>CBDBCV010000001.1:0-71409 GCA_965203455.1 Alphaproteobacteria bacterium
CCGACGTTCTGATCCACGAATGCGTGCAGTACGACAAGTGGCGGGCGCCGCAGATCGACAAGAGCCACACCCCGCACGCCCATACCTCGCCCGAACGGCTCTCGCTGGTGGCGCGGGACGCCGACATGGGCCTGCTGGTGACGACGCACATGATGCCCGACTCCGAGCCCCGCGAGCTCAGCGAGATCATCCGCCGCGACTACGCCGGTGCGCTGGTCATCGGCGAGGATCTGATGACGCTGTAGGGGGGCGGGGATACCGTCCCTCGATACGGCGCTTCGCGCCTACTCGGGATGAGGGAACATGTAAGAGGCCCTCACCCTGAGTAGCGGCGAAGCCGCGTATCGAAGGGCGCCCCCTACCCTTCCAGCATCGGCAGGTCGAGATTGTGCTTCCGCGCCGTCTCGATCGCGATGTCGTAGCCCGCGTCGGCGTGGCGCATCACGCCGGAGCCGGGGTCGTTCCACAGCACGCGGGCGAGCTTGCGCTCCGCCGCCTCGGTGCCGTCGGCGAGCACCACCATGCCGGCATGCTGCGAATAGCCCATGCCGACCCCGCCGCCATGGTGGATGCTGACCCAGGTGGCGCCGGAGGCGGTGTTCAGCATCGCGTTGAGGAACGCCCAGTCGGCGACCGCGTCGGTGCCGTCGAGCATCCCCTCGGTCTCGCGGTTGGGGCTCGCGACCGAGCCCGAATCCATGTGGTCGCGACCGATGACGATGGGCGCGCTGATCTCGCCCGAGCGCACGAGCTCATTGAAGGCGAGCCCCACCCGGTCGCGGTCGCCGAGACCGAGCCAGCAGATCCGCGACGGCAGCCCCTGGAACGCGATCCGCTCGCGCGCCATGTCGAGCCAGGTGTGCAGCGCCCGGTCGTCGGGCAGCAGCGCCTTCACCGCCTCGTCGGTGCGGTAGATGTCCTCGGGATCGCCCGACAGCGCGGCCCAGCGGAACGGCCCCTTGCCGCGGCAGAACAGCGGCCGGACATAGGCCTGGACGAAGCCGGGGAAGTCGAACGCGTCCTTGAGCCCGGCCTCGGACGCCATCTGGCGGATGTTGTTGCCGTAGTCGAGCACCGGAATCCCCTCCCGGTGGAAAGCGAGCATGGCCTCGACCTGACGCGCCATGGACCGCTTGGCCTCATCGGCGACGCCGGCCGGGTCGCGCTCGCGCCGGTCGGCCCATTCCTCCAGCGTCCAGCCGGCCGGCAGGTAGCCGTTCGCCGGGTCGTGCGCCGAGGTCTGGTCGGTCACCGCGTCGGGGCGGATGCCGCGCGCGAGCATCTCGGGGTAGATTTCCGCCGCGTTGCCGAGCAGGCCGACCGAGACCGGCTTTCCGTCGGCGCGCGCGCGTTCGACGATCGCGAGCGCCTCGTCGATCGTCGCCGCCTCGGTGTCGAGATAGCGGGTCCTGAGGCGGAACTCGATCCGGCTCGGCTGGCACTCGACGGCGATCAGGCTGGCGCCGGCCATGGTGGCGGCGAGCGGCTGCGCGCCGCCCATCCCGCCGAGCCCGCCGGTCAGGATCCATTTGCCCGAGAGATCGCCGCCGAAATGCCGGCGCCCGACCTCGGCGAAGGTCTCGTAGGTGCCCTGGACGATGCCCTGGCTGCCGATATAGATCCACGAGCCCGCCGTCATCTGGCCGTACATCATCAGCCCGGCGCGGTCGAGCTCGTTGAAATGCTCCCAGTTGGCCCAGCCGCCCACCAGGTTCGAGTTGGCGATCAGGACGCGCGGGGCTTCCGGGTGGGTGGGGAAGACGCCGACCGGCTTGCCGGACTGGACCAGCAGGGTCTGGTCCTCATCGAGCCGGGTGAGCGAGTCCACGATCGCCCGGTAGCAGTCCCAGTTGCGCGCGGCCCGGCCGATCCCGCCATAGACGACGAGCTCCTCGGGATGCTCGGCGACCTCCGCGTCGAGGTTGTTCATCAGCATGCGGAGCGGCGCCTCGGTGGCCCAGCTCTTGGCGGTCAGTCCGGCCCCGCGCGGGCTCCTGATGCCGGCGACGTTCGTTCCGCGCCTGGTTTGGGTCACGGTTTCCGGTCTCCCGCTGCGCGGTTCGCGGCCGGAGGCGGCGGCGAAACGGGCAGGCGTCTATTTGTGGCGGAAGGTGATCCGCCCGCGGCTCAGGTCGTAGGGCGACATTTCCACGTCGACCCGGTCGCCGACCATCACGCGGATGCGGAACTTGCGCATCTTCCCCTTGGGCTGCGCGATGATTTCGTGGTCGTTCTCGAGCTTGACCCGGAACATGGCGTTGGGGAGCTTCTCGGTTACCGTACCGGTCGTCTCCAGCAAGTCTTCCTTCAAGACATCATCTCCGAAATGTCCTCCGTTCGGTCGCGGGGGGCGCATCATAGGCCGAAACGGTCGGTGGCCGCGACCCCGCTTCGGCCATACTTCCGCGCGCGTTCTCCTATAACAAAAATGTTAAGAACAATGCCCGACAAATCAAGGTAACGTCAAGAGTTATGTGTCAGGGAGACGGGGGTGCTGATTGAGGCGTTTGCGCTGTCGGGGACGGGTTGATTTACAAGGCGTTCACGGAGGTGCGAGATTTTTGATACCCCGTGGTGGTCGTTGATATCCGGGGTTTCAGTTTCGCTGCGGCGGTCGTTTTGGCGATTTTCACCCCACGCCGCTGGTCGCGGCGTCTTGGCAGCGAGGTTTTCCTGCGGCGGCCTCGCGCGCCCTGATCGTGCGCATGAGATAGAAGGTGTCGCCATCGGGCCCTGGGGCCCTTGTTCCACCACCACCCCTGGTCGGGAGAACAGCGATGGCGACGGCGGCGAAGCTACCCTTTTCGTGGCGCGATGTCGAAGTCCTGCCGGACCTTGAACGGCTGCGCCTGGTTCTGGCGGTGCTTCCCGACGAGGAGATCGTGACGGCGCTTGAAGTGTGTCGCGGTCGGGGCCGTAACGACTACCCGGTGCGGGCGATGTGGCGGGCGCTGATCGCGGGGGTGGTGTTGCAACACGCCTCGATGCAGTCGCTGTTGCGGGAGCTGGGGCGCAACCCGGCGTTGCTGGAGATCTGCGGGTTCGACCCTCTGCCGTATCAGTGAGGTGGCGTCGCAAAATCGGACAGGTCGTCAAGGTGTATTCCGCCGTGTGACGGAGGAATGCGGATGAGCAAGCGACGCAGGTTTTCGGGGGAGCTGAAGGCGAAGATAGCCTTGGAGGCGCTACGGGGTGATCGGACGCTTCAGGAGATTGCCTCGAAGCACCAGGTGCATCCGAACCAGGTGGGTGTGTGGAAGCGCCAGGCGATGGAGGGTCTGGGGGAGGTCTTTTCCGGTGGAGGTGAGCGCCGGGCGCGGGATCACGAGAGCGAGGTCCGGGCTCTTCACGCCAAGATCGGGGAGTTGATCGTAGAGCGTGATTTTTTGTCACGCGGGTCCGGTCGCTGAGCCGGTCCGGGAGACGGGCGATGGTTGTGCGGGGCCACCCGTCGTTGAGCCTGACCCGGCAATGCCGTCTGCTGTCGATCGGGCGCTCGTCGCTCTATGACCGGCCGAAGGGGGAGAGCGCGGAGACGCTGGCTCTGATGCGCCGGATCGACGCGCTGTTCCTCAAGTATCCGTTCTACGGCGCCCGCCAGATGGTTCGGCATCTGCGCCGCGAGGGGGTGCGGATCGGGCGGCGGCGGGCCGCTCGCCTGATGCGCCTGCTTGGTCTTCAGGCGGTCTATCGGGCGCCGCGGACCAGTGCGCCGCACCTCGGGCACCGGGTTTATCCATATCTGCTGCGGGGTCTGGCGATCGAGCGGCCGAACCATGTGTGGTGCGCCGACATCACCTACATCCCGGTGCGGCGCGGCTTCCTCTACCTGGTGGCGATCATGGACTGGGCGAGCCGCTGCGTCCTGGCCTGGCGGCTGTCGAACACGCTGGACGCGGGGTTCTGTGTCGAGGCTCTCGACGAAGCCCTGGCGCGCCATGGCACCCCGCAGATCTTCAACACCGACCAGGGCAGCCAGTTCACCGGCTTCGCCTTCACCGCGCGCCTGCGGGAGGCCGGTATCCGCATCTCGATGGACGGCCGCGGCCGGTGCATGGACAACATCTTCATCGAGCGGCTGTGGCGCTCGCTCAAATACGAGGCGGTCTACCTGCACGAGATCGCCGACGGCTTCGCAGCCCGGCGCGTCATCGGCCAGTGGATCGGCTTCTACAACACCGAGAGACCGCACTCGGCACTCGGCGGGCGGACGCCGGCCGAGGCCTACCGGGGCGACACGCCTGTGGATATGATGGACAAGCCGCTTCGCGCCTTGACCACATACCCACAGGCGCAACAGCAGCAGCAGAAAGATCGATCCAAGAGGATTCTGGCGGCACAAACTTCAACCGGAATACACCTTGAAAACGCCGTCAGCCTGTCCGACAAACCGACGCCACCTCACAGAGCGGGCCGGTGACGGTGCTTCACGACGGGCATGCGGTAACGCGCCCGGCGCGGGTTCGTTCGACGGCGCCGAGCCACTGGAACTTCTCGCGGTTTCTGGGGCGTGTTGTGCAGCTTGAGGACGAGCAGGGGCTGGTGTCCGCCATGATCGAGAGCCTGCGCGCCGCGCTGTTCGCCGCGTTGCCGGACTTCGGGCGTCATCTCGGCTACGACGGCAAGGCGATCGCGAGCCACTCGACGGGCCGGGTCGGCAAGGACGAGGACAAGACCTCGGACCCCGACGCCGACTGGGGCAAGCACGAGACGGGCGGGGTGGACGCCAGGACCGGCGCGGTGTGGAAGAAGGTGAAGTCGTGGTTCGGCTACGGGCTGCACCTGATCGCCGACACCGATTACGAGGTTCCGGTGGCCTTCGAGGTGACGCGCGCTTCGGCCTCGGAACCCAAGGTGCTGTCCGGGATGCTGGAGGAGCTGTTCGCAAGGGCGCCGGAGATCGCCGGGCGCTGCGCCGACTTCAGCGCCGACCGCGGTCTCGACGATGCCCGCCTGAAGGCGCGGCTGTGGGACCGGTGGACCGCCCGCCCGCTGATCGATACACGGCTGATGTGGCGGGTGGAGAAGCAGGAGCCGAGATACGATCCGGCGCAGCCGATCACGCGGCCGCTGTTCCCCGACCGCGCCGATGTCATCGTTCACGACGAGCGCGGCCGGGTGTCCTGCGTCT
The DNA here is from genome assembly GCA_965203455.1 of Alphaproteobacteria bacterium. Taxonomy (GTDB): domain Bacteria; phylum Pseudomonadota; class Alphaproteobacteria; order MPNO01; family MPNO01; genus MPNO01. Next base: position 5,132 of record CBDBCV010000001.1, read on the forward strand.
GTCCCGGGACCGGCGAGGTCCGCGCTATGGCGTTTCAGGGGTTCGAGGCTGATCGGGGCCGCTGCGGCACGCTCAAATACCGCTGCCCGGCAGCCGCCTTCGGCTTCGCCTGCGCCGGCAGCCGGGCCTGCCACCGGGCCGGCGGGGTCAAGCCCGGAGACTATGGCCGCATCCTGCGCATCGACCTCGACAGCCACGACCGGCGCATCTTCACCCCCACGCCCTGGGGCAGTCCGTCATGGCGGCGCGGCTACAACCGCCGCTCGGCCATGGAGCGGATCAACAGCCGCCTCGACAACAGCTTCAACTTCGAGACCCACTACATCCGAGGCCGCGCCAAGATGAAGACCCGCCTCGGCCTCGCCCTGGCGGTGATGATGGCGATGGCTCTCGCCCAGGCCCGCGCCGGCCGCCCCGAGCGCATGCGCTCCCTGGTCGGCGCCGTGCCGTATCTCGACACCGGCTGACCGCTCGTCTGCCTCCCGACAATCCTGCCCGATCCCGCCGCCCGACGGCAGAGGGGAAGCCACGCCCGCACGCCAGACAATCTTCCGGTAATCGTATTTGTCAGGCCCCGGAAGCCCGTATCCTGCCCGGTGGGGAAGCGGGCCGGACGATATTCAACCGCCAAAATCGAACCGGCGACAGCCAAAAATCACCACAGCGCACATTTCTCTGATTCCCTGAGACTTGTTTCCGTGGATGAAGACCGCGTAGAGGACGCGGTCCATTGAGGTTGGGTCCTGGAAGGTTCCCATGGGCCGTGTTCGTCTGCGGACCTCCCGGAACCTTCGTTCGATGGCGTTTGTGGTCCTGACCCGCTTTCGCTCGGCAAGGGTCCTGTAGCGGTAGCAGGTGAGCAGATCGTCGAGATCGTTGCGCAGGCAGTCGACCGCCTTGGGGTAAGCGCTCTGCCAACGGTCGGCGAAGCGCCGCGCGGCGCTCTGGGCCTTGCGGCGGTTGGGGGCATTCATGACGGCGTGGACGTCGGCCTTGACGGCCTCCTGGTCGGCCTCGCGGACCCTGTTGAGGATGTTGCGCATCTTGTGCGCCCAGCACCTCTGAACCGGGATGCCGGGATAGACGAAGGGCAAGGCGGCCAGCAGGCCCTTGCCGCCATCGACGCAGATCATCTCCAGGCCCTCTCCGGTGAGCCCGCGGTGGTAGAGCCGGTTGAGGAACGCTTCCCACTCCGCGGCGCTCTCGCTGCCGGCCAGCTGGAAGTCGATGATCTCCTTCTTGCCGTCGGGGCGGATGCCCAGCGCCACCAGGACCGGCCTCCTGAGCGCGCCGGCGCCGGTCTTGCGGGCCAGCACCACGCCGTCGAGCATCAGCGCCTTGTAGGCGTTCTTCAGCGGCCTGCGGTGGAAGGCCGCGACCGCCATGTCGAGCGTCCTGGCGACCCGGCTGACCGTCGCGGCCGAGACCGGACATCCGAGCAGAGCCAGCAAGACCTCGCCGACCTTGCGCGTCGAGAGCCCCAGCACGAAGCCGGCCAGGATGGCGCGGTCGATCTCCGGCGCGCGCCTTGCATAGCTCTTCAGAACACCGGTCGGGCAGAAGTGCCGGGTGCGCGGCACGTTGAACTCGATGTCGCCGAGCTCGCTCAGCAGGCAGCGCCGGTAGGTGCCGTTGCGCCGGTCGCGCATCGCGCCGGCGTCCAGGTTGTCGAGCCAGCGGTCCACCGCCTCGGCCATCCGGCCCTCAATGATCTCGGCCAGCGCCTGGCGGCCGAGCGGGCGATAACCCTCGCCCCAGTCCAGTCCGCCTGCCTGCATCTCCTTCACCACCTCAAACGCCTGCGGTAGGCTCATGATCGTCGCAGCTTGCTGGGACATGCGGGGTGCTCCTGCTTGTGGTTGTCATCACCACAGGGAGTACCCCCTTCCCGCCTGACACATAAATTCTTACGTCACCTGACGGGGACTTCACCTTGCGGCCGAACGCGGATCGGTGGGAGATATGAAAGGTGTCAAAATCCCGCCGGGGTCCGCGGCCTCCGGGTCTGGGCACCATGAAGGCGCCGGAGAACAGGCGTTCCTCCTCGGATAGTCCCCATGGCTCCTTCAACTGGCTGAAGCTTCGGTTGCGTATCTGTTCCTGGAAATTCCGATCGAGGTAGATGGTCTTGATGCAGAGCGCTCTTCGCATGCGATCGAGAAGTTGCCGCGCCAGGTCGAAGCGCCGCCCGGGATCGATGGATCCGAGCAGGGGATGCCGGGCGCTCCATTCCCCCTCGTCTTCGCAGCACGTCTCGAGGTCCCGGTAGCCGATCGCGAGCAGTTCCAGTTGCTCGAGATTGGGGTTGGTGATGCGCCAGCCGCGCTGCAAATCGAAGTAGAGCCGGGAGCCGAGCACCTCGCGAAGCGTCTTGATCGTGTTCTGGGCCTTGATGCCCTTGGCCTCGGGATTGGCCGAGTAGTCCGACGCATCGAGGTGCAGGCGGGCAAGCACGCGCTGGGTCAGAACGTCGTCAGTGAGCGCTCCGCCGGGTTCGGACCCAATGGCCGAAAGGAGCGCGCCCCGCAGAAGCAGGATCTGTATGAAGTCGTTGAAATGGCCGGCCTGGAGGCTTGCGTCCTGACGGTTGTCGGTGAACGCGAGCAGCTTCTTGGTCCGCTCGTCGAGGTCCGCGCCAATGAGATGCTTCAGCGAAGACAGCGCCAGCACCGTCGTGGCCGAGCTCCGGCCCTCGCTGGAGAGCCCCGAGAGCTTGGTCATGTCACTGCGAACGCTGCCGTCGTAGTAGGCGTCGCAATCCGGATGCAGGCAGAAGCGGAACGCCCCCGGGATGAAACAGGCGCGCATGCCATCCGCGGACACCGCGCCTCGCGTATCGACCTGGACACCGACGGGCCGGCGGCGGCGGTAATTGGACTTGAGCGAGGCTTCGCCGCCGCGGAATTCCAGCCAGTCCTCCGGGTACTGGTCGATGTCCGCAGGATCGAACAGTCCGGAAGGATCGGGCATGAGATAGCCGAACCTGGCGTCCTCGTCGTCGTTGGATCGTTCCGACAGGTCCCGGGGTTCGAAGGCGAGCGGCTGCTTGTCGACCTGCTTCGCCCAGACAGGCAGATATTCCTGTCCGCAGGCGCGGCAGAAGGCGAGCGGGAAGAGTGGGCGGTCGCGGTCTCCGGGTTTGAATTGCTGTCCGTTCAGAGTGAGATGCCGCTCGTCCGGCGCCTCGATGGTCGTGTAGACGTTCCAGGCGCCGCTGATGAACTGGTGCAGCCGGAATGCGAAAAAGCTCTGACCTCGCTCATTCCGGCTTCCGTGGGCGGTCAGAAGGAAGTTCGCGAGGTACGCGCGGCAGCGCTCGGCGTCGAGGCCGCTGTCGGCGGCGAGGCGGTCGGAGGCATCGACAATGGTGAGCGGACGCGAAATCCGCACAAGTCTGCCGCCTTGCTCTTCGAGCCCGAGATTGTGCTCCACCCAGGCAGCGACCGGATGGGCCGCGAGGACCTCGTGCGTCGGACTCGCGGGGACGCCCCGCTCGATGGCCGCGCGAAGATCGGAGCCGCTCAGGCTTGCGTCGCGGTTGGTGACAGGCCGCAGGGTTTCGGAAACGACATTGCCTGGATCGACAGCGGCGCCGAACAGGCGGCTTGCGATGGCGGCAACGGCGGCATCCCGGTCGTCGGGCGAGCCTTCGGAGGCCATCGTCGCCGAGGTGCCGATACAGAGAAGCCGCTCGTTGAACCGCTCCCGGACGCGTCGGACCAGCATGGCAACATCGGCCCCCTGCCGCCCGCGATAGGTGTGCAGCTCGTCGAGGACCAGGAACCGGAGTCCCCTGGCGTGTTCGCGGATCGCCTTGTCGGTCTCGTGGAACCGCGTCATGACCAGTTCGAGCATGACGTAGTTGGTCAGCAGAATGTCGGGAGGGTTGCTTGCGATCCGCTCGCGCTCCTCATGCGATTCCTGCCCGGTGTACCGGGCGAAGGTGACCGGCTCGCCGCCTTCGCCGTACCCGAGCCGCAGATACTTCTCCAGTTCCTCGCGCTGGCTGTTGCAGAGCGCGTTCATCGGATAGACGACAATGGCGGTGATGCCCTTGCAGGCGTCGCCGGCACACTTTCTCCGCAACACATCGTCCACGATCGGGATGAAGTAGGCGAGCGATTTGCCGGAGCCCGTGCCAGTGGTCAGGACGTAGCTCTCTGCCCGTTTTGCGATGTCGATGGCGTCCGTCTGGTGGCGGTGCAGCAGGAGGCGCTCGCCGAATGTGTTGTCCCCGCGCTTGAGCCGGAACACCTTCGCGCACTCCGCATCGAGCGTACCGTCGGCGACCAGGTCGTCGATGTATGCGCCGGGCTCGAAGTTGGGATTGAGCTGTATAAGCGGTGCGGGCCAGAAGCGGTCGGCGGCGTAGGCCGCATCGACTTCGCGCCGAATGTCCTCGGCGCGGATTCTGGCGAAACTTCGAGAAAATCGCTCGTATTCGGCGACGAGTTCTTCACGGAAGGCGAAGATGTCCATCAGACTTGCCTCGACCCGGCGGCATTGGCCCTCGTTTCGATCGCGGCGCATCGTTCCATCAGCGCATCGAACGGCTCGTTCTCGTCGAGCAGCATGCCGTCGGCCAGCATCCTGGCGTAGTCCTCGGCGAGAACCGCATGGGCGACACCGGAGGGAACGAGCTGGAGGTTGCCCGAGACGGCCGCCTCATAGTCGATCCGGTTGCCGCTTGCGTCGTTCTCGACGAAGAACACCGCCTTGTGGCGGGAAACGGACAGGGCGAGTGCGCGGTCGGCAAGAGCGTTCGCCGCAATGCCGGCTTCGTCGAGGCGCGCGAGATCGTGCCAGTGCCTCGACAGACGCTCGCCGCGCCCGCGTTCCCGGCGGCAGAAGACGTGCATCGCAGTCGCCTTCTCCCAGAACGTCCGCTCCGCCAGCATGACCGTCGTGCGCGCTTCGGGAAACGCCAGTTCGGGCAGATGCGCCGCCGCATCGCACACAACAGGCCGGTTCGTGTGCGGTTCGCCCGTCGAGCGGGCGCCGAACTCGACGATGACGTCGGGGCGAACAAAACCGGTCTCCTCGAACAGCGGCTCGTAGTCGACAAGGAGACGCTCCCCTTCCGCTCGGTATCTTGCCCGGAATCCGGCATCGGACAGGCGTTCTTCAACAAGGGGGCGGGCCTGATCCCGGACCCATTCGGCCAGGCGGGCGCGTATGGCGCGCGTCCAGCGCTTCTCCTGACTGCGCGTGGGCGCAAGCGCCTCGTCGCCGGCGCCGGAAACCAGGTCCGGCGCAAAGGCGCGAATGTCGTAGGTGACGTCGATGTCTTCGGAGAAGCGGCGGATCGCGCGCCACACCTTCGACAGCGACGTGCCGCCCTTGAAGATCAGATGTTCGGCGAACGGGGCCCCGAACAGGATGCCGAGGGTCGCGACGACCCAGATGTCCTTCTCAAGAAGATGCCCCCTGTAGCTGCCGCTTCGCTCCGCCGCCTCCAGGGCCTCGCGCCTTTCGTCGGACGAAAGGTCCTGAAATCGAGTGTCAGCCATGAGCTATGCGCGCGCTCAGCGGTTCCGCCATCCAGATGGGCATGACGGCCCGCGCCGCCGCAAGCTCCTCCCGGTCCTCCTCGGAAAGCGTCGGCAGGACCGCATCGAGGCCATCATCGACCTCCGCAGGACCGAGCCACGCCAGAGCGCGAATGACCTGTCCTGCCTTCTGGTAGGGGGCCGCCAACTGCCAGCGCGGAGCGTGACGCAGTTCCACAACGGACGCGCCGAAATGCAGCCGACGGTTGGGACCGGAGGTGAGATAGACCATGCGGACCGGATTCTGCGTCGTCAGGCCCAGGCAGTTGGCAGCAGATCCGCCGCATGGCACGATCGTTTCGCCCCACATCCTGGACAGCGCGGCAATCACCTTGGCGATCCGGGGGTTCCGAAGGCCGAAACGGGTCTCGATCGGGCGCATGTAGACGCCCTGACAGATCCGCATGAGGCGGCCCGAACGCGCAAGCCGCGACAGCGCCTGGTCGACCGCCGCCCGTTTGCCGAGGTGCAGCAGAGCGGCCGGGCACAGCGGCGCGGCCTCCGGCAGGGTCTCGGCATGCTCCATGATGCGACGGGAAAGGCCGCGCATGGTCGTTCCTCCAACTCGATCTGTCTGTCAGAAATCTAGCGTGAATGCTGCTGAAGTTCAACGCCGGAGAAGAGCACCGCCAGCGTCGCATGGGCGTATGCGGGAAACGGAATCGCGCATGTCGCGCCATCGCTCCGTCACTCGAACATGCTTCTTCCGCCTACTCCGAGCCTCGTTTCGGATCGGACTGCGGCGGTGACGGGTCGGGCGAGAGCACCGGGCTGGCGGCGGACTCGGGCGTCAGGGTCGAAACAAACCGCATGATATCCTCGACCTCGGCCTCGCGGCCGTCGGCAATGAGACTGCGCCGCAGGACCTGGGCGGCGAACAGGGCGGCCTTCGCGACCTGGATGTCGAGCTCGGTGCGCGGCCACGGGCGCCGGTCGAGGGCCGCCATGGCGAGGTCGACCACGAGCCGGTTCGCCGAAACCTTGCGTTCCCCGGCGATCTTTTCGATCCGTTCCCACTGCTCCGGGGTGACCCGGATGGTCCTCGTAAACGTTTCCGCCATCGATCCCTGGGCCTTCTGCTGTTCGAATTCCGTCTTCCCATCGTACGACGATCCGGCCGAAATCCGTAGCGAACAAGGCGCTACCGGGCCTCTCTCGATGCGACAGTCTTGGTTCGACAGCAGTTCCGGCCATGCAGTCGGATTGACTGCCTTCAACAGCAGGCGCGCCTGAGCGCGCAGTCAGATTGACTGCTCCATAGGAGATTTCCCGGACCGTCGCGCATGATTCCGCAACACGCCGTAGGACATTCCGCAACACGCCGTAGGACAAACCGGGGCACATGGCTCGCAACGCCTTGATTTCGGTGGATGAACCCGAGCAGTCAATCTGACTGCTCCGGACGCCCGATCGGGGGCAACTCCGCCCATCAACGCCGTGTCGTCTCAAGGTGCTGAAAACGCAGGGGAAACATGCCAGTCGCGCGCTTGACCCACCTTCACCTTCAGGTGAGTGGGGTGTGACGAACCATGAACCCGACGGGGGTCAGGATGGTCGGGATTTCCCTGCACACCGTCACCGCCTGAAGCGCCGGCATCACAAAGGATTGAAGCCGTCGCGGCGATTGAGCGAAACAACCGGGCCGCAGTCTGCGAGCGCGTTCCACGTTGCCGTTCGCGAACCACGGTAACGGAACGGGTCTCGCGGCGCAACCCGGCGCGCCGTTCGTCACACCGTGCGCACCAGGCGCCGGCACGGGCGGGACCTGTTCCCGCAGCGCAGGGCGTTCGTCCCACATGGTCCATGTCTCCAGGGATCGCGTTTCACCCTAAATCCGGCAGTTGATCGGGGTCTGGATTCGCCGTGGCCCTTGTAGACTGCGGGTATGAGCGGATTTGGATGGGGCCGAGAGGGTCACCCTGCGGGTGAGGGTTCTGGCGCTGTGCGGGATCTCGCCTGCGAGGCTGTGAAGGTGGACACCTTCGGCGGCACGGTTCACGTCGAATGGGACCCGGATGCGGCGGTGACGCCGCTTGGCCATCTGGCGTTCTTCGCGGAATATCTGAAGGTGAGCGGTCGCTTCGAGGCGCTGGTGGCGGACTGCCCGCTCGTCTACACGAGCCCGAACGCGCCTTCGAAGCGGGACGTTCTGGGGACGGTGCTGCTTTCGGTTCTGGCGGGCCAGTCTCGCTATGCGCACATCACGGCGCTGCGCGGGGACGGGGTGAACCCGGCGCTGTTGGGGATGGGCAAGGTCGCGAGCGAGGATTCGGTCCGGCGCGGTCTGGAGCGGATCGGGGCGGATGAGGGCACAACGTGGCTTCAGGGCCATCTCGACGACACGGTCCGCCCGCTGCTGAGCGAGCCTTGGGTTCTGGACTGCGACACGACGATCAAGCCGCTCTACGGCGGCCAGGAGGGGGCGGTGGTGAGCTACAACCCGAAGAAGCCGGGCCGTCCCTCGCACGCCTGCCATGCGTTCCTGATGGCGGGCACGCGGCTGGTTCTGGATGTCGAGGTTGCGCCGGGCAATCATCACCGCTCGAACCGGGCGGCGCCGTCCTTGTGGGCTTTGCTGGACCGTCTCGGCCGGGACCGCTGGCCGCGCCTGGTGCGGGGGGACAAGGACTGGGGCAGCGAGGGCAATATGGCGTCGTGCGAGGCGGCGGGTCTGGACTATCTGTTCAAGCTGCGCCTGACCAGGGGCGCGCGCCGGCTTGCCGAGCGGCAGATGGCGCGGGACGGCTGGGAGGATGCGGGCCAGGGCTGGCAGGGGATCGGGGCCGATCTGCGCTTGCAGGGCTGGAGCCGGTTGCGCCGGGCCGTGGTTCTGCGCCGCCGGCTTCCGGCGACACTGGCGCTGACGCGCGGCGACACCGCCCAGGGCGAGCTGTTCTGGACCGAGGCGCAGCCCGGCACCGGGGTATGGGAGTTCGCGGTGCTGGCCACCTCGCTCGATCTGGAGGTGCGCTCTGTGGCCCAGCTCTACCGCGACCGGGCCGACGCGGAGAACGGCTTCGACGAGTTGAAGAACCAGTGGGGCTGGGGCGGCTTCACCACGCGCGACCTGACGCGCTGCCGCCACATGGCCCGGCTGATCGCGCTCATCTACGACTGGTGGAGCCTGTTCGTCCGCCTCGCCGACCCCGAGCGCCACCGCGAGGCGATCACCAGCCGACCGCTGCTGCTGCACGGCGTCGCCCGCCAGACCTGGCACGCCGGCCAGACCCGGCTGACGGTGACCTCCCACCACGGGCGGCGCGAGGCGGTGGCTGCTGCCCTGCGGCGGATCGCCGGCTTCTTCCGGGCCCTGACGCAAAATGCGGAGCAGTTGAGCGCCGAGGATCGCTGGCGCCGGATCCTCGCCGAAGCGCTCAAAAAATACCTCCACGGCCGCGAGCCGGGCCATCAACCCTGGCTGCCGCCCCCTCGGGCCGCGCCAGCGTGCTGAAATCGAACCAGAAATCGACCATTCCAACCGCGCCGAGAGGGCGATCACGCCCTCCAACCGCCGGATTTAGGTTCACATGTTCCACAGCGCAGCAGTGAACGGCGGCAGCGACAGCATTGCCGGCGATGCGGCCTCCGTTCACCTGTTCCCGCGAGCGCAGGGGTTTGCGGTGCATCCGTTACCGCGGCGTTAGCCGCGCGGGTGCGCTGGTCGTCGCGGTCGCAGGCATCGGCGGCGCCCGCATGGAGTTCGACAGACGGGCCGGCACGACTGCGGCCGATGGTGCGGATGCCGGGGGACGGTGAAGCCGTCATCGGCGAGAGCGGGAATGCGGAGGCGGTGCGCCGGGCTCTCGGGGCCGCGGCGGCGTACGCCGCCTTGCCCCCGTGCTCGGCGCTGCCACGCGTGAGTTCGCCCGCAGCGTCTTGATTGCACCGCAATCGCTGCGTAGACTGGTCTGCCGGAAGAACGGAGGACGGCGGCATGGCGAGCATCACGATCCGCAATCTCGACGACGAGGTGAAGACGCGCCTGCGCGTGCGGGCGGCCGAGCACCACCGCTCCATGGAAGAGGAAGCGCGGCTGATCCTGCGCGAGGCTGTCGATCGCGGGCGGGAGGCGAGGAACCTCGCGGAGATTGCCCGCTCGCATTTCGGGCCGGACAACGGGGTGGACCTGGAACTGCCGCCGCGCGAACCCGGACGCGAACCGCCGTCCTTCGATTGAGCGCGGCGCAATGTCCCTGCTGGTCGATACGAACGTGGTGTCGGAGTTGATCCGCCGGTCGCCCGATCCGGCGGTGGCAGGCTGGGTCGCCGCCCGCCCGCTGCACGAGCTTTTCTTCTCTGCCGTCGGCGAGGCGGAGTTGCGCTACGGCGCCGCGATCCTGGCGGCGGGCCGGCGCCGGGACACCTTGACGGCGGATATCGAGCGCATGCTGGGCGAGGCCTTCGAAGACCGCATCCTGCCCTTCGACAGCGCGGCGGCGCGCGCCTGTGCGGAGATCGCGGCGCGGCGGCGTTCGGCGGGCCGGCCCATCGCCCCGGCGGACGGCCAGATCGCGGCGATCGCCCGGTCCCGCGGCATGGCCCTGGCGACACGCAACGTCCGGGACTTCGAGGACATCGGCATCGAGGTGGTCGATCCGTGGACGGCGGTATGAGCGGGACGACGGAAGCCTTCGCGCGGGTGAAGATCGACGCCCTGCTCAAGGACGCGGGCTGGAACCTGACCGACGGTTCGAGCGTGCTGTTCGAGCACGCGCTGCCCGACGGCACGCAGGCCGACTACGTCCTCTGCGACCGGCAGGGCCGGCCGATGGCGGCGCTGGAGGCGAAGCGGGCGAGCACCGATCCTGTCGCGGCGCAGGACCAGGGACGACATTACGCGGAACAACTGGATGTGCCGTTCGTGTTCCTGTCGAACGGCGAGGAAGTGCGGTTCCTCGACCGCGGGACCGACGCCCACGCACGCAGGATCGCGGGCTTCCATGCCCAGGACGACCTGGAACGGCGCATCGCCGCGCGCCGGAGCCGCCGCGACCTGTCGACGGCCGCCATCGACCGCAGGATCGTCGACCGAGACTACCAGATCGCATGCATCGAGGCGCTGTCGGCCGAGGTTGCGCGCGGACGGCGCAAGCTGCTGGTCGAGATGGCGACGGGCACTGGCAAGACGCGCATGGCGGCAGCCTTCGTCAAGCGGCTGTTCGAGGCGGGCCTGGTTACCCGCGTGCTGTTCCTGGTGGACCGGATCGCGCTGGCCCGGCAGGCCGAGGACGCCTTCGCCGACCATCTTCGCAACTACCCCTGCCACGTGCTGCGGCCCGGCCGGCGGTTCGACCGCGCCAAGCGCATCACGATCGCGACCCTGCAGACCATGATCGCGGAGTTCCGCGCGCTGTCGCCGGGCTATTTCGACCTGGTGATCACCGACGAGTGCCACCGCTCGATCTACGGCGACTACAGCGGCGTGCTGCGGTACTTCGATTCCCTTCAACTCGGCCTCACGGCGACGCCGTGCACGGCGGAGGCCGATACGCTTCCCGACCCCGAGGACGGGCGGTTCGTGCGCGACACGCTGCGTTTCTTCGAACTCGCCGAACCCACCTTCCGCTACGACCTGCGTCAGGCCATCGACGAAGGCCATCTCGTGCCCTACCGCATCTACAGGGCGATGACGGTGAAGACCGCCGCCGAAGACGGCTTCGCGGTCCACCACGACGAACTCGACTGGAGCGCCATGGACCGTGCGGCCCGCACCGGGTTCGAGGCGTTGTTCGCCGGTTCGGACACGATCACGGTGGACCCGCAGGCGCTGGAGCGGAAGTTCACGATCCCCGAACGCAACCGCGCCCTGGTGCGCGAGTTCCGCGATGCGCACGAGAAGGGTTTCATGGGCCGGGGCGGCGTCCGGCGCTGGCCGACCCCCGGCAAGACCCTCGTGTTCGCGGTGACCCGGCGTCACGCCGAGACCCTGGCGCAGATGTTCGACGCGCACTTCGCGGACCTGAAGCCGCATCCGACCGTGCGCTACGCCGATTTCGTGGTGAGCGACGTCGGCGGCGGTCCCGCGCCCGATGCCGGCGCCATCGTCAAGCGCTTCAAGGACGAGGCATATCCGAAGATCCTGGTCAGCGTGAACATGCTGGATACCGGGTTCGACTGCCCGGAGGTGGTCAACCTCGTCATGGCCCGGTTCACGAGGAGCGCCATCCTCTACCGGCAGATGCGCGGGCGCGGCACGCGCAAGGCGGACCATATCGACAAGACGGGCTTCACGATCTTCGACTTCGTCGGCGTGACGGACTTCCACGGCGACGACGATGCGGGTATCGAAGGCGGCATGATGGAGGCGCAGGGCGCATACACGAGACCCCGTGATCCGCGCATGCTGCTGACGCTCGATGTGGATGACCATATCGACCCGGCGAGCCGTGAGTGGCTGACCCTCGACGAGAACGGCCGCATCGTGCGTACGCCGGAGCACGAGGCTCGCGCCGCTGACGTCGGCCTGAAGTTCGAGGCGTGGCGGGGAGAACAGGGAGATTTCGATGCCGAACAGGCGCATTGGGCGGGCCTGATCGGCAGCCGGGTGCGGGCCGATGCGATGGACATGGAGGGCCTCGGCGCATGGAACTTCGACGAGCATCCCTTTGCCGCGCTGGGCGGCTACGACCGGGCGCGGCGCGTGTTCGGCGGCATGGAAGCGCTGGACCGGCTGATTGCCGGGATCAACGCCGCGGTGTTCGGGCAGCAGGCCAGCGGCGGCGCCCGAGATGCCCGCGCCGGGAAGAGGTAGCGCCATGCCCATGACACCGGAACTGCGACGCGGCATCGACCGCATCCGCGACTATCTGTTCGGCGGCGGCTACCCGAACCCGGCCCAGAACGCCGAACAACTCAGCTTCCTGATCTACTTCTACATGTACGAGGCAGCGGATGCAGCGCGGGTGCGGGCGTCACGGCGGCCGGGCGCCGCCCCTTGCGCCAGCGCCTTCGACGGAGAATGGAGATTGCGGGACCCGCGCAACGCCCGCGAGCCCGGCGCGGAGGAGGTGCCGCGCGAGCTGCTGCGCTGGTCGTCCTGGGCGGACGCGCTCAACGGCGAGCGGCTGGTGAACTGGGTGCGCGAGGAAGTCTTTCCGTTCCACGCCGAGCTCGCGGCCAACGGCGTCACCGACTTCATGGACGGCGCCCGACTGGTGATCGACGAGCCGACCGTGCTCACTCAGGTGGTGAGCCAGTTGAACGACCTGCATCTCGACCGGGTCGACGCGGACACCAAGGGCGACCTGTTCGAGCATGTGCTGCGCCAGATCCGCCAGGCGGGCGAGCTTGGCCAGTTCCGGACGCCGCGCCATGTCATTCGCGCCCTGGTGCAGCTGGTCGATCCGAGGATCGGCGAGACGATCTTCGACCCGGCGGCGGGTACGGCGGGATTCCTGGTCGGCGCCTGGGACCATGTCCGCCTCGCCAACTCCTCGCCCGCCGGGATCGAGGAAGTCGAGGCCGATGGCAAGACCGTGCGGCGCGGCCTCGGCGACACGCTGGGCCGCGACGCCGTGAGACAGTTGCAGGAAGCGACCTTCCACGGCGCCGATGTGGACCCGCAGATGGTGCGTCTTGCCACCATGAACCTGACGCTGCGCGGGCTGGAGAGGGTGCGCATCCTGCGGCGCGACGCGCTCACCCGGTCGCTCGATAGAGCGGCCAGGGCGGAACTCGGCCTGCCGCCGGACGGGTTCGACGTCATCCTCGCCAACCCGCCCTTCTCCGGGCGGCTGGACCGGGACCGCATCGTCGAGGAGGTCAGGGTCGGGCGCACCGCGCAGACCGAGCTGCTGTTCCTGCAATACATGCTGAACCATCTGAAGGACGGCGGGCGCTGCGGCGTGGTGGTGCCCGAAGGCGTGCTGTTCGGTTCCACCGGAGCGCACCGGGAACTGCGCCGCCGGCTGGTCGAGAACAACCGGGTGGAGGCGGTCCTGTCCCTGCCGGGCGGAGTGTTCAACCCCTATTCCGGCGTCAAGACCTCGGTTCTGGTCTTCGCCAGGGGTGGAACGACCGAACGGGTGATGTTCCTGCACACCGAGAACGACGGCTACAAGCTCGACGCCAACCACGACACGCCTGTCGACGCGGACGACCTGCCCGGCCTGATCACGGCCTTCCGGGACCGGGATGCGTGCTGGAAGCAATGGCGGGACAGCGACCCGGAAGCCGACTGGACCGGGAACTGGTGGTTCGCCGAGGCCGACGCCATCCGTGAGGCCGACTTCAACCTGAGCGCCAACCGGCACCGGCCGCTGAGCCGGGCGAAGGTCGAGCACCGCGACCCGTTGGAGATCCTCAAGGAACTGCGCGGAATCGAGACGCAGATCCTGGGCGAGATCGACGAACTGACCAAGGCGGTGCGAGGAGTCGGCGAATGAGTTTAACCCAAGTGCCTCTGGCCGAGGTCTGCAACATTGTTGGCGGCGGCACTCCACGGCGGAGTAATGCGGCCTATTTCAACGGCGCTATACCGTGGGCCACGCCTACCGATGTGACTGCATTGGATTCGCTCTTCATCGAGCGAACGAAGGAAGGGATTTCAGAAATTGGGCTGAGCGAAAGTAGCGCGCGTCTTCTACCTGCCGGAACCGTCTTGATGACCAGCAGGGCCACTATCGGCTACACCGCGATCGCAACCCAACCAATGGCAACCAATCAGGGCTTTGCTAACTTGATATGCAGCGGGCGCATTCTGCCCGAGTACCTCGCCTACTGGCTTCGCAACCAGCGAGAGCGGCTAATTCAACTCGCCGGGGGCACCACATTCAGAGAGCTTCCTAAATCGACCTTGAAGAAAGTCTGCATTCCCCTCCCACCGCTCGACGAGCAGCGGCGGATCGTCGGCATCCTGAACCGGGCGGCCAGGATCGAGCGGTTGCGGAACCAGGCGCAGGAGTTGATGCGGGAGTTCATCCCCGCGCTGTTCGTCAAGATGTTCGGCGATCCCGCTACCAACCCGATGGAGTGGAACCTATATCCGTTTTTGGACCTCGTATCCGATGGTACGAAGAAATGCATAAAAATCCAGAAGCGAGACTATCGGTTTCATGGTCTGGTGCAGATAATCGACCAAGGCCGGTCGCAGGTCGGAGGGTATACTGATCGGGCCGAGGGCGCATTCGATGGCCCGTTTCCCTCTGTAGTATTCGGCGACCACACGAGGCGGTTCAAGCTGATCGAAGAGCCTTTCTTTTGGCGAGTATCCCCTTGACATACGGTAGCGGCCCGATCACCCTGCCGCCCTGATAGCCGAGGGGACAGGGCATGAGCGGATGGATCACGGCGGCTACGCTGGCGAGGGATGCCGGGGTTTCGCCCGCACGGTTCCGGCGCGAGCTCCAGCTTGCGGAAGAGCGAGGCGAGATCACTTGGCATCGGCGGGGAACTCACTGGCAGGCCCGCGTTGGCAGTCCTGAATACGACGATCTGAACCGTGTGCTCACCGACCTCATCAACGCCGACACGGCCCGCGAGCGGCTACGCGGCCGCTGAACGACGTTCAGCCCGAGACGCGTCATGGAGTGGGTCGTCTGGCTGGGCGCGCTTGTCCTCTTTGGGATGGTCGCGCGGGTCGCCCTCATCGAGCCACTGGGGCGGCTGCTGTTCAAGAAGGCGCGGCGGGGATCGGTGACGGACGAACAGGTGAAGCAGCTCGTCCATCTCGCGTTTCTCAGGGAAGTGTCGCCCTGCCCTTTGGCGAGAGAGCTTGCTGAGATGAGCAGCTTCGAGGCGTCTTCCTTGATCGGCAGCCGGCTGAACAAGCCGAAGCGCGCCATGGTGCCCTCATGGGAAAATCGCGAACGGGGTGCCCTCAAGACGCTGGAAGAGGTCAAGCGCATCCGCGCCCAAGTTCTGGGCAAGTGACCCGCCCTCCTGTGCTATCGTCCCCCCATGTCCGAGGATCGGCCTATCATGAGCAGTGAAGAGTTCGCCATCGCCTACGATGGCCCAGCGCTGGCCAGTCACACCATGGATGTCCAGACACTCGGGCCGGCCCTGGTAGCGATAGGTCATCTGTGCGAGGAAGCGAATCGGGTCATCAACGGTTCGGACTTTGCCGCCGCGACCGTGCGCGTGAAATCGACCGGGGAAGGATGTTTCGACATCGCCCTTGAGATGGTCCAGCGCGTTTACGACAGCGCGGCCGATCTCGTTCGAGCAGACGAGACGGCCACGGCCAAGGAAATCATAGAGTGGCTAGGCTTCGGGGCGATCCCACTGCTGGGGCTTCTGGGTTTCCGGAAGTGGAAGCGGGGCCGGAAGGTCATCAAGCAGGAGACCGCAACGAACGGGGATGGAGCCACCGTCGTCAACGTTACGGTGGAAGGTGACGGAAACAACGTCATCGCGCTCAGCCCCATCGTTCACAAGTTGGCAAGCGATCCGAAGGTCGTTGCGGCCCTGCGGCGGATATTGGACCCCCTGACGGAAGCTGGCGTTGAAGAGTGAGGTGGCGTCGGTTTGTCGGACAGGCTGACGGCGTTTTCAAGGTGTATTCCGGTTGAAGTTTGTGCCGCCAGAATCCTCTTGGATCGATCTTTCTGCTGCTGCTGTTGCGCCTGTGGGTATGTGGTCAAGGCGCGAAGCGGCTTGTCCATCATATCCACAGGCGTGTCGCCCCGGTAGGCCTCGGCCGGCGTCCGCCCGCCGAGTGCCGAGTGCGGTCTCTCGGTGTTGTAGAAGCCGATCCACTGGCCGATGACGCGCCGGGCTGCGAAGCCGTCGGCGATCTCGTGCAGGTAGACCGCCTCGTATTTGAGCGAGCGCCACAGCCGCTCGATGAAGATGTTGTCCATGCACCGGCCGCGGCCGTCCATCGAGATGCGGATACCGGCCTCCCGCAGGCGCGCGGTGAAGGCGAAGCCGGTGAACTGGCTGCCCTGGTCGGTGTTGAAGATCTGCGGGGTGCCATGGCGCGCCAGGGCTTCGTCGAGAGCCTCGACACAGAACCCCGCGTCCAGCGTGTTCGACAGCCGCCAGGCCAGGACGCAGCGGCTCGCCCAGTCCATGATCGCCACCAGGTAGAGGAAGCCGCGCCGCACCGGGATGTAGGTGATGTCGGCGCACCACACATGGTTCGGCCGCTCGATCGCCAGACCCCGCAGCAGATATGGATAAACCCGGTGCCCGAGGTGCGGCGCACTGGTCCGCGGCGCCCGATAGACCGCCTGAAGACCAAGCAGGCGCATCAGGCGAGCGGCCCGCCGCCGCCCGATCCGCACCCCCTCGCGGCGCAGATGCCGAACCATCTGGCGGGCGCCGTAGAACGGATACTTGAGGAACAGCGCGTCGATCCGGCGCATCAGAGCCAGCGTCTCCGCGCTCTCCCCCTTCGGCCGGTCATAGAGCGACGAGCGCCCGATCGACAGCAGACGGCATTGCCGGGTCAGGCTCAACGACGGGTGGCCCCGCACAACCATCGCCCGTCTCCCGGACCGGCTCAGCGACCGGACCCGCGTGACAAAAAATCACGCTCTACGATCAACTCCCCGATCTTGGCGTGAAGAGCCCGGACCTCGCTCTCGTGATCCCGCGCCCGGCGCTCACCTCCACCGGAAAAGACCTCCCCCAGACCCTCCATCGCCTGGCGCTTCCACACACCCACCTGGTTCGGATGCACCTGGTGCTTCGAGGCAATCTCCTGAAGCGTCCGATCACCCCGTAGCGCCTCCAAGGCTATCTTCGCCTTCAGCTCCCCCGAAAACCTGCGTCGCTTGCTCATCCGCATTCCTCCGTCACACGGCGGAATACACCTTGACGACCTGTCCGATTTTGCGACGCCACCTCAGAGTTCCGAATCCGCCGCGGCGGTAAGACCACCGCGTCAGTCAGCGCGAACGAGGTGGACGACGGGTATTTCGATCTCGATCCCGACGAGTTCGGCGGCGAGGAACCGGCCAACGATCCCCAATCGTTCGATGCCGTGTTGGTGCTTCGAGCCCCGGTTTTCGTGCAGGACAGCAGATGGCAGTTTTTCCTCGGCGATCAAAGAGTATCCGCGACCCTTAGCGATGCCGAGTTCATCAAGAGCGTGTTCGAGGGAGGTGCCCGGTTCGGCGTGGGAGACAGGTTCCGGGTTCGCCTTTGCCTGATGCAAGTGCTTCTCTCCACCGGGAAGATCAGGAACGATTACGAGATTCTCAAGGTGATCGAGATCATCCCCGGCCCGAAGCAGTTAGATCTGAGCCTCGACGGCGGCGACCCGGAGGATGACGATGCCAACTCTTCGTGAAGCGCGGAAGAAGGGCCGGATCGAGGACTTCATCGCCGAGCACGAGGCGGACCCCGCCGGCGACATGGACAAGCTTGACGCGGCGCTCAAGCGTCCTGCTGCGGAAACCGGGAAATCAACTCCGGCAGCATCGACTCCGGATTCTGACGACGGTTGAAGCGGTATTCGCACTCCTTCGCGTATTTGGCCAAGTGCTTCGGAGACACGCTGATGTGCGTCCCCGCGATGGTCCGCTTCAACTGCGAGAAAAACCCTTCCACGGCGTTCGTCGTCTGGCCGTAGTCGCCGACATACTCCTCGGCCGCATGGATCACCGCCAGCCGCTTGTAGTCGTCCGTCCGATCCAGCGGGTTATAGCCGCCGTGCTCGTCGGTGTGGATTTCAGTGCCCGGCTCGATGTGGTCGCGGATGTGCTTCATCAATGACTTGCCGGTGCGATCCGGGATGACCTCGGTGATGACCTCGCCATCCTTCTCCACCATGCCCATGACGATGGCCTTACCCTTGCCGCCCTGTCCGCCCGGCATGTAGCCGCCGATATAGGTCTCGTCGACTTCCACGGTGCCGCCCAGAACGCCGTCGCCGTCCACCCGCGCCATGTGCTCCCTGATCTTGTGGCCCATCCGCCAAGCGCACTTGTAAGTGACGCCCAACTGGCGCTGTATCTCTTTCGCCGCGACGCCGTTCCGCGTCGTGGTGAACATGAAGATCGCATAGAACCAGAGTTGCAACGGCGTCCGCGATCCCTCGAACAGCGTGCCGACCATCGGGTGAATGTGGTGGCCGCACCACTGGCAGGTGAACGCCCGCTCCGATTTCAACGGATACCACTTCGCCGACCGCTCGCACTTCGGGCATTCGTGGCCTTGCCCGAACCGGACCTCGAACAGATGCGCGAGGCAGGTGTCGTCATCGGGGAACTTCTGGAAAAACTGGCGGACGGTGGCAGGCTTCATCGGCTATCTCCCTTCACTCTAAGAGATGGTGATTGCCCTACCGTATGTCAAGGGGATACTCGCCTTTCTTTTTGGGTGCGGATGGGGTGAAGTTGCTTGAACCCAAGACCAGTCTGCTCGATCCGGTATTCCTATTCGGTCAGTGCCAAACCCTCGACATCAAGGACGCGGGTTACAGCCGACACTACCGTTTTCTGAAGATGACGCAGCTAGCCGCATCTATTCGTGACAGTTCGATTAAATTGGTCGGTTTTCCAGTGCGCAGGGGCTTGTGTTCGGCGCCTTTACGGTGCCGGGATTTGGCGTTTTTGAACTCGGGGTTGAGGGTTGAACGGGCTCGGGTTCGCGGGGCACGCCGCCCCGGCGGTCAGGGTCCGGAGGTCGCGAACCGGCCCGCCAAGAGGCGGAACAGGGCGGCGTCGGGGCAGGCCGAGGCGAGGTGGATGCGGACGCGGGCGGCCTTCTCCACCACCCGGGCGCCGATCTTGAGCAGCCTCCGGCGGATGGTGGCGAACTCGGCCCAGGCGAGATCCATCCTGCGCGGCACGGCGTCGCGGAGCGCGAGCATCAGCCAGTAGGCGGCGGTGTGGAGCACCCGGCGGAACTGGTTGGCGAGCGGGCTCTGGCAGGAGGTGCGGTCGGAGGCGAGCTGGGACTTGTGCTGCTTTATCAGATTTTCCGCCTGTCCCCGCGCGCAATACACCCCTTCGTAGAGATGGCGCGGCTCGCCGGTGAGCGAGGTGACGATGTAGCGCGCGTCGAAGCCGCGGGCCGTGGCCTCGAGCCGGGCGACCACGCGGCGCTCGCGGTCGCACGAGCCGGCGGCGTAATCGAAGCTGGCGAAGCCGCGGACCTTGTCGGCGCCGGTCTCGGCGTGGCGCAGCTCGACATCGTCGGCGGTCTCGTCGGCGAGGGCGTGCAGCACCGCGTTCCCCGCCAGGCCGAAGATGTAGTCGACGCCGTTGTCCTCGCACCACGCCATCGCCTCGGTCCGGCCGTAATGGCTGTCGCCCCGGAAGGTGAGCCGGGTGCGCGGCCAGTGCCGGCGGATGTGCCGCGTCAGGTGCCTGAGCATGGTGCGGACCTCGACCCCGGAGGGCGTCTTGCCGGGGCGCAGGAGAACCGCCACCGGCTTGCCGCTCTCGACATGGTAGACGTGGACCGGGAGGAAGCACCGGGTGTCGTAGAAGCCGTGGAACAGCGACAGCTGCTGATGGCCGTGCACCGCGTCGCAGGTCTCGTCGATGTCGAGCGTGATCGCCGCCGGCGGGGCATCGAAGGAACGGCAGAAGATGTCGACCAGCGCGGCCGTCAGGCGCCCCACCTCGCTGCGCGAAGGCGCGTTCTCGAGCCGGCTCATGGTCGGTTGCGAACAGAGATCGCGGCCGCTCTCCGGCGCCCGGCCCACCGCCAGCTTGAACAGCGGATCGGCGCGCAGCGTGTCGCTCCTGAGCTTGTCGAAGGGCGTCGGCGTCCTCGTAGCCGCAGGCGATCGCGAACATGCAGAACCGCAGCATCGCAGGCAGCGTGTGGACCGTCCGCGCCGGGTCGCGCCACTCCCGGATGCAGCCGGCCAGCGTCTCGGCCAGACGAAGCCGGCGCTCGGCCCCGCGCAGCAGCACAAGCCCGCCGTCCGACGAGATCGAACCGCCGGCGAAATCGGCGGTCACCTTCTTGCGGCTTACGGCTGGAAGATCGAACGGGAGAAGGGTATCTTCGGTCATGGCGGCGTGGCGCTTTCGTTGCTTCGGGGGAATTTCGCTCGGAAACGAATTTCTACCCGAAACCAACGGGTTACGCCACGTCCGCCACCTTGTCCTCAGACCTTGGCGAATACATCAGGCTAGTTCTTCCACCGCTCGATAAACAGCGCGCGTTTGCCGCTCTCGTTAGTCAGGCTTACGGGATGACGGGCAAAGACGGACTCGCAACGAAGATCGCAACGGCGCTGTCCGGCTCGCTCATATCTCGTCTGCTGATAGAGAGGGCTTGACCGACATCGGGTTGATCTGGTCATCATCCGTCCAGGAGCCATGTGATGCCAACAGTCAGACTTGAACGTATTGTGGAATCGGGTGCCTTCGAATGGCCATGGGCTTCTAAGCAGGGGTTGCTCGTTATTCGCGGAGCCGCTGGCGGCGGTGGTGGTGGCGGCGGATCGTTCTGCATTGATGGCCTGACGATTTATGGTGCGGGCGGCGGCGGCGGCGGCGGCGGCGGCGACGCGACCAGCGTCAAGCGCAAGCAGGAAATCTGGCAGGCGGGCGGCGGCAATGGGGGCGCTGGCGGCGGGGGCGGGAGTCTGGATGAAGGCAAACCTGTCACAGGCGCACAAGGAGTAGGATGTCTCCACAGCGACGGTGGCGATGGAGGACAGGGCGGGAAAGCGCTTGCTGCCGATAGCCGCCTTCGGTCCAACGGGGGCGATGGCGGAAAGGGTTATCCCGGGGAAACGCTCATTGTCGAGTTTGACGACCTGTCTATCGGCGACCGGTTCGAAGTAACTATAGGTAGTGGCGGTGATGGTGGCGATGGCGGCCAAGGCTACGAGACAGGCGTCGCAGGCGGAAAGGGGGCGCGTGGGTCCGTGCTTTTTGTCCCCTTGCTGGAAGCCGCACTGGGAGAGGAATAATGGCGACCGAACATGCAAGGGCCGGACAGGCTGGGAGGCTGGACAGCTTGGCAAGCGCCGTACCCTTGGAGACCCTTGGCATCCATGGAGGTGGAGCTATTGAAATCGACGATGGCGATTACCCTCCGAGAGTTAAATGGCGCCCAATACGATCTGTCAAGGAATCGTCCAATGCGTCTGTGTGTGACGAGTCACAGGCAAGTCCTGGCATCGTCGATTTCGCGGGGAGGGCATGCAAGGCGCAGAAGAATTTTGAGTCCTCCTACAGATCGCGCATAGAATACTTGCGAAACGAGGCTGCCCATGATGGCTATCCATTGAACAAGGACTCCGAAGCGGATTTTTGGCAATTCGTTCGTTTCGTTTCGGGCATCCGAAGGGGAGGCTTGGTGCTGATGGACAACGGCAACCTCCGCGCGGTCTGGAAGGACAGCCTAGGCTCCCGCATCGGATTGCAGTTTCTAGGCGACGGAATGGCACAATATGTGATTTTCGGGCGAAACGGATCCGAACGGCAGAGGCCGCGCGTTGCCGGGCGCGCTTCCCTTGGGACTGTATTGCGGCAGATCGAGGCCTTCGATCTGGGCGAACTGTTCTACAAATGAAGGGCAATGATCTGCCTGCGGACGACCATGTCGTCCGTTACGTCAAACCTAGCATGATCCTGGAGGATGGGGTCGTGGACGGTTCGGATTTCCGTGTGCGTGCGGTCAGGCCGGACGAGACCGGCTTGTCGGTCAACTGGCTTGAGGCTTTTCCAGGAAAGAAAGAGCATCGGTTGAACGAAGTGCGACGCCTGTTCCGCCTTCGCGTAAGGCCAAACGGGCGGTTCGCGGAACTCAATGTCGATACAATCCTGCAGGCAGTATCAGAAGAACTCGATACGCTGCGTATTGTCCATGACCCGCTTGAGGCCGAAGACGGTTTCGAAGCGGACCCCTCGCATGCCGAAATCACTGGTCTGCCGCCGGGCGACTCAGATCAGGCCGCGTTGGTGGGCGATCTGATTGCCGAGTGTATCGTCGCCATGCATCCGGCAATTTATGGGTCCGGTCATTCAGGACTCTGAGAGTAAGCATAGTACAGCGGCGGGCGGTTAGGCACGGTTGCAAGAACTTCACGGTGAGCCTCTCGTCGATTTCGGTCCACCGGCAGGAAGGTGCTTCCAGTCGGTTGCATTCGCGCCCGACCCGTCATGGCGCGCCAGGAACGCGCCAATATCTGAGGTGGCGTCGCAAAATCGGACAGGTCGTCAAGGTGTATTCCGCCGTGTGACGGAGGAATGCGGATGAGCAAGCGACGCAGGTTTTCGGGGGAGCTGAAGGCGAAGATAGCCTTGGAGGCGCTACGGGGTGATCGGACGCTTCAGGAGATTGCCTCGAAGCACCAGGTGCATCCGAACCAGGTGGGTGTGTGGAAGCGCCAGGCGATGGAGGGTCTGGGGGAGGTCTTTTCCGGTGGAGGTGAGCGCCGGGCGCGGGATCACGAGAGCGAGGTCCGGGCTCTTCACGCCAAGATCGGGGAGTTGATCGTAGAGCGTGATTTTTTGTCACGCGGGTCCGGTCGCTGAGCCGGTCCGGGAGACGGGCGATGGTTGTGCGGGGCCACCCGTCGTTGAGCCTGACCCGGCAATGCCGTCTGCTGTCGATCGGGCGCTCGTCGCTCTATGACCGGCCGAAGGGGGAGAGCGCGGAGACGCTGGCTCTGATGCGCCGGATCGACGCGCTGTTCCTCAAGTATCCGTTCTACGGCGCCCGCCAGATGGTTCGGCATCTGCGCCGCGAGGGGGTGCGGATCGGGCGGCGGCGGGCCGCTCGCCTGATGCGCCTGCTTGGTCTTCAGGCGGTCTATCGGGCGCCGCGGACCAGTGCGCCGCACCTCGGGCACCGGGTTTATCCATATCTGCTGCGGGGTCTGGCGATCGAGCGGCCGAACCATGTGTGGTGCGCCGACATCACCTACATCCCGGTGCGGCGCGGCTTCCTCTACCTGGTGGCGATCATGGACTGGGCGAGCCGCTGCGTCCTGGCCTGGCGGCTGTCGAACACGCTGGACGCGGGGTTCTGTGTCGAGGCTCTCGACGAAGCCCTGGCGCGCCATGGCACCCCGCAGATCTTCAACACCGACCAGGGCAGCCAGTTCACCGGCTTCGCCTTCACCGCGCGCCTGCGGGAGGCCGGTATCCGCATCTCGATGGACGGCCGCGGCCGGTGCATGGACAACATCTTCATCGAGCGGCTGTGGCGCTCGCTCAAATACGAGGCGGTCTACCTGCACGAGATCGCCGACGGCTTCGCAGCCCGGCGCGTCATCGGCCAGTGGATCGGCTTCTACAACACCGAGAGACCGCACTCGGCACTCGGCGGGCGGACGCCGGCCGAGGCCTACCGGGGCGACACGCCTGTGGATATGATGGACAAGCCGCTTCGCGCCTTGACCACATACCCACAGGCGCAACAGCAGCAGCAGAAAGATCGATCCAAGAGGATTCTGGCGGCACAAACTTCAACCGGAATACACCTTGAAAACGCCGTCAGCCTGTCCGACAAACCGACGCCACCTCAATCCAGTAGCGGCCTGATGGAACGGAACGTTCTCCGATATCGGTCTGCGCTGAATCTGTCGACCGTCTCGTCGCGCACATCCGGAAGCGGAGAAAACGACCAGCCATCATCATTCTGACCGCTCAAGACTTCTTGCGTGCGCATCAGACCTTGAATGGCATCAAGGATTTCCAGACCGCCAAATGCATCGAATCCCCCAGACACGGCAGACTGAATGCGGTCCATTTTCGCGCTCTGCCGTACTATGGGGCGCTCGTCTCCTCCGAGCGTGGCAATCTCGGTCTTGTCACGGGATAACTTGAGACCGCAGGTCTTCTCTCCCAAAGTTGCATCAAGCCAGCGGGTCACTTCGCCCTTGAGTTCGGTCAACGAGATATCTGGATTGCGGTCGACTGAGACCAGTATCCGCAAATCGTCCACATACCGACAGGCGTCTGCCAGAAGAATCCCAGGGGAAATTTCCGTTCCGACCGCCGCGCGCAGCACATCATCCAGCGGCAGAAGCACGACATTCGCGAAGAACCCCGAGGCAACAAGACCCTGCGGCAACGCTATCTGCGTGAAATCGGGGATATCCACCTGTTTAGCGTAGCGTCCAACATCTGTTTTGTCGTGGACATGCCAACTCCAGTTGAGCACGGATGCGGCCAGAGGTAGAACGCAGTATCGTCTCCGTCTTGCCGAATGCGATCGAGCGCCTTGGCAAGAAAACTCGGACGTATGCGGTCGTATGAGGTGGCGTCGGTTTGTCGGACAGGCTGACGGCGTTTTCAAGGTGTATTCCGGTTGAAGTTTGTGCCGCCAGAATCCTCTTGGATCGATCTTTCTGCTGCTGCTGTTGCGCCTGTGGGTATGTGGTCAAGGCGCGAAGCGGCTTGTCCATCATATCCACAGGCGTGTCGCCCCGGTAGGCCTCGGCCGGCGTCCGCCCGCCGAGTGCCGAGTGCGGTCTCTCGGTGTTGTAGAAGCCGATCCACTGGCCGATGACGCGCCGGGCTGCGAAGCCGTCGGCGATCTCGTGCAGGTAGACCGCCTCGTATTTGAGCGAGCGCCACAGCCGCTCGATGAAGATGTTGTCCATGCACCGGCCGCGGCCGTCCATCGAGATGCGGATACCGGCCTCCCGCAGGCGCGCGGTGAAGGCGAAGCCGGTGAACTGGCTGCCCTGGTCGGTGTTGAAGATCTGCGGGGTGCCATGGCGCGCCAGGGCTTCGTCGAGAGCCTCGACACAGAACCCCGCGTCCAGCGTGTTCGACAGCCGCCAGGCCAGGACGCAGCGGCTCGCCCAGTCCATGATCGCCACCAGGTAGAGGAAGCCGCGCCGCACCGGGATGTAGGTGATGTCGGCGCACCACACATGGTTCGGCCGCTCGATCGCCAGACCCCGCAGCAGATATGGATAAACCCGGTGCCCGAGGTGCGGCGCACTGGTCCGCGGCGCCCGATAGACCGCCTGAAGACCAAGCAGGCGCATCAGGCGAGCGGCCCGCCGCCGCCCGATCCGCACCCCCTCGCGGCGCAGATGCCGAACCATCTGGCGGGCGCCGTAGAACGGATACTTGAGGAACAGCGCGTCGATCCGGCGCATCAGAGCCAGCGTCTCCGCGCTCTCCCCCTTCGGCCGGTCATAGAGCGACGAGCGCCCGATCGACAGCAGACGGCATTGCCGGGTCAGGCTCAACGACGGGTGGCCCCGCACAACCATCGCCCGTCTCCCGGACCGGCTCAGCGACCGGACCCGCGTGACAAAAAATCACGCTCTACGATCAACTCCCCGATCTTGGCGTGAAGAGCCCGGACCTCGCTCTCGTGATCCCGCGCCCGGCGCTCACCTCCACCGGAAAAGACCTCCCCCAGACCCTCCATCGCCTGGCGCTTCCACACACCCACCTGGTTCGGATGCACCTG
Organism: Alphaproteobacteria bacterium; assembly: GCA_965203455.1. Classification (GTDB taxonomy): domain Bacteria; phylum Pseudomonadota; class Alphaproteobacteria; order MPNO01; family MPNO01; genus MPNO01. The sequence goes on from CBDBCV010000001.1 coordinate 30,979, forward strand.
GTGCTTCGAGGCAATCTCCTGAAGCGTCCGATCACCCCGTAGCGCCTCCAAGGCTATCTTCGCCTTCAGCTCCCCCGAAAACCTGCGTCGCTTGCTCATCCGCATTCCTCCGTCACACGGCGGAATACACCTTGACGACCTGTCCGATTTTGCGACGCCACCTCAGTAGAATTGGGCGAGGTCCGCATGAATGACATAGAGACACCCTCCTACAGTAGCCGGCATCTCTTCGGCTGCGACTCGCGGACGAGACAGAAACTTACGGTAGTCTTGATGATAGGCGCGGTAAAGCTTGGCAGATCCCCACCGGTGCTGAAGCTGTTTGCCAACTTTATCGTAAAAGAGACGGTTTCCGTATGAGATAACCCGTTTTCTGGATTCCTGATCGTCCACCGCCAACCGCGGATCGCCCTGCTGCGTTTCAACCCGATTAGCCAGACAGAGCATGAAAGCCGTCGCGATTACTTGATCAGCCAGACTGACGTGGGCGAGCGGTCGGAGCGGTGCCAATGGTCCAGGCTTCGGAGTTGGCTTCCAACTTCCCTTCTGTACATGCCAGCGCTGGCTTTTGGGCGCAGGGACGAGGCGCAAGGGGTCATTCTGCCAAGCGTCTGAAGATTGCAGACCTTCGCGAATTGTGCCGATGAACGAGGGCAGGTTGACAGTCGCGTGATCGAGTTCGAGCGTGTCAGAGAACCAATTGTGGTAGCGTATGTATGTCGCAGCCTTCTTCCAGGCTTGGACGAGCACATACTCCTCGCGGAGCAGATCGAGGCGTGGTTCGAGTTGTTTTGGTACCATGGTTCATCCGCCCAATACTTTGACCGAATCCGAGGCCATAAGAAGTTCCTTCATCCGGCCTTCAGCCCGGTGTATGGCGCATTTGGTACGCTTTCGCGCACGAACGCATTCTGGGACTATCTTCGTTTAGGCGGAGATTGTCGAGAGAGGCCGTCCGGACGAATCGTACGATAACGTGCGGATGGCCGTCGTTGCGTGCTGATGTCTTGGACGAGGGTGGGCGCGAAGGGGCTCCACTTTCGAAGCCTACTCTTGGAAATGTGCTCACAACCATTCCAGCTTTGGTTTCCCGGGAACCGCCCCCGCGCCGGCTTCCGCCTCCGTTCCCTTCGATTGCCCGGTGTCCCTGGCTTTGACCCGAAGGGGCGTCCGCGCTCCCTCCGGCGCGGCCGGCCCCTCAGCTTTGGAAGCGGGCATGTCGGCCGCCGTGTCGCGGCGTTCCGCCTCGTCCGGCAGCGGCGGTGGCTGGGCCCTGTATCCCATGGCGCGAGCGATGACGGCGGCAGCCTGCGCGGCGGCGTCCTGCAGCGCGCCGTCGTCGAGATGGGCGTAGATCGCGGTGGTCTCGCGCCGGCGGTGTCCGAGCAGCGCGCCGACGGTGGTCAGCCCCACACCGTTCATCACGCCCTGTGAGGCCCAGGTATGCCGGCAGTCGTGGATGCGGACACCCGGCCAGTCCCGCCTCGTCGCGGACACCGACCCAGAACGTGTAGAGCCGGCTCGATGTCAGATCCCCCGGGAACACGCGGCCGCGGCCGTCGATGCGCGGCAGCGCGGCGAGCACCCGCGCCGCTTCCGGCCCGAGCCAGAGGGTGCGTGGCCCGGTCTTGGTGTCGGCCAGCCGGGCGCTGGCGCCGTCCTCGTCCAGTTCCCCGATCTCGTCCCATGTGAGGTCGAGGATTTCGGAGAGTCGCGCTCCGGTGAGCGTCAGCAGGCGGATGGCCGCAACCGGCCAGGGGTGGTCCTCCCGGCGCCGGTCCAGCACCGCGCCGAGGCGTTTGAGCTCCGCACGGTCGAGATGGCGGGCGACCGGCCGCCGCGGGTTCCTGGCGATGTTGGCGCAGGCGTCGGGGACATGCTCGCCGAGGTCGCCCCACTGGCGGGCCGTCGCGAGCATGGCGCGGAGGATCTCGAAGGCGCGGTTGGCCGCGCCGGGCCGGTCGACGCTGGCGGCGTCGAACCATGCCGAGACACAGGCATGGTCGATGGCGTCGAGCCGGAGCCTGTCGAAATGCGGCATCAGGCGGTTCCGCATGTAGATGTCGAAGGTCTCCAGAGAGGATGGCTTCCAGCGGTGTTTCCGCCGTTCGCGGTAGCGGGCGGCGAAGTCGCGGAACAGCGGCGCCCTGGTCCTGCGCGGCGGCGCCATGTCCTCGCCGCCCCACAGGCGGGCGAGCGCGGCCGCGCCGTCCCGCCGGGCGGCGTCGAGGGAGAGTTCGGGGAAGCGGCCGAGGGTGATCTTGCGCATGCGCCCGTTGACGCGGGTCTGGACGATGTAGGAGCGCACTCCCGAAGGCTGCACCCGGACCCCGAAATGCGCCAGCAGCTTGTCCCAGAGGGTGTATTCCCGTTCCGTCGGCCTGGCGGCGGCGATGGCCTTCACGGTCAGCCGGATGCGGCGCCTGCCCCCGCTCATCGTCCGTCCTCCTTCCCGCTGCCGGTCATGGCATCGTGGACGATGCCGGAGATGCGCCCGGCGGCGGCGCGGACATGTCCGTCGGCGAGATGGGCGTAGCGTTCGGTGGACGCGGTGTCGGCATGGCCGAGCAGACGGCCGACGGTGTAGAGGTCGAGGCCGCTCATCACGGCGTGGGAGGCGAAGGTATGGCGGCAGTCGTGGAGGCGCACATCGTCGAGCCCGGCGAGGCCGCGCAGCTTCCGCCAGCGCGGGCCGAGGTCGGTCATCGGCCCGTCGCCCCTCCCGTTGGGGAAGACGTAGCGCCCCCTGCGCGGCAGGGCGTTGAGGACCGCCCTTGCAGGCGGCGGAAGCTGGACTGCCTTCGGCCCGGTCTTGCTGTCGGGCAGGACCGCGCGGGTATCGCGGATCCAGTCCCATTGCAGGCCGGTGATCTCGGACGAGCGCGCGCCGGTGAACAGCAGGAGCTGGATTGCGGCGGCGGCCTGCCTGTCCCCGGCATGGTCGAGCACGAAGCCGAGGCGCTTGAGTTCGTCCACGGACAGGAACCGCTCTCTCGGCTTCGTCCGGTAGCGGCGCATGTTGCGGCAGGGGTTGGATCCCTGCGGGCGCAGGTCCCACAACTCGGCCTGCCGCATCATCACCGTAAGCGGTTAAACCACGGCGTCGATTTTGGATTTGGGACGGATTTTCGTTTGACACCATAGGCCGTCCGCCCTATAGACCGGCCGTCCGGGCGAAGCGCGTCGGGGGCGGCGATGGCGGCATGGTACGGATCGAAGGCGACGACGGGGCTTTGCCAGGCGATCGTGAGCCTGATGCCGCCGCACGACGTTTTTGTGGAGACCCATCTGGGGGGCGGCGCGATCATGAAGCGCAAGCCTCCGGCGCTTCGCAACATCGGCATCGATCTCAACCGCCGGGCGCTCGACGGGTTCCGCTGCGACTACCCGGTCGAGCTTCACCACGGCTGCGCCCACCGCTTCCTGTCCGGGTTCGCGTTCGCCGGCCGCGAGCTGGTCTACAGCGACCCGCCCTACGTGCAGTCGGCGCGCCGGTCGGGGCGGCGCTACCGCTTCGACTACACCGACGCCGACCATGTCGCGCTTCTCGGCATCCTGAAGTCGCTGCCCTGCCGGGTGATGGTGTCCGGCTATCCGTCCCGGCTCTATGACGAACATCTGGCCGGCTGGCGCTCGCTCGAGGTCCAGGTCAACAACCAGTCCTGCGTGGTCACCGAGAAGCTGTGGTTCAACTTCGAGCCCGACCGGGTGCACTGGGCGTCGTTCGCGGGGCGGGACTTCACCCACCGCCAGATCGTCAAGCGGAAGGCGGCGAGCTGGGGCCGCCGGTACGAGGCGATGCCGCGGGCCGAGCGGCTGGCGGTGCTGGCGGCGTTGATGGCCGTCGAGGCCGAGGAATGAGCGCGCCGTCCGAGGCCGGCCAGGTCGAGGAGCTCGGCCGGGAGCTCGCCCGCCTGCTCGGCGACGGCGCCCTGCCGCCGGAGGCCGAGGAGGCGCTCCGGTCGCTGATCGCGCTGTCCGGGCAACTGGCGTCGGACAAGGCCGATATGGCGGCCACGATCGCCGCCCAGGAAGGGCGGATCGCCGAGCTCGCGGCAGAGGTCGCCGCGCTCACCGCCCAGATCGTCCAGCTGCAGCGCGACCTGTACGGCTCGCGCTCGGAACGGCGCAGGGAGGGCGGGGACGGTTCCGACGACAATCAGGCGGCCGACGGCAAGGACCGCCGCCGCGGTGGCAAGCCCGGTCGCACAAAGGCACGCGGCGATGCCCTCAACGACACCGGGCTGCGCTTCAACGGCCAGGCCCCGGTGATCGACATCGCCGTGACGCCGCCCGAGATCGAGGGGCTGTCGGAGGACGATTACGAGGTGGTCTCCGAGCGCGTCCACTGCCGGCTCGCCGCGCTCGAATGCCGGCACGTGGTCATCCGCTACCGCCACCTCAAGGTGAAGCTCCGCGAGACCGGCGCCCTGGTCGCCGCGCCGGCCCGCGAAAGCCTGTTCAAGAACAGCTGCGCCGACGTCTCCTTCGTCGCCGCCCTGCTGATCGACAAGTTCCTCTGGCACCTGCCGCTCTACCGCCAGCACCGGATGCTGGAGGCCGCCGGCATCACCGTGAACCGGGGCTCGCTGAGCCTGTGGGCCAACCGGGCGATCGCGCTGCTGAAGCCGATCCACGACGCGCAGTGGGGTTCGGTGCTGCGGAGCGCCGTGATCCAGATGGACGAGACGCCGATCCGGGCCGGGCGGCACCCGGGCAAGTCCGGCAGCATGAAGAAGGGCTACTTCTGGCCGGTGCTCGGCGAGGAGGGCGAGGTGGTGTTCCCCTTCGCCGGCTCCCGGGCGCACCGGCACGCGGCCGAGTTCCTCGGCGATTATGCCGGAACCCTGGTGAGCGACGGCTACGGCGCCTACGAGGCCTATGTCGCGGCGCGCGAAGGGGCGGTCCGGCATCAGGGCTGCTGGATCCACACCCGCCGTAACTTCTGGGAGCAGAAGGACAACCACCCGGCGATGGCCGCCGACGCGCTGGCGCTGATCGGCGCGATCTACAGGATCGAGGAGGAGATCGACGGCCGGCCGACGGCCGAGCGGGCGATCGCGCGGCGGACCCGGTCGCGCGCGGCGGTCGAGGCGTTCTGGGAGTGGTGCGACCGCACGCTGGAGGCGGCGGCGCTGACGCCCATGCACCCGATCCGCAAGGCGATCGGCTACGCCGTCGAGCGAAGGGCCACGCTGGAGGTGTTCCTCGCCGACCCGGACGTGCCGCCGGATACCAACCGGATCGAGAACAAGATACGGCCCGCCAAGCTCGGCCAGCGCAACTGGCTGTTCGCCTGGACCGAGCTCGGCGCCGAGAACATCGGGATCGTCAACGGCCTGCTCGCCACCTGCCGGATGCAAGACGTCGACCCTCGCGTCTGGCTGATCGACGTCCTGCTGCGCATCGACACCCACCCGGCCTCCCGGGTCGACGAGCTGAGGCCGAGGCGGTGGAAGACGCTGTTCGCCGACGATCCGTTGACCTCCGATGTCGCGGCCGCCACGGCGGGGCGGCTTCACGCCGCCTCCAGCGGGACGGCATAGCGCTTGCGGTGGCGCCGCACGGTGATGTCGATCCCCTCCAGAAGCGCCGAAAGCTCGGTCCGCGACAGCGCCAGAGACTTCCGCCCCGCCGACCGGGGCGAGGCGAACAGCCCCTGCTCCAGCCGCTTGGCCCAGATGAAGAACCCGCCATGCTCGAAGCCGAGAACCTTCACCATCGTCCGGCGGCGGTTGACGAACACATACCAGCGCCCGCTCGCCGGGTTCTCCCCGAGATGGGTCGCGACCAGCGCGCACAGCCCGTCGAAGCTGCGCCGCAGGTCCGCCGGTTCCGTCGACAGCCAGATGCCGCCCGCCGGCCAGCCGCCGAGCATCAGGACCGCCGCAGACGCAGCACCACCCCGTCGCCGAGCGACAGCTCGACATCCCAGCCCGGCCCCGATCCCGCCGCGATCTCGACAAAGCCGCCGGGCTTGGCACGGCGCTTGCCGCGCGGCTTGCCGGCGGTCAGACCGAACCGGCGGCGCCAGCCCTGGAACGTCTTCCGCGACACCCCCCGGGCCTTGCAGAAGCTGGTCTGAGAGCCGTCCCAGCGCTCGAAATCCGCCATCAGCGCCCGCCACTCGGCCTCGCCGCGAAACTCCCGGCCGGCGCCGTCAACCGTCACCGTCGACACATCGTCCGACATCAAAAAATCCTCCCATCATCGTGAAATCGATCGGAAAAACCCTCCCGCGCGAGGGTCGGCCGGATCAACACAAATGCCGAACGCCGTGCTTTAACCGCTTACTCGCCTCCTGTCCGAACCACGAGCGCTTGACCCCCGTCACCGCGAGAAACGCCTCGACCTCCCGGCGGAAGGCGGGACCGGCCGGCGGCGCGCCCATGACGGCGAGCGCCCGGTCCACCGTCCCGAGGCGCAGGTTCCGGCCGTTGCGCACCGAGGCGACGAAGCCGCAGTCGCCGAACGCCGCCGCGCCGAACGCCCCGGCGCTCATCCCGCTCCGGGCGCACCAAGCCTCGACCGCCCGCAGGAACCGGGCCGCCAGACGACCGGACGGGACTGTCTCCGATGCCTTCATGCCAGGACAGATAGGGAACGCGAAACGGCGGGGAAACCGCCTTCGATATGGCAAATGCCGCGCTTCATCCCCCTGGCGGCGCATGCCGCGCATGCCCGGCGCTGCAGGATGACAAAAATCTCTCGGGATGATCCGTCATGCTACCGGGCCACGCCATTTGCGGGGCTTCGATGAAGCCGGCGCGCGCCCGCAACCGCTCCAGGCCCTCGGAAACACCGACGCCCCGGGGAGCTTTCAGTGTCGGAGCGGAGGGCCAGTTCCGCGCAGGCAATCCCGTGGGAAGCGGGGGAACTTCACATTGCGGCAATCATTGGCGGCGACTGGCGCGATTCGGCGGCGTCCGTCGGAGGTCGGGAGCCGGATGGCGCGAACCCCGCTCATGCGGGTTCGGCGCGGATGTCGAGAAGGTTGCGCGCCTCGCGCCCGCAGGCCACGCCGACCAGGTGGACCGGCCCGTCACGGTCGCGATACGTCTCCGCATAGCCCCGCCCGCGCATCTGCGCCATCGCCGCATCAAGCGCCGCCGCGCTGCCGTCATCGCTCCCGGCCATCTTGAACTCGATCACGAAGACCTGCCCGCTGAGCCGCAGCACCATGTCCGCCCGGCCGCGGGAGGAGGACTCCTCCACCCGCAGGTCGGCGCCGACCGCGCGCAGGCACATGTAGAGCAGGCTCGCATACCACGCCTCGTAGCGCGCGAGGTCCCCCGTCGCGTGCCACTGGTAGGGAATGCCCGAGAGCCAGGCGCGCAGCGTCTCGCCGAAGCCCGCGAAGTCGTGCGCCTCAAGCAGGGCGCAGAACTCCCGCCCCCGCTCCAGGGGCTCGACGCCCTTCTTGCCCAGCCAGGCCAGCAGCCCGTCGTTCAGGCTGAGCCGAACCTCACGATTGGGATAGTCCAGACGGTAGAGGGTCCGGTGCCCCTGCCGCTCCTCGCCCGCGATGGTGAGGTAGCCGGTCTGGAAGAGCAGCGCCTCGATGCCGATGTCGCCCACATCGAACTTCGAGACCAGATCCATCCCGGCCAGCCGGCCCTCCAGCTCCATCGGGCTCACCGACTGTTCCATCAGCATCCGGAACAGGAAGTCCGGCGAGCCGGTCTCGAACCACCAGGGGCGGAACTCGCGGTTCCGCAGCAGCAGCAGCACATCGTAGGGGTTGTAGACCGGCTCCCTGCCCCGCCAGCGGTAGCCGTCGTACCAGGCGCGGATCTCGTCGCGGTCCAGACCCTCTAGCTCGGGGCCGAACACCCGGTCCAGGTCCTCGTCCCGATAGCCGCAGATCGCGGCGTAGCGCGGATCGAGGCTGATGTCCTCCAGGTTGTTGAGGCCCGAGAACAGGCTGACCTTGGAGAACATGCTCACCCCGGTGACGAAGACGAAGCGGACATGTTCGGCGCTGCCCTTGACGATGCCGTAGAAGCCGCGCAGCCAGTCCCGGTTGGCCCGCGCAAGCTCCGGGTCGTGAAGCATGTCCAGGATCGGCTTGTCGTATTCGTCCACCAGCACCACGGCCTGCCGGCCGGCGGTGGTGTGCAGGCGGTCGAGAAGGTCGAGAAGGCGTTCGGGTCCGGTCGTGCAGGAGGCGGGCGGAAGGCCGGCATTGCGTTCGATCAGTTCGAGCTGGGTCAGGACGTTGCGCTCGATCTCGCCCGGTTCGTTGTACTTGCCGTCGAAGCTGAGCCGCACCACCGGGTGCGGCGCGGACCAGTCCCAGTGCGGGTGGATGTCCAGCCCCCGGAACAGCGGCTCGTCGCAGGCGAACAGCGATCCCAGGGTATCCAGCAGCAGGCTCTTGCCGAAGCGGCGCGGGCGCGACAGGAAGTAGTGGTCTCCCTGCTCGACCAGCCGCCGGATCAGCGGGGTCTTGTCGACATAGTAGCTGCCGCTCTCCCGGAGGCGCCGGAAGTTCTGGATCCCGATCGGAAGACGCTGCCGGGTCATCGGTTTCTCCCTGTGCGACGCCGGACCATGCTGCCGCCGATCACACCCGCCGAACGGGCGCACGGGATTCTGCGCCCCCGCCGTCCCGGCACCCTGCATTCCCGGCGACGCTACTCCTTCGCAGGACCCCGGGCAAGCGCCGTTGCCGCGCGGATTCGCATGGTGCGGTGCGCCCGGTCCGCACCCCCTGGCTGTCCGGCCCTCCGGCAATGCAGCGCGGCCGCGCTGCAGGGGCTTGCAGCGGGCCGCTGTTTTTCCTATGAGAACGAGGCTGAAAGGTCTGCTGCCGCTGTTCTGCGGTCGCATCAATAAAGTCCGGTACAGGGTGTGAGGTCATGACGAACACTGCAAGCGTCATTGAGAAATGTGCGCTGTGGTGATTTTTGGCTGTCGCCGGTTCGATTTTGGCGGTTGAATATCGTCCGGCCCGCTTCCCCACCGGGCAGGATACGGGCTTCCGGGGCCTGACAAATACGATTACCGGAAGATTGTCTGGCGTGCGGGCGTGGCTTCCCCTCTGCCGTCGGGCGGCGGGATCGGGCAGGATTGTCGGGAGGCAGACGAGCGGTCAGCCGGTGTCGAGATACGGCACGGCGCCGACCAGGGAGCGCATGCGCTCGGGGCGGCCGGCGCGGGCCTGGGCGAGAGCCATCGCCATCATCACCGCCAGGGCGAGGCCGAGGCGGGTCTTCATCTTGGCGCGGCCTCGGATGTAGTGGGTCTCGAAGTTGAAGCTGTTGTCGAGGCGGCTGTTGATCCGCTCCATGGCCGAGCGGCGGTTGTAGCCGCGCCGCCATGACGGACTGCCCCAGGGCGTGGGGGTGAAGATGCGCCGGTCGTGGCTGTCGAGGTCGATGCGCAGGATGCGGCCATAGTCTCCGGGCTTGACCCCGCCGGCCCGGTGGCAGGCCCGGCTGCCGGCGCAGGCGAAGCCGAAGGCGGCTGCCGGGCAGCGGTATTTGAGCGTGCCGCAGCGGCCCCGATCAGCCTCGAACCCCTGAAACGCCATAGCGCGGACCTCGCCGGTCCCGGGACAGACGCAGGACACCCGGCCGCGCTCGTCGTGAACGATGACATCGGCGCGGTCGGGGAACAGCGGCCGCGTGATCGGCTGCGCCGGATCGTATCTCGGCTCCTGCTTCTCCACCCGCCACATCAGCCGTGTATCGATCAGCGGGCGGGCGGTCCACCGGTCCCACAGCCGCGCCTTCAGGCGGGCATCGTCGAGACCGCGGTCGGCGCTGAAGTCGGCGCAGCGCCCGGCGATCTCCGGCGCCCTTGCGAACAGCTCCTCCAGCATCCCGGACAGCACCTTGGGTTCCGAGGCCGAAGCGCGCGTCACCTCGAAGGCCACCGGAACCTCGTAATCGGTGTCGGCGATCAGGTGCAGCCCGTAGCCGAACCACGACTTCACCTTCTTCCACACCGCGCCGGTCCTGGCGTCCACCCCGCCCGTCTCGTGCTTGCCCCAGTCGGCGTCGGGGTCCGAGGTCTTGTCCTCGTCCTTGCCGACCCGGCCCGTCGAGTGGCTCGCGATCGCCTTGCCGTCGTAGCCGAGATGACGCCCGAAGTCCGGCAACGCGGCGAACAGCGCGGCGCGCAGGCTCTCGATCATGGCGGACACCAGCCCCTGCTCGTCCTCAAGCTGCACAACACGCCCCAGAAACCGCGAGAAGTTCCAGTGGCTCGGCGCCGTCGAACGAACCCGCGCCGGGCGCGTTACCGCATGCCCGTCGTGAAGCACCGTCACCGGCCCGCTCTGATACGGCAGAGGGTCGAACCCGCAGATCTCCAGCAACGCCGGGTTGCGCCCCAGCTCCCGCAACAGCGACTGCATCGAGGCGTGTTGCAACACCACCCCCGCGATCAGCGCCCGCCACATCGCCCGCACCGGGTAGTCGTTACGGCCCCGACCGCGACACACTTCAAGCGCCGTCACGATCTCCTCGTCGGGAAGCACCGCCAGAACCAGGCGCAGCCGTTCAAGGTCCGGCAGGACTTCGACATCGCGCCACGAAAAGGGTAGCTTCGCCGCCGTCGCCATCGCTGTTCTCCCGACCAGGGGTGGTGGTGGAACAAGGGCCCCAGGGCCCGATGGCGACACCTTCTATCTCATGCGCACGATCAGGGCGCGCGAGGCCGCCGCAGGAAAACCTCGCTGCCAAGACGCCGCGACCAGCGGCGTGGGGTGAAAATCGCCAAAACGACCGCCGCAGCGAAACTGAAACCCCGGATATCAACGACCACCACGGGGTATCAAAAATCTCGCACCTCCGTGAACGCCTTGTAAATCAACCCGTCCCCGACAGCGCAAACGCCTCTCATTGCGATGCGCGGCCTCCTGCGGCGGCTGTCCGGGCGGGGTGAGGACGTGACTGCCTCACGCGCGCGCGACCTTCTGTGCCCCCCCCCCCCCGAGGATTCAGCATCCGGGCGCAGGGCTGATCCGGTGGGCGTTCTCGGGAGATTGTCCCACCGTCTGAGCGCGGCTCTTCTCGCCGTTCTGTTCTCACTGCTGACGCTGGCCGCCGCCCTCGCGCCATCAGCCGCACAGGCGTTATCGATCATCCCCCCCGCAGATATAATTCTTGTCTCCGACCCTGACAGGCCGGTCAGGGCGGGTTCCGGGGGAACGGCGCAGGTATGCTTCAACCTGCTCGGTGTCTACTATCGCTCTGACAGAGGCGGTCTAACCACCTATCTGGAAAGACGCCCCGGCCAACCTCCCATTCCCCCGCATGCCTTGCTCAGGGACAACACTTATGGCGTCGAGATCACGGCCGCTCCGGAGGGCATCGCCAGGGGCCGCAACGTCAACCTCAGTCCCTGCGCCGAACTCGGGCTCGGCACGCATACTGTCACCTGGGCCTGGAACGGTCCCGACGGGACTGTCGCGAAGAGGCGGACCTCCACCACGATCACGGTCTTACAGCGCGTCAGCCCTCCCACTGCGCCGACGGCCATTGCCCGGTTCGAATTCGCCGGCGGGGACCTAACGTCGGCGGTGCTGGACGGCTCTGCGAGTCGAGACCCGAACGGAGACCCGTTGACATATTCCTGGACACAGGTCTCCGGGCCGACCGTGTTCCCCAGCTTACCCTCGACGCAGAAGACGGTAACGGTGACAAACACCGCACCGTCTTCTGCGACCTTGGTGTTCCGCCTCACGGTGACAGATCCAGGTGGGTTGAGCCACACGGACGAGGCGTCGATCCGGTTGGATGGCAGGAAGCCGTTCTTCCTCGGCACTGAACTGAATGGTCGTCAGTTAAGGAACTTGACCCAGGGCGAAGCGATAGCGCCGGTGGTACTGCCCGAGGCAAGACGTGGCAACGGCGCGTTTACCTACACGCTGACCTCGGAACCTCGGGGTCTGGCCGGTCTTGCGTTTGACCCGAAGACGAGGCAACTCTCGGGCACACCCCCGGCGGCGGGCATGTGGCTGTTCACATACCGGGCGGACGACGCCGACCAGTTCCTAACGGACGCGGATGCGGCGATTCAAACGTTCACGATTGCGGTGAGCGGCGTGAATCCTGCTTCCCTGTTTGGTTTCCCGTTTGGGGCACTGAGTTTGTACATAAGCCCGGGCGAGGCCGTGGCCGAAACGCTGCCCGAGGCGACCGAGGGCGACGGCGCGGTTACCTACACGCTGACCTCGGAGCCTCCGGGTCTGGCCGGCCTTGCGTTCGACCCAGCGACACGGCGTCTCTCGGGCACGCCCCCGGCGGAGGGCGACTGGTACTTCTCGTACAGGGCGAAGGACGCGACCGGTAACGCGACGTTCGCGGGAATTCACCTGAGTGTGAGTGTCGACGCTAAGCGGCCGAGTTTCGGTGACGCATCGGTGCCGGCGCTGGAACTGATCCCGGGTGAGGCGATGATGCCTGAGGTTCTGCCCGAGGCGACAGGGGGCAGCGGGGCCTTGACCTACACCCTGACCTCCGAGCCGCCGGGCTTGGCCGGTCTCGCGTTCGACCCGGCGACGCGGCGTCTCTCGGGCACGCCCCCGAGGGAGGGTCGTTGGACGTTCACCTGGCGGGCAGACGATGCCGACAGCAACCGGACGGAGGCGGATGCGGCGATCCTGACCTTCACGGTGACGGTGCGCGATGATCAGGTTCCGACTTTCGGCGATGCGTCGGTGCCGGCGCTGGAACTGATCCCGGGTGAGGCGATGATACCTGAGGTTCTGCCCGAGGCGACAGGGGGCAACGGGGCCTTGACCTACACCCTGACCTCCGAGCCGCCGGGCTTGGCCGGTCTCGCGTTCGACCCGGCGACGCGGCGTCTCTCGGGCACGCCCCCGAGGGAGGGTCGTTGGACGTTCACCTGGCGGGCAGACGACGCCGACCAGATCCGGACGGACGCGGACGCGGCGATCCTGACCTTCGAGGTGACGGTGCGCGATGATCAGGTTCCGACTTTCGGCGATGCGTCGGTGCCGGCGCTGGAACTGACCGTGGGCGAGGCGATGGCGCCTGTGGTTCTGCCCGAGGCTACGGGAGGCGACGGCGCGCTTAACTACTTTCTGGAGATACGTTCGGACGACCCAAGTTATTGGCCGGGCTGGCCCTTGGATAGGTCGGGCCTTGTGTTCGACCCGACGACGCGGCGTCTCTCGGGCACGCCCGTTTTGCCGCCGGGCAAGTGGAGGTTCGAATACTCGGTAGCGGACGAGTACCACAATTTCTGGCCGGGTGGAGGCTGGGGCTATCGGGGCCTGCCGTCTCTGACCTTCGATGTGACGGTGCGCGACGAGGCGCCGAGCTTCGGCGATGACGTGTGGGTTTCGACGCTGGCACTGGTTCAGGGCGAGGCGATGGCCGTGACGCTGCCCGAGGCAGTCGGGGGCAACGGCGCGCTCGACTACAAGCTGACCTCGTCGCCGCCGGGCCTGGCCGGTCTCGCGTTCGACCCGGCGACGCGGCGTCTCTCGGGCACGCCATCTCAGAAGGGTCGTTGGACGTTCACCTGGCGGGCGGAGGACGCGGACCGGGACCGGACGGATGCGGACGCGGCGGTCCTGACCTTTGCCGTGACGGTGGGCGATGGTTTGCCGAGCTTCGGCGACGCGTCGGTGGCGGCGCTGAAACTGACCCCGGGCACGGCGATGGCGCCTGTGGTTCTGCCCGAGGCGACGGGGGGCAACGGCGCCCTCGACTACACTCTGAGGTCGACGCCGCCGGGGGGTCTGGCCGGTCTCAAGTTCGACGCGAGGGCGCGGCGGCTTTTCGGCACGCCCCGGTCGGAAGGCCATTGGACATTCGTATATCGGGCGGAGGACGCGGACGGTCGCACGACGGTCCTGACCTTTGCCGTGACGGTGGGCGATGCCGTGACGGTGCGCGACGAGGCGCCGACGTTCGGCGACGCCTCGGTGGCGGCGCTGGCTCTGGCCAGGGACGCGGCGATGACGGCGGTGGTTCTGCCCGAGGCGACGGGCGGCAACGGGGCGCTCACCTACACCCTGACCTCGTCGCCGCCGGGCCTGGCCGGCCTCGCGTTCGATCCGGAGACGCGGCGTCTTTCGGGCACGCCCTCAGAGGGTGGCAGCTGGACGTTCACGTACCGGGCGGACGATGCGGACGGCAACCGGTCGGAGTGGGACGCGGCGATCCTGACCTTCGAGGTGAGGGTGGAGAATGCGCGCACGGCGCTGGTGAAGCAGACGGTGCGGCGCACGCTGGCGGCGGTGGCGCGGCGGGCGCTGACCGGGGCGCTGGACAACATCGGGGCGCGGATGGCGGCGGAGGCGCCGATGAGCGGCCTGACCCTGGCCGGCGAGACGGTGCCGCTCGCCGTGTCCGGCGCCGGGACGAGCCTGGCGGGCGGCGCCTGCGCGGCCGGCGACCCGTGGCGCCACGGCCTCGGCGGGACCGGCCTCGGGGCCGCAACCGCGGACTGCGGCGGTGCCGGGAGCCGGACCGTGGGGTCGGACCAGCTGCTGAACGCGAGCGCCTTCTCGCTGGGCCTGGGCGCGGCCGAGGGCGAGGCGGGCCATGACCCGCATGCGCCGCGCTGGGCGCTGTGGGGCCGGGGCGACTACGGGACCTTCGCGGGGCATCCCGACGGGATGCGCTATGACGGCGAGATGCGCACCGGCTGGCTCGGGATCGACGCGCGGGCCGGGGCCTGGGTGGCGGGGCTTGCGGTGAGCCACGGCACGGGCGAGGCGGACTACGGCCTCGACGGCGGCGAGACGGGCGGCCTGGAGACCGAGCTGACGGCGGTGTATCCCTACGGGCGCTGGACGGTGTCGGAGGGGCTGGAGCTGCGCGGCGTGCTCGGCGCCGGCTGGGGCGAGGCGCGCCACCGGGGGGACGACGGGCCGGAGGAAGCCGGCGATCTTTCGATGCGGATGGCGTCTGTGGGCCTGCGCCACGCCCTGCCCCCGGTGGCCGGCATCGACCTTGCGGCGCAGGCGGATGCCAGCGTGGCGCGGATGGAGACGGACGAGGGTCCGGACCCTGTCCATGGTCTGACGGCGGACAGCTGGCGGCTGCGGGCCGGGATGGAGGCGTCGCGGCGCTTCGCGCTGGACGACGCCACTTCGCTGACGCCGTTCGTGGAGGCGGCGGCACGCCGGGACGGCGGCGACGGCCTGACCGGGACCGGCCTGGAGATCGCGGGCGGTGTGCGCTGGACGGCAGAGCGCCTTCAGGTCGAGGCGCGGGGCCGTTGGCTGGCGGCGCATACCGAGGACGGGGCCGAGGAGAAAGGCATCAGCGTGACGGCGCGGGTCGGGCCGGGAGCCGAGGGGCGCGGCCTGTCGCTGATGCTGAGCCCGCGCTGGGGCGCGGAGGCGGGCGGCGCCGAGGCGCTGTGGCGCGACGCGCTGCCGGCGGCCTCGGCGGCGGACAGTGCCGCCGGTACCAATGCGGCCCTTGACGCCCGCATCGGCTACGGCCTCGGCCTGACGCCGTACGGCCTGCTGACGCCGTTCGCGGAGACCGGGCTGGCGGGCAACGACAGCCGGCGGCTGCGGCTCGGGACCCGGTTCGACGCGCATCATGGCGCCATGGCGGTGGAGCTTGCGGGCGAGCACCGCGAGGGCAGCGCGTCCGGGCCGGAGCAGGCGGTCCGGCTGGACCTGAAGCTGCGGTTCTGAGCGGGGTGCGGACGATGACGAGGAACACAAGAGCGTTCGCAATCAACGGCGCACCCCTGCGTGCCGCGGCCTTCGCGGCGGCCGCGCTGATGCTCGCCGCCTGCGGCGGCGGGGGCTCCGCGACCACCGGCGGCCCCGGGACGCCGCCGGTCACGCCGACACCACCGGTGACCCAGACGCCGTCGGCCCCGGAGGAGACGCCCCTGGACCGGCTGGGGGCGCTGCGCGAGCGCGCCGACATGCTGGCGATGACCGGGCTGCACGCGCGCTGGTCGCTCTCTGCCGAGGGGGAGGACGACATCGACGACGCGTTCGTCGGCGGCGTGACATGTTCGGGCGCGCGCTGCGCGGCGGCGGACGGTACGGCGCTGGCGGCGCGGGACCGTAAGCGGTTAAAGCACGGCGTTCGGCATTTGTGTTGATCCGGCCGACCCTCGCGCGGGAGGGTTTTTCCGATCGATTTCACGATGATGGGAGGATTTTTTGATGTCGGACGATGTGTCGACGGTGACGGTTGACGGCGCCGGCCGGGAGTTTCGCGGCGAGGCCGAGTGGCGGGCGCTGATGGCGGATTTCGAGCGCTGGGACGGCTCTCAGACCAGCTTCTGCAAGGCCCGGGGGGTGTCGCGGAAGACGTTCCAGGGCTGGCGCCGCCGGTTCGGTCTGACCGCCGGCAAGCCGCGCGGCAAGCGCCGTGCCAAGCCCGGCGGCTTTGTCGAGATCGCGGCGGGATCGGGGCCGGGCTGGGATGTCGAGCTGTCGCTCGGCGACGGGGTGGTGCTGCGTCTGCGGCGGTCCTGATGCTCGGCGGCTGGCCGGCGGGCGGCATCTGGCTGTCGACGGAACCGGCGGACCTGCGGCGCAGCTTCGACGGGCTGTGCGCGCTGGTCGCGACCCATCTCGGGGAGAACCCGGCGAGCGGGCGCTGGTATGTGTTCGTCAACCGCCGCCGGACGATGGTGAAGGTTCTCGGCTTCGAGCATGGCGGGTTCTTCATCTGGGCCAAGCGGCTGGAGCAGGGGCTGTTCGCCTCGCCCCGGTCGGCGGGGCGGAAGTCTCTGGCGCTGTCGCGGACCGAGCTTTCGGCGCTTCTGGAGGGGATCGACATCACCGTGCGGCGCCACCGCAAGCGCTATGCCGTCCCGCTGGAGGCGGCGTGAAGCCGCCCCGCCGTGGCGGCCGCGACATCGGAGGTCAACGGATCGTCGGCGAACAGCGTCTTCCACCGCCTCGGCCTCAGCTCGTCGACCCGGGAGGCCGGGTGGGTGTCGATGCGCAGCAGGACGTCGATCAGCCAGACGCGAGGGTCGACGTCTTGCATCCGGCAGGTGGCGAGCAGGCCGTTGACGATCCCGATGTTCTCGGCGCCGAGCTCGGTCCAGGCGAACAGCCAGTTGCGCTGGCCGAGCTTGGCGGGCCGTATCTTGTTCTCGATCCGGTTGGTATCCGGCGGCACGTCCGGGTCGGCGAGGAACACCTCCAGCGTGGCCCTTCGCTCGACGGCGTAGCCGATCGCCTTGCGGATCGGGTGCATGGGCGTCAGCGCCGCCGCCTCCAGCGTGCGGTCGCACCACTCCCAGAACGCCTCGACCGCCGCGCGCGACCGGGTCCGCCGCGCGATCGCCCGCTCGGCCGTCGGCCGGCCGTCGATCTCCTCCTCGATCCTGTAGATCGCGCCGATCAGCGCCAGCGCGTCGGCGGCCATCGCCGGGTGGTTGGTAAGCGCCGCGCGGTTACCCTTGTTGACGTGTGAGGCCCGGGATTTTCGGGTCGAAGTTCCAGGGCATGAGTTCGTCGATGCGTGACAGGGGGTGCATGTCGATGATCCGGCGCAGGGTGTCGGTCAGGTAGACCTGCGGATTGACGCCGTTGAGCTTGCAGGTGCCGATCAGGCTGGCGCACCGCGCCCAGGTCCTGGCGCCGTCGTCGCTGCCGGCGAACAGCGCGTTTTTCTTTGTGAGCTTCACCGGACGGATGAGGTTCTCGACAGGGTTGGTGTCCATCTCGATACGTCCGTCATGGAGGAACCGGCACAGGCCATCCCAGCGCTTGAGGGCGTAGCGGATGTGCCTGGCGAGTTCGGACGCGCTGGACAGACGGTCGAGCCGGGCCTCGAGCCAGGGCCGCATGGCCTCGACGATCGGCGCCGACAACTCCTGCCGCGCCTTCAGCCGCAGCTCTGGCGGGTGACCGCGCACCATGGTCTCGATCCGGTAGAGCGCCGCGATCCGTGCGAGGATTTCCTCGCACAGGGGCGACTCCGTGGCGCGCTGGAAGTCGACGAAGCGTCTCCGCCAGTGGGTCCAGCAGTAGGCGAGCACCCATGGGCTGACCGTCTGCTTCGGATCGCCGAGCGCATCGTACACCCTGTAGCCGTCCACATGCAGCGGGCCGCCGCCGGTGTAGCCCCGCATCAACTCCAGAGCGACCTTCGCACTTCGATGGCGCGAGTGGTGGAACACCACGATCGGCGGGTCGACCCCGCCATAGCCGCGCTGATCGCGGGCGATCGCCCACAGATAGTCGAGGCGCGTCT
Organism: Alphaproteobacteria bacterium; assembly: GCA_965203455.1. GTDB lineage: Bacteria > Pseudomonadota > Alphaproteobacteria > MPNO01 > MPNO01 > MPNO01. Next base: position 49,152 of record CBDBCV010000001.1, read on the forward strand.
TGCCGGTCCCCGGCGCCATCACCGGCACCGTGGTCTCGTCCATGAACAGACCGTCCGACGCCTTGAGGTGCTCGATCATCCGGTCGATCACCGGGGCCAGCACCTGCATCCCGCGCCCCGCCCAGTTCCCCAGCATGGTGCGGTCGAGGTCGATCCCCTCGCGCCGGTATGCCTCGCTCTGACGGTAGAACGGTTAGCGAGTCGCGCGGGGGAATCTCACCCCCACGCGCTCCCAGAACCGTACGTGAACCTCTCAGCTCATACGGCTCCCAGCGTCCGGCCCTGCCCGTGCACAAGGGTCCAATGGGCGAACCGCCACGGCTCCGCTTTCGCGATTCTGGCAAGCCAGAGACGAGCCTGACGCGGTCGTTGTCGGAAGCGTTTGAACTTCCGCATTGCCCATCGCTGCAAGTGGGCGTCTATCAGACGAAGGGTCGGATAGAGCGCCGACTTGTAGAATGCGCCGAAGTAGCCGATCCACCCTGCAATTTCGCGATGAAACATGCGGGCAAGGTCAAGCAGTGCCTTGTCGCTACGCCGTTGCAAACGCCACTGTCGCACGCGGCGCCGAAACGCCTTGAGCGCAGTCGGGCTGGCAGCCGGAAGGAACGAGACCCCGAACAACCCGCCGCGCCACGCCGCGAACCTTGGCTGGAAACGGTAGCCCAGGAAGTCGAACGCGACCGTCGGGTAGTCCGCCTTGCGGTTGGTATCCTTGCAGTAGACCACCTTGGTCTTCTGCGGATGGACCTCCAGGCCGCACTCGGCCAATCGGTCCGCAACCCGCCGCCAGAGGGTCTTTGCCGCCTCCTCCGTTCGACAATGGCAGATTATATCGTCCGCATACCGTTCGAACGGAACATGCGGCATCGACCTTTTCATCCATTGATCGAACGCATAGTGCAGGAACAGGTTGGACAATACTGGCGAAATTACCCCGCCCTGTGGCGTGCCCCTGTCCCGTGCGACAACGGTGCCGTCCTCCTCGATCACGGGAGCCTTCAACCAGCGCTCGACATAGAGCAGCACCCACCGGCAGTCCGTATGGTGACGAACGGCCTTCAGCAGCAACTCGTGGTCGATGTTGTCGAAGAACCCCTTGATGTCCATGTCCAGCACCCAGTCGTAGCGCCAGCATCGCCGACGCGCTGTCCGGATGGCGTCAATGGCGGATCGCTTCGGCCGATATCCGTATGAGTCCTCATGGAAAATCGGTTCCAACAAGGGCTCCAGATGTCGGCGAACAACCTCCTGAGCGATGCGGTCCGTGACCGTCGGTATGCCCAACGGGCGCTTCCCGCCGCCCTCCTTGGGGATGTTCACCCTGCGAACCGGAGGCGGCATATAGCTGCCTGAGGACATGCGATTCCAGAGCTTGTAGAGTTCCGGACCAAGCCGTTCCTCCAGACTCTCGACCGTCTGCCCATCTACTCCAGCCGCTCCCCGGTTTGCCTTCACATGCTTGAAGGCTTCCCAGACTTCCCTCTTTGCTATCGGGAACGGCTTTGCCCCTGTCATCCGGCTCCTCCTGTCACCAGTTGGCCGACGGCAGCGGCTGAACACCACAGCCCCTTCGGTCCAGCGCCATTACAGCGCCTTCATCCCTACTACGGGCTGTTCTGCCCCTGTGCCCCGCATCGGTACTCTGAGCCTTCCGGGGGCTGCCCGGTTGGCCGTCTCCCTTGGCATCGGGACGACAGGTTCTCCTGTTCCGCAAGAAAGCCTGTTCCGGGTTCACGCCGCCTTCGAGCCGGATGCCGCGTGGGCCGGACTCCAGGACTCCGCCCATGCTTGTCCCGGAGTGACCACCACCCCCGGTTCTGACATCGACCATACGCTTTCGGCAGTTCATCGGCGGTTCGCTTTCGCTCGTCTCCCCGGACCTCACCTGACGAGATCGTCGTCCCGCCGTTTCCACGACGCTCACCACCATCGCTCTTTACGACAGCAGCTCGTGGTGGTTTGAGACCGACGCCTGATCGTCGACCCCGAGGGGCCTACCCTCATCTCTCTTGCAGTTGCGCACCTCCTTTCATGGCGGTGCTTCAGGACACACGGTGGTCGGCGAACTTGGCGACCAGCGTGTGCGCCACCAGCCCCTCGGTCGGCAGGCCGCGCGGCACCAGGTATTCCGGCGCCGGCGCCTGGACGCTCTGCTTGCCCTCGCAGGCGCGGCAGATGTATTTCGGCCGGATCGTCACCAGCACTCTCAACTTCGCCGGCACGATGTCGAGCCGCTCGGTGCGGTCCTCGCCGACCCTGGTCATCGCGCCACAGCCGCAAGGGCACTCCGTGCTCTGCGGCTCGATCACCTTCTCGAAGCGTTCAAGGTGCCTGGGCAGATGGCCGAGATTACGATTGGTCGGCTGCGGCTTGCGCCGTTGTCTGCCGGTCGCCGCGTCGGCCTTCTCCCGGGCTTCCGCCAACATCCCCTCGGCGACCGCGATGTCCTCGAACAGCGGCAGCCGGTCCTGATCGGCATGGCGCTTCTCCGAGCGCGCGCCCCACACGGCATGGTTCAGCGAGGCGATGATCCGCTCCAGGCGTTCGCGCGCCTGCTCGGACACAGCCAGCGCATCCTCGGCGGCCTTGCGCTCGGCGCGCTCCTTCGCAAGTTGGGCTTCGACGGCCGCCAGACGGCGTTGCAGATCGCTCACGGGAACGGCGCTTCCCATGCTTGTTGGCATCGGATCCATCTTTCAGAATCAATGAGATAATGCAAGGCGACCATGCTTCCGGCCCCGCTGTAAACGGGGCCGGACAGCTCGTCCTGGCGACACCGGGGAGACGGTGGGATGGACACCGTTCCCCGGTGAGGCGACAAGGTGCGCGATCAGGCCGCCTGGCGCGGCCGTGGCCGTCGCACGGCCCGGACCGCCCGCCAATCGAGACCCTCGAACAACGCCGAGAACTGCGCTGGCGACAGCCCGATCACTCCATCCGACGGGCGCGGCCACTGGAAGCCGCCGCCCTCCAGGCGCTTGTAGACCATGACCAGCCCGGTGCGGTCCCAGACCAGGATCTTCATCCTGTCGCCCCGCCTGGAGCGGAAGGCGAAGACCGCGCCGCTATAGGGGTCGTGGCCCAGCACCGTCTGCACCACCGCCGACAGCCCGTCATGTCCCTTGCGGAAGTCGACGGGGCGGGTCGCCAGCCAGACCCGCACCTTCTCCCCGGTCAGGATCATGGCGCGGCCCGAACGCAGACCAGGATGCGCGACAGGTGCCCCGCGTCGAAGTCCGGCGGCACCACCACCCGGATGTCGGCGATCTCGATCGCGATACCGTCCCCGGGCGCCGATGCCGCGCCGTTCCGCTCAGCAGCCACCGACACCGTCACCGGGACCAGGCCGAACGGATCGTCGACCGCGCCGGAAACCGGGCCAAGAAGGCCGTCCCGAGCCATGCGCCGCCAGCCGCTCAACTGCGTCCGCGAAAGGCCGTGGCGCCGGGCAACACCCGCCACCGTCGCTCCCTCCTCGAACGTCTCCGCCACAATCCGCGCCTTCTCCGCTTCCGGCCACACCCGCGCGCCGTTCGCGCACGTCGCAACCGCAACCGCAGCGTCGGTGGCCTCCTCCGTTACTCGCTCATGCAATCTGTCTGTCATCTGTCACCTCCGTCGTTGACAAGGGCCAGATGAACACGAAAATCTCAGGTCACAACGAGGGTGACGGCGCGGCGCTTACGGTGGTTGTCCTTCTGCTCCCAGAAGTTACGGCGGGTGTGGATCCAGCAGCCCTGATGCCGGACCGCCCCTTCGCGCGCCGCGACATAGGCCTCGTAGGCGCCGTAGCCGTCGCTCACCAGGGTTCCGGCATAATCGCCGAGGAACTCGGCCGCGTGCCGGTGCGCCCGGGAGCCGGCGAAGGGGAACACCACCTCGCCCTCCTCGCCGAGCACCGGCCAGAAGTAGCCCTTCTTCATGCTGCCGGACTTGCCCGGGTGCCGCCCGGCCCGGATCGGCGTCTCGTCCATCTGGATCACGGCGCTCCGCAGCACCGAACCCCACTGCGCGTCGTGGATCGGCTTCAGCAGCGCGATCGCCCGGTTGGCCCACAGGCTCAGCGAGCCCCGGTTCACGGTGATGCCGGCGGCCTCCAGCATCCGGTGCTGGCGGTAGAGCGGCAGGTGCCAGAGGAACTTGTCGATCAGCAGGGCGGCGACGAAGGAGACGTCGGCGCAGCTGTTCTTGAACAGGCTTTCGCGGGCCGGCGCGGCGACCAGGGCGCCGGTCTCGCGGAGCTTCACCTTGAGGTGGCGGTAGCGGATGACCACGTGCCGGCATTCGAGCGCGGCGAGCCGGCAGTGGACGCGCTCGGAGACCACCTCGTAATCGTCCTCCGACAGCCCCTCGATCTCGGGCGGCGTCACGGCGATGTCGATCACCGGGGCCTGGCCGTTGAAGCGCAGCCCGGTGTCGTTGAGGGCATCGCCGCGTGCCTTTGTGCGACCGGGCTTGCCACCGCGGCGGCGGTCCTTGCCGTCGGCCGCCTGATTGTCGTCGGAACCGTCCCCGCCCTCCCTGCGCCGTTCCGAGCGCGAGCCGTACAGGTCGCGCTGCAGCTGGACGATCTGGGCGGTGAGCGCGGCGACCTCTGCCGCGAGCTCGGCGATCCGCCCTTCCTGGGCGGCGATCGTGGCCGCCATATCGGCCTTGTCCGACGCCAGTTGCCCGGACAGCGCGATCAGCGACCGGAGCGCCTCCTCGGCCTCCGGCGGCAGGGCGCCGTCGCCGAGCAGGCGGGCGAGCTCCCGGCCGAGCTCCTCGACCTGGCCGGCCTCGGACGGCGCGCTCATTCCTCGGCCTCGACGGCCATCAACGCCGCCAGCACCGCCAGCCGCTCGGCCCGCGGCATCGCCTCGTACCGGCGGCCCCAGCTCGCCGCCTTCCGCTTGACGATCTGGCGGTGGGTGAAGTCCCGCCCCGCGAACGACGCCCAGTGCACCCGGTCGGGCTCGAAGTTGAACCACAGCTTCTCGGTGACCACGCAGGACTGGTTGTTGACCTGGACCTCGAGCGAGCGCCAGCCGGCCAGATGTTCGTCATAGAGCCGGGACGGATAGCCGGACACCATCACCCGGCAGGGCAGCGACTTCAGGATGCCGAGAAGCGCGACATGGTCGGCGTCGGTGTAGTCGAAGCGGTAGCGCCGCCCCGACCGGCGCGCCGACTGCACGTAGGGCGGGTCGCTGTAGACCAGCTCGCGGCCGGCGAACGCGAACCCGGACAGGAAGCGGTGGGCGCAGCCGTGGTGAAGCTCGACCGGGTAGTCGCAGCGGAACCCGTCGAGCGCCCGGCGGTTGAGATCGATGCCGATGTTGCGAAGCGCCGGAGGCTTGCGCTTCATGATCGCGCCGCCCCCCAGATGGGTCTCCACAAAAACGTCGTGCGGCGGCATCAGGCTCACGATCGCCTGGCAAAGCCCCGTCGTCGCCTTCGATCCGTACCATGCCGCCATCGCCGCCCCCGACGCGCTTCGCCCGGACGGCCGGTCTATAGGGCGGACGGCCTATGGTGTCAAACGAAAATCCGTCCCAAATCCAAAATCGACGCCGTGGTTTAACCGCTTACGCGGGACCTGCTCGACCTCTCCGGCGGCGGCGGCATCGATCCGGGCACGGCGAAGACAGGCGCGCGGGGCGGGTTCGACACGGTGAAGACCGTCGGCGGCTTCGCGGTCGCGGAGACCCTGCCCGACCTGACGGTGACCGTCTCGCCGCGGGCGACGAGCTGGGGGTTCTGGGGCGCGCATGGCTTCGCGGCGCTGACGATCGGCACGGGCCCGCTGTCGGTGGAGACCGACGGGACGGCGATGACCGGCACGTTCTCGCTGGCCCGGGCCTGGGCGGCGGGCGCGGCCGCCGGCGGCAATCCGTAAGCGCCGCGCGGTTACCCTTGTTGACGTGTGAGGCCCGGGATTTTCGGGTCGAAGTTCCAGGGCATGAGTTCGTCGATGCGTGACAGGGGGTGCATGTCGATGATCCGGCGCAGGGTGTCGGTCAGGTAGACCTGCGGATTGACGCCGTTGAGCTTGCAGGTGCCGATCAGGCTGGCGCACCGCGCCCAGGTCCTGGCGCCGTCGTCGCTGCCGGCGAACAGCGCGTTTTTCTTTGTGAGCTTCACCGGACGGATGAGGTTCTCGACAGGGTTGGTGTCCATCTCGATACGTCCGTCATGGAGGAACCGGCACAGGCCATCCCAGCGCTTGAGGGCGTAGCGGATGTGCCTGGCGAGTTCGGACGCGCTGGACAGACGGTCGAGCCGGGCCTCGAGCCAGGGCCGCATGGCCTCGACGATCGGCGCCGACAACTCCTGCCGCGCCTTCAGCCGCAGCTCTGGCGGGTGACCGCGCACCATGGTCTCGATCCGGTAGAGCGCCGCGATCCGTGCGAGGATTTCCTCGCACAGGGGCGACTCCGTGGCGCGCTGGAAGTCGACGAAGCGTCTCCGCCAGTGGGTCCAGCAGTAGGCGAGCACCCATGGGCTGACCGTCTGCTTCGGATCGCCGAGCGCATCGTACACCCTGTAGCCGTCCACATGCAGCGGGCCGCCGCCGGTGTAGCCCCGCATCAACTCCAGAGCGACCTTCGCACTTCGATGGCGCGAGTGGTGGAACACCACGATCGGCGGGTCGACCCCGCCATAGCCGCGCTGATCGCGGGCGATCGCCCACAGATAGTCGAGGCGCGTCTTGCCGGTCCCCGGCGCCATCACCGGCACCGTGGTCTCGTCCATGAACAGACCGTCCGACGCCTTGAGGTGCTCGATCATCCGGTCGATCACCGGGGCCAGCACCTGCATCCCGCGCCCCGCCCAGTTCCCCAGCATGGTGCGGTCGAGGTCGATCCCCTCGCGCCGGTATGCCTCGCTCTGACGGTAGAACGGTTAGCGAGTCGCGCGGGGGAATCTCACCCCCACGCGCTCCCAGAACCGTACGTGAACCTCTCAGCTCATACGGCTCCCAGCGTCCGGCCCTGCCCGTGCACAAGGGTCCAATGGGCGAACCGCCACGGCTCCGCTTTCGCGATTCTGGCAAGCCAGAGACGAGCCTGACGCGGTCGTTGTCGGAAGCGTTTGAACTTCCGCATTGCCCATCGCTGCAAGTGGGCGTCTATCAGACGAAGGGTCGGATAGAGCGCCGACTTGTAGAATGCGCCGAAGTAGCCGATCCACCCTGCAATTTCGCGATGAAACATGCGGGCAAGGTCAAGCAGTGCCTTGTCGCTACGCCGTTGCAAACGCCACTGTCGCACGCGGCGCCGAAACGCCTTGAGCGCAGTCGGGCTGGCAGCCGGAAGGAACGAGACCCCGAACAACCCGCCGCGCCACGCCGCGAACCTTGGCTGGAAACGGTAGCCCAGGAAGTCGAACGCGACCGTCGGGTAGTCCGCCTTGCGGTTGGTATCCTTGCAGTAGACCACCTTGGTCTTCTGCGGATGGACCTCCAGGCCGCACTCGGCCAATCGGTCCGCAACCCGCCGCCAGAGGGTCTTTGCCGCCTCCTCCGTTCGACAATGGCAGATTATATCGTCCGCATACCGTTCGAACGGAACATGCGGCATCGACCTTTTCATCCATTGATCGAACGCATAGTGCAGGAACAGGTTGGACAATACTGGCGAAATTACCCCGCCCTGTGGCGTGCCCCTGTCCCGTGCGACAACGGTGCCGTCCTCCTCGATCACGGGAGCCTTCAACCAGCGCTCGACATAGAGCAGCACCCACCGGCAGTCCGTATGGTGACGAACGGCCTTCAGCAGCAACTCGTGGTCGATGTTGTCGAAGAACCCCTTGATGTCCATGTCCAGCACCCAGTCGTAGCGCCAGCATCGCCGACGCGCTGTCCGGATGGCGTCAATGGCGGATCGCTTCGGCCGATATCCGTATGAGTCCTCATGGAAAATCGGTTCCAACAAGGGCTCCAGATGTCGGCGAACAACCTCCTGAGCGATGCGGTCCGTGACCGTCGGTATGCCCAACGGGCGCTTCCCGCCGCCCTCCTTGGGGATGTTCACCCTGCGAACCGGAGGCGGCATATAGCTGCCTGAGGACATGCGATTCCAGAGCTTGTAGAGTTCCGGACCAAGCCGTTCCTCCAGACTCTCGACCGTCTGCCCATCTACTCCAGCCGCTCCCCGGTTTGCCTTCACATGCTTGAAGGCTTCCCAGACTTCCCTCTTTGCTATCGGGAACGGCTTTGCCCCTTGAGGTGGCGTCGCAAAATCGGACAGGTCGTCAAGGTGTATTCCGCCGTGTGACGGAGGAATGCGGATGAGCAAGCGACGCAGGTTTTCGGGGGAGCTGAAGGCGAAGATAGCCTTGGAGGCGCTACGGGGTGATCGGACGCTTCAGGAGATTGCCTCGAAGCACCAGGTGCATCCGAACCAGGTGGGTGTGTGGAAGCGCCAGGCGATGGAGGGTCTGGGGGAGGTCTTTTCCGGTGGAGGTGAGCGCCGGGCGCGGGATCACGAGAGCGAGGTCCGGGCTCTTCACGCCAAGATCGGGGAGTTGATCGTAGAGCGTGATTTTTTGTCACGCGGGTCCGGTCGCTGAGCCGGTCCGGGAGACGGGCGATGGTTGTGCGGGGCCACCCGTCGTTGAGCCTGACCCGGCAATGCCGTCTGCTGTCGATCGGGCGCTCGTCGCTCTATGACCGGCCGAAGGGGGAGAGCGCGGAGACGCTGGCTCTGATGCGCCGGATCGACGCGCTGTTCCTCAAGTATCCGTTCTACGGCGCCCGCCAGATGGTTCGGCATCTGCGCCGCGAGGGGGTGCGGATCGGGCGGCGGCGGGCCGCTCGCCTGATGCGCCTGCTTGGTCTTCAGGCGGTCTATCGGGCGCCGCGGACCAGTGCGCCGCACCTCGGGCACCGGGTTTATCCATATCTGCTGCGGGGTCTGGCGATCGAGCGGCCGAACCATGTGTGGTGCGCCGACATCACCTACATCCCGGTGCGGCGCGGCTTCCTCTACCTGGTGGCGATCATGGACTGGGCGAGCCGCTGCGTCCTGGCCTGGCGGCTGTCGAACACGCTGGACGCGGGGTTCTGTGTCGAGGCTCTCGACGAAGCCCTGGCGCGCCATGGCACCCCGCAGATCTTCAACACCGACCAGGGCAGCCAGTTCACCGGCTTCGCCTTCACCGCGCGCCTGCGGGAGGCCGGTATCCGCATCTCGATGGACGGCCGCGGCCGGTGCATGGACAACATCTTCATCGAGCGGCTGTGGCGCTCGCTCAAATACGAGGCGGTCTACCTGCACGAGATCGCCGACGGCTTCGCAGCCCGGCGCGTCATCGGCCAGTGGATCGGCTTCTACAACACCGAGAGACCGCACTCGGCACTCGGCGGGCGGACGCCGGCCGAGGCCTACCGGGGCGACACGCCTGTGGATATGATGGACAAGCCGCTTCGCGCCTTGACCACATACCCACAGGCGCAACAGCAGCAGCAGAAAGATCGATCCAAGAGGATTCTGGCGGCACAAACTTCAACCGGAATACACCTTGAAAACGCCGTCAGCCTGTCCGACAAACCGACGCCACCTCACCTGTCATCCGGCTCCTCCTGTCACCAGTTGGCCGACGGCAGCGGCTGAACACCACAGCCCCTTCGGTCCAGCGCCATTACAGCGCCTTCATCCCTACTACGGGCTGTTCTGCCCCTGTGCCCCGCATCGGTACTCTGAGCCTTCCGGGGGCTGCCCGGTTGGCCGTCTCCCTTGGCATCGGGACGACAGGTTCTCCTGTTCCGCAAGAAAGCCTGTTCCGGGTTCACGCCGCCTTCGAGCCGGATGCCGCGTGGGCCGGACTCCAGGACTCCGCCCATGCTTGTCCCGGAGTGACCACCACCCCCGGTTCTGACATCGACCATACGCTTTCGGCAGTTCATCGGCGGTTCGCTTTCGCTCGTCTCCCCGGACCTCACCTGACGAGATCGTCGTCCCGCCGTTTCCACGACGCTCACCACCATCGCTCTTTACGACAGCAGCTCGTGGTGGTTTGAGACCGACGCCTGATCGTCGACCCCGAGGGGCCTACCCTCATCTCTCTTGCAGTTGCGCACCTCCTTTCATGGCGGTGCTTCAGGACACACGGTGATCGCAATACTTCGAGACCAGCACATGCGCCACAAGCCCCTCGGTCGGCAGGCCGCGCGGCACCAGGTATTCCGGCGCCGGCGCCTGGACGCTCTGCTTGCCCTCGCAGGCGCGGCAGATGTATTTCGGCCGGATCGTCACCAGCACTCTCAACTTCGCCGGCACGATGTCGAGCCGCTCGGTGCGGTCCTCGCCGACCCTGGTCATCGCGCCACAGCCGCAAGGGCACTCCGTGCTCTGCGGCTCGATCACCTTCTCGAAGCGTTCAAGGTGCCTGGGCAGATGGCCGAGATTACGATTGGTCGGCTGCGGCTTGCGCCGTTGTCTGCCGGTCGCCGCGTCGGCCTTCTCCCGGGCTTCCGCCAACATCCCCTCGGCGACCGCGATGTCCTCGAACAGCGGCAGCCGGTCCTGATCGGCATGGCGCTTCTCCGAGCGCGCGCCCCACACGGCATGGTTCAGCGAGGCGATGATCCGCTCCAGGCGTTCGCGCGCCTGCTCGGACACAGCCAGCGCATCCTCGGCGGCCTTGCGCTCGGCGCGCTCCTTCGCAAGTTGGGCTTCGACGGCCGCCAGACGGCGTTGCAGATCGCTCACGGGAACGGCGCTTCCCATGCTTGTTGGCATCGGATCCATCTTTCAGAATCAATGAGATAATGCAAGGCGACCATGCTTCCGGCCCCGCTGTAAACGGGGCCGGACAGCTCGTCCTGGCGACACCGGGGAGACGGTGGGATGGACACCGTTCCCCGGTGAGGCGACAAGGTGCGCGATCAGGCCGCCTGGCGCGGCCGTGGCCGTCGCACGGCCCGGACCGCCCGCCAATCGAGACCCTCGAACAACGCCGAGAACTGCGCTGGCGACAGCCCGATCACTCCATCCGACGGGCGCGGCCACTGGAAGCCGCCGCCCTCCAGGCGCTTGTAGACCATGACCAGCCCGGTGCGGTCCCAGACCAGGATCTTCATCCTGTCGCCCCGCCTGGAGCGGAAGGCGAAGACCGCGCCGCTATAGGGGTCGTGGCCCAGCACCGTCTGCACCACCGCCGACAGCCCGTCATGTCCCTTGCGGAAGTCGACGGGGCGGGTCGCCAGCCAGACCCGCACCTTCTCCCCGGTCAGGATCATGGCGCGGCCCGAACGCAGACCAGGATGCGCGACAGGTGCCCCGCGTCGAAGTCCGGCGGCACCACCACCCGGATGTCGGCGATCTCGATCGCGATACCGTCCCCGGGCGCCGATGCCGCGCCGTTCCGCTCAGCAGCCACCGACACCGTCACCGGGACCAGGCCGAACGGATCGTCGACCGCGCCGGAAACCGGGCCAAGAAGGCCGTCCCGAGCCATGCGCCGCCAGCCGCTCAACTGCGTCCGCGAAAGGCCGTGGCGCCGGGCAACACCCGCCACCGTCGCTCCCTCCTCGAACGTCTCCGCCACAATCCGCGCCTTCTCCGCTTCCGGCCACACCCGCGCGCCGTTCGCGCACGTCGCAACCGCAACCGCAGCGTCGGTGGCCTCCTCCGTTACTCGCTCATGCAATCTGTCTGTCATCTGTCACCTCCGTCGTTGACAAGGGCCAGATGAACACGAAAATCTCAGGTCACAACGAGGGTGACGGCGCGGCGCTTACCAGCAATTCTGCGTCGCCGTTGGCAATCTCGACTGCGACATCTCGAACGGCGACGGGTAGCCCTTCGGAGGTTCGTCCGAGCTGAAGGAGGTCTCGCCAGGTTTCCCGATCTATGCTGCCGTCGCCGGCTCGGGCACGCAGGGATTTCAACACGCCCGCGATGTCTTCCGATGTCGGATACAGTTCTAGGTCAGTGTCGTTGAGGCGATGGCCCGCCATCCAGGTGTTGTCGGCGCAGGGGGTGATCAGCACATGCTCGTGAAGCGCCGCACGAAGGTCGCCATTCTCACGAAATATAGTGACGAGTCGCTTTCTGGCGTCGGCGGCAAGTCCCCATGAGGTGGCGTCGGTTTGTCGGACAGGCTGACGGCGTTTTCAAGGTGTATTCCGGTTGAAGTTTGTGCCGCCAGAATCCTCTTGGATCGATCTTTCTGCTGCTGCTGTTGCGCCTGTGGGTATGTGGTCAAGGCGCGAAGCGGCTTGTCCATCATATCCACAGGCGTGTCGCCCCGGTAGGCCTCGGCCGGCGTCCGCCCGCCGAGTGCCGAGTGCGGTCTCTCGGTGTTGTAGAAGCCGATCCACTGGCCGATGACGCGCCGGGCTGCGAAGCCGTCGGCGATCTCGTGCAGGTAGACCGCCTCGTATTTGAGCGAGCGCCACAGCCGCTCGATGAAGATGTTGTCCATGCACCGGCCGCGGCCGTCCATCGAGATGCGGATACCGGCCTCCCGCAGGCGCGCGGTGAAGGCGAAGCCGGTGAACTGGCTGCCCTGGTCGGTGTTGAAGATCTGCGGGGTGCCATGGCGCGCCAGGGCTTCGTCGAGAGCCTCGACACAGAACCCCGCGTCCAGCGTGTTCGACAGCCGCCAGGCCAGGACGCAGCGGCTCGCCCAGTCCATGATCGCCACCAGGTAGAGGAAGCCGCGCCGCACCGGGATGTAGGTGATGTCGGCGCACCACACATGGTTCGGCCGCTCGATCGCCAGACCCCGCAGCAGATATGGATAAACCCGGTGCCCGAGGTGCGGCGCACTGGTCCGCGGCGCCCGATAGACCGCCTGAAGACCAAGCAGGCGCATCAGGCGAGCGGCCCGCCGCCGCCCGATCCGCACCCCCTCGCGGCGCAGATGCCGAACCATCTGGCGGGCGCCGTAGAACGGATACTTGAGGAACAGCGCGTCGATCCGGCGCATCAGAGCCAGCGTCTCCGCGCTCTCCCCCTTCGGCCGGTCATAGAGCGACGAGCGCCCGATCGACAGCAGACGGCATTGCCGGGTCAGGCTCAACGACGGGTGGCCCCGCACAACCATCGCCCGTCTCCCGGACCGGCTCAGCGACCGGACCCGCGTGACAAAAAATCACGCTCTACGATCAACTCCCCGATCTTGGCGTGAAGAGCCCGGACCTCGCTCTCGTGATCCCGCGCCCGGCGCTCACCTCCACCGGAAAAGACCTCCCCCAGACCCTCCATCGCCTGGCGCTTCCACACACCCACCTGGTTCGGATGCACCTGGTGCTTCGAGGCAATCTCCTGAAGCGTCCGATCACCCCGTAGCGCCTCCAAGGCTATCTTCGCCTTCAGCTCCCCCGAAAACCTGCGTCGCTTGCTCATCCGCATTCCTCCGTCACACGGCGGAATACACCTTGACGACCTGTCCGATTTTGCGACGCCACCTCACCCGACGCCGCGGTGTCGACCACTTGATAACTTCGTGTCGCGACTTTGCCGGAACGCTCCGCAGCTTGCTGAAAGCTTAATCTGCCGCTCATGTAATCTTTCCAAAGCGACGTAAGACTCTCAAGGTCCGACGCCTCATATTCGAATACCTCTCGCGTTCGATGAATGGACTTGAGAAAAGCCTCGGCGCCTTGGCGCGTTGCAGTCGGTACAAGATCGGATACTCGAGGAAAGATCATGTTCCGCACAAAGTCCTTCACCATGTCACTGAATGCTGAAAACTGGGTTTCATATATTTCAAGTATTAGCCGAATGGTGTTCCCGGCTGGATCTAGGAAAATCTCGACTGGTTTCTGAGGTGGCGTCGGTTTGTCGGACAGGCTGACGGCGTTTTCAAGGTGTATTCCGGTTGAAGTTTGTGCCGCCAGAATCCTCTTGGATCGATCTTTCTGCTGCTGCTGTTGCGCCTGTGGGTATGTGGTCAAGGCGCGAAGCGGCTTGTCCATCATATCCACAGGCGTGTCGCCCCGGTAGGCCTCGGCCGGCGTCCGCCCGCCGAGTGCCGAGTGCGGTCTCTCGGTGTTGTAGAAGCCGATCCACTGGCCGATGACGCGCCGGGCTGCGAAGCCGTCGGCGATCTCGTGCAGGTAGACCGCCTCGTATTTGAGCGAGCGCCACAGCCGCTCGATGAAGATGTTGTCCATGCACCGGCCGCGGCCGTCCATCGAGATGCGGATACCGGCCTCCCGCAGGCGCGCGGTGAAGGCGAAGCCGGTGAACTGGCTGCCCTGGTCGGTGTTGAAGATCTGCGGGGTGCCATGGCGCGCCAGGGCTTCGTCGAGAGCCTCGACACAGAACCCCGCGTCCAGCGTGTTCGACAGCCGCCAGGCCAGGACGCAGCGGCTCGCCCAGTCCATGATCGCCACCAGGTAGAGGAAGCCGCGCCGCACCGGGATGTAGGTGATGTCGGCGCACCACACATGGTTCGGCCGCTCGATCGCCAGACCCCGCAGCAGATATGGATAAACCCGGTGCCCGAGGTGCGGCGCACTGGTCCGCGGCGCCCGATAGACCGCCTGAAGACCAAGCAGGCGCATCAGGCGAGCGGCCCGCCGCCGCCCGATCCGCACCCCCTCGCGGCGCAGATGCCGAACCATCTGGCGGGCGCCGTAGAACGGATACTTGAGGAACAGCGCGTCGATCCGGCGCATCAGAGCCAGCGTCTCCGCGCTCTCCCCCTTCGGCCGGTCATAGAGCGACGAGCGCCCGATCGACAGCAGACGGCATTGCCGGGTCAGGCTCAACGACGGGTGGCCCCGCACAACCATCGCCCGTCTCCCGGACCGGCTCAGCGACCGGACCCGCGTGACAAAAAATCACGCTCTACGATCAACTCCCCGATCTTGGCGTGAAGAGCCCGGACCTCGCTCTCGTGATCCCGCGCCCGGCGCTCACCTCCACCGGAAAAGACCTCCCCCAGACCCTCCATCGCCTGGCGCTTCCACACACCCACCTGGTTCGGATGCACCTGGTGCTTCGAGGCAATCTCCTGAAGCGTCCGATCACCCCGTAGCGCCTCCAAGGCTATCTTCGCCTTCAGCTCCCCCGAAAACCTGCGTCGCTTGCTCATCCGCATTCCTCCGTCACACGGCGGAATACACCTTGACGACCTGTCCGATTTTGCGACGCCACCTCATTCTGTCGCTTCGTGACTAAAACCGGCAGGCCGTGAGAAATCCGGCCGAACTTGATATGCGAGTCCAGAAAATAGTCATTCGAAAGGATTGAACCGAGTCGGAACGCTAACGCTTTTTCTGCCGCACTGGTTTCCAGGGCCGATTTTTCTTCCAAGACACTTGGGGCATCCGAGAGCTCTTCGATCCTGCAATACATTCTGAGATACTGGAGTTCGCAATCCCGTCTAGGCGAACCGCGTGTCGGCATAACAATAGGACGGTCTTCCCAAGCGTGTTCTGCCGTCGCTCTGTCGGTGCCGGAATAGACAAGCACAGGTGCGTTTTCCGACTGACCCTTGACTTCATGTAACGGCACCGTGTCTCCAGGCTCCATACGAACGCGGAGGTTTGAACACAGATCGAAACGCCCCCGTGCCGCAGCCCACGCCACAAACGGAGCGCTCGCATTGCTTTCCGGTCGCTCGGCAAGATGGAGTGAGACGAATTCATCGGCTCCCGATGCCATACGTTGCAGTACGTGCATGCTGTCCGTGGTCAGAGCTTCCCGGCCCGCAGTCGGTTTAAGGAACAGGAAATCAGCGGTCCCGCCGAATTCGTAAATCGAGTTCACGCTGGCAGTCGCTAAGCCAAAGCCGCTACGAAAAGTCCGGAGGTTGCCGACACCTTGGCGCAGGATCATGGTGCCTGCCAACTCTTGAGAGTCGACTTCGACATTTCGCAATGCAATCTGTACTTCACCGTTCACGGCTCCCATCAACTCCACGTCCGCCTTCAAGCCATTGGCTAGCTGAACACCTTGCTCTTCCACAGACCATGTCCGGTTTACCAAGGCAGGTTGAGGTGGCGTCGCAAAATCGGACAGGTCGTCAAGGTGTATTCCGCCGTGTGACGGAGGAATGCGGATGAGCAAGCGACGCAGGTTTTCGGGGGAGCTGAAGGCGAAGATAGCCTTGGAGGCGCTACGGGGTGATCGGACGCTTCAGGAGATTGCCTCGAAGCACCAGGTGCATCCGAACCAGGTGGGTGTGTGGAAGCGCCAGGCGATGGAGGGTCTGGGGGAGGTCTTTTCCGGTGGAGGTGAGCGCCGGGCGCGGGATCACGAGAGCGAGGTCCGGGCTCTTCACGCCAAGATCGGGGAGTTGATCGTAGAGCGTGATTTTTTGTCACGCGGGTCCGGTCGCTGAGCCGGTCCGGGAGACGGGCGATGGTTGTGCGGGGCCACCCGTCGTTGAGCCTGACCCGGCAATGCCGTCTGCTGTCGATCGGGCGCTCGTCGCTCTATGACCGGCCGAAGGGGGAGAGCGCGGAGACGCTGGCTCTGATGCGCCGGATCGACGCGCTGTTCCTCAAGTATCCGTTCTACGGCGCCCGCCAGATGGTTCGGCATCTGCGCCGCGAGGGGGTGCGGATCGGGCGGCGGCGGGCCGCTCGCCTGATGCGCCTGCTTGGTCTTCAGGCGGTCTATCGGGCGCCGCGGACCAGTGCGCCGCACCTCGGGCACCGGGTTTATCCATATCTGCTGCGGGGTCTGGCGATCGAGCGGCCGAACCATGTGTGGTGCGCCGACATCACCTACATCCCGGTGCGGCGCGGCTTCCTCTACCTGGTGGCGATCATGGACTGGGCGAGCCGCTGCGTCCTGGCCTGGCGGCTGTCGAACACGCTGGACGCGGGGTTCTGTGTCGAGGCTCTCGACGAAGCCCTGGCGCGCCATGGCACCCCGCAGATCTTCAACACCGACCAGGGCAGCCAGTTCACCGGCTTCGCCTTCACCGCGCGCCTGCGGGAGGCCGGTATCCGCATCTCGATGGACGGCCGCGGCCGGTGCATGGACAACATCTTCATCGAGCGGCTGTGGCGCTCGCTCAAATACGAGGCGGTCTACCTGCACGAGATCGCCGACGGCTTCGCAGCCCGGCGCGTCATCGGCCAGTGGATCGGCTTCTACAACACCGAGAGACCGCACTCGGCACTCGGCGGGCGGACGCCGGCCGAGGCCTACCGGGGCGACACGCCTGTGGATATGATGGACAAGCCGCTTCGCGCCTTGACCACATACCCACAGGCGCAACAGCAGCAGCAGAAAGATCGATCCAAGAGGATTCTGGCGGCACAAACTTCAACCGGAATACACCTTGAAAACGCCGTCAGCCTGTCCGACAAACCGACGCCACCTCAGGTATCGACTCGTAAATTGGATGGCCACTAGCCTTGCTGCCGTTTACATACACGTCGATCGGCAGGAACTCCACGAACTGTGAGATGTAAGCTTGCGCTTGATCGACCTGGATGGGGTGGTCCGATTGCATGACCGCCGTGACCCTGGTTCCTGGACTGCCTGTCGGAGATCGTAGCTCGAAGCTGATGCAGTCTTCGGTAACCGACAGCGTAGAGCGGAACGCTGCGCAGGCCGTGCGCTCACTTGAGCGAACATCCTCCGTTTCGACATGCAGCTCTTCGGCAATACCGAAATTCGCCATGGCACCGATGCCAAAGGTTCCGACAACGCCGGCCGCACGGGCTTCCTCGGTGTTCTTGCTGCTGGAACCTGCACGCCAGAAATGGTCGCGCAGATCTTCACGCGACATGCCGATACCATTATCGGTTACACAAACGCGCCCGGCTTCAATAGTGATGTCGATACGGGCAACGAAATCCTGTCCCATGTGCTGTCTTTGCAGTATTGCATCGAAGGAGTTCTGGACGTTTTCTCGCAGCAGGGCGAAGGGTGTCGGATAGATTTGCGCCGCAAGGACTTCAATCATTCGGCTGATTTCAACGGCGAACGGAATTCGTTCTGACACCTCAGTCATTGTCTCATGGCCTCCTGTGCGCGTGCCCGGCTACGGAGCTCCGATTCCTGAGATTCCGGAAGCCGCAAGTTCTGTGAATAACGGTCCAAGGTAGCGATTGCGCCCTCGAAGTGACGCAAACGGCAGTATGCATCGAAGCGTTGCACGAGCTCTTCGATAGTGGTCGGAGGGTTCGTCGTATCCATGATCCCCTGCCAATCCCGCGCAACCGTTGCTGCTTTGAGAAAAAGCTGTCGTTGATAGCTTCCCGGCGGAAACCCGTCGAGCGACTTCAGGATCGCGATGGCCCGCACGGCATCGCCCGACATCACTGCCGCCTCCGCCTCGTCAATGCGCGCGCTTATGCGCATGGACCGCGCATCGACCATTTCTCCGACAGCGTTCCGCGGCCTTGTCCAACTCAGGTCGAAATAGCTGTTTCCGCCAAATTCCGACAATTGTGTCCGCGAGAACAGGTTCGCAACGGTCATCGCCCTGACGTGGCTGCGAACGCTGCCAAAATCCGCGGCTATTTCCAACATGTTGTATTGGCGATGGGTTCCAACAGGAGAAATGTGCGCTGTGGTGATTTTTGGCTGTCGCCGGTTCGATTTTGGCGGTTGAATATCGTCCGGCCCGCTTCCCCACCGGGCAGGATACGGGCTTCCGGGGCCTGACAAATACGATTACCGGAAGATTGTCTGGCGTGCGGGCGTGGCTTCCCCTCTGCCGTCGGGCGGCGGGATCGGGCAGGATTGTCGGGAGGCAGACGAGCGGTCAGCCGGTGTCGAGATACGGCACGGCGCCGACCAGGGAGCGCATGCGCTCGGGGCGGCCGGCGCGGGCCTGGGCGAGAGCCATCGCCATCATCACCGCCAGGGCGAGGCCGAGGCGGGTCTTCATCTTGGCGCGGCCTCGGATGTAGTGGGTCTCGAAGTTGAAGCTGTTGTCGAGGCGGCTGTTGATCCGCTCCATGGCCGAGCGGCGGTTGTAGCCGCGCCGCCATGACGGACTGCCCCAGGGCGTGGGGGTGAAGATGCGCCGGTCGTGGCTGTCGAGGTCGATGCGCAGGATGCGGCCATAGTCTCCGGGCTTGACCCCGCCGGCCCGGTGGCAGGCCCGGCTGCCGGCGCAGGCGAAGCCGAAGGCGGCTGCCGGGCAGCGGTATTTGAGCGTGCCGCAGCGGCCCCGATCAGCCTCGAACCCCTGAAACGCCATAGCGCGGACCTCGCCGGTCCCGGGACAGACGCAGGACACCCGGCCGCGCTCGTCGTGAACGATGACATCGGCGCGGTCGGGGAACAGCGGCCGCGTGATCGGCTGCGCCGGATCGTATCTCGGCTCCTGCTTCTCCACCCGCCACATCAGCCGTGTATCGATCAGCGGGCGGGCGGTCCACCGGTCCCACAGCCGCGCCTTCAGGCGGGCATCGTCGAGACCGCGGTCGGCGCTGAAGTCGGCGCAGCGCCCGGCGATCTCCGGCGCCCTTGCGAACAGCTCCTCCAGCATCCCGGACAGCACCTTGGGTTCCGAGGCCGAAGCGCGCGTCACCTCGAAGGCCACCGGAACCTCGTAATCGGTGTCGGCGATCAGGTGCAGCCCGTAGCCGAACCACGACTTCACCTTCTTCCACACCGCGCCGGTCCTGGCGTCCACCCCGCCCGTCTCGTGCTTGCCCCAGTCGGCGTCGGGGTCCGAGGTCTTGTCCTCGTCCTTGCCGACCCGGCCCGTCGAGTGGCTCGCGATCGCCTTGCCGTCGTAGCCGAGATGACGCCCGAAGTCCGGCAACGCGGCGAACAGCGCGGCGCGCAGGCTCTCGATCATGGCGGACACCAGCCCCTGCTCGTCCTCAAGCTGCACAACACGCCCCAGAAACCGCGAGAAGTTCCAGTGGCTCGGCGCCGTCGAACGAACCCGCGCCGGGCGCGTTACCGCATGCCCGTCGTGAAGCACCGTCACCGGCCCGCTCTGATACGGCAGAGGGTCGAACCCGCAGATCTCCAGCAACGCCGGGTTGCGCCCCAGCTCCCGCAACAGCGACTGCATCGAGGCGTGTTGCAACACCACCCCCGCGATCAGCGCCCGCCACATCGCCCGCACCGGGTAGTCGTTACGGCCCCGACCGCGACACACTTCAAGCGCCGTCACGATCTCCTCGTCGGGAAGCACCGCCAGAACCAGGCGCAGCCGTTCAAGGTCCGGCAGGACTTCGACATCGCGCCACGAAAAGGGTAGCTTCGCCGCCGTCGCCATCGCTGTTCTCCCGACCAGGGGTGGTGGTGGAACAAGGGCCCCAGGGCCCGATGGCGACACCTTCTATCTCATGCGCACGATCAGGGCGCGCGAGGCCGCCGCAGGAAAACCTCGCTGCCAAGACGCCGCGACCAGCGGCGTGGGGTGAAAATCGCCAAAACGACCGCCGCAGCGAAACTGAAACCCCGGATATCAACGACCACCACGGGGTATCAAAAATCTCGCACCTCCGTGAACGCCTTGTAAATCAACCCGTCCCCGACAGCGCAAACGCCTCAACAGGAAGGTCATCCGCACCAGCGCACAACGACCCGGCGCTTATGACAGCCATTCTTTCCTGATCGGGCAGGCGGATTTCCTGCGCTGTCGCTTGTGCCTTATGCTGATGGCCATGTAGCCCCAGCCGGAAGCCACGACCGATCATTCCGCGAACGACATCCAAGTCCATATAATCGGTGAGGTGGCGTCGCAAAATCGGACAGGTCGTCAAGGTGTATTCCGCCGTGTGACGGAGGAATGCGGATGAGCAAGCGACGCAGGTTTTCGGGGGAGCTGAAGGCGAAGATAGCCTTGGAGGCGCTACGGGGTGATCGGACGCTTCAGGAGATTGCCTCGAAGCACCAGGTGCATCCGAACCAGGTGGGTGTGTGGAAGCGCCAGGCGATGGAGGGTCTGGGGGAGGTCTTTTCCGGTGGAGGTGAGCGCCGGGCGCGGGATCACGAGAGCGAGGTCCGGGCTCTTCACGCCAAGATCGGGGAGTTGATCGTAGAGCGTGATTTTTTGTCACGCGGGTCCGGTCGCTGAGCCGGTCCGGGAGACGGGCGATGGTTGTGCGGGGCCACCCGTCGTTGAGCCTGACCCGGCAATGCCGTCTGCTGTCGATCGGGCGCTCGTCGCTCTATGACCGGCCGAAGGGGGAGAGCGCGGAGACGCTGGCTCTGATGCGCCGGATCGACGCGCTGTTCCTCAAGTATCCGTTCTACGGCGCCCGCCAGATGGTTCGGCATCTGCGCCGCGAGGGGGTGCGGATCGGGCGGCGGCGGGCCGCTCGCCTGATGCGCCTGCTTGGTCTTCAGGCGGTCTATCGGGCGCCGCGGACCAGTGCGCCGCACCTCGGGCACCGGGTTTATCCATATCTGCTGCGGGGTCTGGCGATCGAGCGGCCGAACCATGTGTGGTGCGCCGACATCACCTACATCCCGGTGCGGCGCGGCTTCCTCTACCTGGTGGCGATCATGGACTGGGCGAGCCGCTGCGTCCTGGCCTGGCGGCTGTCGAACACGCTGGACGCGGGGTTCTGTGTCGAGGCTCTCGACGAAGCCCTGGCGCGCCATGGCACCCCGCAGATCTTCAACACCGACCAGGGCAGCCAGTTCACCGGCTTCGCCTTCACCGCGCGCCTGCGGGAGGCCGGTATCCGCATCTCGATGGACGGCCGCGGCCGGTGCATGGACAACATCTTCATCGAGCGGCTGTGGCGCTCGCTCAAATACGAGGCGGTCTACCTGCACGAGATCGCCGACGGCTTCGCAGCCCGGCGCGTCATCGGCCAGTGGATCGGCTTCTACAACACCGAGAGACCGCACTCGGCACTCGGCGGGCGGACGCCGGCCGAGGCCTACCGGGGCGACACGCCTGTGGATATGATGGACAAGCCGCTTCGCGCCTTGACCACATACCCACAGGCGCAACAGCAGCAGCAGAAAGATCGATCCAAGAGGATTCTGGCGGCACAAACTTCAACCGGAATACACCTTGAAAACGCCGTCAGCCTGTCCGACAAACCGACGCCACCTCACGGTACGATATGGAGAACCCTCGATACTGTGATGCCAGACCGCTACCCGCAGATCGTGCACCTTCCCCGAGTCATTCAAGTCAAGATCGCTGCGGGCAATACTCCCTTGCCGGATCATCCCATGAAAAGCAAAACAGTCATTCCCATGGCACGAATTGTAGGCGGCAACCCCTATCCGATCATCGAAAAGGCTGAAGAGGCGCACGTCGCGAGGGTTTTGCACGCTCATCGATCCAGGAACGCGTTCGTAGAACCTCTCGAAAAACTGCCAGAATGAGTCAAGACGTCGTTCGTAGAGACTGGGGTCCGCAA
>CBDBCV010000002.1:0-557283 GCA_965203455.1 Alphaproteobacteria bacterium
ACCACCACCCCTGGTCGGGAGAACAGCGATGGCGACGGCGGCGAAGCTACCCTTTTCGTGGCGCGATGTCGAAGTCCTGCCGGACCTTGAACGGCTGCGCCTGGTTCTGGCGGTGCTTCCCGACGAGGAGATCGTGACGGCGCTTGAAGTGTGTCGCGGTCGGGGCCGTAACGACTACCCGGTGCGGGCGATGTGGCGGGCGCTGATCGCGGGGGTGGTGTTGCAACACGCCTCGATGCAGTCGCTGTTGCGGGAGCTGGGGCGCAACCCGGCGTTGCTGGAGATCTGCGGGTTCGACCCTCTGCCGTATCAGAGCGGGCCGGTGACGGTGCTTCACGACGGGCATGCGGTAACGCGCCCGGCGCGGGTTCGTTCGACGGCGCCGAGCCACTGAACTTCTCGCGGTTTCTGGGGCGTGTTGTGCAGCTTGAGGACGAGCAGGGGCTGGTGTCCGCCATGATCGAGAGCCTGCGCGCCGCGCTGTTCGCCGCGTTGCCGGACTTCGGGCGTCATCTCGGCTACGACGGCAAGGCGATCGCGAGCCACTCGACGGGCCGGGTCGGCAAGGACGAGGACAAGACCTCGGACCCCGACGCCGACTGGGGCAAGCACGAGACGGGCGGGGTGGACGCCAGGACCGGCGCGGTGTGGAAGAAGGTGAAGTCGTGGTTCGGCTACGGGCTGCACCTGATCGCCGACACCGATTACGAGGTTCCGGTGGCCTTCGAGGTGACGCGCGCTTCGGCCTCGGAACCCAAGGTGCTGTCCGGGATGCTGGAGGAGCTGTTCGCAAGGGCGCCGGAGATCGCCGGGCGCTGCGCCGACTTCAGCGCCGACCGCGGTCTCGACGATGCCCGCCTGAAGGCGCGGCTGTGGGACCGGTGGACCGCCCGCCCGCTGATCGATACACGGCTGATGTGGCGGGTGGAGAAGCAGGAGCCGAGATACGATCCGGCGCAGCCGATCACGCGGCCGCTGTTCCCCGACCGCGCCGATGTCATCGTTCACGACGAGCGCGGCCGGGTGTCCTGCGTCTGTCCCGGGACCGGCGAGGTCCGCGCTATGGCGTTTCAGGGGTTCGAGGCTGATCGGGGCCGCTGCGGCACGCTCAAATACCGCTGCCCGGCAGCCGCCTTCGGCTTCGCCTGCGCCGGCAGCCGGGCCTGCCACCGGGCCGGCGGGGTCAAGCCCGGAGACTATGGCCGCATCCTGCGCATCGACCTCGACAGCCACGACCGGCGCATCTTCACCCCCACGCCCTGGGGCAGTCCGTCATGGCGGCGCGGCTACAACCGCCGCTCGGCCATGGAGCGGATCAACAGCCGCCTCGACAACAGCTTCAACTTCGAGACCCACTACATCCGAGGCCGCGCCAAGATGAAGACCCGCCTCGGCCTCGCCCTGGCGGTGATGATGGCGATGGCTCTCGCCCAGGCCCGCGCCGGCCGCCCCGAGCGCATGCGCTCCCTGGTCGGCGCCGTGCCGTATCTCGACACCGGCTGACCGCTCGTCTGCCTCCCGACAATCCTGCCCGATCCCGCCGCCCGACGGCAGAGGGGAAGCCACGCCCGCACGCCAGACAATCTTCCGGTAATCGTATTTGTCAGGCCCCGGAAGCCCGTATCCTGCCCGGTGGGGAAGCGGGCCGGACGATATTCAACCGCCAAAATCGAACCGGCGACAGCCAAAAATCACCACAGCGCACATTTCTCTAATTGATATTGAATTAATTCAATTTAAGAACTATTTTTGAATATGGAGTTCGAGTTCGATCCGGAGAAGAGCGTCGCGAACGAGACCAAGCACGGCATCGATTTCGATGACGCGCAGGCGCTGTGGAGCGATCCTTGGCTTCTCGAATCGCCGGCGCGTACGGAGGACGAGCCGCGCTTCATTGTCATCGGAAGGATCGGGGACCGCCACTGGTCGGCGGGTTGCACGCTCCGCGGCCAGCGCATACGGATTATCTCGGTTCGCCGCGCACGCAGGGAGGAGATCGACCGCTATGAAAGGGGGCTTATATCGATTACTTGACGGCCGGCTGTCGGGCGCGGATCGGGGCCGGGGACGCCGTCGCGTCGCGGCGGGCATGGAAACCGCCCAGACTCCCCCCCGTCATGGTCGGCGAAGGCCGACCATCCACGATTTGTTTTTCGTTTCCGGCGCCGCAAAAACTCGTGGATGGTCGGCCTTCGCCGACTATGACGGGGAGGAACGGCCCGCCGGGACCCGAATGCGCCCCGGCGCTGCCCGGAACGCCTGTCAGCCCCGCTCCTGTCAAGTAATCGATATAAGCTCCTATGAAAGCCCATGAGTTCGACCGGGCGTTCGATTCCGGCAAAGACGTGAGCGGGCAGGTGGACTGGTCGCGGGCGCGGCGGGTCAACACCGAGTCCAGGCGCGTCAACGTGGATTTTCCCGCCTGGGTCGTCGCTGCCCTCGACCGGCAGGCCAGGATGCACGGCGTCCCGCGGCAATCGCTGATCAAGCTCTGGATCGCCGAGCGGCTGAAGCAAACTTCCTGAAGCTCCACCCTCCCCGGCCCCTCCCGCTTGCGGGAGGGGAGAGGGTCAGGGTGAGAGGGCTCTCGGGCGACAGCCGGCCCCGTTCGCGCCGGTTACCGCCCGCTTGAACCCGTTACTGTTTCCAGACGCCGGCTTCCTTGTAGTACTTCATGGCGCCGGGGTGGAACTCCATGTTGCCCTTCTGGGTGGCGAAGTCGATCGACACGGCGTTCATGTAGGGCGCGCTGTCGCGGATGCCCTCGAGATTCGACCAGAACAGCTTGGTCATCGCGTAGACGGTGTCGTTGTCGAGCCCCTCGCGCGCCGTGACGCCGAGGATCGCGCCGTTGCTGTAGACATCGGCCTCGTTCGCCTGGGCCGAGCCGTAGGCGCCCTTCTTGACGACGCCGTTGATGCGGCCGAGCGGCGTAAAGAATTTCTTCAGCGCCGGCGTCTTGCGGAGGTCGGCCGGGTTGGGCAGGCCGAGGAAGCGGATCTTGGACGTCGCCGCGAGCTGCTGGATCTGCGCGCAGGGATCGAGGCAGGCGATGGTGTAGACGTCGATCTGGCGGTCCTGGAACGCCTGCAGGGCGGAGGCGAAGTTGAGGTTCACGCTCTTGAAGTCGCCCTTCTTGGAATCCAGCCCGGTCACCGCCTTGATGAAGGCGAGCCCAGTCACCAGCTGGCCGCCCGACGGCGGACCGATGAAGCCGCGCTTGCCCTTGAGGTCCGCGAGCGTCCTGATGCCGGAGTTCTCGTAGACCGTGTAGTGGTAGGCGCCGGCCGGGAACCAGAACACGATCCGCAGCTTCTTCGCCAGCTCCTTGACGCCCTTGAGCTTCTTGTAGACCCGGGTCCCCTTCTTCATCCACGCGATGGCGACCGGCGCGGTCATCGACATGTCGATCGAGCCGCGCGCCACGTCGACCATGTGCTTGGTCGCCGTGCCGGTTGCATCGACGGTGATCTCGAAATCCTTCTGCCCCTGGTTCACCAGGTTGGCGAAGGTGGTCATCACCAGATACATCGACGAGCCCGGCGCGATGGTCGACATCTTGACCTGCCGCTTCTGCGCCTCGGCGGGCAGCGCGACCGCGGCCGCCATAAGGCCGGCGACAGCCAGCGCGCTCAAACGCTTCATCATGGTTAGCCTCCCTCTGTTATTCGGCGATCCTCCGCTCGAAGGACGGGCCGGACATCCGGCTCTCGACCACGAACGACGCCGCCACGACGGCGGTGCATACGCCCGCGACAAGCAGATCGGGCACCAGCACCAGGACGCCGGCCACGACCCGCACGAGCCGTTGTACCGGCCCGATGGACCCGATGGAATAGGCGCCAAGCCCCGTCGCGAGCGCGACCGTCGAGACGGCGAAAACCCCTACCCCCCACGCCAGCCCCGCATAGGTGAAGCCGGGCTCCACCAGCACGATGCTCGAATGGTAGACGAAGATGAACGGGATCAGGAAGCCCGCGATCGCGAGCCGGACCGCGACCACGCCGGTCTCGATCGGTTTCGAGCCGGCGATCGGCGCGGCGGCGAAGGCGGCGATGGCGACCGGCGGCGTGATCGCCGACAGCACCGCGTAGTAGATGACGAACAGGTGGACCAGGAGCAGCGAGAGCCCCAGCTTGCCGAGCGCCGGTCCGATGATCAGCACGATGATCAGATAGGCCGCGCCCACCGGCACCCCCATGCCGAGCAGCAGGCAGCCGATCGCCATCACCACCAGCGACAGGAACAGGCTGTCCCCGGCGATCGACAGGATGGTCGCGGCGAACTTGATGCCGAGCCCGGACATGTTGACCATGCCGACGACGAAGCCGATCGCGGCGACCACGATCATGATGGTCGCGCAGGTGCGCCCGCCGCGCATCAGGGCGGCGAGGATCATCCGGGGCGACCGGAACTTCGGATAGAGGATAAGCGACAGCACGAAGGCCGAGATCAGGCCGTAGAAGCCCGCGTTCTGCGCCGTCCGCCCGGTCATCAGCACATAGACGATCACGCCGAGCGGCACGAAGAACGAGATCGAGCGGATCCAGTCGGTGGTGTCGAGCCTGACGCGCTGTTCCTTCGGCGTCGGCCGCAGCCCCTGGCGCCGCGCCTCCAGCCAGACCACGGAGAACAGGCTGAGATAGTACATCAGCGCCGGGATCGCCGCCGCGGCGATGATGGTGAGATAGGGAATCCCCGTGATGTCCGCCATCAGGAACGCGACCGCGCCCATCACCGGCGGCATGATCTGCCCGCCGGTCGACGCCGCGGCCTCGACCGCGCCGGCGAACCTGGACTGGAAGCCGGTGCGATTGATCATCGGGATGGTGAAGACGCCGGTGGTGACGACGTTGGCCACGGCGGCGCCGTTCATGGTGCCGAAGCTGGCGCTGCCGATGATCGCCGCGTGCGCCGGGCCGCCGCGCAGCGGGCCGGTCACCGCGAAGGCGAATTTGAGCAGCGTCGCGCCGGCGCCCGAGGCCTCCAGGACCGCGCCGAACAGGATGAACACCAGAACGATCTGGCCCACCACGGCGACCGGCCGGCCGAACACCCCGTCGGTGCTGTACCAGAGCTTCTCCGAGATCAGGAACCACTTGACCTCCGGGATGTTCAGCGTGCCCGGAATCAGGTTCCCGAAGAGGAGCACGATCAGCGAGAGCAGGCAGACGAGGAACAGCGGGAGGCCGAAATGGCGGTAGGTGAGGTAAAACAGCAGCGCGATCCCGGCGAAGCCCACCAGGTAGTCGAACACCGAGAATTCGACGAAGAAGTGGAGCTGCTCCGTCATCAGGGTGATCCAGAGGTAGTAGATCGGCGCGAGGGCGAGCAGCATCCCGGCGTTGAGCGCGATCGAGTCCCAGGCGACGTCGTCGCGGCGCACGTCCATGTTCTCCGTGGAGAAGACCAGCAGCGAGATCAGGATCGGCAGCCCGGTGGTGCCGGCGCGGACCCAGACCTCGTCGAACACCCCGAACCCGGCGACGTAGATGGCGAACGCCGCGAGCGCGAGCGAAAGGACGTCGGCCAGCCTCCGGCTCCACGCGACAATGCGGTCCCTGGGCGACATCTCGTGCGTGCTCCCCCGGTTGGCCGTCAGGCAGTCGCGTCGGGATTATAGCAACGGCGGCACGGGATGGCGTGTCCGGCGGGGGACGGGACGGCGCTCCGCCGGAGCGGTCGATCTACTGCGGAAGCTCCGCCTGCACCCGGGAGACGATGCGTCTCGACATCTTGCCGAGCAACGGCGCACCGCGGGCGTAGAAGGACCGCATCGCGCTGCCGGTTTTCGTCATGGCGCGGGCGCCGAGGTCGGTGTCAAGGAACCGGTTCAGCGCGCGAATCTCTTTGAGGACGAAGGTCTCGACAACTACATCCGTCAACAGCGCCTCGAATTGAGGGCGTATGCGGCTCAACTCCTCGTGAACGATCCGCGTCAGGATCTCCACCTGGTCGCCCTTCAGGCTTTTGCCGTGCGCCTTCAACTGGGCGACGATGGCGGACCGCATCGTCTCGACGGACCAGGTATCGTCGAGCATGTGCTGAACCGCCGGGTGGTGTACATAGGCCTCCGCCGCCGACTTCAGCGCCCTGTCGTCCCTCGCGAGGGAGGGAGCGGCGGTCAGCAGCAATGCGGCTGCGGCGAGGGCGGCGATCGTGCGGGTCATGGCGTGGCTCCCGAACCGGCAGCGTGGGCTTGGCGGCGTTTCAACGCGAAGAGACAGGCATGGTTGAGCGCGGCCAGAACGGCGAACAGGATCGCGGCGATCTTGAGGTCCGTGCCCATCGTCTGCCAGAACGATAACGCTGCCGCCCCGCCGAGCAGGAGAAGCAGAAACAGACCCTGCAGGTGGAATTGCTTCCAGGTGGAAGAAGCCGCCCGGATTGCCTGCGCCTCCAGGAAACCCATCCTTTCCGGCGGGTCGTGCCCCCAGGCGTGGTGTAGGAGCAGGAGCCAGCATCGGTAGCTGTGGGTAAGTGGCCCGCCGCCGCGACCGTGTGGTGTCTGGCGGCGGCGGGCCACTTATCCATAGCGGATGGCCATCGCGGTGCCGGTTAGGGTTGGGCTTCTACAGTCCATCCGACCGGAGGAGTACCACGATGACCACCAAGGACATGATGACCCTGCAGGCGCTTTTGGAGAAGAGTTCGGACGCCGATCTGCTTCGCGAGATGATCGGGTTCACGGCCGAGCGTTTGATGGCGCTTGAGGTGGAGGGCCTTGCGGGAGCCGCACACGGCGAGCGTTCGCCGGACCGGCTCACCCATCGCAACGGCTACCGGGACCGGGTCTGGGAGACGCGCGCGGGCACGGTGGAGCTGAAGATCCCGAAGCTGCGCAAGGGGAGCTACTTCCCGGGCTTCCTGGAGCCGCGTCGCATGGCGGAGAAGGCGCTGACGGCGGTGATCCAGGAGGCCTACATCAAGGGCGTGTCGACCCGCTCGGTGGACGACCTGGTGCAGGCCATGGGCATGTCGGGCATCTCGAAGAGCCAGGTGTCGCGGCTGTGCGGTGAGATCGACGGCAAGATCCGCGACTTCCTCGACCGCCCGCTGGAGGGCGACTGGCCGTATCTGTGGCTGGACGCGACCTATGTGAAGATGCGCGAGGCCGGGCGCGTCGTCTCGGTCGCGGTCACGATCGCGGTGGCGGTCAACGACCAGGGCCGCCGCGAGGTGCTCGGCATGGCGATCGGCGCGTCCGAGGCCGAGACCTTCTGGACCTCCTTCCTGCGCTCCCTGGCCCGCCGCGGCCTGCGCGGCGTCAAGCTGGTCGTCTCCGATGACCACAAGGGCCTGAAGGCGGCTGCAACGCGCGTCCTCGGCGCCACATGGCAGCGCTGCCGCGTCCACTTCATGCGCACCCTGCTCGCCCATGCCGGCAAGCAGGGCCGGCGCGTCGTGTCCGCCTTCGTCACCACCGCCTTCGCCCAGGAGGATGCAGACAGCGCCTCCGCCCAGTGGCGCCAGGTCGCCGACCAGCTCAGGGCCAAGGCGCCGAAGCTCGCCGCTCTCATGGACGAGGCCGAGCACGACGTTCTCGCCTACATGACCTTCCCGGCCGCGCATCGCCCCAAGCTGCACTCGACAAACCCGCTCGAACGACTCCATGGCGAGATCAAGCGGCGTACCAACACCGTCGGCATCTTCCCCAACGAGGACGCCATAACACGGCTGATCGGCGCCATCCTGCTCGAGCAGAACGACGAATGGGCCGTCCAGAGGGCCAGATACATGACGCTGGAATCAATCGCTCCCGTGAGCGACAATGCAACCGTCAAGCTGCCCGCCGTGGCAGCCTGAGCCTACCGGCCCTACCCGCCGGATACCGCGACGGCCGCCAGGCTCTTACACCACGGCTCGGGACACGATCTTCCGGAGCGGTTTCGCAATCTCGAAGAATTTTCCGGAAAACCAGGCGCACATGGGCCGAGCGGTAGACCTGCGCAACGCACAACACCGCCAACAGGTACGGAAGAAACGTCCGGTCGGCGGCGACCCACGCGCCGCCGGCGGCACCGCAGACGAAGATCACCCACAGAAAATTCCTGTGGTACTTGCGCAACGCCCGCCTCAACGCCGCGGCATGTTCGTCCGATGCAACGACATAACCGTTCAGCGGCTGGAACGGGAACTCCGAGAGGAGAAATGTCGTTTCGCCGCGGTCGTTTACCCGGAATGCGGTGTCGACCTTCGGCTTCAGTAGTCGTCCGAACATGTCGACAGCCCTGCTCCCCATGGATCGGCCAGCGCGCCGCGAAACCCGCTCCGGTGGCGCCGCCTCTCAGGATTCGCGGCCCCGGTACGGCGAGTCAACCGACGTCGACCCTGAGAAATGTGCGCTGTGGTGATTTTTGGCTGTCGCCGGTTCGATTTTGGCGGTTGAATATCGTCCGGCCCGCTTCCCCACCGGGCAGGATACGGGCTTCCGGGGCCTGACAAATACGATTACCGGAAGATTGTCTGGCGTGCGGGCGTGGCTTCCCCTCTGCCGTCGGGCGGCGGGATCGGGCAGGATTGTCGGGAGGCAGACGAGCGGTCAGCCGGTGTCGAGATACGGCACGGCGCCGACCAGGGAGCGCATGCGCTCGGGGCGGCCGGCGCGGGCCTGGGCGAGAGCCATCGCCATCATCACCGCCAGGGCGAGGCCGAGGCGGGTCTTCATCTTGGCGCGGCCTCGGATGTAGTGGGTCTCGAAGTTGAAGCTGTTGTCGAGGCGGCTGTTGATCCGCTCCATGGCCGAGCGGCGGTTGTAGCCGCGCCGCCATGACGGACTGCCCCAGGGCGTGGGGGTGAAGATGCGCCGGTCGTGGCTGTCGAGGTCGATGCGCAGGATGCGGCCATAGTCTCCGGGCTTGACCCCGCCGGCCCGGTGGCAGGCCCGGCTGCCGGCGCAGGCGAAGCCGAAGGCGGCTGCCGGGCAGCGGTATTTGAGCGTGCCGCAGCGGCCCCGATCAGCCTCGAACCCCTGAAACGCCATAGCGCGGACCTCGCCGGTCCCGGGACAGACGCAGGACACCCGGCCGCGCTCGTCGTGAACGATGACATCGGCGCGGTCGGGGAACAGCGGCCGCGTGATCGGCTGCGCCGGATCGTATCTCGGCTCCTGCTTCTCCACCCGCCACATCAGCCGTGTATCGATCAGCGGGCGGGCGGTCCACCGGTCCCACAGCCGCGCCTTCAGGCGGGCATCGTCGAGACCGCGGTCGGCGCTGAAGTCGGCGCAGCGCCCGGCGATCTCCGGCGCCCTTGCGAACAGCTCCTCCAGCATCCCGGACAGCACCTTGGGTTCCGAGGCCGAAGCGCGCGTCACCTCGAAGGCCACCGGAACCTCGTAATCGGTGTCGGCGATCAGGTGCAGCCCGTAGCCGAACCACGACTTCACCTTCTTCCACACCGCGCCGGTCCTGGCGTCCACCCCGCCCGTCTCGTGCTTGCCCCAGTCGGCGTCGGGGTCCGAGGTCTTGTCCTCGTCCTTGCCGACCCGGCCCGTCGAGTGGCTCGCGATCGCCTTGCCGTCGTAGCCGAGATGACGCCCGAAGTCCGGCAACGCGGCGAACAGCGCGGCGCGCAGGCTCTCGATCATGGCGGACACCAGCCCCTGCTCGTCCTCAAGCTGCACAACACGCCCCAGAAACCGCGAGAAGTTCCAGTGGCTCGGCGCCGTCGAACGAACCCGCGCCGGGCGCGTTACCGCATGCCCGTCGTGAAGCACCGTCACCGGCCCGCTCTGATACGGCAGAGGGTCGAACCCGCAGATCTCCAGCAACGCCGGGTTGCGCCCCAGCTCCCGCAACAGCGACTGCATCGAGGCGTGTTGCAACACCACCCCCGCGATCAGCGCCCGCCACATCGCCCGCACCGGGTAGTCGTTACGGCCCCGACCGCGACACACTGTAAGCGCCGCGCCGTCACCCTCGTTGTGACCTGAGATTTTCGTGTTCATCTGGCCCTTGTCAACGACGGAGGTGACAGATGACAGACAGATTGCATGAGCGAGTAACGGAGGAGGCCACCGACGCTGCGGTTGCGGTTGCGACGTGCGCGAACGGCGCGCGGGTGTGGCCGGAAGCGGAGAAGGCGCGGATTGTGGCGGAGACGTTCGAGGAGGGAGCGACGGTGGCGGGTGTTGCCCGGCGCCACGGCCTTTCGCGGACGCAGTTGAGCGGCTGGCGGCGCATGGCTCGGGACGGCCTTCTTGGCCCGGTTTCCGGCGCGGTCGACGATCCGTTCGGCCTGGTCCCGGTGACGGTGTCGGTGGCTGCTGAGCGGAACGGCGCGGCATCGGCGCCCGGGGACGGTATCGCGATCGCGATCGCCGACATCCGGGTGGTGGTGCCGCCGGACTTCGACGCGGGGCACCTGTCGCGCATCCTGGTCTGCGTTCGGGCCGCGCCATGATCCTGACCGGGGAGAAGGTGCGGGTCTGGCTGGCGACCCGCCCCGTCGACTTCCGCAAGGGACATGACGGGCTGTCGGCGGTGGTGCAGACGGTGCTGGGCCACGACCCCTATAGCGGCGCGGTCTTCGCCTTCCGCTCCAGGCGGGGCGACAGGATGAAGATCCTGGTCTGGGACCGCACCGGGCTGGTCATGGTCTACAAGCGCCTGGAGGGCGGCGGCTTCCAGTGGCCGCGCCCGTCGGATGGAGTGATCGGGCTGTCGCCAGCGCAGTTCTCGGCGTTGTTCGAGGGTCTCGATTGGCGGGCGGTCCGGGCCGTGCGACGGCCACGGCCGCGCCAGGCGGCCTGATCGCGCACCTTGTCGCCTCACCGGGGAACGGTGTCCATCCCACCGTCTCCCCGGTGTCGCCAGGACGAGCTGTCCGGCCCCGTTTACAGCGGGGCCGGAAGCATGGTCGCCTTGCATTATCTCATTGATTCTGAAAGATGGATCCGATGCCAACAAGCATGGGAAGCGCCGTTCCCGTGAGCGATCTGCAACGCCGTCTGGCGGCCGTCGAAGCCCAACTTGCGAAGGAGCGCGCCGAGCGCAAGGCCGCCGAGGATGCGCTGGCTGTGTCCGAGCAGGCGCGCGAACGCCTGGAGCGGATCATCGCCTCGCTGAACCATGCCGTGTGGGGCGCGCGCTCGGAGAAGCGCCATGCCGATCAGGACCGGCTGCCGCTGTTCGAGGACATCGCGGTCGCCGAGGGGATGTTGGCGGAAGCCCGGGAGAAGGCCGACGCGGCGACCGGCAGAGAACGGCGCAAGCCGCAGCCGACCAATCGTAATCTCGGCCATCTGCCCAGGCACCTTGAACGCTTCGAGAAGGTGATCGAGCCGCAGAGCACGGAGTGCCCTTGCGGCTGTGGCGCGATGACCAGGGTCGGCGAGGACCGCACCGAGCGGCTCGACATCGTGCCGGCGAAGTTGAGAGTGCTGGTGACGATCCGGCCGAAATACATCTGCCGCGCCTGCGAGGGCAAGCAGAGCGTCCAGGCGCCGGCGCCGGAATACCTGGTGCCGCGCGGCCTGCCGACCGAGGGGCTGGTGGCGCACACGCTGGTCGCCAAGTTCGCCGACCACCGTGTGTCCTGAAGCACCGCCATGAAAGGAGGTGCGCAACTGCAAGAGAGATGAGGGTAGGCCCCTCGGGGTCGACGATCAGGCGTCGGTCTCAAACCACCACGAGCTGCTGTCGTAAAGAGCGATGGTGGTGAGCGTCGTGGAAACGGCGGGACGACGATCTCGTCAGGTGAGGTCCGGGGAGACGAGCGAAAGCGAACCGCCGATGAACTGCCGAAAGCGTATGGTCGATGTCAGAACCGGGGGTGGTGGTCACTCCGGGACAAGCATGGGCGGAGTCCTGGAGTCCGGCCCACGCGGCATCCGGCTCGAAGGCGGCGTGAACCCGGAACAGGCTTTCTTGCGGAACAGGAGAACCTGTCGTCCCGATGCCAAGGGAGACGGCCAACCGGGCAGCCCCCGGAAGGCTCAGAGTACCGATGCGGGGCACAGGGGCAGAACAGCCCGTAGTAGGGATGAAGGCGCTGTAATGGCGCTGGACCGAAGGGGCTGTGGTGTTCAGCCGCTGCCGTCGGCCAACTGGTGACAGGAGGAGCCGGATGACAGGGGCAAAGCCGTTCCCGATAGCAAAGAGGGAAGTCTGGGAAGCCTTCAAGCATGTGAAGGCAAACCGGGGAGCGGCTGGAGTAGATGGGCAGACGGTCGAGAGTCTGGAGGAACGGCTTGGTCCGGAACTCTACAAGCTCTGGAATCGCATGTCCTCAGGCAGCTATATGCCGCCTCCGGTTCGCAGGGTGAACATCCCCAAGGAGGGCGGCGGGAAGCGCCCGTTGGGCATACCGACGGTCACGGACCGCATCGCTCAGGAGGTTGTTCGCCGACATCTGGAGCCCTTGTTGGAACCGATTTTCCATGAGGACTCATACGGATATCGGCCGAAGCGATCCGCCATTGACGCCATCCGGACAGCGCGTCGGCGATGCTGGCGCTACGACTGGGTGCTGGACATGGACATCAAGGGGTTCTTCGACAACATCGACCACGAGTTGCTGCTGAAGGCCGTTCGTCACCATACGGACTGCCGGTGGGTGCTGCTCTATGTCGAGCGCTGGTTGAAGGCTCCCGTGATCGAGGAGGACGGCACCGTTGTCGCACGGGACAGGGGCACGCCACAGGGCGGGGTAATTTCGCCAGTATTGTCCAACCTGTTCCTGCACTATGCGTTCGATCAATGGATGAAAAGGTCGATGCCGCATGTTCCGTTCGAACGGTATGCGGACGATATAATCTGCCATTGTCGAACGGAGGAGGCGGCAAAGACCCTCTGGCGGCGGGTTGCGGACCGATTGGCCGAGTGCGGCCTGGAGGTCCATCCGCAGAAGACCAAGGTGGTCTACTGCAAGGATACCAACCGCAAGGCGGACTACCCGACGGTCGCGTTCGACTTCCTGGGCTACCGTTTCCAGCCAAGGTTCGCGGCGTGGCGCGGCGGGTTGTTCGGGGTCTCGTTCCTTCCGGCTGCCAGCCCGACTGCGCTCAAGGCGTTTCGGCGCCGCGTGCGACAGTGGCGTTTGCAACGGCGTAGCGACAAGGCACTGCTTGACCTTGCCCGCATGTTTCATCGCGAAATTGCAGGGTGGATCGGCTACTTCGGCGCATTCTACAAGTCGGCGCTCTATCCGACCCTTCGTCTGATAGACGCCCACTTGCAGCGATGGGCAATGCGGAAGTTCAAACGCTTCCGACAACGACCGCGTCAGGCTCGTCTCTGGCTTGCCAGAATCGCGAAAGCGGAGCCGTGGCGGTTCGCCCATTGGACCCTTGTGCACGGGCAGGGCCGGACGCTGGGAGCCGTATGAGCTGAGAGGTTCACGTACGGTTCTGGGAGCGCGTGGGGGTGAGATTCCCCCGCGCGACTCGCTAACCGTTCTACCGTCAGAGCGAGGCATACCGGCGCGAGGGGATCGACCTCGACCGCACCATGCTGGGGAACTGGGCGGGGCGCGGGATGCAGGTGCTGGCCCCGGTGATCGACCGGATGATCGAGCACCTCAAGGCGTCGGACGGTCTGTTCATGGACGAGACCACGGTGCCGGTGATGGCGCCGGGGACCGGCAAGACGCGCCTCGACTATCTGTGGGCGATCGCCCGCGATCAGCGCGGCTATGGCGGGGTCGACCCGCCGATCGTGGTGTTCCACCACTCGCGCCATCGAAGTGCGAAGGTCGCTCTGGAGTTGATGCGGGGCTACACCGGCGGCGGCCCGCTGCATGTGGACGGCTACAGGGTGTACGATGCGCTCGGCGATCCGAAGCAGACGGTCAGCCCATGGGTGCTCGCCTACTGCTGGACCCACTGGCGGAGACGCTTCGTCGACTTCCAGCGCGCCACGGAGTCGCCCCTGTGCGAGGAAATCCTCGCACGGATCGCGGCGCTCTACCGGATCGAGACCATGGTGCGCGGTCACCCGCCAGAGCTGCGGCTGAAGGCGCGGCAGGAGTTGTCGGCGCCGATCGTCGAGGCCATGCGGCCCTGGCTCGAGGCCCGGCTCGACCGTCTGTCCAGCGCGTCCGAACTCGCCAGGCACATCCGCTACGCCCTCAAGCGCTGGGATGGCCTGTGCCGGTTCCTCCATGACGGACGTATCGAGATGGACACCAACCCTGTCGAGAACCTCATCCGTCCGGTGAAGCTCACAAAGAAAAACGCGCTGTTCGCCGGCAGCGACGACGGCGCCAGGACCTGGGCGCGGTGCGCCAGCCTGATCGGCACCTGCAAGCTCAACGGCGTCAATCCGCAGGTCTACCTGACCGACACCCTGCGCCGGATCATCGACATGCACCCCCTGTCACGCATCGACGAACTCATGCCCTGGAACTTCGACCCGAAAATCCCGGGCCTCACACGTCAACAAGGGTAACCGCGCGGCGCTTACGACACACTTCAAGCGCCGTCACGATCTCCTCGTCGGGAAGCACCGCCAGAACCAGGCGCAGCCGTTCAAGGTCCGGCAGGACTTCGACATCGCGCCACGAAAAGGGTAGCTTCGCCGCCGTCGCCATCGCTGTTCTCCCGACCAGGGGTGGTGGTGGAACAAGGGCCCCAGGGCCCGATGGCGACACCTTCTATCTCATGCGCACGATCAGGGCGCGCGAGGCCGCCGCAGGAAAACCTCGCTGCCAAGACGCCGCGACCAGCGGCGTGGGGTGAAAATCGCCAAAACGACCGCCGCAGCGAAACTGAAACCCCGGATATCAACGACCACCACGGGGTATCAAAAATCTCGCACCTCCGTGAACGCCTTGTAAATCAACCCGTCCCCGACAGCGCAAACGCCTCACCCTTCGCCGGCAGCACCGCCGTTTTCCCGGGAGACCGCCGGCGCGAGGATTAGGCCGCGATACCCGGGAACAACGCCAATGCGGGATTGACTCGGGTCATGTCGCCCCGGCCGAGCGAGGCGCCCAGCTTTTCCGCGCGGATGGACATGGCCTTGTCGACCATCACGAAGGACCGCTCGCGCAGGCCGTTTTCCGGGGCGGGATCGACCGGAACACTAAAGAGGGGCGCCTCGGTCGGGGCCGAGGTCATCCGCCTCACTCCCAGGTCCCGAGGTCTTCGAGTGCGGCGTCGACGAAACGGACGAGGCCGGGTTCGGCGCGGTCGGCCGCCGCCGCGAGGCCGGTCTGGCGCCGGCACTCGTCCGCGAATCCCGGGGGAGGCAAAAACAGTACCGTTTCGGGACGATGTTTCACGCGAACATCGGGCGCTAGTACATGTGCTGGCCGCCGTTGATGCTCAGCGTCGACCCGGTGATGAAGTCGGCCTCGTCGGAGGTCAGGAAGAGCACGCCGCGGGCGATGTCGTGCGCGGTCCCCAGCCGGCCCACCGGGATGCGTTCGACGATCCGTTCGAGGACCCGCTCCGGCACGGCGCGGACCATGTCGGTGTCGACATAGCCGGGCGCGATCGCGTTGACCGTGATGCCCTGGCCCGCGCCTTCCTGCGCCAGCGCCTTGGTGAAGCCGTGGATGCCCGACTTGGCGGCGGCGTAGTTGACCTGGCCGTACTGCCCGCCCTGGCCGTTGATCGAGCCGATATTGACGATGCGGCCGAACTTGCGCCCGCGCATCCCCTCGATCACCGCGCGCGAGCAGTTGAAGCAGGACGACAGGTTGGTGCGGATCACGTCCTCCCAGCTGCCGTGGTCCATGCGGTGCAGCGTGCCGTCGCGGGTGATGCCGGCATTGTTGACCAGGATGTCGATCGGGCCGAGATCGGCCTCGATCCGGGCGACACCGTCCGTCACCGCCTCGAAGTCGCCCACGTCGAACCTGTAGACCGGAATCCCGGTGCGCTCGGCGAACGCCTGTGCGCGCTCGTCGTTGCCGCCGTAATTCGCCGCCACCCTGCAGCCGGCGTCCCTCAGCTCCACCGAGATCGCCTCGCCGATGCCCCTTGTGCCGCCAGTGACCAGTGCTACGCGCGCCATGTTCCCGCTCCCCTTAGTTCCGTTCAACGCACATGGCGATGCCCATGCCGCCGCCGATGCAGAGCGTCGCGAGGCCCCTCGCGGCATCGCGCCGCCTCATCTCGTGCAGCAGGGTGACGAGGATCCGCGCGCCCGACGCGCCGATCGGGTGGCCCAGCGCGATCGCGCCGCCGTTGACGTTCACCGTCTCCATGTCGAAGCCGAGGTCGCGCGCCACCGCGCAGGACTGCGCCGCGAACGCTTCGTTCGATTCCACCAGGTCGACGTCTCCGATGCTCCACCCCGCCTTCTCGAACGCCTTGCGGCTCGCCGGGATCGGACCCGAGCCCATCAGCGCCGGATCGACCCCCGCCGTCGCCCAGGAGACGATGCGCCCGAGCGGCTCGATCCCGCGCCGGGCCGCCTCGTCCGCCGTCATCAGCACCAGCGCCGCCGCTCCGTCGTTGATGCCGGACGCGTTGCCCGCCGTCACCGTGCCGTCCTTGGCGAAGGCGGGGCGCAGCTTGGCCAGCGTCTCCGCCGTGGTGCCGTGGCGCGGGTACTCGTCCGCCTCCACCGTGACGTCGCCCCGGCGGTGGGGGACGACGACCGGCGCGATCTCGTCGTCGAACCGGCCGGCCTTCTGGGCGGCTTCCGCCTTGGCCTGGCTG
Source organism: Alphaproteobacteria bacterium (assembly GCA_965203455.1). GTDB lineage: Bacteria > Pseudomonadota > Alphaproteobacteria > MPNO01 > MPNO01 > MPNO01. The sequence goes on from CBDBCV010000002.1 coordinate 16,613, forward strand.
GCGGCGGCGAATTCGTCCTGCTCGCCGCGCGGGATCTGCCAGCGCTCGGCCACGTTCTCCGCCGTCGTCCCCATGTGGTAGCCGTGGAAGGCGTCCCACAGCCCGTCCTTGATCATCGTGTCGGTGAAGGCGAGGTCACCCATCTTCTGCCCGGCCCGCATGTGGGCGGCGTGCGGCGAGAGGCTCATGCTCTCCTGCCCGCCGGCGACCATGATCGCGGCGTCGCCGGCGCGGATCGCCCGGTCCGCCATGGCGACCGCGCGGAGCCCCGAGCCGCACACCTGGTTGATGGTGAGCGCGGTCTTGTCCTCGGGGATGCCGGCCGCCATCGCCGCCTGGCGCGCCGGGTTCATGCCGCAGCCGGCGGTCAGCACCTGGCCCAGCACGGCCTCGTCGACATCGGCCCCCGCGACGCCCGCGCGCGCCATCGCCGCCTCGATCGCGGCCTTGCCGAGGTCGGCTGCGGGCACGGTGGCGAAGGCGCCGTTGAACGCGCCGATCGGGGTGCGCGCGGCGCCAGCGATGACGATGTCGGTCATGGATCTGTCCTTCCGGGGATGCTTTACGATCCATCTAGTCACCGGCGGCGCGGGAGGCAACAGGACAGAACCGCGCACCGCAAATGTTTCACGTGAAACGAGGGTCCATATCGCCGCCTCCCCCGGGCACGGCGATGGACTCCGCCCCCGCCCGCGTCCTACGCTTCTTCCCGGCGCTGCCAGGGGAGATGGCCATGAAGATCGTGGCGTTCGCGCAGAACCAGTACCGCGAGTTTCCCGACGACTTCCAGGACCGCCACGAGGGCACGGTGACGGCGCCGTGGTCGCTCGCCGAGCCGAGCGAGGTTCGGGCCGCGTTCCGCGACTATCTCGACTACATCATGCAGGCGGCGCGGTCCGGCTTCGACGGGGTCGCCTTCACCGAGCACGCCCAGACCTCCTACGACATGATCGCCAACCCGAGTGTGATCGGCGGCGCGATCGCCTACGCCACCGAGACCGAGGGGCTCGACGTCGCGGTCTATCCGGTCGGCCGGTCGCTCGGCAAGGCGCGCGAGCCGGTCCGCGTCGCCGAGGAGTACGCGATGATCGACTGCATCTCGGGCGGGCGGCTGATGGCCGGCTTCCCGGTCGGGCTGATGTTCGACGCGGCGATCAACAACGGCGTCCCGCCGATCGAGGTGCGCCACCGCTACGAGGAGAACCTCCGCCTCATCCTGCGCGCCTGGCGCGACCCCGAGCCGTTCGCGTGGAACGGCCGCTTCACCCAGCTCCCCTCGGTCAATATCTGGCCGAGGCCGCTGCAGCAGCCGCTCCCGGTCTGGATCACCGGGGTCGGCAACCCGGCGACGATGAAGATGGCGCTGGAGAACAATTTCGGCTTCAACTATTTCGGCTGGTTCGGCAGTGATCTCACCGCGGGCCGCGTGTTCGCCCGCTTCCGCGAGGTCGCCGACGGCGCGGGCATCGACGCCAACCCCAACCGGCTCGCCTTCATGGCCTCGGTCTGCGTCGGCGAGACCGACGAGGCGGCCGAGCGCGTCTACGGCCCCCATCTCGAATATTTCTTCAACAAAGGTCCGGGCGCGACCCAGGTCGGCAAGCTCGCCATCCCGGGCGGGATCTCGCTGCCGGGCATCCGCTTCCTGCTGGAGGACCAGGGCGGCGATTTCGGCTTCGCGCACGAGATGCGCCACGCCAGCATCGGACGCATCCTCGAGGTCGGCGCGGCTGTGGTCGGCTCGCCCGCGACGGTGGCCGACCGGCTGATCGGCATCGCGCGCGGTCACGGGGTCGGCAACCTCGTGGTGATGCTCAAGATGGGGTCGATGCCGCGCGGTCTCGTCGCCGACAACGTGGCCCGCTTCGCCGAGAGCGTGCTGCCGAGGCTGCGCGCCGAGACGGTTGGAGACGACCTCCCGCACCGCTGGTGGCCCGAAAGGCTGGGCGGCAGTCCGGAACCCGCCGGCGCCAAGCTCGACGCGCTCGCCGGAGCCGCGTGATGGCGGGCATCGAGCTTCGGGAGCGCGCCGTCGCGGTGGGAGGCGGCCGGCTCACGATGCGATTCAAGACGTTGGGGGCGGGGCCGCCGCTGGTCTATCTCCACCCGGCCGCGGGACTCCACTTCGATCCGTTCCTGGAGGCGTTGAGCGCGGAATACACCGTCATCGCGCCCGAGCACCCCGGCACCAGCGCGGGCGACGCGGACGCGATCCACGCGGTCGACGATCTGTGGGACCTGGTGCTGGTTTACGAGGAGGCGATCCGCGCGCTCGGCCTCGAAGGTCCGGTCGCCGCCGTCGGCCAGTCCTTCGGCGGGATGATGGCGGCCGAGCTCGCGGCGCACCGGCCCGATCTCTTCGAACGCCTCGTCCTGCTCGCCCCGATCGGGCTCTGGCGCGAGGATTCGCCGGTCGCCAACTGGATCATGACCCCGCCCGAGGAGCTTCCGGCGCTGCTCTTCAAGGACCCCGGCTGCCCCGCCGCGCAGGCGATGTTCACCCCGCCCGAGGACCCGGAAGAGGCGCTGGCGCTGACCGCCGGGCTGGTCTGGGCGCTCGGCTGCACCGGCAAGTTCGTCTGGCCGATCCCCGAGAAGGGGCTCGCCAGGCGGCTCCACCGGATCGCCGCGCCGACGCTGATCGTCTGGGGCGAGGACGACGCGCTGATCCCGTCGGCCTACGCGCAAGAGTTCGGCAACCGCATCGCCGGCAGCCGGGTCGAGATCCTCCCCGACTGCGGCCACATCCCCCAGCTCGAACGGGGCGCCGAGACGCTGGCGCTGGTGCGGGGGTTCATGGCGGGGTGAGGGCCCTTCGATACGGCACCCGGGATTTCCCTCCGGCCGATCCGCCTCGCACACACACCGGCAGGACGTAATTGCGATGACGGACAAGCGGAACTCCGGCAAGCGCCGGCTCGGCGCCACGCCGCGTAACTCGTGGGCCGTCAGCGCGGGTCATGCCGACCTCGTGCGCGCCGTCGTGCCGCCCAGGCCGGTGTCGTTCGAGGCCGTCCCCCAGTCCCTGACGATCGACCTCAATCGAACCGCCATGATCGTCATCGACATGCAGAACGATTTCTGTTCGAAGGGCGGCTGGTTCGACTCGCGCGGGATCGACATTTCGCCCGTCCGCGCGCCGATCGAACCGCTCAACGCTTTCCTGCCCGTGCTGCGCAAGGCGCGCGTGCCGGTGGTCTGGCTCAATTGGGGCAATCGGGCGGACCTGATGAACCTGAACCCGACCGTCCTCCATTCCGGGAATCCGACCGGCGAGGGCGTCGGCTATGGCGACATGCCGGACGGCGGGCGCGCGCCTGTGCTGAGGAAGGGCGGCTGGGGCGCGCGCATCTGCGACGATCTCGAGACCGCGCGCGGCGACATCCGTGTCGACAAGTACCGGCTGAGCGGCTTCTGGGACAACGAGCTCGACAGCGTCCTCAGGAATCTCGATGCGCGGACGTTGCTGTTCGCCGGCGTCAATGTCGATCGATGCGTACTCGCGACAATGCAGGATGCCGGGTTCCTCGGCTATGACTGCATACTGATCGACGATTGCGCGGCGACGACTTCGCCCGACTATGTCGCGCGGGCGGCGAAATACCTGATACGCGGCATGTACGGCTTCATCGCCCGCTCCGGGGAAGTCATCCGCGCACTCGACGACGGCTGAGCGGGGCGGTACCGCGCCGGAAAATGTCGAAGTTCCTTGGTGGCGCGACGAATCGTGCCGATAATGGCCGCAGTCGATTTGGAAATGTCTACGGTCCGGGGGCGCTTCGGACCGGGAACGAACAAGGCAATAGGGAGACGGACGATGGTATGGAATTTCTCGCGGCGCGGGGGCCTCGGGGTCCTCGGCCTCGCGATGATCGCCGCGCTCGGCGGCGCGGCGGCCGGGCCGGCGCAGGCGGCCGACCCGCTCAAGGTTCGCTTCATCCTCAACTGGAAGTTCCAGGGCCCCCAGGCCTGGTTCTTCCTGGCCGACGACAAGGGGTACTTCAAGCAGGCCGGCATCGATATCCAGCTCGACCAGGGGGCGGGCTCGGGCGCCGCCGTGCCGAAGGTGGCGAGCACCGCCTACGACGCGGGGTTCGGCGACATCAACGCGATCACGCGCTTCGCCGCGAAGAACAAGGGCAAGCAGCCGGTCGCCGTCTACATGATCTACAACCAGACGCCGTTCGTCATCGCGACACCCAAGGCGGCTAAGATCGCCAAGCCCGAGCAGCTTGAGGGCATGACCCTCGGCGCGCCCGTCAATGACGGCGCGTTCAAGCTGTTCCCCGCCTTCGCCAATATCGCGGGCATCGACGCGGGCAAGGTCAGCTGGCAGCACATGAAACCCAATTTGCGCGTCACCATGCTCAAGCAGGGCAAGGTGCAGGGCGTATCGGGTTACCACCTGACGGTTCTGTTCGATGCGCTGCGCGTCGGCATGAACCCCGACCGCGACCTCGACTTCATGCGCTTCGCCGATTTCGGCATGGACCTCTATTCCAATGCCGTCATGGTGAGCCAGGAGATGCTCAAGAGCCATCCCAACAAGATCAAGGGAATGGTCGCGGCCATCAACAAGGCGTTCTGGGAGGTCGTGGCCGACCCGGAGGTCGGCCTCGACGCGGTGATGCGGCGCGAGCCGCTGCTCAAGCGGAATTCCGAGAAGGAGCGCCTGCTGGCGACGCTGAAGCACCTCATCCTGTCGCCCGAGATGAAGAAGGTCGGCATGGGCGATACCGATCCCGTCCGGCTCAAGCGGTCCATCGGCATCGTCGCCAAGGCGTTCAAGTTGGACCGAACGCCGGCGCCCGACGAGGTGTTTCAGGCGCGTTTCCTGCCGCCTCTGAAGGACCGCATGGGCAAATGAACGATCCGGCCCTTGCCCGGCCGGCGGACGACGACGACACGCCGGCCGGGCCGGGGTCGTCCGCCGGCGCGACAGTCTCGCTCGAGAAGGTCGCGCTCCGTTACGGCGATCCGGACACCGGCACGCTCGCCCTGAAGGACACCGAGCTCGCCATCGAAGCCGGCGAGTTCGTCGCCATCGTCGGGCCCAGCGGGTGCGGCAAGTCGACCCTGATGAAGCTGGTCTCCGGGCTCAACCCGGCGACCGAAGGGGTGGTGTCGGTCGCCGGGGAGATCGTGACCCGGCCGATCAAGATCGTCGGCATGGCGTTTCAGAACCCGACCATGCTGCCGTGGCGCAGAACCATCGACAATGTCCTGCTGCCGCTCAAGATCGTACGCCCCTACCGGGAAAATTTCCGGCGCGACCGGGAGCGGAATACCGCCCGCGCCGAGGCGCTGCTGCGTCGCGTCGGGCTGCACGGCTTCAGCCGGCAGTTCCCGTGGCAACTGTCCGGCGGGATGCTGCAGCGCGCCTCGCTCTGCCGCGCGCTGATCCACGAGCCGAGACTTCTGCTGCTGGACGAGCCGTTCGGCGCGCTGGACGCCTTCACCCGCGAGGAGCTGTGGGGCGTGTTGCAGTCGCTCTGGCTGGACCGGCGCCCGACGGTCCTTCTCGTCACCCACGATTTGCGCGAGGCGGTCTATCTCGCCGACCGCGTGGTGGTCATGAGCGCGCGGCCCGGGCGCATCATTCTGGACCGCCGGGTCGACCTGCCGCGGCCGCGCAGTCTGGACGATCTTTTCCGCGACACCGCCGTGCGGCTGATCCACGATCTGCGCGCCCGGATCGAGCATTTTCAGCTCGACGACAGCGTCGGGGACGCGCCGGAGACATGACAAGGCTCAAGGATCTGAACTGGCTCTGGTCGGCGCTGATCATCCTCGGCTTCTTCGTCTTCTGGGAGCTGATGTGCCTGGTCACCGGCATACCCGACTTCATCCTGCCGCGGCCGAGCGAGTTCGTCGTCGTCCTGATCGATCAGTTCCACGGCATCCGGCGGCACGGCCTGCAGACCCTGATGACGACAACGACCGGCTTCGCCGGAGGCGTGCTGGCGGGCGTGGTCATCGGCGCGATCATCGGGTCCTCGAAGGTTCTCTACAACGCGTGCTACCCGATGCTGGTCGGCTTCTACTCGATTCCCAAGGTGGCGCTGGTCCCGGTGTTCGTCGTCTGGTTCGGGATCGGCACCGTGCCCGCCATTCTCACCTCTCTGGTGATCTGCATCTTCCCCGTCGTCGTCAATGTCGCCACCGGCCTCGCGACGACGGAACCGGAGCTAGAGGATGTGCTGCGCGCGCTGGGCGCGAGCAAGCTCGACATCCTGTGGCACGTCGGGCTGCCGCGCTCGCTGCCCTATTTCTTCGCCTCTCTGAAGATCGCCATCACGCTGAGCTTCGTCGGCACCGTGGTGTCGGAAACCGTCGCCGCCAATCTCGGCATCGGCAGCATGATGGTTCTGGCGAGTTCGGACTTCAACATGCCGCTCGTCTTCGCCGGCCTGGTTCTCCTCGCCTCCATGGGGATCGGCCTCTACGCGTGTTTCGCCGTGCTCGAGCGCCGCCTCACCGGATGGGCCCAGCGAAAGACCGAGTTCGTATCCGGCTGACCCGGCAACGCGGCCCTGGACCCCGGAACGAGTCCGGGGCGACATGTCGTACGGTTATCTGGAACGACCCTGACGGTCGGGTGGCCTCGCCGGCGTCTTCCGATGCCGTCCCGGACTCGTTCCAGGGTCCAGGGCAACCGAACCGTGAGCCCGTCTACCCCGCCTGGAGCGAGAGCAGGATTTCGCGGCTCGACGGGGCGAGCTCGCATCGGATGGCGTCGAAGGCGGCGAGCGGCGGGAATACCAGCCCGGTGCCCTCCATGTGGCCGCGCATCTCGGTGAGGTAACGGTTGACGATCGCCTCAGTGGTGTTCCGCTTGAGCCCGTGCTCGAGGCAGAAATCGTTGTCCGCCCCGGTCAGCCGGCCGAAGGCGCGCTTGACGCAGTTGGGCAGTACCCGGTTGAAGATCGCCTGGAACTCGGCGAGCTGGGCCGGGTCCTTCGCCACCTCCTTCAAATTCTCGACGCCGTTGTCGTAATGGTCCTCCTCGTCGGCCAGCACCTCCTCCTGGCTGTCCGCCCAAGGGGTGTAGGACGACTGGCGGTACTCCATGATCTGGTGGCTGCCGGCGCGGTCGACGGTGAAGTTGAACACCGCGATGTGGAGCCAGTTGTCGAGGTCGAGCTGCCAGAAATCGGCGGCGTCGGGGCGGCCCGCGATGATCTCCTCGGGGTCCTCGCCGAGATCGAGCAGCAGGTCGTAGAGCCCCTGGCTGTGGCGCGCCTCCTCGGCCGCGAACTCCGCGGCGAGCGCCTTCTCCTTCCAGTTCGGCGCGACCGAGATCGCCTTCCCGAACACCTCGGCGGTCGCCGTCTCGGCATAGATCTGGCGGGTCATCAGCCGGACCAGAAGGTCCTTGTAGGCGCCGCTCACCTGCTCGGGGCGCGCGAATTCGGGTGCCGGGGCCATGGCCGCGATCCTCTCTCGGTGTATCCGGGTACGAGGGGAGAACTTAGGCGGGGAGGCGGCTGTGTCAATCCGCGCTAGGCGGCGCGGAGGCGTGTCATCTCGGCTTCGAATTCGGCCTCCAGCCGCGCCGCCTCGTCGTCGGGCAGCCAGCATGTCAGGTTGGGAAACGCCATCCTGACGAACGATGCCCGCCCGTATTCCCAGTGCCGGGCCGATATCTCGCCACGCAGTTCCGCCAGGATGCTGTCGATCCGGCGGCGCACCCGTTCCGGATCGGGCCGGTAGGCCTCCGCCGGCGCGGCGCCGAACAGGTCACCCTGCCCGTGCTCCTTCAGCATGTCGTGTCGACGCGTTGCCACCCAGGACCCCACATTTGGTAGCAAGAGCCGATACTCAGCATACATATCGATGCCGATTCGCGCCAAGGGCCGACTTCACCGCCCGCCTCACCGCGACCGACGGTTGATCGAATAGTCGCCCTGACCGCCCCTGAAGGGCTGGATGAGAAGGTTGTGGAGGTGGAGCTCGGCGGGGTCGCGGAAGCTGTCGAGGCCGATCGTCATCGCCTCGTGGCCCAGCGCGGGCTGAGCGCGGTAGGTGCCGAAGAGGCGGTCCCACCAAGGGAAGTTGAAGCCGAAATTGCTGTTGGTCTCGGCGGCGATGTCGGAATGGTGGACGCGGTGCATGTCGGGGGTGACGACGACGAGGCGCAGCACCCGGTCGAGCCCCGCCGGCAGGCGCAGATTGCCGTGGTTGAACATCGAGGTCCCGTTCAGGAGCACCTCGAAGATCACCACGGCGAGCGCCGCCGGGCCGATCACCATCACCGCCGCGAGCTTCAGGCCCACCGAGAGCAGGATCTCGAACGGGTGGAAGCGGCTCCCGGTGGTGACGTCGAAATCGAGGTCCGCGTGGTGCATGCGGTGCAGCCGCCACAGCGCCGGAACCGCGTGGACCATGACGTGCTGGAGGTAGATGACGAGGTCGAGAACGACGACCGCGATCAGGACCTCGAGCCAGAACGGCAGCGCGACCAGGTTGAGTACGCCCCAGCCGCGTTCCTCCGCGACGACCGCCAGCGCGACCGGGACCATCGGGACCAGCAGCCGCACGGCGACGGTGTTCAGCGCGACGATGCCGATATTGGCGTACCAGCGCAGCCAGCGCGGCTGGCTCAGCGCCCGCCTCGGCGCGGCCAGCTCGCCGAGCGCCACCGCGGCGAAGATGCCGAGGAAGAATCCGAGCCTGATCGCGGGCTCGCTCGCGGCGATGAACTCCGGCATCTGTTACCCCGTAACGATGTCGTCCAGCGCCACGCCGAGCGCATCGGCGAGCTTGCGAAGGGTCCTCACCGAGCCCGCGTTGCGGCCGGCCTCGATCTCGACGATCTGCACCCGGTTGACGCCGGAGACCCGCGCAAGCCTCGACTGGGAAAGGCCGCGATATTCGCGCCAGACCCTGAGCGGCGACGCCCCGTCGATGAGGCGGTCGGCGATTTCGAACGGAACGAGCTCTTCCTCTCCGGCGGCGATCCGCGCCTCGATGTCCAGCGCCGCCCGGAAATCCTCGAAGTCCTCTTCCATGGCGCGCAGGCGATCGTACTCGGCTCTCGGGATGGTTACGGTCTCGGTCATCGGAGTTACTCCCGGTAGGCGCTGCCCCGGCTGGTCGCGTAGAGGACATGGAGCGCGTCGCCATCGCGCATCACGATCCGCCAGTCTCCCACCCTGAGGCGCACCAGGCTGTCCTCGCCCTTCATGGCCACGACATTGTTTGCCTGCGACGCAGGGTCGTCTGCGTAGGTCCTGATCTTCCCCCGGATACGGGTTGCCAGATTGCGCGGCATTCGGGTCAGCGCCTTCAGGGCCGCGCGACTGTACGCGATCTCTCTCACCTATGAGATGTAGCCAATGGCTACAATGTCGTCAAGAGCGACATAGCAGAGGATCTTATTTCGTCATCGCGAGAGGGGTGCAAAACGCGCCCCTGTACCGTCCGTCCCGCCGCCGTGCTAAGTTGCCCGCCCTCCGAGCATCCCAGCGGTTTCCCCTCATGCATCCGGTCGCGGAAGACATCCTGACATTCTGGTTCGAGACCACCGACCTCTCCGCCGACATCGAACGGCGGCAGGTCTGGTTCCGTTCGACGCCCGAGTTCGACGCCGAAATCGCCGAGCGCTACACCGACATTCACGAGCGGGCGGCCGGCGGGGCGTTCGACGGCTTCGTCGGGACCCGCGAGGAATGTCTCGCCCTCGCGATCTGCCTCGACCAGTTCCCGCGCAACATCTTCCGCGGCACGCCGCGCGCCTTCGCCTCCGACGCCAAGGCACGCGAGATCGTCCGCGCCGCGCTGGAGCGGGGCCATGACGAAGGCCTCGGCTCGTCCTTCAAGGTGTTCTTCTACCTTCCCTTCGAGCACAGCGAGCACCTCGCCGACCAGGAGCGCGCGGTCGCGCTCTACGAGGGGCTCGGCGAGGAGCGCGCGTTCGAAGCCGCGATCGGCCACCGCGACGCGATCCGCCGCTTCGGCCGCTTCCCGCACCGAAACGAAGTGCTGGGACGCGAGAACACGCCCGAGGAGGCGGAATACCTCAAGGCGCCGCCGAGCTGGGGGCTGACGGCGGAGGAATTCGCCGAGTGGGAGCGCGAGAAGGAAGCGCGCGAGCGGGCGGCGGGCTGACGCGGTACAGGGGGAGCGGGATGGAGGAGCGATACACCAAGGGCTTCCCGGTGTCGTGGGAGCAGCTTCACCGGGACGCCCGCGCGCTCGCCTGGCGGCTTGCCGGGATGGGGCCGTGGAACGGCGTCATCGCGGTCACCCGCGGCGGGCTGGTGCCGACCGCGATCGTCGCGCGCGAGCTCGAGCTCCGCATGATCGACACGATCTGCGTCACCTCCTACGACTGGAAGGACCAGGGCGGGATCGAGGTTCTCAAGGGGATCGAGGGCGACGGCGAGGGGCTCTTGATCGTCGACGACCTGGTCGATACCGGGCAGACCGCCTCGTTGGTCCGCGACATGCTGCCCAAGGCGCATTTCGCCACCGTCTACGCCAAGCCCGCCGGGCGCCCGATGGTCGACACCTTCATCACCGAAGTCAGCCAGGACACCTGGATCTACTTCCCCTGGGACATGGAGCTCCAGTTCGTCCAGCCCATCGTCCAGGCGACGCCGCCGGGGTAGGCGGGCCCTTCGACACGCGGCTTCGCCGCTACTCAGGGTGAGGCAAGTATTTTTGGTTTCCTCATCCCGAGCAGGCCCCGGACCCCGTTCCGGGGTAGGCGCGAAGCGCCGTATGGAGGGATGGAAACCTGCTCCGGATCGAGACACCCGCGGCGAAATACGCCGATCACGCCGCCGCGAAGCGCTCCACCGCGATTTCATCAGCCCGGTGGCGGGCTTGCCAAAGGTCGTAAGCCATCTGCATTCCCAGCCAGGTCTCGGGCGTCGAGCCGAAGGCTTTGGAGAGCCGTATCGCCATCTCCACCGAAACGCCGGTGCGCTCGTTCACCAGTTCCGAGAGCGCCTGCCGCGTGACGCCCAGCCCTTCCGCGGCCCGGGTCACGGTAAGCCCCAAAGGTTCGAGGCATTGCCGCTTCACGATGCCGCCCGGATGGGGCGGGTTATGCATGCCCATGTCCGATCTCCTCAGTGATAGTCAACATAGTCCACATCGACCGCCGCGCCATCCTCGAACCGGAACGTGACGCGCCAGTTGCCGGATACCGAAACCGCCCAACTGCCCTTCAGCGGTCCCTTCAATTCGTGCAGGCGGAAATCCGGCAAGTTCATGTCTTGCGGCCTGCTGCCGAGATCGAGCGCCGCCAGGATGTCGCGCAGCTTCTCGACATGAGCCGGCGCCACGCGTCGTGCCGTTCTGCCGTCGTAGAGCGCTTTCAGACCCCGATGACGAAACGACGCGATCATTGCATGAGCTTACTGTGTCGCCTGACAACTGACAATTGTCGGTCATTTCGCACCGCACGCGTCGATCCGTTCGAGACGCGCGGGGCGTACCGCGCACCTTCCGCGCCTTCCACGCCGCTCCTATAATCGCCGGCTTCCGAGGCCAACGGAGGCCGGGCGAGGCGTGGCCGGGCGATCGATCCGAATCCTGCTCAACGGCGAGCCCTGCGAGATCCGGGACGTGCCGCCCGCGACGACCGTGCTCGACTGGCTGAGGACGGGGAAGCGCCTCACCGGCACCAAGGAGGGCTGCGCCGAGGGCGATTGCGGTGCCTGCACGGTGGTGCTGGGCATCCCGGACGGCGGCGGACTCCGATACGAGGCGGTCAACAGCTGCCTGATGGCGGTGCCGCAACTCGCGGGCAGGGCGCTCCTCACGGTCGAGGGGCTGGCCGCGATGGGACGGCTGCATCCGGTCCAGCAGGCGATGGTCGAGGCCGACGCGAGCCAGTGCGGGTTCTGCACGCCCGGGATCGCGATGGCGCTCTTCGCCTTCCTCGAAGGCGGCGAGGAGCCCGAGGACGAGACGATCCACGACGCGCTCGCCGGCAATCTGTGCCGCTGCACCGGATATCGGCCGATCGTCGACGCGACGCGAAGGGCGGAGCGCGCGCCCGTCGCCGCGCCCGACGCGCCGGTTCCCGAGGCCGAACCGGATTACGAAGCCGGGGCGCAGATCTTCTTCGCGCCCTGCACGCTCGACGAACTGATCGCGCTGCGGACCGACTACCCGGACGCCCCGATCCTCGCCGGCGGCACCGATCTTGGGCTCCTGTTCTCCAAGGAGCGTCGCGCCTTCGACGCGATTATCTCGACCGCGCGGGTGGAGGAGCTGTGCCGGCTGGAGGTCCGCGACGACGAAATCGAGATCGGCGCGGCGGTCACCTACACGCGGGCGTTCCCCGCGCTCGACGCCGAATATCCGGGGATGGGGGAGCTGATCCGGCGCATCGGCTCGCGCCAGATCAGGAATCTCGGCACGATCGGCGGCAATATCGGCAACGCGTCCCCCATCGGCGACACGCTGCCCTGCCTGATCGCGCTCGACGCGACGCTGATGCTGCGCGGACCGGACGGCGCGCGGCAGATGCCCGTCGAGGACTTCTTCCTCGACTACCGCAGGACGGACCTGCGCCCGGACGAGGTGATCGAGGCGGTGCGGCTCCCGCGCCTCGCCCCCGATGAAATCTTCCGCACCTACAAGGTCTCCAAACGCTACGACCAGGACATCTCGGCGGTGATCGGAGCCTACCGGCTGACCGTCGGGGACGGTCGCGTGAGCGATGCGAGGATCGCCTATGGCGGCATGGCGGCGACCCCGAAGCGCGCGCGGCAGGCCGAACGGGCGCTCATCGGCGCGGCGTGGTCGGAAGCGGCGGTTGCGGCCGCCAGGCGCGCCATCGCGGACGATTTCGATCCCATCGGCGATTTCCGCGCCGGCGCCCGCTACCGCGCCGCCGTCGCCGCGAACCTGCTGGACCGCCTCTATTTCGAGACAGAGGGCGGCGCGGACGCGCCGACCGGAGTGTTCGCGCTGTGACTGGCGCTGTGCTCAAAGGCGGAGTCCACCGCGCATGGCGCCACGACAGCGCCGAGAAGCACGTCACCGGGCGTGCGGTTTATATCGACGACATGCCGCTGGTCCCCGGCACGCAGGAGATCTGGCTCGCGACCAGCCCGCACCCGCACGCGCGCATCGTCTCCATCGACTGCGCGGCGGCGCGGGCGGTCCCCGGGGTGAGCGCCGTCGTCACCGCCGCCGACATCCCGGGCGTCAACGACGTCGCGCCGATCTTCTCCGGCGAGCCGATCCTCGCCGACGGCGTCGCCGAATATGCCGGCCACCCCGTCGCCGCCGTCGCCGCCTCGGACCGCGACACCGCGCGGCGGGCGGCGGCGCTGGTCGCGGTCGAATACGAGGTGCTGAAGCCGGTCCTCACCATCGAGGAGGCGCTGGAGCGCGAGAGCTACGTCGCGAAACCGCAGGTCATGAAGCGCGGCGACGCGGCCGCTGCCATCGCCGCCGCGCCGCACCGGATCGCGGGCGAGGCGGGATGCGGCGGGCAGGACCATTTCTACCTCGAAGGCCAGGTCGCGCTCGCCGTGCCGCAGGAAGATTCCGACATGCTGGTCTATTCCTCGACCCAGCACCCGACCGAGGTCCAGCACGGTGTCGCGCACACGCTCGGCGTGCCCGCCAACGCGGTCACCGTCGAGGTCAGGCGGATGGGCGGCGCGTTCGGCGGCAAGGAGAGCCAGGCCACCATCGTCGCGGCCATCGCCGCGGTGCTGGCGCGGGCCTCGGGCCGGCCGGCGAAGCTCCGTCTCGCGCGCGACGACGACATGATCGTGACCGGCAAGCGGCACGACTTCCTGTTCCGCTACGAGGCCGGGTTCGACGACAAGGGCCGGATCGTCGGCCTCGACATCCTGTTCGCCGCGCGGGCCGGGAACGTCGCCGACCTATCGACCTCGGTGATGGGGCGCGCGCTGTGCCACGCCGACAACTGCTACGACATCCCGAACGCGCATTTCCGCGGCTATTGCTGCAAGACCAACACGGTGTCGAACACCGCCTTCCGCGGCTTCGGCGGGCCGCAGGGGATGGTCGTCATCGAGCTCGCGATCGAGCATATCGCGCGCACCCTCGGGATCGACGTCGAGGCGGTGCGCCGGGTCAACTATTACGGCGAGGCGCCGAGGAACGTCACGCCCTACGGCCAGGTCGTCGACGACAATATCGTCGAGGAGGTGGTGGACCGGCTCTCCGAACGGGCGGATTACGAGTCGCGCAGGCGCGAGGTCGCGGCGTTCAACGAGACCAGCCCCGTCATCAGGAAGGGCATCGCCATGGTGCCGATCAAGTTCGGCATCTCGTTCAACGTGAAGAGCCTCAACCAGGCCGGCGCGCTGGTCCACGTCTATACCGATGGCAGCGTCCATCTGAACCACGGCGGCACCGAGATGGGGCAAGGGCTCTACGTCAAGGTGGCCCAGGTGGTGTCAGAAGCGTTCCAGATCGACCTCCACCGGATCAAGGTGTCCGCCGCCTCGACCGGCAAGGTGCCCAATACCTCCGCCACCGCCGCCTCGTCGGGCTCGGACCTCAACGGCATGGCGGCGCTGGACGCGGCCAACCGGATCAAGGAGCGGATGACCGGCGTCGCGGCGGACCATTTCGGGGTCGAGCCGGCGGAGATCCGCTTCGCCGACAACCGCGTCTATGCCGGCAACAGGAGCCTCGCCTTCGAGGAGGTCGCGAAGATGAGCTGGGCCGAGCGCGTCTCGCTGTCGGCCACCGGCTTCTACCGCACGCCCGACATCCACTGGGACCCGGTGACGATGCAGGGCCGTCCGTTCTTCTATTACGCCTACGGCGCCTGCATCGCCGAGGTCGCCATCGACACGCTGACCGGGGAGAACCGGGTGCTGCGGGCCGACATCCTGGAGGATTGCGGGACCTCGCTGAACCCGGCGATCGATCTCGGCCAGATCGAGGGCGGGTTCGTGCAGGGCATGGGCTGGGTGACGATGGAGGAGTTGTGGTGGGACGGCGAGGGGCGTCTCCGGACGCACGGCCCGTCGACCTACAAGATCCCCGGCAGCCGCGACGTCCCGCCGGTCTTCAACGTCCACATCCTCGAGGACTCGCCGAACCCGCACCCGACGATCTTCCGCTCCAAGGCGGTGGGCGAACCGCCGCTGATGCTGGCGCTCTCGGTCTGGCTCGCCATCCGGGACGCGGTCGCCTCTCTTGCCGGGCACCGGCGCTTCGTGCGCCTCGACCCGCCGGCAACGCCGGAACGGGTGCTGGCAGCGGTCGAGGCGGTCCGGGCGCCGTGAACCTCGCCGGGCTCAACGAGGCGTCGCGCGAGGCGTTCGCCGCCGCGCTCGGCCCCGTCTTCGAGCATTCGCCGTGGATCGCGGACGAGGCGTGGGCGGCGCGGCCCTTCGCCTCGGTCGAGGCGGTGTTCGAGGCGATGACGGCGGCGATCGCCGCGGCCGAGCCCGACATGAAGCTCGCCCTGATCCGCGCCCATCCCGACCTCGCCGGCAAGGCGGCGCGGGCCGGCGCGCTCACCGAGCACTCGACGCGCGAGCAGCAGGGCGCCGGTCTCGATCGGCTGAGCGACGAGGAGTTCGAGCGCTTCCACCGGCTCAACGCGGCCTACCGCGAACGCTTCGGTTTTCCCTTTATCGTTGCGGTCCGGTTGCATACGAAGGACAGTATTCTGGAGGCTTTCGAGCGGCGCCTCGCCAACGACGAAGCGGCGGAGATCGAAGAGGCGCTTCGCAATATCGGTCTGATCGGCCGGTTCCGGCTGTTCGACCTGTTGCAGGATTGAGACGCGGCGATGGAAACGATCCTCAGCGAATGGGTCAACCTGGTCCTCCGGTGGGCCCACATCATCACCGGCATCGCCTGGATCGGCTCGTCCTTCCTGTTCATGTGGCTCGACAGCCACCTGGAGAAGCCCGAGCCGCCGCGCAAGGGGGTCGAGGGCGAGCTCTGGATGACCCACAGCGGCGGGTTCTACGTCGTCGAGAAGATGGACCTCGCGCCCGAGGAGGTGCCGCGGACCCTGCACTGGTTCAAGTGGGAAGCGGCGTGGACCTGGATCACCGGCTTCCTGCTGCTCTGCCTGATGTACTATTACGGGGCGGAAATCTACCTGATCGACCGCGCGGTCGCCGACCTCTCCAGGCCCGAGGCGATCGCCATCGGCATCGCGCTGCTCGCCGCGTCCTGGTTCGTCTACGACGCGCTCTACAAGTCGCCGCTGCGGCACCGGGGCGCCGTGGTCGAGTGCATCGGCTTCGGGCTGCTGATCCTCGTCGCTTACGGGCTCACCCACGTGTTCTCGGCGCGCGGCGCCTACATGCATGTCGGCGCGATGCTGGGCACCATCATGGTCGCCAATGTCTGGATGATCATCATCCCGGCGCAGCAGAAGCTGGTCGACGCGACCAAGGCCGGCACCGCGCTCGACGCCCGTCTCGCCTTCAACGCCAAGCAGCGCTCGGTCCACAACAACTACATGACCCTGCCGGTCATCTTCATCATGATCTCCGCCCACTACCCGAGCACGTTCGGACACGAACACGCCTGGGCGGTGCTGATCGTGGTGTTCATCGCGGGCGCGCTGGTACGCCACTGGTTCAACCTCCGTAACGCGGGGCAGAGCCGGGTCTGGCCGATTCCCGCGTCGGTGATCCTCATCCTCGCGGTGGTCTACGCAAGCCTTCCGGACAGCACGATGACCGCGGAAGACGAGGACGCCGAACCGGTCACCTTCGCCGAGGCCTACGACATCGTCGCCAGGCACTGCGTTTCCTGCCATGCTGCGAAACCGTCCGACGAAAATCTCGACAAGCCGCCCAAGGATGTCGCCTTCGACACCGCCGAGCAGATCCGCGACCAGGCGCCCAAGATCCGCGCAGTCGCGGTGCTGACTAGGACCATGCCGGTCGGCAACGAGACCGAGATGACCGACGAGGAGCGCCGCACCCTCGGGCGCTGGATCGCCGAGGGCGCGGAGATTGAATAGACGCAGGCAGCGCGCCCTGGCAGCCGCGCTGCTCGTCCTCGCGGCGTCGGTCCCGGCGCAATCCCACGCCCAGACGCCCGCCCTGGCGGAGGGCAGCTGGCCCGCCGTGGACGGCTACGCGGACAATCTGGGGGTTGCGGTCACGCTCGAAAGCACCAGCCCGTTCGGGCTTTCCGACATCCGCCCGTCCGTGAAACGACCCACGCAGGTGCCCGCGACGCTGTTCCTGCCGGCGGAACGGAAGACGGGAAGCAGGGCGCCGGCGGTGGTGCTGCTGCACGGCGCCGCGGGCGTGCTCTACCAGCGCGAGCTGACCTACGCCCGCCAGTTCGCGGCGATGGGCGTCGCCGCGCTGGTGATCGACGTGTTCGGCGCCCGTCGCGACCGCGCCAGCGGCTTCATCGAACGGCTGTTGGAGATCACCGAGACAATGATGATCGCGGACGCCTATTCCGGGCTCCGCTTCCTGTCTCGCCACGAGGCGGTGGACCCCCGCAGGGTGGCGCTGATGGGCTTTTCCTACGGCGGCATGGCATCGGTGCTCGCCGCCTATTCCCAGGTCGCCGAGACGATGGCGCCCGACGGGCACCGCTTCGCCGCCCATGTGGCGTTCTACGGCCCCTGCATCGCCCGCCTCGAGGACAGCAGGGCGACCGGCGCGCCGGTCCTCATGGTCTGGGGCAGCGCGGACGCGCTGATCGACCCGGAGCGCTGCGCCGAGATCGCGGACGATCTGAGGCAGGGCGGCGCGCGGGTCAGGACCGTCGCCTACGAAGGCGCCTATCACCAGTGGGACGGCGCCTGGGAGGGGCCGTTCGAGATCGGCCGCAGCCTCGCCGGCTGCCGGTTCCGGGTCAGCCGCGCAGGCGTCGCGCGCGACCGGATCACCTGGCTCCCGATGACCGACCCCTGGCTCCGCCGCATAATCCTCGGGCTCTGCGTCGCCGGAGAGGGTTACCTGATCGGCCGCGACGACAAGGTGAGGGCGCGGTCGAACCGCGACGTGGGCCGCTTCCTGGCCGCTGCGTTCACGCGAGAAAGGCGAGGCGATGGGTAGGCTGACGACGCATGTGCTCGATACCGCGAACGGCCGCCCGGCGGCGGGGGTGAGGATCGCGCTCTACCGCGCGGAGGACCAGAACCGCGCGGTCGCCGCGGCGACCACCAACGCCGACGGGCGCTGCGACGGGCCGATCCTCGAAGGCGAGGACTTCGCGGCGGGGGTCTACGAGCTGATCTTCCACGTCGGCGACTATTTCCGCGACGCCGGGCACGACGGACCGTCGCTCCCCTTCCTCGATGTGGTCGTGGTCCGCTTCGGCATCGCGAATGCCGGCGAGCACTACCACGTCCCCCTGCTGGTTTCGCCCTTCGGCTACACGACCTACCGGGGGAGTTGAGGGGATAACGATCCGAAAGGGCAACGCGGCTTCACACCACCGCCGATAGAATTCAATTCGAGATCGGAGACCATTGAGTGCGGAATTGCATCACGGGGTGCCTGAGGTGGCGTCGGTTTGTCGGACAGGCTGACGGCGTTTTCAAGGTGTATTCCGGTTGAAGTTTGTGCCGCCAGAATCCTTTTGGATCGATCTTTTTGCTGCTGCTGTTGCGCCTGTGGGTATGTGGTCAAGGCGCGAAGCGGCTTGTCCATCATATCCACAGGCGTGTCGCCCCGGTAGGCCTCGGCCGGCGTCCGCCCGCCGAGTGCCGAGTGCGGTCTCTCGGTGTTGTAGAAGCCGATCCACTGGCCGATGACGCGCCGGGCTGCGAAGCCGTCGGCGATCTCGTGCAGGTAGACCGCCTCGTATTTGAGCGAGCGCCACAGCCGCTCGATGAAGATGTTGTCCATGCACCGGCCGCGGCCGTCCATCGAGATGCGGATACCGGCCTCCCGCAGGCGCGCGGTGAAGGCGAAGCCGGTGAACTGGCTGCCCTGGTCGGTGTTGAAGATCTGCGGGGTGCCATGGCGCGCCAGGGCTTCGTCGAGAGCCTCGACACAGAACCCCGCGTCCAGCGTGTTCGACAGCCGCCAGGCCAGGACGCAGCGGCTCGCCCAGTCCATGATCGCCACCAGGTAGAGGAAGCCGCGCCGCACCGGGATGTAGGTGATGTCGGCGCACCACACATGGTTCGGCCGCTCGATCGCCAGACCCCGCAGCAGATATGGATAAACCCGGTGCCCGAGGTGCGGCGCACTGGTCCGCGGCGCCCGATAGACCGCCTGAAGACCAAGCAGGCGCATCAGGCGAGCGGCCCGCCGCCGCCCGATCCGCACCCCCTCGCGGCGCAGATGCCGAACCATCTGGCGGGCGCCGTAGAACGGATACTTGAGGAACAGCGCGTCGATCCGGCGCATCAGAGCCAGCGTCTCCGCGCTCTCCCCCTTCGGCCGGTCATAGAGCGACGAGCGCCCGATCGACAGCAGACGGCATTGCCGGGTCAGGCTCAACGACGGGTGGCCCCGCACAACCATCGCCCGTCTCCCGGACCGGCTCAGCGACCGGACCCGCGTGACAAAAAATCACGCTCTACGATCAACTCCCCGATCTTGGCGTGAAGAGCCCGGACCTCGCTCTCGTGATCCCGCGCCCGGCGCTCACCTCCACCGGAAAAGACCTCCCCCAGACCCTCCATCGCCTGGCGCTTCCACACACCCACCTGGTTCGGATGCACCTGGTGCTTCGAGGCAATCTCCTGAAGCGTCCGATCACCCCGTAGCGCCTCCAAGGCTATCTTCGCCTTCAGCTCCCCCGAAAACCTGCGTCGCTTGCTCATCCGCATTCCTCCGTCACACGGCGGAATACACCTTGACGACCTGTCCGATTTTGCGACGCCACCTCATGGTGTGGTGTAGGAGCAGGAGCCAGCATCGGTAGCTGTGGGTAAGTGGCCCGCCGCCGCGACCGTGTGGCGTCTGGCGGCGGCGGGCCACTTATCCATAGCGGATGGCCATCGCGGTGCCGGTTAGGGTTGGGCTTCTACAGTCCATCCGACCGGAGGAGTACCACGATGACCACCAAGGACAT
This sequence comes from Alphaproteobacteria bacterium, assembly GCA_965203455.1. Classification (GTDB taxonomy): domain Bacteria; phylum Pseudomonadota; class Alphaproteobacteria; order MPNO01; family MPNO01; genus MPNO01. The sequence continues at coordinate 36,587 of CBDBCV010000002.1, forward strand.
GATGACCCTGCAGGCGCTTTTGGAGAAGAGTTCGGACGCCGATCTGCTTCGCGAGATGATCGGGTTCACGGCCGAGCGTTTGATGGCGCTTGAGGTGGAGGGCCTTGCGGGAGCCGCACACGGCGAGCGTTCGCCGGACCGGCTCACCCATCGCAACGGCTACCGGGACCGGGTCTGGGAGACGCGCGCGGGCACGGTGGAGCTGAAGATCCCGAAGCTGCGCAAGGGGAGCTACTTCCCGGGCTTCCTGGAGCCGCGTCGCATGGCGGAGAAGGCGCTGACGGCGGTGATCCAGGAGGCCTACATCAAGGGCGTGTCGACCCGCTCGGTGGACGACCTGGTGCAGGCCATGGGCATGTCGGGCATCTCGAAGAGCCAGGTGTCGCGGCTGTGCGGTGAGATCGACGGCAAGATCCGCGACTTCCTCGACCGCCCGCTGGAGGGCGACTGGCCGTATCTGTGGCTGGACGCGACCTATGTGAAGATGCGCGAGGCCGGGCGCGTCGTCTCGGTCGCGGTCACGATCGCGGTGGCGGTCAACGACCAGGGCCGCCGCGAGGTGCTCGGCATGGCGATCGGCGCGTCCGAGGCCGAGACCTTCTGGACCTCCTTCCTGCGCTCCCTGGCCCGCCGCGGCCTGCGCGGCGTCAAGCTGGTCGTCTCCGATGACCACAAGGGCCTGAAGGCGGCTGCAACGCGCGTCCTCGGCGCCACATGGCAGCGCTGCCGCGTCCACTTCATGCGCACCCTGCTCGCCCATGCCGGCAAGCAGGGCCGGCGCGTCGTGTCCGCCTTCGTCACCACCGCCTTCGCCCAGGAGGATGCAGACAGCGCCTCCGCCCAGTGGCGCCAGGTCGCCGACCAGCTCAGGGCCAAGGCGCCGAAGCTCGCCGCTCTCATGGACGAGGCCGAGCACGACGTTCTCGCCTACATGACCTTCCCGGCCGCGCATCGCCCCAAGCTGCACTCGACAAACCCGCTCGAACGACTCCATGGCGAGATCAAGCGGCGTACCAACACCGTCGGCATCTTCCCCAACGAGGACGCCATAACACGGCTGATCGGCGCCATCCTGCTCGAGCAGAACGACGAATGGGCGTAAGCGCCGCGCGGTTACCCTTGTTGACGTGTGAGGCCCGGGATTTTCGGGTCGAAGTTCCAGGGCATGAGTTCGTCGATGCGTGACAGGGGGTGCATGTCGATGATCCGGCGCAGGGTGTCGGTCAGGTAGACCTGCGGATTGACGCCGTTGAGCTTGCAGGTGCCGATCAGGCTGGCGCACCGCGCCCAGGTCCTGGCGCCGTCGTCGCTGCCGGCGAACAGCGCGTTTTTCTTTGTGAGCTTCACCGGACGGATGAGGTTCTCGACAGGGTTGGTGTCCATCTCGATACGTCCGTCATGGAGGAACCGGCACAGGCCATCCCAGCGCTTGAGGGCGTAGCGGATGTGCCTGGCGAGTTCGGACGCGCTGGACAGACGGTCGAGCCGGGCCTCGAGCCAGGGCCGCATGGCCTCGACGATCGGCGCCGACAACTCCTGCCGCGCCTTCAGCCGCAGCTCTGGCGGGTGACCGCGCACCATGGTCTCGATCCGGTAGAGCGCCGCGATCCGTGCGAGGATTTCCTCGCACAGGGGCGACTCCGTGGCGCGCTGGAAGTCGACGAAGCGTCTCCGCCAGTGGGTCCAGCAGTAGGCGAGCACCCATGGGCTGACCGTCTGCTTCGGATCGCCGAGCGCATCGTACACCCTGTAGCCGTCCACATGCAGCGGGCCGCCGCCGGTGTAGCCCCGCATCAACTCCAGAGCGACCTTCGCACTTCGATGGCGCGAGTGGTGGAACACCACGATCGGCGGGTCGACCCCGCCATAGCCGCGCTGATCGCGGGCGATCGCCCACAGATAGTCGAGGCGCGTCTTGCCGGTCCCCGGCGCCATCACCGGCACCGTGGTCTCGTCCATGAACAGACCGTCCGACGCCTTGAGGTGCTCGATCATCCGGTCGATCACCGGGGCCAGCACCTGCATCCCGCGCCCCGCCCAGTTCCCCAGCATGGTGCGGTCGAGGTCGATCCCCTCGCGCCGGTATGCCTCGCTCTGACGGTAGAACGGTTAGCGAGTCGCGCGGGGGAATCTCACCCCCACGCGCTCCCAGAACCGTACGTGAACCTCTCAGCTCATACGGCTCCCAGCGTCCGGCCCTGCCCGTGCACAAGGGTCCAATGGGCGAACCGCCACGGCTCCGCTTTCGCGATTCTGGCAAGCCAGAGACGAGCCTGACGCGGTCGTTGTCGGAAGCGTTTGAACTTCCGCATTGCCCATCGCTGCAAGTGGGCGTCTATCAGACGAAGGGTCGGATAGAGCGCCGACTTGTAGAATGCGCCGAAGTAGCCGATCCACCCTGCAATTTCGCGATGAAACATGCGGGCAAGGTCAAGCAGTGCCTTGTCGCTACGCCGTTGCAAACGCCACTGTCGCACGCGGCGCCGAAACGCCTTGAGCGCAGTCGGGCTGGCAGCCGGAAGGAACGAGACCCCGAACAACCCGCCGCGCCACGCCGCGAACCTTGGCTGGAAACGGTAGCCCAGGAAGTCGAACGCGACCGTCGGGTAGTCCGCCTTGCGGTTGGTATCCTTGCAGTAGACTGAGGTGGCGTCGGTTTGTCGGACAGGCTGACGGCGTTTTCAAGGTGTATTCCGGTTGAAGTTTGTGCCGCCAGAATCCTCTTGGATCGATCTTTCTGCTGCTGCTGTTGCGCCTGTGGGTATGTGGTCAAGGCGCGAAGCGGCTTGTCCATCATATCCACAGGCGTGTCGCCCCGGTAGGCCTCGGCCGGCGTCCGCCCGCCGAGTGCCGAGTGCGGTCTCTCGGTGTTGTAGAAGCCGATCCACTGGCCGATGACGCGCCGGGCTGCGAAGCCGTCGGCGATCTCGTGCAGGTAGACCGCCTCGTATTTGAGCGAGCGCCACAGCCGCTCGATGAAGATGTTGTCCATGCACCGGCCGCGGCCGTCCATCGAGATGCGGATACCGGCCTCCCGCAGGCGCGCGGTGAAGGCGAAGCCGGTGAACTGGCTGCCCTGGTCGGTGTTGAAGATCTGCGGGGTGCCATGGCGCGCCAGGGCTTCGTCGAGAGCCTCGACACAGAACCCCGCGTCCAGCGTGTTCGACAGCCGCCAGGCCAGGACGCAGCGGCTCGCCCAGTCCATGATCGCCACCAGGTAGAGGAAGCCGCGCCGCACCGGGATGTAGGTGATGTCGGCGCACCACACATGGTTCGGCCGCTCGATCGCCAGACCCCGCAGCAGATATGGATAAACCCGGTGCCCGAGGTGCGGCGCACTGGTCCGCGGCGCCCGATAGACCGCCTGAAGACCAAGCAGGCGCATCAGGCGAGCGGCCCGCCGCCGCCCGATCCGCACCCCCTCGCGGCGCAGATGCCGAACCATCTGGCGGGCGCCGTAGAACGGATACTTGAGGAACAGCGCGTCGATCCGGCGCATCAGAGCCAGCGTCTCCGCGCTCTCCCCCTTCGGCCGGTCATAGAGCGACGAGCGCCCGATCGACAGCAGACGGCATTGCCGGGTCAGGCTCAACGACGGGTGGCCCCGCACAACCATCGCCCGTCTCCCGGACCGGCTCAGCGACCGGACCCGCGTGACAAAAAATCACGCTCTACGATCAACTCCCCGATCTTGGCGTGAAGAGCCCGGACCTCGCTCTCGTGATCCCGCGCCCGGCGCTCACCTCCACCGGAAAAGACCTCCCCCAGACCCTCCATCGCCTGGCGCTTCCACACACCCACCTGGTTCGGATGCACCTGGTGCTTCGAGGCAATCTCCTGAAGCGTCCGATCACCCCGTAGCGCCTCCAAGGCTATCTTCGCCTTCAGCTCCCCCGAAAACCTGCGTCGCTTGCTCATCCGCATTCCTCCGTCACACGGCGGAATACACCTTGACGACCTGTCCGATTTTGCGACGCCACCTCAATCCGACCCTTCGTCTGATAGACGCCCACTTGCAGCGATGGGCAATGCGGAAGTTCAAACGCTTCCGACAACGACCGCGTCAGGCTCGTCTCTGGCTTGCCAGAATCGCGAAAGCGGAGCCGTGGCGGTTCGCCCATTGGACCCTTGTGCACGGGCAGGGCCGGACGCTGGGAGCCGTATGAGCTGAGAGGTTCACGTACGGTTCTGGGAGCGCGTGGGGGTGAGATTCCCCCGCGCGACTCGCTTGCCGCTCTACCGTCAATCGCAGATCTACGCGCGTCTGGGGCTTGAGCTGCCCCGCGCGACGCTGGCCGACTGGGTGGGCAAGGCGTCGTTCCATCTTCGCCCCCTGGTGGACTGCCTGGCGGCGGACCTCAAGCGGTCGGCGAAGCTCGGGGTGGACGAGACGCCGATCCGGGTTCTCGACCCGGGCCGGGGCCGGACCAGGACGGGCTACATGTGGACGATGGTGCGCGACGAGCGGCCGTGGTCGGGGGCGGACCCGCCTGGGGTGGTCTATGCCTACGCGCCGGGCCGCGGCGGCAAGCATGCGGAGACGCTGCTGGAAGGGTTCTCGGGGACCGCGCAGATCGTAAGCGTCCGGCGTGACCGCCCCTGCGTGGTCAGTCGGCGGCTTCCCGATCTTCTGCGGGCGCGGTGTTCCACGGCAGCAGATCGTCGATGCGGTTGATCCTGTAGTCGGGGATGCGTTCGAGGACCTGAGCAAGCCAGGCCTGCGGATCGACATCGTTGAGCCTGGCGGTCTCGATCAGGGTGTAGGCGATGGCGGCGGCCCTGCCGCCGCTGGCCGAGCCCATGAAGAGATAGTTCTTGCGGCCGAGCGCGATCGGCCTCATTGCGCGTTCGGCGGGGTTGTTGTCGATCTCGAGGAAGCCGTGCTCGAGATAGGGTCGAAGGCGCTTCATCCGGGTCAGGGCATGACGGATCGCCGCTGCCAGCGGGGTCTTGGCGGAGATTCTGGGCAGCTGCGATTGCAGCCACCGCTCCAGCTCGTCGAGGCACGGCGCGGCCTTGGCCTGGCGGATGGCCGCGCGGTTATCGGGCGGCTGCCCGCGGGCCTCCTTCTCGATAGCGTAGAGGGCGGCGATCCGTTCCAGCGCCTCGGCGGCGATCGCCGAGCCCTGGGCGGCATGGACGTCGAAGAACTTGCGTCGCACATGCGCCAGACAGGCCACCTCGCGGACCGGCCCGGCGCGCGCCAGCGCACCGAACCCGGCATAGCCGTCCGAGTGCATCCAGCCGGCGAAGCCTTCAAGATGCGCCTTCGGATGCGCCGCCTTGCGGTCGGCCGAGAAGCGGTACCAGGCCGCCGGCGGCGCCTCGCCAGCCCAGGGCCGCTCGTCCCGCACGTAGGTCCAGGCCCGGCCGGTCGCCGTTTTGCCGGTTCCCGGCGCCAGCAGCTTGACCGGGGTGTCGTCGGCGAACAGGGCTTGTCCTTCCAGCACATGGCGCCCGATCGCATCGGCCAGGGGCTCCAGCAGCGCCGTCGCCTTGCCGACCCAGCCGGCGAGCGTCGAGCGGTCGAGCTCGACGCCGTCGCGGGCGAAGATGCGGGACTGGCGGTAGAGCGGCAGGTGATCGCAATACTTCGAGACCAGCACATGCGCCAGAAGGCCGGGGCCCGGTCGGCCGCGCTCGATCGGTCGCGGCGGCAGCGGCGCCTGGTGGAACTTCTCGCAGCCGCCGCAGGCCAGGCGCGGACGGACGATGCGCTTCACCACGAAGCGGCCGGGGATGTACTCCAGCTCCTCCGTCACATCCTCGCCGAGCCGCTTGAGACGGCCGCCGCAGTCCGCGCAGCGCTCGCCCGGCGCGAGAACCGTCTCCTCGCGCGGCAGGTGGTCCGGCAGGGGACGGCGCTTCGGCTGCTTCTTCGTGGCGGGCGTCGGCTCGGTCGGCGCCTCGGCCGCCCGCGCGATCTCCTCGTCCTCCAGCCCGAGATCAAGCTGGTCGAGGGCCTCCGAGGTGACGCCGAAGCGCTGCCGCCGCAGACCCGCAAGCTGGTGCCTGAGCTTCTCGATCAACAGATCGCGGTTGCGCAGCTCGGCGTCCCGTGCCGCCAGTTCGGCCCGCGAGGCCAGCACCATCGCCTTCAACGCGGCGATGTCGTCGGGCAGGGAATGGGCCGCTTCGAGCATGGCCGCATCCTACCCGAAGGGGCCGACAAAGGGAAGCCCGAATGACAGTCAACCCATTGTTTATAAACGGTGAATCAGCCCGCGGCCAGCGGTCTCCAGGTGCGAACCGGCGCCCGCCAGTCGATCCCCTCAAGCAGCATCGACAGCTGCGTCGGCGTCACCGACACCTTCCCTTCCGATGCCGACGGCCACACGAAGCGGCCGCGCTCCAGACGCTTCGAGAACAGGCACGCACCCTGGCCGTCCCACCAGATCATCTTGATCAGGTCGCCCCGGCGGCCGCGGTAGATGAAGAGATGGCCGCAATGCGGATCCGCCTTCAATACCCGCTCCGCCTGCGCCGCGAGACCGGGGAACCCCTTGCGCATGTCGGTCACGCCGCAGGCCAGCCATACCCGGGTCGAGGAGGGAACCGGGATCATCCGCCAAGCGCCCGCACCACCCGGCACAGCGCGTCCGCGTCGAACGACCCGAACGCGCTCACCCGGTGGCCGTTCGACAACGCGATCTCGATCCGACCGTCCGATGCCGCGGCCGGCTCCAACGGCGGCGCATCGGGCACCACCTCCACCGGCAGGAAGGACGGCGCCTCCCCGGCATCGGCCGCCGGCCTGTAACGGGGATCGCGCCGCCAGGTGAAGATCAGGTTGGCGTTGACGTCATAGCGGCGCGCCACAACCGACACCGAGACACCGGGAGCGTAGCTCTGCGCCACGATCCGGCGCTTCTCGTCGTCCGACCAGAACCGGCGTACCCGACGTGGCACCGCAGCCCCCTAAGATAGTGTCCATTAGCCGATAATGGACACTATCGACCTCTGGAACCTCACCACAGACTGCGGCTCCAAGCCGTCTCGCCACAAGGGCGGTCACGCCAGACGCTTACCGCAGATCGACGGCTATAGCGGCTACAACCCGCTGCGCCGTGCGGACCGGCCGGGGGGAGCGCTGACGCTCTCGGCCTGCTGGGCGCACGCCAGGCGCGCGCTGAAGGACATCTTCGATTCGAACGCCTCGCCGGTCGCGAAGGCCGGTCTGGAGCGGATCGCGCGGCTCTACGCGATCGAGGACAGGATCCGGGGCGCGGCGCCGGCGACGCGCCAGGCGGTGCGCTGGACGGAGTCCGCGCCGCTGGTGAACGCCTTCGGAGTGTGGCTCGACGAGCAGCGCTCGCGCGTCTCGCCGCGCTCGCGCCTGGGCGAGAAGCTGACCTACATCGCCAACCGGTGGGACGGGTTGCTGGTGTTCCTCCGCGACGGGCGCGTCGAGATCGACTCGAACTTCGTCGAGAACCGCATCCGCCCGCTGAAGCTCACGGCAAAGAACGCCCTGTTCGCGGGCCACGACGAGGGCGCCGCCGCGTGGGCCCGGATCGCCTCGCTGATCGAGACCTGCAAGATGAACGGCGTCGAGCCGCACGCCTGGCTCAGGAGCGCGCTCGAGAAGATCGCCGCGGGTCACCCACAGTCGAGGATCCACGAGCTGCTGCCGTGGAACTTTGATCCCAAGCCCGACGTCGACACCGGTTGATCGCGGCGCCCAAGCCCACCCTCAAGAAAACGCTGTCAATCCAGACCCGATATGGGGTCTGAACACCGCTTACGTTGAAGCCGGCGGCGCCAACCCCCCAGACTTGCACCCCCGACGCCTTCAGATCGAGCGCGGTGCAGACGATGATCTCGTCGCGCTCGGGACGCATCTCCCTGACCGCGCCCGCCCCCACCACGGTGCGGCTCCGCCCGCGCCCGCCTTCCGGCCGCTCTTCCCGGACGGGCCGGATCTCGCCGTCGGGCCCGGCACGGTAGCGCTCGCCGTCGAGGCCGCGGCCGAACACATGGACCAGAAACGTGTGGGGGTTGCGCCGCGAGGGCCGGCGGATCGGCATGGGGTGCTCCGGTTGCCGTGGGATGACGGGGGCCGGGGGCTCGCTCCGCGCCGCCGCCCGGCCGCCCCCTCCCGGCCCGGCCACGGCTCTCCGCGGCGCGCCAGTGGGAGGCCGGACGAGCGCTCGCGCTCGATGACGGTCGTGCCCCCAGGCGTGGTGTGGTGTAGGAGCAGGAGCCAGCATCGGTAGCTGTGGGTAAGTGGCCCGCCGCCGCGACCGTGTGGCGTCTGGCGGCGGCGGGCCACTTATCCATAGCGGATGGCCATCGCGGTGCCGGTTAGGGTTGGGCTTCTACAGTCCATCCGACCGGAGGAGTACCACGATGACCACCAAGGACATGATGACCCTGCAGGCGCTTTTGGAGAAGAGTTCGGACGCCGATCTGCTTCGCGAGATGATCGGGTTCACGGCCGAGCGTTTGATGGCGCTTGAGGTGGAGGGCCTTGCGGGAGCCGCACACGGCGAGCGTTCGCCGGACCGGCTCACCCATCGCAACGGCTACCGGGACCGGGTCTGGGAGACGCGCGCGGGCACGGTGGAGCTGAAGATCCCGAAGCTGCGCAAGGGGAGCTACTTCCCGGGCTTCCTGGAGCCGCGTCGCATGGCGGAGAAGGCGCTGACGGCGGTGATCCAGGAGGCCTACATCAAGGGCGTGTCGACCCGCTCGGTGGACGACCTGGTGCAGGCCATGGGCATGTCGGGCATCTCGAAGAGCCAGGTGTCGCGGCTGTGCGGTGAGATCGACGGCAAGATCCGCGACTTCCTCGACCGCCCGCTGGAGGGCGACTGGCCGTATCTGTGGCTGGACGCGACCTATGTGAAGATGCGCGAGGCCGGGCGCGTCGTCTCGGTCGCGGTCACGATCGCGGTGGCGGTCAACGACCAGGGCCGCCGCGAGGTGCTCGGCATGGCGATCGGCGCGTCCGAGGCCGAGACCTTCTGGACCTCCTTCCTGCGCTCCCTGGCCCGCCGCGGCCTGCGCGGCGTCAAGCTGGTCGTCTCCGATGACCACAAGGGCCTGAAGGCGGCTGCAACGCGCGTCCTCGGCGCCACATGGCAGCGCTGCCGCGTCCACTTCATGCGCACCCTGCTCGCCCATGCCGGCAAGCAGGGCCGGCGCGTCGTGTCCGCCTTCGTCACCACCGCCTTCGCCCAGGAGGATGCAGACAGCGCCTCCGCCCAGTGGCGCCAGGTCGCCGACCAGCTCAGGGCCAAGGCGCCGAAGCTCGCCGCTCTCATGGACGAGGCCGAGCACGACGTTCTCGCCTACATGACCTTCCCGGCCGCGCATCGCCCCAAGCTGCACTCGACAAACCCGCTCGAACGACTCCATGGCGAGATCAAGCGGCGTACCAACACCGTCGGCATCTTCCCCAACGAGGACGCCATAACACGGCTGATCGGCGCCATCCTGCTCGAGCAGAACGACGAATGGGCCGTCCAGAGGGCCAGATAGAGGCGTTTGCGCTGTCGGGGACGGGTTGATTTACAAGGCGTTCACGGAGGTGCGAGATTTTTGATACCCCGTGGTGGTCGTTGATATCCGGGGTTTCAGTTTCGCTGCGGCGGTCGTTTTGGCGATTTTCACCCCACGCCGCTGGTCGCGGCGTCTTGGCAGCGAGGTTTTCCTGCGGCGGCCTCGCGCGCCCTGATCGTGCGCATGAGATAGAAGGTGTCGCCATCGGGCCCTGGGGCCCTTGTTCCACCACCACCCCTGGTCGGGAGAACAGCGATGGCGACGGCGGCGAAGCTACCCTTTTCGTGGCGCGATGTCGAAGTCCTGCCGGACCTTGAACGGCTGCGCCTGGTTCTGGCGGTGCTTCCCGACGAGGAGATCGTGACGGCGCTTGAAGTGTGTCGCGGTCGGGGCCGTAACGACTACCCGGTGCGGGCGATGTGGCGGGCGCTGATCGCGGGGGTGGTGTTGCAACACGCCTCGATGCAGTCGCTGTTGCGGGAGCTGGGGCGCAACCCGGCGTTGCTGGAGATCTGCGGGTTCGACCCTCTGCCGTATCAGAGCGGGCCGGTGACGGTGCTTCACGACGGGCATGCGGTAACGCGCCCGGCGCGGGTTCGTTCGACGGCGCCGAGCCACTGGAACTTCTCGCGGTTTCTGGGGCGTGTTGTGCAGCTTGAGGACGAGCAGGGGCTGGTGTCCGCCATGATCGAGAGCCTGCGCGCCGCGCTGTTCGCCGCGTTGCCGGACTTCGGGCGTCATCTCGGCTACGACGGCAAGGCGATCGCGAGCCACTCGACGGGCCGGGTCGGCAAGGACGAGGACAAGACCTCGGACCCCGACGCCGACTGGGGCAAGCACGAGACGGGCGGGGTGGACGCCAGGACCGGCGCGGTGTGGAAGAAGGTGAAGTCGTGGTTCGGCTACGGGCTGCACCTGATCGCCGACACCGATTACGAGGTTCCGGTGGCCTTCGAGGTGACGCGCGCTTCGGCCTCGGAACCCAAGGTGCTGTCCGGGATGCTGGAGGAGCTGTTCGCAAGGGCGCCGGAGATCGCCGGGCGCTGCGCCGACTTCAGCGCCGACCGCGGTCTCGACGATGCCCGCCTGAAGGCGCGGCTGTGGGACCGGTGGACCGCCCGCCCGCTGATCGATACACGGCTGATGTGGCGGGTGGAGAAGCAGGAGCCGAGATACGATCCGGCGCAGCCGATCACGCGGCCGCTGTTCCCCGACCGCGCCGATGTCATCGTTCACGACGAGCGCGGCCGGGTGTCCTGCGTCTGTCCCGGGACCGGCGAGGTCCGCGCTATGGCGTTTCAGGGGTTCGAGGCTGATCGGGGCCGCTGCGGCACGCTCAAATACCGCTGCCCGGCAGCCGCCTTCGGCTTCGCCTGCGCCGGCAGCCGGGCCTGCCACCGGGCCGGCGGGGTCAAGCCCGGAGACTATGGCCGCATCCTGCGCATCGACCTCGACAGCCACGACCGGCGCATCTTCACCCCCACGCCCTGGGGCAGTCCGTCATGGCGGCGCGGCTACAACCGCCGCTCGGCCATGGAGCGGATCAACAGCCGCCTCGACAACAGCTTCAACTTCGAGACCCACTACATCCGAGGCCGCGCCAAGATGAAGACCCGCCTCGGCCTCGCCCTGGCGGTGATGATGGCGATGGCTCTCGCCCAGGCCCGCGCCGGCCGCCCCGAGCGCATGCGCTCCCTGGTCGGCGCCGTGCCGTATCTCGACACCGGCTGACCGCTCGTCTGCCTCCCGACAATCCTGCCCGATCCCGCCGCCCGACGGCAGAGGGGAAGCCACGCCCGCACGCCAGACAATCTTCCGGTAATCGTATTTGTCAGGCCCCGGAAGCCCGTATCCTGCCCGGTGGGGAAGCGGGCCGGACGATATTCAACCGCCAAAATCGAACCGGCGACAGCCAAAAATCACCACAGCGCACATTTCTCAGATACATGACGCTGGAATCGATCGCTCCCGTGAGCGACAATGCAACCGTCAAGCTGCCCGCCGTGGCAGCCTGAGCCTACCGGCCCTACCCGCCGGATACCGCGACGGCCGCCAGGCTCTTACACCACGGCTCGGGACACGATCTCGATGACCGGAGACCGGCGGACGGCATGTTGCGTCCGGCGTGGGAGGACATATAGTCCCCCCGATGCCCCGCCGGGGGGCATTCGTTCCGCCGCAAACTCACAGGAGTCGATCGATGCCGAAGGCTGCCGGAAGCAACGCGGAAAGGCTCTCGGCGCTGATCGCCGGGATCGAGGCCGACGCCTATGAGCGGGGCCGCGCCGACGCCAGGAAGGAACTGCTGGACCTGCTGCAGCCCGGAGGCGGGCGGACCGGCACAAGAACGGGGCGCGGGAAAGCCGCCGGCGGGAAGGCGTCGAGCGGGAAACGAGCGAGCCCGGGCAAGCGCGCACCGAAGGGCTCGGTCCGTCCCTTCGTGGAACGCGTGCTGCGCGAGCACCCGGGGGCTACGGCCCCGGAGATATCCGGGCACGCCGCCGGCGACGTGGAGCGTTCGATCAAGCTGTCCTCGGTCCGGGCGGAGCTGCGCAACGGCGGTCTTCAGGGCCGGTACGTATCCGACGGCGGGCGCTGGTCGCTCGCGGCCTCGGGGGCATCTTCTACGGCGCCGGAGGGAGCCGCGTCGTCCGAACCGGCCCCGGGTTCCGCGCCGGACGCCGGCGAGGCGAAGGGCGGCGCTCCGGAGGATGCGGGCGAGGCCGCGGCTCCAGCGGACGGCGAGGGCGAAACCGGGACCAGGATCGGCCTGAACTACAACCGGGATACACCTTAACCCCGCCGCCAGGCTGTCCGGCGAACCGAGGCCACCTCAAGGGTCACTGCATGGTTAGCCTGCCACTGCCTGGCATACCACCTTCGGTGGAGCGCCGGTGCCCATGGGCGACGGCTTCGCTGACTATCCCCGCTCGTCCGGCCCCATGGCTCCCGTGAGGGCCTGATAGTTCGCATTCACTCGTTGGAAATGCGGGTGCTTGTGCCCGGTTTGCCGAGCGAAGGAAGCGAGGATGTCGAGGGATCGCCGCATCAGCGGCTCGGCTTCCTCGATCCGCCCGGTGTCTATTTGCAGCATTGCCAGGTTGTACATGTCTACAGCAACACTCGGATGCTTCGCGCCGAAGGCCGACTCGGAGATCTCCAATGCACGTCGCATTAGCGGCTCGGCTTCCTCGAACCGGGTGCTTTTTTTCAATAGCTGAGCCAGGTTGCCCAAGCGAATCGCCACGTTCGGGTGCCGCTCGCCGAAAGCCGCCTCGGCGATCGCCAGCGCGCGCCGAAGCAGCGGCTCGGCTTCCTCGATGCGATCGGTGACGAGCAGTAGCATCCCCAGGTTGCCCAAGCGAATTGCCAGGTTCGGATTCTGATCGTCCGAGGCCGCCTCGAAGATTTCCAGCGCGCGCCGAAGTAGCGACTCGGCTTCCTCGAACCGGCTGGTATCGTACAGCAGCGTCGCAAGGTTGTTCACGCAGGTCGCCACGTACGGGTGTCGCTCGCCGAAAGCCGCCTCGGCGATCGCCAGCGCGCGCCGAAGCAACGGCTCGGCTTCCTCGAACCGGGTGGTGGCCCGTAGCAGACTTGCCAGGCTGTTCAAGCAGGTCGCTACATCCCGGTGCTGCTCGCCATAAGCCGCCTCGAAGATTTCCAATGCGCGCCGAAACAGCGGCTCGCCCTCTCCCAGCCGGTTGGTGCGCAGCAACAACTGCGCCAAATCGTGGGACGCGTCTCCGACCGCTACCGGATTGGCAAGCGTCGCTGCCTCGGCAAGCGCGGCGCGCTGCTGCTCCTCGCATTCGTCCCATCGCGCGAGGTCCATCAGCAACGCCGCAATTCGAAGACGCAGCGCGATTTTTTGCTCGGTATCGCTCACGCTTTCCAGTGCATCTCGCAGAAAGGCGAGCTTGGTCTCGGAGAATGTGCGAAGTGTGAGCCCCTGCCCCATCTCCACGAGCCGGTGGGCAAACGCCTCAAGCTCGCCACTTCGGTGCATCTTCCAGGCCGCGACCATCTCCTCGATCTCGAAGAGATAGTCGGGAGCGGACGGAGCGCTCGCGACGATGCGGGCAATCGACTGGCTTACGCCGTCTCCCGCCAAGGGCGCGGCTTCCAGGACGTAGTTCGCCACCTGCTCGGCTGCCCCGCGGCGGGCGAAGATTCTTGCCATGTCGAGCTTCGCGGCCGCACGCTCCCCCGCGTCGCCCACTTCACTCCGGTAGTCGAGGGCCCTCTCCGCATCCACATTGCCCTCTTCGAGCAGCTTGGCGCGCAACTCACGGCGCTTCTCGTCACGGACCTCGATGCTCGGGTAGAAGAGGCTGAAGAACTCGAGCAGGAACGGCATGCGCTTGCGTGCGCCGCGGGAGAGATTCATCGCGAGCCAGATGTCGAAGAATCCCTCGCGGATCGTGTAGAGGCGCGAACGTCCGTCTCGCGGATGCTGCGCGGCGCGGATGTAACGGGCATCGGAGAGGCGCTTGAGCAGCGACGAGGTCTCCTGCTGGCTCATGCGCATTCGCGCGGCAATGGCGGCCGGGGTCTTTTCCTGGTCGCGCATGCTCGCCAGGCATTCCAGCAATGCGCGCTGGCCGGGCGGCAGGTCGTTCAGCCGGCCCTGGTAGAACGGTGAGATCCGGTCGAGCAGCAGGTGGAACTGATTCTGCACGCCGGTGACCGACTCGTGGGCGATCAGCTCGTAGAGCATCATCGTGAGCCGCGGGTTTCCCCCGGTCATGCCGTAGAGCGCTCGCAGCCGGGGGCGCGTTTCCTCCAGCGATCCGAGAACGGCCGTGCGACCCTCCCATTCGAGGTTCAGTCGGATGACTTCCACCGTTTCCTCGAAGCTCAGGGCCTCGACGATCTGAATGTCGAAGAAGTCGTAGAATGGCTGTTCGATGTCGGTGATCCCGTCGAAATGAAGCGGCGCCGTGGCCATCAGGAGGCAGCCGTTGTCCGCCATGAAGAACTTGCGGAGAGCCGCGACCTCGTTCCGGTCGCGTATCTGCCGGCCAAGCACTTCGCCCAGGTTCTCGAGCATGACGAGCATGGTCCGGCCGCGCCTTCGATTGTCTTCGCGGAATGCGGGCACCACGGTGTCGGCGACTCTGGCGTTGTCCTCTTCGGTCTGCACCGCGGCGAACAACTCTTCCCACAGCGGTTCGTCTTCGAGGACCTCCTTCAATATCCCGCACATGCCGATCAGGAAATCGGCGAAGGACAGCGTCCGGTTCGATTCCTCCGGAAACCGGACGACCACCACCCTCGCGCCGAGCGCTTCGTCCGACTGAACGGCGTCCTCGATGCACGAGAGCAGGTGGGTCTTGCCGATCCCACGCGGACCGATGAACAGCCGATGGCTCTTCGACTTTCTGTCCACCGAGCCGCGCAAGGCTTCGATGGTGTTGTCGAGCAGGTGCTGGCGCGCCACGCTGGTGTGGCGCAGGCGCTCTTGGCTGGTTACCCCGGATCGGTACAGACCGACATTCGAGGGGAGGGCGGGCTCAGGCATGGTACTTCCTCCACCACGACTTCAGCACGCCGCTCGCGAAGTCGTAGACCCCCTCCTCGACCTCGACAATGTAGAAGTCGTTTTCGAGATCGAGCATCAACTGGTTGAATGTCTGTCTGCGCTCAAACGGTGGGAGCGTAACGCCGAGGTCCGTCAGCGCTCGTTCCATCTCCTGCCTGAGGGTTGCTCGCCGAAGTCCCGATTCGCTCACGCTGATCTGTCCCAGCAAGGCATGGGTGATCGAGTCTTTCGGTTTCACGTAGTATTGCCGGATCCTCGAATGGAAGTGCTGCAACCGAGTGTGGGCCGCGGACCCGACGATCATCGCCTCGAAGACCGCATCGACATCCGCCGCGACGATGCCGCGCTGCTCGTGTTTCCACAGCCTGTAGAGGTCCTGGGTCGCCATCTGCATGAACAGCGGAATTGGACGGCCGAGGCGAGCGATGAGCCGTTGCGGAACATCGGCGTCGAATGGGACGCCCCGCCCGCCCAGCATGTCGGTCACGAATGTTTCGATGTCCCTATCGGTGAGCGGAGCAAGAACAACGTCCTCGAGGTCGTTGATAAGGTCCACTAGCCCGAGGGCGTCGAGCGTGCCTGTCAGATTCACCGACCCACCGACCAGCCAGCGGATCGAATCCCGAGCCGGCGCCGGGCTCTGTCGTTGGGTGCGAAACCAGGCGAGGAACTCGCGCAGCAGCCCCTGGTTTTCCCGAGCCAGGTTGAGCAGCATGTCGGGAAACTCGTCGACGACGAACAGAATCGGGACTCCGGTGTTGCGAGCCCGGACGAGGAGCGTGTCGCCGTGCTGGCGCCAATTCCCGCGCCAGTCGGGATCGTTTCCGCGCAGCGCCAGCTTGAAGCCGCCGACATCGATCGCTTCGACCTTTCCCAGCGCGCCACTGACGAGGCCCCATCCGGCGGCGAGTCGATCGCGCACGAAATCCGGATGAGCATCATGGAACCCGTCGAGCAGCGTCAGGAAGAAGTCGGCCGGGTGGGTCAGGTCCTGCACGTTGATCGACACCACCGAGAACCCGTTCTCGGGATAGTCGCGTAAGTGGTCCATGACGCTGGTCTTGCCGGTTCGCCGGGGGCCGGTGAGGACCACGTGTCCAGTGCGGAGGGTTTGCCACAGATCCGCCAGGAACGCCTCGCGGAACCGGAGGTCGACCGGGTCGACGGGCGCGCCGGTGTAGAATTCGGGGATGCTTTCCATTTCCATGTCGTGTTGTTGTAAACCAAATTTGTCGTATGAATTATTCTACAACAAAACTGATGTATGTCAAGATTGCAGTGGAAACGCACATCAAATGTGTCTGGCGCGCGACGCGCGAAGGTCATCTTCCGCAGCGCCCCGAGGTGCCGATATCGACCAGAAGGAAGTCGCAAACTGGTCCGTCGGCTTCGCCGATGGCTCTGTCTCAAGCACATGACAAAGTCTTGGGAAATGCGTGCGCTTCCCGGACACGAGGCTGTGCGACGAATACGGTCTCACCCGCCTAGGGGCCTTCCGCATGCAAAGTCATGATCTCGTCCGAAAGCCGGATGCGGGAAATGCGGACATTCGGTTTGGTGAGCAGGAACTGGAAACGCGATCATGGGAGCCGGACTGAAGCTTGGTGACGGCGGCGGCGAGAATGCGGCGGGACATGCGGTCCCGCCCGAAACGGAAGCGGAGGAGGTAGTGACCCAGACGATGGCGCGCGAACTGCTGCGGCGCGAGGAGGTCGAGGAGCGGTTCGGCGTATCGCGCAGCTGGATTTATTGCGAGATGCGGGCGGGGCGCTTCCCGGAGCCGGTGAGGATCGGCAAACGCGCGGTGAGATGGCGGGTGACGGAGCTCGATGCCTGGGCTCTGGGCAGGCCCGTCGCGCACGGGGAGATCGGCCGCCGGTGATCGACACCCTCGATCAAGGCCGAAACGATCCGGCCCCCGGCGTCGGCAAGTTCAAACCGAAACGATGCGGTGCGGTGGCCGTCTTGAGTCCGCAGCAAGCCCCGCCCCCCCGATTCGGTGCGCGGGCGATTCATGCTGCCTGTCGTGATCCGGTCGGCAGCGTTGATCGTGTGTGGGGCTGGGGATCGTGTGTGGGGCTGGCGGGATGGCGGCCAAAAAAAGTGATGATAAATTAACATGTTACGGCAGTTTTCGAATCCCACTCCCGTTGCGCGCCGGCCGGCCCGAAGCTGCTTGCGCGTTGAACATCGCCTGCCCTGCACGTGCGGCCTCACCTGTCCGACACGCTTGTCCGCGATCCACGCCTGATGATCGGCCAAGGCCTGGCGACGAACCACCGGGAATTGGCGCAAGCGACCCCGGGACGAGTTCGGAAAGCATACGAATGTGCGGAAATTGTCCTGCTCGACGACGATCGGGTGTTGGAATAGTGATGATTCCGATCTGGAGGATTCCTGCACCTGCCAGAGCAAGATCAGGAAAACGGCGGAATACTTGGAGTTCTTGGGCTCGCGCGAAAGTCGAAGTGAGATACTACCCGGTAACGACCCTTCCTACTCGACCGCAGCTCTCTCCCAGATTGTCACGCCATAGTGGCCCAACGAAGCCGTCATGAAAAGCTCTCGTGGTCGGTTGCGCGCAACAGCCGCACGACCTCGTCGGCCGCTTCGTCGGGCGACAGCCTGGTCGTGTCGATGCGAAGTTCCGGGTCTTCCGGCGGTTCGTACGGCGAGTCGATCCCGGTGAAGTTCGCGAGATCGCCCCTGCGGGCCTTGGCGTAGAGACCCTTGGGATCGCGGGCTTCGCAGACCTCAAGCGGCGCGTCGACGAAGATCTCCAGGAACTCTCCGTCTTCCATCAGCTCGCGCGCCATCCGGCGTTCCGACCGGAAGGGCGAGATGAAGGAAACGATGACGATCAGCCCGGCATCGACCATCAGCTTCGCGACCTCGGCCACCCGGCGGATGTTCTCGACCCGGTCCCGGTCGGTGAAGCCGAGGTCCCGGCTGAGCCCGTGGCGGACGTTGTCGCCGTCGAGAAGGTAGGTGCGCCGCCCCAGCGCCTGGAGCTTCTGTTCCACGCGGTCGGCGATGGTGGATTTGCCCGCCGCCGGCAGCCCGGTCAGCCAGAGAACGCAGGGTTGCTGGCCGATCGCGCGCGCCCGCGCCGCCTTGTCGATCCGCGTGTCCTGCCAGACGACGTTGCTGGCGCGGCGGAGGGCGAACCGGATCGCGCCCGCGCCGACGGTCTCGCCGGTGGATCGGTCGATCAACTCGAAGGCGGCCGGCCGTCGGTCGTCGGCATGAGCGTCGAGCGCGACCGGCCGGTCGAGCGACAGCTTGCAATAGCCGATCTCGTTCGGCCCGAGCGTCTTGGCGGCCATGCGCCCCAGCGTGTCGACGTCGATCCGGTGCGCGAGATCGGTGATCTGCACGACCGCCGAGGCGCCGGCGAGACGGATCGCATAGCGCCGCTCGGGCAGCATCGGCCGCGTACCCGTCCAGACGAGGTCGGCGGCGAACTGGTCCGCGGCTTCGGGGACCCGGTCTTCTCCGGTCGTCCCATCGCCGCGGTCGGTGTCGGCGGTTTCCAGCATTTCCATCAGCGTGGGGCCGCGGTACCAGGGCATGTTGCCGCCGGGCGCGTCGACGTTTTCCCCGGTCGGCGCGCAAACCGGGACCGCGCTCATGCCCTCGAAACCCACCGCGTCCGCGAACGCCCGGAATTCCGCGGCGATGGCGGAGAACGCGCCTTCGTCGTGACCGACCGAATCCATCCCGTCGACCGCGAGAATCGCCCGCCCCACCCCCATCAGCCGCGCGACGTAGCCGTCGAACCGGGTTTGGGTTTCGACCCCCTTGCCCGCATCGACGAGCACGACGGCCAGATCGGCCCGCGATGCCGCCGCGAGCAGGTCCCGCGAATTTCGTTCCCGGCCCGTCGCATCGACGACGACAAACGTTCTCCCGTCGCTCTCGAAACGGCTAGAGTGGAGATCGCACCCCTTGAACCGTTCGTCCGCAACCGCTCCGGGATCCCGCAACAAATGCCGACGCAGCGCCGACCCGCCGTCGTCCGCCGCGCCGCAGACGACGATTCGCAACTCTTCCTTCGCGCTCCCAGGGTCGGGATGATCGAAGTCAGGCAAGGTGTACTCTCCGCCTGATTAGCCTTACAGCATGAAAATATGGTGATAGAAACTCCATACACCAAGATAAATTCATTCTTTTAGTAGCCCTCCGTCGTGGGCCACCTGTTGCTACTGTGAGTCGCGGAATAGCGGGACGTTCGCGGTCGGCGCTTCGGCTCGCCGGGTTCCTCCGGTTCCGGGAGTGCCCTGTGCGCATGGCATTCTCGGCGTACGTCGTCGATGCCCTTCGTCGAGACCGGCCCGGGCGAGACGCGCCTCGATTCGCTGGCAGATTGCCGGCGCCGTCGAACGAACCCGCGCCGGGCGCGTTACCGCATGCCCGTCGTGAAGCACCGTCACCGGCCCGCTCTGATACGGCAGAGGGTCGAACCCGCAGATCTCCAGCAACGCCGGGTTGCGCCCCAGCTCCCGCAACAGCGACTGCATCGAGGCGTGTTGCAACACCACCCCCGCGATCAGCGCCCGCCACATCGCCCGCACCGGGTAGTCGTTACGGCCCCGACCGCGACACACTTCAAGCGCCGTCACGATCTCCTCGTCGGGAAGCACCGCCAGAACCAGGCGCAGCCGTTCAAGGTCCGGCAGGACTTCGACATCGCGCCACGAAAAGGGTAGCTTCGCCGCCGTCGCCATCGCTGTTCTCCCGACCAGGGGTGGTGGTGGAACAAGGGCCCCAGGGCCCGATGGCGACACCTTCTATCTCATGCGCACGATCAGGGCGCGCGAGGCCGCCGCAGGAAAACCTCGCTGCCAAGACGCCGCGACCAGCGGCGTGGGGTGAAAATCGCCAAAACGACCGCCGCAGCGAAACTGAAACCCCGGATATCAACGACCACCACGGGGTATCAAAAATCTCGCACCTCCGTGAACGCCTTGTAAATCAACCCGTCCCCGACAGCGCAAACGCCTCACCAAGATAAATTCATTCTTTTAGTAGCCCTCCGTCGTGGGCCACCTGTTGCTACTGTGAGTCGCGGAATAGCGGGACGTTCGCTTTCGGCTCGCCGGGTTCCTCCGGTTCCGGGAGTGCCCTGTGCGCATGGCATTCTCGGCGTACGTCGTCGATGCCCTTCGTCGAGACCGGCCCGGGCGAGACGCGCCTCGATTCGCTGGCAGATTGCCGCAACAGAACACGGCTCTCCCGCCGGTCGGCCTCACCCGGACACTAGGCCGGGGACGGCGCTGTCCCATAGCGTGTATTCCCACTCGCGGGCCCGAAGACGGGCGATGACGGCGTCGGTAACCGTGGAAGAGGACGCCTGAACAAGGCTGGGGCTGGATCAAGGAGTCTAATGATCAGCGTCTGGCCCAGGTTTCCTTGGTGGATGCATCCGAGCCGGAGACAACTGAAGTCGCTGTCGACGATTTGATCGCTGTCTGTCACCGAATTCGGAGACTACATTTTTCCTGGCCTTGCGAGCACCGGAATGGTCGAGCGTGGAGGCGATAAACCGTATCGCACTGCGGCTTGGCATCTGTCCTGGCGTCAGGACGGTTGCCTCCGCCGAAGACGCAGGAATACGGCGCGGATATCCTCATCAATGGCAAGCAAAGCCGGAGTAAGAACCAGGACGATAAGAGTCGCGACGGCCAGACCGAACACGATCGTGATCGCCATCGGGATCAGGAACTGGGCCTGAAAGCTGCGCTCGAACAGCAGAGGCACGAGGCCGCCGATCGTGGTCAACGAGGTCAGCAGCACAGGGCGCAGACGTTCGCGGCATCCCATGACGATGGCATCGCGGAGCGGCGTTTCGTCGTCGATGTGCTGGTCGACGGTGCGCACCAGGATGATGGAGTTGTTGACCAGGATCCCGGCCAGGCCCAGCAGGCCGAAGATGCTGAGGATCGTCAGGTCGAAGCCCAGCGCGAGGTGTCCCAGCACCGCCCCCACGAAGCCGAACGGGATGATCGCCATCACGATGACCGGCCGGGTGAAGTTGGCGAACACCCAGGCCAGCACGATGTAGATGGCGAGAAGGCCGACGGTCGCGCCGGCGAGCATGTCGGTGGCGGACTCCGATTGTTCCTCGGCCTTTCCCTTGAACTTGTAGCTGAGGCCGTAGCGGTTTGCGATGTCCGCGAGTCCGCCTTCGACGATCGCCGGGAGCAGGGCGCCGAGACTGGTGACCGTCTCGTCGATTTCCCCGGTGATGGCGACTTCCCGCGCCCCGTCCTCCCGGCGAAGGCGGGAGAACCCGCGCTCCTGACGGAGCGTGACGACTTCGCTCAAGGGCACTTCCGTCCCGTCCGGAGCGCGCAGGAAGAGGTTGAGGAACGAGGCGCTGTCCGAGCGCCGGCGCGGATAGCGCACCTTGATCGCGACCTCCTCGTCGCCGCGCGCGAAGCGCTGGGCGATGGCGCCCTGGAACGCGTTCCTTACCTGCAGCCCGGCGCTCTGGGTAGTAAAGCCGAGCGCCTGGCCGCGCGGTGTCACCTCCAGGATCAGCTCCTGCTTGCCGTAGGGAAGATCGTCGTCGAGCGAACTGACGCCCGGAAAGCGTCCCAACAGGTTCCTGACTTCCGTGGCCGCGGCCTTGAGGTCGGCGGCGCCGCCGCCGCGCAGGCGAATGTCGATTTCGCGGCCCGGGGGGCCGACCGCGCGCGCGTTGATGTTGATCTGTTCGACATTGGGCAGCGGTCGGATTTCCTCGCGCCATGCCTCGATAAACTCGTCGGTGCGGACCGAGCGCTCGTCGGAGGGCACCAGTTCCACGGTCAAACCGCCGTATTGATCGCCCGTGATCCGCGCGAAGCGCCTGCCCCCGCTGCGCCCCACGCTGCCGAAACTCATGGCGACGAGCCCGGTGCTTTCTCCGGTTAGCCGGGCAACTGTCCTGTCAACTGCTTCCGACAGTTCCTGGACCATCGCGGCAGTGTCCAGGCGCGGCGTGCCGGGCGCCATCACGACGTTCCCCACCACAACGTCGGCCTCCGGAGAGGGGAAGAAATGGAATCCCACCCGGCCGCCCAGCACCAGTCCGGCCGACACCAGGAAGAACGCCAGGGCCGTGGCGACCGTCGCGTAGCGCCAGCGCACGCAGAACCGGACCGCCCGCTGGAACAGGCCGGCGCGAAACCGGTCGAAGCCCGCATCGAACCGACGCATCACGAAGTTGCGCTGTCCGCCGTGCTTCTTCAGCGACTCGCGCAAATGGCCCGGCAACACCAGAAAGCACTCGACAAGGCTGGCGAGAATGACCGCGACCACGACTAGCGGGATGGCGCCGACGATCTGGCCGATGATGCCGCCCATCGCGACCAGCGGGAGAAACGCGGCGACCGTCGTCAGCGAGGCGGCCATCACCGGCGCCAGCATGCGAAGGGCACCCGCTTCCGCCGCCTGGCGCGCACCGAGGCCGGCCTCGCGTTGCGCCGCCGCGTGTTCGCCGACGACGATCGTGTCGTCGACGATGAGGCCAAGGGTCATGATCAGCGCGAACAGGGTGAGCATGTTGATGCTCTCCCCGAGCGCCATCATCGTCGCCAGCGCGGCCATGAACGCGGTGGGAATGCCGACCGCCACCCAGAACGCGGTGCGGGCGTTGAGAAACACCAGGAGCACCGCCATTACCAGGACCAGTCCGGTCAGCCCATTGTCGAGGAGGACGTCGACGCGCTGCCCGATCAGGTCGGCCTGGGCGTCGTACTGCTCGATACGGAGCTCCGGCGGATAGTTGCCGCGTGCCTCGACGAGGTAGCGGTCCACGATTCCGCCCACTTCGAGAGCATCGGCGGTCGGTGACCGCTGCACGTGCAGTTCGATCGCGGGCTGGCCGTTTCGCAACCCGATCGGCGCCCCTTCATCGAACGTCTCCGAAAGGGCCGCGATATCGCGCAGGAAGATCTTCTGGCCGTCATCGAGCGACCTGATCTCGATGCTTCCGAGATCGCGCGACGTGGTCTGCAGGCCGACGCTCCGCAACTGCTTTTCCATGGAGCCTTCGAGGTTGCCCGATGGAATATCCCGGTTGCTGGCTCCGATGCGCGCGGCCACCGCCGCCGGAGTCAGATCGAGCTGGCGCAGAACCCTGGGCTCGATCTCGACCAGAATTTCCTCGTCGCGCGCGCCGAAAAACTCCACCCGGTCGATCCCGGCCGCCAGCAAGCCGTCGCGCATCCGCTTCGCCTGGCGTTTCAGCACGGCTTCGGAATACGGACCCGAGAGGACCAGACGCACGATCGTGTCGTAGCGGACGATGCGGCGGACCACCGGCCGTTCGCTGTCCTCCGGCAGGATGGTTATCTGCTGCAGCGCCGCCTCGGCTTCGGACAGCGCCGACTGCATGTCGGTGCCCGCCGCGTATTCGACGACCACCCGCCCCACGCCTTCCGTGGCGTAGGACGTCACCCGGTCGACGCCGTCCAGGAACCGCACTTCCGGCTCGATCGCTTCCAGGAGGTTGGCTTCGACGTCGCCGGCGCTCGCGCCCGGCCAGTTCACCTGGATCGAGATCACGTCAACGCCGAAATCGGGAAAGATCTGTGTGTTCAGCTTCGACAGCGAAAACGCGCCCGCGACGAAGATCAGGACCATCAGCAGGTTGGCGGCGTTGCGGTGCCGCACGAACAGCCGGATCAGGCCCTTGCCAAACATCTGTTGCGTCTGCCCGTCGCGCTAGCGGAGCTCGACCCGCAAGCCCGGCGCGATTGCGACGGACTGCGTGGTCACCAGCCGCTCGCCATCCGACAATCCGCCGCGCAGGAGAACGTCATTGCCGACCCGGCCGACGATCTCCGCCTTCCGCGCGACCAGCCGCCCGTCCTCGACGCCATAGACGACATTGCCCGGATGGAGGACGGTCTCGGGAACTCTCGCAACGTTGGCGTAAATCCGGTCGGGAACGTGAACCTCGACGAAGGCGCCGGGCCGCAGGGACGAGGCCGCTTCCCGGTTCTCGATCCGGGCGAACAGCTCGACGCCGCCGCTGGCCGTGTCGATCTGCGCGCCCACCCGCGCGATGACCGCCTTCAGGTCGAGCTTTCGCTGTCCGACCCGCCATACGACCCGGGCCTTCCTCCCGATCACCCCCCGGTCCGTGCTGGTGAGCCGTCCGTACTGCGCATCCGATATGTGGAACCGCGCCTCCAGGCGGCCCGTCGCGATGAGGCTGCCCACGCTGTCGAGCACGCCGAGGCGCTGGCCCGCCTGCGCCGTGACGTTCATAAAGACTCCGTCGAACGGCGCGCGCACCCTGGTCCGCTCGAGATCGTAGCGGGCCCGCTGCACCGCCACGTCCAGACGCTCGATGGTCGCTTTCTCCTGCTCCAGCCGCGCCGTCTCCGCGTCGATCCCGTTCTGCCGCAGCACGATCGCCCGTTGCTGGCGGCTCAGTTCCAGACGCTTCTTGTCGAGCGCCTGGACGGAGATGTTTCCGCGCTTCCTCAGTTGCGTGGCGCGCTTCAGATCGCGGTCCAGCAAGGCGAGGATCTCACGATCGCGCGTGAGGGCCTTCGTCTCGGCGCGCCGCTTCGCCTCCCGTTCGACGATCCGGGCCCTGGCCTCCGCCAGCCGGGCCTCGCTCTCCTTCAGCGCGGAACGGTATTCGAACTCGTCGATCGCAAGGATCACCTCGCCGCGGCGGATCAGCCCGCCCTCCACGAGATTGGGATGGATCTCGACGATCTGGCCCGTCACCAGCGCCCGTATCTGGATCTGGCGGGCCGCGAATATCTTTCCGAAGAGCTGGATTTCCGGCTGTATGTCGGTCAGGCGCACGGGCACGGAATCCACCGTCCACACCCGCTCCGCCGGCGGTGACGGCTCGACGCTCGGCTTCGTGCGGATGAGGTACGACGCTCCGACGGCGCCCGCGGCCAGCAGAACGATCGGCACCAGGACCAGGAGCGCTTTTCTCACGCGCTGCTTCCCTTCGCACAGGTCGACGAAAAACGCTAACGAAACTCCGCGCGGGTCACAACGGCGAAACGCCTCCGCACCGACTTCCCGCTCCCGGTCTCCAGGGCGTTCCGGAGCCCGGGCGCCGAGGCCGCGTTTCCGACACTAACACGGCGTTCTCACCGGTTTCCGTCGCGCCGAGCACGCGAATCCGAATTTCACCCGGGGGTCGATCAGTACGATTTGGGCAGGCCCAGCGCGCGCTCCGCGATGTGGTTGAGCGCCAGATGCTGGCTCACCGGCGCGAGCTGGAGCATGACGATCTCGCGCAACAGGCGCTCGACGTGGAATTCGCGCGCGTACCCCATCCCGCCGTGGCTCGCGACCGCCTGCTTGCAGGCCTCGAATCCCGCCTCGACGGCAAGATACTTGGCGGCGTTCGCCTCGACGCCGCAGCTCTCGCCCCGGTCGTAGAGCCACGCCGCCTTCATCGTCGCGAGGTGGGCGGCCTCCAGCGCCGACCACGAAGCGGCGAGCGGGTGCTGGATACCCTGGTTCGCGCCGATCGGCCGCCCGAAGACGACGCGCTCCCCCGCGTAACGCGCGGCCCGCCGAACCGCGTCGCGGCCGATGCCGACGGCTTCCGCGGCGACCAGGATGCGCTCCGGGTTGAGGCTCTCCAGTATGCAGCGGAACCCCCTGCCTTCCGCGCCGATGCGGTCGGTTTCCGGCACCCGCATGCCGTCGAACCAGATCTCGTTCGAGTCGACCGCCTTGCGCCCCATCTTCTCGATCTCCCGAACGCGCGCGGCGTCGCGGTCGAGGTCGGTGAAGAAAAGGCTGAGCCCTTCGGCCGGCGCGTCGTCGCGGCGCGGCGCGGTGCGGGCGAGCAGCATGATCTTGCCGGAGACCTGGGCGGTCGAGGTCCAGATCTTCTGGCCGCGCACGACATAGAACGCGCCGTCGCGGTCGGCCCGGGTCGCGATCCGGGTGGTGTCGAGCCCGGCATCGGGTTCGGTGACCGCGAAGCACATCTTGAAGCGGCCCTCGATCAGCGGCGGCAGCCAGCGCCGCTTCTGCTCCTCGCTGCCGTGGGCGACGATCGCGCGCGGGCCGAAGACGTTCAGAGGCGTTTGCGCTGTCGGGGACGGGTTGATTTACAAGGCGTTCACGGAGGTGCGAGATTTTTGATACCCCGTGGTGGTCGTTGATATCCGGGGTTTCAGTTTCGCTGCGGCGGTCGTTTTGGCGATTTTCACCCCACGCCGCTGGTCGCGGCGTCTTGGCAGCGAGGTTTTCCTGCGGCGGCCTCGCGCGCCCTGATCGTGCGCATGAGATAGAAGGTGTCGCCATCGGGCCCTGGGGCCCTTGTTCCACCACCACCCCTGGTCGGGAGAACAGCGATGGCGACGGCGGCGAAGCTACCCTTTTCGTGGCGCGATGTCGAAGTCCTGCCGGACCTTGAACGGCTGCGCCTGGTTCTGGCGGTGCTTCCCGACGAGGAGATCGTGACGGCGCTTGAAGTGTGTCGCGGTCGGGGCCGTAACGACTACCCGGTGCGGGCGATGTGGCGGGCGCTGATCGCGGGGGTGGTGTTGCAACACGCCTCGATGCAGTCGCTGTTGCGGGAGCTGGGGCGCAACCCGGCGTTGCTGGAGATCTGCGGGTTCGACCCTCTGCCGTATCAGAGCGGGCCGGTGACGGTGCTTCACGACGGGCATGCGGTAACGCGCCCGGCGCGGGTTCGTTCGACGGCGCCGAGCCACTGGAACTTCTCGCGGTTTCTGGGGCGTGTTGTGCAGCTTGAGGACGAGCAGGGGCTGGTGTCCGCCATGATCGAGAGCCTGCGCGCCGCGCTGTTCGCCGCGTTGCCGGACTTCGGGCGTCATCTCGGCTACGACGGCAAGGCGATCGCGAGCCACTCGACGGGCCGGGTCGGCAAGGACGAGGACAAGACCTCGGACCCCGACGCCGACTGGGGCAAGCACGAGACGGGCGGGGTGGACGCCAGGACCGGCGCGGTGTGGAAGAAGGTGAAGTCGTGGTTCGGCTACGGGCTGCACCTGATCGCCGACACCGATTACGAGGTTCCGGTGGCCTTCGAGGTGACGCGCGCTTCGGCCTCGGAACCCAAGGTGCTGTCCGGGATGCTGGAGGAGCTGTTCGCAAGGGCGCCGGAGATCGCCGGGCGCTGCGCCGACTTCAGCGCCGACCGCGGTCTCGACGATGCCCGCCTGAAGGCGCGGCTGTGGGACCGGTGGACCGCCCGCCCGCTGATCGATACACGGCTGATGTGGCGGGTGGAGAAGCAGGAGCCGAGATACGATCCGGCGCAGCCGATCACGCGGCCGCTGTTCCCCGACCGCGCCGATGTCATCGTTCACGACGAGCGCGGCCGGGTGTCCTGCGTCTGTCCCGGGACCGGCGAGGTCCGCGCTATGGCGTTTCAGGGGTTCGAGGCTGATCGGGGCCGCTGCGGCACGCTCAAATACCGCTGCCCGGCAGCCGCCTTCGGCTTCGCCTGCGCCGGCAGCCGGGCCTGCCACCGGGCCGGCGGGGTCAAGCCCGGAGACTATGGCCGCATCCTGCGCATCGACCTCGACAGCCACGACCGGCGCATCTTCACCCCCACGCCCTGGGGCAGTCCGTCATGGCGGCGCGGCTACAACCGCCGCTCGGCCATGGAGCGGATCAACAGCCGCCTCGACAACAGCTTCAACTTCGAGACCCACTACATCCGAGGCCGCGCCAAGATGAAGACCCGCCTCGGCCTCGCCCTGGCGGTGATGATGGCGATGGCTCTCGCCCAGGCCCGCGCCGGCCGCCCCGAGCGCATGCGCTCCCTGGTCGGCGCCGTGCCGTATCTCGACACCGGCTGACCGCTCGTCTGCCTCCCGACAATCCTGCCCGATCCCGCCGCCCGACGGCAGAGGGGAAGCCACGCCCGCACGCCAGACAATCTTCCGGTAATCGTATTTGTCAGGCCCCGGAAGCCCGTATCCTGCCCGGTGGGGAAGCGGGCCGGACGATATTCAACCGCCAAAATCGAACCGGCGACAGCCAAAAATCACCACAGCGCACATTTCTCGTTCATGTGTACGCTTGACGCGGCCGCCATCGCGCCGCCCGCGCCGGCGATCGTTCCCATCATCAGCGCGGCCTCGGCCACCCCGAGCCCGGCCCCGCCATAAGCCTCGGGCAGGGAAATCCCGAGCCAGCCGCCGGCCGCGATAGCGTCGTAGAAGGCGTGGGGGAACGCCCCGTCGCGGTCGCGCTCCAGCCAATAGGCGTCGTCGAACGGCGCGACCGTCCTGCCGATACCGTCCACGATCGCCTGCTGGTCGTCGCTGAGCGCAAAATCCATGGGGGATTATATCGATAGCCTGGCGGGGAAAGGGCAAGCCGTATCGGATACGCCCCGGACCGTCCGATGTTTCACATGAAACAAAGGTCAGTATCGTTGACCTATGTTTCACGTGAAACATTGGTCCGATATGGGACTATTTTTCGCGTCCCCCGGGGACGCGGCGGCTCCTCCGACCGCGCCGTCCGGGGGACGCGGGGCTGGCGGATATCTTCGTCGCGCCAGCACGTTGGCGGGTATTGCTGCGGGACCGGTTCGGAAAACCGGCGCGACCGCCCCGCGGGCGGGGCCGGGTTGCCGGGCTGTCAACTATGGTTGACATCGTCCGCGCCATAACCCGGGCGAACGGCGTGCGTAGAGTGCAGGTTTCCGACGGATCGGTCGGCTCGGGACGCGAATTCGGGCGCGCCGGCGTCTGCCCCGCCGCCGTCCCCCCACCGTCATGCCCGGACTTGTTCCACTGCTGTCCGGTTTAACTTCGGAACGGGCTCTGTGCCGAAAGGCGAGACCGTCTCCACCCCCCTGTTGTCACCCCGGACTTGATCCGGGGTCCAGGGAAGCCGGGCGAGGGCGGTGCCTGTGGCTCTGGACCCCGGATCAAGTCCGGGGTGACAACAGGGGGACGAGGACGGCGGGCCGCGATCCGTGTCCCGATCCGGCGGAACGGCCGGAAACCCACCTGTATCAACGCCTTGCACCGGGTCCGCCTCATCTTAACCGGACAGCAGTGGACTTGTTCCGGGCATCCACGTCCCTCTGCCGCCTCGCCCGCGCCCGCCCCGCAGCGCGATGCCGCAAGACGTGGATGCCCGGAACAAGTCCGGGCATGACGACAATGGGCCAGGTGCCGGAGAATGCGTCCCCCTCGCCGTTGTGCATGTCCGGCTTTGTGTGCCTATACTCCTTCCGCAGACCGACCCAAACCACAGGGAGACTCCAGGTATGATCCGTTTCAGGCATCTGGCAGTTGCCGCCGGAGCGGCGGCGCTCGCCGCGGGCACGATTGCCGGCCCGGCGCAGGCTCAGAAGTACGAGTTCAAGATGACGTCCTACGTCTCGGCCAAGGGCGGCTTCTGGAACAACTACCAGCAGAAATTCATCGACGCGGTCGACCTGATGACCAACGGCGAGGTCAAGATCAAGGGCTTCAGCGTCGGCGTGATCGCCGGAGCGTTCGACGGCTTGAAGGCCGTGCAGAAGGGGACGGCGGACATCTCCTACAACTATCCCGGCTATCAGGTGAACGACGACCCGGCGAACGGCATCTTCGGCGGCATGGTCGGCGGCATGCCGATGGAAGAGTTCATGCACTGGTACGTCGGCGCGGACGGGACCAAGCTGCTTGAGGAGTTCCGGCACAAGGAGATGCAGCTTCACCCGGTGCTCTCCGGCATGGGATCGACCGAGTTCCTGCTGCACTCGCACAAGCCGGTCAAGACCATCGCCGACTTCAAGGGCATGAAGATCCGCACCGCCGGACCGTGGGCGGAAATCCTCAAATCCCTCGGGGCTTCGGCCGTGGTGCTGCCCGGCGGCGAGATCTACACGGCGCTGGAGCGCCGCGTGATCGACGCGAACGAGTTCGTCACGCCCGCGACCAACATCAAGATGGGTTTCCACAAGGTCGCCAAGTACATCATCATGCCGGGACTCCACAGCCCCTCGCACATGAACGAGGCGACGTTCAAGCTGGAGACCTGGAACAAGCTGCCCAAGCGGATCAGGGACCAGATCAGCGCCGCGGGCCAGCTCTCGGCGTTCCAGACGGCGATGGCTATCGGCATCCAGGACCTCGATGCGGTGGAAAAGCTGATGGCGGGCAAGAACACCTGGATCACGCTCGACGCCGCGGCTCAGGCCAAGATCGAGGAGCTGGGCCGCTCCTGGTCGGCCGAGCAGGCCAAGGCGCAGGCCGCCAAGGGCAACAACTGGATGACCCGGGTGTCCGACTCCTACTGGGGCTTCTACAGCCGCTACAAGAAGTTCGGCGTCTACCGGCATAACTAGGCCGGCGGACACGGGGATCGCGCGGGGCGAGTCGCCGCCCCGCGCGTCCTCCGCTCCGGGTTTACGATGACCTCGTTCCTGCGCGCGATCGATCGCATCAACGATTTCCTTGCCGCCATCGCGATGGCGTTTCTCTTCGTGATGATCGCCGACATGCTGTACGAGGTGGTGTCGCGCCGCGTCTTCGGGGCGCCGACGCTGTGGGCCTATGACATCGCCTACATGCTGAACGGCATAGGCTTCCTGTTCGCCGCGGGCTACACGCTGCGGCGCAACGGTCACATCCGGATCGACTTCCTGTCGACCCGACTGCCGCGCAGGAATCAGGATCTGATCAACCTGTTCGTATACTTGTTCCTGGTGTTCCCGGCGATCTCCTGCCTGATCGTGGGCGCCTATACCGGGTGGCTGGAGGCCTTTCTGACCGGACAGCTCGAGCCGGTCAGCCCGTGGAAGCCGCTCATCTGGCCGCTCTACGGCGGCATCCTGGTCGGCTTCGTTTCGTTGATCTTCCAGTGCCTGGCGGAATTCATCCGTCACTGGCGTGCCGTCCGGGGTCTCGAACCCTCGCCGCTCGAACACGCCGACGACGTCGCGGCGTAGTCAGATGGACATTTCCCTCGCCGTCTTCATGTTCCCGGCCCTGTTCGTCCTGGTGTTCCTCGGAATCCCGGTGGCGTTCAGCCTGATCTCGACGGCTTTCGTGTTCGGCATCTTTGCCTACGGGATGAACCTGCCGATCCAGTTCCACAGCCGGATGTACGACGTCACGTCGAACTTCATCCTGGCGGCGATCCCGCTGTTCGTGTTCATGGGCGCGATGCTGGAACGCGCCGGCATCGCGGCCAAGCTGTTCGACGCCATCAAGGTGTGGTTCGGGCCGTTCCGCGGCGGCCTCGCCATCACCACCATCGTGATGTGCGGCATCTTCGCCGCGTCTTCCGGCGTGGTCGGCGCGGTCGAGATCGTGGTCGGGCTGATGGCCGTGCCGGCGATGATGTCGACCGGCTACCGCAAGGATCTCGCCGCGGGAACGGTGTGCGCCGGCGGCTCGCTCGGCACCACCATCCCGCCTTCGGTGGTGATCATCGTCTACGCCTCGATCGTCGAGATGTCGGTCGGCGACCTGTTCGCCGGCATCCTGATCCCCGCCGGGGTCATGGTGGCGCTGTTCCTGATCTATATCATCGGACGCTGCGCGATCCAGCGCGACGCCGGCCCCGGCCTCGACCCCTCCGAGATCGACGTCACGCTCGGCGAAAAGCTCTGGCTCCTGCTGACCGCGCTGGTCCCCGCCGCGCTCCTGATCCTGGCCGTGCTGGGAAGCATCTTCGCCGGCATCGCGGCGCCCACCGAGGCGGCCGCGGTGGGCGCGACCGGCGCGGTGCTGCTGAGCATCGCCTACAAGCAGTTTTCCTTCGAAGTTCTGAAGAAAGCGCTGGCCCAGACCATCAAGATCACCTCGATGGTCATGATGATCGTGATCGGCGGCGTGCTGTTTGCCAGCATCTTCATCATCCATGGCGGCGACGAGCTGGTGGCGGAGATCATCGAGGGCCACAAGCTCGGCCAGATCGAGATCATCCTCCTGTTCCTGCTGGTGGTGTTCATCCTGGGCTTCGTGCTCGACTGGATCTCGGTGCTGATCATCGTGCTGCCGATCTCGGACCCGATCGTTCGCGCGTCGGAAATCGACCCGCTGTGGTTCGGGGTGATGGTGTGCATCGTGTTGCAGACCTCCTATCTCACCCCGCCGATGGCGCCGTCGATCTTCTATCTGCGGTCGATCGCGCCCCGCGACATGACCTATGGCGACATGTACAAGGGCGTGGCGCCGTTCGTCGCGGCGCAGCTGCTGACGCTCCTCATGGTGGCCTTTTACCCGGCCACGGCGACCTGGCTGCCCGAAGTGCTGTTCGGATTCTGACGGCGCCCCGGGTCCGCCCGATCGCGGCCCATTGGACTCCGGCCTGCGGCGGGTGCACTCTTCCCGCGCGACACGCGGCAGGGAGGGGGCGAGCCATGGACGCGCAACCGGACCGCTCATTCGAAGGACTCAGGAAGGCCGCGGTCGACCTGCTGCCGGTCATCGAGGCCGATGCCGACGAAGCCGAGGGGGTCTATCACCAGACCGACCGGGTCGCCGACGGCATGCGAAAGAGCGGCCTCTATTCCTTCCTCATCCCGAAGGACGCCGGCGGGGCGGAGCTTCCCTTCGTCGAGGCCATGGAGATCGTCGAGCTGGTCTCCCGCGTCGAGGGCTCGGCCGGCTGGTGCCTGATGGTCAACGGCGTGATGGGCGCATCCGCCGGCCCGTTCCTGCCGGACGCGGGCGTGGAGATCGTCTACCCGGGCGGCCGGAACTCGACCATGGCGGGGCAGGGGGTGCCCCGCGGCTATGCGCGCGAGGCGGACGGCGGCTACGTGATCTGGGGCAACTGGGGCTATGCGAGCGGCATCTGGCATGCCGACTGGGTGCATTCCGGCTGCTTCCTCATGGACGGCGACGAGATGCAGACGGACGAGCACGGCCATCCCGACATCGTGCTCTGCCATCACCCGAGGGACACGATCGAGCTCACCGGCAACTGGGACGTGCACGGGCTGCGGGGCACCGGCAGCTTCGACTACACACTCAAGGAAGCCGAGCTCTTCGTGCCGGCGGCGTGCTGCTACAAGTTCGACGGCCCGACCCAGATGCGAGGCGGCCCGCAATACGGCGCCGGGCTCGTCGTCTCGACCACATGGGGACACACCAGCTGGGCGCTCGGCGTCGGCCGGCGGGCGCTGGACGAGATCGCCGCACTGGCGCGCCAGCGGGTCGACGCGTTCGGTCCCATGCGGGACGGTCCGGGTTTCCAGCACTCTTATGCCGAGGCGGAGGCCAGATACCGCGCCGCCCGCGCCTTGGTCTACCAGGCCTGGGAGGACCTCTCCGAGAGCTTCGCCCGGAACCGCCAGGGAAGCCTGGAGCAGATCGCGCTGATCCGGCTCGCCATGCGGCACATCCACGACGTGATCTCCGACCTCTCCACCTTCGCCCACCGCGCCTCGCGCGGGGTTTCGCTCCGGCGGAGCGACCTCCAGCGCTGCTACCGCGACATTCACGGCGGCACGCAGCACATCCTGCTCGCCGACGAGATCGCCCAGGCCTGCGGCAAGGTGCTGATGGGCGCCGCCGGAGAGGGCGCGCAATGGAACGTGCTCGGCCTGACCGGCGGCTGAGTGGAGGCGCGGGTTTGGGCGAGCGAAACGAAACCGTCGGACGCATCGTCGCGCGGGCATGGGCCGACCCGGCCTTCGCCGACCGGCTCGTCGGCGACGCGGCCCCGGTGCTCGGCGAGCTCGGCATCGCCCTGCCGGCCGGCAAGACCGTCTCCGCGGTGCGGAACACGGTCTCTCTCACCAACATCGTGCTGCCGTCGCCCCGCTACGCCGAAACCGCATCAGCCTACGCCGACATCAAGGCGTTCGGCGAGTGCTACCGCGACCCGCGCTATGCCCCGCTCGACTGGATTTCGCGCGACCCGGTGTTCCAGGCCCGGTTCGAGGCCGATCCCGCTGCGGCGCTGCGGCGTTGGGGAATCCGGGTGCCGGACGGGATGACGGTCTCCACGGTCCGCAACACGCTTTCGAAGGCCTGGCTGGTTCTGCCCGCGCCGCCGGACGCGGACGGGATGACCCGCGATCTGCTCGACGCGGTGGCCGCCGGGTGGATCCCGCCGGCGATCCGTTATGCCGGCATCGAGGGGCCGGTGCGCCTCGACAGGTTTGCGCGGCGATGACGGAGAGCGCGATGGAGACCGTCGTCTACGGCCATGTCCACGGCGCATCGCTGCTGGCCGACATCGCGCGGCCCGAAGAGGGCGGCGACCTGCCCGTCATCCTCTCCATCCACGGCGGGCGCTGGTATTTCGGGACCCGGCGCGACACCGGCGCCATCGACGTGCGGCAGTGGGCCGGGTTCGGCTTCTTCGCGATGAGCATCGACTACCGGCTGGTGACCTGCTCGCCCGCGCCGGCGGCCTATCAGGATGTGCTGTGCGCGATCCGCTGGGTCCACGCGAATGCGGGGCGTTACGGGCTCGACCGGGACAGGATCTTCCTGATCGGCATGTCGTCCGGCGGTCATCTCGCCTCGCTCGCGGCCACGCTGGGCGACGGGCGGTTCCCCCCGACCGGCGGATGGGACGAATACCCCTCGACCTTCCGCGCGGCGGTCTGCGTCTCCGGCGCCTACGACATCGTCAGCCTCGACTGGGGCGCCGGGTGGGCGCCGCCGGGCGAGCCCTTCCCCGACGCCCGCGAATACGCCTCGCCGATCCGCCACGTCGCGCCCGGCAACGCGCCGCAACTCATCCTCCATTCCGACGACGATCCCTCGATCCCGATCGAGCAGGTGCTTCGCATGACCGACGCGCTGGAAGCGGCGGGCGCGCCGTACCGCTTCCGCCGCTACGCCGACCGCGGCCACATGTTCATCGACGACGAGGTGATTGGAGAGGCGCGCGACTTCATCGCCGGGCACGCCGGCTGAACGCTCAGCCGCGTCCGACGAAGGGCATCTTCGTGGCCATGATCGTCATGAAGAGCACGTTCGCGTCGAGCGGCATGTCGGCGATCCGGGCCACCGCGTCGCCGACGTGAGCCACGTCGAACACCGGTTCCGCCACCACCCGCCCGTCCGGTTGCGGTATGCCCGCCTTCATCCTTTCCGTCATCGGCGTCTCCGCATTGCCGATATCGATCTGGCTGCAGGCGATGTCGTGCGCGCGCCCGTCCAGCGCAAGGCTCCTGGTGAGCCCGGTAATCGCATGCTTGGTCGCGGTATAGGCGACCGTGTTCGGCCTCGGCGCGTGGGCCGCGATCGAGCCGTTGTTGACGATCCGCCCGCCCTTCGGGGTCTGGCGCTTCATCATCCGGATCGCTTCCTGCGCACAGAGGAAGGCGGCGGTGAGGTTCACGTCGACCGCCCGTTTCCAGTCGGCGAGCGGCAGGTCCTCCGTGGCGGTGGCGGGCGGGCTCATGCCGGCGTTGTTGAACAAGAGGTCGAGCCGCCCGAAGGCCTCTTCCGTCTGCGCGAACAGGGCGCGGATCTGCTCCGGCTCGGCGAGATCGCAGGTCACGACCAGCATCGGCGGGCCGTCCGGTCCGGCCATCGCGGCGGTTTCCTCCAGAAGCGCCTGCCGCCGGCCCGCCAGAACGACCGCATGACCGGTCCGCGCGAGCGCGAGCGCCGCGGCGCGGCCGATACCGGTTCCGGCGCCGGTGACCAGCGCGACCCTGTCGGGCGGGGGCATGGTTCCGATCCTCTTCGATTCTCGCGGCCGGGCTTCTGTCTAGGCTATCGCACGGGTCGCAGGCAACGCGCGCCGCCGGTGGACAGGGGGACGGCGCGCGACCAAAGTGCGGCGACACCGGCCACCCGGGAGAAACCCGACGATGCCCCAGAACATCCGCAAATCCGTCATGGCGATGGTTGCCGAGGCGGACGCCCAGGTCCGCAAGGTCGAAATCGACGAGGCGCTCGAGATGCACGGAACCGACGATGTCGTGTTCGTCGACCTCCGCGATATCCGCGAGCTCGCCAAAACCGGCCGGATCGCGGGCGCGCGCCACGTCCCGCGCGGCATGCTCGAATTCTGGATCGATCCCGAGAGCCCCTATCACAAGCCCTTCTTCGCCGAGGACAGGACCTTCGTGTTCTACTGCGCCGGCGCCTGGCGGTCGGCGCTGGCGGCCAAGACCGCCGATGACATGGGGCTCGCGCCGGTGGCGCATCTGGGCGGCGGCATCCAGGCCTGGATCGACGCGGGCGGCCCGATCGACCCGCCGAAGAGCTGAGAGCGGCCGGGGAACCAGTAATGGAATTCGGCATCTTTTCCAACGGCATCCGGCCGCACACCAGCGCCGCCCGAACCTACGACGAGGACATCCACGAGATCGTCCTCGCGGACCGGCTGGGCTTCCGCGACGCCTATATCAGCGAGCACCACGGCGAGCGGCCCTACATCAACCGCATCGACACCATCCCCGCGCCCGACCTGATGATGTGCAAGGCGGCCGGGCTCACCAGCCGCATCCGCATGGGCGCGGCGGTCAAGCTGATCCATCTGCACCACCCGGTGGACGTGGCAATCCAGTCCGCCGTGACCGATCACCTGACCGGCGGGCGCTATATCTTCGGGTTCGGCTCAGGTTTTCCGCTGCCGCTGTTCTCCGAGGAACGCGGGCTCGGCTTCGAGGACCGCCACGAACGGCTCAACGAAGCGCTCGACTTCGTTCTGAAATGCTGGGAATCCGACGAGCCGTTCGACTGGGACGGCGAGCACTGGCAGGGGAAGGGCGTGATCGCGCTGCCCAAGCCCTTCGCGGGCAGGCAGATGCCGATGGCGACCGCGACCGATACCGAGCCGATGATCCGCATCGCGGGCGAGCGCGGCTACACGCTGATCTCCGCCTTCCTGGAGTCGGCCGGCCGGCTCAAGCCCAAGGCCGACCTCTACGCGGCGGCGGCGCGGGCGGCCGGCATCGCGGACCCGCGCCGCAACGTCACCGCGTCCCGCATCGTCTATATCGCCGACAGCGAGCGGCAGGCGATCGAGGACCTGCGCCCCGCGGTGACCCACGAGATCGGTTTCCAGGCGGAGCGCGGCTTCCTCAAGATGCTGGAGAAGTTCTACGACCTCCGCGTCCCCAACGACGAGCGCGGCATCGAGGCGCTGGTCGAGGCGGAGTTCTACCTGCTGGGCGAACCCGATTCGGTGGCCGACAAGATCAAGCGGTTCCACGACGAGTCCGGCGGCTTCGGCACGTTCCTGATCGTGACCGGCAAGGACTGGGCGACACGCGCGCACCGCGAACGCTCGATGCGGCTGTTCATGGAGCACGTCGTTCCGCAGCTCCGCGACATCGTGCCGGCGGAGACCGTGGCGGCCTGAGGGCGGGTGCCGAAGGGGGCGGCGTGGCAAGCGGACCGATCGGCGAACGGGTTCCGCGAAAGGAGGACCGCCGGCTTCTTACCGGCCGGGGGCGGTTCAGCGACGATTTCAACGCGCCCGGTCAGGCCTGCGCCGCATTTCTGCGCTCGCCGCACGCCCACGCCCGGATCCTCGAAACCGACGCGTCCGACGCCGCCTCGACTCCCGGCGTGCTGGCCGTGCTGACCGGGAACGATTACACGGCGGACGGGCTGACGGGCCTGCTCCAGTACCACACCCCTGCTGATCACCTCGATCCGTCCAAGCCCGGGCTCACCAGCGACCAGCTTTCCCCGCTGCCCGAGCCGCTGCCGATCGCGACCGACCGGGTCCGCCACGTCGGCGAGATCGTCGCCCTCGCGGTGGCGGAAACGCGGGAGGCCGCGCTCGATGCGCTGGAACGGATCGCGGTCGTCTATGAGCCCCTCCCGGCGGTGACAGACACGCGCGCAGCGGCGGAACCGGACGCGCCCGGGGTCTGGGACCGGGACAATGTCTGCCTGCGCGCCGAAGCGGGCGACGCCGCGGCTGTCGAGGCGGCGTTCGCCGCAGCCCGCCGGGTCGTTCGGATCGCGCTCCACAATCACCGCATCTACGGCTGTCCGATGGAGCCCAAATCCGCCCTTGGCGAATTCGATGCGGGGTCCGGGCGTTTCACCCTGCATGCGCCAAGCCAGGGCGTCCACCGGTTCAAGCACGCCATCGCGGCGGCCCTCGCCGTGGAGCCCGACAGGGTCCGGATCGTCACCGGCGATGTCGGGGGCGGGTTCGGGGTCCGCTCGCCCTGCGGCAACGAGTATCCGCTCCTGCTTTGGGCGACCCAGCGATGCGCCCGCCCGGTCAAGTGGACCGGCAGCCGGAGCGACACCTTCCTGTCCGACTACCACGCGCGCGACATCCATACCGAAGGCGCGCTCGCGCTCGACGCCGAGGACCGCATAACGGCGGCGCGGATCGATTACCTGGGCAATCTCGGCGCGTATCCGATTTCGTTCGCGGTCCTTTCCAACCTTCTGAAGATGGCCGGGCCGCCCTACGACATACCCGCGATCCACGTCGCGGTGCGGGGCGTGCTCGCCAACACGATTCCCGTCTCGGTCTATCGCGGCGCCGGACGGCCCGAGGTCACCCAAGTCATCGAACGCATGATCGATCTCGCCGCCGACGAGATCGGCATGGACCGGGCGGCGCTCCGCCGGCGCAACCTGATTGCGGCCGACGCGATCCCCTACCGGTCCGCGCTGGGGCTGGACTACGATTCGGGTGCGTTCGGCGAGAACTTCGACGCCGTCCTGCGTGAGATCGACCGGGAGGGCTTTCCCGCCCGCCGGGCCGCCGCCCGGGCGCGCGGCAAACGGGCCGGGATCGGCACCGTCACCTATCTTGAATCGCCCGGCGCCGCGCCCTATGAGCGGACCGACGTCGCGGTGCGTCCCGACGGCAGGGTCGAGGCGGTCATCGGCACCCAGGCGTCGGGCCAGGGGCACGAGACCAGCTTCGCCCAGGTCGTCGCCGGGATGCTGGAAATCCCCTTCGACCGGGTCGAGATCGTCTATGGCGACACCGACAGGGCGATGGCGGGCTCAGGGTCCCATGCCGACCGGTCGATGCGGCTGGGCGGCACGATCCTCCATCGCGCCGCGCGGCGGATCGTCGAACAGGGGCGCGAGGAGGCCGCGCGTCTGCTCGAGGCCGCGGCCACCGACATCGGTTACGCCGAGGGCCGCTTCACCGTGCTCGGCACCGACCGCTCCATCGGATTGTTCGAGGTCGCCGCCAAGGCGCCGCTGGCGGCGACCGAAGAGATTTCCACCCGGCTCCACGCCCATCCCAACGGGGCGGCCGCCTGCGAGGTCGAGATCGACCCCGAGACCGGGGAGCTCGCAGTCGTCCGCTACGCGGCGGTCGACGATGTCGGCCGCGCCATCAATCCGATGATCGTCGAGGGCCAGATCCATGGCGGGATCGCCCAGGGAATCGGTCAGGCGATCATGGAACGAACCGTTTACGACCCGGCATCCGGGCAACTGCTCACCGGCTCGTTGATGGATTACTGCCTGCCGCGCGCCGACGACCTGCCTTCGTTCGGGGGCCGGCTCAACGATCTCCCGACCGAGGGCAATCCGCTCGGCGTCAAGGGCGCGGGCGAGGCCGGAACCACGCCCGCGACGGCGGTCGTCGTCAGCGCGGCGACCGACGCGCTGCGCGAATACGGCGTGACGCATCTGGAAATGCCGCTCACGCCGGAGCGAATCTGGCGCGCTATCCGGGGCACGGGCTGAGGCCCGCTCTCCGCCTCACCCCGCGATCTTGAACAGCCGCATCGCGTTGGTGCGGCCGATCTTGATCCGGTCGGCCTCCGAGATCGTCACGTCGTCGAACCATTCGGCGGCGCAGTCGACGTTCTCGAACGGCCAGTCGACCGAGAACATGATCCGGTCCGACCCCACCTCCAGCATCGTGTCCACCAGGCTCTGCGTGCGGAAATTGCCCGAGGTCGTGATGTGGAAGTTCTCCCGGAGATAGTCGCCGAGCTTGCGCTTGGCCGGGTACGCCGGCGGCGCCTTGGTCCAGCTGTTGCGGTTGTCGCAGCGCCAGATGCTGAACGGCAGGCCTTCGCCCATGTGGCCGAGCACGATCTGGATTCCCGGGTGCTCGTCGAACAGGCCCGACGCCATCAGCCGCAGCGAATGCACGGCGGTCTCCTGCCCGAACGCCCAGGTCGGGCCGAGCAGCCAGGGATGGCCCTCGTAGATCTGCGCCATGCTGGGCAGCGGGTTGCGCGGATGCAGGTAGAACGGCGCGTCGAGCGCGGCCACCGTGCTCCAGAACGGCCGGTATTGCGGAAGGTCGTAATAGACCGCCGTATCGGGCTCGTCGATCTGGGAAAAGCCGTTCACATTCGCGCCCACGAAGCCGAGCTCCTTCACGCAGCGCTCCAGCTCCCGCGCCGCCGCGTCGGGATCCTGCATCGGAAGCGCGGCGAAGCCGAGGAACCGGTCGGGGCGCTTGGCGATTTCCTCGGCGAGAAAGTCGTTGGCCTTCGTGGCGATCGCGATGGCCTCGGCCCGGTCGTGGATTCCCTGCACCGCCGGCGCGTTGAGCGACAGGATCATGATCTCGATCCCGTGCGCGTCCATCTCGCGAATCCGCCGGTCGTGGAGGTCGAGCAGCCGGCCGCTCAGCTCCTCCCACGTGTTCTGCGGGAGGTAGCCCGCGGAGTCGCTCAACGTGTCCTCTATCGCGAAATGCTCTTCGAGCGCGATCTTGCCGTCCATCGATCCTTCCTTCCTCGGAATGCCGCCACCGCTCGAATATGCACGAATTGCCGGGGCACCGGAACGCCGGGTGCTTGACCTGAGCCCGCGCGAAGCGGATCGTTTCTCCCGCGCTGCGAGGAGAGGCTGGATGGCATTGGCGGCACAGCGGACGGCCGGCCCGACGGTCCCGACCCGCGAGGAGGTCAAGTCCCGCGTCGAGGCGATGATGCCCCTGGTGCGCGAACTGGCGCTGAAGGGCGAACGCGAGGCGAAGGTGGCCGACGAGGTGATCGAGGCGTTCCGGGGCGCCGAAATCCACCGTGCCTTGCAGCCCCGGCGTTACGGCGGCTGGGAGCGCGGCTACGAAACGGTGATCGACGTGAGCGCCACACTCGCGGAAGGGTGTGCGTCGACCGCTTGGGTGTGCGGTCTTTACATGATCCACAACTGGCTTCTGACGCTGTTTCCCGAGGCCGCCCAGGAC
Source organism: Alphaproteobacteria bacterium (assembly GCA_965203455.1). Taxonomy (GTDB): domain Bacteria; phylum Pseudomonadota; class Alphaproteobacteria; order MPNO01; family MPNO01; genus MPNO01. The sequence continues at coordinate 77,664 of CBDBCV010000002.1, forward strand.
GAGATCTGGGGCGGGAACCCGGGCGTCTCCATCTCGGGGTCCTACGCGCCGGCGGGGACCGCTGTGGCGGTCGACGGCGGTTACCGCCTGTCCGGGCGTTTCAAATTCTCGAGCGGCTGCCCGCACGCCGACTGGAACCTGTGCAGCGCGATGCTGCCGACCGGCGACGGCGAGACGAGGATGCCCGCCTTCACCCTGATCCCCCGCGCCGATTACGTCATCGACTGGGACAGCTGGGACAATGTGGGGCTGTCGGCGACCGGGTCCTACGACGTGCTGGTCGACGATGCGTTCCTGCCCGCGCACCGCGTCCTGCCGTTCGCCGAGGCCACGACCGGGATCGCGCCCGGCCTTCCCGCTCACGACAACCCGATGTACCGCATCCCCATGCTGGCCTGCGTTCCCTACACCCTCGCGATTCCGCCGGTCGGCGCGGCGCGCGGCGCGCTCGACGCGTTCGTTGAGGAGAACCGCAGCCGCGAGACCCGCGGCGCGGTGGTCTCCGGCGGCCGGCAGGTGTCCGATTACCAGACCGTCCAGAAGCGCGTCGGCGAGGCCGAGGCGTTGATCGATTCCTGCCTCGTCGTCGCCTACCGCGACATCGCCGAGACCCAGGAAGAGGTCGCGGCCAACGGCACGGTGTCGCTGGAAACCCGGATGCGCAACCGGCGCAGCCAATCGTTCATCACCCACCAGGCGGTGACCGCCATCGACCTGATCCTCGCGGCCGTCGGCGGACGGTCGATGCACGCGGGCCACCCCATTCAACGCGCCTGGCGGGACATTCACAGCGCGGCGGCTCATATCAGCCTCAACCACGACGCGGTCATGTCGATGATCGGTCAGTACCGTTTCGGCCTGGAGCCGCACGGCCAGTATTGACGCGGCGGCCCTTCGCGCGGACAAACCCGCGACGGAGGGCCCATGAATTCAGAGAACGGTTACCCGCATCTCCTGCGGCCGCTCGATGTCGGCCGTACCCGGCTCGCCAACCGGGTCGTGATGGGGTCGATGCACACCCGACTCGAGCTCCGCGACAACGCCATCGCGCGCGAGGCCGCCTATTACGCGGCGCGGGCGCGGGGCGGCACCGGGCTGATCGTGACCGGGGGCTACGCGCCCAACCCTTACGGCCGGATGGACGAGGAAACCCCCGTCCTCGATAGCCTCGACAAGGCGCGGGCGCTCAGGCCGATCGCGGACGCGGTCCACGAGCACGACACCAGAATCTGCCTGCAGATCCTCCATGCCGGGCGCTACGCGCAGCTCGCGGAGACCGTCGCGCCGTCGCCCATCCCCACCCGGATCAACAAGGTCGCGCCCCGCGCGCTGACCGCGGAAGAAGTCGAGACCACGATCGAGGATTTTGCGCGCAGCGCCGAGCTCGCCCGCGAGGCCGGGTTCGACGGGGTCGAGGTGATGGGCTCCGAGGGCTACCTGATAACCCAGTTCTGCGTGTCCGCCACAAACCGACGCGATGACGGGTGGGGCGGCGGCTTCGACGACAGGATCCGCTTCCCGGTGGAGATCGCCCGCCGGATCCGCGAACGCGTCGGCGACGACTTCCTGGTGATCTACCGCATCTCGGTGCTCGACCTGATCGAGGACGGGCTGACCGGCGAAGAGACCGCCACGCTCGGCCGCGCGGTCGCCGGGGCGGGCGCCGATATCCTGTCGTCCGGCATCGGCTGGCACGAGGCCCGCATACCGACCATCGCCAAGGCGGTTCCGCGCGCCGCCTGGGCGCCCTTCGTCGCGCGGCTCAAGCGCGCGGTCGGGATTCCGATGGTGGTTTCCAACCGTATCAACACGCCCGAGACCGCCGAGGCGATCCTGGCGGCGGGAGACGCCGATCTCGTCGCGCTCGCCCGGCCGCTCCTCGCCGATCCCGAGTTCGTCGCCAAGGCGGCATCGGGGAGGGCCGACCGGATCAACACCTGCATCGCCTGCAACCAGGCCTGCCTCGACCGGATCTTCCGGTCGGCCACGGCGACCTGCCTGGTCAACCCGGAGGCCTGCAACGAGTACGACAACGGCACCGTTTTCCCGGGTCCGGCGAAGCGGGTGGCGGTCGCGGGCGCCGGTCCGGCCGGTCTCGCCGCTTCCGTGGCCGCGGCCGAGCGGGGCCACGCGGTGACGCTGTTCGAAGCCGGGGACAGGCTCGGCGGCCAGCTCAACCTCGCGCGCGCGGTTCCCGGCAAGGAGGAGTTCGACGAGACGATGCGCTACTTCGCCCGGCGGATCGCGGATCTCGGCGTGGAGGTCCGTCTCGGACACCCCGAGGACCCCGAAGACCTCGCGCGCTTCGATGCGGTGGTGGTCGCCAACGGCGTGCGCCCGCGCCCCTTCGACGTTCCGGGCGCCGACCATCCTTCCGTCTGCTCCTATGCCGACATGCTGACCGGTCGGGTGACGCCCGGCGGCCGCGTCGCCATCGTCGGGGCCGGGGGCGTCGGTTTCGACGTCGCGGAGTACCTGTCGGCGCCCGCCGCCCCGCCGGAAGACCCGGTCGCCGCGTTCTACGCCGAGTGGGGCGTCGACCCCGATCATCGCTCGCCAGGCGGTCTCGCCCCCGCCGGAGGCGCCCCTCACGGTTCGGGCCGCGAAATCTGGATGCTTCAGAGGCGGCCCGGCCGCATGGGCGCGAGCCTCGGGCTGACCACGGGTTGGGTGGTTCGTGCCGCGCTCGCCGCGCGCGGCGTCAGGATGATCTCCGGTGTCGCTTACCGGCAGGTCGACGATGCCGGGCTGCACGTCGCCGTCGAAGGGACGGACCGGGTGCTGGAGGTCGACACGATCGTCGTCTGCGCGGGGCAGGAGCCCGACCGCGGCCTTGCCGACACGTTGGCGGCGTCCGGCATGCCGGTCCATGTCGTCGGCGGAGCCCGCGAGGCGGCGGGGCTCGACGCCTTCCGCGCGATCGAGGAGGGCCGCGCGGCCGGGCTTGCGATCTAGGCCGGCCCCCGCCGCAACACGACGATATAGATCAGCGCGGTCGCGAACATGATCAGGCTGTAGGTCGCCGCCGGCACGGTCGCGAGCCCGCCGCCGAACAGGAGAACCGCGACCGCGATGGCGAGCGTTCCATTCTGGAGTCCGCACTCGATCGCGATGGCGATCCGCTGGGTCGGGCCGGTGGCGAACGTCCGGGCGAGAAGCCAGGCGATCGTCATCATCAGCAGGTTGAGGACCAGCGTGACCAGCCCGGCCTGCGCGAAATAGGGGACGATGTTGGCGCGTTGATCGTAGATCGCCCCGGCGAGCACGAGGACGAACAGCACCGCGGAGATCTTGCGCGCCGCCGGTTCGAACCGCAGCGCGAGGCTCTCCGCGAAGCGGCGGACGATCAGGCCGATCAGGACCGGAACGGCGACGATCAGAAAAACGCTGATAGCCGTGCCCGCGACGGAAATGTCCTTGCCCGTCTGCTCTCCGATGAACTCGCCGTAGGCGAAGACCACGATGACCGGGATGGTGATCACGCTCAACAGGCTGATCACCGCGGTCAGCGAGATCGACAGCGCGACATCGCCGCGCGCGAACGCCGTCAGGATGTTGGATGTCACCCCGCCCGGCGCGGCGGCGATGATCATCAGGCCGAGCGCGAGCTCCGGCGCCATCGGCCAGACGCTCGCGAGGGCGAATGCCACGACGGGCAGCACGACGATCTGCGACACGGCGCCGACGGCGAAGTCGCGCGGACGGCGCACCACCCGGGCGAAATCGTCGAAGGTAAGGCCCAAGCCGAGCGCGAGCATGATGAAGGCGAGCGCGAGCGGTAGAACGACATCCACAAGGAAACCCATGACAACTCCCGAAAGCGGCCGATCTATGCAAACTATGATGTAACACTATATTGCGGGGCGAAACGTCGCGAACGCGTATGCGTTCGCATGAGCCCCGGCGAGAAAGGAAAAGAATGACCCAGGTCGCGCAGTCGAGTTCCGCTCCCGCCGGAGCCGATGTGGTGGCGGCGCTCACCTTTATCGTGCCGCAGGACACCAAGCCCGCGTTCCACAGCACCGCGCTTACCGGCGGCACGCAGAAGCTCTTCTTCGAGACCGAGTCCATCGAGGTGCCGATCGCCGACATGCGTCCTTTGTCGGACCATCTGTCGATCGACCGCGAAGGGTTCGAGCTGCTGCGCCACGCGACGGAAGTTGTCGACCTCTATGACGACGACGCGATCGAGAACCGCTACTACCCCGAAATCGAGGCGCTCCTGAATAAGCGGTTCGGCGCGGACCGGACCGTGGTCTTCGATGCCACGCGGCGGTCCGACGGCGAAGAGGGCGCGCCCAACCCGGACGGGCTGCGCGGACCGGCCCTTCGCGTCCATGTCGATTACACCGTGAAGAGCGGGCCGCAACGGGTTGCCGACATACTGGGTGAGGACGAGGCCGAACGGCTCGCCCGGAGCAAGGCCCGCATCGTCCAGGTCAATGTCTGGCGCCCGATCTCGGGTCCGGTGCGGCGTTCGCCGCTGGCGGTTGCCGACGCGTCCTCCGTCGGAGCCGGGGAGCTGATCGCCACCGACCAGGTGTTTCCCGACCGGATCGGCGAGATCTACCAGCTGGCGCACGCGCCCACGCAGCGCTGGTACTACGCGCCGGAAATCGCGCCCGACGAGGTGTTGTTGATCAAGGGCTGGGACAGCGTCGACGACGGCCGCGCCCGCTTCACCCCGCACGGCGCCTTCTCGTTCGCCGAAACGCCCGCCGATGCGCCGCCGCGCGAAAGCATCGAGGTCCGGGCGCTGGTCGTGATGGAGAACGCCGGGGCACGCCGAGACAATCGGGACAATGGTGGGCGCGGCTGGGATTGAACCAGCGACCTCTCGCGTGTGAGGCGAGCGCTCTCCCGCTGAGCTACGCGCCCAAGGATTGGCGGGTATACGGTTCGCCCCTTCCAGGTGTCAAGAAACGGCCCGGAATTGAGTGTTGCAAGCTCCCGCCCCGATGCCCGACTTCCGATCCAATGGGCCATCCGTAATCCCTGGAATGACTATCGGCAACGCGATACGGGCCGCGCTCGTTTTTCTGTTTCTCTCCGGCGCGGCGGCGGCATCGGCGGCGGTCGAGGAACGCCGGCCCTCCCCAGCGCCGCGCGGCATCGACCTCGTCTATGCCGTCCATATCGGCGGCATCCACACGGTCGATCTCAAGATCCGCCTTACGCTGGGTGCCGACAGCTACGAGGTGGAACTTTCCTCCCACATAGACGGTCTCGTCCGCTATCTGCTGCCGTGGTCGCTGCGCGTACAATCGAAAGGCCGGGTGGCAGGGGAAGGATTCGTTCCGGAATCCGTCCACACGGAGAGTTCCTGGCGCGGAAAGCGGCGCTGGAGGACCCTCGAATACAAGGGCGGGCGTCCCGTCGTCGTGAGCGTCGAGCCCAAGCGCAAGACCCCTCCGATCCCCGCCGAACACCTGCTCGGTTCGGTCGACATCGCTACGGCAATACTCACCGTCGCGCGCGCGGTGCCCAGCGAAAGGTCCTGTTCCATCAGGGTGCCGATCTTCGACGGCCGCAGACGGTTCGATGCGGTGATCGAAGCCCACGGCGAGGACGAGCTTCCGCGAAGCAGCCGTTCGGCCTATTCGGGCAAGGCCGATGTCTGCGATCTCGCGATCGAAATCCTCTACGGTCGCCGCAAGAAGACGGACTATGGCGGGCTCGCCGGCGGCGAGAAGACCATGACCTTCTGGTTCGCGCCGCTGTTCGACGGCGTCTATCCGTTACCCGTCAGGGTTCAGTTGGACACCGATCTCGGCGCCGTTATCGGGCATCTGACGAGCGCCAGGATGGAAGGTGCCGGCCAGTCCAGGGTCTACACGCTGCCGCGTTGACCCGCACGCAGCGGCCCGGAGGGCGCGGGGTGAAGAACATGGCGTCGAATTGGGCTTTGTGGCAGTTTCCCTCGCCAGTCCACAGATGGCGCCGGTGTCCGCCCGATGAGTGACAGAAGATCGATCGCCATAGTGCTCGCCGCGGGCAAGGGCACGCGCATGAAGTCGAACCTGCCCAAGGTTCTCCACCGGATCGGAAACCGGGCGATGGTCGATCATGTCCTCGACCGGCTGGCCGAGGCGGGGATCGACCGCGTGGCGGTGGTGGTCGGTTCCGGCGCCGAACGCGTCGCGGACGCCGTTTCGCCGGTTCGCACCGCGGTGCAGGATCCGCCGCTCGGGACCGCCCATGCGGTGCTCGCCGCGCGGGACTTTCTGGACGGTTTCGACGGCGACGTGCTGATCCTGTTCGGCGACACCCCGCTGCTCACCGCCGACACGATCCGGCATATGCTCGAAATCCTGCGTTCTCCCGCCGATCCGGCGGTCGTGGTGCTCGGCTTCCGGCCGGCCGATACCGCCGAATACGGGCGCCTGATCGTCGACGGGGAAGGGCGGCTCCAGGCGATCGTGGAACACCGCGACGCTGACGAGGAGACCCGCCGGATCGGGTTCTGCAATGCCGGAATCACGGCGGTCGACGGGCGTCACCTGCTTTCCCTGCTCGAGGCCGTGGGCAACGACAACGCGAAGGGCGAATTTTCCCTGACCGACATCGTCGAGATCGCCCGGTCGCGGGGGCTCGAATGCGCGGTGACCGAAGTCGCGGATTCCGACGAGGTCATGGGCGTCAATTCGCGTGCCGAGCTCGCGGTCGCCGAGGCGGTGTTCCAGCGCTGCCTGCGGGCCCGTGCGATGGCGGGGGGCGCGACGCTGACAGATCCCGAAACCGTCTATTTCAGCCACGACACCGTCCTCGGGCGCGATGTCACGATCGGCCCGCAGGTGGTGTTCGGCCCCGGCGTGACCGTGGGCGACGGCGTGACGATCAGGGCGTTTTGCGACATCGAGGGCGCCCGGATTTCCGCCGGCGCCGTCGTCGGCCCCTTCGCGCGGCTTCGTCCGGGAGCCCGGATCGGGGAAGAGGTCAGCATCGGCAATTTCGTCGAGATCAAGGCTTCGTCGGTGGAGGCCGGCGCCAGGGTCAACCATTTGAGCTATGTCGGCGACAGCAGGGTCGGCGCGCGGGCGAATATCGGCGCAGGCACCATCACCTGCAATTACGACGGGTTTTCCAAGGCGGAGACTGACATCGGGGAAGGCGCCTTCATCGGCTCGAACACCGCGCTGGTGGCGCCCGTCACGATCGGCGCCGGCGCGATGGTGGGCGCGGGAAGCGTGATCGCCAAGGACGTGCCCGCGGACTCCCTCGCCGTGGAGCGGAGCACGCAGAAGGTGAAGACGGGCTGGGCCGAAGCCTTCCGCGTGCGCCGGCGGGCCCGGGAGAAGGCGACCCGGACCGCCGAAACGGGATCGGAACGCTAGGACCGGGCCCGTGTGCGGCATCATCGGCATCATCGGGAAGAACGACATCGCCCCCCTCCTGATCGAGGGTCTGCGGCGGCTCGAATATCGCGGCTACGACTCAGCCGGGATTGCGACGCTGGTCAACGGTTCGGTCGAGCGCCGCCGGTCGGAAGGCAAGATCGAGCGGCTGGAAGGCGTCGTCGCCGAGCGCCCCTTGCCCGGCACGATCGGGATCGGGCACACCCGCTGGGCGACCCACGGACGGCCGACCGTCAACAACGCGCACCCGCACGCCGACGACAGGGTCGTCCTGGTCCACAACGGCATCATCGAGAACTTCCAGGATCTGCGCCGCGAGCTCTCGGCGGCCGGCCATGTCTTCGCCACCGACACCGATACCGAGGCCGCGGTACACCTGATCAGCCGCTATCTGCGCGAGGGCGGTACGCCACAGGAGGCCGTCGCCCGGGCGCTCGACCGGCTGGAAGGCGCGTTCGCGCTCGCCATCCTGTTCGCCGGGCACGGCGATCTGATGATCGGCGCACGGCGCGGCAGCCCGCTCGCGATCGGCTACGGCGACGGCGAAATGTATCTCGGCTCGGACGCGCTCGCGCTCGCGCCGTTGGCCCGCAGCATCTGCTACCTCGAAGAGGGCGATTGGGCCGAGGTGCACCCCGGCGGCGCGGTGGTCCACGACCGCGACGGCAATGTCGTGGAGCGGCAAATCCGGCGCACCGCGGCGTCGGGCGCGATGATCGGCAAGGGGAACTATCCCCATTTCATGCTCAAGGAGATCTACGAGCAGCCGGCGGTGATCGGCGATACGCTGCACAGCATGCTCGATCCCTGGAACGGGACCGTCGCGCTGCCGGAGATGCCGTTCGATCTCGCGGAAATCGGCAAGGTCACCATCGTCGCCTGCGGAACCTCCTACCATGCGGGGCTGGTCGCCCGGTACTGGCTCGCGCAGCTGGCCAAGGTGCCGGTCGAGGTCGATATCGCATCCGAATTCCGCTACCGCGCTCCGCATTTGCCGCCGGACGGCTTGGCGCTCTTCATTTCGCAGTCGGGCGAGACGGCGGACACGCTGGCCGCCCTGCGCCACGCCCGGTCGCAGGCCCAGCGCATCGTCTCGGTGGTCAATGTCGACGAAAGCTCGATCGCCCGCGAATCGGACGCCGTCTTCAGAACCCAGGCCGGACCGGAGATCGGCGTCGCCTCCACCAAGTCCTTCACCACCCAGCTCGCCACGCTCGCCTGCCTGACCGTTGCCATCGCCGCCGCGCGCGGAGACATCGACCGGACGGTCGAGGCGGAGCTTTGCCGGGCCCTCGTCGAGGTGCCGTCCCGCGCCAACGACATCCTGTGCCATGACGAGCGGATCGCCGCGCTTGCCCGCGAAGTCGCCGAGGCGAGGGATGTGCTCTATCTCGGCCGCGGCACCGGTTTTCCCATCGCGCTCGAAGGGGCGCTCAAGCTGAAGGAAATCAGCTACATCCATGCCGAGGGCTACGCCGCCGGCGAAATGAAGCACGGACCCATCGCCCTGATCGACGAGCACGTGCCGGTCATCGTCATCGCGCCGTCGGACGACCTGTTCGACAAGACCGCGTCGAACGTGCAGGAGGTCATCGCGCGCGGCGGCAAGGTGGTCTTTCTGTCCGACCCGCCCGGCATCCAAAAGCTCGGCGCCGTTGCGGCCGCGACGATCGAGCTGCCCGAGGTCAACCCGTTCGTCGCGCCGATCCTCTACACCATCCCCGCGCAGCTGCTGGCCTATCACGCGGCGGTAGCCAAGGGGACGGACGTCGATCAGCCGCGCAATCTGGCGAAATCGGTCACCGTCGAGTAGGCGCCGCTCAGATCGTGCGCTCGACCGGGACTCCGCGCACGTCCATCTCGTACTCCAGCCCTTCGACGGGCGGCCGGGCGTAGTGCCAGGTGAGCCCGGCGGGCGCCGCCCCGCGCGCCACGATCTCGTCGGCGAAGAACGGGTGCGGGTCGTGGACCGTGTAGACCTGCGTTCCTGTCGCATCCGCCCACCCCGCGCCGAGCGCCTGCATCCGCGCTTCCATCTCGGCGAGGACGAAGCGCGCCTTCTCGCGCAGCGCCTCGGGCGACGTCTCGCCCCGGCGAACGATGTGGTCGCGGTAATTCGCCTTGCCTTCCGGGACGTCGGCACCGCCCGCGGCGAGGAACCCGCCCGCCGTCTCGCCGGCCGCCACGGTGTAGCTGAAGGCATGGAAGCCGGGCCCGGCAGGTGGGTCGACCGCCGGGCACACGTTCGAGCGCGCCACCGGGTTGTCCCCGTCGCGGAAAATGCCCCAGCGTTCGAGGGTGCCCACATAGACCCGGTTGAAAGCGGCGAAGCCTTCCTCGGTGAACGGTGCGGGCGATCTCAGCTCGCAGGCGCAGAACGCGGTCGTCGGCCGCCCGCGCGCGCCGAGATAGGCCTCGATCGCCGCGAAACCCTCCTCGAGCGGAAGAGGATGTCGGAACCGCACGCGCTCGATCGCGAATCCCGGTTCCGCCGCGACCCCGCCGGAATACTGGAACACCCCCCGCATGTAGCGGTAGCCGCCCGGCTCGAAAATTACCGTTTCCGTCATCCGCCCCTCTCGCCTCTCGCCTCGGCCCGGGCGATATAGTAGGTGCTGCCGACGATGATCGCAGCCCCGGCCACCGTCCATAGCGACGGGATCTCGGAGAACAGCAGGAAACCCAGAAGCGCGGCGTATATCAGACGAAGATTCTCGGCCGGGCCGACCGCGTTGGCCTCGCCGATGGAGAACGCGCGGAAGTAGCAGAACATCCCGCCGGTGGTCAGAACGCCGATGGCGAGCAGCAGCAACCATTCGATTCCGACCGGGGCGTGCCCGGCCCAGAGCGTCGGGCCGGCGAAGACCGCCACCCCGCCGATATGGTAGTAGAACAGCATCCGGGCGGTCGGCTCGGTCGCGGCCAGGATGCGGATGAGCACGTTCGCGATGGCGAAGATCAGCGCGGTGCCGACGGCGATCAACGCGACCGGGTCGATGCCCTCCGCGCCCGGGCGCATCATCACCAGAACGCCGAGAAAGCCCACCGCCGTCGCGATCCAGCGCCGCGCCCTGACCAGCTCCGACAGCACGATCACCGCCACCAGGGTGGTGAACAGCGGCTTGGAGAACATGAACGCCGTCGCATCCGCGAGCGGCATGTGGATGATCGTGTAGAACACGCCGAGCTGGGCGACGAAGGCGAGCCCCATGCGCAGCAGGTGCGTGCCGATCCGCGTGGTCTTGAGCCCGTTCCAGCCCAATTGGACGAAGAGCGGGGCAAGCACGATCATGCCCGTCACATAGCGGTAGAACGAAAGCTCGTGCGGCGCGAACTTGGTGCCGAGCGCCTTGACCAGAACGTCCGAGCTCGTCAGCAGAAAGGCGCCGCCCGCGAGAAGCAGAATGCCGCGGAAATTGGGCGGCAGTGCAAGCCACAGACCGGCCATCCGAGCGGCGGCCCTTGGAGCCGCCGCTTTATTCGTCGCTTCGCGCGGCCGATCCAACGACGCCTCTCGATCCGACATTGCGGGCGTCATCATGGCGGGGCTCGGGTCGTGCGCCAATAGCGCCGTGCCGATATTGAGGCACCGGGCGTTCCGTGGCTTGATGGGCGGGCCGCGAGGGTAGAGCAGGGCGGAGAGGCGTTTGACAGAGCCGGTTCTGGAAGGCGGTGCGATCGGCCGTTCCGCGCCGCGCGTCGCCGCTCGGCGGCTCGTGCACGGGCGCGGCCGTTACACCGACGACATCGTGTTGCCGCGAATGCTGCATGTCGCCTTCGTGCGAAGCCCCCACGCGCATGCGCGCATACGGGGGATCGACGGCGACGAGGCATCCCGCCGGACCGGCGCGGTTCGCGTCGTGACCGGCGCCGATCTCGCGGCCGTGTGCGAGCCGATGATCGCGATCGCCGCGCACCGCCCCGGACACAAGTCGGCGCCCCAGCCGCCCATGGCGCAGGGCACGGCGTTCTGGCAGGGCCAGCCGGTCGCCGCCGTGGTCGCGGAGAGCCGCGCGTCGGCGGAAGACGCGGCCGATCTGGTGACCGTCGCGTACGAACCGCTCGACGCCGTGGCGGATCCCTCCGAAGCGCTTGCCCCCGGCGCGGCGGCGATCCATCCCGGGCTCGGCGACAATCTCGCTTTCGCGCACCGGATCGAGACCGGCGCGGTCGACGCCGCCTTTGCCTCGGCCGCCGCGTCGGTCGAGCACGAATTCGGCTTCGGGCGCCATACCGCCGTCACGCTGGAGGCGCGGGTGACGATCGCGGACTACCGGCCTTCCGACGGGACGCTCACGGTCCACCAGTCGCACCAGTCGCCCTATCAGATGCAGGAAGTCTATGCCGCCCTGCTGGGCCTCGACGATCATCGCGTCCGCGTGATCTGCCCCGATGTCGGCGGCGGGTTCGGGCTCAAGATCAACGTCCATGACGACGAGATCGCGACGGCGGCGATCTCGCGGCTGCTGGGCCGGCCCGTGAAATATTGCGCGGACCGGGTGGAGGCGTTCGGCGCCGACGCGCACAGCCGCGATCACCGGGTGCGCGGCCGCATCGCGGTATCGGAGGGCGGCGAGATTCTCGCGATGGAGGTCGACGATTTGTCGGCGATCGGCGCGTTCACCGCCTTCATCCGGTTCGGCATCGCCGAGGGCATGATGGCGATTACCAACGCCGGCGCGCCCTACCGGGTGCCGGCCTATCGCGGCGCCATGCGGGCGGCCTACGTCAACAAGCCGATCGTCGGCATGTATCGCGGCGTCGGCGTGCCGATCGCCTGTGCTGTGACCGAGCAGTTGTGCGACATGGCGGCGCGCGCGATCGGCATGGACCCCGTCGCCTTCCGCCGCATCAACTTTCTCGATCCCGACAGCCTGCCGGCGGCATCCGTCGGCGGTATCCAGCTACCGCGCATCTCGTTCGCCGAGGCGCTCGACCGGCTTGTCGACGCGATGGACTACGACGCGCTCCGCGCCGAGCAGGCCGCGCTCCGCGCCCAAGGGATTCACCGCGGTATCGGGGTCGCGACCTTCATCGAGCCCACCGCCTACGGCCCCGGCTATTACGGCCCCTCGGAGGCGCCGGTCTCGACCCAGGAAGGGACCACCGTAAAGCTCGAGCCGTCGGGCAAGATACGCTGCATCACCAGCGTCACGGACCAGGGGCAGGGGACGCTGACCGGGATCGCCCAGATCGTCGCCGACCAGCTCGGAGTCGACATCGGCGACGTCGACGTCATCGCGGGCGACAGCGCCACCACGCCGTTCGGCGGCGGCGCCTGGGCGTCGCGCGGTCTCGCGATGGGCGGCGAGGCGTCGCTCGCCGCCGCGCTCGCCCTCAAGGAAAACGTGCTCGCGCTCGCCGGGCCCATCCTGCAGACCGACCCCGCGAGCCTGGATCTCAGGGACGGCGGCGTGGTCGACCGGGACGGCGGGACGGCGCGGCTCACGCTCGCCGAGGTCGCACGCATCGGTCATTTCCGCCAGGACACGCTGCCCGCCGATCTCCAGCCCGAGCTTGCGGCGACCCGCCACCATGTCCCCAATCGCGCGCATTACTACGTCGCGCACGGGGCTCTCGGCTGCCACCTCGAACTCGACCCGGAGACCGGTTCCATCGAGCTTCTCGGCGTCTGGGTGGCCGACGAGTGCGGGCGCATCGTCAACCCGTTGCTGGTCGACGAGCAGCTGCGGGGCGGGGTCGTCCAGGGGCTCGGAGCGGCGTTCTTCGAGGAATGCGTCTACGATTCCGCCGGCCAGCTGCTCAACGGCACGCTCGCCGATTACCTCGTGCCGATGGCGAGCGAAATGCCCGACATCGTGACCGCCCATATCGAGGGGCTTGAGGAAACCACCGTGCTGGGCGCGAAAGGCGTGGGCGAAGGCGGGACCATCGGCGCCACCGCCGCCGCCTGGCTCGCGGTCAACGACGCACTCGCCCCGTTCGGCGCCGCGGTCTCGGCGCAACCCTTCACGCCCGAACGCGTCCTGGCGGCCATCGGAGCCGCCGCATGACCGAGTCCGTGATCGGCCGGTCCCTGCCGCGTCCGAACGCGCGCCGAGCGGCCTCGGGACGCGGACGCCACGTCGCCGATCTCGGGTTCAAGCGGCTGGTCGACGTCGCCTTCGTCCGCAGCCCCTACGCGCACGCCCGCATCGGGACGATCGAGACCGCGGAGGCCGAGGCCCGGCCGGGCGTCGTCGCGGTTCTCACCGGCGCCGAGTTGGCGCGGCGGACGCTGCCCTGGCTGGGGACGATGAAGAACGCCCCGTCGCTGGTCTCCGCGCCGCAATATGGCATGGCGGTCGATTGCGCGCGCTGGCAGGGCGAGCCCGCCGTCGCCGTCGTCGCCGAAGACCGGGCGAAGGCCGAGGACGCGGCGGAGCACGTGCGTGTCGAGTGGGAAGAACTCCCCGCCGTCGCCGACGTGGAGACGGCGCTCGATGACGGGGCGCCCATCCTCCATCCCTCGCTCGGGACCAACCGGCTCTACGAGCGCCTGATCGACAACGGCGACAGCGCCGCCGCTTTCGATGCGGCTCACCGGGTGGTCGAAGGCGAGTTCCGCTTCGGACGCCATACCGGCGTGCCGCTGGAAGCCCGCGCGATCGTCGCCGACTACGACCCGGGCGACCGCAGGCTGACGCTCCATTACGGCGGACAGGCGCCGCACATGACCCAGGTCCTGTTCGCGCGCCATCTCGGGCTCGAGGAACGCAACGTCCGGGTGATCGCGTATGACGTCGGCGGCGGGTACGGGATCAAGAGCCATCACTACGGCGACGAGTTCACCGTTGCGGCGCTCGCGATGCTGCTCGCCCGTCCGGTTCGCTACTGGGCCGACCGCCTGGAATCCTTCGTTTCCGATATTCATGCGCGCGACCATGTTGTGCGGGGGCGGCTCGCGGTGGACGAGGACGGCGGGTTCGCAGCGCTGGAGATCGAGGACCTGGTCGGCGGCGGCGCCTATTCCTCGTACCCGAGGACCAGCTCGGTCGAGGCCAATCAGGTGCTCAACATCTCCGGGGGGCCGTACGCGATCGGCAACTACCGGGGCCGCACCAGGGTCGTCTTCCAGAACAAGGTGCCGATTTCGCAGTACCGCGGCGTCGGCCATCCCGTTGCGATCCTGACCGTCGAGGCGCTGATCGACCGGGCCGCGGCGGACCTCGGCATCGATCCGGCGGAACTCCGCCGGCGCAACTTCGTTCCCGACGACGCCTATCCGGCGAAAGCGCCGTCGGGAGTCGGGCTGAACGACCTGTCGCACCAGGCATGCCTGGAGAAGCTGCTCGCGCTGATGGACTACGACGCCCTTCGCGCCGACCGGGAGGAAAAGCGCGGCCAGGGCGTACTGCGCGGGATCGGAATGGTCTCCTTCATCAAGGGGACGAACCCGGGTCCGCAGATCTACGGTCCCGCGGGCGTGCCGATCTCCGCTCAGGACGGCTGCACCGTCCGCCTGGAACCCTCCGGCGCAGTGACCTGCCTCGCCGGCGTCACCGAGCAGGGGCAGGGCACCGAGACCGTTCTCGCGCAGGTCGTCGCGGAATCGGTCGGTGTGCCGTTCGAGGCGGTGACGGTGATCACCGGCGATACCGACGCGGTGCCCTATGGCGGGGGCACCTACGGCTCGCGCGGCGGGGGGATCGGCGGCGAGTCCGCGAAGCGGGCGGGCGAGGCGCTCCGAGACGAGATTCTGGACCTCGCCGGGACGTTGCTCCAGGCCGACCTGGCGACGCTCGCGGTGCGAGACGGGGTCGTCGTGGACCGCGCCGGCGGAGAGGTGCGGACGACCCTGGCGGAGCTCGGCGAAATCGCATTCTTCCGGTCCGGCGAGTTGCCCGACGGCGTCTACCCGGAGCTCACCCAGACCCGACGGTTCCGCGTGCCGGAATACGTCTTTACCAACGGCGCGCATGGCGCTCAGGTCGAGATCGACCGCGATACCGGCGAGATCCGCATCCTCGGCTACTGGGCGATCGAGGACGGCGGGCGCCTGATCAACCCGCTCCTCGCGGAAGAACAGCTGCGCGGCGCCATCGTCCAGGGTCTCGGCGACATGCTCTACGAGCACAGCCTCTACGATCCGGACGGTCAGCTGCTGAACGGCACGATGGCCGACTATCTGGTGCCGATGGCGCGCGAGATGCCCGACATCGTCGTCGGGCACGTGGAGACGCCGACCTCCGTTTCGGGGCTCGGCGCGAAGGGGGTCGGCGAATCCGGAACCGCCGCCGCGCCGGGGACGATATTCAACGCGGTCAACGACGCGCTCGCGCCGCTGGGCACGGGGATCGAGGCGATCCCGATCACGCCCGATTCCATCCTGGCCGCGCTCGGACACGCCGAATGACGGACGGGCGGGAGTCCAATCTGGGTTATTTCAACCGGGCCGCCGCGGCCGCCCATCCCGGCCGGACCGCGGTCGTCGATCTGTCGCGGTCGCCGGCGGCGGAGATTACGCACGGCGAGCTCGACGCGCGGATGGACCGGGTTGCCGCTGCGCTCGCGGGACGCGGCCTGGCCCCGGGAGACCGCGTCCTGCTCGCCATGGCGAACCGGTTCGAGTTCATCGAGGCGTTCTTCGGGGCGATGCGCTCGGGGCTCGTCCCGGTACCGCTCAATATCCGGCTCGGCGCGGACGCGATGCGCTTCGTGGTCGGGGACTCCGCCTGCAAGGCGGCCGTAATCTCGCCCGGCGCGCATCCCGAGATCGAAGCCATCGCCGAGGAAGCGGGCCTTGCGCCGCGCATTTCCGCTGCACCCGCGCCGGCCGGCTGGGAAGACTACGAGACCGCGCTCGCGCAGGCCGATCCCGGCGGGTTCGAGCCTCCGCCCATCGCGCCGCGCCAAGTCGCGTTCCTGCCCTACACGTCCGGGTCGACCGGCCGGCCCAAGGGCGTGCTGCTCGCCCACGACGGGATGCTGTGGGCGATCGGCTCCTCCCAGCGCCACTGGCCCGCCGCGCCGGAGGACCGGGCGCTGATCGCGGGACCGCTCTACCACAAGAACGCGATGCGGGTGTCGGTGAAGCCCAAGCTGCATGTCGGCGCCTCGGTGGCGATTCTGCCGCGTTTCGAGCCCCGCCTTTTTCTGCGGGCGCTCAGCGAGCACCGCTGCACCGAGGCGGGCGGCGTGCCGGCGATGTACCGGATGATGCTCGCCGAACGGGACCTTCTGGAAAGCCTCGATTTCTCGGCTCTCAAGGTGCTGGAGATGGGATCGGCGGTCGTCGGCGCGGAGCTGATCGTCGCCGTCGAGGCCGCCTTCGGCGCGAACGTGATCGAGGCCTACGGTCTGACCGAGGGCGGGGGGCCGTTGCGCGAAGCGGTCGACGGGAGGCCCGCGCCGCGCGGAAGCTGCGGCCTGGCGGCGCCGGAGGTCGGCATCAGGCTGATGAGCGAGAGGGGCGAGGAGCCCGAAGAGGGCGAGCTATGGGTCCACTCGCCCGCGGTCCTCGTCGGCTACAACAACCGGCCCGACCTCGACGTCGAGCGGATCAGGGACGGTTGGCTCCGCACCGGCGACCTGTTCCGCCGCGACGCGGAGGGGTTCTTCTATTTCCAGGGCAGGACCGACGACCAGTTCTCCTGCGGCGGCGAGAACATCAATCCGAAGGAGGTCGAGCTCCTGCTGGTCCAGCATCCCGACGTGATCGACGCCGTCGTCGCCCCGGTGCCGCACGCGCTCAAGGACCTCGCGCCCGCCGCGCTGGTCACCCTGCGGCCCGGCCGGCAGGCGGACGAGGCGGCGCTCAAGGCGTTCGCGCTGGAACGCGGCCCGGCCTACGCCCATCCCCGCCATATCTTCGCGGTCGACGAATTGCCGCTCGGGGGCACCGGCAAGATCGACCGCAAGGCGGTGCGCGACCGTCTCCTGGCCCTGATCGCGGACGGCCGGCGGCAATGACGGTATTGGTCACCGGCGCCGCCGGCTTCATCGGCTACCATGTGAGCGCGTTCCTGCTCGGCCGCGGGGAAACGGTGGTCGGGCTCGACGCGGTCACCGACTACTACGATGTTGGCCTCAAGGAGGCGCGGATAGGCCGCCTCGAACGGCACCGGGGATTCACCCCGCTCAGGCTGAACCTGGCGGACCGCGACGCCGTATCCGCAGCGCTCGATGGGATCGACGGGGTGGACCGGGTCGTCCACCTCGCCGCGCAGGCGGGGGTGCGTCATTCGCGCGACCGTCCTTTCGCCTATGTCGACGCGAACCTCGTCGGACACATGACGGTGCTCGAATATTGCCGGCATCTGTCCGGCCTGAAACACCTCGTCTATGCCAGTTCGAGCTCCGTCTACGGCGCCAACGCGAAGCTGCCCTTTGCGGTCGGGGACCGGACCGACATGCCGATATCGCTCTACGCGGCGACCAAGAGGGCGAACGAGCATATGAGCTATTGCTACGGCCATCTTTACGGCATTCCGCAGACCGGGCTTCGCTTCTTCACGGTTTACGGGCCGTGGGGACGCCCCGACATGGCGCTCTACAAGTTTACCGCCGCGATCCTGGAAGGCCGGCCGATCGAGGTGTTCAACGACGGCGACATGAAGCGGGACTTCACCTTCATCGACGATGCCGTGCCCGGGGTCGTCGCCGCGCTCGACAACCCGCCCGACGCAGCGAACGGGGTGCCGCACCGGCTCTACAATATCGGCAACAATCGCCCGGAGCCCCTGATGCGGCTCATCGGGGTCCTGGAGGACAGTCTCGGGATTAAGGCGAAGATCGACTTCCGCCCGATGCAGCCGGGCGACGTCAAGGAGACCTGTGCCGACATTTCCGAGAGCCGCCGGGATCTCGGCTTCGCTCCCGTCACCCCCATCGACATCGGCGTTTCGCGCTTCGTCGACTGGTTCAGGGGCTACCACAATGTTTAGCCCGCATATCTCACCAGTGTCACGGCCTGCGTCGTGCCCTGGCGCCCGCCCGTCAGGAGCGGGCCGAAGAGCGTAGCGGGGACTACGGTCGAGGCCCGCGACGCCGCGCAGGCCATGACACTGGTGAGATATGCGGGCTAGGCGCGCCGGCGGGTGGCGCGCCCGGCAGGATTCGAACCTGCGACCCCGAGATTAGGAATCTCGTGCTCTATCCTGCTGAGCTACGGGCGCGTCCCGCCAGCTATAGCAAAACCCCCGCCGCCCTTCTATTGATGATGATGCAGGACCTCCGAATAGGTCGGCATCGGCCACGCCCGGGCGTCGACCAGCGTTTCCAGCTCGTCCGCCGCCTCCCGCGCGGACTGCATGCGCGGCTTGAGGGTTTCGTGCGCGTATGACACTGCCTGTCCGGTATCGTCATGCGGGAACGCCTCGTATGCGTCGGCCAGTTTTTCCGTTTCAGAAAGAAGCCGCTCGACGAGCTTCCGTTTCTCGTCGAACAGCGGCGACTGAAACCCGGATTCCCGGTCGGCGTTGGTATCCCCGACGGCCGCCGGAACGATCAGGGTCCGCAATATCCGCAACAGCGCGCGCGCCTCGATTTGGATCTCGGTGGCGTAGGACTCCTGAAGGACGCTTTGACGCGCGGCGAGCTCACGCTCGTTGAAAATGCCGAGTTCGCCCATCAGCTTGACGTTCTTGTCCGCCGTCAGCGCTTCATAGGCTTCCGGGCTGCTCTTGAGGTGGATCAGGCCGTGCTTCTCGGCGTGCTCGTAGAGCGCATCGGAGTAGCCGTCGCCGCTGAACAAGGCTCCCTGGTTTTCCTGGATGGTCTCCCGGATGACCTGGTCCGCCGGCTTGCCCGCGTCGATCTCGTCGCACATGTGCTTCAGGCTGTCCGCGAGCGCCGCGTTTACCATCGTCAGCGGAAACGCGATGTGCTGGTTGCCGCCCACGGCGCGGAATTCGAAGCGGTTGCCGCACCAGGGGAACGGCGCGGTGCGGTTGCGGTCTTCCAGGTTGGCCCTGACGTCGGCGACCGGCGCGGTTACCTCGATCTCCTTCTTCTCGGTCCCGTATCCCCCGAAGCCGCCGCCCTCGGCGACCGCCTTGACATGAGCTTCGAGGCGCTCGCCGAGATGGAGCGTGATGATCGCGGGGGGCGCCTCCTGGGCGCCCAGCCGGTGGTCGTTCCCCGCCGTCGACACCCCGCAGCGCAGCAAGTCCCCGTGCTTGTTGACGCCGCGCAGCAGCGCCGCCACGAAGGCGATGAAGCGCCGGTCCTCCTCCTCGGTCTCGCCCGGCACGAACAGATTGACGCCGCTGTCGGTGTTGAGTCCCCAGTTGTTGTGCTTGCCGGTGCCGTTGATGCCGGCGAACGGTTTTTCGTGGAACAGCACGGTGAAATCGTGGTCGAAGGCGAGATCGCGAAGCACGTCCATGGCGAGCACGTTGGTGTCCGCGACAAGGTTGGCCAGACCGAAGATCGGCGAGATCTCGTGCTGGGCCGGCGCCACTTCGTTGTGGGTGCAGTGGATCGAGATGCCGAGCTCCCACATCATGTCCCGCGCCTCGGCGATGTAGCGGTTCACCCTGGGCGACAGCTTGGAGAAGTAGTTGCCGTCCATTTCCTGGCCGCGCAGCGGCGCCGCGCCCAGCAGCGTGCGCCCCGCGGCGACGAGGTCGGGCCGCGCCAGGTACTTCTCCCGGTCGATCAGGAAGAATTCCTGTTCCCAGCCGACATTGCACACCACCTCGCGGGTGACGTTGTCCCCGAGGAGCGACAGGAGCCGCACGCTCAACTCGTTGACCGCCATGTCGGCCCGCAGTAGCGGGGTCTTCTGGTCCAGCGCCTCCCCGTTCCAGGTCACGAAGGCGGAGGGGATGTAGAGCGTCTGGCGGTAGACGAAGGGCGGCGATCCGGTGTCCCAGCCGATATAGGCTGCCGCCTGGTGGGTTTCCCGGAGCCCCCCGTTGGGGAACGAGGAACCGTCCGTCTCGGTCTGGAAGAGCTGCGAGCCCGAGAGCTCGATGATCAGCCGGTCGGTGGCGAAATCGACCCCGACGAACGTCTCGAGCTTCTCTCCGTGGATCGCGCCCCGCATCGGCGAGAACCAGTGGGAATAACCGATGCAACCCTTTGATTGCGCCCACTCCCGGATCGACTTTGCCAGCGCGTTGGCGAACTCCCGATCCATCGGCACTCCCGTCGCGCGGCACTGCGCCAGGGCGTAGTAGACATCCGGGTCCACCAGCTTCTTCAGGACCGCGTCGTCCAGTACATTGCTGTTGATCCCGGCCAAGGCGGAGGGCAGCGCGGCCTCCTGAGTCGGTGCTTCGTGCGTGGAGTGGGTGATCGCCATTTTGCCGCCTTTCCGGGTGCTTCGGTGATCCGGCAAGGCTAGTACATGAGCGGATCGACGACCAAGAAAAACCATCCGCACCCGGCACGCCGCGCATAAGGTTTATTTGTTGAGGCGTTTGCGCTGTCGGGGACGGGTTGATTTACAAGGCGTTCACGGAGGTGCGAGATTTTTGATACCCCGTGGTGGTCGTTGATATCCGGGGTTTCAGTTTCGCTGCGGCGGTCGTTTTGGCGATTTTCACCCCACGCCGCTGGTCGCGGCGTCTTGGCAGCGAGGTTTTCCTGCGGCGGCCTCGCGCGCCCTG
Organism: Alphaproteobacteria bacterium; assembly: GCA_965203455.1. GTDB lineage: Bacteria > Pseudomonadota > Alphaproteobacteria > MPNO01 > MPNO01 > MPNO01. The sequence goes on from CBDBCV010000002.1 coordinate 98,575, forward strand.
ATCGTGCGCATGAGATAGAAGGTGTCGCCATCGGGCCCTGGGGCCCTTGTTCCACCACCACCCCTGGTCGGGAGAACAGCGATGGCGACGGCGGCGAAGCTACCCTTTTCGTGGCGCGATGTCGAAGTCCTGCCGGACCTTGAACGGCTGCGCCTGGTTCTGGCGGTGCTTCCCGACGAGGAGATCGTGACGGCGCTTGAAGTGTGTCGCGGTCGGGGCCGTAACGACTACCCGGTGCGGGCGATGTGGCGGGCGCTGATCGCGGGGGTGGTGTTGCAACACGCCTCGATGCAGTCGCTGTTGCGGGAGCTGGGGCGCAACCCGGCGTTGCTGGAGATCTGCGGGTTCGACCCTCTGCCGTATCAGAGCGGGCCGGTGACGGTGCTTCACGACGGGCATGCGGTAACGCGCCCGGCGCGGGTTCGTTCGACGGCGCCGAGCCACTGGAACTTCTCGCGGTTTCTGGGGCGTGTTGTGCAGCTTGAGGACGAGCAGGGGCTGGTGTCCGCCATGATCGAGAGCCTGCGCGCCGCGCTGTTCGCCGCGTTGCCGGACTTCGGGCGTCATCTCGGCTACGACGGCAAGGCGATCGCGAGCCACTCGACGGGCCGGGTCGGCAAGGACGAGGACAAGACCTCGGACCCCGACGCCGACTGGGGCAAGCACGAGACGGGCGGGGTGGACGCCAGGACCGGCGCGGTGTGGAAGAAGGTGAAGTCGTGGTTCGGCTACGGGCTGCACCTGATCGCCGACACCGATTACGAGGTTCCGGTGGCCTTCGAGGTGACGCGCGCTTCGGCCTCGGAACCCAAGGTGCTGTCCGGGATGCTGGAGGAGCTGTTCGCAAGGGCGCCGGAGATCGCCGGGCGCTGCGCCGACTTCAGCGCCGACCGCGGTCTCGACGATGCCCGCCTGAAGGCGCGGCTGTGGGACCGGTGGACCGCCCGCCCGCTGATCGATACACGGCTGATGTGGCGGGTGGAGAAGCAGGAGCCGAGATACGATCCGGCGCAGCCGATCACGCGGCCGCTGTTCCCCGACCGCGCCGATGTCATCGTTCACGACGAGCGCGGCCGGGTGTCCTGCGTCTGTCCCGGGACCGGCGAGGTCCGCGCTATGGCGTTTCAGGGGTTCGAGGCTGATCGGGGCCGCTGCGGCACGCTCAAATACCGCTGCCCGGCAGCCGCCTTCGGCTTCGCCTGCGCCGGCAGCCGGGCCTGCCACCGGGCCGGCGGGGTCAAGCCCGGAGACTATGGCCGCATCCTGCGCATCGACCTCGACAGCCACGACCGGCGCATCTTCACCCCCACGCCCTGGGGCAGTCCGTCATGGCGGCGCGGCTACAACCGCCGCTCGGCCATGGAGCGGATCAACAGCCGCCTCGACAACAGCTTCAACTTCGAGACCCACTACATCCGAGGCCGCGCCAAGATGAAGACCCGCCTCGGCCTCGCCCTGGCGGTGATGATGGCGATGGCTCTCGCCCAGGCCCGCGCCGGCCGCCCCGAGCGCATGCGCTCCCTGGTCGGCGCCGTGCCGTATCTCGACACCGGCTGACCGCTCGTCTGCCTCCCGACAATCCTGCCCGATCCCGCCGCCCGACGGCAGAGGGGAAGCCACGCCCGCACGCCAGACAATCTTCCGGTAATCGTATTTGTCAGGCCCCGGAAGCCCGTATCCTGCCCGGTGGGGAAGCGGGCCGGACGATATTCAACCGCCAAAATCGAACCGGCGACAGCCAAAAATCACCACAGCGCACATTTCTCTTGTTTGACCTTCGCGGCAAAAAGGAAAGACTATCGCCGGAAATGAAAGCCAAATATCGCCGAAGCCGTCGAAGGCCCACAGGTTTTCTCCGGGCCGTCGGTTCTCCATACTCAACCGGTTGAAATTGCGGGTCCGTTGCCATTCTTGAATTCTCCCTGAAGAACGATCTGCGCGAGCTCGCCGTGGCGGCGGAACATGTCAAAGCCTGAGGTGGCGTCGGTTTGTCGGACAGGCTGACGGCGTTTCAAGGTGTATTCCGGTTGAAGTTTGTGCCGCCAGAATCCTCTTGGATCGATCTTTCTGCTGCTGCTGTTGCGCCTGTGGGTATGTGGTCAAGGCGCGAAGCGGCTTGTCCATCATATCCACAGGCGTGTCGCCCCGGTAGGCCTCGGCCGGCGTCCGCCCGCCGAGTGCCGAGTGCGGTCTCTCGGTGTTGTAGAAGCCGATCCACTGGCCGATGACGCGCCGGGCTGCGAAGCCGTCGGCGATCTCGTGCAGGTAGACCGCCTCGTATTTGAGCGAGCGCCACAGCCGCTCGATGAAGATGTTGTCCATGCACCGGCCGCGGCCGTCCATCGAGATGCGGATACCGGCCTCCCGCAGGCGCGCGGTGAAGGCGAAGCCGGTGAACTGGCTGCCCTGGTCGGTGTTGAAGATCTGCGGGGTGCCATGGCGCGCCAGGGCTTCGTCGAGAGCCTCGACACAGAACCCCGCGTCCAGCGTGTTCGACAGCCGCCAGGCCAGGACGCAGCGGCTCGCCCAGTCCATGATCGCCACCAGGTAGAGGAAGCCGCGCCGCACCGGGATGTAGGTGATGTCGGCGCACCACACATGGTTCGGCCGCTCGATCGCCAGACCCCGCAGCAGATATGGATAAACCCGGTGCCCGAGGTGCGGCGCACTGGTCCGCGGCGCCCGATAGACCGCCTGAAGACCAAGCAGGCGCATCAGGCGAGCGGCCCGCCGCCGCCCGATCCGCACCCCCTCGCGGCGCAGATGCCGAACCATCTGGCGGGCGCCGTAGAACGGATACTTGAGGAACAGCGCGTCGATCCGGCGCATCAGAGCCAGCGTCTCCGCGCTCTCCCCCTTCGGCCGGTCATAGAGCGACGAGCGCCCGATCGACAGCAGACGGCATTGCCGGGTCAGGCTCAACGACGGGTGGCCCCGCACAACCATCGCCCGTCTCCCGGACCGGCTCAGCGACCGGACCCGCGTGACAAAAAATCACGCTCTACGATCAACTCCCCGATCTTGGCGTGAAGAGCCCGGACCTCGCTCTCGTGATCCCGCGCCCGGCGCTCACCTCCACCGGAAAAGACCCTCCCCCAGACCCTCCATCGCCTGGCGCTTCCACACACCCACCTGGTTCGGATGCACCTGGTGCTTCGAGGCAATCTCCTGAAGCGTCCGATCACCCCGTAGCGCCTCCAAGGCTATCTTCGCCTTCAGCTCCCCCGAAAACCTGCGTCGCTTGCTCATCCGCATTCCTCCGTCACACGGCGGAATACACCTTGACGACCTGTCCGATTTTGCGACGCCACCTCAGCCTTCTGCGCGGAGCACGGCGTGGCGCCGGAGATCGCCTTCGCCGTCAACATGTCGATCGACGAATTGCTCACCAACACGATCGTAAGCGCCGCGCGGTTACCCTTGTTGACGTGTGAGGCCCGGGATTTTCGGGTCGAAGTTCCAGGGCATGAGTTCGTCGATGCGTGACAGGGGGTGCATGTCGATGATCCGGCGCAGGGTGTCGGTCAGGTAGACCTGCGGATTGACGCCGTTGAGCTTGCAGGTGCCGATCAGGCTGGCGCACCGCGCCCAGGTCCTGGCGCCGTCGTCGCTGCCGGCGAACAGCGCGTTTTTCTTTGTGAGCTTCACCGGACGGATGAGGTTCTCGACAGGGTTGGTGTCCATCTCGATACGTCCGTCATGGAGGAACCGGCACAGGCCATCCCAGCGCTTGAGGGCGTAGCGGATGTGCCTGGCGAGTTCGGACGCGCTGGACAGACGGTCGAGCCGGGCCTCGAGCCAGGGCCGCATGGCCTCGACGATCGGCGCCGACAACTCCTGCCGCGCCTTCAGCCGCAGCTCTGGCGGGTGACCGCGCACCATGGTCTCGATCCGGTAGAGCGCCGCGATCCGTGCGAGGATTTCCTCGCACAGGGGCGACTCCGTGGCGCGCTGGAAGTCGACGAAGCGTCTCCGCCAGTGGGTCCAGCAGTAGGCGAGCACCCATGGGCTGACCGTCTGCTTCGGATCGCCGAGCGCATCGTACACCCTGTAGCCGTCCACATGCAGCGGGCCGCCGCCGGTGTAGCCCCGCATCAACTCCAGAGCGACCTTCGCACTTCGATGGCGCGAGTGGTGGAACACCACGATCGGCGGGTCGACCCCGCCATAGCCGCGCTGATCGCGGGCGATCGCCCACAGATAGTCGAGGCGCGTCTTGCCGGTCCCCGGCGCCATCACCGGCACCGTGGTCTCGTCCATGAACAGACCGTCCGACGCCTTGAGGTGCTCGATCATCCGGTCGATCACCGGGGCCAGCACCTGCATCCCGCGCCCCGCCCAGTTCCCCAGCATGGTGCGGTCGAGGTCGATCCCCTCGCGCCGGTATGCCTCGCTCTGACGGTAGAACGGTTAGCGAGTCGCGCGGGGGAATCTCACCCCCACGCGCTCCCAGAACCGTACGTGAACCTCTCAGCTCATACGGCTCCCAGCGTCCGGCCCTGCCCGTGCACAAGGGTCCAATGGGCGAACCGCCACGGCTCCGCTTTCGCGATTCTGGCAAGCCAGAGACGAGCCTGACGCGGTCGTTGTCGGAAGCGTTTGAACTTCCGCATTGCCCATCGCTGCAAGTGGGCGTCTATCAGACGAAGGGTCGGATAGAGCGCCGACTTGTAGAATGCGCCGAAGTAGCCGATCCACCCTGCAATTTCGCGATGAAACATGCGGGCAAGGTCAAGCAGTGCCTTGTCGCTACGCCGTTGCAAACGCCACTGTCGCACGCGGCGCCGAAACGCCTTGAGCGCAGTCGGGCTGGCAGCCGGAAGGAACGAGACCCCGAACAACCCGCCGCGCCACGCCGCGAACCTTGGCTGGAAACGGTAGCCCAGGAAGTCGAACGCGACCGTCGGGTAGTCCGCCTTGCGGTTGGTATCCTTGCAGTAGACCACCTTGGTCTTCTGCGGATGGACCTCCAGGCCGCACTCGGCCAATCGGTCCGCAACCCGCCGCCAGAGGGTCTTTGCCGCCTCCTCCGTTCGACAATGGCAGATTATATCGTCCGCATACCGTTCGAACGGAACATGCGGCATCGACCTTTTCATCCATTGATCGAACGCATAGTGCAGGAACAGGTTGGACAATACTGGCGAAATTACCCCGCCCTGTGGCGTGCCCCTGTCCCGTGCGACAACGGTGCCGTCCTCCTCGATCACGGGAGCCTTCAACCAGCGCTCGACATAGAGCAGCACCCACCGGCAGTCCGTATGGTGACGAACGGCCTTCAGCAGCAACTCGTGGTCGATGTTGTCGAAGAACCCCTTGATGTCCATGTCCAGCACCCAGTCGTAGCGCCAGCATCGCCGACGCGCTGTCCGGATGGCGTCAATGGCGGATCGCTTCGGCCGATATCCGTATGAGTCCTCATGGAAAATCGGTTCCAACAAGGGCTCCAGATGTCGGCGAACAACCTCCTGAGCGATGCGGTCCGTGACCGTCGGTATGCCCAACGGGCGCTTCCCGCCGCCCTCCTTGGGGATGTTCACCCTGCGAACCGGAGGCGGCATATAGCTGCCTGAGGACATGCGATTCCAGAGCTTGTAGAGTTCCGGACCAAGCCGTTCCTCCAGACTCTCGACCGTCTGCCCATCTACTCCAGCCGCTCCCCGGTTTGCCTTCACATGCTTGAAGGCTTCCCAGACTTCCCTCTTTGCTATCGGGAACGGCTTTGCCCCTGTCATCCGGCTCCTCCTGTCACCAGTTGGCCGACGGCAGCGGCTGAACACCACAGCCCCTTCGGTCCAGCGCCATTACAGCGCCTTCATCCCTACTACGGGCTGTTCTGCCCCTGTGCCCCGCATCGGTACTCTGAGCCTTCCGGGGGCTGCCCGGTTGGCCGTCTCCCTTGGCATCGGGACGACAGGTTCTCCTGTTCCGCAAGAAAGCCTGTTCCGGGTTCACGCCGCCTTCGAGCCGGATGCCGCGTGGGCCGGACTCCAGGACTCCGCCCATGCTTGTCCCGGAGTGACCACCACCCCCGGTTCTGACATCGACCATACGCTTTCGGCAGTTCATCGGCGGTTCGCTTTCGCTCGTCTCCCCGGACCTCACCTGACGAGATCGTCGTCCCGCCGTTTCCACGACGCTCACCACCATCGCTCTTTACGACAGCAGCTCGTGGTGGTTTGAGACCGACGCCTGATCGTCGACCCCGAGGGGCCTACCCTCATCTCTCTTGCAGTTGCGCACCTCCTTTCATGGCGGTGCTTCAGGACACACGGTGATCGCAATACTTCGAGACCAGCACATGCGCCAGAAGGCCGGGGCCCGGTCGGCCGCGCTCGATCGGTCGCGGCGGCAGCGGCGCCTGGTGGAACTTCTCGCAGCCGCCGCAGGCCAGGCGCGGACGGACGATGCGCTTCACCACGAAGCGGCCGGGGATGTACTCCAGCTCCTCCGTCACATCCTCGCCGAGCCGCTTGAGACGGCCGCCGCAGTCCGCGCAGCGCTCGCCCGGCGCGAGAACCGTCTCCTCGCGCGGCAGGTGGTCCGGCAGGGGACGGCGCTTCGGCTGCTTCTTCGTGGCGGGCGTCGGCTCGGTCGGCGCCTCGGCCGCCCGCGCGATCTCCTCGTCCTCCAGCCCGAGATCAAGCTGGTCGAGGGCCTCCGAGGTGACGCCGAAGCGCTGCCGCCGCAGACCCGCAAGCTGGTGCCTGAGCTTCTCGATCAACAGATCGCGGTTGCGCAGCTCGGCGTCCCGTGCCGCCAGTTCGGCCCGCGAGGCCAGCACCATCGCCTTCAACGCGGCGATGTCGTCGGGCAGGGAATGGGCCGCTTCGAGCATGGCCGCATCCTACCCGAAGGGGCCGACAAAGGGAAGCCCGAATGACAGTCAACCCATTGTTTATAAACGGTGAATCAGCCCGCGGCCAGCGGTCTCCAGGTGCGAACCGGCGCCCGCCAGTCGATCCCCTCAAGCAGCATCGACAGCTGCGCCGGCGTCACCGACACCTTCCCTTCCGATGCCGACGGCCACACGAAGCGGCCGCGCTCCAGACGCTTCGAGAACAGGCACGCACCCTGGCCGTCCCACCAGATCATCTTGATCAGGTCGCCCCGGCGGCCGCGGTAGATGAAGAGATGGCCGCAATGCGGATCCGCCTTCAATACCCGCTCCGCCTGCGCCGCGAGACCGGGGAACCCCTTGCGCATGTCGGTCACGCCGCAGGCCAGCCATACCCGGGTCGAGGAGGGAACCGGGATCATCCGCCAAGCGCCCGCACCACCCGGCACAGCGCGTCCGCGTCGAACGACCCGAACGCGCTCACCCGGTGGCCGTTCGACAACGCGATCTCGATCCGACCGTCCGATGCCGCGGCCGGCTCCAACGGCGGCGCATCGGGCACCACCTCCACCGGCAGGAAGGACGGCGCCTCCCCGGCATCGGCCGCCGGCCTGTAACGGGGATCGCGCCGCCAGGTGAAGATCAGGTTGGCGTTGACGTCATAGCGGCGCGCCACAACCGACACCGAGACACCGGGAGCGTAGCTCTGCGCCACGATCCGGCGCTTCTCGTCGTCCGACCAGAACCGGCGTACCCGACGTGGCACCGCAGCCCCCTAAGATAGTGTCCATTAGCCGATAATGGACACTATCGACCTCTGGAACCTCACCACAGACTGCGGCTCCAAGCCGTCTCGCCACAAGGGCGGTCACGCCAGACGCTTACGGTATACCGGTAGCTCAAGTCGAGGCGGATGCTGGCGCTGACCGCTATCGCGATCCCGGCGGTCAGCATCCAGGTGAAGTTCCGCCCGCTTCCCCCGGGGAGGGCGGTGAAGGGGATCTCGCCGCCCGGACCCCGGCGCAGGGGTCCCCGCGGGTCGTCCGGTTCGGGGAAACGCTGGACGTAGCCGCCGAGGCGGTAGTCGGTGATGCCGAGCCCGGCGCCCAGAAACGGCCGCGCCCGGCGGTCCGGGGCGATCTCCCATCCCGGGAAATCGTGGAAGCCGGCGAGGAGGAGCTGACGGGTGTCCAGGTTTGCCTCCGACGGCTGACGCCTGCCCGAGCCCCGGTAGTTCGCGTTGCCCCGCCAGTCGAGGGCGCGCGCCCAGCCGAATTCCAGCTGCGCGCGCATCCGGTGCGGCAGGCGGTCGCCCGCCGCCAGATGGAACCGCAGACCGTCGTCGAAGGCTCCCGCGTCGAAGCGTTGCCGGTTTCCGTAGAGCGCGGCGTGGCCGGCATCCGGGCCATCGGCGAACCTCGTGTCCCGCGAGCGGATCAGGGCCACGCCCGCGCTCAGATAGGGGACGCCGGCCCCCGCCACGGGGAGAGCGGTCCGGGTTCGGCGGGAGTCTTCGGCGGCGGCGCGCGCATCGACCGCCAGGACCCACGCCGCCGCGATAAAGGGCAGGAGCGCCGTCCGGAATCGCGCGGCGCCGATCCGATGCATGTCCGCCTCGCGCTCCTTGTCGGTTGCCGGGCGAGCAGTCCGGTCCGGCGCGGCCACGTTCGCCGCCACATCGTCGCCCCGTACCGAATGGAGCGGGCTAGATGTAGTAATTGCGAGTATTCCGATCGAGAAGTTCGAGCGCATTGACGAGGTGTCCCCCGTCACGTCATGCCCGGACTCGGCCTGCTGCCGTCCGGTTTGGAACTGAATCCGACCTTGTCGGGTCGTCATCCCCCGATGTTTCAAGTGAAACGCTACCCCCCCCCCCGCAGTCGAGCCCGGACGGGGCTCTGGCGACGACTTCTGCCGGGCCGGCGACTGTCGGGCAATCGTCCTGTCTGTACAGCCAATCCCGAACTTGGTTCAGGTTCTCGCTTCATTTCGAGTCAATATTGAGAGACGGCAGTTTTATATCTTCCTTCCTGAGGACGCGCACGGCACCTTTCAGGTCTTTGCCATCGAGTGCTTTGGAATACAACGCCTCCAATATCTTCTTGTCCTGATCGCTGATGTGAAATAGTCGTTCGTCCCGCCTTAGGGTGTTGTACGCTCTCCGCCCAATTAAACCCAAAGAGCGGACGAGTCCGGATTTGATACAGAACTTGACATACCCGGTATCCAGCGCATTGTTCGACAACACCATGAGAACGCCGAGCACCCTGTCTTCGTGTCCGGGCGTGATTATAAGGCACCTTGAGTTACCGTTCTTTCGAAACGCATCCTCCACGGTTTGGCCTGGCAATAGCGTCTGTCGTATTACGTTTCGGAGAACTCCGAAACTGTCCCGCCGAACGTCATCTGTAAAGAGTAACACCGTATCGACATCCCCGCCCTTACGAACGGAAACATCGTAGGGCATGAGTTTCGATATTGTATTTATTGCGCTTTCGAGATATTGGGAAATCTCGAAATTGACGTTTCCTCGAACAACGATGGCTATGTCTTCTCTTCGGCGTCTCACAAGTTCAGTCGGTCGAAGTGTTGGAAATACAGTATCGATAAAGGCGTGTATGAAGACCTCTTTCTCTATGGCGGCCTTCGAGCCATGTCGATCGTTAGCAGCACCGTCAGAACCCGGTGCCGGGTTTGCGGAGGCAAATATTGCAAGAAACACGAGCATCGGCCATTTCATGAGTTTCCTGCATCGCTCCGGTCGACAAAAGAATTGGGGCTTATATCGATTACTTGACGGCCGGCTGTCGGGCGCGGATCGGGGCCGGGGACGCCGTCGCGTCGCGGCGGGCATGGAAACCGCCCAGACTCCCCCCGTCATGGTCGGCGAAGGCCGACCATCCACGATTTGTTTTTCGTTTCCGGCGCCGCAAAAACTCGTGGATGGTCGGCCTTCGCCGACCATGACGGGGAGGAACGGCCCGCCGGGACCCGAATGCGCCCCGGCGCTGCCCGGAACGCCTGTCAGCCCCGCTCCTGTCAAGTAATCGATATAAGCTCCAAAGAATTTACTGGCAAATCTTGTCCACCGTAACCTTGTCAGGTAGTCCGTTGTATCGCCGCCCATCGAATACGCTCGCCGGCGGTGGGAAATGGTGTTGTTATCGTAGATCATAGACATAGTCCCCCGTCGCCGCGAAATCCGGTCGTTCCACGAACCCATCTGCCATGGGCATGAGATCGCCCACGGACCCGGCGACATGGTCACCGCCACGCCCATTCGCCGGCTATGTCTTGCGCCTCGGTGTCCATCCGAACCGACGAGCTCGTCGACGCATCGCTGAACGCGAAGTCGAGCCCCAATGTTTCACGTGAAACGCTGACCCTCCCGATCCAGCCGCGACAGCGCCCAGGCGGCGGCGAGGCCGAGGAGGATCATCGGGATGGTGAGCCAGTTGGCGCGCTCCCACGAGGCGAGGCCGGCGACGAGGGCGGCGAGGATCGGCGGGCCGATCAGCTGGTTCAGCATCAGCATCTGGCTCACCAGCCCGACGCAGGTCGATGCCAGCCCCGGCCCCGCCGCGAGCGCGCCGGTGCGGGCGAGCACGGCGGGCGGGATCATGCCGCCGATGAACGGCATGAAGATCGCGCAGGCGAGGCGGAGCCCCGGGTCGATCCCGTCGGCGAAGATGCCGGGCGTGGAGATCAGCATCCCGAGATAGGCGAGCGCGATCACCCGCGCCGCCGGCCAGCCGCGCCGGAGCAGCCAGCCGCCCAGCACGCAGCCCGGCGCGTTGACCACCATCGCCAGCGCGACCCAGTAGGAAGCCGCGTCGTGCGCGTAGCCCTGGCGCTCGATCAGGAAGGTCGGCAGGAACACCGAGACCGAGATATAGACCAGCGAATAGGCGGCGAAGCAGGTCGCGAGGGTGGGCGGGCCGGGGCTCGCGACGGTCCGCCATATCGCGGTCCACATGGGCGTCGCGATGCCGCTTCCCGTCGCCGCCCGCGCGCCGCGCGCCGCCCGCGTCGCCCACGCCGCCCCGCCGATGGCGGCGAGCGCGAGGACGCCGTTCAGCTGCCACAGCCCGCGCCACGACGCGGCCTCGATCATGGCGGGCGAGATCACCACCATGCCGGCGAGCCCGACCGGCATGTAGAACGCCCAGAGGCCGAGCGCCATCGGCCGGTCGCGCTCGCGGCAGAAGGCGCCGATCACGGTGGGCCCGGCGGTGAGCACCGTGACGTAGCCGCAGCCCTCGACCAGGCGGGTCAGGAACAGCTCCGTCCCGGTGTCGGCGAAGCTGCCGAGGACGGTGCCGAGGACGACCACGCCGAGCCCCGAGAGCAGCATCCGGCGGTGGCCGAAGCGGTCGGCGACGAAGCCCCAGACCATCCCGGTCGCCACGCCGACCGCGGCGAGCGCCGAGACGATCCACCCCGCCTCGACCAGGCCGAGGCCGAGCTCGGCGCGGAGCGCGGGGAGCGCCGCCGGCAGCTTGCCGATCTGGAAGGCGGCGACGATGCCGGCGAGCGCGATCGCCGCGACCGCGAGCCAGGAGGTCGAGGGCGCGCGGTCCCCGGTCATCCGCGCCGGGGGCTCAGGCGCCGAAGACCGGCTCGGGCAGGCCGCGCGCGCCGGGATCGGCGGCGAACAGCGCGCCGGCGAGCGGCTGTTCGGCGAGCGCCGCGCGGTCCATGCGGAGCGAGGCGGTGGTGACGTAGAGCGTCGCGAGCTCCGGCCCGCCGAAGGCGCAGGAGGTGACCTGCGGCACCGGCAGGGCGATGGTGCGGTCCACCGTGCCGTCGGGCGCGAAGCGGCTCACCCTGCCGCCGAACATGTGGGCGCACCAGACGAACCCTTCGGCGTCGACCGTCGCGCCGTCCGGCACGCCCTCGTCCTCGGGGATCGCGGCGAAGACCCGCCTGTTCTCGAACGTTCCGGAGTCGAGGTCGAAGTCGAACGCCCAGATCTGGTGCGAGTAGCTGTCGGTGAAGTACATCGTGGCCGAGTCCGGGCTCCAGCAGAGCGCGTTGGGAATCCGGATCTCCCCCATCGTCGACTCCGCGTTGCCCTCCGCGTCGATCCGCCAGAGCGTCCCCTGCGGCTTGTGGCCGGGATCGTTCATCGTCCCCACCCAGAACCGCCCGGCGCGGTCGACCTTGCCGTCGTTCATCCGGTTCTCGTTGAAGCGGCCTTCGCCCTCGGGGTCGCAGATCTTCTCGATCCCGCCGGTCTCGAGGTCGACATAGTGCAGCCCGGTGCGGAGCCCCGCGACCAGCCGCCCCGGCCCGGCGAGCCCGATCGAGCCGATCTCGGTCTCGACGAACCAGCGCGCGCGCTCGCCGGTCGCGGGATCCAGCCGGTGCACCGTCGGGTTGGCGATGTCGACCCAGTAGAGCGCCGCCTCGTCCGGCGACCAGACCGGGCTCTCGCCCAGCACCGCGTTGCCGCCGGCGGCGACCTCGACCTCGCTCATGCGTCTCCTCCTCCGGGCCAGTATCGCACCGGGGCGCGGCTTGCGGTATCCTCCCGCGCCTTCGCGAAACCGTATCGACAGGGGGAACGGATGGGACGTCTCGACGGCCGGGTAGCGATCGTCACCGGCGCGGCGCAGGGGATCGGCGCGGCCTACGCCAAGCGCTTCGCCGAGGAGGGCGCGAAGGTCGCGATCTGCGACGTGCTCGACTGCACCAACGTCGTCAACACGATAACCCAGTCGGGCGGCGAGGCGTTCGGCATGGAGGTCGACGTCTCCGACGAGGCGCAGGTGGGCGCTCTCGTCGCGAAGACGGTCGAGACCTTCGGCCGGGTCGACGTGATGGTGCCCAACGCGGCGATCTTCGCCGCGCTCAACCGCCGCTCGTTCCTCGAGATCGGGGTCGAGGAGTGGGACCGGGTGATGGCGGTCAACGTGCGCGGCGTCTTCGTCTGCATCAAGGCGGTGGTGCCGCAGATGAAGGAGCAGGGCTACGGCAAGATCGTCAACATCTCGTCCGCCACCGTGCAGGCGGGCGTCCCCTGGTTCCTCCACTACGTCTCGTCCAAGGGCGCGGTCGACGCGATGACCCGGGCGGCGGCGCGCGAGCTCGGCGATTTCGGCATAAGGGTCAATTCCATCGCCCCCGGCTTCACCATGAGCGAGCAGATCGAGAGCCAGCGCGAGGAACTCCAGTTCAACCTCGACATGAACCTCGCCGGGCGCGCCTTCAAGCGCGAGGAGATGCCCGAGGATTTGCTCGGAACGATGGTCTTCCTCGCCTCCGCCGAGAGCGACTTCATGAGCGGCCAGACCGTGGTGGTCGACGGCGGGCTGGTGATGCACTGACCGCGCGGCCGCCCTTCGATACGCCGCCGGCGCGGCTGCTCAGGGTGAGGGAAGGTCGTATGGCCGCGAAATCCCCTCATCCCGAGTAGGCGCGCCGGTGGCCCGGCGTCCGCCCGAGCCCGGCGCCGTCCTGTTCGCGGCGCTGGTCGGCGTCACGCTGATCGGGCCGCTCTCGGTCCACCTGTTCTTCCCGGCGGTCCCCTTCGTCCGGCGCGCCTTCGCGGTCGAGGCCGGCGCGGCGCAGCTCGCCTTCTCGCTCTCGATGCTGGCGATGGCGGCGGGGACGCTGGTCTACGGCACGCTCGCCGACCGCATCGGGCGGCTGCCGACGCTGATCGGCGGGCTCGTCCTGTTCTCCGGCGGGGCGGCGATCGGCGCGGCGGCGCCCACCATCGAGCTGCTGATCGGGGGCCGCGTCCTCCAGGGGCTCGGCGCCGCCTGCGGCGTGGTGCTGGCGCGCACCATGGTGAGCGACGTCTACGGCAAGGACCGGCTGCCGCAGATGATCGCGTATCTCACGACCGCCTACGTGCTCGGCCCGATGATCGCGCCGGTGATCGGCGGCGGGCTCGCCGACACGCTCGGCTGGCAGTCGATCATGGTGGTGCCGGCCGCCTTCGGGCTCGCGACGATCCTGCTCGCCGTCTTCGTCATCGGCGAGACCCGGCCGCGCGCCGCGCCGGGGCCCGGCGCCGGGCTCGCCCAGGGCTATGCGCGGCTGCTCGGGCTGCGGCGCTTCGTCTTCCACATGGCCAACCCGGCCTTCGGCTCGGCCACCTTCATGTCGGCCAACGCGGGCGCGGCCTATCTGATGGTCGAGGTGCTGGAGCGCCCGGCGACCGAGTACGGGCTCTGGTTCACCCTCGGCCCGCTCGGCTTCATGCTCGGCAACTTCCTGTCGGGGCGGGCGAGCGGGCGGCTCTCGGCGGCGTTCCTGATCGTCTCCGGCACCGCGATCACGCTCGCCGGCGCGCTCACTTTGGCGACCCCCGTCATCGGGTTCGCGCTGAGCCCCGCCGCGCTGTTCGTGCCCATCCTGATCCTCTCGGTCGGCCAGGGCCTCTCGATGCCGCAGGCCCAGGCCGCGGCGATGTCGGCGGTGCCCGAGCTCACCGGCACCGCGTCCGGCATCGTCGTCTTCGCCCAGTTCCTGATGTCCGCCCTGCTGACCCAGGTGGTGGCGGTGTTCTACGACGGCACCCCGCTCCCGATGGTGCTCACCGTCGTCGGCGCCGCCGCCGCCTCGCTCCTGTTCGGCGTCCTCTCGGTGCTGCCGGCCCGGGGATCGGCGGGGCGGTGATGTTTCACGTGAAACAAAGGTCAGCCTTCTTGACTTATCCTTTGCATTAAAAAATGACGATAAACCGTTAATCCTTTCCCGCGCGGCCCCGTGGGGTGGAGCGGGGACGGCCCGGCGCAGACCCGCCGCGTCCCCGGGGGACGCAAATCGCCCGAAACGCCTTGCCGCGGGGACCCCGTCGCGCCAATATTCATCCCCCATCAGGGATGAATTATGCCCCTATCCCCCGACCTGACCGTCCGCGAGACCGCCTTCCTCGCGGGGATTTCGGAAAAACGGTGGAGAAGGCGCTGGAGGCCGGCGTGCTGAAAACCGTGTCCGCGCCGGCTCGGTTCCGCGGCGGCGCGGCGCGCTTCCTGCCCATCCGCGCGGTGGCCTTCTTCCACGCGCTCGACGCCGCCGACCTCGCGGACCTGCCGCTGCGCCACAAGCGGGCGCTCTGGGACCAGTTGACGACCCTCAAGCCCGGGCCGCTCCAGCCGATCGAGTTCGCTCCCGGCACGACCCTCGACCTCGACCGCCTCGCCGCCCCCGCGCTCCGCACCGCCGAACGCTACCGCGACGCCCGCGACCGCCACATCGCCCCCGGCCCCGACGGCGGCGCGCCGGTCGTCGCGGGGACGGGGCTGACGGTGCACGCGGTTCTGGCGCGGCTGGAAAGCGGGGCGACGCTCGAAGACCTCACGGCGGAGCACCCGGAGGTTCCGCCGAGGGCTTTCGCCGCCGCGCGGGTCTACGCCACGACGCATCCGCTGCGGGGGCGGCCGAAGGGGAGGGCGGGGCGGGACGGGGAGTGATATGGGGCGGCTCGGCGTCGGTCTCTCCCCTTTCGTCATGCCCGGACTTGTTCCGGGCATCAACGTCGGCCTGCCGGTTGTCACGATGTGGGTCGAGCCGCAGGTCCTACCCGCCATGCAGAAACCAGTGGACGTAACTGTCGGGGCCGTCATGGCCTTCTATGTCGATTTTCGGCGCTCGCGGTAGCTGTGCTATGCTTCCGGCATGACGAACGGACCGACGCCGCATGAAGTGTCCGGGCGCATTGCTCGGTCGGGGAGCGAATGAAGACCACTAATTGCCTGCGCTATGCCTTAAAGGAGGGACAATATGACTAAGAAACTTCCCCGACCTCCCGCTCGCGGACCAGCTGGATGGCACAACACCTCTCTGGTCCTACACAATCCACGTCGTCAACAGGGACAAGTACAAGACTCCGGAGGGCGATCCGGTGGAGAAACCCATCGATGTTGCCTTGGAAGACATGGGCGGCCTTCACATGATGGGCGCGGTATGGATAGTGGAGGCTCCGGCAAGGTCTCGTTCTCCGGCTGGTCTTCGCAACAAGCTTCGGGAACTGTTGGATCCTGGCGATGAGGTGCTTATCGTTCCCGTAAATCGCCCGGACAGAGTGACGGGCATAGAGATCGACGACGCTCTTGATCTTTTGATGGGCATGTACGGTTGAACAGAGGCAATCGAACTTAAGTGAAAAGCCCGGGGATGGTGTGCTACTTTTGACCCACCGAAGACGCCGAAGGAGAATGCCTATGCCAAATCAATTTGAAAAAGCTATTTTGAGTGCCGCTACTTCCGCGCAAAGATTCCACATTAAAATGACTGACGGATATTATCTTTGGTATTCGCATGAATCATATCTTCAAAATTATATCGCGATCGAAGTGTTCAGAAATCAGGGTTTCTATATTTATATTGACGCTTCACCCAAAAAAAATCGTGAAGGCTCTGATTCAATCAGCAAAAGACCGCCGAGCAATATTACTCAAAGATTCGACCTTGTCTTCTGGCACAAGACCAAAAACCAACTCAAGGCGATCGTTGAAATAAAGCGGGCATGGAACCAAACTCCTGTCATTGAAGATGTCAAAAAACTATCAGGCTATATTACAAAAAAAGATGCTGGTGGTGCTACCGGATATGTTCTTTATTACACTCATGATATGAATGTTCAAGTTATAACAGACAGATTCAATAGAGTAAATGACACAATGCGTAACCAACTGGGCCTCCATGGGCTGACACATCCTGTCGGTTCTCACATCCGCAAATCAGGCAACCCTCCTTGGGGTTTCGCTCTTTTCCGATGTTGACCGCGCTAGAGATATCGCGACGCCTCGCCGGCGCTTCGCGACAGCCGCGCGGTGGGCCGGCGGTCGAGGCTCGGCCGGACGACGAACGGCCCGATCCGGTTCAGCGCCCCGCGAAGGAACGGAGCGAGGCGGTCGTCAAGCGCGACGGGAGGGTTCGGCGGCACCCTCGACGACCTCGCGACGGAATACCCGGACGTGCCGCCGACGGCCTTCGCGGCGGCGCAGGTCTACGCCGCGACACACCCGCCGCGGGGGTGGCCGAAGGGGCGGGGCGTTGACATTTGCTTCGTTTGCTTCATTTATTTCAATTAGAAGCACGAACCTCTCGAAAGACTCAAACCGGGGAGGCAACCATGAGCATGTCCGCTCGCCGGCAACGCCCACCCACGGCCCGCGATGCCGCCATCGCGCGCAACACGGGCCGTATCCTGTCCCGCTATGCGGGTAGTGACCTTCCGCTGACGCTGCGCGTAAGGGACAGCGAACCGGACCAACCGATCGAGCTTCCCGCGGGCGCGGTCGAGCTGCTCGCGCAAGTCCTTGAGGCCATGGCCGCGGGACAGGGCGTGACGCTGATCCCCGAGAGCGCCGAGCTGACCACGGTTCAGGCGGCGGACGTGCTGAATGTCTCCCGCCCGTACCTGATCAAGCTCCTCGACCGGGGCGCCATCCCGCACCGCAAGGTCGGCCGGCACCGCCGCATCCGCATGGAAGACATCGTGGCCTACAAGGACGCCATCGACCGGGAACGCGAGCGCGCGCTCGACCGGCTGACCCGCGAAGCCCAGGCCCATGACATGGGCTACGGCGTTCGTTGACGCAACTTACGGCTCTGCTCGACGCCAACATCCTCTATCCCGCGCCGATGCGGGATATTTTTCTGCAACTGGCCGTCGACGACGCGTTCCGGGCGCGATGGACCGCCGATATCCATCGCGAGTGGATCGACGCCCTGCTCCGCAACGAACCCCGGCGCGACCGCGCGGCGCTGGAACGTACGCGCGATCTCATGGACCGGGCGACGCGGGACGCTCTGGTCACCGGATACCAGACGCTGATCCCCGCGCTCGAACTTCCCGATCCCGACGACCGGCACGTCCTGGCGGCGGCGATAGTCGGACGGTGCGATACGATCGTCACCCGCAACCTGCGGGACTTTCCCGATGCCTCGGTCGCGCCCTATGGGATCGAGGTCCGGCATCCTGACGAATTTCTTTCGGGCTGCCTCCATCTGGCGCCCCGGATCTTCTGCGAGTCCGTCCGGAAGGTGCGCGCACGCATCGTGGCGCCGCCGCTCACCGCCGGGGAATACCTCGCCGTTCTTAGCGCACAGGGGCTTGCAGCCACGGTCGCGGTACTGGAACGGCATTCGGAGTCGCTCTGATTGCTTTCCGGGCCCGCGCCCACCTCCGATCCGGCGGCTTCGCGCATGCCTCCAACGCAATCGCAGCACGAGCGGAGAAATCTTGCCCAACGAAAATAAAATTTGTTGGGCAAGACTCATGCCCTTCCTGGCTAGCCCCTTAGGTCCCGACAAACTATATTCGTTCCGGTCAGGGAACGAATAATGCCTCTCGCCGCCGAACTGACCGTTCGCGAGACCGCCGCACTTTCGGGGGTCTCGAAGACGACGGTAGAAAAGGCCCTGGAGGCCGGGATATTGCGGAGCGCGACCGCTGCTCCCCGGTTTCCCGGCGGGGCGACGCGGTACCTCCCGATCCGGGCGGTCGTCTACTTCCGCGCCCTCGACGCCGCGAAGCTCACGGACCTCTCCCCGCGTCACAAGCGGGCCATCTGGGCGCATCTGGCTCGACTGGAACCCGTACGGCTCGGAACCGTCGAATTCGCTCAGGCCACGACGATCGATCTGCGGCGCCTTGCCGCCGATTCGTTGCGCGAGGCCGAGCGGTACCGCGACGCCCGCGACCGATACATCGTTTCCGACCCGGCGATCCTGGGCGGGACGCCGGTCATCGCGGGAACCCGGTTGACGGTCTATGCGATCCTGGGACGGATGCGGGGCGGCGAGACCGCGGACGACCTCGCCGCCGACTATCCGGAAGTCCCGCGCGAGGCCTTCGCCGCGGCCGAACTCTACGCCAGAACCCACCCGCTGCGGGGCCGCCCCTCCGGCAGGCCCTGGCGCAGCGCAGCCTGACCGGCCGCCAAGGCAGGGCGAACTCTGTTACCCCTGTAACCGGTCCATAGTGTTACCGATCTATCCGGTCTGTACCGCCGCCGGTCCACCCTCCCCCGACCCCTCCCGCCAGCGGGAGGGGAGAAGGTAAGGAGGGATCGCCAAGCGAGTCCCCTCTCCCCCGTGGGGGAGAGGGTTAGGGAGAGGGGGGCCACCGAAGACGCACGTCAGGCGAGGCAGGCTTCGGCGTCGGCCGGGTACGATCGCGGCGAGAAATCCGCGCGGCGGCCCCCTACCCCTCCACCACCTCCGGCGGCTTATGCACCGCGACCGGCTCCGCCGCCCCCTCCCACTTCTCCACCTCGACCAGCGCGGAGTGCGCCGCGGTCGCCTGGCTCAGGCGGGAGGTGCCGTGGTCGTGGGTCAGCACGTTGGGGTTGCCGTGGCGGTCGAGCGCGCCGATCGTGCCGGGCTCGGCCGGGTCGTACCAGGCGCCGGTCGGCAGCACGACGACGCCCGGGCGGACGGCGTCGCTTACGCGGGCGCCGGCGAGGCACTGGCCGCGGTCGTTGAACAGCCGGACGACGTCGCCGTCCCGGATGCCGCGCGCCGCCGCGTCGCCGGGGTGGATCGTCGCCGCCTCGCGCCCGGCGACCTTGGCGGCCGTGCTCACCGGCGAGGGGTCGAGCTGGCTGTGGAGCCGCGCCGCCGGCTGGTTGGAGACGAGATGGAGCGGGAACCGGGCGGCGAGCGCCGCGCCCAGCCACTCGCGCGGCTCGATCCAGACCGGGTGGCCGGGGCAGTCGTCGT
This sequence comes from Alphaproteobacteria bacterium, assembly GCA_965203455.1. Lineage (GTDB taxonomy): Bacteria > Pseudomonadota > Alphaproteobacteria > MPNO01 > MPNO01 > MPNO01. The sequence goes on from CBDBCV010000002.1 coordinate 118,097, forward strand.
AGCCGAAGTTGGCGACGGTCGCGGAATGGAGCTCGATCCTGCCCGACGGGGTGTTGAGCGGGTTCGCCTCCGGGTCGGCGCGGAAGTCGGCGAACAGCACGAAATCCTCCTCCGGCTCCGGCGCCCGCGCGCGGCCCTCGCGCCAGAATTCCTCGAAGCCCGGCAGCTTCGCGCCCTCCCGTTCCATGCGGGCGGCGAAGGCCTCGTACGATTCGCGGATCCAGTCGCGCTCGTCCTTGCCGTCCGTGAACGCGTCTTCAAGCCCCATCCGCCCGGCGAGCGCGGCCACGATGTCGTAGTCGCTCCTCGCCTCGCCCCTCGGCTCGACCGCCTTCCGCATGGCGTAGATCGTGGAATCGCGGCTGCCGGCGCCGAGATCGTTCCGCTCCAGCGCCGTCGCCGCCGGCAGCACGATGTCGGCGTGGCGCGCCGCCGGAGTCCAGAACGGGTCCTGAACGACGACCGTCTCCGGCCTGCGCCAGGCGCGCAGCAGCCGGTTGAGGTCCTGGTGGTGATGGAACGGGTTGCCGCCCGCCCACCACACCATGCGGATGTCGGGATAGGCGCGGCGCTCGCCGTCGAAATCGTAGTCGCCGCCCGGGTTCAGCAGCATGTCGGCGATGCGCGCGACCGGTATGAAGCTCCCCGTCGGATCCCGGCCGGTGGGGAGCCCGCGCGGCCCGGCGGCGATCTTCTCGTTCCCGATCGAGGCCATCGCGCCGTAGCCGATGCCGAACCCGCCGCCCGGCAGGCCGATCTGGCCCAGCATGGCCGCCAGCGTGATGCCCGCCCAGATCGGCTGCTCGCCCCGATCGGCGCGTTGCAGCGAGTAGCTCAGCGTTATCATCGTCCGCGTCGCGGCCATGCGGCGGGCGAGCGCGCGGATCTCGTCGACCGCGATGTCGCAGCGCGCGGCGGCCCAGTCCGCGTCCTTCGCCGTGCCGTCCGCGCTTCCGTCGAGATAGGCGGCGAAGCGGTCGAAGCCGGTGCAGTAGCGCTCGAGGAACGCGGCGTCGTGCAGCCCCTCTTCCATCAGCGTGCGGGCGAGGCCCAGCATCAGCGCGGTGTCGGCGTTGGGCCGGATCGGCAGCCAGCGCGCGCCGAGCTCGTCGACCGTGTCGTCGCGCAGCGGGCTGATCGAAACCGTCTCCACGCCGGCCTCCGCGAGCCGCGCCATCCAGCCGCGCGTGCGGTGCGGCCCCGGCCCGCCGAACGAGATCTGGAGGTTCTTGGGCGCCATGCCGCCGAAGCTCACGATCAGCCTGGTGTGCCTGGCGATGTTGCGCCACTCGGTCGCCTGCATGCCGACCGGCGCGGCGGTGCCGATGATGTAGGGCGCGACGACCAGCGCCGCGCCGCAGCTGTAGTTGCCGACCGCGTCGGTCGCGCCGCCGCGGAGGTTCAAGAGGCGCCGGATCAGGGTGCGCGGGTGGTGGATCTTGCCCGAGCTCGCCCAGCCGTAGCTGCCGGCGAAGATCGCCTCGTTGCCGTGCGCCCGCGCGACGCGTTCGATCTCGCCCGCGACGAGGTCGAGCGCGCGCTCCCACGACACCGGCACGAACGGCTCCGCCCCGCGCCCGGCGGTGTCGGATTCCGGCCCCGCGTTGTGATAGCCCGCGCGGACCATCGGCCGGGCGATACGGGTCGGGTGGTCGACCGTCGCCGGCAGCGCGGCATGGAGCGGCGCCGGGTCCGGGTCCCCGTCCCACGGCCGCGAACCAACCACGCGCCCGTCCGCCACCAGCACGTCGTAGATCCCCCAATGCGCGCCGGTGGGGATGGATTCGACCCGTTCCGTCATCGTCGTTTCCCGCGCCCCGTCCCTCGATACGGCGCTGGCGCGCCTACTCGGGATGAGGGGTTTTTCTCTTGGGATTCAAGGATTCCTTCACCCTGAGTAGGCGCGACAGCGCCGTATTGAAGGGCGCCCCCGTTCGCCCCTAAACCGCGTATTCCACCCCCGCCTCGTCGAGCTGGCGGAGGAGGGCGGGCCATTCGTTGCGGCCGCATTCGGACTGGGTGGACTGGCGCGCGGTGTGCTCGCAGACCTCCTTCGTCGGGTAGTGGATCCGCCCGCCCGCCGCGGCCGCCGCCTGAAGCTTGAGCTGCGCCGAGCAGACCTTCTCGAGGAAGTACATCAGCACCCACGCCTCGGCGACCGTCCCGCCGGTGGTCAGGAGCCCGTGGTTTCTCAGGATCATCACCTTCTTGTCGCCGATGTCGTCGACCAGCCGCTCGCGCTCGTCGATGTCGAGCGAGATGCCCTCGAACTCGTGATAGGCGACCCGGCCGTAGAACAGCATCGCGTCGAGGTTGGTGAAGATCAGCCCGTCCTCCAGCGAGGACACCGCCATGCCCGCCTCGGTGTGGGTGTGGACGATACAGTGCGCGTCCTCGCGGGCGCCGTGGATCGCGCTGTGGATGACGTAGCCCGCGTCGTTGATCGAATACGGCGTGTCGTCGAGGATGTTGCCGTCGAGGTCGATCTTGACCAGGTTCGACGCCGTCACCTCGTCCCAGCGGAGCGGGAACGGGTTGAGCAGGAAGTGGCGCTCCGGCCCCGGGATGCGCGCCGAGATGTGGTTGTAGATCAGCGTCGTCGTCCAGCCGTACATGTGCGCCAGCCGGTAGGCCGCGGCGAGGTCGACCCGGGTGCGCCATTCCTCCTCGCTGACGCTCTCCCTGAGCGAGCGGCCGGCGATGTCGCGAAGCGCGGTGGCGTTCATGGCGGGTCTCCTGCGAAGCGGTCGGGGCGGGGAGTGTAGGGGTTTTTCCGGGCGGGCGGAACGGCCGTGCCGAAGCCCTTCCGGCAGGTCGTCATGCCCGGAACAAGTCCACTGCTGTCCGGTTAAGATGGGGTGGACCCGGCGCAAGGCATTGGTACAGGCGGGTTCCCGGCCCTTTCGCCGGATCGGGACACGGATCGCGGCCCGGCCGGACCAGCCATCCTTCCCCCCGCTGTCACCCCGGACTTGATCCGGGGTCCAGAGCCACAGGCGCCGTCCTCGCCCGGCTTCCCTGGACCCCGGATCAAGTCCGGGGTGACAGCAAGGGGCGGAGACGGCCTCGCCCATCGGCGCGGAGCCTGCCCCGAAATCTTAACCGGACACCAATGAAACAAGTCCGGGCATGACGGACGAAAGGCAGTTGCCCCCTAGGCCCGGTTCGTCGGGAACGGGCTGCGGTCGACCAGGTCCATCTGCCGGCGGGCGAGGCGCTCCATGCATTCGGCCTTCGCGGCGACGCCGGCCGGGTCGTCCCAGAGGTTGACCAGCTCCGAGGGGTCGTTCTCGAGGTCGTAGAGCTCGCCCCACTCGGTGCGGTCGTAGAGCGTCATGCGCCAGCGTTGCGTCACCAGCGTGCGGACGCGGGGCGCCGCGTCGAAGCCGAGAATGGTGCGCTGCTGGTCGTCCTCGATCAGGATGTCGGCGTCGGAATCGTCGGGGCCGCCGTCGATCAGCGGCATCAGCGACCTGCCCTGGATGCCGTTATAGGGGGCGATTTCGGCGCGATCGAGGACGGTGCGGGCGATGTCGAGCGTGCCGGCGAGCGTCCCGCTCGCGCCCGCCGGCGCGGCGCGGCCGGCTGTGTCCTTCCACAGGAACGGCACCCGGATCAGGCTCTGATAGTGGACCGGGCCCTTGAGCATGATCCGGTGGTCGCCGAGATAGTCGCCGTGATCGGCGGTGAAGATCACCACCGTGTCGTCGGAGAGATTCAGCCTCTCCAGCGTCGACAGGATCTCCCCCACCGCGTCGTCGATCATCGCGATCATCCCGCAGGTGAGCGCGCAGGCCTCCCTCGCCTCGCGCTCGGAGACCGCGAAGAGCGACTGGCTGTTGGTCACCGCGTCGCCGGCCTCGCGGCGTTCGCGCGCCCAGCGGACGTGCGGCGGCGGCTCGGCGTTGGCCGCGAAGGAGGCGTCCAGCGTCATGTCGTCCGGGTCGTACATGTCCCAGTATTTGCCGGGCGGGGTGAAGGGGTGGTGCGGGTCGGGGAACGACGCCATCGCGAAGAACGGTGCATCGCCGCCCTCTTTGGCGTGGGCCTCGAGGAAATCCACCGTGCGCTCGGCGACGTAGCGGGTGGGGTAGAGCTCTTCCGGCACCGCCGTCCGCCAGGCCTGCGGCATCGTGTAGTCGTGCGGCAGCGCGTTGTCGGGCCCGCGCAGGCCGGCCGGGTCGGCGTGGCGCTCCTTCAGCCACTGCCAGTAATGCCCGCCCACCTTGTCGCCGTGCTCGGTGCAGAGGTCGACGCGCTCGAAGCCGTAGAACGGGTAGAACAGGTCCCAGTCCGGATCGTCGTGCCAGCCATGCGGCGATTCCACGTCGACCGGCCCGTCCGCGTCGGTCCGCCGCATCGCCTCCGCGAAGTCGGGGGGCGGCGGCAGGTGGCCCTCGGGCGGCTCCTTGCGTTCGAGGAGCGCCGGCAGGCCGGTCATGTTCTGCAGGTGGCTCTTGCCGAGCAGCGCCGTCCGGTAGCCGTGCACCCGCATCAGGTCGACGAAGGTGTTGGCGCGCAGATTGAGCGCCGTGCCGTTCGAGCGCACCCCGTGCAGCGAGGGCATCCGCCCGGTCATCAGGGTCGAGCGGTTGGGCATGCAGACCGGGGTCGCGACGTAGAACCGGTCGAAGCGCCGCCCGCCCTCGGCGATGGAATCGATGTGGGGCGTCCGGAGCACCGGATGCCCCGCGCAGGCGAGGTAGTCGGCGCGCTGCTGGTCGGTGATGACGAGAAGGAAGTTCGGGCGATCGGCCATTTCGCTGTCCTGACTGTGCGGTAATCGGGGGAAGGGGCTCAGGAGGTCCGTCCGTCGAACCTCTCGGTCGCGTCGACGTCGAACTTGCGCGGCTCCACGTCGACGCGTTCGTTCCTGACGCTCCGGTCGAAGGCGACGACTTGGAGGAGCTCCAGCGTGTCCTCGCCGACGGACTCGAACCAGTATTGCGAATTGCGCGGCATGACGATCCCCTCCTGCGCGCCGAACTCGCCGATGACGCCGTCCGGGCCGTGCCAGCGCACCTTTCCCCTGAGCACCATCCAGAACCCGTCCATCCCCTTGTGCGAATGGAGGTTGTTGTCGCCGCCCTCGCGCACCACCTGGACCGCGCCGCGGATGATGTCGGTCTGGCAGAGCGAGACGATCGCCTTGTCTCCCGTCTGCGCCTCCGGCTTCTCGTAGCGGAAGGTCTGCGGCGGGCGGGTTCGGGTCCGGGTTCCGTCCATCCTGTGTCTCCTCAGGCGCCGGCGGCGGTTTGCCGGGCGCCGCGCCATTCCTCGACGAGGGCCTTGCGGTCCATCTTGCCGCGTTCGGTCTTGGGGAGCGACTCGCGGAAGATCGCCTCCTTGGGCCGCTTGGCGTGCGGCAGCGCGGATTCGCAATGGGCGAGCACGGCGGCCTCGTCGAGCGCCGCGTCCGGCTTGGCGACGACATAGACCACGACTTCCTCGCCGTAGATCCGGTCGGGGACGCCGACGGTGGCGGCCTCGGCAACGCCCGGCATCTGCAAGACCAGGTTGTCGATCTCGGTCGGCGCGATGTTGATCCCGCCCCGGATGATCAGGTCCCTCGCCCGTCCGGTGATGTAGAGGTAGCCGTCGGCGTCGAGATAGCCGAGATCGCCGGTCCGCGCGCGGCCGCGCGAATTGACCCGGTAGCCGCCGTCCTCGGCGAGATAGCGGAACTCGTTGTCCGGGTGGCGGCCCATCTCGATGGCGCCGATCTCACCCGCCGGCAGGGGGTTGCCCGCCTCGTCGACGATCGTGAGGTTCTGGTAGGCGTGCGGCCGGCCGACCGAGCCCATCCGCCTTGTGCGCTCGTTGGAGCCCGCGATCCAGCCGGTCTCGCTGGTGCCGCAGCCCTGGGCGATGGGGATCCCGTACATCTCCTCGAACGCCTTCCAGTCGGCCGCCATCAGCGCGGCCGAGCTCGACGTGACGTAGCGGAGATGCGGCAGGTCGGCGCCCGAGACCGGGATCGGGCGGTTGACCAGCATGTTGATCGCCGTCGGGTTGCAGGCGGCGACGGTGATGCCGAACTCGCGGATCCAGTCGAAATAGCGGCTCTGCGAGAACCGGCGCGCCATGTAGAGCGTGGCGCCGCGCGCGAGCGGGCCGAGGAAGCTCAGCACCTGCGCCGACATCCAGTTGTAGGAGCGGAAATCGAGCACCCGGTCGTCCCCGCCGATCCCGAACGCGTCCGCGGTCGGCTCGACGTTCTCCAGCAGCTCGGCGAAGGTGCAGACGACGCCCTTCGGCTTCGAGGCGGTGCCCGAGGTGTAGAAGATCGAGGCGACATCGCCATAGGCGTTGAGCGGGGTTTGCGGCGCGCCCGGCCTTTGGGCGAGTTCGGCGAAGAAGCCCTCGCCCGCGCCGCCGTCCCAGCGCCCGAGCGGCTGCCACTCCCCGGGCGCCGTCCCGGCCAGATCGCCCAGTCCCAGCGCGTCCTCGTGGAGCGTCAGCGCCGGGTCGAGCGCGCGCAGGATCCCGTCGAGATGGGCCCGGTTGGTATCTGCCTGCACGGTGCAGATCGTGGCGCCGTGGCACATCGCGCCGAGATAGACGATCAAATGCTCGAGCGCGTTGCCGGACAGGAGCGCCACGCGGTCGTTCGCCCCCAGCCCCCGCGCGCGCAGGGCCGCGCCGACGCGCCCCACCAAGTCGTGCATTTCGGCATAGGAGATCGCCTGGCCCCGGTCGATGCCGTGGACGAAGACCTTGTCCGGAAGCCGCGCCGCGGCGTCCTCCAGCCAGGCGAGAAGCGCATGTTCCCTCGGCCGCGCCGAGGCGTGCGCGGGGTGCGGTCCTGCTTGCGGCATTTTCCCGGTGTGTCTTAGGTTACGCCTCGCGCCAAGGGTATATCGCGCGGGGCCGGGTCCCCTCAAGAGCGGTTCGTCGCCAAATCAATTGTTGATAAGTCAACAATTGATGACTAAATGATATTTGCGACAGCCCGAAAGCGGCGAAGTTTCGATCGGGAGAACGGCGCAATGGCCGAAACCGCTGGCGATCTCCGTACCGAGGAAGGCACCGGACGCATCGACATCCAGACCCGCCCCGACGCCTACCGCCACTGGAAGCTGACGATCGAGGGCAACGTCGCCCGGCTGGCGATGGACGTCGACGAGAACGCGACCCTGGCGCCGGGCTACGCGCTCAAGCTCAACTCCTACGATCTCGGGGTCGACATCGAGCTCTACGACGCGATCCAGCGGCTGCGCTTCGAGCATCCCGAGGTGGGCTGCGTCGTCGTGACCTCCGACAAGCCGCGCGTGTTCTGCGCCGGCGCCAACATCAACATGCTCGGCCGGTCCTCCCACGCCCACAAGGTCAATTTCTGCAAGTTCACCAACGAGACCCGGAACGGGATCGAGGACGCCACCGGCAACTCGCACCAGACCTATATCTGCGCGATCAACGGCACGGCGGCGGGCGGCGGCTACGAGCTCGCGCTCGCCTGCGACTACATCATGCTGATCGACGACGGCTCCTCGACGGTCTCGCTGCCCGAGCTTCCGCTGCTCGCCGTCCTCCCCGGCACTGGCGGGCTGACCCGGCTGGTCGACAAGCGGAAGGTCCGCCACGACCACGCCGATTTCTTCTGCACCACCTCGGAAGGCATGCGCGGCAAGCGGGCGGTCGACTGGAACCTGATCGACGAGCTGGTTCCCGGCGCGCGCTTCCGGGAGATCGTCTCCGAGCGCGCGCACGAGTTCGCCGACAGGTCGGACCGGCCGAGGGATGCCACCGGCGTCGTTCTCGCGCCGCTCAACCGCGAGATCGGCGGCGGGAGCATCGTTTACGACCATGTGACGGTCGCGCTCGACCGTGCCGACTCCACGGCGACGGTCACGATCCGCGCGCCGGAGGCCGCGCCGCCCGCCACGGCCGCGGAGATCCACCGGGCCGGCGCCGCGTTCTGGCCGTTCGCGCTCGCGCGCGAGCTCGACGACGCGATCATGGAGCTCAGGCTGAACGAGCAGGAGATCGGCACCTGGGTGTTCCGGACCGAGGGCGATCCGGAGCTGGTCGCCGCCGCCGACAAGGCGCTGCTCGACAACGCCGAAGACTGGCTGGTGCGCGAGATCACGCTCTATCTCAAGCGGGTGCTGAAGCGGATCGACGTGAGCTCGCGCAGCCTGATCGCGCTCATCGAGCCCGGCAGCTGCTTCGCCGGCACGCTGCTCGAACTCGTCCTCGCGAGCGATCGTTCCTACATGCTGGACGGGACTTTCGAGGGCAGCAACGAGCCGCCCGCGACGGTGCGACTGACCGGCATGAATTTCGGCCCCTACGCGATGTCGAGCGGGCTCGCCCGGCTCGAGAGCCGCTTCCTCGCCGCGCCGGAGCGCGTCGGCGAGGCGAAGGAACGCCAAGGCGAGCCGCTCGAGGCGGAGGACGCCGAGGCGCTCGGGCTGGTGACCTTCATCCCGGACGACATCGACTGGGAGGACGAGATCCGCATCGCCATCGAGGAGCGCGCGAGCTTCTCCCCCGATGCGCTGACCGGCATGGAGGCGAGCCTCCGCTTCGCCGGCCCCGAGACCCTGGAGACCAAGATCTTCGGGCGGCTGAGCGCGTGGCAGAACTGGATCTTCCAGCGGCCCAACGCCGCCGGCGAGCACGGCGCGCTCAAGCTCTACGGCACCGGCCGCAAGAGCCAATACGACAGACGGAGGGTTTGACCATGGCGATCAACTACAACGAGCGGATCCCCAACAATGTCGACCTGGCCGACAACCGGCGCCTGCAACGCGCGCTGGAGGCGTGGCAGCCCGAGTTCCTGAGCTGGTGGCACGAGCTCGGCCCCGAGGGGACGAAGAATTTCGACATCTATCTGCGCACCGCGATCAGCGTCGAGCCGGACGGCTGGGCGCATTACGACTTCGTCAAGATGCCGGACTACCGCTGGGGAATCTTCGTCAACCCGGAAGAGGCCGGGAAGAAGATCTCCTTCGGCGAGCACAAGGGCGAGGACGTCTGGCAGGAGGTGCCGGGCGAGTACCGCTCGACGCTCCGCCGGCTGATCGTCACCCAGGGCGACACCGAGCCCGCCTCGGTCGAGCAGCAGCGCATGCTCGGCCTCACCTGCCCCTCGCTCTACGACCTCCGCAACATCTTCCAGGTCAATGTCGAGGAGGGAAGGCATCTCTGGGCGATGGTCTATCTGCTGCATGCCTATTTCGGCCGCGACGGGCGCGAGGAGGCGGAGGCCATGCTGGAGCGCCATTCGGGCGATCCCGACAAGCCCCGCATCCTCGGCGCGTTCAACGAGAAGACGCCCGACTGGCTCTCGTTCTTCATGTTCACCTACTTCACCGACCGCGACGGCAAGTACCAGCTCGCCTCGCTCGCCGAATCCGGCTTCGATCCGCTGGCGCGGACCTGTCAGTTCATGCTGACCGAGGAAGGCCACCACATGTTCATCGGCGAGACCGGCGTGGGCCGCGTCATCCAGCGCACCTGCGAGGTGATGGACGAGCTCAAGACCGACGATCCCGGGCGCGTCCGCGCGGCCGGCGCGGTCGACATGCCGACGCTGCAGAAGTTCATGAACTTCCATTTCAGCGTATCGGTCGACCTGTTCGGCCAGGAGACCTCGACCAACGCGGCGAGCTATTTCAACCAGAGCCTCAAGGGCCGCTTCCAGGAGACCATGATCGACGACGACCACCGCCTGCTCGACGGCGCCTGGCCGGTCCACATCGTGAAGGGGGACGAGATCGTCCTCGAGGAGCAGCCCGCGCTCAACACGGTCAACGAACGGCTGCGCGAGGAGTACATCAAGGACTGCCAGCGCGGCCTGACGCGGTGGAACCGCAACATCAAGCGGGCCGGCATCGACTTCCAGTTCAAACTGCCGCACCGCGCGTTCAACCGCCGCATCGGCAACTTCGCCGATATCCGGGTCTCGCCGAAGGGCAAGGTCCTGTCCGAGGCGGAATGGACCCGGAGGCACGGCGAGTGGCTGCCCAACGAGGAGGACCGCGCCTTCGTACAGTCGCTGATGAAGCGCGTCGTCGAGCCCGGCAAGATCGCGAGCTGGGTCGCCCCGCCGGCCCGCGGCATCAACCACGAGGACCCGTCGAGCTTCGAGTACGTGCGGTTCAGCTAGGGGGGCGTTCCCCCGCCCTTCGATACGGCGCTGGCGCGCCTACTCAGGGTGAGGGGAGGGCTGGGATGCCCAAGAAAAATCCCTCATCCCGAGTAGGCGCGCAGCGCCGTATCGAGGGACGGTCCGCCATGACGGTTCCATCCAGAACACGCGCCCGCTAGGCTTCTCGCCATGACTGCGGAACTCAACGAACTCGACGCGACCGAGGCGGCGGCGCGCATCGCCGACGGGCGCATCACCTCGCGGGACCTGGTCTCTTCCTGCCTCGACCGCATCGCGCTCCGCGACGCGGAGATCGGCGCCTGGGCGCATCTCGAGCCCGCCCATGCGCTCGGCCAGGCCTGCATGTCGGATGCCGCCGGGCAGGGTCCGCTCAGGGGCATCCCGGTCGGGATCAAGGACATCTTCGATACCGCCGACCTCCCGACCGAATACGGCTCGCCGATCCACGCAGGCCACCGCCCGGCGCGCGACTCGGTGTGCGTGGCGGCGCTGCGCAGGGCGGGCGCGGTGATATTCGGCAAGGCCACGACGACCGAGTTCGCGAGCCCGGTCCCGGTCGGCGTCAGGAACCCGCACGATTTCTCCCGCAGCCCCGGCGTCTCCTCCTCCGGCTCCGCCGCGGCGGTGGCCGATTTCATGGTGCCGGTCACGCTCGGCAGCCAGACCGGCGGGTCGATGATCATGCCCGCCGCCTCCTGCGGCGTGGTCGGCTACAAGGCGAGCCTGGACGGGATCGACCGCGCCGGGCTCCGGCATGTCCGGCCGGGCCTGGACACGATCGGCATTTTCGCCCGCTCGGTTCGCGACATCGCGCTGGTCCGGGCGGCGATGACCGGCATATCCGCGGTGTCGCCGGACGGGACGGAGACCCCCCGCGTCGGCGTCTGCCGCGCCCCCAACTGGGAAGACGCCCTGCCCGAGACGGTGGACGCCGTCGATTCCGCCGCCGCCGCATTCGAACGGGCGGGGGCGGCGGTCTCCGACGTGGACCTGCCGGCGGTGTTCGACGGCGCCGAGGCCGCGTTCGGCGTCATCACCGCGGTCGAGGGCGGGCGGGCGCTCGCCTGGGAAATCGCCAACCGGCGCGATCGGCTGAACCACTGGATCCAGGACCAGGTGGCGCTCGGCGAGCGCTCTTCGGAGGCCGACTACGAGTCCGCGTGCGAAACCGCCGCGAAGTGCCGCGAGGCGTTGGCGGCGATCTTCCAGGGGTTCGACGCGATCCTCACCGCCAGCGCGGCGGGAGAGCCGACGGACGATCTGACCGGCATCCAGAAATCCTCGTTCAACCGGGTATGGACGATGATGCACGGCCCCTGCATCACCCTGCCCGCCTTCTCCGGCCCCAACGGGCTGCCCGTCGGCGTCCAGCTGGTCGGTCCGGTGGGCGGCGACGACCGGCTGATCCGGCTCGCGGACTGGGCCTGGCGGGCGATCGGGGCGGGTTAGCCGCCCTTCGATACGCGGCTTCGCCGCTACTCAGGGTGAGGGTAGAGGTGCGGTGGGCGGCCAGAAAAATTCCCTCATCCCGAGTAGGCGCGTAGCGCCGTATCGAGGGACGGGCTCAGGCCGCGCTCTGCTTCCGCATCAGATATGCCGCCGTCAGGTGCTCGGCGCAGAACTGGCGCCCCGGCTGCACGGTCTTGCCGCAGATATGGAGCCCGAAGCGTCCCGGCTGGTCGATCTGCCAGCGGCACATCCAGCTCTTGACCTCTGGCATCGGCGTGATCGGGTAGTCGATCCGGGGCGGCGGCGGTTCGGGCACGGGCTCCGGCGCGGGGGCGCCGCGCTGGAGGTTGAGGCGGTGCGCCTTGCCGATGACGGCGTTGCGCGTGACCCCGCCGAGCTTCTCGGCGATCTGGCGCGCCGACAAGCCGTCCGACCAAAGCCGCACCAGGCTGTCGACCCTCTCCGGTGTCCAGGTCATCGTCCTATATCCCTTTGAGCACGCTACATCTCGTGTCTTATGTGAATGTTACAACTATATGTCGGGTTTTGGTGCTTGGGAAGAGGATTTCTTCCCAATTCTCCACAATGCGGTCGCGACGACTTCCGCGGCGTTTCGCGCAGCTTCCCGGCGCGGGTCCGACGGGGTAGGGTCCGCGCGACCCAGGCGGAGGATTTCAGGCCATGCAGGACCGCATCGTTTCCAAGACCGAGGCGCTCGCCGGGCGGCTGCGTTCGGGCGAGTTCATCGCCGCGCCCGGCGTCTACGACATGATTTCGGCGCGGGTGGCGGACTCGATGGGGTTCCCCGCGATCTACATGACGGGCTCCGGCGTGGTCGCGTCCCATCTCGGCCTGCCGGATGCCGGGATCGCGACCTACACCGAGATGGTGTCCCGCGCGGGACAGATCGCCGCCGGCACGAGGACGCCGCTGATCGCCGACGCCGATACCGGCTACGGGGGGACGGTCAACGTCCGCCATACGGTGCAGGGCTACGAGCGGGCCGGCGTCGCGGCGATCCAGATCGAGGACCAGGCCTTCCCCAAGAAATGCGGCCACACCGAGGGCCAGCGCCTGATCCCGCTCGACGAGATGGTGCGCAAGATCAAGGTCGCGCTCGACTCCCGGCTCGACGACGACTTCCTCGTCATCGCGCGCACCGACGCCCGCAAGGCCGACAGCAAGGACGAGGCGCTGCGCCGGCTGGAAGCCTTCCAGGAGGCCGGCGCCGACATCCTGTTCTACGAGGCGCCCGCCTCGGTCGAGGAGATGGAGGAGGCCGCGCGGCTGCTCGACGGGCCGCTGATGGCCAACATGGTCGAGGGCGGGCTGACGCCGGTGCTGACGCCCGGCGAGCTCGCCGCGATCGGGTTTCGCGTCGCGATCTTCCCCGCCGCCGGTTTCCTCGCCGCCACCGAGGCGCTGAGCCGGGTCTACCGCGCGCTGCGCGACCACGGGTCCTCCGGCGCGGCCGATACCGCGCTGCACCCGTTCGGCGATTTCAACGAGCTGATGGGATTCCGCGAGGTGATCGCGTTCGAGGACCGTTTCGAGGGTCCGTGAGGGCCGGTCAGCTCAGGCGGCGGCGGGCCAGCACGCTCGCCTGCTCCACCAGCACCACCATCGCCAGCACCACGAGGGTGAGGGTCGCGACCTTCTCGTAGTGGAAGGAACGCGCGTAGAGCTGGATGTAGAAGCCGATCCCGCCGGCGCCGACCAGGCCGAGGACGAGGGATTCGCGCAGGTTGAGCTCAAAGCGGAAGAGCGTGTCGCGGGCGAGCTCGGGCGCGATCTGCGGCAGGACGGCGAAGCGGACGATCTGCGGCCACGCCGCGCCGGCGGTGCGCAGCGCCTCGATCGGACCGGGCCGGGCGGCCTCGAAGGCCTCGGCGTAGAATTTCCCCAGCATTCCCGTGGAGTGGAGCGCGATCGCCGCGACCCCGGGCAGCGGGCCCAGCCCGTACGCGCTGACGAACATCAGGGCGAGCAGGATGACGGGCACGCCGCGGATCGCGCCCAGCGTCCATTTGACCGGCTGGTGGACCCAAGCCGGCGTCAGGTTGGCCGCGGCCAGCAGGCCGAACCCGACCGCCAGCACGGCACCCAGAACGGTGCCCAGCAGCGCGATCTGGACGGTTTCCAGCATCGCCCTGAAAACCACCCCCGCGATGGTGAGGTCGGGCGGCGCCATGCGGGCGAGGAATTCCCCGAGACGCGGAAGGCCGAGGCCGAGCTTCGCCGGGTCGAACCCGGTCCCCGCCCAGGCCCACGCGATGGCCAGGACGACGCCGAGCAGAACCGCCGCGCGGGCGAGGCTGCTACGCCACGTTGCGAGGGGTGCTTCTCTCTTCATCGCCGCTCTCGCGGGCGTCGATGTCCTGGACGATCTGCGGCGGCAGGCTGCGGCCGTAGATCCGGCGCAGCGCGGGGGCGTCGAGCGGCGTCCCGTCGGCGCTGTCGTAGACCGTGCGCCCTCCCGCGAGCCCGATGACGCGGTCCGCGTGCGCGGTCGCCAGCGCCGGGTGGTGGACCACGGCGATGACGGCGGTTTTCCGGTCGCCGGCCGGTCCCATCACCGCCCGCAGGATGTCGTCGGCGATGACGGGATCGAGATTGCTGACCGGCTCGTCCGCGGTGATCAGGTCGGGCGCCTGGGCGAGCGCGCGGGCCACCGCGACGCGCTGGCGCTGACCGCCCGACAGCGTGTCGACGCGCCGGTGAGCGAACTCGAGAAGGCCCGTCGCCTCGATCGCCGCAAAGGCCGCCGCGCGGTCGCCGGCGCCGAACCGTCCCAGCACGCTCGACAGCACCGGCGCGTGGCCCAGCCGTCCGCAGAGCACGTTGCGCAGCACCGACGCGCGCTCGACCAGCTGGAATTCCTGGAACACGGCGGCGTGGCGGCGCCGGAACGCACGGCGCCGCGCGGCCCGCGAAACCGTCGCGATTCCGTCCACCGTCACCGTGCCCTCGCCCGGCGCGACCAGGCCCTGGACTGCGCGCAGCAGGGTGGTCTTGCCCGATCCGCTGGGGCCGATCACCGCCAGCCGTTCCCCCATCGCCACCGAGAGCGCGTCGATGGAGAGCGCGGGGTCTCCGCCCGGCGCGTAGCGGACCCGGAGGCCGGATATGCGGACCGCTTCCCGCGTCACCTGATCAACCCGTATTTCCTGGCCATCGCCGCGACGCCGTCATAGGCGGCGCGGTCCGGCACGACATAACCCTCGGGCCCGTATAGATGCTTCAGCAAATGGCGCTTCGCCGGCGCGTTCAGCGCCAGCATCGCCGCGAGGAAGGCCGCGCGCAGCTCCGGATCGAGACCGCGCCGGGCGACCACGACGTGGGACGGGATCGGCGGCGTCCGCGCGATCGCCGCGACCTCGCCGCGCCGGCCGGCATCGAGGAGCAGCGTCGCGTAGACGCTCACCCCCGCCGCGTCCACCAGCCCGTTCGCCACCGCCTGGATCGCCTGCTGGTAGCCGCCGGCGAAATAGACCTCGCCGAAGAACGCCTTGGGGTCTCCGCGCGGCGCGAGGAGGCCGGCCTTCACGAAAAGGTCCAGCGGGTAGAGGAACCCCGACTCCGAGATCGGGTCGGCGAACGCGATGGACCTGCCCCGGAGGTCTTCCAGACTCGAGATCCCGCTTCCCCGCCGCACGAAGACCGCGCCGCTGTAGCTCGGCCGGCCCCGGTAGACCTCCGACAGCAGCGCCGCCGCCCCGATCCGCTCGCGCGCCATGACGTAGGGCAGGGCGCCCATGAAGGCGATGTCGGCCGCTCCCGCCGCCAGGCTCTCGACCGCGGCGGCGTGGTCGGTGGTCACGCGGGCCTCGACGCGCCGGCCCATCGCGGCCTCCAGATAGCGGTCGATCGCGCGAACGTCGCCGAGCAGTTTCTCCGGGTTCTCCTGGGGCACGAAGGCGAGCACCAGGGGCCTGTCCGCAGCCACAGCCGGCCCGACGGCGAACGCGACCAGCGCAGCCGCGAGCGCCCCGACCAGGCGTTCAGTAAATCTCGGCCGCATGGCGCGCCTCCGTCCGCTTGTATCGCGCCCACAACCGCTCGGCGGCCAGCCAGTCCTTCGCCGCGATCGCGTCCGAAATGGCGTCGATCCTCCCCGCGAGCTCGCTCACGCGGGCGAGCGCGGCGGTGTTGGCCATCCCCGCCGCATCGGCGCGCAGGTCGCGGCCGACCGTCTCGAGGAGAAGCAGCGCGTGCCGCCGATCCCGCGCGGGGATCAGCGTCTCCAGCGTCGACAGGAAGGTCGACGCCTCGTCGAATCCGAGCCTGAACCGCGTGTTCTTCCCGGCGAACGCCTCGTAGGGTTCCTCGCCGGTGCCGACCGCTTCGAGATAGGCGGTGAGGTCGGCCCTCTCCCCCGCATCGAGGCCGAGCCCATAGCGCCGGTCGAACCAGTCGACGACGGCGGCGAGGGTCGGCAGCGAGCCGTCGTGGAAATAGGGCGCGGTGTAGAGGCTGCCCAGGAGCGTCGGCGTGTCGAGCGCGCCGTCCCTGGCGAGCGGCGAGGACGGCGCGACCGAGCCGATGTCGTGGCGCCGCCCGTCGACGAAATTGCCGTCCGGGACGTGGCACGAAGCGCAGGACCGGCCCGCCATCGCGGCGAAGGGGCGGTTGAAGATCGCCTCCCCGCGCTTCGCCGCCTCGCTCGCGCGCTCGTTCAGGGTTCCGTCGCGCGCCAGCAGCGGCGCCGGCAGGAAGTCGAACTCGTTCATGTACGCGACCAGCGCATCGAGCATCAGCGGCGACGGTTCCGGCCCGCCCATCTCGCCCACGATCACGTTGCGGGCGAACTCGCGGAGGCTCGCCATCCTGCCGTCCCGGCCGTAGGGCGCGGTGAAGCGGATGCCGCGCAGGCTCGGCACGTCGAGCGGGTCGAACCGCCCGTCGTTGCCGCGCGGGTCGAAGAAGCCGCTGTCGATATCGATGCCGCCCGCGCGGCGGCTGAGCCCCGGCACGAACAGCGCCCGGTTGACGTCGCCCCGGTTGTGGCAGGACGAGCAGGCGAAGCCGAGCGCGCGGGCGCGGGGACCGAGGATCTCCGGCGAATCGAACAGCATGTCTCCGTAGGCGACGAGGAAGAGCCGCTTCTCGTCGACCCCCCGCTGCTCGAAGTTGAGCACCAGGCGAGGCAGGGGGTCCTGCTCGCGCAACGCGCCTCCGGGCGGAAGCCGGCCGGCGGGCGGCAAGGGCGGATTTCCCTCCTCGAAGCGCGCGCGGACCGCCGCGCCCAGCATCCCGATCAGCCGTTCCGCCTCGCCCCGGTCGCCCGCGCGGGAGAGCACGGTGGCGAGCGAGAGCCAGGCGAGACCCAGCCGGCGGTGGGCTTCCGGGTCGCTCGCCCGCAGCGCCGCCTCGAACCCCCGGTAGATGCCGCGCGCGGCGCCGAGCTCCGCCAGCGCGGCGCGCGGCCGGTCGAGCAGGCCGCGCATGTCTTCGAGACTTGCGCGGAGCGCGATGGCGTTGGCGCGGGCCGCCGCCGTCCTCAGCCGCTCCGCGTCGCGCGCCGCGATCGCCCGGCGGATCGCCGCGCCCGGATCGCCGCCGGCGAAATCCGACAGCCGCGCCAGGGCGGCGAGGGCGGAGGCGGCGCCGACATGGAGGTAAACCGGATCGGCACTCCCGTAGCGGCGGGCGATCCCCTCCCAGTCCACCGGGTCGAGGCGGCTCGCGAAGACCGCGTCGAGATAGGCGGCGGCCAGCGGATGCCACTGCTCGCGGCTCGCGACATGGGCGGTCGCCGCGCTCGCCGCCGTCAGGACGAGGCAAAGCGCGGCGGCGACCCAACCGGTCCGCCGGAACGCTCCGGGATACAACCGCCGTCCCCACATCGATCTTGCCCGACGCTGAACTGTTTAACCTTGGCTAACTTATTTGGCCCTGGCCAAGAATTGTCAAGCCGCCCGGCATTCGGCATAGTCGGAACGAGGCGGATCGAAGTGCCGCGAGGGAACCCGGTGGCGAAGAAGACGCGCAGGAGGCCGCCCACGGTGGCGCCGGTGCTCGTCGAGCCCGACGAGCAGGCGGATCATCACCGCCAGACCCGGCTCGCGCGCCAGACCGAGATCGCCGAGGACTATGTCGAGCTGATCGCCGACCTGATCGACTCGACCGGCGAGGCGCGGTCCGCCGACATCTCGCGCCGCCTCGGCGTGACCCATGCGAGCGTCACCAAGATGGTCGCCCGGCTGCAGCAGAGCGGCCTGGTCACCACCCAGCCCTATCGCGCGATCTTTCTGACCGACGAGGGGCGGCGCATCGCCGAGGAGTCCCGGCGGCGGCACCAGATCGTGGTCGCGTTCCTCCAGGCGATCGGCGTCAGCGAGGACGTCGCGCGCGCCGACGCGGAGGGAATCGAGCACCATGTCAGCGAGGAAACCCTCGCCGCGTTCGAACGCGTGGTGACCGAACGGGGGCGCAGCAGCTGACCGGCGCGCTGATCGGCAAGCCGATCGCGCGGCTCGAGGATCCGGCGCTGCTGCGCGGCGCCGGGCGCTTCGTCGACGACATCCGCCTGCCCGGGATGCTCCACGCCTGCTTCGTCAGGAGCCCGTTCGCCCATGCCGAGATCGCCGGCATCGACATTTCGGCGGCGAAGGCGGCGCCCGGCGTGGCGGCGGTGCTGACCCACGCCGACCTCGCTCCGCATCTTGCCGTCAAACGGCTGGTCACCGCGCTGCCGAGCGATGCCTACCGGCATATTCTCGACCGGCAGATCCTGGCCGAGGACGAGGTGTGCCATGTCGGCGAGCCGGTTGCCGTCGTCGTCGCCGCGGACCGCTACGCGGCCGAGGACGCCGCCGCGCTGGTCGATGTCGACTACAACGCCCTTCCCGCCGTGTCGGACTGCCGCGATGCGCTGGCGCCCGGCGCCCCGGGCGCGCACCGCCGTCTCGACGACAACCTTCTGGCGGAATACGAGATCGGCTACGGCGACGTCGATGCCGCCTTCGCCGCCGCGGCGCACCGGGTCTCCGTGTCGCTCCGCCAGCACAAGGGGCTCGGGCTCGCGATCGAATGCCGCGGCATCGTCGCCGCGCCCGATCCGCTCGACGACCGCCTGACGGTCTGGCTGTCCTGCCAGGCGCCGCACGGCGCGCTCCGCGCCCTGGTGGCGGCGCTGGGTCTCGACGAGCACCGGATCGTCGTCCGCGCCGCCGATCTCGGGGGCGGTTTCGGGCCGAAGCTCGTCGTCTATCCCGAGGACATCGCGATCGCGCACGCGGCGCGCCGGCTGGGGCGGCCGGTCAAGTGGATCGAGGACCGGCGCGAGCACTTCACCGCCACCACCCAGGAACGCGACCAGTACTGGGACATGGAGGCCGCCGTCGACGAAGACGGGCGGCTGCTCGCGGTCCGGGGGACGATGATCCACGACCACGGCGCCTATACCGCGCGCGGCCTCAACCTCTCCTACAACGCCGCGACCGTGGTTCCGGGACCGTATCGCCTGCCGGCCTACCGCCTCACGGTGCGGGCGGCGGTGACCAACAAGGTGCCGACCACGCCGGTCCGCGGCGCCGGCCACCCGCAGGGCACGTTCGCGATGGAGCGGATCGTCGACCGCGTTGCCGCGACGCTCGGACTGTCCCGCGAAGAGGTGCGGCGGCGCAATTTCATCGCGGCGGAAGAGATGCCCTATGCCCGCCCCCTCAAGGCGCGCAGCGGCACCGGGATCGTGCTCGACAGCGGCGACTACCCGGCCTCCCTGGAGGCCGCGCTCGAGGCCGCCGGCATGGCGGATTTCCGCGCGCGGCAGGCGGCGGCGCGCGCCGAAGGGCGCCATCTCGGCATCGGGCTCGCCAACTACGTCAAGGGCACCGGGCGCGGCCCGTTCGAGGCGGTGACCGTGCGCGTCGCCCCGTCGGGACGGGTCAGCCTGATCACCGGCGCCACCGCCATCGGCCAGGGCACGCGCACGATGCTGGCCCAGATCTGCGCCGACCGCCTCGGCGTCGACCCCGGATCGATCGAGGTGGTCATGGGGGACACCGGCGCCATCGCCATGGGGATCGGCGCCTCCGCCAGCCGCCAGGCGGTCAACGCCGGCTCGTCCGCGCTGGTGGCCGCGCGCGAGGTCGCGGAGAAGCTGAGGACCCTCGCCGCCGGACGGCTGGAAGCGGCGCCGGACGATATCGAGCTGGCGGACGGATGCGCGCGGGTCCGCGGCGTCGCCGAGCTCTCGGTCGGCTTTTCGGAGCTCGCCAATGCGGTCTACGGCACCCCGGGCTACGCCCTGCCCGCCGGCGCGGCGCCCGGGCTGGAGGCGACCGCGACGTTGCCGTTCGACGCGCTGAGCTACGCCAACGGCTGTCACGTCGCCGAGGTCGAGGCCGATCCCGAGACCGGCCGGGTGACGATCCTCCGCTACATCGTCGTCCATGACAGCGGGCGCATGATCAACCCGCGGATCGTCGACGGCCAGGTCCAGGGCGGCGTCGCCCACGGTCTCGGCAACGCGATCCTCGAGCGAATCGAATTCGACCGCGATGCCCAGCCGCTCACGACGACGCTCGCGGATTACACGATCGCCGGCGCGTGCGATCTGCCGTCGATCGCGATCGTCCACCTCGATTCGCCCACCCAACACAACCCGCTCGGCGTGAAGGGGGTGGGGGAGAGCGGCACGGTGCCGGCGGCGGCCGCTGTGGCCGCCGCGGTCGAGGATGCGCTCTCGCCGTTCGCGGTCGAGGTGGACGAGGTTCCCGTGCGCCCGGACCGGCTGGCTCTGGCCGCCTCCGGCTGACGACGGGCCGTTCGGCGGGGCGCCACCATATCTGGTGTCTATCCCCGTGATTCACACAATTCGAATCGCGAACGGACCACGAACGGACGCTTGAACCCACGAACATAGACGATACAATAGTCAAACAGAACAGGAACATTATATTGATGTGGGCGAATTTTCCCCCGAGCTCCCTACCATCCTTGGTGGGTTTGTTCTTGCTAGACCACAAATTGTTGTGCAAGGTGAAGGTTCGTGGTGCTTCGGCAACCGATTCGCTGTCTGGGCCGTTTCCGAGGATTCGGCAGTAGACCGGATAAACGCGGGGGGTGACGGGTGCTAGATCTGGTTTCTTCGAAGCATGATTTGCTTCAGTCCAAGCTCAAGGGCGCGGTCGAGATCGACCGTGGCCGGGATGCCCTGCTGACCGAGTTCGGCAAGGCGGTGCTCGACGATCGCTATCTGTTGCCGGACGAGGGGTACCAGGATCTGTTCGCCCGGGTCAGCTCCTATTACGGCGACGATTCGGCGCACGCGCAGCGGCTCTACAACTACATGTCCCGGCTCTGGTTCATGCCGTCGACGCCGGTGCTGTCGAACGGCGGCACCGACCGCGGCCTGCCGATCTCGTGCTTCCTCAACGAGGCGTCCGACAGCCTCGACGGCATCGTCGACCTGTGGAACGAGAACGTGTGGCTCGCCGCGCGCGGCGGCGGCATCGGCAGCTACTGGGGCAACCTCCGCTCGATCGGCGAGAAGGTCAGCGCCAACGGCAAGACCTCGGGCATCATCCCCTTCATCCGGGTGATGGATTCGCTCACGCTCGCGATCTCGCAGGGTTCGCTCCGGCGCGGCTCGGCGGCGGTCTATATCGGCATCGACCACCCCGAGATCGAGGAGTTCATCGAGATCCGCCGCCCGACCGGCGGCGACCCCAACCGCAAGGCGCTCAACCTGCACCACGGCGTGGTGATCACCGACGCCTTCATGCGCGCGGTCGAGAACGACGAGGAATGGGCGCTCATCAGCCCCAAGGACAAGACGGTGGTCCGCCGGCTCAAGGCGCGTTCGCTGTGGATCCGGCTCCTGACCAGCCGGATCGAGACCGGCGAGCCCTATTTCATCTTCATCGACCACGTGAACCGCGCCTCGCCCGAGCATCACAAGCTCGCCGGGCTCCAAGTGCGGATGTCCAACCTGTGCAGCGAGATCACCCTGCCGACCGGGCCCGACCATCACGGCAAGGACCGGACCGCGGTCTGCTGCCTGTCCTCGCTCAACCTCGAGACCTACCTCGAATGGCGGTCCGACCCGCTCTTCATCGAGGACGTGATGCGCTTCCTCGACAACGTGCTCGACGACTTCATCGCGAAGGCGCCCGACAGCATGGAGAGGGCCAGGTATGCCGCCCTGCGCGAGCGCTCGGTCGGGCTCGGCGTGATGGGCTTCCACTCCTTCCTGCAGAGCCAGGGCGTGCCGATCGAATCGGCCTCGGCGAAGGCGTGGAACCGCAACATATTCCGCCACGTCAGGGGCCATGCCGACGCGGCGTCGAGGGCGCTCGCCGCCGAGCGCGGAGCGTGCCCGGACGCGTCCGATTACGGGTTCGACGAGCGGTTTTCCAACAAGCTCGCGATCGCGCCGACCGCCTCGATCTCGATCATCTGCGGCGGCTCGTCGCCGGGCATCGAGCCCAACGTCGCCAACGCCTTCACCCACAAGACGCTGTCGGGCTCGTTCAGCGTGCGCAACAAGTACCTGAAGGCGCTTCTGGCCGAGAAGGGGCAGGACACCGACGACGTCTGGACCTCGATCACCGTCAACGAGGGCTCGGTCGCCCATCTCGACTTCCTGAGCGACGACGAGAAGGACATCTTCAAGACCGCGTTCGAGATCGACCAGCGCTGGCTGGTCGACTTCGCGGCCGACCGCGCGCCGTTCGTCTGCCAGTCGCAGTCCCTCAACGTCTTCCTGCCGGCCGACGTGCACAAGAAGACGCTGCACGAAATCCATTTCCAGGCCTGGAAGAAGGGCGTGAAGTCGCTCTACTATTGCCGCTCGCGCTCGATCCAGCGCGCCGACAAGGTCGCGAACAAGGTCGATGTCGCGCTGGTCGGCAACGGTGCGACGGCCGTGGCCGCCGCCGAGGCTCCGATCCCGCTCCACGCGGCCGACGGAGCCGCCGCGGAAACCGCGTCCAACGATTACGAAGAGTGCCTCGCCTGCCAGTAGGTCGCGTAGGAACGCCGATGTCGCTGCTCGATTCGAACGGGGTCTACAAGCCGTTTCGCTACCCTTGGGCCTACGATGCCTGGCTCACCCAGCAGCGCATCCACTGGCTGCCCGAGGAAGTGCCGCTCGCCGACGACGTCAAGGACTGGCACAACAAGCTGAGCGCGGAAGAGCGCCACACGCTCACCCAGATCTTCCGCTTCTTCACCCAGTCCGATATCGAGGTGAACAACTGCTACATGCGGCATTACGCCCGCGTGTTCGAGCCGACCGAGGTGCAGATGATGCTGTCGGCGTTCTCCAACATGGAGACCGTCCACATCGCTGCCTACTCGCATCTGCTCGACACGATCGGCATGCCGGAGACCGAGTACCAGGCCTTCCTCCGCTACAGGGAGATGAAGGACAAGTACGACTTCATGCAGCAGTTCGGCACCGACACCAAGGAGGACATCGCCAAGACGCTCGCGGTGTTCGGCGCCTTCACCGAGGGGCTGCAGCTGTTCGCGAGCTTCGCGATCCTGATGAACTTCCCCCGCGTCAACAAGATGAAGGGGATGGGCCAGATCGTTTCCTGGTCGGTGCGCGACGAGTCGCTCCACACGGAATCGATCATCCACCTGTTCCGCACCTTCATCGACGAGAACCCGGAGATCTGGACCGAGGAGTTCCAGCGCGAGCTCTACAAGATCTGCAACACCGTGGTCGACCACGAGGATGCCTTCATCGACCTCGCCTTCGAGCTCGGCGGTGTGGAGGGGCTGACCGGGGCGGAGGTCAAGCAGTACATCCGCTACATCGCCGACCGGCGCCTCTCCCAGCTCGGCTTGCAGCCGATCTACCGCATCGAGCGCAATCCGCTGCCCTGGATGGACGAAATGCTGAACGGCATGGAGCACACCAACTTCTTCGAGAACCGGGCGACCGAGTACTCGAAGGCGGCGACCCAGGGCAACTGGGACGAGGTCTGGGACGACTGAACCCCGCCAGACGCCCGCGCCGGGCGAGATTTTTCTCGACCATGTCGGCTGGTTCGTCTCCGACATGGACGAGGCGGGCACGGCGTTCGCCCGCCTCGGCTTCCCGCTTACCCCCTTCACCGTCCACCGCAACGAGGACGAGGCCGGCAACCGCATCCCGACCGGAACCGCGAACCGCTGCGCGATGCTGGGCCGCGGCTATCTCGAGATCCTGACCGACGTCGAGGGGCTCGATACGCCGTTCTCGCGCGCCCACCGCGCCGCGGTCGCCCGCTACGAAGGGCTCCATCTGATCGCCTTCTCCGTCGACGACGTCGCGGCCGAGGCGGGAAGGCTGGATGCCGAAGGGTTCCGGCCGCAGCCGGTGGCGAACTTGCGCCGGCCAATGCCGGTCGACGGCGGCGGCGAGGAAGAGGCAGGGTTCTCGGTGCTCCGCGTCCCGCCCGGGACCATGGCGGAAGGCCGCATGCAGATCCTGCGCCACGAAACTCCGGACGTGGTGTGGCAGCCCTCCACGATCGCACGCGAAAACGGCGTCACCGGCCTTTCCGGCGTGGTGATCTGCACCGACGATCCGGCCGAGGCGGCCGACCGCTACGCCCGGTTCACCGGTCGCGCCGGCGAGGGTGCCCGGATCGCTCTCGACCGCGGAAGCCTGAACTTCGTCACCCCCGCCGGACTCGCGCGAGCCATCCCCGCGGCCCGCCCGCCGAGCCTGCCCTTCATCGCCGCCGCGGTGCTCGAAAGCGCCGACATCGCGGCGACGCGCCGGTTCTTCGAGGCGGCGGGCATTCCCGTCGAAGCCCTGCCGGACGGCGCGATCGCAGTCCCGCCCGAATTCGCGATGGGCGCGTGGCTGGTGATATGTGCGCCCGGGGTTGTATGGTCCCGCGGCGCCGGGTGAGAGCGGAAGGTAGGCAGCAAGACCATGACCCTCGAACGAGAGGATGTCGACCGGCGGCGGGTCGATTTTTCCGATGTCGTTTCCGGGCGGCGGCTGGCGGCCGTCCACCCCGGCGAGGTGTTGCGCGAGGAATTTCTGACCCCCATGGGGCTCAGCGTCTACCGGCTCGCCGCGGCGTTGAAGGTTTCGCGGCCGCGGCTGAACGATCTCGTGCTCGGCCGCCGGCGCGTGACCGTGGACACGGCCCTGCGCCTCGGGCGCTATTTCGGCACGACTCCGGAATTCTGGATCGCTCTGCAGACCCGTTACGATCTGGATGTGGCCGAACGCACCGTGCGGGACCGGGTCGAACGGGAGGTCGCGCCGCACGCCGCGCGAGGGTTGCGGACGACTTGGGCGCGACGGTTCGTTGGCGTGCCCGCGGTTGTCCGTTCCGATCCCCCCGGGTAAGTTCCGCGCGCTTCCCGAAAGTCCGCGAAGGAGGAATGCGTGGCGGAGCCATTGGTCGGCAAGGTCGCGATCGTCACCGGCGGCGGCGGCGGCATGGGGAGCGCGATGTCGCTCGGCCTGGTCGGCGACGGGGCCGACGTGCTCGCCGTCGACGTGCGCGCCGAACCGCTCGAGGCGCTGGCCGAGACCGCGCGGGCGCGCAACGGTCCCGGCCGGCTCGCGGCCGGCTCGAAACCGTGGCGGCGGATATCACCGACCCCGCGGCCTGCGCCGACCTGATCGAGCGCGCGAGGAGCGCGTTCGGCGGGCTCCACATGGCGGTCAACAACGCCGGCGTCGGCATGCAGACCATCCGCGAGACCTACATGAACGACCCGGTTTCGTTCTGGGAGGCCGACATCGACCGCTGGCAGCGCATGATGGACGTCAATTTCAAGGCGCCCTTCATGATCGCCAGGTTCGCCGCGCCGCATCTGGTGGCCCAGGGCTGGGGCCGCATCGTCAACGTCACCACCAGCCTCGATACCATGCACCGCAAGGCCTACACCCCCTACGGCCAGTCCAAGGCGGCGCTGGAGGCCGCGACCTCCAGCTGGGCCAAGGACCTGGAGGGGACCGGGGTGACCGCCAACGTACTGGTCCCCGGAGGGCCGACGAATACCGGGTTCATCCCCGCCAACGCCCCCTTCGACCGCGACGCTCTGGTGCAGCCGGACGTGATGGTGGCGCCCATCCTGTGGCTCGCCTCCGACGCCTCCGACGGGGTGACCGACTGCCGCTTCGTCGGTAATGACTGGGACCCCGCGCTGCCGCCGTCGGAGGCCGCCGAGGCCGCCCGCGCCCCCGCCGCGTGGCCCGGGGTCGGCACCACCGCCGCGTGGCCCGGGGCGCGTTGAAGCCCGACGCTGGCCTGCTCGATCGCATCGTTGCCATCGCGGAAGACGCGGGGCGGACGATCCTCCGCCACTACCGGACCGATGTCGCCGTCGAGCGCAAGGCGGACTCCTCGCCCGTGACCGTCGCCGACCGGGAGGCGGAGGCGCTGATCGTGGAGGCGCTCGGGGCGATCGGCCCGGATGTCCCGGTCGTCGCCGAGGAAGCGGTCGCCGCGGGCACCGCGCCGCGCGAGGGCGGCGAACGGTTCTGGCTGGTCGATCCGCTGGACGGCACCAGGGAATTCATCGGCGGGACCGACGAGTTTACCGTCAATATCGGCCTGGTCCGGGACGGGATACCGGTGCTGGGCGTCGTCCATGCGCCCGCGCTCGGCGAGACCTATGGCGGGCTCGTGCCCGGCGGCGCATGGCGGGCGAGCCCGGGCGCCGCGAGACAGGCGATCGCGGCGCGGTCCGTGCCAACGGAAGGCCCGGTGGTGCTGTCGAGCCGCAGGCATGGCGACCGCGGCCGGCTCGACGAAATGCTGACGCGCATGGAGGTCGCGGCGCACCGCACCGTCGGAAGCTCGCTCAAGTTCTGCCTCCTCGCCGCCGGCGAGGGCGACATCTACCCCCGCTACGGCGAGACCAACGAGTGGGACACCGCCGCCGGCCACGCCGTCCTGCTCGCCGCGGGCGGCAGCGTCCGCATGATCGACGGCGCGCCGCTCGGCTACGGCAAGCCGGGCTTCCGAAACCCGGAGTTCATCGCCCGTGGCCGCGGTTAGGCGCGCGTCCGATCCGGGGGCGATCGCGGAGGCAGCGGAAATCCTGCGGCGCGGCGGTCTCGTCGCCTTTCCGACCGAAACTGTCTACGGCCTCGGCGCCGATGCGACCGACGACCGCGCCGTCGCCCGCGTGTTCGAGGCCAAGAACCGTCCCGAGTTCAACCCCCTGATCGTCCACGTCCCCGACATTGCCGCCGCGCGGTCGCTGGTCGAATGGACCGATGCCGCGCAAGCCCTCGCGACGCGGTTCTGGCCCGGCCCGCTCTCCCTCGTCCTGCCCCGGCTGTCCGATTGCCCGGTCTCGAAACTGGCCGCGGCCGGATTGCCGACCCTCGCGGTGCGGGCGCCGCTGGGCGCGGCGGCGCGGGCGCTTCTGGAGAAGGCCCGCCACCCCGTCGCGGCGCCGAGCGCGAACCCGGCGGGTGCGGTCAGCCCCACCCGCGCGGAGCACGTCGTCGATACGCTCGGCGATGCGGTCGATCTGGTACTCGACGACGGGCCGTGCGCCGTCGGCGTCGAATCGACCGTGCTGGACCTCGGCGGGGAGACCCCCGCGCTGCTGCGCCCGGGCGGGCTGCCGGCGGAGGAGATCGAGGCCCTGACCGGTCCGCTGACGAGACCGGGCGATCCCGATACGCCCCGCTCGCCCGGCCAGCTCGCGAGCCACTACGCCCCCACCCTGCCGCTCAGGATCGGCGCCGGCAACCCGAGGCCCGGCGAGGCGCTGCTCTCCTTCGGCCCCGATACGCCTTCCGGCGCGGCGGTCGAGCGCAACCTGAGCCCCTCGGGGGACCCGGTCGAAGCCGCCGCCAACCTCTTTGCCGCGCTGCACGAACTCGACCGGTCCGGCTGCGCCGGGATCGTCGCGATGCCGGTGCCCGAAACCGGTCTCGGGCGCGCGATCATGGACCGGCTGCGCCGCGCCGCTGCGCCGCGCCCGCTTGTCGATCCGACGGACCGGAACTAAAAGCAGGATATGGAGGCGACGCTTCAGGACGGGCTTCGCGAACGCCTCGCCGGCATCGTCGGCGCGCGCGGCCTTCTGACCGAGCCGGCGGACATGGCGCCCTATCTCGTGGACGAGCGCGAGCGCTATCGCGGCGCCGCGCCCGCGGTCGTGCGCCCCGCGACCGTCAGGGAAGTCGCGCAAATCGTCGCGCTGTGCGCGGCGGAGAAGATCCCCATCGTGCCGCAGGGCGGCAATACCGGGCTCTGCGGGGCGGCGACGCCGGACGGGAGCGGCCGCGAGCTGGTCCTCAGCCTCACGCGGCTCAACCGGGTGCGCGAGGTCGACCCCCTCAACTACACCATCACCGTCGAGGCCGGCGTGATCCTGGCCGATGTCCAGAAGGCCGCCGCCGAGGTCGACCGGCTGTTCCCCCTCTCGCTCGGCGGCGAGGGGACGGCGCGGATCGGCGGCAACCTGTCCACCAACGCGGGCGGGACCGGCGTGCTGCGCTACGGCAACGCGCGCGATCTCGCTCTGGGGCTGGAAGTGGTGCTGCCCGACGGCCGGGTCTGGGATGGGCTGTCGGCGCTCAGGAAGGACAACACGGGCTACGATCTCAAGCACCTCTTCATCGGTGCGGAAGGAACGCTCGGCATCATCACCGCGGCGGTGCTGAAGCTGTTTCCGCGGCCCCGGGCGCTGGAGACCGCGCTGGTCGCGATCGACGATCCGGCGGCGGCGGTCGAGCTGCTGGCCCGCGCGCGCGCCGCGACCGGCGACCGGGTGACGGCGTTCGAGCTGATCCTTCGCCTGCCGTTTGAGCTCGTGCTCGCGGAGATCGCCGGGACCCGCGATCCGTTCGACGAGAGCCATCCGTGCTACGTGCTGTTCGAGCTGTCGTCGGGCGCCGCGCGGGACGATGTGCGCGGCCTCATGGAGGCGGTCCTCGCCGAAGCCATGGAGGACAATCTGGTGCGCGACGCGGTGATCGCGGAGAGCGGCGCCCAGGCCGCCGATTTCTGGAAGATCCGGGAGACCCTCCCCGAGGCCCAGAAGCTCGACGGCGCCTCGGTCAAGCACGACATCTCCGTGCCGGTATCCCGCATCCCGGCCTTCATGACCGAAGCGGCGGCGGCGGCCGAAGCCGCGGTCGATGGCGTCCGGGTGTGCGCCTTCGGCCATGTCGGCGACGGCAACCTCCACTACAACATGAGCCAACCGGTCGGGGCCGATCCGGCGGCTTTCCTCGAACGCGAAGGCGAGCTCAACGCCATCGTCCACGACGCGGCCGCGCGCCACGGCGGCAGCATCAGCGCCGAGCACGGTATCGGCCAGTCGAAGCGCGAGGCCCTGCTTCGTTACAAGCCGGACGTCGCAATCGACCTGATGCGCCGGATCAAGCGGGCGCTCGACCCCGACAATCTGATGAACCCGGGCAAGGTGCTGGCCCCGCCCAAGCCCTGACAGCCCAGCGAGGACTTCCGCCATGACCGAATACGCCGCCCCGGTCCGCGACATGAGCTTCGTCATGGAAGAGCTGATCGGGCTCGACACGATCGCCGGGTTGCCCGGTCTCGACTGGGTGACCGAGGATCTGGTGCGCGCGGTGCTTGCCGAGGCCGGCAGGTTCGGCAGCGAAGTGCTCGCCCCGCTCAACCGGGTGGGCGACATGCAGGGCTGCCAGCTCAGGAACGGCGTCGTCACCACGCCCGACGGTTTCGCCGAGGCCTATCGGCAATTCAGCGCGGGCGGCTGGAACGGCACGATCGCGCAGCCGGAATATGGCGGGCAGGGCATGCCCTGGCTGGTCGCGACCGCGATCGGGGAGATCTGGGACTCCGCCAACCTCGCCTTCAGCCTGTGCCCGATGCTGACCCAGAGCGCGATCTGGGCGCTCTCCATCCACGGCTCGCCCGAGCAGAAGGAGACCTGGCTTCCGAAGCTGGTGAGCGGCGAGTGGACGGGGACGATGAACCTCACCGAGCCCTATGCCGGTTCCGATGTCGGCGCGCTCAGGACCCGCGCGGTGCGCGACGGCGAGGCCTACCGCATCACCGGCCAGAAGATCTTCATCACCTGGGGCGAGCACGACATGGCCGAGAACATCGTCCACACGGTGCTGGCCCGTGTCGACGGCGCGCCGGAAGGGACGCGCGGTATCTCGTTGTTCATCGTGCCGAAATACCTGGTCAATCCCGACGGCTCGCTCGGCCCGCGCAACGACCTCCGCTGCGCCGCGCTGGAGCACAAGCTCGGCATCCATGCGAGCCCCACCGCGGTGATGTCCTACGGCGACGACGGCGGCGCGGTCGGCTACCTCGTCGGCGAGGAAAACCGCGGCATGGAGTACATGTTCACGATGATGAACAACGCCCGGCTCGGGGTCGGGCGGGAAGGGCTCGCGATGGCGGAGCGCGCCTTCCAGCAGGCGCGGGACTATGCCGGCGGGCGGGTCCAGGGACGCTCCATCGCCGATCCCGCCGCCGGGCCGGTCGCCATCGTCAGGCATCCCGACGTGCGGCGCATGCTGATGACCATGAAGGCCGAGATCGAGGCGATGCGCGCGCTTTCCTACGTCGTCGCGGCGGATCTCGACGTCGCCGGCCGCCACGAGGACGCGGAGGAGCGCGCCCGCCGCCAGGCCCGGGTCGATTTGCTGGTTCCGGTGGTCAAGGCATGGTGCAGCGACACCGGCGTCGCGGTCGCGTCCGAGGCGGTCCAGGTCCATGGCGGCGCCGGCTTCATCGAGGAAACCGGCGCGGCGCAGCACTATCGCGATTCGCGTATCACGCCGATCTACGAAGGGACCAACGGCATCCAGGCGCTCGACCTGGTGCGGCGCAAGATTCTCGGCGACCGGGGCGCCGCCGTCGGCGACCTGATCGCGGAGATGGACGCGTTCGCCACAAGCGCCGGCGGCGCAACGGCCCCGATCCGCGAAGCCCTGGCGGACGGCGTGGCGGCGCTGAAGGAGGCCACCGGCTGGCTGCTCGACGCCCGCCCGGCGGAGACCTGCGCGGCCGCCGCGACCCCCTATCTCGCCCTGCTCGGGACCGTCGCCGGCGGCTACCTGCTGGCGTGCTCGGCGGCGATCGCCGAAGCGAAGGCGGAGAGCGCGGACGGGGACGAGTCGTTCTACCGTTCCAAGATCGAGACCGCCCGGTTCTACGCCGAATGCGTCCTGCCGCGCGCGGCGTCGCTGAAGCGGACGGCAGTCGGGGGCGCGGCGCTGCTCGAAGGGTTCGACGAACAGCGCCTCTGGCACTGACCGGCGGCGGAAATCCACCGATGGCCATCGATACCGCGCCCTCTCCGCCCGCCGGCGATTACCTCGTCCGCATCGACGGCACGGTCCACGCCGGCACCCATGTGCTGATCGATTTCTGGGATGCGTCCCATCTCGACGATGTTGCCGTCGTGGAAAGCGCGCTGCGCGAGGCGGCCGCGGCCTGCAATGCGACCCTGCTTCATATCCACGTCCATTCCTTCCAGGAAAACGGCGGGGTGTCGGGGATCGCGGTGCTCGCCGAATCCCACATGAGCATCCATACCTGGCCGGAGATCGGCTTCGCCGCCTTCGACGTGTTCATGTGCGGCCGGTCCGAGCCCGAAAATGCGATTCCCGTCCTGCGGCGCCGGTTCCGGCCCGGTCGCGAGGCCGTCGAGGTGCGTCGGCGGGGCGTCGTCGGATGAGCGACGCGTGGTTCGCCGAAACGCTCTACAAGGACTATCAGCAGCGCCTCAAGGTCTCGAAAGTTCTCCACCGCGAGAGAACCGCCCATCAAGACCTTCTAATCTTCGAGAACCCGTATTTCGGGCGGGTGCTCGCGCTCGATGGGATCGTCCAGACGACCGAGGGCGACGAATTCGCCTATCACGAGATGATCGTTCACGTGCCGATCCTGGCGCACGGCGACGCAAGGCGGGTGGCGATCGTCGGCGGCGGGGACGGCGGCGCGCTGGAAGAGGTCTTGAAGCACGATGTCGAGCGCGCCGTCATGGTCGAGCTCGACCCCGCCGTGGTCGCGCTCTCGCGCCGCTATCTGCCGTCGATCTGCGGCGATGCGTTCGACGATCCGCGCGCCGAGGTGATCTTCGCGGACGGCACCGCGTTCATGAAGTCCTCCGAAGAGATCTTCGACGTCATCATCGTCGACTCGACCGATCCCGTGGGCCCTTCCGTCGCGCTGTTCGAGCAGCCGTTCTACGCCGATTGCCGCGCGCGGCTCAGCGAATCCGGCATCCTCGTCACCCAGTCCGGCGTGACCTTCATGCAGGAGCAGGAGGCCCGCGACACCTACGCCCGCATGAAGCCGCTCTTCGCCGATGCGTGGCTCTACCTCACCCAGGTCCCGACCTACGGCGCGGGTTACATGACCCTCGGCTGGGGCAGCCGGAGCGCCGGACCCCGGGCGACGCCGCTCGAAGAGATCGAACGGCGGTTCCGCGCCGCCGACATCGAGACCCGCTACTACAACCCCCAGGCCCACATCGCCGCCTTCGGCCTGCCCGAGTACATCCGTGCGTTGATGGGGTGAGCGCCCTTCGATACGCCGCTTCGCGGCTACTCAGGGTGAGGGGCCTATTATTGTTCCTCATCCCGAGTAGGCGCGTAGCGCCGTATCGAGGGACGGGTTGCCGCCGCCCTCACCCCGCCGTGCCGCTGTCCCTCGCGGCTTCGGCGGCCTGGCCCTGGAGCGCCCGGCGGTCGATCTTGTTGGTGCCGGACAGCGGCAGGGCGTCCATGAAGAATACGCGGCGCGGGTGGGCGTAGGCCGGCCCGTTGGCGAGCGCGTAGCTCTTGACTGCTTCCTCGTCGATCCCGGCCTGCGGCCGCGCCACGACGAAGGCGACCGGGACGTGGGCCTTGAGCGCGTTGGGCGCGGGGACGACCACCGCTTGCATGATGTCCGGGTGGCGTTCCAGCATCGCCTCGACCGCGCCGGGGTAGATGTTCTCCCCCGCCGTCACGAACATGTCGTCGACCCGGCCGACGAAATAGTACCAGCCGTCCGCGTCGCGCCGCAGCACGTCGCCGGTATCGAGCCAGCCGTCGGCGAGCGTGCGCGCGGTGTCGTCGGGCAGGTTGTGGTAGCCCGCCATGACCCCCGGGCTCCTGACGTGGAGCGTTCCCTGGTCCGCATCCGGGCCCCCGACGAGGCGGATTTCAACCCCCTCGATAGGATAGCCCACCGTCATCCGCGGCCGCTCCAGCCCGTCCGGGTGCTTCCAGGAGAACATGATCGGCCCGCCCTCGGTGATGCCGTAGTTGAGGTTGAGGGCGGCGTTCGGAAAGGTCTCGGCAAGCGAGTCCAGAAGGTTGTCCGAGGCCGGGGCCGAGCCCATCGAGCAGGCGCGCACCGGGCTCAGATCGGTCCGGCGCAGCAGTTCCTCCTCCTGGAGGATCAGCGCATACATCGTCGGCACGCCGGTCAGCATGGTGAGCCGGAATTCCTCGATCGCCCGGATGTAGCGCCGCGCGTCGAAGCGGGCGAAGAGCACGATGGACCCGCCCGCGGCGAGCGCCGACTTGACCGCCAGCAGGGCGTTCTTGTGATAGAGCGGGGCCGAGATCACGCTCGCGTCGTCGGCCCTGAGATCGCGGGTCTCGACCAGCCTGTCGATCATCCAGCACTGGCCGGCATGGTCCAGCAGCACCCCCTTGGGCCGGCCGGTCGAGCCCGAGGTGTAGGGCTGCTCGGCGATGTCGCCCGGTTGCGGGACGAAAGGCGCCGCGGGCTCCCGAGTCGTGAACTCGCGCCATCCTTCCCCGTCGAAGGAGACCCGTGCCGTGCCGTCGGGCGGATCGAAGTCGAAATCGCCGTCCGTGAAGACGATCCCGGCACCCGAGTCCTCGACGATGAAGCGGATCGTCTCGGCCGGCAGCTTGATGTTGACCATCACCGGCACGCAGCCCGCCCGCATCGCCCCGAACAGCGCGACCAGGTATTCGAGGCGGTTGACCGCGCAGATCGCCACCCGGTCGCCGCGCCCGAGCCCGCGCGCCGCAAGCCCCGCCGCCATCGCGCCGCAGGCGCGGTCGAGTACGCGGTGGCTCAGGGTCTTGGGCCGGTCGGGGTCGTACAGATCGACGATGGCCGGGTCGTCGCTCCCTGCATGAGCCGCGAAGATGCAACCCAGATTGCGCGCCCGCGTCATGGCTCGATGATTATCTTTCCGATCACTTCGCGGTCGCGCAGCCGGCGGACGCCCTCCCTGGTCTCCTCCAGCGGCAGCACGCAGTCGATCACCGGCTCCAGCTTGCCCTCCTGGATCAGCGCCATCAGCCGGGTCAAATCCTCCGGTGCCCAGCTGTTCGAGCCCAGTACCTTGAGCTCGAAGGTCCAGATATAGCGGAGGTCGGTGTTCGGGTCGTAGCCCGCCGTCGCGCCGCAGGTCATCAGCCTTCCGCCCCGCTTGAGCGCCTTCATGCTCGGCACCCAGGTATCGCCGCCGGTGAAGTTGACCACCATGTCGACGCCGCCGGTGAAGCGCCGGCGGTGCGGCTTCTCGTAGAGCTTCCAGATCTCGCGCTCGAACTGGGTCTCGGTGTAGTCGATCACGTGATCGGCGCCCCAGGATTTCAGCGCTTCGAGCTTCTCCGGCGTCGATCCGCAGGCCACCACCTCGGCGCCGATCAGCTTGGCGAGCAGCACGCAGCAGGAGCCGACCCCGCCGCTCGCCCCGAGGATCAGGATGCGCTCGCCCTCCTTCAGCCCGCCCTGGGTGAACAGCATGCGGTGCGCGGTGCCGTAGGCGACCGGGAGCGAGGCGGCCTGAGCGTGGGTCACGCCGTCCGGGATTGGGATCAGCCGGGTCGCGTCGACGAGGCAGTATTCGGCCGTCCCACCCAGCACCATCTCGCCCATCAGCCCCTTTTCCGGGGTTATCGGGTCGAGCGGGTTGACCAGCACGTCGTCGCCCACGCTCCAGCCCTCGACGCCCGGGCCGACCTCGACGATCTCGCCCGCGATGTCGAGCCCGATGATCATCGGCATCGGCACCTTGATCCCCGGCATGCCGTCGCAGGTGAACACATCGTGATAGTTGAGCGAGGTCGCGCCGACGCGGATCGTCACCTGGCCCTCGCCGGCCTCCGGGTCCGGGAAGTCGGTCTCAAGCCTCAGCGCGTCGATTCCGCCGTGTTCGCGCAAGCATACCGCTCGCATGACAGTCCCCCGCCGTCGGTGATTGGATCGGTGGCCGAAGCCTCAGGGTCCTCACCCGGAGCGCCGCCGTCAAGCCCGGGGGCTGCCCGCCCCCCCCTGCCGTCATGTCCGGAAAGAGTATTGCCGTTGCGGAAAGAGCGACTACGCGGCTTGCGTCGCCACCACCAGCCGTTGACCGAGCGCGTGAAGGGCTGTCTCCACTTGGCCGATATGGGAACGGTGGTCGAGATCGATCAGGCGCCGCACCGCCCCTTCCACGGTGCCGAGTTGGCGCGCCAGGGCCGCGTTGCTCGTGCCCCGCTCGCGCATGGCTCGATAAAGGGCGATCTTGGCGGCGATCAGCGCCGGAAGGGAGACGAGGGGGCGCCCGCGCGCCGGCGACGGGCTTGGGATGTCGCGCCGGCCGTCGATGTACCCGCCGAGAGCGGCGATGAGGCAGTCTCGTGCTTCCGCGAGCGCTTCCTGCTCCGTGGCGCCTTCGGTCAACGCTTCCGGGATGTCGGGAAACGACACCAGCACGGCGCCGTCATCGTCCGTCTCCAGCCCGACGGGGTAGGCCAGTTGCGTCGATCGTGCCATTCGAGTCTTCCCTGTCTCGCCTAAAAATCGTCTCGGGATATCCCCAATTGCTGCATCAGGGCCGCAAGCAAACCTTGGCCGATTTCCTTGCGAAGGTCCTTCACCGTGGTGAAGCGATCCCCGTAGTGCAGGCGGCCGTGGCTTCCCTTGCCCCTTCTCGGTTCGAAACGCACCGCGATGCCGCGTTCGCGGCCCAACCGCCCGACCCGTCGAACGAATTCGCTGCCGGTCACGATGTTTCGTACATATCTGTACGAATAGAGCCGCGTCCGACGGGTGTTGTCAAGATGTCCGGCCGATTGGCAGCACGCGGATCGTCCGACGCCTACAGCAGCGCGTTGTTCGGCTTCAGGCCGGCGGCGACGCGGCCGAACTCGGCGCCGTTGATCTCCCAAGAGAGGTGGATCTGGTGCTTGGCGGCGTGGACGTCGCGGTGCTGGCGTTGCAGCGCGTTGTCGCGATAGTTGGCCCTGGCCCCGCAGACGCCGTGGATCAGGTCGACCGCCTTGACGCAGCATTGCGCCGCGTAGGCGCCGTTGCGCCGCCAGCGCGCCCGGTCGATCAGCGGGAACGGCGCGCCGCGGGCGATCAGCGCATGGGCCTCCATCCAGTCCTCGCGGACCAGAAGCCGGGCGACATCGACCATCTGCGCCGCCTCGGCGACCTTGAGCTGCACCGTGACGTGCTCGGCGACGCGGGAACGGTTGTAGGTCGAGACCTGGTCCCTGAGATAGGCCGCGTAGTCGTCATAGGCCGCCTGCGCCGCCCCGATCATCGGCGCCGCCACCAGATGGGGGATGATGGGGAGCAGCGGCAGCCGGTAGGCATCGCTCATCCCCTCGGTTTCTGGAGGGTAGCCCTCCTGCGAGGGCGCCATGTCGAGCACCATGTGCGCGGGGACGAACACGTCCGAGCAGGCGACGTCCTTGCTGCCCGTGCCGATCAGGCCGGAGACGTGCCAGGTATCGATGACCTCGATGTCGGCCGCGCGGACCAGCACGATGCGCGGGCCGGGCGCCGCGTCGGACGGCCCCCGGCCGATCGCACCCAGCATCATCCAGTCGCTCGAATCCACCCCGCTCGCATAGGGCCAGCGCCCCGTGAGCAGGTAGCCGCCCTCCGCCGGCGCGAGCTTCCCCGCCGGGAAAACCAGCGTGGAGCCGATCAGCGCCTCCGGGTTCTCGCCCCAGATCTCCTCCTCCGCCCCGTCCGGCCAGTAGGGCAGCATCCAGTTATGCGCGACGATGTTGATATAGACCCAGGAGGTGGCGGCGCAGCCGCGGCCGAGCTCGATCGTGACGTCGATCATGACGCCGTAATCGGTCTCCACCCCGCCGTAGCGCTCGGGCTTCAGGATGT
This sequence comes from Alphaproteobacteria bacterium, assembly GCA_965203455.1. GTDB lineage: Bacteria > Pseudomonadota > Alphaproteobacteria > MPNO01 > MPNO01 > MPNO01. The sequence continues at coordinate 154,688 of CBDBCV010000002.1, forward strand.
CCCACAGCCCGGCGCTCCGCAGGTCCTCGATCGTCTCGTCCGGGATGCGGCGGATGCGCTCGGCCTCCGGCGCGCGTTCCCGCAGCACCGGGATCAGGGCCCGGGCGGCCTCGATGATCTCGTCGCGGGCGGGCTCCGGCATGGCCGGAGTTTAGGAAGTCGCCCCTATGGGGTCCATCGGACCGATCTCCTATGATGGGCGCGCAACGGGGAGGGATCGGTGGCGAACGAGCTCAGGCTGACGCTGGCGAGCGGCGACTATGAGAGCATCCGCGCGCTGAAGGAGGGGACGGTCGCGCCCGACGGGGTGACGCTCAACGTGCTGACCGACATGGATTCGTCGACCCGGCACTGGCGGATGCTGCGAAACCGCGATTTCGACATCTGCGAGCTCTCGCTCTCGTCCTATCTGGTGGCGAAGGACCAGGATTATCCGCTGGAGGCGATTCCGGTGTTCCTCCACCGGCGGTTCCGCCACGGCTTCATCTTCGTCAACATCGGCGCCGGGATACGCGAGCCCAAGGACCTGATCGGCAGGCGGATCGGGGTGAAGACCTTCCAGACCACCGCGATCCTCTGGCTGCGCGGCATCCTGGAGCACGAGTACGGCGTGCCGCACACGGAAGTGCAATGGGTCTCCGAGCTGATCGAGGACGTCGAGTTCACGCCGAAGCCCGGCCTCAGGCTCGAACGCGCGCCGGCGGGCAAACGCGTCGAGGACATGCTGGCCGAGGGCGAGATCGACGCTTGCCTCCACGCCGACGTGATCGATCCGATCGTCGAGGGCGACTCGCGTGTCGGGCGGCTGTTCGAGAACTACGCCGACATCGAGCGCGAGTATTTCAAACGCACCGGCATCTTCCCGATCATGCACGTGACGGCGATCCGGAAGGAGCTGGTCGACGCCCATCCCTGGCTCGCGCGGAACCTGATCAACGCGTTCGAGGCGTCGAAGGCCGCTTCATACACGAGGCTGCGCAATCCAAGGATCGTCCCGCTCGCCTGGTACAACTCCTACCGCGACGAGGAGATCGCGTTCTTCGGCGGCGAGGACCCGTGGCAATACGGGCTCGGCGAGGCCAACCGCCACAACCTCGAGACCGCCATCGGCTACTCGCACGATTGCGGGCTGATCCGGAAACGGCTCGCGGTCGACGACATCTTTCTCGCGCCCGAGACCGATTCCGGCCGCGCGCGGGCGAAGCGGGTGCAATGATCCGCGGGCGAGGGAAGGGAGGGCGCTGGTGACCGACACCTGGCGCATCAGGCAGGCGGTCAGGATGCACCTCGCCCGCCCCGACGGCAAAGTGGGCCGGCCGATCCCGCTCAGGACCGCGGTGATCTGGTGGTGCGTCCTGATGGCGATCTGCCTGCCCGGCGCGGCGTATTTCCTGGGGTATCTGTAGGGCGCTGCGTCCCTCGATACGGCGCTGGCGAGCCTACTCGGGATGAGGGGAATTTTCCGGCACCTACAACACTTCCCTCATCCTGAGTAGCGGCGAAGCCGCGTATCGAAGGATGCGCCCTAAGCCGAACTCCGCCCCTCCGCCGCGGCGAAGAAGGTCGCGAGCTCGCGGTTGAAGGTGTCGGGTTCCTCCAGGTTGACCGCGTGGCCGGTGTCGGGCGCGATCCAGAAGCCGCAATCGGGTACGGTGCGCTTGAGGAAGATGCCGGTCTCCAGGCAGTCCCCGTCGGTGTCGCCCGAGACCACCAGCACCGGCATCGGCAGCTCGGCCAGCGGTCCGGCGAAGTCCCACAGCGAGGGGCGGCCGCCCTGGACGTGGCGCATGTGCATCGCCGAGCCCAGCGTCGAATGGGCGGCGAACTGCGCGAGATAGTCGTCGAACCCGCGCGGATCCTTGCGCTTGAGCGTCAGCCGCGCCTCGGCCTCGCTGTAGTCCGGGGCGAAGGCCGGTATCCCGATCTCCTCGATCCGGTCGGCGTTGGCGCGGGCCGAGGCGGCGAATTCGGCGTGGGTTTCGGGCGGCGCGCCGTAGCCGCAGCCGGCGACCACGAGCGACCGGGCGCGGTCCGGGTGGCGCAGCCCGAAATGGACCGTCGCGAATCCTCCCATCGACAGCCCGACGATGTGCGCGCGTTCGATCCCGAACCGGTCGAGCACCGCGGCCACGTCGTCCGCCGCCCTGGCCTGTCCGTAGGCATCCGGGTCTTCCGGCACGTCGGACGGGGGATAGCCCCGCGCGTTGTAGGCGATGCAGCGATAGCGCCGGCTGAAATAACGGACCTGCGGTTCCCAGCTCGCCGTGTCGCCCGCGAATTCGTGGACGAACACGATCGGATAACCGATCCCGGTCTCCTCGCAGTAGAGGCGGCCGCCGTCGGCGTCGGCGTAGGTTCCGGTCACGATGCCGCCGCCGTCCGGCACGGCGCGGCGCCCAGGATCGGCCCCGCCTCGCCCGCCTGGACGATGACGGCGCAGCCCGTCTCCCTGTCGTTGCGCACCGCGGCCACGTCGATGGTCGTGTCCTTCCCCTTCCAGTCGCCGATCCGGCGCATGTCGGTGACGATGTTGTGGTTGACCAGCACCTTGCCGTGGTTCTCGCCGCGCGGCACGCGGGTGGTTGCCTGCCGGATGAAGGAGACCAGCCAGATCCCGCCAGCCCGATCGGGACCGTCCTTGAGCGAGACCCTCAGACCCTGTCCCGTCGGTACCGCGGCCACCTTGACCCGCCTGCCGCTGCGGGCCTTCGCATCCTCGATCACGCTTTCCACCGCGCCTTCCCGGCTGCCGACGACCTCGAACTTGCCGTCGACCACCATCTGCGGCGTGTACACCCCCGTGCGCTTGCGGATCGTGACGTTGTAATCCCGCTGGCGCGCGGTGAAGGCGGGGCTCGAGAAGGGGTCCTTCCACTTGCCGGCGGACCCGTACACCAGGTTGTCCCAGTAATCGACGTGGAACTCGAGCGCGAGGATGCCGTCGCGGCCGGCGAGTTCGCCGAGGAAGCGCTCGGCGGGCGGGCAGGAGTAGCAGCCCTGCGAGGTGAACAGTTCGACCACCGTCGGGCTCTCGGCGCGGGCCGTCTGCGCACCCAGGACGAGCGCCCCGAGAGCGAGAACGGCTGAGAGGCGGGTTATGGACATCGGTTTCGATCCTCCGTCGTTCGTCTCCATATCGGTCGCGCGTCACCCATTGGCAAGACCCCGGATCGCCCGCCAGACCCGTTCCGGCGTCGCCGGCATGGAGATATCGGCGACGCCGAGCGGGGCGAGCGCGTCGAGGATCGCGTGGACGACGGCCGGCGCGGCGCCCACCGTGCCCGTCTCGCCGGCGCCCTTGATCCCGAGCGGGTTGGTCGACGTCGGCACGTCGTGCATCCCGAGGCCGAAGGACGGCAGGTCGTCGGCGCGCGGGAGCGCATAGTCCATCAGCGATCCGGTGAGCAACTGTCCCGTGCCGCGGTCGTAGACCATGTCCTCCAGCAGCGCCTGGCCCGCGCCCTGCGCGACGCCGCCGTGGATCTGCCCGGCGAGCAGCAGCGGGTTGAGCGGCCTGCCGACATCGTCGACCGCCGAGAGCCGGACCAGCTCGACCGCGCCGGTCTCCGGATCGACCTCCACCTCGGCGATCTGGCAGCCGTTGGGAAAGTTCCCGCTGCCCGCCGCGTAGTCGCCGATGCCCTCCAGCCCGAGCCCGAGCGCCGCCGGGAAACCGAACGGGGCGTAGGCCGCCTTGGCCACGTCGGCGATGCCGACCGCGCGGTCGGTTCCGGCGACCGTGAAGGCGCCGGCGTCGAACGCGATATCGTCGCCCGCCGCCTCCAGCAGCCAGGCGGCGATCTCCCGGCCCCGCTCGATGACCTTGTCCGCCGCGATCCGGAGCGCCGAACCGCCGACCGTCATCGAGCGCGACCCGTAGGTGCCGCGCCCGATCGACACCGCGTCGGTGTCCCCCTGGACCAGACGAACGCTCGCGAAATCGACCCCGAGCCAGTCCGAGACCATCTGGGCGTAGACGGTCTCGTGGCCCTGGCCGTGGCTGAAGGTGCCGGCGACCACGGTGACCGACCCGCTCGCATCGAAGCGGATCTCCATCCGCTCGTTCGAGAGCGCCGCGGATTCGAGATAGCAGGCGATGCCCCGCCCGCGCAGCCGCCCGCGCGCCTCGGTCTCCGCGCGGCGCCCGGCGAATCCGTCCCAGTCCGCGAGCGCCAGCGCCGCGTCCATGACCGCCTCGAACTCGCCCGAATCGTATTCGAGCCCGAGCGGCGTGCTGTAGGGCATCGCGGCCGGCGCGACGAGGTTCCGCCGCCGCAATTCGATCGCGTCGATCCCGGTCCCGCGCGCCGCGATTTCGATCAGCCGTTTGAGCAGATAGGTCGCCTCGGGCCGTCCCGCGCCGCGATAGGGCGAGGTCCAGGCGGTGTTGGTATAGGCCGCGCGCGTCGTGGCATGGATCGCCGGAATCGCGTAGACGCCGGAATAGAGCGTCGTCGAGTGGACCGGCGGGACCCCGGCCCCCGCCGCCAGATGGGCGCCGAGATTGTAATCGGCATCCACCCGGAGCCCGAGGATGCGCCCGTCCCCGTCCAGCGCCATCCCGGCCGTCGCCCGCTGGTCGCGCGCGTGGGTGTCGGACGCCATCCCCTCGCTCCGCTCGGCGATCCACTTGACCGGCCGGTCGAGCCTGCGCGCGGCCCAGAGCACCAGCGCGTCCTCCGGAAACACGCCGCCCTTCATCCCGAACCCGCCGCCCACGTCGCGCGCGACCACCGAGAGGCGGGATTCGGGAATGCCGAACACCCCCTGGGCCAGCAGCTGGCGGACCCAGTGCGGGTTCTGGCAGCTCAGATGGAGCCGGTAGCGGCCGTCGGCGGCGTCGTATTCCCCGACCGCGCCGCGCGGCTCCATCGACACCGCGGCGATCCGGTTGTTGTAGAGGGCGAGCCGGACGATGCGGTGGGCCGACGCGAAGGCGGCCTCCGTCGCGGCGCGGTCGCCTATCTCGACGGCGAAGCACCGGTTGTCGAGAGCCCGCGGCCAGGTCGCCGCGGCATCGACCGTTGCCGGGAGCTCTTCGTAATCGACCGACACCAGCTCGGCGGCGTCGAGCGCCTCCTCTCGGGTCCCGGCGACCACGAAGGCGACCGGGGCGCCGACATGCCGCGCCGCGTCGAGCGCGATGGCCGGGGTGGGCGAGAGCCGCGCGGGTCCCGTCGCGGTCCCGTCGCCGACCGAGAGGCACGGTATCGAGCCCAGCCCGTCCGCCCGGTAGTCCTCGCCCGCCAGCACCGCGAGCACGCCCGGCGCCGCGCGGGCAGCGGAAGCGTCGATCGCCGCGATCCGGGCGTGGGCATGGGGCGAGCGCAGAACGACGCCATGCGCCATGCGCGGCAATACGAGGTCGTCGACGTAGCGCCCGCGCCCCGTCAGGAAGCGCCGGTCCTCGCTGCGCGGGACCGGCTGGCCGACGCCGTGATTCATGCATTTTTCCTTCTTTGTCCGCGTTGCCCCGACGCCGGCTGGCGGCGGTAGAATGCCGGCCGCGCGAAGCCCGCGCAAAGCCGCACCGGGAGAACGGGAATGAAATTGCTCACGCTGGACACCGGCGGTCTCGGCCACCCCGCCGTGCTGGTCGACGAGGACACCGCGCTCGACCTGACGCTCGCCGCCGACACGGTGCCGCAGGCCCGCCTGGTGCCCGGCAGCGTCCGCGGCATCCTCGCCGCCGGCGAGGACGGGCTCGCCGCGGTGCGGCGGACCGTCGACGCGGCGGAGGCGGACCGCGACAGGCTGCGCGAGGCCGGCGTGCTCCGACCCTTCGCCGATGCGCCCCTCCTGCCCCCCGTTCCCAACCCCAACCTGATCCTGTCGGAGGGGCTCAACTACCGCCGACATCTCGAGGAGATGTCGGGCACGCCGGCGCCGCCCCACCCGACCGCCTTCGTCAAGGCCGCGTCCTCGCTGACCGGGTCCGGCAAGCCGATCCGCGTACCGCCGCAATGCCCCGACATGATCGACTTCGAGGGCGAGTTCACCTTCGTCGTCGGGCGCCGCTGTCACAACGTCCCGGTGGAGGACGCGATGTCCCATATCGGCGGCTACACGATCTGCAACGACGTCTCGGCGCGCGACTGGGTGGGCGAGGTGTTCGGCGCCGAGGCCAAGTTCGGCATCATCCAGGCCTGGGAACGCAACATCATGGGCAAGCAGCTTCCCGGCTTCACCCCGTGCGGCCCGGTGATGGTCACCGCCGACGAGATCGCCGACCCGCACGACCTCCAACTCACCACCACGCTCAACGGCGAGGTCGTGCAGTCGACCAGGACCGACGACCTGATCTACGGGGTCGCGGAGATCCTCTCCTATTTCTCGCGCTGGTACCGCTTCGAGCCCGGCGACCTGTTCACCACGGGCTCGCCCGCCGGGGTCGGCTTCGGCCGCGACCCCAAGCTGTTCATGAAGGCGGGCGACCGGATCGAGGTCGAGGTCGAGGGAATCGGCCGGTTAAGCAATACGCTGGCGGGTTAGGGCGGTCCCGGTTGGAACGCCTCCTCGCCTTTCTCACGTCATGCCCGGACTTGTTCCATTGCTGTCCGGTTTAACTTCGGTGGACCGGGTGCAAGGCGTTGGTAGAGGCGGGTTTCCGGCTCTTCCGCCGGATCGGGACACGGATTGCGGCCCGCCCGCCTCCGCCGTCCTTCTCCCCCGCTGTCACCCCGGACTTGATCCGGGGTCCAGAGCCACAGGCACCGCCCTCGCCCGACTTCCCTGGACCCCGGATCAAGTCCGGGGTGACAAGGGGGGTGGAGACGGCCTCTCTCATGGGCGCGGAACCCGCGCTGAAAAGCTAAACCGGACAGCAGTGGATTTGCTCCGGGCATGACGAACCGAAAAATCGGCCCGGTTAATATTCGGTGACCGAGCGTTCCGAGAACCCGCTCCGCGGCGTCGCCTGGATGACGCTCGCCGCGTTCTTCTTCGCGATGATGATCGTCGCGGGACGGCGGGTGAGCCACCTGCCGTCGATCGAGATCACCTTCTTCCAGACCGGCGGGGCGGTGATCTGCCTGCTCCCCTGGCTAGTGGCGAAGGGGCCGGGCGGGCTGAGGACCGCCAACCTCGCGATGCACCTGGTCCGGGGGCTCGCCGCCTTCGCCGGCATGTCGGCCCTGTTCTACGCAGCGCGCTTCACGCCCGCCGCCGACATCACCGCGCTTCTCTTCCTGTCCGTCCTGTTCACCGTCCTGCTGGCGGCCGTTTTCCTCAAGGAAAGGGTCGGGTTCGGGCGGTGGGTGGCGATCGTGGTCGGGTTCGCCGGCGCGCTGATCGTCATTCGGCCCGGGTTCGAGGCCGCGTCGTGGCCGGCGCTGATCATGCTCTTCGTCGCGCTCGCCTTCGGCGCGGTCAACACGGCGACGCGGTTTCTCGCCGGCGCCGAGAACCCCAACGCCATCGTCTTCTACATGTACGGGCTGATGTGCCTCTACGCGTCGGTCCCGACGATCCTCGCATGGGAAACGCCGTCCTGGGCCGATGTGCCGTGGCTCGCCGCGACCGGCCTGTTCGCGGCCATCGCCCAGCAGGGCATTACCCGGTCGCTCTCCATGGCGCCCACCGCCATCGCCATGCCCGCCTATTACCTCCAGCTCCCCTTCGCCGCCGTCGCCGGATACGTCCTGTTCGGCGAGGCGCCCGGCGCGTGGATCTGGGTGGGCGCGGCGGTGATCTGCGGTGCGACCTACTACGTGATCCGCACCGCCCCGCCGGAGCGGCGGTAGGGCTATTTCGCCGCCGGCGCGGCCACCCTCAGGAGCAGCATATCCAGCTTGGCGTCCATACGATCGAATCTGTCATCCATACGGTCGAGTCTGGCGCTGATCTGCTCGATCAATTCGAGGGTCGTATCCGCCCGGTTGTCGAGCCTCTTGACCTCGGATTCGACTTTTTCCTCGACACGGCGGATGCCGGACTCGGCGACGGCGGACGCCTTATTCACCTGAACCGAGACGCTCTCTACCCGAGCATTCTGCCTGGCGTCCTGCGCGCTGAGACCCCAGACACCCGCCCCTCCCATCGTACCGAGGAGGGCGAGGAGAAAGAGCCCGAAGGTCCAGTACCCGCCATGCTTTTCCAGCTACTCCCGCATGGGTTGAGTATAGCCCCACGATTCATAACCTGCAAGAGAATAACCTTGGCCTGGATCGATCGACACCGCGGCAAAGCGCCCGCCGCCCTTCGATACGCCGCTTCGCGGCTACTCAGGGTGAGGGTAAAGTGCGGCATCAGGAGTTCTCCTCATCCCGAGTAGGCGCGCCAGCGCCGTATCGAGGGACGCGCGCCAATGTGATCGGAGGAAGCATGACCGACGAAGAGGCCGCGGCGGTGTTCGAGCGGCTGCCCGCGCTGGTCAACGGGGACATTCCGCTGGTCAGGCGCGGCAGGTTCCTAACGACGGCGTTCCTGATCGGCGCGGGGGACATTCCGGTGCTGGCGACGGTGCGCGAGGGGGCGGTTACCGATGTGACCGTTTCGCCCCCGCCGATGCGCTCATGGCGGTTCGCGGTCCGCGCGGGCGCCGATGCGTGGCGGCGCTTCTGGCGGGCCGAGCCCGAGCCGGGCTATCACGACCTGCTGGCGATGACCCGGTGGTTCGGCGCGGCCCGGATCGAGGGCGACCTGCACCCGCTCATGGCGAACCTCCGCTACGTCAAGGAGGTGCTCGAGGCGCCGCGCCGCGCCGGGCTCGGAGAAGGAGATGGCGATGCCGGTTGAGTTCGAACCGATCGCCGGGCGCTACGCCACGATCGGGCTCAACGGCCGGCCCTGCCGCCTCTTCTTCGAGGAGGCGGGACGGGGAATCCCGCTTCTCTGCCTGCACACCGCCGGCGCCGACAGCCGGCAGTACCGCCACCTGATGCTCGACGACGCGGTGACCGCGCACTACCGCACGATCGCCTTCGACATGCCGTGGCACGGCAAGTCCTTCCCGCCGCCGGGCTACCAGGACGAGGAGTACCGGCTGACCACCGACGCCTATACCGAAGCGATCCTCGCCGTCGCCGATGCGCTGGAACTGGACCGGCCGGTGCTTCTCGGCTGCTCGATCGGCGGGCGGATCGTGCTCAACATCGCGGCCCGCCACGCCGGGCGGTTCCGCGCCCTGATCGGGGTCGAGGCGGCCGACCACCAGACGCCGTGGTACGACGCCCAATGGCTCCACCGCCCGGACGTCCACGGCGGCGAGATCTGCGCCGCGATGATCTCCGGCCTCGTCGCGCCCCAGGCGCCGGAGGCGCACCGCTGGGAGACGCTCTGGGCCTATCTGCAGAGCGGCCCCGGCGTGTTCCGCGGCGACCTCCACTTCTACCGCGAGGATTCGGACTACCGCGACCGGACGCACCTGATCGACACCGCGCGCTGCCCGCTCTATTTGCTGACCGGCGAGTACGATTATTCCTGCACGCCCGAGGACACGATCCGCACCGCGGACGCGATCCCCGGCGCGAAAGTGACGATCATGCCCGGCCTCGGCCACTTCCCGATGAGTGAGAACCCGGAGGCGTTCCGCGAGCACATCCTGCCGGTGCTGGACGAGATCCGGGGAGGTTAGGGCGGATCCTCTTTTTCGCTCCAGTGTCACCCCGGACTTGATCCGGGGTCCAGGGAAGCCGGGCGAGAACGGTGCCTGTTGCCCTGGACCCCGGATCAAGTCCGGGGTGACAGCGGGGGCGGAGACGGTCCTGCCCTACTCCCCGAAGAAATCCGCCACCAGGCGGCAGAAGCGGTCGTTCTGCTCGATCTGGGTCCAATGGCCGCACTGGCCGAAGACGTGGAGCTGCGAGCGCGGGATCAGGCGGTGGAGCGCGATGCTGGACTCGAGCGGGATGATCCGGTCGTCCCGGCCGTGGACGATCAGGGTCTCGTGCCCGAGCGCGCGCAGCACCTCCTCGCTCTGGGCCATCGCCTCGACGTGGCGCTGGCGCGGCGCGGGGAACATCGACGCGTATGATTCCTGGTAGCCGGGCCGGATGCTGGCCTCGTAGCGCAGCCGGACGAGGTCGTCGGTGACGATCGAGCCGTCGTGGGCGAACAGCCCGATCAGCTCCCGCATCCGCTCCGGCGAGGGCTCGTAGCCCCAGACCGCGTCGAGCCCCGGCGTGATCTCGAACGGGTAGCCGGCGGAGCCCATCAGCACCAGCCGGTCGACCCGTTCCGGGTGCGCGGCGGCGAGGGCCAGCGCGAGCCCGCCGCCGAAGGAGTTGCCGACGATGCCGCAGGACTCGATCCCGAGCGCGTTCAGCACCGCGACCGCGTGGTCGCGCCAGTAGGGCATCGCGTAGGCCGCGCCCGCCGGGCGTTCGGTATAGCCGAAGCCGACGATGTCGGGGGCGACGACCCGGAACCGGTCCTCCAGCCGGGGGAGCACCGTCCGCCAGTTGGCCCAGGCGGTGACCCCCGGGCCCGAACCGTGCAGCAGCAGCACCGGCGGGCCGCCGCCGCGATCGTGCAGGTTGGTCGCGATGCCGCCGGCGTCGACCGTCCGCCCGATCTCGGGGTCGGCCATCCACGCCTCGCCGCTACTTGCGGGACTCGTAGAAGTTGACGAGCTTGACCATGTCCGCCGCCTCGAGCCGGCCGAGCGGCCCGTCGCTGTAGGACGACACCACCACCTTGTTGTCCGCGTCCAGCAGGAACTCCGACGGCTGGACGATCGAACGGCGGTCCTCCCACCAAGAGCCCAGCTTGTCGGCGATGTCGCGGGTCACCCCGTAGCCGACCCGGAAGCCGACCTCGTCCGCCACCTCCTGCGCCTTCTCAAGCGGATCGACGCTGGCCGCGACCACGGCCACGCCCATGCCCTCGAGCGTCTCTCTTTCCTTCTCGAAGCCGACCAACTGCCGGCGGCAGAACGGTCACCAGTGGCCCCGGTAGAACAGGACGACCTTGTATTTCGCGTCGAGCCCGTCCGGCAGGCTGAGACTGTCGCCGCCCACCAGATCGAACTGCAATTCGGGGAACGCGTCCCCGATACCGAGCTTGTCAGCCATGTGCTCTCGCTTCCTCCTCCGCGCTCCCGGCAGGATGCCGACGCCCTGCCGGGTTTTGCCGGAAACGCGCCGCCGTGGCAATGGCGGGGCGGCGGGAGGCGATTCGCGGCTGTCCCCACGCCCCGCTGTCGCCCCGGCCCTGAGCCGAGGCCCAGGGCAACCATCGGGACTGCGGCCCTGGACCCCGGATCTGCGCTGCGCTCCGTCCGGGGTGACGGTGCCGGGATTACGCTGTCTGGCCCATCGGGTTGACGACGACGAGCTCCGGGCAGGCGTTGGGGGCGGCGCGGGTCGCCGCGAGGGTCGCCTCGGCGATGTCGGTTGCCTTCAGGGGCGGATATTTGCGGGCGGCGTAGGCGGCCAGGACCTCGGGATGGTCGATCTCGTCGAGGAGGCCCGTATCGACCAGGCCGGGCGCGATCTCGGTGACCTTGATGCCGTGTTCGGCGAGCTCCAGGCGCAGGCCTCGCGAAATCGCCCTCAGCGCGTGCTTGGTCGCCGCATAGAAGAGCATGTAGCGGTAGACCCGGTCGCCCAGGACGGATCCGACATTGACGATCTGCCCGGTGCCGCGCGCCGCCATGCCGCGCGCGACGAGCCGGGTCAGCACCAGCACCGAGTGGACGTTGAGCCGCCAGGATTTCTCCCAGTCGGCCGGGTCGCTTTCGATGAACGGGACATGGCGGATCCAGCCGACGCCGTTCACCAGCACGTCGACCGGCGCGGCCGCTTCGGCGAGTCGGGCGGCGAATGTCTCGTCGGTGAGGTCGCCCGCGATCGTCTCGACCGCCCCCGGAGCGTCCCGACAGCGTCCGGCGAGTTCGGCGAGCTTGTCCGCGTTGCGGCCCGTGGCGACGACCGTCTCGCCTTCTCCCGCGAAGGCCTCGCTGATCGCGCCGCCGATTCCCCCGGTCGCCCCGGTGACCAGAACACGTTTGTTCGCCGCCATCAAGAACACCCCCGTCTACCGCGCTGCCCGAAATCATAGCGGGTTCCGACCGGAGCGGCCGCCGCCCTTCGATACGCGGCTTCGCCGCTACTCAGGGTGAGGGAAACTCCTAAACCCTCATCCCGAGTAGGCGCGAAGCGGGTCGTGCCCCCAGGCGTGGTGTGGTGTAGGAGCAGGAGCCAGCATCGGTAGCTGTGGGTAAGTGGCCCGCCGCCGCGACCGTGTGGCGTCTGGCGGCGGCGGGCCACTTATCCATAGCGGATGGCCATCGCGGTGCCGGTTAGGGTTGGGCTTCTACAGTCCATCCGACCGGAGGAGTACCACGATGACCACCAAGGACATGATGACCCTGCAGGCGCTTTTGGAGAAGAGTTCGGACGCCGATCTGCTTCGCGAGATGATCGGGTTCACGGCCGAGCGTTTGATGGCGCTTGAGGTGGAGGGCCTTGCGGGAGCCGCACACGGCGAGCGTTCGCCGGACCGGCTCACCCATCGCAACGGCTACCGGGACCGGGTCTGGGAGACGCGCGCGGGCACGGTGGAGCTGAAGATCCCGAAGCTGCGCAAGGGGAGCTACTTCCCGGGCTTCCTGGAGCCGCGTCGCATGGCGGAGAAGGCGCTGACGGCGGTGATCCAGGAGGCCTACATCAAGGGCGTGTCGACCCGCTCGGTGGACGACCTGGTGCAGGCCATGGGCATGTCGGGCATCTCGAAGAGCCAGGTGTCGCGGCTGTGCGGTGAGATCGACGGCAAGATCCGCGACTTCCTCGACCGCCCGCTGGAGGGCGACTGGCCGTATCTGTGGCTGGACGCGACCTATGTGAAGATGCGCGAGGCCGGGCGCGTCGTCTCGGTCGCGGTCACGATCGCGGTGGCGGTCAACGACCAGGGCCGCCGCGAGGTGCTCGGCATGGCGATCGGCGCGTCCGAGGCCGAGACCTTCTGGACCTCCTTCCTGCGCTCCCTGGCCCGCCGCGGCCTGCGCGGCGTCAAGCTGGTCGTCTCCGATGACCACAAGGGCCTGAAGGCGGCTGCAACGCGCGTCCTCGGCGCCACATGGCAGCGCTGCCGCGTCCACTTCATGCGCACCCTGCTCGCCCATGCCGGCAAGCAGGGCCGGCGCGTCGTGTCCGCCTTCGTCACCACCGCCTTCGCCCAGGAGGATGCAGACAGCGCCTCCGCCCAGTGGCGCCAGGTCGCCGACCAGCTCAGGGCCAAGGCGCCGAAGCTCGCCGCTCTCATGGACGAGGCCGAGCACGACGTTCTCGCCTACATGACCTTCCCGGCCGCGCATCGCCCCAAGCTGCACTCGACAAACCCGCTCGAACGACTCCATGGCGAGATCAAGCGGCGTACCAACACCGTCGGCATCTTCCCCAACGAGGACGCCATAACACGGCTGATCGGCGCCATCCTGCTCGAGCAGAACGACGAATGGGCCGTCCAGAGGGCCAGATAGAGGCGTTTGCGCTGTCGGGGACGGGTTGATTTACAAGGCGTTCACGGAGGTGCGAGATTTTTGATACCCCGTGGTGGTCGTTGATATCCGGGGTTTCAGTTTCGCTGCGGCGGTCGTTTTGGCGATTTTCACCCCACGCCGCTGGTCGCGGCGTCTTGGCAGCGAGGTTTTCCTGCGGCGGCCTCGCGCGCCCTGATCGTGCGCATGAGATAGAAGGTGTCGCCATCGGGCCCTGGGGCCCTTGTTCCACCACCACCCCTGGTCGGGAGAACAGCGATGGCGACGGCGGCGAAGCTACCCTTTTCGTGGCGCGATGTCGAAGTCCTGCCGGACCTTGAACGGCTGCGCCTGGTTCTGGCGGTGCTTCCCGACGAGGAGATCGTGACGGCGCTTGAAGTGTGTCGCGGTCGGGGCCGTAACGACTACCCGGTGCGGGCGATGTGGCGGGCGCTGATCGCGGGGGTGGTGTTGCAACACGCCTCGATGCAGTCGCTGTTGCGGGAGCTGGGGCGCAACCCGGCGTTGCTGGAGATCTGCGGGTTCGACCCTCTGCCGTATCAGAGCGGGCCGGTGACGGTGCTTCACGACGGGCATGCGGTAACGCGCCCGGCGCGGGTTCGTTCGACGGCGCCGAGCCACTGGAACTTCTCGCGGTTTCTGGGGCGTGTTGTGCAGCTTGAGGACGAGCAGGGGCTGGTGTCCGCCATGATCGAGAGCCTGCGCGCCGCGCTGTTCGCCGCGTTGCCGGACTTCGGGCGTCATCTCGGCTACGACGGCAAGGCGATCGCGAGCCACTCGACGGGCCGGGTCGGCAAGGACGAGGACAAGACCTCGGACCCCGACGCCGACTGGGGCAAGCACGAGACGGGCGGGGTGGACGCCAGGACCGGCGCGGTGTGGAAGAAGGTGAAGTCGTGGTTCGGCTACGGGCTGCACCTGATCGCCGACACCGATTACGAGGTTCCGGTGGCCTTCGAGGTGACGCGCGCTTCGGCCTCGGAACCCAAGGTGCTGTCCGGGATGCTGGAGGAGCTGTTCGCAAGGGCGCCGGAGATCGCCGGGCGCTGCGCCGACTTCAGCGCCGACCGCGGTCTCGACGATGCCCGCCTGAAGGCGCGGCTGTGGGACCGGTGGACCGCCCGCCCGCTGATCGATACACGGCTGATGTGGCGGGTGGAGAAGCAGGAGCCGAGATACGATCCGGCGCAGCCGATCACGCGGCCGCTGTTCCCCGACCGCGCCGATGTCATCGTTCACGACGAGCGCGGCCGGGTGTCCTGCGTCTGTCCCGGGACCGGCGAGGTCCGCGCTATGGCGTTTCAGGGGTTCGAGGCTGATCGGGGCCGCTGCGGCACGCTCAAATACCGCTGCCCGGCAGCCGCCTTCGGCTTCGCCTGCGCCGGCAGCCGGGCCTGCCACCGGGCCGGCGGGGTCAAGCCCGGAGACTATGGCCGCATCCTGCGCATCGACCTCGACAGCCACGACCGGCGCATCTTCACCCCCACGCCCTGGGGCAGTCCGTCATGGCGGCGCGGCTACAACCGCCGCTCGGCCATGGAGCGGATCAACAGCCGCCTCGACAACAGCTTCAACTTCGAGACCCACTACATCCGAGGCCGCGCCAAGATGAAGACCCGCCTCGGCCTCGCCCTGGCGGTGATGATGGCGATGGCTCTCGCCCAGGCCCGCGCCGGCCGCCCCGAGCGCATGCGCTCCCTGGTCGGCGCCGTGCCGTATCTCGACACCGGCTGACCGCTCGTCTGCCTCCCGACAATCCTGCCCGATCCCGCCGCCCGACGGCAGAGGGGAAGCCACGCCCGCACGCCAGACAATCTTCCGGTAATCGTATTTGTCAGGCCCCGGAAGCCCGTATCCTGCCCGGTGGGGAAGCGGGCCGGACGATATTCAACCGCCAAAATCGAACCGGCGACAGCCAAAAATCACCACAGCGCACATTTCTCTCAGATACATGACGCTGGAATCAATCGCTCCCGTGAGCGACAATGCAACCGTCAAGCTGCCCGCCGTGGCAGCCTGAGCCTACCGGCCCTACCCGCCGGATACCGCGACGGCCGCCAGGCTCTTACACCACGGCTCGGGACACGATCCCTGATCTTCACCTGGCGGCGCGATCCCCGTTACAGGCCGGCGGCCGATGCCGGGGAGGCGCCGTCCTTCCTGCCGGTGGAGGTGGTGCCCGATGCGCCGCCGTTGGAGCCGGCCGCGGCATCGGACGGTCGGATCGAGATCGCGTTGTCGAACGGCCACCGGGTGAGCGCGTTCGGGTCGTTCGACGCGGACGCGCTGTGCCGGGTGGTGCGGGCGGCGCGTCAATCAAGCTGAGACGTTTGCGTCAATCAGGATGGGACGGGGGAAGGCGGCGGCCCGGAACGCAGGGAGGGCGTAGCCCGACCGGAGTTCCGGGCCGCCGGCTCGAAAAATTTCCCCCGGGCCTTCTGGCGGCCAGGGCCGGCCGGGCGAACGGTGAGGCTTTTCCGAGTGGGGGAGCGCGTCGTTGCCCGGGCGTCACATAACCGATCGCCAGAAGAGGCTGTTCATGACCCATAAGAAGACCGACACCATCGCGGTGGCGGCCGCCAAGGCGGGCTTCAGCCGTGCCACCGGCTACCGGCTCGCTGCCGATCCGCTTCCCGCTTGGGAGAAGAAGCCGCGAGGCCGGCGCCGCCCGGACCCGCTGGCCGATATCTTCGAGGAGGATGTCGTGCCGATCCTTGAGGCCAGCCCGCTGATCCGCCCGGTCGGCGTGTTCGAGGAGCTGAGGCGCCGCCATCCCGAACTGGACCCGGGGGTGCGGCGCACGCTGGAGCGGCGGATCCGCACCTGGCGCGCCGAGCACGGCGCGGAGAAGGACGTGATCTTCCGCCAGAAGCACGAGCCGGGCCGGCAGGGCCTGTCCGACTTCACCCGCATGGGTTCGCTCGGCGTGACCGTCGCGGGGCAGCCGTTGGACCCTATGCTCTACCACTTCCGCCTCGCCTGGTCAGGCTTCACCCATGCCCGGGTGGTGCTGGGCGGCGAGAGCTTCACGGCGCTCGCGGAGGGGCTGCAGGACGCGCTGTGGCATCTCGGCGGCGCGCCCGGCGAGCACCGCACCGACAGCCTGTCGGCGGCGTTCTGCAACCTGGGCAAGGACGCGGTCGAGGACATGACCGGGCGCTACCGGGCGCTGTGCGAGCATTACGGCATGGAAGCCACCCGCAACAACCGCGGCGTGGCGCATGAGAACGGCTCGATCGAAGGGCCGCACGGACACCTCAAGCGCCGGATCGCGGATGCGCTGGCGCTGCGCGGCTCGTCGGACTTCGAGACCCTCGACGCCTATCGGCGCTTTGTCGCCGAGGTGGTCGGCCGCGCCAACGCACACCGCTCCAAGGCGATCGAAGCCGAGCGCGCGGTGCTGCGGGACCTGCCGGTCGAGCGGACTGTCGATTACGAGACGATCAGCGTCAACATCGGCCAGTCCTCCGGCTTCGTTCTCCGCCGCGTGTTCTACACCGTGCCCTCACGCCTGATCGGGCACCGGCTCGGGGCGCGCGTCTACGACGACCGGATCGACCTCTTCCTCTCGGGCACTCACCTCCTCACCCTGCCGCGCGCGCGCGTCGGCGCGAGCGGTCCGGGCGGTCACGTCGTCAACTACCGTCACGTCATCCACTCCTTGAAGAAGAAGCCGATGGCGCTGATGAACCTGGTCTATCGCGACGAGCTGTTCCCTCGCGAGCCCTACCGACGCTGCTTCGAGAAGGCCCTGGAGCGGATCGGCGAGCGCGAGGCCTGCCGCCTCGCCGTCGGCCTCCTGGCGCTGGCGCATGAGGAGAGTTGCGAGGCCGAGCTGGCCGCGGCGATCAACCACGCGCTCGGGATCGGCCGTCTCCCCGACCCCGGCGAGCTCAAGGCGCGCTTCGCGCCGCGCCGCAGCAAAATGCCCAGCGTCGATGTCGTCAGGCCGCCGCTCGGCGGCTATGGCTCGTTGCTGAGCGCAGGAGAGGCGGCATGACCGACAAAGACGACAACAACACCGCGCTCGACCCCAACAAGATCGACGCCATGAAGCTCTCCTTGATGCTTGCCGAGCTCCGCCTGCCGACGATCAGCCAACTCTGGCAGAGCTTCGCCAAGCGGGCCGACAAGGAAGGATGGACCGCGGCTCGCTTCCTCGCGGCCCTGGCTGAACACGAACTCGCCGAACGCGACCGGCGGCGCATCGAGCGCCACCTCAGGGAGGCCAAGCTGCTTCCGGGCAAGACGCTTGCCTCCTTCGACTTCAACGTCGTGCCGATGATCTCGAAGGCCCAGGTCAGCGCGCTGGCCGCCGGCGACGCCTGGCTCAGCCAGGGCGCCAACTGCCTGATCTTCGGACCGCCAGGGGCCGGCAAGAGCCATCTCGCCTCCGCCATTGGCCTGGCCCTGGTTGAGAGCGGATACCGTGTGCTGTTCACCAGGACCACCGATCTCGTGCAGCGCATGCAGGTTGCAAGGCGCGAGCTTGCACTGGAAAGCCTGTTGGCGCGGCTCGACCGCTTCAACCTCCTGATCCTCGACGACCTCGCCTATGTGCGGAAGGACCAGGCCGAGACCGGCGTGCTCTTCGAACTCATCTCGGCGCGCTACGAGCGGCGATCCCTGCTCATCACCGCAAACCAGCCCTTCGGCGAGTGGGGAAAGGTGTTCCCGGACGAAACAACCGCGGTGGCTGCCGTCGACCGCCTCGTCCACCACGCCACCATCCTCGAGATGAACATCGAGAGCTACCGCCGCCGCGCCGCTCTCGACAGAGGCAAGCGAAAGGCCGACCGGCCGCCAAGCTACGCAACCAAGAAAAACACCAAGGACTGAGCCGCCGCCTGCTCAGGTAGAGCGGCCACGACAATCAGGGCCCGCGGGGATCGTCTCCGCGGGCCGTCTCTTCTCCGACGATCGTGTCCCGAGCCGTGGTGTAAGAGCCTGGCGGCCGTCGCGGTATCCGGCGGGTAGGGCCGGTAGGCTCAGGCTGCCACGGCGGGCAGCTTGACGGTTGCATTGTCGCTCACGGGAGCGATTGATTCCAGCGTCATGTATCTGGCCCTCTGGACGGCCCATTCGTCGTTCTGCTCGAGCAGGATGGCGCCGATCAGCCGTGTTATGGCGTCCTCGTTGGGGAAGATGCCGACGGTGTTGGTACGCCGCTTGATCTCGCCATGGAGTCGTTCGAGCGGGTTTGTCGAGTGCAGCTTGGGGCGATGCGCGGCCGGGAAGGTCATGTAGGCGAGAACGTCGTGCTCGGCCTCGTCCATGAGAGCGGCGAGCTTCGGCGCCTTGGCCCTGAGCTGGTCGGCGACCTGGCGCCACTGGGCGGAGGCGCTGTCTGCATCCTCCTGGGCGAAGGCGGTGGTGACGAAGGCGGACACGACGCGCCGGCCCTGCTTGCCGGCATGGGCGAGCAGGGTGCGCATGAAGTGGACGCGGCAGCGCTGCCATGTGGCGCCGAGGACGCGCGTTGCAGCCGCCTTCAGGCCCTTGTGGTCATCGGAGACGACCAGCTTGACGCCGCGCAGGCCGCGGCGGGCCAGGGAGCGCAGGAAGGAGGTCCAGAAGGTCTCGGCCTCGGACGCGCCGATCGCCATGCCGAGCACCTCGCGGCGGCCCTGGTCGTTGACCGCCACCGCGATCGTGACCGCGACCGAGACGACGCGCCCGGCCTCGCGCATCTTCACATAGGTCGCGTCCAGCCACAGATACGGCCAGTCGCCCTCCAGCGGGCGGTCGAGGAAGTCGCGGATCTTGCCGTCGATCTCACCGCACAGCCGCGACACCTGGCTCTTCGAGATGCCCGACATGCCCATGGCCTGCACCAGGTCGTCCACCGAGCGGGTCGACACGCCCTTGATGTAGGCCTCCTGGATCACCGCCGTCAGCGCCTTCTCCGCCATGCGACGCGGCTCCAGGAAGCCCGGGAAGTAGCTCCCCTTGCGCAGCTTCGGGATCTTCAGCTCCACCGTGCCCGCGCGCGTCTCCCAGACCCGGTCCCGGTAGCCGTTGCGATGGGTGAGCCGGTCCGGCGAACGCTCGCCGTGTGCGGCTCCCGCAAGGCCCTCCACCTCAAGCGCCATCAAACGCTCGGCCGTGAACCCGATCATCTCGCGAAGCAGATCGGCGTCCGAACTCTTCTCCAAAAGCGCCTGCAGGGTCATCATGTCCTTGGTGGTCATCGTGGTACTCCTCCGGTCGGATGGACTGTAGAAGCCCAACCCTAACCGGCACCGCGATGGCCATCCGCTATGGATAAGTGGCCCGCCGCCGCCAGACACCACACGGTCGCGGCGGCGGGCCACTTACCCACAGCTACCGATGCTGGCTCCTGCTCCTACACCACACCACGCCTGGGGGCACGACCGCTACGCTCCCGGTGTCTCGGTGTCGGTTGTGGCGCGCCGCTATGACGTCAACGCCAACCTGATCTTCACCTGGCGGCGCGATCCCCGTTACAGGCCGGCGGCCGATGCCGGGGAGGCGCCGTCCTTCCTGCCGGTGGAGGTGGTGCCCGATGCGCCGCCGTTGGAGCCGGCCGCGGCATCGGACGGTCGGATCGAGATCGCGTTGTCGAACGGCCACCGGGTGAGCGCGTTCGGGTCGTTCGACGCGGACGCGCTGTGCCGGGTGGTGCGGGCGCTTGGCGGATGATCCCGGTTCCCTCCTCGACCCGGGTATGGCTGGCCTGCGGCGTGACCGACATGCGCAAGGGGTTCCCCGGTCTCGCGGCGCAGGCGGAGCGGGTATTGAAGGCGGATCCGCATTGCGGCCATCTCTTCATCTACCGCGGCCGCCGGGGCGACCTGATCAAGATGATCTGGTGGGACGGCCAGGGTGCGTGCCTGTTCTCGAAGCGTCTGGAGCGCGGCCGCTTCGTGTGGCCGTCGGCATCGGAAGGGAAGGTGTCGGTGACGTCGGCGCAGCTGTCGATGCTGCTTGAGGGGATCGACTGGCGGGCGCCGGTTCGCACCTGGAGACCGCTGGCCGCGGGCTGATTCACCGTTTATAAACAATGGGTTGACTGTCATTCGGGCTTCCCTTTGTCGGCCCCTTCGGGTAGGATGCGGCCATGCTCGAAGCGGCCCATTCCCTGCCCGACGACATCGCCGCGTTGAAGGCGATGGTGCTGGCCTCGCGGGCCGAACTGGCGGCACGGGACGCCGAGCTGCGCAACCGCGATCTGTTGATCGAGAAGCTCAGGCACCAGCTTGCGGGTCTGCGGCGGCAGCGCTTCGGCGTCACCTCGGAGGCCCTCGACCAGCTTGATCTCGGGCTGGAGGACGAGGAGATCGCGCGGGCGGCCGAGGCGCCGACCGAGCCGACGCCCGCCACGAAGAAGCAGCCGAAGCGCCGTCCCCTGCCGGACCACCTGCCGCGCGAGGAGACGGTTCTCGCGCCGGGCGAGCGCTGCGCGGACTGCGGCGGCCGTCTCAAGCGGCTCGGCGAGGATGTGACGGAGGAGCTGGAGTACATCCCCGGCCGCTTCGTGGTGAAGCGCATCGTCCGTCCGCGCCTGGCCTGCGGCGGCTGCGAGAAGTTCCACCAGGCGCCGCTGCCGCCGCGACCGATCGAGCGCGGCCGACCGGGCCCCGGCCTTCTGGCGCATGTGCTGGTCTCGAAGTATTGCGATCACCGTGTGTCCTGAAGCACCGCCATGAAAGGAGGTGCGCAACTGCAAGAGAGATGAGGGTAGGCCCCTCGGGGTCGACGATCAGGCGTCGGTCTCAAACCACCACGAGCTGCTGTCGTAAAGAGCGATGGTGGTGAGCGTCGTGGAAACGGCGGGACGACGATCTCGTCAGGTGAGGTCCGGGGAGACGAGCGAAAGCGAACCGCCGATGAACTGCCGAAAGCGTATGGTCGATGTCAGAACCGGGGGTGGTGGTCACTCCGGGACAAGCATGGGCGGAGTCCTGGAGTCCGGCCCACGCGGCATCCGGCTCGAAGGCGGCGTGAACCCGGAACAGGCTTTCTTGCGGAACAGGAGAACCTGTCGTCCCGATGCCAAGGGAGACGGCCAACCGGGCAGCCCCCGGAAGGCTCAGAGTACCGATGCGGGGCACAGGGGCAGAACAGCCCGTAGTAGGGATGAAGGCGCTGTAATGGCGCTGGACCGAAGGGGCTGTGGTGTTCAGCCGCTGCCGTCGGCCAACTGGTGACAGGAGGAGCCGGATGACAGGGGCAAAGCCGTTCCCGATAGCAAAGAGGGAAGTCTGGGAAGCCTTCAAGCATGTGAAGGCAAACCGGGGAGCGGCTGGAGTAGATGGGCAGACGGTCGAGAGTCTGGAGGAACGGCTTGGTCCGGAACTCTACAAGCTCTGGAATCGCATGTCCTCAGGCAGCTATATGCCGCCTCCGGTTCGCAGGGTGAACATCCCCAAGGAGGGCGGCGGGAAGCGCCCGTTGGGCATACCGACGGTCACGGACCGCATCGCTCAGGAGGTTGTTCGCCGACATCTGGAGCCCTTGTTGGAACCGATTTTCCATGAGGACTCATACGGATATCGGCCGAAGCGATCCGCCATTGACGCCATCCGGACAGCGCGTCGGCGATGCTGGCGCTACGACTGGGTGCTGGACATGGACATCAAGGGGTTCTTCGACAACATCGACCACGAGTTGCTGCTGAAGGCCGTTCGTCACCATACGGACTGCCGGTGGGTGCTGCTCTATGTCGAGCGCTGGTTGAAGGCTCCCGTGATCGAGGAGGACGGCACCGTTGTCGCACGGGACAGGGGCACGCCACAGGGCGGGGTAATTTCGCCAGTATTGTCCAACCTGTTCCTGCACTATGCGTTCGATCAATGGATGAAAAGGTCGATGCCGCATGTTCCGTTCGAACGGTATGCGGACGATATAATCTGCCATTGTCGAACGGAGGAGGCGGCAAAGACCCTCTGGCGGCGGGTTGCGGACCGATTGGCCGAGTGCGGCCTGGAGGTCCATCCGCAGAAGACCAAGGTGGTCTACTGCAAGGATACCAACCGCAAGGCGGACTACCCGACGGTCGCGTTCGACTTCCTGGGCTACCGTTTCCAGCCAAGGTTCGCGGCGTGGCGCGGCGGGTTGTTCGGGGTCTCGTTCCTTCCGGCTGCCAGCCCGACTGCGCTCAAGGCGTTTCGGCGCCGCGTGCGACAGTGGCGTTTGCAACGGCGTAGCGACAAGGCACTGCTTGACCTTGCCCGCATGTTTCATCGCGAAATTGCAGGGTGGATCGGCTACTTCGGCGCATTCTACAAGTCGGCGCTCTATCCGACCCTTCGTCTGATAGACGCCCACTTGCAGCGATGGGCAATGCGGAAGTTCAAACGCTTCCGACAACGACCGCGTCAGGCTCGTCTCTGGCTTGCCAGAATCGCGAAAGCGGAGCCGTGGCGGTTCGCCCATTGGACCCTTGTGCACGGGCAGGGCCGGACGCTGGGAGCCGTATGAGCTGAGAGGTTCACGTACGGTTCTGGGAGCGCGTGGGGGTGAGATTCCCCCGCGCGACTCGCTTGCCGCTCTACCGCCAGTCCCGCATCTTCGCCCGCGACGGCGTCGAGCTCGACCGCTCGACGCTCGCCGGCTGGGTCGGCAAGGCGACGGCGCTGCTGGAGCCCCTGGCCGATGCGATCGGGCGCCATGTGCTGGAAGGACAAGCCCTGTTCGCCGACGACACCCCGGTCAAGCTGCTGGCGCCGGGAACCGGCAAAACGGCGACCGGCCGGGCCTGGACCTACGTGCGGGACGAGCGGCCCTGGGCTGGCGAGGCGCCGCCGGCGGCCTGGTACCGCTTCTCGGCCGACCGCAAGGCGGCGCATCCGAAGGCGCATCTTGAAGGCTTCGCCGGCTGGATGCACTCGGACGGCTATGCCGGGTTCGGTGCGCTGGCGGGTCGTGCCCCCAGGCGTGGTGTAGGAGCAGGAGCCAGCATCGGTAGCTGTGGGTAAGTGGCCCGCCGCCGCGACCGTGTGGTGTCTGGCGGCGGCGGGCCACTTATCCATAGCGGATGGCCATCGCGGTGCCGGTTAGGGTTGGGCTTCTACAGTCCATCCGACCGGAGGAGTACCACGATGACCACCAAGGACATGATGACCCTGCAGGCGCTTTTGGAGAAGAGTTCGGACGCCGATCTGCTTCGCGAGATGATCGGGTTCACGGCCGAGCGTTTGATGGCGCTTGAGGTGGAGGGCCTTGCGGGAGCCGCACACGGCGAGCGTTCGCCGGACCGGCTCACCCATCGCAACGGCTACCGGGACCGGGTCTGGGAGACGCGCGCGGGCACGGTGGAGCTGAAGATCCCGAAGCTGCGCAAGGGGAGCTACTTCCCGGGCTTCCTGGAGCCGCGTCGCATGGCGGAGAAGGCGCTGACGGCGGTGATCCAGGAGGCCTACATCAAGGGCGTGTCGACCCGCTCGGTGGACGACCTGGTGCAGGCCATGGGCATGTCGGGCATCTCGAAGAGCCAGGTGTCGCGGCTGTGCGGTGAGATCGACGGCAAGATCCGCGACTTCCTCGACCGCCCGCTGGAGGGCGACTGGCCGTATCTGTGGCTGGACGCGACCTATGTGAAGATGCGCGAGGCCGGGCGCGTCGTCTCGGTCGCGGTCACGATCGCGGTGGCGGTCAACGACCAGGGCCGCCGCGAGGTGCTCGGCATGGCGATCGGCGCGTCCGAGGCCGAGACCTTCTGGACCTCCTTCCTGCGCTCCCTGGCCCGCCGCGGCCTGCGCGGCGTCAAGCTGGTCGTCTCCGATGACCACAAGGGCCTGAAGGCGGCTGCAACGCGCGTCCTCGGCGCCACATGGCAGCGCTGCCGCGTCCACTTCATGCGCACCCTGCTCGCCCATGCCGGCAAGCAGGGCCGGCGCGTCGTGTCCGCCTTCGTCACCACCGCCTTCGCCCAGGAGGATGCAGACAGCGCCTCCGCCCAGTGGCGCCAGGTCGCCGACCAGCTCAGGGCCAAGGCGCCGAAGCTCGCCGCTCTCATGGACGAGGCCGAGCACGACGTTCTCGCCTACATGACCTTCCCGGCCGCGCATCGCCCCAAGCTGCACTCGACAAACCCGCTCGAACGACTCCATGGCGAGATCAAGCGGCGTACCAACACCGTCGGCATCTTCCCCAACGAGGACGCCATAACACGGCTGATCGGCGCCATCCTGCTCGAGCAGAACGACGAATGGGCCGTCCAGAGGGCCAGATACATGACGCTGGAATCAATCGCTCCCGTGAGCGACAATGCAACCGTCAAGCTGCCCGCCGTGGCAGCCTGAGCCTACCGGCCCTACCCGCCGGATACCGCGACGGCCGCCAGGCTCTTACACCACGGCTCGGGACACGATCCGCTGGCGCGCGCCGGGCCGGTCCGCGAGGTGGCCTGTCTGGCGCATGTGCGACGCAAGTTCTTCGACGTCCATGCCGCCCAGGGCTCGGCGATCGCCGCCGAGGCGCTGGAACGGATCGCCGCCCTCTACGCTATCGAGAAGGAGGCCCGCGGGCAGCCGCCCGAGAACCGCGCGGCCATCCGCCAGGCCAAGGCCGCGCCGTGCCTCGACGAGCTGGAGCGGTGGCTGCAATCGCAGCTGCCCAGAATCTCCGCCAAGACCCCGCTGGCAGCGGCGATCCGTCATGCCCTGACCCGGATGAAGCGCCTTCGACCCTATCTCGAGCACGGCTTCCTCGAGATCGACAACAACCCCGCCGAACGCGCAATGAGGCCGATCGCGCTCGGCCGCAAGAACTATCTCTTCATGGGCTCGGCCAGCGGCGGCAGGGCCGCCGCCATCGCCTACACCCTGATCGAGACCGCCAGGCTCAACGATGTCGATCCGCAGGCCTGGCTTGCTCAGGTCCTCGAACGCATCCCCGACTACAGGATCAACCGCATCGACGATCTGCTGCCGTGGAACACCGCGCCCGCAGAAGATCGGGAAGCCGCCGACTGACCACGCAGGGGCGGTCACGCCGGACGCTTACGATTCATCGGCCTCGGCCGCATGGGGCAGGCCATGGCGCGGCGCCTGCTGGAGGCAGGGCACGACGTCACGGGATACAACCGGACGTATGAGAAGGCCGCCGCGCTCGCCCCGGCGGGCGCCGAGATCGTGCGCAGTATCGCGGACGCCGCCGCGGGCCGCGAGGTGACGATCACCATGCTCGGCGCCGACGACGATCTCGCGCAGGTCATGGAGGGACCCGCCGGCCTCGTGGCGGCGATGCCGGCGGGAGCGATCCATCTCGGCATGGGCACCCACAGCGTCGCGATGAGCCGTAGGGCCGCCTCCATGCACGCGGAGGCGGGCCAGACCTACGTCGCGGCCCCGGTGCTCGGCCGCCCCGACGCGGCCGCGGCGGGCCAGATCGGCATCCTCACCGGCGGGCCGCCCGATGCGGTGGAGACTTGCCGGCCGCTTTTCGACGCCATGGGGCGGCGCTGCTTCGATGCCGGCGACGCGCCCGAGGCGGCGGCCTCCATGAAGCTCGCCAATAATTTCGTGCTGGGCTGCGCGATCGAGGTGATGGGGGAAGCGTTCTCGCTGGTCCGCCGCTACGGCGTCCGGCCGGATACCCTCTACGACATGCTGACCGACGGGATATTCGACTGCATCGGTTACAAGGTTTACGGCGACATCATCGCCAAGGAGGACTGGGACCGGGTCGGGATGACCGCCTCGCTCGGCCTCAAGGACGCGAACCTCGCGCTTGCGGCGGCGGAGGCGGCGGGGGTGCCGCTGCCGTCGGCGAATGTCTGGCGCGACCGGCTGATCGGCGCGATCGCGCGCGGCGACGGGGAGCGCGACTGGGCGGTCGTCGCGCGCGAGCAGGCGCGGGCGAGCGGGCTCGAATAGCGCCGCCGCGATTGATGAAGCGGTGCCGATGTGAAATCTTGAACGGCACTTGTACCGACGCGAACCGGCGTCGGTGACACGCGAGAGGACGACCGATGGCATCCGACACCCCCAGGCCCGCGGAGATCGATCCGGCCCACCTGGAACCGCATTACAGCTGGGGCGGGGCGATCGCGGCTCCCGGCCACAGCGGCGTCGACACCGAGGAGCGCGTCAACTTCGACCGCTTGCGCGACTACCGCCTGGCGCGCGCCAAGCAGGCGCTCGAAAACTCCGGGCTGGGCGCGCTGCTCTGCTTCGACAACAACAACATCCGCTATCTCACCGGGACCGCCATCGGCGAGTGGTCGCGGGACAAGATGTCGCGCTACGCGCTGCTGATGCAGGGCGAGGAACCGCATGTCTGGGATTTCGGCTCCGCCGCCTCCCACCACCGGATCCACGCGCCCTGGCTCAGGGACGAGAACATCCACGCCGGCATGCTCGGCCTGCGCGGCACGGTGCCGCCCGATGCCGGGCTGATGACGAAGGCAGCGGAGCAGATCAAGTCGATGCTCGACGAGGCCGGCGTGGGCGACATGCCGATCGGCGTCGACATCTGCGAGCCGCCGATGCTGTTCGAGCTGCAGAAGCGCAACATCGAGGTGCGCGACGGCCAGCAGGTGATGCTGGACGCGCGCGAGATCAAGAACATCGACGAGATCGTGCTGCTCAACCAGGCGGCCGGCATGGTCGATGCCGTCTATCACATGATCGGCGAGGAGCTTAAGCCGGGCGTGCGGGAGAACGACATCGTCGCCCGCGCCAACAAGCTGCTCTACGAGATGGGCTCCGACGACGTCGAGGCGATCAACGCGATCTCCGGCGAGCGGTGCAGCCCGCACCCGCACAACTTCACCGACCGCATGGTGCGTCCCGGCGACCAGGCGTTCTTCGACATCCTGCACGGCTATATGGGCTATCGCACCTGCTATTACCGGACGTTCAACGTCGGACGCGCCAGCGAGGTGCAGGAGGATGCCTACAAGCAGTGCCGCGAATGGCTCGATGCCGCGATCGAGCTGGTCCGCCCCGGCGTCTCCACCGACGAGATCGCCGCCGTGTGGCCGGAGGCGGAAGAGTTCGGCTTCGCCGGCGAGATGGAGGCGTTCGGCCTCCAGTTCGGGCACGGGCTCGGCGTCTCGATCCACGAACGGCCGATCATCAGCCGGCTGATCTCGATGGAGGATCCCAAGGAAATCAAGGAAGGCATGGTCTTCGCGCTGGAGACCTACTGCCCGGCCAAGGACGGCTACTCCGCCGCCCGCATCGAGGAGGAGGTCGTCGTCACCGACGAGGGGCCCCAGATAATCAGCCTCTACCCGGCCGAGGACCTGCCGATCTCCGCCAAATACTGAACCTGACAGGGAGGGAGTCCTTGGCTACGGAAGAGACGGCCAGGCCCGATCTCGCCAACGACGATATCGGGGAGGAGGCGCGGCTCGCGCTGTGGCGCTCGCAGCTCGAAATCCGCCATGTCGAGCAGCGCGCCCACGATCTGTTCCTGCAGAACCTCGTCAAGGGGACGGTCCATCTGTCGCTCGGGCAGGAGGCGGTGGCGGCCGGGTTCGCGGTGGCGATGGAAGAGGGCGACTACACGTTCTGCACCTATCGCGGCCACGCCCACACGCTGGCGCGCGGCGCGTCGATGTCGGGCGTTCTCGGCGAGCTGATGGGCCGCGAATGCGGGCTGCTCGCCGGCAAGGGCGGCTCGATGCACCTGACCAGCGTCGAGCACGGCGCGATGGGCTCCTACGCCATCATCGGCGCGCACCTGCCGATCGCCATGGGCGCGGCGTGGTCGGCGCAGTATCGCGGCACGAGCCAGGTTTCGGTCTGCTTCTTCGGCGACGGGACCACCAATATCGGCGCGTTCCACGAAGCGCTGAACATGGCGCAGATCTGGAAGCTCCCGGTGATCTTCGTCTGCGAGAACAACCTCTACATGGAGTACACGCCGATCGGCGACGTGACGGCGGTGGAGCATCCGGCGGCGGACCGGGCTTCGGCCTACGGCATGGAGTCGATCATCGTCGACGGCAACGACGCGGACGCGGTCTACCGCGTCGCGCAAACGGCCTACGCGAAGGCGCGGTCGGGCGGCGGCCCCTCGCTGATCGAGGCCAAGACCTATCGCCAGTGCGGGCACTCGCGCGCCGACCCGGGCGCCTACCGGCCTGACGAGGAGGTCGAGGAATGGCTCGCCCGGGACCCGATCCCGGCCTACCGCCAAAGGCTGCTCGATTTCGGGTTCGCGGAGTCCGCGGTCGACGGCATCGAAACGGCGGTGCTGGCGGCGGTCGACGCGGCGACCGATGCCGCCCGGGCCTCGCCGCCGCCGCCGCCGGAAATCCTCGAGACCGAAGTCTATGCCGATGGAGGCGCGGCATGGCGGAACTGACCTGCCGCGAGGCGGTCGCGGCGGCGATCGCCCAGGAGATGCGGCGCGACCCCTCGGTGGTGTTCCTCGGCGAGGACATCGGCGCGGCGGGCGGCGTGTTCAAGACCACCGTGGGCCTGTTCGAGGAGTTCGGGCCGGAACGGGTGCGCGACACGCCGATCTCCGAACAGGCCATCATCGGCGCCGCGATGGGAGCGGCCATGACCGGGCTGAGGCCGATCGCGGAGCTCATGTTCTCGGATTTCTTCGCGGTCTGCTGGGACCTGGTGGCAAACGAGATCGCCAAGTCGCGCTACATGACCAATGGCCAGGTCTCCTTCCCGCTGGTGATCCGCAGCGCCAACGGCGGCGGCGCCCGGTTCGGCGCCCAGCATTCCCAGGCGATCGAGAACTGGGCGATGATGATCCCGGGGCTGAAGGTCGTCGCACCGTCCAGCCCGGCCGACATCGTGGGGCTGCTGGCGGCCTCGATCCGCGACCCGGACCCGGTGGTCTTCTTCGAGCAGAAATCGCTCTACGGCACCAGGGGGCCGGTCCCCGACGGCGAACATGTGGACACGCTGGGAACGGCGAAGGTCGTGCGCGAGGGTTCCGACGCCGCGATTGTCGCGCTGGCCGCCATGGTGCCGCGCGCCGCGGAGGCCGCGGACCGCCTGGCCGAGGAAGGAATTTCCTGTCGGGTGATCGACGTCCGCACGCTGGTCCCTCTCGATACGCAGACCATCCTGTCCGCCGTCTCGGAGACCGGCCGGCTGTTCACCGTCGAGGAGAACCCGAGGCTCTGCGGCTGGGGCGCGGAGATTTCCTCGATCGCCGGCGAGGAGTGCTTCTACGACCTCGACGGGCCGATCGTCCGCATCACCACGCCCCATATCCCACTGCCCTCGGCCGACAACCTCGAGGATCTGGCGCTGCCCTCGGTCGAGCGGATCGTCGACACCGTCCGCGTCAACATGGGGTGAGGGCGCGATGGACGTCGTCATGCCCCAGCTCGGCGAGACCGTGACCGAGGGAACGGTCACGGCCTGGTACAAGGCAGCGGGCGACCCGGTCAAGGCGGACGAAACCCTGTTCGAGGTCTCGACCGACAAGGTCGACACCGAGGTGCCGGCCCCGGCCGACGGCGTTCTGTCGGAAATCCTGGTGGAAGCGGGGGCGACGGTCCCGGTGGGAACCCGGCTCGCGGTGATCGGAGGCGCCGGGGAGACCGCCGGCGCTCCGCCGCCGACCGCCGCCGCGCCGACCGGGGCGCCGGTCAAGGGCCGTTCGATCCCGCTCGACTCGGTGCCGCGCAAGGATTCCAGCGGCCGGCCGCTATCCCCGGCGGTGCGCCGGCTGATCGCCGAGCACGGTCTGGACCCGGGCGCGATTTCAGGCACGGGCAGGGACGGCCGGATTACCCGCCAGGACGTGGAGGCCCTGCTCGTCCCCGAACCCGCGGGGTCGGACCTCGTCCCGCTCGGCCGGATGCGCAAGCAGATCGGCGAGCACATGGTGCGTTCCAAGGCGACCAGCCCGCACGTGCTCCAGGCCGTCGAGGTCGATTTCCATGCCGTCGAGCGGGCCCGCGGCCTGCACGGCGAGGCGTGGAAGGCGACGGAAGGCTTTTCGCTCAGCTACCTGCCCTTCATCGCCTACGCGGCGTGCCGGGCGATCCCCGACTTCCCGCACGTCAACGCGAGCATCGAGGGCGACAATCTGCGCGTCCACCGCCGGGTCCATCTCGGGATCGCGGTCGACCTCGGCCCCGGCGGGCTGATGGCGCCGGTGATCCGCGATGCGCAGGAGATGGACGTGGCGGAGCTCGCGCGCGCCATCCGCAAGGTGGCGGCGGCGGCGCGGGACTGCTCGATCGGACCGGACGACCTCGCCGGCGGCACTTACACGATCTCGAATTCGGGCACCTTCGGGACCCTGATCACCGCGCCGATCATCAACCAGCCGCAGGTCGCGATCCTCTCGACCGACGGGGTGCGCAAGAAACCGGCGGTGGTGGAGACCGATGCGGGAGACGCGATCGCCATCCGCCCCATCGGCGTGCTCGCGCAATCCTTCGATCACCGCGCCATCGACGGCGCCTACTCCGCCGGCTTCCTCGCCCGGCTGCGCGAAATCCTGGAAGGGACGGATTGGGCGGCGGCGCTGGGTTAGCGGTGGCAAGAGCCCGCCCTGTGCGCAATGCCGTCCAAGGTCGCCACTGACCTATATGCCAATGGCGTATACTAGAGCCGTCCGCTTTGGTTGGAACCGCTTCGTCCGTTCTCTTGTGTCACGGTCGGCGAAGGCCGACCATCCACGTTTTGTTTTTGTTTCCAGTGCCTTAAAACTCGTGGATGGTCGGCCTTCGCCGACCATGACGGTGAGGAAACAAGAGCAGGCGTGTCGCTGGGCAAACGGATTCTCGCGACGTACGGAGACGAGGCATGACCGCCTATCGGAGCGTGAAGAAGGGGCTGGAGGAGGCGCTCGCCTTCGCCCACGGCAAAACCGAAGGCGCCAGGGTGCACGAAATCGAGTTGCCGGATATCGACGTGGTGCAGGTCCGCCGACGAACCGGCCTGTCGCAAAGCGAATTCGCCCGCAGCATCGGGGTGGCCAAGGGGACGCTTCTCAACTGGGAGCATGGGCGACGGCGACCGACCGGGCCGGCGCAGGTACTGCTCGCGCTGATCTCGAAAAGGCCTTCGGTGGTTCAGGAGTTGTTACGGTAGCCTCACCCGTTCGGTCCCTCGACGGGGTATTTCCAACCGTGCGGGCCGGGTCCCGATTTGCACGGGCGTATGGATGACTCGGATTTTCCGACCTTCTCTGCTGTGTTGTTTTCCCGCGGTCCTTCTGCTCGCCCTCGCCGGTAATCCGAGAGCGGACGTGCGGCAGGGCACCCCCGCGGGCGAGGCGGACAGGCTTTGCACCTTCCGGGTGGAGTCGGGCGACGTGGTGATGCAGCCGATCGCGCGCTTCCCGGTCGTCATGCACCTTGCGCCCGATCTGCCGCGCGCAATAAGCGACGTCGCGATCGAAGCGATGAAACGCTGGAATCGCGGCTGGGCGGCCTACCTCATGGCGAAGTACGAGGGGGACCCGTTCGGCACAGACAAAACCGACATCGGCGTCGTTTCCCTGCAATTGTTCGGATGGCGGTCTTCCGGAAAAAGCCTGGAGGCCGCGGACGACGGCGTGAATGCCATCGTGCCGTCGGAGGGCGCGCCGGCAAGGCAAATGGCGAGCACCCGGATTTCATGGCATTCCGGGCCTCGAATTTCCGCGTCGTCAGGCTACCGCGATACCCGTCGCCCGATAACCGACGCCGACATCGAGATATACATGCATCGGCGACCTCGCGTGAATTATGGTGAAAGGCCGCCGGGCGGAAGAGAAATCGATGCGTTAAGCGTCATGGCTCATGAATTGGGACATGTGCTGGGACTGGGGCACCTGGATCCGGAGGAGGACGCCGTCATGACATTTCCGCTCAGGGAAGGCGTAAGAGTCCTGCCGTCGGCGAGGGATTACGATAATCTCATGTGCGTTTACGCTGCGGGTTTGCGTCATCGCTACAGCGATGGTAGCCCGGTTCGCTGAATCCGGAGAAGACCGGGCTAGAAATTATATGCTTGACCGCGCAAGCTAAAGCTCTTTCAGCTCCTCGGTCTATACCGACGAGCATTCGAGCTACGGCAACATGCCCTTCCGACACGAGACAGTGAACCATTTAGTCGGTGAGCTCGTCCGAGATCAGGGTCACACGCAAGAAATAGAGAGCTTCTGGGCGACGCTGTAGCGGGCGCACGAGGACGTCTATCGCAAGATCTCAAAGATGCCGCTTGGACCAATACGTCAAATGTAAGCGCCGCGCGGTTACCCTTGTTGACGTGTGAGGCCCGGGATTTTCGGGTCGAAGTTCCAGGGCATGAGTTCGTCGATGCGTGACAGGGGGTGCATGTCGATGATCCGGCGCAGGGTGTCGGTCAGGTAGACCTGCGGATTGACGCCGTTGAGCTTGCAGGTGCCGATCAGGCTGGCGCACCGCGCCCAGGTCCTGGCGCCGTCGTCGCTGCCGGCGAACAGCGCGTTTTTCTTTGTGAGCTTCACCGGACGGATGAGGTTCTCGACAGGGTTGGTGTCCATCTCGATACGTCCGTCATGGAGGAACCGGCACAGGCCATCCCAGCGCTTGAGGGCGTAGCGGATGTGCCTGGCGAGTTCGGACGCGCTGGACAGACGGTCGAGCCGGGCCTCGAGCCAGGGCCGCATGGCCTCGACGATCGGCGCCGACAACTCCTGCCGCGCCTTCAGCCGCAGCTCTGGCGGGTGACCGCGCACCATGGTCTCGATCCGGTAGAGCGCCGCGATCCGTGCGAGGATTTCCTCGCACAGGGGCGACTCCGTGGCGCGCTGGAAGTCGACGAAGCGTCTCCGCCAGTGGGTCCAGCAGTAGGCGAGCACCCATGGGCTGACCGTCTGCTTCGGATCGCCGAGCGCATCGTACACCCTGTAGCCGTCCACATGCAGCGGGCCGCCGCCGGTGTAGCCCCGCATCAACTCCAGAGCGACCTTCGCACTTCGATGGCGCGAGTGGTGGAACACCACGATCGGCGGGTCGACCCCGCCATAGCCGCGCTGATCGCGGGCGATCGCCCACAGATAGTCGAGGCGCGTCTTGCCGGTCCCCGGCGCCATCACCGGCACCGTGGTCTCGTCCATGAACAGACCGTCCGACGCCTTGAGGTGCTCGATCATCCGGTCGATCACCGGGGCCAGCACCTGCATCCCGCGCCCCGCCCAGTTCCCCAGCATGGTGCGGTCGAGGTCGATCCCCTCGCGCCGGTATGCCTCGCTCTGACGGTAGAACGGTTGGTGGTCGGCGAACTTGGCGACCAGCGTGTGCGCCACCAGCCCCTCGGTCGGCAGGCCGCGCGGCACCAGGTATTCCGGCGCCGGC
The DNA here is from genome assembly GCA_965203455.1 of Alphaproteobacteria bacterium. Taxonomy (GTDB): domain Bacteria; phylum Pseudomonadota; class Alphaproteobacteria; order MPNO01; family MPNO01; genus MPNO01. The sequence continues at coordinate 188,350 of CBDBCV010000002.1, forward strand.
GCCTGGACGCTCTGCTTGCCCTCGCAGGCGCGGCAGATGTATTTCGGCCGGATCGTCACCAGCACTCTCAACTTCGCCGGCACGATGTCGAGCCGCTCGGTGCGGTCCTCGCCGACCCTGGTCATCGCGCCACAGCCGCAAGGGCACTCCGTGCTCTGCGGCTCGATCACCTTCTCGAAGCGTTCAAGGTGCCTGGGCAGATGGCCGAGATTACGATTGGTCGGCTGCGGCTTGCGCCGTTCTCTGCCGGTCGCCGCGTCGGCCTTCTCCCGGGCTTCCGCCAACATCCCCTCGGCGACCGCGATGTCCTCGAACAGCGGCAGCCGGTCCTGATCGGCATGGCGCTTCTCCGAGCGCGCGCCCCACACGGCATGGTTCAGCGAGGCGATGATCCGCTCCAGGCGTTCGCGCGCCTGCTCGGACACAGCCAGCGCATCCTCGGCGGCCTTGCGCTCGGCGCGCTCCTTCGCAAGTTGGGCTTCGACGGCCGCCAGACGGCGTTGCAGATCGCTCACGGGAACGGCGCTTCCCATGCTTGTTGGCATCGGATCCATCTTTCAGAATCAATGAGATAATGCAAGGCGACCATGCTTCCGGCCCCGCTGTAAACGGGGCCGGACAGCTCGTCCTGGCGACACCGGGGAGACGGTGGGATGGACACCGTTCCCCGGTGAGGCGACAAGGTGCGCGATCAGGCCGCCTGGCGCGGCCGTGGCCGTCGCACGGCCCGGACCGCCCGCCAATCGAGACCCTCGAACAACGCCGAGAACTGCGCTGGCGACAGCCCGATCACTCCATCCGACGGGCGCGGCCACTGGAAGCCGCCGCCCTCCAGGCGCTTGTAGACCATGACCAGCCCGGTGCGGTCCCAGACCAGGATCTTCATCCTGTCGCCCCGCCTGGAGCGGAAGGCGAAGACCGCGCCGCTATAGGGGTCGTGGCCCAGCACCGTCTGCACCACCGCCGACAGCCCGTCATGTCCCTTGCGGAAGTCGACGGGGCGGGTCGCCAGCCAGACCCGCACCTTCTCCCCGGTCAGGATCATGGCGCGGCCCGAACGCAGACCAGGATGCGCGACAGGTGCCCCGCGTCGAAGTCCGGCGGCACCACCACCCGGATGTCGGCGATCGCGATCGCGATACCGTCCCCGGGCGCCGATGCCGCGCCGTTCCGCTCAGCAGCCACCGACACCGTCACCGGGACCAGGCCGAACGGATCGTCGACCGCGCCGGAAACCGGGCCAAGAAGGCCGTCCCGAGCCATGCGCCGCCAGCCGCTCAACTGCGTCCGCGAAAGGCCGTGGCGCCGGGCAACACCCGCCACCGTCGCTCCCTCCTCGAACGTCTCCGCCACAATCCGCGCCTTCTCCGCTTCCGGCCACACCCGCGCGCCGTTCGCGCACGTCGCAACCGCAACCGCAGCGTCGGTGGCCTCCTCCGTTACTCGCTCATGCAATCTGTCTGTCATCTGTCACCTCCGTCGTTGACAAGGGCCAGATGAACACGAAAATCTCAGGTCACAACGAGGGTGACGGCGCGGCGCTTACCGTCAAATAGTTTGCCGGGAAGCATAACGCCCGGAACGCCGACACTGCAACGCAGATGATAAACGGCACCGCTGCGCTGGTTGGTAAACGACTGATGTACCAGAACTTAATGGCCGATTAGTCTCTGATCGGGAATTATATGGCCCAATCCTAACCTGTGGGTTAAGGTAGAGGCATTGTCAAGGGTTGCAAGATTAGAACGATGAAGCGGTCTACTCAGCCATCTCTTTTTCAAAATACCTTATACTGCTTTTTAATTTTCCAGAAGCAGTTCACGAATAGCCTCTAAGGGAGTCGAACCCAAATCAGAATTGACTCGAAACACCCCGAGCAGCATGAATGCAAGGATAGTCACCACAGCCGCAATAGGGGCAATACACAGAAAAACAAAATGCTCATTATAAACCAGAAGGGTATGGGTCAGGCACCACAAAATATAGTACTCAAGCAAAATCAGCAATACGACTACTACTAGCGCAGCCGCAATCACAACCCATCTAAGGGAGCGCCTTTGATTAGCATCCGAGCCCCCAAGCTGACGAAATAAAATCCGAAGTCGGTCAAATTTGTTGGAGTTTGAATTGTCTGAGCCCGAATCAGTTCCGGAATCATTGGAAGGGGTTTCTTTAACATTATTGAGATTGCTCATTCTGACGATATAACTCCAAATAATGGTTCTTTATGTCGTCTTCATCTATATGAGGGTTTCTCCTGTTCCCATCCTTTTCATACGCTTTATGCCAAGGAGTGCCAGGAGAATGAGTCATGCTTGAGAGCTGTTTGCCCGTGTACCCACCATATACTTTCCAGATGCGCCGCAGTAACCTGATAGTTCTCTCATCATCCGGATCAATTTCAGGAGGAGAAATATCAAAATCCTCGTCTATATCGGTAGCCAGCGTTGTAACAGGCTTCCAACCAAAATGTTTGAATTCATGGTATAATGACGGATACACAGGGCCATATTGCCAAGCCTCTGCGTACTCATCATCTATTAAGTATTCGTCGTATAGTGCCAGATACCAGCCATGAGAGATATAGACCAGTTTCTGCAACTTCATCGGAGATATGCTTTTTTTGGCGAGTATCCCCTTGACATACGGTAGCGGCCCGATCACCCTGCCGCCCTGATAGCCGAGGGGACAGGGCATGAGCGGATGGATCACGGCGGCTACGCTGGCGAGGGATGCCGGGGTTTCGCCCGCACGGTTCCGGCGCGAGCTCCAGCTTGCGGAAGAGCGAGGCGAGATCACTTGGCATCGGCGGGGAACTCACTGGCAGGCCCGCGTTGGCAGTCCTGAATACGACGATCTGAACCGTGTGCTCACCGACCTCATCAACGCCGACACGGCCCGCGAGCGGCTACGCGGCCGCTGAACGACGTTCAGCCCGAGACGCGTCATGGAGTGGGTCGTCTGGCTGGGCGCGCTTGTCCTCTTTGGGATGGTCGCGCGGGTCGCCCTCATCGAGCCACTGGGGCGGCTGCTGTTCAAGAAGGCGCGGCGGGGATCGGTGACGGACGAACAGGTGAAGCAGCTCGTCCATCTCGCGTTTCTCAGGGAAGTGTCGCCCTGCCCTTTGGCGAGAGAGCTTGCTGAGATGAGCAGCTTCGAGGCGTCTTCCTTGATCGGCAGCCGGCTGAACAAGCCGAAGCGCGCCATGGTGCCCTCATGGGAAAATCGCGAACGGGGTGCCCTCAAGACGCTGGAAGAGGTCAAGCGCATCCGCGCCCAAGTTCTGGGCAAGTGACCCGCCCTCCTGTGCTATCGTCCCCCCATGTCCGAGGATCGGCCTATCATGAGCAGTGAAGAGTTCGCCATCGCCTACGATGGCCCAGCGCTGGCCAGTCACACCATGGATGTCCAGACACTCGGGCCGGCCCTGGTAGCGATAGGTCATCTGTGCGAGGAAGCGAATCGGGTCATCAACGGTTCGGACTTTGCCGCCGCGACCGTGCGCGTGAAATCGACCGGGGAAGGATGTTTCGACATCGCCCTTGAGATGTGAGGTGGCGTCGCAAAATCGGACAGGTCGTCAAGGTGTATTCCGCCGTGTGACGGAGGAATGCGGATGAGCAAGCGACGCAGGTTTTCGGGGGAGCTGAAGGCGAAGATAGCCTTGGAGGCGCTACGGGGTGATCGGACGCTTCAGGAGATTGCCTCGAAGCACCAGGTGCATCCGAACCAGGTGGGTGTGTGGAAGCGCCAGGCGATGGAGGGTCTGGGGGAGGTCTTTTCCGGTGGAGGTGAGCGCCGGGCGCGGGATCACGAGAGCGAGGTCCGGGCTCTTCACGCCAAGATCGGGGAGTTGATCGTAGAGCGTGATTTTTTGTCACGCGGGTCCGGTCGCTGAGCCGGTCCGGGAGACGGGCGATGGTTGTGCGGGGCCACCCGTCGTTGAGCCTGACCCGGCAATGCCGTCTGCTGTCGATCGGGCGCTCGTCGCTCTATGACCGGCCGAAGGGGGAGAGCGCGGAGACGCTGGCTCTGATGCGCCGGATCGACGCGCTGTTCCTCAAGTATCCGTTCTACGGCGCCCGCCAGATGGTTCGGCATCTGCGCCGCGAGGGGGTGCGGATCGGGCGGCGGCGGGCCGCTCGCCTGATGCGCCTGCTTGGTCTTCAGGCGGTCTATCGGGCGCCGCGGACCAGTGCGCCGCACCTCGGGCACCGGGTTTATCCATATCTGCTGCGGGGTCTGGCGATCGAGCGGCCGAACCATGTGTGGTGCGCCGACATCACCTACATCCCGGTGCGGCGCGGCTTCCTCTACCTGGTGGCGATCATGGACTGGGCGAGCCGCTGCGTCCTGGCCTGGCGGCTGTCGAACACGCTGGACGCGGGGTTCTGTGTCGAGGCTCTCGACGAAGCCCTGGCGCGCCATGGCACCCCGCAGATCTTCAACACCGACCAGGGCAGCCAGTTCACCGGCTTCGCCTTCACCGCGCGCCTGCGGGAGGCCGGTATCCGCATCTCGATGGACGGCCGCGGCCGGTGCATGGACAACATCTTCATCGAGCGGCTGTGGCGCTCGCTCAAATACGAGGCGGTCTACCTGCACGAGATCGCCGACGGCTTCGCAGCCCGGCGCGTCATCGGCCAGTGGATCGGCTTCTACAACACCGAGAGACCGCACTCGGCACTCGGCGGGCGGACGCCGGCCGAGGCCTACCGGGGCGACACGCCTGTGGATATGATGGACAAGCCGCTTCGCGCCTTGACCACATACCCACAGGCGCAACAGCAGCAGCAGAAAGATCGATCCAAGAGGATTCTGGCGGCACAAACTTCAACCGGAATACACCTTGAAAACGCCGTCAGCCTGTCCGACAAACCGACGCCACCTCAATCGACACCGATCCACCTCCGATCCAACTTGTGGGCGGCCTCAATAGTGGTTGCGCAGCCGCAGAAGGGGTCGAATACCGTGTCGCCTGGGTTAGAACTTACCTCAATAATCCGCTCTAATAGCGCTACCGGCTTCTGTGTGTTGTAGCCCATCCGCTCTTTCGCCTGGCTGTTGAGTGGCGGGATATCAGTCCAGATGGATTGCAACGGTACACCCTCGCTTTCGTCCAAGTAGCGAATATACTCGGCAGTGCCGGTTCGGGTGTAGTGTAGGCGTCCGGCGTCATGATGCGCCTGCATCGTCTCCCTTGGGCACCGCCAGAGTTTCGTGACGCCGTTCCATTTGTATTCATAGCCGCCGCCCGACAGGCCGCCAGCGGTCAGATTATCCGTGCGATACCGCCGCCCGTCCGCATCCCGGCGGCGATAGTGCGAGTCGATATAGCTTTGAGCGTGAGCCTGATATTGATGGTTCCAAGTGAACTTGTTGGACGCGACATAAAACAGAAGAACGTCGTGCACCGCGCCGATTGCTTTGGAATCGTTGTGCGCTGTCGTACGTTTCCAAACGATCTCACTTCTGAAATTCTCATGCCCGAATATCGCGTTCCATCATCACCTTGATGTAATGGCTCGCGGTTGGATCGCAGTGCAGATAGATTGATCCCGTTGGCTTGAGTATGCCCCGCATCGGCAGAAGCCGCTGGGTCATATAGGAGAGATAGGCCAACAGGTTCGGGTTGGTGCGGCGGAGCGCGTTCATCCATAGCCGCCAAAATTCCACCGACTCGTCCGCAATTCCGGCCTCGCGCATGAGGACCGGCATGGTGCGGAGCTCTCGTTCCCGCTCTTCGTTCATCGACCACATATCGCTGAACGCTTCAATTTGGGCGGGGAGCGGCCGCCCGGTTTCGTCCTTGTAGATCGCGTTGTAGTCGCGCTGTGAATTGAAGGGTGGGTCGAGGTAGATTAGATCAACACTGCCCTTTCGCATTTCCTCCATGATGGTGAAACAATCGCCGAAGTAGAGCCGGTTCATGCCACTGCTCCCCGCAGGAACGCAGCGAAGCCGTCCGTGTCGGAACGGTGATTGTACTTCCAAGAGGTTTCGGCGATGAACAGGGGGGCGAAGCGGCGGCTGTAATGGTGGTGCGAGCCGTACCATGCCCGCTTGAGCAGCGCCCAGAAGCCTTCAATGGTGTTCGTGTGGGTCTCGCCGTCCACATAGGCAACAGCGTGATTGATGACGGCGTGCTGGTAGTGTCCGCGCCGCGCCGCTGCGCCATAGGCCCGGTATTCGTCCGTGATGAGCAGGGAGCCGCGCGGGTCCACCTTCTCTCGGATGAAGCGCAAGATGCCCCGGCCCGTTAGATCGTCTGCAACGCGGGCGGTAACGCTCCCGCCGCGCTCCACCGCGCCGATGACCGGCATCTTGCGGGTCCCGCGTCCGCGCGGGGCCGGGGGATCGTTCCGGTCGCGCCGGTTCTTCTTCCGCGGCCTCCCGCCCACATAGGTCTCGTCCGCTTCGACGATCCCATGCAACAGCGGCGCTTGGTCCGCCGCCATCGCGGCCCGGATGCGCTGCTGCATGAACAAGGCAGTCTGGTGCGTCAGTTCCACATCCCGCGCCAATTGGTAGCTGGAGAGGGATTTCTTTGCGTTCACCATCAAGCCGATGACGAGGAACCACTTTTGCAGAGGTACGCGGGTTTTCTCGAAGATCGTCCCGGAGAGCACATTGAAGCTCGCATGGCAGTCGTGGCAGTTCCACCGGCCTACCCGGTCGCCGTCGCACTTGCGGGCCACATGGGTCGAGTCGCATTTCGGGCAGTGCGCTTCGGTGGCCCAGCGGATATCCTCAAGGTGCGCGATGCAAGCTTGCTGGTCGGGGAAGCGGCGGAAGATGGCGATCAGGTTCATGGCGTGTCTCCCTATGAACCTAAGGTAATTGCTCACCTATTCCCTGTCAAGCCCATAACTTGCCATTCCGTCTCGCGAAGCAGATCGGCGTCCGAACTCTTCTCCAAAAGCGCCTGCAGGGTCATCATGTCCTTGGTGGTCATCGTGGTACTCCTCCGGTCGGATGGACTGTAGAAGCCCAACCCTAACCGGCACCGCGATGGCCATCCGCTATGGATAAGTGGCCCGCCGCCGCCAGACGCCACACGGTCGCGGCGGCGGGCCACTTACCCACAGCTACCGATGCTGGCTCCTGCTCCTACACCACACCACGCCTGGGGGCACGACCATGCCGGGCGCCGCCGATATGTATGGCGGGCGAGCGACCGGATGGTGGCGGTATCCGGGGGCGCTGCGCAAATGGCGTCCGCCGTCCTCGGCGTGCCGGAGGACAACATCTCCGTCATCTACAATCCGGCGGGAACGGTGCGGAACCTCGACCGCCTCGTGAAGGAAGCGCCCGATCACCCGTGGTTCCGCGACGGCGGCCCGCCGGTCGTGCTCGGCGCGGGGCGTCTCGTGCGGCAAAAGGATTTCGGCGTACTGATCGAGGCGTTTCACCGCGTGCAGAGCGAATACCCTTCCCGTCTCGTCATCCTGGGCGAGGGCGAACGGAGGAATGAGCTGGAGGGCATGGTGCGGGCGCGCGGCCTCGAAGACCGGGTTTCTCTTCCGGGCTGGGCGGAAAACCCCTTCGCCTACATGGCTCGCGCGGCGCTCTTCGTGCTCTCGTCGCGGTACGAAGGATTCGGCATCGTGCTGGTCGAGGCCATGGCCTGCGGCTGCCCCGCGGTCTCGACCGACTGCCCGGCCGGGCCCGCGGAAATTCTGGAAGACCCCCGCCTGCTCGCCCCGGTGGGAGACCCCGAGGCGCTGGCCCGGACGATGCTGCGGGAAGTGTCGAAGCCGGCGGACAAGGCGGCAGGGCCGCCCGGTTTTCGCTGGAGCGCACCGTCGAGGGCTACGAGCGGTTCCTCGCCGGAGAACCCATGCGGACCGCCGACGGGGCCCGACAAGGGAGATGACGCGCCGGCCGCGAAGGCCGCGCGCCGGGGTCTCCCCCGTCGTCCCGCTTTCCCCCACCGCGTCATGCCCGGACTTGTTCCGGGCATCCACGCCTTGCGGCATCGCGGTGCGCGCCGGCAACGGGCGGGGCGGCGGAGGGACGTGGATGCCCGGACTTGTTCCATTGCTGTCCGGTTAAGATTTCGGGGCAGGCTTCGCGCCCATGAGAGAGGCCGTCCTTTTCCCCCTGTTGTCACCCCGGACTTGATCCGGGGTCCAGGGAAGCCGGGCGAGGGCGGTGCCTGTGGCTCTGGACCCCGGATCAAGTCCGGGGTGACAACAGGGGGAAAAGGGCGGTGGGCTCGATCGGAGTCGGCTGCGGCGGGTCACGCCCTCCCCCGGCCCCTCCCGCGAGCGGGAGGGGAGAAGGTGAGGAGGGATGGGCAAGTGCGTCCCCTCTCCCCCGTGGGGAGAGGGTCAGGGTGAGGGGGTGGACGGTACGGGCCGCCGCGACCCGGTCAGGTCGGAAAATGCTCCAGGCCGGCCGGGCGCTCGCACCGTCCGCACGATCTCGGTCGTCGTGCGTTGCTCAACGCCGTCGCAGAAAGGCGCTCGGAAAGTGCGTGACGTTCCGGCTCAGCGTCGATTCGTTGAACGGCCACGCGGGCTGTACCAGCTCGAATTCCGGATGGTTCGGCAGCCACGCCTCGACCGCGCTCGCGGGGTTGTCCGTCCGCCAGCCGGGATCGGCCCGCGGCACGCCGGCCAGGTCGCGCATGATCCCGTCGGCCGCCACGATATAGGAGCCCGGAGTGACCAGATCGGCATAGGCGTTCAATTCCTCGGTGACATGCGCGCTGCTATGGTCGCTGTCGAGAACGACGAGAACGCGCTCCGCCGCCGCCGCCGCTTTCCGGACCAGAGAGATTATTTCCCCGGAAGTGGAAGACCCTTCAAGCAATTGAATGCGCCGGAACAGCGGATGGGCTTCGATTGCCACGCGATTATGAGGACGGATATCGATATCGATCCCAAGCACCCGGCCGTGATCCATGGCTTCCATTAAAGAGGCGTAGAACATCAGCGATCCGCCATGCGCGACGCCGGTTTCGACGACAAGATCCGGACGCACGCCGTAAACGATCTCCTGAAGGCGCAGCAGATCGTCCGGAAACTGGATGATCGGACGACCCATCCAGGAAAAAGTATATGTGTGTTTCTGGTTCCAGCCGACCCGAACATACTGCCGGGCGATGGCTTCGAACGCGGCATCGGAATAAAGCGGCAGGGATTTCGCGATGCCGTCCCGCTCAAGGACCAGAGTCCCCTCCGCCTCGTCGATAACCATTTTCACCGGACTCTGACTCCCTGCAGCGACCGGTGTCACAAGCCGGCCGCGCATTGCAATAATTTTGTCCTGACGATATATTGCTCGGGCATCGCAAGCAACAAATCGTGTCCGAACGGCATTAAACTCGATGTCGACGCGCCGCGGGTTCCGGCCTTCGCCATCGAGCGGATCGCCGCCTCACTCGGGCCAGCATTCGGAAACGATGGCAACGCGGCGGATCCTGATAACCGGCATGGGCGGCTTCGTGGGCCGCCGGGTCGCTGCGGCTCTTCGAGCGCGCGGCGCCGAAGTCATCGACGCCCGGCGGTCGGGTCCGTGCGATCTGCTGAAAGGCGACGATCGGATCCGCGCCCTTTGCGGCGCCCGGGCCGACACCCTCGTGCATCTCGCCTGGATTACCGAGCACTCGACGTTCTGGCACAGCGATCTCAACCGACAGTGGGAAATCGCGACGGCCGATCTCGTCGACCGTTTTCTCGCCGCCGCCGGCCGCCGGGTGATCGCGACGGGCACCTGCGCGGAATACGATTGGACATCGGGCGGCACGTTCTCCGAAGACGCGGCGATCGCGCCGCACACGCCGTATGGCAAGGCGAAGGCCAGGACCGGCGAGGCAATACTCGATGCGGCGGAGAGGCACGGCGCGAGCGCCGTGTGGGCCCGCGTATTCGTGCCGTTCGGTTATGGAGAGCCCCCGGCGCGGCTTATTCCTTCGATGTTGCGGGCGTGCCTGAGAGAAGAGCCGCTCTCGTGCGGTCCCTCCGGCACCGTGCGCGACATCTGGGACGTGCGGAACCTGGCGGACGCGCTGGCGGCTGTCGCCCTGTCGCAATTTACCGGTCCGATCAACGTTGCCAGCGGAGAGGGAATCGCATTCGAAGAGATCGGCGCTCTTGCCCGCCGGATCACGGGGGCCGGCGATATAATCCGCTTCGGCGAACGTCCGCTCGGCCCCGGCGAGCCGCCGGCGATCGTCGCGGATACCACGCGCCTCAGGTCGGAGCTCGATATCGAGCCCTCCATTTCGCTCGAGGCCGGTTTTTCGGACTACTGTGCCGCTCTCCGCCGAAACCGTTTCGCGATTTAGTCGCCCCGTTCCGGCTTGCCCTTTGTCCCCCGAAGCGCCCGCGGTCCCCGATGTCGCAGGCGGCGCGGCGCGGCCCGAGCGCCTTGACGCGCGCCTTCGTTAAGGTGACTTTGGTCGTGTCCATTCTCCCGGTTCGCGGTTGCGGACGGGGAACGAACGGTTGCGGATTCGCGTAAGGTCGCGCCGCGCGGGACGGGGCGGATCGCCGCGTCGATCCCGGGAAAAGAGCCTGCCGCGGTCAAACGGGGAAGACGGGATGGAGCCGGTCAGGGTCACACTCTATCGCTGGGCGGGCGCGTAGGGTCGCTCGGCGTTGTCGCGGCGGGCCCGATCGCGGATCGGGCGCCGGATTGTCAGCCGCCGATCGCGCGGTGCAGGTCGAGCAGTTCAAGGACGGTCTCGGGGTCGCGTCTTCCGAAGCCGCATTCCGTGCCGACGCCGAAATCCGCGACGACGCGCTCCGCCGCCTGGATCCGCCGCCGCGCCCCTTCGATTCCGTCGGTGAAATGGACCAGGCCCAGATAGAGCCGCGTGGCGCGGTCGAGCCTGAGGCCGGCGAGCGGCGCGAAATAGGCGTCGTCGTCGCGGTCGACCGGAACCGGAATGTGAATCCAGTCGATCCGACGGGAGACCGTCGCGGCGATCGCATTGGCGATTCGGACCAGGACCGCCGTGTCTTCGGGTTCCTTCCAGTGCCGATGGTTCATGTCGCCGTAGCAGAGGTGATAGCCGAGCTCGATCTCCGCCGGCACCGCATCGCCCAGGCGCCCGAGGCGCTCGACGAGACCGGCCTCGGCCTCCCCGCCGAGAAACGGTACCGGGTAGAGCCCCTCGAAGATGCTCATCTCGGTCGCCACGTCCCACTGCACCGCAAGCCGGCTGGCGGGCACCGCCGAGCAGATCTCGGCAAGCTCGGTCAGCATTCGGGCTTCGTAGAGCGGTTCCATCGCCCCCTGGTCGCGATAGCGGACGAAGGAATAGACCGGGGCGAAGGGGGTGGGCAGGCATACCTGGAAACGGCAGCGGTCGGGAACCGTGCCGTCCACCGCCGCCGCCAGGAACTCCCGCCACGAGGCGAGGGCTTCGCGCGCGAAGCCGAGTTCGCCGAAACGGAGATCCCCCGCGCCGCGGCCCCGTGCGAAGCCGAAGGGCGGCATCAGCTGGTAATCGCGCTCCCGCGCCTCCGATTCGACGAGCGCCTTCTGTTCGGCGAACGCGCGCCTCTGCCAGGCGATCCAGTTCGAGCGGATCCCGGTCTCGCCATCCGGTATGCGCTCCAGATGGGCGCCGAGACGTCGGCCCGCCTCGCGGAATACAGCGGCAGCGTTCTCCAGTGGAACGCTGCCGACGAGATGGATGTCCCGGCGGTGCATCGTCACGTCTCCACTCTGGCGGGCAGGCCGACCGTCACCGGGATTTGCGGGCTGGAGCGGGGTGTGCGTTCCATCGGTGTTCTCCACGGGGGTAGACCCCATCAAAATAGCAGACGGCCCACGGGCAACGAGTTCGCCGAAACCGTCCGGGCGCCCGCGAAACCCTGCCGCTGTCGGGGATGCCGGGAGGGGGAAACCGGACTCCGCTGCCCGGCATGGCGATGTCGTTTCGAAACATCTCAGAACATCTGGGCCAACGGCCAGGAAACGATCGCGGGAAAGGCCAGCACGATCAGGATGGCGATCACGTCGCACACCAGGAAGGGGACCGCCGCGCGGTAGATCTCGTTCATCGTCGTTCCGGCCGGCGCGACGCCCTTCATGACGAACAGCCCCGCCCCGAAGGGGGGCGAGGTCGACCCGGTCTCGATGGCGATCAAATAGAGGACCGCGAACCAGATCGGATCGTATCCCAGTTGATCGATCACCGGCACGAAGACCGGAAGGGTGACCAGCATGATCGGCACCGGACCCATCACCATCCCCAGCACGATGACGGTCACGATCATCAGCAGGACCACCGCGACCGGGCCCGCGTCGATGCCCAGCACGGTATTGACCAGACCCTCCGTCGCCCCCGTGAAAGCGAGCATCTGGGTGAAGGCCAGCGCGCCCGAGATGATCAGCAAGAGCATCACCGAGATCTCGAGGCTGCCGACGATGGCCTTGCGGAACACCTCCCAGGTCATGCGCCGGCGGAACACGGCGAGCAGGAAGGTGGCGAGCGCGCCGGAGGCCGCCGATTCGCTCGGCGTCGCCAGGCCGACGAAGATCACGCCCACCACCATGAAGATGATGAAGCCCACGGGCACGACGTGCATCGCGCCCGCGCGCAGCTTGACCGACCACGGGATGCGCTCGACCTCGAAGGCCGGCGCGACATCGGGATCGACCACGCAGCGTCCGACGATGTAGCACGCGTAGAGCGCCGCCATGATGACACCGGGCAGGATGATGGCGATCAGGATCTTGCCGATCGAGAGCTCGGCGATGACGCCCAGCAGCACGGCGAGCCCGCTCGGCGGGATCATGATCGCAAGCCCGCCGCTGCCGAGGATGGGACCGAGCGACATCGGCTTGCGGTAGCCGCGCTTTTCCATCTCCGGCACCAGGGTCGATCCGAGCAGCGCGATGCTGCCCATGCTGTTCCCGGTCAGCGCCGAGAACAGCACGCCGCCTCCGACCGCCATCAGCGCGAGGCGGCCGCGCAGCCTGCCGAACCACTTGTCGAGGGTGTCGAGAAGGTCGAACCCGATTCCCGAGTGGAACATGATCTCGCCCATCAGCAGGAACAGGGCGACCGGGACCAGGGTGAAGGTGGTGAGCGATTCCGAGATCTGAATGACCAGCTGCAGCATGCCGGGCACGCCGCCGAAGAAGATGTAGGCGCCGATCAGGTTGACGATGAGAAAAGTGAAGGCCACCGGCAGGCCGATGAACATCAGGGCGAACAGGCCGCCCATGATCACCAGAAAGGCCTCGTACCACTCCATCCTGCCCCGCCCCTATCGGCGACCGACGGCGAGCGGGAGACCCAGCGCCGCGCGCAGCCCCCGGCGCAGGAACTGGATCCCCAGCAGGGTGAAGCCGAACGGCACGACCGCGGTTATCCAGAAGGTCAGCGGCGCCATGATCGTCGGCTCGCGGATGTCGCTCCGGTACTGGTCGATCACCGTGAGGACGCCGAACCAGGCGACGACGAAGCACGCGACGGCGGCGGCGATCGACAGCACGAGATGCAGATACCGTGCGGTACGCGCGTCCACCCGGCTAAGCAGTAGGTCGAGCGCGACATGCTTGTCGTTGCCCAGCACCCAGGCGGCCGCCAGGAAGGTGATGTAGAGCAGCGCGATCTCGCTGAGCTCGACCAGCCAGGGGTTGGAAATGTCGACCGTGGCGCGGGTGACGATCTCGGTGCACACCGCGAGCACGACAAGCACGAACACGGCGCAGGCGATCGCAGCGAACGCGCGGTTCAACAGGTCGAACCACCCGGCGGCCCGGTTCAGCGTATCGCGCATGGCCTCAACCGCCTGGGGCCCGCCCGGCGGCCACGGGCGGGGGTGCCGAAGGGGCGGATCGGGCTATTTCATCAGCATCGACTGCAGGCGCTTGCCTTCCTCGGGGGCTTTCTTGCGCACCGCTGCCCAGGCCGCCTCCAGGACAGTTTTCGCGAATTTCGCCTCCTCCCCGGCAGTGAACCGGATCGTCTTGACGCCGGTCTTGCCGAGATCCGCGTAGCCGTTCTTGAGCCGCGGATCCCAGCTCGCCTCGTAGGTCGGCGGGTCCACGTTGCGCACGAAGTCGACGACCTTGGCGCGGGTCGCCGCCGGGATCTTGTTCCAGGCGCGCGGGTTGACCAGGAAGTGGAAGGTCGCGCGGTAGAAGCCCGGCTCGACATAGGCGTTGAGCACGCCCCTGTACTGCCGCGCGGCGCCGGACACGCCGGAGACGAAACCCTTGACGATGCCGCGCTCCATGGCGGTGTAGATTTCCGTCATCGGGAGGACCAGAGGCGAGCCGCCGAGCGCGGCGACGGCGGGCGCGATCGCCGGGAAGACCCGGATCTTGACGTTCTTGAAATCGGCGAGCGTCGCGATCGGCTCGCGCAGGAAGAAGTGGAAGCGCAGCTCCGATACCGGCAGCTCGCCGACATAGATCAGGCCCTTGGCGGCGTGGAGCTCCGCCATGTAGTCGTGGTAACCGGTGGCCTTGATCTCCTCATAGGTCTTGTTCGAGTAGTTGGCCGCGCCCGAGACGTTGAGGATTCCGTTGGCGTAGCTCGGGCTGGTGAGGGTCGCGTCGACCGAGCCGAGGCGTACCGCGTTGGGCTGCTTGAACTGCGGCACCACCTCCGGCCCGCCGCGCCAGTCCATGCGGAACTCGCCCGCGAGCTTCTTGTTGAGACGCCCGATGAAGCCGTCGAAGGACTGCCCGATCGGCGTCTTCTTGGCGAGCATGGTGACCACCTTGACGGTCGATTCCGCCGCGACCGAGGCCTGCAGCGGCACCGCGAGAACTGCGGCGGTCGCGATGAGCCCGGCGATCGAACGATTTCTCATCCCCTGTGTCTCCCTTACGGCTGCTTTGGGCCTTTCGATACGACCTATACGACAACGGCGGGTCCGTGTCACGCGGCCCGGCGAGCCGGTTGCGCCCATCGTCCCGCGGCACCATGATGATCGCACCGCCGGGGCGCGGAAGCCGCGCCGGCCGCACGGGCGGTGCCTCCGAAAAGGTGGAATCCCGATGGAACACGGAACGCCGCTCGATACGATGGAGCCGGTCAGGGTCACACTCTATCGCTGGGCGGGCGCGTGGGGTCCGTTCAGGGTGAAGATCCCGTGCGGCGAGTGTTCGCTGACCAGGGACGTGATCGCCGACGTGGTCGAGACCGAGCTCGGCGGCGTCCCGGTCGAGGTCGACACCCGCGACTGGCTGACCGAGTGGTGGAAACCCCTGCCCAAAGGCGGCTGGCACGCGCCCATCGTCCTGGTGGAGGGGCGCATCGTGAGCCAGGGCGCGGCGCTCAACCGGGGGGTGCTGACCCAGGCCATCATCGAGGCCCATGCCAGGCGCGCCCCGGTCTCCGGCAACCGGCTGTTCGGCAAGGCGACCTGTCCGCACTGCGTCCGCGCCAAGGGCTATCTCGACGAGGCGGGGATCGCCTACGACTACCACGACGTGGTGCGCGAGCCCGCCGCGCTCTACGAGATGCTGGCCCGGGTCAAGCCCATCGTCGGGCCCAAGACGCCGATCACCGTGCCGCAGATCTGGATCGACGGGGACTATGTCGGCGGCGCCGACGCGCTGGCCGAGATCGTCGAGCGCGACGTCGAGCCCAACCCCGACCGCGGCCAATGCTCGATCTCCCCCGGCCGGCTCGGGGCCGCGAAGAAGGCGGCCTAGAGTCCCGGTCCCGAAGTTTCCGCCCACCCGGGCGGCGCCCCCTCTGTCGTCATGCCCGGCACAAGGCGTTGGTACAGGCGGGTTTCCGGCCCTTCCGCCGGATCGGGACACGGATCGCGGCCCGCCCACACCCGCCGTCCTTGTCCCCCTGTTGTCACCCCGGACTTGATCCGGGGTCCAGAGCCACAGGCACCGCCCTCGCCCGGCTTCCCTGGACCCCGGATCAAGTCCGGGGTGACAACAGGGGGACAAGGACGGCCTCTCTCATGGGCGCGAAGCCTGCCCCGAAATCTTAACCGGACAGCAATGGAACAAGTCCGGGCATGACGGTAGGGAAAGCGAAACCGGCCAAAAATGACCTGAAAAAAGAAAATACCCCTTGACCAGGGACAAGAATCGCACCATATTTCGCACAGTGGGGAAGTGGGGGTGCCGGAGATGCCGGCGCCCCTTTCCGTTGCCGGGCACGCCGCCCGGCCATGTGGAGGACACGATCGTGCATGCCATCGCCATCGTTACCGACGCGGCCGTCACCCGCGACGAGCATAACTGCGATATGCCGACCCGCGGATCGGATATGCCGACTCCCCGGCGCCGCGCGCGCACGGTCGGCATTTGCCGACGGAAATGCCGACCGGCCGGTCGAGTCGGCAGAGATCGACATTCCCGCCCGGCATTCGAAGAACGCGAATGTCGAGCCGGTCGCGATTTGTCTACCCGATGCCTACGTCAACCGGCGAAAGACGCTATTGTGCGCCGCATGACATCGATCTCCGTTCGCGTCCCAAACGCCCCGAAACGTCAGGACGAGTCCGGGCATGACGGTGTGAAAAAGCGGACCGGCACGTGCGCGAACTCCTGATCAGGGGCGGGCACGGCGGGCGGATCGACCTGCGCGCCGGCGAGCGGCTCGAGATCGTCAATGTCGAGGGCCGGCAGATCTGCGATTTCTTTGCCTTCCGAGCCGGGGACATCGGCGAGTTCCTGTCGCCCGGCCACACCCGCGCCGAGCTGATGCGCCTGACGCTCGGCGCCGGGGACCGGCTGGTCAGCGTCCGGCGGGCGCCGATGTTCGAGATCGTCGAGGACACGGTGGGGAGCCACGACATGATCTTCCCCGCCTGCGACCCGCCGCGCTACAGGCTCGGCTTCGGATTGGACGATCACCGGAGCTGCCGCGCCAACCTCGCCGAGGCGATGGCGGATTACGGCATCGCCTACGAGCACCTGCCCGATCCCGTCAACTTCTTCCAAAACACGCCGGTCCGCGCCGACGGGAGCATCGCCTATGGCGGCGCCTCGGTGGCGGAGCCGGGCGACAAGGTGGTGCTGCGGGCCCTGGTCGACGCGATCGCCGTCGCGTCGGCCTGCGCCATGGACCTGACCGGGATCAACGGCGACCGGCTGAGCGATATCCGCCTCATCGTCCGGGACGGCTGAGGAGAACCGGGTTGCGCTGCGAAGTCGTCGCCATCGGCACCGAGCTCCTGCTCGGCCAGATCGTCGACACCAACTCGTCGTGGATCGGCGAGCGGCTGGCGCTGATCGGCATCGATTCCCATTTCCAAGTCAAGGTCGGCGACAACGCGGACCGCATGGAGTTCTGCATCCGCCAGGCGCTCGGGCGCAGCGACGCGGTGATCTGCTGCGGCGGGCTCGGCCCGACCCAGGACGACATCACCCGCGAGGTGATCGCCCGCGTGATGGGGGCGGAGCTCCGCCGCGACCCGGATGTGGAACAGCGCATCGTCGACCTGTTCAAGGCGCGCGGCCGCGTCATGACCGAGAACAACCGGCGCCAGGCGGATATCCCGGTGGGCGGCCGGCCGATCGCGCAGATGCCGGGGACCGCGCCGGGCCTGGTCTGCCCGGTCGGGAACAAGGTGATCTACGCCCTTCCCGGGGTGCCGTACGAGATGCGCGAGATGATGGAGGGGACCGTGCTCCCCGACCTCCTGAAGCGCTCCGGCGGCGCGGCGGTCATCCGCAGCCGGGTGCTGCGCACCTGGGGGCAGAGCGAGTCCGGATTGGCCGAAATCCTCGCCGACCGGATCGAGGCGCTCGACGACATCGGCAACCCGACGCTCGCCTTCCAGGCGTCCGGCGCGGACGGCCTCAAAGTGCGGATCACCGCCAAGGCCCCCGACGAGGAAGCCGCCGCCGCCATCCTCGCCGAGGAGGAGGCGCTGGTCCGCGACCTGCTCGGCGACGTGATCTTCGGCGTCGACGGGGAGACGATGGAATCGGTGGTCCTCGCGGCGCTCCGGGACACGGGCCGGACGCTCGCGGTGGCGGAGGGCTTCACCGGGGGACTCGTCGCCGCGCGGCTGACCCGGATCGACACGGAGATGGAGACCTTCGTCGGCGGCACGATGGGGCCCTGGGGCGGGACGGAAGACTCCGCGGCGACCGGCGAAGCCCGCGCGGCGGAGGCGGCCGACCGGGTCCGCGCCGCGTTCGGCGCCTCGGTGGGGATCGCCGCGCTCGGGCGGGAACCCGGCGAGGAAGTCCCGCCCGGCACGGCCCGCATGGCGGTTGCCTCTGCGGGAAACACGGCGACGCACAGCGTCGCGCTCCCCGGCGACCGGAAACAGGCGCGCGAATATGCCGTCATTCACCTGCTGAGCTTCCTCAGGCGCACGCTTCTCGCCTGAGGCCGGTTCGCTTGGGCCGGCCGATGCGCTAACCTTGCCGCCGGCAATTCGGGAGCTTGGGAGACAGCGCGATGTCACGTCTTTCCATCGGCCATGTCGGGCTCCACGTCCGCGACCTCGAAGAGGAGATCGCGTTTCTGGAACTGATCGGCGGCGAGCTCACCAGCGTCGACCGGGCCCCGGTGGGCCGGGTCGCCTTCGTTTCGCTCGACGGCGAGCGCCATCATTCGCTTGCCCTGTTCGAGGACGGGCGGCGTCTGCCGAGCGGCGATTCCAAGAAGGAGCCCGTGGGCGTCCACCACATCGCCCTGCCGGCCGAGAGCATCGACGAAGTCAAGTCCTGGCAGAGCAGGCTCGAGGCCGCAGGGATCGAGATCGACGGCCCCCTACGTGCAGGGCCCCGAAGGTGGCGGTCTCGATGGTGGCAGCGGCAGTTACGGAATCTTCTTCACGGATCCGAACGGAATATGCTTCGAGATCTATGCCGGCGCGATGACGCTGCCGGAGTTTCGCCGCGCCGAGGCCGCGCGGGCCCCCGCCAAGTGACACTACGCGGCGCATGAGCGACCCCGCCGGCACGACGGGAGACGAGCCGCGCGCGGCGGTCTTCTCCGGGAAGAGGACCGTCCAGGCTCCGCTCCTTCTTCTGCCCGAGGAGCTGGTCCCCGATACCCGCCTCCGGATGGACGGGCTGGAATTCCTGTCGCTGCTGCCCGAGGCGACGATTCCGGTGGCGTTCCTCGACCCGCAATATCGCGGGGTGCTGGAAAAGCTCAAATACGGCAACGAGGGCGAGCGGCGCGGCAAGAGGCGTTCCGCGCTGGCGCAGATGACCGAGGAGACCATCGTCGGCTTCATCCGCGGGATCGACCGCGCGCTCCTGCCGTCGGGCCACCTGTTCCTGTGGATCGACAAGTTCCACCTCTGCCAGGATTTCCACGGCTGGTTCGACGACACCGAACTCGACGTCGTCGACTTGGTCACCTGGGACAAGGCCACGTTCGGCATGGGCTACCGGACGCGCCGCCGCGCGGAATACTGCGTCGTGCTCCAGAAGAAACCGCGCCGTGCGAAGGGCGTCTGGAAGGTCCACAACATCACCGACGTCGTCGTCGAGAAGGTCGACCGGAAAGCGCATCCGCACGCCAAGCCGGTCGGGCTGCAGGCCGCGCTGATGTCGGCCGTGAGCAACGAGGGCGACTTCGTCATCGACCCGGCGGCCGGATCGTTCACCGTCCTCGAAGCCGCCCGCCAGTGCGGCCGGACGTTCCTCGGTTGCGATATCGAAGGGTGAGTGCGCAATGCTGAAAACCGGCGACGAGCATCTGGAGAGCCTGCGCGACGGGCGCAAGGTCTATATCGGCGGCACGCCGGTGGACGACGTGACGACGCATCCCGCGTTCCGCAACGGCGCCCGGTCCTTCGCGATGCTCTACGACCGCAAGCGCGATCCCGAGAACGTGGACGTCATGTCGTTCGAGGAGGACGGCGAGCGCTACTCGAGCTGGTTCCTGATGCCGAAGACGAAGGACGATTTGCGCAAGCGGATGGAGACCCACCGCCGGATCGCGTCCTGGACCCACGGGCTGCTGGGACGGTCGCCCGACCACGTCGCGAGCTTCGTCACCGGGCTCGCCATGCGCCCCGACCTGTTCGACGAGATCGGCCAGGGTTTCGGCGCGAACATGGTCGGCTATTACCGGCACATGCGCGAGAACGACGTGTGCGCGACCTATACCGTCCTGCCGCCGCAGGGCGCCCGCAAGCCCGAGATGTACGAGCGCGAGGGCATGACGGTCCCGACGCTCCGTGTGACCGCCGAGGACGACGCCGGCGTCACCCTCAACGGGATGAAGATGCTGGGAACCTCGGCGATCTTCGCCAACGAGACCTGGGTCGGCAATCTGCTCCCGCTCGGCCCGAGCCAGGTCAAGGAGTCGATCACCTGCGGCGTCCCGCTCAACGCCGAGGGCATTTCGATCTGGTCCCGCAAACCGTTCGAGCAGCATGCCGTGAGCGAGTTCGACAACCCGCTCGCCTACCGCTTCGACGAGACCGACTCGATGGTCATCTTCAAGGACGTCAAGGTGCCGTGGGAGCGTGTCGTCGTCCACGACAACGCCGAGATGTCGCGCGAGATCTACGTCCGCTCGCCGAGCCACGTCATGGGCAACCACCAATCCAACATCCGCTTCCTCGAAAAGATGAAGCTGATCCTCGCGGTCGCCCGGCGGGTGACCGACATTAACAATGTCGGTCACATCCCGGCGGTCCAGACGACGCTCGGGAACCTCGCCGCGAAGCTCTCCGGGCTGGAGGCGATGATCGAAGGCCAGATCGAGAACTGCGAGGAGTACGCGCCGGGCTATCTCAACGTGAACCGGCGCTACATGTACGCCGCGCTGCACTTCTGCACCATGACCTACGGGCAGATCTGCGACGAGGTGCGCGAGCTGCTGGGCGGCGGGCCGTTCCAGATGCCGGCCGATATCTCCGTGGTCAGGGACCCCGAGATGCGCGAGACCTTCGAGACCTACTGGTCGGTCCCCGGGCAGAGCGCGGTCGAGCGCATGAAAATCCTCAAGCTCGCCTGGGACCTGCTGGGCTCCGAATTCGCCGGCCGCCATGCGCAGTACGAGAAGTTCTATGCCGGACCCGGTTTCGTGATCTCCGGCTACAGCTACAACCATTTGCCGTGGGCGGAGTACGAGGCCGCACTCGACGAGACGATGAGCCGTTACGACGTGCCCGGGGTCGGCGATTGAACGGCTGCGCGGTCTCCATCGCACTCGACGGGGCTCGGCTCTACGGCGAATGGTGCGCCGAACCGGTCGCGGGCAGGCCGGCGCTGGTGTTCCTCCATGACGGGCTCGGATCGGTGGAGAACTGGCGCGGCCTGCCGGCGCGCATCGGCCGGCGGCTCGGCACCGGCGCTTTCGCCTACGACCGCTGGGGCTACGGACGGTCGGACGGCCGCGCGCCCTTCCCGATCGATTTCATCGAGCAGGAGGCCGCGCGCCTGCCCGGTATCCTCCGCAGCGCCGGGATCGGGGATCACGCCGTGATCGGGCACAGCGACGGCGGCACGATCGCGCTGCTCTACGCCGCGGACAACCCGTCCGGATTGCGCGCCACGGTAAGCCTCTCCGCCCATGTCCATCGCGACCCGCTGGCCGAAGCGCATCTTCACCGCTTCGCGAAACGTGCGTCGGAGAGATCGCTGCCCGAATGGATGAGCCGGTTTCACGGCGGCAAGGCGGTGGATGTCGCGGCCTGCTGGTCGGCGACCTGGCTCGAAATCTTCGCCGCCGGCTGGGATATCGTGCCCGCCCTGTCGGGGATCGCGGGCCCGCTGCTCGCGCTGCACGGCGCGAAGGATGCCTACGGGGTGCCCGGGCAGCTCGAAAACATCGCCCGCGCCGTGCCGCATGCCGACGCCCGCCTGCTCCCGGACATCGACCACTTTCCGCATCTCGAAGATCCCGCCGGAACGGACGCGGCGATCGCGGCGTTCCTCTCCGACGCGCTCGGTCTCTAGACGGTTACGGAGGCGGCGGGATCAGTGCCCCGCGGCGGCCTGGGCGGCCTTCATCGCCTCGATCTGCTCGGGCGTCGCCTCTTTCTGATACCTGTCCTTCCATTCGGCATAGGGCATGCCGTAGACGATCTCGCGCGCGTCCTCGTAGCCCATCTCGAGACCCCGCTCTTCCGCCGCCGCGCGGTACCACTTGCTCAGGCAGTTGCGGCAGAACCCGGACAGGTTCATCAGGTCGATGTTCTGCACGTCGGTGCGCTCGCGCAGGTGGCCGACGAGCGTCCTGAACGCCGCCGCTTCCAGCTCGGTCCGTGTCCGATCGTCCATTCCGTCCTCCGGTGTCCGTTTCCGGTGATATTGGCCAATCCGCCCCGCAAGTCCAGACGGCTCAGGGCGAGGCGAGCGTCTCCCCGATCAGCAGGTCGACCACCTCCCGGAGCGCGTCCTCGCCGTCCTTCCCGGCTTCCCGCGCGGCCTGCCAGGCGGCGCGCTGGCGGTGCGCCCCGGTGCCGCGGGCGAGAATCCTGCGCGCGTGGGCGACCTCGCCCGTGCAGCCGAAATGCTCCGCGTCCTCCTCGATCAGGGTCAGGATTTCTTCCAGCAGGTCGGCGTAGGGCACGATTTCCCCGCGGCCGAAATCGACCAGGCCCCGGTCGAACCCGTAGCGCTGCGCCAGCCAGCGATTCTCGTTGACCAGCGTGCGCGAATAGATGCGCCAGCGCTGGTTGTTGCGGCGCAGCCGCCACAGCATCCGGCACAGGCAGCGGAAGATGGCGGCGATGGCGAGCCCGTCCTCCGCGTAGGGGCAGACATCGGTGACGCGCATCTCAAGCGTCGGGAAGCGCGCGCTCGGGCGGATGTCCCACCAGAGCTTGGTCGCGTCCTCGATCAGACCCGCGCCGGTCATGATGCTTACCGCGCGCTCGTAGTCGCTCAGGGTCTGGAAACGCTCCGGCAACCCCGCGCGGGGCAGTTCGTCGATCACCGCCAGCCGGTAGGACATCAGCCCGGTTTCCGCCCCGCCCCAGAACGGCGAGGAGGTCGAGAGCGCCAGCAGATGCGGCAGGAAGTAGACCGCCTGGTTCATCAGGTCGATCCGCATCTCCGGGTCCTCGATGCCGACATGGACATGCATGCCGCAGGTGAGCAGCCGGCGTGCGACCAGCTGGAGATCCTCGTCGATCTGGATATAGCGCTCGCCCTCGGTCGGCTTCTGATCGAGCCAGTCGCCGAACGGATGGGTCGAGGCCGCGACAGGCGCGCAACCGTATTCGGCGGCGATCTCGCCCAGCTCGCCGCGCAGCCGCGCGACGTGATCCCGCGCCTCGCCGGGGGTGCGGCAGACCGGGGTCGCGACCTCGATCTGGGAGCGCAGGAATTCCGGCGCGACCGACCCGCCGAGCCGTTCGACGCAGGCTTCCATCATGCCGGGCCGGGATTCCGCCACCACGTCGCGGCTGTCGCGGTCGACGAGGAGATATTCCTCCTCGATGCCGAAGGTGAAGCTGGGTTCGACGATCGCCATCTTCCGCCTCCGGTCAGCCCGCCGGGAGCTGGGTGAGCACCGACTCCAGCGCGCCGCCCAGGACATCGACGAAGCGCGCCGCGCCGACCGGGTCCGCCACCTGGTCGACGCGCATCTCGATCAGGGCGTGCGGGATGCCCCTCCTCGCGCCGTGCACCCTGATCGTATGGCCCTGGCCCTTGCGGCCGGAATAAGGCTCGTTGTCGCCCACCACCAGGTCGCCGCGCGCGCGGAGCGCGGCGAGGAGCGGCACCGGTACCCTCGGATCGTAACCCCAAAGGATCGATATCTGCCACGGGCGCTCCTTGCCCGCCATGACGGGGGTGAAGCTGTGGACCGCGATCAGGACCGGCGACCGGCCGCGTTCGCGTGTCCGGTCCAGGGTCCTGTCGAGCGCCCCGTGATAGGGCTCGAACAGGGCCTGCCTGCGGGCCTCGCGCTCGTCGTCGCCGATCCCGATATTGCCCGGAACCGGGGTGCCGTCGCTCTTCTCCGGTATCGAGGTCTCGTGGCCCGGGGAGCGGTTGCAATCGATCACCAGCCTGGAATAGCCGGAGAGCACCGCCGTCGCGTCGAGCCGCTCCGACAGCCCACGCGTGACCTCCGCCGCGCCCTGGTCCCAGGCGATGTGGCGGTGGAGCTCCCGTTCGACCAGCCCGAGCCCCTTGAGCGCGCGCGGCACCCGGTTGCTGGCGTGATCGCAGGCGAGCACGATCGGGCTCGCGCCATCCGGGTTCTCGACGGTGAAGGGGGGCGGTTCTCGGTCGGTCAGCACGCGGCGGGCCTCGTCGCGGTGGGCGGCGGCACACTATATGCGTTCGCCCGCCCGCGCCAATCCGGCGCCGGATTTGGTGGATGGTTTGACGCTTATATCGATTACTTGACAGCCGACCGTCGGGCGCGGGAACCGCCCAGTTCACCCGTCATGGTCGGCGAAGGCCGACCATCCACGAGTTTTTCGGGCGCCCGGACAAAAAACAAAACGTGGATGGTCGGCCTTCGCCGACCATGATGGGGGAGGGACGCTCCCCCGCGAACCGGGTACGCCCCGGCGCCGCTCGGAACGCCTGTCGGTCCGGCGAGAAAGCTCAATTGTCGGAAATCGCCGTCCTTGGAGACGATCGTGAAACCGCGTTCTCTGGAGAACGTCCAGATGGTGCGGTCGTCGGCTTCGCTCAGCCCCGCGTCCATGACATGCGCGGAGCCCGGATAGACGCCGGCGAGCGACCGCGCGAGTCTGGGCGACAGGTTCTGGTCGAAGAGCAGCTTCACCCGGCGGGGAGGGACATCAACCTGCGTTCGCGGTCGGCGGCGAAAGCGAGGCAGGCGCGGACATCCTCTTCGGCGAGATACGGGAAATCGTCGAGAATCTCCCGAACGGTCATGCCGGAGGCGAGATAGTCCAGGACATCGTAAACGGTGATCCGCATTCCCCGGATGCAGGGCTGACCGCCCCGCTTGCCGGGCTCGATGGCGATCCGGCCGTCATAGTCGGTCATGATCCGCCTCTCCTGTCGCCGTCCGCCGCACGGGTGGCCAGCCGGGTTAGGATGGACCACCGAATCCTAGCAGACGAACCCGGTCGGTCGTGCCCCCAGGCGTGGTGTAGGAGCAGGAGCCAGCATCGGTAGCTGTGGGTAAGTGGCCCGCCGCCGCGACCGTGTGGCGTCTGGCGGCGGCGGGCCACTTATCCATAGCGGATGGCCATCGCGGTGCCGGTTAGGGTTGGGCTTCTACAGTCCATCCGACCGGAGGAGTACCACGATGACCACCAAGGACATGATGACCCTGCAGGCGCTTTTGGAGAAGAGTTCGGACGCCGATCTGCTTCGCGAGATGATCGGGTTCACGGCCGAGCGTTTGATGGCGCTTGAGGTGGAGGGCCTTGCGGGAGCCGCACACGGCGAGCGTTCGCCGGACCGGCTCACCCATCGCAACGGCTACCGGGACCGGGTCTGGGAGACGCGCGCGGGCACGGTGGAGCTGAAGATCCCGAAGCTGCGCAAGGGGAGCTACTTCCCGGGCTTCCTGGAGCCGCGTCGCATGGCGGAGAAGGCGCTGACGGCGGTGATCCAGGAGGCCTACATCAAGGGCGTGTCGACCCGCTCGGTGGACGACCTGGTGCAGGCCATGGGCATGTCGGGCATCTCGAAGAGCCAGGTGTCGCGGCTGTGCGGTGAGATCGACGGCAAGATCCGCGACTTCCTCGACCGCCCGCTGGAGGGCGACTGGCCGTATCTGTGGCTGGACGCGACCTATGTGAAGATGCGCGAGGCCGGGCGCGTCGTCTCGGTCGCGGTCACGATCGCGGTGGCGGTCAACGACCAGGGCCGCCGCGAGGTGCTCGGCATGGCGATCGGCGCGTCCGAGGCCGAGACCTTCTGGACCTCCTTCCTGCGCTCCCTGGCCCGCCGCGGCCTGCGCGGCGTCAAGCTGGTCGTCTCCGATGACCTGAGGTGGCGTCGCAAAATCGGACAGGTCGTCAAGGTGTATTCCGCCGTGTGACGGAGGAATGCGGATGAGCAAGCGACGCAGGTTTTCGGGGGAGCTGAAGGCGAAGATAGCCTTGGAGGCGCTACGGGGTGATCGGACGCTTCAGGAGATTGCCTCGAAGCACCAGGTGCATCCGAACCAGGTGGGTGTGTGGAAGCGCCAGGCGATGGAGGGTCTGGGGGAGGTCTTTTCCGGTGGAGGTGAGCGCCGGGCGCGGGATCACGAGAGCGAGGTCCGGGCTCTTCACGCCAAGATCGGGGAGTTGATCGTAGAGCGTGATTTTTTGTCACGCGGGTCCGGTCGCTGAGCCGGTCCGGGAGACGGGCGATGGTTGTGCGGGGCCACCCGTCGTTGAGCCTGACCCGGCAATGCCGTCTGCTGTCGATCGGGCGCTCGTCGCTCTATGACCGGCCGAAGGGGGAGAGCGCGGAGACGCTGGCTCTGATGCGCCGGATCGACGCGCTGTTCCTCAAGTATCCGTTCTACGGCGCCCGCCAGATGGTTCGGCATCTGCGCCGCGAGGGGGTGCGGATCGGGCGGCGGCGGGCCGCTCGCCTGATGCGCCTGCTTGGTCTTCAGGCGGTCTATCGGGCGCCGCGGACCAGTGCGCCGCACCTCGGGCACCGGGTTTATCCATATCTGCTGCGGGGTCTGGCGATCGAGCGGCCGAACCATGTGTGGTGCGCCGACATCACCTACATCCCGGTGCGGCGCGGCTTCCTCTACCTGGTGGCGATCATGGACTGGGCGAGCCGCTGCGTCCTGGCCTGGCGGCTGTCGAACACGCTGGACGCGGGGTTCTGTGTCGAGGCTCTCGACGAAGCCCTGGCGCGCCATGGCACCCCGCAGATCTTCAACACCGACCAGGGCAGCCAGTTCACCGGCTTCGCCTTCACCGCGCGCCTGCGGGAGGCCGGTATCCGCATCTCGATGGACGGCCGCGGCCGGTGCATGGACAACATCTTCATCGAGCGGCTGTGGCGCTCGCTCAAATACGAGGCGGTCTACCTGCACGAGATCGCCGACGGCTTCGCAGCCCGGCGCGTCATCGGCCAGTGGATCGGCTTCTACAACACCGAGAGACCGCACTCGGCACTCGGCGGGCGGACGCCGGCCGAGGCCTACCGGGGCGACACGCCTGTGGATATGATGGACAAGCCGCTTCGCGCCTTGACCACATACCCACAGGCGCAACAGCAGCAGCAGAAAGATCGATCCAAAAGGATTCTGGCGGCACAAACTTCAACCGGAATACACCTTGAAAACGCCGTCAGCCTGTCCGACAAACCGACGCCACCTCAACCACAAGGGCCTGAAGGCGGCTGCAACGCGCGTCCTCGGCGCCACATGGCAGCGCTGCCGCGTCCACTTCATGCGCACCCTGCTCGCCCATGCCGGCAAGCAGGGCCGGCGCGTCGTGTCCGCCTTCGTCACCACCGCCTTCGCCCAGGAGGATGCAGACAGCGCCTCCGCCCAGTGGCGCCAGGTCGCCGACCAGCTCAGGGCCAAGGCGCCGAAGCTCGCCGCTCTCATGGACGAGGCCGAGCACGACGTTCTCGCCTACATGACCTTCCCGGCCGCGCATCGCCCCAAGCTGCACTCGACAAACCCGCTCGAACGACTCCATGGCGAGATCAAGCGGCGTACCAACACCGTCGGCATCTTCCCCAACGAGGACGCCATAACACGGCTGATCGGCGCCATCCTGCTCGAGCAGAACGACGAATGGGCCGTCCAGAGGGCCAGATGAGGCGTTTGCGCTGTCGGGGACGGGTTGATTTACAAGGCGTTCACGGAGGTGCGAGATTTTTGATACCCCGTGGTGGTCGTTGATATCCGGGGTTTCAGTTTCGCTGCGGCGGTCGTTTTGGCGATTTTCACCCCACGCCGCTGGTCGCGGCGTCTTGGCAGCGAGGTTTTCCTGCGGCGGCCTCGCGCGCCCTGATCGTGCGCATGAGATAGAAGGTGTCGCCATCGGGCCCTGGGGCCCTTGTTCCACCACCACCCCTGGTCGGGAGAACAGCGATGGCGACGGCGGCGAAGCTACCCTTTTCGTGGCGCGATGTCGAAGTCCTGCCGGACCTTGAACGGCTGCGCCTGGTTCTGGCGGTGCTTCCCGACGAGGAGATCGTGACGGCGCTTGAAGTGTGTCGCGGTCGGGGCCGTAACGACTACCCGGTGCGGGCGATGTGGCGGGCGCTGATCGCGGGGGTGGTGTTGCAACACGCCTCGATGCAGTCGCTGTTGCGGGAGCTGGGGCGCAACCCGGCGTTGCTGGAGATCTGCGGGTTCGACCCTCTGCCGTATCAGAGCGGGCCGGTGACGGTGCTTCACGACGGGCATGCGGTAACGCGCCCGGCGCGGGTTCGTTCGACGGCGCCGAGCCACTGGAACTTCTCGCGGTTTCTGGGGCGTGTTGTGCAGCTTGAGGACGAGCAGGGGCTGGTGTCCGCCATGATCGAGAGCCTGCGCGCCGCGCTGTTCGCCGCGTTGCCGGACTTCGGGCGTCATCTCGGCTACGACGGCAAGGCGATCGCGAGCCACTCGACGGGCCGGGTCGGCAAGGACGAGGACAAGACCTCGGACCCCGACGCCGACTGGGGCAAGCACGAGACGGGCGGGGTGGACGCCAGGACCGGCGCGGTGTGGAAGAAGGTGAAGTCGTGGTTCGGCTACGGGCTGCACCTGATCGCCGACACCGATTACGAGGTTCCGGTGGCCTTCGAGGTGACGCGCGCTTCGGCCTCGGAACCCAAGGTGCTGTCCGGGATGCTGGAGGAGCTGTTCGCAAGGGCGCCGGAGATCGCCGGGCGCTGCGCCGACTTCAGCGCCGACCGCGGTCTCGACGATGCCCGCCTGAAGGCGCGGCTGTGGGACCGGTGGACCGCCCGCCCGCTGATCGATACACGGCTGATGTGGCGGGTGGAGAAGCAGGAGCCGAGATACGATCCGGCGCAGCCGATCACGCGGCCGCTGTTCCCCGACCGCGCCGATGTCATCGTTCACGACGAGCGCGGCCGGGTGTCCTGCGTCTGTCCCGGGACCGGCGAGGTCCGCGCTATGGCGTTTCAGGGGTTCGAGGCTGATCGGGGCCGCTGCGGCACGCTCAAATACCGCTGCCCGGCAGCCGCCTTCGGCTTCGCCTGCGCCGGCAGCCGGGCCTGCCACCGGGCCGGCGGGGTCAAGCCCGGAGACTATGGCCGCATCCTGCGCATCGACCTCGACAGCCACGACCGGCGCATCTTCACCCCCACGCCCTGGGGCAGTCCGTCATGGCGGCGCGGCTACAACCGCCGCTCGGCCATGGAGCGGATCAACAGCCGCCTCGACAACAGCTTCAACTTCGAGACCCACTACATCCGAGGCCGCGCCAAGATGAAGACCCGCCTCGGCCTCGCCCTGGCGGTGATGATGGCGATGGCTCTCGCCCAGGCCCGCGCCGGCCGCCCCGAGCGCATGCGCTCCCTGGTCGGCGCCGTGCCGTATCTCGACACCGGCTGACCGCTCGTCTGCCTCCCGACAATCCTGCCCGATCCCGCCGCCCGACGGCAGAGGGGAAGCCACGCCCGCACGCCAGACAATCTTCCGGTAATCGTATTTGTCAGGCCCCGGAAGCCCGTATCCTGCCCGGTGGGGAAGCGGGCCGGACGATATTCAACCGCCAAAATCGAACCGGCGACAGCCAAAAATCACCACAGCGCACATTTCTCAGATACATGACGCTGGAATCAATCGCTCCCGTGAGCGACAATGCAACCGTCAAGCTGCCCGCCGTGGCAGCCTGAGCCTACCGGCCCTACCCGCCGGATACCGCGACGGCCGCCAGGCTCTTACACCACGGCTCGGGACACGATCACCCGGTCGACGCCACGCCGGTTGCCGAAGGACGTGCTGCCTGATCGACGGTTTGATGAGCTATCGTATTCCAAAGGTTCCTTCGTTCCTTCGATCGCACCCTCGCGATCCACGGCCCGGACGCTTCTGCAAATGGACCCCCGGCAAACGCTGAAATCCCTGTTCGACGCCGCGCTCGCGGCGGTCTCGCCCGCGCAAGTGTTGCCCGCGCATCTCCCCCGACCGCCCGAGGGGCGCACCGCGGTGCTCGGTTTCGGCAAGGCGGCGGCCGAGATGGCGCGCGTGTTCGAGGCGCACTGGACGGGGCCGTTCGACGGGTTCGCCGTGACCCGCTACGGCCACGGCGCGCCGTGCCGCGCGGTCGAGATCGTCGAGGCCGGCCACCCGGTGCCGGACGAAGCCGCGGTCGCCGCCTCCGACCGGGCCCTTGCCCTCGCCTCGGATCTCGGCCCGGACGACCTCCTGGTCTGCCTCGCCTCGGGCGGCGGTTCGGCCTTGCTCGCCAAGCCCGCGCCGGGCATCCGCCTCGCGGAGAAGCAGGCGCTCACCCGTTCGCTGCTCGCCTGCGGCGCGGCGATCGACGAGATCAACTGCGTCCGCAAGCACCTGTCGGCGATCAAGGGCGGGCGCCTCGCGGCCGCCGCCGCGCCCGCTCGGGTGGCGACGCTCGCCATCTCTGACGTTCCCGGCGACGACCCCGCGACCGTCGCGTCCGGGCCCACGGTGGCGGCCGATCCGACGACCGGGGCCGATGCGCGGGCGATCCTGACGTGCTACGGAATCGAGGCGGGACCGTCGATATCGACCGTTCTCTCCGGTCCGGCCGGGGAGACGCCGAAGGCGCTCTCCAACGCGCGGTTCCAGATCGTCGCGCGCGCCCGCGACGCGCTCGCCGCCGCCGCGCGGGCCGCCGAACGGGAGGGGTTCGCGGCCACGATCCTCGGCGACGATCTCGCCGGGGAGGCCGCCGGGCTCGGCGCCGCGCACGCCCGGCTCGCCCTCGAAATCGCGGGCAGCGCGAGCCGGCCGGTCGCGCTGCTCTCCGGCGGGGAGACCACGGTCGCGCTGCCGCGTCCGGGTTTCGGAAGGGGCGGGCGCAACACCGAATATCTGCTGGCGCTCGCGGCCGGGCTCGACGGCGCGCCGGGCATCTGGGCGATCGCCTGCGATACCGACGGAATCGACGGCACGGAGGACAACGCCGGGGCGATCCTCGGCCCCGACAGCCTCGCGCGGGCCGCCGCCGCGGGGCTCGACGCCCGCGCCGCGCTTGCCGCGCATGACAGCTACGGCTTCTTCGAGTCGCTCGGCGACCTCGTTGTCACGGGACCGACACGAACCAACGTCAACGATTTCCGCGCGATCCTGATCGGCGCTGGCGCCCGGTAGGGGTTGCCTCTATAGACAGCGCCGAAGGTGGGGGACCATGCGTCGGCACAGGCGGACAAAGATCGTTGCCACACTCGGCCCGGCGAGCGCCACGCCGTCCGCGGTCCGCGAGCTGTTCGAGGCCGGCGCCGACGTGTTCCGCCTGAACTTCAGTCACGGCACCCACGAGCAGCACGCCGAGCGCGTCCGCTGGATCCGCGGCATCGAACGCGAATTCGATCATCCCGTCGGCATCCTGATGGACCTCCAGGGCCCCAAGCTGCGC
The DNA here is from genome assembly GCA_965203455.1 of Alphaproteobacteria bacterium. Classification (GTDB taxonomy): domain Bacteria; phylum Pseudomonadota; class Alphaproteobacteria; order MPNO01; family MPNO01; genus MPNO01. The sequence goes on from CBDBCV010000002.1 coordinate 219,702, forward strand.
GTCGGCGCGATCGAGGGCGGCGAAGCGGAACTCGAAGCCGGCAAGGCGTTTCGCCTCGACCTATCGTCCGAGCCCGGCAACTGCGAACGGGCGCCGCTGCCGCATCCCGAAGTGTTCGAGGCGATCGAGGAAGGCACCGAACTCCTGATCGACGACGGCAAGATCCGCCTCGCCGTCCGCGAACGGGGGCCGGACCATGCGATCGCCGAAATCCTGTTCGGCGGCCGGCTCAGCGACCGCAAGGGGGTCAACATCCCGCGCGCGGTGCTGCCGATCTCGGCCCTCACCGAGAAGGACCGCCGCGACCTCGACTTCGCCCTTACCCTCGGCGTCGACTGGATCGGGCTCAGCTTCGTCCAGCGTCCCGACGACGTTGCCGCGGCGCGCAAGATCGTCCGCGGCCGGGCCGCGGTGATGGTCAAGCTGGAAAGGCCCGCCGCCATCGAATGCCTGGACGAGATCCTCGCGCTTTCCGACGGGGTGATGGTGGCGCGCGGCGATCTCGGTGTGGAGCTGCCCCCCGAGGACGTGCCGAGCATCCAGAAGCAGGTCGTCCGGCGCTGCCGGGAAGCCGGCAAACCGGTGGTCGTGGCGACCCAGATGCTGGAATCGATGATCGCCGCGCCGGCGCCCACCCGGGCGGAGGCCTCCGACGTGGCGACCGCGGTCTATGACGGCGCCGACGCGGTGATGCTGTCGGCGGAAACCGCAGCCGGCGACTATCCGCTTCAGGCCGTCTCGATGATGAACCGCATCGTCGCCCGGGTCGAGCGCGACGAGACCTATCGCGCGATCGTGGACGCGGTCCACCCCGACCCGGAGCGAACGGCGTCCGACGCGATCAGCGCCGCTGCCGCCCGGGTGGCCGAGACCGTGCGGGCGGCGGCGATCGTCACCTTCACCACGTCCGGCTCCACCGCGCTCCGGGCGTCGCGCGAACGCCCGACCGTCCCCATCGTAACGCTGACCGCGCGACGATCGACCGCGCGATACCTCTCGGTCGCCTGTGGCGTGCACTGCATCGTCTCGCCGGACATCGAGGATTTCGCGGAAATGGTCGATATCGCCCGCGGCCGCGCCGTCGAATCCGGTTTCGCGGAGGCCGGCCAACGCCTGGTGATCACCGCCGGGGTTCCCTTCGGCACCCCCGGCGCCACGAACATCCTTCACATCGCCTGGATCGGACCCTGAGACGATAGCGCCGTTCCGCGCCCGGGCGGGCCTTCGGTCCGTGTCAGCCCGCCCCCATCCGCCGGCGTATCTCGGCGGCGATGCGTGGGGTCTCGTTGACGGGTTCGTATCGCCATTCCTCCACGCGGCCTTCGAAGAGACGCAGGACTCCGTCTTCCCTGAGCGCCGCCTGGAAGCGCGCGAGGCGCCGGTTGCCGCCCGCCATCCGGGCCGCGTAAACGGGCTTTCCCGTGGCGATCGCCTCGCTGGTCATCGAAACCGAGTCCTCGGTCACCACGATGTGACGGGCGAGCGCGAGCATTCCGAGATAGGGGTTGTCGCCGCTCCCGTCCCAGAACCATGCATCGGGCAGCCGGGTCTTGAGCGCGGCGATCATCTCCGGGCCGGTCCGCCGCGAGGGCGTGACGGCGACCGGCCCGTCGAGCGCCGCAAGCCCGTCCGCGAGTTCCGCGACGGTTTCGCGCGTGAAGCGGTGGGAGCGCGTCGGCCCTCCCAGAAGCACGGCCACGTTGAGGTTGCCAAGCCTCGATTCCCACTTCGCGGCGGCGGCGGCGAGCTTCTCCGGCGTCACCCGGTGGAGGGCCGCGCGCGTCGTCGTCACGTTCGAACCGGCAAGCCCGTCATGGCCGGGCGGCACGACGAGATCGAAATGGCGCGGCGGCGCGCGCGGATGCTGGACATGAACGGTGAAGGTCCCGTCGTCCGCGACACGGCGCACGGCAACCGAGACCGCCGCGCTCCGCCTGCCGCAGGTGATCAGGAGATCCGGCCAGGGCGGCCCGAGGCGGTCCTCCAGCCCGTATTTCAGCAGGCCCGGCGGCTGGCGATGCGCGGGAAACCACGACCACGGCCGCCGAAGACGGACGGCGAAGCTCTCGAAGGGCCAGCCGAGGGCCTCCGCCAGCCCCTCGACCTGGGAGCCCATACCGGTCTCCCCGGTCGTGACCGTCCAGACGCGCTTAGCCAACCGGCCTGTCGGGCCAGGCGAGCTCGTGCCGGTTGCGCCACTCGCTCGTGACGTAGTTGACGATCAGCGAACGGCGCACCCCGTCGATCGGCCTCTTCCGGAATCCGTGCCAGGTATCTTCGCCAGGAATGAAAATCGTGGCCGCGTTGTCGACGAAGGAAAGGCGTTTGGAATGCGTCGTGGGGCTCGAGAACAGGTCGGTGCCCAGATCGCGCCCTTCGTCCCCGTCCTCGAGATAGACGAACATCGTGAACATCTTCACGCCGATATCGGTGTGCGGTTCCAGCCAGAAACCGTCGCCGTCCTGGGCGTATTCGATCCGCAGGTTGGTGCCGGCGAGCGCCGCGCCGCAGCGGGCCTCGATGGCGCCGGTCACGCGGGCGTCCTGCAGGGCCTCGGCGATCGCGCGGGCCGGCGGAAAGGTGTCGACCGCCTCGGCGTCGACATATCGCCGCGTCCCGTTGTTCTCCTCCCGGCGGCCGTGATCGTAGCGCACTCTCGGCGCGGCATGAGGCCACGCCTTGAGGCCCGCGAGGGTGTCGGGGTCGAGGACGTCGCGCAGCGTCCAGTGTCGGAAGGGCTCCGTTTCCTCCCGGGCGCCGTCGAGCGCGGCCAGGAACGCGGATCCGGCAGCAAAATCGGACATGACCGATGTAGAAACATGGCGCTGCCTACCCTGTCAAGCAGCGAGGCGGCGGCGACGCTTGCCGAACAGGCCGCCGCTGATATTGTGCCCGCGGTTCCCGGCAGCGGAGCGGCAGGCGTGCAGGCATCGGAAACCCTTGCGGAAGCGGCGGTCGACATCGCGGCGCGGCTGAAGGCGGTCGCGGAGCGCATAGAGGACGCCGCGGTCGCCGCGGGGAGGGAGCCCGGGTCGGTCGCACTCGTCGCGGTCGCGAAGACCCACCCCGCCGCGGTCGTTCGAGAGGCGATAGACGCCGGGCACCGCGCGTTCGGCGAGAATCGGGTTCAGGAAGCGAAGTCGAAGTGGCCGGCGCTCCGCGAGGCCGCTCCCGACGCAACCCTGCACCTGATCGGACCCCTCCAGACCAACAAGGCGCGCGATGCGGTCGCGCTGTTCGACACGATCGAGACCGTCGACAGGCCGAAACTCGCCGCGGCGCTCGCACGCGAGATGGATCGGGTCGGCAGGCGCCCCGCCTGCCTGGTCGAGGTCAATACCGGCGAAGAGCCCCAGAAGGCCGGCGTCCTGCCGGCCGAAGCGGACGCGTTCGTCGCCGCCTGCCGCGACGAATACGGCTTGCCGGTGGAGGGGCTGATGTGCGTCCCGCCGCTCGACGAGGAGCCGGCGCTGCATTTCGCGCTCCTGGCCGGAATCGCCCGGCGCAACGGGCTCGGACGCCTCAGCATGGGGATGACGGCGGACTTCGAGACCGCGATCCGCTTCGGCGCCACCCATGTCCGGCTCGGCACCGCGGTGTTCGGCCCCCGCCGGACGCCGGCCCCCTAGCCGATCTCGATCCGGTCGTCCGGCCGCCAGCCGGCGAGGACAGTCCGCAAGTCCCCGAGGGCGAGGGCCACGCAGCCTTCCGTCGGCGAATAGCCCGGCCGTGCCACGTGCAGGAAGATGGCGCTGCCCGCGCCGTCGACCACCGGATCGTCGTTGTAGCCGATGACGGCGAGCAGGTCGTAGCACGCATCGGCCCGCCAGAGCCGCTCCGCGCCTGCCGGGTAGGGATGGCCGACCGGCCGGTTGTAGCGCGGATCCCCCGGCGCGTCGCACCAGCCGTCGCCGGGCGCGATCGGATCGCAGGGCAGCCCGGTCCGCGGCTGGTCCGTGCGGTCCGCGCGGTAGAGCACGCGCCGGAGAGGGAAGCGGCCGGCGGGTGTCGCCCCGTCTCCTTCGGTCTTGAGCACGGCGATGCCGCTCCGGCCGATGGCGCATCGGAGTTCCCGGCCCCGCCAGACAGCCCGCCCGTAGCCAGCGACCCGCAGGGTCACGGCGGTGACTTCGCGGGCCGCGCGCTACCGTCGGCCATCCAAGCATATCGATTTGACATGTCGACCGCTCAAAGTCGGCATATGACAACCTTGGACCGCTAGGCTCTTGAGTAAAAAAACCTACGCCATTGCTTCCGCCCCAATTTTCACATCCGGGGTTTCGACAACCTTGACCAGTTGGTAGCCGAGTTGTCTGGCGCGGCGGCCGAGGTTTGAGACCGTCCGGTTCACCCGGCGCTGCTTGAGGTGGCGTCGGTTTGTCGGACAGGCTGACGGCGTTTTCAAGGTGTATTCCGGTTGAAGTTTGTGCCGCCAGAATCCTCTTGGATCGATCTTTCTGCTGCTGCTGTTGCGCCTGTGGGTATGTGGTCAAGGCGCGAAGCGGCTTGTCCATCATATCCACAGGCGTGTCGCCCCGGTAGGCCTCGGCCGGCGTCCGCCCGCCGAGTGCCGAGTGCGGTCTCTCGGTGTTGTAGAAGCCGATCCACTGGCCGATGACGCGCCGGGCTGCGAAGCCGTCGGCGATCTCGTGCAGGTAGACCGCCTCGTATTTGAGCGAGCGCCACAGCCGCTCGATGAAGATGTTGTCCATGCACCGGCCGCGGCCGTCCATCGAGATGCGGATACCGGCCTCCCGCAGGCGCGCGGTGAAGGCGAAGCCGGTGAACTGGCTGCCCTGGTCGGTGTTGAAGATCTGCGGGGTGCCATGGCGCGCCAGGGCTTCGTCGAGAGCCTCGACACAGAACCCCGCGTCCAGCGTGTTCGACAGCCGCCAGGCCAGGACGCAGCGGCTCGCCCAGTCCATGATCGCCACCAGGTAGAGGAAGCCGCGCCGCACCGGGATGTAGGTGATGTCGGCGCACCACACATGGTTCGGCCGCTCGATCGCCAGACCCCGCAGCAGATATGGATAAACCCGGTGCCCGAGGTGCGGCGCACTGGTCCGCGGCGCCCGATAGACCGCCTGAAGACCAAGCAGGCGCATCAGGCGAGCGGCCCGCCGCCGCCCGATCCGCACCCCCTCGCGGCGCAGATGCCGAACCATCTGGCGGGCGCCGTAGAACGGATACTTGAGGAACAGCGCGTCGATCCGGCGCATCAGAGCCAGCGTCTCCGCGCTCTCCCCCTTCGGCCGGTCATAGAGCGACGAGCGCCCGATCGACAGCAGACGGCATTGCCGGGTCAGGCTCAACGACGGGTGGCCCCGCACAACCATCGCCCGTCTCCCGGACCGGCTCAGCGACCGGACCCGCGTGACAAAAAATCACGCTCTACGATCAACTCCCCGATCTTGGCGTGAAGAGCCCGGACCTCGCTCTCGTGATCCCGCGCCCGGCGCTCACCTCCACCGGAAAAGACCTCCCCCAGACCCTCCATCGCCTGGCGCTTCCACACACCCACCTGGTTCGGATGCACCTGGTGCTTCGAGGCAATCTCCTGAAGCGTCCGATCACCCCGTAGCGCCTCCAAGGCTATCTTCGCCTTCAGCTCCCCCGAAAACCTGCGTCGCTTGCTCATCCGCATTCCTCCGTCACACGGCGGAATACACCTTGACGACCTGTCCGATTTTGCGACGCCACCTCAGCTCATAGGTCTCCATCCCGCGCTCCACATATTCCTCGCCGCGGGTGACCAGCGTGTAGACCAGGCAGGCAAGCTCGCGGGCGGTTGCGTTGATGGCAACCGGGGCATCCTTGCGGGCGAGGCGCGCACGGTGCCGGGCGCCGATGAACGTCTGGCTCCTGCGAGCGTTCAGGGCCGCCATGCGAAGGGACTGCGCGGCCTTGTTGATCACCTTGGGCGAGCGGCCCGGCAGGGGTTTGCCACCACTGATGCGGGTTCCCGGCGCCAGCCCGAGCCAGGAACAGAAGTGCTGCGCGGACGGGAAGGCCGAGAAGTCCGGGCCGATCTCCGACGCGATCGTGAGTGCGGTCGTAACCCCGATCGCAGGGATCGCGGTGAGATCGACGCCCATCATCCTGTGCAGGGCCTCGGCCATCGCCTTTTCGCTGGCGGCCCGCTTGGCAGCATCGCTCCGGATCTTCGACGGGCAGCGCGTGGGAGTGTTGTCCGGAGCCGCATTCGCCGGACCGTCCGTCCCATCGTCCGGCGGCGTCAGGCTGTCGATCTGCGCCGCGATCTGCGCCTCGCAGACCTCAATCTGGCCAGTGAGAAAGTCGAAGCGCTGCATCGCCTGCGTCAGTGCGAACAGATGCTCCTCGCGCCAGGTGCCCTGCAATGCTGCCGTGATCCTGTCGCCGCTGGCCTTGATCCGCCCGTCCCGAAGTTCTGCGAGCCGGTGTGGATCACGCTCGCCGTCGACGATCGCCCGCAGGATCCTCTGTCCCGTCACGCCGGTGATGTCGCTGATCACCGAGTCAAGCCGCACGTTCATCTCGGTCAGCGCCTTCTGCATGTGCAGCACACAGCGCGCGCGATCTTCGATCAGCCGCTTCGCCTGGCGCACATACGAGCGCAGCGGGCATACCGCATCGCCGGGACGGAAGGCACCTCGCAGAAGCCCGTAAGACAGAAGCTGACGGATCCACTGGCAATCAAGCACATCGCTCTTGCGACCGGCGATCTGCTTCGTCATCCGCGGCGGCACGAGCATCACCTCGAAGCCGGCGCGATCCAGAACCTCGTAGACCGGAATCCAGTACACCGAGGTCGACTCCATCGCCACCTTGTTCACCCCGCAGGACGACAGCCATGCCGCCATCTCCTCAAGATCCCGCGTGAAGGCATCGAACGACCGGACCGGTTCCGAACAACTTTCGGGGTCGACCGCGACATAGTGAACGTCCTTGCCGATATCGATCCCGGCACAATCCCGGTTCACGACTTGCAGGCTCTCGGACCGTCGGCGCTTGCGTGGCATCCAAATCCCTCCTCTGACCGCTTCGCTTCACTCGGGTCGGGGAGGAACCACGGCAAATCTCAATCTCTTGAACGAGGTCGCGGGAACCCCGCGCCATCAGTGACAGAAGCCGATCATGGTTCGGGCCACGCTACTTTACGGGTGCCTGAGCACGCCATTGCCAAGCCGGCCTCGACTGCCCCGACCGCCCGACGAATCACATCTTCGAACTGCGCCAGCAAGTGCCCGTTTTTACTTTCGCGACAGGGCCGGTGAGGTGGCGTCGCAAAATCGGACAGGTCGTCAAGGTGTATTCCGCCGTGTGACGGAGGAATGCGGATGAGCAAGCGACGCAGGTTTTCGGGGGAGCTGAAGGCGAAGATAGCCTTGGAGGCGCTACGGGGTGATCGGACGCTTCAGGAGATTGCCTCGAAGCACCAGGTGCATCCGAACCAGGTGGGTGTGTGGAAGCGCCAGGCGATGGAGGGTCTGGGGGAGGTCTTTTCCGGTGGAGGTGAGCGCCGGGCGCGGGATCACGAGAGCGAGGTCCGGGCTCTTCACGCCAAGATCGGGGAGTTGATCGTAGAGCGTGATTTTTTGTCACGCGGGTCCGGTCGCTGAGCCGGTCCGGGAGACGGGCGATGGTTGTGCGGGGCCACCCGTCGTTGAGCCTGACCCGGCAATGCCGTCTGCTGTCGATCGGGCGCTCGTCGCTCTATGACCGGCCGAAGGGGGAGAGCGCGGAGACGCTGGCTCTGATGCGCCGGATCGACGCGCTGTTCCTCAAGTATCCGTTCTACGGCGCCCGCCAGATGGTTCGGCATCTGCGCCGCGAGGGGGTGCGGATCGGGCGGCGGCGGGCCGCTCGCCTGATGCGCCTGCTTGGTCTTCAGGCGGTCTATCGGGCGCCGCGGACCAGTGCGCCGCACCTCGGGCACCGGGTTTATCCATATCTGCTGCGGGGTCTGGCGATCGAGCGGCCGAACCATGTGTGGTGCGCCGACATCACCTACATCCCGGTGCGGCGCGGCTTCCTCTACCTGGTGGCGATCATGGACTGGGCGAGCCGCTGCGTCCTGGCCTGGCGGCTGTCGAACACGCTGGACGCGGGGTTCTGTGTCGAGGCTCTCGACGAAGCCCTGGCGCGCCATGGCACCCCGCAGATCTTCAACACCGACCAGGGCAGCCAGTTCACCGGCTTCGCCTTCACCGCGCGCCTGCGGGAGGCCGGTATCCGCATCTCGATGGACGGCCGCGGCCGGTGCATGGACAACATCTTCATCGAGCGGCTGTGGCGCTCGCTCAAATACGAGGCGGTCTACCTGCACGAGATCGCCGACGGCTTCGCAGCCCGGCGCGTCATCGGCCAGTGGATCGGCTTCTACAACACCGAGAGACCGCACTCGGCACTCGGCGGGCGGACGCCGGCCGAGGCCTACCGGGGCGACACGCCTGTGGATATGATGGACAAGCCGCTTCGCGCCTTGACCACATACCCACAGGCGCAACAGCAGCAGCAGAAAGATCGATCCAAGAGGATTCTGGCGGCACAAACTTCAACCGGAATACACCTTGAAAACGCCGTCAGCCTGTCCGACAAACCGACGCCACCTCACGGTGCCGCGCGGGGGTGGATGCTACTTTGACATCGAAGCGAGAGCGACCCGCTGGCGAGAGGGCGTTCGCTTGGGTCCGCGGTACCGGCATTCGAGAGGTGCTGTTCGCATGGCTAAGGCGGGTAAGAAAATCCTGCTGGTCGACGACGACGATTCGCTTCGCCAGTCGCTCGCGGAGCAGCTTCAGCTCCACGAGGAATTCGACACCGTCGCGGTCGACAGCGGCACGCAGGCCCTGGAAACCGCGAAATCGCAACATTTCGACCTGATCCTGCTCGATGTCGGACTGCCCGACATGGACGGGCGCGACGTCTGCCGGGTTCTCCGCCGGTCCAACGTCCGGGTGCCGGTCATCATGCTGACCGCCGCGGACAGCGACGCCGACGCGATCCTCGGGCTCGATTCCGGCGCGAACGACTATGTCGCGAAACCGTTCAAGCTCGGCGTGCTGCTCGCCCGCATTCGCGCGCAGCTCCGGCAATACGAACGGAGCGAAGACGCGGTTTTCGCGATCGGCCCCTTCTCCTTCCGGTCCGGCGCCAAGATGCTGGTGGTTCCGGAGACCGGCGAGAAAGTTCGCCTCACCGAAAAGGAGGCCGCGATCCTCAAATACCTGCTGCGGGCGGGCTCCGTCGTCGTCGCGCGCGACGTGCTGCTGAACAAGGTCTGGGGCTACAATTCCGGCGTGACCACGCACACGCTGGAAACCCATGTCTATCGCCTGCGCCAGAAAATCGAGCGCGATCCCTCGAACGCCGAAATCCTGGTTACCGAGACGGGCGGCTACCGCCTGATCCCCTAGGAACGCGATTCGGACGGCGCTCAGGCGCCTGAGAGAACCCGTTCGGCGAGCCGGCGCCGGTTGACCCGCATGGTCTGACCGCGCGGAAAATCGGAAAACAGTTCCAGCCGGACCGGGAACTTGTAGCGGGCGAGGTCCCGTTCGCTCAGGAACGCCGTCACCTCTTCCAGGGTGACCGGGTCCCCGGCGGTCGGGATGACGCAGAGGCAGGGGACCTCGCCCAGCGCCTCGTCCGGAACGCCGACCACCGCGGCCTCCAGGATCTTCGGGTGCTCGGCGAGGATGCTCTCGAGCTCGAGCGGAAAGACGTTCATCCCGCCGCGGTTGATCATCTCCTTGATCCGCCCGATCAGGGTCACGTATCCGTCGCCGTCGACGGTCGCCACGTCGCCGGTACGGAACCAGCCCTCCGGCCCCAGCGTTCCCCACGCCTCCATCGTTGCCTGCGGGTTGCGGAAATACCCGGAGCTCGTCGCCGGGCCGCGGATCCACAATTCGCCCGCCTCGCCGGCGGGAAGCGCGCGCCCCTCGCGGTCGACGACGCGGATCTCGCCGCCGTCCATCACCCGCCCGATCGAGGCGCCGCGGCGGATCTCCTCCGGGTCGTCGATGTCCACCTGGCCGAAAGAGCACGCCTCCATGGCGCCGCCCGCCTTGACCACCGGGCAGCCCAACCGGTCCTCCGCCTTCTCGATAACCGCCGGCGGCAGGTTGGCCGAGCCGGTGCGGATCACGCGGAGCGAGGAGGTGTCGTAGTTCTCGAGCAACGGCGAATCCGCGAGCCGGGCGAGAATGGCGGGCGCCGTATGGATGGCGCTCACCCGTTCGCGTTCGATCGCCGGCAGCAGCGCCTCCGGCGCGAATCCGTCGGTCAGCACGAACTTCGCCCCGGTCAGCAGCCAGCCGCCCCAGGCATGGTATCCAGGACCGCCCGACATCGGCACGAACCCGCCGATGACGTCGTCCCCGGTCACGCCCATCCGCGCGGTGACGCCCCTCGCCCAAAGGATTTCCTGTTGTTCGGGCCGCTCCACGAGCTTGGGGACCCCTGTGCTGCCGCTTGTCACGACCAGCTTGGTCACCTCATGCAGACCGTAGCGCCGATCCTCCTCCAGAACCGCGCTGCCGCCGCCGGCTTCGCGGTCCAGCGAGACCGGGATGCAGTCCACGGCATCGTCCGGCGGATCGACGACGACAACGTGCATTGCCGGGCGGCGCCGGCCGATCTCCCGCGCCATCGCGACCATGTCGTGGTCCCGAAACCGGCTCGGCACCACCATCGCGCCCGGCTCGAGCAGGTCGACCACCGCCTCCAGCTCGGCGCCGCGCCAGACCGCGGGCACGTAGGCCGCAAGCAGCCCCAGCCGCTTCAGCGCGAGCCGCAGGAGGGATTCCTCCACCGAGTTCGGGACCTGCAGGACCACCGGCGTATCGCGGTCGAGCTCCATCGCGGCCAGCGTGCGGGCGAAACGGTCGACCGCCGCCAGCGCCTCGCGCCAGGTCAATCGGCGCCGGGGATCGACGATAGAAATCTCGTCCGGCCGCGCCGCCGCATGGGCTTCGAGGAGATCGAGCGTCGTCGTGCCGGTCCACTCGCCCGCCCGCACCCAGGCGTCGATCATCTCTTGCGTGAAGCGGGTCGGCCGAGCCATCGGGGGGAGCGTCGGGTGCCTTGTCCGGTCTTCAGAGGCGGGGATCGAACCGGCAGGTGCGCTGGAGCCGCGCGAGCAGCGCCCGCCATTCGTCGTCGGTGTAGCGCTGGGGATAGACCCGGATCGCTTCCACCGGGCAGTCGAACTCGCACAGAAAGCAGCCCTGACAATCCTCGGCATAGACCGCGCGGGCTTTCCCGTCCCTCATCCGTATGACGTCGGTCGGGCACGAATCGACGCAGGCCCCGCACCCCGTGCACACCCTCTCGTCGATTTTCAGCTCGACATGCATCGGCGTCAGCTCCGGAAGAAGGGGTGGAGCACCCTGGTTCGTTCCGGGATCCGGTGGTGCTCGTCGTCCGGAATGGGCTCGTCGAACAGGTCCAGCTCGCCGTTCCCGCCCATCCGGGCGAAGGTGTATTTGAGCCAGTTCTCGTTGTCCATGTAGGGGTAGTCCTCGCGCAGCACGTTGCCCCGGCTCTCGGTGCGGCGGCGGACGACCTCGACCGAGATCTCCATGCATTGCAGGAAGTTGCGCATGCCCAGCACCTTGGCGAGGTCGTGCGGGTCGTGCGCTTTCATGGTCGGCACCAGCCGACCCCTGATGTCGCGCACCCGGCGCAGGATGTTGTCGAGGCGTTCCTCGTTCAGGATCTCGGTGATGTCGGTGCCGTAGAGCCCTTCCAGCTCGTCGCGGGTCGCGTCGAAGCCGTTGTCGCCGGTCCGCTCCAGCGGCTCCAGCGTCTCCCGCGCGAGGCGGTCCACCTGGGCGTTCACCGCCGCGGCCGGAGACGCCCCCCTGGCGGCTGCGGCGCCGGTCTCGCCCGCATACCAGCCGCCCACCGCGCACAGATTGAGCGCCTGGGCAAGGCCCATAAAGCCGCCGTCGGAGGTGTTTCCCGCGGCGTAGAGGCCGGGCAGCGTCGTGGCGCCGTCGCCCGCCACCCTTATGCCGGCGCCGCCGAGCGTCCCGCTCTGGAACGGCAGCATGGTGACGAAGGGGATGCGGTCCCTGCTCGGGTCGTAGCCCGCGCGCTCGTAGGTGTTGAGCACGATCGGGACCACCTGCTTGTAGAGGCGCAGATCCTCCCGCGTGAGGTTGGTGGCGTCCTTGTAGACCGGTCCGCGGCCCTCGCCGTATTCGCGGATCACCGCGCGGGCGAGGCGGAAACGGCGTATGCGGTCCCCACCCGCGATCTCGACGCCCTCGCCATTGGTGAAACGGACGCCGAGCCCCGCGCCCATCTCCAGCCCCGGGGCGGAGAAGAACTCGGCCGGGATCACCCCCCAGCCGGCGAGGAACTCCATCTTCGAGAGTTGCGCGCCCGCCCGGTAGGCCGCCGCCACACCGTCGCCGGTGCAGTTGACCGGCATACCGTGAAAGCCCGCGCCGGCCCTCGGGTATGGGATATGCACCGGACCCGTGCAGAGGATCGTCGAGGTGGCGCGGAAGACATGGATCTCGCCGTCCACCGTGCCGACGCCGAGCGCGCCCACGACCCGCCCTCCGGTCGGGTGCTTGCCGTCGGAGGTCAGCAGCTCGGTGACCATCACGCGGTTCACTACGTCGACGCCGCGGCGCAGGGTCTCGTTCCTGAGCGCCATCATGAACTGGGGCCCACCCTCGGCCATCATCGCGTTGACCGGGAACAGCGGCCCGACCGCCATGTCGACGCGCTGGATCCTGCCCTTGTCCTTGATCCACTTGACGCCCCAGCCGTCCATCGCCTGCAGGAGGTCGCCGGTGACCCGGATACCTCTGCGGAGCGCCGTGATGTCGACCATCGGGTTGCTGTGTGCCTTGACCCAGCGGTCGAGGTCGTCGCCCTCCATGTAGGCCTGGAAGACGCCCGAGGCGAGCGAGCTGGTGCCGCTCCTCCCGTAGAACCCCTTGTCGACCAGCATGACCCGAACCCCGACCTCGCTCGCCCGAATCGCCGCACAGGCGGCCGCCACGCCGCCGCCCACGATCAGAACGTCGGCCTCGTGCACATGGGTCTCGGGCATGAAGTTTCCCGCCGTCGGTTCGGGAATTCGGTGGTAACGGCCGGGCCGTGGGGTGTCAAACGGCCGCGCCCGCCAGCCCGACGACGTGCGGGACGCGGACCTCGTGCCGGGCCGTGGGGTGTCAAACGGCCGCGCCCGCCAGCACCCCGGAGCATAACGAGGCGTTTGCGCTGTCGGGGACGGGTTGATTTACAAGGCGTTCACGGAGGTGCGAGATTTTTGATACCCCGTGGTGGTCGTTGATATCCGGGGTTTCAGTTTCGCTGCGGCGGTCGTTTTGGCGATTTTCACCCCACGCCGCTGGTCGCGGCGTCTTGGCAGCGAGGTTTTCCTGCGGCGGCCTCGCGCGCCCTGATCGTGCGCATGAGATAGAAGGTGTCGCCATCGGGCCCTGGGGCCCTTGTTCCACCACCACCCCTGGTCGGGAGAACAGCGATGGCGACGGCGGCGAAGCTACCCTTTTCGTGGCGCGATGTCGAAGTCCTGCCGGACCTTGAACGGCTGCGCCTGGTTCTGGCGGTGCTTCCCGACGAGGAGATCGTGACGGCGCTTGAAGTGTGTCGCGGTCGGGGCCGTAACGACTACCCGGTGCGGGCGATGTGGCGGGCGCTGATCGCGGGGGTGGTGTTGCAACACGCCTCGATGCAGTCGCTGTTGCGGGAGCTGGGGCGCAACCCGGCGTTGCTGGAGATCTGCGGGTTCGACCCTCTGCCGTATCAGAGCGGGCCGGTGACGGTGCTTCACGACGGGCATGCGGTAACGCGCCCGGCGCGGGTTCGTTCGACGGCGCCGAGCCACTGGAACTTCTCGCGGTTTCTGGGGCGTGTTGTGCAGCTTGAGGACGAGCAGGGGCTGGTGTCCGCCATGATCGAGAGCCTGCGCGCCGCGCTGTTCGCCGCGTTGCCGGACTTCGGGCGTCATCTCGGCTACGACGGCAAGGCGATCGCGAGCCACTCGACGGGCCGGGTCGGCAAGGACGAGGACAAGACCTCGGACCCCGACGCCGACTGGGGCAAGCACGAGACGGGCGGGGTGGACGCCAGGACCGGCGCGGTGTGGAAGAAGGTGAAGTCGTGGTTCGGCTACGGGCTGCACCTGATCGCCGACACCGATTACGAGGTTCCGGTGGCCTTCGAGGTGACGCGCGCTTCGGCCTCGGAACCCAAGGTGCTGTCCGGGATGCTGGAGGAGCTGTTCGCAAGGGCGCCGGAGATCGCCGGGCGCTGCGCCGACTTCAGCGCCGACCGCGGTCTCGACGATGCCCGCCTGAAGGCGCGGCTGTGGGACCGGTGGACCGCCCGCCCGCTGATCGATACACGGCTGATGTGGCGGGTGGAGAAGCAGGAGCCGAGATACGATCCGGCGCAGCCGATCACGCGGCCGCTGTTCCCCGACCGCGCCGATGTCATCGTTCACGACGAGCGCGGCCGGGTGTCCTGCGTCTGTCCCGGGACCGGCGAGGTCCGCGCTATGGCGTTTCAGGGGTTCGAGGCTGATCGGGGCCGCTGCGGCACGCTCAAATACCGCTGCCCGGCAGCCGCCTTCGGCTTCGCCTGCGCCGGCAGCCGGGCCTGCCACCGGGCCGGCGGGGTCAAGCCCGGAGACTATGGCCGCATCCTGCGCATCGACCTCGACAGCCACGACCGGCGCATCTTCACCCCCACGCCCTGGGGCAGTCCGTCATGGCGGCGCGGCTACAACCGCCGCTCGGCCATGGAGCGGATCAACAGCCGCCTCGACAACAGCTTCAACTTCGAGACCCACTACATCCGAGGCCGCGCCAAGATGAAGACCCGCCTCGGCCTCGCCCTGGCGGTGATGATGGCGATGGCTCTCGCCCAGGCCCGCGCCGGCCGCCCCGAGCGCATGCGCTCCCTGGTCGGCGCCGTGCCGTATCTCGACACCGGCTGACCGCTCGTCTGCCTCCCGACAATCCTGCCCGATCCCGCCGCCCGACGGCAGAGGGGAAGCCACGCCCGCACGCCAGACAATCTTCCGGTAATCGTATTTGTCAGGCCCCGGAAGCCCGTATCCTGCCCGGTGGGGAAGCGGGCCGGACGATTCAACGGGTTGGGTTGGCGCGATCATCGGCTTGGGCGTACGTGTGTCGTCCGCCGGGGATACGCAGCCCCTCTCGCACACCGACCGAGAAGAGGTGGCAACGGGCGGCAAACAGAATTTCGCGACATCATGTCCATTTTGCTATGCCGTGCGTGACATCAACCCATCGAACGGAGTCCGTTCGGAACGAAGGGAGATTTCGAGATGCTACGAAAATGGCCCACACTGACGATCGTCGGCCCCGCGATAGCGGCCGCCGGTCTTCTGGCTGCGCCCATGCAGTCGCTCGCCATGGAGCGCACCGTCCACATCGCTGGTTTCGGTGCGAAATCGGGCGTGGTCCGCTCCTTCGGCGTCAACACCGAGGCGGTGATGCGCGCCGCGGCCAATCACATCAACGAGTCGGGCGGCGTGAAGCTCGGCGACGGCGCGACCGGCAAGATCAAGGTCAGCTTTTACGACGACCGCTGCAACGCGGAAGAGGGGATATCCGTCCTCCGGCGCATCGCCACCACAGAGGCGGTGGTCGCGGTCGGGCCGACCTGTTCGAACGTAGCTGAGCCGCTGTTCGGCATCCTGCAGAAGAAGGTCGGCGACGATAAGGACACCGGGCTTCAGTTCCCGGTCTTCACCGACACCGCGATCAAGGGCGGGCTTGCCAAGATCTCGGAATGGGCGTTCCGCAACGTGCCCAACGAGATGGAAATGTACCGCCAGATGTTCAAGTGGATCAAAGCGCAGAATCCCGATCTGAAGACCGTCTTCGGCGGCGTCGAGGAGGACTTCGCGCATTCCCGCTTCACCTGGTACAAGGTGATGAAGACGCGGTCCGGCGACGCGGGCTATGAGGTGCTCGGCGAGGCCAAGTGGCTGCTGGCCGACACCAACTTCACCACCCAGGTGCGCAAGATGCGCAAGGCCAAGGCGGACGTCGTGGCGATCTCCGCGCATCCCTTCACGACCTGCGGCGTGCTGAAGGAGATGCAGAGGCAGCGCGTCAAGCCGAAGCTGTTGGTGGGGCTGACCAGCTCGTCCAGCCTCGAGACGCTTCAGGGCTGCGCCAAGCAGGCCGAGGGGATCATCATCCCGACGAGCTTCGCCCCGGTCACCCCGGCCGCGAAGGCAGCCGCCGACGCAGCCGCCAAGCTGGGCGGCAGCGCGGACCTGCACAGCGCGGCGGCCTGGGAGATTCTGCTCGTCCTGAAGAACGTGATCGAGTCCCAGAAGGTCATGGCCAAGGCCGATACGCTGAAGGCCGACCGGCGCAAGATCCGCGACGGGCTCGCCAACCTGAAGACCACCGGCGGGCTGCTCGGCAAGATCCAGCGGACGGCGGAGGGCGAGGCCGTCAAGCCTTACGTGTACGTCCACGCCAAGGCCGGGCAGTGGGCGGTTCTCCACAACCCGATCAAGTAACGCTCGCCTAACCCCCGGCGGGCCGGCTTTGAGCCGGCCCGCCGGACGCTTTTTCTGACGGGGGCGCGGGATGGAGGATCTCCTTTTCGACCTGATCGACCTGGTTCAGTCGATCGCCGACGGCCTCCTGTTCGGAACCACCTACGCGATGATCGTAAGCGCCGCGCGGTTACCCTTGTTGACGTGTGAGGCCCGGGATTTTCGGGTCGAAGTTCCAGGGCATGAGTTCGTCGATGCGTGACAGGGGGTGCATGTCGATGATCCGGCGCAGGGTGTCGGTCAGGTAGACCTGCGGATTGACGCCGTTGAGCTTGCAGGTGCCGATCAGGCTGGCGCACCGCGCCCAGGTCCTGGCGCCGTCGTCGCTGCCGGCGAACAGCGCGTTTTTCTTTGTGAGCTTCACCGGACGGATGAGGTTCTCGACAGGGTTGGTGTCCATCTCGATACGTCCGTCATGGAGGAACCGGCACAGGCCATCCCAGCGCTTGAGGGCGTAGCGGATGTGCCTGGCGAGTTCGGACGCGCTGGACAGACGGTCGAGCCGGGCCTCGAGCCAGGGCCGCATGGCCTCGACGATCGGCGCCGACAACTCCTGCCGCGCCTTCAGCCGCAGCTCTGGCGGGTGACCGCGCACCATGGTCTCGATCCGGTAGAGCGCCGCGATCCGTGCGAGGATTTCCTCGCACAGGGGCGACTCCGTGGCGCGCTGGAAGTCGACGAAGCGTCTCCGCCAGTGGGTCCAGCAGTAGGCGAGCACCCATGGGCTGACCGTCTGCTTCGGATCGCCGAGCGCATCGTACACCCTGTAGCCGTCCACATGCAGCGGGCCGCCGCCGGTGTAGCCCCGCATCAACTCCAGAGCGACCTTCGCACTTCGATGGCGCGAGTGGTGGAACACCACGATCGGCGGGTCGACCCCGCCATAGCCGCGCTGATCGCGGGCGATCGCCCACAGATAGTCGAGGCGCGTCTTGCCGGTCCCCGGCGCCATCACCGGCACCGTGGTCTCGTCCATGAACAGACCGTCCGACGCCTTGAGGTGCTCGATCATCCGGTCGATCACCGGGGCCAGCACCTGCATCCCGCGCCCCGCCCAGTTCCCCAGCATGGTGCGGTCGAGGTCGATCCCCTCGCGCCGGTATGCCTCGCTCTGACGGTAGAACGGTTAGCGAGTCGCGCGGGGGAATCTCACCCCCACGCGCTCCCAGAACCGTACGTGAACCTCTCAGCTCATACGGCTCCCAGCGTCCGGCCCTGCCCGTGCACAAGGGTCCAATGGGCGAACCGCCACGGCTCCGCTTTCGCGATTCTGGCAAGCCAGAGACGAGCCTGACGCGGTCGTTGTCGGAAGCGTTTGAACTTCCGCATTGCCCATCGCTGCAAGTGGGCGTCTATCAGACGAAGGGTCGGATAGAGCGCCGACTTGTAGAATGCGCCGAAGTAGCCGATCCACCCTGCAATTTCGCGATGAAACATGCGGGCAAGGTCAAGCAGTGCCTTGTCGCTACGCCGTTGCAAACGCCACTGTCGCACGCGGCGCCGAAACGCCTTGAGCGCAGTCGGGCTGGCAGCCGGAAGGAACGAGACCCCGAACAACCCGCCGCGCCACGCCGCGAACCTTGGCTGGAAACGGTAGCCCAGGAAGTCGAACGCGACCGTCGGGTAGTCCGCCTTGCGGTTGGTATCCTTGCAGTAGACCACCTTGGTCTTCTGCGGATGGACCTCCAGGCCGCACTCGGCCAATCGGTCCGCAACCCGCCGCCAGAGGGTCTTTGCCGCCTCCTCCGTTCGACAATGGCAGATTATATCGTCCGCATACCGTTCGAACGGAACATGCGGCATCGACCTTTTCATCCATTGATCGAACGCATAGTGCAGGAACAGGTTGGACAATACTGGCGAAATTACCCCGCCCTGTGGCGTGCCCCTGTCCCGTGCGACAACGGTGCCGTCCTCCTCGATCACGGGAGCCTTCAACCAGCGCTCGACATAGAGCAGCACCCACCGGCAGTCCGTATGGTGACGAACGGCCTTCAGCAGCAACTCGTGGTCGATGTTGTCGAAGAACCCCTTGATGTCCATGTCCAGCACCCAGTCGTAGCGCCAGCATCGCCGACGCGCTGTCCGGATGGCGTCAATGGCGGATCGCTTCGGCCGATATCCGTATGAGTCCTCATGGAAAATCGGTTCCAACAAGGGCTCCAGATGTCGGCGAACAACCTCCTGAGCGATGCGGTCCGTGACCGTCGGTATGCCCAACGGGCGCTTCCCGCCGCCCTCCTTGGGGATGTTCACCCTGCGAACCGGAGGCGGCATATAGCTGCCTGAGGACATGCGATTCCAGAGCTTGTAGAGTTCCGGACCAAGCCGTTCCTCCAGACTCTCGACCGTCTGCCCATCTACTCCAGCCGCTCCCCGGTTTGCCTTCACATGCTTGAAGGCTTCCCAGACTTCCCTCTTTGCTATCGGGAACGGCTTTGCCCCTGTCATCCGGCTCCTCCTGTCACCAGTTGGCCGACGGCAGCGGCTGAACACCACAGCCCCTTCGGTCCAGCGCCATTACAGCGCCTTCATCCCTACTACGGGCTGTTCTGCCCCTGTGCCCCGCATCGGTACTCTGAGCCTTCCGGGGGCTGCCCGGTTGGCCGTCTCCCTTGGCATCGGGACGACAGGTTCTCCGTAAGCGCCGCGCGGTTACCCTTGTTGACGTGTGAGGCCCGGGATTTTCGGGTCGAAGTTCCAGGGCATGAGTTCGTCGATGCGTGACAGGGGGTGCATGTCGATGATCCGGCGCAGGGTGTCGGTCAGGTAGACCTGCGGATTGACGCCGTTGAGCTTGCAGGTGCCGATCAGGCTGGCGCACCGCGCCCAGGTCCTGGCGCCGTCGTCGCTGCCGGCGAACAGCGCGTTTTTCTTTGTGAGCTTCACCGGACGGATGAGGTTCTCGACAGGGTTGGTGTCCATCTCGATACGTCCGTCATGGAGGAACCGGCACAGGCCATCCCAGCGCTTGAGGGCGTAGCGGATGTGCCTGGCGAGTTCGGACGCGCTGGACAGAC
The DNA here is from genome assembly GCA_965203455.1 of Alphaproteobacteria bacterium. GTDB lineage: Bacteria > Pseudomonadota > Alphaproteobacteria > MPNO01 > MPNO01 > MPNO01. The sequence goes on from CBDBCV010000002.1 coordinate 239,295, forward strand.
GGTCGAGCCGGGCCTCGAGCCAGGGCCGCATGGCCTCGACGATCGGCGCCGACAACTCCTGCCGCGCCTTCAGCCGCAGCTCTGGCGGGTGACCGCGCACCATGGTCTCGATCCGGTAGAGCGCCGCGATCCGTGCGAGGATTTCCTCGCACAGGGGCGACTCCGTGGCGCGCTGGAAGTCGACGAAGCGTCTCCGCCAGTGGGTCCAGCAGTAGGCGAGCACCCATGGGCTGACCGTCTGCTTCGGATCGCCGAGCGCATCGTACACCCTGTAGCCGTCCACATGCAGCGGGCCGCCGCCGGTGTAGCCCCGCATCAACTCCAGAGCGACCTTCGCACTTCGATGGCGCGAGTGGTGGAACACCACGATCGGCGGGTCGACCCCGCCATAGCCGCGCTGATCGCGGGCGATCGCCCACAGATAGTCGAGGCGCGTCTTGCCGGTCCCCGGCGCCATCACCGGCACCGTGGTCTCGTCCATGAACAGACCGTCCGACGCCTTGAGGTGCTCGATCATCCGGTCGATCACCGGGGCCAGCACCTGCATCCCGCGCCCCGCCCAGTTCCCCAGCATGGTGCGGTCGAGGTCGATCCCCTCGCGCCGGTATGCCTCGCTCTGACGGTAGAACGGTTGGTGGTCGGCGAACTTGGCGACCAGCGTGTGCGCCACCAGCCCCTCGGTCGGCAGGCCGCGCGGCACCAGGTATTCCGGCGCCGGCGCCTGGACGCTCTGCTTGCCCTCGCAGGCGCGGCAGATGTATTTCGGCCGGATCGTCACCAGCACTCTCAACTTCGCCGGCACGATGTCGAGCCGCTCGGTGCGGTCCTCGCCGACCCTGGTCATCGCGCCACAGCCGCAAGGGCACTCCGTGCTCTGCGGCTCGATCACCTTCTCGAAGCGTTCAAGGTGCCTGGGCAGATGGCCGAGATTACGATTGGTCGGCTGCGGCTTGCGCCGTTCTCTGCCGGTCGCCGCGTCGGCCTTCTCCCGGGCTTCCGCCAACATCCCCTCGGCGACCGCGATGTCCTCGAACAGCGGCAGCCGGTCCTGATCGGCATGGCGCTTCTCCGAGCGCGCGCCCCACACGGCATGGTTCAGCGAGGCGATGATCCGCTCCAGGCGTTCGCGCGCCTGCTCGGACACAGCCAGCGCATCCTCGGCGGCCTTGCGCTCGGCGCGCTCCTTCGCAAGTTGGGCTTCGACGGCCGCCAGACGGCGTTGCAGATCGCTCACGGGAACGGCGCTTCCCATGCTTGTTGGCATCGGATCCATCTTTCAGAATCAATGAGATAATGCAAGGCGACCATGCTTCCGGCCCCGCTGTAAACGGGGCCGGACAGCTCGTCCTGGCGACACCGGGGAGACGGTGGGATGGACACCGTTCCCCGGTGAGGCGACAAGGTGCGCGATCAGGCCGCCTGGCGCGGCCGTGGCCGTCGCACGGCCCGGACCGCCCGCCAATCGAGACCCTCGAACAACGCCGAGAACTGCGCTGGCGACAGCCCGATCACTCCATCCGACGGGCGCGGCCACTGGAAGCCGCCGCCCTCCAGGCGCTTGTAGACCATGACCAGCCCGGTGCGGTCCCAGACCAGGATCTTCATCCTGTCGCCCCGCCTGGAGCGGAAGGCGAAGACCGCGCCGCTATAGGGGTCGTGGCCCAGCACCGTCTGCACCACCGCCGACAGCCCGTCATGTCCCTTGCGGAAGTCGACGGGGCGGGTCGCCAGCCAGACCCGCACCTTCTCCCCGGTCAGGATCATGGCGCGGCCCGAACGCAGACCAGGATGCGCGACAGGTGCCCCGCGTCGAAGTCCGGCGGCACCACCACCCGGATGTCGGCGATCTCGATCGCGATACCGTCCCCGGGCGCCGATGCCGCGCCGTTCCGCTCAGCAGCCACCGACACCGTCACCGGGACCAGGCCGAACGGATCGTCGACCGCGCCGGAAACCGGGCCAAGAAGGCCGTCCCGAGCCATGCGCCGCCAGCCGCTCAACTGCGTCCGCGAAAGGCCGTGGCGCCGGGCAACACCCGCCACCGTCGCTCCCTCCTCGAACGTCTCCGCCACAATCCGCGCCTTCTCCGCTTCCGGCCACACCCGCGCGCCGTTCGCGCACGTCGCAACCGCAACCGCAGCGTCGGTGGCCTCCTCCGTTACTCGCTCATGCAATCTGTCTGTCATCTGTCACCTCCGTCGTTGACAAGGGCCAGATGAACACGAAAATCTCAGGTCACAACGAGGGTGACGGCGCGGCGCTTACGGTTCTCCTGTTCCGCAAGAAAGCCTGTTCCGGGTTCACGCCGCCTTCGAGCCGGATGCCGCGTGGGCCGGACTCCAGGACTCCGCCCATGCTTGTCCCGGAGTGACCACCACCCCCGGTTCTGACATCGACCATACGCTTTCGGCAGTTCATCGGCGGTTCGCTTTCGCTCGTCTCCCCGGACCTCACCTGACGAGATCGTCGTCCCGCCGTTTCCACGACGCTCACCACCATCGCTCTTTACGACAGCAGCTCGTGGTGGTTTGAGACCGACGCCTGATCGTCGACCCCGAGGGGCCTACCCTCATCTCTCTTGCAGTTGCGCACCTCCTTTCATGGCGGTGCTTCAGGACACACGGTGGTCGGCGAACTTGGCGACCAGCGTGTGCGCCACCAGCCCCTCGGTCGGCAGGCCGCGCGGCACCAGGTATTCCGGCGCCGGCGCCTGGACGCTCTGCTTGCCCTCGCAGGCGCGGCAGATGTATTTCGGCCGGATCGTCACCAGCACTCTCAACTTCGCCGGCACGATGTCGAGCCGCTCGGTGCGGTCCTCGCCGACCCTGGTCATCGCGCCACAGCCGCAAGGGCACTCCGTGCTCTGCGGCTCGATCACCTTCTCGAAGCGTTCAAGGTGCCTGGGCAGATGGCCGAGATTACGATTGGTCGGCTGCGGCTTGCGCCGTTGTCTGCCGGTCGCCGCGTCGGCCTTCTCCCGGGCTTCCGCCAACATCCCCTCGGCGACCGCGATGTCCTCGAACAGCGGCAGCCGGTCCTGATCGGCATGGCGCTTCTCCGAGCGCGCGCCCCACACGGCATGGTTCAGCGAGGCGATGATCCGCTCCAGGCGTTCGCGCGCCTGCTCGGACACAGCCAGCGCATCCTCGGCGGCCTTGCGCTCGGCGCGCTCCTTCGCAAGTTGGGCTTCGACGGCCGCCAGACGGCGTTGCAGATCGCTCACGGGAACGGCGCTTCCCATGCTTGTTGGCATCGGATCCATCTTTCAGAATCAATGAGATAATGCAAGGCGACCATGCTTCCGGCCCCGCTGTAAACGGGGCCGGACAGCTCGTCCTGGCGACACCGGGGAGACGGTGGGATGGACACCGTTCCCCGGTGAGGCGACAAGGTGCGCGATCAGGCCGCCTGGCGCGGCCGTGGCCGTCGCACGGCCCGGACCGCCCGCCAATCGAGACCCTCGAACAACGCCGAGAACTGCGCTGGCGACAGCCCGATCACTCCATCCGACGGGCGCGGCCACTGGAAGCCGCCGCCCTCCAGGCGCTTGTAGACCATGACCAGCCCGGTGCGGTCCCAGACCAGGATCTTCATCCTGTCGCCCCGCCTGGAGCGGAAGGCGAAGACCGCGCCGCTATAGGGGTCGTGGCCCAGCACCGTCTGCACCACCGCCGACAGCCCGTCATGTCCCTTGCGGAAGTCGACGGGGCGGGTCGCCAGCCAGACCCGCACCTTCTCCCCGGTCAGGATCATGGCGCGGCCCGAACGCAGACCAGGATGCGCGACAGGTGCCCCGCGTCGAAGTCCGGCGGCACCACCACCCGGATGTCGGCGATCGCGATCGCGATACCGTCCCCGGGCGCCGATGCCGCGCCGTTCCGCTCAGCAGCCACCGACACCGTCACCGGGACCAGGCCGAACGGATCGTCGACCGCGCCGGAAACCGGGCCAAGAAGGCCGTCCCGAGCCATGCGCCGCCAGCCGCTCAACTGCGTCCGCGAAAGGCCGTGGCGCCGGGCAACACCCGCCACCGTCGCTCCCTCCTCGAACGTCTCCGCCACAATCCGCGCCTTCTCCGCTTCCGGCCACACCCGCGCGCCGTTCGCGCACGTCGCAACCGCAACCGCAGCGTCGGTGGCCTCCTCCGTTACTCGCTCATGCAATCTGTCTGTCATCTGTCACCTCCGTCGTTGACAAGGGCCAGATGAACACGAAAATCTCAGGTCACAACGAGGGTGACGGCGCGGCGCTTACCGATGATCGGGATCGGCTTCACGCTGATCTTCGGCGTGATGGACAAGCTCAACATGAGCTATGCCGCCGCCGCCATCGCCGGCGCCTATTCGAGCATCGCGGTCTTCGCGGTCGTTCCCGCGCCCGCGCCCGTCGTGTTTCTCATCGCGGCGGTCGCGGCCGGCATTTTCGGTTACGTCATTTACCTGCTCTGTTTCCGCTTTATCCCGCTCGCGAGCCCGCTGGCGACGCTGATGGCAACGGTCGGCATGCTGCTTTTCATCGACGAGATCATCGTTCACGAGACCGACGGCATGCCGCAGCCCTACCCGGCGCTGTTCGACGACGTGATGGTCGAGCTGGGGCCGTTCGGCTTGCGCGGCGACCTGATGTTCGTCTTCGCCGTAAGCGTCGTCAGCATGGCCGTGCTGCTTTACCTGATCTATCGCACGCGTCTCGGCATCGCGACCCGGGCGGTCTCGCAACAGCCCGTCGCCGCCCAGCTTTGCGGCATCGGGCTCGAGCGGACCAACGCGATGACGTTCGTGATCACCGGCGTGCTCGGCGGTGTCGCCGGCGCGATGATCGGGGCGGCGGTGGGCGTGCTGTCGCCCCTGCTGTCGATACCGTTCACCGTCAAAGGTCTGATCGTCACCGTCATCGGAGGGCTCGGCAGCATTCCCGGCGCCATCATCGCCGGTCTGCTGGTCGGCGCGTTCGAGAACATGTTCCAGTTCCTGCGCGGCGTCACCGAGCGCGACATGTACGTGATGCTGTTGCTGTTCGTATTCCTGTTCCTGCGTCCCGGCGGCATCTTTTCGCCCTCGGCCGGACGCGATTGAGGGGCGGCGCTCCCGATGGATTTCTATCTCGGTCTCCTGCAGATCATCGGAGTCCACACGATCCTCGGGCTGTCGGCCTATGTCGTGATGCTGACCGGGCAGCTGAGCCTCGCCCAGGCCGGTTTCTTCGCTATCGGCGCCTATGTCGCCGGGATGCTGACCGTACTCGCCGGGTTCCACATCGTCCCCGCCATGCTGGTCGGCGCGCTGCTCGCCGGGGTGATGGCCTTTATCGTCGGATTCCCGGCGCTCAGGGTGAAGGGCCTGATGCTGGTCATTGCGACCCTCGCCTTCGGCGAGTTCGTGCGGTTGTTCTTCTTCAATTTCGACTACCAGATTTCGAAAGGCGGTATCACGGTGGGCCCGCTCGGCGGCGAGGGCTTCCGGCAGATCCGCTTCTTCCCGGAGAACGGCTGGACCTTGCTCGACGTGATGCTGTTCGTCTGGGCGGTGGTGATTATCGTCATGGCGGCGCTGTGGTGGATGGACCGTTCGCGCGCCGGCGCGGTGCTGCGCGCGGTGGGCGAGGACGAGCTCGCCGCCCAGAGCGCCGGCATCAACCTCACCGTGGTGAAGGTCGCGGCGATGACCGCCGGCGGCTTCATCGCGGGGCTCGGCGGTGCCATCTACGCCCATTACACGACGCATATCGAGCACCTGAACTTCGGCGTGATCCTGGCCACCTTCGCGATCGCCTATCCGATCCTCGGCGGGCTCTCGAATGTCTTCGGCACCCTGGTCGCGGTGATCTTCATCCAGGGCACGCTACCACCGAGACCGACACTTGCTTGTTGTCGATATCTGAGCCCGGCACCCGGCATGCACCGCATTTCGATCCGGCGCGTTCGGGCCGCCTTGCAGAAGACCGTCCGGGCCTATTCCGGTCTCTCCGCTCTGACTGGACCCGACCGATGGCGTCACTCCTCTCGGAAGGCGTGGCGGATGTAGTCGGTGAAGGGGTCGAGCAGGAAGGCGAGCGGCGTGCGGGCGCGGGTCCGGATGAACGCCTCGACCGGCATGCCGGGGACGATGCCGCGCGCCAGGGCCTCCGCTTCCGACTCCGCGCTCAACGCGATCTCGGCGGTGTAGTAGCGCGCGCCCGTCGCCTCGTCGACTAGCGCATCGGCCGAGACGGTGCGCACCCGCCCGGTGAACTCCGGCGCGCTGCGCAGGTTGAAGGCGGGGAACATGACCGTCACCTCCTGGCCGGGCCGGACCTCGTCGATCTGGCCGGCCTCGACCCGGACCCGGGGCGCCAGCGGCACGCCCTCGGGCACGATGGTCGCCACCTCCGCGCCCGCCGGGATCACCCCGCCCACGGTGAACACCCGCAGCCCATGCACTACGCCCGCCATCGGCGCACGCAGCACGCGCCGCGCGAGACGGGTCTCCACCACCCGCAGGCGCTCGGCAAGTTCGGCCTCGCGCGGCTGCAGCGTGCGCATCTCGTCCTGCGCCGTCTCGCGCCGCTCCGCCAGCAGGCGCAGCCGCTCGATCTCGTAGGAGGCCAGCGCGCTTCGGCCCCGCGCGGCCTCCGCCTCCAGCCGCCCGAGTTCGCCCGTGAGCCGCGCCTCCTCCCGCAGCAGCCGCGAGACCTCCGGCTTCGGGATCAGGTCCTTCTCCAGCAGTTCCTTCTTGTCGCGGGCCTCCGCCTCGATCAGGGCCAGCTGGTCGCCGATCGCCTTCCCCTGCAGCCGCAGCCCCTCGATGAAGGCCGCGGTCTGCGTCTTGCGCTCCCCGATCTGCGCCACCCTCTGCAACAGCGACTCGCGCCCGGTCTCGAACAGCACCCGTTCGGCCGCCAGCAGCGCCGCCAGCGCCGGGTCGCCCGCCGCCGTGTCCGCATCGCGGAACGCGACCTCGTCCCCGGACCGGGCCTCGGCCGCAAGGCGGTCGATGCGCGCCCGCGCCTCCTGCAACTGCCTTGCCAGCAACGCCCTCTCGGCGGAAAGCTCGGTGGCGTCCAGCTCCAGGATCGCCGCCCCGGCCTCGACCCGCGCCCCGTCGCGCCCCGGCAACGCCGCCACGACGCCCCCGTCGGGGTGCTGGACCGCCTGGAGCCGCGACTCCAGTTCCACGCTGCCCGGCGCGATCACCGCGCCGTGGATCTCCGCCGATGCGGCCCAGGCCAGCGCACCGGCGAACCCGATGCCGAGCACCAGCAGCCCGACCCGGACCGGACCACCCGTCGGCCAGCGTCCGCGCCCCGCCTCAGCCATCGCCGGACGCCTGTTCCCGGCCGGCGGACTCCGCCACCGCCCGGCGCTCCTTACCCGGGCGCTCCCCGTCCGGGCCCACCGTTGTCAGCCGCGGCCGTGGCCCCGGCAGCCGCGCCAGAACATCCTCGGCCGGTCCGAACATCCGCAGCCGCCCGCCTTCCAGCACCGCGATCCGCGAGCATTCGGCCAGCATCGCCCGCCGGTGCGCCATCACCACCACCGCCCGGCCCGCCGCCTTCGCCCCCGCGACCGCCCGGTTCAGAGCCGCCACGCCGGCATCGTCTAGGCTTGCATCCGGCTCGTCCAGAACCAGCAGCGCCGGGTCGCCGTAGAGCGCCCGCGCCAGGCCGATGCGCTGACGCTGCCCGCCCGACACCCCGCCGCCGCCCGCCAGCATCGTGTCGTAGGCGGCCGGCAGCGACAGGACCATCTCGTGCGCACCCGCAGCCGTCGCTGCCCGCACCACTGTTTCCTCATCCGCCTCGGGACTGAAACGGGCGATGTTCTCGGCCACGCTGCCCGTCAGCAGCGCCACCTCCTGCGGCAGGTAGCCCAGGTGCTCCCGCCACAGCGCCTCGCCCCAGGCCGGCAGCTCCGCCCCGCCCAGGCGGATGTCGCCCTGCGCCGCCGGCCACAGCCCGGCCAGCGCCTTCGCCAGCGTCGACTTGCCGGCCCCGCTCGGACCGACCACCGCAACCGCCTCGCCCGGCGAGACATCGAACGTCACGCCCCGCAGCAGGACCTCCCGGCGGTCCGGCGACAGTACCGTCAGGTCGCGCACCCGAAGATGCGCCGCCGGACGCGGCAGGGCCATCGGCACGACCTCCGGAGGAATCTCCGTCAGCAGCCGCGTTACCGCCAGCCAGCCCGACCGCGCCCGCTGGATCGCCGCCGACTGCGCGACCGTCTGCTCCAGCGGCTGCAACGCCCGGCCCAGCAGGATCGACGCCGCGATCATCGCCCCTGCCGTCAGTTCGCCCCCCAGCACCAGCCACGCCCCGAGCGCCAGCATCGCCGACTGCAAAAGAAGACGGAACGCCTTGCTCGCCGACGCATAGCCGCCGCCCGCGTCCGCTGCCTGCATCGACCGGTCCAGCGCCGCCTCGCGAACCGACTTCCAGCGCGCCCGCAGCGGTCCCGTCATGCCGAGGCCGGTCACCGTCTCCGCCTCGCGGCGCACATCTTCCGCCCGGATCGCGGCTTCGGCCGACAGACGTGCGGCGCCGTCCCGCGGTCGGCGCGTCGCCCACCGGTTGACGAGCGCCAGCGCCACCAGCACCGTGGCGCCCGCAACCGCCAGCCACCCCAGCAGCGGATGGAAGATGAAGATCACCGCCACGAAGAACGGCGTCCAGGGCAGGTCCAGCAGCGCCCCCGGCGCCGGCGAGGCCAGAAACCCGCGCACCGACTCCAGGTTCTGCAACGCCTGGCCCGGGTTGCCGCGCCGCGACGGGTCCCGCCCGGCGCGGTGGGCGGCATCGAATACCCGCTCGTCGAGCGCGTCCTGGAAACCCGCGCCTACCCGCGACAGGATGCGTCCGCGCAGCCCGTCCAGCAGCCCCATCAGCCCGTAGAGATAGACCACGATGGCTAACAACATGACCAGCGTCGCCTCCGAGCGGCTGGTCAGCACCCGGTCGTAGATCTGCAGCATGAACAGCGGCCCGGCGAGCATCAGCAGGTTCACCGCCGCGCTCAGCGCGCCGACGACGATCAGCGCACCGCGATGCCGGGCCAGAACCGCACGCGGATGCAGATCACCGGAGGAAGAGGTCTCAGCAAGCAAGACGGCCCCGGCGCTCAATCGGGAAGGGCGTCAACCACATCGCAGCACGCCGGGCGGCAGCAGGCCCGATGCCGCCGAAGCGGACCGGGACACGCGGAACCGGAGGGCGGAGACCGCGCGCCCGCTGGACGGCCATGCCGCACCCGGAACGGTCCCGCAGCCCGGCCTTGCCCGCGGCCGTCGTCATGACCTCGTCTCCCCGTCCCGGACGCAACGCCCTGCCGGATCAGCCCTGCGAGCCGTCGCCGGAAACAGCAAGGCGCCCGGCCGCCTGCCTCGCGTCTTCTGCCGCTGCGCCGCGCTCAGGCGTTGATCAGCAGGTCGTTGTACTCCTGGAGGGTGACGAAGCTGAAGTCTTCCGCGTCGATCTGGTCGGCGGTCACGCCCTGCAGAAGGATCTCCTGCCCTTCGGCGAACTTCTTCGACGTGATGCGAACGCCGTAGTCGGTCTCCTCGATGACCAGGTTGTCGAACCCGATGAACTTCGACCCCAGCCTGTTCTCCTTCTCGGCGAGGAACACGATGGTGTCGGTCCCGTCCTCGAAGTCGGTGATGACGTCGACGCCGTCGCCCTTTCTGAACAGGAACTCGTCGGCGCCCTCGCCGCCGGTGAGGTAGTCGGCGTCCTTGCCGCCCTCGAGCACGTCGTTGCCGCCGTCGCCGATGAGCCGGTCGTCGTGCTTGCCGCCGGAGAGGAAGTCGTTGCCCTCGCCGCCCTCAAGCCGGTCGGCGCCGGCGTCCCCGTCGAGCGTGTCGGCGCCGCTGCCGCCATAGAGCCGGTCATGGCCCTCGCCGCCGCCCATGGTGTCGTTGCCCGCCCCGCCGAAGAGGCTGTCGTCGCCGGCGTTGCCTTCGAGGGTGTCGTTGCCGGAGCCGCCCCTGAGAACGTCATCGCCGTCGCCGCCGTAGAGGAAGTCGTCTCCCTTGCCGCCCTCCAGGATGTCCTTGCCGCCGCCGCCGTTGAGCGTGTCAGCGCCGTTCTCGCCGTAGAGCTTGTCGTGGCCCTCGCCGCCGTTGAGGGTGTCGCCGCCATCACGCCCGTAGAGGTCGTCCTTGCCCCCCCCCCCGTTGATGGTGTCGTCGCCACGGGTGCCCAGCAGAAGATCCTTTTTCCCCGTCCCGTCGATGGTCTTCCCCGTGGGCGGCGGCGGGTATTCCTTGTTCGGGTCGAAGTCCCAGATGAACTCCACGTTCGAGAAGTCCTGTCCGTCCTTGTTCAGGAAGACGGCGAGCGTCTTCTTGCTGTCCCCTTCTCCGGTGACGAGCCTGTACGCAGCCACCGGATTGTCGAAGCCGAAGCGGTCGCCCCGATCTCTCGTGAACCCCCCCTCCACTTGCTCGAACCGCACGTCGGCCTGGGCCAGGCCGAGAGGAAGGCGCACGTAGTCCACGGCGACGTTGAAGTCGGCGATGACGTCGGGCGTCGCGCCGCTCGGGTCGATGACGAAGATGTCACGACCGCCGCCGCCGTAGAGCCAATCGCGGCCCTTGCCGCCGTCGAGCCGGTCGTTGCCGCCGTCGCCCGAGAGGTGGTCCTGGCCGTCGCCGCCGTAGAGCACGTCGTTGCCCTGCCCGCCGCCGACGATGTCCCGGCCGGCGCCGCCCCAGAGCGTGTCGTTGCCGTGCTCACCGAAGATCTCGTCTTCGCCGTCGCCGCCGCGGATCGTGTCGTTGCCGTGGCCGCCCCAGACCTCGTCGTCGCCCGCGCCGGCATCGATGATGTCGTCGCCGTTCCAGCCCCACATCTGGTCGTCGTAGGCGGTGCCTCTCGCCTCGTCGCCGCCTGCGCCTCCGAACCAGTAGTCCCCCTGCACGCCCTCGAGGGCGCTCCAGATCCTGTCGATCGCCGCCTGGACCTTGTCCGGATCCTCGGAGTCGAAGTTGGGGCCGTCCGTGATGCGGTAGCCGTTGATCTCGGCGAGGACGATGTTGCCGTCGAGAATGATCCGGAAGTGGCGATCACCGTAGTATCCGTCGGGGTGGTGCACCACCTTGACGGACTCCTCCAGGGTGTGGCCCCTCAGCTCGGAGATGACGATGCGGTCCTCCTCATGGAGGAAGTCGGTGATGTGGACGTAGCTGTCGCGGTGCAGCACGAACTCGTCGAAGCCGTCGCCGCCCTGCATGAAGTTGCCCTTCGTCAGCGCCGGGGACCACCACTCGGGGTTGTCGGGCTGCGGGCCGACCCGCACGCTGTTGCCGTTCGCCCCCTCTTCGGTGCGGCTCTTCGCCTTCACGCGGCCCGCGACCAGAATGTCGTCGCCGTTGTCGCCGTACATCCGGTCGAAGAACGCATCGTCGCGATTGCCGACGAGGATGTCGCCCCACCCTTCGCCCCGGAGGAGGTTCGCGCCCTTGCCGCCGGCGAGGAAGTCGTCGCCGGCCCCGCCCCTGGCCGTGTCGGAGCCCTCGCGGTTGGCGCCGCCCTGGTACCAGTCGCCCCGGTGGCCCCCCTGGAACCAGTTGTTGTCGGTGCCGCCGATGACTTTCGCCAGTCCGGAGAAACCGTCCGCAACCGTGTAGCTGCGGTCTCCGCCCTGGCCCGAATGGTCGACGACCTCGCCGGAGACCTTGAATTCCTGTCGTGCGCTCATGATGTCATGGACTCCTTGATTTCAAGATGTGGGACCGTTGCAGGAACGTGCGTCCTGCATGGTGGTCGTGCGCGATCGGCGGCTGGCATCAAATTCGCCCCCATGCGGGGCGCCGAAGGCATTGCCGGGTTCGCGGCCGTCGCGCATCGCAATGACGCTTGCGGTATTCGTCATGACCTCGACCTCCGCAATTCCGGACCGGTTTGCGACCGCACAACGGGCAGCAAACAAGCCAGACTCGTTGTATAATGAAGTCGAATGCCGAGCGCAAGGCGGCAACCGGCCGCTGTGGTGATTTTTGGCTGTCGCCGGTTCGATTTTGGCGGTCGGATATCGTCCTGCCCGCTTCCCCACCGGGCAGGATACGGGCTTCCGGGGCCTGACAAGTACGATTACCGGAAGATTGTCTGGCGTGCGGGCGTGGCTTCCCCTCTGCCGTCGGGCGGCGGGATCGGGCAGGATTGTCGGGAGGCAGACAAGCGGTCAGCCGGTGTCGAGATACGGCACGGTGCCGACCAGGGAGCGCATGCGCTCGGGGCGGCCGGCGCGGGCCTGGGCGCGAGCCATCGCCATCATGACCGCCAGGGCGAGGCCGAGGCGGGTCTTCATCCTGGCGCGGCCTCGGATGTAGTGGGTCTCGAAGTTGAAGCTGTTGTCGAGGCGGCTGTTGATCCGCTCCATGGCCGAGCGGCGGTTGTAGCCGCGCCGCCATGACGGACTGCCCCAGGGCGTGGGGGTGAAGATGCGCCGGTCGTGGCTGTCGAGGTCGATGCGCAGGATGCGGCCATAGTCTCCGGGCTTGACCCCGCCGGCCCGGTGGCAGGCCCGGCTGCCGGCGCAGGCGAAGCCGAAGGCGGCTGCCGGGCAGCGGTATTTGAGCGTGCCGCAGCGGCCCCGATCAGCCTCGAACCCCTGAAACGCCATAGCGCGGACCTCGCCGGTCCCGGGACAGACGCAGGACACCCGGCCGCGCTCGTCGTGAACGATGACATCGGCGCGGTCGGGGAACAGCGGCCGCGTGATCGGCTGCGCCGGATCGTATCTCGGCTCCTGCTTCTCCACCCGCCACATCAGCCGTGTATCGATCAGCGGGCGGGCGGTCCACCGGTCCCACAGCCGCGCCTTCAGGCGGGCATCGTCGAGACCGCGGTCGGCGCTGAAGTCGGCGCAGCGCCCGGCGATCTCCGGCGCCCTTGCGAACAGCTCCTCCAGCATCCCGGACAGCACCTTGGGTTCCGAGGCCGAAGCGCGCGTCACCTCGAAGGCCACCGGAACCTCGTAATCGGTGTCGGCGATCAGGTGCAGCCCGTAGCCGAACCACGACTTCACCTTCTTCCACACCGCGCCGGTCCTGGCGTCCACCCCGCCCGTCTCGTGCTTGCCCCAGTCGGCGTCGGGGTCCGAGGTCTTGTCCTCGTCCTTGCCGACCCGGCCCGTCGAGTGGCTCGCGATCGCCTTGCCGTCGTAGCCGAGATGACGCCCGAAGTCCGGCAACGCGGCGAACAGCGCGGCGCGCAGGCTCTCGATCATGGCGGACACCAGCCCCTGCTCGTCCTCAAGCTGCACAACACGCCCCAGAAACCGCGAGAAGTTCCAGTGGCTCGGCGCCGTCGAACGAACCCGCGCCGGGCGCGTTACCGCATGCCCGTCGTGAAGCACCGTCACCGGCCCGCTCTGATACGGCAGAGGGTCGAACCCGCAGATCTCCAGCAACGCCGGGTTGCGCCCCAGCTCCCGCAACAGCGACTGCATCGAGGCGTGTTGCAACACCACCCCCGCGATCAGCGCCCGCCACATCGCCCGCACCGGGTAGTCGTTACGGCCCCGACCGCGACACACTTCAAGCGCCGTCACGATCTCCTCGTCGGGAAGCACCGCCAGAACCAGGCGCAGCCGTTCAAGGTCCGGCAGGACTTCGACATCGCGCCACGAAAAGGGTAGCTTCGCCGCCGTCGCCATCGCTGTTCTCCCGACCAGCGGTGGTGGTGGACCTACACCAAGGCGGATCGCAAGCTGACCCTGGGCACCGGGGTCGACCGGGCGATCGGATCCGAAACGTTCGACAAGTGGACCGTCGGGATAGGGAGCGTGACCGCTCCGAAGCCGACCGACGGGGGCGCGGAGATCAAGGTCCCCGGCACCTACTACGGCGCGAAGGGCACCTACTTCTGCCCCGTCTCCGGCACCTGCACGGTCGGGACCGGGGTCGGAGGCGGCGGGTTCGGCGGCTACTTCCTGTCCGACGGCTGGTACTTCGTCCACGACACGGGCGCGAAGGTGCTGGAAAGGGACCTCAGCTACATGTACTTCGGCTGGTGGGTGCGGAACGACGCCGACGGCATGCCGGCGGCGGTCAGCGCCTTCTACCAGTCCGTCGGCGGGGGCGTCGAACTCGCCACGGACGGCAAGAGCCTGAACGTCAACCGAGGCAGGGCGGCGACCTATGAGGGCCCCGCGATCGGCTGGTACGCCATCAACGACCCGCTCAACGAGAAGGGCGACGGCGGCGAGTTCACGGCGACGGCCACGCTGAAGGCCCAGTTCGGGACCGCCAGCCTGAACGCCGACACGGGCCTGACCGGCACGATCCACGACTTCAGGCTGAAAAACGGGATGGAGAACGACTGGAGCGTGACGTTGAACAAGGCGGCCTGGACCACCGACCCCTCCCGGGACACGGCGTCGGCGAAGGGCCACATCGTCAACACGGAAAAGACGGTGTGGTCGATCAACGGCATCAAGGCGGCGCCGGCCGGGAGTTGGGTGGCCAACCTGTATGACGACAAGGTCGGCACGGTTGAGAATGGCGGCGACGGCAGCAACCATCCGACCGCGATCATGGGCAAGTTCCAGGCCGAGCATGGCGGCACCCACCGGATGGTCGGCGCCTTCGGCACGGAGCTTCAGGCGCCGTGATGCACGGGGCCGGGCTCCCGTTCATGCGGGAGCCCGGCCCGGTCCCCGGTCGTGACAAGGGTGGCGCGTTTCCTGCGCCGCCCTTCTTTTTCGATCGGGAGCCCGGACGGCAAGCGATGCGACAGACGCGGCCCGCGCGCCGTTCTTCCGGCGGCTTCCCTCCGGGCGAGCGGCGGCGCCCCGAGGCGGTTCCTGGCCCTTCCCCCCTTTCGATGAGCGTGTCCGGGGCGATGCGGGCCTCTCTCCCGGGCGGCGGCGGGAGACGAGTGACGCGATGAGACCTTTCCGGTTCCTTGTTCCCGTGCTGGCGGGGCTGTCGGTCCTGCTTGTTGCGGCGCCCGTCGCGCGCCCTGCCCTGGGCCAGGATGCGACCGACATGCGCTTCCGGGCCGGGATGGAGGCGCTTGCCGCGGCCGATGCCGCACCGGACCGGGAGGCCCGCGAGGGCAGGCTGGACGAGGCCATCGCCGCCTTCCGGGCCATCCTGGTGGACCGCCCGGAGCTGGTGCGGGTGCGTCTCGAACTCGCCCGCGCCTTCTTCCTGAAGGAGGAGGACACGCTGGCGCGGCGGCATTTCGAGCAGGTGCTGGCGGGCGACGTGCCCCCGGCGGTCGCCGCCAACATCCGGCGCTTCCTCGACATCATCCGCGCGCGGCGGCGCTGGGAGGCGTGGTTCGGGGCGGCCATCGTCCCGGACAGCAACCTCAACGCCGCCTCGGGCGAGCGCACGGTCTTCCTCGACACCCCGTTCGGCCGGCTGCCCTTCACCCTGGACGATCCCGCGAAGCCCGAATCCGGCTTCGGCGTCTCCTTCTGGGGCGGCGGCGAATACCAGCATCCGCTGACGGACCGCCTGCGCCTGCGCGCCGGGGCGGATGCCAGCGTCCGGGAATACAGGGGCGGGGAGTTCGACCGGCATTTCCTTGCCGCCCATGTCGGCCCGCGCTGGCTGATCGACGCCCGCACCGAAGCGAGCCTGCTCGCGACCGCGGACCGGCAATGGACCGCCGGCCGGCCCGAGACCGACAGCGTTGGCCTGCGCCTCGAAGGCGAGCATCTCCTGACGCCGCGCCTCGCGCTCTTCGCCCGCGCCGGCGCCGCCCGGCGCAACTGCCGCGGCTGCGACTGGCTCGACGGCCCGGTGGGCGACGTCTCGCTCGGCGCCAGCTGGGCCGCGCTGACCATCCTGCGCCTCGGCGGCAATGCCGGCTGGAGCTGGGCCCGCGCCAAGGCCGAACACTGGCGCAACAGCGGCCCGCGGGCGAGCCTCGGCGCCACGCTGGCGCTGCCGGCCGGCTTCACGCTCGGCCTGCGCGCCGCCCTGCAGCGCACCGACTATGAGGGCGGCGGCGCCGCCCACCGCACCATCGACCGCAAGCCGCGCCGGGACGACACGCAGACCCTCTCGGTCTCGGTCCACAACCGCGCCGTGACCGTGCTCGGCTTCAGCCCCCGCCTCTCCCTCATCCGCGAGCAGCGCAAGACCAACGCCCAGGCCCTCGACTACCAGCGCAACCGCGCCGAACTCAGCTTCGTGCGCCAGTTCTGAACGAACCCGGCCGCGGCGCGCCGAAAGGGGCCGACCGTCCGGAAAGGATGGACCCGACCCGCAGGACATGCCACAACGTGTCCTGGACAGGGCCCCGGGCTCGCGGGCAGGAGGACAAGGAAGCAGCAGGCGGGAAGACCGGAAACCGTTGCAAAACAAGGGTTCCCCGGCAACCTCCCGCAACGCCAACCGGAAGGCGAAAAGGCATTACAGATGCGTCGGGTGTGCAGAACCGAGACGGGCGCGGCCCGTCGGAGCACGATTTGCGATGTATGAGCGATGGGGGGAATCGACGCCGGGGAACCCGGCGGATTGGAGCCTCCGCGGCGCCTGATGCGGGCGACGGTGGCGACACCACGAATGGACGGAGTGTCGAGCGTGGTGACGGCGGGATCGTCCGGAGCGCCGTCACGAGGATCGGCGGGAGTGCCGGGAGCGATGCAGGCGACAACGCGCGACGGCGGCGACAGCCGCAAGGCGCTGCTGCCCTGGCAGGCGACCGGGTTGGCGGTCGCCAACACCGGCGGCGCTGCCGGAGATGCCGGTCACGGTGTCGATCGCGAGCGCAGCGCGAAGCGCGCGCGAGGCCGACGGTGCCGCGACGCCGTCGGCGAATTCGATGCGGGCCGCGCTGGGGATTGACGCGGCCCGCGCTACGCTGCGGCCTATGCGCTGGCCTGGAGGACCGGTATGCCCATCTGCCGGGCGCGGTCCACGAGGTTGCCGGTGATGCCTCCGCCGCTGGCGGGGAAGGCGATGACGCCCCTGGGCAGGAGGTTGAGCAGTTCGTCGTTGCGGCGGAAGGGTGCGGCGCGTCCGTGGCGGTCCCAGTCGGGCTTGCAGACGATCTGGTGGACGCCGTTGCGTTCGGCCCAGCGCGCGGCGACCTTCTCGACGCCGGGACCGCCGCCGTGCACGAGGACCATGTCGTTGTGCTTGGCGCGGGTCCTGTCGAGCATGCGGATCACCGCGTCGGGGTTGTCGATGTCCTTGCCGCCGGCGATGGCGACGAGGGTGCCCTGGGGCAGGTGCGCCATGGTCTCGCGGTCCTTGCGTGCGCGGACGAAGTCTCGGGCGTCGATGCTGGCGGAGGTCAGCCTGCCGGTCTGGCTGACGTGGCTGCCGCGCCGGGGCCGCCATGTGTCGCCGGTCTCGGCGCGGTACTGTTCGGCCACCGCATCGCGCAGGGTCTCGAAGGCGTCGCGTCGGTCCCCGAGGTTCCGGGCGCGGTCGGTGACGAGTTCGAGTTCGCGGGACCTGATCTCGGTTCCGTCCTGGTCGCGCTGGAGGTCGCGGAGTTCGGGGCTGAGCTTGTCGACGCCGCGGTCGAGGCGCTGCGTCTGGGCATGGAGCATGTTGACGAAGCCCCAGAGCAGGTGTTCGCGCTCGTCGGCGAGCTGCGTGCCGTCGGGGCAGACGCCTTCGCTGAGGATGCGGAAGGCTTCGGCAACGGCGGTCAGCGCGTCGTCCTTGTCCCAGATGACGCGGGTATCGAACTCGTCGCGCTCGGGGGTTGCGCCGTAGAGGGCGGCGTTCTCGCAGACGGTCGCGGTGACGGACTGCCCTTCGGTCTCGATGGTGTCGATGTTCTCGATGAGGGTCATGACGATCTCCTTGACGATCGGTTGCGCGCTGGGGCCGATCCCCAGACGTGATGTCCTGTTGGGAGCCGCGCGCGCAGGGGAAGCACCGGGTCCGGAATGAATGGCCCGGCGGGATGCGCGGGTGGTGCGGGCGCACAAGCGACCGCAGGGAGCGCGGAGCCACGGCCGCGCATTCCGCCGGGCCTAGGCGCTTGCGCCGTTTCATTCCGAGTCCCGGCCGGAACGGAGCGCAAGCGGAGTGGAGGACCCCGCAGGGGTTGCTGGAGCGAGCCCGTGGATCACAATGGGACATCACGTCGTCCGGCCCATTCTCTCCCCCTGCACGGACCCCATCGGCCTCTCGGCGGGCACGGCGCCTGCCGACAGCGGCGCGGCATCGGCCGCTACCACAGCGGATGGGTGCGCAGCATGCGCTCGGTCTCGGCGCGGACGCGGCCGGCATCATGGACCCGCACCGGACCTCTGGTGTCTTCGTCGAGGTGGATCATGAAGACCGTCGCGGGGGCCTCGAGAATGTCGGGCATGCGGAAGACGTCGCCGACGATCTCGCCGTCGAGACGGACGCGCCATTCGTGGCGGGCGATGCGGGTGAAGCTGACCTGGTTCATGACGGGCTCCCTGTCGGATTGCGCCGGAGGCAGGGACGGCTCCCTCTCTCCTCGCGACGTTCGCCCTCATCCCGCTCCACTCCGCCTCCAGCCCGCCCCCGCAAACGACGGCGGGGCGGTGCGAGCCCCCGCCCGGCGCGGCGGGCAGGCCGGGGAGGACTCCGGGCAGGCGGCAAAAGGGGGGCGACCGCGCAGCGGCCGCCCGAGTTGGGAGAAGGGAAGTGTGACCGGTCTAGAACGGGATGATGTCGCGGGACTCCCCGGCTTGCTCCGGGGCGCCGTCGGCCGGCATGGCCTCGCTGTCCGCCGCCGGCTGGGCGGTCCCGGCCTGGGCGCCGTTCCCGTTTGCGCCGACGGGCTTGTCGAGGAACTGGATCTTGTGACCAGGCACGACCAGGATCTCGGTGGAGAAGCGGTCGGAGTCCTCGCCCTCCTTCTTCCAGCGCCGGGTCTGGAGCTTGCCCTCGGCGTGGACCAGCCGGCCCTTCCTGGCATGCCGCTCCAGCATGTCGATGAGGCCGTTCTGGAAGGTCACGACCCGGTGCCACTCGGTGCGGTCGACCCGCTCGCCGGTCTGGCGATCCATGTAGGACTCATCGGTGGCGATGCTGAGGTTGGCCACGCGGCCTCCCGAGGCGAGATGGTTGACGGTGACGTCGGCGCCGAGGCGGCCGATCAGTTCGACGCGGTTCATTCCGAAACTCATTGCGATGCTCCTTCAGCTCTGGTTGCTGACGATGATCGAGCGACAGGGACCGGAGAACCTTCGCTCCGGCCCCGTCCCGCTCATCTTCTCCCCGCTTTCCTTCACTCTGCGTCGCGGCCGGCGAGGACCTCGCGGATGGCCCGGCTGTCGAGACCGGCCTCGGCCAGCAGTTCGTCGCAGGCCGGCGCGCCGTGTTCGGTGTCGGCTGCCGCATCGGCATCGGTGTCGTGGAAGAACTCGGACATGGGCATCTCCCCTGGACGACGCCCGGACATCCGGCCGGAGAAACGACTTCCCCGACCCTCCCGGGCGCTTGCCCGGCGAAAGCCCTTCTCCAACTCCGGCACGCCGGCCCCGACGGAGACAGGACCGGTGGCGCGACGATACGCTCGGCGGCAACACCATGGTCGCGGCCACCGGCGCCGGCCGGCGGCACGTGCCTCCGGTCGGCACTCAGGCCCAGGATGCGAAGCGCGCCATTGGACTGATGTCCGCGACGATCTCGACCTCGTCGCGGTCGAGCTTCTCGAAGGCGAGGCAGAGCGCGACGTCGGCCTCGCTGTCGAACGGCCCGTGCTCGCGGCCGGTCTCCAGTTCGATGACGATCCAGGTCGGGTCCCAGACCGGGATGCCTTTGAAGTGCGCCGAGCCGTGGCAGGATTTCTCGGCGCAGGGCGGGCAGCGGGCGGCGCCCTGGGCCGGCGCCCCGCATGCCGTGCACAATCCGCGCTCGCGCCGGAACCTGTAGCGCCTCCGGCTCTGCGCGTTCTTGCGTTGCGGGTTGCGCCCGGCGCTGTCGGCGACCGCGCAGGGCGCGCAGTATGCCGCGCCGCCGAAGGTGGGGGTCCGGCACCGGACGCAGACCCCGGCGGCGCGCCTGTCGGCATGGCGCCGCCGTTTCGCCTGCCGGCGGTCCTCGCGGCACGGCCGGCACATGGTCCTGCCGTCCTCGGGCGGGAGGTTGCCGCAGCGCACACAGAGCCCGGCGGCCTGGCGGGCCTCGCTGCGCCGGCGGCTGCGCTCCCGGCCGGCCTTGCGCCGGGCTTCCGGGTCTCGCCCGCCATACGGCATGCCCTGGGCCCTGGCCCGGGCGTCACGCGCGCGGTCACGCTCGCGATGCTTCTCCGCGCAAGGCCCGCAGGTCGTGCGGTCCGGTCGCGCCGGCTCTCGGCCGCACCTGGTGCAGATGCCGGCGGCCGCACGCTCGGCATAGAGCCTGCGGTCGCGCTCGCGTCCGTGGCGCCTTGCCCGTTCGGGGTCGCGCCGGGGTTTCCTGCCGGCCCGCAGGCGGGCGTCCCGCGCCCGACCCGCGCGGTTCTGTTTTTCGTTGCAGGGCGCGCACAGGCGGCGCTCGGGCGCAGGCCCGGTTCTGCCGCATCTCGTGCACAGGCCGGCTTCGATCCGTTCGGCGGTGCGTCTGGCGATGCGCGCGCGGTCACGCTGACGGCGGATCTCCGGATCGGCATGGGCCATGCCGTCCTCCTCGGTTCGTGGGGGAAAGGGAAAGGCGGCCGCCCCGCCGGGCGGCGGGGCGGCCGGACGTCCTGATAGAAGGCCGTCAGCCCTTCTGGCGGCGGTCGCAGAACAGGCCCAGGGCCACCGAGCCCCAGGCCTGCCGCCCGCCCCGGGTGCTGAGGCCGGTGCAGACGATGATCTCCGTGCGGCCGGGACGCATCGCCTCGGCCTGCCTGCGCGAGACGACCTTGTGCGCCGCCTTGCGGCGGCCCTGCGCGCCAGCCGGCCCGGCGGGGACGGGGACAATGTCGCCGTCCGCGCGCGCCTGAAACTTCTCGACCGCATAGCGCTCGTCGGCCAGGCCGGTGCCGAAGAAATGGACCAGGAAGGTGTCCGCCGTGTTGCCGGGCATCGCCATTGCTGCCGTCATGTGTGCCGTCTCCTTCGTGTCGATGAGGGAAAACGGCGGCCGCACGCCCTCTCCCGGACGCCCGACCGCCGCCCCGCTCACGGCCAGCACTCCCCTCCTGCCGGCGAGGAGCGCGCGGGCGGAGACGGCAGCGGGACGGCGGCGCAGTACAGGGGAACCGGTATCGCCGGGCGGCGGTCCGCGACAGCGGCCGCATCCGGGGCGCCGGTTCGCAGATCGACCTCGCCCCGGCAGCCGTGGGCGGGGTATCGCCAATGCGTTGTGGCGCAAGGCGCGGCTGGGCCAGATCGGGCGCGCCGATGCCGGCGCCGCCATGGCCTTGCTTGCCGACATGCCGGTGCGCTGGAACGGCGACGAAACCGTCAGCGCGAACGCGGGCGGCTGGCGCTGGCCCTCGACCGTCCGGTTTACGACTGCGTGTATCTCGCGCTCGCGCACCGTATCGGCGCGACGGTGGTGACGGCGGACCGCCGGTTCGCGACGGCCGTTGCACCGACCGAACACGGCGAGGCCGTGATGACGCTGGCAGACCATGCGGAAACGCGATGACCGCGGAATTCTTGTCGATCATGCTGCTGGCGCGGCATGCCGCGCCAGGGGCGGCCAGGGGCGCGCAAGGGCATGATTCGATGCGGGAACTCCCATACATGGCCGGTTTGACAGGGCCGGATCTCAGGCCGAGACCTATTCCCGGAAGCATGGTGTTGCGGGAGTTGCCGGGAGATGCGGGAGAGCGGGGAGCGCGGGATTGCCGCCATGCGGGGTATGGCGGCGAACGACAACCCCGGCCCGGAAGCCGGGACAGACGATCCGCAGGCGCGGGTCGATGCGGCGGTGGCGACGCTGGCCCGGCTGCTCGGACGGCGCATCGCGCGCGAACAATTCGACAGGCGCGCCGCGGCGAACGACAATGCGGCGGGGAAGGATGCCGGCGAGGCCGGCGCATGACAGGAGGCCCGGGACCATGACCCTTCGCTGCGCGCTCTACGCCCGCTACTCGTCCGACCAGCAAAGGGCGGCTTCCATAGAGGACCAGTTCCGGGTCTGCCGCGAGCGCGCCGCGCGCGAGGGCTGGAAGATCGGGAACCTGTATCGGGACGCGGCGATCTCGGGCGCGAGCGTCATCCTGCGGCCCGGCGTCCAGGCGCTGCTCGAAGGTGCAAGGCGCGGCCTGTTCGAGGTCGTGGTCGCGGAGGCGCTGGACCGGGTGAGCCGCGACCAGGCCGACGTGGCGATCCTCTACAAGCACCTGTGCTTCGCCGGCGTGAAGCTGGTCACCCTCGCCGAGGGCGAGGTCGACGAGCTGCATGTCGGGCTCAAGGGCACCATGAACGCGCTGTTCCTGAAGGACCTGGCGGCGAAGACGCACCGGGGCATCCGGGGCCGGGTGGAGAAGGGCAAGGCCGGCGGCGGGCGGAGCTACGGCTACGACGTGGTGAGGGCCTTCGACGCTTCCGGCGAGCCGGTGCGGGGCGAGCGGGAGATCAACGAGGCGCAGGCCGCCATCGTGCGCCGCATCTTCCGGGAGTTCGCGGCGGGAGCGGGCCCGCGCGCGATCGCGCGCCGGCTGAACGCGGAGGGGGTTCCGGGCCCGACGGGGAAGCTGTGGTCGGACTCGTCCATCAGGGGCGACGCGAAGCGGGGAACGGGGCTGCTCAACCACGAACTCTACATCGGCCGTCTGGTGTGGAACCGCCAGCGCTTCGTGAAGAACCCGGAGACCGGGCGGAAGGTGGCCCGGGTCAATCCGCCGGAGGCGTGGATTGTCGTCGATGTGCCCGGACTGCGCATCCTGGACGACGCGCTGTGGCAGGCGGTGAAGGACCGCCAGGAGGCGTTGAGCGGGCAGTATGCCGATGTCATCGCGCTGGTGCGCGCGGCCAACACCAGCCCGGCCACCAACCCGAACCGGCTGAACGGCGCCCACCGGCCCCGGTATCTGCTTTCCGGGCTTCTGTACTGCGGCGTGTGCGGCGGACGCTACACCCTGCGCGGCGCGGGCCGCTATGCCTGCTCGCGGCATGTCAGGTCCGGCAGTTGCCCCAACGGCCGGAGCATCCGCCGCGCCGCCATCGAGGAACGGGTCATGGCCGGGCTCAGGGAGAAGCTGATGACGCCGGAGGCCGCCGCCGAGGCGATGCGGGCGTATGCCGAAGAGACCAACCGGCTCAACCGCGAGCGCCGCGCATCGGGCGCGAGCGACCGGAAGGAACTCGCCGCCATCGGGAAGAAGATCAAGGCCATGATCGCGGTGATCGAGGACGGCGGCTATGTCCGCGGCATGGTGGACCGGCTGCGCGAGCTTGAGGCGCGCCAGGACGAACTCGCCGAACGCCTCGCCGCCGCCCCGGCCGCCCTGCCGGACATCCACCCCAACATCGCGGCGGTCTACCGGCGCAAGGTGGAGCGCCTGTCCGAAGCGCTGGACAGGCCGCAGGAGCGCATCGAAGCCGCGAACGCCATCCGGGGGGTGATCGAGCGCATCGAGATCGTCCCCGGCGAGAAGTGGGGCGAGACGCACGCGACCCTGCACGGCGACCTTGCGACCATCGTGGACTGGACCGCGGCCGGCGGCGCAAGGCAAGGAACCGGCAAGCCCGCCCCCAGTTTGTCGCTCCCGGTGGAATCGGGGGCGTGCTGGTGGAAGGGCTGCGGTTCATGGGCGACTGGCGCAACCTCCTGTTCGGCGCGCTGATCGTGCTGGCGATGAACGTCCGCCCGCGCGGCCTGTTCGACGAGCGGGTCACGGCGCTTCTCAAGGGCCTGTTTACCGGTCGGGGCCATGCTCGCACTTAAATCCCTGTCCAAGCATTTCGGCGGGGTGCGCGCGGTCGACGGGCTGGACTTGGAGGTCAGGGAAGGCGAGATCTTCGGCCTGATCGGCCCCAACGGGTCCGGCAAGAGCACGACCGTCAACCTGATCTGCGGCGTGTTCCCGGTGACCGCGGGCGAAATCCGTTTCGAGGATCGCGACATCACCCGCGCGGCGCCGCATGTCTGCCTCGCCGCGGGAATCGCCCGCACCTTTCAGAACATCCGCCTGTTCGGCCATCTCAGCGTCTGGCAGAACCTCTGGGTGGCGCAGAACGGCATGGCGGACCGCACGGCGTCCGGTTTCCTGCACCGCTGGTTCGCGGGCTCCGGGCGCGCGCGGGCGGACGTGGAGGGGCTGCTCGAGTTCGCCGGACTCGGCGGGAAAGCCGAGGAGCTTGCCGCGAACCTCTCCTTCGGCGAGCAGCGCCGGCTGGAACTCGCACGCGCGCTGGCGGCGAAGCCCACGATGCTGCTTCTCGACGAGCCGGCCGCCGGAATGAACATGGAAGAGGTCGCCCAGCTCCGCGAACGCCTCGTGGCGTTGCGGGAGGATGGCAAGACGATCCTGCTGGTCGAGCACGTGATGGAGCTCGTCATGGGCGTCACGGACCGGATCGCCGTGCTCAATTTCGGCCAGAAGATCGCGGAAGGAACGCCGGACGAGATCCAGAACGATCCGCTGGTGCGCGAGGCCTATCTCGGCGCCCCGCAATCCGCCGGGGACGGGCATGCTTGAAGTCCGCGACATCGTCACGTCCTACGGCAAGATCGAGGCCCTGCGCGGCGTCGATCTTTCGGTGGAAGAGGGGCGGATCACCTGTCTCCTCGGCCCCAACGGCGCCGGCAAGACGACGCTGATGATGACCATCGCGGGTATCCTCAACCCCTCGCGCGGCTCGATCCACTTCGACGGCGTGGAACTCGTCGGGCTGACCCCCAGCCGGGTCGTGCAGCAGGGGATTGCGCTGGTTCCGGAAAACCGGCTGGTCTTCCCGGACATGAACGTGAGGGAGAACCTTCTTGCCGGCGCCTTCCTCCGGCTGGCCGGGGAGCGGGCCGAGGTGGACCGCGACCTGGACCGGATGTTCGACCGGTTTCCCCGGTTGTGCGAGCGCGCGGAGCAGAACGCGGGCACGCTGTCCGGCGGCGAACAGCAGATGCTGGCGGTCGCCCGCGCGCTGATGGCGCGCCCCAGGCTGTTGCTGATGGACGAGCCGTCGCTCGGTCTGGCGCCGCTGATGGTGGAGGAGATATTCCGGATCATCCGCGATCTCCACCGCGACGGGACGTCGATCTTCCTGGTCGAGCAGAACGCCCATATGGCGCTTCAGGTGGCGCAGCGCTTCTTCCTGCTCGAACAGGGCCGCGTCACGTTCGACGGCACGCCGGGGGAACTCGCCGAGGACGAGGTGATCCAGAGGGCTTATCTGGGGTCGCGGGCGAACGGTTAACCGGCGGGGGCCGCCCTGCGCGATGATCGATTTCGTTCAGAACTGTTTCGACGGCGTGATGCTGGGCTCCTCCTACGCCCTTCTCGCCATCGGGTTCACCCTGATTTTCGGCGTCATGCGCCGGCTGAACCTGTCCTACGGCCCGTCGATCATGCTGGGCGCGTTCGTCGGCACGCTGGCCTTCCTCGAATTCCGCGCCGGTGCCTTGGCGGTCGCGGCGGCAACCGTGGTGGGCGCGGTCCTCGTCGGGATCTATGTCGAGCGGCTTTGCTTCTGGGCGATCCGCCAGGGGGCCGCCGTGGCCTCGATGGTCTCCAGCTTCGCGATCTGGATGCAGCTGGAGGAATTCGTCACCATCGCGTTTCCCGACCGCACCTACCCGTTCCCGCCGCTCACCCAGGCGGAGCCGATGGATTTCGGCCCCTTCTTCTTCAAGGTCGAGAACCTGATCATGTTCGCCTGCGCGGTCGCGCTCACCCTCGGTCTCCATCTGCTGCTCTATCGCACGCGTTTCGGGCTTCGTCTCCGCGCGGTCGCGGAAAACCCCGACGCGGCGCGCTACATGGGTATCAACATCGCCGCGGTGACCTTCCTCGCCTTCGCCTGCGCGTCCGCCATCGGCGGCGTCGCCGGCTACCTCATCGTCGCGCAGGACGGCCAGATCACGCCGCTCTTCGGGCTGTGGGCGACCTTCAAGGGGCTGATCGCGATGATGCTGGGCGGCATGGGGTCCATCCCCGGCGCGATCCTGGGCGGGCTGCTGCTCGGCGTCGTCGAGGCGCAGAGCATCTGGTATCTCGGAACCGAATACCGCGACCTTTGCGCCTATGCGCTCCTGTTCCTGTTCCTGGTGTTCCGACCCGGCGGGATGTTCGGGCACGCCTTGGCCGAGCGCGAGCGCCTGGCGCTGAGACGGGTATAGGCGATGGACGACCATCTGGTCGGGGTCCTGTCGAATATCGGGATGATCTCGTTCATCGCGCTGTCGGCCTACCTCCTGCTGATCGTCGGCGAAATATCCTTCGGACAGCAGGCGTTCTTCGCCATCAGCGCCTATGCGTCGGGGATCGCGACCGCGATGTGGGGGTGGGATTTCTGGCCAGGGCTGGCCTGGGGTGCGGCGGTCGCGGCGGCCGCGGCGGTCGTCGTCGGGATACCGACCTTGCGGATACGTGGCCTTTATTTCTCGATCGCGACCCTGGCATTCGCCGAGATGGTCCGGCTCGTCTTCGAGGTGTTCAAGTACCAGATCGAGATCGACGGCGAGATGGTGGGGCCCGACGGCTCCGACGGCTTCCGGGATATCCGCTACATCTTCGAGAACGACATCACGGCCGTCGAATACATGCTGATGATCTACGGCCTCCTCGCGGCCGTGCTCTGCGCGTTCTTCCTGTTGGAGCGGTCCCGCCTGGGTTCGATCTTCCGCATGATCGGGCAGGATCCCGTGCTCGCCCAGATGCAGGGAATCGACGTGACGGCGTACAAGATCCTGGCGCTCGCCATGGCGGGGCTCGTCGCCGGGATCGGCGGCGGTCTCTACGCCCACCTCACCACTTTCGTCGAGCCCAAGATCTTCAACGTGATGCTGGGCGTCCACAGCCTGGCCTACGGGCTGATCGGCGGTCTCGGCACGGCGTTCGGGCCGCTGATCGGCGTGGCGATCGATATCGGCTTCCTGGAAAGCATTCGCGCCATTTCGGGATACCGGATGATCGCCTTCGGCGGGCTGGTGGCGGTGCTGCTGATCTTCAGGCCGCGCGGCCTGCTCGACGAGGCCGCGGTGAACTGGATCAGGCTGCGGCTGCGGCGGCGCCATGCTTGACGTCGAACGCCTGGTCCGGAAGTTCGGCGCCGTCGAGGCGCTGGCGGGCCTCGATCTCTCGGTCGGGGACGGCGAGAGCGTCGGACTGATCGGCCCCAACGGCTCCGGCAAGACCACGCTGTTCAACGTGGTCACCGGCGTCTATCCCCCGACGAGCGGAAACGTGCGCCTGGAAGGCAGGGACATCGGTGCATCGAAACCGGACCGGATCGTCAATAGCGGCGTCGCCCGCACCTTCCAGAACCTCAGGATCTTCGAACGCCTGACGGTGTTCGAGAACGTCTGGGCGGCGCAGCACCGGCGCGCCGATGTCGCGATGCGGGAGCTGCTGTTCGCCCGCCGCCCGGCCGAGCGTGCCCGCCGGGAGGAAGTCGACGGCCTGCTGGAGCTGACCGGGCTCGCGGACCGCCGCGACGCCCTGGCGGGCGGGCTGCCGCTGCCCGACCAGCGGCGCCTGGAGCTCGCCCGGGCGCTGGCGCGCAGGCCGCGCCTGCTGCTCCTCGACGAGCCCGCCGGCGGCATGACCCCGGCCGAGACGGAGCAGATGATCCGCCTGATCCGCGACATCGCGATCCCGGGGCGCACCTGCGTCGTCATCGAGCACAAGATGGAAATGATTCGGAATCTGTGTGATCGCGTGTGCGTCCTCGATTTCGGCCGGAAGATCGCCGAGGGCTCGCCGGAAGCGGTGTTGCGGGACGACCGCGTGATCGAGGCCTATATCGGCCGCGAGGCCCCGGCCGATGCTTGAGGTGCGGGGTCTCGACGTGAACTACGGCCGGATCCGGGCGCTCCAGGGAGTGTCGCTCGACGTGGCGGAGGGCGAAATCGTCGCGCTCATCGGCGCCAACGGCGCGGGCAAGAGCTCGACGATGAACGCGATCTCGGGCGTGGTCAGGGCGACCGCCGGGGAGGTGCGTCTCGACGGCGAGGGCCTGCTCGGCCTCCCCGCGCACCGGATCGTCAGGCGGGGCGTCGTGCAGGTCCCCGAAGGACGGCTGATCTTCGCCGGACTGACGGTGGAAGAGAATCTCAGGCTCGCCGCCGCGGCGGCCCACGACCGGCGGGTCGAGACGGAAGAACTGGAACGCGTCCTCGACCTGTTTCCCATGCTGAGGCACCGGCTGAAGGATCGCGGATCGAGCCTGAGCGGCGGTCAGGCGCAGATGCTGGCGCTGGCGCGCGGGTTGATCGCGGCGCCGAGGCTGCTGCTGCTCGACGAGCCTTCCCTCGGCCTGGCGCCGGTCGCGGCGCGCGAGGTGTTCGGTCTCATCGCGAAGCTCCGCGACAGCGGCGTCACGATCCTGCTGGTCGAGCAGAATGTGCGTCAGGCGCTCGCGGTCGCCGACCGGGGTTACGTGCTCGAAGGCGGGAGAATCATGCTCGACGGCGACGCGAAGAAATTGCTCGGCCACGAGCTCCTAGTGAAATCCTATCTCGGTATCCGTAGAGAGGAGGTCGCGTGATGGTTTCAAGAGCAATTGCATGCCTCGCCCTGGCATCGGCGATGGCGTGGCCGGGCGCCGCGACGGCGACCGAGCGGGCAAGGGCGCAGGTCGTTTGCGCCCCAGCCGGCAAGAAGCTCGTCTATGAGTGCGAGATCATGCTGATGGGCAGGAAGACCGGCGCCCCGCTCGAGGGCGCGAAGCTCGTCGTCGGCGCCGACATGCCGTCGATGCCGCTGGCGCATAACGTCAGGCCCGTGACGGCGGCGCCCGGCGGGAAGCCCGGGATGTACACGGCGACGATCGAGCTCGAAATGCACGGCGAATGGGCGCTGAAGCTGGACGTCTCGGGGCCGACCCGCGACCGCCTGATCCAGAAGATGCATTTCGGCGCCGCCAAAGGCGCGACGACGGGCCACGGCCACCATATGAAGAAGTGAAGGGGCGTGAGGGGGTGCGGCTGCGGCACCCGGCGAGACAAAGGGAATGGTGCCGCCTGTAGGACTCGAACCTACGACCCCCGCATTACGAATGCGATGCTCTACCAGCTGAGCTAAGGCGGCGGCGCGGAGCGGTACTACCGTATATCGGGCGGACGGTCCAGATCGAAACCGGCGCCGCGCATTCAGCTCCCGGAGGGGCGGGTCCGGGCGAAGGCGGCATCGCCGGTGGCGACCGGCGGCGGCGCGGAGGCATCCACCATCTCCGTGCCTCCCGCGCGCGCGCCGGTCTCCGGCACGCCCTCCCGGACATGTTCCGGCGTTGCCCAGGCGAGGCTCGCGAAGGCCTCGCAGCGCCCGCAGACCGGAGTCCAGTGCCGCCATGCCGCGCCGCAATCCCCGCAGATCCAGGCCGGATCCGGTGCCGCCTCGGCGGCCGCCACCAGCCAGCGCCTGGCCGCTTCGGTGTCGCCGTGCTCCGCCTCCTCCGCGTCGGCGCGCAGCCGGCAGAGCCGTCCGTCGCGCCTTCCCGCTTCTTCCGCCTCGTCGAAATGCCTGCGCGCGGTCGCCCACAGCTTCGCCTCGACCGCCGCGGCGGCGAGCGCGAGGTGGCTCTCCGCATGCCCGGCATTGTGGGCGGCAAGCCGTTCCATCCGCCGCATCCGGGCGATCGCGTCCTCGCCCGCGTGAATCGAGAGATAGAGCCGCGCGAGTTCCGGGTGCGGGGCGTGGCCCCAGGCGTCTTGGATCAGCTTCGCCGCCTGGCGCCGGCGGCCGCCGCCGATCAGCAGCCCGGCATGGCGCAGCGTCGCGGGCAGGAAATCGGGGTCAAGGCTACTCGCGCGCCGGGCGAAGTCGAGCGCCGCCTTGGACTCTCCGGCCTCGCCGGCGGTCCCGGAGCAGGCGAGCAGCACGACCACGCGCCGCCGCCGGCCGTCCTCGCCGGTCAGGATGCCGTGGCGGATCGCGGCCTCCACGGTGGTCAACGCCTCGCGCCAGAGGTGCTGCCCGATCTGAAGGTCGAGCAGCGTGGTCGCGGCCCACGGCGTCTTGGGGCGGATCGCGTAGGCGCGCTTCGCGTATTGGAGCGCCGCCGCCTCGTCGCCTTCCTTCCGGGCCGCCAGGATCAGGCCGCGCAAACCGAGAAAGGCCGTCTCCGGCCGGTCCAGCATGTCGGCGAAGTGCTTGCGCGCGGCGGCCTCGTCGCCGATCAGCTGGGCGGCCTGGGCGGTGAGCAGCTTGGTCAGCGGCGGATCGCCGAGCAGCTTCTCGGCGCGCGCGGCGAGCCTGCGCGCCTCCTCCGCTTCCCCCGCTGCGGCCGCGACCAACCCCCGGGTGAGGGTTCGGTAGCCCTTTTCCCGCCGCGACATGCGCCGCCAGAACAGGAGGCGCCGCGGCAAGCCCCAGATCGCCCAAGCCCCGCGATAGAGGATCGCCGTCGCGACGGCGATCGCCGCCACCGCGCCGATCAGCACCGCGACCGAGCTGTCGACGCGCCAGCCGCGCCATTCGAGCGTCGCCGAGCCAGGGTTGTCGGCAAGCCAGACCGCGCCCGCGATCAGGACCGCGATCGCAACCGTCCACAAGATGAGGCGTCGCGTCATCCCGCGTCCCGGGCCGCGAAGCGCTCCACCGCGCGGCGGCTGAGCCGGGCGATGGCCGCTTCCGCCGCCGCGCGGGCCCTGGCTGCCGCGCGCCATTCGTCGAACACCTTGCCCGGCGCCCCGTCCAGCGCTCCGAGCGCCGCGGCGGCGGCGGCGAGGTCGCCCGATGCAACCCGGTTCTCCGCCCGGGCGATGGCAGCGAGGGCACCCTCGCCCTCTCCCGCCCCCTCGCCCACCCGGCGGACCGTAACCACCCGGGAGAGCCTCGCGGCGGTCCGGTTCAGCCAGTCTCCGTCCTCGGAGGCGAGAGCGGCCTGCGCGGCTTTGGCGGCGAGTCGCGGGAAGCGCGCCGTGAGTTCGGCCCGCGTTGGCACGCCCCCGGGCGCGATCGCCGCAAGCGGCTCCGCGGCCTCCTCGATCCCGGAATCGCCGCCCGCGGCCTTAAGCACCAGGCCAAGCTCGGCATCGAACGGGCGGGATCCGGCCGCCGCCGCCCGCAACTGGCCGACGGCAAGCAGCAGCGCATCGCCCGTTCGCGTGCGTTCGGCCTCGGTCAGGCGCTTCAGGTCGGCTTCGATCCCATCCACTTTCGCTCCCGCCGACGCGACCCTCCGGGCGAGTTCCGGGTCGGCCGCTTCTTCCAGTCGGGCGATCCGCTCGGTCATGCGTCCCAGGGCGGCGGCGAGGCGTGCGTTCTCCGCCAGCAGCGCCGCGATGCCGGGGGCGGCCGGGGTGCCGCCTTCTCCGGAGGAAGCGGCGGCGATCCGCTCGATCGTTTCGAGCCTTGCGGCAAGCGACTCCACCCGTTCGGCGAGCGGGCCGATGCGTCCGTCCGGAGCGGGAGGAAGGGGCGCGGGCAGGGTTTCGACCGCTTCGATACGGTCGCCGAGCCGCGCGGCCTCCGATCGGGGCAGGGCGGCCTTCGCCGTGGCGGCCGCCGACGCGATGCGCCCGTCCAGACCGGCGACCGCGCTTTCCAGCGCCCCGATGCGCGCGCCGAGCGCGGCCAGCTCCGGGTCGGGCGGCGCCGGCTTGTCCGCGAAGATTTCCGTCACCGCGTCCGGCAGGAGCGGGCCGACCGCCGGCCACCCGACCGCAACCACGAGGACGATCGCCACGACTCCCGCCCCGGCCCAGATCGCCCAACGGCGCCAACGCGCGCGCGGCGGCGCGGCGCCGGCGCCCCAGGGCTGGGGTTCGTCGGTGTCGGCGCCGGCGGCATCGTCCGGCGGAGGGTTCCGGTCGTCGGGTTCGGCCATGTCAGACCCTCATCCGGTGCGGTTGGCGGCTCCCGCCCATCACCGCTCCGACCGCCGCCAGCAGGGACGGCATATCCGGCCGCGCCGCCCGCCGGATTGCGCCCCAGGGAAGCGTCGCCGCGGCTTCGGCCACCTGTTCGGACAGGCAGAACGCGGTCATCGGGCCGCACCACCGCTCCGCGCGTTCATCGCGCAGGAGATCGGCGAATACCCGCGCGGCGCCCGCCGAGAGGAAGAGCGCGAAAGCGATCCCGCCCGCGGCGAGAAGTTCCCGCGCGTGCGCGGAGAGCGGCAGCGGGACGGCCCTATACAACACCGCCGGGGCGGCGTCGAAGCCCCGCGCCGCCAACGCCCGGCAAAGCGCATCCCCGGCCGCCTCCCCCGCCGCGTGCACCAGCCGTCCGGAGGCCGGATCGAGCGTCGCGGCCGCCAGCTTCACCAGGTCGTCCGACGCGCCATCTGCGCTCGCGACCGACCGGAACCCGGCCTCTTGGGCGACCGCGGCGGTAGAATCGCCCACGGCGAGAAGCGGGATGTCGCGATGCGCGGTAGCGCCGGCAAGCGCGCGCACCCCGTTTCCGCTCGTCGCCAGAACTGCCTGGGTGCCGTCGAGGTCGAGCGTCTCGCTCTTCACCCGCTCGATTCTCGTGACCGGCGCGACGACCGGTTCGATGCCCATCGCCCGCAACCGCGCGGCGGTCTCCGCCGCGTCGTCGGCGGGCCGGGTCACCAGGGCGCGCACCGGGTCCGACATCGCCGTCTCACGCGCCCGCGAAATGGGCCGGGGTGGCGCGGGCGCGGAGCTCACGCGCCGCGTCGCTCCCCATGGCCGCCGCGTCCGTCCGGCTCCCGCTGCGTTCCGTTGCGAGAAGGTCCGTGCCGTCCGGGCGGATCAGGATCGCGCGCAGCGACATCGCTTCCCCTTCCGGCACGGCGAGCGCCGCGATGGGCGTGCGGCACGACCCGTCGAGCCCGTCGAGCAGGGCGCGCTCCGCCGCCGCCGCATCCGCGCTGTCCCGGTCGTCGATGACGCGCAGAAGCTCGCGCGTGGCGGTGTCGTCGGCGCGGCACTCGATTCCGATGATCCCCTGGCACGCCGCGGGCAGCATGATATCGGAGTCCAGAACGGCGTGCGCCCGATGGGCAAGGCCCAGCCGGTCGAGCCCGGCGAGCGCCAGCAGGGTCGCGTCCGCCTCGCCGTCCGCGAGCTTGCGCAGCCGGGTCTGCACGTTGCCGCGGAACGCCACCACCCTGAGATCGGGGCGGGCGTGACGGACCAGCGCGCCCCGGCGCAGCGAGGCGGTGCCCACCGCCGCGCCTTCCGCGAGGCCGCCCAGCCCCCGGGACCCGGCATCCGCGTCGGCCGCGATCAGCGCATCGCGCGGATCGGCGCGCGGCAGGACGGCGCCGATCGCGAGCCCCTCCGGAAGCCGCGTCGGCATGTCCTTCATCGAGTGCACGGCGATGTCGATCCGCCCGGCCCTGAGCGCCTCGTCGATCTCCCTGGTGAACAGACCCTTGCCGCCGATGGCGGAAAGCGGGCCCTGCAACATGCGGTCGCCCGTGGTATGGATGATCTCGACCGCGAGCGCGCCTTCGGCCCCGAGTGCCGGATCGGCCGCGGCGAGGCGGCGGACGACCTCGTTGGCCTGGACGCGGGCGAGCGGGCTGGCGCGTGTTCCGATCCTGATCCGAGCGCTCATCTGAGACCCCGGACAATCCCTCGTGAAATGGGATCATAGGCGAATCGATGTCAAACGAGAGCAAGAAGTCGAACGGACGGCGGGAGAGCCGATGACCCTGGTCCTCGGCATCGAGACGAGTTGCGACGAGACCGCGGCGGCGGTGGTCGACGACCGGCGCGCGATCCTGGCCGATGTCGTGCGCGACCAGCTCGACGTACATCGGGACTATGGCGGGGTGGTACCCGAGATCGCGGCACGCGCGCATCTGGAGGCGATCGACCGCGTGGTCGCGCGCGCGATGGACGACGCCGGAATCGGGTTCGATTCTCTCGACGGGGTGGCGGCGACCGGCGGGCCGGGGCTGATCGGCGGGGTCATCGTGGGCGCGATGACCGGGAAGGCGATTGCCGCTGCGCGCGGTCTTCCGTTCTTCGCGGTCAATCACCTCGAAGCGCATGTGCTGACCCCGCGGCTTACCCACGGCGTGGACTTCCCCTATCTCGCGCTGCTGGTCTCGGGCGGGCATTGCCAGTTCGTCTCGGTCGAGGGGGTCGGACGCCACCGGCTTCTCGGAACCACCGTCGACGACGCCGCGGGCGAGGCCTTCGACAAGGTGGGCAAGATGCTGGGGCTCGGCTATCCGGGCGGTCCGGCGGTCGAGCGCGCCGCGGAAGGGGGTGACGCCGAACGCTTCGTCCTGCCCCGCCCCCTGCGCGGCAGGGATGGGTGCGATTTCTCTTTCTCCGGGCTCAAGACCGCCGTCCGCCATGCCGTCGAGCGCCTGCCGCCCGGACCGCTCGCGGCGAAGGATGTCGCCGATCTCTGCGCCGCCTTCCAGCAGGCGGTGGCCGACGTGATGGCCGACCGGACGGCGAACGCGATCGCGCTGTTCCGCGCCGGTTGCCCGGACGGCGCGACCCTGGCGGCGGCGGGCGGGGTCGCGGCCAACCGGGTACTGCGGACGCGAGTCGAATCGGTGGCGGAAGCGCACGGGCTTTCTTTCGTAGTCCCGCCGGCCCGGCTGTGCACCGACAATGCGGCGATGGTCGCGTGGACGGGGGTGGAAAGGCTCGCGCTCGGGCTTTCCGACGGCCTCGATTTCGCGCCCCGCCCGCGCTGGCCGCTGGAAGAGCTTGCCGCCGGATGAGGGCGTTGCGTCGTCCGAACCCGATGACGACAATCGCCCGGCCCTCGATTTCGGATCCGACGATGCCCGACATTCCCGAGCCCGCAGGTGGCGCCGGATGACCGGCCCGCTCGACGGTTTCCGCGTGCTCGACCTGAGCTCGGTCGTGCTGGGCCCGCTCGCCACCCAGGTGCTGGGCGATCTCGGCGCCGAGGTGATCAAGATCGAGTCGCCCGAGGGCGACACCACGCGGCGCACCGGCCCGCAGCGCTCGCCGGGCATGGCGGCGCTGTTCATGGGGGTCAACCGGAACAAGCGCTCCGTCGTGCTCGACCTCAAGCAGGCGGCGGCGCGGGACGCGCTGTGGCAGCTGATCGACGGCGCCGACGTGTTCCTCCACTCGATCCGGCCCCAGAAGCTCGACCGTCTCGGATTCGGCCACGAGAGCGTCTGCGCCCGCAACCCGCGCATCGTCTATGCCGGGCTGCACGGCTACCGCACCGACGGCCCCTATGGCGGCCAGCCCGCCTATGACGACGTGATCCAGGGACGCAGCGGCAGCGCCGACCTGATGGCCAGGCTGGTCGGCGAGCCGCGCTACATGCCCACCATCATGGCCGACAAGACCTGCGCGCTCGTGGCTGCCTATTCGGTGATCGCGGCGCTGCTCGCGCGCGAGCGCACCGGGCGCGGCCAGTTCGTCGAGATCCCCATGTTCGAGACCATGGCCGCCTTCAACCTGACCGAGCACATCTACGGCCGCGCCTTCGACCCGGCGGTGGCGGAGATGGGTTATCCCCGCGTGCTGGTTCCCTGGCGCCGGCCCTACCCGACCGCCGACGGCTATATCTGCATGCTCGCCTATACCGACGAGCAGTGGCGGCGGTTCTGGCGAGAGGTCGGCAGGCCGGAGCTGATCGACGATCCCCGTTTCGACACGCTCAAGAGCCGGAGCGACAATATCGACGAGGTCTACCGGACCGCCGGGGAGTGCCTCGGCGAACGGACCAGCGCGGAATGGGCGGAGATCTTCGAGCGGCTCGAAATCCCCGCCGCGCCGGTCGCCACGCTGGAGGAGCTGATGGAGGATCCGC
Source organism: Alphaproteobacteria bacterium (assembly GCA_965203455.1). Classification (GTDB taxonomy): domain Bacteria; phylum Pseudomonadota; class Alphaproteobacteria; order MPNO01; family MPNO01; genus MPNO01. The sequence goes on from CBDBCV010000002.1 coordinate 274,980, forward strand.
ATCTCGACGCGGTGGGGTTCTTCCGCCGGATCCGCCATCCGACCGAGGGGGGGATCGTGCTGACCGACCCGCCGGTCAGGTTTTCCGACGCACAGGAGGGCGCGGCCATCCGGCGTCTGCAGCCGAGATTCGGCGAGCATTCCGCCGAGGTCCTGGCCGAGGGCGGGCTCAGCGAAGAGGAAATCGCCGACCTGTTCGCTTCCGGAGCCTCCGTCGACGGGCGGGGGAACACCGAGGGGGAGGAAGGATGAAAACCATCGGCATCGGCTTCTACTGGGACGACCTCGCCGTCGGCGACCGGTTCCGCACCCTGAACAGGACCATCACCGAGCCCGACATCGTGGGCTTCATCGGGGTCACCGGCATGGTCGAGACGATCTTCACCGACCTCTCCTTCAACGAGGCCGGGCACGGCGCGATCCAGGGCCGGGTGGTGCCGGCCGCCTGCACCTACACCATCATCGAGGGGCTGTTGTGCCAGTCGGCGATGCAGACCACCGGCCTCGCTCTGCTCGAGGTCGAGAAGAAGGTTCTCAAGCCGGTCTTCGCCGGCGACACGGTCCACGCCGAGGTCGAGGTCACCGCGATCCGCCCGACCAGCAAGGGAAACCGGGGAATCGTGACGACGACTAACGACGTCATCAACCAGAACGGGGACAAGGTGATCGCTTACCGTGCGGTGCGCATGATGGCGGGCCGGCCGGAGGAGGGGTAAGGACGCAAGAAACCCCACCACGTCATGGCCGGACTTGTTCCGGCCATCCACGCGGTTGCCCCGAGTCCGGCGAGCTCCGTTGAGAAAGATGCCCGGAACAAGTCCGGGCATGACCATTACTTGGTCGGAGAGACCGGCCCCCTACTTGAACAGCGCCTCGCCCTTCATGTCCTTGTAGAGGTGGGCGACCTGCTCGGCGTAGCCGTTGTAGAGCAGGGTGGGGACGCGCTGGCCGGTGCCGAGCTGCTCCTCCGTCGCCTGGCTCCAGCGCGGGTGGTGGACCTCGGGATTGACGTTGGCCCAGAATCCGTACTCGTTGTCGGCGATCTCTTCCCAGAAGCTGACCGGGCGCTTGTCGGTGAAGGTGAAACGCGTGATCGACTTGATCGACTTGAAGCCGTATTTCCACGGCACCGCGAGGCGTAGCGGTGCGCCGTTCTGCTTCGGTATCGGCTTGCCGTAGGCGCCGGTCGCGATGAATGCGAGCTCGTTGGTGGCCTCCTCGATCGTCAGCCCCTCCAGATAGGGCCAAGGATACCAGACCTGGCGTTGCCCGCTGGCGACCGAGGCGTCGTGGAACCCGCGCATCTCCAGATATTTCGCACCGGCCGAGGGCCGCGCCATGGCGACCAGGGCCTCCAGGGCGAAGCCGCTCCACGGCACCGCGATCGACCAGGCCTCGACGCAGCGGTGGCGGTAGAGCCGTTCCTCCAACGGCATTTTCCGGATCAGCGCCTCGGCGTCGATGGTGAAGGGCTTCTCCACCATGCCGTCGACGCTAACCGTCCAGGGCCTGGTCTTGAGCTTCTGCGCGGCTTTCCAGATCTGCTTGTGCGAGCCAAACTCGTAGAAATTGTTGTAGGTCGCGACGATCCGTTCGTCGGTGATCGCGCGGTCGAGCCCGTAGCGCGGATTGCGTTTGGCCGGGTAGAGGCCGGTCGACGCGAGGGCGGGACCCGCGAGTCCGATCCCCGAAGCGGCCAGCAGGGGCCCGGCGGCGAGCGCTTTCACGAGTTCGCGCCGCCTGAGAAACCTGTCCTCGGGCGTCGCCGCGGATTCCGGCAGTTCCCAGCCGCGCTTCGTTCTTGTCCACATGGCCCCTCCCCGGCGCCTCTCCCTAGTTCGCCTCCTCGGCCTCCTTGCGGGCCTCGATCACCTGGTCGGCGAGGCGTCCGGTCAGCTCCTGGAGACGGTCGAAGGAAGACCGGAAGGTCGCCACGCCCTGGCTCAGCGAACGCAGCTCGATGATCAGGTCCACGATGTCCGAGCTCGGGATGTTGGCTTCCACCGTATCCCAGCCCTTCCAGCCTTCCTTGGGCGCGAAGCCGAGGATCTGGCCGCGGCGGCCGCTGATCAGCCCGTGCACCTTGTTGGTGGAATCGGCCGGTACGTCGATCTCCACCTTGGAGATCGGTTCCAACAGCACCGGGCCGCATTTGGGCATGCCTTCGGTCATCGCGACCCGGGCGGCGAGCTTGAAGGACATTTCGTTGCTGTCGACCTGATGGAATTGCCCGTCGGTCAGGCGCACCGCGAAATCGACCACCGGGAAGCCGAGCGGCCCGCGCTCCGCGAATTCCTTCACGCCGGCCTCGACCGCGGGGATGAACTGCTTCGGGATCGCGCCGCCGACGATCTTGTCGGTGAACTCGAACCCCTCGCCGCGCGGCCGGGGCGAGATATCGACATGGACGTCGCCGAACATGCCGTGACCGCCGGTCTGGCGCTTGAAGCGGCCGTGCTGGGAGACCGTTTTCCGGATGGTCTCCTTGTACGGCACGCTCGGCGGCGCGGCGACGGCGGACACGTTGTAGCGTCCCTTGAGCTTCTCGAGCGCGACCTGGAGATGAATCTCGCCCTGGCCCCACAACACCATTTCGCGGGTGTCGGCGTTCTGCTCGTAGCTGACCGACGGGTCTTCCTCGTTCAGGCGCTGAAGCGCGCCGGTGAGCTTAACCTCGTCGTTGCGGTTCTCGGGCGAAATGGCGCGCGCATAGACAGGCACGATCGGTTCCGGCCAATCGATGTCGTCCGCCTCCCCGCCGCCGTCGGTGAGCAGATCGCCCGTCCTGACCGCGTCCATCCGCCCCAGCGCGGCGACCGCTCCCGGCCCGGCGCTCGCGATCTTGTTCTGCTGACCGCCCATCAGCGACGACAGGCTGCCGACCCGCTGGCCGTTCAGGGTCATGCCCTCGCTGACCGTTCCCGACAGCACGCGGGCGAGGGAAAGCTTGCCCGCGTGCTGGGCGTGGTAGGTCTTGAAGACCTGGGCGGCCGTTCCGCCGCCGATCTCGACCCCGAGGCGCTCGATCGCGGCATCCGGACCCGGCACCTCGTGGCGCAGCGCCTTGAACAGGCGCCTGACGCCGTAATCCTGCTCGGCCGAGCCGATCAGCACCGGCACCACGTCGGCGGCGCGCACCCCCTCGGTCAGGTAGCCGTAAATCTCCTCGATGTCCGGAACCTCGTCCTCGAGCAGCTTCTCCAGCAACTCGTCGTTGAAGTCCGCGAGCGCCTCCAGCATCGACTCCCGCGTCGTCGCGTACTCGTCGGCGACGGACTCCGGCATGTCGATGCGTTCCGAACCCGCCCCGGCGGTGTATTCGTACGCCCGACCGCTGATCAGATCGACATAGCCCGAGACCGTCTCCCCGTCGCGGATCGGGATCTGGCGCAGCACCAGCGGCGCGTGCTCCACGGATCTCAGCGCCTCGTAGACCGCGGAAACCGGCTCGGTGATCGTGTCGATCTTGTTGATGAACACCATGTGAGGGACGCCGTGGTCGGCGAGAACCTTGAACAGCGGCGCGAGCGTCATCGCGCGCTCGGTCGAGGGCTCGTAGACCACCACCGCCAGATCGGCGACCATCAGGGCATTCAACGCTTCCTGCCGCATCTCGATCGAGCCCGGGCAGTCGAGGACGGTCCACTCGTCGTCGAGGTAGGAGGTCGAGCCGACCGAGATCTCGACCGACATCTGGCGGGCGCGCGATTCCGGCGAGGAATCGCCGACGGTGTTGCCTTCCTTGATCGAGCCCTTGCGGTGAACCCCGCCCGACACCGAGAGCAGGCTCTCCATCAGCGTGGTCTTGCCGCTGAGATAGGGTCCGACTAGTGCCACGCAGCGTGGCCCGGAAGCGCTCGCCATGTTCTTCTCCCTTGGCCGGGATGCGTTCCTGTGACCGTACCGCGCCGCCTGCCGCGGAGCGGGCATCCCGTTCGTCCGAGAACGCCGTAATGTTTCAGCGCGTCCGGCCCGAATCAAGACCCTTGCGGGCGGTGCGTCGGGGTCACGCGAGCGCCGCGCAGGCCTTCTGGATGCGGCGACAGGCCTCTTCCAGTTCCGCGTTCGAGGCGGCGTAGGAAATGCGGAAATAGGGCGAGAGGCCGAACGCGGCCCCCTGGACCACGGCCACGCCCTCGGATTCGAGCAGGTAGGTGACGAAATCCGTGTCGTTCCCGATCGTCGTCCCGTCCGGCGTCTTGCGGCCGATCGCCCCCGCGCAGGAGATGTAGAGATAAAAGGCGCCCTCCGGCGTCCCGCAGCGCAGGCCGCTCGCCTGGTTGAGCATCGAGATGCAGAGATCGCGGCGCTCCTGGAACACGCGCGCATTCTCGGCCAGAAAGTCCTGCGGGCCGTTGAGCGCCTCCACCGCCGCCGCCTGGCTGATCGACGAGGTGTGGGTCGAGCTCTGCGACTGCACCACCGTCATCGCCCGGATCAGCTCCTTCGGCCCCGCCGCGTAGCCGAGCCGCCAGCCGGTCATGCAGTAAGCCTTCGAGACGCCGTTGACGGTGAGCGTCCGGTCCTTGAGCGAAGGGTCGACGGCGGCCGGGGTGGCGAAGGCGAACCCGTCATAGACGATGTGCTCGTACATGTCGTCGGTCAGGATCCAGACATGCTCGTGCCGGCGGACCACCGCGCAAAGCGCCGCCAGCTCGTCCGCCGTATAGGCCGCGCCGCTTGGGTTGCTGGGCGAGTTGATCAGCACCCACTTGGTGCGCGGGCCGATCGCCGCCTCCAAATCTTCCGGCGTGATCCGGAACCCCAGCTCCTCCTTGCCGTCGACGAAGACCGGGGTGCCGCCCGCCAGCAGCGTCATGTCCGGGTACGAAACCCAGTACGGCGTTGGAATGACCACCTCGTCGCCCTCGTCGAGGGTGGCGACGAAGGCGTTGTACAGCACCTGCTTGCCGCCGCAGGAGACGATCACCTCGTCCGGGGCGTAGTCGAGCCCGTTCTCGCGTTTCAGCTTGCCGCAGATCGCCTGTCGCAGCGCCATCGTGCCAGGGATCGGGGTGTAGCGGGTGTCGCCCTCGCGTATCGCCCGGATGCCGGCTTCCTTGACATTGTCCGGCGTCTCGAAATCCGGCTCTCCGGCGCCGAGTCCGATGATGTCGCGTCCCGCTGCCTTGAGCTCCAGCACCTTGCCCGTAAGCGCGTTGGTGGGCGACGGCTTGATGCGCGAAAGGCGCTCGGCGAGGATCGACATCGGGCTGCTCCGGGGCGTGGCGTGGACGCCCGCAACCTAGGTCGGCCCCGACTCCTGTTCAACCCGCCCGCGCGGCGCCTATATTCGGGCCATGAGCGTCGCCGTTGCAGAACGCCCGCACAGCGATCCGGGCGTCCCGTTCCAGGTCGTCTCGGACTTCGAGCCGGCGGGCGACCAGCCGCAGGCGATCGCCGAGCTCGTCGCGGCTATCGACAACGGGGACCGCGAGCAGGTGCTGCTCGGGGTCACCGGCTCGGGCAAGACCTTCACCATGGCGCATGTCATCAGGGAGATCGCGCGCCCCACCCTGATCCTGGCGCCCAACAAGACGCTCGCCGCCCAGCTCTACGGCGAAATGCGGAGCTTCTTCCCGAACAACGCGGTCGAGTACTTCGTCTCCTATTACGACTACTACCAACCCGAGGCCTATGTGCCGCGCAGCGACACCTATATCGAGAAGGACGCCTCGATAAACGAGCAGATCGACCGGATGCGCCACTCCGCGACGCGGGCGCTCCTGGAACGTCGCGACGTGATCATCGTCGCCAGCGTGTCCTGCATCTACGGCATCGGCTCGGTCGAAACCTATTCGGAGATGACGATCCGGCTCGAAAAGGGGCAGCGGGTCGAACTCGGCGCGCTGCTCAAGCGGCTGGTCGAACTGCAATACCGGCGCAACGACGCCAACTTCGTGCGCGGCACCTTCCGGGTGCGCGGCGATTCCGCGGAGATCTTCCCCGCCCATTACGAGGATCGCGGCTGGCGGCTGTCGCTGTTCGGCGACGAGATCGAGTCGATCCACGAGTTCGACCCGCTGACCGGCGAGAGAACGGCGGAGCTCGAGAGCGTCACCGTTTATGCCAACAGCCACTACGTCACCCCGCGCCCGACGCTCCAGCAGGCGATCAGGCACATCAAGGTCGAGCTCGCCGAGCGCCTGGAATGGTTCCGGGACAACGGCAAGCCGCTGGAGGCCGAGCGCCTCGAACAGAGGACCAATTTCGATCTCGAGATGATGCAGACCACCGGTCAGTGCGCTGGGATCGAGAACTACTCACGGTTTCTCACCGGCCGCCGGCCCGGGGAGCCGCCGCCGACCCTGTTCGAATACCTGCCCGAGGACGCCTTCCTCATCGTCGACGAAAGCCATGTCACGGTGCCGCAATTGGGCGGCATGTTCCGCGGCGACTTCAACCGGAAGTCGACGCTGGCACAGTACGGGTTCCGGCTGCCGTCCTGCGTCGACAACCGCCCGCTCAAGTTCGAGGAGTGGGACGCGATGCGCCCGCAGACGATGTTCGTCTCCGCGACGCCCGGTCCCTGGGAGCTGGAGCGGACCGGCGGCGTCTTCATCGAGCAGGTTATACGGCCCACCGGTCTGACCGATCCGGTCTGCGAGATCCGGCCGGTCGAGCACCAGGTCGAGGACCTGATGGCGGAATGCCGCGAGGCGGCGGCGCGTAGCCAGCGGGTGCTGGTCACGACGCTCACCAAGCGCATGGCCGAGGACCTGACCGAATACCTCCAGGAGTCGGGGATCCGCGTGCGCTACCTGCACTCTGACATCGACACGCTGGAGCGGGTCGAAATCATCCGCGACCTGCGGCTCGGCGCGTTCGACGTGCTGGTGGGAATCAACCTGCTGCGCGAGGGGCTGGACATTCCGGAATGCGCGCTGGTGGCGATCCTCGATGCCGACAAGGAGGGCTTCCTGCGCTCCCAGACCTCGCTGATCCAGACGATCGGCCGGGCCGCGCGCAATATCGACGGGCGCGTCGTGCTCTATGCCGATACGGTCACGGCTTCGCTCGACTACGCGATCGGCGAGACCGACCGCCGACGCGCCAAGCAGACCGCCTTCAACGAAGCCAACGGCATCACGCCGGAGAGCGTGAGGAAGGACATCGCCGACATCCTCGACAGCGTCTACGAGCAGGACCACGTCACCGTCGGCACGCTCGACGAGGACATGCCGAACCTGATCGGCCACAACCTGCAGACCTATCTGGCCGATCTCGAAAAGCGCATGAAGGACGCCGCGGCCAATCTCGAATTCGAGGAGGCGGCGAAACTGCGGGACGAGATGCGGCGGCTGGAAACGACCGATCTGGGCATTCCGTCCGGCGAGAAACGGCTTGCCGCGCGGGTGCGCGCGGCCAAGGGCGCCAAGACACGCGGGCGGAAACACGCCCGGGGCAAGCGCAGGCATTGATGGGAGACAGTCTGGAACCGGCCGCTCCACGCCCCCATATCGGTTGTCGCCGGGCGCGTCCCGGCCGCGCCGGGCCGTGCCCCGCTCTCCGCTTCGCGATGTCGACCTGATGATCTATCTGTCCCTTGCCGCGGGTTTCGTTCTCCTCTTTCTCGGAGGCGAGATGGTGGTCCGTGGCGCCGTCGCACTCGCCCGGCGTTTCGATGTCTCGCCGCTGGTGATCGGCCTGACCATCGTCGGCTTCGGCACCTCGCTTCCCGAGCTGCTGGTCAGCCTCAACGCCGCGCTGAGCGGCGCGCCCGGAATCGCTGTCGGCAACGTGATCGGCAGCAACCTGGCGAACATGATGCTGATCCTCGGCGTTGCCGCGCTGATCGGCCCGATCGCGGTCAATCCCAACGCTGTGCGCCGCGACGGGCTGGTCATGGCGGCGGTTACCGTGCTGTTCATCGTCGTCGCGCTGGGCGGCTCCGCCGAGCGTCACGAAGGTGCGCTGATGCTCGCCGCGCTCGCAGCCTATATCGTGCTCTCCCTGTGGCACGATGCGCGCGTCAACGGTGGAGCGGCGCAGCTCCACCGCGAAGAAGCGGAATCGCTGACCGGGCTGCCCAGCCGACTCTGGCTGATGGTCGTTGCCGTCATCGGCGGTTTCGCGGCGGTCGGGTTCGGAGCAGACCTCCTGGTCAACGGCGCGACGGCGCTTGCCAGGGCCGCCGGCGTGCCGGACGAGGTGATCGGGCTGACCCTCGTCGCGGTCGGCACCTCGCTCCCGGAACTCGCCACTGCCATTGTCGCGGCCTACCGCGGCCACGCCGATGTCTGCATCGGCAACGTCATCGGCAGCAACATCTTCAACCTGTTCGGCATTCTCGGCGTCACGGCGCTGGCGGTGCCCGTTCCGTTCGCCGACAAGATCGTCGATTTCGACCTCTGGGTGCTGGGCGGGGTGACGCTGCTGCTGATCCCGCTTCTCCTGACCGGCTGGCGGCTCGCGCGCGGCGAGGCGTTGCTGCTTCTGGCGCTCTACGGCGCCTACGTCGCGTGCCAGTTCTGGGGGATGAGCGGAACCTTTCCCGGCGGCGCGGCAGGCGCTTGATCCGCGGCAGCCGACAGGCGATCTTGCGGCAATGTCAGAGACCGAACCGGGTGCGGCGCTGGTGACCGGGGCCGCGCGGCGGATCGGCCGGACGATCGCCGAGACCCTGGCGGCGCGCGGTCATCCGGTGGCGATCCATTACCGCGCATCGGCCGACGATGCCGCCGGCGCCGCGGCGGCGATCGAACGCGCCGGCGGCAGGGCGGTCGCGCTCCCGGCCGATCTCCGGGACGAATCGGAGACGCGGTCGCTGCTCGCGCGAACACAGGCCGCGCTGGGCCCGGTCTCCGTCCTGGTCAACAACGCCTCGGTGTTCGAGCACGACAGCGCGACGACGGCGAGCAGGGAGAGTTGGGACCGGCACATGGAGACCAATCTGCGCGCGCCCTTCGTGCTGATGCAGGCGATGGCGGACGCGTTGCCGGCGGAGAGGACCGGCAATATCGTCAACATTCTCGACGAGCGGGTGTGGAACCTGACCCAGCACTTCGTGTCCTACACCCTGAGCAAGGCGGCGCTGTGGACCCTGACGCAAACGATGGCGCTCGCCCTCGCCCCGCGCATCCGGGTCAACGGGGTCGGCCCGGGGCCGACCCTGCCGAGCCCGCGCCAGAGCGCGGAGCAGTTCGAGCGCCAGGCCGGGATGATGCCGCTCGGGCGCGGCAGCTCACCGGCGGAGGTGGCCGATGCGGTCCGATTCATTCTCGATGCCTCGTCCATGACCGGCCAGATGATCGCGCTCGACGGCGGACAGCATCTCGGCTGGGCGCAGCCGCCGAAGGGCGCGGCGCCGGTGTCCGAATGAAGATACTCCATACCGCGCGCCCGCCCGACGTCGAGGCTCCGATCCGGACGCGGCGGATGTTCGTCCGGGATATGGCCCTCGATTGCCTGATCGGCGTCCATCGCTACGAGCGCGACGGCCGGCAGCGGGTCCGGATCAACCTGTCTCTCGACGTGATTGAGACAGGCCCCGTCGAGCGCGACCGCCTGTCCGAGGTCGTCAACTACGACACCCTGGTGGTGCGGATCCGCGCCCTTGCGGAGGACGGTCACGTCAATCTCGTCGAGACTTTCGCCGAACGGATCGCCGCGATCTGCCTTGAGGACCGCCGCGTCCGCCGTGCTGTCATCAGGGTCGAGAAGCTTGACGTATTCGACGACGCCGAGAGCGTGGGCGTCGAGATAGAGCGCGAAAATGCTGGCTTGTAATGCTCCGTATAGAATTCCGTGATGGAGACGGGGCTTATCGAAGGATTTTTTCACAACCCTTCCGGATCGGACCTAACCGGTTACAATTTGAGCGAATTTTGTCCCGCGTAATGTTTCTTTAACACTTGACTTTTGATTTATCATTTTAAATCAATGGCTTGGCGAATCTGCCTATTTTTTGGGCAAAAAGGGTAAGCGCATTGATTTTGTTGACTGACTCGCCCGGCACGGCGTTTTGTCAACAAAATTTTCCACAGCTTTCGTGGACATTCGCGTCGGCGTCCGGCGTTCCCATGCGGATCGGAGACGCCGTGGCCGGCGACGGCAGGTAGGGTCGCGATGGCGGAAGAGGCGATCGGCCCGGAGTCGAGGCGGCGGGCATCGACCGACGGCCCGGTCGAGATCCGCTGGGCCGAGACGCTCGCCCGCGGCGTCGAGGCGATCTCGGCGGAGGTCCGGGTTCTGCCGCCGCGCCCCGGGGTCTACCGGATGCTCGATGCCGCCGGCGCGGCGCTCTATGTCGGCAAGGCGAGGAATCTGCGCAAGCGGGCGAGCGCCTACACCCGGCCCGGCCGCCTGCCGCCCCGGCTGCACCGGATGATCGCCGAGACCCAGTCGCTCGAGGTGATCACCACCCATACCGAGGCCGAGGCGCTGCTCCTCGAAGCGAACCTGATCAAGCAGCACAAGCCCCGCTACAACATCCTGATGCGGGACGACAAGTCGTTCCCCTACATCCTGCTGACCGCCGATCATGCCTGGCCGCAGCTCCTCAAGCACCGCGGCGCGCAAAACCGCAAGGGCGAGTATTTCGGCCCCTTCGCCTCGGCCGGGGCGGTCAACCGGACGCTGCTGACCCTGCAAAGGGTGTTTCCGCTGCGTTCGTGCTCGGACGCCGTGTTCGCCTCGCGCACCCGGCCGTGCCTGCAATACCAGATCAAGCGCTGCGCCGGCCCCTGCGTCGGACGCATCGGCTCCGAGCCCTACGAGGAGATCGTTGCCCAGGCCCGCGCTTTCCTGAGCGGCAAGAGCCGTGGCCTCCAGCAACGCCTATCGCGGCAGATGGAAGCGGCGAGCCAGGCGCTCGAATACGAGGCGGCGGCGGTCTTTCGCGACCGCATCCGGGCGCTGACCGAGATACAGGCGCATCAGGACATCAATGTCCGTTCGCTCGGCAACGCGGACGTGTTCGCGGCGGCCCGGCAGGCCGGGCAGACCTGCATTCAAGTGTTCTTCTACCGGTCGGGGCAGAATTTCGGCAACCGAACCTATTTCCCCGCCCAGGCGCGGGACGAGCCCGCCGACCGCGTACTTGGCGCCTTTCTCGGCCAGTTCTATACTGACAAGCTCCCGCCGCCCCTGATCCTGGCCAGCCACCGGCCGCACCAGGCCGATCTCCTGGCCGAGGCGCTTTCGCTGCGCGCCGCGCGCCGGGTCCGCATCGCGACGCCGCAGCGCGGCGGCCGCCGCAAGCTGGTCGACCAGGCGGTGCAGAACGCCCGGGACTCGCTCGGCAGGCGGCTCGCCGGCAGCGAGGCCCAGCGCCGTCTGCTCGAACGGGTGGCCGACCTCTTCGGCCTCGACGGACCGCCGCAGCGGATCGAGGTGTTCGACAACAGCCACATCTCGGGCACCGACGCGCTCGGTGCGATGATCGTGGCCGGGCCGGACGGCTTCCGCAAAGGCGGATACCGCAAGTTCAACATCAGGTCGACCGACATCGCGCCGGGCGACGACTACGCGATGATGCGGGAGGTCCTTCACCGCCGCTACGCGCGTACGCTGCGCGAGGATCCCGGGCGCGAAGGCGAAACCTGGCCCGACCTCGCGATCGTCGACGGCGGCCCGGGACAGCTCTCCGCCGCGGCCGAGGTGTTCGCCGATCTCGGTATCGAGACGCTGCCCCTGGTGTCGATCGCCAAGGGGCCCGACCGCCGCGCCGGACGGGAGCGGTTCTACATGGCCGGACGCGAGCCCTTCACCCTGCCGCCCGACGACCCGGTTCTCTATTTCATGCAGCGTTTGCGCGACGAGGCGCACCGCTTCGCGATCGGTTCCCACCGCGCCCGCCGGTCGAAGGCGATCAGACGCTCTCCGCTGGACGAGATCGAGGGCATCGGCGCGCGGCGCAAGCGAGCCCTGCTCAACCATTTCGGCTCGGCTACGGGCGTCTCCAGGGCGGGCCTCGCCGACCTTGAGACCGTGGAGGGGATCAGCAAGACTGTCGCCAGACGGGTCTACGACCATTTCCACGGCGAGCCCTGACCGGCCGATGGCCAACGTTCCGAACCTGCTGACCTTGTTCCGGATTGCGCTGATCCCGGTGATGGTGGCGGCCTTCTATGTCGGCGGAGACGTGGGCAACCGGCTGGCCTGCGCGATCTTCGTGCTCGCCGGCGTCACCGACTTCTTCGACGGCTATGTCGCCCGCAGGTTCGACCAGCGATCCGCGTTCGGCCGTTTCCTCGACCCCGTGGCCGACAAGCTGCTGGTCGCTGCGGCGCTTTTGATGATGGTCGGGTTCGGCCAGATCGCGGGGCTCGCGGTGCTGCCCGCGCTGGTGATTCTGTGCCGCGAGATCCTGGTATCGGGATTGCGCGAATATCTCGCCGAAATTAGCGTCGGCATGCCGGTCAGCCGGCTTGCCAAATGGAAGACCGCGATCCAGATGACGGCTATCGCCGTCCTGCTGCTCGGCGAAGCGGGGCCGTGGGGCGTCCCGTGGGTGACGATCGGCGAGGTCGGCCTGTGGGCCGCGGCCGTGCTGACATTGATCACCGGTTACGACTATCTTCGGTCCGCGCTGCGCCATATCACGGGCGGGCAAGTCGGCGCGGGGGAATAGGCAAGGATGTCGCACGGGGCGGTGCTCGGAATCGTCGGCTGGAGCGGCAGCGGCAAGACGTCGCTGGTCAGGCGCCTGCTGCACGAGCTGGTCGGGCGGGGCATTTCGGTCTCCACCATCAAGCACGCTCATACCGGGTTCGACATCGACACGCCGGGCAAGGATTCGCATGTCCACCGCGAGGCCGGCGCGCGGGAGGTGGTGGTCTCGTCAGTGAACCGTTTCGCCCTGATCCACGAGAACCGCGACGAGCCCGAGCCCCGGATCGACGGGCTGCTGGCGCGCATGGCGCCGGTCGACCTGGTCCTTATCGAAGGTTTCAAGAGCGAGCCGCACGACAAGCTCGAAGTCCATCGCCCCGCGGTCGGCAAGCCGGCCCTTTACCCCCGGGACCCCGACGTGATCGCGCTCGCCACCGACGGGGAGGCGGCGGACGCCGAAATCCCGGTGCTCGACCTCAACGACGCCGCCGCGATCGCCGACTTCATCGTCGCCCATTGCGGGCTCCGCCCGGCGGCCAGGGGAGCGGCCTGACGATGGCCCAGCTCTCCGACGACTGTTTCGCCTTCGGCGGCACGCTGATGACCGCCGGAGAAGCGCTCGCGCTTCTCTCCGAACGGCTCGACGTTGTCGCCGGCCGCGAGACCGTTCCGCTGAGGAAGGCGCGCGGGCGGATTCTCGCCGCCGATCTGGCGGCGTCTTTTCCGGTTCCGCCGCACGACAACGCGGCGGTCGACGGCTACGCCGTCTATTTCGACGACCTCCATGCCGAGGGCGAGACCCGGCTGCCCGTGGGCGCGCGGATCGCCGCCGGTCAGAGCGTGGAGCATCCGGTGCCGCGTGGCGAGGCGGTTCGCATCTTTACTGGCGCGCCCATGCCGCCCGGGCCCGACACGGTGCTGATGCAGGAGGACTGCGCCCGGGAGGGCGACAGCGTGGTCATCCCTCCCGGGATCAAGCGCGGCGCCAACCGGCGCCATGCCGGTGAGGACATCGAGGCCGGTTCGACGGTGCTGGAGAAGGGCCGGAGGCTGCGGGCCCAGGATGTCGGGCTCGCCGCCTCGATCGGCCGCGCGGAGCTCGATGTCCATACCCCTCTCCGCGTCGCGCTGTTCTCGACCGGAGACGAGATCCGCGAGGTCACCGACGAGTTGCCGCCCGGCTGCGTCTACGACGCCAACCGCTATGCGCTGGCGGGCCTGCTCGACGAGCTGGGCTGCGAGGTCGACGATCTCGGTATCCTCGAGGACAGCGTCGAGGCGGTGCGCGCGGCGCTCCACGATGCCGCCGCCTCCCACGACCTGATCATGACCTCGGGCGGGGTCTCGACCGGCGAGGAGGACCATGTCCGCGCGGCGGTCGAGGCGCTGGGCGCGATCCATTTCTGGCGCCTCGCGATCCGCCCCGGCCGCCCGCTCGCGCTCGGTCAGGTCGGCCGCGTGCCGTTCATCGGGCTCCCCGGCAACCCGGTCGCGGTGATGGTGACCTTCATGCGCTTCGCCCGTCCCGCGATTCTCCGGCTCGCCGGCGCGGCGGACGCGGATGCCGCCCCGAGGACGTTTCCCGTCCGCGCCGGCTTCGCCTACCGCAAGAAGGTCTCGCGCCGGGAGTGGCTGCGCGTGAGCCTTCACACCGACGAGGTCGGGATGCCCTACGTCACCAAGTTTCCGCGCGACGGCGCCGGTATCCTGTCCTCGATGGTCGGCTCTGACGGGCTCCTCGAACTGCCCGAGGATCTGGCCGCGGTCGAGGAGGGGTCGATGGTCGATTTCCTGCCCTTCAGCGAGGTGAGTTGATGCAGATGCTCTATTTCGGATGGGTCCGTCAGCGCATCGGCGTGCCGGCCGAGACCGTGGCGCCGCCCGACGAGGTCAGGGATGTCGACGGGCTGATCGACTGGCTGAGCGGCAGGAGCGACGCCTACGCCGAGGCGCTCAGGAACCGGGACACCCTGCGGGTCGCGGTCAACCAGGAGCTGTGCGAGTTCGACGCCCCGGTGGGCGCCGGCGACGAGGTGGCGCTGTTCCCCCCGATGACGGGGGGCTGAGGGTGATCCGGGTCCAGGAGGGCGACTTCGATGTCGGCGCCGAGCTCGAACGCCTCTCCGCCGAGGCGCGCGGGTCCGGTGCCGTAAGCTGCTTCGTCGGCCTGGTGCGCGATTTCTCCGGTGGCGAGTCGGTGAGCGCGATGACGCTCGAGCACTATCCCGGCATGACCGAGCGCCAGCTCGGCAGGATCGAGGCCGAGGCGCGCGAGCGCTGGCCTCTCGACGCGGTGCTCATCGTCCACCGCTACGGTCGGCTGGAGCCGGGCGACCGCATCGTCCTGGTTGCCACCGCCTCGGCGCACCGCAAAGCCGCGATCGATGCGTGCAGCTTCCTGATCGACTGGCTCAAGACCAAGGCGCCGTTCTGGAAGCTGGAGGAGACGCCGGAAGGCGACCGCTGGGTCGACGCCGACCCCGAGGACACGGCGGCCGAGGAAAGGTGGACCGCGCCCGAGGTCGAGCGCGGCCATGGCTGAGCCGACCGCGGCGATCCAGGCGCTCTACGGTTCCGAAGGTCTGGTCGAGCGTATCCTCGCCGCGCTGGAAGCGGACGGCCAGGACATCGGCAACCCGACGGTCGAGATGTTTCAGCTCGTCGACCAGCTGCACGGCGGCGGGCTGCCGCAGACTGAGGTGCTGGCCGAACTCGCCGGCGTGACCGAAGGGATGCGCGTGCTCGACGCCGGATGCGGCATCGGCGGCTCGTCGCGCTACCTCGCGCACAATTACGGCTGCGCGGTGGCGGCGATCGACCTCACCCCGGAATACGTCGCCGCGGCGGAGCGGATGAACGCGCTTTGCGGGCTCGACGGTTCGATCGCCGCGCGGCAGGGCAGCGTCACCGATCTCCCCTATGCCGACGGCAGCTTCGACCTGGTCTGGTGCCAGAACGTCTCGATGAACGTCGCCGACAAGGCGCGCATGTTCACCGAGGCCCATCGTGTCCTCGTTCCCGGAGGTCGCTATGCGCTCAGCCATGCCGCGCGGGGTCCGCAGGGCGAGCCCCATTACCCGCTTCCCTGGGCGCAGGACGCGTCCTACAGCTTCCCCGGCACGCCGGACGAGTTGATCGACGGGCTCGCGGCGGCCGGGTTCCGGGTGATCGAAAACAGGGGCGAAGGCGCGGTCGGCGGCAAGCGCGGCCGGCGTCCGCGCCCCGGGCTCGGCGCCGGCATCGCACTGGGCGGCGACCTGCGGGAACGGCTGCTCAACAGCATACGTTCTGGCGAGGAAGGCCGTCTCGTGGGTATGCTGGTCGTCGCCGAGCGGAGGTGAGACCGGCCGGCCCCTACGCCTTGCCCACCTCGGCGTCGTAGGCGTCCATCAACGTGCGCGTGACCGGTCCGACCTGCAGGTGGAGGTCGTCGATCTGGCCCACCGGGGTGACCTCGGCGGCGGTGCCGGTGACGAAGATCTCGTCCGCCTTGCCGATCTCGTCCGGCATGATCGCGCGCTCGACCGTCTCGATGCCCCGGTCCTTCGCGAGCCCCATCACCGTGCGCCGCGTGATCCCGTCGAGGAAACAGTCCGGCGTCGGCGTGTGCAGGGTCCCGTCCTGGACGAGGAAGATGTTGGCGCCGGTGGTCTCGGCGACCCGGCCGCGCCAGTCGAGCATCAGCGCGTCGTCGAATCCGTCCGCCTCGGCATCGTGCTTCGACAGCGTGCAGATCATGTAGAGCCCCGCGGCCTTGGAATGGACCGGGGCGGTCTCGGGCGACGGCCGCCGCCACGGCGCCCGCTTGAGGCGAATTCCCTTGAGCCGCGCCTCCGGCGAGAAATAGGACGGCCATTCCCAGACCGCGATGGCGACGTTGATCTTCGTTTCCTGCGCCGACACACCCATCATCTCGCTGCCGCGCCAGGCGACGGGGCGGACATAGGCGTCGGCATAGCCCTGGGCCGCCACGGTCTCGTCCGTGGCCCGTTCCAGCTCCTCCAGCGAGTAGGGCAGCTTGAAGCCGAGCGCGGCGGCGGAATCGATCAGGCGCTGAGTGTGCTCGCGCAGCTTGAACACCTTGCCGGAGTACACGCGCTCGCCTTCGAACACGCAGCTCGCATAATGCAGCCCGTGGCTCAGGACATGCAGCTTGCAGTCGCGCCACTCGCGGAGCGCGCCGTTGAACCAGATTTGACCGTCCTGGTCGTCGAAATTGATCATTTCCCACCACCGCCCGACGCCCGCCCGCCACCGGGTTCCGCGCCGCATTCGAGCCGATTTCCGTGCGTGTTTTGCTTGCCGGGCGTATCAGCGGGCTGCATATATGTCAACATGGCTGACTTAAAATCCGGCTTCAATCCGCTGTTCCTGCGCGAGGAGGATCTTCGCCAGGGGATCGAGCTGCTGTTCTATGCCTACCGCGATTTTACCGGCCAGCCCGACGCGATCCTGACCGAGCTCGGCTTCGGGCGCGCCCATCACCGGGTGGTCTATTTCATCGGGCGCAACCCGGGCATCACGGTCTCCCAACTGCTCGACATCCTGAAGGTGACCAAGCAGAGCGTGTCGCGGGTGCTCAGCCAGCTCGTGTCGGAGGGGTACGTGTTCTCGCGCACCGGGACGCGCGACCGGCGCCAGCGCATGCTCGAGCTCACCGAGAAGGGGCTGGAGCTCGAGCGCCGGTTGTCGGAAAACCAGCGCAGCCGCATCGCGCGCGCCTACCGCGAGGCCGGGGCGGAGGCGGTCGAGGGCTACCGCAAGGTTCTGCTCGGCATCATCGACGAGGAGGATCGCGAGAGGGTCCTGGAGCGGCTGGTCGGCGACTGACCCTCCCCGTTTGACCGGAAGCGGGCGCGGGTTAGCATCGCGCCATGTTGAGCGTGGAACAGAACGAACGCCTGACGCATACCGGCCCCGGCACGCCGATGGGCGCGATCATGCGCCGCTACTGGCAGCCCTTCGCTCTGGTCGAGGAATTTCCCGACGACCGCCCGGTCAGGGAAATCCGCGTCCTCGGCGAGGACCTGGTCGTCTTCCGCGACGACAGGGGCCGTTACGGGGCGCTCGCCCGGCGCTGCGCCCATCGCGCCGGCGACCTCGCCTTCGGGCGCTGCGAGGACGACGGGCTGCGCTGCCCCTATCACGGCTGGCTCTACGCCTTTGACGGGCGCTGCCTGGAACAGCCCGCCGAGCCGGCCGGCTCGACCTATCACGAGCGTGTCCGCCAGCCCGCCTATCCCTGCGTCGAGCGCAACGGCATCGTCTACGGATATATGGGCGGCGGCGCGGCGCCGCCGCTGCCGGGCTTCGACTGGTACGACGCGCCGGCGAGCCACCGCTTCGTGTTCAAGGCGCTGCAGCGGGCCAACTGGCTGCAGGCGGTCGAGGGCGAGATCGATCCCGCGCATCTCTCCTACCTGCACCGCTATCTCGACGACGATGCCGAAGGAGACGGCACCTACGGCTTCAAGCAGTTCCTGGCCGCCGCGGACGATTCCGACGTTGCCGTCACCACCATCCTGCGCGAGGTGCCCAACCCGCGGCTCGAGATCGCGCGCACCGATTTCGGGGTCAGGATCTTCGCGCTCCGCGACTGGCGCGACTTCACCTATGCGCGGGTGACCAACTACCTGTTCCCGCACACCGCCGTGGTGGCGATCGGCGACTGGACGCTGGTCCAGATCCACGTGCCGATCGACGATGTCAGCAACTGGCGATACGACATCTTCTACGACTTCCGCCAGCCCATCGACGGCGAGGCGTTGCGGGCGGAAAAGCTCAAGACCTACGAGGTGCCGGGCTACGCGCCCCGGCGCAACAGGGAAAACCGCTACGGCTTCTCGGCCGAGGAGCAGCTGACCGGCACCTATGCCGGCGTCGGCTACGACTTCAATATCCATGACACGATGATTCTGGAAGGGCAGGGGCCGATCCAGGACCGCAGCCTGGAAAACCTCGCCTACACCGACATGGCCATCATAGCCGCGCGAAAAATGCTGACGGAGGCGCTCGACGGCGAGATCCCCCTGCCGGTGGACGGATGTGCGGCCCGCTACGACCACCTCGTCAGCATCGACGTCGTCGCCCCCGCCGGCGCGTGGCAGGATGCGTGGATCGCCAAGCAGCTCGACCGAAGGGCCCGGTCGGGCTGGGCCGGCGGGATTCCGGCCGCGCGGCTCGAAGCCCTGCGCGGCTCCTGAAGCAGCCGGGGCGCGGCTTGCGCCCAATGCTGCCGCCCGGCAGATTCCCACCATGGCGAGCAAGCCCGCCGGCCCCTCGGTGCGTTCCATTCCCGACGGCGACAGCCGCGAACGGCTGGTCTGCCCCGATTGCGGCTTCATCTCCTACGACAACCCCAAGGTCGTGGTCGGCTCCGTGGCGGTCTGGGACGGCAGGATCCTGCTCTGCCGGCGGGCGATCCCGCCCAGGGTCGGGCTGTGGACGCTCCCGGCAGGCTATCTGGAGCTCAACGAGACCAGCGAAGCCGGGGCGGCGCGCGAGGCGTGGGAAGAGGCGCGGGCGCGGATCGCCATCGACGGGCTGCTCGCGGTCTACAACATCCCGCGCATCAGCCAGGTGCAGCTGATCTACCGCGCCCGTCTCGAATCGCCGGACATCGCCGCGGGCGAGGAGAGCCAGGAGGTCGGGCTGTTCGAGTGGGACGACATTCCGTGGCGCGAAATCGCCTTTCCCTCGGTGAAGTGGGCGCTCGGGCATTACCGGGAGAGTGCCGGCCGGCCGCTCGAAGCGCCGCGCGCCAACCCGCCGGGCGAGGTGGGCGACCTGGAGTAGCTACGCCACCAGCCCCATCAACCGGTCGGCGAACGCCTCCGCGTCGAACGGCTGGAGGTCGTCCTCGGATTCACCGACGCCGATGGCGTGCACCGGGAGGCCGAAACGCTCGGCGAGGGCCACCAGCACGCCGCCCTTCGCCGTGCCGTCGAGCTTGGTGACGATCAGTCCTGTGACCTCGGTCATCTCCTGGAACACGCCGACCTGGGCGTGGGTGTTCTGGCCGGTCGTCGCGTCGAGCACCAGAAGACAGCTGTGCGGCGCCGAGGGGTCGATTTTCCTCATCACCCGGATGATCTTCTGGAGCTCGGCCATCAGGTCGCCGCGGTTCTGCAGACGGCCCGCGGTATCCACGAGGAGCACGTCCGCGACTTCCTCCCTGGCCCGTTCCAGCGCGTCGAACGCGAGCCCCGCCGCGTCCGCCCCGGTCGAGCGCGAGACCACCGGGCATCCCACCCGCTCGCCCCAGAGTTCCAGCTGGCTGACGCCCGCCGCCCGGAAGGTGTCGCCCGCGGCCAGCATCACCCCGTTTCCCTCGTCCCGGAGCCGTTTCGCGAGCTTGCCGACGGTGGTCGTCTTGCCCGTCCCGTTGACGCCGACGACCAGCACCACATGCGGTCTGTGGGCGGGATCGACCGCGAGCGGCACGGCGACCGGTTCCAGGATGCGTGCGATGTCGGCGGCCAGCAGCGCGCGCACGTCTTCGCCGTCCAGACCCTTGTCGACGCGCTGGCGCGCGAGCGCCGCGGTCAGCTTCGCCGCGGTCTCCACGCCCAGATCGGCGCTTATCAGCAGGTCTTCGAGCTCGCCGAGCGTCGCTTCGTCCAGCCGCCGGCCGGCAAAGATACCGCCGATCCCGCCCGTCAGCCGTGCAGAGCTGCGTGAGAGCCCCGCGCTCAGCCGTCCGAGCCAGCCCCCTTCGCTCATCCTTCCAGAACGCCCCGGAGCACGCCGTGCTCGTGCCCCGTCACCCGCGCGGCTACGACGCTGCCCGGTATCGCGTCCCGGTCGAGCGCGATCCGGGCGAACTGCTCGGTGCGGCCGCCGCCCGGCGTCTCCACCAGGACACGCTCGCGCCGGCCCCGCCGCGCCTCCAGATGGCGGATCGCACGATCCTCTCCCAGGCGGCGCAGCGCCGCCGCGCGCGCCTTGCGGATCGGGCGGGGGACCTGCGGCATCCGCGCCGCCGGCGTGCCGGGCCGCTCCGAATAGGGAAACACATGGAGCCAGGTCAGCCCGGCTTCGTCGACGAGGGATTCGGTCTCGCCGAACATCGCGTCGGTCTCGGTCGGGAAGCCGGCGATCAGGTCGGCGCCGAAGACCGCATCCGGCCGGAGCGCGCGCACTCGCTCGCAAAACCGGATGACTTCCCCGCGGTCGTGACGCCGGCGCATGCGCTTCAGGATCAGGTCCGAGCCCGCCTGGACGCTCAGGTGGAAATGCGGCATCAGCCGGTCGCGTTCGGCGACGGCGCGCAGCAGGTCGTCGTCGATCTCCGACGGGTCGAGCGAGGAAAGGCGCAGCCGCGGCAGTTCCGGCACCTCGGCGAGGATGCGCTCCACCAGCGCCCCGAGCCCGGCCCCTTCTTCGATGTCCCTGCCATAGTCGGTGATGTCGACTCCGGTCAGCACGACCTCCCGGTACCCGTTGCCGGTCAGGCGGCGGATCTGCGCGATCACCTCGTCGGGCGCTGTCGAGCGGTTGGGGCCGCGCGCGAAGGGGATGATGCAGAACGTGCAGCGATGGTCGCAGCCCTGCTGGATCTGGACGAAGGCGCGGGCGCGGCCCTCGATCCCCTCGATCAGGTGGGACGCACCCTCGCGCGCGGCCATGATGTCGCCTACCTGCCGGTCGGGAGCGCCGCCCCGATAGCTTCGTGCCGACAGCTTCTCCCGGTTGCCGATCACCCCGTCGACCTCCGGCATGGCGGCGTATCGGACGGGGTCGAGCTGGGCCGCGCAGCCGGTGACCACGATGCGCTTCAGCGGGGACTCCCGCCGCGCCCGCCGGATCGCCTGACGCGCCTGGCGCTCCGCTTCGGCCGTCACGGCGCAGGTGTTTACGATCACCGCGTCCGTCAGCCCCGCTTCCGCCGCGCGCCGGCGAACGATCTCCGACTCGACCGTGTTCAGCCGGCAACCGAATGTAATGACCTCCGGCGCGCTCATCCCAGCAGCGCCCCGTCCATCTTGCCGCGAAAGCTGACCGCGACCGGGCCGGTCATGGTGACGTGATCGTCGTCGCCCCACGCGATCTGGAGCGGCCCGCCATCGAGCTCCATCGTCGCGCGGCGGCCGGCGAGCCCGCGCCGGTGCGCCGCGACCAGCGCCGCGCAGGCCCCGGTGCCGCAGGCCATGGTCAGCCCGGCGCCGCGCTCCCACACCCTGAGGCGTATCCGCTCTTCCCCGCGAAGCTCCGCGACGCCGATATTGGCGCGCTCCGGGAACAGCGGATCGTGTTCCAGCGACGGACCCAGCGCGGCAAGATCGACCGAATCGGCGTCGTCGACAAAGAAGACGGCGTGCGGGTTGCCCATGCTGACCGCGGCCGGGTCCGCGAGCGGGCCGCGCGAGAGCGGCAGATGCAGCGTGTCCTCCGCCGAGGCGAGCGGAATGTCGCGCCAGCCGAAGCGCGGCTCGCCCATGTCGACCGTCACCGCAAGGGAGCCGGCGCGGCGGGCGGTCAGCCTTCCCGCCGGGGTTTCCAGAAGGGCGGCGTCGCGCCCGGACTCTTCCATCGCCATCCACGCGACGCAGCGGGCCGCGTTGCCGCAGGCCTCGGCTTCCCCGCCGTCGGCGTTGTGGATGGTGAACGCCGCATCGGCCGTGCCGTCCGCCGGCTCGCGGAGGACGATCAGCTGGTCGCAGCCGATGCCGGTTCGCCGGTGCGCGATCGCGCGTACCCGTTCGGCACCCAGCGCGACCTCCCGCCGTCTGGCGTCGAGGATCACGAAATCGTTGCCGAGCCCGTGCATCTTGGTGAATGCGGGTCGTTCCATGGCGGGCGTAATATCGTGCCAAAGGCGCGGAAGTCCAGAAACCCGGCGCTTCCCGCGACCGGGCGCCCGGGATAGGCTCGGCCCGGAAGCCTTCGGAAACCGGCATGGACGACTTCGCGCGGCTCTATGTGCGCCCGAACGACGCCCGGTTCGACGCCATGTACCGGGCGCGGTGCAAGTGCGGCGCCGTCCACTACGGGGTCTCGGCCGATCCGGTCGCCGCGAAGATCTGCCACTGCGGCCATTGCCAGCGGCGGCACGGTGCGCCGATGCAATGGGCGGCGATCTTCCGCAAGCGCGACGTGTGCCTCACCGCCGGGCTCGACCTGCTCCGCTTCTACAACAGCGAGACGGACGCGCCCGAGCGCATTCTGCCCTGCCGGGTGGATTGCGGGCGCTGCGGCACCCCGATCGCGGACGAGGGAAGGCGGATGTGGCTCGCCTTCCCGTCCTTGTTCGATTTCGGCGACCCGCCGTCCGTTCCCGAAGCGTTCAGGCCCCGCTGCCACATCTTCTACGGCGCGCGGGTGCTCGACATCGACGACGCCCTGCCCAAATGGGCCGGGCACGAAGAACGGTCGACGCGGCTGGGGTGACGATAGGGGCCCGGATTCCCTACCGGTCGGTCATTCGCGGTTTCCCCGCGAGCCGCCACTCGATCTCGGCGCAGATGAAGGCGGCGATTCCGCCCACGACCATGAAGCCGAGGATGACAAACAGTTCGCCCATCGAGGTTCCTTTCGCGCTCCGGACCACGATAGCCCAACTCGGCCGGGGCAGCCAAGGGCGGGTTGACACCCGGTGCTGCCCCGCCCGTTATTGATCTCGCGATACGGGGATACGGGAAGTGTATGTCGGACAAAGGCTGAGGCGTCGCGAGGACGACAAGTTCCTCAAGGGGCGCGGGCGGTTCGTCGACGATATCGAGCCGGCCGGGACCGCCCATGTCGCCTTCGTCCGCTCGCCCCACGCCCATGCCCGCATAAACGGGGTCGATTCGAGCGCGGCGGCGGCGCTGCCGGGCGTGCTGAGGGTGCTGACCGCCGAGGACTGGAAGACGGCCGGGCTCGGCGAGCTCACCTGCGTTCACCCGATGCCGTTCTCCGACGGGCGGCCGATGAACGAGGTGCTGCGCCCGGCGCTCGCCGCCGGCAAGGTGCATCACGTGGGCGACGTGGTGGCCGCGGTGGTCGCGGACGACCGTTATGCCGCGCTCGACGGCGCCGAGGCGGTCGCGGTCGACTACGAACCTTTGCCCGCGGTCACCGACATCGCGCGCAGCTTGGACGAGGACGCGCCCGTGCTGCACGAGCGGTTCGGTTCCAACCTGATCTTCGAGATCGAGCGCGGCGACCGCGCGGCGACGGAAGCCGCGTTCGCGGCCGCGCATCGCACCGTCTCGCTGAATTTGGATACCCACCGCGTCGCAGGCAGCCCGCTGGAACCCCGCGCCTACCTGTCCGAATTCGACGAGGCGACCGGCGACATCACGCTGTGGGCGACCAGCCAGACGCCGCATTACCTGAAGCGCTGGCTCGCCAAGTACGCGCTGCACGTTCCGGAGCACAAGCTACGGGTGATCTCGCCCGACGTCGGCGGCGGGTTCGGGCTGAAATGCCATTTCGCGGTCGAGGTCTCGACCGTCGTCTGGGCGTCGATGCTGCTGAAGCGCCCGGTCAAGTGGACCTCGACCCGGGCCGAGGCGCTGATGTCGGACGCGCAGGCGCGTGACCACCATACGAAGGCGCGCATGGCCTTCGACGCCGACGGCCGGATCCTCGCGCTCGAGATCGACACCATCGCCGCGCTCGGCGCCTATCTCTCCAACTTCGCGCCGAGCATCCCGGGCAATTCCTACCCGCAGACTGTCACCGGGCTCTACACCACCCCCAACCTGCATCTGCGCGTGCGCGGGGCCTACACCAACACGGTCCCCATCGACGCCTATCGCGGCTCCGGGCGGCCCGAGGCCACCTTCGTCAACGAGCGGCTGCTGGAGAACGGCGCGCGCGAGCTCGGCATCGACGTGGCCGAGATCCGGCGGCGCAACCTGATCCCGGCGGAGGCCTTCCCCTACACCACGCCGGTCGGACGCCCATACGACTGCGGCGATCCGCCAGCGCTGTTCGACAGGCTGCTGGAGATCGCCGATTACGACGGGCTGCGGGCGGAGCAAGAGCAGCTCCGGGAAGAGGGCATCCGGATGGGCATCGGCATCGCCTGCTTCCTCGACAAGTCGGGCACCGGGTCGAGCCGCAACCTAGCCAGCCGCGGCGGCCTCCATGGCGGCTACGAGAGCGCCATCGTTCGCGTCCATTCCGACGGCAAGGCGACCGTCTTCGTCGGCTCGCACAGCCACGGCCAGGGCCACGACACCACCTTCTGCCAGATCGCGGCCGACCGTCTCGGCCTCCCCATCGAGGACATCGCGCTGGTCGAGGGCGATACCGGCAGCGTTCCCTTCGGCAACGGCACCTGGGGGTCGCGCTCGCTCTCGGTCGGCGGGGTCGCGATCATGAAGGCGGCCGACAGGGTGATCGGCAAGGCGAAGCGGCTCGCCGCGCACATGCTCGAATGCGCCGAGGAGGATCTGCTCTACGAGGGTTCCGTCTTCTCGGTCCGCGGCACCGACCGCGAACTCAGCTTCGAGGACGTGGCCGACGCCGCCTATCACGGCGCGGTGCTGCCCACCGACGGCTCGATGGAGCCGGGTCTCGAGGAAACCGTGTTCTACGAGCCGCCCGACACCAACGACCCGCAGGCGATGCATCTTGCCGTGGTCGTCGTCGAGCCGCGGTCGGGCAGGGTGACGGTGCGCGACTACTTCACCGCCGACGATTGCGGCAACATCGTCAACCCGTTGATCGTCGAGGGGCAGGTCGTCGGCGGGCTCGCCCAAGGGCTCGGACAGGCGCTGATGGAGCGCGTGGTCTATGACGGCGGCGGCGCGGGACAGCTCTTCTCCGGCACGCTGATGGATTATGCCCTTCCCCGCGCCTCCGACATGCCCGGGGTGGTCGGCATGACCTTTCAGGAGACGCCGGCGCCGTCCAACCCGCTCGGCGTCAAGGGCGGCAGCGAGACCGGCACGATCGGCGCGCCGGCGGCGATCGGCAACGCGATCGTCGATGCGCTCTGGGACCTCGGCGTGCGCCACGTGCCGCAGCCCTATACGCCCGACGCGGTGTGGCAGGCGCTCGAAGAGGTCGGGGCCCGATGATACCCGTCACGCTCGTCATCAACGGCCGCGAGCACCGGGCGGAGATCGACCCGAGGATGCTGCTGGTCGAATTCATCCGCCGCCGGGCCGGGCTCACCGGCACCCATGTCGGCTGCGATACCAGCCAGTGCGGCGCCTGCACGGCCCATCTCGACGGCATCGCGGTGAAGTCATGCACCGTCTTCGCCGCCCAAGCCGAGGGGCATGCCGTGACCACCATCGAAGGCGTCTCGCCGGAGGAGGGGCTCAGCCCGCTCCAGGCCGCCTTCAAGGAGCATCACGCGCTGCAATGCGGGTTCTGCACGCCCGGCATGATCATGAGCGCGCTCGATTTGATCCGGCGTGGCGAGGCGGCGGACGAAGCCTCGATCCGCGCCGGGCTGGAGGGCAATCTCTGCCGCTGCACGGGTTATCGGAACATCGTCGCCGCGATCCTCGCCGGCGCCGGGGCGATGGCGGAGGGCTGATGTACCCCTACCGCTATCACCGGCCGGGCACGGTTGCCGAGGCGGAGCGTCTGCTTGCGTCGGATGGGGAGGCGCGCCCGCTGGCCGGCGGGATGAGCCTGATTCCGGTGATGAAACACCGCCTGGCGGCGCCGTCCGACCTGGTCGACCTCGCCGCGCTCGGCGACTTGGTGGGCGTTTCCGCCGAACCCGGCGTACTCACGATCGGGGCGATGACGCGGCATGCGGCGGTGGCCGCCTCGGAAACGGTGAGGGAGGCCATCCCGGCGCTCGCCGATCTCGCGGGCGGGATTGGCGATCCGCTGGTGCGCAACCGGGGCACCATCGGCGGCTCGCTCGCCAACAACGACCCCGCCGCCTGCTACCCGTCGGCGGTGCTCGCGCTCGGCGCGGAAATCGTCACCGCCCGTCGCAGCATCGCGGCCGGCGATTTCTTTTTGGGCATGTTCCAGACTGCGCTGGAGCCGGGCGAGCTGATCGTCGAGGTGAGGTTCCCGATCCCCGCCGCCGCGAGCTACCGCAAGTTTCCCAACCCGGCGTCGCGTTTTTCCATTGTCGGCGTCTTCCTCGCCCGCCTCGCCGACGGCGCCGTCCGGGTCGCGGTTACCGGAGCCGGTCCGTGCGTGTTCCGCGTGGAGGCGTTCGAGCGGGCGCTTGCCGCCTCGTTCGGTGTCGAGTCGCTAGCCGGGCTGTCAGTGACGGCGGAAGGCCTGACCGACGACCTCCACGGCAGCGCCGCCTACCGCGCGCATCTGATTGGGGTGCTGACCGAGGATGCGGTAGCAGAATGCCTTTGAGCGGCGTTCCACGCTTGGCGCGGCCGCCGTTCAACGGATAGAGTCGAAGCACAGGAGATCACCGCGGGGGGCCGACGATGGAACGTCCCGGCGCCGCCTTCGACCGCATTCCCTACGCCTGGTACCACGACGAGGCGCTCTACCGGCTGGAGATCGAGCGCATCTTCGAGGGCGAGGCCTGGTCGTTCATCGGGCTCGAAGCCGAGATTCCCGAGGCGGGCGATTTCCGCCGCACCTTCGTCGGCGAGGCGCCGATCGTCTTCAACCGCGCCGGGGACGGGCGGGTCCACGCCTTCGTCAACCGCTGCTCGCATCGCGGCGCGCTGATCCAGCGCGAGAATTTCGGCAATGTCTCGGCCCATGTCTGCCTCTATCACAGCTGGACCTACGACCTGACAGGCGACCTGGTCGCGATTCCCCACCGCCACGGCGTCAGTGGCAGCCCGGGCATGCCCGACGATTTCGACATGGCCTGCCACGGGCTGCGGAAGCTCCGCGTGGACGGGGTGAACGGCGTCCTCTTCGCGACCTTCTCGGAAACCGTCGAGCCGCTGCGGGATTATCTGGGCCCGACCCATATCGCCCACCTGGAGCGCCTATTCCGCGCGCCGATCCGGATTCTCGGCTACCAGCGCCAGTCGGTGCGCAGCAACTGGAAGGCCTATCTGGAGAACGTCCGCGACCATTACCATGGTGCGCTGCTGCACGGTTTCCAGAGCACCTTCGGGATCAACCGGTCGACCCACGATTGCGGCTCACGGATGGATCCGAAACGGCGCCACAGCCTGCTCTTCGTCCGCCAGCCGCCCGAGGAGTACGAAAGCGCGCCGCCGCCCGCCGCCGAACCCGGCCCGCCGCGGCCTCTTTCCGAAGCCGCGGAGGGATCGCGGCTCGCGCTGCAGGACCCGGCGCTGCTCCGCTTCGAGCGCGAATTCGAGGACGACCGGTCGACCACCATGTGCTCGATCTTTCCCAACAGCACCTTCCAGCAGATCCGGAACGCGCTCGCCGCGCGTCAGATCCGGCCCAGGGGACCCGGCGCGTTCGACCTCGTCTTCACGATCTTCGGCTACGAGGACGACAGCGAGGCGATGACCGCCCACCGCCTGCGCCAGGCCAACATGGCGGGACCCGCCGGCTACGTCTCTCTGGAGGACGCGGAGGCGCTCGAATCCTGCCAGTCGGGCCACCGCGGCGGCGGCGACGTCTCCGTGGTCGAGATGGGCGGGCGCGGGCCGATCCGCGACGGCGACGAAAAGCTCGACGACGTGATGATCCGCGGTTTCTGGTCCCACTATTGCGACATCATGGGCCTCGACCCCCGCGAGGGCTGAGCAGGTGGATCTCGAGCTCCGGGCGCGGGTCGAAGCCCTGATCGCCGAGTCCTCCGCCGCCCTCGACAACGAGCACTGGCAGGCCTGGCTGGACCTGTTCCACGACGAATGCGCCTATCGCATCGTGCCGCTGGAGAACATCCAGCAGGGCCTGCCGGGCAGCGTCATGCTGTGCGAGACCAAGAAGGCGCTGAGCGACCGGATCGTCTCGCTGCTCAGGGCCAATACCTTCAACCCGCACACCACGCGCCACATCACCGGCCCGCCCCGGATTGCCGCCGACCGGGGAGAACGGATCGAAGCGGAGACGAACTACGCGCTCTACCAGACCGACGTCGAGGGCGTCTCGCGCCTGTTCGCGGTCGGCTGCTACCGCGACACGATGGGCTCCTTCGGCGGCGCGCTCAAGTTCGTCGAGCGCGTCGTCGTGCTTGACACGTTCTCGATCCCCACCCTCCTCGCCAAGCCGGTCTGAGGCGCGCTCGGCCGTTTACCGAACGGCCCGCCCTTCGATACGCGGCTTCGCCGCTACTCAGGGTGAGGGTGTTTTTTCCATCCTCATCCCGAGTAGGCGCGAAGCGCCGTATCGAGGGACGGCGCCAGGCCCGTTCGAAGCGCGCTTTCCTTGCCGCCCGGAACTGCGGGTGATAGCGTTTTCGGAAAGCGCCCGGGACGGGCGGCAGAAGGCGGAGGGAACGATGGCTGCGAATGCCGAAACGGTCGCGTTGTTCAGGAAACAGCTTGAGCTTTGCGATGTGGGCGCGGGGACCAGCCTCGCCGTGCTCTCGGAGGACGACGTGCGGGCGGAGCACGCGACGGCGTTCCTTGCCGCCGCGGTCGAGCTCGAAGCGGATGCGTTCCAGGTCAATATCAGGAAGAGGCCCGGGAGCTTCTTCGGCCCGGGCAATTCGCTCCAGGGCAACGAGCCGGCCAAGGCCGCGCTCAAGAGCGTCGACATGGTGGTCGACCTGGTCGGGCTGCTGTGGTCGAGGGAGCAGACCGAGATTACCGACGCCGGGCCACGCATGCTGCTCGTCATCGAACCGATCGACGTGCTCAAGCGGATGGTGTCGAATCCCGGCGACCGCAAGCGGGTCGAGGCCGGCTCGGCTAGGCTGGCCAGGGCGAAGGAGATGCGGATTACCTCGCCGGGCGGCACCGACGTGACCTACCGCTTCGGCGGATACCGGATCGGCGAGCAGTACGGCTACACCGACCAGCCGGGCCGCTGGGACCACTGGCCGGGCGTGTTCCTCTACACCGCGGCGGTGGAGGACGGCGTCGACGGGACGGTGGTGATCGACACCGGCGACCAGCTGCTGCTGCCAACGATGCGCTACGTGACCGATCCGATCACACTCACCGTCGAGAGCGGCATGATCACCGACATCGGCGGCGAGGGGCTGGACGCGGCGCTGCTCAGGAGCTTCATGGCGGGCTATGACGACCCGCGCGCCTACGCGGTTTCCCATATCGGCTGGGGGCTCGATCCGAGGGCGCGCTGGGACTTCATGGGCACCGACCCGGCGGCGGCGGACTCGACCGGCCAGGACGGCCGCGCGTTCTACGGCAACGTCCTGTTCTCGACCGGCCCCAATACCGAGGTCGGCGGGGACAACGACACGCTGTGCCATATCGACATCCCGCTCAAGGGCTGCACCCTCACCCTTGACGGCGAGACGATCGTGGACGCCGGTCGCGTCGTGCCGGACGACATGCGCGTCGAGGGCCGCTGACGCCGCCCTTCGATATGCCGCTTCGCGGCTACTCAGGGTGAGGGAGTCCGTGGAATTCCCTCATCCCGAGTAGGTCCCGAAGGGACCGTATCGAGGGACCTCCTTAACCGAGGTCCTGCCGCGCGAGGAAGGCTTCCAGCGCGGCGTGGCAGGCGTCGGGGCGCTCGATCTGGAGCAGGTGGCTTGTGTTGCCGATCGGCGTCCATTCGATGCCGTTGTCTTCCTTCATCGCGCGGCCGACCTTGCCCGGCGCCAGCGCGCCCGGCGCGTCGGGGTCGGACGAGATGAAGGTGAGCGGCCCCTTCAGCTCGTCGAGGCGCGGGCAGAGGTCGAGCCCCGCATTGGTGCGGTAGACCCGCGATTCTCCCTCGCGCGGGCAGCACAGCACGAACTGCCCGGTCGCCGGGTCCTCGCGGGTGATCGAGCGCGCCATCAGCGCATGTCCGCCCTCGACCCAGCGCGCGAGGCTCTTCGAACGCGCGAAGCGGGCGGCGAGCTCCATCGCGTCGGAGAAACGGTCCGGTCGCGTTGCCGCCCAGTCCGCGAGGCCGAGCTCGAACGTGCGCGCGACCTCGTGCGCGCGGTGGCCGGGCGAGGGGATCAGCGGCGGGTCGAACAGCGCGAGCGCGTCCCAGCGCCAGCCGCGCTCCAGCGCGTGCCGGATCGCGGTGACCGCCGAGATCGAGTGGAACGCGCCGACCGTCGGCTTTGGGCCGAATTGTTCCGGAATGAGATCTATGAGCCGGTCCATGTCGGCGACGAAGGCGGGAACGTCGTGGCGATCGACGTCGTGGCGCGGATTGCGGCCGTGGTTGCGTTGGTCGTAGATCGCGAGGTCGTAGCGGTCCAGCAGCAGCCGCCAGAACGGGTAATAGGCATCGATCGCGAATCCGTTGCCGTGCGCCATCACCAGTCGGAGCCCGTCCGGGTTGCCGTGGCGCCGCACCCGGATGACGGCGCCGTCCTCCATGCGGGCGTCGAAGCTCTCCAGAGGCTCCGGGACGCTGAAGATGTCCGGCGGCGCGTTCATGCGGCGATCCCGTTGCCGTTCAGGAAATCCTCGAACAGGGCGAAGCACTGCTCGGGTTCTTCGAGCTGCAACAGGTGGCTGGTGTCGGGCACGCAGGCATAGTCGATCCCGAAGGTCTCGCAGAACAGCCTGCAACAGGGCGCTGTCTTCGGCGCGTCCGCGGCCTCCGGGTCGGCGCCCACGATCATCAGCGGACGCGCCGGAGGGCCTGGCTTCCGCCAGATCGGCAGCTCCCCCACCTCGACATACAGATTGGCCTCGACCGGGCCCGGGCAACAGAGCAGCCACTCGCCGGAACCCGGATCGAAGCGGAGAGTCGAGCGCGCGATGAGTTCCGGCACCCCTTTCCGGAGGCGCCGGAACCGGTGCAGGTAGCGGAACACGTCGGCCAGCTCGTCGGGGTCGGGGAGCCGGTTCTTGCGGATCAGGGTGGCGTCGCGCAGCGCCTCCCCCTCGGTCAGCAGCCCGGCGCGCAACGGGTCGCCTTCCGGCGGGACCAAAGGCGGGTCGAACAGCACCAGCGCATCCCAGTGCCACACGTCCTCGCCGGCCGCGAGCAACGCCGCGACCGCCGACATCGAATGGAAGGCCCCGATCGTGGTCTTCGCGCCCCAGGCTTCCGCGACGGCGCCGTGCACCGTCACGTTGTCGCGCGCGAAGCGGGGGTAGTTGTAGGGCTCGGCCGCGTGGAACGGGTTGCGCCCGCAATTGCGAAAATCGAACAAGGCGAGGTCGAACCGGTTCAGCATGAGCCGCCAGAACGGGAAATATGCGTCGCTCGCGAAACCGTTGCCGTGGCTCAGCATCACGCGCGGGCCGGACGGGTTGCCATGGCGCACGACGCGGATCGGCGCGCCGTCATCCATCGCGAGGTCGAGCGTCGCGGCGGGCTCCGGGAGGACGAACCCCTCCGTCGCCCGCCCGGGCTCCACGCCGGAACAGGTCTGTCCCGTCACCGGTCGGCGTCTCCCGCCGCGGCGATGGCGGCGAGCAGCCGGCGCGGCGTGATAGGGCACTCGGAGATCTCGACGCCGAGCGGCGCGAGCGCGTCGTTGACCGCGTTGGCGATCGCCGCCGGCGGGCCGATCGCCCCGCCCTCGCCGATCCCCTTCTGGCCGAAGGTGGTGTAGGGCGAGGGGGTCTCCATGTGATCGACCCGGATCGCGGGGATTTCGGTCGGCCCCGGCAGCAGGTAGTCGGCGAGCGTGGGCGCGAGCGGCTGGCCGTCCTCGGCGTAGGGCATCTCCTCGTAGAGCGCCGTGCCGATCCCCTGTCCGGTGCCGCCATGGACCTGCCCGTCGACGATCATCGGGTTGACCAGCACCCCGCCGTCCTCGACCACGACATAGTCCAGGATCTCGACCTCGCCCGTCGCGGTGTCGACGGCGACGATCGCGGCGTGGCAGGCATAGCTGA
This sequence comes from Alphaproteobacteria bacterium, assembly GCA_965203455.1. Lineage (GTDB taxonomy): Bacteria > Pseudomonadota > Alphaproteobacteria > MPNO01 > MPNO01 > MPNO01. Next base: position 307,327 of record CBDBCV010000002.1, read on the forward strand.
AGGTGCCTGAATCGCGCTCCGGCTTGTAGCCGCCGATCGTCTCCAGCCCCTGCCGGTCGACGTCGGCGGTGAGGTCCTGCGGTCGCAGGTACCAGGTGCGGCCAACCTCCTCCAGCGTCACGCTCCCCGATGCGCTGACGACCCGTCCGTCCTCCAGCCGCACCGAGGCGGGATCGACCTGGAGCAGCCCGGCGCCGATCTGCCGGATGCGCTCCGCCAGCAGCTTGCAGGCTTCCGCCGCCGCGCCGCCCGCCATGATCATGCAGCGCGAGCCCCAGGTGCCGGTCGAATAGGGGGTGTAGGCGGTATCGCCCAGCACCACGCGCATGTCGTCGGTGTCGATGCCGAGCACCTCGTGCGCCACCTGGGCGAGGCTGGTCTCGAGCCCCTGGCCGTGGCTGTGGACGCCCACGCGGAGCTCCAGCGCGCCGTCCGGCGTGAGCCGCGCGCCGGCCTGCTCGAAGCCCGGGATCATCGGGATCCCCCAGCCGGAATAGACCGCGGTGCCGTGGCCTGCCTGCTCGCAGAAGATCGAGAAGCCGACGCCCACGCGCCGCCCGTCCGGCTCGCCTTGCGCCTGGCGCGCGCGCACCCCCGCGACGTCGATCGCCCCGGCCGCGCGGCGGATGCACTCCGGATAGTCGCCGCTGTCGTAGTGCTTGGCGGTGATGTTGTCGAACGGCATCTGCTCGGGTTTCACCAGGCTTTCCAGCCTGACCTCGTGCGGCTCGCGCCCGACCTCGCGAGCGATGGCGTCGATCACCATCTCCAGCGCGAAGCAGACGCCGGCTCGCGCCACCCCGCGATAGGGGAGGATCGGCGGCTTGTTCGACGCGATCGACCAGGTGCGGCAGCGGAAGGCGTCCATCGTGTAGGGCCCGGGCAGGATCGAGGCGACCTGGGCGGCCTCCAGACAGGCCGAGAACGGGTAGGCCGAATAGGCGCCGGCATCGACCGTCGCCTCGGCCTCGATCCCGAGCAGCTTTCCGTCGGCGTCGGCATAGCCGGTGACGATGTAGTGGTGCTCGCGGCAGTTGGCGTTGGCGGTCAGGTGCTCGCGCCGGTCCTCCAGCCACCGCACCGGGCGCTCAAGGCGCCTGGCGAGCCAAGCGATGCAGATCTCCTCCGGCGCGAGGAGCCCCTTGTAGCCGAACCCGCCGCCGACGTCGGGCGCGATCACCCGGACGCTCGCGAGGTCCATGCCGAGGCATTCGGCGAGCCCGTTGCGGACGATGTGGGGGAGCTGCGCCGCCGAGGTCACGGTGAGCTGACGGAGCCTCGGGTCCCACTCGGCGAGCACGCCCTTGCCCTCGATCGGCGCCATGCACTGGCGCGCGGTGCGGACCTCGCGCGTGACCTTGACCGCGGCGCGGGCGGCGACCGCCTCCATGTCGTCGTCGATATCGGTCTCCAGGAAGACGTTGTCGCCCCACTGCTCGTGGATCAGCGGCGCGTCCGAATCGCGCGCGGCCAGCATGTCGGAGACCGCCGGCAATATCTCGAAATCGACCGCCACGCGGTCGGCCATGTCCTCGGCCTCGGCGCGGGTGTCGGCGACGCAGACCGCGATAATCTCGCCCACCTGGCGCACCTTCTCCGACGCCAGCGCCGGCTGCGACGACGGCTTGAACCCGGGCAGTGCCGAGACCGCGCGGATCGGCTTGACGCCTTCCATGTCGGCATGGGTGAAGACGCGTGCGCGGATGTCGTCCGGGATGTCGATCGCCCCGATCCGGGCGTGCGCGACGGGGCTCCGGACGAAGGCCGCCTCGAGCTGTCCGGCGAGGCCGAAATCGCCGACGAAGCGGCCGCGGCCCCGCATCAGGCGGTCGTCCTCCTTACGGGCGATGGACGCACCCACCCCCTGATTTGCCATGCCCAGCCTTCCCCGAGCCGCTATGGTGCGCGGCGGTTCTTATAGCACAGGGCGCCTCGCGGCGCGGGAGAGGGGCGATGGCGAAGACGGTCGGAATCGTGGGGCTGGGCCGGATGGGCTCGGCGATGGCGAAGAACCTGATCGCGGCCGGTTTCGGGGTGGTCGGGCGCGACACCGACCCGGCCCGCGCCGACGCGCTCGCGGCGATGGGCGGCAAGGTCGCCGACAGCCCGCGCGCGGTGGCCGAGGCGGCGGACTGCGTGATGACCTCGCTCCCCAGCATCGCGGCGTTCGAGGCGGTGACCGCTGGCGCCGACGGCATCGCCGCCGCCGACCGGCGGGGGCTGGTGGCGTTCGACACCTCGACGCTCCCCATCGCGGTCAAGGAGGCGGGGCGGGCGGCGCTGGCAGAGACCGGCAAGATCCTCCTTGACACGCCGTTGAGCGGCACCGGCGCGCAGGCCGTGACGAAAGACCTGGTGGTTTACGCCAGCGGCGACAGCGCGGCGATCGCGAGGCTGACCGACGTGTTCGAGGGGTTCTCCCGCGCCCAGTACGACCTCGGCGAATTCGGCAACGGCAGCCGCATGAAGTTCGTCGCCAACCTGCTCGTTGCCATCCACAACGTCGCCACCGGGGAAGCCTTCGCCCTTGGCCTCAAAGCGGGGCTCGCGCCAGAGACGATCTACGAAGTGATCTCCAACAGCGCCGCCACCTCGCGCATCTTCGAGGTGCGCGGCCCCCAGATGGTCGCGGGCGAGTACGCGCAAGCCTCCGCGACGATCGACATGTTCCGCAAGGACCTGGAAATTATCGGCGACTTTGCTGCCAAATTAGGCTGCGCGGCCCCCCTCCTCGCAGCTTCGGGCCCGATCTACAACGCGGCGTGGGCCCAAGGCCGGGCGACGGAGGATGCGGCGAGCGTGTGCGCGGTGCTGGAAGGGCTGGCTGGGATGGAGAGGTAGGAGGAGTTTCTCTCTCACGACCCCCCTCAGTTGGGCAACGCTTCGAACGGATCCACCGCCGGGATATCCAGCGGCGCGAAGTGACGCAGGTTACGCGTCAGCACCGTCAGGTTCCGGCTGACTGCCGTCGCCGCGATGGCGAGATCGGCGAAGCCGGGGGATTGGCCTGTCGCGCGGGCCTTGTCCATGAGCGGCCCCGCGACCCGTGCCGCCTCGGTGTCGAACGGGATGACACGGTCGCCGTAGAGGTGGAGCACGAGGTCGAGCCAGTCGGCGAGGCGGGCGGCTCTTTCGGCGGCGCCGGTCCGTTTCAGCCTGGCGATGCCGTGATGGATCTCGGCCACGGTGATCGCGGACAGGAACAGAACGCCCGCCCGCGCGTCCATCCAGTCGACCAGGGCGGCGGATCGTTCTCGCCGGCCGGGCGCTCCGGTCGAGAGAACGTCCGTGTCCACCAGGTACAAGATGCGTCCCTATAAGGGGGCGTCGCGCGGCGGGGCGGTGTCGCGCGGGGGGAGGTCCCCGTCCTCCAGTTCCGAGGCGAGCAGCAGGCGGCCGAAGGACGGGACGGCGCGCAGGCGGTTCCATTCGTCGATCCCGAGGATCACGGCCCGCGGCTTGCCGTGGCGCGTGATGATCGCCGATTCGCCTTGCGCCGCACCGTCGACCAGGGCCGACAGCCTAGCCTTGGCCTCGCGTAGCTGGACCTGCCGCATGGCCGCTCCATTTATAACCAATGTAGTCACAATATAGACCGGAACCCCACCGCGCAATCGATATCCGGCGTCGATACAATGCGGTCGGCGAACCCGGAGACGAGACCATGAAAATCGCGGCGGCGCACGATTTCCACGACGAGGTGGCGGCGGCGGCCGAGGCGATCTGCCCCGGCATCGAATGGGCGCTGACCGACCGGGCCGGGAACTGGACCGCGCCGCCCGAGGGCGCGGACGTCGCGATCTACGCCGGCGATGCCTATACCGACGCCTTCGTCGATACCGTGACCTCCATCGCGCCGCCCAGATGGGCGCATACCGAGGATGCCGGGATCGACGGACGGTTCTATGACGACATGCGGGCGAAGGGGGTCGCGGTCACCCACAGCCCCGGCGCCAACGCGCCCGAGGTCGCCGAGTTCGCCTTCGCCGGCGTTATGTGGGGGGCGAAGCGGCTGGCCGAGTTCCGCGACCAGCAACGCGCGCATGAGTGGCGCCAGCTCAAGCAGGCTGCGCTCGGCGCGTCGACGATCCTGGTGGTCGGGCTGGGCGCCATCGGCGGCCGCGTCGCGGCTTGCGCGCGCGCGTTCGGCATGACGGTGCACGGCATCCGCCGCTCGCCCGATCCGCTGCCGGGGCTCGACCGGCAGGGGACGCTCGCCGATCTCGCGGACTTCCTGCCGGAGGCGGATTTCGTGGTGCTCGCCGTCCCCAACACCGACGAGACCGCCGGCATGATCGGGGCCGGGGCGCTCGCCCGGATGAAGCCGACCGCGACGCTGGTCAATGTCGGGCGCGGCGCGCTGGTCGACATCGAGGCGCTCCGCGATGCGCTCGCCGCCGGCGGCATCGCCCAGGCCTTTGTCGACGTGCTGCCGACCGAGCCCCTGCCCGCCGACAGCAGCCTCTGGGACATCCCCAACCTCTTCATCTCCCCCCACGCCGCCTGCATGACGCCGCTCTACACCGTCCGCGTCGGCGAGATCTGGCTTGAGAACCTCAAGCGCTTCCTCACCGGGGAGGAGCTGATCCACCGGGCGTTTTGATTGGAGAGCACGGCATGAAAACTCGAAAATCCTCGTCCGGCCGGGCCGGTAAGGCGCAGTCCCCGGAGCCGGCCATGCCCAACGACGAAACGGTCGAAGCGATGGAAGACGCACGCCGCGGCAAACTGGTGACTGTCGGGTCCGTCGACGATCTGTTGGCCGAACTGGATCACGACGATTAGGCGGTCGTCGGGATACAGGCAGGAGCGGCACCCCCGTTCCGTTTCACATCCTCCGCATCTTCCCTCGTCATGGTCGGCGGAGGCCGACCATCCACGTTTTGTTTTGTTGTCCCGTCCGTACAGAAAAACTCGTGGATGGTGGGTCTTCGCCCACCATGACGGGACGGAATCCGCGCTCCGCCCCATAGCCAACCCGCCCCCCGCACCCTAAATTCACTCCCTGACCCCCACCCGCCGCGAGCGCCGCATGTCCGATCGCAAGGTCACGATCATCCTCGCCACCCTGTTCATGGCGGTCGCGGTGGCGGCGATCCTCGCGGTCTATGTCTGGCGCGAGGACGGGGGCGGGATCGCGAAGATCGGCGGGCCGTTCGTCCTGGTCGACCACACCGGGCAGGAGCGCACCGAGGCCGACCTCAAGGGGCGGCACGCGCTGATCTATTTCGGCTACACCTTCTGCCCCGACGTGTGCCCGACGGCGCTCGCCGACATGCTGATCGCGCTCGACGAGCTCGGCCCCGACGCGGCGCGGGTGCAGCCGGTCTTCATCACCATCGACCCCGACCGCGACACCCCCGCGGTGCTCAAGGACTACATCCCCAACTTCCACCCCCGGCTGATCGGGCTCTCCGGCAGTGCCGCCCAGGTCAGCAAGGCGGCGCGCGCCTACCGGGTCTATTACGCCAAGGTCGACGACCCCGAGGCGGGCGAAAACTACCTGATGGACCACTCGTCGGTGATCTACCTGATGGACCCCGACGGGCGCTATCTCACCCATTTCAGCCACGGCACCGGGCCGGAAACCATGGTCAGGCGCCTGCGCGAGCTGGTGTCCTGAGCCGCGCGATGGCGGATGCGCCCTACTGGCGGACCAAGACGCTCGAGGAGATGACGCGCGCCGAATGGGAGGCGCTCTGCGACGGCTGCGCGCGGTGCTGCCTCATCAAGCTCGAGGACGACGATACCGGCGAGATCGCTTATACCGACATCGCCTGCCGTCTGCTCGATATCGGCACCTGCCGCTGCACCCGCTACCGTCGGCGGCTCCGGCTGGTGCCGCAATGCGTCGAGCTGACGCCCGAGGAGGTGCGGAAGCTCGACTGGCTGCCGTCGACCTGCGCCTACCGGCTGGTCGCGGAAGGCCGGGACCTCGCCTGGTGGCACCCGCTGGTCTCCGGCGATCCCGAGACCGTGCACAAGGCCGGCATTTCAGTGCGCGGCCGCGTCGTGCCGGAACGGCGCGGCGACGATCCCGAGGACCGCGTCGTCACCTGGCCGGAATGAGCTCTTCCGCCGGTTCCGGCGCGTCCTCGCGGGCGGGCGGGACCGGCCAGGACCGGCGCAGCCGTTCCTCCTCGCGCCGGGCTTCCTCCACGCTCCGCGCCTTGACCGGTCCGTAACCCCGGATCTTCTCCGGCAGGCTCGCGAGCGCGACCGCGGTGTCGTAATTCGCCTCCGTCAACCCGCCGGCAAGCTCCCCGACGAGGGCGAAGTACCAGTCGACGAGCTCCCGTTCGAGGCGCCGGTCGGGGCTCCGCGCGAACACGTCGAGCGGCCCGCCGCGCAGGCGCTTCATCCGCGCCAGCACGCGGAACGCCGCCATCGTCCACGGCCCGAAGCTGCGCTTCCGGGGCTCGCCCGTGGTCGGGTCGGGACGGCGCAGCAGCGGCAAGGCGAGGTGGAACGAATGCCTGAAATCGCCCTCGAACTGCGCCTTCAGCCGTTCCGCGAAGGCGGGGTCGGTGTAGAGCCGGGCGACCTCGTACTCGTCCTTGTAGGCCATCAGCTTCGCGGCATACCGCGCGACGGCGCCGGCGAAATCGGGCGAGCCATCGCCCAGCGCCCGATCCGCCGCCCCGGCGCGCGCGACGAGGGCGCGGTAGCGTTCGGCATAGGCCGCGTCCTGCCAGGCGGTGAGCAGCGCCGTCCGGTCCTCGACGATCTCTTCCAGCGTCTCGGCGACGGGCTCGGGGTCGGGCGCCGCGCCGGCGCGGTCGAGGACGGCGCGGATATCCTCCGGCCTCGCGGCCTGGACGCGGCCCCAGCCGAGCGCCTCCTTGTTGGCCTCCACCGCGACACCGTTGAGTTCGATCGCGCGTTCGAGCGCCGCGAGCGAGACCGGGATCAGACCGCGCTGGGCGGCATAGCCCACCATGAACATGTTGGTCGCGATGGCGTCGCCCAGGAGCGCCGTCGCCGTCCGCGTCGCATCCACCAGCTCGGTCAAATTGTGCCCCGCCGCCTCGCGGATGGCGTCGAACAGCGCGCCATGGTCGAAGACCGTGTCGCCGTCGAGGGTGAACGCCGCGGTCGGAGCGACGTCCCGGTTGACCACCGCCCGCGTCCGCCCGCGACCGAGCTTGGCCAGCGCATCGAAGCTTCCGGCCGTCACCGCGTCGCAGCCGAGCAGCAGCCGCGCCTTGCCGGCCGCGATGCGGACCGCGTGCAGGTCCTCCGGCGCGGCGCCGATGCGGACATGGCTGACGACCGCCCCGTTCTTCTGGGCGAGGCCCGACTGGTCGAGGACCGTCACGCCCTTGTTCTCCAGATGCGCCGCCATGCCGAGGATCGCGCCGATGGTCACCACGCCGGTGCCGCCGATGCCGGTCACCAGGATGTCCCAGGGCTCGTCGAGGTCGGGCCGGTCCGGCTCCGGCAGGTCGGCGAGCAGCCCGGGCAGCGCGTCGCCGCCAGCGTGGGCGCGCCGGATGCCGGCGCCGGTCAGCGTCACGAAGCTCGGGCAGAAACCGTTGACGCAGGAGAGGTCCTTGTTGCACGAGGACTGGTTGATCCGCCGCTTGCGCCCGTACCGGGTTTCCAGCGGCTCGATCGAGACGCAGTTCGACTTGACCGAGCAGTCGCCGCAGCCCTCGCACACCGCCTCGTTTATGAAGACGCGCACGTCCGGGTCCGGCGCCGTCCCGCGCTTGCGGCGCCGGCGGAGCTCGGCCGCGCAGGTCTGGTCGTAGATCAGCACCGTGACGCCCTCGGTCTCGCGCAGCGAGCGCTGCAGCGCGTCGAGCTCGTCGCGGTGGTGGATTTTCAGCCCGCCGGGGAAGGGCGGCCGGCCGGTGTACTTGCCGGGATGGTCGGCGACAACGACGACCCTGGCGACGCCCTCGGCCAGCACCTGGGCCGCGATCTGCTGCGGGGTGACGGTCTGCGGCTGGCCGCCGGTCATCGCGACGGCGTCGTTGTAGAGCACCTTGTAGGTCACGTTGACGCCGGCCAGCACCGCGGCGCGGATCGCGAGGATGCCGGAATGGTGATAGGTGCCGTCGCCGAGGTTGACGAAGACGTGGTTCTGGTCGGTGAACGGCGCCTGCCCGATCCAGTTCGCCCCTTCGCCCCCCATGTGGGAATAGGTCGCCGCCGAGCGGTCCATCAGTAGCGCCATCCAGTGGCAGCCGATCCCCGGCTGCCGTCGGGGACCTTCGTCGAGGTGTTGTGCGGACAGCCGGAGCAGAAATAGGGGGTGCGCTGGAGCTCGGGCGTATAGCCCGACAGCGCGCGCTCCTTGGCCTCGATCTCGTCCAGCCGGTCGGCGATTCGCGGGCTTGAGCGATAGCGCCCGATGCGCCCGGCGATGACCCTCGCGATCCTGGCGGGAGTGAGCTCGCCGGCGGCCGGCAGCAGCCAGTTCCGGTCCTCGTCGAACTTGCCCACGATCCGGGGCCGCACGCTCTCCTTCCAGTTGTAGAGCTCGGCGCGGAGCTGGTTCTCCATCACCGCGCGCTTCTCCTCGACGACAAGGATCTCCTCCAGCCCGTCGGCGAAGGCGCGCGTGCCGCGCCGCTCCAGCGGCCAGACCATGCCGGCCTTGTAGATCCGGATGCCGAGATCGGCCGCGCCGACCTCGTCGATGCCGAGATCGTCGAGCGCCTGCCGGACGTCGAGATAGGACTTGCCGGCGGTCAGGATGCCGAGGCGCGCGTTCGGGCTGTCCCACACGGTGCGGTCGATCCGGTTCTCGCGCGCGAAGCGGAGCGCCGCATAGATCTTGTCCTCCTGCAGACGCGCCTCGATCTGAAGCCGGTCCTCGCCGAGCCGGATCGCGGCATCGGTCGGCTCCTCGTCGTCGGGGACGACGATCTCCAGCCGGCCGGGATCGACGGTCACGCTGGCCGAGCTCTCCACCGTCTCGGTCAGGCACTTGAACCCCACCCAGGTGCCGCAATAGCGCGACATCGCCCAGCCGAGCAGCCCGAAATCGAGATATTCCTGCACCGAGGCCGGGTGCAGGACCGGCATCATCAGGGCCGCGAAGTTGTGCTCGGACTGGGTCGGCAGGGTCGAGGAGACGGCGCCGTGATCGTCGCCCACCAGCGCGAGCACTCCGCCATGGAGCGAGGTGCCGGCGGCGCTCGCGTGGCGCATCGCGTCCATCGACCGGTCGAGCCCCCGAGCCCCCGAGCCCCGGACCCTTGCCGTACCAGATCGCGAAGACGCCGTCATAGCGCCCGCCCTGGAACAGGTTGACCTGCTGCGAGCCCCAGACCGACGTCGCCGCCAGATCCTCGTTGAGGCCGGGCTCGAAATGGATGCGGTTTTCCTTGAGAATCCTGCTGGCGCGCCACAGCGCGGTGTCGTAGCCGGCGAGCGGCGAGCCCCGGTAGCCCGAGATGAAGCCGGCCGTGTTCAGCCCTGCCGCGGCGTCGCGCTGCCTCTGCATCAGCGGCAGGCGGACCAGCGCCTGGGTGCCGGTCAGGTACACCCGGCCGGATTCGAGCGTGTACTTGTCGTCGAGCGTGACCTGCGCCAGTTCCATGAACCTCTTCCCGGACGGCGTCCCGCCCGGCCCTGTGATGCTGCCGGTAAAATGGGGTTTTCGCGCCGCTATGGGAAGCGGTGCCGGGCTAGTCCCGCCTGGCGCGGGTCACCGTCGCGTCCCGCATGAAGGCGCGCCAGATGCGCGCCGGCAGGCCGCCGCCGGTGACTTTCTTCATCGGCCGGTCGTCGTCGTTGCCGACCCAGACCCCCGCCACCAGGTCGCCCGCGAACCCGACGAACCACGCGTCCCGGAAGCTCTGGCTGGTCCCCGTCTTGCCGGCCTCGGACCCGCCGAGCCGCGCCGCGCGGCCGGTGCCGCCGCGCACCGCCGCCCGCAGCATGCGCCCGAGCGCGCGGACGCGGTCCCGCTCGATCACCCTTGCCTGCGGTCCGCTCGTCCGGCGGTAGAGCCGCTTTCCCCCGACCGCATCGACCGACGCGACGCCCCAGGGCCACACCGCGACACCGCCATTGGCGACGGAAGCATAGGCCGCGGTGAGTTCGATCAGCGTCACCTCGCTGGCGCCGAGCGCGAGCGAGGGGTGGGGCGCGACCGGCGTGGTGATGCCGAGGCGCCGCGCGGCGTCGATCACCCGGCGGCGGCCCGCGCGCTCGCTGACCTGCACCGCGACGGTGTTGATCGACCTGGCGAAGGCACGCTCCAGCGGCATTGCGCCGTGGAAGCGCCCGTCATAGTTGCGCGGCCGCCAGCCCGCGACGCGGATCGGCTTGTCGACGAAAACGCTGTCCGGCGCGAGTCCCGCTTCGAGGCCCGCGAGGTAGACGAACAGCTTGAACGCCGAGCCCGGCTGGCGCCGCGCCTGGGTGGCGCGGTTGAACTGGCTCGCCGAATAGACCTTCCCGCCCACCATCGCCCGGACCGCGCCGTCGAACGACATCGCCACCAGGGCGACCTGCGAGACCCGGCGGGTCTTCTCCGCCTTCGCGAGCAGGGCCCGGGCGTGGCGCTCGGCGATGCGCTGCAGCCGCGAATCGAGCGTGGTCCGGATCTCGACATCCCGCGCCGTCCGTCCGATATGGCCTACCGCCCGTTCCAGCGTCCAGTCGGCGAAGTAGCGCGCGCCGGCGCCGCTCTCCTCGCGCAGGCGGAGCGGCGTCCGCTGGGCCGCCTTCGCCTCGGCTTCGCTCAGCTTCCCCGCATCGACCATCGCCCGCAGCACGCGAAGCCCGCGGGTCCGCGCCGCGTCCGCGTCCCGCGCCGGCGAATAGCGCGACGGCGCCTTCAGCAGCCCCGCGAGCACGGCGGCCTCGAAGAGCGAGAGGTCGCGCACCGTTCCGCCGAAATAGCGCCGGGCCGCCGCCGCCACGCCGTAGGCGCCCGAGCCGAAATAGACCCGGTTGATGTAGATCTCGAAGATCTGGCGTTTCGAGAACCGGGCTTCCAGCCAGAACGCGACGATCGCCTCTTGGATCTTTCGCCTGACCGTGCGCTCCGGCGTGAGGAACAGGTTCTTGGCGAGCTGCTGGGTGAGCGTGCTGCCGCCCTGGCGGATTTCGCCCGCGCGGATGTTGGCGACCGCCGCGCGGAGGATGCCCCAGACGTCTATTCCCGGATGCTCGAAGAAGCGCCGGTCCTCGATCGAGCTGACGGCCTCGACGAAATAGCCCGGCAGCTCGTCGAACCGCACCGCGCCGCCGTAGAGCTGGCCGTAGCGCGCGAGCACCGCCCCGTCGGCGGTCCTGAGCAGGACCGCCGGGCGCCGGGTCGGCGTTTCCAGCCGCGACAGGTCGGGCAGGTCCCAGGCGTACCAGCCCACCGCACCGGCGACCGCGACGCCGACCCAGATGCCGAGCACCACGGCCCACCGGGCGAGCCTCGCGATCCAGCCGCGCCGCGCGGCCCCGGACTTGCGGTTCGCCTCTCCCTTTCCGCTCTGCTTGCCGGTTCGGCGCGGTGCCATGCCCACCGTGTTCCAGGACGTCGTTCGGCGCGGGATTCGACCCTCGGGAAACATAGGTCATCGCGGGGCCGGCGTGCCGGCGATGTCGAATCCTCCGCGCGTTCGACAGCTTGTCCGGCGAATTCGCAGCGACTATGACGGAGCCCGGCCTCTCCGTCGGTTACCGGTCCGCCCATGCTGACCCTCGAGAACATCGCCTGCCGCGTCGAAGGGCGCCTCCTTTTCGGGGGCGTGAACGCGCAGATCGGCGCGCGCCGCAGGCTCGGCCTCGTCGGACGCAACGGGTGCGGCAAGACGACCCTGCTCCGCCTCGTCGCGGGCCGGCTGGAGCCCGACGAGGGCAGGATCGTCCGCGCGCGCGGCCTTTCGGTGCGGCTGGTCGATCAGGAGGTGCCGGGCGGTCCGCAAACGCCGCGCGCCGCGGTGCTCGCCGCCGACGAGGAGCGCGCCGCCCTGATGGAGGAAGCGGAAAGCGCCGGGGGCGCGGACCGCGCCGGGATCGAGGCCCGGCTGGCCGAGATCGGCGCCCACGCGGCGCCGGCGCGGGCGGCGCGGCTGCTCGCCGGGCTCGGCGTCGACGAGGCGATGCAGCGGATGCCGCTCTCGAGCTTCTCCGGCGGATGGCGCATGCGGGTCGCGCTCGCCGCCGCGCTGTTCGCCGAGCCGGATCTGCTGCTGCTCGACGAGCCGACGAACCATCTCGATCTCGAAGCCGCCATGTGGCTGGAGTCGTATCTCAAACGCTATCCCGGGGCGCTGGTGGTGGTGAGCCACGACCGGGACCTGCTCGACGCGGTGCCGGACGGCATTCTCCACATGGCGGGCGGCACCCTGACTTACTATCCCGGCAACTACACAAGCTTCGCGAAAACCCATGCGGAGCGCGTGGCGGCCACCAGGGCCCAGCAGGCCCGTATCGACGCGACACGCCGCCGGCTCCAGGGATTCGTCGACCGCTTCCGCTACAAGGCGAGCAAGGCCCGCCAGGCGCAGAGCCGCGTGAAGGCGCTCGAGAAGCTCGCCGATATGCCCGTCATCGCGGACGAGCACACCGCCGAACTCGCCTTCCCCGAGCCCGACGGGCTCAAGCCGCCGCTCGTGACCTTCGAGGACGTCGCCGTCGGCTATGCGCCCGGCCGTCCCGTGCTGCGGAACCTGAACCTCCGGATCGACCCGGACGAACGGGTCGCGCTGCTCGGCGCCAACGGCAACGGCAAGTCCACCTTCGCGAGGCTGCTGGCGGACCTGCTGCCGCCGGAACGGGGGACGGCGACGCGGGCGCGCAACCTCTCGGTCGGCTATTTCGCGCAGCACCAGATCGATACGCTGCGGCCGGCCGAGACGGCGTTCGCCCACCTCGCGCCCCTGATGCCCGATGCCCTGCCCGAACGCGTGCGCGCCCGGCTCGGCGCCTTCGGCTTCGGCGGCGAGAAGGCGGACGTGCCGGTCGCCGCGCTTTCCGGCGGCGAGAAGGCGCGGCTCAACCTCGCGCTGATCACCAGCCGGTCGCCGCAATTGCTGGTGCTCGACGAGCCGACCAACCATCTCGATATCGAAAACCGCCGCGCGCTGGTCGAGGCGCTGCAGGGTTTCGGCGGCGCGGTGGTGCTGATCGCGCACGACATGCACCTCGTTCAGCTCGTGGCCGACCGGCTGTGGCTCGTCCGGGACGGCACGGTGCGGCCCTATGACGGCGATCTCGCCGATTACCGGGCCGAGATTCTCGACGGCGGCGAATCGCGGCGGACCGACGGCCCGGCCCGGCCGCCCTCCGGCCGCAAGGCGGCCCGGCGGGCGGCGGCGGCCGACCGCGACAGGCGGAAGCCCCTCAGGGATGCCGTGGCCGCGGCGGAGAACCGGATCGCGCGCGCCCAGGAGGCCCAGCGTTCGCTCCACGCAGCGCTTGCCGCCGCCGCGCGGGAGGACGACGCCGGGAGGATCGCCGCCCTCGGCAGGGAGCTGGCCGACGCGAAACGGGCGGAGGCCGCGGCCGAAGGCGACTGGTTCGCCGCGTCCGAGGCGCTCGAACGCGGCGGGACGGGCTGAGCCGATGCCGTGGTGGCGCAAGGGGAGAACCGGGCCGGCGGACTCCGTCGAGGGGCTCGTCGTCAGGCCGGCGCGGCCGGAGGACGGGGAAGAGATCGCGGCGATGGCGCAGGCGCTCGGGCGGTCGGACAGCGGGCGCGCGAGCGATTTCACCGCCGGGCGTTTCAGGGAGGACGGGTTCGGCGAGGACCGCGCGTTCGAGACGCTCGTCGCGGAATCCGGCGACGGGCTACTCGGCTACGCCCTCTACTATCCGGGCTACGACACCGACAGCGCGTCGCGCGGCATCTACCTCGCCGATCTCTATGTCCGGGAGGAGTTCCGGCGCCGCGGTGTCGGCCGGGCGCTGGTCCGGGGGCTGGCGGCCCACGGCCGGTCCCGCGGCGCGCGCTGGATGTTCTGGTCGGTGCGCAGGCGCAACCGGCGGGCGCGGCGGTTCTATCGCGCGCTCGCGCCGGAACTCCGGGAGGTGCTGCTGTGCGCCGCCTTCGGCCCGCGTTTCCAGCGCCTCGCGGACGCAGGAAGCGAGCTCGTCAGACGTCCAGATTGACCACTTCGAGGGCCCGCGACTGGATGAAGTCGCGGCGCGGCTCGACCACGTCGCCCATCAGGGTCGAGAAGATGTTGCCCGCCTGCTGGGCCTGGCTGACCTTGACGTGGAGCAGCGAGCGCGCGTTGGGATCCAGCGTGGTTTCCCACAGCTGGTCCGGGTTCATCTCGCCGAGCCCCTTGTAGCGCTGCACGCTGAGCCCCTTGCGGCCGAGCTCGAGGACCGCGTCGACCAGCCGGATCGGGCCCGTGATGCGGAACTCGCGCTCGCCCGAGGCGAGGGTCGCGGGCCGGCTGTAGATCGCCTGCAAATCCGCTGCCATCCCGTCCAGCCTGCGGGCGTCGCTCGACCGCATCAAGGCGCCGTCGATCGCGTGGCGCTCGCCCACCCCGCGCAGCGTGCGGACGAAGGCGAAGCCGCCCTCCTCGATGATCTCCGCGCGCCAGCCCCGCTCGGCCTGCGCCGACAGCCCGTCGAGGCGCTGCGCGATCGCGTTGGCGACCGCTTCCGCCTGGCCGTCCTCCAGAAGCGCCGGATGGAAGGCGCCGAGGATCGCCGCCTGCTCGGCGACGTCGACGTTGGCGAGCTGTTGCATCATCGGCGTCATCAGGCGGCGCGCGGCGAGCGCCTGGTCGACGCGCTCGCGTAGATCCTCGCCCGCGAGCTGAACACCGGTGTGCAGTTGAAGGACGCAATCCTGCAGCCCCGCCTCGACCAGGTAGTCGTCGAGCTCGCCGTCGTCCTTGAGATAGACCCCGCCCGACCCCTTGCGCGCGCGGTAGAGCGGCGGCTGCGCGATATAGAGATGGCCGCGCTCGATCAGCGCCGGCATCTGGCGGAAGAAGAAGGTCAGCAGGAGCGTCCGGATGTGGCTCCCGTCCACGTCGGCGTCGGTCATCACGATGACCTTGTGGTAGCGCAGCTTCTCGATGTCGAAATCCTCGGGGCCGATCCCGGTCCCGAGCGCAGCGATCAGGGTGCCGAGCTCGGCCGAGCCCAGCATCTTGTCGAAGCGCGCGCGCTCGACGTTGAGGATCTTGCCGCGCAGCGGCAGGATCGCCTGGAACGCCCGGTCGCGCGCCTGCTTGGCCGACCCGCCGGCGGAATCGCCCTCGACGATGAAGAGTTCCGAGCGCGCCGGGTCGCGTTCCTGGCAGTCGGCCAGCTTGCCGGGCAGCGAGGAGATGTCGAGCGCGCCCTTGCGCCGGGTCAGCTCGCGCGCCTTGCGCGCCGCCTCGCGCGCCGCCGCGGCCTCGACCACCTTGGCGACGATCCGCTTGGCCTCGCGCGGGTGTTCCTCGAACCAGGTGCCGAGCTCCTGGCCCACGATCCCCTCGACGACCGGGCGCACCTCCGACGAGACCAGCTTGTCCTTGGTCTGGGAGGAGAATTTGGGGTCCGGCACCTTGACCGAGAGCACGCAGCTCAGCCCCTCGCGCGCGTCCTCGCCGCTCAGCGTCACCTTTTCCTTCTTCGCGATGCCGTTGGCGGCGGCGTAGTTGTTCACCGTCCGGGTCAGCGCGCCGCGGAACCCCGCGAGGTGGGTGCCGCCGTCGCTCTGCGGGATGGTGTTGGTGAAGCAGAGCATGGTCTCGTGGTAACTGTCCGACCATTGCAGCGCCGCCTCCACCGTGACTCCGTCGGCTTCCTTGCGGATCGCGATCGGCGGGTCGAACAGCGGCGTCTTGCCCCGGTCGAGATACTCCACGAAGGCCCGGATTCCGCCCTCGTAGACCATCTCGAACACCTTGGGCTCGACACCGCGGGCATCGGTAAGGACCAGCCGGACGCCGGAGTTGAGGAAGGCGAGCTCGCGCAGCCGGTGCTCCAGCGTCGACACGCTGAACGCGGTGTCGCTGAAGGTCGCCGGCGACGGGCGGAAGGTGATCTCGGTCCCCGTGCGGTCTCCGGCATCGCCCAGCACGGCGAGCGGGGCGGTCGCCTCGCCGTTCTCGAACCGGATCGCGTGTGCCTTGCCCGACCGCCAGATGCGGAGCTCGAGCCATTCCGACAGCGCGTTGACCACGGAGACGCCCACCCCGTGCAGCCCGCCCGAGACCTTGTAGGAGTTCTGGTCGAACTTCCCGCCGGCGTGGAGCTGGGTCATGATCACCTCGGCCGCCGAGATGCCCTCCTCGTGCATCTCGACCGGGATGCCGCGCCCGTCGTCGGTCACCGTGACCGTGCCGTCGCCGTTCAGCGTGACCGCGATTTCCGAGCAATGGCCGGCCAGCGCCTCGTCGATGGCGTTGTCGACCACCTCGTAGACCATGTGGTGCAGGCCCGAGCCGTCGTCGGTGTCGCCGATATACATGCCCGGCCGCTTGCGGACCGCCTCCAGCCCCTTGAGGACCTTGATCGACCCCGCGTCGTACGCGTCGTCGGCAAGCTCCGGCGGAGGGTCCTGGACTGGCTCTGTCATCGGGCCTCCTGACGCGTCATGCGACCGGCGCGAGCGCGCCGTCGGCGACCGCGAACCGCTGCGCCCGGTCGCCCAGCCCCGCGAACGCCTCGGGCTCGGTCCCAGTGATCCATGCCTGGGCGCCCAGCGCGAGAACGGCGTCGAACAGGGCGGCGCGGCGGTCGCGGTCGAGATGCGCGCCGACCTCGTCGAGCAGCAGGATCGGCGCGCTGCTCCGCTCGTCGGCATGGAGCGCCGCGCCGGCCAGCACGATCCGGATCAGCAGCGCCTTCTGCTCGCCGGTCGAGCACTGCGACGCCGCCCGATCGCGGGCGACATGGGTGCAGGCGAGGTCGCTCCGATGGACGCCGAAGGTGGCGCGCCCGGCCTCGGCATCCACGCTCCTGAGCGCCGCGAGCCTCTCGCGCACGGTATCCTCGACGGCGAGCGCCGGCATCCCGTCGAGCATTTCCTCGACCGCGCCCTCGACCGCGAGCGCGGCGGCGGGGAAGCCGCCCATCGCCCGGGCGCAATACGCCGCGAGCCGCCCGACCAGGCTGCGCCGCGCGGCGGCCACCGCCACGCCGGTCTCCGCCATCGCGGTTTCCAGCGCGCCGAGCCAGGCCGCGTCGCCGCGCGCTCCCGAATCCCTGAGGATCCGGTTGCGCTCGCGCATCGAGCGTTCGTAGCGGCCGACCCGCGCCGCGTGGTCGCGGTCGAAGCCGCCGACCAGCCGGTCGAGAAAGCGCCGGCGCTCGGACGCGCCGGAGTCGAACAGCCGGTCCATCTCGGGCGTCAGCCAGTTGATCGTCACGCAATGCGCGAGGTCGGCCTGCGAGGCGGCGTCGGCCCCGTCGATGCGGACCGCGCGCCGCCGCGGCGGGTCCCCGCCTTCGGCCGCGATCCCGGTCCCCACCTCGACCGGCCCTCCGGCGCCGTTCAGCATCGCGGCGACCGACCAGGTTCCCGGAGTCCCGCCGCGGCGCGCGACCTCGCCCAGCGCCGCGCCGCGCAGCCCGCGGCCGGGCGCCAGAAAGGACAGCGCCTCCAGGAGGTTGGTCTTTCCCGCGCCGTTGGCGCCGGTCAGCAGAACCGGGCGTTCGTCCACCGTCACCCGCGCGGACCCGTAGTTGCGAAAATTCGTCATCGTCAGGCGCCTGACGGCAAGCCTGGGGCGCATGGTGGCCGCCCCCGCGTATGCGTTCTCCAGCGTTTGCCGCGCGCGAAGGGTCAAACGCGCATCGGCATCAGGACGTAGAGCGCGCCGGGGTCCGCGTTGTCGCGGACCAGTGTCGGCGAGGCCCCGTCTGAGAGCATGAACCTGGCGCCGTCGTCGCCGATGAGCTGGGCGATGTCGAGCAGGTAGCGCGAGTTGAAGCCGATCTCCAGCGGCCCGTCGGCATATTCCACCTCGAGCTGTTCCTCGGCGCTGCCCGCTTCGGGGCTCGAGGCGGACAGCACGAGCGAGCCGTTGTCGAGGCTGAGCTTGATCGCCCGGGTCTTTTCCGTCGCGATGGTCGAGACCAGGTCGACCGCCTTGGCGAAGTTTCTCGGATCGACCTGCAGCGTCTTGTCGTTGGCGAACGGGATGACGCGGTCGTAATCCGGGAACGTGCCATCGATCAGCTTGGAGGTGAGGACCGTGGATTCGACCGCGACGCGGATCTTGGTGTCCGACAGCGTTATAGCGACCTCGTCCTCGCCGTCGTCGATCAGCTTGCGGACCTCGCCCACGGTCTTGCGCGGGACGATCACGCCGGGCATCTCCGCGGCCCCTTCGGGCAGCGCCAGCTCGACCCGCGCGAGGCGGTGGCCGTCGGTGGCGACGATCCGGAGCTTCGATCCGTCCTCGCCGTCCGCGGGATGCATGTAGACGCCGTTGAGGTAGTAGCGGGTCTCCTCCGACGACATCGCGAAGCGCGTGCGGTCGATGATCTCGCGCAGCGCCTGCGCGCCGATGACGAAGGCGTGGGGCAGGTCGCCCTCGGCCATCACCGGGAAGTCCTCGCTCGGCAGGGTGGCGAGCGATATCCGCGACCGGCCGCAGCGTACCATCAGCTGGTTCTGCTCGCCGCCGCTGGTGATCTCCAGCTCGGCGCCCTCGGGCAGCTTGCGAACCACGTCGAACAGAGTTTGCGCGGGCACCGTCGTCGCGCCCGGCTGGGCCACCGTGCAGGGCACGCGCTCGACGATGGCGATATCCATGTCGGTGGCGGTCAGCGACAGCGTCGCCCCGTCGGCGTTGAGCAGCACGTTCGACAGGATCGGTATCGTCGTGCGTCGCTCGATGACGCCCTGGGCGTGCTGCAGCGACCGCAACAACGCCCCGCGTTCGATCGTGAGCTTCATCGTTCCGGGATCCCCGATTGAGGAATTTCTCCTTCCGGACAAGGCGTGTTCCGCCGAACCGGCGGGTGGCGTCCGGTGCTTCCAATGCACCCCGAAAGAAGCGCCGCGCGCACCGTCGCCACTATAGCACAACCTGTTGCTGCAATGGGAAGAATCAAGGGCTCCGAGCGGCGAAACGGGATGCTGGGAACGGCCGCCGTTCTAGGCTTCCAGCATCCGGCGGAGCAGTTCCACGTCCTCGTCGAAGCTGGGGTCGGCCTGTCGCAATTCCTCGACCTTCTGCACGGCGTACATGACGGTCGTGTGGTCGCGCCCGCCGAACTTCCGGCCGATCTCCGGCAGGGACCGCGAGGTGAGATGCTTGGAAAGATACATCGCCACCTGGCGGGGCCGCGCCACCGCGCGCGACCGCCGGGCCGAATGCATGTCGGCGAAGCGGATGTTGAAATACTCCGCCACCCGCTTCTGGATCTCCTCGATCGTCATGCGCCGCTCGTGCGCGCGCAGCAGGTCCTGCAGCACCTCCTGGCAGGTCTCCAGCGTGATGTCGCGCCCGACCAGGGTCGAATGGGCGACGATGCGGTTGAGCGCGCCTTCCAGCTCGCGCACCGAGGCGGTGATCTTGTGGGCGAGGAATTCGAGCACCTTGGGGGGAACCGCGACGCCGAGATGCTCCGCCTTGGATTGCAGGATGCCGACGCTGAGCTCGGTGGTGGTCCCGTGGATGTCGGCCACCAGCCCCCAGCCGAGGCGCGAACGAAGCCGCTCCTCCATGCCCTCGAGGTCGGACGGCGACTTGTCCGCCGACACCACGACCTGCCGGTTGTTTCCGACCAGGTCATTGAAAGTATGAAAGAATTCCTCCTGGGTGTTTTCCTTGCCGTTGATGAACTGGACATCGTCGATCATCAGCACGTCGACCGAGCGGAACTGCTCCTTGAATGCCATCGTGTCCTGGAAACGTAGCGCCCGGATGAACTGGTACATGAACTTCTCGGCCGACAGGTAGACCACGTGGCGGTTGGAATGCCGCCCGCGGATGTGCCAGCCGATCGCATGCATCAGATGCGTCTTGCCGAGCCCGACCCCGCCATAGAGGAAGAGCGGGTTGTAGGTGGCGGTCGGCGATTCCGCCACCCGGCGCGCGGCCGCGTAGGCGAGTTCGTTGGGCTTGCCCACGACGAAGTTGTCGAAGACGAAACGCGGATCGAGCGGGCCGCCGATGTCCCCCCCGTTGCGTTCGGACGCGGCGCGGCCGGAGGCCGCCGCGGCCGCGGCGGGCGCCTCGTCGGCCGGTTCCGCCGCCTTCCGGGCCGGCGCCGCGGCCTTCCGCTTGCGCTCGCGCTTCGCCGGCTCGGCCTGGATCTCGATGTCGAGCTTCTCGATCGGGCCGTTCTCGTCGGTCCAGAGCTCAAGAATGCGCTTGGCGAAATTCTCGTTCACGTAGTCGCGCATGAAGCGGGTCGGCGTCGCGATGCGCACCGCGTTCCCCTCCACGCCGAGCAGCGTCAGCGGCTTGAGCCAGCTGCGATAGGACGAATCGCCGACCTCGGCGCGAAGCAATCCCCTGACCCGTGCCCATTGCGCAGAAATCCGCGAGTCCATCTTCGTCCCCGCCGGATTCAGGATTCGTTCGCGGGATTTGCGGCGAACGCGCGGGCGTCCGACGGTCCGGTTCGAGGCCTGTCTCCCCTCAGCGATTTCAATCCGCCCACCTTGGCCTCAATACCAGCCCGTCCTCTCGCGAGGAAATTAAAGAGACATCCGCCATCAGGTATTAGTCCCGAGATGCGATAGTAAATCGTAGAATTCGCAAGTATTGGGAATGCCCTGCCGGATTTTTATTGTTCCGAGGACACCCCCACGCCGCCCTGCCTCAAAACAGTAGCCGCCCCCGACGGATCGCGCAATGCCGTCTTGGCCGCCGGAGCCGATTATTGCAAAAAAGTTGCCGCCCGGAGCGTCCCGACGGCGGAAAGCGGCCGGGCCGTGCCGGTCTCCTCCGGTCCGGGCTGTGGATATCGGGGATAGTTCGAAACGCGCCGGGTTCGCGGGCGGCAGATCGGCCCCAGCCTTCATTTCCAGCGAACGGCGGACGCTCGCAACCCGCTGTCGCCCCGGCCCTGTTCCACCGCTGTCCGGTCAGGATTTCGGCGCGGGCTGTGCGCCGATGAGCGGGGAGAATGTTGGGCGGGGCGAGCATTCTCCGGCACCGCCCCCGTTTTCGTCATGCCCGGACTTGTTCCGGGCATCCACGTCTTGCGACATCGCGGTGCGAGCCGGGAGAGGGCGAGGCGGCGGAGGGGCGTGGATGCCCGGAACAAGTCCGGGCATGACGCGGGGGGAGCGGGTCGGCGCGGGGGTTCCCTCGGCCCTAGCCGAGCGCCTTGAGCCGTGCGTTCAGCCTGGCGATCTTCCGGGCGGCGGTGTTGCGGTGAAGGATCCCCTTGCCGACGCCGCGCAGCAGCTCGGGCTGGGCCTCCTTGAGCGCCGCTTCCGCCGCTTCCCTGTCGTTGTCGGCGAGCGCGGCCTCGACCTTCTTCACATAGGTCCGGACACGGCCGCGGCGGGCGCCGTTGATGTCGGCGCGGCGGGCGTTGCGGCGCGTCCGCTTCTTGGCCGATTTGATGTTCGCCATCGGTCGTACCCGTTGCCTGGTTCGAATGGGGAACGGCTTTTAGCCCGCCCGCCGCGTTCCGTCAACCGAGCGGACGGCGGTTTACCTTGCGGCGCGACGGCACGATATTAGTTCCATGACGCTGTTGAAGATCGCCCGCATGGGCCATCCCGTGCTGCCCGCGGAGGCCGAGCCGGTCGCCGACCCGACCGCGCGCGAGATCCGCCGCCTGGTCGACGACATGGTCGAGACCATGGAGGACGCCAACGGCGTCGGCCTCGCCGCGCCGCAGGTTCACGTGAGCCGCCGGGTGATCGTGTTCAAGGCGCCCGCCGAACGGGTCGGCCCGGACGGGTCCGAGGACGAAGAGACGCCGTTGACCGCCCTGGTCAACCCGTCCTTCGAGCCGGTCGGCGAGGAGATCGAGCTCGGCTGGGAGGGGTGCCTTTCGATCCCCGGCCTCACCGGCGCCGTGCCGCGCCACGCCCGCATCCGCTATCGCGGCACCGCGCCCGACGGGCGGGCGGTGGAGCGCGAGGCGCGCGGTTTCCACGCCCGCGTGGTGCAGCACGAGATCGACCATCTTGACGGCATCCTCTACACGATGCGGATGAACGATTTGCGCATGCTGGCCTTCTCGGACGAGATGCGCCATTTCGCCGAGGCCGCGCGGGCCGAGGGGTGAGCGGTCCGATGGCCGGACACGGCGACGATCTCCACGACCGGCTGGTTCTCGCCGCGGTGCGCCATGCCGCGTCCGAGGGATGGGTCCCGACCGCGATCCGGGCGGGCGCGGCGGAGGTGGGCATCGACGAGGTCGAAGCGCGGCGCCTCCTGCGCGGCTGCCCGCGCGCGCTGTTCCGGGCCTTCAACGACTGGGCGGACGCGCGGATGGCGGAGGCGCTGGAGGCCGGCGGCGCCCGCCGCTCCAGGCTCAGCGAGCGGGTGGAACGGGCGGTGCTGGCGCGGCTCTGGGCGATGGAGCCCTATCGCGAGTCGGTCCGGCGCGGCGTCGCCTTCGCCGGGCTGCCGCAGAACGCGGCGCTCGCGATCGCCTGCTACGCCCGCACCGTCGACCGCATCTGGCGCGCCGCCGGAGACCGCTCGCACGATTTCAGCTTCTACACCAAGCGCGCCCTGCTCGCCGGGGTGCTGGGCGCGACGACGCTGATCTGGCTCGACGACCGCTCCGAGGACGGCGCGTTCACCCGCGCCTTCCTGCGGCGCCGGCTCGCCGACGTGCTGCGGATACAGAAGCTGCGCGCGGGCGCGAAGCGGCTCTCGGAGCGCCTCGCCGGGCCCCTCCGCCCGCCCGCTGGCCTTCGCCGCCGCCGGTCTCCGCTTTTCTAGGGCGGGATGCCGGAGGCCGGCCGGATGGAAAGACGCGCCGGCGCGGAGATAGTTCAGCGCGGCGCCTGTCTGGCGCTCGTCGTCGGCGCGCTGGCCGCCCCGGCCTTCGCTGCGGCGGAGTCCGTTGATCTCGAGCTCGTCATCGCGACCGACGTCTCGCGCAGCATCGACCATCAGGAGGCGCTGCTGCAGCGCGAGGGGGTCGCCGCGGCAGGCGGTCATCCGCGCCATCGGGTCGGGAATCCTGGGCAGGATCGGCGTCGCCTATATCGACTATTCGAGCCGCGCCTATAACAGGATCGTCGTCGACTGGACGATCGTGCACGACCGCAAGAGCGCGGAGTCCTTCGCCGCCCGCCTGCTCGCCGCGCCGCTGACCTTCGGCCGGCGGACCTCGATCAGCGACGCCATCGAGATGGCGCAGGAGATGATCGAAACGAACGCGCTGGAGGGGACGCGGCGCGCGATCGACGTCTCGGGCGACGGGCCCAACAATCACGGGCGTCTCGTCAGCGCGGTCCGCGACGCCGCCATCGCCCGGCGGATCGCCATCAACGGGCTTCCGATCATGAACGACCGCGGCGGGTTCGGCCGCAGATTCTACCTGCCGGACCTCGACAAGTACTATCTCGGCTGCGTGATCGGCGGACCCGGCGCGTTTCTCGTGGTCGCCAACAGCTTCGAGGACTTCGCGCTTGCCATCCGGCGGAAGCTGATCCTCGAGATCGCGGGCGCGCCGCCCCGCCTCATCCGGGCATCCTCGCCCACCGGCTACGTCTATCCCAGGGGCTGCGACATCGGCGAGCGCATGTGGAACTACTGGAACGACCCGTAGGCACGGCGTTCTCCCCCCGTCGTCCCGATTTCCCCCACATCGTCATGCCCGGACTTGTTCCGGGCATCCACGTCCCTCCGCTGCCTCGCCCGTTCCCGGCTCGCACCGCGATGTCGCAAGACGTGGATGCCCGGAACAAGTCCGGGCATGACGGAAGAATGGCGGTGGCATCCCGCCCGCCGCGTTATCTGCACGAGCCCCCAATGTTTCACGTGAAACATCAGCCCGTCTCCGGCCCCCGCGGCGTCAGCCTCGTGACGTGGCCCATCTTGCGGCCGGGGCGCGCGTCGGCCTTGCCGTAGAGGTGGAGGCAGGCGCCGGGCTCGGCGGCGATCCGCGGCCAATCCCCGGCCTCGGCGCCGAGGATGTTGGTCATGACGGCGTCGCTGTGGCGCGCCGGGTCGGCGAGCGGCAGCCCGCAGGCCGCGCGTACCGCCTGCTCGAACTGGCTCGCGGCGCAGGCATCGAGCGTCCAGTGGCCCGAATTGTGCACCCGGGGCGCGATCTCGTTGGCGAGCAGGGCGCCGTCCCTGGCGACGAAGAGCTCGACCGCGAGGACGCCGACATAGTCGAGCGCCCCGGCGATCCGCGCCGCCAGCGCGCGCGCCTCGCGATCCGCCGCAGGGGCGATGCGCGCCGGAACGCGCGAGGTGCGCAGGATGCCGTTCTCGTGCGCGTTCTCGGCGATGTCGTACGCCGCCGTCGCGCCGTCCGGCCCACGCGCGATCACCACCGAAACCTCGCACGCGAAGTCGACCCGCTCTTCGAGAATCGCGCGGCCGGCGCCGAGTTGCCGCCACGCCGCCTCCGGGTCGTCGCCGGGTCCGACCGCCCGCTGGCCCTTCCCGTCGTAGCCGAGCCGCGCCGTCTTGAGGATCGCGGGCGCGCCGATCTCGGCCATCGCCCGGCGGAGGTCGCCGGCCGACGCGACCTCCCGGAACCGCGCGGTTGCGACGCCGATGGAATTGAGGAAATTCTTCTCCGCCACCCGGTCCTGCGCCACCGCGAGCGCCTTCGCGTCCGGGCGAACCGGAACCGTCTCCGCGATCCGCGTGACCGCCTCGGCCGGAACGTTCTCGAATTCGAGCGTCACGACATCCACGGCGTCCGCGAACGCGTCGAGCGCCGCCCCGTCGTCGTATCCCGCGCAGGTCGCGTGCGCGGCGACCTCGGCGGCGGGGGCGTCCTCCTCCGGGCAGTAGACGTGGCAGCGATAGCCAAGTCGCGCCGCCGCCAGCGCAATCATCCGGCCGAGCTGGCCGCCTCCCAGGATGCCGATGACCGAACCCGGCGGCAGGCCCGCCGGCGCGCCCGCCATGTCAGTCCCCCGGATCGGCGGGGTCGACCGGGACGGCGTCCGTCCGGCGCTTCCGCCAGTCCTCCAGCCGTTCCGCCAGCGCGGGGTCGAGCAGGGCGAGCACCGACGCGGCAAGCAGCCCCGCGTTGAGCGCCCCCGCCTCGCCGATGGCGACGGTCCCGACCGGCACGCCGCCCGGCATCTGGACGATCGAGAGCAGGCTGTCGAGCCCGGACAGCGCTTCCGAGCGCACCGGTACGCCGAAGACGGGGAGGGTGGTCATCGAGGCCACCATGCCCGGCAGATGGGCCGCGCCGCCGGCGCCGGCGATTATCGCCCTGATCCCCCGCCCGCGCGCCTCCCGGGCGTAGGCGTAGAGGCGCCCGGGCGTGCGGTGCGCCGAGACCACGCGGGTCTCCACCGGAACCCCGAGCTCCTCGAGCACGTCCGCCGCGTGGCGCATCGTCGGCCAGTCCGATCGGCTGCCCATGATCACGCCGACCAGCGGCGCGTCGTCCTTCGGGTTCCCTGCGGGCAAGATCCCTGCCTCCGTCGGGCGTCAGGCGATGATGTCGGGGACCAGCAGCGCGCGGATGCGCGCGATCTCGTCCTTCAACCTCAGCTTGCGCTTCTTGAGCCGCTGCACCCGCAGCTGGTCGTAGACCGGCGTCTCCGCGATGCGGGCGATCGCGTCGTCCAGATCGCGGTGCTCCGTCTCCAGCTCGGCGAGACGCCGCCGCAGGATGTCCTGCTCTCCCATGGTACCGCTGCAAATCCGCGCAAACCGGCCGCACGATAGCAGAACGCGCCCCAAACCGTTATCACTGGCGGGGTCCGGATCCCCCGGATCGAGGAGAAAGACGTGGCGGCCGAATTTCCCGACCACCCGTTCTGGGACTTTTCGCTCAGGATCTACGGCAGCGCGGGCGTGCCGGAGGCCTGCCTCGTGCTGCAGGAGCGCCATGGGATCGACGTGAACGTGCTGCTTTACTTCACCTGGCTCGGCGCGAGCGGAAGGGGGGCGCTCGACGGTGGCGACATCGCCCGGGTGCGCGGGGCGGTCGATGCCTGGCACCGCGACGTGGTCCGCGCCGTCCGCGCCGTCCGCCAGCGGCTCAAGGGCGGGTTCGGCGGGGCGCCCGCCGATCTCAGCGAGCCCATCCGCCGGCGCATCGCGAAGATCGAGGTCGATCTGGAGCATGTCGAGCAGCTGATGCTGGCCGGCTCGGTGGCCCGCGACGCCGACGAAAGCCTCGGCGACGCGGCGCGGCTCGACCATGCGCTGGAGAACGTGCGCCTCTATTTCCGGGCCGAGGGCATCGCCCCCGATGCCACCGACGCCGCCGAGACCGCGATCATCCTCGGCCCCGCGTTCGACGCCCTCGGGCCCGCCACGGTCGCCGAGGCGGCCAAGGCGCGGTTCGCGTCCTGACCGTCCCCTTCTCCCGCGAGAGTCGATTGCATCGGTCGCCGGGCAGGGTATCCTGATTCCCACACACCGAAGGGAACGGGAGGACGGTCGATGAATGTCGAAGAGCAGGTCGCCTCCTTGAAGGCTCGCCATGCCGAGCTCGAGGAGGCGCTTTCCCAGGAAAACGCGCGGCCCCTGCCCGACGCCGCGACGATCGCGGACCTCAAGAAACGCAAACTCAGGATCAAGGACGAGCTGGCCAGGCTGACGTAGCGGCCGGCCGGGTCCGCGCCCCGGGCGCCCCGGGGTCTTTCGCCGTCATCCCCATCGAGGAGGCGATGCCGTGAGCGAGCGCTACAACGAAATCTACCGCCGTTCCCTGGACGACCCGGAGGGCTTCTGGGCCGAGGCCGCCGAGGCGATCGACTGGGACCGGCGCTGGGACCGTGTGCTCGACGACGGCGCGCAACCGGCGGCGCGCTGGTTCGCGGGCGGCATGCTGAACACCTGCCACAACGCGCTCGACCGGCACGTCGCGGCGGGGATCGGCGACCGGACGGCGCTGATCTACGACAGCCCCGTCACCGGCGCGCAGCGCAGCTTCACCTACGCCGAGCTCACCGATCGCGTGGCGCGGTTCGCCGGCGCGCTCGCGTCGCGGGGCGTCGGCCGCGGCGACCGGGTGGTGATCTACATGCCGATGGTGCCCGAGGCGGCGATCGCCATGCTCGCCTGCGCCAGGCTCGGCGCGGTCCATTCGGTCGTCTTCGGCGGGTTCGCCGCCAACGAGCTCGCGGTGCGGATCGACGATTCCACGCCCAAGGCGATCGTCGCCGGCTCCTGCGGGATCGAGCCCAACCGGGTCGTCCGCTACAAGCCGCTCCTCGACGCGGCGATCGAGACCGCCCGCCACAAGCCCGAATTCTGCGTCATCCTGCAGCGCGAGGCCGGACCCGCGGAGCTGGTGCCCGGCCGCGACGTCGACTGGGACGAGGCCGTCGCGGCGGCGTCCCCGGCCGATTGCGTGCCCGTGGCGGCGACCGATCCGCTCTACATCCTCTACACCTCTGGGACCACCGGTCAGCCCAAGGGGATCGTCCGCGACAATGGCGGGCACGCCGTGGTGCTCAAATGGTCGATGCCCAACATCTACGACACCGGGCCGGGCGAGGTCTTCTGGGCCGCCTCCGACGTCGGCTGGGTGGTGGGGCACTCCTACATCGTCTACGCGCCGCTGCTGAACGGATCGACCAGCATCCTGTTCGAGGGCAAGCCCATCGGCACGCCCGACGCCGGCGTCTACTGGCGCGTGATCGCCGAGCACGGCGTCAAGGCGCTGTTCACCGCGCCGACCGCCTTCCGCGCGATCAAGAAGGAAGACCCCGACTGCGCGCTCCGCGCGGCCTACGACATGTCGGGCTTCGAGGCCCTCTACCTCGCCGGCGAGCGGGCCGATCCCGACACCGTCAAGTGGGCCGAGGACCATCTCGGCGTGCCGGTGATCGACCACTGGTGGCAGACCGAGACGGGCTGGCCGATCGCCGCCAACTGCGTCGGCCTCGGGCGGGTTCCGGTCAAGTACGGCTCGCCCACCCGCGCCGTGCCGGGCTGGGACCTGCGAGTGCTCGACGAGACGGGCAAGGAACGCCCGGCGGGCGAGATCGGCGCGCTGGTCGCGCGCCTGCCGATGCCGCCCGGCTGCGCGCCCACGCTGTGGAACGCCGATACGCGGTTCCGCGAGGCCTACCTGACCGAGTTCCCGGGCTACTACGCGACCGCCGATGCCGGCTATATCGACGAGGACGGCTACGTGTTCGTGATGGCCCGGACCGACGACATCATCAACGTCGCCGGGCACCGGCTGTCCACCGGCGCGATGGAGGAGGTGCTCGCCGAGCATCCCGACGTGGCCGAATGCGCGGTGATCGGCGTCGCCGACGCGCTCAAGGGCCAGGTTCCGTTCGGGCTGCTGGTCCTCAAGGACGGGGTCGAGCGCGACACCGGCATCATCGTGGACGAGGCGGTCGGCATGGTGCGCGGGCGGATCGGCCCGGTCGCCGCCTTCAAGTCGGCCTCGGTGGTGGCCCGCCTGCCCAAGACGCGGTCGGGCAAGATCCTGCGCGGCACGATGCGCCAGATCGCCGACGGCGAGGAGTGGAAGATGCCGGCCACCATCGAGGACCCGGCGGCCCTCGAAGAGATCGCGGCGTCCCTGAGCGCGGCCGGCTACCCGAACTGAGAGTCGGGGTCCGGCGGCTCGGGCGGATCGGGCTCGGTCCGGGCGAGCTGTTCGACGGGAAACACGCCTTCGTCGTCGATGGGCTCGGGGACATAGCCGGCCTTCTCCAGCGCCGCGTCGAGGTCGGCGCGGGTGCACAGCTCCAGCCCGACCGGCTCGCGCGGCTTGATGTTCGCCATGTTCCAGTGGGTGCGCTCGCGGATCGCGACGATGGTCGGCTTGGTGGTGCCGATCAGCTTCGAGATCTGGCCGTCCGTGAGGTCCGGGCAGTGGCGCACCAGCCAGGCGATCGCGTCCGGCTTGTCCTGGCGCCGCGCGACCGGGGTGTAGCGCGGCCCCTTGGTGCGGGGCGACGGGCGCGGGATGTCCTGGACCGCCATCTCCAGGCGCGCCGCCGGGTCGGCGCTGCACCGCTCGATCTCCTCGCGGGTCAGCTGGCCGTTGGAAATCGGGTCGAAGCCGATGATCCCGATCGCGACCTCCTCGTCGGCGATGCTCTGCACCTCGAGCTCGTGGAGGCCGCAGAACGCGGCGATCTGGTCGAAGGTGAGGGCGGTGTTCTCGATCAGCCACACCGCGGTGGCCTTGGGCATCAGGGGGTTGTTCATGCGCTTTCTTTCGTCGCGGCCCGGTGGGTTCCGGGCGTTTTCAAACGGTCAGCACGATCTTACCGATATGCGCGCTCGATTCCATCAGCGCGTGCGCCCCGGCCGCCTCGTCGAGCGCGAAGGTGGCGTGGATGACCGGCCGCACGCTCCCCTCGGCCAGCAGCGGCCAGACCTCGCGTTCGAGCGCGGCGGCGATCGCGCCCTTCTGGGCGACGGTCCGGGGC
This sequence comes from Alphaproteobacteria bacterium, assembly GCA_965203455.1. GTDB lineage: Bacteria > Pseudomonadota > Alphaproteobacteria > MPNO01 > MPNO01 > MPNO01. The sequence continues at coordinate 336,731 of CBDBCV010000002.1, forward strand.
CGCAGCGTGGAGCCGGTCAGCACCAGCCGCTTGACCATCAGGAGGCCCAGCGGAATCGTCGCCTCCGCGCCCTCCCGGACCGCGATCTGGACCAGCCGCCCCTCGACGGCGAGCGCGCGGACATTGCGCGCCAGATAGTCCCCGCCCACCATGTCGAGGATCAGGTCGACGCCGCGCTTTTCCGTCAGCTCCCGGACGACGGCGACGAAGTCCTCGTCTGCATAGTTTATGGGGCTTATATCGATTACTTGACGGCCGGCTGTCGGGCGCGGATCGGGGCCGGGGACGCCGTCGCGTCGCGGCGGGCATGGAAACCGCCCAGACTCCCCCCCGTCATGGTCGGCGAAGGCCGACCATCCACGATTTGTTTTTCGTTTCCGGCGCCGCAAAAACTCGTGGATGGTCGGCCTTCGCCGACCATGACGGGGAGGAACGGCCCGCCGGGACCCGAATGCGCCCCGGCGCTGCCCGGAACGCCTGTCAGCCCCGCTCCTGTCAAGTAATCGATATAAGCTCCTAGTTTATCGCCCGTTCCGCGCCCAATTCCTCGCAGAAGGCGCACTTCTCGGCGGTGCGCGCGGTCGCGAACACGCGGGCGCCGAAGGCGCGCGCAATCTGGATCGCCGTCGTGCCGATCCCGCCCGAGCCGCCGTGGATCAGCACCGTCTCGCCCGCCTTCATCCGTCCGCCGTCGAACAGATTGGTCCAGACGGTAAAGAAGGTCTCGGGCAGCGCCGCCGCCTGCGGCGTGTCGAGCCCGTCCGGGATCGGCAGGCATTGCGGCACCGGCACCGCGCAGTACTCGGCATAGCCGCCGCCGCTCACCAGCGCGCAGACCTCGTCCCCCGGCGCCGGCCCCGTCACGCCCGGGCCCTGCGCCACGACGGCACCCGCGATTTCCAGCCCCGGCAGGTCGCTCGCGCCGGGCGGCGGCGGGTAGTTGCCGCGGCGCTGGGCGACGTCCGGAAAGTTGACCCCTGCCGCCGCGACCCTCACCAGCACCTCGCCCTCGCCCGGCTGCGGGACCGGGCGGGTGCACGGCCGCAGCATCTCCGGGCCGCCGGGCTCAACGATTTCGATCGCCTGCATGGAGGCGGGAACGCTCTGGGTCATCGCGGGGGTTCAAGGTCCGGTCGAACGGGTTGCCTGTCTAGCGGCTGGGCGACACACTGGCAAGGCGGATCGCAGGGGAGCGCGCGGCGTGGACGAAGAGGATCTGACGTCCCAGAAGGGGCCCAGGAAGCTCCGCGAGCTCGACTCGCTCTCCATCGGGGAGCTTGAGGAATACATCGCCGAGCTCGAAGCGGAGATCCGCCGCGTGCGCGAAGACATAGAGCGAAAACAGCGCCACCGCGCCGGCGTCGAGGGGCTGTTCAAGCGCGGCTAATGTTTCACGTGAAACATTGGCGTGAAACGGTATTTTTCTCGTCCCCCGGGGACGAAACGGACCTCCCGCCCGCGCCCCGGAACCCGGTCCGGAGAAGCACGCGGCGGTGAAAACCGGCGCCCCGCCAGCGGTTTGCGGCCCGGTCTTGGCATGGCGGTTCCGTACGCCGCCGAGTCATCATTGCATCAAAATCAGAGGCATCAAGATGCTCGAATACCCTCCCCCGGCCCCTCCCGGAGGGAGGGGAGAGGCGGCGGAGTGGCCAGCCGCGCATCCTTCGATACGCGGCTTCGCCGCTACTCAGGATGAGGGAGAAGTCGTGGGCGACCGAAAATCCCCCTCATCCCGAGTAGGCGCGCCAGCGCCGTATCGAGGGACGCAACGCCGATACGGTTCCAACCAAAACGGCTGCCCCCTAATGCGCCTCGGCCCAGTTGCGGCCCCGGCCGGTCTCGACGGTGAGCGGCACGCTCAGATGGGCGGCCTTCTCCATCGTGCGGGCGACGAGGGCGGCAGTGTCGTCGAGCTCGCCGTCGGGGACCTCGAAAAGGAGTTCGTCGTGCACCTGGAGCAGCATCCGGGCGCCGAGGCCGGCGTCCGCGAGCGCTTCGGGCAGGCGGATCATCGCGCGCTTGATGATGTCCGCCGCCGCGCCCTGGAGCGGCGCGTTGATCGCCGCGCGCTCGGAGAAGTTGCGCCGCGCCGGGTTCTTGTCGGCGATCGCCGGCGTGTGGCAGCGCCGCCCGAACGCCGTCGTCACGTAGCCGTTGGCGCGCGCAAAGGCCTTTGTGGTCTCCATGTAGTCCCGAATGCCCGGATAGTGCTCGAAATAGGCCTCGATATAGGCCCGCGCCTCGCTCTGCGGGATGCCGAGCTGGCGCCCCAGCCCGAACGGGCTGATGCCGTAGATGATCCCGAAATTGATCGCCTTGGCGCGGTTGCGGACCGCCGGGTCCATCCCTTCCACCGGCAGGCCGAACACCTCGCCCGCCGTGCGCGCGTGGATGTCGGCGCCCTCGTGGAACGCCTGCTTGAGCGCCTCGATGTCGGCGACATGGGCGAGCAGGCGGAGCTCGATCTGCGAATAGTCGGCCGACAGCAGCGTGTGGCCCTTCTCCGCGACGAAGGCCTCGCGGATCCTGCGCCCGTCCTCGGTGCGGACCGGGATGTTCTGCAGGTTGGGCTCGTTCGAGCTCAGCCGGCCGGTGGACGCGATCGCCTGGCCGAACGAGGTGTGGACCCGCCCGGTCGCGGGGTTGACCGCCTCGGCGAGCGCCTCGGTATAGGTGCTCCGGAGCTTCGCGAGCTGGCGCCAGTCGAGCACCAGGCGGGGGAGCGCATGGCCCTGCGCGGCGAGCCCTTCGAGGATGTCGGCGCCGGTGGCATACGCGCCCTGCTTGGTCTTCTTGCCGCCCTCGATCCCCATCTCCTCGAACAGCACCTCGCCGAGCTGTTTGGGCGAGCCGATGTTGAAGTCGTGCCCGGCCTCCCGGTAGATCGCCTCGGCGAGCGCCGCGCCCCTGCCCTCGAAGTCGCGCGAGAGGGCGGCCAGCACCGAAACGTCCACCCTGATCCCGGCCCGCTCCATCCCGGCGAGCACCGCGACCAGCGGGCGTTCCAGGGTCTCGTAGACGGTCGCCATCCGGTCGGCGACGAGCCTGGGTTTGAGCAGGCGGTGGAGCCGCCCGGTCATGTCGGCGTCCTCCGCCGCGTAGTCGCGCGCCGCCTCCAGGGGGACCTCGGCGAAGCCGACCGCCTTCTTCCCCGAACCGGCGACGTCGGAAAACTTCATGTTCACGTGCTCGAAATGGAGCTTGCAGAGCTCGTCGAGCCCGTGGCCGTGCATCCCGGCTTCCAGCACGTAGGACAGCAGCATCGTGTCGTCGACCGGCGCGACCTCGATGCCGTAACGCGCCAGCACCTCCATGTCGTACTTGATGTTGTGGCCGATCTTGAGGACGCCCGGATCCTCGAGCAGCGGCTTGAGGGCGGCGAGCGCGTCCGCCAGCGGGATCTGCTGCGGCGCGTCCGCCGGCCCGTCGATCAGGTCGCCCGCCCCGCCACCGGGCGCGACGTGGGCGAGCGGGACGTAGCAGGCCCGGCCCGGCTCGACGGAGAGCGAGACGCCGACGAGCTCCGCCCGCATCGAATCGAGCGAGGTGGTCTCGGTGTCGACGGCGACCGCGCCGGCGTGCGTCGCCTCGGCGATCCACCGCGCGAGCTCGGCCGCGTCGGTCACCAGCGAATAGTCCCGTTCCTTCGCCTCCGGCTCCGGCGCCACGGCGGGATCGTCCGTCTCCGCGACGCCTGCCATCGTGCCGATCTGCGCCAGCATCGACTTGAACCCGTGCTCGCGGAGGAACCCCCCCAGCGTCTCCGCGTCGGGCGCGGTCGCGATCAGGTCGTCCACCGCCTGCGTCACCGGCGCGTCGACCCGGAGCGTCACCAGATCGCGCGAGACGCGCGCCATGTCGGTGTTCTCGATCAGGTTCTGGCGCCGCTTGGGCTGCTTGATCTCTTCCGCCCGGTCGAGGAGCGTGTCGAGGTCGCCGTAGGTCCGGATGAGCTCGGCCGCCGTCTTGATCCCGATCCCCGGAACGCCGGGCACGTTGTCGGTCGAGTCGCCGGCGAGCGCCTGAACGTCGATCACGCTCTCCGGCCCGACGCCGAAGCGCTCGATCACCTCCTCGCGCCCGATCGTCAAGTTCTTGGCCGGATCGAGCATCGAGACGCCGTCGCCGACGAGCTGCATCAGGTCCTTGTCCGAGGACACGATCACCACCTCGTGCCCCTCCTCGCGCGCCATGCGGGCGAAGGTGGCGATCAAATCGTCGGCCTCGAACCCCGGGAGCTCGATGCAGGGCACGTTGAAGGCGCGGGTCGCGTCCCGGATGAGGCCGAATTGCGGCACCAGCTCTTCCGGCGGGTCGCTGCGGTTCGCCTTGTAGTCGGGAAAGATGTCGTTGCGGAAGGAGACGCGCGCGCTGTCGAAGATCACCGCGAAGCGGCGCGTGCCGGCGTCGCTCAGCAGTTTCGCCAGCATCTTGGAGAAGCCGAACACCGCGTTGACCGGGACCCCTTCCGGGTTGGTCATCGGCGGCAGGCCGTAGAAGGCGCGGAAGATGTAGCCCGACCCGTCGACCAGATAGACCGGCTCCGCGCCTCTTTCTCCGGTCTCCGCCATCGTCCCCTCCGTCCGCCCGGTCTGGCGAAGGATGCAAAATGCGCCCCGGCCTGTCGAGGGGAGGGGGCCCGGCATCGCTCGCCCTTCGATACGCGGCTTCGCCGCTACTCAGGGTGAGGGAGTCTTTTGGCCCTGCCCTCATCCCGAGTAGGCGCGTCAGCGCCGTATCGAGGGACCGGCTACGCCTCTCCGCCCTCCTCCGCCAACACGGCGCCGGCGAGGTAGAGGGAGCCGCAGACCAGCACGCGCGCCGGCCGCGGGTAGTCCCGCGCGATGGCGTCGAGGGCATCGGCGGCGGCGGGATGGGCGTGTGCCTTGAGACCCAGGGCGCGCGCGGCGTCAGCGAGCGCCTCCGGGGGGTGGCAGGCATAGGCGCCCGGCACCGGGACGCCGTGAAGGCTCGCGATGCGGCCGGCCAGCGGCGCGAGAAACTCCTCCGGCGGGCGGACCGCGAGATGTCCCATCACCAGGTGCAGCGGCCGGTCCGGCCAGCCTTCCGCCACCCGCGCGAGCGCTTCGCCGGCGGCGCGGTTGTGGCCGCCGTCGACCCACAGCTCCCGGTCCGGCCCGAGCCGCGCCGACAGCTTTCCGCCCTCCAGCCGCTGGAGCCGCCCCGGCCAGCGCGCGCAGGCAATGCCGGCCCGGATCGCCGCGCCGTCGAGGGACGGCCAGCCGAGCGCCCGGGCGGCGGCCACGGCGATGCCCGCGTTCTCCAGCTGGTGCGGACCGATCAGGCCCGGCGGCGGAATCTCCAGGGCGCCGCCGTCGTCGCGGTAGTGCCGGCCCTCCAAGCGCCATTCCCTTCCGTGCCGCAGCAGCGGCGCGCCGATCTCGGCAGCGCGGGCGGCGATGACCTCGTCCGCTTCCGGGCGTTGCGGTCCGATCGCGGCCGGGACGCCGGGCTTGAGGATGCCCGCCTTCTCGAAGGCGATCTCCGGGATCGTTTCGCCGAGGAAGTGGACATGGTCGCGCGAGACCGGCGTGATGACCGAGAGCGCCGGCGCCGCGAGGATGTTGGTCGCGTCGAACCGCCCGCCCAGCCCGGTCTCGATCAGGGCGATGTCGGCGGGCACGCGGGAAAACGCGAGGAATGCCGCCGCCGTGGTGATTTCGAAGAACGTGATCGGCGCGCCGCCGTTGGCGTCCTCGCAGGCCGCGAGCACCTCGCCCAGCAGCTTTTCCCCGACCGGTTCGCCGCGCACCGCGATCCGCTCGTTGAAGCGGATCAGATGCGGCGAGACGTAGACATGGGCGCTCAGCCCCGCCGCCTCGCAGATCGCCTTGAGGAAGGCGATCGCCGATCCCTTGCCGTTGGTGCCGGCGACATGGACGACCGGCGGCAGGGCGCGCTCCGGATGGCCGAGCGCCGCGAGCAGGCGCTCGATCCGCTCGAGGCTCAGGTCGATCAGCTTGGGATGAAGGCGGGCCAGCCGTTCGAGAACGGCGTCACTCGGCAACGGCGGCGTCCGCTGCCGGGCCGGCGGGCGGCGCCGGCAATTCGAGCTCGACTCCGGCCTCCGGCTCCGGCGCCTGGACCGGGCGGGTCAGGAGGTCGATCAGGTCGGCCAGCGTGTCGCGCAACTCGGCGCGCGGGACCACCATGTCCACCATGCCGTGCTCGTGCAGATATTCCGCGCTCTGGAAGTTCTCGGGCAGGGTCTCGCGGATCGTCTCCTCGATCACCCGCCGACCGGCGAAGCCGATCGTCGCGCCGGGCTCGGCGATCGCGATGTCGCCCAGCATGGCGAACGAGGCCGAGACGCCGCCGGTCGTCGGGTCGGTGAGCACCACGATATAGGGAAGCCCCGCCTGCTTGACGCGCTCGATGGCGATGGCGGTCCTCGGCATCTGCACTAGCGAGAGGATGCCCTCCTGCATCCGCGCGCCGCCCGAGGAGGGAAAGACGATCAGCGCCGCCCCGTCCGCCACCGCGCGATCCGCCGCGGCGAGGATTCCGTCGCCGACCGCGATCCCCATCGATCCGCCCATGAAGCGGAAGTCGAAGGCGGCGACCACCGCGGGCGCGCCATTCAGCGTTCCGGCGGCGACCAGGATCGCATCGTCGCCGCCGGTCTGGCCGCGGCTGTCGCGCAGGCGCTCGGAATAGCGCTTGCGGTCGCGGAACCTGAGCGGGTCGGCCACGCAGGGCGCCAGCTCGACGGTCTCCTGGCCGTCGGCGTCCAGGATCGACGCGATGCGGGTGCGGGCGTCGATGCGGAGATGGTGGCCGCAATGGGAACAGACGTGCAGCGCGGCCTCGAGCTCGCGGTGGAAGATCATCTGCTCACATTGCGGGCATTTCGACCACAGGTTTTCCGGGACCTCCTGCTTCTTCCCGACGAGGGCCTGGATTTTCGGCCGGATGTTGTTCAGCCAGTTCATCCGCCGGTTCCTTCGGTTTGCGGCGTGGGCCGGTTTCGCACCCCGTCCGCCAGCTCGCGGATCAGCGCCTCGACGCCCGGGATCGTCCCGCTTCCCGCGCGGCCGTCGACCAGGGTCGACTCGATCCGCTGCACGATCGCCGAGCCGACCACCACCGCGTCGGCGAAGCCCGCGATTTCCGACGCCTGCCCGGCGTTGCGGACGCCGAAACCCACCGCGACCGGAAGATCGGTCGCCTTGCGAACCCGGGCGAGCCCGGCCGCGACATCCCGTGTCATCGCCGACTTGGTCCCGGTAATGCCGGTGACGGAAACATAGTAAACGAATCCCGCGCAGTTCGCCAGAATCCGCCCAAGACGCGCGTCGTCGGTGGTCGGGGCCACGAGGCGGATCAGCGCGAGCCCGGCGGCCTCCGCCGGCACCTGCAGCTCCTCGTCCTCTTCCGGCGGCAGGTCGACGACGATCAGCCCGTCGACCCCCGCTTCCTTCGCGTCCGACACGAACGCCTCGGCGCCGTAGCGGTAGATCGGGTTGAAATAGCCCATCAGCACGAGCGGCGTGTCGGCGTCGCCCTCCCGGAACGCGGATGCCATGGCGAGCGTGCCGGCCATCGTCTGCCCGGCGCGGAGCGCCCGCTCGCCGCCCGCCTGGATCGAGGGGCCGTCGGCCATGGGGTCGCTGAACGGCATGCCGAGCTCGATCAGGTCGGCGCCTAGCGCCGGCAGCCGCGCGAGGATCGCGGCCGAGGTCTCGCGGTCGGGATCGCCGGCGGTGACGAACGGGACGAAGGCCGACCGTCCCTCCTCGGCGAGCGCGGCGAAGCGCCGGGCGATGCGCTCGCGCCCCCCGGTCACAGCTTCACCCCGAGCGCGTCCGCGACGGTGAAAACGTCCTTGTCGCCCCGGCCGCACATGTTCATCACCAGCAGGTGGTCGGGCGGGAGGTCGCCCGCGATCCGCGCCACGTGGGCGAGCGCGTGGCTCGGCTCCAGCGCGGGCAGGATGCCTTCGAGCCGGCTGCACAGCTGGAACGCCTCCAGCGCCTCTTCGTCGGTCACCGAGACGTAGCACACCCGGCCGACATCGTGGAGCCAGGCATGCTCCGGCCCGACCCCCGGATAGTCGAGTCCGGCCGAGATCGAATGCGCCTCCTGGATCTGGCCGTCCTCGTCCTGCAGGAGATAGGTCCGGTTGCCGTGCAGCACCCCCGGCGACCCGGCGGTCAGCGAGGCGGCGTGGCGCTCCGTGTCGACGCCTTCGCCGGCGGCCTCGACGGCGTGGATGTCGATGTCCGTATCGTCGAGAAAGGGGTGGAACAGGCCCATCGCGTTGGACCCGCCGCCGATGCAGGCGACCAGCGTGTCGGGAAGCCGCCCCTCGGCGGCGAGAATCTGGTCGCGAACCTCGTGTCCGATCACCGACTGGAAGTCGCGCACCATCGCGGGGTAGGGATGGGGGCCCGCCACCGTGCCGATGACGTAGAACGTATCGTCCACGTTGGCGACCCAGTCGCGCAGCGTCTCGTTCATCGCGTCCTTGAGGGTGCGGCTGCCGGATGTCACCGGCACGACCTCGGCGCCCAGCAGCTTCATGCGGAACACGTTGGGCGCCTGACGCGCGATATCCGTCTCGCCCATATAGACCACGCAGGGAAGGTCGAAGAGCGCGCAGACGGTCGCCGTCGCGACGCCGTGCTGGCCGGCCCCGGTCTCGGCGATGATCCGGGTCTTGCCCATGCGGCGGGCGAGCAGGATCTGCCCCACCGTGTTGTTGATCTTGTGGGCGCCGGTGTGGTTCAGCTCGTCCCGCTTGAAGTAGATCTTCGCCCCGCCGAGACGGGCGGTCAGCCGCTCGGCGAAGTAGAGTGGGCTCGGCCGGCCGACATAATGCTCCAGGTAGTAGCGCAGCTCCGCCTCGAAGGCGGGATCCTGTTGCGCCGCGCGCCACGCCCGCTCGACCTCCAGGATCAGCGGCATCAGGGTCTCGGCGACATAGCGGCCGCCGAACGGGCCGAACCGGCCCTCGGCGTCCGGCCCGCCGCGATAGGTGTTGCGTTCCACCGTCTGCTCTCCGCCGCGCCCCTCAGGCTCCTTCCGCCGCCCGGATGAAGGCGGCGATCAGGGACGTGTCCTTGACGCCGGGCGCGCTTTCGACGCCGGAAGATACATCAACGCCCGGCGCGCCGCTCGTTCGGATCGCCTCGGCGACGGTCTCGGGCGTGAGCCCGCCCGACAGCATCCACGGGCAGGGCCAGTCGAGCCCGGCGAGCATCCGCCAGTCGAAGGTGAGCGCGTTGCCGCCCGGCATGTACCGGCCTTCGGTCGACGGCGCCTTGGCATCGAACAGCAGCCGGTCGGCGATCCCGTCATAGCGCCGGGCCGCCTCGATATCGTCGGGCCCGGCGACCTTGATCGCCTTCATGGCCGGCTTGCCGGTGCGCCGCCTGATCTCCGCCACGCGCTCGGGGCTCTCGCTGCCGTGGAGCTGCAGGAGGTCGAGCCGGGCCACCGAAAGCACGCTCTCCAGCGTGTCGTCCGGCGGGTCGACGAAGAGCCCGACGACGGTAATCTCGGCGGGCGCGGCGGCCGACAGCGCGGCGGCTTCCTCGGCGGAGACGTTGCGCGGCGAGCGGGGGAAGAACACCAGCCCGACATCGCTCGCGCCTTCAGAAACCGCGGCCTCCAGCACGTCCACGGTGCTGACGCCGCAGATCTTTACCCGGGGGCTCATCCGGCGCGCGATTTCAGCCGGAACCGCGGCAGCCGCGCGCGGCGCGGCGCGGCTGGCTCGGGGGCCGGCCCGGCCGGTTCCCCGCCCTGCGCTTCCCTTGCCGCCTCCACAAGGGTGAGCTGGCGTTCGAGCGCGCTCGCCTTGCGCTTGTCGGCGCGCGCGCGGCGCCGCCACTTGCCGTCCGAGATCCACTGGGCCGATCCGCCGATGATCATGCCGGCCGCCAGCGCGCCCAGCACCGCGATATAGACCGGAAGATCGATCTCCAGCGGCAGCGGCCACAGGTTCAGCGTCAATGTGTGCCGGTTGGCGACGGCGAAGATGACGAACACCGCCGCGACGGGAATGAAGACCAGCCTGTAGAAAATCTTCATCCGCGGTCTCGCCCCGATCGGTCCGGGCGCCGGCTTCCCGGCTCAGGAATCCGCGTTCAGCCGGTCGCGCAGGTCCTTGCCCGCCTTGAAGAAGGGCACGTACTTCTTCTCGACGTTGACCGATTTGCCGGTGCGCGGATTGCGGCCGACCCGCTCGCCCCGCTCCTTGACGGAAAAGGCGCCGAAGCCGCGCAGTTCGACGCGGCCGCCACGGTAGAGCGCGTCGGAGATCTCATCGAAGATGGTGGAGACGATGCGCTCAATGTCGCGCCGGAACAAATTGGGATTCTGATCAGCGAGACGCTGGATCAACTCGGACTTGGTCATCCGCCGCCGTTCCCGGACTCGTTCCGCCTGGGCTGGCCCTCGATCGTCCTTTCCGGCGCGCGGCCGGCGGCCATCTTCAGGTCCCGTCAACGGAGGTCAGCGTGCCAGACGGACACCAGACCGTCAAGCGTAAGCCGTTCGAGAAATGTGCGCTGTGGTGATTTTTGGCTGTCGCCGGTTCGATTTTGGCGGTTGAATATCGTCCGGCCCGCTTCCCCACCGGGCAGGATACGGGCTTCCGGGGCCTGACAAATACGATTACCGGAAGATTGTCTGGCGTGCGGGCGTGGCTTCCCCTCTGCCGTCGGGCGGCGGGATCGGGCAGGATTGTCGGGAGGCAGACGAGCGGTCAGCCGGTGTCGAGATACGGCACGGCGCCGACCAGGGAGCGCATGCGCTCGGGGCGGCCGGCGCGGGCCTGGGCGAGAGCCATCGCCATCATCACCGCCAGGGCGAGGCCGAGGCGGGTCTTCATCTTGGCGCGGCCTCGGATGTAGTGGGTCTCGAAGTTGAAGCTGTTGTCGAGGCGGCTGTTGATCCGCTCCATGGCCGAGCGGCGGTTGTAGCCGCGCCGCCATGACGGACTGCCCCAGGGCGTGGGGGTGAAGATGCGCCGGTCGTGGCTGTCGAGGTCGATGCGCAGGATGCGGCCATAGTCTCCGGGCTTGACCCCGCCGGCCCGGTGGCAGGCCCGGCTGCCGGCGCAGGCGAAGCCGAAGGCGGCTGCCGGGCAGCGGTATTTGAGCGTGCCGCAGCGGCCCCGATCAGCCTCGAACCCCTGAAACGCCATAGCGCGGACCTCGCCGGTCCCGGGACAGACGCAGGACACCCGGCCGCGCTCGTCGTGAACGATGACATCGGCGCGGTCGGGGAACAGCGGCCGCGTGATCGGCTGCGCCGGATCGTATCTCGGCTCCTGCTTCTCCACCCGCCACATCAGCCGTGTATCGATCAGCGGGCGGGCGGTCCACCGGTCCCACAGCCGCGCCTTCAGGCGGGCATCGTCGAGACCGCGGTCGGCGCTGAAGTCGGCGCAGCGCCCGGCGATCTCCGGCGCCCTTGCGAACAGCTCCTCCAGCATCCCGGACAGCACCTTGGGTTCCGAGGCCGAAGCGCGCGTCACCTCGAAGGCCACCGGAACCTCGTAATCGGTGTCGGCGATCAGGTGCAGCCCGTAGCCGAACCACGACTTCACCTTCTTCCACACCGCGCCGGTCCTGGCGTCCACCCCGCCCGTCTCGTGCTTGCCCCAGTCGGCGTCGGGGTCCGAGGTCTTGTCCTCGTCCTTGCCGACCCGGCCCGTCGAGTGGCTCGCGATCGCCTTGCCGTCGTAGCCGAGATGACGCCCGAAGTCCGGCAACGCGGCGAACAGCGCGGCGCGCAGGCTCTCGATCATGGCGGACACCAGCCCCTGCTCGTCCTCAAGCTGCACAACACGCCCCAGAAACCGCGAGAAGTTCCAGTGGCTCGGCGCCGTCGAACGAACCCGCGCCGGGCGCGTTACCGCATGCCCGTCGTGAAGCACCGTCACCGGCCCGCTCTGATACGGCAGAGGGTCGAACCCGCAGATCTCCAGCAACGCCGGGTTGCGCCCCAGCTCCCGCAACAGCGACTGCATCGAGGCGTGTTGCAACACCACCCCCGCGATCAGCGCCCGCCACATCGCCCGCACCGGGTAGTCGTTACGGCCCCGACCGCGACACACTTCAAGCGCCGTCACGATCTCCTCGTCGGGAAGCACCGCCAGAACCAGGCGCAGCCGTTCAAGGTCCGGCAGGACTTCGACATCGCGCCACGAAAAGGGTAGCTTCGCCGCCGTCGCCATCGCTGTTCTCCCGACCAGGGGTGGTGGTGGAACAAGGGCCCCAGGGCCCGATGGCGACACCTTCTATCTCATGCGCACGATCAGGGCGCGCGAGGCCGCCGCAGGAAAACCTCGCTGCCAAGACGCCGCGACCAGCGGCGTGGGGTGAAAATCGCCAAAACGACCGCCGCAGCGAAACTGAAACCCCGGATATCAACGACCACCACGGGGTATCAAAAATCTCGCACCTCCGTGAACGCCTTGTAAATCAACCCGTCCCCGACAGCGCAAACGCCTCGTTCAGAGAAATGTGCGCTGTGGTGATTTTTGGCTGTCGCCGGTTCGATTTTGGCGGTTGAATATCGTCCGGCCCGCTTCCCCACCGGGCAGGATACGGGCTTCCGGGGCCTGACAAATACGATTACCGGAAGATTGTCTGGCGTGCGGGCGTGGCTTCCCCTCTGCCGTCGGGCGGCGGGATCGGGCAGGATTGTCGGGAGGCAGACGAGCGGTCAGCCGGTGTCGAGATACGGCACGGCGCCGACCAGGGAGCGCATGCGCTCGGGGCGGCCGGCGCGGGCCTGGGCGAGAGCCATCGCCATCATCACCGCCAGGGCGAGGCCGAGGCGGGTCTTCATCTTGGCGCGGCCTCGGATGTAGTGGGTCTCGAAGTTGAAGCTGTTGTCGAGGCGGCTGTTGATCCGCTCCATGGCCGAGCGGCGGTTGTAGCCGCGCCGCCATGACGGACTGCCCCAGGGCGTGGGGGTGAAGATGCGCCGGTCGTGGCTGTCGAGGTCGATGCGCAGGATGCGGCCATAGTCTCCGGGCTTGACCCCGCCGGCCCGGTGGCAGGCCCGGCTGCCGGCGCAGGCGAAGCCGAAGGCGGCTGCCGGGCAGCGGTATTTGAGCGTGCCGCAGCGGCCCCGATCAGCCTCGAACCCCTGAAACGCCATAGCGCGGACCTCGCCGGTCCCGGGACAGACGCAGGACACCCGGCCGCGCTCGTCGTGAACGATGACATCGGCGCGGTCGGGGAACAGCGGCCGCGTGATCGGCTGCGCCGGATCGTATCTCGGCTCCTGCTTCTCCACCCGCCACATCAGCCGTGTATCGATCAGCGGGCGGGCGGTCCACCGGTCCCACAGCCGCGCCTTCAGGCGGGCATCGTCGAGACCGCGGTCGGCGCTGAAGTCGGCGCAGCGCCCGGCGATCTCCGGCGCCCTTGCGAACAGCTCCTCCAGCATCCCGGACAGCACCTTGGGTTCCGAGGCCGAAGCGCGCGTCACCTCGAAGGCCACCGGAACCTCGTAATCGGTGTCGGCGATCAGGTGCAGCCCGTAGCCGAACCACGACTTCACCTTCTTCCACACCGCGCCGGTCCTGGCGTCCACCCCGCCCGTCTCGTGCTTGCCCCAGTCGGCGTCGGGGTCCGAGGTCTTGTCCTCGTCCTTGCCGACCCGGCCCGTCGAGTGGCTCGCGATCGCCTTGCCGTCGTAGCCGAGATGACGCCCGAAGTCCGGCAACGCGGCGAACAGCGCGGCGCGCAGGCTCTCGATCATGGCGGACACCAGCCCCTGCTCGTCCTCAAGCTGCACAACACGCCCCAGAAACCGCGAGAAGTTCCAGTGGCTCGGCGCCGTCGAACGAACCCGCGCCGGGCGCGTTACCGCATGCCCGTCGTGAAGCACCGTCACCGGCCCGCTCTGATACGGCAGAGGGTCGAACCCGCAGATCTCCAGCAACGCCGGGTTGCGCCCCAGCTCCCGCAACAGCGACTGCATCGAGGCGTGTTGCAACACCACCCCCGCGATCAGCGCCCGCCACATCGCCCGCACCGGGTAGTCGTTACGGCCCCGACCGCGACACACTTCAAGCGCCGTCACGATCTCCTCGTCGGGAAGCACCGCCAGAACCAGGCGCAGCCGTTCAAGGTCCGGCAGGACTTCGACATCGCGCCACGAAAAGGGTAGCTTCGCCGCCGTCGCCATCGCTGTTCTCCCGACCAGGGGTGGTGGTGGAACAAGGGCCCCAGGGCCCGATGGCGACACCTTCTATCTCATGCGCACGATCAGGGCGCGCGAGGCCGCCGCAGGAAAACCTCGCTGCCAAGACGCCGCGACCAGCGGCGTGGGGTGAAAATCGCCAAAACGACCGCCGCAGCGAAACTGAAACCCCGGATATCAACGACCACCACGGGGTATCAAAAATCTCGCACCTCCGTGAACGCCTTGTAAATCAACCCGTCCCCGACAGCGCAAACGCCTCGTTCAGAGAAATGTGCGCTGTGGTGATTTTTGGCTGTCGCCGGTTCGATTTTGGCGGTTGAATATCGTCCGGCCCGCTTCCCCACCGGGCAGGATACGGGCTTCCGGGGCCTGACAAATACGATTACCGGAAGATTGTCTGGCGTGCGGGCGTGGCTTCCCCTCTGCCGTCGGGCGGCGGGATCGGGCAGGATTGTCGGGAGGCAGACGAGCGGTCAGCCGGTGTCGAGATACGGCACGGCGCCGACCAGGGAGCGCATGCGCTCGGGGCGGCCGGCGCGGGCCTGGGCGAGAGCCATCGCCATCATCACCGCCAGGGCGAGGCCGAGGCGGGTCTTCATCTTGGCGCGGCCTCGGATGTAGTGGGTCTCGAAGTTGAAGCTGTTGTCGAGGCGGCTGTTGATCCGCTCCATGGCCGAGCGGCGGTTGTAGCCGCGCCGCCATGACGGACTGCCCCAGGGCGTGGGGGTGAAGATGCGCCGGTCGTGGCTGTCGAGGTCGATGCGCAGGATGCGGCCATAGTCTCCGGGCTTGACCCCGCCGGCCCGGTGGCAGGCCCGGCTGCCGGCGCAGGCGAAGCCGAAGGCGGCTGCCGGGCAGCGGTATTTGAGCGTGCCGCAGCGGCCCCGATCAGCCTCGAACCCCTGAAACGCCATAGCGCGGACCTCGCCGGTCCCGGGACAGACGCAGGACACCCGGCCGCGCTCGTCGTGAACGATGACATCGGCGCGGTCGGGGAACAGCGGCCGCGTGATCGGCTGCGCCGGATCGTATCTCGGCTCCTGCTTCTCCACCCGCCACATCAGCCGTGTATCGATCAGCGGGCGGGCGGTCCACCGGTCCCACAGCCGCGCCTTCAGGCGGGCATCGTCGAGACCGCGGTCGGCGCTGAAGTCGGCGCAGCGCCCGGCGATCTCCGGCGCCCTTGCGAACAGCTCCTCCAGCATCCCGGACAGCACCTTGGGTTCCGAGGCCGAAGCGCGCGTCACCTCGAAGGCCACCGGAACCTCGTAATCGGTGTCGGCGATCAGGTGCAGCCCGTAGCCGAACCACGACTTCACCTTCTTCCACACCGCGCCGGTCCTGGCGTCCACCCCGCCCGTCTCGTGCTTGCCCCAGTCGGCGTCGGGGTCCGAGGTCTTGTCCTCGTCCTTGCCGACCCGGCCCGTCGAGTGGCTCGCGATCGCCTTGCCGTCGTAGCCGAGATGACGCCCGAAGTCCGGCAACGCGGCGAACAGCGCGGCGCGCAGGCTCTCGATCATGGCGGACACCAGCCCCTGCTCGTCCTCAAGCTGCACAACACGCCCCAGAAACCGCGAGAAGTTCCAGTGGCTCGGCGCCGTCGAACGAACCCGCGCCGGGCGCGTTACCGCATGCCCGTCGTGAAGCACCGTCACCGGCCCGCTCTGATACGGCAGAGGGTCGAACCCGCAGATCTCCAGCAACGCCGGGTTGCGCCCCAGCTCCCGCAACAGCGACTGCATCGAGGCGTGTTGCAACACCACCCCCGCGATCAGCGCCCGCCACATCGCCCGCACCGGGTAGTCGTTACGGCCCCGACCGCGACACACTTCAAGCGCCGTCACGATCTCCTCGTCGGGAAGCACCGCCAGAACCAGGCGCAGCCGTTCAAGGTCCGGCAGGACTTCGACATCGCGCCACGAAAAGGGTAGCTTCGCCGCCGTCGCCATCGCTGTTCTCCCGACCAGGGGTGGTGGTGGAACAAGGGCCCCAGGGCCCGATGGCGACACCTTCTATCTCATGCGCACGATCAGGGCGCGCGAGGCCGCCGCAGGAAAACCTCGCTGCCAAGACGCCGCGACCAGCGGCGTGGGGTGAAAATCGCCAAAACGACCGCCGCAGCGAAACTGAAACCCCGGATATCAACGACCACCACGGGGTATCAAAAATCTCGCACCTCCGTGAACGCCTTGTAAATCAACCCGTCCCCGACAGCGCAAACGCCTCGTTCAGAAAAAATGGTTCTTTCGCCCAGCGACGCCGCCCGGTCGAGCAGCCTGGCGAACCTGCCGCTCTCCCCCACCTCGCGAACCGGGAGCCCTCGGGCGACCCCCTTCTCGGCTTCGAGCCAGGCGACCGCCTCCGTTTCCCCGCCGATCGCGTCGACCAGATCGGCGTCCAGCGCCTGCCGCCCGGTGAGCACGCGCCCGTCGGCGATTCTCTCCAGCCCGGCGCCGTCCAGCCCGCGCCGCTCCGCCACCAGGTCGAGAAACATCCGGTGGCTGTCGGCGATCAGCGCCTGCAACACCTCGCGCCCGTCCTCGGTGAGCTTCTCGTAGCCCGACGGCATCGCCTTGAGCGGCCCGCTGCGGATCGTCTCGGCGCCGATTCCGAGCTTTTCGAGGAGGCCCGAGATGTCCGCCGTATGCATCACCACCCCGATCGACCCGGTGATGGTGCTGCGGCGGGCAACGATGCGCTCTGCCCCGATCGCGGCCATGTAACCGGCGGAGGTCGCGAGCCCGCCGAGCACGGCCACGACCGGCTTTTCGCCGGCGACCGCGCGGATGGAGCGGTAGAGCGCCTCGCCGCCGGTCACGGTGCCGCCGGGGCTGTCGATCCGGACGATCAGCGCCCGCGCGTTCCCGTCCTTCGCGATCGCCGCGAGGACCCGATGCCGGCGGACGTCGTCGGCGATCAGCCCCTGGACGGTGTGGCGTGCGATGTAATCGCCGCCGTCGAAGCCCGAGAAGCGGCCGAAGGCGGCGAGCGCGGCGAGCAGCAGGGCAAGGATTCCGACTCCGCGCCAGAAGGAGAGCCGCCGCTTTAGGCGCCGGCGGTCGATCAGGTAGTCCGCGTCGAGAGCCATGCGGGCGGCAACGGGCCGGGTCCGGGCGGGACGGGCGGCGTCAGCCGTCCTTGTCCTCGCTGGCGGCATCCCCGTCGTCGTCGGCCGGCGCGTCCGGTTCTTCCGACGCGTCCGCCTCCGGTGCATCCGGTTCCTCCGACGCATCGGCCTCCGACGCATTAGCCTCCGGCGCGTCCGGTTCCTCCGACGCATCGGCGTCGGACGCGTCCGGTTCCGGCGCAGCCGCCTCCGGCGCGTCGGCCTCGTCGGATTCGGCGGTGGCCTCGCGCGCCGCGCGCTCGCGGATCGCGGCGCCCAGAATATCGCCCAGGCTGGCTCCGGAATCCGTCGAACCGTATTCGGCCATCGCCTGCTTCTCCTCGGCGACCTCCTGCGCCTTGATCGACAGCGACACCTTGCGGTCGCGGCGGTCGATACTGGTGACGCGGGCGTCGATCCGGTCGCCCGCCGCGAAGCGGTCCGGGCGCTGGTCGGCCCGGTCGCGCGAGAGTTCCGCCCGGCGGATGAACCCCGGCAGGCCGCTGGCCACGGTGACCTCCAGGCCGGTGTCCAGCACCTTGGCGACGGTGCAGGTCAGCACGTCGCCGCGCTTGACGTTCTCGATCGCAACTTCGAACTGGTCTTCCTCGAGCTGCTTGATGCCGAGCGAGATGCGCTCTCTCTCCGGGTCGACGTCGAGCACCCTGGCCTTGACCAGGTCGCCCTTCTTGTAGTCCCGCAGCGCTTCCTCGCCCGGGCGCGACCAGTCGATATCCGAAAGGTGGACCATCCCGTCGATCTCGCTGTCGAGGCCGATGAACAGGCCGAACTCGGTGATGTTCTTGACCTCGCCGTCGATGACCGAGCCGACCGGATGGTCTTCGAGGAAGTGGTCCCACGGGTTCTCGCGGCACTGCTTGATGCCGAGCGAGACGCGGCGCTTGTTGGAGTCGACCTCCAGCACCATCACCTCGACCTCCTGGCTGGTCGAGACGATCTTGCCGGGATGGACGTTCTTCTTGGTCCAGCTCATCTCGGAGACGTGGACCAGCCCTTCCACGCCGGGCTCCAGCTCCACGAACGCACCGTAATCGGTGATGTTGCTGACACGGCCGCTGAACTTCACGCCCACCGGATATTTGTGCTCCACCCCATCCCACGGGTCGGCTTCGAGCTGCTTCATGCCGAGCGAGATGCGCTGGGTCTCCGGGTTGTAGCGGATGACCTGGACCTTGACGGTCTGCCCGATGCTGAGCGCATCGCTCGGATGGTTGATCCGGCGCCACGCGATGTCGGTGACGTGCAGCAACCCGTCGACCCCGCCGAGATCGACGAACGCGCCGTAATCGGTGATGTTCTTGACGATCCCTTCGAGAATCTGGCGCTCCTTGAGGTTGGCGAGCAGCTCGTTGCGCGCCTCGGCGCGGGATTCCTCCAGCACCGCCCGGCGCGAGACGACGATATTGCCGCGGCGGCGGTCCATCTTGAGGATCTGGAACGGCTGCGGAGTCCCCATCAGCGGCGAGACGTCGCGCACCGGACGCACGTCGACCTGGCTGCCCGGGAGAAACGCCACCGCGCCGGAGAGGTCGACGGTGAAACCGCCCTTGACTCGGCCGAAGATCGTGCCGCTCACCCGCTCTCCGTCGCCGAAAGCCTTTTCGAGCAGGGTCCACGCCTCTTCCCGGCGCGCTCGCTCGCGCGACAGGACCGCCTCGCCGTTGCGGTCCTCCATGCGCTCCAGATAGACGTCGACCGAGTCGCCCACCTTCAGCTCGGGCTCGCGGCCGGGCGCCGCGAACTCCTTGAGCGCGACCCGCCCCTCCGACTTGAGACCGACATCGACGAGCGCTGCGTCGTTCTCGATACTGATCACGATTCCCTTGACCACCGAGCCCTCGGTGGGCTCGCGTTCCGCAAAGCTCTCTTCGAGCATGCTTGCGAAATTCTCTCCCGCGATCGCTTCGGGGGACACGTCCGCCGCCTGCTGTTCGGCGGCTGCTTCGTTCGACATGGGCGTTCCTGCCTCGCTCGGTCTCTGTTCAAACCCTCTTCGGCCCAAAACCGGCACCGTCCGGGGAACCGTGCGCGCGGCACGTTTTCCCGGCGGCACTACTTTCGGGACGTCGTCTGCGCGTCGAAGTGCGCCAGCGCCTCCCGGAACACCTCGTCCGCATTCATGGTCGAGGTGTCGATCACGAAGGCGTCTTCGGCGGGCGCCAGCGGCGCCACCGCGCGACCCCGATCCCGAGCGTCGCGCGTTCCCATATCACGCAAAACTGCCGCGTATATAGCCTTTGAGCCCCGCTCCCGCAACTCGCGAACGCGCCGCCGGGCGCGCACTTCCGGGCTGGCGTCGAGGAAGAGCTTCACCTGGGCATCCGGGCAGACGGCGGTGCCGATATCCCGCCCGTCCAGTACCGCGCCCAGGGCGCCGCCCGGCGGGGCGGCGGCGAACGCGCGCTGGAAGTCGAGCAGCGCCGCGCGAACGCCCGGATCGGCGGCAACCACGCTCGCCGCTTGCGTGACCGTCTCTTCCCGGAGCCCTTCGCCCGCGAGATCGCCCGGTTCCAGCGCCTGGGCCGCCCGCGCCGCCGCGGCGCCGTCGGCAGGGTCGCCGTCGTCGTCGATCACCCGCCTGGCCACGGCGCGATAGAGGAGGCCGGTATCGAGATGCGCGAAGCCGAGATGCTCCGCCAGACGCCGCGCGATGGTGCCCTTGCCGCTTGCCGCCGGGCCGTCGACGGCGACGACGACGGGCGCGTCAGGCATCCGAATCCCCGACCGGCGCGATTGCCGCACCCAGCCCGTTCATCGCGGCGGCGAAGCCGGGGAAGCTGGTGTCGATGGTCTCCGTGCCGACGACCCTGATCGGGCGTTCGCAAGCGAGGCCGAGAACCAGGAACGCCATTGCGATCCGATGGTCGTGCGCGGCGTCGATCGCGGCGCCGCCCGGCGGGCGTCCCCCGCTTCCCTCGACGATCAGGGTGTCGCCCTCGACCGCGGCGCCGACGCCGGCCGCGCGCAGCCCGTCCGCGATCGCCGCGAGCCGGTCGCTCTCCTTGACGCGCAACTCGCCCAGCCCGTGCATCCGCGTCGTGCCTTCGGCGAAGGCGGCGGCGACGGCGAGGATCGGATACTCGTCGATCATGCGCGGCGCCCTGTCCGCGGGGACCTCGATCGCCCTGAGCCCGGCCTCCCCCGGATGCGAGAAGGTGAGGTCGCCGACCGGCTCGGCCTCCGCCGTTCCGGCGCCTTCGACGGCGACGGCGGCGCCCATCTCGGCGAGGCAGTCGAACAGCCCTGTCCGCGTCGGGTTGAGACCGACACCGGGGACATGGACCCACGAGCCCGGTATCAGCAGCGCCGCGATCCCGGGAAAGGCGGCCGAGGACGGGTCGCCCGGCACCGAGACCGCGCGGCCCGAAATCTCCGGCTGGCCGCGCACGGTGATCGCCCGCGCGCCGTCCCGCTCCGCGACCGCGATATCGACCCCGAACCGGCGCAGCATCAGCTCGCTGTGATCGCGCGTCCGGCGCGGTTCGATCACCGTCGTCTCGCCCGGCGTGTTGAGCGCGGCCAGCAGGATCGCCGACTTGACCTGCGCCGACGCCACCGGCAGCGCGTACTCGATCGGCACCGGGTCCCTGGCCCCGGTCACCGTCAGCGGCATCAGGCCGCCTTCGCGCGCCGAGACGACCGCGCCCATCGCGCGCAGAGGCTCCGCCACCCGGCCCATCGGCCGGGTTCGGAGCGAGGCGTCGCCGGTCATCGTCGCGGTGAGCGGGTGGGTGCCGAGGACGCCGAGCAGCAGCCGTGCCGCGGTTCCCGAATTGCCCAGATCCAGGACCGTATCGGGCTCGGCCAGCCCGCCGATGCCGGTGCCGTGCACCGACCACGCGCCGGCGCCCGTGCGCTCGATCGACGCGCCGAGCGCGCGCAGCGCCGCCGCGGTGGCGAGAACGTCCTCGCCCTCGAGCAGGCCGTCGATGCGCGATTCTCCGACGGCGAGCGCGCTCACGATCAGCGCGCGGTGGGAAATCGACTTGTCGCCTGGGACCCGCACCGTGCCGGAAAGGCGTCCGGCGGATCCCGAGTCCAGCATCGCCATGGTGACATCGGGGTTGGGATCGGCTGCGCCGATTTAGCACACCGCTCCGCCGCGCGCGATTCCGTCGCGGTCGGGGGCGCAACTTCGCTTTGACAGGGCGCTTCGTTCGTGGCAATGGCTCCCGCGGTTCGAAGCCTGTGGAGGACGAGGTGGCGAAGCCCGAGTGGGGACTGAAGCGGGCGTGCCGCGAGTGCAGAAAGCGCTTTTACGATAGGGGCTTATATCGATTACTTGACGGTCGGCTGTCGGGCGCGGATCGGGGCCGGGGACGCCGTCGCGTCGCGGCGGGCATGGAAACCGCCCAGACTCCCCCCCGTCATGGTCGGCGAAGGCCGACCATCCACGATTTGTTTTTCGTTTCCGGCGCCGCAAAAACTCGTGGATGGTCGGCCTTCGCCGACCATGACGGGGAGGAACGGCCCGCCGGGACCCGAATGCGCCCCGGCGCTGCCCGGAACGCCTGTCAGCCCCGCTCCTGTCAAGTAATCGATATAAGCTCCTTTAAAACCGCCAGACCTCCCCTGGTCTCGTAGGTTCGAATCCTACCGTCCCCGCCATCCCTGGGGC
Source organism: Alphaproteobacteria bacterium (assembly GCA_965203455.1). GTDB lineage: Bacteria > Pseudomonadota > Alphaproteobacteria > MPNO01 > MPNO01 > MPNO01. The sequence continues at coordinate 358,669 of CBDBCV010000002.1, forward strand.
CGACATGAAGATAACATGTCGGCCCTCATATTTGAATCACTTCGATTTCCACCGCACTACGGCGGCTTTTCTCGGAGTATTGACCCCTAGTCCTTAGTTCACCTCAATTCGCAGACCCTCCGAGTGTGGTTCTTCCGGCGGCGCTCGAATTCGTTCTTTTCCCAACGATTGGCAAACTGTATGGGCTTCACAGCATCACCGATCATGCGAGTTTCCCAATAGGACGTTAGCGGGTAGGCCCTCCAGCCAGCCCGCGATATCGTGGGTCTGGTGGTGGATGTGCGGCCCCGCCGCCGCGTCCTCGTCCCAGGCGGCGCCGGTGCGCACCCAGACCGTGGTCATTCCCATCTCGGCGGCTGGCTCCAGGTTGTGGGGGATGTCGTCGACCATCACCGCCTTCTCCGCATCGATTCCATAGCGGCCGCACAGATCCCGGTAGCTCTCGATCGCCGGCTTGGGACGGTATCCGGCGGCCTCGATGTCGTAGACCGCGTCGAAATGCTCGCTCAACGAGAGGATGTCGAGCACGAGCCTCGCGTGGCTTGCGAACGCGTTGGTATAGATCACCTTGCGCCCGTCGAGCGCCGCGATCGCGTTCTGAAGGCGCCGATCGGGCTTGAGCCCGGAATAGTCGAGATCGCCGCCCATACGGGTCTCGTACACCCGTGGATCGAGCCCGTGATTGACCATCAGCCCGCGCAGTGTCAGGCCGAACTTGCGGAAATATTCCTTCTGGATTGCGTAGGCCGCGTCCCGGTCGACGCCGAGGAACTCCGACACGAAGTCGCGCATTCGCCTGTCCAGCTCGGCATACATCGGCGGCGGCACCCGGTAGAGCGTGTTGTCGAGATCGAACACCCAGGTCTCGACCTCGTCCAGGCCGCCGGTTCCGTTGTCGCGATCCTGTCCCATGGATTCGAAGCCCGGCCCGCGCGCTTCAGGCGGCAGACGGCTTGCGCTCCGCGCGGATGAGGGTTCCGACGCCGCGCTCGGTGAACACTTCGAGCAGGATCGCGTGCGGCACCCGCCCGTCGAGGATGATCGCGGCATCCACCGAGTTCTCGACGGCATCGACGCAGGTCTCGATCTTGGGGATCATGCCGCCGGTGATTGACCCCTCGCGGATGCCTTCGCGCGCCTCCTGGGCCGTCATCTCGGCGATCGGGTTGCCCTCGCGGTCGAGCACGCCTTCGATGTCGGTCAGCATGAAGAGACGCGCCGCGCCCATGGCGGCGGCGATGGCGCCCGCGACCGTATCGCCGTTGATGTTATAGGTCGCGCCGTCCTCTCCGACGCCGATGGGCGCCACCACCGGGATGATGGAGGAGCGCTCCAGGGTCCGCAGCACCTCGGCGTTGATCGCCACGGGCTCGCCGACCAGGCCCAGGTCGAGCACCTTCTCGATGTTGGAATCCGACTCCCGGTCGACCTTGCGCAGCTTGCGCGCGCGGACCAGGTCGCCGTCCTTGCCCGACAGGCCGACGGCGACCCCGCCGGCCCGGTTGATCGCGGTGACGATCTGCTTGTTGATCGAGCCGCTCAGGACCATCTCGACGATCTCGACCGTCGCCTGGTCGGTGACCCGAAGCCCGCTGACGAAATCGCTCTTGATCTTGAGCCGCTCCAGCATCTCGCCGATCTGCGGTCCGCCGCCATGGACCACGATCGGGTCGATGCCGATCCGCTTCAGGAGGACGATGTCGTGCGCGAACTGCGCGGCGAGCGACGGATCGCCCATCGCGTGCCCGCCGTATTTCACCACGAAGGTGCGCCCGGCATAGACCTGCATGTAGGGCAGCGCCTCGGAAAGCGTGGCGGCCTTTTCGAGCCACGTCGCGCGCTCGGTGTCGGGAGGCTTGGTCATGGCGCGGCACTCTAGCCGAGGGGTGTCGCACCCGCCAGAGCGGCGAGTTCGGCCCGAAGCTCAGGGATGCCGGCCTGGGTTCGCGCACTGGTGACGATCAGCCGGGGATGGGCGGCGATCTGCCTGGCGAGGTCCGCGCGCACCTCGTCCTCCCTGTCCTCCAACGCGTGCCCGCTCGTCTTGTCGGCCTTGGTGAGCACCCCCTGGAACGACACCCCGGCCTCGTCCAGCATCGCCATCAGCGCACGGTCGCTCTCGTGCAGCCCGTGCCGGGCGTCGACAAGGAGGCAGAGCCGCTTGAGCCCGGCCCGCCCCCTCAGATAGTCCCGGACCAGCCGGTTCCACTGCGCGATGTCCGCCTTCGACGCCCGGGCGTAGCCGTAGCCCGGCAGGTCGACGAGCATCAGCCGGCCGCCGAGGTCAAAGAAGTTGAGTTGCCGGGTGCGCCCCGGCGTGCGCGATGTCCGCGCGAGCGACCGCCGGCCGGTGAGCGCGTTGATCAGGGACGACTTGCCGACATTGGACCGGCCCGCGAAGGCGATTTCGGGCGGGCCGGGCGGCGGCAACGCATCGATCGAGGCGATGCCCGCCACGAAGTCGCAGCGCCCGGCGAACAGGCGGCGCCCGTGCTCGATCGCCGCTTCCGCTTCGTCGTCGTTCTCGGTCGCGATCCGGGGATCGACGGTCTCGCCCACCGCGCGGCTCCCGTTCAGGACGCGCTGCGCCTCGGTTTCTTGCGCCTGTTGTTGCCGGCGCGGCGTTTCGGCCGGGGCGGCGGCGCGTCGTCGGCCGGGCTCTCCTTGCGCCGTTTCCGCTTCGCCTTTGCCGTTCCGGACGCCTGCTCGCCGCCCGCCGGCGCGCCCGCGCCGGGCTTGGTCTTGCCGCCCGGCAGCGCGACCGTCTGACCCGACATCGTGACGCCCATCTGGCGCATGATGATCCACTGCTGGGCGATGGAGAGAAGGTTGTTCCACGCCCAGTAGATCACCAGCCCGGCCGGGAATTGCCCCAGCATGAAGGTGAAGACGATGGGCAGCATCAGGAAGATCTTCGCCTGGGTCGGATCGGCCGGCTGCGGGTTCAGCTTCTGCTGCAGGTACATGGTCCCGCCCATGATGAGCGGCCAGATCCCGATATTGGCGATCTGGAGGATCTCGGGGATGGACCACTCGATCAGCCCGAATGCGGTCAGGATCCCGAGCGGGTCGGGAGCGGAGAGGTCCTGGATCCAGCCGAAAAACGGCGCGTGGCGCATCTCGATGGAGACGAACAACACCTTGTAGAGGGCGAAGAACACCGGAATCTGGATCAGGATGGGGAAGCAGCCGCTGACCGGGTTGGCGTTCTCCTTCTTGTAGAGCGCCATCATCTCCTGGTTCTGGCGCTGCCGGTCCTCCTTGAAGCGGTCGCGGATCTTCATCATCTCGGGCTGGAGCTTCTTCAGCCGGCTCATCGCCCGGTAGGATTTGTTGGCGAGCGGGAAGAAGGCGATCTTGATTAGGACCGTGAGCAGCAGGATGGCCACCCCGAAATTGCCGATCATCCGGTTGAAATATTCGAGCACGTAGAAGATCGGCTTGGTCAGGAAGTAGAACCAGCCGAAATCGACCGCGAGGTCGAAATTGACGATCCCGAGATTCTCCTCGTAGGCATCCAGCAGGCGAACTTCCTTGGCGCCGACGAACAAGCGCTCGCTCACCTCGATCGTCTCCCCCGGTTGGACGATCTGCTGATCGCCCAGGGTGTCGACCTGGTACTTGTCGCGCCGGTCCTGGAGGGTATGGACGAACCGGCTTGCGATGCTCGCCTTCTGGTCCGGAATCAGGGCCGCGAGCCAGTACTTGTCGGTGATGCCGATCCAGCCGCCCACGCTGGTCTGCGCGATCTTGCCGTCGTCGGCGTCGGAAACGTCGTCGTAGTCGACTTCCTTCAGCGTTTCGCCGAAGACGCCGAGCAGCCCCTCGTGCAGGATCCAGAAACCGAAGACGTCGGGCGTGTCGGTCCGCGAAATCAGCCCGTAGGGCCGGAGCGCCACGGAGCGCTCGCCGCGATTGGTCACGCGCTGGGTGACCTTGAACATGTAGTTCGGGTCGAGCGCGATCTCCTGGGTGAAGATCAGCCCGGCGCCGTTGTTCCAGGTGAGAACGACCGGCCTGTCGGGCTCGAGCGTGGTCTTCGCGGTCGTCCACAATGTCTGCGGCGTCGGTGTGGCGACGCCGGAATCGATCGGCACCCAGCCGAACTGGGCGAAATACGGCGATCCCGCCCCCGGCGGCCGAAACAACGTGATCTGGGGGCTGTCCTCGTCGAGCGTGTCCCGGTAGTCGGTGAGCAGCAGGTCGTCGATCCGCGCGCCCTTGAGGGACAGCGAACCCCTGACCCGGCTCGAGACGATCTGCACCCGGGGCTCCGACGCCGCGGCGGAGGGTGCCGACACCGGGGCGTCCGGAACGCCAGCCGTTCCGCCCGGCACGCCGGGGAGCGCTGGCACGCGGCCGGATGCCTCCGGCGGCGGGGTCGCCGGCCGGGCGGTCTCCACCGTCTCGCCGGCCGCCTTGCGTTCCGCCTCGGCGGCCTGTTGCGCGGCGCGTTGCTTTTCGAGGCGCGGCTGCTCGATCAGGATCTGGTAGCCGAGCAGGATCGACACCGAGACGACGATCGCCAGCAGAAGGTTGCGTTGATCCATCACTTCGGAGCCGCCTCCGACACGCGCCGCCAGGGCAGGCGGACGCGCTCCGGCACCGGGTCGAAACCGCAGCCGCCCCAAGGGTTGCATCTGACGATGCGCACCAGCGCGAGCCAGAGGCCGATCAGCGGTCCGTGGCGGTCGATCGCCTGGATCGCGTAGCCGGAGCAGGTCGGCTGGTACCGGCAGCTGACCGGCAGCACCGGCGAGACCAGCCAGCGATAGGCCCAGATGGGCGCCTTCAGGAGGCCGGAGATCGCCTTGCGGGTCACGCCCCGCCCCGTTCCGGGCGGCGTGACGCACGCGCGCCCGACAGCGCGGCGTCGGTGCGTCGGAGCGCCTTCTCCAGGTCTCCCACCAGCGCCGAGAAGGGGCGCGACACCGTCTCCCGCCGGCCGATCAGCACATAGTCCCTGCCCCGCCGCGCGCCCTCGCCCAGCACGCGCTCGGCCGCCGCGCGCAGCCGACGGCGCGCCCGGTTGCGCCGCACCGCGTTGCCAACCTTGCGGCTGACCGTGAAACCGACCCGGACTCCCCGATCGGCGGACTCGGCTTCGGCGCTCGGCCGGACCTGGAGAATCAGCCCGGGCGTCACGAACTTGGCGCCGCGCCGCGCCGCGCGCAGGAAATCGCGCCGCTTTTTCAGGGTTGGGAGCACGACCGCGCGCTCAAGCCGAGAGACGCTTGCGACCCTTGGCGCGGCGGTTCGACAGGATCCTGCGGCCGCCGACAGTTGCGCGTCGGGCACGAAATCCGTGGCGCCGCTTGCGGACCAGCACGCTCGGCTGATAAGTGCGTTTCAAGGCGAGAGACTCCAAGCTCGGACGGGATCCGAAACGAGGCCCGCTGTATAGGGTTTCCTCGCGGGCGAGTCAATGCGCGGCGGCGGATGCCTCGCCCTCTAAGCGACCTCCACGCCCGGCGGGTAGAACGAGGCCACCCGTTCGCCGCCGAAGGTCTGCCAGCCGACCAGCTCGTCGTGATCCTCGAGGTGAAGCTCGAAAACCACCTCGCGGGAGGCGTCGCGCTTCATCTCGCGGACCCTGGTCCAGTAGGGCATGTCGTTGGGATGCCATTCCTCGCGTTTCCACTCGTTCCAGGTGAGGTCCCGGACGTGGCAGCTCAGGGTAAGCTGTTCGCGCATCGGCAGGCAGATCGAATCGACGATCAGCATGTTGTCGTTGGGCAGCCGGTGGGCATCGCCCATCGCCCAAGAGATCACGCGCTCGGGATCGTCGTCGTCCGACGACGTCCAGGCCTCGCGGACGGTGCCCCGCGCCTCGTCGACCGCGTACTCGACCGCCCGGGCGAAGCATTCGTGCGGGGCGGCCTGCGGATCGTAGGGCTGCGCGCGGCAGATTCCGTTGTCGTACATCAGGATCGTGCCGTCGACCGTCACCCGGGGGTTGTGCCCGTGATAGTGCCAGCGAAGCTCGTGCTCGGGGTCCAGCAGCTTCTCCTTCTGCGGGCTCTTCCAGTTGCCGTGGTCGCCGAGGATCCACCTGATTTCGCCCGACGCCTTGTCGATCTTGATGATCGCGTCCTGGTGGCGGAGCGAGACGATCACGCTGTCGTCCGCCGGGTCGTAGGCGATGCCGTTGCCGTGGGTCCAATCGAGATGGTGCGGGAAGCCGCGGTTGTGCCAGTAGACCTCCATCAGGTGATAGGACCAGCGATAGACGTCGAGATGGTCGAACGTGTCCCAGGTCCAGACGATGTCGCCCTCGGGCGTGAACTCCACGAACCGGTCGCCGACGACGGGCTGAGCCTTGCGCGGCGCGTCGGGGTCGGTCTCGCTGGTGAAGTAGTTCTCGATCGTCCGCGCGTTCGCGGTCATCGCCAGGAAGTTTCCGTTGGGCATCTGGTGCGGCTGGTGGTGCAGGCTCGCCGCCTCGATCGGGATCGCGCCCTCGACCGGGCCGAAGGGCCGGCCCGAGGCGTAGAACATGCGGACGACCTTTCCGGTCATGTCCATCTCGACCGACCGGAAATCGACATGGTGGAAGAAGAGGTTGCCGTTCGACATCTGGGTGACGCCCGCGATGCGGGCATCCGACACGTAGTACCAGACCACCTCCCCTTCCTCGTCGACCGCCATCAGCATCCCCCACCGGGTGGTGAAGCGGACCTGGGCCGGCGTCATGAAGGTCTGGCGGACATTCGCCGTGCGCCGCACGCTCAACAGCGTGAATCCGGGCTGCATCTCCGAGGTCAGCGCGACCTTCGTCGAGATCGTCGGCCACACCGCGCTGTCGGCGGGAAGCGGCGGGGTGCGGTAGGTCAGCGCGACCGGTCCGGCATCGCCGGCGGCGACCGTGATCCGGTGTTCGGTATCGGCCCGCATGCCGACGATGGGCAGCCCCTCCTCCGGATCGCGGGACGGGTCGTAGATAATCGAACGGGTCCGCCTTCCGTCATCGATGGTGAGTCTGGCGGAAACCGGCTCGTCGGTCCTGAAACGGACCAGGGCGACGAGGGGCGCCCTCTCGTTGGGGTTCTTCTCGACGGTCGGCGGGGACAGGAACGCGGTCATGCCCGTTTTTCTCCGGTTGAGCGGCGGCCCGGCGTCACAGGATCAGCCATTCCGGCAGCCAATCGGGGAGACCGGACGCGAACAGCGCGTGCACGACCGAATCGTGGAACGTCAGCCGTATGACGCGGTCGTAGAAGCCGACCAGAAGGCCCCACACGGCGAGCGCGTAGCCGGCGCACACCGCCAGCCGCATCCGGCCCCAGACCCGCAGATAGGCGAAAACGAATATCGGCAGCGCGATCTTCATTCCCAGGACGAGGGTGCCCAGAATCGTCGCCGCCAGCCAGGCCAGGAACCACGCCGAGCGCGCCAGCACCGCCTCCCGGGCGCCGTCGGCGATCATCGCGCGCCCGGCCATGCCCGAGCCGGCGCTCAGGGTCCGCGCATCGCGAAACAGGGCCGCGGCGGCGAGCGCGGCGCCCGGCGCCGCCATGACGAGCGGGAACTGGCCGACTTCGGCTTCCCAGCCCGCCGCGGTCCATCCCGCCACGGCAAACGTTCCGAAGAACAGCAGCGAAACCGGAAACGACATCGCCGGGTTTCTCGCCCGTCCCTCGCCGGCCCGGGGAGCGTCCGCCTGCGCGTTGGACCGCAGCGTGCTGCGCGCCGAAAGGACGATCGTCAGGATCCCCAGCGCCAGCACGATCAGCACGATGGGGTTGGCGAGCCAGCCGATGCCGTCATAGGTCTTCATGCTGAGCAGAAACCGGTTCTCCACGATGGTCCCGAGGATCAGCCCGAGGATCAGCGGCGGCCGCGACCAGCCGCCTGCCTTCATCAGATAGCCGACGACCCCGAACACGAAGCACGTGACCCACGCCTCGATGCTGGAGAGACCGCCGAGCCACGACCCCATGAACACGAAGACGATGACGCCGGGCACCAGGAAGTGGCCCGGCACGAAGGCGAGCCTCGCGACCTGGCGGCTCCACATCATCAGCAGCCCGGCCGCGACCACGTTGGCGATCACCAGCATCCACACCATCGAGAAGGTGATGTGGAGCTCGGTCGTCAGCATGTCGGGGCCGGGCCGGATGTCCTGGAGGATGAGCGCGCTCAGGAGGATGGCGGTGCCAAGGCTGCCAGGGATGGCGAAGGCCACGGCGGGGATCAGCGCGCCGCCCTTGGTCGCGTTGTTGGCGGCCTCGGGCGCGATCACGCCGCGGATGTCGCCCTCGCCGAAGCGGCTCTTGTCGCGCGCGGACTGGACGGCGTGGCCGTAGGCGACCCAGTCGACGATAGCCGCCCCCAACCCCGGCAGCATGCCGACATAGGTCCCTATGGCCGCGCAGCGCGTCGCCAGCCAGCCGTGGCGGACCGCGTCGCGCACCCCGTCGCCGATGGTGCTGCCGGTATCCTGGCTCCGCGTCTCCCGCGCGATGGAGATGTTGCGCGTCGCGAGTTCCATGAGCTCGGGAATCGCGAAGATGCCGAGCACCACGGGAATCAGCGGCAGGTCGTCGACGAGATATTCCAGGCCGAGCGAGTAACGCTCCTCGGCCACGGTCTGCGCCGCGCCGACGGTTGACAGGAGCAGGCCCATCGCCGCCGCCGCGAGGCCCTTGACCATCGATCCGCCGCTCAGCGCGCCGACCATCGCGAGCCCCAGCAGCGCCAGCGCGAAGATCTCGGGGGAGCCGAAGGCGAGGATGAGCGGCTGCACGATGGGGAGCGAAATCGCCAGCGCGATGGCGCCGAAGACGCCGCCATAGGCCGATACCGCGAAGGCCGCGCCGAAGGCGCGCGGTGCCTCGCCCCGCTTGGCGAGCGGATACCCGTCGAGGATGGTCGCCTGCGATGCCGCGGTGCCCGGAATCCCGAGCATGACCGAGGCGATGGTGTCGCTGGTGGTGGTGACGGCGAACAGCCCGAGCAACAGCGCGATCGCGCTCAGCGGCTCCATGTCGAAGGTGAACGGGAGCAGCAGCAGCATCCCGATGATGCCGCCGAGCCCGGGCACCGCGCCGAGCCAGATGCCGATGAAGATCCCGAGCCCGAGGAACAACAGGACCTGCAACTCGAAGATCGAGTCCAAGCCGGTGAGCAGGGCCTCTAGCATGCTCTACCCCGGATGGCCGCCCTTCGATACGCGGCTTCGCCGCTACTCAGGGTGAGGTGTTGGGAGGAAAGAAAGACCTCCCTCATCCCGAGTAGGCGCGCAAGCGCCGTATCGAGGGACGCGCCGTCGCGTGGCGCCCGCCGGTTAGCGGATGATCGACTTCAGGTACGCCTTCGCCTCCGCGCCGATATTGGTGTAGCCGCTGAGCAGTGCGCCGGCCTTCTCGCCAGCGAGCCAGAACGGCTCCGACTTCGTCGCTTTCGAGAAGTTGGCGATCGTGCGCTTGTCGGCCCAGTTCGCCGCGTAGGCCTTGCGCATCGCGGCCACGACATTGTCCGGCGTGCCCGGCGGCAGCATCATCCACATCGCCCAGACCTGGTGCGCGGCGAACCACTTGTAGGCCTCGAACATCGGCCCTGACGGCGCCTTGCCCTTCACCTTCTTGTAGAACGCCACGAAGTTCGGCACGTCGCCGAAGGACTTGCCGTGGTCTTCCGGCGTGTTCGAGCCGATCGGGAACGCCGAGTGGTAGAAGAGATCGACCGCGCTGCCCTTCTTCACCAGATCGTGCTTATAGAACACCCAGTAACCGATATCGCCGGTCGAGATCGCCTGGATCTCGTTCTGCATCAGCCCCGCCTTCAGCTTCGGCTGGTTCTTGTAGCCGATCGCGAAACGGTAGGGGATGCCCAGCATGTCGAAGGAGAAGCGCGAGAACAGGCCGAGCGCGCCGCCCGGAATCCGCGCGCCCACGTTGAAGTTCTTCGCCTTGAGGATGTCCTCGCGGCTCTTCAGCCCGCCCGCGAGGTCCGACCGCGCGATGGTGACGAAATTGACCCCGATCACGCCGACTGCGTTGAATTCGGCCGGGACGTATTTGACGCCCTTGAGGCCGAACAGCAGGCCGGGGAAGTTCATCGGCCCCCACAGCATCTGGGTGCCGTCTTTCTTGGCCCGGTTGAAGACGAAGTTGATCCCCTTCTGGCCGCCGCCCCCGACGATGTTCCTGACCTTGATGGTCGGCTTGCCCGGGATGTGGTCCGAGAAGGTCTTGGAGAAGCGCTGCGCCTGCCGGCTCAACCCGCCGCCGGCGCCGGCCGGCACGATCAACTCGATCGTCTTGCCGGAAAAGTCCTGCGCGCCCGCGGGCAAACCGCCCATCGTCAATCCGAGGCCGGCCAGGCCGGCAAGCAACAATGTCGAACCCTTGTGCATGTTCCCGCTCCCTGTTCCTTGGTCCGCAGACCGTAAAAGGGGCGCTATGGCAGATCAAGCCGACCCCTCGGCCGCATGCAGCGTTTCCCGGGCCGCAAGCCGCTTTGCGGGGGTCCCGGCGGCCGTTATGGTCCGTGCGCTTTGACAGGCGCAGGGGCGCCCGACACACGCGGCAATGCGACATCCGGGGAGGGAAGGGTCTCGAAAATCGGCCCTCCAGCCCATAAATCGGTATTGCGAGACCAGCGCGAGGTTCCAATCGATGTCCGAGACGGAAACCCCCTCCGGCGGCCTTAACGTCAAACGCCTGCTGCCGATCGCCGTGCTGGTCGCGGGCCTTGTCGCGTTCTTCGCTTTCGATCTCGACCGGTTCGTGACGCTCGATGCGCTCAAGACCCACCGCGAGGCGCTTCAGGGATGGGTCGACTCGCAGGGGCTCGTCGCGTGGCTGGTCTATGCCGCCATCTACATGGCGGCGGTCGCGTTCTCGATCCCGGGCGGCGCGGTGCTCACGATCGCCGGCGGCTTCATGTTCGGGCCATTCATCGCGACCGCGGTCGTGGTCATCGGCGCGACCTGCGGCGCGACCTTCCTGTTCCTGGCCGCGCGCTACGCCTTCGCCGATTACCTCCGCGGCAAGGCGGGCGGGGCGATGCGACGGATGGAGGCGGGGTTCAACGAGAACCCGGTGAGCTACATGCTCGTCCTCCGGCTGGTTCCGCTGTTTCCGTTCTGGCTCGTCAACCTGGTGCCGGCCTTTCTCGGCGTGAAGCTCCGGACCTATTTCCTGAGCACGCTGGTGGGCATTATCCCGGGGACCTTCGTCTATGCGCTGGTCGGCGACGGGGCCGGCGCGGTGCTCGATGCGGGCGGCGATCTCGACCTCGGGATCATATTCGAGCCGCGCTTCCTGGCACCGATTATCGGGCTCGCGCTACTTGCCTGTATCCCGATCCTCTACAAGCGGATCCAGGCGCGGCGCAGCGCGCGGCAATGACGAGGCACCGGGTCGATCTCTGCGTCATCGGGGCCGGGTCGGGCGGTCTCAGCATTGCCGCCGGCGCGTCCCAGATGGGCGCCTCGGTGGTGTTGATCGAGCGCGACCGGATGGGCGGCGATTGCCTCAATGTCGGCTGCGTACCGTCGAAGGCGCTGATCGCGGCCGCGGGCGCCGCCGCGGCCGCGCGGGGCGCCGGCAGGTTCGGTATCCGTCTCGGCCCGCCGGAGATCGATTTCGGGCTTATATAGATAACTTGAACGGCGGTCGGCTGGCCCGGCTCGGGGACGGGAACGCCGCCCCGCTTGCCCTCAACGCCGTCATGCCCGGACTTGTTCCGGGCATCCACGTGGGTCGGCCGGCTCGCTTGTCCCCACTCGCACCGCGATGCCGCAAGACATGGATGCCCGGAACAAGTCCGGGCATGACGGAAGAAATGCCGCGGACCTCCCGGTCAAGTTATCTATATAAGCCCCAAAAATTTGGAGCTTATATCGATTACTTGACAGGAGCGGGGCTGACAGGCGTTCCGGGCAGCGCCGGGGCGCATTCGGGTCCCGGCGGGCCGTTCCTCCCCGTCATGGTCGGCGAAGGCCGACCATCCACGAGTTTTTGCGGCGCCGGAAACGAAAAACAAATCGTGGATGGTCGGCCTTCGCCGACCATGACGGGGGGGAGTCTGGGCGGTTTCCATGCCCGCCGCGACGCGACGGCGTCCCCGGCCCCGATCCGCGCCCGACAGCCGGCCGTCAAGTAATCGATATAAGCCCCAAAAATTTCCCCCGGGCCTTCTGGCGGCCAGGGCCGGCCGGGCGAACGGTGAGGCTTTTCCGAGTGGGGGAGCGCGTCGTTGCCCGGGCGTCACATAACCGATCGCCAGAAGAGGCTGTTCATGACCCATAAGAAGACCGACACCATCGCGGTGGCGGCCGCCAAGGCGGGCTTCAGCCGTGCCACCGGCTACCGGCTCGCTGCCGATCCGCTTCCCGCTCGGGAGAAGAAGCCGCGAGGCCGGCGCCGCCCGGACCCGCTGGCCGATATCTTCGAGGAGGATGTCGTGCCGATCCTTGAGGCCAGCCCGCTGATCCGCCCGGTCGGCGTGTTCGAGGAGCTGAGGCGCCGCCATCCCGAACTGGACCCGGGGGTGCGGCGCACGCTGGAGCGGCGGATCCGCACCTGGCGCGCCGAGCACGGCGCGGAGAAGGACGTGATCTTCCGCCAGAAGCACGAGCCGGGCCGGCAGGGCCTGTCCGACTTCACCCGCATGGGTTCGCTCGGCGTGACCGTCGCGGGGCAGCCGTTGGACCCTATGCTCTACCACTTCCGCCTCGCCTGGTCAGGCTTCACCCATGCCCGGGTGGTGCTGGGCGGCGAGAGCTTCACGGCGCTCGCGGAGGGGCTGCAGGACGCGCTGTGGCATCTCGGCGGCGCGCCCGGCGAGCACCGCACCGACAGCCTGTCGGCGGCGTTCTGCAACCTGGGCAAGGACGCGGTCGAGGACATGACCGGGCGCTACCGGGCGCTGTGCGAGCATTACGGCATGGAAGCCACCCGCAACAACCGCGGCGTGGCGCATGAGAACGGCTCGATCGAAGGGCCGCACGGACACCTCAAGCGCCGGATCGCGGATGCGCTGGCGCTGCGCGGCTCGTCGGACTTCGAGACCCTCGACGCCTATCGGCGCTTTGTCGCCGAGGTGGTCGGCCGCGCCAACGCACACCGCTCCAAGGCGATCGAAGCCGAGCGCGCGGTGCTGCGGGACCTGCCGGTCGAGCGGACTGTCGATTACGAGACGATCAGCGTCAACATCGGCCAGTCCTCCGGCTTCGTTCTCCGCCGCGTGTTCTACACCGTGCCCTCACGCCTGATCGGGCACCGGCTCGGGGCGCGCGTCTACGACGACCGGATCGACCTCTTCCTCTCGGGCACTCACCTCCTCACCCTGCCGCGCGCGCGCGTCGGCGCGAGCGGTCCGGGCGGTCACGTCGTCAACTACCGTCACGTCATCCACTCCTTGAAGAAGAAGCCGATGGCGCTGATGAACCTGGTCTATCGCGACGAGCTGTTCCCTCGCGAGCCCTACCGACGCTGCTTCGAGAAGGCCCTGGAGCGGATCGGCGAGCGCGAGGCCTGCCGCCTCGCCGTCGGCCTCCTGGCGCTGGCGCATGAGGAGAGTTGCGAGGCCGAGCTGGCCGCGGCGATCAACCACGCGCTCGGGATCGGCCGTCTCCCCGACCCCGGCGAGCTCAAGGCGCGCTTCGCGCCGCGCCGCAGCAAAATGCCCAGCGTCGATGTCGTCAGGCCGCCGCTCGGCGGCTATGGCTCGTTGCTGAGCGCAGGAGAGGCGGCATGACCGACAAAGACGACAACAACACCGCGCTCGACCCCAACAAGATCGACGCCATGAAGCTCTCCTTGATGCTTGCCGAGCTCCGCCTGCCGACGATCAGCCAACTCTGGCAGAGCTTCGCCAAGCGGGCCGACAAGGAAGGATGGACCGCGGCTCGCTTCCTCGCGGCCCTGGCTGAACACGAACTCGCCGAACGCGACCGGCGGCGCATCGAGCGCCACCTCAGGGAGGCCAAGCTGCTTCCGGGCAAGACGCTTGCCTCCTTCGACTTCAACGTCGTGCCGATGATCTCGAAGGCCCAGGTCAGCGCGCTGGCCGCCGGCGACGCCTGGCTCAGCCAGGGCGCCAACTGCCTGATCTTCGGACCGCCAGGGGCCGGCAAGAGCCATCTCGCCTCCGCCATTGGCCTGGCCCTGGTTGAGAGCGGATACCGTGTGCTGTTCACCAGGACCACCGATCTCGTGCAGCGCATGCAGGTTGCAAGGCGCGAGCTTGCACTGGAAAGCCTGTTGGCGCGGCTCGACCGCTTCAACCTCCTGATCCTCGACGACCTCGCCTATGTGCGGAAGGACCAGGCCGAGACCGGCGTGCTCTTCGAACTCATCTCGGCGCGCTACGAGCGGCGATCCCTGCTCATCACCGCAAACCAGCCCTTCGGCGAGTGGGGAAAGGTGTTCCCGGACGAAACAACCGCGGTGGCTGCCGTCGACCGCCTCGTCCACCACGCCACCATCCTCGAGATGAACGTCGAGAGCTACCGCCGCCGCGCCGCTCTCGACAGAGGCAAGCGAAAGGCCGGCCGGCCGCCAAGCTACGCAACCAAGAAAAACACCAAGGACTGAGCCGCCGCCTGCTCAGGTAGAGCGGCCACGACAATCAGGGCCCGCGGGGATCGTCTCCGCGGGCCGTCTCTTCTCCGACCCGACGGCCTGCCGCGACAATCAAAACCCTTCCCGAAAACACTGCTTGTCGCGCCGCGACTGAGGTGGCGTCGGTTTGTCGGACAGGCTGACGGCGTTTTCAAGGTGTATTCCGGTTGAAGTTTGTGCCGCCAGAATCCTCTTGGATCGATCTTTCTGCTGCTGCTGTTGCGCCTGTGGGTATGTGGTCAAGGCGCGAAGCGGCTTGTCCATCATATCCACAGGCGTGTCGCCCCGGTAGGCCTCGGCCGGCGTCCGCCCGCCGAGTGCCGAGTGCGGTCTCTCGGTGTTGTAGAAGCCGATCCACTGGCCGATGACGCGCCGGGCTGCGAAGCCGTCGGCGATCTCGTGCAGGTAGACCGCCTCGTATTTGAGCGAGCGCCACAGCCGCTCGATGAAGATGTTGTCCATGCACCGGCCGCGGCCGTCCATCGAGATGCGGATACCGGCCTCCCGCAGGCGCGCGGTGAAGGCGAAGCCGGTGAACTGGCTGCCCTGGTCGGTGTTGAAGATCTGCGGGGTGCCATGGCGCGCCAGGGCTTCGTCGAGAGCCTCGACACAGAACCCCGCGTCCAGCGTGTTCGACAGCCGCCAGGCCAGGACGCAGCGGCTCGCCCAGTCCATGATCGCCACCAGGTAGAGGAAGCCGCGCCGCACCGGGATGTAGGTGATGTCGGCGCACCACACATGGTTCGGCCGCTCGATCGCCAGACCCCGCAGCAGATATGGATAAACCCGGTGCCCGAGGTGCGGCGCACTGGTCCGCGGCGCCCGATAGACCGCCTGAAGACCAAGCAGGCGCATCAGGCGAGCGGCCCGCCGCCGCCCGATCCGCACCCCCTCGCGGCGCAGATGCCGAACCATCTGGCGGGCGCCGTAGAACGGATACTTGAGGAACAGCGCGTCGATCCGGCGCATCAGAGCCAGCGTCTCCGCGCTCTCCCCCTTCGGCCGGTCATAGAGCGACGAGCGCCCGATCGACAGCAGACGGCATTGCCGGGTCAGGCTCAACGACGGGTGGCCCCGCACAACCATCGCCCGTCTCCCGGACCGGCTCAGCGACCGGACCCGCGTGACAAAAAATCACGCTCTACGATCAACTCCCCGATCTTGGCGTGAAGAGCCCGGACCTCGCTCTCGTGATCCCGCGCCCGGCGCTCACCTCCACCGGAAAAGACCTCCCCCAGACCCTCCATCGCCTGGCGCTTCCACACACCCACCTGGTTCGGATGCACCTGGTGCTTCGAGGCAATCTCCTGAAGCGTCCGATCACCCCGTAGCGCCTCCAAGGCTATCTTCGCCTTCAGCTCCCCCGAAAACCTGCGTCGCTTGCTCATCCGCATTCCTCCGTCACACGGCGGAATACACCTTGACGACCTGTCCGATTTTGCGACGCCACCTCACTCTATCCGACCCTTCGTCTGATAGACGCCCACTTGCAGCGATGGGCAATGCGGAAGTTCAAACGCTTCCGACAACGACCGCGTCAGGCTCGTCTCTGGCTTGCCAGAATCGCGAAAGCGGAGCCGTGGCGGTTCGCCCATTGGACCCTTGTGCACGGGCAGGGCCGGACGCTGGGAGCCGTATGAGCTGAGAGGTTCACGTACGGTTCTGGGAGCGCGTGGGGGTGAGATTCCCCCGCGCGACTCGCTTGCCGCTCTACCGCCAGTCCCGCATCTTCGCCCGCGACGGCGTCGAGCTCGACCGCTCGACGCTCGCCGGCTGGGTCGGCAAGGCGACGGCGCTGCTGGAGCCCCTGGCCGATGCGATCGGGCGCCATGTGCTGGAAGGACAAGCCCTGTTCGCCGACGACACCCCGGTCAAGCTGCTGGCGCCGGGAACCGGCAAAACGGCGACCGGCCGGGCCTGGACCTACGTGCGGGACGAGCGGCCCTGGGCTGGCGAGGCGCCGCCGGCGGCCTGGTACCGCTTCTCGGCCGACCGCAAGGCGGCGCATCCGAAGGCGCATCTTGAAGGCTTCGCCGGCTGGATGCACTCGGACGGCTATGCCGGGTTCGGTGCGCTGGCGCGCGCCGGGCCGGTCCGCGAGGTGGCCTGTCTGGCGCATGTGCGACGCAAGTTCTTCGACGTCCATGCCGCCCAGGGCTCGGCGATCGCCGCCGAGGCGCTGGAACGGATCGCCGCCCTCTACGCTATCGAGAAGGAGGCCCGCGGGCAGCCGCCCGAGAACCGCGCGGCCATCCGCCAGGCCAAGGCCGCGCCGTGCCTCGACGAGCTGGAGCGGTGGCTGCAATCGCAGCTGCCCAGAATCTCCGCCAAGACCCCGCTGGCAGCGGCGATCCGTCATGCCCTGACCCGGATGAAGCGCCTTCGACCCTATCTCGAGCACGGCTTCCTCGAGATCGACAACAACCCCGCCGAACGCGCAATGAGGCCGATCGCGCTCGGCCGCAAGAACTATCTCTTCATGGGCTCGGCCAGCGGCGGCAGGGCCGCCGCCATCGCCTACACCCTGATCGAGACCGCCAGGCTCAACGATGTCGATCCGCAGGCCTGGCTTGCTCAGGTCCTCGAACGCATCCCCGACTACAGGATCAACCGCATCGACGATCTGCTGCCGTGGAACACCGCGCCCGCAGAAGATCGGGAAGCCGCCGACTGACCACGCAGGGGCGGTCACGCCGGACGCTTACGATCAGCGCGCCTCATGAGCGTTTGCTGTGTAAATTCCTGTCCAGCATGAAAAATCGCCGACCGCGGTTTTCCAATTTACATGCCCAAGCGGGGTGGGCAGCCTGAGCCGATCATGAGCGTTTGGATCAGAATGGCGGGTCTGGCCTGCACCATGGCCCGCTGCATTCGTCGGCCGCTCGTGCCGACGTCCGGTCTTCTCTCACCATCCTGAGTTGACCCTTCCGGTCCCCGCGTACTGCGCCGCCGGTTGGCAATCGGCTGATACTGCACGCAGGCGGGCCGAGTCGTCGCCAGTCGCTGTCGGCAAGCGTTGCACCGTGATCGAGAACCCGCACCTATCCCTGCTGCCCTCGCCTTCCGGGTCGAGGAGACCAAGACCGGCTTCCGCTGGAGCTTCCCGTCACCCGGCAGCTCGCGGCCATTCTCGAACGGTGCCGGGTAGCGGCCGCAGACTTGCCCGAAGGGGTTCGGGAATGGGTGTTCCCGTCGCCCAACCAGCGCGACCGGCCATGTGCAGGATCCGCACCATCTCTACGCCCGCAACTGCTTCATCACCGTCGCCGAGCACGAACTGATGCTGCCGCCCTCGCTGACCAAGCGCCTGGTCAACCATGCCCGGCCCAACGATGTGACCGAGGGCTATGCCGCCGACTGTACCCTCGCCCAGTTGCGCGAGCCGGCCCAACGGATCGCCGACCGGATAGAGGCCCTGATGACCTCGTCAGCACCGACCGCAGGCGCTTCGCATTCACATTAGCACCACCGCCAGCATGACAGATCGCGATGCCGTCGGGAGCGCGTCCCCTCCATCGCTTACGAAGGGCATACAACCTTACATCGATTTGAATACGTCAGCGCCATCAACGCGACTCGCGTTCGGCTCTTGGTTTGCAACCAGCGCCCCACAGAATCGTCAGCCGCATCGACAGAAATTTCGGTATCGTCATGCTGCCAAGTGTCCCGGATTTTTTCAGGCGTCAGGTCCGGCCGCGACTCGTAGACTTGCATCGCCATATCTACAATTTCGTGATCCCTCAGCCGCGCCTGGCAGATCCCGATCGCATCTTTGCCCAATGCGGTTGCGAGCGGAACAAAGTTGTATTCATCGAAATACATGCCAACCGGCGGATTGAAACCAAACTTTCGGCATATATCCACCGGGAACAGGCATTGCGGGTACACATGAACAAGCTGCTCCAGGCTGATACGTAGCACGTCCAGCGCCATTGCAAGCCAGTGCCGTAGGATGCTAACGCCCACGAAGCCAACATTTCCTCGATTCATCATCGTGAAGGATTCGTCGCGAATTGGCGTATGCACGTAAGAGCAATGAGGTGGCGTCGGTTTGTCGGACAGGCTGACGGCGTTTTCAAGGTGTATTCCGGTTGAAGTTTGTGCCGCCAGAATCCTCTTGGATCGATCTTTCTGCTGCTGCTGTTGCGCCTGTGGGTATGTGGTCAAGGCGCGAAGCGGCTTGTCCATCATATCCACAGGCGTGTCGCCCCGGTAGGCCTCGGCCGGCGTCCGCCCGCCGAGTGCCGAGTGCGGTCTCTCGGTGTTGTAGAAGCCGATCCACTGGCCGATGACGCGCCGGGCTGCGAAGCCGTCGGCGATCTCGTGCAGGTAGACCGCCTCGTATTTGAGCGAGCGCCACAGCCGCTCGATGAAGATGTTGTCCATGCACCGGCCGCGGCCGTCCATCGAGATGCGGATACCGGCCTCCCGCAGGCGCGCGGTGAAGGCGAAGCCGGTGAACTGGCTGCCCTGGTCGGTGTTGAAGATCTGCGGGGTGCCATGGCGCGCCAGGGCTTCGTCGAGAGCCTCGACACAGAACCCCGCGTCCAGCGTGTTCGACAGCCGCCAGGCCAGGACGCAGCGGCTCGCCCAGTCCATGATCGCCACCAGGTAGAGGAAGCCGCGCCGCACCGGGATGTAGGTGATGTCGGCGCACCACACATGGTTCGGCCGCTCGATCGCCAGACCCCGCAGCAGATATGGATAAACCCGGTGCCCGAGGTGCGGCGCACTGGTCCGCGGCGCCCGATAGACCGCCTGAAGACCAAGCAGGCGCATCAGGCGAGCGGCCCGCCGCCGCCCGATCCGCACCCCCTCGCGGCGCAGATGCCGAACCATCTGGCGGGCGCCGTAGAACGGATACTTGAGGAACAGCGCGTCGATCCGGCGCATCAGAGCCAGCGTCTCCGCGCTCTCCCCCTTCGGCCGGTCATAGAGCGACGAGCGCCCGATCGACAGCAGACGGCATTGCCGGGTCAGGCTCAACGACGGGTGGCCCCGCACAACCATCGCCCGTCTCCCGGACCGGCTCAGCGACCGGACCCGCGTGACAAAAAATCACGCTCTACGATCAACTCCCCGATCTTGGCGTGAAGAGCCCGGACCTCGCTCTCGTGATCCCGCGCCCGGCGCTCACCTCCACCGGAAAAGACCTCCCCCAGACCCTCCATCGCCTGGCGCTTCCACACACCCACCTGGTTCGGATGCACCTGGTGCTTCGAGGCAATCTCCTGAAGCGTCCGATCACCCCGTAGCGCCTCCAAGGCTATCTTCGCCTTCAGCTCCCCCGAAAACCTGCGTCGCTTGCTCATCCGCATTCCTCCGTCACACGGCGGAATACACCTTGACGACCTGTCCGATTTTGCGACGCCACCTCACAAAGCCGGTCGTAGGTGCGATAGACATTTTGGATAGCCCCTTCGTCGGCAGGAAGTCCAAGCCGCTCAAAGTTGTCGGCGATCACATCGCGCATTTTCGGTTTCTTTCTCCGCCCCTTCAACCACTCGTAGAACTGCGACGCGTTATCCGTCCTCGACAATCTCTCTTGCCACCAGCAATGGAGCAGCAACATCTCCATGACCGAGCGCAGCAATCCGGTCGCAGCCCGTGGCGATCCATTGGCCATTCCCACTGTGGCTTCCCGAAGCGCACTCACCGCCTCGAAGTACAGATAACATCCGTCTTGAACCCGGACCGCCGAGCAACGTGTGAATCCGACCAGATCGGCGAATTCCGTCAGAGCCTGCGACGCCCATGCGACCTCCCGATGAAGCGCTGCGAGATCTTTTTCCTCGCGCAGCCGCTTCCAGACTAGCTCGGCAAGATCGTTCAACTCTCCGTCAGCAATCGTCCAAACGTCGCGGAGCGAAATCTCAACGTCTGCACTTCGGTAGATCCGGATCATAGTGAAAAAATTCATGGCGGCCCTCGAAATATTAGAATCGGTTGAAATTCCCCTTGCGGAGGCGTTTGCGCTGTCGGGGACGGGTTGATTTACAAGGCGTTCACGGAGGTGCGAGATTTTTGATACCCCGTGGTGGTCGTTGATATCCGGGGTTTCAGTTTCGCTGCGGCGGTCGTTTTGGCGATTTTCACCCCACGCCGCTGGTCGCGGCGTCTTGGCAGCGAGGTTTTCCTGCGGCGGCCTCGCGCGCCCTGATCGTGCGCATGAGATAGAAGGTGTCGCCATCGGGCCCTGGGGCCCTTGTTCCACCACCACCCCTGGTCGGGAGAACAGCGATGGCGACGGCGGCGAAGCTACCCTTTTCGTGGCGCGATGTCGAAGTCCTGCCGGACCTTGAACGGCTGCGCCTGGTTCTGGCGGTGCTTCCCGACGAGGAGATCGTGACGGCGCTTGAAGTGTGTCGCGGTCGGGGCCGTAACGACTACCCGGTGCGGGCGATGTGGCGGGCGCTGATCGCGGGGGTGGTGTTGCAACACGCCTCGATGCAGTCGCTGTTGCGGGAGCTGGGGCGCAACCCGGCGTTGCTGGAGATCTGCGGGTTCGACCCTCTGCCGTATCAGAGCGGGCCGGTGACGGTGCTTCACGACGGGCATGCGGTAACGCGCCCGGCGCGGGTTCGTTCGACGGCGCCGAGCCACTGGAACTTCTCGCGGTTTCTGGGGCGTGTTGTGCAGCTTGAGGACGAGCAGGGGCTGGTGTCCGCCATGATCGAGAGCCTGCGCGCCGCGCTGTTCGCCGCGTTGCCGGACTTCGGGCGTCATCTCGGCTACGACGGCAAGGCGATCGCGAGCCACTCGACGGGCCGGGTCGGCAAGGACGAGGACAAGACCTCGGACCCCGACGCCGACTGGGGCAAGCACGAGACGGGCGGGGTGGACGCCAGGACCGGCGCGGTGTGGAAGAAGGTGAAGTCGTGGTTCGGCTACGGGCTGCACCTGATCGCCGACACCGATTACGAGGTTCCGGTGGCCTTCGAGGTGACGCGCGCTTCGGCCTCGGAACCCAAGGTGCTGTCCGGGATGCTGGAGGAGCTGTTCGCAAGGGCGCCGGAGATCGCCGGGCGCTGCGCCGACTTCAGCGCCGACCGCGGTCTCGACGATGCCCGCCTGAAGGCGCGGCTGTGGGACCGGTGGACCGCCCGCCCGCTGATCGATACACGGCTGATGTGGCGGGTGGAGAAGCAGGAGCCGAGATACGATCCGGCGCAGCCGATCACGCGGCCGCTGTTCCCCGACCGCGCCGATGTCATCGTTCACGACGAGCGCGGCCGGGTGTCCTGCGTCTGTCCCGGGACCGGCGAGGTCCGCGCTATGGCGTTTCAGGGGTTCGAGGCTGATCGGGGCCGCTGCGGCACGCTCAAATACCGCTGCCCGGCAGCCGCCTTCGGCTTCGCCTGCGCCGGCAGCCGGGCCTGCCACCGGGCCGGCGGGGTCAAGCCCGGAGACTATGGCCGCATCCTGCGCATCGACCTCGACAGCCACGACCGGCGCATCTTCACCCCCACGCCCTGGGGCAGTCCGTCATGGCGGCGCGGCTACAACCGCCGCTCGGCCATGGAGCGGATCAACAGCCGCCTCGACAACAGCTTCAACTTCGAGACCCACTACATCCGAGGCCGCGCCAAGATGAAGACCCGCCTCGGCCTCGCCCTGGCGGTGATGATGGCGATGGCTCTCGCCCAGGCCCGCGCCGGCCGCCCCGAGCGCATGCGCTCCCTGGTCGGCGCCGTGCCGTATCTCGACACCGGCTGACCGCTCGTCTGCCTCCCGACAATCCTGCCCGATCCCGCCGCCCGACGGCAGAGGGGAAGCCACGCCCGCACGCCAGACAATCTTCCGGTAATCGTATTTGTCAGGCCCCGGAAGCCCGTATCCTGCCCGGTGGGGAAGCGGGCCGGACGATATTCAACCGCCAAAATCGAACCGGCGACAGCCAAAAATCACCACAGCGCACATTTCTCCTAGAGGCGTTTGCGCTGTCGGGGACGGGTTGATTTACAAGGCGTTCACGGAGGTGCGAGATTTTTGATACCCCGTGGTGGTCGTTGATATCCGGGGTTTCAGTTTCGCTGCGGCGGTCGTTTTGGCGATTTTCACCCCACGCCGCTGGTCGCGGCGTCTTGGCAGCGAGGTTTTCCTGCGGCGGCCTCGCGCGCCCTGATCGTGCGCATGAGATAGAAGGTGTCGCCATCGGGCCCTGGGGCCCTTGTTCCACCACCACCCCTGGTCGGGAGAACAGCGATGGCGACGGCGGCGAAGCTACCCTTTTCGTGGCGCGATGTCGAAGTCCTGCCGGACCTTGAACGGCTGCGCCTGGTTCTGGCGGTGCTTCCCGACGAGGAGATCGTGACGGCGCTTGAAGTGTGTCGCGGTCGGGGCCGTAACGACTACCCGGTGCGGGCGATGTGGCGGGCGCTGATCGCGGGGGTGGTGTTGCAACACGCCTCGATGCAGTCGCTGTTGCGGGAGCTGGGGCGCAACCCGGCGTTGCTGGAGATCTGCGGGTTCGACCCTCTGCCGTATCAGAGCGGGCCGGTGACGGTGCTTCACGACGGGCATGCGGTAACGCGCCCGGCGCGGGTTCGTTCGACGGCGCCGAGCCACTGGAACTTCTCGCGGTTTCTGGGGCGTGTTGTGCAGCTTGAGGACGAGCAGGGGCTGGTGTCCGCCATGATCGAGAGCCTGCGCGCCGCGCTGTTCGCCGCGTTGCCGGACTTCGGGCGTCATCTCGGCTACGACGGCAAGGCGATCGCGAGCCACTCGACGGGCCGGGTCGGCAAGGACGAGGACAAGACCTCGGACCCCGACGCCGACTGGGGCAAGCACGAGACGGGCGGGGTGGACGCCAGGACCGGCGCGGTGTGGAAGAAGGTGAAGTCGTGGTTCGGCTACGGGCTGCACCTGATCGCCGACACCGATTACGAGGTTCCGGTGGCCTTCGAGGTGACGCGCGCTTCGGCCTCGGAACCCAAGGTGCTGTCCGGGATGCTGGAGGAGCTGTTCGCAAGGGCGCCGGAGATCGCCGGGCGCTGCGCCGACTTCAGCGCCGACCGCGGTCTCGACGATGCCCGCCTGAAGGCGCGGCTGTGGGACCGGTGGACCGCCCGCCCGCTGATCGATACACGGCTGATGTGGCGGGTGGAGAAGCAGGAGCCGAGATACGATCCGGCGCAGCCGATCACGCGGCCGCTGTTCCCCGACCGCGCCGATGTCATCGTTCACGACGAGCGCGGCCGGGTGTCCTGCGTCTGTCCCGGGACCGGCGAGGTCCGCGCTATGGCGTTTCAGGGGTTCGAGGCTGATCGGGGCCGCTGCGGCACGCTCAAATACCGCTGCCCGGCAGCCGCCTTCGGCTTCGCCTGCGCCGGCAGCCGGGCCTGCCACCGGGCCGGCGGGGTCAAGCCCGGAGACTATGGCCGCATCCTGCGCATCGACCTCGACAGCCACGACCGGCGCATCTTCACCCCCACGCCCTGGGGCAGTCCGTCATGGCGGCGCGGCTACAACCGCCGCTCGGCCATGGAGCGGATCAACAGCCGCCTCGACAACAGCTTCAACTTCGAGACCCACTACATCCGAGGCCGCGCCAAGATGAAGACCCGCCTCGGCCTCGCCCTGGCGGTGATGATGGCGATGGCTCTCGCCCAGGCCCGCGCCGGCCGCCCCGAGCGCATGCGCTCCCTGGTCGGCGCCGTGCCGTATCTCGACACCGGCTGACCGCTCGTCTGCCTCCCGACAATCCTGCCCGATCCCGCCGCCCGACGGCAGAGGGGAAGCCACGCCCGCACGCCAGACAATCTTCCGGTAATCGTATTTGTCAGGCCCCGGAAGCCCGTATCCTGCCCGGTGGGGAAGCGGGCCGGACGATATTCAACCGCCAAAATCGAACCGGCGACAGCCAAAAATCACCACAGCGCACATTTCTCGTCTTTGTCTAAATAGCAAAGATTGGGTACGATGGATACGCTTTCCGGCATGCGCCTGTTCACCAAGGTGGTCGAGACCGGCGGCTTTTCCGCGGCGGGCCGCCAGGTCGGCGTCAACGCGTCCTCGGTCTCGCGCCTGGTGGGCCGGCTCGAGGATTCGCTCGGGACGCGGCTGCTCAACCGCTCGACCCGGCATATCGGGCTGACCGAGGCGGGCCGGCTCTACTACGAGCGGGCGCGCCGGATCGTCGCCGATGTCGACGAGGCGAACGCGGCCCTGGCCGAGCTCGCCGAGGCGCCGCGCGGCACGCTCAGGCTCAACGCGCCGGTGGTGTTCGGGCGGCGCTACGTCACGCCCTACATGCGGGAGTTCCTTGAAACCTACCCGGAGGTGCATGTCGAGCTCAACGTCACCGACCACTATGTCGACCTGATCGAGGAGGGGGCCGATCTCGCGATCCGCATCGGCGGGCCGAGCCCGTCGAGCTATATCGTGCGCAAGCTCGCCACCATCGACCGGGTCCTCTGCGCGAGCCCGGACTATTTCGCGCGCCACGGACGGCCGCGGCGCCCCGAGGATCTCGCGCGGCACAACTGTATCGTTCTCCGCCGTCAGCCTGGCGAAGTGGTCTGGGAGCTGATCGGGGAAGACGGGACGTTCGCGGTTCCCGTCTCCGGGAATTTCGCATCGAACAACTCGGGCGCGATCGCCGCGGCGATGACGGCCGGTATCGGAATCTCCCTGCTGCCCGTGTGGATGGTGGGACGGGAGATCCAGCAGGGCCAGGCCGAGGTCGTGCTCCGCGAATACCGCGCCCACCCCACCGGCCTCGCCGACGAGGTCTACGCGGTGTTCCCGCACGCGCGGAACCTGTCGGCCAAGGTGCGCGCCTGCGTCGACTTCCTGGCCCGCAAGTTCCGGGACGAGCCCGACTTCGCGGTCGGGGTCGCGCTGCACGACGCGGGCGAGCCGGCGCGGCCGCTATAGCGGGTCGAGCGCGCCCGAGGCCGCCATTTCCCTGAGCTCGGTCTTGCGGATCTTGCCGCTCGCGGTGAGCGGGAAGGACTCGACCCGGAACCAGCGCGCCGGCACCTTGAACCGCGCGATCCGCCCGTCGCAGAACCGGCCAAGCGCCTCCGGCGCGAGCCCGTCTCCGCCGTCCACCGCCGCGGCGACGATCTCGCCGTAATAGTCGTCCGGCATTCCGAACACGGCGATGTCGGTCACGCCCGGGTGGCCGCGCAGGAGGTTCTCGATCTCGACGGGATAGATATTCTCGCCGCCCCGGATGATCATGTCGCGCAGCCGCCCGCCGGCGACCGCGAGGTTGCCCTCCGCCGTCAGGTAGCCGAGGTCGCCGGTCTTCATCCAGCCGTCGGCGCCGACGGTCTCGGCGGTCGCCTCCGGGTTGTCGAAATAGCCCCGCATGACCATCGGGCCGGCGGTCTCGATCTGGCCGATCTTGCCCGGCGGCAGCGGCGCGCCGGTGGCGGGGTCCGCGATCCGCACCTCCGCCCCGGGAAGCGGCGGGCCGCAGGTCTCGAAGCGCTCCGGCGCCTGGCAGTCGGCGAGCGCGATCAGCGTGCTCGCCTCGGTCTGGCCGTAGACCTGGACGACGCCCGGGATCGGGAAGGCTTCCGCGCAGCGCGCCAGCAGCGCCGGGTCGGTGTCGGCGCCGCCGCAGGTGCCGGCGCGCAGGGTGGAGAGGTCGTGCTCGCCGCGGGCGGGATGGTCGAGCATCGCCACGTAGGAGGTCGGCACGCCGGACAGCATGGTGCAGCGCTCCTGCTCGACGATGCGGAACATCGCCGCCGGATCGAAATGCGAGACGCCGACATAGGCCGAGCTCCGCTGCACCGTCCCCAGGATGCACATGATGCAGCCGGCGCAGTGGAAGAGCGGGATGATCGATGTCCAGCGGTCCTCTGCCGTGACCCGCAGCCGCTCCGAGATGCCCCAAGCGTTGGCCATCATGCCCGCATGGGTCAAGAGCGCGCCCTTGGGAAAGCCCGTCGTGCCGGAGGTGTATTGCAGCGAGCCCACCGAATCGGGGTCCACCGCCGGCAGCGCCGTCCGGCTGGCTCGTCCTTCCTCGATCAGCCGACCGTAGTCCGGCCCGTCGAGCAGGACGAGCGTCTCCAGCGACGGGACGGAGTCCCGAATTGCGCGGACATGCTCCAGATAGGGGTTGCCGCGGAACGACCGGGACAGGAACAGGCCGCGCGGCTTCGAATGCCCCAGCGCGTAGGCGAGGTCGTCGCGGCGATAATGCGTGTTGAGCGGCACCAGCACGCAGCCGGCCATGGCGACCGCCATCTGGACCACCGGCCACTCGATCCGGCTCTCCGCCAGCAGTCCGACCCGGTCGCCCGGCCGCAAGCCCCGGTCCAGCATCGCCCGGGCGAGCGCCGCCGCCGCCCCGTGCCATTCGGCCCAGGTCAGCCGCGCGCCGGTCTCCGGGAAGGCGAGCGCCTCGCGGCCGCCGCGCGTCCCGGCCTGATGGGCGAGCGCGTCGCCGGGCGTCCTGAAGGGGGAGAGTTCGGTCATGGCCGCGTCGATGATACCCTCCGGCCCGATCGCCGCCCACACAGGGACCGTCGCACGACCCATGTCCGACCTTGCCTTCGAGATCGACCCGGCGCGGCTCCTCGCCGACCTCAGGCACCTCGCGACCTTCGGCAAGCAGGGCACCGGGGTCACCCGCCTCGCCTTCAGCCAGTCCGACATCGAGGCCCGCCGCTGGCTGCACGGGCGCATGGAGGAGGCCGGGCTCGACGGCGCCATCGACGATGTCGGCAACGTGATCGGCGAGGCGCCCGCCGAAGGCCCCGCGATCCTGATCGGCAGTCATTCCGACTCGGTGCCCGGCGGCGGCTGGCTCGACGGCGCGATGGGGGTGATCTACGGGATCGAGATCGCGCGCGCGGTTATCGAGGCCGGGCTGGCCGCGCGCTGCCCGGTCGACGCGGTGGCGTTCCAGGACGAGGAGAGCACCTACCTTCCGACGCTGGGCAGCCGCACCCTGTTCGGCGCGGTGGGCGAAGACGAGATTTCGGTCGCCCGCAACATCGACGGGCACCGGCTCGCCGACGCCATCGCCGCCAGCGGGTTCGCGGACAACCCGCCGCGCCGGCTCGACCCCGGCCGCTACCGCGCCTTCCTGGAGGCCCATATCGAGCAGGGGCCCCGCCTGGAAGCCATGGGCACCCGGATCGGCGTGGTCACCGCCATCGTCGGCATAAGGCGGTTCCGGCTCCATGTCGACGGGCAGGCAGGCCACGCCGGCACCGTGCCGATGGCGATGCGACAGGACGCGGGCGCGGTCGCGATCGGCCTCTCGGGCGCGATGCTGGAGGCGTTCGCGGCGCTGGCCGGCCCCGACACGGTCTGGAACGTCGGCAGCCTGACGCTCACGCCGGGCGCGGCCAACGTGATCCCCGAGGCGGCCGAGATCGTCGTCGAGATCCGCGACACCGACCTCGCGATCCTGGACCAGCTGGAAGACCGGCTGCGCGCGCTCGCGCGGGAACACGCGGACCGATCCGGCCAGGAGATCGCCGCGCTCCGCACCCTCGACATCCCGCCCGCCGCGATGGACGCTGGCCTCGGCGACGAAATCGAGGCGGCGGCCCGGGCGCTCGGCGCGCCCCACATGCGGATGCCGAGCGGGGCCGGCCACGATGCGATGGTGCTCTGCCGCTACATGCCCGCGGCGATGCTCTTCGTCCCCTCGATCGGCGGGCACAGCCACACCGTCATCGAGGACACCTCGGAGGACGACATCGTGCTCGGCTGCCGCGTGCTGGCCGGCGCCGTCGCGCGGATCGCGGGCGGCTAATGTTTCACGTGAAACAAAGGTCAACCTTGCTGACTTATCCAATGTGGCAAGAACGCGCCGTAAGTGGCAAAAATCCTGCTCGCGCGAAATATTGTTGCGCGCGGCACCTCGATTCCCGTCCCCCGGGGACGCGAACGTCCGGTTCGGCGCGATTCCGGGAAAACGCCGGATGAGACGCTCCCGTTATTCGTGTCATCGCATGACACGAATAACGGGGGTTAAACGCCTCGGACGCCCGCCCGCCCTAGATCTTCCGCCCGCGCAGCTTCTCGCGGAGCGCGCGGATATGGGTGTCGGCGCCGGCGAGGTTGGGATGGACGGCGAGCGCCCGGTCGAAGGCCTCGAGCGCCCTCTCCTCCTCGCCCTCCGCGAGTTGGGATGGACGGCGAGCGCCCGGTCGAAGGCCTCGAGCGCCCTCTCCTCCTCGCCCTCCGCGAGCCTGACCAGGCCGAGCCCCGACAGTGCGCCGAAATGGCGGGGCTCGAGCGCGAGCGTCCGGTCGATGTCGGCGGCGGATTCAGCCAGCCGGCCCATCATGTAGTTGACGGTCGCGCGCTTGTTCCACGCCTCGGCGAAGCGGGGCGCCTTGCGGACCATCTCGTCGAACGCGGCGAGCGCCGCCGGCAGGTCGCGGGCTCCCATCGCCCGGAGGCCGCGCATCATCAGCGCGTCGATCTCGGCGCTGCCGGATTCGTGCCAGATGCGCCAGATAGCCTGCTCCTCGTCCGCCGCCGCTTCCGCGGTCGGCGCGGCCTTCAGCCGGTCGAACAGCGGCCCCAGCCTGGGATCGTTCTGGTTGGCGAGCCCGATGTTGGCGAAGCTCAGCGCCGCCACGCCGGCGATCCAGGTCATGGCGCGGCGCAAGGGATCGTCTTCTTCCGAGGAACGCATGTCGCTCTCATCGCCCCCCATTCGCCGGCGGCGCTCCGGGCGCTCCGTCAGACGATACCGCCCGGATACGGGTCGTGCCAGCGGCGTCGCCCGGCCACTCGCGCGATAGCTCCGGCCCGCCCTCCGCCGTCAGACGTCCCGAAAGACCTCCGGCAGGTCGCCGGCGCCGTGAAGCACGTGGACGATCAGCGGCCGGAAATGTCGACCGGCGGGCCGAGTCGGCGGAAGTGGACATTCTCGCACGGCATTCGAGGGACGCGAATGTCGACCCGGTAGCGATTTGCCTACCCGATGCCTGTTCAACGCTTCGCGGAAGCCCCGGGCCACGGCCGGGTTTTCGCTTGCGACCCATGCGACGATCCGAACGCCGGGCATCCGTGGACGCGCCATGCTCGGCGCGGTACGACGGAGAGCGTTACCCTTCAGGTCTCTTCATCCTCGGGAAACGCCAGCACGCGTTCGCTCCGCCAAATCCGCACGATCCGTACGAACTCCAGTTCCCGACGATAGACGATGCGGAAAGGCGGATGGATCAATTCGCGCAGGAAGGGCTGATCGAATTCGGGCACCACGCGGCCGACCGCCGGGTAGTCGGCCAGCGTCTCGATGCGCTCGACGGGCTCCGCGGCCATTCTCTCGCCAACGCCCGGTAGGCCTTGGTTCGCATACCAGACTTTGAGCTCTTCCAGGTCCGCGACCGCCGATGCGGCGAAGCGAATGGACGCTCCCGGCATTCGGCTAGCCGAGGCCGAGCTTCGCCTTGACCTCCGCCAAGGAAATCTCCCGCCCGGCCTCGATATCCGCAAGCCCGGCGACCACCGCCCGCATGAACGCCCGTTCCTCTTCCGCCGCCTCGTAGTCGCCGACCGACTGGACCACGGCGACGCCCCGACCGCGGCGGGTCAGGAGGACGGGCCGGTGCGCCTCCTCCGTGTGCCTGACCACACGGCCCGGGTTGGTCTTCATGTCCGTCAGGGGAACGACATCTTCGGAAAACCTAGTGACCATCGGTGCGAGCTCGCCTGCTGTTCAATGGTCTTTTTATAGCACCTGTTAACAGGTCATTCCAGCCGATTCGCCGAGCTGCCTTCGTACCCCAGCCCCCGCGGCCTGGGCCCGCCATGCGCCCAGTCGAGGAGTTCCACCGTGTGCACCACCGGCGTCTCCGTGGCGCCCCTGAGCTGCACCATGCAGCCGATATTGCCGGCCGCGATGGCGTCGGCGCCGAGAGCGTCGAGGTGGGCGGTCTTGCGGTCGCGCAGCGCGTCGGCGAGGGCGGGCTGGAGGATGTTGTAGGTGCCGGCGGAGCCGCAGCAGAGATGCCCTTCCGCCGGCAGGGAGACGGCGAACCCGGCCTCGCGCAGCAATTCGACGGGACCGGCCTGAATCTTCTGACCGTGCTGCAGCGCGCAGGCCGAGTGGTAGGCGATCGCCAGGGGCTCGGGCGGGGACGCTTCGCCGAGTCCGATCCGCTGCAACATCTCGGAGACGTCGCAGGCGCGCTCCGCCACACGGGCGGCGGTCTCGGAAAGCGCTGGATCGTCTCGGAAGAGATGCCCGTAATCCTTCAGCATCACCCCGCAGCCCGAAGTGTTGGAGACCACCGCGTCGAGTCCTTCGCCGTCGATTTCCGCCCGCCAGGCGCGGAGATTGCGCCGCGCCGCGTCGAGCGCCGGCGCCTCCTTCCCCATATGGTGGGCGATCGACCCGCAGCAGCCCGAGCCGCGCGCGACGACGACCTCGCAGCCGAAACGGTTGAGCAGCCGGATCGTCGCCCGGTTGATCGCCTCGTCGAGGACCTGCTGGACGCAGCCGGCGAGCAGCGCGACGCGGAAGCGGCGCTCGCCCTCGGCCGGGTAGACCGCGCTGTCCGGCAGCGGACGCCCCGCCGGGGAGGGCGGAACCATGCGCAGCATGCGGCCGAGCGGGCCGGGAAGAACGCCGGCGATGGGCCGCGCGAGACGCCCCAGCCTGACCGCCCAGCCGAACCGCCGAAGCGACGGCATCGCGGCCAGCAGCAGCCCCCGGACCAGCCGGTCCATGAGCGGCCGGCGGAAGGTCTCGGCGATCCGCTTCCGGGCGAGATCGACCAAATGCATGTAGTGGACGCCCGACGGGCATGTCGTCATGCAGGCGAGGCAGGACAGGCAGCGGTCGATATGCCCGACCACCTTGGCCGACGGGGTCTCGCCGGTCTCCAGCATCTCCTTCATCAGGTAGATGCGCCCGCGCGGGCTGTCGAGCTCGTCGCCGAGCAGCGCGTAGGTCGGGCAGGTCGCCGCGCAGAACCCGCAATGGACGCAGCCCCGGAGGATCCTCTCCGCCGAGGCGATGTCCGGATCGGCGCGCTGTTCGTCGGTGAACCGGGTCTGCATGGAGTTATGGCGTCTCGGGTTCAGTCAGGCGCGTTCGTGCGCTCGCCTCTTTCGCGTCATGGTCGGCGAAGGCCGACCATCCACGTTTTGTTTTTTGTTTCCTGCGCCGCAAAAACTCGTGGATGGTCGGCCTTCGCCGACTATGACGGCAGAGGACGGCTGAAGCGGTTCCAGCCAGGACGGACACGCCCTAACGCCCCACGCCCATGCGGTCCGGGTTGAGGATGCCGAGCGGGTCGAAGGCCTGCTTCACCCGCCGGTTCAACGCCGCGAGGCCGGGCGCCTGGGGGTGGAAGACGGGAACGCGGCGCCTGACCTCTTCCGGCGCGCGGATCAGGGTGGCGTGCCCGCCGGCCGGGCCGAGCGCGGCCCGCACCGCTTCGGCACCGGCGTCCTCCGTCCCGGGCGGCAAGGCGAGCCAGATCAGCCCGCCGCCCCAGTCGTAGAACGCGCGGGTCTCGAACGCGTCGGCGATCCGGCCGACGACTGTCGCGCCCTCCGCCGGCGACACCGAGAGCCGCCAGACAATCTCCTCGCCGGCCGCGTGGAAGCGGGCCTCTCCGACCTCGCGCCAAAAGGCGTTCGAATTGTGGCCGTGGAGTTCGTCCAACGCATGGTCGTCCGAGAACAGGGCGCGGAGCGACTCCGTGCGGGCGAGCACGGAGGGCTCCGGTCCCTCGACGCGGAGCGCGGTGACGGAAGAGCCGGGGTCCCGAACCCGCCCGACGCCCGAGAGCGCCGCGATCCCGGCCGGCAGGTGCGCCGCGCCGGAGACCTCGAACGGCCCGCCGAGCGCGCGGGTCATCGCTTCGACCGCCGCCTGGTCGTCGAACCCGTAGACCAGCACCGTCCGCAGCTTCTCCCCCGCCGGCAAGACCTTGACGGTGATCTCCGTCATCGCGGCCAGGGTACCCCAGGAGCCCGCGAGCAGCTTGCAGAGGTCATAGCCGGTGACGTTCTTGACGACCCGGCCGCCCGATTTGAACAGCTCGCCGCGGCCGCTGACGGCGCGAACGCCCAGAATGTGATCGCGCGCGGCGCCCGCCTTGAAGCGGCGCGGACCCGAGAGATTGGCCGCCATGCAGCCGCCGAGCGTGGCGAGGCCGGGCGCGCCACCGAGCAGAGGACCGAGGTCGGGCGGCTCGAAGGCGAGCGCCTGACCGTGCTGGGCGAGTCTGGCGTCGATCTCGGCGAGCGTCGTCCCCGGCCGGGCCGTCAGCACCAGCTCCTCCGGCTCGTAGAGCGCGATTCCCGTGAGGCCGGAAAGGTCGAGCACCGCCTCGGCGCCGGCGGGACGTCCGAGGCCCCGCTTGGACCCGCCCGAGACGATCTCCAGTGCATGTTCGCCCTGGCACGCCCAGCCGACCGCCTCGGTCGCCTCGTCCTCGGTCGTCGGGCGCAGGGTCTCCATGCGGTCACGGCGTATCAGTTTTGGATGAAAGCGTCCACGCCGCGTTCACCTCCCCCCTCACCCTGACCCTCTCCCCCGGCGGGGAGAGGGGACCCTTCCCCATTCTTCCTTGCCTTCTCCCCTCCCGTTCGCCGGAGGGGTTGGGGGCGGGCAAGCCGGTCAGAAGCGGGGGATGTCGGGGAAGCGGGTTTGGCCGCCGTGAACGTGGACGCGGCCGAGCTCGGCGCAGCGGTGGAGGACCGGGAACACCTTGCCCGGGTTGAGAAGCTGCTCGGGGTCGAAGGCGCATTTGAGGCGCTGCTGCTGCTTGAGGTCCTCGTCGGAGAACATCGTCCCCATCAGGTCGCGCTTCTCGACGCCGACGCCGTGCTCGCCGGTCAGCACGCCGCCGACCTCGACGCAGAGCCTGAGGATCGCCTCGCCGAACGCCTCGGCCCGTTCGAGCTCGCCCGGGTTGTTGGCGTCGTAGAGGATCAGCGGGTGGAGGTTGCCGTCGCCCGCGTGGAACACGTTGGCGACGCGGAGCCCGAACTCGTCCGACATCGCGGCCATGCGCCCCAGCACCTCGGGCAGGCGGCGGCGCGGGATGGTGCCGTCCATGCAGTAATAGTCGGGCGAGATCCGGCCGACCGCCGGGAAGGCCGACTTGCGCCCGGCCCAGAACCTCGCCCGTTCGTTCTCGTCCTCGCTCACCCGGATCGAGGCCGCGCCGAGCTCCCGCGCGATGCCGGCGACCCGGTCGACCAGGTGGTCGACCTCGACCTCCGGCCCGTCGAGCTCGACGATGAGCAGCGCCGCGGCGTCGCGGGGATAGCCGGCGCCGACGAAATCCTCCGCCGCGTCGATCGCCGGCTTGTCCATCATCTCCATCCCGGCCGGAACGATGCCGCCGCCGATGACGCCGGCCACGCAATCGCCCGCCGCCTCAGCCGACGGGAAGCCGATCAGCACCGCGCGGGCCGAGGGCGGCCTCGGCAGGATGCGGACCGTGACCTCGGTGATCACGCCGAGGAGCCCTTCCGAGCCGGTGACGACGCCGAGCAGGTCATAGCCCGCCGGGTCGAGGTGCCGGCCGCCGATGCGGACGATTTCGCCGTCCATCAGCACCAGCTCGACGCCGAGCAGGTTGTTGGCCGTGAGCCCGTATTTGAGGCAGTGCACGCCGCCCGCGTTCTCCGCCACGTTGCCGCCGATCGAGCACGCGATCTGGCTCGACGGGTCGGGCGCGTAGTAGAAGCCCGCCGCGTCCACCGCCTCGCTGATGGCCAGGTTGGCGACGCCCGGCTGGACCGTCGCGCAGCGGTTGGCGTAGTCGATGTCGAGAATCCGGTTGAACTTGCCGAGGCCGAGCAGGACCCCGTCGGCGAGCGGCAGCGCGCCGCCCGAGAGCGAGGTACCGGCGCCGCGCGGCACCACCTTGATCCCCTCCTCGTGGCAGTATTTCAGCACCGCCGAGACCTGCTCGACGGTCTCCGGTAGGACGGCGATCATGGGCGGCTGGCGGTAGGCGGTGAGCCCGTCCGATTCGTAGGCCCGGAGCGCCGCGCGGTCGTCGATGACCCCCTCGCCCGGAACGATCCTGCCGAGCGCGCGCGCGATCCCGGCCCGACGCGCGATGACTTCCGCATCGGGCTCGGGCATCTTCATCGCGGTATCCCCGTTCCGGCCAGGCTCGCCCGGCGCAACGAGGGGATCGGGCCCCTCGGCCGGTCAGCCCTGGCGCGCCTTGAAGCGCGGGTTCTTCTTGTTGATCACGTAAACCCGGCCGCGGCGCCGAACGATGCGGCAGGCGCGGTCGCGCTTCTTTGCCGATTTCAGCGAGTTGAGCACTTTCATCGCAACGGTTCCAAATCGTGCAGCCGGCAACGCGGCGGCGGACGGTAGCCGGGCTGGCGGGGGCTGTCAACGGGTTGGACGACGCCCGCCCGGACATTGCTCCTGACGACGCTCTTGCGCGACTTGTGCCGGGCGCGCGCCGATGGCTTAGTCCCGCCGCACAGCGAAGCCGGGCCCAATTGCTGACCGAAATCCTTTCCGTCGTCGCGCCGCTCTTCATCTGCGCCGGCATCGGCTTCGTCTGGGGCAGGCTGGACAGGCCGTTCGACGCCGAGATGATGACCGGGCTCGCGCTCCACCTCGGCGTTCCCTGCCTGGTGTTCTCGACGCTGACGCGGCTCGAGATCTCGCCGGTCGCCTTCGGCAAGATGGCCGGCGCCTACACCCTCGCGCTGGTCCTGTTCATCATCCTCGCGGCGGCGCTGACCCGGCTGCTGAAACTAGAGCCCCGCGCGTTCATCCCGGCGCTCACCTTCCGCAACTCGGGCAATCTCGGCCTGCCGGTCTGCCTGTTCGCGTTCGGCGAGGCGGGGCTCGCCTACGGCATCGGCTGCTTCGTCATCGCCTCGCTCGCCGGCCTCACCGTCGGGCGCGGCATCTACGCCGGCAGCACCGTTTACGACGCGCTGTTCCGCAACCCGATCGTCTACGCCATCGCGGTCTCGCTGGTCTTCATGCTGGGCGGGATAAAGCCCCCGGCCTGGGTCGCCAACACGGTCGACGTGGTTTCCGGCATGGCGATCCCGCTGATGGTGGTCTCGCTCGGCGTGGCGATCTCCAAGATCCGGGTGGTGGGGATCGGGCGCGCGGTCGTGCTGTCCGCCGTCGAGCTCGCGGTGGGGTTCGGCGTCGGCGTGGGTCTCGCGGAGGCGTTCGGGCTGACGGGCGTCGCGCGCGGCGTGCTGATCCTGCAATGCGCGATGCCGGTCGCGGTCCACAACTACGTCTTCGCGCAGTTCTACGGCCGCTCGCCGGAGACGGTCGCCGGCATGGTCGTCGTGTCGACCCTGCTCGCCTGCTTCACCCTTCCCGCGGTCCTCTGGTTCGTCCTGCCATGACGCTGATCGCCGAGCTCGCTTCCATCGTCGCGCCGGTCTTCATCTGCGCCGCGATCGGCTTCCTGTGGGCGAAGCGTGGGCTGCCGTTCGACAACGCAGTGATCACCACCCTGGTGTTCAATGTCGGCGGACCCTGCCTGATCCTCGCCACCTTCGCCAAGGTCGAGCTCAGCGCCGCCGCCCTGGCCGAGATCGCCGCCGCGTCGGTCGCCGCCTATTTCGGCTTCGCGGCGGTCGGCTACACGGTACTGCGCGCCGCCCGGCTCAGCCTCGCCTCATACCTGCCGGCGGTGATCTTCCCGCTCAGCGGCAGCATGGGGCTTCCCGTCTGTCTTTTCGCCTTCGGCGACGAGGGGCTCGCCCTTGCGCTGGTGTTCTTCGTCTTCGGCGCCGTCGGGACCTTCACCGTCGGCGCCACCATCGCTGCGGGCTCGGTCTCGCTCGCACGCATCGCCCGCACCCCGGTGTTCTACGCGGCGGTCCTCGCGGTCGGTCTCGAACTCGCCGGCATCGACCTGCCGCGCTGGGCGTTCAACACCGCCGAGCTGCTGGGCGGAATCGTGATTCCCACCCTGCTCGTGGCGCTCGGCCTTGCATTGGCCCGGCTGCGGGTAAAGAGCCTCGGCCGGAGCGTCGCGCTCGCCGCGCTTCGCCTCGCGGCCGGAGCGGCGATCGGCTGGGGCGTGGCCGAGGCGTTCGGGCTCGGGCCCATGGCCTCGGCCGTGGTCATCCTGCAGAGCGCGATGCCGGTCGCGGTCTCCAGCTACCTGTTCGCGCAGATGTACGGGCGCGAGCCGGAGGAGGTCGCCGGCATGGTGCTGGTCTCGACGCTCCTCTCCTTCGCGACCCTGCCGCTCCTGCTCGCGCTGCTGCTGCCGTGAGGGCCGAGCCGTCCCTCGATACGGCGCTGCGCGCCTACTCGGGATGAGGGGAATTTCCTGGGCAACACCAGCCGCACCCTCACCCTGAGTAGCGGCGAAGCCGCGTATCGAAGGGCGCCCTAATGCATCGCCGAGCCGCCGTCGACCACGATGGTCTGGCCGGTCACGAAGTCGCTGTCGGACGAGCTCAGATAGACCAGCGTGCCCAGCAGGTCCTCGGGCACCTCGTCGCGCTTGATCGCGCGGGTCGCGGCGTTGGCGTCCTTGATGTCGGTCCACTGCCGGTCGTTCACCAGCTTCTCGCTCATCGTGAGGCCGGGAGCGATCGCGTTGACCGAGATGTTGTGCTCGCCGAGCTCGCGCGAAAGCGAGCGGGTGAAGGCCACCATCGCGCCCTTCGAGCTCACATAGTGGAGCATCATCGGCGTCCCCTTGAAGACGGTGCCGGACGCGATGTTGATGATCTTGCCGTAGCCGTTCTTCTGCATCTCGGGCACCACCGCCTTGACGCAGGAGAACACGCCGCGCGTGTTGACCGCCATCACCCGGTCCCACTCCTCCTCGGGGATCTCCAGGAAGGAGCGCTGCTGCAGGTCGGCGAAGATCGCCGCGTTGGTCACCATGATGTCGACCTTGCCGAAGGCCCCGACGGTCTCCGCCACCATCGCCCTGACCTGGTCCGGGTCGGTGACGTCGCACCGGTTGCCGATCGCCTCGCCGCCGGCCTGCTTGATGATGTTGACCGTGTTCCCGGTGTCGAGGATGTCGCTGCAGCACACCTTCGCGCCCTCCTCGGCCAGCGCCTTGGCGTAGTGCACCCCGATCCCGCGCCCCGCGCCGGTGACGATCGCGACCCGTCCGTCGAGCCTGCCCATGTCGGTCTCCTTCCCTGAGATTGGCTGGCGCCGATCATAGCCACGGCGGGTGGGCGATCAACGCCCGGCGCGGTGACGACGCCCTCGGGCTTCGTGTATTCTGCCGCCGGTCCTGGGGTCTTCGACGTATCGATCATGCCCGCCCTGCCGCGCGCGAATCCGGACATTCCGACGATGACGACGGTCGGGGACACCGCGTCCGCGACGCCCGCCGAACCGGGCTAGAGGCGGCGGTGATGAACCGGCGCTGGGGCCTGTTCGCGGTCATCTGGCTGCTGATCCTGGCGACGATCTATATCGGCGACCGGTTCGTCCGCGACGTGCTGCTCACCGACGACGCGCCCCGCGCGGTGACCCCGCGCGGCGACCTCGCCCAGTTCGAGCAGTCGACGGTGACGCTGTTCGAGGAGGCCTCGCCCTCGGTCGTCTACATCTTCACCGAGAACCGCGGGCGCCGCGGCAGCGGCGCCGGGTCGGGGCTGGTGTGGGACCGCGCGGGCCATGTCGTCACCAATCTCCACGTCGTCCGGGGCGCGGACTCCGTGCGGGTGAGGCTCGACGACGGCGAGGCGGTCGAGGCCGCCGTCATCGGCACCGCGCCCGATTACGACCTCGCCGTGGTCCGGCTGCGCGAGACGCGGGGGCGGATCCGGCCGATCCCCATCGGCACCTCGGGCGACCTCAAGGTCGGGCAGTCGGTGTTCGCCATCGGCAACCCGTTCGGGCTCTCGCGCACGCTGACGACCGGGGTGATCAGCGCGCTCAACCGCCGCTTGCCGACCTCCAACGACCGCGAGGTGCGCGGGGTGATCCAGACCGACGCGGCGATCAATCCCGGCAATTCGGGCGGCCCGCTGCTCGATTCCGCGGGCCGGCTGATCGGGGTGAACACCGCCATCCTGTCGGACACCGGCGCGTCGTCGGGCATCGGCTTCGCGGTGCCGGTCGACATTGTCAACCGGATCGTGCCGCGCCTGGTCCGCGACGGCGCCGTGCCGAGGCCCGGCATCGGGATCGTGGTGATGCGCGAGGATTCCGCGGCCCAGCTCGGCGTGGCGGGGCTCGTGGTCTCGCGGGTGCTGCCCGGGTCGGAGGCGGAGAAGGCGGGGCTCCGCGCCGCCGACCTGGAACGCCAGCTCTTGGGGGACGTGATCCTCCGGGTGAACGGGGTCCCGGTCCGCTCGGTCTCCGAGTTCGCGGCCGAGCTCGCCGAGGCCGGCATCGGCGCCCAAGTCGAGCTCACGGTGGTCAACAGCGGACACCAGCGCTCGGTCTGGGTTACGGTGATGGATATTTCCTGAGGAGACAGCGATGTTTTTGAAGGATTACTGGTACGTCGCCGCGACCGCCGACGAGATCGGCGCGGAGCCGCTCGCGCGCACGCTCCTGAACGAGCCGGTCGTCCTCTACCGGACCGGGGACGGACGGGTCTGCGCGCTGGAGGACCGCTGCTGCCACCGCCATTTGCCGCTTTCGCTGGGCAAGGTGATCGGGGACCGGCTGCAATGCGGCTATCACGGGCTCGAATACGATGCCGGCGGGGCGTGCGTCCGGGTGCCGGGCCAGACCGCTGTCCCGCCGGGCGCGCGGATCCGGGCCTACCCCGTCGTCGAGCGCTGGGGCTGGGTGTGGATCTGGATGGGCGACGCGAGCGAGGCGGACGAGGCCGAAATCGAGGACTTCCACTGGCTCGACGACCCCGGCTGGCGCGCCGCGGGCTGCCGCATCCCGATGGAATGCGACTACCGGCTCGGCATCGACAATTTGCTCGACCTCAGCCATCTCACCTACGTCCACCGGACCACGCTCGGCAACGCGGCGGTGGTCAAGGCGGCCGAGGTGAAGACCGAGCGATACGGCCCCGGCGTCCGCGTCACCCGCTGGATGATCGACGTGCCGGCGCCGCCGATGTATCGCCGGCTGGTCGATTTCGGCACCAACATCGACCGCTGGCAGATCATCGATTTCTCGCCGCCCTGCTTCGTCAAGCTCGATCTCGGCGGCGCGCCGACCGGAACCGGCGCGCGCCAGGGCGACCGTTCGAAGGGCTTCGAGCGCAAGAGCCTGAACGCGCTCACCCCCGAGACCGAGGACTCCATTCATTACTTCTGGGCGGACGCGCACAATTTCGACATCGACAGGCCGGAGGTCACGCAGCTCCTCTTCGACCAGGTCCACGAGGCGTTCATGGAGGACAAGGCGTTCCTCGAGGCCCAGCAGCGCGCCTTCGACCGCGA
Source organism: Alphaproteobacteria bacterium (assembly GCA_965203455.1). Lineage (GTDB taxonomy): Bacteria > Pseudomonadota > Alphaproteobacteria > MPNO01 > MPNO01 > MPNO01. The sequence goes on from CBDBCV010000002.1 coordinate 398,535, forward strand.
TCAGGGACGCCCCCTCGTCGACATCAACGCCGACGCGGGCGGGCTCGAGGCGCGCCGCATCCTCGACCGGCTGCTCGCCGAGCAGGATGGGCAGGCGGGGCGCGAGACGGCTACGGCGTGAGCGCGTTGCTGGAACGCGTCCCCGGCGCGTCTTCCGGCATCCGGGCCGCCCTCGGACGGGTTCAACCCTCCTCCGCGCCCTTGTAGCTCGTCAGGTCGATGATCTCGAGCACGTTGCCGTCGGGGTCGTGGAAATAGGCGCGCGGGCCGTTGACGGCGCCGCCCTGCCGGTCCTCCTCGAACAGGATCTCGACGCCGCTCTCCCGGAGCGCCGCCACCGACGAGTCGTAATCCTCGTGGTCGACGATGAAGGCGTGGTGGATGTCGTCCTCGCGCGCGGTCGAGATCGGCTTGTCGACACGCGCGAGGATGATGCAGTCCCCGCCCGAATCGAGGAACACCATGCCGCGCTCGTGGTTGCTCTGGACCACGGCGAGGCCGAGCTTTTCGGTGTAGAAGGCCTCGGACCGGCGCGTGTCCGTGACCGGGATCGTGAAATGGGCAACGCCCCTGGTCTTCAGCATCGCGGCGTCAGTCCTCCTCGTAGAGCCCGCGGTCGCGGTGCCACTGCTCGATCCCGCCCTCGGGGTAGTAGGTGTTGCGGGCGTGCTCCGGGCCTTCGGGAACCGGAATCCAGTCGGGCTTGTATCCCAGCATGTTGTGGCTGATCTCGTCGGTCCGCGGCAGCGGCGTGTCGATCGCCGTCGCGCAGGGATAGACGAATTCCGCGTAGGTCGGGTTGTAGATCCAGAGCGTCGTGCCGCAAACCTTGCAGAAATGCCGCCGGGAGAAGCCGAGCCCGTCGGTGTCGTAGGCGCCGCGATGGTTGTTCGCCGAGCGATAGACCGTGATGTTCTCCTCGCCGGTCACCTCCAGCGTCCCGTACTCGCCCATGATGTTGATCGAGTACCCGCCCCCGCCCGTCTTGCGGCATTTCGAGCAATAGCAGCGGTTGAACGGGTAGGGCGTCCGCGAGTTCACGGTGAACGTCACGGCGCCGCAATGGCAGGATCCTTCGAGCTTCATGGCCGATCCCTCTCAGTTGTAGAGCACGCCCGGCAGCCAGAGCGCGAGTTGCGGGAAGAGGAGCAGCAGCGCGATCAGCACCGCGTCCGCGGCCAGGAACGGAACGATGCCGCGGAACACCGTGCCGAGCGCGATGTCGGGCAGCTGCGCCCGGATGACGAAGATGTTGAGGCCGACCGGCGGGGTGATCAGCCCGACCTCGACGACCACCACCATCAGGATTCCGTACCACACCGAATCGTAGCCGAGCGCGGTGACGACCGGGAGAAACACGGGCACGGTCACCAGGATGATCGCCACCGCGTCGAGCACGCAGCCGAGGATGATGTAGAACACCAGGATGATCATGATCACCGCCCAGGGCGCGAGCTCGAAGAACTCGATGAGCTCGACCAGCGCGACGGGCAAGCGCGTCTGGACGATGAAATAGGCGAAGATCCACGCGCCGGTGATGATGAACAGCAGCATCCCGGTGGTCCGCAGGGTCTCGTCGAGGGATGCGACGAAGTCCCTCCACGAGAACGCGCTCGTCGCGAAGGCGATGACGATCGCCGCGAAGGAGGCCACCCCCGCCGCCTCCGTCGGGCTGAACCAGCCGGTGTAGATCCCGCCCACCGCGAGCCCGAACAGAACGACGAGCTTCCACATCGCGGCCGCGGCGCGCCACCGCTCGCGCCAGTCGAGCCGCGGCCCGGCGGGCGCCCATTCGGGCCGGATCCGGGCGATCACCCAGATCACCACCATGAATAGCAGCGCGAGCAGGACGCCCGGGATCATGCCGGCCGCGAACAGCTCAGGCACCGACTCCTCGGCGGCCAGCGCGTAGATCACCATGATCACCGAGGGCGGGATCAGGATGCCGAGCGTGCCGCCGACCGCGACCGAGCCCGTCGCCAGGCGCTCGTCGTAGCCGTAGCGCCGCATCTCCGGCACCGCGATCTGGGTAAACGTCGCCGCCGTGGCGAGCGACGAGCCGCTGATCGCGGAGAAGCCCGCGCAGGCGCCGATGGTCGCCATCGGGAGCGCGCCCCGGCGTCCGGCGAACAGCGCATTGGCCGCGACGAACAGCTCCTGCGACATGCCGGACCGGGTCGCCACCGCGCCCATCAGGATGAACAGCGGCAGCACCGAGAACGCGTATTGGGTGAGCGAATAGGGGGTCTCGCCGAAAACGATGAAGGCGCGCTCCCAGCCGTCGATGGCGGCATAGCCCGCGAGTCCCACCAGCCCCATCGCGGCGCCCAGCGGCACCCGGAGCAGCGTCAGGAGGACCAGGGCGACGATGCCGATCCCGCCGATTTCCTGGGGGGTCATTCGGCGCGCCGGAGCACTGAGGAAACCTCGCGCAGGAACATCACCAGGACCGCGACCACGGCGAAGGCGAAGGCGGCGAGCACCAGCGAGGCCTTCCAGATCAGCGGCAGGTGAAGATCGATGGTGACGTCGTTGAACTCGATGAACTCGCGCGCCGGCTGTGTCATGTGCCACGTGAGCAGGGCGACGAAGACCAGCGCGACGAAGGTGCCGATCAGCTTGAGCCAGCGGACGACGCGCTCCGGAACGACCTGATCGATCAGCTCGATGGTGATGTGCTGGTCGCGGAGGAAGACCTCGGGTATGGCGAGAAAGGCGGCCGCCGCGAGAAACAGCTCGATGATCTCATAGGTGCCGAAGATCGGCGCGTTGAAGCCCGAGCGCAGCCCGACGTCGATGACGTTGAGCGCCATCATGGCGAGCAAAAAGATCGCGGCGACGCGGGTGAGAAGCCGCGCCGCCGCGAGCGTCAGACGGTGCATCGGCCGGTTACATGGCCGAGTACTTGGCCGACAGCGCCTTCAACTCGTCATACACCTTGCGCGCCGGCAGACCCTTTTTCTCGAGCGCCGCGATGCGCTGACCCATGATCTTCTCGCCGAGCGCGCGCATCTCCTTGTCGGCGGCGTCGGGCAGCGCGACGCGGTTGAGCTTGAGGCCGCTCATATACTTGGTGAACACCTTCGGATCGCCGCCCCAGGCGTAGGTCGCCATGGCGACGCCCGCCTCCTTGGTCCCCATCGCGTCGACCAGGGGCTTCAGATCGTTCGGCAGCTTGTCATAGGCCTTCGGGTTCATCGCGAGCCCGAAGCTGATCACGGAGACGAACATCGGCGTGTAGTGCTGGACGAGCCCGCCGAGCTTGAACGCGAAGATGCCCATCGGGTCGGTCACGACGCCGTCGATGGTGCCCTTCTGCAGCGACTCGGCCATGTGGGTCGCCGGCATCCCGATCGGGGCCGCGCCGAGCGCCTTCATCATCAGCACGTCGGTCGGGGTCGGCGCGCGGTAGCGCCGTCCGTTGAGGTCGGCGACGGACTTGATCGGCTTCTTGGAATCGTAGACGCCCGACGGACGGTTGAAGACGATCCACATCCCCCTGGTGCCGGCCTTCTCGTGCTCGGCCTGGAAGTATTTGGGCAACAGGTCGCCCGCGACATTGGCGCCGACCACCGCGCCCTTGGCGCCGGGCGGGAACAGGTAGGGCGCGTGCGTCAGTTCGGTCAGCGGGAACCGGCCCGGCGTCACGCCGTGCTGGAAGAACGCCATGTCGGCGACGCCTTTCCTGGCGAGGTCGTAATGCCTGGGCATCGGCCCCATCGACGAGCCGAAGAACATCTGCAACTCGAGCCGGCCCTTGGACTTCTCGGCGGCCTCGGCCTTGGCCTTCTTGAACCAGATCGAAGCGGTCGACGGCTCGGGCGAAAACAGGGCGATCTTGAGCGTATGCTTGGACTGCGCCAAAGCGCTTCCCCCGGCCGCAAGAACGGCGGCGGCAGCGGCGAGCGCGACGCCTTTGGTCAGGTGTCTGGGCATCCCCGGCCCTCCCTTCCGTGAGGATGAAGCGAACGGGCCGCCGCGCGGCCCGCAGCCACGATCCTGAACCGTGGCGGCGCGCTTTGCAATGCCGCGTCGGCGGATGGGCCGGCCCCCATTTCCCGCAAACGGCGGGCGATTCGGGTGTGGAACGCGAGGGAACGGCCGCGCAAAGGCGGCTTGCCCGCCCGTCGGTGGAACCGGCGAAGCGCGCAGCCTGCCGTTCCCCTCCCCCGCTGTCACGCCGGCCGCTGCTCCCGGTACCAGTCCAGGATCGCTTCGCCCGTCATGAACGCCACGTCGGTGTATCCGGAGATCGTCTGCAGGAGTTCCCGGAAATAGCGGAAGCGGTGCGGCACGCCCATGATGTAGGGGTGGACGGAGAGCGCCATCACCCGCGCCGAGCGTTCCGAATCGCGGTAGATCTGCTCGAACTGGTCCAATGCCCGGTCGCGGTACTCGCGCGCGGGATGGTGCTGGATCAGCATCATCGCCACTTCGTTGCATTCCTGGGTGTAGGGGATGTTGACGATGGGTCCCGCGCGCGTCCTGAGCGCCACCGGCTCGTCGTCGAGCACCCAGTCGGCGACGTATTCGTAGCCCTCCTCGACCAGGATGTCGGGGGTCTCCCAGGTCTCGGTCAGCCCGGGGCCGAGCCAGCCGCGCGGCCGCTTCCCGGTGAAGGCCTCGATCGCCTCGGTGGTGCGCCGGATGTCCAGGCGCTCGTCCTCGACCTTCTGCATGTTGCGCTGGGTGAAGCCGTGGCCGATGAACTCCCAGCCGCGGTCCCGCGCCGCTTCGGCGATCTGCGGATAGCCGGTCACCGCGACGCCGTTGATGCAGAGCGCGGCGGGGATCGACAGTTCGTCGAACGCCTCGACGAAGCGCCAGAACCCGACCCGGTTGCCGTATTCGTGCCAAGCCCAGTTGGGGATGTCGGGGCTGGGCGAGCCGCCCGCCGGCGGGGTAAGCACGGTCCTCGGCATCGGCGCCTGCGGATCCCATTCCTCGACATTGACGATCACCCAGACCGCCATCCGCGCGCCGCCCGGCAGGGTCAGCGGTTTTCGTCCAACGATCGGCTCATAGCTGATACGCTCTGTCGGCAGCATGGGCGGGCCTTCGCTGTGGTTTTCCGGTGCTCGCCGCGCAGGATAGTACAGCCTCGCGGACGATCATATCGCGGGGGTTTATCCGTCTGATGCCGGAAATGTATTGGTGAGGTCCGGGTGATGCGGATACGTTCTGGGTAGAGATCGAAAATCGAGCGGGAGAGACGGCATGGCCGACGATATGGGCAACGCGATCGGCAAGGTGGTCGAGGGCGGCGCCGCGGCGCGGCTCGAGAACGAGCTGCGCATTCCATACACCGATTTGCGCGAATGGCTCGAGGAGGCCGAGAAGCTGGGCGAGGTCAGGCACGTCCAGGGCGCGAACTGGGAGTGCGACATCGGCATGGCGTCCGAGGTCGTGCTGCACAACGACACGGCGCCCTGCGTGGTGTTCGAGGACGTGCCGGGGACGCTGAAAGGCTCGCGGGTTCTGACCAACTTCTTCGCCTCCAAACGCATGGCCATGACGCTCGGCTTCTCGTCGGACCTTTCCAAGATGGAGCTGACCGACGCGTTCCGCCAGAACTACATGGAGAACCTGCGGACCATCCCGCACGAGTTCGTCGACTCCGGCCCGGTCACCGAGAACGTCATGGAAGGGGACGATGTCGACGTCGGAGTCTTCCCCACGCCGATGTGGCACGACGAGGACGGCGGGCGCTATATCGGCACCGGCAGCTACAACGTCACCGTCGATCCCGACACCGGCTGGATCAACATCGGCACCTACCGGGTGATGATCCACGACAAGATGTCGGTCGGCTTCTACATCTCGCCCGGCAAGCATGGCCGCATCCACCGCGACAAGTACCAGCAGCGCGGCGAGCCGATGCCGGCGGTGATCGTCTGCGGCGGCGACCCGATGACCTTCCTGATGGGCTGCAGCGAGGTGCCGCCCGGGGTCTGCGAGTTCGACGTCGTGGGCGGGTTCCGCGGCGAGGCGATGAAGATGATCGAGGGCAAGCATACCGGCCTGCCGTTCCCGGCCAACGCGGAGCTCGTGCTCGAAGGCTTCGTCCACCCCGACGCGCGCAAGGAGGAAGGCCCGTTCGGCGAGTGGACCGGCTATTACGGCTCCCGGATGCGCGAGGAGCCGGTGATGGACATCAAGGCGATCTATTACCGGAACAACCCGATTCTGCTCGGCTGCCCGCCCCAGCGGCCGCCGGACGAGCTGGCCCGCTACCGCGCGGTCACCCGTTCGGCGCTCCTGAAGGAGAACATCAAGAAGGCCGGCGTGCCGGACGTCGAGGGGGCATGGCTGCACGAAGTCGGCACGGCGCGCATGCTGGTCGCGGTCTCGATCAAGCAGCGCTATCCCGGCCATGCCCGCCAGGCCGGCCACATCGCCTGCCAGTGCCATGTCGGCGCCTATGCCGGCAAGTACGTGATCGTGACCGACGAGGACATCGACGTCTCCAACCTGGAGGAGCTGATCTGGGCGATGCTCACCCGCTCCGACCCGGCCGAGTCGATCGACATCATCCCCAACGCCTGGTCGACCCATCTCGACCCCCGCATCCCGCCCTGGGAGAAGGAGAAGGGGAACCTCACCAACAGCCGGGCGATCATCGACGCCTGCCGACCGTTCCACTGGAAGGACGAGTTCCCGCCGGTCAACGCGCCCTCGCCCGAGCTCGCCCGGGAGTCCCGCGAGAAGTGGGGTTATCTCTGCGACTGACGCGGGGACAGACGGGCACCGTTGCTACCGGACCGCCGCGGCACTCGCCCGCGGCGGTCTCCGTTCGGGGAGTTGACGATGCAGCGCAACGACGAGATCCAGACCGATCTGAGGGCGTTCCTCGCCGCGGTCGCGGATGGCGGCGAGGTCAGGCACGTCGCCGGCGCCCACTGGGACCGCGAGCTCGGCGCGGTGACCGAGGTGCTCTACCGGGAGAAGGTCGACAAGTCGCCGCTGCTCCTGTTCGACGAGGTGCCGGGATACGCCAGGGGCATGCGCTGCCTCTACGGCATGCTGGGCTCGCCCTTGAGGCTCGCGCTCGGCCTCGGCATCGACCCGGCACAGTCCGGCGACCGGCGGACCATGCTCGACACCTACCGCCGCCGCATCGGGAGCCACGAGCCGATCCCGCCCCGCATCGTCGATGACGGGCCGGTGATGGAAAATGTCGACAGCGACGGCGATGTCGACATTCTCAAGTTTCCGGTGCCGATCCATCACGAGCACGATGGCGGGCGTTATATCGGCACCGCCTGCGGCGTCGTCACCCGCGACCCCGACACCGGGCGGATCAATGTCGGCACCTACCGCGTCCAGGTGAACGGCCCCGACATCGCCACCTCCTACATCTCCAACGGCAAGCAGGGCCGGATCCAACGCGACAAGTACCTCAAGGCGGGCAAGCCCTGCCCGATGGCGATCGTCGTCGGCATCGATCCCGCCACCTACATCGCCGCGCGCTACACGCTCTCCGACAACGTGCCGGAGCTCGACTGGGCCGGCGGGCTGGTCGGCCGGCCGATCGACTGCGTCGAGGGCGAGCTGACCGGGCTGCCGTTCCCAGCCCATTCGGAAATCGTGCTCGAGGGCGAGGTTTCGCCCGACGAGACCGCGATGGAGGGCCCCTTCGGCGAGTGGACGGGCTACTACGCGGGCGACGCGAGGGAGGAGCCGGTCATCCGGATCAAGCGGGTCTATTACCGGAACGACCCGATCCTGACCTGCGCCGCCAGCCAGAAGCCGCCCCATTCCCACCTGTTCGAACGCTGCTTCATCCGTTCCGCCGGCCTCCTCGACTCGCTCGAAGGCGCCGGCATCCCGGACGTGAAGGGGGTCTGGGTGCATCAGGCGGGCGCCGGGCGGACCTTCGTCGTGGTGGCGATCAAGCAGCGCTATTTCGGCCACGCCAACCAGGCCGGGCTGGTGGCCTCGCAGGTCAACCCGACCGGCTATGTCGGGCGCTACGTCGTCGTGGTCGACGACGACATCGATCCCACCGACATGCAGGACGTGATCTGGGCGATGGGAACGCGGACCGACCCCAAGACCGACTTCACCATCCTCGACCGCAACTGGTCGTCCCGGCTGGACACCATGGTGACCGACGAGAAGCTCTACAACTCGCGCGTCGTCATCGACGCCTGCATCCCTTACGAGCGCCTGGAAACCTTCCCCCGCGTCGCCCAGACCTCGCCCGAGCTGGCCGCCGAGGTGCGGGCGCGTTTCCCCGATGTCTTCGCCTAGAGCCCGTCCGTTTCGGATCGAAGCGTCTCCCCCTCACCCCGACCCTCTCCCCCACGGGGGAGAGGGGGATTCACGGCGCCGACCCCGCTATACCTTCCCCCCTCCCGCTTGCGGGAGGGGCCGGGGGAGGGTGGGCCGCGAACCGACAAGGTCGGACGGTGCTCTAAGATGGATCCGCCCCGGACCTCCGGCCGGGCGTCGCGGATAGCGGGGCCCGGATGATCGCCGCCTTCTGGCGAACGCCCGTCTACATCCTGCTGGGGGCCACCTGCATCCTGCTGGTGACGTCGGGCGTCCGGCAGTCCTTCGGCCTGTTCATCCCGCCGATCAGCGTCGATCTGGGCTGGGGCCGCGAGCCGATCTCGGTCGCCATCGCGACCCAGAACCTCGTCGTCGGGCTCGCCACGCCGCTGGCCGCGATGATCGCCGACCGGTGGGGGCCGATCCGCGTGATCGCGACCGGCGCGCTGATCGCCGTGGCCGGGCTCCTGATTTCGTCGCAGGCGACGAGCCAGGCCGATTTCATGGTCGGCATCGGCTTCCTGATCGGGCTCGGGATGGGCGGCTGCGGGCTGGGGCTGTTGAACGCGCTGGTCGGGCGCATCGCGCCGGAAGAGCGCCGGATGACCTGGCTCGGCATCACCACCGCGGGCGGAACGCTGGGACAGTCCGTGTTCGTTCCCTACAGCCAGGCCATGATCGAGATCTTCGACTGGCGCGGCGCGCTGATCGCCATGGCCATCGCGCTCTCGATCGCGGTTCCGCTCGCGCTCGCGCTCCGCGCCGGAACCTCGGCCCGGCTGTCCCAGCGGACCCGCCAGAGCCTCGGCGAGGCGCTGCGCGAGGCCGCCGGGCATCGCGGCTACGTGATGCTGGTGAGCGCCTATTTCGTTTGCGGGCTCCAGGTGCAGTTCATCGCGAACCATCTGCCGGCCTATATCTCCGACGGCGGGCTCGCGCCGGCGCTCGGCGCGGCGGCGATCGCCACCATCGGGCTGTTCAACCTGTTCGGCACCATCGGCGCCGGCAGGCTCGGCGACCGCTACCGGATGAAATACCTGCTGAGCATCATTTACACCGCGCGGTGCGTGGCCATGCTGGTCTTCCTCTCCTTGCCGTTGACCGAGACCAGCGTCCTCGTCTTCGCCGCCGTGATGGGGCTCCTGTGGCTCTCGACGGTGCCGCTCACCACCGGGCTGATCGCCCATATCTTCGGGCCGCGCTACATGGCGACGCTCGCCGCGATCGCCTTCCTGAGCCACCAGCTGGGGAGCTTCCTCGGCGTCTGGCTCGGCGGGCTGTCGTTCGACATGACGGGTTCCTACGACCCGGTATGGACCTTCGCCATCGTCGCCGGGTTCGTCGCCGCCGTGCTGCATCTGCCGATCCCCGACCGGCCGCTCGCGCGGCTGTCCGAGGGGGCGGCCTGACCCTTCGTCAGAACAGCGCCAACGGATCCCCCCGCCTCAGCGGGCGCTTGAACCGCGTCGTGTCGAGCTCGAACCGCCGATCAGCGAAGCCCAGGCGCTTGCAGGCGGCTTCGAACCGTTTGCCGAGCATCCCGGCATAGGGCCCCTGGCCGCGCATCCGCTTGCCGAACGTCGATGCGTAGATCTTGCCGCCGTGCGCCTGGCGCATCAGGCCGAGCACCCGTGACGCGCGGTCCGGGCGGTGGGTCTCGAGCCATTCCTGGAACAGGTCCGCGATCTCGAGCGGCAGGCGGAGCAGGATGTAGCTGGCGGACCGTGCCCCCGCGTCCCACGCCCGTTCGAGGATCTCCTCCATCTCGTGATCGGTGAGGCCGGGGATCATCGGCGCCGCCATCACCCCGGTCGGAATGCCGGCCTCGGCGAGCCGGCTTATCGTCTCGATCCGTCGGGCCGGGGTGGGCGCGCGCGGCTCCAGCAGGCGGGCAAGCCCGCGGTCGAGAGTCGTCACCGATATGCAGACCTGGGCGAGCGACCGCGCCGCCATCGGCGCCAGAATGTCTATATCGCGCGTCACCAATGTCGACTTGGTGACGACTCCGACCGGGTGGTCGCATTCGGACAGCATTTCGAGGATCGACCGGGTGATGCGGAACTCGCGCTCAATCGGCTGGTAGGGATCCGTGTTCGTCCCCATCGCCATCGTCCGGCATTCGTATTTCGGATCGTGGAGCGCGTCTTCCAGCAGGCGGGCGGCGTCGGGCTTGTAGAACAGCCGGGACTCGAAATCGAGCCCCGGCGAGAGGCCCAGAAACGCATGGGTCGGGCGCGCGAAACAGTAGATGCAGCCGTGCTCGCAGCGATCGTGTCCCGAGCCGTGGTGTAAGAGCCTGGCGGCCGTCGCGGTATCCGGCGGGTAGGGCCGGTAGGCTCAGGCTGCCACGGCGGGCAGCTTGACGGTTGCATTGTCGCTCACGGGAGCGATCGATTCCAGCGTCATGTATCTGGCCCTCTGGACGGCCCATTCGTCGTTCTGCTCGAGCAGGATGGCGCCGATCAGCCGTGTTATGGCGTCCTCGTTGGGGAAGATGCCGACGGTGTTGGTACGCCGCTTGATCTCGCCATGGAGTCGTTCGAGCGGGTTTGTCGAGTGCAGCTTGGGGCGATGCGCGGCCGGGAAGGTCATGTAGGCGAGAACGTCGTGCTCGGCCTCGTCCATGAGAGCGGCGAGCTTCGGCGCCTTGGCCCTGAGCTGGTCGGCGACCTGGCGCCACTGGGCGGAGGCGCTGTCTGCATCCTCCTGGGCGAAGGCGGTGGTGACGAAGGCGGACACGACGCGCCGGCCCTGCTTGCCGGCATGGGCGAGCAGGGTGCGCATGAAGTGGACGCGGCAGCGCTGCCATGTGGCGCCGAGGACGCGCGTTGCAGCCGCCTTCAGGCCCTTGTGGTCATCGGAGACGACCAGCTTGACGCCGCGCAGGCCGCGGCGGGCCAGGGAGCGCAGGAAGGAGGTCCAGAAGGTCTCGGCCTCGGACGCGCCGATCGCCATGCCGAGCACCTCGCGGCGGCCCTGGTCGTTGACCGCCACCGCGATCGTGACCGCGACCGAGACGACGCGCCCGGCCTCGCGCATCTTCACATAGGTCGCGTCCAGCCACAGATACGGCCAGTCGCCCTCCAGCGGGCGGTCGAGGAAGTCGCGGATCTTGCCGTCGATCTCACCGCACAGCCGCGACACCTGGCTCTTCGAGATGCCCGACATGCCCATGGCCTGCACCAGGTCGTCCACCGAGCGGGTCGACACGCCCTTGATGTAGGCCTCCTGGATCACCGCCGTCAGCGCCTTCTCCGCCATGCGACGCGGCTCCAGGAAGCCCGGGAAGTAGCTCCCCTTGCGCAGCTTCGGGATCTTCAGCTCCACCGTGCCCGCGCGCGTCTCCCAGACCCGGTCCCGGTAGCCGTTGCGATGGGTGAGCCGGTCCGGCGAACGCTCGCCGTGTGCGGCTCCCGCAAGGCCCTCCACCTCAAGCGCCATCAAACGCTCGGCCGTGAACCCGATCATCTCGCGAAGCAGATCGGCGTCCGAACTCTTCTCCAAAAGCGCCTGCAGGGTCATCATGTCCTTGGTGGTCATCGTGGTACTCCTCCGGTCGGATGGACTGTAGAAGCCCAACCCTAACCGGCACCGCGATGGCCATCCGCTATGGATAAGTGGCCCGCCGCCGCCAGACGCCACACGGTCGCGGCGGCGGGCCACTTACCCACAGCTACCGATGCTGGCTCCTGCTCCTACACCACGCCTGGGGGCACGACCCTCGCAGCCGCGATAGGGGTTGATCGAACGGTCGAAGGGCACGTCCGGCGAGTTGTTGCGCGCGACGATGGTCTTCGACGCATCGCGCGTCACCGTCGTCCTGAGCGGGGGCAACTCCTCCCCCGACCAGCCGTCGTCGACCGCCTCGGACGCGTGGGGCTCGAACCGTCCGGCGCGGTTGCTGACCGCGCCGCGGCCCTTGCGCGGGATATCCGGGAGAGGCGCGTCCATCCCGGAAGTCTACCCCGCCAAAGAGAACATAACAAGAACATTCGTCGTCTATGGACATTGTTCCGGAGAGGCTTCAGAAACCCGGCGTGCAACCGGACCTCAGCATCGTGATTCCGGCGCTGAACGCCGCCGCCGCGCTCCCGCGAACGCTTCGGGCGCTCGCCGCGCCGGGGCCGGAGCCGAACCGCGAGGTGCTGGTGGTCGACGGCGGATCGTCCGACGATACGGCGGCGCTCGCCGAGGCGCATGGCGCGCGGGTGGTCATCTCCGCTCCCGGCCGGGGAGTCCAGCTCGCCGAGGGCGCCCGGCGGGCAGGCGGAAGCTGGCTGCTTTTTCTCCATGCCGACACGGCGCCGGGGGAAGGCTGGGCGGACGCCGTATCCGGCTATTGCGGCGACCCGGGGAACCGGGAGCGCGCGGCGACGTTCCGCTTCGCGCTCGACGACGCCGCGCGGGCGGCGCGCAGGCTGGAGGCGATCGTCGCCTGGCGCGCCGCCGCGCTGGGCCTTCCCTACGGCGATCAGGGGCTGCTGATTTCCCGCGCGTTCCACGACTCGCTCGGCGGGTTCAGGCCGCTTCCGCTGATGGAGGACGTCGACATCGTCCGGCGCATCGGACGCCGCCGCCTCGACATGCTCGATGTCGCCGCCGTGACGTCCGCCGTCCGCTACAGGCGGTCGGGCTATCTGCGCCGCTCCGGCCGCAACCTGATCTGCCTCGGGCTCTATTTCCTCGGCGTCCCGCCCGGCGCCATCGCGCGCATCTACCGATGAGGCGGCGTCCTGGCCCGCATTTCTCACCGGTGTCACGGCCTGCGTCGCGTCCGGGCGTTCGACCCGTCAGGAGCGGGCCGAAGAGCGTAGCGGGGACTACGGTCGAGGCCCGCGACGCAGCGGGCGGGCGCCTGGGCGCGACCCTTCGGGCGGCGCTGTCCGGCCGACAGGGTGCGTCGCGCCGCTTGCCCGATGTCCCCGCATCGCGCCGCGCGGCTCTCCTGCCCTGTCGGCCGGACAGCGCCGCGCAGGCCATGACGGTGGCGGGAAATGCGGGCTAGACTCTACGTGTTCGTCCGCGCGCCGGCGCTCGGCGTGGTCAAGCGGCGCCTGGCGACGGGCGTGGGCGCGGTCGAGGCGTTGCGCTTCTACCGGACCGCGACGGAAAGTCTGTTGCGCCGGGTGGGGCGCGACCGGCGCTGGGAAACCGTCCTCGCGGTGACGCCCGACATATCGGCCCATGGCGTTTCCCCGTGGCCCGCCGGGTTCGCGCGGACAGGGCAGGGGAGCGGCGACCTCGGCGCCAGGATGGGGCGGATCCTGGACCGCGACCCCGCAACCCCCGTCGCCATCGTCGGAAGCGACATTCCCGAGCTCGGCGCGCGGCATGTCGAATCCGCCTTCGCCGCGCTCCGAAATGCCGATCTGGTCTTCGGACCGGCGGCCGACGGCGGCTACTGGCTGGTCGGGCGGCGTCCCGGCGCGGCGACGCGCGGCCTGTTCGACGGCGTCCGCTGGTCGAGCCCGCACGCGCTCGCGGACACGCGCGCGAACGTGCCGCCCCGCCGGAAGGTCGCGCTTCTCGAAACGCTGGAGGACGTCGACGACGCCGAGGCCTACGCAAGATGGCGGGTCAGGCAGAACGCCCGGCGCGGTGCTCGTTGAGCCTCGGCATCAGCTCGACGAAGTTGCAGGGCTTGTGCCGGATGTCGAGCTGGTAGACCAGGATCTCGTCCCAGGCATCGCGGCAGGCGCCGGTCGAGCCCGGCACCGCGAACAGGTAGGTGCCCCCCGCCACGCCCGCCATCGCGCGCGACTGGATGGTCGAGCTGCCGATCTTGCCGAAGCTGATCATCCGGAACAGCTCGCCGAAACCGGGGATTTCCTTCTCGAACACGGCTTCGAACGCCTCCGGCGTGACGTCCCTGCCGGTGACCCCGGTGCCGCCGGTGGCGATCACCGCGTCCACCTCCGGGTCGGCGATCCATTGCCTCAGCTGCGCCTCGATCGCCGTCCGTTCGTCCGGGACGATCCGCTTGTCCGCCAGGCGGTGGCCCGCCTTCTCCAGCCGTTCGGCGAGCGTCGCGCCCGACCGGTCGGTGTCCTCGGTCCGCGTGTCGGATACCGTCATCACCGCGATGTTGATCGCCGCGAAGGGGATCGTCTCGTCAATTCCGCTCATTGCACGCCACCACGTTCGGGTCGCCGTCGAGAGCTTCGTATAACGGCACCTGCCCGGCGGCAAGGCGGTCGAGCGTCGGCGAATCCTGCCCCAGCCGGCTGCGATAGATCCACAGATTGGCGAGCACGCGCTCGACATAGTTGCGGGTCTCGCGCGCGGGGATCGTCTCGATGAAGATCAGCGGATCGGTCGCCTTTCGCCGCGCCGCCCGGCGGCGCCACTTGTTGAGATTGCCCGGACCTCCGTTATAGGCCGCGGCCAGCAGGAGGACGCTGCCCTTCACCGTGTCGTGGTCGATCAGGTAGCGGATGTAGCGCTGGGCGATCGATATGTTGAGCGCCGGATCGTAGAGCTGGTTGCGTCTCGCCCCCCGGAACCGCTTGCCCACCATGAACCCCGCGGTTCCCGGCATCAGCTGCATCAGGCCGCGCGCGCCCGCATGGCTCTTGGCGCGCAGGTTGAAGAGCGATTCCTGGCGCATGAACGCGTAGATCAGCGCCCGGTCGACCGTGAAGCGGCCGCGGGGCTGCCAGCGCGGCACCGGGTAGCGCGCGCCGTGCGCCGCCGCGCCGGCCTTCTCGTCGACCATCGAAACCGTTCGCACCGAGAGCGATGCCAGCCCGGCCGTGTCGGCAAGCGCCATCAGCGATTCGCCGAGCGCGCTGTCGTCGATCGAGGTCAGCGCCTTCAGCTCGCTCTCGGCGCGGCCGTGCTGGTTGACCTGCAGCAGGGCGATGGCGCGGCGGGCCGCGGGATGGCGCATGAGGATTTTCACGTGCTCACCCGTGAGCTCCGGCACGCGCCAGTCGAAGTCGCGTTCCAGGCCGAGGACCCGCGCGCCGAGCTGGCCGTAGAAGGTCAGGGGGTACTGCGCCGCCCGGTTCATCCAGTAACGGACCCGGTCCGGCCTTTGCGAGACGAGGCTGGCGCGGCCCGCCCAGAACGCCGCGCCCGAGGCCCACCACGGGCTCAGGGAAGGATCGTCCGCCATGGCCTCGAAATGATCCGCCGCCTCCGCGTGCTCCCCGACCCGGTAGGCCGAAAGCCCGGCGATCCAGTAAGCCATCGGCATGTAGCGGCCGGCCCGCTTCACCGATCCCGCGGACAGCCGGTGCGCGGTCTCCGGCGAGCCGTGGAAGAAATATCCCCTCGCGAGGTGCGAGCGCGCGATGGCCGTCTCGGTCGGATCGAGCATCCGCCGGGTGGAGCGCCAGCCCAGGATTTGCCGGGCGCGCTTGAGCCGGCCGGCGCGCGCGTGATAGCGGATGGAGCGGATGCGCTTCGCTGCGGCGCGCTTCGCCGCGGCGCTGCGGCGGCGGGGAGAGTCGTAGCCGTAAGTCGGCGAGACGCTGACCGTGCCGTTGATCCTCGGCTTGAGAGCCGTGGGTTGCTGCGGCCGTCGGCTGGACTTCCCCTTGCGGCGCATCGCGAGACGGTAGATCCGCCTCGCCTCCGGATGGTCGGCATAGTATCGGAGCCAGCGCTCCAACTCGTTGTAGCGCGAACGGTACTTCGTCGGATGCAGGTAGCGCTGGGCCTGCACGTGACCCATGAGGAGCCGGCTGCGGAGCTTCCCGATTTCCCGGTCCGCGGTCCGCCAGCTTCCCTTCTCCTGCAACTCGAAGATTCGCCGGTATTGGGCCGCGTCCCGTTCGCCGATGACCCGCGGGAGAGCGACGCGGTCGGCGTCCCCGCCGCGCTCTTCCGCCTGCACGGGAGCGGCCAGAAGACCGGCGCCCGCCGCGAGGAAACCCGCGAGAGCGATCCGCAAGACGCGGCCCGGACGATCTTCGTACCCTGTCATCCTGTCGTTCCGGGCTCGGCGAGTCTTTTCTTGATGGCGATCAGGTCGTTCCACGCATCTCTTTTCTGGGCCGGCTGACGGAGCAGATAGGCCGGATGGAGAACCGCCCGGAGCGGAATTCGGGCGTCCGAACCCGGAACGGCGTAGTTGAACCAGCGGCCCCTCAGCCGCATGATCCCTTCGCGGGTGTCGAGCAGGGCTTTCGCCGCCGTTCCGCCGACCGCGACCAGCACCTCGGGCCCGACCAGCGCGATGTGCCGTTCGATAAAGGGCAGGCAAAGGGCGATCTCGGAATCGGTGGGGTTGCGGTTTCCCGGCGGGCGCCAGGGAAGGATGTTGGTGATATAGGCGTCGCTCCGTTCGAGGCCGATCGCCGTCAGCATCCGGTCGAGAAGCCGCCCCGCGGGGCCGACGAACGGCACGCCCTGCCGGTCTTCCTCGGCGCCCGGCGCCTCGCCGACGAACATCAGCCGCGCGCCCGCGGAGCCGTCCGCGAAGACGAAATTGGTGGCGGTTTCCTTGAGGGCGCAACCGTCGAAGGCTTCGAAGTCCGCTTTCAGGGTTTCGAGGTCGTTCGCCGCAACGGAGGTCGATGCCGCCCCCGGCGTGGGTTCCGGGCTTCCGGGCGTGCGCCCGGACGCGACCGCGAACCGGTCGAGCGGCGCATCGGCGATCGCCTCGTCCGCACCGGCCTCGATCTGCCACGCGAGCACCGATGTGATCGCCCCGCCAACGGCCATGCCTCATCCTAGCACGGACCTCGATTGGGAAAACAGGCGGCGGGCTGTGCCATAATGCGTAGTGGCTGCTTCGCTTCGTGATGGCTGCGTCCTCGTGCGGTTTAGCGCGGTGCTGCCTGAACTGAATCCGATCATGGATGGCGAGGGAGTCCACGCCGTTCAGGCCGAGGTGGATTTCCGTATTGCCGAGCGGTGCATGGCAGAGGAGGCGAGCCGATGACCGACTGGACGACATGCCCGGCCGTGGAACGCAATCCCCGCAAGATCGGCGGGGCATGGGCCTTCACCGGCACGAGGGTTCCGGTATGCGCGCTTTTCGAGAACCTGGAGAGCGGCGCCACCGTGAAGGAATTTCTGGAGTGGTATCCCGATATCGAGGAGTGGCAGGTTGCGGCGGTGCTCAGGCATGAAGCGGAATATCTTAAAACGCCCGCCCGGGCATGAAGATTCTGTTCGACCAGGGAACGCCTGCGCCTTTGCGGAGCTACCTTCCCGAGCACTCGGTGGATACGCTTACGGAGAAGGGCTGGTCGAACAAGGACAACGGCGAGCTGCTCGATCTGGCGGAGTGCGAGGGATACGATATTCTTGTGACGACGGATCAGAACCTGCGCCATCAGCAAAGTCTGGAAAGCCGGCGGATCGGCATCGTCGTTCTGCTTTCCACGGCCGCCACCGCACGGCGGATATCGGCCGGGCAATCGCGGCGGTTCGGCCTGGCGAGATCGTCGAGGTGCCGATTCGGGTCGATTGACGCGCGACAGGCGTCACCGAACAAGGAAGGCAATACCCGGCGCCGAAGCCTCTGGTCTTGTCGTCCCGAATATCGTAAGCGTTCTGGCGGCATCTCAGCGCCCTGACACGGGTGCGCGGCGGGACGGGGCAGGCCTTGGAACGGGAATCGATGGCATTCGACGTCGTCGTGGTGGGCGCCGGTCCTTCCGGGCTGTCCACGGCGATTCGCCTGAAGCAGCTGGCGGCGGCGGAAGACCGCGATATCGGCGTTTGCGTGATCGAGAAGGGCTCCGAGGTCGGCGCGCACATTCTCTCCGGCGCCGTGATCGAGCCCCGCGCGCTGTTCGAGCTGTTTCCCAATGCGCTGGAGAGGGGGGCGCCGCTCAACACGCCCGTCGGGGAAGAACGGTTCCTGCTGCTGACCGAGCGCCGCGCGATTCGGCTCCCGACGCCGCCGCAGACCCGCAATCGCGGCAACTACATCGTCAGCCTCGGCAATCTCTGCCGCTGGCTCGCCCAGGAGGCCGAGGCGCTCGGCGTCGAGATCTATCCCGGGTTCGCCGCCGCCGAGGTGCTGTACGACGAGTCCGGGCGGGTCAAGGGGGTCGCCACCGGAGACATGGGGCTCGGCCGCGACGGCGAACCCGGTCCGAACCACGAGCCCGGAGTCGAGCTGCACGCGAGCCAGACGGTGTTCGCCGAGGGTTGCCGCGGTTCGCTGGGCAAGACGCTGATGGAGCGTTTCGATCTCGGACGGGACAGCCATCGCCAGACCTACGGGGTCGGAATCAAGGAGTTGTGGGAGATCGATCCAGCCAACCACCGTCCGGGCCGCGTGGTGCATTCGTTTGGCTGGCCTCTCCGGGCCGACACTTACGGCGGCTCGTTCCTCTACCATCTGGAGGACAACCAGGTCGCGGTGGGGTTCGTGATCGGGCTCGACTACCCGAACCCGCATCTGTCGCCCTTCGAGGAGTTCCAGCGGTTCAAGACGCACCCGGCGATTCGCCCCACGTTCGCCGGCGGGCGCCGGATCGCCTACGGGGCGCGCGCCGTGAACGAGGGCGGGTTCCAGTCGATCCCGCGGCTCGCCTTCCCGGGCGGGGTCTTCGTCGGCTGCGAGGCCGGCTTCCTGAACGTGCCCAAGATCAAGGGCACCCATACCGCGATGAAGAGCGGGATGGTCGCGGCCGAGGCGATTTTCGAGGCGCTCGGCGGCGGCGACCCCGGCGCGCAGCTGGATGCGTACCCGGAATCTCTGAAGCGGACATGGGTCTGGGAGGAGCTGAGGTCGGTGCGAAATCTCCGCCCCGCCTTCCGCTGGGGACTCTGGGCCGGTCTCGCCTACGCGGCGGTCGACACGTTCCTGCTGCGCGGCCGGGCGCCGTGGACCTTCGGCCATCGCGCCGACCACGACTCGCTCAGAAAGGCGTCCGACGCGCCGCGGATCGACTACCCGAAGCCGGACGGGGAGGTCACCTTCGACCGGCTCTCCTCGGTCTTCGTTTCGAACACCAATCACGAGGAGGACCAGCCGGTCCACCTGCGGCTCAGGGACGATTCCATTCCCATCGACGTCAACCTTGCGCTCTACGACGCCCCGGAACAGCGCTATTGCCCGGCCGGGGTCTACGAGATCGTCGCCGAAGGCGAGTCCGGCCCGAGGCTGCAGATCAACGCGCAGAACTGCGTGCACTGCAAGACCTGCGACATCAAGGATCCCCGCCAGAACATCGACTGGGTGGTTCCCGAGGGCGGCGGCGGGCCGAACTACCCCAACATGTAGGCGGATGACCGCGCTTCCTACGGGGCTTGTCCCGGCGACTTGACGGGTGAAAGGCTGGCGCGGATCGGCGGTGGGAACGCCGTCCCGCCGCCCGTCACGGTCGACGCGGCGCCTGCCCCCATACCGTCATGCCCGGACTTGTTCCGGGCATCCACGTCTTGCGGCATCGTGGTGCAAGCGAGAGCGGATATGTTTTGGTTGGAACCGCTTCGTCCGTTCTCTTCTGTCATGGTCGGCGAAGGCCGACCATCCACGTTTTGTTTTTTGTTTCCAGCGCCTTGAAAACTCGTGGATGGTCGGCCTTCGCCGACCATGACGGGTGAGGGGTCGGGGTAAAGGCGCTTCTGTCTGAAACGGACAGGCTCCAAGAGGGGGCGAGGCGGCGGCCCGACGTGGATGCCCGGAACAAGTCCGGGCATGACGGAAGAAGCGTCGCTGTCCCCGGAGCCCGGCCCGCAAGCCTGAACCGGACGCCGATGCGGGAAATCGCGGCCCGCGGGACTCCCGGCCCGAATCTTCGCGTGTATACTCCCGACTCGCTATCCGATACGGACATGGCGCGCTCGCGAATGCAACGATTCCACCCGGCGGCGACATGCTGCGTTCTGGCGGTCGCGGCGGCGGTTGCGCTGGCGCCTCCCGCGGGTTCGGCGACGAATGCGCCGGCCGCCGGCTCCACGCTCGAGCTGGGCAGCTATCTGGCCGGGCAGCACGCCTTCAGGCAGCGCGATTTCGACGCCGCGGCGCGGTACATGAGCGAAGCCCTCAGGGCGCCGCCGCCCGACCCGGGCCTGCTGCGGCGCGCCCTCATCGCGAAGCTGGCAAGCGGGCAGGCGGATGCGGCGCGCGCGCGCGCCCGCCGGCTGCTGGCGATCGAAAAGGACGCGCCGCTTGCCAGGCTGTCCCTGGCGGTGGGCGATCTCAAGGCCGCCCGGTTCGAGTCCGCCGGGGAACGGCTGTCGGCCATCCTGCCCCATGGTCCCAACCCGTTCTACGGACCGCTGCTTTCGGCGTGGGCGGAAGTCGGATCGGGGGACCACGACGCGGCGATCGCCGCGCTAGGCGAGCCGGACGGCAACCGCAATACGGCGGCTTTCCGCAGCCTTCACACCGCGCTGATCCTGGATCTCGCCGACCGGCCGGAGGAGGCGAAGCGCGCCTATCTCGCGGCGGCCGACGAGATGGGGCAGCCCACGGCTCGTTTCGTCCAGGCGCTCGGTTCGTTCTTCCGGCGGAACGGCGACCCCGCCGAAGCGGAACGCCGCTTCCGGGCCTTCCTCGCCGAACAGAACCGGTCTTCGCTGATCGAGAGCGAGCTCGCGGACCTCCTTGCCGGCAAGCCGGCGAAACGGGTCGTGACGGACGCCGTCGAAGGCGCGGCCGAGGCGTTCTTCAACGCCGCCAGCCTGTCCACGAGGGCGAGGTCGACCGAGCTGGGCCTGATCTACGGACAGCTCGCGCTCGACCTTCGGCCCGATTTTCCGTCCGCCCGCGTCCTCGTCGGACGAATTTTCGAATCCGTCGGCCGCGACGAGAGCGCGGTGAAGGCCTACGCGCAGGTCGACAGCGCGTCGCCCCTGTCCTGGTCGGCCAGGCTTCAACGCGCCGGCGGTCTTTCCCGGCTCGGCCGGGAGGACGAAGCGATCCGGATCCTGCGCCGGATGGCGACGGAGCGCCGGGAGCGGACGGATGCGCTGACGACGCTGGGCGATCTGTTCCGCAGCAAGAAGAGATTCTCCGAGTCGGTGGAAGCCTACGACGCCGCGATCGGAAGAATCGGTACGATCGAGACGCGGCACTGGAGACTGCTTTTCTCGCGCGGTATCTCGCTCGAGCGGTCGAAGAACTGGCCGCGCGCGGAGAAGGACCTGCTGGCCGCGCTCGAGCTGTCGCCGGACGAACCCTATCTTCTCAACTATCTCGGCTATTCATGGGTCGACCAGGGGATCAAGCTCGACGATGCGCGCAGGATGATCGAGCGCGCGGTGGAGCTCGAACCCCAGAGCGGCGCCATCGTGGACAGCCTGGGCTGGGCGCTCTACCGGATGGGCGACTATGCCGGCGCGGTGGAGAAGCTGGAGCGCGCGGCGGAGCTGGAGCCGCTGGATCCCACGGTCAACGATCACCTGGGCGACGCCTACTGGCGGGTCGGGCGCCGCAACGAAGCGGCCTTCCAGTGGCGCCGCGCCCTCAACCTCGACCCCGAGCCCGACCAGGTAGGGATCATCGAGGGCAAGATCGCGCGAGGCCTTTCCGCGCCGAAGGCCGGCGGCGGCGCGCGCTGAACGTTCCATGACCGCCGCCGCGCCGGGTATCGCCGTCGAGGCGCCGGCCAAGATCAATCTCTTCCTCCACGTGACGGGCCGCCGCCCGGACGGCTACCACCTGCTGGAAAGCCTCGTGGCCTTTGCCGGGGTCCACGACCGTATCGAGGTCCGGGCCGGCGAAGGGCTCGCGCTCGAGATCGACGGACCGTTCGCCGCCGCGCTGGACGCCGGCGGGGAAAACCTGGCGGTGAAGGCCGCCCGGGCGCTGGCCGCGGAGGCCGGCATTCCGCCCGACGCACGGATCCGGTTGCACAAGGCGCTCCCCGTGGCCGCCGGCATCGGCGGCGGATCCGCGGACGCCGCGGCCGCCCTGCGGGCCTTGAGCGCGCTGTGGCGGGTGTCGGTTCCGGCGGAAAGGCTCGGCGCGCTGGCTCTCGCTCTCGGTGCGGACGTTCCGGTCTGCCTCTCCGGGCGGGCGGCGACGGTGCGCGGGATCGGCGAGCGGATCGAGCCGGCGCCGGCCCTGCCCGATGTCCCCATGGTGCTGGTCAACCCCATGGTGCCGCTCGCCACCGCCGCGGTGTTCGCGGCCCGCGAGGGTTCGTTTTCCGCGCCGGTGTCGTTCGACGGCGGCTTCGCCGACGCGGCCGCGCTGGCGGAAGCCCTGGGGGACACGCGCAACGATCTCGCGCCGCCGGCACGGCGCCTCTGTCCGGAAATCGACTCCGTCCTCGACGCGATCCGGGGAGCGCCGTCCTGCCTTATCGCCCGACTCTCCGGCAGCGGGCCGACCTGTTTCGGGCTGTTCCCGACGGAGGAGGCCGCGGGCGAAGCGGCCGGGCGGATCGCGGCCGACCGCCCCGGCTGGTGGGTATGCGCCACCCGTCTCCTTGCGTCTCCCGGGGTGGGCGTTATTGCGGGTCAAAACGATTGAACCTATCTTGCCCGTGGCCTGTCGCTGGGGCGTAGCCAAGCGGTAAGGCAACGGGTTTTGATCCCGTGATCCCAGGTTCGATTCCTGGCGCCCCAGCCAATCGCCCCTTCGCGGGCGGACCCGGAGGGGAGACCGAATGACCGAGCGCCTGGACGCGACGGGGCTGAAGTGCCCGCTGCCGGTCCTCCGCGCCCGCAAGGCCATCAAGGCGCTCGAACCCGGATCGGTGCTGCTGGTGCTGGCGACCGATCCCGCCGCGGTGGAGGACTTCCGCGCCTTCTGCGAGGCGGCGTCGCATGTCTTCGTCGACGCGGCGGAGGACGGCGAGGTCTATCGCATCACGATCAGAAAAGGCGGCTGAGCCGCCGGGGGGACGGTCATGAAGTTCGGTTACTTCACGCTGAGCGACAACCACTATGTCGGCAACGAGCGCACGGCCAACGACTATATCCGGGACATCGCGGCCGAGGCGATCCACGCCGAGGCGGTGGGCATGCATTCGGCCTGGATCGGCGAGCACCATTTCTCCACCCTCGGCGTGCTTTCGTGCCCGGATATCGTTCTCGGCTACGTCGCCGCCGTGACCGAGCGCATTCGCCTCGCCCCGGCGGTCAACGTGCTGCCTTTGCACCACCCGATCCGGGTCGCCGAGCAGTGGGCGACGCTCGACCTGCTGAGCGACGGGCGGGTCGATTTCGCCACTGGCCGGGGCTACGACAAGCGCGAATACATCCCGCTCGACGCGCCCTACGAGAACAACACCGAGGCCTTCGCGGAGGGGCTGGAGGTCCTTCACCGGCTGTGGACCGAGACCGAGCCGGTCACCCACAAGGGCCGGTTCTACGACTTCGAGAACGTCTCCATCACGCCGAAGCCGGTGCAGAAGCCGCCGCCGATCTACGTCGCCTGCTTCTCGCGCCCGTCGATCGAGCTCGCCGGCAGGCTCGGCCACAACGTGGTCGTCGCGCCGTTCGCCGCGGCGATGCAGTTCGGCGGCCTCGGCGAAATGGCGGATATCTACCAGGAGTCTTGCGCGAAGCACGGCAACCCGCCGGGTCGGCTGATCTGCAGCTATTTCGCGCATTTCGCCGACAGCCCGGAAGAGGATCTCGCGGCGCGGACCAGCCAGGTCCGCTACTTCCAGGAATGCTGCATCCACGCGCTGCCACAGGACGTCAAGACGGCGCCGCCGACCTACCACTACTTCGTCGACATGGTGAAGAACATGAAGGCGATGACGCCCGAGGGGCTGACCGACAAGTCGATCCTGGTCGGGAACGCAGACGCGATCGGCGAGACGCTGAAGAAGGTCGAGGACGCGGGCTTCGCCGAGGTGATCCTCTACTTCAATGTCGGCCTCAAGCCGCACCAGCGGGTCAAGGACGAGATGCAGCGCTTCATGGAGGAGGTCGCGCCCGGTTTCGCCGACGCCGACGGCCGGCTCGCGGCAGCGGAGTAGCGCCGCCCGCTCAGAGGATCCCGGAAAAGAAGTAGCGGGTCATCTCGTAGGATTGCCGGGTCAGCTTCGCGTCGTAGCGCTGCAGCTCGTTGAACATGCCGATGTCGCAGAACGAGTGGCTGGCGTGGCCGTACATCATCGTCTGCCAGTCGATCTCGGCTTCCGTGAGCTCCGCCTCCAGCGTGTCGATCATTTCGCGCGGCGTCACCGGGTCGGCCGATCCGTGGAAGATCAGCACCGGCCCCCTGAAGTCCGGCGCGGCGTTTTCGTCGACCGGCTGGGGCAGGGTGACGTGGAAGACCACCGTGCCCGCGTAGTCGGCGCCGGCGCGCGACTGCTCGAGCGCGAAGCCGCCGCCGATGCAATAGCCGATGAGGCCGCGCTTTCCCGGGTCGATCAGCCCGCGCGCTTCCGCCTCTTCCGTCATCGCCCGGTCCGCCGCCGCGCCGCAGCCGAGGATATGCGGCAGGTCGGCGCGCACCTCGCGCGAGATTTTCATCAGCTCGTCGAAGCCCTTCTCGCGTTCGCCGTAGCCGGCGCCGAACATGTCGGCCATCATCACGACAAAGTCGCTGCCGCCGAAATCCCTCGCGATCTCGATCCCGTGCCGCGAGACGCCGAGCCAGTCCGGCTGCATCAGGATCGCCGGGCGCGGTCCGGCCGCCGAGTCGTCGTAGACCAGCATCCCTTCGAATTCGCGCCCGTCATGGCTGTAGGGAACGGGAATTTCGGCCATGGAGTGTCTCCTCTCGGGGTGGCGTCCCTCGATACGGCGCTTCGCGCCTACTCGGGATGAGGGACAGTTATAGCCGCCGGGAACCCCTCCCTCACCCTGAGTAGCCGCGAAGCGGCGTGTCGAAGGGCGTGCCGACGCTTCCGCCCGGCGTGCACATCCCGCCTAACTGTCCCAGGTCGTTTCGTGGAACAGGCTGTCGACCGGCACCGGGGCGTCGATCAGGCGCTGGTCGTGGGAATAGGAGATGAATCGCTCGAGGTTCCTGCGGTTCGCCGCGATGCCCGATGGCCAGGGATCGGCGCCGAGCGCCGCAAGCTGGTCCTCGAACTCGTTGCGCGCGAAGGCGAGCGTCGACCAGCCCGGATCCTCGTAGAACTCCCGGGTCTGCGACTTCGCGTCCTCCCAGAGCGACATGACCGCGCGCGCGAGCCAGGGATGCGCCTCGATCAGCGGCTTGCGCACCGCCATCAGGTGCATGATCGGGTAGTAGCCGTGCTTCCGGAAATAGGCCATCGATTCGGCGCGCCGGTCGGGGAACAGCGTCCTCACCCTGTCGCCCGCCTCCAGCACGGCGGGCGGCGGGTGCGGGTGGACCATCGCGTCGGCCTCGCCGTCCACCAGCATGCGCCCGACATCGTCGTCGAGCCCGATCCGCTCGACCTCGATCCCCTTTTCGTCACCGAGCGGCATGACCTCGTCGTCGGCGACGATCCAGCGCACCTTGTCCCACGGGACGCCGTACTCGAACTTGAGGTCGCCCAGCGCCAGCACCGACATCGTGGTCTGGAAGGTGCGCAGGATCACCCGCTTGCCGATCAGGTCCTTCGGCGTCCCGATGCCGGCTCCGGCGTTGACGAAGATGTGGTTCTGCGAGAACAGCCGGCGCGGGAACACCAGGATGCCGACGAAAGGCGCGCCCCGGCTGGTCGCGATGATGTGCGAGGAGAGCGAGGTCTCGGCGATGTCGAACTCGCCGTCCTCGAGGAAGCGGCGGTGGCGGTCCACCCCGTCGCGCCGGGGCGGCGCCATGCCCACTTCGAGCGCCTTGAGCCTCAGCCCCTCGGGCGGCTCGACCAGCTCCATGAAGAACGGCACGTGGCGGTCGTAGCGCTCCAGCGCGATCGAGAGCTCGAGGTCGGCCATTTCCGGGTCTCCCGCGGTTCGGCCATTATGGCGGGCCGCGCCGGCGCGCTGTCAATCGGCCGGCACGGGGACCGGTCGGCGCGCGGCGAAGACCATGCCGATGGTAAGCACGGTGAACCCGGCGGCGATCCAGAACACCGCCTCCGGGCGTCCGAGATCCATCATCCAGCCGTAGAGCACCGGCGCGGTGCCGAGCCCGACATTGAACCCGGCGGTGACGAAGCCGAACACGGTCCCGATGGCGCCGGCCGGCGTCAGCCGCTTCAGGAGCACGTCGCGGCTCGGGTTCACGAGGCCCCGGAACACGCCCGCGAGACCGAAGGCGGCGGCGACGAGCCAGAACGCGAGCGCCCCCGTCGCCACCGCGACCAGCGCGCACGCCGCCGCCGCGTAGCAGATCCCGAGCACGGCGTCGGGGCGGTTCCACCGGTCGGCGATATAGCCGCCGAGAGCCACGCCGAGGCCGGTCAGGAGGTAGAACGCGGTGAGCACCCCGCCCGCGAGCTCCGGGCTGGCGCCGTAGATCGCGATGAAGGCGACGACCGAGAAGCCGCTGATCCCGGCCCCCGCCGCCGCCGAGAGCGCGTAGAAGCCGAAGAAGCTGAGAATCGTCCGGTCGAACAGGACCGTCCAGTCGGCGCCGCCGCGTTCCTTCCCGCGCGGCCGGTCGTCGCGGATCGAGGACGAGAACGCGGGCAGCAGGCAGGCCAGCGCCACGCCCACCGCGCCGGTCGCGATCAGGGCCACGCGCCAGTCCCAGACCGCCGCCAAGAAGAGCAGGCTGACCGGCGCCGCGGCGAAGCCGAGCGAGCCGGCGAGCGAGTGGACGCTGAAGGCGCGGCCCATGCGCCGGTCGTCGACCGACGACGACAGCAGCGCGAAATCCGCCGGATGGAAGACCGCGTTGCCGGCGCCGGCGACGATCATCGCCGCCACGATCTCCCAGTATGTCTCGGCGAACCCGGCGGCGGCGATCGCGGCAGCGTTGACGGCGAGCCCGGCGATCAGCACCCCTCGCGCGCCGATCCGGTCGACCAGCAAGCCGATCGGCGTCTGCAGGACCGCGGTCGCGATGTTGTAGGCCGCGACCGCCGAGCCGAGGGCGAGATACCCGATCCCCATGTCCTCGTGGATCAGGACGAACAGCGGCGGCAGGGCGAGCTGGTAGAAGTGGCTGAGAAAGTGCGCCGCGCTGATCAGGCCGACCGCCTCGACCTCGCGGCGAAGCGCCGGCGCGGCCGCGGTCATCGGAGGGTCACAACGACCCGGCCCACCCTCCCCCGGCCCCTCCCGCAAGCGGGAGGGGGGAAGGGAAGGAAGAGCGGGGAAGCGTCCCCTCTCCCCCGCCGGGGGAGAGGGTCAGGGTGAGGGGGGATAACGGAGCAGCAGGGCAACCGGGGACGACCGCGTCCGGTCGGATATTGCTCTAAGTGCGCGCCCGCCTCCGGTACGCCCGGACGCCCAGGCATACGGCCGCGACGGCTATCGCGACCGCCGCGGCGCCGATCCCGACGACGATATCCGCCGGCCCGCCGTGATGGGCGAGCGCGGTTCCAGGTGCCGCCGTGGCGGCGAACGCAAGGGCGCGGGCGATCCATTTGCTCATTATCGGCCTCTCTCGGACTTCGGGAACGGTGAATTCGTGCCGTCACGCCGTGACGTGCGACGCGGCGGATGCCTCGGCGCTCGCATCGGGCGTCGAGAACAGGAGCGACTTGATGATCAGCGGCACCACCTCGGTCGGGTGGATCATCGCGCCGATGTCGACATAGTCGAGATCCTTGAGCTGCACCCCGTCGACCGAGACGATGTCGACACCGACGTCGAACTCGTCCGCCAGGATGTGGCCCAGCGTGCGCCCGGTATCGCCCTCCATCATCAGGACGATGGGCCGCTTCTCGGCCAGCACGCCGCTGAGCCCGTCGCGGAGCCCGGTGGCGAGGTCGTGCAGCCTTCGGTGCAGCGGCAGCCCCTCCCAGCGGAAGGCGAGCGCCACGTTGGTCTCGGCCGGGTCGATGTCGTTGCGCGCGAGCGCGGCGCCGATCTCGCTCTCGATCGTCGCCGGCTCGATGTCGCCCGAGAGGTCGGCGCGGATGCGGACCACCGGCACGTTGCGGAGCGGCAGCGCGGCCTCGTCCGACACCATGATGGTGTTGCCCGAGACCTGGACCGAGAACTGCGAGGCGCCGACCACGGTGGCGCGGATGCCCTGGCCCGGGTCGTAGACCGGGTAGGGGATGCGCTCGTCGGTGAGCGCGTGGTGGATGTGATGGGCGAGCGACTTGCCGAGGTCGCCGTGCGGGTCGCCCTCGCGCTCGTAGATATATTCCGAGACCCCGCCCGAGAACGAGATCACGTCGGGCCGGGGCGCGGCGTCGAGCGGCGGCGTGACCAGGAGGTCGCGGGCGAGAGCGTCGGGCTCGTCCTGGCGGATCGCGCCCACCAGCACGTCGACCATGCGCCGCACCAGCGCCCGCCGGTCGCCGGCCTCCAGCGCGGCGCCGGGGACGAGCGAAATGCCCAGATCCTCCGCGATCCGCCGCGCCGGCCCCTCGATCCGCACCAGCGCGCCGTCGCCGTCATGGGCGATGAGCCGCCCGCCGACCGCGACCGCCGCCGTCGAGACGATCTCGCCCCCCCGGCACAGCGCGAACTTGGTGGTGCCGCCGCCGATGTCGACGTTGAGGAAAACCTTGTCCTCGGCCTTCGACAGCTTGACCGCGCCCGAGCCGTGCGCCGCCATCACCGATTCGAGGTTGTGGCCAGCGGACGCGCAGACGAACTTGCCGGTCTCCTCGGCGAACAAATCGGCGATCGCGCGCGCGTTGACCCGCTTGAGCGCCTCGCCGGTGAGGATCACCGCGCCCGAATCGATGTCGTCCGGGGCGAGCCCGGCCTCGCGGAACGCGCCGTCGAAGAACGATTTCAGCGCGTCGGCGTCGATCGTGTAGTCCGGCCGGTAGGGGGTGAGCAGGATCGGCGAGCGCCACAGCACGTCGCGGTCGACCACCACGAAGCGGCTCGACAGCGCCTCCGACAGGCGCTGCAAATGCACGCGCGCGAACATCAGATGCGAGGTCGACGAGCCCACGTCGACGCCCACCGTGGTCAGCTCGACATTGTCGGCCTTCCAGATCGTGTCCCGGATGAACTCGGCCTCGCGCTCCGAGGCCGGGTGGAAATGCGCGTAGTCGAGCTCGTGCATGTTCTACTGGGCCGCGAGATAGGGGGTCTCGTCAATCAGGTTGCCCATGCGCGATTCGACGCCGTTGCGGGCGAGCGCCTCGAGGAACATGCGGTGGACCTTGGGGTCCTGGTCGGCCCACTCGATCTGGTCGCCGCCCTTCTTCACGTCCACGTCGCCGCCCGCGAACAGGCGGCGCTTGGATTCCGTCAGCGGATAGCGGAGCGAGCCGTAGGCAACCGGGAAGTAGCGCGCCGGCCCGGCGGAGGCGTTGAAGTGCTGGTGGAACATCATGTCGGCCGGGGCGAACACCACCCCGTGCTTCCACGGGTAGTACATCATCTCCTCGTCGCCCTCGAACCAGCACAGCGAATAGCCCTCGCCGGTGACCCAGTAGACGTGGAAGTCCGGCCCGTGGCGGTGCGCCTTCTTGTAGGTGCCGACCGGCATCTCCGAGCAGTGCGCGTGCATCGTGCCCTCGGCCAGGATGAACATGATGTTGGACGAGCCCTCGCCGCGCTCCGGCCACTCGCGGAGCTCGAACTTGCTCACGTCGGGGACGAAGTTGGTCTCCCACATGTGCTTGCCGGGCCGCTTCGGCACGAAGTCGCCCTCGCCGGAGAAGTGCCCCTCCTTGCCCTCGCGCTCGGGGAAGCGGAAATCGTTGTCGAAGATGAACGCCTCGTTGTGGAAGCAGTTCATCATCAGCGGCGCCGAGGTGGACGAGGCGAGCTTGGCCGATTCCGTGCCCGAGCCGTTGAAATGCCGGTACTTGGAGTTGAGCGGCAGCGCGAACACGCTCTTCGGCCCCCATTCGAAGCTGTGGGTGCGCCCGTCGGCGGTCTCGATGGTGGTCGAGCCGCGCCCAGAGAGCACGTAGATCACCTCCTCGAACATGTGCTGCTGCGGCGCGGTCGCCTGGCCCGGCAGCAGCTCCAGCAGGAACACCGACATGAAGTCGCCGCGCCCCTTCAGATGCACGAAGGCCGCGTTGCACCCGAAGCGCGGCCACGGCGCGGTCTCGACATCGAACAGGTCGATGCAGAACTCCTCGGCGATCGGCGGCCCCTCCCGCTCGCACCACAGCAGGTAGGTGTCCTCCAGGAACCCCTCGCCGACGATGTCCTTTTCGTTCTGGTAGAGCGCCATGGTGGTTCCTCTCGGTGCGGGCGGGCCGAGTGGAAAGCCTAGTAGCGGTTCTTGCGAAAGAAAAAGAACTTATCTGGCTATGTGCCAGAGCGAAAGGATATGGTTCGGACAAGGGTGGTTTGAGTGCCGGGTCCGCCTGGATTACACGAAATGACAGTGAGGTGGCGTCGCAAAATCGGACATGTCGTCAAGGTGTATTCTGCCGTGTGACGGAGGAATGCGGATGAGCAAGCGACGCAGGTTTTCGGGGGAGCTGAAGGCGAAGATAGCCTTGGAGGCGCTACGGGGTGATCGGACGCTTCAGGAGATTGCCTCGAAGCACCAGGTGCATCCGAACCAGGTGGGTGTGTGGAAGCGCCAGGCGATGGAGGGTCTGGGGGAGGTCTTTTCCGGTGGAGGTGAGCGCCGGGCGCGGGATCACGAGAGCGAGGTCCGGGCTCTTCACGCCAAGATCGGGGAGTTGATCGTAGAGCGTGATTTTTTGTCACGCGGGTCCGGTCGCTGAGCCGGTCCGGGAGACGGGCGATGGTTGTGCGGGGCCACCCGTCGTTGAGCCTGACCCGGCAATGCCGTCTGCTGTCGATCGGGCGCTCGTCGCTCTATGACCGGCCGAAGGGGGAGAGCGCGGAGACGCTGGCTCTGATGCGCCGGATCGACGCGCTGTTCCTCAAGTATCCGTTCTACGGCGCCCGCCAGATGGTTCGGCATCTGCGCCGCGAGGGGGTGCGGATCGGGCGGCGGCGGGCCGCTCGCCTGATGCGCCTGCTTGGTCTTCAGGCGGTCTATCGGGCGCCGCGGACCAGTGCGCCGCACCTCGGGCACCGGGTTTATCCATATCTGCTGCGGGGTCTGGCGATCGAGCGGCCGAACCATGTGTGGTGCGCCGACATCACCTACATCCCGGTGCGGCGCGGCTTCCTCTACCTGGTGGCGATCATGGACTGGGCGAGCCGCTGCGTCCTGGCCTGGCGGCTGTCGAACACGCTGGACGCGGGGTTCTGTGTCGAGGCTCTCGACGAAGCCCTGGCGCGCCATGGCACCCCGCAGATCTTCAACACCGACCAGGGCAGCCAGTTCACCGGCTTCGCCTTCACCGCGCGCCTGCGGGAGGCCGGTATCCGCATCTCGATGGACGGCCGCGGCCGGTGCATGGACAACATCTTCATCGAGCGGCTGTGGCGCTCGCTCAAATACGAGGCGGTCTACCTGCACGAGATCGCCGACGGCTTCGCAGCCCGGCGCGTCATCGGCCAGTGGATCGGCTTCTACAACACCGAGAGACCGCACTCGGCACTCGGCGGGCGGACGCCGGCCGAGGCCTACCGGGGCGACACGCCTGTGGATATGATGGACAAGCCGCTTCGCGCCTTGACCACATACCCACAGGCGCAACAGCAGCAGCAGAAAGATCGATCCAAGAGGATTCTGGCGGCACAAACTTCAACCGGAATACACCTTGAAAACGCCGTCAGCCTGTCCGACAAACCGACGCCACCTCACTCTACCGGCACCGCTTCAATCTTTGCAGGTTCCATAGAGCTATTCCTTGCGTACCGCCCTTGTCACACCCGAAGCGCCTTCACCGCCTTGTCGCCGAGGTGGTTGATGACCTTGACGGCGATGCGGCCGGAGGCGGGGCGCGGGAAGAGGTGACCTGCCCCCGTCGACTGGTCCATTTCGAATGTTAGTGCATTGACGGTTTCTGGGCCAAGCTGGTTGGTCGACGGAGCCGAGCCCAGCGGCCGCCTTGGCAAGATGATCGTCTCTGGAGCCGGCGCCGCTATCCTGGGCTGCCGTGAGGACGCGCGCTGCTGCGCACCATGGCCGTCCAGGGCAACGGCCGCGTCGACCGCGCCGGGGCGCGGAGGCGCTAGTCGCCGCCGACCTATCGTAAGCGTCCGGCGTGACCGCCCCTGCGTGGTCAGTCGGCGGCTTCCCGATCTTCTGCGGGCGCGGTGTTCCACGGCAGCAGATCGTCGATGCGGTTGATCCTGTAGTCGGGGATGCGTTCGAGGACCTGAGCAAGCCAGGCCTGCGGATCGACATCGTTGAGCCTGGCGGTCTCGATCAGGGTGTAGGCGATGGCGGCGGCCCTGCCGCCGCTGGCCGAGCCCATGAAGAGATAGTTCTTGCGGCCGAGCGCGATCGGCCTCATTGCGCGTTCGGCGGGGTTGTTGTCGATCTCGAGGAAGCCGTGCTCGAGATAGGGTCGAAGGCGCTTCATCCGGGTCAGGGCATGACGGATCGCCGCTGCCAGCGGGGTCTTGGCGGAGATTCTGGGCAGCTGCGATTGCAGCCACCGCTCCAGCTCGTCGAGGCACGGCGCGGCCTTGGCCTGGCGGATGGCCGCGCGGTTATCGGGCGGCTGCCCGCGGGCCTCCTTCTCGATAGCGTAGAGGGCGGCGATCCGTTCCAGCGCCTCGGCGGCGATCGCCGAGCCCTGGGCGGCATGGACGTCGAAGAACTTGCGTCGCACATGCGCCAGACAGGCCACCTCGCGGACCGGCCCGGCGCGCGCCAGCGCACCGAACCCGGCATAGCCGTCCGAGTGCATCCAGCCGGCGAAGCCTTCAAGATGCGCCTTCGGATGCGCCGCCTTGCGGTCGGCCGAGAAGCGGTACCAGGCCGCCGGCGGCGCCTCGCCAGCCCAGGGCCGCTCGTCCCGCACGTAGGTCCAGGCCCGGCCGGTCGCCGTTTTGCCGGTTCCCGGCGCCAGCAGCTTGACCGGGGTGTCGTCGGCGAACAGGGCTTGTCCTTCCAGCACATGGCGCCCGATCGCATCGGCCAGGGGCTCCAGCAGCGCCGTCGCCTTGCCGACCCAGCCGGCGAGCGTCGAGCGGTCGAGCTCGACGCCGTCGCGGGCGAAGATGCGGGACTGGCGGTAGAGCGGCAGGTGATCGCAATACTTCGAGACCAGCACATGCGCCAGAAGGCCGGGGCCCGGTCGGCCGCGCTCGATCGGTCGCGGCGGCAGCGGCGCCTGGTGGAACTTCTCGCAGCCGCCGCAGGCCAGGCGCGGACGGACGATGCGCTTCACCACGAAGCGGCCGGGGATGTACTCCAGCTCCTCCGTCACATCCTCGCCGAGCCGCTTGAGACGGCCGCCGCAGTCCGCGCAGCGCTCGCCCGGCGCGAGAACCGTCTCCTCGCGCGGCAGGTGGTCCGGCAGGGGACGGCGCTTCGGCTGCTTCTTCGTGGCGGGCGTCGGCTCGGTCGGCGCCTCGGCCGCCCGCGCGATCTCCTCGTCCTCCAGCCCGAGATCAAGCTGGTCGAGGGCCTCCGAGGTGACGCCGAAGCGCTGCCGCCGCAGACCCGCAAGCTGGTGCCTGAGCTTCTCGATCAACAGATCGCGGTTGCGCAGCTCGGCGTCCCGTGCCGCCAGTTCGGCCCGCGAGGCCAGCACCATCGCCTTCAACGCGGCGATGTCGTCGGGCAGGGAATGGGCCGCTTCGAGCATGGCCGCATCCTACCCGAAGGGGCCGACAAAGGGAAGCCCGAATGACAGTCAACCCATTGTTTATAAACGGTGAATCAGCCCGCGGCCAGCGGTCTCCAGGTGCGAACCGGCGCCCGCCAGTCGATCCCCTCAAGCAGCATCGACAGCTGCGCCGGCGTCACCGACACCTTCCCTTCCGATGCCGACGGCCACACGAAGCGGCCGCGCTCCAGACGCTTCGAGAACAGGCACGCACCCTGGCCGTCCCACCAGATCATCTTGATCAGGTCGCCCCGGCGGCCGCGGTAGATGAAGAGATGGCCGCAATGCGGATCCGCCTTCAATACCCGCTCCGCCTGCGCCGCGAGACCGGGGAACCCCTTGCGCATGTCGGTCACGCCGCAGGCCAGCCATACCCGGGTCGAGGAGGGAACCGGGATCATCCGCCAAGCGCCCGCACCACCCGGCACAGCGCGTCCGCGTCGAACGACCCGAACGCGCTCACCCGGTGGCCGTTCGACAACGCGATCTCGATCCGACCGTCCGATGCCGCGGCCGGCTCCAACGGCGGCGCATCGGGCACCACCTCCACCGGCAGGAAGGACGGCGCCTCCCCGGCATCGGCCGCCGGCCTGTAACGGGGATCGCGCCGCCAGGTGAAGATCAGGTTGGCGTTGACGTCATAGCGGCGCGCCACAACCGACACCGAGACACCGGGAGCGTAGCTCTGCGCCACGATCCGGCGCTTCTCGTCGTCCGACCAGAACCGGCGTACCCGACGTGGCACCGCAGCCCCCTAAGATAGTGTCCATTAGCCGATAATGGACACTATCGACCTCTGGAACCTCACCACAGACTGCGGCTCCAAGCCGTCTCGCCACAAGGGCGGTCACGCCAGACGCTTACGACCTATCGACCGCGGAACGGGCGCCCACGGATTTAGACAACGCGCTGCGGGGCTCGCCCGACTTCGAGCGCGCGGGGATCCGCGGCCTCTGGAAATTCGGCGGCGGCGAGTGAATCGCCTTTCCAACGCTTCTCGTTCGGGCTCGCTGTTTACCGGCGGAGTGGCCACATAGTGACGACACGGGATTTCGGAGGATCGTCGCGATACCCACCTAAGCCATTGAAAAATCTGGTGCCGGATGACGGGCTCGAACCGCCGACCTGCTGATTACAAATCAGCCGCTCTACCATCTGAGCTAATCCGGCAGCCGGCCACAAATAGCGCCGCTCCGGCCTGCGTTCAAGCGTCGCCGCGTCTCTGCTAGCCTGCGCCGCAGGGTTACGGAAACGTGAAAGGGAAGAAGCCATGGCCATAGTCGTCCGCAAGGTTCCGATGGAGAGCGTCCAGGATACCGCCGGCATCGAGGCCGCGATGGCGGAGGAGGGGTTC
This sequence comes from Alphaproteobacteria bacterium, assembly GCA_965203455.1. Taxonomy (GTDB): domain Bacteria; phylum Pseudomonadota; class Alphaproteobacteria; order MPNO01; family MPNO01; genus MPNO01. Next base: position 433,704 of record CBDBCV010000002.1, read on the forward strand.
GGCGTCGACGACATCGTGGCGCTCGTCGCCAAGACCGAGGGCAATGGCGGGGTCAACGATCTGGGCCGCATCCTGGTCGACCGGGTGCTGCGCGATTTCCTGGTGGCCGGGGGGAGCGGGGGGCGCGAGGCGGCCTTGCGGGTGCCGATCGCGCTCTCGGGCGGCTGTCCGGGGGTCATCTCGCCCCATATCAACGTGTTCGCGCGCGTCGACGATCCCGATCCCGACCCGGAGGCCGAGCGGCTCGCCATGGGCATCGCCATGTCCGAGGCGATCGCGCCGGAGGATATCGGCCGGCCCGCAGGCGTCGAGAAGGTCGCCGCGGGGGTGAGGCTCGCGATGAAGGACGCCGGCATCGAGGACGCGTCCGACATCCACTACGTCCAGTCCAAGTCCCCCCTGCTCACCGTCGAGACCATCGCCGACGCCAAGGCGCGGGGCCATACCGTCGCCACCGAGGAGACGATGGAATCGATGTCCATCGCCAACGCCACCGCCGCGCTCGGCATCGGTTACGCACTCGGCGAGATCCCGATGCCGCGCGAGGACCAGATCGGCAGGGATTTCGACGTCTACTCCTCGGTCGCTTCGTGCTCCAGCGGCAACGAGCAGCTGGCGGCCCAGATCGTCGTCGTCGGCAACCGGAAGGGCGCCGGCGGCCGATTCCGCATCGGCCATTCGGTGATGAAGGACGCGATCGACACCGACGGAATCTACGAGGCGATCCGCGATGCCGGGCTGAAGCTGCCGGACCGGCCGCACCCGTCGGATCTCGGCGACGCGCTGGTCAACTGCTTCGTCAAGTGCGAGACCGACCCGACCGGGCGGCTGCGCGGCAGGCGGCAGGTCTCGCTCAACGATTCCGACGTCCACCACACCCTTACGACGAAGGCGACGGTGGGCGGGGTGGTCTCGGCCGCGGTCGGCGATCCGGCGGTCTTCGTCTCGGTCGCCGCGCTCCAGCAAGGGCCGGCCGGCGGCGGGATGGTGGCGGCGATCGTCGACATGGACAAGCTGCCCGCGTAAGGCACGCCATGGCGGCCGAGACGCTGCTGCGGCGCGGCCTCTACCGCGACTCCGTCACCCTGATGCGGCTCGCCGCGGTGCTCGAAGCGCGGCCCGGCGTCGCGCGGGCATCGGCGGTGATGGCGACGCCCGCCAATCTGGAAATGCTGGCGGAGCATGGCGTGCCGGCGGGCGGGACGGAGGCCGGTCCGAACGATCTCCTGATCGCGGTGGAGGGGGAGGACGCGGACGTTCTCGCCCGCGCGCTCGACGAGGCCGCGGCACTGCTCGAGGGCGGGGACGCGCCCGCGCCGTCCGTCGCGGGAGCCGCCGCCCCTCCGAGACCCCGCAGCCTCGCCGAAGCCCGCGATGCGCTGCCGGAAGCGACCCTCGCGCTGATCTCGTGCCCAGGCGCGTACGCGGCGGCGGAGGCCATGAAGGCGCTCCGCCTCGGGCTCGACGCGATGATCTTCTCCGACAACGTGCCGGTCGGGGACGAGGCCGCGCTGAAACGCGAGGCGGAACGGCGGGGCAGGCTGGTCATGGGCCCCGATTGCGGCACCGCGATCGTCGGCGGCGTGCCGCTCGGCTTCGCCAACCGGGTGCGGCGCGGCACCGTCGGCGTCGTCGGCGCCTCCGGCACCGGGATCCAGCAGGTCGCCTGCCTGATCGACCGCCTCGGCGCCGGCATATCGCACGCCATCGGGACCGGCGGGCGGGACCTGTCCCGCGAGGTCGGCGGCGCGACCGCCCTGCGCGCGCTCGCGATGCTGGCGGCGGACGAGGATACCGGCACCGTCGTCCTGGTCTCCAAGCCGCCCGACGAGACCGTGATGCGCCGCGTGCTCGACGCCGCGGCGGAGACGGGCAAGCCGGTCGTCGCCTGCTTCGTCGGGGCGGTGCCGCCGCCGGCGCTTCCGGCGGGCATGCGCTTCGCCGCGACCCTCGACGAGGCGGCCGCGCTGGCGGCGGGGGCCGCCTTCGCGCCCGACGACATCGACCTTCCCCGCGCGGCCGGGCGGACCCGGCTGGTGGGCCTCTTCAGCGGCGGCACCCTCTGCTGCGAGGCCCAGGCGGTGGCGGCGCCCGTGCTAGGCCGGATCCTGTCCAACGCGCCGCTCGATCCCGGCGACGCGCTCGACGGCGATCCGGGCGGCGCCCACGTCATGCTCGATCTCGGCGACGACGCCTTCACCCGCGGACGGCCGCACCCGATGATCGATTACGGCCCGCGGCTGGAGCGCATCCGCGACGCCGCCGCGGCGCCCGACACCGCCGCGATCCTGATCGACGTGGTGCTGGGGACCGGCGCGCACGACGATCCCGCTTCCGCGCTCGCGCCGGTCATCGGGGAATTCGACGGCCCGGTCGCGGTCGGCGCGGTCTGCGGCACCGAGGCCGACCCCCAGCGCCTGTCGCGCCAGGAGGCGGCGTTGCGGGAGGCCGGCATGATCGTCGCCGGGAGCAACGCCCGGGCCGCGCGCATCGCGGCCGAAATCGCGAGCGGGGACGGGCCGTGACCGGCGATCTCCTGAAGGGCGTTCCCGCGGTCCTCAATCTCGGCGTCGGCGCGTTCGCCGAGGCGATCGGGGCGGCCGGCGGCACGGCCGTCGACATCGACTGGCGCCCCCCGGCGGGCGGCGCGCGCGAGGCCGGCAGGGAACTCGCCGTCCTGGTGAACCATCCGCGCATCGAAGCGGCGAACCGGGAGGCGTTCGGGCGCTTCCTCGCCGCCGAGCCTCGCGCGACGGGGATCGGGTCCGCGATCGACGTTCTGCCGGGGATGGGCGCGCGCACCATTCTGCACGCCGGCGCGCCGGTCGCCTGGGAGGCGATGTGCGGGCCGATGCGGGGCGCGGTGCTCGGCGCGATCCTGTTCGAAGGCTGGGCCGACGACCTCGACGCCGCCCGTTCGCTCGCGGAGTCCGGCGCCATCGCGTTCGATCCCTGCCACCATCACGGGGCGGTGGGTCCGATGTCCGGCGTCACCTCGCCGTCGATGCCGATGTGGATCGTCGAGAACGCGGCCGGCGGCAACGCGGCCTTTTCCGGCCTCAACGAGGGTCTCGGCAAGGTGCTGCGCTTCGGCGCCAACGGACCCGAGGTGATCGAGCGGCTGCGCTGGATGCGGGACGAGCTGGCGGGCGTGCTGGCGCGCGCGCTCGGTGAGGGCGGCCCCATCGAGCTCAAGCCCCTGATCGCCCAGGCGCTCCACATGGGGGACGAGGCGCATAACCGCAACGCCGCCGCGACCTCGCTCCTGATCAAGCGGCTGGTTCCGCCGGCGCTCCGCTCCGGCGCCGATCCGGAGAGCGTCGCCCGGGCGTTCGCGTTCATGGCCGGCAACGACCATTTCTTCATCAACCTCTCGATGGCGGCCTGCAAGGCGATGCTCGACGCCGCGCGCGGCGTGCCGTTTTCGTCGATGGTGACCGCCATGGCGCGGAACGGGGTCGAGTTCGGCATCCGGACGAGCGGGACGGGCGACCGCTGGTTCACCGCCCCGGCCCCGGTCGTGGACGGGCTCTACTTCTCCGGCTTCGGCAAGGAGGACGCGGCGCGCGACATCGGCGACAGCGCGATCACCGAGACCGCCGGGCTCGGCGGCTTCGCCATGGCCGCGGCGCCCGCCATCGTCCGCTTCGTCGGCGGCAGCGCCGGCGAGGCGATCGCTGCGAGCCGCGAGATGCGCCGGATCACCATCGGCGAGAATCCCGCGTTCACCCTGCCGATCCTCGACTTCGCCGCCGCGCCGGCCGGGATCGACGCGCGCAAGGTCACCGACGGCGGCGTGCTCCCCATCGTCAACACCGGGATCGCCCACCGGGAGGCCGGCGTCGGACAGATCGGCGCCGGGATCACCGCCGCGCCGATGGACTGCTTCGTCCAGGCGGTGCGCGCGCTTTATCGCGAGCTCGCCGCGGCCGGCGAGGTTCCGGCGGCGTGAAGTGGGCGCGCCGCATCCGCGACATGCCGACCCGCGGGTCGGCATTTGCCGACGGAAATGCCGACAGGCCGGTCGAGTCGGCAGAGATCGACATTCCCGCCCGGCATTCGAAGGGAGAAATGTGCGCTGTGGTGATTTTTGGCTGTCGCCGGTTCGATTTTGGCGGTTGAATATCGTCCGGCCCGCTTCCCCACCGGGCAGGATACGGGCTTCCGGGGCCTGACAAATACGATTACCGGAAGATTGTCTGGCGTGCGGGCGTGGCTTCCCCTCTGCCGTCGGGCGGCGGGATCGGGCAGGATTGTCGGGAGGCAGACGAGCGGTCAGCCGGTGTCGAGATACGGCACGGCGCCGACCAGGGAGCGCATGCGCTCGGGGCGGCCGGCGCGGGCCTGGGCGAGAGCCATCGCCATCATCACCGCCAGGGCGAGGCCGAGGCGGGTCTTCATCTTGGCGCGGCCTCGGATGTAGTGGGTCTCGAAGTTGAAGCTGTTGTCGAGGCGGCTGTTGATCCGCTCCATGGCCGAGCGGCGGTTGTAGCCGCGCCGCCATGACGGACTGCCCCAGGGCGTGGGGGTGAAGATGCGCCGGTCGTGGCTGTCGAGGTCGATGCGCAGGATGCGGCCATAGTCTCCGGGCTTGACCCCGCCGGCCCGGTGGCAGGCCCGGCTGCCGGCGCAGGCGAAGCCGAAGGCGGCTGCCGGGCAGCGGTATTTGAGCGTGCCGCAGCGGCCCCGATCAGCCTCGAACCCCTGAAACGCCATAGCGCGGACCTCGCCGGTCCCGGGACAGACGCAGGACACCCGGCCGCGCTCGTCGTGAACGATGACATCGGCGCGGTCGGGGAACAGCGGCCGCGTGATCGGCTGCGCCGGATCGTATCTCGGCTCCTGCTTCTCCACCCGCCACATCAGCCGTGTATCGATCAGCGGGCGGGCGGTCCACCGGTCCCACAGCCGCGCCTTCAGGCGGGCATCGTCGAGACCGCGGTCGGCGCTGAAGTCGGCGCAGCGCCCGGCGATCTCCGGCGCCCTTGCGAACAGCTCCTCCAGCATCCCGGACAGCACCTTGGGTTCCGAGGCCGAAGCGCGCGTCACCTCGAAGGCCACCGGAACCTCGTAATCGGTGTCGGCGATCAGGTGCAGCCCGTAGCCGAACCACGACTTCACCTTCTTCCACACCGCGCCGGTCCTGGCGTCCACCCCGCCCGTCTCGTGCTTGCCCCAGTCGGCGTCGGGGTCCGAGGTCTTGTCCTCGTCCTTGCCGACCCGGCCCGTCGAGTGGCTCGCGATCGCCTTGCCGTCGTAGCCGAGATGACGCCCGAAGTCCGGCAACGCGGCGAACAGCGCGGCGCGCAGGCTCTCGATCATGGCGGACACCAGCCCCTGCTCGTCCTCAAGCTGCACAACACGCCCCAGAAACCGCGAGAAGTTCCAGTGGCTCGGCGCCGTCGAACGAACCCGCGCCGGGCGCGTTACCGCATGCCCGTCGTGAAGCACCGTCACCGGCCCGCTCTGATACGGCAGAGGGTCGAACCCGCAGATCTCCAGCAACGCCGGGTTGCGCCCCAGCTCCCGCAACAGCGACTGCATCGAGGCGTGTTGCAACACCACCCCCGCGATCAGCGCCCGCCACATCGCCCGCACCGGGTAGTCGTTACGGCCCCGACCGCGACACACTTCAAGCGCCGTCACGATCTCCTCGTCGGGAAGCACCGCCAGAACCAGGCGCAGCCGTTCAAGGTCCGGCAGGACTTCGACATCGCGCCACGAAAAGGGTAGCTTCGCCGCCGTCGCCATCGCTGTTCTCCCGACCAGGGGTGGTGGTGGAACAAGGGCCCCAGGGCCCGATGGCGACACCTTCTATCTCATGCGCACGATCAGGGCGCGCGAGGCCGCCGCAGGAAAACCTCGCTGCCAAGACGCCGCGACCAGCGGCGTGGGGTGAAAATCGCCAAAACGACCGCCGCAGCGAAACTGAAACCCCGGATATCAACGACCACCACGGGGTATCAAAAATCTCGCACCTCCGTGAACGCCTTGTAAATCAACCCGTCCCCGACAGCGCAAACGCCTCGAAGGGGGCTTATATCGATTACTTGACGGCCGGCTGTCGGGCGCGGATCGGGGCCGGGGACGCCGTCGCGTCGCGGCGGGCATGGAAACCGCCCAGACTCCCCCCCGTCATGGTCGGCGAAGGCCGACCATCCACGATTTGTTTTTCGTTTCCGGCGCCGCAAAAACTCGTGGATGGTCGGCCTTCGCCGACCATGACGGGGAGGAACGGCCCGCCGGGACCCGAATGCGCCCCGGCGCTGCCCGGAACGCCTGTCAGCCCCGCTCCTGTCAAGTAATCGATATAAGCTCCATTTTATAGAATGCGAGAAATAGGGCGCTCGAAGGATCGACATGACGCAAGACGGGCGGAACCGCCTATCCCGCGCTGGCGTGGGCGTAGAGCGCGATCGCGGCGGCGGCCGACACGTTGAGGCTCGCCGCGCCCCGCGCCATCGGGATGCGCAGCACGAGGTCGCAGGTCTCCGCCGTCAGCCGGCGCAACCCGCCGCCCTCCGCGCCGAGGACCAGCGCGCAGCGGTCCGGCAGCGCGTCCGGCGAGAGCCCGGTCTCCGAATCGGCGTCGAAACCGACGCACCAGAACCCGCCCGCCTTGAGCTCGGCCAGCGCGCGGGCGAGGTTCGTCACCCGGACCACCGGCACCCGTTCGAGGGCGCCCGAAGCGGCCTTCGCCAGCGCGCCGGTTTCGGGCGGGGCGTGGCGGTCGGGAACGACCACGGCAAGGGCGCCGAGGGCCGCCGCGCTCCTCAGGACGGCGCCTGCGTTCTGCGGGTCCTGCACCCGGTCGAGGACCACCGCCGCGGCGCGTTTCCGGCCCTCGGCGGCGGCGAGCAGCGATTCGATCCCCGAAGCCGGCAGCGGTTCGGCGAGGAGGGCGAGCCCCTGATGCACCGCGCCGTCCGGCAGCACCTGCCGCAATACCGCGCGGTCGACGATCTCCGGCGCGTGCTCCGCGAAGGCCCCCGCCGCCTCGTTCTCGGCGAGAAACCGGACCCGCCCGCGCCGGGGATTGGCAAGCGCCGCGGCCACCGCGTGGCGGCCGTAGAGCCAGATCGCGGAGCGGCTTTCGCGCCCCCGCCGCTTGCCCTTGTTTCTCGTCATGGGAGCGACTATAATCGGGATCGTCATTAACCGAACGACTAATCCTGTATGGCGCGCCTCCCATGGTCCGGGACGGGCGCTTTCGACCTTTTCGTGTCGTTGACATGGGAGGTCAGATCGCCTAGTTCGGCGGGTCCGGAGGGGTGCCCGAGTGGCTAAAGGGGACGGGCTGTAAACCCGTTGGCGTTTGCCTACGTTGGTTCGAATCCAACCCCCTCCACCAGCCCTCCGCGACGGCGCGCGGGCGGGCTCGGAGGATCCGGAGCGTCTTGGTGGAGCGAACGGCCATTGCAGCGAAAGGCCCTGATACCTCGCGCGGGTGTAGCTCAATGGTAGAGCCCCAGCCTTCCAAGCTGGTTGTGTGGGTTCGATTCCCATCACCCGCTCCAACGACGATTTGCGCGGGACCGCCTGCCGGCCCGCCGTGCCAGACCACACCGGGGAATTAGCGATGGCGAAGGCGAAGTTTGAGCGTACGAAGCCGCACTGCAATGTCGGGACGATCGGCCACGTCGATCATGGCAAGACGACGTTGACGGCGGCGATCACGAAGGTTCTGGCGGAGGCCGGCGGGGCGGAGTTCACGTCCTACGACCAGATCGACAAGGCGCCTGAGGAGAAGGCGCGGGGGATCACCATCGCGACGGCGCATGTGGAGTACGAGACGGAGGCGCGGCACTACGCGCACGTGGACTGCCCGGGTCATGCGGATTACGTGAAGAACATGATCACCGGCGCGGCGCAGATGGACGGCGCGATCCTGGTGGTCTCGGCGGCGGACGGCCCGATGCCGCAGACGCGCGAGCACATCCTTCTGGCGCGCCAGGTGGGGGTTCCTGCGATCGTGGTCTACATGAACAAGGTGGACCAGGTTGACGACGAGGAGCTTCTGGACCTGGTGGAGCTGGAGGTTCGGGAGCTGTTGTCGAGCTACGACTTTCCTGGCGACGACATACCGGTGGTGCGGGGTTCGGCGCTTCAGGCTCTGGAGGGCGGCGAGGGCCCGGCGGGGACGGGTTCGGTGCTGGAGCTGATGGGTGCGGTGGACGATTACGTTCCGCAGCCGGACCGACCGAAGGACATGGCGTTTCTGATGCCGATCGAGGACGTGTTCTCGATCTCGGGCCGGGGGACGGTGGTGACGGGGCGGATCGAGCGCGGGACGATCGAGGTCGGCGAGGAGGTGGAGATCGTCGGCCTGAAGGAGACGTCGAAGACGGTTGTGACCGGCGTGGAGATGTTCCGCAAGCTTCTGGACTCGGGCGAGGCGGGGGACAATGTTGGATGTCTGCTGCGGGGCGTGGGGCGGACGGAGGTCGAGCGGGGCCAGGTTCTGGCGCGTCCGGGCTCGATCACGCCGCACACGCGGTTCAAGGCGGAGGCCTACATCCTGACCAAGGAGGAGGGCGGCCGCCACACGCCGTTCTTCACCAACTACCGTCCGCAGTTCTACTTCCGGACGACGGATGTGACGGGTCAGGTCGCGCTGCCTGAGGGGACGGAGATGGTGATGCCGGGTGACAACGTGTCGATGGACGTTGAGCTGATCGTCCCGATCGCGATGGACGAGGGCTTGCGGTTCGCGATCCGCGAGGGCGGGCGCACCGTCGGCGCCGGCGTCGTCGCGCAGATCATCGAGTAAGCGGGTTTCGGCCCGGAGACAGCGGGCGCGGCTCTAGGAGTGTAGCTCAATTGGCAGAGCACCGGTCTCCAAAACCGGGGGTTGGGGGTTCGAATCCCTCCACTCCTGCCAGCCGGTGCGGCGCCTGACGGGCGGGCGGTCGAGGAAAGATGGCGAAAATCAGCCCCATCGAGTTCGTACAGCAGGTTCGGCGCGAGGTCGCCCGGGTGACCTGGCCCAGCCGGCGGGAGACCGCCACGACCACGGTCATGGTGTTCATCTTCGTCGCGCTGGCGGCGCTGTTCTTCTTCGTGGTGGACCAGATCCTCTCGGTCGCGGTCCGCGCGGTGCTCGGTCTCGGGGGCTAGGGCATGACGGCGCGCTGGTACGTGATCCACGTCTACTCGGGCTTCGAGAACAAGGTCGCCCAGTCGATCCGCGAGCAGGCCGTCCAGAAGCATCTGGACGACATGTTCGACGAGGTCCTGGTGCCGACCGAGGAGGTGGTCCGCATGCGGCGCGGCGCCAAGGTGCGCTCGGACCGCAAGTTCTTCCCGGGCTACGTGCTGATCAAGATGGAGTTGACCGACGAGACCTGGCATCTGGTCAAGGACACGCCCAAGGTCACCGGCTTCCTCGGCACCGGCGGGCACGGCAAGCCCTCGCCGATCTCCGAGGCCGAGACGCAGCGCATCCTGCGCCAGGTCCAGGAGGGGGTCGAGCGGCCCAAGCCGTCGATCACCTTTGACGTCGGCGAGCAGGTCCGGGTCAGCGACGGTCCCTTCACCTCCTTCAACGGGACGGTGGAGGAGATCGACGAGGAACGCGCCAGGCTCAAGGTGGCGATCTCGATCTTCGGACGCTCGACCCCGGTCGAGCTCGAATACGCCCAGGTCGAGAAGCTCTGAGGGCGGGGCGTCGGTCGGTGGATTTCTGAAGCGGCGGTCGAAAGATGGCAAAGAAGGTTGCAGGTTTCATCAAGTTGCAGGTGCCGGCCGGGCAGGCGAACCCGTCGCCGCCGATCGGCCCCGCGCTCGGCCAGCAGGGCGTCAACATCATGGAGTTCTGCAAGGCGTTCAACGCGCACACGCAGAACCAGGAACAGGGCGTGCCGATTCCGACCGTGATCACGGTCTATGCCGACCGGTCGTTCTCGTTCGAGACCAAGACCCCGCCGGCCTCCTATTTCATCAAGCAGGCGGCGCGGCTCGAGTCCGGCGCGAACGAGCCCGGGCACGAGATGGTCGGCGCGGTCCGCATGTCGCAGCTGCGCGAGATCGCGGAGAAGAAGATGGTCGACCTCAACGCCAACGACGTCGAGGCCGCGTGCCGGATGCTCGCCGGGACCGCGCGGTCGATGGGCGTGCAGGTGATGGAGTAAGCCGATGTCGAAGAAGGGAAAACGCCTGGCCAGGGCCTATGAGGGGATCGACCGCGACCGGCTCTACGGTCTCGACGAGGCGGTCGGCCTGATCAAGGAGCGCGCCGGCACGAAGTTCGACGAGACGCTGGAATTCTCGATGAATCTCGGGGTCGACCCGCGCCACGCCGACCAGATGGTGCGCGGCGTCGTGTCGTTGCCCAAGGGAACCGGCAAGTCGGTGCGGGTGGCCGTCTTCGCGCGCGGCGACAAGGCGGACGAGGCGCGCGAGGCGGGGGCCGACCTCGTCGGCGCCGAGGACCTCGCCGAGAGCGTCCAGGGCGGCACGATCGATTTCGACCGCTGCGTGGCGACGCCCGACATGATGGCCGTGGTCGGCCGGCTCGGGAAGATCCTCGGCCCGCGCGGGCTGATGCCCAACCCCAAGCTCGGCACCGTGACGCAGGACGTCACCGAGGCCGTCCGCGCGGCGAAGGGCGGGCAGGTCGAGTTCCGGGTCGAGAAGGCCGGCATCATCCATGCCGGCATCGGCAAGGCGAGCTTCGCCGAGGACGATATCAAGGAGAACATTCGCGCGCTTGCCGACGCCGTGGTCAAGGCCAAGCCGAGCGGCGCGAAGGGAACCTATGTCAAGCGCGCCGCGCTGAGTTCGTCGATGGGCCCGGGCATCAAGCTCGACGTCCAGAGCCTGATCGGCGGCGCATCTGGCTGATCGAGTTTGCCGCGCCGTTCGCCGGCGCGGCGCGTTCCCGCCCGGGCCTAGGCCCGGGAGGAGACCTGTCCGAGACTGCAGGCGACGCCGGGGCACCGGCGGATAAGTCCCGCACAGACAGGGGTCGCGAGTTCATCGGTTGCGCTCGTTCGGGGCGCGGGCGGCTCGGGCTTCTGGGACAGGAAGCCGGATCTCCGGAAGGAGGTCCAGTCGCAACCCGACCGGCTGCCGCGCGGCGCCGGTCCGAAAGGAGAGACGATCGTTGAACCGGACGCAAAAGGAAGAACAGGTCGCTACGCTGAACGCGCTGTTCGGCGTGACGACCCTGGTGGTGGTGACGAGGCCGGTCGGCCTCACGGTCGCCCAGGCGACCGCCCTCCGCCGGCAAATGCGCGACGCCGGCGCGCAATTCAAGGTCACCAAGAACCGGCTGACCAGGCTGGCGCTCAAGGGCACGGCTTTCGAGGGTCTGGACGGGCTCTTCGTGGGCCCGACCGCGATCGCCTATTCCGACGATCCGGTCGCCGCGTCGCGCGTCGCGGTCGACTTCGCCGAGAATAACGACTCGCTCGGCATCGTCGGCGGCGGTCTCGGCGAACAGGTGCTCGACGCCGCCGGGGTGACCGCGCTGGCCAGGCTGCCTTCGCTCGACGAGCTGCGGGGCCGGCTGGTCGGGACGATCCAGACGCCGGCGACCAGGCTCGCCGGCGTGCTTCAGGCGCCCGCGGGACAGGTGGCCCGCGTCTTCGGCGCCTACGCGAACAAGGATGCGGCCTGACCGGCCGCCTGACGAATCGAAGAGGAGAACGCAAACATGGCTGCAAACCTGGAACAGCTGGCCGAGGACCTGTCGCAGTTGACGGTCATCGAGGCCGCCGAACTGTCCAAGATGCTGGAAGACAAGTGGGGCGTGAGCGCCGCGGCCCCGGTCGCGGTCGCCGCCGCGGCGCCGGCCGAGGCGGCGGTCGAGGAAGAGAAGACGGAGTTCGATCTGATCCTCGTCAGCTTCGGCGAGAAGAAGATCAACGTCATCAAGGAAGTCCGCGCGATAACCGGGCTCGGGCTCAAGGAAGCGAAGGACCTCGTCGAAGGCGTGCCGAAGCCGGTCAAGGAAGCGGTGTCCAAGGACGAGGCCGAAGAGATCAGGACGAAACTCGAGGGAGCCGGGGCGACCGTCGAGGTCAAGTAGTTGGCCGCGAGGCAGCTGCGGGCAGGCGTGATTTCCGGACGCCGCGCCGATCCCGGCGCGGCGGGTCCGGACGCGCGCCCGCCCCGCGGCACCCGGACCAGTCTGACAGATCGCCGCGCGTTGCGGAGCGGCCGACGCCGCTCCGTCCCGCGCGCTTGAAGAGGTGGCAATGGCACAGTCCCTTACCGGTCGGAAACGCATTCGCAAGGAGTTCGGTCGCATCCAGGCTGCGGCCGCCATGCCGAACCTCATCGAGGTTCAGAAGACGTCCTACGACAAGTTCCTCCAGATCGACGCCGATCCCGAGGCCCGCAGCGACAGCGGGCTGCAGGAAGTGTTCAACTCGGTCTTCCCGATCAAGGACTTCTCCGAGAACGGCACGCTGGAGTTCGTGAAGTACGAGCTCGAGCCGCCCAAATACGATGTCGACGAGTGCCAGCAGCGCGACATGACCTATGCCGCGCCGCTCAAGGTCACGCTGCGGCTGGTCGTCTTCGACGTCGACGAGGATACCGGCGCGCGTTCGGTCCGCGACATCAAGGAGCAGGACATCTATATGGGCGACATGCCGCTGATGACGGACAACGGGACCTTCGTCGTCAACGGCACCGAGCGCGTGATCGTCTCCCAGATGCACCGCTCGCCCGGCGTTTTCTTCGATCACGACAAGGGCAAGACCCATTCGTCCGGCAAGTACCTGTTCGCCGCCCGCATCATCCCCTATCGCGGTTCCTGGCTCGACTTCGAGTTCGACGCCAAGGACCTGGTCCATGTCCGGATCGACCGGCGGCGCAAGCTTCCGGTCACCACGCTTCTGTTCGCGCTCGACTCCCGCGAGACCGAGGCGCTGAGGGCCGAGCGCGCGGCAGGCGGCGAGGAGGTGGCGCCCGAAGAGGTGCGCGGCATGTCGGTCGAGGAGCTGCTCGACTATTTCTACGACGCGGTCGCGTACGAGCGCGTCGAGGAAGGGTGGAAGACCGATTTCGAGCCCGACCGGCTGCGCGGCGCCAAGCTCGGCGTGGATCTGGTGAACGCGGAAGACGGGAAGACCGTGGCCGAAGCCGGGCGGAGGATGACCCCCGCGCTTGCGCGGCGCCTGGCCGAGGCCGGGCTGAAGCAGTTCCGCGTCGGCGACGAGGACCTGATCGGCCAGTACCTCGCCGAGGACGTGATCAACGAGGAGACCGGCGAAATCTATCTGGAGGCGGGCGACGAGATCACCGAGGACGCGCTCGCCCAGCTCAGGGAAGCGGGGATCGCCGAGCTCAAGACCCTGTGGATCGATTACGCCAATGTCGGTCCCTACATCCGCAACAGCCTCGGGATCGACAAGAACAGGTCGCGCGAAGAGGCGCTGATGGACATCTACCGGGTCATGCGCCCGGGCGAGCCGCCGACGATCGACAGCGCGGAAGCGATGTTCAACACCCTCTTCTTCGACGCGGAGCGCTACGACCTCTCGGCCGTCGGACGGGTGAAGATGAACGCGCGGCTCGGCCTCGAGACCGAGGATTCGGTGCGCACGCTCCGCAAGGAGGACATCCTCGCCGTCGTCAAGACGCTGGTCGAGCTCAAGGACGGGATCGGGGAGGTCGACGACATCGACCATCTCGGCAACCGGCGCGTGCGCTCGGTGGGCGAATTGATGGAGAACCAGTACCGGATCGGCCTGCTGCGCGTGGAGCGCGCCATCCGAGAGCGCATGGGGGCGCTCGAGCTCGATTCGGTCATGCCGCACGACCTGATCAACGCCAAGCCGGCGGCGGCGGCGGTGCGGGAGTTCTTCGGCTCCTCCCAGCTGTCGCAGTTCATGGACCAGACCAACCCGCTGTCCGAGATCACCCACAAGCGCAGGCTCTCCGCGCTCGGTCCGGGCGGGCTCACGCGCGAGCGCGCGGGGTTCGAGGTGCGCGACGTGCACCCCACCCATTACGGCCGGATCTGCCCGATCGAAACGCCCGAGGGTCCGAATATCGGCCTGATCAACTCGCTCGCGACCTTCGCCCGGGTGAACCGCTACGGTTTCATCGAGACGCCCTACCGCAAGGTGGTCGACGGCAAGATCACCGACGAGGTCGAGTACCTGTCGGCGATCGACGAGGCCAGCCACACCATCGCCCAGGCGAACGCCAGCCTCGATCGCAACGGCAGGTTCACCGAAGACCTGGTGAGCTGCCGCCGGGGCGGCGAGTTCGTTCTCGCGCCGCGCGAGACCATCGGGTTCATCGACGTCTCGCCCAAGCAGCTGGTGTCGGTGGCCGCGGCGTTGATCCCGTTCCTCGAGAACGACGACGCCAACCGCGCCCTGATGGGCTCGAACATGCAGCGCCAGGCGGTGCCGCTGATCCAGACCGAGGCTCCGCTGGTCGGAACCGGCATGGAGGAGGCGGTGGCGCGCGGCTCCGGTGCGACCATCGTCGCCCGGCGCGGCGGCGTGGTCGATCAGATGGACGGCACGCGCATCGTCGTCCGCGCCACCGAGGAGACGTCGCTCACCGCGCCGGGCGTGGACATCTACAACCTGCGCAAGTTCCAGCGTTCCAACCAGAACACCTGCATCAACCAGCGCCCGCTGGTGAAGGTGGGAGATCGCGTGGACGCGGGCGACATCGTCGCTGACGGGCCGTCGACCCATCTCGGCGAGCTCGCGCTCGGCCGCAACGTGCTCGTCGCCTTCATGCCGTGGCACGGCTACAACTTCGAGGACTCCATCCTGATCTCCGAACGTATCGCGCGCGAGGACGTCTTCACCTCGATCCACATCGAGGAGTTCGACGTCATGGCCCGCGACACCAAGCTGGGTCAGGAGGAGATCACCCGCGACATTCCCAATGTCGGCGAGGAAGCGCTGAAGAACCTCGACGAGGCGGGGATCGTCTATATCGGCGCCGAGGTCAATCCGGGCGACATCCTGGTCGGCAAGGTGACGCCCAAGGGCGAGAGCCCGATGACGCCGGAAGAGAAGCTGCTTCGCGCCATCTTCGGCGAAAAGGCGTCCGATGTCCGCGACACCTCGCTGCGGCTGCCGCCGGGCGTCAACGGCACGGTGGTGGAGGTCCGCGTGTTCTCGCGGCGCGGCGTCGACAAGGACGAGCGCGCGCTCGCCATCGAGCGCGAGGAGATCGAACGGCTGGCCAAGGACCACGCCGACGAACGGGCCATTCTGGAGCGCAGCTACCGGGCGCGCCTCGGAGACCTGCTTGCCGGCCAGAAGGTGGTCAGCGGTCCCGAGGACGCGGAGGCGGGGAGCCGGATCACGCAGGCGGTTCTCGACAAGCATACGGCGCGGGCGCTTGCCCGGTTCGCGGTCGAGAACGAATCCGTCATGGCCGATGTCGAGGCCGTCAAGGCGCAGTTCGACGAGAGCGAACAGCGCCTGCAGGATCGCTTCGACAGCAAGGTGGACAAGCTCCAGGCCGGCGACGAAATGCCGCCCGGCGTGATGAAGATGGTCAAGGTCTATGTCGCGGTGAAGCGCAAGCTGCAGCCGGGCGACAAGATGGCCGGCCGCCACGGCAACAAGGGCGTGATCTCCAAGATCGTTCCGATGGAGGACATGCCCTATCTCGACGACGGGACCCCGGTCGACATCGTGCTGAACCCGCTCGGCGTGCCGTCCCGGATGAATGTCGGGCAAATCCTGGAAACCCATCTCGGCTGGGCCTCCGCCGGTCTGGGGCGCAGGGTGGGCGAGACCCTCGACAAGGTGTTGCGCAACGGCAGGATCAACACCGTCCGCAAGCAGCTCAGGTCGATCTACGGCAAGGCCGTGAACGACGAGGTGCTCGCCGAGTTCGACGACGACGAGGTCATCGAGCTCGGCCAGAACCTGCGCGCGGGCGTGCCGATGGCGACGCCGGTGTTCGACGGCGCGCACGAGGCCGACATCGTCGACGCGCTGGAGATGGCGGGGCTCGACTCGAGCGGGCAGGCCAAGCTCTGGGACGGGAGGACGGGCGAGCCGTTCGATCGCTCCGTGACGGTCGGCTACATCTACATGATGAAGCTGCACCACCTGGTCGACGACAAGATCCACGCCCGTTCGATCGGCCCCTACAGCCTCGTCACGCAGCAGCCGCTGGGCGGCAAGGCGCAGTTCGGCGGCCAGCGGTTCGGCGAGATGGAGGTGTGGGCGCTCGAAGGCTACGGCGCCGCCTACACGCTACAGGAGATGCTGACCGTCAAGTCGGACGACGTTTCCGGCAGGACCAAGGTCTACGAGTCGATCGTGCGCGGCGACGACACCTTCGAAGCCGGCATTCCCGAATCCTTCAACGTTCTCGTCAAGGAGCTGAAGTCGCTTTGCCTGAACGTCGAGCTCAACCAGCGGTCCTGACGGACCGACGGGCGGGCGTCGACACGGGCAGACAACTCGGCCACGCAAGGGATGACAACATGAACGAGCTCATCAACATCTTCGGCCAGATCGGCAACGCGCAGAGCTTCGACGAGATTTGCATCTCCATCTCCAGCCCGGACCGCATCCGCTCATGGTCCTATGGCGAGATCAAGAAGCCGGAAACGATCAACTACCGCACCTTCAAGCCGGAGCGGGACGGGCTTTTCTGCGCCCGGATCTTCGGCCCGATCAAGGATTACGAGTGCCTGTGCGGCAAGTACAAGCGGATGAAGTACCGCGGCATCATCTGCGAGAAATGCGGCGTCGAGGTCACGCTCTCGAAGGTCCGCCGCGAGCGCATGGGCCATATCGAGCTCGCCGCGCCGGTCGCCCATATCTGGTTCCTCAAGTCCCTGCCGAGCCGCATCGGCCTGCTGCTCGACATGACGCTCAAGGACATCGAGCGCGTCCTCTACTTCGAGAACTTCCTCGTCATCGACCCCGGCATGACGCCGCTCGAGGAGAAGAAGCTGCTCTCCGAGGAGGACTACCTCCAGGCCCAGGACGATTACGGCGAGGACACGTTCACCGCGGGGATCGGCGCCGAGGCCCTGAAGACCATGCTTTCGGCGATCGATCTCGACGAGGAGCGCACGCAGCTCCGGATCGATCTCAAGGAAACCAGGTCGGAAGCCAAGCGGAAGAAGCTCGTCAAGCGGCTCAAGCTGGTCGAGGCGTTCATCGACTCCGGCACCAGGCCGGAGTGGATGATCCTCGACATCGTTCCCGTCATCCCGCCCGAGCTCCGGCCTCTGGTCCCGCTCGACGGCGGCCGCTTCGCGACGTCCGACCTCAACGACCTCTACCGCCGGGTGATCAACCGCAACAACCGGCTCAAGCGCCTGATCGAGCTGCGCGCCCCCGATATCATCGTGCGCAACGAAAAGCGCATGCTGCAGGAGTCCGTCGACGCCCTGTTCGACAACGGCCGGCGCGGCCGCGTCATCACCGGCGCCAACAAGCGTCCGCTCAAGTCGCTGAGCGACATGCTGAAAGGCAAGCAGGGGCGTTTCCGGCAGAACCTGCTGGGCAAGCGCGTCGACTATTCCGGCCGTTCGGTGATCGTCGTCGGGCCCGAGCTCAAGCTGCACCAGTGCGGGCTGCCCAAGAAGATGGCGCTGGAGCTGTTCAAGCCCTTCATCTATTCGCGCCTCGAGCTGTACGGCATGGCCAGCACCATCAAGGCCGCCAAGCGCATGGTCGAGAAGGAGCGGCCCGAGGTCTGGGACATCCTGGAAGAGGTGATTCGCGAGCATCCGGTGCTGCTCAACCGGGCGCCCACGCTGCACCGGCTGGGCATCCAGGCGTTCGAGCCGGTGCTCATCGAAGGCAAGGCGATCCAGCTCCACCCGCTGGTCTGCACCGCCTTCAACGCCGATTTCGACGGCGACCAGATGGCGGTCCACGTGCCGCTGTCGCTGGAGGCGCAGCTCGAGGCCCGCGTCCTGATGATGTCGACCAACAACATCCTGAGCCCGGCCAACGGCAAGCCCATCATCGTGCCGTCGCAGGACATCGTGCTCGGCCTCTATTACCTGACGATCGAGCGGGAAGAGGAGAAGGGCGAGGGCATGGCGTTCGCCAGCATCGGAGAACTGGAGCAGGCACTCGACACCGACGCGGTGGGGCTGCACGCGAAGGTCCAGGTCCGGATCGACGGCGTCGATGCCGACGGCCAGCCCGCCAAGGTGCGGCTCGAGACCACGCCGGGACGCGCGCTGCTGACCCAGATCCTGCCGCGGCATCCCGAGGTCAGCACGGCGCTTCTCAACCAGCTTCTGACGAAGAAGGAGATCTCCAACGTCATCGACATCGTCTACCGCCATTGCGGCCAGAAGGAGACGGTGATTTTTGCCGACAGGCTGATGGGGATGGGCTTCAAGCATGCCTGCGAGGCCGGCATTTCCTTCGGCAAGGACGACCTCGTCATCCCGTCGGCCAAGGAAAACCTCGTCGCGGAGGCGCATGACAGCGTCAAGCAGTTCGAGCAGCAGTACCAGGAAGGGCTGATCACCCAGGGCGAGAAGTACAACAAGGTCGTCGATGCCTGGTCTCAGTGCACCGACGAGGTGGCCGACAAGATGATGGAAGGGATTTCCAATCCCGAGTCCGGTCAGCCGGTGAACTCGGTCTGGATGATGGCCCATTCGGGCGCGCGGGGCTCGGCGGCCCAGATGAAGCAGCTCGCCGGGATGCGCGGCCTGATGGCCAAGCCGTCCGGGGAGATCATCGAGACGCCCATCATCGCCAACTTCAAGGAGGGGTTGTCGGTGCTCGAATACTTCAACTCCTCGCACGGCGCCCGCAAGGGGCTGGCCGATACCGCGCTCAAGACGGCGAATTCGGGTTATCTGACACGGCGTCTCGTCGATGTCGCGCAGGACTGCACGGTGATTGAGGAGGATTGCGGCACCGAGCAGGGGCTTACCGTCCGTGCCGTGGTCGAGGGCGGCGAGGTGGTGGAGACGCTGGCCGAACGCGTGCTCGGCCGCTGCGCCGCGACCGGGATCGTCGACCCGCTGAGCGGCGAGACGCTGGTTCCCGCCGGAACGCTGATCGACGAGGCGGTGGTCGAGACCATCGACCGGGCCGGGATCGAATCGGTGAAGATCCGCTCGGTGCTGACCTGCGAGTCCAAGGGCGGCGTCTGCGCATCCTGCTACGGGCGCGACCTGGCGCGCGGCACGCGCGTCAATCTCGGCGAGGCGGTCGGCATCATGGCCGCGCAGTCGATCGGCGAGCCCGGCACCCAGCTGACGATGCGGACCTTCCACATCGGCGGCGCCGCCCGGGTCGACGAACAGCGGGACATCGAGGCGGCGTTCGACGCCACGGTCAATATCCGCAACCGCAACGTCGTCGTCGACAGCAAGGGGCACCCGGTGGTCATGGCGCACAATACCGAGCTGGTGCTGGTCGACGATCAGGGTCGCGAGCGGGCGAGCCATCGCGTGCCCTACGGCGCGAGGCTGCTGGCCGACGAGGGGACCGCCATCGAGAAGGGCGTCAAGCTCGCCGAGTGGGATCCCTACATGCGGCCCATCATTACCGAGCGGGAGGGCATCGCGAACTATGTCGACCTTGTGGACGGCGTCTCGATGGCGGACGTGGTCGACGAGGCGACCGGCATCTCCAACAAGGAGGTGATCGACTGGAAGCAGCAAAAGGACAAGGGCGCCGACCTCCGGCCGCGGATCACGCTGCGCGACGATGATGGCGAGGTGGTGCAGCTGCCGAACGGGGCGGAGGCGCGCTACTATCTTCCCGTGGACGCCATTCTCTCGGTGGAGCCGGGCACCAGGGTTCATGCCGGCGACGTTCTGGCGCGCATTCCGCGCGAGACCGCGAAGACGCGCGACATCACCGGCGGTCTGCCGCGGGTGGCCGAATTGTTCGAGGCGCGGACGCCCAAGGATTCGGCGATCATCAGCGAGGTCTCGGGCCGGGTCGAGTTCGGCAAGGACTACAAGGCGAAGCGCCAGATCGTCGTCCGGCCCGACGACGACGGCGTCGAGCCGGTAACGCATCCAGTCTCCAAGGACAGGCACATCAGCGTGCAGGAGGGGGATTACGTCGAGCGCGGCGATGCGCTGGTGGACGGCAACCCGGTGCCGCACGATATCCTGCGCGTCCTCGGGATCGAGGAGCTCGCCTCCTACCTAATCGACGAGATCCAGGATGTCTATCGGCTGCAGGGCGTGAAGATCAACGACAAGCATATTGAGGTGATCGTCCGCCAGATGCTGCAGAAGGTGGAGATCGCCGATCCGGGCGATACCACGTTCCTCATCGGCGAACAGGTCGACCGGCTGGAGTTCGAGGCGGTCAATGCCTCGGCCGAGGCCGACTCGCTGGCGCCGGCGACGTCCGAGCCGGTGCTCCAGGGCATCACCAAGGCGTCGCTCCAGACCCAGTCGTTCATCTCCGCGGCATCCTTCCAGGAGACCACGCGGGTGCTGACCGAGGCGGCGATTTCGGGCCGGGTCGACCAGCTCACCGGGTTGAAGGAAAACGTCATCGTCGGGCGGTTGATTCCGGCGGGGACGGGCGCGTTCATGAACCGGATGCGCGAGCTGGCCGCGGTGAAGGATCGCGAGATGGCCGAGCTCGCGGCGGCCGAGGAGCCCGCCCAGCTGACCGACGAGAGCGACGATTCGGCGGTGCCGGTCGGCGAGTAGCCGGCCGAGCCCGCAGGCGAAAAGGGCGCGCCCAACCCTCTTGAATTCCGGGCGGTTCCGGGTTGACGGGGTTTGGGCGCGCGACTATATTCCGGCGCTCATTTCGGGGGCTGGCGGTAGGAGCGCATCCTAGACGCAGCTCCCATCTGGGCCGGGACGAAAAGTCGAACCGGGATCATGGAGATCCCAAGTGAGCCGCGGCGCGCGAAACGCCCGCGGTCGCGTTTGTCCTGCGGACGGGGTGCCGCGGACCGGGCGCGTTAGAAGGGAAGAGGTGGCGTGCCGACGATCAACCAGCTGATTCGGAAACCGCGGTCTCCAGAGGTCGTGCGCAACAAGGTGCCGGCGATGCAGGGCTGCCCGCAGAAGCGCGGCGTCTGCACCCGCGTCTATACCACGACGCCGAAGAAGCCGAACTCGGCGCTCCGCAAGGTCGCGCGGGTCCGCCTCACCAACGGTTTCGAGGTGACGAGCTATATCCCCGGCGAGGGGCATAACCTCCAGGAGCACTCGGTGGTGCTGATCCGGGGCGGGCGCGTCAAGGACCTGCCCGGCGTGCGCTACCACATCATCCGCGGCACGCTCGACACCCAGGGCGTCGCCGACCGCCGCCAGCGCCGTTCCAAGTACGGCGCCAAGCGGCCCAAGTAGGCGGGGACCCGGGGATGCCGAGACGGCGCGCGGCGGAGAAGCGGGAGGTCCTGCCGGATCCCAAATACGGCGACCCGGTGCTGACCAAGTTCATCAACTGCGTGATGCTCCAAGGCAAGAAGTCGTCCGCGGAGAAGATCGTCTACGGCGCCCTCGATACGATCGAGCGCCGGTCCGGCCAGAACGGGCTCCGCGTCTTCCACGAGGCGCTGGAGAACGTCAAGCCGACGGTCGAGGTGCGCTCGCGCCGTGTCGGCGGGGCCACCTACCAGGTGCCGGTCGAGGTCCGTCAGTCGCGCCGCCAGGCGCTGGCGCTGCGCTGGATCATCGAGAGCGCGCGCAGCCGCCGGTCCGAGTACACGATGGCCGAAAGGCTGTCCAACGAGCTTCAGGACGCGGCGGGCATGCGCGGCGCCGCGGTCAAGAAGCGGGAAGACACCCACCGGATGGCGGAGGCCAACAAGGCCTTCTCCCATTACCGCTGGTAGCGAACCCTTCCCGTCCGGATCCGCCATGCCGCGCAAGACGCCAATTTCCCGCTACCGCAATATCGGCATCATGGCCCATATCGATGCCGGGAAGACGACCACGACGGAGCGCGTGCTCTACTACACCGGCCGGTCCTACAAGCTGGGCGAGGTGCACGAGGGCACCGCGACCATGGACTGGATGGAGCAGGAGCAGGAACGCGGCATCACCATCACCTCGGCGGCGACGACCTGCTTCTGGCGCGATTGCCGCGTCAACATCATCGACACGCCGGGCCATGTCGACTTCACGATCGAGGTCGAGCGGAGCCTGAGGGTCCTGGACGGCGCGGTTGCCGTGTTCGACAGCGTCGCCGGGGTCGAGCCCCAGTCCGAGACCGTCTGGCGCCAGGCCGACAAGTACGGCGTGCCGCGCATCTGCTTCGTCAACAAGATGGACCGGGTGGGCGCCGACTTCCCCCGCTGCGTGGACATGATCGAGGACCGTCTGGGCGCGACGCCCCTGGTCCTGCAACTCCCCATCGGCGCCGAGGCGGACTATGCCGGCGTGGTCGACCTGGTCCGGATGAAAGCGGTCGTCTGGAAGGACGAGACGCTGGGCGCCGAGTTCGTCGAAGGCGAAATTCCGGAGGATCTGGCCGCCAGCGCGCGGCGCTACCGGGAGACCCTCGTCGAGATCGCCGTCGAGCAGGACGATGCGGCGATGGAGGCCTATCTCGAGGGCACCGAGCCCGACGAAGAGACGCTCAGGGCCTGTATCCGCAAGGGGACCGTCGCCGGCGCCTTCGTGCCCGTGCTCAACGGCTCGGCGTTCAAGAACAAGGGCGTTCAGCCGCTTCTCGACGCCGTGGTCGACTACCTCCCGGCGCCCGACGAGACCCGCGCGATCCGCGGCGTGGCGGTGGGCACCGGCGAGGAAATCGCGCGCAGCAACAGCGACGACGAGCCGTTCTCCGCGCTGGCATTCAAGATCATGACGGACCCCTTCGTGGGGTCCCTTTCGTTCATCAGGATCTATTCCGGCGTCCTCAAGAGCGGAGACACCATCCTCAACACCGTCAAGGGAAAGCGCGAGCGGGTCGGCCGGATGCTCCTGATGCACGCGAACTCGCGCGAGGAGGTAAGCCAGGCCCATGCCGGCGACATCGTCGCGCTGGCCGGGCTCAAGGACACCACCACCGGCGAGACGCTGTCCGATCCGCGCCATGCGGTCGTGCTGGAAAGGATCGAGTTCCCGGATCCGGTGATCGAGATCGCGGTCGAGCCCAAGACCAAGTCCGACCAGGAGAAGATGTCCTCCGCGCTCGCCCGCCTCGCCCAGGAGGATCCGAGCTTCCGCGTATCGGTCGATTCGGAAAGCGGACAGACCGTGCTCAAGGGCATGGGCGAGCTCCATCTCGAAATCCTCGTCGACCGCATGCGGAGGGAGTTCAGGGTCGACGCCAATGTCGGCATGCCCCAGGTGGCGTACCGAGAGACCGTCTCCAAGGCGGTCGAGCACGAATACACCCATCGCAAGCAGACCGGCGGCGCCGGCCAGTACGCCAAGCTGGCGCTCCGCTTCGAGCCGGGCGAGCGCGGCGCCGGAATCCTGTTCGACAGCAAGGTCGTCGGCGGCGCGGTGCCGCGCGAGTTCATCCCGGCGGTGGAGAAGGGGATCCGCGGCGCGAGCGAGGTCGGCGTGCTGGCCGGGTTCCCGGTGATCGATCTCGCGGTGACGCTGCTGGACGGCGACAGCCACGAGGTCGACTCGTCCGCGGTCGCGTTCGAGATCGCGGCCCGCGCGGCGTTTCGCGAGGGCGTGGGACGGGCCGCGCCGAAGCTGCTGGAGCCCGTGATGCGGCTCGAAGTCGTGACGCCGGAGGACTATCTCGGCGACATCATCGGCGATTTGCAGGGCCGCCGCGGCCAGATCGGCGCGATGGACAGTCGCGGAAACGCCCGGGTCGTCACCGCGATCGTGCCGCTCGCCAACATGTTCGGCTACGTCAACAATTTGCGCTCGATGAGCCAGGGGCGGGCCCAGTTCACGATGCATTTCGACCATTACGAGCAGGTACCGCAGGGAATCGCGGAGGAAGTCCGCGCCAAGATGGCGTAGCCGCGGTCCGCAGGATCACACCGGGGAATTAGCGATGGCGAAGGCGAAGTTTGAGCGTACGAAGCCGCACTGCAATGTCGGGACGATCGGCCACGTCGATCATGGCAAGACGACGTTGACGGCGGCGATCACGAAGGTTCTGGCGGAGGCCGGCGGGGCGGAGTTCACGTCCTACGACCAGATCGACAAGGCGCCTGAGGAGAAGGCGCGGGGGATCACCATCGCGACGGCGCATGTGGAGTACGAGACGGAGGCGCGGCACTACGCGCACGTGGACTGCCCGGGTCATGCGGATTACGTGAAGAACATGATCACCGGCGCGGCGCAGATGGACGGCGCGATCCTGGTGGTCTCGGCGGCGGACGGCCCGATGCCGCAGACGCGCGAGCACATCCTTCTGGCGCGCCAGGTGGGGGTTCCTGCGATCGTGGTCTACATGAACAAGGTGGACCAGGTTGACGACGAGGAGCTTCTGGACCTGGTGGAGCTGGAGGTTCGGGAGCTGTTGTCGAGCTACGACTTTCCTGGCGACGACATACCGGTGGTGCGGGGTTCGGCGCTTCAGGCTCTGGAGGGCGGCGAGGGCCCGGCGGGGACGGGTTCGGTGCTGGAGCTGATGGGTGCGGTGGACGATTACGTTCCGCAGCCGGACCGACCGAAGGACATGGCGTTTCTGATGCCGATCGAGGACGTGTTCTCGATCTCGGGCCGGGGGACGGTGGTGACGGGGCGGATCGAGCGCGGGACGATCGAGGTCGGCGAGGAGGTGGAGATCGTCGGCCTGAAGGAGACGTCGAAGACGGTTGTGACCGGCGTGGAGATGTTCCGCAAGCTTCTGGACTCGGGCGAGGCGGGGGACAATGTTGGATGTCTGCTGCGGGGCGTGGGGCGGACGGAGGTCGAGCGGGGCCAGGTTCTGGCGCGTCCGGGCTCGATCACGCCGCACACGCGGTTCAAGGCGGAGGCCTACATCCTGACCAAGGAGGAGGGCGGCCGCCACACGCCGTTCTTCACCAACTACCGTCCGCAGTTCTACTTCCGGACGACGGATGTGACGGGTCAGGTCGCGCTGCCTGAGGGGACGGAGATGGTGATGCCGGGTGACAACGTGTCGATGGACGTTGAGCTGATCGTCCCGATCGCGATGGACGAGGGCTTGCGGTTCGCGATCCGCGAGGGCGGGCGCACCGTCGGCGCCGGCGTCGTCGCGCAGATCATCGAGTAAGCGGCCGGGGCGGAGAGCAGAAAATGGACAATCAGAACATACGCATCCGCCTCAAGGCGTTCGATCACCGCGTCCTCGACCAGTCGACCGGCGAGATCGTCAACACCGCCAAGCGCACGGGCGCCGAGGTGCGCGGCCCGATCCCGCTGCCGACGCGGATCGAGAAATACACCGTGCTGCGCTCGCCCCATATCGACAAGAAGTCGCGCGAGCAGTTCGAGATCCGCACCCACAAGCGGCTGCTCGACATCATCGATCCGACGCCGCAGACGGTCGACGCGCTGATGAAGCTCGACCTCGCCGCCGGCGTCGATGTCGAGATCAAGCTCTGAGGGCGGATCGATGCGGACCGGTCTGATAGCCCAGAAGCTCGGCATGACGCGCGCGTTCCGCGACGACGGATCGCACGTGCCGGTGACGGTGCTCAGGGTCGACAACTGCCAGGTCGTCGCGGTCAAGACGGCGGAAAGCGACGGCTACACCGCGCTGCAGCTCGGCGTGGGGGCGGCCAAGGTCAAGAACGTCTCCAAGCCGATGCGCGGGCACTTCGCGAAATCCAGGGTGGAGCCCAAGCGCAAGCTCGCCGAGTTCCGCGTCTCCGACGATGCGCTGATCGACGTGGGCGCCGAGTTGACGGCAGACCATTTCGTCGCCGGTCAGCATGTCGACGTCGTCGGCACCAGTATCGGCAAGGGTTTCGCCGGCGCCATGAAGCGGCACAATTTCGGCGGGCTCGAAGCCTCGCACGGCGTTTCCATCAGTCACCGCAGCCACGGCTCGACCGGCAACAGCCAGGACCCCGGCAAGGTCTTCAAGGGCAAGAAGATGGCCGGCCATCTCGGCGATGCCCGGACCACGGTGCAGAACCTCAAGGTTCATTCGACCGATGCCGACCGCGGCCTGATCCTGGTCGCCGGCGCGGTCCCGGGCGCCAAGGGCGGCTACGTGCTGGTTTCCGACGCCAGGAAGCGCCCGGCGCCGGACGGCCTGCCGTTCCCGGGCGCGGTCAAGGCCGCCCCGGAAGAACAGACGCCCGAGGAAGCGGCCCCGGAAGCGGAAGGGAACGGCGATGAAGATTGATGTCGTGACCCTCGACAACAAGAAGGCGGGCTCGATCGAGCTCGCCGAGCCGGTCTTCGCCGCGCCGGTGCGGGGCGACATTCTCGCCCGCGTCGTCAACTGGCAGCGCGCCAAGCGCCGTGCCGGCACCCACAACACCAAGGGCATCAGCCAGGTCCGCGGCACCACGGCGAAGCCTTACAAGCAGAAAGGCACCGGCCGCGCCCGCCACGGCAGCCGGCGCTCGCCCCAGTGGCGCGGCGGATCGGTCACCTTCGGACCCAAGCCGCGCAGCCACGCCCACAAGCTGCCCAAGAAGGTTCGCCGGCTCGCGCTGCGTTCGGCGCTGTCGAGCAAGCGCGAGGAGGGGCAGCTGATCGTCCTGGACGCCGCCAAGGCGGAGGACCACAAGACCGCCGCCCTCGCCGAGCGGATCGCGGCTCTCGGCTGGCGTTCGGCGCTGATCATCGACGGGCCGGAGCTCGACCCCAACTTCGTGCGCGCGGCCGCCAACCTGCCCAATATCGACGTGCTGCCGCAGCAGGGCGCCAATGTCTACGACATCCTGCGGCGCGAGACGCTGGTGCTGACGCGCGACGCGGTGACCCATCTCCAGGAGCGGCTGTCATGAAACGCACCGGTCCCGTCCGGGTCTCCGAGGGCCGCGCCTGCGAGCTCCTGCGCTCGCCGGTCATCACCGAGAAGTCGACGATGGCGAGCGAGCACAACCAGGTCACCTTCCGCGTGCCGCTCGACGCCACCAAGCCCGAGATCAAGGCGGCAGTGGAGAAGCTCTTCAACGTCAAGGTCACCGCGGTCAACACCATCCGCCAGAAGGGCAAGGTGAAGCGCTTCCGCGGCCGCGTCGGAAAGCGGCCCGACTACAAGAAGGCCATGGTCTCGCTCGCCGAAGGCCAGTCGATCGACGTGACCACGGGGGTCTAGGCGATGGCGCTCAAGAAATACAACCCGGTTACGTCCTCGCAGCGCGGGCTGATCCTCGTCGACCGCTCGGAGCTGTGGAAGGGACGCCCGGTCAAGAAGCTGACCGAGGGCCTGCCGTCCAAGGGCGGGCGCAACAACGCCGGGCGGATCACCGCGCGGCGGCGCGGCGGCGGCCACAAGCGGCTCTACCGCAAGATCGACTTCAAGCGCCGCAAGTTCGACGTGCCCGCCACGGTCGAGCGCATAGAGTACGACCCCAACCGGTCGGCCTTCATTGCGCTGCTCAAATATGAGGACGGGGAGCAGAGCTACATCGTCGCGCCCCAGCGCCTCGCCGTTGGCGACACCGTGATCGCCGGCAGGTCGGTGGACGTCAAGCCGGGCAACGCGATGCCGATGGAGAACATCCCGGTCGGGACGATCATCCACAATATCGAGATGCGCCCCGGCAAGGGCGCCCAGATCGCGCGGGCGGCGGGCACCTATGCCCAGCTCGTCGGCAAGGATTCGGGCTATGCCCAGCTCCGCCTGACGTCCGGCGAAGCGCGGATGGTCCCGGCGCGCTGCATGGCGACGATCGGCGCGGTATCCAATTCCGACAACCAGAACATCAAGAAGGCCAAGGCCGGGCGCAACCGCTGGCTCGGCAAGCGGCCTTCGGTGCGCGGTGTCGCGATGAACCCGGTCGACCACCCGCACGGCGGCGGCGAGGGGCGGAGCTCGGGCGGCCGCCACCCGGTGACGCCGTGGGGCGTGCCGACCAAGGGCAAGCGGACGCGGCGCGGCAAGAAGAAGAGCGACGCGCTCATCATGCGCCGCCGTCACAAGAGATAGAGGGGACAGACGGTGTCTCGTTCGGTTTGGAAAGGGCCCTTCGTGGACGGCTATCTGCTCAAGAAAGCCGAGAAGGTCCGCGAGTCCGGGCGCAAGGAGATCATCAGGACATGGTCCCGGCGCTCCACCATCCTGCCGCAGTTCGTCGGCCTCACCTTCGGGGTCCATAACGGGCAGAAATTCCTGCCCGTCCTGGTGACCGAGAACATGGTCGGCCACAAGTTCGGCGAGTTCGCGATGACGCGCACCTATCACGGCCACGCGGCCGACAAGCGCGCGCGGCGGGGCTGAGATGGGCAAGCCCTCCGCACAGCGCCGCCTGGGCGAGAACGAGGCGATGGCCTATCTGAAGGCCATCCACGTCAGCCCGCGCAAGCTGAACCTCGTGGCGCAGATGATCCGCGGCATGGATGCCTCCAACGCGCTGACCGCGCTCGCATTTTCGCGCCGACGCGTCGCGCGGGACATCCGCAAGGTGCTGCAATCGGCGATCGCGAACGCGGAGAACAACCATCAGCTCGATGTCGACCGGCTCGTCGTGGCCGAGGCCCATGTCGGGCGGAGCTTCGTGATGAAGAGGTTTCGCGCGCGTGCCCGCGGGCGCGTCGGGCGGCTGGAAAAACCGTTCAGCAACCTGACCGTCGTGGTGCGCGAACGCGAGGAAGACGAGGAAGACGTCTGATGGGTCAAAAGGTCAATCCGGTAGGGCTCAGGGTCGGTATCAACCGCACCTGGGATTCGCGGTGGTATGCCGATACGCAGTACGGCGACCTGCTGCACGAGGATCTCAAGCTCCGGGACTATTTGTTCAAGCGCCTGTCTCAGGCCGGCGTCAGCCGGGTGGTGATCGAGCGGCCCGCCAAGAAGGCGCGGGTGACGATCCATTCGGCGCGGCCCGGCGTGGTGATCGGCAAGAAGGGCGCCGATATCGAGAAGCTGCGCCAGGATGTCTCGCGGATGACCGATTCGGACGTCCACATCAACATCGTCGAGTTCCGCAAGCCGGAGATCGACGCCAAGCTGGTGGCCGAGAACATCGCCCAGCAGCTCGAGCGTCGGGTGGCGTTCCGCCGCGCGATGAAGCGATCTGTCCAATCGGCGATGCGCCTCGGGGCCGAAGGCATCCGGATCAATTGCGGGGGCCGCCTCGGCGGGGCGGAGATCGCGCGGATGGAGTGGTACCGCGAGGGCCGGGTGCCGCTGCACACGCTGCGCGCCAATGTCGATTACGGGATCGCGACGGCGCGGACCACTTACGGCACCTGCGGCGTCAAGGTCTGGGTCTTCAAGGGCGAGATCATGGCCCACGATCCGATGGCGCTCGACAGGACCAACCAGGAAATGCAGACCGCCCGCTAGGCGGCGTCAGGGGTAGCGAGCGATGCTGAGCCCGAAGCGAACCAAGTTCAGAAAGGCCCACAAGGGCCGGATTCATGGCAACGCCAAGGCCGGCACGACGCTCAATTTCGGCGCCTACGGGCTGAAGGCGATGGGGCCGGGCCGGGTGACGGCGCGCCAGATCGAGGCATCGCGGCGCGCGATCACGCGCCACATGAAGCGCTCGGGCCGGGTGTGGATCCGGATCTTCCCCGACGTCCCGGTGTCGCAGAAGCCGGCCGAGGTGCGCCAGGGCAAGGGCAAGGGCACGCCGGAATACTGGGCGTGCCGGGTGAAGCCGGGCCGGATCATGTTCGAGATCGACGGCGTGCCGAACGAGGTCGCGCGCACCGCGCTTTCGCTCGCGGCGGCGAAACTGCCGATACCCGTGCGCTTCGTGCAACGCCTGGCGGGAGGCAATTGACCATGAAGGCCGCCGAAGTCAGGCAGAAGACGCCCGACGAACTCACGGAACAGCTGCGGGCGCTCCGCAAGGAAGCGCTCAATCTCCGCTTCCAGCGCGCCAGCGGGCAGCTCGAAGCCACGTCCCGAGTGCGCGAGGTCAGGCGCGACATCGCGCGCATCCAGACCGTCGTCAACGAGCGCCGCCGCGCGGCCGAAGAGGAGGGCTGAGCGGTGCCGAGACGCGTTCTGCAGGGTGTCGTGGTCAGCGACAAGATGGACAAGACCGTCGTAGTCAGGGTTGAACGCCGGGTGCGGCACCCGATCTACAAGAAGATCATCCGCCGGTCCGGCAAGTTCACGGCGCACGACGCCGGGAACCGCTGCAAGGAAGGCGACGTGGTGCGTATCCGCGAGTGCCGGCCGCTGTCCAGGTCCAAGCGGTGGGAGGTGATCGACGAGGCGGGCGCGGCCTCGGCGACGTGAGGATGGTATGATTCAGGCCGAAAGCAATCTCGACGTAGCGGACAACTCGGGCGCCCGGCGGGTGCAGTGCATCCGCATCCTGGGCGGCTCCAGGCGCCGCTGGGCGTCGGTGGGCGACGTGATCGTGGTCTCCGTCAAGGAGGCGATCCCGCGCGGCCGCGTGAAGAAGGGCGACATCCACAAGGCGGTGGTGGTGCGCACCGCCAAGGAGATCCGCCGGCCCGACGGCACCGCCATCCGGTTCGACCGCAACGCGGCGGTGCTCATCAGCGCCGCCGGCGAGCCGATCGGAACCCGCATCTTCGGCCCCGTCACCCGGGAGCTGCGCGCCAAGCAGTACATGAAGATCATCTCGCTCGCGCCGGAGGTGCTGTGACATGGGACGGCAGGCGAAGGGCGGCCCGATCAAGCGGATCCGCAAGGGAGACAACGTGATCGTGCTGACCGGGCGCGACAAGGGAAAGCGCGGCAGCGTGCTCAAGGCGATGCCGAAGGAAGGCCGGCTGATCGTCCAGGGGGTCAACATGGTCAAGCGCCACACCCGCCAGACGCAGACGCAGACCGGCGGCATCGTCGAGAAGGAAGCCTCGATCCACGTTTCCAACGTGGCGCTGCTCGACCCCGCTTCCGACAAGCCGACGCGCGTCGGATTCAGGACGCTCGAGGACGGCCGCAAGGTGCGCTACGCCAAGGCGTCCGGCGAGTTGATCGACTAGGGACGAAGACGATGCCAGCCCGCCTTCAGGAACACTACGAACAGGTCGTCCGGCCCGCGCTGCGGGAGGAGTTCGGCTACGCCAATCCCATGCAGGTGCCGAGGCTGGAGAAGGTCGTCCTCAACATGGGCGTCGGCGAGGCGGTCGGCGATTCGAAGAAGATCGACGCGGCGACCCGCGACATGACGCTGATCGCCGGGCAGAAGCCGATCGTCATCCGCGCCCGCAAGTCGGTCGCCCAGTTCAAGCTGCGCGAAGGCATGGCGGTCGGCGTCAAGGTCACGCTCAGGCGGGCGATGATGTACGAGTTCCTCGACCGGCTGATCACCATCGCGCTGCCTCGGGTGCGCGACTTCCGCGGCCTGTCGCCCAACAGCTTCGACGGCAACGGCAACTACGCGATGGGGCTGCAGGAGCAGATCGTCTTCCCCGAGATCGACTACGACTCCGTCGACCAGATGCGCGGCATGGACGTCATCGTCGTCACCACGGCGGAGACCGATGACGAGGCGAGGTCGCTGCTCAAGGGATTCCAGTTTCCCTTCGTGAACTGACAAAGGATCGGGAACGAACGGATGGCGAAGAAAAGCGCCGTAGAGAGAAACAACAAGCGCAAGCGGCTGGCCGCGCGCGACGCGGACAAGCGCAAGGCGTTGAAGGAAATCGCGAACGACCGCGACCTGCCGATGGAGGAGCGGTTCGACGCGCGCCTCAGGCTCGCCAAGATGAACCGCAACGGCTCGCCCGTGCGCATCCGGAATCGCTGCGAGCTGAGCGGGCGGCCGCGGGGCTATTACCGCAAGTTCCGCATCTCCCGGATCGCGCTGCGCGAGCTCGCCGCGTTCGGGCTGATCCCCGGCATGGTCAAGTCGAGCTGGTAGGAGAATCGCGGGATGACGATGAGCGATCCTCTCGGCGACATGCTGACCCGTATCCGCAACGGCCAGCGGGCGCACAAGGCGGCGGTCGACTCGCCCGCCTCCAGGCTGCGCGCCAACGTGCTCGACGTGCTCCAGCGCGAGGGCTTCATCCGCGGCTACAGCGAGAGCGAGCTGAAGAAGGGGATTTCCGAGCTGCGCATCGAGCTCAAGTACCACGAGGGCGAGCCCGTGATCCGCGAGATCCGGCGGGTCTCCAAGCCGGGGCGGCGGGTCTATTCCAAGATCAAGGACCTGACGCCGGTCTATAACGGGCTCGGCATCTCGATCCTGTCCACCCCGCAGGGCGTGATGTCCGACGGCGAGGCCCGTGCCGCCAATGTCGGCGGCGAGGTCCTTTGCATGGTGTTCTAGGAGGCCGCATGTCGAGAGTGGGACAGGTTCCGGTCACGCTGCCCGCGGGTGTCGAGGTGGCGGTTGGCGGACGCGAGATCAGCGCGAAGGGGAAGCTCGGCGCGCTGTCGATGACGCTGTCCGACGATGTCGAGCTGACCCAGGAGGACGGAAAGCTGACGGTCATGCCGCGCGGCGAGTCCAAGCGCGCCCGCGCCATGTGGGGGACGACGCGGAGCCTCCTGCAGAACATCGTCACCGGCGTCAGCGAGGGTTTCAAGGTCGAGCTCGAGATCGCCGGCGTCGGCTACCGTGCCGCCGTCGAGGGCAAGGAGCTCGTGCTCCAGCTCGGCTACAGCCACGAGGTCCGGCACGCGATCCCCGACGGGATCCAGATTGCCTGCGAACGGCCCACGCATATCGCGGTGTCCGGCATCGACCGCCAGCAGGTCGGCCAGGTCGCCGCCGAGATCCGCGCCTATCGAAAGCCGGAGCCGTACAAGGGCAAGGGCATCCGCTATGCGAACGAGATCATCGTCCGCAAGGAAGGCAAGAAGAAGTAGGGGCGTTCGATGGCAAACGTGTCCGAACTCGCCATGAAGCGCCGCGCAAGGGTGCGCCGGCAGCTCAGGCGCCGCAACGGCGGCCGTCCGCGCCTGTCGGTTTTCCGGTCGAACAGGAACATCTCGGCCCAGGTGATCGACGACCGCGCCGGGCGGACGCTCGCCGCGGCCTCCAGCCTGGAAAAGGAGCTGCGCGAAAGCCTCAAGAGCGGCGCCGACAAGGAAGCGGCCGCGAAGGTCGGCCAGCTGGTGGCCGAGCGGGCGATCGCCAACGGGGTCAAGGAAGTCGTCTTCGACCGCGGTTCCTACGATTATCATGGCCGGGTTCAGGCCCTGGCCGAAGCGGCCCGCGAGAGCGGTCTCGCGTTCTGAGGAAGTGACGATGGCAAGAGGTCCGCGATCCGAGCGCAGCAACCGCCGGTCCGAGGAATCGGAACAGAGCGAGCTGGTAGACAAGCTGGTCAGCATCAACCGCGTCGCCAAGGTGGTGAAGGGCGGGCGCAGGTTCGGCTTCGCCGCGCTGGTGGTGGTCGGCGACGCCAAGGGCCGCGTCGGCTACGGCAGCGGCAAGGCCCGCGAGGTGCCGGAAGCGATCCGCAAGGCGACCGAACAGGCCAAGCGCAAGCTGATCCGCGTGCCGCTGCGCGAAGGCCGCACGTTGCACCACGATATCGTCGGCCGTTTCGGCGCGGGCCGGGTCGTGCTGCGCGCCGCGCCGCCCGGGACCGGCATCATCGCCGGCGGGCCGATGCGCGCGGTCTTCGAGACGCTCGGGGTGCACGATGTCGTCGCCAAGTCGATCGGCACCGCCAACCCGTACAACATGGTCAAGGCGACCTTCGACGGGCTGTCGCGGCTCAATTCGCCCCGCTCCGTCGCGGCGCGGCGCGGCAAGAAGGTGAGCGACATCATCGGACGCCGCGGCGGCGACGACGCGAGGAGCCAGGCGGCGGGAGCCGAGGCCAATGGCTAGGAAGGCCAGCAAGCCCAAGACGGTCACCGTCACCCAGATCAAGAGCCCGATCGGCCGGCCCAAGGACCAGCGGGCGACGTTGATCGGGCTCGGCCTCAACAAGATGCACCGCACCCGCGAGCTCGAGGACACGCCCGCGATACGCGGTATGATCCGCAAGGTCGCGCACCTGGTTTCCGTGGATGAGCGGGACTAGGGGAAGGCCGGGAGCCATTCGATGAAGTTGAACGAGATCCGCGACAACCCCGGCGCGAGAAAGCCGCGCAAGCGCGTCGGCCGCGGCATCGGCTCCGGCCGCGGCAAGACTTCCGGCAAGGGCCAGAAAGGCCAGAAGTCGCGGAGCGGCGTGTCGCTGCTCGGATTCGAGGGCGGCCAGATGCCGCTCTACCGGCGTCTGCCCAAGCGCGGCTTTCACAACATCTTCCGCAAGAACTACCGCGTGCTCAATCTGGGCCGCCTGCAAGCGGCGATCGACGCGGGCAAGATCGATCCCGCGCAGCCCATCGACGAGGAGGCGCTGGTCGCCTGCGGGCTGATCAAGACCCGCCGGGACGGCATCCGCATCCTCGCCAAGGGCGGGATCACGGCGAGCGTGACGCTGCAGGTCTCGGGCGCGTCGAAGGCGGCGGTCGAGGCGGTGGAGAAGGCCGGGGGCAGCATCGCGGTCGATGCCGGGGCGCGCGCCGGGGCCGGAAAGGCATCGGACGGCGACGCCGGAAAAGACGACGGGGACGGCGCAGGGTCGGGAGACTAGCCCATGGCTTCGGCGGCCGAGCAGCTCGCCTCTCAATTCAGCTTCGCCAACTTCGCCAAGGCGACCGAGCTCAAGAAGCGGATCTGGTTCACGCTCGGCGCGCTGATTATCTATCGCCTCGGCACCTATATCCCGATCCCGGGCATCGACCCGGCGATCCTCGAGGACATCTTCCGCCAGCAGGCCGGCGGCATCCTCGGCATGTTCGACATGTTCGCGGGCGGCGCGTTCGGACGCATGACGATCTTCGCGCTCAACATCATGCCGTACATCTCGGCGATGATCATCATGCAGCTGCTCACCGCGGTGTCGCCCTATTTCGAGCAGCTCAAGAAGGAAGGCGAGCCGGGCCGCAAGAAGATCAACCAGTACACCCGCTACGGCACGGTGGTGCTGGCCGCGCTGCAGGCCTACGGGATCGCCGTCGGTCTCGAGGGGATGACCGGAAGCCAGGGCTCCGCCGTGATCGATCCCGGAATGTTCTTCCGGGCGACCACGGTGATCACGCTGGTCGGCGGGACCATCTTCCTGATGTGGCTCGGCGAGCAGGTGACCGCGCGCGGGGTGGGCAACGGTATTTCCCTGATCATCTTCGCCGGCATCGTCGCCAACCTGCCCGCGGCGCTGGCCGCCACGCTCGAGCTCGGCCGCACCGGCGCGCTGTCGGCGATCTTCATCGTCGTCCTGTTGGTGATGGCGGTCGCCGTGATCACCTTCATCGTGTTCATCGAACGCGCCCAGCGCCGGGTCGTCGTCCAGTATCCCAAGCGCCAGGTCGGCAACCGCATGTTCGGCGGCGAGAGCTCGCATATCCCGCTCAAGATCAACACCGCGGGCGTCATCCCGCCGATCTTCGCGAGCTCGCTCCTGCTGCTGCCGATCACGGTCGCCGGGTTCTCCTCGCAGCAGGGCCCCGACTGGCTCGGCGACGTGACCGCCCTTCTGGGGCGCGGCCAGCCGATCTATCTCTTCATCTACGGGGCGCTGATCGTCTTCTTCGCGTTCTTCTACACCTCGGTCGTCTTCAATCCCGTGGAGACCGCCGACAACCTCAAGAAGTACGGCGGTTTCGTTCCCGGAATCCGGCCCGGCAAGAACACCGCCGACCATCTCGACTTCATCCTCACCAGACTGACGGTGGTGGGCGCGATCTATCTCACCGCGGTCAGCATCCTGCCGGAGATCCTGATCTCGCAATATGCGGTGCCGTTCTATTTCGGCGGGACGAGTCTGCTCATCGTCGTCACCGTCACCATGGATACCGTGGCCCAGGTCCAATCGCACCTCATCGCCCATCAATATGAAGGGCTGATCAAGAAGTCGCGGCTCCGGGGACGGCGCGGATGAACCTCATCCTGTTGGGTCCACCGGGCGCCGGCAAGGGCACCCAGGCCCAACGTCTTGAGGAATCCAACGGGCTCGTCCAGCTCTCCACCGGCGACATGCTGCGCGCCGCCGTGGCGTCCGGCAGCGAGATCGGCCGCCTCGCCAAGTCCATCATCGAGGCCGGGAAACTCGTCCCCGACGACGTCATGGTGGAGATGATCGAGCAGCGCATCGACGCGCCGGATTGCGCCGACGGCTTCATCCTCGACGGCTTCCCCCGCACCGTGGCGCAGGCCGAGGCGCTCGACGAGTTGCTCGGACGCAAGGGCAAGCGGCTCGACGCGGTAATCGAGATGGCGGTCGACGACGCGGTTCTGGTCGAGCGCATCTCGGGACGGTTTTCCTGCGCGGCCTGCGGGGCCGGATATCACAAACGGTTCCGGCCGACCGCCCAGGAGGGGGTCTGCGACCGCTGCGGCGGGACCGAGTTCAGGCAGCGGCCCGACGACAACGAAGAAACCGTCAGGACCAGGCTCGCTGCCTATCACGCCCAGACCGAGCCGCTGCTGCCCTATTACCGCGGGCGGGGCGTCCTCAGGACGGTCGACGGGATGGCCGCGATCGACGATGTCGCCGCGCAGATCGGCAAGACCCTCGGCGGGCTCGCGCCCGATTGACCGCCGCCGGGCCCGGGGCTACGTTTTCGACACCCCCGCCGCCGCCCTCGACGCCGAACCGCGACCCGTCGAGCGGCGGCGATGCACCCGGAGAGGTTCCGACATGACGCAGAAAAAGGCCGTCTTCATCGACCGCAGCGGCTACGCCACGCCCGAGCTCGATCTCTGGGAGCCGGTGGTCATCGCCAAGGAAGAGATCGACGAGGAAGTCGACCGCCTCGCGAGCCTCGACCGGCCCGGCAACGGGCGGCGCCATTCGATCGTCGCCCATCCCGACTGGGAAAAGCTCGGCGTGGGCCCGGGGCTCCAGCCCGGCGTCCGCGTGACGCTAGAGGTGCTCAAGCCCGGCGAGCAGTCGGCGCCGATCCGCCACAACTCGACCCAGGTCAATTTCTGCATCGGCGGCGGCGGACATTCGATCGTCAACGGCAAGCGCATTCCGTTCGCGCTCTACGACGTCTGGAATTTCCCGTCGATGGCGACCTACTGGCACGTCAACGACACCGACGACGTGCAGGTCCGGCTGTCCTACTCCAACGCGCCGCTGCTGGAGAAGATGAACGTCCACATCGTCGACGAGGAACCGCCGCCCCTGATCGAGGCGGTCGGCGGCGGCGACGGGGAAGCGGCGGCGGATGCGCCGCCCGACAAGCGCGACATCAACCCCTACGGCACCTTCCAGCTGACCGACGACGGCGCCTGGCTGATGCCCTACGAGACGCTGATCAACCCCGAATCGGTCGATTCGCCCGCGCTCCACTGGCCCTGGCAGGACGTCAAGCGCGAGCTCGACAAGCTTCAGGATCTCGGCAAGGAGTATCGCGGCCGGCGGCTCTACCTGCTGTTCAACCCGATGACCGGGCGCTTCAACGGCACCACGCCGAGCTTCTTCGCGACCATGACGGTGCGCCCGCCGAAGATCGTCGACCGCCCGCACCGCCACGTCTCGGCGGCGATCAACTACTATTTCTCGGGCAGCGGGCGCTCCACCGTCGAGGGCAAGGTCTATGAGTGGAAGGCGGGCGACCTGATGCTGTCGGCGCCCGGCTGGGCGGTGCACAACCACGCCTCCTACGACGAGGCGGTCTACGAGCTCACCATCCAGGACCAGCCGCTCAACATCGTCATGGAGTCGCTCCTCTGGCAGGAGGATCTCAAGCACCCGTGGTCGGTGCTGGGCGCCAATGTCGGCTTCGAGACCAACAAGGAGCAGGTGAGGGCCGCGCTCGGCGAGTAGGAGTTTCCCGACCATGATGGATCTGCCGAAGGATTTCCTGCGCGGCTCGATTCCCCCCCTGATCACCCCCTTCCGAGGCGGCACGGTCGACTACGCGGCCTATGCCGCGATGGTCGAATTCCAGATCGCGGAGGGCTCGCACGGCATCCTGGTGAACGGCACCACGTCGGAGCCCGCGACGCTTACGGTGGACGAGCGCAACCGGGCGGTCGACGTGGCGGTCGAGGCCGCCGCCGGGCGGGTGCCGATCGTCGCGGCGACGGGCTCGCAATCCTTCGCCGACACCGAGGCGCTTACGCTACACGCCGAAAAGGCGGGCGCGGATGCGCTGCTGATCGTCACCCCCTATTTCATCCGCCCGCCGCAGCGCGGGCTCGCCGCCTATTACCTGGAGCTCGCCAAGCGCACCGGCCTGCCGTGGATGATCTATCACATCCCCGGCCGCGCGGCGGTGAACGTCACGCTGGAAACGCTGTGCGAGATCGCCGACAAGGCCCCCAACTTCGTCGGCATGAAGCACGCCGTCGACGATCTCGGCTTCGTCAGCCGCTGCCTCGCCACGCTCGGCATGGATTTCCGCATCTTCGTCGGGCTCGAGGATCTGAGCTACCCGATGATGGCGGTCGGCGCCTGCGGGCTAATGAACGCGGTCGGCAATCTCCGCCCGGCGCGGCTGGCGGCGATGTGCGAGGCGGTCTGGGAAGGCGACCTCAGGAAGGCGCAGGACATCCACTACGCCCTGTTCGAGATCAACCAGGCGGTGTTCTACGACACCAACCCGATCCCCATCAAATACATGATGAAAAAGGTCGGGCTGATCCCGGAGAACGAGCACCGCCTGCCGATGGTGCCGGCGCTGCCCGAGCTCGAACGGCGCCTCGACGGCGTGCTCGAACGGGCGGGGATGACGTAGGGCGGCGGTCCCTCGATACGGCCCCGGTCCCCGGTTTCCCCCACCACGTCATGCCCGGACTTGTTCCGGGCATCCACGTTCTTCCGCCCCCTCACCCCTTCCCTCTCCCCCACGGGGGAGAGGGGGAGTCGCTCGCCGACCCGCCCCATCTTCTCCCCTCCCGCTTGCCCCGGATCGCAGTCCGGGGCTTGCGGGAGGGGCCGGGGGAGGGCGGAGCGGGCGCCCGCGCCTACAGGCCGAGGATCGTCTCGGCGTTGCTGTGGAAGAATTTCTCCAGGAACTCGTCGCTGTAGCCCACCTCGTTCCATTCCTCGAACAGCCGCTTGTACGGCATCGAGGGATAGTCGCTGCCGAACATCACCTTGTCCTTGAGGCGCGAGCGCATGTCGCGCAGCAGCGAGGGGGGGATGTATTTCGGCGCCCAGCCCGACATCTCCCAGAACACGTTGCCCTTGTGCAGCGTAAGCGTCTGGCGTGACCGCCCTTGTGGCGAGACGGCTTGGAGCCGCAGTCTGTGGTGAGGTTCCAGAGGTCGATAGTGTCCATTATCGGCTAATGGACACTATCTTAGGGGGCTGCGGTGCCACGTCGGGTACGCCGGTTCTGGTCGGACGACGAGAAGCGCCGGATCGTGGCGCAGAGCTACGCTCCCGGTGTCTCGGTGTCGGTTGTGGCGCGCCGCTATGACGTCAACGCCAACCTGATCTTCACCTGGCGGCGCGATCCCCGTTACAGGCCGGCGGCCGATGCCGGGGAGGCGCCGTCCTTCCTGCCGGTGGAGGTGGTGCCCGATGCGCCGCCGTTGGAGCCGGCCGCGGCATCGGACGGTCGGATCGAGATCGCGTTGTCGAACGGCCACCGGGTGAGCGCGTTCGGGTCGTTCGACGCGGACGCGCTGTGCCGGGTGGTGCGGGCGCTTGGCGGATGATCCCGGTTCCCTCCTCGACCCGGGTATGGCTGGCCTGCGGCGTGACCGACATGCGCAAGGGGTTCCCCGGTCTCGCGGCGCAGGCGGAGCGGGTATTGAAGGCGGATCCGCATTGCGGCCATCTCTTCATCTACCGCGGCCGCCGGGGCGACCTGATCAAGATGATCTGGTGGGACGGCCAGGGTGCGTGCCTGTTCTCGAAGCGTCTGGAGCGCGGCCGCTTCGTGTGGCCGTCGGCATCGGAAGGGAAGGTGTCGGTGACGCCGGCGCAGCTGTCGATGCTGCTTGAGGGGATCGACTGGCGGGCGCCGGTTCGCACCTGGAGACCGCTGGCCGCGGGCTGATTCACCGTTTATAAACAATGGGTTGACTGTCATTCGGGCTTCCCTTTGTCGGCCCCTTCGGGTAGGATGCGGCCATGCTCGAAGCGGCCCATTCCCTGCCCGACGACATCGCCGCGTTGAAGGCGATGGTGCTGGCCTCGCGGGCCGAACTGGCGGCACGGGACGCCGAGCTGCGCAACCGCGATCTGTTGATCGAGAAGCTCAGGCACCAGCTTGCGGGTCTGCGGCGGCAGCGCTTCGGCGTCACCTCGGAGGCCCTCGACCAGCTTGAGCTCGGGCTGGAGGACGAGGAGATCGCGCGGGCGGCCGAGGCGCCGACCGAGCCGACGCCCGCCACGAAGAAGCAGCCGAAGCGCCGTCCCCTGCCGGACCACCTGCCGCGCGAGGAGACGGTTCTCGCGCCGGGCGAGCGCTGCGCGGACTGCGGCGGCCGTCTCAAGCGGCTCGGCGAGGATGTGACGGAGGAGCTGGTATGGCGCGACGATCTGGGTGAGAGCTGCGCGTCAATCAGGATGAGATTCCCGGCGGCAGCGGCGAGTTGATGATTGCCGCGCGGGGGGTGGATTGCAAGCGGTTTCCGGTTTTGATTGTCGCGGCGCGACAAGCAGTGTTTTCGGGAAGGGTTTTGATTGTCGCGGCAGGCCGTCGGGTCGGAGAAGAGACGGCCCGCGGAGACGATCCCCGCGGGCCCTGATTGTCGTGGCCGCTCTACCTGAGCAGGCGGCGGCTCAGTCCTTGGTGTTTTTCTTGGTTGCGTAGCTTGGCGGCCGGCCGGCCTTTCGCTTGCCTCTGTCGAGAGCGGCGCGGCGGCGGTAGCTCTCGACGTTCATCTCGAGGATGGTGGCGTGGTGGACGAGGCGGTCGACGGCAGCCACCGCGGTTGTTTCGTCCGGGAACACCTTTCCCCACTCGCCGAAGGGCTGGTTTGCGGTGATGAGCAGGGATCGCCGCTCGTAGCGCGCCGAGATGAGTTCGAAGAGCACGCCGGTCTCGGCCTGGTCCTTCCGCACATAGGCGAGGTCGTCGAGGATCAGGAGGTTGAAGCGGTCGAGCCGCGCCAACAGGCTTTCCAGTGCAAGCTCGCGCCTTGCAACCTGCATGCGCTGCACGAGATCGGTGGTCCTGGTGAACAGCACACGGTATCCGCTCTCAACCAGGGCCAGGCCAATGGCGGAGGCGAGATGGCTCTTGCCGGCCCCTGGCGGTCCGAAGATCAGGCAGTTGGCGCCCTGGCTGAGCCAGGCGTCGCCGGCGGCCAGCGCGCTGACCTGGGCCTTCGAGATCATCGGCACGACGTTGAAGTCGAAGGAGGCAAGCGTCTTGCCCGGAAGCAGCTTGGCCTCCCTGAGGTGGCGCTCGATGCGCCGCCGGTCGCGTTCGGCGAGTTCGTGTTCAGCCAGGGCCGCGAGGAAGCGAGCCGCGGTCCATCCTTCCTTGTCGGCCCGCTTGGCGAAGCTCTGCCAGAGTTGGCTGATCGTCGGCAGGCGGAGCTCGGCAAGCATCAAGGAGAGCTTCATGGCGTCGATCTTGTTGGGGTCGAGCGCGGTGTTGTTGTCGTCTTTGTCGGTCATGCCGCCTCTCCGTAAGCGGTTAAACCACGGCGTCGATTTTGGATTTGGGACGGATTTTCGTTTGACACCATAGGCCGTCCGCCCTATAGACCGGCCGTCCGGGCGAAGCGCGTCGGGGGCGGCGATGGCGGCATGGTACGGATCGAAGGCGACGACGGGGCTTTGCCAGGCGATCGTGAGCCTGATGCCGCCGCACGACGTTTTTGTGGAGACCCATCTGGGGGGCGGCGCGATCATGAAGCGCAAGCCTCCGGCGCTTCGCAACATCGGCATCGATCTCAACCGCCGGGCGCTCGACGGGTTCCGCTGCGACTACCCGGTCGAGCTTCACCACGGCTGCGCCCACCGCTTCCTGTCCGGGTTCGCGTTCGCCGGCCGCGAGCTGGTCTACAGCGACCCGCCCTACGTGCAGTCGGCGCGCCGGTCGGGGCGGCGCTACCGCTTCGACTACACCGACGCCGACCATGTCGCGCTTCTCGGCATCCTGAAGTCGCTGCCCTGCCGGGTGATGGTGTCCGGCTATCCGTCCCGGCTCTATGACGAACATCTGGCCGGCTGGCGCTCGCTCGAGGTCCAGGTCAACAACCAGTCCTGCGTGGTCACCGAGAAGCTGTGGTTCAACTTCGAGCCCGACCGGGTGCACTGGGCGTCGTTCGCGGGGCGGGACTTCACCCACCGCCAGATCGTCAAGCGGAAGGCGGCGAGCTGGGGCCGCCGGTACGAGGCGATGCCGCGGGCCGAGCGGCTGGCGGTGCTGGCGGCGTTGATGGCCGTCGAGGCCGAGGAATGAGCGCGCCGTCCGAGGCCGGCCAGGTCGAGGAGCTCGGCCGGGAGCTCGCCCGCCTGCTCGGCGACGGCGCCCTGCCGCCGGAGGCCGAGGAGGCGCTCCGGTCGCTGATCGCGCTGTCCGGGCAACTGGCGTCGGACAAGGCCGATATGGCGGCCACGATCGCCGCCCAGGAAGGGCGGATCGCCGAGCTCGCGGCAGAGGTCGCCGCGCTCACCGCCCAGATCGTCCAGCTGCAGCGCGACCTGTACGGCTCGCGCTCGGAACGGCGCAGGGAGGGCGGGGACGGTTCCGACGACAATCAGGCGGCCGACGGCAAGGACCGCCGCCGCGGTGGCAAGCCCGGTCGCACAAAGGCACGCGGCGATGCCCTCAACGACACCGGGCTGCGCTTCAACGGCCAGGCCCCGGTGATCGACATCGCCGTGACGCCGCCCGAGATCGAGGGGCTGTCGGAGGACGATTACGAGGTGGTCTCCGAGCGCGTCCACTGCCGGCTCGCCGCGCTCGAATGCCGGCACGTGGTCATCCGCTACCGCCACCTCAAGGTGAAGCTCCGCGAGACCGGCGCCCTGGTCGCCGCGCCGGCCCGCGAAAGCCTGTTCAAGAACAGCTGCGCCGACGTCTCCTTCGTCGCCGCCCTGCTGATCGACAAGTTCCTCTGGCACCTGCCGCTCTACCGCCAGCACCGGATGCTGGAGGCCGCCGGCATCACCGTGAACCGGGGCTCGCTGAGCCTGTGGGCCAACCGGGCGATCGCGCTGCTGAAGCCGATCCACGACGCGCAGTGGGGTTCGGTGCTGCGGAGCGCCGTGATCCAGATGGACGAGACGCCGATCCGGGCCGGGCGGCACCCGGGCAAGTCCGGCAGCATGAAGAAGGGCTACTTCTGGCCGGTGCTCGGCGAGGAGGGCGAGGTGGTGTTCCCCTTCGCCGGCTCCCGGGCGCACCGGCACGCGGCCGAGTTCCTCGGCGATTATGCCGGAACCCTGGTGAGCGACGGCTACGGCGCCTACGAGGCCTATGTCGCGGCGCGCGAAGGGGCGGTCCGGCATCAGGGCTGCTGGATCCACACCCGCCGTAACTTCTGGGAGCAGAAGGACAACCACCCGGCGATGGCCGCCGACGCGCTGGCGCTGATCGGCGCGATCTACAGGATCGAGGAGGAGATCGACGGCCGGCCGACGGCCGAGCGGGCGATCGCGCGGCGGACCCGGTCGCGCGCGGCGGTCGAGGCGTTCTGGGAGTGGTGCGACCGCACGCTGGAGGCGGCGGCGCTGACGCCCATGCACCCGATCCGCAAGGCGATCGGCTACGCCGTCGAGCGAAGGGCCACGCTGGAGGTGTTCCTCGCCGACCCGGACGTGCCGCCGGATACCAACCGGATCGAGAACAAGATACGGCCCGCCAAGCTCGGCCAGCGCAACTGGCTGTTCGCCTGGACCGAGCTCGGCGCCGAGAACATCGGGATCGTCAACGGCCTGCTCGCCACCTGCCGGATGCAAGACATCGACCCTCGCGTCTGGCTGATCGACGTCCTGCTGCGCATCGACACCCACCCGGCCTCCCGGGTCGACGAGCTGAGGCCGAGGCGGTGGAAGACGCTGTTCGCCGACGATCCGTTGACCTCCGATGTCGCGGCCGCCACGGCGGGGCGGCTTCACGCCGCCTCCAGCGGGACGGCATAGCGCTTGCGGTGGCGCCGCACGGTGATGTCGATCCCCTCCAGAAGCGCCGAAAGCTCGGTCCGCGACAGCGCCAGAGACTTCCGCCCCGCCGACCGGGGCGAGGCGAACAGCCCCTGCTCCAGCCGCTTGGCCCAGATGAAGAACCCGCCATGCTCGAAGCCGAGAACCTTCACCATCGTCCGGCGGCGGTTGACGAACACATACCAGCGCCCGCTCGCCGGGTTCTCCCCGAGATGGGTCGCGACCAGCGCGCACAGCCCGTCGAAGCTGCGCCGCAGGTCCGCCGGTTCCGTCGACAGCCAGATGCCGCCCGCCGGCCAGCCGCCGAGCATCAGGACCGCCGCAGACGCAGCACCACCCCGTCGCCGAGCGACAGCTCGACATCCCAGCCCGGCCCCGATCCCGCCGCGATCTCGACAAAGCCGCCGGGCTTGGCACGGCGCTTGCCGCGCGGCTTGCCGGCGGTCAGACCGAACCGGCGGCGCCAGCCCTGGAACGTCTTCCGCGACACCCCCCGGGCCTTGCAGAAGCTGGTCTGAGAGCCGTCCCAGCGCTCGAAATCCGCCATCAGCGCCCGCCACTCGGCCTCGCCGCGAAACTCCCGGCCGGCGCCGTCAACCGTCACCGTCGACACATCGTCCGACATCAAAAAATCCTCCCATCATCGTGAAATCGATCGGAAAAACCCTCCCGCGCGAGGGTCGGCCGGATCAACACAAATGCCGAACGCCGTGCTTTAACCGCTTACGCCTCTCCTGCGCTCAGCAACGAGCCATAGCCGCCGAGCGGCGGCCTGACGACATCGACGCTGGGCATTTTGCTGCGGCGCGGCGCGAAGCGCGCCTTGAGCTCGCCGGGGTCGGGGAGACGGCCGATCCCGAGCGCGTGGTTGATCGCCGCGGCCAGCTCGGCCTCGCAACTCTCCTCATGCGCCAGCGCCAGGAGGCCGACGGCGAGGCGGCAGGCCTCGCGCTCGCCGATCCGCTCCAGGGCCTTCTCGAAGCAGCGTCGGTAGGGCTCGCGAGGGAACAGCTCGTCGCGATAGACCAGGTTCATC
Source organism: Alphaproteobacteria bacterium (assembly GCA_965203455.1). Classification (GTDB taxonomy): domain Bacteria; phylum Pseudomonadota; class Alphaproteobacteria; order MPNO01; family MPNO01; genus MPNO01. Next base: position 478,685 of record CBDBCV010000002.1, read on the forward strand.
AGCGCCATCGGCTTCTTCTTCAAGGAGAGAAATGTGCGCTGTGGTGATTTTTGGCTGTCGCCGGTTCGATTTTGGCGGTTGAATATCGTCCGGCCCGCTTCCCCACCGGGCAGGATACGGGCTTCCGGGGCCTGACAAATACGATTACCGGAAGATTGTCTGGCGTGCGGGCGTGGCTTCCCCTCTGCCGTCGGGCGGCGGGATCGGGCAGGATTGTCGGGAGGCAGACGAGCGGTCAGCCGGTGTCGAGATACGGCACGGCGCCGACCAGGGAGCGCATGCGCTCGGGGCGGCCGGCGCGGGCCTGGGCGAGAGCCATCGCCATCATCACCGCCAGGGCGAGGCCGAGGCGGGTCTTCATCTTGGCGCGGCCTCGGATGTAGTGGGTCTCGAAGTTGAAGCTGTTGTCGAGGCGGCTGTTGATCCGCTCCATGGCCGAGCGGCGGTTGTAGCCGCGCCGCCATGACGGACTGCCCCAGGGCGTGGGGGTGAAGATGCGCCGGTCGTGGCTGTCGAGGTCGATGCGCAGGATGCGGCCATAGTCTCCGGGCTTGACCCCGCCGGCCCGGTGGCAGGCCCGGCTGCCGGCGCAGGCGAAGCCGAAGGCGGCTGCCGGGCAGCGGTATTTGAGCGTGCCGCAGCGGCCCCGATCAGCCTCGAACCCCTGAAACGCCATAGCGCGGACCTCGCCGGTCCCGGGACAGACGCAGGACACCCGGCCGCGCTCGTCGTGAACGATGACATCGGCGCGGTCGGGGAACAGCGGCCGCGTGATCGGCTGCGCCGGATCGTATCTCGGCTCCTGCTTCTCCACCCGCCACATCAGCCGTGTATCGATCAGCGGGCGGGCGGTCCACCGGTCCCACAGCCGCGCCTTCAGGCGGGCATCGTCGAGACCGCGGTCGGCGCTGAAGTCGGCGCAGCGCCCGGCGATCTCCGGCGCCCTTGCGAACAGCTCCTCCAGCATCCCGGACAGCACCTTGGGTTCCGAGGCCGAAGCGCGCGTCACCTCGAAGGCCACCGGAACCTCGTAATCGGTGTCGGCGATCAGGTGCAGCCCGTAGCCGAACCACGACTTCACCTTCTTCCACACCGCGCCGGTCCTGGCGTCCACCCCGCCCGTCTCGTGCTTGCCCCAGTCGGCGTCGGGGTCCGAGGTCTTGTCCTCGTCCTTGCCGACCCGGCCCGTCGAGTGGCTCGCGATCGCCTTGCCGTCGTAGCCGAGATGACGCCCGAAGTCCGGCAACGCGGCGAACAGCGCGGCGCGCAGGCTCTCGATCATGGCGGACACCAGCCCCTGCTCGTCCTCAAGCTGCACAACACGCCCCAGAAACCGCGAGAAGTTCCAGTGGCTCGGCGCCGTCGAACGAACCCGCGCCGGGCGCGTTACCGCATGCCCGTCGTGAAGCACCGTCACCGGCCCGCTCTGATACGGCAGAGGGTCGAACCCGCAGATCTCCAGCAACGCCGGGTTGCGCCCCAGCTCCCGCAACAGCGACTGCATCGAGGCGTGTTGCAACACCACCCCCGCGATCAGCGCCCGCCACATCGCCCGCACCGGGTAGTCGTTACGGCCCCGACCGCGACACACTTCAAGCGCCGTCACGATCTCCTCGTCGGGAAGCACCGCCAGAACCAGGCGCAGCCGTTCAAGGTCCGGCAGGACTTCGACATCGCGCCACGAAAAGGGTAGCTTCGCCGCCGTCGCCATCGCTGTTCTCCCGACCAGGGGTGGTGGTGGAACAAGGGCCCCAGGGCCCGATGGCGACACCTTCTATCTCATGCGCACGATCAGGGCGCGCGAGGCCGCCGCAGGAAAACCTCGCTGCCAAGACGCCGCGACCAGCGGCGTGGGGTGAAAATCGCCAAAACGACCGCCGCAGCGAAACTGAAACCCCGGATATCAACGACCACCACGGGGTATCAAAAATCTCGCACCTCCGTGAACGCCTTGTAAATCAACCCGTCCCCGACAGCGCAAACGCCTCAAGGAGTGGATGACGTGACGGTAGTTGACGACGTGACCGCCCGGACCGCTCGCGCCGACGCGCGCGCGCGGCAGGGTGAGGAGGTGAGTGCCCGAGAGGAAGAGGTCGATCCGGTCGTCGTAGACGTGAGGTGGCGTCGGTTTGTCGGACAGGCTGACGGCGTTTTCAAGGTGTATTCCGGTTGAAGTTTGTGCCGCCAGAATCCTCTTGGATCGATCTTTCTGCTGCTGCTGTTGCGCCTGTGGGTATGTGGTCAAGGCGCGAAGCGGCTTGTCCATCATATCCACAGGCGTGTCGCCCCGGTAGGCCTCGGCCGGCGTCCGCCCGCCGAGTGCCGAGTGCGGTCTCTCGGTGTTGTAGAAGCCGATCCACTGGCCGATGACGCGCCGGGCTGCGAAGCCGTCGGCGATCTCGTGCAGGTAGACCGCCTCGTATTTGAGCGAGCGCCACAGCCGCTCGATGAAGATGTTGTCCATGCACCGGCCGCGGCCGTCCATCGAGATGCGGATACCGGCCTCCCGCAGGCGCGCGGTGAAGGCGAAGCCGGTGAACTGGCTGCCCTGGTCGGTGTTGAAGATCTGCGGGGTGCCATGGCGCGCCAGGGCTTCGTCGAGAGCCTCGACACAGAACCCCGCGTCCAGCGTGTTCGACAGCCGCCAGGCCAGGACGCAGCGGCTCGCCCAGTCCATGATCGCCACCAGGTAGAGGAAGCCGCGCCGCACCGGGATGTAGGTGATGTCGGCGCACCACACATGGTTCGGCCGCTCGATCGCCAGACCACCGCAGCAGATATGGATAAACCCGGTGCCCGAGGTGCGGCGCACTGGTCCGCGGCGCCCGATAGACCGCCTGAAGACCAAGCAGGCGCATCAGGCGAGCGGCCCGCCGCCGCCCGATCCGCACCCCCTCGCGGCGCAGATGCCGAACCATCTGGCGGGCGCCGTAGAACGGATACTTGAGGAACAGCGCGTCGATCCGGCGCATCAGAGCCAGCGTCTCCGCGCTCTCCCCCTTCGGCCGGTCATAGAGCGACGAGCGCCCGATCGACAGCAGACGGCATTGCCGGGTCAGGCTCAACGACGGGTGGCCCCGCACAACCATCGCCCGTCTCCCGGACCGGCTCAGCGACCGGACCCGCGTGACAAAAAATCACGCTCTACGATCAACTCCCCGATCTTGGCGTGAAGAGCCCGGACCTCGCTCTCGTGATCCCGCGCCCGGCGCTCACCTCCACCGGAAAAGACCTCCCCCAGACCCTCCATCGCCTGGCGCTTCCACACACCCACCTGGTTCGGATGCACCTGGTGCTTCCGAGGCAATCTCCTGAAGCGTCCGATCACCCCGTAGCGCCTCCAAGGCTATCTTCGCCTTCAGCTCCCCCGAAAACCTGCGTCGCTTGCTCATCCGCATTCCTCCGTCACACGGCGGAATACACCTTGACGACCTGTCCGATTTTGCGACGCCACCTCAACGCGCGCCCCGAGCCGGTGCCCGATCAGGCGTGAGGGCACGGTGTAGAACACGCGGCGGAGAACGAAGCCGGAGGACTGGCCGATGTTGACGCTGATCGTCTCGTAATCGACAGTCCGCTCGACCGGCAGGTCCCGCAGCACCGCGCGCTCGGCTTCGATCGCCTTGGAGCGGTGTGCGTTGGCGCGGCCGACCACCTCGGCGACAAAGCGCCGATAGGCGTCGAGGGTCTCGAAGTCCGACGAGCCGCGCAGCGCCAGCGCATCCGCGATCCGGCGCTTGAGGTGTCCGTGCGGCCCTTCGATCGAGCCGTTCTCATGCGCCACGCCGCGGTTGTTGCGGGTGGCTTCCATGCCGTAATGCTCGCACAGCGCCCGGTAGCGCCCGGTCATGTCCTCGACCGCGTCCTTGCCCAGGTTGCAGAACGCCGCCGACAGGCTGTCGGTGCGGTGCTCGCCGGGCGCGCCGCCGAGATGCCACAGCGCGTCCTGCAGCCCCTCCGCGAGCGCCGTGAAGCTCTCGCCGCCCAGCACCACCCGGGCATGGGTGAAGCCTGACCAGGCGAGGCGGAAGTGGTAGAGCATAGGGTCCAACGGCTGCCCCGCGACGGTCACGCCGAGCGAACCCATGCGGGTGAAGTCGGACAGGCCCTGCCGGCCCGGCTCGTGCTTCTGGCGGAAGATCACGTCCTTCTCCGCGCCGTGCTCGGCGCGCCAGGTGCGGATCCGCCGCTCCAGCGTGCGCCGCACCCCCGGGTCCAGTTCGGGATGGCGGCGCCTCAGCTCCTCGAACACGCCGACCGGGCGGATCAGCGGGCTGGCCTCAAGGATCGGCACGACATCCTCCTCGAAGATATCGGCCAGCGGGTCCGGGCGGCGCCGGCCTCGCGGCTTCTTCTCCCAAGCGGGAAGCGGATCGGCAGCGAGCCGGTAGCCGGTGGCACGGCTGAAGCCCGCCTTGGCGGCCGCCACCGCGATGGTGTCGGTCTTCTTATGGGTCATGAACAGCCTCTTCTGGCGATCGGTTATGTGACGCCCGGGCAACGACGCGCTCCCCCACTCGGAAAAGCCTCACCGTTCGCCCGGCCGGCCCTGGCCGCCAGAAGGCCCGGGGGAAATTTTTCGAGCCGGCGGCCCGGAACTCCGGTCGGGCTACGCCCTCCCTGCGTTCCAAACCGCCGCCTTCCCCCGTCTCATCCTGATTGACGCAAACGTCTCAGCTTGATTGACGCGCCGCAACCGCCAGTCCCGCATCTTCGCCCGCGACGGCGTCGAGCTCGACCGCTCGACGCTCGCCGGCTGGGTCGGCAAGGCGACGGCGCTGCTGGAGCCCCTGGCCGATGCGATCGGGCGCCATGTGCTGGAAGGACAAGCCCTGTTCGCCGACGACACCCCGGTCAAGCTGCTGGCGCCGGGAACCGGCAAAACGGCGACCGGCCGGGCCTGGACCTACGTGCGGGACGAGCGGCCCTGGGCTGGCGAGGCGCCGCCGGCGGCCTGGTACCGCTTCTCGGCCGACCGCAAGGCGGCGCATCCGAAGGCGCATCTTGAAGGCTTCGCCGGCTGGATGCACTCGGACGGCTATGCCGGGTTCGGTGCGCTGGCGCGCGCCGGGCCGGTCCGCGAGGTGGCCTGTCTGGCGCATGTGCGACGCAAGTTCTTCGACGTCCATGCCGCCCAGGGCTCGGCGATCGCCGCCGAGGCGCTGGAACGGATCGCCGCCCTCTACGCTATCGAGAAGGAGGCCCGCGGGCAGCCGCCCGAGAACCGCGCGGCCATCCGCCAGGCCAAGGCCGCGCCGTGCCTCGACGAGCTGGAGCGGTGGCTGCAATCGCAGCTGCCCAGAATCTCCGCCAAGACCCCGCTGGCAGCGGCGATCCGTCATGCCCTGACCCGGATGAAGCGCCTTCGACCCTATCTCGAGCACGGCTTCCTCGAGATCGACAACAACCCCGCCGAACGCGCAATGAGGCCGATCGCGCTCGGCCGCAAGAACTATCTCTTCATGGGCTCGGCCAGCGGCGGCAGGGCCGCCGCCATCGCCTACACCCTGATCGAGACCGCCAGGCTCAACGATGTCGATCCGCAGGCCTGGCTTGCTCAGGTCCTCGAACGCATCCCCGACTACAGGATCAACCGCATCGACGATCTGCTGCCGTGGAACACCGCGCCCGCAGAAGATCGGGAAGCCGCCGACTGACCACGCAGGGGCGGTCACGCCGGACGCTTACGATTGTTCTCCCTTTGGAACTTGCGGGCCGGACGGCCGCATCGGGCCTCCGGCGACACAGGCCGGACGGTAGAAAATCGCGCGATGCCCGTCAACTTTCGAGGCGTGCCGGCCCTCACGCCGCGACCACGGCGAGCAGGTCGATCTCGATGAGGAACTGCGGGTTGGAAAGGCGGGTGACGCCCACCAGGGTCGACGGCGGCTGCTTGTCGGGATCGCCGAACTTGGGCGTCGTCGGATCGGTCTGGATCCTCAGATACTCGTCGACGTCGAGGACGAAGATCCTGCGGTAGACCACGTCGTCCCAGGTCGCGCCCGCCGCCTTGAGCTGGACCTCGAGGTTCTCGTTGACCGCGATGTACTGCCCCAGGTAATCGCCCGGCGCGACCGGGCGGTAGTTCTCGTCGGACGGCGTCTGGCCGGCGACGAAGACCAGCTTGGTCGGCCCGGTGACGGTGACCACCCGGGTGAAGGCGGGATGCTCGAAAATGCCTTCCGGGTTGATGTGCTCGCGTTCCATCGGCGTTCTCCGTGATGGTGGACGCCGGTACTGTAGAGCGCGGCCGTTTCGGGCGGAACCGCTCCTCCCGTTATCCCCCCACCGTCATGCCCGGACTTGTTCCGGGCATCCACGTCTTGCGGCATCGCGGTGTGGGCCGCCACCCTCCCCCGACCCCTCCCGCAAGCGGGAGGGGAGAAGGCAAGGGGGAGTCAGCCTGCGAATCCCCTCTCCCCGCCGGGGAGAGGGTCAGGGTGAGGGGGTGGACGGCCGTGGACCGCGCTCAACTCGACGGGTCGGGCGGCAGGGAGATTCCGAAACGGCGCTCGAGCAGGTCGTCGATCAGGTCGAAGCAGGAACCGTAGCGCACCACCCGCATGCGTCCCACGTCGATCATCGTCGACGACCTGCCGTAGCGGTTCCAGCGGGACAGCCCGTAGTCGATGACGATGTCGGCGGCCTCGCGAATCTCCGGCTCGATGTCGTCGGCGCGGAACTTGACGCCCCGGAGCGAGATATTCGCCGACGAGCCGATCACCAGCCGGTCGTCGGCGAACGCGATCCGCGCGAGCTCGTCGAGCAGCGGCCCGGCATTGAGCAGCATCGCGATCGTGCCCTCGTCGGTGGTCTGGTCGAGCATGTCGCCGTCGAGCGAGGCGAGCGCCGGGTGGTCGAGCCGGCCCGGCGCCACCGTTCCCATCGGCAGGTTCGCGTCGCCGACGATGGCCGAGACGATGGCGCGCCGGCCGTCCTCCAGGACGTGCAGGTCGCGGTGCATCTCCATGCAGCCGCACATCGCGTTGAGCTTCTCCGGCTTGCGCCGCTTGACCCGGAAGATCTTCCAGATGGCCTCGGCCGTCACGCCGAGGATCACGTAGCCGACATCGGTCGGAATAATTCCGATGCCGCCGGCGAGCAGGGTTTCGTACACGCGTCCCGCGTCGGCCTTATAATCCTGAAATGACATACAGTTACGAAGGTTTCTTCCAGTAACGACTCATCACGTCTTCCACCCAGCCCGGCTCGAACACCTCGCCGCGCGGGGCGAAGGCGGTCATGTAGGGCTTGATGTCGATCACCGGCGTGCCGTCGATCGCATCGAGCCCTTGAACGCGGACCGTCGTCCCCTCGACGCCGAGCACGCGGCAGACCGTCGATCCGATCAGGTTGGGCCGGTAATGCCCGCGCTGGGCGAAGATTCCGGTCAGCGGCAGGTCCGGGTTGTTCCGCGGATGCCGCGCGCCGGTGACGATCGTCGCGGGGTCGGTGAGGTGGAACCGGTAGAGGATCACCGCGTGGGAGAAGCCGTCGAGCCCGAGGATGGCGTCCGCGCCGAGCCAGTCGGTGTCGAGCTCGATGGCGGCGGTCACGCTGTCCCAGTCGTCGTTGAAGGGCTCCTTGCGCCCGCCGCGGACGTAGCCGACGGGACGGAGCGAGATCGTCGCCGTCACGAGGCGCCCGGCGTCCACTCGCGAACCACGGTCTCGTACTCCGCCCGGGTGCGCTCGGCGGGCGGCTCCTTGGCGGTGCCGATATAGACGAAGCCCGCCACCCGCTCGTGCTCGCCGCAGCCGAGCGCGGCGGCGACGTCGCCGTTATAGGCAGGCCACTCGGTCAGCCATTGCGCGGAATAGCCGATGGCGTGGGCGGCGTTCAGCATGTTCATGCAGACGGCGCCGCTCGAAAGGGTCTGCTCCCATTCCGGGATCTTGTGCTCCGGCGTGATGCGCGACGTGACGGCGACGATGACCGGCGCGCGCTGGAAGCGTTCCCGCTCGACCTCGACCAGCTCGTCGAACGCGTCGGGGTTCTCCTTCCTGAAGGCGTCCGCGAGAACGTCGCCGAACGCCGCCCGCGCCGCGCCCTTGATGACGACGAAGCGCCACGGGCCGAGCTTGCCGTGGTCCGGCACCCGCATCCCGGTCTTGAGGATCGAGTCGAGCTCCGTGTCGCTCGGGCCGGGATCGCCGAGATTGCGCGCGGTGACCGAGCGCCGGGTCATCAGGAAGTCGATGATTTCTGTCATGGTGTGCTCCGGAGAATCATGCGGAGGCGCGCGCTTCGGCGCGCTCGCGTTCGAGGGCGCGCAGCGCGCCCCGCTGGATCTTGCCCGTGGCCGTCAGCGGCAGGGCGTCGACGAACTCGATCGCGCGCGGGTACTTGAAGGCCGAGATCTGCGACTTGACGAAGTCCTGCAGCTCCCCGGCGATCTCCCCGTTTCCCTCCGCGCCGTCGGCCAGCGCGACGAAGGCCTTGACGATGGCGCCCCGGTCGGGGTCGGGCGAGCCCACGACGGCGCATTCCCGCACCATCGGATGCTCCAGCAGCACCGCCTCGACCTCCAGGCCCGAGACGTTGTAGCCGCTCGTCAGGATCATGTCGTCGGTCCGCGCCTCGTAGTGGATGTAGCCGTCCCCGTCGACCCTGCACAGATCGCCGGACAGGTTCCAGCCGTCACGTACGTATTTCGCCTGGCGCTCTTCGTCGTCGAGGTAGCGGCAGCCGTTGGGGCCCTTGACGATCATCTGGCCGATCTCGCCGGGCGCCGTGTCTTCGAAATCGTCGTTCACCACCCGCACCTCGAAGCCGGGGATCTGCTTGCCGATCGCGCCCGGCCTGATGTCGTCGCCGACGGCCGAGATGAAGATGTGGAGGAGCTCCGAAATGCCGAGCCCGTTGATCATCGAGACCCCGGTGATCTCCTGCCAGCGGTTGAAGACGGCGGGCGCGAGCGGCTCGCCGCCACCGACGCAGACGCGGAGGCTCGAAAGGTCGTAATCCGCCGCGTGGTCGAGCATCAGCTTGTAGCCCGACGGCGTCGAGAAGCAAACCGTGGCGCGGGTCTTCTCGATGGTCTCCAGCAGCAGCTTCGGCGTCGCGCGCTCCAGCAGGACGGTGCTCGCGCCGAAGCGCGGCGCATCCACCAGGAAGGCGCACAGCCCGTAGAGAAACGCGATCTGCGGGCTGCCGCAGACGATGTCGCCCGGGCGGATGTCGACCACGCGGCCGGCGAAGCAGTCGGCGGCGGCGAGCAGGTCCTGGTGGAAGTGGATCGTCCCCTTGGGCGTGCCGGTCGAGCCCGAGGTGAACCCGATGATGGCGACATCCTCCGCCGCGGTGTCGACATTCGCAAATGTCGAGTCGGCATTTGCCGAACGCGCTTCGAGCCCGTCCGGGTCGTCATTTCCGAAATAGACATTTTGCCTCAGATCGGCGCAGGCGGGCGCGGCCGCCTCGACGTCGTCGGCGAGCGCGCGGTGGGAAATGACGTACTGGATGCGCGCCTTGTTCGCGATGTACTCGATCTCGCGCGCGCGCAGGGTCGGCATCGTGGTGACCGCCACCCCGCCCGCCTTGAGAACCGCGTACCACGCCGCCGCCAGCATCGGGTGATTGCCCGAGCGCAGCATCACCCGGTTGCCCGGGACCAGGCCCAGCTCCCCGACCAGCAGGTTGGCGATGCGGTTGGCCTCGCCCAGCATGTCGTTCCAGGTCCACACGCTCTCGCCGAAGCGGAACATCGGCTCGTCGCCGTACCCCGCCGCAGCCTGCCGGTCCAGGAGCTCGACCGCCGCGTTGAAGCGCGGCGGGTAGGCGTCAAGCTCGGGCAGGACGGAATAGTCCATCTCCGGCCACAGCGCCCGCGGCGGCAGGTTGTCGGCGATGAAGCGGTCGATATGCGCGGAAGGTTCGGTCATCGGCGGAAGGTAGTCGGGCGGTCGGTTCAAGCCAAGGGCCGGCGGCGCGGGACAGCATCTTGTCCTTCATCGCGCGAGGAAAGCCTTGACGCAGTGAAAATCGGAGCGCTGCGAACGTCGATCGTGGCGGATTCCCCGCTGCCGTTACAAACCGGACGCACGAACCGAAAAGTCCGCCGGCGTCACGATCGGGATCCCGTGAAACGAAGACATCTCCAGGAGGTCCCGGTCCCCCGTAACCAGGCAATCCGCGTTTCCCAGCAGCGCGGTTTCGAGCAATTTGTCGTCATCCGGATCGCGGCATCCGAGCTTCGCGCCGGTTATCGACACCCATTCCGACACCGCTTCCAACTGGGCGAGAAAAACGGCTCTGTCATGCCGGCTCACGTAGCGATCGAATTTCGAACTGAAAAAACGGGTTCGCAGCTCGTCGAAGGTTTCGTCGGAGAACAGAAGAATGCCGTTTTCCAATCGCACCGCGTTCACGGCCGCGCGCGGCTCCCGCCTGCGCCGCATCGTCGTTGAGGAGATAGCGCACCAGCACGTTGGGGTCGAAAAGACAACTCAATTTTTGTCTACCTTGCCCCGCATGCGCCCGGATGCGCTCTTCTGATATAAACCATTGTCATTTCTCTATATTCGTGTGTCTGGTCGCCCATCTCCGTCCTTGCATCCCTGCCCCGGATGCGCTTCAATGCGCCCCGATTTCCAGCCGGTCGCTTTCGGTCCGCTTACGTGACCTGCGTCCGAGCCCGAACCGGCTTCCAGCGCCCCGGGAAAGCGTTCGGTCATGCGTTGATGGAGGGGACGATGGCACAGAGCGAAGTCGGGCGGAGCCCGGCAAACCACGGAGTTGGCCTCGTCATCCCCAGTATCGTCACCCCTTGAACGAACGCTTTCGCGCGCCGGTGGAGGAACGAGGACATGCCCGAACGCCAGCACCGAACGCTTACCAAGCGTATCGTGGACCGTCTCGCGGTCAACGGAAAGGACGGCGTGTTCTGGGACAGCGAACTGCCGGGGTTCGGGATTCGCGTCTACCCCACGGGGCGCAAGGTCTATGTGGCGCAGGCCCGTGCGAAGGGCAGGTCGGTCCGCGCGACCGTGGGCCGGCACGGGGACATCGCGCCCGCCGAGGCGCGCAGGGAGGCGGCGAAGCTGCTTGCGCGCATCAAGGCCGGATTGCCGCCTGTCGAGCCGGAGCCCGAACCCGCGCCGACCGTGGCCGATCTGGCCGAGCGCTACGAGCGCGAATACGTCGCCATGCACTGCAAGCCGAATACGATCAGGCACTACGGCCTCATGCTGAAGAAGCACATCGTGCCGGGCCTGGGAGCGCATCCCGTGTCGCAGGTGGCGCGCAAGGACATCCTCGCGTTCCAGTTCGGTCTGAGCGGCATGCCGACGGTGGCGAACCGTTGCGTCGACATCCTGGTGAAGATGTTCAACATGGCGGAACTCTGGGAGATGCGTCCGCCGGGGCGCAACCCCTGCCGGTCGGTGCCCCGCTACAAGGTGGACCCCCGGAAGGAGCGGTTCCTGACGTCCGGGGAACTCGCACGGCTCGGACGCACGCTCGACATTGCCCCCGCGAAGCGTCTCGCCTCCCGTCACTCGGCGGCGGCGATCCGGTTGCTGGTGCTGACCGGGTGCCGGCGCAACGAGATCATGGGGCTGGCCTGGGACGACCTCGACTTCGAGGCGGGCGAGATGCGGTTCGCCGACAGCAAGACCGGCGCGCGCATCGTGCCGATGCCGCCCGCGGCGGCCGCGGTGCTGGCGGGCCTCCCCCGCGTCGCCGGCAATCCATGGGTGTTCCCGGGGCGGAAGAAGGGTACTCACCAGACCAACATCAACGATGCCTGGGACCGCATCCGCAGGCACGCGGACCTCGACGGCGTCCGCCTTCACGACTTGCGCCACAGCTTCGCCAGCAGGGCGCTCGCGCTCGGCGAGAGCCTGAGCATGATCGGCGAACTGCTCGGTCACCGGAAGATCGACACCACGGCCCGCTACGCGCACCTTGCGCGGGAGTCGGTGCGGGCCTCGACGGCGAGGGTCGCCGACAGCATCGGCGCCGACATCCTCACGGAGCGGGCGGATCCGTGACGGGCGCGACGGACACGGGGACAGCCGGGAGCGGACGATGACGAAGCTGAACGCACAGCGGATCTCGCGCCGGACCGTGGAGGCGCTGCCGGTGGGTGAGCGCGAGACGGTCCACTGGGATTCGAAGCTTCAGGGCTTCGGGGTCCGCGTGTATCCGAGCGGTTCGAAGGTCTACCTCGTGCAGACGCGGGCGGGCGGCAGGTCGCGCCGGCTGACCGTCGGGCGTCACGGGCTGATGACGGCGGACCAGGCGCGGACGAAGGCGGCGCGCATCATCGCCGACCTCAAGGCCGGCAGGGAGCCGGCGCCCGACGGCGGCGCGGCCCCGGCGGACGCCGGCCCCACGGTCGCGGAGGTGGCGGAGCGCTGCATGACGGAGCACGTCAAGGTGCGCTGCAAGCCGACCACGGTGCGCCAGTGCCGGCATGTCCTGGACAGGCACCTGCTGCCCGCGCTCGGCCCGGCGCGCCTCGGGGAGATCGGCCGCGAACGCGTCGCGGCGCTGCACTACAGCCTGCACGAGACGCCGGCGATGGCGAACAGGGTCCTGGACATGCTCTCGCGCCTCTTCCGCATGGCCGAGCTGTGGGGGATCGCGCCGGAGGGCGGCAATCCGTGCCGGTTCGTGCGCAAGTATCGGAAGAGGAGCCGCGAGCGCTTCCTCTCCGAGGAGGAGTTCCGGCGCCTCGGGCGCACGCTCGACGCGGTCGAGGCCGAGGGCAGGGTGCATCCGAGCGCGGTGGCGGCGTTCCGCCTGCTGATGCTCACCGGGTGCCGGCGCAACGAGGTCCTGACGCTGCGCTGGGCCGATGTGGACCTCGAGGGGGGCGAGATCAGGTTGCGCGACGCGAAGACCGGCGCGCGTTCGGTCGCGCTCTCGCCGGCGGCGCGGCGCGTGCTTGCCGGGATGCCGCGCCTGCCGGACAATCCCTGGGTGATTTCCGGAGCGAGGCCGGGCGCGCGGCTCAGCAACCTCAACAACGCCTGGCTCGCGGTGCGGGTCCGCGCGGACCTGAAGGACGTCCGCATCCATGACCTCAGGCACAGCTTCGCTTCGCGTCGCGCGCTCTGGCGCTTGGCGAGAGCCTGCCGATGATCGGCCGGATGCTCGGCCATCGGAAGGTGCAGACCACGGCGCGCTACGCCCATCTCGCGCGCGATTCGGTGAAGGCGTCGGCGGCGCGCGTCGCCGAGAGCCTCCGCGCCGACCTGGCGGGCGAGACCGATCCTCCGTGTCCCGCGCCATGACCGCCGGCCGCGCCGGCGCGGCGCGCATCTCCGCGGCGACCGCCGCCGCTTCGCGATAGCCCCGGACATCGGCGCCGCCTGCGCTGTCCTGCTTCAGGCAAAGGCCCGGGGCCCGATGGCGACAACTCCATATCGTGCGCACGATCGGCGGGCGCGATACCGCCGCACGCGAAACCCGATGCCGGGACGCCACGGCGACGGATGTGGGGTGAAAATCGCCGTCGGCCCTGGCGCTGAGGCTTCCCGGTCGGTGGCCGTGCCACTGGCGGGTAAGCGGTTAAACCACGGCGTCGATTTTGGATTTGGGACGGATTTTCGTTTGACACCATAGGCCGTCCGCCCTATAGACCGGCCGTCCGGGCGAAGCGCGTCGGGGGCGGCGATGGCGGCATGGTACGGATCGAAGGCGACGACGGGGCTTTGCCAGGCGATCGTGAGCCTGATGCCGCCGCACGACGTTTTTGTGGAGACCCATCTGGGGGGCGGCGCGATCATGAAGCGCAAGCCTCCGGCGCTTCGCAACATCGGCATCGATCTCAACCGCCGGGCGCTCGACGGGTTCCGCTGCGACTACCCGGTCGAGCTTCACCACGGCTGCGCCCACCGCTTCCTGTCCGGGTTCGCGTTCGCCGGCCGCGAGCTGGTCTACAGCGACCCGCCCTACGTGCAGTCGGCGCGCCGGTCGGGGCGGCGCTACCGCTTCGACTACACCGACGCCGACCATGTCGCGCTTCTCGGCATCCTGAAGTCGCTGCCCTGCCGGGTGATGGTGTCCGGCTATCCGTCCCGGCTCTATGACGAACATCTGGCCGGCTGGCGCTCGCTCGAGGTCCAGGTCAACAACCAGTCCTGCGTGGTCACCGAGAAGCTGTGGTTCAACTTCGAGCCCGACCGGGTGCACTGGGCGTCGTTCGCGGGGCGGGACTTCACCCACCGCCAGATCGTCAAGCGGAAGGCGGCGAGCTGGGGCCGCCGGTACGAGGCGATGCCGCGGGCCGAGCGGCTGGCGGTGCTGGCGGCGTTGATGGCCGTCGAGGCCGAGGAATGAGCGCGCCGTCCGAGGCCGGCCAGGTCGAGGAGCTCGGCCGGGAGCTCGCCCGCCTGCTCGGCGACGGCGCCCTGCCGCCGGAGGCCGAGGAGGCGCTCCGGTCGCTGATCGCGCTGTCCGGGCAACTGGCGTCGGACAAGGCCGATATGGCGGCCACGATCGCCGCCCAGGAAGGGCGGATCGCCGAGCTCGCGGCAGAGGTCGCCGCGCTCACCGCCCAGATCGTCCAGCTGCAGCGCGACCTGTACGGCTCGCGCTCGGAACGGCGCAGGGAGGGCGGGGACGGTTCCGACGACAATCAGGCGGCCGACGGCAAGGACCGCCGCCGCGGTGGCAAGCCCGGTCGCACAAAGGCACGCGGCGATGCCCTCAACGACACCGGGCTGCGCTTCAACGGCCAGGCCCCGGTGATCGACATCGCCGTGACGCCGCCCGAGATCGAGGGGCTGTCGGAGGACGATTACGAGGTGGTCTCCGAGCGCGTCCACTGCCGGCTCGCCGCGCTCGAATGCCGGCACGTGGTCATCCGCTACCGCCACCTCAAGGTGAAGCTCCGCGAGACCGGCGCCCTGGTCGCCGCGCCGGCCCGCGAAAGCCTGTTCAAGAACAGCTGCGCCGACGTCTCCTTCGTCGCCGCCCTGCTGATCGACAAGTTCCTCTGGCACCTGCCGCTCTACCGCCAGCACCGGATGCTGGAGGCCGCCGGCATCACCGTGAACCGGGGCTCGCTGAGCCTGTGGGCCAACCGGGCGATCGCGCTGCTGAAGCCGATCCACGACGCGCAGTGGGGTTCGGTGCTGCGGAGCGCCGTGATCCAGATGGACGAGACGCCGATCCGGGCCGGGCGGCACCCGGGCAAGTCCGGCAGCATGAAGAAGGGCTACTTCTGGCCGGTGCTCGGCGAGGAGGGCGAGGTGGTGTTCCCCTTCGCCGGCTCCCGGGCGCACCGGCACGCGGCCGAGTTCCTCGGCGATTATGCCGGAACCCTGGTGAGCGACGGCTACGGCGCCTACGAGGCCTATGTCGCGGCGCGCGAAGGGGCGGTCCGGCATCAGGGCTGCTGGATCCACACCCGCCGTAACTTCTGGGAGCAGAAGGACAACCACCCGGCGATGGCCGCCGACGCGCTGGCGCTGATCGGCGCGATCTACAGGATCGAGGAGGAGATCGACGGCCGGCCGACGGCCGAGCGGGCGATCGCGCGGCGGACCCGGTCGCGCGCGGCGGTCGAGGCGTTCTGGGAGTGGTGCGACCGCACGCTGGAGGCGGCGGCGCTGACGCCCATGCACCCGATCCGCAAGGCGATCGGCTACGCCGTCGAGCGAAGGGCCACGCTGGAGGTGTTCCTCGCCGACCCGGACGTGCCGCCGGATACCAACCGGATCGAGAACAAGATACGGCCCGCCAAGCTCGGCCAGCGCAACTGGCTGTTCGCCTGGACCGAGCTCGGCGCCGAGAACATCGGGATCGTCAACGGCCTGCTCGCCACCTGCCGGATGCAAGACGTCGACCCTCGCGTCTGGCTGATCGACGTCCTGCTGCGCATCGACACCCACCCGGCCTCCCGGGTCGACGAGCTGAGGCCGAGGCGGTGGAAGACGCTGTTCGCCGACGATCCGTTGACCTCCGATGTCGCGGCCGCCACGGCGGGGCGGCTTCACGCCGCCTCCAGCGGGACGGCATAGCGCTTGCGGTGGCGCCGCACGGTGATGTCGATCCCCTCCAGAAGCGCCGAAAGCTCGGTCCGCGACAGCGCCAGAGACTTCCGCCCCGCCGACCGGGGCGAGGCGAACAGCCCCTGCTCCAGCCGCTTGGCCCAGATGAAGAACCCGCCATGCTCGAAGCCGAGAACCTTCACCATCGTCCGGCGGCGGTTGACGAACACATACCAGCGCCCGCTCGCCGGGTTCTCCCCGAGATGGGTCGCGACCAGCGCGCACAGCCCGTCGAAGCTGCGCCGCAGGTCCGCCGGTTCCGTCGACAGCCAGATGCCGCCCGCCGGCCAGCCGCCGAGCATCAGGACCGCCGCAGACGCAGCACCACCCCGTCGCCGAGCGACAGCTCGACATCCCAGCCCGGCCCCGATCCCGCCGCGATCTCGACAAAGCCGCCGGGCTTGGCACGGCGCTTGCCGCGCGGCTTGCCGGCGGTCAGACCGAACCGGCGGCGCCAGCCCTGGAACGTCTTCCGCGACACCCCCCGGGCCTTGCAGAAGCTGGTCTGAGAGCCGTCCCAGCGCTCGAAATCCGCCATCAGCGCCCGCCACTCGGCCTCGCCGCGAAACTCCCGGCCGGCGCCGTCAACCGTCACCGTCGACACATCGTCCGACATCAAAAAATCCTCCCATCATCGTGAAATCGATCGGAAAAACCCTCCCGCGCGAGGGTCGGCCGGATCAACACAAATGCCGAACGCCGTGCTTTAACCGCTTACACTGGCGGCGCTGTTCACCGCCCGGAGCCTGAAGCGGTACTCGGCCTTGTTGTCCAGGCAACGCCTCGGCCGCGCGATGGCCTTCAGCCTCGGCGGCATCACCGAGGGTGCGCGGCCTGCCGACTGAACGGCAAGGCGGGAAGGATGGCGCACCCGCCCGCGTTCACACCCGTCTGAGGGTCCAGAGGACCTTTCCGACGATGTGGACCTCGTCGGCGAGGCATGTGTAGTCGTCGTAGCCGGGGTTGGCCGACTTCAGCCGCAGGCGGGGCGGGGCGTCATCGCCGGCGGGCAAGCGCTCGACGCGCTTGACGACGAGCCCGGCGCCGTCCCAGAGCACGAACATCTCGCCGGTTTCGGGGACGCGGCGGGCGGTGTCGACGAGCAGGCGGTCGCCTTCCGAGAGTTCGGGTTCCATGGAGTCGCCGCGCACGCGGAGCGCGCGGATGGCACCGGGGCTGGCGCCGCCCTCGTGGCGGATCATGCCATCGGGGAGGAACCAGCGGGCACGCTCGGCGACGTACTCGCCGGCGAGCGCGCCGGGCCCGGCGGAGGCCTCGACATCGACCTCGGGGATGGCGGCGAGCGGGACCGGCCCCCGTTCCGGCCCCTGCCCCGTCTCCTGCCGCCGCTTCTTCGGCCCCGCTGCCTTGCGCCGGGCCGGGCGTTCGGCGTGGTGCAGGGCGTCCGCCTTGCAACCGAGCAGGCCGGCGAGGGTCTCGGCGTCGCGGTGGGAGAGCACCCTGGGGCTCCCGCGTTCGAGGAAACCGTGCAGGTAGGAGACGTTGCGGCCGATGGCGAGCGACGCCTCGCGCATGGTCATGCCGCGCTTCCAGAGGAGATCGCGGATTGTCTGTCGTACCGGGTCGCGTTCCATGGGGCTGCCTCGCTGGTCTGTCGCCGCCTGTCAGGCGATGGCATCGCGTATTCACTAAACGATACGATTGTCAACGACAATCCGCCCGCCTATCTTCCCTCGCCATGAACGCCCTTTCCACCCGTTACCGGCGCAGCGCCTGCAAGGCTCGGCATCGAGGCGCTGGGCGACCCGTCCTTCGTCTCCCGGCTGATGGGCGGTCGGGCGCCGCGGCTGGAGACCGCCGACCGGGTGCTTGCGTTCATGGGCGAGACGCCGGTCGGACCGGCCTTCCGGGCCGAGGTCGACGGCTTCGTCGCGGTGACGCGCACCAAGCCCTACGTGCTCGGGCACGAGGCGGTGGGGGACCCGTCCTTCGTTGCGCGGCTGCGCCGGGGTTCGTCGCCGCGGCTCGATACCGCGGACCGGGTGCTGGGCTGGATGGCGGCCCGCTGCACACAGGCCGAGCGCGCGGCGATGCGCGCCGCCCTGGCGGACGGCGGAGCCGGCGGGGCGGACGGAACAACCGAAGACGACAGGGAAGGAGACGCAGCGATGGGCGAAGGACTGCCGGAATACATGGGGACGCGGGAGGCCGCGGCCCTTCTGGGGCTCTCGCCCCGCACGCTGGACCGCTACCGGGTGACCGGCCAGGGACCGGCGTTCCACAGGTTCGGGACGCGCATCCGCTATGCGCGCGCCGATCTCGGGGCCTGGGCCGCCGAACGGCGCCGGACCTCGACCTCGGACGACGGCGACCGGGCCGGTGCCTATGGCGCGACAATCTGGGTGAGAGCTGCGCGTCAATCAGGATGAGATTCCCGGCGGCAGCGGCGAGTTGATGATTGCCGCGCGGGGGGTGGATTGCAAGCGGTTTCCGGTTTTGATTGTCGCGGCGCGACAAGCAGTGTTTTCGGGAAGGGTTTTGATTGTCGCGGCAGGCCGTCGGGTCGGAGAAGAGACGGCCCGCGGAGACGATCCCCGCGGGCCCTGATTGTCGTGGCCGCTCTACCTGAGCAGGCGGCGGCTCAGTCCTTGGTGTTTTTCTTGGTTGCGTAGCTTGGCGGCCGGTCGGCCTTTCGCTTGCCTCTGTCGAGAGCGGCGCGGCGGCGGTAGCTCTCGATGTTCATCTCGAGGATGGTGGCGTGGTGGACGAGGCGGTCGACGGCAGCCACCGCGGTTGTTTCGTCCGGGAACACCTTTCCCCACTCGCCGAAGGGCTGGTTTGCGGTGATGAGCAGGGATCGCCGCTCGTAGCGCGCCGAGATGAGTTCGAAGAGCACGCCGGTCTCGGCCTGGTCCTTCCGCACATAGGCGAGGTCGTCGAGGATCAGGAGGTTGAAGCGGTCGAGCCGCGCCAACAGGCTTTCCAGTGCAAGCTCGCGCCTTGCAACCTGCATGCGCTGCACGAGATCGGTGGTCCTGGTGAACAGCACACGGTATCCGCTCTCAACCAGGGCCAGGCCAATGGCGGAGGCGAGATGGCTCTTGCCGGCCCCTGGCGGTCCGAAGATCAGGCAGTTGGCGCCCTGGCTGAGCCAGGCGTCGCCGGCGGCCAGCGCGCTGACCTGGGCCTTCGAGATCATCGGCACGACGTTGAAGTCGAAGGAGGCAAGCGTCTTGCCCGGAAGCAGCTTGGCCTCCCTGAGGTGGCGCTCGATGCGCCGCCGGTCGCGTTCGGCGAGTTCGTGTTCAGCCAGGGCCGCGAGGAAGCGAGCCGCGGTCCATCCTTCCTTGTCGGCCCGCTTGGCGAAGCTCTGCCAGAGTTGGCTGATCGTCGGCAGGCGGAGCTCGGCAAGCATCAAGGAGAGCTTCATGGCGTCGATCTTGTTGGGGTCGAGCGCGGTGTTGTTGTCGTCTTTGTCGGTCATGCCGCCTCTCCTGCGCTCAGCAACGAGCCATAGCCGCCGAGCGGCGGCCTGACGACATCGACGCTGGGCATTTTGCTGCGGCGCGGCGCGAAGCGCGCCTTGAGCTCGCCGGGGTCGGGGAGACGGCCGATCCCGAGCGCGTGGTTGATCGCCGCGGCCAGCTCGGCCTCGCAACTCTCCTCATGCGCCAGCGCCAGGAGGCCGACGGCGAGGCGGCAGGCCTCGCGCTCGCCGATCCGCTCCAGGGCCTTCTCGAAGCAGCGTCGGTAGGGCTCGCGAGGGAACAGCTCGTCGCGATAGACCAGGTTCATCAGCGCCATCGGCTTCTTCTTCAAGGAGTGGATGACGTGACGGTAGTTGACGACGTGACCGCCCGGACCGCTCGCGCCGACGCGCGCGCGCGGCAGGGTGAGGAGGTGAGTGCCCGAGAGGAAGAGGTCGATCCGGTCGTCGTAGACGCGCGCCCCGAGCCGGTGCCCGATCAGGCGTGAGGGCACGGTGTAGAACACGCGGCGGAGAACGAAGCCGGAGGACTGGCCGATGTTGACGCTGATCGTCTCGTAATCGACAGTCCGCTCGACCGGCAGGTCCCGCAGCACCGCGCGCTCGGCTTCGATCGCCTTGGAGCGGTGTGCGTTGGCGCGGCCGACCACCTCGGCGACAAAGCGCCGATAGGCGTCGAGGGTCTCGAAGTCCGACGAGCCGCGCAGCGCCAGCGCATCCGCGATCCGGCGCTTGAGGTGTCCGTGCGGCCCTTCGATCGAGCCGTTCTCATGCGCCACGCCGCGGTTGTTGCGGGTGGCTTCCATGCCGTAATGCTCGCACAGCGCCCGGTAGCGCCCGGTCATGTCCTCGACCGCGTCCTTGCCCAGGTTGCAGAACGCCGCCGACAGGCTGTCGGTGCGGTGCTCGCCGGGCGCGCCGCCGAGATGCCACAGCGCGTCCTGCAGCCCCTCCGCGAGCGCCGTGAAGCTCTCGCCGCCCAGCACCACCCGGGCATGGGTGAAGCCTGACCAGGCGAGGCGGAAGTGGTAGAGCATAGGGTCCAACGGCTGCCCCGCGACGGTCACGCCGAGCGAACCCATGCGGGTGAAGTCGGACAGGCCCTGCCGGCCCGGCTCGTGCTTCTGGCGGAAGATCACGTCCTTCTCCGCGCCGTGCTCGGCGCGCCAGGTGCGGATCCGCCGCTCCAGCGTGCGCCGCACCCCCGGGTCCAGTTCGGGATGGCGGCGCCTCAGCTCCTCGAACACGCCGACCGGGCGGATCAGCGGGCTGGCCTCAAGGATCGGCACGACGTCCTCCTCGAAGATATCGGCCAGCGGGTCCGGGCGGCGCCGGCCTCGCGGCTTCTTCTCCCAAGCGGGAAGCGGATCGGCAGCGAGCCGGTAGCCGGTGGCACGGCTGAAGCCCGCCTTGGCGGCCGCCACCGCGATGGTGTCGGTCTTCTTATGGGTCATGAACAGCCTCTTCTGGCGATCGGTTATGTGACGCCCGGGCAACGACGCGCTCCCCCACTCGGAAAAGCCTCACCGTTCGCCCGGCCGGCCCTGGCCGCCAGAAGGCCCGGGGGAAATTTTTCGAGCCGGCGGCCCGGAACTCCGGTCGGGCTACGCCCTCCCTGCGTTCCAAACCGCCGCCTTCCCCCGTCTCATCCTGATTGACGCAAACGTCTCAGCTTGATTGACGCGCCGCAACCGGGGCCGCTGCGTCGCCTGCGATGCGCCCTCGCCGGGCGCAGCCCGCTGCGAACCCTGTTCGCGCAAGCACCGCGAGAGTTCGGGGGCGTTCCGCGGCATCCCGCTCTGGGACCCGCAGTATACGGTGATCGAGATCGCCACCGGGCGCGAGCACGGGCCCTGGGACAGCGAGGCCGATGTCGCACTCTGCCTCGCCTTCGAGAAGCTCTCGCGCGACGAGGTCGAGGTGGTGGCGGACGTCAGTCCCATGAGGGCGTTCACGGCGCCGCCCTGGTGAGCCGCCGGGGCCGGCGTTCCGGAGTTGGGGAAGGGCTTTCGCGGGGGCAAGCGCCCAGCGGGGTGGAAGGGAGCGGCCTTTCCGCCGGATGTCCGGGCGTCGCCCAGGGGAGATGCCCATGTCCGAGTTGTTCCACGACACCGATGCCGATGCGGCAACCGACACCGAACACGAAGCGCCGGCCTGCGCCGAACTGCTGGCCGAGGCCGGTCTCGACAGCCGGGCCATCCGCGAGGTCTTCGCCGGCCGCGACACGGAGTGAAGGAAAGCGGGGAGAAGATGAGCGGCAGGGGGCCGGAGCGAGAGGTTCCGGTTCCCGCCGTTCGTCACACCAACGTCAACATCGAGCATGAAGGAGAAGGTCATGAGCTTCGGATTGAACAGAGCGGAAGTGATCGGCCGCCTCGGCGCCGACGTCACCGTCAACCATCTCGCTTCCGGGGACCGTGTGGCCAACATGAGCATTGCCACCGACGAGAGCTACGTCGACAGGAACGGCAGCGGCGAGCGCATCGACCGCACCGAATGGCACCGGATCGTGACCTTCCAGGACGGGCTGATCGACATGCTGGTCAAGAACGCCAGGAAGGGCCGGCTGGTCTACGTCTCGGGCAGGATGCAGACCCGGCGGTGGAAGAAGGAGGGCGAGGACTCCGACCGCTTCTCCACCGAGATCCTGCTGGCGCCCGGTTCGCGCGTCCAGTTTTTGGACAAGTCCGCCGGCACGAACGGGAACGGCGCCATGCCGGCCGTCGGCGCTGGAGAATCCGGCGACATCATCCCGTTCTAGGCCGGTCACACTTCCTTCCTTCCAACTCGGGCGGCCGCTGCGCGGTCGCCCCCCTTTTGCCGCCTGCCTGGAGTCCCCCCCGGCCCGACGGCGAGATCGTCGGCGACATCTTCCCCATGCCCGACATTCTCGAGGCCGGCGCGACGGTCTTCATGGTCCATCTCGACGAAGACACCAGAGGTCCGGTGCGGGTCCATGACGCCAGCCGCGTCCGCACCGAGACGGAGCGCATGCTCCGCACCCGTAAGCGGTTAAAGCACGGCGTTCGGCATTTGTGTTGATCCGGCCGACCCTCGCGCGGGAGGGTTTTTCCGATCGATTTCACGATGATGGGAGGATTTTTTGATGTCGGACGATGTGTCGACGGTGACGGTTGACGGCGCCGGCCGGGAGTTTCGCGGCGAGGCCGAGTGGCGGGCGCTGATGGCGGATTTCGAGCGCTGGGACGGCTCTCAGACCAGCTTCTGCAAGGCCCGGGGGGTGTCGCGGAAGACGTTCCAGGGCTGGCGCCGCCGGTTCGGTCTGACCGCCGGCAAGCCGCGCGGCAAGCGCCGTGCCAAGCCCGGCGGCTTTGTCGAGATCGCGGCGGGATCGGGGCCGGGCTGGGATGTCGAGCTGTCGCTCGGCGACGGGGTGGTGCTGCGTCTGCGGCGGTCCTGATGCTCGGCGGCTGGCCGGCGGGCGGCATCTGGCTGTCGACGGAACCGGCGGACCTGCGGCGCAGCTTCGACGGGCTGTGCGCGCTGGTCGCGACCCATCTCGGGGAGAACCCGGCGAGCGGGCGCTGGTATGTGTTCGTCAACCGCCGCCGGACGATGGTGAAGGTTCTCGGCTTCGAGCATGGCGGGTTCTTCATCTGGGCCAAGCGGCTGGAGCAGGGGCTGTTCGCCTCGCCCCGGTCGGCGGGGCGGAAGTCTCTGGCGCTGTCGCGGACCGAGCTTTCGGCGCTTCTGGAGGGGATCGACATCACCGTGCGGCGCCACCGCAAGCGCTATGCCGTCCCGCTGGAGGCGGCGTGAAGCCGCCCCGCCGTGGCGGCCGCGACATCGGAGGTCAACGGATCGTCGGCGAACAGCGTCTTCCACCGCCTCGGCCTCAGCTCGTCGACCCGGGAGGCCGGGTGGGTGTCGATGCGCAGCAGGACGTCGATCAGCCAGACGCGAGGGTCGACGTCTTGCATCCGGCAGGTGGCGAGCAGGCCGTTGACGATCCCGATGTTCTCGGCGCCGAGCTCGGTCCAGGCGAACAGCCAGTTGCGCTGGCCGAGCTTGGCGGGCCGTATCTTGTTCTCGATCCGGTTGGTATCCGGCGGCACGTCCGGGTCGGCGAGGAACACCTCCAGCGTGGCCCTTCGCTCGACGGCGTAGCCGATCGCCTTGCGGATCGGGTGCATGGGCGTCAGCGCCGCCGCCTCCAGCGTGCGGTCGCACCACTCCCAGAACGCCTCGACCGCCGCGCGCGACCGGGTCCGCCGCGCGATCGCCCGCTCGGCCGTCGGCCGGCCGTCGATCTCCTCCTCGATCCTGTAGATCGCGCCGATCAGCGCCAGCGCGTCGGCGGCCATCGCCGGGTGGTTGTCCTTCTGCTCCCAGAAGTTACGGCGGGTGTGGATCCAGCAGCCCTGATGCCGGACCGCCCCTTCGCGCGCCGCGACATAGGCCTCGTAGGCGCCGTAGCCGTCGCTCACCAGGGTTCCGGCATAATCGCCGAGGAACTCGGCCGCGTGCCGGTGCGCCCGGGAGCCGGCGAAGGGGAACACCACCTCGCCCTCCTCGCCGAGCACCGGCCAGAAGTAGCCCTTCTTCATGCTGCCGGACTTGCCCGGGTGCCGCCCGGCCCGGATCGGCGTCTCGTCCATCTGGATCACGGCGCTCCGCAGCACCGAACCCCACTGCGCGTCGTGGATCGGCTTCAGCAGCGCGATCGCCCGGTTGGCCCACAGGCTCAGCGAGCCCCGGTTCACGGTGATGCCGGCGGCCTCCAGCATCCGGTGCTGGCGGTAGAGCGGCAGGTGCCAGAGGAACTTGTCGATCAGCAGGGCGGCGACGAAGGAGACGTCGGCGCAGCTGTTCTTGAACAGGCTTTCGCGGGCCGGCGCGGCGACCAGGG
Organism: Alphaproteobacteria bacterium; assembly: GCA_965203455.1. Classification (GTDB taxonomy): domain Bacteria; phylum Pseudomonadota; class Alphaproteobacteria; order MPNO01; family MPNO01; genus MPNO01. The sequence goes on from CBDBCV010000002.1 coordinate 503,007, forward strand.
CGCCGGTCTCGCGGAGCTTCACCTTGAGGTGGCGGTAGCGGATGACCACGTGCCGGCATTCGAGCGCGGCGAGCCGGCAGTGGACGCGCTCGGAGACCACCTCGTAATCGTCCTCCGACAGCCCCTCGATCTCGGGCGGCGTCACGGCGATGTCGATCACCGGGGCCTGGCCGTTGAAGCGCAGCCCGGTGTCGTTGAGGGCATCGCCGCGTGCCTTTGTGCGACCGGGCTTGCCACCGCGGCGGCGGTCCTTGCCGTCGGCCGCCTGATTGTCGTCGGAACCGTCCCCGCCCTCCCTGCGCCGTTCCGAGCGCGAGCCGTACAGGTCGCGCTGCAGCTGGACGATCTGGGCGGTGAGCGCGGCGACCTCTGCCGCGAGCTCGGCGATCCGCCCTTCCTGGGCGGCGATCGTGGCCGCCATATCGGCCTTGTCCGACGCCAGTTGCCCGGACAGCGCGATCAGCGACCGGAGCGCCTCCTCGGCCTCCGGCGGCAGGGCGCCGTCGCCGAGCAGGCGGGCGAGCTCCCGGCCGAGCTCCTCGACCTGGCCGGCCTCGGACGGCGCGCTCATTCCTCGGCCTCGACGGCCATCAACGCCGCCAGCACCGCCAGCCGCTCGGCCCGCGGCATCGCCTCGTACCGGCGGCCCCAGCTCGCCGCCTTCCGCTTGACGATCTGGCGGTGGGTGAAGTCCCGCCCCGCGAACGACGCCCAGTGCACCCGGTCGGGCTCGAAGTTGAACCACAGCTTCTCGGTGACCGTAAGCGCCGCGCCGTCACCCTCGTTGTGACCTGAGATTTTCGTGTTCATCTGGCCCTTGTCAACGACGGAGGTGACAGATGACAGACAGATTGCATGAGCGAGTAACGGAGGAGGCCACCGACGCTGCGGTTGCGGTTGCGACGTGCGCGAACGGCGCGCGGGTGTGGCCGGAAGCGGAGAAGGCGCGGATTGTGGCGGAGACGTTCGAGGAGGGAGCGACGGTGGCGGGTGTTGCCCGGCGCCACGGCCTTTCGCGGACGCAGTTGAGCGGCTGGCGGCGCATGGCTCGGGACGGCCTTCTTGGCCCGGTTTCCGGCGCGGTCGACGATCCGTTCGGCCTGGTCCCGGTGACGGTGTCGGTGGCTGCTGAGCGGAACGGCGCGGCATCGGCGCCCGGGGACGGTATCGCGATCGAGATCGCCGACATCCGGGTGGTGGTGCCGCCGGACTTCGACGCGGGGCACCTGTCGCGCATCCTGGTCTGCGTTCGGGCCGCGCCATGATCCTGACCGGGGAGAAGGTGCGGGTCTGGCTGGCGACCCGCCCCGTCGACTTCCGCAAGGGACATGACGGGCTGTCGGCGGTGGTGCAGACGGTGCTGGGCCACGACCCCTATAGCGGCGCGGTCTTCGCCTTCCGCTCCAGGCGGGGCGACAGGATGAAGATCCTGGTCTGGGACCGCACCGGGCTGGTCATGGTCTACAAGCGCCTGGAGGGCGGCGGCTTCCAGTGGCCGCGCCCGTCGGATGGAGTGATCGGGCTGTCGCCAGCGCAGTTCTCGGCGTTGTTCGAGGGTCTCGATTGGCGGGCGGTCCGGGCCGTGCGACGGCCACGGCCGCGCCAGGCGGCCTGATCGCGCACCTTGTCGCCTCACCGGGGAACGGTGTCCATCCCACCGTCTCCCCGGTGTCGCCAGGACGAGCTGTCCGGCCCCGTTTACAGCGGGGCCGGAAGCATGGTCGCCTTGCATTATCTCATTGATTCTGAAAGATGGATCCGATGCCAACAAGCATGGGAAGCGCCGTTCCCGTGAGCGATCTGCAACGCCGTCTGGCGGCCGTCGAAGCCCAACTTGCGAAGGAGCGCGCCGAGCGCAAGGCCGCCGAGGATGCGCTGGCTGTGTCCGAGCAGGCGCGCGAACGCCTGGAGCGGATCATCGCCTCGCTGAACCATGCCGTGTGGGGCGCGCGCTCGGAGAAGCGCCATGCCGATCAGGACCGGCTGCCGCTGTTCGAGGACATCGCGGTCGCCGAGGGGATGTTGGCGGAAGCCCGGGAGAAGGCCGACGCGGCGACCGGCAGACAACGGCGCAAGCCGCAGCCGACCAATCGTAATCTCGGCCATCTGCCCAGGCACCTTGAACGCTTCGAGAAGGTGATCGAGCCGCAGAGCACGGAGTGCCCTTGCGGCTGTGGCGCGATGACCAGGGTCGGCGAGGACCGCACCGAGCGGCTCGACATCGTGCCGGCGAAGTTGAGAGTGCTGGTGACGATCCGGCCGAAATACATCTGCCGCGCCTGCGAGGGCAAGCAGAGCGTCCAGGCGCCGGCGCCGGAATACCTGGTGCCGCGCGGCCTGCCGACCGAGGGGCTGGTGGCGCACACGCTGGTCGCCAAGTTCGCCGACCACCGTGTGTCCTGAAGCACCGCCATGAAAGGAGGTGCGCAACTGCAAGAGAGATGAGGGTAGGCCCCTCGGGGTCGACGATCAGGCGTCGGTCTCAAACCACCACGAGCTGCTGTCGTAAAGAGCGATGGTGGTGAGCGTCGTGGAAACGGCGGGACGACGATCTCGTCAGGTGAGGTCCGGGGAGACGAGCGAAAGCGAACCGCCGATGAACTGCCGAAAGCGTATGGTCGATGTCAGAACCGGGGGTGGTGGTCACTCCGGGACAAGCATGGGCGGAGTCCTGGAGTCCGGCCCACGCGGCATCCGGCTCGAAGGCGGCGTGAACCCGGAACAGGCTTTCTTGCGGAACAGGAGAACCTGTCGTCCCGATGCCAAGGGAGACGGCCAACCGGGCAGCCCCCGGAAGGCTCAGAGTACCGATGCGGGGCACAGGGGCAGAACAGCCCGTAGTAGGGATGAAGGCGCTGTAATGGCGCTGGACCGAAGGGGCTGTGGTGTTCAGCCGCTGCCGTCGGCCAACTGGTGACAGGAGGAGCCGGATGACAGGGGCAAAGCCGTTCCCGATAGCAAAGAGGGAAGTCTGGGAAGCCTTCAAGCATGTGAAGGCAAACCGGGGAGCGGCTGGAGTAGATGGGCAGACGGTCGAGAGTCTGGAGGAACGGCTTGGTCCGGAACTCTACAAGCTCTGGAATCGCATGTCCTCAGGCAGCTATATGCCGCCTCCGGTTCGCAGGGTGAACATCCCCAAGGAGGGCGGCGGGAAGCGCCCGTTGGGCATACCGACGGTCACGGACCGCATCGCTCAGGAGGTTGTTCGCCGACATCTGGAGCCCTTGTTGGAACCGATTTTCCATGAGGACTCATACGGATATCGGCCGAAGCGATCCGCCATTGACGCCATCCGGACAGCGCGTCGGCGATGCTGGCGCTACGACTGGGTGCTGGACATGGACATCAAGGGGTTCTTCGACAACATCGACCACGAGTTGCTGCTGAAGGCCGTTCGTCACCATACGGACTGCCGGTGGGTGCTGCTCTATGTCGAGCGCTGGTTGAAGGCTCCCGTGATCGAGGAGGACGGCACCGTTGTCGCACGGGACAGGGGCACGCCACAGGGCGGGGTAATTTCGCCAGTATTGTCCAACCTGTTCCTGCACTATGCGTTCGATCAATGGATGAAAAGGTCGATGCCGCATGTTCCGTTCGAACGGTATGCGGACGATATAATCTGCCATTGTCGAACGGAGGAGGCGGCAAAGACCCTCTGGCGGCGGGTTGCGGACCGATTGGCCGAGTGCGGCCTGGAGGTCCATCCGCAGAAGACCAAGGTGGTCTACTGCAAGGATACCAACCGCAAGGCGGACTACCCGACGGTCGCGTTCGACTTCCTGGGCTACCGTTTCCAGCCAAGGTTCGCGGCGTGGCGCGGCGGGTTGTTCGGGGTCTCGTTCCTTCCGGCTGCCAGCCCGACTGCGCTCAAGGCGTTTCGGCGCCGCGTGCGACAGTGGCGTTTGCAACGGCGTAGCGACAAGGCACTGCTTGACCTTGCCCGCATGTTTCATCGCGAAATTGCAGGGTGGATCGGCTACTTCGGCGCATTCTACAAGTCGGCGCTCTATCCGACCCTTCGTCTGATAGACGCCCACTTGCAGCGATGGGCAATGCGGAAGTTCAAACGCTTCCGACAACGACCGCGTCAGGCTCGTCTCTGGCTTGCCAGAATCGCGAAAGCGGAGCCGTGGCGGTTCGCCCATTGGACCCTTGTGCACGGGCAGGGCCGGACGCTGGGAGCCGTATGAGCTGAGAGGTTCACGTACGGTTCTGGGAGCGCGTGGGGGTGAGATTCCCCCGCGCGACTCGCTTGCCGCTCTACCGCCAGTCCCGCATCTTCGCCCGCGACGGCGTCGAGCTCGACCGCTCGACGCTCGCCGGCTGGGTCGGCAAGGCGACGGCGCTGCTGGAGCCCCTGGCCGATGCGATCGGGCGCCATGTGCTGGAAGGACAAGCCCTGTTCGCCGACGACACCCCGGTCAAGCTGCTGGCGCCGGGAACCGGCAAAACGGCGACCGGCCGGGCCTGGACCTACGTGCGGGACGAGCGGCCCTGGGCTGGCGAGGCGCCGCCGGCGGCCTGGTACCGCTTCTCGGCCGACCGCAAGGCGGCGCATCCGAAGGCGCATCTTGAAGGCTTCGCCGGCTGGATGCACTCGGACGGCTATGCCGGGTTCGGTGCGCTGGCGCGCGCCGGGCCGGTCCGCGAGGTGGCCTGTCTGGCGCATGTGCGACGCAAGTTCTTCGACGTCCATGCCGCCCAGGGCTCGGCGATCGCCGCCGAGGCGCTGGAACGGATCGCCGCCCTCTACGCTATCGAGAAGGAGGCCCGCGGGCAGCCGCCCGAGAACCGCGCGGCCATCCGCCAGGCCAAGGCCGCGCCGTGCCTCGACGAGCTGGAGCGGTGGCTGCAATCGCAGCTGCCCAGAATCTCCGCCAAGACCCCGCTGGCAGCGGCGATCCGTCATGCCCTGACCCGGATGAAGCGCCTTCGACCCTATCTCGAGCACGGCTTCCTCGAGATCGACAACAACCCCGCCGAACGCGCAATGAGGCCGATCGCGCTCGGCCGCAAGAACTATCTCTTCATGGGCTCGGCCAGCGGCGGCAGGGCCGCCGCCATCGCCTACACCCTGATCGAGACCGCCAGGCTCAACGATGTCGATCCGCAGGCCTGGCTTGCTCAGGTCCTCGAACGCATCCCCGACTACAGGATCAACCGCATCGACGATCTGCTGCCGTGGAACACCGCGCCCGCAGAAGATCGGGAAGCCGCCGACTGACCACGCAGGGGCGGTCACGCCGGACGCTTACGGTGAGGCCGCCGCCATGCCCAAACGCCGGCGTGTCGTGCAGCCGGCCCTCGCGCCGGAGCCCGGCGACGGCGCGCTCGATCTCGCCGATGGAGGCCGCGCCGGGGTTGTAAGCCAGGGCGGCCGCGAGCAGGTCGGTCCTGGCGAACACCGCATCGCGCTCCGAGAGATGGGCCAGCGCCCAGTCCACCGCTTCCCTCGCAGGGTCCGCCTGCGCCGCGTGCTCGAACAGGTCCGCCTGCCGCGCCGCGCCGGCTTCCCGCTCTGCGCCGCCAAGGCTCCGTTCCATGGCCGATGTCGCGAGCGCCTTCGCGTCGAAGCCGAGTTCGGCGGCCTGCCGCGCCCAGGTCTCGCGCAATGCATCGCGATCGATGTCGCGCTTCGCCGCCCGCGTCATCAGCGCCGCGCGGCGGGCGACATGCTGGTTCTCCGCCGTCGACCCGAAGCCCCGGCCCGCCATCGCCGCCTCGATCTCGGCCCGGCGCGTCGAGAACGCATCGATGACATGCCGCGGAACGCCCGCGATCTCGAACCGCCCGTCGGCATGGGTCCGCTCGATGCCATAGCCAAGCTTCACGAGTTCCCCCGCAAGCTCGCTGCGGTAGAGCGCGCCCAGCAGCATCTTCGAGCCGTACAGGCTCTCGTTCGCCATGGTGCGCCATTTCCCATCCGGGCCGAGCAGCATGTTGGCGATCACGGAGTGCGTATGCAGCGCCGGATCGAGGTTCCGGGACGTTTCATGCCGGAACCGGGCGACTTGAGGTGGCGTCGCAAAATCGGACAGGTCGTCAAGGTGTATTCCGCCGTGTGACGGAGGAATGCGGATGAGCAAGCGACGCAGGTTTTCGGGGGAGCTGAAGGCGAAGATAGCCTTGGAGGCGCTACGGGGTGATCGGACGCTTCAGGAGATTGCCTCGAAGCACCAGGTGCATCCGAACCAGGTGGGTGTGTGGAAGCGCCAGGCGATGGAGGGTCTGGGGGAGGTCTTTTCCGGTGGAGGTGAGCGCCGGGCGCGGGATCACGAGAGCGAGGTCCGGGCTCTTCACGCCAAGATCGGGGAGTTGATCGTAGAGCGTGATTTTTTGTCACGCGGGTCCGGTCGCTGAGCCGGTCCGGGAGACGGGCGATGGTTGTGCGGGGCCACCCGTCGTTGAGCCTGACCCGGCAATGCCGTCTGCTGTCGATCGGGCGCTCGTCGCTCTATGACCGGCCGAAGGGGGAGAGCGCGGAGACGCTGGCTCTGATGCGCCGGATCGACGCGCTGTTCCTCAAGTATCCGTTCTACGGCGCCCGCCAGATGGTTCGGCATCTGCGCCGCGAGGGGGTGCGGATCGGGCGGCGGCGGGCCGCTCGCCTGATGCGCCTGCTTGGTCTTCAGGCGGTCTATCGGGCGCCGCGGACCAGTGCGCCGCACCTCGGGCACCGGGTTTATCCATATCTGCTGCGGGGTCTGGCGATCGAGCGGCCGAACCATGTGTGGTGCGCCGACATCACCTACATCCCGGTGCGGCGCGGCTTCCTCTACCTGGTGGCGATCATGGACTGGGCGAGCCGCTGCGTCCTGGCCTGGCGGCTGTCGAACACGCTGGACGCGGGGTTCTGTGTCGAGGCTCTCGACGAAGCCCTGGCGCGCCATGGCACCCCGCAGATCTTCAACACCGACCAGGGCAGCCAGTTCACCGGCTTCGCCTTCACCGCGCGCCTGCGGGAGGCCGGTATCCGCATCTCGATGGACGGCCGCGGCCGGTGCATGGACAACATCTTCATCGAGCGGCTGTGGCGCTCGCTCAAATACGAGGCGGTCTACCTGCACGAGATCGCCGACGGCTTCGCAGCCCGGCGCGTCATCGGCCAGTGGATCGGCTTCTACAACACCGAGAGACCGCACTCGGCACTCGGCGGGCGGACGCCGGCCGAGGCCTACCGGGGCGACACGCCTGTGGATATGATGGACAAGCCGCTTCGCGCCTTGACCACATACCCACAGGCGCAACAGCAGCAGCAGAAAGATCGATCCAAGAGGATTCTGGCGGCACAAACTTCAACCGGAATACACCTTGAAAACGCCGTCAGCCTGTCCGACAAACCGACGCCACCTCAACTACCGTCCTCTGATCGCCGGCCCGGACCATGCGGCCGGTCGACCTGTCCTGCACCCGGGTCTCGGCGGCGTTGCTCTCGAACCGGTCGAGCACGCGCCCGACCGCCCGGTCGTGGGCGTCCACGATGCGCGCATCGCCGCCGACCAGCGCGGCGAGGGACACCGACTTCGGCGCGCTGAAGGTCAGGTCGCGGCCCGGGCGGTGCACGATCCCGCCGTCGCCCATGCGGCGACCGAGCCGCTTCCCCGAACCGTCCGGCACTTCGCCCTCCAGAACCGCCCTGAACGCACCGGGATCGACCGGGCCCCGGAGGCCGAGCGCTTCCGCGCCCCGACCCGCCCAGGCGCTCGCCGCCCGGTGCTCGGGCGAACCCTTCGCGTAGTAGCCGTCCGCCTCGTAGTAGTGCGCCCCCTGGGACGGGCTCGCCACCGCCCCGATCGAGGCAACCATCAGACCCAGCGCCCGTACTGGCGATTCCGGCGCGCCTGGCGCGCGGGCCCCGCGTCGGGTTTCGCATTGTTGTCCTTTTCCGTATCAGGCCTCTTCGTCGAAGCCGACGCCGATCAGGATGTCGGCGACTGTAATCCTGTATGCCGCATACCAGTCATGCCCGGTGGTGTCGTGCGCGAGCGCAACCGCGCAGGCAAGGAGCGCCATCGAGACCGCGCCCAGGGTCCCGGCGACGAGCCCCTGCCGCCACAGCCCGGGGTCGATGACGGACCCCCATCCGGTGCGCGATCGATTATGTGTGCGGTTTCCCAACAATACGCTCTCCTCGATACGGCATGACCGGAACCCGTCGGCACCCCGGGAAGACCAAACGATCGCAGTCGCCCCGGTGAGCCATCGGCATTCCGGCGGCTTCCCGACAAGAACCTAAGGTGAACTCATGCACACCGCAACATCAATAATGAAGTGAAATCAACAGGTTGACGACAGGCATGCGCTGACATGCGCGCGACTGCGACAGCGGCAGCAGACCGTTCCGCAAGAGCAGCCGGACCGCGGAGCAAATCCGCAGCATCGGCGTGTCTGACAGGCCGGAACCGCAAGTCTTTGACCTGCGCTTCCCGATAGCATAATCTGCTTGTCGACTGGCCCCTTGCAGGGTTCCCGGCCGAACAGGAGACGCCGCCATGGGCACCAGCATCACCGTCCGCGACATCGATCCCGGAGACAAGTCCTGGCTCCGGCGCGAAGCCCGGCAGGTCGGCGTGTCGATGGAAGAACTGGTCCGCCGCCTGATCCACGAGAAGCGCGCGAAGACCGAGCGGCGCCCGAAGCCGTCCGAGGCCTTCGCGCGGCACTTCGGGGAGGAGCACGGCGTCGAGCTTCCCGCCCCGGTCCGGTGCGGCTACAAGCCGCTCTCGTTCTCCGGCGAGGACGCGGAATGACCGCCCCGCTCGCGTGGCTGATAGACACGAACGTCGTCTCCGAGATGATGCGCCCGAGGCCCGAGCCTCGGGTCGCCGCATTCCTCGATGCGATCGAGGCCGAGGGCATTGGCCTTTCGTCCATCACCGTGTGGGAGGTTCTGGACGGCATCGGCCGTCTGGCCCCGGGCAAGCGCCGCCGCGGTCTCGCCGACCGCTTCCGCGACCTTCTCGACGATCTGTTCGAGGACCGCATCGTCGCATGGACCCCGGACGATGCGCGGGCGTGCGCGCGGATCATGGAGGACAAGCGCAGGCGCGGCGAGCCGCTCGACGATCACGTACCCGACGCCTTCCTCGCCGCAGCGGCAGCCACGCGCGGGCTTGCCGTGGTCACGCGGAACACCGGCGAGTTCCGCAACACCGGCGTCGAAACCGTCGATCCCTGGACCGGCGGGCGGCGATGAAGATCGTTCGGAACACGGGCACCGATCGTGTGATCGATATCGTCCGGCCCTGGCTCCGGGCCGGCAATCGGGTCGACCTTGCTTCCGACAAATTATCGCTTCTTGCGTTTGGCGAACTCGCCGGAGACTTGGCGCGGACGGCCGAAGCGCGGGTCGTCCTGCCACCCGATGAAGCTGACCTCGATCTCTTGGGATCCGTTGCCGACCGCGCCGCCCGCAATCGCCTGCAGGGTCGCTGGCTCGCCGGCCGTTGCGCGGACTGGATCGAGAACACGGCCGAAGTGCGCCGAGCGCGCGGAACGGTCCCGCAGGGGGCGATCGTGCTGCGCAACGGCGATGGCCGCGCAGGACAAGGCCTCCTGGGTTCCTTTTCGTTCAGCACCGAAGGGCTCGGCCTCGCGCCGGGAAATCCGCTCAACCTGATTCAGGCGTCCGAATCGCCCGAAGAATGCGAGCAGTTGGCGACATGGTTCGATGCACAGTGGTCCGTCCTGATGAAAGACGGCGCCGCAAAGTCGGATCTGTTGGGCGTTCTGCGCCGTCTGGCGGCGCACCGCGCCCCATCCGGGATTTACGCGTTGGTCCTTCATCACCTGTTCCAGGCCGAGGGCGGCGAACTTGACGAGGAGCGGGTCGTCAAGTCGGCGACCGGAATTCGCAACACCGAGGTCTGGAGAAGGCTGTTCAAGTTTCAGCGGGACGGAGTTGTCGGCACCATCGACAAGCTGGAGCGTTTCGGCGGCTGCATCGTCGCCGACAGCGTGGGGCTCGGCAAGACCTTCGAGGCGCTGGCGGTCATCAAGTACCACGAATTACGCAACGACCGGGTTCTTGTGCTCTGTCCAAAGCGGCTGCGGGACAACTGGACGCTGTACCGTGCAAACGATCGCCGCAACATTCTGGCGTGCGACCGCTTCAACTATGACGTTCTCAATCACACGGACCTCTCCCGCGACGACGGCCTGTCGGGAGATATCGACCTCGCCCATGTGAATTGGGGCAACTACGATCTCGTCGTCATCGACGAGTCGCACAATTTCCGCAACAAGCGCTCACCCAGGCAGGGCGGCGAGACGCGCTACGACCGGCTCATGCGCCGGATCGTCCGGGACGGCGTGAAGACCCGCGTCCTCATGCTCACCGCGACGCCGGTGAACAATCGTCTGGCCGACCTGCGCAACCAGATCGCCTTCGCAACGGAGGGCAACGACACCGCGCTGGCGGACCACGGCGTGTCCAGCATCGACGGCACGACGCAGCGTGCCCAGAAGCAGTTCAACCGCTGGCTCCAACTGGACGAGGCCGACCGGACGCCGTCGCAGCTCGTCGACATGCTGGGCTTCGATTATTTCACGCTGCTGGACCTTCTCACGATCGCCCGCTCCCGCCGTCATCTGGAGAGATACTACGGAGACAGTGAGACCGGCCGTTTCCCTGAGCGTCTCAAACCGATCAACGTGAAGCCGGATGTCGATCTTGCGGGGGAATTTCCTTCGATCGGCGAGATCAATGCTGAGATTCGCCGCCTCAATCTCGCCGCCTATGCACCCCTGCGCTACGTCCTGCCGCACAGGCAGGAAGCCTATGACGAGAAGTACAGCACCCGACTGCGCGGCGGAGGCGCAACCTTCCGGCAGCTCGATCGCGAGGAAAGCCTGGTCCAGCTTCTGCGCGTCAACGCGCTGAAGCGCATGGAGAGCTCGGTAGCCTCCTTCTTGCTGACCGTGCAGCGCCAGCTTGCAGATGTCGAGGCCCTGCTGGCCCGTATCGAGGCACAGGCAGAAGAACTCGAGGAACGCGATATCGCTGACATTGATATCGAGGATCCGGCTTTCGAGGGCCTGCTGGTTGGCCGGAAGGTCAAGGTGCTGCTTCAGGACGTCGATCCGATCCGTTGGCGGCAGGATCTGATCGAGGACCGCAACCGGCTGGCGACCCTGATCGCCGCGGCCAGCCAGGTGACCGCGGACCGCGACGCCAAACTGGCCGAACTGAAGGCGATGATCGAGCGGAAGTGCCGCGACCCGATCAACGCCGGAAACCACAAGGTCATCGTGTTCACGGCCTTTGCGGACACCGCGCGTTATCTGTACGCCACGCTGGCGCCCTGGGCGCAGACCTCTCTTGGCATACAGACCGCACTGGTCATTGGTGCGGGGGCCAACCAGACGACACTGACGGGGCTGAGGCGCGACCTCGCATCCATCCTGACCGCCTTCGCGCCGCGAACCAGGGAGCGGCCAAACGACCTTGCGGGCGAAGGCGAGGTCGATCTTCTGATTGCGACGGACTGCATCTCCGAAGGACAGAACCTCCAAGACTGCGACTGGCTCGTCAACTACGACATCCACTGGAACCCAGTGCGAATCATCCAGCGCTTCGGCCGCATCGACCGCATCGGCTCGCCCAACGAGCGCATCCAGCTCGGCAATTTCTGGCCTAACATGGAACTGGAGGAGTATCTCCGCCTGGAGCAGCGCGTGAGCGGCCGCATGGTGCTTCTCGACATTTCCGCGACCGGCGAGGAGAATCTGATCGAGCAGCAGTCCGGCGATCCGATGAACGATCTGGAGTACCGCCGCAAGCAACTGCTGAAACTCCAGGACGCTGTCATCGATCTTGAGGATTTGTCTTCGGGGATTTCAATCGCCGACCTGACCCTGACCGACTTCCGAATCGACCTGGCCCACTACCGCAGGACCGATGCAGCCGGACTGGACGCGGCGCCGCTCGGGATGCACGCGATCGTCGTTACGGCCGACGACGACATTGATCCCGGCGTCATTTTCTGTCTGCGCGCCGAGGGCGCGGCCTCGGAGGCCCGGTTTCAGCCCGGTTATCCGCTGGCCCCGCATTACATGGTGCATGTCGGAGACGATAGGTCGGTGCTCTTGCCATTCACACAGGCCAGGGCAGTTCTCGACCGTCTCAAACGCCTGTGTATCGGCAAGGAAATGCCCGACTCTGCGGCTTGCCGCCGTTTCGATGCCGTGACCCTGCAGGGGAAGGACATGCGCGCCGTGCAGCGCCAACTCGCCGCCGCCGTATCCTCCGTCATCGGAACGGGTGAGAAGCATGCGGTCGCCAGCCTCTTCTCGCCGGGGGGAACGCACGCCATGCCCGGCGAGTTCGCGGGGACGGACGATTTCGAGGTGGTGGCGTTTCTCGTCGTGCTCCCGGAAGACGCGCCATGAAGCCTTTCGATCCGGTCTCGGCGCTCGCACTCCCGCCCGATGCACACGTCGACCGCCGTATTCCCAAGACGCTGCTTGTCGAGAACGGCACATTTGCGGCGGGGGACCGGCGCTGTATCCGGGAAGGCATCAAGGAGTTGAAGTGGACCGCGGCGCTCAAGCCGACGACCGTCGGCGTTGCCGCATACTTCGATGCAGAGCGTGAGTATGTCGAGATTGCCGTTCTTGAGCTTGAGTTGCGCGCCGCCGCGCGCAGCGAACGCCTTGTCGAACTGGTTCACCGCGCTGTCCCGTACCCGGTGCTGCTGATCGCCTGTCTGGATGGAATCCCGGAACTCTCGCTGGCCCACAAGCGCCGTTCTCTGGGCGAAGCCGGCAAGACCGTGATCGACGGTGCGATTATTGCTGCGCAGCTCCGCGAAGACTGTCCCGCTGACCTTCTGTTGGCCTTTCGCGACACTCTCGCCGTGAAACGTCAGCCTTGCGGAACCCTCAGGGACCTGTATCAGGGCTGGATCGATACCGTCCATGCGTTTCAGGCTGCCACGATTACCGGCGGATTCCGCCCGACCCCTACAGCGGCGGCGGCATCCGACCGGGCGGCAGCGCTGCACGATTACTGGCGTCTCAGCAAAAGGATCGAGAGTATACTCTCCGTTGCAGGCAAGGAGACACAGATGCGCCGTAGGGCCGAAATGAACATGGAACTGGCGCGTCTGCGCAAGGACCGCGACGCGGCACACGCCAGACTGTGAAGCAGAGAGACCCTATGGAAAAGATCCTCCCCGGCAATCCCGAGACCCGCTCCGCGGATGTCCTTGCCGAGAACCTTGATCGTCTGAAGGCCCTGTTCCCCGAAGCATTCAGCGAGGGAAAGGTCGACTTCGAGGTGCTGCGGCACCTTCTTGGCGATGCCGTGGACGAAGGCGAGGAGAAATACGGTCTCACCTGGCACGGCAAGCGCCGCGCGCGGCAACTTGCACTCACCCCCTCGGCCGGTACGCTGCGCCCCTGCCCTGAGGACAGTGTCGACTGGGACACGACGCAGAACTTGATGATCGAAGGCGACAACCTCGAGGTATTGAAGCTCCTTCAGAAGAGTTATGCCGGCAAGGTCAAGTTGATTTACATAGACCCTCCTTACAATACCGGCAAGGACTTCGTTTATCCGGATGACTACCGTGATAGTATTAGAAATTATTTGAAGTTAACCGAGCAAAGTGACGGTGAAGTAGGAAAATTATCGTCTAATGTAGAAACTTCGGGTCGATTCCACACTGCATGGCTGAACATGATGTTCCCAAGATTAAAAATAGCCCGAACTCTTCTTCGAGATGATGGAATTTTTGTCGTATCAATATCTGATGCAGAAATTCAAAATTTACGAATATGTCTAGATGAAATATTCGGGTGCGATAATTTTTTGTCATGCATACTATGGAATTCAACAAAATCAGTTACCAATACTGCACTAGCGTCAGTTTCACACACTTACAATTTGATATATGCGCGGAATTTGGAATACTTTACGCGAAATCGTGCATATTTCCGTTTACCCGAAACCGGAGAAGGATTTGCGAATCCTGACAACGATCCCAGAGGGCCTTGGAAGGCAGATCCCTTTCAAGTTGGCGGGGAACGCCCTAATCAGTTATATCCTATAGAGAATCCGAATACCGGAAACATATATCACCCAAATCCTGGCAGTAGTTGGAAAAATGAACTTAAGGTATTCGAACAATTACTTGCAGAAGATCAAATAGTATTTGGAGCAAGTGGTCAAGCTGGTCCTCAGAGAAAGCGTTTTCTAAACGAGGCATCTGAAAGAGGAAAAGTTACAAATACATGGTGGAGTGATGTTGACACAACGACGAATGCAACGAGATCAATGAAAAGGCTCATGGGTGAAACTGTCTTCGACAATCCCAAACCTGTTTCCCTAATTCAGAGATTTATCCAGCTCGGAGTTCATGACACGCACGATGCTATAATTTTGGATTTTTTTGCAGGATCAGGTACTACTGGGCACGCTGTGATGGAGCAAAATCTTCTGGATGGAGCAACTCGCCGCTACATCTTGGTTCAGTTGCCGGAGCCACTCTCGCAAGACAATCGAGACCAAGAGGTGTCGCTGAAGTTCTGTAAACACTTGGGTCGTCCTCCGAACATAGTCGAAATCACCAAGGAACGGCTGCGACGTGCCGGCAGAAAAATAAGAACTGACAACCCAGATTATAATGGAGATCTTGGATCCCGAGTCTTCAAGCTGGACACTTCCAACATACGGGGCTGGAATCCGAATCCTGACGATCTGGAAGGCGCGCTGCTTGCAAGCCTCGACCATATTCAGCCAGGCCGAACCGAACAGGACATCCTCTACGAGCTGCTTCTGAAGCTCGGGCTCGATCTCTGCGTGCCTATCGAGACGAAGATGATCGCAGGCAAGGCCGTGCATTCGGTTGGTGCCGGCACACTCTTCGCCTGTCTCGACGAGGCGATCGCTCGCGACGAAGCGGAGCCGCTGGCGGCGGGCATTGCCGAGTGGCATGACGAGCTTGCGCCTGCTGGCGAGTGCACGGTCGTCTTCCTGGACAGCGCCTTCACCGACGATGTCGCCAAGACCAATCTCGCCGAGATTCTGAAGCAACGCGGTCTCGGTAACGTGCGAAGCCTGTGACACGGACAGCTCGGGGATGACGACGCATGAACCGGCATGAACGGCTGTTGCACACAATCCTCGGCGGACAGTCGGACGCGAACATCCGCTTTTCCGACCTGCGCGCCCTGATGATGTATCTGGGGTTTGAAGAGCGCATACGCGGGAGCCATCACCTGTTCGACAAGGCCGGCATCGTGGAAATCGTGAACCTGCAAAGCCGGGGCAGCGACGCCAAACCCTACCAGGTGAGGCAGGTCCGGCAGCTCATTCTGAAATA
Source organism: Alphaproteobacteria bacterium (assembly GCA_965203455.1). Taxonomy (GTDB): domain Bacteria; phylum Pseudomonadota; class Alphaproteobacteria; order MPNO01; family MPNO01; genus MPNO01. The sequence continues at coordinate 518,333 of CBDBCV010000002.1, forward strand.
CAAGCTGGGAGGAGACGACTGATGCACAAGTACGAGATCATTCTCTACTGGAGCAACGAGGATCGGGCGTTCGTCGCCGAGGCACCGGAACTGCCCGGCTGCATGGCGCATGGCGACGACCAGGAAACCGCATTGCGCAACATCAAGGAGGCCATGGGCTTCTGGATCGATCGGGCGCAGGAACTGGGACGGCCGGTCCCGCAGCCCAAGGGCGAACGCCTGATGCTGGCCTGACCGCGAGGCGCCGGCGAGAGTCGCCCCGACATGATGAAGCTTCGTTTCGAGCCCGACCTCGATTTCCAGTTGCAGGCGGTGGAGGCCGTCTGCGACCTGTTTCGCGGGCAGGAAACCTGCCGGACGGAGTTCACGGTCACCCGCCGGCTGGATGCGCAGGAAAGGCTGGCCTTCGCCAGAAATGATCTCGGTGTCGGCAACCGGCTGACGCTGCTCGACGACGAGATTCTGGCCAACCTCAAGGACATTCAGCTTCGCAACGGCCTGCCTCCGTCCGGGGCACTGGAGTCCGGCGACTTTACCGTGGAGATGGAGACGGGCACCGGCAAGACCTACGTCTATCTGCGCACGATCTTCGAACTGAACAAACGCTACGGCTTCACCAAATTTGTCATCGTCGTGCCGTCGGTCGCGATCAAGGAAGGCGTCTACAAGTCGCTCCAGATGACCGACGACCATTTCCGGGCGCTCTATTCGGGCGCGCCGTTCGAGTACTTCCTCTACGATTCGTCGAAGCTCGGCCAGGTCCGCAATTTCGCGACCAGCCCGCAGATCCAGATCATGGTGGTGACGGTCGGGGCGATCAACAAGAGGGACGTCAACAACCTCTACAAGGACAGCGAGAAGACCGGCGGCGAAATGCCGATCGATCTCATCAGGGCCACGCGCCCCATACTGATTGTGGACGAGCCGCAGAGTGTAGACGGCGGCCTTGCAGGACGAGGCAGGGAAGCCCTGGATGCCATGAAGCCGCTCTGTACGCTGCGCTACTCGGCCACACACGCGGACAAGCATCACATGAGAAATGTGCGCTGTGGTGATTTTTGGCTGTCGCCGGTTCGATTTTGGCGGTTGAATATCGTCCGGCCCGCTTCCCCACCGGGCAGGATACGGGCTTCCGGGGCCTGACAAATACGATTACCGGAAGATTGTCTGGCGTGCGGGCGTGGCTTCCCCTCTGCCGTCGGGCGGCGGGATCGGGCAGGATTGTCGGGAGGCAGACGAGCGGTCAGCCGGTGTCGAGATACGGCACGGCGCCGACCAGGGAGCGCATGCGCTCGGGGCGGCCGGCGCGGGCCTGGGCGAGAGCCATCGCCATCATCACCGCCAGGGCGAGGCCGAGGCGGGTCTTCATCTTGGCGCGGCCTCGGATGTAGTGGGTCTCGAAGTTGAAGCTGTTGTCGAGGCGGCTGTTGATCCGCTCCATGGCCGAGCGGCGGTTGTAGCCGCGCCGCCATGACGGACTGCCCCAGGGCGTGGGGGTGAAGATGCGCCGGTCGTGGCTGTCGAGGTCGATGCGCAGGATGCGGCCATAGTCTCCGGGCTTGACCCCGCCGGCCCGGTGGCAGGCCCGGCTGCCGGCGCAGGCGAAGCCGAAGGCGGCTGCCGGGCAGCGGTATTTGAGCGTGCCGCAGCGGCCCCGATCAGCCTCGAACCCCTGAAACGCCATAGCGCGGACCTCGCCGGTCCCGGGACAGACGCAGGACACCCGGCCGCGCTCGTCGTGAACGATGACATCGGCGCGGTCGGGGAACAGCGGCCGCGTGATCGGCTGCGCCGGATCGTATCTCGGCTCCTGCTTCTCCACCCGCCACATCAGCCGTGTATCGATCAGCGGGCGGGCGGTCCACCGGTCCCACAGCCGCGCCTTCAGGCGGGCATCGTCGAGACCGCGGTCGGCGCTGAAGTCGGCGCAGCGCCCGGCGATCTCCGGCGCCCTTGCGAACAGCTCCTCCAGCATCCCGGACAGCACCTTGGGTTCCGAGGCCGAAGCGCGCGTCACCTCGAAGGCCACCGGAACCTCGTAATCGGTGTCGGCGATCAGGTGCAGCCCGTAGCCGAACCACGACTTCACCTTCTTCCACACCGCGCCGGTCCTGGCGTCCACCCCGCCCGTCTCGTGCTTGCCCCAGTCGGCGTCGGGGTCCGAGGTCTTGTCCTCGTCCTTGCCGACCCGGCCCGTCGAGTGGCTCGCGATCGCCTTGCCGTCGTAGCCGAGATGACGCCCGAAGTCCGGCAACGCGGCGAACAGCGCGGCGCGCAGGCTCTCGATCATGGCGGACACCAGCCCCTGCTCGTCCTCAAGCTGCACAACACGCCCCAGAAACCGCGAGAAGTTCCAGTGGCTCGGCGCCGTCGAACGAACCCGCGCCGGGCGCGTTACCGCATGCCCGTCGTGAAGCACCGTCACCGGCCCGCTCTGATACGGCAGAGGGTCGAACCCGCAGATCTCCAGCAACGCCGGGTTGCGCCCCAGCTCCCGCAACAGCGACTGCATCGAGGCGTGTTGCAACACCACCCCCGCGATCAGCGCCCGCCACATCGCCCGCACCGGGTAGTCGTTACGGCCCCGACCGCGACACACTTCAAGCGCCGTCACGATCTCCTCGTCGGGAAGCACCGCCAGAACCAGGCGCAGCCGTTCAAGGTCCGGCAGGACTTCGACATCGCGCCACGAAAAGGGTAGCTTCGCCGCCGTCGCCATCGCTGTTCTCCCGACCAGGGGTGGTGGTGGAACAAGGGCCCCAGGGCCCGATGGCGACACCTTCTATCTCATGCGCACGATCAGGGCGCGCGAGGCCGCCGCAGGAAAACCTCGCTGCCAAGACGCCGCGACCAGCGGCGTGGGGTGAAAATCGCCAAAACGACCGCCGCAGCGAAACTGAAACCCCGGATATCAACGACCACCACGGGGTATCAAAAATCTCTGAGGTGGCGTCGCAAAATCGGACAGGTCGTCAAGGTGTATTCCGCCGTGTGACGGAGGAATGCGGATGAGCAAGCGACGCAGGTTTTCGGGGGAGCTGAAGGCGAAGATAGCCTTGGAGGCGCTACGGGGTGATCGGACGCTTCAGGAGATTGCCTCGAAGCACCAGGTGCATCCGAACCAGGTGGGTGTGTGGAAGCGCCAGGCGATGGAGGGTCTGGGGGAGGTCTTTTCCGGTGGAGGTGAGCGCCGGGCGCGGGATCACGAGAGCGAGGTCCGGGCTCTTCACGCCAAGATCGGGGAGTTGATCGTAGAGCGTGATTTTTTGTCACGCGGGTCCGGTCGCTGAGCCGGTCCGGGAGACGGGCGATGGTTGTGCGGGGCCACCCGTCGTTGAGCCTGACCCGGCAATGCCGTCTGCTGTCGATCGGGCGCTCGTCGCTCTATGACCGGCCGAAGGGGGAGAGCGCGGAGACGCTGGCTCTGATGCGCCGGATCGACGCGCTGTTCCTCAAGTATCCGTTCTACGGCGCCCGCCAGATGGTTCGGCATCTGCGCCGCGAGGGGGTGCGGATCGGGCGGCGGCGGGCCGCTCGCCTGATGCGCCTGCTTGGTCTTCAGGCGGTCTATCGGGCGCCGCGGACCAGTGCGCCGCACCTCGGGCACCGGGTTTATCCATATCTGCTGCGGGGTCTGGCGATCGAGCGGCCGAACCATGTGTGGTGCGCCGACATCACCTACATCCCGGTGCGGCGCGGCTTCCTCTACCTGGTGGCGATCATGGACTGGGCGAGCCGCTGCGTCCTGGCCTGGCGGCTGTCGAACACGCTGGACGCGGGGTTCTGTGTCGAGGCTCTCGACGAAGCCCTGGCGCGCCATGGCACCCCGCAGATCTTCAACACCGACCAGGGCAGCCAGTTCACCGGCTTCGCCTTCACCGCGCGCCTGCGGGAGGCCGGTATCCGCATCTCGATGGACGGCCGCGGCCGGTGCATGGACAACATCTTCATCGAGCGGCTGTGGCGCTCGCTCAAATACGAGGCGGTCTACCTGCACGAGATCGCCGACGGCTTCGCAGCCCGGCGCGTCATCGGCCAGTGGATCGGCTTCTACAACACCGAGAGACCGCACTCGGCACTCGGCGGGCGGACGCCGGCCGAGGCCTACCGGGGCGACACGCCTGTGGATATGATGGACAAGCCGCTTCGCGCCTTGACCACATACCCACAGGCGCAACAGCAGCAGCAGAAAGATCGATCCAAGAGGATTCTGGCGGCACAAACTTCAACCGGAATACACCTTGAAAACGCCGTCAGCCTGTCCGACAAACCGACGCCACCTCAGTCGGAAGCTGCGTATCACCCGCAAGATGTAGCGTGTCCATGGACACTTGTCAAAGATGAGAAATGTGCGCTGTGGTGATTTTTGGCTGTCGCCGGTTCGATTTTGGCGGTTGAATATCGTCCGGCCCGCTTCCCCACCGGGCAGGATACGGGCTTCCGGGGCCTGACAAATACGATTACCGGAAGATTGTCTGGCGTGCGGGCGTGGCTTCCCCTCTGCCGTCGGGCGGCGGGATCGGGCAGGATTGTCGGGAGGCAGACGAGCGGTCAGCCGGTGTCGAGATACGGCACGGCGCCGACCAGGGAGCGCATGCGCTCGGGGCGGCCGGCGCGGGCCTGGGCGAGAGCCATCGCCATCATCACCGCCAGGGCGAGGCCGAGGCGGGTCTTCATCTTGGCGCGGCCTCGGATGTAGTGGGTCTCGAAGTTGAAGCTGTTGTCGAGGCGGCTGTTGATCCGCTCCATGGCCGAGCGGCGGTTGTAGCCGCGCCGCCATGACGGACTGCCCCAGGGCGTGGGGGTGAAGATGCGCCGGTCGTGGCTGTCGAGGTCGATGCGCAGGATGCGGCCATAGTCTCCGGGCTTGACCCCGCCGGCCCGGTGGCAGGCCCGGCTGCCGGCGCAGGCGAAGCCGAAGGCGGCTGCCGGGCAGCGGTATTTGAGCGTGCCGCAGCGGCCCCGATCAGCCTCGAACCCCTGAAACGCCATAGCGCGGACCTCGCCGGTCCCGGGACAGACGCAGGACACCCGGCCGCGCTCGTCGTGAACGATGACATCGGCGCGGTCGGGGAACAGCGGCCGCGTGATCGGCTGCGCCGGATCGTATCTCGGCTCCTGCTTCTCCACCCGCCACATCAGCCGTGTATCGATCAGCGGGCGGGCGGTCCACCGGTCCCACAGCCGCGCCTTCAGGCGGGCATCGTCGAGACCGCGGTCGGCGCTGAAGTCGGCGCAGCGCCCGGCGATCTCCGGCGCCCTTGCGAACAGCTCCTCCAGCATCCCGGACAGCACCTTGGGTTCCGAGGCCGAAGCGCGCGTCACCTCGAAGGCCACCGGAACCTCGTAATCGGTGTCGGCGATCAGGTGCAGCCCGTAGCCGAACCACGACTTCACCTTCTTCCACACCGCGCCGGTCCTGGCGTCCACCCCGCCCGTCTCGTGCTTGCCCCAGTCGGCGTCGGGGTCCGAGGTCTTGTCCTCGTCCTTGCCGACCCGGCCCGTCGAGTGGCTCGCGATCGCCTTGCCGTCGTAGCCGAGATGACGCCCGAAGTCCGGCAACGCGGCGAACAGCGCGGCGCGCAGGCTCTCGATCATGGCGGACACCAGCCCCTGCTCGTCCTCAAGCTGCACAACACGCCCCAGAAACCGCGAGAAGTTCCAGTGGCTCGGCGCCGTCGAACGAACCCGCGCCGGGCGCGTTACCGCATGCCCGTCGTGAAGCACCGTCACCGGCCCGCTCTGATACGGCAGAGGGTCGAACCCGCAGATCTCCAGCAACGCCGGGTTGCGCCCCAGCTCCCGCAACAGCGACTGCATCGAGGCGTGTTGCAACACCACCCCCGCGATCAGCGCCCGCCACATCGCCCGCACCGGGTAGTCGTTACGGCCCCGACCGCGACACACTTCAAGCGCCGTCACGATCTCCTCGTCGGGAAGCACCGCCAGAACCAGGCGCAGCCGTTCAAGGTCCGGCAGGACTTCGACATCGCGCCACGAAAAGGGTAGCTTCGCCGCCGTCGCCATCGCTGTTCTCCCGACCAGGGGTGGTGGTGGAACAAGGGCCCCAGGGCCCGATGGCGACACCTTCTATCTCATGCGCACGATCAGGGCGCGCGAGGCCGCCGCAGGAAAACCTCGCTGCCAAGACGCCGCGACCAGCGGCGTGGGGTGAAAATCGCCAAAACGACCGCCGCAGCGAAACTGAAACCCCGGATATCAACGACCACCACGGGGTATCAAAAATCTCGCACCTCCGTGAACGCCTTGTAAATCAACCCGTCCCCGACAGCGCAAACGCCTCAAGATGATCGCTGGAGAACGACGGGCTGAACGTGAAGGCGCGTGGGACAAGCGCGGGTTGCTCGAAGTCTGCGAGATGCTCCACAGTGCGAAATCGTTGCGCAAGGCCGCGAGCGGTTCGGAATTCGGAAACTGCGCTTCGGCGTGTCGCACCACGAGAGTTCCGGCAGGAAGCCTCCAGTCCTGCACACCAGCCCATTCGATTCGGAATGTATTGTCGCGCCCCAGGCGGTCACATGCCAATCGCCGCTCTTGGGGATGCCGTGCAACAGCGATCGAGAAGAATGCCTTATTGCGATGCTTGCGGGGTTGTCACCGTTTCCGGGTTTTCCGCCGTCTTCATCAGCTCGTCGATCCTGTCGGCGATCCGCTGCGCGGGTTCGCGAAGCTGTGCGACGGTCCAGTCGGCGGCGTAGCCCTCGGTCACGTCGGACGGGCGGGCGTGATTGACCAGCCGCTTGGTCAGCGAGCGCGGCAGCATCAGTTCGCGCTCGGCCACCGTGATGAAGGCGTTGCGCAGGCCGTGGAACCAGAACTTCGCGCCGCCGGCCCTGCTGATCCCGGCATAGTGCGCGTGAAGCTCCTCGACATGGCCCGACCTGCTGGACGGCGAGGGGAACACCCATCCGCGCAAGGCCTGGGGCATGGCGTCGCTGTTCGCCCGGCGCCGCGCGAGGATCTCGCCGAGCTGGCGCGTCACCGGCAACTCCAGCGGCGCCCCGCTCTTGGTCTCCTCGACCCGGAACAGCCCGGCGGCGAGGTCCACCCGGTCCCACGCCAGCGGCATGATCTCGCCCCGGCGCATGCCGGTGTAGAAGCCGAACATCAGCAGGTCGCGATGCACCGGGTTGACCACCACCGCCTCGATGCCCGCGCGCCAGCGCGGCAGCACCTCGGCCGGAGAGGAAATCCGCTTGCGGGTCTTCGGATGGTAGCGCCCGCCGCCGGCGATCCAGAGTTCGACGGGGTTGCGGAGGCCGTCATGGTCGACGCAGGGCCGGCGGTACACCGAGCGCAGGAAGGACAACGCCTGGTTGGCCGGCACCGCGCCGTGGCGCTCGGTGATCAGCCGGAAGCGCTCCTCGATGTCGCGGCGGGCGATGGCGTCGAGCGGGCGCGCGCGCCAGTCGCCGAGATAGAGGCCGGCATAGCGGCGGTAGGAGCGCTGGGTCTCCGCCGCCCGGCCATGGCCCGAGGCGATGTAGTCGTCGCACGCCTCGCCGAGCGTGGGCAGGGCGCGCGCTTCGGCGCGCTGGCCCGCCGGGTCGCCGCCGCCGGCGACCCGTCCGAGCACCTCCTGCGCCCGGCGCCTGGCCTGTTCGGGGGTGACGCGGCCGTAGCGTCCGACGACCACGCGCTTGTTGGGCGCCTTGCGCCCGCCCTCGCCGGCGCGGTAGTTGACGACGAAGGACTTGGTGCCCGAGGGCTGGACGCGGCAGCCGAAACCGACCAGCTTGTCGTCCCATGCGATCCAGGGCTTGTCGGCGGGTTCGAGGGCGTCGACGGCGCGTTTGGTGAGGGTGAGCTTGACCCTGGCGACGCGTTTTGCGGAGTTCGGTTTCATGGGGCGCAGCATAGCGCCTGCCGGCAAATAGTCAACCCCACGATCAACCCGATGAAAGGTATTGGAGCGTATCGGAGTCCGCTCCTGTCGCCGCATGGCAGATCGGCATCGTCTCAATCTCCTGCATATACGCTGCTTTTGTCACCCCATGGCAGTTCCTGTCCACCCATGCCGACCATTGACAGGGGGGTTGGCGACGCGGCCGCCGCTCTGGAGGTGGTTGACGGTGACGTCGGCGCCGAGGCGGCCGATCAGTTCCGCGCGATTGAGACCGAAGGCCATGGGATTCTCCTTGAATGGCTGGTTGCTGACGTTTGCTTGCGAAACGGCCGGGGCCGGGGTCACTCCCCCGAACCCCCGACCGTTCGATCTCCTTCAAGCCCTCCTCGACCTCCGGGTTGCCGGCCTGCACGCCGGAGCCGGGAGGAGGTCCGCGATGCGCCGTTCGGGAAACACCGCCTCGCGGTCGGCGCAGCGCAGCGCCCGGTCCTCGGCGATGACCTCGCGCACGCAGGCGGACGGGATGCCCAGCTCGGCCAGCAGTTCGCCGGTCGGAAGGTCGAGGGGATGGTCGGGATGGAACATGGCGGGGTCTCCTCTGCCGTTGTCCGGCCCGGCATCGGCGCGGGAGTCCTTCTCCCTCCCCCTGCCGGACACTCGCCCGACAGGCGCTCTTCTCCGCCTCTACGCGCCCGAACCGGCCCGGCCGATGTCCCGCAGCCGTTTGCACACCGCCCGCGGCGCCATGGACCCGAGGTTCAGCACCGGGATGCCGCGGGCCTCGGCGATGCGGATGGCCATGCCGGTGCCGCCATGATTGCGCCCTCCGGCCGACCGGCACATGACCGCATCGACCGGCCGGTCCCGCCGCTCGCCCAGCAGGGTCGCGACGTTGCGCGCATGCAGCTTGCGGACGGCGGGCGAACAGCGGTCCCAGGCCGGATGCAGGGACGCCGCGGTCGCCATGCAGGCCGGCAGTTCGGCCGCGGAGAGCACCCGGCAGTCCGGCCCGTCAAGCCCGTTGCAGCCCCGCCATGGCAGCCACAGCGTCCGTCGGCCGGCCGGCGCCCCCGCCGCGAACGCGCTGTCCGCTCCATCCGCGCCGCCGCTCGCCAGATGCCAGCCGGTGCGCGCCAGCCACCCCGCCATCACCGTCATGTCCGCCAGCACGGCCGCCGGCGTCGCCCGCGCCCCGATGCCGGCATGGGTCGGTGTCGTCATGTTCCGCCTCCCGGATTGCGAATGCCGCCGCTCCCTCGCCGGCAGCGGCGTCGCTCCCCGGCCGGCGTCTCTCTGCCTCTCCCGCACGGACCGGCCGGCTTGCCTGCCGCCTTGCGGCTTCGCGGAGTCCGGGGAGGCGATGGCAAGCGCTGGGGCCGCTTGCCGTCACTGTCCACTGCTGCCTGCCTCTGGCGCCGGGCTGCCGGCGCACGGCCCGGGCGGCGAGCATCGGCCTCGACGCGCCGGGGATGCCGGTAGCCGCGTTCGTCGGGCTGCTCGGGCCGGCGGCCATGGCAGCGTGGGCGGTCCCGCTCCGGACCGCCTGACGGGGGATCGCATGGTACGGCGGAAGGTGGCAGACCGACGGCCGTTCGCGTGCCGGCGGCGCAGCATGCCGAGGCGTCAGTGCGCGGTGGGGTCGCCGGGCTCGTCGTCCTCGGCGTGCATGGAGGCGGCGGCCATGGCGGTCCAGGCCTCGCGGTCGTGGCCGAGGCGGCGGTTGAGCTTGTCGCAGACGTTCAGCGCGTCGTCGAGGGTCAACGCGATGAGGGCCGTCGGGACATGCCCGGCCAGCCCTTCGATGACGATGCGGATCTGCTGGACTTCCGTTTCGACATCGTAAGCCGGCACGAAGCAGAAGTCGGGTTCGTCGGGCAGGGTCTGTGCGGTCATGGCGGCTCTCCTTGTCCGTGGAACGGGATCGGCGGTTGGCGGGCCGGCGGTACGGACCCCTATGGCGCGACGATCTGGGTGAGAGCTGCGCGTCAATCAGGATGAGATTCCCGGCGGCAGCGGCGAGTTGATGATTGCCGCGCGGGGGGTGGATTGCAAGCGGTTTCCGGTTTTGATTGTCGCGGCGCGACAAGCAGTGTTTTCGGGAAGGGTTTTGATTGTCGCGGCAGGCCGTCGGGTCGGAGAAGAGACGGCCCGCGGAGACGATCCCCGCGGGCCCTGATTGTCGTGGCCGCTCTACCTGAGCAGGCGGCGGCTCAGTCCTTGGTGTTTTTCTTGGTTGCGTAGCTTGGCGGCCGGCCGGCCTTTCGCTTGCCTCTGTCGAGAGCGGCGCGGCGGCGGTAGCTCTCGATGTTCATCTCGAGGATGGTGGCGTGGTGGACGAGGCGGTCGACGGCAGCCACCGCGGTTGTTTCGTCCGGGAACACCTTTCCCCACTCGCCGAAGGGCTGGTTTGCGGTGATGAGCAGGGATCGCCGCTCGTAGCGCGCCGAGATGAGTTCGAAGAGCACGCCGGTCTCGGCCTGGTCCTTCCGCACATAGGCGAGGTCGTCGAGGATCAGGAGGTTGAAGCGGTCGAGCCGCGCCAACAGGCTTTCCAGTGCAAGCTCGCGCCTTGCAACCTGCATGCGCTGCACGAGATCGGTGGTCCTGGTGAACAGCACACGGTATCCGCTCTCAACCAGGGCCAGGCCAATGGCGGAGGCGAGATGGCTCTTGCCGGCCCCTGGCGGTCCGAAGATCAGGCAGTTGGCGCCCTGGCTGAGCCAGGCGTCGCCGGCGGCCAGCGCGCTGACCTGGGCCTTCGAGATCATCGGCACGACGTTGAAGTCGAAGGAGGCAAGCGTCTTGCCCGGAAGCAGCTTGGCCTCCCTGAGGTGGCGCTCGATGCGCCGCCGGTCGCGTTCGGCGAGTTCGTGTTCAGCCAGGGCCGCGAGGAAGCGAGCCGCGGTCCATCCTTCCTTGTCGGCCCGCTTGGCGAAGCTCTGCCAGAGTTGGCTGATCGTCGGCAGGCGGAGCTCGGCAAGCATCAAGGAGAGCTTCATGGCGTCGATCTTGTTGGGGTCGAGCGCGGTGTTGTTGTCGTCTTTGTCGGTCATGCCGCCTCTCCTGCGCTCAGCAACGAGCCATAGCCGCCGAGCGGCGGCCTGACGACATCGACGCTGGGCATTTTGCTGCGGCGCGGCGCGAAGCGCGCCTTGAGCTCGCCGGGGTCGGGGAGACGGCCGATCCCGAGCGCGTGGTTGATCGCCGCGGCCAGCTCGGCCTCGCAACTCTCCTCATGCGCCAGCGCCAGGAGGCCGACGGCGAGGCGGCAGGCCTCGCGCTCGCCGATCCGCTCCAGGGCCTTCTCGAAGCAGCGTCGGTAGGGCTCGCGAGGGAACAGCTCGTCGCGATAGACCAGGTTCATCAGCGCCATCGGCTTCTTCTTCAAGGAGTGGATGACGTGACGGTAGTTGACGACGTGACCGCCCGGACCGCTCGCGCCGACGCGCGCGCGCGGCAGGGTGAGGAGGTGAGTGCCCGAGAGGAAGAGGTCGATCCGGTCGTCGTAGACGCGCGCCCCGAGCCGGTGCCCGATCAGGCGTGAGGGCACGGTGTAGAACACGCGGCGGAGAACGAAGCCGGAGGACTGGCCGATGTTGACGCTGATCGTCTCGTAATCGACAGTCCGCTCGACCGGCAGGTCCCGCAGCACCGCGCGCTCGGCTTCGATCGCCTTGGAGCGGTGTGCGTTGGCGCGGCCGACCACCTCGGCGACAAAGCGCCGATAGGCGTCGAGGGTCTCGAAGTCCGACGAGCCGCGCAGCGCCAGCGCATCCGCGATCCGGCGCTTGAGGTGTCCGTGCGGCCCTTCGATCGAGCCGTTCTCATGCGCCACGCCGCGGTTGTTGCGGGTGGCTTCCATGCCGTAATGCTCGCACAGCGCCCGGTAGCGCCCGGTCATGTCCTCGACCGCGTCCTTGCCCAGGTTGCAGAACGCCGCCGACAGGCTGTCGGTGCGGTGCTCGCCGGGCGCGCCGCCGAGATGCCACAGCGCGTCCTGCAGCCCCTCCGCGAGCGCCGTGAAGCTCTCGCCGCCCAGCACCACCCGGGCATGGGTGAAGCCTGACCAGGCGAGGCGGAAGTGGTAGAGCATAGGGTCCAACGGCTGCCCCGCGACGGTCACGCCGAGCGAACCCATGCGGGTGAAGTCGGACAGGCCCTGCCGGCCCGGCTCGTGCTTCTGGCGGAAGATCACGTCCTTCTCCGCGCCGTGCTCGGCGCGCCAGGTGCGGATCCGCCGCTCCAGCGTGCGCCGCACCCCCGGGTCCAGTTCGGGATGGCGGCGCCTCAGCTCCTCGAACACGCCGACCGGGCGGATCAGCGGGCTGGCCTCAAGGATCGGCACGACGTCCTCCTCGAAGATATCGGCCAGCGGGTCCGGGCGGCGCCGGCCTCGCGGCTTCTTCTCCCAAGCGGGAAGCGGATCGGCAGCGAGCCGGTAGCCGGTGGCACGGCTGAAGCCCGCCTTGGCGGCCGCCACCGCGATGGTGTCGGTCTTCTTATGGGTCATGAACAGCCTCTTCTGGCGATCGGTTATGTGACGCCCGGGCAACGACGCGCTCCCCCACTCGGAAAAGCCTCACCGTTCGCCCGGCCGGCCCTGGCCGCCAGAAGGCCCGGGGGAAATTTTTCGAGCCGGCGGCCCGGAACTCCGGTCGGGCTACGCCCTCCCTGCGTTCCGGGCCGCCGCCTTCCCCCGTCTCATCCTGATTGACGCAAACGTCTCAGCTTGATTGACGCGCCGCAGACCCCGGTGCGCCGGTGGCGGCATGACGGCGGGCGGCGGGCCGGCCATGGGTATCACACGGGCCGCTCATGCGGCGAGCGGCCAGCGCTGGAGGATGCGGTCGAGGGTGTCCGCCTTCGGCGCGAAGATGCGCGCGCGGAAGGAGACGATCTCGACGGTGCAGCCCATGCGCTTGAGCGCGTCCATGTCGGTGTCGTCCGGCCCCTCGACCTCGATCCGGTCGGCGCCCATGATGCGGCGGCGCGCGAGCCGCCAGCCGTTGGCGAGCGCGAGCGCATGGCCGCGTCCCATGACGGCCTCGAAGGCTTCGGCGCCGGTCATGGCGGGGCCGCCGCCGAGGCCGAAGCCGGCGCGCACGGCGCGGACCTGTTCGGCGTCGAGCACGCGGCCGATGAGAGCGGTGCCGCAGTCTGCCGCGAGACGGCGCACGCGCATGTTGTCGGCGGGCAGGCGGTCCCAGACCGGCAGCAGGAGGCCGGTGGCGAGCCAGAAGCGGGAGTCCCGGTGGCTGGGGAGCCCGGAAATCTCGGCGTCCCATACCTGGCGCCATGCGGCCTCGTCGGCGCGGCGCCAGTGCGAGGCGTCGAGTTCTGCCTTCGCCATGGTCTCAGCTGCGGCGGGCCGGACGAGGCGGACCCGTTCCTGCACGCCGCCGTCGTCGAACAGGCGGGACGGCGCCGGCAGGATGACGGCGGCGCGCTGCGAGCGGGCGTTGACGGCGAGGCGCCGCCTGCCCCCGGATCCAGTCCGGGGCAGGCTGTCGGGTCCGGGATCGCGCCCGCCGATCTCCAGCGCGGCATCGGCCGTGAGCGGGACCAGCCGGTCTCGGCGCACGATCTCGACCAGCTCGGTCGCGGCGCCTGCGCCGTAAGCGGTTAAAGCACGGCGTTCGGCATTTGTGTTGATCCGGCCGACCCTCGCGCGGGAGGGTTTTTCCGATCGATTTCACGATGATGGGAGGATTTTTTGATGTCGGACGATGTGTCGACGGTGACGGTTGACGGCGCCGGCCGGGAGTTTCGCGGCGAGGCCGAGTGGCGGGCGCTGATGGCGGATTTCGAGCGCTGGGACGGCTCTCAGACCAGCTTCTGCAAGGCCCGGGGGGTGTCGCGGAAGACGTTCCAGGGCTGGCGCCGCCGGTTCGGTCTGACCGCCGGCAAGCCGCGCGGCAAGCGCCGTGCCAAGCCCGGCGGCTTTGTCGAGATCGCGGCGGGATCGGGGCCGGGCTGGGATGTCGAGCTGTCGCTCGGCGACGGGGTGGTGCTGCGTCTGCGGCGGTCCTGATGCTCGGCGGCTGGCCGGCGGGCGGCATCTGGCTGTCGACGGAACCGGCGGACCTGCGGCGCAGCTTCGACGGGCTGTGCGCGCTGGTCGCGACCCATCTCGGGGAGAACCCGGCGAGCGGGCGCTGGTATGTGTTCGTCAACCGCCGCCGGACGATGGTGAAGGTTCTCGGCTTCGAGCATGGCGGGTTCTTCATCTGGGCCAAGCGGCTGGAGCAGGGGCTGTTCGCCTCGCCCCGGTCGGCGGGGCGGAAGTCTCTGGCGCTGTCGCGGACCGAGCTTTCGGCGCTTCTGGAGGGGATCGACATCACCGTGCGGCGCCACCGCAAGCGCTATGCCGTCCCGCTGGAGGCGGCGTGAAGCCGCCCCGCCGTGGCGGCCGCGACATCGGAGGTCAACGGATCGTCGGCGAACAGCGTCTTCCACCGCCTCGGCCTCAGCTCGTCGACCCGGGAGGCCGGGTGGGTGTCGATGCGCAGCAGGACGTCGATCAGCCAGACGCGAGGGTCGACGTCTTGCATCCGGCAGGTGGCGAGCAGGCCGTTGACGATCCCGATGTTCTCGGCGCCGAGCTCGGTCCAGGCGAACAGCCAGTTGCGCTGGCCGAGCTTGGCGGGCCGTATCTTGTTCTCGATCCGGTTGGTATCCGGCGGCACGTCCGGGTCGGCGAGGAACACCTCCAGCGTGGCCCTTCGCTCGACGGCGTAGCCGATCGCCTTGCGGATCGGGTGCATGGGCGTCAGCGCCGCCGCCTCCAGCGTGCGGTCGCACCACTCCCAGAACGCCTCGACCGCCGCGCGCGACCGGGTCCGCCGCGCGATCGCCCGCTCGGCCGTCGGCCGGCCGTCGATCTCCTCCTCGATCCTGTAGATCGCGCCGATCAGCGCCAGCGCGTCGGCGGCCATCGCCGGGTGGTTGTCCTTCTGCTCCCAGAAGTTACGGCGGGTGTGGATCCAGCAGCCCTGATGCCGGACCGCCCCTTCGCGCGCCGCGACATAGGCCTCGTAGGCGCCGTAGCCGTCGCTCACCAGGGTTCCGGCATAATCGCCGAGGAACTCGGCCGCGTGCCGGTGCGCCCGGGAGCCGGCGAAGGGGAACACCACCTCGCCCTCCTCGCCGAGCACCGGCCAGAAGTAGCCCTTCTTCATGCTGCCGGACTTGCCCGGGTGCCGCCCGGCCCGGATCGGCGTCTCGTCCATCTGGATCACGGCGCTCCGCAGCACCGAACCCCACTGCGCGTCGTGGATCGGCTTCAGCAGCGCGATCGCCCGGTTGGCCCACAGGCTCAGCGAGCCCCGGTTCACGGTGATGCCGGCGGCCTCCAGCATCCGGTGCTGGCGGTAGAGCGGCAGGTGCCAGAGGAACTTGTCGATCAGCAGGGCGGCGACGAAGGAGACGTCGGCGCAGCTGTTCTTGAACAGGCTTTCGCGGGCCGGCGCGGCGACCAGGGCGCCGGTCTCGCGGAGCTTCACCTTGAGGTGGCGGTAGCGGATGACCACGTGCCGGCATTCGAGCGCGGCGAGCCGGCAGTGGACGCGCTCGGAGACCACCTCGTAATCGTCCTCCGACAGCCCCTCGATCTCGGGCGGCGTCACGGCGATGTCGATCACCGGGGCCTGGCCGTTGAAGCGCAGCCCGGTGTCGTTGAGGGCATCGCCGCGTGCCTTTGTGCGACCGGGCTTGCCACCGCGGCGGCGGTCCTTGCCGTCGGCCGCCTGATTGTCGTCGGAACCGTCCCCGCCCTCCCTGCGCCGTTCCGAGCGCGAGCCGTACAGGTCGCGCTGCAGCTGGACGATCTGGGCGGTGAGCGCGGCGACCTCTGCCGCGAGCTCGGCGATCCGCCCTTCCTGGGCGGCGATCGTGGCCGCCATATCGGCCTTGTCCGACGCCAGTTGCCCGGACAGCGCGATCAGCGACCGGAGCGCCTCCTCGGCCTCCGGCGGCAGGGCGCCGTCGCCGAGCAGGCGGGCGAGCTCCCGGCCGAGCTCCTCGACCTGGCCGGCCTCGGACGGCGCGCTCATTCCTCGGCCTCGACGGCCATCAACGCCGCCAGCACCGCCAGCCGCTCGGCCCGCGGCATCGCCTCGTACCGGCGGCCCCAGCTCGCCGCCTTCCGCTTGACGATCTGGCGGTGGGTGAAGTCCCGCCCCGCGAACGACGCCCAGTGCACCCGGTCGGGCTCGAAGTTGAACCACAGCTTCTCGGTGACCACGCAGGACTGGTTGTTGACCTGGACCTCGAGCGAGCGCCAGCCGGCCAGATGTTCGTCATAGAGCCGGGACGGATAGCCGGACACCATCACCCGGCAGGGCAGCGACTTCAGGATGCCGAGAAGCGCGACATGGTCGGCGTCGGTGTAGTCGAAGCGGTAGCGCCGCCCCGACCGGCGCGCCGACTGCACGTAGGGCGGGTCGCTGTAGACCAGCTCGCGGCCGGCGAACGCGAACCCGGACAGGAAGCGGTGGGCGCAGCCGTGGTGAAGCTCGACCGGGTAGTCGCAGCGGAACCCGTCGAGCGCCCGGCGGTTGAGATCGATGCCGATGTTGCGAAGCGCCGGAGGCTTGCGCTTCATGATCGCGCCGCCCCCCAGATGGGTCTCCACAAAAACGTCGTGCGGCGGCATCAGGCTCACGATCGCCTGGCAAAGCCCCGTCGTCGCCTTCGATCCGTACCATGCCGCCATCGCCGCCCCCGACGCGCTTCGCCCGGACGGCCGGTCTATAGGGCGGACGGCCTATGGTGTCAAACGAAAATCCGTCCCAAATCCAAAATCGACGCCGTGGTTTAACCGCTTACCCTGCGCCGGGATGCTCTTGGAGGGTCTCCCGGCCGGCGATCAGGAGCGAGTCGGCGGTGACGGTCTCGACCCCGACCTCATGGGTGCCGGCCTCGATGGCCTGCTCGATGTTGGCGGCGATGCGGTCCTCCAGTTCGGCGAAGAGCCGGTTCTGCTCGGCGATGGGCAATGCCAGCAGGCGGTTGAGGAACTTCGGCATGGGCGGCAGGTCGTCCCTGAGACCGCTCTCCCAGGTGAGCTTCAGCCCGGTGGCAGTCTCGAAGCGCTCCAGGGTCCAGTCCTCGATGGAGCCGCGCCAGAGCGCGCCGCAGAACTGGCGCAGCGCGGCGCGGGCATAGACGCTCTCCAGGTTGTCGCTCTCGCGGAACAGCGCCGCGTCCTTGCCGCCCATGGCGGTCTGGCTGTCGCGCTGGCCGCGGGTGATGGCGCCGAGACTGTCGAGCCTTCTGGCGATGGTGGCGATGAACCTGCGCTCGCCCTTGACGTCGGTGGCGACCGGCCGGAACAGCGGGGCCGAGGCCTGGTGGGTCCTGTGGGTGCGGCCCAGACCCTGGATCGCCTGGTCGGCGCGCCAGCCCGGCTCCAGCAGGTAGTGGATGCGCCGCTCGGTGTTGCCGCAGGAGAGATCGGCGTGGTAGCTCCTGCCGGTGCCGCCGGCCATGGAGAAGACCAGGATGCGCTTGGTCCCGTCCATGAAGGCCGCGGTCTCGGCGAGATTGGCCGAGGCCGGCCGCGAGCGCAGCGCCAGGCGTTCGCCCCGGGCGTCGGTGATCCTGAGCACCCGCCGCGAGCGCCCGGTCACTTCCGCCACCGCCTCGTGCCCGAAGTGCTGCACGATCCGGTCCAATGCGGTCGGGACCGGGGGTAATGCGGCGAGCTTCCCGATCAGCGCGTCGCGCCGGTCCTCGGCCTCCTTGCAGACGATCGGGTTGCCGTCCGCGTCCATGGCAGGCCGGCTGAGGAGATTGCCGCCGTCGTCGGTGAAGGGCTCCTGCAACTGCACCGGGAAGGCGTGCATCAGATAGGCGAGGATGGCGTCCCTGGGCGTGAGGTCGATGTTGAGGTCGTCCCACTCCGATGCCGGGATCTCGGCGATGCGGCGTTCCATCAGCGCCTCGCCGGTGGAGACCAGCTGGATGACGGCCGAGCGCCCGGCGTCGAGATCGGCCTCGACGGCGCGGATCAGGGAGGGGCATTTCATGCCGGTGAGCAGATGGCCGAAGAAGCGCTGCTTGGTGGCCTCGAAGGCGCTCAGGGCAGCAGCCTTGGCGTTCCGGTTGAGCGTGTCCGCGCCCTGGACGATGCCGGTGGCCTTGAGCGCCTCCTCGATGTTGGCGTGGATGACCTTGAAGGCGCCCGCATAGGCGTCCCAGATGCGCCGCTGCTCCGGAGACAGCGGATGTTCGAGGATGTCGACCTCGATGCCGTCATAGGCCAGCGCGCGGGCCTGGTAGAGGCCGAGGGCCTTGAGGTCGCGGGCGACGACTTCCATCGCGGCGACGCCGCCGGCCTCCATGGCGGCGACGAAGGCGGTGCGCTTGTCGAAGGGCGTCTCGCCGGCGGCCCACAGGCCGAGGCGTCCGGCATAGGCGAGGCCGGGGACGGTGGTGGCGCCGGTGGCCGAGACATAGCAGATGCGGGCGTCGGGGAGCGCGTTCTGCAGGCGCAGCCCGGCGCGTCCCTGCTGCGAGGGCTTCGTCTCGCCGCGCTCGGACTTCGAGCCCGCCGCGTTGGCCATGGCGTGGGCTTCGTCGAAGACGATGACCCCGTCGAAGGCGTGGCGGTCCTCCTCGTCGAGCGAGCCGGCGAGCCATGCGACGATCTGTTCGAGCCGCGAAGGCTTGCCCTGGCGGGAGGGCGAGCGCAGCGTGGCGTAGGTCGCAAAGAGAATCCCCTCGTCGAGGGGGATCTCCATGCCCTGGCGGAACCTGCCGAGCGGGATGACGTCGCTCTCCCGCCCGCCCAGGGCGGTCCAGTCGCGTCGCGCGTCCTCCAGCAGCTTGTCGGACTGGCTGAGCCAGAGCGCCTTCTTCCTGCCGCGCAGGCGGTTGTCGAGGATGACGGCGGCGACCTGGCGGCCCTTGCCGCAGCCGGTGCCGTCGCCCAGCATCCAGCCCCGGCGGAAGCGCACCGGCGCCGACAACGTCTCGCCATCGGACGTGACGAATGAAGCGTCGACCTTCTCCCCGTAAGCGGTTAAACCACGGCGTCGATTTTGGATTTGGGACGGATTTTCGTTTGACACCATAGGCCGTCCGCCCTATAGACCGGCCGTCCGGGCGAAGCGCGTCGGGGGCGGCGATGGCGGCATGGTACGGATCGAAGGCGACGACGGGGCTTTGCCAGGCGATCGTGAGCCTGATGCCGCCGCACGACGTTTTTGTGGAGACCCATCTGGGGGGCGGCGCGATCATGAAGCGCAAGCCTCCGGCGCTTCGCAACATCGGCATCGATCTCAACCGCCGGGCGCTCGACGGGTTCCGCTGCGACTACCCGGTCGAGCTTCACCACGGCTGCGCCCACCGCTTCCTGTCCGGGTTCGCGTTCGCCGGCCGCGAGCTGGTCTACAGCGACCCGCCCTACGTGCAGTCGGCGCGCCGGTCGGGGCGGCGCTACCGCTTCGACTACACCGACGCCGACCATGTCGCGCTTCTCGGCATCCTGAAGTCGCTGCCCTGCCGGGTGATGGTGTCCGGCTATCCGTCCCGGCTCTATGACGAACATCTGGCCGGCTGGCGCTCGCTCGAGGTCCAGGTCAACAACCAGTCCTGCGTGGTCACCGAGAAGCTGTGGTTCAACTTCGAGCCCGACCGGGTGCACTGGGCGTCGTTCGCGGGGCGGGACTTCACCCACCGCCAGATCGTCAAGCGGAAGGCGGCGAGCTGGGGCCGCCGGTACGAGGCGATGCCGCGGGCCGAGCGGCTGGCGGTGCTGGCGGCGTTGATGGCCGTCGAGGCCGAGGAATGAGCGCGCCGTCCGAGGCCGGCCAGGTCGAGGAGCTCGGCCGGGAGCTCGCCCGCCTGCTCGGCGACGGCGCCCTGCCGCCGGAGGCCGAGGAGGCGCTCCGGTCGCTGATCGCGCTGTCCGGGCAACTGGCGTCGGACAAGGCCGATATGGCGGCCACGATCGCCGCCCAGGAAGGGCGGATCGCCGAGCTCGCGGCAGAGGTCGCCGCGCTCACCGCCCAGATCGTCCAGCTGCAGCGCGACCTGTACGGCTCGCGCTCGGAACGGCGCAGGGAGGGCGGGGACGGTTCCGACGACAATCAGGCGGCCGACGGCAAGGACCGCCGCCGCGGTGGCAAGCCCGGTCGCACAAAGGCACGCGGCGATGCCCTCAACGACACCGGGCTGCGCTTCAACGGCCAGGCCCCGGTGATCGACATCGCCGTGACGCCGCCCGAGATCGAGGGGCTGTCGGAGGACGATTACGAGGTGGTCTCCGAGCGCGTCCACTGCCGGCTCGCCGCGCTCGAATGCCGGCACGTGGTCATCCGCTACCGCCACCTCAAGGTGAAGCTCCGCGAGACCGGCGCCCTGGTCGCCGCGCCGGCCCGCGAAAGCCTGTTCAAGAACAGCTGCGCCGACGTCTCCTTCGTCGCCGCCCTGCTGATCGACAAGTTCCTCTGGCACCTGCCGCTCTACCGCCAGCACCGGATGCTGGAGGCCGCCGGCATCACCGTGAACCGGGGCTCGCTGAGCCTGTGGGCCAACCGGGCGATCGCGCTGCTGAAGCCGATCCACGACGCGCAGTGGGGTTCGGTGCTGCGGAGCGCCGTGATCCAGATGGACGAGACGCCGATCCGGGCCGGGCGGCACCCGGGCAAGTCCGGCAGCATGAAGAAGGGCTACTTCTGGCCGGTGCTCGGCGAGGAGGGCGAGGTGGTGTTCCCCTTCGCCGGCTCCCGGGCGCACCGGCACGCGGCCGAGTTCCTCGGCGATTATGCCGGAACCCTGGTGAGCGACGGCTACGGCGCCTACGAGGCCTATGTCGCGGCGCGCGAAGGGGCGGTCCGGCATCAGGGCTGCTGGATCCACACCCGCCGTAACTTCTGGGAGCAGAAGGACAACCACCCGGCGATGGCCGCCGACGCGCTGGCGCTGATCGGCGCGATCTACAGGATCGAGGAGGAGATCGACGGCCGGCCGACGGCCGAGCGGGCGATCGCGCGGCGGACCCGGTCGCGCGCGGCGGTCGAGGCGTTCTGGGAGTGGTGCGACCGCACGCTGGAGGCGGCGGCGCTGACGCCCATGCACCCGATCCGCAAGGCGATCGGCTACGCCGTCGAGCGAAGGGCCACGCTGGAGGTGTTCCTCGCCGACCCGGACGTGCCGCCGGATACCAACCGGATCGAGAACAAGATACGGCCCGCCAAGCTCGGCCAGCGCAACTGGCTGTTCGCCTGGACCGAGCTCGGCGCCGAGAACATCGGGATCGTCAACGGCCTGCTCGCCACCTGCCGGATGCAAGACGTCGACCCTCGCGTCTGGCTGATCGACGTCCTGCTGCGCATCGACACCCACCCGGCCTCCCGGGTCGACGAGCTGAGGCCGAGGCGGTGGAAGACGCTGTTCGCCGACGATCCGTTGACCTCCGATGTCGCGGCCGCCACGGCGGGGCGGCTTCACGCCGCCTCCAGCGGGACGGCATAGCGCTTGCGGTGGCGCCGCACGGTGATGTCGATCCCCTCCAGAAGCGCCGAAAGCTCGGTCCGCGACAGCGCCAGAGACTTCCGCCCCGCCGACCGGGGCGAGGCGAACAGCCCCTGCTCCAGCCGCTTGGCCCAGATGAAGAACCCGCCATGCTCGAAGCCGAGAACCTTCACCATCGTCCGGCGGCGGTTGACGAACACATACCAGCGCCCGCTCGCCGGGTTCTCCCCGAGATGGGTCGCGACCAGCGCGCACAGCCCGTCGAAGCTGCGCCGCAGGTCCGCCGGTTCCGTCGACAGCCAGATGCCGCCCGCCGGCCAGCCGCCGAGCATCAGGACCGCCGCAGACGCAGCACCACCCCGTCGCCGAGCGACAGCTCGACATCCCAGCCCGGCCCCGATCCCGCCGCGATCTCGACAAAGCCGCCGGGCTTGGCACGGCGCTTGCCGCGCGGCTTGCCGGCGGTCAGACCGAACCGGCGGCGCCAGCCCTGGAACGTCTTCCGCGACACCCCCCGGGCCTTGCAGAAGCTGGTCTGAGAGCCGTCCCAGCGCTCGAAATCCGCCATCAGCGCCCGCCACTCGGCCTCGCCGCGAAACTCCCGGCCGGCGCCGTCAACCGTCACCGTCGACACATCGTCCGACATCAAAAAATCCTCCCATCATCGTGAAATCGATCGGAAAAACCCTCCCGCGCGAGGGTCGGCCGGATCAACACAAATGCCGAACGCCGTGCTTTAACCGCTTACTTCTCCCCATCATCGTCGCCGTCCTCGCGGCAGCGGTGGACGGTCTCCCAGCCGGAGCCGATGCGGTAGTCCGCCGCCAGGTGGCGGGCATGGGCCTCGCCCGCCAGCACGACGCTCTCCAGCTGGGCGTCGGACAGCAGGCCCTCCGTCACGACGCGTTCGGGCAGCATGGGCCTGTAGGCCGGCCCGGGATGCGGCACGGCGGCCATGGCGGCGGACTGGACCAGCGGCGTCGGGTGCACAACCGCGCCGGGCACGCGCACGACGTCCGGCCGCCATGGCGCCCAGGGGCCGGCGTCGCCGATAGGGGCCTCGTTGGCAGGCTCGACCGGGCCGGCTTGGACGGAACCGGTCTCGACCGCGAGTTCGCAGACTGGCCCCCAGTCATGGGACCGACGGGATTCCGGGGTCGATACGGGCTTGGGGCCGCGGCGCGGCGCAGGCTTGATCGCAGCCGGCTTGCCGAACAGGCCGCGGGCCGTGCCGGTCCGGACCGGGCCGGCGGGGACCGGCAGAGGTGCGATCGGCTGCCGTGGCGGCACCTGCGCGATGATGGCATCGAGCAGTTCTGCGGCGTTGGCGGCGCGGGCGGTCCCGTCCAGTTCGACGGCGTGTCCGGCGCCGCGTTCCAGCACGGTGAGGCGGGTGTCGAAGCTGGTGCCGCGTAAGCGGTAGCCGCGCCCCATACTTTCGCGGGCTGTGTTTCCCGGTCTGACTCTCTTCCCTGGCGGCGGCTTTGGAGGAGGGATGACGATGACGGAGTTTTCGACGGCGGCGGGTTCTGTCGGTTCTGGTGCCGGGGCGGCTGGATCGCCGGTTTCGGGGGATGCCGGCGCGGCCGCTGCGCCGCGCGGCTGGACCGAGGCGGAGCGGGCGCGGGCTGTGGCGGAGAGCGAGCGGCCGGGCGTGACGATTGCGGCGGTGGCGCGCCGTCACGGCATCGACGAGAGCACGCTGCGCGGCTGGCGGCGCCAGGCGCTGTATACGGTTGCCAGGGCGGGTTCCGGCAGCGTCGGGCGGTGGACCGAGGCCGAGAAGGCCCGTGCTGTGGCGGAGAGCGAGCGGCCCGGCGTGACGATTGCGGCGGTGGCGCGCGGCCTCGGCGTCAGCAAGAGCACGGTAGGGCGCTGGCGCAAGCGTGCGCGGAGCGGCGTTTCGGCGGCGTCGGGCGGGACCCCGCCGGCTTTCGTTCCGGTGACGGTCGAGGATGCGCCGGCGGACCGGCCGGTGACGATTGCCGCGAACGGCGTTGTCGTAAGCCTTCCCGGAGACAGTTCGGCGGAGCGGATCGTGTCGATCGCGGCGGGTCTGGGGCGGGCGTCATGACGATCCCCGGCGCCTCGCCGCGGATCGTCCTGGCGACGCGGCCTGTGGACTTTCGCCGCGGCCACGACGCGCTCGCGGCGACGGCGGCGGTGGAGCTCGGCCTGGACATCTATTCCGGGGTGATCGTGATCTTCCGCTCGAAGCGCGGCGACTGGCTGAAGCTGATCCACTGGGACGGGACCGGGCTGGTTCTGACCTACAAGCGGCTCGAGGAGGGGCGCTTCGCGTGGCCCCGGATCGAGGACGGGGTTCTGCGTCTCAGCCGGGGCCAGTTCGAGGCGTTGTTCGAGGGGCTGGATTGGCGCCGGGTGCGTGCGCCTCGGGTTCGCCGTCCGTTGGCGGCGGCGTGAGCGGGCCGGATTATTGTCTGGCGCGGGGGCGGCGATTCGGCCCATATCGCGGCGATGACGAGCACCGCCCCGATCGCCCCCGTCCCCGAGGCCGCCGCGTCGCCGGCGGTGGTTTCCGAGGCGCTGGCGGCTCTGGAGCGGCGTCTGGAGGAAGAGCGGTCGGCGCGGTGCGATGCGGAGGCGCTGGCGGCGCGTCTTGAGGCGGAGAAGGCGGAGATCGCCGAGCAGAACCGCCGCCTCGAACATCTCAACGACGAGCTTCGCAAGCTTCTGTTCGGCAGGAAGTCGGAGAAGCTGGGCGCGGACGACCGCCAGCTGTCGTTCGACGATCTCGGGACGGCGGTGTCGGAAGCCGGCGGCGATCCGGCGGCGGACGCGCCGGCCGGGGAGGCCGCGCCGCGCCGGCGGCGGCGCGCGGGGCGCCCGGCGGTCCGCTTCCCGGCCCATATCGAGCGCCGGGTGGAGGTGATCGAGCCGGCCAGCCGGCTGTGCCCGTGCGGCTGCGGCGCGATGGCGAAGATCGGCGAGGACCGCAGCGAGCGTCTCGACATCGTGCCGGCGCGGTTCGTGGTGATCGAGACGGTCCGGCCGCGCTACGCCTGCAACCGGTGCAAGGGCGCCGGGGTTGTGCAGGCACCGGCGCCGGCGTCGCTGATCGAGGGCGGGCTGCCGACCGAGGGGCTTGTGGCGCATGTGCTGGTCTCGAAGTATTGCGATCACCGTGTGTCCTGAAGCACCGCCATGAAAGGAGGTGCGCAACTGCAAGAGAGATGAGGGTAGGCCCCTCGGGGTCGACGATCAGGCGTCGGTCTCAAACCACCACGAGCTGCTGTCGTAAAGAGCGATGGTGGTGAGCGTCGTGGAAACGGCGGGACGACGATCTCGTCAGGTGAGGTCCGGGGAGACGAGCGAAAGCGAACCGCCGATGAACTGCCGAAAGCGTATGGTCGATGTCAGAACCGGGGGTGGTGGTCACTCCGGGACAAGCATGGGCGGAGTCCTGGAGTCCGGCCCACGCGGCATCCGGCTCGAAGGCGGCGTGAACCCGGAACAGGCTTTCTTGCGGAACAGGAGAACCTGTCGTCCCGATGCCAAGGGAGACGGCCAACCGGGCAGCCCCCGGAAGGCTCAGAGTACCGATGCGGGGCACAGGGGCAGAACAGCCCGTAGTAGGGATGAAGGCGCTGTAATGGCGCTGGACCGAAGGGGCTGTGGTGTTCAGCCGCTGCCGTCGGCCAACTGGTGACAGGAGGAGCCGGATGACAGGGGCAAAGCCGTTCCCGATAGCAAAGAGGGAAGTCTGGGAAGCCTTCAAGCATGTGAAGGCAAACCGGGGAGCGGCTGGAGTAGATGGGCAGACGGTCGAGAGTCTGGAGGAACGGCTTGGTCCGGAACTCTACAAGCTCTGGAATCGCATGTCCTCAGGCAGCTATATGCCGCCTCCGGTTCGCAGGGTGAACATCCCCAAGGAGGGCGGCGGGAAGCGCCCGTTGGGCATACCGACGGTCACGGACCGCATCGCTCAGGAGGTTGTTCGCCGACATCTGGAGCCCTTGTTGGAACCGATTTTCCATGAGGACTCATACGGATATCGGCCGAAGCGATCCGCCATTGACGCCATCCGGACAGCGCGTCGGCGATGCTGGCGCTACGACTGGGTGCTGGACATGGACATCAAGGGGTTCTTCGACAACATCGACGATCGTGTCCCGAGCCGTGGTGTAAGAGCCTGGCGGCCGTCGCGGTATCCGGCGGGTAGGGCCGGTAGGCTCAGGCTGCCACGGCGGGCAGCTTGACGGTTGCATTGTCGCTCACGGGAGCGATTGATTCCAGCGTCATGTATCTGGCCCTCTGGACGGCCCATTCGTCGTTCTGCTCGAGCAGGATGGCGCCGATCAGCCGTGTTATGGCGTCCTCGTTGGGGAAGATGCCGACGGTGTTGGTACGCCGCTTGATCTCGCCATGGAGTCGTTCGAGCGGGTTTGTCGAGTGCAGCTTGGGGCGATGCGCGGCCGGGAAGGTCATGTAGGCGAGAACGTCGTGCTCGGCCTCGTCCATGAGAGCGGCGAGCTTCGGCGCCTTGGCCCTGAGCTGGTCGGCGACCTGGCGCCACTGGGCGGAGGCGCTGTCTGCATCCTCCTGGGCGAAGGCGGTGGTGACGAAGGCGGACACGACGCGCCGGCCCTGCTTGCCGGCATGGGCGAGCAGGGTGCGCATGAAGTGGACGCGGCAGCGCTGCCATGTGGCGCCGAGGACGCGCGTTGCAGCCGCCTTCAGGCCCTTGTGGTCATCGGAGACGACCAGCTTGACGCCGCGCAGGCCGCGGCGGGCCAGGGAGCGCAGGAAGGAGGTCCAGAAGGTCTCGGCCTCGGACGCGCCGATCGCCATGCCGAGCACCTCGCGGCGGCCCTGGTCGTTGACCGCCACCGCGATCGTGACCGCGACCGAGACGACGCGCCCGGCCTCGCGCATCTTCACATAGGTCGCGTCCAGCCACAGATACGGCCAGTCGCCCTCCAGCGGGCGGTCGAGGAAGTCGCGGATCTTGCCGTCGATCTCACCGCACAGCCGCGACACCTGGCTCTTCGAGATGCCCGACATGCCCATGGCCTGCACCAGGTCGTCCACCGAGCGGGTCGACACGCCCTTGATGTAGGCCTCCTGGATCACCGCCGTCAGCGCCTTCTCCGCCATGCGACGCGGCTCCAGGAAGCCCGGGAAGTAGCTCCCCTTGCGCAGCTTCGGGATCTTCAGCTCCACCGTGCCCGCGCGCGTCTCCCAGACCCGGTCCCGGTAGCCGTTGCGATGGGTGAGCCGGTCCGGCGAACGCTCGCCGTGTGCGGCTCCCGCAAGGCCCTCCACCTCAAGCGCCATCAAACGCTCGGCCGTGAACCCGATCATCTCGCGAAGCAGATCGGCGTCCGAACTCTTCTCCAAAAGCGCCTGCAGGGTCATCATGTCCTTGGTGGTCATCGTGGTACTCCTCCGGTCGGATGGACTGTAGAAGCCCAACCCTAACCGGCACCGCGATGGCCATCCGCTATGGATAAGTGGCCCGCCGCCGCCAGACGCCACACGGTCGCGGCGGCGGGCCACTTACCCACAGCTACCGATGCTGGCTCCTGCTCCTACACCACACCACGCCTGGGGGCACGGTAAGCGTCCGGCGTGACCGCCCCTGCGTGGTCAGTCGGCGGCTTCCCGATCTTCTGCGGGCGCGGTGTTCCACGGCAGCAGATCGTCGATGCGGTTGATCCTGTAGTCGGGGATGCGTTCGAGGACCTGAGCAAGCCAGGCCTGCGGATCGACATCGTTGAGCCTGGCGGTCTCGATCAGGGTGTAGGCGATGGCGGCGGCCCTGCCGCCGCTGGCCGAGCCCATGAAGAGATAGTTCTTGCGGCCGAGCGCGATCGGCCTCATTGCGCGTTCGGCGGGGTTGTTGTCGATCTCGAGGAAGCCGTGCTCGAGATAGGGTCGAAGGCGCTTCATCCGGGTCAGGGCATGACGGATCGCCGCTGCCAGCGGGGTCTTGGCGGAGATTCTGGGCAGCTGCGATTGCAGCCACCGCTCCAGCTCGTCGAGGCACGGCGCGGCCTTGGCCTGGCGGATGGCCGCGCGGTTATCGGGCGGCTGCCCGCGGGCCTCCTTCTCGATAGCGTAGAGGGCGGCGATCCGTTCCAGCGCCTCGGCGGCGATCGCCGAGCCCTGGGCGGCATGGACGTCGAAGAACTTGCGTCGCACATGCGCCAGACAGGCCACCTCGCGGACCGGCCCGGCGCGCGCCAGCGCACCGAACCCGGCATAGCCGTCCGAGTGCATCCAGCCGGCGAAGCCTTCAAGATGCGCCTTCGGATGCGCCGCCTTGCGGTCGGCCGAGAAGCGGTACCAGGCCGCCGGCGGCGCCTCGCCAGCCCAGGGCCGCTCGTCCCGCACGTAGGTCCAGGCCCGGCCGGTCGCCGTTTTGCCGGTTCCCGGCGCCAGCAGCTTGACCGGGGTGTCGTCGGCGAACAGGGCTTGTCCTTCCAGCACATGGCGCCCGATCGCATCGGCCAGGGGCTCCAGCAGCGCCGTCGCCTTGCCGACCCAGCCGGCGAGCGTCGAGCGGTCGAGCTCGACGCCGTCGCGGGCGAAGATGCGGGACTGGCGGTAGAGCGGCAGGTGATCGCAATACTTCGAGACCAGCACATGCGCCAGAAGGCCGGGGCCCGGTCGGCCGCGCTCGATCGGTCGCGGCGGCAGCGGCGCCTGGTGGAACTTCTCGCAGCCGCCGCAGGCCAGGCGCGGACGGACGATGCGCTTCACCACGAAGCGGCCGGGGATGTACTCCAGCTCCTCCGTCACATCCTCGCCGAGCCGCTTGAGACGGCCGCCGCAGTCCGCGCAGCGCTCGCCCGGCGCGAGAACCGTCTCCTCGCGCGGCAGGTGGTCCGGCAGGGGACGGCGCTTCGGCTGCTTCTTCGTGGCGGGCGTCGGCTCGGTCGGCGCCTCGGCCGCCCGCGCGATCTCCTCGTCCTCCAGCCCGAGATCAAGCTGGTCGAGGGCCTCCGAGGTGACGCCGAAGCGCTGCCGCCGCAGACCCGCAAGCTGGTGCCTGAGCTTCTCGATCAACAGATCGCGGTTGCGCAGCTCGGCGTCCCGTGCCGCCAGTTCGGCCCGCGAGGCCAGCACCATCGCCTTCAACGCGGCGATGTCGTCGGGCAGGGAATGGGCCGCTTCGAGCATGGCCGCATCCTACCCGAAGGGGCCGACAAAGGGAAGCCCGAATGACAGTCAACCCATTGTTTATAAACGGTGAATCAGCCCGCGGCGATCGTGTCCCGAGCCGTGGTGTAAGAGCCTGGCGGCCGTCGCGGTATCCGGCGGGTAGGGCCGGTAGGCTCAGGCTGCCACGGCGGGCAGCTTGACGGTTGCATTGTCGCTCACGGGAGCGATTGATTCCAGCGTCATGTATCTGGCCCTCTGGACGGCCCATTCGTCGTTCTGCTCGAGCAGGATGGCGCCGATCAGCCGTGTTATGGCGTCCTCGTTGGGGAAGATGCCGACGGTGTTGGTACGCCGCTTGATCTCGCCATGGAGTCGTTCGAGCGGGTTTGTCGAGTGCAGCTTGGGGCGATGCGCGGCCGGGAAGGTCATGTAGGCGAGAACGTCGTGCTCGGCCTCGTCCATGAGAGCGGCGAGCTTCGGCGCCTTGGCCCTGAGCTGGTCGGCGACCTGGCGCCACTGGGCGGAGGCGCTGTCTGCATCCTCCTGGGCGAAGGCGGTGGTGACGAAGGCGGACACGACGCGCCGGCCCTGCTTGCCGGCATGGGCGAGCAGGGTGCGCATGAAGTGGACGCGGCAGCGCTGCCATGTGGCGCCGAGGACGCGCGTTGCAGCCGCCTTCAGGCCCTTGTGGTCATCGGAGACGACCAGCTTGACGCCGCGCAGGCCGCGGCGGGCCAGGGAGCGCAGGAAGGAGGTCCAGAAGGTCTCGGCCTCGGACGCGCCGATCGCCATGCCGAGCACCTCGCGGCGGCCCTGGTCGTTGACCGCCACCGCGATCGTGACCGCGACCGAGACGACGCGCCCGGCCTCGCGCATCTTCACATAGGTCGCGTCCAGCCACAGATACGGCCAGTCGCCCTCCAGCGGGCGGTCGAGGAAGTCGCGGATCTTGCCGTCGATCTCACCGCACAGCCGCGACACCTGGCTCTTCGAGATGCCCGACATGCCCATGGCCTGCACCAGGTCGTCCACCGAGCGGGTCGACACGCCCTTGATGTAGGCCTCCTGGATCACCGCCGTCAGCGCCTTCTCCGCCATGCGACGCGGCTCCAGGAAGCCCGGGAAGTAGCTCCCCTTGCGCAGCTTCGGGATCTTCAGCTCCACCGTGCCCGCGCGCGTCTCCCAGACCCGGTCCCGGTAGCCGTTGCGATGGGTGAGCCGGTCCGGCGAACGCTCGCCGTGTGCGGCTCCCGCAAGGCCCTCCACCTCAAGCGCCATCAAACGCTCGGCCGTGAACCCGATCATCTCGCGAAGCAGATCGGCGTCCGAACTCTTCTCCAAAAGCGCCTGCAGGGTCATCATGTCCTTGGTGGTCATCGTGGTACTCCTCCGGTCGGATGGACTGTAGAAGCCCAACCCTAACCGGCACCGCGATGGCCATCCGCTATGGATAAGTGGCCCGCCGCCGCCAGACGCCACACGGTCGCGGCGGCGGGCCACTTACCCACAGCTACCGATGCTGGCTCCTGCTCCTACACCACGCCTGGGGGCACGACCCCCGCGGCCAGCGGTCTCCAGGTGCGAACCGGCGCCCGCCAGTCGATCCCCTCAAGCAGCATCGACAGCTGCGCCGGCGTCACCGACACCTTCCCTTCCGATGCCGACGGCCACACGAAGCGGCCGCGCTCCAGACGCTTCGAGAACAGGCACGCACCCTGGCCGTCCCACCAGATCATCTTGATCAGGTCGCCCCGGCGGCCGCGGTAGATGAAGAGATGGCCGCAATGCGGATCCGCCTTCAATACCCGCTCCGCCTGCGCCGCGAGACCGGGGAACCCCTTGCGCATGCCGGTCACGCCGCAGGCCAGCCATACCCGGGTCGAGGAGGGAACCGGGATCATCCGCCAAGCGCCCGCACCACCCGGCACAGCGCGTCCGCGTCGAACGACCCGAACGCGCTCACCCGGTGGCCGTTCGACAACGCGATCTCGATCCGACCGTCCGATGCCGCGGCCGGCTCCAACGGCGGCGCATCGGGCACCACCTCCACCGGCAGGAAGGACGGCGCCTCCCCGGCATCGGCCGCCGGCCTGTAACGGGGATCGCGCCGCCAGGTGAAGATCAGGTTGGCGTTGACGTCATAGCGGCGCGCCACAACCGACACCGAGACACCGGGAGCGTAGCTCTGCGCCACGATCCGGCGCTTCTCGTCGTCCGACCAGAACCGGCGTACCCGACGTGGCACCGCAGCCCCCTAAGATAGTGTCCATTAGCCGATAATGGACACTATCGACCTCTGGAACCTCACCACAGACTGCGGCTCCAAGCCGTCTCGCCACAAGGGCGGTCACGCCAGACGCTTACGCCGCAATGCGGATCCGCCTTCAATACCCGCTCCGCCTGCGCCGCGAGACCGGGGAACCCCTTGCGCATGTCGGTCACGCCGCAGGCCAGCCATACCCGGGTCGAGGAGGGAACCGGGATCATCCGCCAAGCGCCCGCACCACCCGGCACAGCGCGTCCGCGTCGAACGACCCGAACGCGCTCACCCGGTGGCCGTTCGACAACGCGATCTCGATCCGACCGTCCGATGCCGCGGCCGGCTCCAACGGCGGCGCATCGGGCACCACCTCCACCGGCAGGAAGGACGGCGCCTCCCCGGCATCGGCCGCCGGCCTGTAACGGGGATCGCGCCGCCAGGTGAAGATCAGGTTGGCGTTGACGTCATAGCGGCGCGCCACAACCGACACCGAGACACCGGGAGCGTAGCTCTGCGCCACGATCCGGCGCTTCTCGTCGTCCGACCAGAACCGGCGTACCCGACGTGGCACCGCAGCCCCCTAAGATAGTGTCCATTAGCCGATAATGGGTAAGCGCCGCGCCGTCACCCTCGTTGTGACCTGAGATTTTCGTTCATCTGGCCCTTGTCAACGACGGAGGTGACAGATGACAGACAGATTGCATGAGCGAGTAACGGAGGAGGCCACCGACGCTGCGGTTGCGGTTGCGACGTGCGCGAACGGCGCGCGTGGCCGGAAGCGGAGAAGGCGCGGATTGTGGCGGAGACGTTCGAGGAGGGAGCGACGGTGGCGGGTGTTGCCCGGCGCCACGGCCTTTCGCGGACGCAGTTGAGCGGCTGGCGGCGCATGGCTCGGGACGGCCTTCTTGGCCCGGTTTCCGGCGCGGTCGACGATCCGTTCGGCCTGGTCCCGGTGACGGTGTCGGTGGCTGCTGAGCGGAACGGCGCGGCATCGGCGCCCGGGGACGGTATCGCGATCGAGATCGCCGACATCCGGGTGGTGGTGCCGCCGGACTTCGACGCGGGGCACCTGTCGCGCATCCTGGTCTGCGTTCGGGCCGCGCCATGATCCTGACCGGGGAGAAGGTGCGGGTCTGGCTGGCGACCCGCCCCGTCGACTTCCGCAAGGGACATGACGGGCTGTCGGCGGTGGTGCAGACGGTGCTGGGCCACGACCCCTATAGCGGCGCGGTCTTCGCCTTCCGCTCCAGGCGGGGCGACAGGATGAAGATCCTGGTCTGGGACCGCACCGGGCTGGTCATGGTCTACAAGCGCCTGGAGGGCGGCGGCTTCCAGTGGCCGCGCCCGTCGGATGGAGTGATCGGGCTGTCGCCAGCGCAGTTCTCGGCGTTGTTCGAGGGTCTCGATTGGCGGGCGGTCCGGGCCGTGCGACGGCCACGGCCGCGCCAGGCGGCCTGATCGCGCACCTTGTCGCCTCACCGGGGAACGGTGTCCATCCCACCGTCTCCCCGGTGTCGCCAGGACGAGCTGTCCGGCCCCGTTTACAGCGGGGCCGGAAGCATGGTCGCCTTGCATTATCTCATTGATTCTGAAAGATGGATCCGATGCCAACAAGCATGGGAAGCGCCGTTCCCGTGAGCGATCTGCAACGCCGTCTGGCGGCCGTCGAAGCCCAACTTGCGAAGGAGCGCGCCGAGCGCAAGGCCGCCGAGGATGCGCTGGCTGTGTCCGAGCAGGCGCGCGAACGCCTGGAGCGGATCATCGCCTCGCTGAACCATGCCGTGTGGGGCGCGCGCTCGGAGAAGCGCCATGCCGATCAGGACCGGCTGCCGCTGTTCGAGGACATCGCGGTCGCCGAGGGGATGTTGGCGGAAGCCCGGGAGAAGGCCGACGCGGCGACCGGCAGACAACGGCGCAAGCCGCAGCCGACCAATCGTAATCTCGGCCATCTGCCCAGGCACCTTGAACGCTTCGAGAAGGTGATCGAGCCGCAGAGCACGGAGTGCCCTTGCGGCTGTGGCGCGATGACCAGGGTCGGCGAGGACCGCACCGAGCGGCTCGACATCGTGCCGGCGAAGTTGAGAGTGCTGGTGACGATCCGGCCGAAATACATCTGCCGCGCCTGCGAGGGCAAGCAGAGCGTCCAGGCGCCGGCGCCGGAATACCTGGTGCCGCGCGGCCTGCCGACCGAGGGGCTGGTGGCGCACACGCTGGTCGCCAAGTTCGCCGACCACCAACCGTTCTACCGTCAGAGCGAGGCATACCGGCGCGAGGGGATCGACCTCGACCGCACCATGCTGGGGAACTGGGCGGGGCGCGGGATGCAGGTGCTGGCCCCGGTGATCGACCGGATGATCGAGCACCTCAAGGCGTCGGACGGTCTGTTCATGGACGAGACCACGGTGCCGGTGATGGCGCCGGGGACCGGCAAGACGCGCCTCGACTATCTGTGGGCGATCGCCCGCGATCAGCGCGGCTATGGCGGGGTCGACCCGCCGATCGTGGTGTTCCACCACTCGCGCCATCGAAGTGCGAAGGTCGCTCTGGAGTTGATGCGGGGCTACACCGGCGGCGGCCCGCTGCATGTGGACGGCTACAGGGTGTACGATGCGCTCGGCGATCCGAAGCAGACGGTCAGCCCATGGGTGCTCGCCTACTGCTGGACCCACTGGCGGAGACGCTTCGTCGACTTCCAGCGCGCCACGGAGTCGCCCCTGTGCGAGGAAATCCTCGCACGGATCGCGGCGCTCTACCGGATCGAGACCATGGTGCGCGGTCACCCGCCAGAGCTGCGGCTGAAGGCGCGGCAGGAGTTGTCGGCGCCGATCGTCGAGGCCATGCGGCCCTGGCTCGAGGCCCGGCTCGACCGTCTGTCCAGCGCGTCCGAACTCGCCAGGCACATCCGCTACGCCCTCAAGCGCTGGGATGGCCTGTGCCGGTTCCTCCATGACGGACGTATCGAGATGGACACCAACCCTGTCGAGAACCTCATCCGTCCGGTGAAGCTCACAAAGAAAAACGCGCTGTTCGCCGGCAGCGACGACGGCGCCAGGACCTGGGCGCGGTGCGCCAGCCTGATCGGCACCTGCAAGCTCAACGGCGTCAATCCGCAGGTCTACCTGACCGACACCCTGCGCCGGATCATCGACATGCACCCCCTGTCACGCATCGACGAACTCATGCCCTGGAACTTCGACCCGAAAATCCCGGGCCTCACACGTCAACAAGGGTAACCGCGCGGCGCTTACGATAATGGACACTATCGACCTCTGGAACCTCACCACAGACTGCGGCTCCAAGCCGTCTCGCCACAAGGGCGGTCACGCCAGACGCTTACGAGGAAGCCGCGCCGCACCGGGATGTAGGTGATGTCGGCGCACCACACATGGTTCGGCCGCTCGATCGCCAGACCCCGCAGCAGATATGGATAAACCCGGTGCCCGAGGTGCGGCGCACTGGTCCGCGGCGCCCGATAGACCGCCTGAAGACCAAGCAGGCGCATCAGGCGAGCGGCCCGCCGCCGCCCGATCCGCACCCCCTCGCGGCGCAGATGCCGAACCATCTGGCGGGCGCCGTAGAACGGATACTTGAGGAACAGCGCGTCGATCCGGCGCATCAGAGCCAGCGTCTCCGCGCTCTCCCCCTTCGGCCGGTCATAGAGCGACGAGCGCCCGATCGACAGCAGACGGCATTGCCGGGTCAGGCTCAACGACGGGTGGCCCCGCACAACCATCGCCCGTCTCCCGGACCGGCTCAGCGACCGGACCCGCGTGACAAAAAATCACGCTCTACGATCAACTCCCCGATCTTGGCGTGAAGAGCCCGGACCTCGCTCTCGTGATCCCGCGCCCGGCGCTCACCTCCACCGGAAAAGACCTCCCCCAGACCCTCCATCGCCTGGCGCTTCCACACACCCACCTGGTTCGGATGCACCTGGTGCTTCGAGGCAATCTCCTGAAGCGTCCGATCACCCCGTAGCGCCTCCAAGGCTATCTTCGCCTTCAGCTCCCCCGAAAACCTGCGTCGCTTGCTCATCCGCATTCCTCCGTCACACGGCGGAATACACCTTGACGACCTGTCCGATTTTGCGACGCCACCTCACTCGCGGCTGTCCAGCAGCAGCAGCACATCGTAGGGGTTGTAGACCGCCTCCCCGCCCCGCCAGCGGTAGCCGTCGTACCAGGCGCGGATCTCGCCCCGGTCCAGCCCCTCCAGCTCGGGGCCGAACACGCGATCCAGGTCCTCGTCCCGGTAGCCGCAGATCGCGGCGTAGCGCGGGTCGAGGCTGATGTCCTTGAGGTTGTTGAGGCCCGAGAACAGGCTCACCTTCGAGAACATGCTCACCCCGGTGACGAGGACGAAGCGGACATGCCGGGCGCTGCCCTTGACGATGCCGTAGAAGCCCCGCAGCCAGTCCCGGTTGGCCCGCGCCAGCTCCGGGTCGTGGAGCACGTCCAGGATCGGCTTGTCGTATTCGTCCACCAGCACCGCGGCCGGCCGGCCGGTGGCCTGATGCAGGCGGTCGAGGAGATCGAAAAGGCGCTCGGGTCCGGTCGTGCAGGAAGCGGGCGGCAGGCCGGCATTGCGTTCGATCACCGCCAGCTGGTTGAGGACATTGCGCTCGATGTCCCCGGGCTCGTTGTATTTGCCGTCGAAGCTCAGCCGCACCACCGGATGCGGCGCGGACCAGTCCCAGTGCGGGTGGATGGCCAGCCCCCGGAACAGCGGCTCATGGCAGGCGAACAGCGATCCCAGCGTGTCGAGCAGCAGGCTCTTGCCGAAGCGGCGCGGACGCGACAGGAAGTAGTGGTCGCCCTGCTCGACCAGTTGCCGGATCAGCGGCGTCTTGTCGACATAGTAGCTGCCGGTCTCCCGGAGGCGCCGGAAGTCCTGGATGCCGATGGGTAGACGCTGCCGGGTCATTGCCCTCTCCCCGCGCGGCACCGGACCCTGCCGCTGGCGGTCACGCCCGCCAGCGGGGCGCACGGGAGTCTCTTCTGTCGCCGCTCCTGCGTTCCGTCGCCGACGCGCTGCACTCCCGGCGACGCTACCCCTTCGCAGGACCTTGGGCAAGCGCCGTTGCCGCACGGAGGGGCCGCTCCGGCCCGGCAGGCGATGGCAGCGCATTCAGTGTTTGCATCGGGTCTCGGATTTTGCCATAAGGTGAGGTGGAACATGGGGCTGCCGCCGTGCGGCTGGCCTTGGGCTGCATTCGGTACGAGGGGGCTGAGGTCATGACGAACAGCGCAAGTGTCGTTGCGATGCGCGGCCTCCTGCGGCGGCTGTCCGGGCGGGGTGAGGACGTGACCGCCTGCGCACACGCGATCCTTGAACGTAGCCCTGTACCCCCCCCCCCCCGCAAGGGAAGCACCTGCGCCTCTGTCTCTGAGCGGCGCCCAGCCGGACGCCTTCCTGCCCGAGTCGCCCTGCCGACGGCGGGGCGGGACGGTCATCGCCGGCAAGGAGACATCGGCTGCGCGCGCCGTTTCGGAAGGCTCGCGGCGAGGACATCGGCAAGCCCGGTCCTGGCCGCCCACTCCGGCTTGGCCGTGGGTTGGCATCTGTGCCGGGAGCGCAGGAAGCCGGCGAGACCCGACACCTGCGAACCCGGCGGCGCCTTCCACGCTCTGCAGGAGGGCGAATTGATGCCAGCCGCCGATCGCGCCTGGTCACCATGCAGGACGCATGTTCCTGCAACGGTCCCACATCTTGAAATCAGGGAGTCCATGACATCATGAGCGAGCGACAGGAATTCAAGGTCTCCGGCGAGGTCGTCGACCATTCGGGCCAGGACGGAGACCGCAGCTACACGCCCGCGGACGGTTACTACGGGCTGGTGAAAGTCATCGGCGGAACCGGCAACAACTGGTTCTACGGCGGCCACAGGGGCGACTGGTACCAGGGCGGCGCCGACCGCGGCGCCCAGGACACCGTCAAGGGCGGTCAGGGCAGCGACTTCCTCGCCGGCGGCAAGGGCGCCAACGTCCTCAAGGGCGAAGGCTGGGACGACATCCTGGTCGGCAATTTCGAGAACGCGTACCACGACCTGATGTACGGCGGCAACGGCCACGACACGCTGGTCGCGGGCCGCGTGGACTGGACGACCCGCGACTACAGCGAGCACCCGAGCGTCGGCCCGAAGCTGGTACGGGACGCCCATGGCAACATCACCAACGGCAACGTCATGTGGGGCGGCGAGGGCGACGACACGTTCGAGCTGCACCGTGACGCCTATGTCCATATCGCGGATTTCAACCCGGACGAGGACATCATCCGCATGACCGGCCTGACCGGCCATACCCTGGAGGAGTCCATCGACGTGGTCTACCACCCCAGGGGACCCTGGGGGGACAGCGGTTTCCGCCTCGTCCTCGACGGCGGCACCGTGATCGCGGAGGTCAATTACACAGGCGCGCTCGACGTCACCGATCCGGACTCGATCCAGGGCGCCATTGACAAGATCACAGCGAAGATTCACGCCATACAGGGCAGCACCTTCTTCGGCTCCCAGGGCAACGACCAGATCAACGGCACCAAATGGAATGACACCATCTACGGCTGGGGCGGCGATGACGTGATCGCCGGCGGCAGCGACGGCGACATCATCTACGGCGGCTACGGCAACGACACGGTCTACGGCAACGGCGGCGATGACGCGCTGTACGGCGATCATGGCAACGACACGGTCTGGGGCGGCGCTGGAGATGACGTCGTCGACGGCGGCCAAGGCAATGACGTTCTCTACGGTGGCGCCGGCGAGGATGTCCTTTTCGGCGCCGGCGGCAACGACCGGCTCGACGGCGGCGCCGGCGCCGACAGCCTCTATGGCGGACGCGGACGCGACATCTTCGTCATGGACCCCAGCGGCAAGACACCCGATGTCATCTTCGACTTCAAGGTGAAGGAGGACTACGTGCGCCTGCCATTGGGCCTGGCCCAGGCCGACGTGCGGTTCGTCGCCGTGGCCGAGTTCACCAATCCCTATAACGGAAGCACGGTGGCCGCGCAGAAGCTGGTCACCGGCAGCGGGGACAGCGAGAAGACCCTCGCCGTCTTCCTGAACATGGACGGACAGGACCTGTCGAAGGTGGAGTTCATCTGGGACTTCGACCCGAACAAGGAGTACCCGCCGCCGCCCAGTGGCGAGACCATCAACGGGACGAAAAAGAAGGACCTGCTGCTCGGCACCCGGGGCGACGACACCCTCAACGGCAAGGCCGGCAAGGACGACCTCTACGGACGCGACGGCGACGACACGCTCAACGGCGATGAAGGCCATGACCGCCTCTACGGCGAGAACGGCAATGACACGCTCAACGGCGGCGACGGCAACGACATCCTGGAAGGCGGCAAGGGCGACGACGAGCTTTACGGCGGTGACGGCGATGACGTTCTCAGGGGCGGTTCCGGCAACGACACCCTCGAAGGCAACGACGGCGACGACCGCCTCTTCGGCGGGGCGGGCAACGACGGCATGTCCGGCGGCAACGGCCATGACCGGCTCTATGGCGGCAGCGGCAACGACACGCTCGACGGGGACGACGGCGCCGACCGGCTCGAGGGCGGCGAGGGCAACGACATCCTCGTCGGCGGCAGGCACGACGACCGGCTCATCGGCGACGGCGGCAACGACCGGCTGCAGGGCGGCAAGGACGCCGACTACCTCACCGGCGGCGAGGGAGCCGACGAGTTCCTGTTCAGGAAGGGCGACGGCGTCGACGTCATCACCGACTTCGAGGACGGGACCGACACCATCGTGTTCCTCACCGAGAAGGAGAACAAGCTGGGATCGAAGTTCATCGGGTTCAAAAACCTGGTCATCGAGGAGACCGACTACGGCGTTCGCATCACGTCGAAGAAGTTCGCCGAAGGGCAGGAGATCCTTCTGCAGGGCGTGACCGCCGACCAGATCGACGAGGATGACTTCAGCTTCGTCACTATCGAGGAGTACAACGGCCTGCTCATCAACGCCTGAGCGCGGCGCGAAACAGCGGCGGAAGACGCGGGGGGCGGCCGGGCGACCGGCCGCCTGTCGCTTTCTGAGGCGGCCTGCGGGGCCGATGCGGCGGGGCGTTGCGTCCGGGACGGGGAGACGAGGTCATGACGACGGCCGCGGGCAAGGCCGGTAAGCGCCGCGCGGTTACCCTTGTTGACGTGTGAGGCCCGGGATTTTCGGGTCGAAGTTCCAGGGCATGAGTTCGTCGATGCGTGACAGGG
>CBDBCV010000003.1:0-820788 GCA_965203455.1 Alphaproteobacteria bacterium
GCTCGATGAAGATGTTGTCCATGCACCGGCCGCGGCCGTCCATCGAGATGCGGATACCGGCCTCCCGCAGGCGCGCGGTGAAGGCGAAGCCGGTGAACTGGCTGCCCTGGTCGGTGTTGAAGATCTGCGGGGTGCCATGGCGCGCCAGGGCTTCGTCGAGAGCCTCGACACAGAACCCCGCGTCCAGCGTGTTCGACAGCCGCCAGGCCAGGACGCAGCGGCTCGCCCAGTCCATGATCGCCACCAGGTAGAGGAAGCCGCGCCGCACCGGGATGTAGGTGATGTCGGCGCACCACACATGGTTCGGCCGCTCGATCGCCAGACCCCGCAGCAGATATGGATAAACCCGGTGCCCGAGGTGCGGCGCACTGGTCCGCGGCGCCCGATAGACCGCCTGAAGACCAAGCAGGCGCATCAGGCGAGCGGCCCGCCGCCGCCCGATCCGCACCCCCTCGCGGCGCAGATGCCGAACCATCTGGCGGGCGCCGTAGAACGGATACTTGAGGAACAGCGCGTCGATCCGGCGCATCAGAGCCAGCGTCTCCGCGCTCTCCCCCTTCGGCCGGTCATAGAGCGACGAGCGCCCGATCGACAGCAGACGGCATTGCCGGGTCAGGCTCAACGACGGGTGGCCCCGCACAACCATCGCCCGTCTCCCGGACCGGCTCAGCGACCGGACCCGCGTGACAAAAAATCACGCTCTACGATCAACTCCCCGATCTTGGCGTGAAGAGCCCGGACCTCGCTCTCGTGATCCCGCGCCCGGCGCTCACCTCCACCGGAAAAGACCTCCCCCAGACCCTCCATCGCCTGGCGCTTCCACACACCCACCTGGTTCGGATGCACCTGGTGCTTCGAGGCAATCTCCTGAAGCGTCCGATCACCCCGTAGCGCCTCCAAGGCTATCTTCGCCTTCAGCTCCCCCGAAAACCTGCGTCGCTTGCTCATCCGCATTCCTCCGTCACACGGCGGAATACACCTTGACGACCTGTCCGATTTTGCGACGCCACCTCAATGATCGGGTTCACGGCCGAGCGTTTGATGGCGCTTGAGGTGGAGGGCCTTGCGGGAGCCGCACACGGCGAGCGTTCGCCGGACCGGCTCACCCATCGCAACGGCTACCGGGACCGGGTCTGGGAGACGCGCGCGGGCACGGTGGAGCTGAAGATCCCGAAGCTGCGCAAGGGGAGCTACTTCCCGGGCTTCCTGGAGCCGCGTCGCATGGCGGAGAAGGCGCTGACGGCGGTGATCCAGGAGGCCTACATCAAGGGCGTGTCGACCCGCTCGGTGGACGACCTGGTGCAGGCCATGGGCATGTCGGGCATCTCGAAGAGCCAGGTGTCGCGGCTGTGCGGTGAGATCGACGGCAAGATCCGCGACTTCCTCGACCGCCCGCTGGAGGGCGACTGGCCGTATCTGTGGCTGGACGCGACCTATGTGAAGATGCGCGAGGCCGGGCGCGTCGTCTCGGTCGCGGTCACGATCGCGGTGGCGGTCAACGACCAGGGCCGCCGCGAGGTGCTCGGCATGGCGATCGGCGCGTCCGAGGCCGAGACCTTCTGGACCTCCTTCCTGCGCTCCCTGGCCCGCCGCGGCCTGCGCGGCGTCAAG
Source organism: Alphaproteobacteria bacterium (assembly GCA_965203455.1). Taxonomy (GTDB): domain Bacteria; phylum Pseudomonadota; class Alphaproteobacteria; order MPNO01; family MPNO01; genus MPNO01. Next base: position 1,612 of record CBDBCV010000003.1, read on the forward strand.
CTGGTCGTCTCCGATGACCACAAGGGCCTGAAGGCGGCTGCAACGCGCGTCCTCGGCGCCACATGGCAGCGCTGCCGCGTCCACTTCATGCGCACCCTGCTCGCCCATGCCGGCAAGCAGGGCCGGCGCGTCGTGTCCGCCTTCGTCACCACCGCCTTCGCCCAGGAGGATGCAGACAGCGCCTCCGCCCAGTGGCGCCAGGTCGCCGACCAGCTCAGGGCCAAGGCGCCGAAGCTCGCCGCTCTCATGGACGAGGCCGAGCACGACGTTCTCGCCTACATGACCTTCCCGGCCGCGCATCGCCCCAAGCTGCACTCGACAAACCCGCTCGAACGACTCCATGGCGAGATCAAGCGGCGTACCAACACCGTCGGCATCTTCCCCAACGAGGACGCCATAACACGGCTGATCGGCGCCATCCTGCTCGAGCAGAACGACGAATGGGCCGTCCAGAGGGCCAGATACATGACGCTGGAATCGATCGCTCCCGTGAGCGACAATGCAACCGTCAAGCTGCCCGCCGTGGCAGCCTGAGCCTACCGGCCCTACCCGCCGGATACCGCGACGGCCGCCAGGCTCTTACACCACGGCTCGGGACACGATCGGGTAATTTCGCCAGTATTGTCCAACCTGTTCCTGCACTATGCGTTCGATCAATGGATGAAAAGGTCGATGCCGCATGTTCCGTTCGAACGGTATGCGGACGATATAATCTGCCATTGTCGAACGGAGGAGGCGGCAAAGACCCTCTGGCGGCGGGTTGCGGACCGATTGGCCGAGTGCGGCCTGGAGGTCCATCCGCAGAAGACCAAGGTGGTCTACTGCAAGGATACCAACCGCAAGGCGGACTACCCGACGGTCGCGTTCGACTTCCTGGGCTACCGTTTCCAGCCAAGGTTCGCGGCGTGGCGCGGCGGGTTGTTCGGGGTCTCGTGAGGTGGCGTCGGTTTGTCGGACAGGCTGACGGCGTTTTCAAGGTGTATTCCGGTTGAAGTTTGTGCCGCCAGAATCCTCTTGGATCGATCTTTCTGCTGCTGCTGTTGCGCCTGTGGGTATGTGGTCAAGGCGCGAAGCGGCTTGTCCATCATATCCACAGGCGTGTCGCCCCGGTAGGCCTCGGCCGGCGTCCGCCCGCCGAGTGCCGAGTGCGGTCTCTCGGTGTTGTAGAAGCCGATCCACTGGCCGATGACGCGCCGGGCTGCGAAGCCGTCGGCGATCTCGTGCAGGTAGACCGCCTCGTATTTGAGCGAGCGCCACAGCCGCTCGATGAAGATGTTGTCCATGCACCGGCCGCGGCCGTCCATCGAGATGCGGATACCGGCCTCCCGCAGGCGCGCGGTGAAGGCGAAGCCGGTGAACTGGCTGCCCTGGTCGGTGTTGAAGATCTGCGGGGTGCCATGGCGCGCCAGGGCTTCGTCGAGAGCCTCGACACAGAACCCCGCGTCCAGCGTGTTCGACAGCCGCCAGGCCAGGACGCAGCGGCTCGCCCAGTCCATGATCGCCACCAGGTAGAGGAAGCCGCGCCGCACCGGGATGTAGGTGATGTCGGCGCACCACACATGGTTCGGCCGCTCGATCGCCAGACCCCGCAGCAGATATGGATAAACCCGGTGCCCGAGGTGCGGCGCACTGGTCCGCGGCGCCCGATAGACCGCCTGAAGACCAAGCAGGCGCATCAGGCGAGCGGCCCGCCGCCGCCCGATCCGCACCCCCTCGCGGCGCAGATGCCGAACCATCTGGCGGGCGCCGTAGAACGGATACTTGAGGAACAGCGCGTCGATCCGGCGCATCAGAGCCAGCGTCTCCGCGCTCTCCCCCTTCGGCCGGTCATAGAGCGACGAGCGCCCGATCGACAGCAGACGGCATTGCCGGGTCAGGCTCAACGACGGGTGGCCCCGCACAACCATCGCCCGTCTCCCGGACCGGCTCAGCGACCGGACCCGCGTGACAAAAAATCACGCTCTACGATCAACTCCCCGATCTTGGCGTGAAGAGCCCGGACCTCGCTCTCGTGATCCCGCGCCCGGCGCTCACCTCCACCGGAAAAGACCTCCCCCAGACCCTCCATCGCCTGGCGCTTCCACACACCCACCTGGTTCGGATGCACCTGGTGCTTCGAGGCAATCTCCTGAAGCGTCCGATCACCCCGTAGCGCCTCCAAGGCTATCTTCGCCTTCAGCTCCCCCGAAAACCTGCGTCGCTTGCTCATCCGCATTCCTCCGTCACACGGCGGAATACACCTTGACGACCTGTCCGATTTTGCGACGCCACCTCATCGTTCCTTCCGGCTGCCAGCCCGACTGCGCTCAAGGCGTTTCGGCGCCGCGTGCGACAGTGGCGTTTGCAACGGCGTAGCGACAAGGCACTGCTTGACCTTGCCCGCATGTTTCATCGCGAAATTGCAGGGTGGATCGGCTCTCTCTTGAGTAAAAAAAACCTACGCCATTGCTTCCGCCCCAATTTTCACATCCGGGGTTTCGACAACCTTGACCAGTTGGTAGCCGAGTTGTCTGGCGCGGCGGCCGAGGTTTGAGACCGTCCGGTTCACCCGGCGCTGCTCATAGGTCTCCATCCCGCGCTCCACATATTCCTCGCCGCGGGTGACCAGCGTGTAGACCAGGCAGGCAAGCTCGCGGGCGGTTGCGTTGATGGCAACCGGGGCATCCTTGCGGGCGAGGCGCGCACGGTGCCGGGCGCCGATGAACGTCTGGCTCCTGCGAGCGTTCAGGGCCGCCATGCGAAGGGACTGCGCGGCCTTGTTGATCACCTTGGGCGAGCGGCCCGGCAGGGGTTTGCCACCACTGATGCGGGTTCCCGGCGCCAGCCCGAGCCAGGAACAGAAGTGCTGCGCGGACGGGAAGGCCGAGAAGTCCGGGCCGATCTCCGACGCGATCGTGAGTGCGGTCGTAACCCCGATCGCAGGGATCGCGGTGAGATCGACGCCCATCATCCTGTGCAGGGCCTCGGCCATCGCCTTTTCGCTGGCGGCCCGCTTGGCAGCATCGCTCCGGATCTTCGACGGGCAGCGCGTGGGAGTGTTGTCCGGAGCCGCATTCGCCGGACCGTCCGTCCCATCGTCCGGCGGCGTCAGGCTGTCGATCTGCGCCGCGATCTGCGCCTCGCAGACCTCAATCTGGCCAGTGAGAAAGTCGAAGCGCTGCATCGCCTGCGTCAGTGCGAACAGATGCTCCTCGCGCCAGGTGCCCTGCAATGCTGCCGTGATCCTGTCGCCGCTGGCCTTGATCCGCCCGTCCCGAAGTTCTGCGAGCCGGTGTGGATCACGCTCGCCGTCGACGATCGCCCGCAGGATCCTCTGTCCCGTCACGCCGGTGATGTCGCTGATCACCGAGTCAAGCCGCACGTTCATCTCGGTCAGCGCCTTCTGCATGTGCAGCACACAGCGCGCGCGATCTTCGATCAGCCGCTTCGCCTGGCGCACATACGAGCGCAGCGGGCATACCGCATCGCCGGGACGGAAGGCACCTCGCAGAAGCCCGTAAGACAGAAGCTGACGGATCCACTGGCAATCAAGCACATCGCTCTTGCGACCGGCGATCTGCTTCGTCATCCGCGGCGGCACGAGCATCACCTCGAAGCCGGCGCGATCCAGAACCTCGTAGACCGGAATCCAGTACACCGAGGTCGACTCCATCGCCACCTTGTTCACCCCGCAGGACGACAGCCATGCCGCCATCTCCTCAAGATCCCGCGTGAAGGCATCGAACGACCGGACCGGTTCCGAACAACTTTCGGGGTCGACCGCGACATAGTGAACGTCCTTGCCGATATCGATCCCGGCACAATCCCGGTTCACGACTTGCAGGCTCTCGGACCGTCGGCGCTTGCGTGGCATCCAAATCCCTCCTCTGACCGCTTCGCTTCACTCGGGTCGGGGAGGAACCACGGCAAATCTCAATCTCTTGAACGAGGTCGCGGGAACCCCGCGCCATCAGTGACAGAAGCCGATCATGGTTCGGGCCACGCTACTTTACGGGTGCCTGAGCACGCCATTGCCAAGCCGGCCTCGACTGCCCCGACCGCCCGACGAATCACATCTTCGAACTGCGCCAGCAAGTGCCCGTTTTTACTTTCGCGACAGGGCCGGTGCCGCGCGGGGGTGGATGCTACTTCGGCGCATTCTACAAGTCGGCGCTCTATCCGACCCTTCGTCTGATAGACGCCCACTCTCTCTTGAGTAAAAAAACCTACGCCATTGCTTCCGCCCCAATTTTCACATCCGGGGTTTCGACAACCTTGACCAGTTGGTAGCCGAGTTGTCTGGCGCGGCGGCCGAGGTTTGAGACCGTCCGGTTCACCCGGCGCTGCTCATAGGTCTCCATCCCGCGCTCCACATATTCCTCGCCGCGGGTGACCAGCGTGTAGACCAGGCAGGCAAGCTCGCGGGCGGTTGCGTTGATGGCAACCGGGGCATCCTTGCGGGCGAGGCGCGCACGGTGCCGGGCGCCGATGAACGTCTGGCTCCTGCGAGCGTTCAGGGCCGCCATGCGAAGGGACTGCGCGGCCTTGTTGATCACCTTGGGCGAGCGGCCCGGCAGGGGTTTGCCACCACTGATGCGGGTTCCCGGCGCCAGCCCGAGCCAGGAACAGAAGTGCTGCGCGGACGGGAAGGCCGAGAAGTCCGGGCCGATCTCCGACGCGATCGTGAGTGCGGTCGTAACCCCGATCGCAGGGATCGCGGTGAGATCGACGCCCATCATCCTGTGCAGGGCCTCGGCCATCGCCTTTTCGCTGGCGGCCCGCTTGGCAGCATCGCTCCGGATCTTCGACGGGCAGCGCGTGGGAGTGTTGTCCGGAGCCGCATTCGCCGGACCGTCCGTCCCATCGTCCGGCGGCGTCAGGCTGTCGATCTGCGCCGCGATCTGCGCCTCGCAGACCTCAATCTGGCCAGTGAGAAAGTCGAAGCGCTGCATCGCCTGCGTCAGTGCGAACAGATGCTCCTCGCGCCAGGTGCCCTGCAATGCTGCCGTGATCCTGTCGCCGCTGGCCTTGATCCGCCCGTCCCGAAGTTCTGCGAGCCGGTGTGGATCACGCTCGCCGTCGACGATCGCCCGCAGGATCCTCTGTCCCGTCACGCCGGTGATGTCGCTGATCACCGAGTCAAGCCGCACGTTCATCTCGGTCAGCGCCTTCTGCATGTGCAGCACACAGCGCGCGCGATCTTCGATCAGCCGCTTCGCCTGGCGCACATACGAGCGCAGCGGGCATACCGCATCGCCGGGACGGAAGGCACCTCGCAGAAGCCCGTAAGACAGAAGCTGACGGATCCACTGGCAATCAAGCACATCGCTCTTGCGACCGGCGATCTGCTTCGTCATCCGCGGCGGCACGAGCATCACCTCGAAGCCGGCGCGATCCAGAACCTCGTAGACCGGAATCCAGTACACCGAGGTCGACTCCATCGCCACCTTGTTCACCCCGCAGGACGACAGCCATGCCGCCATCTCCTCAAGATCCCGCGTGAAGGCATCGAACGACCGGACCGGTTCCGAACAACTTTCGGGGTCGACCGCGACATAGTGAACGTCCTTGCCGATATCGATCCCGGCACAATCCCGGTTCACGACTTGCAGGCTCTCGGACCGTCGGCGCTTGCGTGGCATCCAAATCCCTCCTCTGACCGCTTCGCTTCACTCGGGTCGGGGAGGAACCACGGCAAATCTCAATCTCTTGAACGAGGTCGCGGGAACCCCGCGCCATCAGTGACAGAAGCCGATCATGGTTCGGGCCACGCTACTTTACGGGTGCCTGAGCACGCCATTGCCAAGCCGGCCTCGACTGCCCCGACCGCCCGACGAATCACATCTTCGAACTGCGCCAGCAAGTGCCCGTTTTTACTTTCGCGACAGGGCCGGTGCCGCGCGGGGGTGGATGCTACTTCGGCGCATTCTACAAGTCGGCGCTCTATCCGACCCTTCGTCTGATAGACGCCCACTTGCAGCGATGGGCAATGCGGAAGTTCAAACGCTTCCGACAACGACCGCGTCAGGCTCGTCTCTGGCTTGCCAGAATCGCGAAAGCGGAGCCGTGGCGGTTCGCCCATTGGACCCTTGTGCACGGGCAGGGCCGGACGCTGGGAGCCGTATGAGCTGAGAGGTTCACGTACGGTTCTGGGAGCGCGTGGGGGTGAGATTCCCCCGCGCGACTCGCTTGCCGCTCTACCGCCAGTCCCGCATCTTCGCCCGCGACGGCGTCGAGCTCGACCGCTCGACGCTCGCCGGCTGGGTCGGCAAGGCGACGGCGCTGCTGGAGCCCCTGGCCGATGCGATCGGGCGCCATGTGCTGGAAGGACAAGCCCTGTTCGCCGACGACACCCCGGTCAAGCTGCTGGCGCCGGGAACCGGCAAAACGGCGACCGGCCGGGCCTGGACCTACGTGCGGGACGAGCGGCCCTGGGCTGGCGAGGCGCCGCCGGCGGCCTGGTACCGCTTCTCGGCCGACCGCAAGGCGGCGCATCCGAAGGCGCATCTTGAAGGCTTCGCCGGCTGGATGCACTCGGACGGCTATGCCGGGTTCGGTGCGCTGGCGCGCGCCGGGCCGGTCCGCGAGGTGGCCTGTCTGGCGCATGTGCGACGCAAGTTCTTCGACGTCCATGCCGCCCAGGGCTCGGCGATCGCCGCCGAGGCGCTGGAACGGATCGCCGCCCTCTACGCTATCGAGAAGGAGGCCCGCGGGCAGCCGCCCGAGAACCGCGCGGCCATCCGCCAGGCCAAGGCCGCGCCGTGCCTCGACGAGCTGGAGCGGTGGCTGCAATCGCAGCTGCCCAGAATCTCCGCCAAGACCCCGCTGGCAGCGGCGATCCGTCATGCCCTGACCCGGATGAAGCGCCTTCGACCCTATCTCGAGCACGGCTTCCTCGAGATCGACAACAACCCCGCCGAACGCGCAATGAGGCCGATCGCGCTCGGCCGCAAGAACTATCTCTTCATGGGCTCGGCCAGCGGCGGCAGGGCCGCCGCCATCGCCTACACCCTGATCGAGACCGCCAGGCTCAACGATGTCGATCCGCAGGCCTGGCTTGCTCAGGTCCTCGAACGCATCCCCGACTACAGGATCAACCGCATCGACGATCTGCTGCCGTGGAACACCGCGCCCGCAGAAGATCGGGAAGCCGCCGACTGACCACGCAGGGGCGGTCACGCCGGACGCTTACGGTATACCGACGCGGGAGAGATCCGGACCGATGTCGGCGACATCGCCGTCGTGCGCTACCGCGAGGACGGCACGCGGAGAGAGACCCCGGTCCGGATCGACGAGACCTCCGCCGACTACCGAACCCACGCATTGCTCGCGGCGCTCAGGTTCGGATTCTAGCTCGTCAGGGGGGTAGCGGACGCAGCCCCTCGGCGGGGCCGGGGCTGCCTCCCGTCGGACCCTCACCGTCATGGTCGGCGGGCACCCGCCCCTCGATCCTTGCCCTAGAGGCGCTTGAGCCGGATCGGGACGAAGGCGGGCCGGCGCAGCCGCCGCCTCATCGCCCGATCGCGCCGACTCGACATTTTAATTGCGACTAATTATCATTCCTATTGAGGCGTTTGCGCTGTCGGGGACGGGTTGATTTACAAGGCGTTCACGGAGGTGCGAGATTTTTGATACCCCGTGGTGGTCGTTGATATCCGGGGTTTCAGTTTCGCTGCGGCGGTCGTTTTGGCGATTTTCACCCCACGCCGCTGGTCGCGGCGTCTTGGCAGCGAGGTTTTCCTGCGGCGGCCTCGCGCGCCCTGATCGTGCGCATGAGATAGAAGGTGTCGCCATCGGGCCCTGGGGCCCTTGTTCCACCACCACCCCTGGTCGGGAGAACAGCGATGGCGACGGCGGCGAAGCTACCCTTTTCGTGGCGCGATGTCGAAGTCCTGCCGGACCTTGAACGGCTGCGCCTGGTTCTGGCGGTGCTTCCCGACGAGGAGATCGTGACGGCGCTTGAAGTGTGTCGCGGTCGGGGCCGTAACGACTACCCGGTGCGGGCGATGTGGCGGGCGCTGATCGCGGGGGTGGTGTTGCAACACGCCTCGATGCAGTCGCTGTTGCGGGAGCTGGGGCGCAACCCGGCGTTGCTGGAGATCTGCGGGTTCGACCCTCTGCCGTATCAGAGCGGGCCGGTGACGGTGCTTCACGACGGGCATGCGGTAACGCGCCCGGCGCGGGTTCGTTCGACGGCGCCGAGCCACTGGAACTTCTCGCGGTTTCTGGGGCGTGTTGTGCAGCTTGAGGACGAGCAGGGGCTGGTGTCCGCCATGATCGAGAGCCTGCGCGCCGCGCTGTTCGCCGCGTTGCCGGACTTCGGGCGTCATCTCGGCTACGACGGCAAGGCGATCGCGAGCCACTCGACGGGCCGGGTCGGCAAGGACGAGGACAAGACCTCGGACCCCGACGCCGACTGGGGCAAGCACGAGACGGGCGGGGTGGACGCCAGGACCGGCGCGGTGTGGAAGAAGGTGAAGTCGTGGTTCGGCTACGGGCTGCACCTGATCGCCGACACCGATTACGAGGTTCCGGTGGCCTTCGAGGTGACGCGCGCTTCGGCCTCGGAACCCAAGGTGCTGTCCGGGATGCTGGAGGAGCTGTTCGCAAGGGCGCCGGAGATCGCCGGGCGCTGCGCCGACTTCAGCGCCGACCGCGGTCTCGACGATGCCCGCCTGAAGGCGCGGCTGTGGGACCGGTGGACCGCCCGCCCGCTGATCGATACACGGCTGATGTGGCGGGTGGAGAAGCAGGAGCCGAGATACGATCCGGCGCAGCCGATCACGCGGCCGCTGTTCCCCGACCGCGCCGATGTCATCGTTCACGACGAGCGCGGCCGGGTGTCCTGCGTCTGTCCCGGGACCGGCGAGGTCCGCGCTATGGCGTTTCAGGGGTTCGAGGCTGATCGGGGCCGCTGCGGCACGCTCAAATACCGCTGCCCGGCAGCCGCCTTCGGCTTCGCCTGCGCCGGCAGCCGGGCCTGCCACCGGGCCGGCGGGGTCAAGCCCGGAGACTATGGCCGCATCCTGCGCATCGACCTCGACAGCCACGACCGGCGCATCTTCACCCCCACGCCCTGGGGCAGTCCGTCATGGCGGCGCGGCTACAACCGCCGCTCGGCCATGGAGCGGATCAACAGCCGCCTCGACAACAGCTTCAACTTCGAGACCCACTACATCCGAGGCCGCGCCAAGATGAAGACCCGCCTCGGCCTCGCCCTGGCGGTGATGATGGCGATGGCTCTCGCCCAGGCCCGCGCCGGCCGCCCCGAGCGCATGCGCTCCCTGGTCGGCGCCGTGCCGTATCTCGACACCGGCTGACCGCTCGTCTGCCTCCCGACAATCCTGCCCGATCCCGCCGCCCGACGGCAGAGGGGAAGCCACGCCCGCACGCCAGACAATCTTCCGGTAATCGTATTTGTCAGGCCCCGGAAGCCCGTATCCTGCCCGGTGGGGAAGCGGGCCGGACGATATTCAACCGCCAAAATCGAACCGGCGACAGCCAAAAATCACCACAGCGCACATTTCTCCTATTGCAAGTGATAGGCACTCGCATCTAAAATGCGCGATGGACGGTTCGGGCTCAGCAACGGAGGAAACCGTGAACGCCTCTTCAAGCATCCTCGTCGAAACCGGGAACGCCAGCGGCTACCTGCAGCGCCTGTGCAAGCATTTCGGCCACAAGCTCGAGGTCGAATTCACCCCGGAAAGGGGGTCGATCGCCTTCGAGTTCGGCCGGGCGGCGCTGCAGGCGGGACCGGAGGGTTTGACGATGACGGCCCTGGCCGGGAACGAGGAAGACCTGGCGAGGCTCAGAGGCGTCCTTGCCTCCCATCTGGAACGCTTCGCCTTCCGGGAAGAGCTGAAGATCGACTGGAAGTAGCCCGGCGGCGGCGTTCGAGTCGTGCTGATCGTGCTCAACATCGATCCCAAGCTGCTCGGCGAGGCGGCGCGGGCGCGCAGCAAGGCGGTGCCGGGCCGGGGGCCGCGCGCGGCGGGGGGGAAAGCCCCTGCCCGCCCCGCCCGCGGGCCCGCCCGGCGGGCGAGGGGAAAGTGCGTCATGTGCGTGTTGTCCGCTGAGGCTGAGGCCGAGGCCGAGGCCGCGCCGCCGCCTGCCTCGCGCAGGCGTCTGCGGCTGTGGGAGCTGACGCCCAGCCTGCACTGCGCCGTGCTCGGCACCTGTCTCAGCTTCGCCGATCTGGTCAAGACCGGGCGCAAGGCGGGGATCGTGCCCGAGCCCGACGCCACCGATTACGAGGTGCACGCCTGGTTCGTGCAGAACTGCGGCGAGCCCACCCCGCTGACGCGGATGCTGCACAAGCGGCTGGACCGGTGCTGGCACGCCGCCATCGGCGGCGCCCGCGCGGCGCGGGACGAGGCGGCGCTTGCTTCGTTCTGGTCGCGCGCGGTGGCGAGGGGCGACATTCCCGGGCCGTTCTGGGCGGTGATGACCCACCCCGCCGCGACCGAGGACCTGCGGGCGGAGGCCTATGGCGTGGTGCACATGCTGTCGCACCGGATGGGCAGCGCCAACCGGGACGCCTCCCAACGCCTGCGCGCGGCGGAGGCCGAGCGCGACGCGCTCGACCGCAGGCTTTCGGACGCCACGCGGCGCCTCGAACGCCATGCGCCGGAGAACGAGGCGATGCGGGACCGGCTCCGGACCGCCGAAGCCGGGGGGCCGGTGCTGGAAGCGGCCGAGGCCCGGCTGCGCGCGTTCGAAAGCGGCGACCTCTATCGCGGCCTGCGGAGCGGGAAAGACGCGGCCGAGGCGGCGCTCAAGGAGGCGCGGCAGGGGTGCGACGCCGAGGCGCGGCGGCGCGAGGCCCTGGAGCGGGAGCTCGCCGAACTGCGTCGGGAAAAGAGCGACGCTGCCGCCAGGCTGGAGGCCGCGGAAGCGGAGCGTTCGGCGCTGGAGGCGGTGCTGCGATCGGGGATCGGCGGCGGCGCTGGCCGCGCGGATGCGCCCGCGATCGACCTGTGCGGCCGCCGGATCGCCTATGTCGGCGGGCGGGACGCGGCAATCCGCCATTTCCGCGCCCTGGTCGAGAGCGCGAACGGGCGGTTCGCTCATCACGACGGCGGCGTCGAGGACGGGGCGCAGCGCCTCGACCGGGTGCTCAGCCAGGCCGACGTGGTGCTGTGCCCGATCGACTGCGTCAGCCACAGCGCCTGCCTGCGGGCCAAGAAGTTCTGCAAGCGGGCCGCCAAGACCTTCGTGCCGCTCAGGAGCGCCAGCCTGTCGTCGCTCGCCGCCGGGCTGCACCGGGCGGTGGACGACGAAGACCCGGCCGGGGGTCCTTCGATACGCCCGCCTGCGGCGGGCTACTCAGGATGAGGAGAGGTTGGTTTGCCCCTCGTCATTGAGTTTTCGCTAACCGAAACCGATCCCTCGGGATCGACAACCGGAGGAGGAGTCAGGATGAAGAGAACGACGATTGCAGGGGCGGCCGCGGTCGCCCTGGGGAGTCTGTTCGCCGGTCCGGCGCTGGCGGACGGGATGGTCTATGCCGACTTCCCGGTGACGGTGAAGGGGTACCAGGGCAAGAAGACGAATTCGGTGTCCTATGGCGGGCAGATCGCGCGCCACGCGCTGCACGATTCGCTGAAGAAGCTGGCGACCTCCGGGAACGGCAAGCCGAACCCGGCGCTGAAGGCGAAGATGATGTCCTACTACGCCGGCAAGGACGCCGGGCGGAAGATCATCGCGCCGGCGAGCAAGGGCAAGTTCGCGGTCAAGCAGAGCGCGGTCGACTCGCTCAGCAAGGGCAAGAACCTCGCCGGCAAGACCTACAAGGCGGCGGTGGCGGGGATGCCGAACGGCATGACCGGGCCCGAGCTGGTGGCCTTCTGGATCGACAAGGCGTCTTCGGCGAACAAGGGGTTCGACGCGGCCAACGGCTACGATTACGGCCAGCTGATCTCCAAGTTCATCATGGGGGCGGTGTCCTACAACCAGGCGGTCGACGGCTATCTCGACGAGTATCTGAGCGCGGCGAAAAAGCCCAACGACAAGCCCTACTCGAAGGGCGCGGCCTATACCGGCAAGGAGCATGCCTGGGACCAGGCGTTCGGCTATTTCGGGACCCCGGCGCACACGCTCAAGCTGACGCCCAAGCAGGTCTACGACATCGCCAAGCAGAGGGACGTCGCCGCAGCCGACATGAACGGCGACGGCAAGGTCGACCTCAAGAGCGAGATGACCTTCGGCCCGGCCTATTACGCGGCCGGGTTCGACGCCTCGGTCTACGACAAGGGCAACCGCACGTCGTACCTGCACACCATCACCAAGGCGTTTCTCGACGGGCGCAAGCTGATCGCCTCGGCGAAGGGCGAGAAGCTCTCCAACGCCCAGCGCACGGCGCTCCGGGGTCACGCGAAGACGATCTCGGACAACTGGGAGAAGGTGCTGGCCGAGGCGACGTTCAAGTATGCCGGCTCGGTCTACAAGGACATGGTCAAGCTGAAGACCATCGTCGACGCCAAGGGCGATCCCGCCAAGGCGTTCCGCGCCTATGCCAAGCACTGGGGCGAGCTCAAGGGTTTCTCGCTCGCGCTGCAGGCCGGCAAGAACAATCTCGGCGAGGCCGCGACCCGGCTCAACCGGATGATCGGCGCCGGCCCGCTGCTCCTCAACGCGAGCCAGGTGGTCGACATCGACTCGAAGGGCAACTACGTCCGCGACCAGGGGCCGGAATGGGGCGAGTACATGCTGCACATGGCGAAGGTGCAGAAGCTCCTGATCGACAAGTTCGGGGTCAAGGCGCGCAACAACGACGTGACCGGGGACATGAAGGCGCTGTCGGACGCGCTCGGCGGCAAGGCCTCGGCGGAGAACGACTGAAGCATGTTTCGACCGCGCATGACCGCGGCCGGCCGCCGCCCGAGCGACCCCCTCACCCCGACCCTCTCCCCGAGGGGGAGAGGGGGACCCGCGCGCCTTCTCCCCTCCCGCTTGCGGGAGGGGTCGGGGGAGGGTGGCGGCGCGCGGTGGGGGACGCCGGGCTGACGGGGTCTCGCATGGACGGTTTCGTCGTCGAATTCGCCGAGCGTCTCGCCGACCAGCTTCTGGACCCGAAGAAGCGGGTGTTCCTCGGCTATCTGGCCAGCGCGCTCGCGATCGCGCTGGCGGTGCAGTGGTTCGTCCTGCGCAACGCGGGGGGCGCGCTCCCCCGCCTGTTCAGCCCGAAGATCTGGTGGTCGCGCTCGGCGCGGGCGGATTACCGGATCGCGATCCTCAACCAGGCGGTGATGATGGGGGTGGCGCCCCGGCTGGTCTCCACGCTCGGCCTGGCGACGCTGCTGTTCGAGGCGATGCATGTCTGGTTCGACGGGCGTCCCGTCCTGCTCGCCGACGCGCCCGGCTGGGCGGTGGCGGCGGGCTTCACCCTCGCCCTCTTCCTGCTCGACGACGCGACGCGCTATCTGCTGCACCGCTGGCTGCACACGTGGCCCGTCCTCTGGTGCTTCCACCGGGTGCATCACACCGCCGAGACGCTGACGCCGTTCACGGTCTACCGCACCCACCCGGTCGAGGGCGTCCTGTTCGCGCTCCGCGCGACGCTGGTGCAGGCCGTCAGCGTCGCCGGCTTCGTGTTCTTCTTCGGCGACCGGGCGGAGCTGGTGACCGTGCTCGGCGCCAACGCGATAATCTTCGCGTTCAACGTCGCGGGGTCGAACCTGCGCCACAGCCATGTCCGGATTTCCTACGGGCGGATCGTCGAGCGCGTGCTGATCTCGCCCGCCCAGCACCAGATCCACCATTCCATCGCGGCGCGCCACGCCAACCGCAATTTCGGCACCGTGCTCGCGCTGTGGGACTGGATCGGCGGCAGCCTCTGCCTCGCCGAACGCGGTCCCGATCTCCGCTTCGGCCTGCCTGGCGCGGGCGCGGCCAGCCACCGGCTCGGCGGCGTCTACCTCGCCCCCTTTCGCGACGCCGCCGCGATCCTCTACAAATCCCTGTCCGGGAGACGCGCGACCATGTCGACACACCGCTTCAGCCCGTCCTTGCGGGGCGGCATCGCGGCCCTCGCGGCGCTGCCCGCGCTTCTCGGCGCGCCCGGCGCGCTGGCGCAGGAGCTCAACATCTACTCCCACCGCCAGCCCTTCCTGATAAACCCGTTCATCGCGGCCTACGAGAAGAAGACGGGGGTGAAGGTCAACACCGTCTACGCCAAAAAGGGTCTCGCGCAGCGCCTCCAGGCCGAGGGCCGGCGGAGCCCCGCCGACGTGGTGCTGACCGTCGACATCGCCCGGCTCCACGTCTACGCCGACAAGGACCTGCTGGCCCGGGTCGACTCCGCGGTCCTGAAGCGGAACATCCCGGCCCATCTGCGCGACCCCGGCGGCCGCTGGTTCGCGTTCTCCAAGCGCGCCCGGGTGGTGGTGGTGTCGCGCGCGGCGAAGGACGCGGACCTGATAAAGCGCTACGAGGACCTGACCGACGCGCGCTGGAAGGGCCGCATCTGCGCGCGGCCCGGCAGCCACGTCTACAACCGGGCGCTGGTCGCCTCGATGATCGCGGCGCACGGCGAGGCCGGCGCGCTCGCCTGGGCGCGCGGCGTGGTCGCCAACCTCGCGCGCCGGCCGCAGGGCAACGACCGGGCGCAGATGAAGGCGATCTTCGAGGGCGTCTGCGACGTCTCGATCGTCAACGACTACTATTACGCCAAGCTCGCCGCGTCGGACGTGCCGGCGCACCGCGAATGGGCGAAGGCGGTGCGGCCGGTCTTCCCCAACCAGGCGGGCCGCGGCACCCACGTCAACATCTCGGGCGGCGGGGTGGCGAAGCACTCGCGCAACAAGGCGGGCGCGGTCGGCTTCCTCGAGTTCCTGACCTCGGAGCCGGCGCAGAAGCTCTACGGCACGGTCAACTTCGAATACCCGGTCAACCCGGCGATCGCGCCGCCGGAGGCGGTGAAGGCCGGCAGCGGCTTCCGCGAGGACAAGCTCCCCATCGCCCGCATCGCCGAGCTCGCCCCCGCCGCGCAGAAGGTGATCGACAAGGCGGGGTGGTAGGGGGGCGGCTGTCCCCCACTGTCATGCCTGGACTGGGTACGGGGCTCGCATACGAGCGGGTTTCGGGCGGATGGCGCGGTCCGGGACCCGGATTTCGGCACGCCACCCCCACCCGCCGCTGTTCCCACTGTCGCCCCGCTTTCCCCCTCGTCGTCATGCCCGGACTTGTTCCACTGCTGTCCGGTTTAACTTCGGAACGGGCTCCGTGCCGACAGGCGGAACCGTCTCCGCCCCCCTTTGTCGTCATGCCCGGACTTGTTCCGGGCATCCACGTCTTGCGGCATCGTGGTGCAAGCCAGGAGAGGGCGAGGCGACGGAGAGACGTGGATGCCCGGGACAAGTCCGGGCATGACGAGGGAGGAAACCAGGGCGAGACCGGGGACGGCGACGGGAGATGCCGGTGTACCGAAATCCGAGCCTCGACCCGCGCGATCCGCCGGATCGGGACACGGATCGCGGCCCACCCGCCTCCGCCGTCCTTTTCCTCCTCTTGTCACCCCGGACTTGATCCGGGATCCAGGGCCACAGGCACCGCCCTCGCCCGGCTTCCCTGGACCCCGGATCAAGTCCGGGGTGACAGCGGGGAGCGGAGACGGCCTCGCTCATGGGCGCGAAGCCCGCCCCGAAATCTTAACCGGACAGCAATGGACTTGTTCCGGGCATCCACGTCTTGCGGCATCGCGCTATGAGCGGGGACAAGCCAGTTGGCCGACCCACGTGGATGCCCGGAACAAGTCCGGGCATGACGAAAAAAGGGGCGGTAGCGGGGACCCCTCCCCTCAGTCCTCGCCCTGGAGGCGCTTGAGCCAGATCGAGACCAGCGCCGGTTTGCCGGCCCGCACCTGGGCCAGGCCGCGGGCGAGGGCTGCGTCGAGCTCGGCGGGGTCGCGGACGGTCTCGCCGTGGGCGCCGGCGGCCTCGGCCTCGCGCGCGAAGTCGATCGGCGGGTCGAACCAGCCGCCCCGGAACCCGTCCTTCGCGGCGTAGCTGTCGTCGCCGTAATTGTTGACGATGCGCTCGGTGCCCGTCGTGTAGCTGCGGTTGGTATAGACGATCTGCAGGAACGGCGCGTCGTGGTGGGCGGCCGACCACAGCGCCGGCGCCGGCGTTCCGAACATGTAGAACCCGTCGCCGCTGACCGCGATCACGTCGCGCTCGGGCGCGGCGAGCTTGGCGCCGAGCGCGGCCCCGGTTGCCCAGCCGCCGCTCGATCCCGGGTTGGCGAAGTAGGAGCCGGGCTCGGTGCGGTCGACATAGTCCCGGAACCGGTTGGGCGGCAGGGTCTCGTCGAACACGATGCAGTCGTCGTCGAGCATCGCGCCGACGCGGTAGCCCGCCCAGTAGCGGTCGATCGGGACGGTGGAGGCGTGCGCCCTGGCTGCCTCCTCCGCCGCCCCGATCCAGGCGCGCGAGCCCGCCGCGAGGCGTTCCTTCCGCTCCGCGATCCGCTCCCGGTCGGCGTCGGTCAGCCGGTCCCGCGCGGCCTCGGTCACCGCCTGGATCGTCGCGAGCGAGTCGGCGGCGAGGCGCAGATCGGCGGTGAACTCGAAGGTCGGGATCCGGCTCTCGATCGGATCGAGCCCGACCGAGACGACGAACGCATCCGGCCCCGGCGAATTGCGCCCGGGCACCCAGGGGACGACCGCCTCGAGCGCCAGCACGACGTCGGCGTCCGTCAGCGCCGCCTGGGTCTGGAAGGCGGGGTGGCGGAAGGGGAAGCTCATGTAGCTGCGCTGGACCGAGTCGACGACGGCGAGGCCGAGCGTCTCGCAGAGCTCGACCAGCGCCGGCACCGTCGCCGGGTCGCGGCCCGAGGCGGAGACCACGACGACCGGATGGGAAGCCGCGATCAGCCGCCGCGCGACCTCGTCGGCGTCCTGGGCGGACGGCGCGGCGGGGCGCGGGATGCCGAGCCGGTCGGCGCTCGGGAAGGACGCGCCGTCGACCGGGAGCAGGGTGAGCTCCTTGGGGAAGCTCAGATAGACCGGGCCGCAGGGCTCGCTCCGCGTCACCTGCACCGCGCGGCTGGCGATGGTGCCGGGGTTGTCCTGCCAGGTCAGCCGGTGGTCCCACTTGACGTAGTTGCGGACGATCCCGTTCTGGTCGAAGGTCTCCTGCATCCAGAGATGGCCGCCCTCGTCGCGCCCGCCCTTGAGCGTCCCGGCGTAAGCAGTCGGCGGGAAGCCGGCGGTGATGACCACCGGGAGGCGGCTGCGCGCCGCGGTGTGGACGGCGCCGCCGTAATGCATCGTGCCGCAGTCGACATGGGCCGCGGTGACCGCCGGCCGGCCGCTCACCGCGGCGAAGCCGAGCGCGGCGTTGAGGCTCGCATGCTCGTGCGGCACGGTGATCAGCCGGATCGGGTTGTTCTGGCCCCGCGCGCGCGCCTTGGCGGTGGCCTCCTGGAAGAAGCCGATCTCCGACCCCGAGGTGAAGAACAAATGGTCGACCCCGCTCGCGGCGAACCCCGCGACCAGCGCGTCGCCCACATCCTCGGCCGGCGCCTCGGTCCAGCCCGCCATCCGCCCGTCGTCCATCGCCCGTCTCCGATCCGGTTCGGCCCGGCGCATCATGCCGCACTCGCCGCCCGGGGCGAAAGGGCGTTACGATGGGGGATGGGGAGGGCCCTTCGATACGGCGCTGACGCGCCTACTCAGGGTGAGGTCAGGGTAATGGAACCCCCTCATCCCGAGTAGGCGCGCCAGCGCCGTATCGAGGGACGCGCGCCACGCGTTCGCCCGAACCGGATACGCCATAGCGGAAGGACCGGCGATGCTGTTCCTCGTCACCTCGAAGGAGCCCCGCCCGCACGGGCCGTGGCACACGCCGGCGCGCCACGCGGGCTGCCTCGCCCACTGGGTCGGCGTCCATATGGAGGGGGTGTGCACGATCCACCCGATCATGTTCGTGCGGGGCTACGCGATCTATGTCGAGACCGACTCGGGGCGCCGGCTCCGCGAGATCCTCGAAGGCAACCCGATGTGGCCCGACGAGACCTACCGGATCTACGTGCTGGAGGAGAACGGCCCCGTGAAGAACGAACCCGTGCCGGAAGGCAAGCAGCGCTTCCTGATCCTCGCGCGGCCGGCCAAGCCGCTCCCGCCCGACCTCGACTATGCCGGCACCGACGCGATGCTGGAACGCATCGCCGAAGAGCACGGCGCGATGGTCCACCGCCTGGTCGAGGACGTCGCGGGCTACGCCATCCTGGTCGACGTCGACAGCAACGACCGCCTCCGCAGCCTGCTGGAGCCGCTGCCGATCACCACCTACGTCAACTACGAGATCCTGCCGCTCGGCACCATGGGCGGGCACGAGCAGCACCTCCGCGCGCTCGGCCACGAGATCGATTTCGGCAAGGGCGGGTAGCGTTTCACGTGAAACGGCGCCCCCTCACCCCGGCCCTCTCCCCGCGGGGGAGAGGGGGAGTCGCCCGCGGACCCCTGCTTCCCTTCTCCCCTCCCGCTCGCGGAAGGGGTCGGGGGAGGGCGGCGCTCAGGCGGCGGCCGCCTCCAGCTCGGCGGCGGTCAGCTCGCGGGTGCCGTACTCGGCCGGCGAGGTGATCTCGAGCATCTCGAGGTCGTCGGACCACTCGATCACCGAGTGCTTGATCTCGGGCGGCAGCATGTGGACCGAGCCCGCCTTGAGCGTCTCCTCGCCGTGCCCCTCGTACCAGAACGTCACCCAGCCGCTGACCACGTAGACGATCAGGAAATCGATGTCGGTGTGGATGTGGGCCTCGATCGGCGGCGGGCCGTCGCCGCCCCGGATCAGGTGCGCGCCGTACTTGCCGCCGGTCGCCTCCTCGACGCCGAAATGGCGGTAGACGAACTGGTCGCGGATCCCCTCCTTGCCGTAGACCGCGCCGTCGGCGTGGTCGATCACCAGCTTCTGCCTGAACTCCGACATCGGACCCTCCGTTCGGTCTGGACGATGGGGGAGCTTAGCGCAATTCGGGGGTGGGCCAAGCACCCCGCGTGCAACGGCCCAGATCGTCACCCCGGCCCTGAGCCGGGACGATTGCCCTGGACTCGGGATCTCCCCCGGATCGGGTCCGAGGCAGGCTGCTTCGCTCCGTCCGGGATGACGGCGGAGCGAAAGACAGAGCGCGCTTCTGTCCCATACGTTGTATATGTCACGCACGACCGCGCGCGAGGGAAGAAACACCGATGTTCACAAGAGCCGTCCATCCCGGCGAAGTCCTCAAGGGCGAGCTGGACGAGCTGGGGATCACCCCGACCGCTTTCGCGCGCCAGATCGCCGTGCCGCCCAACCGCGTCGGCCAGATCGTCGCCGGCAAGCGCTCGATCACCGGCGACACGGCGCTCCGCTTCGGTCACTGGTTCGGCGCCGATCCCCAGTTCTGGCTCAACCTCCAGGCCCAGTACGACCGGGTTCAGGCGCACAAGGCGGCCGGCGCGGCGATCGGAAGGCTGCCTACACGGGGCGCTGCGGCGGGATAGGACGCCGCTCTACCCACCCCCCTAAATCTCCCCCGCCTTAACCCGCTTCCTGATCTCGTCCACCGTCGCCCGCACCGCCACGAGGTACCCCTTCGCCATGCCCTCGGCGAACTCCTGCTCCTCCGCGCTCCCGTGCGCCATGCCCTCGCGCTCCAGCGTGAAGGCGAAGCGCATGTGCAACTCGCCCGCCTCGTCCTCCAGGATCTCGTTGACGATGGTGCCCATCTCGATGCCGGCGGTGCGGATGAACTCGACCTTTTCCTCGGGGTGGAAGAGGATCTTTTCGGTCATCGCCTCGCCGTTGAAGACGATGTCGCGGAAGAGCCCGTTCTCGAACCGCCCGGTCACGTGGCAGTAGCTCATCGCCGGCACGAACGGCACCGCGTCCTCCGCCTTGAGCACCAGCCCGAGCCAGACATGGCGGCGGGCGAGCGCGGGCTCCCCCGGCGCGAGGCCGGCGTTGATCGGAACGCTGCGTTCGACCGAGAACATGGCACCCTCCCCGTGTTTGCGGCCCGGCGATCATCGCACCCGTGGCGCCGCCTTGCCAGCGCCCTCCCCCACGCCGTCATGCCCGGACTTGTTCCGGGCATCCACGCCCTCGGCCGCCTCGCCCGTGCTCGGCTCACACCGCGATGCCGCAAGACGTGGATGCCCGGAACAGGTCCGGGCATGACGGTGATGGCTGTAACCAAGGGGGAAACCCGCCCGCCGCCTTGCCAGCGCCGGGGCCGGGTGCGATCTTGCCGGCGCGCTGAAGAGGAGCCCGATTTGAGCGACATCGCGACGCGGCCCCGCCGCAGCCTCCTGTTCGTGCCGGGGCTTCGGCCCGACCGGTTCGAAAAGGCGCTGGGCTCGGGCGCCGACATCGTCTGCGTCGACATCGAGGACGCCGTCGCGATGCCGCGCAAGGAGGAAGCGCGCGGGCTCGCCCTGCCGCTGTTCGCGGAGGAATACGGCGGCGGCGTCGAGCGCATGCTCCGGGTCAACCCGCTCTCGACCGAGGAGGGGCTGCGCGACGTGCTCGCGCTCAAGGCGTGCGGGACGCCGCCGCCCGCGCTGATGCTCGCCAAGGTCGGCTCGGCCGAGGAGATCGCGCTCTACGACGCGCTGCTCGACGGGAACTGCGCCGGCATCCGCTACCACGTGATCGTCGAATCGACCGACGGGCTCGCCAACGTGCAGGCGATCGCCCGCGCCTCGGGGCGGATCGACTCGCTGCTCTTCGGCGCGGTCGACATGTCGGCCGACCTCCGCGCCGAGCAATCGTGGGAGGCGATGCTCTACGCGCGCTCGGCGGTGGTCCACGCCGCGGCGCGCAACGGACTCGACCTGCTCGACGTGCCCTGGCTCAACCTCGCCGATCCTGACGGGCTGGCCACCGAAGCGCGCGCCGCCGCCGCGCTCGGCTTCACCGGCAAGGCGGCGATCCACCCGGACCAGATCCCGGTCATCAACGAGATCTTCTCCCCCTCGGCGGACGAGATCGAACGCGCGCGTCGGATCGTCGCCGCGTTCCGCGAGAACGACACCGGCCTGCTGGTGGTCGACGGAGCGCTGATCGAGCGCCCGGTGCTCAGGACCATGCAGCGGACGCTCGCCATCGCCGACCGGCTCGCCACATGACGCCGTTCGCCGACATCCTGGCCGAGGCCGAGACGCGCGCCGGCGGGGCGGACAGGCTGGCCGAGCGCATGCCCGACGTCTCCCCGCCCGAGGCGCTCCGGCGGATCGCCGACGACCGCTACCTCTCGCTGATGACGCGCCGGGTCTTCCGCGCCGGCATCCGCCACAGCGTGGTCGACGACCGCTGGCCCGCCTTCGAGGAGGTGTTCCGCGGCTTCGAGCCCGGCGCGGTGCGCGCGATGAGCGACGAGGAGCTCGAAGGGCTGATGAAGGACGCCCGCATCGTCCGCCACTGGGGCAAGATCCGGGCGACGCGCGACAACGCCGCGGCGATGCAGGGCGTGGCGGCGGAATTCGGCTGCTTCGGGGACTGGCTCGCCGACTGGCCGGTAAGCGACATCGTCGGGCTCTGGGACGCGCTCGCGAAGCGGTTCAGGCAGATGGGCGGCAACTCGGCGCCCCGTTTCCTCCGGATGGCCGGCAAGGACAGCTTCGTCCTCACCCCCGACGTTGTGCGCGGCCTCAACCGGACGGGCGCCTGGGAGGGCAAGCCCGGCGGCAAGCGCGCCCGGGCGGCGGTGCAGCAGGCGTTCAACGCGTGGGCCGAAGAAAGCGGCCGCCCGCTGTCGCATATCAGCGTCGCGCTCGCCGTCGCGAGTTCGGAGTGATGGGGGGCGGGCCCTTCGATACGCCGCTTCGCGGCTACTCAGGGTGAGGGCGACGCGGGTATCCGGGACCTCCCTCATCCCGAGTAGGCCCGAAGGGCCGTATCGAGGGACGGCCCACCGCACCGATGCCCGCTGACCTCGCGCGGCGGCTGGGGGCGGTGCCGGGGCCGGTCCTCGGGGCGCTCTGGATGATGGGCTCGACCGCCTCCTGGGCGGTCATGGCGGTGACGATCCGCTATGTCGGCGACGAGATCCACCCGTTCGAGATCGTCTTCCTGAGGAGCCTGTTCGGCATCCTGTTCCTGCTGCCGTGGCTCTGCCGCTCGGGCCTCAAGGGGCTGCACACGCGGCGCTTCAGGATGCATTTCGCGCGCGCCTTCTTCGGGCTGGTGGCGGCCTATCTGATCTTCACCGCGATCACGCTGGAATCGCTCGGCAGCATCGCCGCGATCATCACCACGCGGCCGATCTTCGCCTCGGCGGCGGCGATCCTGATCCTGCGCGAGGCCTCGCACGGCAGGCGCTGGTCGGCGGCGGTCCTCGGCTTCGCCGGCGCGCTGATCATCCTCCGCCCCGGCATGGTGCCGCTCTCGACCGGGGCGCTGCTCGCGCTGATCGGCGTGTTCGCGATGGCGGGCGTCGCGATCACCATGAAGTCGCTGTCGCGCACCGAGCGCCCGGACGCGATGGCGACCTGGCAGATGATCCTCTTCGTGCCGGCCTCGCTGGTGCCGGCGCTGTTCGTCTGGACCACGCCGAGCTGGGAGGCGGTCGGGATACTGATCGTCATGGGCTGCGCCGGCACGCTCACCCAGCGCGCACTCGCCCGCGCCTACAAGGCGGCGGACGCGACGGTGGTGCTCCCCTTCGAGTTCACCCGGCTGATCTTCTCCGCCGCCATCGGCCTCCTGGTCTTCGCCGAGTTCCCCGAAATCTGGGTCTGGGTCGGCGGCGCGGTCATCCTCGCCGGCATCATGACCATGGCCGGGCTGGAGGCGCGGCAGGCGCCCGCGCGCGGCTGAGCCCGGTTGCGCCCCGCCAGCGCGCGGGCCATCATCGCGGCCGTGGAAAGCTTCGAGATCAGGCCGCTGTCGGACGCGCTCGGCGCCGAGATCGCGGGGCTCGACGTCACCCGGCCGGTCGACGCCGACACCGCGGCGGCGCTCATGGCGGCGTGGCGCGAGCACATCGTGCTGCTGTTCCGCGTGCCCGGCCTCACCCAGGACCAGCAGCTCCGCTTCGCGCAAGCCTTCGGCGAAATCGGCAGGCGCCCCCGGCCGAAGGGGGAGCGGCCCGAGGACGCGGCGACCGTCGACGACGCGATGATGCTGATCTCCAACATCCGGGTCGACGGCAAGCCGATCGGCTCGCTGCCCGACGGGGAGATGTATTTCCACCACGACACGATCTACAAGGAGGTGCCCAATCTCGGCACCATGCTGTACGCGATCGAGGTGCCGGACCAAGGCGGCAACACGAAATTCGCCAACCACTATCTCGCCTGGGACGCGCTGCCCGAACGCATCCGGGAGCGCGTCGGCGGGCGGACCGCGCACCACGTCTACGACTATGTCGTCTACGCGAGCCGCGAGGGGAAGGGCGCCCGCGCGGGCACGGTCGACGGCTGCACCCACCCGGTCTCGATCGTCCACCCGGCGACCGGGCGGCGCGCGCTCTATGTCGACCGGCTGATGACGATGCGGATCGACGGGCTGCCGGAGGACGAGAGCGACGCGGTCCTCGACGAGATGTTCGACATCGCCGAGCGGGAGGAGTTCGTCTACGAGCATGTCTGGACGCCGGGCGATTTGCTGCTGTGGGACAATCTCTGCTCGTCCCACGCCCGCACCGACTTCCCGCCCGACCAGCGCCGCCTGCTCCGCCGCTGCCAGATCGCCGGGGATGCCCGGCCGGCGGGGTAGGGCATTTTCCGACCGGGCACGATCGCAGCCAGCGGCCGCCCAAGAGCCCCCTCACCCCAACCCTCTCCCCGCAGGGGAGAGGGAGACTCGCACACCGACTCCCCTCCCGCTTGCGGGAGGGGTTGGGGGAGGGTGGCGATCCGGTCAGGTCGGAAAATGCCGTTGGGCGCGTCCCTCGATACAGCGCTGTCGCGCCTACTCGGGATGAGGGCGTTTCTCTCGTTGCCTCACCCTGAGTAGCCCCCGCAGGGGGCGTATCGAAGGGCTACCGCGACCACTTCGTCTTCGGCTTCTCAACCTCCACCCCGTCGACAAGGATCGCGTCGACGTTCTCGTTGTAGAAGCACATCAGGTCCCGGATCTTCGGGCATTCGGCGATCGGGTCGGGGTAGCTCCAGACGATGTCCTCGAAGGTCTCGCCGCCGATTTCGGCTGACCAGTAGACCGCCGCACCCTTGTAGGGGCAGCGGGTGGCGCTGTCGGTCGGGGTCAGCAGATCGCTCCGCACATCGTCCTTCGGGATGTAGTAGCGGACCGGCAGCTTCGTCTCGAACAGGAAATGCGCCCGCGTCGTGCGCGCCACCTCCTCGCCACCGAGGATGACGCGCACCTCGCGCGTGGACGGGACCGCGTCGACCCGCTTGTAGGGGTCGCGCGCGTGGACGAAGATCTCCTCGTCCTCCTCGTACCAATTGTCGACCTTGCCCCAGTAGAACGCGCCGATCCCGGCGAGCTCCAGCACCTCGTCGAACGGCGTCTCGTAGCTCCAGAGGATGTCGTCCACCTTCCGCCCGCCGACGGTGAGCGACCAGTAGGACGCGTCGCCCTTGTAGGGGCAGTGCGTGCCGGTGTCGGTCCGCGTCATCAGGTCCATCCGCACGTCTTCCAGCGGGAAGTAGTAGACCGGCAGGTGGTTGGCCTCGTGGAGCAGCCGCATCCGCGTCGAATCCGCGATCGTCTCGCCGCCGACCACCGCGCGGACGCGCCTCGGGCTCGCCTCGACGCGCACGTAATGGTCCGGGTTCCTCGCATAGCCCGGCCCGGGGCCGGTGGTCCTGACATCCGCCATCCTGGTCCTCCCTCAAGGCGCGACGAGTGTCCCGCTTCCCCCCGCCGCGCGCAACCGGGATTGCCGCCCGTCCGCCGCGTCAATAGCATCGGACGCCATGGCCGCCCCCGCACCCGATCTGGAACGGTTCCGCCTCCGCCCCTTCGTCGATCGCCTCGTCGAGACCGGCGAGGCGGTCGTGCACGACGCGCCGATCGACCTGATCGACGTCGCCGCCGTGCTCGACGGGAACCCGCGCGCGGTCCTGTTCACCGACGCCGGTCCCGAGGGCGCCGAGCTGGTGGGCGGGGTGACCGGCAGCCGGGCGCGCATCGCCGCCGGGTTCGACTGTCCGCCGGGCGACTTGCTCGCGCTGGTGCTGGAGCGCCTCGCAGCGCCGCAGCAGCTGGTCGAGATCGGCCGGGGCGAGGCGCCGGTGCAGGAGGTCGTGCTGACCGGCGAGGATGCCGACCTCACCAAGCTGCCGGTCCACCTCCAGCACGCGCTCGACGGCGGTCCCTACATCTCGTCCTCGCTCGACCACGTGCGGGACCCGGAGACCGGGCTCACCAATCTCGGCTGCCGGCGGATGATGGTGCGCGGCCGCAGGGAGGCCGGGGTCGACCTCAACGCGCCGAGCGACCTGAAGGCGATCTACGAGCGCGCGGCGGCGCGGGGCGAGGCGCTGCCGGTGAGCTTCGTCGTCGGCGCGCACCCGACCGACCACGTGGCGGCGTCGATGCGCCTGCCGATGGACGAGCTGGAGTTGATCGCAAGGCTGCGCGGCGCGGCGCTCGGCATCGTCAGGAGCGTCACCGGCGACGTCATGGTCCCGGCCGACGCCGAGATGGTGCTGGAGGGGCATCTGGACGCGCGCGGCCATGTGGAGGCCGAGGGGCCCTACGGCGAATTCCTCGGCTATTACGGGGTGATGAAGCAGAACCCGGTGTTCCACCTCGAAGCCATTACGATGCGCGAAGACGCGCTGTTCCAGACCTCGACCATCAGCGGGCGGGAGATCCGTCACACCGAGACCGCCCAGATCGCCGCACTCAGGGTCGAGGCGACGCTGTGGCGGGCGCTCCAGACCGCGATCCGGGAGCCGGTGGCGGTCTGCGCGAGCCCGGCGTCGGGCGGCAGCTTCAACGTCCGCATCGCGATGCGCCAGCGCGTGCCGGGCGAGGCGAGGAACGCCATCGCCGCCGCCTTCGGCTCGCTCGCCAACACCAAGAACGTCTTCGTCGTCGACGAGGACATCGACGTGTTCTCGGATTCGCAGATCGACTGGGCGCTCGCGACCCGCTTCCAGCCCGACCGCGACCTGGTCATCGAGAGCGGCTTCCGCACACTCCCGCTCGACCCCTCGCTCGGCGGCGTCCGCACCGGGTCGAAGGCGGGCTACGACCTGACGCGGCCCTTCGGCGGCCCGCCGCCGCTCTATTTCACCGTGCCCGATGCCCCGTCGGCGGACGGCGGCGCGGAACCGTTCGACAGCGTGGAAGCCGCGCTCGCCGACAGCCCCAGGACCTTCGGCGCGCTGATGGCCGCGCTCGGCAGCCGCGACGGGCGGGAGGTCGCGGTGGCGCTGGACGAAATCCGCGGGCAGGGCCGGCTCGACCGGCTCGAGGACGGCGCCTACGCGCTCGCGGCGGAAGGGAGCGGCGGCGAAGACTCCTGAACCGGCTCCGGATCGCGAACGATCCGGATCGGCGCGGCGATGTCGGCGAGCGGCTCGACGACGCCGACGATCGCGGCGTCCCCGCAACCCGCCTCGCGCAGCGCCGCGAGGCAGACCGCCGCCCGGCCGCCCGGCACGCTGGCGAGCAGCCCGCCGGCGGTCTGCGGATCGAACAGGATCGGATGGAGCGCCGCCGCGCCGCCGCCCCGGATCGCGCGCGCCTGGCGCGCATTCTGTGCGTGCAGCGAGCTCTCGATCCCGGCGGCGAGGCAATCGGCCGCGCCGTCGAGCACCGGCAGGTCCGCCGCGGCCAGCGCGACGCCGGCCGCCGAGGCGCGCACCATCTCGACCAGGTGCCCGGCAAGGCCGAACCCGGTCACGTCGGTGCAGGCGGTCGCGCCGTGCCGGATCAGGATCGCCGCCGCCGCCCGGTTGGATTGCAGCATCGCGACGATCGCGCGGTCGATCCACCGTCCCTTCGCCTTGCAGCGCATGTCGGCGGCGAACAGCGTCCCGGTGCCGAGCGCCTTGGTGAGGATCAGCCGGTCGCCCGGGCGCATCCCCGCCTTGCGCAGCACGCGGGCCGGGTCCGCCCGCCCGATGACCGCGAGGCCGAGCGCGCGCTCGGCCCCTTCCCCGGTATGCCCGCCCACCAGCGCCGCCCCGGCATCCGCCAGGACCTCGTTCACCCCCTGCATCATGTCGGCGATCTCGGTCCCGATCTTCTCCTCCGGCCCGTGCGGCACGGTCACGATGGCGAGCGCGGTCCGCGGCTCCGCCCCCATCGCGTAGATGTCGCCGAGCGCGTGGTTGGCGGCGATGCGGCCGAACAGATAGGGGTCGTCGATGAACGAGCGGAAATGGTCGACCGTCTGGACCGCGGCCACGCCGGGCGCCACCCGGACGACCGCCGCGTCGTCGGGATCGTCGAGCCCGACCAGGATATCGTCGCGGGCGCGCGGCTCGATGCCGCCGATCGCCCGCTCCAGCACGTCCTGCCCCACCTTGGCGCCGCAGCCGCCGCAGCGCATTTCGAGGTCCTCGACCGGGGGCAGGCCGGGCGCCGGGGCGGGCGCGGGCTCCGGCGTCATCTCGGGCAGGTCGGTGTATTTCCGCATCCAGCGCCGGTCGATCCAGTCCTTCAACCGCCACACCCAGCGCCCCTCGACCGCGAAGCGGCCGCGCGAGGCGACCGCGTAGGCGTCGCCGGTCGAGATCAGGCTGAGCCAGGCGCGCTGCGGCCGGTAGGGGCGGAGCGGACGGCCGGTCAGCGCGCGACGGAGGTTCTCCGCCAGCGGCGGCCCTTGCCGGACCGCGAAGACGCCGGCCCTGGGCCGCCGGTAGTTGACCATCGCCGCCACGTCGCCGCAGGCGAACACGTCCGGATGCGAGGTCGAGCGCAGGAAATCGTCGACCCGGATGAAGCCGTCCCCTTCGACGTCGAGCCCAGCTGCGGCGGGCCAGGCCTCGACCGCGGCGGCGGTCACCCAGAGAATCTCGTCCGCTTCGACCGACCCGCCGTCCTCGAGGGCCAGCCTGCCGGGCTCGACCCGGACGACGGCACGGCCGAGCAGCGTCTCGATCCCGCGCGCGGCGAGGATGCGCGCGAACCGGGCCCGGGTCGCCGCGTTGTGGGCCGGCAGCAGCACCGGGGCGGCATCGACAACGGTCATGGCGACCGCTCCGGTTCCCCGCGACAGGCGGTGCCGCACCGAAAGCGCGAGCTCGACCCCGCCGGCGCCGCCGCCGACGACGGCGATCCGCACCGGGCCCGCGCGCCGGCTCAGGCGGTCGGCCAGCGCCTCCCAGCGGGCGACGAAGCGGCCGATCGGCTTGACCGGCACCGCGTGCTCCGCCGCGCCCGGGACATCGGCCGTGCGCGGCGCCGAGCCGATGTCGATGGAGACCGCATCATAGGGGATTGGCGGCCGGCCCTCGGCGAACACCAGCCTGGCGTCGAGGTCGATCCCGGTGGCCGCGCAGTGGTAGATCCGCGCGCCGGCCAGGTTGGCGAGCGGGCGCAGGTCGATATGGCACGCGTCGAGCCCGTAATGGCCCGCGATATGGCCGGGCAGCATGCCCGAATAGGGCGTGTGCACGTCGCGCGCGATCAGCGTCGTCCGAACGCCCGGCAGCGGCTTCATGGCGAACGCCTTGAGCACGGCGACATGGCTGTGCCCGCCGCCGATGAGCACGAGATCCCTGACCGCGGGCGCCTGCGGCTTCATCGGTCCCCGCCTGCGGAACCGGACGAGGATGGATCAGTCGTCGCGATAGGTGCGCTCGCGGCGCTCGTGGCGCTCCTGGGCCTCGACGGTCAGCGTCGCGATGGGCCGCGCCTCGAGGCGCCTGATCCCGATCGGCTCCTCGGTCTCCTCGCAATAGCCGTAGGTGCCGTCCTCGATCCGCGAGAGCGCCGCGTCGATCTTGGCGATCAGCTTGCGCTCGCGGTCGCGGGTCCTGAGCTCGATGGAGCGGTCGGTCTCGACCGTCGCCCGGTCCGCGAGGTCGGCCGACGGCGACTGATCCTCTTGCAAATGCTCCAGCGTCGCCGAGCTGTCCTGAAGCAGTTCGGACCGCCAGTCCAGCAGCTTGCCGCGAAAATACTCGCGCTGCCTCGCGTTCATGAACGGCTCGTCCTCGCGCGGACGATACCCCTTGGGGAGCTTGACCCGCTTCGCCACCGACCCTCCCCTGCCTTGTTGGCGCGGGAGAATAGGGCACGGCCCCGGACGCCGCAACAAACAAGGAACGGCCCGAAAGCGCCGGTTCCGGGGCCGTTTGACAGCGCTTCCGCCCCGCCTATACTCCGCGCTCTTCCCGGGAAAGCGGGCGGAAACGCCCCGTCCTCCGCGCGGGCGGCGGACCTGCCGGGACAACAAACAACCGGACAAGGAACCGACGATGACCAAGCGCGTACGCTCGAAGTACAAGATCAACCGCAGGCTCCGGGTCAACCTCTGGGGCCGGCCGAAGAGCCCGGTCAACAAGCGGGACTACCCGCCGGGCGAGCACGGCCAGCGCCGCCGCAAGGTGTCGGATTTCGGCACCCAGCTTCAGGCCAAGCAGAAGCTGCGCGGCTATTACGGCAACATCACCGAAAAGCAGTTCCGCAGGCTCTACCACGAAGCCGTCAGGCGGCGCGGCGACACGGTCGAGAACCTCGTCGGGCTGCTGGAGCAGAGGCTCGACGCCGTCGTCTACCGGCTCAAGTTCGTCCCGACCGTCTTCGCCGCGCGCCAGTTCATCAGCCACGGCCACGTATCGGTCAACGGACAGCGGGTGACGATCCCGTCCTTCCGCGTCCGGGTCGGCGACGAGGTCGAGGTGCGGGAGCGCTCGCGCAACCTGGGGCTGGTGCTGGAGGCCATGGACTCGCCCGAGCGCGACGTGCCGGACTATCTGGAGGTCGATTACAACAAGATGGTCGGCCGCATGCTGCGGATCCCGCAGCTGGCGGAGATCCCCTACCCGGTCCAGATGGAACCCAACCTGGTCATCGAGTACTACTCGCGGTAGGCGAGCGCCGGCTGCCCTCCCCCGACCCCTCCCGCAAGCGGGAGGGGTCGGGGGAGCGGAGTCGGCGTCGCGAGTCTCCCTCTCCCCGCGGGGGAGAGGGCCGGGGTGAGGGGGATGCGGCGCCCTACTCGGGGTTGGCGAGCTGGATGTCGATCCCGCGGGTCGAGAACAGCTCCATCAGCTCGCCGGTCTCGTACATTTCGCGCACGATGTCGCAGCCGCCGACGAACTCGCCCTTGACGTAGAGCTGGGGGATGGTGGGCCAGCTCGAGAAATGCTTGATTCCCTCGCGGAGCTCGGGGTCCTGCAGGATGTCGACGCCGCGGAACGGCACGCCGAGACTGCTGAGCGCCTGAACCACCATGGAAGAGAACCCGCATTGCGGGAAGACGGGCGTCCCCTTCATGAACAGCACGACGTCGGTTTCTCCGATGTCCTCGCGGATTCGTTCGAACACGGCGGGTTCGCTCATCTCAGGCTCCTGTTGCGATCGATATGTCAGGCGTCTTCGGGGACGGCTGTCTGGAGCGCGAGCGCGTGAAGCTCGCCGCCCATCCGCCCCTGAAGCGCCTGGTAGACCATCTGGTGTTGCTGGACCCTCGTCTTGCCCTTGAAGGCTCCGGAGACGACATGCGCCGCATAGTGGTCGCCGTCGCCCGCGAGGTCCTGGATGCTGACCACCGCGTCGGGCAGGCTTTCCTTGATCAGGCGCTCGATATCGCCCGGGTCCATGGGCACGGCTGCGATCCTCGACTGTCTCTCCGCGGCGTCACGGCCCCGACATGAAGCGCGGGAACCATGCTTCGTGGGCCTCCCTGAGCCCGGCAAGGGATATATGGCCGTGGCCGGAGACAGTCAACGCCGCGCCGCCGGTCCGGCCGATCGCCGCGGCGGGCACGCGGGACGCGGCAGCGGCATCGAGCACCGGGCCCGCATCGTCGACCGCGACGACGTAGCGCCCCTGGTCCTCGCCGAACAGCCAGGCGAGCGGGTCGGCTTCCTGCGGGACCGCGATCTCCGCGCCGATCCCCGCCGCGAGCGCCATCTCGGCGACGGCCACCAGCAGCCCGCCGCCGGAAACGTCGTGGCAGACCTCCACGACGCCGCTTTCGATCAGCCCCCGCACCAGCAATCCGTTGCGCCGCTCGGCGTCGAGATCGACGGGCGGCGGCGAGCCGCCGGGGGCTCCCAGCACGTCGCGCAGGAACAGCGACTGCCCGAGATGGCCCGTTGTCGCGCCGATCGCGACGATTTCGTGGCCGGGGGCGGCGAAGGCGATCGTCGCGCGGCGGGCGAGATCGTCGAGCAGCCCGAGCCCGCCGATCACCGGAGTCGGCAGAATCGCCCGCCCGTCGGTCTCGTTGTAGAGCGAGACATTGCCCGAGACCACGGGGAAGTCGAGGGCGCGGCAGGCCTCGCCGATGCCTTCGATGCAGCCGACCAGCTGGCCCATGATCTCGGGCCGCTCGGGGTCGCCGAAATTGAGGTTGTCGGTCACCGCGAGCGGCCGGGCGCCCGCCGCCACGAGGTTGCGCCATGCCTCCGCCACCGCCTGGCGCCCGCCCGCGCGCGGGTCGGCGGCGCAGTAGCGCGGCGTGCAATCGGTGGTGAGCGCGATCCCCCGCGACGTGCCGTGGACGCGGATCACCGCCGCGTCGCCGCCCGGCCGGACCACGGTGTCGCCCATCACCATGTGGTCGTACTGCTCCCAGATCCAGCGCCGCGACGCCAGATCGGGCGAGCCCATGAGCCGTTCGAGCGCTTCGAGCGGCGCGACCCCGGCGGTGTCGATCGCCGGCATCGCGGGTGCCGGCGTCGGGACATGGGGCCGCCGGTAGCGCGGCGCCGCCTCGACCAGCGGGGCCACCGGGATGTCGGCGGCGGTCTCCCCCCCGTGGGCGAGCACGACGCGTCCGGTATCGGTCAGCCTGCCGATGACCGCGAAATCGAGCCCCCACTTGCGGAACACGCGCTCGGCCGCCGCCTCGGCGTCGGGGCGGAGCACCATCAGCATCCGCTCCTGGCTCTCCGAAAGCATGATCTCGTAGGCGTTCATGCCGGTCTCGCGGGTCGGCACGCGGTCGAGGTCGAGCGCGATGCCGACGCCGCCCTTCGACGCCATTTCGAGCGCGGACGAGGTGAGGCCCGCCGCCCCCATGTCCTGGATCGCGACGATCGCGTCGGTCGCCATCAGCTCCAGGCAGGCCTCCAGCAGGAGCTTTTCGGTGAACGGATCGCCGACCTGGACGGTCGGCCGCCTGGCCTCCGCGTCTGCGTCGAAGGTTGCCGACGCCATGGTCGCGCCGTGGATGCCGTCCCGCCCGGTCTTCGAGCCGACATAGACCACGGCATTGCCGACGCCGGTCGCGCGGGCATAGAAGATCCGGTCCGCATCGGCGATGCCGACCGCCATCGCGTTGACCAGGATGTTGCCGTCATAGGCCGGGTCGAACTCGGTCTCCCCGCCGACGGTGGGGATGCCGATGCAGTTGCCGTAGCCGCCGATTCCGGACACCACGCCGGAGACGAGATGGCGGGTGCGGGGATGGTCCGGGCTGCCGAAGCGGAGCGCGTCGAGCACCGCGACGGGCCGGGCGCCCATGGTGAACACGTCGCGCAGGATGCCGCCGACGCCGGTGGCCGCGCCCTGGTAGGGCTCGATGAAGGAGGGGTGGTTGTGGCTCTCGATCTTGAAGACCGCGGCCTTTCCATCGCCGATATCGACGACGCCCGCGTTCTCGCCGGGACCGCAGATCACCCAGGGCGCCTCGGTCGGCAGCGTCGCGAGCCATGCGCGGGACGATTTGTAGGAGCAGTGCTCCGACCACATCGCCGAGGCGATGCCGAGCTCGACCATGTTGGGCTCGCGCCCGAGGATGTCGAGCAGGCGCGCGTACTCGTCCTCGCTGAGTCCGTGCCCGGCGACGATCTCCGGGGTCATCGCCCGCGCCGGCCCCACGGGCCCCGCCGCGAGGCAAACGAGATCGGCCGGCGTATGCGGGCGCCGGGCCGGCTGTCCCACAGCACGACATGGGGCTGGCGGAAGAAGAAGATCAGGACGGCGCCCGCGACGAAACCGCCGACATGGGCCCACCAGG
Source organism: Alphaproteobacteria bacterium (assembly GCA_965203455.1). Classification (GTDB taxonomy): domain Bacteria; phylum Pseudomonadota; class Alphaproteobacteria; order MPNO01; family MPNO01; genus MPNO01. The sequence goes on from CBDBCV010000003.1 coordinate 34,633, forward strand.
CGATGCCCGCGCCCTCGCTCCTGACGGTGAGCGCGTTGAGCACCTCGAGCCCGATCCAGCTCCCCAGCACGATGACGGTGGGCAGGCGGATCGGGATGATGCTGAACAGAAGGCCCCAGATGCCGACCTTGGGGTGGAGCACGAAATAGGCGCCGAGCACGCCGGCGATGGCGCCGCTCGCCCCGACCGTGGGTATCGTCGATCCGGGAACGCTCGCCGCGTGGGCAAGCCCGGCGATGACGCCGCAGAGGAGATAGAAGACGATGAACCGGCGATGGCCCATCGCGTCCTCGACATTGTCGCCGAACACCCAGAGGAACAGCATGTTGCCGATCAGGTGGAGCCAGCCGCCGTGCAGGAACATGCTGGTGAACAGCGTCGCCGCCGACGGCACGACGGCCGCTTCGGCCGGCAGCGCAGCGTTCCCCCACAGCACCGCCGGGACGACGCCGTAGCGGAAAAACGCGACCTCGTGCTCCCGCGAAGACAGGCCCAGCTGCCACAGGAAGGTCAGCACGCAGGCCGCGATCAGGGCCATCGTGACGAAGTGGTAGCGAATCCAGATCCGCGGGTTCTCGTCGTCGAGGGGAACGAACGCCATGTCAGGCGGCGAGGCTGTCCGCCAGGCCCTCGAACAGCGCCCGACCGTCGGTGCCGCCGAGGACGGAATCGGCGGCGCGTTCGGGGTGCGGCATCATGCCGAGGATGCGACGGGCGGGGTCGAGAATGCCGGCGATCGCGGCGGTCGAGCCGTTGGGGTTCTTCCGGTAGCGGAACGCGACCAGCCCCTCACCTTCGAGCCGGGCGACGGTCTCGCCGTCGGCGACGTAGTTTCCGTCGTTGTGGGCGACCGGCATGGTGACGGTTGCGCCGGCCCGGTAGCGGCGGGTGAAGATCGTGTCGTCGCGCTCGACCGACAGCGCCACGTCCCGGCAGATGAAGCGAAGGCCCGCGTTGCGCATCAGCGCGCCGGGCAGCAGCCCCGCCTCGGTCAGCACCTGGAATCCGTTGCAGATGCCGAGCACCGCGACGCCCGCGCGCGCCTTCGCCGCGACCGCGCGCATGACCGGCGAATGGGCCGCCATCGCGCCGGAACGCAGATAGTCGCCATAGGCGAAGCCGCCGGGGATCACGATCAGGTCGACCGGGGGCAGCGCGGCCTCGCCGTGCCACACCATCGCCGGCGCCCGCCCCGTCACCGCCTCGACCGCCACCGCGCTGTCGCGGTCGCAGTTGGAGCCGGGGAAGACGATGACGGCCGTCTTCATGCCGCCGGTGCGACGAGCGGTTCCATGGCGTTCGCGCGCGTCATCCCGTCAGGTCGATCTCGTAGTCCTCGACCACCGTGTTGGCGAGCAGGCGCTCGCACATCTCTTCGAGGCTCTCCCGGGCGCGGCCGGGGTCGGTCTCGGCAAGCTCGATGTCGATCACCTTGCCCTGGCGGACCTCGCCGACGCCGGCGAAGCCGAGCGCCGCGAGCGCCTGGCCGACAGCCTTCCCCTGCGGGTCGAGCACGCCTTGCTTGAGCGTGATATGGATCCGCGCCCTCACCGGGGCGCTATTGCATCACCGCCGGGCCCTTCAGGTCGCCGGGGGCGCTTTCGGGCAGGATGCCGAGACGGCGCGCGACTTCCTGATAGGCCTCCTCGACGCCGCCGAGATCGCGCCGGAAGCGGTCCTTGTCCATCTTCTCATTGGTCTTGAGATCCCACAGTCGGCAATTGTCGGGGCTGATCTCGTCGGCGAGCACGATGCGCATCTCGTCGTTGTTCCAGAGCCGCCCGTATTCCAGCTTGAAGTCGACCAGCCGGATTCCGACCGTGACCAGCAGCCCGGTGAGAAAGTCGTTCACCCGGAGCGACATGTGCATGATCTCGTCGAGCTCCTGCGGCGTCGACCAGCCGAAGGCGGTGATGTGCTCCTCGGCGACCAGCGGATCGTTGAGATCGTCGGCCTTGTAGTAGTACTCGACGATCGAGCGCGGCAGCGGCGTTCCCTCGGCGATGCCGAAGCGCTCGCATATCGAGCCGGCGGCGACATTGCGCACGACGATCTCGACCGGAATGATCTCGACCTCGCGAATCAGCTGCTCGCGCATGTTGAGCCGCCGCACGAAATGGGTCGGGATCCCGATCTCGGCGAGCTTGAGCATCAGGTACTCGGAGATGCGGTTGTTCAGCACGCCCTTGCCGGTGATCGTCCCCGTCTTGGCGTTGTTGAACGCGCTGGCGTCGTCCTTGAAATACTGGACGAGGGTCCCGGGCTCCGGCCCTTCGAAAAGGACCTTGGCCTTGCCCTCGTATATCCGTCTGCGGCGGGCCATGGGATGCGACTCGAATCCAGGGGAAAGGGTGCGGCGCCCGCGGGCGACCGTGCCCTGCATATAACAACTTGTCGGGTCGCGGACAATGGCGGCGATCGGTCCGCGAGGCGAATCCGGCGGGCCCGTCACTCGACCGGCAGGTAGGGCGCTTCGTCGGGCCGGCCGGAGGCGAAGAGGAATACGCCCTTGCCGCCCTCGACATGCGCCGCGGCGAGGCCGATCAGCGAGCTCGACAGTGTTCCGAACGGGGAATCGGTCGCCACGTTCATGGCCTCCCCCGGGCCGGCTCCGGGCAGGCTGTCGCGCGAGGCGAGTATCCGGCTCCAGGACTCCCAGTCGCCGGTGGCGGGATCGGGCGGGGCGGCGGCGCGGAAACGCGGCAGATAGAGCCGGGTGCGGGCGGAACCGGCGGCGTCGTCCAAATCGTGGGCGGTGATCATGGAGAGGCCCTCGCCGATCTCGCGCAGCATCGGCCTGCCGTCGCCGTCGGCGCCGAAGCCGCGCAGCCACCAGGCATCCCGGTTGTCGGCGACGACGAGGTTGAAGCTCCGGTAGCTGCGCCCGTCGAGATGGGAGAGCGCGCCCGCCGCGGCGACCGCGTCCGCGTGGTCGAGGGCTTCCAGCACCAGCTCGCCGCGCGAGCGCAGCCTTGGGTCGGGGCCGAGCGAATCGGGCCGGTTGAGGATGCCCGCCACCACGCCGTGATCGTTGAGCCCGAGCCAGGTGCCTCCCGCCAGCTCGTCCATCCCGGCGACGACTTCCGGGCGGTCCGGCCAGTGCCGGGCGGGCGGGCGCCACGGCCGTTCCGCGTTCTCGTCCCGGTTGGCCGCGATCAGCACCGGCCAGTCGTGGCCGGGCCTCCTCAGGATGACGAGCGTGCACATCGGTCCATGCGGGTCGTTGCGGGCGGCGGGGAGGCCACTAAAATAAGGCGGGTCGGCCCTCCGGGGCGCGTAGAATCGGTCCGAGAGGAGACAGCAGGCGATGACCAGCTTCGAAGAACGCGAGAAGGGCTACGAGGCCAAGTTCAAGCACGATCAGGAGTTCCAGTTCAAGGCCACCGCCCGGCGCAACAAGCTGCTCGGCCTCTGGGCCGCCGAAAAGCTGGGGCTCTCGGGCGGCGACGCGGACGCCTACGCGAAGGAGGTGGTGATCGCCGATTTCGAGGAGCCCGGCGACGAGGACGTGGTCCGCAAGGTGGCTGGCGACCTCGACGTCAAGGGCGTCACCGCCGAGGACGTGCGCCGTGAGATGGAGCGCCTGATGTCCGTCGCCGCGGAGCAGGTCGCGAGCGAGAGTTAAAGCCCGGTCGGTTCGATGTAAGGCGGTGTGACGGCGCCCAGCCCGAGGCGTTGCCCGCCCTTCGATACGGCGCTTCGCGCCTACTCAGGGTGAGGATAGTGTTGGGTTCGGCCAGTAAAATTCCCTCATCCCGAGTAGGCGCGAAGCGCCGTATCGAGGGACGGGCCACGGGGCGGGTTGCTCAACCGGATACGCCCTGTCCCGTCCCGAAGACGCGGTCGAAGATCGTGTCGACGTGGGCGAGGTGGTAGTCGAGGTCGAACAGCCCGGCGAGCGCGTCCCTGTCCAGCAGCCGCGTCACCTCGGCATCCCCCTCCAGAAGCGCCAGGAAATCGCCTCCTTCCTCCCATACTCGCATCGCGTTGCGCTGGACGGCGGCGTAGGCGTCCTCGCGCGACATCCCGGCCTCGACGAGCGCCAGCAGCACGCGCTGCGAGTGGATGAGGCCGCCGAGCGCGTCCAGGTTCTCCCGCATCCTCTCGGGATAGACCACCAGCCGGTCGATGACGCCGGCGAGCCGGGCGAGCGCGAAGTCGAGCGTCACCGTCGCGTCCGGCGCGATCATCCGCTCCACCGATGAGTGGGAGATGTCGCGCTCGTGCCACAGGACGACGTTCTCCAGCGCGGGCGTCACGTGGGACCGCACGATGCGGGCGAGCCCGGTGAGATTCTCGGTCAACACCGGGTTGCGCTTGTGCGGCATCGCGGAGGAGCCCTTCTGGCCCGGCGCGAAATACTCCTCGGCCTCGCGCAGCTCGGTTCGCTGGAGGTGGCGGATCTCGGTGGCGAGGCGTTCGACGGCGGACGCGACCAGGCCGAGCGCCGCGAAGAACGCCGCGTGCCGGTCGCGCGGGATGATCTGGGTGGAGACCGGCTCGACCGCGAGGCCGAGCTTCTCCGCGACATGCGCCTCGACGCGGGGATCGACGTTGGCGAACGTGCCGACGGCGCCCGAGATCGCGCAGGTCGCGACTTCGGCCCGCGCGGCGGCGAGGCGGTCCCGGTTGCGCGCGAACTCGGCATGGTGCCCGGCGAGCTTGAGCCCGAAGGTGGTGGGCTCGGCGTGGATTCCGTGGCTCCGCCCGATGCAGGGGGTCCGCTTGTGCTCCCGGGCGCGGCGTTCGAGCGCCGTCATCACCGCCCCGATACCGGCATCGAGCAGGTCGGCGGCGCGGGTCAGCTGCACGGCGAGGCAGGTATCGAGCACGTCCGAGGACGTCATCCCCTGGTGGACGAAGCGCGCCTCGGGCCCGACATGCTCGGCGAGGTCGGTGAGGAAGGCGATCACGTCGTGGCGGGTCTCGCGCTCGATCTCCTCGATCCGCCCGACGTCGAAGGCGCCGCGCTGCCAGACGGCCTCGGCGGCCGATTTCGGGATCAGCCCGAGCGCCGCCTGCGCGTCGCAGGCATGGGCCTCGATCTCGAACCAGATGCGGAACCTGGTCTCGGGCGCCCAGAGCGCCGCCATCTCTTCTCTCGAATAGCGCGGGATCATTCGGCTCGTGCCCCGATCTGCCGGCGCGGAGGGGTTTAGCAGATGAGGCGGGCGATAGGAACGCGGCTCACCGGCGGGCGCGGACGACCGTGAGGTAGATCGGGATCGGGCAGAGCGACACGACGCCGATCGCGACCGTCATCGGAAGCTGGGTGCCGTCGGCGAAATGCCCGACCAGCAGCCCGGTCAGCACGCTGAACGAGAGCTGGACGAAGCCGAGCGCCGAGGACGCCGTTCCGGCGATGTCGGGAAAGATCGACATGGCGGCGGCCTGGCCGGCGGGAACGATGAAGCTGAAGGCGAACATGAAGGCCGCCATCGGCAGGACGATCGCCCAGGCCGTGTCGACCGCGCCGAGGCCCAGCCCGGCCATGACCGCGCCGGCGCAGGCCATCATGATGCCGCCGGTCAGGATCATGCCGCGGATCGACCGGCGTCCCACCAGGCGCGCCGACAGCCAGCTGCCGCACACATAGGCCATCATGCAGCCGGCGAAGAGGTAGCCGTAACTCTCGACCGAAACGCCGATGTGGTTGATCAGGCTCGTCGCCGACGCGGCCAGGAAGGCGAACAGCCCGCAGTAGCAGGCGCTCAGCATCAGCATGTAGCCCGCGAAATCCCGACTGCCGAGGATCCGCGCATAGGTGCGCACCAGAGGGCCGGGGCGGAGCGCGTCGAGCCGGCGTTCGGGCGCCGTCTCGCCCAGCGCGCGCCAGGCGATCGCCAAGGCCAGCAATCCATAGACCGCGAGGAACCAGTAGACCGCACGCCAGCCCAGCCCGACCGTGAGATGCGCGCCCAGGATGGGACCCACGATCGGCGCGAACCCGTACATCATCATGACGTAGGCCAGCATCTTCGCCGCTTCTTCGCGGTCGAACAGATCGCGGACGATCGCCCGCCCCAGGACCGAAGCGGCGCACCCGGCGAGGCCCTGGACGAAGCGGAGAACGACGAAGGACTCGAAGGATGCGGACAGCGCGCATCCGGCGGCGGCGGCCGCGAAGACGACGAAGGCGACGAGCAGGACCGGGCGCCGGCCGAAGCGGTCGGAGACGGGACCGTAGAACAGCTGGCCCGCGGCGATGCCCGCCATGAAGATGCTGAGGCTGAGCTGGATCGTGCCGTCGGAGACCCGCAGATCCGCTGCGGCGAGCGGCATCGACGGCAGGGTCGAATCCACCGACAGCGGCAGCGACGCCATCAGCAGGCCGAGAAGCAGCGCGGTGGCGAGGAATCCGAGCCGGTGGCTAGCGCGCGCGGATCCGCTCACGCACCGTTCTCGCCATCCGCCGTCATGTTGCCGCGCAGGCCGCGCAGCAGGCGCTTGAGCTCCTCCTGTTCGGCGTCGGAAAGGCCGGCGATCCCCTGGCGGTTGATCGCGGCGACCTCGGGCATCACGAGGTCGTAGATGCGCCTTCCCTCGGGCGTGAGGAACACGTTGATCTTGCGCCCGTCATGCTCGTTATGGATGCGCCGCACCAAGCCGCGCTCCTCCAACCGGTTGACCGCCGCGACCGTGGTCGAGCCCTTCATGCGGACGCGTTCGGAGAGCTGGCGCTGGGTCAGCCCGTCCTCCTCCCACAGCGCGCGCAGGAACGGCCACAGCCCGAACGTCACGCCATGCCGGGCGATCCGTTTCGAAAATCTGGTGGTGAACGCCCTGGTGGTGTCCCAGAGCAAGAAGCCCACGGTTTCCTCGGGCGCCAATTGGTCGTCGTGCGGCATGGCGGCTAAGATAATACGTCGCGGGCGGGGTAAACAGGCGGGGCCCGGCGGTCCGATTGACAGCCCGGGCGACGGTCGTTAGGTCACTAACGAATTCGGCCGCATCCGGGAAGGGACGGGGATGGCTTACGACACGATCCGGGTGGACCTCGACGGGGGCGTGGCGGTTCTCACGCTCAACCGGCCGGAAAAGAAGAACGCTATGAACCCGCGCCTCCACGACGAGGTGACGGAGGCGCTGGAAGTCCTGCGCTACGACGACGATGCCAGGGTGCTGGTGATCACCGGGGCAGGCGATGCGTTCTCCGCCGGCATGGATCTGAAGGAGTTCTTCATCGAGCTCAAGGAGAAGCCGGCCGAGTACGACCGGGTGACGCGGGTCTCGATCGAATGGCGCGGGCGGACGATCCGCTACTTCCCCAAGCCCACCATCGCGATGGTCAACGGGCATTGCTATGGCGGGGCGTTTACCATCGTGGAGGCCTGCGACCTTGCGGTCGCCGCCGACGAGGCGAAGTTCGGGCTGAGCGAGATCAACTTCAAGATGTTCCCGGGCGGCAGCGTGTCCAAGTCGATGGGCAACCTGCTCAGGCCGCGCGACTATCTCTGGTACGCGATGACCGGCCGGCCGTTCGACGGCAGGACCGCGGCGGAGATCGGTTTCGTCAACTTCTCGGTGCCGCTCGACGGGCTGCGCGAGACGGTGATGGACGCCGCCCGCGACATCGCCGCCAAGGACCCGTCCGCCCTGCGCGCGACCAAGGAAGCCTACCGGCACTCGCTCGGGATGGATTGGGACACGGCGATGAACTACGCCTCGGCGATGGAGGCGCAGCACACGCGGCGCCAGGACGACGCCTTCCGCAAGAAGGGGATCGGCGACTTCCTCGACAAGAAGTACCGTCCGGGGCTCGGCGGGCACGAGAAGGTGGAGTCGTGACCGGGAACCGCGCCGCCGGTCCGCGCAGGGGAGAGACGTAATGGCTTCGTGCAGCGAGAGCGCAATCGAGTACAAGGGCGGCAAGGTGTTCCTGCGCCGGGGCGGCAGCGGCCAGCCGCTCCTGTTCCTGCACGGCGCGGGCGGCATCCCCGCCTGGCTCCCCTATCTCGACCGGCTGTCCGACCGCTACGACGTGATCGCGCCCGACCACCCGACCTTCGGCCAGTCGGACGAGCCCGCCTGGGTGGAGAAGGTCGACGACCTCGCCTATTTCTATCTCGATTTCATCAAGGCGCAGGGGCTCGAGAATGTCCATCTCGTCGGCCAGTCGCTCGGCGGCTGGATCGCGCTCGAAATCGCGGTGCGCTCGACCCACAGCCTCGCCTCGCTCACCCTGGTCGGCGCCGCCGGGATCCGGATCAAGGGCCAGCCTGCCGCCGACCTCTTCATCATGGACGACGAGGAGCTCGCGCGGGCACTGTTCAAGTCGGACGCGCTGGCCGAGCAGATGCTGGCGATGGAGCCGACCGAGGAGCAGCAGGACGTCATCATCAAGAACAAGGTCGCGACCGCCCGCCTCGCCTGGCAGCCGCGCCTGTTCAACCCGGCGCTGCGCAAGTGGCTGCACCGGATCGACGTGCCGACGCACGTGATCTGGGGCGATTCCGACCGCATCATCCCGCCCGACTATGCCGATGAGTTCGGCGGGCTGATCGACGGCGCCGCAGTGACCATGATCGAGGATTGCGGCCACCTGCCCAACATCGAGCGGACCGACGCGTTCATCGACGCGGTGACGGGATTCTGCGACCGCCACGCCGCCTGATCTCGGCGCCCCGAAAGGAGCACGGCGCATGAAGGTCACGATGTTCCACCTGATGCCCTACGCGCACATGGACATGGCGCTGAGGGCCCGACACAAATCGGCCTGGGTGACCTATCCCAACTCGGATTTCGACCCGAAGAAGGGCGCCGCGCTCTACAACCGCTATCTCGACGAGCTGGAGCTCGCCGCCGAGCTCGGCTTCGACGGGATCAGCGTCAACGAGCACCACCAGAACGCCTACGGGCTGATGCCCTCGCCGGTGGTGATGGCCGCCGCGCTGTCGCGCCGCACCGAGACCTGCAAGCTCGCCATCCTCGGCAACGCGTTCGCGCTCCGCGAGCACCCGCTGACGCTCGCCGAGGAGCACGCGATGATCGACTGCATCTCCGGCGGGCGGCTGATCACCGGCTTCGTGCGCGGCATCGGGGCGGAGTTCTGGTCGCTCGCCGCCAACCCGACCGCCTCCCACGAGCGCCACGTGGAGGCGCACGATTTGATCGTCCGGGCGTGGACCGAGACCGGCCCGTTCGCGTTCGAGGGCAAGCATTTCCATTTCGAATACGTCAATGTCTGGCCCCGGCCGTACCAGCAGCCGCACCCGCCGATCTGGTGCCCCTCGCTGGGCTCGACCGAGACCATCGAATGGGCCGCCCACCCCGACCGGCGGTACGTGTACTTGCAGAACTACAGCCCGTTCGAGTCGGTGAGCCGGTTCCTCAACTTCTACCGCGAGACCTGCGAAACCATGTACGGCTATACCGCGTCGTCGGAGCAGCTCGGCTGGACTGCGCCGGTCTATGTCGCCGACACCGACGCGCAGGCCGTCGCCGAGGCCAAGGAGCACATGGAGGCGCTGTTCAACAAGTTCCTCGCGCTCCCCTTCGAGATCCTGTTCCCGCCCGGCTATCTCGGCATGAGCTCCTACAAGCGGGTGCGCCAGCACAAGCGCTCGATCGCCGGCAACCAGACCATCGAGAAGATGATGGAGCTCGGCATCGTCATCGTGGGCAGCCCCGATACGGTGCGCGAGCGTATCCTCCACTGCCACCGGGAACTCGGCTTCGCCAATTTCATCGGGCTCCTGCATTTCGGGACGCTTCCGGCGGACCTCACGGAGCGGAACATCCGCCTGTTCGCGGGCGAGGTGATGCCGGCGCTGCAGCCGGTCGGCGACGAGGCCTATCGCGGGTTCGAGCGGGTGGCCGCGGAATAGGAGCGGACATGCTGGACAAGCTCAAATTCGACGGCCGTCCGGTGATCGTCACCGGCGCCGGGTCGGGGATCGGCCAGGCGTGCTGCGAGGTGCTCGCCGAGCTCGGCGCGACGGTGATCCTGGTCGGCAAGACGATGGCGAAGCTGAAGGAGACCGAGGCCCTGATCCCCGGCGCGGCCTGCGAATCCTACGAGGTCGACGTCTCGGTCGAGGCCGAGATCGAGGCGCTCCGGGAGACGCTGGCCGGCCGCCATGAGCACATCAAGGCGGTGATCAACAACGCCGGCACCAACTTCGTGAAGAAGATCGTCGATCTCGAGACCGACGACTGGAACCGGATCATCGCGACCGACCTTTCCAGCGTGTTCTACATGTGCCGCGCCTTCATCCCGATGATGCGGGGGACGCCCGGCGGCGGGTCGATCGTCAACGTGGCCTCGACCTTCGGGCTGATCGGCCATCCGGAGATGCCGGTCTATTGCGCGGCCAAGGGCGGGATGGTCTCGCTCACCCGCCAGCTCGCGGTCGACTACGGCACCGAGAACATCCGCGTCAATTCGCTGTGCCCGGGCGCGACGCTCTCGCCGCGCGTGAAGCACTACATCGATTCCGGCATGGTCGACGGCAAGGCGGTGGAGGAGCTCGCCCTGCTCAAGCGGCTCGCCACCTGCGACGAGGTGGCCAACGCCGCCATCTTCCTCGCCTCCGACGCCGCCTCCTACATCCACGGCACGGCGCTGGTCGTCGACGGCGGACAGACGGTTCACTAACGCAGGCTGAGCGCGCCCTTCGATACGCCGCTTCGCGGCTACTCAGGGTGAGGAGCTGCTATAGGGAGTCAAAAATCTCCCTCATCCCGAGTAGGCGCGCCAGCGCCGTATCGAGGGACGCCGCGTCTGAGGTTCCAACCGGAACGGACCCGCTATAGTCTGGACTGCAGCAAATCGCTTCGGGAGGCGGCATTGAGTGACCGTGGCGTTGGCGCGAGCATCCCGCGCAAGGAGGACGACCGCTTTCTGATGGGCACCGGGGAGTTCACCCCGGACGTCCGGATCGCGGGCATGTGGCATGCGGCGTTCAACCGGGTGCCCATCGCCCACGGTCGCCTGCTCTCGGTCAAGGCGCCCAAGGGCGCGGAGGGGCAGGTGTTCTCATCCGCCGACATGGCGGACATCAAGCCGATCCGCTCGACCGCCTCGTTCCCCGGCTTCAAGGGCGCCGACTTCCCGGTGCTCGCCAGGGACAAGGTGCGCTACGCCGGCGAGCAGGTCGCCATCGCCGTCGCGCCGACCCGCGCCGAGGCGGAGGATGTCGCCGACGCCATCGAGGTCGAGTACGAGGAACTGCCGGCGGTCGTCGACATGAACGACGGGCGCGAGCCCTCGGCCGCGCTGGTCCACGACCACTGGGCCGACAATGTGTGCTGCGAGACCGAATTCGCCAACGGCGACCTCGAAGCGGCGAAGGAAGCGGCGGTCCATACCGTCCACCGGCGGTTCCGCATGGCGCGCCAGACGCCGTTCCCGATGGAGGGGCGCGGCACGCTGGCGCATTACGATTCCAGGCTCGACGAGCTGGTCGTCTGGATGTCGCACCAGCTGCCCCACCCGATGCAGCGCGGCATCGCCTATTTCCTCGACCTCGAGATCAACAAGGTGCGGGTGATCTGCCCGGACGTGGGCGGCGGGTTCGGGCTCAAGACCCATCTCGACGGCGAGACGATGGCGGTGTGCTGGACCTCGCTCAGGCTCGGCCGGCCGATCAAGTGGGTCCAGGACCGGCTCGAACACCTGATCTGCGACGCCGACTGCCGGAACCACGGATACGCGATGACCGCCTATACCGACGAGATCGGCAAGATCCTCGGGATGGAGGTCGAGTGCGTAGTCGACGCGGGCGCCTATTCGCCGTGGCCGTGGCCGATCGGGGTCGAGGCGGCGACCGGCGTCGGCAATCTGCAGGGCCCCTACACGGTGGACGCGCTCAAGGGCCGCTCGGTCACGGTCTGCACCAACAAGCCGCCGAGCCAGCCGTTCCGGGGCGTCGCCCGGCCCGGCGCCTGCTTCACCGACGAGCTCACGATGGACGTCATCGCGCGGACGGTCGGGCGCGAGCCGTGGGAGGTCCGGCTCGACAACCTGGTGCCGCCCGAGGCGATGCCCTACGACACCGTCACCCGCAAGCATCTCGACAGCGGCGACTATCCGGAGGCGTTCCGGCGCTGCGTCGCCGCCATCGACCCGGCGGCCGTGCGCGAGCGCCAGAAGACGCCCGAGCCCGACGGAAGGCTGATCGGCGTCGGCTTCGCCTGCTTCTACGAGCAGACGGCTTACGGCACCGGGCCGTTCGGCTACTCGGCCTGGGGCATCGAGCTGGTGCCGGGGATGGAGATGGCGACGGTGAAGCTCACCCCGGACGGCGGGCTCTGGGCCTCGGTCGGAATCCAGTGCCACGGGCAGGGGCTTGAGACCACCCTCGCCCAGGTCGCCACGAGCGAGCTCGGGATCGATCCCGACCGCATCGCGATCCGCCACGGCGACACCGCGACGGCCTACGCTGGCACCGGCACCTATGCCTCGCGCAGCATCGTGGTCGCCGGCGGGGCGGTCGCGCAGGGCTGCCGCGAGCTGAAACCCAGGCTCGCCCGGATCGGCGCCCACCTGCTGCAATGCGACGAGGCCGATGTCGCGGTCGAGAACGCCGAGGTGCGCGGGCCGGGCGGCTCGGTGAGCTTCGACGAGATCGCCGAGGCGTTCTACCACCACCCCGAGAACCTGCCCGACGACACCGACCGGGGCGGGCTCACGGTCACCACCGGCTACAACGACAAGGTCCATGGGGGGGTGTTCGGCTTCGGCGCGCACGGCGCGGTGGTCGCGGTCGATCCCGAGACCGGGCAGGTGGAGATCCTCGACTACGCGATCGTCGACGATTGCGGCACGCGGGTGAACCCGCTGGTGGTCAAGGGACAGGTGATCGGCGGCTACGCGCAGGGCATCGGCAACGCGCTTTACGAGGAATCGGATTACGACGAGAACGGCCAGCCGCTCTCGGTGACGCTCGCCGATTACCACGTGCCGGCGGCGCCCATGGTGCCCGACATCAAGTACGACTACATGGAATCGCCCTCGCCCTATTCGACGATGGGGATCAAGGGGGTCGGCGAATCCGGCGCCATCGGCCCGGTCGGCGCCATCGGCAACGCGGTCAACGACGCGCTCAAGGGTCTCGGCGTCGAGATCGCCGAGACCCCGATCACCCCGCGCCGGGTGTTCGACGCCATCGAGCGGGGCCGCGCGTCATGAAGCCGGCGCCGTTCGACTTCGCCCGCGCGGGGAGCCTGGACGAGGCGATCGCCCTGCTCGCCGCCGCCGATGGCGACGCGAGGCCGCTGGCCGGCGGGCAGTCGCTGGGCCCGATGCTCAACCTCCGGATCGCGCGGCCGACGCTCCTGGTGGATCTCTCGCCCGTCGCCGAGCTGCGTGAGGTTTCCGAGGACGAGGACGGGGTGACGATCGGCGCGTCGGTGGTCCATTCGGCGGTCGAGGACGGCGAGGTGCCGGATCCGACCGCCGGGCTGCTGCGCCGCGCGGCATCCGGCATCGCCTATCGCGCGGTGCGCAACCGCGGCACCGTCGGAGGCAGCCTCGCCCACGCCGATCCCGCGGGCGACTGGGCGCCGGTGATGATGGCGCTCGGCGCGAGCCTCGGGATCAGGGGGCCGGAAGGCGGGCGCAGCATCGCGGCGGACGCGTTCATCGCCGATCCGCTGACCACCGTGCTGGAGCCGGGAGAGATCGTCGAGGCGATCCGCGTTCCCCGGCTGTCCGGCGGCGCGTCCTGGGGGCATTGCAAGCACTGCGTGAAGCCGGGCGATTTCGCGGAATCGCTCGCGGTCGTCGTCCGCAATCCCGACCGGAGCCATTGCCGCGTCGCGCTCGCCGGCCCGACCCACGCGCCGATCCTGCTGGAAGAGGCCGCCGGGCTGATTGCCGGCGCCGACGGCTGGTCGGACGCGCTGGCGGGCGCAATCAAGGACGCCGCCGGCAGAGGGGTCGCGGCGGCCGGATTTGCCGATACCGGCGACCGCTACGCCCTGAACGTGCATTCGACCATAACCGTCCGCGCCGCGCGGGAGGCGCTGTCCCGATGACCTCGACCACGATCACCGTCAACGGCCGGGCGGTCACCGCCGATGTCGAGCCCCGCCTTTCGCTCGCCGATTTCCTGCGCGAGCACGAGGGGCTGACCGGTACCCACACCGCCTGCGAGCACGGGGTCTGCGGCGCCTGCACGATCATGCTCGACGGCCGCCCGGCGCGGTCCTGCATCACGCTCGCGGTCGCCGCCCACGGGACGGAAGTGCGCACCGTCGAGGGCTGGGGCGGCGACGGGACGATGGCGACGATCCGCGACTGCTTCAGGAAGGCGCACGCCGTCCAGTGCGGGTACTGCACGCCCGGGATGCTGGCGACGGCCTACGACATCGTCACCCGCCTGCCCGACGCCGACCGCGACCGGATCAGGCTGGAGCTTTCCGGCAATCTCTGCCGCTGCACCGGCTATATCGGCATCGTGGACGCGATCGAGACCGCGATCGCGGAGGTCAAGGGCGGCTCATAGACCGGCCGCGTCGGCCATCGCCCCCAGCGTCGGGAAGATGAAGTCGAAGTCCGGCATGTCGGCGACCGGCGCGGTCGCGCCCCAGTTGCCGCCCTCCGACTGGCCCTGACGGTCGATCCAGGCATTGGCGAGCCCGGCCGCACGCGCGGGCACGTGGTCGTGGTGCAGGCTCTGCGCGGTGTGCAGGATCCGGCCGGCTTCGATGCCGAGCCCGGCGAGATGCTCGATCATGTAGGCGAAATTGCGCGGGTCGGGCTTGTAGCTGCCGATGTCCTCAGCGGTGCAGATCGCGTCGAACGCGACGCCCAGCTTGCGGTTCGAGGCGGCGATCCCGGCGCGGTCGACGTTGGACAGGATCACCAGCCGGTAGCGCGCCTTGAGGCGCCTGAGCGCCCCGGCGGTGTCCGCGAACGCCGGCCAGTGCCCGACCGAGGCGCCGAAATCCTCGTCGAGCGCGGCCTCGGTGCGGAGCCCGAACCGGGCGGCGATCGCCCGGTGCACCCCGGCAAGGATTCCTGGATAGAGCGTCTCCGGGTGCGCGGCCTGCTCGGCGGTCTCGGCCTCGCCGAAAGCGGCGAGCGCCTGGGAGCGGTCGACCCCGCAACCGGGATTGGCCATCAGGAGCGGCTGGAGCGCGTCCCAGATGCCGGTCTCCCAGTCGATCAGCGTGCCGTAGCAGTCGAAGGTGAGGGCCGAGAAATCGGCCAGGTCCCTACTGCTCATTGGGGCGTTTCCGAAGCGCGGCGATGACTTCGTCGGTCGTCATCACGTCGCCGAACTGCTGGATCATGTTTTCGAGCGCCGCGCGGTGCTCGTCGTCCGAAAGCGCCGCGTTGCAGTCCTCGACCATGACGACCCGGTAGTCAAGCTGCATCGCGTCGCGGGACGTGGATTCGCAACAGATGTTGGTCTTGGTGCCGCCGATCAGCACGTTGCGGATGCGGTGGCTCGCGAGCACCGATTGGAGCATCGAGGCGCCCGGGGTAAGCGCCGAATAGCGGTTCTTGCGCACGAACAGGTCGCGCTCCTCGGGCCTCAGCTCCTGCCAGATCTGCTCGCCGTGCCCGCCGGGCTTCATCGCTTCGATGGTGCGTTCCTGCACATCCTCCGCGACGAAGGTCCGGATGAACGACTCCCAGTCGCTCTTGCCGTTGGCGAAGGTGGCGGCGCTGGTCACCCAGATCACCAGCCCGCCGAGCTCCCGCACCTCCTCGGCCAAGCGGTTGATGTTGCCGCAGACCCCGCGCGAGGCCGGCACCTCGGCCGGCGCGCCGGGCTCGCAGAACATGTTCTGCATATCGATCACGACGAACGCCGTCGCGCCCGGATCGAGCGAATCGTAGAGGTGGTAGCGCCCGCGCCGGGCAAGAACCCGGTCGACGATCTCCTGCCGGACGGTCACATCGTGCATGAGGCGGCTCCGTATGCGATGACTCGCCGCATGGTGTTGAAGCCCGGGTCGGGCGTCAACGGGAAGCGGCTCAGGCGCGATGTACCGCTACGCGATCTACTACGTCCCGCCGCCGGGAACGGCGCTCGCCGCGTTCGGCGCGCGCTGGCTCGGCCGGGATGCGCCCAACCTTGCCGGCGTGAGCGCGGAGGACTGGCGCCGCGCGGTCGCGGCGCTGCGCAAGTACGGATTCCACGCGACGCTGAAGGCGCCCTTCCGGCTCGCGGCGGGAACGGACCAGCGGTCGCTGGCGGACGCCCTGGAACGCTTCGGCCGGACGCGCGGCCCGGCGCCGGTCGGCAAGCTGGCGTTGCGGGTCCTTTCCGATTTCCTCGCCCTCGCCCCGATGGAGCGGGGCGCGGGGGCCGAACTCGCCGCCGATTGCGTGGGGGCGTTCGACGCGTTCCGCGCGCCGGCCACCGCGGCGGAGACCGCCCGACGGCAACCGGACGGGTTGACGGCCTTGGAGAGGACGAACCTGGAGTGCTGGGGCTACCCCTATGTCATGGAGGACTACCGGTTCCACCTCACCCTGACCGGCCCGCTCGACGAGGCGGGCCGGGCGCGGTTCGGGCCCGCGATCGCGCGCGCCGCCCTTCCCGCCATCGCGGAGCCGGTCGAGATCGCCGACATATGCCTGTGCGGCCAGGCCTCGCCCGAAGCGGAATTCCGCGTGCTGGGCCGGTTCGCGCTGGAGGGCCCGCCTCAGCGGTAGAATTCGACGCGGAAACGCACCCGGCCCACGGGCTCGACCTCGTGCGGGACTTCCGGCTCCACGATCCCCGGTTGCCCGGGAGAGAGCTCGAACGTTCGGATATCGGGCTCCAGGATCCGGTAGCGCAGCCGCCCTTCCAGGACGACGATCTTGCCCCAGGTCCTGGCTTTGGTGCTGTGCGACTTCAGCAGGTTTTCCGGGATCGACGCTTCGGAGAATTCCGCCGTCCTCGCGTAGTTCGACACCCCGACCGGCAGCGTTTTCACCGCACGCTCAGCCCAGACGGAAGTTCAGGATGTGATCGGGCGGCTCCAAACCCTCCATGTTCCGCGGGTCGGGGACCGGATTCTCGACTTCCATCCTGACCGGGACGACGCCGGCCCAGATGGGCAGCGCGTAATCCTCCTCGTCGTCGCCGGGCGGGCCCATGCGGATCTTGGACGAGGCCTCGTCGATCGGCATGGTCATCACCGTCGTCGCCGTCAGCTCCTGCTCCGTCGCCGGCCGCAGCATGTCCCAGCGCCCGGGAAACGAGCCGTCGACGAAGGCCTTGAGCCGCGCCTCCTTCTCGTCGGGGTCGGAGACCCGGCGCGCCGTCCCCAGCATCATCACCGAGCGGTAGTTGATCGAATGGTGGAAGCCCGAGCGTGCCATGACGAACCCGTCGAGGATGGCGACCGTCACGCACACCTCGGCGGTGTCCACCGCGCGCAGCATCCGGCTGGCCGACGAGCCGTGCCAGTAGACGTGCCCGCCCTCGCGCCACTGCAGCGTCGGGGTTACGTAAGGCTGCCCCTCAAACACATAGCCCACCGAGCACAGCGGCATGGCGTCGAGGATCGGATAGATCGTGGCCGCGTCGTACCCGCCCCGGTCATGGCGGCGGCGCAGACGGACCCGGTCGGTGGCCGGAGATGCGGTCATGGGGATACCCGAAGAGTGGTGGATCAAGCGCCGGATATAGAACCGGGCGGCAACTTCTCAAGTGTTCGATGGGCATCGGACCTTGGACAGCGTTTGTCCGCCCTACTTCGACACCTCGACACCCCGGTCTCTTGCTGAGACCCCGCATTAAAGCCTCTCGTACTCCTTCACCTGACCGCTCCTGTATATGCCTGCGACGAACGGCGCGGGTGTGTTTTGCGCAAAGCGCGCGATCCGGCGACGGCCTGTCAACAACAGATCGGCGATATCTGAACCGGTCGCATTCTTCGTTCGGACAACGAGAACCCGCGCCGAATGTCTCCTGATCGAAGCCAGCTCGGCCGCCCTGTAGCGCACGTTCTTGTCCTTCGTGACGGCCACCCACGCCTTGCGTCCGACAAGCGCTATCCACTCCTCGTCCGGTGCATCGGGCGGGAGATGATCGTCGTGAACTTCGACCCTCATCCCCTCGGAGCGAAGGCGGCCCGCGACGATGTGTCTTCCGAGATTGCGATCGAGAAAAAGGGTCGGCTCGTCAGGCAGCGGTCTGGAGCTCACACCGGATCGCTTCCTCGATTTCCGCGTCCTCGCGTTCGTAGTCCCGCGCCAGGTCCCTCACCGACTCTCCAGCCTTGTAGCGTTCCGCGATCACTTGCGTGGCGAGTCCCGTGCCGGCAATCACGGGACGGCCGGCGGAGAGGGCGGGGTCGATGACCACCATCGCCGGGGTATCGTCCATGGCGGCGCGCGTGAACGGGTAGAGCTTGATGGGTATGCCCTGGGGGTCGCGGTCGATGCGGCGGAGGGCCGCGCTGATGACGTCCCGCATGGCCGTCTGGCCTGCCCGGCTGATATTGACGAGCTGCCCATACTGCTCGGTGAACAGGTCCAGCCCGTCGGTTTCCAGATCTCGGCTGATCAAAGGATGCCGCTTGTCAGCCGGCCGTTTGGCGAGCTTGCCCAGGTACCGGATCGCCTCCCGGATACTCCGCATCTTGACTTCGTGCTTGCGCCGGATCGCGGCCAGCACATGAAGCTCGGCAAGGTTGAGGAACGATAGCAGCGTCGGGGATTTCGCCGCTGCCGCGATCAGCGGCTCGTAGCCGTCACGGCCCAGCGACCAGTACCGGATCGTGGCCGCCGGCACCGAGAGGTAATGGGCGGCCTCGGAGATCGTGTAGGCGGGAAGTCCGCGTGGATCACGGGTGCGGGCCAAGCGTCTTTTCACGCTGATCCCCTCCCAAGGCGAAATCAGTGTTTTGAGTTGAAAACTGATTATCACGACGGCGATGTACCGTCCAGTTGCGCAAAAGGCCGAAACGAAATGGGGGACTCCCCTGTCTCGGTGCCCGGCGGACCGTTCTTCAACCCAGATGCCGGACGTCGATTCCGCCCCAGCGTTCGTCGAGATACTCGGCGACGAGGCGCCGGTGGCAATGGTGCGGCTTGTCCTCGCTGCACAGCAGGCATCCGCCGTCGACGATCTCTCTGGGAACGGTGTCCTCGATGCGGCGCTGACGCATCAGGTCGAGGAATTGCCGCTCGTAGGCGTCCCACCCCATGCGTTTCTTGCGGTAGTCCGCCAGCATCTCCTTCGTCGGGGCGAGGTCGGGCAGGTGCACGTAGTCGATGCCGCATACGCGGCGGAGGAAGAACTTCAGGTCGTCCCGCTTGGCGAAGCCGGCCAGCTGAGAGACGTTGTTGAGCCGCACGTCGACCACGCGCCTCACGCCGGACGAGGACAGGAGGCCGAAGAACCTCTCGGCGTTCTTTTTCGTGAACCCGATGGTGAAGAGCTTCACGGAGAGTCTCCGGCATCGGCCTCGTCGATTTTGTAGGCGACGCGCTCTTCCTGGCGAAGCAGCGCCTCGGCGACGATTTCCTTCCTCGAACGGAAGAGATCGTCGCGGGGAAGCTTCACCAGATCGAGCAGCCGGTCCATCGCTTCATTGTGCGTCTCAAGGCGGCCGTCGGCATGAATGTGCACGACCGACAGCCCTGCCTCTTCGAGCGCGGGCGCGACGAGAATCGTCCGATGGCACTCAAGCGGTTCCCGTTCGGCGCACATGACGGCGATCTTGTGCTCGCCCGCGCCCTTTTTCAGCCGTTCGATCCCGTCCCGGAACCCCGGTCGCCGGCTCAACCGCGAATACCGGATGCGGCCGTTCTCGTAGCACGACGGGTCGTCGGACCGCCCGCCCAACTCCCGCCCGAGGAAGACATATTTCATCCCGGCATCGCCGAGACTGCGGGACAGCGGATCCTTGCTGAAATGCGGGCAATACCGGCTGTAGGGAGCCGACCGCACATCGGCCACCGCCGAAACGCCGTGCGTATGGAGCAGTTGCAAGAAGGCATCCAGCGCATGGTTTGAATGGCCGATGGTGAACAGTTTCACCGATGCCTACCCCGCCAGCCTCTCCATCGTCCGCACGAACTCGCTCGCAATGGCCTCCTCCTCCGGGTGGCGGCCGTCTCGGACGACCCAGCGTCCGCCGACCATGACGTCGCGGACGAGATTCGCGTTTCCGGCGAAGACCCAGGCGTCGAGGATCGCGTCGCCCGTCTTGCCGGCAAGCAGCGGGTGGGCGGCGTCGAGGGTGACGATATCCGCCGTCTTCCCCGCCTCTATCGCGCCGGCCTCCCGCGCCGTCGCCCGTGCGCCGCCGTCGAGCGCCGCGGCGTGGAGGCGCGCGCCGGTGGAGCCCTCCGGCGGGGCGGCGACGTTGCGCCGGCGGGACGTCAGGCGCTGACCGTATTCGAGCCAGCGGAGCTCCTCGACCGGGCTCACCGACACGTGGCTGTCGGAGCCGATGCCGAGCCGTCCGCCCGCCCCCAGCCAGCCCTCGAGCGGGAACAGCCCGTCGCCCAGATTGGCCTCGGTCGTCGGGCAGAGCCCCGCGACCGCCCCGGTCCCCGCGAGCGCCCGCGTCTCGCCGTCGGTCATGTGGGTGGCGTGAACGAGGCACCAGCGGGGGCCCACGTCGTGCGCATCGAGCAGCCATTCCACGGGACGCCGGCCCGACCAGGCGATGCAGTCCTCCACCTCCCTTGTCTGTTCGGCGACGTGGATGTGGATCGGCGCGCCCCCGTCCATCGAATCGAGCCCCTTCAGCGCCTGCGCCAGGCTCTCCGGCCCGACCGCGCGCAGGCTGTGCGGGGCGAGGCCGACCCGGAAGCCCGGCTCCGCGCCGCGGCGGCGGCGCATCGTCTCGACGATCCCGAGCAGCCGTTCGGCGTCGTTGGCGAAGCGGCGCTGGGCGCCGCCGACGGGCGCGCCGCCGAATCCGCCCGCGTCGTAGAGCACCGGCAGGAGGGTCAGCGCGATGCCCGTCCGCCGCGCCGCCGCCGTCACCCGTTCCGCCATCTCGGCGAGGTCGTCGTAGGGGCTGCCGTCCGGCGCGTGGTGCAGGTAGTGGAACTCGGCGACCGCGGTGTAGCCCGCCTTCAACATCTCGCAATAGAGCTGGGCCGCGATGGCTTCGGCGTCGTCGGGGCCGAGCCGGCCGACGAAGCCGTACATCACCTCGCGCCAGGTCCAGAAGCTGTCCCCGCCGGGCCCGGCGCGCTCGGTCAGCCCGGCCATCGCCCGCTGGAAGGCGTGGCTGTGCAGGTTCGGCATCCCGGGGAGCGCGATGCCGCCGATGCGCTCGCCCCCATCGCCCGCCTCCACCCCGGCGATCCGCCCGTCGTCGCCGACCTCGACCCGCCCCGGCGCGAGCCAGCCGTCCGGGGCCAGCACGCGGTCGAACGCGTAGACCGTCATCGGCGCGCCCGGGCCCAGTCGAGCATGGCGGCGAGCATCGCGCGCAGCACCGGCTTCACCCGATCGGCGAGATCGGGCCGGTAGCCGAACGGGTGGGCCTCGTCCATGTAGGTCCGTTGCGACAGCTCGAGCTGGATCGCGTGGACCCCGGCCGCCGGCGCGCCGTAGGTGCGGGTGATGTAGCCGCCGGTGAAGCGTCCGTTGTCGACCGCGCTGTAGCCCTCGGCCGAGTCGAGCGGGCGGAAGGCGGATCGGGCCAGCGCGGCATCGGCGCTCGCCCCCCGCGCGGTGCCGAAATTGAAGTCCGGCAGGGCGCCTTCGAAGAAGCGCGGCACGACGCTCCGGATCGAATGCGCGTCGAACAGGATCGCGGCGCCGTGGCGTTCCCTGAGCGCCGAGATTTCGGCAGCGAGGCGGTCGTGATAGGGCCGCCAGAAGCGGTCGATCCTCTCCTCGACCTCGGCCTCGTCGGGGGTAGCGCCTTCCCGGTAGATCGGCTCCCGGTCGAAGGTGAGCAGCGGCGCGATCTCGGTGTTGTCCGCACCGGGGTAGAGCGCCCGGCCTTCCGGGTCGCGGTTGAGGTCGACGACGTAGCGCGAATGGCGCGCCGCCAGCACGCCCGCGCCGAGTTCTCCGGCGAAGCCGTAAAGCCGCCCCATATGCCAGTCGGTATCGGGGATGCGGAGCGCCGCGTCCGTCATGCGTTCCGCGATGCCGTCCGGGATCGACCGCCCGTCATGCGGAATGCTGACCAGGAGCGGAGTCGTGCCCGGCGTGAAGTCGTAAATGTCGTCTGTCGTCATTTCCCGGACGCTTGCCCCCGGACCGTGCCGCGCCGGAGCCTAGACCATATCGCCGGGCCCCGGTACAGGCGCCGCGTGCTATGCTCCGCCCGCGAAGGGGAGACGGCACGATGGCGCGCGCGCGACCGGCAAACGGCAAGTGGGACAGGCTCTGGACCGGCGCCGACCTGGCGACGATGGCGCCGGGCGGCGAGCCCTACGGTGCGATCCGGAACGGCGCCATCGCGGTCGAGGACGGACGTATCGCCTGGGTCGGCGAGGCCGCGGACCTTCCGGGCGATCCCGCGAGCCTCGCCGGCACGGCGCACGACGCGGGCGGGCGCTGGATCACGCCGGGGCTGATCGACTGCCATACCCATCTCGTCTTCGGCGGCAGCCGCGCCGGCGAGTTCGAGATGCGGCTCAACGGCGCAAGCTACGAGGAGGTCGCGCGGGCCGGCGGCGGGATCGTCTCCACCATGCGGGCCACGCGCGAGGCGGACGACGAGACGCTCCTCGATGCGGCCGTCCCCCGCCTCGGCCACCTGATCGGCGAGGGGGTCACCACGGTCGAGGTCAAGTCCGGCTACGGGCTCGACACCGATACGGAACTGAAGCAGCTCCGCGTCGCCAGAAAGCTCGGCGAAGAATTGCCGGTCGACATCCAGACGACATTTCTCGGCGCGCACGCGCTTCCTCCGGAATATGCCGGACGGCAAAATGCCTACATTGACCTCGTGGTCGACGAAATGATGCCGGCAGTTGCCGAGTCCGGCTATGCCGACGCCGTGGACGCGTTCTGCGAAGGGATCGGCTTCACCCCGGAGGAAACCGACCGGGTCTTCTCGTCGGCACGCTCGCACGGGCTGCCGGTCAAGCTCCACGCCGATCAGCTCTCGGATCTCGGCGGGGCCGCGCTCGCGGCGCGCTACGACGCGCTGTCGGCCGACCATCTCGAATACACCTCCGAGGACGGCATCGCGGCGCTCGCCGAGGCCGGCACCGTCGCCGTGCTGTTGCCGGGCGCGTTCTATACCCTGCGCGAGACGAAGCTGCCGCCGGTCGAGGCGATGCGGGCGGCCGGGGTCGGCATCGCCATCGCGACCGACTTCAACCCGGGATCGTCGCCCGCCCTGTCGCTGGTGCTGATGCTCAACATGGCCTGCACCCTGTTCCGGCTGACGCCGGAGGAAGCGCTCGCCTCCGTCACCCGCGTGGCGGCGCAAGCGCTCGGGCTGGGCGAGGACCGCGGCACGCTCGAAGTGGGCAAGCGAGCCGATTTCGCGCTCTGGGATATCGGGCAGCCGGCCGAGCTCTGCTACTGGTTCGGCGTCAACCCCTGCGCCGGGCGGGTGCGGGCTGGCGAGCCCGACAGCGGTTAGCGCACTCAGACCGCGCCGCCGGCCGCGAGGGGGCGGCGCTCGACCGGCCTGTCGTCGATCGGCAGGTTGAACGCCGCGGCGACCACGCCGAGCGCGACCGAAGCCCACCAGACGACCAGGAAGTTCCCGGTCATGTCGAACAGCCAGCCGCCGGCCCAGATTCCGATGAACCCGCCGAGCTGGTGCGACACGAAGGCGCAGCCGAACAGGGTCGCCATGTAGCGCATGCCGAAGATCTGCGCGACGCCGCCGCCGGTGAGCGGAACCACGCCGAGCCACAATATGCCCATCACCGCGGAGAAGACGACGATGCTCGTGTCGGTGACGGGGAACAGGATGAACGCCGTCATCGCCACGGCGCGCGAAATGTAGATCCAGGCGAGCAGGTTCTTCTTGCGCCAGCGGCCACCGGCGGCGCCGAAGAGGACGCAGCCGATGATGTTGAACAGGCCGATCAGCGCGATCGACCAGGCCCCCATCTCGGGCGAGACGTCGTAGGTCTCCAGCATCGGCGGGAAATGGGTCACGATGAACAGGGTCTGGAAGCCGCAGACGAAATAGCCGGCCGTGAGCAGCAGGTATCCGGGATGATGGAACGCCTCGCGGAGCGCCTCGCTCAGCGACTGCTGGCCGCTCGCGGCGGCGAGATGCTCGGGTTTCGAGACCATCGTCCAGGCGAGCGGGACGATCAGCGCGGTCACCGCCGCCAGGATGAGCAGCGCGGTCATCCAGTCGGTCGCGTCCAGTACGGCCTGGATGACCGGAACCAGCACCACCTGGCCGGACGAGCCGCCGGCGCTCGCGATGCCGGCGTAGAGGCCGCGCTTCTTCTCGTCCTCGACGACCTTGCTGATCGCGGTCAGGATGATCGGCGCGGTCAGCCCGCCCATCGCGATCCCGGTCAGCACGCCGATACCGAGAAACGCCTCGATCCGCGTCGTCGCGTTCGCCGTCAGGATGAATCCGAGCGCGAAGGCGACGCCGCAGCCCGCGATCACCCGTCCGGTCCCGTGGCGGTCGGCGATGGCGCCCATGACCGGCGTCGCGAACCCCCAGATCAGCGCCTGCGCCGCCATCGCGAAGCTCAGGCTCTCCAGCCCCCAGCCGAGCCCGGCGCTCGCCGGCGAGATCCAGAGCCCGTAGGTCATGCGGATGCCGAACGCGATCAGCATGACCGTCGTGCCGCAAAGCAGGATGACGAACGGGGTGCGCCAGTTACCGGATGACATACGGGCTACGGCCGGTCGATCCCGGCCGCCTCTGCGGGAAGAAAGCGGTGGCTACAGGCGGGGCAGTACAGGGGAATGTCGCCGCGGTCAATCAGCGGGGCGGCCGCGTTGAACCATCCCGCGCAGGACGGGCAGCGGACGAAGACCGCGCTCCCTTCCTTTTCGGCCACCGTCAGGCTCTCGGCCAGCCGGCGGGGTCGGCAGCGTCGACGGCCGCCTTGGCGACATCCAGCGCGTCCGCGTTCACCCGGTTGACCCGGGGCACCGGCCTGGGCGCGCCGGGACGGCGCGGCGGCGGCAGGGTCGCATCGAGGGCGACCTTGGTCGTCGAGCCGGCCCCGGGCGGGGTCGAGGGGTCGAGATTGGCCTCCGACAACCGGTCGATGCGAATCGTGTCCCGGTCCCATTGCAGCCTGGTGGCGAGCGCCCACATCGCCTGCGAGTCGTCGAAGATGTCGATATCCTCGTCGAACGCCATGACCGCCTTGAGCCGGCGATAGGAGAGCGCGGCGGTCAGCGCGTCGCGCACCTCGCCGGGGCGCGGGTTCTCGAACTGCAGGTAGGCGTGGAAACGCCGCCCGGAAATCGGCACGTGAACCCGCCGAAGCGCGGGCGCGGCGGCGCGGCACATGGCGAAGATCGCACCCTCCATCGCCATGTTGTCGGGCACCAGGTGATCCGCGAGGCCGGCGCCGCAGTCGTGGTAAATCGCGTCCGCCCGGCGCGTGACCGCGGTCACCTCGACGACCGGATTGGCCACCTGCGGGCCCTGATAGCCGGTGAACTCGGCGAACGGCCCCTCCGCCTCCAGCCGGTTCGGCGGGATGAAGCCCTCGATGACGATCTCGGCATCCGCCGGCACCATGATGAGATCGCCGTGCGTGACGCTCGGAACCAGCCGGACCGGGGCGCCGAGCGCCGCTCCGGCCGCCGCCCAGTGGCTCTTGGGGTAGGCGAACTTGGCCTGGGTGCCGATCGCCAACGCCGGGTGATGGCCGATCCAGATCGCGACCGGGCACGCCTCGCCCCGATCCCAGTATTTCGCGACGTTGAGCCAGTTGTGCGAGGTCGGGTAGGGGTAGATTCCCATCAGCCGGGGTTCGCGCACCCAGCATCGCTGGATCGCCATGTTGTCGATCCCGGTCTCGGGGTCGGCCGTCACCACGTGTCCCGCCGTGATGTAGTGTCCCGCGTCCCCGCCATGCTGCTTGAGCGCGGGCAGGATCCCAAGGTCGGCCTGGTCGCCCTCCGCGACGATCGCCTGGACCGGCGCCTCGGCGCGCTCGACCGTGACGGGGGCGATGTCGCCCGCCGCGAGGTCGGCGAAGTGGCGCGCGCTGTCGCGGTGGTCCGCAAGGCCGAGCGCCGCCGCGCAGACTTCCCGGCTGCCGGTCAGGTTGCACAGCACCTCCATTTCGCTTTTCGCGCCGTCGGCAAGCACCGGTTCGCCGACCAGGACGACGGGCTGGCGCTTTTCCGCCTCCAGGGCATGCAGGACGGCGGTGATCTCCTCGACGACGGAGAGCGGGCTCCCGGGCCGGAACACCAGCGCCGGGTTGGCGGCGAGGAAGCTCCTAAGGTCGGGCGCAGGTTCGGTACGATGTTTCATCGAACCCAGTCTAGTGCGGCTGTACGCCCTTCGATACGCCGCTTCGCGGCTACTCAGGGTGAGGGGTTCTTCGCTCTCCCTCATCCCGAGTAGGCGCGCCAGCGCCGTATCGAGGGACGCGCGCTAGGCCCACTCGTCCGCGCCGGCACGCGGGGCGCGCATGTGCCGGCGCGGGTCGTCGTCGGCCGGCGTGTCGGCGATCTCCCAGCCGAAATCGAGCAGCGGGACCGCCTTGACGGCATGCTCGCGGACGATGTCGACCAGATGGCGTGACTTCGCGTCGGCGTCTTCCACCGGCCGGGTCAGCAGGTACGATTTCCACTTCACCCACCCGGCGACCGGGGAGTCCGCGTCCTGCTTGAAGCCGCGCGGCATCGTCTTGAGCGCCGAGATGGTCCGCATGTAGGCGGCGTCCTTGCCGTCGGCATAGGGCCCGACGATCGAGAGCCATTCGTCCGGGTCGTCGACCATGCGCCGGCGCCACGCGGTCAGCGCCGGCGGGTCGATGCGCCAGAACCCGGCCGAGACGAAGCAATTGCCGGGCTGGATGTGGATGTAGACCGCGCCCGGATCGCCGCGCGAACCGGTCCGCGACAGAACCGCCCCGGCATGGGTCTTGTAGGGCTGCTTGTTCTTCGAGAACCGGATGTCGCGGTAGATGCGGAAGATCGCCTTGCTCGGATCGCCGCGCACCGGCAGCCCCTTGCCCGCGCCGCCGGGACGGAACTCGGCGACGAGGCATTCGAGCGGGAACCGGACCTCGATTTCGTAGGTCTCGCGGTTCTGGTTGAACCAGCCCCGCTCGTTGTTGCGCGCGAGTCCCTTGAGAAAGCGGAAAGCGGCGTTCGAAAACCCCTCGAAATCGGGGCGCACGTCGTCGGGAAAGACGAGCTTTCCGGTCATGTCGTCGCGATTCCGGCCAAACCGTGTCCTCCCGTTCAATCCGCCAGGGTCGCGATGGGCCCCTCGGCGCGGCGATGCACGAACTGATCGACATACGGGTCGCCGCTGTCGCCGATCGCTTCGGTCGGCCCCTGCCAGACCAGGCGGCCGGCGTGCATCATCGCGAAGCGGTCGGTGGTCCGCCGCGCGCCCTCCAGATTGCTGGTGACGAGGAGCACCGTCGCGCCGAGGCGGGAAGCGGTTTCCCGGATCAGGTCGTTGATGACGTTCGACATGATCGGGTCGAGGCCGGCGGTGGGCTCGTCGAGGAGAAGGATCTCCGGGTCGTGCGCGATCGCCCGGGCCAGCGCGGCGCGCTTCTGCATCCCGCCCGACAGGTCGGCCGGGTAGAGCGCCGCCGCCTCCGGCGCGAGCCCGACGGCGGCGATCTTCTCGACCGCGGCCTCGTATCCCGACTTGCAGTCAACGAGACCGTCGCCCAACAAACGGAAGACCACGTTCTCCCAGACTGGCATGCTGTCGAACAGGGCCGAGCGCTGGAACAGCATGCCGATCCGCCGTGTCGCCGCCTCGCGCGCGCCGTGCGGCACGCCGACCGTTTCCGCCCCGTCGATCCTGACGCTGCCGCCGTCGGGCTCGATCAGCCCGATGACGGTCTTGAGCAGCACCGTCTTGCCGCTGCCGGACGGCCCGCTCAACGCCACCAGCTCGCCCTTGCCGATCTCGAGATCGACATCCTTGAGGGCATCGAGCCCGTCGAAGCGCTTGTTCACCCCGGCCAGCGCGATGGCCGGCGGGGAAGACCCGACCGTCATTGCAAACCCTGCATCGCCCACTCGGTCTCTTTGAGAAATATACGCCGGGATATGTCCCCATTGGAGTCATTCGAGCCATGCCACGGGCCTCAGCGCCGCGGCTTCCGGCGGGGCAGGGGGATGCGCCCCCGTTTGGCCAGTTCGGTCCATCCGCGTTCGCGGAAGAAGGCCGCCGCCGCCGGGTGCATCGGTACGCCCCGCGTCTTCAGCGCCTCGTACGGGCTGGGCGCGTAGTCCCGCCACTCGGCATGGCTCCGGGCGAGAACCTCGCGGTCGTCGATCAGGACCCTCAGCATCGCGCGGACGACGCGGTTCCCGACATTCCGGTGCACGATAAGCACGGTCCCGAGATCGACCGTCTTGACCGCCCGCCCGCGGCGTGCGGGACGAAGAGCGGTCGAATACGCGGCCGCCCCCGTCCGCGTCAGCGCCGCGAGGGCGGCCGGCGGCAGATCGACGAAGCGGGCATGGTCGGCGAGCGCCGCCCCGAGCGCCGCGGCGCGCACCGATCCCACGGCCTCGAAATAGAGATCCGCGCGCTCGCCCCGGATCATCGAGGGAATCTGCGCGGCGCCGACCTGGAGAATGTCGCCGCCGCGCTCGCGCACGATCCGGCGGCTGGAACCCATCGACGCGAGGATCTTGTCGGCGACGATCGGCACCAGGCTGGAAAAGGGCTCCATGACAATCCTGGGGGCGCCGCGGCCGGCCCGAAGCGCCCGGTGGAGCGTGCCGTGTCCGGTGTTACGAGCGTAGTCCACGCGCAGCATGGCCGCGATCCAGACCGGCTGCAGACCGGCCATCACCGCCCGGATGTCGGTGTATTTCTTTTTCCGGTAGGCGGTTTCGTCCCCGCGATAGGCCCATGCCGCCGAGGCCGCGTTGGAAAGGCCGAATTCGGCGCGCCGCGCGTTGACGACGATGGGATTCCAGTAGCCGTTGCCGCGAGCGATCGTCACGGCCTTTCCGCCGGGAACGGCGGCTTGGTACCGCTGCGCCAGCGCTACGGCGAAGGCGTGCCACGGCATCCCCGGCCGCCCGGCGGCGATCCGGACCTCCTCCGCGGCCCGGGCGGGGGCGGGCAGCAGGGCGGCGGCGAGCGCGGCCGCGCCGGCAACGCCGGCCATGGGACGAATGAGCATGGGCCTCCTTTCCCGGCGACGTCACGATAGCACCCGCGGACCGCGCCGGGCGCTTGCCCGCGTCCCTTCGGGGTTGTATCCCGGTCGCACCCTTGGCTCCAGACGAGGCCGACCATGCAGACCCGGATACCCGCCGCCCTGATGCGCGGCGGCACGTCGAAAGGGCTTTATTTTCTCGCCTCCGACCTGCCCGCCGATCCGGCGCTCCGCGACCGGATCCTGCTGGCGGCGATGGGCTCGGCCGACCTGCGCCAGATCGACGGCGTGGGCGGCGCCGATCCGCTGACCAGCAAGGTCGCGATCGTCGGCCCCTCGTCGAAACCCGGAGTCGATATCGACTACCTCTTCGCCCAGGTGGTGGTCGGCGAGGCGCGGGTCGATACCGCCCCCAACTGCGGCAACATGCTGGCCGGCGTCGGCCCCTTCGCGCTCGACCAGGGGCTCGTGGCGCCCTCCGGCGACACGTCGAGCGTGCGCATCCGGATGGTGAATTCCGACAGCCTTTGCGACCAGACCGTGGAGACACCGGGCGGAACCGTGACTTACGAAGGCGACGCCAGGATCGACGGCACGCCGGGAACGGCGGCGCCCATCCTGATCGATTTCCTCGATGTCGCCGGCTCCGCGTGCGGCAGCCTGCTTCCCACCGGCGCGCTCCGCGAGACGGTGGACGGCGTCAAGGTGACCTGCATCGACAACGGCATGCCGGTGGCGATCATGCCGGCCTCGGCGTTCGGCCTGACGGGGCGCGAGACGCCGGCGGCGCTGGAGGCGGATGCGGCGCTGAAGGCGCGGATCGAGGCGATCCGGCTCGAGATCGGGCCGGCGATGAATCTCGGCGACGTCGCGGACAAGGTGGTGCCCAAGATGTGCCTCGTCTCGCCGCCGGCGTCGGGCGGGGCGCTCAACACGCGCTGCTTCATTCCCCATCGCTGCCACGCCGCGATCGGCGTGCTCGCGGCGGTCACGGTGGCGACCGCGGCGACGATCGAAGGCTCGGTCGCGCACGATGTCGCCCGGCTGCCCCCGGGGCCGCGCCGCATGATTTCGGTCGAGCATCCGTCGGGCGAATTCACCGTCGAGCTCGAAGCGGAAGGCGACGCGGCCTCGTTGACGGTCAGGCGCGCGGCTCTTCTGCGGACGGCGCGCCGGCTGTTCGAGGGCAACGTGCTGATTCCGCGCTCGGTCTGGGACGGCAAGGCGGGGCTGCGGCAGCGGGAGGCCGCGGAATGAAGACATGCCAGCCGCCACACCCCGATCCGCGCGCGCCGTCCTTCTCGCTGCCGGCGGGAGCCTGCGATTCGCACTGCCATGTCTTCGGGCCGGGCGACGTGTTTCCCTACCACCCGAAGCGCTCCTACACGCCGCCGGACGCGCCCTACGAGGCGCTGACGAAGCTGCATGCGACGCTCGGGCTCGACCGCGCGGTGATCGTCCAGGCGACCTGCCACGGAGACGACAACCGCGCGATGCTGGACGCCATCGCGCGGGCCGGCGGGCGCTACCGCGGCGTCGCGATGATCGACGGGGCGATCACGGACACCGAGCTCGAGAGGCTGCACGAGGGCGGCGTCCGGGGGGTCAGGATGAGCTTCGCCCGGCATTTGAGCGGCCCGCCGGATTTTTCGAACGTCGCGCATGTGGCCGGACGCATCGCGCCGCTCGGCTGGCACCTCGTGCTTTACCTGGAGGCTGAGGACGTGGTCGAGAATGCCGATGCGCTGGGGCGGCTGGGCGTTCCCGTGGTGATCGACCACATGGCGCGGGTGCGCGTGGCGGACGGGCTCGACCAGACGCCGTTCCGCCTTCTCCTCGACTTCCTCCGCGATGCCGATTTCTGGGTCAAGATCTCGTGCGCGGAGCGGCTTTCGGCCGCCGGCGCGCCCTTCGCGGACGTGGTTCCGTTCGCCGCCGCGCTGATCGAGGCCGCGCCGGACCGGGTGCTGTGGGGCACCGACTGGCCGCACCCCAATATCGACGGCCGAATGCCCGATGACGGCGATCTGACCGACATGCTGCTGTCCTACGCGCCGGACGAGGAGATGCGCCGCAAGATCCTGGTCGACAACCCGGCGCGGCTCTACGGCTTCGACGCGTAGCGGGTGTTCCCGCCCTTCGATACGCTCCCTGCGGGGGCTACTCAGGGTGATGGTTTTCCTGTTCCCCCATCCCGAGTAGGCGCGCCAGCGCCGTATCGAGGGACGGCAGCTAACTCTCGTCGGGCGTGAAGGCGGCGAGCTCCGCCCCTTCGTCGACCCGGTCGCCGACGGCGCAGTGGACCGCATCGACGGTGCCCGCGGACGGCGCGCGGATCGTGTGCTCGACCTTCATCGCCTCGATCACCAGCAGCGGCTGGTTCCTTTCCACCCTGTCGCCGCTTGCGACGTTGACCGCGACGACCACGCCCGGCATCGGAGCCAGCGGCACGCCCGCCGCGGACTCCCGGGCACCCGCCTCGGCCTCGGCCACCGGATCGAACAGGGGCAGGCGCCAGGTTCTCTCCGGCATGAAGACCAGGACCGCGCCGCCGTCGCGAACCGTCACCGCGGACACCGCCTCACCGTCGATGTCGACGCCGATCAGGGGCGGCTCGCCGGACAGCGTTCGCACGGTCCGACGCTGCCCGTCAGGAAACCGGAATTCCTCTCCTTCGACTTCGACGGTTAGAATGTCCTCGCCGTGCCGGAAGGCGACGGTGCGGCGGGCCGGCGCGTTCAGCCGCCAGCCCCGCAGCGTATCCCAGGGCGTGGCGGCGTCGCCTGCAGCGCCGTCCCGATCCCCCATTGCCGCGAGCGCGGCAAGCGACAGCACCGCAGGGGGAACCGCGGCCTCCCGCGCGGTCAGCGCCTCGACATTGCAGTCCAGATGCCCAGTATCGAGCGTACCTCGAACGAAGGCGTCCTCGGCGAGAACGGCGATGAGGAAATCGCGGTTGGTGGCGGGTCCCGCCACGGCCGTATCCGCGAGCGCGGCGGCGAGCCGTGCCCGGGCATCCCCGCGCGACGGGGCATGCACGATCACCTTGGCGAGCAACGAATCGTAGTGCGGCGTGACTGAGTCGCCCGCCTCGAAGCCCGCGTCGACGCGCGCGCCTTCGCCGGGCAGCCGCATGAGCCCGATCGGGCCGGTCGAGGGGAGGAACCCCGCGGCGGGATCCTCCGCGTATAGCCGCGCCTCGATCGCGTGTCCCTCGACCGAGATCGCTTCCTGGGCCGCCGGCAGGGCCTCGCCCGCCGCCACGCGAAGCTGCCATTCGACGAGATCGTGGCCGGTGACCATCTCGGTCACCGGATGCTCGACCTGGAGGCGGGTGTTCATCTCGATGAAGAAGAAATCGCCGTCCTCGTCGAGCAGGAACTCGACCGTGCCGGCGCCGACATAGCCGACCGCCTCGGCGGCGGCGACCGCGGCCTGGCCGAGAGAATCCCGGACAGCATCGGACAGGCCGGGCGCCGGCGCCTCTTCGATCACCTTCTGGTGGCGGCGCTGGGCGGAACAGTCGCGCTCATGGAGATGAACCGTGTTGCCCATTGTGTCGGCGAAGACCTGGACCTCGATGTGGCGGGCGGGCGCCAGGTAACGCTCGAGCAGCAGCCGGTCGTCGCCGAACGAGGACGCAGCCTCGCGCCGCGCCGATTCGAGCGCGTTTCCGAGCGCCGCCGCATCCGGCACGATCCGCATGCCGCACCCGCCGCCGCCCGCCGCCGGCTTGACGAGAAGCGGAAAGCCGATCCGTTCGGCCTCCCGGGCGAGCGCGGCGTCGTTCTGCGCCTCGCCGTGATAGCCGCCGAGGATCGGGACCCCGGCGCGTGCCATCAGCGCCTTCGCGGCGCTCTTCGAGCCGAGCGCCCGGATCGCCGCCGGCGGCGCGCCGACGAAGGCCAGCCCCGCGGCGAGCACCGCCTCGGCGAAATCGGCGTTCTCGGACAGGAAGCCGTAGCCCGGATGGATCGCCTCCGCACCGCTCTCCCGGGCGGCGGCGAGCACCGCCTCGGCGTCGAGATAGCTTTCGCGGGCGGGCGGCGGTCCGATGCGGATCGCGGCGTCGCAATCGCGGACGTGAAGCGCCCCGGCATCCGCGTCGGAGTAGACGGCGACGGTCCGGATTCCGAGCCGTCGGCAGGTGCGGGCGATACGACAGGCGATCTCGCCGCGATTGGCGATGAGTACGGACCGGAACATCCGCCGCTACATCCTGAAGACGCCGAAACTCGTCCGTTCGATGGGCGCGTTGAGCGCCGCGGAGATGCTGAGCCCCAGCACCGACCGGGTCTCGGCGGGCTCGATCACGCCGTCGTCCCACAGCCGCGCGCTGGCGTAGAACGGGCTCCCCTGGTGCTCGTACCGCTCCCGGATGGGCGCCTTGAACGCCTCCTCGTCCGCCTCCGGCCAGTCCTCGCCCCGCGCCTCCAGCGCGTCGCGACGGACCTGTCCCAGCACGTTGGCCGCCTGCTCGCCGCCCATCACCGAAATCCGCGCGTTGGGCCACATGTAGAGAAAGCGGGGGCCGTAGGCGCGCCCGCACATGCCGTAATTGCCGGCGCCGAAGCTGCCGCCGACGATGACGGTGAACTTGGGCACCCGGGCGCAGGCGACCGCGGTGACCAGCTTGGCGCCGTCCTTGGCGATGCCGCCGGCCTCGTATTTCCGCCCGATCATGAAGCCGGTGATGTTCTGCAGGAACACCAGCGGGATGCCGCGCTGGCAGCAGAGCTCGACGAAATGCGCCCCCTTGAGCGCCGATTCCGAGAACAGGATCCCGTTATTGGCGAGAATGCCGACCGGGTAGCCGAAGATATGGGCGAAGCCGGTGACGAGGGTGGTGCCGTAGAGCGCCTTGAACTCGTCGAACTCGCTCCCGTCGACGATGCGGGCGATGATTTCGCGCACCTCGTAGGGCTTGCGGTAGTCCGCCGGCACGATGCCGTCAATCTCGTCCGGGTCGTGCGCCGGTTCGACCGGCTCGCGGCAGACGAGGTCGACCCGCTTCTTCCGGTTGAGCGCCGCGACCGCGCGCCGGACGATGGCGATCGCGTGGGCGTCGTTCTCGGCATAGTGGTCGGCGACGCCGGATTCGCGGGCGTGCACGTCCGCGCCGCCGAGCTCCTCGGCGCTCACCACCTCGCCCGTGGCTGCCTTCACCAGCGGCGGCCCGCCGAGGAAGATCGTGCCCTGGTTGCGGACGATCACCGCCTCGTCCGACATCGCCGGGACGTAGGCGCCGCCCGCCGTGCACGAGCCCATAACGGCCGCGATCTGCGGGATGCCGGCCGCCGACATGGTGGCCTGGTTGTAGAAAATGCGGCCGAAATGGTCGCGGTCGGGAAAGACCTCGTCCTGGCGCGGCAGGTTGGCGCCCCCGGAATCGACCAGGTAGATGCAGGGCAGGTCGTTCTCGCGCGCGATGTCTTGCGCCCGGAGATGCTTCTTGACCGTCAGCGGGAAGTAGCTGCCGCCCTTGACGGTCGCATCGTTGGCGACGATCGCGCATTCGGTGCCCATCACCGGGCCGATGCCTGTAATCAGCCCCGCCGCCGGGACGTCCTCGTCATAGACCTCGTGGGCGGCAAGCTGGGAGAGCTCGAGAAACGGCGCGCCCGGGTCGATCAGGCGGTCGATCCGTTCCCGCGGCAACATCTTGCCGCGCGCGACATGGCGCTCCCGCGCCCGCTCTCCGCCCCCTTCGGCGATGGAGGAGACCACCCGGCGGAGCTCGGCCACCGCGCCCTCCATCGCGGCGCGGTTGGTTTCGAACGCCTCGGAGCGGCGGTCGACCGCGCTTCCGATCTTCGGCATCAGGCGGTCTCGCGGAACAGCTCGCGCCCGATCAGCATGCGGCGGATCTCGCTGGTCCCGGCGCCGATCTCGTAGAGCTTGGCGTCGCGCAGCAGCCGGCCGGTCGGGTACTCGTTGATGTAGCCGTTGCCGCCCAGGATCTGGATCGCGTCGAGGGCGAGGGCGGTGGCGCGTTCGGCCGAATAGAGGATCGCGCCGGCCGCGTCCTTGCGCGACGTTTCGCCCCGGTCGCAGGCCTTGGCGACGGTGTAGACATAGGCGCGGCTCGCGTTGGCGATCGTGTACATGTCGGCGAGCTTGCCCTGGATCAGCTGGAACTCGCCGATCGGCTGGCCGAACTGCCGGCGCTCGTGGACGTAGGGAACGACGACGTCGAGGCAGGCCTGCATGATGCCGAGCGGGCCGCCGGCGAGCACCGCACGCTCGTAATCGAGCCCGCTCATCAGCACCTGTACGCCCTCGCCGACCGCGCCGAGGACATTCTCCTCCGGCACCTCGCAATCCTCGAAAACCAGCTCGCAGGTGTTGGAGCCGCGCATCCCGAGCTTGTCGAGCTTCTGCGCGGTGGAAAAGCCGGCGAACCCCTTCTCGACCAGGAACGCGGTGATGCCGCGCGGCCCGGCATCAGGATCGGTCTTGGCGTAGACCACTAGCGTATCGGCGTCGGGTCCGTTGGTGATCCACATCTTGGTGCCGTTGAGGACGAACCGGTCGCCCTTCCGCTCGGCGCGGAGGCGCATGCCGACCACATCGGAGCCCGCGCCCGGCTCGCTCATCGCGAGCGCGCCGACATGCTCGCCCGAGATCAGTTTGGGCAGGTAGCGGCACTTCTGCGCGTCGCTGCCGTTGCGGCGGATCTGGTTGACGCAGAGGTTGGAGTGCGCGCCGTAGGAGAGCCCGACCGAGGCCGAGCCGCGGCTCACCTCCTCCACCGCGACGACGTGTTCGAGATAGCCCATCCCGGCGCCGCCATATTCCGCCTCCACGGTGATGCCGAGCAGGCCGAGATCGCCCATCTTGCGCCAGAGGTCGGGCGGGAACTCGTTGGTTTCGTCGATTTCCGCCGCTCGGGGCGCGATCTCGACCGAGGAGAAGTCCGCCACGCTCTCGCGCAGCATCTCCGCGGTCTCGCCGAGGTCGAAATCGAGGCTGGGATAGGCGTTCCGGAGCATCGGCCCTTCCGCGAGGTTAGCCCGTCACCTGGAAGGCGCGCACCCTACCGAACCGCCGCGGCGCGCGCATTACCCGAATTTCCCCGCCGCAGCCCGTGGACGATGTCGAGATAGTCCACGGATTCGGGGTCGATCAGCCCGTGGCGGACGAAGAAATCGATGCAGACGAGGTTGCAGTTGAACTTGAACGCGCGCGTCTCCGCCACGGTCTCCATCACCCGCTCGACCGGCCAGAGGTAGAATTCCGCGATCTCGCCGTCGCGGTTCTCGGGCACGAACGAGGCCGGCAGTTCGAGGTCGTAGCAATACATCACGTCCGGCTTCAGCCCCTCTTCCGTCTCCTGGCAATAGGAGACCGCGCCCACGGCACGCGCGGCGGCGGCAAGGGTCTTCGGCACCCCGGCCTCCTCGCCCGCTTCCTTGATCACGTTCTCCATCAGCCCGATGCCGGCCGGCTGCCCGCCAGCGACGAAATTGTCCAGCATGTCCGGGTAGGTCGCCTTGTCCGCCGCGCGGCGTCCGATCCACATCAGCAGCCGCCCGCCGTCGCGGACATAGCCGTTGACGTGAACGCCGTAGGCGCGGACGCCGAAGAACGGGATCGCGGATCGATCCATCAGCATCGAATGCGGACCGAACAGGCTGTCGCCGACCGGATAGGCCTCGTCGCGCCAGCGCCCCAACTCGCCCGCGTCGGACAGCCCGCGCAGCGCCGATGCGACCGCCTCCGTCCGTTCCTCAAAGCCGGCGAGCGCGGGCGCCGTCCGCACGCACGCGTCGTCCACCTCGAACGCCTCGGGAAATTCCGCGAGCCGGCGGGCGAAGGCGGGCCTGACCCAACCGGGCTGCGCCTCGCCGACGCGGAACGGCACGAAACCGTCCAGATCGTGCGCGTTGCACTCGGCGATGCGGTCGAGATAACCCATCGCCGGGTTATAGCACGGGCGCGGAACGCCCGAATCCGCTGGCCGGGATGCCGTGGGGCCCGTATATCTCACCCATGACCACCACCGGCACGGTCCTGTTGGGCATCGCCCTGGCTGCGGTGCTCGGCGTCCTCGCCATGGGCCTGTTCAGCATGGCGCGCGGCGGCGAGTTCAACCGCAAATACGGCAACAAGTTCATGCAGGCGCGGGTCATCCTCCAGTTCGGCGCCATCGCGCTGCTCGCCATCGCGGTGCTGTTCGGACGGGAGTGAGGTTGGGGGCGCCGCTCGTTGACAGTTCGAAACGCCGGACATAGTTTCGGCGCCCTGTCTGGAAACCGGTAAAGGGACGGATTCAGACGCCGTCCTGGCATCTTTTCATGACCCTCTCGGGAATCGGGAAAGCCCTTCCATGAAGGTACTCGTCGGTGTCAAACGCGTTGTCGACTACAACGTGAAGGTCCGCGTCAGAGCGGACGGGACCGGCGTCGAGACGGCCAACGTCAAGATGTCGATGAACCCGTTCGACGAGATCGCCGTCGAGGAAGCCATCCGCATGAAGGAGGCCGGCACGGCGGACGAGATCGTCGCCGTATCGATGGGCGTGCGGCAGTGCCAGGAGACGATCCGCACCGCGCTCGCGATGGGCGCCGACCGCGGCATCCACGTGATGACCGACGAGGAGCTCCAGCCGCTGGCCGTCGCCAAGCTCCTCAAGGCGCTGGTCGAGCGCGAGAGCCCGGGCTTGGTGATCCTCGGCAAGCAGGCGATCGACGACGACAGCAACCAGACGGGCCAGATGCTGGCCGCTTTGCTGGGCTGGCCGCAGGGCACCTTCGCCTCGGAGATCGTGCTCGGCGGCGACGGCGCCGAGGTCACGCGGGAGGTCGACGGCGGGCTGGAGACCGTGGGCCTTTCGATCCCCGCCGTGGTCACCACCGACCTCCGCCTCAACGAGCCGCGCTACGCCTCGCTCCCCAACATCATGAAGGCGAAGAAGAAGCCGATCGAGCAGATCGCCGTCGACGAGCTCGGCGTCGACGTGGCGCCCCGGCTGGAAGTGCTGAAGGTCGAAGACCCGCCGGCGCGGGCGGGCGGGCGCAAGGTGGGAAGCGTCGATGAGCTGGTCGACAAGCTCAAGAACGAGGCGGGGGTGATCTGATGGCCTCGCTCGTCATCGCCGATCACGACGGTACGGCGCTCGATCCGGCGACGCTGAACGCCGTTACCGCGGCGGCCGCGTTCGGCGGCGATATCGACGTCCTGGTGGCCGGCGGCGGAACGGAGGCGGTCGCAGGCGCGGCGGCGAAGGTCGCCGGCGTCGCCCGGGTGCGTCACGCCGGCGACGCGGCCTACGACCACCTGCTCGCCGAAGCCGTGGCGCCGCTGGTGGTGGAACTCGCCCCGGACTATTCGGAAATCCTGTTTCCCGCCAACACGACGGGGAAGAACCTCGCGCCGCGGGTCGCCGCGCTGCTCGACGTCGCGCAGATCTCCGACATCACCGAAGTGGTCGCGCCGGACACGTTCGTGCGGCCGATCTATGCGGGCAACGCCATGGCGACCGTCCGGTCGCGCGATGCGGTCAAGGTGATCACGGTGCGCGGCACAGCCTTCCCCGCCGCCGCGCAGGACGGGGACGCCCCGATCGAGCCGGTCGCGGCCGGCGAAGGCCAGACGCTCTCCCGTTTCGTCCGTCAGGAGCTGTCGAAGTCGGAGCGACCGGAGCTCACCAGCGCCCGGGTGGTCGTCTCCGGCGGACGCGGCATGCAGTCGTCGGAGAATTTCCACCTCGTCGAGGAGATCGCCGACCGGCTCGGCGCGGCGGTCGGCGCCTCGCGCGCGGCGGTGGACGCGGGCTACCGGCCGAACGACTTTCAGGTCGGGCAGACCGGCAAGGTGGTCGCGCCCGAGCTCTACATCGCGATCGGCATTTCCGGCGCGATCCAGCATCTGGCGGGGATGAAGGACAGCAAGGTCATCGTCGCGATCAACAAGGACGAGGAGGCGCCGATGGTCCAGATTGCCGACTACGGGCTGGTCGACGACCTGTTCAAGGCGCTCCCGGCGCTCGCGGAAGCGCTGGACAAGGCCGGGGTCAAGCCGCGATGAACGCGACGGCGGCGAGCCCGGTATCGATCGACTCGGTCGCGATCCGCAAGGTGGGCGTCATCGGCGCCGGGCAGATGGGGACCGGCATCGCCAATGTCTGCGCCGCGCACGGCTTCGATGTCGTGCTGGGGGATATCTCGCACGACCAGATCGACAAGGCGCTGGGCGCGATCTCGGCGAACTACGACCGCCAGGTCCGGCGCAACCGCATGACCGAGGCCCAGAAGGCGGAGGCGCTGGCGCGCATCGAGACGGGGACCGAATACCGCATCCTGTCGGACTGCGACCTGATCGTCGAGGCGGCGACCGAAAGCGAGGAGGTCAAGCGGGAGATCTACAAGCGCATCGTCGCCGAGATCAGGGACGATGCGATCATTGCCTCCAACACCTCGTCGATCTCGATCACCCGGCTGGGCGCGGCGACCGACCGGCCGGCGCGGTTCATGGGGATGCACTTCATGAACCCGGTGCCTGCGATGCAGCTGGTCGAGCTGATCCCCGGTATCGCGACCGCGAAGGAAACCTTCGACGCAATCGAGGCGCTCACTTTCGCGCTCGGCAAGACACCGGTGAACTCGGAGGATTTCCCCGCCTTCATCGTCAACCGCATCCTGCTGCCGATGCTGAACGAGGCGGTCTACACGCTGCACGAGGGGGTCGGCTCGGTGGAGGCGATCGACAACGCCATGCGGCTCGGCGCCAATCACCCGATGGGACCGTTGCAGCTCGCGGATTTCATCGGCCTCGATACCTGCCTGTCGGTCATGCAGGTGCTCTACGAGGGGCTCGCCGACACCAAGTACCGGCCCTGCCCGCTTCTGGTGAAGTATGTCGAGGCGGGCTGGCTCGGACGCAAGTCGGGGCGCGGCTTCTACGATTACTCCGGCGACACCCCGACGCCGACCCGTTGAGTCGTTTTCCGGTCGGCATCGCGGCGCGGGGGGTCTACAATCCGCCCGAGCGACGACGAGCGCGACGCGGAGGCCACGATGACCGATTACTGGCTCAACAAGCTGATGTTCGACCTTCAGGGTCCGGGCGGGAAGGAGCGCTGGCGCAACGAGCGGGAAGCGGTGCTCGACGCCTATCCGTTCTCGCCGGAGATGCGCCAGGCCCTGATCGACGACGATCTGGCGAAGATCCAGCCGCACGCCAACCCGTATTTGCTGCGCTTCTACCTGCTGATCTGCGGCTATGACGACGCGGGGTCGATCGAGGCGTTGAGCGCGCTGGACGCGGGGGAGCAAGAGCGGGAGGCCGCGGCCAATGGCTGAATTCGTCGGCAGCTTCGCCGCCTCGCACGGACCCAACATCGCGCGCAACTGGGACACGCTGAAGGACGAGACCCGGGATTGGGTGGTCACCCGGTTCGGCGACCTCGGCAATCGCCTGAAGGCCGCCGAACCGGACGTGCTGGTGATCCATTCGACCGATCACTGGGTCAATTTCTTCCTCGACGTGATGCCCGCCTTCTGCGTCGGGATCGGCGCCGAGCATGAGGGGCCGCCGGAACCCTTCATGAAGCCGGTCTACCCGCACGAGACGCTGCCGGGGCACGAGGGACTCGGCCGCCATATCCTGGAGGAGGCCTTCGCGGCCGACTTCGATCCGGCCTACTCGATGCGGCTCAAGCTCGACCATGGGATGTGCGTGCCGATCTGGCAGTTCGGCCTCGATCCGGCGCTGCCGATCGTGCCGATCTTCATCAACCTGGTGGAGAAGCCCTTCCCCTCGCCCCGGCGCTGCCTCGCCTGGGGCCGGATGGTGCGCCAGGCGATCGAGAGCTACCCCGACGACATCCGGGTCGCCGTGCTGGGCACCGGCGGGCTCAGCCATTCGATCGGCGAGACCACCATGGGGTGGATCGATGAGCCCTTCGATCACGCCTGCATCGAGCTGTTCCGCAGCGCGCCCGACGACCGGCTCGCGACCGAGCTCGACGCGATGCTGGAGAACACCGGCAACGGCGGGGCGGAGCTGCGCGCCTGGGTGATCTCCCATGCCGCCGCGGGCAGCAAGGGGTTCGACATGGTCGATTACATCCCGATGCCGGAAGCGCTGATCGGCTGCTGTCTGGCGGAGTGGCGCGCCTAGCCGCCGATGTAATGCCGGATAAGAGCCAGGGCCTCGTCGGAAGCCCATTCCGCGTGACCGGTGAGGCGGCCGAGCTCGCGCCCGTCCGCGCCGTAGAGCACCGAAGTCGGAAGGGCGCGAACCTTGGCGGCACGGCCGGCGCGTGCCTTCGGGTCGTGAAACGCCGGCAGACCGTCGAGATCGTGCTTCTCCAGGAACGGCGTCATCTTCGCCCAGCCGTCGCGGTCCTGGGAAAGTGCGAGCACGGCGAACCTTTCACCGCCGAGGCGGGCGTTGAGGCGCTTGAGAGACGGCATCTCGCGGACGCAGGGGCCGCACCAAGTGGCCCAGAAATTGACCAAAACGACTTTGCCGCGAAACCTTTCCAGCGTATAGCTCTTGCCGTCCCGGCCGGTGAACGCTGCGGTGGGCGCCGGCGGGCCCATCTCGGCGACGGCAAAGCTCTCCATCCAGCCGGTGCGGGGCGGCGGAGCGGCCGCGGCATCGCCGGGGAAGAGAGACCAGCCGGCCGCGGCAACGAATAGGGCGACACAAGCGAGGGCGGCGCCGACCGCGCGCGGCCCGGCGTGTCTCGAGAGTCCATGAACGATACGGAATCTCATCGGAAAACCGGCCCCGGGGGCTCCTCCGCGCTCTGGGGAGGCCGCTTCTCCGCCGAACCCAGCGAGGTCATGGAGCGGATCAACGCCTCGATCGATTTCGACAGGCGGCTCTACGCCCATGATATAGGGGCCTCGAAGGCGCATTGCGAGATGCTGGTCGCATGCGGAATCGTGGGCGAGGCGGACGGCGAGGCGATCCTCTCGGGCCTCGACAGGGTTCTGGCGGAAATCGAGTCCGGCGCGTTCGCGTTTTCGCGCCGGCGCGAGGACATACACATGAACGTCGAAGCGCGGCTGACGGAGCTGATCGGCCCGGCGGCCGGACGGCTCCACACCGCGCGGTCGCGCAACGACCAGGTGGCGACGGATCTCAGGCTCTGGCTGCGCGACACGATCGACGAGGCGGACGCCGCGCTGCGGGAGCTGCAGGCGGTCCTGATCGACCGGGCGGAAGAGCACTCGGCGAGCGTGATGCCGGGCCTCACCCATCTCCAGGCGGCGCAGCCGATCACGCTGGGTCACCATCTGCTCGCCTATGTCGAAATGCTCGGGCGCGACCGCGGCCGGCTGGCGGACGCGCGCGGACGGCTCAACGAATGCCCGCTCGGCGCCGCCGCGCTCGCCGGAACGCCCTATCCGATCGACCGCGGCATGACGGCGGACGCGCTCGGTTTCGACCGGCCGGCGGCGAACGCGCTCGACGCCGTCTCGGACCGGGACTTCGTGCTCGAATTCCTGGCGGCGGCGGCGATCGCGGCGTCCCACCTCTCCCGGCTCGGCGAGGAGCTGGTGCTCTGGTGCTCCGCGCAGTTCGGTTTCGTACGCCTCGGGGATGCCTTTACCACGGGCTCGTCGATCATGCCCCAGAAGCGGAATCCCGACGCCGCGGAGCTTGTCCGGGCCAAGACGGGCCGTATCGTGGGCGCGCTGACGACGCTCGCGATCGTCATGAAGGGGTTGCCGCTTGCCTATTCGAAGGACATGCAGGAAGACAAGGAGCCGCTGTTCGATGCGGCCGACACGCTCGGCCTCGCGGTCTCGGCGATGACCGGAATGATGCGGGATGCCGCGTTCGACATCGGCGCGATGCGCGAAGCGGCGGAAAAGGGGTTCGTGACCGCGACCGATCTCGCCGACTGGCTCGTGCGCGAACGCGACATGCCGTTCCGCGAGGCGCACCGGGTCACGGGCGCGTTGGTGAAATGCGCGGAGGAGGCGGGGTGCGACCTCGCGGGTCTTCCGCTGGAAGCGCTCAAGTCCGTGGAGCCGGGGCTGACCGAGGAGGTTTACGACGTGCTCGACATCGACCGCGCGGTGGCGTCGCGCAACAGCCCGGGCGGCACCGCGCCGGAGCGCGTTCTCGAATGCGCGCGGAACGCGCGGGAGCGGTTCCTGTGAGCCGGCGGGGCACCCTCCGGTTTCTGGCCGGCGCGCTGGCGGCCTGCCTCGCGGCCGCTTGCGGCAGGAAAGGCGATCCGGAGCTGCCGGAAGGGCAGAAGGACTCGCATCCGCGGAAATACCCCTCCGGCCCGCCGCCCTCATGAGCGTTTTCGCCTATCGGGACGGGCGGCTCCATGCCGAAGGGGTCGCGCTGGAAACGATAGCGGAGACCTGCGGCACGCCCGTTTACGTCTATTCCCAGACCGCGGTGGAGGACGCCTACCGCGAATTCGCCCGCGCGCTGGCCGGTCTCGACGCGAAGATCTGCTACGGGGTCAAGGCCAACGCCAACCTCGCGGTCATCCGGACCCTCGCCCGTCTCGGCGCCGGCGCGGATGTCGTCTCGGGCGGGGAACTCGCCCGCGCCGTGGCGGCGGGCATCCGCCCGTCGGACATCGTGTTCTCCGGCGTCGGCAAGACCCGCGACGAGATGGCGCAGGCGCTGACCGCCGGAATCGGCCAACTCAACGTCGAGTCCGAGTCCGAGCTCGCCGCGCTCGGCGAGGTCGCGCAGGGTCTCGGCGCGACCGCGCCCACGGCCCTTCGCGTCAATCCGGACATCGCCGCGGACACCGCGGACAAGATCCAGACGGGCCGTTACGAGCACAAGTTCGGCATTCCGATCGAGGATGCGGCGCGGGTCTATGAACAAGGCCGCCGGACGCCCGGCATCCGCATGGTCGGGCTCGCGATCCACATCGGCTCGCAGATCCTCGATCTGTCTCCGTTCCGAAGCGCCTTCGCGGCGCTCGCGGATTGCGTGCTGGGGCTCAGGCGCGCGGGATTCACCGTCGAGCGTCTCGACCTCGGCGGCGGGCTCGGCATCGCCTATATCGACGAAACGCCTCCAACCCTCGGGGATTTCGCCGATATCGTCCGCGACACCGTGGGTGCCCTGGGTTGTGGAATCGTGGTCGAGCCTGGACGGCGCCTGGTGGGCAACGCGGGGCTCCTGCTGAGCAGGGTCCTCTATTCGAAGGAGACGCCGGAAAAGCGGTTCGTGATCGTCGATGCCGCGATGAACGACCTGCTGCGGCCGACTCTCTACAGGGCCGAGCACGGGGTCGTCCCGGTTGCCGCGCGCGCCGAGGGGGAACAGACCCGGCGGGTCGACGTGGTCGGACCGGTCTGCGAAACCGGCGACTATCTCGCGCGCGGGGTAGAGCTGCCGACGCTGGCGGAAGGCGACCTCGTCGCGATCGAGGGCGCGGGCGCGTACGGCGCGGTGATGGCGTCCCAATATAATGGCCGCGGGCTGATCGGAGAGGTTATGGTTCGCGGCGATGCGCACGCGGTGATCCGCCCGTTTCAGGAACCTGCTATACTCCAAGCGCTGGACCGTCTGCCGGACTGGCTCGAATAGGGCGACCGGGGCGGAGAGCGCGGACCGGGACGAGGTTCG
Source organism: Alphaproteobacteria bacterium (assembly GCA_965203455.1). Taxonomy (GTDB): domain Bacteria; phylum Pseudomonadota; class Alphaproteobacteria; order MPNO01; family MPNO01; genus MPNO01. Next base: position 79,343 of record CBDBCV010000003.1, read on the forward strand.
ATGGCCCGTCTTTCGGGACAAGACCGGAGCGAGGAGAGACAGCCGCCGCGATACGGCGGCAAGCTCCTGCTCGCCCGCGCGTCCATGGTCTGGGAACAGTTCTGGCGCGGCCTCTGGCCGGCGCTTTCGGTCGTGGCCCTGTTCCTCGCCCTTGCGCTCTTCGGCGTCCTTCCGCTGCTGCCGGGCTGGCTGCACGCCGTGGCGCTGGCGGCGTTCCTCGTCGGGGCGGCATTTCTGCTGTGGAACGGCCTTCGCCGCATCTCCGTACCGGACGACGACGCCGGGCGCCGCCGGCTGGAACGCGTCAACGCGCTGCCGCATCGCCCGCTCCAGACGCTTCAGGACAACCTCGCCGAGGGGCTCGGCGATGCCGATTCCGAAGCGCTCTGGCGGGAACACAGGCGGCGCGTCGCGGCTTCGACCCGGGATATCAGGGCCGGAACTCCCAGTCCCGAGGTTGCCGCGCGCGATCCGATGGCCCTCAGGTTCGCCGCGGCCCTGCTCGCGGTCGTCGCCGTATCGGTCGCCTGGCCGGACGCGGGCAAACGGCTGCGGGAAGCCCTGACCCCCACCTTTTCGGGCGGCGTCGCGGTCCCGCAACCGGCCCTCGAAGTCTGGATCACGCCGCCGGCCTATACCGGCGAAGCGCCGATCTTCCCCAGGCTTCCGTCCGCCGGAACGGAACCGGCGGGGAGCGAGGACAGCCCCCTGCCGGCCATCGCGCCGCCGATCCGGGTACCGGCGGGCAGCCTGCTCACCGCGCGGCTCGCCAACGCGCCGGGCAAGGCGGAGCTGGTGCTTGGCGCTTCGCGGATGCCGTTCGAACGCGTCGATGCGGGCAACGCCTCGATCGAAGCGCCGGTCGAGACGTCGGGCCGTCTCGCCGTGGAGATCGACGGGGACGTTCTCGCCGACTGGCGGATCGAGGCTATTCCGGACCGGCCGCCCACGATCACGTTCGCCAAGCCTCCACAGGCGACCGAGCGCAAGGCACTGATGCTGGTCTACAAGTCGGAGGACGATTACGGGCTGGACCGCGTCCGGGCCGAGATCCGCCGGACCTACGAGCGCGGAACGGTGATGGGCAAGGAAGTCGAAACCATCGACCTCGCCCTCCCGCGTCCCGGAGCGAAAGCCGCGGAGGCGGCCAGCTACCACGACCTGACGCCGCATCGCTGGGCGGGCCTGCCGGTGGCCATCCGCCTTGCCGCGCGCGACGGCGCGGGCCAGACCGCGACCAGCGACGACGCCCGGCTGACGCTGCCCGAGCGCGTGTTCCGCCACCCGGTGGCCAGACAGGTGATCGAGCAGCGCAAGCGCCTGACCACCGAGCCGGAACGGCGGGAGTCGATCGCGCAGGCGCTGCAGGCGATCGCGCTTCATCCCGCCGCCTATCAGGACAGCATCGTCACCTTCCTCGCGCTCACCGCCGCGCATCGCCGGCTGGCGCACGAGCCGGGGGACGGCGCGCTCGACAGCGTCAGGGACCTCCTGTGGGACACGGCGCTGGGGATCGAGGACGGGGAGGTCTCCATCGCGGAGCGCGAGTTGAGGCGCGCGCAGCAGAACCTGATGGAAGCGCTCGCCCGCAACGCTCCGGACGAAGAGCTCGAGCGGCTGATGGACGAATTGCAGCGCGCGCTGGACCGGTTCCTGAGCGAGCTCGCGCAGCAGCTGCAGAACCAGCCGGACCGGCAGCAGGCGCTGCCGTTCGACCCGACCCAGCGTCTGCTCGAAAGCACCGATCTGCAGCGTGTCCTGGACCAGATACGCGACCTCATGCGGTCGGGCGCGCGGGATGCAGCGCGGCAGATGTTGGCGGCGTTGCAGAACCTGCTGGAGAACCTCCGAGCGGGCCGGCCGCCGCAGATGAGCCCGCAGGGGCAGGCCGGCAACGAGGCCCTGAACCAGCTCCGCGAGCTGATCGAGCGCCAGCGGGAGTTGATGAACCGCAGCTTCCGTCAATCGCAGCCGAGGAGCGGTCGTCCGGACTCCCAGACCTCGCAGCAGGGGGCGGCGACGCAGCGCGATATCCGCGAGGCGCTTCGCCGGTTGCGGGAAGCCCTCCGCCGGATGGGTATGCAACCGGGCCAGGGCGCGCCGGGCGCGCCGGGACGCGCGTTCGACGAAGCGGAAAGAAACATGGGCGATTCGGCGAACGCGCTCGATCGCAACGCGCCCGGCGATTCGGTGGGACCGCAGGGCCGCGCCATCGACGCGCTGCAACGCGCCGGGCGCGGCATCGTCCAGCAGATGATGCAGCAGATGGGCCGGGGACCCGGTATCGGCCTGAACCGGGAGTTCCAGCCGCTGCAGCTGCGCCGCGATCCGCTCGGCCGCTTCATGCCGAACGAGCTGGGGATCGATACGAGGGACGTCGACATACCGGACGAGAGCGCCGTCGAGCGGGCCCAGAGGATCCTCGAGGAGCTGCGCCATCGCGCCGGCCAGCGCCACCGGCCGCAGCCCGAGCTCGACTACATCGACCGGCTCCTGCGACGCTTCTAGAGCGTATCCCTTTTACATGGAACCGTATCGGCGTTGCGTCCCTCGATACGGCCCTTCGGGCCTACTCGGGATGAGGGAGATTTTGGCTGCCCGCAAACGGCCTCTCGCCTCAACGCTGGACAACGGCGATGTAGGGAAGCCCGCGATAGTGGTGCGCGTAGTCCAGGCCGTAGCCGACGACGAAGCGATCGCCGATCTCGAAACCGCAATAGTCGGCTTCGATGGGAACGCTGCGCTTGCCCGCCTTGTCGAGCAGAAGGCACGTCCTGACCTTCGACGCCCCCCTCGCCCGCATGAGGTCGCAGGCATAGGCGAGCGTCCTGCCGGACTCGAGGATGTCGTCGACGACCAGCACGTCCCGCCCGGCAACGTCCTCCGATATGTCGCGGACCAGCGCGACGGACCCCGAGCTTTCGGTCCCGGTTCCGTAGCTCGACAGGGTCATGAAATCGACCTGGGGCTCGACGCCGACGCGCTCCAGCGCGCGGATCATGTCGGCCGCGAAGACGAAGCTGCCCTTGAGGATGACGACGATCAGGAAGTTCTTGTCGGCGGATTGGGCGATCTCGTCGGCCAGGCCGGCGACGCGCCCCGCGATGTCTTCCTCGGTGATCAGTGTTTCGATGGCAGGCCTGGTGTCCGACATTTTACCCCGGTTCGTGGAAAACGATGGAAATGCGAACCACGTGCTCGGACGGGTCCATCAGATCGGTCCTGAACTCGGCCTCTCCGTGGGGCGCGAGCTCGGTCGCCGGAACCGGAACGGTCCAGCGCCGCAGGACGCGCTGGCTCTCGTCGAACAGGATGCCGCGGAGACCCGGCACCTTGCGGCCGCGCGACGTGACGTTCTCGATACGACCCGTAACCGAAAGGACCCGCTTGCCGTCCCTTACCGTGTTGACCGTTTCCTCGATCGTCAATCGCAGGCCGAACCCGAGAGGCAGCGGGTTCGCGTCGAACGCTTCGTACAACGGTTCGACATCGGACCATTGGGAAGCGATTTCGACACGGTATTGCCACGCCGCGGCGGCGGCCAGAATGATCGCGACCGCCGCGACCGCTATCCAGGCGAGGCGCGCCGGCCACCGGTTGGGCGCGCGCCGCAGAACGGGCAGCTGGGCCGGGCGGGCGGACCCGCCGCTCGGGACCTCGCCCGGGCCGTCCGGCGCGGAGGCGGGACCGTCGTCGTCCGCCGCGCCCGTCGGCGCGTCAGTGGGTTCGGCCGCCACCGCCGGCCGGATGTCCACCGGCCCGGCGGCGGGGGGAGCGGGTTCTGCCGGCGGGGGCACATGCCAGACATGACCGCAGCGGCCGCAACGCACCGTCCGGCCAAGCGCACCGATGGCGCTGTCAGGGACCAGGAACCGGGCAGAGCAGTCGGGGCAGGCAAGGATCATGCCAATTCGGTCTGCGGGTGCATCGCGATTTATAGGACCGCGCCGGGTTGGCAGGCAAGACAGGCGGACGGTTTGCGCGCGGCGCCCGCTCGTGCGAATTTCCACCGTCACGATGGCGGAGGCCTTATTGACTGCGGAGACGGGGGTCGTCCGGCTCGAGGACATCGGTCTGCAATACGGTTCCGGTCCGGAAGTCCTGCGCGACGTGTCCCTGTCGCTGGAGACCGGTTCATTCCACTTCCTGACCGGCGCAAGCGGAGCCGGCAAGACTTCTCTCCTGCGCCTTCTCTACCTGGCGGCCCGTCCGACCCGGGGCACGGTGCGATTGTTCGACCGGGACGTTTCCCGGCTTGGCCGCAAGCACCGGCCCGCGCTTCGGCGGCGGATCGGAGTCGTGTCGCAGGAATTCGGCCTGATTCCCCACCTGACGGCGGCGGAAAACGTGGCGCTGCCGCTCCGCATCGCGAAGGCGAACGCCGGCGAGATCCGGGAAAACGTGACCGAACTGCTGCGTTGGGTCGGGCTCGGGCGTGAACTCGACGAGCTGCCGGAGGCTCTCTCCGAGGGGCAGAAGCAAAGGGTTGCTGTGGCGCGCGCGGTCATCGCCCGCCCCGATCTCCTGCTCGCGGACGAGCCCACGGGGAACGTCGACGAGAACGCCGCCATGCGGCTGATACATCTGATGGAGGAGCTCAACAAGGTCGGGACCACCGTCGTCTTCGCCACCCATGACGAGTCCCTGGTAAGCCGGTTCGGCCACCCGGCCCATGTCCTCGACGGCGGCGAACTGGTCCGCGCCGGTCCGGTCGAGGGGATGATGGGCGCGCGCGCGGAAGCATGACGGCCGGAAGCGCCTACGCCGCGGGGGTATTGCCCCTGAGACGGGACGCCGCGAGCCGCTACGGCCCGTGGATCGTCGCGGCGGCGCTCTTCGTCGCGACCCTCGCGCTGGCGGCGACGATGGCGATCCGGAACGCGGAGCAGGGCTGGCGGACCGCGCTCGCCGGCAAGATATCGGTCCAGGTTCCGGCGCCGTCCGGGAACGGCGGCGAGGCGGTCGCCGAGGTCGTCGCGTTGCTCCGCGCGATACCGGCCATCGCCGATGCGGAACCGGTGGATCCGGCCGTCGCGCGCTCCCTGCTCGAACCCTGGCTCGGCGCCGGCGCGGGGATCGAAGCCCTGCCCGTGCCGACGCTGATCGATGTCCGGCTCCGGCCCGACGCCGGGCTGGATATCGTCGCGCTGGAGGTCGCGCTGGACGCGGCTGTCCCCGGCACGCGGATCGACGATCACGGGATTCGGCTGGCATACGTCTTGCGGTTCGCCCTGGCGCTGCAGATCTTCGGCGCCGCCGTCGCCGCGATATTCGGGCTGATCGCGACGATGACCGCGATCTTCGCCACCCGGGCGGGGCTTTCGGCGCACAGGGAGAAGATCGGAATCCTGCAGGCGATCGGCGCCGGGGACGGCTACATCGCGCGACGGTTCGTCGCCCATTCCGGCAACTTCTCGATCAAAGGCGGTATCGTCGGTTGCGCGCTCGCGGCCGGGACCCTGGTCCTCCTGGCCCGCTATGCGCCCAACGGGAATGCGTTTATGGTGCCGGAGATGACCCTGTCGCCGATCCAATGGATCGTTCTCGCCTGCCTGCCGCCGGTCGCCACGGTCATCGCCATGGCAACCGCGCGCGTGACGGCCATGCGCGCGCTTTCGCGGATGATCTGAAGCCGGGGTCATGCTCTTCCGGCCGATCCGTGCGGGTGGCAGGAAGCGGCGTGCCGCACGCGGGCTGGCTCGGGTTCTCGGGCTCGTCGTGCTATTCCTTTGCGCCTGGCTCGCCGGGCTGTTCTGGTATGCCGACCGAATTCCATCCGAACCGCCGGATTCCAGCGAAAGAACCGACGCCATCGTAGTGCTCACGGGCGGGGCCGGCCGCCTGTCCGAGGGGCTGAAGCTTCTCGCGGAAGGGCGCGGGGAAAGGTTGTTCGTCTCGGGCGTCTATCGCGGGATAGACGTGGCGGCCCTGCTGCAACTCGCGCGTCAGAAGCCGGACGACGTCGAGTGCTGCATAACCGTCGGCTACGCAGCGGACAACACGGCCGGAAACGCGCGGGAGACCGCGCAGTGGATACGCGCGACCGACAACCGGTCCCTGCGCCTGGTGACCGCGAACTACCACATGCCGCGAAGCCTGCTTGAATTCCACCGCGTCCTTCCGGATATCGGAATCGTAGCCCACCCCGTGTTTCCGGAGGCGTTCGACAGGGATTGCTGGTGGTGCGGGCGCAATTCGGCTCTGCTGGTGGTGAGCGAGTTTCACAAATACCTCGCCGCCTTCGTCGGGCTTTCCTCTCCCGGCCCGACGCGCAAATGATCTGGCTGCGGTCGCTTGCGTTCCAGGCGGCGTTCTACGCCTGGACCGGGGGGCTGGGCCTCGTGACCCTGCCGGCGCTGCTGCTGCCCCGTCGCGTCGTGCTGGGCGTCGCGAGACTGTGGATCGACGGCACGTTCTGGCTGCTGTCGAACGCGGTCGGCCTGACATACGAAGTCCGCGGCGACGCGAACCGGGCGGACGGTCCGGCGATCTACGCCATCAAGCATCAGTCGGCATGGGAGGCGCTGGTCCTGATGCGGCTGTTCCGCGATCCGGCCATCCTCATCAAGGAGCAACTGGTCTGGGTGCCGATCGTCGGCTGGCATCTGGTTCGCCTCGGGATGATCCCCATCGACCGCCGGGCCGGCGCCGGAACGCTGATGCGGATGGTCCGGAGGGCGAGGGAAAGACTCGCGGCCGGACAGGATATCGTCGTCTTCCCGGAGGGAACGCGGACGGCGCCGGGGGAGCATCCGCCCTACCGTCCCGGCATCGCCGCGCTCTACGCCGCGCTCGACGTCCCGGTGGTGCCGGTCGCGCTCAATTCGGGGCTCTACTGGAGGCGGCGGGAGTTCGCCAAGCGCCCCGGCCGGATCGTCGTCTCGATATTGCCTGCGATCGCGCCGGGCCTCGATCGACGGCCGTTCATGGATCTGTTGCGCGACCGGATCGAGTCGGAGACCGCGCGCCTGACCGAAGAAGCGGAAAGCCGCGGCGGCCGGACGGGGGCGCACCGATGACGGCGGTCGACCTCAACGCGATCCGCTCCGGCCAAGGCCCGCCGGTCGTCGTCGCGCACGGACTGTTCGGCTCGGCGCGGAACTGGACCTCGATCGCCCGCCGCCTCGCCGACCGGCACGCGGTGCACGCGCTCGACATGCGCAACCACGGTAAGCGTCCGGCGTGACCGCCCCTGCGTGGTCAGTCGGCGGCTTCCCGATCTTCTGCGGGCGCGGTGTTCCACGGCAGCAGATCGTCGATGCGGTTGATCCTGTAGTCGGGGATGCGTTCGAGGACCTGAGCAAGCCAGGCCTGCGGATCGACATCGTTGAGCCTGGCGGTCTCGATCAGGGTGTAGGCGATGGCGGCGGCCCTGCCGCCGCTGGCCGAGCCCATGAAGAGATAGTTCTTGCGGCCGAGCGCGATCGGCCTCATTGCGCGTTCGGCGGGGTTGTTGTCGATCTCGAGGAAGCCGTGCTCGAGATAGGGTCGAAGGCGCTTCATCCGGGTCAGGGCATGACGGATCGCCGCTGCCAGCGGGGTCTTGGCGGAGATTCTGGGCAGCTGCGATTGCAGCCACCGCTCCAGCTCGTCGAGGCACGGCGCGGCCTTGGCCTGGCGGATGGCCGCGCGGTTCTCGGGCGGCTGCCCGCGGGCCTCCTTCTCGATAGCGTAGAGGGCGGCGATCCGTTCCAGCGCCTCGGCGGCGATCGCCGAGCCCTGGGCGGCATGGACGTCGAAGAACTTGCGTCGCACATGCGCCAGACAGGCCACCTCGCGGACCGGCCCGGCGCGCGCCAGCGCACCGAACCCGGCATAGCCGTCCGAGTGCATCCAGCCGGCGAAGCCTTCAAGATGCGCCTTCGGATGCGCCGCCTTGCGGTCGGCCGAGAAGCGGTACCAGGCCGCCGGCGGCGCCTCGCCAGCCCAGGGCCGCTCGTCCCGCACGTAGGTCCAGGCCCGGCCGGTCGCCGTTTTGCCGGTTCCCGGCGCCAGCAGCTTGACCGGGGTGTCGTCGGCGAACAGGGCTTGTCCTTCCAGCACATGGCGCCCGATCGCATCGGCCAGGGGCTCCAGCAGCGCCGTCGCCTTGCCGACCCAGCCGGCGAGCGTCGAGCGGTCGAGCTCGACGCCGTCGCGGGCGAAGATGCGGGACTGACGGTAGAGCGGCAAGCGAGTCGCGCGGGGGAATCTCACCCCCACGCGCTCCCAGAACCGTACGTGAACCTCTCAGCTCATACGGCTCCCAGCGTCCGGCCCTGCCCGTGCACAAGGGTCCAATGGGCGAACCGCCACGGCTCCGCTTTCGCGATTCTGGCAAGCCAGAGACGAGCCTGACGCGGTCGTTGTCGGAAGCGTTTGAACTTCCGCATTGCCCATCGCTGCAAGTGGGCGTCTATCAGACGAAGGGTCGGATAGAGCGCCGACTTGTAGAATGCGCCGAAGTAGCATCCACCCCCGCGCGGCACCGGCCCTGTCGCGAAAGTAAAAACGGGCACTTGCTGGCGCAGTTCGAAGATGTGATTCGTCGGGCGGTCGGGGCAGTCGAGGCCGGCTTGGCAATGGCGTGCTCAGGCACCCGTAAAGTAGCGTGGCCCGAACCATGATCGGCTTCTGTCACTGATGGCGCGGGGTTCCCGCGACCTCGTTCAAGAGATTGAGATTTGCCGTGGTTCCTCCCCGACCCGAGTGAAGCGAAGCGGTCAGAGGAGGGATTTGGATGCCACGCAAGCGCCGACGGTCCGAGAGCCTGCAAGTCGTGAACCGGGATTGTGCCGGGATCGATATCGGCAAGGACGTTCACTATGTCGCGGTCGACCCCGAAAGTTGTTCGGAACCGGTCCGGTCGTTCGATGCCTTCACGCGGGATCTTGAGGAGATGGCGGCATGGCTGTCGTCCTGCGGGGTGAACAAGGTGGCGATGGAGTCGACCTCGGTGTACTGGATTCCGGTCTACGAGGTTCTGGATCGCGCCGGCTTCGAGGTGATGCTCGTGCCGCCGCGGATGACGAAGCAGATCGCCGGTCGCAAGAGCGATGTGCTTGATTGCCAGTGGATCCGTCAGCTTCTGTCTTACGGGCTTCTGCGAGGTGCCTTCCGTCCCGGCGATGCGGTATGCCCGCTGCGCTCGTATGTGCGCCAGGCGAAGCGGCTGATCGAAGATCGCGCGCGCTGTGTGCTGCACATGCAGAAGGCGCTGACCGAGATGAACGTGCGGCTTGACTCGGTGATCAGCGACATCACCGGCGTGACGGGACAGAGGATCCTGCGGGCGATCGTCGACGGCGAGCGTGATCCACACCGGCTCGCAGAACTTCGGGACGGGCGGATCAAGGCCAGCGGCGACAGGATCACGGCAGCATTGCAGGGCACCTGGCGCGAGGAGCATCTGTTCGCACTGACGCAGGCGATGCAGCGCTTCGACTTTCTCACTGGCCAGATTGAGGTCTGCGAGGCGCAGATCGCGGCGCAGATCGACAGCCTGACGCCGCCGGACGATGGGACGGACGGTCCGGCGAATGCGGCTCCGGACAACACTCCCACGCGCTGCCCGTCGAAGATCCGGAGCGATGCTGCCAAGCGGGCCGCCAGCGAAAAGGCGATGGCCGAGGCCCTGCACAGGATGATGGGCGTCGATCTCACCGCGATCCCTGCGATCGGGGTTACGACCGCACTCACGATCGCGTCGGAGATCGGCCCGGACTTCTCGGCCTTCCCGTCCGCGCAGCACTTCTGTTCCTGGCTCGGGCTGGCGCCGGGAACCCGCATCAGTGGTGGCAAACCCCTGCCGGGCCGCTCGCCCAAGGTGATCAACAAGGCCGCGCAGTCCCTTCGCATGGCGGCCCTGAACGCTCGCAGGAGCCAGACGTTCATCGGCGCCCGGCACCGTGCGCGCCTCGCCCGCAAGGATGCCCCGGTTGCCATCAACGCAACCGCCCGCGAGCTTGCCTGCCTGGTCTACACGCTGGTCACCCGCGGCGAGGAATATGTGGAGCGCGGGATGGAGACCTATGAGCAGCGCCGGGTGAACCGGACGGTCTCAAACCTCGGCCGCCGCGCCAGACAACTCGGCTACCAACTGGTCAAGGTTGTCGAAACCCCGGATGTGAAAATTGGGGCGGAAGCAATGGCGTAGGTTTTTTTTACTCAAGAGAGAGCCGATCCACCCTGCAATTTCGCGATGAAACATGCGGGCAAGGTCAAGCAGTGCCTTGTCGCTACGCCGTTGCAAACGCCACTGTCGCACGCGGCGCCGAAACGCCTTGAGCGCAGTCGGGCTGGCAGCCGGAAGGAACGAGACCCCGAACAACCCGCCGCGCCACGCCGCGAACCTTGGCTGGAAACGGTAGCCCAGGAAGTCGAACGCGACCGTCGGGTAGTCCGCCTTGCGGTTGGTATCCTTGCAGTAGACCACCTTGGTCTTCTGCGGATGGACCTCCAGGCCGCACTCGGCCAATCGGTCCGCAACCCGCCGCCAGAGGGTCTTTGCCGCCTCCTCCGTTCGACAATGGCAGATTATATCGTCCGCATACCGTTCGAACGGAACATGCGGCATCGACCTTTTCATCCATTGATCGAACGCATAGTGCAGGAACAGGTTGGACAATACTGGCGAAATTACCCCGCCCTGTGGCGTGCCCCTGTCCCGTGCGACAACGGTGCCGTCCTCCTCGATCACGGGAGCCTTCAACCAGCGCTCGACATAGAGCAGCACCCACCGGCAGTCCGTATGGTGACGAACGGCCTTCAGCAGCAACTCGTGGTCGATGTTGTCGAAGAACCCCTTGATGTCCATGTCCAGCACCCAGTCGTAGCGCCAGCATCGCCGACGCGCTGTCCGGATGGCGTCAATGGCGGATCGCTTCGGCCGATATCCGTATGAGTCCTCATGGAAAATCGGTTCCAACAAGGGCTCCAGATGTCGGCGAACAACCTCCTGAGCGATGCGGTCCGTGACCGTCGGTATGCCCAACGGGCGCTTCCCGCCGCCCTCCTTGGGGATGTTCACCCTGCGAACCGGAGGCGGCATATAGCTGCCTGAGGACATGCGATTCCAGAGCTTGTAGAGTTCCGGACCAAGCCGTTCCTCCAGACTCTCGACCGTCTGCCCATCTACTCCAGCCGCTCCCCGGTTTGCCTTCACATGCTTGAAGGCTTCCCAGACTTCCCTCTTTGCTATCGGGAACGGCTTTGCCCCTTGAGGTGGCGTCGGTTTGTCGGACAGGCTGACGGCGTTTTCAAGGTGTATTCCGGTTGAAGTTTGTGCCGCCAGAATCCTCTTGGATCGATCTTTCTGCTGCTGCTGTTGCGCCTGTGGGTATGTGGTCAAGGCGCGAAGCGGCTTGTCCATCATATCCACAGGCGTGTCGCCCCGGTAGGCCTCGGCCGGCGTCCGCCCGCCGAGTGCCGAGTGCGGTCTCTCGGTGTTGTAGAAGCCGATCCACTGGCCGATGACGCGCCGGGCTGCGAAGCCGTCGGCGATCTCGTGCAGGTAGACCGCCTCGTATTTGAGCGAGCGCCACAGCCGCTCGATGAAGATGTTGTCCATGCACCGGCCGCGGCCGTCCATCGAGATGCGGATACCGGCCTCCCGCAGGCGCGCGGTGAAGGCGAAGCCGGTGAACTGGCTGCCCTGGTCGGTGTTGAAGATCTGCGGGGTGCCATGGCGCGCCAGGGCTTCGTCGAGAGCCTCGACACAGAACCCCGCGTCCAGCGTGTTCGACAGCCGCCAGGCCAGGACGCAGCGGCTCGCCCAGTCCATGATCGCCACCAGGTAGAGGAAGCCGCGCCGCACCGGGATGTAGGTGATGTCGGCGCACCACACATGGTTCGGCCGCTCGATCGCCAGACCCCGCAGCAGATATGGATAAACCCGGTGCCCGAGGTGCGGCGCACTGGTCCGCGGCGCCCGATAGACCGCCTGAAGACCAAGCAGGCGCATCAGGCGAGCGGCCCGCCGCCGCCCGATCCGCACCCCCTCGCGGCGCAGATGCCGAACCATCTGGCGGGCGCCGTAGAACGGATACTTGAGGAACAGCGCGTCGATCCGGCGCATCAGAGCCAGCGTCTCCGCGCTCTCCCCCTTCGGCCGGTCATAGAGCGACGAGCGCCCGATCGACAGCAGACGGCATTGCCGGGTCAGGCTCAACGACGGGTGGCCCCGCACAACCATCGCCCGTCTCCCGGACCGGCTCAGCGACCGGACCCGCGTGACAAAAAATCACGCTCTACGATCAACTCCCCGATCTTGGCGTGAAGAGCCCGGACCTCGCTCTCGTGATCCCGCGCCCGGCGCTCACCTCCACCGGAAAAGACCTCCCCCAGACCCTCCATCGCCTGGCGCTTCCACACACCCACCTGGTTCGGATGCACCTGGTGCTTCGAGGCAATCTCCTGAAGCGTCCGATCACCCCGTAGCGCCTCCAAGGCTATCTTCGCCTTCAGCTCCCCCGAAAACCTGCGTCGCTTGCTCATCCGCATTCCTCCGTCACACGGCGGAATACACCTTGACGACCTGTCCGATTTTGCGACGCCACCTCACCTGTCATCCGGCTCCTCCTGTCACCAGTTGGCCGACGGCAGCGGCTGAACACCACAGCCCCTTCGGTCCAGCGCCATTACAGCGCCTTCATCCCTACTACGGGCTGTTCTGCCCCTGTGCCCCGCATCGGTACTCTGAGCCTTCCGGGGGCTGCCCGGTTGGCCGTCTCCCTTGGCATCGGGACGACAGGTTCTCCTGTTCCGCAAGAAAGCCTGTTCCGGGTTCACGCCGCCTTCGAGCCGGATGCCGCGTGGGCCGGACTCCAGGACTCCGCCCATGCTTGTCCCGGAGTGACCACCACCCCCGGTTCTGACATCGACCATACGCTTTCGGCAGTTCATCGGCGGTTCGCTTTCGCTCGTCTCCCCGGACCTCACCTGACGAGATCGTCGTCCCGCCGTTTCCACGACGCTCACCACCATCGCTCTTTACGACAGCAGCTCGTGGTGGTTTGAGACCGACGCCTGATCGTCGACCCCGAGGGGCCTACCCTCATCTCTCTTGCAGTTGCGCACCTCCTTTCATGGCGGTGCTTCAGGACACACGGTGATCGGCATACATGGCGCGTCCTTCGATACGCCGCTTCGCGGCTACTCAGGATGAGGGTGGGAAAGCGTACCCGAAACCCTCCCCTCATCCCGAGCAGGCCCCGCAGGGGCCGTATCGAGGGACGCCAGCCGCTTCTTCAACGCCTGCTTCATCACCTTGCCGGTGCCGGTGCGCGGCAGGTCGTCGAAGAAGTGGACGTGCCTCGGCTTCTTGTAGCTCGCGATCCGCGCGCGGCAGTGCTCGATCAGCTCGTCCGCGGTGGCCGCGCCGCCGTCCTCCAGGATGACGCAGGCCGCGACCGCCTCGCCGAACGCCTCGTCGGGCACGCCGACCACGGCCGCGTCCGCCACCGAGGCGTGGTCGATCAGGGCGATCTCGACCTCCTTGGAATAGACGTTGAGCCCGCCGGTCACGATCATGTCCTTGGCGCGGTCGACGAAGTACAGATACCCGTCGTCGTCGAAATAGCCCATGTCCCCGGTGCGGAACCACCCGTCCTCGAACGCCGCCGCGGTCGCTTCGGGGTCGCGGAAATATTCGCGCATGACGACCGCGCGGCCGGGCGCGCCGCAGCGCACAAGGAGCTCGCCGGGCTCGCCCGCGGGCACGTCGTTCCCATCCGCGTCGACCGCGCGGGCCTCGACGCCCATGATCGGGCGGCCCGTCGCGTGCGGCCGCGCCTCCTGCTCCCCGGGGCGGAGCGCGGCGATGTAGCCGGCCTCGGTCTGGGCAAGGAAGGTGTAGAGCCCGACATGCGGGATCGCCGCCCGCAGGCGCTCCTTGACCGGGACCGGGAACACCTCGCCGGTCGCGACGATCAGGCGGAGGGACGAAGCCGCCTCCGGCCGTTTCTCGAACTCCGGCGTCATCATGCGGAAGACGGTCGGAACGCCGCCCGCGACGGTCACCTTCTCGCGCTCGATCAGCGACAGCGCGTCGGCCGCGTCGAAGCGGGGCTGCATGACGAGGCGGCAGCCGACCGTGATCGCGTTGGCGAGCCGGCTCAACCCCGTCCGGTGCGCCATCGCCGTGGTCGCCAGCACCACGTCGCGCTCGCTCAGCCCCCACTCCGCCACGTTCGCCAACGCCGCGATGACGAGGTTCGCGTTGGTCGCGACCGCGCCCTTGGGCCGTCCCGTGGTCCCCGAGGTGTAGGCGATCATGCAGTCGTCGTCGGCCGGCGGCGGGGCGGGCGGCGGTTCCGCAGCGCCGGAATCGAGGAACGGCGAGAACCCCTCCTCCCCCGCCTCCGGGGCGCCGACGACGATTCGGGGCGTTTCCGGGAACCCGTCGAGCGCGGCGGCGACGGCGGGCCGCATGCCTTCGCTGTGGAGAACCGCCGCCGGCTCGCAGTGGCCGAGGATGTAGGCGATCTCCTGCGCCGTGAGCCGGGTGGACAGCGGCACGATCAGCGCGCCGAGCTTGAGGACCGCCGCCATCGCCTCGACCAGCTCGATCCCGTTCGGCATGGCGAGCGCGACCCGGTCGCCGCAGCCGACCCCGCGCGCCGCGAGCGCGTTGGCCAGCCGGTCGCCGTTGGCGTCGAGCCCGGCGAAGGTCAGCCGCTGGTCCCCGCAGACCAGCGCGACCTTGTCGGGATAGCGCCGCGCGTTCTGTGCGAGCAGGGTGGCCAGCTTCATCCGGCGTCGGGCTCGAAGGCGAAATAGTCGATGTCGTCCGTCAGGGTCTCGAACGTCGCCCTGACCCGCATCCCGATCTCCACCGCGCCGGGATCGATGCCGACGATGTTGCCGATGATGCGGACCTTCTCGTCGAGCTCGATCAGCCCGACGACATAGGGCACGCGCTCCTCGAACCCGGCGGTCGGCACGTGGGTGACGGTGTAGGAATAGACCTCGCCCCGGCCCGAGGTCTCGCGCCATTCGAGGTTGCGCCTGCCCGTCGCGGTCGAGATCGCGCGCGGCCAGAACTGGTAGCGGCCGGCGTCGGGGTCGTATTGCAGGGCGAGCCTGCCGCGCTTGGCGGCGTCCCAGAAGAACTGCGTGTTGGCGGTCGGGCGCGGCACCGGGCGCGGCTTGGGGGCTGGCTTGTTCATCTCGTTCTTCCTTGTTGCAATCGCTACCTGACCAGGACCATCGCGTTGCTGGTCCCCCAGTTGCGGCCGTAGGGGATCACGCCGATCCCGGTGACCAGCGCGTTGGCCGGGTCGGGCACCTGGCGCTCGCCGGCCTCGCCCATCAGCTGGCGCACCGCCTCGACCAGGTTGACCCCGCCGCCGGCGAGCCCCGGCTGGCCGCAGCCGATCTGCCCGCCGCCGGTGTTGATGGGGAGCGCGCCGGCGGGCGAGATGTCGGTGTCGCGCAGGAACTGGGAGCCCCTCCCCCGCTCGCAGAACCCGATCTGCTCCAGCTTGAGCATCACCGCGATCAGGAAGTCGTCATAGGGGTGGAACATGGCGATGTCCGCCGGAGTCAGGCCCGCCTTTGCCAGCGCGTCGGGCCCGGACACCGAGAACCCGGTCTCGGTGATGTCGGGCGTCTGCTCGGCCCCGGCGAAGTTGGTGATCTCGGAATAGGCGAAGGGGTAGACCCGGTTCTCGAAGCCGAGCTCGCGCGCCCGGTCGGTCTTCATCATCACCAGCCCGTTGGCGCCGTCGCAGAACATCACCGAATCGAGCAGGCGGAGCGGCGTCGAGACCTCGCGCGAGTCGAGATAGTCGTCGACCGTGATCCGCTTGCGGAACCGCTCGTAGGCGTTCTCGTTGACGACGGCGCCGTTCCGCTGCGCCACGGCGAGCGCGCCGAGCCCGGCGAAGTCGAGCTCGTACTGCGCCATGTAGCGGTTCATCAGGAGGCCGAAGGCGCCGGGCGGGCCCTGGATGCCGGTGGGCTCCCAGAACTCGTTGCGGTAGGAGCCGTAGACCGCCGACCATTTGGACGACGGTGCGTCGGCGCCGATCAGCATCGCCGTCTCGCAGAGCTCGTTCTGCAGCGCCATCGCGGCGCGCGCGACATTGCCGATGGCGGACGCGCCGCCGATATCGGTGGTCTGAAGCCAGCGCGGCGTGATCCCGAGATAGTCGGTGCAGTAGTTCGACCAGAACGGGTTGGCGCACTCGCTGAGCGGCACGGTGAAGGAGACGCCGTCGATGTCCCCGGGCGTCAGATTCGTTTTGGCGAACAGTTCTTCGGCGACCTCGGCAGCCAGCTCGTAGGCCGTCTTGCCGGTTCTCCGGTCGATCTTCGTCTCGCCATAGGCGACGATGCAGACATCCTGCGACTCGAGAAAATTCCTTGCCATACGGCGGTATCCCTCCTTGCCCCTGGGGTTTCTATGGGCGCTTACAAAGACTAGTTGACGAGCAAGAGGTCAACCGCACCTTTACCGTCATGCCCGGACTTGTTCCGGGCATCCACGTCCCTCCGCCGCCTCGCCCGCTCCCGGCCCGCACCGCGATGCCGCAAGATGTGGATGCCCGGAACAAGTCCGGGCATGACGGCGGGGGAAAGCGGGGCGACAGAGGGAACGGCGACGGGAGAGACGCCGGCGCGCCGAAATCCGCGTCCCGAGCCCGCGTATCGCGTATCAAGTAGTCTTTATAATCCGCCACATAAGCCCCTTTCTCTACGCGGCTTCGTCCTCGTCCTCGCCGCCCATCGCGGCGGCGATGGCGGCGTGCTGCGCTTCGAGCCAGCCCGGATCGGCACGTCTTTCGGGCGTCACCCGTACTTCCAGCGCGAGCTTCGCCGGGGCGGCGAGAACCAGGATACGGTCGGCCATCTCCAGCGCGTCGTCGATCCGGTGGGTGATCAGCACGCAGGTCTTGCCGAGGCGGCGGACGAGCTCGGTAAAGTCGCCGCGGAGCGCCTTCGAGGTCACGTGGTCGAGCTGGCTGAAGCTCTCGTCGAGCAGGACCAGCGCCGGATCGACGCAGAGCGCGCGGGCCAGCGAGACGCGCTGGCGCATCCCGCCGGAAAGCTCGTGCGGGTATTTGCGGACGTTCTCCTCGCCGACGATCTTGACGTTCTCCAGCCACTGGATCGCGCGGTCGCGCTGCGTTTCCCTGTCGAAGCCGAGGATTTCGAGGCCGAGCGCCACGTTCTCCCACGCCGCGCGCCACGGCAGCAGGCGGTCGTTCTGGAAGCTCACCGCGAGCTTCCCGCGCAGCGCCTTGAACTGCGCGTAGGGGTCGAGCCCCTCCACCCGGACGGTGCCCCGGGTCGGCTCCAGCACGCCCATGATCATGTGGAGCGCGGTCGACTTGCCGGCGCCGGTGCGCCCGAGCAGAGCCACGATCTCGCCTTCCATGACCTTGAAGGAAAGGTCGAGAACCGCCGGGTGGGCGCCGAAATAGCGATCGACGCGGTCGAGCTCGATGACTGCCCGGGTCACCGGACCGAGACCTCGGGCCGCCATTTGAGAAGCCGTTTCTCCGCCCAGGCGACGATCGCCTGGACGCCGAGATTGACGATCACCAGCAGGATGGTCCAGCCGATCACCCCCTGCATGTTGAGCTCGTCCTGGGCGAGCCCCATCCGCGCGCCCATGCCGGTATTGACGCTGACCAGCTCGGCGAAGGCGGTCATCCGCGCCGCGTAGCCGATGATCGATTTCGTCGTCATCAGGATGTAGGGGACGATGTGCGGCAGGATCAACAGCCGGAAGACCTGCCAGCGGCTGGGCCTGAAGGTCTCCACCACCTCGACCAGATCGGTCGAAAGCGCCTTGATCCCGTCATAGACGTTGAGCGCGTAGAACGGGATCAGGATCACGGCGAGAATGAAGAACACCCGCTCCTCGGTGCCGCGGAACCAGAAGATCGCGAACAGCATCCAGGAGAGCGCCGGCACACCGGTGAAGATCACCACCAGCGCCTTGATGAAGGGCTCGGCCGGGCGGACGATGCCCATCACCACCCCGATCAGCGAGCCGGCGACGAGCGAGAACGCGACCGCGAAGAGCAGGCGCAGGATCGTGGTGACGATGTGGATGTAGTCCTCGCCGAGGATCGTCAGGATCTCGTCCCCGGTCAGCACCACCGACGGCATGATGTAGACCGGCGCGACCCAGCTCCACGCCTCCATGCCGAAGGCGATCAGGGCGATGATGACGATGCTGGCGAACAGGTCGCGCTTGAAATAGTTGCGCTCTGCCCCCGCCGGGGCGGGCGGTTCGAGCCCGGCCGCGGTTTCCGGATCGACCCGGGTGCTCATGGGCCGGGCGCCTCGAGAGGTGCCACGGCAGCGGCGCGTCCCTCGATACGCGGCTTCGCCGCTACTCGGGATGAGGGAGATTCTTGGCCGCCCATAACCTGTCCCTCACCCTGAGTAGCGGCGAAGCCGCGTATCGAAGGGCGTACCGCGGAGACCCGGGACCACGGCGCGCGGACGATCAGGTGGCGAAATAGGTCTCCGGCACCTTGCCGGGCAGCGCGCCCGCCTTGTGCATGATGTCGGCGGCGAACATGATGTCCTCGCGGTTCTTCTCGACCGACATCGGGCGCATCCTGTACTGCATGCGCCCCGAGTCCATCGCCGTCTTGAGCACTTCGGGCTTGATCTTCACCGACGGGCCGAGCGCCTGGAACTTCTCCGGGTTGCCCATGATCCACTTGAAACAGTCGTCGTAGACCCGGACCGCGCGCGCGATGGTGTCGGGCGGCACGTCGCCGAGCGCCTTGCGGTTGATCGCGATGCAGAAATAGGGCTGATCGCGCCCCGTATGGCTGCGGTAGAAGTCGTTGACGTTGAGAAAGACCTTCGAGCCCGGGATCTTGTGCAGACCGACCGAGAGCGAGTGCTCCCAGGCGATCGCCGCGTCGGCCCGGTCGGCCGCCACGATGTTGATGGTGGCCGGCGGGTTGGGCGCGTTCTGGATGCGCACGTCCTTGTCGAAGTCGATCTTGCCGAACACCTTGGCCCAGGTCTTGGCCATCTTGAAGGTGCCGGAGACCTGCATCGCGGCGACGGTCTTGCCCTTGAGCTCCTCGAGCGAGTCGGGGCCGTCCTTGCGCGCGAACATGCCGGCCAGCGTCCCGGTCGAGACGATTCCGATGATCTGCATCGGCGCGCCCTTCATGTGCATCTTGGCGAACGAATCCCAGGTGCCGACGCCGATCTGGAAATTGCCCTTGAGCATGTCGGCGTAGTAGGTGCCGAGCCGGTTGTAGACCCGGAACGAATCGAACTTGAGGTCGTGCTTCTCGTCGAACTTGTTCTTGAAGAGAACCTGGTTCTGCAGGTTCGACCAGCCGCCCGCCAGCGTCGCCGTCTTGAGCATCGTCGGCTGGGCCCCGAACGAAAGGTTGGGCGCCGCGATCAGACCCGCGCCCAGCGCAAGCCCGCCGCCGCCGGCGCTTTCGAGGAAACGTCTGCGCGAAACCTTCCCGTTCATGTCGTTTCTCCCTTTCCCGGCTTGTTCGGCTGCGTGCTCGTCCGTGGCAGTATCATGGACGATGCGGGATACCGCGTCCATAACCGGCACCGGAAATCCAGGAAAAACGGATCGGCATGTTTCGCAACGACAGCTCGGACGAGGCCGCATTCCGCGCGGAGGCAAGGGAGTGGCTGGAAGCCAACCTGCCGGCCTCCCTCAGGGGGCGGACCGACCGGCCGCCGCCGGACGAGATCATGCCGTGGTACCGCGCGCTGTCCGCCCGCGGCTGGATCGCGCCGCACTGGCCCAGGGAACATGGCGGCATGGGGGCGAGCCTCGCCCAGCAGATCGTCCTCAGCCAGGAGCTCGCCCGGCTGTCGGCGCCACAGCTTCCGGTCCAGGGGATCAACCATATCGGCCCGATCCTGATGCGCTACGGCAGCGAGGCGCAGCAGGCGCGGCACCTGCCGCCGATCCTCTCGGGCGACGTCATCTGGGCGCAGGGCTATTCCGAGCCGGGGGCCGGGTCGGACCTCGCCAGCCTGTCGACCCGCGGCGAGCTGCGCGACGGCCGCTTCACCGTCACCGGCGGCAAGATCTGGCAGACCTGGGCGCATCACGCCGACTGGATGTTCACCCTGGTGCGGACCGACCCGGAGGCGAAGGTCAGGCAGGCGGGAATCAGCTTCATCCTGATCGACCTGAAGACGCCCGGGATCGAGATACGCCCGATAACCACCATCACCGGCGAAGAGGAGTTCTCGCAGGTGTTCCTGGACCGGGTCGAGGTGCCGGAGGAGAACCTCGTCGGTCCGCTGCATGGCGGCTGGAAGATCGCGACCGCTCTGCTCGCGACCGAACGGCTGTTCACCTCGAACCCGCAATACGCGCTGGAGGCGGTCGAGCGGATCAAGACGGTCGCCCGGCATACGGGAATCGACGGGGATGCCGCGTTCCGCGACCGGCTGGCGGAACTCTCCATAAACATCACCGTGCAGGCCGCGATGTTCTGGCAGGCGGTCGACCTGGCGGCGAGCGGGATGGAGCTCGGCCCCGAAGGCTCGACGATGAAGCTGGTCGCGACGGAGAATCTGCAGCGCGCGACCGATCTTCTCATCGAGGCGGCGGGGCCGTGGGGCGCGGATGCCGGGCGGATCGAGACCCCGGCGGGCGCCGTCGACGCGACGGGCATCTTCCTCCAGTCCCGCCGGGCCACGATCTACGGCGGTTCGAGCGAGATCCAGCGCAATGTCCTCGCCAAGCGCGTGCTCGGGCTTCCGGGAAATTAGGCTGCACCCCATCGTCATTTCGACCGGAGCCGGCCCGAAGGGTCGGCGGAGCGGAGAAATCCCGCTCCGGCCGGCACGGGATTTCTCCGCTCGCGGCGCTCGGTCGAAATGACGAGGGTTGGGGCGGCCGCGGTTCCATCCCGCCCGGATACGCTCTAGATTGGCCGCGGAACGCCGCCTCGAGGGAGAAGCAATGCCGGCCCAGGTCGACAGGAACCGTCCGATCGCGGACACGAGAATCTTCACCGGCGAGGAGTCCCGCCGGGGCTACCGGATCAACAAGTTCGCCATGTCGCTCGCGCGGGCGGAAAACCGCGACGCCTTCGCGGCCGACGAGGAAGCCTACATGGCGGGCTGGGACCTGAGCGCCGACGAGAAGGAGGCCATCCGCGACCGCGACTGGCGCAGGATCATGGAGGACCTCGGCGGCAACATATACATGATCATCAAGATCGGCACCGTGACCGGGCACGGGCTCTACCAGATCGGCGCTCATCAGCGGGGCGAGACCTACGAGGAGTTCCTCGCCACGCGGAACGCCTCGGGGGCGCGCTAGGCCATGGCACGGATCGTCGCCGGAATCGGCACCTCGCACGTCCCTTCGATCGGCGTCGCCTACGACCAGGGACGCACCCGGGAACCGGCCTGGAAGCCGCTGTTCGACGCCTATGAGCCGGTCAAGACCTGGCTGCGCGACGAGGTCAGGCCGGACATCGCCATCGTGGTCTACAACGACCACGGCAGCTCGTTCTTCTTCGACAAGTACCCGACCTTCGCGATCGGCGCGGCCGACCTCTACCCGGTCGGCGACGAGGGCTGGGGCCGCCGGCCGCTGCCCGACTTTCCGGGCGACGCGGCGTTCTCCTGGCACCTGACGGAATCGCTGGTCTACGACGAGTTCGACATGACGGTGTGCCAGGAGATGGCGGTCGAGCACGGCTTCATGGTGCCGATGCATCTCTGCTTCGGCCACGACCCCGGCTGGCCGGTGAAGACGGTGCCGCTCGCGGTCAACGTGATCCAGCACCCGCTGCCGACCGCCGCGCGCTGCTGGAAGCTGGGCCGGGCGATCCGCCGCGCGGTCGAGAGTTTCCCCGGCGACCGGCGCGTCGTCATCCTCGGCACCGGCGGCATGTCGCACCAGCTGAACGGCGCCCGGTTCGGCCACCTCAATCCGGACTGGGACAATTCCTGGCTCGACCGGATCGAGTCCGACCCGGCGGCGCTGGTGGCGCTGACCCACCAGGACATCATGGAGGCGGCGGGCGCCGAGGCGGTGGAGCTGATCATGTGGCTCGTCATGCGGGGGGCGCTGTCCGACACCGTGGGCCGGGCGCACCGCAACTACTACGCGCCGATGACCACCGGCATGGGGCTGATCGCGCTCGAAGACGGCGCGTAAACCGGAAAGCGGCGGGATGGCGCGGAAGACAGTCGTCACCGGGGGCAGCGGCCGGCTCGGCACGAAGACCGTCGAGGCGATGCTCGCCGCGGGCTACGAGGTGCTCAACCTCGACGCGGTCCGGCCGCCGGAAAGGCTCTGCGAATCATGGATCTCCGACCTGACCCGGTCGGGCGACCTGTTCGAGGCGCTCGACGGCGCGGACTCGGTGATCCATCTCGCCGCCCATCAATCCCCCACCGAGGCCGCGGACAGCGTCGTCTTCTCCAACAACGTATCGTCGTCCTACAACGTGCTGAGGGCGGCGGCGCAGACCGGCGTCCGGCGCGTGGTGATGGCCTCCAGCATCGCCGCCTACGGCTTCATCTACGCGCCCGAGATATGGGACCCGGACGTCCTGCCGCTCGACGAGGACTATCCCTGCCGGCCGCTCGACTGCTACGCGCTGTCGAAGGCGTTCGGCGAGCGGCTCGCCGACTCCTTCGTGGAGACAAGCGACATGACCGTCGCGAGCCTCCGGATCTCGGGCGTCAATTTCGATTCGACCTACCTCTCGTTCCGGGAACGCTGGCGCGACCCCGCGCGGCTCCTCGGGGGGTTCTGGTCCTATGTCGACGCGCGCGACGCGGCGGAGGCCTGCCGCCTCGCGGCGGAGGCGGATATCGACGGCCACCGGGCCTTCAACATCGCCGCCGCGACCAGCCACAATCCGACGCCGACCGAGGACCTGGTCCGCCGGTATTTTCCGGGCACGCGGATCCGGGACGGCATGACGGGATGCTGGGGCGGACTCGACGTCGCGCGCGCAAGGGACGAGCTGGGATTCGAAACGAAACACCACTGGCGGGACCGTCTGCAGCCGGACGGCACGCCGGTCGAAACGGGGACGGAACCATGAAATTCGAACGCATCAGGAGCCCCATCTCGCCGGAGCTCGGCCCGGAATCGCTCTCCAACTGCAAGAAGGCGGGCGATCAGGTGTTCATCTCCGGGCTGCTCTCCTGGGACGAGAACCAGAACGTGATCGGCGTCGGCGACGCCTACGTTCAGGCGCGGAACATCTTCGCCCAGATGCAGTCGCTGATGGAGGCGGCCGGCGGAAAGATGAACGATGTCGCCAAGATCACCATGTTCACCACCGACATGCGCCACCAGCCAGAGATCTGGCGGGCGCGGCGCGAGTTCTTTACCGGCGACTTCCCGTGCTCGACGCTGGTCTGCGTCTCGCACCTGTTCAAGCCGGAGGCGGTGATCGAGATCGAGGCCATCGGCGTGATCGGCGCCGGGGAAGACTGACCGGCCGGAACCGGAAGGAGAAATTCCGTGGACAGTTTACTGATCGCCGTCGCGGTGGGACTCGTCGTCTGGCTGCTGATGCGCCGGGCGGCCTACGCGCGGGCGCGCCGCCAGTTCGCCGCGCGGCAGGGCGCGCCGGCATCCGATGGCGCCGCTCAGCCGCCGGGCGATCAGAAGTCGATGCCGCGGATCGGCGTTCCCGGCACCATCACCCGCGCCCAGATGGCCGAGCTCCGGGCCAACAATTTCGAGCCCATGCGCCAGTGGAGCAAGGAGGAGGCGCAGCTGATCCTCGACACGGTCGTCTATTTCCGCGCCGTGATCCTGGACGAGACGGGCGACGACGACCCGCCGCTCGAGGTCCAGAACAGGCTGCTGAGCTTCATCCTCACCGACGAGGAGCTGCGGGATTCGGTTCAGGAATGGAGCCTCAACCGCACCCGCGAGGAGGAGGAGGCCGGGCGCATGATCCTGCCGCGCGACGAGACCTACGAGCGCGTCGCGGACGAGGTCGCCGAACTCTGGGAGGACGGAACCGGAGACGAATGACCGGCGGGTTGAAGACCGGAGATTTCGACTTCGACCTGCCCGAAGGCGCCATCGCCGACCGGCCGGCCGTGCCGCGCGAGGCGGCGAGGCTGCTGGAGGTGGGCGCGCCCCTGCATGACCGGACCGTCGCCGACCTGCCGAAGCTCCTGCGGCCGGGCGACGTGCTGGTCATCAACGACACGAAGGTCATTCCCGCCCGCATTGCCGGGATGCGAGGCCGCGCGCGCGTCGAGGCGACGCTGCTGCGGCGGCTCGACCGCGCCCCGGCAGGCGAGACCTGGAGCGCGCTCGCCCGCCCGGCCCGGCGGCTGCGACCGGGCGACGTGCTGGAGGTGGCGGACGACTTCCGCGCGGAGGTCCTGGACCGCGCCGAGGGCGGCGAGGTGCGGCTCCGCTTTCCCCCGGGAACCGACGTGCTCGCGACGCTCGACGAGCACGGCGAGACCCCCCTTCCGCCCTACATCGAACGGCCGGAGGGGGCGGACGCGCGGGACCGGGACGACTACCAGACCGTCTACGCGCAATCCCCCGGCGCCGTCGCCGCGCCGACCGCGGGACTCCATCTGACGGAGGACCTGCTCGGCCGGATCGAAGAGCGCGGGGTGGAGATCGCCGTGGTGACCCTCCATGTCGGCGCGGGGACCTTCCTGCCGGTCAAGGCCGAACGGGTCGCGGACCACCGGATGCACGCCGAATGGGGCGAGGTCTCGCCGCGGGCCGCCGGGACGATCCGGAGGCGGCGGGACGACGGCGGCCGCGTCGTGGCGGTCGGCACGACCTCGCTCCGCCTGCTCGAATCGGCGGCGGACGGGAACGGCGCGGTCGGAGCGTTCCGCGGCGACACGGACCTCTTCATCGTGCCGGGCTACCGGTTCCGCGTGGTCGATGCGCTGCTGACCAATTTCCACCTGCCGCGCTCGACGCTGTTCATGCTGGTGGCGGCGTTTTCCGGGCTCGCGCGGATGAAGACGGCCTACGCCCACGCGGCGCAGGCGGGCTACCGGTTCTATTCCTACGGGGACGCGACCTTCCTCCACCGCGCGGAGGGCGCGTGATGGGGCTCGCGTTCTCGATCCTCGCGCGGGACGGGGCGGCGCGGACCGGGCTGCTGGAGACCGCGCACGGAACGGTGCGGACGCCGGCCTTCATGCCGGTCGGAACCGCCGGCACCGTCAAGGGGATGACGCCCGACGCGGTGGCGGACGCCGGCGCCGACATCGTGCTCGCCAACACCTACCACCTGATGCTGCGCCCGGGCGAGGAGACCGTGAGGAAGCTGGGCGGTCTGCACCGCTTCATGAACTGGACGGGGCCGATCCTCACGGATTCGGGCGGCTACCAGGTGATGTCGCTCGCCGGGCGCCGGACCGTCGCGGAGGACGGGGTCGTCTTCCGCTCCCATATCGACGGCGCCCGCCACGCGCTCACCCCCGAACGCGCGGTCGGGATCCAGCACAGTTTGGGCAGCGACGTGACGATGGTGCTGGACGAGTGCACCTCGTTTCCGGCGACCGTCGACGAAGCGGCGGATTCGATGCGGCTCTCGATGCGCTGGGCCGCGCGCTCGAAGGCGGCGTTCGGCGAGCGTCCCGGCCACGGGCTGTTCGGCATCGTCCAGGGCGGGGTCTACGGCGACCTGCGGCGCGAGTCGGCCGGGATGCTGATCGACATCGGGTTCGACGGCTATGCGGTGGGCGGGCTCGCCATCGGGGAAGGCCAGGACACCACCTTCGGTGTGCTCGACGAGACCATGCCCTCGCTCCCCGCCGACGCGCCGCGCTACCTGATGGGCGTCGGCACGCCGTCCGACATCGTGGGCGCGGTGCTGCGCGGCATCGACATGTTCGACTGCGTGATCCCGACGCGGTCGGGCCGCACCGGGCGCGGCTACACGAGCACCGGGACGATCAACATCCGCAACGCGCGCCACGCCGACGACCCGTCCCCCATCGACGCCGACTGCCCCTGCCCGGCCTGCGCCGGCTACAGCCGCGCCTATCTGCACCATCTGTTCCGGGCGAAGGAAATGCTCGGGCCGATCCTGCTGACCACCCACAACGTCCACCATTACCAGCTTCTGATGGCCGGGCTGCGCGAGGCGATCGAGGCCGGGACGCTGGCGGACTTCGCCGGGCGGTTCGAGGAGGAGGACTCGCAACCATGACCTCCGGCCGACTCCGCGAACGGATCCGCGGGCGCGCGCTCGCCGAGGGGTTCGACGCGGTGGGGTTCTGCGACGCGGCGCTGGGCGGGGAAGCCAAGCAGGACCTCGCGGGCTTCATCGGGGCGGGTCATCACGGCGACATGGGCTGGCTCGCCGCCAACGAGGACAGGCGGGGCGACATCGCGCGGCTCTGGCCGGAGGCGAAATCGGCGGTCGTGGTGGGTCAGAACTACGGCCCTGCCGCCGATCCGCTGGCGGCGCTCGAACGGCGCGACCGGGGCACGGTCTCGGTCTACGCCCAGGGGCGCGACTATCACGACGTGATGAGGAAGAAGCTCCGCGCCGTCGCGCGCTGGATGCACGAGGCGCTTGACTGCGAGGTCAAGCTGTTCGTCGACACCGCGCCGGTGATGGAAAAGCCGCTCGCCCAGCGGGCGGGCATCGGCTGGCAGGGCAAGCACACCAACCTGGTCTCGCGCGAGTTCGGTTCGTGGCTGTTCCTGGGCGAGATTCTGACCACGCTGGAGCTCTCCCCGGATGCGCCCGAGATCGACCGTTGCGGCTCCTGCCGGCGCTGCCTCGACGTCTGCCCGACCGAAGCCTTCCCCGCGCCCTACCGGCTCGACGCCACGCGCTGCATCTCCTACCTGACGATCGAGCACAAGGGGCACATCGCGCCGGAATTCCGCGCCGCCATGGGAAACCGGATCTACGGCTGCGACGACTGCCTCGCCGTGTGCCCGTGGAACAAGTTTGCGCGCCTCGCGGCGGAACCGGCGCTCTACCCGAGGATGGAGCTCACCGCGCCCAGGCTCGCCGAGCTTGCCGCGCTCGACGACGCATCCTTCCGCGCACTCTTCTCGAAATCGGCGGTCAAGCGTCTCGGGCGCGACCGCTTCGTCCGCAACGCGATGATCGCCATCGGCAACAGCGGCGAGCCCGCGCTGGCGGCGACGGCGGAAGCGGCGCTCGACGACCCGTCGCCCCTGGTCCGCGCGATGGCGGTCTGGGCGCTGTCGCGGTTGCTGCCGGAGAAAGCGTTCGCCCGGCTGCAGGAGCGCCATCGCGCCGGGGAGACCGACGAGGCGGTTCGGTCGGAATGGGATGGGTGCTAGATTACCGCCCATGACGGACCCGCGCGACACTCTGGACCGGCGGCTCTCGGTGGCGCCGATGATGGACCGGACGGACCGGCATTGCCGCCGGTTCCTGCGGCTGCTGGCGCCCCGGACGCTGCTCTATACCGAGATGATCCCGGCCGGCGCGATCCTGCACGGCGACCGCGAGCGTTTCCTCGGCTTCGATCCGGCGGAGCATCCCGTCGCGCTCCAGATCGGCGGCAGCGACCCCGAGGAGCTCGCCCGCTGCGCCGCGCTCGGCGAGGCGTGGGGCTACGACGAGATCAACCTCAATCTCGGCTGCCCGAGCGAGCGGGTAAGCCAGGGCGGATTCGGCGCCCGGCTGATGCTGGAACCGGCGCTCGTCGCCGACTGCGTGGCGGCGATGCAAGGGGCGACCGCGCTCCCGGTCACCGTCAAGACCCGGATCGGGGTCGACGATCGCGACGGTTACAACCATTTCGCGGGCTTCGTCGACCGGATCGCGGTGGCCGGGATCGGCGTGTTCGTCGTCCATGCGCGCAAGGCGCTGCTGTCCGGGCTGAGCCCGAAGGAAAACCGCGAGATCCCGCCGCTCCATTACGAGTTCGTCCACCGGCTCAAGCGGGAGCGCCCGGACCTGACGGTCGTCATCAACGGCGGCTTCACGACGAAGGATGAAGCGCTGGAACAGATCGGCCCGACGGATGGGGTCATGCTCGGCCGCGCGGCGTACGACAACCCGTTCCTGCTGGCCGAAATCGAGGCGGCGCTGCACGGCGCCGCGCTCCCCGACCGCGCCGGCGCGATAGAAGCCTATGCCGGCTACGTGGACGCGCGGCTCACGGAGGGCGTGCCGCTCTGGCGCATGACGCGCCACGTGCTCGGCCTCTATCAGGGGGTGCCGGGCGCCCGCGCCTGGCGGCGGACGCTGAGCGAGGGCGCGCGCCGCCCGGGCGCCACCGGCGCGCTGCTCCGTCAGGCGTTGCGGCTGGTCGAACGCCGCGAGCGCATCGCCGCCTGACCCGGAACCGGGAGACCGATATGGCCGTCACGATCTATCACAACCCGCGCTGCAGCAAATCGCGCGCGACGCTGAAGCTGCTGGAGGAGCGCAGCATCGCGCCCGAGATCGTCGAATACCTCAAGACCCCGCCCGACGCGGCGACGCTCGACGGGCTGCTCAAGATGCTCGGGCTGGAACCGCGCGACCTGATGCGCAGGAAGGAAGCGCCCTACAGGGAAAACGGCCTCGACGACGAGGGCCTGAGCCGGGAAGCCCTGATCGCCGCGATGGTCGCCGACCCGATCCTGATCGAACGCCCCATCGTGGTCTCGGGCGGGAAAGCCGCGCTGGGCCGGCCGCCGGAGACGGTGCTGGACATTCTTTGAGCGCCGCCGTCCCTCGATACGGCGCTTCGCGCCTACTCGGGATGAGGATATTTCGGGGGACTCTCGCCCTGAGTAGCGGCGAAGCCGCGTATCGAAGGGCGATGCCTACCCGCTCCCGATCACGGCGACGCACTCGATCTCGACCAGCAGCTTGTCCTGCAGGAGCTTGTAGGAGGTGACGGCGGTCGATGCCGGCATGTTGCCGGTGAAGGCTTCCGACCGCGCCTGGGAATATTCGGCGTAGCGGCCGATGTCGGTCAGGAAGGCGTTGATCTTGACCACGTCGTCCATCGTCGCGCCGGCCGCTTCGAGGACCGTCCTCATGTTGGAGAACGCCTGGCGCGACTGGGCCAGCATGTCGTCCTCGCCGACGATGTTGCCGTCGGGGTCCCAGGCGACGGTGCCGGAGACGTAGACGGTATCCCCGACCTTGATCCCGAGGTTGAAGGGGAACTTCTTCGTCCACGGCCAGTCGACGTTGATCTCTTCCCGCTTCGGCATGGCTTCCTCCTGTTTCCAGTGACGTGCTATTGCGCCGCAGCTTCGGCGGCGATGAACTTGTCGATCAGGGCCCGCGCCGCGATGAGACCCGCATCCGCGTTGGTCGCGACGATGGGCCGGTCGTCCCAGTTCGCTTGCTGTAGCTCCAGCACCTCCCAGTCCTGCTGGAAGGCCTTCATCACCTGGCGGAAGTGAAGTTCGGTGCGTTCCTCGGTGATCGGCTTGAGGTTGCAGGCGTTCGACCAGAAATAGTGGCAGCTCGTCTCTGTCTCCGGCGTGATGAAGTTGAGGTTGCGGAACGCGAATCCGCCCTCGGGCTCCGGATGGTCGATGGTCGCGAACCCGAAATCCTTGCCGCCCGCCGCGTCCGGCGCCGCGCCGACCAGCAGGCGCACGGCCGAGGGCGGGCGGAATTCGTTGATCGCCCAGCGGTCGACGATGAAATCGTCCTCCCAGCCCATCATCATCCGGTAGGTCGGCGGTGCCGGGTGGCCGACCATCCAGCGCGCGACGGTCACCGTCTCGTCCGTCCTGATCGTCCGGATACTGGCGTCCTCGGCGATCGCCGAATTGCCGATCGTGGTCGCGTGCACGAAGGCGAGGTGCGACTGATCCAGGAGGTTGTCGAGCACGAGGCGGTAATCGGCGTTGAGGTGGAAACAGGCGCCCTTGTCGCCCCAATCCTCGCTGACGCGCCACGGGAAGGGGATTATCAGATCCTCGTCCGCCGCCGCCGGATCGCCGGGCCAGACCCAGATCCAGTTGTATTTCTCGACCGCCGGAAACGCCCGCACCCGCGCGTCGGGCGGCACCGTCGTCTGCCCCGGCACGCGCACACAGGCGCCCGTGCGGTCGAATTCGAGCCCGTGATAGTGGCAGCGCAGCCGGTCGCCCTCGGTCACGCCCTTTCTCAATGGCATCCGGCGGTGGCAGCAGCGGTCCTCGAAGGCGACGGGGTCCCCGGCCTCGGTCCGCCAGAAGACGATGGGTTCGTTGCAGATCGTCCGCGCGAACGGCGTCCGCCCGATCTCCTCCGGCTGGGCCGCGACGTACCAGCAGTTCTTCAGGAACATGCGGCGGTTCTCCCGAATGCCGTCGGGCCACGCGTCCCTCGATACGGCGCTCGCGCGCCTACTCGGGATGAGGAAAGGTTTTTCCCGCCGCTACCATACCCTCACCCTGAGTAGCCGCGAAGCGGCGTATCGAAGGGCGGCCAGCGCCCCGCTCAGTGCTCCGCCATCAGCCGGCCGAAGCCGGGTTTCCGATCCTCGATCCCGTTCCGGCGCAGAGCGTACCAGTAAGTCGCCGTCATCACAGCGAGGACCGGCTTCCCGAGCCAGCGCTCCGCCTCGGCCGCGACATAGGCCATCGGCAGGTTGGCGCCGAACTGCACGACGGCGTCGATGTCGGGCCCGTCGACCTTCCGCACCGCCTCGCGCAGCTCGTCCTCGGTGATGTGCGCGATGTTGACCGGCGAGTCGCAGGCGAGGCACTCGGTCCGCACGAGGTCGAAGCCGGTCTCGTCGGCGAAGGCCTGGAGATGACCGATGGCGACCGGGTAGTAGGGGCAGACGATGGCGATCCGCTTTACGCGATCGCCGAAGGCCCTGAGCGCCGCCGGCAGCGCGTCCGCCGCCTGGGTGACGCCGATATCGGCGCCGGCGCGGGTCTCGATGCGGCGCTCGATCTCGCGCGCGGGCTCCAGCCCGCCGCCCCAGATGCTCTCCGCCGAGATGCCGAGGATCAGGTGGTCGGGCCGGCAGGTCATCACCCGGTCGATCGATTCCTCGAGCGCCACGTCGATGCGCCGGATCAGCTCGTCGAAATCCTCGTCCGAATTGACCGGGTCGTCGGGGATGTGCATGCGCGAGATGTGGTTGGTCACCCCCTTGGGCGCCATCGCGTCGTAATGCGGCTGCACGATGGTGTTGGTGGACGGCGTGACCACGCCGAACTTCATCCGCCAGCCCCAGGCATCGACCATCCCGTTCCTCCTCTATGCGCCGCGCAGCCGGAAGCGCTGGATCTTGCCGGACGCGGTCTTGGGCAGCTCGTCGACGAACTCGATCCAGCGCGGGTACTTGAAGGGCGCGAGCCGGTCTCGCACGAAGGCGACGAGCTCCGATTCGAGCGCCGGGCCGGCGCCGCCCGGCTCCTTGAGCGCGATGAAGGCCTTCGGCTTCACCAGCCCGTTCTCGTCCTCGGCGCCGACCACCGCGGCCTCCAGCACACCGGGGTGCGCGGCGAGCGCGGATTCGACCTCGAACGGCGCGACCCAGATGCCGCCCACCTTGAGCATGTCGTCGTCGCGCCCGCAGAAATAATAATAGCCGTCCCCGTCCCGGTAGCAGGTGTCGCCGGTGTGGAACCATCCTCCGTCGCGCATGCCGCGCGCGGTGCGCTCGGGCTTGTTCCAGTAATAGGTCGCGATGCTCTCGCCCCGGATGACGAACTCGCCGGGCTCGCCGTCGGGAAGATCCATGCCGTCCTCGCCGACGATGCGCCCCTCGTAGCCCGGAACGATGGTGCCCAGCGAGCCCGCCCTGACCCCGCCCGGCGGATTGGCGGTGTAGAAGTGGAGCGCCTCGCTGGAGCCGATGGATTCGACGATCTCGACGCCCGAGCGCGCCTTCCAGTCCTCGAACACCGACGCCGGCAGCGCCTCGCCGCCGGACGCCGCCCAGCGCAGGCTCGACAGATCGGCCTCGTGCCCCGCCTCCATCGCGGCGAGCTGCATCGCATAGAGGGTCGGGACCCCGAAATAGACGCTGGGCCTGAACCCGGAAATCGCATCCAGCGTGTTCTCCGCCGTCGGCCGGTCCTCGAGATAGACCGCCGTAGCCCCGGTCCACAGCGGGAACGAGACCGAGTTCCCGAGTCCGTAGGCGAAGAACATCTTGGGCGGCGAGAACAGCACGTCGTCCGCCGTCATCCCGGCGACCGCCTCGGCATAGAGGACGGAGGTGTAGATCTGGTCCTTGTGCTGGTGGACCGACGCCTTGGGATCGCCGGTGGAGCCGGACGAGTAGAGCCAGAAGCAGTCTGTCCGGGGCGTCGTGGGCTCGGGCGGGCACCACGGATCGGAAGCGGCCAGAAGCGCCTCGTGCGAGAGCCAGCCGGGCGCGGCGGCGTCGACGCAGATGCGGTGGCGGACCGCCGCGCCCGCCTCGGCCAGCGCCGGCTCGACCTCGCCGAACATGTCGGCGTGGGCCATGACAGCGCAGGCGCCCGAATCCCTCAGCATGTAGGCGTAATCGGCCGCCCGCAGGAAGTAGTTGACCGGGATCGCCACCGCGCCGATCCGCGCCGCCCCGAGGAACCCGTCATGGAAGCCGGGGCCGTCCTTGCAGAACAGCATGACCCGGTCGCCGCGCCCGATTCCGAGCGCCTTGAGGGCGTTGGCGGCGCGGTTCACCCGCTCCGCGGCGGCGGCGAAGCTCCACGAGGCGCCGTGCGTGACGAGGAGCGGCTTGTCGCCCCTTCCCTCTTCAAGGTGGCGGTCGAGGAAGGCGACGGAGACGTTGAAAGTGTCCGCGAATTCGATGCCGCGCGGCGTGGCGGCTTCGTCGACGACGACGCTGTGATCCCGCATGCCCCCTCCCGGCGGCGATCATAGTGAGCCGGGCGGAGACGCGGCAAGCGGGGCGTCCCTCGATACGGCGCTTCGCGCCTACTCGGGATGAGGGAGCGGGAAAACCCTCACCCTGAGTAGCCGCCGAAGGCGGCGTATCGAAGGGCCGGCGCTCACTCGGCCGCGGCGCGGGCGTGGCTCCCCTCGAAGGCCGGCGCGACCTCCTCGATGAACTTGTGCATCTGGTCCTTGACCATCGCGTGCGGCTTGCGGCCCACGTTGAAGTAGAGGATGACCTCGTCGATCCCGTCGGACTCGACGCGCTTCAGCGTCTCGACCACCGCGTCCGCGCTGCCGATCAGGATCGACTTGTCGGACAACGTCTCCTTGGTCATGCCGCGCAGGATCTCGTTGATCTTCATGAAGTAGTGCATCGTGGGCGGCATCTTGGACGGGTCGTCCGGAAAGGCCCTGAGCACGCAGTACCGGAAATAGTCCATCATCGCCTGGCGGCCGAAATCCTCCTCTTCCGGGGTGTCGGCGAGGTGAATGAAATAGCTGCACTTGGCCCGGCCGGGGGTGTTGCCCTCCTTCTCGCAGGCCTCGCGGTACTGCGCCACCGCCGGGCCGAGCCCGCCGAAGATCATCGAGGCCGCGAAGGGCGCGTAGATTATGTTGAGCCCGCGCTTCGCCGCCATGTCCATGCTGGTGCCGGAAAAACAGGCGATATAGACCGGGATCGGCTGCTGCACCGGCTTGGGCGTGATCTCCATGTCGCGGATGTCGTAATACGCGCCCTTGTGCGACCACATGCCGGGCTCGGTCCACGCCTTGAGGACGACGTCGATCCCCTCCTCGAAAATCTCCTTCGACTTCATGAAGTCAGCGCCGAAGGGCTCGTACTCGGCCCGGTCGTAACCGCGCCCGGTGGCGTAGTCGACCCGCCCGCCGCTGACGAGGTCGAGCGTCGCCCAGCACTCGGCGACGTGAATGGGGTGATGGATCGGCAGCACGTTGACCGCGGGCGCGAGCCGGATGCGCTCGGTCACCGGGACGATGCTCGCCAGCACCAGGTCGGGGCGCGAATTGACGCCCAGCCGGTCGAAATGGTGTTCGCCGATCCAGGCCGAGTGGAAGCCCAGCCGGTCGGCGAGAATCGCCTGCTCGCGGATCTCGAGCACGAAGTCGCTCGCGCTCCGCGGATTGTCCGGATAGTAGTTGTCGGACAGGGTGAAATAGCCGAATTCCATGACGCTGCGCTCCCGGGCGGGCCGATTCCGCCCGATGTGTATAGGCAAATCGGGGGAGCCGCAACGAAGCCCGGCTCATGGCGTTGACGGGCCTTTGCCCGGCGTGAATCATGCCGCTTCGCGAAATGGGGGCGGGAATGAGCGATACCGGAATCGGAGCGAGCGTGCTGCGCAAGGAAGACCGGCGGTTCCTCGCGGGGCGCGGTAACTACGTCGCCGACATCGCCGCGGCTGGCGAGGTTGCGCTCGCCTTCGTCAGGAGCCCGGTGGCGCATGGCCGCATCCGCTCGATCGTCAAGCCGGAAGGCGCGGAGGACCGGGTGTTCACGGCCGACGACCTCGACGGGGTCGCGCCGATGCGCGCGCCGTCGAAGCTCCCCGGTTACAAGCCGTCGGACTTCCCGGCGCTCGCCATCGACAAGGTGCGGTTCGTGGGCGAGACCGTCGTGGCGTGCGTCGGGGCCACCAGGGCCGAGGCGGAGGACCTCGCACAGGCGGTCGAAGTCGACTACGAGGAGCTGGAGCCCGCGGTCGACATGCTGGAGGCGAGGAAGCCGGGGGCGCCGCTGGTCCACGACGCATGGGGGGACAACATCGCGCTGGCGACGCTCAACGACGGCGACATGGATTCGGTCAAGGCGCGCGCGGCGCACTCGGTGACCCGCGAGTTCCGCATGAGCCGGCAGGCGATGGTCCCCATGGAGGGGCGCGCGGTGCTGGCCGAATGGAACCCGCGAATGGACCAGCTGATCGTCCATACCGCGACCCAGGTGCCGCATCTGATCCGCGCCGGACTCGCCGTCTTCCTCGGGCTGGAACAGCGCCAGGTGCGGGTGATCGCGCCCGACGTGGGCGGCGGGTTCGGCCTCAAGACCTACGTCCAGCCGGAGGAGCTGGTCGCCTGCTGGTACGCGATGAAGTTCGGCCGCCCCGCGCGCTGGATCTCCGACCGGCGCGAGCACCTGATCGCGGACGCCAATTGCCGCGAGCACCACTACATCGTGACGGCGCACGCCGACGAAGAGGGCAAGATTCTCGGCCTCGAGGGCGAGGTCACCGTCGATGCCGGGGCGTACTCGATCTACCCCTTCACCAACTGCCTGGAAGCCGCGATGGCCGGCGGCAACCTGCCGGGGCCGTACGCGATCGAGGCCTATGGGGTGAAGACATGGACGGTCGTTACCAACAAGCCGCCGCTGGTGCCCTATCGCGGCGTGGCACGGCCCGGCGTCGCCTTCGCGATGGAGATGCTGGTCGACGCGGTGGCGCGCACGGTGGGGCGCGAGCCGCACGAGGTCCGGACGATCAACATGGTCCCGGCCTCTTCCATGCCCTACACCAATGTCGCCAAAAAGACCTTCGATTCGGGCGATCATGCCGGCGCCGTCGCCAAGGCCGTGCAAATGATCGACATCGAAGCGGTGCGCGAGCGCCAGGCGCGCGGCGAGCCGGACGGCAGGCTGATCGGGCTCGGGTTCGGCAGCTATGTCGAGCAGGCCGCGCACGGCACCTCGGTGTTCGCGAGCTGGGGCGTGCAGATGGTGCCGGGCTACGAGCAGGCGGGCGCCAAGCTGACCCCTGACGGCGGGCTGGAGCTCCGGGTGGGCGTGCAGTCGCACGGCCAGGGTATGGAGACCACCCTCGCCCAGGTGGCAAGCGAAATTCTCGGTATCGACCCGGAGAACGTCTCGGTGATCCACGGCGACACCGGGCTCACGCCCTATTCCACGGGTACCTACGCCTCGCGCAGCATCGTCATGGCGGGCGGCGCGGTCTCGCGCGCCTGCAAGGTGCTGGTCGAGCGGATGCAGACCATCGGCGCGCACCTGCTGCAATGCGAGCGCGACGAGGTCCGCATCGCCGACGGCCGGGTGATGGGGCCGAGCGGCGACCTGCCGTTCTCGGAGATCGGCCGGGTCTGGTACATGAACCCGGAGGAGCTGCCGGCCGACGTCGATACCGACGGCGTCGAGGCGGTGGTCGGCTACCGCCCGGAGCCCGATCACGGCACGTTTTCCTACTCGACTCATGCGGCGGTCGTCGCGGTCGATACCGATACCGGAGCCGTCGAGGTGCTCGATTATGTCGTGGTCGAGGATTGCGGCACCATGGTCAACCCGATGGTGGTCTCGGGCCAGGTCTATGGCGGCGCGGCGCAGGGCATCGGGACGGCTTTGTTCGAGGAATCGCCGTTCGACGAGCTCGGCCAGCCGCTCGCCTCCACCTTCGCCGACTACCACCTGCCGGGCGCGGCCGAGGTGCCGGCCTTCCGTCTGGCGCACATGGTCACGCCCTCGCCCCACACCGAGCACGGCATCAAAGGGATGGGCGAAGGCAGCACCATCCCGACCCCGGCGGTGATCGGCAACGCGGTCAACGACGCGCTCCGGCGCTACGGCGCCGAGGTCAACGAAACCCCGATATCGCCCAGGCGCGTCCTCGCGGCGATCGCGGCAGCCCCAGGAGAAGCGGCATGAAGCCGGCCAGGTTCGATTACGCGCGCGCCGGCGACGTCGCCGACGCGATCCGGCTGCTGGGCTCGACGGACGGGTTCAACAAGCCGCTCGGCGGCGGCATGTCGCTCGGGCCGATGATGAACCTCCGCCTCGCCCAGCCCGACCTGGTGGTCGAGGTGCGAAGGCTCGACGCGCTCAAGACGGTTTCGGAGGAGGGCGACCGGCTGGTCGTCGGGGCCGGCGTCACCCATGCGGCGATCGAGGACGGCAAGGTCCCGGACACGACCAACGGCATGATGCGCTTCGTGGCCGGGCAGATCGCCTACCGCGCGGTGCGAAACCGGGGCACGATCGGCGGCAGCATCGCCCATGCCGACCCCGCCGCCGACTGGCCGACCGCGCTCCGCGCGCTCGGCGCCGAGGTCGCCATCGACGGGCCGGGCGGCACGCGGGCCGTGCCGCTTTCGGAATTCCAGCTCGCGGCCTTCACGGTCGCTCTAGAGCCCGCCGATATCGTCACCGCGCTCCATATCCCGAAGCTCTCCGCCGGGGCCAAATGGGGCTACTACAAGATCTGCCGCAAGCCGGGCGAGTTCGCGGATTCCATCGGGACCGTCGTCCACGACCCGGACCGCGGCTACACGAGCGTCGTCCTCGGCGCCACCGACGGCGCCCCGCTCGACGTGCCGACGCTCGCCGACGCGGTCCGGGACGGGAAGGCTGTCGAGATCGACGACGCCAAGGCGGCGCTCGCCGGTCAGGGCGCTGTGTTCGACGATTACGGCAACCAGATCCACGCCGTCGCGCTCAGCCGCGCGATCAAAGGAGTGTTCGCGTCATGACCGAGATCAGCCTCACCATCAACGGC
Organism: Alphaproteobacteria bacterium; assembly: GCA_965203455.1. Lineage (GTDB taxonomy): Bacteria > Pseudomonadota > Alphaproteobacteria > MPNO01 > MPNO01 > MPNO01. The sequence continues at coordinate 116,604 of CBDBCV010000003.1, forward strand.
GCGCCGGTGACGGCGAGCGTGGAGCCGAGGACCAGCCTCGCCGACTTCGTGCGCGACAGCCAGCGCCTGACCGGCACCCATCTCGGCTGCGAGCACGGCGTCTGCGGCGCCTGCACGCTGGAGATCGACGGCGAGCCGATGCGCTCCTGCATCACCTACGCGGTGAGCTGCGACGGCGCCTCGGTCACCACCATCGAGGGCTTCGACGACGACGAGGTGATGGAAGACCTCCGTCAGGCCTTCACCGAGAACCACGGCCTGCAATGCGGCTATTGCACGCCGGGAATGCTGGTGACCGCGCGCGACATCGTGACGCGGTTGCCGGACGCCGACGAAAAGCGGGTCCGGCTGGAGCTTTCGGGCAATCTCTGCCGCTGCACCGGCTACGTGGGGATCGTGCGCGCGATCCTCGCCGTGCTGGAGAAGCGGTGCGGCTGAGGCTTCGCGCCGGGAGAGGATTTCGACGATGCGGCCGATCCTTGCCGTTTGCGCGCTGGTCTTTCTTTTCTCCGCGCCGGCGGGAGCCGAGCTGGCGCGTGAGCTCGCGTGGCGGGATCTCGCGCCCGGCGGAGACAAGCTCGTCGACCCGCTCGCCGAACTCACGGGCGACCAGCGGCTCGACCTCGAGGCCGTCGCATGGGCCCGGGCCGCGGAACGCCGGGGCGAGATATCCGCCGTCGGCGAGGAATACGAGATCGCCGTCGAGATGGCGAGCGAACTCGCGCGGCAGGGCCTCGACGTGGACGCGCTGGTGGCCAAGTACGAGAGCTTCCGCGCGGAGGTGGACGCGTTGAACCGGCGGGTCGACGACGGGCTCGACGGACAGCTCGTGCGCATTCCGGGCTATGCGCTGCCCCTGGAGTTCGCGGGGATCGCGGTGAAGGAACTCCTGCTCGTCCCCTATTTCGGGGCGTGCATCCATGTTCCGCCGCCGCCACCGAACCAGATGGTGTTCGTCACGCTCGACGAGCCCTACGTGGTGAACGAGCTGTTCGCACCCGTCTGGATCACCGGCCGCATGAGCGTCGAACGCAGCACCACGTCGCTCGCCTATGTCGACGGCCGGGCCTCGCTGGAGACCGGCTATACCCTCGCCGGGACCGGGATCGAACCCTACAAGCGCTGACTCGACAGGTCGGTTCGACCGCACGGCAGCGCTTCGCCACAATATGTAATGTTATATTGTTTGTATCGGGACCGACCGAGAAGGAGGGAAGGAAATGCTCGCAAGACGGCTCAGCATGGGGATCGGGTTCTGTGTCGCGGCCGCCCTCCTGTCAGGCGGTGCATGGGCGGCGGACAAGGCGCATGTGCACGGCGAGAGCAAGGTCAAGCTGGCGATCGAAGGAAACGTCGTGGAAATCGAATTCGAGTCGCCGGCCCACGATATCGTCGGCTTCGAGAGCATGCCGAAGACGGCCAAGCAACGCGCCGCGGTGGAAGCCGCCGTGGCCGCCCTGAAGAAGGGAGAGGCGCTGTTCCGCCTGACGCCCGGCGCGGGCTGCAAGCTCGAGGAGGCGGAAGTCGAAACGCCGCTCGCGGAATCCGGTCACGAAGAGGAGCACAAAGGGGAGCACAAGCACGCGGAGGAAGAGGAACATTCGGAGTTTCACGCCGAATACCGTTTCCGCTGCGCGCAGCCCGAGCGCCTGAAGGGCGTGGAAGTGCGGCTGTTCGATTCGTTCCGTACGATGCGGGAAGTCGAGGTCAGCGCTATCCTTCCGGGAGGCCAGCGCGCGGCGAGCCTGAAACCGGGCGCGAACCGCTTCGATTTCTGACCCCCTGCCGGGACCTGCCCCGCCTGCATGATCCGCCTCGCCGATATCCGCTTCCGCTGGCGCAGCCGGGATCCGCTGGTCCTCGATATTCCGGAACTCGTCGTCGACCGCGGCGAGACGCTGTTCGTCAAGGGGCCGAGCGGCGGCGGAAAGACCACGCTGCTCAACCTCCTGGGCGGGGTGGTCGATCCGGAGGCGGGCACGGTCTCGATCCTGGGGACCGAGATGGCCGGTCTGCGGGGCGGGGCGCGCGACGCTTTCCGCGCCGACCATATCGGCTTCGTGTTCCAGATGTTCAACCTGGTCCCCTACCTGCCCCTGATCGACAACGTGCTGCTGCCGTGCGGGTTTTCGGCAAGGCGAAGGGAACGGGCCGGCGCCCGTCCTGAAGCCGAGGCGCGCCGCCTGCTGACACATATGGGGCTCGACGCGGAACGGCTCGCCGGACGCCCAGTCTCGCGTCTCAGCCAGGGCGAGCAGCAGCGCGTCGCCGCCGCGCGCGCCCTGATAGGGACGCCGGAGCTGGTCATCGCAGACGAGCCGACATCCGCCCTCGACGCCGATGTCAGGGAGGCGTTCCTGGCCCTCCTCATGGAAGAGGTCGACAAGGCCGGGGCGACACTCGTCTTCGTGAGCCACGACGCCCGGCTCGAACCGGCTTTCGGGCGCAGCCTCGCGCTCGCGGATATCAACCGCGCGTCGCCGGAGCGCTGAATTGCCGATCGTAACCCTGGCGCTCAGGAGCGTTCTGAACCGCAAGGCGACGGCCGGTCTCGTGGTCTTCGCGATCGGGCTCAGCGTCGCGCTGCTGCTCGGCGTGGAGCGGGTGCGGACGGAGGCCAGGGCGAGCTTCGCCAACACCATCTCGGGCACCGATCTCGTCGTGGGCGCGCGGAGCGGCGCGCTGCCCTTGCTGCTCTACTCGGTCTTCCGCATCGGCAACGCGACCAACAACATCTCGTGGAAGAGCTACCGGACGATCGCCGGGTCGCCGGAGATCGCCTGGACGATCCCCTTCTCGCTGGGCGATTCGCACCGCGGCTATCGCGTCCTGGGCACCGATCGCGGCTATTTCGAGCATTACCGCTACGGCCGGCGAAACCGGCTTTCCTTCGCGGCCGGCGGCCCGTTCGACGACGTGTTCGACGCGGTGCTGGGCGCGGAAGTCGCCGGCGCGCTCGGCTACCGCACCGGCGATCCCATCGTGGTGAGCCACGGGCTGGGCGCGGGGGGAATCTCCGACCACGCGGACAAGCCGTTCCGCGTCGCCGGCATTCTCGCCAGGACCGGAACGTCGGTCGACCGGACCGTGCATGTCAGCCTGGAAGGCATCGAGGCGATCCACGTCGACTGGCGGGAGGGCGCGCCGATACCGGGTCTTGCGGTCAGCGCCGAGGCGGTGCGCGGGATGGACCTTACCCCGAAGACGATCACCGCCTTCCTGGTGGGGCTCAAGTCGCGCCTCGCGGTGTTCGGGCTGCAGCGGCGGATCAACGAGTACAGGGCCGAACCGCTGCTCGCGATCCTCCCCGGCGTGGCGCTGCAGGAACTCTGGGACCTGATGGGAACGGCGGAGGCGGCGCTCTCGGCGATCTCGGTCTTCGTCGTCGCGACCGGACTCCTCTGCATGATGGCGATGATGCTGGCGGGCCTCGGCGAACGCCGGCGCGAGATGGCGATCCTGCGCTCGGTCGGCGCCCGCCCGGCGCATGTGTTCGGGCTCCTCGTCGCGGAGGCCATGGCGCTGACGGTCGCGGGCATCGCGGTCGGTCTGGGAATCTTCTACGCCGCGCTGGCGATCGCCCAGCCGATGGTGAGCGCTTCCTACGGGCTCTATCTGCCCGTCGCCCCGCCGACATCGAGGGAGTTCCTGTTCCTGGCGCTGGTCGTCGTCGCGGGTGCGCTCTCCGGAGCCATTCCGGCGTGGCGCGCCTACGCCCAGTCGCTCGCCGACGGGATGACGGCCAGGACCTGACCGCGTCCCTGAAACCCCTATAGCTTCCGGGTGTCGCGCTCGGCGCCGGCGTAGAGCACCTCGGCGACCGCCTGCGTCGCCCGGGCATGGAAGGCGAGCGCGGCCTCGTCGAAATCGCGGGCCGGAACCGGGGTGTGCTCGAAATGACCGAACCGGTCGGTGCCGCGCACCAGCGCCGCCGAACCCCACTCGCCCACGACCTGGGCGGTGTCGGGCGGCATGAAATGCATCGAAATGCCGATCCGCCGGTCGTCCGACAGGTTGGGCCCCGACGCGTGCGCGAGCCGGTAGGAGTGGAGCGACATCTGGCCGGCTTCGAGCGGCATGTGAACCGCCGCTTCGTCGTCGACGCCTTCGACGATCTCCTGACCGCGCGTCAGCATGTTGTCGTCGTGATAGGTGTCGCGGTGAACCAGGGTGTCGCCGACATGGGTGCCCGGCATCACCCGCATGCAGCCGGCTTCGAGGCTGGCCGTCGACAGCGCGAGCCAGGCGCTCAGCACCTTCTCGCTGGACAGCCCCCAGTAGCGCGAATCCTGGTGCCAGGAGACGAAACTTCGCGAGCCCGCCTCCTTGATCCAGAAGATGGTGTTCCAGCACAGGATGTCGGGGCCGATGAGCTGCTCGATCGGATCAAGGATCCGGGCATCGCGGATGAGGTCGTCGAGCCATTTGAACAGGAGATGCGACTTGCCGCGCTGGCTGGGCTCCAGCCGGCCTCCGTTCTCGGCCTCGAAGGCTTCGAGCCGCGCGCGAAGCGGCGGGACCTCGTGCGCCTCAAGCACCGGCAGCGGAAAGACATAGCCGTCGCGGCGATACTGCTCGATCTGCTCAGGGCTCAGCGGCATGGTTCGCTCTCCGTGTTCGCGATATGATCCTGTCACAAGCGGGTTCCGGGGAAAAGCCATGGCGGAAATCCTCACCGACGAACGGATCGAAGGCGCACGGCGCGACGGGTTCGTGTTCCCGGTGCCCGTGCTGAGCCGGGAGAAGGCGCGCGACTACCTCGACCGGTTCGAGGACTATGAGCGCGAGTATGCCGGGCGCGGTCCGCGCAAGCTGATGGTCAAGCCGCATGTCCTGTTCCCCTGGATGGTGGAGCTCGGCACCACGCCGGCCCTGCTGGATTCCATCGAGCGGCTGATCGGACCCGACATCCTGCTGACCAGCTCGGCGGTCTGGGTGAAGAACGGCAACGACCCCTCCTTCACCACCTGGCACCAGGATTCGGCCTATTTCGGCTACGAGCTGCTGGAGGTCTGGGGCGCCTGGATCGGGCTCACCGATTCCTTCGTCAGGCACGGCTGCCTGCGCTACAAGCCGGGCTCGCATCTGCGGGACGAGATGGACCATACCGAGACCTGGGCCGCGGACAACCTCCTGGCGCGGGGGCAGATGATCCCCGACTTCGACGAGACCGGCGTGGTCGATGCCGAGGTGGGCGCCGGCGAGGCGACGATCCATCACTTCCGCACCGCCCATTCGTCGAAGCCCAACACTACGGATGAGCGGCGCATCGGAGTCTTGTTCGTCTACTGCCCGCCGCACGTGCGGCCGAGCCTCGGGCGTTTCCCGGCGATGCTGGTGCGCGGCGAGGACCGTTACGGTCATTTCGACCGCGACCCGGTGCCCGACCGCGTCATGGACCCGGCGATGCTCGACTATCTCAACGGGTTCCTCGACGGCTATTTCGACCCGGCGCTGAGATCCGAGGCGGAGCGCAGGACGGCGGAGGTCTAGCGGTCCGTTCAACCCCACTCGTCATGGTCGGCGAAGGCCGACCATCCACGTTTTGCTTACTTTCGTCGCCATGCCAACCGACCCAAAAAACTCGTGGATGATCGGCCTTCGCCGACCATGACAAGGAGCGCGGCAGGCTCTCCGTGACTCTTGGAGCGTTCCGGCTACACTCGCGCGCCGCGTGGCGTGCAACACGGAGATGGCGACAATGAAAGCGGTCTATTTCGAACGGCACGGCGGACCCGAGGTGCTGCGGTACGGCGACCTGCCGGACCCGTCGCCGGGGCCGGGCGAGATCGTCGTCGACATCCATGCGGCATCCGTCAACGGCGCCGACTGGAAGGTGCTGGCCGGCCGCTACAGCGAGCTTGCCGACTTCCCCTACGTGCTCGGGCGCGACTTCTCCGGCACGGTCGCGGCGCTCGGCGACGGCGTGGACGAGTTCGCCCCGGGCGATGCGGTGTTCGGCGTCTGCGCGCCGGGCCAGGAAGGCACCTACGCCGAAAAGATCGCGATGAAGTCGGCACTCTGCGCGGCCAAGCCCGACGGCGTCTCCCATGTCGACGCCGCCGCGCTCTCGCTGATCGGGTTGACCGCGCTGGTCTCGATCGAGGACACGCTGGAGCTCAAGGCGGGCGAGAAAATCCTGATCCAGGGCGGCGCCGGCGGGGTCGCGGGGTTCGGGATCCAGCTCGCCAGGCATATCGGCGCCCACGTGGTCGCGACATGCAGCGCGCGCAATGTCGACTATGTGCGCGCCCTCGGCGCCGACGAGGTCATCGACTACAACGCGGTGGACTTCACGGAAGCCGTCTCGGACTGCGACGCGGTGTTCGAGACCGTCGGCGGCGACGTGACCGAGCGCTCCTTCGCCGTTCTCAAGCCGGGCGGCCGCGCGGCCTTCATCGCCTCCGGCTCCACCGCGCCGGAACCGCCGCGCGGCGACGTGACCTCGCTGCGCCCCAGGGTCGGGCGGGACCGCCCGCACCTGGAGCGCATCCTCGAACTCTACGAGACGGGCGCGGTCACCGTGCCGGAGGTCACGACCTTCCCGCTCGAAGACGCCGCGTCCGCGCTCGCGACAAGCGCGGCACGTCACCTGCGCGGCAAGCTGGTCCTGCAGGTACGCTGATCGGATCGGTAGCCCGGGGAACGGATCCTGCAAGGACCCTGCCCCGCGCCCCGCTGTCACCCCGGACTTGATCCGGGGTCCAGTATCGCGGTCCCAAGAGCCTACGCGGCTGTTCTGGACCCCGGATCAAGTCCGGGGTGACAATATTTCGATCCGCGACGATGCGGACGCGACTCGACGGAAATCCGCGAACCCCCGGTTCAATCAGATCGGCAGCGCCGCCGCCTCGTTCTCGTAGCCGAGCACGTAGTTCCAGTTGGTGTGGTCGGGGTTGCGGTTGACCAGCGGGCGCGCGAAGAGCGGGTGGGTCATCGAGCGCACCTCGTGCTCCAGCGTGAACAGCACCTCGCCGCTCTCCGGATCGACGATGTCCTTGAAGCGGTACTGGTGCTGCCCGTCCTCCTGGCTGACGAGCCCGCGCTCCATCAGGCGTTCGTAGGGGCCGGAGAAGTTGGCCACATAGACCTGGATGTGGTGGTTGTCGTAATCGGGGATCGGGTCCCCGGTCTCGCGGAAGACCAGCGTCTGGTTGTGCCCCACCGGGACGAACGCGGCCGGCGCGCCGTCCTCCTCCCCGAGCGTCGCCGGTACGCCCACGACCTCGTCGTAGAAGCGCGCGATGCCCGGGGCGCTGCCGGCCGGGACGTCGGGGCGGACATAGGCCATGCCGAGGCGCATCCGCCCGAAACGCTCGTCGGGCTCGTGCAGCCTAATCCGGTTGCCCCACGGGCTGGTCGCGTCGACATGGTCGTTGCCCGGCGTGAAGTCGAAGTCGGTGTCCTCGAGCTCGCCGCGCACCTTCTTGAGCCGCTTGACCAGCCCTTCGAGGTCGGGAATCACCAGCCCGACCCGGCCGCGCAGGCGCTGCGGCTCTCCGGTCGGCAGGTGGAACTGGCTGCGCCCGATATTGACCCACATGTTGTTGGTGCTGGTCATCAGGTAGGGGTCGCGGGTGAGCCCGAGCCCGGTGACGTAGAACAGCGTCGACAGGCGCTGGTCCGGTATCTGCACGTTGACGTGTTCGAGCGCGACGATATTGCCGAGGTCCTCGGTCGAGCGATCGAGTTGCTGCGCCATGTCTCCCTCCGGGTCGGATCGCGGGCGAAGGCTAACCCGCGCTTCGCCGCAAGAACAGCGGCAATCGGGTCAGGACCCGGCGCGGCTCCGGATCGCCTTCAGCACCGCGCCCGCCTCCGGCCGGTCTCGGTAGCCCTCCGTCGAGAACCGCTGACGCACGACGCCGTCCGCGTCGATCACCACGATCATGGGCGTGGCGATGCCGTACCACGGGGTCGATCTGGCGGGCCCGGGATCGAGCAGGTCGAACGCCCGGATGATCTTCGATCCCTTGTCGGACAGGAGGGGATAGCCGATCCCGGCCCGGTCGGCGAAGCGTTCCAGCACGGGCACCCCGTCATAGGTCACGGCCGCGAGCCCGTAGCCCAGCGCCTTGACCTCTTCCAGATGCCGGTTCCAGGCGACCGCCTGGTTCTTGCAGAAGGGTCACCAGTCGAAGGAGCGCGAGAACAGGAGGATCAGCCCCTTCTTGCCGCGCAGCGAGCGGAAGTCCCGCGCCGCCCCGGCCTGGTCCGCGGCGGCGACCAGCGCGCCCACTTGCGTGCCCACGGCCGGTCCGTCGAGGCGCTCGTCCACCGCGCCCGCGGCCAGCGCGGGCGGCGTCAGCGCAACCAGCGCGCAGACGAGAAGGGTCCTGAAAGCCGGTATGCGCATCGGCCCTCCGATCGATGCCGGCCATTATACGGCTTGCAACGCCGGGGCGGGAGGGTTAACCCCCCTCGTCGATTCCCGGGGGGAGGAGCGCGGCCGTGACCGGGCGAAATTTCGTGAGCGACAACGTGGCGCCGATCCACCCGGCCGTGATGGCGGCCATCGCCGCGGCCAATAGCGGCCCCGCCGCGTCCTACGGGGAAGACGCGATCTCGGCCAGGCTCGACGAGATCTTCGGCCGTCTTTTCGAAGCCGACGTGCGGGTGCTTCCGGTCGCCACCGGCACGGCGGCCAACGCGCTCACCCTCGCGGCGATGGCGGAACCGGGCGCGCGGTTCTACTGCCACGAGCAGGCCCATATCGCGGTCGCGGAGGAAGGAGCGCCCGAGTTCTACGTCGCCGGCGGGGAATGCGTCGGCATCGCCGGCGACCTCGCACGGATCGACCCCGCCGCGTTGAGCGCGTCGCTCGCGGACGCGAACGGCGGCATCCTCAGCCTCACCCAGGCGACCGAGCGGGGGACCGTCTACACCCCGGAGGCGATCGCCGAACTGGCGGGGATCGCGCGGGATGCGGGACTTCGCGTGCAGCTCGACGGCGCGCGGTTCGCCAACGCCGTCGCATGGCTCGGCTGTCATCCGGCCGACATCGCCCAGCGCGCCGGCGTCGATGCGGTGGTCTTCGGGACTTCCAAGAATGGCACCCTCAATGCCGAGGCCTTGGTGTTTTTCGACCCGGCGTTCGCGGACGAGCTGTTCCCGATGCGCAAGCGCTCGGGACACGCCTATTCCAAGATGCGCTATCTCAGCGCCCAGCTCGAAGCCTATCTCGCGGGCGGTCTCTGGCTCGAGCTCGCCGCCCACGCCAACGCGATGGCCCGCCGGCTGGCGGAGGGCCTCGCCCAACATCCGGACATTTCCCTGCTGGCGCCGGTGGAAGCGAACCTCGTGTTCCTCGACATGCCGGGGTGGGTGTTGGAGCGACTCCGCGCCGACGGTTTCGAAATCCACGCCGCGCGCGGCGGCGCATCCGTCCGCCTGGTGCCGAGCTACGCTACGACGGAGGACGACGTCGACCGGCTGATCGAGGCGGCTCTTCGTCAGTCCTGACCGCCCAGCCGCTCACGCCGCCGGGTCATCCGCTCGGCCAGCTTCGGCGCCGTTCCAGGACGGCTCCAGGGGCAGACGGCGATGCAGATGCCGCAGCCCTGGGTGTCGTTGAAATACGGGATGCACTTGTCGAAATCGACGTACCAGCGCTCCACGCCGCGCACCCAAACCTTTTCGCGGGAGATCGCGTCCGGCGGGCACGCATCGGTGCAGACCTGGCAGCGCGTGCAGAAATCGTCCGCCCCGAACGCGTCCTCCGCGTCGGCGACCAGCGGGAGGTCGGTGAGCACTCCGGCGAGGCGGAACGAGGAACCGTAGGTCCGGTTGATCATCGAGCCGTGCTTGCCGAGCTCGCCCAGCCCGGCCTCGATCGCCGCGGGTATCAGGGTGACCGGTCCTGCCGCCGGACCGCCATGCGGCCGGGCGTGGTATCCGGCGGCCTGGATGAAGTTGGCGAGGGCGCGCGCGGCGCGGGTGCCCCGGTTGTATTGCGTCATGGTCTCGACGGCGGCGGGGATGGCCGGCGCCTTGGCCAGCTCCCCGTGGTCCATCGCGACGCCGATGACGACGATCCACGGTTCCGGCGCCTCGTAGCCCTCGAACACCCATTCGGGGTTCACCCGCGCGATCCCGACGAGATCGCCCTCGTTCGCGAGCGCGTATTCCTTCACCCGGCGCGTCCAGCTCGCCGGCGTATCGGTCTCCGGCGTCCCCGGTTTGTCGGGCGGCTTTCTCTGTCCGCGCCCGCCGTATTTGAGATGGAAATCGTGCAGCTCGGGAAACGCCTCGAAGCGTTCCATGTAGTAGTCCTGCAACGCCTTGTGCGGGATATCGACGCCGTAATGCCAGAACAGCGGGCTCGGCCTGCGAAGTTCGCGCTCGCCGCGTCCGTTGACGTCGTTGCCGGAGATTTCGGGGAACAGCCCGCGCTGCTCCTCCGGCGTCTCATAGATGGGAATCTTCCGCATCGCTCACCCGCCCTTTCGAGGATTTCACACGACCGCCCGGCGGATCAGATTCGCGCCGACGAGAATGAGGAACCCGAACACGCCCTTGGAAAACACCTCCTGGGACAGCTTCTCGCCGATCCTCTGGCCGATCCACATGCCCATGAAGGACGGCAGCAGCGCGGCGGTTCCGATGGCGGCCGCCTCCGGGGTGAGGGCGCCTTCGGCGATCAGCGTCCCGCCCCAGGGCAGCGCGGTCAGGAAGAAGGCGAGGCTGGCCGCCTGCAGGAACGTCTCGCGGTCGAGGCCCAGCGCCTGGAAGTAGATCGCGACCGGCCCCCCGACCGAGCCGGTCAACCCGGTCAGCAAACCGGACAGCAGCCCGACGCCCGGCGAGTACCAGGGCTCGTGCCCTTCCGGGATACGGAACCTGAGCGCGAAAATGTTGACCAGCGAATAGACGATGATGACCACCCCGAGCAGCGCGCCGACCAGCGTCTCGTCGATGACGAAAAGGAGCACCGTGCCAAGCCAGGCGCCGACGCCGAGCGGCACGATCATCGTCCAGAACCGCTTGAATAGCGGCACCAGCATGCCGCCCCGGCTCATCTGCCAGGCATTGGTGATCAATACCGGCACGATGATCAGCGGCACCGCCTCCCTCAGCCCCATCGCGATCGTCAGCACCGCGACCGCCGTCAGGGGCAGGCCGAGCCCCACCACCCCCTTGGTGATGCCGGCGGCCAGGAAAGCGATCGCTACGGTCGCCGCGAGTGCGAGGTCGAGTTCCATTCCCTGCGACGGGCATGATGGGCACGGGGCCATGGTTGCGCACGGCCGAGGCAGTCATTAGCAATGCCCCGTCGCATCGAGTCCACCCCTCACCCGGAGTACCGCTCCATGGCGATGAGCCCGCCCCTCCGCCGCCTGATCGAGTCCGCCGCGCCGCTGTTCGCGGGCGAAGCGGAAGTGGTCCGCACCTACTGGGATTCGCCGGTCCGCACCATCGAAACCGATCTGCGCTGGCTCGAACTGCAGGTGTTCAAGGAGTTCAAGGGCTCCGGCGTCGGCGACTACGGCAACCGGGGCGTGATCGTGGGCCCCCTGACCGAGGTGCTCGAAGTCCTGCCGAAGATGGACGTCGAGGTGCCGCGCCACCGCATCCGCGATCTGCTCGAAGGGCTCTACGAGGAGTTCACCCATCTGGTCGCCTTCGCCGACATCTACGACGCGATCCGCCCGGAGGGCACGCCCAGGCTGGACCCGCATCGCTGCCAGGGCTGGGAGGAGGACAATGTGCTCACCCGGCTCCGCTACCGGACCCTCGCCGAGCACGGCGAGATCGGCACCCGCGCGTCGAAGTTCTCCGAAGGCGGCTACTGCACCCTGTTCCGCGAGGGCATGCGCATCGCCGACCGCGGCGGCAACGACGCGCTGATCGCCGGGGCCTGCGCGAAGGTCTACGACGACGAGTTCGAGCACATGCTGGGCGGCATCGTCGGGCTCGATGCCGAGGGCATGACGGACGCCGAGTGGACCCGGATGGAATCGCTGGTCAGGGAACTGCTCAAGGCCCGCGTGGCGATGCGGAACGGCCAGTTCTCCAACCCGCTATCGCCCGAGCGCGTCGCGGAAATCCACGCCGGGAAAATCGACCCCGTCGCATTCGACTACGACAGGGCCGAAGCGCTGATGGCGGCGTAGCGCCGCCGGTCAGTCGACCCCCTCGACGACGCGCAGATCGCGCTCGACAGCCCCTTCGAGCTTCGCGAGCGCGGCCTGATAGGCTTCCCCGTCATGGGTTGCCAGTGCCTGCTCGAAGCTCTCGAACTCGACGACGACAGTGCGTTCGTTCACGCCGGCCTCGAAGGCCGCCACCCGCCCGCCACGGGCAAGAAACTTCCCGCCCCCGGCCGCGATCGCCGGCCCCGCGAGCTTGGCATACTCCCCCAGCGCGTCGGGATTCTTGATCGCGCGATAACAACTTACCCAGTAGCCCTTCGCCATTACGTTCTCCTTTCGGCGTTTCCTCGTCAAACTAGCGCAAAACCCGCGCGGATCCGGTGTCCCCCTCACCCTGACCCTCTCCCCGTGGGGGAGAGGGGACTCGCTCGCCGACCTCTCTCTGCCTTCTCCCCTCCCGCTTGCGGGAGGGGCCGGGGGAGGGCGACCCGAAAGCTCTAAGCCAGCCCGTCGTCGACCTCGACGTTCTCCGCCACCAGCTCGTGTCCGGCGCCTTCGGCCTCGTGCTGCAGCAGGATAGAGAAATCGATGTCGGTATGCCCCTTCCCCACGACCGTGGACAGGATCTCCCGGGTCAGCGCCGTCACCGGCATCGGCACGTCCAGCTCGCGGCCGAGCGCCAAGCCGAGATCGAGGTCCTTGCGCAACAGCGGCGGGGTGAAGGTCGTGGTGTAGTCGAGATTGACCAGCGCCGGCGACTTGTAGCGCGTGAAGGTCGATCCCATCACCGAAGCGTTCATGAATTCGAGGAAGGCCGAGCGCGGCACGCCCGCGCGTTCGGCAAGGACGGTGATCTCGGAAAGGCACTGGATGACCACGCCGAGCATCACGTTGTGGCAGATCTTGCAGGTCCGGGCGAGATCGCCTTCTCCGACCCAGGTCACGCCGGACGGCGCCATGACCTCGAGCAGGGGCCGCACCTCGTCGAACACGTCCTTCGGGCCGGACGAGACGATGGTGAGCTTTTGCGCCTTGACCACCTTGCCGTTGCCGCTGACCGGCGCGGCGAGGAATTGCGCGCCCCGTTCGGCGAGCGCCCGGCGCACGTCCCCGGACGCCTCTTCGTCGACCGAGGAGCAATCGACGACGATGCGGGGCGTCGCGGCGGCGTCAGACAGCAGCCCCTCTGGACCCGAGATCACCGCGCGGAGATCGTCCGGTCCCGCGACCATGGCGAACACCACGTCCCGGTCGGCGAGCTCGGCGGGGGTTGCGACGATCTTCGCCCCATGGGCCGCGAGCGGCTCCGCCTTGGCCGCCGTCCGGTTGTAGACCGTCACGTCGGCCCCCGCCTTGAGCAGCAATTCGGCCATGGGAAAGCCCATGCGCCCGGCGCCGATCCAGCCGACGCTGTGTCTGGTGATGGCATCAACGGTCATGGTTCGTTCCCTCGCGTTGGCAATGGCGGACATGTTGCGCGGCGCGGCGGTTCAGGCAAGACCCAGCCCTTCGAGCTCGTCCGCGCGGAAGTCGGGCGTCGTCGGACCGAATCCCTCCGGCTCGCCGGAAGGCGTTGCGGGCGGCCTCGCAAGCGCCGCTTCCACGGTCAGGAACATCCCGGCGACGGAGGCGGCGTGGCGCAGCGCCGCCTCCACCACGTCGAGCGGGTCGCGGATTCCGGCCGCCGTCATGCCGCAAATCCGTCCCGCGACGGCGTCGAAGCCGAGATCGGGATCGCCGCACCCGGCGAGCCGGGCCGCGACCGCCCGTCCGTCGTGTCCCGCGTTGTCGGCGATCTGCCTGAGCGGCGCGGCGAGCCCCGCCGCCAGCACCCGCCGCGCATGAGGATCGCGCCCTGCGCCGTCGAGGGCGGCCGCCGCGTGGAGCAGCGCGGCGCCGCCGCCGGGCACCGCACCGTTCGAAATCGCCGCCCGCGCCGCGCGGGCGGCGGTTCGCGCGCGTTCGGACCGGACGGCGATCTCGGCCTCCGAGTCGCCGCCGATCCGGATCGACGCGACGCCGCCGGAAAGCCGCGCAAGCCGTTCGGTCAGCAAATTCCGGTCGTAATCGGTGCCCGCCGCGGCGATCGCGTTGCGGATCTCTCTCCGCCGGTCCTCGATGGCAGCTTCGTCGCCGGCGCCCTCGATCAACAGCGTCTCGTTGCCCGAGATCACCGCGCGGCGGGCGCTCCCCAGGACGCTGGAATCGGCATTCTGCAGCGCGAGCCCCTTGTCCTCGGCGACGACGGTGGCGCCGGTCAGCACCGCGGCGTCTTCAAGCGCGGCCCGGCGCCGGTCGCCGAAATGAGGCGCCTTGGCGGCGACCAGCCGGAGTCCGCCGCGGACCTTGTTCGTCGTCAGCGTTCGGAGCGCCTCGCCTTCCACCGCCTCGGCGACGATCGCCAGCGGGCGGCGCATGCGGACGGCGCCTTCGAGCAGCCCCAGCAGCGGCTCGTGACGGTCGATCTTGCCGTCGTAGAGCAGGATCAACGGTTCTTCGTAGGTGCAGAGCAGCGTTTCCGGATCGGTCATGAAGTAGGGCGACGCGTAGCCCTCGTCGAAGCGCACGCCGCTGACGATCCCGTACTCGACGCCCCGCGCATGGCCGTCCTCCACGTCGACCACGCCTTCGGGGCCGGTCGCCGCGACGGCCTCGGCCGCGATCCGGCCGATCCCGGCGTCGCCGTTCGCGGCCAGCGTCGCGATCGCCGCCAGCGCCTCGCCGGGCGCCACCGGTTGCGCCGCCTGGCGCAGGGCGTTGAGAACCGCCGCGGTACCCTCGTCGATGCCGCGCTTCAGCGCGACCGGGTCGGCGCCGGCGGCCACCGCCTTGATCCCCTCGCCGATCATCGCGGCCGCGATCACGGTCGAGGCGGTTCGCCCGTCGCCCGCTTCGTCGGCGGTGCGCGCCGCCGCGTTGCGGACCAGCCGCGCGCCCATGTCGGCGAACCGGTCGGCGAGCTCGATCGACTGGGCCACGCGCGCGCCGTCGGAGGTGACTCGCGGGGGTTTGCCGTCCTCGTCGATCAGCACCGCGCGCCCGGCGGGACCGAGCGTTACCCCAACCGCGTCGGCAAGAACCCCGACGCCGACGTAGAGCGCCCTACGGCTGTCGAGGCCGAAAGCGGGATAGGATGCGGTCATCCCTGCCTACCGTCTTCCATGCCGTCCCGAGCGCGGCCTCCGGTGCGCGTCAGGCCATCGACGCCAGCTCTTCGAGCAGATAGCCGCGGAACAGCGGGTAGTTCTCGACCATCGGGAAGTGCCCGATCCCCTTCATCACGGTGAAGCGGCAGCCGGGGATCGAGTCTGCCGCCTCGCGCGTCATTTCCGGCGTCGCCGAGTAATCGTACTCGCCGGTCAGCAGCGAGACCTTGCAGCGGTTGGTGTCGATCCGCTTGATGTCCTCGCGAGCGTCCCAGTCCTCGCAGTAGTACCAGACGTCGCCCTTGTAAACGCCCGGGCCGGACTGGCTGTAGTACCACCAGTTCTCGCGGCAGCCTTCCTCGGGCGAGTCGGGGCCGTTGAGCCCGTAGGTGTAGCAGGCCGCGAGCTCGCCGCCGTGAATCGCCGGGTGGTGCAGGAAGTCGTTGTCGCGCCCCTCGGCGAAGGCGGTGCTTTCCAGCCCGACGATGCCGGTGATCTCGTCCTGGTGGTCGGCGGCGACCTTGAGGACGATCGCTCCGCCCATCGAGCAGCCCATCACCACCGGGCGTTCGAGCCCGAGCGCCCGCCAGAAATCGCGGATCAGGCCGAGATAGACATTCGTGGTGAGGCGGTATTTCTCCAGCCACCACCCGTCGGGCGGGTTGGAGCGGCCGTGAAACGGCAGGTCGAAGGCAAGCACGCGGAAACGGTCGGTTATCTCCGGGTCGTTGAGCACGTGGCGGAACTGCCTGCTGTCCGCCCCCGCGGTGTGCAGGCAGATCAGCGGCCGTCCCGTCCCCGCCTCTTCGTAGAAGATGCGGTAGCTCCGCCCGCCGCTTTCGAGGTTGAGATAGCGGCCCACCACCGGCTCAAGATCGGCCATCGAGCGGCTCCATCGTCTTGAGGATGTTCATCATGCGGTGAAGCGCCCGGGCGTTCTGCATCGCGGCAAGGGAATCGCCGTCGATTTCGAATTCCGGCACCCGCATCAGCATGGCGAAGAAGTCGTGGTAGAGCGGTTCCGGGTCCGGCCGGATGAACTTGCTCCAGACCCGCATGGGCGCGGAGATGGTGAACCGCGCGGGCCGGTCGAACCGGGGGCGGTGGACGATTTCGGCGGTTCGCCCCTGGCGCACCGGGATCAGCCAGTTGTCGCCTTCGAAGGAGAGCTTGAAGTCGAGCGAGAACCAGTCGCCGATCACCTGCATCTCCGGATCGGCATTGACCCGCTCGCGGTAGCGTTCCATCCACTCCGGGGTCGGCGGCGCGCTCATCGGGGCGTCAGGCGGCCAGCCCGTGCCGGGCGAGGAAGGTTTCCATCGCCTCGACGCAGGCGTCCGGCTTTTCGAGTTGCAGCATGTGGCCGGTTCCGGGGATCGCGACGTAGTCGTAGCCGCCCTCCTCCGCCATCGCCTTGTTGGCGGTCGCGGTCGGCGACGGCCGCTCGACATCGGGATCCGCGCCGACCAGCAACACCGGGCCGCCGAACTCCGACGCCTTCGGCCACAGGTTCATCGGGATATTCGCGACATAGGTCTCGGCCTCGATCTCGCCGGGATAGCAAAGTTCCCAGCCGTCCTCGGCGGGTCTGAGGATCGACCGGGCCATCAGCCCGTGCGTTCCCGCCACCCACCTGCTGGCCGCGCGCCCGTTGGCGTACTCCGCCTCCTGTCCGGACGGGTCGGAAAAACGCGAGGGCCGGGACTTCGCCCAGTCGGCGAGCCGGTATTCGAACTTCACCATCATGTCGAAGAGCCTGTGCCCCTCGGGCGGAATGTCGGGCGGGTCGAACAGCACCAGCGCGTCCCACCGCCATCCGGCCTCGACCGCGTCCTTCATGGCGGCGCGGCCCGACATCGAGTGGAACGCGCCGACCGACGGCCTGGCGCCGAACCGCTCCGAAACCGCGCCGTGGATCTCCCCCATGTCGCGCGCCATGTGGTCGTAATCGTGGTTCGGCGCCGCGGACGGAGGGTTGCGGCCGTGGTTCCGCATGTCGAACACGACGACGTCGTAGCGATCGCAGAGAGGCCGCCAGAACGGCAGATAGCCGTCGATGGCGAACCCGTTGCCGTGGCTGGCGAAGATGCGGACGCGGGCGTCCGGGTTGCCGTGACGGCGCACGAGGATATGCGCCCCGTCGGCCATCGTCAGATCGACAGCGTCGAGAGGCTCGGGGACTTCGAGAATGCCCAGCGGAAAATACTCCCTGACCGGTTCAACCCTGCGCGCGCCCTCTATACCCAAACCGCGCGCGCCGGCCAAACCGGTCAGGTGGTGACGGAGAGGAAATTCTCGTTGAGCCTGCGGTCGTAATAGAAGATCGCGCGGCCGATATCGTCCTCGGTCCAGGTCAGCGCCGGCCGGTCGGGATAGAAGATGTAGCCGCCGCAGAAGGTCTCGTTGCGGTTGCCCGACGGGTCGAAGAAATAGATCGTCCCGCCGCGCGTGATCCCGTGCCTCGTCGGGCCGATATCGAGCGGCACCCGGTGCTTGGCGATGAGGTCGGCGCAGAGCTGGATGTCGTGCCACGACTCGATGAAGAACGAGGCGTGGTGGAACCGGTCC
Source organism: Alphaproteobacteria bacterium (assembly GCA_965203455.1). Taxonomy (GTDB): domain Bacteria; phylum Pseudomonadota; class Alphaproteobacteria; order MPNO01; family MPNO01; genus MPNO01. Next base: position 134,410 of record CBDBCV010000003.1, read on the forward strand.
TTCTCCGGCGAGCGGATGAAGGCGACATCGTGCGGCTTGGTCGCCGCCGTCAGGAACGCGCCGATCATGGTCTGCCGGTCCGGGGTGACGAGCTGCTCGGCGATCCTGAGGCCCAGCACCTCGGTGAACAGCCGCACCGTGCCGTCCAAATCGTCGCCATAGAGCAGGCAGTGGTCGAAGCGGGTCGGCTTCATGCCCTTCAGGTCGTCGGGCCACACCTCGGGATTGTCGAGCGACATGCCGTTGCCGACCTGCTCCATCTCGGCGTAGAGCTCGATCGTGTGTCCCGTCGGCACGACGAATTGCAGGCGTTCGCCGGTGGCCTCGTCCTGGCCTTCGGGGATGCGGGTGACGGTGACGCCCGAGTCCTCGAGCCGGCGTTCGAAGTCGTCGAGCGCGTCGTTGCCCGAGACCTTGAACCCCATATGGTCCATGCCGGGGCCGTCGGCCTCGCGCAGCACGACGCTGTGATGGTCATGCTCGTCCCACGCCTTGAGATAGACCCTTCCGTCGCGCCCTTCGGCGGTCTGCAACAGGCCCATGACGTCCTTGTAATGGTGCAGGGCGGGTCCCATTTCGGTGACCCGGATCTGCACCGTTCCCGCGCGCATCACCCCGGTGATAGCCATTTTTCCTCCCTCCGAAGCGCCGGTGTGTCGGCTTGAGCGCCAATCTTTGCGGCACACAATAGCGTCTTTCGTCGGTCGACATAGGCATCGCGTAGACAAATCGCGACCGGGTCGACATTCGCGTCCGGCAGATGCCGAGCGGGAATGTCGACTTCCGCCGACTCGACCGGCCGGTCGACATTTCCGTCGGCAAATGCCGACCGCGGGCGCGGCGCCGGGGGGTCGGCATATTCGATCCGCGGGTCGGCATGTCGCGGCAGTGCGCGTCCCGGAGCCCCTCCGTCACGAGGAGCGCGGTCGGTGGCCCGGTCCGGGCGACGGCCGGGTCGGTAACGATGGCGGTTGCATGATGCACGATCGTGTCCTCCACATGGGCGGGCGCGAGACCCGCGACGTTTCTCTCGGGGCTTGTCCGGATCGCTCGACGGGCGGGCGGCCCCCGCCGTCCCCCCATCGTCATGCCCGGACTTGTTCCGGGCATCCACGTCCCTCCGCCGCCTCGCCCACTCCTGGCTCGCACCGCGATGCCGCAAGACGTGGATGCCCGGAACAAGTCCGGGCATGACGACATGGGAACAGACAGGCGCGGCGTGCCGGGCAACGAAAAGGGGCGCCGGCATCTCCGGCGCCCCCACTTCTCCACTCTGGCAAATATACCCCAAAACGCGTCCCGAGTCAAGCAGAAAATACTCGTTCGGGATAAATAAGTCGCTAACCCACGGAAAGAAGGGGATTTCTTCTCCCTTCCGATTCCATCCCGAAACCGGCCTCGGAACCCCCAAATCCGTCCCACGCGGGATTCCGGAGAGATTTCCCCCTCTCCCTGACCCTCTCCCCCGCCGGGGGAGAGGGAACCCGCTTGCCTGTTCCGCCTCGCCTTTCCTTCTCCCCTCCCGCTTGCGGGAGGGGCCGGGGGAGGGTGGGATGGAGAAAGGGCGCCGGCATCTCCTCCGGCGCCCCCACTTCCCCACTATGGGAAATATGGTGCGATTCGTGTCCCGGTTCAAGAGAAACTTTCTCTTTTAGAGCATTTTTCGGTCGTTTCCGGTTTTCCGTCCGTGCATGACGGAAGAAGCGTCGCGGCCCTCCCGCCCGGGGGCGGCCGTCGCGGCGAAGCGCGGGACCGGAATACCATTTGCCAAAGCCCGCGGGGCGGAACGATATTCCCGACCGTCATCCGGCGGGAAGGGAGCGAATGTCGAAACGCATCCTCATGGCGGCGATCTGCGCCGCGGCGATCTGCGCGGCGGCTGCGCCGCGCGCGTGGGCGGCGCCGGAGATCCTGGTGTTCGCCGCCGCGAGCCTCAAGACCGCGCTCGACGACGTGGCGCGCCAGTGGCACGCAAGCACCGGCGCCAGGCCGACCGTCTCCTACGCCGCGACGTCGACCCTCGCACGCCAGATCCTGCGCGGCGCGCCGGCCGACATAGTCGTGTCCGCGAACCGGGACTGGATGGATGTGCTGGAGAGGGAGGGTGCCATCCGCCGCGAAACCCGCCGCGACCTGCTCGGAAACCGGCTGGTGCTCATCGGCTACGGTCGGAACCTGCCTTCGATGAAGATCGGCGATCTGCCGGACCGTCTCGACGGCGGGCGTCTGGCGATGGCGCTGGTCGACGCCGTGCCGGCGGGCATGTACGGCCGGCAGGCGCTGAAGGCTCTCGGCGTCTGGGACAGGGTCGCCCGGCGGGTGGTGCAGGCCGACAACGTACGGGCGGCGCTCGCCTACGTGGCGCGCGGCGAAGCGCCCTTCGGAATCGTCTACGCGACCGATGCGGCGGCGACCGACAGGGTGAGCGTCGTCGCTAGGTTTCCGGCATCGAGCCACGGGCCGATCGCCTATCCCGCCGCGCTGACCAGCGGCCCGGCGAACGGAAAGGCGGAGGCGTTCTACGCGCATCTCTTCTCGGCGGCCGCCAGGCCGCTTTTCGAACGCCAGGGCTTCACGGTCGTCGAATAGGGTGGCGATGATCGATTGGCTGTCAGCGGAGGAATGGACGGCGGTCCGGCTGTCGATCCGGGTGGCCTTCTGGGCGACGCTCGCGAGCCTCCCGTTCGGCGTCGCGACGGCGCTGCTGCTCGCGCGCGGGCGGTTCTGGGGCCGTCAGATCCTCAACCTGCTGGTCCATCTGCCGCTGGTCATACCGCCCGTCGCCACCGGCTATCTCCTGCTGATCGTGTTCGGCCGCCAGGGGGCCGTCGGCGGTTTCCTCGCCGACGACCTGGGGATCGTGTTCGCCTTCCGCTGGACGGGCGCCGCGCTCGCCGCCGCGATCATGGCGTTTCCGCTGATGGTGCGGGCGATCTGGCTCGCGATGGAGGCGGTGGACGTCCGGCTGGAGGAGGCCGCCGCCACGCTCGGCGCCGGCCGGGCATGGACCTTCGTCGTGGTGACGCTGCCGCTGATCCTGCCGGGGATCGTCGCCGGCGCCATCCTCGCCTTCGCCAAGGCGATGGGCGAGTTCGGCGCCACCATCACCTTCGTCTCCAACATCCCGGGCGAGACCCAGACGCTGCCCTCGGCGATCTACGCCTTTCTCCAGGTGCCGGACGGGGAATCGTCCGCCGTGCGGCTGGTCGTGGTCTCGATCGTCGTCGCGATGGCGGCGCTCCTTGCCTCGGAGTTCGTCTCGCGGCGCATCGCCCGCCGGGTCGCCGCAAGATGAGCCTCGACGTTTCTCTCCGGCACCGTTTCGAGGGGTTCGCGCTCGACGCCGACTTCTCCGCGCCCGACGGCATCACCGCGCTGTTCGGGCGCTCGGGCGCGGGCAAGACCACGGTCGTGGAGGCGATCGCGGGCCTCCTGCAGCCCGACGAGGGCAGGGTTTCGGCGGACGATACGGTGCTCCTCGATACCGGCCGCGGGATCGCGCTTCCGGCGCATCGCCGGCGGGTCGGCTACGTGTTTCAGGAGGGGCGCCTGTTCCCCCATCTCACGGTGCGCCAGAACCTCGCATTCGGGCGCTGGTTCGCGCCGCGCGGCGCCGCGGCGGAGGATATGGGGCACATCGTCGAAATCCTCGGGATCGGGCATCTGCTCGACCGCCGCCCGGGGCGGCTGTCGGGCGGCGAGAAGCAGCGCGTCGCCATCGGCCGGGCGTTCCTGAGCGCGCCCCGGATCCTGTTGATGGACGAGCCGCTGGCCTCGCTGGACCGGCCCCGCAAGGCCGAGATCCTGCCCTATCTCCAGCGCCTCCGGACGGAAACCCGGATCCCCATCCTCTATGTCAGCCATTCGGTGGCGGAGATCGTCCATCTCGCGACCACGGTGGTGGCGATGAGCCGGGGGCGCGTCGCCCGCGCGGGACCGGCGGCGGAGGTGCTGTCCGACCCGGAGGCGGTGCCCTTCATCGGTATCGACGAGGCCGGCGCGCTGCTGTCGGCGACGATCCAGGGCCACGACGCTTCGACCGGGCTCACCCTGCTGTCGGTGAGCGGAGGACAGCTCCAGCTGCCGCACATCGACGCCGCGGTCGGCACCGCGCTCAGCCTCCGCATCCATGCCGAGGACGTGATCATCGCGACGGAAAAGCCGGCCGGGCTGAGCGCGCTCAACATCCTGCCGGCGACGGTCAATGCCATCCACGAAGGCGAGGGCCCGGGCGCGGCCGTCGGGCTTCTGTCGGGCGCGGACCGGCTGCTCGCGCGCGTGACGCGAAGCTCGGTCCGGGCGCTCGGCCTCGCACCCGGCAGGCCGTGCTACGCGATCATAAACTCGACCGCCGTGGCGAGAAGCGATATCGGCGGATTGGAAGCCGGGGATTAGCGCGGCGTCCCTCGATACGGCGCTTCGCGCCTACTCGGGATGAGGAAAAAATTCTCCCCACCCTGAGTAGCGCCCGAAGGGCGCGTATCGAAGGGGGATTATAAGGACTACTTGATATGCGGGCTCGGGACGCGGATTTCGGCGCGCCGGCGTCTCTCCCGTCGCCGTTCCCTCTGTCGCCCCGCTTTCCCCCGCCGTCATGCCCGGACTTGTTCCGGGCATCCACGTCTTGCGGCATCGCGGTGCGGGCCGGGAGCGGGCGAGGCGGCGGAGGGACGTGGATGCCCGGAACAAGTCCGGGCATGACGGTGAAGGTGCGGTTGACCTCCCGCTCGTCAACTAGTCTTTGTAAGCGCCTATCGAAGGGTCCTCACCCCATCTCCTCCCGATCCCGCGTGCAGGTGTCGATCAGGGCGTGCAGGTAGACCCGGGTCAGGCGTTCGAGGTCGCCGACCCGGCAGGCGTCGAACATCGGCGGCCAGTCGGGCTCGGGCTCGGCCATGCCGGGCAGGCCGATCCGCGCGGTCGCGATGCCCGCATTCCTCAGGATCGCCCCGTCGGTGGTGCCGCTGAGCCCCCCGACCACGATGGGCCGCCCTTCCACCGCCTCGACCGCGGCGGCGGCAGAACGCACGATCCAGTTGTCGGGCTCGGTACGCGACCCCGGGGTGGACAGCAGCATTTCGACCCGGATGTCGATCCCCGTGCCCCGGATATCCTCGATCAGCGCCTCGAACTCGCGCCGGACCTCGATGGGGCGGGTCACGGAATTGGTGTGGACGTTGACGTAGAGCACGCAGATGCCGGGGATGAACTCGGGCTTGAACGGCCAGCCGGCCTCGATCCCGCCGACGGTTCCCTGCGGCGCGATCTGGCCCCTCGCATGGCGCTTCGTGTAATCGGCGATCCAGTCCTCGATCATGGGAACGACCGCTGCGGCATCGACGATGGGGTTGCGGTTGGGCTGGATGTGGCGGAGGCCCGAATAGCAGAGCTCGCCCATGATCGTGACCTTGAACCAGCACTCGCCCGGCTCCTCCCAGACGATGCCGTAGCCGGGCTTGGTGCTGATGCAGTAATCGGCGGTCAGGCCGTGGGTCAGCATGTACTCGCACCCCACCCCGAAACCCTGGTAGCGCCGGCCGCGCCAGGCGCGCATCAGCCCCTCGACCGGCCCCTTGTGGATTCCCCCGGCGGCGATGCCGATGCCGGCAGCGCCCTTGAGCGGGATGCCGGCCCGCGCCGCGGCGTCGAGCGCGGCGATGGCGCAGACCACGCTGCCCTTGGGGTTCTGCACGCCGAGGCCGTAGAGGAGATCGCCGTCGCGGCTGAGGCGCGGCTCCAGGTCGGGCCGGGGCCGTCCGCCGGTCATCTGGGCGTCCTCGCGCGCATCGGCGCTGAAGGTCGTGTCGAGATGGCCGTAGAACAGGAGGTCCGCGCCGCCGCGGCTGCCCGCGAGCCGGCCAATGCTGTTGCCCCGGTGCTTGTCGATGGGCTGGTAGAACGCGTCGATCCCGCGCCCGTTCATGGTCCCGGTCAGGAACTCGCCGAGCGCGCGCTCCTCGCCGGTACGGCTGGGGATCCCGACGGCGCGCTCGAGCGTGTCCAACAGGAAGTCGCGGTCGATCGCGTCGGTCGCCCGGGCGATCCATTCCTGCTGTTGGGAGGAAAGAGGGGCCGGCAGGCCGGGCCTCTCCGCCTCGCCGGTCATGGCCGCATGACCGCGAAGCACTTGTTGGAGTTGAGCACCCAGCTCTCCATGTAGTCGACGATCTCGACATCCGCGCCGAGCTCGGTCATGGCGCCGGCGAGGCAGATCCAGTTGCGAAACTCGTGCTGTCCGGCGTCCTCGATCTCCTCGCGACTCAGGTCGCGCCATTCCGCGAACCGTCCCTCGCGCAGCTCGTCCAGCCGCTTCCGGTCGCCCGCGTGATCGGGATAGATCCAGTGGTTCTTGGCGGTCAGGAAAGCGTGCGACCAGCTCGACGAGGCGACCAGCGCGACGCGCCAGGGCGACTCCGCGAGCACCCGGGCGATCCCCCGACCGAGATCGAAGCATGCGCGCGCCGAGGGCGCGGGCGGGTCGCAGCACCTGTCTTCCTCCCCGGGCGCGCGGCTGCCTCCCCGGGTCCGGATCAGTTCGCCGCCATAGCAATTCACGTGGACCGGGACCAGCGGGTGAGGGAAGCCGGTCCGCGCGTGGTCGAGGAACAGGAGCGTGTTGATGAACGCGTGGGCGAGGCCGCGGTCGTGCCGCAGGCGGTACGCGTAGGGTATGTCGATGCCGCGCTCGCTCAGCTTCTCGACCAGCCAGGCGGCGCCCTCCGGATGGCCCTTGTGCACGAACTCCATGTCGTCGGGCTCGCCCCAGGCGTTGGGCGGATCGGGCCGGTCGGGATCCTGCCAGTGCGGCGTCGAGACGAATTCGTCGGCGATATAGGCGCAGAACGGCGGCACCACGTCCTCGATGAAGTTCTCGTACTGGTCGTCGCCCCACATGAGGACGAAATCGGGCGCGAACGCCTCAAGCTCTTCTTTCATGCGGGTGAAGGCGTCCCAGTGACGTTTGCGGTGGACGGCGGCGGCCGCGGCGCCGCGGTCGTGGGCCCACTCCTCGCGCATCGGTTCCGGCCAGTTGGCGGGGTCCTTCATCCCGGCCGGGACGTCGCTCCCCTTGAGCGTCCGCCTGAGGAAGATGCTCATGTCCTCGTCCACGAAGCGGAGCCCGGTGTAGTGGGTCATGCCGAGGCCGAGGATTTCCGCCATGCCGCCCTCCTCTTGCGTGCCGTTATCCGCCCGCCGGCGGTTCGCGCGGATCCGGCATGCCGCGCGCGGTCAACAGCAACCGCCGCCAGCGCACCAGCTGGCTGTCGCTGACCGACAGCATCTCGGGCGCGCCGTAGTCCTGCGCCGCCATCACCCGGTAGTCCTGGGTCGAGAAGTTGATGTTGAGCGCCCAGTTGCGGAACAGGTGATAGTAGGCGGCGCGGAGCGCGCGGCCGAGCCGGGTCTTCCTGCGCGCGGCGTGGATGTAGAAGACGCGGGTCGTGTCCGCGTCGATCGGAACGCAGAACCGCGTGAACATCTGCCCGCCGAAATCGAAGCGGAACATGCTCGGCAGATGGTGCCCGGCCGAGCGCACGTAGCGGCCGTCGACCCTGGTGTGCATGCCCCATTCCTCGTTGTCCTGGAGGAAGGGGCGGGAGTTGCGGATGCGCGCGTTGCGCCAGGCGAAGATCCAGAGCCATAGCCTGCGCCATTCGGTCTTCGGCCAGTAATCGTCCAGGCCGGGATAGAATTCGCGCCCGGTGCGCGGCGGGTCCCTGAGATAGCCGATGGCGGCGCGGCCGTTGACGATACGCGGCGAATAGCCGGTGCGGCCGAACTGCTGGTACGGCTCCATGAGCTGCAACAGCGCGTTCCGGTGGACGTACATGACGTGCGAATCGAGCGAGTTTTCCAGCGCGACCCGCCAGTTCACGTCCCACTGCCGCGCCGAGATGAACAGCGCGGTCTCGTTCCCCTCGAAGAACTCGGGCGGGATCTCGTCCTCGATCGGGACCGGCCTGCCCTCGCCCATCCAGACGAAGACCAGCCCCTTGTATTCCGCGGTCGGATAGATCCTGAGCCTGACCTTGCCCGGCATCGCGCTCTCGGGACCTTCCGAGAGCACCGCGACGCACTCGCCGCGCTCGTCGAACACCCAGCCGTGATAGGGACAGGCGACGGTGCCCTTGTAATGGCAGACGCCGTGCATCAGCGAGCCGCCGCGATGCGGGCAGGTGTTGGAGGCCGCGGCGACGCGTCCGTCCCGGGCGCGGAACAGCACCAGCTTCTCGCCCAGCATCCGGACGCCGACCGGGCGTCGCTTCACCTTCCGCGCGAGACTTGCGGGATACCAGTACTCGGTCAGCCCGAGCTCCGGAATCTGGGTCTTGATCGCGGACGAACGGCTCTGGGTATCGCTCATCGTCGGTCTCCGGTCCGCAGTTAACCAGCAAACCGGCGAGTTGGACAGGCTTGCGGCGGGCGCGTTCGACCCATCCGGCGCTCCGGTCGTCATTTCGACTGCAGCGCCGGAGGCGCGGAGCGGAGAAATCTTCCAGCGCCCGCTTCGCGGCATCGAGGCGGGAAGATATCTCCGCTCCGCCGCGCTCCGCGCGGCTCCGGTCGATATGACGATGGGGCTGCTGAACCGGGTTCGGGGCCTCCCTGGAGAACGTCTGTTCCAGTTGGAACCGCTTCATCCGTTCTCTTCCGTCATGGTCGGCGCAGGCCGACCATCCACGTTTTGTTTGGGGCTTATATCGATTACTTGACGGCCGGCTGTCGGGCGCGGATCGGGGCCGGGGACGCCGTCGCGTCGCGGCGGGCATGGAAACCGCCCAGACTCCCCCCCGTCATGGTCGGCGAAGGCCGACCATCCACGATTTGTTTTTCGTTTCCGGCGCCGCAAAAACTCGTGGATGGTCGGCCTTCGCCGACCATGACGGGGAGGAACGGCCCGCCGGGACCCGAATGCGCCCCGGCGCTGCCCGGAACGCCTGTCAGCCCCGCTCCTGTCAAGTAATCGATATAAGCTCCTTGAGGCGTTTGCGCTGTCGGGGACGGGTTGATTTACAAGGCGTTCACGGAGGTGCGAGATTTTTGATACCCCGTGGTGGTCGTTGATATCCGGGGTTTCAGTTTCGCTGCGGCGGTCGTTTTGGCGATTTTCACCCCACGCCGCTGGTCGCGGCGTCTTGGCAGCGAGGTTTTCCTGCGGCGGCCTCGCGCGCCCTGATCGTGCGCATGAGATAGAAGGTGTCGCCATCGGGCCCTGGGGCCCTTGTTCCACCACCACCCCTGGTCGGGAGAACAGCGATGGCGACGGCGGCGAAGCTACCCTTTTCGTGGCGCGATGTCGAAGTCCTGCCGGACCTTGAACGGCTGCGCCTGGTTCTGGCGGTGCTTCCCGACGAGGAGATCGTGACGGCGCTTGAAGTGTGTCGCGGTCGGGGCCGTAACGACTACCCGGTGCGGGCGATGTGGCGGGCGCTGATCGCGGGGGTGGTGTTGCAACACGCCTCGATGCAGTCGCTGTTGCGGGAGCTGGGGCGCAACCCGGCGTTGCTGGAGATCTGCGGGTTCGACCCTCTGCCGTATCAGAGCGGGCCGGTGACGGTGCTTCACGACGGGCATGCGGTAACGCGCCCGGCGCGGGTTCGTTCGACGGCGCCGAGCCACTGGAACTTCTCGCGGTTTCTGGGGCGTGTTGTGCAGCTTGAGGACGAGCAGGGGCTGGTGTCCGCCATGATCGAGAGCCTGCGCGCCGCGCTGTTCGCCGCGTTGCCGGACTTCGGGCGTCATCTCGGCTACGACGGCAAGGCGATCGCGAGCCACTCGACGGGCCGGGTCGGCAAGGACGAGGACAAGACCTCGGACCCCGACGCCGACTGGGGCAAGCACGAGACGGGCGGGGTGGACGCCAGGACCGGCGCGGTGTGGAAGAAGGTGAAGTCGTGGTTCGGCTACGGGCTGCACCTGATCGCCGACACCGATTACGAGGTTCCGGTGGCCTTCGAGGTGACGCGCGCTTCGGCCTCGGAACCCAAGGTGCTGTCCGGGATGCTGGAGGAGCTGTTCGCAAGGGCGCCGGAGATCGCCGGGCGCTGCGCCGACTTCAGCGCCGACCGCGGTCTCGACGATGCCCGCCTGAAGGCGCGGCTGTGGGACCGGTGGACCGCCCGCCCGCTGATCGATACACGGCTGATGTGGCGGGTGGAGAAGCAGGAGCCGAGATACGATCCGGCGCAGCCGATCACGCGGCCGCTGTTCCCCGACCGCGCCGATGTCATCGTTCACGACGAGCGCGGCCGGGTGTCCTGCGTCTGTCCCGGGACCGGCGAGGTCCGCGCTATGGCGTTTCAGGGGTTCGAGGCTGATCGGGGCCGCTGCGGCACGCTCAAATACCGCTGCCCGGCAGCCGCCTTCGGCTTCGCCTGCGCCGGCAGCCGGGCCTGCCACCGGGCCGGCGGGGTCAAGCCCGGAGACTATGGCCGCATCCTGCGCATCGACCTCGACAGCCACGACCGGCGCATCTTCACCCCCACGCCCTGGGGCAGTCCGTCATGGCGGCGCGGCTACAACCGCCGCTCGGCCATGGAGCGGATCAACAGCCGCCTCGACAACAGCTTCAACTTCGAGACCCACTACATCCGAGGCCGCGCCAAGATGAAGACCCGCCTCGGCCTCGCCCTGGCGGTGATGATGGCGATGGCTCTCGCCCAGGCCCGCGCCGGCCGCCCCGAGCGCATGCGCTCCCTGGTCGGCGCCGTGCCGTATCTCGACACCGGCTGACCGCTCGTCTGCCTCCCGACAATCCTGCCCGATCCCGCCGCCCGACGGCAGAGGGGAAGCCACGCCCGCACGCCAGACAATCTTCCGGTAATCGTATTTGTCAGGCCCCGGAAGCCCGTATCCTGCCCGGTGGGGAAGCGGGCCGGACGATATTCAACCGCCAAAATCGAACCGGCGACAGCCAAAAATCACCACAGCGCACATTTCTCTCCTCTGAGGCGTTTGCGCTGTCGGGGACGGGTTGATTTACAAGGCGTTCACGGAGGTGCGAGATTTTTGATACCCCGTGGTGGTCGTTGATATCCGGGGTTTCAGTTTCGCTGCGGCGGTCGTTTTGGCGATTTTCACCCCACGCCGCTGGTCGCGGCGTCTTGGCAGCGAGGTTTTCCTGCGGCGGCCTCGCGCGCCCTGATCGTGCGCATGAGATAGAAGGTGTCGCCATCGGGCCCTGGGGCCCTTGTTCCACCACCACCCCTGGTCGGGAGAACAGCGATGGCGACGGCGGCGAAGCTACCCTTTTCGTGGCGCGATGTCGAAGTCCTGCCGGACCTTGAACGGCTGCGCCTGGTTCTGGCGGTGCTTCCCGACGAGGAGATCGTGACGGCGCTTGAAGTGTGTCGCGGTCGGGGCCGTAACGACTACCCGGTGCGGGCGATGTGGCGGGCGCTGATCGCGGGGGTGGTGTTGCAACACGCCTCGATGCAGTCGCTGTTGCGGGAGCTGGGGCGCAACCCGGCGTTGCTGGAGATCTGCGGGTTCGACCCTCTGCCGTATCAGAGCGGGCCGGTGACGGTGCTTCACGACGGGCATGCGGTAACGCGCCCGGCGCGGGTTCGTTCGACGGCGCCGAGCCACTGGAACTTCTCGCGGTTTCTGGGGCGTGTTGTGCAGCTTGAGGACGAGCAGGGGCTGGTGTCCGCCATGATCGAGAGCCTGCGCGCCGCGCTGTTCGCCGCGTTGCCGGACTTCGGGCGTCATCTCGGCTACGACGGCAAGGCGATCGCGAGCCACTCGACGGGCCGGGTCGGCAAGGACGAGGACAAGACCTCGGACCCCGACGCCGACTGGGGCAAGCACGAGACGGGCGGGGTGGACGCCAGGACCGGCGCGGTGTGGAAGAAGGTGAAGTCGTGGTTCGGCTACGGGCTGCACCTGATCGCCGACACCGATTACGAGGTTCCGGTGGCCTTCGAGGTGACGCGCGCTTCGGCCTCGGAACCCAAGGTGCTGTCCGGGATGCTGGAGGAGCTGTTCGCAAGGGCGCCGGAGATCGCCGGGCGCTGCGCCGACTTCAGCGCCGACCGCGGTCTCGACGATGCCCGCCTGAAGGCGCGGCTGTGGGACCGGTGGACCGCCCGCCCGCTGATCGATACACGGCTGATGTGGCGGGTGGAGAAGCAGGAGCCGAGATACGATCCGGCGCAGCCGATCACGCGGCCGCTGTTCCCCGACCGCGCCGATGTCATCGTTCACGACGAGCGCGGCCGGGTGTCCTGCGTCTGTCCCGGGACCGGCGAGGTCCGCGCTATGGCGTTTCAGGGGTTCGAGGCTGATCGGGGCCGCTGCGGCACGCTCAAATACCGCTGCCCGGCAGCCGCCTTCGGCTTCGCCTGCGCCGGCAGCCGGGCCTGCCACCGGGCCGGCGGGGTCAAGCCCGGAGACTATGGCCGCATCCTGCGCATCGACCTCGACAGCCACGACCGGCGCATCTTCACCCCCACGCCCTGGGGCAGTCCGTCATGGCGGCGCGGCTACAACCGCCGCTCGGCCATGGAGCGGATCAACAGCCGCCTCGACAACAGCTTCAACTTCGAGACCCACTACATCCGAGGCCGCGCCAAGATGAAGACCCGCCTCGGCCTCGCCCTGGCGGTGATGATGGCGATGGCTCTCGCCCAGGCCCGCGCCGGCCGCCCCGAGCGCATGCGCTCCCTGGTCGGCGCCGTGCCGTATCTCGACACCGGCTGACCGCTCGTCTGCCTCCCGACAATCCTGCCCGATCCCGCCGCCCGACGGCAGAGGGGAAGCCACGCCCGCACGCCAGACAATCTTCCGGTAATCGTATTTGTCAGGCCCCGGAAGCCCGTATCCTGCCCGGTGGGGAAGCGGGCCGGACGATATTCAACCGCCAAAATCGAACCGGCGACAGCCAAAAATCACCACAGCGCACATTTCTCTCCTTTTGTTTTTGTTGCCAGCGCCTTAAAAACTCGTGGATGGTCGGCCTGCGCCGACCATGACGGTGAGGAGCAGGGGTAACAGCGCTTCTATCCGGAACGGACAGGCTCTAGTGTCGCCCGGTCCGCAGCGGCAGGGGATCTGGATGGCGGAGGAGCGGCGGCGCTGGCTGGTGATCGCGTTCATCGCGCTGTCGCAATTCGCCAGCGCCTTCATGCACGCCATCGTCGGTGTCCCGCTGCCCACCATGGCGCGCGAGTTCGGCGCGAGCGGACTTGAGCTCAGCCTCCTCGACACGGTGTTCCTCGGCGCCGCCGCGGCGCTGCTGATGCCGATCGGCCGGTTCGCCGACGCGACCGACAAGAACTCGCTGTTCAAATGGGGGCTGATCGGACTCGGAATCGCCACCTTCGCGATCGGACTGCAACCGACCATGCCGCTGGTCATCGTCATGCGCTTCCTGCAGGCAGTGGCGGCGGCGTTCCTGATCGCGACCTCGATGGCCATCGTCGCCGACATCGCCCCGCGGGACCAGATCGGACGATTCGTGGGGCTCGCCATCGCCGCGACCTATGTCGGTCTCGCCTCCGGCCCCTACTACGCCGGGCTGGTGACCACCCATCTCGGCTGGCGCTGGGTGTTCTTCCTCGCCGCCATCCCGCCCTTCGCCGCCTGGGTGCTGTCCCGCTTCACGCTGCCGAGCCGCTGGCGACCGCCGACCGCACCGGTCAACGTCGTCAACAGCGTGCTGCTGACAACGGCGATCGCCACGCTGATCGCCGCCTCCGCCACCCTCGGGCAAGGGCCGGCGGGGTATGTCCTGCTCGCGGCGGCGGCCGTCATCGGCGCGGCCTATGTCGCGGCGGAACGGCGTTCGGCCAACCCGCTGCTCAATCTCGGCGCGATCGCCGCCAACCGGCGCCTGACGCAGGCGCTCCTGGTCCAGTTCCTGGTCTATTGCGGGACCGTCGGGACGACCTTCCTGCTTTCGATCTACCTCCAGGTCATCCAGGGCCACACGCCGGAGGGGGCGGGGCAGATCCTCATCGTCGGCCCGGTGGTGATGGCGGTTTTCGCCCCGCTGGGCGGACGGCTCGCCGACCGTTTCCCGCCCCATCTCATCACCTTCATGGGAGGCGCGTTCATTCTTTGCCAGACGGTGCTGGCGGCGTTTCTCGATGCCGGGTCGGGGCTGGTTCACATCCTCGCCGTGATGGTTTTCCAGGGGCTCGGCTTCGCCTTCTTCTCGGCGCCCAACATCTCCAACATCATGACCAGCGTACCGGCGGCGGAACGCGGCATGGCCTCGGCGCTCTCGGCGGAGATGCGCTCGCTGGGCATGATGGTTTCGATGGGGATCGTCACCGTCCTGATCTCGGTCCGGCTGGGGACCGCGGCGATCTCTTCGGTGCCGGACCGCTACCTGTCGGTGATGACCCTGGTCTTTATCGCGTTCTCGGTGCTGACCGCGCTCGGCGTGATCGCATCCCTCAGGAAACCGCCGCCCGCTCCCGCATGAACCGCGCGGCGTCCGCCAGCGCCTCTTCGACCGGCCGGTCGCGGAGGTCGGGCGGAAAAATCTCGAACTCGTAGAACCCCGAATAACCGTCCGCCTCGAACCCGGCGATCAGCCCGGCGACATCGACCAGCCCCTCGGACAGGAACTCCCGCCCCGGACGGGACGGTTCGGGCTCGACCACGTTGCAGATCTGGAGGAGCGCGACCCGGTCCCGGTGGTGTCGGCAAACGCCGGGAAGCGCCGGGTCCCACCAGGAATGGTTGACGTCGAGGATCATGCCGACGCCGTCGATGTCCTCGATCAGCGCGAGCGTGTCGGCGATCGAGTTGACGCATCCCTTGGTCATCAGGTCGACCGGGTGGATCGGCTCGACCCCGAGCCGGACCCCGGCCGGCCGCGCGATTTCCGCGAAGGCGTGGAGCCCGTCGCGGACCCGGGCCTGCGCCGCCTCGATGGACCGCGCGGACCCCCGCCCGCCCGAGATCACGCAGAGGGCTCCCGCATCGAGGACGGCCGCCGCCTCGACCATCCGGCGGTCGCGGTCGTCGACGAGCGCCCCGTCCTTGCGGGCGAAATACCCGGCGCTGTTGACCGACGAGACCGCGAGGCCGCGCGCATCGAGCATCGCCTTGAGCGGCCCGGCCCCGGTCTCGGCGATCGCCCGCGCGGTGACGCCCACCGCCCCGGCATCCACGGCGACGACGGCGTCGAGAAACGCGTGCACGGTCACATCGTCGGGGCAGATATAGTGGTTGATCGACAGCCTGTTCATGGCATTCCCGTTCCGCCAGACTCACCGGAACATAAGGAAGGGACGGGACGATGGGCAGGCTCGACGGAAAGGTTGCGCTGGTCACGGCGGCGGCGGGCGGCATCGCGGGCGCCTCGGCGCGGCGTTTCGCGGCGGAAGGCGCTTCGGTTCTGGTCTGCGATATCGACGCGGACGGCGCGGAAAAAACGGCGGCCGACATCGTCGCGGCGGGCGGAACGGCGCGGGCCCGGCATTGCGACGTCGCCGATCCGGAATCCGCCAAAGCCGCGGTCGACGGCGCGGTCGCGGCGTTCGGCGCGATCCACGTCCTGATGAACGGGGCGGCGATCCGCGATCCGGTTGCCAACGTCGTCGAGCTCGACCTCGCCGACTGGGAGCACACGATGCGGGTCAACCTGACCGGCATCTTCCTGATGTGCAAATACGCGATCCCCAGGATCGCCGCGGCCGGCGGCGGCAGCGTGATCAACGTCGCCTCGCAGCTCGGCAGCGTCGTGGTGCCGAACCGGCCCGCCTATGTCACCAGCAAGGCGGCGACGATCCAGCTCTCGAAGTCGATGGCGCTCGACTTCGCCAAGGACAATGTCCGCGTGAACTCGCTCTCGCCGGGGGCGACCGAGACCGGGCGGCTGCTCGCGCACTACCAGACGATCGAGGCGGTGCGCCGGGCGCTGGTGCCGCTCCACCCGATCGGCCGGCTGGGCCAGCCGGAGGACCTCGCCGACGCTGCCCTCTTCCTCGCGAGCGACGAATCGGCCTTCGTCACCGGCCACGACCTGATCGTCGACGGGGGTTACACGGCGGTCTAGGGCGTCCCTCGATACGGCCCTGCGGGCCTACTCGGGATGAGGACTCTCTTTTCCCTCATCCTGAGTAGCCCCCGAAGGGGGCGTATCGAAGGATCGGCCCCGTCACCCCGCCCCTTCTCCCGCCTCCAGCTCGTCGAGGATGCGCCAGATGCGCTCGATGTGTTGCTCCTTCTCGGTGCGCTCGTAGAGGAAGCCCGCGGCGCGCACGAGGTCGCCCGCGAAGTAGCGCTCGTAGAGCTGCTGGCGGCCGGAGAAGCTCGACATCGCGGCGTCGTAGGCGAGGCGGAACAGCTTGATCCGCGCCCGCGAATCCGCGCCGGCGGCCTGGTAGTAGGTCTCGATGTCGGCGCCGACCGGCCCGTCGAGCTCGGCGAAGGAGGGCACCATCACCAGCCCGCCCGCGCCCATCGTCTGGATGATCTCGCAGCTGCGGCGGAACATCTGGGGATAGAGGAAGCGGACCGCGTCGAGCGGCCCCATGGCGGGCAGCAAGGTCCCGTCCGGCCCGCCGCGGGGTTCCGCCTCGCTCGCCGTCAGGCAGGAGCGCACCACCTCGGTGTAGTTGATCAACTCCGCCAGCATGCCCTGGATGTGCTGGTGCACGTCGATCCGCGTGGTGCGCACCAGGGTGAAGCCGAGCGCCATCATGAACTCGGCCTTGGCGAGGTTCTTGGTGACGAACTGGTGCGCCATGCCGGCGCCCGCCCCGGTGCGGGGGTAGATCGAATTGAACGCGTCGACATCGCGGTAGAGGAAGACCCGCTCCCACGGCACCTCGACATCGTCGAACACCACCATGCAGTCGGTCTCGTCGAGCCGGCTGGAGAGCGGGAAATCGAGCGCCGAGCCGGCCTCGCGGTGGACCACCGCGGGGCGGCAGATCAGCCGCATGCCGGGCGTCGCCACCGGCACCGCGAAGCCGATGGCGTAGGGCTTCGCCTGCTCGGTGTCGGGCAGCGGATAGGACGGGGCCGGCATGACCACCAGCTCGTCGGAGAAGGCGCCGAGCGTCGCCAGCATCCGCGCGCCCCGGATCACGACGCCGGTATCGGTCTCGCGCACCGCCTTGGCGGCGAGATCCA
Organism: Alphaproteobacteria bacterium; assembly: GCA_965203455.1. Taxonomy (GTDB): domain Bacteria; phylum Pseudomonadota; class Alphaproteobacteria; order MPNO01; family MPNO01; genus MPNO01. Next base: position 151,504 of record CBDBCV010000003.1, read on the forward strand.
TCGGACCGGTCTGCTCGGACACGTCCTTCGAGCGGTCGACCTGCGGGTTGGTGAGCGAGTGGGTGGTGACGAGGTCGTTCTCCCGCACCAGCTCGTAGTACCGCCGGACATTCTCGCCGTATTCGCCGAATGCCCCGGGGCAGGCGCCGAACCCGGCCAGCATCGCGTTCATGAAATCGGGCGCGCGGCCGTACATGCCGAAGGTGTGGTCGTGCCAGCGCTTGACCATGACCCGGCGGCGGACGAGGTCTTCCCGGGTGCGGGGCTGGATGAAGGAGAGCCCGACCCGCTCGCCCGAGCTCGGCGAGACATAGGTCATCTCGTCGACCAGCCCGTCCGCGTGCTGCATGTCGTAGAGCTCGGCGAGGGTCCGGAGCCCGCCCGCGAAGCGGGGGTCCGTGGCGAGGTCGCCGACCCGCTCGCCGTCGATATAGAGCTCGCGCCCGTCGTCGAGCCCGGCGATCAGCTCCGCCCCCGTTCGGATGCCCACGCAGCGACCTCCCCCGCTATCCGGCGGCGATGATAGTCGGGGGTCCGGCACGGGTCGAACCGCCGGCCGCTTGTCACCTTCCGGCCGCGCGGCCCATTATGGGCGCCCAACGGGGTGGAGAGAGATGACCAAGAAGGCGTTTCGGGACTTCCTGCACGATCTCGACGACGCGGGCGAGATCCAGCGCGTGGCGAAGCCGGTCGATCCGCGCGACCTGTCGGGGCTTGCCGCGCAGACCGACAAGGCGGTCCTGTTCGACGGGATCGAGGGCTACCCGGGATGGCGGGTGGCGACGGCGCTGCTGTCGTCGCGGCGCCGGCTGGCGATCACGCTCGACTGCGCGGAGGACCGCATCGCGCAGGAATTCGAGGCCCGCTCTGCGCGCGCCATCGCGCCCGAGCTCGTCGGCAACGCGCCCTGCCAGGAGGTCGTGATGGAAGGCGACGAGGTCGACCTCACGGCGCTGCCCTTCCCGCTGATGCACGTCTATGACGGCGGGCCCTACATCTCCGGCACCTTCGTGGTCTCGCGCGACGCCGAGTACGGCCGCAACGCGGGCTCCTACCGGCTGATGTACCGCAACAGGCGCGAGACCGGCATCGATCTCGTCTCGCCGTCCGACATGCGGTTCTACTACCAGCGCATGCTGGACCGGGGCGAGCCGCTGCCGATCGCGGTCGCGGTCGGCGTGCATCCGTTCGAGATGCTGGCCGCCTCCTACAAGGCGCCGATCGCCAACGACGAGCTGGAGCTCGCCGGCGGGCTGCACGGCGCGCCGGTGCCGATGGTGAAGTGCAAGACGTCCGACCTCGAAGTGCCGGCGGATTCGGAGGTCGTTCTGGAGGGCGAGATCCTCCCCATCGGCTGGACCGCCGACGAGGGGCCGTTCGGAGAGTTCTCGCAGATCTCGGGCGACGTGAAGTGGAACCCGGTGTTCCGGGTCAACTGCATCACCCACCGGCGCGACCCGATCTTCTACCTGTTGCAGATGCCGTGGGAGAACGACTGGCTGTCGGCGCCGGTGACGGAAGCCGCCGGGCTGCAGGCGCTCCGGGTGGCGAGCGTGGAGCCGGTGGCGATCCGCGCGCCGGTCGGGAGCTGCGGCTACTGGACGCTGATCGCCTCGATCCGCAAGCGCCCGGGCGAGGGCAAGAACGCGCTGCTCGCCCTGCTCTCGGTCGCGGAGGTGAAGCTCGCCATCGTCACCGACGACGATATCGACATCAACAACCCCGACGACATCGACTGGGCGCTGACCTTCCGGGTGCAGGCCGACCAGGACCTGATCACGCTTTCGGGCGCGCGCGGCAAGCACGTCGATCCCAGCATCCGCGCCTGGGAGATGGGCCAGGGCGGGTTGCCGCTGACCGCCAAGCTGGGCATCGACGCGACGATCCCCGAGGGCATCCCGAAATGGCTCTACAAGCGGATCGAGGCCTACGGCAAGGACCGGGTCAGGCTGGAGGAATACCTGTGAGCGGGCTCGCGGACACCATGGAGGCGACGCTGATCGAGGAGCCGCTGCAATTCGCCGAGCTCGTCGACCGCCACCGCGACGTCGCCTGGCGCGACTTCCTCCAGGCCTGGGGCGAGGTGCGCGAGAAGGACATCCTCAAGCGCGACGATATCGGCCGCTACTACATCCCGGGCGGCCCGGCGGAGGCCATCGCGGCGGAGACCAAGGCGATCTAGGGACTATCGCGGGTCGGGAACGATCCTTGCTCCGGCTTTGCGGTCCGATATATCCTATCCCCCAGGATAGGATAATAAACAAGCAGAGACCCATGTCCGAACCTCCGGTTTCCGTGCACAGAACCCATGGCGACGTGGTCAAGCGGCTGAAGCGGGCCGACGGCCATCTGCGCAAGACGATCCGGATGATCGAAGAGGGGCGGCCGTGCGCGGATGTCGCGCAGCAACTCCAGGCCATCGAGTCCGCGCTGCGCAGCGCCAAGCAGGTCTACATCCGCGATCACATCGACCACTGCATGGACGAGCACGTCAAGGACGGCGCCGCCGCCGCCGGCGTCCTGGCCGAGTTCAAGCAGATCTCGAAGTATCTCTGAGGCGGGGAGACGGTCCGATGGATCTCATCTCGCTGATTCAGGACGGTTCGACGTCGTTCCTGTACCTGGCCGCGATCGGCCTGGTGCTGGGATCGTTCCACGGGCTCGAGCCGGGCCACTCGAAGACCATGATGGCGGCGTTCATCGTCGCGGTCCGCGGAACGCCGTTTCAGGCGGTCCTGCTCGGCCTCTCCGCCGCGCTCTCGCACAGCATCGTGGTCTGGGCGATGGCGGTGCTGGCGCTGACCTGGGGCGACGAGATGATCGGCGAGAGGCTGGAGCCCTGGTTCATCGCGGGCTCCGGCGCGATCGTCATGGCCGTCGGCCTGTTCATGCTGTGGCGGGCGCTGGGCCGTGCCGGCGCGCGCCGCGACCGCCGTCACGGTCACCATCATGACACCGACGCTCACGTCCGCGCGCACGCCGGCGAGATCGAGACCCGGTTCGCCGGCGGCGGGGCAACCGTCCCTCAGACCATCGGATTCGGACTGGTCGGCGGGTTGATTCCCTGCCCGGCCGCGATCACGGTGCTGCTGCTCTGCCTCGGGATCGGACAGTTCTGGCTCGGCATCGGCATGGTCGCGTCGTTCTCGATCGGCCTCGCGGTCACCCTGGTCGCCGTCGGGATGGCCGCGGTTCTCGGGCTCCGCTACGCCTCGAAGCGCTTTTCCGGAGCGGACCGGCTGTTCGCTTCGGCGCCCTGCGTGTCGGGCGCGCTGATCCTGCTGGTCGGGACCTACATGGCCTATTCCGGCTGGTCCCATCTGGCGCCGGCGGCCGGCGCCTAGCCCGGACCGAGCACGTCCACGATGATCTGCCGGTACTCGTCCCGGGTCGGCACCGCCCGTGCCGCGAGGTTGAAGTGGCTGGCTGCGGCGTCGGCGCTCATGTCGTCGAGATCCGACTTGTCGTAGCCCATCTCCCGGAGGGAGCCGGGAAGTCCAAGGCGGGCGTTCAGCTCCTCGATGCCCCGGGCGACGTCCGGCTTGCCGCGCTGTCCCATGGCGGCGGCAATGTCGGCCAGTTCGGAATCCAGCCGGCCCTCGTAGAAACGGACGACCGCGGGCGCGCTCACCGTGACCAGCATGCCGTGGTGAAGATCGGCGTCCCCGAAGGTGTTCGCGAGCGCGTGCACCGGCCCGAGCCCCCGGTAGATCGCCATGCCGCCTTGCAGCGCCGCCATCTGCATGTGCCATCTGGTCTCGCGGTCCGTGCCGTCGGCGTAGGCCCGCTCGACATGGCGCACGACCCGGCGGATTCCGTCGAGCGCGATCGCGGCGCCCGGCGGATCGTCTTTCTTCGCCAGATAGGCTTCGAGGCAGTGGCCGAAGGCGTCCATCCCGGTCGCCGCGGTGAGCGAAGGCGGCAGGGTGAGGGCGAGTTCCGGATCGCAGATCGCGAGGTCGGGCTTGATATGGGCCGAGCGCAAGCCGAGAGCGCGGGTCGTCGCGTCCGGATGGATGCCGCCGCCCATGGTCAGTTCCGCCCCGGTCCCCGCCGTCGTCGGGACGGTCACGAGCGGGGCCACGTCGGCCGTTACCCGCCCCGGATCGCGCAGATAGTCGAGGATCGGCCCTTCGTGGGTCACGGCGACGCGCACCGCCTTGCCCGAATCCATCACCGATCCGCCGCCGAGGGCGAGCACCCCGTCGCAGCCGTGCTCGCGATACGCGTCCGCCGCCGCCTCGACCCCGGCGACGGTCGGGTTGGGCGGAATGCCGTCGAACACGGTGGCCTCGATGCCTGCGGGGAGCGCATCGAGGACCCGTTTCACCGCTCCGCACTCGACCAGGCCGGCGTCGCTCAGCAGCAACGGACGCCGGACGCCGAGCCCGGCAAGCTCGCCGCCAATGGAGCGAACGGCGCCGAAATCGAACAGCACCCGCGGGTAAGCAAGGAGTTCCGGCATGGCGGTCTGCTTCCTTTCGCTCGTCCGTGACCGCCCTTCGATACGGCGCTTCGCGCCTACTCAGGGTGAGGGAGTCGGCAAGAAATAAGCCCTCATCCGGAGTAGGCGCGAAGCGCCGTATCGAGGGACGCCGCGGTTCACGCCCGCGTCACGTTCCAGACCTCCTCGATCACGGTTCCGGCCTCGCGGATCACCTTGGAGACCGGGCAGTACATCGGAAGCTCTGTCTTCACCTTTTCCATCTCGGCGTCGGAGGCGCCGGTGCGGACGTCGATCGTCAGCACGATCTTCGGGAACGGCACCTCGATCTCCTCCTCCAGCATGGCGCCGCGCCGGTCGAACGTGGCCTCGGCCTCGATGGTCATGTCGTCGAATTGGATGCCGTGCTTGTGCGCGATCTTGTGGCTGATCACGTTGGTGCAGCCGATCAGCGAGGCGACCAGCGTCTCGGTCGGGGTGAAGCCGAGATTGGTGCCGTCGCGCTCCCGGGGCTCGTCGATCACCGATTCGAGGTCGCGCACCTGGAGATCGGTGCGGGAATGGGTGGGGCAGGTCGCGGTGATGTGCTGCTGAACGGTGGTCTTGGGTCTGACTGTCGCCAACTTTCCTCTCCCCTCGCTGTGGCGCAGGGTGCTTACAGCATCGCGGCGGCGGGGGAAACCGGGCCCGCCTCCGCCTTGATCGCCGTCGCCGGTTGGTGGATCATTCGAGGTCTCTTGGCGGAGGACACGAATGGGACCGGGCACCTACGAGGCGGAGCGCGTCGGCGGCGACTTCGTGGAGCGCTTCAAGGCGATCTGCCGCATGTGCCACGGCGGCTGCGGCACCGTCGTCGAGAAGGTGAACGGCACCGTCCGCCGGGTGCTCGGCGATTTCTCGAACCCGGTCAACGAGGGGCTGTTGTGCTCGAAGGCGGGAACGCCCTCGATCGAGCAACTCTACCACCCCGACCGGCTGGACCGCCCGCTGATCCGCACCGGCGAGCGCGGCGCCGGGGAGTGGCGCGAGGCGAGCTGGGACGAGGCGCTGACCCTGATCGCCGGGAAGATGCAGGAGACGAAGGAACGCTACGGCGCGGAGGCGGTCGCCTTCGGCCGCGGCACCGGCGTCAACAACACCCATATCGTCTCGCGGCTCGCCAATCTGTTCGGCACGCCCAACGTCATCTCCATCGGCTATTTCTGCTACGGCCCGAGGGTCGCGGTGTGCAAGGTGACGGCGGCCGGCAAGTACACCGGCAAATCGTGGGACACCGTCGCGGTGCCCGACTTCTATTCCGACCCGCAATGCATCGTCGAATGGGGCTCGCAGAAGCGCACCAGCAACGACCACGGGCTGATCGGCCACAAGCCGATGACCAACGCGCTCAAGAAGGAGCACGTCAACATCGTGGTCGACCCGCGCAAGCCGGCCTCGGCCGGGCGCGGCGACATCTGGCTGCCGCTCCGCCCCGGCACCGACGCGGCGATGGCGCTCGGCTGGATGCGGGTGATGGTCGACGAGGGTCTCTACGACAAGGAGTTCGTGGAGAAGTACTGCCACGGCTTCGACGAGCTGCGCGAGCGGCTGGAGCAATACCCGCTCGACCGGGTCGCCGAGATCACCTGGTGCGACGCCGAAGAGATCGCGCGGGCCGCGCGGATCTACGCCACCACGAAACCGGGCTGCATCGTCTGGGGCAACGGCACCGACCAGCTCGGCAACAACACCTTCCAGGCGACGCGCTCGCTGCTGATCCTGATGGCGCTGAGCGGCAATCTCGACGTGCCGGGCGGCAACGTCTTCTGGCCGGCGCCGAAGCTCGACTACCCGGAGCTGTGGGACAAGCTGCCGCCGGAGCAGGACGCGAAGCGCCTCGGCGGCGACCGCTTCAAGGCGCTCAACCTGACGCCCTACGCCTACGCCCACCCGCCGAGCCTGTTCCGCACCATGCTGACCGACGAGCCCTACCCGGTGAAGACGTTCATCGTGGTCGGCAACAACACGGTCACCTGCTTCCCCAACTCGGGCATGATCATCGAGGCGCTCAAAAGACTCGATTTCTTCGTCGTCCAGGACCTGTTCATGACGCCGACCGCGGCGCTGGCCGACGTGGTGCTGCCGGCGGCTGGAAACCTCGAGCGCGACGAGCCCAGGCTCCACCTCCACATCAAGGGGCCGGGCGGCACGTTCATGGATTCGGTGTCGCAGAAGGTCGTCGACATCGGCGAGCGCAAGTCGGACTGGGAGTTCGTCATCGAGCTCGGCCGCAAGCTCGGGCTGGAAGACTATTTCCCGAGCCTCGACGTGTTCGCCGACAACGCGCTCAAGCCCATGGGGATCACCTGGGACGAGCTCAAGTCGCAGGATTACGTCAAGGTCCCGATCGAGTTCCGCAAATACGAGCGCATGGGGTTCGGCACGCCGACCGGCAAGTTCGAGATCTATTCGACGATCATGGAGGAGTGGGGCTACGACCCGCTGCCCGACCATGTGGAGCCGCCGGAAAGCCCGGTCTCCACGCCCGAGCGCTACGAGGAATACCCGCTGATCCTGAATACCGGCGCCAAGCAGCCGATGTACTGGCACAGCCAGGGCCGCCAGCTCCGCTCGCTCCGGCGCCTGAGCCCCGAGCCGCTGGTCGAGATCAACGACGAGACGGCGAAGGAACTCGGCATCGAGCGCGGCGACTATTGCTGGATCGAGACCGTGCGCGGGCGGCTCCGCATGAAGGCCAACCCGCACAAGCGAACCCACCCCAGGGTGGTCTCGGTGCCGCACGGCTGGTGGCTGCCCGAAGCGCCGGCGCCGGAATACGGCGTGTTCGAGGTGTGCTCCAACGTGCTGACAGACGACGATCCGGACAATTGCGACGTGGCGCTGGGCTCGAGCCCGCTCAAGGGGCTCCTGTGCAAAGTCTACAAGGCCGACCCGCCCGAGACGAAGCGCGCCAACCTGCCGGACGAGGTGCCGGAGGCGGTGGCCGCGAAGGAGCCGGCATGACGGAACCCACCGCCACGATCGACGATCCGGTGATCCGCAACGACTGGTACGTCGTCGCGCGGTCGAGCGACCTCGGGGAGGGCGCCGTGATGGAGGCGAGCCTCCTCGGCGAGACGCTGGTGCTGTGGCGGACCGGCGGCGAGGTACTGGCCTGGAAGGACCTCTGCATCCACCGCGGCTCGAAACTGTCGCTGGGCTGGGTCAAGGACGGTCAGATCGTCTGCCCCTATCACGGCTGGCATTACGACCGGACCGGCGCCTGCACGCTGATGCCGGCCCATCCTGAAATCCGCCCGCCGGCCAAGGCGCGGACCTTCGTCTACCGGGCGCGCGAGGCCTACGGCATGATCTGGGCGTCGCTGGGCGAGCCGGAGCACGACCTGCCGCCGTTCCCGGAATGGGACGACGACGGTTTCCGCAAGGTGCTGGCGGGACCCTATTTCTTCCACGCCAACCCGTTCCGCACGGTCGAGAACTTCCTTGACGTCTCGCACTTCCCCTATGTCCACGCCAATCTCAACGGCGATCCGGACAGGCCGGACCCGATCGCGGATTTCGATGTCTTCGTCGGCGAGGACGGCATCCGCACCAGCGAGATCATGGTGTTCCAGCCCTATGGCGACCATCGCGGCATCCCGGTGAACGCCGGCTACACCTTCCACTGCCCGCGCCCGCTGACCGCCTATTTCTCCAAGAACACGGGCGAGGGGAACCGCTTCTGCACCTTCCTCACCGTGACCCCGCTGGCGCCCGACGACTGCGTCGTCTGGCTCCAGGTCGCGATCAATTTCGGCGAGGAGCTCACCGAGGCGCAGATCCTCTCGCGCCAGGACCGGGTGTTCGCCCAGGACAAGCGCATCGTCGAGACCCAGCGGCCCTACGAGATCCCGCTCGACCTCCGGGAAGAGCTGCACGTGCGCTCGGACAAGTACTGCGTCGCCTACCGCAAGTGGCTCAAGGATCTCGGCGTCGCCTGGGGGGCCAGCGCGTAGAACTCACTTCCTCGACACGATGCGGATCTTTTCTTCGCGCTCGTCCAGATCCGCCTGGGTGTCCAGCGCGTTGAAGCTTGGAACCACGCCCTTGACCATGTGGCGCAGGTTCTCGTGCCCGTCGGGATCCTCGGAGAGCATGGCGCGCTTGTAGCAGAGCTCGGGGAAATCGTGGATCGCGAGCTGGAGCGCCGGCGTGTCCGACGTGCAGACATGGGCGTGATTCGACCAGGCCGGGGAGGTCGTCACGTCGCCGGCCTTCCAGTACTGGCGGTGCTCCTCCCGATCGATGCCGTCATCGTCGATCACCGTATAGCCCTCGCCTTCGATCCAGTAATAGATCGCGATGTAGTTGTGGCGATGAAAATCCAGGGTCTCGCCCGGCAGGATCGGCTGGAAGGAGAGGCTGATACCGGGCGAGGCGCCGGCGCTTCCCGCGATGTCGTTGTTGACCAGCGTCACCCCGCGGCGTTGATCCGAATGGCGGCGGTTTTCCTCATTGAAATAGCCCATCGCTCTGCGGATATCGTCGCCGGACCACTTCGCAGGCCGCGTATCAGGCTGGAGCAGGCGCCCGACAAAGCTGTCGATATCGACGATCTCGCACCAGTCGAAACCGTTTTTGTTGGTCCATTCCATAACCTTGGTCCTCCGGTTGAGGGTGCCGAACCCCACCTACGCGGCCCGGCCATGGTGCTCGCATTTGACGCCGGGCAGCCGGAGGGCGCAAGACCGCCCCGCACGCCGGGCCGGACGGCACTCAGGCCAGGGCGCCGGCCATGCGTCTTGTCGGCGTGTCGTCCATGAACATCTGGGCGATCCCCGCCGTGATCCCGATGGCGACGCCGATCTGCCAGGCGAGGTCGTAATTGCCGAGCGCATCGAACAGCAGCCCGCCGCCCCAGGCGCCGAAGAACGACCCCGCCTGGTGGCTGACGAAGGCGATGCCCGACAGCGTGGCGACGAAGGAGAGGCCGAACATCTGCACCACCAGCCCGTTGACCAGCGGCGCGACGCCGAGCCAGAGCACCCCGATCAGCGCGGCGAAGACCAGCGTGGTCGTGGCCGACGCGGGCAGCGAGAAATAGACCACGATCAGGAGCGAGCGCAGGATATAGACGGTGCCGAGCAGAATGTGCTTGGGGAACTTGTCGCCGAGCCAGCCGAGCAGGTAGCAGCCCGCCGCGTTGAACCCGCCGATCACCGCGAGCGACCAGGCGCCAAGCTCCGGCGGCTGGCCGCAAGACGCGAGATAGGCCGGCAGATGGGTCGCGATGAACATCAGCTGCAGCCCGCAGACGAAGAAGGCGACCGCCATGATGACGTAGCCGCGGTGGCGACCCGCCTCGCCGAGCGCCTGGGTGAAGGTCAGCCCGGCGCTCCGGTCCGGCACGAACGGCACCTCGGTATCCTTCGGCCGGTCGCCCGCGCCGACGAACGCCGCGGCCGGCAGCATCACCCCGCAGAGAGCGATGAAGCCGACGATCGCGAACTGCCACCCGCCGAGGCCGATCAACCCCTGAGCGATGGGCGCCGCGATGAAGGCGCCGATCGAGCCGGCAGCCGCCACGGTGCCGAGGATCATCGAGCGCTTGAACGGAGAGATCACCTTGGCGGTCGCCGCAAGGCCGAGATTGAGCGCGGTGCAGGCGAGCGCGACGCCCACCATCAGGCCGAGCCCGACGATCAACGTCGCCGGACCGGTCGCGGCCAGCGTGAGCGCGAGCCCGCCGGCGAACAGGAAGGTGCCCAGCACGGTCACGATGCGGCAGCCGAACCGGTCGGCGAGCGCGCCGATCATCGGCTGGCTCAGACCCCAGACCAGGTTCTGGATCGCCAGCGCGAGGGTGAAGTCGGCGACCGAGACGTCGATGCTCTCCGTCACCGGAACGACGAACAGACCGAAGCTCTGCCGCATCCCCATCGAGAGGGTCAGCATGATGCTGGATGCGGTCAGCACCGTCAGGGTCTGGGAACGGGTGAACCCGGCCCGGTTGATCGCCATGCTCGACCTTACGCCTGATCCGTGATTTGCGCCGCGATCACGCGAACGACGGGGGGCCGCCGGGCGGCTCGATCCGGAACACGTTGAGGGTGAAAGAGACCAGGCAGTAATAGCCCATCAGCCCGACCAGATCGACCAGCCCTTCGTCGCCCAGCAGGTCGAGCGCGGCAGCATAGGTGTCGTCGCCCGCCTCCCGGGTCGTCAGGACCTCCGTGTAGAAGGCGTGCACGACGGCTTCGGCATCGTCGGAGAATTCGGGCGCGTCGCCCGCGCGAATCGCATCGATCGTGCCGGAAGCGAGCCCCTCCGATTCGGCGATGGGCGCGTGGGCGTTCCACTCGTACCCCGCCTCCCAGTGGCGCGCGACGGTCAGGATCGCGAGCTCGCGCAGCTTGCCCGGCAGCGCGCTCTCGTAACGCAGATAGCCGCCCGCCTTCTGCACGTGGTCGGCGAGACCGGGACTCCGCACCAGCACCGGGAAGGGCCCGCGCACGCTGCCCCTGGGGCCGCTCGCGATCTCGTCGTGGACCCGGCGCTGTTCCGGGTTCATCTCGTGCGTTTCGAGCGGGGGCAGTCGGCTCATGTCGGTCTTTCCTGTATCGGTCCTGCGTGGCAGTTTGACCCTACCACGAAGGGCAGAGGGCGTCGCTCGATGGAAGGCGCGGTGCACGAGCTCAACGGTGTCGCCGGACGGGTCGACGGGGACCGTCTTTGGCGCCGGTTGATGCAGATGGCGGAGATCGGCGCCATTCCGGGCAACGGGGTCAACCGGCAGGCGCTGTCGGAGGAAGACATCGCGGCGCGCGAATTGCTGATCGACTGGGCGCGGAAGCGCGGCTACGGGGTCGCGGTCGACGATGCCGCCAACCTCTTCGTCCGCCGCCCCGGCAGCGAGCCGGATCTCGCGCCGGTGCTGACCGGGAGCCACATGGACAGCCAGCCGCGCGGCGGGAGGTTCGACGGCATCTACGGCGTGATGGCGGGGCTGGAAGCGCTCGACGCTCTGGAAGATTCGGGCACCGCCACGCGGCGCCCCGTCGAGCTGGTCGCCTGGACGAACGAGGAGGGCAGCCGTTTCGATCCCGGTTGCATGGGCTCGATGGTGTTCTCGGGCGCGGCCCCGCTGGAACGGTTCGAGGACGCGGTCGACGCGAACGGAGTTTCGTTCGGCCGGGCGCTCTCACGGACTCTCGGCGCCGCGCCCGACCTGCCGCGCTGCCGCGAACCGGTCCCGCCGGCGGCTTATGTCGAGGCCCATATCGAGCAGGGGCCGGTGCTTGAGGCAGCAGAGGTGCCCATCGGCGCGGTGACCGGCGTGCAGGGATCGCAGCGTTTCGTGGTCGAGGTCGCGGGAGCCACGGCGCACGCGGGAACGACCCCGGTCAATAACCGCCGCGACGCGCTCCAGGCGGCCATGCGCGCGGTGGCGCGGCTCAACGAAACGATGGCCGACCCCAACGACGTGCTCCGCTTCACCGTGGGCCGCTTCGAGGTCGAGCCCAACTCGCCCAACACGGTGCCGTCGAGGGTGACGTTCTCGATCGACCTCAGGCACCCGGACGGCTGGGAACTCGACCGGCGGGCGCGTCGGATCGCCCGGGTCTGCGAAAATGCCGCGCGGCCCTGCTCGGTCCGGATCAGCAGGACCTTCGACCAGAGGCCCGTGTCGTTCGAGCCGGGCATCGTGGAGGCGATCGAAAGAAGCGCGGCGGCGGTCGACCTGCCGACGCAGCGCATTCCCTCGGGCGCGAATCACGACGCGGCGTTCGTCGCCCGGGTCAGCCCGACGGCGATGATCTTCATCCCGTGCCTCCGGGGCGTCAGCCATCACGAGAGCGAATACGCCTCGCCGGAGGATTGCGCCGCCGGCGCACGGGTGCTTGCCGAGACCCTGTGCGCGCTCGCCGACAGCTGAGGAGCCGAGATGGACGACCCCTACCCCCGCGATCTCGTCGGCTACGGCCGCACACCGCCGGACCCGGAATGGCCGGGCGGCGCGAGGCTCGCGGTCCAGTTCGTCGTCAACTACGAGGAGGGCGGCGAGAACACCGTGCTCAACGGCGACGCGCACTCCGAGACCTTTCTCAGCGAGACGCCGGGCGGGTCTCCGGTCATGGGCGCGCGCAACATCAACGCCGAGACCATGTACGAATACGGCAGCCGCGCCGGGTTCTGGCGCCTGATGCGGCTGTTCGAGCGGCGCGGCATCCATTTCACCTGCTACGCCGTCGGGCTCGCCATCGAGAAGCATCCCGACGCCGCCATCGCCATGCACGAGGCGGGGCACGAGCTCGCCACCCACGGGTGGCGCTGGATCGACTACCAGCATGTCGACGAGGCGACCGAGCGCGAGCACATGCGGCTCGCCATCGCCGCGCACGAGAGGATCGTGGGCGAGCGCCCGCTCGGCTGGTACGGCGGGCGGGTGAGCCCGATCACGAGGCGGCTCGTGGTCGAGGACGGCGGGTTCCTCTACGACGCCGATGCCTATAACGACGACCTGCCCTACTGGGTGAAGATCGACGGCAAGCACCAGCTCATCGTCCCCTACACGCTCGATCAGAACGACATGAAGTTCGCCGTCCCGCCCGGCTTCACCTCGGGCGACGGGTTCTTCGGCTATCTGAAGGACGCGTTCGACGTGCTCTACGAAGAAGGGGGGACCGCGCCCAAGATGATGAGCATCGGCCTCCATTGCCGCCTCGCCGGGCGGCCGGGGCGCGCGGCGGCGCTGGCGCGGTTCATGGATTACGTCCTCGACCACGACCGGGTGTGGATCTGCCGCCGCGTCGACATCGCGCGCCATTGGCACGAACGCCATCCCCCCGCCGACGGCTGAGAACGGACCCCATGCCCGGACCCCTCAAAGGCTTCCGTATCGTCGACCTCACCTCGGTGATCTCAGGCCCGCTGGCGACGATGATCCTCGCCGACCAGGGCGCCGACGTGATCAAGGTCGAAACGCCCCGCGGCGGCGATTTCACCCGCGCCTCGGCGAACCGGCGCGGCGGGTTCTCCGCGTCCTTCGTCAACAACAACCGCAACAAGCGCTCGATCGCCCTCGACCTCAAGAACCCGAAGGGGCTGGAGGCGCTGATGGCGATCGTCGCGGGCGCCGACGTGTTCATCCAGAACTTCCGCCCCGGCGTGGCGGAACGCATCGGCGTCGGCGAAGAGGCGGTCCGCGCGGCGCGGGGCGATATCGTCTATGTCTCGATCTCGGGCTTCGGCCATCGCGGGCCGTTGGCGAACAGGCCGGTCTACGACCCGCTGATCCAGGCGATCTCCGGGCTCACCACGGTGCAGGCGGGCTCGGACGAGGTGCGGCCCAGGCTGGTGCGCACCATCCTGCCGGACAAGCTCACCGGGGTGACGGCGTCCCAGGCGGTCACCGCCGCGCTGCTGGCCCGCGAACGCACCGGAAGCGGCCAGCATGTCTGGGTCTCGATGCTCGACAGCGTGATCGCCTTCCTCTGGGCCTCGGACATGGGGAGCCAGACCTTCGTCGGCGACGAGCTGCCGCAGCAGGCGGCCCACAGCTTCATCGACCTGATCTACGAGACTTCGGACGGCTATATCAGCGTCGCCGTCCAGACCGACAAACAGTGGCGCGGGCTTACCGAAGCGATCGAGCGGCCGGAATTGCTCGACGATCCGCGTTTCAAGACCCAGGAGCTGCGCCAGGAGAACATCGACGACCGGCTCGGCCTGACCCAGGAGGCCCTGAAGACGAACAGCTCGGCCCACTGGCTCGCCAGGCTGGAAGCCGCCGACATCCCCTGCGTGCCGGTTCTGACGCGAAACCAGATGATCTCGAACGCGCAGATCGCGGCCAACGAAGTCGTCATCGAAACCGAGCACCCCGACGCCGGACGGCTGCGCCAGGCGCGCCCGGCGGCGGTGTTCTCGGAAACCCCGACGGCACCGCCGCGCCCCGCGCCCCGTCTGGCAGCGGACACGGAAGAGGTGCTGGGCGAGGCCGGGTTCGATTCGGCGGCGATCGCCGCGCTCCGCGAGGCCGGCGCGTTCGGGGGCGGGGCGGCGTGAAATTCGGCCTCTTCGGCGGCGCGATCGCCCGGCGCGGCGACGAGACCCCGGACAGCCAGGGCTACGGGAGGCTGATCGACCTGGTCCAGGAGGCGGAAGGGCTCGGCTACCACAGCATCTTCCTGGTCGAGCACCACTTCACCGGCGCCGGCCAGGTCTCGGCGACCCTCAACCTTCTGACCTATCTCGCGGCCAAGACCGAGCGCATCCGCCTCGGGACCGCGGTCACCGTGCTGCCGTGGCACGACCCGGTGCTGCTCGCCGAGCAGGCCGCGACCCTTGACCTGCTGTCCCGCGGACGCCTCGATTTCGGCATCGGCAAGGGGTACCGGGACGTCGAGTTCGAGAGCTTCCGCATCCCCAAGGAGGAGGCGCAGGCGCGTTTCGACGAATCGCTCGCGCTGATCCTGAAGTCGTGGACGTCGAACGAACGTTTCAGCCACGACGGCAAATACTGGCGGTACAGCGACATCGTCGTGGAGCCGCCGGTGCTCCAGAAGCCGCACCCGCCGCTGTGGACCGGCGCCGGCACGGACGAGTCCATAGCCCGCGTCGCCGGCGTCGGGCTCAACGTCCTGTTCGACCAGTTCGCCGGCTTCTCCCGCACCGAAGAGCGGCTCCGGGTCTGGCGCGCCGCCTGCGCCCGGACGGGACGGAGATTCGATCCCATGCAGGTGGGGCTCGCCCGCGCCGTCGTCATTACGGAGGACGAGCGCGCGTACGAGGCCGCGGTGCACGCGCGCGAGCAGCGTGTCGCGCGCATGGTGGACGCATACGGCGCCCTGCCCGGCGTCGCCGGGACCCAGCCCGAGACCTATGCCGAGCCGAGCCGGGCCTCCGATGCGCTGATCGGAACCCCGGACGCCGTCCTCGCCCGGCTCCGCCGGCTTCAGGAGATGGGGTTCGAGTACGTCCTGGTCCTGCTGCCCGACGACGTAGACACGCTCCGCCGGTTCGCCCGCGAGATCATGCCGGAGCTGCGGGGCGAAGAGGTGCCTGCGGAGTGACCGACCGCCACCAGGACCGGTCCGCCGATCGTCCGGCCCGCGAACCGCGGCCGTTGTCGCGCGCGGGCATCGACATGCAGAACCGATACCTGCTGCACCGTTATCGCGAGTTCCGCCTTGCCGCCGACCGGGTGACCGCAGCCTGGCGAAGACATCCCCATGTCGCGGCGGTCTCCCTGATCGGCTCCCTCGCACGCGATCCCTGGAAAGAAGTGCCCCGCTTCCAGCCCTGGCGGCGCGCTGGCATCGAGCTATGGCACGAGTGCAAGGACATCGATCTGGCGCTCTGGCTCGACGACATTGCCGACCTGAACGGCCTGCGACGAATGCGTGCGAGAGCGCTTCAGAATCTTCTGAAACATGAAGGTTTGGGCATCGCGAGCCACCAGATCGACGGGTTCGTCTTCGAACCGGAAACCGACCGCTATCTCGGCCGCCTCTGCGACTTCAACGCCTGCCCGAAGGGCAAGCGGGAATGCCGCGTTCCCGGTTGCGGCGAGGTCGCCTTCCTGCGCCAGCACGAAGATTTCGTATGGCAGGCGGACTCGCTTGCCGGCGACCGCGCGGTCCGCCTGTTCGACCGCGTCTCGGGCACGGTCCGGCGGGCCGCGGACCTGCCCCTGCCGGGCGATGACGCGTCGGAGTCCGTATCCTGAAATCGTCCAAACCGTTCTCTCGAACGCTCGGATCGCCGCGGCGGCAAGGTTTCCGCTACATCAGCGAACCCCGGTTGCAGTAACCGCCGTCGACGGTCACCACCGTGCCGGAGGTATAGGAGGAGCGCGGCGAAACGAGGAACGCGACGGTGTCGGCGACCTCGCCCACCGTCGCCGTGCGCCCGTCGGGCAGCGCCGCCCAGAGCTCGCGCCAGCGATCCGCGTCGCCGAGCTTGTCGGCCGCCGACTTCCGCGTCAGCCGAACCAGGTGGTCGGTTTCCGTCGGACCGGGGTTGAGGCCCACAACCCGGATACCGTCGTTCATGCTGTCGCCGCCGAGCGCTTGGGTGAACGCCATCAGCGCCGCGTTGGCGACCGCCCCGCAGATATAGTTCGCCTTGGGCCGCTCGCCGCTCGCGCCGCAGATATTGACGATGGCCCCGCCGCCGGCGCCCGCCATCCTGGGATAGACCGCCCGGATCAGATTGATGTAGCCGAACAGCTTGAGCTCCCACACCGCGCGCCACTTCGCGTCATCGATTTCTTCCAGCCGGCCCGGCGGGATCGCGCCCGCGTTGTTGATCAGGATATCGACCGGCCCGGCCTCGTCCGCCAGCCGGGCGGGCGCGCCGTCTTCGGTCAGGTCCAGGGCGATGTCGCGCACCTCCGTCCCGTGCGCCGCCGCGAGCTCGTCCCGCAGCGCCGCCAGCCCGTCCGCCGAGCGCGCGGCGACGGTCAGCCGGCAGCCCTCCTCCGCGAGGCGGCAGGCGACCGCCCTCCCGATCCCCCGCGATGCGCCGGTGATCAGCGCGTGCTTTCCCGCAAGCCCCAGATCCATGTTGTCATCCGTCCGTCGGAATGGTCAGATCGCAGCCTACAGCCGCGAGGGAAGGGGCGAAAATGGCCGAGGATGAACGGGCGCAGGTGGCGAGGCTGATCGAGGACCGCGCGCCACACCGCGCGGTCCATGTCGACGACCTCGAATGGAAGCGCATCCGCTGGCCGGGAGAGTGGGGCAAGATCGCCTTTCACCCGCGCGAGGAAGACCCGACCGAGCCCCTGTTCGGCGTCACCCGGTTCGAGCCCGGCGGCCACTTCCCCGACCACGCCCACGACTTCGCGCAGGTCTGGTACATCACCGAGGGCGAGTGCATCGTAAACGGGGAGACGCTCAAGGCCGGAACCTTCGTCTTCCACCCCGACCCGCATGTCGAGCGCGAGCTGCACACCGAGAACGGGGTCACCATCGTGTTCTGCCAGTACCCGGGGCCCAACACTGTAAGCGTCTGGCGTGACCGCCCTTGTGGCGAGACGGCTTGGAGCCGCAGTCTGTGGTGAGGTTCCAGAGGTCGATAGTGTCCATTATCGGCTAATGGACACTATCTTAGGGGGCTGCGGTGCCACGTCGGGTACGCCGGTTCTGGTCGGACGACGAGAAGCGCCGGATCGTGGCGCAGAGCTACGCTCCCGGTGTCTCGGTGTCGGTTGTGGCGCGCCGCTATGACGTCAACGCCAACCTGATCTTCACCTGGCGGCGCGATCCCCGTTACAGGCCGGCGGCCGATGCCGGGGAGGCGCCGTCCTTCCTGCCGGTGGAGGTGGTGCCCGATGCGCCGCCGTTGGAGCCGGCCGCGGCATCGGACGGTCGGATCGAGATCGCGTTGTCGAACGGCCACCGGGTGAGCGCGTTCGGGTCGTTCGACGCGGACGCGCTGTGCCGGGTGGTGCGGGCGCTTGGCGGATGATCCCGGTTCCCTCCTCGACCCGGGTATGGCTGGCCTGCGGCGTGACCGACATGCGCAAGGGGTTCCCCGGTCTCGCGGCGCAGGCGGAGCGGGTATTGAAGGCGGATCCGCATTGCGGCCATCTCTTCATCTACCGCGGCCGCCGGGGCGACCTGATCAAGATGATCTGGTGGGACGGCCAGGGTGCGTGCCTGTTCTCGAAGCGTCTGGAGCGCGGCCGCTTCGTGTGGCCGTCGGCATCGGAAGGGAAGGTGTCGGTGACGCCGGCGCAGCTGTCGATGCTGCTTGAGGGGATCGACTGGCGGGCGCCGGTTCGCACCTGGAGACCGCTGGCCGCGGGCTGATTCACCGTTTATAAACAATGGGTTGACTGTCATTCGGGCTTCCCTTTGTCGGCCCCTTCGGGTAGGATGCGGCCATGCTCGAAGCGGCCCATTCCCTGCCCGACGACATCGCCGCGTTGAAGGCGATGGTGCTGGCCTCGCGGGCCGAACTGGCGGCACGGGACGCCGAGCTGCGCAACCGCGATCTGTTGATCGAGAAGCTCAGGCACCAGCTTGCGGGTCTGCGGCGGCAGCGCTTCGGCGTCACCTCGGAGGCCCTCGACCAGCTTGATCTCGGGCTGGAGGACGAGGAGATCGCGCGGGCGGCCGAGGCGCCGACCGAGCCGACGCCCGCCACGAAGAAGCAGCCGAAGCGCCGTCCCCTGCCGGACCACCTGCCGCGCGAGGAGACGGTTCTCGCGCCGGGCGAGCGCTGCGCGGACTGCGGCGGCCGTCTCAAGCGGCTCGGCGAGGATGTGACGGAGGAGCTGGAGTACATCCCCGGCCGCTTCGTGGTGAAGCGCATCATCCGTCCGCGCCTGGCCTGCGGCGGCTGCGAGAAGTTCCACCAGGCGCCGCTGCCGCCGCGACCGATCGAGCGCGGCCGACCGGGCCCCGGCCTTCTGGCGCATGTGCTGGTCTCGAAGTATTGCGATCACCGTGTGTCCTGAAGCACCGCCATGAAAGGAGGTGCGCAACTGCAAGAGAGATGAGGGTAGGCCCCTCGGGGTCGACGATCAGGCGTCGGTCTCAAACCACCACGAGCTGCTGTCGTAAAGAGCGATGGTGGTGAGCGTCGTGGAAACGGCGGGACGACGATCTCGTCAGGTGAGGTCCGGGGAGACGAGCGAAAGCGAACCGCCGATGAACTGCCGAAAGCGTATGGTCGATGTCAGAACCGGGGGTGGTGGTCACTCCGGGACAAGCATGGGCGGAGTCCTGGAGTCCGGCCCACGCGGCATCCGGCTCGAAGGCGGCGTGAACCCGGAACAGGCTTTCTTGCGGAACAGGAGAACCTGTCGTCCCGATGCCAAGGGAGACGGCCAACCGGGCAGCCCCCGGAAGGCTCAGAGTACCGATGCGGGGCACAGGGGCAGAACAGCCCGTAGTAGGGATGAAGGCGCTGTAATGGCGCTGGACCGAAGGGGCTGTGGTGTTCAGCCGCTGCCGTCGGCCAACTGGTGACAGGAGGAGCCGGATGACAGGGGCAAAGCCGTTCCCGATAGCAAAGAGGGAAGTCTGGGAAGCCTTCAAGCATGTGAAGGCAAACCGGGGAGCGGCTGGAGTAGATGGGCAGACGGTCGAGAGTCTGGAGGAACGGCTTGGTCCGGAACTCTACAAGCTCTGGAATCGCATGTCCTCAGGCAGCTATATGCCGCCTCCGGTTCGCAGGGTGAACATCCCCAAGGAGGGCGGCGGGAAGCGCCCGTTGGGCATACCGACGGTCACGGACCGCATCGCTCAGGAGGTTGTTCGCCGACATCTGGAGCCCTTGTTGGAACCGATTTTCCATGAGGACTCATACGGATATCGGCCGAAGCGATCCGCCATTGACGCCATCCGGACAGCGCGTCGGCGATGCTGGCGCTACGACTGGGTGCTGGACATGGACATCAAGGGGTTCTTCGACAACATCGACCACGAGTTGCTGCTGAAGGCCGTTCGTCACCATACGGACTGCCGGTGGGTGCTGCTCTATGTCGAGCGCTGGTTGAAGGCTCCCGTGATCGAGGAGGACGGCACCGTTGTCGCACGGGACAGGGGCACGCCACAGGGCGGGGTAATTTCGCCAGTATTGTCCAACCTGTTCCTGCACTATGCGTTCGATCAATGGATGAAAAGGTCGATGCCGCATGTTCCGTTCGAACGGTATGCGGACGATATAATCTGCCATTGTCGAACGGAGGAGGCGGCAAAGACCCTCTGGCGGCGGGTTGCGGACCGATTGGCCGAGTGCGGCCTGGAGGTCCATCCGCAGAAGACCAAGGTGGTCTACTGCAAGGATACCAACCGCAAGGCGGACTACCCGACGGTCGCGTTCGACTTCCTGGGCTACCGTTTCCAGCCAAGGTTCGCGGCGTGGCGCGGCGGGTTGTTCGGGGTCTCGTTCCTTCCGGCTGCCAGCCCGACTGCGCTCAAGGCGTTTCGGCGCCGCGTGCGACAGTGGCGTTTGCAACGGCGTAGCGACAAGGCACTGCTTGACCTTGCCCGCATGTTTCATCGCGAAATTGCAGGGTGGATCGGCTACTTCGGCGCATTCTACAAGTCGGCGCTCTATCCGACCCTTCGTCTGATAGACGCCCACTTGCAGCGATGGGCAATGCGGAAGTTCAAACGCTTCCGACAACGACCGCGTCAGGCTCGTCTCTGGCTTGCCAGAATCGCGAAAGCGGAGCCGTGGCGGTTCGCCCATTGGACCCTTGTGCACGGGCAGGGCCGGACGCTGGGAGCCGTATGAGCTGAGAGGTTCACGTACGGTTCTGGGAGCGCGTGGGGGTGAGATTCCCCCGCGCGACTCGCTTGCCGCTCTACCGCCAGTCCCGCATCTTCGCCCGCGACGGCGTCGAGCTCGACCGCTCGACGCTCGCCGGCTGGGTCGGCAAGGCGACGGCGCTGCTGGAGCCCCTGGCCGATGCGATCGGGCGCCATGTGCTGGAAGGACAAGCCCTGTTCGCCGACGACACCCCGGTCAAGCTGCTGGCGCCGGGAACCGGCAAAACGGCGACCGGCCGGGCCTGGACCTACGTGCGGGACGAGCGGCCCTGGGCTGGCGAGGCGCCGCCGGCGGCCTGGTACCGCTTCTCGGCCGACGGTCGTGCCCCCAGGCGTGGTGTAGGAGCAGGAGCCAGCATCGGTAGCTGTGGGTAAGTGGCCCGCCGCCGCGACCGTGTGGCGTCTGGCGGCGGCGGGCCACTTATCCATAGCGGATGGCCATCGCGGTGCCGGTTAGGGTTGGGCTTCTACAGTCCATCCGACCGGAGGAGTACCACGATGACCACCAAGGACATGATGACCCTGCAGGCGCTTTTGGAGAAGAGTTCGGACGCCGATCTGCTTCGCGAGATGATCGGGTTCACGGCCGAGCGTTTGATGGCGCTTGAGGTGGAGGGCCTTGCGGGAGCCGCACACGGCGAGCGTTCGCCGGACCGGCTCACCCATCGCAACGGCTACCGGGACCGGGTCTGGGAGACGCGCGCGGGCACGGTGGAGCTGAAGATCCCGAAGCTGCGCAAGGGGAGCTACTTCCCGGGCTTCCTGGAGCCGCGTCGCATGGCGGAGAAGGCGCTGACGGCGGTGATCCAGGAGGCCTACATCAAGGGCGTGTCGACCCGCTCGGTGGACGACCTGGTGCAGGCCATGGGCATGTCGGGCATCTCGAAGAGCCAGGTGTCGCGGCTGTGCGGTGAGATCGACGGCAAGATCCGCGACTTCCTCGACCGCCCGCTGGAGGGCGACTGGCCGTATCTGTGGCTGGACGCGACCTATGTGAAGATGCGCGAGGCCGGGCGCGTCGTCTCGGTCGCGGTCACGATCGCGGTGGCGGTCAACGACCAGGGCCGCCGCGAGGTGCTCGGCATGGCGATCGGCGCGTCCGAGGCCGAGACCTTCTGGACCTCCTTCCTGCGCTCCCTGGCCCGCCGCGGCCTGCGCGGCGTCAAGCTGGTCGTCTCCGATGACCACAAGGGCCTGAAGGCGGCTGCAACGCGCGTCCTCGGCGCCACATGGCAGCGCTGCCGCGTCCACTTCATGCGCACCCTGCTCGCCCATGCCGGCAAGCAGGGCCGGCGCGTCGTGTCCGCCTTCGTCACCACCGCCTTCGCCCAGGAGGATGCAGACAGCGCCTCCGCCCAGTGGCGCCAGGTCGCCGACCAGCTCAGGGCCAAGGCGCCGAAGCTCGCCGCTCTCATGGACGAGGCCGAGCACGACGTTCTCGCCTACATGACCTTCCCGGCCGCGCATCGCCCCAAGCTGCACTCGACAAACCCGCTCGAACGACTCCATGGCGAGATCAAGCGGCGTACCAACACCGTCGGCATCTTCCCCAACGAGGACGCCATAACACGGCTGATCGGCGCCATCCTGCTCGAGCAGAACGACGAATGGGCCGTCCAGAGGGCCAGATACATGACGCTGGAATCGATCGCTCCCGTGAGCGACAATGCAACCGTCAAGCTGCCCGCCGTGGCAGCCTGAGCCTACCGGCCCTACCCGCCGGATACCGCGACGGCCGCCAGGCTCTTACACCACGGCTCGGGACACGATCCGGCCGACCGCAAGGCGGCGCATCCGAAGGCGCATCTTGAAGGCTTCGCCGGCTGGATGCACTCGGACGGCTATGCCGGGTTCGGTGCGCTGGCGCGCGCCGGGCCGGTCCGCGAGGTGGCCTGTCTGGCGCATGTGCGACGCAAGTTCTTCGACGTCCATGCCGCCCAGGGCTCGGCGATCGCCGCCGAGGCGCTGGAACGGATCGCCGCCCTCTACGCTATCGAGAAGGAGGCCCGCGGGCAGCCGCCCGAGAACCGCGCGGCCATCCGCCAGGCCAAGGCCGCGCCGTGCCTCGACGAGCTGGAGCGGTGGCTGCAATCGCAGCTGCCCAGAATCTCCGCCAAGACCCCGCTGGCAGCGGCGATCCGTCATGCCCTGACCCGGATGAAGCGCCTTCGACCCTATCTCGAGCACGGCTTCCTCGAGATCGACAACAACCCCGCCGAACGCGCAATGAGGCCGATCGCGCTCGGCCGCAAGAACTATCTCTTCATGGGCTCGGCCAGCGGCGGCAGGGCCGCCGCCATCGCCTACACCCTGATCGAGACCGCCAGGCTCAACGATGTCGATCCGCAGGCCTGGCTTGCTCAGGTCCTCGAACGCATCCCCGACTACAGGATCAACCGCATCGACGATCTGCTGCCGTGGAACACCGCGCCCGCAGAAGATCGGGAAGCCGCCGACTGACCACGCAGGGGCGGTCACGCCGGACGCTTACGAACCAGCGGTGTCGAGCCGGACCCCCAAGTCGCCTGACCCGGGAGAAGAGCCCTATGCCGAAGGTTCCCCCCGTTCCCATGCACGAAGCCGGCCTGCTACCGTCTGTTCGAGGAGAGTCCGTGCACGATCTGACAGCTGGGGAGGTGGCACTGGACCTCCCCAACGGCGAACCTGTGATTTCGATGACTTTGGAGGCGAAGGGCATTGGTCATCCTGTCGTGTTCGCTTTGTCGCCGGCGGCGGCGGCGCAGTTGGCACGGATGCTTCGGAGAGCGGTGAAAGACTATCTGATACACACTCCGGAAACGGGATGATGTTCGAGGGTTGATCGGGACTGGCCATGCGGACGGAGAAGTGATGCCGGCAGCCGCGGCAACGTTAGGGTATGGGCTTGCGGCTCTTGACCGTAACCGTGTTGGTCGATCCGCAGTCCGGGCGGAACCGGCCGTCCAGCCAGCGCTGTTCCTCGAACCATTGCTCGGCGGCCGGGATCACAGAGTCCACGCCCTGGACGGCGGCTTTCCGTCGCTTCGCGAACTCAGACCCGTTCGAGGATGTGCACGCTCCTGACCCGGTCGATCAGATAGATCAGGCCGCGCCCGTCGACGGTCACGTCGTTGGCGCAGACCCGGTCCGCGCCGTCGGGCGGGTCGGGCAGGAAATGGGCTACCTCGACCGGCTTTCGCGGATCGGCGATGTCGACGATCCGCAGCCCGTGGGCGAACCAGGCGAACGGGATCTCGGTGCCGGTCACGACCTCCGAGGGCTGGTGGCAGCCGGTCATCGGCATCTGCGGCGCGCCGTCGGGATCGACGCCGTCGACCTGGAACGTCGATATCGGGATCGGCCGTTCCTCGTCGGTGATGTCGAACACCCAGGCGATCGCGGGCGCGCTCGGGCGGAGCTTGGCGACATCCTCGTCGGCGACGACCATCAGGCGCTTGCCCTGGACCGGGAACGGGATCGGCAGCGCCGTGTGCTGCGGGTGGGGGTAGGCCGGGCTGATGCCGTATTCGGAGATCATGCGCGGCTTCGCCATGTCCTCGATCCCGAGGATGAACACCCCGTGGTGCCAGTAGCTGGTGTAGAGCCGG
The DNA here is from genome assembly GCA_965203455.1 of Alphaproteobacteria bacterium. GTDB lineage: Bacteria > Pseudomonadota > Alphaproteobacteria > MPNO01 > MPNO01 > MPNO01. The sequence continues at coordinate 175,806 of CBDBCV010000003.1, forward strand.
TCGCCCATGCGGAGCGGGTGGTGGCAGCGCGGCGCCGGCCCGCCGTCCCAGACATAGTCCTCGCCGCCGGCCTCCCACTGGCCGGGAATCCACCAGCGCCCGACCTCTTCGGGGTTCACCGGGTCGTTCAGGTCGAGGATCATCATGATGTTGCCGACATAGCCCTCGACCGTCGGCGAGATGTAGGCATACCGCCCGTCGAAATCGAAGCGGTGGACGCCCTTGCCCCATGTCTCCCAGTTGACGATGTGGCGCGGATTTGCCGGGTCCTCGACATCGTAAATGCCGAGTCCGCCCTCGAACCCCTCGGTCTGCGGCCCGCCGAGCCTCTCGTGGTTGACCAGCATCAGCCCGTCCTGCGCCCGCACCTTGTGCGAGTGGCTGCCGGGCGGCATGCCGATTTCGGCGAGACGGCGCGGACTGGCGGGATCGGAGACGTCGAAAATCGAGGTCCCGTAGGGGGCCGCCATGTGGCCGACATAGGCCGTGGTGCCGTCGACCCGCACCTGGCCGCCGCCGGCGCAGTCGATATAGGCCACCTCGCGCAGCCCGCTGATGCTCGCCATGACTTTCTCCCTTTCAGGCGGCCGATTCCGTCGCGCGCCCCTCATAGAGGTCGCGCCCGGCGACGACCGCGGCGATCTTGCCGTCCGCCATGTTGCGGCGCAGGTTCCACAGCCCGCAATCGGGATGGACATAGCGGATCCTGTCGGGGCCGATGACGTTCGCCGCGCGCTCGATCCGCCGCGCCACGGTCTCGGCGGTCTCGATCTCGGTCGCCTTGACGTCGGCCACGCCGAGCCCCATCCCGATCTCGGGCCGGAGCGCGCGGAAATGAACCAGCTCGTCCACCGGGCGGTGGGCGTTCTCGCACACCACATGGTCGGCATGGAGCGCGTTGAGATAGGCGATCAGCGGCTCCCAATGGGCGTTCTTCTGCGACACCTGGCCGCCGTAATTGCCGAAGCACAGGTGGACCGCCGGCACCGTCGGCACCGCGTCGAGCACGACGTTCATCACCCGCGCCGCCCATTCCCATTCCTCCGGCGCGCCGGGGAGGTTGGCCTCGTCGATCTGGACGATGTCCGCGTCGAGCCGCGCCACCTGCTCGGCCAGCACGTGGGCGATCGCCTCGGCGAGCGCCACCCGGTCGCCGTAATGCCGGTCGATCAGCGTCTTGGCGAGCATGTGCGGGCCGGTCAGGGCGAACTTGAGCGGCTTCGTCGCCAGCGCCTTCGCCCGCCGGCAGGGCGCGGCGAGGTCGAGCGTGCCGCTCCCGATCGGGCCTTCGGCGACCGCGGCGGGGCGCGTCCTGAACCCCATCGTCGCCTGGGGCTCGAACGCGACGATCTCCTCGAACGCCATCTGCGCGCGCACCCCCGCCATCGGATGCACGAAGTACTCGATCATGCCGTTGGTCTGCGGGTGGTTCGGGTCGAAGCGGACGAACTCCCCCTCGCAGACCACGTCGATCCCCGCCTTCTCCTGGAGGTGGATGACCATGCGCGTCGCATCGTCGATGGCCTCGGCGGTGGGGTGCGCGTGCAGCCATTCGGGCCAGGGGTAGGAGCCCACCAGCGTCGTCTCGATCCGTGGCTCCGCCATCGCGTCCGCCCGTGTTGCCGCAGGGGTCGGGACCTTGCCAGACATCGCCGGCTCGGCCAAGGTCCGGGGCATGAACAACGCCGACCTGATCGTGGCCACCCTGAAGGCCGCCGGCATCGGCCACGGGTTCGGCATCCCGAGCGGCAACGTGCTGCCGCTGATTGAGGCGATGCGCCGGGGCGGCATCGAATTCGTGCTCACCGCGCATGAAGGCTCGGCCGGGTTCGCCGCCGACGTGATGGGGCGCCAGACCGGCCGCCCGGGGCTCGGCATCGCGACGCTCGGGCCGGGCGCGACGAACCTCGCGACCGGCGTGGGCGACGCCTTCCTCGACCGCTCGCCGATGATCGCGATCACCTGCAACCTCAACCGCGATCAGCTCGGCCGCCGCATCCAGATGTGGATCGACCACCACACCCTGTTCCGGCCGATAACCAAGGCGAGCCTCGCGCTGCGCCCGGGGCGGATCGGCGAGACCGTGGCGGCGGCGATCCGGATCGCGCTGACCGAGCCGCAGGGCCCGGTGCATCTCGACCTCCCGGAGGACGTCGCGCTCGCCCCGGCGGAAGAAGAAATCCCCGCGCTGGATGCCGTTCCGGCACCCGAAGCGCCGCCCGCGGGTTCGGTGGAGGCCGCCGCCGCGCGGATCGCCGGGGCGAAGCGTCCCGTGGCGGTCATCGGCACCACCGCGATGCGTCTGCGCAATCCGGACCTGCCGCGCGCCGTCGTCGAGCGCCACGGCCTCCCTTTCGCCTCGACGACGATGGCCAAGGGAATGATCGACGAGGATCACCCGCTCTCCGTCGGCTGCATCGAGCGCGCCCGGCGGCAGGTCCAGCGGCGCTTCCTCGCCGGCGCCGACCTGATCGTGGGGCTCGGCTACGACACGATCGAGGTCGAGTACGAGGCGTGGATCGGAACCGTGCCGCTGATCCATCTCGACATCGAGCCGGCGGATACCGACGGCAGGGTCGACATCGTCCATCGGACGGTCGGCGACCTCGACGCGATCCTGGACGGGCTGGCACGGGCGGAGCCCGCCTCGAACGAATGGACAGCGGCCGGGATCGCCGCCCACAGGGACGTCTTCCAGGCCTCGCTCCGGCCCGACGCGCCGGGCTTCGCGCCGCACCGGGCCATCGACGTCGTCCGCCAAGTGCTGCCGGGCGACGGGATTCTCACCTTCGACGTGGGCGCCCACACCCACCAGATCGCGAGCCAGTGGACCGCGCACGAGCCGCGGAGCTTCCTGATCACCAACGGGTGGTCGTCGATGGGGTTCGGCCTGCCCGCCGCCATCGCGGCCAAGATCGCGGCGCCGGACCGCCCGGTCGTCTGCCTGATCGGCGACGGCTGCTTCCAGATGACCTGCGGCGAGCTCGCGACGGCGCGGCGGATGGGTCTCGCCTTCCCGGTGGTGGTCCTCAACGACGGCTGGCTGGGGCTGATCAAGGTCAAGCAGATGCGCCGCCAATACGCCTATGCCGGGACCGCGCTGGGCACCGCCTCGGGACCGGAGGAAGGGTCGACGCCGGAACACTATTTCGGGGTGCCGGCCGTGGGCGTCCGCACCCCCGAGGCGCTCGCCGACGCGCTCGCCGACGCGCTCGCGGCGGACGGACCGCGCGTGATCGAGGCCTTCGTCGACCCGACGCATTACGACGATACGGTGTTCGATTAGCGGGTTAGGCTTCCGGCCCGCTCTCCGGGTCCCGACGCGAGGTTCCTGACGACAGGCCCGAACGCAACCCGTAAGCTGGCGCCCGCAACCGGCGGGGCAAGAGGTTTCCGGAATCGGGGATGCGGACACAGATAGCCATCATCGGCGGCGGCCCGGCGGGGCTGATGCTGTCGCATATTCTCCATCTCGAGGGCATCGAAAGCATCGTCCTCGAAAAACATTCGCGCGCGCATGTCCTCCGGCGCATTCGCGCCGGCGTCCTGGAAGCCGGTTCGGTCGCGCTGCTGCGGGATGTCGGGCTGGGCAAGCGGATGGACGAGGAGGGCCATCCCCATGACGGCGCCTATATCGTCTGGAAGGGCGAGCGGAAAATCCTGATCGATACCGCCAGATACACCGGCAAGCAGATGCTGGCATACGGCCAGACCGCGATCACCGAGGATCTCTATGCGGCCCGCGACGCGGCGGACGGGATCGTGATCGACGAGGCCGCCAATGTCGCGCTTCACGACCTCACGACGGACGCCCCGTTCGTCACTTTCGACAAGAACCGCGACACGGAACAGATCGACTGCGACTATGTGATCGGCTGCGACGGGTTTCACGGGGTGAGCCGGCGCTGCATCCCGCGATCGGTCCTGAAGACCTACGGCAAGAGCTATCCCTTCGGCTGGCTCGGCGTCATGTCGGAGACCCGCCCCCTTCCGGACATCGTCTACGCCAACAGCGAGCGCGGTTTCGCCCTGGCCTCCCAGCGCAGCGAGCGGCTGAGCCGCTACTATGTCCAGTGCCCTCTCGACCATGACGTCGAGGAATGGCCCGACGATCTGTTCTGGCAGGAGCTCAAGGCGCGCTTTCCCGGAGATTTGGCGGACGCCATCGAGACCGGCCCCACGATCGAAAAGTCCATCGCTCCGCTCAGGAGCTTCGTCGCCGAGCCGATGCGCTACGGCAGGCTTTTCCTGGCGGGCGACGCCGCCCACATCGTGCCGCCGACCGGCGCCAAGGGCCTCAACCTCGCCTTCTCGGATGTCTATTACCTGTCGCGCGGACTGATCCGGCATTACAAGCAGCATGACGACACGTATCTCGACAACTATTCCGACACCGCCCTCCGCCGGGTCTGGGGCGCGGCCCGGTTGTCGTGGTACCTGACGCGGCTGCTGCACTTGTTCCCCGACGACAACCCGTTCGACCAGCGAACCCGCGAGGACGAGCTGGACTATGTCGCCCGTTCGGAGAACGCCATGGCGACTCTCGCCGAGCAATATGTCGGGTTGCCGTACGAGTAGGCCGGATTCGACATTCCGGCGCCGTCGGGAATGACGAGTCGCGCGCGATCTCGGCATTTGTCGACCCCGCGCATGATGACGACACAGCATTCGACCGAACCGGATTTCCGCCGGCGACGGTAGCGCGGTTTAGAACTGCGCCGGACCGGGCGGCAAGCCGAGCGCGATCCGTCCGTAGAGCGCGGAGACCGCATCGAAGTTCATGCTGATATGCATGGCGGCGGCGTGGATGTCGCGCCAGTAGCGCTGCGTCCGCGACGAGGTGAAGAGCCCGCCGCCGCCGCCGGCCTCGAACATCAGGTCCGCCGCCCGGGTGGAAAGCCGGGCGGCGAAGGCGAGGTTGCGCTTGTTGTGGGCGCGCGCCTCGACGGTGAGCTCGTCTCCGGCCGACACCGTCCGCATCAGCGCCTTGCAGTCGCGGTCGACGAGCAGGCGCGCGGCGTCGATCGAGGCCGCGGCCTCGCCGACCTTCATGTGGATGTTGGGGAGCGACGCCATCGGCACCGGCTGCGACAGCGCGGCGCCGCGTGTGACCCGTTCGCGCGTGGCATCGACGAATTCCTCGTACGCGCCTTGCGCCATGCCGAGGATCGGCGCGCACAGGCTGATCGAGATCATCGAGAACAGGGGGATCCGGAACATCGGCCCCGGATTGACCGCCGCGCCGGGCGGATTGCCGCTCATCGTGTCGGCGAGCGGCAGGAAGCGGTGCGCGGGGACGAACAGCCCGTCGCTGTAGGCCGTTTTCGATCCGGTGCCCGCGAGGCCGACGACCGACCAGTTGTCCTCGATCCCGAAATCCGATGTCGGCGCGAGCGCGTAGCCCTTCATGCCCTCGCCGCCGTCGGGGTCGGGAACGGTGGTGGCGACGACGGTCCACGCGCTGTTGTCGATGCCCGAGCAGTACATCCAGCGGCCGGACAGAAGGTAGCCCCCGTCGACCGGCACCGCGGTGCCGTTGGGGGCGATGGAAACGACGAGCACGGCATTCGGATCGGGACCCCAGACCTCGTCCTGGGCCTCCTTCTCGAACATGCCGAGGAAGAGGTGGTACTTGGCGGTCACCGAATAGACCCATCCGGTCGAGCCGCAGCCGCGGGCGATCTCGAAGGCGACGTCGACATAGGTGTCGAGCCCGTGCTCGAAACCGCCGAAACGCCTGGGCAGCAGCAGGCGGTAGAGGTCGGCGTCGATCATCCGGCCGAAAATCTCGTCGGAGACCCGCCGGTCGGCCTCGGTGCGCTCCTGACGCTCCCGGAGAGCCGGCACCATGGCCCGCGCGCGGGCCACGAGCTCTTCCGCCGGCACCATGGCCGCCGTCCCTATTCCGCGTCCCAGGGCAGGGTGGCGCCGTAGCCGTGGGTCAGGGTCTGCACGTCCTCCGGGTTGTAGACGTGGCGCGGCGGGGTCTCGAAGGTCGCGTAGGGACGGATGCGGACGACGACCCGACCCTCCTCTTCCGCCATCTTCCGGAGGTCCTCGCGTTCGGGCTCGGGCATCGGCTGTTCGGCCATCAGCTCGCAGATCCTGATAAGGAGGTCGTCTCCCCCCTCCTCCTCGATCGCGGCGTTGCCGTAGACCAGCAGGTAGGTCGGCGGCCAGTTCTCGTCGAGGACGCAGAGGGAGACCCTGGGATCGCGCTTGACCGCCTTCGCCTTGGCGCGGCGGATCATGGTCGATACCAGGATGTCGTCGCCGTCCATCACGTAGTAGCAGACCGACATCGACGGCCCGTCCGCCTTGCGCGCATAGCCGAATACCGCCGTCCGATGCTCGCGGACGAATGCCCGCCGCTCCGCGCCGTTCATGACTCTCCTCCGTCCGATCGTCGCTCGCGCCACAGCCCGAGCCGTTCCTGCAGCGCGAGATCGCTGACGCCGAACAGCACCGCGCCGTCGCCCGACACGTGGCGGTGGCGGCACCATCCGGGCACGACGAACACGTCCTTCGCGCGCCATTCGAAAGCGCCGTCCCCGGTCTCGGTCGCGCCCTCCCCCTCCACGACGCAGTAGACCGCGCCGTCGGTTGCGCGGCGCGGCGCGCCGTCGAACCCGGCCGGCAGGCGCTGCAGGAACGCCGCCATCGTCGGGCTCGGATCGTCGTAGCGGAACCGCCAGCCGAGGCACGGATCGGGCGGCGTCTCGCGCGCCAGGCGATCCAGCGCGGCGCGCGCCGGCCCGGCCCGGCGGTTCGATGCGGGCGCGCCTTCCACTTCCGTCCGGGTGAGCGGTTGCAGCGTCTCGGGGTGCGTTTCGCGGAACACGGTATCGAGGGCGTCGATCAGCGGCGTGTCCAGGATGTCGAGCCAGATTACCGGCTCGCCGCCCTCGTTGCGGTGGTCGTGCCAGGTCCATTGCGGGGTGACGACCATGTCGCCGGGCGCCATCGCCGTCGCGGCGCCGTCGACCGTGGTCAGCGCGCCGCTGCCCTCGATCACGAAGCGGATCGCGGTCTGGCTGTGCCGGTGGCAGGGCGCGATCTCGCCGGGAAGGACGAGCTGGATTCCGGCATAAAGCGTCTGCGTGGCCTGCATGGCGCCGCCGAAGCCGGGGTTCTGGAGCACCAGCACGCGTCGAAAGGCGTCCTCGGCGCCGACCAGGCCACCGGCCTCCATCAGCCGGGGCCGCACGTCCCCGTAGCGCCAGAGGGCGGGCCGCGCCGCCGTGTTCGGACGGGTGAGGTCCACGCCCCTCCGCCCGACCCAGAGCGCGCCGAGATTCTCCGCGCCGATCCGCGCGTGAAACGCGGCCTCGGGGTCTCCGCTGCGCTGCATGGGGCGCGTCACGACCGGGACACCTCCTCGGGGCGGATACCGCGCCATCCCGCGGCACCCGTGCGGGCAAGCTTAGGGACTCGGGCATCGGGGTGCCAGACCGCAGCCGGGCGGCGGGCCGGGTGGAAACCGCCGGACGCGCGGGATAGCATGCCGCGCCGATGCATTTCCGGACGGCGGCGAGGGCGAGCATGGCGAGCAAGGCGGCTGTTGAACGAACCCGGATCGATCCGCCGCCGCGGGACGCGGACGCCGTTCTGAAATCGGGACTCGACCTGCTCCACGACGGATTCGGCATCTTCGACCGGGACCTGACGCTCCTCTCGTGCAACGAACCGTTTCGCGCGCTCGGCGAGTTTCCCGACGATCTTTGCCGGCCCGGGACGCCGCTGGAGGGTAAGCGGTGTTCAGACCCCATATCGGGTCTGGATTGACAGCGTTTTCTTGAGGGTGGGCTTGGGCGCCGCGATCAGCCGGTGTCGACGTCGGGCTTGGGATCAAAGTTCCACGGCAGCAGCTCGTGGATCCTCGACTGTGGGTGACCCGCGGCGATCTTCTCGAGCGCGCTCCTGAGCCAGGCGTGCGGCTCGACGCCGTTCATCTTGCAGGTCTCGATCAGCGAGGCGATCCGGGCCCACGCGGCGGCGCCCTCGTCGTGGCCCGCGAACAGGGCGTTCTTTGCCGTGAGCTTCAGCGGGCGGATGCGGTTCTCGACGAAGTTCGAGTCGATCTCGACGCGCCCGTCGCGGAGGAACACCAGCAACCCGTCCCACCGGTTGGCGATGTAGGTCAGCTTCTCGCCCAGGCGCGAGCGCGGCGAGACGCGCGAGCGCTGCTCGTCGAGCCACACTCCGAAGGCGTTCACCAGCGGCGCGGACTCCGTCCAGCGCACCGCCTGGCGCGTCGCCGGCGCCGCGCCCCGGATCCTGTCCTCGATCGCGTAGAGCCGCGCGATCCGCTCCAGACCGGCCTTCGCGACCGGCGAGGCGTTCGAATCGAAGATGTCCTTCAGCGCGCGCCTGGCGTGCGCCCAGCAGGCCGAGAGCGTCAGCGCTCCCCCCGGCCGGTCCGCACGGCGCAGCGGGTTGTAGCCGCTATAGCCGTCGATCTGCGCGGTCCCCGAGAACCCTTCCAGCAGCGTCTCCGCATGCTTGCCGCCGCGGCCCGGCGCGTAGGCATAGACCACCCCAGGCGGGTCCGCCCCCGACCACGGCCGCTCGTCGCGCACCATCGTCCACATGTAGCCCGTCCTGGTCCGGCCCCGGCCCGGGTCGAGAACCCGGATCGGCGTCTCGTCCACCCCGAGCTTCGCCGACCGCTTGAGGTCCGCCGCCAGGCAGTCCACCAGGGGGCGAAGATGGAACGTAAGCGTCCGGCGTGACCGCCCCTGCGTGGTCAGTCGGCGGCTTCCCGATCTTCTGCGGGCGCGGTGTTCCACGGCAGCAGATCGTCGATGCGGTTGATCCTGTAGTCGGGGATGCGTTCGAGGACCTGAGCAAGCCAGGCCTGCGGATCGACATCGTTGAGCCTGGCGGTCTCGATCAGGGTGTAGGCGATGGCGGCGGCCCTGCCGCCGCTGGCCGAGCCCATGAAGAGATAGTTCTTGCGGCCGAGCGCGATCGGCCTCATTGCGCGTTCGGCGGGGTTGTTGTCGATCTCGAGGAAGCCGTGCTCGAGATAGGGTCGAAGGCGCTTCATCCGGGTCAGGGCATGACGGATCGCCGCTGCCAGCGGGGTCTTGGCGGAGATTCTGGGCAGCTGCGATTGCAGCCACCGCTCCAGCTCGTCGAGGCACGGCGCGGCCTTGGCCTGGCGGATGGCCGCGCGGTTCTCGGGCGGCTGCCCGCGGGCCTCCTTCTCGATAGCGTAGAGGGCGGCGATCCGTTCCAGCGCCTCGGCGGCGATCGCCGAGCCCTGGGCGGCATGGACGTCGAAGAACTTGCGTCGCACATGCGCCAGACAGGCCACCTCGCGGACCGGCCCGGCGCGCGCCAGCGCACCGAACCCGGCATAGCCGTCCGAGTGCATCCAGCCGGCGAAGCCTTCAAGATGCGCCTTCGGATGCGCCGCCTTGCGGTCGGCCGAGAAGCGGTACCAGGCCGCCGGCGGCGCCTCGCCAGCCCAGGGCCGCTCGTCCCGCACGTAGGTCCAGGCCCGGCCGGTCGCCGTTTTGCCGGTTCCCGGCGCCAGCAGCTTGACCGGGGTGTCGTCGGCGAACAGGGCTTGTCCTTCCAGCACATGGCGCCCGATCGCATCGGCCAGGGGCTCCAGCAGCGCCGTCGCCTTGCCGACCCAGCCGGCGAGCGTCGAGCGGTCGAGCTCGACGCCGTCGCGGGCGAAGATGCGGGACTGGCGGTAGAGCGGCAAGCGAGTCGCGCGGGGGAATCTCACCCCCACGCGCTCCCAGAACCGTACGTGAACCTCTCAGCTCATACGGCTCCCAGCGTCCGGCCCTGCCCGTGCACAAGGGTCCAATGGGCGAACCGCCACGGCTCCGCTTTCGCGATTCTGGCAAGCCAGAGACGAGCCTGACGCGGTCGTTGTCGGAAGCGTTTGAACTTCCGCATTGCCCATCGCTGCAAGTGGGCGTCTATCAGACGAAGGGTCGGATAGAGCGCCGACTTGTAGAATGCGCCGAAGTAGCCGATCCACCCTGCAATTTCGCGATGAAACATGCGGGCAAGGTCAAGCAGTGCCTTGTCGCTACGCCGTTGCAAACGCCACTGTCGCACGCGGCGCCGAAACGCCTTGAGCGCAGTCGGGCTGGCAGCCGGAAGGAACGAGACCCCGAACAACCCGCCGCGCCACGCCGCGAACCTTGGCTGGAAACGGTAGCCCAGGAAGTCGAACGCGACCGTCGGGTAGTCCGCCTTGCGGTTGGTATCCTTGCAGTAGACCACCTTGGTCTTCTGCGGATGGACCTCCAGGCCGCACTCGGCCAATCGGTCCGCAACCCGCCGCCAGAGGGTCTTTGCCGCCTCCTCCGTTCGACAATGGCAGATTATATCGTCCGCATACCGTTCGAACGGAACATGCGGCATCGACCTTTTCATCCATTGATCGAACGCATAGTGCAGGAACAGGTTGGACAATACTGGCGAAATTACCCCGCCCTGTGGCGTGCCCCTGTCCCGTGCGACAACGGTGCCGTCCTCCTCGATCACGGGAGCCTTCAACCAGCGCTCGACATAGAGCAGCACCCACCGGCAGTCCGTATGGTGACGAACGGCCTTCAGCAGCAACTCGTGGTCGATGTTGTCGAAGAACCCCTTGATGTCCATGTCCAGCACCCAGTCGTAGCGCCAGCATCGCCGACGCGCTGTCCGGATGGCGTCAATGGCGGATCGCTTCGGCCGATATCCGTATGAGTCCTCATGGAAAATCGGTTCCAACAAGGGCTCCAGATGTCGGCGAACAACCTCCTGAGCGATGCGGTCCGTGACCGTCGGTATGCCCAACGGGCGCTTCCCGCCGCCCTCCTTGGGGATGTTCACCCTGCGAACCGGAGGCGGCATATAGCTGCCTGAGGACATGCGATTCCAGAGCTTGTAGAGTTCCGGACCAAGCCGTTCCTCCAGACTCTCGACCGTCTGCCCATCTACTCCAGCCGCTCCCCGGTTTGCCTTCACATGCTTGAAGGCTTCCCAGACTTCCCTCTTTGCTATCGGGAACGGCTTTGCCCCTGTCATCCGGCTCCTCCTGTCACCAGTTGGCCGACGGCAGCGGCTGAACACCACAGCCCCTTCGGTCCAGCGCCATTACAGCGCCTTCATCCCTACTACGGGCTGTTCTGCCCCTGTGCCCCGCATCGGTACTCTGAGCCTTCCGGGGGCTGCCCGGTTGGCCGTCTCCCTTGGCATCGGGACGACAGGTTCTCCTGTTCCGCAAGAAAGCCTGTTCCGGGTTCACGCCGCCTTCGAGCCGGATGCCGCGTGGGCCGGACTCCAGGACTCCGCCCATGCTTGTCCCGGAGTGACCACCACCCCCGGTTCTGACATCGACCATACGCTTTCGGCAGTTCATCGGCGGTTCGCTTTCGCTCGTCTCCCCGGACCTCACCTGACGAGATCGTCGTCCCGCCGTTTCCACGACGCTCACCACCATCGCTCTTTACGACAGCAGCTCGTGGTGGTTTGAGACCGACGCCTGATCGTCGACCCCGAGGGGCCTACCCTCATCTCTCTTGCAGTTGCGCACCTCCTTTCATGGCGGTGCTTCAGGACACACGGTGATCGCAATACTTCGAGACCAGCACATGCGCCACAAGCCCCTCGGTCGGCAGCCCGCCCTCGATCAGCGACGCCGGCGCCGGTGCCTGCACAACCCCGGCGCCCTTGCACCGGTTGCAGGCGTAGCGCGGCCGGACCGTCTCGATCACCACGAACCGCGCCGGCACGATGTCGAGACGCTCGCTGCGGTCCTCGCCGATCTTCGCCATCGCGCCGCAGCCGCACGGGCACAGCCGGCTGGCCGGCTCGATCACCTCCACCCGGCGCTCGATATGGGCCGGGAAGCGGACCGCCGGGCGCCCCGCGCGCCGCCGCCGGCGCGGCGCGGCCTCCCCGGCCGGCGCGTCCGCCGCCGGATCGCCGCCGGCTTCCGACACCGCCGTCCCGAGATCGTCGAACGACAGCTGGCGGTCGTCCGCGCCCAGCTTCTCCGACTTCCTGCCGAACAGAAGCTTGCGAAGCTCGTCGTTGAGATGTTCGAGGCGGCGGTTCTGCTCGGCGATCTCCGCCTTCTCCGCCTCAAGACGCGCCGCCAGCGCCTCCGCATCGCACCGCGCCGACCGCTCTTCCTCCAGACGCCGCTCCAGAGCCGCCAGCGCCTCGGAAACCACCGCCGGCGACGCGGCGGCCTCGGGGACGGGGGCGATCGGGGCGGTGCTCGTCATCGCCGCGATATGGGCCGAATCGCCGCCCCCGCGCCAGACAATAATCCGGCCCGCTCACGCCGCCGCCAACGGACGGCGAACCCGAGGCGCACGCACCCGGCGCCAATCCAGCCCCTCGAACAACGCCTCGAACTGGCCCCGGCTGAGACGCAGAACCCCGTCCTCGATCCGGGGCCACGCGAAGCGCCCCTCCTCGAGCCGCTTGTAGGTCAGAACCAGCCCGGTCCCGTCCCAGTGGATCAGCTTCAGCCAGTCGCCGCGCTTCGAGCGGAAGATCACGATCACCCCGGAATAGATGTCCAGGCCGAGCTCCACCGCCGCCGTCGCCGCGAGCGCGTCGTGGCCGCGGCGAAAGTCCACAGGCCGCGTCGCCAGGACGATCCGCGGCGAGGCGCCGGGGATCGTCATGACGCCCGCCCCAGACCCGCCGCGATCGACACGATCCGCTCCGCCGAACTGTCTCCGGGAAGGCTTACGACAACGCCGTTCGCGGCAATCGTCACCGGCCGGTCCGCCGGCGCATCCTCGACCGTCACCGGAACGAAAGCCGGCGGGGTCCCGCCCGACGCCGCCGAAACGCCGCTCCGCGCACGCTTGCGCCAGCGCCCTACCGTGCTCTTGCTGACGCCGAGGCCGCGCGCCACCGCCGCAATCGTCACGCCGGGCCGCTCGCTCTCCGCCACAGCACGGGCCTTCTCGGCCTCGGTCCACCGCCCGACGCTGCCGGAACCCGCCCTGGCAACCGTATACAGCGCCTGGCGCCGCCAGCCGCGCAGCGTGCTCTCGTCGATGCCGTGACGGCGCGCCACCGCCGCAATCGTCACGCCCGGCCGCTCGCTCTCCGCCACAGCCCGCGCCCGCTCCGCCTCGGTCCAGCCGCGCGGCGCAGCGGCCGCGCCGGCATCCCCCGAAACCGGCGATCCAGCCGCCCCGGCACCAGAACCGACAGAACCCGCCGCCGTCGAAAACTCCGTCATCGTCATCCCTCCTCCAAAGCCGCCGCCAGGGAAGAGAGTCAGACCGGGAAACACAGCCCGCGAAAGTATGGGGCGCGGCTACCGCTTACGATGCTCGGCGAGCACGCTGTCGATCTCCAGCGGGGAGATGTTGACGCCGCCCCGGACGATCACGTCGCGCGTCCGGCCGGTGATGGTGAGGTAGCCGTCGGCGTCGAGAAAGCCGAGATCGCCGGACAGTCTGGGCTCCGGCGGCGCGCGCTCCACGGTCCCGTCGTCCAGCAGGTACCCGGCCATGCCTTGGGTGGCGCTGGTCACCCGTATCTCGCCGACCGCGCCGGGCGGCAACGGATCGCCGCTCTCGTCGACCACCTCCACGCGCTGGTGCTTGGTGGGACGGCCCACGGTTCCGACCCTGCGGTCCGTGCCGTTGGAACCGCACACCCAGCCGAGCTCGCTCGCGCCGAAGCTCGGGGCAATGACGATGCCGTAACGCTCCTCGAACGCCGTCATGTCCCCCGACAGCAGCGGCGCCGAGCTCGACGTGATGTAACGGAGGCTCGGCAGGTCCGCGCCCCGCAGGCCTGCGGGTTCGGCGAGCAGCATGGCGATGCCCGCCGGCACGCAGGCCCCGATGGTGACGTCGTGGTCCCGGATCCAGCCGAGATAGCGGCTCCGCGAGAAGCCGCGCGCGAGCACCGCCGTCGCGCCCCGGGTCAACGGTCCGAGAAGACCGATCTCCTGCGCCGAGACCCAGGCGCAGGACCGGAATTCGAGCACCCGGTCCCGTTCGCCCACATCCATCGCCAGCGCGCCGGCATCGGTGTTGTGGAACAGCGTCGCATGGGAATAGACGACGCCCTTGGGCGCCGCGTCCGTCCCCGAGGTATAGAAGATCACCGCGTCGTCGCCCGGTGCCTAACGGGCCGGGCCCGGATCGGCCGAATCGAAACCGGCGATCTCGCCGAACAGTCCCGATCCGCCGTCGGGCGACCAGGCGCCGAGCCGCAGCTTGGGACCCGGATGGGCGGTCGCGATGTCCCCGATATCGGCATCGTCCTCGAACACCACCAGACGCGGCCTGACGGCACGCACGATCCCGGCCAGATGACGGCGGTTCATCTCCAGATTCACCGTGCAAACGCAGGCGCCGTGGCGGAGGACTCCGAGAAAGGCCAGGGCCTGCTCGATGCCGTTGCCCGCCAGCAGCATCACCCGGTCGTTGGCGCCGACGCCCATCCGGGCGAGCCAGCGGGAAAGCCGATTGGCGGTCCGGAAGAGCTCGCGGTAGCGGACCCTGCGGCCGTCGTCCACGCTCTCCAGATAGATCTTGTCCGGACGGTCGCGCGCATTCTCCGCGATGGCCCGGTAGATGCTGCGGTAGCCGCGATCCGCCGATTCCACCGTCAGGCGTATCCGATCTTCGCGAGGTAGCGGAAATAGGGATCTTGGCGCGACCGCAAATCCTCGCACTCCGCGTCGGTGAACCATCTGGAAAGATCGAGATCGGCGGTCGGGTAGACGGCGCGGCGATAGCGCTCGCGGTGTTCGATGGGTATGGTCGCGTCGAGTCCGATGCCGCCGTCCGAAACCGAGATCTGGCCGGTCTTGAGCTCGGAAGGCTGGAACGCCTGGCCGCGCGAGAACTCGTTGTAGACGACGATATCGCGGCCCGGGCTGACCCGGGATTCCATCGCCCAGACGACATCTTCCGGTTCCCAGATGTCGATATCCTCGTCGACCACGACGCAAAGCCGCAAGCCGCGATGCGTGGTCATGACGGCGCCCATGACGTTGCGCTGAAGCCCTTCGTCGGAGCGCCGCTGCTTCCTGACCTGGATGACGACGCCGCCCCAGTTGGTCAGCCCGGTCCAGATCGCGACATCTTGGACGAAGCCCGGCGCCATGCGTTCGCACATCTCGTAGATCGACGCGCAGACGTAGGAGCACTGGTACCAGATCGAACCCAGGATCGGGACGAAGAAATACGGCTTGTCCGCCCGGCGGGTGATCGCGGTCAGCTCGAACGCCCGCGGCGTGCGGTAGGCGCGGCCCATGTAGCGCACCCATTCGGGGTGGAGCGGCGCTTCGCCCTGGCGGCCTAGCGCTTCGGCCTCGTCGGTCTCCCAAACCCGCTGGCCCTCGAGAATGTAACCTTCCAGCACCCATTCCGACCGGGCGATGGCGTAGGCGTCGACGGTCCGCGCCTTGACGATCTCGACCGGGGAGCCCTGCAGCGCGCCGGCCATGCCGATCTCGTCGGTGAAGCCGGGGAAGACGATCGAGTTGAACGTCGAGTAGCCCAGCATCTCGATCGCCGGCGGCGGGCAGATGTTCACCGTCACCGGGACCTTCTCGCCCGGCCATCGCCGGCAGACGGCGTCTCCCTGGCCGCCCGGAACCATGTTGATCGAGGCGTATTCCTGGCCCTCGCGGAACGCCATGCGGTAGAACGAGAACTGGGTGCCGCCGCCCGGCACCCAGGGCGGGCCGATGAAGTGAACGCCGTTGCCGAAGAAGCGCCCGCCGTCGTCCTCGGTGTGCGTGCAAAGCGGAAGGACGTCCTCGATTCGCGCGATCTTGTCACGCTCCAACACGACTTCCTGGCACGGAGCCTCGTCGCGGACGACCTCGCGCGGCGCGATCGGGGCGCGAAGCGAATCGAGCAGCTTGAACTTGATGTCCCTGAATTCGTCGACGCCGAACAGGCGCGCGCAGCGTTCCTTCGTTGCCCACAGATTGGAGATCAGCCGCGCGTCGGGATAACCCCGGACGTTCTCCGCGACCAGCGCCTTCGAGTTGTCGAACGCCTTGCTGATGGCGGCCATCTCGACGATCGGATCGACCGGCGCCCCGATGACGTGGACTTCGTCGCCCATCCAGTCGAGCGTATGCCGGAGATCGATCAGCGCGGCTTCGCGCTCCTCTTGCCGGGTTCCCGGGGCGTTCGATCGGGAAACGGTCGCCATCGGCGGATTCCCTGCGTTGACGGTCAATCGCGGTCGAGCCTAGGGTCACATTGCGAGGAAAAAGGCCATGCCACAAGACCTGTTGACCGATCTGTCCGAGGTCGTCGAGCCCGCCCACACGGCGCTGCTGGCGATCGACGTGCAGAACGATTTCTGCGCCCCCGGCGGGCACACCGAGGCCAGGCTCGGCAGGGACGTGGCCGACTGCCAGGCGGTGGTCGAGCCGATCGAGCGCCTTGCCGCCGCCGCGCGACACGCCGGCGTCCCGGTCGTCTGGATCAAGGCGGATTACGACCGCGCCTACCTGTCGCCGCCGATCCACGCCCGCCAGGTCGCGCGCGGCATCGAGCGGGCGTACTGCGTCTCCGGCACGTGGGGCGCCGAGTTCTACCGGGTGCGCCCGGCCGACGGCGACCTCACGATCGAGAAGCACCGCCACAGCGCCTTCGCCGGCACCGAGCTCGACCAGATCCTGCGCGACCGGGGCGTCCGGACGGTGGCGGTCGCGGGGGTGCAGACCCATGTCTGCGTCGAATCGACCCTGCGCGACGCGTCGGCGCGCGGCTACTACGTCGTCGTCCCCGGCGATTGCGTCGGCTCGTACGACCGCGACCTGCACGACAAGACGCTGCGCTGCGTCGAGATGCATTTCGGCGACGTCGTCGACTCCGCCGAGCTCATCGCGCAGTGGGAGCGAACCCAAAGGAGCGAATGATGGCGATACCGGCGCACTACCCGGAGCCCGCGGACGCGGCCGAAAGGCGCGCGGTGGAACCGGTGACGGTCTATACCGTGGACCGGCTGCCGCCCTTCGACCGGGCGTTCTACGAGTCCGTGCGGGGCGGCATGACCAAGACCGACGAGGTCGTCGTGCCGCCGCGCGACGCGCGCGCCTTCGAGGTGCCGGCCGGGCACCTGTTCCGCATCGTCGTCCCCGGGGGCTCGCAGGTGGGCGACCTCAATTTGTGGAACGCGGCCGACCTCGCCGAGCGGTTCTACAGCGGCAAGACCCGCGCGCTGCATGCGACCCATGTGACGACCGGCGACCGGTTGTGGAGCAACTTTCCCCGCTTCCGCCCGATGGCCACCATCACCCACGACACGCTCGACTGGTACGGGTTCGACGAGTACGGCGCCGGCGTCCACGACGTGATCGGCACGCGCTGCGATCCCTACACCAACCGGATGCTGAGCGGCACGGACTACGACCATTGCTGCCACTCGACGCTGACCCGCGCGCTCGCCGCCGCGCGGAACCTGACGCTGGCCGAGGCCGAGCGGCACGTCCACGACGTGGTGAACGTGTTCATGTGCACCGGCTACACGCGCGACACCAGCCAGTACTTCATGAAGGCGAGCCCGGCGCGGCAGGGCGACTTCCTCGAGCTGTTCGCCGAGATCGACCTGCTGGTCGGGCTCTCGACCTGCCCGGGCGGGGATTGCGGCGCCGGCCATTCGAGCGACGCCGCGGCGTGCCATCCGCTCAGGGTCGATATCTTCCGCCCGCGCGACGAAGACCTCGCCGGCTGGCGCTCCGCCGAGCCCAACGCTTACGGCGGCGGTCACGGGGCGGGGTAGGGGCCTTGTCCCCCCAGCGGCCGGCCGCAGTGTAGTCCGGCCGGCGCCGATCGACGAGGGGAGCGCCACCTGCCGCGGCGGGTGCGGGATCGGCGATTGCATGTGCGCTCGAAACCTGATCCCTTTGACGGCAAGGGAAGTCTCCCGCGATGCAATTCGACCCGGTTCTGCGGAACGGCCTCGCGTTCGACGAGCCCGCGCGGCCGGGCCGCGCGCTCCGCCGCCGGGAGCCGTTTCAGGAGGAGGAGCACGATGGATGAGCCGATCGTCGAGCTGAGCGAGCACGCGTTCTCGCTGTTCGAAGGCAGCGAGGAGGACAGGGAGGCGCTGCTGGCGCTGCACCGGGGCTATCTCGACGCCAACTCGATGGGGCTGAACGTGGATGCGCTGAGGAAGGTCTGGAGCGAGCATCCGCACTGCGTCTGGTTCAACTCGACCGGGTACAACTACAAGGGGATCGAGGACTGGGCCCGGCTGTGGAGCTATTTCGGCCCCCGGGTCGAGATCACCAAGCCGTGGCGCTCGAGCGACATCCGGCTGATCGGCAACGGCGATTACGCCGTGATCACCTGCGAGCGCATGGCGGCGGGGCGCTGGAAATCGGACGACGACGAGCCGCACTGGACCGGCGACGACTGGCCGTCGCGCTCGACCGAGGTGTTCCGCCGCGAGAACGGCAAATGGATCTGCGTCCACGTCCACATCTCGACGCGCGGGACCGGCCCGCGGCCGGAGGAGCAGGGATAGTCCGGTGACCGGCCTGCCGCGCTTCGCGGTGCGCATGCACGGCGACATGGATTCCCGGATCTGCGCTGCGGCCGCGCGGCACGCGGAAGCGTGCGGCTTCGACACGGTCTGGTTCGCCGAGAACCTGTTCCAGCGCGGCGTGCTGCCCGTCGCCACCGCCTGCGCGCTGGCGACCGAGACCATCGAGATCGGCATCGGCGTCTTCAACCCGTTCAACCGCCACCCGACCCTGATGGCGATGGAGCTCGGCGCGCTCGACGAGATCTCCGGCGGGCGCGCCATCCTCGGCATCGGCGCCGGCGTGCCGGGCGCGATCGAACGGATCGGCGCGTTCCGGAACGTCGCCGAGGCGATGAACGATGCGGTTGCGATCGCCGGCCCGCTGCTCGCCGGCGAGGAGGTCAGTCACGCGGGGAAAATGTTCTCCGCCGAGGGCGTGAAGCTGAGCTACCGGCCGGTGCGCGACCGGGTGCCGATCTACCTGGCGGCGATGGGCGAGCGGGTGCTCCGGGTGTGCGGCGCGCGCGCCGACGGCCTCCTGATCAGCAACATGTGCCCGCCGGCGTTCACCGGCCGGGCGATCGGCGCGATGGCGGAGGCGGCGAGGCAAGCCGGCCGGCCGACGCCGCCCAACGTCGTCAAATACGTCCCCTGCGTCGCGGGCGAGGACGGGGCCCAGGCGCGCCGAGCGGTCAAGCCGGCGATCGGCGCGATGCTCGGCGCCTATTTCCGGGCCTACGAGGCCACGCCCGCCGCGCTCGCCGCGATGGCCGGCGACAACGGCATCGAGCCCGGCCTGTTCGCCCGCGCGCTCGAACGCCTGGCCGCCGGCGTAGCGGCCGAGGACGCGCTCGACGACGCGTTCGTTGCCGCCTACGCCGTGGCGGGCACGGTCGAGGAGTGCCTCGATCAGTGCCGCGCGCTGGCCGCCGACGGGGTCACCCAGATGACGCTGACCTTTCACGGCGACCGGCCCGAGGAGTGGATGGCGCGCTTCGGCGCCGCGGCGGCCGCCGGCTAGAACGTATCCGTCTTACCTGGAACGGTTCCCGCCCCGGCCTCTCCCCTGTCTCGTCGCGCTCGGGCCTACTGGTTGTACTTGCCGCCGTCGACGTTGAAGGTCTGCCCGGTCACGAAGTCGCTGTCCTCGCTCGCCAGGAACAGCAGCATCCCGACCAGGTCGTCAGGCACCATGTCCCGCTTGATGGCGCGGGTCTGCACGGTCGGCGCGCGGGCGACGTGGAGGTCGGGGTGGTTGCGGACGCCTTCGCTCTCGGTGAGCCCGGGCGCGATGCAGTTCACCATGATGTTCTGGTCGCCGAACTCGCGCGACGCCGAGCGCGTGAAGGCGATGATCGCGCCCTTCGAGCAGACATAGTGCGCCAGGCCGGGCCCGCCATAGTAGAAGGTGCCCGAGCTGATGTTGACGATCTTGCCGCGTCCGTTCCTCAGCATGCTGGGGACGACGGCCTTGGTGGTCTGCAACGTGCCGCGCACGTTGACCTTCATCACCCGGTCCCACTCCTCGTTCGACATCTTCATGATCGGAGTGAACCGGAGCTCGGCGAAGAGCGCCGCGTTGTTGACCAGGATCTCGATCGGCCCGAACGCCGCCTCCGCCGCTTCGACGAGGGCGGCGAGCGCCGCGTCGTCGGTCACGTCGGCGACGTTTGCGATCGCCTCGCCGCCGGCCTTCCCGATCTCGTCGACCGCGCGGGACGGATCGGCGATGTCCGAGACCACCACCCGGGCGCCCTCCGCCGCGAGCGCCTTCGCATAGGTCTCCCCGATGCCCTGCGCGGCGCCGGTGACCACCGCGACCTTGCCGTCAAGCCTGCTCATTCCAGTCTCTCCCTTGTCGTTCGAACCATCATGCGCCCAGCATCGTGCTGGGCAAGAACATCGCGATCTCCGGGAACGCGACCAGCAGCGCGATCATCACCGCCATCGCGAACCAGAACGGCCAGATCCCGCGGAATATCGTGCGCATCGGCACCTCCGGCGCGATCGACTTCACGACGAAGACGTTGATGCCGACGGGCGGGGAAATCATGCCCATTTCGAGGACGATCACGACGATGATCCCGAACCAGATCAGGTCCCACTGGAGCTGGGTCGCGAGCGCCATCACCACCGGGATGGTGAGAACCAGCATCGCGATGCCCTCCAGGAAGGTCCCGAGGAACATGTAGATCAGGATGACCACGATCAGCACGCCGATCTCGCCGATCGGCAGCGAGGTCAGAAACGTCACCATGTCGCCGGCGAGCCCGGTCAGCGACATGAAGGGGATGAAGACGAACGCGCCCACGATGATCAGGAACACGGTCGCCGTCGCCTTCATGGTCTGCAGCACCACCGCGCGCAGCCGCTTCGCGTCGAGCGTGCGCCGCCATGCCGCGACCAGGAAGGTGAGGAGCGCGCCCACGGCGGACGCCTCGACCGGCGTGAAGAAGCCGGTGTACATCCCGCCGATGGTGATCCCGACCACCAGGACGATGGGCACCGCGGCGCCGATCGAGCGACGGCGCTCGTCCGGTGTCGCGCGGTCGCCCGCCGGCCCCTTCTCGGGCCGCAGCCGGACGGTGAGCCACACCGCGCCGATGAACAGCAGCGTGAGCACGATGCCGGGCACGACGCCCGCCATGAACAGCCGGCCGATCGACTGGTCGGTCAGCACCGCGTAGATGATCATCCCGCCCGAGGGCACGCAACCACCGAGACCGACATTGGATCGTAATTCCGGTCTGATCCGCCGCAACCTGTTGATCCGGAACAACAAATCGCATCGCAATCCCGCTGCGGGAATCAACGACAACTGGCTAACGCGCGCAGCAGAAGGTGCCGTGCAGCGTCCCCCGCCGTCCCGCCGCCGCTCACGGCGCGCGCTTCGCGCCGAAGGCGCCGAGCCAGCGGCCGGTGTCGAACACGTCGGCATCGCCCTCGACGGCGTTGACAAGCCGCTGCGCTGGACCGGCATCGCGCTCGCCGACGGGCGCTTCGCCGCCGGGACCGACCGGATCGAAAGCTGTTTCCACAGCCCGGCCCACGAGGAGGCCAGGGGCGTGTTCGACAACTGGTGGCGGCAGGACCGCATTCGGGGGTCCAAGCCAATCGCGGCAGTTGATTGCAGCCGGTTCGGCGGCGCGCTAGGGTTTCCCCTTGGACAATCGGTCGTGGGGCGCCTTTCGGGAAGATGTCCGGCAAGCGAAAACTCGGCAGCGACGACGGGCGGCGCATGGTTTGACCGGAGGGGCGCGGCATGGCGCGAGGGAGACAGGGACGACGGCGAGAGAAGGCTGAGCCTCGGCCGGACGGCGGTGCGACGACCGGCCATGAGGCCGAGCTTTGGGCGATGGCCGACGCCTTGCGCGGTTCGATGGACGCGGCCGAATACAAGCATGTCGTCCTCGGCCTGATCTTCCTCAAATACATCTCCGACGCCTTCGAGGAACGCCATGCGGCGGTCTTGGCCGAGTGGGGCGCGGAGGCGGCCGAGGACCGCGACGAATACACGGCCGAGAACATCTTCTGGGTGCCGCCGGAAGCCCGCTGGACCCGTCTGAAGGCGCAGGCCCGGCAGCCGGATGTCGGCCGGGCCGTCGACGATGCGATGGCGGCGATCGAGCGCGATAACCCGGTTCTCGAAAGCGTGCTGCCGAAGGACTACGCCCGCCCGGCCCTCGACAAGCAGCGGCTCGGCCAGCTCATCGACATGATCGGCAACATCCGGGTGGGCGACGCGGAGGCCCGCTCGCGCGACGTGCTGGGGCGGGTCTACGAATACTTCCTGTCGCGCTTCGCCAATGCCGAGGGCAAGAAGGGCGGCGAGTTCTATACCCCGCGCTGCGTGGTCCGGCTGTTGGTGGCGATGCTGGAGCCGTATCGGGGGCGGGTCTACGATCCCTGCTGCGGCTCGTCGGGCATGTTCGTGCAGTCGGTGGCGTTCATCCGGGCGCACGCCACCGGCAACGGCAATGGCGGCCGGGCGCGCGGCGACATCTCGATCTGGGGCCAGGAGTCCAACTACACGACCTGGCGGCTGGCGAAGATGAACCTTGCCATTCGCGGCATCGAGGGCCGCATCGCCCATGGCGACAGCTTTCACGACGACCGCCATCCCGACCTCAAGGCCGATTTCATCCTCGCCAACCCGCCCTTCAACGTGAAGGACTGGGGCGGCGAGCGTCTGGCCGACGACCGGCGCTGGCGCTACGGCGTCCCGCCGAAGGGCAACGCCAACTTCGCCTGGGTGCAGCACATCGCGCACCATCTGGCGCCGGGCGGCGCGGCCGGCTTCGTGCTTGCCAACGGCTCCATGTCGTCGGCCCAGTCGGGCGAGGGGGAGATCCGGAAGAACCTGGTCGAGGCCGGCCTCGTGGACTGCATGGTCGCCCTGCCGGGCCAGCTCTTCTACTCGACCCAGATTCCGGCCTGCCTGTGGTTCCTGGCCCGCGACCGGGGCAACGGCAGGTTCCGCGACCGGCGAGACGAAATCCTGTTCGTCGACGCCCGCGCGCTCGGGCGCATGGCGGACCGCACCCACCGCGAGCTAACCGAAGACGACATCGCCCGCATCGCCGCCGTCTACCACGCCTGGCGCGGCGAGGACGGCGCAGGCGACTATGCCGATGCGCCCGGCTTCTGCCGGAGCGCGCCGCTGGAGGAAGTGCGCCGGCACGGCCATGTCCTCACCCCCGGCCGCTATGTCGGCGCACCGCCTCGGCAAGAGGACGAGGAGCCGTTCGAGGACCGGATGAAGCGCCTGGTCGCGCAACTCCGCGAACAGCAGGCCGAGGGCGCCAGGCTCAATGCCGCCATCGAGAAGAACCTCGAAGCGCTGGGCTTCCAGGAGCGAAGACCGTGAGCAGCACCGACGAAACGCGCTGGAAACAACGTCTCGACAGTTTCGGCACGGCACTCGCGCAGCTCGACGAGGCGTGCGCGCAGGAGTCCTATTCGAACCTCGAACGCGCCGGGCTGGTCAAGACGTTCGAGTTCTGCTTCGAACTGTCCTGGAATGTTCTGAAGGACCTTCTGTTCTACGAAGGGTACGAGGAAAAGTTCCCCCGCTCCGCCATCCGCAGGAGCTTCGAGGTCGACTACATCGACGAGCAGGATTGCGAAACCCTCCTGGAAGCGCTGGAAAAGCGCAATGTGCTGAGCCATGCCTACCGTCAAAGTGTCGCTCTCGAAGCGGAATCGCTCATCAAGGAACGCTATCATCCGGTTCTGGTGCGGCTTCATGCCGTTTTGAGCGCGAAGGCGGACCGATGACCGACGGTCTGAAGACCGCCCACCGGGCCGCGATCGTCGACGCGCTGGCCGCCAACGGGCGCGTGGAACGGGCGGTGCTGTTCGGCTCCCGGGCGACGGAAACCTTCACCCGGGGTTCGGACGTGGACATCGCGTTGTTCGGCGCCGCGCTGACGACGACGGATCAGGCCCGCCTGGCCGCAGCGATGGAAGACCTGACGGTTCCGCAGAGGGTCGATCTGCTTCTGTACGACCGGATCGAGGACGAGACCCTGCGCGAGCATGTCCGGCGAGACGGAATGGAATTGTACCGAAGGAGAGATACCATGCCCTCCGTCCGGCTCGATCTGCCGGACAAGCATCGCCGGACGCTGGTATCGCTTCTGGAACAGTATGTGCCCGGTGTCGAGGTGTGGGCCTATGGCAGCCGCGTCAACGGGCGGAGCCACGACGGCAGCGATCTCGATCTCGTGCTGCGAGGACCGGATCTCGCGGAGATCCCCATCGGCCGGCTCGTGGACTTCGAGGAGGCGCTGCGGAAATCGAACATTCCGTTCATCGTCGAAGCCAGGGACTGGGCGCACCTGCCCGAACGCTTCCATCGCGAGATCGAGCGCGAGCATGTGGTTTTGGTCCGCGATGACATTCAATACTACCCTGAGGCGTGGCGAGACATGTCCTTCAGCGAGGCGGTACGAATCAACCCCGAAGTACGCCTCGAACGGGGGGAAACATATCCGTTCGTCGATATGGCTACGGTCACTGCCGGCTCTCGGTGCGTTCATGCAGTTGACCAGCGAGCCTATTCTGGAGGCGGGTCGCGCTTTCAAGATGGCGACACGCTCATGGCGCGCATTACGCCGTGCCTGGAGAACGGGAAAATCGCCCGCTATTGCACGGACAGGCCGCCAGAAAGCGCGCATGGCTCAACCGAGTTCATTGTTATCCGCGGACGCATGGGTGTCACGGATTCCGAATACGCCCATTACCTAACTCGATGGGAGGAAGTGCGGAGCTACGCCGTAGATCAAATGACCGGCACTTCCGGGCGCCAGAGGGTGCCTGTGGATTCTTTGAGTCACCTGTCGGTTTCAGTGCCTCCCCTTCCCGAGCAGCGCGCGATCGCGCACATTCTGGGCACGCTGGACGACAGGATCGAGCTGAACCGGCGGATGAACGAGACGCTGGAGGCGATGGCGCGGGCGATCTTCCAGGACTGGTTCGTCGATTTCGGGCCGGTCAAGGCCAAGATGGAAAGCCGCGACCCATACCTGCCGCCCGAAATATGGGGACTGTTTCCCGATGCGCTGGACGACGAGAGCAAGCCCGTTGGGTGGATATTCGAAACACTTGGACGACTGACGATTACCAATTCAGAAAACTGGACTGCTCGACGTCATCCACCAGCCTTAGAATACGTTGATCTTTCCAACACGAAGTGGGGGAATATTGAAGCGACCGCCGTACTTGACTGGGAGGCGGCGCCAAGTCGGGCTCGCCGGGTTACAAAAGTAGGTGATACGATTATTGCGACAACCCGTCCAGGCAACGGGTCATTTTCCTACATATCAAGAAATGGCCTGACCGTCAGCACTGGGTTTGCGGTTCTCTCGCCGCGAAAGACGCAGTATCGGGAATTTGTGTATCTTTCTGCCACCAGCGTTAGCAATGTCGAGCGTCTTGCAAGCCTCGCTGAGGGACATGGCGGTGCATATCCGGCCGTAAAACCGAAGGAAGTTTCAGAAACCGCGATAATGTTTCCGGGAGACGATTGCCTGAATTCATTTTCCGATATCGTCTCGCCGATGCGAGACAAGATCGAGCGCGTGAAAGCCGAATCAAGTGTTCTTGCTCAGACCCGCGATCTTCTACTCCCGAAGCTCATCTCTGGTCGAATCCGGCTTCGGGATGCCGAGCGGCTTGTCGGAGATGCTGCGTGACTGGCGGCTTGCTCACCGCTCCCGACCGGAAGGAGCGGCTGTCCCTGATCTACGTCAAGGCGCTGGCGGCTCGCGCAGGGTTTCTGACCTCTGTGCCGGAGCCGGACCGGGACAGCGTCGATCTGCGGATACAGGCGGGCGGCACACGTCGCCCGGCTCTCGACCTGCAACTCAAGGCCACCGGCGGCTTCGACTCGTCGCGAAACGGCCATCTGCCGTTTCGCCTGTCTTTGAAGAACTATGGTGATCTCCGCATTGAGACGCAGACGCCGCGGCTGCTTGTGGTGCTGGAGCTTCCAAGGGAGGAGGAGCAATGGCTGACCGTGACCACCGAAAAGCTCGTTCTGCGGCGGCGCGCCTACTGGCTGAGCCTGCAGCGGGACCATCGTGACATCACGGACCAGCAGACCGTAACCGTTCATATCCCTGAGCAGAACATCTTCGATGTCAAGACCTTGCGGAATTTGATGGAACGATCCAGGGAGGGAGAGCTCTGATGCAAGTCGGCATTCGGGATCGCGACGCTCTGATGGCGATTTCGCCTGCGGCGTTGTCCGCCTATGCCCGCATCGCGGGCTGGAACCGGGATAAATCATACCGCGAGCACTCGGACATTTACATCGGCGAAGCGCGGCCGGAAATCGTCGTGCCGCTTACGGCACGCCTCGGTGACTATGCAAGCGCGGTGGCGGCGTTGATCGAGACCTTCGCTCAGGTGGCCGGCCAGGATGAGTTAACGGTGTACCGAGCGTTGGCGACGGCAGACCGTGACATGATTCGCATCCGGGCTGCCGAAAGCGATGACGGTAGCTTGAGCCTGAACGACGGCGTGAATTTTGTCTCAGGCGCCCGCGACATGGTGCTGGCGGCGGCGTGCTCGCTTCACGGCCCGCGGCTGGTATACCGAGCGGGAGCGAATCGGGATGCAGCGGAACTGCTGCGGCAGATGCGCCTTGGGCAGACGGACCAGGGCAGTTTCGTCGTGACCCTGTTGACGCCGATCATGCCGCCGCCCATGCCATCGCTGTTCGAGGACCCGGATGACCTCAATGCGCCGGCCGCTCGCCGGATGACCAAGCGGCTTGTCGAAGCGCTGGCCGCAGTGCGTCGGGCGGCGGAGCAGGCGGGTTCCGGCGATGGCGGGGCCTTCGAAGAAGCGGTAGCCAGCGGTGTGAGCGCCAATCTGTGCGAAGCGCTGGCCAAGATCATCGAACCGTTTCCGAGACTGGATATCGGCGTCTCGTGGGCACGCACGCGGCCGATGACGATGCCGGAGACCGCCCGGTTCGGGCAGGCGGATGCCCCACTGTTACGTGAAGCGGCGCAATCGCTGCGGGAGCGTGCGCCGAAGCCCGATGTGCGTCTCTATGGCTTCGTTCGCATCCTTGAGCGTGGAGAGGAAGAGGCTGACGGGACGATCAGGCTTCGCACCGAAATCGACGGACAACCGCAGTCGATCGCGGCGGTTCTGGAGCAGGCGGATTACGAGCGTGCAGTTCAGGCTCACAAGGACCGGGCGCCGGTCATGCTGAAGGGCGATCTCGAACGAACAGGCCAGCGATGGAGGCTTTTGAATCCCCAGGTGGAAAGCGTCTTGAAAAATGACGAACCGGATTCGGAGGATAGCGGAAGGTGATGACATCCAGCAGAAAAAGCCGAATGTTGTCGCGATTCATCCATGAGCATTTCCAGTGACAGGACTCTCAGGCACGCTACCTTGATCTGCATCGAATCAACCTGCAAGGCAGATGACACGGCCTCACGGATGTTGGAGTGGAAGCCGTGACTTCTCAAGTCGACACTGTTTTCGTTCTCGGGGCAGGGTTTTCGGTCGAAGGCGGCTACCCTCTCGCGACCGACATGCGAAAACATGTGATGGAATATCTTGAAAATGCAGAAGACCCTTGGAAGGGATTCTTGCGCCCAGGAAATGGCGGATATCCCGAAGGTCAATTCTTCGCTGGCCTCCAACTTGCCGATCCTGCGGGAAATCTACAATTCGAAGAATTGATGATGCAGCTTGCATCACGGACAAGGAGCGGTCAAGAAGGGCCTTGCTGTATAACAGACTCCTTGATCCGCCTTGGGGCTGTGAACTGCTTATGGGGGATTCACCAAACCTGTACCAAAATCAACCCAGCTTATACCAGAGAAATGTGCGCTGTGGTGATTTTTGGCTGTCGCCGGTTCGATTTTGGCGGTTGAATATCGTCCGGCCCGCTTCCCCACCGGGCAGGATACGGGCTTCCGGGGCCTGACAAATACGATTACCGGAAGATTGTCTGGCGTGCGGGCGTGGCTTCCCCTCTGCCGTCGGGCGGCGGGATCGGGCAGGATTGTCGGGAGGCAGACGAGCGGTCAGCCGGTGTCGAGATACGGCACGGCGCCGACCAGGGAGCGCATGCGCTCGGGGCGGCCGGCGCGGGCCTGGGCGAGAGCCATCGCCATCATCACCGCCAGGGCGAGGCCGAGGCGGGTCTTCATCTTGGCGCGGCCTCGGATGTAGTGGGTCTCGAAGTTGAAGCTGTTGTCGAGGCGGCTGTTGATCCGCTCCATGGCCGAGCGGCGGTTGTAGCCGCGCCGCCATGACGGACTGCCCCAGGGCGTGGGGGTGAAGATGCGCCGGTCGTGGCTGTCGAGGTCGATGCGCAGGATGCGGCCATAGTCTCCGGGCTTGACCCCGCCGGCCCGGTGGCAGGCCCGGCTGCCGGCGCAGGCGAAGCCGAAGGCGGCTGCCGGGCAGCGGTATTTGAGCGTGCCGCAGCGGCCCCGATCAGCCTCGAACCCCTGAAACGCCATAGCGCGGACCTCGCCGGTCCCGGGACAGACGCAGGACACCCGGCCGCGCTCGTCGTGAACGATGACATCGGCGCGGTCGGGGAACAGCGGCCGCGTGATCGGCTGCGCCGGATCGTATCTCGGCTCCTGCTTCTCCACCCGCCACATCAGCCGTGTATCGATCAGCGGGCGGGCGGTCCACCGGTCCCACAGCCGCGCCTTCAGGCGGGCATCGTCGAGACCGCGGTCGGCGCTGAAGTCGGCGCAGCGCCCGGCGATCTCCGGCGCCCTTGCGAACAGCTCCTCCAGCATCCCGGACAGCACCTTGGGTTCCGAGGCCGAAGCGCGCGTCACCTCGAAGGCCACCGGAACCTCGTAATCGGTGTCGGCGATCAGGTGCAGCCCGTAGCCGAACCACGACTTCACCTTCTTCCACACCGCGCCGGTCCTGGCGTCCACCCCGCCCGTCTCGTGCTTGCCCCAGTCGGCGTCGGGGTCCGAGGTCTTGTCCTCGTCCTTGCCGACCCGGCCCGTCGAGTGGCTCGCGATCGCCTTGCCGTCGTAGCCGAGATGACGCCCGAAGTCCGGCAACGCGGCGAACAGCGCGGCGCGCAGGCTCTCGATCATGGCGGACACCAGCCCCTGCTCGTCCTCAAGCTGCACAACACGCCCCAGAAACCGCGAGAAGTTCCAGTGGCTCGGCGCCGTCGAACGAACCCGCGCCGGGCGCGTTACCGCATGCCCGTCGTGAAGCACCGTCACCGGCCCGCTCTGATACGGCAGAGGGTCGAACCCGCAGATCTCCAGCAACGCCGGGTTGCGCCCCAGCTCCCGCAACAGCGACTGCATCGAGGCGTGTTGCAACACCACCCCCGCGATCAGCGCCCGCCACATCGCCCGCACCGGGTAGTCGTTACGGCCCCGACCGCGACACACTTCAAGCGCCGTCACGATCTCCTCGTCGGGAAGCACCGCCAGAACCAGGCGCAGCCGTTCAAGGTCCGGCAGGACTTCGACATCGCGCCACGAAAAGGGTAGCTTCGCCGCCGTCGCCATCGCTGTTCTCCCGACCAGGGGTGGTGGTGGAACAAGGGCCCCAGGGCCCGATGGCGACACCTTCTATCTCATGCGCACGATCAGGGCGCGCGAGGCCGCCGCAGGAAAACCTCGCTGCCAAGACGCCGCGACCAGCGGCGTGGGGTGAAAATCGCCAAAACGACCGCCGCAGCGAAACTGAAACCCCGGATATCAACGACCACCACGGGGTATCAAAAATCTCGCACCTCCGTGAACGCCTTGTAAATCAACCCGTCCCCGACAGCGCAAACGCCTCTACCAGCGGCTGAGGTTTGAGACTCATTGGGGGATTGAACGAAGGCGCTTCGCGCAGTTGTCGCTTTCGCGGTCTCGGTCTTTTCTGACAATTTGATGTGATGGTGGGGTTTGGTGCCGGTTTCTGCGTCCGGCGGCTGTCCTCGGTTTAGCATCGATCTCTTCGATGGTCCGTCGCCGGAACGGACCGGCGGCGCGCTGTCGTCATCCCGGGAGATCGATGATGACTGCAAGAGCGCACGACCGGGCGCAGGGCAGCCCGCTCCGCCAACGCATGATCGAGCAGATGCGTATCGCCAACCTGGCGGAGAGCACGCAGTACTCCTACCTCTTCGAGATCAGGCGGCTGGCTCAGCACTACAAGGCCTCGCCGGCCGATCTCGATGCCGACCAGCTGCGCGCCTGGGTGCTGAGGCTGATCGACCGGGGCCTCAGTGCGGCGACAACCAATGCCACGCTGTCGGCCCTCAGGTTCCTGTATGTCGAGACGCTGGGCTGCCCCGACCGCGTGGCCGGGCTGCGCAATCGCAAGAAGCCCCACATGCTGCCGCGCCACATGACGGAGCAGGAGGTCGAGCGCCTGATTCTCGCCACGCCCGACCTCCGCCATCGCGCCGCCTTCGTCACCGCCTACGCGGCCGGGCTCCGCGTCTCCGAGACCGTGACCGTCAAGGTCGGCGACATCAAGTCGGACAGGAAGTGCCTGCACATCCCGTCCGGCAAGGGCGGCGCCGAGAGGATGGCGCCGTTGCCGGACGGCGTCATCGATTACCTGCGCGGTTACTGGAAGAACATCTGGCCGCAGCCGGCGAGCTGGCTGTTCTACGGCGTCTCGCCAGACAAGCCCCTGTCGGTGGCGGCCCTGCACCGCGCCTTCAGGGCGGCGCGCGACAAGGTCGGCATCGATCCCCGCCACAGCTTCCACAGCTTCCGTCACTCGGCGGCGACGCATCTTCTCGAGCGGGGCGCGGATATGGAGGTGATCCGCGACGCGCTCGGCCATCGAAGCGCCGACACCACCCGCGGCTACGCCCGCGCCACCGGCAGGATGTTCGAGGCTCTCGACCACCCGCTCTCGGGCTTCCCGGTCCTGCGCAGCTGAACTGCCGTGGCGCGCGAGCGCGCCAGCGTGGCGGAGATCTTCCGCCGCGCCGGTCCCGCTTACCGCGAGAGCATGGCCGGCCGGCTCGACGCCGGGCGGCTCAGGGTCATGGGCGCGATCGAGGCATGCCGCACCGCCGCGCTCGGCGGGCACATGTACCGCTGCGAGGGCTGCGGGCGCGAGCATCCGCTCTACAACTCCTGCCGCAACCGCCACTGCCCCACATGCCAGGGCCTCGCTGCCAATCGCTGGAGCGAGGCGCGCGCCGCCGACATCCTGCCGGCGCCCTACTTCCATGTCGTCTTCACCCTGCCCAGAGCGATCGCCGCCATCGCCTTCTGCAACCGAAGGGCCGTCTTCGACATCCTGTTCCGAACGGTGGCCGAGACGCTGCGCACCATCGCGGCCGATCCCCGACACGGCGGCATGCGCATCGGCGGCACCGCCGTCCTGCACACCTGGGACCAGAAGCTGCTCTTCCATCCCCATCTGCATGTCGTCGTGCCTCACGCCGGCTTCGAGGTCGGCAGCGGCGCGTGGAAGTCCGGGAACGGCGCCTTCCTGGCTCCCGTCAGGGTCCTCGCCAGCCTGTTCCGACGTCGCTTCCTCGAAGAACTCGCCCGGGCGCAGGGCAAGGGCGGGATCGTCTTCCACGGCGACATCGCCCACCTCGCCGACCCCGACAGGTTCCGCGCCACCCTCGCCGCCGCCCGCAGCAGGGACTGGGTGGTCTATGCCAAGAAGCCCTTCCGGGGGCCGGAGCAAGTGTTCCGATACCTGTCCCGATATACACACAGGATCGCCATCTCCGACAGCCGCATCACCGCCTTCGACGGCCAGACCGTCTCCTTCCGGCACAGAAAGCCGAAGGAGCCGGGGCAGAAGAAGCCGCGCTACAGCACCGCCACCCTTGCCGTCGACGAGTTCATGCGCCGCTTCCTGCTCCATGTGCTGCCCGACGGCATGCACCGCATCCGACACTTCGGCATCCTCGCCAACTCCTGCTGCGCCAGCACCGTCCAAAGAGCGCGAGAAGCTCTCGGCGCCATCGGTTCTGCCGGCGCCGATGAGGACAGGGGCGAAGCCCGCGATGACCGGGAGGAGCCCGGCAGCGGCGCGACCGCGCCGGTCGCCTGCCCCCAATGCGGCGGAGCGTTGCGGCATCTCTGCCCCATCCCTTCCGGGCGCCGCCAACATCCGCCCCGCGGACCGCCGGATGCGCCGCCGTGAACCGGCTTCCTGCCTCGATCCCGACAGCGCAGACATCTTGTCCGCCAACCAACCGGCGCGGCCGCGAGCACGACCGCATGCCAGGCAGGGCCCGGATGCCCCTTCGATCTTCGCCTGCCCGACGCCAAAAACCGGCAGCCGTCGTAATCAGCTGCCTCAACCGGACAACAACAGGCACACCGCCAGTCCGGCCCGACGGCTGTCTCCACATACTTCCCACATAGCCAACGCCAGCGCCGGACGACCGCGCCTTCGCTCAATCGGATTGAGTAGGCTCTGCCGAGCCAACGCAATCCTTAAGAATATCATATAGCGCCATGGAACCTTCGCGTGGAACCGTTGATGGGGACCCCCATGATGGATGAGGCTGCCTTGCCGGTTATGGGCAGTCGTCTCCGCCCATGCGAAGATACGTGGCCACGAACGCGTCCACACTCTGATTCAGCCCGTTCAGGATGAACTGTCCACCCTTGTCGCCGGTTCCGACGGTCCCAAACACATCCCGGCTCCACAGAATGACATATCCGTAGTAGTCTGCCTTTAGGACCGCATCCACAATGTCCAAGCGTACATCACGACTAAGCCTCGGATCTACCACCAGCGCTGCCGTCATCCTGCGAGGGCTGAGGGCTGCGGATTGCGGCCGCTTCTCGATTTGCTACAGTAAAAGAGATCCGCGCCGCCAAGCCGGCGTCGCTGCGGATTGCGGCCGCTTCTCGATTTGCTACAGTGCCCATCGCCGCCCTCGATGGTCCTAATATGCTGCGGATTGCGGCCGCTTCTCGATTTGCTACAGTATCGGCGGGGTCAAGTCCGTTCCGTGGAAGGCTGCGGATTGCGGCCGCTTCTCGATTTGCTACAGTGGACGATCAGCGCGGCGGTCATCTGCGTCGGCTGCGGATTGCGGCCGCTTCTCGATTTGCTACAGTTCTGCACGATGACGATGCGGGGCATTTCGGGCTGCGGATTGCGGCCGCTTCTCGATTTGCTACAGTCAGGCGTGTCCGCAACGCGGCCAATGAGGGCTGCGGATTGCGGCCGCTTCTCGATTTGCTACAGTCAGCTTGCCAAGGGAGGTCGCCAAGGCGGCGCTGCGGATTGCGGCCGCTTCTCGATTTGCTACAGTCCGCAGGTGCTGGCCGAACTCCGCCGCTCCGCTGCGGATTGCGGCCGCTTCTCGATTTGCTACAGTGTTCACGTCGGTCTCGCGCGTTGATACCGCGCTGCGGATTGCGGCCGCTTCTCGATTTGCTACAGTAATGCGGCGCGTTCCGACATATGTTTCATGCTGCGGATTGCGGCCGCTTCTCGATTTGCTACAGTGTGCGCGATGACGTGTGCCGCGAACGCGGCGCTGCGGATTGCGGCCGCTTCTCGATTTGCTACAGTGAGCGGACGGGCATCCCGGGATGGCGATTCGCTGCGGATTGCGGCCGCTTCTCGATTTGCTACAGTGTGCGCGATGACGTGTGCCGCGAACGCGGCGCTGCGGATTGCGGCCGCTTCTCGATTTGCTACAGTGAGCGGACGGGCATCCCGGGATGGCGATTCGCTGCGGATTGCGGCCGCTTCTCGATTTGCTACAGTGCTTGCGACGTGGGATCTCGCTGAGAACGGCTGCGGATTGCGGCCGCTTCTCGATTTGCTACAGTCGCCTCCGATCCGCTGACGGACCATCGCTCGCTGCGGATTGCGGCCGCTTCTCGATTTGCTACAGTGTAGCTGCCGTCGGGCAGCCGTTGCCAGTAGCTGCGGATTGCGGCCGCTTCTCGATTTGCTACAGTCGCCAGCAGCGCGAGCGGGAACGCTTCCGCGCTGCGGATTGCGGCCGCTTCTCGATTTGCTACAGTTTGCGCGAATTGTCCCTTCGCGGGTCGTTCGCTGCGGATTGCGGCCGCTTCTCGATTTGCTACAGTGCAACGGACAACTCACCATGACAGTCACAGCTGCGGATTGCGGCCGCTTCTCGATTTGCTACAGTACCCGCGTCGCAGGGCATTGAATAAGCGTCGTTTTCGTCCGCCCTCTGGTCAAAAGAACTCCAGTTGGGCGGGCGGATTCGGCGGTGCCTTGCGGGATTTCCCGACATAGGTCTCGATGCGGCCGAACTGTTTGTCGGTTATCGTGAGGAAGCGGACCTCTCCCGCCGCGGGAACCCGTCGCCCCATTCTGGCCGCGTGAACCTTGGCGTTCTCAATCGAGGCACAGTGCCGTATGTAGATGGAATACTGCATCATCGTGAAACCGTCTTTGAGGAGGTCCTTCCGGAACCTCGCATAGGCCTTGCGCGCCCTGGGCGTGTCGGTGGGCAAGTCGAACATCGCGATTACCCACATCGTGCGCCAGCCCCACGGAGTTGCTTTCACCCCCTGCGCCGCAATCTCGGCATCAACCGATTTCTGCGGCATCGACGAGGTCCGCCTCGACTGGAAGTCCCTCCGGAAGCGCGAGTGTCTTGTCGCCGCCAGTCAGAGTCCTGCACAGGGATGCGGCGCTGGTATGGAAGGCGAGCAACAAGGGTTCGCGGCGACCGCCGACGCGGATGGTCTCGTTGAGCAGGGAGAGAATTTCGGCGCGGGTCTGCCGTTCGGAGAGGCATGGCGCTGGTTCGCCACTTTCACCGGTCATGTGCCGGACCCGCCAATCGACATAAGGCCTGTAGGGCTCCAGCAGATCATCAGCGAGGCAGAACGGATTGTTGCGGTGTCGGTGATGCACGCCGAGAGAGGGGATCAAGCCGGCAGCGACAACGGAGCGCGCCACGGCCGCCCGAACGACGGCGTAGCCGTAGTTGAGCAGCGCATTCACGCCTTCGGCCTGTCGGTCGCGTCGGAACGATCTGCCGAAAAGACGCGGCCAGTAGCGCTGAGCGGCCTGGGCTTCAAGGTTCTCTGGATCTCCCGAGCGCACCCGGCGCGCCATCGGAGCGAGGCCGCCGTGACTTCCGGTGAAATGGGAAAGCACGGTGGCCTGCTGAACGATCTTGGCCCGCACGATCGCCTGCCACGCCCGTTTTCGAACCGGCGCGCTGATCTCGACTTGCGCCCGGTGACGTTCGGTCTGGACGTGATGCGCGTCGAGCGGAAGCATCATTCCGGCGGGTAGATGATCGCGGCCGGTGACCAGCACGGTGGCGCCTGCCTCCAGAAGAGAGAGAAAGACGGACTGCGTGTAGGTCGCACGGATGTCATCGACGATGACGACGCCGAGATCCTCAATGGGGAGCGTCGCTTTCGGCAGGTCTGGCCGTTCGACCACGAGCTGGCTATTGGCGACCGAGAGGCGGGTGCCGGGAGTCGAGAACTCGATGGTCTTGCGGATCATCGCCGGGCACGCTCAGTCGTTGGCGGGACGGATGCGACCGATCGGATCGACGGAGACCTTCCTGCCGCCGCTTGAGATGATCGTCTTCGCGCCCGGGCGAAACACCGTCACGCCTTCGGCATCGTCATGGTCGACCATGACGAGGCGTTTGCGCTGTCGGGGACGGGTTGATTTACAAGGCGTTCACGGAGGTGCGAGATTTTTGATACCCCGTGGTGGTCGTTGATATCCGGGGTTTCAGTTTCGCTGCGGCGGTCGTTTTGGCGATTTTCACCCCACGCCGCTGGTCGCGGCGTCTTGGCAGCGAGGTTTTCCTGCGGCGGCCTCGCGCGCCCTGATCGTGCGCATGAGATAGAAGGTGTCGCCATCGGGCCCTGGGGCCCTTGTTCCACCACCACCCCTGGTCGGGAGAACAGCGATGGCGACGGCGGCGAAGCTACCCTTTTCGTGGCGCGATGTCGAAGTCCTGCCGGACCTTGAACGGCTGCGCCTGGTTCTGGCGGTGCTTCCCGACGAGGAGATCGTGACGGCGCTTGAAGTGTGTCGCGGTCGGGGCCGTAACGACTACCCGGTGCGGGCGATGTGGCGGGCGCTGATCGCGGGGGTGGTGTTGCAACACGCCTCGATGCAGTCGCTGTTGCGGGAGCTGGGGCGCAACCCGGCGTTGCTGGAGATCTGCGGGTTCGACCCTCTGCCGTATCAGAGCGGGCCGGTGACGGTGCTTCACGACGGGCATGCGGTAACGCGCCCGGCGCGGGTTCGTTCGACGGCGCCGAGCCACTGGAACTTCTCGCGGTTTCTGGGGCGTGTTGTGCAGCTTGAGGACGAGCAGGGGCTGGTGTCCGCCATGATCGAGAGCCTGCGCGCCGCGCTGTTCGCCGCGTTGCCGGACTTCGGGCGTCATCTCGGCTACGACGGCAAGGCGATCGCGAGCCACTCGACGGGCCGGGTCGGCAAGGACGAGGACAAGACCTCGGACCCCGACGCCGACTGGGGCAAGCACGAGACGGGCGGGGTGGACGCCAGGACCGGCGCGGTGTGGAAGAAGGTGAAGTCGTGGTTCGGCTACGGGCTGCACCTGATCGCCGACACCGATTACGAGGTTCCGGTGGCCTTCGAGGTGACGCGCGCTTCGGCCTCGGAACCCAAGGTGCTGTCCGGGATGCTGGAGGAGCTGTTCGCAAGGGCGCCGGAGATCGCCGGGCGCTGCGCCGACTTCAGCGCCGACCGCGGTCTCGACGATGCCCGCCTGAAGGCGCGGCTGTGGGACCGGTGGACCGCCCGCCCGCTGATCGATACACGGCTGATGTGGCGGGTGGAGAAGCAGGAGCCGAGATACGATCCGGCGCAGCCGATCACGCGGCCGCTGTTCCCCGACCGCGCCGATGTCATCGTTCACGACGAGCGCGGCCGGGTGTCCTGCGTCTGTCCCGGGACCGGCGAGGTCCGCGCTATGGCGTTTCAGGGGTTCGAGGCTGATCGGGGCCGCTGCGGCACGCTCAAATACCGCTGCCCGGCAGCCGCCTTCGGCTTCGCCTGCGCCGGCAGCCGGGCCTGCCACCGGGCCGGCGGGGTCAAGCCCGGAGACTATGGCCGCATCCTGCGCATCGACCTCGACAGCCACGACCGGCGCATCTTCACCCCCACGCCCTGGGGCAGTCCGTCATGGCGGCGCGGCTACAACCGCCGCTCGGCCATGGAGCGGATCAACAGCCGCCTCGACAACAGCTTCAACTTCGAGACCCACTACATCCGAGGCCGCGCCAAGATGAAGACCCGCCTCGGCCTCGCCCTGGCGGTGATGATGGCGATGGCTCTCGCCCAGGCCCGCGCCGGCCGCCCCGAGCGCATGCGCTCCCTGGTCGGCGCCGTGCCGTATCTCGACACCGGCTGACCGCTCGTCTGCCTCCCGACAATCCTGCCCGATCCCGCCGCCCGACGGCAGAGGGGAAGCCACGCCCGCACGCCAGACAATCTTCCGGTAATCGTATTTGTCAGGCCCCGGAAGCCCGTATCCTGCCCGGTGGGGAAGCGGGCCGGACGATATTCAACCGCCAAAATCGAACCGGCGACAGCCAAAAATCACCACAGCGCACATTTCTCATGACGACCTGGCCGGCCGACCATACGCTCTCGACAATCTTAAGCCTGGTTTCTCCGTTTCTGGTGAACTGCAACGAGTCGCCGGGAGCCAGCGACATCACGAACTGCGCGCCGTCGCCACAATCCCGCCGGACG
Source organism: Alphaproteobacteria bacterium (assembly GCA_965203455.1). Classification (GTDB taxonomy): domain Bacteria; phylum Pseudomonadota; class Alphaproteobacteria; order MPNO01; family MPNO01; genus MPNO01. The sequence continues at coordinate 213,501 of CBDBCV010000003.1, forward strand.
ACGGGTTCGTGCCGCGCCTTGCGACGCGATGCCTCCAGCAGGCTGACTACCTCGTAATCGACGGTTCCGTCGCACAGCCGGTAGATCGCGATGTGATGATTGTTGCCCAGGTCGGCATAGCCCGTTGATGCTTTCGTCATCAGCTCGATCTGCCGCTTCACGCGCAGGCGGACCTTGCGGATTTCGGGGCCTTTCCTGCCCCGTTTGGGATAGCCATCCACGAACGCCGCGCCGGGATCGCCACCGTGCTTGTCGACCCATCCTTGGACGATGTCGCGCACGCCGTCATCGACGATGTCGACAATCTTAAGGATTGCGTTGGCTCGGCAGAGCCTACTCAATCCGATTGAGCGAAGGCGCGGTCGTCCGGCGCTGGCGTTGGCTATGTGGGAAGTATGTGGAGACAGCCGTCGGGCCGGACTGGCGGTGTGCCTGTTGTTGTCCGGTTGAGGCAGCTGATTACGACGGCTGCCGGTTTTTGGCGTCGGGCAGGCGAAGATCGAAGGGGCATCCGGGCCCTGCCTGGCATGCGGTCGTGCTCGCGGCCGCGCCGGTTGGTTGGCGGACAAGATGTCTGCGCTGTCGGGATCGAGGCAGGAAGCCGGTTCACGGCGGCGCATCCGGCGGTCCGCGGGGCGGATGTTGGCGGCGCCCGGAAGGGATGGGGCAGAGATGCCGCAACGCTCCGCCGCATTGGGGGCAGGCGACCGGCGCGGTCGCGCCGCTGCCGGGCTCCTCCCGGTCATCGCGGGCTTCGCCCCTGTCCTCATCGGCGCCGGCAGAACCGATGGCGCCGAGAGCTTCTCGCGCTCTTTGGACGGTGCTGGCGCAGCAGGAGTTGGCGAGGATGCCGAAGTGTCGGATGCGGTGCATGCCGTCGGGCAGCACATGGAGCAGGAAGCGGCGCATGAACTCGTCGACGGCAAGGGTGGCGGTGCTGTAGCGCGGCTTCTTCTGCCCCGGCTCCTTCGGCTTTCTGTGCCGGAAGGAGACGGTCTGGCCGTCGAAGGCGGTGATGCGGCTGTCGGAGATGGCGATCCTGTGTGTATATCGGGACAGGTATCGGAACACTTGCTCCGGCCCCCGGAAGGGCTTCTTGGCATAGACCACCCAGTCCCTGCTGCGGGCGGCGGCGAGGGTGGCGCGGAACCTGTCGGGGTCGGCGAGGTGGGCGATGTCGCCGTGGAAGACGATCCCGCCCTTGCCCTGCGCCCGGGCGAGTTCTTCGAGGAAGCGACGTCGGAACAGGCTGGCGAGGACCCTGACGGGAGCCAGGAAGGCGCCGTTCCCGGACTTCCACGCGCCGCTGCCGACCTCGAAGCCGGCGTGAGGCACGACGACATGCAGATGGGGATGGAAGAGCAGCTTCTGGTCCCAGGTGTGCAGGACGGCGGTGCCGCCGATGCGCATGCCGCCGTGTCGGGGATCGGCCGCGATGGTGCGCAGCGTCTCGGCCACCGTTCGGAACAGGATGTCGAAGACGGCCCTTCGGTTGCAGAAGGCGATGGCGGCGATCGCTCTGGGCAGGGTGAAGACGACATGGAAGTAGGGCGCCGGCAGGATGTCGGCGGCGCGCGCCTCGCTCCAGCGATTGGCAGCGAGGCCCTGGCATGTGGGGCAGTGGCGGTTGCGGCAGGAGTTGTAGAGCGGATGCTCGCGCCCGCAGCCCTCGCAGCGGTACATGTGCCCGCCGAGCGCGGCGGTGCGGCATGCCTCGATCGCGCCCATGACCCTGAGCCGCCCGGCGTCGAGCCGGCCGGCCATGCTCTCGCGGTAAGCGGGACCGGCGCGGCGGAAGATCTCCGCCACGCTGGCGCGCTCGCGCGCCACGGCAGTTCAGCTGCGCAGGACCGGGAAGCCCGAGAGCGGGTGGTCGAGAGCCTCGAACATCCTGCCGGTGGCGCGGGCGTAGCCGCGGGTGGTGTCGGCGCTTCGATGGCCGAGCGCGTCGCGGATCACCTCCATATCCGCGCCCCGCTCGAGAAGATGCGTCGCCGCCGAGTGACGGAAGCTGTGGAAGCTGTGGCGGGGATCGATGCCGACCTTGTCGCGCGCCGCCCTGAAGGCGCGGTGCAGGGCCGCCACCGACAGGGGCTTGTCTGGCGAGACGCCGTAGAACAGCCAGCTCGCCGGCTGCGGCCAGATGTTCTTCCAGTAACCGCGCAGGTAATCGATGACGCCGTCCGGCAACGGCGCCATCCTCTCGGCGCCGCCCTTGCCGGACGGGATGTGCAGGCACTTCCTGTCCGACTTGATGTCGCCGACCTTGACGGTCACGGTCTCGGAGACGCGGAGCCCGGCCGCGTAGGCGGTGACGAAGGCGGCGCGATGGCGGAGGTCGGGCGTGGCGAGAATCAGGCGCTCGACCTCCTGCTCCGTCATGTGGCGCGGCAGCATGTGGGGCTTCTTGCGATTGCGCAGCCCGGCCACGCGGTCGGGGCAGCCCAGCGTCTCGACATACAGGAACCTGAGGGCCGACAGCGTGGCATTGGTTGTCGCCGCACTGAGGCCCCGGTCGATCAGCCTCAGCACCCAGGCGCGCAGCTGGTCGGCATCGAGATCGGCCGGCGAGGCCTTGTAGTGCTGAGCCAGCCGCCTGATCTCGAAGAGGTAGGAGTACTGCGTGCTCTCCGCCAGGTTGGCGATACGCATCTGCTCGATCATGCGTTGGCGGAGCGGGCTGCCCTGCGCCCGGTCGTGCGCTCTTGCAGTCATCATCGATCTCCCGGGATGACGACAGCGCGCCGCCGGTCCGTTCCGGCGACGGACCATCGAAGAGATCGATGCTAAACCGAGGACAGCCGCCGGACGCAGAAACCGGCACCAAACCCCACCATCACATCAAATTGTCAGAAAAGACCGAGACCGCGAAAGCGACAACTGCGCGAAGCGCCTTCGTTCAATCCTGGTTCCGTTGAAACGCTCGGATTCGGAGTTCTTCAGTTCCTCGACGGGCTTCCGGCGGACGAAATAGCGGTAGTTCGTCCCGCGCCCACCGGCGATTTCCTTGCCGGTATCGCCGTAGATTGTCTCCTTGTGGATCTGTCCGGAGACCTTCCTGCGGACCCGATGGGACACCACGATGGCCGCGGCCGCCCGATCGGCGTCGCTTCGAATCGTTCCCCAGGGCGGGGGAAGGTGCGGCTGGGGCGCGCGCGGATCGTCTTCTTCCTGCCAGTATCGCGCGAGCTGTTGCGTCATCCCGGGGTGGCAGCACGCGACCGCCAGCGCATCGACCGCGTGATGGCGGTGATCGGCGCGGGTCTTCTCACCGTCGTCGGCCAAAATATTGTTCAGCCCCCAGAGGCGACGCAGATGCGCGGTGACGCGACCGGACACAGCCTGGACGGTGACTGGTGCCTCCGGCCCGAGGTCCGGCCACAGCTTCTTGAGGTAGGCGGCGGCCTCGCGGGCGGCGTACCCGGTGTCGTTCAACTGCCGGGTGGCGAAATCCTCCGGGATGGAAGGCGCCAGGAATCGCCTGATCTTGCCGGAAGACATGCCCGTCCTGCCCTTGGCGGCCTTCATGCCGGCCAGTCGGTTCGCAAGGGCATCCCATTCTTCCTCGTTGCTTCGGAAGAACTCCTTCGGGGTCAGGTTACCCTTTTTGAGGTTCACGTCCTTGCGGCAGAGAGTCTTGTTCCTGAAGCCGTTGTCGAGCGAGCGGGATCTCGGCCAGATGTGCTCCACCTCAAACTCTCCGGTGCGGAACAGGGCGTCGAAGCAAATCGTGTCCCCGGTGTACGGACAGCGGTGGCCGCACTCCTCCCAGAGCATCCATTTCTCGACATCCGTGCGGGACGGTTCGGCGAACCCGTTCTCCTGGAGCGCCTCGCGGGCCGCCTTCCGGCGCCGTTCCTGGCGGCGGATGCCCGACGCCTTTTCCTCGCGCTGGCGCTTTGAGTTGCCGACATCGCGCGCGACTTCGACGCGAATCAGGTCCGGCTTGCCGTACAGGTCGATCAGATTGTTGACCACCTTGCGCAGCTCATTGCGCGTGCGGGCGACCGTCGGGTTGCGCAGGCTGGCGAGGCGTTCCCTTTCTTCGCGGTCAGTCGGGCTCGGAAGGCGATCGAACACCTCGCCTGTCGGCTGTTCCCGATCGGGAAACGTCTCCGCTCGCCACGCCTCCCAATCGGGACTCATGACCAGTTCGCCGAACCTGACCCCGGCTTCGAGATGCGGCAGCATCGCCTGCAGCGCCTCGACGGAATAGGGCTCCCAGCCGGACGGCAGTTTCAACGTCTCGATCTTGGTCGCCTGATCGTTCGACAGGCCGAACTCCCCGACGAAATTCCGCACGACTTCCGCCCTGCGCTTCGTTCGCTCGGCCCTGGGAAGAATGACCACGCGCTGAGCGCCCACCTGTTCGTATTCGGCCTGCCAAGTCCGGTGGGGAAGGGTATCCCGGAGTTCCTGCTTGCGCGGATGCTCCTGCCAATCGCTGCCGAAAATATCCGAGAGCTTCGCCTCCACCGGATTGCCGAGCAGTTTCTTCTCTCCGCTTTCCTCCAGGTTGAACTTGAGCGCCCTCTCCTCGCCGGGTTCGCCGCGGGCCCGGTAGAGCGGTGCGAGCGCCTGCCGAACGCCGGGCCAGGTCATCGAGGCCTGCGTTTGCAATTTGGAGAGAATGGCCGAGCGTTCTTTGAGGTCGAGAGGACGCTGATTGCCGCCGGCAAGCGCGAGGTTGTTCAACTTCTCGAGCATGCGCCGCTGCTGCGAGAGCCAGGACCCCTTGGGACAGAGGCGCGCGCCGGGGACGAACCGGCATTTGCCGAGCGTGTTCAGTCGCCAGAAGACGGGCCGCTGGACGAAGATTGCGTCCCGAACGGAAGAGCGGGATGACCCCGGAACGAGCGGCTTCCACACCCTCTCGAACTCATCCTCGACGATATCCCGCGTGGCATGCTCACCCCGCTTGCGCTCATGCGGTCCCCGTGCGGCGAGCCAGGCGCCGAGCGTCTTGCGCTCGCGCTTCAATGCCTGAACGGTTTGATCCCGCGCGGACGTCGCTTTCTTGTCGTCTGCATCATCGGGCGCGTCATCGGCAGTGTCGGAAACCTCGTCGATATCGCGGCCCCTGAAGTGGCGGCGCTGCGCAAGGTGATAGATGGCGCGGCCGATTTCATGGGTAGACAGCGTCTCGTCCTCAAACGCGCGCCGCCGGAGATCGTAGGGATCGCGCTTCATGACCCGATCCCAGTCGGACGAATTGCGCGATGGCAGCAATCCGGCGGCATGCAATAGATCGCCGAGCAGGCGCCGGCGCTCTCGCCGACGGCGCAGTTGACGGCGGCGAAGACGGGCCCGCCGCCGCTCCTGGTTCAACGGCACGCCCTTCGGATCGCGGGCTTCCGGGAAGATTCGCACGCCGAGACGGTGGATTTTTCCCGTGGCGAGCTCGGGATCGTGGTCGATCACGGCGAACCCGACCGAGGTTGTACCGATGTCGAGGCCGAATACGAGCGGCATGCGAGGTGACCCTGTTGCTTTTCCGGTTCAGAATGTTAGCCTTGCGTTTGTAGCAAATCGAGAAGCGGTCGGTTTCCTTTTCGCAGCAAATCGATCCTTCGTGCGGGCTCGGTGTCCCAGGATCGTCCACCGGCATCAAAAAGCCTCCGTCCTCTGACGGGGGCTTTTCGCTTCTCAAGGACATCGCGATGAGGCCACAGTCTTGCCGGAACACTGGTATGTTCTTCGATGATTGGCTTGGGGCTTGCAGCGAAATCGGCTTGCAACAATGGGCGGTGCGCACGTTCCACAGCGGGAACTCCTCACTCAGTATCTCCGTTCATCGTCTCCTTCATCGTCCTGCGGGCCGCGTCGACGAGGTCATCGAGTTCCTTCTCCCGCCGGGTGTCGAGCAATTCGTCCCAGTCGAGGGTCGCCATCATGTATACTATGCGGTAGATCGCCTCGATGAGCGCGAGGTGCCCGGGCGTCGCCGCGGGCGGGGGCGTTTCGCCCAAGTGGTCCTCGGCCAGCGCGATCGCTCCCGTGCGGACGAGTTCGCCGGCAGGGGTTCCGTGCCGCATGGCGGCCTGCTCGATCAGACTCCATTCGGATTCGGAGAAGCGGATCGAGCGCGGTCGCCGCGCATTGCTCCGGTTCTACGCAAGTTCCTTCCGGTTTCCGGGATCGTTTCGGTCATCTCTCGTGATGCTTCCCGCCTTCCCCGGGTCGGTCCGATGGCCGGTTTCGTCCGTCCGCGCGCCCCGAACCGAAGCATCAGAGCCCCGCTTCCCGGCGAAACCGACCGTGCGACGAAGGCGTTGCCGTGCGCCCCTCGATGCGACAGCCCCGGCCCGGCAGCGGGTCCGGCCGTGCCGTCATCGAGAGCCGTCAACAGTGGGCGCAGCCGGGCGCGCAGTCAGACTGACTGCTCGACAGGCGATTTTGCGGACCGGCGCGCATTCTCCCGTAACACACCGTCACACGCCCTGCCACCGATCGCAACCGCTCCGGCTGCTTCCGGCGACAGGCGCGCGCTGGACCGCGCCCCGGTACGGCGATCCGGCGAACACAAATCGGTGGCGCTCGATCCGCGTTGCGCCGGCAGGATTCTGGCAGCGCCTGTCCACTCCTGGCGGCGCCAGGCAGCGCCAGGCAGCGCCTGTCATCTTATGCCGCAGTCCTGCATCGGGATGCGTTCCGGTGTGAGAACCACGCGCCGAAGGGCGTAGAAATCATCACTCCGCCCCCGCATCCGCGAAGCGCCGCAAGGCCAGTTCTGACAATGGCTTGCAGCCCGCGCGGCGTTTGAGTGCGGCACTTCCGGCCCTTCCGATCTTCGAACCCGACGCCGTTCCCCGGCGTGTCCTGGGTGTTCCCCAACGGGGGCTCCTGCGACCGGCAGACAAGGGAAGGGGTCGGAAGATGCCGAACGGAACGAAGAGGACGAAGATCACCGAGGCGCGGGCGCGCGCCTTCGCTGCTGCGGACGGGCGCGAGGCCGTGCTGTGGGACAGCGCCGCGCCGGGCCTCGGCCTGCGGGTGCGGGCGAACGGACGCAAGACATGGATCGTGCACCGGCGCGCGGGCGGCTCCGTCGTCAGGCGGACGCTCGGCGCGCTCGACGAACTGACGGTCGAGGATGCGCGGCACGCGGCGCGAGCGCTGCTCGCCGATGCGGAGACGGGCGGCGCACCGGCGACGGTGCCGACGGTGCGGACGTTCGCGCCGGCGTTCCTCGCCGACTGCGCCGAACGCTGGAAGCCGGCGACGCGGCGCGCGCACGCGGACGGCATGAACCGCTTCATCCTGCCCGTGTTTGGCGATCGGCGCGTCGATTCGATCGGCGCGAAAGATGTGCGCAACTGGTTCGACGATCTGTCGGCCAGGCGGGCGGGATCGGCGAACCGGGCGCTGGCGGTGCTGTCGTCGATGATGAAGCACGCGGAGGCGCTCGGCCTGCGGCGCGAGGACTCCAACCCGTGCAGGGGGCTGCGGCGGCGGAAGACCGGCTTCGAGGCGCACTACCTGACGGACGGCGAGTTCGCCGCGCTCGGTCGGGCGCTCGACGGCGCGGAGGCGGAATGGCCGGTCGCGGTCGCCGGGCTGCTCGGCCATGCCGACATCCAGACCACCTTCGGCTATGCGCACCTTGCCGAGGGCTCCGTGTTCGAGGCCGCGAACCGGGTCTCGCGCGGCCTTGCCGCCATGCTCGACGGCGGGGAGGCGGACCGATGACCGAACGCGCCCGCCTGACCGATGCGCTCGCGCTCGCGGCCCGTCCGCGCGAACGCGAATACGCCGTCCACGATACCGCCCTTCAGGGCTTCATGCTGCGCGTCCAGCCCAACGGCGCGCGATCCTGGGTGTTCCGCTTCCGGCGCGACGGCAAGCCGCGCCGGGTCACGCTCGGCAGGCCGGAGGCGGTGAAGGCCGACTGGGCGCGCGCTGCGGCGCTCGCCTTCCTCGCCCGCGAGAAGGGCGGCGGCGATTCTCTGCCCCTTCCCGCTTCCGGCCCGACGCTGGCGAAGTTCGCCGTGGAATATGTCGAGCGGCGCGCCCCGTCCTGGAAGCCGTCCACGGTGGGGCTGTTGAAGAACCCAGGTTTTGGGACTGAATATATGGGAGGCCCGGCGCAAGCGACGGTTTGGGTGTCGGAACGTGAGTTGGGTGCCTTCAGACCCGAACAGGGCGCGGCGGGAACTCCTGGGCGGTCTCGATGGCCCGAATCGCCCGCAAAATAGCAAGAACTGCGGCAGCGAGCCGCTTCAGGTTGATTGCCGCCGCCGTCAGGTAGGCTTGGATCTTCATGTTGTCGAGACCGCGCCGGACAGCGCGGCCGAGCCCGTGCCAAGTCTTCGCCTCGCCGTGGAAGCCTTCCGAGCGCCAGAGGTGACGTTGATACATTTGCCGATCCTCAGCACTCCATCGTGCGCGGCGGCGCCGTGCTCTGAGCAGGGCTGGATAGTCGCTGGGGATCAGCACGGTCTTGTTGGCGCGGGTCTTCGGCAGGCAATCGCCCCTGAGCGAACAGCGCGCGCAGTCGCTCACTTTCGAACGGAAGTACTGGCCGAGCCGCTTTTGGAATACCGGGCGAAGAACCTTTCCCCGTGGGCATTTCACGATTTCGTTTCTGGTGTCGTAGCGGAAACGGCTCAGAGGAACCCGGCTCTGGAACCCTTCCTTCTTCGCAGGAATCACGGGATCGATGTCGCGCCGCTCAAGCTCACCGTAGACGCCCGCGTAGGCATAGCCGGTATCCGCCGTCACCGTCGCAATCTCTCGGCCAGAGACCTCGCGAACCTCATCGACCAGGTCCACGATCAACCTGCCTTCGTTGGTCCCGCCCGTCGTCACCGCAACGTCGAGCACAACACCTCTCGCGTCATCGACCGCCGTGTGCTGCTTGTAACAGGGCTCGAGCCGCCGATTGCTGGCCGATGTCGCCATGCTCGCGTCCGGATCGGTCAGGCTCACCTTCTTGGTTTTGGCACCCGGCCTACGCCGCCCCTGTGCACCGACCGGGGCTTCGTCGGGGTTCTCGGTCATCACCTCATCGGCGTGGCGCTCGACCAGACTCTCCCAACTGACGTCGGCACGGATAAGGGATGCATCTATATGGACGACCTCCGCTGTGGCGATCTTCGCGTCCAGGCAGGCCCTCACCGTGCGCTGGAATATCTTCCGGAACCGCTCCTCGCCCCAGCGCTGGCGAATGCGGGTCAAGCTCGAATGGTCCGGAAGCCGCTCGTGCAGCCCGTAGCCTATAAACCAGCGGATCGCGATGTTGACCTGCGCCTCGCGCATCAGCCTGCGGTCGTGCACGATCCCGAGCAGCAGACCGGCGAGCATCAACCGAACCGCAACCTCCGGGTCTATCCCAGGTCGGCCGTTGTCGCCGCAGTAGCAGCCCGCAACTTCCTCGCGAAGCCAGTCGAGGTCGAGAACCCGATCAACCCGCGCCAAGACATGATCCTGAGGCACCAACTGCTCCAGCGACCCAGCGACGAACAATTCCATCTGTTGGCGATCCTTCAAACCCAACATCTGGTTGGTCTCCGACACTGAACACCCAACATCTAATCAGAAAACCATAGATGATGGGGTTTTTCAACAGCCCCACGGTGCAGGCGACCCTGAGCTATCTCGACAGCGCCATCCTGCCCGCGCTCGGCCATCTGCGCGTCGGCGCGGTCGTGCGGGCCGACATCGCGGCTTCTTCCACGACTACGGGCGGCGGAGGCCGGGCGGGGCGAACCGCGCCCATGACATCCTTCGCAACATGTTCGACTGCGCCATCGCGTGGGGTCATCGGCCCGAGGCCGCCGGCGAGGCCGCCGGGAACCCGTGCACGGGCATCGTCCGCTACCGGCGTCCGCCGCGCGGGCGGCTGCTGGGTGCGGACGATCTGGCGAAGCTGGGCGCGGTGCTGCGCGAGCGCGAGGCCGAACACCCGGTCTGCGCCGCGGCGGTGCGCTTGCTCCTGCTGACCGGTTGCAGGCCGGGGGAGATCCGCCGTCTGCGGTGGTCGGAAGTCAAGCCCGACCGCTTGACGTTGACCGACACCAAGACGGGCCCGAGGCACGTTCTGCTGGGCGAAGCGGCGCGGGCGTTGCTGGCCGGCCTCGCCGAATCGGCGTCCGGGGAATGTGTGTTTCCGGGCAGGAGCGGAGACGGGCCGTTGGGCAGCAACGAACTCCACTATTTCTGGACCACGACGCGCGATGCGGCCGGGATCGTGGCGGATGCGCGGCTTCATGACCTGCGACATGCGCACGCCTCGCACGCCGTCATGAATGGCGAAAGCCTGCATGTCGCAGGACGCCTGCTCGGACACCGCCGGGCCAGCACGACGAACCGCTATGTCCATCTCGACGACGCGACCCTCGGCCAGGCCGCCGAGCGGGTGGCGGTGGCGGTCGAGCGGAAGCTCCGGAGTTGTTGATTCTCCCGTCCTGTCCGCCTATGCTCCGCCTGCGCTGGGGCTTGCTGAGGGAACGGCGCATGAAGTGTTTTAGTTTGTTGACACGCCCTGCGTTCCATCTACACTTTGCCCGGAGTTTGCATCTGGGACCGGCGAGGCGTTCCTGCCGAAAGGAGAAGGGTTCATGAGAATTGTGAAGCATTGGGTGATCGTGGCGATGGCCGCCACGGCCCTGGGGCTTGCCGGCTGCGGCGGCGGGGGCAGCAAGGCGCCGCCGGCGGCGGGTATGCAGGATATGGAAAAGACACCCTACCAGAAGGCGGACGCGGCCATCAAGGCGGCCACGACGGCCGCTGCGGTCGACAAGGCCGTTGCCGATGCAATGGCCGACGTTTCCGGCGCGGAGCTCGCGAAGCTTCAGGCGGCTGCTGCGGCGCGCAAGACGGCGCTGGCGACGATGGCTCGCGAGATGGATCAGAAGAAGGCGCTGATGGACGCGCTCGCCGAGGTCGACACGTCCGACCTGTCGGACGCGGACAAGCTTGCCGCGGCCAAGGCGGCCATCGCGGCTCTCGAGGAGGCGCTGGACGATGCGGCCGACGTGAGCGATGCCGACAAGGCGACGTATCGGACGCAACTGGCCAGTGCCCAGACAGCCGTGGACCGGAAAGAGCAGATGAACGCGCTTTCGGGCGCTTCCGGAAAGCTCGACATGGCTCTTGCGGCGTTTTCGGGCGTGACGCCCACGAAGGCGCAGCTCGACGCCGCCATGGCCGCTCTCAGAGAGCTGAAAGCGGCGATCGCGGGCGCCGAGGATCTGACCGACGACGAAAAGGACCGGTATCAGGCTCAGGCGGACCGTGCGGACGCTGACGACGGGCAGATCAAGGTGGCGCAGGGCCATTACCACGATCATGTTGTCAAGAACATCGAGGGCACCCAGGTCGCGGCGGCCATGAAGGCGGTCAAGATGGTCACGAACACGTCCGGCGACGACACCGTGACGGACGCCCAGGCCGCCATCGACGCGGCCAAGGCGGAGATCGAGGGCGCAAACATCCCCGAGCCTGAAAAGGCGAAGCTTCGCTCGAAGATTGCCATGCATCAGGGCGCGCTCGACCGGGCCAAGGACTCCCGCATGGCGGCCAAGGCCGAGGAGACCCGCATCGACGGCGTCGTCACGACGATCACGGACGGCGAGATCAAGGCGGTCATGGACGCGATCGCCAGGATCACGTCCCTGTCCGAGGAAAGCACCGTGACCGACGTCGAAGCCGCCATCGCGGCGGCCAAGAAGGCGATCGCGGACGCGAACATCCCCGAGGCCAACAAGGAGTTGCTGCGCACGAGGCTCGCCCTGCAGGAGGACGCCTTCGGCGACGCCAAGACGGCGCGCATGGATGGGCACAGGATGGGCAGGGCGCTGTACGCGGCGATGGGTCCGTCCGATGACACAACGGCCCCGGTGAACGCGCTGAACAACCTCGCGACCGTCCCGTACTACATCACCAGTATCACCGATAGCCAGCACGACGCCCCGGCGGAGGCGACCGGTCAGAGGGGCGAGCGGGGGGACTTCCGGATCGACCCGGCGGCCGGCGCGGGGAGCATCGCGACTGCGAACACCCACACCGCCGTGTACTTCAGGCACGGCGCGGAGGGGCGCCCCGGGCACGACACGACCATGGACAAGGTCGGCCGGTGGAACGTCACGCACTACGAGAGGACCACCGGCTCCGGCAGCATGAAGGTCACCGACAAGGTCCGGGTGTACAACGACCGGCAGGGCGGCCCGTTGGAGCGATGGGGTGTCGTCCCGATGGATGCCGCGAAGTTCTTCGAGAACGACACCGACTGGATCAACAAGGGGGACTACACCAAGGCGGAGCGCAAGCTGGCCCTGGGCACCGGGGTCGACCGGGCGATCGCATCCGAAACGTTCGACAAGTGGACCGTCGGGATAGGGAGCGTGACCGCTCCGAAGCCGACCGACGGGGGCGCGGAGATCAAGGTCCCCGGCACCTACTACGGCGCGAAGGGCACCTACTTCTGCCCCGTCTCCGGCACCTGCACGGTCGGGACCGGGGTCGGAGGCGGCGGGTTCGGCGGCTACTTCCTGTCCGACGGCTGGTACTTCGTCCACGACACGGGCGCGAAGGTGCTGGAAAGGGACCTCGGCTACATGTACTTCGGCTGGTGGGTGCGGAACGACGCCGACGGCATGCCGGCGGCGGTCAGCGCCTTCTACCAGTCCGTCGGCGGGGGCGTCGAACTCGCCACGGACGGCGAGAGCCTGAACGTCAACCGAGGCAGGGCGGCGACCTATGAGGGCCCCGCGATCGGCTGGTACGCCATCAACGACCCGCTCAACGAGAAGGGCGACGGCGGCGAGTTCACGGCGACGGCCACGCTGAAGGCCCAGTTCGGGACCGCCAGCCTGAACGCCGACACGGGCCTGACCGGCACGATCCACGACTTCAGGCTGAAAAACGGGATGGAGAACGACTGGAGCGTGACGTTGAACAAGGCGGCCTGGACCACCGACCCCTCCCGTGACACGGCGTCGGCGAAGGGCCACATCGTCAACACGGAAAAGACGGTGTGGTCGATCAACGGCACCAAGGCGGCGCCGGCCGGGAGCTGGGTGGCCAACCTGTATGACGACAAGCCCGGCACGGTTGAGAATGGCGGCGACGGCAGCAACCATCCGACCGCGATCATGGGCAAGTTCCACGCCGAGCATGGCGGCACCCACCGGATGGTGGGCGCGTTCGGCACGGAGCTTCAGGCGCCGTGACGCACGGTGGCCGGGCTCCCGTGGATGCGGGAGCCCGGCCCGGTTCCCGGTCGTGACAAGGGTGGCGCGCTTCCTGCGCCGCCCTTCTTTTTTTTCGATCGAGAGCCCGGACAGCAAGCGATGCGACAGACGCGATGAGACCTTTCCGGTTCCTTGTTCCCGTGCTGGCGGGGCTGTCGGTCCTGCTTGTTGCTGCCGTCGCGCGCCCCGCCCTGGGCCAGGATGCGACCGACATGCGCTTCCGGGCCGGGATGGCGGCGCTTGCCGCGGCCGATGCCGCGCCGGACCGGGAAGCCCGCGAGGGCAGGCTCGACGAGGCGGTCGCCGCCTTCCGGGCCATCCTGGTGGACCGTCCGGAGCTGGTGCGGGTGCGTCTCGAACTCGCCCGCGCCTTCTTCCTGAAGGAGGAGGACACGCTGGCGCGGCGTCACTTCGAGCAGGTTCTGGCGGGCGATGTGCCCCCGGCGGTCGCCGCCAACATCCGGCGCTTCCTCGACATCATGCGCGCGCGGCGGCGCTGGGAGGCGTGGTTCGGGGCGGCCATCGTCCCGGACAGCAACCTCAACGCCGCCTCGGGCGAGCGCACGGTCTTCCTCGACACCCCCTACGGACGGCTGCCCTTCACCCTGGACGATCCCGCGAAGCCCGAATCCGGCCTCGGCGTCTCCTTCTGGGGCGGCGGCGAATACCAGCATCCGCTGAACGACCGCCTGCGCCTGCGCGCCGGGGCGGACGCCAGCGTCCGGGAATACAGGGGCGGGGAGTTCGACCGGCATTTCCTTGCCGCGCATGTCGGCCCGCGCTGGCTGGTCGACGCCCGCACCGAAGCGAGCCTGCTCGCGACCGCGGACCGGCAATGGACCGCCGGCCGGCCCGAGACCGACAGCGTCGGCCTGCGCCTCGAAGGCGAGCATCTCCTGACGCCGCGCCTCGCGCTCTTCGCCCGCGCCGGCGCCGCCCGGCGCAACTGCCGCGGCTGCGACTGGCTCGACGGCCCGGTGGGCGACGTCTCGCTCGGCGCCAGCTGGGCCGCGCTGACCATCCTGCGCCTCGGCGGCAATGCCGGCTGGAGCTGGGCCCGCGCCAGGGCCGAACACTGGCGCAACAGCGGCCCGCGGGCGAGCCTCGGCGCCACGCTGGCGCTGCCGGCCGGCTTCACGCTCGGCCTGCGCGCCGCCCTGCAGCGCACCGAATACCAAGGCGGCGGCTCCGCCCACCGCACCATCGACCGCAAGCCGCGCCGGGACGACACGCGGACCCTCTCGGTCTCGGTCCACAACCGCGCCGTGACCGTGCTCGGCTTCAGCCCCCGCCTCTCCCTCATCCGCGAGGAGCGCAAGACCAACGCCCAGGCCCTCGACTACCAGCGCAACCGCGCCGAACTCAGCTTCGTGCGCCAGTTCTGAACGAACCCGGCCGCGCCCCATACTTTCGCGGGCTGTGTTTCCCGGTCTGACTCTCTTCCCTGGCGGCGGCTTTGGAGGAGGGATGACGATGACGGAGTTTTCGACGGCGGCGGGTTCTGTCGGTTCTGGTGCCGGGGCGGCTGGATCGCCGGTTTCGGGGGATGCCGGCGCGGCCGCTGCGCCGCGCGGCTGGACCGAGGCGGAGCGGGCGCGGGCTGTGGCGGAGAGCGAGCGGCCGGGCGTGACGATTGCGGCGGTGGCGCGCCGTCACGGCATCGACGAGAGCACGCTGCGCGGCTGGCGGCGCCAGGCGCTGTATACGGTTGCCAGGGCGGGTTCCGGCAGCGTCGGGCGGTGGACCGAGGCCGAGAAGGCCCGTGCTGTGGCGGAGAGCGAGCGGCCCGGCGTGACGATTGCGGCGGTGGCGCGCGGCCTCGGCGTCAGCAAGAGCACGGTAGGGCGCTGGCGCAAGCGTGCGCGGAGCGGCGTTTCGGCGGCGTCGGGCGGGACCCCGCCGGCTTTCGTTCCGGTGACGGTCGAGGATGCGCCGGCGGACCGGCCGGTGACGATTGCCGCGAACGGCGTTGTCGTAAGCCTTCCCGGAGACAGTTCGGCGGAGCGGATCGTGTCGATCGCGGCGGGTCTGGGGCGGGCGTCATGACGATCCCCGGCGCCTCGCCGCGGATCGTCCTGGCGACGCGGCCTGTGGACTTTCGCCGCGGCCACGACGCGCTCGCGGCGACGGCGGCGGTGGAGCTCGGCCTGGACATCTATTCCGGGGTGATCGTGATCTTCCGCTCGAAGCGCGGCGACTGGCTGAAGCTGATCCACTGGGACGGGACCGGGCTGGTTCTGACCTACAAGCGGCTCGAGGAGGGGCGCTTCGCGTGGCCCCGGATCGAGGACGGGGTTCTGCGTCTCAGCCGGGGCCAGTTCGAGGCGTTGTTCGAGGGGCTGGATTGGCGCCGGGTGCGTGCGCCTCGGGTTCGCCGTCCGTTGGCGGCGGCGTGAGCGGGCCGGATTATTGTCTGGCGCGGGGGCGGCGATTCGGCCCATATCGCGGCGATGACGAGCACCGCCCCGATCGCCCCCGTCCCCGAGGCCGCCGCGTCGCCGGCGGTGGTTTCCGAGGCGCTGGCGGCTCTGGAGCGGCGTCTGGAGGAAGAGCGGTCGGCGCGGTGCGATGCAGACTATGGCGCGACAATCTGGGTGAGAGCTGCGCGTCAATCAGGATGAGATTCCCGGCGGCAGCGGCGAGTTGATGATTGCCGCGCGGGGGGTGGATTGCAAGCGGTTTCCGGTTTTGATTGTCGCGGCGCGACAAGCAGTGTTTTCGGGAAGGGTTTTGATTGTCGCGGCAGGCCGTCGGGTCGGAGAAGAGACGGCCCGCGGAGACGATCCCCGCGGGCCCTGATTGTCGTGGCCGCTCTACCTGAGCAGGCGGCGGCTCAGTCCTTGGTGTTTTTCTTGGTTGCGTAGCTTGGCGGCCGGCCGGCCTTTCGCTTGCCTCTGTCGAGAGCGGCGCGGCGGCGGTAGCTCTCGATGTTCATCTCGAGGATGGTGGCGTGGTGGACGAGGCGGTCGACGGCAGCCACCGCGGTTGTTTCGTCCGGGAACACCTTTCCCCACTCGCCGAAGGGCTGGTTTGCGGTGATGAGCAGGGATCGCCGCTCGTAGCGCGCCGAGATGAGTTCGAAGAGCACGCCGGTCTCGGCCTGGTCCTTCCGCACATAGGCGAGGTCGTCGAGGATCAGGAGGTTGAAGCGGTCGAGCCGCGCCAACAGGCTTTCCAGTGCAAGCTCGCGCCTTGCAACCTGCATGCGCTGCACGAGATCGGTGGTCCTGGTGAACAGCACACGGTATCCGCTCTCAACCAGGGCCAGGCCAATGGCGGAGGCGAGATGGCTCTTGCCGGCCCCTGGCGGTCCGAAGATCAGGCAGTTGGCGCCCTGGCTGAGCCAGGCGTCGCCGGCGGCCAGCGCGCTGACCTGGGCCTTCGAGATCATCGGCACGACGTTGAAGTCGAAGGAGGCAAGCGTCTTGCCCGGAAGCAGCTTGGCCTCCCTGAGGTGGCGCTCGATGCGCCGCCGGTCGCGTTCGGCGAGTTCGTGTTCAGCCAGGGCCGCGAGGAAGCGAGCCGCGGTCCATCCTTCCTTGTCGGCCCGCTTGGCGAAGCTCTGCCAGAGTTGGCTGATCGTCGGCAGGCGGAGCTCGGCAAGCATCAAGGAGAGCTTCATGGCGTCGATCTTGTTGGGGTCGAGCGCGGTGTTGTTGTCGTCTTTGTCGGTCATGCCGCCTCTCCTGCGCTCAGCAACGAGCCATAGCCGCCGAGCGGCGGCCTGACGACATCGACGCTGGGCATTTTGCTGCGGCGCGGCGCGAAGCGCGCCTTGAGCTCGCCGGGGTCGGGGAGACGGCCGATCCCGAGCGCGTGGTTGATCGCCGCGGCCAGCTCGGCCTCGCAACTCTCCTCATGCGCCAGCGCCAGGAGGCCGACGGCGAGGCGGCAGGCCTCGCGCTCGCCGATCCGCTCCAGGGCCTTCTCGAAGCAGCGTCGGTAGGGCTCGCGAGGGAACAGCTCGTCGCGATAGACCAGGTTCATCAGCGCCATCGGCTTCTTCTTCAAGGAGTGGATGACGTGACGGTAGTTGACGACGTGACCGCCCGGACCGCTCGCGCCGACGCGCGCGCGCGGCAGGGTGAGGAGGTGAGTGCCCGAGAGGAAGAGGTCGATCCGGTCGTCGTAGACGCGCGCCCCGAGCCGGTGCCCGATCAGGCGTGAGGGCACGGTGTAGAACACGCGGCGGAGAACGAAGCCGGAGGACTGGCCGATGTTGACGCTGATCGTCTCGTAATCGACAGTCCGCTCGACCGGCAGGTCCCGCAGCACCGCGCGCTCGGCTTCGATCGCCTTGGAGCGGTGTGCGTTGGCGCGGCCGACCACCTCGGCGACAAAGCGCCGATAGGCGTCGAGGGTCTCGAAGTCCGACGAGCCGCGCAGCGCCAGCGCATCCGCGATCCGGCGCTTGAGGTGTCCGTGCGGCCCTTCGATCGAGCCGTTCTCATGCGCCACGCCGCGGTTGTTGCGGGTGGCTTCCATGCCGTAATGCTCGCACAGCGCCCGGTAGCGCCCGGTCATGTCCTCGACCGCGTCCTTGCCCAGGTTGCAGAACGCCGCCGACAGGCTGTCGGTGCGGTGCTCGCCGGGCGCGCCGCCGAGATGCCACAGCGCGTCCTGCAGCCCCTCCGCGAGCGCCGTGAAGCTCTCGCCGCCCAGCACCACCCGGGCATGGGTGAAGCCTGACCAGGCGAGGCGGAAGTGGTAGAGCATAGGGTCCAACGGCTGCCCCGCGACGGTCACGCCGAGCGAACCCATGCGGGTGAAGTCGGACAGGCCCTGCCGGCCCGGCTCGTGCTTCTGGCGGAAGATCACGTCCTTCTCCGCGCCGTGCTCGGCGCGCCAGGTGCGGATCCGCCGCTCCAGCGTGCGCCGCACCCCCGGGTCCAGTTCGGGATGGCGGCGCCTCAGCTCCTCGAACACGCCGACCGGGCGGATCAGCGGGCTGGCCTCAAGGATCGGCACGACATCCTCCTCGAAGATATCGGCCAGCGGGTCCGGGCGGCGCCGGCCTCGCGGCTTCTTCTCCCGAGCGGGAAGCGGATCGGCAGCGAGCCGGTAGCCGGTGGCACGGCTGAAGCCCGCCTTGGCGGCCGCCACCGCGATGGTGTCGGTCTTCTTATGGGTCATGAACAGCCTCTTCTGGCGATCGGTTATGTGACGCCCGGGCAACGACGCGCTCCCCCACTCGGAAAAGCCTCACCGTTCGCCCGGCCGGCCCTGGCCGCCAGAAGGCCCGGGGGAAGGCGGCGGCCCGGAACTCCGGTCGGGCTACGCCCTCCCTGCGTTCCGGGCCGCCGCCTTCCCCCGTCTCATCCTGATTGACGCAAACGTCTCAGCTTGATTGACGCGCCGCAGACCCGGCAACAAGGCCGGTCACGAAGGCGTTGGCGGCAAGGCCGAGCAGGGCCGGGCCGATCAGCGCCGCCGCCTCGTCCACGGTCCAGAACAGCCAGCGTTCCGGATCGTCGAGACGGCGCGGAATCGCATGGCGCGCGGCGCCGTTCATCGCCCCGCCCTCACACGATCGCCGTGCCGACCAGGCCGGTCACGATGCCGGTGCCGGCCCCCGCCGCGATGCCGACGCCCACCGCGCCCATCAGCTGCATGGCGTTGAAGCGCAGCACCGAACCCACCAGCGCCGCCCCCACCGCCAACGCCGCCGCCAGCTGCCCGCCGGTGCCCTCGACGATGTTCTCCACCGTCCCCAGCGGGCCCGCAAAGGTGCTGTCCGAGGCCGCCAGCGCCCCGTCCGCGCCCGCCAGCACGGCCGCTGCCGCCGCGAACGCCGTCAGCGTCCCGGCAACGGCGGCAGGCGCCGCATCTCCATTCAGCCGGGCCAGCCCCGCCGTCACCGCCGCCTCCGGCCGCGCGGGCGGTCTTCCCGGTCGCCGTCGTCCGAGGTCGAGGTCCGGCGCCGTTCGGCGGCCCAGGCCCCGAGATCGGCGCGCGCATAGCGGATGCGCGTCCCGAACCTGTGGAACGCCGGTCCCTGGCCGGTCACCCGGTAGCGGTCCAGCGTGCGGGGCGAGAGCCCCAGAAGGGCCGCGGCCTCCCGCGTCCCCATGTATTCCGGCAGTCCTTCGCCCATCGCTGCGTCTCCTTCCCTGTCGTCTTCGGTTGTTCCGTCCGCCCCGCCGGCTCCGCCGTCCGCCAGGGCGGCGCGCATCGCCGCGCGCTCGGCCTGTGTGCAGCGGGCCGCCATCCAGCCCAGCACCCGGTCCGCGGTATCGAGCCGCGGCGACGAACCCCGGCGCAGCCGCGCAACGAAGGACGGGTCCCCCACCGCCTCGTGCCCGAGCACGTAGGGCTTGGTGCGCGTCACCGCGACGAAGCCGTCGACCTCGGCCCGGAAGGCCGGTCCGACCGGCGTCTCGCCCATGAACGCAAGCACCCGGTCGGCGGTCTCCAGCCGCGGCGCCCGACCGCCCATCAGCCGGGAGACGAAGGACGGGTCGCCCAGCGCCTCGATGCCGAGCCTTGCAGGCGCTGCGCCGGTAACGGGTGGAAAGGGCGTTCATGGCGAGGGAAGATAGGCGGGCGGATTGTCGTTGACAATCGTATCGTTTAGTGAATACGCGATGCCATCGCCTGACAGGCGGCGACAGACCAGCGAGGCAGCCCCATGGAACGCGACCCGGTACGACAGACAATCCGCGATCTCCTCTGGAAGCGCGGCATGACCATGCGCGAGGCGTCGCTCGCCATCGGCCGCAACGTCTCCTACCTGCACGGTTTCCTCGAACGCGGGAGCCCCAGGGTGCTCTCCCACCGCGACGCCGAGACCCTCGCCGGCCTGCTCGGTTGCAAGGCGGACGCCCTGCACCACGCCGAACGCCCGGCCCGGCGCAAGGCAGCGGGGCCGAAGAAGCGGCGGCAGGAGACGGGGCAGGGGCCGGAACGGGGGCCGGTCCCGCTCGCCGCCATCCCCGAGGTCGATGTCGAGGCCTCCGCCGGGCCCGGCGCGCTCGCCGGCGAGTACGTCGCCGAGCGTGCCCGCTGGTTCCTCCCCGATGGCATGATCCGCCACGAGGGCGGCGCCAGCCCCGGTGCCATCCGCGCGCTCCGCGTGCGCGGCGACTCCATGGAACCCGAACTCTCGGAAGGCGACCGCCTGCTCGTCGACACCGCCCGCCGCGTCCCCGAAACCGGCGAGATGTTCGTCCTCTGGGACGGCGCCGGGCTCGTCGTCAAGCGCGTCGAGCGCTTGCCCGCCGGCGATGACGCCCCGCCCCGCCTGCGGCTGAAGTCGGCCAACCCCGGCTACGACGACTACACATGCCTCGCCGACGAGGTCCACATCGTCGGAAAGGTCCTCTGGACCCTCAGACGGGTGTGAACGCGGGCGGGTGCGCCATCCTTCCCGCCTTGCCGTTCAGTCGGCAGGCCGCGCACCCTCGGTGATGCCGCCGAGGCTGAAGGCCATCGCGCGCGGCCGAGGCGTTGCCTGGACAACAAGGCCGAGTACCGCTTCAGGCTCCGGGCGGTGAACAGCGCCGCCAGTGGCACGGCCACCGACCGGGAAGCCTCAGCGCCAGGGCCGACGGCGATTTTCACCCCACATCCGTCGCCGTGGCGTCCCGGCATCGGGTTTCGCGTGCGGCGGTATCGCGCCCGCCGATCGTGCGCACGATATGGAGTTGTCGCCATCGGGCCCCGGGCCTTTGCCTGAAGCAGGACAGCGCAGGCGGCGCCGATGTCCGGGGCTATCGCGAAGCGGCGGCGGTCGCCGCGGAGATGCGCGCCGCGCCGGCGCGGCCGGCGGTCATGGCGCGGGACACGGAGGATCGGTCTCGCCCGCCAGGTCGGCGCGGAGGCTCTCGGCGACGCGCGCCGCCGACGCCTTCACCGAATCGCGCGCGAGATGGGCGTAGCGCGCCGTGGTCTGCACCTTCCGATGGCCGAGCATCCGGCCGATCATCGGCAGGCTCTCGCCAAGCGCCAGAGCGCGCGACGCGAAGCTGTGCCTGAGGTCATGGATGCGGACGTCCTTCAGGTCCGCGCGGACCCGCACCGCGAGCCAGGCGTTGTTGAGGTTGCTGAGCCGCGCGCCCGGCCTCGCTCCGGAAATCACCCAGGGATTGTCCGGCAGGCGCGGCATCCCGGCAAGCACGCGCCGCGCCGCCGGCGAGAGCGCGACCGAACGCGCGCCGGTCTTCGCGTCGCGCAACCTGATCTCGCCCCCCTCGAGGTCCACATCGGCCCAGCGCAGCGTCAGGACCTCGTTGCGCCGGCACCCGGTGAGCATCAGCAGGCGGAACGCCGCCACCGCGCTCGGATGCACCCTGCCCTCGGCCTCGACCGCGTCGAGCGTGCGCCCGAGGCGCCGGAACTCCTCCTCGGAGAGGAAGCGCTCGCGGCTCCTCTTCCGATACTTGCGCACGAACCGGCACGGATTGCCGCCCTCCGGCGCGATCCCCCACAGCTCGGCCATGCGGAAGAGGCGCGAGAGCATGTCCAGGACCCTGTTCGCCATCGCCGGCGTCTCGTGCAGGCTGTAGTGCAGCGCCGCGACGCGTTCGCGGCCGATCTCCCCGAGGCGCGCCGGGCCGAGCGCGGGCAGCAGGTGCCTGTCCAGGACATGCCGGCACTGGCGCACCGTGGTCGGCTTGCAGCGCACCTTGACGTGCTCCGTCATGCAGCGCTCCGCCACCTCCGCGACCGTGGGGCCGGCGTCCGCCGGGGCCGCGCCGCCGTCGGGCGCCGGCTCCCTGCCGGCCTTGAGGTCGGCGATGATGCGCGCCGCCTTCGTCCGCGCCTGGTCCGCCGTCATCAGCCCGTGACGCCCGACGGTCAGCCGGCGCGACCTGCCGCCCGCCCGCGTCTGCACGAGGTAGACCTTCGAACCGCTCGGATACACGCGGACCCCGAAGCCCTGAAGCTTCGAATCCCAGTGGACCGTCTCGCGCTCACCCACCGGCAGCGCCTCCACGGTCCGGCGCGAGATCCGCTGTGCGTTCAGCTTCGTCATCGTCCGCTCCCGACTGTCCCCGTGTCCGTCGCGCCCGTCACGGATCCGCCCGCTCCGTGAGGATGTCGGCGCCGATGCTGTCGGCGACCCTCGCCGTCGAGGCCCGCACCGACTCCCGCGCAAGGTGCGCGTAGCGGGCCGTGGTGTCGATCTTCCGGTGACCGAGCAGTTCGCCGATCATGCTCAGGCTCTCGCCGAGCGCGAGCGCCCTGCTGGCGAAGCTGTGGCGCAAGTCGTGAAGGCGGACGCCGTCGAGGTCCGCGTGCCTGCGGATGCGGTCCCAGGCATCGTTGATGTTGGTCTGGTGAGTACCCTTCTTCCGCCCCGGGAACACCCATGGATTGCCGGCGACGCGGGGGAGGCCCGCCAGCACCGCGGCCGCCGCGGGCGGCATCGGCACGATGCGCGCGCCGGTCTTGCTGTCGGCGAACCGCATCTCGCCCGCCTCGAAGTCGAGGTCGTCCCAGGCCAGCCCCATGATCTCGTTGCGCCGGCACCCGGTCAGCACCAGCAACCGGATCGCCGCCGCCGAGTGACGGGAGGCGAGACGCTTCGCGGGGGCAATGTCGAGCGTGCGTCCGAGCCGTGCGAGTTCCCCGGACGTCAGGAACCGCTCCTTCCGGGGGTCCACCTTGTAGCGGGGCACCGACCGGCAGGGGTTGCGCCCCGGCGGACGCATCTCCCAGAGTTCCGCCATGTTGAACATCTTCACCAGGATGTCGACGCAACGGTTCGCCACCGTCGGCATGCCGCTCAGACCGAACTGGAACGCGAGGATGTCCTTGCGCGCCACCTGCGACACGGGATGCGCTCCCAGGCCCGGCACGATGTGCTTCTTCAGCATGAGGCCGTAGTGCCTGATCGTATTCGGCTTGCAGTGCATGGCGACGTATTCGCGCTCGTAGCGCTCGGCCAGATCGGCCACGGTCGGCGCGGGTTCGGGCTCCGGCTCGACAGGCGGCAATCCGGCCTTGATGCGCGCAAGCAGCTTCGCCGCCTCCCTGCGCGCCTCGGCGGGCGCGATGTCCCCGTGCCGGCCCACGGTCGCGCGGACCGACCTGCCCTTCGCACGGGCCTGCGCCACATAGACCTTGCGCCCCGTGGGGTAGACGCGAATCCCGAACCCCGGCAGTTCGCTGTCCCAGAACACGCCGTCCTTTCCGTT
The DNA here is from genome assembly GCA_965203455.1 of Alphaproteobacteria bacterium. GTDB lineage: Bacteria > Pseudomonadota > Alphaproteobacteria > MPNO01 > MPNO01 > MPNO01. The sequence goes on from CBDBCV010000003.1 coordinate 236,833, forward strand.
GACCGCGAGACGGTCCACGATACGCTTGGTAAGCGTTCGGTGCTGGCGTTCGGGCATGTCCTCGTTCCTCCACCGGCGCGCGAAAGCGTTCGTTCAAGGGGTGACGATACTGGGGATGACGAGGCCAACTCCGTGGTTTGCCGGGCTCCGCCCGACTTCGCTCTGTGCCATCGTCCCCTCCATCAACGCATGACCGAACGCTTTCCCGGGGCGCTGGAAGCCGGTTCGGGCTCGGACGCAGGTCACGTAAGCGGACCGAAAGCGACCGGCTGGAAATCGGGGCGCATTGAAGCGCATCCGGGGCAGGGATGCAAGGACGGAGATGGGCGACCAGACACACAAATATAGAGAAATGACAATGGTTTATATCAGAAGAGCGCATCCGGGCGCATGCGAGGCAAGGTAGACAAAAATTGAGTTGTCTTTTCGACACCAATGTCGTGTCGGAACTGATCCGCAAGTCTCCGCACCCGGCGGTCGAGGCTTGGGTTCTGGGTCGTCCCGCGCCCGACCTGTATTTTTCGGCGGTTGGCGAGGCGGAAATGCGCTATGGCGCCGCCATCATGCCGGCGGGTCGGCGCCGCGACACGCTCGCCTCGGAAATCGAGGCGATGCTGCGCGACGCGTTCGATCGCCGCATCCTTCCCTTCGACAGCGACGCGGCACAGGCGTATGCGGAGGTCGCCTCCAACCGGCGCGCCCTGGGCCGACCGATCTCGCAGCCCAATTGCCAGATCGCGGCCATCGCGCGGTCGCGGGACATGGCGGTGGCGACGCGGAACCTGCGCGACTTCGAGGACATGGGCATCGACGTGATCGACCCGTGGGAGGCCGCATAGGACTTTCGATCCCGAAGGCCGGACTCGGTCCTTCGCCCAATGGACGCCAAGCGTCAGTCTTCCAGCAACCGAACCATCATGTGGCGGACGTGATCCTGCCCGCCGAAGAACACCGCGAGGACACGCACCGTTCCGCGCGGTTCGTCGATGTCGAACCAGTATATCGCCCGTCCGATGCTCAGATGCCGCAAGCCCGGCAGGATGTCGTCGTGGCGTTCGCCTCGATGGGGCGCGGCGGTGATGCGTTCCGCAGCTGCCCGGATTTCCAGGACCCTTGCCTCGGCATGATCGAGCGCGCTTTCCAGGCTCTCGCCAAAGTCCAGATAGCTGCGAAGGAGATGGTCGAATATCAGCCCGAAATCGCGTTCGGCCTCGGCCGAGAATTCAAGGCGATAGGCCATGCGCGCGGCGCCTGGCGGCCACCGTCCCGGCCAGCCGCTCGTCCATGCGCTGTGCATCGACGAACTCGCCCCGGCGCCGGCGCGACAGGAGCTCGCGCAAGGCCACGGTTTCCAGCTCCTCGGAGTCGATCCGATGGCGCAGCAGATCGACGCCTTGCTGCAACACCGCGCTGAGGCTGGGATACCGCCCGGCTTCGACCAGCGCCCGCGCGAAGGCGTGCTGCTCGTCGGTGAGCGAGATCGAGGACTTGACCGTCAAGAGCGCCTCCCTGAAGCTATGGTAATACTTGGTAGCACCGAAATCAACGACGGCTCCAGATTGATCTTCCCCGCCCCGGAACCCCAGAATGGATCACGTCCGCCGCACAGGGAGGCCGCCGCGATGCCGGACACGCTTTCGAACCTCGATTTCGACCGCTTTCGCCTCGCCCGCCTGGTCGACCGAATGATCGACGCGGGCGAAGTGGAGGTCGTCGACGAGCCGGTGCCGCTTGCCGCGGTCGCAAGGCGGCTGGACGGCAACCCGAAGGCCGTCCTGTTCCGGAGCGCCGGGCCGGAGGGGGCGGCGCTGGTCGGCAACGCGATGGGGAGTCGCCGCCGCCTCGCGCTCGCGCTGGAGACGGACGAACGTTCGCTCCTGCCGACGATCCTCGAGCGCCTCGGCTCGCCGATCCCGCCGGTCGAAATCGCGCGCGACGAGGCGCCGGTGCAGGAGGTGGTGCTGGAAGGGGACGAGGCGGACCTGACGTCGCTCCCGGTTCATCTCCAGCACGCGCTCGACGGGGCGCCCTATATCTCTGCCGGGCTCGATTTCTCGCGCGACCCCGCGACCGGGTTCACCAATATCGGGATGCGCCGCCTCATGCTGCGCGGGCGCCGCGAGGCGGGGATCGACCTCAACGCGCCGAGCGACCTGCGCGCGATCTACGGCGGCGCCCAATCACGCGGCGAGCGCCTGCCGGTCGCCATCGTCGTCGGCGCGCACCCCTCGGACGCCATCGCGAGCCTGAGCCTTGTGCCGCCGCAGGACGAGCTCGCGCTGCTGGGCGGCGTGCGCGGCGCGCCGGTGCCGGTCGTCAAGTGCGTGACCAGCGACCTCATGGTGCCGGCCGACGCGGAGATGGTGCTCGAAGGCCATCTCGATCCCGCCGGCTGGTCGGAGCCGGAGGGCCCTTACGGCGAATATGTCGGCTATTACGGAGTGCTGAAGTCCAACCCGGTGTTCCACCTTAGCGCGATCACCCGGCGGCACGACGCGCTGTTCCAGACGGTGACCATCGGCGGGCGCTACATGGACACGACAGACACCGCCCAGATCTGCGCGCTCAAGACCGAGGTCTCGCTGTGGAAGGCGCTGGAGACGGCGGTGCGCGAGCCGGTCGGTGTCTACGTCACCGCGTCCTGCGGCGGGATGTACAACGCCCGCGTCTCGCTCCGCCAGAGGGTGCCGGGCGAGGTGCGCAACGCGATCGCCGCGGTGTTCGGCTCGAACGCCGACGTCAAGCACGTCTTCGTGACCGACGCAGACATCGACATCTTCTCCGATGCGGAACTCGACTGGGCGCTCGCCACACGGTTCCAGGCCGACCGGGACATCGCGGTCGCGTCGGGCTTCCGGGCGGTGCCGCTCGACCCGTCGCTGCAGGGCGAGCGGGCGGGCGCCAAGGCGGGGTTCGAGCTCACCGTCCCGTTCGGCAGGCTGGGCGCGCAGGAATTCACCGTGCCCGAGCCGCCGCAACTGGTGCCTGCCGCAGCGGGCGGCCTGTCGGCGGCGGAAGCGCTCGCCGACGGGCCGAAGCACTTCCGGGAGCTGATGGAGACGGCGGGCTCGGACGACGGGCGGGAGATCGTCCGCGAGTTGGAGTCGCTCTACGCCGAGGGCCGGCTCGGCAGGGACCGGGACGGGCGCTACGTGCTGGGGTAAAGCCGTCCTGGCCGGAAGCGTCTCTCCGGCTGCCTGCCATGTCATGGTCGGGCCGAGTCCGATGCCGTCCGGTTCGGATTCTCGGGGAGGACATTCTCCGGCACCCCTCTCCCTCCCGGTCGTCATGCCCGGACTTGTTCCGGGCATCCACGCCCCTCCGCCGCCTCGCCCGCGCCCGGCCCGCATCACGATGCCGCAAGACGTGGATGCCCGGAACAAGTCCGGGCATGACGGCGGGGGGCGGCGGCGGGAGAGAGGGAGGGCTGGGGGCGGTTCCCCCTAAACCGGATATGCCATAGGCTAGCCCGGGACCGGATACGAAACAGGGGGGAGCCGAAGGAATGGATGTCCGAGCCGCGGTCGCGCACGAGGCAGGGAAGCCGCTTACCGTCGAGACGGTGCAGCTCGACGGCCCCAGGGACGACGAGGTGCTGGTCGAGGTCAAGGCGACCGGCGTCTGTCACACCGACGAGTTCACGCTCTCGGGCGCCGACCCCGAGGGGCTCTTCCCGTCGATCCTCGGTCACGAGGGCGCGGGCGTCGTGGTCGACGTCGGCAAGAACGTGACCTCGGTCGCCAAGGGCGACCACGTCATCCCGCTCTATATCCCCGAGTGCCGCCAGTGCAAGTCGTGCCTGTCGGGCAAGACCAACCTGTGCACCGCGATCCGCGCCACCCAGGGCCAGGGCGTGATGCCGGACGGCACCAGCCGCTTCTCGCTCGGCGGGGAGAACCTGTTCCACTACATGGGGACGTCCACCTTCGCCAATTACAGCGTGATGCCCGAGATCGCGGTCGCCAAGGTCCGCGAGGACGCCCCGTTCGACAAGATCTGCTACATCGGCTGCGGCGTGACGACCGGCATCGGCGCGGTCATCAACACCGCCGGCGTCGAGCCGGGCGCCAACGTGGTCGTGTTCGGGCTCGGCGGAATCGGGCTCAACGTGATCCAGGGCGCGCGGATCGCCGGTGCCGACAAGATCGTCGGCGTCGACATCAACCCGTCGAAAGCGACTCTCGCCGAAAAGTTCGGCATGACCCATTTCGCCAATCCGAACGAGGTGGAGGGCGACCTCGTGCCTTACCTGGTGGACCTCACGGACGGCGGCGCGGACTATTCCTTCGAGTGCATCGGCAACGTGTCGACGATGCGCCAGGCGCTCGAATGCTGCCACCGCGGCTGGGGGGTCAGTGTGATCATCGGCGTCGCCGGCGCGGGGCAGGAGATCTCGACCCGCCCGTTCCAGCTGGTGACCGGAAGAGTGTGGAAGGGCACCGCCTTCGGCGGAGCCAAGAGCCGGACCGAAGTGCCGAAGATCGTCGACTGGTACATGGACGGGAAGATCAACATCGACGATCTGATCACCCACACCATGCCGCTCCAGGACATCAACTCGGCCTTCGACCTGATGCACGAAGGCAAGTCGATCCGTTCGGTGGTGACGTTCTAGGCACGTATCTGCGGGCATGAGCGAGGGGACGAGGCGGGTCCGCGCGGCGGATCTCGAGTCCTTCGTCACGGCGGTCTTCGCCGCCGCGGGCACCCCGGCAGTGGATGCCGCGACCATCGCCGAGGTGCTGGTCTGGGCCAACCTGCGGGGCATCGACAGCCACGGGGTGCTGCGCGTCCCGGGCTATGTCGGACGGATCGAGAGCGGCGAGTTCAACCCGCGCCCCGACATCGCGGTCCTTACCGACCTCCCCGCCGCGACCGTCATCGACGCCGACCGCGCCTTCGGGCCGGTCGGCATGTCGCGCGGCATGGACATCGCCGTCGCCAAGGCGCGCGAGGCGGGGATCGGCGTCTGCGTGGTGCGCCGCGTGACCCACATGGCGGCGATCGGCTGGTTCGCGCTCCGGGCGGCGCGGCAGAACATGATCGGGCTGGTGTTCGGCTCGTCCAAACCGAACATGGCTTACCACGGGGCACGGGCGCGCGGCGTCGCCACCAGCCCGATCGCCATCGCCGTGCCGGGCATGGAGCGGGAGCCGGTCCTGCTCGACATGGCGACATCGACCGGCTCGATGGGCCGGATCATGCTGGCGCGCGACAGCGGGACGGCGCTGGAACCGGGCGTGGCGCTGACCGAAGACGGGGAGCCCACCACCGACCCCGATGCCGCGCGGTTCCTGACCCCGCTCGGCGGGGCCAAGGGCGCCGGTCTCTCCCTGATGTTCGAATGCCTCACCGGCGTCCTGGTGGGCAATCCGCTGATCGCCGCCGCTCTCGGGCCGGACGGCGACTGGCGCCACAGCCAGAACGGGTTCGCGCTCGCCATCGACGTCGCGGCCTTCACCGAGCCGGCGCGCTACCGCCGGGACATCGACGCGCTGGTCGACGCGCTGAAGGCGCTGCCGCCCGCCAGGGGTAACGACGAGGTCCGCGTGCCGGGCGAGCGCGGCGGCAAGGTCACGGCGGAACGAATGGAGGCGGGCGTCCCGCTGCCGGCGGGCACGTGGCACCGCCTCGCCGGGGTCGCGGCCGGGCTCGGCGTCGCGATGCCGCCGGTCATCGGCGTCTGAGGCTCACTCGTCGTCCTCGCGCTCGCTCCTGTAGACCAGCCGCATTAGCCCGATCCCGAGCGCGAGGCTCGCGATCACGCCGGCCGCCATCGCGAGGAGGCCGACGATTCCGATCGGCGCGTCGCCCGCGACGTCCCACATCCAGACCGCGGTGACGGCCGCGGCGAGCAGCAATCCGCCCAGCAGGATGGCGAGCAGCAGGGTCCGGTTCATGGTAAGCGTCTGGCGTGACCGCCCTTGTGGCGAGACGGCTTGGAGCCGCAGTCTGTGGTGAGGTTCCAGAGGTCGATAGTGTCCATTATCGGCTAATGGACACTATCTTAGGGGGCTGCGGTGCCACGTCGGGTACGCCGGTTCTGGTCGGACGACGAGAAGCGCCGGATCGTGGCGCAGAGCTACGCTCCCGGTGTCTCGGTGTCGGTTGTGGCGCGCCGCTATGACGTCAACGCCAACCTGATCTTCACCTGGCGGCGCGATCCCCGTTACAGGCCGGCGGCCGATGCCGGGGAGGCGCCGTCCTTCCTGCCGGTGGAGGTGGTGCCCGATGCGCCGCCGTTGGAGCCGGCCGCGGCATCGGACGGTCGGATCGAGATCGCGTTGTCGAACGGCCACCGGGTGAGCGCGTTCGGGTCGTTCGACGCGGACGCGCTGTGCCGGGTGGTGCGGGCGCTTGGCGGATGATCCCGGTTCCCTCCTCGACCCGGGTATGGCTGGCCTGCGGCGTGACCGACATGCGCAAGGGGTTCCCCGGTCTCGCGGCGCAGGCGGAGCGGGTATTGAAGGCGGATCCGCATTGCGGCCATCTCTTCATCTACCGCGGCCGCCGGGGCGACCTGATCAAGATGATCTGGTGGGACGGCCAGGGTGCGTGCCTGTTCTCGAAGCGTCTGGAGCGTGGCCGCTTCGTGTGGCCGTCGGCATCGGAAGGGAAGGTGTCGGTGACGCCGGCGCAGCTGTCGATGCTGCTTGAGGGGATCGACTGGCGGGCGCCGGTTCGCACCTGGAGACCGCTGGCCGCGGGCTGATTCACCGTTTATAAACAATGGGTTGACTGTCATTCGGGCTTCCCTTTGTCGGCCCCTTCGGGTAGGATGCGGCCATGCTCGAAGCGGCCCATTCCCTGCCCGACGACATCGCCGCGTTGAAGGCGATGGTGCTGGCCTCGCGGGCCGAACTGGCGGCACGGGACGCCGAGCTGCGCAACCGCGATCTGTTGATCGAGAAGCTCAGGCACCAGCTTGCGGGTCTGCGGCGGCAGCGCTTCGGCGTCACCTCGGAGGCCCTCGACCAGCTTGATCTCGGGCTGGAGGACGAGGAGATCGCGCGGGCGGCCGAGGCGCCGACCGAGCCGACGCCCGCCACGAAGAAGCAGCCGAAGCGCCGTCCCCTGCCGGACCACCTGCCGCGCGAGGAGACGGTTCTCGCGCCGGGCGAGCGCTGCGCGGACTGCGGCGGCCGTCTCAAGCGGCTCGGCGAGGATGTGACGGAGGAGCTGGAGTACATCCCCGGCCGCTTCGTGGTGAAGCGCATCGTCCGTCCGCGCCTGGCCTGCGGCGGCTGCGAGAAGTTCCACCAGGCGCCGCTGCCGCCGCGACCGATCGAGCGCGGCCGACCGGGCCCCGGCCTTCTGGCGCATGTGCTGGTCTCGAAGTATTGCGATCACCGTGTGTCCTGAAGCACCGCCATGAAAGGAGGTGCGCAACTGCAAGAGAGATGAGGGTAGGCCCCTCGGGGTCGACGATCAGGCGTCGGTCTCAAACCACCACGAGCTGCTGTCGTAAAGAGCGATGGTGGTGAGCGTCGTGGAAACGGCGGGACGACGATCTCGTCAGGTGAGGTCCGGGGAGACGAGCGAAAGCGAACCGCCGATGAACTGCCGAAAGCGTATGGTCGATGTCAGAACCGGGGGTGGTGGTCACTCCGGGACAAGCATGGGCGGAGTCCTGGAGTCCGGCCCACGCGGCATCCGGCTCGAAGGCGGCGTGAACCCGGAACAGGCTTTCTTGCGGAACAGGAGAACCTGTCGTCCCGATGCCAAGGGAGACGGCCAACCGGGCAGCCCCCGGAAGGCTCAGAGTACCGATGCGGGGCACAGGGGCAGAACAGCCCGTAGTAGGGATGAAGGCGCTGTAATGGCGCTGGACCGAAGGGGCTGTGGTGTTCAGCCGCTGCCGTCGGCCAACTGGTGACAGGAGGAGCCGGATGACAGGGGCAAAGCCGTTCCCGATAGCAAAGAGGGAAGTCTGGGAAGCCTTCAAGCATGTGAAGGCAAACCGGGGAGCGGCTGGAGTAGATGGGCAGACGGTCGAGAGTCTGGAGGAACGGCTTGGTCCGGAACTCTACAAGCTCTGGAATCGCATGTCCTCAGGCAGCTATATGCCGCCTCCGGTTCGCAGGGTGAACATCCCCAAGGAGGGCGGCGGGAAGCGCCCGTTGGGCATACCGACGGTCACGGACCGCATCGCTCAGGAGGTTGTTCGCCGACATCTGGAGCCCTTGTTGGAACCGATTTTCCATGAGGACTCATACGGATATCGGCCGAAGCGATCCGCCATTGACGCCATCCGGACAGCGCGTCGGCGATGCTGGCGCTACGACTGGGTGCTGGACATGGACATCAAGGGGTTCTTCGACAACATCGACGATCGTGTCCCGAGCCGTGGTGTAAGAGCCTGGCGGCCGTCGCGGTATCCGGCGGGTAGGGCCGGTAGGCTCAGGCTGCCACGGCGGGCAGCTTGACGGTTGCATTGTCGCTCACGGGAGCGATTGATTCCAGCGTCATGTATCTGGCCCTCTGGACGGCCCATTCGTCGTTCTGCTCGAGCAGGATGGCGCCGATCAGCCGTGTTATGGCGTCCTCGTTGGGGAAGATGCCGACGGTGTTGGTACGCCGCTTGATCTCGCCATGGAGTCGTTCGAGCGGGTTTGTCGAGTGCAGCTTGGGGCGATGCGCGGCCGGGAAGGTCATGTAGGCGAGAACGTCGTGCTCGGCCTCGTCCATGAGAGCGGCGAGCTTCGGCGCCTTGGCCCTGAGCTGGTCGGCGACCTGGCGCCACTGGGCGGAGGCGCTGTCTGCATCCTCCTGGGCGAAGGCGGTGGTGACGAAGGCGGACACGACGCGCCGGCCCTGCTTGCCGGCATGGGCGAGCAGGGTGCGCATGAAGTGGACGCGGCAGCGCTGCCATGTGGCGCCGAGGACGCGCGTTGCAGCCGCCTTCAGGCCCTTGTGGTCATCGGAGACGACCAGCTTGACGCCGCGCAGGCCGCGGCGGGCCAGGGAGCGCAGGAAGGAGGTCCAGAAGGTCTCGGCCTCGGACGCGCCGATCGCCATGCCGAGCACCTCGCGGCGGCCCTGGTCGTTGACCGCCACCGCGATCGTGACCGCGACCGAGACGACGCGCCCGGCCTCGCGCATCTTCACATAGGTCGCGTCCAGCCACAGATACGGCCAGTCGCCCTCCAGCGGGCGGTCGAGGAAGTCGCGGATCTTGCCGTCGATCTCACCGCACAGCCGCGACACCTGGCTCTTCGAGATGCCCGACATGCCCATGGCCTGCACCAGGTCGTCCACCGAGCGGGTCGACACGCCCTTGATGTAGGCCTCCTGGATCACCGCCGTCAGCGCCTTCTCCGCCATGCGACGCGGCTCCAGGAAGCCCGGGAAGTAGCTCCCCTTGCGCAGCTTCGGGATCTTCAGCTCCACCGTGCCCGCGCGCGTCTCCCAGACCCGGTCCCGGTAGCCGTTGCGATGGGTGAGCCGGTCCGGCGAACGCTCGCCGTGTGCGGCTCCCGCAAGGCCCTCCACCTCAAGCGCCATCAAACGCTCGGCCGTGAACCCGATCATCTCGCGAAGCAGATCGGCGTCCGAACTCTTCTCCAAAAGCGCCTGCAGGGTCATCATGTCCTTGGTGGTCATCGTGGTACTCCTCCGGTCGGATGGACTGTAGAAGCCCAACCCTAACCGGCACCGCGATGGCCATCCGCTATGGATAAGTGGCCCGCCGCCGCCAGACGCCACACGGTCGCGGCGGCGGGCCACTTACCCACAGCTACCGATGCTGGCTCCTGCTCCTACACCACGCCTGGGGGCACGACAACATCGACCACGAGTTGCTGCTGAAGGCCGTTCGTCACCATACGGACTGCCGGTGGGTGCTGCTCTATGTCGAGCGCTGGTTGAAGGCTCCCGTGATCGAGGAGGACGGCACCGTTGTCGCACGGGACAGGGGCACGCCACAGGGCGGGGTAATTTCGCCAGTATTGTCCAACCTGTTCCTGCACTATGCGTTCGATCAATGGATGAAAAGGTCGATGCCGCATGTTCCGTTCGAACGGTATGCGGACGATATAATCTGCCATTGTCGAACGGAGGAGGCGGCAAAGACCCTCTGGCGGCGGGTTGCGGACCGATTGGCCGAGTGCGGCCTGGAGGTCCATCCGCAGAAGACCAAGGTGGTCTACTGCAAGGATACCAACCGCAAGGCGGACTACCCGACGGTCGCGTTCGACTTCCTGGGCTACCGTTTCCAGCCAAGGTTCGCGGCGTGGCGCGGCGGGTTGTTCGGGGTCTCGTTCCTTCCGGCTGCCAGCCCGACTGCGCTCAAGGCGTTTCGGCGCCGCGTGCGACAGTGGCGTTTGCAACGGCGTAGCGACAAGGCACTGCTTGACCTTGCCCGCATGTTTCATCGCGAAATTGCAGGGTGGGGTGAGGTGGCGTCGCAAAATCGGACAGGTCGTCAAGGTGTATTCCGCCGTGTGACGGAGGAATGCGGATGAGCAAGCGACGCAGGTTTTCGGGGGAGCTGAAGGCGAAGATAGCCTTGGAGGCGCTACGGGGTGATCGGACGCTTCAGGAGATTGCCTCGAAGCACCAGGTGCATCCGAACCAGGTGGGTGTGTGGAAGCGCCAGGCGATGGAGGGTCTGGGGGAGGTCTTTTCCGGTGGAGGTGAGCGCCGGGCGCGGGATCACGAGAGCGAGGTCCGGGCTCTTCACGCCAAGATCGGGGAGTTGATCGTAGAGCGTGATTTTTTGTCACGCGGGTCCGGTCGCTGAGCCGGTCCGGGAGACGGGCGATGGTTGTGCGGGGCCACCCGTCGTTGAGCCTGACCCGGCAATGCCGTCTGCTGTCGATCGGGCGCTCGTCGCTCTATGACCGGCCGAAGGGGGAGAGCGCGGAGACGCTGGCTCTGATGCGCCGGATCGACGCGCTGTTCCTCAAGTATCCGTTCTACGGCGCCCGCCAGATGGTTCGGCATCTGCGCCGCGAGGGGGTGCGGATCGGGCGGCGGCGGGCCGCTCGCCTGATGCGCCTGCTTGGTCTTCAGGCGGTCTATCGGGCGCCGCGGACCAGTGCGCCGCACCTCGGGCACCGGGTTTATCCATATCTGCTGCGGGGTCTGGCGATCGAGCGGCCGAACCATGTGTGGTGCGCCGACATCACCTACATCCCGGTGCGGCGCGGCTTCCTCTACCTGGTGGCGATCATGGACTGGGCGAGCCGCTGCGTCCTGGCCTGGCGGCTGTCGAACACGCTGGACGCGGGGTTCTGTGTCGAGGCTCTCGACGAAGCCCTGGCGCGCCATGGCACCCCGCAGATCTTCAACACCGACCAGGGCAGCCAGTTCACCGGCTTCGCCTTCACCGCGCGCCTGCGGGAGGCCGGTATCCGCATCTCGATGGACGGCCGCGGCCGGTGCATGGACAACATCTTCATCGAGCGGCTGTGGCGCTCGCTCAAATACGAGGCGGTCTACCTGCACGAGATCGCCGACGGCTTCGCAGCCCGGCGCGTCATCGGCCAGTGGATCGGCTTCTACAACACCGAGAGACCGCACTCGGCACTCGGCGGGCGGACGCCGGCCGAGGCCTACCGGGGCGACACGCCTGTGGATATGATGGACAAGCCGCTTCGCGCCTTGACCACATACCCACAGGCGCAACAGCAGCAGCAGAAAGATCGATCCAAGAGGATTCTGGCGGCACAAACTTCAACCGGAATACACCTTGAAAACGCCGTCAGCCTGTCCGACAAACCGACGCCACCTCAGATCGGCTCTCTCTCTTGAGTAAAAAAAACCTACGCCATTGCTTCCGCCCCAATTTTCACATCCGGGGTTTCGACAACCTTGACCAGTTGGTAGCCGAGTTGTCTGGCGCGGCGGCCGAGGTTTGAGACCGTCCGGTTCACCCGGCGCTGCTCATAGGTTGAGGTGGCGTCGCAAAATCGGACAGGTCGTCAAGGTGTATTCCGCCGTGTGACGGAGGAATGCGGATGAGCAAGCGACGCAGGTTTTCGGGGGAGCTGAAGGCGAAGATAGCCTTGGAGGCGCTACGGGGTGATCGGACGCTTCAGGAGATTGCCTCGAAGCACCAGGTGCATCCGAACCAGGTGGGTGTGTGGAAGCGCCAGGCGATGGAGGGTCTGGGGGAGGTCTTTTCCGGTGGAGGTGAGCGCCGGGCGCGGGATCACGAGAGCGAGGTCCGGGCTCTTCACGCCAAGATCGGGGAGTTGATCGTAGAGCGTGATTTTTTGTCACGCGGGTCCGGTCGCTGAGCCGGTCCGGGAGACGGGCGATGGTTGTGCGGGGCCACCCGTCGTTGAGCCTGACCCGGCAATGCCGTCTGCTGTCGATCGGGCGCTCGTCGCTCTATGACCGGCCGAAGGGGGAGAGCGCGGAGACGCTGGCTCTGATGCGCCGGATCGACGCGCTGTTCCTCAAGTATCCGTTCTACGGCGCCCGCCAGATGGTTCGGCATCTGCGCCGCGAGGGGGTGCGGATCGGGCGGCGGCGGGCCGCTCGCCTGATGCGCCTGCTTGGTCTTCAGGCGGTCTATCGGGCGCCGCGGACCAGTGCGCCGCACCTCGGGCACCGGGTTTATCCATATCTGCTGCGGGGTCTGGCGATCGAGCGGCCGAACCATGTGTGGTGCGCCGACATCACCTACATCCCGGTGCGGCGCGGCTTCCTCTACCTGGTGGCGATCATGGACTGGGCGAGCCGCTGCGTCCTGGCCTGGCGGCTGTCGAACACGCTGGACGCGGGGTTCTGTGTCGAGGCTCTCGACGAAGCCCTGGCGCGCCATGGCACCCCGCAGATCTTCAACACCGACCAGGGCAGCCAGTTCACCGGCTTCGCCTTCACCGCGCGCCTGCGGGAGGCCGGTATCCGCATCTCGATGGACGGCCGCGGCCGGTGCATGGACAACATCTTCATCGAGCGGCTGTGGCGCTCGCTCAAATACGAGGCGGTCTACCTGCACGAGATCGCCGACGGCTTCGCAGCCCGGCGCGTCATCGGCCAGTGGATCGGCTTCTACAACACCGAGAGACCGCACTCGGCACTCGGCGGGCGGACGCCGGCCGAGGCCTACCGGGGCGACACGCCTGTGGATATGATGGACAAGCCGCTTCGCGCCTTGACCACATACCCACAGGCGCAACAGCAGCAGCAGAAAGATCGATCCAAGAGGATTCTGGCGGCACAAACTTCAACCGGAATACACCTTGAAAACGCCGTCAGCCTGTCCGACAAACCGACGCCACCTCAGGTCTCCATCCCGCGCTCCACATATTCCTCGCCGCGGGTGACCAGCGTGTAGACCAGGCAGGCAAGCTCGCGGGCGGTTGCGTTGATGGCAACCGGGGCATCCTTGCGGGCGAGGCGCGCACGGTGCCGGGCGCCGATGAACGTCTGGCTCCTGCGAGCGTTCAGGGCCGCCATGCGAAGGGACTGCGCGGCCTTGTTGATCACCTTGGGCGAGCGGCCCGGCAGGGGTTTGCCACCACTGATGCGGGTTCCCGGCGCCAGCCCGAGCCAGGAACAGAAGTGCTGCGCGGACGGGAAGGCCGAGAAGTCCGGGCCGATCTCCGACGCGATCGTGAGTGCGGTCGTAACCCCGATCGCAGGGATCGCGGTGAGATCGACGCCCATCATCCTGTGCAGGGCCTCGGCCATCGCCTTTTCGCTGGCGGCCCGCTTGGCAGCATCGCTCCGGATCTTCGACGGGCAGCGCGTGGGAGTGTTGTCCGGAGCCGCATTCGCCGGACCGTCCGTCCCATCGTCCGGCGGCGTCAGGCTGTCGATCTGCGCCGCGATCTGCGCCTCGCAGACCTCAATCTGGCCAGTGAGAAAGTCGAAGCGCTGCATCGCCTGCGTCAGTGCGAACAGATGCTCCTCGCGCCAGGTGCCCTGCAATGCTGCCGTGATCCTGTCGCCGCTGGCCTTGATCCGCCCGTCCCGAAGTTCTGCGAGCCGGTGTGGATCACGCTCGCCGTCGACGATCGCCCGCAGGATCCTCTGTCCCGTCACGCCGGTGATGTCGCTGATCACCGAGTCAAGCCGCACGTTCATCTCGGTCAGCGCCTTCTGCATGTGCAGCACACAGCGCGCGCGATCTTCGATCAGCCGCTTCGCCTGGCGCACATACGAGCGCAGCGGGCATACCGCATCGCCGGGACGGAAGGCACCTCGCAGAAGCCCGTAAGACAGAAGCTGACGGATCCACTGGCAATCAAGCACATCGCTCTTGCGACCGGCGATCTGCTTCGTCATCCGCGGCGGCACGAGCATCACCTCGAAGCCGGCGCGATCCAGAACCTCGTAGACCGGAATCCAGTACACCGAGGTCGACTCCATCGCCACCTTGTTCACCCCGCAGGACGACAGCCATGCCGCCATCTCCTCAAGATCCCGCGTGAAGGCATCGAACGACCGGACCGGTTCCGAACAACTTTCGGGGTCGACCGCGACATAGTGAACGTCCTTGCCGATATCGATCCCGGCACAATCCCGGTTCACGACTTGCAGGCTCTCGGACCGTCGGCGCTTGCGTGGCATCCAAATCCCTCCTCTGACCGCTTCGCTTCACTCGGGTCGGGGAGGAACCACGGCAAATCTCAATCTCTTGAACGAGGTCGCGGGAACCCCGCGCCATCAGTGACAGAAGCCGATCATGGTTCGGGCCACGCTACTTTACGGGTGCCTGAGCACGCCATTGCCAAGCCGGCCTCGACTGCCCCGACCGCCCGACGAATCACATCTTCGAACTGCGCCAGCAAGTGCCCGTTTTTACTTTCGCGACAGGGCCGGTGCCGCGCGGGGGTGGATGCTACTCTTGAGTAAAAAAACCTACGCCATTGCTTCCGCCCCAATTTTCACATCCGGGGTTTCGACAACCTTGACCAGTTGGTAGCCGAGTTGTCTGGCGCGGCGGCCGAGGTTTGAGACCGTCCGGTTCACCCGGCGCTGCTCATAGGTCTCCATCCCGCGCTCCACATATTCCTCGCCGCGGGTGACCAGCGTGTAGACCAGGCAGGCAAGCTCGCGGGCGGTTGCGTTGATGGCAACCGGGGCATCCTTGCGGGCGAGGCGCGCACGGTGCCGGGCGCCGATGAACGTCTGGCTCCTGCGAGCGTTCAGGGCCGCCATGCGAAGGGACTGCGCGGCCTTGTTGATCACCTTGGGCGAGCGGCCCGGCAGGGGTTTGCCACCACTGATGCGGGTTCCCGGCGCCAGCCCGAGCCAGGAACAGAAGTGCTGCGCGGACGGGAAGGCCGAGAAGTCCGGGCCGATCTCCGACGCGATCGTGAGTGCGGTCGTAACCCCGATCGCAGGGATCGCGGTGAGATCGACGCCCATCATCCTGTGCAGGGCCTCGGCCATCGCCTTTTCGCTGGCGGCCCGCTTGGCAGCATCGCTCCGGATCTTCGACGGGCAGCGCGTGGGAGTGTTGTCCGGAGCCGCATTCGCCGGACCGTCCGTCCCATCGTCCGGCGGCGTCAGGCTGTCGATCTGCGCCGCGATCTGCGCCTCGCAGACCTCAATCTGGCCAGTGAGAAAGTCGAAGCGCTGCATCGCCTGCGTCAGTGCGAACAGATGCTCCTCGCGCCAGGTGCCCTGCAATGCTGCCGTGATCCTGTCGCCGCTGGCCTTGATCCGCCCGTCCCGAAGTTCTGCGAGCCGGTGTGGATCACGCTCGCCGTCGACGATCGCCCGCAGGATCCTCTGTCCCGTCACGCCGGTGATGTCGCTGATCACCGAGTCAAGCCGCACGTTCATCTCGGTCAGCGCCTTCTGCATGTGCAGCACACAGCGCGCGCGATCTTCGATCAGCCGCTTCGCCTGGCGCACATACGAGCGCAGCGGGCATACCGCATCGCCGGGACGGAAGGCACCTCGCAGAAGCCCGTAAGACAGAAGCTGACGGATCCACTGGCAATCAAGCACATCGCTCTTGCGACCGGCGATCTGCTTCGTCATCCGCGGCGGCACGAGCATCACCTCGAAGCCGGCGCGATCCAGAACCTCGTAGACCGGAATCCAGTACACCGAGGTCGACTCCATCGCCACCTTGTTCACCCCGCAGGACGACAGCCATGCCGCCATCTCCTCAAGATCCCGCGTGAAGGCATCGAACGACCGGACCGGTTCCGAACAACTTTCGGGGTCGACCGCGACATAGTGAACGTCCTTGCCGATATCGATCCCGGCACAATCCCGGTTCACGACTTGCAGGCTCTCGGACCGTCGGCGCTTGCGTGGCATCCAAATCCCTCCTCTGACCGCTTCGCTTCACTCGGGTCGGGGAGGAACCACGGCAAATCTCAATCTCTTGAACGAGGTCGCGGGAACCCCGCGCCATCAGTGACAGAAGCCGATCATGGTTCGGGCCACGCTACTTTACGGGTGCCTGAGCACGCCATTGCCAAGCCGGCCTCGACTGCCCCGACCGCCCGACGAATCACATCTTCGAACTGCGCCAGCAAGTGCCCGTTTTTACTTTCGCGACAGGGCCGGTGCCGCGCGGGGGTGGATGCTACTTCGGCGCATTCTACAAGTCGGCGCTCTATCCGACCCTTCGTCTGATAGACGCCCACTTGCAGCGATGGGCAATGCGGAAGTTCAAACGCTTCCGACAACGACCGCGTCAGGCTCGTCTCTGGCTTGCCAGAATCGCGAAAGCGGAGCCGTGGCGGTTCGCCCATTGGACCCTTGTGCACGGGCAGGGCCGGACGCTGGGAGCCGTATGAGCTGAGAGGTTCACGTACGGTTCTGGGAGCGCGTGGGGGTGAGATTCCCCCGCGCGACTCGCTTGCCGCTCTACCGCCAGTCCCGCATCTTCGCCCGCGACGGCGTCGAGCTCGACCGCTCGACGCTCGCCGACTGGGTCGGCAAGGCGACGGCGCTGCTGGAGCCCCTGGCCGATGCGATCGGGCGCCATGTGCTGGAAGGACAAGCCCTGTTCGCCGACGACACCCCGGTCAAGCTGCTGGCGCCGGGAACCGGCAAAACGGCGACCGGCCGGGCCTGGACCTACGTGCGGGACGAGCGGCCCTGGGCTGGCGAGGCGCCGCCGGCGGCCTGGTACCGCTTCTCGGCCGACCGCAAGGCGGCGCATCCGAAGGCGCATCTTGAAGGCTTCGCCGGCTGGATGCACTCGGACGGCTATGCCGGGTTCGGTGCGCTGGCGCGCGCCGGGCCGGTCCGCGAGGTGGCCTGTCTGGCGCATGTGCGACGCAAGTTCTTCGACGTCCATGCCGCCCAGGGCTCGGCGATCGCCGCCGAGGCGCTGGAACGGATCGCCGCCCTCTACGCTATCGAGAAGGAGGCCCGCGGGCAGCCGCCCGAGAACCGCGCGGCCATCCGCCAGGCCAAGGCCGCGCCGTGCCTCGACGAGCTGGAGCGGTGGCTGCAATCGCAGCTGCCCAGAATCTCCGCCAAGACCCCGCTGGCAGCGGCGATCCGTCATGCCCTGACCCGGATGAAGCGCCTTCGACCCTATCTCGAGCACGGCTTCCTCGAGATCGACAACAACCCCGCCGAACGCGCAATGAGGCCGATCGCGCTCGGCCGCAAGAACTATCTCTTCATGGGCTCGGCCAGCGGCGGCAGGGCCGCCGCCATCGCCTACACCCTGATCGAGACCGCCAGGCTCAACGATGTCGATCCGCAGGCCTGGCTTGCTCAGGTCCTCGAACGCATCCCCGACTACAGGATCAACCGCATCGACGATCTGCTGCCGTGGAACACCGCGCCCGCAGAAGATCGGGAAGCCGCCGACTGACCACGCAGGGGCGGTCACGCCGGACGCTTACGGATCATGGCCGTCCCTCGATACGCCCCCTCCGGGGGCTACTCGGGATGAGGAGCCTAAACTGTAACCCTCACCCTGAGTAGCCGCGTAGCGGCGTATCGAAGGGCGCGCCTCACGCGATCAGCGCGTTGCCGCCGAAGCGTTCGCGCCAGCGGGGCAGCACGTCGGGGTTGAAGACGTTGTTCGGCACTTCGCCCCGGAGCGCGGTCAGAACCGCATCCGCCGCCCATTGGATCCCCGGCCCGAGCCCGCCGCCGTGGTTGTGCGAGATGTTGTGGGGCGACAGCAGCACCTCGTTGCCCATCCGGAGCAGCTTGGAGTCGCGGTCCATCGGCTCGTCGAGGAACACGTCGAGCGCCGCGCCCGCGATCTCTCCCGCCTCGATCGCATCGGCGAGCGCGACCTCGTCCATCGTGCCGCCGCGCGAGGTGTTGACGAAGAGCGCCGTCGGCTTCATCGCCCGGAACTGATCCGCGCCCATCATGCTGCGCGAGGTGGGGTTGAGCGTGGGGTGCATGGTGACGATGTCGGACTCGCGGAGTAGGGTGTCGAGATCGACCTTCTCGACGCCGTACCGGGCGAACTTCTCCTCCTCGACGAAGGGGTCGCAGACGATCAGCCGGACGTGCCACGGGGTGAGGAGCTCCGCCATGCGCCCGCCGATGCGGCCGAAGCCGATTATCCCGACGGTGAGCCCGGGATAGCCGTCCTCGTCGCGGCGGCCGAGATAGGTGCCGATCAGCGAATCGTCCTTCCATCCGCCGGCCTTCACCCGGGCGTCCTTCTCCCGGTTGCGTTTCAGCATCGTGAGGATCATCGCCATCGCGCCCTCGGCGACGCCGCCCCAGTTCGCCTGGGTGGGCGCGTGGGTCACCATGATGCCGAGATCGGTCGCCGCCTCGACATCGATGTCGTCGGTGCCTACGGTGCATTTGGCGATGATGCGGAGCCGCTGCGCGCCCTCGATGACGCGGCGGTTGACCGGCGCGCTGCGGATCGAGGTGCCGGTCATCGCGACCGATTCCGCGGCCCTGGCGGCCATGTCGTCCTCGTAGACGCAGCCCGGCGTCAGCCATGCCTCCTCGCCATAGGTCAGGCGGCAGCCCGCGCCCTCCATCCGGCTGAGGCCGCGGCGCTCCGGATCGGCGTTGGCGAAGACGAAGACGGTGGGCTCTGACATGGCGTTCCCCCGGGCAAGACGGCGACCGGCGGATATATAGACCCCGATCAGTCGAACAGGAAACGGAACGCGCCGTTCTCGCGGCGCAGGCGGCAGGGCTCGAAATGCGCCGGCAGCACCAGCGTGTCGTTCGCCGCGGCATCCTCGAAGATCGCCCGCCGGGTCGAGACCGCCGTCGGCCCGTGCTCGCAGGCGCGGCTGTTCCAGCCCGGATGGCGGGCCTGGATGGGATGGTGGATGACGTCGGCGGCGATCAGCCCTTCCTCGCCCTCCGAGGAAATGCGGATGTTGACCTGACCCGGCGTGTGGCCGGGCGCGGGCTCGAAGCGGATGCCGTCCTCCACGACATGGTCGGGCACGACGAGGTCGGCGAGCCCGGCGTCGAGGATCGGCTTCACGCTGTCCTCATAGACGTTGACGTACTGCCCGTCGCCGCCGGCGTGCTTGGCCTGGAGCGACTCGAGGTCGGTCGCGGTGAAGACGTAGCGCGCGTTGGGAAATGTCGGCTCCCACCGTCCGTCGACCCAGCGCGTGTTCCACCCGACATGGTCGACGTGGAGATGGGTGATCAGGACGAGGTCGATCTCCTCGGGCGCGTAGCCGGCGGCGGCCAGGTTCTCCAGATAGGGCCATTGCCCGTAGGACCAGTAGTCGCGCCGGCGCCCCGGCTTGTCGTTGCCGACGCAGGTGTCGATCAGGATCGCGCGTTCGCCGGTCCGGAAGACATAGCTCTGCATGCAGGATTCGAGCAGCCAGCGCTCCTCGTCGAAGAAGCGCGGCATCAGCCAGTCGCGCTCGAAATCCTCCACCGTCGAATCCGGGTACATCGCGCCCGGATCGAAGACCGGCGTGTCGTCCTCGAGCACGCGGGCGATCTCCAGCTTGCCGATCCTGACCGTCGCCATGTTTTCCCTCCCGATACAAAGCGGGGAAAAATTGCGCTAGCATGGGATTTTAGGACCGCGCGAACGGCAAAATGAAGTCCCCCGATCCGGGCGCCGCGCCCTGCCTTGCAACGGCGCATTCGATCACAGCGGCCGAGTTCGACTGCGAGGTGATCGAAAACGACGCGGTCAACCCGGAATACATGCACATCGTGGCTGCGGCCGATCCGCTGGCGACGTCGATCGAGGCGGGCCAGTTCTTCCACATGCTGTGCCCGAAGGACGGCCCCAACGGACCGTTCTTCCGCCGTCCGATGAGCGTCTACCGCGCCGATCCGGAGGCCGGGACGGTCGCATTCCTCTACAAGGTCACGGGGAGCGGCACGCGGGCGCTCGCGACGCTCGCGCCGGGCGACCGTCTCGACCTGTTCGGGCCGCTGGGCGTGGGTTTCTCGCTGAAGCCGGGCTGGCTGCGGATCGTGGTCGTCGGGCGCGGGGTGGGGCTGGCTACGCTCGCCCCGCTCGCCGAGCTGGCGGCCGCGAACGGTATCGGGGTGACGGCGGTGCTCAGCGCGCGGTCGCCGGCGGTGATGATGTCGGCCGACCGCTTTGCCGCGGCGGGCGCGGACGTCATCGAGGTCACCGACGCGGAGGGGACCAGCGGGCCGGCGCGGCTGGAACGCGTGCTGCGCGGTCTGATCGCCGACGGAAGGGCGGATGCGTTCTTCACCTGCGGCTCCAACCGGCTCCTGCTGCTGCTCCAGCGCCTGGGCCGCGAGTTCGGCATTCCCGGGCAGGTCGCGCTCGAACAGCAGATGGCCTGCGGGCTCGGCATGTGCTTCTGCTGCGTGCGCGAGTTCCGCGTCGACGGCGGCGTCGCCCACCGCCGGGTGTGCTGGGACGGGCCCGTGTTCGACCTGCAGGAGGCGATTTCTTGGTAGACATGCGGGTCGAGATCGGCGGGGTGCGGCTGGCCAACCCGGTGATGCCGGCGTCCGGCACGTTCGCGGACGGGCTCGACAAGGCGGTCGATTTCGAACGGCTGGGCGCGATGGTGATCAAGACGATCACCCGCGAGCTCAGGGTCGGCAACGCGCTGCCCCGGGTCTGCGAGACGCCGGAAGGGATGCTGAACTCGATCGGCATCCCGTCCAAGGGCATGCCCTATTTCCACGAGGAGACGCTGCCGACCTATGCGCGCTATTCCACCCCTCTGGTGGTCAGCATATCGGCGCCGACCGTGGACGGCTTCGCGAGCCTCGCCGAGGAGGTGAGCCTGCCGGGCGTCGCCGCGATCGAGGCCAACATCTCCTGCCCGAACCTGGAAGAGGACGGCAAGGCCTTCGCCAACGAAGCCGCCTCGGCGGAGCGCGCCACCGCCGCCATCCGGCGACGCACGTCGCTTCCCCTCTGGGTCAAGCTTTCCCCCAACGTCACCGACATCGCCGAGATCGCCCGCGCGGTCGAGGCGGCGGGCGCCGACGCCCTGGTGGTGGCCAACACCTTCCTCGCCATGGCGGTGGATATCGAGAGCCAGCGGCCCAGGCTCGGCAGCGTGACCGGCGGTCTCTCCGGACCCGCGATCCGCCCCATCGTGGTCCGCATGACCTATCAATGCGCGCGCGCGGTCGACGTCCCGGTCATCGGCTGCGGCGGCATCGCGACGGCGGAGGACGCGATCGAGTACATGCTGGCCGGCGCGAGCGCGGTCCAGGTGGGGACCGTCACCTTCGTCCACCCGACGGCGATGATCTCGGTCCTCGAAGGGATCGAGGATTACTGTACGCGCCGCGGCTACGAGCGCGTGACCGACCTCGTGGGCGCGCTCTCGGTCGAGGAGGCCGACGAGACCGACATGGAATGGGTCGACCCGCTCCGATGACCGAAACCACGCTCCAGCCGGCGCGCGAAGAGCTGCGCCCGCTCGCCACCGAGATCTTCGACACGCTGCGCCAGAGCACCGCGGCCCGGCAGGGCGTATCCCGGGAGAGCTTCGGCGCGGGGGAGAACGCGGCCTTCGAGATCCTGATCGACGTCGCGAAGCGGTTCGGGCTCGAGACCGGCACCGACAAGGCCGCCAACCTCCTGATCTCGCTGCCCGGCCAGGCGCGCGAGACGCCCTATATCGCCTGCGGATCGCACATGGATTCGGTGCCCGAGGGCGGCAATTTCGACGGCGCGGCGGGGGTGGTCGCGGGGCTGCTCGGCCTGGTGCGCGCGCGGCGGGAGGACGCGGAGCCGAAACATCCGGTCCGGGTCATCGCGCTGCGCGGCGAGGAAAGCGCGTGGTACGGCAAGGCCTGCGTGGGTTCGAGCGCCTTGTTCGGACGCCTGCAGAAGGCCGACCTCGCGTCGGTCCACCGGGACGGGACGGGGACCCTCGGCGAGGCGATGAAGCGCAACGGGGCGGCGGTCGAGGCGATCGAGGCCGGCACGCCGCTGGTCGATCCGGCGGACATCGCCGGCTACATCGAGCTCCACATCGAGCAGGGCCCGATCCTGGTCGCGGACAGCCTGCCGACCGCCGTGGTGACCTCGATCCGCGGCAATCTTCGCCACCGCCGGATCCGCTGCATCGGCGAGGCGGGGCATTCGGGCGCGGTGCCGCGCGGGCTCAGGAACGATCCGGTCATGGCCACCGCGGCGCTGATCCACGCGCTCGACAACCATTGGAAGGACTGGCTGGAGCGGGGCCACGACATCGTGGTGACGACCGGGATCGTTGAGACCGACGGGCGGTCGCATTCGGTCTCGCGCATCGCGGGCGAGGTCGATTTCAGCTTCGAGGTGCGGAGCGAGGATCCCGCGACCCTCGAAGGGTTCTACGAGCTGATGCGGAGCGAGTGCGACCGGATCGCCGCCGAGCGCCGGGTGATGTTCACCTTCGACCGCAGGGTGGATGCGGAACCGGCGATCATGGACCGGCGCTGGGTCGACAAGCTGCTGGCGCACGCGCGGTCCCTGTCGCTGCCGGAAAGAACGATCCTGAGCGGGGCGGGCCACGACGCAGTGCTGTTCGCCTCGGCCGGGATCCCATCGGCCATGATCTTCATCCGCAACCATAACGGCTCGCACAACCCGAACGAGGCGATGGATCTCGACGATTTCCTGAAGGGCTCCGACCTCCTCTACCGCGCGCTGATGGACCCGCCGTGACGGGCGAACGGATCGAGATCGTCCGCCCCGACGACTGGCACCTTCATCTCCGCGACGGGGCGATGCTGGAAGCGATCGTCGGGTTCTCGGCTTCGGTCTTCGGCCGCGCGATCGTCATGCCGAACCTCGTGCCGCCGGTGCGGACCCCGGCGGAGGCCGAGGCGTACCTGGCGCGCATCCGCGCGGCGCTACCCGACGGCCACCCCTTCGAGCCGCTGATGACGGCCTACATGACCGACGACGCCGACCCGGACGACATCGCGACCGGGTTCGAGAACGGAATCTTCCGCGCGGTGAAGCTCTACCCCGCCGGGGCCACCACCAACTCCGCCTTCGGCGTCACCCGCATGGAGGCGATCCGTCCGGTGCTGGCGAAGATGGAGAGGATCGGCATGCCGCTTCTCGTCCACGGCGAGGTGGTGGACCCGGCGGTCGACGTGTTCGACCGCGAAGCGGTCTATATCGAGCGCGTGCTCGACCCGATGCGGCGGGACTTCCCGGGTCTCAGGGTGGTGCTGGAACACGTCACCACGGCCGATGCCGTCGATTACGTGCGGGCGGCCGACGGCGGGCTGGGCGCGACGATCACGCCGCATCACCTGACGATCGACCGGAACGCCATCTTCCGCGGCGGGATCAGGCCGCACATGTATTGCCTCCCGGTGGCCAAGCGCGCGCGCCACCGCCTCGCCCTGCGGGCGGCCGCGGCGTCGGGCGATTCGCGCTTCTTTCTCGGCACCGATTCCGCGCCGCACCCGCGCCGCGACAAGGAGACCGATTGCGGCTGCGCCGGAATCTTCAATGCTCCTAACGCGCTGCAATGCGTCGCACAGGTTTTCGATGAGGAAGGCGCGCTCGACCGGCTCGAGGGATTCGTGTCCCGCGCGGGCGCCGAATTTTACGGAATGGAGCCCAATTCCGACCGCATCGTGCTCGAAAAAGGAGTAGGTTCCGAAACGCCCGGAGAGGCGGTGACCGTAGGCGACGACACGGTGCGGGTATTCGAGCCCGACACACCGGTCTCCTGGAGGATCGTTTCCGGCCTCCGGTGAGCCCGCCGGGCGCGCGGAGCAAGGCGACCGAGGGGAGGGATGGATGCTGCCGACGGCGTTTCCGGACGAATCGCTGATCGCCGAGCTGACGGCGCGGATGCTGATCGAGGTGGAGGCGGTGCGCTTTCGCGCGGACGACCCATACCGGTTCACCTCGGGCTGGGCGAGCCCGGTCTATATCGACTGCCGCCGGCTGATCTCCTTTCCGAGGGTTCGCCAGACGCTGATGGACTTCGCGGCCTCGTCGATCGTCCGCGAGGTCGGATTCGAGACCATCGACGCGGTGGCCGGCGGAGAGACCGCCGGCATCCCCTTCGCCGCATGGATCGCCGACCGGCTGATGCTCCCCATGCAGTACGTCCGCAAGCAGGCCAAGGGGTTCGGCCGCGACGCCCAGATCGAGGGCGATTTCGAGGCCGGCTCGCGCGTCATCCTGGTCGAGGATCTGACCACCGACGGGCAGAGCAAGATCCGCTTCTGCCAGGCGCTCCGCGAGGCGGGCGCGATCGTCAACCACACCTTCGTGATCTTCCACTACGACATCTTCCCGCAGACCCACGAGCTGCTGGAGAAGATGGACATGAAGATGCTGTCGCTCGCGACCTGGTGGGACGTGCTCGCGGTATGCAAGAAGCACGCCTATTTCGACGCCGCGACGCTCGACGAGGTGGAGCGGTTCATGAACGATCCGGTCGGCTGGTCCGCCGCGCACGGCGGCGCCTCCCAGCTTGCGAGCTGACGCGGGCGGGCGCCGCGCCGCGCGCAACACGGCGTGAGGAAAAAAGCATCGCTCGACCGGTGTTCATCCGGTGGCCGTCTGCTGTAATGTTCCGGTCACAGAAGCCGCCCGCTTCGCGCCGGAACGCGTGTCCGTGCGTTCAGGAGCGGTTCGTTTTTGCGCGGAAGGGCGGTAATCTGTTTGGACGCGCCAGCCCATAGGGGGAGAGGAAACAGATGACACACAAGCTCAGCTCGGTCGCGCTCGCGGCCGCGGTTTCCGTCGCAGTCGCGGTCGGGAGCTTCGGCGCTTCGGCGGCGACCAAAATCCGGCTCACGCTCGACTGGATTCCGCAGTCGACCCACGGGTTGATCTTCATCGCCCAGTACGAGGGCTACTACAAGGCCGAGGGCCTCGACGTGAAGATCGACGCCGGACGCGGCTCGGCCGACGCGGTCAAGAAGCTCGTCAGCGGCACCCACGACATCGGCCTCGCCGACATCAACGCCTTGATCCAGTACAACGCCAAGAACAAGGGCAAAGAGATCAAGAGCGTGATGATGATGTACGAGCAGCCCCCCTTCTCGATCTTCGTGCTGAAGAAGTCGGGCATCACGCATCCCAAGCAGCTCGTCGGCAAGACGCTGGGCGCGCCGGTCTTCGACGCCAGCTACAAGCTGTTCCCGGCCTTCGCCAAGGCGATCGGCATCGATCCCAACTCGGTGAAGAAGAAGAACATGGACCCGCGCCTGCGCGAGCCCATGCTCATCAAGGAGCAGGTCGACGCGATCTCGGGGCACGTGTTCTCGTCGATGCTCAACCTCAAGGCGGCCGGTATCAAGGAAGAGGACGTCACCTTCTTCATGTATGGCGACTACGGCATGGAGTCCTATGCCAACGGTGTGGCGGTGAGACCCGACTTCCTCGCCAAGAACGGCGATGCGGTGCGCGGCTTCGTTCGGGCCACCATCAAGGCGACGCGCGACATGGTGCAGAAACCCAAGCTCGCGCTGTCGTCGGCCAAGAAGTTCGAGCCGCTGCTCAACGAGGCGGTCGAGGCTGACCGGCTGAGGCTCGGCATCAAGTGCTGCGTGCTGACGCCGAACGTCCGCAAGAACGGGTATGGCGGCATCGACATGGCGCGTCTGCAGCGGTCGATCGACCAAGCCGCCGACGCCTACGGCATCAAGGAGCCGCCGAAGGCCGCGGACATGTGGCAGGACGGCTACCTGCCGCCGCAGTCTGAGCGTTTCATCCACAAATAGGGTTGTAAGGGGCGGGCCGCGCGCCCGCCCCGTCCCTACCGTTCAAGACCGTCGATGGCTTTCATCGAGATAGACGAGATCGACCTCACCTACCGCAACAGCGCGGGCGACGAGGACGATTCGGGAACGCTGGCGCTGCAGGGTGCCAGCGTGACCATGGAGCGGGGCGACTTCATTTCCCTCGTGGGACCGAGCGGCTGCGGCAAGTCGACTTTGCTCAAGGTGGTGGCCGGGCTGATCAAGGCCAACAAGGGACGGGTCTCGGTCGCGGGACAGGTCGTCGACCGCCCGCTCAAGATCGTCGGCATGGCATTCCAGAACGCGACGCTTCTGCCGTGGCGCTCGACCCGGGAGAACGTGCTGCTTCCGATGGAGATCGTCGAGCCGCACCGCCAGCAATTCCGCAGGGAAAAAGCGAAATACGAGGCGATGGCGGACGAGCTGCTCGCGACGGTGGGTCTCGACGGTTTCGGCGACCGCGCGCCGTGGCAGTTGTCGGGCGGAATGCAGCAGCGCGCCCAGCTTTGCCGCGCCCTGGTCCACGAGCCCGACCTGCTGCTGCTCGACGAGCCGTTCGGCGCGCTCGACGCCTTTACCCGCGAAGAACTCTGGGACGTGCTCCAGACGCTCTACATGAAGCGCAACTGCACGGTGATGCTGGTCACGCACGACCTGCGGGAGGCGGTCTACCTCGCCGACAAGGTCTACGTGATGAGCGCACGGCCGGGGCGGATAATCCTCGAGCGGGACATCGAGATGGAGCGGCCCCGCACGCTCGAACACATGTACCGGCGCGAGACGGTGGAGCTCGTTCAGGAATTGCGCCACCACATCAACATCGCGAGATCGGACGATGAGTAGCAAGACCGTCGAGCGGCTGTCGCCATGGCTCGTGACGCTGGCATGCATCGTCATCTGGGAAATCGGCGTGCGCCTGTTCGACGTGCCCGCGGTGGTGCTGCCGACCGCAAGCTCGTCGTTCTACGCGGTGTGGGAATTCCGCGTGGCACTCTGGCACAACGCAGTCCCGACGCTGATCGCGACACTGCTGGGCTTCGGCATCGCGGTCGTGTTCGGCATCGTGCTCGGCGTCTTCATCGGTATCTCCAAACCGGTCTACGCGGCGCTATACCCGCTGCTGGTCGCTTTCAACAGCATCCCCAAGGTGGCGGTGGTGCCGATCCTGATGGTCTGGTTCGGGATCGGACTGACCACGGCGACGATCACCGCCTTCATTCTCTGTTTCTTCCCTATCGTCGTGAACGTCGCGGTCGCGCTCGCCACCATCGAGCCCGAGCTGCGCGACGTGCTGCGCGCGCTCGGCGCGCATGAGCGGGACATCGTCATCAAGGTGGGAATCCCGCGCTCCCTGCCCTACCTCTTCGCCTCGCTCAAGATCGCCATTACCCTCGCTTTCGTGGGCGCGGTGATCGCCGAGACCGTGGCGGGCGGCGACGGGATCGGCCACCTGATGCTGGTGGCAAGCTCGAACTTCAACATGGCGCTGATGATCGCCGGGCTGATCGTGATCGCCGCCATGGCGATC
The DNA here is from genome assembly GCA_965203455.1 of Alphaproteobacteria bacterium. Taxonomy (GTDB): domain Bacteria; phylum Pseudomonadota; class Alphaproteobacteria; order MPNO01; family MPNO01; genus MPNO01. The sequence continues at coordinate 264,416 of CBDBCV010000003.1, forward strand.
GGCATGTATGCGATCTTCGCCGTCCTCGACAACCGCTTCACCGGCTGGGCGACACGGGGCGACATCCAGTACGCGACCGCGGGCGGCTAGGCGCCGGGTTGCAAGGGCTTTTCGGGTGTGATACCAAGCGCTGCCTTCGAAAATGGACGCCCGGACCGGGTGCCGAAATAGCCAAAATGCGTTGTGTTTCAAAGCGTTGCCGTCGATACGGTCGGGGTTAGATATACGTGTCCGCAACACCGATAGACGTGTCGGGCCTTCCGGGCCGCTACGCTCATGCCCTGTTCGAACTGGCCGATGAGCAGGGTGCGCTGGACGGCGTTCGGGACGACCTGACCGCCCTGCAGACGATGATCCGCGAGGCGCCCGATCTCGCCCGGGTCCTGACCAGCCCGGTGGTCGGGCGGGACGAGCAGGCGGCCGCGATCGACGCCGTGATGGAGCGGGCCGGCATCGGCGATCTGACGCGCCGCTTCGTCAATGTCGTCGCACGCAACCGGAGGCTGTTCGCCCTGCCGGGCATGATCGATGTCTATCGCGCGCTACTGGCACAAAGGCGGGGCGAGATGACGGCGGAGGTGACCTCGGCCCGGCCGCTCAGCGGGTCCCAGCGCACCGCGCTGGAGACGGCGCTGATGCGCTCGGTCGGCGCCAACGTCTCGATCGACGCACGGGTCGATCCGGGCATTCTCGGCGGGCTGATCGTCAAGGTCGGCTCGCGCATGGTCGATTCCTCGCTCAGGACCAAGCTCGAAAAGCTGCAGATATCGATGAAAGGGGCCGCGTGATGGACCTCCGCGCCGCGGAAATCTCCGCCATCCTCAAGGACCAGATCGCCAATTTCGGAACCGAGGCCGAGGTCGCGGAAGTGGGACAGGTGCTGTCGGTCGGCGACGGCATCGCGCGCGTCTACGGCCTGGACCGCGTCCAGGCGGGCGAGATGGTCGAGTTCCCGGGCGGCATCCGCGGCATGGCGCTCAACCTCGAGAGCGACAATGTCGGCGTCGTGATCTTCGGCGACGACAGCACCATCAAGGAAGGCGACACCGTCAAGCGCACCGGAGCGATCGTCGACGTGCCGGTCGGCAAGGGGCTGCTCGGCCGCGTCGTCGACGCGCTTGGCAACCCGATCGACGGCAAGGGGCCGATCGAGAGCGACGAGCGCCGCCTTGTCGAGGTCAAGGCGCCCGGGATCATCCCGCGCCGGTCGGTGCACGAGCCGGTGCAGACCGGGCTCAAGGCGATCGACAGCCTGATTCCGATCGGCCGCGGCCAGCGCGAGCTGATCATCGGCGACCGCCAGACCGGCAAGACCGCGGTGGCCGTCGACACCATCATCAACCAGCGCGAGATCAACGCGGGCGACGACGAGTCGAAGAAACTCTACTGCGTCTATGTCGCCATCGGCCAGAAGCGCTCGACCGTGGCCCAGATCGTCAAGCAGTTGGAGGAGAACGGCGCGCTCGAATACAGCATCGTCGTCGCCGCGACAGCCTCGGAACCGGCCCCGCTCCAGTTCCTCGCCCCCTATGCCGGCTGCACGATGGGCGAATATTTCCGCGACAACGGCATGCACGCGCTGATGATCTACGACGATCTTTCGAAGCAGGCCGTCGCGTACCGCCAGATGTCCCTGCTGCTGCGCCGGCCGCCGGGCCGCGAGGCGTTCCCGGGCGACGTGTTCTACCTCCATTCGCGCCTGCTGGAGCGCGCGGCGAAGATGAACGAGGAGAACGGCGCGGGCTCGCTGACCGCCCTTCCGGTGATCGAGACCCAGGCGGGCGACGTGTCGGCCTATATCCCGACCAACGTGATCTCGATCACCGACGGACAGATCTTTCTGGAGACCGACCTCTTCTATTCCGGCATCCGGCCGGCGGTGAACGTGGGCCTTTCGGTGAGCCGGGTGGGCTCGGCGGCGCAGATCAAGGCGATGAAACAGGTCGCGGGCTCGATCAAGCTGGAACTTGCGCAGTACCGCGAGATGGCGGCTTTCGCGCAGTTCGCCTCGGACCTCGACGCCTCGACCCAGCAACTCCTCAACCGGGGCTCCCGACTGACCGAGCTTCTCAAGCAGCCCCAGTTCTCGCCGCTCGCGGTGGAAGAGCAGGTGGTGGTCATCTTCGCGGGCGTCAACGGATATCTCGACAAGTTCCCGCTCGAATCGGTGCAGCGCTTCGAGCACGGATTCCTCGCCGACGTGAAGGCGAACCACGCCGACATCCTCGAAGGGATCCGGGAAAGCCAGGAGCTGAGCGACGATCTGAGGAAGAAGCTCTCGGACGCGCTCGATTCCTACGCCACGGCGTTCGCGGCCTAGCCACCGCCGACGGAACCCGACCCGATGCCCAGCCTCAAGGACCTGCGCACGCGGATCAACAGCGTCAAGTCGACGCAGAAGATCACGTCCGCGATGAAGATGGTCGCGGCGGCGAAGCTGCGGCGGGCGCAGGAACAGGCCGAGGCGGCGAGACCCTATGCCGAGCGCATGGAGCGCATGCTGGGCTCGGTCGCGGCGAGCCTCGGCAGCAGCGAGGGCGCGCCGCCGCTTCTCGTCGGCACCGGCAAGGACGACGTGCATCTGCTGGTGGTCGCGACGTCGGACCGTGGCCTGTGCGGCGGGTTCAACTCGTCGATCGTGCGGGAGGCCCGGCGGACGATCCGCGAGCTGACGGCGGCGGGCAAGACCGTCAGGATCCTCTGCGTGGGCCGCAAGGGCCGTGGCCAGCTGACCCGCGACTACGGGAGCCTGATCGTCGACACGATCGACGATGTCGGCCGCCCACGGCTCGGTTTCGACGATGCGCAGGCCATCGCGAACCGGCTGCTCACGCTTTACGGCGAGGACGGGTTCGACATCTGCACGGTGGTCTACAACCGGTTCCAGTCGGTCATCACGCAGATCGTCACCGTCCAGCAGCTCATCCCCTTCGGCCCTCCCGTGGACGGGGAGGAGGAAGAGCCGGATGAGAGCGCGGGCGGCGCGAAGGCGATCTACGAGTTCGAGCCCGAGGAAGGCGAGATTCTGGAGACGCTGTTGCCGCTGAACCTGTCTGTCCAGGTCTACCGGGCGTTGCTCGAGAACGCGGCCTCGGAGCAGGGTGCGCGGATGGCGGCGATGGACAACGCGACCCGCAACGCGGGCGACATGATCGACCGGCTGACGCTCGACTACAACCGGTCGCGCCAGGCGGCCATCACCAGCGAGCTGATCGAGATCATCTCCGGCGCCGAAGCGGTCTAGGCTCCGGGTTCAGTCAAAGAGGAAGAGAGATGGCAACGACGGGCGAAGCAGGACGCATCACGCAGGTGATGGGCGCCGTGGTCGACGTTCAGTTCGACGGCGCGCTGCCGGGCATCCTCAACGCGCTCCACTGCGACAACAAGGGAACCCGGCTCGTCCTCGAAGTGGCGCAGCATCTGGGCGAGAACATGGTCCGGACGGTCGCCATGGACACCACCGACGGGCTGGTCCGGGGTCAGGAGGTCCAGGATACCGGAGGCCCGATCACCGTGCCGGTGGGACCCGACACGCTCGGCCGCATCCTCAACGTCGTGGGCGATCCGGTGGACGAGCGCGGGGCGGTCGCCTCCAACAAGGCCTACCCGATCCACCGCGAGGCGCCCGCCTTCGTCGACCAGTCGACCGAAGCCGAGATCCTCGAGACCGGCATCAAGGTGGTCGATCTGCTCGCCCCCTACGCCAAGGGCGGCAAGATCGGGCTGTTCGGCGGCGCCGGCGTGGGCAAGACCGTCATCATCATGGAGCTGATCAACAACATCGCCAAGGCGCATGGCGGCTATTCGGTGTTCGCCGGCGTCGGCGAGCGCACCCGCGAGGGGAACGACCTCTATCACGAGATGATCGAGTCCGGCGTGATCCAGCCCGACGGCGAATCGAAGGCGGCGCTGGTCTACGGCCAGATGAACGAGCCGCCCGGTGCGCGCGCGCGGGTCGGGCTCACCGGGCTGACGCTCGCCGAGTATTTCCGCGACGAGGAAGGCCAGGACGTCCTGTTCTTCGTCGACAACATCTTCCGTTTCACCCAGGCAGGCTCCGAGGTCTCGGCGCTGCTGGGACGCATCCCGTCCGCCGTGGGCTATCAGCCGACGCTTGCCACGGACATGGGCACGCTGCAGGAGAGGATCACCACCACCAACAAGGGCTCGATCACGTCGGTCCAGGCGATCTACGTGCCGGCGGACGACCTCACGGACCCCGCCCCGGCGACGTCGTTCTCGCATCTCGACGCGACGACCGTGCTGTCGCGCCAGATCGCCGAGCTCGGCATCTATCCGGCGGTGGACCCGCTCGATTCGACCTCGCGCATTCTTGAGCCGCGCGTGGTCGGGGACGAGCATTACGGCGTCGCGCGGGAGGTCCAGCGGATTCTGCAGACCTACAAGTCGCTGCAGGACATCATCGCCATCCTCGGGATGGAAGAGCTCTCGGAGGAAGACAAGCTGATCGTCGCGCGCGCGCGCAAGATCCAGCGCTTCCTCTCCCAACCCTTCCATGTCGCCGAAGTATTCACCGGCACGCCCGGCGTGTTCGTCGGCCTCGAGGATACGATCAAGGGCTTCAAGGGGCTGTGCGAGGGCGAATACGACGACCTGCCGGAGGCCGCGTTCTACATGGTCTCGACCATCGAGAGCGCGGTCGACAAGGCGAAGCGCATGGCCGCCGAGGCCGCCTGACCGGGGCACGGAGCCGGGATCGCATGTGATGGCCGATACCGTCGAATTCGAGCTGGTCTCGCCGGAAAGGCTGCTGCTCTCCGTTCCCGTCGAAATGGTCGTGGTCCCGGGGAGCGAGGGCGATTTCGGCGTGCTGCCGGGTCATGCGCCGATGATTTCCACCGTGCGGCCGGGTGTGATCTCGATCTGGCGGGACGGCGCCGTGGACCGGCGCGTCTTCGTCGCGGGCGGTGTCGCGGAAGTCCAGCCGGAACGCTGCACGGTTCTCGCGGAAGAGGCGGTTCCCCTCGAGGACGCCGACCAGGAGGAAGCCGACCGCCGCATCGCGGAGGCGCGGGATGCACTCGAACGCGCGGCCGACGAAGCGGCCGCCGGGGAAGCACGCAAGCGGCTGGCCGCGGCGGAGGCCCTGCGCGCGGCGATCGCAAGCGCCCGCGGCTGACGGCGGCGGTCGTTCCTCGCCGACCGTCGATTCCGCGGCCCCTCGAACCCCCTGAACCCGCCATCTAAGCCGGATGCCCGGACTTCGGCTTGACAACTTGAGATTCGGGATGATTTCCTAATTAATCGGTATCTACGGAAGGCGAGTAGCATCAGGGGGAGTGTCGGGATGGCAGGATGGACCCTTGCCGATATTCCTTGGGATGACTTCGACCCGAGCAGGATCGATCCGGACATCGTTCCGATCGTCAAGGCGGCAAGCCTTGTCGAATACAACGCCGAGGACTATCGGGTTTATCTGAACGGCGTCTTTCACGACGATCCGCGTATGAAGGTGGCGGTCGACGGCTGGGCCGAGGAAGAGGTGCAGCACGGCCTCGCGCTCGCCCGCTGGGCCAGGATGGCCGACTCCGAGTTCGACTTCGAGAGCAGCTTCGCGCGTTTCCGGGAGGGCTTCAGGCTCCCGCTGGGCGTAAGCGATTCGGTCCGCGGCAGCCGCAGCGGGGAGCTGGTCGCGCGCTGCATGGTCGAGACAGGGACGAACACCTATTACAGCGCGCTCGCGGAGGCGACGGACGAACCGGTGCTGAAGGAGATCTGCCGCCGCATCGCGGACGACGAGTTCGCCCATTACTGTCTCTTCCACAGCCACATGAAGCGCTATCTCGACCGGGAAGCGCTGGGCTTCTGGGCCCGTTTCCGGGTGGCCCTGTCGCGCATCGGCGAGACCGAGGACGACGAGCTCGCCTACGCCTATTACGCCGCCAACGGGGGCGACCGGCCCTATGACAGGCGGCGCAACAGCGGCGCCTACGGCAATCGGGCCCTGTCGTGCTGCACGCCCGGGATTCTCGAACGCAGCGTCGACATGGTCTGTCACGCGGTCGGGATCAAGACGCGGCGCTGGCTGTCGAGGCCCGCGGCGGCGCTGTTCTGGGTGCTCTTGAAGTTCAGGATGTCGATGCGGGCGCGCGGGGCCCATTAGGGCCGGAGGCGGTTTCCCGCGCGATGCGGGCCGCGAAGGCGGCGACGAGCGCGGCATAGACGTCGCGCTTGAACGGTACGATCTGCGCCGCGACGTCGGAAAGCGGCATCCACCGCCAAGCGTCGAATTCGGGCGGGTCGCCGGCGCCGATGTCGATCTCCCCGTCTTTCCCGGCGAACCTGGCAAGGAACCATTTCTGCGCCTGGCCGCGATAGCGCCCGCCCCATATCCGCGACCGGAGATCGCCGGGCAGATCGTAGGTCAGCCAGCCGTCCATGGCCTGGACGATGAACGCCCGGTCTGTACCGGTCTCCTCGGCCAGTTCGCGCAACGCGGCGGTTTCGGGCGCCTCGCCGGAGCGGATGCCGCCCTGGGGAAATTGCCAGGCGGCGGGTCTCGTGTCGGTCCGGCGGCCCGCGAACACGAGACCGTCGTCGTTGAACAGCACGACACCGGCACAGGGCCGATACCCCTCGGGCGGCGGGGCGGCCTGCGTCATTCGCCGGCGGCGCCGTGCGTTCAGTTGGTGGCCTTGTTGTCGAGCAGGGCGAGGCCGCGCAGCAGATCGAGAGCCCTGGTGAGCTGGTAATCCTGCGGCCGCTCTTCGGAAGTTTCTCCAGGCTCCTTCGCATCGGCGCCGGATCCGTCCCTGAGGTCCTTCTCGTTCGGATTGCGCAACGCACCCCGGAGATCGCCCTCGCGCCGCCGGCCCTCCTCGTCGATGACCTCCACCCGGGCCTGCTCGACCACGATGTCGGGCTCGATGCCCTTGGCCTGAATCGAACGGCCGGACGGGGTGTAATACTGGGCCGTGGTCAGCCGGATCGCGCCGTGCCCTTCCAGCGGAACGATCGTCTGCACCGAGCCCTTGCCGAAGGAGCGCGTGCCCATGACGATGGCGCGGCGGTGATCCTGCAGCGCGCCGGCGACGATTTCGGAGGCCGAGGCGGACCCGCCGTTGATCAGGACCACGATCGGCAGGCCGTCGGCATTGTCCCCGGGTTTGGCGTTGAAGCGCTGCGCGTCGTCGGGACGGCGCGAGCGGGTGGAGACGATCTCCCCGCGGTCGAGGAAGAAATCGACCACCTTGATCGACTGTTCCAGCAACCCGCCCGGGTTGTTGCGGAGATCGAGGACCAGCCCCTTCAGCCCCCCGCCGATCTCGGCGCGAAGCTTTGTCATCGCGCGCTCAATCCCGCCCAGGGTCTGCTCGCTGAACGATATGATCCGGACATAGCCGATATTCCCCTCGGCGCGGGACCGCACCGACTGGATCTTGATGACGGCGCGGGTGATCGTCACGTCGAAGGGCTCGCGGTTGGCGCGCCGCACCGTCAGCATGATGTCGGTGTCGGGCGGGCCGCGCATGCGCTCGACCGCCTCGGAAAGGGTCAGCCCCAGGACGGCTTCGTTGTCCAGATGGGTGATCAGGTCGCCCGACTTCAGGCCGGCGCGATAGGCCGGCGTGTCGTCGATCGGCGATACCACCTTGACGAGCCCGTTCTCCATCGTGACCTCGATCCCCAGCCCGCCGATCTCGCCGCGGCTCTGGACCTGCATCTCGCGGAAGTTCTTTGCGTTGAGATAGCTCGAATGCGGATCGAGCGAGGTCAGCATGCCGTTGATCGCGGACTCGATCAGTTCCTCGTCGCTGACATCCTCGACATAGTCCGCGCGCACCCGCTCGAATACGTCGCCGAACAGGTTGAGAAGCCGGTAGGTATCCGTCGTGTTCGACTGCGCGGCAGCCGGGACCGGAGCGGTCAGGAGAAGAACGGCCGCAGCCGCTGCCAATGTACGGGCTCGCATCATCCGCCCACCTTGTCGCTGTTTTCCGTCAGCCAGGGCAACGGGTCGACAGGCCGGCCGCCGCGGCGCAATTCGATATAGAGGCGATGAGGCGTATCGGCATCCGATCCCATGAACCCGATGGACTCGCCGGAAACCAGCTCATCGCCGACGCGAGCGTCCAGCCGTTCAAGGCCCGCCAGCAGCGCATGATATCCCCCGCCATGGTCGATTATCAAGAGTTCGCCATAGTGAGGCGTTTGCGCTGTCGGGGACGGGTTGATTTACAAGGCGTTCACGGAGGTGCGAGATTTTTGATACCCCGTGGTGGTCGTTGATATCCGGGGTTTCAGTTTCGCTGCGGCGGTCGTTTTGGCGATTTTCACCCCACGCCGCTGGTCGCGGCGTCTTGGCAGCGAGGTTTTCCTGCGGCGGCCTCGCGCGCCCTGATCGTGCGCATGAGATAGAAGGTGTCGCCATCGGGCCCTGGGGCCCTTGTTCCACCACCACCCCTGGTCGGGAGAACAGCGATGGCGACGGCGGCGAAGCTACCCTTTTCGTGGCGCGATGTCGAAGTCCTGCCGGACCTTGAACGGCTGCGCCTGGTTCTGGCGGTGCTTCCCGACGAGGAGATCGTGACGGCGCTTGAAGTGTGTCGCGGTCGGGGCCGTAACGACTACCCGGTGCGGGCGATGTGGCGGGCGCTGATCGCGGGGGTGGTGTTGCAACACGCCTCGATGCAGTCGCTGTTGCGGGAGCTGGGGCGCAACCCGGCGTTGCTGGAGATCTGCGGGTTCGACCCTCTGCCGTATCAGAGCGGGCCGGTGACGGTGCTTCACGACGGGCATGCGGTAACGCGCCCGGCGCGGGTTCGTTCGACGGCGCCGAGCCACTGGAACTTCTCGCGGTTTCTGGGGCGTGTTGTGCAGCTTGAGGACGAGCAGGGGCTGGTGTCCGCCATGATCGAGAGCCTGCGCGCCGCGCTGTTCGCCGCGTTGCCGGACTTCGGGCGTCATCTCGGCTACGACGGCAAGGCGATCGCGAGCCACTCGACGGGCCGGGTCGGCAAGGACGAGGACAAGACCTCGGACCCCGACGCCGACTGGGGCAAGCACGAGACGGGCGGGGTGGACGCCAGGACCGGCGCGGTGTGGAAGAAGGTGAAGTCGTGGTTCGGCTACGGGCTGCACCTGATCGCCGACACCGATTACGAGGTTCCGGTGGCCTTCGAGGTGACGCGCGCTTCGGCCTCGGAACCCAAGGTGCTGTCCGGGATGCTGGAGGAGCTGTTCGCAAGGGCGCCGGAGATCGCCGGGCGCTGCGCCGACTTCAGCGCCGACCGCGGTCTCGACGATGCCCGCCTGAAGGCGCGGCTGTGGGACCGGTGGACCGCCCGCCCGCTGATCGATACACGGCTGATGTGGCGGGTGGAGAAGCAGGAGCCGAGATACGATCCGGCGCAGCCGATCACGCGGCCGCTGTTCCCCGACCGCGCCGATGTCATCGTTCACGACGAGCGCGGCCGGGTGTCCTGCGTCTGTCCCGGGACCGGCGAGGTCCGCGCTATGGCGTTTCAGGGGTTCGAGGCTGATCGGGGCCGCTGCGGCACGCTCAAATACCGCTGCCCGGCAGCCGCCTTCGGCTTCGCCTGCGCCGGCAGCCGGGCCTGCCACCGGGCCGGCGGGGTCAAGCCCGGAGACTATGGCCGCATCCTGCGCATCGACCTCGACAGCCACGACCGGCGCATCTTCACCCCCACGCCTGGGGCAGTCCGTCATGGCGGCGCGGCTACAACCGCCGCTCGGCCATGGAGCGGATCAACAGCCGCCTCGACAACAGCTTCAACTTCGAGACCCACTACATCCGAGGCCGCGCCAAGATGAAGACCCGCCTCGGCCTCGCCCTGGCGGTGATGATGGCGATGGCTCTCGCCCAGGCCCGCGCCGGCCGCCCCGAGCGCATGCGCTCCCTGGTCGGCGCCGTGCCGTATCTCGACACCGGCTGACCGCTCGTCTGCCTCCCGACAATCCTGCCCGATCCCGCCGCCCGACGGCAGAGGGGAAGCCACGCCCGCACGCCAGACAATCTTCCGGTAATCGTATTTGTCAGGCCCCGGAAGCCCGTATCCTGCCCGGTGGGGAAGCGGGCCGGACGATATTCAACCGCCAAAATCGAACCGGCGACAGCCAAAAATCACCACAGCGCACATTTCTCATAGTCCAGGAATGGCTCGGCGAACACCACCCTGCCGGAACGGGGTGCGACCACCTGGCCGGAGGCGCGGGTCCGAATCGTGATCCCCTGGGCGGTCCAGCCGTTCTCGGCGGGCTCCCCGAACCGGCCGATGACGGGGCCGGCGGCCGGCACCCGGGAGGAGTCTTCCGGCGAACCGGTGCCGGTACTGGCCGCCGCACCATCGGCACCGGCGTCCGCCGGAGAGATTCCCGCCATGTCCTCCGGCCGCAGGCGGGTCCTCTCTCTTGCCCGCGCGATGCGGTCGATGAGTTCCTCGATGCTCTCGATCTGGCGTGCCGGACCCCCGGATCCGTCCGGCGAATTCGTGTCCGTCCCGCTCAAGCCTTGCTGCCGCTCGGACCGGATCCGGACAAGGGCGGCAAGCACGCGCCGCTCCTCGTCGAGCCTCTGGGCCGTCCGGTCGCGGAGGCTACTCCGATTCGCGATTCCGCTGCGGAGCGAAGAGAGTCGGCGCAGATTCGACGCCAGGCCGCGCGCTTCCCGTTCGAGCAAGAGCTTCGCGGCCTTCAGAAGAATGCGTCCGTGGAGAATGTCGTTCGCATCGCCCGATCCGACGGGAAAGGGGACTTCGGGACAGCGCGCCAGCCTTTGCAACGCCGACAGCAGCCGAGAGAGGTCGTCGCGCCGTTCCGCCAGGACCCTTGCGGCGGCACGCTCCTCGGTCTCCAGCTGAAAGATCGCATCTTCCGCTTCGGCAAGTTGCGCTTCGAGCCTGAGTATGGAAGCGGCGACCGTCACGAGTTGCTGCTTGAGCGCGCTCAATGCCCGCCGTTCGGCCTCGGCTTCGTGTTCCGGCGCGGCGGGGTTGGCCATCGCGCGCTCAAGCGCGCGCCTGGCCCGTTCGAGCGGATCTCCCGCCGGAACCGTTTCCGTGGCCGCGGGAGCCGCAAACAGCGATGCGAGCACCGCCGCCAGCCGGAGGGCGCGCGCCAGAGCGGCCACGCGCCGGACGTTCATCCGCCCTTTCCGCCGCGGTGGTAAGGATGCCCGGAAAGAATTTCCTGGGCGCGGAAGATCTGTTCGATCAGCATGGTGCGCACCAGGAGATGCGGCCAGGTCGCCGCCCCGAAGGCGAGCACCAGATCCGCGCTCGCGACGAGGCGGGAGGAAAGGCCTTCCGCTCCCCCGATCAGAAATACGACCTCGCGGCGGCCACCGTCCCGGAGGTCGCCGAGATGATCGGCGAAACCTTCGCTCGACAGCGTCTTGCCCGCCCGGTCGAGCGCGATCACGTGGGCGCCGGCCGGGATGCAGGAGTCGAACAGGGCGGCTTCGCGGCGAATCGACTCGGCGGGCGCGTGCCGCCCCTTCGCCTCGAGCTCCCGCAAGTCCACGTCCCAGCGGATACGGCGGCGGTAGCGCTCGAACAGCGCGCGTTCCGGGCCGTCCCTGAACCGCCCGGCGGAGGCGATGATGAGCCGCATCGGACGCGCCGCCGCGCCGGGTCAACCGCCGGTGCCCGACGATCGGTCCCCGGCTTCCGGCGCGACCCCCCACATCTTCTCGATGTTGTAGAACTCCCGGATTTCGGGGCGGAACAAGTGCACGATCACGTCGCCGGCGTCGATCAACACCCAGTCGCCCTGGCGCAGACCCTCGGGCTTCAGCCCGACGAGTCCCCGGTCTTTCAGGCGATGCAGCAAACGTTCGGCGAGCGATGCGACCTGCCGGCTCGAAGTGCCGGTCGCGACGACCATGTTGTCGGCGATCGACGACTTGCCTCTGAGATCGATATTCGCGACATCGACTGCCTTGAGATCCTCCAGACACGTCAAAACGACGTCGATCAGGGGCGTGGCCTCGGGTTTGGCCGGTTCTTTCGTCGCTATGGGGCGCTCCTCTCTGGGCGATGCGGAGCCGCAAGCGGCCCGCGTTTCGTCGCAGCGAAGGGCAGCCCCGGATATTGCCCGAAGCGTCGGCCTTTCGCCGAATCCCGTCGAATTCGCGTGTGGGAGAAGTTCCGTGCCGACGGCCCGATTTCCACCAACCTGTGGACGTTCTCGGCCTTCAACCTGACCCTCTGGAACGCGCGCGCGGCCTTCTTGCGACCGCGATCGAAGAATAGGGGGCGCGGCGCGAAACCGCAATGGGCGCGGAAGGGCGCATTTCCGTCCAGCACATGGCTCAGACCAGGCCCGGCAGCCACAGACATGTCGCCGGAACGGCAAGAATAATCCCGACCCGGACGAAATCGCTCAGCAGGAAGGGCACGATGCCGCGGAACGAATCGCCGAGGGGAACGCCGTCGGCAAGCGAATTGATCACGTAGACGTTGAGCCCGATGGGCGGGGTGATCAGCCCGACCTCGACGACGATCAGGGCGAGGATGCCGAACCAGATCGCGATCTCCTCCTCGGTGAAGCCGAAATCGAGCCCGGTCACCAGCGGGAAGAACACGGGAACCGTGAGCAAAATCATCGCCAGGCTGTCCATCACGCAGCCCAGCACCAGGTAGACCAGGAGGATCCCGATCAGGATCGACATCGGCGAAAGCCCTGATTCCCCGAGCAGGTCGGCGAGCTCCACCGGTATCTGGGAAAGCGCGAGGAAGCCGTTATAGATCTCGGCGCTGATCAGGATGATGAAGATCATCGCGGTGGCCTGCGCGGTCTCCAGCAGACTGGAGACGAAGCTCTCCCAGCTCAGCCGTCCGAAGAAGATGGCCACCAGCGCGGTCGCCGCCGCGCCGATCGCCGCGCCCTCGGTGGGGGTGAACACGCCGAGATAGATGCCGCCGATCACCAGCAGGAATATCGCCGCCACCGGCCACACCGCGCCGAGGCTCCGCACCCGCTCACGCAACGGCACGGAAGGCGCCACGGGACCCGCTTCCGGGTTCAGCCGGACATAGCACGCGATGGCCAGCGAATAGCCGATCGTCGCGATGATGCCGGGGATCAGGGCCGCCAGAAAAAGCTTGCCCACCGATTGCTCGGTGATGATCGCGTAGATCACCAGGATCACCGAAGGCGGGATCAGGATGCCAAGCGTGCCGCCGGCGGCGAGCGTGCCGGTCGCCAAGGCGCCCGAATAGCCGTACCGCTTCATCTCGGGCAGGGCGACCGAAGCCATCGTCGCACCGGTTGCGATCGAAGAGCCGCAGATCGCGCCGAAGGCCGCGCACCCGCAGATCGTCGAAATGGCGAGCCCGCCCCGCCGATGCCCGACCCAGGCGCGCGCCGCCTCGAACAGCGAGCGGCTCAGCCCGGCCTGGGTGGCGAACTGCCCCATCAGGAGGAACAACGGCAGCACGGAGAGCGTGTAGCTCGAAACCCGGCCGAACGGCCCGGTATTGAGCAGGTTGAGGAACGCCGTCCAACCCGCGAGCGATATGAAACCGAACCCGCCGACCACGAACATCGCGACCCCCACCGGCATCCGGAAGGCGATCAGCAACAGGCAGACGGCGAACAGGAGAGCGCCGAACTCGATATTGCTCATCGGGCGAGCGCGCGGATGTGGCGGTAGAGCACCCAGACGCAGACCGCGGTCAGCAACACCGCCCCGAGCAACGCCGGGAAATAACCCCAGTGGATCGGGATGTTGAGCAAGAGCGTGGTCTCCTCGTCGGCGAGCTTGTGCAGCCCGCCCACGAAAAGCCGCCAGGCGATCAGCGCGGCGACCAGGGTGAAGGCGAAGTTGTGCACGGTGTCGAGCATCGTCTTGCGCCGCGCCGAAAGGCGGGCGGTGAAGAACTCGACGACGATATTGGCGTTCCTGATGTGGCAGTACGGGAAGAAGGCAAACACGGCGACGCCGCAGACCAGCTCCGTGATCTCGTAATCGCCCGGAATCGGCGCGTTGAAAACGTAGCGTCCGATGACACTGATCACGGTCATCGCCATGACCCCGATCAGCAGCAGCCCGCCGATCATCGCGGCGGTCCGGCTCACGCGCTCGAACCAGGCGCCGATTCGGGCGTCCGGAGACCCGGAAGCCGGATCGGCGGGTCCGGCTTCCGCTCTATCGGCGAACACGCGCCGCGGCCTCGGCGCTACTTGCTGTACTTGGCGACCAGCCGCCGCGCGTCGGCGACCAGCGCCTTGCCGTCATGGCCTTTCTTGGAGACCTTCTCGATCCACGCGTCGACGACCTTCTGGGTGATCTTCCTCCAGCGTTCGCGTTCGGCATCGCTGAGCGCAAGGATCTGGTCCCCCCGCTTGACCGCAAGCGCGCGGCCCGGCTTTTCGTCGTCCTGCCACATCTGGCCGAGCCTCCTGGCGAGCGGCATTCCGGTGCTGTCGTCGACGATCTTGCGGATGTCGGCCGGCAGTTCGCCATAGCGCTTCTTGTTCATCGTCATCAGGAAGAGCGCGCAGGAGAGCGCGACTTCGGTGTGGTACTTGGTCACCTCGTGCAGCCGGAACGGGCGCATGATCGTCCACGGTATCCACGTCCCCTCGACCACGCCACGCGACAACGCCTCGTAGACCTTGGGGATCGGCATGCCGACCGGGACCGTGCCGAGCGCCCGCAGCATCGCCGCGCTTGCGCGGGACGGCGCCCGCATCTTCATGCCCTTCAGGTCCTCGAGCTTCCGGATGGGCTTCTTCGCGGTATGGATATGGCCCCGCGCGGTCGCGTGAAACACGAGGGGCTGCGTGTCCTTGTACTCGTCCTTCAGCCACTTGCCGTGGAACTCGGTCAGCGCCTGGCTGGTCGCAACCGCGTTGCCGGCGACGAACGGCAGTTCGAACACCTCTGTCAGCGGAAACCGACCGGGCGAGTAGCCGGGAAGCGTCCAGACGATATCGACCACCCCGTCCCGCGCCTGGCCGTAGAGGTCCGAGGGCTTGCCGCCGAGCTGCATCGCCGGGAAGACCTGGACCTTCACCTTGCCGCCCGATTTCTTTTCGATCTCCTTTGCCCATGGCCGCATGAAGAGGCGGTTGGCGATCGCCTTGGGCGAGTTGAAATTGTGCAGGCGCAGGGTGATCTCCTGTGCCTCGACCGGACCCGATGATCCGGACAGAGCACCCGCGCCAAGTGCTGCGAACGCCGCGATGCCCGCGATTCCGCGCATTACGCTCATTCGTTCCCTCCCGTTTTTCGGTTGGCGGATACGCTGGTCAGAAAGGCCTGCCGCCCTTGATCGTCACCCGTTGCATGGTGCGCCGCACGGGATAGTAGTCGTTGGCGGCATAATGCTGGGTCGACGGGTTGTCCCAGAAGACGATCGAATCCGGCTCCCACCTGAACCGGAACTGGTATTCGGGAATACGCGGCAGGGTGAACAGGAATTCCAGCAGCGCCTTGCTCTCGTCCTTCCGCATGTCCTTGATGGCGATGGTGAACTGCTCGTTCACGAACACCGCCTTGCGCCCGGTGACGGGGTGGGTGCGGATGACGGGGTGCGCCGGATTGGGGAGCTCGATCTCCATCTCCGCCAGCTTGGCGTGCCGTTCCCGCGGCGCCATGTGATCGAACTTGTGGCGGAAATTCTTGAAGTCGTGGACCGCCTCGAGCCCGGAGAGGAAGCTCTGCATGCGATCGCTCAACCCGTCATGGGCCGCGCACATGTCGGCCCACATCGTGTCGCCCCCGACCGGCGGGATGGTGATGCAGCGGAGGATCGAGCCCATCGGCGGCTCTTCGCGGAACGTCTCGTCCGAATGCCAGATATCGGTCGAGAACACCGGGTTGTCCTTGTGATTGTCGAGCACGATGACCTCGGGCAGGTGCTCGAGATGCGGAACGAACGGGTGGACGCTGACCTCGCCGAACCTGCGGCCGAAGGCGAGATGCTGTTCCGGGGTGATGTTCTGGTCCCGGAAGAAGATGACTTTGCAGTCCATCAGGGTGTCGTGGATCGCGGCCACGGTCGCGTCGTCGAGCGGCAGGGCAAGATCGATCCCGCGTATTTCCGCGCCGATCGTGGGTTCTGCGGGAAGGACCTCGATTCGGCTGTCCGCCGGCGCAATACGGTTCCGCTCGGCAAGCTGGGACATGGCGTTCCCTCGTGTTTCCATCCGGAAGCGTGGCTTCGGCGGCGGGCAAAGGCTAGCACGCGCCTGCTTGGCCGGGCAATTCGCCGCGCCTCCGGAGCGCACTCACGAAACGCCGGCGTTACGCCGCGTTACGGCCCCCGTTCGCAGCGCCGACCGCACGGTGCAGCGTCCTTCCGGCGCGGATTTCGGTTGCCGAAGCGGGATGCAGCCGGGTGTGGAAAAACGTCCATGCGGGCGGCCGCGCCTCCGCCAGCTTGTGGGCGTCCTGCGCACGCGACTTGAACCTGGAGAATGCCTGCGCCGCCTTCCCCGCGAGCGCGTCGAACGAGTAGGGCGCGCGGTCGAACACGGCGATCGGGACCAGGTTGAAGATCCGGGTCCATCGCTGCCATCGCGCGAGCTGTACCAGATTGTCGGCACCCATGATCCAGACGAAATGCATGCGCGGAAAACAGAAGTTCAGCGCGGCAAGCGTGTCGGCGGTGTAGCGTGTACCGAGGCGCAGCTCGATATCGGTCACCGAGATCGCGGGGTGGTCGGCGAGCGCCTCGGCGCTCGCGAAGCGGTCTTCGAACGGAGCCATTCCGGCGACCGGCTTGAGCGGGTTCTGCGGCGAGACCATCCACCAGATCTCGTCCAGCCGGAGGTGCTTGAGCGCCAGGAGCGAAATATGGCGATGGCCGTCATGGGCGGGATTGAACGACCCGCCCAGCAAACCCACCCTGAGCCCGGGCGCGTCCAGGCCGCGGCGAATCGTCGTGTAGAGGGTCAGGGCCGGACCTGCCCGGACCCGCGCACCACGTATTTGAAGGTGGTGAGCTGTTCGACGCCGACCGGGCCCCTGGCGTGAAGCCGCCCGGTCGAAATGCCGATCTCCGCCCCCATGCCGAACTCGCCGCCGTCGGCGAACTGGGTGGAGGCGTTGTGAAGAACGATCGCCGAATCCACGGCGCCGAGGAAACGCTCGGCCGCGGCGGCGTCGGCGGTGATGATCGCATCGGTATGGTGCGAGCCATGGGTGTTGATATGGGCGATCGCGTCCTCGAGCCCGTCGACCTGTTTCACCGCGATGATCGCGTCGAGATACTCGGTGTCCCAGTCGCTGTCCTCGGCGGCCACCACGCGGCCGTCGAGCGCGCGCGTGTCTTCGCAGCCCCGGAGTTCGCACCCCGCCCGGGCGAGGTCGTCGAGGATGGGCGGCAGCACGTCGCGCGCGACGGCGCGGTCGACGAGCAGCGTCTCCGCCGCGCCGCAGATACCGGGCCGCCGCATCTTGGCATTGAAGGCGACGCTCCGCGCGGTCCCGGGATCGGCGCTGCGCTCGACATAGACATGGCAATTGCCGTCGAGATGGGCGATGACGGGTATCCGGCTTTCGCGCTGGACCCGCTCGATCAGCGACTTCCCGCCGCGCGGGACGATGATGTCGATCAGATCGGACATGGCCAGCATCGCGCCGACCGCCGCGCGGTCGGTCGTGGGCACCGTCTGGATCGCCGCCTTGGGCAATCCCGCCTCTTCCAGCCCGGCTTGCAGGCAATCGACGATAGCGTTGGAAGAGTGGTAGCTCTCCGATCCGCCGCGGAGGATGGCGGCGTTGCCGGACTTCAGGCAGAGCGCCCCGGCATCCGCCGTCACGTTGGGCCGGGACTCGTAGATGATCCCGATCACGCCGAGAGGAACGCGGACCCGCTCGATGTGGAGCCCGTTCGGCCGGTCCCATGCCGCGATCACCTCGCCGACGGGGTCGTCGAGCGCCGCCACCGCCTCGATCCCTGCCGCCATGGCCTCGATCCGAGCCGGCGTCAGCTCGAGCCGGTCGACGAAAGCCTCTGTCTGGCGCACGGTATCGACAACCGCGAGGTCCTTCGCGTTGGCCGAGAGCAGCGCGTTCTCGCTCGACCTGATCCGCCGCGCCGCCGCACGAAGCGCCCGGTTCTTGTCCGCCGCCCCGTGCTCGCCGAGCGCCCGCGCCGCCGCCCTCGCGTCGCGCGCCAGGCGTTCCATCACGGCCTCGACATCGTCCCGGTTGACAACGGCCTGGGTTGCCACCGCACCCTCCCTTCAATCGAGGACGAGATCGTCCCGGTGGATGATCTCGTCCCGTCCACGGTATCCCAGCAGGGCTTCTATTTCACGGCTTTTGTGGCCGATGATCCGCGCCGCGTCCTCGTTCGAATAGGCGCTCAACCCGCGCCCGATCGCGTTCCCCGTTTCGTCCTGCACGAGCACCGCGTCGCCCCGGTCGAAGCGGCCCTCCACGGCGACCACGCCGGCGGGAAGCAGGCTCTTGCCGGATTTGAGCGCACGTAGCGCGCCCCGATCGACGGTGAGGGTGCCGCTCGGATCGATCGTCCCGGCGATCCAGCGCTTCCGGGCCGTCCGAGGTCCGGTCTCGGGGTTGAACCAGGTGCACCGGCCGCCGTCCGCGACGGCCGCGAGAGGGTTGAGCCGCCGCCCGTCGGCGATCGCCAGACGGCAGCCCGCGGCGAGAGCGATCTTGGCGGCTTCGAGCTTGGTGATCATTCCGCCGGAGCTGTAACCGGGCGGCGCCTTCCCGGCCATCGCCTCGATTTCCGGGGTAATCCGACGGACCTCGGGCACAAACGCCGCGTCCGCGTCGCGCCGGGGATCGGCGGTGTAGAGCCCGTCGATGTCCGACAGCAGGACCAGCGCATCGGCGCTCATCATCTGGGCGACCCGCGCGGCGAGCCGGTCGTTGTCCCCGAAGCGGATTTCCTCGGTCGCCACGGTGTCGTTCTCGTTGATGACCGGGACGGCCCCGAGCCCGAGCAACGCCTCGATCGTCGAGCGGGCGTTGAGATGACGCCGCCGCGCCTCGGTATCGGCGAGTGTCAGCAGGATCTGCGCGGCGGTGATGCCGTGCCGGCCGAGCGCCTCCTGGAAGGCATGCACCAGGCGCGCCTGCCCGGTTGCCGCGGCGGCCTGCTTCTCTTCGAGACGGAGTGGACGGTCCGGCAGGTGGAGCCGGGTGCGGCCGAGCGCGATGGCGCCGGAAGAGACGATGACGATCTCCGACCCGGCTCCGCGCAGCGCGGCGATGTCGTCGGCGAGCGCGTCGAGCCAGCCGCGATGGACGGCGGCCCGCTTCTCGTCGACCAGCAACACCGAACCGATCTTGACGACGACACGTCTCGCACCGGAAAGACCGGCCGTCACGGCAACGCCCCTTCGGCCTCGAACTCGCGCACGGCGCGATGGACCTGCCGCAGAATGTCGGTGACGCCCTCCCCGCTCACGCCCGAGACCACCGCGACCGGATGGCCGGAAGCCTTCTCCAGCGCAACACGTTTGGCCGCGCGCTCCTCTCCGTTCAGCGCATCGGCCTTGTTGAGGGCCACGATCTCGGGCTTTTGCGCAAGGTCGTCGCCATACGCCACGACCTCGTCGCGCACCGTCCGCCAGGCCGCGGCCACGTCGTCGCCGGTCCCGTCGACCAGATGCAGGAGGATCCGGCAGCGCTCGACATGCCGAAGAAACCGGTCTCCGAGACCGGCGCCCGTATGCGCGCCTTCGATCAGCCCCGGAATATCGGCCAGCACGAATGCGTCGTGATCCATTTCCACCACGCCGAGGGCGGGCACCAGCGTGGTAAAGGGATAGTCCGCGATCTTGGGGCGGGCGCGCGAGACCGCCGCCAACATGGTGGACTTCCCGGCGTTCGGGAGGCCGACAAGGCCGGCATCGGCGATCAGCTTGAGCTGCAGGACAATCGTGGTTTCCTCGCCCGGCCCGCCGGGATCGGCGCGGCGGGGCGCCCGATTGGTCGCCGATTTGAAGCGCGCGTTGCCGCGACCGCCTCTGCCGCCGCGGGCGATCAGGAAGCGCTCCCCGATACCCGTCAGGTCGCAGATGGCGTCCCCGGTCTCGAAATCGAGGATTTCGGTGCCCTCGGGAACCGGCAGCACCGCATCGGCGCCGGCGGCGCCCGTCCGGTTGCGTCCGGCCCCGTTCCCGCCGCGCCCCGCCCGGTGGTGCTGGCGATAGCGGAAATCGATCAGGGTATTGAGCCCTTCGACCGCCTCCACCCAGACGTCGCCGCCGCGTCCGCCGTCACCGCCGTCGGGACCGCCGAACTCGACGAACTTCTCACGCCGGAAGCTCAGGCAGCCGTTCCCGCCGTCGCCGCTGCGGACGTAGACCTTGGCCTGATCGAGGAATTTCATCCCGAGTACCGCGCCCCTGGCGCGGAGCCGCTATTGGGCGGTATCGACGGAAACGTAGACCCGCTTGTTGGCGCGGCGCCGAAATGCGACGCGGCCGGCGGCGGTGGCGAAGATGGTGTGATCCTTGCCGAGGCCGACATTCTCGCCCGGGTGGTACTTCGTGCCGCGCTGGCGGATGATGATGTTGCCCGGGATCACCGCCTGCCCGCCCGCCTTCTTGACGCCGAGCCTCCGGCCCGCGGAATCGCGGCCGTTGCGGGAGCTGCCGCCGGCTTTCTTGTGCGCCATTACGAATTCTCCTCTTCGCCCTTGGCCTCTTCGGGCGTGCTGGCGCCGGTCGCGGAGCCACCGGCCAGTATATCGGTGATTCGTAGCACCGTCTGGTGCTGACGGTGGCCGTGCTTGCGCCGGTAGTTCTTCCGTCGCTTCTTCTTGAAGACGATGATCTTGTCGGCCCGGGTCTGGTCGAGAACGGTCGCGGCGACCCGGGCACCGTCCACGAGGGGGCTTCCGACGGTCGGGCTCTTCCCGTCGTCGAGCATCAGCACCTGATCCAGCTCGATCTCGGCGCCGGGCTCGCCCTCCAGGCGCTCGACCTTGATCACATCGTCCTTGCTGACGCGGTACTGCTTCCCGCCCGTGCGTACGACTGCAAACATCGTTCCGACCAATCAGAGAAAGCCCGACCCGGATCGCGCGTTCCGCGGTTGCGCCGCGGAAACGGTTTCTGGGACCCGCGCTGAGCGAAGGCGGGACTATAGCCGCGGCGCCGGCATTGTCAACGCCGCGCCGGGGTTCAGGAGACCGGCGGCGCCTCGATGCTCTCGAACAAAGCGGTGATCCCGTCGCCGAACGCCTGCCGCATCTTTTGGAGATAGGCGTCGTCGGCGGTTACCTCGATGCGGGTGCCTCCGTCGAGCGCGTCGCGCCGATAGACCATGAGGTCGATGGGCGGACCGACCGAAATGTTGCTGCGCATCGTGGAATCGAACGAGATCAGCGCCGCCTTGGCCGCGTCGGCCAGCGGCATGTCATAGCGAACGACCCGGTCGAGAATGGGCTTTCCGTACTTGGTCTCGCCGATCTGCAGGAAAGGGGTCTCGGGCGTCGCCTCGATGAAGTTCCCGGCCTCGTAGATCTGGAAGAGGCGCGGCGGACGGCCCGCGATCTGACCCGCGACGAGGAAGCTCGTCCGGGGATCGGCACCCGACGCGCGGACCGTTTCGGCATCCGTTTGCATCACTTCCCTGAGCACGGATCCGACGATCCTGGCCGCGTTGAACATGCTCGTGGATTCGAAAAGGCTGTCCTGTCCCTCGCGGCTGCCGAGGCGCTCGCTCACCACCGAGACCACGGATTGCGACGTTGCGAGGTTCCCGGCGGACATCAGCGCGATCACCCGCTCGCCCGATTTCGAAAACACCGTAAGCTTGCGGAACGAGGCCACATGGTCGACGCCGGCCGCCGTCCGCGTATCGGCGGCAAGCACCAGCCCTTCATCGAGCAAGAAGCCGACGCAATATGTCATGGGCTCGGGGATCTCCGGGATGGACGGGCGATCG
The DNA here is from genome assembly GCA_965203455.1 of Alphaproteobacteria bacterium. Classification (GTDB taxonomy): domain Bacteria; phylum Pseudomonadota; class Alphaproteobacteria; order MPNO01; family MPNO01; genus MPNO01. Next base: position 286,281 of record CBDBCV010000003.1, read on the forward strand.
GCGGCACGGGTTCAGGATGCAGGCCGCCGCTTTTCCCTGACATCGACGGAAACGGTCAGCCGTTCCGCCGACTCTCCGCCTTCGCGGATGCCGCGGATCGGACAGGCGCTGTCGTAGTCGAGGCCGACCGCGGTGCCGACATAGGACTCGGTGCCGCAGGTGCGGTTGGCGACGTCGAAACTGACCCATCCCAACCCGTCGATCCACGCGGCCGCCCAAGCATGGCCGGCGGGTTCGGGCGCTTCCCGGTCGTCCGCATGGAGATAGCCGCTGATATAGCGGGCGGGGACACCGAGCGCACGGCATACCGCGATGAAGACGTGCGCATGGTCCTGGCAAACGCCGGAACCGTTGCTGAGCGCCTCGGAAGCCGATGACTGCACGTCGGTCGCGCCTTCGCGGTAGTCGACCTTGTCGCGGATCGCCGCCGCGATACGGTGCACGGCCTCCAGGCGATCGCGTGACACGGTTTCGGCATGGGGCGCCGCAAAATCCGCCACGATCTCGTCGGCGGCGGTAAGCGGCGTTGCGCGGAGATAGGTCTCGATCGGCACGCCGCCCTGCTCGTCGGGCAGCACGCCCGTCGTGTCGCTCGTCTCCACCTCGCCCATGGCGACGATCTCGATCCGGTCGCCGGGATCGTCGAAGATCAGCGTGTCGCACGAATTGCCGAAGGCGTCGATCCAGCGGGTCAGCTTGCCGGGGGCCTCGATCGTCCATCGGATCACCCGCTGCGACGCGTTGGCGTAGGGCGTCAGACGCAGGTACTGGATCCCGAAGGAAACCGCGGCGTCGTAATGGTAGGCCGTGCGGTGGACGATGGAGAGCCGCATCAGGCGGGGATCCTGGACCGTTGCAGCATCATGAAATCGTGCTCGATCCGAGCGCTCAGGTCGGCGTTCCGCGCGATGAACCGGGTCAGAAACTCATGCAGCCCCTGCCGGAAAATATCGTCGATCCGACCGAAGCGCAGGCTGGCATGAATCTCGCCGGCGATCCGTTGGCATTCCTGCGGCCGTCCCTGGCAGAGGGATTCGAGCTGGCCCGTGATGCGGTCGAAACACGCCATCAGCGAGCGCGGCATGTCGCCGCGCAGCAACAGCAACTCCGCCACCCGGCGCGGCTGGATTACGTCCGAATAGACCTTGTGATAGGCACGGAAAGCGCTCAGCGAGCGAAGAACGGCGCCCCACTGGTAATAGTCGACGGAACCGCCGACATGCTCGTCCCTCGGCAACAACACATGATATTTCGAATCGAGCAGCCGGGCGGTGTTGTCCGCGCGCTCGACCGCGAGGCCCATATCCAGGAAGGCGTAGCTTTCGTCGCGCAGCATCGTCGCGTCGGTCACCCCACGGAACGAATGGGTGCGCTCCTTGACCCAATCGCAGAAATCGCGCACGCCGCCGTTGAACAGCGTCCTGCTGTCGTAGTCGCGCAGTTCGAGCCAAGTGGTGTTGATGCTTTCCCACATCTCGCTGGTGATCGACACCCGGAGCGCCCGCGCGTTTTCCCGCGCCGCGCGAATCGAGGAAAAGATGCTGGACGGAAAACCGTCGTCGAAGGCAAGAAACAGCACGACGCCGGAGCTTGAGATCTGACCTCCGAAGGTGACGAAGTCCTCGGGGTAGCCCGCGACTTCCAATGTCGAACCCCATACGGATTCGTGCGCCTGCCCGGGCACGTCGAGGAGCACCATCCGGTTGGCGACATCGATGAGCCGGGCCATGTTCTCGGCCCTCTCGATATAACGCGCCATCCAGTAGAGCTGGTTCGCGGTGCGCCCGAGCATGGTCATGCTTCGAGCACCCAGGTGTCCTTGGTCCCGCCGCCCTGGGAGGAGTTCACCACCAGCGAGCCCTCGGTCAGCGCGACACGGGTCAATCCGCAGGGCACGACGCTGACCGTCTCCCCGCTCAGCACGTAGGGGCGAAGATCGACATGGCGGGGCGCGATGCCTTCGTCGACGAAGGTCGGACAATGCGACAACGCAAGCGTCGGCTGGGCGATGAAATTCTCCGGGCATTCGAGAATCCGGGCGCGATAGGCCTCGCGCTCTTCGGCGGTGCTCATCGGGCCGACCAACATGCCGTACCCGCCCGAGCCGTGGACCTCCTTGACCACCAGATCCGCGAGGTTCTCCAGCGTGTAGGCGAGATCGTCGGGCTTGCGCAGCACATAGGTCTCGACGTTTTCGAGAATCGGCTCCTCGCTCAGGTAGAAACGGATGACCTCCGGCACGAACGGGTAGATCGACTTGTCGTCGGCGAATCCCGTGCCGAACGCGTTCGCGAGCGTCACGCGGCCGCCGCGGCAGACCGACAGGAGCCCCGGCACGCCCAGAGTGGAATCGGGGCGAAAGACCAGCGGGTCCATGAATTCGTCGTTGATCCTGCGGTAGATCACGTCGACCCGCACGAGGCCCTCGATGGTCCGCATCAGCACCTGTCCGTCGCGCACCGTGAGATCCTGCCCCTCGACCAGCTCGACTCCCATCTGGTCGGCGAGGAACGCGTGCTCGAAATAGGCGCTGTTGTAGGAGCCGGGGGTGAGCACGACCACCGTGGGATCGTCCACACCCGGCGGTGCGGTGGCCCGCAGGTTGCGCAGGAGCTCCTGCGGGTAGTGCTCAACCGCCTGAACGTCGACGCTGGAGAAAAGGTCGGGGAAAAGCCGCATCATCGTGTTGCGGTTCTCCAGCATGTAGGAGACGCCGGACGGCGAGCGGAGATTGTCCTCCAGGACGTAGAACCGGTCCTCGGACACGCGGACGATGTCGATGCCGGCAACGTGGACATAGACATCGCGCGGGACGTCGAGGCCGTGCATGTGCGGTTCGATCAAGGCATTCGCCAGCAGGGTCTCGGCGGGCAGCACGCCGGCCCGGATAATCTCGCGCTCGTGGTAGATGTCGTGGACGAACATGTTCAGCGCGCGCACGCGCTGTATCAGCCCCGCGGAAAGCCGCTCCCACTCCCGGGCCGAGAAAATCCGCGGGATGATATCGAACGGGATCAGGCGCTCGGCCCCGCCTTCCCGACCGTAGACCAGGAAGGTTATGCCGAGACGGCGGAACAGCATCTCGGCCTCGTCGCGCTTGGATTTGAGTCGGTCGACAGGTGTGTTTTCGAGCCATTCGGCCAGCGCCCCGTAGGCGCTTCGCACCTCCCCGTCCGGCAGGTTCATCTCGTCGAAGAAGCGCGTCACCGGCGCCCTCCATGCCGTCGCCAAGCCGACCGTTACCGCCGACGAATAGAGCGAATCCCTACAGGAAAGTATAGGGGTCGATGTCGACATGGATGCGGATCCCGCGTCGCAGCGGAACCTGGCGCAGCCAGCGCTCGATCGCGGGCTGGATCCGGACGCCCTGCGGGGCCTTGACCAGAAAGCGGCGGCGGTGCCGCCCGCGAACCAGCGCAAGGGGAGCGGGCGCCGGACCGAGAACGCTAATTTCTCCGCCACGGGGCGCGGCACGGCCGAGGGCGCGGCAGGCGGCATCGACCGCCGGCTCGTCGCGTCCCGAGACGATGATCCCGGCAAGACGGCCGAAGGGCGGCATTCCGTGGCTTTCGCGCGCTCGCGCCTCGCTGGCCAGAAATCCGTCGCGGTTTCCCGCGACCAGCGCCGCCATCACGGGGTGGTCGGGATTGTAGGTCTGTATGAGCGCATGGCCTGGCCGGGAGGCGCGACCGGCGCGTCCCGCGACCTGGTGCAGCACCTGGAAGCTGCGTTCGGCGGCGCGCAGGTCGCCGCCATCGAGTCCGAGATCGGCATCGACCACCCCGACCAGGGTAAGGTCCGGAAAGTTATGCCCCTTGGCGACGAGCTGGGTGCCGATGACGATATCGTAATCGTGTCGCCTGATCCCCGCGATCAGCTCTTCCGCGGCGGCGGCGCTTCGCAGCGCGTCGCTCGACATCAAGGCGGTCCGCGCGCCGGGAAAAGCCTCGGCGGCTTCTTCGGACAGGCGCTCGACACCGGGCCCGCAGGCAACGAACGCATCGTCGGCCTCGCATTTCGGGCAGGTTTCCGGAGGCCTGGCGGCGAAACCGCAGTGATGGCATTGCAGCCTGCGGGTCAAGCGGTGATCCACCAGCCATGCGCTGCAGTTCGGGCATTCGATCCGGTGGCCGCAGGCACGGCACAAGGTGAGCGGCGCGTAGCCGCGGCGGTTGAGAAAGAGGAGCGCCTGCTCGCCGCCATCCAGCGTCCGCGTCACGGCCTCGCGCAGGCTGGGCGACAGCCAGGTCTGGGGGGGAAGCGACTCGCCGCGCATGTCGATAGCGGCGATCCCGGGCATCGCCGAGCCGCCGAAACGCTCCGGAAGAACGATCCGCTCGTAGCGGCCGCGCTCGACATTGACCACGGTCTCGAGGGTGGGCGTCGCGGAGGCAAGCACGACCGGACAGGCCGCGTGGCGCGCCCGCACGATCGCGATGTCGCGGGCGTTGTAGATCACCCCGTCCTCCTGCTTGAAGCTGCCGTCGTGCTCCTCGTCGACGACGATCAGCCCGAGATCGGGAAACGGCAGGAAGAGCGCCGAACGGGCGCCGACCACGACACGCGCTCCGCCGGTCGACACCGCGCGCCAGGTGTCCCGCCGACGCGCGCCGGTGACGTCGGAATGCCAATGGAGCGGCGGCGCGCCGAACCGGTTCTCGAAGCGCCGCAGCCAATCGACGGTGAGCGCGATCTCGGGCAGCAGCACGAGCACCTGACGGCTGCGCGCCAGCACGGCGGCTATCGCCTCGAAATAGACCTCCGTCTTGCCCGACCCGGTGATCCCGTCCAGCAGTGTCACCTTCCCGGCGGCGCCGGCGGCGATCCGTTCCCGAAGACGCGTCGCGGCGCTTTCTTGCGACGGGGTGAGGCTCGGGCCCCGCCGTCGCCAGTCGGGCTGCGCGATTTCCATCGCCGGTTCGACCGAGACCGCGCGCACGAGGCCGTGGCCGACGAGTCCGCGGACCACGCCCGCGCCGCTTCCCGTCGCGCGCGCGATTTCCGCCGCCTTGCGGGTACGCCCGTCGGCGAGAAAATCCAGGACGCGTTTGCGCGCATCGGTCAAACGCACCCCATCGGACGACACCGACGGCGCGATCGCATAGGCGGTCTCGACCCGCGGGGGATCGAGCGCCTCCGGTACGCTCATCGCCATGCGCAGCACGGCGCCGGGCGGCGTCATTGTGTAGGAAGCGGTCCAGGCGACGGTCTGCACGAGGTCTGCCGGAAGCGGCGGAATATCGAGCGCGGCGGCGACGTCGCGCAGCTTCGATTCGTCGACGTCGCCCTCCGCCGCGCCCCATACGACGCCGGTCACCTCGCGAACGCCGAGCGGCACCCGGACGAACCGGCCGGGCGCGAGATCCATGCCCTCGGGAACCCGGTAGTCGTAGGCTCCCGCGACCGGCAGGGGGATCAGGACCGCGGTTCTGTTGCAGACGATTCGCGACGGCGTCCTGACAAGCCCGGGCTTCATGAATTACACTTTAGTGCCTCGTTCCGAGGCGTTCACGCAGCGTCGCCCGCGAGGAAGGGAACCGCATGAAGTTCTTCGTCGACACTGCGGACGTCGATGAAATCCGCGAGCTTGCCGCGACCGGACTTCTCGACGGCGTGACCACCAACCCTTCCCTGGTGGCGAAGTCGGGCCGGCCCTTCCTGGAGGTGATTCGGGAAATCTGCGAGATCGTCGACGGTCCGGTCAGCGCCGAAGTCACCGCGACGGATCATTCGACGATGCTGTCGGAGGGCCGCAAGCTCGCCCAGCTCGCGGGCAATGTCGCCGTCAAGGTGCCGCTGACGCCCGACGGCCTCAAAACCTGCCGGGCGCTGGCGGATGACGGGGTGATGGTCAACGTCACCCTGTGCTTTTCGCCAAGCCAGTCGATTCTCGCCGCCAAGGCCGGCGCCGCCTTCGTATCGCCGTTCATCGGCCGCCTCGACGACATCAGCCGCGACGGGATGGGGCTGATCGCGGACATCCGCATGATCTACGACAATTACGAGGAGTTCGCGACGGAGATACTCGTGGCCTCGATACGCAGCCCCAACCATGTCGCCGAGGCCGCCAAGATCGGCGCCGACGTGGCGACCATCCCACCGGGCGTGATTCGTCAGCTGTTCAACCATCCGCTGACCGACAAGGGCCTCGACGCCTTCCTCGCGGACTGGGCCAAGACCGGCCAGTCCATCCTCGACGCGTGAGTCGATGTCCAAGGCCGTCGACGACCGGGAAATCGGCCCCACGCCAGAGCTTACCGCGGAAGCCGTCCGCGAATGGCTGCTGGCCAACCCCGAATTCCTGGACCGGAACATCGACCTGCTGATCGCGCGGGACGACGATGACGCGGAAGACATTCCGGGCGTGGTCGACCTGCGCCACCGCATCCTCGAGGGTTTGCGGCGCAGCCTCGAACGCCAGAAGGCGCGCGAACGCGAGATACTGCTCGCCGCCGAAGACCGCGCCCGGACGGCGGCGCGGACCCAGGACGCGGTCCTGCTGGTCCTCAGACAAAATTCGCTCAACGCGCTGGCCCAGCGGGTCGCCTCGCAGTTTCCGGTGCTGTTTTCGAGCACCGCGGCGTCGCTGATCGTCGAGGGCACGTCCGAGGCAGGACACGGCGACCTGATGGCGCTCGGGGCGGACGCGCTGGACGCGCTGATCCGCCCGGGCGAAGAGGTTCGCCTGGGCAGGGCAACGGAAAAGGACCGCGGCCTTCTCGGCGACCGGTTCTCGCTGGTCGAGTCGCTCGCGATTATCCGACTCGGAACCCGGCGCGGCCGCTTTCTCCTCGCTCTCGGCTCGTCGGCGGCGGACGGCTTTACCGCGGATCAGGGGACCGACCTCCTCGACTTCCTGGGCAGCGTGCTGGAGGTCGCGATCGACAGATGGCCGCGCCACCGGCGCTAGACCGCTTCGCGGCCGCGCCCGACCTCGCCGAGGCCATCGCCGCCTGGCAAACCTGGCTGGAGACCGAGCGCCGCCTGTCGGTCCACACCGGCGCGGCCTATATGCGCGACCTCAAGCTCTTTCTCGATTTCCTGGTGGAACATCGGGGCGGGTTCGCCGATCTCGCCGCGCTCGAAGGGCTCGGACATGGCGACTTCCGGTCCTACCTCGCGCAGCGGGCGATGAAGGACCGGGCGCGCAGTTCGACGGCGCGCGCCCTTTCGGTGCTCCGCAGCTTCTTCCGCTTTCTCGAACGGACCGACCGGGCCCGCAACGATGCGATCGGAGCGGTCAGGACGCCCCGCCTGCCCCACAGCGTGCCGAAACCCGTCGCCGCCGGGGATGCGCTCGCGATCGTCGCGGAGGCCGGCGACACCGCTCGCAAGAAGCCGTGGGTCGCCGCGCGCGATACGGCCCTCCTCCTGCTGCTCTACGGCGCCGGTCTCCGCATCGACGAGGCCCTGAGCCTGAACGAGGATCAGGCGCCGTCGGGCGACTCGCTGCGCGTGCTGGGGAAGGGCGGCAAGGAACGCATCGTCCCGATCCTGCCCGCGGTTCGCGAGGCGGTGGCCGCCTATGTGCAGGCATGTCCCTATGTCGTTCCGGGCGGCCCGCTCTTCCTCGGGGCGCGCGGCGGGCGGCTCAACGCGGGCGTCGTCCAGCGCGAGCTGCGCCGGATCCGGGGCGCTCTCGGCCTGCCGGAAACCGCCACGCCGCACGCGCTGCGCCACAGCTTCGCGACCCATCTGCTGCAGGCGGGCGGCGATCTGCGGGCGATACAGGAGCTCCTGGGCCACGCCTCGCTGTCCACCACGCAGCGCTACACCGAGGTCGACACCGCGAGGCTGGTCGCGGTCTACAACGAGGCCCATCCGCGGGCGCGAGGCTGATCGAGGCCGCGCTCCGCGGCTCAGAGATGGATTTGACGGCCCTCGACCGCGAGCGCGGCTTCCTTGACCGCCTCGTTCAGCGTCGGATGGGCGTGGCAGGTGCGCGCGATGTCTTCCGACGACGCGCCGAACTCGATCGCGAGCGCGAGCTCGGCGATCATCGTGCCGGCCTCGGGACCGACGATATGGGCGCCGAGGACCGCATCCGTGCCGGCATCGGCGATGATTTTCACGAACCCGTCGCCGGCGCCCTTGCCGCGGGCGCGCGCGTTGGCGGAGAACGGGAACCTCCCGATCCTCACGGGACGCCCCTGCTCGTTCAACTCATCCTCGGTCTTGCCGACCGAAGCGGCCTCGGGCGCGGTGTAGACGACGCCCGGAATGGCGTCGTAGTTGATGTGCGCCGCCTGGCCCGCCATCGTTTCGACCGCGGCGATGCCCTCTTCCTCTGCCTTGTGCGCCAGCATCGGACCCGGGATCGCGTCGCCGACGGCGAATATCCCCTTCACGCCGGTCTCGAACCGCCGGTCGACGGAGACGAACCCGCGGTGGTCGCGTTCGACCCCCGCCTCCTCCAGCCCGAGGCCGCCGGTGAACGGTCGCCGCCCGACCGCGACCAGGACCGCGTCGCAGTCGAGGGTCTCGCCGCCACCGCCGCCGACCGGTTCGAGCGCTACCCGCAAGGAATTTTCGTGCCTTTCGGCACCGACCACCTTGGTGGCGGTCCTGAACGCCATGCCCTGCCGCTCGAGCAGGCGAGCCATTTGCCCTGCGACCTCGCCATCCATTGCCGGCAGGATGCGGTCCAGATACTCGACGACGGTCACCTTCGCGCCCAGCCGCTGCCAGACCGAACCCAGCTCGAGCCCGATATAGCCGCCGCCGACCACGACGAGATGTCGAGGCACCGCCTGGAGAGAGAGCGCGCCGGTCGACGACAGGATGCCGGCCTCGTCGATCGGGAGTCCGTCGAGTGCCGCGGGCTCCGACCCCGTCGCGATGAGGATCCTCTCGCACTCCAAGACCCTGGACTCTCCCGTTCCGTCGACCGGGTCGACCTCGATCCGCCCGGGGCGGACGATGCGCGCGCGGCCGTTAATGCCGTCGACCCCGTTCTTCCTGAACAGAAAGGCGATTCCCTTGGTCAGGTCGCCGACAACCCTGTCTTTCCTTGCCAGCATCGCGGGGAGGTCGACGGAAAGCCCCTCGACCCCTATCCCGTGATCCCCGAGGTGATCCCGCGCCTCGACGAGGCGCTCGGTAGACTCGAGCAGCGCCTTGGACGGGATGCAGCCGACATTGAGGCAGGTTCCGCCCCACGTCGCGCGCCTGTCGATGCAGGCGACGGAGAAGCCGAGCTGGGCCGCCCGGATGGCGGCGGCATACCCGCCCGGCCCGGCGCCGATGACGATCAGATCGTAACGCTGGCCGGACACCGCGCGGTCTTCAGGCTTCGAGCAGGATGCGCTCGGGATCCTCGATGCATTCCTTGACGCGGACGAGGAACGTCACCGCCTCACGCCCGTCGACGATCCGGTGATCGTACGAGAGCGCGAGATACATCATCGGGCGCACCGCCAACTCGTCGTCCACCACGACGGCGCGCTTTTCGATCTTGTGCATCCCGAGGATGCCGGACTGGGGCGGGTTGAGGATCGGCGTGGACAACAGCGAGCCGTAGACCCCGCCGTTGGTGACGGTGAACGTCCCGCCCGTCAGGTCGTTCATCGTCAGCGTCCCGTCACGCGCGCGGCTGCCGAGGTCGGCGATGCCCGCCTCGATCCCGGAGAAGGAGAGCGCGTCGGCATCGCGCAGCACCGGCACCACCAGGCCCTGTTCGGTGCCGACCGCGACCGCGATGTCGTAATGGTTCTTGTAGACGATGTCGGTGCCGTCGATCTGGGCGTTGACCGCCGGCACCTCCTTGAGCGCCACGACGGCGGCCTTGACGAAGAAGCTCATGAACCCGAGGCGGACGCCGTGCTTCTTCTCGAAGGACTCCCGGAGGCGGGCGCGCGTCTCGACGACCGCCGACATGTCGACCTCGTTGAAGGTGGTCAGCATGGCCGCGGTGTTCTGGGCTTCCTTGAGCCGCTCCGCGATGCGCTGGCGCAGCCGGGTCATCGGCACGCGCTCCTCGCGCGCCCCGGCGGGCGCGGGCTCCGCGACAGGAGCGGGTGGAGGCGCCGGTTCGGGAGGGATGTCGGAAACGGCGGCGAGATGGGCCAGGACGTCGCCCTTGGTCAGCCGCCCGCCTTTTCCGGTTTCGGCGATTGCCGCGGGATCGAGCCCGTGCTCGTCCACCAGCTTGCGCACGGCGGGCGAGAGCGACGGCGACGCTGCCGGCGGAGACCGTTCGGGCCGGGCGGCCAGTTGCGGTGCCGGCGCGGCATTCCCGTCACCGGGCTCTATCGAACCGAGAACGGCGCCGACCTCGACGGTCTGGCCTTCGGCGACGTCGATGGCGCCGAGCACGCCGGCTGCCGCGGCGGGCACCTCCAGCGTGATCTTGTCGGTCTCCAGCTCGACGAGCGGCTCGTCGATCGCGACCGCGTCCCCGGCCGATTTGAGCCATTTGGAAACCGTCGCCTCGGTCACGGACTCGCCGAGCGCGGGTACCACGATCTGGGTCGCCATCGTCTCCTCTCTCCGCCGGCCCTAGGCGGCGGCCAGCGCCTCGTCGACCAGGGCCTTCTGTTCGCGGGCGTGCTGCGCGGCAAGACCCGTCGCGGTGGATGCGGCCTCGGGCCGACCCGCGTAGACCGGCCTGTCCGCCCGCACGTCGAGCGTCGCCAGCAGGTCCTCGATGCGCCGGTCCATGTATGTCCAGGCCCCCATGTTGCGGGGCTCCTCCTGGCACCAGACGACCTCGGCCGCGGGATAGCGGGCGAGCTCGGCCCCAAGCGAGATATTGGGGAACGGGTAGAGCTGTTCCACCCGGACCAGCGCGATGTCGCGGATTTCGCGTTCCTCCCGCGCAGCCAGAAGGTCGTAGTACACCTTGCCGCTGCACAGGACGACGCGGCGGATATCGGCGTCCGGCGCCGCGGGACCCGGCTCGGGGAGAACGCGCCGGAACGAGGTGCCGGCGCACATTTCGTCCAGGCGGGAAACGCAGAGCTTGTGCCGGAGCAGCGATTTCGGGGTCATGACGATCAGCGGTTTCCGGAAGCTGCGATGGATCTGCCGCCTCAGCGCGTGGAAATAGTTGGCGGGCGTGGTGATGTTGCACACCTGCATGTTGTCTTCGCCGCAGAGCTGGAGATAGCGCTCCAGCCGCGCCGAAGAATGCTCCGGCCCCTGGCCCTCGTAGCCGTGCGGCAGGAGGATCACCAGCCCGGACATGCGCAGCCACTTGGTCTCGCCGGAAGAAATGAACTGGTCGACGATGAACTGCGCTCCGTTGGCGAAGTCGCCGAACTGCGCCTCCCACAGCACCAGCATGTTGGGGTCGGCCAGCGACATGCCGTACTCGAAGCCCAGCACCGAGGCCTCGGCCAGCGGGCTGTCGCGCACGGCGAGCCGCTCCTGGTTTTCGCAAATGTGGGCCAGCGGCGTGTAGGCTTCCTGGGTTTCCTGATCGATGAGCACCGAGTGGCGCTGGGAGAAGGTGCCGCGGCGGCAATCCTGGCCGCTGAGACGGACGAAGCGGCCTTCCGCCAGGATCGTGCCGAAGGCGAGCGCCTCGGCGGTGGCCCAGTCGATCCCCTCGCCCGTTTCGAACATCGCCTTTCGCGCATCGACGAAACGGTTGAGCTTTGGATTCAGATTGAAGCCGTCCGGGATGGTAGTGAGCGCCCGGCCGACCGTGTCGAGCGCCTCGCGGGTGACGGCGGTCTTGCCGCGGCGCTCTTCGAGGGACGGCGCGGTGGTGATCTCCGCCCATTCCCCCTCCAGCCAGTCGGCCTTGTTGGGCTTGTAGCTCTTGGCGGCCTCGAAAGCGTCCTCCAGCCGTTGCCGGCAATCCTTGTTCACACGTTCCAATTCGTCCGAGGTGAGCAGGCCCTCCTCGACCAGCCGCTCGCCGTACACCTGGGCGACGGAAGGATGATCGGCGATCGCCTTGTACATCACCGGCTGGGTGAAAGCGGGCTCGTCGGATTCGTTGTGTCCGAAGCGGCGGTAGGACCAGATATCGAGAACCACGTCCTTCCGGAAGGTGTCGCGGAACTCGGTCGCGATGCGCGCGACGTGGATGACGGCTTCCACATCGTCGCCGTTGACATGGAAGATCGGCGCCTGAACCGATTTCGCGATCTCGGTCGGGTAGCGCGAGGCCCGCGTCGCCGCCGGGCTGGTGGTGAAGCCGATCTGGTTGTTGACGACCAGGTGGATGGTTCCGCCGGTCCGGTAACCGGCGATATCGGACAGACCGAAGGTCTCCGCCACGATTCCCTGGCCGGCGAAGGCCGCATCCCCATGCATCAGGATGCCGAGGACGCTCCGGCGTTCGAAATCCCCGCGTTGGCGCTGCTTGGCGCGGACCTTGCCGACGACGACGGGATCGACCGCCTCGAGATGGGACGGGTTGGCCGCCAGAGAGAGATGCACCTTGATGCCGTCGAACTCGCGGTCGGCGGATGCGCCCAGATGATATTTCACGTCGCCCGAGCCGCCGACCTCCTCGGGCTGGTAGGACATGCCCCGGAACTCGGCGAAGATCGCCGCATACGGCTTGTGCATGACGTGGGCGAGCACGTTGAGCCGCCCGCGATGGGGCATGCCGAGTACGACTTCCTCGACGCCGAGCTGGGACCCGCGCTTGAGGATCTGTTCCAGGGCGGGGATCAGCGACTCGCTGCCGTCGAGCCCGAACCGCTTGGTTCCCGGATAGCGCACGTGGAGGAACTTCTCGAAGGACTCGGCCTCCACCAGACGTTCGTGAATGGTCTCCTTGCCGCGCTCGGTGAAGTCGGTCTGGTTGTGGATCGCCTCGATACGGTCCTGGATCCAGATCTTCTCCTCGGCGGAGGTGATGTGGGTGTATTCGACGCCGACGGTGCCGCAATAGGTCTTGCGCAACGCATCGACGATCCGGCGGAGGGTGGCCCGCTCGAAACCGAGCGTGTTCACGTAGATCGGCCGGTCGTAGTCGGCCTCGGTAAAGCCGTAGCTCTCGGGGTCGAGCTCGCTGTGCGGCGCGGGTTTCTCCAGCTTGAGCGGATCCAGATCGCAATAGAGGTGGCCGCGGACCCGGTGGGACCGGATCAGGGTCAGCGCCTGGAGCGAGTCCCGTGTCGCCTGACGCAAGTCCGTTCCGTCCGCGACCCCTGGAATCGCCTGTGCGGCGGCGTCACCGTTCGCCGCCGTATCGGGTGGGCCGTTATCGATGACCCGCGACTCGCGGGGCGCCCAGCTCGCGCCTTCCAAAGCCTTGTGAACTTCCGGCGCTTCGTCGCGGAGGTCCGAAAAGAACGCCGCCCAATCGGGATCGACGGAGGCGGGATCGGAGACGAATCTGGCGTAGAGCTCCTCGACGAACGCGCCGTTCGCGCTGGCGAGGAAGCTGGTATCGGCGGCTCTTGTCATAGGCCTCGGCTCAATTCTCGATCCGCGAGCACTATAACGCCGAAACGGCCGTCCGCACGGGGCGGCGGCGGGAAATGCAGGCTCAGCCGCGCATCGCCTCGGCCATGGTCTCGCCGATGGCGGCCGGTGAATCCGCAACCCGGATGCCGGCCTGCTTGAAGGCCTCGATCTTGTCGCCCGCCGCGCCCTTGCCGCCCGAGATGATCGCGCCGGCGTGCCCCATCCGGCGGCCCGGCGGGGCGGTTACCCCCGCGATGAAGCCGACCACCGGCTTCTTCGTCCTGGACTGCCTGATGAAGGATGCGGCGTCTTCCTCGGCGCCGCCGCCGATTTCGCCGATCACGATGACGCCCTCGGTCTCGTCGTCGGCGAGGAAGGCTTCGAGGCAATCGACGAAATCCGTGCCGTTGACCGGATCGCCGCCGATCCCGATGCAGGTCGTCTGGCCCAGCCCCGCCGCCGTGGTCTGCGCCACCGCCTCGTAGGTGAGCGTCCCGGAGCGCGAGACGATTCCGATCCTGCCGCGCTGATGGATATGGCCGGGCATGATGCCGATCTTGCACTCGTCCGGCGTGATCACGCCGGGGCAGTTCGGCCCGATCAGCTGCGACGCGGAATCGCCCAGGACACGCTTGACCCGCACCATGTCGACCACGGGAATGCCCTCGGTGATGCAGACGATCAGCGCCACCCCGGCCTCGATCGCCTCGAGGATGGCGTCCGCGGCGAACGGCGGCGGCACGTAGATCACGGAGGCGTCGGCCCCGGTCTTCTCGACCGCCTCGGCCACCGTGTCGAACACGTCGAGATCGAGATGCTTCGTGCCGCCCTTTCCGGGCGTCACGCCGCCCACCATCCTCGTGCCGTAGGCGATCGCCTGTTCGGAATGAAAGGTTCCCTGCGCCCCGGTGAAACCCTGGCAGATCACCCTGGTGTCCGAATTGACGAGGACGGCCATCAGGCGGCCTCGTCGACGGCGTGGACGACGCGTTCCGCGGCTTCGGCGAGCGTATCGGCCGATATGATCAGGAGACCGGACTCGGCCAGCAATTTCTTGCCCAGCTCGACATTGGTGCCGGCGAGGCGGACGACAAGGGGTACGTTGAGATTGATCTCGCGCGCCGCGGCGACCACGCCTTCGGCGATCACGTCGCAGCGCATGATGCCGCCGAAGATGTTGACCAGGATCCCCTCGACATTGGGATCGGACAGGATCAGCTTGAATGCGGCGGTCACGCGTTCGCGCGAGGCGCCGCCGCCGACATCGAGAAAGTTCGCCGGTTCCCCGCCGTGCAGCTTGATGATGTCCATGGTCGCCATGGCGAGCCCGGCGCCGTTGACCATGCAGCCGATATTGCCGTCGAGCTTGATGTAGTTGAGGTCGTGCTTGAGCGCCTCGCGCTCCATCGCGTCCTCTTCGTCCTCGTCCCGCAACTCGATCACGTCGGAATGCCGGAACAGCGCGTTGTCGTCGAACGCCATCTTGGCGTCCAGCGCGACCATGTCTCCCGTGCCGGTCACCACCAGCGGGTTGATTTCGACGATCGAGGCGTCGAGTCCGACAAAGGCCTCGTAGATGCCCGTGATGAACTTGACCGCGGCGCCGGTCTGCCTGCCTTCCAGCGCGAGGCCGAAGGCGATCCGGCGCGCGTGATGGGGCTGGATGCCGGTCGCCGGATCGATGTCCACGGTCAGGATCTTGTCCGGCGTCTCGGCCGCGACCTGCTCGATCTCCATGCCGCCCTCGGTCGAGGCCATCAGGGTCAGCCGGCCGGTTTCGCGGTCGACCAGCATCCCGACATAGAGCTCGCGCGCGATATCGCACCCTTCCTCGATATAGACCCGCTTGACCCGGCGCCCTTCCGGCCCGGTCTGGTGGGTGACGAGGTTCATGCCGATCATCGCCTGCGCCGCGTCGCGCATGTCGTCGATCGACCGGACCAGCCTGACCCCGCCGCCCTTGCCGCGGCCGCCGGCGTGGATCTGTGCCTTGACCACCCAGACCGGTCCGCCGAGCTCGTTCGCGGCGTCGACCGCCTCTGCGGCGGTATAGGCGACCTTGCCTCGCGGCACGGCAACGCCGTAGCGGGACAGCAGCTGCTTGGCCTGATACTCGTGAATGTTCATCCTCAATGTTCATCCTCATACTCGTGAATGTTCATCCTCGACCCCGCGCGGCGCCGGGTTACTTCCTGGCGGCCTTGTTCATGCGCTTGACCACGTCGACGAGGCCTCTGACCGCGCCCACCGAGGCGTCGAACGCCTTCTTTTCCGACGCGTTGAGGTTGATTTCGACGATCCGCTCGACCCCGCCGGCACCGATCACCACGGGCACGCCGATATAGAGCCCGCGCACGCCGTACTGGCCGTTGAGCATGGCGCAGCAGGGAAGAACCCGCTTCTTGTCCTTCAGATAGGCGTCCGCCATCTGGATCGCGGACGAGGCGGGCGCGTAGTACGCCGAGCCGGTTTTCAGGAGGGCGACGATCTCGCCGCCGCCGTCGCGGGTCCTCTGGACGATCTCGTTGAGCCGCTGCCGGGTGGTCCAGCCCATCTTGACCAGATCCGGCAGCGGAATGCCGGCGACCGTGGAATAGCGGGTGAGCGGAACCATCGTGTCGCCGTGACCGCCGAGAACGAAGGCGGTCACGTCCTCGACGGACACACCGAACTCCTCGGCGAGGAAGTAGCGGAAACGCGCGGAATCGAGGATGCCCGCCATGCCGACGACGCGCCTGGACGGAAAGCCGGTCGCTTCCCTGAGCGCCCAGACCATCGCATCCAGCGGGTTGGTGATGCAGATCACGAATGCGTCGGGGGCGTTCTTCCTGATCCCTTCGCCGACCTGGTTCATCACGTTGGTGTTGATCTCGATCAGGTCGTCGCGGCTCATGCCGGGCTTCCGGGGCACGCCTGCGGTCACGATGACGACGTCGGCGCCCTTGATCGCGCCGTAGCGCGAAGCCCCCAGCATTTTCGCGTCGAAGCCTTCGATCGGCGAAGACTCGACGAGGTCCAGCGCCTTGCCCTGCGGCACCCCGTCGACGATGTCGAACAGAACGATATCGCCGAGCTCCTTGAGCCCGGCAAGATGCGCCAGCGTCCCGCCGATATTGCCCGCGCCGACGAGCGCGATCCGGTTTCTCGCCATCAACGAGACCTCATTGTTGAGCAGCCGCGGTTCCGCGTCGGGGCGCTGCTTACCCCGTTTCGGAAGGCCGCACAAGTGTCGCCCCGGGGCGCACGGTCATCGGAGATGCTCGGCGGCGAGATAGGCCGCGGACTGCATTTCGTGCAGCCTCGAAACCGCTCGCTTGAAGGCGAAAGCCGCGTCTCCCGCGGGGTAGAGCCCGTCGGGAGGCGCCTCCGCCGACATCACCAGCTTCGCCTTGTTCTCGTAGAGCGCGTCCACGAGGTTGACGAAGCGCCTGGCCTCGTCCGCGCGGGCCGCGTGGAGCCTGGGAACGCCGTCGAGCACGAGCGTGTGGAAGTTCCGCGCGAGAGCCAGATAGTCCGCGGCGCCGAGGGGACGGCCGCACAACGCCTCGAAGGTGAACGCCGCGACGCCCCGCGCCGCGCGCGGCACGTGCAGGATCCGCCCCATGACGGGAATCTCCGCCGGGCAGGCCGCCGCCCCCTCGGTCAGCGCGAGGAAGGACTCTTCGAGCGCCTTGTCGGCGGCCGGCCCCAGCGGGGCGTGATAGACGGCGAGGTCGCGGATCCTGAGCCGCCGGTAATCGACCGTCCCGTCCAGCGCCAGGAGGTCGAGCCGTTCGCGGATCAGCGCGATGAACGGCTCGAAGCGGTCGCGCTGCAGCCCGTCCTTGTAGAGGTCGCCGGGCGCCACGTTGCTGGTCGCGACCACCACGGCGCCCCTCGCCAGAAGCGCCTCGAACAAACGGCCGAGGATCATGGCGTCGGCGATGTTCTCGACCTGGAACTCGTCGAAGCACAGGAGCCAGGCCTCGTCGGCGATTTCGTCCCCGAGCCGGGCGAGCGGGTCGGCGCGCCGATCCTTGCGAAGGGCGTGGAGGCGGCCCTGGACCTCCAGCATGAAGGCGTGGAAGTGGATACGCCGCTTGAGCGCCATCTGCGCGCCGTCGAAGAAGATGTCCATCAGCATCGTCTTGCCGCGTCCGACGCCGCCGAACATGTAGAGCCCCTGCGGCGCGTCGCCGCGCCGGCGCGCGAGGCCGAGACGCGCCCGCCAGCCGCCCTCGCCCGATTCCGGACGGTAGCCCGCGAGCGCGTTGTGAAGGCTCTGGAGCTTTTCGGCGGCCAGCGCCTGGTCTGGATCGGGCCTCAACGCACCCGCGCGGATGCGGGCGCGGTAAACCGCGAGCGGTCCTTCGGTCATCGCATCGTGTGTCGGTCTGGACGCCCCGGCGCCAAGTGATCGCGTTCCAATCTCTTCCGGCTGCTCTTTCCGGTCAACCTGCGGCGGTCGAGAGAAACGACCGGGTGGCGGCGACGGCTTCGGCGAGGCCGACGCGTTCGACGGGGACCTCGGGCGGAAAGGCGCCTCGGAGGCGCGACGGCATCATGGGGTCGAGCAGGACGAACACGCCGGTGTCGTCCGCCTTCCGCACGAGGCGTCCGAATGCCTGCTTGAGCCGCAGCCGGGCCAGCATGTCGTCATATCGGATGTCGGGAAATGCCTTGCGCCGTTCGCGGTGGAGGATGGTGGGACGCGGCCACGGCAGGCGGTCGAACACGATCAGCCTGAGCGAACGGCCGGGAACGTCGATTCCGTCGCGCACCGCGTCGGTGCCGAGCATGCAGGTGTCGGACTCGGCACGGAAAATATCGACAAGGCTGGCGGTGTCGAGCGAGTCGACATGCTGCGCGAGCAGGGAAATGCCTACCTCCTCCATGTCGACGGCGATCCGCTCGTGGACCGCGCGAAGGCGGGAAATCGCGGTGAAAAGGCCGAGCGCGCCGCCGCCGGAAGCCTGCATCAGCGCGCGGTAGGCGCCGGCGACCCGGTCGGCATCGTCCTTGCGCACGTCGGTGACGACGAAGACCCGCGCAAGCCGGGCATAGTCGAAGGGCGACGGCGCCTCGACGCGGATGGCGGGCGAGGCGAGATGGCGCGTCCCGGTCCGCATTTCGGCCGCGCGCCAATCGGCATCCACGTCGCCCGTCCCGTCCCTCAGCGTGGCGGACGTGACGACGACGCCGTGCGCCGGCGCCACGACCGTTTCCGCGAAGGGCAGCAGCGGATCGAGCCAGTAGCGATGCATCGCGACGTCGATGTCGCGCCCCTGGTGACGGCTGACGGAAAACCAGTCGACGAATTCCTCGGGCGTCGCGTCGTCCAGCGCCCGGAGCATGGCGCGCCAGGTCTCCACCTGTCCGTCGATCCGGATCCGGAGGCCGCGCGCGGCGGCCTCGAACCGGTTGCGGGTCGGCGTGTCGAGATGCTCGGCCTCCTCGTCCAGCAGGGCGTCGAGCCGCGCCGCGACCGCGCGGGCGGGCGCGACCAGCGCGCCGAGCGTGGTTTCGAGCGCATTCGCCGCCTCGATCAGCCCGAGCACCGGAGGCCGGGTCTCGGCCTCGAGATCGTAGGGAATGTTCGTGTCCCTTGCCCGGGCATAGACCTGCCGGCGAACCGCGGCGAGGAAGGTTTCCGCGGGACCGCGCGGGGCATCCGACGCGAGGCGCGCGTTCCAGCCGGCGGCCGGCAGGGTCCTCGCCGCCTTCAGGGTTTCCGCCAGCGCCTCGCCGAGCGCGTCGTCGATCGTGGCGGCGTCTTCGATACGGCGGGCGAGCCCCCGCGCGCGCCGTCCGCGCGTGTCCTCGGCGCCGAGCAGCCAGCGCCTGAGATCGACGCCCTCCAGGCCGCCCAGCCGTGCCGCGAAAGCATCGTCGGCGGCATCGAAGACGTGATGGCCCTCGTCGAAGATGACGCGGCCGGGCACGAACCGGTCGTCGGCCCCGCCGACGGCGGCGAGGGTCATCACCAGCGCATGGTTGGCCACCACGATGTCAGCCCGCCGGGCGCGGCGCGCGGTGCGCTCGATGAAGCATTTGTGGTAGTGCGCGCAGGCCGCGTAGATGCACTCGCCGCGCCGGTGCGCGAGGCCCAGCGTGTTGCGCGGCCCCAGCAGATCGGCGAGCCATGCGGGGAAATCGCCGCCGACCATGTCGCCGTCCCGGGTCGCCGCCGTCCAGCGTGCGACCAGACCGAGCGCGATGTCGTCCGCGGCATCGGCGCCCCCGCGCCCCAGCGCCTCCTCCAGGTTCAGGAGACACAGATAGTTGTCCCGGCCCTTGCGGATCACCACGCGGCGGTGCTTGACGTCCGGATCAGGGTGGAGCCGGTCGAGCTCGGTATCGATCTGGCGCTGCAGGTTGCGCGTGAAGGTGCTGATCCAGACCGGACCGCCGTTCCGTTCCGCCCAAAGGCTCGCCGGCGCGATATAGCCGACCGTCTTGCCCACGCCGGTGCCGGCTTCGGCGATGGCGACGGCGGGGGAGTCCTCGCGGTCTCGCGGGACGAATGCCGCCGTGAGCGCGGAGGTGAAATCCGCCTGGCCCGGACGGTCCTCGGCTGTGGGACCGAGCAGGTCGGCGAGGCGGCGTCTCGCTTCGCCGGGTTCGACGGGGGCGTTCCCCGGCTGCGGCTGGGGCGCGTGCTCCGCGATCTCCGGCAACCGGCCCCAGACGCGAAGACCCGCCGCGTCCGCCGGAATCGAGTCCGCGCCTCCGAGCCTGTCCAGGACCGCCTCCGCCCAGGGCCAGCCGACCCCCCCCATGAAGGAGGCGATCGCCGCCGCGTCCGGGTCGGCATCCAGCTCGTCGAGCAGCATTCGGGCCGCGCGGGCGAGCGTGCGGGCCTCTTCGGCGAGCCCTTCCGGCGAAGGGAGTTCCAGCGCGTCGGCGAGCCCGCCCGCGGTGGGAAGGCACGGCGCCGCCGGGCGCACGAAAGCGAACAATTCGAGCAGGTCGCACGCCCTGAACGGCCGGGCGCCGAGCCTTTGGCCCAGGACCCTGCGATGGCAGACGACGGGAACCATGCCCTTGCCGAGCGCCGCAACGGCCTCGTCGTGCGGAACCGTCCGCGCCTTGCCGTCGGCATCGAGGATCAGCGATTCCCGGATATTGGCGACCAGAACGGGATGACCTTCGCGGTCGCCAAAGAGATCGGCGGGCGCCATATCCCAACTATACTACAGGACCGCCGATTGACGCCGGACGACCCGGGACCTAAGCAGTCCTCGCGATGAGCAAGCGGAATCCAGCCGAAGAACCCCGTTCGTGGCCGTTCGAGGAAGCGCGCAAGGTCCTGAAGCGGACCGGCGACGCGGTCCCGGAGAAGGGCTACGTCCTGCTGGAAACCGGCTACGGACCGTCCGGGCTGCCTCATATCGGGACGTTCGGCGAGGTCGTGCGCACCCAGATGGTGCGGCGGGCGCTGGCCGAGCTGTCGGACATGCCGACCCGGCTGTTCGCGTTCTCGGACGACATGGACGGGCTGCGCAAGGTGCCGGAGAACATTCCGAACGCGGACATGGTGGCGCGTCACCTGGGCAAGCCGCTCACCGCGATCCCCGACCCGTTCGGCACCCATGAGAGCTTCGGACACCATAACAACGCGCGCCTTCGCGGCTTCCTCGACGATTTCGGTTTCGACTACGAATTCAGGAGTTCGACCGAGTGCTACGCATCGGGCGCGTTCGATTCGACGCTGCTCGCGATTCTCGCCGACTACGAGCGGATCACCGATGTGATCCTCCCGACGCTGGGCCCGGAGCGCCGCGCGACCTACAGCCCGTTCCTGCCCGTCTGTCCCGACACCGGCCGGGTGTTGCAAGCGCCGGTGGTCGCGCGCGATGTCGGCGCGGGCACCATCGTCTACGAGGCGGAGGACGGCCGGAAGATCGAGGTTCCGGTCACGGGCGGGCACTGCAAGCTGCAATGGAAAGCGGACTGGGCGATGCGCTGGGCCGCGCTCGGCGTCGATTACGAGATGTCGGGCAAGGACCTGATCGACTCGGTCCGGCTGTCGGGCCGGATATGCCGGCTGCTCGGCGCCCAGCCGCCGGAGGGGTTCACGTACGAGTTGTTCCTCGACGAAGCGGGGGAGAAGATCTCGAAGTCGCGCGGCAACGGCCTGTCGGTGGAGGAATGGCTCGCCTACGCGCCGACGGAGAGCCTCGCGCTGTTCATGTACGGCTCGCCGAGGAAGGCGAAGCGGCTCTATTTCGACGTCATCCCGCGCCAGGTCGACGACTATATGGGCTGGCTGGAGAAATTCCCCGGCCAGAGCGGGACCGAACGCATGGACAACCCGGCCTGGCACATCCACGCCGGCGATCCGCCGCCGCCGGAAGGGCATGTCGGTTTCGGGCTGCTGCTCAACCTCGCCTCGGTCTGCAACGCCGAGGACAAGGCGATGCTGTGGGGGTTCATCACCCGCTACGCGCCCGCCGCGATGCCGGAGACCGCGCCGCTGCTCGACCGCCTGGTGGGGCACGCGATCGCCTATTACCGGGACTTCGTCCGACCGAACAAGTCCTACCGCCCGGCGAGCGACGAGGAACGGGCGGCGATCGGGAATCTCGCCGATGTTCTGGAAGCGCTGCCGCCCGACGCGGACGCGGAGACCATCCAGAACGAGGTCTACCGGGTCGGCAAGGAGCACGCCTTCGAGAACCTTCGCGACTGGTTCCGTGCCCTCTACGAGGTCCTGCTGGGTCAGAGCCAGGGCCCGAGGTTCGGCTCGTTCGTCGCGCTCTACGGGATCGCGGAGACGGTCGCCCTGATGCGCCGCGCGGTCGAAGGCGAAATCGTCGCAGCCGAGTAAGCGTCAGGCGGCGCGGCGGCGGCCCTCGCGCTCGGCGAATTCGAAATAGAGCTTGCGGGCGAGTTGGGCCATCGGTCCCTCGGGATACTCGCGTTCCTCGAGCTTCGAGATCGGCAGGACCTTCGAATAGTTGCCGGTGAGAAACACCTCGTCGGCGCCCATCACGTCGTCGACCGACAACGTCGTCTCCTCCACGCGCACGCCGGCGCCGCGCAGGAGCCCCATGACCCGGGAACGGGTGATGCCCGCGAGGAAGCAACCGTTCGCGGCCGGCGTCTTCACCGTCCCGCCCTTCGCCATGAAGAGGTTGTTGGTCGCGAACTCCGCCACGTTGCCGTCCGGATCGAGCACCATCGCGGTGTCGTAGCCCTTGTCCCGGGCCGCGGTCATGCAGCGCACCACGTTGGGGTAGAGGCAGGACGCCTTCGCATGGGTCGGCGCCGTTTCGGGGGCGGGGCGCCGGAACGGCACCAGACAGGCCGTCAAACCGCGCCAGGGGGGCAGGGGCGACTCGAATATCGTGAGCAGGAAATTCGCCTTATCGTAGTCCGGCACGACGAAACCGCCGGTGAAGTAGAACATCGGCCGGATATAGAGTTCCGCATCGGCTTGAAAACGGCCGATCCCCTCCCAGCACAACGCCTCTATGGCGGGGCCGTCGATATCGGGCGCGATCCCGAAAGTCTCGGCCGAACGCACCACGCGCGCGCAGTGGAGATCGAGGTCGGGCGCGAGGCCTCCGAACGCCCGGGCGCCGTCGAACACGCTGGAGGCCATCCACCAGCTGTGATCCATCGGCCCGAGAAGCGGCGGGTTGCCATCGTGCCAGGTCCCGTCGTGCCAGGTAAGAGAATTTGCCGTCATGCCGCGCCTAGGGAATCACATCGGGCGCCCCGACCGCAATCCCGATATTCGATTTGCGCCGGACTTCTTCTAGGATCGCCGCCGCAACGGGCGGAGACGACCGATGGACCTCCAGCTGCCTTCGTCGAAGGAAGAAATCGAAGCGATCCAGAGCCACCGCAAGCGCGTTGCCTTCGAGCGGGCGAAGCAGGCGCCGTTCTACGCCGGCAGGCTGGACGGCATCGATCCCGACCGGCTCGACGATCCCGACGAATGGGCGAGGATCCCGATTATCGACAAGGAAGCCCTGCGCGAGATCCCGGCGGATGCGTTCGAGGACCGGATGGTCGTCTGCGACCGGCGCGAGATCGCCGAATACTGGCGCTCGGGCGGCGCGACCGGCGTTCCGATCTATTACCCGCGTACGTCGGAAGACATGCGCTACAGCTTCCTTCAACTCGTCCGCTGCTGGGTTTGCGCGGGTGTCGAGCCGGGCGACCTTTGCCACATGTCTTTTCCCTTCGGCGTGCATCCGGCGGGACAGTTGTGGTCCCGCACCGCCAACGACGCCGGCATCGGCATCGTCTGGGTGGGAGCCGGCAACACGACCCCGTCGGAAGTCCAGCTCGACCTGCTGTCCCGGCTGCGGCCGACGCTGTGGATGGGCATGCCGAGCTACGGCCTCCATCTCGCCAACCTCGCGGAAGCCCGGGGCATCGATCTCGCGGACGGGCCGGT
Source organism: Alphaproteobacteria bacterium (assembly GCA_965203455.1). GTDB lineage: Bacteria > Pseudomonadota > Alphaproteobacteria > MPNO01 > MPNO01 > MPNO01. Next base: position 310,039 of record CBDBCV010000003.1, read on the forward strand.
GCGCAAGCTGCTGGTCGGGGCGGAGGCATTGTCGGCGGCCAAGCGGGAGAAGCTGGAGCGCATGTGGGGGGTGGACGAGGTACGCGACCTCTTCGGCATGACGGAGATCGGCATCCTGGGCGCCGACAGCAGGGTCGAGGAGGGGTTCCACATCTGGACGGACCAGGCGGTCTTCGAGGTGGTCGATCCCGACACCGGCCAGGCCCTGCCGGAGGGCGAGGAGGGGCTGATGGTGATCACGCCGCTCTTCGTCAACAACGCGACGCCTTTCCTGCGCTGGAGTTCCGGCGACATCGTCAGCATTCGAAACGAGACGTCGCTCGAAGGTCCTTTCTCGGTGTTCCCGGTCATGCGCCATGCCCACCGGACGGTCGGCTTCTTCAAGATCCGCGGCATCAACGTGAACCACGCCGAGTTCGAGGACTTCATGTTCCGCCAGCCCGCGGTCACCGATTTCCGGGTGGAGCTCGTCACGGCGGACGACCGGGAAGTCCTGCGGCTATCGATCGAGGTCAAGCGGGAAATGGACGGCGACTCGGTATCGCGGGACGTCGCCGGTTCGGTAAGAAGCGTGTTCGAAGTCCGGCCCGACATGGAGGTGCTGCCGCTCGGCACCCTGGCCCGCGATTTCGAGGCGAGCGTAAAGGCGCCCCGCTTCCAGGACCTGCGGGGCTAAGCTGTCCCTTCAGCCGAGGCCAGCTCGTGGATCCGCTGCACCATCGCATGGAGGCCGTTGGCGCGGCTGCCGCTCAGATGCGAGCCGAGTTCCAGCGCCTCGAAGAACGACGGCGGAGTCGCGAGGATTTCCTCCGGCGTGCGGCCGGAATAAATCCGGAGCAGGAGAGCGATCAGCCCCCGGACGATGATCGCATCGCTGTCGGCGCGGAAACGCAGCCTGGACCCGTCCCGGTCGGCATAAAACCAGACGCGCGACTGGCAGCCGGGCACCAGCCGGTCGTCCACCTTCTCCGCCTCGTCGAGCCCGTCGAGGCCCTTGCCGAGATCGACGATGTATTCGTAGCGCTGCACCCAGTCGCCGAGGAAGGCGAACTCCTCGACGATGTTGCGCTTGGCTTCGTCGATGCTCTCGATCTGCTCGATGGCGCCAGACAAGTCCTTCGGCTCCCGCCCGCGTGGCATCGGATATAGAGCACCGCCGGGAGGCCGGCAAATCGGGGCCGGGAGGGGCGCTTTCCTTTTGCGCGCCGCCGTGGCATCCAAGACGCATGGCCCAAAACCCCGTTGCGCTGTCCGGCGTCGAGCCCCTGGCGGAGACCTTCGACGGTTTCATCGTGGACGTGTGGGGCGTCCTCCATGACGGGCTCAGGCTCTATCCCGGCGCCGTCGGCGCGCTCGACCGGTTCGCCGGGCTGGGCAAGAGCGTCGTGTTCCTGACCAACGCGCCGAGACGGTCTCGAGACGTCGCGCGCATGCTGGCGCGGCTGGGGCTGCCGGAACGCCACCGCCGCAACATCGTCGCCTCCGGCGAGTCGGTCCATGCGGCCCTCGACCGGCGCGACGATCCCTTTCATGCCGCGCTCGGACGGTGCTGCATCGTGCTCGGCGAGACGATGGAGAACGACATCCTGACGGGGCTCGATCTTGACCGCGTCGGCGCGTTCGAGGACGCGGATTTCATCGTCAATATCGGCCCGTGGCGCAGGGACGCGGCGTTGGCGGATTACGAGGAAGACCTCGCCCGGGCCGCCGGGCTCGGCCTTCCGATGATTTGCGCGAACCCGGACCTCAGCGTCATGCGGGGCGGTTCCGAGATGCTGTGCGCCGGCGCGCTCGCCGTCCGCTACGAGGCGCTGGGCGGCAGCGTCGCCTGGCACGGCAAGCCGCATCCCGCGATATACGAGTTGTGCCTGGCCCGGCTCGGCGGGCCGCCGCGGGATCGCGTCGTGGCGATCGGCGACTCTCTGGGGACCGACATAAAGGGGGCGCACGCGGCGGACCTTGCTTCCGCTCTGGTTCTGGGCGGCCTGCACGCCGGCGAGATAGAGCATGGCGAGCGGTCCCTTGCGGCGCTCTACGAGAAGCATGGGACCGCGCCGGATTTCACGCTGCCGGGCCTCGTCTGGTAGCCCGGCCGCGGGAACCGGCTGACGACGCGCCGAACCGCCCGAAGTCGTTCATTGGCAGGGACCCCGTGCCGGCACTCTTCCTGATCGTATTCGTCGACCTGATCGGTTTCGGGATCGTCCTTCCGCTACAGCCCTTCTACGCCCAGGCGTTCGGCGCGAGCCCGGGAACGGTCACGCTCGTCGCCGCGAGCTACACCGCCGCGCAGTTCGCCTTCGCGCCGATCTGGGGCCGCGTCAGCGACCGGATCGGCCGCAAGCCGGTGCTGCTCGCGACCTCGCTGGGGTCCTGCCTCGCCTATGTCTGGCTCGCCCACACGGACAGCCTCGCCGGGCTGTTCCTGGCGCGCGCCTTCGGCGGCGTCATGGCCGGCAATATCGGCGTGGCGCATGCCTATGTTGCGGACCTCGTGGGGACGGACCGCCGGGCCGGCGCGATGGGTCGGGTCGGAGCGGCCGCCGGGCTCGGTTTCGTCGTCGGACCCGCGATCGGCGGGCTGCTCGCCGGGCCGGACCCTCTGCAGGCGGATTTCGTCCTGCCCTTCATCGTCGCCGCCGCCGCGGCGGCGGCGGCTTTCGTTCTCGCCACGATCCTGCTGCGCGAGAGCGCGAGCGGGGGACAGCTGGCCCGGGCCCGGTCCAATCCCGGCAGGCAGGTCTGGCGCCGCATCCGCGAGGCTGAGGTCGCGCCGCTCCTCCTGCTGGTCTTCTCGACGCCCTTCGTGTTCGCCGGGATCGAGACGGTTTTCGCCCTGTGGTCGGAGGCCCGGTTCGGCTGGGGTCCGACCCGGAACGGTTACATGTACACCTTCATGGGCGCGGTGGCGGTCCTGGTGCAGGGCGTGGCCGTCGGGCCGATCACCCGTTACGCCGGCGAGCGGTACACGGTGGCGGCGGGCATGTGCGCGACGATGACCGGTTGCCTGCTCCTGCCATTCGCCTCGGGGATGGCCGCGGTGATGCTGGGGCTCGGCCTGACCGTCGGCGGCGTATCGGTCTGCGGCCCGTCCCTCTCGTCCCTGATCTCCCAGCAGGCGCGCCCGCACGAGCGCGGCGCCCTCCTCGGCATCTCGCAGTCCTCCGGCGGGCTCGGGCGGATCCTCGGTCCCGCGCTCAGCGGCTCGATCTTCGCAGGGCTGGGGCACGACTGGCCCTTCCTGCTGGGCGCGGCGACCATGCTCGCAGCCGCCTCGCTGGCGGCGGCTTTGGCCCTCCGCCATCGGGCATCTTGACGGGAGTGCGGGCGGGCGACTAAAAAGCCGCCTTCATCCGAATGGAGTGCGGACCATGGCGCGGCGTTGCAGCGTGACGGGGACGGGCGTGCTGACCGGAAACAACGTCAGCCACGCGAACAACAGGACCAGGCGGCGTTTCCTGCCGAACCTGCAGCAGACTTCGCTCCTGTCGGACGCGCTGGGCAGGACAGTGAAGCTGCGCCTGACCGCCCGGGCGATCCGTACGATCGAGCATAATGGCGGGCTCGACGCCTATCTCCTCGGCACGCCGGACTCGAAGCTCGCCGAGGAAGCGCTGCGCATCAAGCGCCAAATCAAGAAGGCAGCCGCTGCAACCGCGGGCTGAGGCCCGCCCGGCCGTCAGGCGATCAGGCGTTCTCCCGCGGCCGCGCGTCCGCCGCGCGGTCCGCCGAGATCCTCCTCGAACAACTCCGTCAGCCGGCCCATCATGGTGCCGCCCAGCTGCTCGGCGTCCATGATCGTGACCGCGCGGTCGTAGTAGCGGGTAACGTCGTGGCCGATGCCGATCGCCGTCAGCTCGACGGGCGACTGGCCCTCGATCCACGCGATGACGTCGCGCAGATGGCGTTCGAGATAGTTGCCCGGGTTGACCGAGAGCGTCGAATCGTCGACCGGCGCGCCGTCCGAGATCACCATGAGAATCCGGCGCTGCTCGGGCCGCGAGATGAGCCGCCGATGCGCCCAGATCAGGGCCTCGCCGTCGATATTTTCCTTCAGCAGCCCCTCGCGGAGCATCAGCCCGAGCGACTTGCGCGCGCGGCGCCACGGCGCGTCGGCGTCCTTGTAGACGATATGGCGCAGATCGTTGAGCCGGCCCGGGTTGGGCGTCTTGCCCTCGAACAGCCACTTCTCGCGCGCCTGGCCGCCCTTCCAGGCGCGGGTCGTGAAGCCGAGGATCTCGACCTTGACGCCGCAGCGCTCGAGCGTTCGCGCGAGGATGTCGGCGCTCATCGCCGCGACCGTGATCGGACGGCCGCGCATCGAGCCCGAATTGTCGATCAGGAGGGAGACGACGGTATCGCGGAACTCGGTCTGCTTCTCGATCTTGTAGCTGAGCGGGTGCATCGGGTTGACCACGACGCGGGAGAGGCGCCCGGCGTCGAGCAGCCCTTCTTCCAGGTCGAACTCCCACGACCGCGACTGCTGCGCCAGCAGGCGCCGCTGCAGCCGGTTGGCGAGCCGGGCGATGATCCCCTGGAGATGGGCCAGCTGCTGGTCGAGATGCTGCCTCAGGCGGCCCAGCTCGTCGGCGTCGCAGAGCTCCTCCGCGTCGACGATCTCGTCGAATTCTTCCGTATAGGGGCGGTAGGCGGGCTGGCGGGCCTCGTCGGGCAGGAAACCGTCGGCGCGCCGGCGCTGCGCGCGCTCGCCCTCCTCGTCCCCGGTCCCGGGCATCATCTCTTCCTGGACCTGTTCGGCCATCGAGTCCTCGGAATCCTCGCCCTCCCCGTCTTCCATTTCGGAGGAGGGAGAGCCCTCTATCTCCGCGGCCGCGCCTTCCATCTCGGCGGCCTCGGCGTCGTCGTCCTCGGAGTCGGATTCCTCGCTGTCCTCGCCCTGGTCGGTCGACTCGCTCTCGCCTTCCCCCGGCTCCTCGTCGAGCAGGTCGAGGTCGTAGAGCAGCTTGTTGACCGTGCGCGCGAAGGTTTCCTGATCGCCGAGGGCCGCCTCGAGCGCGGAGAGATCGGCGTCGATCCTGTCGCCGATCTGCTCCCGCCAGAGATCCATCAGCGGGCGGGCCGCCTCGGGGACCGATCTCCCGGACCATTTCTCCCGCGCCATCAGCCCCACGGCTTCGGCGATCGGCGCGTCCTCGACATCGGTGATGCGCGCGTAGCCGCGCGACTGGCAGCGCCCGGCCAGCGCGGCGTCGAGATTTGCCGCGACGCCGGTCATGTGCCTGGACCCGATGGTCTCGACCCTCACCTGTTCGAGCGATTCGAACACGGCGCGCGCCGTCTCCCCGGCGGGCGCGCGGCGGGCGTGGAGCTCGACGTCGTGATGGCGCAGCTTGAGCGCCATCGCATCGGCCTCGCCGCGCAACTGCGACACCTCGCCCTCGGGCAGGTCGCGGGAGGGGACCGGCAGCCGCGCCTGGTTCTCGATCAGCCGCGGCTCCGCGCCGAAATTGACCGTCACGTCCTCCCGCCGGGCGATGGCGCGCATCGCCGCGCCGGTGACGCGGCGGAACGCCTCGATCGGGGTATCGGCCGTCGTGGAACTCACCTGGGCAACCGCGCGGTGCCTAGCCCTGTCCGGACTTGACCGTGGCCTCGGGCAGATCCTCGCCCATGCAGCGCTGGTAGTACTCGGCCACCGCCGGACGCTCCAGCTCGTCGCACTTGTTGAGGAAGGTCATGCGGAACGCCGTCGCGATGTCGTCGAACAGCCGGCTGTTCTCGGCCCAGGTGATGACGGTCCGGGGCGACATGACGGTCGAGATGTCGCCGTTCATGAAACCCGCGCGGGTCATGTCGGCGACGGAGACCATCGCGCTGATGGTCTTGCGGCCGCCCTCGTCGTCGTAGTCGGGCACCTTGGAGAGGACGATCTCCTCCTCGTCCTCGCGCGGCAGGTAGTTGAGCGTGGCCACCAGGTTCCAGCGGTCGAGCTGGCCCTGGTTGATCTGCTGGGTGCCGTGATAGAGGCCGGTGGTGTCGCCGAGCCCGACGGTGTTGGCCGTCGCCATCAGCCGGAAGGCGGGGTGCGGGCGGATCACCCGGTTCTGATCGAGCAGGGTCATCTTTCCGTCGACCTCCAGCACGCGCTGGATGACGAACATCACGTCCGGCCGGCCGGCGTCGTACTCGTCGAAGACCAGCGCGCAGGGGCTTTGCAGCGCCCACGGGAGGATGCCCTCGCGGAACTCGGTGACCTGCTTGCCGTCGCGGAGCACGATCGCGTCCTTGCCGATCAGGTCGATGCGGCTGATATGGCTGTCGAGATTGACGCGGATGCAGGGCCAGTTGAGCCGCGTGGCCACCTGCTCGATGTGGGTCGACTTGCCGGTGCCGTGATAGCCCTGGATCAGGAGGCGCCGGTTGTGCTTGAGCGCGACCAGGATCGCGAGCGTTGTGTCGTGATCGAAGCAATAGGCTTCGTCGAGGTCCGGCACGTGGTCCGAGGGCGGGACGCTGAACGCCGGCACCTGCAAGTCGGTGTCCAGCCCGAACACCTGGCGAACCGACACCGTCATGTCGGGCATCACGGGCCCGCTGCCATTGGCCCCGTTGCTCTTGTCAGCTGACATAAACCTTCAATCCCTGGTGAATGTAACGTGAAGCCGGCTAGGCGGTGCGCGCGGCGCTGAGCGTCCTGTAGGCGTCATTGACCCGCTTGAGCCGTTCCTCCGCGCGCGTGTCCCCGCCATTGACGTCGGGGTGCAGTTGCTTGACCAGCTCCTTGTAGCGCAGCTTCACTTTTTCCGCCGTCACCGGCGGGGTCAGATTCATCACGTCGAGCGCCCGCTTCTCGGCCGGATCGGCCGCGAGCAGGCGCTCGCCTCCGTCATGCGCGGCCCGCCGCTCGCCGGGAAACAGGTCGAACGGATCGCACGATTGGGCGCGACCGCCGCCCTGCCCCGTCCCGAACGGCCAGGACGGGCGCCGCCATGTCGTGTCAGCGCGAACGTGGGCCTCGATCTCGGCCACGCTCATGCCGGCATAATAGTCCCAAGCCTTATTGTACGCGCGAACATGCTCGAGACACAACCACATAGAGAAATGTGCGCTGTGGTGATTTTTGGCTGTCGCCGGTTCGATTTTGGCGGTTGAATATCGTCCGGCCCGCTTCCCCACCGGGCAGGATACGGGCTTCCGGGGCCTGACAAATACGATTACCGGAAGATTGTCTGGCGTGCGGGCGTGGCTTCCCCTCTGCCGTCGGGCGGCGGGATCGGGCAGGATTGTCGGGAGGCAGACGAGCGGTCAGCCGGTGTCGAGATACGGCACGGCGCCGACCAGGGAGCGCATGCGCTCGGGGCGGCCGGCGCGGGCCTGGGCGAGAGCCATCGCCATCATCACCGCCAGGGCGAGGCCGAGGCGGGTCTTCATCTTGGCGCGGCCTCGGATGTAGTGGGTCTCGAAGTTGAAGCTGTTGTCGAGGCGGCTGTTGATCCGCTCCATGGCCGAGCGGCGGTTGTAGCCGCGCCGCCATGACGGACTGCCCCAGGGCGTGGGGGTGAAGATGCGCCGGTCGTGGCTGTCGAGGTCGATGCGCAGGATGCGGCCATAGTCTCCGGGCTTGACCCCGCCGGCCCGGTGGCAGGCCCGGCTGCCGGCGCAGGCGAAGCCGAAGGCGGCTGCCGGGCAGCGGTATTTGAGCGTGCCGCAGCGGCCCCGATCAGCCTCGAACCCCTGAAACGCCATAGCGCGGACCTCGCCGGTCCCGGGACAGACGCAGGACACCCGGCCGCGCTCGTCGTGAACGATGACATCGGCGCGGTCGGGGAACAGCGGCCGCGTGATCGGCTGCGCCGGATCGTATCTCGGCTCCTGCTTCTCCACCCGCCACATCAGCCGTGTATCGATCAGCGGGCGGGCGGTCCACCGGTCCCACAGCCGCGCCTTCAGGCGGGCATCGTCGAGACCGCGGTCGGCGCTGAAGTCGGCGCAGCGCCCGGCGATCTCCGGCGCCCTTGCGAACAGCTCCTCCAGCATCCCGGACAGCACCTTGGGTTCCGAGGCCGAAGCGCGCGTCACCTCGAAGGCCACCGGAACCTCGTAATCGGTGTCGGCGATCAGGTGCAGCCCGTAGCCGAACCACGACTTCACCTTCTTCCACACCGCGCCGGTCCTGGCGTCCACCCCGCCCGTCTCGTGCTTGCCCCAGTCGGCGTCGGGGTCCGAGGTCTTGTCCTCGTCCTTGCCGACCCGGCCCGTCGAGTGGCTCGCGATCGCCTTGCCGTCGTAGCCGAGATGACGCCCGAAGTCCGGCAACGCGGCGAACAGCGCGGCGCGCAGGCTCTCGATCATGGCGGACACCAGCCCCTGCTCGTCCTCAAGCTGCACAACACGCCCCAGAAACCGCGAGAAGTTCCAGTGGCTCGGCGCCGTCGAACGAACCCGCGCCGGGCGCGTTACCGCATGCCCGTCGTGAAGCACCGTCACCGGCCCGCTCTGATACGGCAGAGGGTCGAACCCGCAGATCTCCAGCAACGCCGGGTTGCGCCCCAGCTCCCGCAACAGCGACTGCATCGAGGCGTGTTGCAACACCACCCCCGCGATCAGCGCCCGCCACATCGCCCGCACCGGGTAGTCGTTACGGCCCCGACCGCGACACACTTCAAGCGCCGTCACGATCTCCTCGTCGGGAAGCACCGCCAGAACCAGGCGCAGCCGTTCAAGGTCCGGCAGGACTTCGACATCGCGCCACGAAAAGGGTAGCTTCGCCGCCGTCGCCATCGCTGTTCTCCCGACCAGGGGTGGTGGTGGAACAAGGGCCCCAGGGCCCGATGGCGACACCTTCTATCTCATGCGCACGATCAGGGCGCGCGAGGCCGCCGCAGGAAAACCTCGCTGCCAAGACGCCGCGACCAGCGGCGTGGGGTGAAAATCGCCAAAACGACCGCCGCAGCGAAACTGAAACCCCGGATATCAACGACCACCACGGGGTATCAAAAATCTCGCACCTCCGTGAACGCCTTGTAAATCAACCCGTCCCCGACAGCGCAAACGCCTCATAGAGAAATGTGCGCTGTGGTGATTTTTGGCTGTCGCCGGTTCGATTTTGGCGGTTGAATATCGTCCGGCCCGCTTCCCCACCGGGCAGGATACGGGCTTCCGGGGCCTGACAAATACGATTACCGGAAGATTGTCTGGCGTGCGGGCGTGGCTTCCCCTCTGCCGTCGGGCGGCGGGATCGGGCAGGATTGTCGGGAGGCAGACGAGCGGTCAGCCGGTGTCGAGATACGGCACGGCGCCGACCAGGGAGCGCATGCGCTCGGGGCGGCCGGCGCGGGCCTGGGCGAGAGCCATCGCCATCATCACCGCCAGGGCGAGGCCGAGGCGGGTCTTCATCTTGGCGCGGCCTCGGATGTAGTGGGTCTCGAAGTTGAAGCTGTTGTCGAGGCGGCTGTTGATCCGCTCCATGGCCGAGCGGCGGTTGTAGCCGCGCCGCCATGACGGACTGCCCCAGGGCGTGGGGGTGAAGATGCGCCGGTCGTGGCTGTCGAGGTCGATGCGCAGGATGCGGCCATAGTCTCCGGGCTTGACCCCGCCGGCCCGGTGGCAGGCCCGGCTGCCGGCGCAGGCGAAGCCGAAGGCGGCTGCCGGGCAGCGGTATTTGAGCGTGCCGCAGCGGCCCCGATCAGCCTCGAACCCCTGAAACGCCATAGCGCGGACCTCGCCGGTCCCGGGACAGACGCAGGACACCCGGCCGCGCTCGTCGTGAACGATGACATCGGCGCGGTCGGGGAACAGCGGCCGCGTGATCGGCTGCGCCGGATCGTATCTCGGCTCCTGCTTCTCCACCCGCCACATCAGCCGTGTATCGATCAGCGGGCGGGCGGTCCACCGGTCCCACAGCCGCGCCTTCAGGCGGGCATCGTCGAGACCGCGGTCGGCGCTGAAGTCGGCGCAGCGCCCGGCGATCTCCGGCGCCCTTGCGAACAGCTCCTCCAGCATCCCGGACAGCACCTTGGGTTCCGAGGCCGAAGCGCGCGTCACCTCGAAGGCCACCGGAACCTCGTAATCGGTGTCGGCGATCAGGTGCAGCCCGTAGCCGAACCACGACTTCACCTTCTTCCACACCGCGCCGGTCCTGGCGTCCACCCCGCCCGTCTCGTGCTTGCCCCAGTCGGCGTCGGGGTCCGAGGTCTTGTCCTCGTCCTTGCCGACCCGGCCCGTCGAGTGGCTCGCGATCGCCTTGCCGTCGTAGCCGAGATGACGCCCGAAGTCCGGCAACGCGGCGAACAGCGCGGCGCGCAGGCTCTCGATCATGGCGGACACCAGCCCCTGCTCGTCCTCAAGCTGCACAACACGCCCCAGAAACCGCGAGAAGTTCCAGTGGCTCGGCGCCGTCGAACGAACCCGCGCCGGGCGCGTTACCGCATGCCCGTCGTGAAGCACCGTCACCGGCCCGCTCTGATACGGCAGAGGGTCGAACCCGCAGATCTCCAGCAACGCCGGGTTGCGCCCCAGCTCCCGCAACAGCGACTGCATCGAGGCGTGTTGCAACACCACCCCCGCGATCAGCGCCCGCCACATCGCCCGCACCGGGTAGTCGTTACGGCCCCGACCGCGACACACTTCAAGCGCCGTCACGATCTCCTCGTCGGGAAGCACCGCCAGAACCAGGCGCAGCCGTTCAAGGTCCGGCAGGACTTCGACATCGCGCCACGAAAAGGGTAGCTTCGCCGCCGTCGCCATCGCTGTTCTCCCGACCAGGGGTGGTGGTGGAACAAGGGCCCCAGGGCCCGATGGCGACACCTTCTATCTCATGCGCACGATCAGGGCGCGCGAGGCCGCCGCAGGAAAACCTCGCTGCCAAGACGCCGCGACCAGCGGCGTGGGGTGAAAATCGCCAAAACGACCGCCGCAGCGAAACTGAAACCCCGGATATCAACGACCACCACGGGGTATCAAAAATCTCGCACCTCCGTGAACGCCTTGTAAATCAACCCGTCCCCGACAGCGCAAACGCCTCATAGAGAAATGTGCGCTGTGGTGATTTTTGGCTGTCGCCGGTTCGATTTTGGCGGTTGAATATCGTCCGGCCCGCTTCCCCACCGGGCAGGATACGGGCTTCCGGGGCCTGACAAATACGATTACCGGAAGATTGTCTGGCGTGCGGGCGTGGCTTCCCCTCTGCCGTCGGGCGGCGGGATCGGGCAGGATTGTCGGGAGGCAGACGAGCGGTCAGCCGGTGTCGAGATACGGCACGGCGCCGACCAGGGAGCGCATGCGCTCGGGGCGGCCGGCGCGGGCCTGGGCGAGAGCCATCGCCATCATCACCGCCAGGGCGAGGCCGAGGCGGGTCTTCATCTTGGCGCGGCCTCGGATGTAGTGGGTCTCGAAGTTGAAGCTGTTGTCGAGGCGGCTGTTGATCCGCTCCATGGCCGAGCGGCGGTTGTAGCCGCGCCGCCATGACGGACTGCCCCAGGGCGTGGGGGTGAAGATGCGCCGGTCGTGGCTGTCGAGGTCGATGCGCAGGATGCGGCCATAGTCTCCGGGCTTGACCCCGCCGGCCCGGTGGCAGGCCCGGCTGCCGGCGCAGGCGAAGCCGAAGGCGGCTGCCGGGCAGCGGTATTTGAGCGTGCCGCAGCGGCCCCGATCAGCCTCGAACCCCTGAAACGCCATAGCGCGGACCTCGCCGGTCCCGGGACAGACGCAGGACACCCGGCCGCGCTCGTCGTGAACGATGACATCGGCGCGGTCGGGGAACAGCGGCCGCGTGATCGGCTGCGCCGGATCGTATCTCGGCTCCTGCTTCTCCACCCGCCACATCAGCCGTGTATCGATCAGCGGGCGGGCGGTCCACCGGTCCCACAGCCGCGCCTTCAGGCGGGCATCGTCGAGACCGCGGTCGGCGCTGAAGTCGGCGCAGCGCCCGGCGATCTCCGGCGCCCTTGCGAACAGCTCCTCCAGCATCCCGGACAGCACCTTGGGTTCCGAGGCCGAAGCGCGCGTCACCTCGAAGGCCACCGGAACCTCGTAATCGGTGTCGGCGATCAGGTGCAGCCCGTAGCCGAACCACGACTTCACCTTCTTCCACACCGCGCCGGTCCTGGCGTCCACCCCGCCCGTCTCGTGCTTGCCCCAGTCGGCGTCGGGGTCCGAGGTCTTGTCCTCGTCCTTGCCGACCCGGCCCGTCGAGTGGCTCGCGATCGCCTTGCCGTCGTAGCCGAGATGACGCCCGAAGTCCGGCAACGCGGCGAACAGCGCGGCGCGCAGGCTCTCGATCATGGCGGACACCAGCCCCTGCTCGTCCTCAAGCTGCACAACACGCCCCAGAAACCGCGAGAAGTTCCAGTGGCTCGGCGCCGTCGAACGAACCCGCGCCGGGCGCGTTACCGCATGCCCGTCGTGAAGCACCGTCACCGGCCCGCTCTGATACGGCAGAGGGTCGAACCCGCAGATCTCCAGCAACGCCGGGTTGCGCCCCAGCTCCCGCAACAGCGACTGCATCGAGGCGTGTTGCAACACCACCCCCGCGATCAGCGCCCGCCACATCGCCCGCACCGGGTAGTCGTTACGGCCCCGACCGCGACACACTTCAAGCGCCGTCACGATCTCCTCGTCGGGAAGCACCGCCAGAACCAGGCGCAGCCGTTCAAGGTCCGGCAGGACTTCGACATCGCGCCACGAAAAGGGTAGCTTCGCCGCCGTCGCCATCGCTGTTCTCCCGACCAGGGGTGGTGGTGGAACAAGGGCCCCAGGGCCCGATGGCGACACCTTCTATCTCATGCGCACGATCAGGGCGCGCGAGGCCGCCGCAGGAAAACCTCGCTGCCAAGACGCCGCGACCAGCGGCGTGGGGTGAAAATCGCCAAAACGACCGCCGCAGCGAAACTGAAACCCCGGATATCAACGACCACCACGGGGTATCAAAAATCTCGCACCTCCGTGAACGCCTTGTAAATCAACCCGTCCCCGACAGCGCAAACGCCTCACATAGAGAAATGTGCGCTGTGGTGATTTTTGGCTGTCGCCGGTTCGATTTTGGCGGTTGAATATCGTCCGGCCCGCTTCCCCACCGGGCAGGATACGGGCTTCCGGGGCCTGACAAATACGATTACCGGAAGATTGTCTGGCGTGCGGGCGTGGCTTCCCCTCTGCCGTCGGGCGGCGGGATCGGGCAGGATTGTCGGGAGGCAGACGAGCGGTCAGCCGGTGTCGAGATACGGCACGGCGCCGACCAGGGAGCGCATGCGCTCGGGGCGGCCGGCGCGGGCCTGGGCGAGAGCCATCGCCATCATCACCGCCAGGGCGAGGCCGAGGCGGGTCTTCATCTTGGCGCGGCCTCGGATGTAGTGGGTCTCGAAGTTGAAGCTGTTGTCGAGGCGGCTGTTGATCCGCTCCATGGCCGAGCGGCGGTTGTAGCCGCGCCGCCATGACGGACTGCCCCAGGGCGTGGGGGTGAAGATGCGCCGGTCGTGGCTGTCGAGGTCGATGCGCAGGATGCGGCCATAGTCTCCGGGCTTGACCCCGCCGGCCCGGTGGCAGGCCCGGCTGCCGGCGCAGGCGAAGCCGAAGGCGGCTGCCGGGCAGCGGTATTTGAGCGTGCCGCAGCGGCCCCGATCAGCCTCGAACCCCTGAAACGCCATAGCGCGGACCTCGCCGGTCCCGGGACAGACGCAGGACACCCGGCCGCGCTCGTCGTGAACGATGACATCGGCGCGGTCGGGGAACAGCGGCCGCGTGATCGGCTGCGCCGGATCGTATCTCGGCTCCTGCTTCTCCACCCGCCACATCAGCCGTGTATCGATCAGCGGGCGGGCGGTCCACCGGTCCCACAGCCGCGCCTTCAGGCGGGCATCGTCGAGACCGCGGTCGGCGCTGAAGTCGGCGCAGCGCCCGGCGATCTCCGGCGCCCTTGCGAACAGCTCCTCCAGCATCCCGGACAGCACCTTGGGTTCCGAGGCCGAAGCGCGCGTCACCTCGAAGGCCACCGGAACCTCGTAATCGGTGTCGGCGATCAGGTGCAGCCCGTAGCCGAACCACGACTTCACCTTCTTCCACACCGCGCCGGTCCTGGCGTCCACCCCGCCCGTCTCGTGCTTGCCCCAGTCGGCGTCGGGGTCCGAGGTCTTGTCCTCGTCCTTGCCGACCCGGCCCGTCGAGTGGCTCGCGATCGCCTTGCCGTCGTAGCCGAGATGACGCCCGAAGTCCGGCAACGCGGCGAACAGCGCGGCGCGCAGGCTCTCGATCATGGCGGACACCAGCCCCTGCTCGTCCTCAAGCTGCACAACACGCCCCAGAAACCGCGAGAAGTTCCAGTGGCTCGGCGCCGTCGAACGAACCCGCGCCGGGCGCGTTACCGCATGCCCGTCGTGAAGCACCGTCACCGGCCCGCTCTGATACGGCAGAGGGTCGAACCCGCAGATCTCCAGCAACGCCGGGTTGCGCCCCAGCTCCCGCAACAGCGACTGCATCGAGGCGTGTTGCAACACCACCCCCGCGATCAGCGCCCGCCACATCGCCCGCACCGGGTAGTCGTTACGGCCCCGACCGCGACACACTTCAAGCGCCGTCACGATCTCCTCGTCGGGAAGCACCGCCAGAACCAGGCGCAGCCGTTCAAGGTCCGGCAGGACTTCGACATCGCGCCACGAAAAGGGTAGCTTCGCCGCCGTCGCCATCGCTGTTCTCCCGACCAGGGGTGGTGGTGGAACAAGGGCCCCAGGGCCCGATGGCGACACCTTCTATCTCATGCGCACGATCAGGGCGCGCGAGGCCGCCGCAGGAAAACCTCGCTGCCAAGACGCCGCGACCAGCGGCGTGGGGTGAAAATCGCCAAAACGACCGCCGCAGCGAAACTGAAACCCCGGATATCAACGACCACCACGGGGTATCAAAAATCTCGCACCTCCGTGAACGCCTTGTAAATCAACCCGTCCCCGACAGCGCAAACGCCTCTCAAATCAGAGAAATGTGCGCTGTGGTGATTTTTGGCTGTCGCCGGTTCGATTTTGGCGGTTGAATATCGTCCGGCCCGCTTCCCCACCGGGCAGGATACGGGCTTCCGGGGCCTGACAAATACGATTACCGGAAGATTGTCTGGCGTGCGGGCGTGGCTTCCCCTCTGCCGTCGGGCGGCGGGATCGGGCAGGATTGTCGGGAGGCAGACGAGCGGTCAGCCGGTGTCGAGATACGGCACGGCGCCGACCAGGGAGCGCATGCGCTCGGGGCGGCCGGCGCGGGCCTGGGCGAGAGCCATCGCCATCATCACCGCCAGGGCGAGGCCGAGGCGGGTCTTCATCTTGGCGCGGCCTCGGATGTAGTGGGTCTCGAAGTTGAAGCTGTTGTCGAGGCGGCTGTTGATCCGCTCCATGGCCGAGCGGCGGTTGTAGCCGCGCCGCCATGACGGACTGCCCCAGGGCGTGGGGGTGAAGATGCGCCGGTCGTGGCTGTCGAGGTCGATGCGCAGGATGCGGCCATAGTCTCCGGGCTTGACCCCGCCGGCCCGGTGGCAGGCCCGGCTGCCGGCGCAGGCGAAGCCGAAGGCGGCTGCCGGGCAGCGGTATTTGAGCGTGCCGCAGCGGCCCCGATCAGCCTCGAACCCCTGAAACGCCATAGCGCGGACCTCGCCGGTCCCGGGACAGACGCAGGACACCCGGCCGCGCTCGTCGTGAACGATGACATCGGCGCGGTCGGGGAACAGCGGCCGCGTGATCGGCTGCGCCGGATCGTATCTCGGCTCCTGCTTCTCCACCCGCCACATCAGCCGTGTATCGATCAGCGGGCGGGCGGTCCACCGGTCCCACAGCCGCGCCTTCAGGCGGGCATCGTCGAGACCGCGGTCGGCGCTGAAGTCGGGTAAGCGTCTGGCGTGACCGCCCTTGTGGCGAGACGGCTTGGAGCCGCAGTCTGTGGTGAGGTTCCAGAGGTCGATAGTGTCCATTATCGGCTAATGGACACTATCTTAGGGGGCTGCGGTGCCACGTCGGGTACGCCGGTTCTGGTCGGACGACGAGAAGCGCCGGATCGTGGCGCAGAGCTACGCTCCCGGTGTCTCGGTGTCGGTTGTGGCGCGCCGCTATGACGTCAACGCCAACCTGATCTTCACCTGGCGGCGCGATCCCCGTTACAGGCCGGCGGCCGATGCCGGGGAGGCGCCGTCCTTCCTGCCGGTGGAGGTGGTGCCCGATGCGCCGCCGTTGGAGCCGGCCGCGGCATCGGACGGTCGGATCGAGATCGCGTTGTCGAACGGCCACCGGGTGAGCGCGTTCGGGTCGTTCGACGCGGACGCGCTGTGCCGGGTGGTGCGGGCGCTTGGCGGATGATCCCGGTTCCCTCCTCGACCCGGGTATGGCTGGCCTGCGGCGTGACCGACATGCGCAAGGGGTTCCCCGGTCTCGCGGCGCAGGCGGAGCGGGTATTGAAGGCGGATCCGCATTGCGGCCATCTCTTCATCTACCGCGGCCGCCGGGGCGACCTGATCAAGATGATCTGGTGGGACGGCCAGGGTGCGTGCCTGTTCTCGAAGCGTCTGGAGCGTGGCCGCTTCGTGTGGCCGTCGGCATCGGAAGGGAAGGTGTCGGTGACGCCGGCGCAGCTGTCGATGCTGCTTGAGGGGATCGACTGGCGGGCGCCGGTTCGCACCTGGAGACCGCTGGCCGCGGGCTGATTCACCGTTTATAAACAATGGGTTGACTGTCATTCGGGCTTCCCTTTGTCGGCCCCTTCGGGTAGGATGCGGCCATGCTCGAAGCGGCCCATTCCCTGCCCGACGACATCGCCGCGTTGAAGGCGATGGTGCTGGCCTCGCGGGCCGAACTGGCGGCACGGGACGCCGAGCTGCGCAACCGCGATCTGTTGATCGAGAAGCTCAGGCACCAGCTTGCGGGTCTGCGGCGGCAGCGCTTCGGCGTCACCTCGGAGGCCCTCGACCAGCTTGATCTCGGGCTGGAGGACGAGGAGATCGCGCGGGCGGCCGAGGCGCCGACCGAGCCGACGCCCGCCACGAAGAAGCAGCCGAAGCGCCGTCCCCTGCCGGACCACCTGCCGCGCGAGGAGACGGTTCTCGCGCCGGGCGAGCGCTGCGCGGACTGCGGCGGCCGTCTCAAGCGGCTCGGCGAGGATGTGACGGAGGAGCTGGAGTACATCCCCGGCCGCTTCGTGGTGAAGCGCATCGTCCGTCCGCGCCTGGCCTGCGGCGGCTGCGAGAAGTTCCACCAGGCGCCGCTGCCGCCGCGACCGATCGAGCGCGGCCGACCGGGCCCCGGCCTTCTGGCGCATGTGCTGGTCTCGAAGTATTGCGATCACCGTGTGTCCTGAAGCACCGCCATGAAAGGAGGTGCGCAACTGCAAGAGAGATGAGGGTAGGCCCCTCGGGGTCGACGATCAGGCGTCGGTCTCAAACCACCACGAGCTGCTGTCGTAAAGAGCGATGGTGGTGAGCGTCGTGGAAACGGCGGGACGACGATCTCGTCAGGTGAGGTCCGGGGAGACGAGCGAAAGCGAACCGCCGATGAACTGCCGAAAGCGTATGGTCGATGTCAGAACCGGGGGTGGTGGTCACTCCGGGACAAGCATGGGCGGAGTCCTGGAGTCCGGCCCACGCGGCATCCGGCTCGAAGGCGGCGTGAACCCGGAACAGGCTTTCTTGCGGAACAGGAGAACCTGTCGTCCCGATGCCAAGGGAGACGGCCAACCGGGCAGCCCCCGGAAGGCTCAGAGTACCGATGCGGGGCACAGGGGCAGAACAGCCCGTAGTAGGGATGAAGGCGCTGTAATGGCGCTGGACCGAAGGGGCTGTGGTGTTCAGCCGCTGCCGTCGGCCAACTGGTGACAGGAGGAGCCGGATGACAGGGGCAAAGCCGTTCCCGATAGCAAAGAGGGAAGTCTGGGAAGCCTTCAAGCATGTGAAGGCAAACCGGGGAGCGGCTGGAGTAGATGGGCAGACGGTCGAGAGTCTGGAGGAACGGCTTGGTCCGGAACTCTACAAGCTCTGGAATCGCATGTCCTCAGGCAGCTATATGCCGCCTCCGGTTCGCAGGGTGAACATCCCCAAGGAGGGCGGCGGGAAGCGCCCGTTGGGCATACCGACGGTCACGGACCGCATCGCTCAGGAGGTTGTTCGCCGACATCTGGAGCCCTTGTTGGAACCGATTTTCCATGAGGACTCATACGGATATCGGCCGAAGCGATCCGCCATTGACGCCATCCGGACAGCGCGTCGGCGATGCTGGCGCTACGACTGGGTGCTGGACATGGACATCAAGGGGTTCTTCGACAACATCGACCACGAGTTGCTGCTGAAGGCCGTTCGTCACCATACGGACTGCCGGTGGGTGCTGCTCTATGTCGAGCGCTGGTTGAAGGCTCCCGTGATCGAGGAGGACGGCACCGTTGTCGCACGGGACAGGGGCACGCCACAGGGCGGGGTAATTTCGCCAGTATTGTCCAACCTGTTCCTGCACTATGCGTTCGATCAATGGATGAAAAGGTCGATGCCGCATGTTCCGTTCGAACGGTATGCGGACGATATAATCTGCCATTGTCGAACGGAGGAGGCGGCAAAGACCCTCTGGCGGCGGGTTGCGGACCGATTGGCCGAGTGCGGCCTGGAGGTCCATCCGCAGAAGACCAAGGTGGTCTACTGCAAGGATACCAACCGCAAGGCGGACTACCCGACGGTCGCGTTCGACTTCCTGGGCTACCGTTTCCAGCCAAGGTTCGCGGCGTGGCGCGGCGGGTTGTTCGGGGTCTCGTTCCTTCCGGCTGCCAGCCCGACTGCGCTCAAGGCGTTTCGGCGCCGCGTGCGACAGTGGCGTTTGTGAGGTGGCGTCGCAAAATCGGACAGGTCGTCAAGGTGTATTCTGCCGTGTGACGGAGGAATGCGGATGAGCAAGCGACGCAGGTTTTCGGGGGAGCTGAAGGCGAAGATAGCCTTGGAGGCGCTACGGGGTGATCGGACGCTTCAGGAGATTGCCTCGAAGCACCAGGTGCATCCGAACCAGGTGGGTGTGTGGAAGCGCCAGGCGATGGAGGGTCTGGGGGAGGTCTTTTCCGGTGGAGGTGAGCGCCGGGCGCGGGATCACGAGAGCGAGGTCCGGGCTCTTCACGCCAAGATCGGGGAGTTGATCGTAGAGCGTGATTTTTTGTCACGCGGGTCCGGTCGCTGAGCCGGTCCGGGAGACGGGCGATGGTTGTGCGGGGCCACCCGTCGTTGAGCCTGACCCGGCAATGCCGTCTGCTGTCGATCGGGCGCTCGTCGCTCTATGACCGGCCGAAGGGGGAGAGCGCGGAGACGCTGGCTCTGATGCGCCGGATCGACGCGCTGTTCCTCAAGTATCCGTTCTACGGCGCCCGCCAGATGGTTCGGCATCTGCGCCGCGAGGGGGTGCGGATCGGGCGGCGGCGGGCCGCTCGCCTGATGCGCCTGCTTGGTCTTCAGGCGGTCTATCGGGCGCCGCGGACCAGTGCGCCGCACCTCGGGCACCGGGTTTATCCATATCTGCTGCGGGGTCTGGCGATCGAGCGGCCGAACCATGTGTGGTGCGCCGACATCACCTACATCCCGGTGCGGCGCGGCTTCCTCTACCTGGTGGCGATCATGGACTGGGCGAGCCGCTGCGTCCTGGCCTGGCGGCTGTCGAACACGCTGGACGCGGGGTTCTGTGTCGAGGCTCTCGACGAAGCCCTGGCGCGCCATGGCACCCCGCAGATCTTCAACACCGACCAGGGCAGCCAGTTCACCGGCTTCGCCTTCACCGCGCGCCTGCGGGAGGCCGGTATCCGCATCTCGATGGACGGCCGCGGCCGGTGCATGGACAACATCTTCATCGAGCGGCTGTGGCGCTCGCTCAAATACGAGGCGGTCTACCTGCACGAGATCGCCGACGGCTTCGCAGCCCGGCGCGTCATCGGCCAGTGGATCGGCTTCTACAACACCGAGAGACCGCACTCGGCACTCGGCGGGCGGACGCCGGCCGAGGCCTACCGGGGCGACACGCCTGTGGATATGATGGACAAGCCGCTTCGCGCCTTGACCACATACCCACAGGCGCAACAGCAGCAGCAGAAAGATCGATCCAAGAGGATTCTGGCGGCACAAACTTCAACCGGAATACACCTTGAAAACGCCGTCAGCCTGTCCGACAAACCGACGCCACCTCACCCGGCACAATCCCGGTTCACGACTTGCAGGCTCTCGGACCGTCGGCGCTTGCGTGGCATCCAAATCCCTCCTCTGACCGCTTCGCTTCACTCGGGTCGGGGAGGAACCACGGCAAATCTCAATCTCTTGAACGAGGTCGCGGGAACCCCGCGCCATCAGTGACAGAAGCCGATCATGGTTCGGGCCACGCTACTTTACGGGTGCCTGAGCACGCCATTGCCAAGCCGGCCTCGACTGCCCCGACCGCCCGACGAATCACATCTTCGAACTGCGCCAGCAAGTGCCCGTTTTTACTTTCGCGACAGGGCCGGTGCCGCGCGGGGGTGGATGCTACTTCGGCGCATTCTACAAGTCGGCGCTCTATCCGACCCTTCGTCTGATAGACGCCCACTTGCAGCGATGGGCAATGCGGAAGTTCAAACGCTTCCGACAACGACCGCGTCAGGCTCGTCTCTGGCTTGCCAGAATCGCGAAAGCGGAGCCGTGGCGGTTCGCCCATTGGACCCTTGTGCACGGGCAGGGCCGGACGCTGGGAGCCGTATGAGCTGAGAGGTTCACGTACGGTTCTGGGAGCGCGTGGGGGTGAGATTCCCCCGCGCGACTCGCTTGCCGCTCTACCGCCAGTCCCGCATCTTCGCCCGCGACGGCGTCGAGCTCGACCGCTCGACGCTCGCCGGCTGGGTCGGCAAGGCGACGGCGCTGCTGGAGCCCCTGGCCGATGCGATCGGGCGCCATGTGCTGGAAGGACAAGCCCTGTTCGCCGACGACACCCCGGTCAAGCTGCTGGCGCCGGGAACCGGCAAAACGGCGACCGGCCGGGCCTGGACCTACGTGCGGGACGAGCGGCCCTGGGCTGGCGAGGCGCCGCCGGCGGCCTGGTACCGCTTCTCGGCCGACCGCAAGGCGGCGCATCCGAAGGCGCATCTTGAAGGCTTCGCCGGCTGGATGCACTCGGACGGCTATGCCGGGTTCGGTGCGCTGGCGCGCGCCGGGCCGGTCCGCGAGGTGGCCTGTCTGGCGCATGTGCGACGCAAGTTCTTCGACGTCCATGCCGCCCAGGGCTCGGCGATCGCCGCCGAGGCGCTGGAACGGATCGCCGCCCTCTACGCTATCGAGAAGGAGGCCCGCGGGCAGCCGCCCGAGAACCGCGCGGCCATCCGCCAGGCCAAGGCCGCGCCGTGCCTCGACGAGCTGGAGCGGTGGCTGCAATCGCAGCTGCCCAGAATCTCCGCCAAGACCCCGCTGGCAGCGGCGATCCGTCATGCCCTGACCCGGATGAAGCGCCTTCGACCCTATCTCGAGCACGGCTTCCTCGAGATCGACAACAACCCCGCCGAACGCGCAATGAGGCCGATCGCGCTCGGCCGCAAGAACTATCTCTTCATGGGCTCGGCCAGCGGCGGCAGGGCCGCCGCCATCGCCTACACCCTGATCGAGACCGCCAGGCTCAACGATGTCGATCCGCAGGCCTGGCTTGCTCAGGTCCTCGAACGCATCCCCGACTACAGGATCAACCGCATCGACGATCTGCTGCCGTGGAACACCGCGCCCGCAGAAGATCGGGAAGCCGCCGACTGACCACGCAGGGGCGGTCACGCCGGACGCTTACGAAGTCGGCGCAGCGCCCGGCGATCTCCGGCGCCCTTGCGAACAGCTCCTCCAGCATCCCGGACAGCACCTTGGGTTCCGAGGCCGAAGCGCGCGTCACCTCGAAGGCCACCGGAACCTCGTAATCGGTGTCGGCGATCAGGTGCAGCCCGTAGCCGAACCACGACTTCACCTTCTTCCACACCGCGCCGGTCCTGGCGTCCACCCCGCCCGTCTCGTGCTTGCCCCAGTCGGCGTCGGGGTCCGAGGTCTTGTCCTCGTCCTTGCCGACCCGGCCCGTCGAGTGGCTCGCGATCGCCTTGCCGTCGTAGCCGAGATGACGCCCGAAGTCCGGCAACGCGGCGAACAGCGCGGCGCGCAGGCTCTCGATCATGGCGGACACCAGCCCCTGCTCGTCCTCAAGCTGCACAACACGCCCCAGAAACCGCGAGAAGTTCCAGTGGCTCGGCGCCGTCGAACGAACCCGCGCCGGGCGCGTTACCGCATGCCCGTCGTGAAGCACCGTCACCGGCCCGCTCTGATACGGCAGAGGGTCGAACCCGCAGATCTCCAGCAACGCCGGGTTGCGCCCCAGCTCCCGCAACAGCGACTGCATCGAGGCGTGTTGCAACACCACCCCCGCGATCAGCGCCCGCCACATCGCCCGCACCGGGTAGTCGTTACGGCCCCGACCGCGACACACTTCAAGCGCCGTCACGATCTCCTCGTCGGGAAGCACCGCCAGAACCAGGCGCAGCCGTTCAAGGTCCGGCAGAACTTCGACATCGCGCCACGAAAAGGGTAGCTTCGCCGCCGTCGCCATCGCTGTTCTCCCGACCAGGGGTGGTGGTGGAACAAGGGCCCCAGGGCCCGATGGCGACACCTTCTATCTCATGCGCACGATCAGGGCGCGCGAGGCCGCCGCAGGAAAACCTCGCTGCCAAGACGCCGCGACCAGCGGCGTGGGGTGAAAATCGCCAAAACGACCGCCGCAGCGAAACTGAAACCCCGGATATCAACGACCACCACGGGGTATCAAAAATCTCGCACCTCCGTGAACGCCTTGTAAATCAACCCGTCCCCGACAGCGCAAACGCCTCAGAGAGAAATGTGAGAAATGTGCGCTGTGGTGATTTTTGGCTGTCGCCGGTTCGATTTTGGCGGTTGAATATCGTCCGGCCCGCTTCCCCACCGGGCAGGATACGGGCTTCCGGGGCCTGACAAATACGATTACCGGAAGATTGTCTGGCGTGCGGGCGTGGCTTCCCCTCTGCCGTCGGGCGGCGGGATCGGGCAGGATTGTCGGGAGGCAGACGAGCGGTCAGCCGGTGTCGAGATACGGCACGGCGCCGACCAGGGAGCGCATGCGCTCGGGGCGGCCGGCGCGGGCCTGGGCGAGAGCCATCGCCATCATCACCGCCAGGGCGAGGCCGAGGCGGGTCTTCATCTTGGCGCGGCCTCGGATGTAGTGGGTCTCGAAGTTGAAGCTGTTGTCGAGGCGGCTGTTGATCCGCTCCATGGCCGAGCGGCGGTTGTAGCCGCGCCGCCATGACGGACTGCCCCAGGGCGTGGGGGTGAAGATGCGCCGGTCGTGGCTGTCGAGGTCGATGCGCAGGATGCGGCCATAGTCTCCGGGCTTGACCCCGCCGGCCCGGTGGCAGGCCCGGCTGCCGGCGCAGGCGAAGCCGAAGGCGGCTGCCGGGCAGCGGTATTTGAGCGTGCCGCAGCGGCCCCGATCAGCCTCGAACCCCTGAAACGCCATAGCGCGGACCTCGCCGGTCCCGGGACAGACGCAGGACACCCGGCCGCGCTCGTCGTGAACGATGACATCGGCGCGGTCGGGGAACAGCGGCCGCGTGATCGGCTGCGCCGGATCGTATCTCGGCTCCTGCTTCTCCACCCGCCACATCAGCCGTGTATCGATCAGCGGGCGGGCGGTCCACCGGTCCCACAGCCGCGCCTTCAGGCGGGCATCGTCGAGACCGCGGTCGGCGCTGAAGTCGGCGCAGCGCCCGGCGATCTCCGGCGCCCTTGCGAACAGCTCCTCCAGCATCCCGGACAGCACCTTGGGTTCCGAGGCCGAAGCGCGCGTCACCTCGAAGGCCACCGGAACCTCGTAATCGGTGTCGGCGATCAGGTGCAGCCCGTAGCCGAACCACGACTTCACCTTCTTCCACACCGCGCCGGTCCTGGCGTCCACCCCGCCCGTCTCGTGCTTGCCCCAGTCGGCGTCGGGGTCCGAGGTCTTGTCCTCGTCCTTGCCGACCCGGCCCGTCGAGTGGCTCGCGATCGCCTTGCCGTCGTAGCCGAGATGACGCCCGAAGTCCGGCAACGCGGCGAACAGCGCGGCGCGCAGGCTCTCGATCATGGCGGACACCAGCCCCTGCTCGTCCTCAAGCTGCACAACACGCCCCAGAAACCGCAAGAAGTTCCAGTGGCTCGGCGCCGTCGAACGAACCCGCGCCGGGCGCGTTACCGCATGCCCGTCGTGAAGCACCGTCACCGGCCCGCTCTGATACGGCAGAGGGTCGAACCCGCAGATCTCCAGCAACGCCGGGTTGCGCCCCAGCTCCCGCAACAGCGACTGCATCGAGGCGTGTTGCAACACCACCCCCGCGATCAGCGCCCGCCACATCGCCCGCACCGGGTAGTCGTTACGGCCCCGACCGCGACACACTTCAAGCGCCGTCACGATCTCCTCGTCGGGAAGCACCGCCAGAACCAGGCGCAGCCGTTCAAGGTCCGGCAGGACTTCGACATCGCGCCACGAAAAGGGTAGCTTCGCCGCCGTCGCCATCGCTGTTCTCCCGACCAGGGGTGGTGGTGGAACAAGGGCCCCAGGGCCCGATGGCGACACCTTCTATCTCATGCGCACGATCAGGGCGCGCGAGGCCGCCGCAGGAAAACCTCGCTGCCAAGACGCCGCGACCAGCGGCGTGGGGTGAAAATCGCCAAAACGACCGCCGCAGCGAAACTGAAACCCCGGATATCAACGACCACCACGGGGTATCAAAAATCTCGCACCTCCGTGAACGCCTTGTAAATCAACCCGTCCCCGACAGCGCAAACGCCTCACATATGGTCGGCCAGCCGCTCGCGGGAGCGCGGGGCCCGGTACTCCGCCGGCCCGTCGCAGCCGGGAACGGCGCAGGTGCGGGACGCGCATTCGGCCCGAAGGTCGACAGAAGCGTTGCCGTTCCCCTCCATGGCGCGCAGTATGCGATTGGCACAGGGGGCAGGCAAGCACGGCACCGACGCGGGGGCGGCACAGGCATGGGCGTAGCGGAGACCATCCGCGGCAAGCTGGAAGAGGCGTTCCGCCCGACATATCTCGATATCGTCGACCAGTCCCACCTGCATCTCGGCCACGCGGGCGCTCCGGAGGGCGGAGAGAGCCATTTCCGGGTGGAGATCGCGGCCTCCGCCTTCGAGGGCAAGAGCCGGGTGGAACGCCAGCGTCTGGTCTATGCGTGTCTGGCGGACGAGCTGGCCGGGCAGGTGCATGCGCTCTCGGTCGCCGCCAGAACCCCGCAGGAGACATCCGGATAAGGAGGCACAACCATGAAACGCAGAATGCTGAGTCTGCCGGCCGCGGCACTGGCCGCCGCCGCCGCATTCGTCCAGCCGGCCGCGGCCGAAACGGTGCTCAAGTTCGCGAGCTTCGTGCCGCCGCAATACATCCTCCACAAGCCGATCTTCCTCAAGCTCGCCGACGACCTCGACAAGGCAACGGGCGGGGAGGTCAAGATCAAGGTCTACGCCGCCGGGGCGCTGGGCAAGGGACCGGTGGAGCAGTACCAGCGCGCGGTCAGGCGCGTGGCGGAAATCTCCTACGGCCTGCCGGGATATACGTCATCGGTTTTCCCGAAGACGCTGCTGATCGAACTGCCGGGCGTCACGCAGGGGCACCAGGACGCGACGCGGAAGCTGTGGAAGGTGATGGACGCGCATTTGCGGGGCGAGTTCAAGCGCACCCGCCCGCTCGCGGTGTTCGTGACGCCGCCGGCGGTGTTCATGATGCGCGACAAGCCGGTGAGAACGCTCGAGGATCTCAAGGGGCTGAAGATCCGGGTGGCGTCCAAATCGGCGGCGGCGGTGATCTCGTCTTACGGCGCGACCCCGGTGCCGATGCCGGCGACCAAGGTCTACACCTCGATGAGCACCGGGGTGGTCGACGGCGCCCTGATGGGCTCCGACTCGCTGCTCATCTTCAAGCTGATCGAGCCGACCAGGTTCGTCACCGTCGGTCTGCCGGAGATGCCGACGACAATCTTCATGGTGATGAACCAGCAGGCCTATGACGAGCTGTCCCCGAAGAACAGGGCGGCGCTCGACAAGCTCACCGGCCTCGACATCAGCCTGCGCTCGGCGGCGGGCCTCGCCAAGTTCGGCCAGATCGCGCTCTCCAAGTTCCGCGGGATGGCCGGCAAGCAGATCGTCGAGCTGTCGCCCGAGGCGCGCGCGGCGTTCGACAAGCGGGCCGCGGCCGCGGTGGCGGGGGTTCTCAAGGAGCATGACGCCAAGGGGATACCGGGGAGCAAGGTCGTCGCGGCGATGAAGAAATAGGCGCCGCTCTCCCGCGAACGGCGACGGGCGGGACCGCTTGAAGACGCTGGATCACGTCTCGGGCGGGCTCGCAGCCCTCGCCGGGCTCGTTCTTGTCGGACTGATCGGGCTCACCTTCGCCGACATGGTCCTGCGCTACGTCTTCGCGGCTCCGATCCTCGGCACCAAGGATCTGCTGGAGATGGGGATGGTGACGGTGGTGGCCCTCGCCTTCCCCTTCACGTGGCGGATCGGCGGGCACATCGTGGTCGACCTGATTCCGGAATACGGGATCGCGGCGTTGAACCGCAGCCGCGACGTTGCGGTGCGCGCGGTCGGATTCCTGATCTTCGCCCTCCTCGCCTGGCGCGCCTGGCTGCGCGCGGACGACGCGGCGCTGTTCAACGAGGCGACCAACATGATCGAGTTGCCGTTCCAGCCGTTTTTCTGGGTGCTGGCGGCGGCGGCCGCGTTCCAGGCGCTCGTGCTGGCGGTGGAAATCGGACTTGCCGCAACCGGCAGGCCGCTCGGCTACCGCGCCGCCTGGGCGGCGGCGGAGATCGACGGCGCCTGATGGATCCGACCCTTCTCGGCATTGCCGGCCTCGGCCTTCTCCTCGTTTTGATGAGCCAGCGCGTGCCGGTCGCGCTGGCGATGACGGTGGTCGGCTTCGCGGGGCTCGTCGTTCTGAACAGCTGGCCGGCGGCGCTCGCCACCCTCGTGACCGAGACCTGGAGCACGCTGATCTTCTACGAGCTCACCGTGATCCCGTTCTTCGTCCTGATGGGCAATGTCGCGAGCGCCTGCGGGATGAGCCGGGACCTCTACAACACGGCCAATGCCTGGGTCGGCTGGATGCGCGGCGGGCTCGCGCACGGGACGGTTCTCGGCTGCACGGGGTTCGCGGCGCTCTCCGGCTCCTCGGTCGCCTCCGCGTTGACCATCGGACGGGTCGCGCTGCCGGAGATGGCCCGCTTCGGGTACGACCGCAAGCTCGCCGCCGGCGCGGTCGCCGCCGGCGGGACGCTCGGCATTCTCATTCCTCCCTCCACGGGGTTCGTGATCTACGCCATTCTGACGGAGGAATCGATCGGCCGGCTGTTCCTGGCGGGCGTGATCCCGGGACTCCTCCTCGCGGGCATTTTCCTGGTCACGATCTTCATCCAGATCTCGCTGAAGCCGGAGATCGGCCCGGCCGCGCGACGCTATGGCTGGGCCGAGAAGCGCCGCGCGCTGGGCCGCGGCCTCGCCATCATCTTCATCGTCGTGGTCTCGATCGGCGGCATCTATGGCGGCGTGTTCACCCCGGTCGAAGCGGCGGCCGTCGGCGCGGTGCTGGCGATCTTCTTCGCGCTCCGCCGGGGCGCGGTGTCGCGGCGGATGGCGAGCAGCGTATTGCTCAACACGGTGAGCACGACCGCGATGATCTACTTCATCATCCTCGGCGCGGCGGTCTTCTCGCCCTTTCTCGCCCTCACCCAGATTCCGGAATCTCTCGCCGGCGCGCTCAAGGCCCTCGAGCTCGGGCCGATCACCCTGCTGGTCATCATCCTGCTCGCTTTCATCGCGCTGGGCACCTTCCTCGACGGGTTCGCGATGATGGTGCTGATCCTGCCCATCGTCCTGCCCATCATCGAGCAGTCGGAGCTTCCGGCGTTTCTCGGGATGCGGCCGGATTCGAGCGACCTCAGGGTGTGGTTCGGGGTGGTCATGGTGATCATCCTCGAAATGGCGCTGATCAGCCCGCCGGTCGGCATGAACGTCTTCGTCGTCAAGGGCGTGGCGCGCGACGTGCCGATGCGCGACATCTATATCGGCATCCTGCCGTTCTGGGCGGCGATGATGATCTGCCTCGCCATTCTGGTCGCCTTTCCCGGCTTGTCGCTGATCCTGCCGAACACGATGCTGAGTTAGGCGGCGTCATCGGAGGATTGTCCATGCCGACCTGGGTGCGGCTTTCGATCGGGGGCGCGGCCACGCTTCTGGTCGGCATGGGGCTCGGCCGGTTCTCCTATACCCCGATGATTCCCGCCCTGATCGAGGGCGGCGGTTTGAGCGCCGCCGAAGCCGGCTCCGTCCAGGCGTTCAATATGGCGGGATTCCTGATCGGGGCGCTGGCCGCCCCTTGGCTCCGCCGCCGGATGGAGGAGGCCGCGCTGCTGCGGGCGTGCCTGTGGATCACGCTGGCCTGCCTCGTCGCAAGCATCGCGCCCGCGGGCGCGGCCTGGCTGATCTTCTGGCGCGGCGTCGCGGGGATCGCGATGGGCGTGATGATGGTCTACGCGCTCGCGGTGGTCACCCGCCACGCGCCGCCCGACCGCTTGGGCGCGGCAACCGGGATCGTTTTCACCGGCGTCGGGATCGCGATCCTCGCCTCCGGCGTTCTGGTGCCGCTGCTCCTTCGGTCGAGCCTTGTCATGGCGTGGTCGGGGCTGGCGCTCGTCGGCGCGGCAGGCGTGGCGGTGGCGCTTTGGGGATGGCGGGCCGCGACCCCGGCGGAGACGCCGCCGCGCGGCCGGCCGCGATCGCGCTTCCGCCCGACCTCCACGGCGTTTCGGCTGATCGCGGCGCAAAGCATGTTCGGGATCGGCCTCGTGCCGCACAGCATCTATTGGGTCGACTATCTCGTCCGCGGGCTGGGCGAGAGCATGGGGATCGGCGGGTTCCACTGGGTGCTGTTCGGGCTGGGCGCGATGACGGGAACCTTCCTCTGGGGCCGCCTCGCCGACTGGATCGGCCACCGCCTCGGCCTGATCCTGGTGCTGGCGAGCCTGGCCGCCGGAGTCGCCCTGCCGGTGATCCTGCCTTTCGCCTGGGTATTGGTCTTCTCGTCGCTCGTCGTCGGCGCGCAGCCGGGCTTCTCCGCCATTATCTCCGGCCGCGTGCACCAGATCGTGGGCCCGGAAGAGATGCCGCCCTTGTGGCGCGCGATGGCGCTGGTGGGCGGCGTGGCCCAGGTCGTCGCGGGCTATTCCCTGGTGGCGCTGTTCGAGGTGACCGGAAGCCATGTTCCGATCTTCCTGATCGGCGGCGCGGCGATGGCGGTGGGCGCGCTGGTCGTCGTCAACCTTAAGGCGGGCGTCGCAGGGCATTGACCCCGCAACGCCCGCCTCTCAGGCTGGTTCCTTCCCGACGGTTCCGAGGAGGATCCCGATGTACGTCACCATGCTGGGCACCGGAGCCCCGTTCCCCGATCCCGACCGCGCGCAATCCGGCATCCTCGTCACGCTCGATAACGGCGCGCGCTACATGTTCGACTGCGGCAACGGAACGGTGCGCAACATGGTCGCCGCCAACGCCAACCCGGCCGAGGTGAAGGCGGTCTTCCTGACCCATCTCCACCACGACCATATCTGCGACTTCCCGCTGTTCGCGATCGCGGGCTGGATGTGGGACCGGCCGGACTCGCCGATCGTTCTGGGCCCCAAGGGGACCGGGCATTTCTGCAAGATGCTGTTCGAGGGCGGCGCCTTCGACGCCGATTTCAGGGCGCGCAGCGCCTACCCGCTCCGGCAGCAGAACCTGGCCGCCATGCGGCCCGACGTGCGGGAGGTCCAGCCGGGGCTCGCCTACCAGGACGAGGACGTCAGGATCCTCTGCGACTGGGTGGAGCACATCCCGCGCGAGATCAGCGAGTGCTTCGGCATACGCCTCGAGGCGGAGGGCAAGGCGGTCGCGTTTTCGGGCGACACCGCGCCGTGCGAGGCCGTCGTGCGGCTTGCCCGCGACGCAGACGTTCTGATCCACGAATGCACCTTTCCCCAGGTCTTCATCGATTTCCGCACCCGCGCCGGGGTCGGAACCTTCGCCCACACCCCGCCGGAGGATCTCGGCAGGATCGCGCGCGACGCCGGCGTCAAGCTGCTGGTCGCGACCCATTTCGGGCATTTCGACTCGACCAACACGGTGATCCGCACCGCGTCCACCAACCACTACCCGGTCGACCTCATGGGGCCCCACCTGATGGACGAGGTGGTGCGCGACATCCGCAAGCACTATTCCGGTCCGCTGATGACCGCCTATGATCTGATGAGAGTGAACCTGTAGCGCCCACGCGCTTCGACAAGCCCTGAAGGGAGGCAAGAAAATGAAATACCTGGCAACGGCGGCGATCGCCGCCACCGCGCTCGCCGCGGCGGGCGTCTCGGCGCAGACCGTCAGCATCGGCACCAACCCGCAGGGCTCGCTCGCCTATGCGACCGGCGCGGGCGTCGCCAAGGTGGCGATCGAGAACGCCGACGTGAAGATGCGCGTCGTCCCGCAGGGCGGCCCCGTGGTCACTCTGCCGCTGCTCAACGACGGCGAGCTCGACTTCACCATCTCGGTCAGCGTGGTCACCGCCTTCGCGAAATCCGGCGGCGCCATGTTCAAGGGCCGCAAGCAGGAGAACGTCCGGGTCGTCGCGTCGCTGTTCCCGCTGGTGGTCGGCTGGTACGTGCGCGACGATTCGCCGATCAAGGCGCTTGGCGACCTCAGGGGCAAGCGCGTCCCCTCGCGCTACACCAAGCAGAAGATCGCGGGGCTGTTCGCCCGCGCGCTGTTGGCAACGGCGGGGGTGACCGAGAAGGACGTCAAGGGCGTGCCGGTGCCCAACGGTGTGCGCGGCGTCCAGGACTTCATGGAGGGCAAGGTCGACGCGGCCAACTTCTCGCTGTCGTCGGGCAAGACCCGCCAGGCGCACGCCGCGGTCGGCGGGATTCGCGTGCTCTCGGCGGAGATGAACGACAAGACCCAGGCGATCCTGCGCAAGATCGCGCCGGGCGCGGTGCTGGGGACGATCCAGCCCTCGGCGGAATATCCCGGCGTCAAGGGTCCGACCAACACGCTGATCGCGCCCTTCATCGTCAACGCCAGCACCAGGACCCCCGACGAGACCGTCTACAAGGTGGTCAAGGCGCTGCACGCCAACAAGAAGAAGCTGGTCACCGCCCACAAGTCGTTCGGCGGGTTCGAACCGGCCAAGATCAACCTCGATCTCGGCATCCCGTACCATCCGGGCGCGCAGAAGTTCTTCAAGGAAGCCGGGCTGATGTAACCGGCGCGCCGGGCTTCGGCGGACATGGCGGACGCCGAACGGTGTGAGGGCGAGGCGCGGGCGACCTGGACCGTCCGCGTCCTCGGCGCGTGGCTCGGCGGGCTGCTGACCGCGGGCGCGCTCGCCGAGGCCGCCGACCTCTACCGCATGGTCGGGCTGGTCCTCTACAACGAGCAAAGGCTCGTGATGCTGCTCGGCATCGGCATCGCGACCCTGTTCGTCGTCAAGCCGGCACGGACCAAGACCGAGCGTTTGCGGGTGCCCTGGTACGATGGGCTCGCGGCGGTCGCCGGGCTCGTCGTCTGCGCCTGGGTCGCCTGGGACTACGAACGAATCTTCGAGAACCTCCATTTCCGCCCCGCGGACGCGATCGCCGCCAGCGTCCTGATCATCGTCCTGGTGGCGGAGGGGCTCAGGCGGACCGCCGGCCGGGTGCTGTTCTGGTTCATGATCTTCTTCATCGCCTTCGGGCTGGTCGGCCATCTCGTCCCCGGCGCCTTCCAGGGCCGCTCCGTCGATGTCGATCGGATGTTCATCTATCTCGGCCTCGATTCGAACGGGCTCCTCGGCATCCCGCTCACCGTGTCGACGACCATCGTCATCGCCTTCATCTATTTCGGCGTGCTGCTCGACACCTCGGGCGGGTCGCGCTTCTTCACCGACATCTCGACCGCGCTGATGGGCCGCTACCGGGGCGGCTCGGCCAAGATCGCGGTGACCGCATCCTCGCTGTTCGGCTCGATCTCGGGTTCGGCGGTCTCCAACGTCGTCTCGACCGGGGTCATCACCATCCCGCTGATGCGCAGGGGCGGCTATCCGGCGCATGCCGCGGGCGCGATCGAGGCGGTGGCCTCGACCGGCGGCCAGCTGATGCCGCCGATGATGGGCGCGGCGGCCTTCGTGATGGCGGAGTTCCTGCAGATCGGCTACCGCGATGTGGTGCTGGCGGCGCTGATTCCGGCGATCCTCTACTACGTCGCGCTGTTCATCCAGGCCGACCTGTTCGCCGCGCGCGGCGGCATTACCCGGGTCGACGCAGACCTGATCCCGTCGCGGCTGAAGGTCCTGCGCGCGGGTTGGCCCTACATCGTCCCCTTCGCGGTGGTCATCCTCTGCCTGTTCCACTTCAACCTGCGCCCGCACGCCTCGGCGCTGTGGGCGGCGGGCAGCCTGATCCCGATCGGCCTGATCCTCGGCTATCAGGGCGAGCGGATGAACTGGCGTGCCGCCGTCGCCGCGCTCGGCCGGACCGGCTCCATCGTGGTGCAGATCGTCATGATCGGCGCCATGGCCGGCATCATCATCGGCGTGCTCAACATCACCGGGCTGGGCTTCGCCCTGACCCAGGCGATCATCCAGTTCGCGGGCGGCAACCTGATCCTGATCCTGTTTCTGGCGGCGCTCATCTCGATCGTCCTCGGCATGGGGATGCCGACGCTCGGCGTCTACCTGCTGCTGGCGACGCTGGTCGCGCCGTCGATGGTAGAAGTCGGGATCCGGCCGATGGCCGCGCATTTGTTCGCGCTCTATTTCGGCATGCTGTCGATGATCACCCCGCCGGTGGCGATCGCCGCCTTCGCCGCCGCCACGGTCGCGGATTCGGACCCGATCAAGACCGCGACGGCGGCGGTGATGTTCGGCTGGTCCGCCTACGTAGTGCCGTTCCTGTTCGTGCTCTCGCCGGAGCTCATGATGCAGGGCAGCGCGCTTGCCGTCGTCCATGCGGCGGCTGCCGCGGTGGGCGGCGTGTGGCTGGTCTCGGTCGGGGTGATCGGCTATTTCGCGCGCCCGCTGGATGCGGCCCGGCGGGTCGGATTCGGCCTGGCGGGGGTGGCCCTTCTGCTGCCGGCGGGCGCCTTCGCGGGCGCCGGCTGGTCCGATATCGGCGGGCTCGCGCTCGCCGCGGCGTTGATCGGTTACGAGGTCGTGGCGGTGCGCCGGACGGGCTCCCTGCGCGCGGGGTAGGCCGGATTTCTCGCGAGCGGCCGAGGAGGAACTCGGGAGGATCCCCCTCACCCTGACCCTCTCCCCGCAGGGGAGAGGGGACGCGCTCGCCCATCCCCCCTCACCTTCCCCCCTCCCGCTTGCGGGAGGGGCCGGGGGAGGGTGGGTCAAATGCCGTAGGCCGGTTTTGACAGCGTGCGCGACCGGTCGGTACTGTCTGGAAAAGTTCCGGAGCGCACGATGACCGCACCCGAACGATCCGAAATCGAGAGCCTGGTCGAGACCGGCCGGGTGCACCGCCGCGTCTACACCGACCCGGAACTCTTCGCCCTGGAGATGGAGCGGATCTTCGGACGGGTCTGGGTGCTCGTCGGCCATGACAGCCAGGTCCGCGAACCGGGCGACTGGATACGCGCGAATATCGGACTCCGCGACATGGTGATGATCCGCGGCGAGGATGGCGAGATCCGCGTGTTCCACAACCGCTGCCCGCATCGCGGGATGACGGTTTGCGTCCCCGCGAAAGGCGGCGGGCGCCGGCTGGTCTGCCCCTATCACGGCTGGGCCTTCGACACCGCGGGGAAGCTGCTCGGCGTGCCGCAGCCGGGCGGTTACGACGGCGGATTCGACACCGGCGACGCGCGCTATTCGATGGCCGCAGTCGCGCGGGTCGAGTCGTACCGAGGCTTCGTCTTCGCCTCGCTGACCGCCGACGGGCCGACGCTGGCCGGGTATCTGGGGGAAATCTCCGACACGCTCGACAATTTCTGCGACCGCGCGCCGGAGGGCGAGGTGGAGATGGTCGGCGCGCCGCTGCGCCAGACCTTCCAGGGGAACTGGAAGCTCCACATGGAGAACTCGGTGGACGCGGTGCATCCGGGCTTCGTGCACCGATCCTCGGTGGAATCGGCGCAGGGCTTCATCGTGGAGGCTGGCTCGGCGGAGACCGCCGACCAGGCGATCCAGATGTTCAACGCCAACGGGTTCACCCTGAACGAGTGGGACTCCATCGGCATCTACGGCTATGACGGCGGTCATGTCTTCATGGACGGGTTTTACCGCGGCGGCGTTATCGACCCCGACCGCAAGGACCCTGTTTTCCAGGAATACAAGGCCCGCATGGCCGCCGCCTACGGCGAAGAGCGGATGAACCGGATCTTCGCGCGGGAGACGTTCAACAACCTGATCTACCCCAACCTCTCCTTCAACACACGGTTCCAGCAGCTCCGCGTGATCCGGCCGGTCTCGGTCGACCGCACGGACATCCACTCCTACGTGTTCCGCCTCAAGGGCGCGCCGGAGGAGATGTTCCACACCGCGGTCAAGTTCGTCTCGACCGCCAATTCGCCGGCCTCGCCGGTGCTGGCCGACGACCTCGCGGTGTTCGAGCAGTTGCAGACGGGCCTCGGCAGCGAGGGGGTCGAATGGATCGACCTCTCGCGGCGGTCGGGACGGGAGGAGCCGTTCGGCAATCGCGGCATTCGCGACCGGGCGACGAGCGAGCTTCCGATGCGCACGATGCTCGGCGCCTGGCGGCGCTACATGGCGGCCGCGTGAGCGGGACGGTCTCGTCCGCGGGCGGCATCGAGGCGCTGCTGCAGCTCCGCCGGATCGAGGAGTTCCTGTTCCACGAGGCCCGGCTGATCGACGAGCGGCGCTTCGAGGACTGGCGCGACCTCTTCACCGAGGACGGGATCTACTGGGTGCCGGCGGAGCCCGGTCAGGACAACCCGGTCGACCGGCTTTCCATCTTCTACGAGAACCGGGAGCTGATGGACGTTCGCATCCGACAGCTCCGCCACAACGCCTTCTGGGCCCAGATCCCGCCGGTGCGGACGCGCCACGTGATCGGCAACGTGATGCTGGAGGAAGGCGGCGGGGACGCCGAGCTCCGCACGCGCTCGTCCTTCGTGATGCTGGAATATCGCGACGACCGCCGACGGGTGTTCGGCGGCGAGGCGCGCCACCGGCTGCGCCCCAACGGCGAGGGCTTCAGGATCGCCCGGAAGCGGGTCGACATCGTCGACTGCGACGGCACGCACGGTTTCATGTCGGTGCCGTTCTGATGGCGGGGGTCGCGCTGGTCGTGGGCGCGGGCGACGCGCTGGGCGGCGCGATCGCCGAGCGGTTCGCCCAGGGCGGCTTCCATGCGGTGCCGAGCCGGCGCAAGACCGCGCCGCTCGAGGCGCTCGCCGAGCGCATCCGGGCCGGCGGCGGAACCGCGACGCCGGTCGCCTGCGACGCGCGCGACGAGGACGCGGTGATCGCGATGTTCGACCGCATCGAGGCCGAGATCGGCCCCGTCGAGGTCGCCGTCTTCAACGCGGGTGCGTGGCACAACGCGCCGATCGCGGAGATGACGGCGCGCATCTACCGCCAGGTCTGGGACACCGCGGCCTTCGCGGGGTTTCTCGTGGGCCGCGAGGCGGCGAAACGGATGGTGGGGCGCGGGTCGGGCACGATCGTCTTCACCGGGGCCACGGCGAGCCTCCGGGGCAGCGCCGGCTTCGCCGCGTTCGCGGGCGCCAAGTTCGCGTTGAGGGCGCTGGCCCAGGCCATGTCGCGCGAGCTCGGACCGAAGGGAATCCACATCGCCCACATCGTCGTCGACGGGCGGATCGACTCCGAGGCGGTCAGGGACAGGTTCGGGGACGAAGTCGCCGCGCTGGGAGACGACGCGATGCTCCAGCCCGCCGCCATCGCCGAGACCTTCTGGTCCGTCCACGCCCAGCCCCGCGACGCCTGGACCTTCGAGACCGAGGTCCGGCCCTGGACGGAGCGGTGGTAGCGCGCCTCCTTCCGCCCCCACCCTCCCCCGGCCCCTCCCGCAAGCGGGAGGGGAGAAGGCAAGGAAGAGCGGGCAAGCATCCCCTCTCCCCGCCGGGGAGAGGGTCAGGGTGAGGGGGACCGCGTTCGGTCGGATATCGCTCTAGCTTGCACCGCGATGCCGCAAGACGTGGATGCCCGGAACAAGTCCGGGCATGACGACAACAGGGGCGGCCGCAGCCCCGGCGCGCGGGCGATTTCGTTGAGGCCGGCGCGGCTCAGTCCGGCACCGCGCGCCAGCCGGTGTCAACCACAGTTGACAGCGCGGCAACCCGGCCGCGTCATCCGGGCGGCCACGCCGGTTTTCCGAACCGGTCCGTCAGCAATCCCCGCCAAGGGGCCGGCGCGGCGGGTAGACTCGCCGTCGCGTCCGCGCCGCGCGCCGCCCGGACGGCGTGCCGTCGTGTCCCCCGGGGACGCGAAAAATAGTCCCATATCGGACCAATGTTTCACATGAAACATTAACGGGGTGCGAGCCCCCTCAATCGAACAGCACGTCGTCGAGGAACGGGTCTTCGGGGAGCGCGGTCTCGCTGTCGAGCAGCGCGCCGCAGGCGGGGCAGGCGAAGCGGCGCAGCACCACCCGCTCGCCGCCGCTATAGGGCACGCCGGCGGCGCCGCGCATCGGAATCTCGGTCATCGCGGCGTTCCGTTTCCACGGCGCGCCGCCCGGGCCCAGCGCGTGGCCGCACTTGCGGCAGCGGATCTCGCCGTCCTCGATCTCCAGCGTGGTGGAGAGGCGCCGGCTCATTCGGCGGCCTCGGCCGGTATCCGCGCGGCGGCGAGCGCCTTGCGCCTGGCCTCGGTCGCCGAAGGATCGAAGGCCGACAGGCTCTCGTCGATGACGACGCCGTAGACGTTCTCCGCCGTCTCGCGCGATACCGCGCCGGTGCGGCAATCCTCCAGCACCGTCTCGGGCTCGCGGTCCAGCGGGTCGCCGTAGCCGCCGCCGCCGTTCCAGCGCACATAGAGCACGTCCTCGCCCATCAGCGGAAACACGCCCCAGGAAATCCGCTCCTGATCGCCCGGCAACGCGTCGACCGCCTGGCCGAACCCGGCATCTTCGTTGCGCGGATCGGGCTCCGCCTCGTTGTTCTTGACCCAGATGTAGGAATTGGGGGCGCCGGGATAGCCGCCGGCGAGCCCCTCGCTCATCGGGAAGTCGGCGCCCTTGCCGGAGACCACGTAGTGGAGCCCGCCGTCGGGCGCGTCGTGCGGGGTGAGGCCGATCTCCATGCCCGCGCCGCCGCGATAGCGTCCCGGGCCGCCGGAATCCGTCATCCGGCGGCGGAACAGGTAGCGCAGCGGAAATATCGTCTCCAGCGTCTCGACATTGGCCATGCGCGAGATCGGGTTGGGGATCTCGCCGCCGACGTCGATGCCGTCGGCGAAGTTGCGCGCCCCGCCCGAGCCCGCGAAGGTCTCGGTCAGGATGCCGATGGCCTCGCCGCCATGCTGGTTGCGGCCGAACATGAAGACCGCGAAGTGGTTGGCGTGCCAGACCGCCGTCGCCTCGCTCGCGTATTTCTCGCTCGCGTCCAGCATCTTGCCGATCGCCGCGCAGGCCGCGTTGTTGACCGACTGGATCGCGCCCACGGTCGCGACCGAGACCGGCGCGGGCCGCGTGCAGTTCACGATCGAGCCCTCCGGCGCGATCATCTCGATCGGCCTGACCACGCCCTCGTTCCAGGTGATGTCGAAGCAGAGCAGCGGGAACAGCGGCGCGAACAGCCCGCCGAGCGAGGCCCATTTGGTGCAGTTGATCGCGTAGGGCGCCTGCGGGCTCGATCCCGAGAAATCGAACACCAGCCGGTCGTCCCGCTTGGTCATGGTCAGGTTGACCTTGAACACCTCGCCCTTGACGTCGATGTACTGGCGCGACTGCCAGGACCCGTTCGGCAGTTCGCGCAGCCGCTCGCGCAGCAGCTCCTCGGACTGCTGGATCAGCGTGCGGCAGGCCTCGTCGACGGTGTCGTGGCCGTATTTTTCGATCAGCGCCAGCATGCGCTCGCGCGCGACGTTGTTGCAGGCGATCATCGAGGACATGTCGAGCGCCACCATCTCGGGCGAGCGCACCATGTTCAGCATGGTGTCCATCACGTCCTGGTTCACCGTGCCGCCGCTGACCAGCCTTATGCCGGGCGAGGAGAACCCCTCGGTGAAGATGTCGGGCGCGTCGGGGCAGAACCCGCCGGGATTGGTCGCGCCGATGTCGTAGACATGGACGAAGCAGGCGCTCCAGGCGACCAGCTCGCCGTCGTGGTGGATCGGCGCGACGAGGTAGATGTCGGAGGTATGAAGGGCGGCGGTGTAGGGGTCGTTGAGCAGGAAGATGTCGCCCTCGTTGATGTCGTCTCCGAACCGCCGGATCGTCGCCTTGCAGGCCTCGGCCGCGCTGGTGAGGTGGTGCAGGAAGCCGACGCCTCCCATCAGCAGCGAGCCGTCCGCGCGGTAGAGCGAGACCATCAGGTCGTGGCCCTCGTTGGTGATCGCGGAACCGGAAACGTGCTTGAGCGTGATCACCGCCTCGTCGACGATTCTGAACAGGCGGTGGCGGATGATCGAAAAGGTGATCGGATCCATCGCGGGTCTCCTCAGTCGAACGCGATGACGATATTGCGGTAAGCGTCCATCCGCGCGGTCTGCGCGGCCTGGACGACGATGGTGGTGATCGGCGTGTGGACGACCGCCGGGCCGGCGATCGAATTGCCCGGGACGAGCGCGGCGAAATCGTAGATGTCCGCCGGCGCGAGCCCGCCCTCGGCCTCGACGAAGACGTCCCGCTTGCCGCGATGGGCGGCCGACGCGTCCTCGCCGGCAAGCGGTTGCGCCGGGATCTCCGGGCGCGTCATGCGGCCGCGCGCCGACAGCCGGAACATCGTCATCTCGATGCCGGCGCCGCGATAGGCCGAGCCCTTGCCGTACTTGCGCTCGTAGAGCGCCTCGAAGTCGCCCACCAGCGTCTCGAGCCCGGCCTCGTCGAGCGGCGCGGCGGTGCGGACCGGCGTGGTGACCTCGTGCACCTGGCGGCGATAGCGGAGGTCAGCGGACCATTCGAGCGAAACGTCGCCGTCCGCGAAGCCCTCGTCGGCGAGCTGCGCGCGGGCGCGCTCGACCATGGGCGCGTAGATCGCGTTGATCTCTTCCGCCGGGACCGGCACCGGGCGCGTCGTCGTGTGGGCGTATTCGTGCACCACGTCCGCCGAAACCAGGCCGAAGGCGCAGTTCACCGAGGCGGTGTAGGGGATCACGATCCGCTTCACGCTGAGTTCCTGGCCGAACACGCCGGCGAGCAACGGGCATGAGCCGCCGAAGGCGTGCAGCACGAAGTCGCGCGGGTCGAGGCCGCGCTCGACCGTGATCTCGTGGATCAGGTCGGTGATCTGGGCCGCGGCGACGCGGTAGATCCCGAAAGCCGCCTCGTTGACGTCCATCCCCATCGGCCGGGCGATCGCGCTCTCGAACGCCCTGCGCGCCGCCTCGATGTCCAGGGGGATCGAGCCCCCGAGGAAGGTGGACGGGTCCATGTAGCCGATCAGCGTCATGACGTCGGTCAGCGTGGGCTCGGTCCCGCCGAGCCCGTAGCAGACCGGGCCGGGCCGCGCGCCCGCGCTCTTGGGACCGACGCGGGGAACGCCGGTGCGGGGCTCCAGCGACACGATGGACCCCCCGCCGGCTCCGATGGAAACCACCTCGATCTTCGGGGCGACATAGTGGTAGCGGTCGACCAGCGGCTCGCGCGCGAACTCGAGCGCGCCGCCCTGGATCACCCCGACCTTGAAGGTCGTACCGCCCATGTCGGCCGCGATCACGTCGGGATCGCCCATCGTTCCGCCGAGATACCGGGCCCCGATCACGCCCGCGGCGGGGCCGCACTCGATCATGCCGACGGCGCGGCTCGACGCCTCATCCGCCGGCAACAGCCCGCCATAGCCCTGCATGACCAGGAGCGGCCCGCCATAGCCCTCCTCCGCCAGCAGCGCCTGGAGTTCGACGATGTAATCGTGCGCGATGCGCCCGGCATAGGCGTTGATCACGGTCGTCGAGGTGCGTTCGTACTCGCCGGGGATCGGCGCGATGTCGCTCGAAATCGTGACATAGGCGTCGGGCGCGACCGCGGCCGCGATCTCCCGGATTCGGCGCTCGTGCACCGGGTTGTAGGGCGACCAGAGCAGGCAGATCGCGAGCGCCTCGACGCCGGCCGCCTCGACCAGATAGCGGATCGCCGCTTCGGCGGAGCCCTCGTCGAGCTCGCGGATTACCGCGCCCTTGTAGT
Source organism: Alphaproteobacteria bacterium (assembly GCA_965203455.1). Lineage (GTDB taxonomy): Bacteria > Pseudomonadota > Alphaproteobacteria > MPNO01 > MPNO01 > MPNO01. The sequence goes on from CBDBCV010000003.1 coordinate 350,374, forward strand.
CGATGCGTTCGGGAACGCCGCGGATCCGGTCCGCCGGCACCAGAGGCGGCGCGCGGTCGGTCTTGACCGGGTGCTTGAGCCCCTCCTCGGCGAGCCCGGCCCAGCGCCCGTAGGCGCCGCGGGTGACCAGGAGGGTATCCTCGAAGCCTTCGGTGGCGATCAGCCCGGTCCTCGCCCCGCCGCGCGTCAGCAGCGCGTTGTCGACGACCGTCGATCCATGGGTGAACAGGCTGGTGCGCCCGAGCAGGTCGCCGAGCGGGACGCCCATCGCGTCGGCCGCGGACCGGATCGAGTCGATCACCCCGTTCGCGAAATCCGGCGGCGTCGAGAGCGCCTTGCCGATATGGATCGGCTCGCCCGCCGCGAAGACCACGGTGTCGGTGCAGGTGCCGCCGACATCGGTCGCGATCACGTAGGATTTTTCGCCGTTCACCGCCGTCCTGCCATTATCCGCCGCGAGGCAACCGGCGCGGCCCCACTCGCCAGACCATGCGGGCCGGCGCCACGGCGGTCAAGGAGCCAAGACGGGTCGGGCGATCGGTAGCGGGCATGTTGCCGGCCCCCCTCACCCTGACCCTCTCCCCGGCGGGGAGAGGGGAATCGTTCGCCCGCTCTTCCTTACCCTCTCCCCTCCCGCTTGCGGGAGGGGCCGGGGGAGGGTGGGCTGGCCGTCCTGACCCGATAGGGTCGGAAAATTCTCTAACGCGCCATGCGCCTCGCCAACCGGTCGGGGCCGTAAAACTTTGCGAGGTAGTCCAGCACCAGCCCCTCGTCTTCCGGTTCGAGTTCCGCCATTTCCTGTTCCTCGACCATCAAGACGAGCACCTCCTCCCAGGTCGACCGGGACAGGCCCTGCTGGGTGACCAGCTTCATGGAATGGCAGGCCCCGCAGAGCCCGAGGACCTCCTCGCGCCCCTCCCCGGGTGGAAGGCCCTCGTAGTCGTCCTCCTCCCCGGCCGTTTCCGGCGCCGCGGAGAGAAGGCAGACCGCGGCGGCCACGGCCGCGAGCCATCTCCGCCGCGGCAAGAACATCAGCTCACGCGCACGGAGATCCTATGCATCGAGTTGTTGAGATATCCCTTCGGGTTCCACGCGATGGCGAAAGGCTGGCTCGTTCCCTCGTCGTCGGTCGCCCGCGCCCAGACCTCGTAATAGCCCTTTTGTGGGAACCGCAGGTCCGCGGCCCAGCGCTGCCAGGCATAGGGGTTGGCCGGACGCGCGAGCCGGGCCCGCTCCCAGCTGGCGCCGAAGTCGATGGAAACGTCGACGCGGTCCACCACGTTGTCCCCCGCCCAGGCATGTCCCGCGACGGAAAGATCCCGGCCGGAAATGGAAAGCCCCGTCTTCGGCGCCGTGATCAGCGATTTCACCGGCATGGCGTGGATGATCTTCATCGCGCTTTTCGGCACCTTCTCGCCGGGCGAAACCGGATAATCGGGAACGCGGTAGGCGCTTCCGGTCATCTTGGGCCCGTCGTGCACCACGTCCCGCAACCGGATTCGCTTGAGCCATTTCTGGGAGCAGGAACCCGGCCAGCCGGGAATAACCAGCCTTAACGGCGCCCCGTTCATCGGATGCAGAGGTCCCCCGTTCATGCCGAAAGCGATGAGGTTGCTCGGATTCATCGCCTTTTCGATCGGCACCCCGCGCGAAATCGCCAGCTTGCCTTCCTTGCCGGAAAGATGCGTATCCGCGCCGACATGGGCGGTATAGATGACGCTATCCTTGATGCCGGCCGCCTTCAGAACGTCGGCAAGGCGAACGCCCGTCCATTCCGAACAGCCGACCGCGCCCAGCGTCCACTGGTTGCCGCTCGCCGGCGGGTCGAAAAACGCGCGCCCGTTGCCGCCGCACTCGATGGTCAGGCGTTGCGTGACGACGTCGAATTTCTTTTTCAGGTCTTCGATGCCGAGCGTCATGGGTTTGTTCACCAGACCGTCGATGCGAAGCTCCCATTTCGCCGCGTCCATCTCCTCGGGAACGATGCCGTTGTTCCGGATGAAATGCCTGGCCGTGGGCGTCACTTCATCGTCGAGCAGGTGGGCCGGCGTTTCCGCGTTTACCGGCCGGTCGTTGAGCACGGTGAGGCCTTCCTTGCCGGCGATTTTCACCGGATTGGCGGCGAGCGCCTCCGGGATGAAGCCGGACGGCATGTTGCGATGGAAGGGAATCGCCGCGCCCAGCGCCGTTCCCATGGCGGCGAGGCCGGCCCCTTTCAGAAAGCCCCGGCGGTCCTTGTGCGGCATGCGGCCGAACACGATCCGATCCGCCCGGTCGGGATCTTCGGCAAAGAGTTTGAAAAGATCGGCCTGACGTTTGTCTTTACGATGTTTCATCGGCGTTTACCTCCCTTTTTCTTCCGCGCATGAAACCAAAACGGAATCGGGTCGTCAATTCGATAACCCACCTGCGCGACAGATGTCGATTGGACAGGGTGCATGACGTTGATTCTATCCGTTTCCTGACGACTTGCGACGTTCGGGACACGAACCGAGATCGATGTCATACGACACGCAATAGCGTCTTTCGCCGGTCGACCGGGCATCGGGTAGACAAATCGCTACCGCGTCGACATTTGCCGACTCGACCGGCCTGTCGACATTTCCGTCGGCATAGACCCGCTCGGAAATGCCGAACGTGCGCGCGGTCTCGCGCTGTCGGTCCCGGCAATGGAAAGGGGCGCCGGTATCCCCGGCGCCCCCACTTCCCCACTATGGGAAATATGGTGCGATTCATGTCCCGGGTCAAGAGCGTTTTTACCGTTTCCGGTTTGCCACCGGTCCCTCCCCGCCGTCATGCCCGGACTTGTTCCGGGCATCCAGGTCTTGCGGCATCGCGGTGCGAGCCGGGCGCGGACGAGGCGGCGGAGGGACGTGGATGCCCGGAACAAGTCCGGGCATGACGGCGGGGGAAAGCGGGGCGACAGAGGGAACGGCGACGTGGAAACGCCAGTGCGCCCAAATTCGCGTCCCAAGCCGCTTGACCGATACCGAACCGGACAGCAATGGAACAAGTCCGGGCATGACGGAAGAAACGTCGTGGGCCTTCCCTGTCGAGTTATCTCTATAAGCCCGCTTGAATATCCGTCCGTTCGACCGGCAACGGGACATTTATGCGCCTTTAACGCGTCTTTATCCTTTCGTTCGTTGAAAAAGCCGTGCGCGAAAATACAGATTCCGGTTGAGGCGTTTGCGCTGTCGGGGACGGGTTGATTTACAAGGCGTTCACGGAGGTGCGAGATTTTTGATACCCCGTGGTGGTCGTTGATATCCGGGGTTTCAGTTTCGCTGCGGCGGTCGTTTTGGCGATTTTCACCCCACGCCGCTGGTCGCGGCGTCTTGGCAGCGAGGTTTTCCTGCGGCGGCCTCGCGCGCCCTGATCGTGCGCATGAGATAGAAGGTGTCGCCATCGGGCCCTGGGGCCCTTGTTCCACCACCACCCCTGGTCGGGAGAACAGCGATGGCGACGGCGGCGAAGCTACCCTTTTCGTGGCGCGATGTCGAAGTCCTGCCGGACCTTGAACGGCTGCGCCTGGTTCTGGCGGTGCTTCCCGACGAGGAGATCGTGACGGCGCTTGAAGTGTGTCGCGGTCGGGGCCGTAACGACTACCCGGTGCGGGCGATGTGGCGGGCGCTGATCGCGGGGGTGGTGTTGCAACACGCCTCGATGCAGTCGCTGTTGCGGGAGCTGGGGCGCAACCCGGCGTTGCTGGAGATCTGCGGGTTCGACCCTCTGCCGTATCAGAGCGGGCCGGTGACGGTGCTTCACGACGGGCATGCGGTAACGCGCCCGGCGCGGGTTCGTTCGACGGCGCCGAGCCACTGGAACTTCTCGCGGTTTCTGGGGCGTGTTGTGCAGCTTGAGGACGAGCAGGGGCTGGTGTCCGCCATGATCGAGAGCCTGCGCGCCGCGCTGTTCGCCGCGTTGCCGGACTTCGGGCGTCATCTCGGCTACGACGGCAAGGCGATCGCGAGCCACTCGACGGGCCGGGTCGGCAAGGACGAGGACAAGACCTCGGACCCCGACGCCGACTGGGGCAAGCACGAGACGGGCGGGGTGGACGCCAGGACCGGCGCGGTGTGGAAGAAGGTGAAGTCGTGGTTCGGCTACGGGCTGCACCTGATCGCCGACACCGATTACGAGGTTCCGGTGGCCTTCGAGGTGACGCGCGCTTCGGCCTCGGAACCCAAGGTGCTGTCCGGGATGCTGGAGGAGCTGTTCGCAAGGGCGCCGGAGATCGCCGGGCGCTGCGCCGACTTCAGCGCCGACCGCGGTCTCGACGATGCCCGCCTGAAGGCGCGGCTGTGGGACCGGTGGACCGCCCGCCCGCTGATCGATACACGGCTGATGTGGCGGGTGGAGAAGCAGGAGCCGAGATACGATCCGGCGCAGCCGATCACGCGGCCGCTGTTCCCCGACCGCGCCGATGTCATCGTTCACGACGAGCGCGGCCGGGTGTCCTGCGTCTGTCCCGGGACCGGCGAGGTCCGCGCTATGGCGTTTCAGGGGTTCGAGGCTGATCGGGGCCGCTGCGGCACGCTCAAATACCGCTGCCCGGCAGCCGCCTTCGGCTTCGCCTGCGCCGGCAGCCGGGCCTGCCACCGGGCCGGCGGGGTCAAGCCCGGAGACTATGGCCGCATCCTGCGCATCGACCTCGACAGCCACGACCGGCGCATCTTCACCCCCACGCCCTGGGGCAGTCCGTCATGGCGGCGCGGCTACAACCGCCGCTCGGCCATGGAGCGGATCAACAGCCGCCTCGACAACAGCTTCAACTTCGAGACCCACTACATCCGAGGCCGCGCCAAGATGAAGACCCGCCTCGGCCTCGCCCTGGCGGTGATGATGGCGATGGCTCTCGCCCAGGCCCGCGCCGGCCGCCCCGAGCGCATGCGCTCCCTGGTCGGCGCCGTGCCGTATCTCGACACCGGCTGACCGCTCGTCTGCCTCCCGACAATCCTGCCCGATCCCGCCGCCCGACGGCAGAGGGGAAGCCACGCCCGCACGCCAGACAATCTTCCGGTAATCGTATTTGTCAGGCCCCGGAAGCCCGTATCCTGCCCGGTGGGGAAGCGGGCCGGACGATATTCAACCGCCAAAATCGAACCGGCGACAGCCAAAAATCACCACAGCGCACATTTCTCCGGTTGCACCCGGCGCCCGGCCGAATGTATTTTGCACGATAATGACAGCCACAACACGTCCGACCTCTTGCCAATTGCGGAGCCGAAACATGCCGAACGCTTCAGGGACCAGTACGGAAAAACTCGCGGCGCTGATTGCCGAAATCGAAGCTGAGGCCTATGCGCGGGGCCAGGCGGACGCGAGAAAGGAAATCCTGAACCTTCTGGGCACGGGAGGCCAACAGGCAACGCGTGCGAGGGCGACCCGCGGCCGCCGGGCGAAGGCGGCGGCAGCGCCCAAGCGCCGCGCGAGCGGGCGCAAGCGCGCCCCCAAGGGCTCGGTGCCCCGCTTCGTGGAACAGGCCCTGCGCGAACAGCCCGGCCTGACCCCGCCGGAAATCCTGGCCCGCGCCGCCACCGACATGGAGCGTTTGATCAAGCTGCCCTCGATCCGGACCGAACTGAGAAACGGCCGGAGACAGGGCAAATACGAGCTGAACGACGGCCGATGGACCCTCGCGGGGTCGAGCGCCGCCGGCGAAACGGCCTCTTCGGGAGCGTCGCCGGTCTCGGAACCGGGTCAGGGCGAAGGGACCGCTGCCTCCCGCTGGAGCAACTGACCCGCCTCACCCCTCGTCGAGCATCACGTTGGCGCGTTCGAGGACGATTTTTCCGGTCCCGGCGAGTGCGAAAACCTGAACCGCGGCCCATTCGAGTTCGACCGGCGGTTTGGCGATCATGTTCCATCCCGTCGCGAGCGAGAGCAGCGCGCGGATAACCCCCTGGTGGCAGACCGCTCCGGCGGGGCGGCCCGCGCGCCGCACCGTCTCGAGCCAACCCTCGACCCTCGTTCTCAGCTCGCGCGGCGTCTCGCCGCCATGCGGTTTCATGTCGAGCCCGCGCGCTATCCGCCGGTCGAACTCGTCGCCGTAGCGGACGCGAAGCTCGTCGCCTTTCGCGCCGTCCCAAGCGCCCCAGTCCATCTCGATCAGCGCGTGCTCGACGACCGGTTCGAGACCGAGCAGCGCGGCGGTCTCGCGCGCGCGGGTCAGCGGGCTCACATACCAGTCGAACGCCGCCATCTCGGCGGGCAGCGTCCAGCCCGACACGGCGGCGCGTCCCGCCGGGCTGAGGGGACGGTCGGCGCGGCCCTGGATCCGGCGCTGCTCGTTCCAGTCCGTCGGACCGTGCCGGATGACCGCGAGCGGAATGGCGGGAGGCGTCAAAGGTCGATGTCGACCGCCACGGGGACATGGTCGGACGGGTTCGGCCAGCCGCGCGCCTCGCGCAGGACCTGCGCCCCCTTCAGCCTCGGCGCGAGGCGCGGCGTCACCCAGATATGGTCGAGCCGGCGGCCCCGGTCGCTGCCCGGCCAGGTCCGATTGCGATAGCTCCACCAGGTATAGAGATTCTCCTCCGGCGGGATGAACCGGCGTACGGCATCGACCCAGTCCCAGCTCCCCTGAACCCGGTTGAGGCCGTCCACCTCGACGGGGGTGTGGCTCACCACTTTCAGAAGTTGTTTGTGCGACCAGACGTCGGTTTCGAGCGGCGCGATGTTGAAGTCGCCCAGCCAGATGCGCCGGCCCGGGTTGCGCGCGGCGCACCACTCGGCGAGCTCGGCGACGAAATCGAGCTTGTGTCCGAATTTCTCGTTTTGCTCGCGGTCCGGAATGTCGCCGCCCGCGGGGACATAGAGCGAGTGAACCTCTTCGCCTCCGGGCAGACGCGCGACCGCGTGGCGCCCGTCGTTCCGTCCGCACCACATTACCGGCCGTCCGGGTTTCAGGGGCACGCGCGACAGGATCGCCGTTCCGTTATAGGCCTTGAATCCCTGCACCACCTGGTAGGGGTAGCCCATCGCGGCGATCGCCTCGGCGGGAAAGAGCTCCGTCTCGACCTTGATCTCCTGCAGACAGATCAGGTCGGCGTCGAGCGTGGACAGGATACGCTGAAGCAGATCGAGCCGGAGCCTGACCGAGTTGACGTTCCAGGTGACCAGCCGCATCGTCAGGCGACGCTCGCCCGGGAGGTGCGGGCCGCCGCATACGCCCGCGCGGCGTCGCCGAACGCGCGGAACAGCGCGCTGGACAAGGCGTGCTCCCCGTAGCGGTGCTCGGCGTGCCATTGCACGCCCACCGCGAAGGCGTTGCCGTCGCCAAGGCGGACCCCCTCGATCAACCCGTCCGGCGCGGTCGCCTCCACCTCGAGCCCGTCGGCGAGCCGGTCGATCCCCTGCGCGTGCGCGGTGTTGACCTCGATGCCGGTGTCTCCGATCAGCCGCTCGAACAGCCCGCCGGACGCGAACGAGACCCGGTGCAGCTTGCCGAACCTTTCGTCGATGCTGCCGTCCCTCGGCATCCGGTGGTCGAGCTTCCCCTCGACCAGATGCACGCGGTAATGCAGCGAGCCGCCGAGCGCGACGTTCATCTCCTGCAACCCGCGGCAAACGCCGAACACCGGCACCCCGCGGTCGACGCAGGCCCGGATCAGGGGCAGCACCGTGTTGTCGCGGGGCGGGTCGCGGTACTCGTCCTCGGGAAAAGGCGGTCCGCCATAGTGGTGCGGTTCGATATTGGCGCGGCCGCCCGTCAGGAACAGCCCGTCGAGCCGGCTCGCCATCAGGTCGAAGTCGAAGTCCTCCGCCAACGCGGGAACGAGCAGCGGGTCGGCGTCGGAGCCGTCCCTGACCGCCCGGATGTAGCGCTCGCCGATACCGTGGGTGGGGATCGAATGACCCGGCAACTGGATCAGACCGGCGGGAATGCCGACCAGGGGGCGCATGCCGAACTCTCGATTGTGCATTCTTGCCGCCGGTTCCCGCGCCGAGCGCCCCCGATTCAGGGGCGGCAACGCCTTATAGCATTTTCCGACCGGGCGCCCCCCTCGCCCTGACCCTCTCCCCCGGCGGGGGAGAGGGGACGCTTCCCCGCTCTTCCTTGCCTTCTCCCCTCCCGCTCGCGGGAGGGGTTGGGGGAGGGTGAACCCGCGGCCTTACTCGGCCGCGACGGAAAACTCGGGTATCGACGCACCGCCGGTCATTTCCGCAAGCTCGTCCTCGAAGAAGAACTTCTCTTCCCCGAAAGCGGGCTTGAGATGGTTCAGCCACGTCGCGTCGGGGTTGAAGGCGGCGAAGAACGGGCGGCCCACCCATTCCGGATTGCGGCCCTGCAGGAAGCGGAGCACGAACACCTTTTCCCCGTGGACTTCCTGGACGCCGAGGACCTCGACCTTGCCGGGCGTCGCGCTCATGCTGGGGCCGCGAACCGTGCGCGCGAGGCCGGAAACGCTCCGGACCGCGTGGTTGTAGATCGTCCACACCTTGTCGAGCGGCACTTCGAAGTAGCATTTCGCGCCGGTATCCCGCTCGACGAACAGGTAATAGGGGATGACGCCCAGCGCCACCTGCTCGCGCCACATTCGCGCCCATATCTCGGGCGAGTCGTTGACGTGGGCGAGCGCCGGAGCCTGGCTGCGAATGACCGCACCGGTATCGCGCAGGCGCCGGATCGCCTCACGCGCGACATCGGTGCCGAATTCCTGCCAATGATTGAAGTGCGCCATGATGGCGACGCTCCGGCCGGAGGCGACCACCCGTTCCAGCAGGCGCAGCATGTCGTCCGCATCGGGGTCGCTGACGAAGCGGAGCGGCCAGAATGTCAGAGCCTTGGTTCCGATCCTGATATTGCGGAGATGGTCGAAACGGGGATCTTCGATGAGAGGATCCAGGTAGCGCTCCATCACGCGGGTCTTCATCACCATGGGATCGCCGCCGGTAATCAGCAGGTCGCTGACATCGCGGTGGGAAGCGAGGTAGTCGTGCAGACCGCTCGCTTCGTTGGCCGCGATCTTGTACGACTTTTCGCCCACGAACTGGGCCCAGCGGAAGCAGAACGAGCAGTAGGCGTGACAGGTCTGCCCCTGGCTCGGGAAAAAGAGCACCGTTTCGCGGTACTTGTGCTGTAGTCCTTCCACCGTTCCCTGCTCGGTTTGCGGAATGTTCAATTCCCGCTGGCCGGCCGGGTGGGGGTTGAGCTTGTCGCGGATCCCGAAGACCGCGGCGTTGAGCTCTTTCGACGAGACATCCCGCTTCAACAGATCCGCGACCAGATCGAAGTCCTCGTCTTCCAGCATTCCCCTTTGCGGAAAGGTGATCTGATAGACCGGGTCCCCGGGAATGTTGTCCCAGTCGATCAGGTTGTCGATCAGGTACCGGTTGGAGCGGAAGGGCAACACGCTGCTCACGACCCGCATCGAGAAGCGTTCCTCGCTGGAAAGCCTCTGCAGTTGGGGGAGGTCGTCGAGGTGTTTGGCCGTGATCGGACTGAAACGTTCGCCGGAAAACTCGGGTGTCACGGCCGACGTCGACGAAATCCCCACTGACGCGGCTCCGGCACCGTTTTCGTCCGGTCCTGCGGTTGTCTGATGTTCGGAGGTCACGACATCGATCTCCCGTAACGGCTGTGGGCCTGTACCGTGCTGATCTTATTGCCTTGATATCGATATATTTTGTGCGCTCAGGTTAGCCGGCAACCGGCGGCAGGTCAAATTATGGGGCTTGTACAGACGACTTGACGGGCGCCCTGCCGGCGCAGGTCTCCGGTCGTCCGTCACGGTGGGCGCCCCACCCGCCTCCACACCGTCATGCCCGGACTTGTTCCACTGCTGTCCGGTTTGGATGGGCTGGCCCGGGTGCAAGGCGTTGGTACGGACCGGTTTCCGGCGCATCGGCCGGGTTCGGACGCGGATTGCGGCCTGTCCGCACCTGCCGCCCTTGTCCCCCCTGTTGTCACCCCGGACTTGATCCGGGGTCCAGGCCTGCCCTGGACGCCGATCCGGGAGGATGCCGCGGTTTCAAGGGCACTCTGGACCCCGGATCAAGTCCGGGGTGACAACAGGGGCGCGGAGATGTGTTCGCCGATGAGCGGGGAGAATGTCGGGCGGGGCGGGCCTTCTCCGGCACTCATCTCCCTCCCCACCGTCATGCCCGGACTTGTTCCGGGCATCCACGTGGGGCCGCCGCCTCGTCCGCGCCCGCTTATACCGCGATGCCGCAAGACGTGGATGCCCGGAACAAGTCCGGGCATGACGGTGGGGGGACGGCGCCGGGATCACGGCTCGTGCGCGGGCCTGATGACGGTGTCCGGATCGAACTCGAATACGCCGGAATCGATGGGTCCGTTGAACCTGGGACGGACCAGCCCGACGCGCGTTCTCACCCCCTGGGCGTCGATCACCGTCCACCCTTTGAGGACGAGAGGGTTGCGCCCGAAGGTCAGGATCGCCGAACCGGCCTCCGGTTCCTCGGACCGGACCAGCTCGATCCTGATCGTCTCCCGGTCCTGCTTCATCGCGGCCACCTTTACCGCGCCGGAGAACGAAACCGTCTTGCCCACCAGAAAGGCGGCGGGCGTCTGCGCGATCGGGACGTGGGTCACCTCCTCCAGCTCGGTGTCGACATAGATCAGCCACGAACCCCTGACGTAGATCTGCAGCGAGGAGGGCGGTTTGTAGTCCAGTCTCATTCTGTTCGGCCGCTGGACGTAGAGCCGCCCGCGGGCAAAGCCGCCCTTGGACGAAGACTGGACGAAATCGGATTCGATCGAGCGGAGCCCGGTGAGATAGGCCTCGAGCCTCTCGATGGTCGTGCCGGTGCCCTGCGCGGCGGCAAGGGCGGGCACGGCGGCGGCGAGCGCTAGCGCGAGGCCGAGCGCGGCGAACGACGGCTTGAGGGAACGGCTCATGGACGAAGGATATGGGGCGCGTGGAGCCGAATGCCAGGCAGGAGTCCCGTCATCCGGCGCCCTGGTCGCCCGCCGGCGCAAGCACCTGCCGTTTCCCGACATGGTTGGGAGGGCTGATCACCCCGTCCGCCTCCATCTGCTCGACGATCCGCGCGGCCCTGTTGTAGCCGATCTTGAGATGGCGCTGGACGAAGCTCGTCGAGGCCTTCCCCTCCCGGCAGACCAGCGCCAGCGCCTCGTCGTAGAGGGTATCGGCCTCGCTGTTGCCGCCCGCGAATTCGGCGAAGGCGGCGGGATCGTCGGATTCGGTGACGTCTTCGATATAGTCGGGCTCCCCCTGCTCCCGCAGGAAACCCACCACGCGCTCGACCTCCTCGTCCGTCACCAGGGGGCCGTGGACCCGGCTGATCCGGCCGCCGCCGGCCATGTAGAGCATGTCGCCCTGGCCGAGCAGCTGCTCGGCGCCGCCTTCGCCGAGGATCGTCCGGCTGTCGATCTTGGAGGTGACCTGAAAGCTCACCCGGGTCGGGAAATTGGCCTTGATCGTGCCGGTGATGACGTCGACCGAAGGGCGCTGGGTGGCCATGACCAGGTGGATGTCGGCCGCGCGCGCCATCTGCGACAGCCGCTGGACGGCGCCCTCGACCTCCTTGCCGGAAACCAGCATCAGATCGGCCATCTCGTCGACGATGACCACGATGAAGGGCAAGGGCGTCAGGTCGATGGGCTCCTCCTCCTCGACCGGCATGCCCTCGGCGTCGAAACCGTTCCGCACGGTCCGGGTGAGGACCTCGCCCTTCTGCCGGGCCTGCTCCAGCCGGGCGTTGTAGCCGGCGATATTGCGCACCCCGAGCGCCGACATCGCCCGGTAGCGGTCTTCCATCTCGCGCACCGCCCAGCGCAGCGCGATGACCGCCTTGGCCGGATCGGTCACCACCGGCGTCAGCAGATGCGGTATGCCGTCATAGACCGACAGTTCGAGCATCTTGGGATCGATCATGATCAGCCGGCATTGCTCCGGCGACAGCCGGTAGAGCAGCGACAGCACCATCGTGTTGATCGCGACCGACTTGCCGGAGCCGGTGGTGCCGGCGATCAGGAGATGCGGCATCCGCGCGAGGTCGACGAGCACCGGGGTGCCCCCGATATCCTTGCCGAGGACCAGGGTGAGCGAACCGCCGGCCCGGTCGAGGGCGGTCGATTCCAGGAGCTCGCGCAGCGCGACGACCTCCCGGCTGCGGTTGGGCACCTCGACGCCGATGACGCTGCGGCCCGGCACGACCGCGGCGCGCACCGAGACCGCGCTCATCGACCGCGCGACATCGTCGGCGAGACCGATGACGCGGGAAGACTTGGTGCCGGGGGCCGGTTCGAGCTCGTAAAGCGTGACCACCGGACCGGGCCGGACGCGGGTGATGGCCCCCTTGACGCCGAAATCGTTGAACACGGACTCGAGCAGGCGGGCATTCTCCTGCAGGGCCTCCGCGTCCACGCCGGGAGCGCGCGCACTCGGCGCCGGCGGCTCCAGCAGATCCATCGGCGGCGGCCGGTAGGCCGCATCGGCATCGCCGAAGTCGAGCCTGGGCTGGCGGTGGCGCTCGGCCGGCCGCCCCGCCCGGCGGCGTTTCCGCGCCTCCACCGCGACAACGGGCTCGGCGCCGGGCCTGGATTCGGCCGCGGGCGCGGGAGCCCTGACCGCGGGTTCCTCCCTGACCGGGGAAGGTTCGTGCCGGGCGCTCGCGGCACGCCGAAACGGAACGGCGACGAGGCGCCCGACGCATGCCGTCGCTCCCCACGCGACCCGCCCGACGGCCGACCATTCGCGGCGGTCGATCCCCATGGCGAGCAAACACGCCGCCAGGGCGAGCAGGCCGAAGACGATTCCGACCGTCTCGCTGCCGACCGGAAGACGGTGCAGCAGCAATGCGTTCAATTGCGCCAGGACGATCTCGCCGAGCGCTCCCCCCGCCCCGTTGGGAAGCGGCCAGGAGACCGGAACCGGCTGGGTCGCGAACATGGTCGCGCCCAGGAACAGGGCGCCGGGCAGCATGGTGAACCGGACCCACACCGGACCCAATCCGCGATGCGAAGCGATCCGCCATGCCCACGCGAGCAGGACCACCGGCACCGACCAGGCCGCCAGCCCGACGGTCTGGGTGAAGAAATCCGCGAACCAGGCGCCGGGCAGCCCCAGCGCGTTATGGGCGGCCCCGTCTGCCGGGCTGGAGGTAAGGGACAAATCCTCGGGACGGTAGGAGTAGAGCGCGCCCGCGACGGCCATCGACGCCGCGGCGACCGCGACGCCGAACAGTTCGACGAGCCGGCGCTTGAGGAAACGGGCGACGCGCGAGGGCCGGTCCTGCCGGCTGCTGACCAGCAGGATCGATTCGCCGGTGTCGCGCACCCTCGCCATCACAGCACCTTCGCCAGCCGGGTCAACGCTTCGCGCGCGGTCTCGAGACCGTGGACCAGCGCGACGCGGATATAGCGCCGCCCGGGATCGACGCCGTCCCCGCCGGGGCGGGCGATATAGGATCCGGGCAGAACCCGCACCGCCGCCTCGGACCAGAGGCGGCGCGCCGCCTCTTCGCCGTCTCCCACGTCGAGCCACAGGTAGAACCCGCCGGGCGGGCGGTAGAATCCGAGCCGGCCGTCCAGCAGCTCTTCCGCGATGTCGATCTTCCGGCGATAGAGCTCGCGGCTCGCCTCGACATGTTGCTCGTCCGCCAGCAGCGCCCGCGCGGCCGCGAGCAGCGGCATCGGGGGCGCCGCCCCGCCGTGATCGCGCAGCCGCACGTAGGCGTTCATGAACGCGGCGTCCCCGATCGCAAACCCGACGCGGAGCCCGGGGACGCTCGAACGCTTGGAAAGCGAGTTGAACACCGCCACCTTTTCGAGGCCGCCGCCGAGCTCGCTGCAAGCCTCGATCATGCCGGGCGGGGCGGGACGGCCGCGGTCGTAGATTTCGCTGTAGCACTCGTCGGAAACGAGCACGAAATCGTGCTCTCTGGCGAGTTTCACAAGGCTCTTCAACCGGTCGAGACCGGCGATCGTGCCTTGCGGGTTGGCGGGCGAGCAGAAATAGGCCAGCGCCACGCGCGCCAGGATGTCGGGGTCGAGACTCTCGTAGTCCGGCAGGAAGCCGGAAGCTTCGTCCGCGGGAACGCAGACCGGCTCGGCGCCGGCCGCGACCGCGGCGCCGAGATAGACCTGGTAGAACGGGTTGGGCATCAGGACGACCGGCCGGCCGCCGGCCTTGCGCTCGGGCACCGCCGCCAGCGCGGCCATGAACAGCGCCTCGCGGGTGCCGGAGACCGGCACCACGTCGGTCGCCGGGTCGATCGCCGTCTCCGGGCAGCGATAGCGCCGGCAGGCCCAGGCCGCGATGGCGGTCCGCGCGTCCTCGGTCCCGCGCATCGGCGGGTAGCGGCCCCACAGGGCGCGGTCGGCGAGAATCGCCTCGTCGATCGTGGCGGGCGGGTCGTGCCGGGGCTCGCCCAGGGAAAGCGCGATCGGTTCGAGCCCGGCCGCCGGCTCGACCGGGCCGAGCAGCGCGCGCAGGCGATCGAACGGGTAAGCGCCGATCTGCAAGAGGCGATCGTTCAGCATCGGCCGGCCATGGCTCCTGGCAAGCCGGGCACTCTAGCCGCAAGCGAAGTTGCGACACAAGCGCCATTTGGGCCACGGACCCCCCGTATGTAGGGGTGACGGGCTCTTCCACCCCCAAAATCTTGGGGCGATTCGGACCGACGGAGCGCGGGGTACGAATCCGTTCGAGCCCGGGAATCCGCGCCGGGAAAGCGCGCGGGACCGGCCTGCCGCGCTGTACAGCATTTTCCGACCTGACCCGGTCACCACCCTCCCCCGACCCCTCCCGCGAGCGGGAGGGGAGAACGCAAGGGGGGTCGGCGCGCGAATCCCCCTCTCCCCCGCGGGGAGAGGGTCGGGGTGAGGGGACCTGCCACGCGATAGCTGGCTGCGATCGTACCCGGCCGGAAAACGCTATAGTGCGGCTGGGATCGAACGCTTTCGGGACAGAACCGCGGCGGCGGCGCGATGACGGACTTCGAGGTAATCGTGGGCGGCGGCGGCATGGTGGGGCTGACGCTCGCGGCCGCGCTGGGCGGCGCCGGGGTGTCGGTCGCGGTCGTCGATCGGCGGCCCGCCTCGGCGATGCGGGAACCCGTCTTCGACGGCCGCGTATCGGCGATAGCGCACGGCTCCCGGACCATCCTCGATGCCATCGGCGTCTGGGGCGGGCTCGTCGACGACGCCGAGCCGATCCGCGAGATCCGCGTCTCGGACGGCGCCTCGCCGCTCCACCTTCACTACGACAGCACGGAGGTGGAGGCGGACGCGCTCGGATACATCGTCGAGAACCGCCGCATCCGGCAGGCGCTCCTGGAGCGGATCCGGACGTTGGGCTGCGTGACGCTTCTCGACGGCAAGTCGATCGACCGCCACGAACGCGGTCCCATCGAGGCCCGCCTCGTGCTGGACGACGGCCACGCGCTTGCCGCCCGCCTCCTGATCGCGACGGACGGGCGCCGGTCGCCGCTTCGACGCGCCGCCGGGCTGGGCGCGGTGGAATGGCGCTACGACCAGACGGGCATCGTCTGCACCGTCGCCCACGAACGCGCCCATCGCGGCATCGCGCAGGAGCGTTTCCTGCCGTCCGGCCCGTTCGCGATCCTGCCGATGACCGGCAACCGGTCGTCGATCGTGTGGACCGAACGGGCGGACGTCGCGACCCGCATCCTCGCGCTGGACCGGGACTCTTTCGCCGGTGAGCTGGCGTGGCGGTTTACCGACTATCTCGGCGCGCTCGACATCGAGGGGCCGGTCTTCTCCTATCCGCTGGCGCTGACCCTCGCCGAGCGCTACACGGCGAACCGGCTCGCCGTGGCGGGCGACGCGGCGCACGCGATCCACCCGATCGCGGGCCAGGGCTTCAACCTCGGCATCCGGGACGCGGCCGCGCTGGCCGAGACGATCGTCGATGCCGCGCGGCTCGGGATCGATACGGGCTCCGTCGCCGCGCTCGCGCGCTATGCCCGCTGGCGGCGGGCGGACAATTTCGCGATGCTGGCGGCGACCGACGGTCTCAACCGGCTGTTTTCCAACGATATCGCGCCCGTCGCGCTCGGGCGGCGCCTCGGGCTCGCGGCGGTGAACCGGATTCCCCGCCTCAAGCGGCTGTTCATGCGCCACGCCATGGGCGAGCTCGGCGAAAGGCCGCGCCTCGCCCGCGGAATGCCGCTCTGACGGCGGGCCCCGGGCCGGTCAGGCCGCTTCGATATCCAGCAAGGCCGCGACTTCCGGCCAGCTCTTCGCGCCGTTGACCCGGAGCTGCCCGGTCAGGTCGTCGGGCATCCATTTCCAGATCGCGGGCTGGAAGCTCTCGCGCGCCTTGACGTTCGCGAGCCATGCCTCGACGCGGGGCATGCGGCCGCCCGCCCACATCCCCTGCATCGACAGCATGTCGAGCCGCATGACATAGGGCGTCATCGCGATGTCGGCGAAGCTGAACCGGTCGCCGATCAGCCAGTCGCCGTCCTGGAGCGCTTCCTCCATCTTCCGGAGGTAGCGGTCGTAGAGAGTCACCTTCACGGCCGCGCCGGGCGCCTCGAAGCCGAGCCGGACATAGCTCTTCTTCTGCTCGTGCCAGTCCGCGCTCACCGAGAAGGGCGGGGTGGAGTCGAGGAATTCCTTCATCTTCTCCTCGCCCAGCGCCCGGATGGTATGGCGGTGCGAGGACATGAAGGTGAGCGCGCCGCAGGCCGGGTGGAGTTCCTCGTCGACCGCCTTGGTCCAGTAGCGTTCCTCGGCGCGGAGCACGGGATCGGCGGGGCGCACCGGGCGTTCGGGAAAGACCTCGTCGAGATAGGCGCAGATGACCGAGGACTCCCTGATCGCCTTCCCGTCGTGGACCAGGGTCGGCACCACGGCCTTGGGGTTGATCTTCATGTATTCGGGCGCGAACTGATCGCCCTTGAGGATGTCGATATAGTGCCCCTCCCAGGGCAACCGCTTTTCCTCGAGAAACAGCCTTACCTTCGCCGCGCAGACCGACGAGCCGTGGTGGTAGAGTTCGAGCACGCCTTTTCCCTCCCTTGGGTTCGAAGCCGGGCGCTCAGGGATCGCGGCTCAGCCCCGCCGCTTCGAGCGCCCGCAGATAGTCGTTCCAGATCCGATCCCGGTCCCGCCCCAGCTCATGGAGATAGCTCCACGAGTAGAGGCCCGTATCGTGCAGATCGTCGAACACGATGCGGACGGCGTAGTTGCCCACCGGCTCGACGTTCATGATGCCGACGTGGCGCCGCCCCGCGACCAGTTGTTTCTGGCCCGGCCCGTGCCCCCGCACCTCGGCCGAGGGGCTTTCGACGCGCAGAAACTCGGCGGGCAGGGCGAAGGACGTCCCGTCGTCGAAGTCGATTTCGAGCACCTTCTCGGCCGACTTGAGCCGGAGCGCGGTCGGCCAGGGCGCGTTTCCGTCGGGGTTTCCCAATTCTAGTCCTCGGCGATGCGGCGCGCCTCGTCGACCAGCATGATGGGAATGCCGTCGCGGATCGGAAAGGCGAGGCCGGCGTTCTCGCTCACGAGCTCCTGCGCCGCATCGTCGTAGCGCAGCGGCCCCTTGGTCAGCGGGCAGACCAGGATCTCGAGCAGTTTCGGGTCGATGGGCCGGCCGCGGTCTCCCCTCGCGTCGGCCGGGGGGCCTTCCGAGGCGGGCTCGTCTGCCATCTCCAGTCCTCCGCGCCCTATTGTTTGGAGCTTATATCGATTACTTGACAGGAGCGGGGCTGACAGGCGTTCCGGGCAGCGCCGGGGCGCATTCGGGTCCCGGCGGGCCGTTCCTCCCCGTCATGGTCGGCGAAGGCCGACCATCCACGAGTTTTTGCGGCGCCGGAAACGAAAAACAAATCGTGGATGGTCGGCCTTCGCCGACCATGACGGGGGGGAGTCTGGGCGGTTTCCATGCCCGCCGCGACGCGACGGCGTCCCCGGCCCCGATCCGCGCCCGACAGCCGGCCGTCAAGTAATCGATATAAGCCCCAAAAGATGAAGCGGACGTTCCGGCAGCGCGCGAAGGTGCCCGAATAGAGCAGGCTCACCACCGCCCGCGTGGTGTCGAAGGGGAAGTCCAGCGTCGCCGCCGGGATCTCCGGCAGGCACTGGCTGCACGGCGCGTCGGTTGGGTGGAAATAGACCACGGCCCCGCGCCGGTCGAGCTCGTCGAACACCGGCGCGAACGCCGGGTCCCCTGGATAGCGGTCGCCGTAGCTGGTCAGCAGCCCGATCCCGTCGGCCTCGAACGTATCCAGCGCGTGCTCTATTTCGGCGAGGCTCGCATCGACATCGGGCAGCGGCAGGCTCGCGAACATCCCGAAGCGGCCCGGATGATCGCGCCGGATGCCGGCGGCGTATTCGTTGCATAGCCGCGCGAGGCGGGCGGACTCCTCGTCGTCGCCGAACCACAGCCCGGGCGCGGAGATCGAAGTGACGGCGGTGGCGACGCCGTGGCGGTCCATCGCCTCGACCGACATCGCGGGCGTCCACTCCGGCGTGCGGCCGGCGAGGATCAGCGGGCCGATCCGGTCGTCGCCGACCGCCGCGACATAGTCGGGCGGAAGGATGTGGTGGTGCACGTCGATCCGATGGGGCTCCATGCGCTCTTCCCTGTTGCGGTATATGAAAAGCGCCGCGCGTTCGGACGCGCGGCGCGGGGCGGGATTACGGGGCCGCCCGGGGCCGGCCTACTCCGCCGCCTTCCGGGTGGCGCCGAAATGGGGCATCACCCGATCGCCGAACAGGCGAACCGAGCGTTCGGCGTCGCCGAGGCCCATGTCGTGGAAATTGACCTGGAGCGAGGCGTCGTCGATGCCGCCGACCATCTCGGCATAGGCCCCGATCCGGTCGACCAGCTGGCTCGGCGTGCCCACCCAGGCCGCGCCCTTCTCGACCTGGGATTCGAAGTTTTCCCGTTTCAGGGCGTCGATCATCTTGTCGTAGCCCTTGTAGTCGGCGGACGAGGTGCCGCTGATCCAGTCGGACGCCGCATCCACCAGCGAGGCGAGATAGCGGTTGAGCGGGCCGCGCGCGATCCGCGCCGCTTCGCCTTCGTCCTCGTGGCAGTACATGTGGAAGGCCAGCATCACCCGGCCCGCGCCCTCGTGGCCCGCCTTGTCCCACGCCTCGCGGTAGATGTCGCAGAGCTCGCGCATCGCCGCGCCGCCGATCGGGATCGCCATGATCCAGTTGCCCTGCCGGCCGGCCTTCTCGAACGATTGCGGGGTGGTGAAGGCCGCGGTCCAGAATTTCGGGCGCGGCTTCCGGGTCGGGCGGGGCAGCGAGGTGACGTTCTCGAAGCTGTGGAACTGGCCCTTCTCGGTGACGTTCTCCTCCTCCAGCAGGCGGCCGACCTGGGCCATCCCCTCGTCGAACCGAAGAACGGACTCATCCAGCGAGACCCCGAAGCGCTGGTATTCGTGCGGCAGGAACGCACGGGCGAAGCCGACCTCCAGCCGCCCGCCCGAAATCGCGTCCAGCATGCCGATCTCTCCGGCGAGCTTGAGCGGGTTGTTGAACACCGGCAGCACCGCGCCGGTCACCATGCGCGCGGTCCGGCTGCGCTGCGAGGCGGCGGTGAGAAACACGATCGGATTCGGGCTGTAGCCCCCGTAGGGGTGGAAGTAATGCTCGACGGTGCGGATGTGGGTGTAGCCGTACTCGTCGCACAGCTCGCACAGCTTGAGGCAATCGTCGAAATACGCATCCGCCGGGCGCTGGTCCGGCCCCACGCACGGAAAGAACTGCATCCCGAATTCCATGATCGCCGCTCCGCCTGAATTCGACTTCGGTGTTGACAACCACTCTAGCGAAGAATTTAATCCGTGTACAGATTAATTTGGGATCGAGCATGCGCGACGGCGCCGACCCGGAGGCTCCGGAGGACACCCGCATCGATGCAAGCAGCTATTCGCTGCACGGGGCGGTGGGCCATCTGCTGCGCCGCTCGCAGCAGCGCGCAGTGGACCTGTTCGTCGAGGAGGTGGGCGAGGACGGCCCGACGCCCCGCCAGTTCGCCGTCCTGCTCAGCGTGCATCAGAACCCGGGCGTCAGCCAGACCGACCTGGTCAGGACGACCGGCATCGACCGCAGCACGCTGACCGAAATCCTCCGCCGCCTGGGCCGGCGCGGGCTGATCCGGCGCGAACGCCAGCCCGGAGACCGGCGCACCAACGCCCTTCACCTCACCGGGGACGGGCGGCGGACGATGGAAACCGCCATCGGCGCCGTGGAACGCGCCCAGCAGCGGATTCTCGAGCCGATCCCGGCGGCGGAACGACCGGCAGCGATGCGGGTGCTCGAACGGCTCGCCGGTCTCGACGGATAGAGGCGCAGGAGGTCAGGCCATGAAAGTCGTCGAACACGAGGCGGTTGCCGAGGAACAGTTCCCGGGCGGCGCGACCTACCGCACGCTGGTCGGGGACGAGGAGGGCTCGACGCCGGTCCGCACCGGGATCCAGGTCTCCCCGCCGGGCTACGAGACGCCCGAGCATTCGCACCCCTATGTCGAAATCATCACCGTCCTGGAGGGGACGGGCGAGGCCTGGGCCGAGGGCGAGGAGGGCACGGTGGCGCTGCGTCCGGGCGTCACGCTGATCCTCCCGCCCGGGCAGCGCCACGGCTTCCGTGTGACCGGCGACGCGCCGCTCAGGACGCTTGGCGTCCACGCCTCGCCCCGGCGCATCGCCGATATCGAGGGGGCCTGACGCGCGACCGTGGCGCATCCTTCGATACGCGGCTTCGCCGCTACTCAGGATGAGGGATGTGTTACGGGCAGCAAGAATTTATCCTCATCCCGAGTAGGCGCGTCAGCGCCGTATCGAGGGACGCACCACCGGCAGTTCCGACGGGGACCGAAAAAGAGGGCGCCGCCCGGAGGCGGCGCCCGATGCTCGTCCGATGTCCTTCGCGCCTACTTGTTGGGATCGTAGAGCCTGGACTTCAGGGTCTTGTAGTCGACGACGTACTTGTCGGCGAGCGCGTCGTTCTCGGCCCACTTGGCGCCGTAGATCGTGCGCACATAGGCCTCGCGATACTCGCCTTCGAGATCGAGCCACTGCACGCCGGCCTTCTGAAGCGCCGCGTCGTCGCGCTTGCCGAGCCGGATCACCGCCTCGTCGGCGGTGGTTTCGTACTGCCGGGCCATCTTCTCGAGGAAGGCCTGCTCCTCGCGGGTCATGGCGTCGAACTTCTTCTTGTTGACCAGCACCAGCATGGTGGCGCCGAAGAAGGGCGGCGAAATCCGGAACTTGAGGAACTTGCCCCATCCGTAGGTGTTGACCGAACCCCACGGCCAGGCCAGCCCCTCGAGAGAAATGTGCGCTGTGGTGATTTTTGGCTGTCGCCGGTTCGATTTTGGCGGTTGAATATCGTCCGGCCCGCTTCCCCACCGGGCAGGATACGGGCTTCCGGGGCCTGACAAATACGATTACCGGAAGATTGTCTGGCGTGCGGGCGTGGCTTCCCCTCTGCCGTCGGGCGGCGGGATCGGGCAGGATTGTCGGGAGGCAGACGAGCGGTCAGCCGGTGTCGAGATACGGCACGGCGCCGACCAGGGAGCGCATGCGCTCGGGGCGGCCGGCGCGGGCCTGGGCGAGAGCCATCGCCATCATCACCGCCAGGGCGAGGCCGAGGCGGGTCTTCATCTTGGCGCGGCCTCGGATGTAGTGGGTCTCGAAGTTGAAGCTGTTGTCGAGGCGGCTGTTGATCCGCTCCATGGCCGAGCGGCGGTTGTAGCCGCGCCGCCATGACGGACTGCCCCAGGGCGTGGGGGTGAAGATGCGCCGGTCGTGGCTGTCGAGGTCGATGCGCAGGATGCGGCCATAGTCTCCGGGCTTGACCCCGCCGGCCCGGTGGCAGGCCCGGCTGCCGGCGCAGGCGAAGCCGAAGGCGGCTGCCGGGCAGCGGTATTTGAGCGTGCCGCAGCGGCCCCGATCAGCCTCGAACCCCTGAAACGCCATAGCGCGGACCTCGCCGGTCCCGGGACAGACGCAGGACACCCGGCCGCGCTCGTCGTGAACGATGACATCGGCGCGGTCGGGGAACAGCGGCCGCGTGATCGGCTGCGCCGGATCGTATCTCGGCTCCTGCTTCTCCACCCGCCACATCAGCCGTGTATCGATCAGCGGGCGGGCGGTCCACCGGTCCCACAGCCGCGCCTTCAGGCGGGCATCGTCGAGACCGCGGTCGGCGCTGAAGTCGGCGCAGCGCCCGGCGATCTCCGGCGCCCTTGCGAACAGCTCCTCCAGCATCCCGGACAGCACCTTGGGTTCCGAGGCCGAAGCGCGCGTCACCTCGAAGGCCACCGGAACCTCGTAATCGGTGTCGGCGATCAGGTGCAGCCCGTAGCCGAACCACGACTTCACCTTCTTCCACACCGCGCCGGTCCTGGCGTCCACCCCGCCCGTCTCGTGCTTGCCCCAGTCGGCGTCGGGGTCCGAGGTCTTGTCCTCGTCCTTGCCGACCCGGCCCGTCGAGTGGCTCGCGATCGCCTTGCCGTCGTAGCCGAGATGACGCCCGAAGTCCGGCAACGCGGCGAACAGCGCGGCGCGCAGGCTCTCGATCATGGCGGACACCAGCCCCTGCTCGTCCTCAAGCTGCACAACACGCCCCAGAAACCGCGAGAAGTTCCAGTGGCTCGGCGCCGTCGAACGAACCCGCGCCGGGCGCGTTACCGCATGCCCGTCGTGAAGCACCGTCACCGGCCCGCTCTGATACGGCAGAGGGTCGAACCCGCAGATCTCCAGCAACGCCGGGTTGCGCCCCAGCTCCCGCAACAGCGACTGCATCGAGGCGTGTTGCAACACCACCCCCGCGATCAGCGCCCGCCACATCGCCCGCACCGGGTAGTCGTTACGGCCCCGACCGCGACACACTTCAAGCGCCGTCACGATCTCCTCGTCGGGAAGCACCGCCAGAACCAGGCGCAGCCGTTCAAGGTCCGGCAGGACTTCGACATCGCGCCACGAAAAGGGTAGCTTCGCCGCCGTCGCCATCGCTGTTCTCCCGACCAGGGGTGGTGGTGGAACAAGGGCCCCAGGGCCCGATGGCGACACCTTCTATCTCATGCGCACGATCAGGGCGCGCGAGGCCGCCGCAGGAAAACCTCGCTGCCAAGACGCCGCGACCAGCGGCGTGGGGTGAAAATCGCCAAAACGACCGCCGCAGCGAAACTGAAACCCCGGATATCAACGACCACCACGGGGTATCAAAAATCTCGCACCTCCGTGAACGCCTTGTAAATCAACCCGTCCCCGACAGCGCAAACGCCTCGTACAATCTCAAGACCCTGATCGACCGGATGGGCCGTCGCCACCGGCAGCAGTTCATCACGTTCTTCAACGAGAATTGCATCACCGGCTTTGCCGGGAAGCCGTGCGCGATCATCGCCTCGGGCGACATCGAACTCGATGAGGACATGAAGATGATCTTCCGCCTGAGCACGGCAAAGATCGGCAAGGGCGGTAACGAGTGGTCGAACGTCCGCCAGGGCAACTGACATGGCCAGAAGCGCGAGCAAGGCGGGCTATCAGGAAATACGCGGCAAGCTCGGCGTCTTCGGGTGGATCTGGAGAATCCTTCTCCTGATCTGGCAGGCCGCGATGATCGGCTGGGTGGTCTCCTATGCCTCGGCGGTCGCACCGGCGGTTGAGGCGGGTGGAGCCGAGGGCGTCGGGGCGGCTATCGGGGGCACCATAGGCATCGGGTTCATCATCGCGATCTGGGTAGGCGGCACGGTCATTCTGGGGTTGTTCGTGCTCCTGACACGCCGGACCAAGGCTATGGTCCCGATTGATCGGCCAGCCGAGTCGGAGTAGAAGGAACCGCTGCGGAGATTCGCAGCGCCCCACGAAAAACCCTGGGCCAATCCGGGGTTTCGTCGGGGTTCGGAGAACCCGAAGGCGCTTGACCAGCGTGTGTAACGGGGATCGTCATAGGCGATTCCGAGAGCGGCGTTAGGTACCCTCCTGAAGCAGGGTGCACGTCCTGATTTTGCGAGGTTGAGAAATGCCATGGTTCCGCCACGATATCTAATTCAGAAAAACCATGGATAATGGGGTTCTTCAACAGCCCCACGGTGCAGGCGACCCTGAGCTATCTCGACAGCGCCATCCTGCCCGCGCTCGGCCATCTGCGCGTCGGCGCGGTCGTGCGGGCCGACATCGCGGCTTCTTCCACGACTACGGGCGGCGGAGGCCGGGCGGGGCGAACCGCGCCCATGACATCCTTCGCAACATGTTCGACTGCGCCATCGCGTGGGGTCATCGGCCCGAGGCCGCCGGCGAGGCCGCCGGGAACCCGTGCACGGGCATCGTCCGCTACCGGCGTCCGCCGCGCGGGCGGCTGCTGGGTGCGGACGATCTGGCGAAGCTGGGCGCGGTGCTGCGCGAGCGCGAGGCCGAACACCCGGTCTGCGCCGCGGCGGTGCGCTTGCTCCTGCTGACCGGTTGCAGGCCGGGGGAGATCCGCCGTCTGCGGTGGTCGGAAGTCAAGCCCGACCGCTTGACGTTGACCGACACCAAGACGGGCCCGAGGCACGTTCTGCTGGGCGAAGCGGCGCGGGCGTTGCTGGCCGGCCTCGCCGAATCGGCGTCCGGGGAATGTGTGTTTCCGGGCAGGAGCGGAGACGGGCCGTTGGGCAGCAACGAACTCCACTATTTCTGGACCACGACGCGCGATGCGGCCGGGATCGTGGCGGATGCGCGGCTTCATGACCTGCGACATGCGCACGCCTCGCACGCCGTCATGAATGGCGAAAGCCTGCATGTCGCAGGACGCCTGCTCGGACACCGCCGGGCCAGCACGACGAACCGCTATGTCCATCTCGACGACGCGACCCTCGGCCAGGCCGCCGAGCGGGTGGCGGTGGCGGTCGAGCGGAAGCTCCGGAGTTGTTGATTCTCCCGTCCTGTCCGCCTATGCTCCGCCTGCGCTGGGGCTTGCTGAGGGAACGGCGCATGAAGTGTTTTGAGGCGTTTGCGCTGTCGGGGACGGGTTGATTTACAAGGCGTTCACGGAGGTGCGAGATTTTTGATACCCCGTGGTGGTCGTTGATATCCGGGGTTTCAGTTTCGCTGCGGCGGTCGTTTTGGCGATTTTCACCCCACGCCGCTGGTCGCGGCGTCTTGGCAGCGAGGTTTTCCTGCGGCGGCCTCGCGCGCCCTGATCGTGCGCATGAGATAGAAGGTGTCGCCATCGGGCCCTGGGGCCCTTGTTCCACCACCACCCCTGGTCGGGAGAACAGCGATGGCGACGGCGGCGAAGCTACCCTTTTCGTGGCGCGATGTCGAAGTCCTGCCGGACCTTGAACGGCTGCGCCTGGTTCTGGCGGTGCTTCCCGACGAGGAGATCGTGACGGCGCTTGAAGTGTGTCGCGGTCGGGGCCGTAACGACTACCCGGTGCGGGCGATGTGGCGGGCGCTGATCGCGGGGGTGGTGTTGCAACACGCCTCGATGCAGTCGCTGTTGCGGGAGCTGGGGCGCAACCCGGCGTTGCTGGAGATCTGCGGGTTCGACCCTCTGCCGTATCAGAGCGGGCCGGTGACGGTGCTTCACGACGGGCATGCGGTAACGCGCCCGGCGCGGGTTCGTTCGACGGCGCCGAGCCACTGGAACTTCTCGCGGTTTCTGGGGCGTGTTGTGCAGCTTGAGGACGAGCAGGGGCTGGTGTCCGCCATGATCGAGAGCCTGCGCGCCGCGCTGTTCGCCGCGTTGCCGGACTTCGGGCGTCATCTCGGCTACGACGGCAAGGCGATCGCGAGCCACTCGACGGGCCGGGTCGGCAAGGACGAGGACAAGACCTCGGACCCCGACGCCGACTGGGGCAAGCACGAGACGGGCGGGGTGGACGCCAGGACCGGCGCGGTGTGGAAGAAGGTGAAGTCGTGGTTCGGCTACGGGCTGCACCTGATCGCCGACACCGATTACGAGGTTCCGGTGGCCTTCGAGGTGACGCGCGCTTCGGCCTCGGAACCCAAGGTGCTGTCCGGGATGCTGGAGGAGCTGTTCGCAAGGGCGCCGGAGATCGCCGGGCGCTGCGCCGACTTCAGCGCCGACCGCGGTCTCGACGATGCCCGCCTGAAGGCGCGGCTGTGGGACCGGTGGACCGCCCGCCCGCTGATCGATACACGGCTGATGTGGCGGGTGGAGAAGCAGGAGCCGAGATACGATCCGGCGCAGCCGATCACGCGGCCGCTGTTCCCCGACCGCGCCGATGTCATCGTTCACGACGAGCGCGGCCGGGTGTCCTGCGTCTGTCCCGGGACCGGCGAGGTCCGCGCTATGGCGTTTCAGGGGTTCGAGGCTGATCGGGGCCGCTGCGGCACGCTCAAATACCGCTGCCCGGCAGCCGCCTTCGGCTTCGCCTGCGCCGGCAGCCGGGCCTGCCACCGGGCCGGCGGGGTCAAGCCCGGAGACTATGGCCGCATCCTGCGCATCGACCTCGACAGCCACGACCGGCGCATCTTCACCCCCACGCCCTGGGGCAGTCCGTCATGGCGGCGCGGCTACAACCGCCGCTCGGCCATGGAGCGGATCAACAGCCGCCTCGACAACAGCTTCAACTTCGAGACCCACTACATCCGAGGCCGCGCCAAGATGAAGACCCGCCTCGGCCTCGCCCTGGCGGTGATGATGGCGATGGCTCTCGCCCAGGCCCGCGCCGGCCGCCCCGAGCGCATGCGCTCCCTGGTCGGCGCCGTGCCGTATCTCGACACCGGCTGACCGCTCGTCTGCCTCCCGACAATCCTGCCCGATCCCGCCGCCCGACGGCAGAGGGGAAGCCACGCCCGCACGCCAGACAATCTTCCGGTAATCGTATTTGTCAGGCCCCGGAAGCCCGTATCCTGCCCGGTGGGGAAGCGGGCCGGACGATATTCAACCGCCAAAATCGAACCGGCGACAGCCAAAAATCACCACAGCGCACATTTCTCGTTTTAGTTTGTTGACACGCCCTGCGTTCCATCTACACTTTGCCCGGAGTTTGCATCTGGGACCGGCGAGGCGTTCCTGCCGAAAGGAGAAGGGTTCATGAGAATTGTGAAGCATTGGGTGATCGTGGCGATGGCCGCCACGGCCCTGGGGCTTGCCGGCTGCGGCGGCGGGGGCAGCAAGGCGCCGCCGGCGGCGGGTATGCAGGATATGGAAAAGACACCCTACCAGAAGGCGGACGCGGCCATCAAGGCGGCCACGACGGCCGCTGCGGTCGACAAGGCCGTTGCCGATGCAATGGCCGACGTTTCCGGCGCGGAGCTCGCGAAGCTTCAGGCGGCTGCTGCGGCGCGCAAGACGGCGCTGGCGACGATGGCTCGCGAGATGGATCAGAAGAAGGCGCTGATGGACGCGCTCGCCGAGGTCGACACGTCCGACCTGTCGGACGCGGACAAGCTTGCCGCGGCCAAGGCGGCCATCGCGGCTCTCGAGGAGGCGCTGGACGATGCGGCCGACGTGAGCGATGCCGACAAGGCGACGTATCGGACGCAACTGGCCAGTGCCCAGACAGCCGTGGACCGGAAAGAGCAGATGAACGCGCTTTCGGGCGCTTCCGGAAAGCTCGACATGGCTCTTGCGGCGTTTTCGGGCGTGACGCCCACGAAGGCGCAGCTCGACGCCGCCATGGCCGCTCTCAGAGAGCTGAAAGCGGCGATCGCGGGCGCCGAGGATCTGACCGACGACGAAAAGGACCGGTATCAGGCTCAGGCGGACCGTGCGGACGCTGACGACGGGCAGATCAAGGTGGCGCAGGGCCATTACCACGATCATGTTGTCAAGAACATCGAGGGCACCCAGGTCGCGGCGGCCATGAAGGCGGTCAAGATGGTCACGAACACGTCCGGCGACGACACCGTGACGGACGCCCAGGCCGCCATCGACGCGGCCAAGGCGGAGATCGAGGGCGCAAACATCCCCGAGCCTGAAAAGGCGAAGCTTCGCTCGAAGATTGCCATGCATCAGGGCGCGCTCGACCGGGCCAAGGACTCCCGCATGGCGGCCAAGGCCGAGGAGACCCGCATCGACGGCGTCGTCACGACGATCACGGACGGCGAGATCAAGGCGGTCATGGACGCGATCGCCAGGATCACGTCCCTGTCCGAGGAAAGCACCGTGACCGACGTCGAAGCCGCCATCGCGGCGGCCAAGAAGGCGATCGCGGACGCGAACATCCCCGAGGCCAACAAGGAGTTGCTGCGCACGAGGCTCGCCCTGCAGGAGGACGCCTTCGGCGACGCCAAGACGGCGCGCATGGATGGGCACAGGATGGGCAGGGCGCTGTACGCGGCGATGGGTCCGTCCGATGACACAACGGCCCCGGTGAACGCGCTGAACAACCTCGCGACCGTCCCGTACTACATCACCAGTATCACCGATAGCCAGCACGACGCCCCGGCGGAGGCGACCGGTCAGAGGGGCGAGCGGGGGGACTTCCGGATCGACCCGGCGGCCGGCGCGGGGAGCATCGCGACTGCGAACACCCACACCGCCGTGTACTTCAGGCACGGCGCGGAGGGGCGCCCCGGGCACGACACGACCATGGACAAGGTCGGCCGGTGGAACGTCACGCACTACGAGAGGACCACCGGCTCCGGCAGCATGAAGGTCACCGACAAGGTCCGGGTGTACAACGACCGGCAGGGCGGCCCGTTGGAGCGATGGGGTGTCGTCCCGATGGATGCCGCGAAGTTCTTCGAGAACGACACCGACTGGATCAACAAGGGGGACTACACCAAGGCGGAGCGCAAGCTGGCCCTGGGCACCGGGGTCGACCGGGCGATCGCATCCGAAACGTTCGACAAGTGGACCGTCGGGATAGGGAGCGTGACCGCTCCGAAGCCGACCGACGGGGGCGCGGAGATCAAGGTCCCCGGCACCTACTACGGCGCGAAGGGCACCTACTTCTGCCCCGTCTCCGGCACCTGCACGGTCGGGACCGGGGTCGGAGGCGGCGGGTTCGGCGGCTACTTCCTGTCCGACGGCTGGTACTTCGTCCACGACACGGGCGCGAAGGTGCTGGAAAGGGACCTCAGCTACATGTACTTCGGCTGGTGGGTGCGGAACGACGCCGACGGCATGCCGGCGGCGGTCAGCGCCTTCTACCAGTCCGTCGGCGGGGGCGTCGAACTCGCCACGGACGGCAAGAGCCTGAACGTCAACCGAGGCAGGGCGGCGACCTATGAGGGCCCCGCGATCGGCTGGTACGCCATCAACGACCCGCTCAACGAGAAGGGCGACGGCGGCGAGTTCACGGCGACGGCCACGCTGAAGGCCCAGTTCGGGACCGCCAGCCTGAACGCCGACACGGGCCTGACCGGCACGATCCACGACTTCAGGCTGAAGGGCGGGTCCGGGGATCCGGGCTGGAGCGTGACGTTGAACAAGGCGGCCTGGACCACCGACCCCTCCCGTGACACGGCGTCGGCGAAGGGCCACATCGTCAACACGGAAAAGACGGTGTGGTCGATCAACGGCACCAAGGCGGCGCCGGCCGGGAGCTGGGTGGCCAACCTGTATGACGACAAGCCCGGCACGGTTGAGAATGGCGGCGACGACAGCAACCATCCGACCGCGATCATGGGCAAGTTCCACGCCGAGCATGGCGGCACCCACCGGATGGTGGGCGCGTTCGGCACGGAGCTTCAGGCGCCGTGACGCACGGTGGCCGGGCTCCCGTGGATGCGGGAGCCCGGCCCGGTTCCCGGTCGTGACAAGGGTGGCGCGCTTCCTGCGCCACCCTTCTTTTTTTTCGATCGAGAGCCCGGACAGCAAGCGATGCGACAGACGCGATGAGACCTTTCCGGTTCCTTGTTCCCGTGCTGGCGGGGCTGTCGGTCCTGCTTGTTGCTGCCGTCGCGCGCCCCGCCCTGGGCCAGGATGCGACCGACATGCGCTTCCGGGCCGGGATGGCGGCGCTTGCCGCGGCCGATGCCGCGCCGGACCGGGAAGCCCGCGAGGGCAGGCTCGACGAGGCGGTCGCCGCCTTCCGGGCCATCCTGGTGGACCGTCCGGAGCTGGTGCGGGTGCGTCTCGAACTCGCCCGCGCCTTCTTCCTGAAGGAGGAGGACACGCTGGCGCGGCGTCACTTCGAGCAGGTTCTGGCGGGCGATGTGCCCCCGGCGGTCGCCGCCAACATCCGGCGCTTCCTCGACATCATGCGCGCGCGGCGGCGCTGGGAGGCGTGGTTCGGGGCGGCCATCGTCCCGGACAGCAACCTCAACGCCGCCTCGGGCGAGCGCACGGTCTTCCTCGACACCCCCTACGGACGGCTGCCCTTCACCCTGGACGATCCCGCGAAGCCCGAATCCGGCCTCGGCGTCTCCTTCTGGGGCGGCGGCGAATACCAGCATCCGCTGAACGACCGCCTGCGCCTGCGCGCCGGGGCGGACGCCAGCGTCCGGGAATACAGGGGCGGGGAGTTCGACCGGCATTTCCTTGCCGCGCATGTCGGCCCGCGCTGGCTGGTCGACGCCCGCACCGAAGCGAGCCTGCTCGCGACCGCGGACCGGCAATGGACCGCCGGCCGGCCCGAGACCGACAGCGTCGGCCTGCGCCTCGAAGGCGAGCATCTCCTGACGCCGCGCCTCGCGCTCTTCGCCCGCGCCGGCGCCGCCCGGCGCAACTGCCGCGGCTGCGACTGGCTCGACGGCCCGGTGGGCGACGTCTCGCTCGGCGCCAGCTGGGCCGCGCTGACCATCCTGCGCCTCGGCGGCAATGCCGGCTGGAGCTGGGCCCGCGCCAGGGCCGAACACTGGCGCAACAGCGGCCCGCGGGCGAGCCTCGGCGCCACGCTGGCGCTGCCGGCCGGCTTCACGCTCGGCCTGCGCGCCGCCCTGCAGCGCACCGAATACCAAGGTGATGGCTCCGCCCACCGCACCATCGACCGCAAGCCGCGCCGGGACGACACGCGGACCCTCTCGGTCTCGGTCCACAACCGCGCCGTGACCGTGCTCGGCTTCAGCCCCCGCCTCTCCCTCATCCGCGAGGAGCGCAAGACCAACGCCCAGGCCCTCGACTACCAGCGCAACCGCGCCGAACTCAGCTTCGTGCGCCAGTTCTGAACGAACCCGGCCGCGGCGCGCCGGAAGGGGCCGAGCGTCCGGAAAGGGTGGACCCGACCCGCAGGACATGCCACAACGTGTCCTGGACAGGGCCCCGGGCTCGCGGGCAGGAGGACAAGGAAGCGGCAGGCGGGAAGACCGGAAACCGTTGCAAAACAAGGGTTCCCCGGCAACCTCCCGCAACGCCAACCGGAAGGCGAAAAGGGGCGCGGCGTCCGAGGCATTCATGCGCAGCATGATGCGAGGGCGCGCGGGCGGCAGCGCGCCGGGTTCGGCACAGTGGCTGGTGCAGCCATGCGCGGCATGGTGCAGCGTCGGGTGACGCGGAAGCGGGACGCAGGCGCGAGCGGCGAGCGCAGCGAGCCACCGGATCGCGGTCCGGTGCAGGCTCCGCCCGAGCGCGGCCCCCGGATCGTGGTCCGGGGCAGGACGGAGCGCGCGCGAGGACGGCGTTGCGGTGACCGGTGTGCGCACGCGGGAACGGGCCGCACGGCCGCCGGAGCGACGGTGCGGCCCGCGAGGGTGTTGCGGATCAGGCGGCGCAGCGCATGACCGGGATGCCGAGCTGGCGCGCCTTGTCGGCGAGGTTCTCGGTGATGCCGGAGCCGGGGAAGGCGATGACGCCCTTGGGCAGGAGGTTGAGCAGTTCGTCGTTGCGGCGGAAGGGTGCGGCGCGTCCGTGGCGGTCCCAGTCGGGCTTGCAGACGACCTGGTGAACGCCGTTCCGCTCGGCCCAGCCTGCGGCGATCTTCTCGACGCCGGGGCCGCCACCGTGGACGAGGACCATGTCGTTGTGCTTGGCGCGGGTCCTGTCGAGCATGCGGATCACCGCGTCGGGGTCGGCGATGTCCTTGCCGCCGGCGATGGCGACGAGGGTTCCCTGGGGCAGGTGCGCCATGGTCTTGCGGTCCTTCCGTGCGCGGACGAAGTCTCGGGCATCGATGCTGGCCGAGGTCAGCCTGCCGGTCTGGCTGACATGGCTGCCGCGCCGGGGCCGCCATGTGTCGCCGGTCTCGGCGCGGTACTGTTCGGCCACCGCATCGCGCATCCTCTCGAAGGCGTCGCGTCGGTCGCCGAGGTTCCGGGCGCGGTCGGTGACGAGTTCGAGTTCGCGGGACCTGATCTCGGTTCCGTCCTGGTCGCGTTGCAGGTCGCGGAGTTCGGGGCTGAGCCTGTCGACGCTGCGGTCGAGGCGCTGCGTCTGGGCGTGGAGCATGTTGACGAAGCCCCAGAGCAGGGGTTCGCGCTCGTCGGCGAGCTGTGTGCCGTCGGGGCAGACGCCTTCGGCCATGATGCGGAAGGCTTCCTCGACGGCGGTCAGCGCATCGTCCTTGTCCCAGATGTCGCGGGGATCGAACGCGTCGCGCTCGGGGGCTGCGCCGTAGAGGGCGGCGTTGTCGCAGACGGTTGCGGTCACGGAGTGCCCTTCGGTCTCCATGGTGTCGATGTTCTCGATGAGGGTCATGACGGTCTCCTTGACGATCGGTTGCGCGCTGGGGCCGATCCCCAGACGTGATGTCCTGTTGGGAGCCGCGCGCGCAGGGGAAGCACCTGGCCCTGGAAACCCTTGGGGCGGAGTGGTGCGGAAGATCGCTCCGCGATCTTCACGGTCCGCCCTTAGGGTTTCCCTGGCCAGGCCGCAGGGAGCGGAGCGACCGGAGGACCCCGCAGGGGTTGCTGGAGTGAGCCCGTGGATCACAATGGGACGTCACGTCGCCCGGCCCATTCTCTCCCCCTGCACGGACCCCTTCGGCCTCTCGGCGGGCACGGCGCCTGCCGGCTGGCGACGGCGGCGCGGCATCGGCCGCTACCACAACGGATGGGTGCGGAGCATGCGCTCCGTCTCGGTGCGGACGCGGCCGGCGTCATGGACCCGCACCGGACCTCTGGTGTCTTCGTCGAGATGGATCATGAAGACCGTCGCGCCGGCCTCGAGAATGTCGGGCATGCGGAAGATGTCGCCGACGATCTCGCCGTCGGGCCGGGGGGGACTCCAGGCAGGCGGCAAAAGGGGGGCGACCGCGCAGCGGCCGCCCGAGTTGGAAGGAAGGAAGGAAGTGTGACCGGCCTAGAACGGGATGATGTCGCCGGATTCTCCAGCGCCGACGGCCGGCATGGCGCCGTTCCCGTTCGTGCCGGCGGACTTGTCCAAAAACTGGACGCGCGAACCGGGCGCCAGCAGGATCTCGGTGGAGAAGCGGTCGGAGTCCTCGCCCTCCTTCTTCCACCGCCGGGTCTGCATCCTGCCCGAGACGTAGACCAGCCGGCCCTTCCTGGCGTTCTTGACCAGCATGTCGATCAGCCCGTCCTGGAAGGTCACGATCCGGTGCCATTCGGTGCGGTCGATGCGCTCGCCGCTGCCGTTCCTGTCGACGTAGCTCTCGTCGGTGGCAATGCTCATGTTGGCCACACGGTCCCCGGAAGCGAGATGGTTGACGGTGACGTCGGCGCCGAGGCGGCCGATCACTTCCGCTCTGTTCAATCCGAAGCTCATGACCTTCTCCTTCATGCTCGATGTTGACGTTGGTGTGACGAACGGCGGGAACCGGAACCTCTCGCTCCGGCCCCCTGCCGCTCATCTTCTCCCCGCTTTCCTTCACTCCGTGTCGCGGCCGGCGAAGACCTCGCGGATGGCCCGGCTGTCGAGACCGGCCTCGGCCAGCAGTTCGGCGCAGGCCGGCGCTTCGTGTTCGGTGTCGGTTGCCGCATCGGCATCGGTGTCGTGGAACAACTCGGACATGGGCATCTCCCCTGGGCGACGCCCGGACATCCGGCGGAAAGGCCGCTCCCTTCCACCCCGCTGGGCGCTTGCCCCCGCGAAAGCCCTTCCCCAACTCCGGAACGCCGGCCCCGGCGGCTCACCAGGGCGGCGCCGTGAACGCCCTCATGGGACTGACGTCCGCCACCACCTCGACCTCGTCGCGCGAGAGCTTCTCGAAGGCGAGGCAGAGTGCGACATCGGCCTCGCTGTCCCAGGGCCCGTGCTCGCGCCCGGTGGCGATCTCGATCACCGTATACTGCGGGTCCCAGAGCGGGATGCCGCGGAACGCCCCCGAACTCTCGCGGTGCTTGCGCGAACAGGGTTCGCAGCGGGCTGCGCCCGGCGAGGGCGCATCGCAGGCGACGCAGCGGCCCCGGTTGCGGCGCGTCAATCAAGCTGAGACGTTTGCGTCAATCAGGATGGGACGGGGGAAGGCGGCGGCCCGGAACGCAGGGAGGGCGTAGCCCGACCGGAGTTCCGGGCCGCCGGCTCGAAAAATTTCCCCCGGGCCTTCTGGCGGCCAGGGCCGGCCGGGCGAACGGTGAGGCTTTTCCGAGTGGGGGAGCGCGTCGTTGCCCGGGCGTCACATAACCGATCGCCAGAAGAGGCTGTTCATGACCCATAAGAAGACCGACACCATCGCGGTGGCGGCCGCCAAGGCGGGCTTCAGCCGTGCCACCGGCTACCGGCTCGCTGCCGATCCGCTTCCCGCTCGGGAGAAGAAGCCGCGAGGCCGGCGCCGCCCGGACCCGCTGGCCGATATCTTCGAGGAGGATGTCGTGCCGATCCTTGAGGCCAGCCCGCTGATCCGCCCGGTCGGCGTGTTCGAGGAGCTGAGGCGCCGCCATCCCGAACTGGACCCGGGGGTGCGGCGCACGCTGGAGCGGCGGATCCGCACCTGGCGCGCCGAGCACGGCGCGGAGAAGGACGTGATCTTCCGCCAGAAGCACGAGCCGGGCCGGCAGGGCCTGTCCGACTTCACCCGCATGGGTTCGCTCGGCGTGACCGTCGCGGGGCAGCCGTTGGACCCTATGCTCTACCACTTCCGCCTCGCCTGGTCAGGCTTCACCCATGCCCGGGTGGTGCTGGGCGGCGAGAGCTTCACGGCGCTCGCGGAGGGGCTGCAGGACGCGCTGTGGCATCTCGGCGGCGCGCCCGGCGAGCACCGCACCGACAGCCTGTCGGCGGCGTTCTGCAACCTGGGCAAGGACGCGGTCGAGGACATGACCGGGCGCTACCGGGCGCTGTGCGAGCATTACGGCATGGAAGCCACCCGCAACAACCGCGGCGTGGCGCATGAGAACGGCTCGATCGAAGGGCCGCACGGACACCTCAAGCGCCGGATCGCGGATGCGCTGGCGCTGCGCGGCTCGTCGGACTTCGAGACCCTCGACGCCTATCGGCGCTTTGTCGCCGAGGTGGTCGGCCGCGCCAACGCACACCGCTCCAAGGCGATCGAAGCCGAGCGCGCGGTGCTGCGGGACCTGCCGGTCGAGCGGACTGTCGATTACGAGACGATCAGCGTCAACATCGGCCAGTCCTCCGGCTTCGTTCTCCGCCGCGTGTTCTACACCGTGCCCTCACGCCTGATCGGGCACCGGCTCGGGGCGCGCGTCTACGACGACCGGATCGACCTCTTCCTCTCGGGCACTCACCTCCTCACCCTGCCGCGCGCGCGCGTCGGCGCGAGCGGTCCGGGCGGTCACGTCGTCAACTACCGTCACGTCATCCACTCCTTGAAGAAGAAGCCGATGGCGCTGATGAACCTGGTCTATCGCGACGAGCTGTTCCCTCGCGAGCCCTACCGACGCTGCTTCGAGAAGGCCCTGGAGCGGATCGGCGAGCGCGAGGCCTGCCGCCTCGCCGTCGGCCTCCTGGCGCTGGCGCATGAGGAGAGTTGCGAGGCCGAGCTGGCCGCGGCGATCAACCACGCGCTCGGGATCGGCCGTCTCCCCGACCCCGGCGAGCTCAAGGCGCGCTTCGCGCCGCGCCGCAGCAAAATGCCCAGCGTCGATGTCGTCAGGCCGCCGCTCGGCGGCTATGGCTCGTTGCTGAGCGCAGGAGAGGCGGCATGACCGACAAAGACGACAACAACACCGCGCTCGACCCCAACAAGATCGACGCCATGAAGCTCTCCTTGATGCTTGCCGAGCTCCGCCTGCCGACGATCAGCCAACTCTGGCAGAGCTTCGCCAAGCGGGCCGACAAGGAAGGATGGACCGCGGCTCGCTTCCTCGCGGCCCTGGCTGAACACGAACTCGCCGAACGCGACCGGCGGCGCATCGAGCGCCACCTCAGGGAGGCCAAGCTGCTTCCGGGCAAGACGCTTGCCTCCTTCGACTTCAACGTCGTGCCGATGATCTCGAAGGCCCAGGTCAGCGCGCTGGCCGCCGGCGACGCCTGGCTCAGCCAGGGCGCCAACTGCCTGATCTTCGGACCGCCAGGGGCCGGCAAGAGCCATCTCGCCTCCGCCATTGGCCTGGCCCTGGTTGAGAGCGGATACCGTGTGCTGTTCACCAGGACCACCGATCTCGTGCAGCGCATGCAGGTTGCAAGGCGCGAGCTTGCACTGGAAAGCCTGTTGGCGCGGCTCGACCGCTTCAACCTCCTGATCCTCGACGACCTCGCCTATGTGCGGAAGGACCAGGCCGAGACCGGCGTGCTCTTCGAACTCATCTCGGCGCGCTACGAGCGGCGATCCCTGCTCATCACCGCAAACCAGCCCTTCGGCGAGTGGGGAAAGGTGTTCCCGGACGAAACAACCGCGGTGGCTGCCGTCGACCGCCTCGTCCACCACGCCACCATCCTCGAGATGAACATCGAGAGCTACCGCCGCCGCGCCGCTCTCGACAGAGGCAAGCGAAAGGCCGGCCGGCCGCCAAGCTACGCAACCAAGAAAAACACCAAGGACTGAGCCGCCGCCTGCTCAGGTAGAGCGGCCACGACAATCAGGGCCCGCGGGGATCGTCTCCGCGGGCCGTCTCTTCTCCGACCCGACGGCCTGCCGCGACAATCAAAACCCTTCCCGAAAACACTGCTTGTCGCGCCGCGACAATCAAAACCGGAAACCGCTTGCAATCCACCCCCCGCGCGGCAATCATCAACTCGCCGCTGCCGCCGGGAATCTCATCCTGATTGACGCGCAGCTCTCACCCAGATTGTCGCGCCATAGGCACCGGCCCGGTCGCCGTCGTCCGAGGTCGAGGTCCGGCGCCGTTCGGCGGCCCAGGCCCCGAGATCGGCGCGCGCATAGCGGATGCGCGTCCCGAACCTGTGGAACGCCGGTCCCTGGCCGGTCACCCGGTAGCGGTCCAGCGTGCGGGGCGAGAGCCCCAGAAGGGCCGCGGCCTCCCGCGTCCCCATGTATTCCGGCAGTCCTTCGCCCATCGCTGCGTCTCCTTCCCTGTCGTCTTCGGTTGTTCCGTCCGCCCCGCCGGCTCCGCCGTCCGCCAGGGCGGCGCGCATCGCCGCGCGCTCGGCCTGTGTGCAGCGGGCCGCCATCCAGCCCAGCACCCGGTCCGCGGTATCGAGCCGCGGCGACGAACCCCGGCGCAGCCGCGCAACGAAGGACGGGTCCCCCACCGCCTCGTGCCCGAGCACGTAGGGCTTGGTGCGCGTCACCGCGACGAAGCCGTCGACCTCGGCCCGGAAGGCCGGTCCGACCGGCGTCTCGCCCATGAACGCAAGCACCCGGTCGGCGGTCTCCAGCCGCGGCGCCCGACCGCCCATCAGCCGGGAGACGAAGGACGGGTCGCCCAGCGCCTCGATGCCGAGCCTTGCAGGCGCTGCGCCGGTAACGGGTGGAAAGGGCGTTCATGGCGAGGGAAGATAGGCGGGCGGATTGTCGTTGACAATCGTATCGTTTAGTGAATACGCGATGCCATCGCCTGACAGGCGGCGACAGACCAGCGAGGCAGCCCCATGGAACGCGACCCGGTACGACAGACAATCCGCGATCTCCTCTGGAAGCGCGGCATGACCATGCGCGAGGCGTCGCTCGCCATCGGCCGCAACGTCTCCTACCTGCACGGTTTCCTCGAACGCGGGAGCCCCAGGGTGCTCTCCCACCGCGACGCCGAGACCCTCGCCGGCCTGCTCGGTTGCAAGGCGGACGCCCTGCACCACGCCGAACGCCCGGCCCGGCGCAAGGCAGCGGGGCCGAAGAAGCGGCGGCAGGAGACGGGGCAGGGGCCGGAACGGGGGCCGGTCCCGCTCGCCGCCATCCCCGAGGTCGATGTCGAGGCCTCCGCCGGGCCCGGCGCGCTCGCCGGCGAGTACGTCGCCGAGCGTGCCCGCTGGTTCCTCCCCGATGGCATGATCCGCCACGAGGGCGGCGCCAGCCCCGGTGCCATCCGCGCGCTCCGCGTGCGCGGCGACTCCATGGAACCCGAACTCTCGGAAGGCGACCGCCTGCTCGTCGACACCGCCCGCCGCGTCCCCGAAACCGGCGAGATGTTCGTCCTCTGGGACGGCGCCGGGCTCGTCGTCAAGCGCGTCGAGCGCTTGCCCGCCGGCGACGGCGACCCGCCCCGCCTGCGGCTGAAGTCGGCCAACCCCGGCTACGACGACTACACATGCCTCGCCGACGAGGTCCACATCGTCGGAAAGGTCCTCTGGACCCTCAGACGGGTGTGAACGCGGGCGGGTGCGCCATCCTTCCCGCCTTGCCGTTCAGTCGGCAGGCCGCGCACCCTCGGTGATGCCGCCGAGGCTGAAGGCCATCGCGCGGCCGAGGCGTTGCCTGGACAACAAGGCCGAGTACCGCTTCAGGCTCCGGGCGGTGAACAGCGCCGCCAGTGGCACGGCCACCGACCGGGAAGCCTCAGCGCCAGGGCCGACGGCGATTTTCACCCCACATCCGTCGCCGTGGCGTCCCGGCATCGGGTTTCGCGTGCGGCGGTATCGCGCCCGCCGATCGTGCGCACGATATGGAGTTGTCGCCATCGGGCCCCGGGCCTTTGCCTGAAGCAGGACAGCGCAGGCGGCGCCGATGTCCGGGGCTATCGCGAAGCGGCGGCGGTCGCCGCGGAGATGCGCGCCGCGCCGGCGCGGCCGGCGGTCATGGCGCGGGACACGGAGGATCGGTCTCGCCCGCCAGGTCGGCGCGGAGGCTCTCGGCGACGCGCGCCGCCGACGCCTTCACCGAATCGCGCGCGAGATGGGCGTAGCGCGCCGTGGTCTGCACCTTCCGATGGCCGAGCATCCGGCCGATCATCGGCAGGCTCTCGCCAAGCGCCAGAGCGCGCGACGCGAAGCTGTGCCTGAGGTCATGGATGCGGACGTCCTTCAGGTCCGCGCGGACCCGCACCGCGAGCCAGGCGTTGTTGAGGTTGCTGAGCCGCGCGCCCGGCCTCGCTCCGGAAATCACCCAGGGATTGTCCGGCAGGCGCGGCATCCCGGCAAGCACGCGCCGCGCCGCCGGCGAGAGCGCGACCGAACGCGCGCCGGTCTTCGCGTCGCGCAACCTGATCTCGCCCCCCTCGAGGTCCACATCGGCCCAGCGCAGCGTCAGGACCTCGTTGCGCCGGCACCCGGTGAGCATCAGCAGGCGGAACGCCGCCACCGCGCTCGGATGCACCCTGCCCTCGGCCTCGACCGCGTCGAGCGTGCGCCCGAGGCGCCGGAACTCCTCCTCGGAGAGGAAGCGCTCGCGGCTCCTCTTCCGATACTTGCGCACGAACCGGCACGGATTGCCGCCCTCCGGCGCGATCCCCCACAGCTCGGCCATGCGGAAGAGGCGCGAGAGCATGTCCAGGACCCTGTTCGCCATCGCCGGCGTCTCGTGCAGGCTGTAGTGCAGCGCCGCGACGCGTTCGCGGCCGATCTCCCCGAGGCGCGCCGGGCCGAGCGCGGGCAGCAGGTGCCTGTCCAGGACATGCCGGCACTGGCGCACCGTGGTCGGCTTGCAGCGCACCTTGACGTGCTCCGTCATGCAGCGCTCCGCCACCTCCGCGACCGTGGGGCCGGCGTCCGCCGGGGCCGCGCCGCCGTCGGGCGCCGGCTCCCTGCCGGCCTTGAGGTCGGCGATGATGCGCGCCGCCTTCGTCCGCGCCTGGTCCGCCGTCATCAGCCCGTGACGCCCGACGGTCAGCCGGCGCGACCTGCCGCCCGCCCGCGTCTGCACGAGGTAGACCTTCGAACCGCTCGGATACACGCGGACCCCGAAGCCCTGAAGCTTCGAATCCCAGTGGACCGTCTCGCGCTCACCCACCGGCAGCGCCTCCACGGTCCGGCGCGAGATCCGCTGTGCGTTCAGCTTCGTCATCGTCCGCTCCCGACTGTCCCCGTGTCCGTCGCGCCCGTCACGGATCCGCCCGCTCCGTGAGGATGTCGGCGCCGATGCTGTCGGCGACCCTCGCCGTCGAGGCCCGCACCGACTCCCGCGCAAGGTGCGCGTAGCGGGCCGTGGTGTCGATCTTCCGGTGACCGAGCAGTTCGCCGATCATGCTCAGGCTCTCGCCGAGCGCGAGCGCCCTGCTGGCGAAGCTGTGGCGCAAGTCGTGAAGGCGGACGCCGTCGAGGTCCGCGTGCCTGCGGATGCGGTCCCAGGCATCGTTGATGTTGGTCTGGTGAGTACCCTTCTTCCGCCCCGGGAACACCCATGGATTGCCGGCGACGCGGGGGAGGCCCGCCAGCACCGCGGCCGCCGCGGGCGGCATCGGCACGATGCGCGCGCCGGTCTTGCTGTCGGCGAACCGCATCTCGCCCGCCTCGAAGTCGAGGTCGTCCCAGGCCAGCCCCATGATCTCGTTGCGCCGGCACCCGGTCAGCACCAGCAACCGGATCGCCGCCGCCGAGTGACGGGAGGCGAGACGCTTCGCGGGGGCAATGTCGAGCGTGCGTCCGAGCCGTGCGAGTTCCCCGGACGTCAGGAACCGCTCCTTCCGGGGGTCCACCTTGTAGCGGGGCACCGACCGGCAGGGGTTGCGCCCCGGCGGACGCATCTCCCAGAGTTCCGCCATGTTGAACATCTTCACCAGGATGTCG
Organism: Alphaproteobacteria bacterium; assembly: GCA_965203455.1. GTDB lineage: Bacteria > Pseudomonadota > Alphaproteobacteria > MPNO01 > MPNO01 > MPNO01. The sequence continues at coordinate 391,109 of CBDBCV010000003.1, forward strand.
ACGCAACGGTTCGCCACCGTCGGCATGCCGCTCAGACCGAACTGGAACGCGAGGATGTCCTTGCGCGCCACCTGCGACACGGGATGCGCTCCCAGGCCCGGCACGATGTGCTTCTTCAGCATGAGGCCGTAGTGCCTGATCGTATTCGGCTTGCAGTGCATGGCGACGTATTCGCGCTCGTAGCGCTCGGCCAGATCGGCCACGGTCGGCGCGGGTTCGGGCTCCGGCTCGACAGGCGGCAATCCGGCCTTGATGCGCGCAAGCAGCTTCGCCGCCTCCCTGCGCGCCTCGGCGGGCGCGATGTCCCCGTGCCGGCCCACGGTCGCGCGGACCGACCTGCCCTTCGCACGGGCCTGCGCCACATAGACCTTGCGCCCCGTGGGGTAGACGCGAATCCCGAACCCCGGCAGTTCGCTGTCCCAGAACACGCCGTCCTTTCCGTTGACCGCGAGACGGTCCACGATACGCTTGGTAAGCGTTCGGTGCTGGCGTTCGGGCATGTCCTCGTTCCTCCACCGGGGCGCGAAAGCGTTCGTTCAAGGTGTGACGATGATGAGGACGACGAGGCCAACTCCGTGGTTTGCCGGGCTCCGCCCGACTTCGCTCTGTGCCATCGTCCCCTCCATCAACGCATGACCGAACGCTTTCCCGGGGCGCTGGAAGCCGGTTCGGGCTCGGACGCAGGTCACGTAAGCGGACCGAAAGCGACCGGCTGGAAATCGGGGCGCATTGAAGCGCATCCGGGGCAGGGATGCAAGGACGGAGATGGGCGACCAGACACACAAATATAGAGAAATGACAATGGTTTATATCAGAAGAGCGCATCCGGGCGCATGCGAGGCAAGGTAGACAAAAATTGAGTTGTCTTTTCGACACCAACGTGGTCTCGGAGTTGATGCGGCTGACGCCCGAGCCCGCGGTCATGGCTTGGTTCGCCCGGCGGAACGCGGACGAGCTCTACCTGACCGCCGTCGCGGAGGCCGAGTTGCGCGCAGGCGCGGCCATCCTGCCCGCGGGCCGGCGCCGCGACCGTCTCTCCGCAGAGGTCGACGCCGTGGTCCGGGAGGACTTCGCCGGGCGGGTGCTGCCATTCGACAGCGCCGCCGCGCGGGCCTATGCCGAGATCGCCGCTTCGCGCGGCTCGACGGGACGGCCGATCCTGGAGGCGGATTGCCAGATCGCCGCCATCGCCCGTTCCCGGGGCATGGCGGTGGCGACCCGGAACGTCGGGGATTTCTCGGGCACCGGCGTCGAGGTGCTCAACCCGTGGACGGGCGATTAGCCTGCGCCGCCGAGGATCCTCCTGCCCGCCTGCGCCCCCTTCAATGATCCCGGCGCTTGGAGAAGTAGTCGTCGGTGATGCGCACGCGGGGGCGGTCGCCGGCGGCGAAGGGGTTGTCCTCGGAGTGGTACTGGGAGGCGATACGGCAGTCGTCGCACATCCGGATCATGCGGGACGCGTCCTCGCTGGCGAACATCGAGTGCTTGCCGGCGAGCTGGGCGGCGATGCGCTCGACGGTCGATTTCACGCCGAACGGCTTGCCGCACTCGATGCACTCGTAGGGCTCCTCCTCGTTCATCACCTTCTGGTCGAACGCGGCGTCGGAGAGGTCGAGCCGGGGGATCAGCGCCACCGCGTCCTCCGGGCAGACCTGCCGGCACAGGCCGCATTGCAGGCACGCGTCCTCCTGGAAGCGGAGCTGCGGCTTGTCCGGGTTGTCGGCGAGCGCGCCCGAGGGGCAGAGCGAGACGCAGGCGAGGCAGAGCGTGCACGCTTCCTTGTTCACCTCGACGGCGCCGTAGGGCGCGCCCTTCGGCAGCTCCAGGATTTCGGCGCTGCCCGGGTTGAGCGCCTTCGCCGCGAGCCGCGCGACCTGGCGCCGCGATCCCATCGGCAGGACGGGTTCGGCGTCGGCCGGCGCCACCTCGGCGCCGTAGAGCGCCTCGTCGAGCGCGTCGGGATCGCCGAGGTCGAGGAGGCGGAGACGCCCTTCGCCGCCCATCGCGGCGGCCAGACCGAGCTCGCCCTCCAGCACCTCGCGCTCGGATTTCGGCGCGAGCAGCACGTCGACCCGGGCGAAGCCCGAGGCGAGGGCCGCCAGCATCTCGGCATGGCCGAAATGGGCGAGGGATTCGAGCTCGAACGGGATCACGTCGGCCGGCAGGCCGCGCCCGAAGCGGGCGAACAGTGCCACCATCTCGGCGCCGAAGCCGGAATCGACGACCAGCATCCGGGGCGCCGCACCGCCCGCCGCGCGGTAGGCGGCCGCCAGCGTCTCCATGCGGCGGTAAAGCGCCGCCGTCGGCGGCGCGTCGTAGCTTATCGCGCCCGAGGGGCAGAGCGCCGCGCACGCCCCGCAGCCGGCGCAGACCATCGGATCGAGCGCCACGTGGTCGCCGGCCGGCGCGATGGCCGAGGTGGGGCACGCGTCGAGGCACTTCGAGCAGCCCGCCTGTCCCGCGCGGGAATGCGCGCAGAGCGTCTCGTCGAGGCGGACATAGAGCGGCTTCTCGAAGGTGCCGACCGTCTGGCCCGCCTCGAACACCGCCGCCGCGACCGCGTTGGGATCGCCCGGGTCGGCGCGCAGATAGCCCTCCCGCTTCTCCGGAGCCGGGAACAGCGGCGTCCCGCCCGAGAGGTCGAGGATCAGGTCGCATTCCGACCGCGCGCCGTCGCGCGGTTCGGTCAGCGCGAAGCCGCCGCGCCCGCCGGGCTCGACCTGGCGGAGCCCGTCGATGCGCAGGCGGAAGCCGCCGAGCGCGCCCGAGGCCTGCGCCAGCTGTCCGGCGACGACCTCGAATCCGCGGTCGAGCGGCAAATCGTCGTCGGCGTCGGTGAGCAGCGCGGTGACCGCGAGCGGGCCGGAGAGACGTTCCGCCGCGGGCAGCGCCACCGCCGTCTTGCCGATCACCAGGCAGCGGCCCTCCGACTCGACGTCGACGGTGCGCGCCGACGGCGGCGGCAGCAGCGCCTCGGCGACCAGCGCGGCCTGCTTGGGACCGGCCTTCTCCGCCTCGTCCGACCACCCGGCGCGGTCGCGGATGTCGACGAAATCCGGCACCGGCGCGCCGATCTCCTCGGCGAGCTCCTCGAAGCGGGGGCGCTCCTGCTGGCAGGCGACGATCGCGTCGCCGTCGGCGATCGCCTTCGCCGCGTCGTCGATCTGGGTCGTGCAGAGCGCGTTGTGGATCCGCGTGCACACCAGTTCGGCATTCGCCCCGATGGCGTCGCGGTCGACCGCCTGGCTGCCCAGGCAGTCGCAGAGAATGAGGGTCCTGGCCAACGCGTCCTCCCCCGATGCGTCGGGCGTCGCGCAGCCTAGGCCCCGCACGCCGTGCGTGGCAAGCCGTTTGGGGGCCTCCCTTTCTCGTCATTTCGACCGAGCGCAGCGCGTGGAGAAATCTGTCACGCACCCGGCAACGGCTGCGCTGTCGGATTTCTCCGCTCCGCGCCTTCGGCGCTCCGGTCGAAATGACGGGAGGGTAGAAGTCGTCCCCTTTTCGTGTGGCGGCGGGCGGGGAGACCGCCCATAATCCGCCGGGCGACAACATCGGGGGTCGGGCTTGTCCGAGCAGAAGGCGGTGCGGGTGATGCACCCGAGCGACGTGTCGGTGCCGCTCGGCATCGTGATCCGCAGGTCGCCCGGGGTCACGCGCTGGGCGCGCTGGACGTGGCAGGTGGTCGACGTGATGCCGGGCGCGGGCGAGGCCGACTGGCACGAGCTGCGGCGCGACGGCGACACCGTCGAATACCACGCCGCCACGGTGGCGATGGAGCTCTGGGCGTCGGACACCGAGGCCTATCTCGCGGGGCTGTCCGCGCGGGTGCCGGCGGTCTACGTGGTGCTGCGCGAGACCGCGGACGAGGACGCCGGGCACGATCTGGAGGTGGTGCTCGCCACCGCCTCGCCCTACGAAGCGCAGGACTATCTCGACAGCGGCGAGGAGATCGTCGAGCAGGTGCCGATGCCGGACGGTCTCGTCGCATGGGTGCGCGACTTCGTCGAGGAGCACCACGAGGACGAGGAATTCGTCAAGCGCCGGCGCGACAACCGCAAGGAAGGCGAGGCCGAGGACGGCAGGGGCGATCCCCGGATCCGCCAGCTCACCGACGTCTACCGCGCGCCGCGCCGGGGCGGCGGGGAGCGGCTGCATTGACGGCGGAAACCGAAGGCCGCGATTTCTGGTCGCGCCGCAAGCAGGCGGTCGAGGCCGAGAAGCGCGCCGATCTCGAGGCACGGGAGGACGGCAAGGCGGACGAAGCGCGCAAGGCGCTTGAGGAGAAGCCCGACGAGGAGGTGTTGGCAGAGCTCGACCTGCCGGACCCCGACGGCCTGAAGCAGGGCGACGATTTCTCGGCCTTCATGGCGAAGGCGGTGCCCGAGCGTCTTCGCCGGCGGGCGCTCCGAAGGCTCTGGCTCTCCAACCCGGTGCTGGCCAATCTCGACGAGCTGCTCGATTACGGCGAGGACTTCACCGACGCCGCCACCGTGATCGCCGACATGCAATCGGTCTACCAGGTGGGCAAGGGGATGGTCCGCGACGAGGACCTCGCCGAGGCCGCCGGCGACGCGGCGGAACCCGAAGCGGAACCGGCGGAAGAGGAGGCCGCGGACGATCCGGAGGAGCCGGAAATCGCGGCCGCGCCGGAGGATGACGCTCCGGAACCCGGCGAACCCGAACCCGATGAGGACGACCCGCCCGAGCCGCTGGCGCGGCGACACATGCGCTTCGCCTTCGCCGAACCCGACGGCGGCGGCGCGGGAGGACCGGACGAATGACCGAGGCATCGCCCACCCCGCAAATCCCGGAGGAGGACCGGCTGCGCGCCGGCATGTACGACTTCCTCGGAGCGCTGCTGGCGCGGCCGCCGGACGCCGGGCTGCTGCAAAAGTCGGCCGCGCTCACCGGCGACGACAGCGAGGTCGGCCGCGCGGTCCGGACACTTGCCCGGATCGCCGCCGCGACCGGCCCGGAGGCCGTCGAGGACGAGTACAACACGCTGTTCGTCGGGCTCGGCCGGGGCGAGCTCCTGCCCTATGCGAGCTATTACCTGACCGGCTTCCTGAACGAGAAGCCGCTGGCCGCGCTCCGCGAGGACATGAAGACGCTCGGGATCGTCCGCGCCGACGACGTTTTCGAGCCCGAGGACCACATTGCCAGCCTGTTCGAGATGATGGCCGGAATGATCCTCGGGCGCTTCGCCGAACCGGTTTCGCTCGACCGCTCGAAAAGATTCTTCGACCGCCATATCGGGCCGTGGGCCGGCCATTTCTTCTCGGACCTCGAAAGCGCAAGGAATTCAGTGTTTTACGCGCCGGTCGGCTCGGCGGGACGGGCTTTCGTGGACATCGAAAAAGAGGCATTCCGACTGATTTCCGGCTAGTACCTATAAGAAAGACTGTGCTACAGTCGATCCAGCTCAACGGAGGAGGAGCAATGGACAAGGGAACGAAGGGCGAACCGACGAAGCGTCGGGACTTCCTCAAGCTCGCTTCGGTATCGGTCCCGGCAGCCGCTGTGGCGGCGGCCGCGGGCACGACCGCCCAGGCGGCGACGGTGGAGGACACCGGCGAAGGGCTGCGGGACACTCAGCATACCCGCGCCTATTTCGAGAGCGCCCGCTTCTGATCCGAACGGTCGGAAGGGACGGCCGAGGGTAGCGAGACGCCCCGCGGCCATCCGCACGTGAAACCAGGCGGCCCGGCGCAGGCGGGGACGCCTCAGGGAGATTCAAATGTTAAGGAAAAAGACCAACGGGGTTGCGAGACGCCCCCAGCGGACTTCGCTCTCTCTTGAGTAAAAAAAACCTACGCCATTGCTTCCGCCCCAATTTTCACATCCGGGGTTTCGACAACCTTGACCAGTTGGTAGCCGAGTTGTCTGGCGCGGCGGCCGAGGTTTGAGACCGTCCGGTTCACCCGGCGCTGCTCATAGGTCTCCATCCCGCGCTCCACATATTCCTCGCCGCGGGTGACCAGCGTGTAGACCAGGCAGGCAAGCTCGCGGGCGGTTGCGTTGATGGCAACCGGGGCATCCTTGCGGGCGAGGCGCGCACGGTGCCGGGCGCCGATGAACGTCTGGCTCCTGCGAGCGTTCAGGGCCGCCATGCGAAGGGACTGCGCGGCCTTGTTGATCACCTTGGGCGAGCGGCCCGGCAGGGGTTTGCCACCACTGATGCGGGTTCCCGGCGCCAGCCCGAGCCAGGAACAGAAGTGCTGCGCGGACGGGAAGGCCGAGAAGTCCGGGCCGATCTCCGACGCGATCGTGAGTGCGGTCGTAACCCCGATCGCAGGGATCGCGGTGAGATCGACGCCCATCATCCTGTGCAGGGCCTCGGCCATCGCCTTTTCGCTGGCGGCCCGCTTGGCAGCATCGCTCCGGATCTTCGACGGGCAGCGCGTGGGAGTGTTGTCCGGAGCCGCATTCGCCGGACCGTCCGTCCCATCGTCCGGCGGCGTCAGGCTGTCGATCTGCGCCGCGATCTGCGCCTCGCAGACCTCAATCTGGCCAGTGAGAAAGTCGAAGCGCTGCATCGCCTGCGTCAGTGCGAACAGATGCTCCTCGCGCCAGGTGCCCTGCAATGCTGCCGTGATCCTGTCGCCGCTGGCCTTGATCCGCCCGTCCCGAAGTTCTGCGAGCCGGTGTGGATCACGCTCGCCGTCGACGATCGCCCGCAGGATCCTCTGTCCCGTCACGCCGGTGATGTCGCTGATCACCGAGTCAAGCCGCACGTTCATCTCGGTCAGCGCCTTCTGCATGTGCAGCACACAGCGCGCGCGATCTTCGATCAGCCGCTTCGCCTGGCGCACATACGAGCGCAGCGGGCATACCGCATCGCCGGGACGGAAGGCACCTCGCAGAAGCCCGTAAGACAGAAGCTGACGGATCCACTGGCAATCAAGCACATCGCTCTTGCGACCGGCGATCTGCTTCGTCATCCGCGGCGGCACGAGCATCACCTCGAAGCCGGCGCGATCCAGAACCTCGTAGACCGGAATCCAGTACACCGAGGTCGACTCCATCGCCACCTTGTTCACCCCGCAGGACGACAGCCATGCCGCCATCTCCTCAAGATCCCGCGTGAAGGCATCGAACGACCGGACCGGTTCCGAACAACTTTCGGGGTCGACCGCGACATAGTGAACATCCTTGCCGATATCGATCCCGGCACAATCCCGGTTCACGACTTGCAGGCTCTCGGACCGTCGGCGCTTGCGTGGCATCCAAATCCCTCCTCTGACCGCTTCGCTTCACTCGGGTCGGGGAGGAACCACGGCAAATCTCAATCTCTTGAACGAGGTCGCGGGAACCCCGCGCCATCAGTGACAGAAGCCGATCATGGTTCGGGCCACGCTACTTTACGGGTGCCTGAGCACGCCATTGCCAAGCCGGCCTCGACTGCCCCGACCGCCCGACGAATCACATCTTCGAACTGCGCCAGCAAGTGCCCGTTTTTACTTTCGCGACAGGGCCGGTGCCGCGCGGGGGTGGATGCTCCTTTCGAACATTTCGCAGACATCGGTCGACCGGCGGACCTTCATCCGCGGCTCCGGCCTCGCCATCGGCGGGCTGGCGGCGATCGGCGCCACCGGCGGGATGGTGACCGGGGCGAAGGCGCAGAAAGCCGTCCGGGGGGCGGTGAAGACCGTGAAGTCGGTCTGCACCCACTGCTCGGTCGGCTGCACGGTGCTCGCCGAGGTCAATAACGGCGTCTGGGTCGGGCAGGAGCCCGGCTGGGACAGCCCGTTCAATCTCGGGGCCCATTGCGCCAAGGGCGCCGCGGTTCGCGAGCATGCGAACGGCGAACGCCGGCTCAAGTACCCGATGAAGAAGGCCGGCGGGAAGTGGCAGCGGATCAGCTGGGACCAGGCGATCAACGAGATCGGCGACGGCATGATGAAGATCCGCAAGGAGAGCGGACCGGACAGCGTGTACTGGCTGGGCTCGGCGAAGTTCTCCAACGAGCAGGCCTACCTGTTCCGCAAGTTCGCGGCCTACTGGGGCTCGAACAACGTGGATCACCAGGCGCGGATCTGCCACTCCACCACCGTCGCGGGGGTTGCGAACACATGGGGCTACGGCGCCATGACCAACTCCTACAACGACATTCACAACAGCCGCGCCATCTTCCTTATCGGCGGCAACCCCGCGGAGGCGCATCCGGTCTCGCTCCTGCACGTGCTTCGGGCGAAGGAGCAGAACAACGCGCCGCTGATCGTCTGCGACCCCCGGTTCACCAGGACCGCGGCGCACGCCGACGAATATGTGCGCTTCCGTCCGGGCTCGGACGTCGCGCTCATCTGGGGCATCATCTGGCACATCTTCGAGAACGGGTGGGAGGACAAGGAGTTCATCCGCACCCGCGTCTGGGGGATGGACCAGATCCGCGAGGAGGTGAAGAAGTGGAATCCGGCGGAGGTCGAACGCGTGACCGGCACGCCGGGCTCGCAGCTTCGCCGCGTCGCCCGCACCATGGCCAACCACCGCCCCGGCACCGTGATCTGGTGCATGGGCGGCACCCAGCACACCAACGGCAACAACAACACGCGGGCCTACTGCGTGCTGCAGCTGGCGCTGGGCAACATGGGCACGAGCGGCGGCGGAACCAACATCTTCCGCGGCCATGACAACGTCCAGGGCGCGACCGACCTCGGCATCCTGTCTCACACCCTGCCCGGCTATTACGGCCTCTCGGCCGGCGCCTGGGCGCACTGGGCGCGGGTCTGGAAGGAGGATCTGAACTGGCTCAAGGGCAGTTCGCGACCCTCAAGACCGCCGACGGCAAGGAAAAGAAGCTGATGAACCTGAAGGGCATTCCGGTGTCCCGATGGATCGACGGCGTTCTGGAAGACAAGAAGAACATGGACCAGCCGGACAATGTCCGCGCCATGGTCCTCTGGGGCCACGCCCCCAACTCGCAGACGCGTCTCGTGGAAATGAAGACCGCGATGGAGAAGCTGGACATGCTGGTCGTCATCGACCCGTATCCCACCGTCTCCGCCGTGCTTCACGACCGCACCGACGGGGTCTACCTGCTGCCCGCCTCGACCCAGTTCGAGACGTACGGCTCGGTGACCGCGTCGAACCGGTCGATCCAGTGGCGCGACAAGGTCGTCGAACCGGTGTTCGAGAGCCTGCCCGACCAGGTGATCATGGCGAAGTTCGCCAAGAAGTTCGGCTGGGCGGACCGGTTCTTCCGCAGCATCAAGCTGAACGGCGACGAGCCGTCGGTCGAGGACATCACCCGCGAGATCAACGCGGGCATGTGGACCATCGGCTACACCGGCCAGTCGCCCGAGCGGCTCAAGCTGCACATGGCCAACCAGCACACGTTCGACAAGACGACGCTGCAGGCCGTGGGCGGTCCCGCGGACGGCGACTATTACGGGATGCCGTGGCCCTGCTGGGGCACCGCCAAGATGGGGCATCCCGGCACGCCCAACCTCTACGACATGTCCAAGCGGGTCTCCGAGGGCGGCCTGACCTTCCGCGCCCGGTTCGGCGTGGAGCGCAAGGGCGAGAACCTGCTGGCCGAGGGCGTTTACTCGGTCGGTTCGGAGATCCAGGACGGCTATCCCGAGTTCACCATGCAGATGCTGATGGACCTGGGATGGGACAAGGACCTGACCGCAGAGGAGCGTAAGGCGATCGACGCCGTCGCCGGTGCGAAGACCAACTGGAAGACCGACCTTTCGGGCGGCATCCAGCGGGTCGCGATCAAGCACGAGTGCGCACCGTTCGGCAACGCCAAGGCGCGTGCGGTGGTGTGGAACTTCCCGGATCCGATCCCGCTTCACAGGGAGCCGCTCTACGCTCCGGATCGCGACCTGGTGAAGGACTATCCGACCTACTCGGATCGGAAGCTGTACCGTCTGCCCACCATGTATGCCTCGATCCAGAAGAAGGATTTCTCCAAGGACTACCCGCTGATCCTCACCTCGGGCCGCCTCGTGGAATACGAGGGCGGCGGCGACGAGTCGCGGTCCAACCGCTGGCTTGCCGAGCTTCAGCAGGACATGTTCGTGGAGATCAACCCCCGCGACGCCAACGATCTCGGCGTCCGCAACGGGGCGCAGGTCTGGGTCGAAGGTGCCGAGGGTGCCAAGGTCAAGGTCATGGCCATGGTCACCGAACGCGTCGGTGCCGGGGTGGTGTTCATGCCCTTCCACTTCGGCGGGCACTTCCAGGGCAAGGATCTCAGGGACAAGTATCCTGAGGGCGCCGACCCCTTCGTGCTGGGCGAGAGCAGCAACACCGCGCAGACCTACGGCTACGACTCGGTCACCCTGATGCAGGAGACGAAGACGACTCTCTGCAAGGTCTACGCGGCATAGGGAGGTAACAGAGATGGCAAGAGCAAAATTTCTCTGCGATGCCGAGCGCTGCATCGAGTGCAATGCCTGTGTGACCGCGTGCAAGAACGAGCACGAGGTGCCGTGGGGGATCAACCGGCGGAGGGTCGTCACGATCAATGACGGCAAGCCGGGAGAGCGTTCGATCTCGGTGGCCTGCATGCACTGCTCGGATGCGCCGTGCATGGCGGTCTGTCCGGTGGACTGCTTCTACCAGACCGACGACGGGGTCGTGCTGCACTCGAAGGACCTCTGCATCGGCTGCGGCTACTGCTTCTACGCGTGCCCCTTCGGCGCGCCGCAGTTCCCGCAGGCGGGCAACTTCGGGTCCCGCGGCAAGATGGACAAGTGCACGTTCTGCGCCGGCGGCCCGGAGGAAACCCACTCGACGGCCGAGTTCGCCAAGTACGGTCGCAACCGGATCGCGGAAGGCAAGCTGCCGCTCTGCGCCGAGATGTGCGCCACCAAGGCCCTGCTCGCGGGCGACGGGGATGTCGTTTCCGGCATCTACCGCGAACGCGTCGTGGCCCGGGGCTTCGGCACCGGCGCCTGGGGCTGGGGCACGGCCTACGGCCAGAAGGGCAGCTGACCCGAATCGCACGGGGGGCGGGCGACCGCCCCCCGTCCCGATCGGTTCGAGCGGGCGGGCAAATGCCCGCCCGTGCGCCTTCTGGATGAGTTCGAGGTCTTTCCCATGATAAGGACGTTTCGCAGGCTGCTGATACTGGCGCTCGCAATGGCGCCGCTCGCCGCGGTGCCGGCGGCGGCCCAGGAAGGCGCCGGCGCGGAGAAGGAGATGCCGCGCGCCTCGACGGGCGGCGCCCAGACGCTGGAGGACATCCTCGCCCGGCAGCGCGGCCAGAAGGTCGACGACGAGTTCCGCCGCGAGGCGGTGGGCGACCCGGCGCGGGCGGCCGCCATCGCCGCGCAGCTCGGCACGCTCGGCGGCGCGTCGGACTCCGAGGTGTTCCGCGCGCTGCGCTACGGCAGCGCCGACGTCACCGTCTCCGCCAAGGGCGCGGCCGCGGGCGTCATCATCCAGGATTCCGGCATGTGGTGGCTGGAGCTCCGGGAGGGGCCGCTGCTCGAATGGGGCGGCTGGCTGCTGGTGGCGATGATCGCGGTGGTCGCGGTCTATCTGGCGGTCCGCGGCCCGATCCGCATCGAGGGCGAGAAGACCGGCCGCATGATCCTGCGGTTCACCGCGATCGAGCGGTTCAGCCACTGGCTGCTCGCCGGCTCCTTCATATTGCTCGGGCTCACCGGCCTGATCGTCCTGTTCGGGCGGATCGCCCTGATCCCGCTCTTCGGCAAGGACTTCTTCTCCGACATCGCGCTGGCGTCGAAGTGGATCCACAACAATGTCGCCTGGGCGTTCATCGTGGCGCTGGTCATGGTCTTCGTCTGCTGGGTGGTGCACAATGTCCCCAACCGGGCGGACCTGGTGTGGCTCGCCAAGGGCGGCGGGCTGTTCTCCAAGCATGTCCATCCGCCGGCGCGCAAGTTCAACGCCGGGCAGAAGATCATCTTCTGGATCGTCATCGTCCTCGGAATCTCGATCTCGGCGTCGGGGCTGTCGCTCCTGTTCCCGTTCGAGATGCCGATGTTCGCCAAGACCTTCGAGGTGCTCAACGCGCTCGGCCTGCCGCAGCTGGTGGGGATGGGCGAGCTCCAGACGACGATGACGCCGCACGAGGAGATGCAGTATGCGCAGCTCTGGCACACGATCGTCGCCTTCGTCTTCATGGCGATCATCATCGCCCACATCTATCTCGGCTCGGTCGGGATGGAGGGCGCGTTCGAATCGATGGAGTCGGGCGAGGTCGACATGCAGTGGGCCAAGGAGCACCACTCGCTGTGGTACGAGGAGGTCGTCGCCGAAGAGCAGGCCGCCGCCTCGCGGGAGTCCCCGGCCGCGCCGGCGGAATGAGATGGCGTTCCGGGCGCTACTCGCGGCGCTGGTCCTGCTTCCCTCGGTCGCCGCGGCGGGAGAGTTCTTCACCCTCAAGGGTCACGGCGGCCCGATCAAGGGAATCGACGTCTCACCCGACGGCAGCCGCATCCTGACGGCGAGCTTCGACTTCTCGGTCGGGCTGTGGCGCGGCAAGACGCCGGTGTGGCTGGAGGCGCACCGCGCGGCGGTCAACGCGGTCAGGTTCGTCGACCGGAACCGGGCGGTCTCCGCCGGGGACGATTTCCAGCTCTATCTGTGGAACCTGTCGACCGGCAAGGCCAGGCGTCTCGGCGGCCACCAGAACAAGGTCAACGCGATCGAGCTCTCGCCCGACCGGCGAACGGTGGCGGCGGCGAGCTGGGACGGGTCGGTCGGGCTCTGGCCGCTCGACGGCGGCAAGCCGCGCTTCCTCAAGGGCCACCGGTCCAACGTCAGCGACATCGCCTACACCGCGGACGGCGGGACGCTCTATTCCGCCTCGGCGGACGGCACCATCCGCACCTGGGACCCGGAAAGGGGCGTGCGCAAGCGGTTCTTCCTGCGCCACGGATTCGGCGTCAACACGCTGGTGCTGAACGACCGGGCGAACTGGCTGGCCTACGGGTCTCTCGACGGGACGATCCGCGTGGTGGACGCGACGACCGGGGACCGGGTCGCCGATTTCACCTCCGGCCGCAGCCCGATCCTCGCGATGGCGGCCGACCCCGGCTTCGCCATCCTCGCGGTGGGCGACGGCGAGGGGTTCATCAAGGTGATCGACAGCCGGACCTGGAAGGTGCTGCGGAATTTCCGGGCGACGCTGCGCGGGCCGGTCTGGGCGCTCCGTTTCTCGCCCGACGGCGGGAACATCCACGCCGGCGGGCTGGACGACGCGATGTACAGCTGGCCGGTCGAGTCGCTCGGCAGGCACGACCGGATGACCCGCGGGGAGCGCACCTTCCTCAGGAAGCCGGCGACCATGAGCAACGGCGAGCGCCAGTTCCAGCGCAAATGCTCGATCTGCCACGCGCTGGGGCCGGACGGGCGCCGCCGCGCGGGGCCGACCCTGTTCGGCGTCTTCGGGCGCCGCGCGGGCACGCTCGCCGGCTACAAGTACTCGCCGACGCTGCTGAACTCGGATATCGTCTGGAACGAAGGGACGATCGACGCGCTGTTCGACAAGGGGCCGGACCACTACATTCCGGGCTCGAAGATGCCGATGCAGCGTATCGTGAAGCCCGCCGACCGGGACGATCTGATCGCGTTCCTCAGGCGGGCGACCTCGGAGCGGGAGAAGACCCAATGAAGACAATGCTGATCGCGTTTGTGGCGATAGCGGTAATCGCCGTCGGCGCGGACGTCCTTCTCGACTTCATCGGTTACTCCACCGAGGCCATGACCTCCGGCCCGGCGGTCCGCGGCGGCTGACGGAATATCGGCCCGTTCCCGAGTTGCATTCCAGGAAACGCCCAGCCCCCGGCCTCCGGCCCGCGCTGACCTGCGCCATGGCCGCCGCCCTCGTCCACCTTGCCGGCGCCGCGCATGCCCAGCCGGCCAAGTTCGCCTTCGGCGCGGCCCGAGGGCCGGCGGCGGGCGCGGCCGCCGCGTTCGGGCGCTACGCGGCGGGCTGCCTCTCGGGCGCCGTCCAGCTGCCGGAATCGGGGCCCGGCTGGCAGGCGATGCGGCTCTCGCGAAACCGCAACTGGGGCCATCCCAGCGTGATCCTGTTCGTCAAGCGGCTCTCCCGCGCGGCGCGGAAGGCGGGTTGGGCGGGGCTCTATGTCGGCGACATCAGCCAGCCGCGCGGCGGGCCGATGACGTCCGGGCACAGCTCGCACCAGATCGGGCTCGACGTCGACATCTGGCTGCGCCCGCCCGACCGGCTGACGCTGAGCCGGGCGGAGCGGGAGCGGATCTCCTCGACCTCGGTGGTCGCCCGGAACCGCCTCCGGGTGAACGGAAGCTGGACGGACTCGCATTCCCGGGTCCTCGAGGCCGCGGCGCGGGACGACTCGGTGGCGCGCATATTCGTCAACGCGGCGATCAAGCGCCGCCTCTGCCGGACCCGGACGGAGGACGACGCCGTCTGGCTGCGCAAGGTGCGGCCGTGGTGGGGCCACACGACCCATTTCCACGTCCGGCTGCATTGCCCGGCGAGCCGGGCCTGCGTCGACCAGGCGCCGCTGCCCGAGGGCGACGGCTGCGACCGGACGCTCGCCTGGTGGTTCACCCGGGAGGCGCTCTACCCGCCCCCGCCCGACCCCCGCGACCGCAGGCCGGAGCTCACCCTCGCCGACCTGCCCACCGCCTGCCGCCGGGTGCTGAGGGCGCGGTAACGGCGGCGCCCGCCCCGAATCCGTTCCTGGCGTCGCGTCCCTCGATACGGCGCTGGCGCGCCTACTCGGGATGAGGTGGAAAGGTTCCCCTCATCCTGAGTAGCGGCGAAGCCGTGTATCGAAGGACCAACCCCGCCCCCGGCTTGCGCGCATCGGGCGCGCCGGCATAGAACCGCACGGCAGCCGGGAAGAGTCCCGCCCTACGGAACGGAGTCCCATGAGCGAAATCGCCCCCTCGGTCCATCCCGACCTCGCGCGTCACCAGGCGTCGATGCAGCCCCGGATCTATACCCTCGAGGGCTCGATCCACTGCGCCTACGCCTATTCCGTGGTCAACTGCACCCTGATCGAGGGCGCGGATGCCTGCATCCTGGTCGACACCATGACCGGCATGGACAACGCGGAAATCGTGGCGGCCGAGTTCCGCAAGATCACCGACAAGCCGATCAGGACCGTCATCTACACCCATTTCCACGCCGATCACGTGAGCGGCGCGGCCGCGTTCGTCTCGCCGGACGACGTCGCGGCGGGCAGGGTGGACATCGTCGGCCAGCGCGACCTCGTCCACCACGTCGCGCGGGACGTGGGGCTGATCGCCCCGATCCTCGGCCGGCGCGCGATGTACCAGTTCGGGATGCGGCTTCCGGTCGGCGAGGAGGGCACGGTGGGCGCCGGCCTCGGCCCGCCGCAGCGCCCGGGCCGGCGCTCCTTCATCGCGCCCACCGTCACCTTCGACGAGACCCATCGCGGCGAGACCGGCGGGGTGCGCTACGAGATCCACCTCATCCCGTCCGAGACCGAGGACCAGTGCGCGGTGTGGCTGCCCGACCTCAAGGTGCTGCTCTCGGCGGACGCGGTCTACGAATCCTTCCCCAACGTCTACGCGCTGCGCGGCACGCGGTTCCGCGACCCGATGGCGTGGGCGCGCGGGCTCGACCGGCTGAAGGCGTTCGGCGCCGAAACCCTGGTGCCGCATCACGGCCGCCCGGTCGAGGGCGCGGACCGGATCGCGGCGCTGCTGACCGACTACCGCGACGCGGTCCAGTACGTCCACGACCAGACGCTGCGCCACATGAACAAGGGCTGCACGCCCGAGGAGATCGCCGACATCGTCGTCATGCCCGAGCACCTGCGCGACCACCCCTGGCTCGGCGAGTATTACGGCTCCTACAAGCACGCGATCCCGGCGATCTATGCCGGCTATCTCGGCTGGTACGAGGGCGACCCGGTGACGCTCGACCCGACCCCGAGGGCCGAGCGCGCGTCCCGCTTCGTGGACCTGATGGGCGGGCGGGAGACCGTCATGGAGCGCGCGCGCGAGGCGCTCGACGGCGGCGACGTGCAGTGGGCGGCCGAGCTCGCGACGCTTCTGGTGCGCGCCGCCCGGACCGACGAAGAGGCCCGGCAACTGAAGGCCGACGCGCTCCGGCGCTGGGCCTACGGGCGGAAGAACGCGACCTGGCGCAACTGGGGCCTCACCGCCGCGCTGGAGCTCGAGGGCAGGCTCGACCTCCCCGGCGGCGGGATGGTGCTGGGCTCGCCCGAGCAGGTGCGCGGCTTCCCGCTGGCCCAGATCATGAACGTAATGACGGTGCGCCTGATGGCCGAGGAATGCCGCGACACGCACCTCCGCGTCGCCTTCGAGACCGCCGATTCCGGCGAGGGCTGCGCGCTCGAGATCCGCCGCGGCGTCTGCCAGTTCCACGCCGCCCCGCCGCCGGACTGCGACGCGACGGCGCGGTTCGACCGCCCCTTCCTCCTCGACTGGGTGTTCGGGCGCGCCGACTTCGAAGTGGCGATCGGCGAGGGCCGGGTCTCGGTCGAGGGCGACCCCGCCGCCGTCGGGGAATTCCTGACGAAGTTCGAGCCGTTCAACCGCGCGGAGGAAATCGCCATCGCCGCCCGCTGAGCGCCGGCGCTTCCCCTCGCATCGTCACGCCTGGACGTGTCCCGCGGGGCGGGCGTTCTCCGGCACCGCCCCTTTTGTCGTCATGCCCGGACTTGTTCCGGGCATCCACGCCCCTCCGCCGCCTCGCCCGCGCCCGGCCCGCACCGCGATGCCGCAAGACGTGGATGCCCGGAACAAGTCCGGGCATGACGATGTGAGGGAAGTCGGGGGCAGGCGGTCCGGCGCGTCCGGCCAAAAAAGAAGGGCGGCTTGCGCCGCCCTTCGAGTCGGGTCCGGGTCCGGCCGCGCCGGTCCGGAAAAGCGTTTGACGCTAGAACACCACCTTGATGCCGGTCACGACCGCCGCGCCCGAATGCTCGGACTGGCCCATCGTAAGCGTCCGGCGTGACCGCCCCTGCGTGGTCAGTCGGCGGCTTCCCGATCTTCTGCGGGCGCGGTGTTCCACGGCAGCAGATCGTCGATGCGGTTGATCCTGTAGTCGGGGATGCGTTCGAGGACCTGAGCAAGCCAGGCCTGCGGATCGACATCGTTGAGCCTGGCGGTCTCGATCAGGGTGTAGGCGATGGCGGCGGCCCTGCCGCCGCTGGCCGAGCCCATGAAGAGATAGTTCTTGCGGCCGAGCGCGATCGGCCGTAAGCGCCGCGCCGTCACCCTCGTTGTGACCTGAGATTTTCGTGTTCATCTGGCCCTTGTCAACGACGGAGGTGACAGATGACAGACAGATTGCATGAGCGAGTAACGGAGGAGGCCACCGACGCTGCGGTTGCGGTTGCGACGTGCGCGAACGGCGCGCGGGTGTGGCCGGAAGCGGAGAAGGCGCGGATTGTGGCGGAGACGTTCGAGGAGGGAGCGACGGTGGCGGGTGTTGCCCGGCGCCACGGCCTTTCGCGGACGCAGTTGAGCGGCTGGCGGCGCATGGCTCGGGACGGCCTTCTTGGCCCGGTTTCCGGCGCGGTCGACGATCCGTTCGGCCTGGTCCCGGTGACGGTGTCGGTGGCTGCTGAGCGGAACGGCGCGGCATCGGCGCCCGGGGACGGTATCGCGATCGCGATCGCCGACATCCGGGTGGTGGTGCCGCCGGACTTCGACGCGGGGCACCTGTCGCGCATCCTGGTCTGCGTTCGGGCCGCGCCATGATCCTGACCGGGGAGAAGGTGCGGGTCTGGCTGGCGACCCGCCCCGTCGACTTCCGCAAGGGACATGACGGGCTGTCGGCGGTGGTGCAGACGGTGCTGGGCCACGACCCCTATAGCGGCGCGGTCTTCGCCTTCCGCTCCAGGCGGGGCGACAGGATGAAGATCCTGGTCTGGGACCGCACCGGGCTGGTCATGGTCTACAAGCGCCTGGAGGGCGGCGGCTTCCAGTGGCCGCGCCCGTCGGATGGAGTGATCGGGCTGTCGCCAGCGCAGTTCTCGGCGTTGTTCGAGGGTCTCGATTGGCGGGCGGTCCGGGCCGTGCGACGGCCACGGCCGCGCCAGGCGGCCTGATCGCGCACCTTGTCGCCTCACCGGGGAACGGTGTCCATCCCACCGTCTCCCCGGTGTCGCCAGGACGAGCTGTCCGGCCCCGTTTACAGCGGGGCCGGAAGCATGGTCGCCTTGCATTATCTCATTGATTCTGAAAGATGGATCCGATGCCAACAAGCATGGGAAGCGCCGTTCCCGTGAGCGATCTGCAACGCCGTCTGGCGGCCGTCGAAGCCCAACTTGCGAAGGAGCGCGCCGAGCGCAAGGCCGCCGAGGATGCGCTGGCTGTGTCCGAGCAGGCGCGCGAACGCCTGGAGCGGATCATCGCCTCGCTGAACCATGCCGTGTGGGGCGCGCGCTCGGAGAAGCGCCATGCCGATCAGGACCGGCTGCCGCTGTTCGAGGACATCGCGGTCGCCGAGGGGATGTTGGCGGAAGCCCGGGAGAAGGCCGACGCGGCGACCGGCAGACAACGGCGCAAGCCGCAGCCGACCAATCGTAATCTCGGCCATCTGCCCAGGCACCTTGAACGCTTCGAGAAGGTGATCGAGCCGCAGAGCACGGAGTGCCCTTGCGGCTGTGGCGCGATGACCAGGGTCGGCGAGGACCGCACCGAGCGGCTCGACATCGTGCCGGCGAAGTTGAGAGTGCTGGTGACGATCCGGCCGAAATACATCTGCCGCGCCTGCGAGGGCAAGCAGAGCGTCCAGGCGCCGGCGCCGGAATACCTGGTGCCGCGCGGCCTGCCGACCGAGGGGCTGGTGGCGCACACGCTGGTCGCCAAGTTCGCCGACCACCGTGTGTCCTGAAGCACCGCCATGAAAGGAGGTGCGCAACTGCAAGAGAGATGAGGGTAGGCCCCTCGGGGTCGACGATCAGGCGTCGGTCTCAAACCACCACGAGCTGCTGTCGTAAAGAGCGATGGTGGTGAGCGTCGTGGAAACGGCGGGACGACGATCTCGTCAGGTGAGGTCCGGGGAGACGAGCGAAAGCGAACCGCCGATGAACTGCCGAAAGCGTATGGTCGATGTCAGAACCGGGGGTGGTGGTCACTCCGGGACAAGCATGGGCGGAGTCCTGGAGTCCGGCCCACGCGGCATCCGGCTCGAAGGCGGCGTGAACCCGGAACAGGCTTTCTTGCGGAACAGGAGAACCTGTCGTCCCGATGCCAAGGGAGACGGCCAACCGGGCAGCCCCCGGAAGGCTCAGAGTACCGATGCGGGGCACAGGGGCAGAACAGCCCGTAGTAGGGATGAAGGCGCTGTAATGGCGCTGGACCGAAGGGGCTGTGGTGTTCAGCCGCTGCCGTCGGCCAACTGGTGACAGGAGGAGCCGGATGACAGGGGCAAAGCCGTTCCCGATAGCAAAGAGGGAAGTCTGGGAAGCCTTCAAGCATGTGAAGGCAAACCGGGGAGCGGCTGGAGTAGATGGGCAGACGGTCGAGAGTCTGGAGGAACGGCTTGGTCCGGAACTCTACAAGCTCTGGAATCGCATGTCCTCAGGCAGCTATATGCCGCCTCCGGTTCGCAGGGTGAACATCCCCAAGGAGGGCGGCGGGAAGCGCCCGTTGGGCATACCGACGGTCACGGACCGCATCGCTCAGGAGGTTGTTCGCCGACATCTGGAGCCCTTGTTGGAACCGATTTTCCATGAGGACTCATACGGATATCGGCCGAAGCGATCCGCCATTGACGCCATCCGGACAGCGCGTCGGCGATGCTGGCGCTACGACTGGGTGCTGGACATGGACATCAAGGGGTTCTTCGACAACATCGACCACGAGTTGCTGCTGAAGGCCGTTCGTCACCATACGGACTGCCGGTGGGTGCTGCTCTATGTCGAGCGCTGGTTGAAGGCTCCCGTGATCGAGGAGGACGGCACCGTTGTCGCACGGGACAGGGGCACGCCACAGGGCGGGGTAATTTCGCCAGTATTGTCCAACCTGTTCCTGCACTATGCGTTCGATCAATGGATGAAAAGGTCGATGCCGCATGTTCCGTTCGAACGGTATGCGGACGATATAATCTGCCATTGTCGAACGGAGGAGGCGGCAAAGACCCTCTGGCGGCGGGTTGCGGACCGATTGGCCGAGTGCGGCCTGGAGGTCCATCCGCAGAAGACCAAGGTGGTCTACTGCAAGGATACCAACCGCAAGGCGGACTACCCGACGGTCGCGTTCGACTTCCTGGGCTACCGTTTCCAGCCAAGGTTCGCGGCGTGGCGCGGCGGGTTGTTCGGGGTCTCGTTCCTTCCGGCTGCCAGCCCGACTGCGCTCAAGGCGTTTCGGCGCCGCGTGCGACAGTGGCGTTTGCAACGGCGTAGCGACAAGGCACTGCTTGACCTTGCCCGCATGTTTCATCGCGAAATTGCAGGGTGGATCGGCTACTTCGGCGCATTCTACAAGTCGGCGCTCTATCCGACCCTTCGTCTGATAGACGCCCACTTGCAGCGATGGGCAATGCGGAAGTTCAAACGCTTCCGACAACGACCGCGTCAGGCTCGTCTCTGGCTTGCCAGAATCGCGAAAGCGGAGCCGTGGCGGTTCGCCCATTGGACCCTTGTGCACGGGCAGGGCCGGACGCTGGGAGCCGTATGAGCTGAGAGGTTCACGTACGGTTCTGGGAGCGCGTGGGGGTGAGATTCCCCCGCGCGACTCGCTAACCGTTCTACCGTCAGAGCGAGGCATACCGGCGCGAGGGGATCGACCTCGACCGCACCATGCTGGGGAACTGGGCGGGGCGCGGGATGCAGGTGCTGGCCCCGGTGATCGACCGGATGATCGAGCACCTCAAGGCGTCGGACGGTCTGTTCATGGACGAGACCACGGTGCCGGTGATGGCGCCGGGGACCGGCAAGACGCGCCTCGACTATCTGTGGGCGATCGCCCGCGATCAGCGCGGCTATGGCGGGGTCGACCCGCCGATCGTGGTGTTCCACCACTCGCGCCATCGAAGTGCGAAGGTCGCTCTGGAGTTGATGCGGGGCTACACCGGCGGCGGCCCGCTGCATGTGGACGGCTACAGGGTGTACGATGCGCTCGGCGATCCGAAGCAGACGGTCAGCCCATGGGTGCTCGCCTACTGCTGGACCCACTGGCGGAGACGCTTCGTCGACTTCCAGCGCGCCACGGAGTCGCCCCTGTGCGAGGAAATCCTCGCACGGATCGCGGCGCTCTACCGGATCGAGACCATGGTGCGCGGTCACCCGCCAGAGCTGCGGCTGAAGGCGCGGCAGGAGTTGTCGGCGCCGATCGTCGAGGCCATGCGGCCCTGGCTCGAGGCCCGGCTCGACCGTCTGTCCAGCGCGTCCGAACTCGCCAGGCACATCCGCTACGCCCTCAAGCGCTGGGATGGCCTGTGCCGGTTCCTCCATGACGGACGTATCGAGATGGACACCAACCCTGTCGAGAACCTCATCCGTCCGGTGAAGCTCACAAAGAAAAACGCGCTGTTCGCCGGCAGCGACGACGGCGCCAGGACCTGGGCGCGGTGCGCCAGCCTGATCGGCACCTGCAAGCTCAACGGCGTCAATCCGCAGGTCTACCTGACCGACACCCTGCGCCGGATCATCGACATGCACCCCCTGTCACGCATCGACGAACTCATGCCCTGGAACTTCGACCCGAAAATCCCGGGCCTCACACGTCAACAAGGGTAACCGCGCGGCGCTTACGATCGGCCTCATTGCGCGTTCGGCGGGGTTGTTGTCGATCTCGAGGAAGCCGTGCTCGAGATAGGGTCGAAGGCGCTTCATCCGGGTCAGGGCATGACGGATCGCCGCTGCCAGCGGGGTCTTGGCGGAGATTCTGGGCAG
This sequence comes from Alphaproteobacteria bacterium, assembly GCA_965203455.1. Classification (GTDB taxonomy): domain Bacteria; phylum Pseudomonadota; class Alphaproteobacteria; order MPNO01; family MPNO01; genus MPNO01. The sequence goes on from CBDBCV010000003.1 coordinate 412,921, forward strand.
CTGCGATTGCAGCCACCGCTCCAGCTCGTCGAGGCACGGCGCGGCCTTGGCCTGGCGGATGGCCGCGCGGTTCTCGGGCGGCTGCCCGCGGGCCTCCTTCTCGATAGCGTAGAGGGCGGCGATCCGTTCCAGCGCCTCGGCGGCGATCGCCGAGCCCTGGGCGGCATGGACGTCGAAGAACTTGCGTCGCACATGCGCCAGACAGGCCACCTCGCGGACCGGCCCGGCGCGCGCCAGCGCACCGAACCCGGCATAGCCGTCCGAGTGCATCCAGCCGGCGAAGCCTTCAAGATGCGCCTTCGGATGCGCCGCCTTGCGGTCGGCCGAGAAGCGGTACCAGGCCGCCGGCGGCGCCTCGCCAGCCCAGGGCCGCTCGTCCCGCACGTAGGTCCAGGCCCGGCCGGTCGCCGTTTTGCCGGTTCCCGGCGCCAGCAGCTTGACCGGGGTGTCGTCGGCGAACAGGGCTTGTCCTTCCAGCACATGGCGCCCGATCGCATCGGCCAGGGGCTCCAGCAGCGCCGTCGCCTTGCCGACCCAGCCGGCGAGCGTCGAGCGGTCGAGCTCGACGCCGTCGCGGGCGAAGATGCGGGACTGGCGGTAGAGCGGCAGGTGATCGCAATACTTCGAGACCAGCACATGCGCCAGAAGGCCGGGGCCCGGTCGGCCGCGCTCGATCGGTCGCGGCGGCAGCGGCGCCTGGTGGAACTTCTCGCAGCCGCCGCAGGCCAGGCGCGGACGGACGATGCGCTTCACCACGAAGCGGCCGGGGATGTACTCCAGCTCCTCCGTCACATCCTCGCCGAGCCGCTTGAGACGGCCGCCGCAGTCCGCGCAGCGCTCGCCCGGCGCGAGAACCGTCTCCTCGCGCGGCAGGTGGTCCGGCAGGGGACGGCGCTTCGGCTGCTTCTTCGTGGCGGGCGTCGGCTCGGTCGGCGCCTCGGCCGCCCGCGCGATCTCCTCGTCCTCCAGCCCGAGCTCAAGCTGGTCGAGGGCCTCCGAGGTGACGCCGAAGCGCTGCCGCCGCAGACCCGCAAGCTGGTGCCTGAGCTTCTCGATCAACAGATCGCGGTTGCGCAGCTCGGCGTCCCGTGCCGCCAGTTCGGCCCGCGAGGCCAGCACCATCGCCTTCAACGCGGCGATGTCGTCGGGCAGGGAATGGGCCGCTTCGAGCATGGCCGCATCCTACCCGAAGGGGCCGACAAAGGGAAGCCCGAATGACAGTCAACCCATTGTTTATAAACGGTGAATCAGCCCGCGGCCAGCGGTCTCCAGGTGCGAACCGGCGCCCGCCAGTCGATCCCCTCAAGCAGCATCGACAGCTGCGCCGGCGTCACCGACACCTTCCCTTCCTAGGCGAGCACCCATGGGCTGACCGTCTGCTTCGGATCGCCGAGCGCATCGTACACCCTGTAGCCGTCCACATGCAGCGGGCCGCCGCCGGTGTAGCCCCGCATCAACTCCAGAGCGACCTTCGCACTTCGATGGCGCGAGTGGTGGAACACCACGATCGGCGGGTCGACCCCGCCATAGCCGCGCTGATCGCGGGCGATCGCCCACAGATAGTCGAGGCGCGTCTTGCCGGTCCCCGGCGCCATCACCGGCACCGTGGTCTCGTCCATGAACAGACCGTCCGACGCCTTGAGGTGCTCGATCATCCGGTCGATCACCGGGGCCAGCACCTGCATCCCGCGCCCCGCCCAGTTCCCCAGCATGGTGCGGTCGAGGTCGATCCCCTCGCGCCGGTATGCCTCGCTCTGACGGTAGAACGGTTGGTGGTCGGCGAACTTGGCGACCAGCGTGTGCGCCACCAGCCCCTCGGTCGGCAGGCCGCGCGGCACCAGGTATTCCGGCGCCGGCGCCTGGACGCTCTGCTTGCCCTCGCAGGCGCGGCAGATGTATTTCGGCCGGATCGTCACCAGCACTCTCAACTTCGCCGGCACGATGTCGAGCCGCTCGGTGCGGTCCTCGCCGACCCTGGTCATCGCGCCACAGCCGCAAGGGCACTCCGTGCTCTGCGGCTCGATCACCTTCTCGAAGCGTTCAAGGTGCCTGGGCAGATGGCCGAGATTACGATTGGTCGGCTGCGGCTTGCGCCGTTGTCTGCCGGTCGCCGCGTCGGCCTTCTCCCGGGCTTCCGCCAACATCCCCTCGGCGACCGCGATGTCCTCGAACAGCGGCAGCCGGTCCTGATCGGCATGGCGCTTCTCCGAGCGCGCGCCCCACACGGCATGGTTCAGCGAGGCGATGATCCGCTCCAGGCGTTCGCGCGCCTGCTCGGACACAGCCAGCGCATCCTCGGCGGCCTTGCGCTCGGCGCGCTCCTTCGCAAGTTGGGCTTCGACGGCCGCCAGACGGCGTTGCAGATCGCTCACGGGAACGGCGCTTCCCATGCTTGTTGGCATCGGATCCATCTTTCAGAATCAATGAGATAATGCAAGGCGACCATGCTTCCGGCCCCGCTGTAAACGGGGCCGGACAGCTCGTCCTGGCGACACCGGGGAGACGGTGGGATGGACACCGTTCCCCGGTGAGGCGACAAGGTGCGCGATCAGGCCGCCTGGCGCGGCCGTGGCCGTCGCACGGCCCGGACCGCCCGCCAATCGAGACCCTCGAACAACGCCGAGAACTGCGCTGGCGACAGCCCGATCACTCCATCCGACGGGCGCGGCCACTGGAAGCCGCCGCCCTCCAGGCGCTTGTAGACCATGACCAGCCCGGTGCGGTCCCAGACCAGGATCTTCATCCTGTCGCCCCGCCTGGAGCGGAAGGCGAAGACCGCGCCGCTATAGGGGTCGTGGCCCAGCACCGTCTGCACCACCGCCGACAGCCCGTCATGTCCCTTGCGGAAGTCGACGGGGCGGGTCGCCAGCCAGACCCGCACCTTCTCCCCGGTCAGGATCATGGCGCGGCCCGAACGCAGACCAGGATGCGCGACAGGTGCCCCGCGTCGAAGTCCGGCGGCACCACCACCCGGATGTCGGCGATCGCGATCGCGATACCGTCCCCGGGCGCCGATGCCGCGCCGTTCCGCTCAGCAGCCACCGACACCGTCACCGGGACCAGGCCGAACGGATCGTCGACCGCGCCGGAAACCGGGCCAAGAAGGCCGTCCCGAGCCATGCGCCGCCAGCCGCTCAACTGCGTCCGCGAAAGGCCGTGGCGCCGGGCAACACCCGCCACCGTCGCTCCCTCCTCGAACGTCTCCGCCACAATCCGCGCCTTCTCCGCTTCCGGCCACACCCGCGCGCCGTTCGCGCACGTCGCAACCGCAACCGCAGCGTCGGTGGCCTCCTCCGTTACTCGCTCATGCAATCTGTCTGTCATCTGTCACCTCCGTCGTTGACAAGGGCCAGATGAACACGAAAATCTCAGGTCACAACGAGGGTGACGGCGCGGCGCTTACGGATCATCCGCCAAGCGCCCGCACCACCCGGCACAGCGCGTCCGCGTCGAACGACCCGAACGCGCTCACCCGGTGGCCGTTCGACAACGCGATCTCGATCCGACCGTCCGATGCCGCGGCCGGCTCCAACGGCGGCGCATCGGGCACCACCTCCACCGGCAGGAAGGACGGCGCCTCCCCGGCATCGGCCGCCGGCCTGTAACGGGGATCGCGCCGCCAGGTGAAGATCAGGTTGGCGTTGACGTCATAGCGGCGCGCCACAACCGACACCGAGACACCGGGAGCGTAGCTCTGCGCCACGATCCGGCGCTTCTCGTCGTCCGACCAGAACCGGCGTACCCGACGTGGCACCGCAGCCCCCTAAGATAGTGTCCATTAGCCGATAATGGACACTATCGACCTCTGGAACCTCACCACAGACTGCGGCTCCAAGCCGTCTCGCCACAAGGGCGGTCACGCCAGACGCTTACGGCCCATCTGCGCCATGTAGGAGGCATTGTCCGGAAACGCGGGCGGGTCACCCGTCATCTCGATGGCAGCGCCAGCCGTAGTGTACCTGTTTCCGGTCGCCGCCTTCGCGCTCTGGGTCGAGTTCCAGATGACGTTGGCGTGCCACTTGACGCCCGGGCCGAGCGCCCGTGCGTAGGAGGCCATCACCGCCGTGTGCTTGGCGTCGGTGTTCTCCATCTCGCCATGCGAGCCCACCAGGCTGAACGAGTTGGCGCCCTGGACGAAGCGAACGCCCGCGTCGGTCAGGCTGCTCTCGTTCATCTTGTTGTCGTCGGTCACCCGCTTGTGTCCGATCGCAACCCGGAAGCCGCCGCCGAAATCGATGCGCCCGGAAACCAGCCAGTCGCTCCGGTCGTCGTCCTTCTTCCCCTTGGCGCCCTGGTACGAGGTCATGCCGCCGCCGACGCCGAAGCCGACATCGCCGAACTTGCCGGTGTAGCTCACCGCGCCCTCGATGCCGTTATGCGGCCCGTCCGCCGCGTCGATCCGCGCGTTCGAATCGTTGTTCACGCGGTTCGGCGAGTAGGTCAGGCCGACCTGGAAGCCGCCGAGCTTGGGAGAGATGTAGGTCACCTTCTCCGCGTCGCCGGTGTCCAGACGCGCATGCTGCAGGCCGTAATGGTTGCCCGCCGCGCTCGGGATCCACGCGTTGTCGAAGTTCAGCGTCTCGCCGACGCCGGTCGCCCACGAGCCGGTCAGACCGGTCAGCATCTTCACCGGGGCACCGCCGGTGCCGCCGAGGATGATCTGGCCGAACGAGCCGGAGACCGACAGGAAGTACTCGTCGATCGGGTCGTCGCCGGAACCGCCGTCGCTGTGGTTGTTCTGGCCTTCGAGCTCGACCCGGGCATGGATCTTCATGCCGCTGTCGAGCGTCGCCCGGCCGTTGAAGTGGATCTCCGCGTCCGTCCGCGTGTCGAGAGCCGACGTGTCCTTCTTGTCGTCCCGCTTCATCGCTGGATCGGTCGGAGCGACGAGACCCGTGGTACCGTCTTCGGCACCGTCCACCGCCATGTAGGTGAACGTGGTTTCCTGGCTGTCATCGACGATGCCGCCGACGACGCCCTCGTAGTAGCCGTTCACCGAAATCGACAGCTTCATCATCTCCTTGTCGGCCGCCAGCGCCCCGCCCGCGAGCATCGTCGCGGCGACGAGGGCCGTACCGGCCATCAAATGCGCTCTCATAGCCCCTCCATGGAGTTGTTGAACTAACGCTACTGCGCAGCGCGACCCGGGCACGGGCCCGTGCCCAAGGGTCAGGCTTTGCTTACCCCACGGCCCGGCGAACCGCAACCGCAACGGCGATTCGCCTCCCGCAATAGTGAGGGATCGTTGCAATTTCGCAACATACGGGCGGGGGACGGAAACGGCCCCGCCCCCGGGCCCCCGATATTGCCCCGATATAAATAAACAGGATCGACAAGGGACACGAATAGATCCATATTTGCCAGATTGGCGGAATCGAGGGCGCCCGTACCGACAGGCCGACGCGCCGCCGGCCGGCGGCGACCGGACACAGGAACCCCGCCCCGCCGCCCCTTTTGTCGTCATGCCCGGACTTGTTCCGGGCATCCACGTCTTGCGGCGTCGCGGTGCGCGCCGGGAACGGGCGAGGCGGCGGAGGGGCGTGGATGCCCGGAACAAGTCCGGGCATGACGTGATGGGGGGCGCCCGACGTGATAGGGGGCGCCCGGCCAATGCACTCGAACTTCTCGATCGGGACACCAGGGACCCCCCTCTCCCCGCGGGGGAGAGGGGGATTCGCTCGCCGACCTCGCCTCATCTTCCCCCCTCCCGCTTGCGGGAGGGGTCGGGGGAGGGTGGCGACCCGGTCCGCCAATGTTAAACCGGACAGCAATGGAACGAGTCCGGCCATGCCGCGCGTTGTGCATATTACGGGGTTATGATGTATAAATTCCTTCAAGGAGATTTTGCAGCCAATGGACGGGTTCTGGCAGGCGCTGTGGCGGGCGGTCGGGCTGATCGTCGGCGGGGACGCGGAGCTGATCGGGATCGTCGGGCTGTCGCTCCGGGTGAGCCTGGGCGCGGTGGCGCTCGCCTGCGTCATCGGCCTGCCGCTCGGCGCGGCGGTGGGGGCCTTCCGCTTCCCCGGGCGGGCGGCCGCGTCGGTCGTGCTCAACGCCCTGATGGGGCTGCCGCCGGTGGTGGTGGGGCTGGTGGTCTACCTGATGCTCTCGGCCGCCGGGCCGCTCGGGGTGCTGGGGCTCCTCTACACCCCGGCCGCGATGACGATCGCCCAGACCATCCTGGTCGCGCCGATCGTCGCCGCGCTGACCCGCCAGGTCGTCGAGGATCTCGACCGCGAGTATGCCGAGCAGTTCGCCTCGCTCGGGGTCGGCCCGCTGCGGCGGCTGGCGGCGCTGCTGTGGGACGCGCGCTACGCCCTCCTGACGGTGGCGCTCGCCGGCTTCGGCCGGGCGGTGGCGGAGGTCGGCGCGGTGATGATCGTCGGCGGCAACATCGCCCACGCCACGCGGACGATGACCACCGCCATCGCGCTCGAGACCTCGAAGGGCAATCTCGAGCTCGCGCTGGCGCTCGGGGTGGTGCTGGTGGCGATCGCGGTCGCGGTGACCGGGGCGGCGATGACGCTCCGCGCCTCCGCCGCCAGGCTCGCCTATGCCTGAGGCGGCGCTGTTGAGCGCGCGCGGGCTCGCCTTCGAGGCCGGCGGCGGGCGGCCGGTCGACGGCGTCGACATCGACATCCGCGCGGGCGCGAGCGTCGCCGTGATGGGCGCCAACGGGGCCGGCAAGAGCCTGCTGCTCCGCCTGCTGCACGGGCTGATCGCGCCGGCGGCGGGGGAGATCCGGTGGCGCGGCGGTCCGCTCGACCGCGCCGCGCGCCGCGCCCAGGCGATGGTGTTCCAGCGCCCCGTGATGCTGCGCCGCTCGGTCGGGGCCAACCTCCGCTTCGCGCTGGCGGCGCGCGGGATCGGCGGCGCGGAGCGGGCCGCGCGCCAGGAAGAGGCGGTCGCGCGCGCCCGGCTCGCCGGCCTCGCGCACCGGCCGGCCCGGGTGCTGTCGGCCGGCGAGCAGCAGCGCCTCGCGGTCGCCCGGGCGCTCGCCTGCGCCCCCGACCTCCTGCTCCTCGACGAGCCGACGGCGAGCCTCGACCCCGCCTCGACCCAGGCGGTCGAGGCGCTGATCCGCGAGGCGCGGGAGGGCGGCGTCGCGACCGTCACCGTGACCCACGACGCCGGCCAGGCGCGCAGGCTCGCCGACGAGCTGGTGTTCCTCGACGCCGGGCGCGTCGCCGAGGCGGGGAGCACGGCGCAGGTGCTCGACGCGCCGCGGTCGGAGCCGGTGCGCGCCTGGCTCGAGGGCCGGCTCCATGTCGGGGCCGCCCGGTGATCCGCCGCGCGTCCGCCCTCCTGCTGGCCGCCGCCCTGCTGGCCGGCGCCGCGGCGGCGGAGGAGCGGTTCATCATCGTCCAGTCGACCACGTCGACCCGGAACTCGGGCCTGTTCGATGCCATCCTGCCGAAGTTCCGCGCGCGCACCGGGATCGAGGCGCGGGTGGTCGCGGTCGGCACCGGCCAGGCGATCCGCAACGCCGCCCGGGGCGACGGCGACGTGCTGCTGGTCCACGACAGGGAGGCCGAGGAGCGGTTCGTCGCCGCGGGCCAAGGCACCGCGCGCCACGACGTGATGTACAACGACTTCGTCATCGTCGGCCCGCCCGCCGACCCGGCCCGGATCGCCGGCGCGCGGGACGCCGCCGCCGCGCTCGCCGCCATCGCCCGGGCCAGGGCGGTCTTCGCCTCGCGCGGCGACGACAGCGGCACCCACAAGGCGGAGCTGCGCCTCTGGCGGACGGCCGGGATCGACCCCGCGGCGCACTCCGGCGCGTGGTACCGCGAGACCGGCTCCGGCATGGGGGCGACGCTGAACGCGGGCGTCGGCATGGGCGCCTACGTGCTGACCGACCGCGCGACCTGGATCGCCTTCGGCAGCAAGCGCGGCCACCGGGTCGCGGTCGAGGGCGACCCGCGGCTGTTCAACCAGTACGGCGTCGTGGCGGTGAGCAAGGCGCGCCATCCGAACGCGCGGGCGGCACTCGCGCGCCGGTTCGTCGACTGGATCCTGTCGGACGAGGGCCAGGCGGCGATCGCGTCCTACCGGGTGGACGGAAAGCAGCTGTTCTTCCCCAACGCGCGGCGGTTCCATCGCAAGTAAACGGCGATGTAATCGAAAGTTGGCTCAAAAAGACAAGCAGTGCATAATCGCCAACTCGTCATATCAGATTAGAGATACGATCGATGTTGGGACCGGTTGGCATCCTGCCCCGACGCCGCGCCGAGGCCGGGATTCGACCGCAACGCAACGGTGCGGCCGGCACGACGGGACACGGCATGCCGGCCGGATCGGTTCCGTAGTTCCGTGAGCCAGGCGCGCACCGGCGACCGCGAGATCCGGACGGCCCTTTCGGAGAGCCGGCGGCTGTTCCTGTCGGTCGGCTTTTTCAGCGTCTTCGTGAACCTGCTGATGCTGACCGGACCGATCTTCATGTTGCAGGTCTACGACCGGGTGCTGACCTCGCGCTCGGAGGCGACGCTGGTGACGCTGGTCGTCATCACCGCCTTCCTGTTCCTGATGATGGGCATCCTCGACCACGCGCGCGGGCGGGTGCTGGCGCGCGCCGGGGCGCGGCTCCAGGCCCGGCTCGACTCCCGGGTGCTGCGGGCGATCCTGACCCGCGCCATCGCGCCGTCCGAGCGCGCCCGCCCGGCGATGGGGCTGCGCGACCTGGAGGCGATCCAGCGCTTCGCCTCGGGCACCGTGCGGCGCGTCAATCAAGCTGAGACGTTTGCGTCAATCAGGATGAGACGGGGGAAGGCGGCGGCCCGGAACGCAGGGAGGGCGTAGCCCGACCGGAGTTCCGGGCCGCCGGCTCGAAAATTTTCCCCCGGGCCTTCTGGCGGCCAGGGCCGGCCGGGCGAACGGTGAGGCTTTTCCGAGTGGGGGAGCGCGTCGTTGCCCGGGCGTCACATAACCGATCGCCAGAAGAGGCTGTTCATGACCCATAAGAAGACCGACACCATCGCGGTGGCGGCCGCCAAGGCGGGCTTCAGCCGTGCCACCGGCTACCGGCTCGCTGCCGATCCGCTTCCCGCTCGGGAGAAGAAGCCGCGAGGCCGGCGCCGCCCGGACCCGCTGGCCGATATCTTCGAGGAGGATGTCGTGCCGATCCTTGAGGCCAGCCCGCTGATCCGCCCGGTCGGCGTGTTCGAGGAGCTGAGGCGCCGCCATCCCGAACTGGACCCGGGGGTGCGGCGCACGCTGGAGCGGCGGATCCGCACCTGGCGCGCCGAGCACGGCGCGGAGAAGGACGTGATCTTCCGCCAGAAGCACGAGCCGGGCCGGCAGGGCCTGTCCGACTTCACCCGCATGGGTTCGCTCGGCGTGACCGTCGCGGGGCAGCCGTTGGACCCTATGCTCTACCACTTCCGCCTCGCCTGGTCAGGCTTCACCCATGCCCGGGTGGTGCTGGGCGGCGAGAGCTTCACGGCGCTCGCGGAGGGGCTGCAGGACGCGCTGTGGCATCTCGGCGGCGCGCCCGGCGAGCACCGCACCGACAGCCTGTCGGCGGCGTTCTGCAACCTGGGCAAGGACGCGGTCGAGGACATGACCGGGCGCTACCGGGCGCTGTGCGAGCATTACGGCATGGAAGCCACCCGCAACAACCGCGGCGTGGCGCATGAGAACGGCTCGATCGAAGGGCCGCACGGACACCTCAAGCGCCGGATCGCGGATGCGCTGGCGCTGCGCGGCTCGTCGGACTTCGAGACCCTCGACGCCTATCGGCGCTTTGTCGCCGAGGTGGTCGGCCGCGCCAACGCACACCGCTCCAAGGCGATCGAAGCCGAGCGCGCGGTGCTGCGGGACCTGCCGGTCGAGCGGACTGTCGATTACGAGACGATCAGCGTCAACATCGGCCAGTCCTCCGGCTTCGTTCTCCGCCGCGTGTTCTACACCGTGCCCTCACGCCTGATCGGGCACCGGCTCGGGGCGCGCGTCTACGACGACCGGATCGACCTCTTCCTCTCGGGCACTCACCTCCTCACCCTGCCGCGCGCGCGCGTCGGCGCGAGCGGTCCGGGCGGTCACGTCGTCAACTACCGTCACGTCATCCACTCCTTGAAGAAGAAGCCGATGGCGCTGATGAACCTGGTCTATCGCGACGAGCTGTTCCCTCGCGAGCCCTACCGACGCTGCTTCGAGAAGGCCCTGGAGCGGATCGGCGAGCGCGAGGCCTGCCGCCTCGCCGTCGGCCTCCTGGCGCTGGCGCATGAGGAGAGTTGCGAGGCCGAGCTGGCCGCGGCGATCAACCACGCGCTCGGGATCGGCCGTCTCCCCGACCCCGGCGAGCTCAAGGCGCGCTTCGCGCCGCGCCGCAGCAAAATGCCCAGCGTCGATGTCGTCAGGCCGCCGCTCGGCGGCTATGGCTCGTTGCTGAGCGCAGGAGAGGCGGCATGACCGACAAAGACGACAACAACACCGCGCTCGACCCCAACAAGATCGACGCCATGAAGCTCTCCTTGATGCTTGCCGAGCTCCGCCTGCCGACGATCAGCCAACTCTGGCAGAGCTTCGCCAAGCGGGCCGACAAGGAAGGATGGACCGCGGCTCGCTTCCTCGCGGCCCTGGCTGAACACGAACTCGCCGAACGCGACCGGCGGCGCATCGAGCGCCACCTCAGGGAGGCCAAGCTGCTTCCGGGCAAGACGCTTGCCTCCTTCGACTTCAACGTCGTGCCGATGATCTCGAAGGCCCAGGTCAGCGCGCTGGCCGCCGGCGACGCCTGGCTCAGCCAGGGCGCCAACTGCCTGATCTTCGGACCGCCAGGGGCCGGCAAGAGCCATCTCGCCTCCGCCATTGGCCTGGCCCTGGTTGAGAGCGGATACCGTGTGCTGTTCACCAGGACCACCGATCTCGTGCAGCGCATGCAGGTTGCAAGGCGCGAGCTTGCACTGGAAAGCCTGTTGGCGCGGCTCGACCGCTTCAACCTCCTGATCCTCGACGACCTCGCCTATGTGCGGAAGGACCAGGCCGAGACCGGCGTGCTCTTCGAACTCATCTCGGCGCGCTACGAGCGGCGATCCCTGCTCATCACCGCAAACCAGCCCTTCGGCGAGTGGGGAAAGGTGTTCCCGGACGAAACAACCGCGGTGGCTGCCGTCGACCGCCTCGTCCACCACGCCACCATCCTCGAGATGAACATCGAGAGCTACCGCCGCCGCGCCGCTCTCGACAGAGGCAAGCGAAAGGCCGGCCGGCCGCCAAGCTACGCAACCAAGAAAAACACCAAGGACTGAGCCGCCGCCTGCTCAGGTAGAGCGGCCACGACAATCAGGGCCCGCGGGGATCGTCTCCGCGGGCCGTCTCTTCTCCGACCCGACGGCCTGCCGCGACAATCAAAACCCTTCCCGAAAACACTGCTTGTCGCGCCGCGACAATCAAAACCGGAAACCGCTTGCAATCCACCCCCCGCGCGGCAATCATCAACTCGCCGCTGCCGCCGGGAATCTCATCCTGATTGACGCGCAGCTCTCACCCAGATCGTCGCGCCATAGCTCCAGAGCCGCCAGCGCCTCGGAAACCACCGCCGGCGACGCGGCGGCCTCGGGGACGGGGGCGATCGGGGCGGTGCTCGTCATCGCCGCGATATGGGCCGAATCGCCGCCCCCGCGCCAGACAATAATCCGGCCCGCTCACGCCGCCGCCAACGGACGGCGAACCCGAGGCGCACGCACCCGGCGCCAATCCAGCCCCTCGAACAACGCCTCGAACTGGCCCCGGCTGAGACGCAGAACCCCGTCCTCGATCCGGGGCCACGCGAAGCGCCCCTCCTCGAGCCGCTTGTAGGTCAGAACCAGCCCGGTCCCGTCCCAGTGGATCAGCTTCAGCCAGTCGCCGCGCTTCGAGCGGAAGATCACGATCACCCCGGAATAGATGTCCAGGCCGAGCTCCACCGCCGCCGTCGCCGCGAGCGCGTCGTGGCCGCGGCGAAAGTCCACAGGCCGCGTCGCCAGGACGATCCGCGGCGAGGCGCCGGGGATCGTCATGACGCCCGCCCCAGACCCGCCGCGATCGACACGATCCGCTCCGCCGAACTGTCTCCGGGAAGGCTTACGACAACGCCGTTCGCGGCAATCGTCACCGGCCGGTCCGCCGGCGCATCCTCGACCGTCACCGGAACGAAAGCCGGCGGGGTCCCGCCCGACGCCGCCGAAACGCCGCTCCGCGCACGCTTGCGCCAGCGCCCTACCGTGCTCTTGCTGACGCCGAGGCCGCGCGCCACCGCCGCAATCGTCACGCCGGGCCGCTCGCTCTCCGCCACAGCACGGGCCTTCTCGGCCTCGGTCCACCGCCCGACGCTGCCGGAACCCGCCCTGGCAACCGTATACAGCGCCTGGCGCCGCCAGCCGCGCAGCGTGCTCTCGTCGATGCCGTGACGGCGCGCCACCGCCGCAATCGTCACGCCCGGCCGCTCGCTCTCCGCCACAGCCCGCGCCCGCTCCGCCTCGGTCCAGCCGCGCGGCGCAGCGGCCGCGCCGGCATCCCCCGAAACCGGCGATCCAGCCGCCCCGGCACCAGAACCGACAGAACCCGCCGCCGTCGAAAACTCCGTCATCGTCATCCCTCCTCCAAAGCCGCCGCCAGGGAAGAGAGTCAGACCGGGAAACACAGCCCGCGAAAGTATGGGGCGCGGCTACCGCTTACGATGTAGCGGCGGGAAGAGGTTTCGCGAAGCGGGTAACGGTCGGGGATCCGCCCGTCCTCGGCGCGGCGCCCGCGCGGGCACCAGCCGCCGCAGGGAAATCCCGCATCGAGGGCGGCATCGAGCGCGCCCCGGTCGACTCCGGTCTGTCCGCCGGAAAGGATTCGCTGGAGCACCGCGTCCGGTTCGCCGCGGTCCGGGCGTCAGGCGGGCTTGGCGAGGACCGCCTCGAGTTTCTCCGCCGCGGCGTCGCGGTCGATCTTCTCCACCAGCGCCAGCTCCTGGGCGAGCCGTTCGAGCGCGGCCTCGTACATCTGCCGCTCCGAATAGGACTGGTCCGGCTGTCCCGCGGCGCGGTGGAGATCGCGCACCACCTCGGCGATCGCGACCGGATCGCCGCTGTTGATCTTGGCGTCGTATTCCTGCGCGCGCCGCGACCACATGGTCCGCTTGCCGCGGGCGCGGCCCTTCAGCGTCGTCATGGCGGTCTTCATCTTGGCCCGCGAGCTGATCTTGCGCAGACCCGAATCCTTGACTTTGTCCACCGGCACGCGGAGCGTCATCTTCTCGGATTCGAAGGAGATCACGAACAGCTTGAGGTCGAAGCCCGCGACCTCGCGGTTCTCGGTGCCCAGCACCTTGCCGACGCCGTGCGTCGGGTAGACGACATAGTCGCCCTTTGAAAAGGCCAGTTTGGTTGCCATCGGCCGGTCTCTACCTCATCGAAGCGACGCTTCGCCGACCGTGCGACGGGCCGGCGACCCGGTTGCGCGCGGTCCTAGTCGAAGCTGCCGGGCGGCGCAAGAACAATCGGCGGACAGGGTCCGGACGATCGCGGAACCGCTAAAGGAACAGGCTCCACCGCAAGCGCGGGCGGGCCGGCCGGTTTGCGATCAGGTGCCCTCACCCGGGTTTTCGGAGAAGTGGTCGGCGAACTTGTTCTGCACCTCGCGCCAGTCGTCGGCGTCGGCGGGAGACTCGCCCTTGCGGGTGATATTGGGCCAGGTATCGGCGTATTTGCGGTTCATCTCGACCCATTCTTCCGCCCCGTCGTCGGTATCGGGACGGATCGCCTCCACCGGGCATTCGGGTTCGCACACGCCGCAATCGATGCATTCGTCGGGGTGAATGACCAGCATGTTCTCGCCCTCGTAGAAACAATCCACGGGACAGACTTCCACACAGTCCATGAATTTGCACTTGATGCACATTTCATTGACGATATAGGTCATATTGCCGTCACTCCCGAGGCCGTTCGCCGGCCCACCGATTTCGAAACGACATGGAACTTAGTACCGCAGCCCCTGTCAGCCAACCTCTTTTCGCCGCACCCGCGCGGCCGCCCGGCGCCGGGCGATCGCGCTGTCCCGGTCCGATACGTAGATCAGCCCGCCGATGCGGCGCATGAGCTGGGCCTCGTGCGCGTCCACCCGCCCGTCGGCGAGCACGACCTCCCACAGCATCTCGACCAGCGCGATGCGCTCCTCCTCGCTGTAGTTGTCCTTTACCGTCCGGGTAAAGCCGAGGATTTGAACCGCGCCGTCCGCTGTGTCCTCCGCGGCCGCGAGCAGGGTTTCCGCCTCCTCGGGCTCCAGCGAGAAGCGGCGAAGCAGGATGTCGAGGATCCGCTGGCGCTCGACATCGTCGAAGCTGGCATCCACGCAAGCGGCATGGACCAGCAGCGCGGCGGCTGCGACCTGGAGGGCGTCGGGGCCGTGGGACCCTTCGGCCGGACGCGCGTCCGCGCCGCGTTCGCCGAAGAGTTCCCGTATCCGGTTGATCACGGCGCGCCCGTTTCCGGCGGGACGGTCTCGTAAAGCGTCCGGGCTTCCGCGGGCGGCCCTCGCCGGCTCTCCACCGCGAGCACCCGCACCACCCTTATGTCGCGGGCCGTTGGAACGGTGAGGACATCGCCCGGCGTCACCCGGTGATCGGCCTTCCGGATGACCCGTCCGTCCACCCGGATCCGCCCTTCCCGGCAAAGCCGGCTCGCCCTGGTCCGGCTCTTGAACATGCGGGCGTACCAGAGCCACTTGTCGATCCGGATGGCGTCGTCGGTCATGCAGGATTTCTGAGTTGTTGCAGCTTGGCGAACGGCGAGGACGGATCGCGCGCCCGCCGCGCCCGCTTCGCGGCCGTCCGCCTGCGTCCCGAGCGAACGAAACGCGCGCCCTCGGCACCCTCCTGCCGACCGTAGCCAAGATCGGCCAGTACCGCTTGCGCCTGCTCCTGCGTGATTCCGACGAGCGACAGCATGTCCGGGGTGAGCTCGAACGGGCCGCCGCGCGCGGCGCGGGCGAGCGCGACCGCGAGGCGGTCGAGCATGTCGATGCGGATCGCCCGGCCACCCACGATGCGATAGTCGCAGGCCGCATAGAAGGAAGGGTCCGCGTCCGCTTCGGGTGCCACGGAACACAGGCCGGGTGGCGGGGCGGGGCGGGGCGCACTTCCGCTATGAACCGACCAGAGGAGCGCGCGAAGGCTCGCCGATCTGGGCTTGACCAGGGCCGGCAGGTAGACCGCTTCGAGGCCGAACCGGACGCCGAGCGCGCGCATGCGCTGCCGGTCCTCCGTCCCGAGATCGGCGATCAGCGAGCGGACCGAGCGCCGCTGCAACGAGCCCAGCGCCTCGGCCAGCTGGAAGGCGAGGCCCCGCGCCGCCCCCGAGAATCCGGCGTCGCGGAGCGCGAACAGCGGCGCGAACCCCACCTCCAGATGGGCGGCGAGCCAGCGTTCGAGCCGGCGGCGGACGCGCATCGCCGCGTCCTTGCCGAGGCCGTCGTCGGCCTGCGGCACGACCCGCGGTTCGAGAACGCTGGCCCCCGCCGCGAGCCGCGCGACCGGCGCCCCGCGCCAGACGATCGAGCAGTCCTCCCGCAGCGTTATCGCAGCGTCGGGCTCGTCGGCGAGTTGGGCGGCGGCATCCCGCAGCCTGCGGCGCAGCAGGCCGCCCGCCACCGCCATCGCTTCCCGTTCGGTGAAGGCGCTTTCCGGCCCCGCGGGGACGAAGCGCAACCCTTCCACGCACCCGACCGGCTCCCCGGCGACCCGCACCGTGCCGTCCGCGTCGATCGCGGCGCCGCGCGACGGCTTGTCCCGCGCCCGGGCGAGCAACGCCGCGCGGCGGTCCACGAAGCGCTGGGTGAGCCGTTCGTGCAGCGCGTCGGACAGGCGATCCTCGATCGCGCGCGCCCGTCCCTGCCATGCCCTGCTGTCGTCGACCCAGTCGCCGCGGTGGGCGATATAGGTCCAGGTGCGCACATGGGCGATGCGCGCCATCAGCGTGTCGATCTCTCCCTCGGTCCGGTCGAGGCCGGCGATCTGGTCGGCGATCCAGTCGGCCGGCAGGCGCTCCGCGGGGCCGGAGAGGTGGCCGAACACGGTGGCGAGAAGCCTCGTGTGCTCTTCCGCCATGGTCTTGCGGTAATCGGGTATCTGGCAGACGTCCCAAAGCAGGCGAAGCGTCGCCCCGCCCGCGGCGCGGCCGCGGATCGCCCCGTCCCCGAGAAGGGACGCCAGCGCCCGCCTGTCGTCGCCTTCCCGCGCGCGCACCAGCTCCGGGCGCGGCGGGGCGTCGTCGAGGCTTTCCAGCAGCGCTTCCGGCGAGCGGAAATCGAGCGCCGCGTTGCGCCACTGGAGCGCGGTCAGCGGCTTGAAGCTGTGGTTCTCGATGGCCTCCACTGTCTCCGGCTCGAAAGCCTCGAGACCGGCCGTCGTTCCGAACGTTCCGTCGTTCATGTAACGGCCCGCGCGGCCCGCGATCTGGGCCAGCTCCGAGACCCCGAGCTCCCGGTGGAGCCTGCCGTCGAACTTCTTGCGCTCGAAGAAGGCGACGTGGTCGACCCGCATGTTGAGACCCATGCCGATCGCGTCGGTAGCGACGAGGAAGTCGACCTCGCCCGCCTGGTACATCCCGACCTGGGCGTTGCGGGTACGCGGGCTGAGTGCGCCCAGCACGATCGCCGCGCCGCCGCGCTGGCACCGGAGAAGCTCCGCGATCTCGTAGACCCGCCCGGCCGAGAAGGCGATCACCGCGCTGCGCGGCGGCAGGCGGGTGAGCTTCCGGATGCCGGCGTAGCCCAGCCGGGACAGGCGGGGCCGACTCACGAACGCCGCGTCGGGCACCAGCCTGCGGATCAGCGGGCGCATGGTGTCGGCGCCGAGGAACATGGTTTCCGCCTCTCCCCGCGAACGCAGCAGGCGGTCGGTGAAGACGTGGCCGCGCTCGGCATCGGCGCACATCTGGATCTCGTCCACGGCCAGAAAATCGAAACGCCGTTCGAGCGGCATCGATTCGGCGGTGCACAGGAAATAACGCGCCCTGGCGGGGACGATCTTCTCTTCCCCGGTGACCAGCGCGACATGGCGCGCGCCTTTCAGGCGGACCAAGCGGTCGTAGTTCTCGCGCGCCAGAAGCCTGAGCGGAAAGCCGATCGCGCCGTTCGGATGGCCGAGCATCCGCTCGATCGCGAAATGGGTTTTTCCGGTGTTCGTCGGACCGAGAACGGCGGTGACGGAAGCGCGCGGTCCGGTAGCGGACATGTCCCTAGAATCGGCAATTGCAGTCGGAAAAGCAAGGCCTTGCGGGTCTTGCAAGTCGCGCGGCGCTTACGCATATGTTCGCCTGAGGCGGCCCGGGGGGGACCGTGTCTTGGATCGAAGCGGTGGAGAGGAATCGATGGGCGAGGAGAAACTGAGCTTCCAGACGGAAGTCTCGCGGCTGCTCAGAATCGTCGCCAACTCGCTCTACAGCGAGAAGCGGATCTTCCTGCGCGAGCTGATCTCGAACGCGTCCGATGCGTGCGACCGCCTGCGCTACGAAGCGATCACCGAGCCGGCGCTGATCGAGGACGATCCCGAGTTCCGGGTGCGGATCGAGCTCGACGCCGCCGCGCGGACCATATCGGTCGCCGATAACGGGATAGGCATGAACCGCGACGGGCTGATCGCCGATCTCGGCACGATCGCGCGGTCGGGCACCAGCGCCTATCTGGAACAGATGTCCGGCGACGCGGCCCAAGACATGGCCCTGATCGGCCAGTTCGGGGTCGGTTTCTATTCAGCGTTCATGGTGGCGGACCGGGTCGAGGTGACCAGCCGCCGCGCCGGCGAGGCGCAGGCCTGGCGCTGGACCTCCGAAGGGCTCGGCGAGTTCACCGTCGGAGAGGCCGAGCGCGAGGGGCGCGGGACCACGGTGACGCTGCACATCCGCGACGGCGAGGATTCGTTCCTTGAGCCCAGCACCCTGCGCGGCATCGTCAAGACCTACTCCGACCACATAGGCCTGCCCATCGTCCTCGTCGAAGGCGGCAACGAGGACACGGTGAACGAGGCCTCCGCGCTCTGGGCCCGGCCGAGGTCGGAGATCGCCGACGACCAGTACGGGGAATTCTACCGCCATGTCGGCCACGCCTTCGACGAACCGTGGATGACGATCCACTGGCGGGCCGAGGGAACCCACGAATACACGACGCTGGTGTTCGTCCCCTCCCAGCGGCCCTTCGACCTGTTCAACCCGGAACGCAAGCACGGCGTGAAGCTCTACGTGAAGCGCGTGTTCGTCACCGACGACTGCGCCGAGCTGATCCCGCAATGGCTCCGCTTCCTGCGCGGGCTGGTCGACAGCGAGGACCTGCCGCTCAACATCAGCCGCGAGATGCTGCAGAACAACCCGCTGTTGGCGCGGATGCGGACGGCGATCGTCAGGCGGGTGCTGGGAGAGCTCGGCAAGAAGGCCGAGGCCGAGCCCGGGAGCTACGCCGGATTCTGGGAGAATTTCGGCCCGGTGCTCAAGGAGGGCGCCTACGAGGATCCCGAAAACCGCGACGAGATCCTGAAGCTCGCCCGGTTCCACACGACGGCGGGCGAAGACCCCGTCGGGCTCGACGCCTATGTCGAGCGGATGAAGGAGGGCCAGGAGGCGATCTACTACATCGCCGGCGAGGACCTCGACGCGGTCCGCCGCAGCCCGCAGCTCGAAGGGTTCCGCGCGCGCGGGATCGAGGTGCTGCTGATGACCGACCCGGTCGACGAGTTCTGGATCCCGGCGGTCGGCACCTACGCCGACAAGGAGTTCAAGTCCGCGACGCGGGCGGGCGCGGATCTCGCCGACATCGCGGTCGAAGGCGCCGACGAGGCGGAGAAGGACGGGGAGACGGTCGACCCGGGCCGGGTGGACAGCGTGATCGCGATGTTCAAGCTGGTGCTCAAGGACGAGGTCAAGGACGTGCGCGCGTCCAACCGGCTGACCGACAGCGCCGCCTGCCTGGTGGCCGACGAGGGCGATCTCGACATCAATCTCGAACGCCTGCTGAAGCAGCACCGGCAGCTGGACACGGGGTTCAAGCGGATCCTCGAGATCAACCCGAAGCATGTCCTCATCCGGAGTCTCGCCGACGCGGTGGGCAGGGACGCCACGGCGCAGCGGCTTTCCGACACCGCCTGGCTGGTGCTCGATCAGGCCCGCATCATGGAGGGCGAGAAGCTGCCCGATCCCGCCGCCTTCTCGCGGCGCATGTGCGAGGCGCTGGCGCGGGGGCTCGAGTCCGGCTGAACGGGCGGCCCGGTCAGGCCGCCTCAAGCATGTTGCGGATCACGTATTGCAGGATGCCGCCGTGGCGGTAGTACTCCGCCTCGTCCAGCGTATCGATCCGGCAGGTGAGCGCGATGTCCTCCGACGACCCGTCGGCCCGGACGATCCGGCAGGCGACGTCCATGCGCGGCACGATGCCGCCCGAGACGCCGGCGATGTCGAAGGTCTCCGTGCCGTCGAGGCCGAGCGTCTTTCGCGTCGTGCCCGGCTTGAACTCGAGCGGCAGTACGCCCATGCCCACCAGGTTGGAGCGGTGGATGCGCTCGAAGCTCTCGGCGATCACCGCCCGGATGCCGAGCAACCGGGTTCCCTTGGCCGCCCAGTCGCGCGAAGAGCCGGTGCCGTACTCCTTGCCCGCAACGACGACCAGCGGCACGCCCTGCTCCCGGTAGCGCATCGCCGCCTCGTAGATCGGCTGCGGATCGCCGCCGTCGATGTGGCGTGTCATCCCGCCCTCGATCCCCGGCACCATCTCGTTGCGGATGCGGATGTTGGCGAAGGTGCCGCGCATCATGATCTCGTGGTTGCCGCGCCTCGAACCGTATGAGTTGAACGCCGCCGGGCGCACCTGGCGTTCCAGCAGGTAGTCGCCCGCCGGGCTCCGGCGCGCGATGCTGCCGGCGGGGGAGATGTGGTCGGTGGTGACCGAGTCGCCCAGCATCGCGATGGCGCGCGCGCCCTCGATGTCTTCCATCGGCGCCGGTTCCGGGGTCATGTCCTCGAAGAAGGTCGGATGGCGCACATAGGTGCTGGAATCCTGCCAGTCGAAGGTCTCCGACGGGGTCGAGGAGATCGCGCGCCACGCCGCCGGCCCTTCCGAGACGTTTTCGTAACGGGAGCGGAACATCTCCGGCGTGAGCGCGGCGGCGAGCGTATCGGCGATCTCCCGGTTCGAGGGCCAGATGTCCTTCAGATAGACCGGCTTGCCGTCCGCCGTCTCGCCGAGCGGGTCGTTGACGATGTCGGCCTTGAGCGAGCCCGCGATCGCGTAGGCGACCACCAGCGGTGGGGAGGCGAGATAGTTGGCGCGGACCTGGGCGTGGACCCGCCCTTCGAAGTTGCGGTTGCCGGAGAGCACCGCGCCGACCACCAGATCGCCCTCGTCGATCGCGTCGGCGACCGGTTCGGGCAGCGGACCCGAATTGCCGATGCAGGTGGTGCATCCGTAGCCCACGAGGTTGAAGCCGAGCGCGTCGAGGTCCTCCTGCAGACCGGCCGCGGCGAGATAGTCGCTCACCACCTGGCTTCCCGGCGCGAGCGAGGTCTTGACCCAGGGCTTGACCTCGAGCCCCAGCGCCCGCGCTTTCCGCGCGACGAGGCCGGCGGCGACCATCACCGACGGGTTGGAAGTGTTGGTGCAGCTGGTGATCGCGGCGATCACGACATGGCCGTCCTCGACCGCGAAATCCGTGCCCTCGGCGGTCCGCGAGCGGTCCGCGCCGCCGAGCTCGGAAAGCGCGGTCGCGAAGGCATCCGCCGCGCCCGACAGCGCGACCTTGTCCTGCGGCCGCTTGGGGCCGGCGAGCGACGGCTCCACGGTGCCGAGGTCGAGGCCGAGCGTGTCGGTGAATTCCGGATCGGGCGTGTCCGCGTCGCGCCACAGCCCCTGCGCCCTCGCATAGGCCTCCACCAGGGCGATCCGGTCGTCGTCGCGCCCGGTGAGGCGCAGATAGGTGCAGGTCTCCGCGTCGATCGGGAAGAAGCCGCAGGTGGCGCCGTATTCCGGCGCCATGTTGGCGATCGTCGCCCGGTCGGCGAGGGTGAGCTCGTCGAGACCGGGACCGTAGAACTCGACGAATTTCCCGACCACGCCGCGCGCCCGCAGCATCTGGGTCACGGTGAGCACGATGTCGGTGGCGGTCGTCCCCTCGCGCGGCGTCCCCTCGAACCGGAACCCGATCACCTCCGGAAGCAACATCGAGATCGGCTGGCCGAGCATCGCCGCTTCCGCCTCGATCCCGCCCACGCCCCAGCCGAGCACCGAGAGCCCGTTGATCATCGTGGTATGGCTGTCGGTGCCGACCAGCGTGTCCGGATAGGCCAGGGTCCGGCCTCCGTCCTCGCGGGTCCAGACGGTCTGGGCGAGGTACTCGAGGTTGACCTGGTGGCAGATGCCGGTGCCTGGCGGCACCACGCGGAAATTGCTGAACGCCTTCGAGCCCCAATGCAGGAACGAGTAGCGCTCCTGGTTGCGCTCGAACTCGCGGTCGACATTGGCGGCGAACGCGTTGCCCGACCCGTGGCTGTCGACCATCACGGAATGGTCGATCACCAGATCGACGGTGGCGAGCGGGTTGATCTTCTGCGGATCGCCGCCGAGGTCGGCCATCGCCTGGCGCATCGCGGCGAGGTCGACCACCGCGGGCACGCCGGTGAAGTCCTGCAACAGGGTGCGCGCGGGATGGAACGCGATCTCGTGCGTCGAGGAGCGCGTTTCCAGCCAGGCGGCGCACGCCTCTATGTCGTCGACGGCGACCGTCCGCCCGTCCTCGTGGCGCAGCAGGTTCTCCAGCAGGACCTTCATCGAGTAAGGCAGGCGGGAGATGTCGCCGATGCCCGCTTCGCGCACCGCGTCGAGCGCGTAGTAGTCGTAACTTCCCGCGCCCGCCCGGAGCGAACGCCTCGCCTTCAACCGATCCTGTCCAGTGCCGCTCACTGCCGTTTTCCTCCGCGTCGCGAGATACCGTATCCTGCCGGATGGATAGCCTGCCAGCGCCGCCATGGCGAGGGTTATTCGCCGATCCGGGCCCGTCCTGCCGGAGCGCGCGAAATCACAATATTGCCCCATTCCCGGCCAGCGGCGGCCACAATCGCCCTCTATCTCTTTGGGCATCCTAGCCCCTCGGACGCCGACCCCGGGCGTCCACACGGCCATCAGGCCCAACTCGCCGGGCCGCCGGAAACCCTTCCGGCGGCCCGTTCTTATCGGGACGGGGCCGGGATGATATGAGTAAGCGGGTCGTGTCCCGGAGATGCCGCCGTTTCGCCGCCTGCCGCGCGCCGGTCGTTGCCTGCGCCGCCGCGGCGCTGGTTCCCGGTTTCCTGTTCGCGGTTGCGGGCGCGAGGGCCGACGGTGTCGGCTTTCGCGACATCCCGTTCGAGGTCGACGGGGAGCGGCTGACCGCGGCGCTCTGGTATCCGGCCGCCGTCCCGTCCGGGCGCACGGTCGTCGGCCCGTTCACGATGGCCGCCACATCGCAAGCGCCGGTCGGCGCCGGGCGTTACGGCCTCATCCTGATTTCGCACGGCACTGGCGGCGGACGGCTGAACCATCGCGGCACGGCGATCCGGCTTGCCCGGGGCGGTTACGTCGTCGCGGCGCCCGAGCATGCCGGCGACAGCTGGCGCGACGACCGGTACAGCGGCACATCCGAGAACTGGCGCCGCCGGCCGCGCCAGCTGAGCGCGGCCCTCGACCGGGTGCTCCGCGATCCGGAGTTCGGACGCCGGATCGATCGCGCCCGTATCGGCGCCGTCGGGCACTCCGCGGGGGGCTACAGCGTGCTCGCGCTGATCGGCGGCCGGGCCAATACGCGCCTTCTCGCGCGCCACTGCACGCGGAACCGCGACGCCGACCCCGCGTTCTGCGCCTACGGCCGGCCCGGCACCGCCGCCGCCGGCCCGTTGCCCGACCTGTCGGATCGCCGCGTCCGCGCGGTCGCGGCCGTCGCCCCGGTCGGGGCGATCTTCGGCGATGGCGCTTTCGCAGGCGTGAGGGCGCCGGCGCAGATCCACCGTCTCGGCGCGGATCGGGTCCTCCGCAGGCCGTGGCACGCCGAAAACATCGCGAGGCTGATGGGAAACGGGGCGCACCTGGCGGTGCATCCGGAGGCCCATCATTTCGCCTTCATATCGCCCTTTCCCACGGCGATAGCTGGCGAAACAGGCGCGCCGGCGAGAGATCCCGCGGGGTTCGACCGCCACGCGTTCCTGTCCCGGATCGACCGGCGGATTCTGGACTTCTTCGATGCCGTTCTGTCTGTCGGTTCGCCCGCCCGCGGCCGGTGAAGAAGCCGCGTTCGGGAAGCGCCGGCGGCTCAGCCGATGCCGAGATCCTTGAACCGCTTGTTGAACTTCGCCACCTGGCCGCCGGTATCGACCAGGCGTTGCTGCCCGCCGGTCCAGGCCGGGTGGGTCTTGGGGTCGATGTCGAGCTTTACCGTGTCCCCGGCCTTGCCGTAGGTCGACCGGGTCGTGTAGGTCGTGCCGTCGGTCATCACCACGTTGATTTCGTGGTAGTCCGGGTGGATGTCCTTCTTCATCGTCGCGTCTCCGGCGGGGCCGCGGGTATATATCGGAAGGCGTCTGGATTTACAAGCGTCCCGGTCTCCGGCGACGGAGCCGGAGGCGGAGCGATCGGGCCGGCGCGTCCGGCCCCGGAGACGGATTCTGGCCGAGCGTGAAACCGACAGCCCGGAAGAACGCGCCCGCGGCAATGTCCGCAGCCTGCGCGCGCTGATCCCGTGGCTCGCGCCGTACCGGATGCGGATCGCCGGCGCCGGTGTGGCGCTGATCGTGGCCGCGGGCTCGGTCCTGGTCCTCGGGCAGGGGCTGCGCGCGCTGATCGACGAGGGTTTCGGCGCCGGCGACGGTGCCCTGCTCGACCGGGCGCTCGCGGGGCTCTTCATCGTCATCGCCCTTCTGGCCGCCGCGACCTTCGGGCGGTTCTACCTCGTCGCCTGGGTCGGCGAGAGGGTCGTCGCCGACATGCGGCGGGCGGTGTTCGATCGCATGCTCGGGCTCAGCGCGTCCTTCTTCGAGTCCGCGCGCGTCGGCGAGGTGCTGTCGCGGCTTACCACCGACACCACGCTCCTCCAGGTGGTGGTCGGCTCCTCGGTCTCGGTGGCGCTGAGAAACGTGCTGCTGTTTCTCGGCGGCACGGTGCTCCTGTTCGTCACCAGCCCGAGGCTTGCCGGCCTGGTGTTCCTGATCGTGCCGGTGGTTGTGCTTCCCATCGTTTTCTTCGGCCGGCGCGTCCGGCGCCTGTCGCGCGCCAGCCAGGACCGGGTGGCCGACATCTCGGCGCATGGCGAGGAGACGCTGAACGCGATCCGCACCGTGCAGGCGTTCGGCCACGAGCCCGTCGACACAAGGCGCTTCGGCGCGCGGGTCGACGAGGCGCTCGCAACCGCGCTGCGGCGCAACATGGCGCGCGGGTGGCTCACCGCGTTCGTGATCGTCACGGTGTTCAGCGCGGTCGGCGTGATCCTGTGGATCGGCGGGCACGACGTGATGGACGGGCGGATTTCGCCGGGCGAATTGTCGGCCTTCGTCTTCTACGCGGTCGTGGTGGCCGGTTCGGTCGGCGCGGTGAGCGAGGTGATCGGCGATCTGCAGCGCGCCGCCGGGGCGACCGAGCGCCTCCTTGAACTCATGCGCATCGACACCGAGATCGCCGCGCCGCCCGAACCGGTCCCCCTGCCGGATCCGCCCCTGGGCACGGTCGCTTTCGAGAACGTCCGGTTCCACTACCCGTCGCGTCCCGATAGCGCCGCGCTGGACGGGGTGAGCTTCGAGATCGCGGCGGGCGAGCGGGTCGCGCTGGTGGGCCCCTCGGGCGCGGGCAAGTCCACCGTTTTCGAGCTCTTGCTCCGCTTTTACGACCCGGCGGAGGGGCGGGTGCGGGTCGACGGCGTCGATCTCCGCGAGGCCGAACCGGCGGAGCTCCGCGCGCGGATCGGTCTGGTCGCGCAGGAGCCGTTCGTCTTTTCCGCCGATGCCTGGGAAAACATCCGCTACGGCCGGCCCGGCGCCACCGCCGACGAGGTCCGGGCGGCGGCGGAAGCCGCGGCCGCGGCGGAGTTTCTCGATGCGCTCCCGGACGGTTTCGACACCTTTCTCGGCGAGAAGGGGGTGCGCCTCTCCGGCGGACAGCGGCAACGCATCGCGATCGCCCGGGCGCTGCTGCGCGATCCCGCGATCCTGCTGCTCGACGAGGCGACGAGCGCGCTCGATTCCGAGAGCGAACGGCTGGTCCAGGACGCGCTCGCCCGGCTCATGGCCGGAAGGACCACGCTCGTCATCGCGCACCGGCTGGCGACGGTGCAGGCAGCCGACCGGATCGTCGTCCTCGACGAAGGTCGCATCGACGCCGTCGGCAGCCATGCCGAACTGATCCGCGGCAGCACTCTCTACGCCCGGCTTGCGGCGCTTCAGTTCGGCGAAGCGCCCGCCGCCGGTCTCGCCCCGCTCAACGCTGGGTCAGCTTGAACTCGATGCGCCGGTTGCGCCTGAAGGCGGCGATCGTGCTGCCCCGGTCGATCGGCTGAAACTCGCCGAACCCGGTCGCGGCGAGCCGGGTCGCCGGAACGCCGCGCTCGATCAGGTGCTTGACCACCGCGATCGCGCGTCCCGTCGAGAGCTCCCAGTTCGACGGGAAAGCGGGCGTGCTGATGGGCAGCCGGTCGGTGTGGCCGTCGACCCTGAGCACCCAGTCGATGTCGTCGGGTATCTTCCCGGCGATCTCCTTGATCGTCTTCGCGAGCTTGTCGATCTGCACGCGCTCGCCGGGCTGGAGCCTGGCCTCGCCCGAGGGGAACAGCACCTCGGACTGGAAGACGAAGCGGTCGCCCACGATGCGGACGTCGCTGCGGTTGCCCAGCGCCTTCCTGAGCCGGCCGAAGAACTCGGAGCGGAAACTCGCGAGCTCCTGCACCTTGCTGGCGAGGGCGGCATTGAGGCGCTTCGAGAGATTGACGATCTGGACGTTCTGTTCCTTCGCCTTCTTTTCCGACACGTCCAGCGCCGCTTCGATGCGCGCGAGCTGCTGGCGCAGCGCCGCGATCTGGAGATTGAGGATGCGGACCTGCTCGCGCGCCTCCGCGGAGACGGCCTGTTCGGCGGTCAGCTCTTCCTCGACCCTGCTCGCCCGCGCGCCGATGTCGTGCAGCCTGACGTCCCGGTCGTCGATCTCGATCTGGGCGAGCCGGGTCCGCTCCTGGGACGAGGCAAGTTGCGTGGCAAGCTCTTTCGACCGGTCGCGCAGCGCGCCGAGTTCCCGGTCGCGCGACTGGAGCGAGTCTTCAAGACCCGCGACCTTCTTTTCCAGGGTGTCGCGCACTTCGCGCAGCGCGGCGATGTCGCGCTCCAGGCTCGCGAGGCGGCGCAGCTGGAGCTCGATCTTCTCCTTGTCCGCGGCGATCGTCCTGTAGGCGTCCTCGAGCTCGGCGGCGGTCCTGGCGGAGGTGGCCTTGAGCGCGTCGCGCTCCCTGGTGAGCACGGCGACCTCGTTGGTCAGCATGTCGCGTTCGGGCAGGAGCTCCGCCAGCTGGCCCGACAGCCTGTCGCGCTCGGACGTCAGCTCGCCGAGTTGAAGGGTGAGCCTGGAGACCGAGGCTTCGAGCTCCGTGTTTTCGGCCTGCTCGAGGGACAGCATCTCCGTCAGCTGCGCGACCTGACGGTTGAGCCTGTCGAGCGCCCGGTCCCGGCCGGTGAGGATGTCGCTCAGAAAGTACTGGGCGAGGGTGAACACCATCAAAAGGAAGATGACGATGATCAGCAACGCCGCGAGCGCATCCACGAATCCGGGCCAGATGTCGGCCCCCGAGTGTTGTCTGGTCCTGCCGACGGCCATTATCCGGCCCTTCCCGCGGTCCTATTCCTGCTGATTCCGCCCGATCGCGGCGATCGTGCGCGACAGCACACGGATTTCGGTTCGCAGCTCCTGCACCATTTCCGACCGGCCTGACACCAGCTGCTCCATGAGCTGAGCCAGGTGAACGTCGATGTTGCGGATGTGCTGCTGCAGGTTGTCCTCGAAGTTTGCGCCCGGCCGGGTCTCGGCCAGCCTGGCCAGAACCGGCCTGAGCTCCAGCTGGCCTTCCGCGAGCTGTTCCATGAGCGCCTGCTCCGCGCGCATCTGGTCGGTCAGCGCGGAGAGGTTTTCGGCCAGCACCGCCATCGACTGGTTGGCCGAGATGCGGCTTTCCTCGCCCCGGGCGATGGTGCGTTGAAGGCTTTCGAGACTGTCGGCGGTCTGCTCGAGCAACGCCTGCACATAGGCCGGGACCGCCTGGTCCTGATCGATCCCCGCCCCGCCGCCGCTGGAAAGGCGGGTCTGTCCGGCGAGCCAGTCTTCGAGGTCGTTGAAGAAGCGGTTCTGCGCCTGGCTCGCCTGGAGCTCCAGAAAACCCAGTACGAGCGAGCCGGCAAGACCGAAGAGCGAGGACGAAAACGCGGTTCCCATGCCGGCCAGCGGCGCCTGGAGACCGGCCTTCAGGTTCGTGAAGACCGCGTTCAGATCGCTGTCGCCGCCGACGCTGAGGCCGGCGATCACGCCGCCGACCGAGTCGATGGTCTGCAACAGGCCCCAGAACGTCCCGAGCAGTCCGAGGAAGATGAGCAGCCCGATGGTGTAGCGCGCAATGTCGCGCTGTTCGTCGAGCCGCGCCGATATGCCGTCCAGGAGGGAGCGGAGCGCAAGCGCCGACAGGCGGAAGCGGCGGGTCTGCTCGCCCAGGATCGCCGCCAGCGGGGCAAGCAGCCGGGGCGCGGCCTGGACCGAGATCCCGGGCCGGCCCGTGCGGACGTTGACGATCCAGTTCACTTCGCGCCGGAGCGTCATCACCTGGCGGAAGCTGTAGGCGATGCCGAGCACGAGGACGCCGACGATCAGCCCGTTGAGCGGCGGATTCGCGTGAAACGCGTTCAACAAGGGTGCGTAGAGCGCGCCCGCAACCGCCGCCACGGCGAGAACGAACACGATCATCCTGGTCAGGTAGCGTCTGGGGCTCGTCATCTCACGCGGTCCTTCCGCATCGCACGGCAGCCCGCGCGGCGTTTGTCCGGACCGCTCCTATCAGCGTCCGCCGCGCCAAGTCTATGCCCCTTGGCCTGCAAGAGCGAGATCGGGGGATGGACGAAATGCCCCGCCGCCACTTGCACCGCATCGGTCCGTCGCGCATCGATGCTTCCAGAATCGAAGGATCGCTCCGGTGTCCTGGTGAAGGTCATACGCCGGGACGGGCAGGCTGCATTTCCGCACCCGCCCGGAAAGAGGGTTAGCGGCACAAAAGGGCGAAATTGCGGCATTTGCGCGACCGGTGAAGCGAGCGCCTTGCGGGGGGTTAACAGCTCGCGGTGCGGGCGGTAGGCGACAGAGCCCGGATATCCGGAGGCCCGGTCTCGCGCAGACGCGGTTCCCCGGCATTGTCTCCGCCGGATTCCTCGAGGCCGTCGCGCAGCATTTGCCGGACGGGAGCGTGCAGACGGTCGTTGGCCGCCACGACGGACGCATCGTCGACGGTCGCCGGGCGGCCGGAGATGTCGGTCACGAAACCGCCGGCCTCGCGCACCAGAACGATTCCGGCGGCGACGTCCCACGGCGAGAGCCCGAACTCCCAGAACCCGTCATAGCGCCCCGCCGCGACATAGGCGAGGTCGAGGGCGGCGGAACCCAGGCGCCTGATGCCGGCGGTGTTGTCGATCGCCCTCTCGACCGTGGCGAGGAAGGCGCGCTTGCCGGCCCGGCCCTTGAACGGAATACCCGTGGCGAGCACCGCCTCCGACATTCGGCGGCGCGATGACACCCTGAGGCGACGCCGGTTGAGATAGCACCCGACTCCCTTCTCGGCCCAGAAAAGCTCGTCGCGGAGCGGCTCGTAGACCACGCCCGCGACCATGGCGCCGTCCTCTTCGAGTCCGATGGAAATCGCGAAGTGGGGGATGCCGTGCAGGAAGTTCGTGGTTCCGTCCAGCGGATCGACGATCCAGCGGCGCCGCGCGTCCTCGCCTTCCGTCGCGCCCGATTCCTCCATCAGGAAACCGAACCCGGGCCGCGCCTTGGCGAGCTCCGCCCGCAGGATCCGCTCCGCCCGGCGGTCCGCCTCGGTGACGAAATCCGCCGGTCCCTTGCGCGAGACCTGCAGGTTCTCGACCTCGCCGAAATCGCGGATCAGCCCGCGCGCCGCCTTGCGCGCGGCGGCTTCCATCACATTGATCGTCGCCGACGGCATGGGCCGGGTCCCGCTCCCTTCCGGTCAGCCCTTGGCGCGCTCGACGTAGCTGCCGTCCTCGGTGCTGACGACGATTCTCGTGCCGGCCTCGATGTGGGGCGGCACCATCACCCGCTCGCCGTTCTCCAGGGTCGCCGGCTTGTAGGAGGAGGACGCGGTCTGGCCCTTGACCACCGGTTCCGCCTCGGTGACCGTCATCGTCACCTGTTGCGGCAGCCGGGCGGCGACCGGATTGCCCTCGATCAGGTCGAGCGTGATCGTCATCCCGTCCTGCAGATAGGCCGCCGGGCCGCCGATCATGTCGACCGGAAGCTCGAACTGCTCGTAGGTCTCGGCGTCCATCAGCGCCACCGCATCGTCGGCGCGGTAGAGATAGGTGCAGGACTTCTCGTCCACCATGAGCTTCTCGACCGATTCCTGGGTGCGGAACCGCTCGTTGCTCTTGATGCCGGTCATCACGTCGCGCATCTCGACCTGGACGAATGCGCCGCCCTTGCCCGGTTGCAGGATCTGGATCTTGAGCACGCTCCACTGCTTGCCGTCATGCTCGATCACGTGACCGGGCCGGATCGTGTTCGCGTTGACCTTCATGGGACTCGCCGCGCCGCCGGGGGAGGCCGGAACCTATCAACTCGCCGGTCGAGAGGCAATTGAAGGGCTATCCCGCGGGACCCCGATGGACGGACCCTTGCCAGCCCAGAAGCGCCCCGTTCTCCCCGCGGAAAGACGGGCCGACCGGAACCTTGCCGTGCCCGCCGGGGATGTCGATCACGTAGGTCGGCTGGCACAGTCCCGATATCCGGCCGCGCAGGGCGCGCATCAGCGCCTGCCCTTCCTCGATCGACAGCCTGAAATGCGCCGTCCCCGGCGCGAGGTCCGGATGATGCAGGTAGTAGGGCCGGACGCGGTGGCGGACCAGGGCGCGGAACAGCGCCTCAAGGGTGTCCGCGTCGTCATTGACCCCCTTCAGCAGCACCGTCTGGGCGAGCAGCGGAACCCCCGCATCCGCCAGGGCGGCGATGGCGCGCGCGGCCTCCCGGTCGATCTCGCGCGGGTGGTTGCAATGGATCGCGACATAGACCGGAACGCGCTGGCGCAGCGCGGCGATCGCCGAGCCGTCGATACGTCCGGGATCGGCCACCGGGACGCGGCTGTGGATGCGGAGCACCTCGACGGTCTGTATCGCCGCGATGCGCCGCAGGATGTCGCCGAGGCGGCGCGGGGACAGGATCATCGGATCGCCGCCGGTCAGGATCGCTTCCCTGATCGCCGGGCGGCGCGCGATATAGGCGAGGGCGTCGTCGATCTCGGCGGCCGTCATCGCCGTGGCGCCGTGGCCCACGCGCTCGCGTCGGAAGCAGAACCGGCAATAGACCGGGCATGCCGTCGTCGGCATCAGTAACACCCGGTCCGGGTAACGATGAACGAGGCCCGGCAGCGGCGAGTGCGCGTCGTCCCCGATGGGATCGTCGTGTTC
Source organism: Alphaproteobacteria bacterium (assembly GCA_965203455.1). Classification (GTDB taxonomy): domain Bacteria; phylum Pseudomonadota; class Alphaproteobacteria; order MPNO01; family MPNO01; genus MPNO01. The sequence continues at coordinate 443,598 of CBDBCV010000003.1, forward strand.
TTCCGGCGCACGCGTCAGCTCCCGCGCATCGGGCAGATACTGGCGCGCGACGGGATCGTCCGCCGCCTCCGGCTCGATCAGCTTGGCGATCTGCGGGGTAACCGCCACCGCGTAGCGCCGGGCGACGGAATCGGCTTCGCGCACCCGCCCCGCCGCGATCAATCCGGCCGCGTTCAGCGCGCGGCCGCTCCGCAAGGTTCCGTCCGCCATCCTTACCCTGCTCCGCCGGAACGGGCATTATCGCGCGATGCCGGAATTCGCGAAACGCCATGGCTGAAGCGCCCTGGTGGCGCCCCGACCGCTACGCCGAGAGGCGTCCCAACCTTCTCGCGCGCGCGAGGATCGTCGCCGCGATAAGACGCTTCTTCCACGACCGCGGCTTCGTCGAGGTGGAGACCCCGGCGCTCCAGGTTTCGCCCGGTCTCGAACCCCATCTCAACGCCTTCGAAACCGCGCTCGCCGAGCCCTTTCGCGACGGGCCGGTAACGCGGATGTACCTGCACACCTCGCCCGAGTTCGCGATGAAGAAGCTTCTGGCGGCGGGCGAGGAGAAGATCTTCCAGATCGCCCGCTGCTATCGCAACGAGGAGCGCTCGCCCACCCATCATCCGGAGTTCACGATGCTGGAATGGTACCGGGCGGGCGCGGGCTACCGGGATTTGTGGGCGGATTGCGAGGAACTCCTTGCCGCCGCCGCGGAGGCCGCGGGGGTGGAGCGTTTCGAGAGGGCGGAGAAAAGTGCCGACCCCCGCGCGCGCTGGACCCGGATCGGCGTGTGCGAGGCTTTCGAAAAACATGCGGGCGTCGACCTAGCGGCGACCATGGACGACGCGCCGGACCCGGCGCCGCTGATGGAGGCGGCGCGGTCGATCGGGGTCTGGACCGGGCCCAGGGACCGCTGGGAGGACGTGTTCTTCCGCATCTTCCTCGCCAGGGTGGAGCCCCATCTGGGCGTCGGCGCGCCGACGATCCTGTACGACTATCCGGCCTCGATGGCGGCGCTGGCGCGGCTCGGCCCCGACCGCCGCTTCGCGGAACGCTTCGAGGTGTTCGCGTGCGGTCTGGAGCTGGCCAACGGCTATGGCGAGCTCACCGATCCGGCGGAGCAGCGCGCCCGCTTCGAGGCCGACCGCGCGCTCAGGTCGGAACTCCACGGCAGCGCCTATCCCGTCGACGAGGATTTCCTGGCCGCGCTCGAGACGGGGCTTCCCGATTGCGCCGGGATCGCGCTCGGCGTCGACCGGCTGGTCATGCTCGCGACCGGCGCGGCGCGGATCGAGGACATGCTCTGGGCGCCGGTGGCCGGGCCGGGCTAGGCGCCGGCAAGCGCCGTCCGGATCGCGGCGTCATAGGCGCGGACCGCTTCCGCCGGCCCGCCCGGATGCGCCCACACGCCGGACGAGACGGCGAGAAAATCCGCGCCTGCGGCGGCGACCGGTCCGCAATTCTCCGCCGTGATGCCACCGATCGCCACGCAGGGGACGGTGGCGACCGACTGCCAGGTGCCAAGGAGGTCGAGCGGCGCCCGCGTCGCCGTCTCCTTGGTCGCGGTCGGGAAGTAGGCGCCGAACGCCACGTAATCGGCGCCCGCTTCCGCCGCCTCCATGGCCAGGTGATAGGACGCCTTGCAGGTGACGCCCACGATCGCGTCCCCGCCGACAATGCGCCGCGCTTCCGCATAGGGCGCGTCGTCGGCGCCGACATGGACTCCGTCGCATCCCGTCTCGACGGCGAGGTCGGGGCGGTCGTTCATCACGAAGGCGACGTCGCGGGTTTGCGCGACCGGGGCGAGCTCTTCCGCTGCGCGCCGGATATCGTCGTCGCCGGTCTCCTTCAACCGAAGCTGGACGCAGTCGACCGCGCCCGCGTCGAGCGCCGCGGCCAGGCTATCCGCGAAGCCCCGCGCGCCGGCGGGGCCGAGGTCAGGCGGCGTGATCAGATACAGCTTGCAGGTTCGGATTGGCCCTGCCCCGGTAGATCCCGACGATGCCGTCGAGCATCGCGAGCGCTTCCTCGCGCGGCCGCTGGAAGGTGTTGCGGCCGATGATCGAGCCGCTGCCGCCGCCGTCGCGGATCGCCCTCACCTCGCGGTGGATGCCTTCGAGATCCTTGGCCTCGCCGCCCGAGAAGACCACCAGCCGGCGCCCGTTGAAGCAGGACTGCACGACATGGGCGATGCGCGCCGACAGCGTGCCCGTGTCGATGCGCTGCTTCTCGTAGACCCCCTTGGCGGCGTCGAGGAACAGCGCGTCCGTCGGCGGCTTCACCTTGACGATATGGGCGCCCATCAGGCAGGCGATGTGGGCGGCGTAGGCGCAGATGTCCATCGCCGTCTCGCCCTCCTTCGACAGCAGCCCGCCGCGCGGGTACGACCAGATGACCACGGCGAGCCCGACCGACTTGGCTTCCTCGGCGAGCTCCCGGACCTCCTCCATCATCTCGTACTGGTCTTCCGAGCCCGGGTAGATCGTGAAGCCGATCGCCGAGCATCCCAGCCGCAGCGCATCGCCCACGCCCCCGTGCACGGCCTGGTCCTTGTCCGTGGCCAGGCTGTTGGCGCTGTTGACCTTGAGGATCGTCGGCACCGCGCCCGCGAAGCTGTCGGCGCCCGCCTCGATCATCCCGAGCGGCGCCGCGTAGGCGTTGAGCCCGGCATCGACCGCGAGCTGGAAGTGGTAGTGCGGGTCGTAGGCGTCCGGGTTGGGAGCGAAGCTGCGCGCCGGGCCGTGCTCGAAACCCTGGTCCACCGGCAGGATCACCATCTTGCCGGTCCCGCCGAGCTTGCCGTTCATCAGGATGCGGGCGAGGTTCGCCTTGGTTCCCGGGTTGTCGCTCTCATAGCCGGCAAGGATCTTCCTGACCTTTTGCGTCACCCTCATTCCGGACCCCTTTCCGATTTCCAGGGCATCGACGGGACTTGCACCATACCTAACGCAAACCCTGCGGGCGTGCCAGCATCCAGGGACGAATCAGCACGTGCGGACGGCGGCGAGCCAGGCCCGGCAGGCGGTTTCCGGATTCTTTTCCCCAGCGAGGTCGAGGGCCGGCCCGGCTGCGCTCTCGATGCGCGCGCCCGACGCCGCGGCAAGCGCCTCCAGCTTTCCGCGCAGGGCCGCGGACCCGGTGAAGAGGACCGTTTCCACCGAACGGCGGAATGCCGCGAGGACCAGCCCGGGTGAGTCGCCGCAGTCGAGAACCGCGTCGATGCGGACATCGGGGTGGGCCCGTCGGGCAGCCCGGACGATTTCGGAGAACCAGGCCGCGCCCGCATAGCCCGCCGCGGCCGGTCCGCTCCGAATGCGGACCGCACAGCCCAGCGCCTCCGCCGCGCGGGCCGCCGCCAGCGCGTGGTCGAGGCCGTGAACGACGATCGCGGGCGGTGTTTCGGCCATCGCGCAACACTGGCCGGAGCGGGGCCGGGGATCAACGGTTCAGTCCGACCGATTTGACGCCTTTCCGGCCTCCGGCGTATGGTGCGCGGCGGTTTCCGGGCCGACTACAGTCCGCGGGTTCTTCATGCCACGCCTCGACGACGCACAGGACCAGCTTGAGACCGCTCTGACCAGGTTGGAAGAGGTCCTGCGCGACCGGTCCGATCCCCGGCCCGGGCTGGAAGCCGAGCGCGACCGGGCCCATGCCCGCTACGAGCGGCTCGAAGGCGAGACCCGAGCCGTCTCCGACCAGCTCGACGCGGCCATCGCCCGCCTGCGCGCGCTTATTCCGGCGCGGTAACGGAAGGTTCCCGGCGATGCCCGAGGTCGACGTCACCATCAACGGGCGCAATTACGTGGTTGCCTGCGAGGCGGGCGAGGAAGAGCGCCTTTCCGGGCTTGCCGCCTATATCGACGACCGGGTCGAGACCCTCGTATCGTCCCTGGGCCAGATCGGCGATAACAGGCTGCTCGTGATGACCTGCCTCATGATCGCCGACGAGCTGGCGGAAGCCTATGCCGCGCTGTCGGAGGCGGGCCTCGCTGTGCCCGAGCAGGACGAGCCGAAATCCGCGATCGAAGACGCCCGCAAGTCGGTCGCCGCCCGCATCGAGGACGCCGCGACCCGCATCGAAGCCATTGCCGAGAAGGTCGCGCGGTCCTAAATATCGCGCGGGCGGCGCTGCGCGGTGCGCGAAGCCATTTGTCCCTGGGGCCAATACAGTCCTCTTGGGAGCTGTTCCTGCCGCGGTCGTGGCCGTGGCATACGGCGCCCACCTGCGTGTTGCAGGCCGCATAGGACATGCATGGCGGGACGGCCGGCGCGGCGTCGTCCGCTCCGTTCTTTCGACTGGCGGCGGCGTGACCCTTTACGGTGCCAAGAAACGGCTGCGCGCGGAGATGGCGGCGGCGCGCGGCCGGATAACGGACCGGGTCCGTGCCGCGAACGCGGTGCGCGACCGGTTTCTTTCCCGTTTTGGCGACCGGCTCCGGGGCACGACGGTTTCCGCCTACTGGCCGATACGCGACGAGCTCGATTCCCGCCCGCTGCTGCACGCGCTCGCGGACGGTGGCGCGACCTGTGCGCTCCCCGCCGTCGTCGGGCGCGGCCGCCCGCTGGTCTTCCGCCGCTGGCGGCCCGGCGATGCGCTGATCGAGGCCGCGTTCGGGTTGCGCGAGCCGGCTGCGTCGGCGGAACCCTTGATCCCGGCTATCGTGGTCGCGCCGCTGCTGGCGGTCGATCCCGCCGGCCGGCGGCTCGGCTATGGCGGCGGGTATTACGACCGCACCATCGAGGCTTTAAAGCGTGAGGGCGGGGCCGTGGCGGTCGGGATCGGCTACGATGTCCAGATCCGGCCCGGCGTGCCCGCCGGTCCCGGCGACGTTCGGGTCGATTGGGTGGTGAGCGACGAAAGGATCATCGATTGCACGGAGACGGCATGAGGGGCGGGCGATGCGGCTGCTGATCTGCGGCGATGTCGTGGGACGGTCCGGGCGCCAGGTCGTGTGCGAGGAGCTTCCCGGACTGCGCGAGCGGCTCGACATCGACTTCGCGATCGTCAACGGCGAGAACGCGGCCGGCGGGTTCGGCATCACGCCCAAGATCTGCGACCGGTTGTTCGAGGCCGGGGCGGACGTCATCACCACCGGCAATCACGTCTTCGACCAGCGCGAGATCGTCCCCCACTTCGACCGGGAGAAACGGCTGCTTCGGCCCGACAACTACCCGCAGGCGACGCCGGGTCGGGGCTGGGGCGTGTTCCCCGACCGCCGCGGCCGCAAGGTTCTCGTGCTGCACGCGATGGGCCGGCTGTTCATGGATCCGCTCGACGACCCGTTCGCCTTTGCCGCGCGCAGGCTGGCCGAGGACGGGTTGATGCGCACGGTCTCCGCCATCGTGGTCGATTTCCACGGCGAGGCGACCAGCGAGAAGATGGCGTTCGGGCACTTTCTCGACGGCCGGGTGTCGATCGTCGTCGGGACCCACACCCATGTGCCCACCGCCGATGCGCAGATCCTCCCCGGCGGCACCGCCTATCAGACCGATATCGGCATGTGCGGGGACTACGACTCGGTGATCGGGATGAAAAAGGCGACGTCCGTCGAGCGCTTCGTCCGCAAGATGCCGACCGCGCGGCTGGAGGCGGCCGACGGGTCGGCCACCCTGTGCGCCACCTTCGCGGAGCTCGACGATTCCACCGGATTGGCGGTGCGTATCGAGCCGGTGCGAATCGGCGGGCGGCTGAGCGCATCGGTGCCGGGCCCCTGACGGGATCGCCCCCATATTGCTTTTGCCTGCAATAACTTACGGTTAGTCAAAATATCGCCACATTGATCCGCGACAAGGAGCGGTCGTCCGTGGCGCGTTTCACTCTATCCGCGGCTGCGATAGGGTTCGAGCTATTCGATCCCGGGCACGACGCATTTCGTTTCTGGCGCACAGGGGTTGCATGGCCGGCCACTCCAAATTCAAGAACATCATGCACCGCAAGAGCGTCCAGGACGCCAAGCGCTCCAGGCTGTTCACCCGCCTGATCCGCGAGCTGACCGTGGCTGCCCGCTCCGGGCTGCCCGATCCCGAGCAGAACCCCCGGCTCCGCTCCGCGGTCGCGGCCGCCAAGGCCGCCAATATGGGCGGGGAGACCATCGAGCGCGCGATCCGACGCGGTTCCGGGGCGGAGGACGGCGAGCAATACGACGAGATTCGCTACGAAGGCTACGGTCCGGGAGGCGTCGCGATCATCGCCGAGGCCCTGACCGACAACCGCAACCGGACCGCCGCCGAAATCCGCGCGGCGTTCGCCAAGCACGGCGGCAATCTGGGCGAGACGAACAGCGTCTCCTTCATGTTCGAGCGCGTCGGCGCCGTCCGCTACCCGCCGGAGACGGCTTCGGCCGACGAGGTCTTCGAGGCGGCCCTGGAGGCGGGGGCGGCCGACCTCGAGTCCTCGGAGGACGGCCACGAAGTGCTGTGCGCGCCGGAGGATCTCAACGATGTCCGCGAAGCGCTCGAGGCGCGGTTCGCGTCGCCCGAGGCGACCGAGCTGGCCTGGCGCCCGTCGAGCACCGTCGATGTCGACGAGGCCGGCGCCGAAAAGCTTTTCAGACTGCTGGAGGCGCTGGAGGAAAACGACGATGTGCAGTCGGTGGCGGCCAATTTCAGCGTCGCCGACGATGTCATGGCGAGACTGACCGGTTGAGCGATACCACGATCCGTCTTCTCGGCCTCGATCCCGGGCTGCGCGCGACCGGCTGGGGCGTAATCGAGGCGGACGGCAACCGTCTGAGGCATGTCGCCGACGGGGCCGTGCGGCCGCCCGCGGAAGGCTCCCTGGCGGCGCGGCTCGCCGCTCTTCGCGCCGCGCTCGCGCGGGTGGTCGACACCCACCGGCCGGACGAGGCGGCGGTGGAAGAGACCTTCGTCAACCGCAACCCGGCGTCGGCGCTCCGCCTCGGCCAGGCCCGCGGCGTGGTCCTGCTCGTTCCCGCGGAGGCAGGCCTGCCGGTCGCCGAATACCCGGCGAACCTCGTCAAGAAATCCATCGTCGGCGCCGGTCACGCCGACAAGAAGCAGATCGCCGCGATGGTCCGCGCTCTCCTCGCGATAGGCGGGGCCTCGTCTTCCGATGCGAGCGATGCCCTGGCGGTGGCGATCTGCCATGCCCATCACCGCGCCACGCAAGGCCGCGTCGCCGCCTTCGCGACGGAGCAGCGGCGGTGATCGCGAGGCTCACCGGCCGCATCGATTCGACGGCCGAGGACTCGGCGGTGATCGACGTCGCCGGGGTCGGTTACCTGGTCTATTGCTCCGCCCGCACGCTGGGCGCGCTGCCGGCGGCGGGAGAGACGGCGAGCCTCCATGTCGAGACCCATGTGCGTGAAGACCACATTCACCTTTACGGCTTCGAGAGCCTGGCCGAACGCGACTGGTTCCGTCTGCTGACCACCGTGCAGGGGGTCGGCACCCGGGTGGCGCTCGCGATCCTGTCGGCGTTGAGCGCGGAAAGGCTGTCCGACGCGCTGATCTCGGGCGACGGCAAGATGCTGACCCAGGCGCCCGGCGTCGGGCCCAAGCTCGCCGGGCGCATCGTGGCCGAGCTGAAGGACAAGGCGGTTCCCGCAGGAGAATCGTTTGCCCGAACGGCGGACGGCGCTATCGTCGGCAATCCCGACGCGCTCAACGACGCGGTGTCCGCCCTGGTCAATCTCGGCTATCGCAGGGGCGAGGCCTTCGGCGCGGTCAGCGAAGCGGCGCGGGCGCTCGGTCCGGAAGCCGGGGTGGAGACCCTGATCCGGGCCGGGCTCAAGGAACTCTCGTCATGACCGCGGAGCGGCAGGCGGCGGCCGCCCACGATCCCGACGGCGATGCCGGGGAAGCCGTACTCCGCCCGCGCCGGCTGGACGAGTTCATCGGCCAGGAGCGGTTGCGCCAGAACCTATCGGTCTTCATCGACGCGGCCCGCTCGCGCGGGGAGGCCCTCGATCATGTGCTGCTGCACGGCCCGCCCGGCCTCGGCAAGACCACGCTGGCCCAGATCGTGGCCCGCGAGCTCGGCGTCGGATTCCGGGCGACCTCCGGTCCGGTGCTCGCCCGGGCCGGGGATCTCGCCGCCGTGCTCACCAATCTGGAGCGCCAGGACGTTCTCTTCATCGACGAGATCCATCGCCTCAACCCGGCGGTCGAGGAAGTCCTTTACCCCGCGATGGAGGACTTCCAGCTCGACCTGATCATCGGGGCGGGGCCGGCGGCGCGGTTGGTTCGGATCGACCTGCAGCGCTTCACCCTGATCGGGGCGACGACGCGGGCCGGACTGGTTTCGAACCCGCTCCGCGACCGTTTCGGCATCCCCCTGCGGCTCGATTTCTACACCGATGCCGAGCTCGAGGAGGTGGTCAGGCGCGGCGCCCGGGTGCTCGGCATCGCGATCACCGGAGACGGCGCCGCGGAGATCGCCCGCCGCTCGCGCGGAACGCCCAGGATCGCCGGCCGCCTGCTTCGCCGGCTGCGCGATTTCGCCGCCGTCGACGGGGTCGACGAGATCGATGCGGGCCTCGCCGACAACGGACTCGCCAGGCTCGACGTCGACCGTCTCGGTCTCGACATGATGGACCGCCGCTATCTCGACTGCATCGCGAGCAATTACGGCGGCGGCCCGGTCGGGGTCGAAACCCTTGCGGCGGCGCTTTCCGAGCAGCGCGACGCGATCGAAGAGGTGATCGAGCCGTTTCTGATCCAGCAGGGCCTCGTGCGGCGTACCGCGCGCGGGCGGATGCTCGCCGACGGGGCGTTCTGCCATCTCGGCGTGGCGCCGCCGAAACGCGACGAGGCCCAGCTCGACCTGCTTCGCAGCGGCGAGGGTCCGGACGATGGTTGATGCCGGAACGGCGGCGGGGCCGGCAACCGGCATTCTCGACGGGGTCGAGCACGTTTATCGCCTGCGCGTCTATTTCGAGGACACCGACGCCGCGGGCATCGTCTACTACGCCAGCTATCTTCGCATGGCCGAACGCGCGCGAACCGAAATGATGCGTCTCCTGGGCGCCGACCACGCGGCGATGATGCGGAACGACCGGGCGGTCCTCACGGTGCGCGAGTGCGCCATCGAATATCTCGCGCCTGCCCGGCTCGACGACGTGCTGGAGATCCGGTCAAACCTGCTCGAAGTCGGCGGAGCGAGCCTCCGGGTGCGCCAGGCCGTCCATCGTCGCGGCGACGTATTGGCGCGGATCGGCCTGCGGCTCGCCTGCGTCAACGAGGCCGGCCGGCCGGCGCGGTTTCCCGCGCCCCTCCGTTCGGCGCTCCACGGGTTCGCCGCCACCGTTCCACCGCAGAGTTCCAGTGAGTCCGATCATGCAGTTTCTTGAATCCGCGGACCTTGCCGGCTCGTTCGCCGGCGACCTCTCGATCTGGGGGCTGTTCCTCCAGGCCGATATCGTCGTCCAGGTCGTGATGATCCTGCTGATCGCGGCGTCGTTCTGGTGCTGGGCGGTGATCTTCGAGAAGGTCCTGCGGATGCGCCGCCTCGAACGGCAGGCAGGCGATTTCGAGGAACGCTTCTGGTCCGGCGGGTCGCTCGACGACCTGTACGAGGACATGGGCCAGCGCCCCGAGGACCCGATGTCCGCCATCTTCGTCGCCGCGATGCGCGAATGGCGGCGGTCGACCGAGCGCGGCGCGCTGGGAGAGGACTCGCGGCTGACGCTGACCGGGCGCATCGACCGGGTGATGGAGATCGCGCTCGCCCGCGAGCTGCACCATCTCGAACGTTACATGACCTTCTTGGCTTCGGTGGGCTCCACCGCGCCGTTCATCGGCCTGTTCGGCACCGTCTGGGGCATCATGAACAGTTTCCAGGCGATCGCGCTCACCAAGAACACGTCGCTCGCCGTGGTCGCCCCCGGCATTGCCGAGGCGCTCTTCGCCACCGCGCTCGGTCTGATCGCCGCGATCCCGGCGGTGATCGGCTACAACAAGCTCAACAACGACATCTCGCGCTACGCCGCCCGGCTCGAATCCTTCTCCGGCGAGTTTTCCGCCATCCTGTCGCGTCAGGCCGACGCGAAGGATTGACCGGTGGCGATTTCCGTCGGCAACGGCTCCGGAACGCGCCAGTCGCGGAGGGCGACCCGGTATCGCCCGATGAGCGAAATCAACGTCACGCCCTTCGTCGACGTGATGCTGGTGCTCCTGGTGGTCTTCATGATCACCGCGCCGCTGCTCACTGTCGGCGTTCCGGTCGACCTTCCCAAGACGGCCGCGTCCCGCATGGTCGGTCAGGACGAACCCCTAGTGATCACGGTGCGCGCCGACGGCAAGGTCTACATCCAGGACACCGAGATCGAATTGTCGCGGCTGATCCCGCGCCTTACGGCGATAACCGAGAACAAGAAGGACACGAGGATCTTCGTGCGCGGCGACAAGGCGGTCGCCTACGGCCTGGTTATGCAGGTCATGGGCTCGGTCAACCTGGCGGGCTTCGATCGCGTCGCCCTGATTACCCAAATGCCGCGGCAGGACGAGGCGAAGGCCTCGGATCGGGCGGAGCGTTGACCGTTGCGCGCGGGAATTTCGCTTTCCACCGGGCTTCACGCGGGTGTGCTGGCGTTCGCCGTGCTGGGACTGCCTTCGCTCTTCGACCCGCCGCCGCCCGCCGAAGCGGTCATTGCGGTGAACGTCGTCGCCGAGGCCGCCGAGCTCGAACCCGAGCCGAAGCCCACGAAACCCGACGATCTCCCGCCTCCCGTCGAAAAGCCCCAACCGGAGCCGCCCAAGCCCGAACCGCCGAAGCCACCGCCCGAACCGCCGCCCCCGCCTCCGGAGCCGGAACCCCCGCCGAAACCCGAACCCGTTCCCGAACCCAAACCCGAGCCGAAACCGGAACCCGGGCCCGAACCGAAACCGGAGCCCATACCCGAGCCCAAGCCGGAACCGAAACCCAAGCCGAAGCCGAAGCCAAAGCCAAAGCCAAAGCCAAAGCCAAAGAAGGTCGAAAAACCGCCGCCCCAGGCGAAACCCAAACCGGCCCCGCCCCAGCTCGCCAAGGCGGTTCGGATGCCGAAACGCAAGCCGAAACCGCCGCCCGACGCGTTCGACACGCTGCTCCGGGATCTGGAGCGCGAGCGCAAGACCGCAGCGCCCGAGCCGCCCCGCAAACGGGCCCGACCGTCGTCGCGCCCCGCGCCCCGTCCGCAGGACAGCTTGCGTCAGAGACGGCTGATTTCCGAGCTGGTACGGCAGATTCGCGAGCAGGTCTGGAAATGCTGGAACCCGCCTATCGGCATCAAGGACGCCCACAAGATCAAGGTCGAGATCGGGATCCGGCTCAACCCCGACGGGACGTTGATCGGCCGCCCCAGAATTGTCGACAAGGGGAGGTTGTCCTCCGATCCCGTCTTCCGCGCCTATGCGGAGAGCGCCCTCCGGGCGTTGAAGAACCCGCGCTGCCAACCGCTGCGCCTGCCGCTCGATTCCTATGAGACCTGGCGCGCGATTTCGTTCAATTTCGATACCAGGGAGTTGCTGCGATGAAGAACGCCCGTTTCAGCGGCATGGCGCGCCGGATCGCGCTCGCCGCACTGGCCCTCGCCGTCTCCGTGGCGGCGACGTCCGCCAACGCCGAGCTGAAAGTGGACATCACCCGCGGACAGGTCCAGCCCATGCCGATCGCGATCCCCGATTTCCAGGGTCCCGATGACAGGAGCGCGAATTACGGCAGGCAGGTCGCCGAGGTCGTGTCGGCCGATCTTCAGCGCTCGGGGCTGTTCCGCCCCATCGACAAGAAGGCGTTTATCCAGTCTCCCGCCGATATCGGCATTCAACCGCGCTTCGGCGACTGGCGGCTGATCAACGCCCAGGCGCTGGTCAACGGCAAGGCGGAGATTTCGCCGGACGGCCGGCTTACGGTCGAGTTCAGGCTGTGGGATGTCTTTGCCCAGCAGCAGATGATCGGCACGCGCTTCCGCACGGCGCCCGACAATTGGCGCGTGGTCGCGCACCGCATCGCCGACAAGATCTACCAGCGCGTAACCGGGGAAAGCGGCTATTTCGACACCCGCGTCGTCTATGTGGACGAATCGGGGCCCGCCGCGAGGCGGATCAAGCGGCTCGCGATCATGGATCAGGACGGCGCCAATCACCGCTATTTGACGGGAGGCGAGCACCTCGTGCTGACGCCGCGGTTCTCCCCGACGGAACAGGAGATCACCTTCCTGTCCTTCGTCAACGACAGGCCGCGCGTCTACCTCTACAACATCGACACCGGCCAGCAGGAGATCCTCGGCGACTTTCCCGGCATGACGTTCGCGCCGCGCTTCTCGCCCGACGGAACCACGCTGGTCATGAGCATGGCGCGCAACGGCAATTCGGAGATTTACGCGATGGACCTGCGGACCGGGAACGTGCGCAGGCTCACCAATCATCCGGCGATCGACACCTCGCCCTCGGTTTCGCCCGACGGCAAGCGTCTGGTGTTCAATTCCGACCGGAGCGGACAGCAGCAGATTTACGTGATGGATATGGGAAAGGGGAACGCGCGGCGCGTGAGCTTCGGCAAGGGGCGTTACGCCACGCCGGTCTGGTCGCCGCGCGGCGACCTGATCGCCTTCACCAAGATCAATCGCGGGCAGTTCTCGATCGGCGTGATGCGGCCCGACGGCACGGGCGAACGCATTCTGGTTACCGACTTCCTGGTGGAAGCGCCGACCTGGGCGCCGAACGGGCGGGTCCTGATGTATTTCCGCCAGCCGCGGGCGCGGCCCGGACAGAAGAAGCCGGGGCCGAAGCTCTATTCGATCGACCTTACCGCGTACAACGAGCGCGAGATCGCCACGCCACGGGACGCGTCGGATCCGGCGTGGTCGCCGTTGCAGCGCTGAGCCACCGGTCGTCCGGGGCGGCCCTGCCCGTGGCGTTTGTTGAATTCCGTCCGCCCGGGCGGCATATTGCGGCGGTCGAACGGCACCGTCGTCGGGCCGCGGCGGGCGTCTGACTCTCGAAGGAGCATCTACATGCGGTTCAGGATTCTCACGGTCGCCGTTGTCGCGGCCCTTGTGTGGGGGTGCAGTTCGACTCCGGACGAACAGACCTCCACGTCCACGACCGGGAACCCGGGCCCCCAGACGACAACGAGCGGCCAGGACGCCGTGACGCAGCGGGATCTGCCGACCGAGCCGATTATCCCACCCGGATCGCAGGAGGACTTCGTCGTCAATGTCGGGGATCGCGTTCATTTCGGATTCGACCGGTTCGATTTGACCAACGAGGCGCGCAGCGTTCTGGACGCGCAGGCTGAGTGGCTCAAGCGGCACGGCGCGATCGCGGTCACTATTGCCGGCCATGCCGACGAACGGGGAACGCGGGAATACAATCTGGCGCTCGGCGAGCGCCGTGCGATCAGCGTGCGCAATTACCTGATCGCGCTCGGTATCGACCCCGGCCGGATCCGGACGGTCAGCTACGGCAAGGAGCGTCCGGTCGACCCCGGTTCCACCGAGGAGGCCTGGGGCAAGAACCGGCGCGGCGTCACGCAGATCGACGAATCGACGCTGCGCCCGTCCAACTGATCCGGTCTCCGGCGGACGCCGAAAATTCGCCATAATCCGGGTCCATTCTGGCGCACGCCCGTCGGCCCGGGCGGTCGACCGGACGGGGGGGGGGGGTTAGGGCCCGATGAAACAATTCCAGGCGGGGCTGCCGATTCCGGTATACGCGCTGGTTGCGCTGGGGATCGCAGCCATTCCCGTGCCCGCGGCGAGCCAGTCGACGGAATTCTACGAGCTGACTGACAGGCTGGAGCGGCTTCAGCGCGAGGTCCAGACGCTGCAGCGTTCCGTGTCCCGCGGCGGGGCACGGGGACCGGTCGACGCCGCCGCGGCCAATGCCGAGGTTCGGCTGAACGAATTCGAGGCGCTGATTCGCGGCCTCGAGCGGCGGATCGAAACCCTTGAGAACGAGCGGCGCCGCGACGCGGAGCGGACCGAGAAGCTCGCTTCCGATCTCGAACTCCGGTTGCAGGCGCTCGAACGAGGGCCGCCGGCGTCCGCGGCGGCCGACGCTTCCGGGGAAGCCGGAACGGAAAATGCATCGATCATCGGCGGAACCACGGCGCCCGATGCTCCGCCCCGCCCTCTCGGGACACTGAAGCGGGGAAGCGCCGCGGCCGCGGTCAAGCCGGCGCCCATCCTCCCCGCCGGCAGCCCCAAGGAGCAATACGATTACGCGCTTTCCCTGACGCTGAAGGAGGCGGACTACGCCAAGGCCGGCGCCGCGTTCCGCACCTTCATCGACAAACACCCGAAACACGCGTTGACCGGTAACGCCTATTTCTGGCTCGGTCGGACATATCTGGTGCGCAAGGACTACCAGAACGCCTCCTTCGCCTTCGCCGACGGCTACAAGAAGTTCCCCCGCGGGCCGAAGGCGCCCGACAGCCTCTACAATCTCGGCGTGTCGCTCCGTCAGCTCGGCAAGAAGCGGGAGGCCTGCACGGCGCTGGCGCGCCTGCTCGACGAGTTTCCCAAGGCCAACCCGACACTGAAGAAGCGCGTTTCTAGGCAGCAGAAGCGCCTCAAGTGCGGCTAGCCCCGCATGGGCGCGGCCGACGATGAGGTGCTGGACGATGTCGCGTTCGCAGGCCTGATCGAGCTCCTCGGCCCGTTCGAACCCAACCCGTCCGTCGCAGTTGCCGTTTCCGGCGGGCCGGACAGCCGCGCCCTTGCGCTCCTGGCCGCGCCCTGGGCGGCCCGGCGCGGTGGGACCGCGACCGCGCTGGTCGTGGATCACGGGCTGAGCGACGGATCGGACCGGGCGGCTGGCCGCACCCTGGAGTGGCTTGCCGCGCGCGGCATCGCCAGTGTCCGGCTGAACTGGGCGGGCGCCAAGCCGAAAGCCGGGGTACAGGCGGCGGCGCGGGAGGCGCGGTACCGGCTGCTCGGCGAATGGTGCGCGGGGAACGGCGTTCTCCATCTCGTGACCGCGCACCACCGGGACGATCAGGCAGAGACGGTGCTCCTCCGCCTCGCCGCGGGGAGCGGCCTGGACGGGCTCGCCGCCATGCCGCCGGTCCAGGAAACGTCCTGGGGCCGCATTCTCCGGCCGCTGCTCCCGGTAAGCCGGTCGCGGTTGCGGGCAACGCTCGATTCGCTCGGACAAGGCTGGATCGAGGATCCCGCCAACGCCGACCCCGCGTTCGCCCGTGCCAGGCTGCGGCGTTCCGCCGGCGTGCTCCTGCGCGAAGGACTGACCCCGGCCCGACTCGCCGCCACCGCCAGCCGGGTCGCCGCTGCGCGCGAAACGCTCGAACGCGAGACCGCGGCTTTGCTGGCGCGCTGCACGATGGAGTTTCCCGCCGGCTACGCCCTGGTGGACAGGAAGACGCTCGCCGCCGCGCCCGTGGATCTCTCGCGGCGCGCGCTGGAGCGTATCCTCGGCTGTATCGGCGGCCGCCGCTACGCGCCCCGCCGTGCCAGGCTCGAACCTCTCCTGGACGTTCTGCGCGGAACGGGCGTCATGCAGTCTCGTACGCTGGCCGGCTGCGCCATCAGACCGTCGGGCGAGACGATCCTGTTCGTCCGCGAGGCCGGAGCGATCCGGGAGACCGCGCCCGCGGTTGCCGGCGGCGAGATGCTGTGGGACGGCCGGTTCCGGATTTCGTTCGCGCGCGCCGCCACAGGCCCGGATGCGTTGCATCTGCGCGCTCTCGGCGCTGCCGGCTGGCGCACAGTGCGCGGCACTTTCGAACGTGCGGTCCCGATGCCCGACGAAGCATGCCGCGTCCTCCCGGCGGTGTACGATGACGAGGGCGTGCTCGAAGTGCCCCATCTTTCCTGGCGGCGAGAAACGCGGGCGACGGAAAAACCCGTTGTGGCGAGCGTGGCCTTTGCCCCGTCGAGGGCGCTTGCGGCGACCGAGTTTGCGGTTGTTTAATGCGATTGTCGCATTATCTATTCACTCTGTCCGTTTGCGGGACGACCTGCGGGCGCGGAATACGGGGTTCCGTCCGCGCCTGCGCCATTCGGGAAGCTGGGCTTGAGTAATTTCGGACGCAATCTGGCGCTTTGGGTGATTATCGGACTGCTGCTGGTTGCGCTGTTCAACCTGTTCCAGCAGCCGTCGAACCGCGGCGCCGGCGAAGGCATCGCTTTCTCCGAGTTTCTTGCTCAGGTCGAGAACGGCCAGGTCAAGGAAGTCACCATCAAGGGGCACGAGATATCCGGGTTCTACGGAGACGAGCGCTCCTTCAAGACCTACGCCCCCGACGATCCCCAGCTCGTCGAACGGCTGAGGTCGCGCGGCGTGACGATCAACGCCCTGCCGGTCGACGACGGAACCCCGTCGCTGTTCCAGATCCTGATTTCCTGGTTCCCGATGCTGCTGCTGATCGGCGTCTGGATATTCTTCATGCGGCAGATGCAGTCGGGCGGCGGCAAGGCGATGGGCTTCGGCAAGTCCCGCGCGCGGCTGCTGACCGAACGCCTCGGCCGGATCACCTTCGAGGACGTCGCCGGGATCGACGAGGCCAAGCAGGAGCTCGAGGAGGTGGTCGACTTCCTCAAGGACCCGCAGAAGTTCCAGCGCCTCGGCAGCAAGATCCCCAAAGGCGTTCTCTTGGTCGGACCGCCCGGAACCGGCAAGACGCTGCTTGCGCGCGCCATTGCGGGCGAGGCGAACGTGCCGTTCTTCACCATCTCGGGGTCCGACTTCGTCGAGATGTTCGTGGGCGTCGGCGCGAGCCGGGTGCGCGACATGTTCGAGCAGGGCAAGAAGAACGCGCCCTGCATCATCTTCATCGACGAGATCGACGCGGTGGGCCGGCATCGCGGGGCCGGACTCGGTGGCGGCAACGACGAACGCGAGCAGACGCTCAACCAGCTCCTCGTCGAGATGGACGGGTTCGAGGCCAACGAGGGCGTGATCCTGATCGCGGCGACCAACCGCCCCGACGTGCTCGATCCCGCCCTGCTCCGTCCCGGCCGGTTCGACCGGCAGGTCGTCGTTCCCAATCCCGACGTATTGGGGCGCGAGCAGATCCTCAAGGTCCATATGCGGAAGGTGCCGCTGGCGCCTGACGTGGATGCGCGGATCATCGCGCGCGGCACCCCCGGGTTCTCCGGTGCCGACCTCGCCAACCTGGTCAATGAGGCGGCGCTGCTGTCGGCGCGCAAGAACAAGCGCCTCGTCACCATGGCCGAGTTCGAGGAGGCCAAGGACAAGGTCATGATGGGCGCCGAGCGGCGCAGCATGGTGATGTCCGAGGACGAGAAGCGCCTGACCGCCTATCACGAGGCCGGGCATGCGCTGGTCGCGCTGCACGTGCCCAAGCACGACCCGCTGCACAAGGTCACCATCATCCCGCGCGGCCGCGCGATGGGCATGACCATGTCGCTGCCCGAATCGGACAAGTACAGCTATTCCAAGGTCGAGCTCGAATCCCGCCTCGCCATGGCGTTCGGCGGGCGTGTCGCGGAGGAACTGGTTTTCGGGCCCGAGAACGTGACGACCGGGGCCGGAGACGATATCCGCAAGGCCACCGAATGGGCGCGCCGAATGGTGACCGAGTTCGGCTTCAGCGAGAAGCTCGGTCCGCTGCGCTATTCCGACAACGAGGAGGAAGTCTTCCTTGGCCATTCGGTGACCCAGCGCAAGAACGTCTCGGACGCCACCGCACGGATCATCGATGAAGAGATACGCACGCTGATCGACCGCGCCGAAACGACCGCACGCCGGGTCCTGACGGAGAACCGTGAGGGGCTCGATGGCGTCGCCGAAGCGCTGCTCGAGTTCGAGACGTTGAGCGGCGAAGAGGTTCAGGCGGTCCTCGAAGGCGGATCGGTGGTGCGCCCCTCCGAAGAGGAATACCGGGCCGAGGCGGGCCGCCGGTCGAGCGTGCCGAGCTCGGGCGGAGCCAAGGTCCGCGACGAGGGGGACGAGCCCGACCCCGGGATGGAGCCGGAGCCCCAGCCCGGGTCGTGACGACGCACGCATCGCCGCCGCTTCCCTTCACCGTCCAATGGAGCCCCGGCCTGCCCCGGGGCTTTTCCTTGCCGCCCGATCCGGTGGGCAGCCTCGCGCTGGCGCCCACCGGGTTGCTGACCGGGCAGACCGCCGCACATGCGGTCGAGGCCGGGCGGGCGAGGCCGCTGGCCGGCGGGCCGGTCGCTTTTTCCGCCTGCGTCGCGATGCTGGCGGACAGGCAGAGGCTGGTGCGGGCGGGGCCGGTTCCGCTCGCGGAGATCGAGGATTGGGCGGCCGGCGAGGCAGCGGATCTCAGGGATACGGTCGCCGCCCGGCTGGAGAAGATCGTTCGACCCCGCCCGCCGTTTGCCGGGCTCTCGCTCGACCGGGCGCGGCTGATCGGGGTCGTCAACGTGACCCCCGACAGCTTTTCCGACGGCGGAGACAGCGCCTCGGCCGAAGACGCGGTCGCGGCCGGCCGGCGGCTGGCCGAGGCCGGCGCCGACCTGATCGACGTCGGCGGCGAATCGACGCGTCCGGGCGCCGCGCCCGTCACGGCCGCGACCGAGTGCGACCGCGTCTTGCCGGTGATCGGAGCGCTGGCGGCGGACGGCATCCGGGTCTCGATCGATACCCGCCGCCCCGAGGTCATGCGCGCCGCGCTCGACGCGGGGGCGATCGCGGTCAACGACGTGAGCGCCCTTTCCTTCGACGAAGCGTCCCTCGAAACCGTGGCCTCGCGGCGTGCGTGCGCGATCCTGATGCACATGCAGGGCGCGCCCGAGACCATGCAGGACGCGCCCGCCTATGCGGATGCGCCATACGAGGTGTTTCGGTTCCTCGACTCGCGGGTCGCGGCGTGCGTCGCGGCGGGAATCGCGAGGGGTTCGCTGGCGGTCGATCCCGGGATCGGGTTCGGCAAGGACGACGGGCACAATTCGGCCATCCTGGCCGAGATCGGCCTGCTTCACGCAACCGGTTGCCCGGTCGCCCTCGGGGCCTCGCGCAAGAGCTTCATCGGCCGGATGTCCCGGGGCGAGCCCCCCAAGGCCCGGCTGGCCGGCTCGCTTGCCGCCGCGACGGCGGCGGCGCTTCAGGGCGTGCAGCTGTTCCGGGTCCACGACGTCGCCGAAACGAGGCAGGCGCTTGCCGTTCTTGCGCGGATCGGAGGGCTCGGCGTAACTTGACCCGGAGTTGTCCGATCCGCGTGGCGCCGATCGCGGGCCGCGGGGACCGGGCGAAAGTGTGCGCGAAGGCTTGCGAGCGGTCATGACACGTCAACTGTTCGGCACCGATGGCATTCGCGGCCTAGCGAACGCCGAGCCCATGACGGCACAGACCGCGCTTCGTGTCGGCATGGCGGCGGGCGCCCTGTTCACCCGCGGCGACCACCGCCACCGGGCGGTGATCGGGAAGGATACGCGGCTTTCCGGCTATATGCTGGAGCCTGCCCTGACGGCCGGTTTCATCGCCATGGGCATGGACGTGATCATGGTCGGGCCGATGCCGACGCCGGCGGTCGCGATGCTGACGCGCAGCCTGCGGGCCGATATCGGGGTGATGATCTCGGCCTCCCACAACGGCTACCGCGACAACGGGATCAAGCTCTTCGGTCCGGACGGTTACAAGCTGTCCGACGATGTCGAAGCCGAGATCGAGGCGCTGATCGATTCCGATCTCGGCAGGTACCAGGCCGCTTCCGCCGCGCTGGGCCGCGCCCAGCGGCTGGACGACGCCCAGGGGCGCTATATCGAGTTCGTCAAGAACACTTTTCCCCGGGGGAGCCGGCTCGACGGGCTCAAGGCGGTGATCGACTGCGCCAACGGCGCCGGATACAAGGTCGCGCCGACCGCGCTCTGGGAGCTCGGCGCCGAGGTGATCCCGATGGGCGTGGAGCCCGACGGTTTCAACATAAACCGGGAATGCGGCAGCACGGATACCGTTGCCATGCAGGAGGCCGTGCGCCGTCACGGCGCCGATATCGGGATCGCGCTCGACGGCGATGCGGACCGGGTGCTGATTGCCGACGAAGAAGGCGTGCTGCTCGACGGCGACCAGCTGATGGCGGCGATCGCATGCTCGTGGCAGGAGACCGGACGGCTGAAGGGCGGCGGGCTCGTCACGACCGTCATGTCCAATCTGGGGCTGGAGATCCACGCCAGGGCAAACGGGCTCACCGTGGAAAGGACCCGCGTCGGCGACCGCTATGTCGTCGAGCACATGCGCCGTCACGGCTTCAACGTAGGCGGCGAGCAGTCGGGCCACATTGTCCTCAACGATTACAGCACCACCGGCGACGGCCTGATCGCGGCGCTGGAGGTGCTGGCGGTGGCGGTCCGGTCGGGGCGGAAGGTCAGCGAGGTGGGACGCGTGTTCACGCCGCTGCCGCAACTCCTCCGGAACGTTCCCTTCGCAGGCCAGTTCCCGCTCGACAACGAATCGGTCCAGAACGCCGTGAGGGACGCGGAATCCCGACTCGGACGGGACGGGCGCGTGCTGATCCGCAAGTCGGGCACGGAGCCGCTGATCCGCGTGATGGCCGAGGGGCGCGACGAGACGCTGATCGCCGACGTGGTCTCGAAGCTCGTCGACGCCATCGAGCGGGTTGCGGCCTGAACACCCGATGCCGGCCCGGATTCTGATCGTCGCCGGCTCCGACTCCGGCGGTGGGGCGGGAATCCAGGCGGACATCAAGACCGTCACCGCGCTCGGCGGTTACGCGGCGACCGCGATCACGGCGCTCACCGCTCAGGACACGCGCGGCGTGCACGGCGTCGTGCCGGTCGACCCCGCCTTCGTCCAGCAGCAGATGCGGGTCGTGATCGACGATATCGGCGTCGACTGCGTCAAGACCGGTATGCTGCACGACGCGGCGACGATCGAGGCGGTTGCCGCAGTGCTCGCGGAACTCGACGGCGTGCCCGTGGTCGTCGACCCGGTCATGGTGGCGAAGGGCGGGGCGCCGCTTCTCGAACCCGATGCGATCGGCGCGTTGCGCTCACGCCTGCTGCCGAGGGCGAGCGTGCTGACGCCGAATACCCCGGAGGCCGAAGCGCTGACCGGGATCGATATCGCCGACCGCGCGTCGATGGAACGGGCGGGCGCGCGGCTGATCGGCATGGGATGCGAGGCGGTCTACCTCAAGGGCGGACACCTTCCGGGCGCCCGGATCGAGGACCTGCTGATCGCCGGGTCCGGCGTCGAGACGCTGTCCGCGGATCGCGTCGAGACGGTCCACACGCATGGAACGGGTTGCACGCTCGCCTCGGCGATCGCCACGGGGCTGGGCCAGGGCCTCCCGCTACGGTCGGCCTGCGCGCGCGCGCAGGCCTTCGTCCAGGCGGCGATCGCCAACGCACCGGGCATCGGGAGCGGCCACGGCCCCACCTGGCACGGCCACACGGTCGCGCCGTTCGACGACCCGTCGTAGGGAAATCGCGGTCGGAGCGTCAGGCGAGTTCGCGCGAGCGCCGCGCGGCGGCCGCAATGGCGCGCTTCATCAAGGCCGCCATCCCGTCATCCGCCATCAACACGCCGAGCGCCGCTTCCGTCGTGCCGCCCGGGCTTGTCACGTTGATGCGGAGTTGCGCGGCGTCCTCATCCGACAGTCGCGCCAGCTCGCCCGAACCCGCCACCGTCGCGCGCGCCAGCCTCGCGGCGATGTCGGGAGAAAGGCCTTCCGCGATCCCGGCCTCCGTCATGCATTCGATCAGCAGGAAGACATAGGCCGGCCCGCTGCCGGAGACCGCGGTGACCGCGTCGATCAGAGACTCGTCCTCCACCCACACCACCTCGCCGATGGCCGTCAGCAGGCGTTGGCACAACGCCCGCTGGGCGTTGCTCACGTTGGGGTTGGCGCAAGCCGCGGTGATGCCGCGCCCCACCGCCGCGGGGGTGTTCGGCATCGACCGGACGACCGCCGCGTCGGCGCCGAGCGCTCCTTCGAAGAAGGCGATGGGACGCCCCGCCGCGATCGACAGCGCCACCGCGCCGCGCGCCGCGACCGGCGCGTAGTCCGACGCCATGTCCGGCAGGGTCTGCGGCTTCACGGCGAACACGACGACAGCAGGCGATTCGTCCGGAAGATTCGAGGCGGTTTCCAGCACCCGAACGCCATGAGCGTCGCGCGCCGCCGCCGCGGACGCGGCGTGCGGTTCGATTACGGTGATATCGCCCGAATCCGCGCCGCGCTCGATCCAGCCGGAGAGCATGGCGCCGCCCATCTTGCCGCATCCCACCAGAAGCAGACGATCGCCCAACGCCCGTCTCCCCGATCAGGCCTCTCCGCAGGTCTCCAGCATAGCAGCCTCGACCGCTCCGGCGGGGTCTTTCCCGCCCCAGATCACGAGATGGAAGGCGGGGTAGAAGCGCTCGCACTCGTTGTGGGAGATATCCATTAGGTCTTCGAGCTGTTCGACGCTGGCCGAGGAGATGCCGCGCAGCATGAGCGCGTGACGGAAGACAACCAGACCGTCGTCCAGCCAGAGATCGAAGTGCCCGATGATCAGCCGCTCGTTGACGATGGCCAGCAGCTCGGCGACTTCGGCGCGGCGGTTCTCCGGCACGCGAAGCTCGAACGCGCAGGCATAAAGCAGCGCCCGGACATCCGGATGCCAAGTGAGGAAAACCCGATAGCTGCACCAGTGGCCTTCCATGCCGAGCGCGAGGTCACGCGGCCCGGAACGGTCGACGCGGCAATCGTAGCCGCTCGCCACCTCTTCCATCAGGTCGAGCGGATTGGCGTCCGTTTCGTCGGGCAGCTCGATTTCCATCCCCGCCCGCCACCACGGTCCCAGATACATATATCTGGGGGTCCGATGATATGAAGCTACAAGATATAGGATGGCAGAGCGGGTGGGGCCGCGCAAGAACTATCCGTGCTCCGGCGTCGGCGCCAAGGGAGTTCTAGCTGTCGTCGGCGCCCTTGTTGCGGGTTTTCCGCGACCGGGCGGGCTTCGTCTTTTCGGCCAGGGCCGCTTCCATCGCCGCAACCCGTTCGACGAGCTTTTCCTGCTCGGTGCGCGCATTGACGGCCATCTCGCGCGCGGCCTCGAACTCGTCGCGCTTCACGAGATCCATGCCCGAGAGGATGCGTTCCAATTGCGCCCGCACCAGCGACTCCATCTCGCGCTTGAAAGCGACGGCGGTTCCCATCGCCCCCTCGGCGAGCCGAGCCGCATCTTCGAATATGCGGTTATTCGACTGCATGGGGGAAATCTGCCGCAATCGGGCGATCCCGGCAAGGTTCGGGCCGCAGGCCGCTTGCCTTCGGTTTCAAGGATTTGCCATGCCGTATGCCGTTCCGACACCCTGCGCTTGCGGCCCGCCCCGGCCCTTCCTATTCCTTACGCAATGCAACGCTTCCCGAGGTTGCGGCGATGATCCTCGCGCCCGGCGATCCCTGTCTGTAGGCCGAGCCAGCCATGTTTGCGATCGCCTTTCCCGCCATCGACCCGGTCGCCGTCGAGATCGGACCGCTCGCCATCCGCTGGTATGCGCTGGCCTACGTCGCCGGGATTCTCGTCGGCTGGCGTTACATGGTCGTCCTCGCCCGGCGGTCGCCCAACGGAATCGCCGCGCGCGACATCGACGACTTCGTGCTGTGGGCGACGCTCGGCATCGTGCTCGGCGGGCGGCTCGGCTACGTCCTCTTCTACCGGCCCGGCGACTACCTCCAGGATCCGCTCTCCGCCCTCGCGCTGTGGCAGGGCGGCATGTCGTTCCACGGCGGGCTGTGCGGGGTCGTGCTCGCGGCGGCGCTGTTCGCATGGCGGCGCGGCATCCCGTGGCTCGCCCTCGGCGATCTGGTGAGCGCGGCCGCCCCTATCGGATTGTTCTTCGGGCGGCTCGCCAACTTCGTCAACGGAGAGCTCTACGGGAGGCCGACGGCGGTTCCGTGGGGCATGGTCTTCCCCGGCGCGGGTCCCGAGCCCAGGCACCCGAGCCAGCTCTACGAGGCGGCGCTCGAAGGACTTGTCCTGTTCGCGGTCTGCGCGGTCGTCGTGTTTGCCATGCGCGGGCTGGAGAGGACGGGTCTGGTCGGCGGCGTCTTCCTCGCCGGCTATGGACTCGCCCGCGGCGTCGCCGAATTGTTTCGCCAGCCCGACGCCCATCTCGGCTTCCTGGCCGGCGGGGCGACGATGGGCCAGCTTCTGTCGATCCCGGTCCTGATCGCCGGGATCTGGCTGATCTGGCGGGTGCGGGCGCGATGACCCCGCTCGGCGTCAAGCTGCGGGAGCGGATCGCGCGTTGCGGGCCGATCCCCGTCGCCGAGTTCATGGCGGCGGCCAACGGCGATCCGGAACATGGCTACTACGCCCGCCGCGACCCCCTCGGCCGGCAGGGAGACTTCGTCACCGCGCCCGAGATCAGCCAGGTTTTCGGCGAGCTGACCGGCGCCTGGTGCGCCGACGTCTGGAGGAAGATGGGATCGCCCGGGAGAATCCGGCTGGTCGAGCTCGGCCCCGGGCGGGGCACGCTGATGGCCGATTTGCTGCGCGCTGCGAGGCGTGTTCCAGGTTTCCGCGAGGCGATCGACATCCATCTGGTGGAGACCAGCTCGGCGCTCGCCCGTATGCAGGAGGCCGCGCTCGGCGAAACCCCTGCGTCCTGGCATCGCACTTTCTCGACCGTGCCGGACGGTCCCTTTCTCCTGATCGCGAACGAATTCCTCGACGCGCTTCCGGTCGAGCAACATGTCGCGCGCGGAGGCCGATGGCATCGCCGCGCCGTCGACCTCGACGGTGCCGGTTTCCGCTTCGTCGACGGTCCGCGCGTAGCGGATCCGTCGTGGGCCGTCAGAACGGGCGCGGAGGACGGGGCGATCCGGGAGACGAACCCGACGGCAATGGCTCTGGTGGGCGAAATAGCGGGGCGGCTCGCGGTTGGGCGGGGCGCCGCGCTGATCGTCGATTACGGCTATAGCTGCCCCGGGGCCGGAGAGACCCTGCAGGCGGTGGCCCGGCACCGCTACGCCGATCCGCTGGCCGCGCCGGGGGAGGCCGATCTGAGCGCGCATGTCGATTTCGCGGCCTGCGCGAAAGCGGCGGGCGCGGCGGGCGCGGTCAGCCACGGTCCGGTGTCGCAGGGACGGTTTCTCGAACGTCTCGGGATCGGCGTTCGCAGGGACCGTCTGATCGAGACGGCTACACCGGAGCAGCGCGCATCGATCCGTGCGGACTGCCGCCGGCTGACGGATAAAGATGCGATGGGGGAGTTGTTCAAGGTGCTGGCGCTTACGGACTCCGCGATGCCCGCACCGGCGGGTTTCGAAGGCCTCCCGCCGTGACGGCGCCGTTCGCGACGAGCGAGGCCCTGGCGGCAATCGCCGGCATCCGCCACGGTTTTTTCGGCCGCACCGGCGGGGTGTCGGAGGGCGATTACGCGTCTCTCAATTGCGGGCCCGGCTCGGCCGACGAACCCCACGCGGTGACCGAGAACCGCGCGCGCGCGATGGCGGCGCTCGGATTGCCCGCTGAAGCGCTCTACACAGCCCGTCAGGTACACGGCACCGACGCGATCGTCCTCGATGCGCGCGGCGCCCCGCGCCGGCAGGGGGACGCGCTGGCGACCGCCGCCCCCGGTATAGCGCTCGGCATCCTGACGGCCGATTGCGCGCCGGTTCTGTTCGCCGACCCCGGGGCCCGGGTCGTCGGCGCCGCTCATGCCGGCTGGCGCGGCGCGCTCGACGGCGTGCTCGGCGCCGCGGTCGCCGCCTTGGAGGCGCTCGGTGCCGAGCGCGGGCGTATCGCCGCCGCCATCGGGCCCTGCATCGGGCAGGCGTCCTACGAGGTCGGGCCCGAGTTCCGCGACAGGTTCGAAGCCGACGACGAGGACAATGCGCGTTGGTTCACGCGGCCGCCGCCGGGAGAGCGTCCCCGTTTCGATCTCGAAGGCTATGTCCGGGTCAGGCTCGCCGCGCTCGGTGTCGCGCAGGTTACCGTCGCGGGAGCCGATACCTGTGCGGAAGAGGAGCTCTATTTCAGTTACCGCCGCGCCTGCCTGCGCGAAGAGGCCGGATACGGTCGGTCGTTGTCGGCGATAGCCTTGGTGGAGTGAGGGTGAATGCCCCATCTGATCGTCTTTGCATTTATCCTCGTGTTGGGACTGCTGGCGACGTGCGCCATGTGAGCGGGGCGAGACGGCGCGCGCGGGCAGGTGCCGCCCTGGCGGTCGCGCTCGCTTTCTTGGCCGCCTGCCAGCCGCCGCCGCGGCCCTTCGCGCCCGCGGAACGTGGCGGGAGCATTTCCTTCGGCGCTGCCGAGGACGCTTACGGCGTCACGCTGCGCCCGGTCTCCGGCATGCCGTCCAGGCTCGCGGCGTCGTTCGTCCCCGCTCTCGTCGAGGCGCTCGGCCGCCGGGAGGTGCTGGCTGCCGTGTCGTCGGAGCGTGCGCCCGGCGCCCTGGTCTACGGCGCGGCGGAAGCGCGGCCGCTCGACGGCGGCCGGCTCAAGGTCGGCATCGAATGGTGGGTCATCGGCCGCGACGGGCGCGGGCTCGGCAGGCACTGGGTTTCCGCCGAACCGTCGCGGCGGGACTGGGAAGGCACGGCCCCCGGATTGGCAGAACGGCTCGCGGCCGAGTCCGCCGACGGAATCGCCGGTCTCCTGCGTCCCGTGTCGCAGGCATTGGAGCGCGCGCCTCCCGCGGTTCGTGTCGGTACCGTCGCCGGGCCGCCGGGGATCGACGGAGAAACGCTGCGCCGCGCGACGATCGACGCCATGCGCGCGGCACGGATCGAAATCGTGCCGGACGGTCGGGCCGGACCCCGGCTCACCGCGAAGGTCTCGCTCGGGCCCGTTACGGCCGGGCGGCGACGGCTCAGGGTCGATTGGCGCCTCGACGACGCGTCCGGCGAGCGGATCGGTTCGATGGTTCAGGAGAACGAGGTCGTCAACGAAACGCTGATCGCGGAGTGGCCGAGGTTGGTGCGGCTGATCGCACGCGCGGCGACGGACGAACTCGGCGGCTTGCTGACGACAGCACGCGGCAACGCCGCGGCCGGTTGACGGACCCCCGCGCCGCCCCTAGATTGCGCCGTCCCAGCGTTCGGGTGATGAGATCAGCGCCCCAGGGTGTCCGCCAGTCCGCGCGATGCGCGCACTGGCGCGTAGCCCGTTGGGCCGGGGATTGCAGCGATGTTCGACGGTCTGAGGACCAGGTTCGAGGACGTATTCGACCGCCTCAAGCGGCGCGGCGCACTGTCCGAGGCCGACGTCTCCGCCGCCATGCGGGAGATCCGCATCGCCCTGCTGGAGGCCGATGTCGCCCTTCCGGTGGTCAAGGACTTCGTGGAGGCGGTCGGCGCCGAGGCGGTCGGCCAGGAGGTGCTGCGCTCGATCAACCCTGGCCAGATGGTGGTGAAGATCGTCAACGACCGGCTGGTCGAGATGCTGGGCGCGAGCTCCGCCGACATCGACCTTGCGGCGGCCCCTCCGATCGCGGTGATGATGGTCGGGCTCCAGGGCTCGGGCAAGACGACGACCACCGCGAAGCTCGGCCAGCGGATCCAGCGCCAGGACCGCAAGAAGGTGCTGATGGCCTCGCTCGACGTCCGGCGTCCCGCGGCGCAGGAGCAGCTCGCCGTTCTGGGAACCCAGGCCGGAGTCGCCACGCTTCCCGTCATCCCGCTGCAGACCCCCCGCATGATCGCGGACCGCGCGATGGACGCCGCGCGCAAGGAAGGGTTCGACGTGGTGCTTCTCGATACCGCCGGCAGGCTCGCCATCGACGACGCGTTGATGGACGAGGCGGCGGCGGTATCGGACGCGGCGTCGCCGAGGGAAACCCTGCTGGTCGCCGATGCCATGACCGGCCAGGACGCCGTCGCCACCGCGACGGCATTCCACGAGCGCCTCGGCCTTACCGGCATAATCCTGACCCGGATCGACGGCGATTCCCGCGGCGGCGCCGCGCTGTCGATGCGAGCGTCGACCGGCTGCCCGATCAAGCTGCTCGGCACCGGCGAAGGTCTCGATGCGCTCGAGCCTTTCCACCCCGACCGCATCGCGTCCCGCATCCTCGGCATGGGCGACATCGTCAGCCTAGTGGAGAAGGCGCAGGAGACCATCGCCGAGGAGGAAGCCGAAAAGCTCGCCCGCAAGATGCAGAAGGGTCAGTTCGATTTCGACGATCTGGCCAAGCAGCTGCGCCAGATCCGCATGATGGGCGGGCTCGGCGGGATCACGCAGCTGCTGCCCGGTATCGGCAGGGCGCAAAAGCAGCTTGCCAACGCCAATGTCGACGAGGCGGTCCTGGTGCGCCAGGAGGCGATCATCTCCTCGATGACGCCGACGGAGCGGCGACGGCCCGAGATCATCAAGGCCTCGCGCAAGCGGCGCATCGCGGCCGGTTCGGGCGTCACCGTCCAGGACGTCAACCGGCTAATGAAGCAGTTCCAGGAAATGAACCGGATGATGAAAAAGATGAACAGGCTCGGCAAGAAGGGCCTCATGCGCGGCGGAATGCCGCCGATGATGCCGCTGGGTTAGTTTCGGGAAAGGAGAAAGATGGCCCTCAAGATCAGACTTGCGCGCGGTGGCGCGAAGAAGCGCCCGTTCTACCGGATCGTCGTCGCCGACTCGCGAAGCCCGCGGGACGGCCGTTTCATCGAGCGGCTCGGCACCTACAACCCCATCCTCGGCAGCGATCACCCGGACCGGGTGGTCCTCAAGGAGGAGCGTATCCGCCACTGGCTCGACCGGGGCGCGAAGCCCAGCGACCGGGTGGCGAAGTTCCTCGGCCGGGCCGAGATCATTCCGATGCCGCCGCAGCGCGACAACCCGATCAAGAGCCGCCCCAGGAAGAAGGCGCAGGAACGGATGAAGGCGGCCGAGGAAGCGGCGGGCGATGCCGGCGCGGGTGACGAAGGGCCGGCCGAAGCCTGAACCGGCCGCGCGCGGCCGCGCCGCCGAGGTCTCCGCGCTTGCCGTCGAAGGCGCGGCCCGGCGCGGGCGCGTATGCGTCGGCGCCGTGGCCGGGGCGCATGGCGTACGCGGCGATGTCCGCATCAAGAGCTTTACCCAGCGGCCCGAGGACATCGCGGCCTACGGGCCGCTCGAGGATGAGAGGGGAGAGAGAATTTTCGCGCTTACGCTCCACGGGCGCGCGCGCGGCCTGCTGGTCGGCTCGGTCGAGGGTATCGACGGTCGCGATGCCGCGGAGGCGTTGCGGGGCGAGCGGCTCTATGTCGACCGGGCCAGGCTGCCCGAACCGGAGGACGAGGACGAGTTCTACCATGCCGACCTGTTGGGGCTTTCGGCGCTCGACGGCGCCGGCAACCGGTACGGCGAGATCGCGGCGATCCTGCCGGCGGGCGACGCCGCGGTGCTGGAGGTCGACCCCGGCGGCGGGGAGGAGACGATCCTGGTGCCGTTCACCAGGGAGCACGTGCCCGAGATCGACATCCCGGCGGGATGCGTCGTGATCGACCCGCCGGAACGGCCCGGCGCCGGGGATGACGACGCGGCGCAGGAAGAGAAGGACGATGAGCGCCGATGAGAGAACGCCCTTCGCGGTTCGCGTGCTTACCCTCTTCCCCGGGATGTTCCCCGGGCCGGTCGGACATTCGCTCGCCGGACGGGCGCTCAGGGACGGACTCTGGACTCTCGAAACGGTGGACATCAGGGACTTCGCGCGCGATAAACACGGCTCCGTCGACGACACCCCCTTCGGTGGGGGCGCGGGGATGGTGATGCGGCCGGACGTGGTCGGAGATGCCTTGGCGGCAGTCTCCCACGCCGGTACGCCGCTGATCTATCTCAGCCCGCGCGGACGGCTGCTCGATCAGGCGCGGGTTCGCGCGCTGGCCTCCGGGCCGGGAATGAGCCTGTTGTGCGGCCGTTTCGAGGGCGTCGACGAAAGGGTGCTCGAGGCGCACGAAATCGAGGAGCTCAGCCTCGGCGATTTCGTGCTGTCGGGAGGCGAGGCGGCAGCGATCGCGCTGATCGATGCCTGCGTGCGGCTGTTGCCGGGCGTGATCGGTCAGGCGGAGTCTCTGGCCGAGGAGAGCTTTGCCGACGGCCTGCTCGAGTACCCGCATTACACGCGTCCGCGGGAATGGCGGGGGCGGACGGTGCCCGACGTGCTGTTGAGCGGGCATCACGAGCGGGTCCGCGAATGGCGTCGTGCCGAGGCGGAACGCGCGACGCGGGAACGCCGGCCGGATCTGTGGCGGCGCTACCGGCGGACGACGGAAGGGGACGACGATGAACGTGATTGAGCAGATCGAAGCCGAACAGATCGAGAAGCTGACCTCCGAACGCCCGATTCCGGCGTTCGCACCGGGCGACACGGTGCGCGTCCACTTCAAGGTCGTCGAAGGCACGCGTGAGCGGATCCAGGTCTATGAAGGCGTGGTGATCGCGCGCACGTCGAGCGGCGTCAGTTCCGCGTTCACGGTGCGCAAGATCTCCTACGGAGAGGGCGTCGAGCGCGTCTTCCCGCTCTATTCGCCGCGCATCGACCGGATCGAGGTCGTCCGCCGGGGCAAGGTCCGGCGGGCCAAGCTCTATTACCTCCGAAGCCGGCGCGGCAAGCGTGCCCGCATCGCCGAGAAGGTCGAACGCAGGCTGGACGCGGCGGAAGCCCCGCCCGAAGCCGAAGCGCCGCCCGAGGCGGAATCGGCGGAGACCGACGGAGAATAGCCCAAATTCGCGGCCTTTCGCGGCCCCGGACCAATCGAGGGAGGCGCTCGATGGCGCAACCGAAGACGCTGTTCGACAAGATCTGGGAAAGCCACGTGGTGGATGTCCAGGAGGACGGCACGTGCCTGCTCTATATCGACCGGCAGATCATCCACGAGATCACCAGCGCCCAGGCTTTCGAGGGGCTGCGCGAGGCGGGGCGCAAGGTGCGCCGGCCGGAAGCCCAGCTTCTCGTCCCCGACCATAACGTTCCCACCACCGACCGCTCGCTGCCGATCGAGAACGAGGAGTCGCGCATCCAGATCGATCTCCTCAAGGAGAACGCCGAGGCGTTCGGCCTGCCCTATATCGAGCTCAACGACATCCGCCAGGGCATCGTGCACGTGATCGGCCCGGAGCAGGGCTTCACCCTGCCCGGGCTCACCATGGCCTGCGGCGATTCCCACACTTCGACGCACGGCGCCTTCGGCTGCCTCGCCTTCGGCATCGGCACCTCCGAGGTCGAGCACGTGCTCGCCACCCAGTCGCTGATCCAGCGCCCGGCGAAGAACATGCGTGTCACGGTCGACGGCGCGCTGCCTCAGGGCGTGGTCGCGAAGGACCTCGCGCTTGCCATCATCGGCGCGATCGGGACCGCCGGCGGCACCGGTTGCGTCATCGAGTACGCCGGAAAGGCGGTCGAGGACCTGTCGATGGAAGGCCGCATGACGCTCTGCAACATGACCATCGAAGGCGGAGCGCGGGCCGGTCTCGTCGCCCCCGACCAGACCACCTTCGACTACGTAAAAGGTCGTCCCATGGCGCCCAAGGGGGCGGCGTGGGAGCAGGCCGAGGCCTACTGGCGGACGCTGCCCTCCGATCCGGGCGCCGAGTACGACAAGGAGGTCACGATCGCCGCGGACAGCATCGAGCCCCAGGTTACGTGGGGGACCAGCCCGGAGATGGTGCTGCCGATCTCGGGCTCCGTGCCCGACCCGTCGGACGAAGACGACGGCAACCGCAGGCGTTCGCTGGAGCGCGCGATCGACTATATGGGCCTCGAAGCCGGACAGGCGCTGACCGACATCCCGGTCGACAGGGTTTTCATCGGCTCGTGCACCAACTCGCGGATCGAGGATCTGCGCGCCGCGGCCGCGGTGGCCGAGGGGCGCAGCGTTGCCGACGGCGTTCATGCGATGGTGGTGCCGGGCTCCGGGCTGGTGAAGCACCAGGCCGAGGAGGAGGGGCTCGACGCGGTGTTCAAGGAGGCCGGGTTCGACTGGCGCGAGCCGGGCTGCTCCATGTGCATCGCGATGAACGGCGACATGCTGCAGCCGGGCGAGCGTTCGGCGTCTACGTCGAACCGCAACTTCGAGGGCCGCCAGGGGCCCGGCGGCCGCACCCATCTGATGAGCCCCGCGATGGCCGCCGCGGCCGCGGTCAACGGCCGTCTGAGCGATCACCGGGAACTTCTCTAGGGAGGCGCGAGCGATGGAGAAATTCAACACCCTTCAGGGCATCGCGGCGCCGTTCCCGATGGTCAATGTCGACACCGACCGGATCATCCCAGCGCGGTTCCTGAAGACGATCAAGAAGACTGGGCTCGGCAAGAACCTGTTCAACGAGCTGCGCTACAACGAGGACGGCTCGGAAAAGCCCGAGTTCGTCCTCAACAAGCCGGCCTACCGGGATGCCAGGATCCTGGTCGCGGGAGACAATTTCGGCTGCGGCTCGTCGCGCGAGCACGCGCCCTGGGCGCTGATCGATTTCGGCATCCGCTGCGTCATCGCGCCGAGCTTCGCCGACATCTTCAACAACAACGCGTCCAAGAACGGCATGCTGCTGATCGCCCTGCCGCAGGAGACGGTCGACAAGCTGATGGAGGACGCCGAGAAGGGCGGCAACGCGCGCCTCTCGGTCGATCTCGAGAAGCAGCAGATCGTCCGCCCGGACGGCGAGGTCATCGATTTCGACATCGACCCGTTCAAGAAGCACTGCCTGCTCAACGGGCTCGACGACATCGCGCTGACCCTGCAGAAGGACGACAGGATCGGTGCCTTCGAGGAGGCGCGCAAGACCGCCCAGCCCTGGGCCTGATCCGCGATGGCCGCCAACAAGAAGCTGCTGATCCTTGCCGGGGACGGTATCGGCCCCGAGGTGATGGGCGAGGTGCGCCGGGTCATCGACTGGATGGACCGGCGCCGCCACGTGAGTTTCGATGTCGCCGAGGCGCTGGTCGGCGGCGCGGCGATCGACGCCGAGGGCAGGCCGATCTCCGATGCGACCATGGACGCCGCGATGGGCGCCGATGCGGTGTTGCTCGGCGCCTGCGGCGGGCCCAAATGGGCCGACGTCCCGTTCGAGATACGGCCCGAGGCGGGGCTCCTTCGCCTGCGCAAGGATCTCGAGCTGTTCGCCAACCTGCGCCCGGCGCTGGTCTTCGACGCGCTGGCCGAGGCCTCGACGCTGAAGACCGAGCTGGTCGCCGGGCTCGACATCCTGATCGTGCGCGAGCTGACCGGCGGGGTCTATTTCGGCGAGCCGCGCGGCATCGAGGACCTGGGGAACGGCCAGCGCCGCGGCATCAACACGCAGGTCTACACGACGTCCGAGATCGTCCGCGTCGCGCGCGTGGCGTTCGATCTCGCGCGCAAGCGGGGCAACCGCGTCTGCTCGGTCGAGAAGGCGAACGTGATGGAGAGCGGCCTCCTGTGGCGCGAGGAGGTCACCCGGCTGCACGAAGCCGAATACGCCGATATCGAGCTCTCCCACATGCTGGCCGACAATTGCGGCATGCAGCTGGTCCGCGCGCCCAAGCAGTTCGACGTGATCGTCACCGACAATTTGTTCGGCGACATGCTGTCCGACGTGGCGTCGATGCTGACCGGCTCGCTCGGCATGCTGCCCTCGGCCTCGCTCGGACCGGCGGACTCGTCGGGGCGGAGGCGTGCGCTCTACGAGCCGATCCACGGCTCGGCGCCCGACATCGCGGGCGAGAACAAGGCCAACCCGCTCGCGACCCTCCTCAGCTTCGCGATGATGCTGCGCTACTCCTTCGACATGGAGGAGGATGCGGTGCTGGTGGAAAAGGCGGTCGAGAACGCGCTCGCCCAAGGCCTGCGCACCGGCGACATCATGCAGCCCGGCATGACCCCGGTTTCCACCACCGGAATGGGCGAGGCGGTCACCGCGATGCTTGACGCGTTGGCGGCTTAGTTACTCATCGTTCGGCCTGTTACTGCCGTTGCTGCCCCGCGGGGGCCGCGCTATTCTGTGCCGGATTGCAACCCTCTGCTGAGGTGCGTGTTCATGAAAAAGACCCTCGCGATCATCGCGGTTGGCGCCTTTGCCGCTTCGATCTCCACTTCGGCGCTTGCCTGCATGTACAACAAGATGGTCTCGACCGAGAAGTCCGGACCCATCACGACCGCGCTCAACCAGCAGCCGTCGACGCCGGCGCTCGAGACCCAGCCGATCGCGCCGAAACCGGCCGACCGGAAGTCCGAGGCCAAGTCGGACAGCTAGAGCCGGCGCGCATCGGCGCGTATCCAGGATTGACGCCGCCGGTCCCGCACAGCCGGGAGCCGGCTTGAAGGCGCGCTCGCCCGCGAGCGAGCCATGAGAGGGTTTTCCAATGGGTTACAAGGTTGCCGTAGCCGGCGCGACCGGCGCGGTCGGGCGCGAGATTCTGCAATGCCTGGACGAGCGCGCCTTTCCCGTCGACGACGTGGCGGCGCTTGCCTCCGAGCAGTCGGTCGGACGCGAGGTCTCGTTCGGCGAGGACGAGGTTCTGCGGGTCCGGAACCTCGCCGACTTCGATTTCGCCGGCTTCGACGTCGCGCTTTTCTCGCCGGGCGCCAAAGTCTCTGCCGTGCATGCGCCGCGCGCGGCCAAGGCGGGCTGCGTGGTGATCGACAACACCTCCCGGTTCCGCATGGAGCCCGACGTGCCGCTCGTCGTGCCCGAGGTCAACGCGCACGCCCTTGCCGGGAACAAGCGGAACATCGTCGCCAATCCGAACTGCTCCACCATTCAGATGGTGCTGGCGCTCAAGCCGCTGCACGACATGGCCCGGGTCAGGCGCGTGGTCGTGGCCACCTACCAATCGGTCTCGGGCGCCGGCAGGACGGCGATGGACGAGCTGTTCAACCAGACCCGCGGCATCTACGTGAACGAGTTGGTCGGCAACGAGGAATTCACCAAGCAAATCGCCTTCAACGTCATTCCCCATATCGACGTCTTCATGGAGGACGGGGAGACCAAGGAGGAGTGGAAGATGGCGGTCGAGACGCGGAAGATCCTAGACCCTGACATCCGGGTCGCCGCGACCTGCGTGCGCGTGCCGGTCTTCATCGGCCACGGCGAGGCCGTCAACGCCGAGTTCGAGCGGCCGATTTCGGTCGAGGAGGCGCGCGAGGCGCTGGCGGAGATGCCGGGTGTCGCCGTCGTCGACCACCGCGCCGACGAGGGTTACGTGACGCCTGCCGAATGCGCTGGCGAGGACCAAGTCTATGTCAGTCGGATCCGCAAGGACCCAACGGTAGAGAACGGGTTGAGCTTCTGGGTCGTCGCCGACAATCTCCGCAAGGGGGCGGCGCTCAACGCGGTCCAGATCGCGGAACTCGTCACCGAGTCGCGCCGGTTGCTGCCGGCGGCCTGAACGGGGAGGGAAGAATGGTCGTCGAGATCGCCACGATTTACGTCAAGCCCGAGGACGAGGCCGCGTTCCTCGAAGGTTTTGCGGAGGGTTCCGATATCCTGCGCCGCCAGCCGGGCTGCCAAGGGCTGCGCTGGGGCAAGCGGGTCGAACCCGAGCTCGCCTACATGATCGCGGTCGAATGGGACCGGATCGAGGACCATTTCGCCTTTCGCGAGTCCGAGGATTACAAGACCTTCGGGTCGAAGTTCCGCGACTGTCTCGCCAAACCGCCGGAGGTCTTCCACTTCGAGCCGCGCGGCTGAGCGGGGCCCGCGGCCCTGCCCCGCGACCGTATCGCCGGACTGCTGCTCGCGGCCTCCCTGCCGCTTCTCATCGCCGGGCTGGTCATGCCGGCGATCTCGGTAACCCGCTTCGTCCTGTTCGGCGAGACCTACTCGATTATCGACGGGATACTCGGATTCTGGTCGGACGGACGTTACGGCCTGTTCGTGCTGGTCTTCCTGTTCTCGGTGGTGCTGCCGTTGGGGAAGGTCGCGGCCGGGGTCTGGGCCTGGCTCGCGGCGGCGGACCCCGGATCGTTGCCCGACCGGCTGCTGCGGGCGGCGGCCTGGATATCCCGCTGGTCGATGCTCGACGTGTGTATCGTCGCGCTGCTCGTGGTCGCACTGGAGGGGAGCCTGTTGACCACCGCCGATATCCATGCCGGACTGGTGCTGTTCGCCGCCGGAGTCGTCGTGTCGACGATCGCCACCCACCGCCTGGTGACGCGGTAACGCGTCAGCCCGTGTCGGCGTGGCGCGAGATCAGGTCCCGCATCGCGGCCGCCGCCGCGGCGCCCTTGCGGGCGCGGCGCCACAGATCCGCCGCCGTCTTCTCGTGCAGGGCGAGCGCCTCCGGCGCCGAGGTGATCATCGCCACCCCGGCGTGGATGTTGGGCTGTTCGCCCAGGCGGAACGGGCTCAGGGTAAGCACCCGCCGATCCGCCTGGCGGAAGATCTGGAAGCTGGTCGGGGGCAGGGTCGAAGGAACCAGGCCGATCTGGACCCCGATCGGCTCGTCCTCCATCAGCCCGACCAGATGCTCGGCTTCCGTGCGCGCCCGGGCGAGGCGGTCCTTGCGAACCGGCGGCGGCAGATCGAGCCGCCCGACCAGCCCGTTCCGCAGGAACCGCCCCATCTCCGCTTCCGAGATCAGGTTGAGCACGCCGGGACGGCGCTCGCGGTAGGTCTCCTTGCGCCGGCGCAGGATGACCATGAGCTCGCGTACCTGGTCGAGCCCGCGTGCGCGGCCCTCCGCGCCGTCGGGGATGCTCTCGCCGAGCACCTCTTCCAGCGTGTCGACGAAGGCATCGCTCGACAGCAGGAACGAGACCGGCCCGGCAAGCACGACGATATGCTCGGCCGCGGCTTCGATCTGGCGCAGCCGCTCGAAGAAGCTGACCGCCGAGCCGACATATTCGACGCCGACGCCGAGCAGCGTGGGGAGCGAAACCTCCAGCAGGTCGGCGAGCTTCTCCAGCGTCTCGATCTTCGCCACCTGGCCCTTCTCGAAACGGTAGAGCGCGGTGCGCGAGATGCCGATGCGGCTCGCGATCTCGTCGGCACTGAGCCCCGATCCGAGGCGGAAGGCGCGCAGCCGCTCGCCGATCTCCTCAAAGCGTATGGTCATGCGCGAGCGTCCCGATGTCGGCCGGGGAAAGCGGCGTCCGGTCTATCGTGCCGCCGGGGAGGTCGAGCGCGTCCTCGATCGCCGCGGCGATGGCGGCGGCGGTCGGTACCGTACCGCACTCGCCCACCCCCTTGACCCCGATCGGGTTGAGCGGGCTGGGCGATTCCATGTGTACCGTATCGATCCTCGGCACGTCGGTCGAACCGGGGAGCAGATAGTCGGCGAGCGTCGTCGTCAGCGGCTGCGCGTCGCCGTCGAAGCCCATCCACTCGAAGAGCGCGTTGCCGACGGCGTGCGCCGCGCCGCCGACGATCTGGCCCTCGACGATCGCGGGATTGACGATGCGTCCGCAGTCGTGCGCGACGACGAGCCGGGCAAGCGCCGCGGACCCGGTCTCGCGGTCGATTTCGATTTCGGCGACGGCGGTGCCGTTGGCGAACGGCATGTCGTCGAGCACGGTGTTCTCTTCCGCCGCCAGACCCGGTGCGATCCCCTCCGGCAGGGTCACGCCCGGCGTGCCCGCTACCGCCTCGGCGAGCCGGCCGATGCCCACGCGAAGATCCGGCGCGCCGCGCACCCGGGCCTCGCCGCCCACGATCTCCAGATCCTCTTCCGCCGCCTCAAGATGACGGGCGGCGACGGCAAGCGCCTTGTCGCGGACCCTGCGCGCCGCGTTGTAGGCCGAGCTTCCTGCCGTCACCGTCTGCCGGCTGTTGAACCCGCCGATGCCGAGCGTGATCGCAGCCGTGTCGCCCGCTGTGACCCTGACGCGCTCGCGGTCGCAGCCGAGCGCCCCGGCGACGATGTCGGCGAGCATGGTCTCGATCCCCTGCCCCATCGCGGCGGCGCCCGTGGCCACCGACACGGCGCCCGACGGGTCGACGGCGACGGAAGCGGATTCGAACGGCCCGCGCCCGGTGCCCTTGACGAAGTTGGCGAGCCCGATGCCGAGTGCCCGGCCTTGCGCCCCGGCCTCCCGTCGCCGGACCGCGAACCCGTTCCAGTCCGCGGCATCCAGCGCGGCCCGCATGCAGCCCGGATAATCGCCTGAGTCGAGCACCACCTTGCGCCCGCCCCGGCTCTCCAGCGGGCGGGTGCACGGCATGCGCCCGGGGCCGATCAGGTTGCGTTCGCGGATCGCCACCCGGTCGATCCCGAGCCCCGCCGCCGCCTTGTCGAGCAGGCGCTCCATGGCGAACACCGCCTGCGGGTGGCCCGCCCCCCGGACCGGGGTGACCGGCACCTTGTTGGTCAGCGCCGCGCGGGCGACCAGCCGGTAGGCCGGGACGTCGTAGGGCAGCGTGACCGTGAGCGCGGACTCGTAGGGCAGGTTCGCGCCGCGCGCGGTATAGGCGCCGTGGTCGTGCACCATGGTTCCGCGCACGCCGCGGATCGTTCCGTCGGCGTCGAACGCGGCTTCGATGTCCCAGAACTGGTCGCGCTCCTGGGTGCTGGCGACGAAATGCTCGCGCCGATCCTCGATCCACTTGACCGGCCGGCCGAGCAGGAGGGCGGCGAGCGCGACGGCGACCTCCTCGGGGTAGGTGACCAGCTTGGGCCCGAACCCGCCGCCGACCGGGGGCGTGACCACGCGGACGCGCCGCGTCTCGCGGCCCAGCATGCGCGCGATCAGGTTGCGCCCGGCATGGGGCGTCTGGGTCGAGCTCCAGAGGGTGAGCAGGTCGTCCGCCCGGTCGTGGCGGGCGAGCGCGCCGCGCCCCTCGATCGAGTGTCCGCCGCCGCGATGGACCGAAAGGTTCTGGGCGAACACGCGGTCGGCCCCGGCGAACGCGGCCTCGACATCGCCGAACGCCATGGTCAGTTCGGCGAGCAGATTGTGAGTCGCGCCGCGATGGACCGGCGGTGAGGCCGGCGCCAGCGCATCGCGGCAGTCGGCGACGACGGGCAGCGGTTGGTAATTCGCCTCGACGAGCGCCGCCGCGTCCTCCGCCGCGTAGCGCGACTCGGCGACGACCATCGCCACGGCCTCGCCGACATGGACGACCTCGCCGGCTGCGAGCACCGGCCGGTCCCGCTGCTGGCGGTAGGCCGGGCTCGGCAGGCCGACGACCAGGCATTCCTCCGCGAGATGGTGACGGATATCGTCGAACGCCCAGACCGCATGCACGTCCGGTGCGGCCTCGGCCGCGTCCTTGTCGATCCCCGAAATCGCCGCGTGGGCCAGCGGACTGCGGACGAAAGCCGCATGCAGGGATCCCGGCAGGTGGATGTCGTCGACGAAGCGCGCCCGCCCGCGCAGGAGCGGCGGATCCTCGATCCGCGTGTCAGGCACCTTCTTCAGCGGGCAAGTCCAGGGTACCCAGGAAAATTTGCATGCCGTAATGGAAGGCGATGAAGGCGCCGAGCTCGACGATCTGGGCCTCGGAATAATGGGTCCTGCCCTCGTCGTAGAACGCCTTGTCCACCGTCTCCGGCGCGCGGTACATCGACCAGCCGTAGCGGAGCGCCCATTTCTCGGCCGGCGTGAAGCGGTCGTCGGTCTCGAAATCGCCGCAACCGGCCTCGATCCGTTCCTCGGTAAGCCCGTCTTCCAGCGCGCGCTTCGACCGGAAGGCGGCGAAGTAGGGGTCGCCCGCGAGGCGCGCGAGCTGGATGCGGACGATCTCCTTGAGCCCGTGGTCGACCTCGCCTTCCATCAGCGAGCGGTCGAGCGCGTCGTGCAACGCTTCGGCATAGCCCGGCACGTGCGCCATCAGCCGGACGAAGCGCGAGTCCCCGACGCCGGTCTCCTCCGAGCGCGCGATCAGCGCCTGGAGCCCGGGATCGTCGATCTGCGCGCGGGGGATCGGCGGCAGAGTCGCGCGCGCGGTACTCATTCGGCGGCTTCCGCGGTCGCGCGCTCGATCGCGCCCTTGTTGAGCGAGACCGGGGTCTCGCCGTAGATCCGCCGCGACTCCGCCTGGTCGACCAGCCGGCCGTCCGGGGTGAACATCGGGTAGAAGTCGAGCGTCCCGAAGAACGTGTGGTAGCCCACGTTGAAGCCGACGAAGGCGCCGAGCTCGACGATCTCCTCCACCGAATAGTGCTCGGCGAGCTCGTCGTAGAGAGCGGCGTCGACCTTCTCCGGCGCGGTCCCCATCAGCTCGGAGTAGCGGAGCGCAATCTTCTCCGCGGGCGTGAAGCGGTCGCTCGACGCGTGGGCCTCGATGCCCTCGTCGATGGTCTCTTCCGTCAGTCCCTGCTGCTTCGCCGAAGCAGACCGGACGTTGCCTCAATAGCGGCACGCGGCCATCCGCGACAGCTGGACGCGGATGATTTCCTTCAGCTTGTGGTCGATGCGCCCGGTGTTGAACACCGCGCCCCAGGCGAGATACATCGAGCGCGCGATATCGGGGCTGTGGCCCAGCATCGCGTGGAAGGCGGGGTCGGGCGCGCGGTGGCGCAGCGCCTTGTTGACCAGCGGACGGAGCTTGCCCGCCTTGAGCTCCTCGATGTCGAGCATGCGGATATTGGGCATGGCGTGGTCCCTCGGAATGCGGCGCTGGATTATCGCCGTTCGCCCGCCGCCGGCCAACCGGCAAGTTGGCGGGTCGGGGGGACGGCCGATCAGCCCTCCGGCAAGGGGGTGGACCAATCCTCGAACTTCAGCCCGTCCACCCGTTCGAATTCGCGCGTGTTGGCGGTGACCAGCACCAGGTCGCGCGCCCGGGCCTGGCCGGCGATCAGCACGTCATAGGGGCCGATCGGCAGCCCGCGGGCCTCGAGATCGCGGCGGATCGCGCCGGCTGCCCGCGCGTCGGCCGCGTCGAAGGGGACGATTTCGAACGCCATGCGGTCGATGACGGCCAGGTTAAGGTTCGGCCCGCGGCTCTTGAACGCGCCAAAGTAGAGCTCGAAGGCCACGGGAGAGGGCACGCCAATCTCTTCGGGCTGGTGCCGGCGAAGCCGGGCCAGCAGCGGCGGTGACGTGTCGTTTATCAGGGCAATGCAGGTATTGGTGTCGAAGAGATAGCGCATCAACAGAACAGTTCGTCCAGCCCCGGCCGAGGCGGCGGCATCTCCGGTTGGTTGCGGCCGTCGGGGAAAAAGTCCTCGGCCTTTCCGACAACGTCATCGAGCCACTCCCAGCCGTCGGCGATCGGTTCGAGCACGACGGCCGCGCCCTGGCGGCGAATCCGGACCTCCTTGCCGGGCATGCGAAATTCCTTGGGGAGCCGCACGGCTTGGGATCTTCCGTTCCAGAACAGCTTGGCGGTCATGGTCATGGCCGGAGTCCCATGTTGATATCTCTCATCGATATATATCATCGCGGTTCGGGGTTCGCAATCGGGCCGCGGTCGGAAACAGACCGGCAAATTGAGGGAGCGGGCCGCGCGAGTTAGTCTCGCGCCATGACGGAGAACGGCGCAGATCCCCGGAGCGATCCCGTGACCACCGAACTGGTACGCAACGGCGTCATGGCGGTGACCGAGGAAATGAAGACCAACCTCATGCGCACCGCCTACAACATGATCATCTACGAGGCGCTCGACTTCACCGTCGGGCTGTTCACCGCGAAGGGCGAGACGGTCTCGATCGGGCTCGGGCTTCCCATGTTCATCCGGGGCATGGCCGAAACGCTCAAGGCGAAGCTCGCGCATTTCGGAACCGACGGGATCGAGCCCGGCGACATCCTGGTCACCAACGACGCCTATGTGACCGGCAGCCACCTCAACCACATCACGCTGAGCCTGCCGATCTACCACGAGGACGAGCTGGTCGGGTTCTCCTGCTGCATGGCGCACTGGCTCGATATCGGCGGTACGCTGCAGGGCATCACCACCGACATCTACGCCGAGGGGCTGCAAGTCCCCATCCTGAAATTGCAGCGCGCGGGCGCGCTCAACCAGGACCTCATCGACATCATTGCGATGAATGTTCGGATGCCGGAACGCGCGCTCGGCGACCTCCGCGCCCAGCTCACCGCCGTCCGCACCGGCGAGCGCGGCTTCCTCCGTCTGATCGAACGCTACGGCAGGGGTGCGGTGCTGGGCGCGATCGGCCGCATCATGGACCAGTCGGAGACGGCCGCGCGCGAACGCACGCGCTCGATTCCGGACGGGGTCTACGAGGCCGAGGCTTTCATGGATGACGACGGGATCGATGTCGGCAGGGAAATCCCCATCGTCGTCCGCGTCGAGGTCGCGGGCGAGGAGATGACCATCGACCTCACCGACGTCTCGCGCCAGGTGAAGGGGTTCTACAATTCCGGCATCACCACGGCCTAT
This sequence comes from Alphaproteobacteria bacterium, assembly GCA_965203455.1. Taxonomy (GTDB): domain Bacteria; phylum Pseudomonadota; class Alphaproteobacteria; order MPNO01; family MPNO01; genus MPNO01. The sequence goes on from CBDBCV010000003.1 coordinate 485,660, forward strand.
GCCTGCTCCCAGGTGGCCTTCAAGTGCATCGCCTCGCCCACCGATTACCCGATCAACGACGGCAGCTTCCGCCCCCTCACCACGGTCATCCCGCCGGGACGGATCGTGAGCGCCGAGCGACCGGCGGCGATGCGGAGCTGGATGACGTTTCCGATGACCATCGTGGACGCGGTGTTCAAGGCGCTGGCGCCGGCCATCCCGGAACGCGTCGCGGCCGGCCATCACGCCGATCTGGTGATGGGGCGGATGAACGGGATCGACCCGCGCCGCAACACGCTGTTCATCGGCGCGATCGGCCCGACCGGCGGTGGCTGGGGCGCCAAGCACAACGAGGACGGCATGCCGGCGACGGTCTGCCTCAACGACGGCGACACCCACAACAGCCCGTCCGAGCTGATGGAGGTGAACTACCCCATCGTGATCGAGCGCCACGCGCTGATCCCCGATTCCGGCGGGGCGGGGCGCCATCGCGGCGGGCTCGGCATCGAATACGTGGTGCAGGCGCGCTCGCCGCTCAACTTCAACAGCCAGGCCGACCGCGCCAATTGCGAGCCCTGGGGGCTGGAGGGCGGGCGCGATGGGCGCGGCAACCGTATCGGACTCCGGGTGAACGGCGAGCCCGGGCCGGAATTCGCCAACGCGAAGCTGTTCTGGAAGCGGATCGAGACCGGCGACGCCTTCATCGTCAATTCGGGCGGCGGCGGCGGGTTCGGCTCTCCGCTGGAGCGCCCGGCCGGGACGGTGCTGGACGACGTGCGCCAGGGCTATGTCTCGCTTGCGGCGGCGCGCGCCCTCTACGGCGTGGCGATCGACCCCGGGACGCTGGAGCTCGACGCGGAGGCGACCGAACGGATCCGCGCCGCGATGGCGACGCTGGAAAGCGCGGGGGAAGGGGCGTAATGGCGGACGAACTTCTGTTCCTCTCGCACGCGGAGACGCTCGACCTCCTGAGCCCCGCCGAGGCGATGGCGGTGTGCGAGGACGTCTACCGCATGCACGCCGAGGGCACCGTGAGCTGGACCGAGCCGCCCGCCTTCCGGCTCGACGACGACCGCTTTCACCATCACTGGCACGTCAAGGGCGCGCTCTTGTCGGAAATCCCGATTTCGGGCGTCCGGCTCTACGCCTATTACGAGGATGCCGAGCGCTCGACCGTCGGCACGCTCGACGCGACCCGCTACATCGTGCTCAGCGACCCCGTCACCTCGGTCGCGCTCGCCATCGTCGAGGAGCACTGGACATACGCGATCCGTTCGACCGCCGCCGCCGTCCTCGCTTGCAAGTGGATGGCGAACCCCGATCCCCGCGCGCTCGGGCTGGTTGGGGTCGGCACGATGGGGACGACGGCGCTGCAATGCCTCGCCGAGCTCTACGATTTCGAGGAGATACGCTGCACCTCGCGAAGCCCGGCGACCCGCGAGGCCTTCGCCGACAAGTGGTCCGCCGCGCTCGGCGTGCCCGTGACCCCCGTCGGCTCGATCGAGGCGGTGGTGAGCGGCGCCGACATCGCGGTCGGCGGCACCACGTCGAAGGAGATCGTGAGCCGCGCCGAATGGCTCAAGCCCGGCGCCACCTTCGTCTCGCTGGCGAGGCGCGAGCTCGACCCTGCCGGCTGGCCCGCGATGGACAGGATCGTGATCGACGATTTCGACATCAACATGCTGACCCCCGAGTTCCGCAAGACCGTCGCCGACGGGCTGTTCTCCCGCGAGGCCATGCACGGCGAGATCTCCGACCTCGTGGCGGGGACGGCCGGAGGCCGCGAAAGTCCGGACGAACGCAACCTGATCCACACCGTCGGCCTCGTCAGCCAGGACATCGGCGTCGCGCACTATGTCTACCGGAAGGCGCTCGACATCGGGACCGGGCTCCGGCTGCCCCTGCCGCACGCGGCGGGGCGGTGAGAGATCCTTCAATACGCGGCTTCGCCGCTCCTCAGGATAGGGGGATTACAAAACCGTCCTCATCCCGAGTAGGCACGCCGGCGCCGTATCGAGGGACCCCCTACCCCGCCACCGGCGCCGCCGTGCCGTCGATCTGCACGCGGTATCCCGAGCGCACGTTCGGCAGGTAGTCGGAGATCGCGCGGTGCTGGGCGCAGCGGTTGTCCCACATCGCGATCGAGTGCGGGCGCCAGCGGAAACGGCAGGTCCATTCGGGCTGGGTGCAGTGCTCGACCAGGAAGGCGAGCAGGTGCCGGCTCTCGGCGGGCGGGAGCTCCTCGATGCGGACGGTGAAGGACTCGTTGACGTAGAGCAGCTTGCGCCCGCTGCCCGGATGGCGCACCACGACGGGATGGGTCGCGCGCGGCGTCCCCTCGCCGAACACGCGCACCCCGTCATGCAGCGCGGTCAGCCCCTCCAGGTAAGCCTTCATGCGGTCCGACAGCGCGTCGTAGGCGGCGTACATGCTGGCGAACAAGGTATCGCCGCCGCCGTCCGGCGGGAGCGTGTGGTTGTAGAGGATGCTGGCGAGCGGCGGGACCGGCGCGCAGGACTGGTCGGTGTGCCAGACATTGCCCGAGACTTCCTCCGAATACTCGTCGAAATGGAAGCGGCGGACGCGGTCGTCCTCCGACGGCCGGCTGTGGGTGCGGACGCCGACATGCCGGCCGATGGTGCCGAAATACTCCGCCAGCCTGGCGTGGTCGTCGAAGCCGATCTCCTGGTCGCGGAAGAACAGCACCAGGTGATCCGTGAAGGCGCGGCGGAGCTCGGCGAGCTGCTCCGCCGGCAGCGGCCGGGTGAGGTCGATGCCGCCGATCTCGGCGCCGACATGGGGGCTGTAGGGGGTGACCTCGATGGTCCGGTAGGGCGCGCCGCGATGGCCGTCCATGTCCGCCTCCCGGTTGCGGCCCCAGCCTATACCAGCCGCGCGGCTTGTTCCAAAGGGGCGCATGGCTATGATCGCCTGATCGATCGGAGAACACTGACGGGAGCGACAGCATGCGTTGGATTCACACCGCCCTCGGGGCAATCGCCGCGGCCGCCCTGGCGAGCGCCGCCTCGGCCCAGACGGTCGGCATCGGCGCCACCAAGGCGGGCGCCGTCTCGCAGATCACCGCGACCATCTCGAAGGCCGTGTCCGAGCACGCGCCGGGCCTCCAGATGCGCAAGCAGACCATGGGCGGCACCCAGCAATACATCCCCGTGGTCAACGCGGGCGAGCTCGAATTCGGGATCTCCAACATCCCGCAATACACCATGGCGAAGGAAGGCTGGGGCCTTTCGAAGGGCAAGAAGCACGAGAACCTGCGCCTGGTCTCGACCATCATGAAGTTCCGGGTGAGCGCGGTGGTTCCCAAGAAATCGGGCATCACCTCGATCGTGCAGCTCAAGGGCAAGCGCACGCCCGTCGGCTTTAAGGGCGCGCCCCTGTTCGTCCATATCTTCAACGGATCGCTCGCGACCGTCGGGCTCACGCCGGACGACATCAAGCCGGTGCCGCAGGTCGGGCTGGTGCAGCACTGGCGCGCCTTCATGGCGGGCAAGCTCGACTGGGCGATCGCCGCGGTGGGCTCCGGCTTCGTCAAGCAGATGGACGCCAAGATCGACGGCGGGGTGCGGCACATCTCCTACCCCAACACGCCCGAGGCGCTCAAGGGGATGCACAAATGGTTCCCGAAGAGCGAATGGACCGTCGTCCAGCCCGCCAAGGGGCTGACCGGGGTGCTCGAACCCACCGTGTTCGTGGGCTACGACTTCCTGCTGTGGACCCACAAGGGCGTGTCGGACGACATCATCTACAAGGTCACCAAGGTGATGCACACCCAGGAGAAGCAGCTCAAGGAAGGCGGGCCGCTGTGGCGGACCTTCAGCGCCGACAAGCGCCTCGCCAAGCAGCACGGCTACCCCTATCACCCGGCCGCCGTGAAGTACTACAAGGAAGTCGGTCTCTGGCCCGCCGGCTGATCCGGCTGGCCGCGTAGAACCGCCGGAGACGCCCGCGTTCCTCCGGGGGCGCGGGCGTCCGTCCGGCGGCAGGATTTTCCGAGATGGCCGAGCAGTCGACCGAAACGGACGCTGGCGGTCGGAAGGACAGGGGCACGCAGCTCCTCTCCGCGCGCCGCGAGGGCCGCTTCGTCACGCTGTCGACCCGGGTTCTCGGCGCGGTCATTACGGTGATCGCGCTGACCTGGGCGATCGAGTTCTGGCTCAGGCTGGGTTTCCAGTGGTTCGACGAGCAGGCGCTGGTGGCCTGTTTCGGGCTGACGCTCGCCATCGTCTTCATCCGCTTTCCGTTCGCCGGCGGGCGGGACCGGCCGTCGGTTCCCTGGTACGACGCGGTATTCGCCGTGCTCGGCCTCGGCGCGTCGGCCTACCTCATATGGATCTACGGCGACATCGAGCTCAACCCGTTCGCCATGCGCGGGAAGATGTTCTGGATCAGCGTCGTGCTGATCCCGCTGATGTGGGAGGCGCTGAGACGCACCGCCGGCTGGAGCCTGACCGCGGTGCTCTCGGCGTTCCTCGCCTACGCCTTCGTGGGGCATCTCGTCCCCGGCATGCTCAAGGGCTACGAACAGGACAGCTACCGGCTGATCGCCGAGCTCGGCGTGACCAACGTCGCGCTGCTCGGCCTGCCGCTCAAGATCATCGTGCTGACGGTGGTGCTGTTCATCTGGATGGGGCAGCTTCTGCTGCATACAGGGGCGTCGGAATGGTTCACCGACCTCGCCGCCGCCATCATGGGGCGTTCGCGGGGCGGCTCGGCCAAGATCGCCGTCGTCGCCTCGGGGCTGTTCGGCTCGATCTCGGGCTCGGCGGTTTCCAACGTCGCCTCGACCGGGGTGATCACCATCCCGCTGATGCGCCAGGCGGGCTACGACCGCAAGAGCGCCGGGGCGATCGAGGCGGTGGCTTCGACCGGCGGGCAGATCATGCCGCCGATCATGGGCGCGGCCGCCTTTCTGATGGCCGAGCTGCTGGAGCTCGAATACACCGAGATCATCCTCGCCGCGCTGATCCCTTCGGTCCTCTACTATCTCGCGGTGTTCGTGCAGGTCGATCTGGAAGCGGCCAAGAACGACATCGCGCCGCTGCCGAAGGACCGGATCCCGCCGTTCCTCCGCGTGCTCAAGGAGGGCTGGTTCTTCGCCCTTCCCTACGTGGTGCTGGTGTACGCGCTGTTCAGCCTCAACCTGCCGGCCCAGGAAGCGGCGTTCTGGGCGGCGATATCGGTGGCGGTGGTCAGCATCGTCTTCGGCTACAAGCGGCATCGGATCACGCGGAAACAGCTCTGGGACTCGATCGCCGACTGCGGCCGCGCCTCCGCCGACATCGTGGTCATCGGCGCGATGGCCGGCATCATCATCGCCATCCTCGACCGCACCGGGCTCGGCCAGGCGCTGACCCTGATCCTCGCCGCGGTGGGCGAGGACAGCCTGTTCCTGCTGCTGGTGCTGACGGCGATCGTCTCGATCCTGCTCGGCATGGGGATGCCGACGTCGGCGATCTACCTGCTGTTGGCGACGATGATCGCGCCGTCGCTGATCAAGCTCGGCATTCACCCGATCGCGGCGCACATGTTCGTGCTCTATTTCGGGCTGATGTCGATGATTACACCGCCCGTTGCGATTGCCGCCTTTGCGGCGGCTTCGTTATCCGGCGCGAAGCCGATGGAGACCGGGGCGACGGCGGTCCGGCTCGGGTGGATCGCCTACGTGATCCCCTTCGTGTTCGTGCTGTCGCCGGCGCTGATCGGTCAGGGCACGACGTTCGAGATCGTCTCCGCCGCCGCCACCGCGATGATCGGGGTCTGGATCGCTTCCTGCGGGCTGATCGGCTTCATGTTCTCCCGCCTCGGCCCGGCGGAAAGGCTGCTTGTTTTCGCCGCCGGCATCCTGCTCCTGCTGCCCGCCCATGCCATCCCCCATGGCCTCTGGCTCAACGCGGCCGGGCTCGCGCTCGGCGGGCTGATCGTGGGCAAGGATTATCTCGCGCGCCGCAGGAGGGCGGTCCTGTGACGCTCTACAAGTACAACTCGGCCGACAACCATCTCGACCAGCGCTGGATCCCGGCGCGGCTGTGGCAGGACCGGGTCGCGGCGAGGTTCCGGGAGAACGCGCCCAGGGTGGTCGAGCACGAGGGCGCGCTGCTCTGGAGCTGGGAAGGCAAGATCGCCGGCGGGCGCGACGGCGGCACCGCCGACGGCCCCGACAACCGCGCCCTGCTCGACCAGTTCTTCGGGCGCTCCGGCGCGCGCATCCCCGACGGCAGCCTGCCGCCGTCCGATCCCGACCTCCTACTGGAGCACATGGATCACGGCAGCGTCTACGGCTATGTCGGGTTCGGCTCCACCCGCAAGTGGGATATCGACGACCCCGCGCTGCGCCACGAGGTCCACCGCGTCTACAACGACTGGGTGATGGAGCTCAACGCCCGCGACCCCGACCGACTGATGATCCTGCCGATCCTGCCGGTATTCGATCCCGAATCCGTGCCCGGCGAGATCCGGAGGCTCGCCGCGATGGGCTGCAAGGCGGCCGAGTTCGTCCCCTTCGACGGGCCGCACGGCATGTTCCACGAATGCTGGGAGCCCGCCTGGGCGGCCTTCGAGGAGACCGGGACGGTGTGCGCCTGCCACATCGGCGGCCACGTCAAGACGACCATCCCACCGGCCGGCCGTGGCGAGCGTATGGCCTATTTCTCCTGCGCGCCGTTCTCGCTGTCGCGCCCGCTCGCCGACATCGTCTATTGCGGCGCGCTGCAGCGCCATCCGGGGCTCAAGCTCCTGTTCGCCGAATGCCGGGCCGGCTGGGTGCCGTTCCTGGTCTACTGGATGGACCGGCAGGCCGAGGAACGCCCCGGCCTGTTCCGCGACACCGGGCTCGAGGAGCTCCCGAGCTTCTACGTCCGGCGCCAGATGCTGGTCACCTTCGAGGAGGACGCGATCGCCGCCCAGGGGATCACCCACGAGGACAACGTGCTGCGCGACATCCTGGTGTTCGGCGCCGATTACCCCCACCCGCAGGGCACCTGGCCCGACCCGTCGCCGATCTTCTACGAGATGTTCAGGGGCCTGGATGCGGCGCTCCGCCACGAGATCGTCTACGAGCGCATGCGCCGCTTCTTCGGCCTCGAAGGCCCGCCCGCCGGGCACGTGGCGACGCCCGCCATGATCGCCGAGGACGGTGCCGGCAAGGCCCGCGCCCACGCCGATTACGAGTGAGCCGTCGCGCGCGGCGTCTGCTATTTCGGGTAGAGAACCAGGTTATTCCTTGAAAGCATGGGGCGTGTCGATCATATTCGCTCCATGAGTCCCGAGATCGTCACCATGCTGGGGGTCGGGGTCGTCATCACGGCCTTCCTGTGGTGCGCCATGACGGACATGGAACACCGGCTGGACAAGAGGTTCGCTCGCCTCGAGCGCAAAGTGGACGGTTTGGCGAAAGACCACGGGGGCCTTGCCCAAGAGGTGGCGGAGATCCGCGAACGCATGGCGCGGCTCGAAGGACTGTTCGAGGGATTCGTCCGCAGGGAGCCGCCGGCCGACGTTCCGGCGGCGGAATAAGACCCTACTCGGCCGCCGCCATCCGGCCGCGCGAGGTCAGCCGGTCGACTTCCTCGCGGTAGATGTCGTCGTCGACGAAGCCGATGGGACCGGGCTCGCCGCTGCCGATCATGATCTGGATCAGCGCGTCCTTGTCGCCCTCGTTGACGAAGCCGTGCGGGATGCCTGCCGGGCACAGCGCGACCTCGTACTGCCCCAGCGTATTCCCCGCCTGGCGGCCGGTCTCGTCCTGGAAGAACACGGTGAGCTCGCCCTCCAGGACGACGAACGCCTCCTCCACCTCATGGGTGTGGGCGGACCCGCCCTGGCCCGGCGGAACGATCAGCATCGAGAGCGTGAAACCGCCCGCGGGCAGCGCGTGGGGGTCGGGCTTGCCGGACCCGCCGACCCCGATCAGGCGATACTGCGCCCGGCGGCGGCCCTCGATCTGCGAGTCCGCGAAGGCGTCCCAGTCGGGCTCCAGCTCGCCGTAGCGCACCACCTGGCGTTCCGCCAGCTCGTCGATCGTCGTGTTCCGGTACGCGCTCGGGATCTCGTGCTTGACGCGCTGCATGGCGGGGCCTCCCTCGGCCATCGGCTGACGGATCGTGGCCCAGCCGGGCCGCGCTTGCAAGCGGTGTGAGAGTTCAGGCGGGATCGATGCGCATCTGCGCCTCGACCTCGATCGCGACGCCGAACGGCATGCCGGCGACCCCCACGGCGGTCCGCGCGTGGCGTCCCCGGTCTCCGAAGATCTCGATCAGCACCTCGGACGCGCCGTTGAGGGTCTCGGCAATTTGGGTGAAGTCGGGATCGATGTTGATGAAGCCGCGCACGTTGACGATGTCGCGCACCCGGTCGAGGTCGCCGCCGAGCGCCTTGCGCGCATGGGCGAGCATGTTGAGCGCGCTGAGCCGCGCCGCCGCCTGCCCCTCTTCCAGCGAGAACTCGCGCCCCACCTTGCCGACAAAGCGGATCTCGCCGTCGAGCCTCGGAACCGCGCCCGAAACGTACATCCAGTCGCCGGAGATCTTGGCGGTCAGGATTTTCGCCGCCTTCGGCGCCCCCGCCTCCGGCAACACGATGCCGAGCTCCGCCAGCCGCGCCTCGATCCGTCCCGCCATGTCCCGATCCTCCGAATACAGGTCCCGCCGACCCCGCGGGCCATTTTGCCAGACCGTCCGGCCTTTTGCGCGCCGCCGCGCGTCCCTAAAATCCGTGCCGCAGGATCGGGAGGCACGATGAGCAACAACATGGGCAGCGAGGTCAAATCCGACCTCGAGATCGCGCGCGCGGCAACGCTCGCGGAAATTACCGATATCACCGGCTCGCTCGACATTCCGGACGAGGCGGTCTACCGCTTCGGTCCGCACAAGGCGAAGGTCTCGCTGGATTACATCGATACCCTCGCCGGCAAGCCCGACGGGAAGCTGATCCTGGTCACCGGGATGACGCCGACCCCCGCCGGCGAAGGCAAGACGACCACCACGGTCGGTCTCGGCGACGCGCTGAATGCGGTCGGCAAGCGGACGGTGATCTGCCTGCGCGAGCCCAGCCTCGGCCCTTGCTTCGGCGTCAAGGGCGGCGCCGCCGGCGGCGGCTACGCCCAGGTGGTGCCGATGGAGGACATCAACCTCCACTTCACCGGCGACTTCCACGCCATCGGGTCGGCCCACAACCTGCTGTCCGCGCTGCTCGACAACCATATCTATTGGGGCAACGCGCTCGGCATCGACGCGCGCCGGATCTCGTGGCGGCGGGTCGTCGACCTCAACGACCGCGCGCTGCGCTCGATCGTCGGCTCGCTCGGCGGCGTCGCCAACGGCTTCCCGCGCGAGGACGGTTTCGACATCACGGTCGCGTCCGAGGTCATGGCGGTGTTCTGTCTCGCCGAGAGTCTGGGCGACCTCAAGGAGCGCCTCGGCAACATCATCGTCGCCGAGACCCGCGGCCGGGAGCCGGTTTTCGCGCGCGACCTGATGGGCCCGGGGCCCATGACCGCGCTCCTGAAGGAGGCGATCCTGCCCAACATGGTGCAGACGCTGGAGAAGACCCCCGCCTTCGTGCATGGCGGGCCGTTCGCCAACATCGCCCATGGCTGCAATTCCGTGACCGCGACGCGGACGGCGCTCAAGCTCGCCGACTACACGGTGACCGAGGCCGGCTTCGGCTCCGACCTCGGCGGCGAGAAGTTCATCGACATCAAGTGCCGCAAGGCGGGGTTCGAGCCCGACGCGGTGGTGCTGGTCGCCACGATCCGCGCGCTCAAGATGCATGGCGGGGTCGCCCGCGACGCGCTCGGTGCCGAGAACGTTGCCGCCGTTCGCGAGGGCGTTGCCAATCTCAAGCGCCACATCGAGAACATCCAGGGCTTCGGCGTCCCTGTCGTCGTCGCGCTCAACCACTTCAACGCCGACACCCCGGACGAGGTGGCGGTGGTCACCGAAGCCTGCGCCGGTTACGGGGTGGAGGCGGTGGACTGCACCCATTGGGGCGAAGGAAGCGCCGGCGCGGTGGCGCTTGCGGAAAAGGTGGTCGCCGCGGCCGAAACCCCGAACGAGGGGTTCCGCTTCCTCTACCCCGACGAGATGCCGCTCTGGGACAAGATCGAGACCATCGCGCGCAACATCTACAAGGCGGGCACGGTGGGCGCGCCCGACCGGGTCCGGCGCCAGATCGAGGGATACCAGGACGACGGCTACGGCGCGCTTCCGGTGTGCATGGCGAAGACGCCGCTCAGCTTCTCGGCGGATCCGAGCTTGCGCGGCGCGCCGGAGGGTCACGATCTCCACGTGCGCGAGGTCAGGCTCGCCAACGGCGCGGGCTTCCTGGTCGCGATCTGCGGCGACATCATGACCATGCCGGGCCTGCCGCGGGTTCCCGCGGCCAACAACATCACGGTCAACGACCGGGGCGAGATCGAGGGGCTGTTCTGAGGTCCGGTCGCCGCGATGAGCCTCACGCGATCCGGGCTGCTACAGCGCACGCTGACGGTTTCGGGCCACCGGACCAGCGTTGCGCTCGAGCCGGTGTTTTGGGACCAGCTCGATGCGATCGCCGGCGCGCGGGGCCTGTCCCCGTCCGCGCTGATCGGCGAGATCGACGCGGCCCGGCCGGGGAGCCTCGCCTCGGCCATCCGGGTCTACGTCGTCGAGCAGTTGCGCGCCGCCGTCGCGTCGACGGGTTGACGGCGCCGCCGCTCAGCCGCCGAGGCGGACGAACGCCCATTTGAGGGTTGCCGAGCCGCTCCCCTTCGCACCGGTGATCACGATCTGGAGGGTCCGCCGCGGCCGGCCGCGAAAGCCCAGATAGACGCTTTCCTGCAGGCTGACGACACCGCCCTCGGCCCGGAAACGCCAGCCGTCCCCGTCGCGGAGCCGAAGCAGCACCGACTCCTCGTTCTGCGCGAGCGATGCGGTGACCGACGGGTGCAGATGAAAACGCGCCACGAAGCGGTGCGGACGCTTTCCGGCGAGGGTGTCCTCGCCGCGGAGATTGGCGCCGTCCGCGGTCAGGTAAAGCCTGCGTCGATGGCTCAGCCCGGAAATCCCGCCGTAACCCTCCATCGCGGCGTCGAGCCAGAGATTGCCGTCGGCTTCGTGCCGGTCGACCCCGGTGATCCGGGGGCGGGACCCGATCATTTCGGCGTTCAGGACGTCGGCGGAGTTGTAGTCGTCGATCGTGACGGTCGAATGCGCGGCGGTCGCGCGCTGGGCGAACCGCCAATCCTCGCGCAGCCCCGAATACGCGCCGCAGTTGACCACCATCCGCTGGCGCCCTGCGCTCATCTCGAAACTCAGCGCGCCGGCGTGGGCGTGGCGGTCGAATCCCGGCGGCGGCGGCGGGCCCGTATCCATCAGGACTATGGTGCCGCCCGTCGAGAGGCGCTGGAAGCCGGCATCCTCCGGCGGCGCGTCGGCGTGGTGCCCCGGCGAGCCCGCCCGGCTCAGCACCAGGTCGATCAGCCAGTTCTCTTCCTCGTCGCTGTCGTTGAACAGGCACAGCCGGCCGTCGCCGTGGCGCAGCTGCCGCAAGGCCGCGGCCATCTGGGAGATCGCGCCCTCTATCGGTTGGGGCGTGTCGATCTCCGCGTCGCGGAGCACCCCGTTGAGCTCGACAAGGCGCCGCAAGAGGAGAAGCTGCATCCTCGGGCTTCGGGTGACATGGACCCCGTCGATTCCGATCTGGGCCACCGACTCCGCGCTCAACATGTCGAGCCACCGTGGCAGGCTGCGCGCTTGGGCCGGTATGCACACTCCGGTCAGCACCAGCGCGCACAGCGCCCTCAGCCTTTCGGTTCCCGGATCGAGCAGGCCGACCACGCGACCGAGATGTCTGGACTGGCGGATCAGGCTGCCGAGGAACGGCTTTGCGTCGAGCGGCTCGTCCACGGGGTAGAAATGTTCGGCGGCCATCAGCCAGTTGGTCAGCCGTTCGGCGATGACGTCGGGCCGCCAGCTCAATGCGTGCCAGCGGTCCTCCCGTTCGAGCCAGTCCACGATCATCGCCCGCCCGTGATCGCGCGCCGCCTTCCCCCCGACGGCGCGGAGGTCGCGCAGCCAGTCGAACCCGTGCAGCGCGGCTTGCCAGGCCCGGGGCGCGCTCTTGTTCTGCCAGAGGTTGCGGGGGTCGGACTCGGCGTGTCCGGCGAAGACATACTCCTTCTTCAGAATGGCGGAACCGCGCCGCGCGTCGCCCAGCCAGACTTCCTGCGGCGCGTGGGCGAGCCCCCGGCCGTAGCGGCCGCCGAGCGTGCGGCGATAGAACAGCCCGTTGAACCAGAGCGTCGCGACGGCATAGGCGACGCGCCGGACGGACAGGCGGTCGATCCGGTAGAGCGCCAGCCTGATCGGGTTGCGCGGCAGCCGGCGCACCGGGCCGGCATCGGCGGACCGCGCCGGGGCTGCGCTGCCGTCAGGCATTGCCGCGGAGCCGGAGGATGTTTTCCGCATACGCTTCCTCGCCGCCGGCGAACGCGGCCGTGCCGGCGACCAGGATGTCGGCTCCCGCCTCGGCCGCGCGTCTGCCGGTCTCGGCGTTGATGCCGCCGTCCACCTCGAGCGCGATGTCGCGCCCGCTGCCGTCGATCATCCGGCGGAGCCGGCCCAGCTTGTCGAGCTGGCTGTCGATGAAGGACTGTCCGGCGAAGCCTGGATTGACGCTCATCACCAGCACCAGGTCGACCGCGTCGAGCACGGGAACGACCGCCTCCGCCGGGGTCGAGGGGTTGAGCGAGACCCCGGCCCCGCAGCCCTGGTCCCGGATCAGGGCGAGGCTCCGGTGGAGATGCGGCCCCGCCTCGGCGTGGACGGTGATTATGTCGGCGCCGGCGCCGACGAATTGCGGAATGAAGGGGTCCGCCGGCGCGATCATCAGGTGGACGTCGAAGGGCAGGCCCGAATGCGGCTTCAGCGCCTTCACGACGCCCGGACCGATGGTGATGTTGGGCACGAAATGCCCGTCCATGACGTCGATATGGATCAGGTCGGCGCCGGCCTCGGTGACCGCGCGCAACTCCGCGCCCAGCCTCGCGAAGTCAGCCGAGAGGATGGACGGCGCAATTCTGAGAGCCCGGGGCACCCGATCTTGGTATCAGCTTCACAGAGTCGCAGCAACAGATTAGGCGCGGGCGGCGGGGAATGCGGGATGGCCGCCCGCCCGACGCGCCGGAACCGGTCCGTTTCCTCGGTCGTGTTCCGGTTATGCGGACGCGGGCGCGCCGCCGCGGCGTTCTAGTCGGCAGACATGGAATCCGTCAATCCCGCCGCGCTCCGGGAGGTGGCAGGGCAGCGTCCGGATATCGCCTTCCGGCGTCAGGAAATCCCCGGTCCCCGCGATTTCCCCCGCCTCGACGGGAAGCCGGCGGAAGTCGGGCGCGGCGGCGAGGAACGCTTCCACCGCCGCCGGTCCTTCCTCGGGCTGGAGCGAGCAGACGGCGTAGACCAGCCTGCCGCCCGGGCGCACCGCCTTCGCCGCGGCGGCGAGCAGCGCGCGCTGGAGCGACGCCATCCGCGCCACGTCGTCCGCCGTCTTGTTGCGCGCGATGTCGGGATGCCGCCGGATCGTCCCGGTGCCCGAGCAGGGCGCGTCCAGCAGCACCGCATCGAACGGTTCCGCGGGTGTCCAGCCGAGGAGGTCCGCCTCCACGAGCGCCGCCGACAGCCGGAGCCTGGCCAGGTTTTCCCTGAGACGTTCGAGACGGGCGGGCGAGATGTCGAGCGCCGTCACCCGCGTCCCCGACGCCGCGAGCTGCGCCGTCTTGCCGCCCGGCGCCGCGCAGAGATCGGCTACGCGCGGCGCCCTCAGGCCGGCGAGCAGCGCGCGGGCCGGCAGCGCCGCCGCCGCGTCCTGCACCCACCAGGCGCCGTCGTTGAATCCTGGCAGGCTCTCCACCGGCGCCGGCGCGCGCCGGAGGCTTCCGGTCGGAAGCAACTCCGCCTCGAGCCGGCGCGCCCACTCACCGGGCTGCGACGCGGCCGTGATGTCGAGCGGAGGCTCGGCCATGTGGGCCTCGGCCACCGCGCGCGCCGTTTCGGCGCCGTACGCGCCTACCCAGCTCCGCCAGAGCCAGTCCGGCGTGTTGAGCCGCGCCGCGTCGCCGCCCTCCGGCGACGCGGTGCCCTCGCGCGCGAGGCGGCGGAGGACGGCGTTGGCAAGCCCGCGATAACGCCGCGCCGCGGGCCGGCGCAGCAGGCCCACCGCCTCGTTGACCGCCGCGTGCGCCGGCGTGCGCAGAAAGAGGATGTCGGCGGCGCCGAGCCTGAGCGCGTTCCGCGCCGAAGCCGCCCGCTCCGGCAGGGGGCGTTCGATGAAGTCCGCGAGCAGCGCGTCGATCTGGCCGAGGCGGCGCAGCGTCGTCGCCGTCAGGTGCCGGACCAGCGCCCGGTCGCGTTGAGCAAGCGCCGCGAAGTGCCCTGAGTCCGCGAGCGCCTCGTCCAACGCGCGGCGGTCCCGGAGCACCGCGTCGAGCAGCGCGTGCGCGACTTCGCGCGGTCTCTGTCGCCGGGTGGATTCGGTGCCGCCCATCGCCGGTCCGCATTGCTGGGTTGGCCGCCCGGCGCGCGCCAGGCATAGTGCCGGGATGGCCGCAACAGACCCCAAGACCCCGCCTGAGTCCACCGGCAAGACCGGGGAAAAGACGCGCGAAGGCACCCACCCCGACTCCGAAACCGTCCCCGAGATCGGCGGTCGCAAGGGGCCGGACCCCACCCGCTACGGGGACTGGGAAAAGGACGGCCGCTGCATCGATTTCTGAGTTTGCCTGCTCACACCACCTGAAAGCGCAACGTCTCCCCCGTGGCGAGGCGGCGGCAGTTGTCGACGGCGATTTCGAGGCTGCGCTCGATGGTGTCCGTGGTGAGCCAGGCGACGTGCGGGGCGAGCGCGACGCTGTCGAGCGCGAGCAGCGGATTGTCGGGCGTCACCGGCTCGCGCTCGAAGACGTCGAGCCCGGCCGCCCGGAGCCGCCCGCTCGAAAGGGCGTCGGCCAGCGCCGCCTCGTCGACCAGGCTGCCGCGCGCGGTGTTGACCAGGACCGCGCCCGGTCTCATGCGGGCGAGCGCGGCTTGGTCGATCATGCCGATCGTCTCCGGCGTCTCCGGGACGTGGAGCGAGACGATGTCGGACTCTTCCAGCAGCGCTGGCAGCGTTCGCCATTCGGCGAGGCCTCCGGCCTCCGGTTTCGGCGCGCGGGCGGTGTAGAGGAGGCGCGCGCCCAGCGCCTTCAGCACCGGGGCGAGCGCCCGCGGCACCGCGCCGAAGCCGACGAGGCCGACCGTCCGCCCGCCGATCTCGCCGAGCCGGTCCTGTATCGCGGGGTCCATCGCCCAGCCCTTGCCGTCCCGCGTCGCGCGCCCGAACGCCGGGAGCTGGCGCATCGCGGACAGCATCAGGGCGAGCGTCATCTCGGCGACGGCCGGGGTGTTGGTCCCCGGCATGTTGCACACCCGGACGCCGCGGGCGCGGGCCGTGTCGAGGTCGATGGTGTTGACGCCGACTCCGATCTTCTGGATCAGCCGCAACCGGGGCGCGGCCTCGATGTCGGCGGCGGCGACCGGCCGCAGCACGTGCCACAGCACGTCGGCGTCCGCCATCAGAGCCCGGAATCGCTCGTCGTCGGCCTCCCCGCACGCGGCGATCCCGATCCCGCCGCCCGCGACCTCCGCCAGCCGCCGGGCGAGCGCCGGGCCGGTGTCGTAGTGGAAGACCACCCGCATCACGCGCCCCACGGGAACGCCGAGCGCGGCGGAAGCCGGCCGTCGTCCGGCAGGGTCTCCGCGATCCGCAGCCCCTCGTTCCACTTCGCCGTGCGCTCGCCGTGGGCGATGGAGCCGACCTTGAGCTGTCCCGCGCCCCAGCCCACCGCGAGATGGGCCACGGTCACGTCCTCGGTCTCGCCCGAGCGCGCCGAGACGATGGCGCCGTAGCCCGCCGCGCGCGCCGCCGCCAGCGCTTCCCCGCATTCGGTGAGCGTTCCCGCCTGGTTGGGCTTGAGCAGGACCGCGTTGCAGGCGCCGGCCGCCGCCGCTTCGTTTACGCGGGCGGCGTCGCTCACCAGCGCGTCGTCGCCGACGATCTGGACGCGCGCGCCGTGGGCCCGCGTGAAGGCGGCGAGCCCGTCGAAATCGTCCTCCGCCAGCGGGTCCTCGACGGAGACGATGGGAAAGCGCTCGATCCAGCCGCCGAGCAGTTCACACATCCCGTCCGTATCCAGCGTTTTGCCGTCACGCGCGAGGCGGTAGCGGCCGCGCGCGCCGAACTCGGACGCGGCGACGTCGAGGGATATCGCGACTTGCTCCCCCGGCGCCAGCCCGGCGCGCTCGATCGCTTCGACGAGCGTCTCCAGCGCCTGCTCGTTGCCGTCGAAGGCCGGCCAGAACCCGCCCTCGTCGGCGGTGCCGGCGAGAAGGCCGCGCCCGGCCATGATCGCGCTCGCCGCGCGGTAGACCTCCGCCGTCCAGTCGAGCGCTTCGCCGTACTCCGAAGCGCCCACCGCGACGACCATGAAGTCCTGGATGTCGACCCGCCGCGCGGCATGGGCGCCGCCGCCGAAGATCTGGATCTCGGGCAGCGGCATGACCGGTTCGGCGTCGCCCGCGAGATGGCGCCAGAGCGATACGCCTTCGGCGGCGGCGGCGGCATGGGCGACGGCCATCGACGCGGCGACCGTCGCGTTGCCGCCGAGCCGCGACTTGTCCGCCGTGCCGTCGAGCGCGATCAGGCGCCGGTCCGCCCCTTCCCGGTCGCGGGCGTCGAGACCTTCGAGAGCGGCGGCGATCTCCCCGTTCACCGCTGCGACGGCGCGCGCCACCCCGTACCCGCCGAACGCGTCCCCGCCGTCCCGGAGGTCCGCCGCCTCGCCGCTTCCCCGCGAGGCGCCGGCGGGCGCGATCGCCCGGCCGCGCGCGCCGCCCGCAAGCGCGACCTCGACCTCCACGGTGGGCCGCGCGCGCGAATCCCAGACGCGGCGGCCCTTCACCGAGAGGATCGCCGTCGCGCTCAAAGGCCGAGCTCCGCCGCCCATGCCGCGCCGACCCCGTCCAGCCGGCCCGCCGGTTCTTCGAGCAGCGCGCGCGCGACGCGGCGGACGCGGTCCTTGTCGGTCTCCTCCGTCACGTACTCGACCGGCGACTTGCCGTCGATGCGCGCGAGGAACAGCCCGGCGAGAAGCGGCGCCGCGCGCGATTCCAGCGCTTCCGGGGACTCCCACGCGACGCCGTCGAGATAGGTCTCCGCCAGAACGTCGAAGCAGCCCAGGAACCCCGTCGCGGCCTCCGGCGTCCACAAGCATTTGAGCAGCAGGTGGTTGAGGCAGAAGGCGAGATCGAAGGCGGGGTCGCCGTACCAGGCGCATTCGGCGTCGAGGAACACCGGCCCGTCCGGCCCGATCAGGATGTTCTTCGGGCTCACGTCGCCGTGGACCAGGGCGAGCCGCGTCGCCGCCGTTCTCTCCGTAATCGAGGCCAGCGCCGGAGCGAGGTCGGGATGGGCGCGCGCCGCGGTTTCCAGATAGGGCTCGAGGCGAATGGCATGGAATATGGCGTCCGACGCGAAGCGCCGCGCGACGTCGTCGCGCCCGGCGGTGGCGGCGTGGATGGCGGCGAGCGCGGCGGCGACGCCCCGCGCGTCGTCGGCATCGGCCCGGCCCCGGCGCAGCTTCTCCTTCCACGAGAGGAAATCGCCCGGGTCGAGATACGTCATCGCGATCAGACCGGCTTCCTCGTCGTGCCCCAGAAGACGCGGCACCGCGTCCGGGGCGATCGCGCCGGCGGTCTCGATCCACGCGGCTTCGAAGGCGTTACGCCCGATCGGCGCCTGCCAGTCGGCGGCGACCTTGAGTCGCGCGAGGGCGCGCTTGACGCAGACGGTTCGCCCGCCGGTCTCGACCTTCCAGATGTCCGACGATACCCCGCCGGGCAGCGCCGTCGCCCGGATTCCGGTGCCGTCCTCCGCGAGGCCGAGCCGCCCCAGCGCGGCGCGTATGTCGTCCGGCAGGGTTCCGCTGCCGCAGGCCATTTCGCCTACCCCGGGCGGGCGTTGCGCGACTCGCGCCAGGCCCGGCGGAAGCGCAGGCGGCACGCGGCCGGGTCCCAGTTGCGCCTGTAGTCGGCCGGCGGGCCGGGCCCGACGCGCACGCAGACGAAGCGGGGTCCGGGGGCTTCCTGCAGGAACGCGGCGGCCTCGCCGAGCCCGGCGGCGTCGCTGACGGTCATCGCCGAGGGCAGCCCCGCGCCTTCGGCCATCCTGGCGAGGTCGGTGCGCCGCGCGGTGTGGCCGAGCTGCCCGCCGGTCTCGCCGTGGCGACCGTTGTCGATGCAGACGATCGAGAGGTTCTCCGGCATCGTCGAGGCGACGGAGGCGAGCGCGCCCGCGTTCATCAGCAGTTCGCCGTCGCCGGTGACGACCGCGACTTTCCGGTCCGGCGCCGCGAGCGCCATGCCGAGACCCATCGGCACCGCCCCGCCCATCGCGCCGCCGAACGCGAACAGCGTGTCCGCCTCGTCGGTCAGCGCCGCCGCGTCCCGCGCCGAGCCTGCGAGCCCGGCGACCATCAGATATGCGCCCGGATCGGGGAACAGCGTGGCGAGGACGTCCCTGCGGTCGAGCGTCGGTTCGGTCATGGCCCCCCGCACCCCTCAGAACGGCTTGGCGCCGAGGAATTTCTGCGACAGCACCAGGGCGACTCCCTGGCCGCCGCGCCACGCCGCGTCGACCGCCGCTTGCGCCGCCGATTCGAGATCGGCGTCGGCATCGGCCCGGTAGGTCAGGACCCCCATCGCCTCCAGCACCGGCCCGACCGCCTGTCCCATCGGGTACTGCCAGGGGTTCATCTCGCCGTAATCGCCCCGCATGGTGACGATGAGCAGCATCGGGAACCCGCCGCCTTTGACCAGCGACAGCATGTTGGGGCAGTTGCCGACGCCCGAGGATTGCATGCACACGACCGCGCGCGCGCCCACCAGATCCGCGCCGGCGGCGAGCGCGATCCCTTCCTGCTCGCTCGAAAGGAGGACGGCCCGCGTGTCGTTATGGGCGTCGGCGAGGTCGACCAGCGCCCGGTTGCCGGCATCCGGCACGTAGGCGAACAGGCTCACCCCCGCCTCGACCAGCAGGTCGAAGACGCGTCGGGACCAGTCCGGGGATTCGGGTCCGGCCACGTGGCGGCGCTAGCGGTTCATCCGCTGCTCGACCAAATCGTCGACCACGGCGGGATCGGCGAGCGTGGTGGTGTCGCCCAGCTGGTCCTGCTCGTTGGCGGCGATCTTCCTGAGGATCCGGCGCATGATCTTGCCCGAGCGCGTCTTGGGGAGCCCCGGCGCCCACTGGATCAGGTCCGGCGTGGCGATCGGGCCGATCTCCTTCCTCACCCACTGGACGAGCTCGCGGCGCAGCGCGTCGGTCGGGTCCTCGCCCAGCACCAGGGTGACGTAGGCGTAGATCCCCTGCCCCTTGATGTCGTGCGGATAGCCGACGACGGCGGCCTCGGCGACCCTGGCGTGCGCCACCAGCGCGCTCTCGATCTCGGCGGTGCCCAGCCGGTGGCCGGAGACGTTGAGCACGTCGTCGACCCGCCCGGTGATCCAGTAATAGCCGTCCTCGTCGCGGCGGCAGCCGTCGCCGGTGAAATAGCGCCCGGAAAAGGTCGAGAAGTAGGTCTCGACGAACCGCTTGTGGTCGCGGAACACGGTCCGCATCTGCCCCGGCCAGGAATCGGCGATGCAGAGATTGCCGGCGCAGGCGCCGTCGAGCGTGTTGCCGTCGGCGTCGACCACCTCCGGCCGCACCCCGAAGAAGGGCCGGGTCGCCGAGCCCGGCTTGAGCGGCGTCGCGCCCGGCAGCGGGGTGATCAGGATCCCGCCGGTCTCGGTCTGCCACCAGGTATCGACGATCGGGCAGCGCCCGCCGCCCACGACGTTGTAGTACCAAAGCCAGGCCTCGGGGTTGATCGGCTCGCCGACCGAGCCCAGCAGGCGGAGCGAGGACCGGTCGGTCGCCTCCACCGGGCCGTCGCCCTCGCGCATCAGGGCGCGGATCGCGGTCGGCGCGGTGTAGAAGATGTTGACCTTGTGCTTGTCGCAGACCTGCCAGAAGCGCGACGCGTCGGGGTAGTTGGGCAGGCCCTCGAACATCAGCGTCGTCGCGCCGTTGGCGAGCGGGCCGTAGATGATGTAGCTGTGCCCGGTGATCCAGCCCACGTCGGCGGTGCACCAGTAGATATCGCCGTCGCGATAGTCGAAGACGTACTGGTGGGTCATCGAGGCGTAGACCATGTAGCCGCCGGTGGTGTGCAGCACGCCCTTGGGCTTCCCGGTCGAGCCCGAAGTGTAGAGGATGAAGAGCGGGTCCTCGGCGCCCATCGCCTCTGCCGGGCAGTCCTCCGACGCCCCTTCCATCGCCTCGTGGTACCAGACGTCGCGCCAGTTTTCCCAGCCGGTCTCGCCGCCGGTATGGCGGACCACGATGCATTTCTCGATCGACGGGCAGGATTCGAGCGCCTTGTCGACATTGCCCTTGAGCGGGATCAGGCGGCCGCCGCGGACGCCCTCGTCGGCGGTCACGACGATGTTGGAATCGCAGTCCTGGATGCGGCCGGCGATCGAATCCGGCGAGAACCCGCCGAAGATCACCGAATGGACCGCGCCGATCCGCGCGCAGGCCAGCACCGCGACCGCGATCTCTGGGATCATCGGCAGATAGATCGTCACCCGGTCGCCCTTCTTCGCGCCCTGGGCCTTGAGCACGTTGGCGAACTTGCACACCTCGCGGTGCAGCTCGTTGTAGGTGATGCGTTTCGAATTCGCCGGGTCGTCGCCTTCCCAGATGATCGCGGTCTGCTCGCCGCGCGCCGACAGATGCCGGTCGAGGCAGTTGGCCGACGCGTTCAGCGTGCCGTCGTAGAACCAGCGGATATGGACGTCACCGGGTCCGTAGGAGACGTCCTTGACCTTCGTATAGGGCTCGATCCAGTGGATCCGCTTTCCCTGCTCGCCCCAGAACGCTTCCGGATCCTCGATCGAGCGCCGGTACATCTCCTCATAGCCAGCCGCATCCACATGGGCGCCTTCGGCGACGCTGTCCGGGACCGGGAAAAGCTCGTTGTCGGCCATAACCGTGACCCCCTGATCGTGGCGCGGCGATTATGGGGTCGATCCCGGAGGGTGACAAGGAGACGGGCCCTTCGATACGCGGCTTCGCCGCTACTCAGGGTGAGAGTGTCTTTGGGATTCCCTCATCCCGAGTAGGCGCGAAGCGCCGTATCGAGGGACGGAGTCCGTCCTCAGCCTTCCACCACCATCCCGCCCGCCACTGCGACCGGGACGGGGCGCAGCGCGCTGCCGAGGCACGGGCCCGAGAGGCATTCCCCGTCCTCGATGCGGAAGCGCGCGCCGTGGGTCGAGCACTGGATGACCGTCTTGTCGACGCTCAGGAACGTGTCGGGCCGCCAGTCGAGCGGCACGCCCTGGTGCGGGCAGGAATTGACGTAGCCGCGGACGCAAACGCCGCGGCGGATCACGAAGATCCGCCGCCCGTCGTCGAGCACGAACCCCTTGCCGCCGGGATCGTCGATGTCCTCCAGCGCGCAGAGGACGGTCGGGCTCACGCCGCGATGCCCGCCATCTTGCAGATGAGCGCCCATTCCGCGTCCGAGACCGGGCTTACCGAGAGCCGCGACTGGCGCACCAGCGCCATGTCCGACAGCGCCGGCTCGGCCTTGATGTCGGCGAGCGTCACCGGCGATTCCACCGGCATCAGCGCCTTCACGTCGACCATGCCGAAGCGGCCCTTGGGATCGGTCGGGTCGGGGTAGTGCTCGCGGACGATCTCGACCACGCCGACGATCTCGCGCGCGTTGACCGAGTGGTAGAAGAACCCGCGGTCCCCCACCTTCATCGCCTTCATGTTGTTGTCCGCCTGGTAGTTGCGGACCCCGTCCCATTCGGCGGTGCCGGCCTTGACCTGATCGTCCCACGACCACGCGCCCGGCTCCGACTTGAACAGCCAATACGCCATCTCATCCCTCCCCGTCCGGTGCGGCGCCCATCATGCCTCGGCGCGGCGCGGTCTGGCGAGCAGCCCGGCGATCGCCGCGTCGATCTCGGTCCCGTCGTGCAGGATCGCCGCGACCGCTTCGGCGATCGGCATCTCGACCCCGTGGCGCGCGGCGAGCCGGACCGCGGCGGCGCTGGTCGGCACGCCCTCGACGATTGCGCCGCCCTCCGCCTTCCAGCCCGCGCCGAGCGCGACCCCGTAACTGTAGTTGCGCGAGGTCCGGCTGGCGCAAGTGAGCGTCAGGTCGCCCAGCCCGGCGAGCCCCATCATGGTCTCCGCCCGCCCGCCGCGGGCGCGCGCGAGCCGCGTCATCTCGGCGAGCCCGCGGGTGATCAGCGCGGCGCGCGCGTTCTCCCCCAGCCCCCGCCCCTCGACGATGCCGCAGGCGATGGCGAGCACGTTCTTGATCGCGCCGCCGATCTCCGCCCCCGCGACGTCGTCGGAGTGATAGGGCCGGAAGGAGGGCGTCGCCAGCGCGCCCGCCAGACGTTCGGCGATCTCCATGTCGCGGCAGGCGAGCGTCACCGCGGCCGGCTGCCCGCGCGCCACCTCGGCGGCGAAGGTCGGCCCCGACAGGATGGCGGCCGGGTTGCCGGGCAGCGCCTCGCCCGCGACCTCGCTCATCGTCTTCGCGCTCTCCCGCTCGATGCCCTTGGCGCAGACCGCGACCGGCACCGACGGCGCGAGATGGGGGGCGAAGAGCGCGCAGGTCCCGCGCACCGCCTGGGCGGGCACGGCGAGGAGCAACGCATCCGCGTCCGCCGCCTCGGCCGGATCGGCGGTCGCCGCAATCCGGGGGCCGAGCGCCACGCCGTTCAGATAGTCGGGGTTGCGGCCGGTTTCGGCGATGCTTCGCGCGAGGCTCTCGCGCCGCGTCCACAGCACGACCTCGCGGCCCGCCTCGCGGGCGACGACGGCGAGCGCGGTGCCCCAGGCGCCGGCCCCGGCGATGCCGATGCGCCTCATCGGCACCCTGCCCGCCCGGTCAGAGGTCGCGGTGCTTCCTGAGGAATTCCAGCACCGGCGGGTTGTAGTCCTCCGGCAGCACGATCGGCACGAAATGCCCGCCGCGCTCCAGCACTACCGTTTCCGCGTGCGGGATGCCGGCCGAGAGCTCCTCGGTCATGTGGATCGGCGTCACCATGTCGTCGCGGGCGACGATGATCTGGGTCGGCATCGAAATCTCGCCCATCCGGGCGCGGCGGTCGAACGCCATGATGCCGTCGATCCGGCTGATCATGACCTCGACCGGCGCGGCGGTGTCGAGCGTCGCCTTCGCGCCCGCCGAGATCGCCGCGTCGTTCTCCGCCACCCAGAAGGGCGGGTTGAGCACCAGCGCGGTCATCTCGCTGTAGCGCTCCAGCCCGAAGGTCTCGAGCAACGCCTTGCGCAGCTCGAAGGAGCGGCGGAAGAACGGGTCCGATCCCGCCCAGGTCGCGCTGAGCCCGAGGGTCGCGAGCCGCTCGGGGCGGTCCTGCGCGATGGTCTGGCCGATCGCCCCGCCGGTCGAATGGCCCACGAAATGGGCCCGGTCGATATCGAGCGCGTCCATCAGCTTGAGCATGTCGGCGGCCATCTGGTCGACCGAGTACCGGATCGGCGAATGGGTGCTCTGCCCGGCCCCCCGGTGGTCGTGGATGATGACCCGGAAGTCGCCCTTGAACGCCTCCATTTGCCTGGCCCAGAACGCCCCGTGGCCGCCGAGCCCCGGCACCAGCAAGAGAGGCGGGCCGCTGCCCGCCTCCTCGTAATGGATCTCCGCGTCGCCGATATCGACCTTCGGCATCTAGGCCTCCGCCGTGGCGTTCATGCCGCTCCGGCGGTCGATCGCGTCGGTGTCGACGGGCCGCGGGAAGGGCTCGGGCGCGGGCTCCCCCTCCTCGCGCGGCCGGCCGATGGTCTCGAAGAATCCCTCGAGCCCGGCCGGCGCGATCGCCCACACCATCACCAGGTCCTCGTCGGTCTCGTTGATGATCTGGTGCTTGACGTCGTAGCCGAGGAAGCAGGTCGTGCCCGGCACCATCGGGTGCGGCACGCCGTCGACCTTGACGGTGCCGCGGCCGGAGAACCCGACCAGCATCTCGATCTGGTCGCTGTGGCTGTGCTCGCGCACGTAGCTCCCCGGCGCGATGGACTGGAAGCCCAGCGACACGCCCTCGAATTTCGTCTCGCCCGGCACCAGCCGGGGCTCCGCGAACCCGTTGGCGGGCACCGGCTGCCAGAACGATCTGCCCTCGCCGGGCTGCAGCACGACCTTGCGGCCGCGGACGGCTTCGGATTTTTCCATGGTCCGTTCCCAGAAAAATGGTTCCTGCCCCGACTCTAGCGCGAAGCCGCCGTTTGCCAAATGTCTTATTGGGGCGGCCGGAAATCGCGAGGCGTTAACCTTGCAAATCCGGCACGCCGTTCCACGATTGCAAGGATGGCGCCCGGATAGGCACCTGTCGGGCTCCGGCGGGTCCGGCAATGCGCGCGCCGCGCCCCACGCCCCGGTGTCACCCCGGCCTTGAGCCGCTGCTGTCCTGTTTGATTCCGGCGTCTCCCCTGTCGCCCGCTTTCCCCCACCGTCATGCCCGGAACAAGTCCGGGCATGACGACCGGGAGGGAGAGGTGTGCAGGAGAATGCTCCCGCCCCGCGGCTATTCCCCCGCCCGAAGAGGGGTCGACGAGGCCATGGAGTTCCGTGCGGAGGTCGCCGATCTCCCTTCGCACGTCGGCGATCTCGCTTCGTATCTGGGCGAACCCGTTGTGCATGGCCAGCCAGACCGCGCCGAATCCGACGACGAAGGCCGACACCATCACCGTGGCGAACGGCACGGCAATGTCCAGCGCTCGCGCGAAACTCATCGATTGTCCGGTCCCGGTGCTGCAATCGAGGGTTGAATATAGCCGGCGTCCGGCCAACTATCCAGCGCCGCCTTCCCCTACTTCCTCAGGTCGGCGACGATCTTCTCGATGCGTTCCAGCGCGTCCCGCGCGCTCGCCGCCTCCTCGCGGATGGTCCTGAGTGTGTCCTCGCCGCCGCCGGCGAGCGAGACCTCGAGCCGCGCGTCCTGCAAGTTGTTGATCACCACCGCGATCACCAGGTTGATCATGATCACCGCCGCCAGCATCACGAACGAGACGAAGAACAGCCAGGCCATCGGGTGGAGCTCCATCGCGACGTACATCACGTCGGTCCAGTCCTCGAGCGTCATCACCCGGAACAAGGTGAGGAGCCCGATGCCGAGCGAGCGCCAGTGGGTCGGGTCGTGGTCCTGGAACAGATGCACGCCCGCCACCGCGTAGACGTAGTAGAGCACCGACAAGAGCAGCATCACGTTGCCGAGCCCGGGGAGCGAGCGGATCAGGGTCGCCACGATGAGCCGGAGCTGGGGGAGCACGGTCGCCACCCGCAGCACCCGGAGCAGCCGGGCGAGCCGGGCGATCAGCGCGAAGTCGCCGGTATCCGGCAGGAAGGCGAGCACCAGGACGACGAAGTCGAACAGGTCCCAGCCATTGCCGAAATAGCGTCCGAAGCGGGGCGCCACGGCGGTGAGCTTGATCGCGGCCTCGACGACGAAGACGGCGAGCGCGACGTCGTAGGCGAGCAGGATCGCGCTTCCCCATTCGGCACCCAGCGACCGGCTGGTTTCGAGACCGAGGCCGAGCGCGGTGATCAGGATCATCGCGACGATCAGGATGTTGAAGGCGCGCGCGTCCACGATGCGCGCGCAGACCCGGGTCAGTCGATCCATGCGAAGGGGCTCCCGTCCTCGAAACCGGCGGGCGTTTATTCGCGCACCGCGCCATCCGCCGCAAGGGTTCGGGGCATTGCTGTCCGGTTTAACTTTGGTGGACCGGGTGTATGGTCCGGTTATCCGCGGGTTTCCGGCGCATCAGTCCGGTCGAGGCTCGGATTGCGGCACGCTCGCACCGCCCGTCCGTCTCCCCTGCTGTCACCCCGGACTTGATCCGGGGTCCAGGGCCACAGGTACCGCTCTCACCCGGTTTTCCTGGACCCCGGATCAAGTCCGGGGTGACAGCAGGGGAGACGGACGGGCTCGCCTGTCAGCACAGGGCGCGTTCCGAAGTTAAACCGGACAGCAGTGGACTTGTTCCGGGCATGACGGTGGAGGAAACCGGGGCGAGACCGGGGACGGCGACGGGACATGCCGGCGTGCCGAAATCCGAGCCTCGACCCGTGCGATCCGCCGGAAACCCGCTCGTACTCAAGCCATTCGCCCCACTCGCAAAAATTAAACCGGACAGCAGTGGGTTGCGGAGGGCGAGGACCGTCACTCGTCCGCCCCGTCGTCATTTCGACCGAGCGCAGCGAGCAGAGAAATCTTCCCGCCCGGGTGCTGCGTCGTGCGTGCCGGATTTCTCCGCTCCGCGCCTCCGGCGCTCCGGTCGAAATGACGAGCGGGGCGTGACAACGGACGATCCCCCCTCGCCAAGGCGGGGCGGCTTTGCTCATATAGCGTCGGGACTCACCATCGGATCGCAGCCATGACGATCATTTCCGTCCAGGGCTTCATCGACACCCATGTCCACACCGGGCCGGCGCCGTTCCGCCGCATCGGCGATTCGATCGACGTGGCGCGCTGGTGCCGCGAGGCCGGGATGCTGGGGATCGTGGTGAAGAGCCATTTCGAGGCGACGATCGCCAAAGTCTACCACGCCCGGAAGGAGGTGCCCGATCTCGGCCTCTATGCCGGGATCGCGCTCAACCGGGGGGTCGGCGGGATCAACCCGGGCGCGGTCGAGCAGGCGCTCAAGCAGGACGCGAAGGTGGTCTGGATGCCGACCATCGACGCCGAGAACCATGTCCGGGTGTTCGGCGCACCGGGCGCGTTCGGCGCGATCGGGGCGGGAAGCTACGCCAACGAGTCGAAATACGGCATCGACGGCACCTATACCGTGCTCGACGGCGGAAAGCTGACGGCGGACGCGAAGACGGTGATCGACATCGTCGCCGACTACGGCGTCGTGCTCGCGACCGGCCACCTGAGCGAGGCCGAGATCCGCGCCGTCGTCGACTACGCGCTCGGGCGCGGGCACGGGCGCATCATCGTCACCCATCCCGAGATGCAGTGCCCCGACCTCTCGATCGAGACCCAGGTCGAGCTTGCCGGCGCGGGCTGCCTGATGGAGTACTGCGCGGTCAACTGCATGCCGATGTTCCAGGCGGTCACCTCGGATGAGATGAAGGAGGCGATCGACGCGGTCGGGCCGGAGAACGCCGTCATCGCCACCGACTCGGGCCAGCCGTTCAGCCCCAAGCTGCCCGACATGTTCCGCACCTTCGCCCAGGTGCTGCACGAGAAGGGCGTGTCGCTGGAGGCCATCGCCGTCATGGCGATCCGCAACCCGGCGAGGCTGCTCGGCATCGAGCCCCGCAACACCGACGTGGTGCCGATGGACGAGCTGTTGGGGGTGGCGCAGGAGTAGCCCGCATTTCTCGCCGGGGGCTTGCCCTCCCCCGGCCCCTCCCGCGAGCGGGAGGGGAGAAGGTAGAGCCGAGGCGGCGCCGACAGTCCCCTCTCCCCGACGGGGAGAGGGTCAGGGTGAGGGGGCGGCCCGCGCAGGCCCCGCAGTCAGTCGAGGTAATCCGCGATATCGACCTCGCCCCATCCCCGGGGCCAGACGCGGTCGAAGTCCGACGGTTCGAGGCGGCTCTTCACCGTCGCGTCTATCGCCATCTTGCCGGAGACGCGGTTGAACGGATCGCCGGCGATCGGCGTGGCCGACGGGTCGCCGGGATGCCCCCGGGTCCGGGGCACGATGCTCGCGTCAACCGCCGGGTCGGACCGCGTCGCGATCGCGTGGTAGACCGAGCCCGGGTCGTCGAGGTCGGTGTCCTCCGAGACGGCGACGGCCAGCTTGGCGTTGTTGTAGGGCGTGCTCATCACCGTCAGCAGCGCATCGGTCACGACGCCTTCGCGCGGCGCGCCGGCGATCTTGACGATGCACGACATCGCGCCGCCCCAGGTGGGAAAGCGGACGTCGACGACCTCCACCCCCATCTCGCAGAGGCGGTTGTAGAGCACGGCTTCGTGGCACAGCCGTGGCAAGATCTGGTGGTCGGTCTCGGGGACCGTCTGCACCGCCCGGTAGATCGGCCGGTCCTTGCGCATCGTGATCGCGGTGAAGGTGACCGGCGGCTGGGGCGCCCTGGCGGGGATGCCGTACATCTGCGGGTTGGGGCCGCAATCCATCACCGAGGTCTCGCCGAGCCGCAAGAGGCCCTCGACCACGATTTCCGCCATCGCCGGAACCGTGAGGTCGACGGTCTCGCACGGCACCATCTCGACGTCCTGGTCCATGATCGTGCCGAACATGTCGGTCTCGCCCCACGAGTCCATGTGGACGCCGGCATAGTTGCCCATGATCTCCCAGGCCGGCGGCACGCCGGCGACGAAGGCGATGGGCACCTCGGTCACCCCCATCTCCCGGTACCGCTGGAAGATGACCGTTGTGTCGCGCGAGACGAACAGGCTGAACCCGGTATTCGGTCCGGTGATCGTCGTCAGCGCGTTCATCACGTTGTAGTGGCCGGTCAGCGGATCGCGCACCCAGCTCATGCAGGTCATCATCGGGTTGGGGTCGGCGTCGGACTGGTAGTAGATCGGCAATCGGCGAATGTCGACATCGCCGCCGGTGAGGACGACCTCCTTGACCGGACCCGTCGCCACGTCGACCGTGCCGCGCGGCGGCTGGCGCAGCCGGTAGGCGAGGGTCTTCAGAAACTCGTCCTCGGCGACGCCGAGCGCGCGGGCCTGCAGGTTGCGGTTCTTGACCAGGATGTCGACCACCCGGAAGCCGGGCTTTTCGACGATGTTCTCGAACAGGATCGGATTCTCGCTCTGCGCGGCGACCGCGCCGACATGCTCGATGCTGACCGGCCTGGTGACGACGGTGACGACGTCCTCGTTGGTCTTCAGGAACCCGCGCAGGTCCTTGTCGAGAACGAAGTTCCGGCCCTCTCTCGGGACCGGCGCATCGGGCAGGTCGGGCTTGCCTCGGATCGGTGCGCGCATGCGTCCTCCAGGGTATTCCAGGGGCCGGAGAATGAAGCCGGCGCGGCCGTTCGAGGTCAAGCCGTCCCTCGATACGGCCCTTCGACAAGCTCAGGACAGGCTACCTGCCGCGCCTGTTCGGGATGAGGAAAGACCCTCACCCTGAGTAGCCCCCGCAGGGGGCGTATCGAAGGGCCGCCCGCCTACTCGGCCGCGGCGGGGCGGGTCGCGGCGGCCTCGATCCTGGCGATCATCTCGTCGACGGTGAGCACCTGGGCGAAGCAGGCGCCGAGCGTCGTCAGCGTCGCCTTCTGGATCTCGTCCTTGGAGAGCTCGCCCATCGCGAAGGTGGACGTGCCGTCGGACAGGAAGAAGACCCGGAAGTCGCGCACGTTGGCCTCGCGCGCCGTGGTCTCGCAGCACACGTTGGTGGCGATGCCGGTGACGACGATGGTGTCGATGCCGCGCGCCCGCAGCACCATCTCGAGGTCGGTGCCGTGGAAGGCGCCGAAGCGCGGCTTGTCGAGGAGGATGTCGCCGTCCTCGACTGCGAGCCCGTCATGGAGCGCCGCCGAGCGCGACCCCTTGTCGATCATCCCCTCGCGCACCGGCGGGATCAGCTCGCCCATCACGCCGATATTCGAGCCGTCCGGGCGCACCACGTGGCTGCAATGGACCACCGCGATCCCGGCCGCGCGGCACGCCGCGGCGAGCCGGTTGATGCGCTCCTGCAATTCGAGCCCGTCCGGCGCCGACACCGGATAGCCGTGGACGAAGCAGTTCTGCATGTCCACGTTGATCAGCGCCATGCGCTCGGGAACGACCGGGAAGTCGGCTCCGAACATGGGTTTTCTCCTTCGGGGGCGTGTGGAGAGGACGCTAGCAAGCGGGTGGAAGGGGGGCAAGGACGGGGGCTTCGCGCCGTATCCCAAGCGGGTGTGGCCTTGGAGCCCAAACAGCCCCATGTTGTGGCCCTGCGCCGGGAGACCGAACCGAAGCCGCGGCGTGCGAAGGAGGCGATGACATGACCCGGGTTGCCGATCTGCACGAGAAATGGAGCAGGGACCCGGCATATCGCGAGGCCTATGACCGCCTCGGCCCGGCGTTCGAGATGGCCCGCGCGCTGACCGAGGCACGGAGTCGCGCTGGGCTCACCCAGAGCGAGTTGGCCGAACGTATGGAAACGACGCCATCCGTGGTGGCGCGGCTCGAAAGCGGCCGGGCGCGCCCGTCCACCCGGACGCTGGAGAAATTCGCTAGGGCGACCGGCACCCGGCTCCGCATCGCCTTCGATCCGGCGTGAGGGGGCGGCCACAATGGCGGGACACGACAAACCGTTGACCCCCGACCGCATCGCGGCGGTGAAGGACGAGGACATCGACTTCAGCGACATCCCGGAACTGGATCAGGCGTTCTGGCGCGAGGCGGCGTTGGTGGAGCGCGATGTCAGGGAGCAGAGCGTCATCCGAACCAAGCGCTAGGTGCTCGACCGCATTTGGGTACCGGGCAAGGGTGCCATACGCGCATCGATTATATCGTTGCAATCCTTCGTGTTTAACGTCCTGCTCATGACAGCACTGAGGCAGCCTGCGCAGAGCGGAGGCGCTAACTTGTCGGGTATTCGGCAATGTGCCATGCTGGAAGCACAAGTTTCGCTCGATTACAGTGTAGTATAGGCGAGAGCATCAGGGAGCGCCGCGCAACACCGATGGCAAATGATGGAATCCCAAAATACGACGACCTGCTGTGGCCCACGCTACAAGCACTGAAAATGGGTGGGGGGTCAGCCACGATTCAAGAGCTATCGGAACAAGTGGCTTCCGACCTAGAGCTCTCCGACGAGGTGCTGGATATTCCGCATAAGAACGGCTCCCGTTCGGAAGTTGACTACCGTGCCGCATGGGCGAGAACACACTTGAAGTATGTCGGGGCCGCAGCCAACACATCGAGAGGTGTCTGGACGATCACCGAAATAGGGCGAGGAATTCAAGCCGAGAACGAAATTAGAGAGCTTGTCCGTCAGGATCGAATTGATCGTGCACAACGCGACGCCGACGGAGGAACACGAACGGAACCCCGGGAGGACAGCATCGACGTGGTCGATCAGGAAACGACCGATGAACAGGATTGGCGCGACTCCCTGCTTGATATTGTTCGTGGCATCTCACCCGATGCGTTTGAGCGCCTTTGTCAGCGTATTCTGCGAGAATCGGGATTCACAAGAGTTGAGGTAACTGGCCGTTCCGGTGACGGTGGTATTGACGGCGCAGGTGTACTGCGGCTGAATTTGATTTCGTTCCACGTGCGGTTTCAATGCAAGCGATATACTGGGTCGGTCAGTGCGCCTGAAATTCGAGGCTTTAGAGGGGCGATGGTTGGGCGGGCGGACAAGGAACTGTTTATTACGACAGGGCGTTTCACGAAGGAGGCCGAGCGTGAGGCTGTGAGAGACGGAGCTCCCGCCATCGACTTAATCGACGGCAACGACCTGTGTGACTTGCTCAAAAATCTTGAGCTGGGCGTATCGACTGAGGCAGTCCAGGTCGTGACGCCCAATGCAGATTTCTTCCAAAGTCTTTGATGCCCTCGCTTTCCGTTTCAGAGTGCCGACATAAACATGCCATCATGCAAGAGTGTGGTAGCCATTGTCCATTGATGTTTGGTCCTATACGTATCTACACAAGGCTTTGCCAAAACAAGAGTTTCAGCGCTTTGTCCCCGTAGGTTCCGCGTTTACGCCCCGCTGGTGGATCGATGGCTTCGATTATCGGGGGGATGCCGAGCTCAAGGGGCCGTAGAACGTGACGCTTATAGTGGGTTTCACGAAATGCTGTCTCGGCAAGAACAAATGTCTCAATTTCCCCCACCGTTGTTCCGCGACCCCCGAAGCGATCAAGTATCCGGCGCTTTAGGAGATCGCAGCGAGGTTCCGGTTCAAACAGCACGGCTTGGTTAAGGTCCGTCGCATCCGAGAATGTGAACTCATCCGACTCGTCGACTTTCCACATGGCCTCCTTCATCTTCGCGAGACCTCGAAGGTTATTCGTGGCGTAGAAGAGGTAGTAGTCGACACGATCCTTCTCGTTCCGCATTTCGAACGAACGGACGTAGTCCGCGCCCGCGGCTTCCCGCAATTGCCGCAGATAGAGGTCGTGGAAGAAGCGGTTGCGCGTGCGCGGATCGCGGAGCCCCACACCTTCCCTCCACTCTGGCGTGCCGAAGAAGGCGTCGAAATTCCGTTCCTGATGGGGATGGTCGATGAAGCGGTTGATCTCCTCGTACATGAAGATGACCAAGACTTCGCAGCTCCGATAACCCATGATCTCTCTCACGATCGAGAAAGGCGCTCCTCGCCATCCGAAGGGGTCGATAAAGGCGAATATCGGCGGCGGTCGTGAGTCGCTCGTTCTGTAAGAGCTCAGGAAAGGGCCGAATGCCGCTTCGAACGTCTCTCCACCCCTCACCTCGACGCGGAAATTGTCCGGGAGGCGCATGTCTTCAACGACTTCCCTCAATACGTTGGCACGATCCTCGTTCTTCTCGACGAAAAGAAAGCGGAAAGTCGCCTCGGTTCGGTCGCGATGACCGAGCGCGGCGTGCAGGACAATGACCGGGGAGCCATCTTCCCCCCGAGAGTAACGTCCCGGCCCCGCGAATCCGTCGACGTAAAGAATCTCTCGAAACCCGCCCTGCGTGGGGATTGGCGCCCAGGCTTGCAGGTAGCGCCGAAGAATCTCGTGCTTGGCGCGGGTGTGCGGTTCGAGATCCCAGACTACGGTTCTCGGGGCAGCCATTCCGAACGTCTCTGATCGTACTTCCGCCGTTGCCCTAACCCGCCGCCCGAGCGGGTAGAATTCCGGCTGACTCGATATCCGGGATCCTGTGCGGCCACTCGTTCCACTCCCGGCCGTCGAGCAGCCGTCCGCCGGCCTTGGCCGTGGTCCCGCCCCACTGCTTGAAGAAGAACGGGACGCCGAGAGCGAGGCACCGATCCCTGATCCGGACCGCCCAGTCGGGATTCATCGGCCGCGCGCCCGGACCGCTCTCGCCCCCGACGATGACCCAGTGAATGCCGGCCAGGTCGAGGCCGTCAATCGGTCCGATCAGGGGTTCGAGCGACAGAAAGCGCACTTCCGCGGCCGTTTCCCCGAGATGGCGGACGCGCGACAGCTTGGTGCCGTCCTCGACGGAAACGCCCAGCCAGATATGGGCGGGCGGAGACGCGTGTCGATACCGCGCATTGACATAGTCCCGCATTCGGGAACTACGCTTGGTCAGGACCTGGAACACGTGCCGGTCGGCGCTCTCCATCGTCTCGAACACGGCGTCGACGAACTCGCGCGGCACCTTCTTGTGGAACAGGTCGCTCATCGAATTGACGAAGATCATCCGCGGCCGCCGCCAGGCGAGCGGTTGACGCAACCGCTCGGGCCGGAGCGTAAGGTCGAACCCGCGCTCGAACGGATGGCCGGCCACGCCGCGGAACCGCTCGGCGATCCGTTCGGCATAGCAGCGATCGCACCCCGCGCTGATCTTTGTGCACCCGGTCACAGGGTTCCAGGTCGCGTTCGTCCACTCGATTGCGGTCTTGTCAGGCATTCGTACACACAAGAACATTACAGGAACATTTTGCCGGCCGGCGGTGCTGAAGTAAACCCCCGAACCGATTCCAGGGCGATGGTCTACCCGGTCGGAGCTCCCTCCAACCGCAACAGGAACCGCTTGGTCTCCGCCCCGCCCTGGCCGGAATAGCCGCCGATGGCGCCGTTCGCGCCGACGATGCGGTGGCAGGGTATGACGATGGGGATCGGGTTGCGGCCGCAGGCGTTGCCGACGGCTTGCGCGCCGGAGCCGATGGCGCGGGCGATGTCGCCGTAGGTCCGGGTCTTGCCGGGCGGGATGTCCCGCATCGCCCGCCAGACCTTGCGGTCGTGCGCGGTGCCGTCGGGCGCCACGGGGAGGTCGAAGTCGCGCAGGTCGCCCGCGAAATAGGCCGCGAGCTGCGCCGCGGCCTGTGTCAGCAGGTTCGAGTCGTCCTCGCGCGCCGCCCGGCCCCAGCCGAGCCGGGTCAGTGCGCCGTCTTCGCTGACCAGGGTCAGAGGGCCGAGCGGGGAGTCGACCGTGCGCTCCACCGCCCTACCCCCGCGCCATCGCCGCGCGCAGCCCGTCGGCGTCGGTCACCGGCAGCGAGCAGGTCTGGCCGACGCACACATAGGCCGCCGCACGTCCCTCGACCGGACCCTTGCCGTGCGCCGGGTGGGCGGCGGGCAGTTCCGTCCCCGGCGGGACCACGGTGACGACCCGCGCCACGGCCGGGGCGCGGATCGCGGCATCCTGGAGCGCCCGCGTGTCGTCCGCGCCGGGCTCGCCCGCGACGACGATCTGCGCGCCCTGTTGCAACAGCTCGCTCGCGTTCATTAGCGTCGCCAGCGGGAAGAAGTTGCGGGCGATCTGGCCCGAGAAGGCGGCGATCGCGGCTTCCGCCCGGTCGCGGTAGCGCGTCTCGCCGGTGACCAGCCAGAGCCTGGCCAGCACTTCCGCCGTGAGCCCGTTGCCGGACGGGGTCGCGTCGTCGTCGGCCGACTTGGTGCGGACGATCAGCGCCTCGGCGTCGGCGGCGGTGAGGAAATAGCCGCCCCCGTCCGCGTCCCAATAATGCGCGTCGAGCGCGTCGACCCAGGCGCGGGCCCGGGCGAGGCAGTCGGCGTCCCCGGTCACCTCGTGGAGCGTGAGCGCCGCGCGCGCCATCGCGGCGTAGTCGTCGAGCGTCGCCGAATGCTTGGTCCGCCCGTCGCGGTGCGAGTGGAACAGCCTGCCGTCCGCCTCCATCGTCCCGGTCACGAAGCGGTACGCCGTCTCCGCCGTCTCCAGCCATCCGGGCTCGCCGAACACGGCGGCGGCGTTGGCCATCGCGCCGATCGCGAGCCCGTTCCAGTCGGCGAGCACCTTGTCGTCCCAGCCCGGCCGGATGCGCTCGGCCCTCAGCTCCAGCAGGACGTCCCGGCAGCGCGCGAGCCGCTCCTCGTGCGCGTCCTCGAACGGGCCGGCGCCGTGGTTGCGGTGGAGGATCGTCTTGCCCTCCCAGTTGCCTTCCGGCGTCACGTCGTAGGCCGTCTTGAACAGCGCCGCGTCGGCCCCGAGCGCGGCGTCGATCTCTTCGGCGGTCCAGACGTAGAACTTCCCCTCCTCGCCCTCGGAATCGGCGTCGAGCGTGGCCGCGAACCCGCCGCCGCCGGCGATCATCTCGCGCAGGATCCAGCCGACCGTCTCGCGCACGCGCGCCTCGTAGAGCGGGTTCGCGGTCTCCTTCCAGGCGGCGGTGAGCAGGTCGAGAATCTGCGCGTTGTCGTAGAGCATCTTCTCGAAATGCGGCACCAGCCAGCGCGCGTCGGTCGAATAGCGCGCGTAGCCGCCGCCGAGATGGTCGTAGATCCCGCCCAGGCTCATCTTGTCGAGCGTCAGCAGCACCGCGTCGCGCACCGCCGCGTCGCCGTTCCGCAACCAGGCCCGCCACAGGAGCTCGAGCGTCGACGGGTTGGGGAACTTGGGCGCGGTGCCGAGCCCGCCCTCCACCATGTCGAACTGTTCGGCGAGCCGGCGCGCCGCCTCGTCGTTGACCTGGATCGGGATATGCGCGCCGGCCTCCGAGCGCGCCATCCCGGCGATCCGCTCCCTGAGCGACTCCGCCGCCTCGCCCGCCTTCTCCGGCGTCTCGCGCCACACCTTGGCGAGCCCCTCCAGCACGTCGGTGAAGCCCGGCCTGCCCCAGCGCCCGGTCGGCGGGAAATAGGTGCCGCCCCAGAACGGCTCGCCGTCCGGCGTCAGGAACATGGTGAGCGGCCAGCCGCCCTGCTGGCCCATCATGTGCAGCGCCCGCATGTAGATCGTGTCGATGTCGGGGCGTTCCTCGCGATCGACCTTGACGTTGACGAAATAGCGGTTCATCAGGGCGGCGATCGCGTCGTTCTCGAAGCTCTCATGCGCCATCACGTGGCACCAGTGGCAGGCGGCGTAGCCGATGGACAAGAGGATCGGCTTGTTCTCCGCCTTCGCGCGGTCCAGCGCCGCCGCCCCCCAGGGGTGCCAGTGGACGGGGTTGTCGGCATGCTGCAGCAGGTACGGGCTGGTCTCTTCGGCGAGGCGGTTCATCGGTCGGTCCCGGGGGCGGAGGGGACGGCCAGTGTGCCGTCGGCGTCCGCGCGCGCGCAAGGCGGGCGGGAGTCCACCCTCCCCCGGCCCCTCCCGCCGGCGGGAGGGGGGAAGGCGGAGAATCCCCTCTCCCCCGCGGGGGAGAGGGAAGGGGTGAGGGGGGATGCCGGCCCCGCGCGGCCCTTCCGACATGGCGGGTATTGGCGGTGACCTCTACCACCGTTTTCGCGCTGTCCACCCCACCGGGACGGGGCGCGATCGCGGTGTTCCGGATTACCGGGCCGCGCGCCGCCGCCGCGCTCGAACGCCTGACCGGCCTCGCCGCGCCGGCGCCGAGGCGGGCGGTGCGGGTGGCGATCCGCGACCCCGCGACCGGCGAGATCCTCGACGACGGGCTCGCGCTCCGCTTCCCGGCGCCGGCGAGCTATACCGGCGAGGACCTCGTCGAGCTCCACCTCCACGGCGGGCGGGCGACGGTCGAGGCGGTCGGGCTCGCGCTCGGGCGGATCGACGGCCTCGCCCCCGCCGGGCCGGGCGACTTCACCCGCCGCGCCTTCCTCGCCGGCAAGCTCGACCTGACGCAGGTCGAGGCAGTCGCCGACCTGATCGACGCCGAGACCGAGGCCCAGCGCCGCCAGGCGATGCGCCAGGCCGGCGGCGCGCTGGCGGCGCTCTACGACGGGTGGCGCGCGGACCTGATCGGCGCGCTCGCGCATCTCGAGGCGGTCATCGACTTCCCCGACGAGGATTTGCCGCCGGAGACCGAGGCGGAGATCGCCGGCACCGTCGCCGCGCTCGCCCGCGATGTCGCGCGCCATCTCGCCGACGCGCGGCGCGGCGAGCGGCTGCGGGACGGGGTCGCGGTCGCCGTGCTCGGCCCGCCCAACGTCGGCAAGTCGAGCCTGGTCAACGCGCTCGCCCGGCGCGACGTCGCCATCGTCGCGCCCGAGCCCGGCACCACGCGGGACGCGATCGAGGTCCATCTCGACCTCGGCGGCTACCCCGCGATCCTGGCCGACACGGCGGGGCTGCGCGACGAAGCGGGCGCCGTCGAGGCGGAGGGGATCCGCCGCGCGCTCGACCGCGCGGAGAACGCCGATCTCCGGCTGGTGATGCTGGACGCGCGCGCGCCGGAACCGGATGCCGCGCTGGCCGCCCTGATCGACGGCGACGCGCTGCTGGTCCTCAACAAGACCGACCTCCGCGCCGCGCCGCCGCCCCGGCGGGTCGCGGGCGCCGAGGCGCTCCCCCTCTCGGTCAGGACGGGGGACGGGCTCTACGCGCTCCTCGCCCGGCTCGGCGCGGCGGTCGCCGAACGCGCGGCCTCCGGCGCCGCCCCCGCGCCGACGCGGCTGCGCCACCGGCTCGCGCTCGACGCCTGCCGCGCGGCGCTCGAACGCGCCCGGGCCCAGCCGGTGCCGGAGCTCCGCGCCGAGGACCTCCGCGCCGCCGCCGCCGCGCTCGGCCGCCTCACTGGGCGCGTCGGGGTGGAGGACGTGCTCGACGCGATCTTCCGCGATTTCTGCATCGGGAAGTGACCCGGAAGCGGCGGAGCCGCTTCCGGGTCATGGTCGGCGAAGGCCGACCATCCACGTTTTGTTTTGTCGAACCGCCGAAACAGAAAAAAACTCGTGGATGGTCGGCCTGCGCCGACCATGACGGCAGGAGGGACGCCCCCTACCCGCCCCCCGCCGGCAGGTGCGCCTCGAGGAATTCGCCGATCGCGTCGACGATGTGCTCGCGGTCTTCTGCGACGACGTTCCAGATCGCGTGCGCCGCGCCCTGGTACTCGACCAGCTGCACCGGCTTGCCCGCCGCCCGCATCAGCTCGAACATGTCGCGCGACTGCGACGGCGGCACCCGCCGGTCGTGCGCGCCGGCGATCAGCAGGACCGGCGCGGCGATGCGGTCGAGATTGTTGACCGGCGAGATCCGCGACAGCTTCGCCACCGGCAGGGTCTCGGTGCTGAGGAATTCCCGCCACAGCGCGGGGTTGGCGGGCCGCTTCCAGTCGCGCCGCCAGAACGCGACCGCGTCCGCGATCCCGTTGACCGCGATGCCGGCGCGGAAGGCGCCCGGGTGGCGGCCCAGCATCGCGAGCGTGAGGAACCCGCCGAAGCTGTGGCCGTAGAGCGCGATCCGGCCGCGCGCGGCGTGCC
Organism: Alphaproteobacteria bacterium; assembly: GCA_965203455.1. Classification (GTDB taxonomy): domain Bacteria; phylum Pseudomonadota; class Alphaproteobacteria; order MPNO01; family MPNO01; genus MPNO01. The sequence goes on from CBDBCV010000003.1 coordinate 524,010, forward strand.
CCTCGGCGACCGCCCAGCCGGCGGCGTCGAGCACGTCTTGCTGCATCCGCCCGAACAGCGCGCCGCGGCCCGCCTCGAGGAATTTCCGGCCGTAGCCGGCCGAGCCGCGGTAGTTGAGCCTGAGCACCGAATAGCCCTCGGCGCCGAGGAAGCGGACGATGGCGTCGGCCGGCCAGCGGTAGCGGCTCCACGGCCCGCCGTGCAGCATGAGGACCATCGGCGGCGGGCCCGCGCCCCCGCGCGCCTCGGGCAGCGTCAGGTAGCCGCGCAGCGCGAGCCCGTCGCGCGCCGGGAAGCTTACCGGGCGGGACGGCGCCGCCGGGCGGGCATAGGATTCGAGGTCGCTCGCCGCGAGCTCCCGCGCGGCGCCCCGGTCGAGGTCGAGCAGGTACCAGCCGCGGTGGATCCGGGGGTTGCGCGCCGCGACGGTGGCGTATCGGCCGGCGGCGTCGATGCTGCGGAAGTCGATCCGGGTCGGCCGGCCCAGCCGGTCGAGCAGCGCCGCGTAGGCCGCCTTCAGCCGGCCGTCGAAATGGACGACCTCCGGGTAGTCCGCGTCGACGATCGCGAGCAGCGGCGTGGCCCGCCCCTCGCGGTCGAAGCGGACGACCGCGGACGCCACGTCGAACCGGTCGTGCGCGTAATGCACCTCCTCCTCTCCGGTCGCGAGGTCGAGCCTGACCAGCGCCATCCGCTCCCGGTTCCGGTTGGAAAGCGCCCACACCGCCGCGTCGTTCGAATCGAGCGCGATCGGCGCGAAGCCGTCGTAATAGTTCTGGAAGATGAACAGCAGACGGCGCTCGCCCGACCGCGAGACCGCCTGGAACACCCGCTGTCCGCCGGTCGAAACGACGATCCGCGCCACGATCCGCCCGTCCGCCGCCGTCAGCCACCGGACCGCGCGCCGCTCCTCTTCCGACACGGCGCGGCAGCCGAGCCGGGTCTCGCCCGCGGCGGGGCCGGGCGCGGGCCGGCAGAGCCAGACGCGCCTCTTTCCGGTCCTGGCGCGGGCGAGGAAGAAGGGCCTCCACAGCGTCGGCGTGGAGATCAGATAGGGCTTCTCGTCCGCCGGGATGGCGCCCGGGCCGGTCAGCGCGATCTCCTCCACCCCGGCGCCGTCCGGGCCGAGGGAGATCCGGTAGATACGGTTGTCGCGGTCGCGCGCGTAGACCGTGTGTAAGCGGTGTTCAGACCCCATATCGGGTCTGGATTGACAGCGTTTTCTTGAGGGTGGGCTTGGGCGCCGCGATCAGCCGGTGTCGACGTCGGGCTTGGGATCAAAGTTCCACGGCAGCAGCTCGTGGATCCTCGACTGTGGGTGACCCGCGGCGATCTTCTCGAGCGCGCTCCTGAGCCAGGCGTGCGGCTCGACGCCGTTCATCTTGCAGGTCTCGATCAGCGAGGCGATCCGGGCCCACGCGGCGGCGCCCTCGTCGTGGCCCGCGAACAGGGCGTTCTTTGCCGTGAGCTTCAGCGGGCGGATGCGGTTCTCGACGAAGTTCGAGTCGATCTCGACGCGCCCGTCGCGGAGGAACACCAGCAACCCGTCCCACCGGTTGGCGATGTAGGTCAGCTTCTCGCCCAGGCGCGAGCGCGGCGAGACGCGCGAGCGCTGCTCGTCGAGCCACACTCCGAAGGCGTTCACCAGCGGCGCGGACTCCGTCCAGCGCACCGCCTGGCGCGTCGCCGGCGCCGCGCCCCGGATCCTGTCCTCGATCGCGTAGAGCCGCGCGATCCGCTCCAGACCGGCCTTCGCGACCGGCGAGGCGTTCGAATCGAAGATGTCCTTCAGCGCGCGCCTGGCGTGCGCCCAGCAGGCCGAGAGCGTCAGCGCTCCCCCCGGCCGGTCCGCACGGCGCAGCGGGTTGTAGCCGCTATAGCCGTCGATCTGCGCGGTCCCCGAGAACCCTTCCAGCAGCGTCTCCGCATGCTTGCCGCCGCGGCCCGGCGCGTAGGCATAGACCACCCCAGGCGGGTCCGCCCCCGACCACGGCCGCTCGTCGCGCACCATCGTCCACATGTAGCCCGTCCTGGTCCGGCCCCGGCCCGGGTCGAGAACCCGGATCGGCGTCTCGTCCACCCCGAGCTTCGCCGACCGCTTGAGGTCCGCCGCCAGGCAGTCCACCAGGGGGCGAAGATGGAACGACGCCTTGCCCACCCAGTCGGCCAGCGTCGCGCGGGGCAGCTCAAGCCCCAGACGCGCGTAGATCTGCGATTGACGGTAGAGCGGCAAGCGAGTCGCGCGGGGGAATCTCACCCCCACGCGCTCCCAGAACCGTACGTGAACCTCTCAGCTCATACGGCTCCCAGCGTCCGGCCCTGCCCGTGCACAAGGGTCCAATGGGCGAACCGCCACGGCTCCGCTTTCGCGATTCTGGCAAGCCAGAGACGAGCCTGACGCGGTCGTTGTCGGAAGCGTTTGAACTTCCGCATTGCCCATCGCTGCAAGTGGGCGTCTATCAGACGAAGGGTCGGATAGAGCGCCGACTTGTAGAATGCGCCGAAGTAGCCGATCCACCCTGCAATTTCGCGATGAAACATGCGGGCAAGGTCAAGCAGTGCCTTGTCGCTACGCCGTTGCAAACGCCACTGTCGCACGCGGCGCCGAAACGCCTTGAGCGCAGTCGGGCTGGCAGCCGGAAGGAACGAGACCCCGAACAACCCGCCGCGCCACGCCGCGAACCTTGGCTGGAAACGGTAGCCCAGGAAGTCGAACGCGACCGTCGGGTAGTCCGCCTTGCGGTTGGTATCCTTGCAGTAGACCACCTTGGTCTTCTGCGGATGGACCTCCAGGCCGCACTCGGCCAATCGGTCCGCAACCCGCCGCCAGAGGGTCTTTGCCGCCTCCTCCGTTCGACAATGGCAGATTATATCGTCCGCATACCGTTCGAACGGAACATGCGGCATCGACCTTTTCATCCATTGATCGAACGCATAGTGCAGGAACAGGTTGGACAATACTGGCGAAATTACCCCGCCCTGTGGCGTGCCCCTGTCCCGTGCGACAACGGTGCCGTCCTCCTCGATCACGGGAGCCTTCAACCAGCGCTCGACATAGAGCAGCACCCACCGGCAGTCCGTATGGTGACGAACGGCCTTCAGCAGCAACTCGTGGTCGATGTTGTCGAAGAACCCCTTGATGTCCATGTCCAGCACCCAGTCGTAGCGCCAGCATCGCCGACGCGCTGTCCGGATGGCGTCAATGGCGGATCGCTTCGGCCGATATCCGTATGAGTCCTCATGGAAAATCGGTTCCAACAAGGGCTCCAGATGTCGGCGAACAACCTCCTGAGCGATGCGGTCCGTGACCGTCGGTATGCCCAACGGGCGCTTCCCGCCGCCCTCCTTGGGGATGTTCACCCTGCGAACCGGAGGCGGCATATAGCTGCCTGAGGACATGCGATTCCAGAGCTTGTAGAGTTCCGGACCAAGCCGTTCCTCCAGACTCTCGACCGTCTGCCCATCTACTCCAGCCGCTCCCCGGTTTGCCTTCACATGCTTGAAGGCTTCCCAGACTTCCCTCTTTGCTATCGGGAACGGCTTTGCCCCTGTCATCCGGCTCCTCCTGTCACCAGTTGGCCGACGGCAGCGGCTGAACACCACAGCCCCTTCGGTCCAGCGCCATTACAGCGCCTTCATCCCTACTACGGGCTGTTCTGCCCCTGTGCCCCGCATCGGTACTCTGAGCCTTCCGGGGGCTGCCCGGTTGGCCGTCTCCCTTGGCATCGGGACGACAGGTTCTCCTGTTCCGCAAGAAAGCCTGTTCCGGGTTCACGCCGCCTTCGAGCCGGATGCCGCGTGGGCCGGACTCCAGGACTCCGCCCATGCTTGTCCCGGAGTGACCACCACCCCCGGTTCTGACATCGACCATACGCTTTCGGCAGTTCATCGGCGGTTCGCTTTCGCTCGTCTCCCCGGACCTCACCTGACGAGATCGTCGTCCCGCCGTTTCCACGACGCTCACCACCATCGCTCTTTACGACAGCAGCTCGTGGTGGTTTGAGACCGACGCCTGATCGTCGACCCCGAGGGGCCTACCCTCATCTCTCTTGCAGTTGCGCACCTCCTTTCATGGCGGTGCTTCAGGACACACGGTGATCGCAATACTTCGAGACCAGCACATGCGCCAGAAGGCCGGGGCCCGGTCGGCCGCGCTCGATCGGTCGCGGCGGCAGCGGCGCCTGGTGGAACTTCTCGCAGCCGCCGCAGGCCAGGCGCGGACGGACGATGCGCTTCACCACGAAGCGGCCGGGGATGTACTCCAGCTCCTCCGTCACATCCTCGCCGAGCCGCTTGAGACGGCCGCCGCAGTCCGCGCAGCGCTCGCCCGGCGCGAGAACCGTCTCCTCGCGCGGCAGGTGGTCCGGCAGGGGACGGCGCTTCGGCTGCTTCTTCGTGGCGGGCGTCGGCTCGGTCGGCGCCTCGGCCGCCCGCGCGATCTCCTCGTCCTCCAGCCCGAGCTCAAGCTGGTCGAGGGCCTCCGAGGTGACGCCGAAGCGCTGCCGCCGCAGACCCGCAAGCTGGTGCCTGAGCTTCTCGATCAACAGATCGCGGTTGCGCAGCTCGGCGTCCCGTGCCGCCAGTTCGGCCCGCGAGGCCAGCACCATCGCCTTCAACGCGGCGATGTCGTCGGGCAGGGAATGGGCCGCTTCGAGCATGGCCGCATCCTACCCGAAGGGGCCGACAAAGGGAAGCCCGAATGACAGTCAACCCATTGTTTATAAACGGTGAATCAGCCCGCGGCGATCGTGTCCCGAGCCGTGGTGTAAGAGCCTGGCGGCCGTCGCGGTATCCGGCGGGTAGGGCCGGTAGGCTCAGGCTGCCACGGCGGGCAGCTTGACGGTTGCATTGTCGCTCACGGGAGCGATTGATTCCAGCGTCATGTATCTGGCCCTCTGGACGGCCCATTCGTCGTTCTGCTCGAGCAGGATGGCGCCGATCAGCCGTGTTATGGCGTCCTCGTTGGGGAAGATGCCGACGGTGTTGGTACGCCGCTTGATCTCGCCATGGAGTCGTTCGAGCGGGTTTGTCGAGTGCAGCTTGGGGCGATGCGCGGCCGGGAAGGTCATGTAGGCGAGAACGTCGTGCTCGGCCTCGTCCATGAGAGCGGCGAGCTTCGGCGCCTTGGCCCTGAGCTGGTCGGCGACCTGGCGCCACTGGGCGGAGGCGCTGTCTGCATCCTCCTGGGCGAAGGCGGTGGTGACGAAGGCGGACACGACGCGCCGGCCCTGCTTGCCGGCATGGGCGAGCAGGGTGCGCATGAAGTGGACGCGGCAGCGCTGCCATGTGGCGCCGAGGACGCGCGTTGCAGCCGCCTTCAGGCCCTTGTGGTCATCGGAGACGACCAGCTTGACGCCGCGCAGGCCGCGGCGGGCCAGGGAGCGCAGGAAGGAGGTCCAGAAGGTCTCGGCCTCGGACGCGCCGATCGCCATGCCGAGCACCTCGCGGCGGCCCTGGTCGTTGACCGCCACCGCGATCGTGACCGCGACCGAGACGACGCGCCCGGCCTCGCGCATCTTCACATAGGTCGCGTCCAGCCACAGATACGGCCAGTCGCCCTCCAGCGGGCGGTCGAGGAAGTCGCGGATCTTGCCGTCGATCTCACCGCACAGCCGCGACACCTGGCTCTTCGAGATGCCCGACATGCCCATGGCCTGCACCAGGTCGTCCACCGAGCGGGTCGACACGCCCTTGATGTAGGCCTCCTGGATCACCGCCGTCAGCGCCTTCTCCGCCATGCGACGCGGCTCCAGGAAGCCCGGGAAGTAGCTCCCCTTGCGCAGCTTCGGGATCTTCAGCTCCACCGTGCCCGCGCGCGTCTCCCAGACCCGGTCCCGGTAGCCGTTGCGATGGGTGAGCCGGTCCGGCGAACGCTCGCCGTGTGCGGCTCCCGCAAGGCCCTCCACCTCAAGCGCCATCAAACGCTCGGCCGTGAACCCGATCATCTCGCGAAGCAGATCGGCGTCCGAACTCTTCTCCAAAAGCGCCTGCAGGGTCATCATGTCCTTGGTGGTCATCGTGGTACTCCTCCGGTCGGATGGACTGTAGAAGCCCAACCCTAACCGGCACCGCGATGGCCATCCGCTATGGATAAGTGGCCCGCCGCCGCCAGACGCCACACGGTCGCGGCGGCGGGCCACTTACCCACAGCTACCGATGCTGGCTCCTGCTCCTACACCACGCCTGGGGGCACGACCCCCGCGGCCAGCGGTCTCCAGGTGCGAACCGGCGCCCGCCAGTCGATCCCCTCAAGCAGCATCGACAGCTGCGCCGGCGTCACCGACACCTTCCCTTCCGATGCCGACGGCCACACGAAGCGGCCGCGCTCCAGACGCTTCGAGAACAGGCACGCACCCTGGCCGTCCCACCAGATCATCTTGATCAGGTCGCCCCGGCGTAAGCGTCTGGCGTGACCGCCCTTGTGGCGAGACGGCTTGGAGCCGCAGTCTGTGGTGAGGTTCCAGAGGTCGATAGTGTCCATTATCGGCTAATGGACACTATCTTAGGGGGCTGCGGTGCCACGTCGGGTACGCCGGTTCTGGTCGGACGACGAGAAGCGCCGGATCGTGGCGCAGAGCTACGCTCCCGGTGTCTCGGTGTCGGTTGTGGCGCGCCGCTATGACGTCAACGCCAACCTGATCTTCACCTGGCGGCGCGATCCCCGTTACAGGCCGGCGGCCGATGCCGGGGAGGCGCCGTCCTTCCTGCCGGTGGAGGTGGTGCCCGATGCGCCGCCGTTGGAGCCGGCCGCGGCATCGGACGGTCGGATCGAGATCGCGTTGTCGAACGGCCACCGGGTGAGCGCGTTCGGGTCGTTCGACGCGGACGCGCTGTGCCGGGTGGTGCGGGCGCTTGGCGGATGATCCCGGTTCCCTCCTCGACCCGGGTATGGCTGGCCTGCGGCGTGACCGACATGCGCAAGGGGTTCCCCGGTCTCGCGGCGCAGGCGGAGCGGGTATTGAAGGCGGATCCGCATTGCGGCCATCTCTTCATCTACCGCGGCCGCCGGGGCGACCTGATCAAGATGATCTGGTGGGACGGCCAGGGTGCGTGCCTGTTCTCGAAGCGTCTGGAGCGCGGCCGCTTCGTGTGGCCGTCGGCATCGGAAGGGAAGGTGTCGGTGACGCCGGCGCAGCTGTCGATGCTGCTTGAGGGGATCGACTGGCGGGCGCCGGTTCGCACCTGGAGACCGCTGGCCGCGGGCTGATTCACCGTTTATAAACAATGGGTTGACTGTCATTCGGGCTTCCCTTTGTCGGCCCCTTCGGGTAGGATGCGGCCATGCTCGAAGCGGCCCATTCCCTGCCCGACGACATCGCCGCGTTGAAGGCGATGGTGCTGGCCTCGCGGGCCGAACTGGCGGCACGGGACGCCGAGCTGCGCAACCGCGATCTGTTGATCGAGAAGCTCAGGCACCAGCTTGCGGGTCTGCGGCGGCAGCGCTTCGGCGTCACCTCGGAGGCCCTCGACCAGCTTGATCTCGGGCTGGAGGACGAGGAGATCGCGCGGGCGGCCGAGGCGCCGACCGAGCCGACGCCCGCCACGAAGAAGCAGCCGAAGCGCCGTCCCCTGCCGGACCACCTGCCGCGCGAGGAGACGGTTCTCGCGCCGGGCGAGCGCTGCGCGGACTGCGGCGGCCGTCTCAAGCGGCTCGGCGAGGATGTGACGGAGGAGCTGGAGTACATCCCCGGCCGCTTCGTGGTGAAGCGCATCGTCCGTCCGCGCCTGGCCTGCGGCGGCTGCGAGAAGTTCCACCAGGCGCCGCTGCCGCCGCGACCGATCGAGCGCGGCCGACCGGGCCCCGGCCTTCTGGCGCATGTGCTGGTCTCGAAGTATTGCGATCACCGTGTGTCCTGAAGCACCGCCATGAAAGGAGGTGCGCAACTGCAAGAGAGATGAGGGTAGGCCCCTCGGGGTCGACGATCAGGCGTCGGTCTCAAACCACCACGAGCTGCTGTCGTAAAGAGCGATGGTGGTGAGCGTCGTGGAAACGGCGGGACGACGATCTCGTCAGGTGAGGTCCGGGGAGACGAGCGAAAGCGAACCGCCGATGAACTGCCGAAAGCGTATGGTCGATGTCAGAACCGGGGGTGGTGGTCACTCCGGGACAAGCATGGGCGGAGTCCTGGAGTCCGGCCCACGCGGCATCCGGCTCGAAGGCGGCGTGAACCCGGAACAGGCTTTCTTGCGGAACAGGAGAACCTGTCGTCCCGATGCCAAGGGAGACGGCCAACCGGGCAGCCCCCGGAAGGCTCAGAGTACCGATGCGGGGCACAGGGGCAGAACAGCCCGTAGTAGGGATGAAGGCGCTGTAATGGCGCTGGACCGAAGGGGCTGTGGTGTTCAGCCGCTGCCGTCGGCCAACTGGTGACAGGAGGAGCCGGATGACAGGGGCAAAGCCGTTCCCGATAGCAAAGAGGGAAGTCTGGGAAGCCTTCAAGCATGTGAAGGCAAACCGGGGAGCGGCTGGAGTAGATGGGCAGACGGTCGAGAGTCTGGAGGAACGGCTTGGTCCGGAACTCTACAAGCTCTGGAATCGCATGTCCTCAGGCAGCTATATGCCGCCTCCGGTTCGCAGGGTGAACATCCCCAAGGAGGGCGGCGGGAAGCGCCCGTTGGGCATACCGACGGTCACGGACCGCATCGCTCAGGAGGTTGTTCGCCGACATCTGGAGCCCTTGTTGGAACCGATTTTCCATGAGGACTCATACGGATATCGGCCGAAGCGATCCGCCATTGACGCCATCCGGACAGCGCGTCGGCGATGCTGGCGCTACGACTGGGTGCTGGACATGGACATCAAGGGGTTCTTCGACAACATCGACCACGAGTTGCTGCTGAAGGCCGTTCGTCACCATACGGACTGCCGGTGGGTGCTGCTCTATGTCGAGCGCTGGTTGAAGGCTCCCGTGATCGAGGAGGACGGCACCGTTGTCGCACGGGACAGGGGCACGCCACAGGGCGGGGTAATTTCGCCAGTATTGTCCAACCTGTTCCTGCACTATGCGTTCGATCAATGGATGAAAAGGTCGATGCCGCATGTTCCGTTCGAACGGTATGCGGACGATATAATCTGCCATTGTCGAACGGAGGAGGCGGCAAAGACCCTCTGGCGGCGGGTTGCGGACCGATTGGCCGAGTGCGGCCTGGAGGTCCATCCGCAGAAGACCAAGGTGGTCTACTGCAAGGATACCAACCGCAAGGCGGACTACCCGACGGTCGCGTTCGACTTCCTGGGCTACCGTTTCCAGCCAAGGTTCGCGGCGTGGCGCGGCGGGTTGTTCGGGGTCTCGTTCCTTCCGGCTGCCAGCCCGACTGCGCTCAAGGCGTTTCGGCGCCGCGTGCGACAGTGGCGTTTGCAACGGCGTAGCGACAAGGCACTGCTTGACCTTGCCCGCATGTTTCATCGCGAAATTGCAGGGTGGATCGGCTACTTCGGCGCATTCTACAAGTCGGCGCTCTATCCGACCCTTCGTCTGATAGACGCCCACTTGCAGCGATGGGCAATGCGGAAGTTCAAACGCTTCCGACAACGACCGCGTCAGGCTCGTCTCTGGCTTGCCAGAATCGCGAAAGCGGAGCCGTGGCGGTTCGCCCATTGGACCCTTGTGCACGGGCAGGGCCGGACGCTGGGAGCCGTATGAGCTGAGAGGTTCACGTACGGTTCTGGGAGCGCGTGGGGGTGAGATTCCCCCGCGCGACTCGCTTGCCGCTCTACCGCCAGTCCCGCATCTTCGCCCGCGACGGCGTCGAGCTCGACCGCTCGACGCTCGCCGGCTGGGTCGGCAAGGCGACGGCGCTGCTGGAGCCCCTGGCCGATGCGATCGGGCGCCATGTGCTGGAAGGACAAGCCCTGTTCGCCGACGACACCCCGGTCAAGCTGCTGGCGCCGGGAACCGGCAAAACGGCGACCGGCCGGGCCTGGACCTACGTGCGGGACGAGCGGCCCTGGGCTGGCGAGGCGCCGCCGGCGGCCTGGTACCGCTTCTCGGCCGACCGCAAGGCGGCGCATCCGAAGGCGCATCTTGAAGGCTTCGCCGGCTGGATGCACTCGGACGGCTATGCCGGGTTCGGTGCGCTGGCGCGCGCCGGGCCGGTCCGCGAGGTGGCCTGTCTGGCGCATGTGCGACGCAAGTTCTTCGACGTCCATGCCGCCCAGGGCTCGGCGATCGCCGCCGAGGCGCTGGAACGGATCGCCGCCCTCTACGCTATCGAGAAGGAGGCCCGCGGGCAGCCGCCCGAGAACCGCGCGGCCATCCGCCAGGCCAAGGCCGCGCCGTGCCTCGACGAGCTGGAGCGGTGGCTGCAATCGCAGCTGCCCAGAATCTCCGCCAAGACCCCGCTGGCAGCGGCGATCCGTCATGCCCTGACCCGGATGAAGCGCCTTCGACCCTATCTCGAGCACGGCTTCCTCGAGATCGACAACAACCCCGCCGAACGCGCAATGAGGCCGATCGCGCTCGGCCGCAAGAACTATCTCTTCATGGGCTCGGCCAGCGGCGGCAGGGCCGCCGCCATCGCCTACACCCTGATCGAGACCGCCAGGCTCAACGATGTCGATCCGCAGGCCTGGCTTGCTCAGGTCCTCGAACGCATCCCCGACTACAGGATCAACCGCATCGACGATCTGCTGCCGTGGAACACCGCGCCCGCAGAAGATCGGGAAGCCGCCGACTGACCACGCAGGGGCGGTCACGCCGGACGCTTACGAAGTCGGCGCAGCGCCCGGCGATCTCCGGCGCCCTTGCGAACAGCTCCTCCAGCATCCCGGACAGCACCTTGGGTTCCGAGGCCGAAGCGCGCGTCACCTCGAAGGCCACCGGAACCTCGTAATCGGTGTCGGCGATCAGGTGCAGCCCGTAGCCGAACCACGACTTCACCTTCTTCCACACCGCGCCGGTCCTGGCGTCCACCCCGCCCGTCTCGTGCTTGCCCCAGTCGGCGTCGGGGTCCGAGGTCTTGTCCTCGTCCTTGCCGACCCGGCCCGTCGAGTGGCTCGCGATCGCCTTGCCGTCGTAGCCGAGATGACGCCCGAAGTCCGGCAACGCGGCGAACAGCGCGGCGCGCAGGCTCTCGATCATGGCGGACACCAGCCCCTGCTCGTCCTCAAGCTGCACAACACGCCCCAGAAACCGCGAGAAGTTCCAGTGGCTCGGCGCCGTCGAACGAACCCGCGCCGGGCGCGTTACCGCATGCCCGTCGTGAAGCACCGTCACCGGCCCGCTCTGATACGGCAGAGGGTCGAACCCGCAGATCTCCAGCAACGCCGGGTTGCGCCCCAGCTCCCGCAACAGCGACTGCATCGAGGCGTGTTGCAACACCACCCCCGCGATCAGCGCCCGCCACATCGCCCGCACCGGGTAGTCGTTACGGCCCCGACCGCGACACACTTCAAGCGCCGTCACGATCTCCTCGTCGGGAAGCACCGCCAGAACCAGGCGCAGCCGTTCAAGGTCCGGCAGGACTTCGACATCGCGCCACGAAAAGGGTAGCTTCGCCGCCGTCGCCATCGCTGTTCTCCCGACCAGGGGTGGTGGTGGAACAAGGGCCCCAGGGCCCGATGGCGACACCTTCTATCTCATGCGCACGATCAGGGCGCGCGAGGCCGCCGCAGGAAAACCTCGCTGCCAAGACGCCGCGACCAGCGGCGTGGGGTGAAAATCGCCAAAACGACCGCCGCAGCGAAACTGAAACCCCGGATATCAACGACCACCACGGGGTATCAAAAATCTCGCACCTCCGTGAACGCCTTGTAAATCAACCCGTCCCCGACAGCGCAAACGCCTCCTCGACCACGCCCCGCTCCAGCGCGGAGTAGACGTCGCTCGGCGAAATCACGATCGGGGTCGCGCCCATCCTGCGCATGAAGGCCTTGTAGAGCCCGGTTGAGCGCATCTTCACGCCCTTCAGGTCGACCCCGGTCTCCTTGCTGAGCTTGGGCTTGAAGCGGGTATACATGTAGAACCGCTGCCCGTTCTGGAAGGTCCAGGCGAGGATGCGCGAATTGAGCCCCTTGCCCCAGGCCTCCTGCATCATGTCCCAGGCGCCGTTGGAGCGGATCTCCTCCAGCGACTTGTTGTGCGCGCCGGGCAGCCGGCCCTCGGCGAGGATGCCGGAGTAGTAGGTGCCCGGGCAGTAGATCATGTCGATCAGGCCGCGCTGGATGGCGCTGCCCTGGCCCTTCCAGGGGATGACTTCCGGACCTCCCCTGTACTTGATGCTCACCGGGCCGTTCGCCTTGTTGAGCGGCTGGATGAAATGCTCGTGCAGCGCGTTGACGTAGTCGTGGTTGCGCTGGAAGCAGGCCAAAGCCTGGAGCTGCGTCGCGGCGACCGCCGGAATGCTCCAGGCGGTGAGCGCCACGCCCGCAGCCGCGACCGCGAGGGTGAGTTTCGATCTGCCCGTCATTGGTAATTTCCCCTCCATGTGTTTCCCCCGTCGCAGGCCGTGGCATCCCCTTGGCGCTTGCATTTGCGCGGCCGACGCATCAGCCTGTAAGCGAAAGCTTATGCGGGCCCGGGGCAGCGCACAAGCGCGCCGCGGAGGAGCGCGCCCGGGCGAAAGGCGGCAGGGAAGAGGCGGTATTGGACATCGTCGTCCGCGCGTATAACGCGCTCATAAACTGGCTGCGCTTCCTCGCCGGCGTCGTCGTCTTCGGGATTTTCGTGCTGATCTGCGTCGACGTGCTGCTCCGCCTGCTCGGCGGCTATGTCGGCATGCAGCCCTGGACCTATTCGGTGCCGGTGGTCGAGTACGGCCTTCTCTGGTTCGCCATGCTGGCCGCCCCCTATCTGGTGCGGATCAAGGGCCATGTCTTCATCGAGGCGGTGACCTCGATCGTCCCGCCCCGGACGCAATGGGTGATGGCCAAGCTTTCCTATCTGGCCTGCATCGTCGCGTCCTGCGTTTTCGCCTGGTACTCCTGGGGTGTGCTGGTCGAGGCGATCGAGCGCGGCACGCTCGACATCCGCGCGGAAGAGATCCCGCTCTGGTACCTGGTCTTCCCGATGCCGTTCTGCTTCGCGCTGGTGGCGGTCGAGTTCGGCCGCTACCTGATCGGCATCGACTCCATGTACGGCGACAGGACCGAAGTGCAGGAGAACGTCTGACCGTGGAGTGGTACTGGGCATTCCTGATGCTGCTCGGGCTGATCGTCGGGATGATGGCGCTCGGCATGCCGGTCGCGTTTGCGTTCCTGTCGACCAACATCCTGGGCTGGCTCTACTTCAACGGCTGGAACCTCGCCGTGGTGCCCCAGGTGGTCGAGAACTCGACCGTCCTGATCAGCCGGTTCACGCTCGGCCCGGTGCCGATGTTCATCATGATGGGATCGCTGTTCTTCCACACCGGGCTGGCGATCCGGGTGTTCGACGGGCTGGAGGTGCTGTTCGGCCGGCTGCCCGGCCGGCTCTGCTTCCTCACCGTCGCCGGCGGCTCGATCTTCTCGACGCTCACCGGCTCGTCGATGGCCAATACCGCCATGCTGGGCTCGCTGATGGTGCCCGAGATGCAGCGCCGCGGCTACAACAAGCGCATGTCGATGGGTCCGATCCTCGGCACCGGTGGGCTCGCCATGATCATCCCGCCCTCGGCGCTCGGCGTGCTGCTGGCGAGCGTCGCCAATATCGACGTCGGGAGGCTCCTGATCGCGGGATTCATCCCGGGTTTCACGCTCGCTTTCCTCTATGCCTGCCTGATCATCCTGCAGCTCTGGATCTCCCCGGGCTCGGCGCCGGCCTACGATGTCGAGCGCACCAGCTGGGGCGAGAAGGTACGCGTCGTCGCCACCCACATCCTGCCGATGAGCTTCGTCGTCTTCATGGTGATCGGCTTCATCATCTTCGGCTGGGCGACCCCGACCGAGGCGGCGGCGATCGGCGTGATGTCGGTGATGATCCTCGCCGCCGTCTACCGGCGGCTCACCCGCGAGGCGATCTTCGTCGCGGTCGACGCCACGCTGAAGGTCGGCGCGATGGTGTTCTTCATCCTGATGAACTCCACCGTGTTCAGCCAGCTGCTCGCGTTCTCGGGCGCGAGCCAGGGGATGCTCGAATGGGTGACCGGCTTCGAGGTCCATCGGCTGACCATCCTGTTCGCGATGTTCTGCGTCCTCTTGCTGCTCGGCATGTTCATGGACGCGACCTCGATGATGCTGATCACGGTGCCGATCTTCTTCCCGCTGGCGCAGACGCTCGGCTTCGACCTGATCTGGTTCGGCCTGTTCGTGCTCATCACCATCGAGATGGCGGGCACCACCCCGCCCTTCGGGCTGCTGCTCTACGTCATGATGGGGGTCGCGCCGAAGGGGACCACGCTCATGCATGTGGCAAGCGCCGCCGCACCGTTCCTGCTTTGCGACACGATCCTCATCCTGATCCTGGTCGCGTTTCCGCCGCTCGCGCTCTGGCTGCCGAGCCTTATGTGAGCGGCCGCGGCCGGTACTCGCCGCAGCTGTCGTCGTAGCCGACCACGGGCCAGACCCCGCGTGGCAGGCCGCCAGCCCGCTTTTCCACCGCGGCCGGCGGGTAGCGCCGGCAATGGCCGTAATTCGCCTCGCCGAAAGCGGTCGGATCGTAGAACCGGCAGGCATTGCAGCTTCCCTCGATCGGATCGTAGGTCTCGTCGAGCGCCGCCATCTCACCCGTCCAGCGGAAGCGACAGGAGCCCGTCGGCGAGCTTGGGCTCGAACCAGGTCGATTTGGGGGGCATGACCCTGCCGGCATCGGCGACGGCGAAGAGCTGGCGGAGGCTCACCGGGTAGAGCGCGAAGGCCGCCGCCATCTCGCCCGAGTCCACCCGCGCCGCGAGCCCGTCCAGGCCCCGGCTCCCGCCGACGAAATCGATCCTCGGGTCGTTCCTGACGTCCTCGATTCCGAGCAGGGGCGCGAGCACGGTCCGGGACAGGATCTCGGCATCGAGCGCCGCCGCCGGATCGTCGTTCTCCGCCGGCGCCGCGTTGAGCGCGAGTCCGTACCACCGGGCTTCAAGATAGAGACCGAATTGCCCAGGACGGTCCGGCCGGACCGGTGATTCGGACGGCGATACGGCGAACGCGCCGCCGAGCGCGGCGAGAAACTCGTCCGACGAGCGGCCGCCGAGGTCGCGCACGACCCGGTTGTAGTCGAGGATGCGCATCTCGCTCTCGGGGAAGGCGACCACGAGGAAGCTCGTTCCGGGAGTTCTCGTCGCGGCCTCGGAACGATGGTGGCCGTCGGCGACGTAGAGCGTGTCGAGCCCGCGCGCCGCTTCGACGAGCGCCGCGCCCGCATCCCCGTCCGCCACCCAGACCGAGTGGCGGACGCCGTCGACCTCGGCCTCCAGCGTCGGGACGCCGTCCGCCACCGCGGCGACCGCTTCGGCCACGGCCGGGTCGTCCCTGTGGGACAGCATGACCGGGCCAGTATGGGCCCGCACCGCCTCGATCTGCCGCGCCCGGTCCATCACTTTAGCGGGCCGGGTGAGCTCGTGCCTGCGAATCCGACCGTTGCGATAGGCCTCGACCGGCGCCGCGCCCGCGATGCCGGTCTGGCGCCGGCCGCCGGCCTCGGCGCGGTAGACGTAGAGATGGGCGTCTTCGGTGAGACCGATAGCGCCCTCGGCCTTCAATCGCGCCATGTTTTCCGCCGCCCTGGCGTAGACCGCCGGGTCGTCGCCGGCGACCCCCTCCGGCAGATCGATCTCCGGCTTCGAGACATGCAGGAAGCTCAGCGGATTGCCGGCCGCGCGCAGGCGTGCCTCGGCGCTCGACAGCACGTCGTAAGGCGGCGCGGCCACCGACCGCGCTTGCGCCGGCGGCGGCATAATCGCCCGGAAGGGCGCGATGAGGGTCATCTACTCGTTCTTGGACATCAGGTCGGCGACGACCAGATCCTCGCCGATCCGGTGGAAGGGCCGGCCCGAGTCGCTGACCGCCACCACGACCACGATCTCGTCGGCGCGCGGCGCGTCCGTCACCGAGACCTGCATCGCGTCGAAATGGCTGAAACTCCAGATTTCGTCCTTGTGGTGGAGCGGACAGTCGATCACCGTCCCCGGCCCGCCGATCTTCTTGGTGGACGGCATGATCGACTTCGCCGGGCCCACGATCGCGCGCACCGGCTTGCCCATTCGCGGATGCATCACCGCGGCGGCGTGCTCGCGCTCCCCGTTCTCGCCCACGATCGCCGCCTTGCCGTAACTGTTGACCGCTGCGCCGTCGATGCCCAGCGCATCGATGGCGCGCTGGACCAGAAGAGCGCCGAGCTCGGCCCCTGCCTTCTGCAACTCTTCCAGCTCCTCGTCGTAGACCCCGGCATACGGGTTCGCGATCACCGCGATCGCCGCGGCCTGGCGCGTCGCGGGCTCGACCGGCCGGCCGAGCTCGCGGCGGGTCTCCTCGACGACGGTGACGATCTTGCGGATTTGCATTCGGCCTCCTCCCGGCGCGGCGCGCATGACTCGGTTCGGGCACTATGCCATCATCGAAACTCGTTGCAACGCCCCCGTCCCGCCATCGCATGTCCGCCGCCAATCTCGATCCCGTGACCCTCGCCGTCATCCGCGGGCGGCTGGAGCAGCTCGTCGACGAGATGGACGCGACGCTGTTCCGCGCCGCCTTCAGCCCGGTCATCGCCGAGGCGCGGGACGGCAGCCACGGCGTCTACGACGTAAACGGCGACACGGTGGCGATGGGAAAGCAGGGCCTGCCGGTCTTCATCGGGGCAATGAGCTACGCCACCAAGGCCGCCATCGCGCGCGCCGACGCCGACGGAGGCCCGAAGGACGGCGACCTCTACCTGCTGAACGATCCCTATGTCGGCGCGACCCATCTCAACGACATCAAGATCGTCAAGCCGATCTTCCGCGGCGAAAAACTGTTCTGCTACCTCGCCTCGGTCGGTCACTGGCTCGACGTGGGCGGCAACGTGGCGGGGAACTACAACCCCACCGCCAGCGACATCATGCAGGAGGGGGTGCGTATCCCGCCGGTCAAGTTCGCCGACCGCGGCGTGGTCAACCGGGACATCGTCGACATCCTGCTCGCCAACGGCCGTCTGCCCGGGAGCAATTACGGCGACCTCAACGCCCAGCTCGGGGCGCTCGATCTCGGCACGGCACGTCTGCACGACCTGCTCGACAGCTTCGGCGACGACACCGTCGCCGCCGCGATGGAGGAGATCTCCAGGCGCGCGAGCCGGCAGATGCGGGCGCTGATTTCCGAACTGCCGGCCGGGACCTATTCCTTCGAGGACCATATCGACAACGATGGCCGCGGCGACGAGCCGCTCAAGGTCGCGCTCGACCTCACGATCGACGGCGACACGCTCACCCTCGACTTCTCGCGCTCGGCGCCGGCCTGCGCGGGTCCGCTCAACGTCTCCCGCGCGACCACCGTGGCCGCCTCCTTCGTCGCGCTCAAGCACATCTTTCACGAGGTGCCGACCAGCGGCGGCTGCCTGGAGCCCATCGAGTTCGTCATCCCCGAGGGCTCGATCCTCGCCGCCGAGCCGCCGGCGCCGGTCTCGGGCTATACCGAGAACATCATGCGGACCATCGACGTGATCTTCGGCGCGCTCGCCCAGGCCGCGCCGGAGCGGGCGAACGCCGCCTGCTTCGCGACGGTGAACGCGCTGCTGATGTCGGGCAGCCGCGACAACGGCTCGAAGTTCATCCTGTTCACCTTCTTCGGCGGCGGTCTCGGCGGCAATCCGGAGGGCGACGGGCTGAGCCACGGCAACGCGCCGATCGGCATGGCGAACATCCCGCCGGCCGAGATCCTGGAGGCGGCGTACCCCACCTGCGTCACCAACTGGGGGCTCCGGCAGGACAGCGGCGGGCCGGGCCGCAACCGGGGCGGGCTGGGAGCGGTCTACGAGTTCGAGTTGCTGGCCGACGAGGCCGATCTGGTCGTCTTCGGCGAGCGCGCGCGGTTCCCGGCCTTCGGCATTCTCGGCGGCGCCCACGGCGCGCCCAACCGGATCGTCTACCAGCAGGAGGACGGGGAGCACTCGCCGCAGGGAACGGGCAAGCTGTCGGGCATCGTGCTCCGCAGGGGACAGCGGGTGCGTGTCGAGAGTCCGGGTGGAGGGGGCTACGGACCGGCGGGCGAGCGCCCGGTCGACGCGATCGCGCGCGACATCGCGCTCGGCCTGGTGAGCCGCGAGGCCGCCGAACGAGACTACAGCGTGACTACATTGTCCGACGGCACGGTGAAGCGGCCCGCGGCGTGACCGGCGGGTCCGGCCATCTCACGACGCGGCCGGAGGCCCCTCGTCCCAGAAATCCCGGTCGTCGGCCAGGTTGTCCGGGTGGAACCGGGCCGACAGGATACGCCCGTCCCGGATTTCGAAGACCGCGAGTTCCCGCCCCTCGATCCGCCGGCCGTTCTTGTCCGCGGACCATCCGATAGAAGCGGCGACGTGGCTGCCGGTCTCGGCGGTCGATGCGACGGCGAGATCGAAGGTCCCGCCGGTGGTGTCGAGCGCGCGACGGATCATGTCGAGCACCGCATCGCGGCCGCGCAGCTCTCCCATATGCGCGCCGACATCGGGCTCGCTCCAGCGGATATCGTCGGCCATGAAGCGCTTGAGCGACTCCGGGTCGCCGGCGCGGCGGGCGTCGTAGAAGGCGCGGATGAAGCGGCCGAGCGGGCCGGCGCGGTTACCCTCGGTATCGGACATGCCGGAAGGTTCTGCATCGCAACAGAGCCGGGCGCAAGTGGGTGACGCTCGGGAGGGCGGCCGCTAGAGTGACGGACAACGCAGGCAGTTGCGCGCCGGCGCCCGCCGAGCTTTCGGGTGATTGCTGTCTCATCGCAGAGCGTTATGGATATTCCCGCAACAGGATGTCGGGTCGGCGTCGATGTCGGCGGGACCTTCACCGATGTCTTCTGGCTCGACGAGCGCACCGGGCGGTTCGGCATCGGCAAGGTCCCGTCGGTCAGGGACGATATCGCCATCGCCCAAGGGTTCCTGCACGGGATCTCGGCCTCGGTCGCCGAGCCGGACGGGATCGGGTCGGTGGTGCATGGGACGACCGTCGGCACCAACGCGCTGCTCGAGCGCAAGGCGGCGCGCACCGGGTTGATCGTGACGCGCGGGTTCCGCGACGTGCTGGAGATGCGCCGGCGCGACCGGCCCAACACCTGGGGGCTGTGGGGCAGCTACCGGCCGGTGGTGACGCGCGACCTTTCCATCGAGGTCGACGAGCGCGTCCTCGCCGACGGGACGATCCGCAAGCCGGTCGACGCGGACGAGGTGACCCGCGCGGCGCTCACGCTCAAGGAACGCGGCTGCGAGGCGCTCGGCATCGTCTTCATCAACACCTACGCCAACGACGCCAACGAGCGCGCCGCGCTGGACGCCGCGCGCGCGGTCTGGCCCAACGCCTACGTCAACGCTTCCTCGCTGATCCTGCCCGAGATCCGGGAATTCGAGCGCGCGTCGACCACCGCGCTCAACGTCTGTCTCCAGCCGATCTTCGGCGCCTACCTGGAGGGCGTCGAGGCCGGGTTCGCGGCGCGCGGCATCGACGCCGAACTCCTGATCGTCCAGTCCAACGGCGGGGTGATGTCGGTCGACACGGCGCGCTCTCTCCCGGTCCGCACCACGCTCTCGGGACCGGCCGCGGGCGTGATCGCCGGAGCGCGGATCGCCGAGGCCGCGGGATTTCCCAACGTGATCACGTGCGACATGGGCGGCACCAGCTTCGACGTCGCGCTGGTCGCGGACGGCAAGAGCGCCCACAGCCTCCAGGTGGCGATCGATTTCGGCCTCGTGGTCCGCTCGCCGATGATCGAGATCACCACCATCGGCGCGGGCGGCGGCTCCATCGCGCGGGTCGACCGGGGCGGCTATCTGACGGTCGGCCCGGAATCGGCGGGCGCCGATCCGGGCCCCGCCTGCTACGGCCGCGGCAACGACCGGCCGACGGTGACGGACGCCAATCTCGTGCTCGGGCGCATCGACGCGCACCGCCCCATCGGGGAGGGGCTGGACCGCCTCGACGCCGCGGCGGCGGCGGCGGCGATCGGGGAGCACGTCGCCAAGCCGCTCGGCCTCGAGGTCGCGCCGGCGGCGGAGGCCATCGTCAAGGTCGCGATCTCCAACATGGCGGGCGCGATCCGCCCGGTCTCGATCGAGCGCGGCTACGACCCGAAGATCTTCGCGGCGATGCCGTTCGGCGGCGGCGGCGCGCTCCATGTCGGCGCGCTGATCCGCGAAGTGGGGCTCGCGAGCGCGCTGATCCCGCGCTTCCCGGGCGTCACCAGTGCGCTCGGCTGCGTCATCGCCGACATGCGGCACGATTTCGTCCACACCATCGACCGGCCCCTCGAGGAGCTCGATGTCCGGGCGCTCGATGCCGAGATGGCGGAAAGCGCCGAGCGAGGGCTTGCGCTGCTCCGGCGCTCGGGCGCCGGTCTCGACCGACTCGAGGTCGCGTTCGAGCTCGACATGTCCTATATCGGCCAGACCCACACCGTTCCGGTCCCGCTCCCCGCGCGGCTCGCGGGCGGCGCCACGGACGTGTCCGCCCGGATGATCCGGACCGCCTTCGACACCGCCTACGAGAAGACGTACGGGCGGCTGCTCGACGGAATCGGCGTGCGCCTGCTCTCCCTCAGGACGACGGTGATCGGGATCCGGCCCAAATTCGACCTCGGCGTTCTGGGACCCGCCGAAGGCGCCACGCTCGAAGCCGCGCGCACGGGAACACGTCGCGTCTGGTGGGAAGGCGGCTGGCACGACACCGCGATCTACGACCGCATCGCCCTTCCCGTCGATGCCGTCATCCGCGGGCCCGCGATCCTCGAACAGGACGATGCGACGACCTTCATCGATCCCGGGCTGATGGCCAGCGTCGACCGCTTGGGGAATGTGATCGTGCGGCCGGAGGGCGTGTCCTAGTTTGCCTGTCGGATCGCCCTTCGATACGCCGCTTCGCGGCTACTCAGGGTGAGGGATGATGTAAATTGGACCCTCATCCCGAGTAGGCGCGAAGCGCCGTATCGAGGGACGCCTTACCCCGACACAGGAGAACACCGATGACAGATGAGCTTCGCGCCCCCGCCCTCGACCCCGCGACGCTGCCGGCGGAGGAACGCCAGCCTTACCCCGCGCCGTGGGACAAGGCGCTCGCGGGCAAGTTCCGGACGGTTCTCGGCGATGCGCTGGGGCTGACCCAGTTCGGCGTCGGAATGACCCGCCTCGCACCCGGCTCGGTCTCGGCGCTTCGCCACTGGCATACCGGCGAGGACGAGTTCATCTACATCGTCTCCGGCGAGCCCACGCTGGTCTGCGATTCGGGCGAACAGCAGCTCAAGGCCGGCCATGTCGCCGGCTTCCCCGCCGGCAGCGGGGACGGGCACCGTCTGGAAAACCGGAGCGGGAGCGACGTGGTCTACATCGAGGTCGGCACCAGAGCGCATTCCGACCGGGTTCACTACACCGAGGACGATCTGGTCCTCGAAAAGACCGTCCGCCTGCCCGAAAGGCGGTTCACGCGGCGCGACGGCACGGCCTATTGAACGCCCCGGCGAATTCCCCGCACCCGCCCCTCGGCGCCGCGGCGGCGTACGGGCTGTTCGCGTTTTGCCTGCCGGTATGGGGCATCAACTGGCCGGTGCTGAAGATCGCGCTCGGGTCGATGCCCCCCAACTGGCTCAACTGCGCGCGCATGGGGCTTTGCGCGCTTTGCCTGTTCGCCGCGCTCGGAGTCCTGGGCAGGCTGCGGCTGCCGGGACGGGAGGACCTACCGACGCTGCTTTCCGTCGGGGTGATGATGATGGGAATCTTCCCCGCCATGATCGTGATGGGTCTCGAATTCGCCGAGGCCGGCCGTGCGTCCCTGCTCTCGTTCATCGCACCGCTCTGGGTGACGCCGGCGGCGATCCTCTTGTTCGGCGAGCGCCTGACCCGGCTCAAGGCGGTCGGGCTCGCGCTCGGCATCGGCGGGCTCGCCGTCCTGTTCAACCCGATCGGCTTCGACTGGTCGAAGGGGGACGTCGTCTACGGCAACCTCATGCTTCTCGCGTCCTCGATGGTGTGGGCGATCACGATCCTCCATATGCGGCACCATGTATGGAGGTCGAGCCCGTTCCAACTCGCGCCCTGGAACATGCTCGCCGCGACCCTGGTGGCCGCGCTGCTGGGCATTGCGGTCGATTCCGGCGAGCCGGTCCGCTGGTCCGAAACGCTGATCTGGCTGTTGATCTACTCCGGGCCGGCAGCGACCACGCTCACCGTGCTCGGCATCGTCGCGATCACGCGTTCGCTTCCGGCGATCACCTCCTCGCTGCTGTTCCTGGCGACGCCGGTGGCGGGGATACTCGCATCGACCGCGTTTCTCGGCGAAGCGTTGACCGTCACCATCCTTGCGGGACTCGCCCTGATCGTGGCCGGGCTCGCCGCCGTCGCGGTCAGCGAGACGCGGTAACTTGCCGCAGGCCGGGCGAGATGCGAGTGTCGGGGAACCCCCCACGCGCGAGGAGCTTCGAATGTACGGTTGGCGCGCCCGCATCGGCATGCTGCTGCCCTCGGTCAACTCGGCCGCGGAACCGCTGATCCAGGCCATAACGCCGGACGGCGTTTCGGTTCACACCACGAGGCTGCGGCTCTCCGGGTCGACCGACGAGGACATAATCGGCATGGTCGAGGGCGTGGAGGAGGGGGCGAGCCTGCTCGCCGACGCCGAGGTCGATCTGATCGTCTTCCATTGCACCGCGGCGTCGATGTACCGGCCCGGCTTCGACGACGAGATCATCGAGCGCATCGAGAAGAAGACGGATACGCCCGCGACCTCGACCTCCAAGGCGGTGATGGACGCCTTTCAGACCCTGGACGTCCGGCGGATCGCGCTCACCACCCCTTACACCCAGGAAACCAACGACCGCGAGATCGCCTATCTGGAAAGCCACCAGATCGCGGTCCTGAGCGAGACCGAAATGGGAATCTCGGGCAGCGGCACCCGGATGATCGCCGTCGAACCGGGCGAATGGTATCGCCGGGTGAAGCGCCAGAGGCACGACGAGGCCGACGCCTATTTCATCTCCTGCACCGCGATCCGGGCCGCCGAGGCCATCGAGCCGCTGGAACGCGATCTCGGCAAGCCGGTCGTGACCAGCAACCAGGCGATGGTCTGGCACAGCCTCAAGCGGCTGGAAATCCACGACTCGGTACCGGGCTACGGAAGGCTGATGGACACGCTCGGCCGCGCCTGATTCCCCCGCGATGAAGAAATACAGCGAGCCCTGCCCGGCGGACGCGCGCCCCGATCTCCGCTTCGATCTGCCGGGACTCGACTATCCCGCCCGGATGAACGTGGCCGAAGTGCTGCTCGAAGGCGCGATCGAAGCCGGCTGGGGCGAGCGCATCGCCTATTTCCACCGCGACGAGGCAATTTCCTATCGCGAGCTCCGCGCCTCGGTTCACCGCCACGCGGCGGCGCTCCGCTCGCTTGGCGTACAGCCGGGTGACAGAGTCGTGGTGCGGATCGCCGACACCCCCGCGCTGGTCTATGTCCTCCTTGCCGCGCACGCCATCGGCGCCGTGCCGATCCCCACCTATGTCCAGCTTCGCGCCGACGACCTTGCCTATCGGCTCGAGGATTCCGGCGCCCGGTTCGCGGTGGCGAGCGCCCGGCAGCTCGACGAGATGGAAGCGGCGGTTACGGCGACGCCGGGCGTGACGCTCGCCCTCGCGGACGTGAAGGCGGACGGACGCTTCGCCTCGCTGCCCAACCTGTTGCCCGAAGCGGAAGCAGAGGTCGAATATTACGACAGCCACGCGGAGGACCTCACCCTCATCGTCTATACGTCGGGCTCGACCGGGCGCCCGAAGGGGGCCTGCCACTGCCACCGCGACCTGATCGCTTCGGCCGATTCCTACTGGAAGCACTGCGTCGACCCGTCCGAGCATGACGTTATCGGCGGTCCGCCCTCGATACCGTTTTCGCTGGGCTACGGGTTGTTCGTGATCTATCCGGCCCGCTTCGGCTCCGCCGCGGTGCTGGAGCCGGACAAGTCGGTCGAGGCATCGCTCGCTGCGGTCGAACGCCGCGGCGTCACGATATTCGCCGCCGTCGTCTCCTACTACCGGCTGATGGCGGCAGGGCTCGACCGCGGCCGGATCGGAAGCCTGCGGCGCACGATGACCGGCGGCGAGCCGCTGTCGCCGGAGACCGAGTCGCTGTGGCGCGAGAAGAGCGGGATGGTGCTTGAGCAGTTCATCGGCACCACCGAGATGTTCCATTGCTTCATAACCGCAAGCGAGCCCGGCAAGCCCGCGCGGTCCGGAACGATGGGGCGTGCGTCGCCCGGCTACGAGGTCGCGGTGCTGGATACGGACACTCTCGCGCCGGTTGCCGACGGGGAGCGGGGGCTGCTGGCGGTCCGGGGCTGCACCGGCACCGTCTACTGGCGCAACGAGGAGCGCCAGCGGGAGCTGGTGCGGGACGGCTGGAACGTCTTTCCCGACGTGGTCACCAGAGATTCCGAGGGCTGGTTCCGCTATGTCGCGCGGCACGACGACATGATCGTGTCGGCCGGCTACAACATCTCGCCGATCGAGGTCGAAACGGCGCTGCTCGGTCACGAAGCGGTGCTCGACTGCGCCTGCGTGCCGGCGCCCGACCCGGCCGGCGTACGCGATGCCATCGTCAAGGCCTATGTCGTCGCCGCGCCCGGCCACGCGGCGGGCGGAGAGCTCGCCGCCCGGCTCCAGGCGCATGTCAAGGCGACCGCCCCGCCCTACATGTACCCCCGCGCCATCGACTTCCTCGATGCCCTGCCCAAGACCCCGAACGGCAAGGTTCTGAGGTCCGAGTTGCGCGCCCGGGCGGTGGCGGGCGGGTAGGGCGGCCTACCCCGCCGGAGCGGCGCAATCGGGCGTCCAGCCGAGCGGCACGTGGGTCGCCGTGCGCAGCCGCTGCCGCTCGATCCATGGGTTCTTGTGGGCGAAGTCGTAGAACCATGCGCGCAGCCCGGGCGGCCAGCTTCCCGGCCAGCCGTAGATCGTCGATATGCGCTGGGTGTGGTCGGTGAGCGGCCGTTCGCGCCGTTCCCATTCGGCGAGCCCCGCCACGATGTCGTCATGCCGGTCCAGATAAACCGCAAGCGACAGCCCGTTCATCATTCCGCAGCCGCCCCCCTGGCCCAGATTCGGGGCCATTGCGTGCGCCGCGTCGCCGATGATCGCGACCCGTCCGTACGACCACCGCTTCAGCCGGATGACGACGAACGGGTCCCAGCGTCCCCGGTCCCCGATCCTCGGGAACAAATGTTCGAGATGCGGGTAGGTGCGGGTCCATAGGTCGACGTCGACCGGTATGCGCTGCGCTTCCGTGTCGGCGACGGGGCAGAGCAGGGCGAGATAGACCGCATCGTCGGAGACCGGTGTGTAGAGGAGCCGGCGCCGGCCCGACCAGTACTCGATGTAGTTCCGGGTCTCCGCGTTCCGCCGCTCCTCTTCGGTGCGCGGAACCAGGAGGCGGATCGCGCCGTCGGGCAGCTGCCTGAACGACCGCATCAGGCCGAGCGAGTCGCGGACGGGCGAGCCCACCCCGTCCGCGCCGATGACCAGATCCGCTTTGTGACGGCGGCCGTTGGCGAGGACCAGCACCCCTTCCGGTTCCGCGCCCGCCACTTCCGAACCCGTCACGATCTCGGCGCCCGCCTCTTCCGCCGCCGCCGCCAGGGCATCGATGCAGTTCTGCCGGACGATCGAGAACATCCGCAACGGCCCGCCCGCGGGCCACTCGATCCGCGCGATGGTGTTGTTCCGGTCGTCCCGCATCTCGCGCGCGCGGCCGGGAAAGGCGCCCCGCGTGGCGGCTTCGTAGGCGCCCACCGCCTCGAACACCTTCAACCCGTTCTCGTATATGTAGATGCCCGCCCCGGCGGTGCGCAGCCGGTCTCCCGCCTCGTGAACGCGGACGCTCCAGCCCCGCCGGGCGAAGGCCGCCGCGGCGGTCAGCCCGGCGAACCCGGCGCCGGCGATCTCGACGTGCCGCCGCGCCGCCGCCATCTGCGCCCTATATGGCGGGCGCGAGAACCCGCTTGAAGAAGGCCAGCAGCTTCTCCTGCGCGTCCCTCGACTGCTCTTCCCGGTAGTTCGGGCCGAGGAAGTTCTGGAACGCGTGCCCCGCGCCGTCATAGGCGTGGAACTCGTGATCGATGCCGTGCTCGGTCATCGCCGCGTCGATCTTCGCCACGTCCTCCGGCGAGGGGTTCTCGTCCTCGTTGCCGAAGAACCCGATCACCGGGCAGCCGATCCCGCCCACGCGCGTAATCGGGGCCGGATTTCCCTCGCCCCACGGCTTGAAGATGTTGCCGCCGTAGAAGATGCCGCAGGCCGTGAACGCGCCGTTGGTCGAAGCGCCCAGAAACGCGCAGCGCCCGCCCATGCAGTGGCCGACGATGCCGAGCGCGCCCGTCCGATGGTCGGCGCGGCCCTGCAGGTAGTCCGCCGTGGCGCCAATGTCGGCGATCAGCTCCGCGTCGTTCAGCGCCGCCATCGACTGCATCGTTTCCTCGCCGTCGGGGCGCCGGTGGTAGAACAGCGGGGCCGCGGCGATGTATCCGGCGGCCGCGAGGTCTTCGACGAATTTGCGGGTGAAGTCGTCGAGCGCGCCCCGGTGGTGGGTCACCACGACGCCCGGGTGCGGGCCCGGCGCCGCCGGAGCATCGACATAGACCGGCATGGCGCTCCCGCCGACGGTCAGGGTTTCGGTCTGCGCCATCTCATGCCTCCTGGGCAATCGCCGCGGCCTGGGCGTCGGGAATGTCGGTCTCGTCGTAGCGGATGTCGCGGAACGCGCCCGACGTGACCGGGCGGTAGAGCGGCGGCCGCGCCGCATCCGTGCAGGTTGGCAGGCACGCGATCTCCGCGTCGTAGTTGGGCTGGTGGAAGAAGCCGATCGAGATCCGCCGCGACGTCGGCCCGATCTCCGCCGGCGGGTTCACCACCCGGTGGAAGTTCGACGTCCAGACATCGTTGGTCCAGCGCCGGAACAGGTCGCCGACATTGACCACGAACGCCTCCGGCCGGGTCTCCACGTCGTACCAGCGCCCGTCGCGGTCCTGGACCTGGAGCCCGCCGGGCTCGTCCTCGCCCATCAGGATGGTGAAGGTGCCGAAATCGGTGTGCGCGCCGGCGCGGATCTGGCCCTCCGGCGGCGCCGCCGGCTGCGGCGGGTAGTGGTTGATCCGCATCGCGGTGACGTGGCGGTCGATCTTGTCCTCGAACCAGTCCTCGTCGAGGTCGAGCGCGATGGCGGCAAGACGCATCAGGTGGCCGACCAACTCTTCCATCGCGCCGTAATACGCGCCCGCCGCGTGCCGGAAATCGGCCGGGCGCTCGGGCCAGACGTTGGGGATGAAGTAACGCGTCCCTTCGTCGCCCGTGTAATAGGGCTCGTCCGGCCAGCTTTCCCGGCCGAAATGGTAGAACTCCTTGAGGTCGGGCATTGCATCCCGCCCCGCGGCGCGGCCCAGCGCCTCCCCCTCGTACACCCGCAGGCCGCGCGGCGTGCCGGCGACGGGGTGGACGCATCTCCGCTTTTCTTCGTCCGGCAGCGCGAAATATTCGTGCGAGGTGCGGCGCAGGCCGGCGACGACCTTCGGGTCGACGCGATGGCCCTCGATCGAGAAGAACCCGATATCGGCACAAGCCGCGCCGACCGCCTTGCCCACGCGGCGGCGCGCAGCGGCATCGCCGCTGAAATAAGGTGCGATGTCGATCAGCGGGACGCGCGCCCGATCCATCGGCTTCTCCAGGTTCCCGGTGTCTCAGGATGACTCGGGAAGGACGGCAGGGGAAGCCCCCGCGACCGGCCGCTCCTTTACAGGGAAGGGTCCGGTCACGACACTGTGCCGGCGTCCAAATTCGGTGGAGAAATCAGATGAAGTTCGGTGTCGGACAACCGGTATCGCGGACGGAAGATCCGCGCCTTCTCAAGGGCGAAGGCCGCTATGTCGACGACATCGTCCTTCCGGGCCAGGTTCACGGCTACGTTCTGCGCTCGCCGCATGCCGCGGCCGCCATCCGCTCGATCGACGTCGACGCTGCTCGCAACGCGCCGGGGGTCCTGCTCGTGCTCACCCGCGCCGAGATCGACGAAGAGGGCGTCGACGGCATCCCCCATTTCATTCCGCCGATGGCGTTCGGCGCGCCACCCCCGAAGTTTAGCCCGCTCCATCCCATTCTCGCCGGCGACCGGGTGCGTCATGTCGGCACGCCGGTCGCCTTCGTGGTGGCCGAGACGCTCGATCTGGCGATAGATGCGGCGGAGACGATCGCGGTCGATTACGAGACGTTGCCTTCCGCCACCGCACCCGGCCGAGCCACCGCGCCCGGCGCGCCTGCGGTGTGGGACGAGGCGCCGGACAATATCTGGTTCACCGTCGAGCGCGGCGACAAAGCCGCGACCGACGCCGCCTTCGCGAGAGCCGCGCATGTCACGCGGCTCACCCTGCTGAACAACCGGTTGAGCTGCAACGCGATGGAGCCGCGCGCGACGATCGTGGACTACGCGCCGGCGACCGATCACGTCACGATGTACACCGAGAACCAGTCGCCGCATGCGCAGCGGAGCCACCTCTCGCATGTCTTCCACAAGCCGGAAGCCAATTTCCGTGTGATCAGCCCCGATGTCGGCGGCGGATTCGGCATGAAGAACGCGGTCTATCCCGAGGACGCGCTCTGCGCGATCGCGGCCCGCCGGCTGAAGCGGCCGGTGCGCTGGACCGCGGACCGCACCGAGAGCCTGCAAAGCGACGCCCATGCGCGCGACGCCGTAACGGAAGCCGAGCTTGCGCTGGACGCGGACGGGCGTTTCCTCGCCATGCGCGCGACCACCGACCACGCGGTCGGCGCCTATCTCGGCGAAGCGGCATGCGTCCCGGTCGGGTTGGGCACGACCATGTATGCCGGGAACTACGACCTGCCGGCGGCTTACCTCTCGGTCAACGCGGTGTTCACCAACACCAACACCATCGCGCCCTATCGCGGCGCCGGGCGGCCGGAGGCCTGCTACATCATCGAGCGGCTGGTCGACGAGGCGGCGGTCGAGCTTCGCATCGACCCGGTCGAGCTCAGGCGGCGCAACTACATCAAGCCCGCCGACATGCCGTACCAGAACGCCATCATGACGGTCTACGACACCGGCGAGTTCGAGAAAATCGCCGACATGGCGGTGGCGCTCGCCGACCGGGACGGGTTCGCGGCCCGCAAGGCGGAGTCCGAAGCCGCCGACAAGCTGCGCGGTCTCGGCGTCACCTACTTCATCGAGATCGGCGCACCGTTCAACGACCGCATGCAGCTCTATTTCGATCCGGCGGGCGGGGTGACCGTCGCCGCCGGCACCCACAGCCACGGCCAGGGCCATCGGACGGTCTACGCGCAGATGGTCTCGGAATGGCTGGGCGTGCCGTTCGAGAGCGTCCGCCTCGTGCAGGGCGATACCGACCAGGTGGCTTACGGGCGAGGCACCTACGGCTCGCGCTCGGTCACCGTCGGCGGCGCGGCGCTGAAGGACGCGGCGGACCAGGTCATCGCCAAGGCGAAGCGCATGGCCGCCCATCTGATGGAGGCGGCGGAGGCCGACATCGAGTTCGCCGAGGGCGCGTTTACCGTCGCGGGGACGGACAAGTCGATCGGGATCGTCGACGTCGCGCGGGCCTCGTTCATGCCCATGGGATGGCCGGAGGCGTTCGGCATCGGGCTGGAAGCGACCGGAACGTTCACCCCGACCAACGGCAACTTCCCCAACGGTTGCCACATCTGCGAGGTCGAGGTGGATCCCGAGACCGGCGGCGTCGACCTCGTGCGCTATTCGGCGGTCAACGATTCGGGTCTGATCATCAACCCGTTGCTGTTCGAGGGGCAGGTCCATGGCGGGCTCGCCCAGGGGATCGGTCAGGTGCTGTTCGAACATGTCGTCTATGACGACGAGTCGGGGCAGCTCCAGTCCGGCTCCTTCATGGATTACTGCATGCCGCGCGCCGACGACCTGCCGTCGTTCGTGCTCGACGATGTCGAGGTGCTCTGCGAGACCAACCCGCTCGGCGTCAAGGGCGCCGGCGAGACGGGAACGGTCGCCGCGTTGCCCGCCGTGATGCACGCGATCCTCGACGCGGTCCGTCCGCTCGGCGTTTCCGACCTCCAGATGCCGGCCACGCCGCAGGCCGTCTGGCAGGCGATCCAGGAGGCGCAGGCGGCTTAGGACTCCGCGCGGAGAACGCGGCAGCCAAGCCCTGGAACGCCGCTTGCCGCCGTTCCGGCCGGTTGAATATATTGCCCCCGCTTCCATCGCCGAAAGGAGAGAGGATGGCACTCGAACGCGGTCGCGGCGTCGTCGATCTGAACGGGCTCGCGCGCCAGGATGTCGCGGCGCTTGCCGCGCGGGAGACGCCCCCGGGACTTCCCTTTTCCGTTCGGAAGATCGGACATGTCGTGCTCAAGGCGCGCGACCTGCCGCGCTCCGTCGCGTTTTACACCGATGTCCTCGGCTTCAAGGTCTCCGACGTCTATCCCGAGAGCATGATGCCGGGCGGCATGGTGTTCATGCGCTGCAATGCCGACCATCACGGCGTCGCGCTGGTCGGCGGGATGAGCGACGAGGCGGACAACACGGAGCTCGACCACATGGCCTTCGAGGTCGCGACGCTCGACGAGGTGCTGCGGGCGCGGGATCACCTGGAGAAGCACGGCGTCAAGATCGACTTTCACGGCCGCCGCCGCGCCGGTTGCCAGGTCGCGGTCGAGTTCCGCGATCCCGACAACCACCGGCTTGAAATCTATTGGGGTCTCGACCAGATCGGCGAGCCCGGACAGGTTCGTCCGCCCGGCGAATGGCGCGAGGCGCAGTCGCTGGAGGAGGCGATCGACAATCCGCCGCCGGGCCAGGACACGACCGTGCACGACACGTCGCGTCTCCGTTCGTAGCTGCGCGACGAACGACCGCGATGAAGATTCTCGCCGGTAACAGCAACCGCCCGCTGGCCGAGGCGATCTCGGCCTATCTCCAGCTCCCGTTGACCGACGCCAGCATCCGGCGCTTCTCCGACATGGAGTGCTTCGTCGAGATCCATGAGAACGTCCGCGGCGAGGACGTGTTCGTGGTCCAGTCGACCTCCTACCCCGCGAACGACAATCTGATGGAACTGCTGGTGATGCTGGATGCGCTGAAGCGGGGTTCGGCGCGGCGCATCACGGCCGTGGTTCCCTATTTCGGGTATGCGCGCCAGGACCGGAAATCGGGTCCGCGGACGCCGATCTCCGCCAAGCTGGTGGCCAATCTGATCACCACCGCGGGCGCCGACCGGGTTCTTACCATGGATCTGCATGCCGGCCAGATCCAGGGCTTCTTCGACATTCCGCTCGACAATTTGTTCGCCGCGCCGGTCTTCGTCCGCGACATCGAGGAAAACATGGGTCGCGACAAGCTCACCATCATCTCGCCGGATGTCGGCGGCGTGATCCGCGCCCGCGCCGTCGCTCGGCGTCTCGACACCGATCTCGCGATCATCGACAAGCGCCGCGAGCGCGCCGGCGTGTCCGAGGTGATGAACGTTATCGGCGATGTCGAGGGACGGAACTGCATTCTGATCGACGACATCGTCGATTCCGCCGGCACGCTGTGCAACGCGGCCCAGGCGCTGGCCGAGCACGGTGCCGGATCCGTCTCGGCCTATGTCACCCACGGCGTGCTGTCGGGCGGCGCGGTGGCGCGCGCCTCGACCTCCGCCCTGGCGGCGCTGATCACCACGGACAGCATCCTGACCACCGAGGCCGTGCGCGTCTCCGACACCGTCAGACAGATATCCATCGCGCCCCTGATGGGCGAGGCGATGCTCAGGATCGCCGAAGAAAGATCGGTATCGAGCCTGTTTGACTAAACCCCGGTGAGGGGATAAAAACCGGCGCTCCACGAGACAATCGGGACCCGCGAAGAGCGCCGCCGGCATACGCCGCCGCGCCGTGCGGGTCAGGCGCCAAGAGGCAGACGACATGGCCGATGTGAGCACCATCGCAGCGACGCCCCGCGAAGGCGTCGGCAAGGGCGCGGCCCGCGCCGCGCGGCGGAACGGGAAGATCCCGGGCATGATCTACGGCAACGAGCTCGAACCCGTGATGATCAATGTCGAGCGGCCGCTTCTGGACCGCGAGCTCGGTCAGCCGGGCTTCTTCATCCGCTTGGTCGACATAGAGGTCGACGGCGAGAAACACCGCGTATTGCCGCGCGAGGTGCAGTTCCATCCCGTCACCGATGCGCCGCTGCACGTCGATTTCCTGCGTTTCTCGGCGAGCCGCAAACTCAATGTCGCGGTGCCGGTCCGCTTTCTCAACGAGGACGACTCTCCCGGCCTCAAGCGCGGCGGGGTGCTCAACACCGTCCGGCACGAGGTCGAGGTGCAATGCACCGCCGACAACATCCCGAACGAGTTCGAGATCGACGTCACCGGCCTGGAGATCGGCGATGCGATTCACGCGAGCGCGATCACGCTCCCCGAGGGCGTCGCGTTCACCATCACCGACCGCGACTTCACCATCGCGAGCATCGCCGCCCCGACCGTGATGGCGGCGGACGAGGAAGAGGAAGAGGAAGAAGAGGTCGAGGGCGAGGAGGGCGCCGAGGAGGCCGCGGAAGGCGCCGAGGACGGCGATGCCGGCGGCGAGGCCTCGGGCGACGCCGCCCCGTCCGGCGACGGAGACTAGCGCGCGGCCGCGCCTCCGCGTCCCATGTTGATCGTCGTCGGGCTCGGCAATCCCGGGCCCAGGCACGTCCGCCAGCGTCACAATATCGGCTATGCGGTCGCCGACGTCATCGCCGCCCGCTACGGCCTGTCCGCGCCGAGGCGCCGCTTCCAGGGCCGTGCCCAGAGCGGCGAGATCGCGGGCGAGCGGGTGCTGCTGCTGAAGCCCGAGACCTATATGAACGAGTCCGGACGCGCGGTGCGCGCGGCGCTCAATTTCTACAAGCTGCGCGCGCGCGACGCGATCGTCATCCACGACGAGCTCGATCTGGCCCCGGCCAAGGTGCTGATCCGGAAGGGCGGCGGCCATGCCGGGCATAACGGGCTGCGGAGCCTTCATTCGCAGATCGGGCCCGATTACCGGCGCATTCGTGTCGGAATCGGGCATCCGGGCGACAAGCACCGCGTCCTCAAGCACGTGCTCGGCGATTTCGCGGCCGAAGAGCGACCGCTTTTCGCACGGGTCGCCGAAGCGGTTGCCGAGGCCTTGCCGCTCGCCTTGGCGGGCGACGATCCGGGTTTCATGACCAGGGTGGCGCTGCTCTGCCCCCGGCCGAAGCCTCCCAAACCCGAAACCGTCGAAGGCGCGGGGACCGGCGGGTAGTGGGTTTCCGGTGCGGCATCGTGGGACTTCCCAATGTCGGGAAGTCGTCCCTGTTCAACGCCCTCGTCCAGTCCGACGCCGCGCTCGCGGCGAACTACGCGTTTTCCACCGTCGAGCCCAATCTCGGCCGTATCGCGGTGCCGGACGGCCGCCTCGCGGAGATCGCCGCCCTCGCCAGGTCGCCGAAGATCACGCCGACCCAGCTCGACTTCGTCGACATAGCCGGGCTCGTCGAGGGCGCGAGCCGGGGTGAAGGGCTCGGCAACCAGTTCCTCGCCCATATCCGCGAGGTCGACGCGATCGCCCATGTCCTGCGCTGCTTCGAAGGCAACGACGTCGACCGGGCCGGATCGGTCGATCCCCTCGCCGACGCCGAGACCGTCGAGACCGAGCTGATGCTGGCCGATCTCGACAGCCTCGCGCGGCGACTCGAACCGCTGGTCAAAAGGGCGCGGGGCGGCGACAAGGACGCCATCGCCATGCGCGACATGGTCGAGCGCGCGGCCGCCGTGCTGGAGGACGGCCGGCCGGCGCGCGACCTCGGTATCGAAAAGGACGAGGAGAAGCTGTTTCACCGGATGCAGCTCTTGAGCGCCAAGCCCATGCTCTATGTCTGCAATGTCGATGAGGACGCCGCCGCCGAGGGCAACGCGCACTCAAGGCGGATCGCGGAATGGGCAGGGGAAAAAGGCGCGCTGACGGTGATCGTTTCCGCCGCGATCGAGGCCGAGATCGCCCGGCTCGACGACGAGGACGAAAGGCGCGGTTTTCTCGAAGCGCTGGGGCTGAAGGATATGGGCCTCGGCCGGGTTGTCCGCGCCGGATACGACCTCCTCGGCCTTATCACGTTCTTCACCACCGGCCCGGTCGAGACCCGCGCCTGGACGGTGGAGCGAGGCACCCGTGCCCAGGACGCGGCCGGCAAGATCCATAGCGACTTCGCGCACGGGTTCATCGCCGCCGAGACCGTTGCGTTCCACGACTACGTGGAATGCGGCGGCGAGGTCGGCGCCAGGGAAGCGGCCAGGATGCGCCGCGAGGGGCGCGACTACATCGTCCGCGACGGCGATGTGATCCTTTTTCGCTTCAACGTTTGACGGTAGAATTTCGCTATCGCTGGCCCGGTTCCGGGCCGCCATCATTTCCAATCGGGAGAGACCGGGAACATGGGACAGACCGTTACGCTTACCGCCGGAGACGGCCACACGCTCAATGCCTACAGGGCGGACCCGTCCGGGGCCGCGAAGGGCGGCGTCGTCGTCATTCAGGAGATTTTCGGCGTCAACAGCCACGTCCGGCAACTCGCCGACATGTTCGCCGGCAAGGGCTATGCGGCGATCGCGCCGGCCCTGTTCGACCGCAAGGAGAAGGGCGTCGAGCTCGGCTATGACGAGGTGTCGTTCGGCAAGGGGCGCGAGCTCCGCGGAAGCCTGTCGGACGAGTGGATCCTGGCCGACATCGATGCCGCGGCGAAGGCGGTGTCGGATGCCGGCAAGGTCGGGCTGATCGGCTACTGCTTCGGCGGCTACGTGGCCTGGATCAGCGGCTGCAACCTCGACAGCCTCGCCTGCTCGGTGAGCTGCTATGGCGGCGGCGTCGCCGCGCGGGCCGCCAACGATACGCCGTGCATGCCGATCCAGATGCATTTCGGCGACAAGGACCATGCGATCCCGATGGGAGACGTGCAGGCGATCCGGGATGGCCACCCCGACGTCCCGACCTTCATCTACGACGATTCCGCGCACGGCTTCTGCTGCGACGACCGGGATGTGTACAACGCCGGCGCCGAGGCCCGCTGCCACGAGCGCGCGCTCGCCCTGTTCGCCGAGCACGTGGGGTAGCGCGAGCGCAATATCCGATCGGATCCGATCGTATCCGGCATCCCCCTCACCCTGACCCTCTCCCCGGCGGGGAGAGGGGACGCGCTCGCCGAACCTGCCCTAACTTCTCCCCTCCCGCTTGCGGGAGGGGCCGGGGGAGGGCTGTTCCGGCGCGACGGTCAAATCCGGCGCGCTATCTCAGCGCCGCGGCGATGTTGCCGCCGTCGACGGTGAGCACCGCGCCGGTGGTCTTCTCGGCAAGCGCGAGGTCGACGAACGCCCTGGCGGCGTCCGCCGCGGTTACCTCGCGTCCGAGCAGGTTGCCGGCCATATAGTCCTTGGTCGAGACGCCGCGCGCGCCGGCGCGTTCCTCGATCATCGATGGCGTCAGCAGCCCGCTCCTTATGCGATCGGCGTTGACCGCGTTGGCGCGGATTCCCTCGGCCCCGTGGTCGAGTGCGTATTGCCGCATCAGGAACAGCGTCGCCGCCTTGGGCAGGCCGTAGGGGCCGAAATCGGGGCCCGGGTTCACCGCCTGCTTGGACGTGTTGAACAACAGCACCCCGCCGAGACCCTGCGCCCGCATGATGCGCACCGCCGCCTGGGCGGCCCGCTGGTGGCCGTAGAAATTGAGCTCGAAGCTCTCGCGGATCGTCGCCTCGTCGACATCGCCGATCCTCCCCTGCCATGCCGCGCCGGCGTTCGAGACGAGTATGTCGAGCCCGCCGAACGACCCGGCGAGCGCATCGAAAGCGCCCGCGACCGAAGCCGGATCGGTGACGTCGCAAGCGAAGGCGCGCCCCCCGATAGCGTCCGCCGCGCCGTCCGCCCCTTCCCGGTCGCGGTCGAGGATCGCGACTTCCGCGCCTTCCCGCGAGAACGCCTCCGCCGTCGCCCGGCCGATGCCCGACGCGCCGCCGGTCACCGCGACGATGCGGCGTGAGAGCGGCTTCTCGCCCGCCTTGCCGAGTTTCGCCTGCTCGAGCGACCAGTACTCGATGTCGAAGATGTCCGCCTCGGGAATGCTCTCGAACCTGCCGATGGACTCCGCCGCCGTCACCACCCGGGCCGTCGTCTCCGCGAGGTCCGCGGCCATCGCCGCCGCCTTGGCCGAGCTGCCAAGCCCGAAGAGCCCGAGCCCCCGTACCAGGATCACGCGGGGGTAGGGGTCGAGCGCCCGTTTGGGCTCCGTCTGGCGTGCGTTGTTGCGTTCGAAATAGGCCTCGTAACCGCGCACGAAGGCGGCCAGGGCGGCTTCGGCCTCTTGCCTGAAACCGTCGAGGGCGCCCGGACGCGGCGGTGGGAGGATCAGCGGGCTGGGCTTGGTGCGGATCACGTGGTCGGGCGTCACGGGGCCCGAAGTCCGGCGTTCGAGCGCGTCCCCGTCGGCGAAGGCGCGCACTTCGTCGCCGCCCCGGAAGTCGAGAATAAGCCGGCCGGCGCCGCTCGCGAGCCCCCGCAAGATCGGCGCGACCACGGCCGCGGGCACAGCTGGCCGTGGGGCCGACGGAATGGCGGCCGGCCGCCGTTCCAGGCGCGCTTCGGCCTTGCTGACGGCAGCGATCATCCGTTCGTAGGCCTCCTCGGCGGTCCCGCCGAAGGCGAAGATTCCGTGCTTGAGCAGGATCAACCCCTCGACCGACGGATTCTCGGCGTAAGTCGCGGCACAGGCTTTGGCGAGCTTGAAACCCGGCATGATGTAGGGGACCAGCCCCATCGTTTCGCCATAGACCTCGCGGCAGATCGCCTCGCCGTCCGGCTGGTCGGTCAGTGCGAGGACGGCATCCGCATGCGTGTGGTCCACGAACTTGTGCGGCAGGAAGGCGTGCAGCAGGGTTTCCGTCGACGGGTTGGGCGCACGCGAATCGAGGAGATTGCCGCGCTGGTAGTCGACCATCTCCTCGTCGCCGAGCCCGTCGAGGGCGGCGAGGCGGCGCAGCGGTTCGAGCCGGACCGCGGGCAGGCCCGGCGGTTCGATCTCGGCCATGTCCCAGCCGCTCCCCTTGACGCAGAGCACGTCGACGGGATCGCCCAGGATGTCGGTCATCGCGGTCTTGACCGACGTGTTTCCCCCGCCGTGAAGCACGAGGCGGGGATCCCCTCCGAGAAGCCGCGTCGTGTACACCCGGAGCGCGACGTCCGCCGAGACGCCTTCCGTCTCGTAGCGGGCCACCGCCGATGCCGCGTCCGTTGCCGAATAGAGGCTTTGCACGGCGACTACCCGGTTGCCGCCCGCCGGCGCTCGGGATAGAGCGAGAGCAGGCCTTCGGCGGACGCTTCCGCGACGCCGCGCTCGGTGATCAGCCCGGTCACCAGCCGCGCCGGGGTCACGTCGAAGCCCGGGTTGAACACCGGGCTCGCTGCCGGGGTGAGGCGGACCGTCCGGACCTCGCCCGATTCCGTCGCGCCGGTCGCGGTCGAGACCTCCTCGCCCGCGCGTTCCTCGATCGGCAGATCGGCGCCCGACTCCGCCGACCAGTCGATCGTCGGGCCCGGCAGGGCGACGTAGAACGGGACTCCGTTGTCGGCGGCGGCGAGCGCCTTCAGATAGGTGCCGATCTTGTTGCAGACATCCCCGTTGGCGCAGGTCCGGTCGGTGCCCGTGATGCAGAGATCGACCCGTCCCTCGCGCATCAGGTGTCCGCCGGCATTGTCCACGATCACCGTATGCGGAACACCATGCGCGGCGAGCTCCCAGGCGGTCAGCCCGGCGCCCTGGTTGCGGGGCCGCGTCTCGTCGACCCAGACGTGAACGTCGATCCCCGCGTCGTGGGCGCAATAGACCGGCGCGAGCGCGGTCCCGCCGTCGACGGTGGCGAGCCAGCCCGCGTTGCAATGGGTCAGCACGTTGAGCGGCTCCGCCTTGCCGCCGGCCGCGGAACGCAGCAGGTCCAGACCGTTCTCGCCGATCGCGGCGTTGATCGCCACATCCTCGTCGCAGATTTCCGCCGCCCGCGCGCAGGCGGCCCCGGCACGCCGCGATTCATCGACGGCGAGGATGCGGGCCTTCATGTCGTCGAGCGCCCATCGCAGATTGACCGCCGTCGGCCGTGTCGCGAGCAGCGCGGCGCAGGCGCGTTCGATCGCCGCGGCCGACGGGTCTTCGCGGACGGCGAAGCAAAGCCCGTAGGCCGCCGTGGCGCCGATCAGCGGCGCGCCGCGTACCTGCATGTCGCGGATCGCCACGACCGCGTCCTCCAGCGTCGCGAGGCGCCGCGTCTCGAAGCGGTGCGGCAGCCCGGTCTGGTCGACGATCTCGACGGCCTCGCCATCGGCGGCAAGCTGGATCGACCGCCGCGGGACCCCGTCGACCTTCATTGCCGGAGGACGCGCCCCGCGACCGCGTCGAGCCGGGCCGCGAGCTCGGGGTCGCGCGCTTCCGGAGGGGTGATGAGGGCGGCGTCGAGAACGGTGTGACAGCCCGCCGGGCAGGTCGACCGCCTTCCGGCCAGCGAGGGGACGACCGCTTCCACCAGCGCCCGGGCATGGGCGGCGTTATCCATCAGGACTTCGATCACCGCCTCCACTGTGACGTCGTCATGCCCCGGGTGCCAGCAGTCGTAGTCGGTCACCATCGCCACCGTCGCGTAGCACATCTCCGCCTCGCGGGCGAGCTTGGCCTCTGGCATGTTGGTCATGCCGATCACCTCGGCTCCCCATTGGCGGTAGAGAAAGGATTCCGCCCGGCTCGAGAATTGAGGGCCGTCGATCGCCACGTAGGTGCCGCCCCGCTCGGTCTCGATGTCGAGGCCGGCGGCGGCCTCCTCCAGCGCGTCCCCCAGCCGGGGACAGACCGGGTCCGCCATCGACACGTGGGCGACCAGCCCGGTTCCGAAGAACGTCTTGATGCGCCGGAAGGTGCGGTCGATGAATTGGTCCACCAGAACGAAGGTGCCGGGCTCCAGCTCCTCGTCAAGACTGCCGACGGCGCTGAGGGAAAGGATCTCGGTGACGCCCACCCGCTTGAGCGCATCGATATTGGCGCGGAAGTTGATCTCGCCCGGCGGAGTCGCGTGGCCCCGGCCGTGGCGCGGCAGGAAGGCGAGCCTCTGCCCGCCGAGCGTGCCGAGCAGGATTTCGTCCGACGGCGCGCCGAACGGCGTTTCCACCGCCTCCCAGCGGCGCTCGGTCAGCCCGTCGATGTCATAGAGGCCGCTGCCGCCGATGATCCCGATGACCGGCGGCATCCCCGGTTCCGCCATCGCGTCTCCCCCGGCGGCGCGGGCCGCCGTCAGTGCGGGACTTTGGACCAGACCGCGCGCTTCACCGCGAAGAGCATTCCCGTGAGCAGCAACAGGAAGAGGACCACCTTGACCCCCATGCGCTTGCGCTCTTCGAGCTCGGGCTCGGCGGCCCAGACGAGGAAGTTGGTCACGTCCTTCGCCATCTGCGGGACCGTCGCCTCGGTCCCGTCCGCGTATTCGACCAGATCGTCGCTCAACGGCGCCGCCATCGCGATCTGGTGGCCCGGGAAGTACATGTTGTATTCCATGCCTTCCGACATCTCCATGTCGTCCGGCGCGTCCCTGTAGCCGACCATAAGCCCGTGAATGTAGTCGGGGCCGCCGATGCGCGACTTGGTGACCAGCGAGAGATCCGGCGGCAGCGCGCCGTTGTTGGCGGCGCGCGCGGCGTTGTCGTTGGGGAAGGGCGAAACGAAACGGTCGCTCGGCAGGCCGGGCCGGTCGAACATCTCGCCCTCGGCGTCGGGGCCGTCCGTAACCTCGACCTCGGCGGCGATCGCCTTGACCTGGTCTTCCGTAAAGCCGATCGCCGACAGGTTGCGATAGTGCACGAGGCGGAGCGAATGGCAGGCCGAGCAGACTTCCGTATAGACCTGGAAGCCGCGCCGGAGCGCCGCGCGGTCGAACGAGCCGAACAGCCCGTCGAACGTCCACTTCATGCTGGGCGGCGCGGCGGCCTCTTCAGCCGCCAGGGCGGGGCTCGAGCCGATCAGCACGAACGCCGCGACGAGGGCACCGGCGATCCGCCTCATTGCGCTTTCTCCATCGGCTGTTCCGCCGCGGCCGGCGGCCCTCCGCTCCCGCCGAGCACCGGCTCGGCGATGCTGGTCGGCAACGGCCGCGGCGTCTCGATGAAGGAGAGCAGCGGCAGCAGCACCAGGAAGTGCGCGAAATAGTAGAGCGTTGCGATCTGCCCGATGACGACGAAGATTCCCTCGGGCGGATTTCCGCCCACCCAGCCCAGCACGAGGCAATCGATCACCAGCACCCAGAAGAGCTGCTTGTAGATCGGCCGGTAGCGCGCGCTTCGGACCGGCGAGCGGTCGAGCCAGGGGACGAGGAAGAGGATCAGGATGGAGCCGAACATCAGCACCACGCCGATCAGCTTGGCCGACAGGAACCAGATGTCGAAGGTGATCGACCGCAGGATCGCGTAATAGGGCAGGAAGTACCACTCCGGCACGATATGCGGCGGCGTCACCAGCGGGTCGGCCGGGATGTAGTTCTCCGGCTCGCCGAAGAAATTGGGCGCGAAGAAGACGAAACCGGCGAAGATCGTCAGGAACGCGCACAGTCCGAACATGTCCTTGACGGTGTAGTAGGGGTGGAAGGGGATCTTGTCCTGCGGCCCCTTCGCGTCGATGCCGAGCGGGTTGTTCGAGCCGTGCTGGTGCAGCGAGATCATGTGCAGCGCGACGACGCCGACGATCACGAACGGCATCAGATAGTGCAGGCTGTAGAAGCGGTTGAGCGTCGGGTTGTCGACGGTGAAGCCGCCCCAGAGCCACGTCACGATGATGTCGCCCACGATCGGCACCGCCGAGAACAGGTTGGTGATAACGGTCGCGCCCCAGAAGCTCATCTGGCCCCACGGCAGGACGTAGCCCATGAACGCGGTGGCCATCATGCAGAGCAGGATGATCACGCCCAGGATCCAAAGGATCTCGCGCGGCGACTTGTAGGATCCGTAATAGAGCCCGCGGAAGATGTGGATATAGACGATGATGAAGAAGGCCGAACCGCCGTTGGTGTGGATGTAGCGGATCAGCCAGCCGTAGTTCACGTCGCGCATGATCCGCTCGACGCTGTCGAAGGCGTAATCGACATGGGGGGTGTAGTGCATCGCTAGCACGATGCCGGTCACGATCATGATGACCAGCACGATCCCCGCCAGAGAACCGAAATTCCACCAGTAGCTCAGGTTGCGCGGGGTCGGGTAGTCGATCAGCTCCTTCTCCATGAAGGAGAACATCGGCAGGCGGTAGTCGATCCACTGAACCAGGCGGTTCTTCATCCAGGGCTGCGTCATGACTTTCCCCCTATCCGATCCGCACGAGGTCGTCGGACAGGAACTCGTAGGTCGGCACCGGCAGGTTCTCCGGCGCGGGTCCCTTGCGGATGCGTCCGGAGGTGTCGTAGTGCGAGCCGTGGCAGGGGCAGAACCAGCCGCCGTAATCGCCCTTCCTGTCGCCGGTCGCCTGGCCCTTGGGGATGCAGCCGAGATGGGTGCAGACGCCGACGACGATCAGCCATTCCGGCTTCTTGGTCCGCTGGGCATCGGTCTGGGGATCCGGGAGATCGTCGAGCGCGACCGCCTGCGCTTCCTTGATCTCGTCCTCGGTCCTGCGGCGGATGAAGACCGGCTTGCCGCGCCACACGACGGTGATGCTCTGGCCCTGCTCGATCGGCGACAGGTCGACCTCCGTGGTCGCCAGCGCCAGCGTGTCCCTGGCGGGGCTCATCTGGTGGATCAGCGGCCACAGGGCGATCGCGCTGCCGGCGGCGCCGAACGCGCCGGTCGCCAGATAGAGGAAATCGCGGCGCGTTTCGCCGTGGCCGTGGCCGGCCTGGGTGTCCTCGTAATCCGCCATAGAAGAACCTCTCGGCAGGGCAGGAAAACACGTCCGTTCTGCGACCGCGAACACTACCCGCCGCGGGGAAGGGCGGCAACGCGGCCTTCGGACGCAGCCGAACGGCCGAATCCGAAACCGTCGCCCGCGACGCAAATCGCGCCCCGGACAGAGGAACGGGTATAATCAAATCCGTCGTCAAATCAAGGACCGAGCGGCGGCCCGATGCGCCACAAGCCACACCGATCCGCCATGCCGCGATCCCGCGAGGCCATGGCACTCGCCGGTCTCCGGCCGCGCCCGCTCCGGACCGCGAACGACGGCACCCCCGGGGCTCGACGCCGTTGACGATCGAAGCGAGGAAAGAGCGCGCCGCGGCGTGGTTCAGGACCCTGCGCGATCGCTTCTGCGCCGCGTTCGAGGCGATCGAAGACGCCCATGAGGACAGGGCCAGCGCCCCCGGCCGCTTCGAACGCACGCGCTGGCGGCGGCCCACCGAGGACGGCTCGGACGGCGGCGGTGGCGAGATGTCGATCATGAAGGGCCGCGTGTTCGAAAAGGTAGGGGTCAACTTCTCGGCGGTGCACGGCGCGTTCTCGCCGGAATTCCGGGACCGGATTCCGGGCGCGGCGGACGATCCGCGCTTCTGGGCGAGCGGCATATCGGTGGTCGCGCATCTCTGCTCGCCGCTGGTTCCGGCGATGCACATGAACACGCGGTTCATCGTGACCACCGAGGCGTGGTTCGGCGGCGGCGGCGACCTGACGCCGATCTATCCCGACGACGCCGCGGCGGCCGCGTTCCACGGCGCGCTGAAACGCGCCTGCGATGCCTACGATCCCGCCTGCCATCCCCGGTTCAAGGAGGCGTGCGACAAATATTTCTTCCTTCCGCACCGCGACGAGCCCCGCGGCGCCGGCGGCATCTTCTACGACAATCTGGACAGCGGCGACTGGGAGGCCGATTTCGCCTTCACGCAGGGCGTCGGCCGCGCGGTCCTCGAGACCTACCCCGAGATCGTCCGCGAGCGCATGGCGGCGCCGTGGACGGAGGAACAGCGCGCCCACCAGTTGGTGCGCCGGGGACGGTATGTCGAATTCAACCTGCTCTACGACCGTGGGACCGAATTCGGGCTCAGGACCGGCGGCAATGTGGAAGCGATCCTGATGTCCCTGCCGCCCGTCGTCGCCTGGCCCTGAACGCGGCGCGGGCGGTCAGCGGGTCCAGAGGCGGGGGAAGATCTCCGCGTCGATCGGCCCGCCTTCCACGAGGTGCGGAGCGTCGTAGAAGGTCGGCGAGTGGCGCCCCGGAAACCAGGTGATGTCATCGCCGCAGAAACGGAGCGAGACCGCGCGCCGCGCCGTGGGCGCCGGGTTGCCGCTTGCGGAGTGGAGCATCGCCCCGTGGAAGACCGCCACGTCCCCCGGTTCGAGGTCGAAGCAGACCGTGGGGTAGCGCGCCGGGTCGCCGTCGATGTCCGGCACCGTCTCGTCGAACTGCTCGGTCTCGGCGACGAAATCGCCCTGGCCGATCTTCACCGGACGGAACAGCTTTCCCCACGCGTGAGAGCCCACCGCGAACCGGAGCGAGCCCGTCGCCTCGGTCACCGGGTCCAGCGGGATCCAGAAGCTGCAGATCTGAGAGCCCTTGATCCGGAAATAGGGCAGGTCGTGATGCCACCATGTCGGGGTGTCGGTGCCCGCTTCCTTGACCAGCAGATGCTCGTCGTAGAGGTTGATCCGGCTCGCGTCCATCAGCTCGGCGGCGAGGCGGGCCATCGGCGATTCGTGCATGAAGCGGCGGAACTGCTCGAAGCGCAGGAACATGCCGTGGTCGGTGCGGAAGCGGCTCTCTCCCTCGCCGTAGCTCTTCGCGACGTCGCTCGGATCCGCCATCGCGGCGTCGATCCCGTCCGCGAGGAGGTCGAGCCATTCGGGCGCGACCACGCCCCGCAGGCAGAGCGCGCCGTCGCTTTGCCACACCGCGCGCTCTTCGTCGGTGATGTGTCTCTCTTCGAGGATCGTCGCCATCGGTCTGAACCCGCTCCAAACCCGCAAGGATTGTCCCCGCCCTGCGGCGGCAAGGCAAGTCCGCGCGCTATTCGGTCTCCAGCTCCGAGTCCCAGTAGAGGAAATCGCGCCAGCTGTCGTGCAGGTAGTTGGGCGGGAAGGCGCGCCCGTGCTGCTGCAGCAGCGCGTTGGACGGCTCGGCCGGCGCCCGCCTCGGATGGAGACCGCATTCCCTGGGGAGCCGGTTGCCCTTGCGCGGATTGCACACGGTGCACGCGCTGACGACATTGACCCAGCTGGTCCGGCCGCCGCGCGAACGCGGCACCACATGGTCGAAGGTCAGCTCCGGCGTGCCCGGCGCGGTGCCGCAATACTGGCATTCGAACCGGTCGCGCAGGAACACGTTGAACCGCGTGAACGCCGGGCGCCGCGACATCGGGATGTACCGCTTGAGCGCGATCACGCTCGGCAGGCGCATCGACAAACCCGGCGAGCGCACCTCGCGCTCGTATTCCGAGATGATGTTGACGCGCTCGAGGAAGACCGCCTTGACGGCGTCCTGCCACGACCACAGCGAGAGCGGGAAGTAGCTGAGCGGACGGAAGTCGGCGTTCAGCACCAAAGCCGGGCAATCGTTCATCGCAACCACCGATCGATCCCCGACCGAAAGCGCCGGCCCGCAAGGCCGTGCAACATGTCCACAGTCTAGCCGAAGCCGGAAAGGGCGGCAACGAACGGCGGGGCGAGGCTGGTCTCGCCGCGGCCGTCGGCGCGCCGGCGAATTCCATTGAGCAGCGGTCCCGCTTGCCCGACAATCCCCTGCCAGCCGCAGGAGATACCGCCCATGCCCGGCCGCCGCATCGAACTCGTCGAGGTATCGGCGAGAGACGGACTCCAGAACGAGCCCGAAATCCTGTCGACCGAGGTCAAGCTGGAACTGATCCGCCGTGCCGTGGCCGCCGGGGTGCGCCGGCTCGAGGCCGCGAGCTTCGTCAATCCCAAGCGCGTGCCGCAAATG
The DNA here is from genome assembly GCA_965203455.1 of Alphaproteobacteria bacterium. Taxonomy (GTDB): domain Bacteria; phylum Pseudomonadota; class Alphaproteobacteria; order MPNO01; family MPNO01; genus MPNO01. The sequence goes on from CBDBCV010000003.1 coordinate 569,006, forward strand.
GCCGATGCCGAGGCGGTGATGGCGGGCCTGCCGGGGGACGACGGCGTGACCTATATCGGGCTCGTGCTGAACCGGCGCGGATTCGACCGCGCGGCGGAAGCCGGCTGCAAAGAGGTCAACTACGCCCTTGTCGCGAGCGACGCGTTCTCCGAACGGAACCAGGGAACGACCATCGAACAGGGAATCGAGGTTCTCGAAGACATCGCCGCCGCCGCGCGGGACGCCGGGATCCGCTGCAGCGCCACGATCAGCGCGGCGTTCGGCTGCCCGTTCCAGGGGGAGGTCAGGCCGGAACGCGTGCACGGGCTGATCGCCCATTGCGCCGGTCTCGGCCTGTTCGAGATCGGGATCGCCGATACCATCGGGGTGGCGGCGCCGGGAGAGGTCGCGGAAATGTTCTCGGAAGCCGCGCGGCTTGCGCCCGAAGCCCGGCTCCGCGGGCATTTCCACAACACCCGGAATACCGGCATCGCCAACGCCTTCGCCGCGGTCGAGGCGGGGGTGCACGCCCTCGATGCGAGCATCGGCGGTATCGGCGGCTGTCCGTTCGCGCCCGCGGCGACCGGAAACATACCGTCCGAGGACCTGATCTACATGCTCCATCGGCTGGGGATCGAGACCGGCGTCGACATCGAAGGGCTGATCGATACCGCCCTCTGGATCGAGACCCAGCTGGGCCGCGCGGTGCCGGCGATGGTGAGCCGCGCGGGCAATTTTCCGCCGGCCGAGCTGCGCGCGTAGCCCGGCGATGCACGAACCCCGGGCGACCCCCGCGGCCGGACCCGGGGCCTGGTCCGACTATTACGAGAAGACCGGCGCGCGCCCGCCGCGCGAGACCCTGATCCGCGCCCTCGACGCTTTCGACCGGGAGCCCGCGGGCGACCGCCTCGCGATCGATCTGGGCTGCGGCGGGGGGCGCGATATCGTCGAATTGCTGCGCCGCGGCTGGCGTGTGCTGGCGATCGACGCGGAGGCGACGGCCATCGAGGGGCTCGCGACACGCGACGATCTGCCCGAAACCGGCGTGTTGGACACCGCCGTCGGCCGGTTCGAAGACCTCGAATGGCCCCCGGCGGACCTCGTCAATTCCAGCTTCGCGCTGCCGCTTTGCCCGCCGGCGGCGTTTCCCGGCCTGTGGTCGCGGACGGTGGCCTCGCTCGTCCCGGGCGGCCGGTTCGCCGGGCAGCTATACGGCGACCGCGACGAGTGGGCCGGCGATCCCTCGATCACGTTTCACACGGCGGAAGAGGTCGAGGCGCTGCTCGACGGCTTCGACATCGAGCATTTTCGGGAAGAGGAGGACGACAGCGTCACGCCGCGCGGCCGGCCCAAGCACTGGCACATCTTCCATATCGTCGCGCGGAAGAGAAGCTGAGCGGCGCGCCCGGCGGCTGACAGGAGGCTTCAGCCGTGGCTGTCCGAGGTCCGGATCAGGTGCATCACGAACAGAACGCAGATGGCGAACATCGCGAGCCCGCCGTAATAGCCGACGGTTCCGGGTCCCGCCTGCGCGGCGACGAAAAGCCCGCCGAGGCCAAGCACCGCCGAACTGCCGCCCAGCACCCAATTGCCGACATTGTTCATGAAAATCTTCCGTGATCCCGGGGCGAACTGGAGCGGGTGATCGGATTCGAACCGACGACTTCAACCTTGGCAAGGTTGCGCTCTACCCCTGAGCTACACCCGCACCGGCGCGCCGGAGTATATTCGCCGCCGCCAATCGACTTCAAGCGCTGCGTCGAGGAAACGGATGACCGAAACGGTGTCGCCGGAAACGATCGCCGCCCGGCAAAAGGCGTTGTTCGAGCGGCTGGAAGGGCTCGGGATCGCGACCGAGACCCAGACCCACGCGCCGGTGTTCACGGTCGAGGAGAGCCGCAAGGTGCGCGGCCGCCTGCCCGGCGCGCATTGCAAGTCGCTCTTTCTCAAGGACAAGAAGGGGGCGCTCTGGCTCGTCGTCGCGCTGGAGGACCGCCGCCTCGACCTCAAGGCGCTCGCTCCCCTTATCGGGTCGGCCCGGCTGTCGTTCGGCAGTCCCGAGAGGCTCGCCGATCATCTCGGCGTGGTGCCCGGCGCGGTCACGCCTTTCGCGCTGATCAACGACGACGAGCATGCGGTCCGCCCGGTCATCGATACGGGGATGATCGAAGCCGACCGGGCGCATTTCCATCCGCTGTCGAACGACGCGACGACGGCGATCGCGCCCGCGGATCTGCTGCGCTTCATCCGCGCGCTCGGCCACGATCCGATGGTCGTCGATCTCGGCGCAGCGACGCGGGAATGACGCGCCGGGCTTGCTTCGGGGAGACTCCTCGCCCATCTTGTCGCCGACCCCGCCGGCGGGGCTGACGCACGGGGACAGGACGATGGAACCGATCTTGGGACAGACGGGCGATGCGCCCGCCGACGTGATCAGGGACGGATCGACCGAGACGTTCATGGCCGATGTCATCGACGCCTCGATGGATACCCCCGTGGTGGTCGACTTCTGGGCGCCCTGGTGCGGCCCGTGCAAGCAGCTCGGGCCGATCCTCGAAAAGGTCGTCCGGGCCGCGAACGGCGGGGTAAAGCTGGTCAAGATCGACATCGACCAGAACCCCGAGATCGCCCAGCAGCTGCGTATCCAGTCGATCCCCGCCGTTTTCGCCTTCTCCGGCGGACGGCCGGTCGACGCGTTCCAGGGCGCGCTGCCGGAAAGCCAGGTCAAGACGTTCATCGACAAGCTCGCGAAGGCCGCCGGAACGACGGTCGCGTCTCCCCTCGACGACGCGCTCGCCCAGGCGGCCGAGCGTCTCGACGCCAAGGACTTCGGCGCCGCCGCGTCGATCTACGCGCAGGTGGTCCAGCACGCGCCCGACAATGCCGCCGGCATCGCCGGGCTCACCCGGGCGCTGGTCGGCCAGGGTGAGATCGCACGGGCGCGCGAGGTTTTCGACACGCTGCCCGAGGACGCGCGGAACAGCGCCGAGGCGGAAGCCGCGGCATCGGCGTTGGCGCTGGCCGAGAAGACGGCAGACACCGGCGACCGGGGCGAGCTTCTGGCGCGGCTCGAAGCCGATCCAAACGATCACCAGGCGCGTTTCGACCTCGCGCTGGCGCTTCACGCCGAAGGCCGCAACGAGGAGGCGATCGACGCGCTGGTCGAGGTCGTCAGGCGGGCGCGGGAATGGAACGATCAGGCGGCGCGGAAGCAGCTTCTGGAGCTGTTCGAGGCGCTGGGCCCGACCGACCCGGTGACCGTCGCGGGGCGGCGCAAGCTGTCCGCGATCCTGTTCTCCTGATGCCGGGTCCGTTCGATCCCGAATTCGAGGATCTGCCGGACGAGATTCCGATTTTTCCCCTCGGCGGCGCGCTCTTGCTGCCTCACTGCCGGTTGCCGCTCAATATCTTCGAGCCGCGTTACCTGAACATGACGGCGGCGGCGCTGGCCGCGCCGCAGCGGCTGATCGGGATGATCCTGCCGCGCGAGGGGGCCGGCGGCGGCGAGCCCGACATCTACCGGACGGGCTGCGCGGGGCGGATCGTCTCGTTCGGCGAGACCGAGGACGGGCGCTATCTGATCACGCTCAAGGGGCTGCTCCGCTTCGTCGTCGAGCGGGAGCTGAGCCTGCGCGACGGCTATCGGCGGGTGCGGGCGCGGTTCGGCGTTTTCCGCGACGATTTGATGGAGCCGCCGGCGCAGATCCCCCTGGATCGGGAACGGTTGTTGAATGCGCTCCGCGCCTATCTCCGCCAGCAGGGCGTGGACGCGAACTGGGAGGCGATCGAGGGCACGGGGGATTCGCGGCTCGTCGATTCACTGGCGATGATGTGCCCCTTCCGCACCAGCGAGAAACAGGCGCTGCTGGAGGCGGCCGGCGCCGCCGAGCGCGCCGAAATCGTGATGACCCTGCTCGAAATGGCGCTGCTCGAACGCCCCGACGACGAGGGGCGTACCAAACAATAGGGGCTTATATCGATTACTTGACGGCCGGCTGTCGGGCGCGGATCGGGGCCGGGGACGCCGTCGCGTCGCGGCGGGCATGGAAACCGCCCAGACTCCCCCCCGTCATGGTCGGCGAAGGCCGACCATCCACGATTTGTTTTTCGTTTCCGGCGCCGCAAAAACTCGTGGATGGTCGGCCTTCGCCGACCATGACGGGGAGGAACGGCCCGCCGGGACCCGAATGCGCCCCGGCGCTGCCCGGAACGCCTGTCAGCCCCGCTCCTGTCAAGTAATCGATATAAGCTCCCATCTTTTCCCACGCGGGCGGGACGGTGCCCTTCCTCGCCGAACGCATCGCCCGGCTGGGCGCGCGTCCGGGCTTCAAGGAAGCGGTCCCGAACGGCGTCCTGCCGGAGCTCGAACGGCTCTATTACGACACCGCGCTGTCGGCCAACCGGCTGGCCTTCGCGAGCCTGCTGGCGCTGGTCTCGCCCGACAAGGTCCTCTTCGGCAGCGACTATCCCTTCGCGCCGGAAGCGACGATGGCCGCGACGGTCAAGGGGCTGATCGAGCTGGGCCTCGAAGAGGACATGCTCCGCGGCATCGAGCGCGACAACGCGCTCGCCCTGATCCCCGGCATCACGGCAGGATGACGATCTTTCCGAAGAAGCCGCGCTCTTCCATCAGCCGTTCCGCCTCGCCGGTCTCCGACAGCGGAAAGGTGTGGCTGACGACCGGCGCGAGACGGCCTTCGGCGACGTGCCCGACCGAGCGTTCGACATCTTCCTGCGAGTAGCTGTTCGAGCCCAGCACGTCGAGCTCGCGCACCCAGATATAGCGGAGGTCGGTGGCGGGATCGTGACCCGCCGTGGCGCCGCAGGTCAGCACCCGGCCGCCGCGTTTCGCGGTCCTGAGACAGGGCGCCCAGGTGTCGCCGCCGGTGAAGTTGACCACCACGTCGCAGCCCTTCTTGCCGGAAGCGAGCCACGCGGCGCGGGAGAAATCCTCTTCCGAGTAATCGATGACGTGGTCGGCGCCAAGCGCGGTCAACCGCTCGCATTTCTCGGCCGAGCCGGCGGCGGCGATCACCGTGGCTCCCGTCATTTTGCCGAACTGGAGGCAGGCCATGCCGACGCCGCCGCTCGCGCCCAGCACCAGCATGGTCTCGCCCGCCGCGAGCCTGCCGCGCGTGTAGAGCATGCGGTGCGCGGTGCCGTAATTGATGGGGATCGCTGCGGCGGTCTCGAAGGACAGGCCGTCGGGCAGGCGGATCAGGTTCTTGGCCGGGACGATGACGAGCTCGGCGAGCCCGCCCGGGATCTCCTCGCCCATCATCCCGCCGTCGGTTTGCGGGTTCATGGTCACGCGCTCGCCGGGCGACCAGCCCTCCACGCCCTCGCCCAGCGCGTCGATGGTGCCGGCCACGTCGCCGCCCGATATGAACGGCATCGGCACCGGGAAACCGGGCATCCCGCGGCGAACGAAAATGTCGAGATGGTTGAGCCCGCAGGCCTTCACCGCCACCCGCACCTCGCCGGGACCGGGACCGGGGTCGGGCCAGTCGCGGTAGACGATGTTCTCGATCGCGCCCTGTTCTTCGATGACCGCAGCTTTCAACGCATTCCTCCTTGGCGTCGTCGTCCCTCGATACGGCGCTTCGCGCCTACTCGGGATGAGGAGTTTATCTTCGTCCTACCGACTTTCCCTCACCCTGAGTAGCGGCGAAGCCGCGTATCGAAAGGCGCCCTAACGCCCGCCGTCGTCGATGAACCGGCTTATCCCGACATCTTCCCGCCAGCCGCGCCGCCACGCCTCGAGCAGCGGCTCGCGCATCTTCGCGTTGCGTGCCGCGACCGCTTCGATGTCGGCGCGCAGCCCCGGCATCACCGCCTCGACTTCCTCCCTGAGCGCGTCCTCGTCGATCGAGGCGAGGCGCCGGTTTTCCATGACGATGCGGCCGTCGACGATCACCGTCTCGACGCTCTCCCCGCTCTCGGCAAAGACGGTCTGGCGCGCGGCGCTGTTGAGCGGGACGTATTGCGGCGCGGACAGGTCGACCACCGAAATATCCGCCTTCATGCCAGGCCGGATCGCGCCGACCTCGCCGGCGAGCCCGAGCGCCCGCGCGCCGCCGAGCGTGGCGCAGGCGATGGTGTCCGCCGCGGTCGGCGGGCCGGGCTCCGGGTTGGTCACCGCGGCGAGCCCGGCGAACGCCTTCATCGCGTGGAACATGTTCTGGGAATCGCCGCAGGAGCAGTTGTCGCAGCCGATCGCGGTCGGCACCCCGGCGTCGAGATAGCCGCGGATCGGCGGCACGCCCGACCGGGTCTTGAGGTTGCCGACCGGGTTGAGGATCACGTTGGTCCCGGTCTCGGCCAGGATGTCAATCTCGTCCGGGCGCATCCAGACGCTGTGCGCGAGCCCGACGTTCGGCCCGAGCAGCCCGGCCGAGCGCAAGTATTTCACCTGCGAGCCGTCATGCTCCGGCATGAAGAGGCGGCCGGCGACGGCCATGCTGCGCGACTCGTAGATGTGGGTGATGACCGGCAGGCCGAACTCGGCCGAGAGTTCCGCCAGGCCTTCGAGCAGCGCGGGCGTGCAGAATTCCGGGCTGGTCGGGCCGAGTCCCCAGCGAAAGCGCGGCGACGCGTCGCGATAGTCGAGATACCGGCCGCGCACATGCTCCAGCGGAGCGAAGCCGCCGGGCTCGACCGAGGCGCCGAGAAAGCGGTGGTACTCCCGCGGCACGACCTCCTTCCAGAACGGCACCCGCTCGATCCCCGGGATGTCGCCGATCTGGAGCGAGAAGGTGCAGCGGATGCCGATCTCCTCGTAGGCGGAGACCACGGTCTCGAGATGCTCCGGGTCGAACGGGAACAGCGTCAGCATGTCCTGGACGGTCGTCATCCCCGACCGCAGGCACTCGGCCGCGCCGAGCAGCGTCCGCGCCCGCACCTCGGCTGTCGAACGCTTCGGGTAGGCGGGCGGCAGAGCGTGGAGCAGCCACAACTCCAGCGGCAGGGTCTCGAAACTGCCCTTCAGCAGCACGTCGTGCGAGTGGTAATGCGCGTTGACGAAGCCCGGCATGACGAGCTTGCCGGAGGCGTCGATCGTCCTGTCGGCGGGTCCCGGATCGCCGCCGACGCGCGCGATGCGGTCGCTCTCGATCAGCACGTCGGCGACCGGCGGAAGGTCGGTGTCGCCCGCGTGGTCGTAGACCCGACCGCCCCGGATCAGGATGGTGGAGTTTCGGTCGGCCATCTTCTCCCCCTCGTCCCGCCCACTATAGCGCGGCGCGCCGTGCTGGGGCCGCCCTTCGATACGCCGCTTCGCGGCTACTCAGGGTGAGGGATTGCTTCCTGTCTCCTCATCCCGAGTAGGCGCGCGAGCGCCGTATCGAGGGACGCCACCGCATCGTGAGCCCGGCCGCCGTCCATGTCGCGCGCGCCACCACTTACGCCGCTTCGCGGCTACTCGGGGTGAGGGTATTGTGGGGCAGAAGAATGTCCTCATCCCGAGCAGGCGCGCCAGCGCCGTATCGAGGGACGCCACCGCATCATGAGCCCGGCCGCCGTTCAAGTCGTGCGCGCGCTCGCCGCCACGCTTGCGGTGCAGGCGATGGTCACCATGGCGACGCTGACCGTGCCGGTCTTCGCCCCCGAGGCGGCCGGCGACATCGGGCTCGACGCGGCGAACATCGGAATCTTCGCATCCCTGGTCTATTCGGGCGCGATGACGGCCTCGCTGCTGAGCGGCGGCATCGTGCCGCGCTACGGCCCGATCCGGATGAGCCAGGCGGGGTTGCTGATATCCATCGCGGCGCTCGCGCTGATCACCACGGCGTGGTGGCCGGTGCTCGCGGTCGCCGGCTTCCTGCTCGGCGTCGGGTTGGGGCCGGCGACGCCAGGGAGCTCCCATATCCTCGCCCGCCACACGCCGGCGCGGTTTTCCTCGCTGGTCTTCTCGATAAAGCAGACCGGCGTGCCGCTCGGCGGGATGCTCGCCGGCGCCCTGGTGCCGCTCTTCGTCATCGAGTTCGGATGGCGCGGCGCGTCCTGGGCGGTGGCCGCGATGTGCCTCTTCTGCATCGTCGCGATCCATCCCACGCGGCGGCATTTCGACATCGAGCTCCGGGCGGAGAGGCAGGGGTTGCGGGGCAGCGTCGTCGGCCCGCTCCGCCTGGTGCTCGGGCACCCGGTGCTCAGGCGGCTCTGCTTCGCCTCGTTCTTCTTCGCCGCCATCCAGCAATGCTTCAGCGTCTTCCTCGTCACCTATCTGGTCGCCGGGCTCGACATGGGGTTCGTCAAGGCCGGGCTGACGCTCTCCATCGCCCAGCTTTCCGGGATCGTCGGCCGCATCGTGTGGGGCGGACTCTCGGACTGGATCGGCCGGCCGCAGCCGGTGCTGGGCGCGCTCGGCGTCGCCATGGGCATCTCGGGATTCGTCGCGGCATGGTTCACGCCCGACTGGCCCTACTGGGCGGTCGTCGGCGTCTGCGTCGTGCTCGGCGCGACGGGGGTCGGATGGAACGGGGTGTTCCTTTCCCAGGTCGCCCGCATCGCGCCGGGCGACCGGGCGAGCCAGGCGACCGGCGGAGCGCTTTTCATTACCTTTTTCGGCGTGGTCACCGCACCGCCGATCTTCGGCGGGATCGCCGCCCTGACCGGATCGTTCGGCCACGGGTTCATCGTCTTCGCCGCCTTCGCCCTAGTGTCGGGCATAGCGGTGCTGCGCGGCCGGCCGGCCGCCTGAAAGGAGGAAACATGAAAGTCGGATTCATCGTAAGCGTCTGGCGTGACCGCCCTTGTGGCGAGACGGCTTGGAGCCGCAGTCTGTGGTGAGGTTCCAGAGGTCGATAGTGTCCATTATCGGCTAATGGACACTATCTTAGGGGGCTGCGGTGCCACGTCGGGTACGCCGGTTCTGGTCGGACGACGAGAAGCGCCGGATCGTGGCGCAGAGCTACGCTCCCGGTGTCTCGGTGTCGGTTGTGGCGCGCCGCTATGACGTCAACGCCAACCTGATCTTCACCTGGCGGCGCGATCCCCGTTACAGGCCGGCGGCCGATGCCGGGGAGGCGCCGTCCTTCCTGCCGGTGGAGGTGGTGCCCGATGCGCCGCCGTTGGAGCCGGCCGCGGCATCGGACGGTCGGATCGAGATCGCGTTGTCGAACGGCCACCGGGTGAGCGCGTTCGGGTCGTTCGACGCGGACGCGCTGTGCCGGGTGGTGCGGGCGCTTGGCGGATGATCCCGGTTCCCTCCTCGACCCGGGTATGGCTGGCCTGCGGCGTGACCGACATGCGCAAGGGGTTCCCCGGTCTCGCGGCGCAGGCGGAGCGGGTATTGAAGGCGGATCCGCATTGCGGCCATCTCTTCATCTACCGCGGCCGCCGGGGCGACCTGATCAAGATGATCTGGTGGGACGGCCAGGGTGCGTGCCTGTTCTCGAAGCGTCTGGAGCGCGGCCGCTTCGTGTGGCCGTCGGCATCGGAAGGGAAGGTGTCGGTGACGCCGGCGCAGCTGTCGATGCTGCTTGAGGGGATCGACTGGCGGGCGCCGGTTCGCACCTGGAGACCGCTGGCCGCGGGCTGATTCACCGTTTATAAACAATGGGTTGACTGTCATTCGGGCTTCCCTTTGTCGGCCCCTTCGGGTAGGATGCGGCCATGCTCGAAGCGGCCCATTCCCTGCCCGACGACATCGCCGCGTTGAAGGCGATGGTGCTGGCCTCGCGGGCCGAACTGGCGGCACGGGACGCCGAGCTGCGCAACCGCGATCTGTTGATCGAGAAGCTCAGGCACCAGCTTGCGGGTCTGCGGCGGCAGCGCTTCGGCGTCACCTCGGAGGCCCTCGACCAGCTTGATCTCGGGCTGGAGGACGAGGAGATCGCGCGGGCGGCCGAGGCGCCGACCGAGCCGACGCCCGCCACGAAGAAGCAGCCGAAGCGCCGTCCCCTGCCGGACCACCTGCCGCGCGAGGAGACGGTTCTCGCGCCGGGCGAGCGCTGCGCGGACTGCGGCGGCCGTCTCAAGCGGCTCGGCGAGGATGTGACGGAGGAGCTGGAGTACATCCCCGGCCGCTTCGTGGTGAAGCGCATCGTCCGTCCGCGCCTGGCCTGCGGCGGCTGCGAGAAGTTCCACCAGGCGCCGCTGCCGCCGCGACCGATCGAGCGCGGCCGACCGGGCCCCGGCCTTCTGGCGCATGTGCTGGTCTCGAAGTATTGCGATCACCGTGTGTCCTGAAGCACCGCCATGAAAGGAGGTGCGCAACTGCAAGAGAGATGAGGGTAGGCCCCTCGGGGTCGACGATCAGGCGTCGGTCTCAAACCACCACGAGCTGCTGTCGTAAAGAGCGATGGTGGTGAGCGTCGTGGAAACGGCGGGACGACGATCTCGTCAGGTGAGGTCCGGGGAGACGAGCGAAAGCGAACCGCCGATGAACTGCCGAAAGCGTATGGTCGATGTCAGAACCGGGGGTGGTGGTCACTCCGGGACAAGCATGGGCGGAGTCCTGGAGTCCGGCCCACGCGGCATCCGGCTCGAAGGCGGCGTGAACCCGGAACAGGCTTTCTTGCGGAACAGGAGAACCTGTCGTCCCGATGCCAAGGGAGACGGCCAACCGGGCAGCCCCCGGAAGGCTCAGAGTACCGATGCGGGGCACAGGGGCAGAACAGCCCGTAGTAGGGATGAAGGCGCTGTAATGGCGCTGGACCGAAGGGGCTGTGGTGTTCAGCCGCTGCCGTCGGCCAACTGGTGACAGGAGGAGCCGGATGACAGGGGCAAAGCCGTTCCCGATAGCAAAGAGGGAAGTCTGGGAAGCCTTCAAGCATGTGAAGGCAAACCGGGGAGCGGCTGGAGTAGATGGGCAGACGGTCGAGAGTCTGGAGGAACGGCTTGGTCCGGAACTCTACAAGCTCTGGAATCGCATGTCCTCAGGCAGCTATATGCCGCCTCCGGTTCGCAGGGTGAACATCCCCAAGGAGGGCGGCGGGAAGCGCCCGTTGGGCATACCGACGGTCACGGACCGCATCGCTCAGGAGGTTGTTCGCCGACATCTGGAGCCCTTGTTGGAACCGATTTTCCATGAGGACTCATACGGATATCGGCCGAAGCGATCCGCCATTGACGCCATCCGGACAGCGCGTCGGCGATGCTGGCGCTACGACTGGGTGCTGGACATGGACATCAAGGGGTTCTTCGACAACATCGACCACGAGTTGCTGCTGAAGGCCGTTCGTCACCATACGGACTGCCGGTGGGTGCTGCTCTATGTCGAGCGCTGGTTGAAGGCTCCCGTGATCGAGGAGGACGGCACCGTTGTCGCACGGGACAGGGGCACGCCACAGGGCGGGGTAATTTCGCCAGTATTGTCCAACCTGTTCCTGCACTATGCGTTCGATCAATGGATGAAAAGGTCGATGCCGCATGTTCCGTTCGAACGGTATGCGGACGATATAATCTGCCATTGTCGAACGGAGGAGGCGGCAAAGACCCTCTGGCGGCGGGTTGCGGACCGATTGGCCGAGTGCGGCCTGGAGGTCCATCCGCAGAAGACCAAGGTGGTCTACTGCAAGGATACCAACCGCAAGGCGGACTACCCGACGGTCGCGTTCGACTTCCTGGGCTACCGTTTCCAGCCAAGGTTCGCGGCGTGGCGCGGCGGGTTGTTCGGGGTCTCGTTCCTTCCGGCTGCCAGCCCGACTGCGCTCAAGGCGTTTCGGCGCCGCGTGCGACAGTGGCGTTTGCAACGGCGTAGCGACAAGGCACTGCTTGACCTTGCCCGCATGTTTCATCGCGAAATTGCAGGGTGGATCGGCTACTTCGGCGCATTCTACAAGTCGGCGCTCTATCCGACCCTTCGTCTGATAGACGCCCACTTGCAGCGATGGGCAATGCGGAAGTTCAAACGCTTCCGACAACGACCGCGTCAGGCTCGTCTCTGGCTTGCCAGAATCGCGAAAGCGGAGCCGTGGCGGTTCGCCCATTGGACCCTTGTGCACGGGCAGGGCCGGACGCTGGGAGCCGTATGAGCTGAGAGGTTCACGTACGGTTCTGGGAGCGCGTGGGGGTGAGATTCCCCCGCGCGACTCGCTTGCCGCTCTACCGTCAATCGCAGATCTACGCGCGTCTGGGGCTTGAGCTGCCCCGCGCGACGCTGGCCGACTGGGTGGGCAAGGCGTCGTTCCATCTTCGCCCCCTGGTGGACTGCCTGGCGGCGGACCTCAAGCGGTCGGCGAAGCTCGGGGTGGACGAGACGCCGATCCGGGTTCTCGACCCGGGCCGGGGCCGGACCAGGACGGGCTACATGTGGACGATGGTGCGCGACGAGCGGCCGTGGTCGGGGGCGGACCCGCCTGGGGTGGTCTATGCCTACGCGCCGGGCCGCGGCGGCAAGCATGCGGAGACGCTGCTGGAAGGGTTCTCGGGGACCGCGCAGATCGACGGCTATAGCGGCTACAACCCGCTGCGCCGTGCGGACCGGCCGGGGGGAGCGCTGACGCTCTCGGCCTGCTGGGCGCACGCCAGGCGCGCGCTGAAGGACATCTTCGATTCGAACGCCTCGCCGGTCGCGAAGGCCGGTCTGGAGCGGATCGCGCGGCTCTACGCGATCGAGGACAGGATCCGGGGCGCGGCGCCGGGTAAGCGTCCGGCGTGACCGCCCCTGCGTGGTCAGTCGGCGGCTTCCCGATCTTCTGCGGGCGCGGTGTTCCACGGCAGCAGATCGTCGATGCGGTTGATCCTGTAGTCGGGGATGCGTTCGAGGACCTGAGCAAGCCAGGCCTGCGGATCGACATCGTTGAGCCTGGCGGTCTCGATCAGGGTGTAGGCGATGGCGGCGGCCCTGCCGCCGCTGGCCGAGCCCATGAAGAGATAGTTCTTGCGGCCGAGCGCGATCGGCCTCATTGCGCGTTCGGCGGGGTTGTTGTCGATCTCGAGGAAGCCGTGCTCGAGATAGGGTCGAAGGCGCTTCATCCGGGTCAGGGCATGACGGATCGCCGCTGCCAGCGGGGTCTTGGCGGAGATTCTGGGCAGCTGCGATTGCAGCCACCGCTCCAGCTCGTCGAGGCACGGCGCGGCCTTGGCCTGGCGGATGGCCGCGCGGTTCTCGGGCGGCTGCCCGCGGGCCTCCTTCTCGATAGCGTAGAGGGCGGCGATCCGTTCCAGCGCCTCGGCGGCGATCGCCGAGCCCTGGGCGGCATGGACGTCGAAGAACTTGCGTCGCACATGCGCCAGACAGGCCACCTCGCGGACCGGCCCGGCGCGCGCCAGCGCACCGAACCCGGCATAGCCGTCCGAGTGCATCCAGCCGGCGAAGCCTTCAAGATGCGCCTTCGGATGCGCCGCCTTGCGGTCGGCCGAGAAGCGGTACCAGGCCGCCGGCGGCGCCTCGCCAGCCCAGGGCCGCTCGTCCCGCACGTAGGTCCAGGCCCGGCCGGTCGCCGTTTTGCCGGTTCCCGGCGCCAGCAGCTTGACCGGGGTGTCGTCGGCGAACAGGGCTTGTCCTTCCAGCACATGGCGCCCGATCGCATCGGCCAGGGGCTCCAGCAGCGCCGTCGCCTTGCCGACCCAGCCGGCGAGCGTCGAGCGGTCGAGCTCGACGCCGTCGCGGGCGAAGATGCGGGACTGGCGGTAGAGCGGCAGGTGATCGCAATACTTCGAGACCAGCACATGCGCCAGAAGGCCGGGGCCCGGTCGGCCGCGCTCGATCGGTCGCGGCGGCAGCGGCGCCTGGTGGAACTTCTCGCAGCCGCCGCAGGCCAGGCGCGGACGGACGATGCGCTTCACCACGAAGCGGCCGGGGATGTACTCCAGCTCCTCCGTCACATCCTCGCCGAGCCGCTTGAGACGGCCGCCGCAGTCCGCGCAGCGCTCGCCCGGCGCGAGAACCGTCTCCTCGCGCGGCAGGTGGTCCGGCAGGGGACGGCGCTTCGGCTGCTTCTTCGTGGCGGGCGTCGGCTCGGTCGGCGCCTCGGCCGCCCGCGCGATCTCCTCGTCCTCCAGCCCGAGCTCAAGCTGGTCGAGGGCCTCCGAGGTGACGCCGAAGCGCTGCCGCCGCAGACCCGCAAGCTGGTGCCTGAGCTTCTCGATCAACAGATCGCGGTTGCGCAGCTCGGCGTCCCGTGCCGCCAGTTCGGCCCGCGAGGCCAGCACCATCGCCTTCAACGCGGCGATGTCGTCGGGCAGGGAATGGGCCGCTTCGAGCATGGCCGCATCCTACCCGAAGGGGCCGACAAAGGGAAGCCCGAATGACAGTCAACCCATTGTTTATAAACGGTGAATCAGCCCGCGGCCAGCGGTCTCCAGGTGCGAACCGGCGCCCGCCAGTCGATCCCCTCAAGCAGCATCGACAGCTGCGCCGGCGTCACCGACACCTTCCCTTCCGATGCCGACGGCCACACGAAGCGGCCGCGCTCCAGACGCTTCGAGAACAGGCACGCACCCTGGCCGTCCCACCAGATCATCTTGATCAGGTCGCCCCGGCGGCCGCGGTAGATGAAGAGATGGCCGCAATGCGGATCCGCCTTCAATACCCGCTCCGCCTGCGCCGCGAGACCGGGGAACCCCTTGCGCATGTCGGTCACGCCGCAGGCCAGCCATACCCGGGTCGAGGAGGGAACCGGGATCATCCGCCAAGCGCCCGCACCACCCGGCACAGCGCGTCCGCGTCGAACGACCCGAACGCGCTCACCCGGTGGCCGTTCGACAACGCGATCTCGATCCGACCGTCCGATGCCGCGGCCGGCTCCAACGGCGGCGCATCGGGCACCACCTCCACCGGCAGGAAGGACGGCGCCTCCCCGGCATCGGCCGCCGGCCTGTAACGGGGATCGCGCCGCCAGGTGAAGATCAGGTTGGCGTTGACGTCATAGCGGCGCGCCACAACCGACACCGAGACACCGGGAGCGTAGCTCTGCGCCACGATCCGGCGCTTCTCGTCGTCCGACCAGAACCGGCGTACCCGACGTGGCACCGCAGCCCCCTAAGATAGTGTCCATTAGCCGATAATGGACACTATCGACCTCTGGAACCTCACCACAGACTGCGGCTCCAAGCCGTCTCGCCACAAGGGCGGTCACGCCAGACGCTTACGGCGCCGGCGACGCGCCAGGCGGTGCGCTGGACGGAGTCCGCGCCGCTGGTGAACGCCTTCGGAGTGTGGCTCGACGAGCAGCGCTCGCGCGTCTCGCCGCGCTCGCGCCTGGGCGAGAAGCTGACCTACATCGCCAACCGGTGGGACGGGTTGCTGGTGTTCCTCCGCGACGGGCGCGTCGAGATCGACTCGAACTTCGTCGAGAACCGCATCCGCCCGCTGAAGCTCACGGCAAAGAACGCCCTGTTCGCGGGCCACGACGAGGGCGCCGCCGCGTGGGCCCGGATCGCCTCGCTGATCGAGACCTGCAAGATGAACGGCGTCGAGCCGCACGCCTGGCTCAGGAGCGCGCTCGAGAAGATCGCCGCGGGTCACCCACAGTCGAGGATCCACGAGCTGCTGCCGTGGAACTTTGATCCCAAGCCCGACGTCGACACCGGCTGATCGCGGCGCCCAAGCCCACCCTCAAGAAAACGCTGTCAATCCAGACCCGATATGGGGTCTGAACACCGCTTACATCGCAGCTGCCCAGAATCTCCGCCAAGACCCCGCTGGCAGCGGCGATCCGTCATGCCCTGACCCGGATGAAGCGCCTTCGACCCTATCTCGAGCACGGCTTCCTCGAGATCGACAACAACCCCGCCGAACGCGCAATGAGGCCGATCGCGCTCGGCCGCAAGAACTATCTCTTCATGGGCTCGGCCAGCGGCGGCAGGGCCGCCGCCATCGCCTACACCCTGATCGAGACCGCCAGGCTCAACGATGTCGATCCGCAGGCCTGGCTTGCTCAGGTCCTCGAACGCATCCCCGACTACAGGATCAACCGCATCGACGATCTGCTGCCGTGGAACACCGCGCCCGCAGAAGATCGGGAAGCCGCCGACTGACCACGCAGGGGCGGTCACGCCGGACGCTTACCATGGTTCGGCCGCTCGATCGCCAGACCCCGCAGCAGATATGAGAAATGTGCGCTGTGGTGATTTTTGGCTGTCGCCGGTTCGATTTTGGCGGTTGAATATCGTCCGGCCCGCTTCCCCACCGGGCAGGATACGGGCTTCCGGGGCCTGACAAATACGATTACCGGAAGATTGTCTGGCGTGCGGGCGTGGCTTCCCCTCTGCCGTCGGGCGGCGGGATCGGGCAGGATTGTCGGGAGGCAGACGAGCGGTCAGCCGGTGTCGAGATACGGCACGGCGCCGACCAGGGAGCGCATGCGCTCGGGGCGGCCGGCGCGGGCCTGGGCGAGAGCCATCGCCATCATCACCGCCAGGGCGAGGCCGAGGCGGGTCTTCATCTTGGCGCGGCCTCGGATGTAGTGGGTCTCGAAGTTGAAGCTGTTGTCGAGGCGGCTGTTGATCCGCTCCATGGCCGAGCGGCGGTTGTAGCCGCGCCGCCATGACGGACTGCCCCAGGGCGTGGGGGTGAAGATGCGCCGGTCGTGGCTGTCGAGGTCGATGCGCAGGATGCGGCCATAGTCTCCGGGCTTGACCCCGCCGGCCCGGTGGCAGGCCCGGCTGCCGGCGCAGGCGAAGCCGAAGGCGGCTGCCGGGCAGCGGTATTTGAGCGTGCCGCAGCGGCCCCGATCAGCCTCGAACCCCTGAAACGCCATAGCGCGGACCTCGCCGGTCCCGGGACAGACGCAGGACACCCGGCCGCGCTCGTCGTGAACGATGACATCGGCGCGGTCGGGGAACAGCGGCCGCGTGATCGGCTGCGCCGGATCGTATCTCGGCTCCTGCTTCTCCACCCGCCACATCAGCCGTGTATCGATCAGCGGGCGGGCGGTCCACCGGTCCCACAGCCGCGCCTTCAGGCGGGCATCGTCGAGACCGCGGTCGGCGCTGAAGTCGGCGCAGCGCCCGGCGATCTCCGGCGCCCTTGCGAACAGCTCCTCCAGCATCCCGGACAGCACCTTGGGTTCCGAGGCCGAAGCGCGCGTCACCTCGAAGGCCACCGGAACCTCGTAATCGGTGTCGGCGATCAGGTGCAGCCCGTAGCCGAACCACGACTTCACCTTCTTCCACACCGCGCCGGTCCTGGCGTCCACCCCGCCCGTCTCGTGCTTGCCCCAGTCGGCGTCGGGGTCCGAGGTCTTGTCCTCGTCCTTGCCGACCCGGCCCGTCGAGTGGCTCGCGATCGCCTTGCCGTCGTAGCCGAGATGACGCCCGAAGTCCGGCAACGCGGCGAACAGCGCGGCGCGCAGGCTCTCGATCATGGCGGACACCAGCCCCTGCTCGTCCTCAAGCTGCACAACACGCCCCAGAAACCGCGAGAAGTTCCAGTGGCTCGGCGCCGTCGAACGAACCCGCGCCGGGCGCGTTACCGCATGCCCGTCGTGAAGCACCGTCACCGGCCCGCTCTGATACGGCAGAGGGTCGAACCCGCAGATCTCCAGCAACGCCGGGTTGCGCCCCAGCTCCCGCAACAGCGACTGCATCGAGGCGTGTTGCAACACCACCCCCGCGATCAGCGCCCGCCACATCGCCCGCACCGGGTAGTCGTTACGGCCCCGACCGCGACACACTTCAAGCGCCGTCACGATCTCCTCGTCGGGAAGCACCGCCAGAACCAGGCGCAGCCGTTCAAGGTCCGGCAGGACTTCGACATCGCGCCACGAAAAGGGTAGCTTCGCCGCCGTCGCCATCGCTGTTCTCCCGACCAGGGGTGGTGGTGGAACAAGGGCCCCAGGGCCCGATGGCGACACCTTCTATCTCATGCGCACGATCAGGGCGCGCGAGGCCGCCGCAGGAAAACCTCGCTGCCAAGACGCCGCGACCAGCGGCGTGGGGTGAAAATCGCCAAAACGACCGCCGCAGCGAAACTGAAACCCCGGATATCAACGACCACCACGGGGTATCAAAAATCTCGCACCTCCGTGAACGCCTTGTAAATCAACCCGTCCCCGACAGCGCAAACGCCTCAGATATGGATAAACCCGGTGCCCGAGGTGCGGCGCACTGGTCCGCGGCGCCCGATAGACCGCCTGAAGACCAAGCAGGCGCATCAGGCGAGCGGCCCGCCGCCGCCCGATCCGCACCCCCTCGCGGCGCAGATGCCGAACCATCTGGCGGGCGCCGTAGAACGGATACTTGAGGAACAGCGCGTCGATCCGGCGCATCAGAGCCAGCGTCTCCGCGCTCTCCCCCTTCGGCCGGTCATAGAGCGACGAGCGCCCGATCGACAGCAGACGGCATTGCCGGGTCAGGCTCAACGACGGGTGGCCCCGCACAACCATCGCCCGTCTCCCGGACCGGCTCAGCGACCGGACCCGCGTGACAAAAAATCACGCTCTACGATCAACTCCCCGATCTTGGCGTGAAGAGCCCGGACCTCGCTCTCGTGATCCCGCGCCCGGCGCTCACCTCCACCGGAAAAGACCTCCCCCAGACCCTCCATCGCCTGGCGCTTCCACACACCCACCTGGTTCGGATGCACCTGGTGCTTCGAGGCAATCTCCTGAAGCGTCCGATCACCCCGTAGCGCCTCCAAGGCTATCTTCGCCTTCAGCTCCCCCGAAAACCTGCGTCGCTTGCTCATCCGCATTCCTCCGTCACACGGCGGAATACACCTTGACGACCTGTCCGATTTTGCGACGCCACCTCACAAGGCGTCGGACGGTCTGTTCATGGACGAGACCACGGTGCCGGTGATGGCGCCGGGGACCGGCAAGACGCGCCTCGACTATCTGTGGGCGATCGCCCGCGATCAGCGCGGCTATGGCGGGGTCGACCCGCCGATCGTGGTGTTCCACCACTCGCGCCATCGAAGTGCGAAGGTCGCTCTGGAGTTGATGCGGGGCTACACCGGCGGCGGCCCGCTGCATGTGGACGGCTACAGGGTGTACGATGCGCTCGGCGATCCGAAGCAGACGGTCAGCCCATGGGTGCTCGCCTACTGCTGGACCCACTGGCGGAGACGCTTCGTCGACTTCCAGCGCGCCACGGAGTCGCCCCTGTGCGAGGAAATCCTCGCACGGATCGCGGCGCTCTACCGGATCGAGACCATGGTGCGCGGTCACCCGCCAGAGCTGCGGCTGAAGGCGCGGCAGGAGTTGTCGGCGCCGATCGTCGAGGCCATGCGGCCCTGGCTCGAGGCCCGGCTCGACCGTCTGTCCAGCGCGTCCGAACTCGCCAGGCACATCCGCTACGCCCTCAAGCGCTGGGATGGCCTGTGCCGGTTCCTCCATGACGGACGTATCGAGATGGACACCAACCCTGTCGAGAACCTCATCCGTCCGGTGAAGCTCACAAAGAAAAACGCGCTGTTCGCCGGCAGCGACGACGGCGCCAGGACCTGGGCGCGGTGCGCCAGCCTGATCGGCACCTGCAAGCTCAACGGCGTCAATCCGCAGGTCTACCTGACCGACACCCTGCGCCGGATCATCGACATGCACCCCCTGTCACGCATCGACGAACTCATGCCCTGGAACTTCGACCCGAAAATCCCGGGCCTCACACGTCAACAAGGGTAACCGCGCGGCGCTTACGACCGTTCCAGTGGCGGGCGATATAGGCGAGCTTCTCGCCGAGGCGGGATTTGGGCGAGATGCGGGCGCGCTGCGTGCCTGGCGTTCGGCGAGACGCCGCTCGGACGGACAGCCGCGGATCTCGGCCTCGATGGCGTAGAACTCGGCGATCCGGCGCAGGCCTTCGGCTGCGATCTCCGAGCCGCTGCTGTCGTGGATTTCGCGGAGCCGGCGCCGACAGTGTGCCCAGGTATGTTGCATGCAACATATGTCCAGCAGTAGGCGAGCACCCATGGGCTGACCGTCTGCTTCGGATCGCCGAGCGCATCGTACACCCTGTAGCCGTCCACATGCAGCGGGCCGCCGCCGGTGTAGCCCCGCATCAACTCCAGAGCGACCTTCGCACTTCGATGGCGCGAGTGGTGGAACACCACGATCGGCGGGTCGACCCCGCCATAGCCGCGCTGATCGCGGGCGATCGCCCACAGATAGTCGAGGCGCGTCTTGCCGGTCCCCGGCGCCATCACCGGCACCGTGGTCTCGTCCATGAACAGACCGTCCGACGCCTTGAGGTGCTCGATCATCCGGTCGATCACCGGGGCCAGCACCTGCATCCCGCGCCCCGCCCAGTTCCCCAGCATGGTGCGGTCGAGCTCGACGCCGTCGCGGGCGAAGATGCGGGACTGACGGTAGAACGGTTAGCGAGTCGCGCGGGGGAATCTCACCCCCACGCGCTCCCAGAACCGTACGTGAACCTCTCAGCTCATACGGCTCCCAGCGTCCGGCCCTGCCCGTGCACAAGGGTCCAATGGGCGAACCGCCACGGCTCCGCTTTCGCGATTCTGGCAAGCCAGAGACGAGCCTGACGCGGTCGTTGTCGGAAGCGTTTGAACTTCCGCATTGCCCATCGCTGCAAGTGGGCGTCTATCAGACGAAGGGTCGGATAGAGCGCCGACTTGTAGAATGCGCCGAAGTAGCCGATCCACCCTGCAATTTCGCGATGAAACATGCGGGCAAGGTCAAGCAGTGCCTTGTCGCTACGCCGTTGCAAACGCCACTGTCGCACGCGGCGCCGAAACGCCTTGAGCGCAGTCGGGCTGGCAGCCGGAAGGAACGAGACCCCGAACAACCCGCCGCGCCACGCCGCGAACCTTGGCTGGAAACGGTAGCCCAGGAAGTCGAACGCGACCGTCGGGTAGTCCGCCTTGCGGTTGGTATCCTTGCAGTAGACCACCTTGGTCTTCTGCGGATGGACCTCCAGGCCGCACTCGGCCAATCGGTCCGCAACCCGCCGCCAGAGGGTCTTTGCCGCCTCCTCCGTTCGACAATGGCAGATTATATCGTCCGCATACCGTTCGAACGGAACATGCGGCATCGACCTTTTCATCCATTGATCGAACGCATAGTGCAGGAACAGGTTGGACAATACTGGCGAAATTACCCCGCCCTGTGGCGTGCCCCTGTCCCGTGCGACAACGGTGCCGTCCTCCTCGATCACGGGAGCCTTCAACCAGCGCTCGACATAGAGCAGCACCCACCGGCAGTCCGTATGGTGACGAACGGCCTTCAGCAGCAACTCGTGGTCGATGTTGTCGAAGAACCCCTTGATGTCCATGTCCAGCACCCAGTCGTAGCGCCAGCATCGCCGACGCGCTGTCCGGATGGCGTCAATGGCGGATCGCTTCGGCCGATATCCGTATGAGTCCTCATGGAAAATCGGTTCCAACAAGGGCTCCAGATGTCGGCGAACAACCTCCTGAGCGATGCGGTCCGTGACCGTCGGTATGCCCAACGGGCGCTTCCCGCCGCCCTCCTTGGGGATGTTCACCCTGCGAACCGGAGGCGGCATATAGCTGCCTGAGGACATGCGATTCCAGAGCTTGTAGAGTTCCGGACCAAGCCGTTCCTCCAGACTCTCGACCGTCTGCCCATCTACTCCAGCCGCTCCCCGGTTTGCCTTCACATGCTTGAAGGCTTCCCAGACTTCCCTCTTTGCTATCGGGAACGGCTTTGCCCCTGTCATCCGGCTCCTCCTGTCACCAGTTGGCCGACGGCAGCGGCTGAACACCACAGCCCCTTCGGTCCAGCGCCATTACAGCGCCTTCATCCCTACTACGGGCTGTTCTGCCCCTGTGCCCCGCATCGGTACTCTGAGCCTTCCGGGGGCTGCCCGGTTGGCCGTCTCCCTTGGCATCGGGACGACAGGTTCTCCTGTTCCGCAAGAAAGCCTGTTCCGGGTTCACGCCGCCTTCGAGCCGGATGCCGCGTGGGCCGGACTCCAGGACTCCGCCCATGCTTGTCCCGGAGTGACCACCACCCCCGGTTCTGACATCGACCATACGCTTTCGGCAGTTCATCGGCGGTTCGCTTTCGCTCGTCTCCCCGGACCTCACCTGACGAGATCGTCGTCCCGCCGTTTCCACGACGCTCACCACCATCGCTCTTTACGACAGCAGCTCGTGGTGGTTTGAGACCGACGCCTGATCGTCGACCCCGAGGGGCCTACCCTCATCTCTCTTGCAGTTGCGCACCTCCTTTCATGGCGGTGCTTCAGGACACACGGTGGTCGGCGAACTTGGCGACCAGCGTGTGCGCCACCAGCCCCTCGGTCGGCAGGCCGCGCGGCACCAGGTATTCCGGCGCCGGCGCCTGGACGCTCTGCTTGCCCTCGCAGGCGCGGCAGATGTATTTCGGCCGGATCGTCACCAGCACTCTCAACTTCGCCGGCACGATGTCGAGCCGCTCGGTGCGGTCCTCGCCGACCCTGGTCATCGCGCCACAGCCGCAAGGGCACTCCGTGCTCTGCGGCTCGATCACCTTCTCGAAGCGTTCAAGGTGCCTGGGCAGATGGCCGAGATTACGATTGGTCGGCTGCGGCTTGCGCCGTTGTCTGCCGGTCGCCGCGTCGGCCTTCTCCCGGGCTTCCGCCAACATCCCCTCGGCGACCGCGATGTCCTCGAACAGCGGCAGCCGGTCCTGATCGGCATGGCGCTTCTCCGAGCGCGCGCCCCACACGGCATGGTTCAGCGAGGCGATGATCCGCTCCAGGCGTTCGCGCGCCTGCTCGGACACAGCCAGCGCATCCTCGGCGGCCTTGCGCTCGGCGCGCTCCTTCGCAAGTTGGGCTTCGACGGCCGCCAGACGGCGTTGCAGATCGCTCACGGGAACGGCGCTTCCCATGCTTGTTGGCATCGGATCCATCTTTCAGAATCAATGAGATAATGCAAGGCGACCATGCTTCCGGCCCCGCTGTAAACGGGGCCGGACAGCTCGTCCTGGCGACACCGGGGAGACGGTGGGATGGACACCGTTCCCCGGTGAGGCGACAAGGTGCGCGATCAGGCCGCCTGGCGCGGCCGTGGCCGTCGCACGGCCCGGACTGAGGTGGCGTCGGTTTGTCGGACAGGCTGACGGCGTTTTCAAGGTGTATTCCGGTTGAAGTTTGTGCCGCCAGAATCCTCTTGGATCGATCTTTCTGCTGCTGCTGTTGCGCCTGTGGGTATGTGGTCAAGGCGCGAAGCGGCTTGTCCATCATATCCACAGGCGTGTCGCCCCGGTAGGCCTCGGCCGGCGTCCGCCCGCCGAGTGCCGAGTGCGGTCTCTCGGTGTTGTAGAAGCCGATCCACTGGCCGATGACGCGCCGGGCTGCGAAGCCGTCGGCGATCTCGTGCAGGTAGACCGCCTCGTATTTGAGCGAGCGCCACAGCCGCTCGATGAAGATGTTGTCCATGCACCGGCCGCGGCCGTCCATCGAGATGCGGATACCGGCCTCCCGCAGGCGCGCGGTGAAGGCGAAGCCGGTGAACTGGCTGCCCTGGTCGGTGTTGAAGATCTGCGGGGTGCCATGGCGCGCCAGGGCTTCGTCGAGAGCCTCGACACAGAACCCCGCGTCCAGCGTGTTCGACAGCCGCCAGGCCAGGACGCAGCGGCTCGCCCAGTCCATGATCGCCACCAGGTAGAGGAAGCCGCGCCGCACCGGGATGTAGGTGATGTCGGCGCACCACACATGGTTCGGCCGCTCGATCGCCAGACCCCGCAGCAGATATGGATAAACCCGGTGCCCGAGGTGCGGCGCACTGGTCCGCGGCGCCCGATAGACCGCCTGAAGACCAAGCAGGCGCATCAGGCGAGCGGCCCGCCGCCGCCCGATCCGCACCCCCTCGCGGCGCAGATGCCGAACCATCTGGCGGGCGCCGTAGAACGGATACTTGAGGAACAGCGCGTCGATCCGGCGCATCAGAGCCAGCGTCTCCGCGCTCTCCCCCTTCGGCCGGTCATAGAGCGACGAGCGCCCGATCGACAGCAGACGGCATTGCCGGGTCAGGCTCAACGACGGGTGGCCCCGCACAACCATCGCCCGTCTCCCGGACCGGCTCAGCGACCGGACCCGCGTGACAAAAAATCACGCTCTACGATCAACTCCCCGATCTTGGCGTGAAGAGCCCGGACCTCGCTCTCGTGATCCCGCGCCCGGCGCTCACCTCCACCGGAAAAGACCTCCCCCAGACCCTCCATCGCCTGGCGCTTCCACACACCCACCTGGTTCGGATGCACCTGGTGCTTCGAGGCAATCTCCTGAAGCGTCCGATCACCCCGTAGCGCCTCCAAGGCTATCTTCGCCTTCAGCTCCCCCGAAAACCTGCGTCGCTTGCTCATCCGCATTCCTCCGTCACACGGCGGAATACACCTTGACGACCTGTCCGATTTTGCGACGCCACCTCAGTCGCCGACATGGTCGCCGTCGCAGTAGATGCGCGACCGGTCCGGGGCGATGCGGCGGAAGGCAATGGCGCTCATGACGCGCCCCCGTCCGCCAGCTGCCGCGCCGCCCAGGCCGCGGCGCGGGCCAGCACATGGCCGTGACAGGGCAGCGGCGCACACCAGCAGGCGAGGCGGCGGCCATGCAGCGCGGCCAGCGCCTCCGGATCGATCTCGCCGGCGCGGATGCGCCGCCAGAGATCGGCGCGGTAGCGCGCGATCGCCTGGGCGCGGTCCTGGCCGGGGCCGATCCGGAACGGATTGCCCCAGGGCGTGCGGCGGTCGATCAGGACGGCGGCGTCCTGCACCGGCTGGCGGGCGAGCAGCGAGCGCAGCGCGGGCGCGTGCTTCAGGTTGATGACGGCATCCATCGACTCTCTCCCTCTCTTCGGGTCGGCTTGTCCGGCCTCCGCTTTCCTCTCCCTCCCCGGACCGGGTCAGGCGCCGGCGCGGAACAGGGGTGCGAGGCGGGCGCGCAGCGCCGCCGCGCCGAGCGCGACCAGGTCGTCGTTGAAGTCGTTGCCCTGAGGGACGATCGCCGTGGCGGCGACGCCCGCCCGCGCGGAGCGCCGGGCGAGGCGTTCGGCGGCGCGCGCGCCCTCCTCGTCGTTGTCGCGCGCGATCACCAGCCGGGCGAGGCCGGGCGGAGGCGCGAATGCGCCGAGGCTGCCGGCCGAGAGCGCCGCCGCGGCGCGGATTTCCGGCACGGCGGCGACCAGCGAGAGCACGGTCTCGATGCCCTCGCCGACGACGAGCGCAGCGTCGTCGGCGGGAACGCCGAAGCGCACCGCGAGGCCGTGGATGCGGCCGAGCGCCTTGCGCGGATGCGCGACCCCCGCCTTGGCGGGCCGGCGCGGGTCGAGCCAGGTGCGCTGGACGCCGAAGAGCCGGCCGTCGTCGCCGGTGACGGCGGCGACCAGCGCCGGGAGGCGGCGCACCGAGGCGCCTTCGCGGTAGCGAAGGGCCGGGTGGAAGCGCAGCGCCGCGAAGCGGCAGCGGCTGAGCCCGCGGGCGTGGAGATAGCGCTCGGCGTGACTGCCGTCGAGAGCGCGGCAGCCGCGCCACAGGCGGCGCGCCGCCTCGGTGGCGTCCCAGGGGTCGTCCGATGCCGTTGCCGGCGCAGCCGGCAGGGCGAGGAAGCGCCGCGCCTCGTCGAGCGCCGCGCGCAGCGTCGGCGCGCGGGAGCGGTGGCGGATGATGTCGAGCAGGTCGCCGTGCTCGCCGGTGGCGGCATCCGTCCAGCCGCCCGGCTTGCCGGGGCCGGAGAGGCGGACGAAGAGCGAGCGCCCGCGGGCGCCGTCGAGATCGCCGCAGATCCAGTAGCGGCCTTGGCGACGGCCGTGGGGCAGGTAGTGGCGGCAGACCGCCTCGGCGCGCTCGGCGAGCGCGGCGGCGAGGGCGCCGGCATTCATGGCCGGACCTCGCCCGGGCAGGCGGGACGGCAACGGATCGCGGGACATGGCGGGACTCCTGCATGGGAACGGAACGCCCGATACCGGCCGGCCTCCGACTCCGGCCGGCGCCGGAGAAGGCGCGCGCCGCGCGAAGCGCGGACGCGCCATGGAACCGGGGACGCCTCCGGACCGGCAGCAAAAAAAGACCGGCGCCGAAGCGCCGGCCAGGTCGGGGAGGAAGCGTGACGCCGATCAGAACGGAATCCGGTCGCCGTCCATGTCGGCGGGCGCCGCAACCGGAGCGGCGTCGCTCGCCATGTCCGGGTCGGGCTGCGGCCGGGCGCCGTTGGCCTTGTCGAGGAACTGGACGCGCCCGCCCGGGACCAGAAGGATCTCGGTCGAGAAGCGGTCGGAGTCCTCGCCCTCCTTCTTCCAGCGCCGGGTCTGGAGCTTGCCGGCGACGTAGACCAGACGGCCCTTGACCGCGTGCTTGACCAGCATGTCGATCAGCCCGTCCTGGAAGGTGACGATGCGGTGCCACTCGGTGCGGTCGACCCGCTCGCCGGTCTTGGCGTCGATGTAGGACTCGTCGGTGGCGATGCTCAGATTGGCGACGCGCCCGCTGCCCATCAGGGTGTTGACGGTCACGTCCGCGCCGAGGCGGCCGATGATCTGCACCTTGTTCAGTCCGAATGCCATGACGATCTCCTCATGGTCTGGATGTTGACGATGGGTTGCGAACGACCGGAGGCCGGGTTCACTCCCCCGAACCCCCGACCGTTCAATCCCTCCAAGCCCTCCTCCCCTCTATTCCGCCGGGGCGAGCGACGGCGCCGGGTCCCAGGGCTCCACCGGCGCCGCGTCGTGCAGGCCGAGGGACAGCGCCGGCTCCGGACAGAGGCTCGCGAAGCCTTGGTCCGGATAGGCCGCGCCCCGTTCGGGACAGCGGATGGAACGCTCGTCCTCGGCGACTTCGCGGACGGTGCGGCGATCGAGTCCGAGCTCGGCCAGCAGGTCGCTGCCGGTCGGGAGGTCGAGGGATGTATCGCGACGAAACATGGGCGGTTCTCCTCTGCCGTTGCCCTGCCGGCATCGGCGCGGGGGACCGCTCCCTCCGGCCTGCCGGACACTCGCCCGACAGGCGCTCCTCTCCCGCTCTACGACTCCGGCCCGGCGCGGCGGATCGCAGCCAGGCGCTCGCACACCGTCCGCGGCGTCATCGACCCGAGATTCAGCACCGGGATGCCGTGGGCCTCGGCGATGCGGATCCCCATGCCCGTGCCGCCCTCGACGCGTCCGTCCGGGGACCACGCCACGCACGCATCGACCGGCCGATCGAGAGTCACGCCGAGGATCGCGACGTTGCGGGCATGCAGCTTGCGGACGGCCGGCGAGCAGCGGTTCCAGGCGGGGTGCAACGGCGCGGCGATCTCCGTGCAGGCCGACAGCTCAGCCGCAGACTGCACCCGGCAGTCCGGCCCGCGATGCCCGTTATAGCCCCGCCACGGCAGCCAGATCGTCCGCTGGTCCGCCGGCGCCCCCGACGCGAACGCAGCATCGGCCCCGTCCGCCCCGCCGCTCGACAGATGCCATCCGGTCCGCGCCAGCCAGCCCGCCATCACGGTCATGTCCGCCAGCACGGCCGCCGGGGTCGCCCGCGCCCCGATCCCCGCATATCGCAATGTCGTCATGTTCGATCTCCCGGTCGCGATTCCGCCGCTCCCTCTGCTCCAGCGGCTTCGCTCCCGAACGGCTCTTCTCCACCTCCGAATCCCGGGCCGGTGCGGGAACGCCTGAATAACCGCCGGCGCGGGTGCATCGCCACGGCATGGAAGAACGGTCCCGGATCGTGCGCCACGGGTTCCGGCCGCTGCCTGCCCCGGACCCCGGTCGGAAGGCGCTTCTCCGGCCGCCGCTCGTCGTGGCGGGCCGTCGGCTGTGGCGCCTGTGCCGCCGGCGCCCTGGCCGTGGCGGCGACCGTGTTCGCGGGGCCGCGCGGCGCGGTGGCGAGCGCCGTTGGCGCGGTGCTGCTCAGCCTGCCGGTCTGGATCGCCTGGCGGTGGCGCCTGCGCCACCTGTGACCGCGGAGGGTGGCGGGCCGGCTGCGCAGCAGGTCGGCTTCAGCCCCCCGGACAGGCGCCAGTGGAAGGCGATGCCGGGCCGGCAGCGGAGCGGTATGCGCGGCCCGGACCGGCCGGCCTCGCAGCGGATCAGCCGGAGCGGTTGGCGTCGGTTTCGAGGACGCGGATCCGTTCGATCGTCTCGTCGAAGCCCGGCGCATCGGCGCCGACGATGCCGGCGGCGCGCATGGCGTCGTAGTCGGCCCGCAGGCCGGGCAGTTGGTCGGCGTCCGGGACGAGCCGCAGGCGGCCGTCGAGGCAATGGTCGTAACGGGCGTAGCCCGCGTGGAAGAACACCTTCTTGTGCCGGACCACGTCCGCCAGCAGGGCGCGGTCTCGGATCGCGGCCCGGCCGATGTCGTGGGCGGCGAGGCGCATGAGGTCGAACCAGTGCCGGGAGAGGCGGTCCGGCCGGTCCGCGAGCCGGCGCCGGTGGCACTCGACATGGACGAGCGTCGCCTTCTCCCAGAAGGTCCGCGCCGGGGAGAGGACGGTCACGGCCGCGGCGGGCCAGTCGAGGCCTTCCGTCATGGCGGCGATGTCGGGAACGATCGCATGGCGCTCGTTGGGATCGATGACGTTGCGCCCGCCGAACTCCAGCAGGACCTCGTTCCGGATATAGGCATCATGCTGCTCGACGGCGGACGGATAGGCGAAGCGGAGCGTCTCGCCGTCGTCGCCGACATGGATATCGTAGCCGCCGTCGGCGCAGAGGCGCCGCGCGGCGTCGTCGAGGGCGGGCGCGACGGCGTCGCGGACATGGCTTGCGACGCGGGCCTTGAGGCGTTCGCCGAACTGCCGGATCCGGGTGCGGCTGGCGCCTTCCGCGAAGGGGTCGAAACCGTCGCCGAAGGCGCGGTAGTCGAGGGTGACGTCCACGTCCTCGGAGAAGCGGTCGATGACGCCGTAGACCTTCGAGAGCGACGTGCCGCCCTTGAACGCCATCGGATGGGGGTGCGGCATGGAGAAGAGGGCGTCGAGGACCCAGCAGACCCAGATGTCCTTCTCCAGGATGACCGGCGAGCGCCGGTGGCGGGCGGCGGCGGTGCGGAGGATGCCGGCGCGCTCGCGGGCGTCGAGGCAGAGGAACGGCTCAGCCATGCGCCGCCTCCCGGTCGGCGGCGGCGAAGGCCGCCGCCATCCAGGCCGGCATGTCGGCGGAGCGCAGCCTGGCAGACCCGTCCGGGCCGAGCGCGGCTTCGATCGCGGCGACCGTCTCCGGCGTCACGTTGTTCCGGCCGAGATACCACAGCGCGGAGATCGCGGCGCCCGCCGGCTCCCCGGCGAATTGCAGCCGGCGGCGGTTCGAGGTGTGGACCAGCCGCACCGGGACGCCGGCGACCCGGACGGTGCGGGTCGAGGCGCTGGTGTGGAACACGGGCGCGGTCGGCACCTGGGTGGTGAGCCCGAACCGCCGGGCGGCCTCGGCGCCGTGGACCTGGACCGTCTCGCCGTTGCCGCGCGCGATGGTCTCGACGACCTCGTGGAGGTCGGGAACGACGGCGCCGACGAACCGGCTGGTTCTCGGGCGGACGAAGACGCCGTGGGCCACGCGCAGGATCGCGCCCTCCGCGGCGAGGCGCGAGAGCGCGCGGTCGACGGCGCCGCGGGAGCCGAGCTCCGCGAAGCGGGCGCCGGTGAACGGCTTGCCCTTCGGCAGTCTGGCGACAGCGGCGCGAACGGCCCTGGCGGTGGACATGACATGGCCCTCCCTTGTCCAATAAAGTAGCGATAGTTTGGACAGAATGCAAGCGATGGCGGCGGGGCGGCCGCGCGTTCAGTGCTCGGTGGGGTCGCCGGGCTCCGGGGTTTCGGCCTGCATGGACCGGGCCGCCATGGCGGTCCAGGCCTCGCGGTCGTAGCCGAGGCGGCGGTTCAGCTTGTCGCAGATGTTCGTAAGCGGTGTTCAGACCCCATATCGGGTCTGGATTGACAGCGTTTTCTTGAGGGTGGGCTTGGGCGCCGCGATCAACCGGTGTCGACGTCGGGCTTGGGATCAAAGTTCCACGGCAGCAGCTCGTGGATCCTCGACTGTGGGTGACCCGCGGCGATCTTCTCGAGCGCGCTCCTGAGCCAGGCGTGCGGCTCGACGCCGTTCATCTTGCAGGTCTCGATCAGCGAGGCGATCCGGGCCCACGCGGCGGCGCCCTCGTCGTGGCCCGCGAACAGGGCGTTCTTTGCCGTGAGCTTCAGCGGGCGGATGCGGTTCTCGACGAAGTTCGAGTCGATCTCGACGCGCCCGTCGCGGAGGAACACCAGCAACCCGTCCCACCGGTTGGCGATGTAGGTCAGCTTCTCGCCCAGGCGCGAGCGCGGCGAGACGCGCGAGCGCTGCTCGTCGAGCCACACTCCGAAGGCGTTCACCAGCGGCGCGGACTCCGTCCAGCGCACCGCCTGGCGCGTCGCCGGCGCCGCGCCCCGGATCCTGTCCTCGATCGCGTAGAGCCGCGCGATCCGCTCCAGACCGGCCTTCGCGACCGGCGAGGCGTTCGAATCGAAGATGTCCTTCAGCGCGCGCCTGGCGTGCGCCCAGCAGGCCGAGAGCGTCAGCGCTCCCCCCGGCCGGTCCGCACGGCGCAGCGGGTTGTAGCCGCTATAGCCGTCGATCTGCGCGGTCCCCGAGAACCCTTCCAGCAGCGTCTCCGCATGCTTGCCGCCGCGGCCCGGCGCGTAGGCATAGACCACCCCAGGCGGGTCCGCCCCCGACCACGGCCGCTCGTCGCGCACCATCGTCCACATGTAGCCCGTCCTGGTCCGGCCCCGGCCCGGGTCGAGAACCCGGATCGGCGTCTCGTCCACCCCGAGCTTCGCCGACCGCTTGAGGTCCGCCGCCAGGCAGTCCACCAGGGGGCGAAGATGGAACGACGCCTTGCCCACCCAGTCGGCCAGCGTCGCGCGGGGCAGCTCAAGCCCCAGACGCGCGTAGATCTGCGATTGACGGTAGAGCGGCAAGCGAGTCGCGCGGGGGAATCTCACCCCCACGCGCTCCCAGAACCGTACGTGAACCTCTCAGCTCATACGGCTCCCAGCGTCCGGCCCTGCCCGTGCACAAGGGTCCAATGGGCGAACCGCCACGGCTCCGCTTTCGCGATTCTGGCAAGCCAGAGACGAGCCTGACGCGGTCGTTGTCGGAAGCGTTTGAACTTCCGCATTGCCCATCGCTGCAAGTGGGCGTCTATCAGACGAAGGGTCGGATAGAGCGCCGACTTGTAGAATGCGCCGAAGTAGCCGATCCACCCTGCAATTTCGCGATGAAACATGCGGGCAAGGTCAAGCAGTGCCTTGTCGCTACGCCGTTGCAAACGCCACTGTCGCACGCGGCGCCGAAACGCCTTGAGCGCAGTCGGGCTGGCAGCCGGAAGGAACGAGACCCCGAACAACCCGCCGCGCCACGCCGCGAACCTTGGCTGGAAACGGTAGCCCAGGAAGTCGAACGCGACCGTCGGGTAGTCCGCCTTGCGGTTGGTATCCTTGCAGTAGACCACCTTGGTCTTCTGCGGATGGACCTCCAGGCCGCACTCGGCCAATCGGTCCGCAACCCGCCGCCAGAGGGTCTTTGCCGCCTCCTCCGTTCGACAATGGCAGATTATATCGTCCGCATACCGTTCGAACGGAACATGCGGCATCGACCTTTTCATCCATTGATCGAACGCATAGTGCAGGAACAGGTTGGACAATACTGGCGAAATTACCCCGCCCTGTGGCGTGCCCCTGTCCCGTGCGACAACGGTGCCGTCCTCCTCGATCACGGGAGCCTTCAACCAGCGCTCGACATAGAGCAGCACCCACCGGCAGTCCGTATGGTGACGAACGGCCTTCAGCAGCAACTCGTGGTCGATGTTGTCGAAGAACCCCTTGATGTCCATGTCCAGCACCCAGTCGTAGCGCCAGCATCGCCGACGCGCTGTCCGGATGGCGTCAATGGCGGATCGCTTCGGCCGATATCCGTATGAGTCCTCATGGAAAATCGGTTCCAACAAGGGCTCCAGATGTCGGCGAACAACCTCCTGAGCGATGCGGTCCGTGACCGTCGGTATGCCCAACGGGCGCTTCCCGCCGCCCTCCTTGGGGATGTTCACCCTGCGAACCGGAGGCGGCATATAGCTGCCTGAGGACATGCGATTCCAGAGCTTGTAGAGTTCCGGACCAAGCCGTTCCTCCAGACTCTCGACCGTCTGCCCATCTACTCCAGCCGCTCCCCGGTTTGCCTTCACATGCTTGAAGGCTTCCCAGACTTCCCTCTTTGCTATCGGGAACGGCTTTGCCCCTGTCATCCGGCTCCTCCTGTCACCAGTTGGCCGACGGCAGCGGCTGAACACCACAGCCCCTTCGGTCCAGCGCCATTACAGCGCCTTCATCCCTACTACGGGCTGTTCTGCCCCTGTGCCCCGCATCGGTACTCTGAGCCTTCCGGGGGCTGCCCGGTTGGCCGTCTCCCTTGGCATCGGGACGACAGGTTCTCCTGTTCCGCAAGAAAGCCTGTTCCGGGTTCACGCCGCCTTCGAGCCGGATGCCGCGTGGGCCGGACTCCAGGACTCCGCCCATGCTTGTCCCGGAGTGACCACCACCCCCGGTTCTGACATCGACCATACGCTTTCGGCAGTTCATCGGCGGTTCGCTTTCGCTCGTCTCCCCGGACCTCACCTGACGAGATCGTCGTCCCGCCGTTTCCACGACGCTCACCACCATCGCTCTTTACGACAGCAGCTCGTGGTGGTTTGAGACCGACGCCTGATCGTCGACCCCGAGGGGCCTACCCTCATCTCTCTTGCAGTTGCGCACCTCCTTTCATGGCGGTGCTTCAGGACACACGGTGATCGCAATACTTCGAGACCAGCACATGCGCCACAAGCCCCTCGGTCGGCAGCCCGCCCTCGATCAGCGACGCCGGCGCCGGTGCCTGCACAACCCCGGCGCCCTTGCACCGGTTGCAGGCGTAGCGCGGCCGGACCGTCTCGATCACCACGAACCGCGCCGGCACGATGTCGAGACGCTCGCTGCGGTCCTCGCCGATCTTCGCCATCGCGCCGCAGCCGCACGGGCACAGCCGGCTGGCCGGCTCGATCACCTCCACCCGGCGCTCGATATGGGCCGGGAAGCGGACCGCCGGGCGCCCCGCGCGCCGCCGCCGGCGCGGCGCGGCCTCCCCGGCCGGCGCGTCCGCCGCCGGATCGCCGCCGGCTTCCGACACCGCCGTCCCGAGATCGTCGAACGACAGCTGGCGGTCGTCCGCGCCCAGCTTCTCCGACTTCCTGCCGAACAGAAGCTTGCGAAGCTCGTCGTTGAGATGTTCGAGGCGGCGGTTCTGCTCGGCGATCTCCGCCTTCTCCGCCTCAAGACGCGCCGCCAGCGCCTCCGCATCGCACCGCGCCGACCGCTCTTCCTCCAGACGCCGCTCCAGAGCCGCCAGCGCCTCGGAAACCACCGCCGGCGACGCGGCGGCCTCGGGGACGGGGGCGATCGGGGCGGTGCTCGTCATCGCCGCGATATGGGCCGAATCGCCGCCCCCGCGCCAGACAATAATCCGGCCCGCTCACGCCGCCGCCAACGGACGGCGAACCCGAGGCGCACGCACCCGGCGCCAATCCAGCCCCTCGAACAACGCCTCGAACTGGCCCCGGCTGAGACGCAGAACCCCGTCCTCGATCCGGGGCCACGCGAAGCGCCCCTCCTCGAGCCGCTTGTAGGTCAGAACCAGCCCGGTCCCGTCCCAGTGGATCAGCTTCAGCCAGTCGCCGCGCTTCGAGCGGAAGATCACGATCACCCCGGAATAGATGTCCAGGCCGAGCTCCACCGCCGCCGTCGCCGCGAGCGCGTCGTGGCCGCGGCGAAAGTCCACAGGCCGCGTCGCCAGGACGATCCGCGGCGAGGCGCCGGGGATCGTCATGACGCCCGCCCCAGACCCGCCGCGATCGACACGATCCGCTCCGCCGAACTGTCTCCGGGAAGGCTTACGACAACGCCGTTCGCGGCAATCGTCACCGGCCGGTCCGCCGGCGCATCCTCGACCGTCACCGGAACGAAAGCCGGCGGGGTCCCGCCCGACGCCGCCGAAACGCCGCTCCGCGCACGCTTGCGCCAGCGCCCTACCGTGCTCTTGCTGACGCCGAGGCCGCGCGCCACCGCCGCAATCGTCACGCCGGGCCGCTCGCTCTCCGCCACAGCACGGGCCTTCTCGGCCTCGGTCCACCGCCCGACGCTGCCGGAACCCGCCCTGGCAACCGTATACAGCGCCTGGCGCCGCCAGCCGCGCAGCGTGCTCTCGTCGATGCCGTGACGGCGCGCCACCGCCGCAATCGTCACGCCCGGCCGCTCGCTCTCCGCCACAGCCCGCGCCCGCTCCGCCTCGGTCCAGCCGCGCGGCGCAGCGGCCGCGCCGACATCCCCCGAAACCGGCGATCCAGCCGCCCCGGCACCAGAACCGACAGAACCCGCCGCCGTCGAAAACTCCGTCATCGTCATCCCTCCTCCAAAGCCGCCGCCAGGGAAGAGAGTCAGACCGGGAAACACAGCCCGCGAAAGTATGGGGCGCGGCTACCGCTTACGATGAGACGCCGGTAGCGTTCGACGCGCCAAGCCTTGCGAAGTTCGCCGATGTCGAGCAGCGGCCCGAGGGGAGGTTTCTTCTTTCCCGTCCGTTCCCCGGTTCGTACCAGCTCCGGCGCGCGGCGGCGCACCACCTCCGCCACGTAAACCGCGGAGCAATTCGTCCGCTTCCCGATATGGATGTACTTCATCCCGGTCCGGTACAGCTCCACCAGGAACCGCTCGGCCTCCTCTTTGGAGATCGTCCTGTCCTTCGGCAGGGCGTCACGAAGCGCGAGCACCCGGCGCTCGTGTTCGACCATCTCCCGGACCTCCGCCATCCCCCTCTCGTCCCGCCTTGCCTCACGTTCCGCCCGCCGTGCCTCACGTTCCGCCCGCCGCGCCTCACGTTCCGCCTGTCGTTCCGCACGTTCCGAAGCCGCGAGATTGGGCAGGGGCCAGGGCAGGCCGTGCGCCCCGGCGTAGCGCTGAGCAACGCGACGCGCTTCCCCGGCGCGTTTCGCGGGGGAAAGCTGGGGGCGCCAGTCGGGCGGAGCGGCGTCGGCGATCTCCTGCCACGTCGCCCCGCCACAGCGCCGTTGCTCATAGAAGCCCTTTCCGAACGGGTTGGGGCTCGCGAGCCGATGGCACCTGATCGAGCAGTAGACGGCGCCGCGCGTCTTCACCGGGTTCTCGCACCCGGCCCGCGCGCACGGCTTCGGCGGCGTGAATGCCTTTGCGGACTTCGCGAGCCCGGCGCACCTGCGGGAGCAATAGACGGCCGAAGGGTTCCGCAGGAGCTTTCCGCACCCGGCCCACGCGCACGGCTTCGGCGGGGCAGTCGTCGGCCTGCGGACGGCCAGCCCGGCGTCCTGGCAGATTCGCTGGACTAGCGTCCAAAACACCCCCTCGCGTGCGGCGATGTCCTGGTAGAGCTCGCCGCGCCGCCGCGCCTCGACGATCCGCGCCGCCCTCTCGGGATCGCGGTAGCGGGGAACCGCGTATTCCTGTCCGGTGTCTTCGGTCATGGCCCTGCTTTTATCGCGCGGGGAATTATAGACGGGACGGAACCCGGCGGCTACCGGGCTTGACGGCGGCGGCGATCGCGCCGCACAGTTCGGATGTCCGTAGTCGCACCGACAGGCAACGCCCGTACCGTGGACCAAGGCAGGGCGGGGCATGGTTGGGGGGGCCGGGGAGCGATCTCCTCGGCCCCGCATCGCTCCCGGGGATTGTGGACGGCCCGAATTGCAGCGTGGGAAGGCCGCGCGCTCCGCACTCCCTAATGTTGCAGAAATGTCACAAGAAGAATTTGATTCTCAGCCCCGTCTTGTGCCGGGAATCGGTCTGGGGTAAGCGTGGCCTCGCTGCGGTGCCGGACGGTAACCGATATCAACCGATGGCATCGTGGCGGGTCCTGTAACAGAGGGAAAAACCATGAAAAAGCAGTTGCTTTACGGAACGGCTCTTGCCGCGGCGACGATGCTCGCGGCCGGCGGCGCGACGGCAGCCGACAAGAAAATGATGAAGCCGAGCATCAGCGTGAACGGCTACTACGAAGCGGTCGTCGGCGGGATTCTCGACGAGACCATCGAGACCGACGGCGTGGACACCGCCAAGGACACCACGGCGCTCGACACGCGGACGGACGCGGAGATCCACTTCAACGGCCGGGCGACGCTCGACAGCGGCATGAAGATCCATGCCCGGGTCGAGCTCGAAGGCCAGAACAACCACAGCGACGGCGGTTCCGGCGACGACCCGATCGACGAGTACTTCCTGTCGGTCTCCGGCTCGTTCGGCCAGATCATCCTCGGCGGCACCGGCGGTGCCCCGGTGAAGATGCTGACCGGTCTGACCGGCTCGTGGGCGACCGGCGTCGGCGAGACGCTGAACTTCGACAACGCGTGGATCCCGAGCGCGGCGGGCAACCATTACGGCCTGCAGCATGCGCGTCTGGACACCGGCGACGCGGAGAAGGTGACCTACATCTCTCCCAAGCTCGGCGGCTTCCAGGTCGGCCTGACCTACTCGCCGAACCGCGTGAACAACGATTCGAACGCGCGGATCGACGCGGCGGACGGGCCGCATAACGGCATCGAGGGCGCGGTGAGCTACACCGGCAAGTTCGGCGATGTCGGCTTCGGCGTCGGCGGCGGCATGACCTCGTACCAGGGCGCCAAGGGGAAGAAGGACGACGACCGGAGCGACTGGCTGGTTTCCGGGCGCATCGATTTCGGCGGCGGCTTCCGGGTTGCGATCGGACACAAGCGGGTGACCGACGACAACAAGATGAACGAGAGCAGCCTGACCGACGCGGGCGTTCGCTTCGTCCAGGGCGCCAACTCGTTCAGCCTGGTGGGCTCGCACGGCGAGATGGAGAACACCGACGCCAAGCACACGGCGGTGATGGCCTCCTACGCGCGGGCGCTCGGCCCGGGCGTGAAGACCCACCTCAACGTGATCTGGAACAGCTCGGAGAGCGGCGACGGGTCCCAGGAGAACGAAGGCACGGCGCTGGTGAGCGGCATCAAGGTGGTCTTCTAGTCTGGCACGACGAAACGAAAGCAAGGAGCGAACGAGAAGCACTGTAAGCGTCTGGCGTGACCGCCCTTGTGGCGAGACGGCTTGGAGCCGCAGTCTGTGGTGAGGTTCCAGAGGTCGATAGTGTCCATTATCGGCTAATGGACACTATCTTAGGGGGCTGCGGTGCCACGTCGGGTACGCCGGTTCTGGTCGGACGACGAGAAGCGCCGGATCGTGGCGCAGAGCTACGCTCCCGGTGTCTCGGTGTCGGTTGTGGCGCGCCGCTATGACGTCAACGCCAACCTGATCTTCACCTGGCGGCGCGATCCCCGTTACAGGCCGGCGGCCGATGCCGGGGAGGCGCCGTCCTTCCTGCCGGTGGAGGTGGTGCCCGATGCGCCGCCGTTGGAGCCGGCCGCGGCATCGGACGGTCGGATCGAGATCGCGTTGTCGAACGGCCACCGGGTGAGCGCGTTCGGGTCGTTCGACGCGGACGCGCTGTGCCGGGTGGTGCGGGCGCTTGGCGGATGATCCCGGTTCCCTCCTCGACCCGGGTATGGCTGGCCTGCGGCGTGACCGACATGCGCAAGGGGTTCCCCGGTCTCGCGGCGCAGGCGGAGCGGGTATTGAAGGCGGATCCGCATTGCGGCCATCTCTTCATCTACCGCGGCCGCCGGGGCGACCTGATCAAGATGATCTGGTGGGACGGCCAGGGTGCGTGCCTGTTCTCGAAGCGTCTGGAGCGCGGCCGCTTCGTGTGGCCGTCGGCATCGGAAGGGAAGGTGTCGGTGACGCCGGCGCAGCTGTCGATGCTGCTTGAGGGGATCGACTGGCGGGCGCCGGTTCGCACCTGGAGACCGCTGGCCGCGGGCTGATTCACCGTTTATAAACAATGGGTTGACTGTCATTCGGGCTTCCCTTTGTCGGCCCCTTCGGGTAGGATGCGGCCATGCTCGAAGCGGCCCATTCCCTGCCCGACGACATCGCCGCGTTGAAGGCGATGGTGCTGGCCTCGCGGGCCGAACTGGCGGCACGGGACGCCGAGCTGCGCAACCGCGATCTGTTGATCGAGAAGCTCAGGCACCAGCTTGCGGGTCTGCGGCGGCAGCGCTTCGGCGTCACCTCGGAGGCCCTCGACCAGCTTGATCTCGGGCTGGAGGACGAGGAGATCGCGCGGGCGGCCGAGGCGCCGACCGAGCCGACGCCCGCCACGAAGAAGCAGCCGAAGCGCCGTCCCCTGCCGGACCACCTGCCGCGCGAGGAGACGGTTCTCGCGCCGGGCGAGCGCTGCGCGGACTGCGGCGGCCGTCTCAAGCGGCTCGGCGAGGATGTGACGGAGGAGCTGGAGTACATCCCCGGCCGCTTCGTGGTGAAGCGCATCGTCCGTCCGCGCCTGGCCTGCGGCGGCTGCGAGAAGTTCCACCAGGCGCCGCTGCCGCCGCGACCGATCGAGCGCGGCCGACCGGGCCCCGGCCTTCTGGCGCATGTGCTGGTCTCGAAGTATTGCGATCACCGTGTGTCCTGAAGCACCGCCATGAAAGGAGGTGCGCAACTGCAAGAGAGATGAGGGTAGGCCCCTCGGGGTCGACGATCAGGCGTCGGTCTCAAACCACCACGAGCTGCTGTCGTAAAGAGCGATGGTGGTGAGCGTCGTGGAAACGGCGGGACGACGATCTCGTCAGGTGAGGTCCGGGGAGACGAGCGAAAGCGAACCGCCGATGAACTTCCGAAAGCGTATGGTCGATGTCAGAACCGGGGGTGGTGGTCACTCCGGGACAAGCATGGGCGGAGTCCTGGAGTCCGGCCCACGCGGCATCCGGCTCGAAGGCGGCGTGAACCCGGAACAGGCTTTCTTGCGGAACAGGAGAACCTGTCGTCCCGATGCCAAGGGAGACGGCCAACCGGGCAGCCCCCGGAAGGCTCAGAGTACCGATGCGGGGCACAGGGGCAGAACAGCCCGTAGTAGGGATGAAGGCGCTGTAATGGCGCTGGACCGAAGGGGCTGTGGTGTTCAGCCGCTGCCGTCGGCCAACTGGTGACAGGAGGAGCCGGATGACAGGGGCAAAGCCGTTCCCGATAGCAAAGAGGGAAGTCTGGGAAGCCTTCAAGCATGTGAAGGCAAACCGGGGAGCGGCTGGAGTAGATGGGCAGACGGTCGAGAGTCTGGAGGAACGGCTTGGTCCGGAACTCTACAAGCTCTGGAATCGCATGTCCTCAGGCAGCTATATGCCGCCTCCGGTTCGCAGGGTGAACATCCCCAAGGAGGGCGGCGGGAAGCGCCCGTTGGGCATACCGACGGTCACGGACCGCATCGCTCAGGAGGTTGTTCGCCGACATCTGGAGCCCTTGTTGGAACCGATTTTCCATGAGGACTCATACGGATATCGGCCGAAGCGATCCGCCATTGACGCCATCCGGACAGCGCGTCGGCGATGCTGGCGCTACGACTGGGTGCTGGACATGGACATCAAGGGGTTCTTCGACAACATCGACCACGAGTTGCTGCTGAAGGCCGTTCGTCACCATACGGACTGCCGGTGGGTGCTGCTCTATGTCGAGCGCTGGTTGAAGGCTCCCGTGATCGAGGAGGACGGCACCGTTGTCGCACGGGACAGGGGCACGCCACAGGGCGGGGTAATTTCGCCAGTATTGTCCAACCTGTTCCTGCACTATGCGTTCGATCAATGGATGAAAAGGTCGATGCCGCATGTTCCGTTCGAACGGTATGCGGACGATATAATCTGCCATTGTCGAACGGAGGAGGCGGCAAAGACCCTCTGGCGGCGGGTTGCGGACCGATTGGCCGAGTGCGGCCTGGAGGTCCATCCGCAGAAGACCAAGGTGGTCTACTGCAAGGATACCAACCGCAAGGCGGACTACCCGACGGTCGCGTTCGACTTCCTGGGCTACCGTTTCCAGCCAAGGTTCGCGGCGTGGCGCGGCGGGTTGTTCGGGGTCTCGTTCCTTCCGGCTGCCAGCCCGACTGCGCTCAAGGCGTTTCGGCGCCGCGTGCGACAGTGGCGTTTGCAACGGCGTAGCGACAAGGCACTGCTTGACCTTGCCCGCATGTTTCATCGCGAAATTGCAGGGTGGATCGGCTACTTCGGCGCATTCTACAAGTCGGCGCTCTATCCGACCCTTCGTCTGATAGACGCCCACTTGCAGCGATGGGCAATGCGGAAGTTCAAACGCTTCCGACAACGACCGCGTCAGGCTCGTTGAGGTGGCGTCGCAAAATCGGACAGGTCGTCAAGGTGTATTCCGCCGTGTGACGGAGGAATGCGGATGAGCAAGCGACGCAGGTTTTCGGGGGAGCTGAAGGCGAAGATAGCCTTGGAGGCGCTACGGGGTGATCGGACGCTTCAGGAGATTGCCTCGAAGCACCAGGTGCATCCGAACCAGGTGGGTGTGTGGAAGCGCCAGGCGATGGAGGGTCTGGGGGAGGTCTTTTCCGGTGGAGGTGAGCGCCGGGCGCGGGATCACGAGAGCGAGGTCCGGGCTCTTCACGCCAAGATCGGGGAGTTGATCGTAGAGCGTGATTTTTTGTCACGCGGGTCCGGTCGCTGAGCCGGTCCGGGAGACGGGCGATGGTTGTGCGGGGCCACCCGTCGTTGAGCCTGACCCGGCAATGCCGTCTGCTGTCGATCGGGCGCTCGTCGCTCTATGACCGGCCGAAGGGGGAGAGCGCGGAGACGCTGGCTCTGATGCGCCGGATCGACGCGCTGTTCCTCAAGTATCCGTTCTACGGCGCCCGCCAGATGGTTCGGCATCTGCGCCGCGAGGGGGTGCGGATCGGGCGGCGGCGGGCCGCTCGCCTGATGCGCCTGCTTGGTCTTCAGGCGGTCTATCGGGCGCCGCGGACCAGTGCGCCGCACCTCGGGCACCGGGTTTATCCATATCTGCTGCGGGGTCTGGCGATCGAGCGGCCGAACCATGTGTGGTGCGCCGACATCACCTACATCCCGGTGCGGCGCGGCTTCCTCTACCTGGTGGCGATCATGGACTGGGCGAGCCGCTGCGTCCTGGCCTGGCGGCTGTCGAACACGCTGGACGCGGGGTTCTGTGTCGAGGCTCTCGACGAAGCCCTGGCGCGCCATGGCACCCCGCAGATCTTCAACACCGACCAGGGCAGCCAGTTCACCGGCTTCGCCTTCACCGCGCGCCTGCGGGAGGCCGGTATCCGCATCTCGATGGACGGCCGCGGCCGGTGCATGGACAACATCTTCATCGAGCGGCTGTGGCGCTCGCTCAAATACGAGGCGGTCTACCTGCACGAGATCGCCGACGGCTTCGCAGCCCGGCGCGTCATCGGCCAGTGGATCGGCTTCTACAACACCGAGAGACCGCACTCGGCACTCGGCGGGCGGACGCCGGCCGAGGCCTACCGGGGCGACACGCCTGTGGATATGATGGACAAGCCGCTTCGCGCCTTGACCACATACCCACAGGCGCAACAGCAGCAGCAGAAAGATCGATCCAAGAGGATTCTGGCGGCACAAACTTCAACCGGAATACACCTTGAAAACGCCGTCAGCCTGTCCGACAAACCGACGCCACCTCACGTCTCTGGCTTGCCAGAATCGCGAAAGCGGAGCCGTGGCGGTTCGCCCATTGGACCCTTGTGCACGGGCAGGGCCGGACGCTGGGAGCCGTATGAGCTGAGAGGTTCACGTACGGTTCTGGGAGCGCGTGGGGGTGAGATTCCCCCGCGCGACTCGCTTGCCGCTCTACCGCCAGTCCCGCATCTTCGCCCGCGACGGCGTCGAGCTCGACCGCTCGACGCTCGCCGGCTGGGTCGGCAAGGCGACGGCGCTGCTGGAGCCCCTGGCCGATGCGATCGGGCGCCATGTGCTGGAAGGACAAGCCCTGTTCGCCGACGACACCCCGGTCAAGCTGCTGGCGCCGGGAACCG
This sequence comes from Alphaproteobacteria bacterium, assembly GCA_965203455.1. Classification (GTDB taxonomy): domain Bacteria; phylum Pseudomonadota; class Alphaproteobacteria; order MPNO01; family MPNO01; genus MPNO01. Next base: position 610,722 of record CBDBCV010000003.1, read on the forward strand.
GCAAAACGGCGACCGGCCGGGCCTGGACCTACGTGCGGGACGAGCGGCCCTGGGCTGGCGAGGCGCCGCCGGCGGCCTGGTACCGCTTCTCGGCCGACCGCAAGGCGGCGCATCCGAAGGCGCATCTTGAAGGCTTCGCCGGCTGGATGCACTCGGACGGCTATGCCGGGTTCGGTGCGCTGGCGCGCGCCGGGCCGGTCCGCGAGGTGGCCTGTCTGGCGCATGTGCGACGCAAGTTCTTCGACGTCCATGCCGCCCAGGGCTCGGCGATCGCCGCCGAGGCGCTGGAACGGATCGCCGCCCTCTACGCTATCGAGAAGGAGGCCCGCGGGCAGCCGCCCGAGAACCGCGCGGCCATCCGCCAGGCCAAGGCCGCGCCGTGCCTCGACGAGCTGGAGCGGTGGCTGCAATCGCAGCTGCCCAGAATCTCCGCCAAGACCCCGCTGGCAGCGGCGATCCGTCATGCCCTGACCCGGATGAAGGTAAGCGTCCGGCGTGACCGCCCCTGCGTGGTCAGTCGGCGGCTTCCCGATCTTCTGCGGGCGCGGTGTTCCACGGCAGCAGATCGTCGATGCGGTTGATCCTGTAGTCGGGGATGCGTTCGAGGACCTGAGCAAGCCAGGCCTGCGGATCGACATCGTTGAGCCTGGCGGTCTCGATCAGGGTGTAGGCGATGGCGGCGGCCCTGCCGCCGCTGGCCGAGCCCATGAAGAGATAGTTCTTGCGGCCGAGCGCGATCGGCCTCATTGCGCGTTCGGCGGGGTTGTTGTCGATCTCGAGGAAGCCGTGCTCGAGATAGGGTCGAAGGCGCTTCATCCGGGTCAGGGCATGACGGATCGCCGCTGCCAGCGGGGTCTTGGCGGAGATTCTGGGCAGCTGCGATTGCAGCCACCGCTCCAGCTCGTCGAGGCACGGCGCGGCCTTGGCCTGGCGGATGGCCGCGCGGTTATCGGGCGGCTGCCCGCGGGCCTCCTTCTCGATAGCGTAGAGGGCGGCGATCCGTTCCAGCGCCTCGGCGGCGATCGCCGAGCCCTGGGCGGCATGGACGTCGAAGAACTTGCGTCGCACATGCGCCAGACAGGCCACCTCGCGGACCGGCCCGGCGCGCGCCAGCGCACCGAACCCGGCATAGCCGTCCGAGTGCATCCAGCCGGCGAAGCCTTCAAGATGCGCCTTCGGATGCGCCGCCTTGCGGTCGGCCGAGAAGCGGTACCAGGCCGCCGGCGGCGCCTCGCCAGCCCAGGGCCGCTCGTCCCGCACGTAGGTCCAGGCCCGGCCGGTCGCCGTTTTGCCGGTTCCCGGCGCCAGCAGCTTGACCGGGGTGTCGTCGGCGAACAGGGCTTGTCCTTCCAGCACATGGCGCCCGATCGCATCGGCCAGGGGCTCCAGCAGCGCCGTCGCCTTGCCGACCCAGCCGGCGAGCGTCGAGCGGTCGAGCTCGACGCCGTCGCGGGCGAAGATGCGGGACTGGCGGTAGAGCGGCAGGTGATCGCAATACTTCGAGACCAGCACATGCGCCAGAAGGCCGGGGCCCGGTCGGCCGCGCTCGATCGGTCGCGGCGGCAGCGGCGCCTGGTGGAACTTCTCGCAGCCGCCGCAGGCCAGGCGCGGACGGACGATGCGCTTCACCACGAAGCGGCCGGGGATGTACTCCAGCTCCTCCGTCACATCCTCGCCGAGCCGCTTGAGACGGCCGCCGCAGTCCGCGCAGCGCTCGCCCGGCGCGAGAACCGTCTCCTCGCGCGGCAGGTGGTCCGGCAGGGGACGGCGCTTCGGCTGCTTCTTCGTGGCGGGCGTCGGCTCGGTCGGCGCCTCGGCCGCCCGCGCGATCTCCTCGTCCTCCAGCCCGAGCTCAAGCTGGTCGAGGGCCTCCGAGGTGACGCCGAAGCGCTGCCGCCGCAGACCCGCAAGCTGGTGCCTGAGCTTCTCGATCAACAGATCGCGGTTGCGCAGCTCGGCGTCCCGTGCCGCCAGTTCGGCCCGCGAGGCCAGCACCATCGCCTTCAACGCGGCGATGTCGTCGGGCAGGGAATGGGCCGCTTCGAGCATGGCCGCATCCTACCCGAAGGGGCCGACAAAGGGAAGCCCGAATGACAGTCAACCCATTGTTTATAAACGGTGAATCAGCCCGCGGCCAGCGGTCTCCAGGTGCGAACCGGCGCCCGCCAGTCGATCCCCTCAAGCAGCATCGACAGCTGCGCCGGCGTCACCGACACCTTCCCTTCCGATGCCGACGGCCACACGAAGCGGCCGCGCTCCAGACGCTTCGAGAACAGGCACGCACCCTGGCCGTCCCACCAGATCATCTTGATCAGGTCGCCCCGGCGGCCGCGGTAGATGAAGAGATGGCCGCAATGCGGATCCGCCTTCAATACCCGCTCCGCCTGCGCCGCGAGACCGGGGAACCCCTTGCGCATGTCGGTCACGCCGCAGGCCAGCCATACCCGGGTCGAGGAGGGAACCGGGATCATCCGCCAAGCGCCCGCACCACCCGGCACAGCGCGTCCGCGTCGAACGACCCGAACGCGCTCACCCGGTGGCCGTTCGACAACGCGATCTCGATCCGACCGTCCGATGCCGCGGCCGGCTCCAACGGCGGCGCATCGGGCACCACCTCCACCGGCAGGAAGGACGGCGCCTCCCCGGCATCGGCCGCCGGCCTGTAACGGGGATCGCGCCGCCAGGTGAAGATCAGGTTGGCGTTGACGTCATAGCGGCGCGCCACAACCGACACCGAGACACCGGGAGCGTAGCTCTGCGCCACGATCCGGCGCTTCTCGTCGTCCGACCAGAACCGGCGTACCCGACGTGGCACCGCAGCCCCCTAAGATAGTGTCCATTAGCCGATAATGGACACTATCGACCTCTGGAACCTCACCACAGACTGCGGCTCCAAGCCGTCTCGCCACAAGGGCGGTCACGCCAGACGCTTACGGATGAAGCGCCTTCGACCCTATCTCGAGCACGGCTTCCTCGAGATCGACAACAACCCCGCCGAACGCGCAATGAGGCCGATCGCGCTCGGCCGCAAGAACTATCTCTTCATGGGCTCGGCCAGCGGCGGCAGGGCCGCCGCCATCGCCTACACCCTGATCGAGACCGCCAGGCTCAACGATGTCGATCCGCAGGCCTGGCTTGCTCAGGTCCTCGAACGCATCCCCGACTACAGGATCAACCGCATCGACGATCTGCTGCCGTGGAACACCGCGCCCGCAGAAGATCGGGAAGCCGCCGACTGACCACGCAGGGGCGGTCACGCCGGACGCTTACGAAGTCGGCGCAGCGCCCGGCGATCTCCGGCGCCCTTGCGAACAGCTCCTCCAGCATCCCGGACAGCACCTTGGGTTCCGAGGCCGAAGCGCGCGTCACCTCGAAGGCCACCGGAACCTCGTAATCGGTGTCGGCGATCAGGTGCAGCCCGTAGCCGAACCACGACTTCACCTTCTTCCACACCGCGCCGGTCCTGGCGTCCACCCCGCCCGTCTCGTGCTTGCCCCAGTCGGCGTCGGGGTCCGAGGTCTTGTCCTCGTCCTTGCCGACCCGGCCCGTCGAGTGGCTCGCGATCGCCTTGCCGTCGTAGCCGAGATGACGCCCGAAGTCCGGCAACGCGGCGAACAGCGCGGCGCGCAGGCTCTCGATCATGGCGGACACCAGCCCCTGCTCGTCCTCAAGCTGCACAACACGCCCCAGAAACCGCGAGAAGTTCCAGTGGCTCGGCGCCGTCGAACGAACCCGCGCCGGGCGCGTTACCGCATGCCCGTCGTGAAGCACCGTCACCGGCCCGCTCTGATACGGCAGAGGGTCGAACCCGCAGATCTCCAGCAACGCCGGGTTGCGCCCCAGCTCCCGCAACAGCGACTGCATCGAGGCGTGTTGCAACACCACCCCCGCGATCAGCGCCCGCCACATCGCCCGCACCGGGTAGTCGTTACGGCCCCGACCGCGACACACTTCAAGCGCCGTCACGATCTCCTCGTCGGGAAGCACCGCCAGAACCAGGCGCAGCCGTTCAAGGTCCGGCAGGACTTCGACATCGCGCCACGAAAAGGGTAGCTTCGCCGCCGTCGCCATCGCTGTTCTCCCGACCAGGGGTGGTGGTGGAACAAGGGCCCCAGGGCCCGATGGCGACACCTTCTATCTCATGCGCACGATCAGGGCGCGCGAGGCCGCCGCAGGAAAACCTCGCTGCCAAGACGCCGCGACCAGCGGCGTGGGGTGAAAATCGCCAAAACGACCGCCGCAGCGAAACTGAAACCCCGGATATCAACGACCACCACGGGGTATCAAAAATCTCGCACCTCCGTGAACGCCTTGTAAATCAACCCGTCCCCGACAGCGCAAACGCCTCGACTAAGGGCTTATATAGATAACTTGACCGGGAGGTCCGCGGCATTTCTTCCGTCATGCCCGGACTTGTTCCGGGCATCCATGTCTTGCGGCATCGCGGTGCGAGTGGGGACAAGCGAGCCGGCCGACCCACGTGGATGCCCGGAACAAGTCCGGGGATGACGGCGTTGAGGGCAAGCGGGGCGGCGTTCCCGTCCCCGAGCCGGGCCAGCCGACCGCCGTTCAAGTTATCTATATAAGTCCGATAATTATCTTGTCCCCAACGACAGGAACGACCCTGATCGAAGGAGACGAGCATCATGGCATCCCTTGGCGAACACTTGGCGCAAGCCTTGTCCGTGGACCCGATTATCCTCCAGGCCGACGCCCGGCGGTTGCGGGGAGAAGAGCTGCGCCAGATGGCGGAGGCGCTTAAGCGCCTGATCGCGACCGCGGTCTCCGGCCTCGCCGGACGGCGCATCGCCGGACGCCTGGTCGAGGCGAACCGGTTCCGGTTGGGGCCGTAGCACTGGGCGCCCGCCCGTCCCGCCATGCCCGAAAGGGTTTTCGCGAATCCCGATCCATGCATTTTCTGCAAAGCAGATAGTCCATATTCGCTCATTATAAACCTAAATCCGGCGGTTGGAGGGCGTGATCGCCCTCTCGGCGCGGTTGGAATGGTCGATTTCGGGTTCGATTTCAGCACGCTGGCGCGGCCCGAGGGGGCGGCAGCCAGGGTTGATGGCCCGGCTCGCGGCCGTGGAGGTATTTTTTGAGCGCTTCGGCGAGGATCCGGCGCCAGCGATCCTCGGCGCTCAACTGCTCCGCATTTTGCGTCAGGGCCCGGAAGAAGCCGGCGATCCGCCGCAGGGCAGCAGCCACCGCCTCGCGCCGCCCGTGGTGGGAGGTCACCGTCAGCCGGGTCTGGCCGGCATGACGGGTCTGGCGGGCGACGCCGTGCAGCAGCAGCGGCCGGCTGGTGATCGCCTCGCGGTGGCGCTCGGGGTCGGCGAGGCGGACGAACAGGCTCCACCAGTCGTAGATGAGCGCGATCAGCCGGGCCATGTGGCGGCAGCGCGTCAGGTCGCGCGTGGTGAAGCCTCCCCAGCCCCACCGGTTCTTCAGCTCATCGAAGCCGTTCTCCGCGTCGGCCCGGTCGCGGTAGAGCTGGGCCACAGAACGCACTTCGAGGTCGAGCGAGGTCGCCAGAACCGCGAACTCCCATACGCCCGTGCCGGGCTGCGCCTCACTCCAGAACAGATCACCTTGGGCGTTGTCGTCGCGCGTCAGCGCCAGTGTCGCCGGAAGCCGGCGGCGCAGTACCACGACCCGGCGCAACCGGCTCCAGCCCTGCAAGCGCAGATCGGCCCCGATCCCCTGCCAGCCCTGGCCCGCATCCTCCCAGCCGTCCCGCGCCATCTGCCGCTCGGCAAGCCGGCGCGCACCCCTGGTCAGGCGCAGCTTGAACAGATAGTCCAGACCCGCCGCCTCGCACGACGCCATATTGCCCTCGCTGCCCCAGTCCTTGTCGCCCCGCACCAGGCGCGGCCAGCGATCCCGACCGAGACGGTCGAGCAAGGCCCACAGGGACGGTGCCGCCCGGTTCGAGCGGTGATGATTGCCCGGCGCCACCTCGACATCCAGAACCAGCCGCGTGCCCGCCATCAGGAACGCATGGCAGGCGTGCAAGGGACGGCCCGGCTTCTTCGGGTTGTAGCTCACCACCGCCCCCTCCTGGCCGCCGTAGAGCGGCTTGATCGTCGTGTCGCAGTCCAGAACCCAAGGCTCGCTCAGCAGCGGGCGGACCGTGTCGTCGAGATGGCCCTGAAGCCACGTTGTGCCCTCATCCGCCCCGATCCGCTCCAGACCGCGCCGGACCGAATCCTCGCTCGCGACCTTGCCCATCCCCAACAGCGCCGGGTTCACCCCGTCCCCGCGCAGCGCCGTGATGTGCGCATAGCGAGACTGGCCCGCCAGAACCGAAAGCAGCACCGTCCCCAGAACGTCCCGCTTCGAAGGCGCGTTCGGGCTCGTGTAGACGAGCGGGCAGTCCGCCACCAGCGCCTCGAAGCGACCGCTCACCTTCAGATATTCCGCGAAGAACGCCAGATGGCCAAGCGGCGTCACCGCCGCATCCGGGTCCCATTCGACGTGAACCGTGCCGCCGAAGGTGTCCACCTTCACAGCCTCGCAGGCGAGATCCCGCACAGCGCCAGAACCCTCACCCGCAGGGTGACCCTCTCGGCCCCATCCAAATCCGCTCATACCCGCAGTCTACAAGGGCCACGGCGAATCCAGACCCCGATCAACTGCCGGATTTAGGATAAAAACAATCGTGGATAATTATCTCGCCTTCAACCCGGGGAACGACCCCGAACGAAGGAGAAAACGCCATGTCCTATGTCAGCGAATACCTGACCCAAGCCGAACCCGTGAACCGCTGGACCATCCAGGCCCGCGCCGAACAGCTGCGTGGCGAGGTCATGCGCCATATGGCCTCGGCGCTCAAGCGGAAGATCGTTGCCGTCTTCGCCGGTCCCGGCGGGCACGGCGCCGCCGGGCAGGCGGTGTAGGGCGGCGGAGACCGGCCCTCCCCCGACCCCTCCCGCAAGCGGGAGGGGGGAAGGTAAAACGGAGCCGGCGTGCAAATCCCCCTCTCCCCCGGCGGGGGAGAGGGTCGGGGTGAGGGGGCGGTCATTCTCTGGCATCGGCGTTGCGGCGCTGCCGTTCGCCGTAGGCGACCCCGAGCACGCCCGAGAAGACGACCAGGCCGCCGATCCAGGCCCAGGGATCGGGAACCTCCCCGAAAATCGCGTATCCCAGCAGGCTAGCCCATACCAGCTTGGTGAAATCCATCGGCAGGACGACCGTCGAATCGGCCTCGCGAAACGCCTGGGACAGCGAGATCTGCGCCAGGGTCCCGATGATCGAAATCGTCAGCAACAGGCCGAGCTGCCCCGGCGTCGGCCACTGCCAGACGAACAGCGCGGCGACGAGCGCCATGGGCAGTTGCAGGAACGCCGCGTAGAACGTGATGGCGACGCTCGTTTCGGTGCGCGACAACGCCTTGATGCAGGTCATCGCGACCGCCCAGGAGGCCGCCGAGCCGAGCACGTAGAGCGAGCCCGCGCTTACGGTCTCGAATCCCGGGCGCAGGATGATCAGCGCGCCGGCGAAACCGAGCAGGAGGCCGACGACCCGCGGCGTCCGCACCGCCTCGCCGAGCAGCAGCACCGCGAGAAGGCTCGCGAACACCGGCGAGGTGAAGCCGAGCGCAGTGATCTGCGCCAGCGGGATCAGCCCGAGGCTGGTGAAATAGCCGAGGATGGCGACGAAGTTGAACAGCGCGCGAAGCCCGTGCATGCCGAGGCGGCGGGTCCGCAACGGGTTCGCCCCCGGCCTGAGCAGGACGGGCGCGAGCAGCAGCGTCCCGAACAGCTGACGGAAGAAGACGACCTCGAAGACCGGGAGCTCCCGGACCAGATCCTTCGCGATCGCCGCCATCGTCATGCTCAGGATGGCGGCGAGCATCATCAGGCCCATGCCGCGTAACGGCGGCGGCACGCGGCGCAAGAGTCTCGATAGCTGCCGGACGAGCGCGGTCACGTTTTCACCTGCGCCGCGGACAATGGTTATTTCGCCATACCTTGTCGACCGGATGGTCCGCCCTCCCCCGACCCCTCCCGCAAGCGGGAGGGGAGAAGATGAGCCGAGGCGTCGGCAACAACGTCCCCTCTCCCCCGCGGGGAGAGGGTCAGGGTGAGGGGGACTGTGGACGCTGCCATCGCGCGCGCTTACAACCTCCGCATGAAAAATAGTCCCGACATGCGCGCCCGTGCCCGCCGCCTGCGGAGGGACGCGACCGACGCGGAGCGGGCCCTTTGGCGGAGGCTGCGCGGAAAGCAGCTCGACGGCCTCAAATTCCGCCGCCAGCATGTCATCGGCCGGTTCGTTCTGGACTTCTACTGCCATGAATGCCGGCTCGCGGTGGAGCTCGACGGCGGGCAGCATGGCGAGGCGGCGCAACGGCGGCGCGACGATGCCCGGACCCTCTTCCTGGAGAGACGGGGTGTGGCGGTGGTGCGCTATTCCAACCTGGAGGCGCTGCGGGAGACCGGGGCGGTGCTGGAGGATCTCCGCCGCCGCGCCGCCGCGAGACGGCGTTGGCCCTCCCCCGACCCCTCCCGCGAGCGGGAGGGGAGGAAGTAGGGGAGGGTGGGGCCGCATGGCCCCGCGCCGCGCCTACCGGAACGGGGGCGCGTAGAGGATGCCGCCGTCCTTGTAGAGGGCGCTGAGGCCGCGCGGCAGGCCGAGCGGGCTGCCGGCGCCGAGATACCGGTCGAAGATCTCCGCGTAGTTGCCTTCCGCGGCGATCGCGCGGACCGCCCACCGCGCGTCGAGGCCCAGCATCGCGCCCATCGAGCCCTCCGTTCCCAGCATCCGGTCGATCTCCGGATTGCCGGTCCCCGTCGCCATTTCCCTGACGTTCGCCCGCGTCACCCCGAGCTCCTCGGCGGCGATCAGCGCGTTCAGAACCCAGCGCCCGATATCCGCCCACCGGTCGTCGCCGTGACGGACCAGCGGCCCCAGCGGCTCCTTCGAGATGATCTCCGGGTAGATCGCGTGGGCGTCCGGGTCGTCGAAGGTCGATCTCGTCGCCGCGAGACCCGAAACGTCCGTCGTGTAGACGTCGCAGCGCTCCGCCGCATAGGCCGCGCGGGCCTCGGCGTTGGTCTCGATCGGCACCGGCTCGTACTTGATCTTGTTGACCCGGAAGAAGTCCGCCAGGTTGAGCTCCGTCGTGGTGCCGGTCTGGATGCAGATCGAGGCGCCGTCGAGCTCGGTGGCGCTCTTCACGCCGAGCGACTTGCGGCCGATGAAGCCCTGCCCGTCGTAATAGTTGATGCCGACGAAGGTGAAGCCCAGGTCGACGTCGCGCGAGAAGGTCCAGGTGGTGTTGCGCGACAGCACGTGGACCTCGCCCGACGCCAGCGCCGGGAAGCGGGTCTTGCCGGTCAGGGTGACGTACGAGACCTTGTCCGGATCGCCCAGCACGGCGGCCGCCAGCGCCCGGCAATAGGCCGCCTCGAAGCCGGTCCACCGGCCTTTGTCGTCGGTATAGGAAAACCCCGCCAGTCCCGGGTTGATGCCGCATCTGAGCCGGTCGTCGGCGCGCACGTTCTCGAAAGTCGCCGCGAGGCCCGGCATTGCGCAGGCGGCAATCAACGCGCCCGCTGCCGCGACCGCCCGGGCCATTGCCCTGAAGCTCATCCCCGTCTACCCGAACCGTTCACGCGTCCGCCCTCCCCCGACCCCTCCCGCAAGCGGGAGGGGGGAGAGTAGGGAAAATGCGCCGCCGCGAATCCCCCTCTCCCCCGCGGGGGAGAGGGTTGGGGTGAGGGGGGTGGCTCGCCCCATTCACTCTCCCTCGACCAACGGCGGCCGCCGGTCCGCCCAGGGGCGCGCGGCCTCCAGCTCGGCGCCGGCGCGGATCAGGCGGTCCTCGGCGTGCCACGGGGCGACGATCTGCAGGCCCACGGGCATGTTCGCCGCCGTCCAGCCGGCGGGAAGCGCCAGCGCCGGGTGGCCGGTATGGTTGAACGGGTGGGTGTAGGGATACCAGTCGAAGCGCGGGTTCCCGTACGCCGCGCCGTCGATCTCGACGGGATCGAAGGCGAAGTGATCGGCGGCGATGGCGGGGCGGGTGAGGCAGGGCGTGACCAGCAGATCGTGCTCCGCCAGCACCGCCTCGACCTTTCGGAACAGCGCCGCCCGCCCGAACAGGGCCTTCTCAAGATCGGCCGCCTTCAGCTGCCCGCCCAGCTCGATCCCCATGCGCAGCGATTTGTCGATCCGGTCGCCATATTCGGGCAGCTTGTCGGCATAGGCCGCGCTCGCCAGCGCGCCGACGATGGCGAGCAGGATGTCGACCGCCTCCGAGAGGTCGATCTCGACCGGCGCGACCTCGGCGCCGAGGCCGCGGAAGGCATCGACCGCCTGTTCGCAGATCGCCCGCGTCTCGCGTTCGAGCGCGGCGTTGCCGATCGTCGCCGCCCAGGCGATCCGGGTTCCCGTCATGTCGCCGCGCGGGCGGGCGTCGGGCCTGTAATCCCGCGCCGCCGCGCCGTGCGACCACGGATCGCGCGGGTCCGGCCCGCCGCAAACCGACATCAGCGCGGCGATGTCCTCGATCCCGCGCGCCATCGGCCCGATCACCGTGGTGGTGTCGAACAGGTCGGGCGTCTCGGGGCAGGGGAAGACGCCGAGCGTGGGCTTGAGCCCGCACACCCCGGTCGCGCCGGCGGGAATGCGGACCGACCCGGCGCGGTCGGTGCCGAGCGCGAGCGCGCCGCAGCCGGTCGCGAGCGCCGCCGCGGCCCCGCCCGACGAGCCGCCCGGCGTGGCCTCGAGGTCCCACGGGTTGCGCGTCACCCCCCAGAGCGGGTTGGAATTGGTGCCCTTGTGGCCGCACTCGGCCATGTTGGTGATGCCGAGCAGGATCGCACCCGATTTCCTGAGGCGCTCGACGACGACGGTGTCCGCCTCGGGCAGGTTGTGCTCGAACATCGGCGAGCCGAAGGTGATCCGTATCCCGGCGACGTCGATCATGTCCTTGATCGTGACGGGGACGCCGTGGAGCGGGCCGAGCGGATCGCCGCGAGCGACGGCGTCTTCGGCCTCCTTCGCCTGCGCCCGCGCCTCGTCGGCGCAGACGATCGTGAACGGGTTGATCGCCGGCTGCACCGCGTCGACGCGGGCGAGGATCGCGTCGACCAGATCGACCGGCGAAAGGTCTCCGGAAGCGATGCGCCGGGCGGATTCGGACCCCGACAGGAAGCAGAGGTCCTCGCCACTCACGTCGCCTGCTCCAGGTTGACCCGGACCGATCCGCCTTCCCAGAACACCACCCGGCGTTCGATGAAGCGCACCGTCGCGGTGCCGATCACGCCCATCACGGCGAGGATGATGACGCCGGCGAACATGTTGGAGACGGTGAGGCTGACCGCGGCCGAGTCGATCATGTGGCCGATTCCGCGCTCGGAGGCGACGAACTCGGCCACCACCGCCCCGATCAGCGCCAGCACGACGCCGATCTGGAGCCCGGCGAAGATCTCGCCCGCTGCCGAGGGCAGCTTGGCGTTGAAGAAGACGTAACGCCGCGAAGCCGAGAAGGCGCGGCAGAGGTCGAGCAGCTCCTGATCGGTCTGGCGGATGCCGACGACGGTGTTGACGAACATCGGGAAGAAGCAGATCAGCCCGACCATGATGATGCGGGACTCGATCTCGTGGCCGAACCAGACCAGGATCAGCGGCGCGAGCGCGACCTTGGGCATCGATTGCAGCGCGACCACGCAGGGATAGACGAACTTGTCGAAGGTGGCGGATTCGGCCACCGCCACGCCGATCAGGAAGGCGAGCCCGCAGCCCAGCACGTAACCGAGCACCGTCGCCTCGGCGGTGGCCCAGAAATGGCCGACGAACCCGCCGACGCGGAACCCGTCGGTAATCGAGGTCACCACCAGCCAGGGCTCGGGCAGGATGTAGTCCTCGATGCTGAACTCGCTCACCGCGACCTGCCAGCAGGCGACCAGGAAGGCGACGGTGATCAGCGGATAGATCGCGGTGCGAAGCCTGTCTTTCATGGGACCGTCCCCGGTGCGGTGTGCGAGACGTGCGGTTCGTTCATGGCGGGCATGCGCTCCCGCGCTGTTCTTCGTCCGCCCTTGTCCCCGATCGACCCGATTTCCCGGCCGTCACCCCGGACTTGAGCCGGGGTCCAGAGCGGCATTCCGGGCACCGGGGCGGTCGGGCGATCTGCGAGGGCGGCGGGACGCGGATGTCGTGCCCCGGACGGAACCCGGGACGTCCCCTGGACCCCGGATCAAGTCCGGGGTGACAAGCGGGGCGGCGGGAACGTCGGTGCGCGACCGCCTTTCCCGTCATCTCGACCGGAGCCGCGCGAAGCGCGGCGAAGCGGAGAGATCTGTCAGCCCCGGTGTGGTCGTGCGTGGCAGATTTCTCCGCTCCGCGCCTGCGGCGCTCCGGTCGAAATGACAGGAGGGATAGTCGCGGAATCACGGCACCGGCTCCCCTCAGAGGTCGATCTGGAGCTCGCCGCGGAGCTCGCCGCACAGCTCGTTGAACCCGGGAGCGGCCATCGTCGAGAGGTCGCGCGGCCGGCCGAGCGCCACGTCGTATTCCCGGATTATGCGGCCGGGCCTGACCGACATCACGGCGACCCGGTCGGACAGGAACACCGCCTCCGGGATCGAGTGGGTGATGAACAGGACCGACTTGCCGGTGGTGATCCAGATGTCCTGGAGCTCGATCATCATGTGCTCGCGGGTCAGCGCGTCGAGCGCGGCGAACGGCTCGTCCATCAGCAGCACTTCCGGGTCGTGGACCAGGGCGCGCGCGATGCCGACCCGCTGCTGCATCCCGCCGGAAAGCTCGCTCGGATAGTTGCCCGCGAACTGCTCCAGCCCGACCAGGCTCACCAGCTCGGCGGCGCGGTCCTTCGCCGCCGCCATGTCGAGCTGGAGGGTCTGGGCCGGCAGAAGCACGTTGTCCATGACCGTCTTCCAGGGAAACAGGGTCGGGCGCTGGAACACGACGCCGACCTCGCGGCGGGGGCCGGTGACGGGCGTGCCGCCGAGCGTGATCGTCCCGGCGGTCTGCGGCAACAGCCCCGCGGCGACCTTGAGCAGGCTCGACTTGCCGCAGCCGGACGGCCCGATCAGCGAATAGAACTCGCCCCGTCCGATCGATAGGTCGAGCGATTCGAGCGCGGTAATCGACCCGCGGCGGGTCGGATAGACGAGCGAGAGACCTTCGGCCGCGACGATCGCGGGGGCCGGAGCGCCGGCCCCCGCCGCGGTCTCAGCTCCGGACGCGGGCTGGCTCACTCACTTGGCCGCGCGCGCCTTGGCCCTCACCTCGTTCTCGTCGAACGCGTTGATGTCGGCGATCAGGTCGTTGGTGTACATCTTGTCGATCTCGATATCGCGGGTTTCGATCCAGCCGCTCTCGAAATACGCATCGACGTAGTACTCGAACGACTTGCGCGGCCAGTGGCCGAGCTTGCCGACCGCGTTCTTGGCCGGAACCTGCATGAACTCGAGCCGGTTGTTCACCATCCGGATCGCGCCCGGCAGGTTCTTCGCCTCGTCGCCCTTGGGCTTCATGTTCGGGTGCTTGCGCCAGAACGCCTTGACGCAGGGGCCGGGATTCTCCTGACACGCGATCGACGATTTCGCCATGCCGCGGGCGAACTTGACCAGCGTGTCGCGCTTGGACTTGAACTGGTCGCGATGCGCCATGAAGCCGTTGGTGAACAGGTTGTGGAACTTGTCTTTGATCGGCAGGCGGTGGATCTTGGCGCCGGTCGCCTCGAACATGTCGTGCCAGGTGTTGTTGTAGTCGAGCGCCTGCACCCGGTCGCGCTTGAGCGCGAGCCAGCCGGCCCCGAGGACGCCGACCGCGGCGAGCTCCACGTTCTCGCCGACGACGAGCCCGGCGTCCTTGAGCCTGGCCTTGAGCATCGGGATGGTGCCCCAGGTGAGCGCCCCGATCCCCACCTTCTTGCCCTTGAGGTCGGCGACGGTCTTGATGCCGCTCGATTCGAGCACCGCGAGCTGCAGCGTCCAGGTCGGCATGATGTTGTAGTAGTAGACGACCGGGAGCCGGGTGCGGCCGGGCTGGTAGGACTTGAACAGCGCGCCCGGCAGCGCCCAGCCGATGTCGAGCTGCTTGGTCGCGACCTGCGGCACCATCTTCCCCGAGCCCTTGAAGACGATGATGCGGAGGTCCAGCCCCTCCTGCTTGAAGAAGCCGAGCTCCTCGCCGAACGCGTAATAGCCGAGATCGGTCAGCGTGACCGGGATCGGCATCCCGACCTTCACGGTTTCCGCCGACTGCGCCGGCGATGCGAGCATGGCGGCCGCCGCCGCGGCGATCGCGGCCGAGGTTCCGCGTCTGAGGAGTTTCATCGGTTGCCCTCCCTGCATGTTTTTCCGGAGAAAGAATAGCAGAGGGGATCGCGGGCGCGTCAAACCCGCTGACCGTCATTTCGACCCGAGCGTGTCCCCTCCGACGCGGAGCCCGGTCCGCCCTCCCCCGGCCCCTCCCGCAAGCGGGAGGGGAGAAGGCAGCGACGGGCCGGCGCCGCAAGTCTCCCTCTCCCCCGCGGGGGAGAGGGTCGGGGTGAGGGGGCGGCGCGAGCCCCGTCACTCGAATCCGGGCGGGGGAACGAACCCCCGGTATTCCTTTTCCAGCAGGCCGGCGAAGGCGATCGTGGTCCGGTCGCCGCAATGGGGGCCGACGATCTGGACGCCGACGGGGCGCCCGTCGTCGGTCAGGCCGATGGGCGCGACCGACGCGGGGAGATAGGAGACGCCCGCGTAGCCCGACCAGAAGATCTGCTCCATGAAGGTCCGCTCGACCCCGTCCACCGTCATGGAACGCTCGTAGGACGGTATCTCTGTGTGCGGGTGCGCGGCGGTGCAGAGCACGGGGCAGAGGAGGAGATCGTAGGTCCGGAAGTATTCGTGCCACTTCCAGCGCATGCGGTGGCGCCGCTCGTTGAGGAGGAGCCAGTCGCGGTGAGAGAGCGTGATGCCGCACATCATCCGCGACTGCTTGGTGTCGGTCCCGGGCGGCAGCGCGGCGAGGTCGGCGGCGACGCCGTCGCGCTCCGCGTCGGAATGGCGCGCCGAGGTCGCCGCGCGCAGCAAGACGTCGAAGGTGCGGTGAACGTCGTGGGGATCGATGTCGGGCCGCGCGGTATCGGAGATCCGCGTCCCCTGCCGGCCGAGGAAGTCGGCGAGCGCCTGGAGCCGGTCCACGACCGCGCCTTCGACCGCGGCGGTCGGGTGGTCGAGCACGATGCCGACCCTGAACTCGCCCAGCCGCTTCCTGCGCGGCGCCGGAAGGGCGAGGCGGTAGCCGCCCCCGTCGATCTCGTCGGGGCCGGCGACGATGGAAAGCGCGAGCGCGAGATCCCCCGCCGAGCGCGCGAGCGGGCCGATCACCAGGATGTCGAGCGGGGCGAGGTTGCCCCTGACGGTGTGGCCGCGGGTCGGGCAGATGCCGAAGGTCGGCTTGTGGCCGAACAGGCCGCAAAGCGCCGCCGGCGTCCGGATCGAGGACGCGATGTCGGAGCCCAGCTCCAGCCCCGTCAGCCCCGCCGCCAGCGCCGCGGACGCGCCGCCCGAGGACCCGCCGGGCGTGAGGTCCGGGTTCCACGGGCTCACCGTCCGGCCGTAGATGGCGTTGAAGGCCTGCGTATCGGCGAGCCAGATCGGCACGTTGGTTTTGCCGAACAGGACCGCCCCCGCGCCGATCAGCCGGTCGACCGAGAGCGCGTTCGAGTCCGCGATGCAGTCCCGGAACTCGGGCACCCCCCAGGTGGTCGGCATCCCCTTCACGTCGAAGGAGTCCTTGACGGTGATCGGCACGCCGTGGAGCGGGCCCCAGCTCTCGCCGTTGGCGAGCGCCCGGTCGGCCGCGCGGGCGCGCCGCCGCGCGGCCGGAATGTCGGTCTCGACGATCGCGTTCAGGGCGGGATTGAAGCGCTCGACCCGGGCCAGGTAGTGCTCCAGCAGCTCCAGGCTGCCGATCCGGCCCCGCCGGATCGCGCCGGCAAGACGCCGGGCTGAGGAAAACGCGATATCGGTCATGGCGCGCCTGTCCGGTGAGAAACGGAGTTCCCGATCCTAGCGCGGCAAGGACGCCGCCAAAACCTGCGTGAAAAATACCGTTTTCTTGTCCCGTTCAATTGACATCTCTCGCACGGATGGGCGAACCTTCGCCGTGGACACCATTCCAGGGAGGGACCACTCCGATGAAAACAGGGAAACTTAATCAAGGCCGGCCTTGCCGTCGCCGCCTTGAGCGTCGTGCTCGCCGCCTCCGGCGTCGGCACGGCGGACGCGGCGGACAAGCGCATCCGCTGGAAGATGGCGAGCTGGTTCCCGAGCCAGCTGACCCAGCTCGGCACGCTCGGCAAGAGCATGGTCGACCGGCTGGACCGGATTTCCGGCGGCAATATCCGGATCAAGTTCTTCGAGCCCAACGCGCTGATCCCGGCCAAGGAATGTTTCGACGCCGTGGCCAAGGGCTCGGTCGACGCGTGCTGGTCCACGCCGGGCTACTGGTACGGCAAGGAGCCGGCGCTCGCCATGTTCGCCGCCGTCCCGTTCGGCCCGAGCGCGGGCGAATATATGGGCTGGATCTTCTACGGCGGCGGCCAGGAGCTTTGGGATGAGATCTACAAGCCGCACGGCCTGAAATCGCTTCCCTGCGGCGTCATCGCGCCGGAGGCCTCGGGCTGGTTCCGCAAGGAGATCAAGTCGATCGACGACCTCAAGGGTCTCAAGATGCGCTTCTTCGGGCTCGGCGCCAAGGTGATGGAGAAGATCGGCGTGTCGACCCAGCTGATCGCCGGCGGCGACATCTTCCCGGCGCTCGAGCGGGGCTCGATCGACGCCACCGAGTACTCGATGCCGGCCATCGACCTCAATCTCGGCTTCTACCAGGTCGCAAAGCATTACTACTTCCCGGGCTGGCACCAGCAGTCGACGGTGTTCGAGCTGCTGCTGAACCGCAAGGCGTGGGACGCGCTGAGCGACACCCAGCGGGCCCAGATCGAGGTCGCGTGCGGAGATGCGTTCCGCGAGGGTCTGGCCGAGGGCGAGGCGATCCAGGGCAAGGCGCTGGCCGAGCTCAAGAAGAAGGGCGTGCAGATCCACCGCTGGCCGCAGGAAATCCTCGACACGCTGGAAGAGAAATGGGCGGAAGTGGCCGCGGACGACGTGAAGCGCGACGCCAATTTCAAGAAGGTCTGGGCTTCCTACACCAAGTTCCGGGCGGAATACGCCATCTGGAAGGATCTCGGCTATCTCAAGTAGCGTAAGGAAGCCGTCTCCGGTATAGAGGGGCGCCGGAGCCGCGCGGGTCGCGGCTCCGGCGTTCTTTGTGCGAACGGCCCGCCGGGACCGGCTTCGTCATGCGGCAACTCCTCGCCCTGGAAAAGTTCCTGTCGCGGATCGTGATGGGCATCGGCCGCACCGGCGCCTGGATCGCGATCCCGCTGATGGTGATCATCATCTTCGACGTGATCACGCGGCGGTTCCTGGTGCTGGGCTCGACCAAGCTCCAGGAAGGCGAGTGGCATCTGCACGCGATGCTGTTCCTGCTCTGCATGGGTTTCGTCTACCTCAAGGACGGCCACGTCCGCATCGACCTGATGCGGGAGCGCATGACGTCGCGGACCCGGAGCTGGGTGGAGTTCGTGGGCTGCCTCCTGTTAGCCGTTCCCTACTGCCTGATCGTCGCCTGGTTCTCGATCGACTTCGTGGAGCGGTCGTGGGATCTCAACGAGGCGTCTGACTCCGCCACCGGCCTGCCCTATCGCTGGGCGATCAAGGCATTCATGCCGATCGGCATGTTCGCCCTCCTGCTCGCGGGGATCGTGGTGCTGCTGCGCCGGTTCATCGACCTGTTCGGTCCGCCCGACTTCCGCCGCATCGTCGAAGAGGAGGAAGCGCAGCCGGCCGAAGACATCGAAGCCGTCGCGCCGGACCGGGGGCGCTAGGCGATGTATTTCGAGGATTACCTGCCGATCCTCATGTTCGCCACCCTGGCGATCCTGCTGTTCACGGGGTTTCCGGTGGGCTTCGTGCTGGGCGGGGTCGGGCTCGCCTTCGGCTTCATCGGCATGTATTTCGACATCTTCTCGCAGATCGAGTTCTTCAACCTCGTGCTGAGAATCTGGGGGATCGCCGACAACCTCGTCCTGGTGGCGATCCCGATGTTCATCTTCATGGGGACGATGCTGGAACGCGCCGGCGTCGCCGCCGACCTGCTGCACTGCCTCCAGGTGCTCTTGCGCCGCACGCCGGGCGGGCTCGCGCTCGCGGTCACCGTCATGGGCACGATCCTCGCCGCCACCACCGGCATCATCGGCGCCTCGGTGGTGATGATCAGCCTGATGGCGCTGCCGGTGATGATCGAACGCAGGTACAACACCGAGCTCGCGACCGGCACCATCGCCGCTTCCGGCACGCTCGGCATCCTGATTCCGCCGAGCATCATGCTGGTCATCATGGCCGACCTTCTCGGCCGTTCGGTGGGGACTCTGTTCGTGGCGGCGGTGTTCCCCGGGCTGATCCTTTCGGGGCTCTACTTCGCCTATATCTTCTCGCTCTGCCGCTTCAAGCCGGAGCTCGCGCCGGCCCTGCCGAAGGACATGGGCCCGCAAACGTGGGGCGAATTGATCCTGCTGCTCCTGCGGGGGTTCATCCCGACCGTCTTCCTCATCCTCCTGGTGCTCGGCTCCATCGTTCTCGGCTGGGCCACGCCGACCGAAGCCGCGGGCGTCGGCGCGGGCGGCGCGGTTCTTCTGGCGGTCATCAACCGGAAGCTCACCTGGAAGGTGCTGAAGGAGGTGGTCGAACGGACAGCGGTCACCAACGGGATGATCTTCTTCCTGTTCGTCGGCGCGACGGCGTTCTCCTACGTGTTCCGCTCGCTCGGCGGCGACGACCTGATCGAGGACCTGATCTACGCCGTCGGCGTCGGCCCGTGGGGGATTCTGGTCATCCTGATGGCGGTTGCCTTCCTCCTCGGTTTCTTCTTCGACTGGATCGAGATCACGCTGATCGTGCTCCCGGTCTTCGCGCCGATCCTGGCGGGGCTCGATTTCGGCGAGCATCTGCCCAGGAACGAGGTGATCTACTGGTTCGCCATCCTGCTCGCGGTGAATTTGCAGACCTCGTTCCTCACCCCGCCCTTCGGCTTCGCGCTGTTCTACATGAAGGGGGTGGCGCCGCCCGAGGTGCGGATCCAGCAGATCTATCGCGGGATCATTCCCTTCGTGATGCTCCAGCTCGTCGGGCTCGGGCTGGTCATCGGCTTCCCCGACATCGCGATGTGGCTGCCGAGGACGATCCTCAACTGACCCGCGCCGGTCAGTCGGCGTGCACGATGCCGTATCCGATCGCGTATTCCAGCGTGTCGCGATAGAAGTCGACCGTGGGCGCGCCGCCGCCGCAGGCGAGATGCGCGGCGGCCGCGGCGATCCAGCCATGCACCTCCGCGAAGCCCATGCCGGCGGTCTTGAAGAGCGCGCCGATGTCCCAGCCGTCGAGAGGGGCAAGATCGCCCGACGCAAGAATGTCGAGGAACGCGCGGTCGGTCTCCGGGTTGAGCCGGACCTGCGCCCGGGTGCGGCGCCCGTCGGCCAGCATCCGGGCGCCCTCGACATGCATGTCGAACAGGTTCCGGAACCATTCCTCGTCGGTGAAGGTGCCGCCGGCGCTCCCCTCCATCTGCCATGCCGCCACTTCGGGCGAGCCTTCGCCGATGGGCGGGTAATAGCGGGCGGGATGATGGGAGAGCCCGCCCGAGGCGAGGAACAGCACCCGCTTCCCCAGCGTCGCCGCGTAGCGCCCGACCGCCGCGCCGAGCTCGCGCGACCGGCGGAACGGCAGGAACGGCGTTGCCATCGCGCCGATGAAGACGGGTACGCAGGGAAAGGCGTCGAGCGCGCCCATGACGTTCTTCATGGTCTGGGAGAAGCCGTGATCGACCGTCATCCTGAGCGACTGCGCCGGGTCGAAGCCTTCGGCGCGCAGATATTCCAGCAGCCCCAGCCCCGCCGCGCCGTCCACGTCGAGCGGGCCGGGGAACCCGCCGACATCGTCGACCGCCGCCGCCTCGCCCCTTCCGACGCAGAAGGCGGGCATCGCGTTCAGGTGGAACCCGGCATAGTGATCCGCGCCGAACACGAACGCGACTTCGGGACCGAACGCCTCGACCGCCGCGCGGCGCTCCGCGAGCACCCGGAATATCTCGTCCTCGTAATCCGGCTTCTCGGGGCGCAGATAGAGGATCGGCGAGTGCGACGTGCAGACGAGGTGCGATTCCATGGCCGCCTCACTTCCGTCCCGGCAGGCGCCAGTCGCCCGGATCCGCCGTGTCGCGCTCGATCGGATTGCTGAGGGTGCCGAGCCGGGAGATCGAGATGTCGCACGGGCCGTCGAGCCTGGCGAAGTTGGCGGCATGCAGCGGCTTGCGCGCCTCGCCGCCGGCCCGGAAGGCGGTTCCCATGGAGATCAGGTCGCCGGGCTCGAGCGTCATGTAGCGCGAGATATAGGCGACGATCTCCTCCACCCGGTAGGTGTAGTGGCGGGTGTTGTCCTCCGCGAACACCTCTCCGCCGACCGAGCAGGCGACGTCGAGGTCGTGCGGATCGGGCACCTCGTCGCGCGTCGCGAGCCACGGCCCGGACGGGCCGAAGGAGTCCGCGCCCTTGTAGCGCGCGGTATAGGACAGGTGCTGCTCGCGCCGCTCCACCTCTTCCGGGTTGTCGGGCTTCGGATAGAGCGCGTAGTAGTGCACCCGGTCCTCCGCCCGCATGTCGTTGCCGGTCACGTCGTTGACGATGGTGTAGCCATAGACATGGTCCATCGCCGACACCGGGTCGACATTTCTCGCGATGCGGGAAATGACGACTCCGAGCTCCGGCTCCGGGTGGAAACCCATATATTGCGGCCGGGCGACGATGGGCTGCCGGTGCCCGACCAGGCAGGTGCCGGGTTTCAGGAAGAACATCGGGTGGTCGGGCGAGGAGATCTTGCGCGAATCCGACGCCGAGTTGTTGAGCGCCACCCCGCAGATCTTGCCCGGGCGCGGGACCGGCGGACGCCACGCGACATCGGCCATGGGGATGCGCGCGACGTCCGCGCCCGCTGAAGCGGCCTCCAGCAGTTCGGACGCGGCCCCGCGCCCCGCTTCGCCGCCGGAAATCAGATCGAGCATCGTCGGGTAGTCCCACGTCCGGCCCAGCGCATCGGCGGCGTCGCGGAAGTCGATCAGACGGTCGTCGTCGACCCGCGCGCCGATACGTTCCCTGTCCCGGTAGCGGAAGCTGGCGAGATACATCGTCGTCTCCGGAGGTTTCACTCAGGTCTTGCCGGGCGTATCGAGGGGCGGGCCTCAGCCGTCGCCCACCACGACCAGCAGGTCCTTGGTCTCCACGGTCGTGCCGGCGGGGGCGACGATCCGCGAGACCACGCCGCCGCGTGCGGCGCGGATCACGGTCTCCATCTTCATCGCCTCGATGGCGGCGACCACGTCGCCTTCCTCGACCGCCTCGCCCTCGTTGAAGAACATCTTGACCACCATCCCCGGCATCGGCGCGCCGACATGGCCGGGATTGCCCTCCTCGGCCTTGGGCAGCGCCGCGCCGGCCACCGCGGCGCTTCTGTCGGCGACGCGCACGGTGCGCGGCTGACCGTTGAGCTCGAAGAAGACGGTGCATTCGCCCTTCCGGTCGGGCTCGCTCCGCGCGAGGTAGTGGACGATCAGGGTACGCCCGCGCTCGATGTCGACCGCGATCTCCTCGCCCGGCTCCATGCCGTAGAAATAGATCGGCGTGGGCAGGACGCTGACGTCGCCGTAATCCCGCTGCCGGGCGGCGTATTCGGCGAAGACCTGCGGATACATCAGCCAGGAGGCGAACTCGGCGTCGCTGATCGCGCGCGCGGCCGCCTTCTCGGCCTCCTCCCGGTCGGCATCGAGGTCGGCATCCGGCATCGCCGAGCCGGGCCGCACGGTTATCGGCTCGCGCCCCTTCAGGATCTTCTCCTGCAAGGCGCGCGGGAAACCGCCATGCGGCTGACCGAGTTCCCCGGCGAAGAGCGAGACCACCGACTCCGGAAAGGCGATCTCGCGGTCCCGGTCGGCGACGTCGTCCGGCGTCAGCCCGCTGGTGACCATCATCAGCGCCATGTCGCCGACCACCTTCGACGACGGCGTTACCTTGACGATGTCGCCGAACATGCGGTTGACCTCGGCATAGGTGCGCGAGACCTCGGGCCAGCGCTGGTCGTCGATGCCGAGCGCGCGCGCCTGTTCGCGCAGGTTGGTGTACTGGCCGCCCGGTATCTCGTGGTTGTAGACATCCGATGTGCCGGCCCGGAAATCGCTCTCGAAGGCGCGGTAGCCGTTGCGCACCTGCTCCCAGTAGGTGGAGAGCGTCATCACCGTCTCCGGGTCGATGCCGGGGTCGCGTTCCGAGTGGCGAAGCGCCGCCACGATCGAGCCGAAGCTGGGCTGGGAGGTCAGCCCGCTCATCGAATCCATCGCGGCGTCGACCGCGTCCACCCCGGCTTCGACCGCCGCCAGCACGCTCGCCGCCGAGATGCCGCTCGTGTCGTGGGTGTGGAAGTGGATCGGGATGCCGATCTCCCGCTTCAGCTCGGCCACCAGGGTTCGCGCGGCGGCCGGCTTGCAGAGCCCCGCCATGTCCTTGATGCACAATATGTGGGCGCCCGCCGCTTCCAGCTCCCGGGCGAGCGAGACGTAATATTTCAGGTCGTATTTCGGGCGGGCGGAATCGGTCATGTCGCCCGTGTAGCAGATCGCCGCCTCGCAGAGCCTGCCGGTCTCCAGCACGGCGTCCATCGCCGGGCGCATGTTCTCGACCCAGTTGAGGGAATCGAAGATCCGGAACAGGTCGATCCCGCTCTCGGCCGACTGGCGAACGAAATAGCGGACGACGTTGTCGGGATAGGTGGTGTAGCCGACGCCGTTCGAGGCGCGGAGCAGCATCTGGGTCAGGATGTTCGGCATCGCCGCGCGCAGCCGGTCGAGGCGGTTCCACGGGCACTCGTCGAGAAACCGCATCGCCACGTCGAACGTCGCGCCGCCCCAGCACTCCACCGAGAGGAGCCCGGGAAGAACGCGCGCGTAAGCCGGGGCGATCGCCGCCAGGTCGTGCGTGCGCACCCGCGTCGCCAGCAGCGACTGGTGCGCGTCGCGGAACGTGGTGTCGGTCATCAGCACCCGGTCTTGCTCGAGCATCCACCGGGCGAAGCCCTCGGGGCCGAGCGAATCGAGGCGCTGGCGCGATCCGTCGGGGATGTCGGCGTGCCCGACCTCCGGCACCGCCGGCGCCTGGCGCGTGGGCGGTTCGGCGCGGCCCTCCATGGCGGCGTTTCCGTTGACGATGACCTCGCCGACATAGCGCAGCAGCCGGGTCGCGCGGTCCTGGCGCTCGACGAACTCGAACAGTTCCGGCGTTTCGTCGACGAAGCGCGTCGTATAGGAGCCGTCCAGGAACTCCGGATGGCCGATGACGTTCTCGAGGAAGGCGAGGTTGGTGGCGACGCCCCGGATGCGGAACTCGCGCAGCGCCCGGTCCATCCGCTGGATGGCCTCGTCGGGCGTCGGCGCCCAGGTCGTCACCTTTTCGAGAAGCGAATCGTAGAACGGCGTGATGCGCGCGCCGGAATAGGCGGTGCCGCCGTCGAGGCGCACGCCGAAGCCGGTCGCGCCGCGATAGGCGGTCAGCACGCCGTAATCCGGAATGAAGTTGTTTTCCGGGTCCTCGGTGGTGACCCGGCATTGCAGGGCGTGGCCGTTGACCCGGATTTCGTCCTGCGGCGGGACGCCGCTCTCCGGGCTGCCGATCCGGGCGCCGTCCGCGATCCGTATCTGGGCCTTAACCAGGTCGACCCCCGTCACCACCTCGGTGACGGTGTGCTCCACCTGGATGCGCGGATTGACCTCGATGAAATAGAACGCGCGGGTGTCGGCATCCACCAGGAACTCGACGGTGCCCGCGTTGTCGTAGCCGACCGCGCGGCCGAGCCTCAGCGCGTCCTCGTGCATCGCGGCGCGCGTCGCGGGATCGAGGGAATGCGCAGGGGCGCGCTCGACGATCTTCTGGTTGCGTCGCTGCACCGAGCAGTCGCGCTCGTGCAGGTGGACGAGGTTGCCGTGACCGTCGCCGAGGATCTGGACCTCGACGTGGCGCGCCCGGCGGATCAGCTTCTCCAGATAGACCTCGTCGTTGCCGAACGCGGCCAGGCATTCGCGCCGCGAGGCCTCCACCTGGTCGGCAAGCTCGGACTCGTCGCCGATCTCGCGCATGCCGCGTCCGCCGCCGCCCCAACTGGCCTTGAGCATGACCGGGAAACCGACCTCCCGGGCGAGGCGGGCGGCCTCGTCCGCGTCGCGCGGCAGCGGACCCGTGGCCGGGACGACCGGGACGCCGGCGGCTTGCGCGATCTCCCGCGCCGCCACCTTGTTGCCGAGCTGGCGCATGATTTCGGGACGGGGGCCGACGAACGCGATGCCGGCGTCGGCGCAGGCCTCCGCGAAATCGGGGTTCTCCGACAGGAAACCGTATCCCGGATGGATCGCGTCGGCGCCGTTCTCGCGCGCCACCCGAAGCACTTCGTCGATGCTGAGATAGGCCTCGATGGGACCCATGCCGCGGCCGATGAGATAGGCCTCGTCGGCCTTGAACCGGTGCAGCGCGAACCGGTCCTCCTGGGAATAGATCGCGATGGTCCTGATGCCGAGCTCGACTGCCGCGCGCAGCGCCCGAATGGCGATCTCGCTCCGGTTGGCGACCAGGATGCGGCGGAACCGGGTCTGCGGCTGACCGGTCATCGGATCCCCGATCCGTTCTCCGAACGGTCATCCCTCAGCCGGCGCAAGGCTCGGTCCGTCCGTCCGTCCGTCCGTCCCTAACGGGTTGCAACGGCGATCCGATCAGGACGGCCCGCCACTTGCGGCGGTGCCGGACCCGTCGCCACCGCCGGCGGTGCCGGGCGGATTGATCCGGGTCTTGAACTCGCTCAAGCAATCCAGGAGGCGCGCCGCAAGAAACCGTGGAGCATCGACGGCGGGGTCCGCCATGGATATCTGGAAGTTGTCGTAGTTCCGCGTTGCGACATTGCGGAATCTGCGGGTTTCGTCGGCATGATCGCAAAGGTCCGGCGGCAAGATGGCGTCCCTGCCTTCGACGGGCCTGCAAACCCGGAGCAGGAGGTCCCGGTGCCAGAACTCCCCTTGAAGGCGCTCTTCGCCGAGCAGGTTGAGGATCCTCAGGAGACCGGCTTCCAGTGACGTATGGCCCGATTGCATGGCGTGCAGGAAGGCCATGGACGTTCGGTAACCGCTGAGCCCCGTTTCGTCGAAGCCCCCGGCATCGAACAACTCGACGGCTCCGGCAAAATGCGTACAGGCCGCCCGGAAGTCGCCCTCTATTTCGATCCAGCGCGCATCGCTCATGCAATGACCTTTGCACCGGGCAATACACGCTGAAGAAAGTCGGTTCGGCACCAGGACTGATCGATGATATCGCAAGGCAGGCCAAGCTCTTCGCAGGCGTCTTCGGCCGCCCGGATCGCCGCGGATACCGTGTGTCGGGGAAAGTCCGCGAGCAGATCGACATCGCTGTCGGGACGCATCGCGTCGCGCGCCGCGGAACCGAACAGCCGGTAGCGGCCGCCATATTGCGCCGCCGCCGAAGCAAGGCGGGCTTCGAGTTGCGCCAACGCTGTCTTGCGCGCCGAGAGGGCGCGCGCCTTGCGTTCGTCAAGCGTGACGATCGAAGTCATGAAACCAATAGTAACATGGGAACGGAGGGGCTACGCCCTTTCATCGCGGCAACGACGACGCGCCCATCAGGAACTCGTCCACGGTGCGGGCGCATTGGCGGCCCTCGCGGATCGCCCAGACCACCAGCGATTGGCCCCTTCGCATGTCGCCCGCCGCGAACACGCCGGGCTGCGAGGTGACGTAGTTTTCCGTATCGGCGAGCACGTTGCCGCGGGGATCGAGCTCCACCGCCAGCTCGTCCACCATGCCTTCATGGACCGGATGGACGAATCCCATCGCCAGCAGCACGAGCTCCGCCTTCAGATCGAACCCGGTGCCGGGGATTTCCTGCATTCGTTCGTCCAGCCGGACGCCGTGGAGGGTGGAAACCGCCCCGTCGGCGCCCGAAAGGCGCTTGGTCGCGACGCTCCAGTCGCGTTCCGCCCCCTCCGCCTGCGACGACGACGTCCGCAGCCGCAGCGGCCACAGCGGCCATGTGGTGGCCTTGTCGGGCTTCTCCGGCGGCATGGGCAGGATCTCGAGCTGCGTCACCGAGACCGCGCCCTGGCGGAACGACGTCCCGATGCAGTCCGAGCCGGTATCGCCGCCGCCGATCACCACGACGTGCTTGCCGCGGGCGGAAATCTCCTCGACGTCGCCAAGCGGCTCGCCGCCGATGCGCCGGTTCTGCTGGGGCAGGAAATCCATCGCGAATTCGACGCCGCGCAAATCCCGTCCCTCGACCGGCAGGTCGCGCGCCTTCTCCGATCCGGCCGCGAGCACGACCGCGTCGTAGTCCCGGACCAGCTCCCCCGCCTCCAGGTCGACCCCGACATGCACCCCGGTGCGGAAGGTCACGCCTTCCGCCTCCATCTGACCCACGCGCCGGTCGATATAGTGCTTCTCCATCTTGAAGTCCGGAATGCCGTAGCGCAGCAGCCCGCCCGGCCTCGCGTTCTTCTCGAACAGCGTCACGTCGTGCCCGGCGCGCGCCAGCTGCTGCGCGCAGGCCATGCCCGCGGGACCCGAACCGACGACGGCCACGCGCTTGCCGGTCCTGGCGGCGGGGATGTCGGGAACCACCCACCCTTCCCGCCAGGCGCGGTCGGCGATGGCGCATTCGATCGTCTTGATGGTCACCGGAACGTCGTCGATGTTGAGCGTGCACGCTTCCTCGCAGGGCGCCGGGCAGATGCGGCCGGTGAACTCGGGGAAGTTGTTGGTCGAATGCAGGACCTCGCTCGCTTCCCGCCATTGGTCGCGGTAAACGAGGTCGTTCCAGTCGGGGATGATGTTGTTGACCGGACAGCCCGTGTGGCAGAACGGGATGCCGCAATCCATGCAGCGCGCGCCCTGCTGCCGCAACGTGCTCTCGTCGAGCGGAACGAGGAACTCGTTGAAGTGGCGGACCCGGTCCGCGACCGGCGCGTAGCGCTGCTCGTGCCGGTCGAATTCCAGAAAACCCGTGACCTTGCCCATGGCTCAGCGGCTCTCCACCAGGAGGGCGGCGGGCTCGGCCGGTTGCGTGAGCTCCATCTCCTTCAGCGCGCGGTAATAGTCGACCGGCATCACCTTGACGAATTGCGGCAGGTAGGAGTCCCAGTTCTCCAAAATCCGCCGGCCGCGCGCCGAGCCGGTGTAGTGGACGTGCTTTTCGATGAGGCTCTTCAGGCGCTCGGCGTCGAAGCGGGTCATGTCGCGCATCACGTCGACCAGCCCGTGGGCTTCGAGGTCCCCGCCCTGATGCGCCAGCCGTTCGAGCGAATCGTCCTCCGCCTTGATCGGTTCGAGCTCGACCATCGCGAGATTGCAGCGGCGCTCGAAATCGCCCGCCTCGTCCAGCACATAGGCGATGCCGCCGCTCATGCCGGCGGCGAAATTGCGCCCCGTGTGGCCGAGGCACACCACCACGCCCCCGGTCATGTACTCGCAGCCATGGTCGCCGACGCCTTCGACAACCGCGATCGCGCCGGAATTGCGCACCGCGAAACGCTCGCCGGCCACCCCCCGGAAATAGCATTCGCCCGCGATGGCGCCGTATAGAACGGTGTTCCCGATGACGATGCTTTCCTCGGGCACGATTCCGCTCCCGGACGGCGGGTAGACCACGAGGCGGCCGCCCGACAGGCCCTTGCCGGTGTAGTCGTTCGCTTCGCCGATCAGCTCGAAGGCGACGCCCTTGGCGAGAAACGCGCCGAAGCTCTGCCCGGCGGTGCCGCGGAAGGTGACGCTGATCGTGTCTTCCGGCAGGCCGGCATGGCCGAACCGCTTCGCCACCTCCCCCGACAGCATCGCGCCGGTCGTGCGGTCGATATTGCGGATCGGCATCTCGACGCGGACCGGCCGGCGCCCGGTCAGCGCGGGCTGCGCTTCTTCGATCAGCCGGCGGTCGAGGACGCCCTCCAGGTGGTGGTTCTGCCGCTCGCTGTTGTGGGTCGCGACGCCCGGCCCCGCCTCGGGTTTGGCGAGCAGCCGCGACAGGTCGATGCCCTTCGCCTTGTAGTGCTCGATCGCGCGGCGCCGGTCGAGATGCTGGGACTCGCCGATCATGTCCGCGAAGCGTCGGAAACCGAGCCGCGTCATCAGCTCGCGCACCTCTTCGGCGACGAAGAAGAAATAGTTGATCACGTGTTCCGGCGTGCCGGTGAACCGCTTGCGCAGCTCCGGATCCTGGGTCGCGACGCCGACCGGGCAGGTGTTGAGGTGACACTTGCGCATCATGATGCAGCCCGCCGCGATCAGCGGCGCGGTGGAGAAGCCGAACTCGTCGGCGCCGAGCAGCGCGCCGACGACGACGTCGCGCCCCGTCCGGAGACCGCCGTCGACCTGGACCGCGATGCGGCCGCGCAGCCGGTTGAGCACCAGCGTCTGGTGGGTCTCGGCGAGTCCGATCTCCCACGGCGAGCCGGCATGCGTGATCGACGTCAGCGGGCTGGCGCCGGTGCCGCCTTCGAAACCCGAGATGGTCACGTGATCGGAGCGGGCCTTGGCGACCCCCGCCGCCACCGTTCCGACCCCGACCTCGGAGACCAGCTTCACCGAGACGTCGGCGTCCGGGTTGGTGTTCTTCAGGTCGTAGATCAGCTGGGCGAGGTCCTCGATCGAGTAGATGTCGTGGTGCGGCGGCGGCGAGATCAGCCCCACGCCGGGCGTCGAATGCCGTACCTTGGCGATGACCGCGTCCACCTTGTGCCCCGGCAGCTGGCCGCCCTCGCCGGGCTTGGCGCCCTGGGCCATCTTGATCTGCATCATGTCGGAATTGACGAGGTATTCGGTGGTCACGCCGAAGCGGCCCGAGGCCACCTGCTTGATCGCCGAGCGCATGGAATCGCCGTTGGGCATGGGCCGGAACCGGTCCGGCTCCTCGCCGCCCTCGCCGGTATTCGACTTGCCGCCGATCCGGTTCATCGCGACCGCGAGGGTCGAGTGCGCTTCGCGCGAGATCGAACCGAAGGACATCGCCCCGGTCGAGAACCGCTTGACGATTTCCACCGCCGGCTCGACCTCGTCGAGCGGCACCGGGGTCCCGGCCGGGATGAACTCGAACAGGCCCCGGACGGTCATCATCCGATGGTCCTGGTCGTTCACCGTCCTGGCGAAGTCGCGATATTTCTCGGGCAGCTCGCCGCGCACCGCATGTTGCAGGTCGGCGACCGTGTCGGGCGTCCAGTAATGCTCCTCGCCGCGCAGGCGGTAGGCGTATTCGCCGCCGGGATCGAGCGCGTTGCGATAGATCGGCGCGTCGCCATAGGCGAGCCGGTGGCGTTCGACGGTCTCGCGCGCGACCTCCGCCAGCCCCGCCCCGCCGATGGTGCTCGCCGTACCGGTGAAGAACTGCTCGACGAAGCGCTCGTCCAGGCCGACGGCGTCGAAGATCTGCGCGCCGCAATAGGACTGGTAGGTCGAGATGCCCATCTTGGACATCACCTTCAGGATGCCCTTGTCGATCGCCTTGATGTAGCGCCGGTAGAGCTGGCGGTCGCTCAGCGCCTCCGGCAGCTCGTCCCGGATCGCCGAGAGCGTTTCGAACGCGAGATAGGGGTTGATCGCCTCGGCGCCGTACCCGGCCAGGGTGCAGAAGTGATGGACCTCGCGCGCCTCGCCGGTCTCGACGACCAGGCCGAGCAGGGTCCGGAGCCCCGTCCTCACGAGGTGGTGGTGCACCGCCGAGGTGCCCAGCAGCGCCGGGATGGCAATGCGGTCGTCGTCGATCGCGCGGTCGCTGAGCACCAGGATGTTGTAGCCTTCCTGACAGGCCCGTTCGGCCTGGGCGCAAACCGACTCGAGCGCCGGACGCATGCCCTCGGCGCCGTCCGCCGCGGGATAGGTCAGGTCCAGGGTGATCGTCCTGAAGGCGTTGTCCGCGATCTCGCCGATCGAGCGGATCTTTTCCAGGTCCTGGTTGGTCAGCACGGGCTGGCGGACCTCGAGCCGCCTTTGCGGCGTCGTGTCGTCGATGCCCAGCAGGTTGGGGCGCGGGCCGATGAAGGACAGGAGCGACATCACCAGCTCCTCGCGGATCGGGTCGATCGGCGGGTTGGTGACCTGGGCGAACACCTGCTTGAAATACGAGTAGAGCAGCTTGGGGCGCGACGACAGCGCCGATATCGGGGTGTCCGTGCCCATCGAGCCGACGGCTTCCTGCCCGGTCAGGGCCATCGGCGACATCAGGAACTTGAGATCCTCCTGGGTGTAACCGAAGGCCTGCTGGCGGTCGAGCAGCGTCAGCCGGTTGGGCTTCGCGGCGGGGATAGCCGTCGCCGGCAGGTCCTCCAGCACGATCTGCGTGCGATCGAGCCACTCCTGGTAGGGCCGGACGGAGGACAGGCGGGCCTTGATGTCGTCGTCGTCGACGATGCGGCCCTGTTCGAGGTCGATCAGCAGCATCTTGCCGGGCTGCAGGCGCCATTTCCTGACGATACGGCTCTCGTCGATCGGCAAAACGCCGACCTCGGAGCTCATCACCACCATGTCGTCGTCGGTGACGACGTAGCGCGCGGGCCGCAGCCCGTTGCGGTCCAGGGTCGCGCCGATCTGGCGGCCGTCGGTGAACGCCACGGCGGCCGGGCCGTCCCACGGCTCCATCAGCGCCGCATGGTACTCGTAAAAGGCGCGGCGCCTCTCGTCCATCAGCGGATTGCCGGTCCACGCCTCAGGAATCAGCATCATCATGGCGTGGGCCAGCGAATAGCCGGCCTGCACCAGGAGCTCGAGCGCGTTGTCGAAGCTCGCCGAATCGGACTGGCCTTCGGCGATCAGGGGCCAGAGCTTTTCCAGGTCGTCGCCGAACAGCTCGCTCTTCATCAGGTGCCGGCGCGCCGCCATCCAGTTGATGTTTCCGCGCAGCGTGTTGATCTCGCCGTTGTGGCAGATCATCCGGTAGGGGTGGGCGAGCCGCCATGAGGGAAAGGTGTTGGTGGAGAACCGCTGGTGGACGAGGGCGAGCGCGGTGACCATCCGCTCGTCCTTGAGGTCGAGGTAATACTCGCCCACCTGGTGCGCCAGCAGCATCCCCTTGTAGACGACGGTGCGCGACGAGAAGGACGGCGCGTAGAAATCGCCGTGGGCCTCGCCCAGGGCGGCGATCCGGTGCTCGATCTGCTTGCGGATGACGAACAGCTTGCGCTCGAACGCGTCCCGGTCGGCGCAGTTGTCGCCGCGGCCGACGAAGACCTGGCGCACGAAGGGTTCGGTGGGAACGACGCTCTCGCCCAGCCCCGAATTGTCGACCGGCACGTCGCGCCAGCCGAGGACATGCTGGCCTTCCGCCTCGACGAGCTCCTCGACGATACGGACGCAGTCCGCCCGCGGGCCGCCGTCGCGCGGCAGGAACAGCATGCCGACGCTGTAATCGCCCGGTCGGGGCAGGTCGATGCCGATGTCGGCGCAGACCGCGCGCAGATGGGCATCCGGCATCTGGATCAGGATCCCCGCCCCGTCGCCCGCCAGCGGGTCCGCGCCGACCGCGCCGCGGTGGGTCAGGTTCTCCAGGATCTGCAAGCCTTGCTCGATGATCCGGTGGCTCTTCCGGTTCCCGATGTCGACGACGAATCCGATCCCGCACGCATCGTGCTCGTTGCGCGGGTCGTAGAGCCCCTGCTTTCCGGGCGGCATCTTACGCAAGTCCCGAACGGTTTCGGTCATGTACTCCCACACTCTCCCGCCGTCTGCGCGGGACCCGGGCGGTCGAACCCGTGCGGTCCCACGACAAGCATCCGGCCAAACCTGCAAGATAGTGCGGCTTCGCCCGTTGGGACAGCCCGGCGGCCAGGGACGGCGGGAGCCCGACGCCCCTGCGAGCTTGCCGTTCGGCCTGTCGGCCCCGGCGCTCGTTCCCGCCGTCGATGCCGGCATCGAGTAGACAAATCGCGGCCGGGTCGACGTTCGCGCCCCGCAAATGCCGGGCGGGACTGTCGACATTTGCCGACCCGGCCGGCCTGTCGGCATTTCCGTCGGCAAAGACGCGCCCGGAAATGCCGGGTGCGCGCGCTCGGCACCGGGAGTCGGCATATTGGATCCGTGGGTCGACCGTGTCGCACCGGTGCTCGTCGCGGATATGGAACATGTCCCGGAACCCCTCCGTCGCCAGGAGCGCCGCGGGCGGCCGGCTCCGGGTGACGGAGGGGTCGGCGGCGATGGCGGTCGCATGATGCACGATCGTGTCCTCCACATGGCCGGGCGGCGTGCCCGGCAACGGAAAAGGGCGCCGGCATCTCCGGCGCCCCCACTTTTCCACTCTGGGAAATATACCCCAAAACACGTCCCGAGTCAAGTAGAGAAATGTGCGCTGTGGTGATTTTTGGCTGTCGCCGGTTCGATTTTGGCGGTTGAATATCGTCCGGCCCGCTTCCCCACCGGGCAGGATACGGGCTTCCGGGGCCTGACAAATACGATTACCGGAAGATTGTCTGGCGTGCGGGCGTGGCTTCCCCTCTGCCGTCGGGCGGCGGGATCGGGCAGGATTGTCGGGAGGCAGACGAGCGGTCAGCCGGTGTCGAGATACGGCACGGCGCCGACCAGGGAGCGCATGCGCTCGGGGCGGCCGGCGCGGGCCTGGGCGAGAGCCATCGCCATCATCACCGCCAGGGCGAGGCCGAGGCGGGTCTTCATCTTGGCGCGGCCTCGGATGTAGTGGGTCTCGAAGTTGAAGCTGTTGTCGAGGCGGCTGTTGATCCGCTCCATGGCCGAGCGGCGGTTGTAGCCGCGCCGCCATGACGGACTGCCCCAGGGCGTGGGGGTGAAGATGCGCCGGTCGTGGCTGTCGAGGTCGATGCGCAGGATGCGGCCATAGTCTCCGGGCTTGACCCCGCCGGCCCGGTGGCAGGCCCGGCTGCCGGCGCAGGCGAAGCCGAAGGCGGCTGCCGGGCAGCGGTATTTGAGCGTGCCGCAGCGGCCCCGATCAGCCTCGAACCCCTGAAACGCCATAGCGCGGACCTCGCCGGTCCCGGGACAGACGCAGGACACCCGGCCGCGCTCGTCGTGAACGATGACATCGGCGCGGTCGGGGAACAGCGGCCGCGTGATCGGCTGCGCCGGATCGTATCTCGGCTCCGCGCCCGGTATCGATCAGCGGGCGGGCGGTCCACCGGTCCCACAGCCGCGCCTTCAGGCGGGCATCGTCGAGACCGCGGTCGGCGCTGAAGTCGGCGCAGCGCCCGGCGCCGGGTGCGCGCGCTCGGCACCGAGGGAGTCGGCATATTGGATCGTGGGTCGAACCGTGTCGCACCGGTGCTCGTCGCGGATATGGAACATGTCCCGGAACCCCTCCGTCGCCAGGAGCGCCGCGGGCGGCCGGCTCCGGGTGACGGAGGGGTCGGCGGCGATGGCGGTCGCATGATGCACGATCGTGTCCTCCACATGGCCGGGCGGCGTGCCCGGCAACGGAAAAGGGCGCCGGCATCTCCGGCGCCCCCACTTTTCCACTCTGGGAGGAAAACCTCGCTGCCAAGAACCAGCGGCGTTGAATACCCCAAAACACGTCCCGAGTCAAGTAGAGAAATGTGCGCTGTGGTGATTTTTGGCTGTCGCCGGTTCGATTTTGGCGGTTGAATATCGTCCGGCCCGCTTCCCCACCGGGCAGGATACGGGCTTCCGGGGCCTGACAAATACGATTACCGGAAGATTGTCTGGCGTGCGGGCGTGGCTTCCCCTCTGCCGTCGGGCGGCGGGATCGGGCAGGATTGTCGGGAGGCAGACGAGCGGTCAGCCGGTGTCGAGATACGGCACGGCGCCGACCAGGGAGCGCATGCGCTCGGGGCGGCCGGCGCGGGCCTGGGCGAGAGCCATCGCCATCATCACCGCCAGGGCGAGGCCGAGGCGGGTCTTCATCTTGGCGCGGCCTCGGATGTAGTGGGTCTCGAAGTTGAAGCTGTTGTCGAGGCGGCTGTTGATCCGCTCCATGGCCGAGCGGCGGTTGTAGCCGCGCCGCCATGACGGACTGCCCCAGGGCGTGGGGGTGAAGATGCGCCGGTCGTGGCTGTCGAGGTCGATGCGCAGGATGCGGCCATAGTCTCCGGGCTTGACCCCGCCGGCCCGGTGGCAGGCCCGGCTGCCGGCGCAGGCGAAGCCGAAGGCGGCTGCCGGGCAGCGGTATTTGAGCGTGCCGCAGCGGCCCCGATCAGCCTCGAACCCCTGAAACGCCATAGCGCGGACCTCGCCGGTCCCGGGACAGACGCAGGACACCCGGCCGCGCTCGTCGTGAACGATGACATCGGCGCGGTCGGGGAACAGCGGCCGCGTGATCGGCTGCGCCGGATCGTATCTCGGCTCCTGCTTCTCCACCCGCCACATCAGCCGTGTATCGATCAGCGGGCGGGCGGTCCACCGGTCCCACAGCCGCGCCTTCAGGCGGGCATCGTCGAGACCGCGGTCGGCGCTGAAGTCGGCGCAGCGCCCGGCGATCTCCGGCGCCCTTGCGAACAGCTCCTCCAGCATCCCGGACAGCACCTTGGGTTCCGAGGCCGAAGCGCGCGTCACCTCGAAGGCCACCGGAACCTCGTAATCGGTGTCGGCGATCAGGTGCAGCCCGTAGCCGAACCACGACTTCACCTTCTTCCACACCGCGCCGGTCCTGGCGTCCACCCCGCCCGTCTCGTGCTTGCCCCAGTCGGCGTCGGGGTCCGAGGTCTTGTCCTCGTCCTTGCCGACCCGGCCCGTCGAGTGGCTCGCGATCGCCTTGCCGTCGTAGCCGAGATGACGCCCGAAGTCCGGCAACGCGGCGAACAGCGCGGCGCGCAGGCTCTCGATCATGGCGGACACCAGCCCCTGCTCGTCCTCAAGCTGCACAACACGCCCCAGAAACCGCGAGAAGTTCCAGTGGCTCGGCGCCGTCGAACGAACCCGCGCCGGGCGCGTTACCGCATGCCCGTCGTGAAGCACCGTCACCGGCCCGCTCTGATACGGCAGAGGGTCGAACCCGCAGATCTCCAGCAACGCCGGGTTGCGCCCCAGCTCCCGCAACAGCGACTGCATCGAGGCGTGTTGCAACACCACCCCCGCGATCAGCGCCCGCCACATCGCCCGCACCGGGTAGTCGTTACGGCCCCGACCGCGACACACTTCAAGCGCCGTCACGATCTCCTCGTCGGGAAGCACCGCCAGAACCAGGCGCAGCCGTTCAAGGTCCGGCAGGACTTCGACATCGCGCCACGAAAAGGGTAGCTTCGCCGCCGTCGCCATCGCTGTTCTCCCGACCAGGGGTGGTGGTGGAACAAGGGCCCCAGGGCCCGATGGCGACACCTTCTATCTCATGCGCACGATCAGGGCGCGCGAGGCCGCCGCAGGAAAACCTCGCTGCCAAGACGCCGCGACCAGCGGCGTGGGGTGAAAATCGCCAAAACGACCGCCGCAGCGAAACTGAAACCCCGGATATCAACGACCACCACGGGGTATCAAAAATCTCGCACCTCCGTGAACGCCTTGTAAATCAACCCGTCCCCGACAGCGCAAACGCCTCAAGTAGAAAATACTCGTTCAGGATAAATAAGCGGGCTTATATAGATAACTTGAACGGCGGTCGGCTGGCCCGGCTCGGGGACGGGAACGCCGCCCCGCTTGCCCTCAACGCCGTCATGCCCGGACTTGTTCCGGGCATCCACGTGGGTCGGCCGGCTCGCTTGTCCCCACTCGCACCGCGATGCCGCAAGACATGGATGCCCGGAACAAGTCCGGGCATGACGGAAGAAATGCCGCGGACCTCCCGGTCAAGTTATCTATATAAGCCCCTAAATAAGTTGCTAACCCATGGAAAGAAGGGGATTTTTTCTCCCTTCCGATTCCGCCCTGAATCCGGCCCCGAACCCCCGAATCCGTCCCATGCGCGATTCCGGCGGGATTTCCCCCTCACCCTGACCCTCTCCCCGGCGGGGAGAGGGGACGCTGCTGCCGACTCCTTGGCTCATCTTCTCCCCTCCCGCTTGCGGGAGGGGCCGGGGGAGGGTGGGCCGCCTGGGTACGGACCGGATAGATCGGCAACGAAGACGGGGCGCCAGTATCTCCTCCGGCGCCCCCACTTCCCCACTATGGGAAATATGGTGCGGTTCGTGTCCCGGGTCAAGAGAAATTTTCTCTTTCAGATCATTTTCGGCGGTTTCCGGTCGTCCGCTCGCCCCTCCCTCGTCATGCCCGGACCCGTTCCGGGGCGACAGCGGGGGCCGGAGACGGTCTCGCCTCCGGGCGCGGAAACCGGGAGTGCGCGCCCTGGCGAGGGAAACGGCCGAAAACCGGCGAAAACGATAGGTGGCGGAGGGGGTGGGATTCGAACCCACGGTACGCATAGCGCACAACGGTTTTCGAGACCGCCCCGTTCGACCGCTCCGGCACCCCTCCGCGCGCAGGCCCCGGTCCGGGAGCGGCGCGGACCCTAGCGCAAAGCCGGTTCCCGCCGCAAGCGGATCGGGCGGTCAGCCCGACCGCGCCGCGTGCATCGCCGCGCGGTAGCCGAACACCATCGCGGGGCCGAGCGTGGTTCCCGGCCCGGGATAGGTGCCGGCCATGATCGAGCCCATGTCGTTGCCGCAGGCGTAGAGGCCGGGGATCGGGGCGTCGTCCGCGCCCAGCACCTGACCGTCGGCGGTGGCCGCGAGACCGGCGCTGCAGGCGAGCTCGGCCGGCCACACCGCCATCGCCACCAGCGGCGTCCCGCTTATCGGCGCGAGGCAGGGGTTCGGACGGTTGCCGGGATCGCCGTTGAACCGGTTGAGCTCGGTGTCGCCCTTGCCGAAATCGGCGTCCGTCCCCGCCTCGGCGAAGCGGTTGTGGCGCGCGATCGTGTCGGCCAGCCCTTCCGGGTCCACCCCGATCTTCCCGGCCAGTTCGTCGGCCGTCGCGCCGAGCGCGACGTAGCCCGCCGTCTCGAACCGCGCGAGGTTCGTGGTTTCCGGGTGGATGTCGCCGAGCCCGTACTTGCGGACGAAACCGGCATCGCAGATCAGCCAGGCCGGTATCGACGGGCCGACCTCGTGCGCCCGGAACATGCCTTCGACGAAGTCGTGATAGGACACCGCCTCGTTGACGAAACGCCGCCCCGCCGCGTTCACCGCGATCAGCCCGGGCTTGGCCCGGTCGAGCAGGATGTGCGGGTAGAGACCGGTGCCGCCCCCCTTGCGCGGATTGAGGGACACCGGGGTCCACAGACCGGCTTCGCCCCTGCTCTCGATCCTGCCGCCGAACCGCTTGCCGGCGGCGAGCCCGTCGCCGGTGTCTTCCTCGACCGCGAGCGAATACTTGGGCTCGGCGCGGGGCATGTAGGCGGCGCGGAACGCCTCGTTATGCGCCACCCCGCCGGTCGCGAGCACGACGCCGCGCCGCGCTTTTACCCTGATCTGCCCGTTTTCGGTCTCCAGCACCGCGCCGGCGGCGCGGCCCTCCTCCTCGACGATCTCCGCGAGCGCCGCGCCGAACTCGACCGGAACCCCGTTCCGCCTGAGGCTGTAGAAGAGCCGGCCGATCAGCGCGTTGCCCATCGTCAGCCGTGTGCCCCGGCGGAACCTCAGCCGGTCCATGAAATAGCGCAGCACCAGCCCGACGGTATGCGCGAAATTGCCGACCGACCGGTAGCGGCCCAGCATCCGCGTCAGGTCGACCTTGCCGACCATCATGCCGCCGAACAGCAGATATTCGGGGATCGGCGGCCGAATCCGGGCGAAATCGGCGCCGAGTTTCCTGCCGTCGAAGGTCTCGGGGACGATCGCGCGCCCTTCGACCGCGGCGCCGGGCAGGTTGCTGCGGTAGTCGGGATGGCGGCCGCAGGCGACGAAGCTGAGCTCGGTGCGCGCGACCAGGTCGTCGATCACCCCGGGCCCGTCCTCCAGATAGACCGCGCGGCGCGTATCCACCCCGCCGTCGCCGATCAGCGCGTCGAGATATCGCGCCGCGTCGTCGGGCCGGTCGACGAACCCGGCCTCCCGGTTCTGGCTGTTGCCGGGAATCCAGAGCGTGCCGGCCGATGTCGCGCCGGTGCCGCCGACCTGCTGCGACTTCTCGCAGATCAGCACGTCGAGCCCTTCGAGCGCCGCGACGAGCCCGGCGGTCATCCCGCCCGGCCCCGCGCCGGCCACCAGGAGATCGACCTCGCGGTCCCAGGAATTGCCGTTCCCGCCCGTCATTCAGCCGATCCGGGGCACGATTTCCTCGGCGAAGACCTGCATCTGGTCGAGCAGCTCCTGCAAGTCGTTGGCCGCGAAGTAGAGGCCGAGAAGGTGGGTGACGCCGGCCTCGCCGAGCCGGTTGGCGCGTTCCACGACGTCGTCGACGGTGCCGATCAGGTTGATGTCCTCGTGGCCGAGCGCGCCCTGCTCCTTCAACGTCGATTTGCGGAGCGAGGTGAGGTGCGCGCACATCTGGGTCTTCTCGAAGCGGGCGAGCGCGGCGTCGCGGGTCTTGCCGATATGGACGATGTATTGCGGCGCCACCTCGATCGACGCCGGATCGCGCCCCGCTTCCCCGGCGAGGCGCCGGAGCTCCTTCACGTCCGCCGCGATCCTCTCCAGCGGGACCGCGGCCGGCAGCCAGCCGTCGGCGTGTTCCACCGTGCGGCGCAGGTTGTTGGCGTTGTTGCCGCCGACATAGAGCGGGATCCGGTCCTGCTTCGGCTTGGGCCAGAGCTCGACGTTGCGAAACCTGTAATAGGCGCCGTCATAGGAGGCTGCGCGCTCGCGGAACAGGAGCCCGAGCGCTTCCAGCCCCTCGTCGACGATCCGCCCGCGCGCGACCCTGCCGTCGGGCTGGAGCGCCTCGAACTCCTCGCGGTATGCGCCGATGCCGACGCCGATCTCGAGCCGCCCGCCGGAGAAGTGGTCGAGTGTCGCGATCTGTTTCGCCGTCACCACGATGTCGCGGCGCATCGGCAGCACCAGGATTCCGGTGCCGAAGCGGAGCGTCGTCGTCTCGGAAGCGACGAAGGAATAGGTGATCAGCGGCTCCCAGAACCGCGGCGGCGTCGGGAACTCGGCGCGCACATAGTGCTGCGTCGTCATGTGGTCGTTGCCCCAGACCGAGTGGTAGCCGAGCGCCTCCGCGTGCCGGGCAATGCGGATCACCGCCTCCGGATCGGAAAACGGGATGGGATAGGTGAGCCCTTCCATCCCGGTCGGCAGCCCGACGCTAACCCGCATGTCCGACCTCCCGCGTCCTCAGCCGCGCCGTCGCATCCGCATCGACCGCGCCGTTTCCGTCCAGCGCCACAGCATAGCGGTCCTGCGCCGCCCCGGGCGAGACCAGCCCCGCCCGGCAGTCCCGCGCGACCGCTTCGGGGTCCCGCGTTCCGGGGTCGCCGAGCCCGCCGCCGCCCGGCATCTCGATCACCACGCGGTCGCCCGGGGGAACGGTCTGGGTGCCCTTGCCGTCGAGCGCCGCGCCGGACGCGAGCCCGACCCGTCCGCCCGACCCGTCGTCCCCGCCGTTCCGCCCGCGCGGCGGATGGTCGATGCGGTCGAACAGCGCGCTGAACGCGAACGGCGCGTCCTCGAGGATGCCGAGCTCCATCACCTGTCCGAGCCCGCCGCGGTTGGCCCCGGGGCCGCCCGAATCGGTGCGGAATTCCTTGCGCCAGAACACCACCGGGGAGATCGCCTCGGTCACCTCCACCGGGACGCTCCGCACCCCGCTCGGGAATCCGGTGGCCGACAGCCCGTCCTTGCCCGGCCGTGCGCCGGCGCCGCCGGAATGGAAGCTGAGCACCGTGAACGGCTCGGCGTCGGCGACCTCGGCGGGGTCGCACTCGACCCGGCCGGGCCCACCGAAGGCGTAGACGTTCCAGAGGCAGGACGTGCCCTCGGCCGGCACCGCGCCGTCGATCGCCTGGGCGAGGCACCCGAACACCGCATCGGGCAGCATCTGACCGGTCACGTGGCGGACCGCGACCGGCGCCGGATACTCGGCGTTGAGGATCGTGCCGGGCGGCGCGGTCACCCGGATCGGCGCCAGCGATCCCGCGTTGTTGGGAACCCGGGGCGCGACGATGCAGCGGACCCCGAAGGAGGTATAGGCCTCGGTGTAGCAGAGCGGCACGTTGATCCCGTAGGACGAGGCCCCGCTGGTTCCGGCGAAGTCGACGTCGATTCCGTCCGCGCCCACCGTCATCGCCGCCACCAGGTCGACCGGCTTCTCCAGACCGTCGATCCGCATCGCGCTGCGGTAGGTTCCCGGCCTGAGCGCGCGGATCGCCTCCAGCGTCGCTTCCTCCGACCGCTCGATTATGTGCCGGCCGAGCGCGTCCAGATCGTCGATGCCGAACTCGTCCATCATCTCGACCAGCCGGCGGCAGCCCACGTCGTTGCAGGAGGCGAGGGAATGGAGGTCGCCCACCACCTGCACCGGCTCGCGCACGTTGGCGGCGACGATGTCGACCAGCGTCCGGTCGACCTCTCCGCGCTCGGCGAAGCGCATGATCGGGACGTAGATCCCCTCCTCGAAGACGTTCCGCCCGTCCGACGTCAGCCCGCGCCCGCCGATGTCGACGACATGGCTGGTGCTCGCGAACAGCGCCACCGCGCGGCCGTCGCGGAAGGCCGGCGTGACGAAGGTGAAGTCGTGCAGGTGGCCGGTCCCCTTCCACGGGTCGTTGGTCAGGAACACGTCGCCGTCCTTCATGGTCCCGACGGGGAAGCGCTCCAGGAAATGCCCGACCGACCGCGCCATCGAGTTGACGTGGCCCGGCGTGCCGGTGACCGCCTGGGCGAGCATCCGCCCCTCCGCGTCGAACACCCCGGCCGACAGGTCGCCCGCCTCGCGGGTGGAGGTGGAGAAGCCGGTGCGGATGAGCGACTGGGCCTGCTCCTCGACCACCGCGATCAGGCGGTCCCACATGAGCTGGAGGCCGATGGGCGAGAACGCGTTCGAACGGGTCATCGCGGCTCCCTCGCGATCCGGATATTGCCGAGCGCATCGATCGATGCGGTGAAGGATTGAAGCACGACGGTGGTGGTCTCGTCTTCCGCGATCACGGCGGGCCCCGCGATCACCGCGCCGGGGACGAGACCGCCGCGGCGGTAGACCGGCGCCCGTACCGTCGCCGCCGTCGCGGGATCGCAGACCGCGCGTTCCCCGGCGGGCGCTGCGGCGGCCGACGGCGGCATCGGAGGGCAGGGCGAAGGCGGATCGCTCCGGGCCGCCACGCGAAGGGTCCAGTTCATGACTTCCACGACGAGGCCCGGGATCGTCCGCGAATAGGTCCGGGCGTAGTCGGCCTCGAACGCCTCGATCAGGGCCTCGCGGGAGTCCTGCCCGAGCGATGCGTCCGGCACGCTCACCGCAAGCTCGTGCCCCTGGCCGCGGTAACGCATGTCGGCGGCGAGCGTGCGGACGAGCGGCGCGCCGGGCGCGGCGGCGGAGACGATCGCGTCCGCCTCTTCCCGCATCGTTTCCAGCAGCGCGTCGATCGCGTCCGGATCGAAGGTCTCGTCGAGCGCCGAATAGAGGCTCCTCACTACCTCGTAGGCCACCGGCGCGCGCAGGAACCCCACCGCCGAGCCCACGCCCGCCGCGCCGGGGATGAGGATGCGTTCGATCCCGAGCTTCTCGGCGAGGCGGACGGCGTGCACCGGCGCCGCCCCGCCGAACGCGATCAGGGTCCGGTCGCCCAGCGTCTTGCCGCGCTCGACCGCGTGCACGCGGGCGGCGTTCGCCATGTTCTCGACCACCACCTCGGCGATCCCGTGCGCGCCGTCCCGCGCGGCGAGGCCGAGCGCCGCGCCCGGCCCGGTCTCGATCGCCGCTTCCGCGGCTTCCGCGTCGAGCGGGATGGCGCCGCCGGCGAACCCGTCCGGATCGATCCAGCCGAGCGCCACGTCGGCATCGGTCACCGTCGCCTCGGTGCCGCCGCGGGAATAGCAGGCCGGGCCCGGATCGGCGCCGGCGCTGTCGGGGCCGACCGCGAGCCGCTTCATCGCGTCGACGCGGGCGATCGAGCCGCCGCCCGCGCCGATCTCGACCATCTCGATGACGGGGATGCGGAGCGGCAGGCCGCTCCCCTTGAGGAAGCGGTACTCGCGCGCCACCTCGAAGCTCCGCGAGGCCTGCGGCTCGCCGTCGTCGATCAGGCAGATCTTGGCCGTGGTCCCGCCCATGTCGAACGAGAGCACCCGGTCGAGCCCGCACTGCCGGGCGATGTAGGCGGCGAGGATGGCGCCGCCGGCGGGTCCCGACTCGACGAGCCGGATCGGGAAGCGCCGCCCGGTCTCCGGCCGGGCGAGCCCGCCGCCCGAGGTCATCAGATAGAGCGGGCAGGCGAAGCCGAGCGCGGCCAGCGCCTCTTCCAGCCGCCCGATATAGCCCGCCATGAGCGGCTGGACGTAGGCGTTCGCCGCCGCCGTCGACCAGCGCTCGTATTCGCGAATCTCGGGCGAGACCTCCGACGACAGCGTGACCGGGAGCCCCGGCATCGCCTCGGCCAGAAGGCCGCGCACCGCGCGCTCGTGGCGTCCGTCGACATAGGCGTGGAGGAAGCCCACGGCCACCGCCTCGACGCCCTCCTCCTTCAACGCCGCGACGACGGGATCGAGGCCGCTCTCGTCCAGAGGTATGAGCACGTTGCCGCGCGCGTCGATCCGCTCCCTGACGCCGATCCGCAGATGGCGGGGCACCAGCGGCTCGGGCCGGTCCATGTAGATGTCGTATTGCTCGAAGCGGTTCTCGAAGGCCATCGCGACCACATCGCGGAAGCCCTCGGTCACGAGCAGCGCGGTCCTCGCGCCCCGTCGCTCGATGATCGCGTTGGTGGCGAGCGTGGTGCCGTGGATGACGAGCTCGAACGCGTCCGGCGCAAGTCCGGTTGCCGCCAGCGCCCGCTCGATTCCCGCCAGCACGCCCTTCTCCGGGGCCCGCGGCACGGTCAGCACCTTGGTCGTCGCGAGCCCGCCATCGTGCTCGACGGCGATATCGGTGAACGTGCCGCCGACATCGGCGGCGAGCCTCGCACGCGGCATGAGCCGAACCCCTTCCGGCGGCGGAGTGTAGCGATTGACGCCCGCCGTCCACAGTGGCCATGCTGCAACCCGGCGATCGGGGGGAAACGGCGCGATGCGAAACAAGCTGGACGGCGGCGAGGCGGTGGTGCAGGCGTTCCGCTGCCTCGACATGGACTACGTGATGGCCTCGCCGGGCTCCGAATGGGGCGCGGTCTGGGAGGCGTTCGCGCGCCAGAAGGTGTCGAACGCGCCGGGCCCGGTCTATTTCAGCTGCGCGCACGAGACCCTCGCGGTCGATCTCGCCATCGGCTACACCGGCTATACCGGGCGCATGCAGGGCGTGATGCTGCATACCGGCGTCGGGCTGCTGCAGGGCTCGATGGGGATCGACGCGGCCCAGCGCCAGGGCATTCCGATGGTGGTGATCGCCGGCGAGGCGCTGACCTACGGCGAGCAGGAAGGGTTCCACCCCGGCCCGCAATGGCTGTCGAGCCTGAGCGTGGTCGGCGGACCGCACAGCCTCGCCACGCCGCTGGTCAAATGGTCGAACCAGGCCTCCAGCCCGGCGACCCTGTTCGAGCAGCTCATCCGGGCCGGCGAGATGGCGCAGCGGACGCCGTCGGGGCCGACCTTCATGACCGTCCCCATCGAGACCCAGCTCGCCGACTGGACGCCGCCCGACCGGATCCGCGACGTCCCCAGGGCTCCGAAAACGCAGCCGCCGGCCTCCGACATCGAAGCCGTCGCCGACCTGCTGGCGGCCGCCGAGCGGCCGGCCATCGTCGCGGAGTGCTCGGGGCGCGATCCGGATGCCTATGACGCCCTGGTCGCGCTCGCCGAGATGCTGGCGATCCCGGTCGTCGATGCGCCGTGGTCCGATTACAGCAACTTCCCCGGCGACCACGAGCTGTTCCAGGGGGTTGGGCAGCCGGATTGGCTCGACGAGGCCGACCTGGTGCTGACGCTCTCGGCCCGCGCGCCGTGGAGCCCGCCGTCGCGGCGGCCGAAGCGGGCGCATATCGTCGCCATCGGCGAGACTCCGTTCCGCACCGAGATGGTCTACCAGAACATCCAGGCCGACCGGTTCCTCGAAGGCGACTGCGCGGCGACGCTCCGCCTGCTCGGCGAGGCGGTCGCCGCTGGCGGCCCGAAGAACGGCGCGGTCGGGGAACGCGCGGCGCATTGGGCGAAGGCGCACGAGGCACTGGCGGCCGAGAACCGCAAGATC
The DNA here is from genome assembly GCA_965203455.1 of Alphaproteobacteria bacterium. Lineage (GTDB taxonomy): Bacteria > Pseudomonadota > Alphaproteobacteria > MPNO01 > MPNO01 > MPNO01. The sequence continues at coordinate 655,077 of CBDBCV010000003.1, forward strand.
GTCAGGAACGCCCGCCGGAAGAAGTCCATCGACCCGATCGCGCTGTTCGACGCGCTCGGCGAGGCGATGCCGGACGACGCGATCTACGCCGACGAGACCATCACCCACCGCCAGCGCCTGATGCGCCACCGCCCCTACAAGGGCGCGCGGAGCTATTACCGTGTCGCCGGCGGGCTCGGCCAGGGTCTCGGCGTGGCGCTCGGGCTCAAGCTGGCCGCGAAGGAGCGGACCGTGGTGTCGGTCATCGGCGACGGGTCCTTCATGTACAACCCGATCACCCAGAGCCTCGCCCTTTCGGCGCACGAGGACCTGCCGATCCTGGTCGTCGTGGTCAACAACACCGGCTATTCCGCCATGGCGAAGGAGCACCGCGCCTTCTATCCCGACGGCGTGGCGGCGGAGCACGATCTGTTCTACGGCCGCATGATCACCGACCTCGACTATGCCGAGCTGGTCCGCCCCTTCGATGGCTTCGGCCGGCGCGTGGAGGACCTCGCCGAGCTCCCGTCGGCCCTCGAAGCCGGCCTCGCCGCGACGCGCGACGGCAAGACGGCGATCCTCAACGTCATGGTGAACGATTAGGGCGGCCCTTCGATACGCGGCTTCGCCGCTACTCAGGGTGAGGGCTTTCTCATGACTCCTCATCCTGAGTAGGCGCGCCAGCGCCGTATCGAAGGATCACCCCCACACCCGCCCGGCGACATCCACCACGAGGGAGAGCTTGGCCGCCTGGTCGGCCGCGCTCAGCCCCGTGCCGCCGATGTCGCCGGCGAAACCGCATTGCGGGGACAGGCAGAGGCGCTCCACGGGCACGTGGCGGCTCGCCGCCTCGATCCGGCGTTCGAGCTCGCCCGCGTCCTCCAGCGCGGGAACCTTGGTCGACACCAGCCCCAGCACGACCGTCTTGTCGTCCGGCATTTCGGCCAGCGGCTCGAACCCGCCGGCGCGCGGCGAATCGTATTCGAGGAAGTAGAACCGGATCGGCAGGTCGCGGAACAGCCGCGCGGCCACGTCGTCGTAGCCGCCCTCGGCCTGCCAGGCGCCCGCCTTGTTGCCGCGGCAGAGATGGAGGCCGAGCGCGATGTCGTCCGGCGTGCGCTCGGCGACCTCCCGGATGATTTCGACATAGAGGTCGAGCAGGTCGCGCCAGTCGTCGCCCCGCGCCTCCAGCCCGCGCCTGATCTTGGGGTCGCCGAACTTGGCGATCGAGGTCTCGTCGAGCTGGATATAGCGGCAGCCGGCCGCGTGCAGCGCGGCGATCTCCTTCTCGTAGGCGTCGATCGTGTCGGCCCAGAAGGCGTCGAGGTCGGGATAGGCCGCGCGGTCGATATTGTCCCGCCCGGCGCGGAAATGGATGTGGCACGGCCCCGGCAGCGTCATCTTGGGCACGCACCCCTCGGGCGCAAGCGATGCGAGGCAGGCGAAATCGTCGACATTGGCCGGGCCTTCCCAGACCAGCCGGTCCTCGACGACCGAGACGTTGGCGCCGGACGTCTCGCCCGCCCGGTTGGTATAGCGCCAGTTCGGATCGTCGCTGCGCGCGGTCCTGAGGCCCCCGAAGACCGCGACGCCGAAACTGTCGGTGTAGCTGCGGCGGCGGAACTCCCCGTCGGAGACAATGCGGAACCCGAGCGCGGCCTGCGCGGCGACGGACTTCGCGATCTCCGCGTCCTCGACCGCGCGCAACGCGGCGGCGTCGATCCGCCCGGTCTCGCAATCCTCCCGCGCGGCAAGCACCGCCGGGGGCCGGATCAGGCTCCCGATATGCTCGGCGCGAAACGGCGGGTCGACGGGAAACGCCATGGCGGACCTCCGTTTTCGGTAAGCTCCCGATCATGCCCGACCGGCGGCGGCATGACGAGCGGGCGAGGCGACATTCACACCGGGCCGGCGTTGCGGCACATTGGGGCGTCGCGGCGCGGAGGAGGCAGGCCATGTCGAGGGAAACGGTGATCGGGCGGCTCGATGCCGAGGTGGAGGATTTCGTCGGGCGCTGCCTGATCTTTCCCCACGACGCCTGGACGCCCAACCGCTGCCGCGCCTGGGTGCTGCAGCACCGGCTGAACTCGCGCCAGCGCAACTCGGTGCTCAAGCTCAAGACCGCGACCAACTGCCCGGTCTGGGAGATCAAGCTCGACATCATCCACGCGTGTACGCAGGAGATCGTCGCCGACCACGAGTTCGGCGGCGGCGAGCCGCACTGGCAGATCCTGGAGGATCTCGGCGTGCGCATCGGCATGGACCGGGACGAGATACAGGCGGCAAGGCCGACCCCCACCACCCAGCTCTGCTGGGACGCCTGGATGGGGCTGATGGCGAACTGCCACTGGCTGCTCGGGCTGATCGCCAATACCTGCTCGGAGCGGGTCAACGTGCCGGGCTACGGCACGGGCGAGGCGCGCGAGCGCGGCTGGAACGCGATGGTGGGCGAACGCTGGCGCGAGATCTGGGATCTGACCGAGGACGACGTGCGCTTCTTCACCCTCCACACGGAAGCCGACCGCGAGCACTCCGATCTCGGCTGGAACACCGTCGCGGAGTACGCCGAGGAGCTCGGCCTGGAGGACGAGGTGGTGGAAGCCTGCCGCCGCAATCTCGTCGTGTGGGAGACCTATTTCAACGGCATCTGCCGTCTCGGCGACGAAATGGACGCGGCCGGGTAATGGACATGCGGCTCGCGCTGATCGGCTACGGCGCGATCGGGCAGGCGATCGTCGCGCGCCTGCGCGAGCTCGGCGAGATCGACCGGCTCGACGGCATCCTGGTTCGATCGCGGCCCGAGACCGATCCCGGCGTGCCGGTCTGGTACGGCGCCGAAGCGATGCTCGCCGTCGAGCCCGACATCGTGATCGAGGCGGCCGGGCACGAGGCGCTGCGCGCGATCGGCCCCAGGGTCGTCGCCTCGGGCGCGGATTTGATCGTTGCCGCCGTGGGCGCGCTCGCCGACGACGCGTTCGCCGCCGAGCTGCGGGAGACCGCGCGGGACGGGGCCAGGGTCATCGTGCCGCCGGGCGCCGTCGCCGGGCTCGACGGGCTGGTCGCGGCGCGTACCGCCGGGCTGGAGCGCGTCACCTACTCGTCCTACAAGCCGCCGCACGCCTGGCGCGGCACGCGCGCCGAACGGGTCGTCGATCTCGACCACGCGGAGGAGGAAGTGGTGTTCTTCACCGGCAGCGCGCGCGAGGCTGCGCTGCACTATCCGCAGAACGCCAATGTCGGGGCGGCGGTCCCGATCGCCGGGCTCGGACTCGACGAGACGCGGGTGCGGCTGATCTCGTCCAGGAAAGTGGACGACCCGCTCGGCGTCATCGAGGCCTCGGGCGCGTTCGGCGAATTCCGCTTCGAATGCCTCGCCAAAGCGTCCCCGAGCAACCCCAAGACCTCCGCCATCACCGCCGACAGCCTGCTGCAATGCGCGCGATTGGGGGTCGGGATACCGGCGTTCCGGGCGTAGGGCGTCCCTCGATACGGCGCTGGCGCGCCTACTCGGGATGAGGGGGGTGCGCTCCCTCACACCCCCGGGCAGGTCGAGGTGACGCCGCCGTCGACCACCAGGGTCTGGCCGGTGACGTAGGAGGATTCGTCGCACGCGAGGTAGAGCGAGGCGTAGGCCACGTCCCACCCCGTTCCCATCCGCCCGAGCGGTACGATGGCGTCGCGCGCCCTGCCGTATTCCTCGGCCGAGGTGTAGCCCTTGTAGGCGTAGGACGGCTTGCCCTTGATGTCGCGCCGGGTGAACGGGGTGTCCATGTAGCCCGGCAGCACGCAGTTGGCGCGGATCCGCTTCGGTGCGTATTGCAGCGCGATGTTCCGGGTGAACTCGTTGAGCGCGCCCTTGCCCGTGGCGTAGGTCGTCATCGGCACGTTGAGATGCCGGATGCCGCCGATCGACGAGATGTTGACGATCGACCCGCCGCCCTGCGCCTCCATGATCGGGATCACCGCCTTGCAGGTGAGGAACGCCGATGTCACGTTGATGTCGAAGGTGTCGTACCAGTCCTCGACCGTGACCGTCGGCAGCGCGCGGCCCGGCCCGACGCCGCCGACATTGTTGTGCAGCACGTCGATGCGCCCGTAGGCCGCCATGCACGCCTCGACCGTCGCCGCCACCGAATCCGGCTTCGTCACGTCGGCCGCCCAGGCGGTCGCCTCGCCGCCCTCGGCCTCGATAATTCCGGCGGTCTCCTCGGCGGCCTCGATATTGATGTCGACGGCGAAGACCTTGGCGCCCTCGCGCCCGTAGACCACCGCCGTCGCCTTGCCGTTGCCCCAGCCCGGCCCGACCGCGCCCGCGCCGGTCACCAGCGCGACCTTGTCGGCCAGTCGGTCGCCCCGTTTCACCTCTTCCGGCATCGCGCTCCCCTTGTCCGCGAAATCCCTGGCCGCTCCATCGCCTCTCGCCAATGCGGGCCGCGCGACTATTGTAGGCGCGCGCGGCGTCCCGGCGAAGGAGCACCCCCATGAAGATCGACGGCCGATGCCATTGCGGCAGCATCGCCTACGAGGCCGAAATCGACCCGGAGAACGTACGCATCTGCCACTGCACCGACTGCCAGCGTCTGTCGGGCACGGCGTTCCGGGTATCGGTCGGCACGCCGGAGGAAAATTTCGTCCTGCTCTCGGGCGCGCCGAAGACCTACGTCAAGACCGGCGAGAACGGCGCCCGGCGGGCGCAGGTGTTCTGCCCGGACTGCGGCTCGCAGATCTACGCGACCGCGGCGGACGGCGACGGCCCCAGGGTCTTCAACCTGCGCACCGGGACCATCGACCAGCGCGACGAACTCAAGCCCAGGTCGCAGATCTGGAAACGCTCCGCGCAGGCCTGGATCGGCGAGATCGAGTCCCTCCCGGCGAGGGAGATGCAGTAGCCCCGCCATGCGTCCGCGAACGATCGTCTCGGCGCTCGTCGTCGTCGCGGGCATCGCGATCTGGTTCCTGCCCGATCCGGAGGGCGGGCCGGAAGGCGTCTGGCATGCCTGCGCGGTCGTCGTGATCGCCATCGGCCTCTGGGCGACGGCGGTCCTGCCGGAATATTTCACGGCGCTGGTCTTTCTCCTGCTGGCGGTCACGGTCGGCGGGATCGCGCCCGACCTCGCCTTCTCGGGGTTCCACTCGACGGCCGCGTGGCTGATCTTCGGCGGGCTGGTGATCGGCCACGCCGTCGAGACCACCGGGCTCGGCGCTCGGGTCGCTGCCGTGATCATCCCCCGCATCGGGACCGGCTACCTGCCGATCCTGGCCGGCATCGTGGCGGCCGCGGCGGCGATGGGCTTCCTGGTGCCGTCCAATTCGGGCCGCGTGGCGATCCTCGTTCCCATCGTGGCGGCGCTGGCGGGCCGGCTGGGGTTCGGGCAAGGATCCAACGGCCGCGCCGCGCTGGTGCTCGCCGCCGCCTGCGGCACCCTCTATGCCGGATTCGGCGTCCTCCCGGCGGCGGTCCCCAACCTGATCATGGTCGGCGCGGCGGAGAGCATCTACGGCGTCGGCATCAGGTTCGCGGAATACGGCTTCATGCATTTCCCGGTGCTGGGGCTGGTGACCGTAGTCGGTTTGCCGCTCATCCTGCGGGCGCTGTTCCCGGACCGGCCGCGCGCGGTCGAGGCCGCGGCGCCTCCCGCCCCGTGGAACCGCGGCCAGGTCACCCTGTCCGGTTTGCTGGTGCTCGCCCTGGTGCTGTGGATGACCGACTTCGCGCACGGGGTCGCGCCGGGCTGGGTCGCGCTCGGCGTGGGGCTGCTCTGCCTGATGCCCCGCATCGGGGTCGAAGCGCCTTCCGCCCTGATGTCCCGCATCAATTTCGGGCCCTGGTTCTTCATCGTCGCGGTGGTCGCGATCGGCGCCATCGTCTCCAGGTCGGGGCTGGGCGGCATCGTCTCCGACCGGCTGTTCTCCGCGGTGACCTTCGTCGAGGGCGCGGACCTGCTGAACCTCGCCATCGTCGGCGCCATCGGCATGGTGATGAGCCTGCTGGCCGGCGTGCCGGGCCAGCCCGCGATCATGACTCCGCTGGCGGAACAGATCGCCGCCGCCACCGGATGGCCGCTCGCGACCGCCGTCCAGGCGCAGGTGCTCACCTGGACGATGGCAATCTTCCCCTACCAGCTGCCGCCGCTGCTGCTCGCGATCCATATCGGGGGCGTCTCGTCCGGCGCGCTGATCCGCGTGCTGATCGCCATGACCGCGACCGCCTGGATCGCGATCCTCCCCCTGACCTGGGCCTGGTGGTCGCTGCTCGGCCTGTTCGGGTGAGGCCGGGATGCTGCCGGAATCCGCCCATTTCGGATTGAACCGCTCTTCGCGATGCTTGGCCCCTCCCCGTCATGCCCGGACTTGTTCCGGGCATCCACGTCCCTCCGCCGCCTCGCCCGCTCCCGGCTCGCACCGCGATGCCGCAAGACGTGGATGCCCGGAATAAGTCCGGGCATGACGGTGGGGGAAAGCAGGACGACACAAGGGACCGCGACGACCGCCGCGGGTCGAGCGAAAACCGATCCCCGCTAATCCTCCGCGAAGTCCGCCTCCTGGTAATCCACGAGGTGGCGGTAGTCCTCGCGGATCGGGGCGAAGACGTCGAGGTTGAGCGCCGGCTCGTCGCCGATGGGCTCGCCGTAATGCTCGACGTCGGGCGGGATGCGGATGAACGAGCCGGGGCCGGCCTCGAACACCTCGTCGCCGACATGGAAGCGCACGCGGCCCTGGACGATGCAGACGACCTGCTCGAACGGGTGGCTGTGCGAGTTGATGTCCATGCCGGGCTCGAGCCAGTTCATCACCAGCAGCACGTCCTCGCCGCGGAAGCCGCAGCGTTCGACGCCCTCGCGCACCGCCTCGCGCGGCAGATCGTTCCAGTTGTAGAGCACCGCCTTGGCCATCTTCCGTCTCCCTCGCTAGTTCGCCGCGCCGAAGCCGCCGCCGCCCGGCGTCTCCAGCAGCACCTCGTCGTCGGCCGCCATGGTCATCTTGTTGGCCCGCGCCGACGGCTCGCCGTTGACCAGGAAGCGCCCCGGCCTGCCGGCGCCGCCGCCCTCCAGCCCCTCGGCCGGCGCGACGAGGCGGCTCGGCACCGCGTTGAGCAGCCAGGGATCGCGCGTCCGCATGCGGAACCCGATGACCTGCCCGTCGCCGCCGGGCGCCCGCCCCGCCCCGCCGGAGCCGTCGAGCAGCTCCTTGCGGGTGAACTCGATCGGCATCGCCGCCTCCAGCACCTCGACCGGGACCGCAGCGACGCCGGTCGGGTAGCAGGTGGCGCCGAGCCCGGGCTTGGCCCGCCGGGCCCCCATGCCGCCCGAATAGTTGAACATCGCGCTGGTGAACGGCTCGCCGCGCCCGTCCTTGCCCTGGATCTGCATCGTCCACACCGCGCCCGCCCCTTCCGCCACCACCCGGTCGGGCGCCACCGCGTGGAGCGCCTTGAGGATCGGCATCGGCACGTACATGCCCACCACGTGGCGCGCGGCCACCGGCGCGGGGTACTTCGCGTTGACGATCGAGCCTTCCGGCGCGGTCACCCGGATCGGCTTCAGGCTGCCGTGGTTGTTGGGAAGCTCGGGGTCGAGCGTGCTCCGGATCGCGAAGGCGGAATAGGCGTGGGTGTAGTTGAGCACCACGTTGACCCCGTGCGGACTCGCCTCCGACGAGCCCGCGAAGTCGACCAGGATGTCGCCCGCCTCGTCATCGACCGTGAGCGCGCATTTCAGCACGATCTCGGCTCCGCCCGGGATGTCGAACCGGCTCTCGCCGCGATAGGTGCCGGCCTCGAGCCCGCGGATCGAATCCCGCGCGGCGCGTTCGGACCGCGAGATTATCTCGTCCGCCAGCGCGTCGATGTCGTCGAGCCCGTGCCGATCGCAGAGGATCTTCAGCCGCTCCGCGCCCACCCGGCCGCTCGAGACCTGGGCGGCGAGGTCGCCCATCACCTCGTCCGGGGTGCGCACGTTGTGGCGGATGATGTCGTGCAGCAGCGGGTTGGGCTCGCCGGCCTCGTAGAGCTTGGCGCGGGGGATCCAGAGCCCCTCCTCGTGCACGTCGCGCGCGCCGGCGCCGACCCCGTACCCGCCGATATCGGTGTGGTGAATGGTGGAGCCGAAGAAGGCGATGACGCGGCCCTTGTGGAACACCGGGGTCAGCACCGTGATGTCGAAGAAATGGCCGGCCGACAGCCACGGGTCGTTGGTCACCAGCACGTCGCCCTCGGCGAGGCCGTCGGGCGGGAAGGTCTCGACGAAATGGGCGCCCGCCGCGGCCAGCGTGTTGATGTGCCCCGGCGTTCCGGTGACGGCCTGGGCGATCATCCTGCCGTCGCGGTCGAGCAGGGCGCAGGCGAGATCGCCGGCCTCGCGCACCACCGGGCTGAAGGCGATGCGCTGCAGCGCGCGGGCCTGTTCCGACACCGCCCCGATCAGGTTGGACCAGAGGATTTCGAGCGCGATCCCGTCCATGCTCACCCTTCCCGCCGTGCGACGATGCAGCCGTCCCCGCGGACCTCCGCCCGCCAGCCGGCCATGACGAAGATCGTCGTCTCGCGCTCCTCGATTATGGCCGGGCCGGCCAGCGCCTGTCCCGCCGAAAGCGCCGCGCGGTCGTAGACCGGCACCGACTCGCCCTCCGCGCGAACGTGGACCGGCCGCTTCGCCTTCGCCTTGCCGGGCGCGGCGGCGGTCATCGGTTCGGTCTCGCCGGCGATTCCGGGGCCGTGGGCGCTGACCCGCCACGCGACCGCCTCGATCGCGAGGTCGGAGAGGCGGAGCCCGTAGGCCGCCTCGTAGGCCGCCTCGAAGGTTTCGCGCAGCATCGCCCCGTCGCGCGCCGCCACCGGGTCGCCGTCGAACGCGACCGTCACCTCGTTCTGCTGCCCGGCATAGCGCATGTCGGCGCCGTGGCTGAACCGGATGCCGTCCGGCGGGCAGCCGGCGGCGGTCATCGCGGCGCGCGCCTCTTCCTCCATCGCCGCCATCGCCGCCTCCGCCCGGTCCCAGTCGACCGGCCCAGCCGTGCCGCGCGCGAGGTCGTAGCGGAGCGGCGTGATCAGGGCCCCGAAGGCCGAGAGCACGCTGGCGAGCGGCGGGTAGATCACCGTGTCGCCGTCCAGCAGCTCGGCGACGAAGCAGGCATGGACCGGGCCGGCGCCACCGAAGGCCAGCACCGGGAGTCCGCGATAGTCGAGCCCCCGGTCGGTCGCGTGCGCCCGCGCGGCGGCCGCCATCGACTCCCCCACCACGCGGAAGACGCCCCGCGCGGCCTCGATGCGGGCGACTCCGAGCCGTTCCGCGAGCCCGTCCACCGCGCGCTCCGCCGCGCCCAAATCGAGCGCCATGTCGCCGCCGAGGAAGTGTCCGGCGTCGAGCAGGCCGAGCACGAGGTCGGCGTCGGTCACCGTCGGCGCCCGGCCGCCGCGGGCGTAGCAGGCGGGCCCCGGCTCGGAGCCCGCGCTGTCCGGACCGACCTTGAGCAGCCCGAGATTGTCTACCGCGGCTATCGAGCCTCCGCCGGCGCCGATCTCGATCATGTCGATCGCCGGGATGAGGATCGGGAAGCCGCTCCCCGCCTTGAACCGGTACACCCGGTCGACCTCGAACTGGCCGGTCACCGTGGGGCGGCGCTCCTCGATCAGGCACGCCTTGGCGGTGGTCCCGCCCATGTCGAAGGAGAGCAGCCGGTCGAGGCCTATCCGTTCCGCGAGATGGCTGGCGGCGAGCGCCCCGGCGGCGGGGCCCGATTCCACCATGCGGGCGGGGAAGCGCCCGGCGGTGTCCGCGCCGAGCACGCCGCCGTTCGACATCATGATCAGCGGCGCGGTGGGAAAGCCGCGCGCCGCCAGCATCTCGGACAGCCGCCCGAGATAGGGGGCGACGATGGGCTGCGTGTAGGCGTTGAGCACGGTGGTCGCCGCGCGCGGGTATTCGCGGATCTGCGGCGCGACCTCCGAGGAGAGCGAGACATGCAGGTCCGGCAGGCATTCGGCCAGCAGGTCGCGGAGCCGGCGCTCGTTCGTGCCGTTGACGTAGGCATTGAGTAGACAAATCGCGACCGACTCGACATTCGCGTCATTCAATTGCCGCGCGAGAATGTCGATTTCCGCCGCCTCCACCGGCCGGTCGACATTTCCGTCGGCGAAGACCCGTTCGGAAATGCCGAACGTGCGCGCGCGCGGCACCAGGGGGTCGACATATTCGATCTGCGGGTCGAACATGTCGTAGCGGTGCTCGTCGCGGATATGGAGCACGTCGCGGAACCCCTCCGTCACCAGGAGCGCGGTCGGCGGCCCGCTCCGCGTGACGACGGCGTTGGTGACGATCGTGGTCGCATGGACGATCGTGTCGTCCACGTCGGCTGGAGCGATGCCGGCCTTCTCCAGCACCCCGTCGACGGCAGCGAAGAACCCCTCCAGCAGGTCCCCGTGGGTGGTGAGCCGCTTGTCCGACCGCACCAGCCCGTCGCCCCGCCGCAGCACCGCATCGGTGAACGTCCCCCCGATATCGACCGCGACGCGGTAGCGGGGGGAGGGGTCCTGAACGCTCGGTCCTGTCATGGTCCTTTCCGTACGATGCGATGCCGCTGCCCTCTTCGACCGGCCGTCTCGATCGAGGCGCCGGAATCCGTGCGCTCCGGTCGATATGGCGAGGAGAGCGGAGGGTCGTGAAAGGGGTGCCCGTACTCCCACTTCCCGACTGTGGAAAATATGGTGAGAGTCGCGTCCCGGGTCAAGAGAGATTTTCTTTTTTTAGATCATTTTTCTGGCTTTGTTCGCGATTGTGGGCGTTCGTTTGTGTCAACGAGGAAGCATCGTTCGGGCCCGGTTTTCCGTCTGCCCCTCCCTCGTCATGCCCGGACTTGTTCCGGGTATCCACGCCTTGCGGCATCGCGGTGCCGGCCGGAAGCGGGCGAGGCGGCGGAGGGACGTGGATGCCCGGAACAAGTCCGGGCATGACGAGGGAGGGGATGCGAAGGGGCGAGACGATCACGACGGCACCGGGAGCGGGCGGTGCTTCTGCTCACCCGCCTTGCCTGAGCCGTTCGGTCTCAGCGACATCCACCGCGCCCGTCTCGTCCAGCGCCACGCGGTAGACGTCGCGGGCCTTCTCCCGGGTGACGTAGCCGGCGGCCACATCGCCGGCCACTCGCTCGGGATCGCGCGACTCCGGCGGGCCGAAACCGCCGCCGCCGCCGGTCCTGAGCCGGAAACGGTCGCCGGGCCCGAGCTCGGTGACGCCCTTGAGCAGCCGGTAGGGCGCGCCGTCGGCGGGCTCGATCCGGCCGTCGGCGCCCTCGCCGTCGGTGCCGCCGCCGATGCCCCAGGGGCGGCAGCGGGTGCGGTCGATCTGGATGCTGAACCCGGACTCCGAAAGAACCCGGACCACCTTTTCGGTTCCGAGGCCGCCGCGGTGGGTGCCGTCGCCGGCCGAGTCGGGCCGCAGCGCGATGGTCTCCACCAGAAGCGGGCAGAGCGCCTCCTGCAGCTCGACCGGCACGTCGAGCGTGTCGCCGTGCGCCATCGTCTTGTAGGGCCCGCTGCCGTCGGCGCCCGCCGTCGCCCCCCAGCCGCCGTGCCCGGTGTCGATCTGCTGGTAGAGCGCGCCGTTCGCCGGGTCGGTGCCGAAGAACCAGTGCACGGCGAAGGTGGCGTGATGCCCGCCCGCGGCGCGCGACGGGTCCGCCTTGCCGACCGCCCGGATGATCGTGTCGATCACCGTCGCGAGCGTCGCCGAGTACATCCCCATCGGCGCGGTGGCGGGCGCGCTCAGAAAGGTCCCGTCGGGGATGACGATCTCGAGCGGGCGGAAACACCCCTCGTTGGCGGGCTCGTCGGGCGCGGTGAGGATCTTGAAGGCGATCCGCGCGGCGGGCCAGGCGCCGCCGTAAACGCCGGAATTCATCGGTCCCCGGAGCACGCCGCCGACGCCCGACAGGTCGATGGTCATGGCCTCGCCGGAAATCCTTACCTCGACCGCGACCGGCACCGGGGTGTCGCCGTCGATGCCGTCATTGTCGAGGAAGGACTCCGCCCGCCACACGCCGTCCGGCAGGTGGCGCACCCCGCGCCGCGCCACCTGCTCGCTCCTGTCCCAGATGGCCTCGATGGCTTCCCGCATGGTCGCCGCGCCGTAGCGGTCGATCATGGCGCGGAACTTCCTCTTGCCGGTCAGCGTGCCGGCGAGCTGGGATTCGAGGTCGCCGAGGACCATCGACGGGAAGCGCGTGTTGATCTCGATGGTGCGGTAGAAATCGTCGTTGCGCACGCCCTTCGACCACAGCTTCACGCTGCGGAACTGGATCCCCTCCTGGAAGATCTCGGTCGCGTCGGTCGCGCTGCACGAGCCGGCGGTCGAGCCGCCGACATCGACCCAGTGGACCAGCACGCACATGAAGCCGAACAGCGCGCCGGCGCTGTCGAAGACCGGGGTGTACATGACGACGTTGTTGAGGTGCTGGCCGAGCGTGCCGGCGTGGTTGGAGATCAGCACGTCGCCGTCGTGGATGTTGCCGATCCCGTGCACCGCGATCCCGTCGCGCACCGCGACGCCGAGCGCGTTGGCGACGAAGATCGGGATCGAGCCGGTGCCTTGCGCGACCAGCCGGCCTTCCGCGTCGACCAGGCCGGAGGCGAAGTCCTTGTACTCGTAGACCAGCGGGCTGAACGCGGTGCGGGTGATATTGGCGTCGATCTCGTTCGGGATCGCGACCAGCCCGTGGCCGATGATTTCGAGGGTGATGGGGTCGAGCGCCGCCGCTTGACGGGCATCGTCCATGGTCAGTCTCCGATCGCGATCCGGATCTCGCCGAGCCCGCCGACGATACAGCGATCGCCGGGGCCGATCACCGTGGTCGCGCCGTATTCCTCGACGATCAGCGGGCCTTCGGCTTCGAAACCGGCCGGCAGCGCTGCCCGGCGGCGGACCGGGGTCTCGATCCAGCCGCCCGCGGCGCCGAACCAGACCGGCCGGGACGCCGCCGCACCGTTGGCGGGGTCCTCCGCGCGCGGCAGGCGGGCGAGCGCGGGCTTGTCGGTTTGCGCATAGGCGCTGACCCGGATGCCGACGATCTCGACCGGCGCGGCGGAATCGGAATGGCCGAACCGGTCGCGGTAGTAGGCCTCGAAAGCCTCGCGCAGCGCGGCGGCGTCGCCGATCTCGGTCACCGGGATGACGAAGCTGTGCTTCTGGCCGCGGTAGCGGAGCTCGATGGAGCGCGCGAGGGTGGCGACGGCGCCCGGCACCTCGGCGGCGACGATGCCGGCGCCGTGCCGGTCGGCCTCGGCGAAGGCGTCGCGGATCTCGGGCAGCGTCTCCTCGCCGAGGTCGCGGATCATGGTGCGCGCCACGTCGAGCCTGGCATCGGCGAGCAGCATGCCGATCGCGGAGAAATTGCCGGGCTCCGGCGGCACGATCACGGTGCGGATGTCGAGCTCGCGGGCGAGCAGGGAGCCGTAGAGCGGCCCGCTGCCGCCGAACGCGAAGAGCGCGAAGTCGCGCGGGTCGTAGCCGCGCTCGACGGTGATCTGGCGGATCGCGCCGGTCATCGTGACGGCACCGAGCGCGAGCATCCCCTCGGCCGTCTCCTCGATGGGCCGGCCGCCCATGCCGACGGGCTCCGCGACGCGTTCGGCGATGGCGGACGACGCGGCGCCCGCGTCGAGCTCCAGCCCGCCGCCGAGGAACACGCCCGCGCCGATCCGCCCCAGCACGAGGTTCGCGTCGGTGATCGTGGGCTCGGTGCCGCCGCGGCCGAAGGCGACCGGACCGGGATCGGAGCCGGCGCTCCTGGGGCCGACATGGAGGCGCTTTTCCTCGTCGACCCAGGCGATGGAGCCGCCGCCCGCGCCGACCTCGACGATATCGACCACCGAGCCCCTGATCGGGAAGCCGGTATCGTAGCCGCCGACGAAATAAGGTGAGCGGAGCCCGAACGCGCCGTCGCGGATGACGGCGCATTTGGCCGTGGTGCCGCCCATGTCGAAGGCGATCAGGTCGGGGATGCCGAGCGCCTTTCCGTAGGCGCCGGCGCCGATGCACCCGCCGACGGGGCCGGACTCGATGAGCGCGATGGGCTCGCGGAGCGTGCGGTCGACCGACAGGACGCCGCCGTTCGAGCCCATCATGTAGAGCGTGCTCTCGAACCCGCCATCGGCGAGCCGGCGCTCCAGCCGCGCCGCGTAATCCGCCATGCGCGGCCCGACGACCGCGTTCGCCACGGCGGTGCAGCAGCGTTCGTACTCGTACCACTCGCGGGTGAGCTCGGTTCCCGCCGTTACGTAAATTCCCGGCAGGCGTTCGCGCAGGCGATCTGCGACCGCGCGTTCGTTGCGGTCGTCGCGATAGGCGTTGAGGAACGAGACCGCCACCGCCTCCACGTCCAGCCCGGCGATCGCCTCCGCCAGCCGGTCGACCTCCTCCGGCTCCGGCTCGGCCAGCACCTCGCCCCGGCCGTGCACCCGCTCGTCCACCTCGAAGCGCAGCGCGCGGGGGATCAGCGGCGGGGCGCGGCGGAACTCGATGTCGAACGGGTTGGTGCGGTTGCCGCGCGCGAGCTCGAGCGTGTCGCGGAAGCCCTTGGTCGTCACCAGCGCGGCCCTGGCGCCGGAGCGCTGCAGGAGCGTGTTGATGACCAAAGTCGTGCCGTGCTTGACCAGCAGCGCGCGGGCGAGGTCGACGCCGGCCTCGGCGACGCAGGCCATCACCCCGTCGACCAAGTCTCCGTAGGTGGTCAGAGCCTTGGCGTAGACGACCTCGCCCCGTTCCATGTCGAAGGCGGCGATGTCGGTAAAGGTGCCCCCGGTATCGACGGCGACGATCAGGGACATGGGACGCACGGTCATGCGCGCATGGTAGCGGGATCGGGCGGGTGGTTCACGGGTCCGCCGGAACGAGAAATGTGCGCTGTGGTGATTTTTGGCTGTCGCCGGTTCGATTTTGGCGGTTGAATATCGTCCGGCCCGCTTCCCCACCGGGCAGGATACGGGCTTCCGGGGCCTGACAAATACGATTACCGGAAGATTGTCTGGCGTGCGGGCGTGGCTTCCCCTCTGCCGTCGGGCGGCGGGATCGGGCAGGATTGTCGGGAGGCAGACGAGCGGTCAGCCGGTGTCGAGATACGGCACGGCGCCGACCAGGGAGCGCATGCGCTCGGGGCGGCCGGCGCGGGCCTGGGCGAGAGCCATCGCCATCATCACCGCCAGGGCGAGGCCGAGGCGGGTCTTCATCTTGGCGCGGCCTCGGATGTAGTGGGTCTCGAAGTTGAAGCTGTTGTCGAGGCGGCTGTTGATCCGCTCCATGGCCGAGCGGCGGTTGTAGCCGCGCCGCCATGACGGACTGCCCCAGGGCGTGGGGGTGAAGATGCGCCGGTCGTGGCTGTCGAGGTCGATGCGCAGGATGCGGCCATAGTCTCCGGGCTTGACCCCGCCGGCCCGGTGGCAGGCCCGGCTGCCGGCGCAGGCGAAGCCGAAGGCGGCTGCCGGGCAGCGGTATTTGAGCGTGCCGCAGCGGCCCCGATCAGCCTCGAACCCCTGAAACGCCATAGCGCGGACCTCGCCGGTCCCGGGACAGACGCAGGACACCCGGCCACGCTCGTCGTGAACGATGACATCGGCGCGGTCGGGGAACAGCGGCCGCGTGATCGGCTGCGCCGGATCGTATCTCGGCTCCTGCTTCTCCACCCGCCACATCAGCCGTGTATCGATCAGCGGGCGGGCGGTCCACCGGTCCCACAGCCGCGCCTTCAGGCGGGCATCGTCGAGACCGCGGTCGGCGCTGAAGTCGGCGCAGCGCCCGGCGATCTCCGGCGCCCTTGCGAACAGCTCCTCCAGCATCCCGGACAGCACCTTGGGTTCCGAGGCCGAAGCGCGCGTCACCTCGAAGGCCACCGGAACCTCGTAATCGGTGTCGGCGATCAGGTGCAGCCCGTAGCCGAACCACGACTTCACCTTCTTCCACACCGCGCCGGTCCTGGCGTCCACCCCGCCCGTCTCGTGCTTGCCCCAGTCGGCGTCGGGGTCCGAGGTCTTGTCCTCGTCCTTGCCGACCCGGCCCGTCGAGTGGCTCGCGATCGCCTTGCCGTCGTAGCCGAGATGACGCCCGAAGTCCGGCAACGCGGCGAACAGCGCGGCGCGCAGGCTCTCGATCATGGCGGACACCAGCCCCTGCTCGTCCTCAAGCTGCACAACACGCCCCAGAAACCGCGAGAAGTTCCAGTGGCTCGGCGCCGTCGAACGAACCCGCGCCGGGCGCGTTACCGCATGCCCGTCGTGAAGCACCGTCACCGGCCCGCTCTGATACGGCAGAGGGTCGAACCCGCAGATCTCCAGCAACGCCGGGTTGCGCCCCAGCTCCCGCAACAGCGACTGCATCGAGGCGTGTTGCAACACCACCCCCGCGATCAGCGCCCGCCACATCGCCCGCACCGGGTAGTCGTTACGGCCCCGACCGCGACACACTTCAAGCGCCGTCACGATCTCCTCGTCGGGAAGCACCGCCAGAACCAGGCGCAGCCGTTCAAGGTCCGGCAGGACTTCGACATCGCGCCACGAAAAGGGTAGCTTCGCCGCCGTCGCCATCGCTGTTCTCCCGACCAGGGGTGGTGGTGGAACAAGGGCCCCAGGGCCCGATGGCGACACCTTCTATCTCATGCGCACGATCAGGGCGCGCGAGGCCGCCGCAGGAAAACCTCGCTGCCAAGACGCCGCGACCAGCGGCGTGGGGTGAAAATCGCCAAAACGACCGCCGCAGCGAAACTGAAACCCCGGATATCAACGACCACCACGGGGTATCAAAAATCTCGCACCTCCGTGAACGCCTTGTAAATCAACCCGTCCCCGACAGCGCAAACGCCTCGGAACGGAAACGAACGCTCCATTCCCAACCGTCATGGTCGGCGAAGGCCGGCCATCCACGAGTTTTTATGCCTCGATGGAAGAAACAAAAACAAAACGTGGATGGCCGGCCTTCGCCGACCATGACGGAGGAAGAAGAGGGGATGGAGTTCAAACTGACCCGCTACCGGGAGCAGGGTCCGGTTGGCCGGTCCCGGCGGCGCTGCTAGCCTGCGCCCCGACCGGAGGGGCGATGGGCGCGCTGTTCGACCGCTATGCGGCGCTGAGCGAGGGGCTGATCTACGACCGCGACGCCTATGAGCGCCGCCCGGGCGTCGATCCCGAGCTGATCAGCCACGGGCTCGAGCCGGTCACCGGGCTTGAGCGGCGCGGCATGGACGCGATCGCCGAGATCGACGTCGAGCTCCTGTTCCACAAGCTGACGGCGATCGCCGAGGAGGCGCGCGACGTCTACATGTCGCTCTCGATCTCCGAAGCGATCATGACCGGCGACATGAATTGCGGGATCTTCACCGCCTCGGGCGACCCGGCGGTGGTGGCGACGGGCATCTATTTCCACACGATGCTGAACAACGCCCAGCTCAAATACGCCAAGAAATACTACGAGCCCGACCCGACGGTCGGGCTCGCGGACGGCGACATCTACTTCTTCAACGACGAGCTCGGCGGCGGCGTCCACCCGTTCGACATGTTCACCGCGATGCCGGTGTTCTTCGAGGGCGTTCACGTCGCCTGGGTGACCTGCGGCGGGCACCAGGGCGATTCGGGATCGCCGACGCCGGGCGGGTTCAACGCCAAGGCGCGCACCCGCTACGAGGAGGGCTTCCACGTCCCGATGATGCGGATCGGCGACAGCTTCCGGCTGAATCAGGACATGCTCGACATGCTGGCGGGCGAGGTCCGCAACCCGTTCGTGTTCTCGGCGGATCTGCGCTCGCGCGTCGCCACCCTGTTCCAGATGCACCGCCGCATCGTCCGCGAGATCGAGCGCCGCGGCGTCGAGCACGTCGTCGGCGGGATGCGGACGATCCTGACGCGGGCCGAGGAGGCCGCGCGCGGCCGGCTGCGCCAGATCAACGACGGCGTGTTCCGCGCGGTGATGTTCAACGACGACGATATCGGCGGCAGGCTGGGGCTGACCCGGATCCCCGTCACCCTGTTCAAGGAGGACGATTCGCTCACCCTGCTGGTCCAGGGGGTCTCGCCGGAGAACCGGCTCGGGCCGATGCACGGAACCTGGCATCTCGTCCGCGCGGCGACGGCGGTCTACCTGTTCTCCTATTTCTTCCGCGGCATCCCGCCCAACGCCGGGCTGCTGGAGACCTGCCGCTACCTCGTCGAGGGGCCGTCGATCGCCAACGCGACCGACGAGATCGCGCACGGCATGGGAACCTCGATCGCCGCCTGCGTGACCAACGGCTGCCACGTGCTGGGGTCGAAGGCGCTGTTCGCGAGCCCCTACCGCGTCGCGGTCCAGGCGCCCCATTCGCGGAACCAGAACGTGTTCACCTTCGCGGGCGAGAACCGGCGCGGCTACAACTCGGCCAACATCACCGGCACCTGCAACGCGGCCGGGCAGGGCGGGCGCTTCGACGGCGACGGGGAGAGCGCGATCGGCTTCTTCTGGGGGCCGTTCACCGATGCGGGCGAGACCGAGGACATGGATTCCCGCCTGCCCCATTTCGTGCTGAGCCGCGCGATCGACCGCAACAACCACGGCTACGGCAAGTTCCGCGGCGGCGCTTCGCTGGTCGAGATCTCGACCGCCTGCGGCGATCCGGGCTGCTTCCTCAACTCGTGGGGCAGCGCCGACAAGATCAGCCACAACCCCGGCATCATGGGCGGCTACATGGGCCCGCCCAACCCGCGCATCGTCATCGAGGGCTCCGACCTGCTCGACAAGGCGGCGGCGGGCGAGGACATCGACCTCGAAATGGCCGACCTGATCGCGAAGCAGAGCGTGGAGGGATCCTACCGCCTGGAATCCTCGGGCCAGCCGACCGAGAAGTTCGAGGAAGGCGATTTGATGATCTTCACCATGGGCGGCGGCGGCGGGTACGGCGACGTGCTGGAGCGCGACCCGGACGACATCCAGAAGGACCTCGACGGCAGGATGATCGACCCGCACGTGGCCGAGGGGGTGTACGGCGCGGTCATCGACGCCGCGACGGGGCGCATCGACCGCGCGGCGACGGAAAGGAAAAGGGCGGCCCTGCGCCGCGAACGGCTGAAAAAGGCCAAGCCCTTCGACCGCTTTGTCGCCGAGTGGCGCAAGCGCAGGCCGAAGGACCATATCGTCGCCTATTACGGCGAATGGCCCGAGCCCCGCGCGCCGGGCTACGACAAGGAATTCTGGGGGTTTTACGGGTAGGGGTCCCTCGATACGGCGCTGGCGCGCCTACTCGGGATGAGGGTTCCTGTGTGCGTTTCCCTCACCCTGAGTAGCGGCGAAGCCGCGTATCGAAGGGCCGCTTACCCGCCGAGCGGGACCGTCATCGCGTCGTAGGAGAACACCCAGGCGGGGTCCATCCGGTTCCTGAGCCATTTGTTGTCGCGCGAGCCCTGCTGCACCGCCTCGCAGCGCCCCTTGCGGCTCTCCTCGTAGAGGGCGAAGGCGGCGGCGTGGTCCTCGCCGCAGCGCTCCAGGCAGCGGACCAGGATCGCCGCGTCCTCGATCGCCATGGCCGCGCCCTGCCCCATATGGGGCTTCATCGGGTGGCAGGCATCGCCGATCAGCACCAGCCGCCCGTCGCTCCAGAGCGGCAGCGGCTCCCGGTCGAACAGCGGCCACTTGGTCGCGCCGCTCGAAATGTCGATCAGGGTGTGGATTTCCGGGTGGAAGTCGGCGAAGGCCGCGCGCAGCTCGCCGTAATCGGCATCGACATGGGAGAAGCCGTAATCCCATTCGGGCTGCGGCACGCCGGTGACGAAGTAGATCTCGTCGCGGTTCCGGTCGAGATAGTAGACCACCATGTGGGTGTCCTCATGCGCGTCGTCGGACCACCACTTGGTGACGTCGGCGGGCGCGAGGTCGCCGAGCCTGTCGGCAGGGATGATGCAGCGATGCCCGACATAGCCCGAATAGACCGGCAGCTCGGGGCCGAGCAGCGCCTCGCGCACCGTCGAATCGATGCCGTCGGCGCCGATGACGATATCCGCCCCGGCCCGGCTGCCGTCCTCGAATTCGAGCGCGACGGAGCCGCCTTTCTGCTCCAGCCCGACCAGCCTCTTGCCGAACGCGATCGTGCCGGGGGCGACGTTGCCGGTCAGGATCTCGTGGAAGTCGCCGCGGTGGATGACCATGTAGCAGGCGCCGAACGCCGCCTCGCAGGCGTCGCGCATGTCGTAGCGGAACATGGTCTCGCCGGTATCGAACCTGCGGCTGATCCAGTATTCCGGCCGGAGCCCGATTTCGAGCAGTTGCGCCTCGACGCCGGCGGCGCGCAGCACCTTCATCGTGTTGGGGCTGACATTGATGCCGGCGCCCAGCCGCTCGAACGCGGGCGCCTGCTCGTAGACGCGGACGCGAAAGCCGCGCTGTTCCAGCAGCGTCGCAGCGACCAGCCCGCCGAGCCCCGCGCCGATGACCGCGATTTCCCGATCGGGGCGCATCGCAACCCCCTCAGATGCTGAACCCGGCGACCTTGGTCTCGAGATACTCCGCGATCCCCTCGCGGCTGCCCTCGCGGCCGAGGCCCGAGTCCTTCATCCCGCCGAACGGCGCCGCCGCCGAGGCCGGGTTGATGTCGTTGATGCCGACGATGCCGAAATCGAGCCCCTCCAGGAGCCGCATCGTCCGGGCGAGGTTCTGGCTGTAGACATAGGCGGCGAGCCCGTAATGGGTGTCGTTCGCCATCGCTAGGATGTCGTCCCCGTCGTCGAAGCGGACCACGGCGGCGACCGGGCCGAACGTCTCATCGCGGTAGATCCGCATGTCGGGCGTGACGCCGTCGAGCACGGTGGGGGCGTAGAAGTTGCCCCTGTCGAGCCCGTTTTCGGTCAGCCGCCCGCCGCCGCAAAGGACGGTCGCGCCCCTGGCCACGGCGTCGTCGACCTGCGCCTCGACCTTGGCGACCGCCGCCTCGTCGACCAGCGGGCCGATCGTCACCCCGTCCTCGAACCCGCTGCCCGCCTTCATCTTCGCCACCCGCCCGGTGAGGGTTTCGAGGAACGCATCCGCGCCGTCGCGGTGGATGTAGACCCGGTTGGGGCTGATGCAGGCCTGGCCGGTGTTGAGGAACTTGACGAGCTGCAGCCCCTTCGCCGCGTGCACCGGGTCGGCGTCGCCGAGCACGATGAAGGGGGCGTGCCCGCCGAGCTCGCAGGAGACGCGCTTCATGTTCGCCGCCGCGCGCCCGGCCAGCATCTTGCCGACGGCGGTGGACCCGGTGAAGGTGAGCTTCCGGACCTTCGGGTTGGTGACGAACTCCTCGCCGACCGGCGCGGGGTCCCGGGCGGTCACCAGGTTGACCACGCCGTTCGGGAACCCGGCGTCCTCGAACACGCGAAAGGTCTCGATCGCGGTCAGCGGCGTCGCCTCGGCGGGCTTCAGCACCACCGTGCAGCCGGCGGCGAGCGCGGGGCCGAGCTTCCGGGTGATCATCGAGATCGGGTAGTTCCAGGGCGTGATCGCGGCCACGACGCCGACCGGCTGGTGCAGCACCATGAACCGCTGGTCCGGGCGCGCCGACGGGATCGTCTCGCCGTAGACCCGCTTGGCCTCCTCGGCGAACCAGACCAGGAAATCGGCGGCGTAGCGGACTTCCGTGTTGGCGGCGCGGAGCGGCTTTCCCTGCTCCTCCGTCATCGTCCGGGCGATCTTCTCGCGGCGCTCCAGCATCAGCGCGTGCGCCTTCATCAGGATCGCCGCGCGCTCATAGGCCGTCGTCGCGCGCCACGCCGGAAAGGCGTCCGCCGCCGCGTCGATCGCCGCCCGGGCGCGGTCGGCGCCGCCGTCGGGGACGTCCGCGATCACCGACCCGTCGGCCGGGTTGAGCACCGCGAAGCTCGCGTCGGCGGGCCCCCGTTCCCAATCGCCGTTTATGTACATCCGCTCCTCGCCGCACCCTGTTCGCACCGGTCGGCGCACTATAGCGGCCGGCCGGGCGTGGCTATAGTTCGCCGATGAGGGAAGGCGCGGTCATCGTCGGCATCGGCGAGACGAGGGTCGGCAAGCACCCCGGCCGCAGCGCGCTGGACCTGCAATGCGAGGCGGTGCGCAAGGCGCTCGCCGACGCCCGCATCGACAAGGCGCGGGTCGACGGCGTCTACGCGCTTGGCTCCTACATCCAGCCGATGCAGCTCCACGGGCTCAGCGTCATCGAATATCTCGGGCTCGCGCCGCGGCTCGCCGAAATCGTCGATGTCGGCGGCACGGTCGCCTTCATCGCGATGATCCAGAACGCGATGGCGGCGATCGACGCCGGAAGGCTGGAGATCGCAGTCTGCGTCTACGGCGACAACGCGGCGACCCACCGCCCGCCCGGCACGCACGGCTATATCGCGCAGATGACGACCGGCGCGGAGGAGTTCGAGGAGATTTTCGGCTCGTCCATCGTCGTTTCCTACGCGCTGCTGGCCAGGCGTTACCTCGACCTCCACGGGCTGGAGCCGGAAGAGGCGTTCGCGCCGATCGCGCTGACCGCGCGCCGTCACGCGATGCTCAACGAGAACGCGGCCTACCGGAAGCCGATCGGGATCGAGGATTACCGCGCCTCGCCGTGGATCGCGGAGCCCTTCCGCCGGCTCGACTGCTCGCCGGTGGTCGACGGCGCCGGCGCCTTCGTGATCGTCTCGCGCCGCGTCGCCCGGGGGCTCGAGGCGACGCCGGTCTCCTATCTCGGCGCGGGGTCGCAGGCGACGCACAAGATCGTCAGCCTGACCCCCGACATCCCGGAGCTCGGCATGGCGGAGGCCGGCCGCCGCGCCTTCGCCGAGGCGGGATTGACGCCGCAAGACGTGGATCTGCTGACGGTGCATGACGGCTTCACCGCGTCGGTCTCGATCACGGTGGGGGCGCTGGGATTCTGCGGCGCGGGAGAATGCGGGCGGCTCGCGGCCGAGGGCGGGCTCGGCTTCGACGGCGCGCTCCCGGTGAACCCGCATGGCGGGCTGCTGTCCCAGGGCCATGTCGGCGGCATGCTTCACGTGCTCGAGGCGGTGCGTCAGCTGCGCGGCGATTCCGGCCCGCGCCAGGTGAAGGACGCGGAAATCGCGGCGGTCTCGGGCAACGGCAACATCTTCTCGATCTGCGGCGCGATGCTGCTCGGCAAGGGGCTCGCATGACGATCGACCGCGCGAGCCCGTTCTGGCGCTCCGTCGACCGGCGGGCGATGGCGCTGCCCCGGTGCGGCGCCTGCGGCCGCTTCCACTTCTACCCCCGCCCGGTCTGCCCGGAATGCTGGTCGGACGATCTCGACTGGCGTCCGGTCCGCGGCAGGGGCACGGTCTGGAGCTATACCATCGTCCGCTTCGCCCACGGCGCGCACGAGGGCTGGAAGACGCGAATTCCCTATGCGGTCGCCCTCGTCGAGATCGAGGAGGGCGTCCGCATGATGGGCAACGTCGTCGACTGCGCGGTCGAGTCGGTGCGCACCGGGATGGCGGTCCGGCTCGTCTACCGGGAATACGAGGACGGTCTCATCCCGGCGTTCGTGCCGGCGGATTAGGCGCCGTCGCGGCTCATCCCGGCGCGAGCGCGTCCCAGGCGGCGAGGAGGAACGGGACGTGCAAACGATCGAAGCGTTCGGGCTCCTCGAACTGGGGCATGTGGGAGGAGTTCTCGAACAGCTCGAAGCGCGCGCCGGGGATCGCGTCCGCGTATCGCCTGCCGTCTTCCACCGTCGCCGTCGGATCGTCGCGGGTCCAGAGGACCAGCGTGGGCGCTTCGATGCCGGCCAGCTCGTCCTCAGTCAGCAGGTTGCGCGCCCGGATGCCGGGGTCCTGCAGGCACATGATGCGGGGCAGCGTGGCCTTGTAGTCCGGCCGGCGGTAGATCGCCCAGCGCGCATCGACGAGCTCGTCCGCGATGTTGGCGGGATCCTTGATGACGAACGCGAGGCGCTCCCGCACCGCATCGCGGCCCGAGGTGGCGGCGTTGCCGAGATTCCTGAGCTTCTCCATGACGCCGGCGTAGGAGGTGAGCCCGCCGGAGCTGATCAGGCTGAGGCTGACCGTGCGTTCCGGATGGCGCGCCGCGAAGCGTGCCGCGATCCAGCCGCCGAGCGACGTGCCGGCGAGGCTGAGCCGGTCGATTTCCATCGCGTCCAGAAACGCGGACAGATGGTCGAGATAGTCGTCGATCTCGTACGGACGATCCGGCTTGCCCGTATAACCGTGCCCGAGCAGGTCGGGCGCGACGACGCGCAGCCCCGCCTTCCCATGCGCCGCGACGTTGCGGAGAAACACCTCCAGGTGGCCGTTAATCCCGTGCAGGAACAGGACGGCGCGCCCGCCGGCGCCAGCGTCGATAAAGCGGGTCTCGATGCCGCCCGCGTCGCACCGGCCCAGCCGGTGCGGGACGCCGCCGAGATCGTTCCAGAACGTCACGCCGGGGCTATTCGGCGGCCGCCCGTCCCCGCGACGCCTTCCATTCCGTCCAGTTCCGCATCAATTCGCGGGCCCTGGCGCCGTGCGCGTCGAAAACTTTCTCCTCCTTCGCCTCCATCGAGGCGAACTCCAGGCGGTAGCCGTTCGGATCGTGGAAATAGATCGAGCGGCATATGCCGTGGTCGATGGGTCCCTCGACCGCGACGCCCTCGCTTTCCAGCCGGCCCTTCCAGGCATCCAGCGCGGCATGGTCCGGGACCTGCATGGCGAAGTGGAGGTCCATGCCCCAGCGCCGCTTGAAGAGCTCTTCCGGATCGTCGCCGGGATGGTCGACCACCTCGAAGAAGGCGATATAGGACGGCTTGCCCGGGTCGCCGCCGCCGATGTCGAAGAAGATATGCAGGTAATCGACCGGCTCGCCCGTCGTCGGGTGCCGGTCGATGTGGAGCGCGAGCGTCAGCGGAAAGCCGACGATGTCCTCGTAGAAGGCCCGGGTCTCCTCCGCGTCGCGGCAGCGATAGGCGGAATGCTCGAGGCCGTGGACGGCCGGCCGGGCCGGGGTGTCGAGGTTCGAAGCCATGCTCGGTCTCCTATCGCGACGCTTCGGCGATCTCCGCCTCGACGTCGCCCAGGCGGTCCTTGCCGAAGAAGATCTCGTTGCCGACATAGAAGGTCGGGCTGCCGAAGGTGCCGCGCGCCACCGAGGCTTCGGTGTTGGCGAGCAGCCTGTCCTTGACCGCCTGGTCCCCGGTCCGTTCCAGCAGCGCGGCGCCGTCGATTCCGTCTTCGGCGAGCGCGGAAACGATGACCTCCGGCTCGTCCATCTTCTTCGGCTCTTCCCACATGTGGCGGAACACCGAGGCGACGTAGCGGTCGAGCCAGCCGTCCATCTCGGCCGCGACCGCGCCCCGCATGATGCGGAGCGTGTTGACCGGGAAATTCGGGTTCCAGGTGTAGCTGTCGATCCTGTGGCGGCGGATGAAGCGGTCGGTCTCGATCCGCGCGTATTCCGGCTTGTTCCTGACGCCCGCCGTCTGGTCCATCGGCGGGCGGTTGTTGGTCAGCTTGAACACGCCGCCCAGCAGCACCGGGACGTAGGCGAAGCTCGCCCCGGTGCGGCGCTCGATCTCCGGGATGACGCAATGGCTGAGATAGGCGTTCGGGCTGCCGAAATCGAAGTGGAATTCAACCTGTGCCGTCATTGTCCTACCAGGGTTCCATCCAGGGTCTGAGGTCCATCTCGAAGGTCCAGGCATCGCGCGGCTGGACGTGCAGCTGCCAGTATATCTCGGCGATATGGTCGGGGTTCACGATTCCGTCCCGTTCCTTGAGCGCATAGCGGTCGGGGAAGTTGGAACGGATGAACTCGGTGTCGATCGCCCCGTCGACAACAACGTGCGCGACGTGGATGTTCTTCGGCGCGAGCTCGCGCGCCATGCTCTGGGCGAGCGCGCGGAGCGCGTGCTTGGCGCCGGCGAAGCCGGCGAACCGGGCGCTCCCCCGCATGCTCGCGGTCGCGCCGGTGAAGATGATGGTGCCGCGTTCGCGGGGCGTCATGCGCCGCGCCGCCTCGCGCCCCGTCAGGAAGCCCGCGAAGCAGGAAAGCTCCCACATCTTGAAATAGCGCCTGGCGGTTTCCTCCAGGATGCTGCCCGGCGCGTTGGCGCCGATGTTGAAGACCGCGACCTCGACCGGGCCGATACCGGCCTCGATCTCGTCGAACATCGCGGCCACGGCCTCCTCGTTGCGCGCATCGACGCCGAAGGGATGGACGGCCCCGCCTTCGGCCTCGATCTGCGCCACCAGGCCGTCGAGGTTCTCGCGCTTGCGCCGCACCGGGCACGTGACGTAGCCGCCGCGCGCGAACCGCCGCGCCACCGCGCCGCCGGTTGCATCCCCCGCGCCGACGACAACTGCTACCGGATCGGTCATCGTCCCTCCTTCGCGCAGTTTGCGCATCGGACCCGGTCCCTGCCACCCGTCATTTCGACCGGCCCTCATCCCCGCCCGCGCGCGAGGGCGGCGACCGCGCCGGCGGTCAGCACCGCGCCCATCGCGACAGCGGCGAAACCCCAGATCCAGGCGGCCGGATCGTCCCGGCCTCCCGCGGCTTCGAGCGCCGTGCCGAAGGCGACCGGCCCGACCAGGGCGCCCGCGAATCCGATGAAGGCGAAGATCCCCATCGTCGTCCCTTGCAGCTTCGGGTCGGCGTTGAGCAGCGCGCCCGTCGTCGTCGGGCCGGTGCGGCCGTAGTTCAGCACCGCGCAGGCGACGAGCAAGGCGACGACCGTCCAGTAGTCCAGCCCGACTGCCGCCCCGGTCGCGATGGCGGCGGCGAAGGAAACGATCGAGGTTCCGATCAGGACGGCCCGGATGCCGAAGCGCTCGCCGAGCTCCGATATGGCGACCGCTCCGGCGACGCCGATGAAGGCGATGCCCGCGGCGATCGTGGTCGGCGAAAGGAGGGCGGGCTGCTCGCCCGGGCGATTCAGGAGGAACACCAGGTAAGGGACGAGCCAAGTCCTGAGCCCCACCGACTCGAACAGCCCGCCGAAATTCGCGAGCACGTAGGCCATCGCGCCGCGGTTCGCGAAGACCGGGCGAACGTCGAACGAGTCGGGTGCCGTGCGCGCATCCGGCGCCTGCCGCGGCAGGGCGACGAAAATCAGCAGAAACGCGAGCCCAAAGCCCAACCCGGCCACTACGAACGCCCAGCGCCAGCCCCAGCCGGCCGCCGCCTCGCCGCCGACGATGAAGGAAAGCGCGGAGCCGATGGCGAACACGGATACGTAATAACCCGACGCGCGCGAACGCATCGCCCCGGGCACGTTGTCGCTCATCGCCTTCAGCCCCGGCATGTAGGTGCCGGCGAGCCCGACGCCCGCCAGGAAGCGCCAGAACAGGGCCGACCAGAACCCGTCCGCGAGGACCGCGAAACCGAAGGAGGCGGCCATTCCGATCAGGGCGGAACCGAGATAGATCCGCCTCGGGTCGATCCGGTCCGCGAGGCTCGAAAGGACCGGGACGGTCGCGACGTAGCCGGCGAAAAAGATGCCGCCGAGCCAGCCCGCCTCGATTTCGCTGAGCGACCACGCCTCGATCAGGGTCGGCAGCAGCGCCGCGACCACCATGAACGACAGGTTGACGCCGGTCAGCGCGAGACAGAACGCGCCGATCAGGACGACGGGCGAGACCGCTGGCGCCATTCGGGGATGCGCCCGGTGCGGTCAGTCGACGGCTTGCGCGGCCTTGATCTCCACCTCGACGACCATTTCCGGCTGGGCGAGCGCCGAGACGTAGAGCAGCGTCGAAGCGGGCTTGTGGTCGCCGAGGAACCGGTCGCGGATCGCCATGTGGGCGTCCCGGTCCCCGACCTGCGTGAGATACTGGGTGACCATCACGATGTCCCCGATACCCATCCCGTTGGCTTCGAGAATCTTGACGACGTTGTTCCAGGCCGCCTCGGTCTGGGCCTCGACCCCTTCCGGGATGGTGCCGTCGGGCAACGTGCCGACCTGGCCCGAGACGACCAGCCAGCGCGCGTTGGGCGGCACCTCGATCGAATGGACGTAATGGCGGAAGGGCGGGCAGACGCCTTCCGGATTCATGGCCTTGAACATGCGGGCTATCCTTTCTGTTCGCTGAGAAACGCGATGAGCGCCTCGTCGAAGGCGCCCGGATTGGCGACGGTGCAGATGTGGCCGGCTCCGGGCAGCGAGACGTGGCGCGCGCCGGGGATCGCATCGGCCATCGCCTGCATCACGTCAGGCGGCGCGCCGACATGGTCCTCGGCGCCCGAGACCATCAGCGTCGGCACGGCGATGGCGGGCAGCCGGGCCGTGTAGTCCATAGTGAGCAGCGCCGCGATGCAGCCGAGATAGCCGTCCACCGACGTCCTGACGATCATCGCGCGGATCTTCTCCATGACGTCCGGATTGGCGGCGCGGAAGGCCTCCGGGAACCAGCGTTCCGCCGTCGTGTCCGCGATGGCCTCGATGCCGCCGGCCTTCGCGCGCTCGATCATCGGCGGCCAGATCGCGCGGTATTGCGGCACCGGCTCGGACCGGCAGGCCACCGGAACCAGCGCGTCGAGCCGGTCGGCGTGTTCCAGCGCAAGCCCGATCGAGACCACGCCGCCCAGCCCGATGCCGACCAGGGTGGAGCGTTCGATCCCGAGTGCGTCCCACAGCCCCACGATGTCGCCGATCAGCATGTCGAGCGTATACGGCGGGGGCGTCGCGTCGCTACCGCCGTGGCCGCGGCTGTCGAAGCGGAGCAGGCGGTGCGTCGCCGAGAGCGCATCAACGTGCGGGTCCCACATCGTGAGATCGTTGGTCATCCCGGTGGTGAACGTGACCCAGGGCGCGCCGTCCGGCCCGTCGATCCGGTAGTTGAGGCCGATATCGCCGACCCGCGCCATGGGCATGGCCCGTCCCTCCCGTTTTGTTCGCGACGATCTTAACGCGGTAGTCTCCGTCGTTGCGAACATGACAACCGGGAGAGGCGGATGAGCCGGCGCGAGCTCGAATCGAAAGTCGCCATCGTTACGGGGAGCGTGCGCGGTATCGGCCGCGCGACCGCCCTTGCTTTCGCCGACGCAGGGGCTTCGGTGATCGTCAACGGCCGGAAATCGGCCGAGGCCGCCGACGAAATCGCGGGCGAGGTCGAAGCCTCCGGCGGAAAGGCCCATGTTCATCTCGCCGATGTCAGCGATCCCGACCAGGCGAAGGGGTTGATCGAGGCGGCGGTCTCGGCCTTCGGCCGGCTCGACATACTGGTCAACAACGTCTCGCACCGCATTGCCAAGCCCGTCGTGGAGACCGGCTACGAGGAATGGCGCGACGTCCAGGCCAACACGGTCGACTCGGCTTTCCTGTGTATCCGCGAAGCAGTTCCGCACCTGGTCGCCGCCGGCGGCGGGTCGATCGTCAATATCGGCGGGGTGTCCGGCCATCGCGGCGTCAAGAACCGCTCCGCGGTTGCGGCCGCGAAGGCGGGACTCGCCGGGATGAGCGCGGCGCTCGCCGTCGAGCTCGCGCCGCACAACATCAACGTCAACTGCGTCTCGCCCGGCAGCATCGACAACTACGAGGTCGCCGGGCACGTGCCCGATCATTTCCGGGAAAATCCGACCCCGATGGGCCGGATGGGGACGGTCCAGGAGATCGCCGCCATGGTGCGGCATCTCTGCGGACCGGAAGGGCGCTACGTCGCCGGCCAGACGATCCACGTCTGCGGCGCGTGGAACGTATCGATCGCCTAGATCTCTTGGATCAGCTCGAGCACTTCGCGGGTGCGGGTCACCTTGCCGATCCACAGCCGGTCGAACTCGGCGATCATTCCCTTGAGCGCGTCGGAGCCCATCACCCGGTTTACCTCCGCCAGGTCGGCGAACTCGTAGAAGGCGATATGGACGTTGTCGTCCACGTCGCTCCAGCCGCGGCTCGCGCCCGCGGCGCCGAACGCCTCCGTGGCATCCGGCAGGTGTTCGTTCTGGTACCAGACATCGAACGCCTCCCGTGACGCCGGGTCGACCTCCGCGCGCACGATCAGGAATGCCGTCATCGTAAGTCCTCCGTCGGTCGTCGTGTCGTGAGGCGATGCGCTTCAATGCGTGTCGAACACCGCCTGGTACTGCGAAAGCGCGTCCTGGATCGCCGCGAGTTCCGCTCCGGTCGGGTTGTCGGGATCCGCGGCGGGCGGCAGCGCGCCGAAGCGCAGCAGGCACGCCATCAGCAGGAGCCGCGCCTTGGTCGCCGTCAGGTTGGCCCCCGAGATCTGATAGTCGCTGTAATCCGCGAAGCCCTGCGTATGGCCGCGCCCGACCCGCACCACCGGGATGCCGCAGGCCGTCGCGCGCAGCAGAACCGCGTGGCGCGCCGCCGAGGTGTTGAGCCCGTACGGCACCAGCCCCTCGACCACGAACCCCGCGAGCCGGCCGAGAGACAGCTTGTGCTCGACCGAGGCGGCGAGGTCGCGTTCCAGCGCCGGGTCGTCGCCGATCTCGAGCCCGGCATAGCAGCCGTTCTTCTCGATCGAGACCACCGGGATCGCGTCGGCCAGCAGGTTTCCGTCACCGTCCTTGACCGCGATGTCGAACCGTTCGATCCGCCCGTCCGCGTCCGCCCTCACTGCCATGGTGGACGCGGGCAGGCGGTTCAAGTTCACGTCCGAGCCGAAGGTGTGCCGGTAGACCGGCAGGTAGGTCAGCATGAAGCGGCCGGTATAGTGGACCTGGCCGATGATCCCGCCATGCCCGCCGGTCGCGACATAGCCGCCCGGCCGGGCGTCCACCTTGGCGACCTCGCGGGCGGCGAAGACCTGCTGTTCCTGGATGACCACCGCGCCGCAGCGGTCGCGCCCTTCGGCGTCCGCCCAGACGCGGGACGCGATGTAGCGCACGCAGTCGACGATGTTGGCCGGGCCGTCGTTGCTGATCTGGCCCTGCGGGCGCTGGGCGGCGACGCCGCAGATCGGTTTTTCCGTGTCGATCAGCAGGTTGAACCAGTAGGCGCTGTCCTCGACGTCGGGGCTGCCCTGGGTCCAGATGACTCCGTCATAGGCGTCGTCGGACACCAGCGCCTGCATGTCGTTGGTCGCCTTGGCCAGCGTCGGGCGGGGCGGCGGCGCGGTCAGGTGGTAGGGCTTGTAGGGGAAGAAATCCGCGCCCCGCCGCTCCGCCGGGATGTCGCCCTCGCCGATATCCGGCCGCTCCGTTTCCGGAAGTCCGCTCCGGTACCCGCCGGGCGGCACGCCGCGGTAGAAATCGACGTCCGCGAGCGCCGAGATCGAGCTCGCGATCCCGGCGTCGTCGACCATGAGCCGGTCGATCTCCTCGAAACTGCGCGATCCGTCCGGGTAGAACCCCTGGCGCGCTTCCTCGTCAGGCGCGCCGGCGGCCGTGCATTCCTCCTCCCAGGCCGCGCCGTCCGCCTGCCGCGCCATGTAGGGCAGGGGGTAGAGCCCGTCCTCGGGCAGCATCTCGATCTCGTAGACCGGCTTGTCGCCGGGCGAGCGCCGTTCCGTTCTGAACGTCCCGTCGGCGCCGATATAGCCGTCCGCCGGGGCGTAGAGCGCGGCCGAGTCCGACTCCAGCGGATGGCCGGAGAACTGCTCGACATAGACCTTCGCCGGGGCGGCCAGGCGCTG
Source organism: Alphaproteobacteria bacterium (assembly GCA_965203455.1). GTDB lineage: Bacteria > Pseudomonadota > Alphaproteobacteria > MPNO01 > MPNO01 > MPNO01. The sequence continues at coordinate 686,596 of CBDBCV010000003.1, forward strand.
GCCGCGCAGCGCGTCGTAGGGCAGCGGCGCGCCGTCCACCCCGGTCAGCAGGGGCAGCCCGTGCCTGCGCCTCGCCTTGTTCGAGGTCACCAGCGGCGGGGTGTTCTGGATCGTCGCCGTCGGCCCCGCCAGATGGGCGATCCGCACCTTGTCGGCCATGATTTCCCTCCCACGTGCCGTTTCCCGAAAGTCTATTGGCCGCCGGAGCGCGCGCGCAACCGCCGGCCCGGCACAGCGGCCTTGTCGCCCGGAAAACGGGTTGCTACCGTCATTTCACGCCAATCGGGGCGCCGTGCGACCCGCCTGAGCAATGCGGGCGAACCGGAGGGAGAACCATGACCGTCAAACGCCGCTCGTTCATCAAGACATCCGCCGCGGGCGCCGCGGCGCTCGCCGCCGGGCCGTATTTCTGGCCGAAAGGGGTCTCGGCCGCCGACACCATCAAGGGCGGCGCGATCTACGACCTGTCCGGCGATTTGCAGCTGTTCGGCAAGAACCAGTGGGCCTGCGCCGAGATGGCGATCGACGAGATCAACGCCGCCGGCGGCGTCCTCGGCAAGAAGCTCGAGGTCAAGACCTACGACTCGCAGTCGCAGATGCAGGCCTACAACCAGTACGCAAGGCAGATGGTGTTGCGCGACAAGGTGGCGGTGGTCCAGGGCGGGCTGACCAGCTCGTCCCGCGAGGTGATCCGGCCGATCCTGCACAAGCTCAAGACCCTTTACTTCTACAACACCAACTACGAGGGCGGCGTGTGCGACCGCAACTTCTTCGCCACCGGCGCGACGCCCGGCGGCTATGTCGACCTGCTCTCCGGCGAGGCGATGAAGCGCTGGGGCAAGAAGGTCTACATCATGGCCGCGGACTACAATTACGGCCAGATCACCGCCAAGTGGATTCAGAAGGCGGTCAAGGACGCCGGCGGCCAGGTGGTCGGCGAGGAGTTCTTCCCGCTGACCGTCAACCAGTTCGGCCCGACCATCAGCAAGATCCAGGCGGCCAAACCCGATTTCGTGATGAACGTGTTCGTCGGGCCCGCGCATGCCTCGTTCTACGGTCAGTGGGCGTCGGCCGGCATGAACAAGAAAATCCCGATGGTCTCGACCACCTTCGGCGCGGCCGGCGAGGTGGTGCGCATGCCGCCCGAGATCGCCGACGGGATCCTCACCTGCTACTCCTACTACGAGGACCTCGACATCCCGTTCAACAAGAAGTGGCTCGCCGAGTTCCGCAAGCGCAACGGCACCGATTACGGCTATCTCACCGACGTGCCGCCGAAGGACTGGTACGGGTGGATTTTCTGGGCCAAGGCGGTCAACCAGGCCGGCACCACCAAGCGCGAGAAGGTGATCGAGGTGCTCGAGGGCGGGCTCACCGTCGACGGGCCCGGCGGTCCGCTCACCATGGACGCCAAGACCCATCACTGCACGATGGACATGTATATCGGCCAGGCCAAGGGCGGGAAGTTCGAGATCCAGAAGAAGGTCGCCCAGGTGCCGCCGACCAATACCGGCAACCAGTGCGACCTGAAGGCCAGGCCCGACACCAACGTGATGTACGAGCCGAAGATCTGATCCGGAAGGTGACGGGTTTCCAGCCGTAACGGGCCTCACATGGACCTTGCGGTCGTCGTCGTCATCCAGATCCTCTACGCGGTCGCCAGCCTGGCGCTGATCAGCATCGGGCTGGCGATCATTTTCGGCATGATGGGCGTGATCAACTTCGCCCATGGCGAGTTCCTGATGATGGGCGGCTACGCCTTCATCCTGAGCTACAACGCGGGCGTCAATTTCTGGATCGCGATGCTGGTCGTGGCGCCGCTCGCGGTGGCGGTCATCGGCGTGGTCGTCGAACGCCTCATCATCCGCCATCTCTACGGCCGCGTGATCGAGACCGTGCTCGCCACCTGGGGGCTCAGCCTGTTCCTGATCGGGCTGGCCGCGACCGTGCTCGGCTACCACCAGAAGGGCGTCACCCCGCCTTTCGGCACGATCCGGATCGGCGCCTATCAGGAAGGCGGCTACACCTTCTTCGTCATCCTGGTGACGCTGGCGCTGATGGCGGCGCTCTATGTCGGCTTCAAGTACACGCGCTGGGGCCTGATCGCGCGCGGCACCATGCAGAACGCGCAGATGGCCTCCGGCATCGGGGTCAGCGTCGACCGGGTCTACGCCACCACGTTCGGGATCGGCGCCGCGCTGAGCGGGCTCGCCGGCGCGATCCTCGCCCCGATCGCCGGCGTGCTCCCCGAGATCGGCGTCACCTATGTGGTCAAGGCCTTCATCACCGTGATCGGCGGCGGGGCGGTGGCGCTTGCCGGCACCGGGGCGGCCTCCTTCCTGTTCGGCGCGGTCAGCCAGGCGGTCACCTTCCTGAGCCGGCCGGTGGTCGGCGAGGTCGCGCTCCTGGTCGTCGCCATCGTGCTCTTGCGCCTGCTGCCGCTCGGCATCACCGGGCGCTATTTCCGGCGCGGGCTGTGAGGATGAGCCGCAACGCGGCCGGGCTGTGGGCGATGGGCGCGCTGTCGCTCGTCCTCGTCTTCGGCGTGCCGGCCATGGTCGAATCCTTCGCGCTGATCGACTTCACGCTGTTCATCGCGATGGCGATTCTGTCGCTCAGCCTCGCCTTCGTCTGGGGGTTCGGCGGCATCCTGTGCTTCGGCCAGTCGGCGTTCTTCGGGCTCGGCGCCTACACCTATGCGGTCGCGGTCATCAACATGGGCGAGAGCACGGTGCCGATCCTGCTCGGCATCCTGCTGCCGGTGATCCTCGCCCTGGTGCTCGGCTATTTCATGTTTTACGGGCGGGTGAGCGACGTCTATCTCGCGGTCATCACGCTCGCCGTCTCGCTGGTCTTCTACTACCTGATCGGGGCGTCCGCGGGGGACGAATACAGGATCGGCACCGCCCGGCTCGGCGGCTACAACGGGATGCCCTCGGTGCCGCCGATCAACGTTCCGGGCGATCCATCGGCGCCCATCGAGTACGAGGCGCTCTACGCGCCCGCAGCGGTATTGCTGGCGGTCGTCTATTTCGGGCTGCGCGCGCTGCTGGCGAGCGATTTCGGCCGCGTGCTCGTCTCGATCCGCGAGAACGAGGCGCGCACCGAGCTGCTGGGCTATGACGCGCGCTGGATCAAGACAGTGGCGCTCGCCGTCGGCGCCGGCATCGCCGGCCTCTCCGGCGTTCTGTTCTGCGCTTGGGGCGCCTATGTCAGCCCGACCGTGTTCTCGCTCGTCTTCACCGCGCAGATCATCATGTGGATCCTGGTCGGCGGGCTCGGCACGCTGTTCGGCGCGATCCTCGGCTGCGTGCTGATTCAATATCTGGCGACCTGGCTGGGCGAGACCAAGATCGCCGACGTGAACATCGTTCTCGGCGCGATCTTCGTGGCGATCGTGCTGCTGGTGCCGAGCGGGTTCGTGCCGATGTTCGGGCGGATCGCCGACTCGCTGATTCGACGCCGAGGCGAAGCCGGGCCATGACCGATACGCCGCTTCTTGAGACCCGCGGCCTGACCATGCGGTTCGGCGGCGTGACCGCCGTCGCCGGCGCGGATTTCAGCCTGGGGGCCGGCGAGCTGCGCTGCCTGATCGGTCCCAACGGCGCCGGCAAGAGCACGTTCTTCAAGTGCCTGACCGGGCAGCTCCGCCCGACCGAGGGCGAGATCCTGTTCGACGGCGCGAGCCTGGTCGGCGAAGAGCCGCACGCGATCGCCCGGCGCGGGATCTCGATCAAGACTCAGGTGCCGAGCCTGTTCGACGGGCTCAGCGTGGCGGAAAATTTGCGTCTCGCGGCGGCGCGCACGCGCAATCGGACCGAAACGAGGGCGGCGGTGGACGAGATCGTCCGGCTGGTCGGCCTCGCCGACAGGGCGGACAGCGTGGCGAGCCAGCTTCCGCACGGCCAGAGGCAATGGCTCGAGCTCGGCCTCGTGCTGGCCTGCGATCCGCGGCTGATGCTGCTCGACGAGCCCACCGCGGGCATGACCAAGCAGGAGGTCGCGCGCACCGCGGAGATCATCCGCGAGATCGGCCGCGACCGCGCGATGATCGTCGTCGAGCACGACATGCAGTTCATCCAGATGATCGCCCACCGGGTCACCGTCTTCCATCAGGGCCGGATCCTGGCGGAGGACACGATGGACAACATCCTCGCCAACGAGGAGGTGCGGGACGTCTATCTCGGCAAGCAGGCCGGCGCCAGGCGGGGGCGGGACGATGCTTGAGGTCAGGGGTCTCAGGGCGGCCTACGGGCGCATCCCGATCCTTTACGGCATCGATCTCGATATCGCCGCCGGCGAGGTCGTCGGCATCCTCGGCCATAACGGCATGGGCAAGACCACGCTGATGAAGACGCTGATCGGGCTCGTTCCCGCGACCGACGGTTCGATCGCGTTCGACGGCGTCGACGTGACCCGCGAGCGGGCCGACCGGCGGGCGCGGCGCGGCATGGGTTACGTGCCGCAGGGGCGCGAGATATTCCCCAGGCTCAGCGTCCGCGAGAACCTGCGCATGGCGGCGCTCGCGGGGGGCGGAAAGGACGAGAGCGCGGTCGACGAGGTGCTCGCCGACTTCCCGCGGCTCGAGCCCCTGCTCGACCGGGAAGGGAGCGCGCTGAGCGGCGGCGAGCAGCAGATCCTCGCCATCGCGCGCTGTCTCTGCATGCGCCCGCGGCTGATCCTGCTCGACGAGCCCACCGAGGGGATCCAGCCCTCCATCGTCGAACAGATCGCCGAGAATCTCGCCGCGCTGCGCGCCGCGCGCGGTCTGACCGTCGTGCTGGTCGAGCAGAATCTCGACTTCACCGCCGCGCTGTCGAGCCGGGTCCTGCTGATCCAGAAGGGCGAGATCGTCCGCGCGCTGGCGCCCGAGAGCCTGCGCGATTCCGAGATCATCGAGGAGTTCGTGGGCGTCGGCGCGGTCGCGGACACGGGCTGAGAGGGACAGGATGTTCAAGACACCCACCGTCGCGCAGCTTCGCGACTGCGCCGCCGATCTCGGCATGAACCCGTCGGACGACTATCTCGAATCGACGCAGGCCATTGTCGGCCCGCTGGTCGACGCCTACCGCCAGCTGGAATCCGTGCCCGACGACATGCCGGAGGTGCGCTACCCCCGCACGCCCGGCTACCGCCCCGGGCCGGACGAAAACCCGCACGGCGCCTGGTACGTCAAGACCGCGATCAAGGGCGCTAGGCGCGGCAGGCTCGCTGGCAAGCGGGTCGCGATCAAGGACAATATCTGCGTCGCCGGGGTGCCGATGATGAACGGCGCCTCGGTGATGGAAGGCTATGTGCCGGACGTCGACGCGACCGTGGTGACGCGCATCCTCGATGCCGGGGGCGAGATCGCCGGCAAGGCGGTGTGCGAATATTTCTGCGTCTCCGGGACCAGCTCGACCAGCGCCACGGGGCCGGTCCACAATCCGCGCAGGCACGGCTATTCGGCCGGCGGCTCGTCTTCCGGGAGCGCCGCCGTGGTCGCCGCCGGCGATGTCGAGATGGCGCTCGGCGGCGACCAGGCCGGATCGATCCGCATCCCGTCCAGCTATTGCGGGGTCTACGGGATGAAGCCGACCTTCGGTCTCGTGCCCTATACCGGGGCAGCGTCGCTGGAAACCACCATCGACCATTGCGGGCCGATGACCGACACGGTCGCCAACAACGCCCTGCTTCTCGAGGTGCTGGCCGGGCCCGACGACTACGATTCCCGCCAGCGGAACGTCAGGGTGAGCCGCTACACGAAGGCGCTGGACGACGGCATCGAAGGTCTTCGCATCGGCGTGGTCGCGGAGTCCTTCGGCCTCGAGGAGTCGGAACCCGATGTCGACGCCGCGGTCCGCCGCGCGGCCGAACGCCTGGCCGGTCTCGGCGCGGACGTGGTCGAGGTTTCGGTGCCGATGCACAGCATGACGCGGCCCATCTGGATCCCGATCGGCCATGACGGTGGTTTCGTCACGATGATGACGATGAACGGCGGCGGGTCGAACCACGAGGGGCTCTACGTCAGCTCGATGCTCGACCGCGCCGCCGGCTGGCCCGGCCGGGCGGACGAGCTCGCCGACACGATCAAGATCATCGCTCTGTTCGGTTACTACTCGCTCAAGACCTATCGCGGGCGCTACTACGCCAAGGCGATGAACCTCCGCCGCCGGCTCCGCGCGGCCTACGACGCGGCGCTGGCGGAGTGCGACCTGCTGCTGATGCCGACCCTGCCGATGAAGGCATCGAAGCTGCCGCCCAGGAACGCGACGCCGGAGGAGACCACCAAAGTGGCCTGGGAGATGCTCGCCAACACCTGCGGCTTCAACCTGACCGGCCACCCGTCGATGAGCCTGCCCTGCGGGATGGAGGACGGCCGGCCGATCGGGCTGATGCTGACCGGACGGCACTGGGAGGAGGGCACGATCTACCGCGCCGCCCACGCTTTCGAGCGGTCCGGCGACTGGACGACATTCTAGCGGAGGCGTGACGATGGCGGCGATCGATGCCGACGCCCACGTGATCGAGACCACCGCGACCTTCGCCTATCTGAGCGAGGCCGAAAAGGAGCACCTGCCCGGGATTGTCTCGCAGACCTTCGGCAACGAGGCCAGGAACAATGCCGGCGATCCGATGCGCGAGTTCTGGGTGGTCGACGGCATGATCCACGGCAAAGACCGCAACATCGGTCTCGACACGCCGAAAGAGTCGCGCGAAATGTCCGACGTCGCGGCTCGGCTGCGCCACATGGACGCGCTCGGGATCGACGTCCAGGTCCTCTACCCGACCCTGTTCCTGCGCCCCATCGCGCGCTCGTTCCGCAGCGAGGCGGCTCTGGTCGGGGCCTACAACCGCTGGCTGGCGGACATCTGGACGCAGGGCGGCGGGCGGCTCCGCTGGGTCGTCATGCCCGCCTTGCAGTCGATGCACGGGATCTGCGCGCAGCTCGAATTCGGCAGGGAGCACGGCGCGTGCGGCGTGTTCATGCGCGGTCTGGAATGCGATCTGCCGCTGGCGCATCCCTATTTCTTCCCGCTCTACGAGGCGGCGCAGGAGCTCGACCTGCCGATCTGCATCCATTCGGCCAACGGCTCGATCGTCCACCACGACTTCTACGTCAAGGACACCACCTTCACGATGTTCAAGCTGACGATCGTGGGCGCGCTTCATTCGCTGATCGAGAAGGCGGTCCCGGCCGAGTTCCCGCGCCTGCGCTGGGGTTTCATCGAGGCCAGCGCGCAATGGGTGCCCTATGTTCTGAACGACCTGGAAGACCGGTTCCGGCGCGCGGGCAAGCCGTTCTTCGATGCCCCGCTGGCGGAAAACAACATGTATGTCGCCTGCGAGGTGACGGACGACCTGCCCTACGTCCTGCGACACGCCGGCGAGGACAACCTCGTCGTCGGCACCGATTACGGCCACCACGACCCCTCGGCCGAGATCGACGCGATCCAGCTGATCCGCGAGGACGAGCGCGTACCCCAGCATGTGCGCCGGAAGATCCTCGAGGCCAACCCGCGGGCGCTTTACGGGCTGTAGAGCCCGTCCTTCGATAGGGGCTTACAAAGATTAGTTGACGAGCGGAAGGTCAACGACACCTCTTTCGTCATGCCCGGACTTGTTCCGGGCATCCACGTCCCTCCGCCGCTTGGACCGTGCCCGGCTCGCACCGCGATGCCGCAAGACGTGGATGCCCGGAACAAGTCCGGGCATGACGGTGGGGGCAAGCGGGACGACAGAGGGAACCGCGACGGGGAAGATGCCGGTACGCCGAAATTCGCGTCCCGAGCCGGCCACCCGTCAACCCACCTATATAAGCCCCCTTCGATACGCCCCTTCGGGGGCTACTCAGGATGAGGGCGGGTTGGTATGCCTCAAGGAAATCCCCTCGTCCCGAGCAGGCGCGAAGCGCCGTATCGAGGGGCACGCCGTAGTGATCCAACGTTCAGGACGACAGATGACTTTTCGCTCCGCTCTTTCGGCGCTTCTTCTCGTGTCGTTCCCTTTCGCTCCGGCCATGGGCGGCGCGCACGCCGCCGCGCCGAGCCACGGGATCGCCATGCACGGGGACCTGAAATACGAGGCCGATTTCCGCCACCTCGACTACGTCAACCCGGACGCTCCCAAGGGAGGCGAATTGCGCCGCGCGGTGCGGGGGACCTTCGACAACCTCAACCCGTTCCTGATCAAGGGCGTGCCGGCGCACGGGCGCCACCTGGTCTTCGAGAGCCTGCTCAAGCGGACGTGGGACGAGCCGTTCTCGCTCTACGGGCTGATCGCCGAGTCGGTCGCGGTGCCGGATGACCGGTCCTCCGTCACCTTCACGCTGAGGCCGGAGGCGCGCTTTCACGACGGCCGGCCGATCACCGTGGACGATGTCGTCTTTTCCTGGGAGACCCTCAAGGAAAAGGGACGGCCCAACCACCGTCTCTATTACAAGCAGGTCCGGCGGATCGAACGGCCCGGCGAACGCACCGTGCGCTTCGTCTTCGACGCCGAGTCGCCCGACCGCGAGCTACCGCTGATCCTCGGGCTGATGCCGATCGTCTCGAAGGCCTACTACGCCGATGTCGAGTTCGAGAAGACCGCGCTGGTCCCCCCGGTCGGCAGCGGCCCATATCGCATCGAGAAGGTGGATGCTGGGCGCAGCATCGTCTACCGCCGCGATCCCGGCTACTGGGGGCGCGATCTCCCGATCAACCGGGGCCAGCACAATTTCGACCGCGTCCGCTACGACTACTACCGCGACGGCGACGTGATGATCGAGGCGTTCAAGGCGGGCGAGTACGACCTTCGGCTGGAGTTCTCCGGCCAGCGCTGGGCGATTGCCTACGACTTTCCCGCCGCCGCGGACGGGCGCGTGAAGCGTGAAGTCCTGCCCAACGGCCGCCCATCCGGCATGTCCGCCCTGGTCTTCAACGCGCGGCGGGAAATGTTCGCCGACCGCCGGGTGCGCTTCGCGCTGGCGCACGCCTTCGATTTCCCCTCGATCAACAGGACCCTGCTGCACGGCGCCTACCGCCGGACGCGCAGCATCTTCGACAACTCGGAGCTCGGTTCGCGCGGCGTCCCGCAAGGAAGGGAGCTCGCCTTGCTGGAGCCGTACCGGAGCGGCCTGCCGTCCGAGTTGTTCGAAAAGCCCTACCGCCCGCCCGGGGACGGCGGCGGTGTCCGGGCCAATCTCAGGGCGGCGAAGCGCATTCTGGCCGAAGCGGGCTGGGCGGTGCGCGACGGTGCGCTCAAGCGAACCGGGGACGGGCTCGGGATGGAATTCGAGATCCTGCTGGTCGACCCGTCGAACGAGAAGATCGCGCTCGCCTTCGCCCGCAATCTCAAGCGGCTCGGCGTCGCGGCGCGGGTCCGCACGGTCGACACGCCGCAGTTCCAGAACAGGCGCAACACCTACGATTTCGACATGATCGTCTATCGCTGGGGCATGTCGCTCTCGCCGGGCAACGAGCAGGCGTTCTACTGGGGCAGCAAGGCGGCGGGACAGGAGGGGACGCGCAACTATCCCGGCATACGGAACCCCGCGGTCGACAGGCTGATCGCGCGGATGACCGAGGCGCGCGGGCGCGAGGTCTTCATCGACATCGTTCGCGCCATGGACCGGGTGCTGTTATGGGGGCATTACTTCGTGCCGCTCTACTACCTGCAAGGCGACCGCGTGGCCTACTGGAACCGTTTCGGCAGGCCCGGGGTCACGCCGCTCTACGGGCTGGTGATCGACGCCTGGTGGGAAGACCCGGCGAAGGCGGGGATCAACCGCTAGCGGATGCCCGCCGATTTGCCCGGTCCCGGCGGAACCTATAGGGTCCGCCTGGAAAAACGGCCGCATCGACCTCCGGGTTGCGGACCAACAGGGAGACCGAAACCAATGAAGAGAATCCACCGACGCGTCTTGGGCGCGTCTGCCGCGGCGTTCCTGGGTGCCGCCATCGTCGCCGGGTCGACGCCCGCCGGCGCGGAGACCATCAACATCCGCATCGCCTCCGGGCACCCGCCGACGGTGGTCTATGCCGGGCTGATGAAGAACTTCTTCCAGCCCGAGCTCAAGAAGGCCGTCGAGTCCAAGACCAAGTACAAGATCAACTTCATCGAGGGCTACAGCGGCTCCATCGTGAAGGTGTTCGATACGCTCGAAGGCGTGCAGAACGGCGTCGTCGATATCGGCGGCTTCTGCTACTGCTTCGAGGCGTCCAAGGTGCCGATGCACGCCTTCCAGATCATGCTGCCCTTCGGCACCATGGATCCGGTGCAGAGCGTGGCGGCCGCGGCCGACATCTACCGGCAGTTCCCGAGCCTGGAGAAGCGGTTCCAGGACTTCAACCAGACGCTGATCGCGATCATCGGCGACGGGGGCTACAATCTCGGCACGCAGTTCCCGTGGAAGAAGCTGTCCGACCTCAAGGGCCGCAAGATCCTGGGCGCCGGGCTCAACCTCAACTGGATGAAGCAGGCCGGTATCGGCATCGTGCCGGTCACCGACGGTCTTCCGGGCTGGTACCAGAAGCTCAAGACCGGCGTCGCCGAGGGCGGCATCATGTTCCCCAGCGCCTGGGGCAAGACCTTCGGGCTGTGGGAGGTCGGCAAGTACTACACCACGATCGGCTTCGGCTCGATCACGTGGCACGGTCTGACGGTGAACAACCGTTTCTGGAAGAGGCTGCCGGCGGAGGTGAAGCCGATCGTCCAGGAAGTGGCCGACCGCTTCGAGATCAAGACCGGCACCGCGAACAAGGTGGGCTACGGCAAGGACATGGCTTGGCTGCGCAAGAACATCACCGTGTCCGACCTGCCCGCCGACGTCCGGCTCGGCTGGGCCAAGGGGCTGGCGCACTGGCCGCAGGCCCACGCCAACGAGCTGGAGAAGAAGGGCTTTCCCGCCAAGAAGATCCTGAACGCCTATCTGGCCGCGGCGGAGAAGCAGGGCTACAAGTGGCCGGTCCGCTACGAAATCAAGTAACGGCGTACGGCCGGCCGGACGAGATCCCGGCCGGCCGATCTTGTCTGGCCCGGGCGCTCGCGGGCAGGATTGACGGAAGCCCGGCATGAACCTCGTCACGCTGACCGACCGCGTGTCCAAGGTCCTCATGGTGCTGGCCGCGGTCTGGGCCTTCGCCCTCGTATTCCTGGTGCTCGGCGACATCGTCGGCCGCGGCGCGTTCGACGCGCCGATCTACGGCACGGTGGAGATGGTCAGCGCGTCGGTGGTGATCATCGTCTTCCTCCAGGCCGGCTATGCGATCCGCAGCCGGTCGATGCTGAGGGCGGATTTCCTCGTGATCCACCTGCCCGACAGGATCCAGCGGGCGTTGCTGGCGTTCGGCTATCTGCTGGGCGCGGCGTTCTTTCTGATGATCATCACCGGCGGCTGGGAAGAGAGCATCCGGTCCTACGTCGAGGGCGAGTTCGAAGGCGAGGGCGCGCTCAGGGTGCCGTCCTGGCCGGCGCGCTGGACCGTCATCGTCGGCAGCGCGCTCGCCCTGATCAACTACTGCGTCATGGCCTATCTCGACGTGTTCAGGCCCGACCTCGCGGCGTCCGAGGCCGATGCAGACGGCGCCGGGCCGTAAGGGCGTCTAGGGGCCGGGCACCGTGTTCGACGCCAATGTCGCCGTCCTGCTTGTGGTTTGCCTGGTCGCGCTCGTCGCGGTCGGAGTCCACATCGCCGTCGCGCTCGGCATGACCAGCGCACTCGGCATTTTCCTGGTGACGGGTGCCGACTCCTATGCCTTCCGCTCGGTCCAGACCATGCTGGCGGCGACCGCCTACGAGGCGATCCGCGCCTATGTCTTCGCGGTGATTCCGCTGTTCATGCTGATGGGGGAGTTCATCGGCAAATCGGGCACGGTCACCGATGTCTATCGCGGCATCAACCGCCTGCTGCACCGGCTGCCCGGCCGCCTGGCGATCGCCACGGTGCTCGGCAATGCGCTGTTCTCCTTCGTCACCGGCGTCAGCATCGCCTCGGCCGCGGCGTTCTCGCGCATCGCCTACCCGGAGATGAAGCGGTTCGGATACCATCGCGGGTTCGCGCTCGGCACCGTCGCCGGGTCGAGCTGCCTCGGCATGCTGATTCCCCCGAGCGTCCTGATGATCGTCTGGGGCATCCTCACCGAGCAGTCGATCGGCCAGATCTTCGCGGCCGGCATTCTGCCCGGCCTTCTGCTGACGGTGATGTTCGTCGCCTACGTGTTCGCCATGGCGCTGCTCAAACCCGACCTCGTCGGCGCCGGCTCGGAGCAGGTCGACATTCCCGCCGCGACCGGAAATGTCGACGAGGTGTCGACTCTCCAGTTCCTGGTCAGCCTGTTCGGCATCCTCTCGGTGATCGTCGTCGTGCTGGGCGGCATCTGGTTCGGCGTTTTCACGCCGACCGAAGGCGCCGGCGCGGGCGCCTTCATCGGCCTCGTGCTCGCCGTCGCCAAGGGAATGCGGCTGCGCGAGTTCATCGACTCCATCCTGTCGGTGGGGCGCACCTCGGCGCCGATCCTGCTGCTGCTGATCACCGCCGCGCTCTATTCGCGCACCCTCGCCATGACCGGGATGACCAACGCCATCGAGGGCGTGTTCCTCGGGACCGGGATGCCGCCCTGGGTGATCCTGACGGTGATGGTGCTGATCTGGTTCGCGCTCGGCATGATCATCGATTCGATCTCGATCATGCTGCTCACCGCCGCGATCTTCGCGCCGATCGCGGTCAAGCTCGGCTACGAGCCGATCGCGTTCGCCGTCATCGCGATCATCGCGATCGAGGCGGGCCTGCTGACGCCGCCTTTCGGGCTGCTGGTCTACACGGTCAAATCGGCGATCCAGAACTACGATCCCGAGATAAGCGTGATGACGATCTTCAGGAGCTCGATCCCCTACTGGATCATCATGCTGATCGGCATGACCGTGATCATCCGCTTCCCGGAGATCGCGACCTACCTGCCCGACCTCCTGTTCCAGCCGACCTGAGACCGGTTCAGCCGTGCGGGACGCCGACCCTTCGATACGCCGCTTCGCGGCTACTCAGGGTGAGGGTTGGTTCCGAGATCCAACATCTCACCCTCATCCCGAGTAGGCGCGAAGCGCCGTATCGAGGGACGGCCCAGGACTACGCCTGCAGCAATTCCCCCGCCGCGCGGCCGCGCTGTTCCTCCTCCAGCAGCCGGGCGACGATGTTGCGCGCGGCGACCCCGCCCGCATCGGCGTTGATGTCGACGACGGGCGCGCCCGGCGCGGCGTCCATCCGCTTCTGCTGTCCCTCCAGCATCCACTTGTCCTCCAGGAAGGTCTTGTCGACCCCTTTCTTGAAGTAGTCGGAGAGGTCCGAGTCCGCGAGCTGGTGGTTGCGCGGGAAGGTCCAGAAATAATGCGTCGAGCCCGCGGTCTCGGGCGTCAGCGCGTCGATCACGGTATGGGTGACGCCCTTCGACCGGTCGCCCTCGGGCGCGCCGCTGCCGGCGAGCGCGACGCCGACATCGAGCCAGACATGCGACGGCGGCTCGAAGCGGATGATCTGCCAGCGGTCGACCTTGTCGCCCGTCTTGTCGAACCCGCCGGAGCGCGCATAGAAGGGCGGCGGCTCGATGCCGTGCATCCAGCGCGTCGCGGTCACGCTCGGGATGTCGCGCGAGACCCGCTCAAGCGCCGTCCCCTTCACGCCGTCCATCGTATCCCGTTGCACCTTGGCGAGCGGCGTGTTGGCGACATGCTCGTTGCCGATGGTCGAGGCGTGCAGGAACGTCTCGTGGGTGAGGTCGAGCAAATTGTCGACCAGAAGCTGGTAGTGCGCGTCGACCTGGAGGTAGCCGGAGACCATCGTCCAGTCGGGGTCGTCGTGCCAGTGGAGCTCCGGTATCTCCGCCTCGTCGGCCCGAGCGGGATCGCCCATCCAGATCCACAGGAACTGCCAGCGTTCGACCAGCGGGTAGGTGCGCACCCTGGAGCCGGGCGGGATCTGCGTCTGGCCCGGGATGCCGACGACCTGCCCGTCGGGCCCGTAGACCATGCCGTGATAGCCGCATTGCAGGTTGTCTCCCATCACCCGGCCGAACGACAGCGGGGCGTGGCGGTGACAGCAGCGGTCCTCGAAGGCGACCGCTTTCCCGTCCCCGGTCCGGTACATGACGACCGGCTCCCCCAGGATGGTGCGCGCGAGCGGCTCGCGGCCGATCTCGTGGTCCCACGCTGCCACGTACCAGTAGTTCCTGAGAAACATGTTTCTGTCCTTCCGTCGGTCGATCACGCTACCCCTTTTCGCCCTGGCCCTGCCAGTCGCAGGATTGCTCGTAGGCGTGGGCCGCGCGGTAGATCGTGGTCTCCTCGAAGTGCCGCCCGACCAGCATCAGCCCGACCGGCTTGTCGTCCGCGCCCATCCCGCAGGGGATGGAGATCGCCGGGTGGTGGCTGACGTTGAACGGCGCGGTATTGCCGATAGCTTCCCAGCAATGGCCCATGGTCTCAAGGAACGGCGCGTCGCGCGGCGGGATCCTCGACGTCGTCATCCGCGCCGTCGGCATCAGCAGCAAATCGTTTTCGGCGAGCACCGCATCGTAGGCCGCGGTCAGCAACCGGCGCTGGTTCTGCGCCTTGGCGTGGAAATGCCCGCCATAGGCCTTGTCGGTGTAACGCCCGAGCAGCAGGCCGAAGCGGAAGGTGTGCGGGAACTCGTCGGCGCGTGACGCGGCCCGGGCCATCTCGTCGATCAGCGAGGTCGGATAGACGCCGCCGACGTTCTTGCCGAACCCGTAGCCGCGGAACATCGTGTGGTACATCCCGTCGGCGCAGATCCCGCCCCAGATCGCGAGTCCGGTCGGGTGCATCGGGATCGAGACCTCGGTGACCTCCGCGCCCAGCGACTCGAGGTGCCGGGCGGCCGCGCGCACGGTCGCGTCGACATCGGGAAGCGAATCGTAACAGCCGAATCCCTCCGAGACGACGGCGATCCGCATGCCCCTGACGTCGCCGCCGAGCGCGTCGGTGTAGCTGTCGACGGTGGGCACCCGCTGGCGCGGGTCGAGCCCGTCCTCCCCCGCCATCGATTCGAGGAACAGCGCGTTGTCGGCGACGTTCTCCGTCATCGGGCCGGTATGGTCGACGGTGGTTTCGATCCCCATGATCCCGGTATAGGGGATGAGGCCGAATGTCGGCTTGATACCGACGATGCCCGACATCGACGCCGGGATGCGGATCGAGCCCGCCTGGTCGCCGCCGAGCGCCATGTCGACCTCGCCGGAGGCGACCAGCGCCGCGCTCCCGGTGGACGAGCCGCCCGGCGTGTGTCCGGGATTGCGCGGGCTCTCCGCGATGTCCGAGGCCGATGTGTTACTGCCACCCGAGACGCAGAAATACTCGCACACCGATTTGCCGAGAATCGTCGCGCCGGCGTCTAGCAGCCGCGTCACCACCGTCGCGTCGATATCGGGGACGTAGCCTTCGAGCACCGAGGCGCCGTTCATCATCGGGATGCCGGCGACGCAGGCGCTGTCCTTGATCGCGACCGTCCTGCCCTTGAGCGGGCCGTCCGCCGCGCCCTCGATCCGCGCCTTGACGTACCAGCCGCCGTGCGGGTTCTCCGAACGGTCGGGGCGCGACCAGGCGCCGCGCTCGTACTTCACCGGCGGCAGGTCGTCCGGCGTCGCCTCGACCTGGTTGAAGGTGTCCGTGAAGGGCGCCCAGAAGGTCCGCATCTCCTCGGCGGTCGCATCGTCGACGGTGAAGCCCATCTCTCCGGCGAGTTCCTTGATCGCGCTCGCGCTCGGCGTTTCGTATTTCATCGTTCCCTCCCCAAATTCAGTTTGCCGCTTCGATCTCGCGCGCGGCGGTTTCCGCCGCCACGAGGCCGAGCAGGAAAGCCTTGATCAGCCCGCCGATATAGGCGGCGTTGGGGCCGCCCTCGACGCCCCCCACGGTCGAGCCCGCGGCATAGAGGCCGGGGATCGGCGTGTCGTCGGGCCTCAGCACGCGCGCCGCGCCGTCGACCGCGATGCCGCCCATCGTCACGGTGATCCCCGCGGCGAGCGGAATGGCGTGGAACGGCGGGGTCTCGATCGGCACCGGGGCGTAAACCTCCGCCGTTCGGGCGGGGGTGAGCGTGTCCGTCCGTCCGCCCCTCGCGGCGGCATTGAACGCCGCGACGGTCGTTTCCAGACCTCCGGTATCGAGCCCGGCGCGCAGCGCGAGTTCGCCGATCGAGCCGGCCGTATGCAGCGTTCCTCCGGCCTCCACCAACAGCGGGTTGGGCGGCACCAGATCGGCCTCCTTCGCCTGCTCCCAGACCGTCGAATCGAAGATCGCCGTCGCGCTCAGCGGATCGTCGAGCCGGGCGATCTCGTTGGTGACGTAGACGCCGCCGAGACCCTCGTCGGTAAACCGCCTCGCATCCGCGCCCACCACGATGCCCGAGGCGCAGATCACGTCGACCTGCGGGTAAGGCCACAGCATCGGATCGGTCATCACGTCGCGCGAGAGCACGTGGCCGTAGAACTTGTCGAGCCCGACCGTCGCGGCCCCCGCCTCCTCCGCCATGCGGAGCCCGTCGCCGCGGCCGGTCTCGGTGTTGCGCTGGCGGATGCGCTCCGGCCGTCCGGCGATGTGCCGGGCGAGGCGCGCGCGGTCGGCCTGGAAGCCGCCGTCGGCGATCACGACCGCGCCCGCTTCGATCGTCCGGCCGCCGTTCGCGTCCCGGACCTCCACGCCCCGGCACGCGCCGTCCTCCATGACCAGCGCACGCGCCTCGGTGCCGCGCAGGATCGACCCGCCCGCGGCTTCGAGCCGGTCCGCCAGGCCCCGCAGAAAGAGGTCCGGACCGTTCCCCTCCCAATCCAGACCGGCGCCCATCCTCCGGACCGGGGCGAGGCTCGGCAGCCCGTAGTTGCGGCGCGGCACGGTCTCCAGCGTCGCGCCGTGGGCCTCCATCCACGCGGCCGTGCGCGCTCCGTTCTCGGCGAATGTCCTTGCAAGATCGGGGCGCGCCGTCCCCCCGGTGTTCGTCATGACGCGTTCGTATACGATGTCCGGCGGGTCGCCGGCGTTGGCGAGCGCGGTGTGCAGCACGCCCGTGCAGACCCGCGAATTGCACATATACGCCTCGCCCTCGCCGCGTTCGATCGCCACCGCCTCGAGGCCCAGCTCGGCGGCGCGCACCGCTGCCGTGAGCCCCGCGAAACCGCCGCCGATCGCCGCCAGGTCGACCTTCATCCCCACCCCGTCATCGTTTCGCATGCGTTGCGGCAACCGGTCCGCGCTGGCATCGTAGCCGTGAATTCATCACCGAGACTAGGGGACGAACATGGCGATCGAAAGACACCAGGCGCGGCACGGCAAGGTCGTGAACGGGAAGCAGATGCCGTCGATGAGCGGCATCGTCGTCCACGGCGACACGATCTATCTCGCCGGCCAGGTCGGGCACGGCGGCGGCGACATCAAGGCCCAGACCCGGGAAATCCTCGACAATATCGACGCCCAGCTCGCCTCCGTCGGCAGCGACAAGTCGAAGATCCTCTCGGCCAATCTGTGGATCACCGATTTCGAGAATTTCGGGGCGATGAACGAGGTGTGGAACGCCTGGATCGACCCCGACAACATGCCGGCGCGCGCCTGCGTGCGCTCGGAGCTGGCGCGGCCGGAGTTCCTCATCGAGATCATGGTGACCGCGGCGAAATAGCTGGCGCCGGTTCGCCAACGGAAAGGGGCTCCGAACTCTCCGGCGCCCCCACTTCCCCACTGTGCGAAATATACCCCAAAACGCGTCCCGAGTCAAGCAGAAAATGATCTTTCAGGATAAATAATTCGGTAAGCCCCGGTTTTCACGATGTTTTTTCTCCCTTCCGATTCCACCCCGAAACCGGCCTTCGGAGCCCTGGATCCGTCCCACGCGCGATTCCGGGGAGATTGCCCCCTCACCCTGACCCTCTCCCCGGCGGGGAGAGGGGACGCTGCTGCCGACTCCTTGGCTCATCTTCTCCCCTCCCGCTTGCGGGAGGGGCCGGGGGAGGGCGAGTCGGCCTGCTGGCCGACCCCCGTTCACGCCGTCGACATAGGCATCGCGTAGACAAATCGCGACCGGGTCGGCATTCGCACCCCGCGGATGCCGAGCGGGAATGTCGACCTTTGCCGACTCGACCCGCCTGTCGACATTTCCGTCGGCAAATGCCGACCGTGCGCGCGCGGCGCCAGGGGGTCGGCAAATCCGATCCGCGGGTCGGCATGTCGCAACGGTGCTCGTCCCGGACCGTCGAATCCGACCCATGCGCGGTTTCGGCGGGATTTCCCCCGCTGCCGCCCCGCTTTCCCCCCAACCGTCATGCCCGGACTTGTTCCGGGCATCCACGTGGGGCCGCCCGCTCGCTTGTCCCCGCTCACAGCGCGATGCCGCAAGACGTGGATGCCCGGAACAAGTCCGGGCATGACGGCAAAAGGGGCGGCGGCGGGACGACCGCCGCGCCGGCTCAGGCGCCGAGGAGGTCGTGCGCGCGGGCCTGCCGGTCGGCGTCGATCAGGCTTTGTTCGCCGACATCGTCGAGCATGTTCCAGCTTCGCATCCATTCGTAGGTGCGCTGGAGCTCGTGCTCGGGGATCGGCGCCGGGTCGGTGACCTGGATCCGGCTCAGCCGCAAATCGTCGACCGTGAGGTCGGCAAGTCCCGGGTGCTGCCCCGCGTGATAGTCGAGGAAGATCTGCGCGTATTTCCGCTTGTCGGCGTCGATCAGCCGGACCGCCCTGGAGACCGCGCGGTTGAACGCGGCATAGGTCTCGGCGTCGACCGCGTCGGAGACCACTTCGGTGCCGTGATAGAGCGCCTCCCAGATCACCCGGCAGCCGTTCTTCTCGGCCAGCGTGATGTAGGGCTCCGTGAGGGTCGTCGCCTCCACCTCGCCCGAGTACATCGCCTCGTAGCGCGCCGCCGAGCCGTTCGGCGCGCGGCAGGTCCTGATGTCCTCGCGCGGCATGAAGCCTTCGAGCAGGTGCATGGTGAGGTAGTGGGTGCCGAAGAAGTACGGCACGCCGATCGTCCGCCCGGCGAGCTGCTGCGGGGTGAAGACGTCCGAGCCCGGCCTGACCGCGATGGCGGCGCAGGTGACGATCGAGCGCCTGCCCACCTGCCGGCCCCTGGCCGCGCTGTCCTGGACGCGGCGGTAGTTGCCCCACTCGCAGGCGTTGTACATGTCCGCGCCGCCCTGCTCGAAGGTGTTGCCGTGGCTGCCGAAGGCGGAGAACGCATCCGGCGAGGTCTCGCTGGTGTCGATCTCGCGCGGCGTGTCGACCCGCTTGACCCATTCGATCCTGACGCCCTCGGCCTCGAACAGCCCTTCCTTGTCCGCCACGAGCTCGGCGAGCCCCTGGAACGGCGCGGTCGTCTCCAGCCTCAACGTCTTCATGAGGTCCTCCCGGGATGGCGAGCGAGAATATCAGCAGATCGCCGCGCGCGGCAATCGCCGGTCTTGCGCGGGCAGCGACCCGGTTTCGGTTCCGTTGGACGCGCGTCTCCCCCCACCGTTCCCCCACCGTCATGCCCGGACTTGTTCCATTGCTGTCCGGTTTAGATGGGCTCGACGGGGTACAGGGCGTTGGTACAGGCGGGTTTCCGGCTCTTCCGCCGGATCGGGACACGGATCGCGGCCCGCCCACACCCGCCGTCCTTGTCTACCCCGCTGTCACCCCGGATCAAGTCCGGGGTGACAATCGGGGGGCGGAGACGGTCTCTCTCATGGGCACGGAGCTCGTGTTGAAAGTCTAAACCGGACAGCAGTGGACTTGTTCCGGGCATCCACGTCTTGCGGCATCGCGGTGCGAGCCGGGAGCGGGCGAGGCGGCGGAGGGACGTGGATGCCCGGAACAAGTCCGGGCATGACGACAGAGGGGGAGAAGGGTGCCGGAGAATGCCGGCCAGGCCCGACCGTGACGAGGAAGGAGTCCTACGGCAGCACGTCGGCGTATTTCGCCCGGATCCGGTCGTCGAGCTCCCTCGATGAGCGGGCGACGATGGGGAAGCTGTCCCTGCGGTTGAACGGGATGCAGGCGTCGACCACCACGCGCGCGCTGCGCCGGTCGGTATCGCCGTCGTAGCACATCGGGTCGAGATGGCTGCTCCAGCCGCCGCGGATGGTCTCCATGTCCTCGCGCGGATCGAACCGGGTGCACATCGCCCAGACCACGTCGTCCATGTCGGTCGGATCGATGTCGTCGTCGACCACGACCACCCAGCGGTTGCAGTAGGCGCCGGCATGGCAGGAGGCCGCGATCATCCCGGCCTGCTTGGAATGCCCGCCGTACATCTGTTTTATCGAGACGGTGAGCCACATCCGGCTGCCGCCCGCCTCGTGCGCCCAGACGCCCTTGACCTCGGGCACGCCGGCGGCTTCGAGCTGGTTCCAGACCGCGCCGCAGCGGTAGGTGCCGAGATAGAACGTGTTGTCGTTGGGCGGCACGGCGGGGATCGCGCCGGTCAGCACCGGGTTGTCCCGGTGCATGAAGGTCTCGATCCGGATCGCCGGCTCCTTCCGCTGGCCGCCCGCGTAGTAACCGGTCCACTCGCCGAGCGGGCCCTCCAGCACCTTGTCGTCGGCGTGAATGAAGCCCTCGAAGGCGATCTCGGCCCCGGCCGGGACGGGCAGCCCGGTCTTCGGCATGTTGACGATCTCGACGGGCTCCCGCATCAGCCCGCCCACCGCGTCGAACTCGTTCTTACCGTAGGGGATCTCCAGCCCCGCGATCATGAAGAACGCCGGGTGCATCCCGGCCACCACCGCGACCGGGCAGGCCTCGCCGCGCTTGTGGTACTTCTCCATGATCAGCCTTCCGTGCTTGCCGGGCGACATCATCACCGTCGCCAGCGCCGGCTCGTGCGACTGCACCCGGTAGCAGCCGAAATTGACCCAGCCCGTGTCGGGATCCTTCATCACCACCATGCAGCCGGTGCCGATGAAGTGCCCGCCGTCGTGCTCGTGCCACTTGGGCGTCGGAATGGTGGTGATGTCGACCGCCGCGCCCTCGCTCACATTGTCGAGCAGCGGCCCGCCATTGACCTCGCGCGGCGCATGCGTCGGCGCGTCGCCCATATAGTCGCGCCACCAGCGGATCAAATCCATCTCGGACGCTTCCGGGTCGAGGCCGAGCGCGACGTTGATGCGCGGCACGGACGTCAGGATGTTGGCGATCACCCGGTGTCCCTTCGGGAAGCCCGGAACCTCGTCGAACATCACCGCCGGGTTGCCCATCTTGCGCTGGAAGATGTCGACCAGCCCGCCGATTTCCTCGTGATGTTCGACGCCGGTGATGGTCCGGAGCTCGCCGATGCTCTCGACATCCTCGAGCCAGTTCCGCAAATCCTTGTTGGCCACGCCGCCGCTCCTTCTTGCCGGAGGAGGCAGTCTACAGCATTTTCCAACCCGACCGCCCTCCCCCAACCCCTCCCGCGAACGGGAGGGGAGAAGGCAGGGAGGAACGGGTGAGCGAATCCCCCTCTCCCCCGCGGGGAGAGGGTCGGGGTGAGGGGGCCTCCCGGGCGACGGCCGGCCGCGATCGTGCCCGGTCGAAAGGTGCTTTGGCGGCAGCCGGGGATCAGGCGAAGCGGCGCAGACGGAGCGAGTTGGCGACGACCAGCACGCTCGAGGCGCTCATCGCCGCGGCCGCCAGCATCGGGTCGAGCAGGATCCCGAAGACCGGGTAGAGCGCCCCCGCGGCGAGCGGGATCAGCGCCACGTTGTAGGCATAGGCCCAGAAGAGGTTGACGCGGATGGTGGCGAGCGTCTTCCGGGCGAGGCGGATCGCGGTGACGACGCCGCGCAGATCGCCCGACATCAGGACGACATCCGCGGTTTCCATGGCGATGTCGGTCCCGGTCCCGATGGCGATCCCGGCGTCCGCCTCGGCGAGCGCCGGGGCGTCGTTGATGCCGTCGCCGACGAAGGCAACCGTGCCGTTCCCCCGCCGCAACGCCTTCACCGCTTCCGCCTTGCGGTCCGGCAGGATGTCCGCCTCGATCTCGGAGATGCCGAGCGAGCTCGCGACCGACTGCGCCGTCGCCCGGTTGTCGCCGGTAATCATCACGATATCGGCGCCCTGCGCCGCGAGATCGGATATCGCTTGGCGGCTCTCCGGCTTCGGCGGGTCGCGGAAAGCGAGCACGGCGGCGAGCTCTCCATCGATGGCCGCCAGCACGGCCGTTTTGCCGTCGCGGGAGAGGCCCTCGCGAACCCCGTCCGATACGGCGCAATCGATGCCGCGGCCCCCGAGAAAGCGGGCGGAGCCGACGACGATCTCGCGCCCCGCGACCCGGGCGGCGATCCCGAGACCCGGTTCCACCGAAAATTCCTCCACCGGGGCGAGCGGGCCGTCCGCGGCGTCGATCAGGGCCGATGCGAGCGGGTGCTCGCTGCGCGTCTCCGCCGCCGCGATCAGGGCGAACGGCGCGTCCGCCACCGTCCCCGACCCGTCGGGAAGGAGCCGGTCGGTCAGCACCGGGTTTCCGGAGGTCAGCGTGCCGGTCTTGTCGAACGCGAGGATGCGCGCGCGCGCCAGCATCTCGAGCGCGGCGCCGTTGCGGATCAGCACGCCGCGCTCCGCCCCGACGCCGGTACCGACCAGGATCGCGGTCGGCGTCGCCAGCCCCATCGCGCAGGGGCAGGCGATCAGCAGGACCGAGACCGCCGCGACGAAGGCGTAGCTCAGCGCCGGCGGCGGCGCGAAGGCGAGCCAGGCGGCGAAGGCGAGCGCGGCCACGACGAGCGCGCACGGAACGAGGATGCCCGCGATGCGGTCGGCCTGGCGGGCGATCGGCGCCTTGGCGCCCTGCGCCTCGGCGACCGTGGCGAGGATCCGGCCGAGCACGGTGTCGCCGCCGGTGCGCACCACCCGGACCGTCAGCGCGCCCGCCCCGTTCACCGTGCCGCCGAAGACCTCGTCGCCCGCCCCCTTCGCGACGGGAACGGGCTCGCCGGTGATCGTCGATTCGTCGGCGAAACTGTTGCCGTCGGCCACGGATGCGTCGACCGGAACCCGCTCGCCCGGCCTGATCAGCACCGTATCGCCGACCGCGATCTCCTCGACCGGAACCTCCCGTTCCCCGCCGTCGCGCAGCACGCGCGCCGTCGCCGGGCGGAGGTCCATGAGGGCCGCGATCGCATCCGAGGCGCGGCCGCGCGCGATGGCTTCGAGCAGCCTGCCGAGCAGGATCAGCGTCACGATCACGCCGGCCGCCTCGAAATAGGGCACCGCCGTCCCTTCCGGAAAGATGGACGGCGCGGCCATGGCCAGAACCGAATAGGCGAAGGCCGCGCCCGCGCCGATCATGACGAGGCTGTTCATCCCCGGGCTCGCATGGCGAAGCTCGGTCCAGCCATGCATGAAGAACCCGCGCCCCGACCACAGAACGACCGGCGCCGCCAGCGCGAACTGCGCCCAGAGCCACGCTTCTTCACCGGCGACGGAATCGAGGCCGAAGCCGGGGAGCATCGATCCCATCGCGATCAGGAACAGCGGGATCGTGAAGGCGGCGGCGACGACGAACCGCCGCTTGAGGCTGGCGATCTCGTCATCGTGCGCGGCCCGCGCATCCCGGCCCGGGGCGGCCGAGGCATCGACTTCGCCGGGAACGTAGCCCGCCCCGCGGATCGCGTCGGCGATCGCCGGCGGGTTCAGGACCTCCGGCAGGTACACGATCCGCGCCCGCTCGGTCGCCAGGTTGACGTCGGCGCCGGCCACGCCCTCCAGCGCGTTCAGTGCGCGCTCCACCCTGGCGCGGCAATTGCCGCAGGTCATTCCGTCGACGCGCAAGGTAAGTTCGGCGGTCATGGAGCCGCGCTCCCGCCCGAGGTGGACCGCTCATTAGCTAGGCAGGCGAAGTCGGCCGGTCAAGCGGGGCGGCGCTTCGCGCGTCGTATGATCCGGCGGCATTTGACGGCACAATGGGCCGGTTACCGGGGGAGGCGATGCGATGCGCGCTCGGGTGCTTCTCGGTGCTCTGCTTGCGATGCTCATGACGGGCGCGGCCGTGGCGGCGGACTTCAAGCCGGCGGTCGTGTTCGATGTCGGCGGAAGGTCGGACCGGAGCTTCAACGCGGCCGTCTGGCAGGGCACCGAGCGCTTCACGCAGGAGACCGGCGTAGCGGTCATCGCGGTCGACGCAGCCAGCGAGGCGGACCGGGCGCCCGCCATCCGCCGCGCGATCGCGCGCGGGGCGACGCTGACGATCGCCGTCGGGTTCTCCTACGCCCGGGCGATCGAGGCGGTGGCGGCCGAGAATCCCGGCCGCCGGTTCGCCATCATCGACGTGAACTGGCTCGACCTGCCCAACCTCCGCCAGTACGCCTTCAGGGAGCACGAGGGTTCGTACCTGGTCGGAATCGCTGCGGCGCTCACCTCGAAGACCGGGACCCTCGGTTTCGTCGGCGGCATGGACGTGCCGCTGATCCACAGGTTCGCCTGCGGCTACCGGCAGGGCGCCGCGGCGGCGAAACCGGGGATCAGGGTTCTCCAGGACATGACCGGGCGGACACCGGCCGCCTGGAACAACCCGGCCAAGGGGGCGGCGCTGGCGCACAGCCAGCTGGCGCGGGGCGCGGACGTGGTCTTCCACGCGGCGGGTGGCACCGGCATCGGCGTGATCCGCGCCGCCGCCGAAGCGGGCAAGCTCGCCATCGGCGTCGACCTCAACCAGAACGGGCTCGCGCCGGGAACGGTGCTGACCTCGATGGTGAAGAGGGTCGACGTCGCCGCCTACGACACCCTGAAGGACGCGATGGCGGGCAAATTCACCGCCGGGGTCGTGACGCTCGGCCTCGCCGAGGGCGGCGTCGACTGGGCGCTCGACGCGCACAACGCGAAGCTCATAAGCCCGCAAGTCCGCGCGGCGGTGGAAAAAGCCAAGGCCGACATCGTCGCCGGCCGGATCGTCGTCCACGATTACGTGAAGGACCGTCGCTGCCCGCTCTGAGGCCCGCGGCATTTTCCGACCTTATCGGCCCGCGACGATCCGGCCCGCCCTCCCCCAGCCCCTCCCGCAAGCGGGAGGGGAGAAGATAGGGAGACGTGGGCAAGCAAGTCCCCTCTCCCCCGCGGGGAGAGGGTCAGGGTGAGGGGGGGCGCCGCAACCGGTACGACTGCGGTCGGTTGGATATCGCTCTAGCCGGGCCGACGCGCCTCCTGGGCGACCTCGGTGTCCTGGTAGCGGGCCCACATCTCCTTGAGGAAGGCCATGCAGTCGGGATCGAGATCCTCCCTGGGCAGGGGATCGGTGTCCCAGTGGCCGTAGCGGTCCTCGCCGCGCATCGGGAGAGCGGTGCGCCGTCCGATCGTCGAACGGCAGTGGGCGGGCATGTAGAAATAGGCGACGCCCACCCTGGGACCGTCGGTTTCGTTGGCGAGCGAGCCGTGCGCGGTGCGCTCGTGGTGGAGCGAGAACTCGCCCGCCTCGAGCTCCATGAAGACCGCCCTGTCGTCCTCCAGGCCGCGGATGGTCTGGCCGCGCGCGAGCAGGTTCTCGGGGTCGTAGGTCTCGTCGTGGTCGAGGTCCGGGCCCCTGTGCGAGCCCGGCATCACCCGCATGCAGCCGTTCTCGCGCGTCGCCGGGGTCAGCGCCACCCAGGCGGTAACCTCGTCGTGGGGATCGAGCCCGTAATAGGCCGAATCCTGGTGCCAGGAGACGAAGCGGGGATCGTTCCCCTTCTTCTGGAACAGCGAGGTTCCGAACAGAAGGATATCCTCGCCGATCAGCGACTCGACTGCGTCCAGGATGGCCTCGTTGCACGCGAGCTCCACGATCCAGGGTGCCGCCACGTGGGCCTTGATCTTGAGATAGGTCTGCGGCTCGACGCCGAGCACCGTCTCGTAATGCTCCAGCTTGAGGCGGTAGCGCTCCGCTTCCCCAGCGTCGATGGCGCGCTTGGGGAACAAATAGCCGTGCTCCTCGAAATGGGCGACTTCCGCCGCGCTCAGGCTTCCCGCCATGTCACCTTCCCGTCGATGTCACCGGGAGAGGGTAGCAAGAGACTTCGCCGAAGACGAGCTTTGGCCGGACCGCGCCCTTCGATACGCGGCTTCGCCGCTACTCAGGGTGAGGGTTACCTTTCCCCTCATCCCGAGTAGGCGCGTCAGCGCCGTATCGAGGGACGGCTATTTGAGCTTCGCCACCGCCAGCGGGACCTCGAACTTCTTGCATCACAGCCAGACCTCGTTGTACTTCGCCGGGTCGATCCGGGCGGGGAGGCGATAGCGGGCGGCGCCCTTGAGCGATTTCAGCCGCCCGAGCGTCGTGCTCGCGTCATAGCCGTCCTTGCCGAACGCGATGCGCGGGTCGGGTGCGCGGTCGAGGCGGAAGTCTTCGGCGAACCGCATCACCCAGCGGCCCTTCTCCTGCGCGACGGAAACCCCGCCCGACGATACGTGCCCGCTCTTGCCCTCGAAGGTGCCGCTGCGCGCCTGCTGCGCCTGCGCCGCGGCGGCGGCGAGCGGTTTTGCGAGTCTCAAAGCACCCATGGCCGTTTCCTCCAACGTTCCGTCCTTGAATATGATGCGCGGGCGATGACCGTAAAAGGGGCGACCCCGCCATGCCGGTGCTCTACGAACACTCGACCTCCGTCTGCGTTATCAAGGTGCGGCTCACCCTGCTGGAGAAGGGCATCGACTACGAGGGCCGCTTCGTCGACCTCCGGCGCGGCGACCAGTTCGATCCGGCGTACCGGCAGATCCATCCCGGCGCGGTGGTGCCGGCGCTGATCCACGACGGGCAGACGATCCTCGAATCCTCGGTCATCCAGTACTACCTGGAGGACGCCTTCCCCGAGCCTTCCTTGATGCCCGCCGACCCCGTCGCGTGCTACCGGGTGCGGCTCCTGATGAAGACGATCGACGACCCGGTCCACCCGGCGACCGGCCTGCTGACCCATGCGATCGCTTTCCGCAAGGACTACCGCACGCCGGAGGCGATCGAGGCGCGCATGGCGAAGATTCCCGACCCGCGCCGGCGCGCGCGCCAGCGCGCGGTCTACGAGGAGGGGCTCGGCGCCTCCCTCGCCGTCGATGCGGTGCGCGACATGGAATCCGTGTTCGCGCGAATGGAGGACACGCTCTCCCATGGCCCGTGGCTCGGCGGCGACGTCTATTCGCTCGCCGACGCCGCCGCGACTCCCTACGCCAACCGGATGAACGCTCTCGGCCTGTTCGGCATCTGGGCCGAGCGCTACGGAAGGGTCGCCGACTGGTTCGACCGCATCCGCGCGCGGCCGAGCTACAAGACCGGCATCGCCGACTGGATCACCGACGACGACCGCGACCGCATGGCCCCGGTGGAGGAGAACGCCGCGGGAACGGTGCGGGCGATACTGGCGGGGTAGATGAACCGGGAGCTGGTCAAGGCCATCCTGGTCCTGCCCGGGACCGCCGTGGTCTACGTTCCGGGCGCGTTGGTGTGGCTGTCGGGCGCCATGGCACCGGCGGGGGCGGCCGATCTTCGGTTCTGGATCGGCGTCGCGCTCGCCGTGCCGGGTTTCGCGCTGGCGGTATGGACCGTCCGCTTGTTCGTCACCGCCGGCGAGGGCACGCCGGCTCCCTGGGCGCCGCCCGCGAAGCTGGTGGTCCGCGGCCCGTACCGGCACGTCCGCAATCCCATGATTTCGAGCGTGCTGGTCATGCTCGCCGCCGAATCCCTGCTTCTCGGGTCGTGGCACATCGCCGGCTGGACGGCCGTCTTCTTCGTCCTCAACGCGATCTACTTCGCACGAGTCGAGGAACCGGCCCTCGAACGCCGCTTCGGCGAGAGCTACCGGCTCTACAAGGCGAACGTGCCGCGCTGGATACCCCGCTGGCGACCGTGGGACGCGACTTGAACGAAGGTCCGACTCACCACCGGTCCTCCCGCACGTAGGGCAGCCCCAGCGCCCCCGGCGCCGCGGAGCGCCGTTTGCCCGCGAGACCGACCCACACCAGCACCCCGAGCGTCGCCAGGAACGGGGTCATCTGCAGGAAATACTGCGGCACCGGCCAGCCGGCGGCGAAGATTCGGGGGATCAGGGCCTCGATGCCGCCGAAGAGGATCGCGCCGAACACCGCGCGGCCCGGCATCCAGCGGGCGAAGATGACCAGCGCGATGGCGATCCAGCCGCGCCCGTGAGTCATCTCGTTGACCCAGATCTTGGCCGCGGCCAGCGCAAGATAGCCGCCGGCCAGCCCGCACAGTACGCCCCCCGCCGCGACCGCCCAGAAGCGGTAGAGATCGACCGCGATGCCGGCCGCGTCGGCGGCCTGCGGGTTCTCCCCCACCGCGCGGAGGTTGAGCCCGGCCCGGGTGCGGAACAGGAAGTACCAGACCCCGAAGGCGATCGGCACGGTGAGATAGACCATCGCGTCCTGGGCGAAGACGACCTTGCCGAAGAACGGGATCTGCGAGAGGAAGCCGAGATCGAGCTTCTGGAAGCCGGCGATGGCGGTGTCGTTCCAGCGCAGCCCGATGAGACCCGTCAGCCCGGCCCCGAAGAACACGATGGTGATCCCGGTCACCACCTGGTCGGCGCGCAGCACCACGACCACGAAGGCGAACAGGAAGGCGATCAGGAGCCCCGCGAACGCGGCCGCCGTCATGCCCACCGCCGTGCTCTCGCCGAACTCGATATAGCAGGCGACGCCCGCCAGCGCGCCGCACAGCATCATCCCCTCGGCGCCGAGATTGATGACGCCGGCGCGCTCGTTCACGATCAGCCCGAGCGTCGCCAGCAGGAGCGGCACCGCGAAGACCGGGGTGAAGGCGAGCCAGTTGGCGAGGAACTCGATCATCGCCCGTCCCCGCGCAGCCAGTGCACCCGGTAGCGCACCAGGAAGTCGGAGGCCGCGACGCACATCACCACGATCGCCTGGATCAGCGAGACCAGCGCCTGCGGCAGGCTGTAGAACACCTTGACGCTCTGCCCCGCCGCGTAGAGCCCGCCGATCATGAAAGCGACGACGAGCACCGCCACCGGATTGTTACGGGCGAGGAAGGCGATCATGATCCCCGAGAAACCGTAGCCGGCCGCCATCGTGCCGGTCAGCCGGTGCTCCTGCGCCGCGCCCATGACGAAGCCGGCGGCGCCCGAGAGCGCGCCCGAGAGGCCGACCGCCAGGAAGATCGTCATCGCCACCGGGATGCCGGCGGCGAGCGCCATATGCGGGTTGGCGCCGACGAAGCGCATGTAGACGCCGAAGCGGCTCCGCTGCATCAGCCACCAGACGAAGGCGACCGCCACGAGGCTGATGACGAGCCCGAGATGCACCTTCTCCCAGCCCAGCAGCGGCAGGCGCTCCGCCGCGTCGAAGGCCTCGGAGTGCGGAAAGCGGTCGCGCGGGTCCTGCCAGGCGCCGTAGATCTGGTTGAGAACGAACTGATAGGCGACGTAGTTGAGGAGCAGCGTCGAGATCACCTCGTTGACGCCGAGCTTGATCTTGAAGATCGCCGGCGGGACGATCCACAGGAACCCGCCGACGATGGCAAACACCAGCATCAGCCCGATCCTGGTTGCCGGCGGGCCGACGTCGAAGATCGCGATCACCGTCGCGCCGATGGCGCCCCAGAAGAACTGGCCCTCGATGCCGATGTTCCAGAAATTGACGCGGAACGCGACCGCGGCGCTCAGCCCCACCAGGATCAGCGGGCTGCACTCGATCAGCACCGAGGACAAGCCCAGCCGGTCGAAGAAGGTCAGCACCACGAACTCGTCGAAGATGTTGGCCGCCTCGACGCCCGCCGCCAACAGGATGGCGACCGAGATGGCGAGCCCGACGCCGAGCCCGAAGGCGATGAAGGCGGCGTGCCTGACGCGGCCGATCGACTGGCGGACCTCGAGGTTGAGGCGCCCGAGGCGGCGCGCGCGGAAGGTTCCGGCCGGCGCGGCGGCGGCGCGGTCAGGCATGGCCGACCATCAGCCGTCCGACCGCATGGCGGTCCGCCGGACGGGCGAACTCGCCCACGATGCGGCCCCGGTTGAGCACGCCGATGCGGTCCGACAGGTCGAGCACCTCGTCGAGGTCCTCGCTGATCAGGAGCACCGCGGCGCCGCGGTCCCGGGCTTCCAGGAGCTGACTCTGGACCGCCGCGCAGGCGCGCACGTCGAGCCCGCGCGTCGGCGAATGCGCCACCAGGATGCCGGCGCCGCCCGAGAGCTCGCGGGCCAGCACCAGCTTCTGCGCGTTGCCGCCGGACAGGAGGCGGGAGCGCGTCGCCGGCCCGCCGCCCTGGATCTCGAAATCGGCGATCGCGGCCTCGGTGTCGCCGCGCATCCGTGCCGACGCGACCCACCAGCTTCCGTAACGTCCGGCGGCCAGCCCGGCGAGGCCGAAATTTTCGGCCACGGAGAGGTCCGCAGTGAGCCCGTAGAGATAGCGGTCGGAGGGGACGGTGCCGAGCCCGCCCTTGCGGCGCTCGCCGGGGTGGGCGGCGGTGCGGTCCTTCCCGTCGAGCGAAACGGTTCCGCGGAGCGCCGGGCGAACGCCCATCAGCACCTCGGCGAGCTCGGTCTGGCCGTTGCCGCCGACCCCGGCGACGCCGTAGATCTCGCCCTCCTGGACGGCCAGCGTGACCCCCGCGAGCGCCGCCACGCCGTCGTCGCGCGCCGCCGAGAGGTCGGCGATTTCGAGCCTCACCCTGCCGCCGCCGCTTCTGGCGGACACCGCGCTGCGCGGCGCGGAGCCCACCATCAGCTCCGTCATGCGTCGGTCGTCGAGCGTCTTCGGGTCCTCGTCGGCGACCGTCCGTCCGGCCCGCATGATGGTGACCCAATCGGCGAAATCGCGCACCTCGCGCAGCTTGTGGGTTATCAGGACGACCGCCGTGCCGCGCCCCGCGAGTCCGCGAACCACGCCCAGCAGGCGGTCCGCCTCGTCGTCGGTCAGCACCGCGGTCGGCTCGTCGAGGATCAGAATCCGGGCGCCCGACATCAGCACCTTGACGATCTCGACCCGCTGCCGCTCGGCGACCGAGATCGAATCGATGCGGGAAGCGGGGTCGAGCTCGAAGCCCAGCTCGCCGCAATAGCGTTCGATGGTCTCGGCCACCCGCGCCAGTTCGTCGGTCCAGCGCCCGCCGAGGCGGTTCGCCATCGCCACGTTCTCGGCGACCGTGAACGGGCGCACCAGCTTGAAGTGCTGGTGCACCATGCCGATGCCGAGCGCGCGGGCGTGCGCCGGGCCGTCGATCGAGACCGGAACGCCGTCGACGGCGATCCTGCCCGCGTCCGGGGCGTAGAGGCCGCAGACCACGTTCATCAGCGAGGATTTGCCGGCGCCGTTCTCGCCCAGCAGGGCGTGGACCCGTCCGTACTCGGCGCGGAACCACGCCTCGTCGAGCGCCCGGTTGCCGTCGAACTCCTTGCTGACGTCGCTCATCTCGAGCGCGACGGTCATCGCGGACGCTCCGACAATTCGCGCCCGGCCGGCGGGTGCCGGCCGGGCGCGAACGACCTTGTAGGAACTCGGCTCAGAGCTGGCCGATGACGCCCTTGACCAGGTATTTCATGCCCCACAGATCGGCGTCCGACGGCGTCTTGCCGGCGGCGACGACTTCCTTGCCCTTGTTGTCCACGATCGGGCCGGTATAGACGTGCCAGCCATCGACGATCTTTTGACGCGCCGCCATCACCTTGTCGACCACCGCCTTGGGCACGATCTCGTTGCAGCAGGCGATGTCGGTGCCGCCGTGGCCGACCCCGACGAACTCGCCATAGGGCTTGGTCTTCCAGCCGCCGGACGAGATCTGCTTGTAGAGCGGGATCAGGAAGCGGTCCCACACCCAGACCGAGGAGCATAGCGTCGCCTTGGGCGCGAACTCGCGCATGTCGCGGTGGTGTCCGGTGCCCCAGACGCCCTTCTCCTGGGCGGCGACCTGGACCGCCGGGGTGTCGACATGCTGGCCGATCACGTCGACGCCGCGCTCGATGAGGGCGAGCGCGGTGGCCCGCTCCTTGACCGGATCGTTCCAGGAGCCGGTATAGACCACGTTGACCGTCGCCTTCGGGTTCACCGCCTGGGCGCCCATCGCATAGGCGTTGACCGTCCAGGTGACGAGGCCGAGCGGATGGGCGGCGACGAAGCCGAGCTTGTTCGACTTGGTCATCGCGCCTGCGACCATGCCGCAGAGATACTGGCTCTCGTATGTCCGGCCGTAATAGGACTGCAGGTTGGGGCCGTTGGTGGTCCCGGCCGGGTTCACGAAAGCGATGTGGGGATATTCCTTCGACAGCTCCAGGAAGGTGTCGCTGTAGCCGAAGGCGGACCCGTTGATGACGTTGAAGCCCCGGCTGATGAACCGTTCGACCACGGGGCGGATGGCGGAGGCTTTCTCCGGAACCCTCTCGGCGTATGGGATCTTCCAGCCGAGCTCCTTCTCGACCCGGATGCGGGCCTCGTCGATCGCCTGGGTCCAGCCGCCGTCGTTCTTGGAGGCGAAATAGACGAAGGCGACTTTCGGGTCGCCCTTGAGCTTGAACTGGGCCTCGGCCGTGCCGGCCGCGCCCATCGCAAGCACCGCCGCCGCGGCCGCCGCGCCTGCAAAGAGTGTCCTGATCTTCATTCGTCGCTCTCCTCTGGTTGGCAACCCTGTGGCGGCATCTTAGGAAATTTCATGCCCCCGGGGCGAACGATTCCTGTACCCGAGGGTCGGCGGAGCGCTTCACGCGGAGGGCGAGTCCGGCTGCCTGCCCGGATGGGCGGCGGCGAAGGCTTCCAGCCCGTTGCACGCCTCGAAAATGCGCATGACTGTCGGATAGGGCTCGGTCGGGCACTTGAAGCGCTGCGTGTTGAACACCTGCGGCACGAGGCACACGTCGGCCATGCCGGGCGCGTCGCCGTGGCAGAACGTCCCGGTGTGTTCGCTGTCGGCGAGCAGCCGCTCGAGCGCGACGAACCCCTCCGCGATCCAGTGGGCGTACCAGGTGTCCCGCGCCGCGTCGTCGTGGCCCAGCGGCCCCTGAAGGTATTTGAGCACCCTGAGATTGTTGAGCGGGTGGATGTCGCAGGCGACGATCTGCACCAGCGCGCGCACCCGCGCCCTCTCGTGCGGGTCGCTCGGGAGCAGCGGCGGTTCCGGACGGGTCTCCTCCAGATACTCCATCTGGGCGACGGACTGGATCAGCGTGCGCCCGCCGTCGACCAGCGCCGGCACCAGACGCTGCGGGTTGACCGCCTCGAACGCCGCCTCGCGGTGCACCCCGCCGGGCAGGTCGACCGCGACCTGCTCATAGTCCAGCCCCTTCAGGTTGAGCGCGATGCGCATGCGATAGGCGGCCGATGACCGGAAATAGGAATAGAGCTGCATGGGAAACCCTCCGCGCCGCCGTCACGTTGCGGTTCCGGTTCTAAAGCCTCGCTCCTACCTCGTCCACCGGCGCCCGCGCTTGACCCGACTCCGTGCCGCCTGCATTGTTTGTATACAAACGATTTCTCGAAGGACTCTAATGAAACCGGTCGCGGCGCTCGCGCGGGAGGGCGGAAACGAAGCCGATCCGGCCTATGTGCTGGAGGACCAGGTCGGCCACCTGCTGCGGCGCGCGCACCAGCGCCACGCGGCGATCTTCCAGGAGATGATCGGCGACCCGCAGCTCACCCCCCTGCAATTCGCGGCGCTGGTCAAGCTCGACGATCTCGGCGAGGTCTCGCAGAACGAGCTCGGCCGCCGCACCGCGATGGATGCCGCCACCATGCAGGGCGTCATCAAGCGCCTGCTCGGGCGCGGGCTGATCGACCGCAAGCCCGACCCGGAGGACCGCCGCCGCGTCGTGTTGAGCCTGACCGACCGTGGAGGCGCGCTCATCGCCGCCGCCATGCCCAACGGCCATGCGATCACCGACGAGACCCTGGGGGACCTGAGCGAGGCCGAACGCCGGTCCTTCCTGTCGCTGCTGAAGCGGCTGGCCTAGAACGAGAAGGGGCGCGCCCCGGGGAATATGTATGCCTGACAACGGTACACCCAAGAGCCTCGCCGTACTGATCGACGCCGACAACACCAGCGCCCGCTATGCGCAACCGATTTTCGAAGAGATCGTGACCCTCGGCGAGGCCAATGTAAGGCGCATCTACGGCGACTTCTCGGACGCCCGGCTGGCCGGCTGGGACGGGGCGATCAAGTCGCTGGCGATTCTGCAAAACCAACAGCGCAGCAACACGAAAGGCAAGAACGCCTCCGACATCGCGCTCGTCATCGACGCCATGGACCTCATGCACAAGGGCACGCTCGACGGCTTCTGCCTCGTCAGTTCCGACAGCGACTTCACGCGGCTCGCGCAACGGCTGCGCGAGGACGGGCTTGCCGTCTACGGATTCGGCGAGCGCAAAACGCCCGAGGCGTTCCGAAACGCCTGCAACCGCTTCATCTATGTGGAGAACCTGGTCGAAGCCGTCCCGGAAAAGGGTAGCGGGAGCGGCACGACCGCCGCCGCGTCAAAGAAACAGCCGCCGTCGAAGGCCGTCAAAATCGTCATCAAGGCGATGGAAGGCGAAGACGAGGACGGTTGGGTGAACCTCGGCAGCGTCGGAAGCCGCATTCTCGGCGCGGCGCCCGACTTCGATCCGAGGACCTACGGTTGCCCCAACCTCAGCACGCTGGTAACGAAGTCCGGGGGGTTCGAGGTCCGGAAAGAGCCCGGCGAGCCGGTATTCATCCGCCGCAAGCCGGCGACGAGGAAAGGAAGCGGCAAGGCCCGGTAGCGGAACCGGTCACCCGCCCTTCCCGTCGAGCGCGGCGAGCATCGCCTCCGGCGTCGCGAATTTCCTGCGGGGCGCGCCGTCGGGGGCGGCTTCTTCCTCCAGCCGGTCGATGATCTGCCAGTCGGGGTAGGAGACCACGCGTAGGCCGCGCCCGGCGGCGATCCGGTCGAATTCGCCGGGCCCGTCCCTTTCCGCGCCGGCGAACTCGGCGATCATCCGGTCCACCACGTCGAGCGAGTCGTTCTTGTTGGTGCCGATGGTGCCGACCGCGCCGCGCTTTACCCAGCCCGCGGCGTAGAGCCCGTCGCGCACCCGCCCGTTCTCGTGGATCACGATCCCCTTGCGGTCGTCGAACGGCACCGAGTCGATGGCTTCGGCGCGCGAGCCGATGCAGGTGATCACCATCCCGCAGGGGATCTCGAAGGTCTCCCCGGTCGGCACCGCACGGCCGTCCTCGACCCGGGTCTTCTCCATTCTCACGCCCTCGACGCGGTCGCCGCCGAGGATCTCCACCGGCGAGCAGAAGAAGCGGAAATGAACCCGCTTGCGTTTTCCCTCGCCGGAAACGTCGGCGAAGCTCCTGAGCGTCTCGACGTTGCGGATGCGCAGCCGCAGATCGCGGTCGCTCATGTGCGGCGCAACCACCTCCTCCGGCAGCTGGTCGAGGTGGACGATGGGCTGCGCGTCTTCGAGCTGTCCCATCTCGCGCAGCTCGACGTTGGTGAACACCGCCTCCACCGGCCCCCGCCGCCCGAACATGTAAATGTCCTCGATCGGCGAGGCCTCTATCGTATCGGCCGCGTAATCGGGAAGGTCGGTGACCGACATCTCCTTCCGGGTCTTGGCGAGCACCCGGGCGACGTCGACGGCGACGTTGCCGACCCCGATCACCACCGCCGTCCCGATGTCGAGGTCGGGGTCGAGGTCGATGAAATCGGGATGGCAGTTGTACCAGCCGACGAAGGCGTTGGAGCCGAAGACGTTCGTCTTGTCCTCGCCGGCAATCCCGAGCCGGTTGTCGTGGAGCGCGCCGTATGCGAGCACGACAGCATCGTAGATCCGCTCGATCTCGCCGATTTCCACATCGCGCCCGATCTCGACATTGCCGACGAAGCGCACGCTGTCCGACAGCATGGTCTTCTCGAAGGCGCGGGAGATCTTCTTGGTCGTCTGGTGGTCCGGCGCGACCCCGCCCCGGATCAGCCCGAACGGCGAGGGCAGGCGGTCGAAGACATCGACGCGGCAGCCGGGGGACCGGTCGATCAGCCCCTGTGCGACATACATGCCGCCGGGACCCGACCCCACGACGGCAACGCTTCTCGGCATCGAGGACTCCCCCGGTTTTGGCCGGCGCCATGATAGCCGCGCGGCTTGGCCGGTAAAGCCCTGCGCGAGGAAAACCATGGCGTATCGGGGTTTGTGCGGTCGCCTCGCCGCTTAATCGGCGAGGACATGCGGCATGGCCGTCGCCCGGGCGGTGTCGAGTTCGTGAATCCCTTCGCCGCCGACGCCGCGGCGCGCCTCTCGTCGCTGTTCGAAGCGTAGGGCGGCCTTCGGCAGTCGCCGCTCAGCCGGGCGCCACCGTCCAGGTGCGGCCGCGCCGCAGCATCGCGTTGAGGTCGGTCGGCGGGGTCTTTTCGACGGATTCCGCGATCTGCCGGTGAACCGCCGAGTTGTAGGTTTCCGCCGGGTCGCAGTAGAGCACGCCGATCGCCACGGGATATTCCGGGTGCTCCATCGCGCCGAGAAGATTGGCGAGCACCCGGTTGGTCTCGTCATGGACCAGGATGTCGTCCTCGGCGACGCCGTTCTCCCCCACGGTCACAACCTCAAGGCTGAGGGAATTGCGGTCGAGCCTAAGCCCCTTGTCGCCGTCCTTGCCGAAGATCAGCTTCTTGCCGTGCTCGACATGGATCTGCGAATCGGCGGCGGTCGCCTTGTCGGTCCATCCCGAGAACGCGCCGTCGTTGTAGACGATGCAGTTCTGGATGATCTCCACGAAGGACGCGCCGCGATGGGCGTGCGCTCGCTTGAGAATCTCGGGCAGGTGCTTCTGGTTGGTATCGACCGACCGCGCCACGAAGCGGGCGCCGGCGCCGAGCGCGAACACGGTCGCGTTGACCGGCGCGTCGATCGAGCCCTGCGGGGTCGACGGCGAGCGCGTTCCGAGCCGCGAGGTGGGCGAGTACTGGCCCTTGGTGAGGCCGTAGATCTCGTTGTTGAACAGCAGCATCTGGATGTCGACGTTGCGCCTGATCGCGTGCAGCGTGTGGTTGCCGCCGATCGACAGGCAATCGCCGTCGCCCATCACCACCCAGATGTCGAGCTCGGGATTGGCGAGCTTGGTGCCCGTCGCGATCGCCGGCGCCCGGCCGTGGATCGTGTGGAACCCGTAGGTGGCCATGTAGTAGGGGAAACGGGCCGCGCAGCCGATGCCGGAGATGAACACCACGTCCTCGGGCGCGAGCTTGAGGTCGGCCATCGTGCGCTGCACCGATTTCACGATTGCGTAATCGCCGCAGCCGGGACACCAGCGAACCTCCTGGTCCGACGCGTAATCGGCCGGCTTGAGCTGATCGACGGGGGTCTGGACGTTCATGGCTGGCCCTCCAGGCGCTCGCGGATCGCCGCTTCGAGATCGGAGACCTTGAAGGGCAGGCCGGAAATCTGGTTCAGCCCCTCGGCGGGGACGAGGAACCGGTCGCGCAGCACGGTGATCAGCTGGCCGTTGTTCATCTCCGGGACCAGTATTTTCTCGTACCCCGCCAGCAGGTCGCCGAGATTGCGCGGCAGCGGCCAGATATGGCGGATGTGGATGTGCGCGACGTCGAGCCCCGCGGCCAGCGAGCGCTCCACCGCCTGGTTGATGGCGCCGAACGTCGAGCCCCAGCCGACCACGGCGAGCCGTCCCTTCGACGGCCCGGAAGCCACCTCCTGCAGCGGGATGTCGTCGGCGATGCCGTCCACCTTGGCCGCCCGCACCTTGGTCATGCGGTGGTGGTTCTCCGGGTCGTAGGAGATGTGGCCGGTGTCGTAGCTCTTCTCGATGCCGCCGATCCGGTGCATCAGGCCGGGCGTCCCGGGAACCGGCCAGTTTCGCGCGAGCGTCTTTCCGTCGCGCAGGAAGGGGTGGAAATCGTCGCTCGCGGTGGCGAACTCGACCTTGAATTCGGGGATCCCGTCGACGTCCGGGATTTCCCACGGCTCCGCCGCGTTGGCGAGGTAGCCGTCGGTCAGCAGGATCACCGGGGTCATGTAGGTCGTGGCGATCCTGACCGCTTCGATGGCTGCGAAGAAGCAGTCGCCCGCGGTGCAGGACGCGACGACGGGAAGCGGCGAATCCGCGTTGCGGCCGTAGACCGCCTGGTAAAGGTCGGACTGTTCG
The DNA here is from genome assembly GCA_965203455.1 of Alphaproteobacteria bacterium. Taxonomy (GTDB): domain Bacteria; phylum Pseudomonadota; class Alphaproteobacteria; order MPNO01; family MPNO01; genus MPNO01. The sequence goes on from CBDBCV010000003.1 coordinate 724,619, forward strand.
GTCTTGGTCGGGAGTCCGGTCGACGGGCCGCCGCGCTGGCTGTTGACGATGACCAGCGGCAGCTCGGCGGCGAAGGCCAGCGTGATGCCCTCGGTCTTCAGCGCAACGCCCGGCCCCGAGCTCGACGTGACTCCGATGGAACCGGCGAAGGAGGCGCCGATCGCGGAGCACACCGCGGCGATCTCGTCCTCCGCCTGGAAGGTGGTCACGCCGTACTGCTTGAGGTTCGAGAGCGTGTGCAGCAGCGCCGACGCAGGGGTGATCGGGTAGGAGCCGAAGAACAGTCCCAGGCCCGCCTTCCGCGCGCCGGTCACGAGCCCCCAGGCGATCGCCTCGGTGCCGGTGACCGCGCGGTAGACGCCCGGCTGCACGTCCGCCTTGGGGACGATATAGGCCGGGATGCCGCTGGGCAGCTCCGCCGTCTCCCCGTAGGCGTGACCGGCGTTGAGCGCGGCGATGTTGGCCTTGGCGATCGCCGGCGCGCGCTCGCCGAAGCGCTGGTTTATCCAGTCGACGGTGGGCTGCCGGTCGCGGTCGTACATCCAGCACATCAGGCCGAGCGCCCACATGTTCTTGCAGCGGACGGCCTCCTTGTTGGTGACGCCGATGTCGGCGACGGCGGCCAGCGTCATCTTCTGGATGTCGATCTCGACGGTGACGTAATTGTCGAGCGTTCCGTCCTCGAGCGGGTTCGCCCCGAAGCCCGCCTTGGCGATGTTGCGGTCGGTGAAGGCATCGGTGTTGAGCACGATGGTGCCGCCCCTGGGCACGTCGCGAAGATGTACCTTGAGCGCCGCCGGGTTCATCGCCACCAGAACGTCCGGCGCATCGCCCGGCGTCATGATGTCGTAGGACGCGAAGTTGATCTGGAACGCGGACACGCCGTAGGTGGTGCCCACCGGCGCCCTGATCTCGGCCGGGAAATCCGGGAACGTCGCAAGATCGTTCCCCATCAGAGCCGTCGACTGGGTGAACTGGGTCCCCGTCAACTGCATCCCGTCGCCCGAATCGCCCGCGAAGCGGATGACCACGGCATCGACGGACTTGCGCTCCAATTCTCCGTCCGACCGCGATTCGGCTAGGTTCGTCGCCATTGGCTCACCCGTATGTGCTCATTGGTGGATGGTGACCGCCGCAGGGAGTAATCGACCCCGTAAGGCTCAAAGTCAAGTAATGCTCCGCACATTCCCGCCCGGCGCCGGGGGCCGGCCCCGAGGCGCGCGGTTCGCTTGACACGCGAAAGGCTAATGCACTTAAATTTGTTTGTACACGAACAATTTTCACGGGACAATCTCCCGGACCGCGATCGGGAAGATTTCCATTCCCTGTAGACGTGGGGACGTGCCCGCAATGGCAAGCTATCTGAGGCCCAGGGATCTCGAATCGGCTCTCGCGGCGATGGCGGAAGCGCCCCGCACCGTCGTTGCCGGCGGCACCGACTACTATCCCGCCCGTGTCGGCAGGCCGCTCGACGACGACGTCCTCGACGTGACCGGCATCGAATCGCTGCGGGAAATCGAGGATCTCGGCGACCGCTGGCGAATCGGCGCGCTCGTCACCTGGACCCGGACCATCGAAACGCCCCTGCCGCCGATGTTCGACGGACTCAAGCGCGCCGCGCGCGAGGTCGGCGGCGTTCAGGTGCAGAACTCGGGCACCGTGGTGGGAAACGTGTGCAACGCCTCGCCCGCCGCCGACGGCGTGCCCAACCTGCTCGCCCTCGACGCCGAGATCGAGCTCGCGTCCTGCGATGCCACCCGTTCCGTCCCCATCGGGAAATTCATCACCGGCAACCGGGAAACCGTTCGGGCTAAGGACGAGGTCGTCACCGCGATCTCGATTCCCAAGCCGGCCGAGGGAACGACGAGCAGCTTCCTGAAGCTCGGCGCCCGGCATTACCTGGTCATATCGATCGTGATGACCGCCGGCGTGCTGGAACCCGCGCCCGACGGCACGGTCGCCTCCGTGCGACTCGCCGTCGGATCCTGCTCGGCGGTGGCCCAACGCCTGGGAACGCTGGAGGATCTGTTGCGCGGCCGCCCCATCGACGCCGGGCTGCAGGAGGTCGTCACGGAAGATCACCTCGCCGCGCTGTCACCGATCGACGACGTTCGCGGCAGCGGGGAGTACCGGATGGATGCGGCGCTCACCCTGGTGCGCCGGACGCTGGCTGAGCTCGGGAGCGCATGATGGCCACGCAATCGACCGTTTCCTTCACCCTCAACGGCAGCCCGGCCGAGATCCGCACCGACCCGATTCGCCGGCTCTCCCACGTGTTGCGCGAGGAGCTCTCGCTGACCGGCACCAAGGTCGGTTGCGACGCCGGCGATTGCGGCGCCTGCACGGTGCTGCTCGATGGCCGCCAGGTCTGCTCCTGCATGACGCCGGTGGCCCAGGTCGAGGGACGCGAGGTGCTGACCGTCGAAGGTCTGGAAGCGGCGGGAGGCCGCCTCGCCACGCTTCAGGATGCCTTCCACATGCACGGCGCCGCCCAGTGCGGCATCTGCACGCCCGGGATGCTGATGGCCGCGGCCGACCTGCTGGGACGGCAGGAGACACCCGACGATGCGGCGATCGAGGACGCGCTGGGCGGCGTGCTGTGCCGCTGCACCGGCTACAAGAACATCCTCTCGGCCGTCCGCCACGCGATCGAGCCCAACGGCATCGCGCTCGACGATCCCGGCCCGGGCGAGGCGGTCGGCGCCCGGGTGCCCAAGATCGACGGGCGGTGCAAGGTCGACGGCACCGAGATCTTCGGCGCCGACGGCGCGCCGTCCGATGCGCTGTGGATGCGCGCCGTCCGCTCGCCGCACTGGAGCGCGACCTTCACCGTGGGCGATTTCCAGCCTTTGTTCGACGCCCATCCCGGCCTCGTCAGGGTCATCGGGCCGGCGGACGTGCCCGCGCTCAACGCCTTCGGCGTCTATCCGCATATCAAGGACCAGCCGGTCTTCGCCGACGGCGAGGTCAAGTACCGCGGCGAGCCCGTGCTGGCACTGGTCGGCGACTACGATTCGGTACACGGGATCCGCGACGAGGACGTGCCGATCCGCTACGAGGTCCGCCCGCACGTCCACGGGATCGGGGACGCGATGGCCGAGGGGGCGCCCATCGTCCACGCGGGCAGCGACGACAACGTGATGGGGCGCGGCTTCGTGAAGAAGGGCGACGCCGAGGCGGCGCTGGCCGCGTCGGACGTCGTCGTCGAGGGCAGCTTCGAGACCGCGTTCGTCGAGCACGCCTATATCGAGCCCGAGGCCGGCTGGGCGCGCCGCGTCGGCGACCGGCTGGAGATCGCGGCCACCACCCAGGCGCCGCACATGGACCGCGACGAGATCGCCAACGTGCTGGGCCTCGCCACCGATGCGGTCCACGTGCTTTCCTGCGCCTGCGGCGGCGGGTTCGGCGGCAAGATCGACGGGATGCTCCAGGTGCTGCTCGCGGTCGTGGCGTGGAACCTCGACCGGCCGGTCCGCACCGTCTTCAGCCGGATCGAGTCGATGGCGTCGACGACCAAGCGCCACCCGTCCAGGACGTCCGCCACCTACGGCTGCACCAAGGACGGCAAGCTCACCGCCTACAGGTTCCACGGCGACTTCAACACCGGCGCCTATGTCTCGTTCGGGCTCACGGTGAAGGACCGGGTTCCGGTGCACGCGACCGGCCCGTACCACGTCCCCAACGTGCTCGCGACCTCGGCCGGCATCTACACCAACGAGCCGCCGGCGGGCGCCTTCCGCGGATTCGGCGTGCCGCAATCGGCGCTGCTGCACGACATGCTGATGGACATGATGGCAGAGCAATGCGGCATCGACCCGCTCGAATTCCGCCACATCAACGCGATCCGCGTGGGCGACGCGACGGCGACCGGCCAGGTGCTCGAGGCGAGCGCGGGCCTGGCCGCGTGCCTCGAAGGGCTCCGGCCGCATTGGCGGAAGGCCCGCGCGGAAGCCGAGGCGTTCAACGCGCGCGCATCGGGCGTTCTGAGGCGCGGCGTCGGCGTCGGGTGCATGTGGTACGGCTGCGGCAACACCTCCATGCCCAACCCGTCGACCCTGCACATGGGGTTGTCGCGCGAGGGCGTGGTCACGCTCTATTCCGGCGCCCAGGATATCGGGCAGGGCATCAATACGACCGCAACGCAATGCGCCGCCGACGGGCTCGGGATCGAAATGTCCCGGATCAACCTCGTCTGGGGCGACACCGACTTCACGGCCGACGCCGGCAAGACCTCGGCCTCGCGCCAGGCCTATATCTCCGGCAACGCGGCGAAATTCGCCGGCGAGGACCTCAGGCGCCAGATCCTGCGTCTCGCCAATGTCGGCGACGACGCGGAGATCGAATTCGGGAAGGGCAGGCTCACGGTGCGCGACGGCGAGGCGGTGCGCGAGGTCGATCTCCGGGCGCTCCCTCTCACCCGCGACAGCGACGTCCTGGTAGGCGAGGGGACCTTCGATCCGCCCACCGAGCCGTCCGACGAGTTCGGCCAGGGAACCCCCTACGCCACCTACGCCTTCGCAGCCCACATGGCGGAGGTCGAGGTCGACGTGGCGCTGGGCACCGTCAAGGTCCGCCGCATGGTCGCCGCCCACGATGTCGGCCGGTCGCTCAACCCGCAGCAGGTCGAGGGGCAGATCGACGGCGGCGTCGCCCAGGGGCTCGGCCTCGCGCTGATGGAGGAGTACGTCCCCGGCCGGACCGAGAACCTGCACGACTACCTGATACCCACCGTCGGCGACATGCCGGAAATCGACTATGTCGTCGTCGAGGACCCCGAGCCGACCGGCCCGTGGGGCGCCAAGGGGATCGGCGAGCCCACCCTGATTCCGACGCCGCCCGCGATCTTCGGCGCGATCTATCATGCGACCGGGGTACGGCTCACCCGCGCGCCGGCGACGCCGGATCGGGTGCGCGCGGCGATCCTCGCCCGTAACGGCGCAGCGAAAGGCTGATTCCATGACCGACGGCATCATCACCTGCGACGCCTGCCCGGTGCTGTGCCGGATCCGCCCCGGCAAGACCGGCGCCTGCGACCGTTACGGCAATTTCGACGGCGTTCTCACCCGCATCGATCCGCTGCTGGTCACGCAGAAGGTGGTGGACGAGGCGGGCAAGCTGGTTCCCTTCCTCGAAGCGTCGGAAAGCTGGGACGGCTCCCTGGTGAACCGCGAGGCGCCGGTCTTCGTGACCGGGATCGGCGCCACCACCACCTATCCCGACTACAAGCCCGCCCCCTTCATCGTCTCCTCCGAGCATGAGGGGGTCGACATGGTGACCGTCGTCTCCGAGGGCGTGTTCAGCTATTGCGGCGTCAAGGTGAAGATCGACACCGACCGCTATATCGGCCCCGAGCCGGCCGCGGTCCGGGTCGACGGCGAGCAGATCGGCCATGTGACGACGGCGGAATACGGATCGCAGATGCTCGCCATCGGCGGCGTGCGGCATCTCACCGGCGGCTCCAAGAAGGAAGGCAACGTCACCTGTGCGGCGATGCTCGCGCTCTGCAACAAGGAGCCGGTCGAGATGCAGATCGACGGCGGCGCCGCGCTCACCGTCCAGGCCGGCCAGCCCCCGGTCATCGACGGCGTGCAGGAGGAGCGCATGCGCGTCGGCTGCGGCTCCGCCGCCATCGGCATCTTCGCGCCGCAATGGCACGGCCTCGTCGACGAGGTGATCGTGGTCGACGACCACATCACGGGCGTGCTCACCGAGCACCAGTCGGGCAAGTTTCTCGACATGCCGGCGGCGGGCATCCGGGTGCGCGGGCGCCGCTCGACGCCCGGGCGCTACTTCCAGGTCGCCGACCACGGCAGCGGCTGGGGCGGCACCGACATCACCGACCCGCTCGACATCATCGAGCGGATCGACGGCAAGACGGCATGGCCCGGCCTCAAGCTGCTGATGGTTTCGACCACCGGCGAGGATGCGGCCTATTTCGTGCTCGACAACGATCTCAGCCCGGCGCAGGACGAAATGCCGTCTGATCTCCAGGTCGTGGTCGACCGGATCGGCGAGAACTGCGAACCCGCGCTTTCCAGTGTGCTCTTCATGGGCGGTGCGGGGGGCTCGCTGCGCGCCGGCGTCACGGTCAACCCGGTAAGGCTGACGCGCTCGGTCAAGCGCCACGCCACGCGCGTCACCTGTGGCGGCGCGCCGGTCTATGTCTGGCCGGGTGGCGGGATCACGCTGATGGTCGACGTGACCGTCATGCCGGACAACGCCTTCGGCTATGTGCCGACACCGGCGCTCGTCGCGCCCATCGAGTTCACCATGCCCAGGCAGGAATTCCTCGACTTCGGCGGCTACGGCGAAGAGGTGGTCGCGCTGGACGACGCGATGGAGCGCGGCCCGGTGCGCTCCGAACCGCAGCGTCCGGCGAACCCCTGGCCGATGGAAGAGCAGGACGTTCCCGAACAGGCCTGACATCCGCCTGCTCCCGGACGGGCGGCGGCTCCACCTGCAGCACGGTCCGATTGACCTCGTCGTCGGCGCCGCCGGGGCGGACGCCGAGATCGAATCCGCCTATCGCCAGATCGGGGCCGCGTTCCAGGACGTGCTGCAAAGACTCGTCGACGAGTTGCCCCTGCTCCGAACGCCCGCCGGCGAGGAACGGCCCGAACCGGAAGGTCCGGTCGCGCGCCGCATGGTCGCAGCCGTCTGGCCGCATCGAGGGACATTCGTCACGCCGATGGCGGCCGTCGCCGGCGCGGTGGCGGACGAGATGCTGGCGGCGCTCATCGCCGGCCGCTCGCTGGAGACCGCTTACGTCAACAACGGCGGCGATATCGCGGTCCACCTTGCGCCCGGGGCGGCGCTCGATCTCGGCGTCGTCGCGCGGCTCGATAGCCCCGCCATCGACGCAAAGGCGCGACTTACCTACGAAATGCCGGTCCGCGGGATCGCGACCAGCGGCTGGCGCGGGCGCAGCCGGTCGTTCGGCATCGCGGATTCGGTGACCGTCCTGGCGCGTGACGCCGCGGCCGCCGATGCGGCGGCGACCCTGATCGCCAGCGCGGTCACGGTCGAAGACCCCGCCATCGCCCGGCGCCCCGCGTCCGAGCTCGACGACGGCAGCGACCTCGGCGACCGTCCGGTCACCGTCGCGGTGGGACCGTTGCCGAAGGCGGCGGTGGGGGCGGCACTCGACCGGGGCGCCCACGCGGCGCGGTCGATGCGCGCCGCTGGACACATCGCGGCGGCGATGCTCGTATTGCGGCAACAGCAGCGCTTCGTCGGCGACGCCCGCGCGCTCGTCCGGCCGGAACCTTGAGGAGAGACAGATGGACGATGCGAGGACCGTTATCGAGACGACCGCCGAAGGCGATTTCGGACCGCTGGTGAAGGTGCGGAAGTTCGTCTTTCACGTCGAGGAGGTGCTGCACGAGTTCGGCCCGCCGGCGGAGACTCCGCAGCTCAAGGGCTATATCGCGGCGGTCGCCGCCAACCCCTATGCCGGGCGGTACGTCGACGACCTGATGCCGCTGATGGAGGCGCTGAAGCCCCTCGGCCTCGCCATGGCGCAACGCCTGATGGACGTGCTGGGCGGGGCCGACAGGATCGTCGCCTACGGAAAGTCCGCCGTGGTCGGCGAGAACGGCGAGCTGGAGCACGCCGCCTTGTGGCATGAGCCCGGCGGTTACGGCATCCGCCAGCTGATGGAGAGATCGGCGGCCATCGTGCCGTCGACCAAGAAGGTCGGCGGTCCCGGGACCGCGGTCGACGTGCCGATCGCCCATGCCCACGCGGCATACGTGCGGAGCCACTTCGATTCCATCGAATGCGTCATTCCCGACGCGCCCCGGGCGAACGAGATCGTCTGGATCCAGTCGATGTCGACCGCGCCCCGGATTTACGACCGTGCCGGCGGCCTGTGCGACGCCGACATCAAGGGCGAGGACGGGCTGCGCTAGAGAAATATCCGACCGGAGCTGTGGCACCCCGTTTCCGGGGAAACCCCCTCACCCTGGCCCTCTCCCCGCGGGGGAGAGGGGACTCGCATGGCGGCTCCCCCTTGCCTTCTCCCCTCCCGCTTGCGGGAGGGGCCGGGGGAGGGCGGGCGGTCCGGATCGTCGTGAACCGATAAGGTCGGATTATCCTCTATATCCCGGCGCTCAGCCCCGCCGCCTCGATTCCGGCGACCGCCGCCAACTCGTCGTTGTCCGAAGTATCGCCGCTGACCCCGACGGCGCCGACGATCTCGTCGCCGTCCTTGATCAGCACGCCGCCCGGCACCGGGATCAGCCGTCCCTGGGCGGCGCCCACCAGCGCGTTGACGAAATGCGGCCGTTCCGCCGCCATCGCGCCCAGCTGGCGCGAAGACCGGCCCATGCCGACCGCGCCGGCCGCCTTGCCGGTGGCGACCTGCGGACGCAGCGCGGCGCCCGGCCCGTCCTCGCGCTTGAACGCCTTGAGATGCCCGCCGTCGTCGACCACCGCGACGGTGAGCGGGTTCATCCCCATCTCGCGGCCCTTGCCGAGCGTCACGTCGACGATCGTCGCCGCCTGTTCCAGGGTCAGCCGTGCCATTTCGTTGCCTTTCTTCGTGCGTGCGGATCGGCGCGCACCCTAGGCACCCGCGCCGGTCGAATAAAGCTTGAAGTGGCCCCGCCCCTGCGCGATAGGTTCGGAAGACCGAGGAAAGGGCGAACATGAAACCGAGGCGTTGCGGCGATATCGGCATCTGGGCGGTGGAGGAATGGTCCGGGCCCTATCGCGACCCGCTGGAGATGTACCCGGACGCGACCCCGGAAATCATCGATCGCCATCGCCATTGGCTGGAGCCCGACTGCCTCGTGCCGGAGACCGGCATGATGCTCTTCGCGTTCCAGAGCTACCTGGTCAAGACCGGCCGCTACACGATCCTCATCGACGGCTGCGTCGGCGAGGACAAGGAGCGCCCCGACCGGCCCAACTGGCACCGCCAGAAATGGCCCTGGCTCGCCAACCTCAAGGCCGCCGGCGCCGAGCCCGAGGACATCGACTTCGTGCTTTGCACCCACCTCCACGTCGATCATGTCGGCTGGAACACCAAGCTGGAGGACGGGCGCTGGGTGCCGACCTTCCCGAACGCGACCTACCTGTTCGGGGAGGTCGAATACCGTTACTGGGAGGCGGCGAGCCGGGAGATCGACTTCATGCGCCAGACCTTCGACGACAGCGTTCTGCCGGTCGTCGAGGCGGGCAGGGCGGAATTCATCGACAAGGACTTCGAGATCGACACCGGCCTCTCGATCGAGGAAACGCCGGGCCACACGCCGGGCCATGTCTGCCTCAACCTCGCGCGCGGCGCCGAGACGGCGGTGTTCTGCGGCGACCTGATGCACCACGCGCTCCAGGTGCCGGAGCCGCAGCTCTCGACCATCTTCTGCAGCGACGCCGAAGAGTCGCGCCGCACGCGGACCGCGTTCGTCGACCGCTACACCGATACCGACACGGTGATTCTGCCGGCGCATTTCCCCGGCGCCTCGGCCGGGCGGATCAGGGCGGAGAACGGCTCCGCCCGCTTCGTGTTCTGCGACGAGTGAGGGGAGGCCGCCGATGAAGCGCGTCGCCGTCGCCGGGCTCGGCGCGGTCGGGATGCCGGTCGTCCGCGCGCTCGCCGCCGGGATCGAGGGGCTGGAGCTCGCCGCCGTCTCCAGCCGCGACCTCGCCAGGGCGCGCCGCAGGATGGCCGGCGTAGCCCCGCGCGTCGCGATCGTGCATTCCGACGCCTTGCCCGAACTCGCCGACATCGTCGTCGAATGCGTGCCCAAGGCCGCTTTCGCCGAGGTCGCCGCCGGCGCGATCGAGGCCGGCAGGACCCTGGTCACGGTGAGCGGCGCGGCGCTCCTGGTGCACGACGACCTCGTCCGCCGGGCAAGAGAGACCGGCGCCACGATCGTTCTCGCGACCGGCGCGCTGCTCGGGCTCGACGCGGTCCGGGCGGCGGCCGAGGGCGAGATCGCCGAAGTGCGGATGATCACCCGCAAGCCGCCCCGCTCGCTCAGGGGCGCGCCCTATCTGGAGGAGAACCGCATCGCCATCGACGGTCTCGACGCGCCGCTCCGGGTGTTCGAAGGAACGGCGCGCGAGGGCGCGGCGGGGTTCCCGGCCAACGTCAACGTCGCCGCCGCGCTCGGCCTCGCCGGTATCGGACCGGACCGCACGAGGCTGGAGATCTGGGCCGATCCCGGTCTCGACCGCAACACCCACCAGATCGTCGTCGAAGCCGACAGCGCCCGCCTCAGCATGAAGATCGAGAACGTCCCGTCCGAGGAAAACCCCGGCACCGGCAAGATCACCGGCCTCAGCGTGATCGCGGCGCTGCGCGGCCTCGGCGCGCCGCTCAAGGTGGGGACTTGAGGCGTGGAGATTCTGCCGAAGCTGCTTCAATCGAAGTAAGCGGATCGGCAACGGCCCCGCGCTCTCATGCGCGCTGCCCAATGCCTTCTTCGGGTGGCCCGGTCTCGTCTCCCTCGCGAACCGGGCCGCAGCTCAAAGCCGCCGAACCGCGGTGTACGGACCCGTATGCACGGTGGTGTGGGAGGAGTGGAGCCGTGAGGTCCCCCCCTGTCCCGATCGCCGGCACGCCGGCCTGTCTGTTTCCACTTCGTCATGCCCGGAACAAGTCCATTGCTGTCCGGTTTAACTTCGGTGGACCGGGTGCAAGGCGTTGGTAGAGGCGGGTTTCCGGCGGATCGCGCGGGTCGAGGCTCGGATTTCGGTACACCGGCATCTCCCGTCGCCGTCCCCGGTCTTGCCCTGGTTTCCTCCTTCGTCATGCCCGGACTTGTTCCGGGCATCCACGTCTCTCCGTCGCCTCGCCCTCTCCTGGCTTGCACCACGATGCCGCAAGACGTGGATGCCCGGAACAAGTCCGGGCATGACGGAAGAAACGTCGCGGGCCGCTGCCGGCGCTCCCGGTGATAGGGAAGTTCCGGGACGAGCGCCGCTGCGACATGCCGACCTGCGGATCGAACATGCCGACCCCCGGCGCCGCGCGAGCGCGCGGCCGGCATTTGCCGATGGAAATGCCGACGGGCGGATCGAGTCGGCAAATGTCGACATTCCTGCTCGACATCTGCCGGACGCGAATGTCGACCCGGTAGCGATTTGTCTACGCGATGCCTATGTCGGCGGCGAGCCGGCATGGCCCTGGCCGGGGCGACGGGGGTGGGTGGAGAACCGGTCCGGGCGTTCGGGCCGAAATCGCGCATGGGGCGATTCGAGGGGTCTGGCGGCCGTTTTCGGCGTGGAATCGGAAGCGAGAAAAAACGTCGTGAAATCCGGGACTTATCGACTTAATTTTCGTAAAAGACCATTTTTTCCTTGACTCGGGACGCGTTTTGGCGTATATTTCGCATAGTGGGAAAGTGGGGGCGCCGGAGATGCCGGCGCCCTTTTTCCCGGGCGGGGCCGGTTTCGTGCGAAACGGATATGCTACGGTCGGCATCCGGGGCAATCGAGGAGGAAAGGGCATGGAATACCAGGCGCTCAGGTGGGAGGTGCGCGATAACCCAAGCCGGCCGGGCGAGAACTGCATCGGGGTGGTGACGTTCGACCGGCCGGAGGCGCTCAACGCGGTCGACGTCCGGATGCGGGTCGAGCTCGACATATTGTGCGACCAGATCCGCCACAACAGCCACGTCAAGGTGGTGGTGTTCACCGGCGAGGGGCGGGGGTTCTCGGCCGGCGGGGACCTCAAGACCGAGGCCGGGCCGCTCGGCGCCGGCGACGACCCGGATTTCGACATGGGGAATTTCGGCGCCTACAAGGAGCTCGCCCACCTGTTCTTCAACGACCTGCGGCACCAGGTGCTCCAGCGGGCGTTCCGGAAGATCGAGGATTTGCCTCAGATCACCGTCGCCGCGATCAACGGGCCGGCCGTGGGCATCGGGCTCGAGATCTGCACGCTTTGCGATCTCCGCATCGCCTCCGACAGGGCGAAGCTCGGCGAGGTCGCGGTGCCGGCCGGGTTCCTGCCCGAGTCCGGCGGCGCGCGGAACCTGCCGAAACTCGTGGGCGTGGGGAAGGCGCTCGAGATGATCCTGACCGGGCGCATCGTCGAGGCAGAAGAGGCGGAGCGCATGGGGCTCGTCGAGCGCGTCGTGCCGCATGACGACCTGCTCGACGAGGTCATGGCGCTCGCGGGCCAGATCGCGAGCAACCCCTATCTCTCCGTGCGCTACGCCAAGGAGCTGGTGAAGATGTACTGGAACGCCAACCGCAGCGACGAGGGTTGGGAGCGCGAGTTCGCGGCGATCCAGGAGATCACCCGCACCGGCGATTGCCGGGAGGGGATCCGTGCCTTCCTCGGCAAGCGGAAGGCCGACTATCGCGGGCCCTATTACGAAAACTGGCCGTACGGCGAAGGCGGGGCCGGCTGATCCGGTGATACCCGAACGCGTCAACATCGCGGCCGAGGTCCTCGACCGGCAGGTGGCGGAGGGGCTCGGCGGGAGGACCGCCTTCGTCTGGGACGGGGGAGGGACGACCTACGCCGCCCTCCTCGACCGGGTGCGCGGGGTTGCCGGGGCGCTTGCCGCCGCGGGCGTGCGGCGCGGTATGAAGGTGCTGGTGCGGATGCCGAACTGCGTCGAGTTCGCGGTCAGCTTCCTCGCGCTCGCGCGACTCGGCGCGATCCCCGTTCTGGTGAATTCCCTGCTCGGGCGGGAAGAGGTGGACTACGTGCTCGATCACAGCGGGGCCGAGGCGGCGGTGACCCTGGCCGACATCGCCGGGCCCGTCCTTGCGCATAAGGATCGCGTGCGGACCTTTCTCTGGCGGGGGGAGCATCCGGGCGCTGCGCGTCTCGACGGCGCCGGCGGGGCGGATGTGCGCGCGCCCGCGGACACCGCCTCCGACGAGCCCGCCTTCATGGTCTACACGTCGGGGACCACCGGACGGCCGAAGGGCATCGTGCACGCCCATCGCTGGGTCGTCGCGCTCGGCGAGGCAAACCGATACCGTGTGCCGCCGGAGCCCGGCGACGTGGCGCTCGCGACCGGGGAGTGGAGCTTTATCAGCGCGCTCGGGCACAATGTCGTCTTTCCGCTCCGAAACGGCGCGACCGGCGCGATCCTCGAAGGTCCCGCGCGGCCGGAGCGCGTGCTGGCGGCCGTCGAACGGTTCGGCGTCACGCTGCTCTACTCGGTCGCGACGGTCTACCGGCGCATCCTCGCCATCGAGGGGATCGAGGACCGCTACGACCTCTCGTCCCTGCGCGGCTGCAGCGCCACCGGCGAGGCGCTGGAAGCGGCGACCTGGGAAGAGTTCAAGCGCCGGGTCGGGTGCGACATCTGGGAGCATTACGGCGTCTCCGAGATGCAGATGGTGCTGGGCCAGGGGCCGCGTCACCCCGTCCGGCCGGGTTCGATCGGCAAGCCGGTCCCGGGCACCGCCGTCGCGGTGACGGACGAGTCCTACCGCGAGCTCCCGCCAGGCGAGATCGGCCGGTTCCTGATCGCCGCCGAAAGCGCCGGATTCTTCCTCCGCTATCACCGCGACCCGGCGATGACGGCGCGGGTCGTGCATGACGGCTGGTACCACACCGGCGACCTCGCCTGGCGCGACGGGGACGGCTACTACTGGATCGCCGGGCGCGAGGACGACTGCTTCAAGAGCCGCGGCATCTTCATCTCGCCCTACGAGATCGAGAACGCGCTGAGGGGCCACCCGGCGGTGGCCGAGGCCTGCGTGGTGCCTTTGCCCGACACCGAGATCGGCAACCGGATTCGCGCCGTGGTGGTCGCCCGCGACGGCCACGCCGGCCCGGACCTCGGCGACGAACTGCGCGAGGACCTGCGCGGTCGGATCGCGCGCTACAAGGTGCCGCATGTGATCGAGCTCGCCGAGTCCTTGCCCAAGAGCGCCGTCGGCAAGGTGCTCCGCCGCGAGGTGGCGCGGGGCGGGTAGGGCGGTCCCTCGATACGCCGCTTCGCGGCTACTCGGGATGAGGGGCTTTTTCTGAGGAACCCAACTTGGCCCTCACCCTGAGTAGCCGCGAAGCGGCGTATCGAAGGGCGTCCTACCCCTCCGGCGGGTCGAAGTCGGAGGGGAAGGGATCGAGCGCCGCCAGCGCGTCGCGCACGAAGCCCCGGGCGAGTATTTCGTCCTGCGTCACTTCGCGGAGCGTCGGGTTGAGCTCGCGGAAGTCGGCGAATTGCGCGTCCCAATGTCCCGCCGACATCTCGCCGTTCACCGCGAAGCCGCCATTGTCGCGTTCCTGGCGCCAGATTCCTCCGATCTCGTCCGTGGACAGCTCCATGATCGCGTTGCCGCGGAAGACCCGCTCGAACGCCGCTCCGTCCGAATGGAGCGTCCGCGAGGCGCGGATCATCCCGCGCGTCACGCGGGCGAGCGTGTCCGGCGCTTCCGCCTCGAACGCCTCGGTCGTCGAGAGCACCCCGTGCGGCTGCATCGGGACCAGGCGCTTGAGGTCGCCGAAGCCGAGCAGGGTGCGGAGCTTGTCCGGATGGCGCGCGCTCAACGAGAGCGCTTCCTCCACCCGGATCAGGGAGACGTCGATCGAGCCTTCCAGCAGCGCCTCGATGCGCTCCGGCGGCGGACCGAGGGCGCGCCATTCGATCTCGTCCTCCGAAATCCCGAGCGCGCGGACCGTGAGCCGCGCCATGTGGTGGCTGAGCGCGCCGAAACCGTCGAGCCCCCACGAGCAGCCGCGCAGTTGTTGGGGCTGTCCAATGCGGTTCTGGACCACGAGGTTCTGGGCGAGCGCCCGAGCCATCGAGACGACGATGCGGACCGGCGCGCCGCCGGCGCGGGCGGCGAGCGCCGGGCCGAGCCCCCCGTATGCGACGTCGACCCTGCTCTCCATCAGCGCCTCGATCGCGCGCACCCCGCCATGGACCGGAGTCCAGGCGGGCTCCAGCCCCTCGTCGCGCCACAACCCGAGATCGGTCGCGGCCGCGCAGGAGAGGTCGTCGACGCCGAAGGTCTCGCCGGAGCCGGCTGCGAGGCGGACGGGAATCGGATCGGTCATGTCAATCTCCTGTTGGGCGACGACGGACGAAATGGAGGCTGGTGAGCGTCATCACCGCTTCCCCCTTCTGGTTGCGGGTCTCGTAGGAGATGCGGACCGCGTTGCGTCCGCCCTCCTCCCTGGCCGGGGAGACCTCGACGATTTCCGCGAAGACCTGCAGCGTGTCGCCTGCCTTCACGGGTTTCAGCCAGCGCAGCCGGTCGATGCCGGGCGAGCCCATGCCGCAGGCCCGGAAGGTCCCGGTGTCGACGAACAGCCCGAAGGTGAGGGCCGCGGTCTGGTAGCCGGGCGCGACGATGCCGCCGAACATGGACTTGGCTGCCGCCTCGGGGTCGGTGTGATAGGGGAGGTTGGAATAGTTCTTCGCGAACGAGACGATCTCGGCCTCGCTCAGCGTCTTCTTCGCGCTCTCGATGATCTGGCCGACATGGAAATCCTCGAAATAGAGATCGCCGGTCACCCTAAATTTCCTCCGCCGCTATGGCGGCAAGCGTGTCGACCAGTTCGCGCACCCCGTCAAGCCGCCGCGCGGCGGAAGCCCAGCTGCGGTTTACGACGAGCCGATGATCGGGGCGGAGTTTCGTGCGCCCGAGATCGTCCTGGATGTAGCGGATCAGCCCCGCCGGGTTGGCGAAGGCATCGTCGCGAAAGGCGATGACGGCTCCTTTGGGGCCGGCGTCCAGCTTGTCGATCCCGGCGCGCCGGCATTGCTGCTTGACCGCGATGACATGGAGCAGCGTCTCGACCTCCTCCGGCAGCGGGCCGAAGCGGTCGATCATCTCGGCGGCGAAGGAATCGGTTTCGGCCCGGTCGGCGAGGCGGGCGATCCGTCGATAGAGGCCGAGCCGCACATCGAGGTCCGCGACGTAGCCGGTCGGGATCAGGACCGGCAGCCCCACCGCGATCTGCGGCACCCAATCCGTGGCAACGGCATCGGGCGTTCCACGCGCCTGGGCGACCGCTTCCTCGAGCATCTGCTGGTAGAGCTCGACCCCGACCTCGCGAATGTGCCCCGACTGGGCCTCGCCCAACAGGTTCCCCGCGCCCCTTATGTCGAGATCGTGGCTCGCAAGCGAGAACCCCGCCCCCAGCGTGTCCAGCGTCCGCATCACCTCCAGCCGCTTTTCCGCCGCGTCGGTCAGCACTCGGTCGGGAGGCAGGGTCAGATAGCAATAGCCGCGCAGCTTGGATCGCCCGATCCGGCCGCGCAGCTGGTAGAGCTGGGCGAGCCCGAACTGGTCGGCGCGGTGGACGATCAGCGTGTTGGCGCGGGGGATGTCGAGTCCCGACTCGATGATCTGCGTGCTCAGGAGCACGTCGATCTTTCCCTCGTAGAAGGCGACCATCGTGTCTTCCAGCGCGCGCGTCGGCATCCGGCCGTGGGCGATGCGGATCGTGACGTCGGGCACCAGCGCTTCGAGGTGTTCGGCCACCTCGTCGAGCTGCGAGATGCGCGGACAGACATAGAAGGACTGCCCGCCGCGGAAATGCTCGCGCATGATCGCCTCGCGGACGATCACCGGGTCGAAAGGCAGCACGTAGGTCCGCACCGCGAGCCGGTCGACCGGCGGCGTCGCGATGGTGCTCATCTCGCGCACCCCGCTCAATGCCATCTGCAGCGTGCGCGGGATCGGGGTCGCGGTCATGGTCAGCACGTGGACGTTCGCCTTGAGCTGCTTGAGGCGTTCCTTGTGCGCGACCCCGAAATGCTGTTCCTCGTCGACCACCAGCAGCGCGAGGTTGCGGAACGCGATCCCCTTGGCGAGAAGGGCGTGGGTGCCGATCGCGATGTCGACCGTGCCGTCGGCCAACCCTTTTTTCGTCGCGGCGGCGTCCTTCGCGGGTACCAGGCGCGACAGCTGGCCGATATTGACCGCAAGCCCGGCGAAGCGCTCGGCGAAGGTGACGAAGTGCTGGCGCGACAGAAGCGTCGTCGGGACCACCACCGCGACCTGGCCGCCCGCGTGGACGACGTTGAACGCCGCCCTCAGCGCGATCTCCGTCTTGCCGAAGCCCACGTCTCCGCAGATCAGCCGGTCCATCGGCTGACCGCGGCCGAGATCGGCCTGCGTCGCGTCGATCGCCTCGATCTGGTCCTCGGTCTCGGTGAAGGGGAAGCGCGCGCAAAACGCCTCATAGAGGCCCGGCTCCGCGGCGACGGGTTCCACCGCATGCAGTTTCCGGGCGGCGGCGACCGCGATCAGCGCGTCGGCCATTTCGAGCAGCCGCTTTCTGAGCCGTGCCTTGCGCTGCTGCCAGGCGGCCGTGCCGAGGCGGTCGAGCGCCGCGTCGGACTCGCTCGAGCCGTAGCGCGACAGCACTTCCAGGCTTTCCACCGGAACGTAGAGACGGTCCCCGCCCGCGTAGATCAGGCGCAGGCAGTCGTGCGGCGCACCGCCCGCAACGACGGTTTCCATTCCCTCGTAGCGGCCGATTCCGTGCTCGACATGAACGACGAGATCCCGCGGCGAGAGGTCCGAAGCGTCCGAGATGAAGTTCCTGGCGCGGCGCCGGCGCGGTCGGGTAAGGCGTTCGCCGAGAATGTCCTGTTCGCCGATGACCAGAAGGTCGGGCGTCTCGAAGCCCTGTTCGATGCCCAGCACCGCGAGAGCCGACCGGTCGGACGGCAGGGCCTCGACCTCGGGCCAGCTCCCCACCGGGACGAGGCCGCCGGCCCCATGCTCCTCCAGAAGCTGCCCCAGCCGTTCCCGCGAGCCCGGAGACCATGCCGCGATGACGACGCGGACGCCCTGGCGCCGGCGGGCTTCGACCGCCCTGCGGACACGGTCGAATACGTCCCCTTCCTCGCCGTCCGCTTCGGCGGCGGCACCGGTAAAGGCGGGCGCGCGGCGACCGCCGAAATTCGCCACCGAATCGAAGGCGCCGCGGGGCATGTCCTCCGGCGCGTCGTAGGGCCGGAAATAGCCGAGCCGGCGTTCGGCGAGCAGCCCGTCCCACTCCGCCGGGTCGAGATAGAGGCGGTCGGGCGGAAGCGGCCGGTAGGGAGGTGTGCGGTCCGATCCCGAACGGCCGGCTTCCAGGAACGTGCGCCGCGCATCGTAATAGTCGGCGATCATTTCGAGCCTTGCGTCGCGCGCCGCGTCGATCTGGTGTTCGAGCGTCACCATGGCGTCGGGGAGGTAATCGAAAACCGTTTCGAGCGTCTCGTGGAACAGCGGCAGCCAGTGCTCCATGCCGATCTGTTTGCGCCCCTCGCTGACGGCCTGGTAGAGCGGGTCCTCCGACACCGCGCCGAACAGCTCGCGATAGGCGGCGCGGAACCGGCCGACGGAGGGCGGGTCGAGGGCGACCTCGCTGATCGGGGAGAGCGCGATCCGGTCCAGCGTTCCCGTCGTCCGCTGCGTTCCCGCGTCGAAGCTCCTGATCCCCTCCAGCGTGTCGCCGAACAGGTCGAGGCGGATCGGCCGGTCCGGGCCGGGCGGGAACAGGTCGACGATGCCGCCCCGGATGGCGAATTCCCCCGGCTCGCGCACCGTGCCCGCCCGCTGGTAGCCGTTGCGGACGAGGAAGGCGGTGAGGCGGTCGAGATCGACGGTCTCTCCGGGCGCGGCGTCGAACGAGGCTTCGCGCCAAACCGCGCGCGGCGGGAGGCGTTGCAGGGCGGCGGACACGGTGGTCAGGACGACCGTCGGCCTCTCCGCCGCCGCGTCGCCGTCGGAGAGCCGTGCCATGGTGTCCACCCGCTCCGCCACGATCTCGCTCACCGGCGATACCCGGTCGTAGGGCAGGCAGTCCCATGCCGGAAGCCGCAACACCCGGAGTTCGGGCGCGAAGAAAGCGAGCCCTTCCGCGAGCCGGGCGAGGCGCGCGTCGTCGCGCGCGACATGGAGCACCCGCGCGCCGGCGCCGCCCGTGGCGAGTCCGGCGATGACCTGCGCTTCCAGCGCCTCCGGCACGCCGGCGAGCAGCGCGCGGCCCGGCCCGGCGGCGGCGTCGAGTTCGCGCGGAAGGGCGGCAAGCGAGCTCAAAGCGCGCTCTTGTATGCCTTGAGCATGGTCATCACGTCGGCGTCGAACTCCGGGGGCACCGGCCGGAGGCCGATTACCCAGCCCAGCACCTCGGGATCGGGCCTGTCCAGCAACGCTTCAAGCGCGCCGAGTTGCGGCTCGTCGAGATCCTTGAGCGCCGATCTGGCGAATCCCCCGATCACCAGGTCGCTTTCCTTGGTGCCCCGGCGCAGGCTGCGGAACAGTATGCGCTTGCGGCGTGCATCCAGGCCTCGGTCCACGACGGGGCTCCCATGGGGCGGAAGGCTAGACCTCTCGCACAGCGCCGCCGTTCGGGCAAGGGAGGCAGGGCGGCTCGCGCCCGCTCGCTTGACGGCGGCACGCGGGCGCTGTCCGATGGTCCGACCGCGATTCTCAGGCACCGCCGATGCGCCCGGAAGTCCTGTTCCCCCTCTTCGCCGAGATCCGGACGCTGCCCGGCGTCGGGCCGCGTATCGGCGCGGCGATCGAGCGTCTTGCGGGGCCCCGGTTCGTCGACCTGCTCTGGCACTTGCCGACCGGGATCGTCGACCGCCGGTTCTCGCCCGCCATCGCGAGCGCGCCCGACAAGGCGGTCATCACGGTTACGGTCGAGGTCGACCGCCACGTCCTGCCGCCCAACCGGCGTGTTCCCTACCGCGTGGTCTGCCACGACGGCACCGGGGCGCTCGATCTCGTGTTCTTCCACGCCAAGGCAAATTATCTGGAAACCGCCTTGCCGATCGGTGAGAAGCGGGTGGTGAGCGGTCGCGTCGAGCGTTACCGGGACCGGCTCCAGATGACCCATCCCGACCATATCGGCGCACCGGGGGAGATCGACGCCGTCAAGAGAGTCGAGCCGGTCTACCCGCTGACCACGGGGCTGACGTCCAGGCCGCTCGGGCGGATCCTGGCCGAGGCGGTGAGCCGGGCGCCCGACCTGCCCGAGTGGCAGGACCCGGGGTGGTTGGCCGGCAGGTCCTGGCCGGGCTGGCGCGAGGCGGTCGCCGAGGCGCACGCGCCGGAGGAGGAGGAGGCGCTCCTGCCCTCGCATCCGGCGCGGCAACGCCTCGCCTACGACGAGCTGCTGGCGAACCAGCTCACGCTCGCGCTGGTACGGCGGCAGCGGCGCGCGCGGCCGGGCCGCGCGATCGCCGGCGACGCCTCCCTGCGGGAACGGGCGCTGGCCGCCTTCGGCTTTCCGCTGACCGCCGCGCAGGAAACGGCGGTTGCCGAAATCGCCGCCGACATGGGCTCGCCCGAATGCATGATCCGCCTGCTCCAGGGCGATGTCGGCAGCGGCAAGACCGTGGTCGCATTCCTTGCGATGCTCACCGCGGTGGAGGCAGGGGCGCAGGCCGCGCTGATGGCGCCCACCGAGATCCTGGCGCGGCAGCACTTCGCGACTATCGAGCCGGTCGCGAACAGCATCGGGGTGTCCGTCGCCCTCCTTACCGGGCGCGAGCGCGGCGCGAACCGGCGGCGGATATACGCCGGTTTCGCAAGCGGCGCGATGTCGCTCGCCATCGGGACGCACGCATTGCAGCAGGAGGGCGTGGCCTTCGCCGATCTCGCATTCGCGGTGATCGACGAGCAGCACCGCTTCGGCGTCGATCAGCGCCTGGCCCTCGCCGACAAGGGGCGCGCGGTGGACGTGCTGGTGATGACCGCTACGCCGATCCCGCGCACGCTGACGATGACGGCCTATGGCGACATCGACGTGTCGCGGCTGCGCGAGAAGCCGCCGGGTCGCCGCCCCGTCGACACCCGGGTCCTGCCGGTCGACCGGCTGAACGACGTGATCGCGCGCCTTCGACGGGCGATCGGCAACGGAGCGCGCATCTATTGGGTTTGTCCCGTGGTCGAGGAATCCGAGACTCTCGATCTGGCGGCGGCGACCGAGCGGCACGCGGCTCTGGAAACCCTGTTCGGCGATCGCGTGGGCCTCCTGCACGGGCGGATGAAGGGCGCCGAGAAGGACGCCGCAATGGCCCGTTTCGCCGAAGGCGGTATCGACATTCTGGTGGCGACAACGGTGATCGAGGTGGGCGTCGACGTCCCGGAAGCGTCCGTCGTGGTGGTGGAGCGCGCCGAGCGTTTCGGGCTCGCCCAGCTGCACCAGCTGCGCGGGCGCGTCGGCCGCGGCGAGCGCGCTTCGTTCTGCCTGCTGCTCTACGGAAGCCCGTTGACCGAGACCGCCCGGGCGCGGCTCAACACGATGCGCGAGACCGACGACGGCTTCCTGATCGCGGAGGAGGACCTGCGTCTGCGGGGCGCGGGAGAATTGCTCGGCACCCGGCAATCCGGCCTCCCCGATTTCCGCCTCGCCGACCTTTCCGCGCATGCCGACCTGCTCGACGTGGCGCGCGACGACGCGCGGCTGATCGTCGAGCGCGATGCCGGGCTGGCGACCCCCAGGGGAGAGGCACTCAGGACGCTGCTCTATCTGTTCGAAAGGGACGCCGCGGTCAGGACCGCGCGCTCAGGATGACTGCCGCTCGCGCAGGTCCTCGATTTCCGCCGATCCCGCGTCGCCTTCGTCATAGGGAATCGTCTGCTTGTCGCGTGCCGCCGGCGCGGCCTTCCTGATCTTCTGCTCTTCGAGGCTCCGACGATCCTCCGGCGTCACGATGCCGCCGGAGACGACCATCTTGATCCCTTCCTCGACGGTCATGCTGAGCACGATCAGCTCCTTGCGCGGAATGAACAGAAGGTAACCGGAGGTCGGGTTCGGAGTGGTCGGCAGGAACACGTTCACCACCTCGTCGCTGGTGACGCTTTGAACCTCGCCGAGCGTTTTCCCCGTGATGAAGCCGATCGCCCAACTGCCGCGGCGGGGATACTCGAACAGCACCACCTGCCGGAACGCAGTCGATTGCTGCCTCAGCACGGTTTCGAATATCTGCTTGGTCGCGCTGTAAACGCTGCGGATGACCGGCATCCGGGCGAGCAGGCGCTCCGTCATCTTGACCCCGAAACGTCCGATCGCGCCCGCCGCCATCGCGCCGATCAGCGTGAGCAGCACAAATGAGATTATGAGCCCGAGACCCGGGATCCCGAACGGCAGATAGGTTTCCGGGTTGTACGCCGCCGGGATCAGCGGCGTGACCTTGCTGTCGATCCAGTTGATGATCAGCCAGGCGAGGTAGAAGGTGATCGCGATCGGGGCGGTCACCAGGACGCCGGCGAAGAAATAGGCGCGGATATGCCGCATGATGCGCAGCCGCATGCGGCGCCCGCGCCGGCGGCGGCGGCCCGTGTTCGGCTTCGCCCGGTCGGTCCCGTCCATCCCCGCTTCCCGCTCCTTCCAATTCCTTCCGGTCGCCGGAACGCGCAGACATGCCATCCGCCCGGCATTCTGCCGGGCGCGACACCCGTCTATTGGATAGATCGTATCGCGCTGCCCGGAATTCCAGCCCCCCTGGCCGGAACGGCGCTCTCACGCCTTCCCGGGCGGATCTTCAGGCGACGTTGAGGTAATGGAGGCTGAACATCCCGGCCGGGTCGGTCCATGCCTGGACCGGTTCGTAGTTCGCCTCGCGGCAGAGCCCCTGGAACTGCTCGATGCTGTACTTGTAGGAGTTCTCGGTGTGAATGGTCTCGCCCGCGCGGAAGTCGAAGGAGCGGTCGCCGATCGTCGCGGTCTGGTCGCGTTCGCTCACCAGATGCATCTCGATCCGGCCGTGCTCGCGGTTGTAGACCGCGTCATGGGAGAAGGCGGACAGGTCGAAATCGGCCTCGAGTTCCCGGTTGATGCGGGCCAGCAGGTTCTCGTTGAAGGCCGCGGTCACGCCTTCGCGGTCGTTGTACGCCGCGATCAGCGTCTCCTCGTCCTTTTTGAGGTCGACCCCGATCAGCATCGACCCGCCCGCGCCGATGGTTTCGACGGAGCGTTCCAGAAATGCGTGCGCCTCTTCCGGAGCGAAATTGCCGATGGTCGATCCCGGGAAGAAGCCGAGCCTGCGACCCGCATCGCCGTTCTCCCGCCCCATGCTGAGAGGCTGGGTGTAGTCCGCCCACACCGCCTCCACGTCAAGCTCGGGGAATTCCTCGGCGAGCGCGCTGGTGGCGCCGATCAGATGGTCCCTGGAGATGTCGATCGCCGTGTAGGTCGCGGGTTCGTCCAGCTTGTCCAGAAGAAGTTTCACCTTGACGCTCGAACCGCTGCCGAACTCTATGACGTGGCAGGCGCGGCCGCTGAGTTCGGCGAACTCCTCGCCGTGGCGCGCAAGGAGCGAGATTTCGGTGCGGGTCGGGTAATACTCGTCGAGCTCGCAGATCCGATCGAACAGGGCCGAGCCCGTCTTGTCGTAGAAGAACTTGCAGGGAAGCGTCTTGCGCTCCCGGGACAGGTTTTCGATGACTTCGGTCTTGAAGTCTTCGACTTCGGGTCCTTCGTCTCGGAACCGGATCCGCGCGCGCGGCTGGGTCTCTTGCATCGCGGGGCGGAAACTAGTCGGCGGCTCCCGGCGGCGCAAGCCGGGCGCCCTACCCGGGCCGGCCGGTCACGCGATCGCCATCACCCCCACCGTGCAGCCGACGGCAAAGTGCGGCACCGGGTCGTAATGCCAGATCTCGCCCTTCGCCCCGTCGACGGCACCCGCAACGGCGATAA
Organism: Alphaproteobacteria bacterium; assembly: GCA_965203455.1. Lineage (GTDB taxonomy): Bacteria > Pseudomonadota > Alphaproteobacteria > MPNO01 > MPNO01 > MPNO01. Next base: position 748,197 of record CBDBCV010000003.1, read on the forward strand.
AGGTGCGGATTTCGAATCCGCCCTGGCCCCCGTCCCGGTATGTCTCGGCGTCGGTGTAGGACAGCAGCGCATCCCGGTCGTTGGCGACGAGCCGGTCGAGAAACGCACGGTCCCATTCCTCGTTGATCTTTCCCGAGTCCGGCGTGGCCGGCCAGTGAGAGATCCCGCCGGTGCCGATCATGGCGATCCGTTCGGGCACCGCGTCGCAGGCGCGCCGCAGCGCCTCGCCGAAGGCGTAGGACCGATGGACCGGCGTCAGCGGCGGTCCCTGGCAGTTGATGTTGGCGGGGATCACCGGAAGGTCGTAGCGCGGAGTCAGGAAATGCAGCGGAACCATGATCCCGTGATCGAACTTCCACTCCTCCGCGTACGCGACATCGACGTCTTCCAGCACCCGCTCGATCAGCCGGCGCGCGAGACCAGCGTTGCCGGGGATCGCGGTGCGCGGGATGGCAAGCCAATCCGGGTCCTCGATCGGGCCTTCGAAGCTGTCCGCCATCCCGATGCAATAGGCCGGCATGTTGTCCATGAAGAAATTGGCGAAATGCTCTGCCCCGACGACCAGCAGGGCGTCCGGCTCGGCCGCCTCGATGGCCTCCCGCATCCGGCCGTAGGCGGCATGAAGGCGGGCGAGGCGGTCCGGTTCCACCCGGTCGGCGCGCCCGGTGATGCCCGGCGCGTGGCTGCACACGCCGGCGAAAACGAGGCTCATCGGTCGCTCTCCTCCCCCACCATCGCATAAAGGCCCGCCCGCACCGGCCCGTGGCGCCGCACGCCCTCGCGCATGGCCTCCAGATAGTCGTTCCACGGATAGCCCCGGAGCGCCGCGTAATGCATCAGCAACTGCCCGTTCACGCCCAGCACGTAGAGAAGCCCGATATCGGGCTCGCGGATCGCCCGGCTCTCCTCCTCCGTCATCGGGTATTCCTGCAGCAGCGCCTCGAAGTCCTCTTCGTAACGCTGCCGCGTGTGGGGATCGCGGTTGAGCTGGTAGATCAGCTTCTGGACCGAATAGAGGCTCATAGCACCTTTCGCTCCCTCAGCGTGCCGATCTCGCCTTCCGAATAGCCGAGATCGGTCAGGATGGCCTCGGTGTGCTCGCCCATTTCCGGGCAGGCGTTCCGCAGCCGCCACGGGGTCCGGTGGAACCGCAGCGGCTGGCCGACCAGTTCGATGTTTCCCCGGGTCGGATGATCGACCGGCGCCGCCATCCCGATATGTCTGACCTGCGGGTCGGCGAAGGTCCCGTCGAGGCTGTAAACCGGGCCGGAGGGCACGCCGTGACCGTTCAGCCGGTCGACCCATTCCGCGGTCGTACCGGTGCCGGTGACCGCGCCTATCGCCTCGCTCAACGCGCTCCGGTTCCTGCCCCTCGCGGGCCCGTCGGCGAAGCGCGGATCGTCGAGCAGCTCCTCCGTGCCGAGCGCCTTGCAGAGCCGCGCGAACATCTCGTCGCCGGACGCCGCGATATTGATGAAACCGTCCGCCGTCTCGAACATTCCGGTCGGCATGTAGAGCGGGTGATCGTTGCCCGCCTGCGGCGCCACCTCGCGGTCGACCGTCCAGCGCGCGGCCTGGAAGTCCATTACCGCGATCTGCGCCGCCAGCAGCGAGGAATCGACCCACTGGCCTTCCCCCGACACCTCGCGTTCGAGCAGCGCGGCCATGATGCCCATCGCGCAATAGAGGCCCGCCGTGATGTCGGCGATCGCGGTGCCCGCCCGCACCGGCCCCTGTCCCGGAAGTCCGGTGACCGACATCAGCCCGCCCATGCCCTGCGCCACCTGGTCGTAGCCCGGCCGGTCGGCATAGGGGCCGTCCTGGCCGAACCCCGAAATGCTGCCGAGCACGATTCCCGGGTTGACCGCCCTGAGCGAGCGGTAATCGATGCCGAGCCGGTCCTTGACCTTCGGCCGATAGTTTTCCACCACCACATCGGCCGTCTCGACGAGCTTCAGGAAGATTTCCCGGCCCTCCGGCGCCTTGAGGTTCAGCGTCATGGAGCGCTTGTTGCGGTGGAGATTCTGAAAATCGGACGAATTGCGTCCGCCATTGTCGCCGTCGGGTCCCGGCGCCTCGATCTTGATGACGTCCGCGCCCCAGTCGGCGAGCTGTCGGACGCAGGTCGGCCCCGACCGCGCACGCGTGAGGTCGAGCACCTTGAACCGCGACAGGGGCAGGGAGGTATCGGTCATCGGAAGAGAACCCGGTATCCGGTGTGGCGGTCGATTGTAGTGCAGCGGGCGCGAGAGCGTCGAGTTGCCGGCCCTTCCACCTAATCCTCCTCGCAAAGGATCTCCCGTTGGGTTCGGCCCTTGTACTCGGTGCGCAGCAAACCGCGGCGCTGCAGTTCCGGCACCACCAGATCGACGAAATCCTCGATGGCGCCCGGCGTGTGGGTGGGAGACAGCATGAAGCCGTCGCCGCCCACCTCTTGGATAAACGCTTCCATCTGGTCCGCGACCCCCTTCGGCGTGCCAACGAATTGAGGCAGGCCGACGCTCTGACCGTGCCGTGCTGCCACCTCAGCCACTGTCATCGGTGTCCCGTCCGGCTTGCGGAAGCGGGTGCGGAACCGGTGGAACTCCGGCTCAGGACGTTCCCCCATGATCGCGTCGGCAGGGATTTTGGAGAGGTCGAAGTCGAGATGCGCGGACAGGATCGCCATGCCGCCCTCGAACGGCACCAGAGAGTTGTGCTCCTCCTGCTTCTCCCGCGCGTCGGCATCCGTCTCGCCGACGATCGGCTGCATCCCGTACAGGATCTTGCATGCGTCCGGATCGCGTCCGAGATCCGACATCAGACCCTTGATCGAGGCATAGTAGGCCGCCGCATCCACGGCGCGCGGCTGGATCGCGAAGATCGCATCGGCGTATCTGGCAGCGAAGTCCTGGCCCTTGGGCGAAGTCCCGGCCTGCAGGATCGCGGGACCTCTTTGCGGCGAGGGCGTGACGTTGAGGGGTCCGCGGGACTTGAAGAAGCGACCCTTGTACTCGATACGGCGCACCTTGTCCGGATCGGCGAACACCGCGTTCTCCCGGTCGATCACCACCGCGTCCTCGTCCCACGAGTCCCATAGCCTGCGGCACACTTCCATGAACTCGTGCGCCCGGTCGTAGCGCGCGTCGGCGGGCTGGCGTTCCTCTCCGTAATTCGCGGCCTGGTTGCTGTTGAGCGAGGTGACCACGTTCCAGCCCGCCCGTCCGCGCGTGAGATGGTCGAGCGTGGCCCAAAGGCGCGCCGCATAGAACGGATGGGCGTGGCTGACCGAGAAGGTGGAGGCGATGCCGATCCGCTCGGTGACGGCGGCGAGAAAGGGAAGGAGCGGGATCGGGTCGTGCTCCGGCGCCTGCGCCGCGCTGCGGAGCGCGGGGCCGAGACTGCCGGTATAGGTGTCGGCGATGTAGTTGAGGTCGGCGAAGAACACCATGTCGAAGCGGCCGCGCTCGCAGACCCGGGCGATGTGCTGGTAAAGCTCGGGGCGGTCCCAAGCGTAGCCGGCCTCGGCCGTTTTCGGGTGCCGCCACATGGCGAGGCTGTGATAGGTCGGCCCGTGCACCAGGAACTGCGCCAGGTGCATTTTCTTCTTTTTCGCCATCGCGGCGGAGTTTGCGGCCTCCGGGAGACGGCGGCAAGCTATCCCGCCACCCGGCGCCGCACCGTCACGAAGGTCGCAAGCGCCGCGAGCGCGAGGATTCCCGCGATCAGGAAGACGAGCCGCGGTTCGCCCGCATCCAGGATCCAGCCGAACACCAGGGGCATGATCGCCGTGCCGACATGTCCGCCGGTGGAAACGAAGGCGAAGACCTTGCCGTGCGCGCCCGCCGGGGTGGCGGCGTAGACCATCAGGTCGCGCGTCCCCTGGACGATGCCGCGGAGAAAGCCGGCGAGGGTCAGGAGGCCCACGACCGCGGCCACGGGAAGCGAGACCTCGCCGAGGACGATCAGCAGCGCGCCCGCGCCGATCAGCCCGATCACGGCCGTCAGGCTGCGCGCGCCGAGACGGTCGGCAAGCACGCCCCCGGCGAGTATTCCCACGGCCGAGCCGACGATGAATCCCGTGAGCGCGCCGTTCGCGGTGGCGAGCGGGACGGCGTACATCTCGACGAGTGCCGAGGGCGCGAACACGCGGACTCCGACGAAGGCGGTGTTGAGGATCACGAAGAAGAAGAAGCAAAGGAGGATCGGCACCGACAGCAGAAGCGCCACCCCCGCCCGCAAGCTCGCGCCCGGGACGGGGCCGGACGCGGCGGGCGCCGCGCCGCCATGCTTCACGCCTTCCCCGCGCAGCAGCCCGCCGAACGGGATCAGGCCCAGCGCCACGGCGATCCCCGCGAGGCCGACAAGAAGGCACGCTCCCCGCCAGTCCCAGAACGCGGCAAGACCGACCATCACCATGGGCGCGGCGGCCGTCCCGATGTTTCCGCTGAACGAGTGGAACGTGTAGGCGCGCCCGAGCCTCCCTTCCGGCACGGCGCGGGACAGGATGGCGTAGTCCGCCGGATGGTAGACCGAGTGCGCGAGGCCCGCGACGGCGATGACGAGGACCAGCACCCAGTAGGACGGAACCGCCGCCACCGCGGCGATCGCCGCCGCTTGGACGAAGAGGCCGGCGATCAGCACCTTGCCGCCGCCGATACGGTCCACGACGAACCCCATCGGCACCTGACCCAGCACGGCCGCGACGCTGAACACGCTGACCAGCAGGCCGAGCGCGGTGTAGCTCACCTCGAAGTCGCGCGCGAGCAGGGGAAACAGCGGCGGCAGGGCAAGCTGGTAGACGTGGCTCATCAGGTGCGCCGCGCCGACCAGCGAGATCACGCGGGCGGAGTGGGCCGGACTTGCCGCCGGCGCGCTCATCCCGCGTAGCGTCCCTTGACCGTCGAGAAGGTGAGCAGCGCCATCGCCACGAACGCCGCGGCGACCCAGAAAATCCATCGCGGATCGAAATTGTCCAGCATCCATCCGAAGAGGATCGGCACCAGACCGCCCGCGAGGTTGGCCCCGCTGGAAGCGAAACCCATCGCCCGTCCCATCGCCCCGTCCGGCGTGACCGACCGTAGCAGCAGGTCGCGCGAGGGCATCAGGAAGCCGAGCGCGAAGCCGACCGCCGCCAATACCGCCGTCAGCAGGACCAGCGGCATCGGCACCGCGCCCACCAGCACGATCAGCAGCGCCGCGGGGCCGAGGGTTAGCACGGCGGTGCCGATCCGGGGACCAACACGGTCGGCGTAATCCGCCCCTGCCAGGGTGCCGACCGCGCTTCCCACCAGCAGCCCGAAGAGCGCGGTGTTGACCGCCGCGAGCGGGGTGGAAAAGAGCTGGTCCAGCGCCGCGACGGTGAAGGAGCGGAGCCCGCCCGACCCGGCCATCTGGAGGACGAAGAAGGCGAAGCACATCAGGATCGGGGCGCTCATCAGGAAGCGCAGCCCGGCCTTCGCGCCGACCGGCGCCGACCCCTCGCCCGGCGTCCCGCGCCGGCGGTCTTGACGCAGCAGGTCGCGGTAGAGGAACAACACCGCCGCAACCAGCACGCCGATCGCGCCGATCGCCACGAACGCCGTGCGCCAGTCCCACAGCGTCGACACGCTCACCATGAAGACCGGCGCGATGGCGAAGCCGAGATTGCCGGTGAAGGCGTGGACGCCGTAGGCCCGTCCCATCCGCCGCGGATCCACGGTCGCGGTCAGGATGGCGTAGTCGGCGGGGTGGTAGACCGTGTGGGCGAGCCCGGCGATGCCCATGAGGGCCAGGATCTGCCAATAGGCATCGGCAAAACCGATCAGCCCGATGGCGGTGCCCTGGACGGCCATGCCGAGGATCAGCAGCGGGCGGCCGCCGATCCAGTCGACCAGGAAGCCAACCGGCAACTGTCCGAGACCCGCGGCGAGGCCGAACGCCGTCAGCGCAAGCCCGAGGTCGGTATAGCTGAGATCGAGGGCGGCCTTGAGCAGCGGAAACAGCGTCGGCAGGACCAGGAAATAGGCATGGCTCATCATGTGGGGGACGCAGACAAGCGCGACCACCTTCGCATCGCGGCTTACTGCGGCATCCAACGTCGCCATCGGGATCCTGTCGCGTCTATGAGGGAGCGGCGCCCCGCCACCTTACGACGCCCATTCGCCAACCGCCATGCAGAGGCGGCGGACGGGAAAAGCGTTGCGCCGTCCCGGGGCAATCGCGAGGATGGCCGCGTCCCCGACCAGACGAGGCCGCGCCCGATGAAGTTCTCGTTTTTCATGATGCCCGTCCACCATCCGCGGGAGAATCCGACGCTCGCCTTCGAGCGCGACATCGGGCTGATCCATCTCGCCGACGCGCTGGATTACGACGAGTTCTTCATCGGCGAGCATCACTCGGGCGGATGGGAGACCATGCCGGCGCCGGAAATGGCGCTCGCCATGGCGGCGGCGAAGGCGCACCGCATCCGGCTCGGTACCTCGGTGATCAGCCTGCCGTTCCACCACCCGTTCCACGTCGCCGAACGGATGGCGTTTCTCGACCATCTGACCCGCGGGCGCGCGATCCTCGGCGTGGGGCCGTGCAACCTGGCCACCGACAAGAAGCTCTTCTCTCTCACCGACGACCGGCTCTACCCGATGATGTACGAGGCGATCGACGTAATCGTGCGGCTGCTCGAATCGAGCGAGCCGTTCACCCACCGGGGCGAGTTCTGGTCCTTCGACGATCTGCGCCTCCAGCTCCTCTCCTACCAGCAGCCCCGGATGCCGCTCGCCATCGCGACGTCCGGCACGGCGGCCAATCTGGAACTCGCCGGGCGACACGACATGCTGCTGCTCCAGCCGGTCGGCAAGAACCTTGCCGCGCATTACGGCGATGCGAAGTCGCAGTGGGCGCAAGTCGAGGCCGGCGCCGCTGCCGCGGGACGCACCGCCGACCGCGGCAACTGGCGGCTCGCCACCGCGATCCACCTCGCCGAGACGCGCGACTGCGCCTGGGACGAGGCCAGGGAAGGACTGATGAGCGAGGCGGAATACTTCTCCGCCATCGGCCTCAAGCCGGCCTATGAGGAATTTCCCGGCCAGCCCTTCGAGCAGTTCACGCCCGAATCCTGCGCCGAGCGGCGCGACTTCGTGGTCGGCACGCCGGACGACATGATCGCCTGGATCGAGCGGAAGCAGGATGAGACGGGCGGTTTCGGCGGCGTGATGCTGACCACGCACGAATGGACCGACCACGAGAAGTACCGGCGTACGCTCGACATGGTCGCGCGCTACGTGATGCCGCATTTCCGCGGCAGCAACCGGATCCTGCGCGATGAGTGGGACGAAATCCGAAGGGAAGTCGGAGAGAGCGGCAAGATCGTGCTCGACCCTGCCAGGCCCAGCAACCTCGCCACCGTCGCGCGCTGAGCGCCGGAGGACCCGCCGATGACGATCGACATCTATACCCACATCTTCCCCGGCGATTTCTACCGCCACATGTCGAAGGCCGCGCCCAGGCTGGAAAACATCGGCAAGCGAATGAGTCAGGTGCGGATGATCCACGACCTCGACATCCGCTTCCGGCTGATGGACGAGTTCGGCGAGTACGGCCAGGTGATCTCGCTCCCCAACCCGCCGCTCGAGGATATCACCGATCCGGCGACGGGGACGGAGCTCGCGCGGATCGCCAACGACGCGATGGCCGAACTGGTACGCCGGCACCCCGACCGGTTCGTCGCCTTCATCGCCGCGCTCGCCATGCATGACATGGATTCGGCGATGGACGAGCTGCACCGGTCGATCCGCGATCTCGGCGCGCGCGGCATCCAGATCTTCACCAATGTCGGCGGCCGGCCGCTCGACGAGCCGGAGTTCCGGCCCCTGTTCGACGCGATGGCGGAGTACGACCTGCCGATCTGGATGCATCCGGCGCGCGGCGCGGACATGCCGGACTACAAGGGCGAGGACCGGTCGCGCTTCGAGATGTGGTGGTGTTTCGGCTGGCCCTACGAGACCTCGGTCGCGATGGCGCGGCTGGTTTTCTCCGGGCTGTTCGACCGCCATCCGGGGATCAAGATCGTCACCCACCACATGGGCGGCATGATCCCGTTCTTCGACGGCCGCATCGGCCCGGGCATGGCGGTGCTCGGCCAGCGCACCACCGACGAGGACCACTCCGAGGTCCTGTCCTCGCTGGAGAAGCCGCATCTCGACTATTTCAGGATGTTCTACGGCGATACCGCGATGTTCGGGTCCAATCTCGGCATCAAGTGCGGGCTCGAATTCTTCGGGATCGACCACGCGGTGTTCTCGACCGACTGCCCGTTCGCGCCGGTTCGCGAGACCTTCCGGTCGATCGAAGATCTCGGCCTCTCGGAAGAGGACGAGAAGAAGCTCTACGGCGGCAATGCAAGGCGGCTGATGCGCCTCGACGATGACTGAGCCGTTCGTCATTCGCGGCGGCACCGTCGTCGACGGCTCGGGCGCGCCCGGGCGGATCGCGGACGTCGTCGTCGAGAACGGCCGCATTCGGGCGATCGGCGGCGATCTGACGACCGGCGGGGCCGCGGCGGTCGACGCCGCCGGCAGGGTGGTCGCGCCCGGCTTCATCGACATCAAGACCCATTCCGACTGGACGCTGCCCCTGATGCCGCTGTCGGAGAGCAAGGTGCGCCAGGGGGTGACCACCGAGGTCATCGGCCATTGCGGCTATTCCTGCGCGCCCGCCCTGCCGGGCAAGGCCGACGCGCTGAAGCAGTATCTGAGCCCGAGCGCGCCGTGGCTCGATTTCGTCGAGACCAGCTTCGCGGATTACGTGCGGACCTATCCGGCGACCTCGGTCAACCGGGTGATGCTGGTGGGACACAACACGCTTCGCCTGATGACGATGGGGATGGAAGACCGCCCGCCCGAGCCGCACGAGCTCGCCGAGATGACGATGCTGCTCGAGGAAGCGCTCGCCGCTGGCGCGCTCGGCATGTCGTCGGGCCTGTTCACCGCGCCCGGCTCGTATGCCGAGGGCGAGGAGCTGGTGGCCCTCGGCCGGGTGCTCAAGCGGCACGGCGGGCGTTATTTCACCCATCTGCGCGATGAGTCCGATTCGGTCTTCGATTCCGTCGAGGAGGCGATCGAATTCGCCGAACAGGCGAGTGTTCATGTCCAGATCGTCCACATCAAGCTGTCCGGCATGGACAACTGGGGTGGCGCCGGGCGCCTCTTGGAGCGGCTGGAGGAGGCGCGGCGGGAAGGCGCGGAAATCGACTGCGACCAGTACCCCTACGAGGCCGCAAGCAACCCGCTGCGCAACCTGTTCTCGAGCTGGCTGCAGGAGGGCGGGATCGACGCCATGCTCGACCGCCTCGGCGGCGCCGATGTCCGCGCCCGTGTCCGCGCGGAGGTCGAGGCGGAGGGTCTCAACAATTTCGGCCGGATTCCGTCATGGGATGCCGTGCGAATTTCGATTTCCCCCGATCGGCCGCAATATGCGGGGCGCACCGTCGAGGACATCGCGGCGGAACAGGGGATCGACCCGTTCGAGGCGGCGCTCGACTACCTCGTCGCCGATCGCGGCCAGACGCGGGTGCTGGTCTCCTCGATTTCCGAGGACGACATCCGGACGCTGATCGCCTCGCCCAGGGTCATGGTGGGGTCCGACGGCAACGCGGTCGCACCCTACGGCACCACGGGGCAGGGGAAGCCGCACCCCCGGTTCTACGGCACCTTCGCCCGCATCCTCGGCCGCTATGTCCGCGAGCTCGGCCTGATCCCGATCGAGACCGCGATCCACAAGATGACCGGCGCGTCGGCCCGCGCGCTCGGCGTTTCCGGGCGCGGATTGCTGCGCGAGGGTTTCGCCGCGGACGTGACGGTGTTCGACCCCGAGACCGTCGCGGAAACGGCGACTTACCGGGACCCGCACAGCTACGCCGAAGGCGTCGAGCGGGTCTGGGTCAACGGCGTGCCCGTGTTCGAAGAGGGCGAGCACACCGGCGCCACGCCGGGCACGGTCCTCGGCCGCGCATAGGCCGTTCGATCCCTGACAGAAGCTTTCCCGGAGTTCTATACTGGCTCCGATTCACGCGCGCTCGAACGGGACCGGACCAATGGCCGAATACCATGTCGAAAAGCTGAGCCCCGCCCTCGGCGCCCGCGTCACCGAGCTCGACCTGCGCGAGGAGGTTGACGAGGAGACCGTTGCCGGGCTGCGCAAGGTCTTCGTCGACAACGCCGTCCTCTGCTTCCCCGGGCAGAAGGTCTCGGCCCAGGACCAGGCCCGCTTCGCCGGCTTTTTCGGCCGGGTCGACGCCGGATTCCGCCCGCCCTCTTACCAGCTCGACAACACCAACAAGAAACGCGGCGTGATGCTGGTCACCAACATCCGCAAGGACGGCAAGCAGATCGGTTCGCTGCCCGACGGCGAGATGCATTTCCACTCCGACGGCTCGCATCGCGACGTGCCCTACCGCGCGACGACTTTGTTCGCCATCAAAATTCCGTCGCGCGGCGGCGAGACCCTGTTCGCCAACCTCGCCAACGCCTATGACGCGCTTTCCGGGGAAGAGCAGGACCGTCTCGAAGGCCTGAAGGCCAACCACGCGTATCGCTACGACCTGGTGACTCGCGACCTCAACGACGACAGCCGGACCGACCTCAACCGCGCCGTCCATCCGCTGGTCAAGACCCACCCCGATACCGGCCGCAAGGTGCTCTATCTCAGCCGGCTGATGACCCAGACCGTGGTCGGCATGGACAAGGAGGAAAGCGAGGCGATCCTGCTGCCGCTGTTCGACCACATCGAGAAGCCCGAATTCGTCTACGCGCACAGCTGGACGCCCGGCGACCTGGTGATCTGGGACAACCGGACGGTCAACCACGCGCGCAACGACTTCCCGGCCGAAGAGGACCGGCTGCTCAGGCGCTACACCGTCTCCGAGCCCGATTGACCCAGGGGGTCCGGCCGGTGTTCGTCCGCAACAGCTGGTACGCCGCCGCCTGGTCGGAGGAGGTCGGCCAGCGCCAGCCGCTGTCGCGCACCGTGATCGGCGAACGCCTGGTGCTCTACCGGGAACCGGACGGCGCGGTCGCCGTGCTGGAGGATCGCTGTGCGCACCGTTCGATGCCGTTGTCGCTCGGGCGCATCGCCGACGGCGGCCGCCTGATCTGCCCCTATCACGGGCTCGCCTATGACGGGACCGGCGCCTGCGTTCACGTTCCCGGCCAGGAAGACCCCGGCAGGATCCGCATCCGCGCCTACCCGGTCGAGGAGCGCGCCGGGCTGGTGTTCGTCTGGATGGGACCGCCCGGGCGCGCCGACAGGGCACTGCTGCCCGATTGCGGCTGGCTGGACAAGCCGGGGTGGCACCGGTCCGACCTCTATCGTTGCGCCAGGGCGAACTACCTGCTGCTCAACGACAACCTCGCCGACCTGCTGCACGTCGCCTTCCTGCATATCCCGTCCGGCGGCGGCAACGAAGACATGGGTGATGCCGAGATGACGCTCGAGGTCAACGGCTTCGGCTACGACTTCCAGCGCCACAGCCGCGACATCCCGGCGCCCGCGGGCTATCGCCGGCTGTCCAACGCCCGGGGCAATATCGACCGCTGGCACGTCGTCGAGTTTCGCGGTCCCAGCTTCTGGCGCATCCATACCGGCGTCGCCGAGGCGGGCAGCGGCGGGCCCGAGAGCGCGTTGCCGGCGGGCGAGGGGCGCTGGGCGATCCGGCCGCATCACTTCGTCACGCCGGAAACCGAAACCAGCACGCATTACTTCCAGTTGGTCGCCCACGAAACGCCGCCCTCCTCGGATTCCTGGAACTTCCTCAACAACGTGATCGAGGAAGACGTCTGGGCCATCGAGCACCAGCAGGAGGCGCTGGACCGTTACCCCGACATTCCGATGCACGCCCTCCCGAGCGACGAGCCGACGCTGGCCATGCGTGCTATCGTGGAGAGGATGACAGCGGCGGAGGGGAGTGGCAGGGTGGTCTGACGCTTTCCGGAGACGACTCGGTTTCCCTCAACCATCGGTCTCTCCTCGTCGCTGTCCCTTGTGTCGCCCCGCTTCCTCACCGTCATGCCCGGACTTGTTCCGGGCATCCATGTCCTTCCGCCAGTTCGTCCGCATACCAACGGGCCAGGCCCGACCATGACGGGGAAGTGCGACGAGCAAGGCGGCCGATTGGAATCGCTGTCCGGCCTTGCGGTGGATTGTCTGTAAGCGGCGCACTGTTTAGATTGGCTATGTGCCAAAGAGAAAAATCAGCGATGACAAAAAGGCCCCGTGGAAACCGCTCGCGTCCTGTGACGGAACCGGTAGGACGGACGAATACACTGGCCGAGATTTTGTCCGAATTGGGACCCTTGGACGAGGAATTCCCGGACATCGAAGACTCGCCTTCAAAGGCGGAAGATCCCCTGTCGGCTTGGCCGACCCAAGGGAACGATGGTGAGCAGTCCAGATAGTTCGCGCCTTCCCGTTGTCGCGACGGATGCCCGAGATACGTTCCAATTCTCGGGAGAGGCCCGCAGGCAATCGCTTGCCGTGACCGAGAGCCGGCACGCGGAAGACGATCAATCCTTCATCGACGCCATCAGCGAATACTGCGTCGGGTGAAGCGGAACGGGAGCTAAGGCATGGCAAAATTCATCGTCTCGCCGCATATGCGGCTGCATGAGTGGGTGGCGGAGGAGAAGGGGTTCTTCTCCGACGCCGGGCTCGACTACGTGTTTCGCGAGCAGCTCAGTTCGCGCGACGGCAGCTATCACGACCTCGGCGACAAGGTCGGCGCCTACCAGACTTTCGAGCAGGGCCGCACCTGCGACGTGAGCGCGGCCTGCCACTGGACGGTCAACGCCGCCGCCGCGTCGGGCCACGGCAAGCTCTACGCCGGCTGCTACTCGGTCTCGCCCTGCGGGATCTTCGTTGCGGCGGACTCCGATATCCGCCGGCCAGAGGACCTCGCCGGGGTGCCGATCTCGGTCGGCTACCAGTCGGGCAGCCACTATTCCACCATCCAGACGCTGGAGGAGTTCCTGGCGCCCGAAGACATCAGGCTCCACTTCGCCGACGGCCTCCTGTTCCACCGGCTCGAGCAGCTCGTCGACGGCAAGGCGCCGGCGGTCAGCCTGTTCAGCGGCCCGTTCTACCTCGCCGAGCAGCTCGGGTTCCGCAAGGTCGTCGATACCAGCTTCATGATGGCCTCGATGATCACCGGCGATCCCGATCCCGGCGACGTGGAGAAGTATTTCGCGGCGCTGCGTCGCGCCCAGGTCGAGATCGACCTCAGGCTTGAGCTCTACCGCCACCACTACCGAAAAGAATTCCCGGAGCGCTTCCACGACGTCATGGACGTGCGCCGCTTCGGCCCCGGCGAGCGGCTGGTCTTCGAGCCCTATACCCAGGACATGTTCGAGCGCTCCCAGACGTGGGTCGCCGAACGGGGGATTTTTCCTGAGGATGGCCCGGGCGACGCGCCCTACCGCGAGTCGATTTACGCGACCGCCTAACCGCCATCGCCGAGCAGCATCCGCGGGCCGAGCTCGTAGATCTGGCGCCGGTCCGCGTCGCTGCAGTCGAGCGAGTCGATCACGTCGATCGTTCCCTTGAGGTTGAGCATCCCGGCTTCCTTGTCGAAAGGGTAATCGGTCGCGAACACCGAGTGCTCGGGGCCGAAGAAGGCGAGCCCGCACTGGCTTGCCGCCTGGCCGCCGAACATCGCGGTGTCGCCGTAGAACAGCTTGAAGCTGTCGCGCAGCGAGCGCTCGCCCTTCCACAGCGGCCTTTCGGCGCCGGCGATCATCACCCCGTCGCTCCAGCTCGGCTCCATCCGTCCGTCGGCGTGCGGGATGTAGGCGCCCCAGTGATGGGCGACGATCTTGAGGTCGGGATGGCGCTCGAAAACGCCCGAGAACACGATGCGGGCCATCGCGGCCGAGGTCTCGTAGGCCCAGCCCAGCGCCCACCAGATGTCGAACTGCGAGGTCTCCTCGGTGGCGTAGTCGGGATGGGTCATGGGCCGGATCGGGTGCAGCCAGATCGGCTTGTCGAGCTCCGCCATGCGCGCGAACACCGGCTGAAACTCGGGCAGGTCGAGCGGCTTGCCGCGGACGTTGGAGTAGATCTGGATGCCGCAGGCGCCGCCGTCGCGCACCGCGCGGTCGATTTCCCTCAGCGCCTCGTCCGGGTTGTTCATCGGGAGCGTCGCGATCCAGGCCGGGAACCGGTCCGGATGGGCGGCGCAGATCCCGGCCATGCCGTCGTTGATCGCGCGCGCGAGCGCCGGCGTGTCTTCCGGCCCGACCCAGTCGTCGATCACCGGGTTGGAAGCGGACAGGACCTGGCAGTAGTCGTCGAACGGCTCGATGTGGCGAAGCCTCGCATCCACGTCGAGCATGGTGGGAATGCCGCTCAGGACCCTGACGAAATGCGGCGGCACGAACGCCGCCATCTTGTCCAGCGCGTCGGCGGCCATGATGTGGTTGAACACGTCGATCTTCATCCGCTCTCTCCCCTGCGCCGCCGCGGCGGCTTGCCCGGCCGGCCGTGCGTCGATACTAACCGTCCGGCGCGGCGTTGTATTCGCGGAGTAGGGCGGGGATGGAGAGGCACCGGGAAACGGTCGAGCTGCCCGGCGCGCAGATCGAGGTCGAGCGGATCGGCAGCGGGCCGCCGCTGGTCCTGCTGCAGAGCGCCGAGGCTTACGAGGCCCGGCTCGATCTCGTGGACCGGCTGGCCGAGGACCGGGAGGTGTTTCTGCCCTGGGCGCCGGGCTACGGGGGCTCGCCCTTGCCCGAGACCGTGCGCACCATCGACGATGTGGCCTATATCTATCTCGACCTGATCGAACGTTACGATCTCCGTGAAATCGCATTGGTGGGCTGTTCGCTCGGGGGGTGGATCGCCGCGGAGATGGCGACCAAGACCTGCGAACGGCTGTCGAGGCTGATCCTCATCGACTCCCTCGGCGTGAAGTTCGGCGGTGCTTACGACCGCGACATCGAGGACATCTATTTCCTGTCGTTCGACAAGGTGAAAGCGATCAGGTTCGCCGATCCGTGCCGCGACCCGCTGGACGACATGACCGTGCTCGGCGAGGACGAGGCGATGCAGGTCGCGCGGCACCGCGAGACCACGGCGCGGCTGTGCTGGGATCCCTATTTCCACAACCCCGCCATGAAAGGTCGCCTGCACCGTATTTCCGTCCCGACGCTCGTCCTGTGGGGCGAGGAAGACCGGTTCGTCCGGCCCGAATACGGCCGCGCCTATGCCGAGCGGATACCGTATTCGCGGTTTGTCAGCATCGCCGGGGCCGGCCATTATCCGCATATCGAGCAGCCGGACGCGGTGTTGAACGCGGTGTCGGGGTTTCTGAACGGCGGGAAGGGTTAGGGAGCGTCATGGAACTCTACCACTTCACCGAATTCCCCTGGCCGCATCTGCCGCCCGACGATTCGTTCACCTCGATGCGTCTCAGCCTGCCGAGCCGGCACTACGACCCGAAGATCGGGGCCGATCTCTACAACATGTATCTCGACCAGTATCTGCTGGCGGACGAGCTCGGCCTGCACTGTATGATCAACGAGCACCACCAGACCGCGACCTGCCTCAACGCCGCGGGTCCGATCCCGCTCGCCATCCTCGCCCGGCAGACCCGCAACGCGCGGCTCTGCATCCTCGGCAATCCGGCAGCCAATCTCGCCGATCCGATCCGCTGCGCCGAGGAGATGGCGATGATCGACAACATCTCCTATGGCAGGCTCGATTGCGGGTTCGTGCGCGGCGTGCCCTACGAGCTGTTCGCGTCGAACGCCAACCCGACCGAGACCCAGGAACGTCTGTGGGAGACCATCGACCTCTGCATCCGTGCCTGGACCAGCCATGACGGGCCGTTCAACTACGAGGGCAAGTGGATCCACAAGCGCCAGGTCAATGTCTGGCCGCGGCCCTATCAGCAGCCGCACCCGCCAATCTGGACCACCGGCGGCAGCGACCTCTCCCACGCCTGCAAGACGGTGGAACGCGGCCACAATTTCGCGATGTTCCTGACCCCGGTCGACGGGCTCGCCAAGATGTTCAAGGGCGCGCGCCAATACTGCCGCGACAAGGGACTGCCGGAGCCCGCCGACGACCAGTTCGCCTTCATGCCGCTGGTCGCCGTCGGGGAGACCGAGGCGGAGGCCGAGAAGGTCATCGAAGGGGTGTTCTGGTACGTCACCCACAACAAGTCGGAGCCGCAGTTCCGCGCGCCGCCCGGCTACAACAGCCGCAAGCTCTATGCCGACTTCCTGAGCGGGCGCTACTCCGGCGGGCGGACCGACGCGATCCGCCGAAAGGGCGTTTCCTATTTCCGCGAGAACCACGTCGCGATCTACGGCACGCCCGACTCCGTCGTCGAGCAGATTCGCTCGCTCTACGACAAGGTGGGCGGGTTCGGCCACCTGATCGCGATGCTCCATTCGGGCGACATGGACTACAAGACCACGGCCAAGAGCATGACCCTGCTGGCGAAGGAGGTGCTGCCGCAGATCGCGGATCTGGGCACCAAGAGCACCGGCTTCGGCCCGCTCGCCGAACGCGGCGCGATGGCCGCCGAATAGCCGCCCGGCGCCGTCCCTCGATACGCCGCTTCGCGGCTACTCGGGATGAGGACATGCAAAAGAACGCCTGACCCTGAGTAGCCGCGAAGCGGCGTATCGAAGGGCGGGCGTCAATGAGAGCCGAACACCTCCTGATATTCCGCGACCTTCGCCGCGAGGGCGTCGCGCTCGCCCGACGTCGGGGCGTCCGGGTCGGCGGCCGCGGGCATCGCGCCGAACTTCAGCATGCAGGCGATCAGCAGCAGCCGGCCCTTCGTCGCGGTGAGGTTGCCGCCGCCGATGAAGATGTCGGTGCCGGCGGTGAACCCGTCATTGTTGCCGCGCCCGACGCGGGCCACCGGCATGCCGCTGAACGCCGCCCGCTGCATCAGGCGATGGCGGTCCGGCGCGGTCATGCTGCCGTATGGCGACTGGCCCTCCACGACGAACCCGGCGAGCGGCGCGTTCGCCAGCCGGTCCGCGATCGCCGCGTTGAGGTCGGCTTCGCGCCCCGTGTCCGGGTCCGCGCTGTCGGCGTGGTAGTTCCCGTCCTTGACGATCGAGACCAGGGGGATCGCGTCGCCGCGGAGCGCGCCCGACTCGTCCCTGACGCCGACGACGGCTCTTTCCCGGCGTCCGTTCCTTACGATGGCGCCCTCCACCTCGTCCGGGAGGCGCGAGAGGTTGACCGCCGAATCGTGGCTGTGCCTCACGCTCGGCAGGTAGGTCAGCACCGGCGGCGCGTCGTGCGGGATGCCGCCCAGGATGCCGCCGTGCCCGCCGGTGGTCACGTAGCCGCCCGGGCGGGCATCCCCCTTCTGCACGTCGCGGGCCGAGAAGATCTGCTGTTCCTGGATCAGCACCATGCCGGCCCGGTTGCGCCCCTCGGCGTCGGCCCAGACCCGCGAGGTCAGGTACTGGACCGAATCGTGCAGGTTCTTGGGTCCGTCGTTCGAGATCTCGCCCATCGTCCGCTGTGCCGCGTTGCCGCAGACCGGCAGCGTCGTGTCGAGCAGCAGTTGCAGCCAGTAGATCGTCTCCTCGATCCGCGGGCTGCCCTAGCTCCAGATCGCGCCGATATAGTCGCCGGTCGCGAGAATGCGCTGCACCCGGTTGGCGATCTCGGCGAGCGCCGGACGCGGCGGGGCCGAGGCGAGATGGGTCGGCCGGTAGGGAAAGAAGTCGCGCCCCAGAACCTCGGGCGGAATGTCGCCTTCGCCGATGTCGGCACGTTCGGCCGCCGGCAGCCCCTTGGTGTAGCCGCCCGAAGGCACGATGCGGTGGAAATCCACGTCGGCGAGGAACGAGATCATGCTGGCGTGGCCCGCCATCGAGACGCCGAGCCGGTCGACCTCCTCGAAGAGCCGGGATCCGTCGGGGAAATAGGCCTGCCGGCTCCGATCGGCCGGCGCCCCGGGGTGGGTCGTATCGTCCTCCCAGGCGCTGCCGTCGGCCTGGCGCGCCATGTATGGCAGGGGGTAGAGCCCGTCCTCGGGCGAGAGCTCGATCCGGTAAACCGGCTTGTCGTCCGGACTCCGGCGCTTCTCGTGGAATTCGCCGTCGGCGTCGATATAGCCGTCCGGCGAGGCGTAGAGCTCGGCCGCGTCGCGCTCCAGCGGGTGGGCGGAGAACTGCTCGACATAGACCGTGGCCGGCGCGGCGAGGCGCTGGGTGCGGAGCGCGTCGAAACGGGCCGGTACGCCGTCGGCGTCGGTCAGCAGGGGCAGGCCGTGCAGACGGCGCGCCTTGTTCGATGTCACGAGCGGCGGGGTGTTCTGGATCGTCGCGTTGGGGCCGGCGAGATGGGCTATTCGCGGCTTGGCCATGGGGGCGCCTCCCTGTCATTCTGCGCCTATATTGGATGATGCCGGCCATGGGAGAGACGCCATGTCGTCCGCAACCGACGATTTCACGGTCGCTTTGGAAATATCCCACGTGGCGCCGCTTCGCGGGCTCGCGAACAAGATCGAGCCCGGCCATACGGCGCTGATCGTGATCGACGTGCAGAACGATTTCTGCGCGCCGGGCGGGATGATGGACCAAGAGGGTTTCGACCTGAGCGACGCGCAAGCCATGGCCGGCCGGTTGCCGCCGCTGATCTCGGCGGCGCGCGCCGCCGGCGTGCTGGTCGTCTTCGTGCGCAACGTCTACTCGTCGGAGCACAATTTCTACCTCTCCGATACCTGGCTTGAGCAGGCGTCCCGGAAGCGCGAGGGAAGCTACACGCGGCGCGAGGTGTGCAAGGCGGACTCGTGGGAGGGCGACTTTTACGGCGACGTGCGCCCCGGGCCGCGCGATCCCGTCGTCAGCAAGCATCGCTTCAACGCCTTCCGCAATACCGATCTCGACACCATCCTCCGCGCCCACGGCATAAGAACGACGGTGTTCACCGGGGTCGCCACCAATGTCTGCGTCGAGACCACGGCGCGCGATGCGTTCATGCACGACTACTACGTCGTCTTCACCACCGACGGGACGGCGACCTATTCCCGGGAGGACCACGAGGCGACGCTCCGCAACATCGACCGCTATTTCGGCGAGCTCGCGAGCGTCGCCGATGTGGATGGCCAATGAGCTCTGAGCGCGGCAATGCGCTCACCGGCGCCGAGGCGGTCGTCCGCATCCTGCAAGGCCACGGCGTGGAGGTCGTGTTCGGGCTCTGCGGCGATACCAGCCTGCCGCTCTACGATGCGCTCGCCCGGCTCGATCACGGGATTACCCACGTGCTCACCCGGGACGAGCGGTCCGCCGCCTACATGGCGGACGCCTATGCCCGGCTGAGCGGGCGCGTCGGAGTCTGCGAGGGGCCGTCGGGCGGCGGGGCGACCTACATCCTCCCCGGCGTCGTCGAGGCCAACGAATCCTCCGTGCCGCTGCTCGCGATCACCTCCGACATCTCGGTCTCCTCGCGCGGCCGTTTCACCCTGACGGAGATCGACCAGGAAGCCATGTTCCGCCCGGCGACAAAGTGGAAC
Source organism: Alphaproteobacteria bacterium (assembly GCA_965203455.1). Classification (GTDB taxonomy): domain Bacteria; phylum Pseudomonadota; class Alphaproteobacteria; order MPNO01; family MPNO01; genus MPNO01. Next base: position 767,692 of record CBDBCV010000003.1, read on the forward strand.
GCGGTGATCGACCGCGCGGCCGACATACCGCGCACGATGCGCGCCGCATTCTCCGCGATGACCGAGGGCAGGCCCGGCGCGGCGCATATCGGCCTTCCCTTCGACGTGCAGCGCGGCGAGGTCGACGAGGAGGAGCTCGGTGTCGAGCCCGGCATCGCGCAGCGCAAGGCACCCGACCCCGATTCCGTTCGCGACGCGGCGAAAGCCATCGCGGGCGCGTCCGCGCCGCTCTTCGTCTGCGGCGGCGGGGTGATGACCGCCGGCGCCGAGGCGGTGCTTCTGAACCTGGCGGAAAAGATCGGCGCGCCGGTCGCGACCACCGTCAGCGGCAAGGGAAGCATCGCCGAGACCCACGACCTCGCCGTCGGCGTGGTCGGCAGCAACGGCGGCACGCCCGAGACCCGGGCGGTGGTCGAGGCGGCCGACACGGTCGTCTTTGTCGGGTGCCGGGCGGGGTCCGTCACCACCGAACGCTGGCGCTTCCCCCACCCCGGCGCGGCGCGGATCGTCCATGTCGACATCGATGCGCGCGTGCTCCGCGCCAACTATCCGACCGAGGCCGCGGTCGAGGGCGATGCGCGCCTCGCCCTCGAGGCGCTCGGCGAGGCGCTCGACGGGGCCTCACCGGGACGGATCGATCCCGCCTTTGTCGCCGCGCAAAAGCGAAAGAAGTTCGCCGCCTTCGACGCGCTGGCGAAAGCGGACGCGAAGCCGATCCGTCCCGAGCGCCTGGTGTCGGAGTTGCAGGCGGCGCTTCCGCCGGATGCCGTGATCGTCGCCGATCCCGGCACGCCGTGCCCCTATCTCTCGGCCTATCTGGTGCTGGAGAAGTCGGGCCGGCGGTTCGTGTCGAACCGGGCGCACGGCGCGCTCGGCTACGCCATGCCCGCCGCTGTCGGAGCGCATTTCGCACGGCCCGGGGCAAAATGCGTCGCGGTCATGGGCGATGGCAGCTTCGGTTTCGCCGCCGGCGAGCTGGAGACCGTCGTCCGCCTCGATCTGCCAATCACCTTCGTCGTGGTCTCGAACGCGTCCTTCGGCTGGATCAAGGCCGGTCAGAAGACAGGGTATGGCGGGCGCTACCACGCGGTCGACTTCTCGCGCAGCGACCATGCGCGGATCGCCGAGGCCTACGGGGTGCGGTCATGGTCGGTGGCCGACCCCGGCGACCTCGCCCCCGCGCTCCGGGACGCCCTCGCGCATGACGGGCCGAGCCTGGTCGACGCGGTCTGCCAGCCGCTGGAGGAGGCCCGCGCCCCGGTCAGCGAATGGGTGGCGTGAAGCGCGTCCTTCAACCCAGCCCAAATGCCTCGGCGAGGAGGCCGTAGCTCTTCCGCCGCACCGCCTCGTCGTGGGTCCAGGTGACGACGGCGATTTCCTGCATGTCGAGCTCGGCCGCGAGCGCCTCGATGCGTTCGGCCACCCGGCCGGGCGTACCGACGAAGGCCTGCTCGCGGAACCGGTCGAGAACGGCCTTCTCCGATTCCGTATAGGGGTGAGCGGCGGCGTCCTCGGGGGTTTCGAGCGCGGTGTAGAGCCCCTGGCGGCGCAGCAGCTGCCACCGCGCGCGGGGCGTGTAGTGGTGCTGCGCCTCCTCCTCGCTGTCCGCCGCGAGCGCCCAGACGCAGAGCCCGCTGATCCTCTCCGGATGGCGTTCGCTCGGCTGGTAGCCGTCGCGGTACATGCGGAGCGCTTCCGCCGCCCCCTGCCCGTCGGTGAAGAACCAGGCGAAGCAGTAGGGCAGTCCGAAATGGGCCGCGACCTGGGCGCCGTAGTTGGAGCTTCCGAGCATCCACACCTCCGGCACCGTATCGCCCGCCGGGTAGGCGCGGACCTGGGCGAAGGCATGCCCTTCCGCCAGCGGCTTGCCCGATATCCATGCGAGGATGTCGCGCACGTCGGCCGGGAACTGCTGCGGCCGTTCGTTGGCCATCGGGTGCAGCGCGTAGGCCGTGAGCCCGTCCGATCCCGGCGCGCGCCCCAGCCCGAGGTCGATCCGCCCCGGCGCCAGCGCATCCAGCACGCGGAACTGCTCGGCCACCTTGAGCGCGGAGTAGTGCGGCAGCATCACGCCGGCGCTGCCGATCCGGATGCGTTCCGTCCTCATCGCCATCGCGGCGATCAGGATTTCCGGTGCCGTGCCCAGGATGCTCGGATGGTTGTGGTGCTCCGACACCCAGAAGCGGCGATAGCCCAGCGCCTCGCAATGCACGGCGAGCGCGACGGTGTCCCGGATCGCCTGCCCGTGCGGCCTTCCGGCGGCGGCGATCGACTGGTCCAGAACCGACAGGCGAAGCACTCCGATCCTCCGCGGTCCCCGTGTTTCTGCGGCGCGAGCGGCGCACTATAGTCCGAACCCGCGACACGGAAAGCCGCCGTCCGCGAGGAACGCCAATGCTTCGACTCTACGACAACCATCTGTCCGGCAACGGCTACAAGCCGCGCCTTCTGCTCGCCCATTTGGGGCGGGGTTACGAGCGCATCGAGCTCGATATCCTGAAGGGCGAAACGCGGACCCCGGAATTCCTCGCCCTGAACCCCAACGGGCGCATCCCGGTGCTGGCGCTCGAGGACGGAACCTGCATCGCCGAGTCCAATGCGATTCTGCATTACCTCGCGGAAGGTTCGCGTTTTCTCCCGTCCGGGCGGGTCTCCCGCGCGCTGACCCTGCAATGGATGTTCTTCGAGCAATACAGCCACGAGCCCAACATCGCGGTCGCGCGCCACTGGATCCAGCACGTCGACATGACCGAGGCGCAACAGGCCCAGCTTCCCGCGAAGCAGGAGGGAGGCCATGCCGCGCTCGCCGTGATGGAGAACCGCCTCCGCGAAGCCGACTGGTTCGTCGGCGACGCGATGACCGTCGCCGACATTGCGCTCTACGCCTACACCCATGTCGCGGAGGAAGGCGGGTTCGACCTTGACCCCTATCCCGCGGTAAACGCCTGGCTCGCCCGGATCGCGGAACAGCCGGGCCACGTGCCGATGACGCCGGCGCCCGAAGGGGTGGTCGAGCCCGCCGATCCGCCCGGATGAGCTCCGGGACCGCGCGCCCGTTCGTGCACCCGCTCTGCGGCGCGGATCTGGCGACGCTGGTCCGCGTGCTGTGCGCCAACGGCGGCGTGGCGCCGCGCGCGTTGCCGCAGGCTGCCGTCGCCCTGCTGATTGCCGGCGCCCGCCTGCCCGCGACGCTCGCCGAGCGCGCCTGGGTCTCCGTCAGGCTGCGCAACGCGGGCGAGATGCCGCCGCCGGTCTTCATCGTCGGGCACTGGCGCAGCGGCACCACCCACCTGTTCAACATCCTCTCGCGGCAGGGCTTCTCCTATGTCTCGCCGCTCGCCGCCGGGATGCCATGGGATTTCCTCGGCCTCGCGGCGGCGCTCGGCCCGATCCTCGAGCGGATGCTGCCAAGGGAACGGTTCATCGACGGCATCCCGGTCGAGCCCGACTCGCCGCAGGAGGACGAGATCCCGCTCGCCAACATGAGCCCGGTCTCGTTCTATCACGGCATCTATTTCCCGAAGGCCTTCGCCGCCAATTTCGACCGCGGCGTGTTCTTCGAATCATGCACGGAGGACGAGGTCCGGCGCTGGACGGAAACCTTCGCCCGGTTCTCCCGCAAGGTCTGGCTCGGCGGCGGCCGCCAGCGATTGCTGGTCAAGAACCCGGTCCATACCGCTCGCATCCGCGCCATCCGGGAGATCTGGCCCGACGCGAAGTTCGTCCATTGCGTCCGCAACCCGTACGAGGTGTTTTTCTCGATGCGGAACTTCTACGACAAGCTGTTCCCGGCCTTCGCGCTCCAGAAACACGACGGGCTCTCCATCGATGGAATCGTGCTCGACGGCTATCGCCGCATCATGGACCGCTTCCTCGCCGACCGGCCGGATATCCCGGACGGAAATTTCTACGAGCTTCGCTACGAGCGCCTGTCGGAACGGCCGATGGAGGAGATCGCCGTGCTCTACGAAACGCTGGGGCTGGACGGTTTCGGCGAGGCGGAACCCGCCTTTCGCACCTATCTCGACGGTGTCAGGGAATACCGGCGCAACCGCTACGACTACCCGGAAGAGGACCTCGCCACGATCGAGGATGCCTGGGGCCGCTATGTCGAGCGCTGGGACTACGCCCGGCCCGGAGACGGCCAGCCATGACCGACTTCGTGACCGGCGGGGCGGGGTTCATCGGCGGGCGGCTGGTCGAGCGTCTGCTGCGGGACGGCGCCGCGGTGCGGGTGCTCGATCTCGACGGGCGCTCCGAACTCCCCCGGGGTGTCGAGCGGATCGTGGGTTCCGCGTCCGACAGGGAGACGCTGCGGCAGGCGATGCAAGGGGTCCGGCGCGTTTTCCACGTCGCCGGCAACCCCCGGCTCTGGGCCCGGCGCGGCGCCGAGTTTGCCGCCGCCAATGTCGAGACGACGACGGCGGCGCTCGACGAGGCCGAACGCGCCGGGGTCGGGCGCATCGTCGCGACCTCGACGGCGGCCATTCATTTCGAACCGCCGCGCGGCGGGCGGGAACTGACGTTGGGCGACATGCCGGGCGCCTATGCGCGGTCCAAGTTCCTCGCCGAACGGGCCGCGCTCGACGCCGCGGGGAGGGGAGTCCCCGTGGTCGTTCTCAACCCGTGCCTGCCGATGGGGGCGGGCGACCGCAACCTCACGCCGCCGACCCGGATGCTGCTCGACTTCGTCAACGGCGCGGTCCCGGCCTATCTCGATTTCGAGCTCCGTGCGATCGACGTGGGCGACCTCGCGGAGGCCTACGTGGCGGCCGCGGAACGTGGGGCCGTCGGCGGGCGCTATTTCCTCGGCGGCCTGCCGGTCCGGATGTCCGATCTGCTCGCCGCGCTGGAACGGCTCACCGGGCTCGAAATGCCGCGGCGTCGCGTTCCCTTCGCGCTGGCCTATGCCGCCGCCGCGGTTTCGGAGTGCGCTTCGCGCGTCACCGGCCGCCCGCCCAGGGCGCCGCTCGAAGGCGTGCGGATGGCGCGGCGCCCGGCGGCGCCCGGCGCGCTCGCGACCGCCGCCGATCTCGGATTCGAACTGCGCCCGCTCGAGGAGACGCTGGCGGATGCGCTCGCCTGGCTCGACGGGCAGGGCCTCGTGACCCGGCGCTTCAGGAATCCCGTATCGGCCAGGTGAGCATGAGGCCCGGCAGCACTGTAAGGCTACAGGCCAACAGGCTGACCAGCGCGACGGTCAGCAAGACCCCCATGCTCGCGGTGCCGGGATGGTGCGAGATCCCGAGGCTCGCGAACGAGGCCGCGGTGGTGAGCGCGCTGAACAGCACCGCCCGCGGCGTGCTGGACCGGATCGCGGGCGAGGCCGCGCCCTCCCGCCGTTCGCGCGCCAGCAGATGGATCCCGTTGGCCACGCCGAGCCCGAACAGGAGCGGCAGCACGATCACGTTGGCGTGGTTGAAGGAGAGTCCGGCCGCGACCATCGCCGCCATGGTGATCGACGCCGCCAGCACCAGAGGCAGGAAGCCGATAACGACCGACCGCAGCGAGCGCAGCGTCACCGCGAGCAGAAGCGCGATGGCGAGGATCGCGGTCGCGGTCGCCTGCAGGAACGCGGCGACCACCGTATTCCCGGCCTCCAGCACGGTGATCGGCGGGCCGATGGCCTGCGGCGCCTCGCTGCGCACCGCTTCGACGAAGCGGCGCAGCGCGTCCCGGTCCTCGTGGATCGGAGCCCGGGCATGGATCTCGACCTTGGCGCGCCCGTCCGCCGCCACCCAGCGGTCGCGCAGCGCGGCGGGGATCGCCCCGAAATCGACCCGTTCCGCCGACAGCGCCTCCCGCAGGCGCCCGACCGCCACGGGAAGGCTCCGCAGCAGCCGATCCGACAGTCCGACCAGCCGTTCGGGCGAGGGATCGGCATCGATCAGCTGCGCGAGCGCGTCGGCGAGGCGTTTCGCGGAGCGGATCTCCTCTCCCTGGCCCGACGCCGCAAGGGCGTCGAGCTTTTCCTTGAGGCCGAGCAGCGCCTCCACGGTCTCGGCTTCGGTGGGCGGCGGCGCGCGGTCCGCCGCGAAGGCCGGCCCGACGAGTTCCGCCACCTCTTCGAGGATGTCCAGCTTGTCGTCCTGGTCCTTCGGCACGAAGCTCGACAGGGTGCGGGCGCTTTTCACCTCGGGAACCGTCCCGAGCCGGGTGGCCGCTGCGTCGGCGGCTTCGAGCGAGGCGGCGAGATGGACGAGCGCATAGGCATCTCCGTCGCCGTCAGCCACCAGCTCCATGACGGTTCGGACCGACTCGCTTTCCGGGTCCTTGAGGCGGAGCGGGTCAAAATCGAACCGCACCAGCGGCGACACCGCGGCGGCGACGACGAGCACGGCGCCGGCCGCAATGACGATGCTCCGGGCGCGTCCTTCGATCAGGCGCGCGACGATCTCCGAAAAGCCCCGCCCGCCGCCGCTCGGCCCGTCCGGCCGGGCATCGAGCACCGCAATGAAGGCGGGCAACAGGGTCATCGTCGCGAAAAAGCCGATCGCCATCCCCGCGCCCGCGATGAAGCCCAGCTCCGCAAGGCCCTGGAAGTCCGTCGGCAGGAAGGCGAGAAAGCCGATCCCTGCGGCCAGCGCGGCGAGCGCGAGCCCGGGCCCGACGCTCGACGCGGCCAGCGCGTTCGCCGTGCCGCGGTCGAGGCCGCGCCGCGCCGCATCGCACCAGCGCAGCCCGTAATGGATGCCGAAATCGACGCAGAGCCCGATGAACAGCACCGCGAAGGCGACCGAGATCAGGTTGAGCACGCGGACGGTGGCGCCGGCGAACGCTGCCGTCCACACCAGCCCGATGACGAGCGTGAGCAGCGCGGCGATCGAGAGCCGGATCGACCGGAAACAGAGGAGGAGGAGCAGGACGACCAGGGTGAAGGAGAGCGCGCCGGCGAGCTCCATGCCCGCGCGCACCGATTGAAGCTCGTCATGTCTCAGCGCGGGTCTGCCGGTCAGGCGGACCGAAACGCCCTCCCTCAGCTCGGCCGGCATCGCCGCGGCGATGCCGCGGACGGCCCCGATGGCCTGCTTGCCCGGCCGGAACCGGTCGAAGGCGAGCGCGATCTCGACCAGGAGGATCTGGCGCCTGCCCGAACGCCGGTCGTCGCCGGGGCCGAACATCAGGCTCATCCAGGACAGCGCGCCCGGCGCCTTCCCGGCCTCCGCCCGGACGACCGCGCCGATGCGGTCCATCGCGTCCGCGAGACCCTTGAGGCCGCTCCCCTCTCCTTCCCCGGTGCGCTTTTCGACCGCGAGGGAGAGCATGTCCGCGAGGCCCCGGATGCTGCGGTCCTGCCAGACGGTGCCGAGGAAGGGCTGCGCGGCGAGGATCCGGTCGGCGGTTTCCTCCAGATCGGCGAGCGGCAGCAGCAGCAGCCCGTTGCGGCGGAAGAACGGCTCGCCCTGCGGGTGGAACGCGGAGCGGAACAGGTCGGGCCGGCGCGCGATCTCCTCCCTCATATAGGCGGCCGCGCGCTCCGCCTGCTCTGGCGTCGCGCCGTCGATTACGACCGCGAGGTCGCGCGCCTGGCGCGGAAAGGTCTTGCGCAGCTCGATGTTGAGCCGCCGGAAGTCGAGCTCGGCCGAGAGCATCTCGGCGGTATCGGAATTGATCTTCACCGTGCGTACGGCATAGATCCCGGCCGCGACGGCGCTGACGATCGCCAGAATCGCGATGGTCCAGGCGAAACGGTGCGCGGTCCGGCCCCAGAGGGCGAAGAACGCACCGGCCTTGCCGCCTTCCGGATCGGTCGATTCGTTCAAGGAAGCCCCGGCGTTCGCGGAAAGACTGGCGTGTGAGCGATCATTCTAGGGCGTATCGCCGGCGAATCGATGCGCGTTGGGTCGCCCGCCTGCCGCCCTTGAACCGGTTCCGGCCGGCCCTATGCTGCGGGCGCAGATCACCCCGAAGGAGCGAACGATGACGCGATACGAGCCCGTCAGGCCGGAGACCATGACCGACGCCCAGAGGGCGGTCCACGACTCCATCGCGTCGGGGCCGCGCGGCTCGGTGTTCGGGCCCTTCCCGGTGCTGCTGCACAGCCCGGGGCTTGCCGACAACGTCCAGAAGCTCGGCGCCTTTCTCCGCTTCGGCTCCACCCTGCCGGGCAATCTGCGGGAGATCGCGGTCCTCGTCACCGCCAAATTCTGGGCGGCCGAGTTCGAGTGGTACGCGCACGCGCCGATCGCGCGGGACGAGGGGGTGGCCGACGGGATCGTCGAGGCGATACGGACCGGCGCCGAGCCGCCCTTCGCGGACGAGGCGGAGGAGGCGGTCTGGCGCTTCGCGGTGGCGCTGCACGAGACCCGCGACGTCGACGATGCGCTCTACGACCGCGTTCGGGCGCTGCTGGGGCAGGAGGCGCTGACCGACTTGATCGCGGTTTGCGGCTACTACACCCTGCTCGCGATGACGCTCAACCTCTATCGCGTGCCGACGCCCGACGGATCGTCGGCGTTCGGCGGCTGAGAGGGGAGAGGAGGCGGGGATGGAGAAGGGCGCGGTCGTACTCGTCACCGGCGGCTCGTCCGGCATCGGCGCAGCGGCCGCCCGGCAGCTCGCGGAGAAGGGCTGCCGGGTCGCGGTCAACTACCGCGTCAACGAGGCGGGCGCGGCGGAGACCGTTTCGGCCTGCGAAGGCGCCGGCGCCAAGGCGTTCTCGATCCAGGGCGACGTCTCGGACGATTCGACATGCCGCCGCATGGCCGAGGCGGTCGAGGCGCGCTGGGGGCGGATCGACGGGCTGGTCAACAACGCGGGAACGACGCGTTTCCACGACCCCTTCGACCTCGAGGGGCTGACGGCGCAGGATTTCGCCTCGTCGTATGCGGTCAACGTGACCGGCGCGTTCCAGATGACCCGCGCGGCGGCGCCAGCGATGAAGCGGGCGGGCGGCGGCGCGGTCGTCAACGTGTCTTCCTACGCCGCGGCGATCGGCGCGGGGAGCTCGATCGCCTATACCGCGTCGAAGGGCGCGGTGAATACGCTCACCCTCTGCCTCGCCCGGGTGCTGGCGCCGGAGATCCGGGTGAACTGCGTTGCGCCAACGCTCACCGATACGAGGTGGAACCGCTCGGGACTCGGCGACAAGCGCTACGAGAAGGTGCTGTCGGGCTTCGTCGCCTCGGCCCCGCTCAAGCGCAAGATCGTCGCCGAGGACGTGGCCGACGCCATCGTCTGGCTTGTCACCGGCGCGGAGCTGGTCACCGGCGAGATCGTCCCGATCAGCGCCGGCACCCACCTCGGCTAGGCCGGCCCGGGGTTGCCGCTGTTCCCCACCGTCATGCCCGGACTTGTTCCGGGCATCCACGTCTTGCGGCATCGCGGTATCAGCGGGCGCGGGCGAGGCGGCGGAGGGACGTGGATGCCCGGAACAAGTCCATTGCTGTCCGGTTTAACTTCGGGGTTGTCTCCGCCCCCGCGTCATTTCGACCGGAGCCGGCCCGAAGGGTCGGCGGAGCGGAGAAATCTGCCCGTTTCGCCGCCGAAACACCCGCGCAGGAAGATTTCTCCGCTCCGCGCTTCGCGCTCCGGTCGAAATGACGCGGGGGCACGGGACGGCGAACCACGTCGCACCGGCGCGCCGCAATCCGTGTCCCGATCCGGCGGAAAGGCCGGAAACCCGCCTGTGCCAACGCATTGCACGCGGTCCGCCCCATCTAAACCGGACAGCAGTGGAACGAGTCCGGGCATGACATGTCGGGGAAATTGACGGGGGCATCGGCGACGGAATCGGATTCCACACGGCGCAGCCGCGCATCTTGATGCCTGTGATTTTGATGCAATGATGCTTCACGCCGTACGGGACCGTCATGCGAAGGGCGGGCCGCAAGCCGTTGACGCGGTGCCCGCTTTCGCCGCCGCGCACCGTACCGGGCCGCGCGGGCGTCGAGCCCTCCTGGATCGTGTCCCGAGCCGTGGTGTAAGAGCCTGGCGGCCGTCGCGGTATCCGGCGGGTAGGGCCGGTAGGCTCAGGCTGCCACGGCGGGCAGCTTGACGGTTGCATTGTCGCTCACGGGAGCGATCGATTCCAGCGTCATGTATCTGGCCCTCTGGACGGCCCATTCGTCGTTCTGCTCGAGCAGGATGGCGCCGATCAGCCGTGTTATGGCGTCCTCGTTGGGGAAGATGCCGACGGTGTTGGTACGCCGCTTGATCTCGCCATGGAGTCGTTCGAGCGGGTTTGTCGAGTGCAGCTTGGGGCGATGCGCGGCCGGGAAGGTCATGTAGGCGAGAACGTCGTGCTCGGCCTCGTCCATGAGAGCGGCGAGCTTCGGCGCCTTGGCCCTGAGCTGGTCGGCGACCTGGCGCCACTGGGCGGAGGCGCTGTCTGCATCCTCCTGGGCGAAGGCGGTGGTGACGAAGGCGGACACGACGCGCCGGCCCTGCTTGCCGGCATGGGCGAGCAGGGTGCGCATGAAGTGGACGCGGCAGCGCTGCCATGTGGCGCCGAGGACGCGCGTTGCAGCCGCCTTCAGGCCCTTGTGGTCATCGGAGACGACCAGCTTGACGCCGCGCAGGCCGCGGCGGGCCAGGGAGCGCAGGAAGGAGGTCCAGAAGGTCTCGGCCTCGGACGCGCCGATCGCCATGCCGAGCACCTCGCGGCGGCCCTGGTCGTTGACCGCCACCGCGATCGTGACCGCGACCGAGACGACGCGCCCGGCCTCGCGCATCTTCACATAGGTCGCGTCCAGCCACAGATACGGCCAGTCGCCCTCCAGCGGGCGGTCGAGGAAGTCGCGGATCTTGCCGTCGATCTCACCGCACAGCCGCGACACCTGGCTCTTCGAGATGCCCGACATGCCCATGGCCTGCACCAGGTCGTCCACCGAGCGGGTCGACACGCCCTTGATGTAGGCCTCCTGGATCACCGCCGTCAGCGCCTTCTCCGCCATGCGACGCGGCTCCAGGAAGCCCGGGAAGTAGCTCCCCTTGCGCAGCTTCGGGATCTTCAGCTCCACCGTGCCCGCGCGCGTCTCCCAGACCCGGTCCCGGTAGCCGTTGCGATGGGTGAGCCGGTCCGGCGAACGCTCGCCGTGTGCGGCTCCCGCAAGGCCCTCCACCTCAAGCGCCATCAAACGCTCGGCCGTGAACCCGATCATCTCGCGAAGCAGATCGGCGTCCGAACTCTTCTCCAAAAGCGCCTGCAGGGTCATCATGTCCTTGGTGGTCATCGTGGTACTCCTCCGGTCGGATGGACTGTAGAAGCCCAACCCTAACCGGCACCGCGATGGCCATCCGCTATGGATAAGTGGCCCGCCGCCGCCAGACGCCACACGGTCGCGGCGGCGGGCCACTTACCCACAGCTACCGATGCTGGCTCCTGCTCCTACACCACGCCTGGGGGCACGCCCCCCTCCTGTCCCCCGGGGACAGAAAGAATGCTGTTTCAGGCTAATGTTTGGGGCTTATATCGATTACTTGACGGCCGGCTGTCGGGCGCGGATCGGGGCCGGGGACGCCGTCGCGTCGCGGCGGGCATGGAAACCGCCCAGACTCCCCCCCGTCATGGTCGGCGAAGGCCGACCATCCACGATTTGTTTTTCGTTTCCGGCGCCGCAAAAACTCGTGGATGGTCGGCCTTCGCCGACCATGACGGGGAGGAACGGCCCGCCGGGACCCGAATGCGCCCCGGCGCTGCCCGGAACGCCTGTCAGCCCCGCTCCTGTCAAGTAATCGATATAAGCTCCTAATGTTTCACGTGAAACAATGGTCAACAATGCTGACCTATGTTTCACGTGAAACATCGGGCGGCCGAAAGGCCGGGCTACCCCTGGCCGAAATCGAGGCCGCGCTGAACGCCCGGCCGGGCCTCCATCGCCGCGTACCAGCGGTCGATATTGGCGTAACCCTCCATCAGATGCGGCGTCACCTGTTTGCAGCGGACCAGGGTCCCGAACATCGCGAAGTCGGCGATGCTGACCGCCTCGCCGCCGCAATTGGCGCGCGTCCCGAGCGCGTCGTCCCAGACCCGGAGGAAGCCGCTGAAGCGTTCCTCGAACATCTTCTGGGTCGGCGCGTGCGGGTTTTCCGAGCGCACGATGGCGAAGATCGTCGACAGCGTCGGGCCCATGTCGGAGAGGATGTTGACGTAGCGCTCGCGGAACAGGGGCTGGTTTTCCGCTCCGGCGATCCCGAACCGGCCCGTCTTGTCGGCGAGATAGGCGAGGATCGCGCCCGACTGCGCCATGGTGAGCGAATTCCCGTCCGGCCCGTCATGGTCGACGATCGCCGGCGTCAGACCCTGCGGGTTGATGGCGAGGAAATCGGGTTCGCGATGGGCGCCCGCGAAGATATCGACGACGTTGAGCCGATAGGCGAGGTTGCATTCCTCCAGCATGATCTTGACGCGGATTCCGTTCGACGTGGCGGCGGCGTAGAGGTCGATCACTTGTTCCTCCTTCGGTGGGGGCGGGGGTTCAGCGGGTCACGCAGCTATCGGTGAAAGCGCGGACGGCCGCGTTGAAGGCGTCGGGGTGCTCGCGATAGCAGAAATGACCGGCTTCGTTGAAGATGTGGAGATAGGTCCGGCGTTCCTTCGCCGTCAGGAACTCCATCAGCGCCATGCCCTGCGACAGCGGCGCCGTCGGGTCGTTATAACCCCAGAGCATCAGCGTCGGGCGCTGCAATCCCCGGTCGAGCAGCCAGCGCAGGGTTTCTTCCTGGTCGCGCTGGAGGTCGGGCAGGAACTTCGTCGCGAGCAGCCCCTCGTCCGACATCTTGCGCACCGCCTCCTCGTATTTCGGCGTGTGCGCCGCCTCGACCGCCACGTCGAGCCAGCCCTCGGTGACGCAGGCCGGGCTGTAGGAGTAGCGCTCGAACACCCAGCGGTGGCACTCGCGCGAGCGCAGCGGCAGCGGCGGGTCGGCGTGGACGATCTCGTTGCGTCCCGCGCCGGGCGACAGCGTGCCGGAATCGACGATGATGCAGGAGCGGCATTGCTCGGGGTGCTGCAGCGCGAGCCGGGTCACCAGGTAGCCGCCCCGCGAATGCCCGCAGAGATGCGCGGGCCCGATGCCGAGCGTCTCCATGAAGCGCGAGACATGGTCGGTCTGCGCCTGGATGGTGTAGCCGTCGTCGGTCTTCGGGTTGTCGGTGAACCCCATGCCGAGCTTGTCGAGCGCGTAGACCCGGTAATGCCGGGAAAGCACGTCGAAATTGAGGTCCCAGTCGTCCGCGAGGTCGGCCGCGAACGTGCCCATGTGCCCGCCATGGACGAGCACCAGCGGCTCGCCCTCGCCCTTCTCGAAATAGCGTGTCCGGATGCCGTCCACGTCGACATATCTGGGATCGGTAAGCGGCATTGTTTCCCCCTCGCGTTCGTGCGGTTCGCTATGCTCGGACGATCATAGCGCGTCGCGGCGGCCGGCCGCCATGAGGGGAGACGGAATGCTCGAACTCTACGATTTCAACAACTCGGTGTGCGCCCAGAAGGTCCGCATGACGCTCGCCGAGAAGGGGCTCGACTGGACGGAGCGCGAGGTCGACCTGTTCAAGCTCGAGCAGTACGACCCGAAATATCTCGCCTTCAACCCCAAGGGCGTGGTGCCGACGCTGGTGCATGACGGCATGCCGGTGATCGAGTCGACGCTGATCTGCGAATATCTCGACGATGTGTTCCCCGACCCGCCGCTGCGCCCGTCCGCGCCGGGGAACCTTTCGGCGATGCGGGTCTGGTCCAAGACGGTGGACGAGGGGCTGCACGCCGGCATCACCGCGATCAGCTTCTCCGCCATGTTCCGCGAGCGCATGCGGTCGATGACCGACGAGCAGCGCGCGCGGCGCTGGCGCAATATCGGCGATCCGGCGCGCAGCGACCGCGACCGCTCGGTCTACGAGCACGGCGTCGACTCGCCCCATGTCTACAACGCCATCGCGGCCTACGAGTCCGCGTTCGAGAAGCTGGAAAAGACCTTCGCGCACGGGCGACGCTGGGTCATGGGCGATGCCTTTACCATCGCCGACATCGTGCTCGCGCCCTACATGGCGCGGCTCGACTACCTCACGTTGCTCGACGTGTGGACCGGGGAGCGGCCCGGCGTGGCGGCGTGGTGGGGGCGGTTCCGGGAACGCGCGTCCTACCGCGCCCAGCTCAGCGGCAGGCTCACGCCGGAAATGGTCGAGCCGATGAACCGCTTCGGCGCGGCGATCCGGCCGCGCGTCGAAGAGCGGCGCGAGGAATATCTGGCCGAGCTCGCCGCCGCCCGCGCGGCGGCCTGAGGTGCAGGCCTGGCGGTCGGGAGACGCCCCGGGCATCGACGGGCTGGAACTCGCGGAGATCGCGCCGCCGTTTCCCGGGCCGGGCGAGCTGCTGGTCCGCGTCGAGGCGGCGGCGGTCAATTTCTCCGACCTGCTGATGATCGGCGACCGCTACCAGGTCCGGCCCGAACGCCCATTCACCCCCGGCCAGGAAGTCGCGGGCGTCGTCGAGGCGGCCGGGCCGGGCGCGGCGATCCGGCCGGGCGAGCGGATCGCCTCCAAGCTGACCTGGGGCGGGTTCGCCGAGCGGGCGGTCGTGCGCGACGACATGGCGATCCGCCTCCCCGAGGCGCTCCGCTTCGCCGACGGGGCCGCGCTTCCCGTGGTCTACACCACCGCCGTCGTCGCGCTGACCGAGACCGCCTCGGTCGGGGAGGGCGACCGGGTGCTGGTGTTCGCCGCGACCGGCGGCATGGGGATCGCCGCGATGCAGGTGGCGAAGGCGCTCGGCGCGCGGGTCGTCGCCGTCGCCACCGGCCCGGAGAAGGGGGCGGTGGCGCGCGCGGAGGGCGCCGATGCCGTGGTCCCGTCGGACGCGGAGGACTTCGCCGACCGGGTCATGGAAGCGACGGACGGGCAGGGGGCCGGAATCGTCGTCGACACCGTCGGCGGCGCGGCGACGGCGCGCGCCCTCGAATGCCTCGCCTGGCGCGGCGAGCTCCTGGTCGCCGGTTTCCTGAGCGGCGAGGTGCCGAAGATCCCGGCGCACCGTCTGCTGCTCAAGGGGGCGGCGGCGAAAGGCGTCTACTGGGACCACGACCGCGACCGCGCGTTGGTCGAACGCGCCGTGGGCCGGGTGCTGGAGATGGTCGGGAGCGGCGCGATCCGGCCGCGGGTCGACACGCGTTACCGCCTCGCCGATCTGCCGCGCGCGCTAAGGGCGCTCGAACGGCGCGAGACGGTCGGCAAGCTGGTGCTTGCGACCTGATTCCGGTCGAGCGGGTCGACTCGGCCGCCAACCGCCCGTGCCACGCCTCAGGCGCGACGGACGCCGCCGGACCGGATCGATCGAGAGTCAGTCGGAAAGAGAATTGTCTCCGCTACGCCAGCGGGTCTGCGACTTGCATTTCTTGCAGATGCGTTCGCCCGCCCACGCACTTTGAAACATCTCACTGCACATCAGGCACGAACGCTCCCTTGCGCTGTACCTGTGCTCTAACCCCTGCTCTTCAACTTCGTAGTCGAGTTCATCCACATATTCATTCTATCCACAGGCGACCCCCGATGCAATGCCAAAATTGATTTGGGTGACGTAAGAATTTATGTGTCAGGCGGGAAGGGGGTACTCCCTGTGGTGATGACAACCACAAGCAGGTGAGGTGGCGTCGGTTTGTCGGACAGGCTGACGGCGTTTTCAAGGTGTATTCCGGTTGAAGTTTGTGCCGCCAGAATCCTCTTGGATCGATCTTTCTGCTGCTGCTGTTGCGCCTGTGGGTATGTGGTCAAGGCGCGAAGCGGCTTGTCCATCATATCCACAGGCGTGTCGCCCCGGTAGGCCTCGGCCGGCGTCCGCCCGCCGAGTGCCGAGTGCGGTCTCTCGGTGTTGTAGAAGCCGATCCACTGGCCGATGACGCGCCGGGCTGCGAAGCCGTCGGCGATCTCGTGCAGGTAGACCGCCTCGTATTTGAGCGAGCGCCACAGCCGCTCGATGAAGATGTTGTCCATGCACCGGCCGCGGCCGTCCATCGAGATGCGGATACCGGCCTCCCGCAGGCGCGCGGTGAAGGCGAAGCCGGTGAACTGGCTGCCCTGGTCGGTGTTGAAGATCTGCGGGGTGCCATGGCGCGCCAGGGCTTCGTCGAGAGCCTCGACACAGAACCCCGCGTCCAGCGTGTTCGACAGCCGCCAGGCCAGGACGCAGCGGCTCGCCCAGTCCATGATCGCCACCAGGTAGAGGAAGCCGCGCCGCACCGGGATGTAGGTGATGTCGGCGCACCACACATGGTTCGGCCGCTCGATCGCCAGACCCCGCAGCAGATATGGATAAACCCGGTGCCCGAGGTGCGGCGCACTGGTCCGCGGCGCCCGATAGACCGCCTGAAGACCAAGCAGGCGCATCAGGCGAGCGGCCCGCCGCCGCCCGATCCGCACCCCCTCGCGGCGCAGATGCCGAACCATCTGGCGGGCGCCGTAGAACGGATACTTGAGGAACAGCGCGTCGATCCGGCGCATCAGAGCCAGCGTCTCCGCGCTCTCCCCCTTCGGCCGGTCATAGAGCGACGAGCGCCCGATCGACAGCAGACGGCATTGCCGGGTCAGGCTCAACGACGGGTGGCCCCGCACAACCATCGCCCGTCTCCCGGACCGGCTCAGCGACCGGACCCGCGTGACAAAAAATCACGCTCTACGATCAACTCCCCGATCTTGGCGTGAAGAGCCCGGACCTCGCTCTCGTGATCCCGCGCCCGGCGCTCACCTCCACCGGAAAAGACCTCCCCCAGACCCTCCATCGCCTGGCGCTTCCACACACCCACCTGGTTCGGATGCACCTGGTGCTTCGAGGCAATCTCCTGAAGCGTCCGATCACCCCGTAGCGCCTCCAAGGCTATCTTCGCCTTCAGCTCCCCCGAAAACCTGCGTCGCTTGCTCATCCGCATTCCTCCGTCACACGGCGGAATACACCTTGACGACCTGTCCGATTTTGCGACGCCACCTCAAGGAGCACCCCGCATGTCCCAGCAAGCTGCGACGATCATGAGCCTACCGCAGGCGTTTGAGGTGGTGAAGGAGATGCAGGCAGGCGGACTGGACTGGGGCGAGGGTTATCGCCCGCTCGGCCGCCAGGCGCTGGCCGAGATCATTGAGGGCCGGATGGCCGAGGCGGTGGACCGCTGGCTCGACAACCTGGACGCCGGCGCGATGCGCGACCGGCGCAACGGCACCTACCGGCGCTGCCTGCTGAGCGAGCTCGGCGACATCGAGTTCAACGTGCCGCGCACCCGGCACTTCTGCCCGACCGGTGTTCTGAAGAGCTATGCAAGGCGCGCGCCGGAGATCGACCGCGCCATCCTGGCCGGCTTCGTGCTGGGGCTCTCGACGCGCAAGGTCGGCGAGGTCTTGCTGGCTCTGCTCGGATGTCCGGTCTCGGCCGCGACGGTCAGCCGGGTCGCCAGGACGCTCGACATGGCGGTCGCGGCCTTCCACCGCAGGCCGCTGAAGAACGCCTACAAGGCGCTGATGCTCGACGGCGTGGTGCTGGCCCGCAAGACCGGCGCCGGCGCGCTCAGGAGGCCGGTCCTGGTGGCGCTGGGCATCCGCCCCGACGGCAAGAAGGAGATCATCGACTTCCAGCTGGCCGGCAGCGAGAGCGCCGCGGAGTGGGAAGCGTTCCTCAACCGGCTCTACCACCGCGGGCTCACCGGAGAGGGCCTGGAGATGATCTGCGTCGATGGCGGCAAGGGCCTGCTGGCCGCCTTGCCCTTCGTCTATCCCGGCATCCCGGTTCAGAGGTGCTGGGCGCACAAGATGCGCAACATCCTCAACAGGGTCCGCGAGGCCGACCAGGAGGCCGTCAAGGCCGACGTCCACGCCGTCATGAATGCCCCCAACCGCCGCAAGGCCCAGAGCGCCGCGCGGCGCTTCGCCGACCGTTGGCAGAGCGCTTACCCCAAGGCGGTCGACTGCCTGCGCAACGATCTCGACGATCTGCTCACCTGCTACCGCTACAGGACCCTTGCCGAGCGAAAGCGGGTCAGGACCACAAACGCCATCGAACGAAGGTTCCGGGAGGTCCGCAGACGAACACGGCCCATGGGAACCTTCCAGGACCCAACCTCAATGGACCGCGTCCTCTACGCGGTCTTCATCCACGAAAACAAGTCTCAGGGAATCAGCACCCCCGTCTCCCTGACACATAACTCTTGACGTTACCTCCCCGTCATTCTGGGGGCAGGGCAACCCCTGCTATCCGCCCAGGTTCGACGAGGATGTCTACAACACCGTCATCGACGATGTCCTGAGCGTGCTCGCCATCTACGGTTACGTTGAGCCACAGGACCTTTGAGGTGGCGTCGCAAAATCGGACAGGTCGTCAAGGTGTATTCCGCCGTGTGACGGAGGAATGCGGATGAGCAAGCGACGCAGGTTTTCGGGGGAGCTGAAGGCGAAGATAGCCTTGGAGGCGCTACGGGGTGATCGGACGCTTCAGGAGATTGCCTCGAAGCACCAGGTGCATCCGAACCAGGTGGGTGTGTGGAAGCGCCAGGCGATGGAGGGTCTGGGGGAGGTCTTTTCCGGTGGAGGTGAGCGCCGGGCGCGGGATCACGAGAGCGAGGTCCGGGCTCTTCACGCCAAGATCGGGGAGTTGATCGTAGAGCGTGATTTTTTGTCACGCGGGTCCGGTCGCTGAGCCGGTCCGGGAGACGGGCGATGGTTGTGCGGGGCCACCCGTCGTTGAGCCTGACCCGGCAATGCCGTCTGCTGTCGATCGGGCGCTCGTCGCTCTATGACCGGCCGAAGGGGGAGAGCGCGGAGACGCTGGCTCTGATGCGCCGGATCGACGCGCTGTTCCTCAAGTATCCGTTCTACGGCGCCCGCCAGATGGTTCGGCATCTGCGCCGCGAGGGGGTGCGGATCGGGCGGCGGCGGGCCGCTCGCCTGATGCGCCTGCTTGGTCTTCAGGCGGTCTATCGGGCGCCGCGGACCAGTGCGCCGCACCTCGGGCACCGGGTTTATCCATATCTGCTGCGGGGTCTGGCGATCGAGCGGCCGAACCATGTGTGGTGCGCCGACATCACCTACATCCCGGTGCGGCGCGGCTTCCTCTACCTGGTGGCGATCATGGACTGGGCGAGCCGCTGCGTCCTGGCCTGGCGGCTGTCGAACACGCTGGACGCGGGGTTCTGTGTCGAGGCTCTCGACGAAGCCCTGGCGCGCCATGGCACCCCGCAGATCTTCAACACCGACCAGGGCAGCCAGTTCACCGGCTTCGCCTTCACCGCGCGCCTGCGGGAGGCCGGTATCCGCATCTCGATGGACGGCCGCGGCCGGTGCATGGACAACATCTTCATCGAGCGGCTGTGGCGCTCGCTCAAATACGAGGCGGTCTACCTGCACGAGATCGCCGACGGCTTCGCAGCCCGGCGCGTCATCGGCCAGTGGATCGGCTTCTACAACACCGAGAGACCGCACTCGGCACTCGGCGGGCGGACGCCGGCCGAGGCCTACCGGGGCGACACGCCTGTGGATATGATGGACAAGCCGCTTCGCGCCTTGACCACATACCCACAGGCGCAACAGCAGCAGCAGAAAGATCGATCCAAGAGGATTCTGGCGGCACAAACTTCAACCGGAATACACCTTGAAAACGCCGTCAGCCTGTCCGACAAACCGACGCCACCTCACTTGACGGCGGTCTCACCGGCTACCGCATCGACGGGTCGGTGCTTGAATGGCGCCTCGCCGGAGAGACCGCGGTGGACATGAGCGTGGCCAATGAGTTTTTCCGCACTCTCTACGAGAACGTGGCCGCGCTCCTCGACAGCGGCGATCGCCTTCTCCACCAGCTCGAGGCGCGCGAACACACCGCCCAGGTCGACACCGATATCCGCGAGGAGCGAGAACGCCGTTTCCGCAAGGGCCTCGAATCCGACGGACTGCCCATACTGTTCTGCTCGCCGACCATGGAACTCGGCGTCGACATCTCGACGCTGAACGCGGTCTACATGCGCAACGTGCCGCCAACCCCGGCAAACTACGCCCAACGCAGCGGGCGGGCAGGGCGCAGCGGACAGCCCGCGCTGGTCGTCACGTACTGCGCCGCGAAGTCGCCACACGATCAGTATTTCTTCGCCGACCCGGCACGCATGGTGGCCGGCGCCGTCAATCCCCCGAACATCGACCTCGCCAACGAGGATCTGGTCCGCAGCCACCTTCAGGCTGTCTGGCTTGCGGAAACCGGCGTCATGCTCGGCTCCTCCGTGCCTGATGTGCTCGACCGGGAAAGGCCCGACGCACTGCCATTGCATGACGATATCGCCGAGCAGATCCGCTCTCCCCGGGCGGTCAGCGAGGCGAACGCTCGAGCGCAACGCGTTCTTGCGGCACTCGCACCGGATCTCTCTCTGCAGACCGCCCCCTGGTTTACGGACACGTGGCTGGCCAGCGCGATGACTTCCGCCGACCGCCGTTTCGACGACGCGTTCGACCGCTGGCGTTCGCTGTTTCGCGCGACGGCGAACCAGATGAAGTTTGCCAACGATGTGGTCAACAACGCCGCTTCGACCGAACGGGAGCGCCGCGAAGCGAAGGCACGGTACGACGAAGCGTTCAACCAGCAGAACCTGCTGCTGGACAGCAGGCGGACGATGAACTCCGACTTCTACACCTATCGCTACCTGGCCGCCGAAGGGTTCCTGCCGGGCTACAACTTCCCGCGCCTGCCGCTCATGGCCTTCGTGCCAGGCCGCCGCGAGAAGGTGGGCCGCGACTCGTTTCTGAGCCGGCCCCGCTTTCTCGGCCTCACCGAGTTCGGCCCCCAGTCGATCATCTATCACGAAGGAAGCACCTACCGCGTGCGTCGCGCCATCCTGTCGATGCGCGACGAAGGCGGCGTGACCGCATCGGCCAGGCTCCCGGTTCAGGCGGCGCGCATCTGCCCCGTCTGCGGCTACGGCCACTTCGGCGACCAGAAGGATCATGAACGCTGTGTCAGCTGCGGCGAGCGTCTCGACGGCGGACGCTCGATCCTGAACCTCTACCGCATCGAACAGGTATCCACCCAGCGGGCGAACCGCATCACTTCCGACGAAGAGGAGCGCCAGCGCCTAGGATACGAGATGATCACGACTCTTCGCTACGAGAAATGTGCGCTGTGGTGATTTTTGGCTGTCGCCGGTTCGATTTTGGCGGTTGAATATCGTCCGGCCCGCTTCCCCACCGGGCAGGATACGGGCTTCCGGGGCCTGACAAATACGATTACCGGAAGATTGTCTGGCGTGCGGGCGTGGCTTCCCCTCTGCCGTCGGGCGGCGGGATCGGGCAGGATTGTCGGGAGGCAGACGAGCGGTCAGCCGGTGTCGAGATACGGCACGGCGCCGACCAGGGAGCGCATGCGCTCGGGGCGGCCGGCGCGGGCCTGGGCGAGAGCCATCGCCATCATCACCGCCAGGGCGAGGCCGAGGCGGGTCTTCATCTTGGCGCGGCCTCGGATGTAGTGGGTCTCGAAGTTGAAGCTGTTGTCGAGGCGGCTGTTGATCCGCTCCATGGCCGAGCGGCGGTTGTAGCCGCGCCGCCATGACGGACTGCCCCAGGGCGTGGGGGTGAAGATGCGCCGGTCGTGGCTGTCGAGGTCGATGCGCAGGATGCGGCCATAGTCTCCGGGCTTGACCCCGCCGGCCCGGTGGCAGGCCCGGCTGCCGGCGCAGGCGAAGCCGAAGGCGGCTGCCGGGCAGCGGTATTTGAGCGTGCCGCAGCGGCCCCGATCAGCCTCGAACCCCTGAAACGCCATAGCGCGGACCTCGCCGGTCCCGGGACAGACGCAGGACACCCGGCCGCGCTCGTCGTGAACGATGACATCGGCGCGGTCGGGGAACAGCGGCCGCGTGATCGGCTGCGCCGGATCGTATCTCGGCTCCTGCTTCTCCACCCGCCACATCAGCCGTGTATCGATCAGCGGGCGGGCGGTCCACCGGTCCCACAGCCGCGCCTTCAGGCGGGCATCGTCGAGACCGCGGTCGGCGCTGAAGTCGGCGCAGCGCCCGGCGATCTCCGGCGCCCTTGCGAACAGCTCCTCCAGCATCCCGGACAGCACCTTGGGTTCCGAGGCCGAAGCGCGCGTCACCTCGAAGGCCACCGGAACCTCGTAATCGGTGTCGGCGATCAGGTGCAGCCCGTAGCCGAACCACGACTTCACCTTCTTCCACACCGCGCCGGTCCTGGCGTCCACCCCGCCCGTCTCGTGCTTGCCCCAGTCGGCGTCGGGGTCCGAGGTCTTGTCCTCGTCCTTGCCGACCCGGCCCGTCGAGTGGCTCGCGATCGCCTTGCCGTCGTAGCCGAGATGACGCCCGAAGTCCGGCAACGCGGCGAACAGCGCGGCGCGCAGGCTCTCGATCATGGCGGACACCAGCCCCTGCTCGTCCTCAAGCTGCACAACACGCCCCAGAAACCGCGAGAAGTTCCAGTGGCTCGGCGCCGTCGAACGAACCCGCGCCGGGCGCGTTACCGCATGCCCGTCGTGAAGCACCGTCACCGGCCCGCTCTGATACGGCAGAGGGTCGAACCCGCAGATCTCCAGCAACGCCGGGTTGCGCCCCAGCTCCCGCAACAGCGACTGCATCGAGGCGTGTTGCAACACCACCCCCGCGATCAGCGCCCGCCACATCGCCCGCACCGGGTAGTCGTTACGGCCCCGACCGCGACACACTTCAAGCGCCGTCACGATCTCCTCGTCGGGAAGCACCGCCAGAACCAGGCGCAGCCGTTCAAGGTCCGGCAGGACTTCGACATCGCGCCACGAAAAGGGTAGCTTCGCCGCCGTCGCCATCGCTGTTCTCCCGACCAGGGGTGGTGGTGGAACAAGGGCCCCAGGGCCCGATGGCGACACCTTCTATCTCATGCGCACGATCAGGGCGCGCGAGGCCGCCGCAGGAAAACCTCGCTGCCAAGACGCCGCGACCAGCGGCGTGGGGTGAAAATCGCCAAAACGACCGCCGCAGCGAAACTGAAACCCCGGATATCAACGACCACCACGGGGTATCAAAAATCTCGCACCTCCGTGAACGCCTTGTAAATCAACCCGTCCCCGACAGCGCAAACGCCTCGCTACAGCGAAGAGAACGGCCAGGCACGGTTCAAGGGCGTTGCCGTCGAGGAAAACGGCGAGACCCTGCTGGAACTGCGCTACGGCCCGGCCTCGACCATCTGGCGCGTCAATCTCGGCTGGCGCCGCCGCGAGGAGAAGTCCGTCTACGGCTTCAGCGTGGATGCCAATACCGGCGAATGGACCAGGGACTCGCAAGCGCCCACCGATGCGGAAGACGACATCGTACGGGAGGGAAAGAGCGTCCAGCGCATCACGCCTTTTGTCGAGGATACCCGCAACGTGCTCGTGCTTCGTCCGGTAGCCGGTCTCGACGAGACGGCCATGGTCTCCCTGCAATACGCCATCAAGCGCGGCATCGAACAGGAGTTTCAGCTCGAGGAGGCGGAGCTTGCCGCCGAGCCGCTGCCCGACCGCGACAACCGCGCCACCATCCTGTTCTACGAATCCGCCGAAGGCGGCGCGGGCGTCCTCACGCGCCTGGTCAGCGACCCCGACGCGCTCGCCCGGGCCGCGCGCAAGGCGCTCGAAGTCTGCCACTGGGAATCGCGGTCCGGACGCTGGACCGGATCGGAGGACCTTGAGAACCGCGAAGACGATTGCGAGGCTGGCTGCTACCGCTGCCTGCTGAGCTACCAGAATCAGCCCGACCATCCAGTGATCGACCGGCGCAACGAAACCATGCTCGACCTGCTTTGCCGGCTGACCCGCAGCGAGCGACGCAGCCTTGATCGTACCGCAGGCGCCGGCGACAACTTCGAGGCGTTGAACAATGTTGCCGGATCCACGCTGGAGAAAGCCTGGCTGCGCTATGTCAAGGACAACGGCTACCGTCTTCCAGACCGGGCTCAGCCTTACCTCAAGGAGTTCGAAACCCGGCCCGACTTCGCCTACACGACCCATCAGACGCTGATCTATATTGACGGCCCGCACCATCGGGCGGATCGCCAACAGGCCCTTGACGCCAAGCTGACCCGACGCCTCCACGACGCCGGCCTCACGGTCGTGCGCTTCGACGAGGATCGGACATCGTGGGATCGCGTTGTTGACCAATATGCTTGGGTTTTCGGGCCAGGCATCTCGTCGGTCGCCGAATAGAATCCGGAGGACCGGAAGTGGACGCGGCAATCACCTTCAAGCCCGGAGACCTTGTCAGGGCGAGGCACCGCGAATGGGTGGTCCTCCCCGAACCGCGCGACGATCTTCTCAAGCTTCGTCCACTCGGCGGCGCGGAAGACGATGCGACGCTCATCTATCTGCCGCTCGAGCCCGAGCCGCCGGTGCCCGCCACGTTCGATCTTCCCAATCCCGACACGCCAGGTTCCCGGCAGGCAGCCCTGCTGCTCCGCGATGCGCTTCGCCTCTAGCTTCGCGCCGGCGCGGGACCTTTCCGGAGCTTCGGCAACATCAATGTCGAACCGCGTACCTATCAACTGGTGCCGCTGCTCATGGCGCTGAAGCTCGACACCATCCGGCTGCTCGTCGCCGACGATGTCGGCATCGGCAAGACCATCGAGGCAGGCCTGATCGCGCGGGAACTTCTCGACCGGGGCGAGATCGAGCGCCTCGCCGTCATTTGCCCGCCGCATCTCTGCGAACAGTGGCAACGGGAACTCGCGGAGAAGTTCGCCATCGACGCGGAGGTCGTGCGCACCGGCACCGCCACTCGCCTGGAGCGCGGACTGCGCCCCGACGAATCGGTGTTCGATGTCCATCCCTATACGGTCGTCTCCCTCGACTACATCAAGTCGGACCGTCGCCGGGACGATTTCCTGCGCGCCTGCCCGGATTTCGTCATCGTCGACGAGGCGCATGCCTGCGTTCAGTCGAACACGAGCACCCGCCATCAGCGCTATCAGCTTCTCAAGGGCCTCGCGGCCAGCGAGCCGCGCCGGCACATGGTGTTCCTGACCGCCACCCCGCATTCGGGCGACGACACCGCCTTCCACAACCTGCTTGGCTTGCTGGAGCCGAAATTCACGGCGTTGGCCGATGCACCCGAAGGCGAGACGCGGCGACGCCTGCGCGAGCAACTCGCGCTGCATTTCGTGCAGCGCCGCCGCGGCGACATCGCCGAATGGAAGGACCATGCCGGCTTTCCCGTCCGCGAGAGCCGCGAGGCCACCTACCGGCTGACCGGCGATTGGGGCGGGCTCTTCGACGATGTGCTCGCCTATGCAAGAACCATGGTCGATCGCACGGCGGATGGGACCAGGCTTCAGCAACGCATGTCCTGGTGGGCCGCGCTCGCACTGTTGCGCTGCGCCTCTTCGAGCCCGGCGGCCGCGTCGCTCGCGCTGCGAACCCGTCTCCAGGCCGCCGAGGGCGACACGGAGGATGCGAAGGTCGAACACCTCGACCGGACGGCAGGCGAAACCGTGCTCGACGAGACCGACGACGACTCTCTCGCCCTCACCGAGAGCGTTCCTGCCGGCACGGTGGAAGCGGAGGATGCCGTGGCGCTGCGCCAGCTCATCGATCGGGCGGATGCGCTGCGCGGTCCCCGCAACGACCCCAAGCTCAAGACGCTCATCGAAGAAGTCCGGCAACTCGTGCTGGACGGCTTCCGCCCGGTGGTGTTCTGCCGCTACATCGCCACCGCGCACTATGTCGGCCACGAACTGAAGCAAGCGTTGGGGCGCCGGAAAACACCCACGTCGCCGTGGTCACCGGGGAACTCACTCCCGATCAGCGCGAAGAGCGGGTCGAGGCATTCGGCGAGCTTGAAGAGAAGCTCGCGCCAGTCCTCGTTGCCACCGACTGCCTGTCCGAAGGTGTCAACCTGCAAAACCACTTCAATGCAGTCGTCCACTACGACCTCACCTGGAATCCGACTCGCCACGAACAGCGCGAGGGCAGAGCCGACCGTTTTGGTCAGGGCCTCGCGCACGGTTCGCGCGCTGATGCTGTACGGCGAGAACAATCCCGTCGACGGCGCGGTGCTTCGCGTGATCCTTCGCAAGGCGGAAAAGATCCGCAAGGAACTCGGCGTCTCCGTGCCCCTGCCTGCCGACAACAATAAGGTCGTCGACGCCATCATGAAGGCGGTGCTGTTGCACGGCGGCTCTCATACCCAGGCCGTTCAGAACGCCTTCGATTTCGGGGACACCGAAGCGGAGGTCGACGATGCCTGGCAGACAGCCGCCAGCAGGATGGCCCGCACGGTCTTCGCCCAGCGGCGCCTGACCCCCGACGATGTGCTGCCCGAATGGCGAAAGGCCGTTTCCGTATTGGGCGGACCCGAGGACGTCGCCCGCTTCGTGCGCCTGTCCGCCGAAAGGCTCGGTGCGCCGCTCGATGCGCGAAACGGCTGCTTCCGACTGCCAGTCGGCCACCTGCCCAAACCGCTACAGGACCGCCTCGACGCCATCGGGTTCACGGCTTCGGCGAAAATCGCGTTCGGGCAACCCGCGCCCGCGGGAGCGGCATACATTCATCGCGCGCATCCGTTGGTCGCGACGCTGGCGGACTTCATCTCGGACAAGGCGCTCGACGCGGACGCCCCGGATGTCGCCGCCCGCACCGGCGCCATGTTCACGGCTGGCGTTCGCTTGCGCACCGTGCTGTATTTGCTGCGCCTGCGCAGCCAGATCATTCTTGAACGGCGTGGCGCTGATGGGCGGTACCTGCCGCTCAAGTCCCTGCTGGCCGAGGAGTGTCTCGGGATAGCGATCCAGGGCGATAACTCTGGGGAGCCGTTGACCGAGGACGATGCGCTTTCGCTTCTTTCGCTCGAACCGGCCCGCAACATGCCGAAAGACCAGAAAACCCTATTGGTCCGCCAAGCCTTGAGCGCGCTGCCGGAACTGGAGAACACCTTCGAGCGCCTCGCGCAAGAGCGGGCGCGAAGATTGCTCGCCGACCACCGCCGCATCCGCGACGCCAGCGATGCCAGGGGACTGCGATACGATGTCGTCCCCGCCCTGCCGGTCGACAAGATCGGGGTCTATGTCTTCATGCCCATGGCGAACTTCTGACCGTGGCGCGCGCGACGAAACCTGGGGTTCACCGCCCTGAAGATCCAGGGCGGCATACTGCCGCCGGAGTTCCTCCAGGCCGTCGCCGCGCTGGGTGCGCCGCGCCAGTCGGGCGCCGACTACGGCCTGTCGAAGTCCCTTGCCATCAAGGACGAGCTGGCCCGTTACTGGCGCATCGCCACCGATCTCTACGGACGCCATTGCGAGCGCCGCCCGCGACGGGACCTCAGCGCGTGCCAGGTCGACATCGACGAATGGCTCCTCCCGTTCCTGCGCCAGATTCTCGGCTATGGCGACCTCGCAACCGCGACCGACATCAGGCTGGCGGACCGCGTGTTCCGGCTGACGCACCGTGCCTGCGAAGGCGCCGTGCCGCTGCTGCTCGTCACGCGCGACTTCGATCTTGACAGGGCCGATCCGCGTCTCGGTCATGACGGCCGACGGCAGGCCCCACACGGCATGATGCAGGAATACCTCAACGCCGAGGACGCTGCGCTGTGGGGGATGGTCTCCAACGGTTCCAAGCTCCGCATCCTGCGCGACAACCCGAGCCTGACCCGGGCCTCCTTCATCGAGGCCGATCTCGACCTCATCTTCGCGGAGGAACTCTACCCCGACTTCGCCGCCCTCTGGCTCACCGCCCATTCAAGCCGCCTCAGGCCGCTCGACGACAAGCCGTCAAGTTGCATCATCGAGTCTTGGCGGACCAAGGCGCAGGAGACCGGTGAACGCATCCGGGAACATCTCCGCGATGGCGTCACCGACGCGCTGCGGCAATTCGGCAACGGGTTCCTTCGCCATCCGGCGAACACCAGGCTGCGCGAGGCGCTCGAATCCGGCGCGCTTACGCCGGAGGGCTACTTCCAGCAACTCCTTCGGCTCGTCTACCGCCTGCTCTTTCTGTTCACAGCCGAGGAGCGCAACCTGCTTCACGCGCCGGACGCCGCGGACGAACAACGATCCCTTTTCGCGCGCGGCTATGCGCTTTCGCGGCTGCGTGAGCGCGCGCTTCGCCGCCGCCATTACGACGGGAACCGGGACCTCTGGGAGGGACTCCGGATCACCTTCGGCGCTCTTGCCAGGGGCGCTGCCGGTCTGGGGCTGCCGCCGCTCGGCGGCCTGTTCCGGGACGGCGAATGTCCCGACCTCGACGGCGCCGCCATCGCCAACCAGCATCTTCTCGAAGCCGTCCGCACCCTCGCATTCTTCCGGTCCGGCAACAGCCTCGCCCGCGTCAATTACCGGGACATGGACACCGAGGAGCTGGGGTCCGTCTACGAGAGCCTGCTGGAACTTCGCCCCGTCATCGACGTGAGCGGCTCGCCCTGGACCTTTGCCTTCATCGGCGACGGCAATGGCCAACGCGCGAAGGGGTCAGAGCGAAAGCTCACCGGTTCCTACTACACGCCTCCGTCTCTGGTCGGCGAACTCGTCAAATCGACGCTCGACCCCGTGATCACACAAGCGGTCACGGCTCGCCCCGAGGATCCGCGCGCCGCAATCCTCGACTTGAAGGTGGTCGACCCGGCCTGCGGCTCCGGGCATTTCCTTCTCGCGGCGGCCCGCCGCCTCGCCGCTGAGGTCGCCCGTATCGAAGCCGATTCAGACACGCCGGACGAGAGTATCCGCCAGCACGCGCTGCGGAACGTCGTCCAACACTGCATCCATGGCGTCGACCGGAATCCGCTTGCCGTCGAACTCTGCAAGACCGCGCTCTGGATCGAGACCGTCGAGCCGGGCAAGCCTCTCGGGTTCCTTGATTCCCACATTCTTCAGGGCGACAGTCTTGTCGGTATCCTCGACCCCGAGGCCATGGCGAAGGGTATACCCGGCGACGCGTTCAAACCCTTGACCGGAGACGACAAGGGTGTTTGTCGTGACCTCAAGAAACGCAATCGTCAGCCAGATCAATCGGACCTGTTCGACCAGGACGCCGTGCTGGAGGTCGCCATCGCAAGTCTCGACCTCGACGCCATGCCCGAGGACACGCTGGATGACGTTGAGCACAAGCGCTCCACATACCAGACAGCGCTCAGCGACCCGAACCGCGCTCGCGAACGCCTCCGCGCCAATCTCTTCGTAGGCGCGTACTTCGCGCCCAAGACGCCGGAAACCTTGGAGATCGTGCCTCAGACCCAGGATATCCAGCGCATCGGGCGTGAAACTGCCCAGCGCCGTGGTGTCGGCGACCTCGTTGGCGACCTGTCAGTCGCCCACGACTTCTTTCACTGGCATCTGGCGTTCGCCGAAATCATGCAGGACGGCGGGTTCGATGTCGTGCTCGGCAATCTTAAGGATTGTGTTGGCTCGGCAGAGCCTACTCAATCCGATTGAGCGAAGGCGCGGTCGTCCGGCGCTGGCGTTGGCTATGTGGGAAGTATGTGGAGACAGCCGTCGGGCCGGACTGGCGGTGTGCCTGTTGTTGTCCGGTTGAGGCAGCTGATTACGACGGCTGCCGGTTTTTGGCGTCGGGCAGGCGAAGATCGAAGGGGCATCCGGGCCCTGCCTGGCATGCGGTCGTGCTCGCGGCCGCGCCGGTTGGTTGGCGGACAAGATGTCTGCGCTGTCGGGATCGAGGCAGGAAGCCGGTTCACGGCGGCGCATCCGGCGGTCCGCGGGGCGGATGTTGGCGGCGCCCGGAAGGGATGGGGCAGAGATGCCGCAACGCTCCGCCGCATTGGGGGCAGGCGACCGGCGCGGTCGCGCCGCTGCCGGGCTCCTCCCGGTCATCGCGGGCTTCGCCCCTGTCCTCATCGGCGCCGGCAGAACCGATGGCGCCGAGAGCTTCTCGCGCTCTTTGGACGGTGCTGGCGCAGCAGGAGTTGGCGAGGATGCCGAAGTGTCGGATGCGGTGCATGCCGTCGGGCAGCACATGGAGCAGGAAGCGGCGCATGAACTCGTCGACGGCAAGGGTGGCGGTGCTGTAGCGCGGCTTCTTCTGCCCCGGCTCCTTCGGCTTTCTGTGCCGGAAGGAGACGGTCTGGCCGTCGAAGGCGGTGATGCGGCTGTCGGAGATGGCGATCCTGTGTGTATATCGGGACAGGTATCGGAACACTTGCTCCGGCCCCCGGAAGGGCTTCTTGGCATAGACCACCCAGTCCCTGCTGCGGGCGGCGGCGAGGGTGGCGCGGAACCTGTCGGGGTCGGCGAGGTGGGCGATGTCGCCGTGGAAGACGATCCCGCCCTTGCCCTGCGCCCGGGCGAGTTCTTCGAGGAAGCGACGTCGGAACAGGCTGGCGAGGACCCTGACGGGAGCCAGGAAGGCGCCGTTCCCGGACTTCCACGCGCCGCTGCCGACCTCGAAGCCGGCGTGAGGCACGACGACATGCAGATGGGGATGGAAGAGCAGCTTCTGGTCCCAGGTGTGCAGGACGGCGGTGCCGCCGATGCGCATGCCGCCGTGTCGGGGATCGGCCGCGATGGTGCGCAGCGTCTCGGCCACCGTTCGGAACAGGATGTCGAAGACGGCCCTTCGGTTGCAGAAGGCGATGGCGGCGATCGCTCTGGGCAGGGTGAAGACGACATGGAAGTAGGGCGCCGGCAGGATGTCGGCGGCGCGCGCCTCGCTCCAGCGATTGGCAGCGAGGCCCTGGCATGTGGGGCAGTGGCGGTTGCGGCAGGAGTTGTAGAGCGGATGCTCGCGCCCGCAGCCCTCGCAGCGGTACATGTGCCCGCCGAGCGCGGCGGTGCGGCATGCCTCGATCGCGCCCATGACCCTGAGCCGCCCGGCGTCGAGCCGGCCGGCCATGCTCTCGCGGTAAGCGGGACCGGCGCGGCGGAAGATCTCCGCCACGCTGGCGCGCTCGCGCGCCACGGCAGTTCAGCTGCGCAGGACCGGGAAGCCCGAGAGCGGGTGGTCGAGAGCCTCGAACATCCTGCCGGTGGCGCGGGCGTAGCCGCGGGTGGTGTCGGCGCTTCGATGGCCGAGCGCGTCGCGGATCACCTCCATATCCGCGCCCCGCTCGAGAAGATGCGTCGCCGCCGAGTGACGGAAGCTGTGGAAGCTGTGGCGGGGATCGATGCCGACCTTGTCGCGCGCCGCCCTGAAGGCGCGGTGCAGGGCCGCCACCGACAGGGGCTTGTCTGGCGAGACGCCGTAGAACAGCCAGCTCGCCGGCTGCGGCCAGATGTTCTTCCAGTAACCGCGCAGGTAATCGATGACGCCGTCCGGCAACGGCGCCATCCTCTCGGCGCCGCCCTTGCCGGACGGGATGTGCAGGCACTTCCTGTCCGACTTGATGTCGCCGACCTTGACGGTCACGGTCTCGGAGACGCGGAGCCCGGCCGCGTAGGCGGTGACGAAGGCGGCGCGATGGCGGAGGTCGGGCGTGGCGAGAATCAGGCGCTCGACCTCCTGCTCCGTCATGTGGCGCGGCAGCATGTGGGGCTTCTTGCGATTGCGCAGCCCGGCCACGCGGTCGGGGCAGCCCAGCGTCTCGACATACAGGAACCTGAGGGCCGACAGCGTGGCATTGGTTGTCGCCGCACTGAGGCCCCGGTCGATCAGCCTCAGCACCCAGGCGCGCAGCTGGTCGGCATCGAGATCGGCCGGCGAGGCCTTGTAGTGCTGAGCCAGCCGCCTGATCTCGAAGAGGTAGGAGTACTGCGTGCTCTCCGCCAGGTTGGCGATACGCATCTGCTCGATCATGCGTTGGCGGAGCGGGCTGCCCTGCGCCCGGTCGTGCGCTCTTGCAGTCATCATCGATCTCCCGGGATGACGACAGCGCGCCGCCGGTCCGTTCCGGCGACGGACCATCGAAGAGATCGATGCTAAACCGAGGACAGCCGCCGGACGCAGAAACCGGCACCAAACCCCACCATCACATCAAATTGTCAGAAAAGACCGAGACCGCGAAAGCGACAACTGCGCGAAGCGCCTTCGTTCAATCCGCCGTGGGAGCGGATCAAGCTCCAGGAGAAGGAGTTCTTCGCTTCACGTTCACCAGACATCGCAGCCGCACGGAACAAGGCCGAGCGAGATCGTCTGATTCGACACCTGGATCGCGACGATGCGTCTACCGCAGAAAAGAATCTCTTCCGGGAATTCGAGACCGCAAAGCGGAACGCCGAAGCAGCCAGCCAGCACGCGCGCAGCGGCGGCCGGTTTCCGTTGACCAAGGTTGGCGACATCAACACCTACGCCGTCTTCGCCGAAACGTTCCTGCAACTGCTCAACCCTCAAGGCCGAGCGGGGCTGATCGTGCCCACCGGCATCGCCACCGACAACTCCACCAAGAGGTTCTTCGGCCATATTGTTGACCACCGGCGGCTCGTCAGCCTGTTCGACTTCGAGAACCGTAAGAAGGTCTTCCCCGGCATCGACAGTCGCATCAAGTTCTGCCTCCTCACGCTGGCAGGCGCAGACAACCCCGCCGCCGAGGCCGAGTTCGCCTTCTTCCTGACCGACACGACGCAGCTGGCGGAACCGGAGCGCCGCTTCACGCTGGGCGCGGACGACTTCGCGCTGTTCAACCCCAACACGCGAACCTGCCCCATCTTCCGCACCCGTCGCGACATGGAGATCGCGCGCAAGATGTATATACGCGC
This sequence comes from Alphaproteobacteria bacterium, assembly GCA_965203455.1. Lineage (GTDB taxonomy): Bacteria > Pseudomonadota > Alphaproteobacteria > MPNO01 > MPNO01 > MPNO01. Next base: position 800,233 of record CBDBCV010000003.1, read on the forward strand.
CGGGGTGTTCTGGCGGGAAGCCAGCACCTCGCAGTCGGAGGACAATCCATGGGGCGTATCGTTCCAGCGCATGTTTCACATGTCCAACGACTCAGAACTGTTCAGGACCCGTGAGCAGATGGAGGACGATGGCTGGGAACTCGATGGCAACGTCTTCATGCGCGACGGAGAACGCTGGCTGCCGCTCTACGAAGCCAAGCTGTTCCATCAATACGACCACCGCTTTGCCACCTTCGATGGCGTTTCCGAGCACGACATCCGGAACGGCAACGCCCGGCCGATGACCACAGACGAGAAGTCGGACTCGACGACGGTCGCGGTTCCAAGATACTGGGTTTCGGAAGGCGAAGTCGCGGAAAGGCTTGACACCGGCGAAGACGCCACACAATCGCTTGCCGAGCCGAGCCGAGCCGAGCCGAGCCGAGCCGAGCCGAGCCGAGCCGAGCCGAGCCGAGCCGAGCCGAGCCGAGCCGAGCCGAGCCGAGCCGAGCCGAGCCGAGCCGAGCCGAGCCGAGCCGAGCCGAGCCGAGCCGAGCCGAGCCGAGCCGAGCCGAGCCGAGCCGAGCCGAGCCGAGCCGAGCCGAGCCGAGCCGAGCCGAGCCGAGCCGAGCCGAGCCGAGCCGAGCCGAGCCGAGCCGAGCCGAGCCGAGCCGAGCCGAGCCGAGCCGAGCCGAGCCGAGCCGAGCCGAGCCGAGCCGAGCCGTATTCGACGTTCTCGACCGATTGGCTCGCAGGTCGCTCTCCGGAAGATCACCCGTGCAACCGACGAACGAACGGGCATCTTCGCCATGATACCGGAGGTAGGGTTGAGCGATTCCGGAACAACGGTTCTCGTTGGCTCATCGTGTTCCGGGACATCTCCAGCCCGACGAACCAAAGAACGACAATCCTCTCGGCCTTATGGAGCACGGGAGTGAGCAACAAGGCACCGGTGCTAGACTTCGATGAAGGAAGTTGGCTTCAGGCCTTCCGGGGAATCACGAACTCGACGAACGAACGAACCATTCTGACGGACAATGTGCCAAGGGGCGGAGTTGGAAACAGTGCGCCTGTCGCAGATTACAGGAACGCACGGGCCGTAACGTCGGCCCTGATCCTCGCCAACATGAATTCCCTTCCGCTTGACTGGGCAGCTCGCTTCTCCATCGGCGGTGTCAACCTGAACTTCTTCATCGTCAAGCAGCTCCCGGTGTTGCCGCCGGAGGCGTATCTGGAGGACAGCGGCTGCGGGCTGCGCTGGGTCGAGTTGATCGTGCCACGTGCCCTGGAATTGGTCTACACATCGGAGGAAATGACCGGTTTCGCCCGCGACCTCGGTTATGATGGCCCACCCTTTGGCTGGGACGAGGAACGCCGCCACGCCATCAGATGCGAACTCGATGCCATCTTCGCCCACATGTACCGGCTCAGCCGTGCCGACCTGGAATGGATCCTCGATGCTCCGCCACCGAGTTCATCCTTCCCGGCCCTCAAGCAGAACGAGGTAAAGGCGTTCGGCGACTATCGGACACAGTGTTATGTGCTCCAGGCATTCGACGCGCTTGAGCAAGGGCAGGTCCCCAATCTAGGTGGATGAGCGTCAGGACGCCCACGCATCCCAGCTTTCATGTCTTTGCCAAACTGCCCGACAAGGCTCTCGAGTAGCGGAAAGCGTCGGCGAAATTCCCCGATCAGCTCGGACATCGCGACCGCCACTCACGGCGACTTCGCTCGTCACGACCGAACGCCAGGTAGAGAAGTCGGCCGCCCCGGCATTGCGGCCCGGAAAGCTGCAGGTCACACGACGGCCGGCGCGAGTACAAGGCCGGGGTCAAGGTTCCGAGGGTCTCGCGGCCATCGCTTCGTCGAGGCTCGCTGCTGTCAGCACCGCCTCAGCCCAGGCTTCCAGTTCGGCGGTCGACGCGCCGCGAACCCGCTCGCGCACCGCATCCGGCACAATCCCGAAGCGCAGTTCCAGTTGGCGCAGAACGACCTCGGCCTGGCCTTCCGCCCGTCCTTCACTCCGGCCCTGTTCGATGCCCTTCTCGATTCCCTCGGCCCTTCCCTGTTCGATCCAGGCTTCGGCGACGGTACCCATCAGCGCCTCCCATCGGTCCGGCTTCGTGCAGCGACGCCTCCAGCATCACGGGCGTCAGGTTCATGCGCTCGGCGATGTAGCGCACAATATGACGCTCGAACGCGCTTCCGGCAACCGGCCCGCCGGTCATCAGGTCGAGGAGGTCGGCCGGGATGTCCGCGGCATGGACCACCCGGAGCGCCAGCAGCCCGGCCCGGACCTCCGGCGTCCGCGACAGATGCAGCGGCTCGATCCCGCCCAGGTCGTGCAGCACGTAGGCGAACTCCCGGACAAACGGCCCGAGTTCCTCGGGCGCGTCGATCATCTCCGCCACCGAGCGCGGCACGGTCCACGTGCCCGGGCCGTGGTAGAAGACAAGCGGGACGATCGCCGGCAGCCGGTCCCTGGCGCCGCCGCCCTCGATCTCGCGGAGCCAGATGCTGGCGAGGTATTTCAGGATCTGGAGCGGCGTGGCGGCGTCGATATGGCTCTTGTGCTCCAGGAGCGCGAATATGAAGGCATCCTCGCCGGTCCTGAGCCTGACCCTGAAGAGGGCGTCGCACTGGGTCCTCGCGGCGTCCTCGTCGACGAAGCTGCCCTCGACCGCCTCCGGCGGGGTGTCGGGGTCGAGCAGGCCGGCGACCTCCGGCGGCAGGTAGTCCGCGAGCAGCGCGCCGGCGCGGGCCGGGTCTGAGACCAGCGCCCGGAACAGCGCGTCGTGCGGCGTCGCGGGAAGGCTCAACGGACGGAACCCAGGCGGGCATCCCGCCCGCGGTCCGGGAGAGGAACGGCATTCGTCATGGCCCACCCTACGCCGGCCGGTCCTTCCGGTCGACCGGGAACGATTCCCTCGACACAATCGGGCGACCGGAATGCCAGCAGCGAAGCGCCGCGCCCTGCGGTCGAAAACGCAAGGGGTGTCGGAAGCAATCTGGCCGTCCGGCCCTCGCGGTTTCCGATGGTGCACCTAGAGGCCCAGATCACGGTCGAGTTCTCTCGGCGCCCGGGCGTGTTCGCGCTCGGGCCCGGCGGTCCGTTCCGGCGGCCCCGGTTTCCCGCTCCCGCGATCCGGGCCCCGGCCTTCGTCGCGTCCGGCTTCGTGCGCCCTTCCGCGTTCCGACACGATCCCCTCGAGCGCGGAGATGCGCTCACCGGTCGCCGCTTCGAGTTGTTCTCGCAGCGCCCCGGCGTCGTCGGTGACGAGTTCGGCGCGGTCGCGTGCGCGGCTGATCTCGACATAGAAGCTCTTCCGGGTGGTGAGATGCGGGTGCCTGGCCTCCATGGCGGCGATGACGTTGTCCACCGTGCGGCCCTGGAAGGCGTGCACGGTGGGGCTGTTGAAGAACCCAGGTTTTGGGACTGAATATATGGGAGGCCCGGCGCAAGCGACGGTTTGGGTGTCGGAACGTGAGTTGGGTGCCTTCAGACCCGAACAGGGCGCGGCGGGAACTCCTGGGCGGTCTCGATGGCCCGAATCGCCCGCAAAATAGCAAGAACTGCGGCAGCGAGCCGCTTCAGGTTGATTGCCGCCGCCGTCAGGTAGGCTTGGATCTTCATGTTGTCGAGACCGCGCCGGACAGCGCGGCCGAGCCCGTGCCAAGTCTTCGCCTCGCCGTGGAAGCCTTCCGAGCGCCAGAGGTGACGTTGATACATTTGCCGATCCTCAGCACTCCATCGTGCGCGGCGGCGCCGTGCTCTGAGCAGGGCTGGATAGTCGCTGGGGATCAGCACGGTCTTGTTGGCGCGGGTCTTCGGCAGGCAATCGCCCCTGAGCGAACAGCGCGCGCAGTCGCTCACTTTCGAACGGAAGTACTGGCCGAGCCGCTTTTGGAATACCGGGCGAAGAACCTTTCCCCGTGGGCATTTCACGATTTCGTTTCTGGTGTCGTAGCGGAAACGGCTCAGAGGAACCCGGCTCTGGAACCCTTCCTTCTTCGCAGGAATCACGGGATCGATGTCGCGCCGCTCAAGCTCACCGTAGACGCCCGCGTAGGCATAGCCGGTATCCGCCGTCACCGTCGCAATCTCTCGGCCAGAGACCTCGCGAACCTCATCGACCAGGTCCACGATCAACCTGCCTTCGTTGGTCCCGCCCGTCGTCACCGCAACGTCGAGCACAACACCTCTCGCGTCATCGACCGCCGTGTGCTGCTTGTAACAGGGCTCGAGCCGCCGATTGCTGGCCGATGTCGCCATGCTCGCGTCCGGATCGGTCAGGCTCACCTTCTTGGTTTTGGCACCCGGCCTACGCCGCCCCTGTGCACCGACCGGGGCTTCGTCGGGGTTCTCGGTCATCACCTCATCGGCGTGGCGCTCGACCAGACTCTCCCAACTGACGTCGGCACGGATAAGGGATGCATCTATATGGACGACCTCCGCTGTGGCGATCTTCGCGTCCAGGCAGGCCCTCACCGTGCGCTGGAATATCTTCCGGAACCGCTCCTCGCCCCAGCGCTGGCGAATGCGGGTCAAGCTCGAATGGTCCGGAAGCCGCTCGTGCAGCCCGTAGCCTATAAACCAGCGGATCGCGATGTTGACCTGCGCCTCGCGCATCAGCCTGCGGTCGTGCACGATCCCGAGCAGCAGACCGGCGAGCATCAACCGAACCGCAACCTCCGGGTCTATCCCAGGTCGGCCGTTGTCGCCGCAGTAGCAGCCCGCAACTTCCTCGCGAAGCCAGTCGAGGTCGAGAACCCGATCAACCCGCGCCAAGACATGATCCTGAGGCACCAACTGCTCCAGCGACCCAGCGACGAACAATTCCATCTGTTGGCGATCCTTCAAACCCAACATCTGGTTGGTCTCCGACACTGAACACCCAACATCTAATCAGAAAACCATAGATGATGGGGTTTTTCAACAGCCCCACGGTTGCGGCCCAGGCATGGTCGAGGTGGCGCAGCTGCGGATCGCCTTCGTCCAGGGTCAGCAGGCGGCCGTCCTCGAGCCGGAAGGTCACCCGTCCGCCGTCCACTGTCGTGACCTCGGCGGTGTGGCTGTTGACCAGCCCGAGCGCCCTGTCGTTGCGGGTCCAGCGGATGCGGTCGCCGGCCCGGAGTTCGATCGCCTCGGCACGGTAGACCTCGCTGCCGCCCCGGCGGCCGGCGATCTCGCCGGGCTTCCAGCGCACGGCTCCCTCCGCGCCGCCGTCGAGCAGGACCTCGCCCCGCGCGTGGTCGACGCGGGCGACGCGGCGTTCGTCGCCCTTCTCGACCCCGATCCGCTTGTAGGGGCGGTGGAAGGCGACCACGTCGCCCGCCGCGTAGTTTCCGGCGAGCGCCTTCTCCGCGTTGGTGTAGCCGCGCGAGACCAGCCGTTCGGACTGCATGGCCGGCCCGTGGATGCGGCCCTCGCGGGCGAGGCGGGCGCGGATATGGCCGTTGATCGCCTGGCGCAGTTCGTGGGAGGGCGCCATCACACCGGTGTTCTCGCGTTCGCTTTTTGGCAGCGCGAGCCAGGGCGCGGCGACGGCGCCGGCGATGTTGTCCGCCTTCACCTCGGCCACGTTGCTTCCGAGCTTCGCGAAGGCGCGGGCGATGTCGCCCCTGAGGCTCGCCTCGACCGCGGCCTTCAGGTCGGGATCGCGCTGGCGCAGGATCTCGTCCATGATGGCGGTCTTCATGCCCGCCTGCTGCAACTGGGCAAACGGTTTCCCGGCGTCGACGGCGCCGAGCTGCTTCGCATCGCCGACCAGGACGACGCGGGGGATGCGCAGCGCGGCCGCGATCCGGAGCAGGTCGCGGGCCTGGACGGTGGAGGCGAGGGAGCCTTCGTCGACCACCAGGACGGTCTTCGCGAAGGCCGTGCGCATGTCCTTCGCGCTCTTCCTGGTCAGCCGGCCCTCGGCGACGCCGGCGTTGCGGGCGAGGAAGAGCTGGAGGGTCTCGCTCTCGATGCCGGCCTCCCGGCCGAGCGTCGCCGCCGCCGAGGCCGAGGGCGCGAGGCCGACCATGCGGTAGCCGCGCTCGGCGGCGAGCCTGCGGGCACGGTCGAGCATCCGGGTCTTGCCGGTCCCGGCGTAGCCCTGGACGCCGACCACCCTGTCCCTGGCGCCGAGGATGAGCCTGACCGCTTCCCGCTGCCCCTGGGTGAGCGGTCCCCGGTGCAGGCGCGCGCCCGCGATCCAGCCGCGCATCACCGGCCGTCCGCGGCCCTGGCCGCCGCGCATCAGGCCGATGGTCTCGCGCTCGTCGGCGAGCGCGCTCTCCGTGGTCAGGCCGTCGCCGGCCCGGTGGGCGGGCGCGGCGTGGAGCGTCCCCGCTTCCCGGAGATCGTCCACGGCCCTCTCCGCCGCCTCGACCGTGACCGCGCCGGGGCACCAGGCCAGCGCGGCGGCGAGCAGGTCGGCGCGGGAGAACACCGCGTCGCGCTCCGCGAGGTGGGAGACCGCCCACGCGACGGCTCCGGCTTCCGGGGTCTTCGCCGCGGCGTCCGCCCCGGCCGGCTCCGCCATCCGCGCCGCAGCCTCTCGCCCCGCGCCGTCCGCTTCCCGGGCCGGGGCCGGTTCTCCGCGGCCCTCCCACGACCGGGCCTCGGCCACGAGGGCGCGGGAATCGAAGCCGAGGCCGGCGGCCTGGCGTTGCCAGCTTGCGTGCAGCGCCGCCTTGTCGACATCGCGCTTGTGGGCGCGGGTCATCAGCGCCGCGCGCTCGGCGAGGCGCTGGTTGTCCGCCGTGGCGCCGCCGCCCCGTTCGGCCACCGCGGCCTCGATCTCGGCGCGGCGGGTGGAGAAGGCCTCGATCGTCTCGCGCGGGACGCCTCCGATCTCGAAGCGCCCGTCGGCATGGCTCTTCTCGATGCTGTAGCCAAGTCTCGCCAGGGAGGCGGCAAGCTCGCTGCGGTAGATCATGCCGATCGGCTTCTGCTTCGCGTAGAGCTTCTCGTTGGCCATGGTCCGCCACTTGCCGTCGGCCCCCTGCACCATGTTGGCGAGCACCGCGTGGGTGTGGAGCTGGGGATCGAGATTGCGGGACGTGTCGTGGCGGAAGCAGGCCGCCACCGTGCGCTGATCGCCGGCGCAGACCATACGGCCGGTGGCGGGGTCCTTCATGCGGGTTGCGGCGGCGTTCTTCTCGACCCAGTTGAGCGCCGCCGCGACGGCCCGGTCGTGGGCCTCGACGACGCGTTGATCGCCGCCGACCAGGGCGGCCAGCGAGACCGATTTCGGGGCGCTGAAGGTGAGGTCGCGTCCCGGGCGATGGATGCGGTTGCCGTCCCGGTCGAGCCGTCCCAGGCGCTTTCCCGATCCGTCCGGCACCTCGCCTTCGAGAACGGTCCGGAACGTGTCGGGATCGACCGGGCCTTCGAGGCCGAGGCCGGCGGCGCCCCGTCCGGCCCAGGCGCTGGCCTCGCGGTGCGCGGGATCGTCCTTCGCGTAGTAGCCGTCGCGCTCGTAGTAGGACATGCCTTGGGCAGGCGCGGCGACGGCGCCGATGGAGACGACCATCAGAGCCACGCGCAGGCCGGAGGTCCGTCCCCGCCGGCCGCGTCGTCGTCATCCCCGGCATCCGGACCGGATGGCGCTTCCACGCCATCTCCATCGCCCGCCTCCGTGTTCTTGCCGGGACCGTCCGGGACTTCCCCGGCGGAGTCCTGCCCGTCCACGGTCTTCGGCTTCTCCTTTCGTCCGGCGCCCTTGTCCGCAGGATCCTTCCCGCCGAACGCCGCCCCGGGTTCCGGTTTGGGGTCGGGCGGCGGGAGGGCCAGGAGTCCGCCCTGCGGCTCCGCCGCGTCGGGCGCGGCCTCCGCTTCCGTGTCCGCCGGTCCGGAGGGCCTGCCTGCCGCCCCAGCCTTGCCCGCGCCGCCACCGCGCCTCGGGATGAACCGCTCGGCCACCTTCGGCCGGTCGACATATGTCAGGCGGATCGGGGCGACCGGGAGGGGTCCGGGGAAGCGGAGCCAGCCCGAGAGGCTTTCGAGCTGCATGATCTCGGAGGCGAGCGCGAGCGGGCGCAGTTCGCGCTTCGGGGTCAGCGAGACGCCGTCGCGGATGGTGTTGGCGCCGTAGGAGAAGCCTTCCGCTACCTCCTCGACCTCGCTGCGGCCGAGGCTGTCGGCCGACCACTGGGCGGTGTCGCGGTCGGGCGCGGCGAGCACGACGCGGGTGCCGCAGAGCCCGGAGATGGTCTCCGCGCCGTTGCGCCCGTAGAGGTCGCGGAGCGCCGAGATGACCTGGATGCCGAGTACGAAGCAGCCGCCGAACTGGCGGCTCTCGGCGAGGCCGGGCTGGAGCGAGGGCACCTGGTGCAGGGTGGGGAGTTCGTCGAGCACGACCCAGATGCGCCGGTCGTCCCGCTGCTCGAGCGACAGCATGGCGTTGACCGCGACCTCGAGCCAGGTGGAGATGAGGCCGCGCAGGCTCGCGTGCTGGTCGCCGCGCGAGGTCAGGAACAGGCACCCGCCGCCGGCCTCGTCCGAGACCCAGTCGCGGATCGAGAACGGCGCCCCGGTATCGGGGAGGTATTCGAGGGCGCCGATGTTGGCGGTCAGCATGGCGCGGACCGAGAGCGCGGTCTTCGGATTGTCGGGATCGACGATGGACTGCGCCACGGTGCCCTCCATGGCCCGGGCCAGCGCCGTGAGGTCGGTCTTGAGCAGATGGTCGACGAGGACGCGGTTCTCGGTCACGCCCCTCTCGCGGAGCACCCCGGCGCCGTTGGCGAAGAGCTGGCGGGCGGCGGTGACCCAGAAGGGATCGACGGTGTCCTTCTGCTGGGGGATGAGCGCGGCGGCCATGGTGTCGAAGTCGCGGGGGCTGCGGGCCTCGAGGAAGGGCGACCAGCGCGGGCTGCGGGCGTCCAGCGGATTGAGCAGCACGTCGCGGGCGGGATCGAAAAAGGACCGGGTGTAGCTCCCCATCTTGTCGTAGATCACGCAGCGCTCGCCGCGGTCGCGGATCCGGGCGACGAGATCGGAGATCAGCACCGTCTTGCCCGAGCCGGTGGTGCCGGAGACGATGGTGTGGCGGGTCTCGGCGCGTTCGGGCCAGGGGATGCCGGCGATCCGGCAGGGCGGCGGGGCCGCCGAGACGAGGTCGCGTGCGCGGCGATGGAGGGGGCGGATGCGCCAGCGGAGCTGGCGCGCGGTCGCGAGTTCCGCGCCCCGGATGCGGCGCCGGGCCTCCAGTTGCCGGCCGCGGATCCAGAACAGGACGAGGAAGAGCGCCATCGCGGCCGCCGCTGCCTTGGCGCCGAGCAGGGCGCCGGCGAACACCACGTCCTTCAGGTTCTCGCGCATGGCGCGGGCCCGGGGCGCGGCGGCGATGTCGGGGATGGCGGAGACCACGATGGTGCCGTCGGGCTGGCGCACCTCCTGGCGGGAGGTCGCCCGATAGCCGAGGGCGAGCTTGGCCTCGGCGACGGTGACCATGGCGGCGGCGTACCATTGGTAGCCGGTGGTGTGCTCCCGGACGAACCAGGCGGGCACGGCGACGACGGAGAAGGCGGCGAGGAAGGCGCCGGCGCGCAGCAGCTGGCCCCACATGCGCAGGCCGTGGAAGACGGTCTGACCGCCCCTGAGCGTGCTCGATCCGACGGTTCTCATGGCCGGGGCCTCTCTTCGGTTGCAGGGGCGGGGGCCGGCGCCGCGCGGAGGCGGAGCCGGGCGGCGGTCCGGACGGGCGGGCGCGGCCGGGGAGGGATGCCGGCGGCCCGTCCCGCCCCTCGGCCCTGCCCGCAAGGAGGACGCCATGCCGCGCCATGCGATGCCATCTTCGAGCGCTCCGCCGCGGCCGCGCCGCGCCACCTGGCGCGAACGCCTGTTCGTGCTCGGCCCGCTCGCCGTCGCCGCCCTGGCGTCGGTCCTCGGTTCCGGGACCGATCTCCTCGCGCCGGTCTGGCTGGCGGCCCTCGCCTGGACCGTCCTCGCCAGTCTTGCCTGCGCGCTCCGGCGCGCCATCCGCGACCGCGACTGGCGCGCCTTCCGTTGCAGCGATTGCGATCGGGCTCGCGAAGATCTTCTGGCCTGGAGCACGAAGACAGGGGCCTATGCCTATCTCCGCGTCGCCGAGGAGCACGAGCGCCTGATGCGGGGCGACTGAGGCCGGCCTGTTCCGTTCCGGCGTCACGGCGAAGCGTCCCCCCAGCCTTTCCCGCCGGGCGGCGGCCGCCTCCCGTCGTCGCCCGGCATGGCGTCCGGTGCTGCGTTCCGCGCGCTGCCGTAGAGCTTGCCGGCGAGCCAGTCGCCGACCACAGGCAGGTTCTCCGCGGCATGACGCTCGAAGGGCTTTTCCGTCTCGACCGCCACCCCGGCGCGGCCTTCCCGTGCGTCCTCCCGCGCGACCCCGGCCCGCGCTTCCCGTCCGGCCTCCTTCACGGTCATGTCCGCCTTCGTCTCCGCGCGCCCGGTGTGCGCCTGCGCCTCGACCTGGCCCGGCATCGGCGCGCCGGCGTCCTGCGCCCGGTCGCGCACGCCTTGCGCCCAGCCGCCATACGCCGCCGCCGTCTCGCGGCCGTAGGCATCGCGCAGTGCGCCCGTTGCGCCCTCGTATTCGGCCGCGCCCCCGACCGTGGCGGGATCGGGACCGGCCGGCGCGGGATAGCGTTCGGCGACGAAGGCGGCGGCGTGCTCGCGCAGCGCCTCGGCGTCCTCCGGGGTCCGGGGCGAGGCGAGACGCATGGCCCCGGCGGCGCCGATCGGCCTTCCGTCGAGGCCCGGGCGTTCGGTGAGCCAGGCGAAGAAGGGCTGGCCGAGTTCGCGTTCGATCGCCTGCGCGTCCGAGCGCACCTGCGCCGCCTGCTCCGACCAGCTCTCGGACTCACTCGCCGCCAGCGAGGCCCGCTCCTGGAACGACCGCATGCGGGTCAGGTTGGCCGACAGGCTTTCGTCGAGACTCGCCGCCTCGCTGTCGCCGGTCTGCGTGGTATAGCGCCTGGATGCGTCCGCCACGCGGCCCCAGGTCTCGGTCACGCCGTGCTGGCGGTCGTACTCCTTCATGCGGTTCCAGGCTTCGGCCTCGATGGTCTGGCCGCGCCACATCACCGAGCCGTCCGCCCGCGCCCTGACGATGAAGTCCCAGCCGCCGCCGACGCTCGCCTGGCCGGTCAGCACCGCCGCCTGGTCGCGGGTGATGCCGGCGATCTCCGACATCCTCTCGTGATGCGACTCCAGCGCCTGCGCCTGGTTCGACTCGCTCTCGGTCACACCGCGCGCGAAGGCCTCGCCGGTGCTGACGTCATGGCTGTAGCGCTCGATCATGGCGGTGGCGTCGGTGACGGCGGCGTTGCGCGCCTGGCCCGCCTCGGCCGACCAGTGGCGCGACAGGCCGCGGGCCTGCGCGGCGCGCTGTTCGTGGCTGGTGGCGAGCGACTCCGAGAGCCTGACCCCGGCGGCCGGGATGCGGCTGGTGGCGGCGCCCGCGTCCGCCACCACCGATCCGTCGCCGGTCACGGTCATCGCCGCCCCGCCCGGCGCGAAGCCGGTGTAGCGGCCGGTATCGACATGGGGCGAGGTGCGGATCTGGCGCCCCTCCAGGGTGGCGAAGCGGTGGGTGTCGTAGCCCGTGTTGGCGAGCGAGAGATTGCCGGTCGTGCCTTCGTGCGCCGCGGAGGACGCCGCGTCCTGGCCCACGGCCAGCACCGAGGTCGCGAGTACGGTGGCCTTGGAGAGGCCGTAGGCGAGCGCGGCGGCCAGGAACGGCACCGACATGGAGAGGTAGCCCGACATCACCGCCACATCGGCGGCGACCGCCCGGATGCCGGCCTGGGCGACCAGCGAGATGCCGACGTCGCCCCCCGGCATCGCAGCCGCCACACCCATGGCGATGCGGTGCAGCACCGCATAGAGCGGCCCCCACGATTGCAGCCACACCAGCCCGGTCACATACGAGCGGAAGATCGCCGTCCCCGCCGGGGTCAGCATCAGCAGCACCGCCATCGGGAAAGCCCCGACATAGAGGCACTCGAAGACGATCTTCAGCAGCGGCACCCAGGTCTCGGCCTGGCGCCCGATGGCGCGGTAGGCCGAGACGGTCTGGGCCTCCGCCCTGGCCTCGGTATAGGCCCTGAGCGCCGCCGCGTTGCCGGCCTCCGCCGCCCACTGCTCGCCGGCGTCGTGGACGGCATTGAGCACCATCTGCTGGCGCATGATCTCGGCCGCGCTTCGCGACGCGCCGATCAGGAAGCCGTGGGCGGCCGGCAGCGCCGCCAGCAGTTCGGCCCGGGCCAGCGCCCCGGTGCGGGCGTCGGGGAAGATGCGCCGGCCGAACACCGCCCCGGCGCGAGCGATCTCGGCGTTCCACTGCGCGCCCAGGCGTCCCGCCGCGTCCTGGCAGGTGACGACCTGCCGGTCGACCGGCGTCGCCCCGGTGCCGGAGACCGGCTGCCTTGTCGCGAACTCGACCATGCGCGCCGGCGAGGCGCCGGCCGAGGGCGACCCGGTGGCGGTCACCAGCGACCAGATGTCAGTGGACTCGCGCAGATCGTCGGCCGAAACGTGGCCCAGCAGCAGGGCCGGGAACACGCACTGGCGGGCATAGTTGCGGACATTGCGCGCGAACACCGCGTCGGTGATCTCCAGCCGCGTCGCCTTCGCCGCCAGCCGCGCCCCGAAGATCAGCCCGTGGCGGCGGTACCGGAGATCGTCGGGCAGCGCGAAGGCCTGCTCGGTGAGGCGGGTGAGGCCGTCGCCGACCTGCGACGTGAGCGAGGCGAAGAGCGCCAGGCCGATCGGCACGTTGGCCACCACGGCGGGCGCCAGCGCCGGATCGAGCCGGTCGACCACCCGCACGGTCGCCTTCGGCACGATCATCGCGCCCCACACGGCGACGAACAGCAGGATCCACTTCGCGTTGTCCTTCCACGAGCCGCCGAAGGCGGTGCGGAACAGGATCCACCCGAGGCCGGCGATGCCGGCGAGTCGGGCCAGCGTCACATAGGCGCCGCCCGCGGTGATCGCGGCGACCGCGTTCAGCAGATCGACGAGATAGGTCCCGCCGCCGAGGGTGAAGAGCTCGTACATCTGCCGTCCCGCCCCTAGCGCGCCCCGGCCCCGGCGCCGCCTCTGGCGAAGGCAAGCGCGGCGCGCAGGTCGGCCGAGAGCGCGCCTGCCAGTTCGGTCTCGATCAGGCGCAGCTTCTCGACCACGGCGAGCGCGGTATTGAAGCGGGCGAGACCTTCCGAGCGGTGCCGGGCGAGCGCGATGCGGTTGTGCCGCAGGCCCTCGCGCCAGCGTCGCAGCTGGTCGCCGTCGGCGATGTCCAGCGTCCCGGCGCGTTCCTCGACCATGCGGTGCAGGTCCGAGAGCCAGACCTGCATGACGTCGAGCGCCACCGCCTCGGCGAGCGCCTCCATCTCCTGCTCGACCACCGCGCCCCGGTAGGCGGCGGCCGCATTGGCCACCCGGTAGACCGGCAGCGTGGTGAGGTTGACCAGCCCCAGCGCCGCCGGCGGCGGGGCGGTATCCGTGCGCACCGCATCGACCAGGTCGCGCCGCAGGCCGGCGACCCGCGCCCGGAAGCCCCGGTTGGCGGGGATGGTCACCGCGCCCAGCGACGGGTTCAGGCAGCGCACGGTCTCGTCGCAGCTGTAGACCGGCAAGTTGCCGCCGCCCTCCATCAGCGTCTCCGTCACCCGCCGGTCGAGCGCCAGCGGCTCCAGGATGCGCACCCGCGGGCCCGATGCGTCGCCGTCGGATGCCGGCGCGGTGACGATCACCGTGCCGGTCACCGCCATGGCGAACTCGGCCAGCTGCGCATCGCCCGCGAGGAAGGCCGACGCCCGCACCGCCTTCCAGGCGTAGTTGACGTTGACCGGCACCTGGTCAGCCATCGCCCCGGAGGCGGACGCCAGCGTCGAGTTCCGCTTGCCCTCGGCGCCGCAGCCGTGGCGGGCGGCGGCGTAGTCGGAGAACAGGCCCTGCGACGTGCCGATGGCGGCGCAGATGGCGGCGGACGCCCGGTCGTTCTTCGCCCAGGCGGCGCCGACCAGCGCCTGGGCGGTCTCGCAGGAGTTGAGGTTCTGGGCGTTCACCCACTGAGCGAGTGCGCGCAGCTTCGACATGGTCTCGGCGATCATCGGGCTGATGGTCTCAAGCGCCAGTTCGAAGGCGAAGCCGGCGGCGTTCTGAGCCACCGCGCGGCCGAAGGCGATCAGCTGGTCGGAGTCGATGAAGGAAAACGCGCCGGCAAAGGCGTCGATGCCGCCGCAACCGGCGCGGAACGACGGCAGGCTCGCGGTCGCGATCTGCTCCGCGCGCACCGGGGCGCGGAGATAGAGATTGCCGAGCGTCCAGTGGCCCGAGGCCTGGCCGTCGAAGGCGGTCGGACCGGTGACGTTCACCGCCGCCCCCCGCCAGAAGGCCTCCATCTCCGACAGCACGTCGGCACCGGCGGGTGTTGCGGCGGACAGGATCGCGGCAAGCGCCAGTGCCGGAACGGCATGTCTCTTCCATTCAATAGTCATGTCCGGGCTCCAGTTGGGTGAGCGCGAAGATGCGTTGCGCCATGACGTCCTCGGCCATGACGCCGAAGCCGACCGGCAGCACGCGTTGCGTGGCGGTGTCGAACAGCACGAGGGCCGGCACCGGGGCTTCGCCGAGGCCGAGCCGGGCGGTGCGGCCGTTGTCGGCCACCGCCTCGGGCCAGCCCTCCAGCGCCGCGCCGGTGAGCGAGACCGCGAGCACGTCGAGGCCGTGGCGCAGCGCGAAGGCGCGCAGCAGCGGGCCGAACACCCTGCATCCGGCGCAGCCGGCACGGCCCAGATAGATCGTAAGCGTCTGGCGTGACCGCCCTTGTGGCGAGACGGCTTGGAGCCGCAGTCTGTGGTGAGGTTCCAGAGGTCGATAGTGTCCATTATCGGCTAATGGACACTATCTTAGGGGGCTGCGGTGCCACGTCGGGTACGCCGGTTCTGGTCGGACGACGAGAAGCGCCGGATCGTGGCGCAGAGCTACGCTCCCGGTGTCTCGGTGTCGGTTGTGGCGCGCCGCTATGACGTCAACGCCAACCTGATCTTCACCTGGCGGCGCGATCCCCGTTACAGGCCGGCGGCCGATGCCGGGGAGGCGCCGTCCTTCCTGCCGGTGGAGGTGGTGCCCGATGCGCCGCCGTTGGAGCCGGCCGCGGCATCGGACGGTCGGATCGAGATCGCGTTGTCGAACGGCCACCGGGTGAGCGCGTTCGGGTCGTTCGACGCGGACGCGCTGTGCCGGGTGGTGCGGGCGCTTGGCGGATGATCCCGGTTCCCTCCTCGACCCGGGTATGGCTGGCCTGCGGCGTGACCGACATGCGCAAGGGGTTCCCCGGTCTCGCGGCGCAGGCGGAGCGGGTATTGAAGGCGGATCCGCATTGCGGCCATCTCTTCATCTACCGCGGCCGCCGGGGCGACCTGATCAAGATGATCTGGTGGGACGGCCAGGGTGCGTGCCTGTTCTCGAAGCGTCTGGAGCGCGGCCGCTTCGTGTGGCCGTCGGCATCGGAAGGGAAGGTGTCGGTGACGCCGGCGCAGCTGTCGATGCTGCTTGAGGGGATCGACTGGCGGGCGCCGGTTCGCACCTGGAGACCGCTGGCCGCGGGGGTCGTGCCCCCAGGCGTGGTGTGGTGTAGGAGCAGGAGCCAGCATCGGTAGCTGTGGGTAAGTGGCCCGCCGCCGCGACCGTGTGGCGTCTGGCGGCGGCGGGCCACTTATCCATAGCGGATGGCCATCGCGGTGCCGGTTAGGGTTGGGCTTCTACAGTCCATCCGACCGGAGGAGTACCACGATGACCACCAAGGACATGATGACCCTGCAGGCGCTTTTGGAGAAGAGTTCGGACGCCGATCTGCTTCGCGAGATGATCGGGTTCACGGCCGAGCGTTTGATGGCGCTTGAGGTGGAGGGCCTTGCGGGAGCCGCACACGGCGAGCGTTCGCCGGACCGGCTCACCCATCGCAACGGCTACCGGGACCGGGTCTGGGAGACGCGCGCGGGCACGGTGGAGCTGAAGATCCCGAAGCTGCGCAAGGGGAGCTACTTCCCGGGCTTCCTGGAGCCGCGTCGCATGGCGGAGAAGGCGCTGACGGCGGTGATCCAGGAGGCCTACATCAAGGGCGTGTCGACCCGCTCGGTGGACGACCTGGTGCAGGCCATGGGCATGTCGGGCATCTCGAAGAGCCAGGTGTCGCGGCTGTGCGGTGAGATCGACGGCAAGATCCGCGACTTCCTCGACCGCCCGCTGGAGGGCGACTGGCCGTATCTGTGGCTGGACGCGACCTATGTGAAGATGCGCGAGGCCGGGCGCGTCGTCTCGGTCGCGGTCACGATCGCGGTGGCGGTCAACGACCAGGGCCGCCGCGAGGTGCTCGGCATGGCGATCGGCGCGTCCGAGGCCGAGACCTTCTGGACCTCCTTCCTGCGCTCCCTGGCCCGCCGCGGCCTGCGCGGCGTCAAGCTGGTCGTCTCCGATGACCACAAGGGCCTGAAGGCGGCTGCAACGCGCGTCCTCGGCGCCACATGGCAGCGCTGCCGCGTCCACTTCATGCGCACCCTGCTCGCCCATGCCGGCAAGCAGGGCCGGCGCGTCGTGTCCGCCTTCGTCACCACCGCCTTCGCCCAGGAGGATGCAGACAGCGCCTCCGCCCAGTGGCGCCAGGTCGCCGACCAGCTCAGGGCCAAGGCGCCGAAGCTCGCCGCTCTCATGGACGAGGCCGAGCACGACATTCTCGCCTACATGACCTTCCCGGCCGCGCATCGCCCCAAGCTGCACTCGACAAACCCGCTCGAACGACTCCATGGCGAGATCAAGCGGCGTACCAACACCGTCGGCATCTTCCCCAACGAGGACGCCATAACACGGCTGATCGGCGCCATCCTGCTCGAGCAGAACGACGAATGGGCCGTCCAGAGGGCCAGATACATGACGCTGGAATCGATCGCTCCCGTGAGCGACAATGCAACCGTCAAGCTGCCCGCCGTGGCAGCCTGAGCCTACCGGCCCTACCCGCCGGATACCGCGACGGCCGCCAGGCTCTTACACCACGGCTCGGGACACGATCGCCGCGGGCTGATTCACCGTTTATAAACAATGGGTTGACTGTCATTCGGGCTTCCCTTTGTCGGCCCCTTCGGGTAGGATGCGGCCATGCTCGAAGCGGCCCATTCCCTGCCCGACGACATCGCCGCGTTGAAGGCGATGGTGCTGGCCTCGCGGGCCGAACTGGCGGCACGGGACGCCGAGCTGCGCAACCGCGATCTGTTGATCGAGAAGCTCAGGCACCAGCTTGCGGGTCTGCGGCGGCAGCGCTTCGGCGTCACCTCGGAGGCCCTCGACCAGCTTGATCTCGGGCTGGAGGACGAGGAGATCGCGCGGGCGGCCGAGGCGCCGACCGAGCCGACGCCCGCCACGAAGAAGCAGCCGAAGCGCCGTCCCCTGCCGGACCACCTGCCGCGCGAGGAGACGGTTCTCGCGCCGGGCGAGCGCTGCGCGGACTGCGGCGGCCGTCTCAAGCGGCTCGGCGAGGATGTGACGGAGGAGCTGGAGTACATCCCCGGCCGCTTCGTGGTGAAGCGCATCGTCCGTCCGCGCCTGGCCTGCGGCGGCTGCGAGAAGTTCCACCAGGCGCCGCTGCCGCCGCGACCGATCGAGCGCGGCCGACCGGGCCCCGGCCTTCTGGCGCATGTGCTGGTCTCGAAGTATTGCGATCACCGTGTGTCCTGAAGCACCGCCATGAAAGGAGGTGCGCAACTGCAAGAGAGATGAGGGTAGGCCCCTCGGGGTCGACGATCAGGCGTCGGTCTCAAACCACCACGAGCTGCTGTCGTAAAGAGCGATGGTGGTGAGCGTCGTGGAAACGGCGGGACGACGATCTCGTCAGGTGAGGTCCGGGGAGACGAGCGAAAGCGAACCGCCGATGAACTGCCGAAAGCGTATGGTCGATGTCAGAACCGGGGGTGGTGGTCACTCCGGGACAAGCATGGGCGGAGTCCTGGAGTCCGGCCCACGCGGCATCCGGCTCGAAGGCGGCGTGAACCCGGAACAGGCTTTCTTGCGGAACAGGAGAACCTGTCGTCCCGATGCCAAGGGAGACGGCCAACCGGGCAGCCCCCGGAAGGCTCAGAGTACCGATGCGGGGCACAGGGGCAGAACAGCCCGTAGTAGGGATGAAGGCGCTGTAATGGCGCTGGACCGAAGGGGCTGTGGTGTTCAGCCGCTGCCGTCGGCCAACTGGTGACAGGAGGAGCCGGATGACAGGGGCAAAGCCGTTCCCGATAGCAAAGAGGGAAGTCTGGGAAGCCTTCAAGCATGTGAAGGCAAACCGGGGAGCGGCTGGAGTAGATGGGCAGACGGTCGAGAGTCTGGAGGAACGGCTTGGTCCGGAACTCTACAAGCTCTGGAATCGCATGTCCTCAGGCAGCTATATGCCGCCTCCGGTTCGCAGGGTGAACATCCCCAAGGAGGGCGGCGGGAAGCGCCCGTTGGGCATACCGACGGTCACGGACCGCATCGCTCAGGAGGTTGTTCGCCGACATCTGGAGCCCTTGTTGGAACCGATTTTCCATGAGGACTCATACGGATATCGGCCGAAGCGATCCGCCATTGACGCCATCCGGACAGCGCGTCGGCGATGCTGGCGCTACGACTGGGTGCTGGACATGGACATCAAGGGGTTCTTCGACAACATCGACCACGAGTTGCTGCTGAAGGCCGTTCGTCACCATACGGACTGCCGGTGGGTGCTGCTCTATGTCGAGCGCTGGTTGAAGGCTCCCGTGATCGAGGAGGACGGCACCGTTGTCGCACGGGACAGGGGCACGCCACAGGGCGGGGTAATTTCGCCAGTATTGTCCAACCTGTTCCTGCACTATGCGTTCGATCAATGGATGAAAAGGTCGATGCCGCATGTTCCGTTCGAACGGTATGCGGACGATATAATCTGCCATTGTCGAACGGAGGAGGCGGCAAAGACCCTCTGGCGGCGGGTTGCGGACCGATTGGCCGAGTGCGGCCTGGAGGTCCATCCGCAGAAGACCAAGGTGGTCTACTGCAAGGATACCAACCGCAAGGCGGACTACCCGACGGTCGCGTTCGACTTCCTGGGCTACCGTTTCCAGCCAAGGTTCGCGGCGTGGCGCGGCGGGTTGTTCGGGGTCTCGTTCCTTCCGGCTGCCAGCCCGACTGCGCTCAAGGCGTTTCGGCGCCGCGTGCGACAGTGGCGTTTGCAACGGCGTAGCGACAAGGCACTGCTTGACCTTGCCCGCATGTTTCATCGCGAAATTGCAGGGTGGATCGGCTACTTCGGCGCATTCTACAAGTCGGCGCTCTATCCGACCCTTCGTCTGATAGACGCCCACTTGCAGCGATGGGCAATGCGGAAGTTCAAACGCTTCCGACAACGACCGCGTCAGGCTCGTCTCTGGCTTGCCAGAATCGCGAAAGCGGAGCCGTGGCGGTTCGCCCATTGGACCCTTGTGCACGGGCAGGGCCGGACGCTGGGAGCCGTATGAGCTGAGAGGTTCACGTACGGTTCTGGGAGCGCGTGGGGGTGAGATTCCCCCGCGCGACTCGCTAACCGTTCTACCGTCAGTCCCGCATCTTCGCCCGCGACGGCGTCGAGCTCGACCGCACCATGCTGGGGAACTGGGCGGGGCGCGGGATGCAGGTGCTGGCCCCGGTGATCGACCGGATGATCGAGCACCTCAAGGCGTCGGACGGTCTGTTCATGGACGAGACCACGGTGCCGGTGATGGCGCCGGGGACCGGCAAGACGCGCCTCGACTATCTGTGGGCGATCGCCCGCGATCAGCGCGGCTATGGCGGGGTCGACCCGCCGATCGTGGTGTTCCACCACTCGCGCCATCGAAGTGCGAAGGTCGCTCTGGAGTTGATGCGGGGCTACACCGGCGGCGGCCCGCTGCATGTGGACGGCTACAGGGTGTACGATGCGCTCGGCGATCCGAAGCAGACGGTCAGCCCATGGGTGCTCGCCTACTGCTGGACCCACTGGCGGAGACGCTTCGTCGACTTCCAGCGCGCCACGGAGTCGCCCCTGTGCGAGGAAATCCTCGCACGGATCGCGGCGCTCTACCGGATCGAGACCATGGTGCGCGGTCACCCGCCAGAGCTGCGGCTGAAGGCGCGGCAGGAGTTGTCGGCGCCGATCGTCGAGGCCATGCGGCCCTGGCTCGAGGCCCGGCTCGACCGTCTGTCCAGCGCGTCCGAACTCGCCAGGCACATCCGCTACGCCCTCAAGCGCTGGGACGGCCTGTGCCGGTTCCTCCATGACGGACGTATCGAGATGGACACCAACCCTGTCGAGAACCTCATCCGTCCGGTGAAGCTCACAAAGAAAAACGCGCTGTTCGCCGGCAGCGACGACGGCGCCAGGACCTGGGCGCGGTGCGCCAGCCTGATCGGCACCTGCAAGCTCAACGGCGTCAATCCGCAGGTCTACCTGACCGACACCCTGCGCCGGATCATCGACATGCACCCCCTGTCACGCATCGACGAACTCATGCCCTGGAACTTCGACCCGAAAATCCCGGGCCTCACACGTCAACAAGGGTAACCGCGCGGCGCTTACCATTGTC
>CBDBCV010000004.1:0-53914 GCA_965203455.1 Alphaproteobacteria bacterium
AGACCGACATTTGATCGAAATACCGGTCTGAGCCGCGCCAAGCTATTGATCTGGTGCAAGAAATCCCTTTGCAGTCTCACTGCGAGTGTCAACGACATCTGACTGACATGCGCCGCAAAAGAGGCCATGCAGCACCACCGTCGCCTGCGAGGTGGCAGGGGCAGGGCCGATGATCGGGATTCAAGCCACTGCCTTGCGGGGACTGCGTCTCCGCGCAACGCGCCCGTCGAACCGGGCTTTGACGATGCTGTCGGGTAAAGGTCGTCGCTTGTCTCCGGAACCGATCCATCTTGCCCCCGTTCCGCGCCGGGCCTATGTGCCGTCGGGGCGCAACGGATGATGCCACCGGACCCCGGCGAACCGGTTGAAGTCGGAGTCGGCGGAAACCATGGCGAAAAGGACGAACGGCTCGGACCCCGTTGCCGATCAGGTGAGTCCGGGTCGTAACTGACCATTGAATCCGCGCCTTTCACGATAGCCTCCGATAGGAGACCTGGACAACATTCGTGGTGCCTGCGGCGAAACCGGCGGCGCTTGCCGTCAAGTAGAAGTTCCACATGCGGTGGAAGCGTTCGTCGAAGCCGAGAGCGGCGATTCGATTCCACTCGGCATTGAACCGGCGGCGCCATTCCCGAAGGGTGCGCGAGTAGCTGCCTGCGAAGGTTTCCTGCCCGAGCATTTCGAGGCCGGCGGTGTCGGCTTGCCTGCGCAGAACTGCCGGGCAAGGCAGCATCCCGCCTGGGAAAATATGCTTCTGGATGAAGTCTGCCCCGGTGCGGTATTTGGGGAACAGGCGGTCTGCTATGGTGATCGCTTGGAGCGCCGCAACACCGCCCGGCCTGAGCCGGTCGCGAAGCGCGGAGAAGTAGGCCGGCCAGTATTTCTCGCCGACAGCCTCGATCATCTCGATCGAAGCGATTCTGTCGTAGACGCCGCGCTCGTCGCGGTAATCGCGCAAGTGTATCTCCGCACGTTCGGCCAGCCCGGCTTCGAACAGCCGCCGCCGGGCGTAGTCCCGTTGCGCGCGCGAGATCGTGAGGCCGGTCACGTGCACACCCCGTTCCCGGACGGCGTATTCCGCGAAGCTGCCCCAGCCGCAGCCGATCTCGAGAATCCGGTCGCCGGGCGCGAGAGCGAGCCGGTCGCAGATTGCCGCATATTTGTTCTGCTGTGCTTCGCCAAGGCTCTCCTGCCCGTTGCGGAACAGGGCCGAGGAATAGGTCATGGTCTCGTCGAGCCACAGGCTGTAGAAGGCGTTGCCGAGATCGTAGTGATGCGCGATATTGCGCCGCGATCCCTTTGGGCTGTTGGCCTTCAGCCCATGGCGCAGGCGCTCCCGGAGACGGAACAGGCCGGCGCCGGGGAAGCGCCGCACCATATTCTCGTTGTTCAGCATGATGACATCGAGCAGCTCCTGGAGGTCCGGCGTCGTCCACCAGCCCTCCATGAACATCTCGCCGAACCCCACATCGCCCCCAGCAAGCAGCCGCCGGAAGAATTTCGGGTTGAGAATGGCGAGTTCGCCGTGCGGACCGGGTTCGCTGCCGATCACCCGCAACCGACTCCCGTCGGGCAAGGCAACGTCGATGGTTCCGCGTTCCATACGGTTCAGGATCGACCGGAAGACGCGCAGCCGTCGCGGTGGGGCCGATCCGGTTCCGGCCGACCCCGGGCAAGCTCCCGGCCTGTAGGACGGAGTGGTCATGACGTCTTGCCGGGCTTGCCGGTGGCCAGGTCCAGCAAAGCGAAAAAGATCGGCCACGGCAGGGCTGCGAGGAGCTTGAGCATCGCCGTCATGACGAAAGGAAAGGCGATTTCGAACCGGCCCCTCGCCATTCCTCGCACGATCCGGTCGGCGGCCGCTTCGGGGGTCATGATGAACGGCATGCGGAACCGGTTCTTGTCGGTCAGGCGCGTCGCCACGAAACCGGGGTTGCAGACCTGCACCGCGATGCCCGATCCGCGCAGATCGCAGCGCAGGTTCTCGGCCAGATGGATCAGCGCCGCCTTGGTTGCGCCGTATCCCCAGGCCTCGGGCAGTCCTCGATATCCCGAGAGCGAGCCGAGCAGCACGATATGACCGGACCCGCGGCGGCAGAACGCCGGCACGCAGGCCGCCAGAACGCGCAAGGCGCCTGCAAGGTTGACGTCGACTATCGTTTCCAGCGCCGCTAGGTCAGGCCGGCACGCCGACATCGGCTCGTAGGCGCCCGCGCAGTAGATGACCCCATCCAGCGCGCCGGCGCGCTCAAAGGCCTCCATCGTGCGGGCGCTGTCGGTGACATCTAACGGCACCGCCGCGTGGCCGCCGCAGGCTGTCTGCGCGGGCGCCATGTCCTCGATCAGGCTTGCGAGCGCCGCGTCGTCCCGGGCCGAAGCGGCGACGGCCGCCCCCTCCTTGGCGAGCCGCAACGCAAGCTCCCTGCCGATGCCGGCGCTGGCGCCGACCAGCCAGAAGCGCTTCCCGGCAAGCCGGTTCATGGTGGTCCCGCCTGCGTGACAGAAGCTTCGTCAGCGTCGCGCTTGCGGAAGGAGACGAGCAGTTCGCCGACCTTGAGCCCGAACTTGGACATGCGCGCCCGGTTGATGAGCGTGCCGTCGTTCATGAGATAGAACCAGTCTTCCATTCCGACGATGATCTCGCCTTTCGCCCTCGGGATCCGCAGACGGTAGCGCATTGCCGCCGCATTGCCGCCCTGCACGCCCGTGGCCGCGCCTTCGACATCGTGCGCAGTCGCGGTAAAGGCCGTGTCGTCGGCGAAAGCCAGGTTCCAGCATCGCTCATCGGTCTCACCGTTATCAAAGCGGAAGCGCTCGTCGAGCGTGCCCTTGCCGCCCGACCAGCGCCCGACCATGTCGACCGTGAACCGTCGCTCGACGCGGCCGGAAAGACCGAAAAACACGCCGCACGCGGACAGCGGACCGCTCAGATAGTCCCGGAGGTCCAGAACCGGCGTTTTCCCGGCATAGTCTTCAAGGTTTTGCGAGCCGAGGTCGAACAGAAAGCCGGAGCCCGGAAAGTGCCTCATCTTCACGCATCGTCTCCCTTGTCGTTCACGAAAATCAGAAGTATCGGGATCGCGGCCAGTTTCAGGGCACACGGGACCAGTGCATAGGCTGCGGCGAGCGCCGCGCGTCCGTCCTGGGCTGTTGCCCCCGGCTCATATCCCGCTAGCGCGAGAACCGGCAGTGTCACGCCCGCGGCGGCGGCCAGCGCGGTCTTCTGGAGGAATGTCCACAGCGAGAACACCTGCCCGCCGCCGCCCCTGATCCGGGCCGCCAGCATCGCCGGCGCCAGCGTCATATCAGCGCCGAGCGCGGCGCCCGAGGCCGCAGCGATGGCGTAGAAGGCTCCGATATCGCCGGGGCCCAGCGCCCAAGCCCAGACGAAGGCCGGAACCGACAGCGCCATGCCCGCCGCGAGCGCCGCCCTGCGCCCGATCCTGCCGGCGAGCCGCGCCCAGGCCGGCGCGGCGGCGGCGGCGGCGGCGAAAAAAACCAGCAGCATGGGGCCGGCATGGGTTTCGGCGACGAGGATGTCGGCGACGAAGAACAGGAAGAGCGTCGAGGTCACCGCGGTCGGCAGAGCGTTGACGAAACCAAAGGCCAGGATGGGTGCGACGCCCGGAACACGCAGAGCGTCAACGAAGCCGGTACCCGGCGAAGACATGCCCGAAGCCAGCCAGCGGCAGCGCATGCGACCAAGAACGAGCAGTGCGAAGAGCCCGAAAGTGGCCGCATAGCCGGCATAGGCGAAGGCCGCGCCGAACACGGCTCCGAGGACGGCAGGCAACGCGGCGGCGAAGCATATGCCGGCGAGGCCGCCGGCCTCCCGCCAGAGGGCGATGCGGGTGAAACCCCCGCCTGCCTCCTCCGCTTGGGCAAGACCGTGGTCATAGAGGGCGATCTGCAGTGCGCTGAAGCCGGTAAAGGCGGTCAGCAGGCCGATGACCAGACGTAACAGCGGATCGCCCCATCCCGGCGGCGCAAACAGGACGGCAAAACCGGCGACGAGCAGGACGCCTGAAACCACCGCCCACGCTTCGCGTCGGCGCGTCCAGCGATCCGCCAGCCGGCCGATGAGCGGATCCTGGAGGCTATCCACCGCGCGCGCCGCCAGCAGCATGATGCCAAGCACCGTGAGTCCGACGTCCATGTCTTCCGCGTAGTAGCGCGGCGCGTGTATGTAGAGCGGCAGGCCGGCGAAGGCCAGCATGGCTGCGACCGCGGCGGGCGGAAACAGCTCTCGTCCCGGCGGGGCGCGGTGTCCAGGTTCAATCATCGCAGCGCCCGGCGAGCAGCGTGGCACGCCGCTCCTGATCGCGGCTTGCGGGGCCGAGCCAGATATCGAGGAACAGGTCGGCATCCGGCGTCAGCGCACCGGTCGACTTGCCGTTGAGGAAGAACTCGACGCGGCCGGTCCCGTCGCGCCAGGCTGTGTAGCGATCGCCTTCGGCCACGCCTTGCATCGCCCGCTCGAGCGCCGCGCGCGCGGCGGCGAAGCTGGCTTCGGGTCGGCCCGACATGCGCGCCATCTCGGATATCGAGCTCGAGACCAGCTCATCGCGGCTGAAACTGCGGTGGTAGATCAGAGACAGCCCGAACTCTTCCCCCGGCGCCGCGGCGGCATCCGTCCAAAGCTCGGCCCGGTAGAGCCTGAAGAACAGGAATCTGTAGTCGGCGCACCCCGCGGGGCGTGCCGCAGCCACGCGGCCCGAAAGTTCCGGCGGTACTGAAACGGCGCCCGCAGGCACACTTGCGGCGAGGACCAGCGCCAGGATCGCAAGGCGAACCGTCATGTGACGCTGTCCTGCGGCGGTTCCGGACGCCTCCGGTAAGGCACTCCCTTGCGCCAGAGCCGCAGCGCCTGCCAATGAATCAGCGCAGTCGCGCGTAGAGCGCCGAACGGCCGGCGTACAAGGGCCCGCGCGAGTTCGCGGTCGGTGAAGGGCCGGCGCATTCCGGCGATCGCCGTATCGAGCCTGTCTCCCGCGCCGTCGACATGGACGATCCGAACGGCGATACGGGTCTCGTCGAACAGAAACCGGAACCGGTATTCACCCGCGATGTCGAAAAAGGGTGAGACGTGGAGCCGTTTGGCCGACACGATCCAGCAGTCATGCCCGATGTCTGAGCCTTCCTCTGCGGTGCAGAAATAGCCGTGGCGGTCGCCGAAGGTGTTGTGAACCTCCGCCAGCACGGCCCGAACGTTTCCGGCCGCGCCGGTGAGGAACCAGAAGCTGACCGGATTGAACGTGTAGCCCCAATAACGCGGATGGGTCAGCAGCAGAACGCGGTCGACGCCGCCAATGCCGGCTTCCTGCGCCAGCCGGCGGACGCCTTCGACGCCAGTGCAGCCGCTGACACCGTGGTCGGAAGGATGAAGGGATATGAGATTGGGCCGGCCGAAGGAGAAGAGATAGGGCCCCTGTTTTCCGCTGAGAGCCTGCTCATCAAGCAGCAGATAGTCGATACCGTAGACGAAGCGGTTCGCTACCGGCTGGCACCGGACATGGCTCACTCTGGCCCGGACCACAGAAGGCGCGGTCACGTCCATGGCGGCGACACTCCTAGGCGCCTTGCGACCGCGACTGCGCTCGCAAGGCCGTCTTCGTGAAAGCCCGTGCCGGTCCACGCCCCGCAATACCAGGCACCGCCCTTGCCCTGGATCGACGACAGCGCCGCTTGGGCGGCGACCGTCCCGAAATCGTACCGGGGGTGATCGAATGGATGTTCGTCCAGTATGCGGGCCTCGTCGATTGGCATCGAAGGATTCAGGGTTGCGAAAAGCGGCGCATCCTGCGGGATGCCCTGGAGCGAATTCATCCAGTAGGTAACCGACGCCCGATCCTCACCTGGCCCGGATCGCGCCAGATAGACCCAGCTCGACCAGCAGGCCTTGCGCCGCGGCATCAACCGGGCGTCTGTGTGGAGCACGATCCTGTTGCGCCGGAACGCGACCCGGCCGAGGACACGCTGCTCGCCCGCCCGTGCGTCCTTCAGCAGCGAGAGCGTCGTGTCGGCATGGCAGGCGAACACGACAGCGTCGAACGCTTCCGGCTCCTGTCCTGCCGCCTTGATCCGGACCCCGTCCGGCCCGCGGGTCACCGCCTCGACAGGTGTGCGAAGCCTCAGTTCGGCATCCATGTCCGACGCCATTCGGGAGACGTAATTGCAGGATCCGCCATCGACGGTCCACCAGCGATGCTGGCCCGTGAAGGACAGCAGCCCGTGATTGGCGAAGAAGCGGGCGAGGACGCCGGCCGGAAACTCCAGCATCTCCGCGCGCGGCGTCGACCAGATCGCGCCGCTCATCGGCAGGAGATAGTAGCGCTCGAACCAAGAACCGAGCCGCCGCCGCCGGATCAGGCCGCCCAGAGTCAGTTCCGGGTCGCCGTTCGAGTCCGCCAACGCCGTCCGGTTAAAGACCGCGATGTCGCGGAACATACGCCAGAAGTCCGGCCTGGCCGCATTCGCCGGCTGCGCGAGCGCGGCGCGGACATTGCGGCAGCCGTATTCCATCGCCCCGCCGTCCACGGAGACGGCGAAAGACATGTTGCTCTCTCGGACGGGCACACCGAGACGGTCGAACAGCCGACAGAGATTGGGGTAGTTGACCCGGTTGAAGACAATGAAACCGGTATCGACTGCTACCTCCCGGCCAGCGGTCCGGACGGTAACGGTGCGCGCATGTCCGCCCGCCCGGTCAGACGCTTCGAACAGCACGACCCGGTGGGCGCGGGACAACAGCCAAGCCGCGCCCAGGCCCGAGATGCCTGCGCCGACCACTGCAACCGTGCGTCGGCGGCCACCATCCTGCGCTGAAATATCCTTTCGATCATGTGTCATTATTCCAAATACGAAGCGAAGGCCCCCGCGGATCACCTCATCTCCGGAAAGAGTGATCCGAATTGGCGCAGGCGCCGTATAATCTGGCATGAACTGTACCAGGAACGTGATCGGTTTTCCGCGCAGCCGCGTTCTCCCGGAACCCGCCGCAACCAGCGCCGGGGACGCGGCAGCAGATGCAGCCCCCGGCCCGGAGCGGCCCGACGGTCCCATTGACGACATGTCGGCCTGCCTGCTCGCCGTCGCCGAGCATAGGGACCGTGCGGCGTTTGCAGTTCTATTCCGCCATTTCGGCCCGAGAATCAGGACCTGGCTGCTGCGCGGCGGCGGAGATGCGGGAAGTGTCGACGATGTGCTCCAGGACGTCTTCGCTGCGATCTGGCGCAAGGCGCATCTGTATGACAGCCAGCGCGCGAGTGCCGCTGCATGGATATTCACCATCGCGCGCAACCGCCGCATCGACGCGTTCCGCCGTGACCGCCGGTCGGAATTCGACCCGCAGGATCCGGCCTTCCGGCCGGACCCGGCGCCGGAGGGCGAACAGGCGCTCGTCGTGCGGCAGCGTGCTAACGCCGTTCGCGCCGCGCTGGCCGCGCTGAGCGAGGAACAGCGGGAAGTCCTGCGACTGTCCTTCTACGAAGGAGAGAGCTACGCCGCGATCGCGATACGGCTCGGGATTCCGCTCGGCACCGCAAAGTCGCGCGCGCGCCTCGCCTTTCGCCGCCTCCGCACAGAGCTCGGCGCGCAGCGGGAGGATTTGCGATGATGATCGAGCACCATGTCGGTGACGACCTCCTGCTCGCCTATGGGGCGGGAACGCTGGACGAGGCCCTGTCGCTTCTGGTCGCGACGCATCTGGCACTCTGTCCGGCCTGCCGGGTCGATCTCGAACTGGCGGAGGCCGTCGGCGGCGCTCTGATCGACTCTGCGCCGTCCGGCGCTGCGATTGATGAAACCGTGCTGGAGATGGTGACCGGCAATCAGGACCGGGAAGACGGTCCGGCCGCATCTGCCCGCTTGGGACTCTCGGTTCCATTTGTGCTGCCGCTGCCACTGCGCGACTATGCCGAAGGCGATGCCGCCGGGCTTGAATGGCGCGCCGTCGGCGGCGGCATCCGGCAGGTTCCGCTCAAGACGCGCGGATCGGGCGCAACGGCGAGGCTCCTGTCGATCCCGGCCGGGAAAAGCGTCCCGGACCATGGACACCGGGGCTTCGAGGCAACGCTGGTTCTGGCCGGGTCGTTCTACGACCGGGGTTCGTGGTACCGGCGTGGAGACGTCGGAATCGCCGACCCGTCCGTGGTGCACCGGCCTGCCGCAGGGCCGGAAGAAGACTGTATCTGTCTGGCGGTGACTGACGCGCGGCTCAGGTTCGAGGCACCGATCCCTCGCCTATTCCAGCCGTTTCACGGGATTTAGCCGAAGCAGGACTCAGAGTCCGTTTGAGAATGGCATCAGTGAGTAATTCTTCGGAGGAGGAGGCTTCCCATAGCGACGTGGATCATGGCCTCGGAGACATCGATGCGCTGTTCGTAGTCGCGGACGAGGCGTCGCCATCTTGTGAGCCAGCCGAAGGTGCGCTCGACGACCCAGCGGCGCGGCACGACCTTGAAGCCCGGCTCATCGTCGAGGCGGCGGACGATCTCGACGACGAAATCGAGGAACGCGGCCTTGTCCATGAGCTGCCTGCGGTCATAGGCGCCGTCGGCGAACAGATGCTTGATCCAGGGCCAACGCTTGCGCAGCGCCTCCAGAACTACCTGCGCTCCGGCACTGTCGGATATGTCGGCGGCGGTGAGATTGACCATCAGAAGACGACCGTCGGTATCCACCGCCACATGTCGCTTGCGCCCGACGGTCTTCTTCGCACCGTCGTAGCCCCGCTTCGCCCCCGGAGCCGTCGCCTTGACCGTCTGGCTGTCGACAACCCCGGCGCTCGGGCTGGCCTCGCGGCCGACGCGCTCGCGGTCAATCATCAGGGCAAGGTCGTGAATGGTGCGGAACAGCATCAGATGAGGTGGCGTCGGTTTGTCGGACAGGCTGACGGCGTTTTCAAGGTGTATTCCGGTTGAAGTTTGTGCCGCCAGAATCCTTTTGGATCGATCTTTTTGCTGCTGCTGTTGCGCCTGTGGGTATGTGGTCAAGGCGCGAAGCGGCTTGTCCATCATATCCACAGGCGTGTCGCCCCGGTAGGCCTCGGCCGGCGTCCGCCCGCCGAGTGCCGAGTGCGGTCTCTCGGTGTTGTAGAAGCCGATCCACTGGCCGATGACGCGCCGGGCTGCGAAGCCGTCGGCGATCTCGTGCAGGTAGACCGCCTCGTATTTGAGCGAGCGCCACAGCCGCTCGATGAAGATGTTGTCCATGCACCGGCCGCGGCCGTCCATCGAGATGCGGATACCGGCCTCCCGCAGGCGCGCGGTGAAGGCGAAGCCGGTGAACTGGCTGCCCTGGTCGGTGTTGAAGATCTGCGGGGTGCCATGGCGCGCCAGGGCTTCGTCGAGAGCCTCGACACAGAACCCCGCGTCCAGCGTGTTCGACAGCCGCCAGGCCAGGACGCAGCGGCTCGCCCAGTCCATGATCGCCACCAGGTAGAGGAAGCCGCGCCGCACCGGGATGTAGGTGATGTCGGCGCACCACACATGGTTCGGCCGCTCGATCGCCAGACCCCGCAGCAGATATGGATAAACCCGGTGCCCGAGGTGCGGCGCACTGGTCCGCGGCGCCCGATAGACCGCCTGAAGACCAAGCAGGCGCATCAGGCGAGCGGCCCGCCGCCGCCCGATCCGCACCCCCTCGCGGCGCAGATGCCGAACCATCTGGCGGGCGCCGTAGAACGGATACTTGAGGAACAGCGCGTCGATCCGGCGCATCAGAGCCAGCGTCTCCGCGCTCTCCCCCTTCGGCCGGTCATAGAGCGACGAGCGCCCGATCGACAGCAGACGGCATTGCCGGGTCAGGCTCAACGA
Organism: Alphaproteobacteria bacterium; assembly: GCA_965203455.1. Classification (GTDB taxonomy): domain Bacteria; phylum Pseudomonadota; class Alphaproteobacteria; order MPNO01; family MPNO01; genus MPNO01. The sequence goes on from CBDBCV010000004.1 coordinate 9,816, forward strand.
CGGGTGGCCCCGCACAACCATCGCCCGTCTCCCGGACCGGCTCAGCGACCGGACCCGCGTGACAAAAAATCACGCTCTACGATCAACTCCCCGATCTTGGCGTGAAGAGCCCGGACCTCGCTCTCGTGATCCCGCGCCCGGCGCTCACCTCCACCGGAAAAGACCTCCCCCAGACCCTCCATCGCCTGGCGCTTCCACACTGAGGTGGCGTCGGTTTGTCGGACAGGCTGACGGCGTTTTCAAGGTGTATTCCGGTTGAAGTTTGTGCCGCCAGAATCCTTTTGGATCGATCTTTTTGCTGCTGCTGTTGCGCCTGTGGGTATGTGGTCAAGGCGCGAAGCGGCTTGTCCATCATATCCACAGGCGTGTCGCCCCGGTAGGCCTCGGCCGGCGTCCGCCCGCCGAGTGCCGAGTGCGGTCTCTCGGTGTTGTAGAAGCCGATCCACTGGCCGATGACGCGCCGGGCTGCGAAGCCGTCGGCGATCTCGTGCAGGTAGACCGCCTCGTATTTGAGCGAGCGCCACAGCCGCTCGATGAAGATGTTGTCCATGCACCGGCCGCGGCCGTCCATCGAGATGCGGATACCGGCCTCCCGCAGGCGCGCGGTGAAGGCGAAGCCGGTGAACTGGCTGCCCTGGTCGGTGTTGAAGATCTGCGGGGTGCCATGGCGCGCCAGGGCTTCGTCGAGAGCCTCGACACAGAACCCCGCGTCCAGCGTGTTCGACAGCCGCCAGGCCAGGACGCAGCGGCTCGCCCAGTCCATGATCGCCACCAGGTAGAGGAAGCCGCGCCGCACCGGGATGTAGGTGATGTCGGCGCACCACACATGGTTCGGCCGCTCGATCGCCAGACCCCGCAGCAGATATGGATAAACCCGGTGCCCGAGGTGCGGCGCACTGGTCCGCGGCGCCCGATAGACCGCCTGAAGACCAAGCAGGCGCATCAGGCGAGCGGCCCGCCGCCGCCCGATCCGCACCCCCTCGCGGCGCAGATGCCGAACCATCTGGCGGGCGCCGTAGAACGGATACTTGAGGAACAGCGCGTCGATCCGGCGCATCAGAGCCAGCGTCTCCGCGCTCTCCCCCTTCGGCCGGTCATAGAGCGACGAGCGCCCGATCGACAGCAGACGGCATTGCCGGGTCAGGCTCAACGACGGGTGGCCCCGCACAACCATCGCCCGTCTCCCGGACCGGCTCAGCGACCGGACCCGCGTGACAAAAAATCACGCTCTACGATCAACTCCCCGATCTTGGCGTGAAGAGCCCGGACCTCGCTCTCGTGATCCCGCGCCCGGCGCTCACCTCCACCGGAAAAGACCTCCCCCAGACCCTCCATCGCCTGGCGCTTCCACACACCCACCTGGTTCGGATGCACCTGGTGCTTCGAGGCAATCTCCTGAAGCGTCCGATCACCCCGTAGCGCCTCCAAGGCTATCTTCGCCTTCAGCTCCCCCGAAAACCTGCGTCGCTTGCTCATCCGCATTCCTCCGTCACACGGCGGAATACACCTTGACGACCTGTCCGATTTTGCGACGCCACCTCAGGGTTTTCAGCAATTTGCGCATGGGTTTCGGCCGGAACGGGAAGCTGCCGCCTTCGTGGGCACTCGGCGTTTCAGTCTTCCATATAGCATGCGCCGGCCTTCAGGTCGCATTCCAATTCGTCCGGAAGGCTTCCCCCGTAGGGCGTAGCAGGTCTCGAACCCGCTGCCACTTGGTGATCAACGCGCCTGGCGTCATCGTGACGACGGGAACACGGGTTGGTTGAGGTGGCGGCGCCGACAGATCCCGTGTTCAAACGGCGCGACATCGTTCATCAATGCGTGACTCTATTGGATCCCGCATATTTCTATCATCATCCAGTAGCTCCGTGCGGCAGGCAAGCTGCGCTGCGATGGGCTGGACGCGAATGACCTTTTCCCGTTGAAGCGTTGCCATGATCGCATAGCCATACCGATAACCCCGTGCGTTCGCTGCGTAATGCGTTAAGGGACCGACGGTCGGACGCCAAAGCCGAGACGACATCGCGCCGAACATCTTGCTCGCCGACGCCAACAGCGCGGGCGGCCTTGATGATCCCTCGATAGCGGCACACCCCTCACGACACCACAAAATGCCGTCACGATTACTCACGAATGACGGTCCTGTAGACGCCGAGAGCCCGCTCGCGTGCTTCCCCGTGATCCACGATGGGCCGCGTATACGTCTCGCCAAGCCTTATTCCGGCATCGGTGAGAATAGATGCCGGCGCCTCCCAGGGGGCGTGGATCCATTTGTCCGGTAGCCGCCGCAGTTCCGGGAGCCATTTGCGGAGATAGCCGCCTCCGGCGTCGAAACGCTTGGACTGCGCGACCGGGTTGAAGATGCGGAAGTACGGCGCGGCGTCGGCGCCGCTGCCGGCGACCCATTGCCAGCCGGCGCTGTTGTTGGCGAGGTCGGCATCGACGAGCGTGTCGAGCAACCACTCGACGCCGCGCCGCCAGTCGATCAGCAGATGCTTCGTCAGGAACGAGGCGACGACCATCCGCACCCGGTTGTGCATCCAGCCCGTCGTCCAGAGCTCCCTCATGCCGGCATCGATCAACGGGTAGCCGGTAAGGCCGCGCTGCTAAGCCCTCAGGCTTCCGGGATCTTCACGCCAGGGCATGCGGTCGAACACGCGCAGAAGATTGACCGTGTCCATGTCGGGATTGTGGTAGAGCAGATGGTAGCTGAACTCGCGCCAGCCGAGCTGTCGCAGGAAGGCATCGGCACCGTTGCCGGGCTCGGCTGCGCCCAATGCGTCGGCGACCTGCCGGGGTCCGATCTCGCCGAAATGCAGATGCGGCGATAGCCGACCCGTGCCTTCGCTCGCCGGGAATTCACGATCTTGCACATAGCTGGAGACGTGCTTTGCCAGGAACCTCTCTAACCGCAGCCGTGCGCTCGCCTCGCCCGGCTGCCGCGCGCCGCGCAGGCCGGCGGGCCAGTCCGGAACGGTCGGGCGGAGCCGCCAGTCGGAAAGGTTCTCGCTCGCTGGCAAACGGGCCGGCAGCGGCAGGCGCCGCACAGCGTCCTGCGGCGGCTCGCCCCCCTGTCTCAGGCATTGACGCCAGAACGGCGTGAACACCCGGTAATGCCCACCCGTCTTCGTGCAGACGGTCCAGGGCTCGAGGGCTCGAACAGCAGCGCCGCATTGAACGACCGGGGCGTCACGTCCATGGCTCGGCACTGCGCCTTTATGGCCGTGTCCCGTTCGATGAGTGCCGGTTCGTAAAGCCGGTTCCAGACGATGTCCGCCGCGCCGGTTTCATCCGCCAGCGCGGCAATTGCCCGCTGAGCGGAACCGCTTCGCAGCACCAGCCGGCTGCCGGCGTGCGCGAGGCTGTCGCCGAGTGCGTCCAAGCTTCCATGCAGCCACCATCGCGACGCCCCGCCCCTCCGGCGCTCCTCGTCGTCGAGCAGGAAGAAGGGAATGACAGGCCTGCCGGTTTCCGCAGCCCATGCCAGCGCCGGATTGTCGGCAAGCCGGAAGTCGCGCCGGAACCACATGAGTACCGGACAGTTCCGGCGTTCTTCGTGATCCGTCATGGCCGCCACCTCCCTATTCGCAATTGCTATCTCGCCATGTGCTTCCTAAAGAGGCTTACCGGCGAAGGTTGACGACGGGTCACCCCTTGCATCAGCGCCACCCCGAGACCGCAACATATAGCGGTCCGTCAACTCATCAGGGTAAACGCCTTCCTAAACTACCACTTGGAAGCTGCGCGGCGGTTCGGGGACTGTCCCCGCAAGCGCGCGGCGAGCGCTGCCGCTCAAGCGCCGCTCGGGCTGAGGGCTTGTCGCACAACGGCTTTCATCGCCCGACGGTTTCGAGCGGCCCGCATTGCACACAGCCCTGGTCCGGATCTTCACGCCGGTCCCTCGTTCATCGTCTCCGCCATGCTCCTGCGGGCGGCGGCGACGAGGTCGTCGAGGTCCGCGCCGCGTTCGGCGTCGAGCATCTCCTCCCGGTCGAGCGTCGCCATCACGTAGACGAGGCGGTAGACCTCCTCGATGAGCGCGGCATGGCCCTGCGACAAGGTGGCCGGAGGAGGTTCCTCCAGGCGATCCTCGGCGGCGGCAACTGCGCTCGATCGCACGAGTTCGCCGGGGGACATGCCGTGCCGCGCGGCGGCCCGCCGAATCAGGTCCCACTCGGAATCGGAGAAGCGGGTCGAGCGCTGCCGGCGCGCATTGCTCCGGTTCTCCGCAGGTTTCTTCCCGGTCTCGGGATATTCCCGTTCGCTTCCCGCCATCCCTTCTGCCCTTTCCAGGTCGAACTGCCGGTCGGCCGCAATGAACTTCCGGCCCTGAAACAGCGTGCCGGCGGCCCGTTTGCGGCCGGAACCGGGACGCCCGACGGGGCCGCCGTACCCTTCTCCACCCGCCCCGCCGGCACCGCAACCGGACGCCCCGAAGGGCGCCGCTGCGACCCGGATGCCGGTCTCGGGGGCGTGTTTTTCCGTGTTTCGGGGGCCTGCACGGCGGAACACACCGTCACACGTCCTGCCACCGATCGCAACCACCCTGACTGCTTCCGGCGACAGGCGCGCGCTGGACTGCGCCCCGGTACGGCGATCCAGAGCAGTCAGAGTGACTGCACACGATCCGCGTTGCGCCGGCAGGATTCTGGCGGTGCATGTCCACTCCTGGCGGCGCCAGGCTACGCCTGTCATCCCATGCCGCAGCCCGCAGGGGACCTGCGTTCCGGTGTGCAGAACCGAGACGGGCGCGGCCCGTTTGAGCACGATTTGCGATGTATGAGCGATGGGGGAATCGACGCCGGGGAACCCGGCGGATTGGAGCCTCCGCGGCGCCTGATGCGGGCGACGGTGGCGACACCACGAAGGGACGAAGTGTCGAGCGCGGCGCCGGGGGCGGTGCCGGCGGTTCCGACGGGAGCGCCGTCACGAGGGTCGGCGGGAGTGCGGGGAGCGATGCAGGCGACAACGCGCGATGGCGGCGACAGCCGCAAGGCGCTGCTGTCTTGGCCGGCGACCGGGTTGGCGGTCGCCAACACCGGCGGCGCTGCCGGAGATGCCGGTCACGGTGTCGATCGCGAGCGCGGCGCGAAGCGCCCGCGAGGACGACGGTGCCGCGACGCCGTCGGTCGGAAGCGAAGCGGGCCGCGCCGGGGATCGACGCGGCCCGCGCTGCGGTGCGGCCTATGCACTGGCCGTCATCACGGGGATACCGAGCTGCCTTGCCTTGTCCACGAGGTTCTCTGTGATGCCGGAGCCGGGGAAGGCGATGACGCCCTTCGGCAGGAGGTTGAGCAATTCGTCGTTGCGGCGGAAGGGCGCGGCGCGTCCGTGGCGGTCCCAGTCGGGCTTGCAGACGATCTGGTGGACGCCGTTGCGTTCGGCCCAGCGCGCGGCGATCTTCTCGACGCCGGGGCCGCCGCCGTGGACGAGCACCATATCCGCATGCTTAGCGCGGGTCCTGTCGAGCATGCGGATCACCGCGTCGGGGTTGGCGATGTCCTTGCCGCCTGCGATGGCGACGAGGGTGCCCTGCGGCAGGTGCGCCATGGTCTTGCGGTCCTTGCGTGCGCGGACGAAGTCGCGGGCGTCGATGCTGGCCGAGGTCAGCCTGCCGGTCTGGCTGACGTGGCTGCCGCGCCGGGGCCGCCATGTGTCGCCGGTCTCGGCGCGGTACTGTTCGGCCACCGCATCGCGCAGGGTCTCGAAGGCGTCGCGGCGGTCGCCGAGGTTCCGGGCGCGGTCGGTGACGAGTTCGAGTTCGCGGGACCTGATCTCGGTTCCGTCCTGGTCGCGCTGGAGGTCGCGGAGTTCGGGGGTGAGCCTGTCGACACCGCGGTCGATGCGCTGCGTCTGGGCATGGAGCATGTTGACGAAGCCCCAGAGCAGGTGTTCGCGCTCGTCGGCGAGCTGTGTGCCGTCGGGGCAGACGCCTTCGGCCATGATGCGGAAGGCTTCGGCGACGGCGGTCAGCGCATCGTCCTTGTCCCAGATGTCACGGGTGTCGAACTCGTCGCGCTCGGGGGTTGCGCCGAACAGGGCGGCGTTCTCGCAGACGGTCGCGGTGACGGAGTGTGCTTCGGTCTCGGCGGTGTCGATGTTTTCGATGAGGGTCATGACGATCTCCTTGACGATCGGGTTGCAGCGCTCGGAGCGTTGCGCCCCGAAGTGATGTTCCTTTGGGTCATGTGCGCGGACGGGAGCCACCGGGGCCGCAGGGCATGACCCGGTGGGGTGCGCGAGTGGTGCGGGCGCACAAGCGACCGCAGGGAGCGCGGAGCCACGGTCGCGCCTTCCGCCGGGCCTAGGCGCTTCAGCGCCGTTTCATTCCGAGTCCCGGCCGGAACGGAGCGTGAGCGGAGTGGAGGACCCCGCCGCAGGCGGGGTTGGTGCAGTGAGCCCGTGTGGCACAATGGGACAGCACGCAGACAGGCAAATTCTCTCCCCTTGCACGGACCCGATGGGCGCTGCTGCCCGGCACGGCCTGCGGGAGCATCCCCGGGCCTGTCGGCCTGCCTTGCAAGCGGAGCGCGCAATTTGACAGCCATGGCCGGTCATCTCCGGAACGGATGCGAGAGGATCCGCTGCTCGGTTGCCTCGCGGATGCGGTTGCGGTCATGGACGCGGTGGGGGCCGCGCGGATCCTCGTCGAGATGGATCACGAAATACCGCGCGCCCTCGCGCAGCGGATCGTCGAGCGCGTAGATGTCGCCGACATGGTCGCCGTCGCAGTAGATGCGGGATTCGTCCGGGGCGATACGGCGGAAGGCGATGTCGCTCATGATGCGTTCTCCTCCGCCTGGCGGGCGCTGCGTTCGGCCAGCTGCCGCGCCGCCCAGGCCGCGGCGCGGGCCAGCACGTGGCCGTGACAGGGCAGCGGCGCGCACCAGCATGCGAGGCGGCGGCCATGCAGCGCGGCCAGCGCCTCCAGCTCGATCTCGCCGGCGCGGATGCGCCGCCAGAGGTCGGCACGGTAGCGGGCGACCGCCTGCTCTCTCGAACAGGCCGGAGAGATCCTGAACGGGTTGCCCCACTTCGTGCGGCGGTCGATCAGCACGGTGCCGTTCACGACCTGCGCATGGTCGAACTTCTCCCGCAGCTTCGGCTCGTGCCTGAGATTGACGACGAAACTCATGATCTCCCTCCTCCTGGGGTCGGCTTGCCCGGCCCCTGCCTTCCTCTTGCTCCCGCAGGGCTTTCCGGGGCATGATCCGGGGCCGGGAGCGGGCCGCTTCACGGATTTCCTCCGGCTGAGGGAGGACGCTCCGCACGAAGCACGGGCGCATGGTCCGACCGGGAGAAGCCTCGAAACCGGCAGCAAAAAAGGGGCGACCGCGCAGCGGCCGCCCGAGTTGGGAGATAGGAAGCGTGACCGACTCAGAACGGGATGATGTCCCCGGCCTCCCCGGTGCCGTCGGCCGGCATGGCCTCGCCGTTCGCCGCCGGTTGGGCGGTCCCGGCCTGGGCGCCGTTCCCGTTCGCGCCGGCGGGCTTGTCGAGGAACTGGATCCTGTGGCCGGGCACGATCAGGATCTCGGTGGAGAAGCGGTCGGAGTCCTCGCCCTCCTTCTTCCACCGCCGGGTCTGGAGCTTGCCCTCGGCGTGGACCAGACGGCCCTTCTTCGCATGCCGCTCCAGCATGTCGATGAGGCCGTTCTGGAAGGTCACGACCCGGTGCCACTCGGTCCGGTCGACCCGCTCGCCGGTCTGGCGGTCGAGATAGGATTCGTCGGTGGCGATGCTGAGATTGGCCACGCGGCCTCCCGAGGCGAGATGGTTGACGGTGACGTCGGCGCCGAGGCGGCCGATCAGTTCGACGCGGTTCATTCCGAAGCTCATTGCGATGCTCCTTCAGGTCTGGTTGCTGACGATGGTCGAGCGGCCGGGACCGGAGAACCCTCTCCCCGGCCCCCTGCCGCTCATCTTCTCCCCGCTTTCCTTCACTCTGCGTCGCGGCCGGCGAGGACCTCGCGGATGGCCCGGCTGTCGAGACCGGCCTCGGCCAGCAGTTCGTCGCAGGCCGGCGCGTCGTGCATGGTGTCGTTTGCCGCATCGGCGTCGGCGTCGTGGAACAACTCGGACATGGGCATCTCCCCTGGACGGCCCCCGGACATCCGGCCGGAGAAACCACTCCCCCGGCCCTCCCGGGCGCTCGCCCCCGCGAAAGCCCTCCTTCAACTCCGGGACGCCGGCCCCGGCGGAGACAGGGTGGCGGCGCGGCAGGGAAGACACCCGCCGCGCCCGACCCGGAGGCGCGCCGGCTCACCAGGCCGGCGCGGTGTAGGAACTCATGGGGCTGGCGTCGCACAGCACCTCGACCTCGTCGCGCGAGAGCTTCCCGAAGGCGAGGCAGAGCGCGATGTCGGCCTCGCTGTCGAACGGCCCGTGCTCGCGCCCGGTGGCGGTCTCGATCACCGTCCAGGCGGGGTCCCAGAGCGGGATGCCGCGGAACGCGCCCGAACTCTCGCGGTGCCTGCGCGAACAGGGTTCGCAGCGGGCGACGCCGGGCGAGGGCGTATTGCAGGCGACGCAGCGGCCCCCGACCCTGCGTTCGGCATAGCGAGCGCGGCGGGCGGCGTGTTCCGCCTCGCGGTCGCGGCGTTCGGCCCTGACGACGGCGCAGGGCGCGCAGTAAACGGCGCCATCGAAGGTGGGGGTCCGGCACTTGACGCAGACCCCGGCGGCCCGGCGGGTGTCGTAGCGGGCGCGGGCGGCGTCGCGGCAGGCCGCGCACTCGGCGGCGCCGTGGGCCGGCTTGCCGCAACTGGTGCAATCGCCCCTGGCCTTCCGTTCGGCATAGCGCCGGCGGTCGGCTTCCCGCTTCGCCTTCCGGTCCCGCCGCCTGCTCCGGGTCCCGGCGCAGGACGGGCAATACGCCCTGCCGTCCGGCGCGGGCGCCGCGCACCGGACGCAGAGGCGGGCGGCGCGGCGACCGTGATGGCGCTCTTTCTTGGCCTGCCGCCTGTCCTCGCGGCACGGCCCGCACATGGTCCTGCCGTCCTCGGGCGGGACGTTGCCGCAACGGGTGCAGAGCCCGGCGGCCTGGCGGGCCTCGCTGCGCCGGCGGCTGCGCTCCCGTCCGGCCCGGCGCCGGGCTTCCGGGTCGCGACCGCCATAGGGTATCCCCCGGGCCCTGGCCCGGGCGTCGCGCTCGCGGTCGCGCGCGCGATGCTTCTCCGCGCAAGGCCCGCAGGTCGTGCGGTCCGGGAGTGCCGGGGCCCGGCCGCACCTGACGCAGATGCCGGTCGCCTTCCTCTCGGCATAGAGCCTGCGGTCGCGCTCGCGCCCCTGGCGCCTTGCCCGTTCGGGGTCGCGCCGGGGTTTCCTGCCGGCCCGCAGGCGGGCGTCGCGTTCCCGGCCCGCCGCGTTCTGTTTCTCGTTGCAGGGCGCGCACAGGCGGCGCTCGGGCGCCGGCGGGCGGTCTCCGCAGCGGGGACAAAGGCCCCGGGCGGTGCGCGCGGCGGTGCGTCTGGCGACGCGCGCACGGCGGATCTCCGGATCGGCATGGGCCATGCCGTCCTCCTCGGTTCGTGGAACAAGGGGAAAGGCGGACGCCCCGCCGGCGGTGGGCCGGCCGGACGTCCGGGAAGGGGGCGGTCAGCCCTTCTGGCGGCGGTCCATACCGAGCCCCATGGCGTAGACACCCCAGTACTGGACCCCGCCCCGGCTGCCGAGGCCGGTGCAGATGATGATCTCGTTGCGCTCAGGCCGCATCTCCCTGACCGCCTTCAGGGTCGCGGTGATCGCCCGGGCCTTGCCGCGCCTGCCGCCCTTCGGCGCGGCGTCCGGGCAGGGCCGAATGTCGCCGTTCGCGAGCGTGCGGTAGCGCTCGACCACATAGCGGTCGTCTTCGGCCAGGCCGGGTCCGAAGAAATGGGTGAGAAAGGTTGCCGCCGTGTTGCGGGGGAATGCCATCGCTGCGCTCATGGTGCCGTCTCCTTCGTGCCGATGAGGGGAAACGGACGAACGCCCTCTCCCGGGCACCCGACCGCCGCCCCGCTCACGGCCAGCCTTTCCCTCCTGGCGGCGGGGCGCATGTCGCGGCCGACCGGAGTGACGGGCGAGCGGTCGACGTCGGCGTGCGGGGCGGTCGGGAAATTGCCAGCGCAACGGCCAACGCCCGGCAGGGACGCTGCACCCGGCAGCGTCACGTGCCAGGGCCGAGGACATGGGGACATGACGGACCGGGAAGACGACGGCAGCTTTCGTCGGCTGACGGTGCCAGCACGGTTATTCGGAAAGATGGGTAGCGAGCAGCCGTCTGGAGAAACCGGGGCATTCCCCGTCTATTCCAGCGCCCGCCTGCGCGAGGGCATCGACACGGGTCCGGAGCGGCGCGACATCCGACAATGGCCCGATCGCCATATGGTCGAAACGGTACCGCCGGACAGCTGCGATCCACGACACACACGGCGAGCTACAAGGGCCGCCGGGATTGCCGGGGCATGAACTACCGCGCCCGGGACATCGAAAGCCAGCTGCGGGCGGGCGAGGACAGCAACTGGGAATTCAAGCAGGTGGAATTCGCCGGGGATCGTCCGAGACGGCCGGCCCGCGGCGACTGGGCCGATGAAATCGCAGCCTTCGCCAACGCGGCCGGGGGCGTGGTGCTTGCCGGTGTTGCCGACGACGGCAGCGTCATCGGCATGTCGCGTGCGCAAATCGCCCGTCTGGACTCCCTTCTCGTGGAGGTGAGCACCGATACGATCAAGCCGCCCGTTCGCATCCGCACGCATCACCGGGAATTGTCCGACGGCAGGCTGGTGCTGCTGGCCGAAGTCCCGGAGAGCGATTCCGTCCATGAGAGCCCCGGCGGATGCTACGTCCGCGTGGGCGCCTCGAAGCGGCTCATGGGGAGCGACGAGCGGTTGCGCCTGACGCAACGGCGGTTACAGGCGCGTTTCCTGTGGTTCGACAAGCAGCCGGTGCCGGAAACCGGTTTCCGGACGTTGACCGAGGCGCTCTGGAAACCGTTGCTCAGCGCCGAGGGCGCGGCCGAGCCCGAGGCGGCGCTCGGGAAGCTGGCGCTTCTGGCAGACGACGAGGCAGGCGCGCTTCGCGCGACGGTCGCCGGCGTGCTGTTGTGCACGCCCAGTCCGGAACGATGGCTCCCGCACGCCTGCATCACGGCGACCCGATACGACGGCGGAGACCGTGCATCGGGTCAGGTCGATGCCCGGGAGATCGCCGGGCCGCTGAACGAACAGATCGCCGGCGCCGTTGCCTTCGCTGTCAGAAACATGCGGGTCGCGGCGCGAAAGGATCCGGCCCGTTCGGATATTCCCCAGTACAGCGAAAAGGCCCTGTTCGAGGCGCTGGTCAACGCCGTCGTCCATCGCGACTACTCCATGAGAGCAAGCAGGATCCGTCTCTCGATGTTCGACGATCGGGTGGAAATCCAGTCGCCCGGTTCCCTGCCGAACAACCTGACGGTGGAGAGTATGGCGTCGCGGCAGTCGACCCGCAATGAAGCCCTCACCTCCGTATTGGCGCGGATGCCTGTCGGAGGAACCCGGGGCGGTGAAGACAGGCGATACTACATGGAGCGCCGCGGCGACGGCGTGCCCATCATCCGCCGCGAGACCTGGGCGTTGTGCGGGAAGTACCCCGAGTACACGGTCGTTGACGATGCCGAGGTGCTGCTTGTCATTCCTGCGGCGGTACAGGAGCGGATCCCCGCTCGCGCCGTCATCTCCGTGCGGTCTGGCGGCCGGCCCTTGCCGGGCGCCGGTCTCCTTCTCCTATTTCCGAACAACACCTGGAAGCAGGCCGTCACGGACGAACAAGGCGAAGCGGCAGTCGATCTGCACACGACCCGGCTGCCCATGACCGTGTTCGCGTCCGCAGCAGGATACGCCGCACATCCGGAGCGGGACTGGATACCGGGCGAACGAGCGCTGGCGATCGATCTGGAGGCTTTGCCGGCAGGCGGGAGCGTCATCTTTCCGGAGGCCACCGGCCATGTTCCGGGATTGAAGGGCAGGCTCAATCCCGTACGCGACGCCCATGACCGGACCTACCTCTACGCGTCGAACATTGCGATTGACGAAGGCAGGCAACAGCCGGTTCACTTCACCCCCGGCGAGAAACTGCAATTGACCGACGCGGAAGGGACCGAACTGCATGTGCGGATCGTCGCTATCGTCGGCCGATCCGCACTTGTCGAGTATGTCGATGCCCGGCGATGAAGCCGATGAACCGGTTCGTTCCTGAACGGCAACGGACAAGGTTCACTGGCGCATGGGCAGAAAGGAGCGTCCGATCCTCGCCGCCTTCGAAGCCGGTCGCCGGGAACTTTCATCCCCCGGGACCCGAAGGGCTGCCGTCCGAGTGCCTACAGGCCTGCGCTGGGGATACGCCTGGATTGGAATGAATCCGCTTTCAGATTGGTTACGAGATTTCTCTCGAGTTTCTGCCAGTTCATTTTATTACGATAAATCAATATGTTATACGGAGTATTCTGTAGGATTTTACTTTTGAGATATTCCGGCATGTCGGCACCATCGGCAGGTTCCGGACCAAGCTGATCGAGGGCATGGTCCGGAACGGCTACGAGCGCGATTTCGCCGAGCGCTGCTTCCGCCAAATCGAGGGTTTCGGCGATTACGGCTTTCCGGAATCGCACGCGGCGTCCTTCGCCCTGCTGGTCTACGTCTCGGCCTGGCTCAAATGCCGCTACCCCGAGGTCTTCGCCGCAGCCATCCTCAACAGCCAGCCGATGGGCTTCTACGCCCCCGCCCAGCTGGTCCGCGACGCCAGGGAGCACGGGGTCTCCGTCCGCCCGGTCGACGTCAACCATTCGGACTGGGACTGCACGCTCGAAGAGGCGGAAGGCGGCACCCGGCCGGCCGCGCTGCGCCTGGGCTTTCTCCAGATCAAAGGCATGGCGGAGGCGAGCGCCGATGCGATCGTCGGCGCCCGCGACCGGCCCGTCCGCCGCCTTTTCACCGATCCGGCCGAACTGCGGGACCGCAGCGGGCTCCCGGTCCCGGTGTTGGAAACCCTCGCCGGGGCCGATGCCTTCGGCTCGACCGGCCGCACGCGGCGCCAGGCGCTTTGGGCCGTCCGCGCGCTCGGCCCCGCGCCGCTCCCGCTTTTCGCCGGCGTCGGCGAGCGCCGGCCCGAACCCGCAGTCGCGCTGCCGGCGATGAGCCAGGGCGAGGAGGTCTCGCAGGATTACGCGACAATCAGGATGTCGTTGAAGGACCACCCGCTGGCGCTGATGCGCGGCAGGCTGGCGAAGGAACGCGTCACCCCGGCGGGCCGCCTGGTCGATCTCGACAACGGCACGAGCGTCACGGTCGCCGGCATCGCCCTCGTCCGCCAGCGGCCGGGCACCGCTTCGGGCGTGATCTTCATCACGCTGGAAGACGAGACCGGCATCGCCAATCTCGTGGTCTGGCCGAAAGTTTTCGAGCGCTATCGCCGCGAGGCGATGGCAGCCCGCCTCCTCAGGGTGAACGGCGAGCTGCAACGCGAGGGGATCGTGATCCACGTCGTCGCCCGGCGCATGGAAGACCTCACCCACCGCCTGCGGGCGCTCGCCGCCGGCCAGGATCCGCTGAAGCCGCCGCTCGCCCGCGCCGATGAGATCGCCCGGCCTTCCGGCGAAGACCGCCGGCAATACCCGTCGCGCGATTTCCACTGACCGAGGCGTTTGCGCTGTCGGGGACGGGTTGATTTACAAGGCGTTCACGGAGGTGCGAGATTTTTGATACCCCGTGGTGGTCGTTGATATCCGGGGTTTCAGTTTCGCTGCGGCGGTCGTTTTGGCGATTTTCACCCCACGCCGCTGGTCGCGGCGTCTTGGCAGCGAGGTTTTCCTGCGGCGGCCTCGCGCGCCCTGATCGTGCGCATGAGATAGAAGGTGTCGCCATCGGGCCCTGGGGCCCTTGTTCCACCACCACCCCTGGTCGGGAGAACAGCGATGGCGACGGCGGCGAAGCTACCCTTTTCGTGGCGCGATGTCGAAGTCCTGCCGGACCTTGAACGGCTGCGCCTGGTTCTGGCGGTGCTTCCCGACGAGGAGATCGTGACGGCGCTTGAAGTGTGTCGCGGTCGGGGCCGTAACGACTACCCGGTGCGGGCGATGTGGCGGGCGCTGATCGCGGGGGTGGTGTTGCAACACGCCTCGATGCAGTCGCTGTTGCGGGAGCTGGGGCGCAACCCGGCGTTGCTGGAGATCTGCGGGTTCGACCCTCTGCCGTATCAGAGCGGGCCGGTGACGGTGCTTCACGACGGGCATGCGGTAACGCGCCCGGCGCGGGTTCGTTCGACGGCGCCGAGCCACTGGAACTTCTCGCGGTTTCTGGGGCGTGTTGTGCAGCTTGAGGACGAGCAGGGGCTGGTGTCCGCCATGATCGAGAGCCTGCGCGCCGCGCTGTTCGCCGCGTTGCCGGACTTCGGGCGTCATCTCGGCTACGACGGCAAGGCGATCGCGAGCCACTCGACGGGCCGGGTCGGCAAGGACGAGGACAAGACCTCGGACCCCGACGCCGACTGGGGCAAGCACGAGACGGGCGGGGTGGACGCCAGGACCGGCGCGGTGTGGAAGAAGGTGAAGTCGTGGTTCGGCTACGGGCTGCACCTGATCGCCGACACCGATTACGAGGTTCCGGTGGCCTTCGAGGTGACGCGCGCTTCGGCCTCGGAACCCAAGGTGCTGTCCGGGATGCTGGAGGAGCTGTTCGCAAGGGCGCCGGAGATCGCCGGGCGCTGCGCCGACTTCAGCGCCGACCGCGGTCTCGACGATGCCCGCCTGAAGGCGCGGCTGTGGGACCGGTGGACCGCCCGCCCGCTGATCGATACACGGCTGATGTGGCGGGTGGAGAAGCAGGAGCCGAGATACGATCCGGCGCAGCCGATCACGCGGCCGCTGTTCCCCGACCGCGCCGATGTCATCGTTCACGACGAGCGCGGCCGGGTGTCCTGCGTCTGTCCCGGGACCGGCGAGGTCCGCGCTATGGCGTTTCAGGGGTTCGAGGCTGATCGGGGCCGCTGCGGCACGCTCAAATACCGCTGCCCGGCAGCCGCCTTCGGCTTCGCCTGCGCCGGCAGCCGGGCCTGCCACCGGGCCGGCGGGGTCAAGCCCGGAGACTATGGCCGCATCCTGCGCATCGACCTCGACAGCCACGACCGGCGCATCTTCACCCCCACGCCCTGGGGCAGTCCGTCATGGCGGCGCGGCTACAACCGCCGCTCGGCCATGGAGCGGATCAACAGCCGCCTCGACAACAGCTTCAACTTCGAGACCCACTACATCCGAGGCCGCGCCAAGATGAAGACCCGCCTCGGCCTCGCCCTGGCGGTGATGATGGCGATGGCTCTCGCCCAGGCCCGCGCCGGCCGCCCCGAGCGCATGCGCTCCCTGGTCGGCGCCGTGCCGTATCTCGACACCGGCTGACCGCTCGTCTGCCTCCCGACAATCCTGCCCGATCCCGCCGCCCGACGGCAGAGGGGAAGCCACGCCCGCACGCCAGACAATCTTCCGGTAATCGTATTTGTCAGGCCCCGGAAGCCCGTATCCTGCCCGGTGGGGAAGCGGGCCGGACGATATTCAACCGCCAAAATCGAACCGGCGACAGCCAAAAATCACCACAGCGCACATTTCTCTGACCGGGCGCGGTTCGCGACATCGACGGCGAGGTGCTACCTTGCCGCAGCAACGCCAAGGGGGTGAAAATGACCGAATTTGCCGGCGGATGCCTGTGCGGAGCGGTGCGCTATTCGGTGAGCGGGGAGCCGATCAGGATCGCGCAGTGCCATTGCGACGACTGCCGCCGCGCCACCGGGTCGAGCTTCGCGACCAACGTGTTCGTCAGGAAGGAAAATCTCGCGGTCCTTCAGGGGACGACGAAAAGCTACGAGCATACCGCCGACAGCGGCAACACGATGACCAAGGAGTTCTGCCCCGAATGCGGCTCGCAACTCTTCGGCTGGTCGTCCCGCGGGCCGGAGCTCCGGTCGATCAAGGTGGGCTCGATCGACGACGCGGGCTTCGTCGAGCCGCAGATCGAGGTCTTCGTCTCGCGCGCGCTGCCGTTCACCCAGCACCCGGAAACGACGAAGAAGTTCGAGCGGATGCCTCCGCCGCCGAGATAGCGGCGCGCCGCTACTGGAGGACCCCCTCCATCTCTTCCTCGAAAGTTCCGGGATCGATGCCTTCCGTGACGACGTCGTAGGCGAGCTCCACCAGCACGCCGTTCGGGTCGTGGAAGAAGATCTGGGCGATCGTCCCGCCGCCGACCAGGCGCTTGTTGTACTTGGTCCCGGTGCGCCGGAGATGGTCGAGCATGTCGTCGAATCCCTCGGCGTCGAGGCCGATATGGTCCAGCCCGTCCCCCATCGACTCGGCGTGGGTACGCCGCGGCTCGTCCTCCTGGCTGTAGGACAGGTGCACGATCGCGATGTCGCCGGCATAGAGCCAGTAGCCGTGCTCGTCGAAGGGCGGGCGGAAACCGACTTCGAGGCCGAGCTTGTCGACGTAGAAGTCCTTGGTTTCCTCCATCTTCATGGTGCGGATATTGATGTGGTTGAGACGAGCGACCTTCATTGCGCTGTCCTCCGTCCGTGTCCGCTTGCGCGGGCAATTTCGTGCGCCTACGCTGCTCGCTGCATGATGGCGCAACCCGGCCCGCGGAGGCAAGACGATGAAGCAACCCGTCTGGAACCAGTTTTTGACCGAGCGCGACAGGCAGGTCTTCGACGCGGCGGGCTATGGCGAC
This sequence comes from Alphaproteobacteria bacterium, assembly GCA_965203455.1. Taxonomy (GTDB): domain Bacteria; phylum Pseudomonadota; class Alphaproteobacteria; order MPNO01; family MPNO01; genus MPNO01. Next base: position 26,540 of record CBDBCV010000004.1, read on the forward strand.
CGCGCCGGGTTCGGCGAACGTCCGGTCATCGTCGTCATCGACGTCAACTACAACTTCACCGGCGACAGGCCGGAACCCATCCTCGATTCGATCAAGACGTGGCCGAATTCCTGCGGCGAGGACGCCTGGGAATCGATGCGCTACATCAAGCGGCTGATCGAGGCCGGGCGCAACAAGGGCATCCCGATCATCTACACCACCGCCTCGATGCGGACCGACGGCTGGGACCGCGGCTCCTGGGCGTGGAAGAACACCCGCACCGGCGAATGGCGTGCCGGCGACGACCCCCGCTCAAATCTCGACGGCAACCAGATCAATCCCGAAATCGCGCCCGCGCCGCAGGACATCGTCATCGAGAAGCTCAAGCCGAGCGCCTTCCACGGGACGCCCCTCTCCTCGTTCCTCACCAATTTCAAGGCGGATTCGATCCTCATGGTCGGGACGACCACCAGCGGGTGCGTGCGCGCCTCGGTCCTCGACGCCTTCAGCGAGAACTTCAGGACCACGCTCGTCGAGGAAGGCTGCTTCGACCGGTCGCAGGCGAGCCATGCGATCAATCTCTGCGACATGAACGCGAAATATGCCGACATCGTGTCCACGGACGAGGCGGTCGAGTACATCGAGGCGCTGCCGGACGGGCTGTTCGAGCTTCCGCCCGGCGTTCCGATGTCCGAGCAGGGGTGAGCGCGGGGGCTACAGCACCAGCACGCAGAGCGAGACCGCGACCAGACCCCACAGGCAGACCCGCCTGAACACGTCTTCGCTCGCCCGGCGGAACAGTATCGAGCCGAGCCAGATGCCGATCGCCGCCGGGATCGTCAGGAAGGCGGCGAACAGGACCGTATCGAGCCGATAGGCGCCGACCGCGGTGAACATGATCAGCGCGGCGATCCCGGCGGTAGTTCCGAACATCACGAACTGCGCCCGGTTGGTCGCAGCGTCGCCGGAGCCGGCCAGCAGATAGAGGAAGGCCGGCGGACCGCCGAGCGAGACCGAGCCGACCAGAACGCCCGATACCGATCCGGTGACGATGGAGAGGCCGATCCGATGGCCTCCGCGATAGCGCCAGCCGCTGAGCAGCAGCAGCGAGAAGCCGAGCGCCGCCGCCGCGATCGCGCGGCGCATGAGATCCTCGTCGACGGTGAACAGCAGCCAGCCGCCCAGCGGCACCGTCAGTATGGGGAAGAAGAAGAGCGGCCAGCCATCCCGCCAGTTCACCGAGGGCAGGGTCTGCGGCATGAGCTGGAGGTTGCCGACCATGTTAAGGAGCATCACGATCGGCACCGCCTCGCGCGGTCCGATCAGCAAGGCGAGCACCGGCGCGGTGAGGAAATTCGCACCGATCCCGCCGCCGAATCCCCGGACGATACCGGATCCGGCGAAGGCCGCCGCCACCAGCGCGATTTCCCAGACATCGAGGCCGAAGACCGCCATCACGCAAAGAAGGTGGAGACGCCGACCGCCAGGAGGATCGTCAGCGCGGCGAGGCGGAAGGCCCGTTCGCTCGCCAGATTGAAGAGCTTCGCGCCCGCCCAGGTGCCTGCGACGAGGGCGGGCGCAATCAGCGCGGCGGTCACCAGGACCTCCCAGTTCATCAGCCCGCCGATCCAGAACATGATCAGGGAGGCCGCCTGGGTGAAGGCGAAGTAGTAGATCAGGCTCGCCCTCGTCTGCGTCGGACTGCCCGGCCCGGCCAGAAGATAGGCGATCACCGGCGGGCCGCCGATCGACGCGGCGCCCGACAGCACCCCGCCGAGGGCACCCATCGACGCCGCGCCGAAGCGGGTCGGCGGGCGGCTGGAGCGCCATCCGCTCAGCAGGAACAGCGCGATCAGAGCGGTGATCGCGGAGATGCCGCGGCGCATCAGCTCGGGGTCGAGATAGAGCAGCAGCAGCACCCCCGCCGGCACCCCGATGCAACCCGGCACCGACATCGCGAACTGGTCGGACCAGCGGACATGCGGCCAGGCGGGCGCGAAGAGCTGGACCGTGGTGGCGAAGATCGCGAGCAGGATCGCGGGGACCGCGACATGGGTGCCGACGATGAGACTGACGACCGGCGCCAGCACCAGAGCGGCGCCGAAACCCGAAAAGCCGCGCATCACACCCGCCACCGTCGCCGCCAGCAGGAGCGCCGCAGCCTGCCCCGCGTCGATGTCGAGCCCCGGCATGCCTATCGGATTCGGGCGCGCGGAGTCAGGTCAGTGCAGGTTCGAGGTCGAGGTCGATCTCGACCCCCCGCCCCGCCGCCTTGGCGAGCGCGTACGCCCTCCCGGCGAGCGCGAGTTCGGACGCGCCGGTGCCGTTGTTGTTCTTGTGGTAGGTGATCTGCCCGGGCGAGGTCCGGCCGGGCGCCGTGCCCGCGGCGACATCGCCGAGGTCGAGGATATCGTCCGCACCTATCAGGCCGCGCTCGATCGGCTCGAACAGATCGCCCTGTTGTTCGGAAAGCACGGATTCCCGGAGATTGGCCACGATCACGTCGGCGCGTTCGGCCGTACGGTCGTCGATCTCGCGGCGCCGGCGCCTGAGGAACCCGCCTTCGACGAGCTGGATGTTGGAGCCGATGATGCCGGTAACGTGCTGACCAGGGACCAGCCAGTCGCCGTCGAAGACCGGGACGTTCGTGTTGGTGGCGACGACGACCGCATCGACGCCCTCGACCGCCTCGCGCGGCGAAGAAACGGGCTCGATCTCGACGCCGAACCCGGGCCCGTATGTCTCGGCGAAGCGCCGCCGGTTGTCCGGATCGCGGCTGTAGAGCCTGACGCGCTCGATATCGCGCACCGTCAGGAGCGCGAGCAGCTGGTTCGCCGCCTGCCCGGCCGAGCCGAACAGCCCCGCGACACGCGCGTCCTCGCGAACCAGGTGGCGGAAACCGACACCGCTCGCCGCCGCGGTCCGGAAAGCCATCAGGCTGGTCGGCCCCAGCGTCTTCTCGTCGATCTCGCCGATCAGGATGGCGAGCAGCTCTCCGGTCTCCGAATCGCTCAGCACGTGCACCGGCGGGCCGCGGAAACTGTAGCTCTGATTGGTCTCGGTCTGGGCGACCAGCTCGGCCCGGGTCTGCGCGCCGATCACGCCGAGGCCGTGTACGCCCCCGGGGAAGTTGCTGACCCGGACCCCGGCGGGGGAATGGACCCGGCGTCTGGGCGCGTTGATGACGGGAAATCCGGCCGCCTCCCGATAGCCCTGCTCGATGACGTCGATCGCGTCGGCCATCGACACAAGGCCCTGGAGATCCGCCGGGCGCAGCAACAGGACGCTCATGACCGGTGCCTTCCGGCGGTGTACGCGGGCGCGGCGGAATGATCGGGAGCCGCCCGGCAGGAGTCAATCGGCGGCCAGGCCCGAGAAATGTGCGCTGTGGTGATTTTTGGCTGTCGCCGGTTCGATTTTGGCGGTTGAATATCGTCCGGCCCGCTTCCCCACCGGGCAGGATACGGGCTTCCGGGGCCTGACAAATACGATTACCGGAAGATTGTCTGGCGTGCGGGCGTGGCTTCCCCTCTGCCGTCGGGCGGCGGGATCGGGCAGGATTGTCGGGAGGCAGACGAGCGGTCAGCCGGTGTCGAGATACGGCACGGCGCCGACCAGGGAGCGCATGCGCTCGGGGCGGCCGGCGCGGGCCTGGGCGAGAGCCATCGCCATCATCACCGCCAGGGCGAGGCCGAGGCGGGTCTTCATCTTGGCGCGGCCTCGGATGTAGTGGGTCTCGAAGTTGAAGCTGTTGTCGAGGCGGCTGTTGATCCGCTCCATGGCCGAGCGGCGGTTGTAGCCGCGCCGCCATGACGGACTGCCCCAGGGCGTGGGGGTGAAGATGCGCCGGTCGTGGCTGTCGAGGTCGATGCGCAGGATGCGGCCATAGTCTCCGGGCTTGACCCCGCCGGCCCGGTGGCAGGCCCGGCTGCCGGCGCAGGCGAAGCCGAAGGCGGCTGCCGGGCAGCGGTATTTGAGCGTGCCGCAGCGGCCCCGATCAGCCTCGAACCCCTGAAACGCCATAGCGCGGACCTCGCCGGTCCCGGGACAGACGCAGGACACCCGGCCGCGCTCGTCGTGAACGATGACATCGGCGCGGTCGGGGAACAGCGGCCGCGTGATCGGCTGCGCCGGATCGTATCTCGGCTCCTGCTTCTCCACCCGCCACATCAGCCGTGTATCGATCAGCGGGCGGGCGGTCCACCGGTCCCACAGCCGCGCCTTCAGGCGGGCATCGTCGAGACCGCGGTCGGCGCTGAAGTCGGCGCAGCGCCCGGCGATCTCCGGCGCCCTTGCGAACAGCTCCTCCAGCATCCCGGACAGCACCTTGGGTTCCGAGGCCGAAGCGCGCGTCACCTCGAAGGCCACCGGAACCTCGTAATCGGTGTCGGCGATCAGGTGCAGCCCGTAGCCGAACCACGACTTCACCTTCTTCCACACCGCGCCGGTCCTGGCGTCCACCCCGCCCGTCTCGTGCTTGCCCCAGTCGGCGTCGGGGTCCGAGGTCTTGTCCTCGTCCTTGCCGACCCGGCCCGTCGAGTGGCTCGCGATCGCCTTGCCGTCGTAGCCGAGATGACGCCCGAAGTCCGGCAACGCGGCGAACAGCGCGGCGCGCAGGCTCTCGATCATGGCGGACACCAGCCCCTGCTCGTCCTCAAGCTGCACAACACGCCCCAGAAACCGCGAGAAGTTCCAGTGGCTCGGCGCCGTCGAACGAACCCGCGCCGGGCGCGTTACCGCATGCCCGTCGTGAAGCACCGTCACCGGCCCGCTCTGATACGGCAGAGGGTCGAACCCGCAGATCTCCAGCAACGCCGGGTTGCGCCCCAGCTCCCGCAACAGCGACTGCATCGAGGCGTGTTGCAACACCACCCCCGCGATCAGCGCCCGCCACATCGCCCGCACCGGGTAGTCGTTACGGCCCCGACCGCGACACACTTCAAGCGCCGTCACGATCTCCTCGTCGGGAAGCACCGCCAGAACCAGGCGCAGCCGTTCAAGGTCCGGCAGGACTTCGACATCGCGCCACGAAAAGGGTAGCTTCGCCGCCGTCGCCATCGCTGTTCTCCCGACCAGGGGTGGTGGTGGAACAAGGGCCCCAGGGCCCGATGGCGACACCTTCTATCTCATGCGCACGATCAGGGCGCGCGAGGCCGCCGCAGGAAAACCTCGCTGCCAAGACGCCGCGACCAGCGGCGTGGGGTGAAAATCGCCAAAACGACCGCCGCAGCGAAACTGAAACCCCGGATATCAACGACCACCACGGGGTATCAAAAATCTCGCACCTCCGTGAACGCCTTGTAAATCAACCCGTCCCCGACAGCGCAAACGCCTCAGGCCCAGAGGAACCGGGAACTCATTGCGGGGAAAGACAGAACGGGAATCGGTCAGCCTGCCTTGGCTTTCGATTCCTTCTTCTCTTCGGGCTTTTCGAGGATGTCCCCGATCTTCGTCGTCAGCCGCTCGCCTTCCCCGGCGGAAAGCTCGTAGACCCAGCCCTTCGCCCGCTCGGCGATCTCCACGGCCTTCTTCCGGATCTCTTCCGCCTCTTCGCCGTTCGCACCCTCCGCGGTGGCGGAGAACCGCCCCCAGACCACGTCGTCCACAGTCGTCATTTCGATATGGACCCTGAGCCCGTCGAAGGTCTCGTATTCGCTCACATTGGGCTTTTCCGGGAATTTCACGTCCGCCGCGGGCTTCACGTCCTCGAAGGTCAGGCGCCACAGCCCGCCGGCGAGGTTCTTGGCCTCTCCGGAGTCCTTGAGCTTGCGCCCCTCGGGAACGCCGTCCAGCTTGTATTCGCCGCTGTCGGGCTTTTCCTGGGTCACGACGATCTCGGCCCCGTCGGGCTGGCGGATGACGGCGCGGCGGACTTGCTCCGCCGCGATGTCGACGATGTCGCGGACCATCCAGTCGTTCCGCGTCTTGCCGAGCGAGACCTCGCCGGCCGCGAGCCAGGACTGCTCCTCCGTGCCGCGCCGGAGATAGGTGCCGCCCCCGCCTTCGCCGAACAGGTTGGGGTTGAGCCGCCCGACGAGGCCCGAGGCCATCGACTTGCCGGCGGCATCCTTGATCTCGAAGCGCACCGACTGGGCTTCCTCGGTATCGGGCTCTTCGACTTCGAGCCTCTTGTAGCGCGACGGATCGCTGGTCTTCGCCTCCAGGAGCTTGAGTTCGGACAGGCCGACCAGCGCGGTCTTCACCTTGTCGAAGTGGACCGGGTACTGCGCCCTGTCCTTCATGCCCCAGCCGGTGTCGGTCCTGACGATGGAAAAGGTCGCTTCGTTCGACTGGATGACCAGCTCGGCAGCGTCGTTGACGTGCTCGGTCAGAACCTCGAACGCGCTCTCGTCGCCCTTGGTCAGGGTGGTAAGCGCAGGCTGGTTTACCACGACGAGAATCGCGGCGATCACCGCCAGCGCGGTCAGGCAGGCAAGAGCCATGAATGAGCGAGGCTTCATCTCGGGATCTCCACGCGCCGTACCGTCGTCAGCCGACCGGCCCGGCGTAGCGCCGGCGGGTTCTTCGATTGCGGGCGATCAGGAGCCCGATCGCGAACAGGGCGATCAACAGCGGCATGGCCGCGATGTTGACGATCTTCACCCAACCATCGAGCGCATCGATGTCCTCGCGCAACGCACGCCGCACGTCCCTGAGCTGGCCCCTGACCTTGATGATCTGGCGTCTGAAATCCTCGACCGCCTGCTTCTGCTTGGCCGACAGAATGACCGTCGCGCCCTCGTCTTCCTTGGTGGTCAGGTCTTTGAGCTTGCCCTCGACCTCCTTGAGTTCCTCGAGCAGCGCCCGCTCGCGGTCGCGAAATTGCAGCTCGGCCGCCCTCTGGATCTCGATCACGCGGTCGAACGGCCGGTCGGAAAAGCCGCGGCTGCGAAGTCCGATCAGCTCGCTCGAACCGGAGAGATTGTCGAGCGCGTTGATCACGAAATCGGCGTTGTTTGCGGTCGGGACAACGAGGCGCTGACCGAAGAAGTCCTGGATCTGCAGCCAGAAACTGTCCGCGAGGATATCGCTGTCGGCAACGACGATCAGGTTGACGACGTCCTTCGATTCCTTGAGATGGGGCTCCGTGGCGGACCCATCCTTTTCCGCCGCCTCCTCCTTCTTGTCCTTGTCGTCCTTGTCTTCCGGCGGACCGTCCGGGAACGCGCTCTTGAGCTTGCCGCTCACCCGCGCGGCCAGCGTCAGGGGCCCGCCCTCGGCCTTGAACGACTTGAGGATTTCGGCGGGGTTAGGCTGGAAGCGGAATTTCTGCGCCTCCATCGGCGCCGACGCCTCGGTCGAGACGATCAGCGGATCGAAATCGATGTCCGCGTCTTTCGCCTTGGCGACGAACCCGGCCGTGGCGATGTTGATCGCCCGGAGCTCGCCGGTGATGACGTCATCGGCTTTGAGCCGGTCGGCCGGGAAGGACAGCCACGCCACGTAGTTGGTGATGACCGGCTTGCCCTGCGCGTCGACCGCGGCCTGCACCCGCTGGGCGAGACCGAGATCGGCGAGGACCTTGTCCCGCGTGTATTCGACGCCCCATGCCTTGAACAGCTTCTCGAGGTCAGACCCGTGATCCGGCGGCAGCCGCATCGCCGCGTTGGAGCGCGAACCTTCTTCGGCGTAGGGGTCGACGAACACCATGGTCTTGCCGCCCGCCATGATGAACTGGTCGATGGCGTAAAGCGTCTTGTCGGAGAGACCGAACGGGTGGACGATCATCAGCACGTCGATATCGTCGGTGATCTCCGGTTCGAGCCCCAGGCTCTTGACCTCGAAGAACTGCTTGATCTGCTCGACCACCGTCCACGGCTTGTACTGGTTCGCCGGGTCGGCGTCGATCGGGATGCCGCTGACCAGACCGATGACCTTCTTCTTCGGGTTGGCCAGGTTGTGCACCAGCCGGGTGAGGTCGTATTCGAGGAACGGCTCGCGCTGCGGCTGCAGGAAGCCGATCACGTCCTGGTCGTCGGTGGTGTTGGTGCCGGCAAGCCCGAAATAGCCGAGCTCGCCCGCATCGTTGAGCGGCACGCCCTGGAGGCCGAACCCGACCGCGCGGTCCTCCTCGTTGGAGAACGGCTTGGGGTCGATGATTTCCAGGCGGATCTTGCCTCCGGCCGCATCGACATAGCTTTGCAACAGTTCGAGCACCCGCTGCGAATAGGTGCCGAGGCCGGGGCTCAGATCGAGCAGGTTTCGCGACACGAAGAAGCGCAGCGTCACCGGCTCCTTCAGGTCGGCGAGGACCTTCTCGGTGCCCTCCGAGACCGAATAGAGGCTGTTCTGCGTCAGGTCGGCCTGGAGGTTCCGGAACGCGCCGTTGGAGAAGATGTTGACGGCGAGAAACAGGATGACCGCGAGGACCAGCCCCGCGACGCCGAGCTTGCGCGGATCCCACGCGCCCACGGTCAGTCTCCCCTCTTGAGATCGATCACGAGCCGGTTCGCGAACAGGAAGATCACCATCGCGGATACCAGGTAGATGACGTCGCGAATGTCGACGACGCCGCGGATGATGCCCTCGAAATGGGTGAGGAAGCTGAGCGAGGCGATCAGGTCGACCGCGAACTCGGGCGCCCAGCCCTTGAAGGCGGCGAGCACCAGCTCGAGCCCGCTCATCATGAAGACGAAGCAGACCGCCGCGGCGATCACGAAGGCGATCACCTGGTTGCGGGTGAGCGCCGAGACGAAGCATCCGATCGAGAGGAACGCGCCGGCCATCAGGAAGCTCGCGATGTAACCCGCCACGATCACCCCGTTGTCGGGCCCGCCGAGATAATTGACGGTGATCCAGATCGGGAAGGTGAGCGCCAGCGCGATGGCCGCGAAGATCCAGGACGCCAGGAACTTGCCCAGCACCGCATGGGTGGTGGAGAGCGGCAGCGTCATCAGGAGCTCTATCGTCCCGGTCTTTCGCTCCTCGGCCCAGAGCCGCATCCCGACCGCCGGGATGAGGAACAGATAGAGCCAGGGATGGAAGGAGAAGAAGACCTGGAGATCCGCCTGGCCGCGGTCGAAGAAAGCGCCGAAATAGAACGTCACCGCGCCGGTCAACGCGAGGAAGATGACGATGAACACGTACGCCAGCGGCGTCGTGAAATAGGCGATCAACTCGCGCTTGCAGATTGCAGCCGTGGCCCGCATAGCGCCTCCCCCGCGCCCTATTCGCCGACGGTGAGCGCGCGGAACACCTCGTCGAGGCGCCCGCGTTCCGCCGATATTTCCTCGACGCCGAGACCGCCCGCGCGCAGCGCTTCGCTGACGATCGGCAGTATCACGGCGCCGTTGGCCGGCACCGCGACGAGGTGGGCCGTGGCCTCCCCGCGGGAGGCGGTCTCGACCCGGTCGATGGCCTCGATACCCTCCAGCGCAGCGGTGACCGCCTCGATCTGCGCGACGGCGGTCCGCACGTTGACCGCGTTGCGATAGCGCGACCGGGCGAGCAGCGCCTCGGGCGTTCCGTCGGTGACGATCCTGCCGCGCGAAATGATGGTCGCGCGCGTGCACACCGCCTCGACCTCCTCCAGAAGATGCGTCGAGATGACGATGGCCTTGTCCTCGGCCATTTTCGAGATGAGCCCGCGGACCTCGTGCTTCTGGTTGGGGTCCAGCCCGTCGGTCGGCTCGTCGAGGATCAGCACCTCGGGATCGTGGATGATCGCCTGGGCGAGGCCGACGCGGCGCTTGTAACCCTTGGAAAGCGTTCCGATCGGCTGGTGCAGGACCTCGCCGATATTGATCAGTCCGGCGGCCCGCTCGATCGCGGCCGACCGGTCGGCGCCGGCGATGCCGCGCACCTCGCCGACGAAGTTGAGGAAGGAGAGCGGCGTCATGTCCTCGTAGAGCGGCGCGCCCTCGGGCAGGTAGCCCACGCGGCGCTTGACCTCGATCGGATCGCGCGTGACGTCGAAGCCGCAGACCTCGGCCGTACCGGATGTCGGCGTCAGGAAGCCGGTCACCATCTTCATCGTGGTCGATTTCCCGGCGCCGTTGGGACCGAGAAAGCCGAGGACCTCGCCACGGTCGACGGCGAGGCTGATATTGTCCACGGCGGTCAGCGCGCCGAAGCGCTTCGTGAGATCGCGGATCCGGAGCATTTCGCTCATCGTGCGAGCGCCTCGGCGCGGTATGGTTGCCGTCGCGATTCAGGGGCGGAGCGGGGCTTCACCTTGGGCCTTCCTGGCTGGGTTCGGCTGGAGCAGCGAGAAATTTGTGCGTTGGCTCCGCTTTGTCAAGAAGGAGAAATGTGCGCTGTGGTGATTTTTGGCTGTCGCCGGTTCGATTTTGGCGGTTGAATATCGTCCGGCCCGCTTCCCCACCGGGCAGGATACGGGCTTCCGGGGCCTGACAAATACGATTACCGGAAGATTGTCTGGCGTGCGGGCGTGGCTTCCCCTCTGCCGTCGGGCGGCGGGATCGGGCAGGATTGTCGGGAGGCAGACGAGCGGTCAGCCGGTGTCGAGATACGGCACGGCGCCGACCAGGGAGCGCATGCGCTCGGGGCGGCCGGCGCGGGGCCTGGGCGAGAGCCATCGCCATCATCACCGCCAGGGCGAGGCCGAGGCGGGTCTTCATCTTGGCGCGGCCTCGGATGTAGTGGGTCTCGAAGTTGAAGCTGTTGTCGAGGCGGCTGTTGATCCGCTCCATGGCCGAGCGGCGGTTGTAGCCGCGCCGCCATGACGGACTGCCCCAGGGCGTGGGGGTGAAGATGCGCCGGTCGTGGCTGTCGAGGTCGATGCGCAGGATGCGGCCATAGTCTCCGGGCTTGACCCCGCCGGCCCGGTGGCAGGCCCGGCTGCCGGCGCAGGCGAAGCCGAAGGCGGCTGCCGGGCAGCGGTATTTGAGCGTGCCGCAGCGGCCCCGATCAGCCTCGAACCCCTGAAACGCCATAGCGCGGACCTCGCCGGTCCCGGGACAGACGCAGGACACCCGGCCGCGCTCGTCGTGAACGATGACATCGGCGCGGTCGGGGAACAGCGGCCGCGTGATCGGCTGCGCCGGATCGTATCTCGGCTCCTGCTTCTCCACCCGCCACATCAGCCGTGTATCGATCAGCGGGCGGGCGGTCCACCGGTCCCACAGCCGCGCCTTCAGGCGGGCATCGTCGAGACCGCGGTCGGCGCTGAAGTCGGCGCAGCGCCCGGCGATCTCCGGCGCCCTTGCGAACAGCTCCTCCAGCATCCCGGACAGCACCTTGGGTTCCGAGGCCGAAGCGCGCGTCACCTCGAAGGCCACCGGAACCTCGTAATCGGTGTCGGCGATCAGGTGCAGCCCGTAGCCGAACCACGACTTCACCTTCTTCCACACCGCGCCGGTCCTGGCGTCCACCCCGCCCGTCTCGTGCTTGCCCCAGTCGGCGTCGGGGTCCGAGGTCTTGTCCTCGTCCTTGCCGACCCGGCCCGTCGAGTGGCTCGCGATCGCCTTGCCGTCGTAGCCGAGATGACGCCCGAAGTCCGGCAACGCGGCGAACAGCGCGGCGCGCAGGCTCTCGATCATGGCGGACACCAGCCCCTGCTCGTCCTCAAGCTGCACAACACGCCCCAGAAACCGCGAGAAGTTCCAGTGGCTCGGCGCCGTCGAACGAACCCGCGCCGGGCGCGTTACCGCATGCCCGTCGTGAAGCACCGTCACCGGCCCGCTCTGATACGGCAGAGGGTCGAACCCGCAGATCTCCAGCAACGCCGGGTTGCGCCCCAGCTCCCGCAACAGCGACTGCATCGAGGCGTGTTGCAACACCACCCCCGCGATCAGCGCCCGCCACATCGCCCGCACCGGGTAGTCGTTACGGCCCCGACCGCGACACACTTCAAGCGCCGTCACGATCTCCTCGTCGGGAAGCACCGCCAGAACCAGGCGCAGCCGTTCAAGGTCCGGCAGGACTTCGACATCGCGCCACGAAAAGGGTAGCTTCGCCGCCGTCGCCATCGCTGTTCTCCCGACCAGGGGTGGTGGTGGAACAAGGGCCCCAGGGCCCGATGGCGACACCTTCTATCTCATGCGCACGATCAGGGCGCGCGAGGCCGCCGCAGGAAAACCTCGCTGCCAAGACGCCGCGACCAGCGGCGTGGGGTGAAAATCGCCAAAACGACCGCCGCAGCGAAACTGAAACCCCGGATATCAACGACCACCACGGGGTATCAAAAATCTCGCACCTCCGTGAACGCCTTGTAAATCAACCCGTCCCCGACAGCGCAAACGCCTCAGAAGGGAGCCGGACGGCGCCGCCGCCCGGCCCCTCTGTCGACCGGATGGCCGGTCTAGGCCGCCTTCTTGGCTTCGATCACGGTGGGTCCGCCGGCCTTGACCTCGATCCGGCGCGGCTTGAGCGCCTCCGGCACCTCGCGCACGAGGTCGATGGCCAGGAGGCCGTTATCGAGCCCGGCGCCCCGCACCTCGACATGCTCGGCGAGCTGGAAGCGCCGCTCGAAGGCGCGCTCGGCGATCCCGCGGTGGAGATAGCCGGCCTTCTGCTCGCCTTCCGGCTTGGCGCCCTTCACGATGAGCAACCCGTCGCGCATCTCGACGCTGAGGTCGTCGAGGCCGAACCCGGCGACCGCCAGCGTGACACGGTATGCGTCGTCGGCGACTTTCTCGATGTTGTAGGGCGGGTAGGAGCCCACCGAGACGTCGCTGCGCAGCGCCGTGTCGATCAACGACGGCAACCGGTCGAAACCGATGGCGGAGCGGAACAGAGGGGAGAAATCGAAATCGCGCATGTCGGAATCCTCCTTGAGTTGAGCGATTCGTATGTGTGGCCACCCGATGGGGTCGGCCGGTTCCGTCGAACCCGTCAGGCGTTCGACATGCGTGGATTTGGGGACGGGAAAGGCAGGTTCAAGACCCGGCGGAAAAAATGGGGCTTATATAGATAACTTGACCGGGAGGTCCGCGGCATTTCTTCCGTCATGCCCGGACTTGTTCCGGGCATCCATGTCTTGCGGCATCGCGGTGCGAGTGGGGACAAGCGAGCCGGCCGACCCACGTGGATGCCCGGAACAAGTCCGGGCATGACGGCGTTGAGGGCAAGCGGGGCGGCGTTCCCGTCCCCGAGCCGGGCCAGCCGACCGCCGTTCAAGTTATCTATATAAGCCCGGAAAAAATTTCCGCAACCAGATCGGCAAGCGCGAGCGAAGACGTCAGCCCGGGCGATTCGATGCCGTAGAGATTGACCAGCCCGTCGATCCCGTGTGCTTCCGGGCCTTGCACGACGAAATCGGCCGCCGGCTCGCCCGGCGCCTGCAGCTTGGGCCGAATGCCGGAATATCCGGCCTGGATCGCGCCGTCGGGCAGACCGGGCCAGTAACGCCGGATCGCCTCGTAGAACGCGTCCGCGCGGGAAGGGTCGATGTCGTAGTCGATGGACTCCACCCATTCCACGTCGGGTCCGAAGCGGACCTGTCCCGCCAGATCGACGGTGACGTGCACGCCGAGCCCCGCCTTCTCGGGCACCGGATAGACCGGCCTGGTGAACGGCGACTTGCCGGTGAGCGTGTAGTAGTTGCCCTTGCAGAGATAGTCGCAGGGCACGGTCTTCGGATCGAGCCCTTCGACGGTGCGCGCGACCGCCGACGCCCAGATGCCCGCCGCGTTGACCAGACGGTCCGCTTTCAACGCCATCGGGGTCTCGCCGCCGACATCGACCACGATGCCGTCGTCCTCCAACCGGCCGCCCGTGACCGGCGCGTGATAGGCGATCATCGCGCCGTGCTCCTCGGCCTCGCCCTGGAACGACAGCATGAGGCCGTGCGAGTCGACGATCCCGGTCGATGGGGAATGTAACGCCGCGACGCAAAAGACTTCCGGCTCCATCTCGGCGACTTCGCCGGGCGTCAGCCACGAGAGATCGCCTACGCCGTTCGCCGCCGCCCGCTCCTTCAGCGCCGCCAGCTCGTCGATCTGGGATTCGTCGGTGGCCACGATGATCTTGCCGCAGCGCCGGTGCGCGATGCCGCGCGCCTGGCAGTAGTCGTAGAGCGCGCGCTTGCCGGCAACGCAGGTCCGCGCTTTCAGGCTGCCGGTCGGATAGTAGATGCCCGCATGGACGATCTCGCTGTTTCGCGAGCTCGTCTCGGTGCCGATCGCCTCCGCGCGTTCGAGAATAACGACCTCGACGCCGGCGCGCGCGAGCCGGCGGGCGACGGCGAGCCCGATGACGCCGGCCCCGATGACGACGCATTCAACGCGCTCGGTCACGACCGCAGCGCCGCCTCGAAACCGCGCCCGATGACGATCATGCGGGATATGGGCGTAAGGAACAGGTCGATCGTTGTTTCCAGCGCATGCCTCGTTGCCTCGGACGGACGTCCCGACACGGGAACCGCGAGCGGGATCCGCGCGGCTCCGTCGGCCGCCCGTTGACGAAGCATGTCCGCGTCGATTTTCAGCGCGCCCGAGGCAACCAGACCGTCGACCCGTTCCTCGAGGGCGGCAATCGTCGCGGGCCAGTTCGCCAGATGGCGGAGCGCGGTCGGCATCAGCGCGCCGTCGCCGTCGTTGATCGTGCGGGCGAGCGCGGCCATGCGGGCCGCCGTCCCGCCGTCGACGTCCCGGGCAACCGTCGGCAGCGCGGACAATGGATCATGGGCCGGGGGAACCCCGCGGAAAGCGGCGTCCGTCGTCTCGCCCGCCAGCACGCGCCGCAGCGCGGAGAGCGCCACGAGGTTGATCGGGTTGGCGCGGTTGTAGAACGCCATCACGGCGGCCGCGGACTCGAGCGTCGCGCGGTCGAGGCTTCCGTCCCCGGCGAGGCGGGGCATGGCGGGCGGCGGCAGGGAAGATCCGATTTCCGTCCCGAGGACGCGAAAGGCGCCGGCGGAAAAGGCCTCCTCCAGGGCGTCGTAGGCCCATTCGAGCACGCCCGGCCGGCTCGCCATGTGGCGCCAGACGAGGTTCGTGGAGGGCAGCCCCGTGGCATCGAGGATCGCGCGGTAAATCTCCGCGATGCGGCCGGTCGCCTCGGATTCGGGGATTTCAGGCAGGCTCACGGCCGCGGCTCTCGCGGACGCCAGGTTTGATCTGCGCGCGCCGATGCGCGATCCTTCGCCCGGCACAGCGGGAGGCGCGCATGGCCGAAATACGTCTCGGCGTGGCGATGAACGGCGTCAGCGGCCGGATGGGCACCAACCAGCACCTCGTCCGGTCGATCGCGAAAATCCGGGAGGAAGGCGGCGTCGCGCTGAGCGACGGGCGGCGGGTCGTCCCCGACCCGCTCTTCGTCGGACGCAGCGAGGAAAAGCTCGCCGCGCTCGGCGCGGCGCACGGCTTCGACAAGTGGACGACCGATCTCGACGCGGCCATCCGGGACCCCGACTATCCGCTGTTCTTCGATACCGCGAGCACCGTCCATCGCGCCGAGATCCTGCGCAAAGCCATCGACGCGGGCAAGCACATCTACTGCGAGAAACCGTCGGCCGCGACGCTGGAGGACGCGCTCGACCTGTACCGCCGCGCCGAGAAGGCGGGCGTCCGCCACGGCGTCGTTCAGGACAAGATATTCCTTCCCGGCCTGCTCAAGATGAAGCGGTTGATCGACGACGGCGCGCTCGGCCGGCTGCTCTCGGTCAAGATCGATTTCGGCTACTGGGTGTTCGAGGGCGACTGGCGTCCGGCGCAGCGCCCGTCCTGGAACTACCGCAAGGCCGATGCCGGCGGGATCATACTCGACATGATGCCGCACTGGCGCTACGTGCTCGACAACGTGTTCGGCAAGGTGCGGAGCGTGGTCTGCCGCGGCGCGATCAACTTCGACCGGCGCTGGGACGAGAACGACGAGCCCTATGACGCCGATGCCGACGACGGTTCCTGCGCGATGATCGAGCTCGACAACGGCGCCGTCGCGCAGATCTTCGCTTCATGGTGCACCCGCGTGCGCAAGGACGACCTCGTGACCTTCCACGCCGACGGCGTCCTCGGCGCCGCGGTGTCGGGGCTGACCCGTTGCTTCGTGCAGGACCGGGACGCCACCCCTTCCCCGGTGTGGAACCCGGACGAGCCGCAGACCATCGACTTTTTCGGCACCTGGGAGGAGTACGGGTCCGAGCTTTCCTTCGACAACGGCTTCAAGACCGAGTGGGAGATGTTCATCCGCTCGCTATACGACGACGGGCCGTTCACCTGGAACCTTCTGGAGGGCGCGAAGGGCGTCCAGCTCGCCGAGCGCGCGATGCAGAGCTGGGAGGAACGGCGCTGGATCGACGTCGAACCGCTGGAGGTCGGCCGATGACGGCCGTCGACCTGCCGACCGCCGACGGCAAGATCGTCCCCTTCGAGATGAGCGCGCCGCGCGCCGCGGCCGAACCACCGAAGCGTCCGTTCAACCGGATCGCCTTCGCCGCCGCCCATGTCGTCGCGGACCCTCTCGCCGACAACGATCCGTGGATCGAATCCGCGATCGACTGGGAGGCGACGCTCGCCTTCAGGCGCCACCTGTGGGCGCTCGGCCTGGGCGTCGCGGAGGCGATGGACACCGCCCAGCGCGGCATGGGGCTGGACTGGGACACCTCGCTCGAACTGATCCGCCGGAGCGTCGCCGAGGCGCGCGCGATCCCGGGCGCGGTGCTCGCCTCGGGCGCGGGGACCGATCACCTCGCGCCGGACCCGGACATCGCCATCGAGGAGGTTATCGCCGCCTACGAGGAGCAGTGCGCTGCGGTCGAGGATGCCGGCGGCCGGATAATCCTGATGGCTTCGCGCGCCCTGGCCGCGGCGGCGCGCGGGCCGGAGGACTATGCCAGGGTCTACGACCGGATCCTGTCCCAGGTGGCGGAGCCGGTGATCGTTCACTGGCTCGGCGAGATGTTCGATCCCGCCCTTGCAGGCTATTGGGGCCACGACGACCACTGGGAGGCGATGGAGGTCTGCCTCTCCGCGATCGAGGCCAACGCGGCGAAGGTCGACGGGATCAAGATCTCGCTGCTCGACAAGGACAAGGAGATCGCGCTCCGTCGCCGGCTGCCGGACGGCGTGCGCATGTATACCGGCGACGACTTCAACTATCCGGAGCTCATCGAGGGCGACGAAGAGGGCTATTCGGACGCGCTGCTCGGCATTTTCGACGCCATCGCGTCGGCTGCATCGGCGGCTCTCGGCGCGCTGTCCGGCAACCGGACGGAGGATTTCCGGACCATCCTCGCGCCGACCGTGGAACTGTCCCGGCACATCTTCCGGGCGCCGACCCGCTTCTACAAGACGGGCGTGGTGTTCATGGCCTATCTCACCGGGCTGCAGGACCATTTCGTCATGGTCGGCGGGCAGCAGAGCGCGCGGTCCATCGTCCACCTCGCCGAGATCTTCCGCCTCGCCGACCGGGCGGGCCTCCTGTCCGATGCCGAGCTCGCGGCGGGCCGGATGCGGGACACGATGCGGACGCACGGGATCGCCGCCTGATGCCCGGGATTGAAAAGCTCTCGATCAACCAGATCACCACGCGGGATCAATGGACTCTCCGCGAGGCGATCGAAGGATATGCGCGCCATGGCGTGCGCGGCATCACGGTCTGGCGCGACAAGCTCGCCGAGTGCGGTGTGAGCGAGGCCGTGAAGCTGCTCGGCGACCACGGGATGACCGTGACCGGGCTCTGCCGCGGCGGCATGTTCGGCGGTGCCGATGCGTCGACCTGGCAGGACACGATCGACGACAATCTGAGGGCCATCGAGGAGGCCGCGGCGATCGGGGCGCGCGCGTTGATCCTGGTCACGGGCGGCCTGCCGGAGGGCTCGAAGGACCTGCCCGGCGCCCGCGCCCGGGTCGCCGAGGGGATCGCCGAGATACTCCCGGCCGCGCGCGCCGCCGGGGTGCCGCTCGCCATCGAGCCGCTGCACCCGATGACCTGCGCCGACCGCGGCTGCGTGACCACGCTCGGGCTGGCCAACGATCTGTGCGATTCGCTCGGCGAGGGCGTCGGCGTCGCGGTCGACGTCTACCATGTGTGGTGGGACCCGGCGCTCGACGAGGAGATCGCGCGGGCGGGCGACCGTATCCTCGCGTTCCACGTCAACGACTGGCTGGCGGATACCCGGGACCTGGTGTTCGACCGGGGGATGATGGGCGACGGGGTGGTCGACATCCCGCGCATCCGCGGGCTGGTCGAGCGGGCGGGCTATGACGGGATGAACGAGGTCGAGATATTCTCCACCGAGAACTGGTGGAAACGCGACCCCGACGAGGTCGTCGCGGTCTGTATCGAACGCCACGAAACCGCGGTCTGACGCGCAAGGCCGCAACGGGGAGGAGAACCCATGGCGACCGTCGAACCGGCAACCGGCTCCAACCGGGACGCGCGCCTCGACGCGCTTTACGACAGGCTGGACTCGCACGACATGGCGCCCTACTGGGCGGTCCGGACCGATACCGAGAACGACGAGGACGCGCAGATCCTGAAGGCCAGAAAGGCGCGTCCTTATGTATGGAAATACAACGATATAGAGCCGATTCTTTACGAAGCGGCCGAACTCGTCACCATGGACGATTCCGAGCGCCGGTCGGTGGTGCTGGTCAATCCCGGCCTCGCCCCGGTCCGCGCGACGGTGACGACGCTCTACACCGCCTACCGGCTCAACGACCCGCGCGAGATCATGCCGCCGCACCGGCACTCGATCAACGCGGTCAGGATCGGGCTGACCGGCGCCAGCAACTTCACCGGCGTCGAGGGCGAGGACATCGTCTTCGGGCCGGGCGACCTGCTCCTGACCCCGGCGGACGCGTGGCACAACCACGGCAACCACGGCGACGATTTCGCGGTCAACGTGAGCGTGCTCGACCTGCCGCTGAGCGAGGTCCTGAACGCGGCGAGCTTCGAGCACCACTACAAGGAGGACGGCGTCGCCAGGAGCGAGCAGACGGCCCGCTTCGCCGACGACCACTCGTCGCGGGTCTACGGCAAGGGCGGCCTGCTGCCGCGCTTCGTCGATCACGGTCGCGGCGCCGGGCGTTCGTCGCCGATGTATGTCTATCGCTGGGACGCGACGCGGGAACTCCTCGAGAATTTCCGCGACCACGAGGGCAGCCCGTACGACGCGATCGCGGTGGAATACACCGACCCGACGACCGGCCGCCCCCCATACCCCACCATGACCTTCTTCGGCCAGTTGCTCCGGCCCGGCGAGCGCACCCGGCCCCAGCGCCAGAACGCGAGCCTGGTCTGCTTCCCGTTCGAGGGGAGCGGCCACACGATCGTCGACGGCGAAAGGCTGGACTGGCAGCAGTTCGACGCCGTCGCCGTGCCCGGCAATTCATGGTTCGAGCACGTCAACGGCTCGGACAGCGAGGACGCGATCCTGTTCGTGGTCAGCGACGAGCCGACACTGTCCACGCTCGGCTTCCTCCAGCGCTTCGGCAAGACCGATAGCGGAGAGGTCGTGCGCCTGGTCTAGACCCGATTGAAAGCGGGTCCGGCGCGGGTATCATGGCGACGCCTCCGGGAAACGCCGCATTGCGAGGTGACCCATGATCAAGCTCGTCGACATCCGGTATGTCCGACTCGGTACGCGCGATGTCGATTCCGCGGTCAGGTTCGCGACCGAGACGCTCGGCCTGGAGCTGGTCCGGCGGGAGAACGGGTCGGCCTACGTGCGGGGCGACGACCGGGACCACAATCTCTGCTATTTCGAGGGCGCGCCGGACGACCACACGCTGGGCTTCGAGGTCGAGACGGAAGAGATGCTCACCCGCGCCGCCGCCGAGCTGGAGGCGGCGGGCGTCGAAGTGAGACGGGGCACGCCGGAAGACGCGGCGCGGCGCCGGGTGACGGACTTCCTCAATTTCAGCGATCCGACCGGGAACAGCATCGATCTCGTGCTCCGGCCGTACCACAGCGGCAAGCGCTATTTCCCGAGCCGCGACGCGGGCATCCAGGAATTCTCCCATGTCGGGCTCAAGACCACCGACGCGCCGCGCGACGAGGCGTTCTGGACGGCGCATTTCAACATCCGCGCCAACGACTGGATCGGCGACGCGGCGCTGATGTCCTTCGACAAGGTGCATCACCGCCTCGCCCTGTTCCCGGCCAGCGAGCCCGGCGTGCAGCACATCAACTTCCAGGTCGAGAGCGTCGACGACATCATGCGCTCGCACTACTTCCTGACCGAGCGGCAGGTGCGGATCGTCTTCGGTCCGGGCCGGCATCCGACCTCGGGCGCCCGCTTCCTCTACTTCGAGGGGCCGGACGAGATGGTCTACGAATACTCCCACGGGGTGCGGCTGATCGACGATCCGGACTACCGGCCGCGGCAATTCCCCTTCGACGACTCTTCGCTCTGCATGTGGGGCTCGAAGCCGGACATCGTGGAGTTCAAGAGCTGACCTCCGGCGCGCGACGGCGGGATTTGGGCGAACCGGGGGCGTTTCCTGGCTGAAACCGAATTCGGCACGGTCGGAGAGCCGATCGAAGCGACGCAGGTTCGCGTCCGCAAGGCGGCGCGGGCGCTCGCGCGGAACGATCTCGGCCACGCCTACGGCCATGTCAGCGCGCGGCTCGACGACGAGCGGTTCCTGGTTTGCGCGGCCAAACCGATGGGGCTGATCGGCCCCGGCGAACCCGGCAGCGTGGTGCCCGTCGAGGGCGCCTTGCCGGACGGCGTTCTCGGCGAGGTGCGCTGCCACCAGCAGATCTACCGCCGCCGGCCGGACGTGAACGGTATCTGCCGGACCTTCCTGCGCGAGACCATGACGCTCTCGACCTTTCGGCGGGTGCCGCGCGCGCGGCATGGGTTCGGCACCTACTTCGCACCGGGACCGGCGCTGTGGGACGATCCGGCGCTGCTGCGCTCGGACGAGGCGGCGGCGCGGCTCGCCGAGTGTCTGGGCGAATCGCGCGCGGTGGTCATGCGCGGCAACGGCGTTATCCTGACCGGCGCGAGCGTCGAGGAAAGCATCGTGATGGCCTTCTATCTCGAGGAGGCCGCGCGTACCGAACTCGCGGTAATGGCCGCGGGCGGCGAAGCCGAATCGGTCGAGATACCGCTCGACGAGGCGAAGGCCCGGGCAACCAGCACGGGCCGGATTTTCGAGAGGATGTGGGATTACCTGACCGACGGGGATCCCGAAAACTAGCCGGCCGCGATGGCGTCCGGCGCAACAGCGGGGAGACGGATATGCGTCTGGTGAGTTTCAAGAAGGATCGCGGCAGCGCCATCGGCGTGCGTACCGACGACGGCATCGTGGATCTTTCGGTTGCCGACGAGAGCCTGCCGCAAGACATGATCGGGCTGCTGGCCGGCGGCGACCGGGCGCTCGCGAGGGCGGCGCGGGCGGCCCGCAAGGCGCCGGAGGGTTCGGTCATCAAGCGGCGCGTCAACTACCTGCCGCCGGTGCCGAACCCGGGCAAGGTGATCTGCGTCGGGCTGAACTACAGCGACCATGCGGCCGAGGCCGGCATGAAGCCGCCGGACTATCCGGTGCTGTTCCTGCGCACCCCGGCTTCGCTGGTCGGCCACGGCCAGCCCATCCTGCGGCCGAAGGCGTCGAAGCATCACGACTACGAGGCCGAGCTGGTCGCTGTCATCGGCAAGCCGGGCCGCCGCATCGCCAAGGCGCGCGCGCTCGATCACGTCGCCGGCTACTCGATCGCCAACGAGGGATCGATCCGCGACTATCAGCTGAAGACCTCGCAGTGGATGATCGGCAAGAGCTTCGATGCCTCCGGGTCCTTCGGCCCGGAGATCGTCACCCCCGACGAGCTCCCCAACAAGGGCGCGAAGGGGCTGAAGATCGAGGCGCGGCTGAACGGCGATACGCTGCAATCCTCGACCACCTCGTCGATGATTTTCGACGTGGCGACGCTGGTCAACGAATGCAGCAAGATCTTCACGCTGGAGACCGGCGACATCATCGTCACCGGCACGCCGGCGGGCGTCGGGTTCGTGCGCAAGCCGCCGATCTTCATGACGCCGGGAGACACCTGCGAGATCGAGATCGAAGGGATCGGCGTGCTGTCGAACCCGATCGAGCGGGAGAAATAGAGCCTGTCCGTTTCGGTTGGAGGCGCCGACGCGGTCGAGATACGTCCTTCGATACGCGGCTTCGCCGCTACTCAGGATGAGGGGCTTCTATTGTTTCCTCATCCCGAGTAGGCGCGGCAGCGCCGTATCGAGGGACGCCTCAACGGAACGGTTCGATCTGAAACGGATACGCCCTGCGGGCGGGGCCGGGCGCGGCCCCGCTACCGACTCTTCTCGACGGTTTCGAGGACGAACCCTTTCGGGCAGTACGCGTCGCCGTTGGCGCGCCAGAGAATTTCGGTCGTCTTCGTCTTCTCGAAGATCGTGCCCGACTCGGCCGAACAGGTGCACGCCGTCGTCTGACAGGCGAGCGCGAGGTTGGAAGCCCGCTCGACCCTGGGCCGCTCGCCACCCCCGCACGCCGCGAGCGACAGCGCGAGCCCGGCCGCCATCGAAGCAACGATCGCACGGTGCAACGCCATCGCGGTATTCGTCCTCGGTCAGACAGGAGCGTGCAGAATTAAGGGCGCCCCGGCCCCGCGTCAACGCGGCCGCGCGCCGATCCCGTGCCGCTTGTTGACGAATCGGAGATCGAACGCCGACAGGTGGTCCATGTCGGCCGGGTAGACGCCGGCGCGCGCCATCGCGTCGAAGAACGCGGTGAGCCTTTCCTTCGTCATGGCGCCGATGCCGAGCGTCAGCGCATCGCCCGAATCGACGATGCCGTATTCCTTCATCTTGGCGATCCCGTAGGCGATCAGCGCATCGGGCATCTCCGGGTTGGTTTTCCTGATCAGGCGGTTGCCGGGCCCGGGATCGCCGTAGAGATAGCTGTACCAGCCCTCGATGGAGGCGTTCAGGAAGCGTTGCACTATCGAGGGTTTGCTTTCCACCAGCGCCTTAGAGACGGTCACCAGGGTGGAATAGGCGGGCCAGCCCGTATCGGCGATCAGGAAGACCCTGGCCTTCACGCCCTCCTGCAGCGCCATGAACGGCTCGGAGGTGACATAGCCCTGCTGGATCGCATCCTCGTTCACCAGGAAGGGCGCGAGATTGAAGGTGTAGCGCCGGATCTGGCTCTCGTCGAACCCGAAACGAAGCTCGAAAAAGCGCCACCAGGTATCGCGGGCATCGGCCGAGATCATGATCGGCCGGCCCTTCATCCCCGGGATCGAGCGGATCGGGGAACCGGGATGGGTCAGGAGGACCTGCGGGTCCTTCTGGAAGAACGCCGCGACGGTGACCATCGGAATGTCGTTCTTGAGGAAGTTGAGGCCCTCGGCGTTGTTGCCGATCATCGCAGCGTCGAGCACCCCCGCCGCGAGCATCTGGTTGTGGTTCACCTGAGGCCCGCCCTCGCGGATCGTGACGTCGAGCCCGTATCTGGCGTAACGGCCCTCCGCCAGTGCCTGGTAGAACCCGCCATGCTCGGCTTCGGCCTTCCAGTTGGTGCCGAACACGAACTTGTCCGCCGCCTGGGCCGGCGGCGCGAGGAAGACGGCGGCGACGAGAAATGCGATCGCCCGGGTCATCGGCGGCCTCTTACAGACGCGGGTCGACCGAGGGCAGGCCGAACCGGATCCGCCCGGCGTTCGTCGCCTGCATGTCCCAGGCCTGGGTGATCTGCTGCCCCACCGCGTGCACGTCCCGCCAGGCGCGCATGAAGGGGTTCGCCGCATCGAGACCGCGCGCGCCGAGCAGTGGGTACAGACGTTCGACCGCGCGGATCGAGAGCTGCGTCGCATAAGCGTTGTTGAGCCGCCAGCGGGCGCGCTGTTCGAGCTCGGGATGAACGTCGCGCTTGGCGAAATCGGTCGCCTCGACGCTGACCTGGAGCAGCAGCGCCTTCGCCGCGTCGATCTCGGCATTGGCCTCGGCGACGCGGGCCTGCGCGGTCGGCAGCTCGGAGAGCTTGACCCCGACCACGCCCACCCTGTCCCGGAACTCGTTCTCCACGTAATCGAGCGCGCCGCGCGCGATGCCGACCGCGGGGGCGGAGAAGATCTGGGTGCCGGCCGACCAGATGGAAATCTGATAGAGCGGCGCCGAGTTGAGGTCCCGGGCAAGGCCCTTGCCGCCGGAGAGCACGTCGGCGGCCACGGTCCGGTAGTCGGGCACGAACACGTCGTTCAGCCGCACCGACTTGCTACCGGTCGCGAGTAGGCCGGTCGCGTTCCAGTCGTCGACGATTTCGAACGAGCCCCGGGGGATCAGCGCGAAGCGGGGCTCGGGCGGCCCCTCCTCCCGCGGCACGAAGACCTGGAGATGGAGCCAGTCGGCGAAATCGACGCCGCTCGAAAAGCTCCAGAGCCCGTCGAGCAGGATGCCGTCCTCGACCGGTTCGGTCTTCGCCCCGGTCACCGACAGACCCGATGCGATCAGCGCCTCGGGGTTCTCGCCCCACACATCGTCCTGCGCCTCGACGCAGTTCATCGAGAGCACGAGGCTCTGGGCGACCAGGTTGGTGAAGATCCAGGCGCTCGATCCGCAGCCGCGGCCGAGCTCGCCGGCGATGTCGATCAGCGCCCGGTTCTCGCATTCCAGCCCGCCATAGCGCCTCGGCTGGTAGATCCGGTAGAGGCCGGCGTCGAGGAAATCCCGGTGGGTCGAATCCGGGATGCGGCGCAGCTTGTCGGCTTCTTTCTGCCGTTCCAGCAGCACCGGCACCATTGCCGCCGCCTTCTCGGTCAGCGACTCGTGCGAACTCCCATCGGGTGCCATGGAATCCTCCTCGGCTCTAGCAATCCGTCTCGATGTCGCGCACCGACGTTTCGGGCACCAGCCCGGGTCGCTGGCGTTGCAGGGTGCGCCTACCGTTATCGAGGTAATGTCCGTCCGCGGCGCGGCGCGCGGCCTGGTCCCAGTCGTCCGACCAGTCGCCCAGAGAATAGCCGTGCCAGGGGGATTCCGGCTTGAGTTTCGGAAGGCCCAGCCGTTCCCAGAGCGCCTTCGCGCCCTCCATGTATTCGCGGGTCGGGAGCGCCAGGGGCGGCATCGGCGACTTCATCGTCGCGTCGATCAGGAGGGTCGAATCCTCCTCCCCCTTGTGTTCCCGCTTCGGCCCGTGCCCCTGGCCGCGATGGGGCAGGAGGACGACATCGTCCACCGGGTTGTGTCGATAGGCCATCGCCCAGAGGACCGCGTCGGCATTGTCGCCGTCGATGTCGTCGTTGACCGCGATGCAGATCTTGCTGCAATCGCCCTTGAAGCTCGCCGCGCCGTAGAGCGCGCGCCACACCTCGGTGCGCGGCGCGCCGCGCTCCAGCGTGACGATCGTCACCCGCAGCAACCCGGTCAGCTTCTCGTGCAGCGAGACCGCGGTGACCGCCTTGACGCCGAGCGTGTCGCGAAGATGGCCGAGGAACAGCGGCTCGTAGGAAACCCGTTTCATCACGCTCGATTCGGACGGCGCGACCTGGCTGATATAGGAGGGGATGACGGGGTTCGCCTTGCGGGTGATGGCGGTGACCCGCATCGGCATGTTGAACTCCTCGAGCGCGACATGGCCGTGGCTCTCGCCGAACGGTCCCTCGGGCTCCAGCATGCCGGTGTCGATCGTCCCCTCGATCACCAGCTCGGCCTCCGCCGGAACCAGAAGATCGACCGTCTTGCCGCGCACCACGTTGATGGGCTCGTTCGCCAGCCCCCCGGCGACGCCGAACTCGTCCACGTCGATCTGCAGCTTCTGCGGCCCCATGAAGGCGACCAGCGGCGGGCAGCCGAGGACGATCGCGCACGGCAGCTCCTCGCCCTTCGCCTTGTGCTTTTTCCAGTGGACGTAGCCGCCGGCGCCGCCCACCCGGGTCGCCATGCGGACGACCAGCCGGTCCGGCGCCTTCAGCGCGGCGCGGTAGGTTCCCATGTTCTGCACGCCGGTTTCCGGATCGCGCGTGATAACGTTGGTCGCGGCGAGCGTGGGCGCGCTGTCGAAGCCGGGCGTCGAGATCGGGATGGGCAGCGCATCGAGCCCGGCCCCCTCGCCGAGGAGCGCGTCGCCTTCGATCACCACCTCCTGGCACGGCGCGGTATTGACCCGGCGCGGCGGTATCGGATTGGCGATCGCCCGGTCCCACTTGCCCGGAATTTCCGCGACCTCCGCCCTCATGCCGGTGCTGTAGACCGCGCGGTTGGCGGCAAGCGCGCCGATCACCACCGGAATGTCGTAGCGCCGGTCGAGGCTGTCGGTCACGTTGCGGAACAGGAAGGCGCGGCGCTCTTCCTCGTCGAGCCCGCCGCGGAACTGCCAGCGGACGAGCGGCACCATCTCGGTGTCCTTGTTGACCGGCTCGTCGACGGTCAGCAGCAGCCCGGCCCCGTCGAGCGCTTCCAGATGTTCCTGCAAATCGGCATAGCCGCGGCTCGCGCCCGCCATACGCATCTCTCCCTCACCGCGGCGGACCGCGCCGCGCGGGCATGATGCCACCCCGCGCGCCGGGGGCCAATGCCGAGGCGATTCTTCGATACGCGGCTTCGCCGCTACTCAGGATGAGGGTTGTGGGGAGGGCCTTGCGCCGTACCACTCCGCCCTCATCCTGAGTAGCCCCCGAAGGGGGCGTATCGAAGGACGCCGCATCGGTTCCATCCGACACAGACAGGCACTACCCCGGTGCGTCGACCAGCACGGCGGCGAAGCGACAGGGGCCGTCGCCGGTGTTGCGCCAGGCGTGGTTGGTGCCGCGCTGGACGAGGCAGTCGCCGGGGCGGAGCGGGATCTCGGTGTCGTCGAGGACGAGGTTCATCTCGCCTTCGATCATCACCACGTAATCGATGGTCGCCGTGCGGTGCATCTCGAGCTCCTGGTCGGGCTGGAGCTCGAGGACGCGGAAGATGGTTCCGCCGCCTGCCGGCGGGCGGCCGACCTGTCGCGCGCCGGCGTCCTCGTCCCCCCGGTTGGGCGGGGTTTCGCCGTCCGTGGTCCAGATCAGCCGCGAATCGTGGCCGTGGCGCCGCGATGTCGCGTTGGCGGCGATATCGTCGATGACCGCCACCGATTTCCCGGTCCCGTCGTGGCCGGTGACCACACGCCTCACCCGCATCGCTCGCCTCCCTCGCCACCCCGGCTATAATGCGTTCCGGCCCCATCTGCCCGGAGACCGGACCATGGCCTACACGCTCGAACAGCTCGCCGCAGACTGCCACGCCGCGATCGACGCCGACAACGGCCCCGGCGGCCGCGAGACGGTGCGCAGGCATGTGGAGACGGCGCTCAAGGACGAGGAGTTCATCGCCGCCCATTTCGGCCCCGACAACACGACGCCGCGCAAGGTTCTGTACGAGGATCCCGATTACGGGTTCTGCATCCTCGCCCACGTCTATGAGGGCGCGAAGGGCAGCACGCCGCACGACCACGGCCCGTCCTGGGCGATCTACGGCCAGGCGGAAGGCGTCACCGAGATGACCGAATGGCGCAAGCTTAAGGCGCCGGAGGGCGACGAGCCCGGCGTGGTGGAAGCCGT
>CBDBCV010000005.1:0-39101 GCA_965203455.1 Alphaproteobacteria bacterium
CCCGGCCGCGCATCGCCCCAAGCTGCACTCGACAAACCCGCTCGAACGACTCCATGGCGAGATCAAGCGGCGTACCAACACCGTCGGCATCTTCCCCAACGAGGACGCCATAACACGGCTGATCGGCGCCATCCTGCTCGAGCAGAACGACGAATGGGCCGTCCAGAGGGCCAGATACATGACGCTGGAATCAATCGCTCCCGTGAGCGACAATGCAACCGTCAAGCTGCCCGCCGTGGCAGCCTGAGCCTACCGGCCCTACCCGCCGGATACCGCGACGGCCGCCAGGCTCTTACACCACGGCTCGGGACACGATCATCGCCGACGGCTTCGCAGCCCGGCGCGTCATCGGCCAGTGGATCGGCTTCTACAACACCGAGAGACCGCACTCGGCACTCGGCGGGCGGACGCCGGCCGAGGCCTACCGGGCGACACGCCTGTGGATATGATGGACAAGCCGCTTCGCGCCTTGACCACATACCCACAGGCGCAACAGCAGCAGCAGAAAGATCGATCCAAGAGGATTCTGGCGGCACAAACTTCAACCGGAATACACCTTGAAAACGCCGTCAGCCTGTCCGACAAACCGACGCCACCTCACATCTCGCGAAGCAGATCGGCGTCCGAACTCTTCTCCAAAAGCGCCTGCAGGGTCATCATGTCCTTGGTGGTCATCGTGGTACTCCTCCGGTCGGATGGACTGTAGAAGCCCAACCCTAACCGGCACCGCGATGGCCATCCGCTATGGATAAGTGGCCCGCCGCCGCCAGACGCCACACGGTCGCGGCGGCGGGCCACTTACCCACAGCTACCGATGCTGGCTCCTGCTCCTACACCACGCCTGGGGGCACGACCACCGGTGTTGACAACCCACAAGGCAAGGACAGGCGCCGAGTTGGTCGCCGCCCTCCGTGCTTCGCCTCTAACCGAGGTCGAACTGGAAATCGAACGCGACAGATCCACCGGCCGCTCGGTTGAACTCGGCTGATGCCCTTTCTTCTCGATACAAATGTTGTCAGCGAGACCGTCAGGCCAAGACCTGACAGGACGGTACTCGATTGGATGGAAGCCCAAGTACCGACCGACCTTTTCCTTGCTGCGCAAACCGTAGGAGAACTCGTTCGAGGCGCACGCAAGGTCAGGGAGCAGCCACGACGCGAACGATTCGAGAGCTGGATCGAACAGGACCTAGCCCGACAGTTCGAAGGCCGCGTGCTGCCGTTTGACGGCCCTACGGCCGCAATATGGGGGCGTCTCATGGGAGACGGCGACCGTACTGGCCGCCCTCCGGCCGCAGCCGATGCCCACATCGCGGCGGTAGCCATTCAGCACGAGCTGATCCTCGTGACCCGAAACGTGAAGGACTTTGTGAACTTCGATATTCGGTTGCTCGATCCTTGGCAAAATAACGACGACCACGAATAGAATTTCCGCGAATTCGGAGTGACGGCCACTTCCTGACTAAACATGCGGCGACCACCCGCCCAGCCAGGACACGAGATTACGACATTTTTCTAGCTTACTCCGAATCCCTCCCCAATCCCGTTACGCAACACTCCCAAGACACGGCAGTACTACGAATTATCTCATGCATCGACATCGTAAACAAAGACATCCACCAGCGCGGCACGTCGACTCCAGATATCTCGTTCCTCCGGGCCATCGGGCTGCCCTCCGCTGAATTCGTTGAACCACTTCTGTTCGTAAAGCCAACCCAAGAGATCGCCGTAAACATCTGCCAAGCCGTTCGGCGTCTTTGGCAGGCCCGAGGCTTTTCCCAGCCCCGGCGCAGAAGCGCCGTTCACCGACACGAAGCGATCGGGTCTGGCAAGGGCAAGCCAACGGGTCGCTGCGGCATGCCCAATGCCCCGATCCGCGTTCTCGACATGCCGCAAATGCCTTATCGTCGTCATTACGTCAGTACCAACCGCAGCGATGTCATCGGCGTCGGCTTGCAATGCTCGGATTATCTGTTCCTGAATTTGCATTCGGATGGGCTCGACTGCCGGCATGTTTGCAGGGTTGAAGACATATGCTCCGCCCCCTCTAACCCATCCCAGAAAGCCCCATATGCCTTCGTCGTCATTCTTGGCTTTATAGCCTCGCAGAATGCGACATTCGCGTTGCGTCAAATTCGCCCAATCGTTGAGCAGAATTACTTCATGGCCAGTGTCAATCGTGTGGAGCCAACTATGAGTCTCTCCAAGAACATCGAAGCCGTACTCGTGGTAGCGATAGTATTCGTCGTACGCCCGTATTCCTTCAACGAAATCCTTCCAACTCCTAATATCCGTTAGCGAGGGTAAGTCGCGTTCAGCACTTACACCCGCACCATTCGATGGCCGTGGCCTATGTTTCGGCGGGGTATATCTTGCTTCGTATTCCCGAATTGCTGGCCAAGGATCTTCATCAAGATCCTCCCACAGGCGCTCAAACCACTTTCGGTCTCCCTTCCTCTTGAGCTCGAATTCGTTCACAAGCTCCACGTGCCCGCCGAATCCCCCTTTCGAAAGATTTGCGCTGCCAACCCAGCAGACGGTGTTCTCGCCGTAAAAGCAATAGTATTTCGGGTGAAAGATCTCCGGGGGATTGTTCCGCGGAATGCGCACCGCGGAAAATTCGGTAAGGCGACGGAGCGTGGTTGGATTGGTCGAATTTCCCGAGGTTCCGACCGCGGCGCGGATTTCCGCGTCGCTCGCTGCCAGTATCTCAATGGCCTCGCATGAACTGGCCCAAGCCACCGCGATGTCAATCCGGCGTGCTTCACCCACCAGCTCACGAAATCTATCCAATAGCCTACTTCCGGGGATCTGAGGTGGCGTCGGTTTGTCGGACAGGCTGACGGCGTTTTCAAGGTGTATTCCGGTTGAAGTTTGTGCCGCCAGAATCCTCTTGGATCGATCTTTCTGCTGCTGCTGTTGCGCCTGTGGGTATGTGGTCAAGGCGCGAAGCGGCTTGTCCATCATATCCACAGGCGTGTCGCCCCGGTAGGCCTCGGCCGGCGTCCGCCCGCCGAGTGCCGAGTGCGGTCTCTCGGTGTTGTAGAAGCCGATCCACTGGCCGATGACGCGCCGGGCTGCGAAGCCGTCGGCGATCTCGTGCAGGTAGACCGCCTCGTATTTGAGCGAGCGCCACAGCCGCTCGATGAAGATGTTGTCCATGCACCGGCCGCGGCCGTCCATCGAGATGCGGATACCGGCCTCCCGCAGGCGCGCGGTGAAGGCGAAGCCGGTGAACTGGCTGCCCTGGTCGGTGTTGAAGATCTGCGGGGTGCCATGGCGCGCCAGGGCTTCGTCGAGAGCCTCGACACAGAACCCCGCGTCCAGCGTGTTCGACAGCCGCCAGGCCAGGACGCAGCGGCTCGCCCAGTCCATGATCGCCACCAGGTAGAGGAAGCCGCGCCGCACCGGGATGTAGGTGATGTCGGCGCACCACACATGGTTCGGCCGCTCGATCGCCAGACCCCGCAGCAGATATGGATAAACCCGGTGCCCGAGGTGCGGCGCACTGGTCCGCGGCGCCCGATAGACCGCCTGAAGACCAAGCAGGCGCATCAGGCGAGCGGCCCGCCGCCGCCCGATCCGCACCCCCTCGCGGCGCAGATGCCGAACCATCTGGCGGGCGCCGTAGAACGGATACTTGAGGAACAGCGCGTCGATCCGGCGCATCAGAGCCAGCGTCTCCGCGCTCTCCCCCTTCGGCCGGTCATAGAGCGACGAGCGCCCGATCGACAGCAGACGGCATTGCCGGGTCAGGCTCAACGACGGGTGGCCCCGCACAACCATCGCCCGTCTCCCGGACCGGCTCAGCGACCGGACCCGCGTGACAAAAAATCACGCTCTACGATCAACTCCCCGATCTTGGCGTGAAGAGCCCGGACCTCGCTCTCGTGATCCCGCGCCCGGCGCTCACCTCCACCGGAAAAGACCTCCCCCAGACCCTCCATCGCCTGGCGCTTCCACACACCCACCTGGTTCGGATGCACCTGGTGCTTCGAGGCAATCTCCTGAAGCGTCCGATCACCCCGTAGCGCCTCCAAGGCTATCTTCGCCTTCAGCTCCCCCGAAAACCTGCGTCGCTTGCTCATCCGCATTCCTCCGTCACACGGCGGAATACACCTTGACGACCTGTCCGATTTTGCGACGCCACCTCAATCAGAGGCATTTCATGCTCCTTGAGGTGCTTCTCTCCCGCGAGACACTGCGAAGCGCTACTCGTCTGCACTCGATAGCCGCAGTTATGACAATGGGTTTGGTTTCCGTCGAAGCGCCGTCGATACGTGCTCGACGGCTCGGCTCCTACTCTCGGCGATCCGCCTCTTGAGGATCGTCGAGGGCCGGAACACCACGACCCGGCGTGCCGAGATCGTCGCCGCCTCCCCTGTCCTCGGGTTACGCCCCATGCGCGGCCCCTTGTCGCGCAGGCTGAAGCTGCCGAAGCTCGAGATCTTCACCGCCTTGCCGGCCGCCAACCGTTCAGAAATCGCCTCGATCACCGTCTCGACAAGCTCCGCCGCCTCGCGGCGCGGCAACCCGATCTCCCTGTGCACCGCCTCCGCCAGATCAGCCCGCGTCACCGTCGCCATTCCGGCCCCTCCCACCACGCTCCCGGATAGCGTAGCCGGGCCGCTATACCGATCAAAGCGCGGGGAGTCTCCGTCCCTGGCCCTATGTATTTTCGCGGCGGTCTACGTCAACGCCGGATAAATACCGTCGCCATGTGGCTACGGTTCAGCGCGGAACACGGTAGATCCGATTTTCCAGAGGTTCCGAGAGCACTCGCGCCACCCGGGGGACGAGCGGCTGCAACTCAGCCAGACGATTGCGGGGCGCCAGCATGATGATCACCGGGATCGGCAACTCGCCGACGTTCTGCTGGTGCTCGATGCCCCGATCCACGGTGACAAGGGCGTCGAAGCCCTCGGTGGCGGCGAGTTGCAGCAGGAGGCCGTTTCCCGTACCGGCCCAGCCCATTTCCTGAACCGTGCGCAGGGCGATCCATTCGGGAAAGGATCGGGCGATACGCCTCGGCACGGATTCGTCAAGCAGCAGCTTCATCGCTGCCGGATACCAGCATTGTCGTCGCGCGTTCCAGCAGCGCCACCGCCTGGCGCCGGGACACGGTCGGGTAATCCGTCAGGAAATCGTCGAGCCGGTCCCCCGCCTCGAGATGCTCCATCAGGATGCGCACAGGAACCCGGGTTCCCGCAAACACGGGGGTCCCGCCAAGAATGTCCGGGTTGCGTTCGATCAGCGTATCGGTCATCGCAATGCTCCGGGTTGGATGACATCGGGCACGGGCCGCGGCCTGAAATGCGTTCGAAGCCGAGTTCCTGGAGACTGCAATATAGGACCGGGCATCGGCTGTTGGCCAGCTAGCCTGGCGTGACGATCGTCTCGGCCGGCGGCGGCCGGTAGCGGGCATTCAGGGGCGAGAGCAGCGCAATCGCCGGTTTTCGGCCGACCCTCAATCTCCAGCCGGCGGCCGCCGCCCTTCAGCACTTCTCTCCCCGACATGCAGGGGCGACCCGCCGGCGCCCACCCGTCTGCGAAGCACCCCGTTCCGCTCTCTGCGCCAGCCTCCTGGCCCGCACTTCATCGAGAGGGAGAGCCTGGCCGGTAGCGGGGCGGCGGGCGCGGGCTTCCAGCGAGGGCCGTGCCCGCCGTCTTCATCGACCAGCCAACGGGAGGCGGCATCATGCGGATCGGCAGCGCGCAGCGCGGCAACAGCGAAACCTTCCTCGTCCACATCTTCGGGCGCGGCCTCGACGACGAGCGCTACGTCGTCGAGCGCTTCCGCTCGATGGCCGACGGCGAGATCCGTCCCGTGTCCATCGCCGCACCCGCCGCGCGGGGACGGAAGCGCAGGGCGCGGCGGACGCGGCACACCGTCACGAGCTTGAGCAACGTCAAGCAGATGCGGCCGGCGCGCGACGAGATCATCGTCTGCACCGCGGTGAATCTCAAAGACAGCGGCGTGCAGTACTGGGGCGTGCTCGCATGCAATCTGTTCGCCAGCGGCCGGCGTCGCTGACGAACATTCGGCGGGGGCGTCCGATCCGGGCGCTCCCGCCACCCTCCTTCGCAACCCAATCCAGGGAGGACGACATGGCCTACCGAGACCCGGCCGTGGCCCGCGCGCGCGATCTCAAGCGCTACCATCGGCGCACCGCCGCGCGGAAAGCCGCAGGCCTGTGCCCCCGTTGCGGCAAGCGGCCTCCGCAGCCCGGGCGCAGCCTGTGCGAGCCGTGCGCCGAGAAGCACCGCATCGCCGGCCGCGTCAGCGACGCGAAGCGCCGGGCATGCGTAAGCGGTTAAAGCACGGCGTTCGGCATTTGTGTTGATCCGGCCGACCCTCGCGCGGGAGGGTTTTTCCGATCGATTTCACGATGATGGGAGGATTTTTTGATGTCGGACGATGTGTCGACGGTGACGGTTGACGGCGCCGGCCGGGAGTTTCGCGGCGAGGCCGAGTGGCGGGCGCTGATGGCGGATTTCGAGCGCTGGGACGGCTCTCAGACCAGCTTCTGCAAGGCCCGGGGGGTGTCGCGGAAGACGTTCCAGGGCTGGCGCCGCCGGTTCGGTCTGACCGCCGGCAAGCCGCGCGGCAAGCGCCGTGCCAAGCCCGGCGGCTTTGTCGAGATCGCGGCGGGATCGGGGCCGGGCTGGGATGTCGAGCTGTCGCTCGGCGACGGGGTGGTGCTGCGTCTGCGGCGGTCCTGATGCTCGGCGGCTGGCCGGCGGGCGGCATCTGGCTGTCGACGGAACCGGCGGACCTGCGGCGCAGCTTCGACGGGCTGTGCGCGCTGGTCGCGACCCATCTCGGGGAGAACCCGGCGAGCGGGCGCTGGTATGTGTTCGTCAACCGCCGCCGGACGATGGTGAAGGTTCTCGGCTTCGAGCATGGCGGGTTCTTCATCTGGGCCAAGCGGCTGGAGCAGGGGCTGTTCGCCTCGCCCCGGTCGGCGGGGCGGAAGTCTCTGGCGCTGTCGCGGACCGAGCTTTCGGCGCTTCTGGAGGGGATCGACATCACCGTGCGGCGCCACCGCAAGCGCTATGCCGTCCCGCTGGAGGCGGCGTGAAGCCGCCCCGCCGTGGCGGCCGCGACATCGGAGGTCAACGGATCGTCGGCGAACAGCGTCTTCCACCGCCTCGGCCTCAGCTCGTCGACCCGGGAGGCCGGGTGGGTGTCGATGCGCAGCAGGACGTCGATCAGCCAGACGCGAGGGTCGACGTCTTGCATCCGGCAGGTGGCGAGCAGGCCGTTGACGATCCCGATGTTCTCGGCGCCGAGCTCGGTCCAGGCGAACAGCCAGTTGCGCTGGCCGAGCTTGGCGGGCCGTATCTTGTTCTCGATCCGGTTGGTATCCGGCGGCACGTCCGGGTCGGCGAGGAACACCTCCAGCGTGGCCCTTCGCTCGACGGCGTAGCCGATCGCCTTGCGGATCGGGTGCATGGGCGTCAGCGCCGCCGCCTCCAGCGTGCGGTCGCACCACTCCCAGAACGCCTCGACCGCCGCGCGCGACCGGGTCCGCCGCGCGATCGCCCGCTCGGCCGTCGGCCGGCCGTCGATCTCCTCCTCGATCCTGTAGATCGCGCCGATCAGCGCCAGCGCGTCGGCGGCCATCGCCGGGTGGTTGTC
This sequence comes from Alphaproteobacteria bacterium, assembly GCA_965203455.1. Classification (GTDB taxonomy): domain Bacteria; phylum Pseudomonadota; class Alphaproteobacteria; order MPNO01; family MPNO01; genus MPNO01. The sequence continues at coordinate 7,642 of CBDBCV010000005.1, forward strand.
CTTCTGCTCCCAGAAGTTACGGCGGGTGTGGATCCAGCAGCCCTGATGCCGGACCGCCCCTTCGCGCGCCGCGACATAGGCCTCGTAGGCGCCGTAGCCGTCGCTCACCAGGGTTCCGGCATAATCGCCGAGGAACTCGGCCGCGTGCCGGTGCGCCCGGGAGCCGGCGAAGGGGAACACCACCTCGCCCTCCTCGCCGAGCACCGGCCAGAAGTAGCCCTTCTTCATGCTGCCGGACTTGCCCGGGTGCCGCCCGGCCCGGATCGGCGTCTCGTCCATCTGGATCACGGCGCTCCGCAGCACCGAACCCCACTGCGCGTCGTGGATCGGCTTCAGCAGCGCGATCGCCCGGTTGGCCCACAGGCTCAGCGAGCCCCGGTTCACGGTGATGCCGGCGGCCTCCAGCATCCGGTGCTGGCGGTAGAGCGGCAGGTGCCAGAGGAACTTGTCGATCAGCAGGGCGGCGACGAAGGAGACGTCGGCGCAGCTGTTCTTGAACAGGCTTTCGCGGGCCGGCGCGGCGACCAGGGCGCCGGTCTCGCGGAGCTTCACCTTGAGGTGGCGGTAGCGGATGACCACGTGCCGGCATTCGAGCGCGGCGAGCCGGCAGTGGACGCGCTCGGAGACCACCTCGTAATCGTCCTCCGACAGCCCCTCGATCTCGGGCGGCGTCACGGCGATGTCGATCACCGGGGCCTGGCCGTTGAAGCGCAGCCCGGTGTCGTTGAGGGCATCGCCGCGTGCCTTTGTGCGACCGGGCTTGCCACCGCGGCGGCGGTCCTTGCCGTCGGCCGCCTGATTGTCGTCGGAACCGTCCCCGCCCTCCCTGCGCCGTTCCGAGCGCGAGCCGTACAGGTCGCGCTGCAGCTGGACGATCTGGGCGGTGAGCGCGGCGACCTCTGCCGCGAGCTCGGCGATCCGCCCTTCCTGGGCGGCGATCGTGGCCGCCATATCGGCCTTGTCCGACGCCAGTTGCCCGGACAGCGCGATCAGCGACCGGAGCGCCTCCTCGGCCTCCGGCGGCAGGGCGCCGTCGCCGAGCAGGCGGGCGAGCTCCCGGCCGAGCTCCTCGACCTGGCCGGCCTCGGACGGCGCGCTCATTCCTCGGCCTCGACGGCCATCAACGCCGCCAGCACCGCCAGCCGCTCGGCCCGCGGCATCGCCTCGTACCGGCGGCCCCAGCTCGCCGCCTTCCGCTTGACGATCTGGCGGTGGGTGAAGTCCCGCCCCGCGAACGACGCCCAGTGCACCCGGTCGGGCTCGAAGTTGAACCACAGCTTCTCGGTGACCACGCAGGACTGGTTGTTGACCTGGACCTCGAGCGAGCGCCAGCCGGCCAGATGTTCGTCATAGAGCCGGGACGGATAGCCGGACACCATCACCCGGCAGGGCAGCGACTTCAGGATGCCGAGAAGCGCGACATGGTCGGCGTCGGTGTAGTCGAAGCGGTAGCGCCGCCCCGACCGGCGCGCCGACTGCACGTAGGGCGGGTCGCTGTAGACCAGCTCGCGGCCGGCGAACGCGAACCCGGACAGGAAGCGGTGGGCGCAGCCGTGGTGAAGCTCGACCGGGTAGTCGCAGCGGAACCCGTCGAGCGCCCGGCGGTTGAGATCGATGCCGATGTTGCGAAGCGCCGGAGGCTTGCGCTTCATGATCGCGCCGCCCCCCAGATGGGTCTCCACAAAAACGTCGTGCGGCGGCATCAGGCTCACGATCGCCTGGCAAAGCCCCGTCGTCGCCTTCGATCCGTACCATGCCGCCATCGCCGCCCCCGACGCGCTTCGCCCGGACGGCCGGTCTATAGGGCGGACGGCCTATGGTGTCAAACGAAAATCCGTCCCAAATCCAAAATCGACGCCGTGGTTTAACCGCTTACGGGCACGCGGCAGGAAGAGCCGCAGGGACCCCGAGAAGGCGCGGGCCTGCGGACGCCGCCGCTACAGGCGCGTGACCGCCGCGCGCATCGCCGCTGGGCTCTGCCCCGCCTGCGGCAAGCACCCGCCGGAGCCCGATCGCCGGCAGTGCGCCGAATGCGCCGAGAAGAAACGTGCGGGCGACCGCCGCCGCTACGCCGAGGCCAAAGCGTCCGGCGCGCTCTACGGCGGCAAGGGCGCCGAGCTCCGCCGCCGCAGGGGGCGCGCCGGGAGCAAGCGCCGCTACCATGCCCGGCTCGAAGCGGGCCTTTGTGTGCGCTGCGGCGAGCGCCCTCCCTCAGACGGCAGTCCCTCGTGCGAGGAGTGCCGCATCGCCCGCAACCGGCACGAGCGCGCCAGGTGGGATGCCCGGCGCGCGACGGGGTTGTGCGGGTCGTGCGGCGATCCCGCGCCGGACGGCGCGTCGCGCTGCCCGAGCTGCGCCGAGCTGCAGGCGGGCCGGCCGTCGCGCAGGGCCTACGACAGGAAGATGTACAGCCGCCGGCGCGCCAGGAATTTGTGCACGGATTGCGGGCAGCCTTCGATGGGCACCTCGCGGTGTCCGCCTTGCGCGCGCCGCTCGTACGTCCGCTCGGGGGAGCATCGCGGGCTGCCGGCCTGGCCGGCGCGCTTCACCGTGATCGAGATCGACACGGGGGAGTGCCACGGCAGCTTCGACAGCGAGGCCGAAGTCGCCGCCTGCCTGGTCTTCGCCAGGCTCGGGCGCGACGAGGTGGAGATCGTTTCCGACGCCTCGCCGATGACCCGGTACGCCGCCTGGGAGTGACCGGACCGCGCCGCTCGCGGCCGGGGGCCCCACCCCCGATTCCGGCGCGGTCAACGCGGCCCTCTCCGTGTCCACCCGCGGTGCTTCGCACCCCGCCGGTGCGATCTGCACCGCCTGTTCCCTCCATTCCGGCGCCGCGCTTGACGCGCCGGCCGCCCCCGCGATCCGCGAGGCCGGCGCCTCTCCGGCAAGCATCGGGGCAGTCGGCAGGCAGGAGTTCGAGAAGGGCGTGGAGAAGGTGAGCAGGGAAGGGGTTGAGAGAGATCCCTCTCCCGCTCGTCAACCATCGTCAGCAACTCGGATAGAAGGAACCGAACAATGGCATTCGGACTCAACTCCGCGCAGATCATCGGGCGCCTGGGCGCCGACGTCGCCATCAGCAACCTGGCGTCCGGCGGTCGCGTCGCCAACATGTCGGTGGCGACCGACGAGAGCTACCTGGATCGGAACGGCACGGGCGAGCGCATCGATCGCACGGAATGGCACCGCGTCGTGACCTTCCAGGACCGCCTGATCGACATGCTGGAGCGGCACGCGAAGAAGGGGCGCCTGGTCTACATCGCGGGCAAGCTGCAGACCCGGAAGTGGCGCAAGGACGGCGAGGACAGCGACCGCTACTCCACGGAGATCATCCTCGTGCCGGGCGGGCGGATCCAGTTCTTGGAGCGCCCCGCCAACGGCAACGGCGCGCCCGCTTCGGACGGTGACACCACGGCGACCGCCACGGCCGAGCCGTCGCAGTTGGACGACGACCTGCCCTTCTAGAGAGCGTTTCCTCCCGCGCTCTCACAGGCCGGCCCCGCCCGTCTCCCCGGGTTCCGGGGCCGGCCTTTCTTCATTTGCCGACACCACTGGAGGCCTCCCATGTCCGGCTTCTCGATCGACGACCTCCGCTTCCGCCGACGCGGCGACGATGAATGCGACATCGTCGTTTACGGCATGACGGTCGGCACCGTCATGCGCCGGGTCGACATCGCCAACCCCGGTGGCGGCCGGTTCTACGTCATACACCTGTACGACGACCGGCGCGGCCCGAAGCAGATCGACGACCGCAACGCGGTCCGCGGCGCGATCGCCTCCATGCTGGTCGAGCGCGATCTCGTCCCCTCGACGCCGCCACCGGTGCATCCGGACTACGCGGCCCGTCGGCAGCACGACGCCGCCTGATCTTCTCCCTCCCGCCGCCTCGGGAGCGGTCCTCCGTCACGCTTCGACGGCGGACCGCTCCCTTTTTTGTGCAGTCAAGTCAGAGACCCCAGGACGCCCCGCCCGTGCCGATGGCCAGGCCGGCAACGACAACAAGAGGTCGCGACGTCGCTCTGTCCGGTTTTGCCCTCCAACGCAAATCCCGGCGCCCGGGCGCAAGCGCTTGCGTCACCGGCACGCCGTGCTCGTCGTCGTCGAACACCTGGCGCTTCGCGCCATCGCGCTCAACGCGTCCCGCCGCCCTCCCCTGCCCTTGATCGTGCTGACGCTCGGCTCGCCCATCCCGGCGCGAAACTCTGTCGCCGCTCGTTCCCCCCAAGTGACCGCCATCGCCTCCGCCCCTTGCTCAAGCATGCGCTCTCGCAAGAAGCCGCACCCGCCTTCGAGGCTCAGCCACCAACGATTTCGGCCTCCCTGGATCGCCCCTATCGCCTGCGCGTCGATGCTCGCTTCATCGACCGAGTTGGTCGTGCCCCCAGGCGTGGTGTAGGAGCAGGAGCCAGCATCGGTAGCTGTGGGTAAGTGGCCCGCCGCCGCGACCGTGTGGCGTCTGGCGGCGGCGGGCCACTTATCCATAGCGGATGGCCATCGCGGTGCCGGTTAGGGTTGGGCTTCTACAGTCCATCCGACCGGAGGAGTACCACGATGACCACCAAGGACATGATGACCCTGCAGGCGCTTTTGGAGAAGAGTTCGGACGCCGATCTGCTTCGCGAGATGATCGGGTTCACGGCCGAGCGTTTGATGGCGCTTGAGGTGGAGGGCCTTGCGGGAGCCGCACACGGCGAGCGTTCGCCGGACCGGCTCACCCATCGCAACGGCTACCGGGACCGGGTCTGGGAGACGCGCGCGGGCACGGTGGAGCTGAAGATCCCGAAGCTGCGCAAGGGGAGCTACTTCCCGGGCTTCCTGGAGCCGCGTCGCATGGCGGAGAAGGCGCTGACGGCGGTGATCCAGGAGGCCTACATCAAGGGCGTGTCGACCCGCTCGGTGGACGACCTGGTGCAGGCCATGGGCATGTCGGGCATCTCGAAGAGCCAGGTGTCGCGGCTGTGCGGTGAGATCGACGGCAAGATCCGCGACTTCCTCGACCGCCCGCTGGAGGGCGACTGGCCGTATCTGTGGCTGGACGCGACCTATGTGAAGATGCGCGAGGCCGGGCGCGTCATCTCGGTCGCGGTCACGATCGCGGTGGCGGTCAACGACCAGGGCCGCCGCGAGGTGCTCGGCATGGCGATCGGCGCGTCCGAGGCCGAGACCTTCTGGACCTCCTTCCTGCGCTCCCTGGCCCGCCGCGGCCTGCGCGGCGTCAAGCTGGTCGTCTCCGATGACCACAAGGGCCTGAAGGCGGCTGCAACGCGCGTCCTCGGCGCCACATGGCAGCGCTGCCGCGTCCACTTCATGCGCACCCTGCTCGCCCATGCCGGCAAGCAGGGCCGGCGCGTCGTGTCCGCCTTCGTCACCACCGCCTTCGCCCAGGAGGATGCAGACAGCGCCTCCGCCCAGTGGCGCCAGGTCGCCGACCAGCTCAGGGCCAAGGCGCCGAAGCTCGCCGCTCTCATGGACGAGGCCGAGCACGACATTCTCGCCTACATGACCTTCCCGGCCGCGCATCGCCCCAAGCTGCACTCGACAAACCCGCTCGAACGACTCCATGGCGAGATCAAGCGGCGTACCAACACCGTCGGCATCTTCCCCAACGAGGACGCCATAACACGGCTGATCGGCGCCATCCTGCTCGAGCAGAACGACGAATGGGCCGTCCAGAGGGCCAGATACATGACGCTGGAATCAATCGCTCCCGTGAGCGACAATGCAACCGTCAAGCTGCCCGCCGTGGCAGCCTGAGCCTACCGGCCCTACCCGCCGGATACCGCGATGGCCGCCAGGCTCTTACACCACGGCTCGGGACACGATCGTTAAGATTTCGAGACAGGCTCCGCGCCCAAGAGAGAGACCGTCTCCACCCCTCAACTGTCACCCCGGACTTGATCCGGGGTCCAGGGAAGCCGGGCGAGAGCGGTGCCTGTGGCCCTGGACCCCGGATCAAGTCCGGGGTGGCAGCAGGGGAGAAAGGACGGCGGGGGCGGGCGGACCACGATCCGTGTCCCGATCCGGCGGAAGGGCTGGAAACCCGCCTGTACCAATGCCTTGCGCCGGGTCCGGCCCATCTTAACCAGACAGTAGTGGACTTGTTCCGGGCATCCACGTCTTGCGGCATCGCGGTGCGGGCCGGGAGCGGGCGAGGCGGCGGAGGGTCGTGGATGCCCGGAACAAGTCCGGGCATGACGATAAAAGGGGACGCTCAACGCCCTAATCGAGCCAGATCGGGTTCTTGATCTTCTTCAGGAATTCCGCGTGGGCGGCGGTTTCGTCCTCGCTGGGGGCGTGGTCGCGCGGCGGGCGGGGGGCGCGCTCTTCCCTGGCCTCGGTCTCGACCGCCCTTGCGGCGCCGAGGCCGAGCGAGGGCTGGCGGCCGCCGATCAGCTCGAGATAGACCTCGGCCAGCAGCTCGGCGTCGAGCAGCGCGCCGTGCCGGGTCCGCGCGGCGTTGTCGATCCCGAAGCGGCGGCACAGCGCGTCGAGATTGGCCGGCGCGCCGGGGAACTTCCGGCGCGCGAGACCGACCGTGTCGATGGCGCGCGAGTCGGGCAGCGGGTCGCGGTCGAGCCGGCCGAGCTCGGCGTTGAGGAAGCCGAGATCGAACTGGGCGTTGTGGATGACCAGCATCGACTCGCCGAGGAAGGCGAGGAGGGCGTCCGCCACGGCGGCGAACAGCGGCTTGTCGGCGAGGAACGCGTCGGACAGGCCGTGAACCTCGAACGCGCCCGGGGGCATCTCCCGTTCGGGATTGACGTAGGCATGGAAGGTCTCGCCCGACGGGATGTGGTTGACCAGCTCGATGCAGCCGATCTCGACGATCCGGTCGCCGCCGTCAGGGTCGAGCCCGGTGGTTTCGGTATCGAGGACGATTTCGCGCATGACGGCCCGGCTGCGGCAGGTGGGCGCGCGGCGGCCAGAACCTGCCGCGGCGGCGCGACATCACTCTGACGATCCATTCGAGTCGGCGCAAGGCAAAGCCGCGCCCGAGGCCGGTCTGGACCACGAAATCGGCCTGCCGGCGCTTCTCCCGATCGGGCAGCTGGTTGGCGAGGATTCCGGCGAGGGTCTCTTCCGTCATGCCGGGGCGCGCCAGCACGCGCGCGCGTTGCAGGAAGGACGGCGCGGTGACCACCACCACCGCGTCGCATTGCCAGGCCATTCCGACCTCGAACAAGAGCGGTATGTCGAGCACGACGAGCCTCTCGCCGCGCGCCGCGGCGCGGCGCAGGAAGGCGCGCTGGACCCGGCGCACGCGCGGGTGGACGATCGCCTCCAGCCGGCGCAGCGCGTCGCCGTCGGCGAAGACGCGCTCGCGCAGGATCGCGCGGTCGACCGCGCCGTCCCTCACCGCGCCGGGGAAGGCGGCATCAACCGCGGCGACCGCGCCGCCGCCCCTGGCCAACAGCCCGTGCACGGCCGCGTCGGAATCGTAGACCGCCACGCCGAGCTCGCGGAACATCCCGGCCGTCGTGGTCTTCCCCATGCCGATGGAGCCGGTGAGCCCGACGATCACCATGCGCGTCAGCTCAGAAGATCGGCGGCCACATGCGCCCGGAGCGCATCGTCCACCGCGGGCTCGACTCCGTACCAGCCGGCGAAACCGGGCCGCGCCTGATGAAGCAGCATCTCGAGCCCGTCCACCGCCCTCAGGCCGCGCGCGCGGGCCGACGCGAGCAGCGTGGTCTCGAGCGGCGTGTAGACGATGTCGTTGACCACCGCGCCGTCCGGCAGCGCGTCGAGGCGGATGTCGAGCGCCTCCCCGCCTTGCATGCCCAGCGCCGTGGTGTTGACGAGGAACGCCGCCCCGTCGAGCGCCGCTTCCCGCTCGTCCCAGCCGACCGCGACGACCGGGGACCCGAACCGCTCCCGGATGGCCTCCGCGCGCGCGGCGGTGCGGTTGACCAGCCGGATCTCGCTCGCCCCCTCGTCCTGGAGCGCGGCGACGATCGCGCGCGCTGCGCCGCCGGCGCCCAGCACGACCGCGACCGCCCCCGCGCCCGACCACGCGCCAAGGCGGCCGCGCAGCGCCTCCACGAACCCGAACGCGTCGGTGTTGGTCCCCGCGAGCGCCCCGTCCTCCTTGACGAAGACCGTGTTGACCGCGCCGATCCGCCGCGCGATCGCGTCGGTCTCATCGACCGCGGCGAACGCGGCCTCCTTGTGCGGGATGGTCACGTTGGTCCCGGCGAAGCCGAACGCCGGCAACGCGCGCAGCGCCTGCTCCACCCGGTCGGGCGGCACTGCGAACGGGACGTAGGCGCCGTCGATCCCGGTGCGCGCCAGCCAGAAATTGTGCAGCCTGGGCGAGCGCGAATGCCCGACCGGCCAGCCCATGACGCCGGCGACGATGGCCTTGCCGCTTATCGTCATCCGCTCACTCCGCGATCGCGCCCCGGCGGCGGAGATACGCCAGGAGCGGGAGCAACGGCAAGCCGAGAATGGTGGCGTGCGCGCCCTCGATGCGCTCGAAGAGCTGGATCCCGAGCCCTTCGACGCGATAGGCGCCGGGTCCGCCGAAGGCCTCCCCGCCGACGCGGTCGAGATAGGCCTCGATGAACGCGGCGCTCAGCGTCCTCATGGTAAGCCGCGCTTCGTCGGTCTCGCGCCACACCGCGGCGCCGTTTTCCGCGACGACGGCCGCGCTCACCAGAAGGTGCGTCCGGCCGGCCAGCGCCGCGAGCTGCGCCGCCGCCTCGTCCCGGCCGGACGGCTTGTCGAAGACCCGCGATCCGAGCAGCAGCACCTGATCAGCGCCGAGCACGAGCTTTCCCGGCTCCCGGACGCTCCGCGCCTTCGCCTCGGCCAGCCGTTCGGCGAGGGGCACGCCGTCGATGCCGTCGGCCCGAAGGCCTCGCTTCACCGCCTCCTCGTCGATGCCCGGACGAACCGCCTCCACCGGCACCCCCGCGTCACGGAGGAGCCGCGCCCGGGTCGGGCTGGACGACGCCAGAACGAGCGTCCCTCCGCCGGTCATCCGGTCCCGGGCGGTTCGGGCTCCCGTTCCGCCATCCGGTTGCGGTAGAGCTGGTAGATCGCGGTGGCGGTTTCCTCGATGGACCGCCGCGTCACGTCGATGGTGGGCCAGCCCCGCTCGGCGAACAGGCGCCGCGCGGCCACGACCTCGTCCTTCACCGCGTCGATGTCGGCATAGTCGCCGAGCGATTCCTGGCGCAGCATCAAGAGGCGGTTGCGCCGCACCTGGACGAGCCGTTCCGACGCCGCCGTCAGGCCGACGCAGAACGGGCGCTTGAGCCGGAACAGCTCGTCCGGCAGGTCGATCCCGGGCACGATCGGCACGTTCGCCGCCTTGATGCCCCAGTGGTTGGCGAGATAGATCGAGGTCGGCGTCTTCGAGGTCCGCGACACGCCCACCAGCACGATGTCGGCCTCTTCCAGGCTCCAGGCGTTCTGGCCGTCGTCGTGGGAAAGCACGAAATTCATCGCCTCGATGCGGTCGAAATACTCCGCGTTGAGCAGATGCTGTCCGCCCGGCCGGCCGCTCTGCTTGCGGTGGAAGTACCGCGCCATCGCCTCGATCACCGGATCGATCACCGAGACGCAGGGCAGGTTGAGATTGCGGCACTCCTCCTGGAGGGCGGACCGGGTGATGTCGTTGACCAAGGTGAAGATCACCACGCCGGGTTGCTCGCGGATGCCAGCGAGCACGCGGTCGAGGGCCTCGGCGGTGCGCACCATCGGCCAGAGATGCTGCTGGACGTCGACGCCCTCTAACTGCGCCATGCAGGCCCGGACCACGCCCTGCGTGGTTTCGCCCGTCGAGTCGGAGACCAGATGCAAATTGTACTCGGCCATGACGCTCTTTCGATGGGGTTTATAAAGCCAGGTCGACGAGCATGTGGTCGACGACGCCTCGCTCGTCATGCCCGGACTTGTTCCGGGCATCCACGTCTTGCGGCATCGCGGTGCGGGCCGGGAGCGGGCGAGGAGGAGGAGGGACGTGGATGCCCGGAACAAGTCCGGGCATGACGGTAGGGGAAAGTGGGGCGGCATTCCCGTCGCCCGCCCGTGCCAACCGACCACCCGTCAACCTATCCATATAGGCCTCCTTTCGATTCCGGTTCGCTGCGGTATTTGCGCGAATTGCCGGGATAAATCCAGCGTTCGCGGCGGGGGTCCGGAATCCTTCCCCGGGTTCCGGATTCCTTCCGGGCGCTTGCGAACCGGCTCCGGAATTATTCGAAACCTCTTGGCTGTTTCCGGAAATCCCGTGTCGTCGACAATTTCATCAGACATGCTGGATATAGATAAGACATTGATTAAAAGCGATAAACTGAAACCATCCTTGTTTTTCGAAGTTTCCGAGGCAATCTGTCCACGATGAACGAACTGGTGTGGACAGAAGGTCCCATAGCGGATAATCCCCGCTATTGAAGGGTCTAACAAACTCAACAACCAGATCTTAATTTTTGGGAAGTAGAATCGGGAAAATGCGCGCTCGCGAACCCGGCGCCTCCCTGCCGCCATCCCTCAAGCCCCTGCTCGCCGCCCTCTCCGGGGTTCCGGCGAAGGAACCGCCGATCTGGCTGATGCGCCAGGCCGGCCGCTACTTGCCGGAATACCGGGCGCTGAGAAAGCGCGCTGGGTCGTTCCTCGACTTCTGCTACACGCCCGAGCTCGCGGTCGAGGCCACCCTGCAGCCGATCCGCCGCTTCGATCTCGACGCGGCGATCGTCTTTTCCGACATTCTCGTGATCCCGGACGCGCTGGGCCAGAAGGTATGGTTCGAGGAAGGGACCGGGCCGAGGCTCGATCCGATATCCACGATGGACCGGGTCGAGCGGCTCGAGGAAGGGGGCCTTACCGAGCGTCTTCAGCCGGTCTACGAAACCCTGGCGGGGGTGCGCGAAGGCCTTCCGGACCGGGTCGCGCTTATCGGGTTCGCCGGCGCCCCCTGGACCATCGCCACCTACATGATCGAGGGCGGAACCAGCCGCGGCCACGAACGGATCCGCGGGCTTGCCTATGAAGCGCCCGAGCTGCTGGACCGGCTGATCGCGATTCTGACGCGCGTGGTCACGCAACACCTCATCGCCCAGATCCAGGTCGGCGCGGAGGCGGTGCAGATCTTCGACAGCTGGGCCGGCGCGTTGCCCGCCACGCATCGCGAGCGCTATTCGCTGCGGCCGATCGCCGAAATTGCGTCCGCCGTCCGCGCGGCCTGCCCCGACGCGCCGGTGATCGCCTTTCCCCGCGGGGTCGGCACCGCCTATGCGGACTATGCCGCGATCCCGGCGGTCAGCGCCGTCTCGATCGACCAGGGCGTGGATGCCGGCTGGGCCGCCCAAGCGCTGCAGGGCTCCACCGCGGTCCAGGGCAATCTCGATCCGCTGGTCCTCGCCGCGGGCGGCCGGGCGATGGAGGAGGCCGTCGACGGAATCCTGTCGGCGCTCGCCGCGGGGCCGTTCGTCTTCAACCTCGGACACGGTGTCGTCCCCGAGACGCCCCCGGAACACGTCGCGGCGCTGATCGCCCGGGTCAAGGGAACCGGGACGTGACCAAGCGCGTCGCGGTCGTCCTGTTCAACCTCGGCGGGCCGGACCGGCCGGAGTCCATCATGCCGTTCCTGTTCAACCTCTTCAACGACCCGGCGATCGTCCGCCGGCCGCAGCCCTTGCGGTGGGCACTCGCCCGTTTGATTTCCTGGCGTCGCGCACCCAAGGCGCGACGCATCTACGGACGCCTCGGGGGCCGCTCGCCGCTGCTGGAGCAGACCGAAGCGCAGGCCCGCGCGCTCGAACGCGCGCTCGCGGAACCGCGGTTCCGGACGTTCGTCAGCATGCGGTACTGGCATCCGATGGCGGACGCGGCGGTGGCCGAGGTCGCGCGGTTCGATCCCGCGCGGGTCGTGCTCCTGCCGCTCTACCCGCAATTCTCGTCGTCGACCACCGCGTCGTCGTTGCGCGACTGGGAGCGCGCCGCCCGCGGGCAGCTCGACGCGGCGACGACGGCGATTTGCTGCTATCCGGAGGAGCCCGGATTCGTCGAGGCTGCCGCCCGGCGCATCTCGGAAATCCTCGAAGGCTGGGAGGGGCCGGAACCGCGAATTCTCTATTCCGCGCACGGCGTGCCCAAGGCCTTCGTCGAGGCCGGGGATCCGTACCAGGGGCAGGTCGAGCGCAGCGCCGCCGCGATCCGCCGCGCGCTCCGGCGGGAGGACCTGGAGCACATCGTCTGCTACCAGAGCCGGGTCGGGCCGCTCGAATGGATCGGACCCTACACCGACGGGGAGATCGAGCGGGCGGGTTCGGAAGGGAAACCGCTGGTCGTGGCCCCCATCGCCTTCGTTTCGGAGCATTCCGAGACGCTGGTGGAGCTCGACGAGGAATACCGCGACCTGGCGAGGGCAAGCGGCGTTCCGGCCTACCGGCGGGCGGCGACCGTCGGCACCGATCCCGCTTTCATCTCGGGTCTCGCCGCCCTCGTCGGGCGGGCGCTCGCGTCTTCGGAGCCCGTCATGCCGGGTTCGGGCGGAAGGACGTGCGGGAAAGACGCCGGCGATTGTCCGCTGGCCGCGAGGTGCGCCGCATGAGCTGGCTGGCCGACGCCTATCCGTGGCTTCGCGCGCTGCACATCGTGAGCGTGATCGCCTGGATGGCGGGCATGCTCTATTTGCCGAGGCTCTACGTCTATCACTGCGAGCGGGAGCCGGGCTCGGAAGCCGGGGAGATGCTCAAGACGATGGAGCGCCGGCTGCTGCGGGCGATCGTCAACCCGGCGATGATCGCGGTGTTTCTCACCGGCGGGCTGCTTCTGCTCACGCCCGGGGCGGTCGACTGGGCGTCGGGCTGGATCTACGCGAAGCTCCTGCTCGTGCTGGCCCTCGCGGCCGTCCACGGATGGTTCGCGGCCTGGCGGCGCGCCTTCGCCGAAGGCCGCAACCGGCACTCCGCGCGTTTCTACCGTATCGTCAACGAGGTCCCGACCGTGCTGATGATCGGGATCGTCATATTCGTCGTGGTGAAACCGTTCTGATCCGGCCGGGGTTTCGCAATCGGCGTTTGACTCGGCGCGCGCCATTCGTTAAGGGGTTGCATCACGGTTCGTCCCGAAGCGTACACCGCCCCAACACAAAGCAATAAAGAACGGCTCCCGAGGGCGGCGGGGACTCCTTTTCGTGCGGCCTCCAGAGACCAGTTGCGGACGCATACCGCGAACAAACACCCGGTACCCGAATGAATCTGCAAGAACTCAAGCAGAAATCGCCGGCCGATCTGCTGACCTACGCGGAAGAGCTGGAGATCGAGAACGCGTCCACCCTGCGCAAGCAGGACATGATGTTCGCGATCCTCAAGCAGCTCGCCGAGAACGATGTCGTGATCTCCGGCAATGGCGTGCTGGAAGTCCTCCAGGACGGTTTCGGCTTCCTGCGCTCGCCCGAGGCCAATTACCTGCCGGGACCCGACGACATCTACGTCTCGCCGAGCCAGATCCGGCGCTTCGGGCTTCGCACCGGCGACACCGTCGAAGGGCAGATCCGCTCGCCCAAGGACGGGGAGCGCTATTTCGCCCTGCTCAAGGTCAATTTGATCAATTTCGAGGACCCGGAACGGATCCGCCACCGGATCAACTTCGACAACCTCACCCCGCTCTACCCCGAGGAGAAGATCGGGCTCGAGGTCGACGATCCGACCCGCAAGGACCTGACGACCCGCATCATCGACCTGATAACGCCGCTCGGAAAAGGCCAGCGGGCGCTGATCGTCGCGCCGCCCCGCACCGGCAAGACGATGATGCTGCAGGGGATCGCGCATTCGATCAGCGCGAACCACCCGGAGACCTACCTCATCGTGCTGCTGATCGACGAGCGGCCCGAGGAAGTGACCGACATGCAGCGCTCGGTGAAGGGCGAGGTCATCAGCTCGACCTTCGACGAGCCGGCGTCGCGCCACGTGCAGGTCGCCGAGATGGTGATCGAGAAGGCGAAGCGGCTCGTCGAGCACAAGCGCGACGTGGTGATCCTGCTCGACTCGATCACCCGGCTCGCGCGGGCCTACAACACCGTGGTGCCGAGCTCGGGCAAGGTGCTGACCGGCGGCGTCGACGCCAACGCGCTGCAGCGTCCCAAGCGGTTCTTCGGGGCGGCGCGCAACATCGAGGAGGGCGGCTCGCTCACCATCATCTCGTCGGCGCTGATCGATACCGGCTCGCGCATGGACGAGGTGATCTTCGAGGAGTTCAAGGGCACCGGCAATTCCGAGATCGTCCTCGACCGGAAGCTCGCCGACAAGCGGACCTGGCCGGCGATGGACATCACCAAGTCGGGCACGCGGAAGGAAGAGCTCCTGGTCGACCGCGGCACGCTCTCGAAGATGTGGGTGCTCAGGCGCATCCTCAACCCGATGGGGGTGACGGACTCGATGGAGTTCCTGATCGACAAGATCAAGGACACCAAGAACAACCCGGACTTCTTCGAGGCGATGAACCAGTAGGCGTCCCTCGATACGGCGCTTCGCGCCTACTCGGGATGAGGGGTTTTCTCTTCGATTTCCTCACCCTGAGTAGGCGCGAAGCGCCGTATCGAAGGGCGAGCCTCACAGCCGGATCGGCAGGGACTCCACCGGCTTGCCGGTGAGCGCGAAAATCGCGTTCGCCATCGCCGGGGCCAGCGGCGGCAGGCCCGGCTCGCCGACCCCGGTCGGCGGGTCGTCCGACGGCACGATGTGCACGTCGACCGGCGGCATGTCGGGCATCCGCGGCATGACGTAGCTGTCGAAATTGCCCTGCTCGACCGCGCCGTCCCGCAGCGTGATCTCCGCGCCGTCGAGCGTCGTGCCGATCGCCATCAGTACCGCGCCCTCGATCTGGGCTTCGACCGAGCGGGGATTGACCGCGAGGTTGCAGTGGATCGCGCTGGTCACCCGGTGCAGCTTCGGCGCGTCGTCCTCGATCGACAATTCCACGACATGGGCGACGACCGAGCGGAACGACTCGTGCACCGCCACCCCCCAGGCGCGGCCGGCCGGCAGCGTCTTCGCGCCGTAGCCGGATTTCCCGACCGCGAGGTCGAGCGCCGCCAGATGCCGCGGATGCTTTTTCAGGAGCTTGCGGCGCAGCGCCACCGGGTCGCGCCGGGCTTCGCGGGCGATCCGGTCGATCAGCGTCTCCATCACGAACGCGGAGTGGGTATGTCCGACCGAGCGCCACCAGAGCATCGGCCCCGGTACGGCGGGATGATGCACGGAGACCGCGATCGGCAGCTCGTAGGCCGTGTCGGCGACGCCCTCCACCGCCGTCGCGTCGACGCCGTCCTTGACCAGAAAGGCCTCGAACGCGGTTCCCTTGAGGATCGAAGGGCTGACGATCGTGTGCTTCCAGGCCGCGATCCGGCCGTCTTCCGCGAGGCCGATCTCCGCCCGGTGCATGGTGAGCGGGCGGTAATATCCGCCCTGATATCGTCCTCGCGCGTCCAGACCAGCTTGAGCGGCCCGCTCCGGCCGGCGGCGAGCCACGCCTTCAGCACCCGCGCCGCGTCGGCCAGATAGTCGGCGGTCGGGGTGGCGCGGCGGCCGAACCCGCCGCCGGCGAACATGGTGTGGATGTTCACCTGCTGCGGCTTCAGCTTCAGGATCTGCGCGACCGTCGCCTGGTCGATGGTCTGGAACTGGGTGCCGGTCCAGATGTCGCAGCGCCGGCCGTCGCCGGTTCCGGACATCTCGATCACCGCGTTCAGCGGCTCCATCGGCGCGTGGGCGAGGAAGGGGAAACGGAAATCCGCCGCGATCGTCTTTTTCGCGCCCGCCATGCCGGAAAGGTCGCCCGCGCGGGCCGGCAGGCCGTCGCGGCCGAGCAGTGCGCCGAACTGCGCATCGAGCTTGCCGCTGTCGGGCAGCTTGGCCGGCGCCTTCCATTCGATCTTGAGCCTGTCGCGGCCCATGCTCGCGGGCCAGAAACCGTCGGCCACCACGGCGACGCCCGTCGCGCCGCGATCCAGATCGACCTGTATCGCGCGGTCGACGCCCTTGACCGCCTCCGCTTCCGCGGCGTCGAAGCTCGCGACGGTGCCGCCGAAATGCGGCGGGCGGGCGATCAGAACGGTCTTCATTCCCGGGCGGCGCATGTCCATGCCGAAGGCCTGCCGGCCGGTGGATTTGTCGGCCGAGTCGAGCCGGTTGACCGGCTTGCCGATCAGGCGGAACGCGCTGCTTTGCTTCAGCGCGACCGAGCTGGGCACCGGCAGGGCCATGGCGGCCTCGCTCATCTCGCCGTAGCCGGCGCTTCTTCCGTCGGCGGCGATCAGCCGGCCGGCGCGGGTCCGCACGCTCGCCGCATCGACCTTCCAGGCGCGCGCGGCGGCCTCGACGAGCATCGCGCGCGTCCGCGCGCCGAGCTCGCGGTACTGGGTAAAGCTGTTCTGGATGGAGTTGGAGCCGCCGGTCATCTGAAGGCCGAACGCCGGATCCTTGTAGGCCTCGCCCGCCGGGGCGAGCGCCGCGCGGACGTCGTTCCAGTCGGCATCCAGCTCGTCGGCCAGAATCCGGGCCAGACCGGTGTGGGAACCCTGCCCGAACTCCAGGCGGTTGATCTGGATCGTGACGACGCCCTCCCCGTCGATGTGCACGAAGGCGCCGGGCTGCTCGCCCGGTTTCAGCTTGCCGGCGTCCTTCGGCGTTGCCGTCCCGGCAGCGCCCGCGGAAACCAGCCCGACGGCGAGGCCGGATGCGCCGGTCAGCTTGATGAAGCGGCGCCGGCTCATATCCGACCCGGCGGCGGCGCGCCAGGCGGGCCCGATCCGGTCCATGACGGAAGGTTGGGTCATGATGCGCTCCCCTAGCTCAGGCTGGCCGCGGCGGCCTTGATGGCCGCCCGGATGCGCCCGTAGGTGCCGCACCGGCAGACATTGCCCTCCATCGCCTCGTCGATGTCGGAATCGCCGGGCGCGGCGTTGTCGCGCAACAGGGCCACCGCGCTCATCACCTGTCCGCTCTGGCAATAGCCGCATTGCGGCACGTCCTTCTCGACCCAGGCCTCCTGGACGGCGCGGCCGATGCGGTCGCCGCCGATCTGCTCGATGGTGACCACCGAAGCGCCTTCGACATCGGCGACCGGCGTCACGCAGCTGCGCACCGGCTGGCCGTCGAGGTGGACCGTGCACGCGCCGCACAGGGCGGCGCCGCAGCCATACTTCGTGCCGGTCAGATTGAGCGAGTCGCGCAGCACCCAGAGCAGCGGCGTCGAGTCGTCGACATCCGCGGTCACGCTCCTTCCGTTGACCTTGAAGCTTGCCATCGGGTTTTCTCCCCTGGGCCGTCGCCGCCCAGTCTCGGTCTACGGGATCAGGACTGTCGAGCCCGTCGTCTTCCGCCCCTCGAGGTCGCGATGCGCCTTGGCGGCGTCCTTCAGCGCGTAGGTCTGGTTGACCTCGATCTTCACCGCGCCGCTCCTGACCGCGCGGAACAGATCGTTCGCCGTCGCCGTCAGGTCCTTGCGCGAGGCCGTGTAGTGCGGCAGCGAGGGCCGGGTGAGGAACAGCGAGCCCTTGGCGGCGAGAAGCCCGGTCTCGAACGGCGGCACCGGCCCGGAGGCGTTGCCGAAGCTCACCATCGTGCCGCGCGGCCGGAGGCAGTCGAGCGAGCCCTCGAACGTGTCCTTGCCGATCGAGTCGTAGACCACCGGCAGGCCCTCGCCCTTGGTGATCCTGCGGACGCGGTCGGTGAAGTCCTGCTCGGTGTAGACGATCGCGTGATCGCAGCCGTGCGCGCGGGCGAGCCTCGCCTTGGCGCGGCTGCCGACGGTGCCGATCACCGTCGCGCCGAGATGCTTGGCCCACTGGCAGAGGATCAGCCCGACGCCGCCGGCCGCGGCGTGGACCAGGATCGTGTCGCCCTTTTTCACCCGGTAGGTCTCGCGGATCAGGTAGCGGACGGTCATGCCCTGGAGCATCATCGCCGCCGCGGTCTCGTCCGAGATGTCGCGCGGGATTTTGACCACCCGGTCGGCCGGCATCAGCCGCGCCTCCGAATAGGCGCCGAGCGGCGCGGTCGCGTAGGCCACCCGGTCGCCCGCCTTGAGGCCGGTCACGCCGCGGCCGAGCGCCTCGACGACGCCCGCGCCTTCCATGCCGAGCGTCAGCGGCAGGGGCAGCGGGTAGAGCCCGCTCCGGTGGTAGACGTCGATATAGTTGAGCCCGACGGCGGTGTGGCGGACCCGGATCTCGCCCTTGCCCGGCTTGCCGACCTCGACTTCCCGCCATTTCATCGCCGAGGCGGGGCCCGGCTTGTCGATCTGTATCGCGCGCGGCATCCGACGGTCTCCCTTACCCGAGATTGGCCCTGAAGAACTCGGCCGTGCGTCCGTTCGCGAGGTCGGCCGCCGCCCGGTCGAAATGCGCGCCGCCGATCCGCGCGAAGGCGTGGTCCACGCCGGGATAGACGTGGACGGTGAAGAGCGGATTGTCCGCAAGCGCGTCCTGGATCGTCTTCTGCGCCTCCGGCGGGCAGTAATCGTCCTCGGCCGCGATGTGGAGCATGGCGGGTTTCGAGGCGCCGGCCGCCTTGTCCATGTTGCCCTCGATCTGCACCGGGTAGTAGCCGACCGAGGCGTCCGAATCCGTGAAGCAGGCCGACATGTAGGCGAGGCTGCCCCCCATGCAGTAGCCCACGGTGCCCACCTTGCCGGTGCAGCCGTCGAGCCCCCGCACGTGGCCGATGGTGGCGGCGATGTCGCCCACCCCCTTCTCGAAGTCGAACCCCTGGAGGTAGCCGAACGCCTTCTCCCACTCCTCCTCGGTTTTGTCGGTCAGCTGGACCCCCGGCTCCTGGCGCCAGAACAGATCGGGCGAGCAGGCGATGTAGCCCTCGGCGGCGAGGCGGTCGCAAATGTCCCGCATGACCCGGTTGACGCCGAAGATCTCCTGGATGACGACCACGCCCGGGCCGGAGCCGGAGGACGGTGTCGCGAGATAGGCGCCGAAGCTGCCGCCGTCGGCCGCGGCGATGTCGATGTCAGGCATGTCGTAGTCTCCCCGTTAGCGATAGGTCGGCATTTGGCCGGCACGATAGACATTTGCCTATGTCGAGTCATTGCCGAACGCCCCGTATCGCGCGCCAGATCGTCTCCGGCGATGCCGGCATGTCGATCCCGTCGATGCCGAGCGGGGCGAGCGCGTCGACGATCGCGCTGGTGACCGCCGGCAGCGCGCCGACCGTGCCGGCCTCCCCGGCCCCCTTGACGCCGAGCGGGTTGGTCTCCGTCGGCACCGGGTTGGCCTCGACCTTGAAGCCGCACATGTCGTCGGCCCGCGGCATCGCATAGTCCATGAACGAGCCCGAGAGGTTCTGGCCCGAGCCCGGCTCGAAGACGATCCGCTCCATCACCGCCTGGCCCAGCCCCTGGGCGACGCCGCCGTGGATCTGGCCTTTCAGGAGGAGCGGGTTGAGCACCGTGCCGACATCGTCGACGACGGCGTAATCGACCACCTCCACGGCGCCGGTGTCCGGGTCGATCTCCACCTCGCAGACATGGCAGCCGTTGGGGAAGTTCTCGACCCTGGAGACGTAGCCCGCGCCCGCCTCGAGCCCGGGCTCGAGGTCCGGCGGCAGCTTCGACGGCAGATAGGCCGTCCGCGCGACATCGACGAGCGGGACGGTCCGGTCGGTGCCGGCCACGCGGAAGGCGCCGTCGGCGAACTCGATATCGGCCTCGGCGGCCTCGAGGATATGGGCCGCGATGGGCTTCGCCTGCTCGACGATCTTCTCCGATGCGCGCAGCACCGCCGACCCGCCCAGCGTCGCCGAACGCGAGCCGCCGGTGCCGCCGCCGATCGAGAGCGCGTCCGAGTCGCCCTCCGCCACCCGCAGCGTCGCCGGGTCGATGCCGAGCGTCCGGGCGACGATCTGCTTGTAGATCGTTTCGTGCCCCTGGCCGTGGCTGATGGTGCCGACGAAGAGCGTCGCCGTGCCGGTCGGGTCGAAGCGCAGCAGGGCGCGCTCCTGGCTCGGCGCTCCCGCGCGCTCGATGGTGTTCGAGATCCCGATGCCGCGCAGCCTGCCGTTCGCCTTCGATCCCGCGCGCCGTTCCTCGAACGCCGCGTGGTCCGCGATCTCGAGCGCCCGGTCGAGGTTCTTCTCGAAGGCGCCGCAATCGTAGTTGAAGACGAGCCCGGTGCGGAACGGCATCGCGTCCTCGGGGATCGTGTTCTGGCGCCGGAGGTCGACGGGGTTGCGGTCGAGCGCGCGGGCCGCCGCGTCGATCAGCTGCTCGATGACATAGGCGGCTTCCGGCCGGCCGGCGCCGCGATAGGGGCAGGTCGAGTTGGTGTTGGTGAACACGCCGGCGGTCTCGACATGGATCGCCGGCGTGACGTAGGTGCCCGCGAGGGTGCCGAGATTGGCCGTCGCCGGCCCGCCCGCCATCGACGCCACGTAGGCGCCGATATTGACCCGGGTCCGCACCCGCATGGCGAGGAAGTTGCCCGCCTCGTCGAGCGCGAGCGCGGCGTCGGTCACGTTGTCCCGGCCCTGGTGGTCGCTGATCAGCCCTTCCGAGCGCTCGCAGGTCCATTTCACCGGCCGGGCCGTCTCGCGCGAGGCCCAGAGGACGAGGATCTGCTCCGGATACATGCCGCCGCGCAGGCCGAAGCTGCCGCCGACGTCGTTCGCGATCACCCGGACCCGGTTCTCCGGCAGGCGGAAGATGTCCTTCGCGAGCCCGCTCCTCAGCCGGTGGGGATAGTGGCAGGCGGCGTAGAGCGTGTGCCGCCCGGCGCGGTCGACGTCGCCGACGAAGGCGCGCGGCTCCATCGTGTTCGACGTCACCCGCGAGATGACGAAGCGGCGCTCGACGACATGGGCGGCCTTCGCGAAACCGGCCTCGACCGCGTCCCGGTCGCCCAGCCGGTGAACGAAGCTCTCGTTGTCCGGCGCCTCGTCCCACAGCGCCGGCACGGTCCCGGTATCGGCGAGCGCGGTGTCGACATTGGCCTCCAGCGGCTCGAAATCGACGTGGATCGTCTCCGCCGCGTCCCTCGCCTGCGCCAGCGTGTCGGCGACGACGACCGCGACGGCCTCGCCGACATGCATGGCCCGGCCGGTGGCGAGCGGGGCGAAGGGCGGGCGGATCATCGGCGTTCCGTCGCGCGCCTTGAGGACGAGCTGGGCCTGGATCGTGCCGAGCCCCGCCGCCGCGTAGTCGGCGCCGGTCAACACGGCATGGACGCCCGGCATTGCGCGCGCCCCGTCGGCGTCGATCCCGCGGATCGCCGCGTGGGCGTGGGGAGACCGGAGGATATGGGCGCGGCAGAGCCCCGGAAGGTCGATATCGTCGACATACCGCCCGCCGCCCGAGAGAAGCCGCGGGTCCTCCGTCCGCGGCACCGAATTGCCGATGTCGAACTCGCCCATGCCCGCCCTTCTCCTGCTTGCCGGGAAACCGCGCTACACTGCGGCGCCAAACTAGCAGCGGGGAGAGCGCGGGTGAAACTTGAGGGGCAGGTGGCGATCGTCACGGGCGCGGGGCGCAATATCGGCGAGCGGATCGCCGAGGTCCTGGCCGAGGAGGGGGCGCGAATCGCGGTCGTCGATCTCGACCGGGAGCGCGCCGAGCAGGCGGCCCGCACCCTCGCCGACGCCGGGCGCGAGGCGGAGGCCTTCGTCGCCGACGTGTCGGACAACGAGTCCGTCCGGTCGCTGGTCGCCGCGGTGGTCGGGCGCTTCGGGCGCATCGACATCCTGGTCAACAACGTCGCGATCTCGGACAACCGCCACGTGCTCGAAATCACCGAGAAGGAGTGGGACGACACCATCCGGGTCACCCTGAAATCGCCCTTCCTGATGGCGAAGCACGTCGCCCACCACATGGTCGACAACGGAATCGCCGGCAAGATCGTCAATATCGGCTCGACCTCCGGCTATCGCGGGCGCGGCAGCGCCTGCGCCTACTCCGCCGCCAAGGGCGGGGTCGCCAACCTGACCCGTTCGCTCGCCTTCCAGCTCGCACCGCACGGGATCCGGGTGAACTCGGTCTCGCCCAACCGCACCGGCTCCCCGGTCGGCATTCAGGAGGTCGACCCGAACCGCTACTTCAAGAACCTGGTCAACCGGCCCGGCGTGCCGGACGACACAGCGCAGGTGGTCGCGTTCCTCTGCACCGAGGGCGCGAGCTTCATCTGCGGCGAGAACATCTTCGCCGACGGCGGCGTGATGGCGATGGAGGCGAGCTGACCGCAGATTTCCCGCAAGCGGCGGATCCTACGCCGCCCAGGGATCGACGGTCTTTAATCCGGCCGCCCTGAACGGCGCCGTGTCCCGTGTCGCCACCGTCATGACGTTGGCCGCCGCGGTTGCCGCGATGTAGCCATCGGACACCGAGATCGCCCGCCCGGCGCGGCGCGCCCTCGCCATCAGCTCCGCATAGGCTTGCGAAGCCGCCAGATCGAATGCCAATACCCGCCCGGCGAACATTGGCAGGACCTGCTCCTCCAGATCTTCGTGCAGCCGGTCGTGGCGGCGGCCGTCGGGCAGCGACCGGACCCCAAAACGCAGCTCGGCCACGGTAATGGCGGAGAGATAAAGCGTTTCCAACGCCTGTGCGTCGAGCCACTCGGCGACGCGCGGCTCCGGAACCCTGCGCAACGGCTCCGAAACCACGTTCGAGTCCACGAGGATCATTCGAGATCGACCGGGCGGCCTGGCGTGGCGTCGCGTTGCGCGAAGCCCGCGGATTCCTCATCCGTCAGCCCGGCGCGGCGGCCGACGGCGGTCAGCAGGGAGCCCAACCCGACCCGCCCTTCCGGCAGGACCGTTTCCTCGAGGATGGCGCGCACCTCCGCCTCGGTGCTGCGGCCGCGAAGGGCCGCCCGGACGCGCAAGGCGCGATGGACCTCGTCGGGCACGTTGCGCACGGTCAATACCGCCATAGTCGTGAACCCGTCTTGCTTTCAATGCTGTCTCAATATCATAATGACAGCAATCGAGCAAGCGCCGACGGGAAGTGGGGGCTACCCCGGCTGCCGGTCCTTCGGCACCGCGCCTTCGCCGGACCAGTCGGGCGGGTCGCTCGCCTTTGTCCGCCGCGCCTCCTTGACCATCTCGCGGATCTGGCCCGCGAGCGGCATGGATTCGCCGAGGGCGTCGGCCATCTGCGAGACGATCTGCATGTCCTTGAGCGCCCAGGTGAAGGTCATGCGGTCCCAGTCTTCCAGCGTCGCGGATTTCGCCGAGCTGATCAGCAGCGCGTCGCGCAGTTTGACGAGATCCGCGCCGAAGGATTCGGCGAGCCTCCCCGCCTCGATCAGCCCGACGCCGGTAATCCACATCAGGAAGTTGTTCATCGCCTTGCCGAACTGGCCGTGCCCCACCGGGCCGAGATGGGCGATGTCCGAACAGAAGGTCTCGAACACCGGGCGCGAACGCTCGACGGCCGCATCGGTGCCGCCGACGAGCGCGAGCAGCGTCCCCTCGTCCGCCGCCCAGCGGCCGCGGCAGATCGGCGCGTCGAGCACATCGATCCCCTTCTCCGCGGCGCGCTCGGCGACGGTCCGGACCGTTTCGGGCGAGGAGGTCGAGCAGACCGCGATGCAGGACCCCGGCGCCATCGCGCCGATCAGCCCGTCGCCGCCCATGGCGACCGCGACGGTCTCGGCATCGAACCCGACCGCAACGATCGCGTAGTCGACGTTCCGGCCCAGCTCGGCCGAGGAGGCGAACGGAGTCGCCCCCGCCTCTTCCGCCTTCGCAAGCTGGGCGGGGTCGATGTCCGTTGCCGAAACGGGGAAGCCCGCCTTGACGAGGTGTCCGATCATGGCGAGCCCCATCCGGCCCGGCCCGACGATGCCGACGCGATCCATCCTGTTCGCTCCCCTGTCTGCCCTCAGTATCCGTAGTCGCGCTTCGCCGCCGGTGCGGTGACGTAGCCCTCGGCGATATCGCGCGCGACCGCCGCCGGCTCGCGCGCCGCCGGGTCGCCGTAGCCGCCGCCCGCCGCCGTCTCCAGCAGGAAACGCTCCCCGGCCGCCAGCTCGAACCGCCCGGCCGGCGGGGTTTCTTCTTCGTCCGCCGTGCCGTAGCGGATCAAGAACCGGCTCCCCTGCCCGTCCCTGCCGCCGCCGAGCCCGACCGGCGGGAACCGCGCCCGGTCGTAGCGTCGGATCACCACCGCGTCCTGCAACAGCTCGTACTCGCGCCTGAGCCCCAGCCCGCCGCGCCAGGTTCCCGCGCCGCCCGAATCCACCATCAGCTCGAAGCGCGGGATGCGGCAGGGGAACTCGGATTCGATGATCTCGATGGGCGTGATGTGGAGGTTGGAGAGATGGGTCGCGCAGGCCGAGGCGCCGTCGTGACCCGCCCCGCCGCCATAGGCCGAGCCGATGATCTCGTATTGCAGGCTGGCCTGGCCTTCGCGCCCGCCCTGGAGCCACTGGATCATCACCGCGCCGCTCGACGCCGCGTTGGCGACCGCGCGGTCGGGCTTGAAGGCGGACAAGGCTTCGAGAATCACGTCGACCAGCTTGAGGTTGGCCATCTGGTAGCTCGAGACCGGCGCCGGCGCGGTCGCGTTGGTGATCGTGTCGGGCGCGTAGACGAAGCGCACCGCCTCGCGCATCCCGTCGTTGAACCGGAGATCGGGGCCGAGGCAGCCGATCAGGGCGTAGAAGCAGCACGCCTCGACCATCGAGGGGCGGAGGTTGATCGGACCCTTCGCCTGCCGGTCGGCGTCGCTGAAGTCGAAGGTCGCGGTCTCGCCCCCGATCGTGACGGTGCAGGCGAAGCGGACCGGGCGGTCGCGCTCGATCCCGTCGGAATCCATGAAGCCCTCGGCGGACGCGGTCCCGTCGGGGAGCGCCCCGATCGCCGCCTTCAGGGCGGATGCGGCGCCGGCGAGGATGGCGGCGAAGGCCTCCCGGACGGTATCGCCGCCGAAACGCCCGCAGATGTCCCGGATCCGCTCGACCCCGAGCCTGGTGGCGGCGATCTGCGCCCGCATGTCGCCCCGCACCAGCTCCGGCTGGCGGCTGTTGGTGAGAATCAGCCGTTCGAGATCGTCCTTGTAGCGCCCCGCCTCGGCGATCCGGATCGGCGGCAGCAACAGGCCTTCGTGGTAGATCTCGGTCGCGTTGGCCGAGGTGCTGCCCGGGTTGGTGCCGCCCACGTCGGCCTTGTGCGCGATCGAGCCCGCGAAGCCGATCAACGCGCCGTCGGCGAAGATCGGCGCGACGAAGGCCATGTCGGAGACATGCGGCAACCCACCCTCGTAGGGGTGGTTGCAAACGAACATGTCGCCGTCGGCGAGCCCGTCCGCGCCGTAGACTTCCAGGATCCGCCCGACGAGATGCTTGTAGACCGGGGCGTGGAAGAACATCGGCGGGGCGACGATCAGCCCGCCCGCGGCGTCGACGATGACGCAGCTGAAGTCGCGCGATTCCCGGATGATCGTCGAATAGCCCGACCGGTAGAAATGGTAGTGCATCTCCTCGACGAGGCCGGCGACCTTGTTGCGCAGGATCTGGACGGTGACCGGATCAACCATGGCCGCGCTCCAGCACGAGGTTGCGATGGCCGTCGACCGAAGCCGTCCAGCCCGCGGGGACGA
This sequence comes from Alphaproteobacteria bacterium, assembly GCA_965203455.1. Classification (GTDB taxonomy): domain Bacteria; phylum Pseudomonadota; class Alphaproteobacteria; order MPNO01; family MPNO01; genus MPNO01. The sequence goes on from CBDBCV010000005.1 coordinate 33,196, forward strand.
CCGTCGTCGCATCGAACTGCTCGACGATCGCGGGCCCGGCGAAGCGAACCCCCGGAGCGAGCGCGGCACGGTCGACGAGGATTGTTTCGGTCAGGTTCCCGGAATCGAAACGGACCGCGCGTCTCCCCATGACGGCCGCTTCCGGCAGGCCGGTTGCCGCCGCCGTTTCCGCCGCCGGGCGGTACTTGGGAACGTCCACCGTGACGCGGAGCCGGTAGCTCACGATCTCGACGTCCTTTTCCCGCGCCGCGTGGCCGTGGATCCGGGCGTGCCTCGTATCGAAGCGGGCGCGCGCCTCCGCCATGGCGTCGTCGTCCAGCCCGTCCTGCCCCAGACCGTCGAGCGGCACGCGAAGCTCGTAGCCCTGGCCGACATAGCGCAGGTAGAGCTCGCGCAGGCGGCGGGAGGCGGCGGGATCGAGTCCCTCCGCGGCCAACTCCTCCGCCGCGCGGCTTTCCAGCCCGGCGAACACCGCTTCGGAATGTGCGGGCGTCACCAGCCCGAGCGGCCGGAGCTCGGACCGGACGTAGTCGTGGACGACATCGGAGCACAGCAGCCCCAGCGCCGAGAACGCGCCCGGCCTCTCCGGCACCAGGATGCGCCGCACGCCGAGCTCCTCGGCGACGGAGGCCGCGTGCACCGCGCCCGCCCCGCCGAACGGCAGGAGGGTGAAGTCGTGCGGATCGACGCCGCGCTTGGCCGCGACCACGCGGACCTCGTCAGCCATGCGCATGTCGACGATGCGCCGGATGCCGCGCGCCGCTGCGTGGACATCCATGCCGAGGGGGCCCGCGATATTTTTCTCCAGCGCCGCGCGCGCGGCGTCGAGGTCGAGCGTCTGCGCCCCGCCGAGCAGATGGGCGGGGTTGAGATAGCCGCAGAGAATGTCCGCGTCGGTCACCGTCGGGTCGGCGCCGCCCTTGCCGTAGCAGGCCGGGCCGGGATCGGCGCCCGCGCTTCGCGGCCCGACGGCGAGAAGGCCCGCCCCGTCGATCCACGCGACGGACCCGCCGCCCGCCGAAATCGTCGTGAGGTCCAGCGTCGGAACGGCGATGGGCCGCCGCCCGATCTCGCTTTCCGTCACCTCCAGCGGCGCGCCGCCCTCGATGAAGGCGATGTCGCAGCTGGTCCCGCCCATGTCGAGCGTCACCAACCCGGCGCCTGCCTCGTCCGGGGCGAGCCAGGCGCTTGCCCGGGCGCCGGCGGCCGGGCCGGAGAGCATCGTGTGGACGGCCTTGCCCCCCGCGATCGCCGCGGAGAACGGCATGACCCCGCCGTTGGACTGCATCAGGAAACGCTGCGGCGTCTCGACCCCCGCGGCGTCGAGCCCTTCGGCGAGGTCGCCGATGTAGCGCACGAGGACCGGCTCCAGATAGGCGTTCAGCAGCGTCGTCGACATGCGCGGCCATTCGCGCAGCCGCGGCAGGACGGCGCACGAAAGCGAGACCGTCGCCTCCGGGAATTCCTCGCGCAGGATCCGCCCGGCGGCTCTTTCGTGGGCCGGGTTCATGAACGAGAACAGGAAACAGACGGCGACGGATTCCACGCCCGCTTGCCGCAGCGACCGCGCCGCTTCCCTTACCGCCGCCTCGTCGAGCGGCGCGAGCTCGTTGCCTTCGTAGTCGATGCGGCCCGGGATCTCGCGCGTCAGGCTCTGCGGCGCGATGGGGTCCGGCCGCCTGAAGAAGTAGTCGAACGGGTTGCCGTCGCGCGCCTGCGTCTGGACTTCCTGGATGGCGCGGTAGCCCCGGGCGATCAGCATGCCCACTTTGGCGCCCCGCATTTCCAGGAGCGCATTGGTGGTGATCGTGGTGCCGTGGGCGAAGAAGCCGATATCCTCCGGCGCGATCCCGCGGCCCACGAATCGCGCGAGCCCGTCGAGCACCGCGGCCGCCGGGTTGGCCGGGGTGCTCGGGACCTTCTCGACCAGGATGCGGCCGCTGCCGGCGTCGAGCAGGACGAGATCCGTGTGGGTCCCGCCGACATCGACGCCCAGCCGGTAGGACGCGGCGGCGCTCACCCGCGGACCCCGCGGCTAATGGTCATGGTGGTGATGATGATGGTCCGTTTTCACCAGGGCGGAGCCGGGCAGCGCGCGCTCGATTTCCCGGTGGAGCGCGGCCAGCTGCGGTTGCGTGACGGTGAAGGCGAGATCGAAGCCGAACAGGCGCGCGACCAGGATCACCTCGCCGTCCTCCAGCCCGCGCACCAGGCCGACGTCGGAGGTTTCGATGGGCTCCGCGAGCACCCGGTCGGTATTGCCGAAGAAGGTGGGCGTGACGCCCGGGCGGCGCGATGCGGCCTGGGCGCCGAGCCCGGCGAGATACGCGATCGTCCGTTCCAAATCCGCCGCGCGGCAGACGATCTCCGCGCCGTCTCCCGCGGCATCGCGGACCTCGAAGGAAACGCTGCCGCCGTCCGGGGCCACCCGCGGATTCGCTAGCCGGTCGAGTTCGATTGCGGTGAGCTCGGACATTCTTCCCGCGTCCCCCTGCTTGTGCGGGCGGGAGTGTGCCGGCCCGGAACGGGCGGTTCAACGCCCGCCCGCCCTTTCACGCCCCGCCCCGCAGGACCGTCTTGAATCGCTCGGTCGCGCGGACCAGCGCCGCGCGGATGCCGGGGTCCATCGCGGAATGGCCGGAATCGGGCACCACGACATAGTCCGCTTCCGGCCAGGCGCGGCGGAGCGCGTCCGCCGTGACGATGGGGCAGACCATGTCGTAGCGGCCCTGGACGACGATCCCGGGGAGATGGCGGATGCGCTCGACGCCGGCGAGCAGCGCGCCGGGCTCGAGAAAGACGTTGTTGACGAAGTAGTGGGCCTCGATCCGGGCGAGTCCGACCGCCATCGAGTCCTCGCCGAACGCGGCGACGGTCTCGGGGCTCGGGAGCAGGGTGGAGCACGCCCCTTCGTAGCGGCTCCACGCGCGCGCCGCCGGCAGCAGGATCGCCGGGTCCCGGCTCGAAAGGCGGCGCTGGTAAGCCGCGAGAATGTCGGCCTTCTCCGCTTCGTCGAGAATCTCCGTCAGCCCGTCCCAGGCTTCCGGAAAGACGTTCCGGATTCCGTACAGGAACCAGCGGATCTCCGCCTCGCTCCCCAGGAAGACGCCGCGCAGGACGAGGCCGAGCGCGCGCTCGGGGTGCGTTTGGGCATAGGCGAGCGCGAGCGTGCTGCCCCAAGAGCCCCCGAACAGCAGCCATGCGTCGATGTCGAGCATGGCGCGGATGCGTTCCATGTCCTCGATCAGATGCTGCGTGGTGTTGTCCCGGGTTTCGCCCGCCGGCGTGGAGCGGCCCGCGCCGCGCTGGTCGAAAATCACGATCCGGTAGTATTCCGGATCGAAGAACCGCCGGTGCGCCGGGATGGCCCCCGCCCCCGGCCCGCCGTGAAGGAACGCCACCGGCGTTCCCTCGGGGTTGCCCGAGACCTCCCAATAGAGGCTGTGCAGCGTATCGACGGCGAGCCGTCCGCTGTCATACGGTTCGATGGGAGGAAAGAGCTGCTCACGCGCCATCTGAGATTTCCGCGCCTCGACCGGTTGCCCGGCGGCGTCGGCCGGGTGCCTGGCCCGGCGGCGGGCGCGGCATTCTACCGACGCCCCGCGGCATGGCAAATCGCGGCGCTGGCCCTGTGCTGGTCCGAGCCGGTCGCCGCCGAGACCGTGCGGCGCGGAGTGGTGAGCGCGGTGATCGACGGCGACACGGTCGTGCTGGAAAGCGGCGCGGAGGTCCGGCTGGTCGGCATCCAGGCGCCCAGGCTGGCGCTCGGCCGCGCCGGCTTCCGGGACTGGCCTCTCGCCGACAAGGCCAGGAGAGAGCTCGAAGCGCTCGTTCTCGGCGCCCCGGTCCGGCTGGTTTACGGAGGACGGAGGGTTGACCGGCACCGCCGGCTTCTCGCCCATCTGGAGCGCCAACCGACCCCGCGCCGCACCGCGCTCTGGGTGCAGGGCGAGATGCTGAGACGCGGTCTCGCCCGGGTCTACACGTTTCCCGACAACCGGTCCCGGGCGGCGCGGATGCTGGCGCTGGAGCGGGAGGCACGGGCCGCCCGGCGCGGCATCTGGCGGCTTCGCTACTACCGCATCCTCGGCCCGGAGGAGACCCGGCGCTATATCGGCAGCTTCCGGCTGGTGGAGGGGAAGGTGCTCGATGCCGCGATCGTGCGCGGGAAGGGCTTTCTCAATTTCGGTCCGGACTGGCGCACGGACTTCACCGTATCGGTCGCGCGGAAGCATCGCCGCCGGTTCCGCCGCGCCGGCATCGATATCGAGGCCCTCACCGGACGACGGGTGCGTGTGCGGGGCTGGCTTGCATGGCAGAATGGACCGATGATCGAGGCGACCCATCCCGAACAGCTGGAGGCGATCGAGCCGTGAGGTCCCGGCGCACGCTCCTCGCCGCCGTACTGGCCGCCGTCTTTCTGGCGGGCGGGCTGGGCGGCTGTGCCGTCAACCCCGCGACCGGCGAGAAGGTCTTTACCGGCGGCGTTACCGGCGCGCAGGAGAAGGCGGTGGGCCGCAAGGCGCACCCGCAAATCCTCGGCGAGCTGGGTCCCAGGTATGAGGACGAAGAGCTCCAGACCTACGTGAACTCGGTCGGGCAGCTGCTGGCGCGCACCACCGAGCGCCGGGATCTGGAATACACCTTCACGGTGGTCGATTCCGATACGGTCAACGCGTTCGCGGTTCCGGGCGGCTACATCTACATCACGCGGGGGCTCCTGGCGCTGTTCGGCGACGAGGCGGAGCTTGCCGGCGTGCTCGGCCACGAGCTCGGCCACATTACCGCCCTGCACTACGCGCGCGGCCAGGGCCAGACCATTCTGGCGCAGATCGGGGTGCTGGCCGCCGATATCCTGGCGAAGCAGGCGGGCGCCGGCGCCGCCGTCAGGGACGCGCTAGGCGACCTGACCGGTACCGCCGCGTTCGCCTATCTGCGGAGCCACTCACGGGAGAACGAGTACGAATCCGACGACCTCGGCATTCGCTACATCGCCCGGGCGGGCTACGACACGCGCGGGGTCGCCCGCATGCTCGCCAAGATACGCGCCCATGCCCGCCTGCAGGCCCGGCTCGCCGGCAGGTCGCCGGACGAGATCGACCGGTTCGACTACACCGCGACCCATCCCGCTCCCGCGAAGCGGGTTCGCCGCGCCCTGGACAACGCCGCCCGGACCCCGGTCCGCGATCCCATGGTCGCGCGGGAGATTTACCTCGGAAAGATCGACGGGCTGTTCTACGGCGGAAGCCCGGAGCAGGGATTCGTGCGCGGCCGGGAATTCGTCCACCCGACGCTGCGGTTCCGGTTCTCGGTGCCGGAGACCTTCACCCTCCACAATACGCCCAGGGCCGTGATCGCTTCCGGCGGCGGCGGGGCGCAGATATCGCTGCGGCTGCACGGGCGTGGGCAGACTCGTTCGGCGGCGGGGTTCCTGCGCGGCAGGTGGGCGGGGAAGCTTTCGCTCGGACGGATCGAGGAGCTGACCGTCAACGGCCAGCCGGCGGCGACCGCCCGCGCCGCCGCGCGGGGCGCGCGCGGTCGGGTGGATGTCCGGATTCTCGTCGTGGGCTCGGACCGGAACAGGGTTTACGAGACGATCTTCGCGTTCCCCAGGGGGCGGGGATCGGGTCTCGCAGCCGCATACCGCGAGGTCGCGGCGAGCCTGCGCGAATTGTCCGCGGGCGAGGCCGCGACCTACCGGCCGCGCCGGATCGAGGTGGTCGAGGCGCGCCCGGGGGATACGCAGCAGAGCCTCGCGCGGCGGATGGCGGTCGAGAAACGGCCGCTCGAACATTTCCGCGTGCTCAACGGGTTGGGGCCCGAAGACAGGATCGTTCCCGGACGGCTGCTCAAGCTCGTCGTCGAGTAGGCCCGGCCTCCAGGACGAGGCCGATCACGCGGCGCGT
>CBDBCV010000006.1:0-32055 GCA_965203455.1 Alphaproteobacteria bacterium
GAAGACGGCGGAGAAGGTTCCGGAGACGCCGCGGGCCGGTATCCGAGGTCCGGGCCGGCGCAAGATCGTGCTCGCTCTCGATGCCCTCCAGCTGCTCGATGATGTCCCCTTCGATCTCGCCCGGTTCGTTGTATTTCCCGCCGAAGCTGAGCCGCACCACCGGGTGCGGCGCGGACCAGTCCCAGTGCGGGTGGATGTCCAGCCCCCGGAACAGCGGCTCATGGCAGGAGAACAGCGACCGCAGCGTGTCGAGCAGCAGGCTCTTGCCGAAGCGGCGCGGACGCGACAGGAAGTAGTGGTCGCCCTGCTCGACCAGTTGCCGGATCAGCGGCGTCTTGTCGACATAGTAGCTGCCGGTCTCCCGGAGGCGCCGGAAGTCCTGGATGCCGATGGGTAGACGCTGCCGGGTCATTGCCCTCTCCCCGCGCGGCGCCGGACCCTGCCGCTGGCGGTCACGCCCGCCAGCGGGGCGCACGGGAGTCTCTTCTGTCGCCGCTCCTGCGTTCCGTCGCCGACGCGCTGCACTCCCGGCGACGCTACCCCTTCGCAGGACCTTGGGCAAGCGCCGTTACCGCGCGGATTCGCATGGCGCACAGGTGCCTGGTCCGCACCCCCTGCCTGTCCGGGCCGCGGGCAGTGCGGCGCGGCAACGCATTCGTGTTTGCATCGGGCCGCTGTTTTTCGTAAGGAAGCAAGGCTTAAAGGCTTACTGTCGTCATTGTGCGGCCGCAATCCAGTCCGGTACGGGGAAACCGAGGTCATGACGAACACTGCAAGCGTCATTGCGATGCGCGGCCTCCTGCGGCTGCTGTCCGGGCGGGGTGAGGACATGACTGCCTCACGCGCGTGCGACCTTTGAGGAACCGGATAGATGGGTGACCTTCGTACCCCCCCCCCCCCCCCCCGAGGATTCAGCATCCGGGCGCGGGGCTGATCCGGTGGGCGCCCCCGGGAGACCTGCCCGCCGCCTGAGCGCGGCGCTTGCCGCCTTTCTGCTGCTGACACTCGCCGCCGCCCTCGCGCCACAGGCCGCGCAGGCGCAGCAATCCTGCGGCGCGCTGCTGTCGACCCCGACGGTAACGACCGCTTCAGGCGCCAAGCAACTGACCGTGAGCTGGGGCGCCCTGAGCACTGGCCAGAATTCAGTCGGCTCCTGGGAACTTCGATACCGCAAGATGGGAGCAACCAACTGGATCACGCGAACGATCCCGGGCGCCAGCGTACGCAGCATAGTGATCTCCGGACTGGAGGCCGCCACGACCTATCAGGTGCAGCTTAAAGCAATACATCAGACTGGCACTTGCCCACCCAGTAACTCTTCAGCAATCGCCACCGGCACGACCCAGGCTGCCCTCGTCCTGACCGTCACGCCGGGCGACGGCCAGGTAGGGCTTTCCTGGACCTGGAACCGCGCCGGATCCGCAATCCCCGATGCATGGGTGTACCGGAAGAAGCAAGGCTCGGGCAATTACGGCGGTTGGCTGGTCATGACCGGCGGTGCGGCGGCCCGAAGTTTCACCGTGACGGGTCTGACCAACGGTACGGCGTACACCTTCCAGATTGCGCGCCAAGTTGCCGGCCCTCCGGGGGTACCGCCCTCCGTCGACACACCCTATTCCAACGAAGTCACCGCCACCCCGACCCCCGCCGGGGTGACGATCTCGGAGACCGACCTGACGGTAGCCGAGGGGAGCACCGGCACCTACACGGTGAAGCTGAACACGGAGCCGTCCGGCACCGTGACGGTGACCCCGTCCAGCAACGACACGGGCGCCGCCACGGTCTCGCCGGCCAGCCTGACCTTCAACGCCGGCAACTACAACACCGTAAGCGCCGCGCCGTCACCCTCGTTGTGACCTGAGATTTTCGTGTTCATCTGGCCCTTGTCAACGACGGAGGTGACAGATGACAGACAGATTGCATGAGCGAGTAACGGAGGAGGCCACCGACGCTGCGGTTGCGGTTGCGACGTGCGCGAACGGCGCGCGGGTGTGGCCGGAAGCGGAGAAGGCGCGGATTGTGGCGGAGACGTTCGAGGAGGGAGCGACGGTGGCGGGTGTTGCCCGGCGCCACGGCCTTTCGCGGACGCAGTTGAGCGGCTGGCGGCGCATGGCTCGGGACGGCCTTCTTGGCCCGGTTTCCGGCGCGGTCGACGATCCGTTCGGCCTGGTCCCGGTGACGGTGTCGGTGGCTGCTGAGCGGAACGGCGCGGCATCGGCGCCCGGGGACGGTATCGCGATCGAGATCGCCGACATCCGGGTGGTGGTGCCGCCGGACTTCGACGCGGGGCACCTGTCGCGCATCCTGGTCTGCGTTCGGGCCGCGCCATGATCCTGACCGGGGAGAAGGTGCGGGTCTGGCTGGCGACCCGCCCCGTCGACTTCCGCAAGGGACATGACGGGCTGTCGGCGGTGGTGCAGACGGTGCTGGGCCACGACCCCTATAGCGGCGCGGTCTTCGCCTTCCGCTCCAGGCGGGGCGACAGGATGAAGATCCTGGTCTGGGACCGCACCGGGCTGGTCATGGTCTACAAGCGCCTGGAGGGCGGCGGCTTCCAGTGGCCGCGCCCGTCGGATGGAGTGATCGGGCTGTCGCCAGCGCAGTTCTCGGCGTTGTTCGAGGGTCTCGATTGGCGGGCGGTCCGGGCCGTGCGACGGCCACGGCCGCGCCAGGCGGCCTGATCGCGCACCTTGTCGCCTCACCGGGGAACGGTGTCCATCCCACCGTCTCCCCGGTGTCGCCAGGACGAGCTGTCCGGCCCCGTTTACAGCGGGGCCGGAAGCATGGTCGCCTTGCATTATCTCATTGATTCTGAAAGATGGATCCGATGCCAACAAGCATGGGAAGCGCCGTTCCCGTGAGCGATCTGCAACGCCGTCTGGCGGCCGTCGAAGCCCAACTTGCGAAGGAGCGCGCCGAGCGCAAGGCCGCCGAGGATGCGCTGGCTGTGTCCGAGCAGGCGCGCGAACGCCTGGAGCGGATCATCGCCTCGCTGAACCATGCCGTGTGGGGCGCGCGCTCGGAGAAGCGCCATGCCGATCAGGACCGGCTGCCGCTGTTCGAGGACATCGCGGTCGCCGAGGGGATGTTGGCGGAAGCCCGGGAGAAGGCCGACGCGGCGACCGGCAGACAACGGCGCAAGCCGCAGCCGACCAATCGTAATCTCGGCCATCTGCCCAGGCACCTTGAACGCTTCGAGAAGGTGATCGAGCCGCAGAGCACGGAGTGCCCTTGCGGCTGTGGCGCGATGACCAGGGTCGGCGAGGACCGCACCGAGCGGCTCGACATCGTGCCGGCGAAGTTGAGAGTGCTGGTGACGATCCGGCCGAAATACATCTGCCGCGCCTGCGAGGGCAAGCAGAGCGTCCAGGCGCCGGCGCCGGAATACCTGGTGCCGCGCGGCCTGCCGACCGAGGGGCTGGTGGCGCACACGCTGGTCGCCAAGTTCGCCGACCACCAACCGTTCTACCGTCAGAGCGAGGCATACCGGCGCGAGGGGATCGACCTCGACCGCACCATGCTGGGGAACTGGGCGGGGCGCGGGATGCAGGTGCTGGCCCCGGTGATCGACCGGATGATCGAGCACCTCAAGGCGTCGGACGGTCTGTTCATGGACGAGACCACGGTGCCGGTGATGGCGCCGGGGACCGGCAAGACGCGCCTCGACTATCTGTGGGCGATCGCCCGCGATCAGCGCGGCTATGGCGGGGTCGACCCGCCGATCGTGGTGTTCCACCACTCGCGCCATCGAAGTGCGAAGGTCGCTCTGGAGTTGATGCGGGGCTACACCGGCGGCGGCCCGCTGCATGTGGACGGCTACAGGGTGTACGATGCGCTCGGCGATCCGAAGCAGACGGTCAGCCCATGGGTGCTCGCCTACTGCTGGACCCACTGGCGGAGACGCTTCGTCGACTTCCAGCGCGCCACGGAGTCGCCCCTGTGCGAGGAAATCCTCGCACGGATCGCGGCGCTCTACCGGATCGAGACCATGGTGCGCGGTCACCCGCCAGAGCTGCGGCTGAAGGCGCGGCAGGAGTTGTCGGCGCCGATCGTCGAGGCCATGCGGCCCTGGCTCGAGGCCCGGCTCGACCGTCTGTCCAGCGCGTCCGAACTCGCCAGGCACATCCGCTACGCCCTCAAGCGCTGGGATGGCCTGTGCCGGTTCCTCCATGACGGACGTATCGAGATGGACACCAACCCTGTCGAGAACCTCATCCGTCCGGTGAAGCTCACAAAGAAAAACGCGCTGTTCGCCGGCAGCGACGACGGCGCCAGGACCTGGGCGCGGTGCGCCAGCCTGATCGGCACCTGCAAGCTCAACGGCGTCAATCCGCAGGTCTACCTGACCGACACCCTGCGCCGGATCATCGACATGCACCCCCTGTCACGCATCGACGAACTCATGCCCTGGAACTTCGACCCGAAAATCCCGGGCCTCACACGTCAACAAGGGTAACCGCGCGGCGCTTACACAACACCGCGCAGACGGTGACGGTGACGGGCGAGAGCGACACCGATGCGCGCAACGAGACCGTGACCGTCAGCCATGCGGTGGCGGGGGCCGACTACGCCAGCGTGACCGCCGCGTCGGTGACGGTGACCGTGACCGACGACGACAACCCGGCGGCCCCGGTGCTGACCGCGGCGACCTCGACGACCAACAGGGTGATCAACCTCACCTGGACCCATGCCGGGACGGGTGTGGGCGATCTCGTCAAGGGCGCCGCGACATTCTCGAACTGGCGGGCGGAATTCCGTTTGAAGGGCCGGAGCGGATGGGGGGGAAACGGATCGCTCGGAAGCAGCATCGCTGCCCGCAGCGGAGCGATTCCCCGATCCGTGTTGAACTTCCCCGACGGTACGGTGCTGGAGGTCAGGGTTCGGGCGACGGGGTATGTCGGCGGCCGCCCGACGCACGGCCCGGTTTCGAATGTCCGGGAGATCACCTTCAAGAACGACGACAAGGCCGCCCTGACCATCACCGGCGCCCCCGTCGAGGTGGCCGAAGGCGCCACGGCCACCTACACGGTGGCGCTGACCGATTCGCATGCGGGCACGCTCCGGATCACGAGCGGCGCCACGGGCAAGGCGACGGTGGAGCCGGCGACCCTGACCTTCACCACGGGGAACTACAACACGGCGCAGACGGTGACGGTGACCGGGGTCGAGGCGGGCCAGGCGACCATCAACCACGCCTTCCGGCTGACCGGGGCCACTGCGGACATGATCCCGGATGCGGGCACGGTGAGCGTGACGGTCAATGCCCTGCCGGCCAAGCCGGCCAACTTCGCGGCGACGGCGGGCGACGGCCAGGTGACGCTGAACTGGGACGACCCGGACGACGCCACCATCACCGGCTACCAGTACCAGCAGAAGACCACCGGCAATTTCGGCACCAACTGGACCGCCATGTCGGGCTCCGGCGCCAGCACCACCAGCTACACGGTCGGGAGCCTGACGAACAACACGGCCTACACATTCCGGATCCGGGCGGTGAGCGCGGCCGGCAACGGCGCGGTGTCGGACGAGAGGAGCGCGACGCCGGTGGCGGCGCCCGCCGCCGGTGTGACGGTCTCGACGCCCACGCTGACGGTCGATGAAGGCGGCAGCGGGACCTACACGATGCGGCTGAACACGGAACCGTCGAACACGGTGACGGTGACGGTCGGCGGCGCCTCGGGCGACGTGACGGTGGAGCCGTCGAGCCTGACCTTCACGACCGCCAACTATGCGAACCCGCAGACGGTGACGGTCAGCGCGGCGCGTGACGAGGACACGAACACCGACACCAACGTGACCCTGACCCACGGCGCCTCGGGCGGCGGCTACGGCTCGGTGACGATCACCTCGGTGGTGGTGTCGGTGACCGAGACGACGCCGACCTTGCAGCTGCTGACCGACCCGGCGGCGGTGACCGAGGGGACGGCGATCGCCCTTACCGTGACCTCGGACCGGGCGGTGCCGGGGACGCTGCCGGTGAGCCTGACCCTGGCCGACCGGGGGTCGAGCGGCTTTGCGGCGGCGGACCTCCCGGGCGGGCTCGGACCGCGGACCTTCAACGCCGCCTTCAACGGCGGCACGACGGGGAGGGTGACGATTGCGACGAGCCGGGATTCCGACACCGACGAGGGGGCGGAGACCTGGCGGATCACGCTCAACGACATCGCCGGCTACGCGGTGGGCGCGGACGTGACGGCCGACGGCACGCTGAACGACGGCCCGGCGCCCCCCACCTCCACCCCGCGCCCCGGCGTTCCGCGGGCAGATGCCGGGTCGGAGATCGAGGCCGCGCCGGGGTCGCGGGTGAGGCTGGACGGTTCGGGGAGTACGGACCCGGACGGGGGCGAACTGAGGTATTCCTGGAGGCAGGTGCTGGGGTGGAGCGGTATCTACAGGACGGCGGTGGAACTCGAGGGCGCGGACACGGCGCGCCCGTCGTTCACGGCGCCGGCCGGGCCGTACACCCTGGACATCCTGGTGTTCCGCCTCACGGTGACGGACCCGGAGGGGAAGACCGACACGGCCTCGGTGTGGGTGAAGGTGGGCGATGCGGCGCCGGTGTTCGGCGATGCGTCGGTGACGGCGCTGGAGCTGGCCGAAGGCGCGGCGATGGCGGCGGTGACGCTGCCCGAGGCGACCGGCGGCAACGGGACGCTCAGCTACACCCTGACCTCGGCGCCGACGGGCCTGGCGGGCCTCGCCTTCGACCCGTCGACGCGGCAGCTTTCGGGCACGCCCCCGGAGAGCGGCAGCTGGACCTTCACGTACCGGGCGGACGATGCCGACAGCAACCGCTCGGAGACCGATGCGGCGATCCTGACCTTCACGGTGACGGTGCGCGACGAGGCGCCCACCTTCGGCGATGCCTCGGTATCGGCGCTGGCGCTGACCGGTGACGAGGCGATGGCGGCGGTGACGCTGCCCGAGGCGACGGGCGGCAACGGCGATCTCAGCTACACCCTGACCTCGACGCCGAGGGGCCTGGCCGGCCTCGCGTTCGATCCGGAGACGCGGCAGCTTTCGGGCACGCCGGCGGCGGGGGGAAGCTGGACATTCACCTGGCGGGCGGACGATGCCGACGGCAACCGGTCGGAGACGGATGCGGCGATCCTGACATTCACGGTGACGGTGCGCGACGAGACGCCGACTTTCGGCGATGCCTCGGTGCCGGCGCTGGATCTGGCCCCGGGCGCGGCGATGACGGCGGTGACGCTGCCCGAGGCGACGGGCGGCAACGGCGATCTCAGCTACACCCTGACCTCGACGCCGAGGGGCCTGGCGGGTCTCGCGTTCGACCCGGCGACGCGGCAGCTTTCGGGCACGCCGGCGGCGGGGGGAAGCTGGACATTCACCTGGCGGGCGGACGATGCGGATGCGAACCGGACGGCGGCGGACGCGGCGATCCTGACCTTCGAGGTGAGGGTGGAGGATGCGCGCACGGCGCTGGTGAAGCAGACGGTGCGGCGCACGCTGGCGGCGGTGGCGCGCCGGGCACTGACCGGGGCGCTGGACAACATCGGGGCGCGGATGGCGGCGGAGGCGCCGATGAGCGGCCTGACCCTGGCCGGCGAGACCGTGCCGCTCGCCGTGTCCGGCACAACCGGGACCGGCCTCGCGGCGGCGGGCGGCGCCTGCGCGGCCGGCGACCCGTGGCGCCACGGCCTCGGCGGGATCGGCCTCGGGGCCGCAACCGCGGACTGCGGCGGTGCCGGGAGCCGGACCGTGGGGTCGGACCAGCTGCTGAACGCGAGCGCCTTCTCGCTGGGCCTGGGCGCGGCCGAGGGCGAGCCGGGCTTCGACCCGCATGCGCCGCGCTGGGCGCTGTGGGGCCGGGGCGACTACGGGACCTTCGCCGGGCGTCCCGACGGGATGCATTACGACGGCGAGATGCGCACCGGCTGGCTGGGGATCGACGCGCGGGCCGGGGCCTGGGTGGCCGGGCTTGCGGTGAGCCACGGCGCCGGCGAGGCGGACTACGGCCTCGACGGCGGCGAGGCGGGCCGCCTGGAGACCGAGCTGACGGCGGTGTATCCCTACGGGCGCTGGACGATGTCGGAGGGTCTGGAGCTGCGCGGCGTGCTGGGCGCCGGCTGGGGCGAGGCGCGCCACCGGGGGGACGACGGGCCGGAGGAAGCCGGCGATCTTTCGATGCGGATGGCGTCTGTGGGCCTGCGCCACGCTCTGCCCCCGCTGGCCGGCATCGACCTTGCGGCGCGGGCGGATGCCAGCGTGGCGCGGATGGAGACGGACGAGGGTCCGGACCCTGTCCATGGTCTGACGGCGGACAGCTGGCGGCTGCGGGCCGGGATGGAGGCGTCGCGGCGCTTCGCGCTGGACGACGCCACTTCGCTGACGCCGTTCGTGGAGGCGGCGGCACGCCGGGACGGCGGCGACGGCCTGACCGGGACCGGCCTGGCGTCTGTCGGCCGAAGCCGCGATCCGGGCGGAAGATGTGCGCCGCGAGGCGGAGACGGTGACCGGCCTCGGCATGACGGGACCGCTGCGGGCGCGCTGGAAGACGGTGCGCGAGGCGGCGCTGGACCGGTCGATGCAGGCAGCGGACGCGGGCGGCGGCTATGCGTCGGCGAGCAAGGCGTTCCGTCTTCTTTTGCAGTCGGCGATGCTGGCGCTCGGGGCGTGGCTGGTGCTGGGGGGCGAACTGACGGCCGGAGCGATGATCGCGGCGTCGATCCTGCTGGGCCGGGCGTTGCAACCGCTGGAGCAGACGGTCGCGCAGTCGGCGGTAATCCAGCGGGCGCGGTCGGGCTGGCTGGCGGTGTCGCGGCGGCGGGCGGAGATTCCGCCGGAGGTCGCGCCGATGGCCCCGCCGCGTCCGGCGGCGCATCTTCGGGTGCGCGACCTGACGGTGCTGTCGCCGGACCGCCGGGAGGTCCTGCTGCGGAGCGTGACGTTCGACGTGGCGCCGGGCGAGGCGGTTGCGGTGGTCGGGCCGAGCGGGGCCGGCAAGTCAACGCTGGCGAAGGCGCTGGCCGGGCTGTGGCCGGCGGCGCAGGGCGACATCCGCCTGGGCGGGGCGGAGCTGCCGGCCTGGGGCGAGGCGCTGTGGCGGAAGCACCTCGGCTACCTGCCGCAGGAGGTGGCGCGGCTGGCGGGGCCACGGCCGCGACTGAAAACGGTGGGCCCGGACGGAGAGCGCCCGGGCAAGGAGCGCCGGGCGGTGGCGGAGGCCGCCGCCCGGGAACATGCGTCCGGCAATGACTGAGGCTGCACGTGAAACCCGCCCGACGGGCGTTCCCGCATCCGCCGAACCCCGGCGGAGACCGGCGGGCATGACCGGGGGCACCCTCGCCGAGACCGCAGACCTCTGCCGGATCGACGCGTCGGCCCGGATCCCCTCCCGCAAGCGGGCACTGCTCGGGCAGTACATGACGCCGGCCCCGATCGCCCGTTTCATGGCCAGCCTGTTTTCCGAAACGGCCGGCGACCTGCGGGTGCTGGACCCGGGGGCGGGCGTGGGGGCGCTGACGGCGGCTCTTGCCGATCGCCTGTGCGCCGCGGCGCCGGTGCCGCGGTCCGTCGCATTCGTCTGTTACGAGATCGACGCGATGCTCTCGAATCACCTGCGCGATACTCTCTGGCAGGTCGAGGCGCACTGCCGAAGCGCAAGCATCGAGGCAGGGGTCCGATCGGTGGAAGAGGATTTCATCCTGGCCGGCGGCCCTGCCGTGCGGCCGGGCCTGTTCAATGCCGCCGGGCGGGAAGAGGCGGGCTTTACCCACGTGATCCTCAATCCGCCCTACCGCAAGATCAACGCGGACTCGGCGCACCGCACGGCCCTGCGCGAGGCCGGGGTCGAGACATCCAATCTCTACACCGGATTCCTCTATCTGGCTGCGCTGCGGCTGCGCTGCGGGGGCGAGCTGGTGGCCATCGTGCCGCGCTCGTTCTGCAACGGTCCGTATTTCAGGCCGTTCCGGGAGCGGTTCTTCGCGATGATGAGCCTGCGGCACATCCATCTGTTCGAACGCCGGGACCGCGCCTTCCGGGACGACGACGTGCTGCAGGAGAACGTCATCCTGCATGCGGTGAAGAACGCCGCGCCGGACGAGGTGACGATCACGACAAGCAGCGGCATGGCGTCGGGGATCGACCTGGCGGCGGGAGTCTGCGGGGTCGAGGACCTGACCTGGAGAAGGGTGCCCCAGGAGTCGGTCATCCGCCCGGACGACCGCGAACGGTTCGTGCGGATCGCCGCCAACGGGATCGAGCAGGGGATCGTCGACCGCATGGCGCATTTCACGGCGAGCCTTGCGGAGATCGGCATAGCGATCTCCACCGGCCCGGTGGTGGACTTCCGCCACCGGGACGATCTGCGGGCGGAGCCGCAGGACGGCGCCGCGCCCCTGCTCTACGCCGCCCATTTCCGGGGCGGAACGCTCGTCTGGCCGAAGGCGATGCGCAAGCCAAACGCGATTCGCGTCTCGGAACGCAGCCGGAAATGGCTGTGGCCGAACCGCGGCAGCTACGTGGTGACCCGGCGGTTCACGGCCAAGGAAGAGCGGCGGCGCGTGGTGGCGTCGGTGTATGATTCGGGCCTGCCGGGCGAGCTGGTCGGCTTCGAGAACCACCTCAATGTATTTCATGCTAGCCGCGAGGGCATGGACCGCGACCTGGCGCACGGTCTTGCGCTGTATCTGAACAGCAGTCTCGTCGACCGGTACTTCCGGCAGTTCAACGGTCACACCCAGGTCAACGCGGCGGATCTGCGGTCGCTGCGGTATCCGGATCGTGCGACGCTGGAGCGTCTGGGGCGTGCGCACGGAGATGGCGCGCCGCCGCAACGGGACATCGACGCAGCGATCGAACAGGAGGTCGCCGACATGGCGGAAGACGGGAACCCGCTCGAAGCGCAGCAGAAGATCGAGGACACGCTACAACCGAGACCGACACTTGATCGTAATCTCGGTGTGATCTCCTGACTTCGACGGTTGATTCGCATAAGTAGTTGATATTGCCTGGTTCTCATTTCGGCTAGGCACTACATCCGGCATTTCTTCGAGCTGTGCTTTGTCGACGGTCAGGCGAGTTGATACGGGGTGATCGTCAGGGGCAGCCCCATGGTTGCGTAAATCTGCTCCGCCGCCGGTGTCGGCTTCGAGGGGATGACGTAGCGGTTGCCCGATTGCCGACAGCGCAGCAGGGAGCACTGGCGGTGGACGAGGGCGGAGCGGATGACCTCCGGGGACATCCGCCGCTTCTGGATGGCGACGCGGTACGCAAGGTGTCGAACGCAGGCGAAGGCCAGGAAGGCGATGGCGATGTGAGCGCGGATCCGGTCCGGGTTCCAGTGCCAGATGGGACGTACCTTCAGGTCGTGTTTGGTGATCCGGAAGCTCTCCTCGACCTGCCAGAGCCCCTGGTAGTGAGCCATCACTTCGGTGACGCGCGCGTCGCGCAGATTGGTGATGACGCCGGTGAGCCCGTCCCATCGTGCGGCCTCGGCGATCTTCTCCGGGTTCACCGTGAGCCGTGCGTCGCCCTCGACGGCGATGAAGCGCTTCGCCCCGTGATTGGAGAGCAGTTCCCTGGGATTGTCGCTGCGGGCCAGCCTGTCGAGCAGGCGTTCCACCTGATGGCGGCGCTCGTGCGCGTCCTTGCGTGCGCGCTGGGGGCAGAAGACGACGATCAGGCGACGGCCCTTGTACTCCCACTCGCCGACCCGGCGGTCCTGTGAGCCCTCCAGCGGGGCATAGGTCCCGGGGTCGAGAACCTGCCCCAGCAGCGCGAGCGGCAGCTTGCGCAGCCGCGCGCCGACGACATACTCGCCGCCGATGGCGTCCATGGCGTCGAGGTTGTCGGCGCTCAGCATGCCCCGGTCGGCCACGCATACCGTGCGCTCCACCTGGTGGCGGCGCTGCATGTCCTGCAGGACCGGGACCATGCTGTGTCCCTCGCAGGTGGCGCCGGGGAAGACCTCGTAGCTGATCGGCAGCCCTTCGCGCGTCACCATCAGCGCCAGCAGAACCTGCGAGTCCTTGTGTTTGCCGTCCTTGCTGAAGCCGTGCTGGCGAAGCTCGTCCTCGGCGGCCGTCTCGAAGTAGAGCGTGGTGCAATCGAAGAAGAGGATCGCGACCGGTTCCGGCAGCAGCGACCGGCTCGCCTCGCCGACGCGCGTGCGCAGTCGCTCGATCACCGTCGCGTCGAGCTGATCCATCATCCGGTAGACCTTCTCGAGCGGAAGACTCACGCCGAAGTCCTCCTCGAGCCGGCGCACGCTGCCCCGCTTGCTGTCGGGGTTGGCTACCCGCGCCATCACCACATGGAACAGCGCGTCATGGGAGGCCCGGTAGCGCGAGCGCGGCAGCAGCGCGTCGAGGCCCAGCAGCCGGTAGATCTCGCCATAGACCTCGTGGATGCCTGTGATCAGGCGCTGCTCCTCTTCAAGCTGCTTGAGGTCGACCGGGAGTTCCTCCTTGCCGTCCCCCCGGCGGCCGACACGGATCGCCTGCTCAGCGATCTTCTCGGGCGCAAACAATGCCGGCTGACGCTCGTCCTCCAGCTTCGCCTTGACATACTCGCCGAGCTGCCTCAGGCGCTCGAGCTCGTCCTCGTCCATGGCCACGCCGACATGGCGGACGATGCGCTGTCGGACCTTGCCGCCGTCGCGCACGGCCTCGACAAGCTGGACCGAGCGTCGCGGGCTGTTGGGGGTGGTCTTGATGCGCACGAACATGGGGGGAGTGTAGCGCGTGGCGGAGGCATTGACAATCTCAAAGATTTACTAGGCACTACAACGCAGCTTGACCGCACCGCAACTGCCAACTCATTGGCTTTACTGAAAACTCCAGACGCGAGATCGGTCAGAAGTCAGCCCAACCGTCGAAGTCAGGATCGTAATCTCGGTGTGATCTGACGCAACCTGTTGTTTCGACGCAAGAAATCGCATTGCAATCCCGCTGCGGGCATCGACATCAACTGGCTGGCGCGCGCAGCAGAAGGGACTACGCAGCGTCCTCCGCCTTCTCGCCGCTGCTCACGGTTTGCGCTTGGCGCCGAATCCTGGCGTCGCGGTTTCGGTTTTTTCGGCTGAGAGTTCAGAGGGGGCTGTTGCGCCAGAGGCGCGGTGTATGTCGGGTGATCCTTGTTGTTGAGGGGCAGCGGGTTGAGTTGGGGCCGGGCATACCTGCGCTACTTGCCCAGGAATCTGGCCTGCTTGAGCAACGCGGCCATCGCCATCGTGCGCTGCGACGGCCGCTTCCGCTACATACCCGAGGCCAACCGCCACTACGCCGCCCGTGCCCAAGAGGCCCTCGACGCGGTCATGATCGCGCCAATCGGCTGATACCGCGCCCCCACCGCCACGCATGCACGCGCCGCGCCGCGGCGAAACCGCTTGGCCCGTCCAGGCCGAAAACGCCGTCCGACGGCTTCGAGCGACCACCGTGATGTCCATCAGGCAGGTTCGGGGCTCCACCGAAACAGCCGCAGCGTGCGTGATCTCAATCATCCCGACTCCGCACCGCAGCGCGACTAAAAATTGTTCCTGGCAGGATATGGCACATCCTGTCGGTACCGTTCAGGCATCACCCAGATTCGATCCCGTGCGGACGCACAGGTGCGGGCGAGCCCGCGCTGACGGCCCGGCGTCTCTCCCCGCGAGCGGGCAAGAAAGACGCCGGGCCTCCGCTCATCATGACCGCCTCTGGACGCTCGCTTGCGCGCCCGGCGCCGCCCTGGCGGCCCCGGTTCCGGCGTTGGAGCGTGCGGGCAACACGGAACCCGTTGTTGTTGTTCCGGTTGTCGGGATCGTTCCTGTTCCGGTTGGCGGCGCGGAGGTTCCCCGGATTGTTGTTCCAGGAGCCCCCGCGCAAGACCCGGCGACAGGGGGACGGCCAGGCTTCCGGGACGGGTCGAACCAGCCGTCCCCGAAGATCGCCCGGCGGAGCCGCCGGGTATCGGCATGTTCGGCATGGGCGATCCAGGCGCCCACGCGCCGCTCGATCTCCTCGCGCTCGACCGCACCCTGGCGCCAGCGGTCGCGCAAGCCCCGCAAGCGGTTGCGGAAGCGACGCACATTGTCCTCCGGCAGCCGGCGGCGACCGTCGGGCAGCAGGACCAGGCCGAGAAATGTCGCAGGCGCGCCGGTCCCCGCAATCCATGTCTTGCGGGGATGCAGCCGCAGCCGCCTGCCTTCGAGGAACCGCGCGATCCGGTCCCGCCACGCCTCCAGCTGCGCCGGATCGTCATGGAACAGCGCGAAATCGTCCACATAACGCAGATAGCCCCGCGCCCGCAGAACCTCCTTGCAGAAATGGTCCAGCCCGTCGAGATAGACGTTCGCGAAGAACTGGCTGGTCAGATTGCCGATCGGCAGCCCGCGCCGGCGCCGGAACGGCGCGAACAGGTCGTCTCCGGGGAAATGCATGTTGACGGGTTCCTGGCGGTTCGAGGCGTCGACGATCCGGTCGGCCAGCGCCAGGGTGCGCGCGCACACGATCCGCCTGCGCAGATCGCGCTTCAGGATCTCATGGTCGATCGCCGGGAAGTAACGGTAGAGGTCGCACCGCAGAACGTGCCGGTAGCGGTTCCGGAAGGCTTCGTAGCGCGCGATCGCCCGGTGCGTGCCCTTGCCCTTGCGGTTGGCGTAGCTGTCGTGGATGAAGCCCCGTTCGAAGACCGGCTCGACGACCGCGCAGAAGGCGTGGTGCACCACCCGGTCGCGAAACGGCGCCGCGGAGACGATGCGGTGTTTGGGGTCGAAGATCTCGATGGTCCGGTAGCGCCCGGGCCGGTAGCGGCCTGCCGCGAGTTCCCGTTCGAGGCGCAGGATTTCCGTTTCGAGGCCCGCGAGAAAGGCGGCCGCCCCCGGCTTCGACCGTTTGCCCCGGGCCGCCCGCAGGGCCGCCGCACGCAGGGCGGCGAAGGAGGCGATCTCGTCAAACAGGACCGGGCTCCTGTCTGGCGCGGTGCGCCCTGGTCCAGGCGCCGATCCGCCGTCCGGTGTCGTCGAGGCAGCGCGCCGCATGTTCGTAACGCCGCCGGTCGAGATAGCGCAGGTCCTGGGCGAGCCGGCACAGGAAGCGCAGCTTCTCGATGCCGAGATTGGCCCGCGCCAGATGAGCGGCGCGCTGGCGCGTATAGGTCGCCTCGATCAGGGACTCGAGAACCTCCATCGCCATGACCTGCATCCTGTCGCCCAGCAGGAACTTCTGGCTCCTCGGAAACCGCTCAAGCACGGGAACCAGCCAGAGCGTGAAGCGGTAATGCGATTCGAGCGCGGGCCCGGTCTCGCGCGCGCCGCCGCCCCGGCTCTCAACCGTCACGCGACCGCCCCGACCCGTTCCCGCGAAAAACCGTGCAGGAAGTCAACTCCGGCCGCGGCCGGGGGCTTCGCCCCCGGACCCCCGAGGTAAGGAGGTAACGACTCAAGGTGCGAGCGTCCGGGCAACACGGAACCCGAGGTAGCCGCTCCGGCCGCCGGGATCGTACCTGAGCCGGCTGGCGGAGCGGAGGTTCCCCGGATAGCCGTCCCAGGAGCCCCCGCGCAAGACCCGGCGACCGCAATCTCCACCGGATACCCACCCGCTTCCATCCGACGGCGCTCCCGCGTAGCTGCCGTGCCAGCAGTCCTCCACCCACTCCCAGACGTTCCCGTGCATGTCATGCAAACCGAAACCGTTCGCTGCAAACGAACCAACCGGGGCTGTGTAATCGTAATTGTCTCCGCATTCCTTGCCGCAGTTCGCTCGGTTCCGACCGATCAAATCGCCCCAAGAATACCGCGTCGTCATCCCCGCCCGAGCCGCATACTCCCGTTCGGCCTCCGACAACAGCCGATATTGTTTGCCCGTTTCCCCCGACAGCCAGCGAACATACGCCTGCGCATCCTCCCAGGTCACGCACACGGCCGGATCGCGGCCCGTCTGGCGGTAGCCCGGATTCTGCCAACTGCGCCCGGAACGTTTCTGCCACTTGCCGTCCTCAAAGGTGTAGCATGAATTGCCCATCGACCGCCCGGTCGCCGACACGAAGCGTCCGAACTCCTCCCGCGTCACCTCGTATTTGCCGACCGCGAAGGGACGCGAAATCGTCACCCGGTGCACCGGACCCTCAGCGTCAGTCCGGTCCTTCTCAGACGCCGGCGAGCCCATCATGAACGAACCCGCCGGCACCACCACCATCTCCGGACACCCCTCGCAGTCGCGGAACACCTTGCCGCGCGGCCACTTGCGGGCCAGCCGCTCCCGGGCCGCCGCCTGCCGCTTCACCTCCGCCCACGTCCTGCCGGTCAGCAGGGCAAGGACGGCCGCATCCATTCCCTGTCTCCGTGCCGCGTCCGGTTCGCCATACTGCATCCGCGCCGCGTCCACCGCCGTCTTGCCCTTCGGTCCCCGGATCGAAATGTCCGCGCCCGCCCTCATCAGCATCCCGACGATCTCCGAATGCCCGTGCACCGCCGCGATGAACAGCGCCGTCGCGCCATCCGGCGCCCGAAGATCGACTGAGGTGGCGTCGCAAAATCGGACAGGTCGTCAAGGTGTATTCTGCCGTGTGACGGAGGAATGCGGATGAGCAAGCGACGCAGGTTTTCGGGGGAGCTGAAGGCGAAGATAGCCTTGGAGGCGCTACGGGGTGATCGGACGCTTCAGGAGATTGCCTCGAAGCACCAGGTGCATCCGAACCAGGTGGGTGTGTGGAAGCGCCAGGCGATGGAGGGTCTGGGGGAGGTCTTTTCCGGTGGAGGTGAGCGCCGGGCGCGGGATCACGAGAGCGAGGTCCGGGCTCTTCACGCCAAGATCGGGGAGTTGATCGTAGAGCGTGATTTTTTGTCACGCGGGTCCGGTCGCTGAGCCGGTCCGGGAGACGGGCGATGGTTGTGCGGGGCCACCCGTCGTTGAGCCTGACCCGGCAATGCCGTCTGCTGTCGATCGGGCGCTCGTCGCTCTATGACCGGCCGAAGGGGGAGAGCGCGGAGACGCTGGCTCTGATGCGCCGGATCGACGCGCTGTTCCTCAAGTATCCGTTCTACGGCGCCCGCCAGATGGTTCGGCATCTGCGCCGCGAGGGGGTGCGGATCGGGCGGCGGCGGGCCGCTCGCCTGATGCGCCTGCTTGGTCTTCAGGCGGTCTATCGGGCGCCGCGGACCAGTGCGCCGCACCTCGGGCACCGGGTTTATCCATATCTGCTGCGGGGTCTGGCGATCGAGCGGCCGAACCATGTGTGGTGCGCCGACATCACCTACATCCCGGTGCGGCGCGGCTTCCTCTACCTGGTGGCGATCATGGACTGGGCGAGCCGCTGCGTCCTGGCCTGGCGGCTGTCGAACACGCTGGACGCGGGGTTCTGTGTCGAGGCTCTCGACGAAGCCCTGGCGCGCCATGGCACCCCGCAGATCTTCAACACCGACCAGGGCAGCCAGTTCACCGGCTTCGCCTTCACCGCGCGCCTGCGGGAGGCCGGTATCCGCATCTCGATGGACGGCCGCGGCCGGTGCATGGACAACATCTTCATCGAGCGGCTGTGGCGCTCGCTCAAATACGAGGCGGTCTACCTGCACGAGATCGCCGACGGCTTCGCAGCCCGGCGCGTCATCGGCCAGTGGATCGGCTTCTACAACACCGAGAGACCGCACTCGGCACTCGGCGGGCGGACGCCGGCCGAGGCCTACCGGGGCGACACGCCTGTGGATATGATGGACAAGCCGCTTCGCGCCTTGACCACATACCCACAGGCGCAACAGCAGCAGCAGAAAGATCGATCCAAGAGGATTCTGGCGGCACAAACTTCAACCGGAATACACCTTGAAAACGCCGTCAGCCTGTCCGACAAACCGACGCCACCTCACCACTCTTACCGGAGAACTCCAGGATGGCACCGCGCCTGCCTGCGATCAGGGCTCTGCGGCAGTCCTCTGCGAAGGCAATGGCGTACAGGTTTGAATCGGTCTTGCTCTCGACGTGATTCCAGCTGTCCCCGCCGTCGCCGGAAAGCAGAACGAAACCGTCCTCACCGACAGCCAGTCCCGTATTGCCACAGATCCGGATCCCATACAGATCCGGGGGCTCCATCGGCTCATATCTCTGCCTGATTTCGCGTACGTCTTCCTTGACGGCCTTGCCTAGCTGATTCGGCCAGAAAAGAACCATGACCACAAAGATCAGGGCTCCAATCAGCAGCGCAACAAGCAGCGCAACAAACACCCATGCGATCCAGCGCGCTATGCGAGCGCGACGGCTGCACTTGTTGCGAAGGACATGCAATTCGAGCGGCCACTCCTTGCCCGGTTGCTGCCCGTTCACCGTGCCCTCTCCCGCCGCAGACCCGCTCCGTGGCGCGCAGGGCTTTCGTTTTCGGATTCGACCGGAACCTCATGCAAACACCTCTTACCCCAGTGGCGACATACCAGCGGTTGTTGATCGCCAAACGAAGGGCGCTGCACCGGCCAAGCCGAATGCCAAGCAATGCCGGAGTGGCCCGGCGGCCTGTTTTGACTGTATTGAGATAGCCGGGATTCCGTAAACCGCCCGACTAGGCGCTGGCAGGCTCCTAGGGAAGGATGCCGATCCGGGCGCAGGGAAGCGCTCGACTGCTGTCGAGTATCAGCACGCATGAAGAGGCGCGAGGCGCGAGGCGCGAGGCGCGAGGCGCGAGGCGCGAGGCGCGAGGCGCGAGGCGCGAGGCGCGAGGCGCGAGGCGCGAGGCGCGAGGCGCGAGGCGCGAGGCGCGAGGCGCGAGGCGCGAGGCGCGAGGCGCGAGGCGGATTTTACACAACTGCCCGCTTGCCGATGTCAAGGATCGGATCCATCCATCCGTTCGCTGCATTCGCGCCGAGACTATACCCGACCCCCGGCTTGTCAATGGCCTGCACGCCGCGCTCCAGTGACGGCTGCTGTATACGCAAGGGACGGGTTCCGCAGCCGGCTCAGCGCCCGGGCGGGGTGGCCATCACCTCGTCGAGGCTTGTCGCCGTCAGCACCGCCTCCGCCCAAGCTTCAAGTTCGGGGGCCGACGCGCCCCGAACCCGCTCGCGCACCGCACCCGGCACAGCTCCGAAGCGCAACTCCAGAAGGCGCAGAACGATCCCGGCCTGGCCCTCGGTGCGGCCTTGTTCGATGCCTTGTTCGATCCAAGCTTCGGCGACGGTACCCATCAGCGCCTCCCATCGGTCCGGCTTCGTCCGGCGCAGCGACGCCTCCAGCATCACGGGCGTCAGGTTCATGCGCTCGGCGATGTAGCGCACAATATGCCGCTCGAACGCGCTTCCGGCAACCGGCCCGCCGATCATCAGGTCGAGGAAGTCGGCCGGGATGTCCGCGGCATGGACCACCCGGAGCGCCAGCAGCCCGGCCCGGACCTCCGGCGTCCGCGACAAATGCAGCGGCTCGATCCCGCCCAGGTCGTGCAACACATAGGCGAACTCCCGGACAAACGGCCCGAGTTCCTCGGGCGCGTCGATCATCTCCGCCACCGAGCGCGGCACGGTCCACGTGCCCGGGCCGTGGTAGAAGACAAGCGGGACGATCGCCGGCAGCCGGTCCCTGGCGCCGCCGCCCTCGATCTCGCGGAGCCAGATGCTGACAAGGTATTTCAGGATCTGAAGCGGCGTGGCGGCGTCGATATGGCTCTTGTGCTCCAGGAGCGCGAATATGAAGGCATCCTCGCCGGTCCTGAGCCTGACCCTGAAGAGGGCGTCGCACTGGGTTCTCGCGGCGTCCTCGTCGACGAAGCTGCCCTCGACCGCCTCCGGCGGGGTGTCGGGGTCGAGCAGGCCGGCGACCTCCGGCGGCAGGTAGTCCGCCAGCAACGCGCCGGCGCGGGCCGGGTCGGAGACCAGCGCCCGGAACAAGGCGTCGTGCGGCGTCGCGGGAAGGCTCACCGGGCGGGCGCCCGGCGGATGTCCCGCCCGCGGTTCGAGAGAGAAACGGCGATCATCATGACCGTAACCTATGCCGACTGGCTATTCCGGTCGACCGGGGATGCGGGCGAGCGAAGGACCGCCGATGTTTCCGACGCCTCCTCCCCACCCCGCTCGTCGTCCGGCGGATGCGCCGGCCACCTGAGTTATGCACGCCGCGCTGCAGCTGCTTGCGCGTCAGTTCAGCGAACCATCGCTCGACCTGATTGATCCAGGAGGCTGAGGTCGGCGTGAAGTGGACATGCCAGTGCGGCCTTCGCGCCAGCCATGCCCCGACCGCTGCGGTCTTGTGGGTGGCGTAGTTGTCCATGACAATGCGGATGTCGAGGCCTACGGGAACACAGCGGTCACCGGGGGAGGTTCCTCCAGGCGGTCCTCGGCGGCGGCAACCGCGCTCGATCGCACGAGTTCGCCGGGGGACATGCCGTGGCGCGCGGCGGCGCGCCGGATCAGGTCCCACTCGGAATTGGAGAAGCAGGTCGAGCGCTGCCGGCGCGCATTGCTCCGGTTCTCCGCAGGTTTCTTCCCGGTCTCGGGCCTTTCCCGTTCGCTTCCCGCCATCCCTTCTGCCCTTTCCAGGTCGAACTGCCGGCCGGCCGCAATGGAATTCCGGCCCTGAAACAGCACGCCGGCGGCCCGTTTGCGGCCGGAACCGGGACGCCCGGCGGGGGCGCCACCGAGATCCGGACGCCGATCCCGGGGGCGTGTTTTTCCGTGTTTCGGGGGACTGCGCGGCGGAACACACCATCATACGCCCTGCCACCGATCGCAACCACCCTGACTGCTTTTGGCGGCAGGCGCGCGCTGGACCGCGCCCCGGTACGACGATCCGGAGCAGTCAGAGTGATTGCACGCGATCCGCGTTGCGCCGGCCGGATTCTGGCGGCGCCTGTCCACTCCTGGCGACGCCAGGCTGCGCCTGTCATCGTATGCCGCAGCCCGCAGGGGACCTGCGTTCCGGTGTGTCATGGACGCGCCGAAGGGCGTCCCGATCCCGCTTCCTGGCCGCTCCACCCGTCGGGCGATGAAAGCCGTTGTGCGACAAGCCTTCAGCCCGAGCGGCGCTTGAGCGGCAGCGCCCGCCGCGCACTTGCGGGGACAGTCCCCGAACCGCCGCGCGGCTTCCGGGCGGCAGTGTAGGAAGCATGAGGCAGCGATGCAATGCAGGCGAAGATCTGCACCGGCGGCGTCACGAGATCGGACCGAACTGCCGGCGACCGTGCGGGTTCGCCTGTCATTGTCGGGTGCCGCGCGCTGCCGCACTTGCTCGCTTACGGATGAGCCGGGCGGCGTCAATGCCGCCAGTCACCGCCGGCGTCACGATACCGGGCGCTTTCGATGGCTGGACCGGAGACCGGATCGGAAGAAGGACGCGAGCAGGCCCTGGCGGCTGAAGTCCTATACGCCATCCGTAACGGACGATACAGTCAGCGCACATGATCCGAAGCTTCAAGGACTGGGAGACGCGGCGCTTTTCGAAGATCGGCGCGTCGCGGCGTTTCAGGGCTTCGCTAATCGGGCGGCGCGCGGTCTGATCCTGCTGGACAGCACGGAGACGCCCGGCGACCTGGCCGCGCTGCCGGGCAAGCGGCTGGAAGCACTGCGGGGCGACCGCGCCGGCCGGCACAGCATTCGGATCAACGCACAGTGGCGCGTCTGCTTCCGCTGGACGGACGACGGGCCGCACGATGTGGAGATCGTCGATGATCGCTGAAGGCAGCTGACATGAACGTGAAGAACGCAATGATGCCGGTGCATCCCGGCGAGGTCCTGCGCGACGAGCTTGACGAGCTCGGGTTGTCCGCCCATGCCTTGTCGAAGGCGCTGGGCGTGCCGGTAAACCGGGTGACGATGATCCTGAACGGCCAGCGGGGCGTGAGCGCCGACACGGCGTTGCGGCTGGCGCGCTATTTCGGGACGACGCCGCAACTCTGGATGAACCTGCAGAAGAGCTGGGAACTTCGCCGGGCGGAGATCGCGGTCGGCCGCGAGATCGACCGGAAGGTGATGCCCCGGCAATCGGCGGCGTAAGGAGGCAGTCGTCCATGCCCGTTCCCGATTATCAGTCGCTGATGCTTCCCGCCCTTGAGGCATTCGCCGACGGTCGGGAGCAGCCCATTTCGCGGGCCCGCAAGCGGATTGCCGCTGCCAAGGGGCTCTCTGCCGAAGATGTCCGGGAAATGCTCCCGAGAGGTCGGCAAACGGTCTTCGTGAACCGCGTGAGTTGGGCCGTGACCTACATGGCGCGCGCCGGTCTTCTGGAACGGGTCCGTCGCGGCGTGTACCGGTTGAGGTGGCGTCGCAAAATCGGACAGGTCGTCAAGGTGTATTCCGCCGTGTGACGGAGGAATGCGGATGAGCAAGCGACGCAGGTTTTCGGGGGAGCTGAAGGCGAAGATAGCCTTGGAGGCGCTACGGGGTGATCGGACGCTTCAGGAGATTGCCTCGAAGCACCAGGTGCATCCGAACCAGGTGGGTGTGTGGAAGCGCCAGGCGATGGAGGGTCTGGGGGAGGTCTTTTCCGGTGGAGGTGAGCGCCGGGCGCGGGATCACGAGAGCGAGGTCCGGGCTCTTCACGCCAAGATCGGGGAGTTGATCGTAGAGCGTGATTTTTTGTCACGCGGGTCCGGTCGCTGAGCCGGTCCGGGAGACGGGCGATGGTTGTGCGGGGCCACCCGTCGTTGAGCCTGACCCGGCAATGCCGTCTGCTGTCGATCGGGCGCTCGTCGCTCTATGACCGGCCGAAGGGGGAGAGCGCGGAGACGCTGGCTCTGATGCGCCGGATCGACGCGCTGTTCCTCAAGTATCCGTTCTACGGCGCCCGCCAGATGGTTCGGCATCTGCGCCGCGAGGGGGTGCGGATCGGGCGGCGGCGGGCCGCTCGCCTGATGCGCCTGCTTGGTCTTCAGGCGGTCTATCGGGCGCCGCGGACCAGTGCGCCGCACCTCGGGCACCGGGTTTATCCATATCTGCTGCGGGGTCTGGCGATCGAGCGGCCGAACCATGTGTGGTGCGCCGACATCACCTACATCCCGGTGCGGCGCGGCTTCCTCTACCTGGTGGCGATCATGGACTGGGCGAGCCGCTGCGTCCTGGCCTGGCGGCTGTCGAACACGCTGGACGCGGGGTTCTGTGTCGAGGCTCTCGACGAAGCCCTGGCGCGCCATGGCACCCCGCAGATCTTCAACACCGACCAGGGCAGCCAGTTCACCGGCTTCGCCTTCACCGCGCGCCTGCGGGAGGCCGGTATCCGCATCTCGATGGACGGCCGCGGCCGGTGCATGGACAACATCTTCATCGAGCGGCTGTGGCGCTCGCTCAAATACGAGGCGGTCTACCTGCACGAGATCGCCGACGGCTTCGCAGCCCGGCGCGTCATCGGCCAGTGGATCGGCTTCTACAACACCGAGAGACCGCACTCGGCACTCGGCGGGCGGACGCCGGCCGAGGCCTACCGGGGCGACACGCCTGTGGATATGATGGACAAGCCGCTTCGCGCCTTGACCACATACCCACAGGCGCAACAGCAGCAGCAGAAAGATCGATCCAAGAGGATTCTGGCGGCACAAACTTCAACCGGAATACACCTTGAAAACGCCGTCAGCCTGTCCGACAAACCGACGCCACCTCACTACATCACGGGCGGTGAGTTCCCAGCGCTCGGCCGGGCGCTCGAAGGCGGGAAGCGGATTGACCGGTCTGCACCGCGGGTGGTGCGCTTCCTCCTGCTGACTGAGTGCTAGCCGGGGTAGATTCGCCGCCTGCGGTGGTCGGAAGTCAAGCTCCACCGTTTGACGTTGATTGACACGAAGACGGAACCGAGGCACGTTCAGTTAGGCGAAGCGGTGCGGGAACTGCTCGATGGGTTCGCCGGACCGGTGTCGGGTGCGTGGGTATTTCCGAGCAGGAGTGGAGACGAACCGTTGGGCAAGAACGAACTCCACTACTTCTGGACGATGGTACACGATGTGGCCGGGATCGTGGCGGACGTACGGCGGTACGACCGGCGACACGAACACGCCTCGATCGCGGTCATGAATGGCGAAAGCCTGCACATGACCCGAAGCCTACTCGAACACTGGCGTGCATCGACAACGAACCGTTATGTTTATCTTGACGGCGCTACGTTGAGACAAACCGAAGAGCGGGTAGCTAAAGCGGTCGAATCGAGACTGCAACGCATGGTGGACGCATGATACTGCCCGGCACGAGTTACAGGGCCCGCTTGACCGTGCGAAAAACAACAGGACACGGCATATCGTACCAACTCAACGACAAGCAAACCGACGTCCTCTTGGGCATTTTCCTTCGGCAAATTTGGAATTGACAGTGAATGTAATGGGTGCCAAGGACGTAGAATATCTTCAGATTGTCTTGGATGCGATCAGAGTTTGTTTGCAATACAAACCGAAATTCGGACAAGGATCAAAGGGTGGCGGGTTAACTATTGATCAATTTCGAGAACTATATCAGAAGGATTCCTTTTACAGTTGGTTCGGCCTCGATACCCCGATGATGTACGCAGCCCACAAAGCGGCGGGTGGTATGACAAGCGTATATCGCCAGATAGGAATTGGATGCGAGCGGCTATTTCGAAGAATCATTAAAGACTCCATGGAACTATCAGAGAAAGATGTCACGTGGTCGTATCAGGTGACGTTACCGAGTGGCCGGATTCGGACGCTGTATCTGGACGGCCGAATTCCACTTGACAAAATTACTGACAACGTAAAGCGAAAGCGATTTCATAAATGGATGAGCGAATCTGCTAGGATGCTGGATGTCGACGATAAAGTCTTTGAAAGTTTGTCAGGTTCCGTATTTGAAGTTCGCCAAGGGTACAAAAGCAAGGACTCAAAGCGGCAAAATGCCGACATCGCCAACGCCGCGACGGCTTACACAAAAGGTTACTTTCCGTGTGCCGTCATACTGTCTGGGCAAATAGATGGCGATGTTCTGATGCGCTACCGTGCCGAGAAGTGGTCGGTTGTAACGGGTACACCTGGCACTTCAGATCCGTTGATCTCTACCTATGGCTTTATGCAAGACGTCATCGGTTACGATCTCGCCGCGTTCTTTGAGCGGAATAGCTCAACGCTCCGAAACGAAATTGATTCAATCTTGCACTCACTACTAGCGCCGGAGGCGATGTGAACATTATTGCTAGAGAGAAGCTGCGACAAAGAGCGGACTATACACATAAATTCAATGCGAATACAGGTCGACATGGCTGGCTACGCCTAACACCTGCGTATTCGGTAAAGATAGTTGAAGAAATCATAGCCTTATACGACCGCCCGCGGCGCGTTCTAGATCCGTTTTGTGGAACCGCTACAACAGCTCTGAGTGCTGCATACCACGGGCACGAAAGCATAACTACAGATATCAATCCCTTTTTGATATGGCTTGGTGGGGTAAAGACCGCTCAATACTCTGGTGACACAATTGCGTCAACGCGCTCCGCCTGTGAACGGGTAATTGATGCGGCTAGGCGAAGCGCAGTCGATCCCGCTGAGATACCTCCTATTTACAACATTGGCCGATGGTGGAGACCGGAGGCGCTTACCTATTTGTGCAAGCTTAAATCTTGCATTGAGGCAGAGAGTGAGAAACAGTCTCCCGAAAGAAACCTTCTGTTGGTAGCGTTCTGTAGGACGCTGATTGGTTTGTCAAATGCCGCGTTTAATCATCAGTCTATGTCTTTCAAGAACGTTGATCAATTGAGAACACTGTCTACCAAACATATGGAGGAAAGATTTGGAGAAGACTTGCGCTTTGTACTAGAGGGAGCGAAGGATAATCCAAGGGGAGCGGGGCAAGTTGTGTTTGGAGATGCCAGAAATTTAAATCAGTTGGTTGATGGCTCATTCGATCTTGTAGTTACGTCTCCACCATATGCTAACCGCATGTCGTACGTCCGCGAGCTTCGGCCGTACATGTATTGGCTTGGGTTTTTGGCGAACGGACGCGATGCCGGTGAGCTGGATTGGTTGGCGATTGGCGGCACATGGGGCGTTGCGACCAGCAGACTCAAAGATTGGGAGGAACCGAATGGGGCGTTCACGCATCCGCTTCTGTTGACGTCGTTGGTGAAAATCGCGCATGGTGAAAACAAGAATGGAAAGATATTGGCGAAATACGTGGCCAAGTACTTCAGCGACATTTGGGAGCACGTTAATTCTTTGTCGCGTGTAATTACAGCGGGCAGTGAATTTCATTACATTGTTGGTAACTCAACGTTTTACGGCGTATTATTGTCGGTGGAGAGAGTTTATGCTGCGATGTTCGAGGCTGCCGGGTTTGTGGATGTCCGATGCAGTGTGATCCGGAAACGAAATTCGAAGAAGGAGCTATTTGAATTTGACGTTTCTGGCCGGTGGCCCGGTTAGGGAGTTGGCTCGGAGCGTACGATGCCTGGATATTCCGCAGCCTTTGTTACCGTGCTAACGATTCTCACAACATTGTTTACAGCGGGATGCGCAGCTGCATCATTCTGGCTGGCGAATAGAATTTATCGGGAAGCAAAGTCGGACGAAAGGCTTATATTCGGTGCACTGGATCATCCTTCTGTGACCGTTTCTAATCCGGAACATTGCAACGCGGTGTTAGGTTGCGCGGTATTCAATAAGTCACAAAGGAAGGCGTTTATTGAGAATGTCGCAGCGTTTAACGAGTCGGGGGATCAAGTGGGTATCACGTGGTCAGATTCGATTGATCAGTTGGGTAACCCAGGGGAACCACGATCGTTAATTGGTATCGTTGACTCAAATGCCTTGTACATAAGAAGAAATGACTGAGGTGGCGTCGCAAAATCGGACAGGTCGTCAAGGTGTATTCCGCCGTGTGACGGAGGAATGCGGATGAGCAAGCGACGCAGGTTTTCGGGGGAGCTGAAGGCGAAGATAGCCTTGGAGGCGCTACGGGGTGATCGGACGCTTCAGGAGATTGCCTCGAAGCACCAGGTGCATCCGAACCAGGTGGGTGTGTGGAAGCGCCAGGCGATGGAGGGTCTGGGGGAGGTCTTTTCCGGTGGAGGTGAGCGCCGGGCGCGGGATCACGAGAGCGAGGTCCGGGCTCTTCACGCCAAGATCGGGGAGTTGATCGTAGAGCGTGATTTTTTGTCACGCGGGTCCGGTCGCTGAGCCGGTCCGGGAGACGGGCGATGGTTGTGCGGGGCCACCCGTCGTTGAGCCTGACCCGGCAATGCCGTCTGCTGTCGATCGGGCGCTCGTCGCTCTATGACCGGCCGAAGGGGGAGAGCGCGGAGACGCTGGCTCTGATGCGCCGGATCGACGCGCTGTTCCTCAAGTATCCGTTCTACGGCGCCCGCCAGATGGTTCGGCATCTGCGCCGCGAGGGGGTGCG
The DNA here is from genome assembly GCA_965203455.1 of Alphaproteobacteria bacterium. Lineage (GTDB taxonomy): Bacteria > Pseudomonadota > Alphaproteobacteria > MPNO01 > MPNO01 > MPNO01. Next base: position 27,242 of record CBDBCV010000006.1, read on the forward strand.
GATCGGGCGGCGGCGGGCCGCTCGCCTGATGCGCCTGCTTGGTCTTCAGGCGGTCTATCGGGCGCCGCGGACCAGTGCGCCGCACCTCGGGCACCGGGTTTATCCATATCTGCTGCGGGGTCTGGCGATCGAGCGGCCGAACCATGTGTGGTGCGCCGACATCACCTACATCCCGGTGCGGCGCGGCTTCCTCTACCTGGTGGCGATCATGGACTGGGCGAGCCGCTGCGTCCTGGCCTGGCGGCTGTCGAACACGCTGGACGCGGGGTTCTGTGTCGAGGCTCTCGACGAAGCCCTGGCGCGCCATGGCACCCCGCAGATCTTCAACACCGACCAGGGCAGCCAGTTCACCGGCTTCGCCTTCACCGCGCGCCTGCGGGAGGCCGGTATCCGCATCTCGATGGACGGCCGCGGCCGGTGCATGGACAACATCTTCATCGAGCGGCTGTGGCGCTCGCTCAAATACGAGGCGGTCTACCTGCACGAGATCGCCGACGGCTTCGCAGCCCGGCGCGTCATCGGCCAGTGGATCGGCTTCTACAACACCGAGAGACCGCACTCGGCACTCGGCGGGCGGACGCCGGCCGAGGCCTACCGGGGCGACACGCCTGTGGATATGATGGACAAGCCGCTTCGCGCCTTGACCACATACCCACAGGCGCAACAGCAGCAGCAGAAAGATCGATCCAAGAGGATTCTGGCGGCACAAACTTCAACCGGAATACACCTTGAAAACGCCGTCAGCCTGTCCGACAAACCGACGCCACCTCAGACGGAGAGTCGGTCGATTACATTCTGCTGGAGATCACACACTCGTTCCTCGATTCGCCATACATTGTCGTATTCGACTCAACGAACGGATGGAAATAGCTGTAATGGCGGATGGAGCGCTGAGAGGACAGATTGTCCGGGTGGTGGCAAGATCGTGTCTTGGGCATGACGCTACATCGGAACGAGGGAAGGTCAAAGGGGCGATGCAGGTGTCGATAAAGACGCCGAATCGGATAATGCTCTCTCCCTTTTCGGTACGATGGTTTCGGGTCTGGGAGTGCATTCCAGATGCGTTGGGCGGCAAGTGAAGCGTTTCGGCGGAGGTTTGACTATGAGTTTCGAACGTACCGACTTTGACGAACTCCAGTGGTTGGCGGGGAGGCGCAGCGTTTCGATGGCACGGCTCAGGCGACGAGTGAACGCTTGGTTCCTGCGGCAGATCCACAGTGGGTTGGAACGGCCGCTTCCGCCGGACGAAGACATCTGGCCGAAGCTCTAGATGGCCCGGGGGACACGATTCATGCCGGTGGAGGGCGGTGGTACGCGAACACCAGGGCCAACTGGCGGCGAGAGGATACAATACCTGATTGGACGCAAGCGTGGAGATACGATGACGATTACGCAAGGAGTCCCCGCCGTGAACAAATCGGGCGGCGGCAGCCATACGGTAGATCATGACGAGGAAATCTACCCAATTTCGGGAGAATTCCACCGCATGGTTGTGGGTGATCCTCCCGTAGCTTCGTTGAATCACTCGCTGCTGATCGAAGGGGCGGCATTGGAGGCCCTAGACTTGGTGCCGGACGAGTGTGTACAGACTGTCGTGACGTCACCGCCATATTGGTCGCTGCGAGACTATTCGGTTGACCGCCAGATCGGACGGGACGACAGCCTGGATGATTACATCGACGCCATTGTTACAACGTTTTCTCGAGTACGCCGAACGCTGAAACCGGATGGCACGGTCTGGCTGAACATCGGTGACTCCTACACATCTGGGAACAGGAAGTATCGGGGGCCCGACCGGAAAAGCCGAGCACGCGAGATGCATGTGAGACCGCCGACCCCCGACGGCCTGAAGCCCAAGGATCTGATCGGAGTTCCTTGGCGGCTCGCGTTCGCGTTGCAGAACGATGGATGGTGGCTCAGGTCCGAGATCATCTGGTCCAAGCCCAACGCCTATCCGGAATCGGTCCGCGACCGACCGACCAAGGCACATGAAACTGTGTTCTTGCTCTCCAAGAGTCAGAACTATTACTACGATGTCGATGCGGTGCGTGGTCCCAACCGGCGGCGTTTACGGACGGTCTGGGAAATACCGACGGAGCCGCGCAAGCGATGCAACGGGACGCCGGACGAGCATCCGGCCATTATGCCGCCGACGCTGGCGAAACAATGCGTGGAGATGACGAGTTGCGGTGGTGACGTGGTACTGGATCCCTACGCAGGCTCAGGCACAACCCTGGTCGCCGCACAGGCACTGGGAAGGCGATGGGTCGGGATTGAACTGAACCCGCGGTATGTCGATCTCATGGAACGAAGGATGTCGGCATGCTAACGCTGAATGAGTTGAGGGCCCGGCTTGACGGTCTTTCTCCAACAGCTGTTCGATTCGTCGCCCGGGTAGTTGACTCGCTTGCCAATCCGCCCAAGGCGACGGTGAGCTCTCCCGAGACATGGCTCACGTCTTCACCCGAGTGGATCGAGTACTTCGGGCTGGCGCTTTCAGTCCACCACGGCACGACCACCGAACCACTCGCCCAGAAGGGTTTCGAGGTCGTGTTTCGTAATGCCTGCGAAGCGGCGGACTGGCATGTGGAAGCGGCGGCGTCCGAAACACAGCGGTTCCTTGATGTCGTGATTACTCCGCCCGGGGTCGGAACTCGGAAGCTGTCCCTGAAGTCGACCGCGGCGAAGAGATTATCCCGAACCACCGCTCACATCTCGAAGTTGACGGAAGCCGCATGGATACAGGATGTGCGCAGCGCGCGGGACCGCAGAAATCGTACACAGGCGCTCTTCCAGGAATACTCGGCGGCGGTTGATGCGATCGTGATGCTTCGCGGGTTCCGCAACGGGGCGGAGACGCCGAAGCGCTACGAGCTTCTCGAAATCCCGACAGCGATCTTCGGCTCCCTGCAAACCATGCCTCTTGAGGCATTCAGCGCCGATGGGCCGCGCCTCGACTGCGCTTGGGGCGGCGAAGCCTGTGCGGCGCAGGTATCTCTCGATCGATCTGACGCGAAGATCACCGTCGGGCGGATCATGCTGTCCTGCTGCACGGTTCACGCGGTGTGGGACATGGTTCGCCCGTGAGGTTGGTTCCACTCCTGCCCGGTCTATAGCGACGGCCGCTGCTCCAATGCAGAAAGGCGCACTCATGCAGATGACAAATGCCCAGTCCTCTGAGGTGGCGTCGCAAAATCGGACAGGTCGTCAAGGTGTATTCCGCCGTGTGACGGAGGAATGCGGATGAGCAAGCGACGCAGGTTTTCGGGGGAGCTGAAGGCGAAGATAGCCTTGGAGGCGCTACGGGGTGATCGGACGCTTCAGGAGATTGCCTCGAAGCACCAGGTGCATCCGAACCAGGTGGGTGTGTGGAAGCGCCAGGCGATGGAGGGTCTGGGGGAGGTCTTTTCCGGTGGAGGTGAGCGCCGGGCGCGGGATCACGAGAGCGAGGTCCGGGCTCTTCACGCCAAGATCGGGGAGTTGATCGTAGAGCGTGATTTTTTGTCACGCGGGTCCGGTCGCTGAGCCGGTCCGGGAGACGGGCGATGGTTGTGCGGGGCCACCCGTCGTTGAGCCTGACCCGGCAATGCCGTCTGCTGTCGATCGGGCGCTCGTCGCTCTATGACCGGCCGAAGGGGGAGAGCGCGGAGACGCTGGCTCTGATGCGCCGGATCGACGCGCTGTTCCTCAAGTATCCGTTCTACGGCGCCCGCCAGATGGTTCGGCATCTGCGCCGCGAGGGGGTGCGGATCGGGCGGCGGCGGGCCGCTCGCCTGATGCGCCTGCTTGGTCTTCAGGCGGTCTATCGGGCGCCGCGGACCAGTGCGCCGCACCTCGGGCACCGGGTTTATCCATATCTGCTGCGGGGTCTGGCGATCGAGCGGCCGAACCATGTGTGGTGCGCCGACATCACCTACATCCCGGTGCGGCGCGGCTTCCTCTACCTGGTGGCGATCATGGACTGGGCGAGCCGCTGCGTCCTGGCCTGGCGGCTGTCGAACACGCTGGACGCGGGGTTCTGTGTCGAGGCTCTCGACGAAGCCCTGGCGCGCCATGGCACCCCGCAGATCTTCAACACCGACCAGGGCAGCCAGTTCACCGGCTTCGCCTTCACCGCGCGCCTGCGGGAGGCCGGTATCCGCATCTCGATGGACGGCCGCGGCCGGTGCATGGACAACATCTTCATCGAGCGGCTGTGGCGCTCGCTCAAATACGAGGCGGTCTACCTGCACGAGATCGCCGACGGCTTCGCAGCCCGGCGCGTCATCGGCCAGTGGATCGGCTTCTACAACACCGAGAGACCGCACTCGGCACTCGGCGGGCGGACGCCGGCCGAGGCCTACCGGGGCGACACGCCTGTGGATATGATGGACAAGCCGCTTCGCGCCTTGACCACATACCCACAGGCGCAACAGCAGCAGCAGAAAGATCGATCCAAGAGGATTCTGGCGGCACAAACTTCAACCGGAATACACCTTGAAAACGCCGTCAGCCTGTCCGACAAACCGACGCCACCTCACTCGGCCGCCAAACATGGGGGCGAGAACTTGCAACTGATCGCATGTGCCGGCTCGGGCAAGACCGAGGTCGTTGCACAACACGTGGTTCACCTGCTGAGTTATGAGTTACGCCGGAACCGTGAAGGTCTTCCTCGACGGCCAAGCGCTGGAGGCCATTCCAATCATGGATTATGTTTTGGCAGAATCGGAACTTGGTCAACGAGGAACTGATGCGGAGGCGTGGGTGACTGGAGGAACGATATGATTGGAAAGGTCGAAGCGACCAGTCAGGGGCTCCCGGATTGTCGCGAGGCG
>CBDBCV010000007.1:0-203756 GCA_965203455.1 Alphaproteobacteria bacterium
ATACAACAGCACCGGTCACCTTGTCACGGTACCTTCTCAGCAGTCAGTTCATGGGGCGTCGCCGGTCGTCAGCCTGCGCTTCCTCGAGGTTACGGCGATGCCGTTCGAGACCGGCCGGCGCGGCGCTCCGTCGGTCACCATTGTGCGCACAATCTGTTCGAGCGTCCCTTCGACTTGGATAATTCTTCCATCTCTGCCTTCATCGGCTGGCGGGCTGCTGGATTCTTGACGCTGGTGAGGGCCATTCTCGTTATACGGTTGCTCGGTGAGCATATGCCGACTGCGGGCCGGCCCCGCAATCCGCTACCTTGGCCGTCATCGAGGTGCGAAAATCAGGATCTGTAGCGGGATAATTGCAGCGCCACCTCCAAATGCGCCGATAGCAATGCATCGAAACCATTCGACGCGCTTAGACCATTGGTGCGCCAAGTAGCTATGACGAACCTTGCCGTCTGTGTCACCCTCTGCCTGATGGGCAAGGTCGGCATGAAGAGAAACCTTGCGGTGAAGGCTTGTGAGATGCGCGGTGGCTGCAAGCCCGACTACGAAAAACACAATGGCGATGGCAGCACTATGGACCAGTCCTTGCAGTTCGGGCTTCTGAATGATCGTGGACGTAAAGTGCAGCACAGCAACAGCGGCAGCACCGTTCAGGGCGACGAGCACCTTGACTGTCATCAGGTCAATCTGTGATCGTTGTTCACTTCCGTTCGACATAAATCTCTCCTCGATGATCGAGCAGGTCGTTGGGTACTACTATACGCAAGCCCTAAACATTTGGGAATTATATACAAAAGTGCCAAACCTCGATCAGCAACCCGATCGGATCAGTCTGCGCATCGTTTGTTGATCGGATCTGTGACCTCCTTTGACTCAAACTCGATGAATTCACTGCTTCTGATGCTATTGGCACTTTTATATATAATCCCCCAAACTTGCGCATCAATGGCTCGTCCATGACAACCAACGTGCTCTGGCGAACTTCCCATCCGTCCGGCAGCCAGCCGCCGACCGCGGCAAAGAGCCCGCGGAGGCGCTGTTCCCAGTCATCGACATGCCGGCGTATGTGCTCCGCGTCGATGGTTTCGCTTGTGACGTCTTCGAGAACCGTGCCCATCGAACCGTTCCGCTTATGCTTCTCGTCGGCTGAGCTAGACATCATCCGTTCGGAGACGAGGCATGAATACCTTATACCGAGCACCGGGCGCGTTTCACAATATCGGACAGCGCCCGGGAGGTCCTCGGAACCCCAAGTGCGATCCTTCCGCCGCCGATTGAAAAGCATCACAGCCCCATCTCGCGATCTGCGATCTTCGGCGCGCGCGACGGCTCCGGCACCCGCTCCCGCGCCGGTTCCCGCCCGGCTTGGGGGACCGCCGGCCTGTGGCGGCCGTGCGCCTTCTCCGCCTCGCTGCCGAGCGCTTGGAGCGCGGCGATGCGCTCCCCGGTGGCGGCCTCGATCCGTTCCTTCAGCGCCGCCCGGTCGTCGGTGACCAGTTCGGCGCTGTCGCGCGCGCGGGAGATCTCGACATAGAAGCTCTTGAGCGTGGTGAGATGGGGGTGGCCGGCTTCCATGGCGGCGATGACGCGGTCGACGGTGCGGCTCTGGAAGGCATGCACGGTGGGGCTGTTGAAAAACCCCATCATCTATGGTTTTCTGATTAGATGTTGGGTGTTCAGTGTCGGAGACCAACCAGATGTTGGGTTTGAAGGATCGCCAACAGATGGAATTGTTCGTCGCTGGGTCGCTGGAGCAGTTGGTGCCTCAGGATCATGTCTTGGCGCGGGTTGATCGGGTTCTCGACCTCGACTGGCTTCGCGAGGAAGTTGCGGGCTGCTACTGCGGCGACAACGGCCGACCTGGGATAGACCCGGAGGTTGCGGTTCGGTTGATGCTCGCCGGTCTGCTGCTCGGGATCGTGCACGACCGCAGGCTGATGCGCGAGGCGCAGGTCAACATCGCGATCCGCTGGTTTATAGGCTACGGGCTGCACGAGCGGCTTCCGGACCATTCGAGCTTGACCCGCATTCGCCAGCGCTGGGGCGAGGAGCGGTTCCGGAAGATATTCCAGCGCACGGTGAGGGCCTGCCTGGACGCGAAGATCGCCACAGCGGAGGTCGTCCATATAGATGCATCCCTTATCCGTGCCGACGTCAGTTGGGAGAGTCTGGTCGAGCGCCACGCCGATGAGGTGATGACCGAGAACCCCGACGAAGCCCCGGTCGGTGCACAGGGGCGGCGTAGGCCGGGTGCCAAAACCAAGAAGGTGAGCCTGACCGATCCGGACGCGAGCATGGCGACATCGGCCAGCAATCGGCGGCTCGAGCCCTGTTACAAGCAGCACACGGCGGTCGATGACGCGAGAGGTGTTGTGCTCGACGTTGCGGTGACGACGGGCGGGACCAACGAAGGCAGGTTGATCGTGGACCTGGTCGATGAGGTTCGCGAGGTCTCTGGCCGAGAGATTGCGACGGTGACGGCGGATACCGGCTATGCCTACGCGGGCGTCTACGGTGAGCTTGAGCGGCGCGACATCGATCCCGTGATTCCTGCGAAGAAGGAAGGGTTCCAGAGCCGGGTTCCTCTGAGCCGTTTCCGCTACGACACCAGAAACGAAATCGTGAAATGCCCACGGGGAAAGGTTCTTCGCCCGGTATTCCAAAAGCGGCTCGGCCAGTACTTCCGTTCGAAAGTGAGCGACTGCGCGCGCTGTTCGCTCAGGGGCGATTGCCTGCCGAAGACCCGCGCCAACAAGACCGTGCTGATCCCCAGCGACTATCCAGCCCTGCTCAGAGCACGGCGCCGCCGCGCACGATGGAGTGCTGAGGATCGGCAAATGTATCAACGTCACCTCTGGCGCTCGGAAGGCTTCCACGGCGAGGCGAAGACTTGGCACGGGCTCGGCCGCGCTGTCCGGCGCGGTCTCGACAACATGAAGATCCAAGCCTACCTGACGGCGGCGGCAATCAACCTGAAGCGGCTCGCTGCCGCAGTTCTTGCTATTTTGCGGGCGATTCGGGCCATCGAGACCGCCCAGGAGTTCCCGCCGCGCCCTGTTCGGGTCTGAAGGCACCCAACTCACGTTCCGACACCCAAACCGTCGCTTGCGCCGGGCCTCCCATATATTCAGTCCCAAAACCTGGGTTCTTCAACAGCCCCACGGTGGCGGCCCAGGCGCGATCGATGTGGCGCAACTGCGGGTCGCCCTGGCGCAGGTCGAGCCGGCGCCCGTCCTCGAGGCGGAAGGCGACCCTGCCGCCGCGCACCGCCGCGACCTCGGCAGTGCCGCTGTTGAGCAGGCCGAGGCCCGTGTCGTTGCGGGTCCAGCGGATGCGGTCGCCGGCGCGCAGTTCGATCCCTTCGCTGCGGTAGACCTCGACGCCCCCGGCGCGGGCGGCGAGCCGGTTCGGGTCCCAGGCGACCGGCCCGCCGCCGGCGACCTCCAGGGTCACGGTCGCGGATGCGTGATCGACGCCGGCGACGCGCAGCTCGTCGCCCTTCTCCACCCCGAGGCGCTTGTAGGGGCGGTGGAACGCGACGATGTCGCCGGGGCCGTAGTTCGCGACGAGCGTCTTCTCGGCATTCGTGTAGCCGCGCGAGACCAGCCGTTCGGCCATCATCGCCGGACCGTGCACGGCCCCCTCGCGCACCAGGCGCTCGCGGACGACCCGGTTGATCGTCTCGCGCAGGACATGGCTGGGCGCCATCAGTCCCGTCCTGTCGCGCTCTTCCGGTGCCAGCGCGAGCCAGCGCGCGGCGGCGGCGCCCGCGAGATTGTCCGGCTTCGCCTCCGCCACGTTCTCCCCGAGCCTGTCGAACGCCCGCGCGACATCGCCTGCGATGCTCGCCTCGACCGCTTCCTTCAGGTCGGGATCGCGCTGACGCATGATCTCGTTCATGACAGCGGTCTTCATGCCCGCCTGCTGCAACTGGGCGAACGGCTTTCCGGCGTCAACCGCGTCGAGCTGCTTCGCGTCGCCGACCAGCACCACCCGGGGGATGCGCAGTGCGTGGGCGACCCGGAGCAGGTCGCGGGCCTGGACGGTGGAGGCGAAGGAGCCCTCGTCGACGACCAGCACGGTCCTGCGCCATGCGGCGCGCAGCGCCCGCTCGCCCTTGCGGGTCATGCGGCCTTCGGCGACGCCGGCGTTGCGGGCGAGGAACCTCTGGAGGGTCTCGGACCCGATTCCGGCCTCGGCTTCGAGGGTGCGGGCGGCCGAGGCCGAGGGCGCGAGGCCCTTCACGTCCCAGCCCCTCTTCTCCAGCAGCGCGCGGACGCGGCTCAGCATGGCGGTCTTGCCCGTGCCCGCGTAGCCCTGGACGCCGACGGTGCGGTCCCTCTCCGACAGGATGAGCTTCACCGCCTCCTTCTGGCCGGCGGTGAGCGGTCCGTTGCGCAGGGCCTTGTCGACGGCGCGGGCGCGCACCGGCGCGGCGCCGCGTCCCGCGCCGGCGCGCATGAGGGCGATCGCCTCGCGCTCGTCGGCGACGGCGCGGTCGGTGGCGAGCAGCCCGTCCATGCCCGGCATGCGGGCGGGGAGCAGGGTTCCGGCCGCCTCGCGGGCGGCGACGTCGCGTTCGATGGCGCCGATGGCTGCCGCACCCGGGCGCCATGCGAGGGCGGCGGTCAAGAGGTCGGTGCGGGCGAACACCGCCTCGCGCTCCGAGAGATGCGCGACCGCCCAGGAGACCGCCGCCGCCGCGGGGCTGTCCGGCGCGGCATCGCGCCCGGTCTGCGCCGCCACGCCGCCGTCCTCCCGGCCGGTGTCGCGACCGTTCTCCTTTCCGGCCGTCCTGGACGCCGCGTCGGCCACGAGCGCGCGCGCATCGAAGCCGAGCTCCGCCGCCTGTGCGCGCCAGTTCCCGCGGAGCGCGGCGCGGTCCACGTCGCGTTTGGCGGCGCGGGTGAACAGCGCCGCGCGCTGGGCCATGCGCTGGTTCTCCGCCGTTCCGTTCAGCCCGCGCCCGGCCAGCGCGGCCTCGATCTCGGCCCGGCGGGTCGAGAAGGCCTCCACGACCTCCCGCGGAACGCCGGCGATCTCGAAGCGCCCGTCGGCATGGCTCTTCCCGATGCCGTATCCGAGCTTCGCGAGCGCCGCCGCGAGTTCGTTGCGGTAGAGGGCGCCGAGCAGCATCTTGGAGGCGTAGAGCTTCTCGTTGGCCATGGTCCGCCACTTGCCGTCGGCGCCCTGCACCATGTTGGCGATCACCGCATGGGTGTGGAGCGCCGGATCGAGGTTGCGCGAGGCGTCGTGGCGGAAGGTGGCGATCACCGCCTTCTGGCCGCCGGCCCGGACCATGCGTCCGGTCTCCGGGTCCTTCATCCGGGTCTCCGCGACATGGCGTTCGAACCAGCCCAGGGCGCGCCCGACGGCGCGGTCGTGGGCCTCGACGACGCGCCTGTCGCCGCCCACGAGGGCGGCCAGGGAGACCGACTTCGGGGCGCTGAAGGTGAGGTCGCGGCCGGGACGGTGGTGGAACGCGCCGTCCTTGCCGGTGCGGCCCAGCCTCCTGCCGGAGCCGTCCGGGATGCGGCCTTCGAGCACTGCGCGGAACGCATCCGCATCGACCGGGCCTTCGAGGCCGAGGCCTGCGGCGCCCTTTCCGGCCCAGGCGCTGGCGGCCCGGTGGTCTGGATCGTCCCTGGCGTAATAGCCGTCGCGCTCGTAATAGCTCGCCCCCTGGGCGGGCGCGGCGACGGCGCCGATCGAGGCGACCATGTCAGATCGCGACGCCGCCGGACCGGGGCCGGTCCGGCGCTCTGCCTTCGGACGGGTCTGCCGGTTCCGCGGTTCCGCCCGTCCCGGCGTTCGGCGGCGCCGGCATGTCCGCATCGGGCGCGGCGTCCGGCCGGGCGGCCCCGGCGGGCTCCGCCACGGGCGGTTTCGCCGCATCTCCCGCTTCGGCGATCTCCGCGGGCCAGGGACCGGCGGCGATGTCCGCGCCGGCCTTGCCTCCACCGCACCATTCCGTGGATTGCAGGCCGCCCGAGTCCGGCGGCCCGGCGTCCCCCTCCGCCTTTGGCCATTCCGGCGGCATGAGCGTGAGCATGTCCTGCGGGCCGCCATCCCCGGTTTCCGGCCTGGCTGCGTCCGGCCTTCGCCGGGCTGCCTCCATGGGAGCCGTCTCCCTTGGCACGAACCGCTCGGCTACCTTGGGCCGGGCGGTGTAGGTCAGGCGGATCGGGGCGACCGGCAGCGGTCCGGGGAAGCGGAGCCAGCCGTGGAGGCTTTCGAGCTGCATGATCTCGGAGGCGAGCGCGAGCGGGCGCAGTTCGCGCTTCGGGGTCAGCGAGACGCCGTCGCGGATGGTGTTGGCGCCGTAGGAGAAGCCTTCCGCCACTTCCTCGACCTCGGCGCGTCCGAGGCTCTCGGCCGACCACCCGGCGGTGTCGCGGTCGGGCGCGGCGAGCACCACGCGGGTGCCGCAGAGGCCGGAGATGGTCTCCGCGCCGTTGCGCCCGTAGAGGTCGCGGAGCGCCGAGATGACCTGGATGCCGAGTACGAAGCAGCCGCCGAACTGGCGGCTCTCGGCGAGGCCGGGCTGGAGCGAGGGCACCTGGTGCAGGGTGGGGAGTTCGTCGAGCACGACCCAGATGCGCCGGTCGTCCCGCTGCTCGAGCGAGAGCATGGCGTTGACCGCGATCTCGAGCCAGGTGGAGATGAGACCGCGCAGCGACGCGTGCTGGTCGCCGCGCGAGGTCAGGAACAGGAAGCCGCCCCGGTCGCGCTCTCCGGCCTCCTCCGAGACCCAGTCGCGGATCGAGAACGGCGCCCCGGTATCGGGGAGGTATTCGAGGGCGCCGATATTGGCGGTGAGCATGGCGCGGACCGAGAGCGCGGTCTTCGGATTGTCGGGATCGACGATGGATTGCGCCACCGTGCCCTCCATGGCCTGCGCGAGAGCCGTGAGATCGGTCTTGAGCAGGTGGTCGACCAGCACCCGGTTCTCGGTGACGCCCTTCTCGCGGAGCACGCCGGCGCCGTTGGCGAACAGCTGGCGGGCGGCGGTGACCCAGAAGGGATCGACGGTGTCCTTCTGCTGCGGGATGAGCGCGGCGGCCATCATGTCGAAGTCGCGGGGACTGCGGGCCTCCAGGAAGGGCGACCAGCGGGGGCTGCGGGCGTCGAGGGGATTGAGCAGCACGTCGCGGTCCTTGTCGAAGAAGGACCGGGTGTAGCTCCCCATCTTGTCGTAGATGACGCAGCGTTCGCCGCGTTGGCGGATCCGGGCGACGAGATCGGAGATCAGCACCGTCTTGCCCGAGCCGGTGGTGCCGGAGACGATGGTGTGGCGGGTCTCGGCGCGCTCCGGGTAGGGCACGCCGGCGATCCGGCAGGGCGGCGGGGTCGCCCTGGCCGAGACGAGCGCGAGGGCGCGGCGGCGGAGCGGGCGGATGCGCCATCGCAGCTGGCGCGCGGTCGCGAGTTCCGCGCCCCGGATGCGGCGCCGGGCCTCCAGTTGCCGGCCGCGGATCCAGAACAGGACGAGGAAGAGCGCCATCGCGGCCGCCGCTGCCTTGGCGCCGAGGAGGGCGCCGGCGAACACCGTTTCCTTGAGCTTCGCGCGCATGGCGCGGGCCCGGGGCGCGGCGGCGATGTCGGGGATGGCGGAGACCACGGTGCTGCCGTCGGGCTGGCGCACCTCCTGGCGGGAGGTGCGCTTGTAGCCGATGGCGAGCTTGGCCTCGGCGACGGTGACCATGGCGGCGGCGTACCATTCGTAGCCGGTGGTGCGCTCCCACACGAACCAGGCGGGCACGGCGACCACGGAGAAGGCGGCCAGGAAGGCGCCGGCGCGCAGCAGCTGGCCCCACATGCGCAGGCCGTGGAAGACGGTCTGGCCACCCCTGAGCGTGCTCGACCCGACGGCCCTCACGGCCGGGGGTTCCTTTCGGCAGCGCAACCGGGGGCATGGACGACCCGCGCCGCGCGGAGGCGGAGCCGGGCGGCGGTCCGGCCGGGGCGGACGCGGCCGGAGAGGGCCGCCGGCGATCCGCTCCGTCCCCCGCCCCTGCCCGGAAGGAAGCCGCCATGCCGCGCCATTCGATGCCGTCCCCGAGCCATCCGCCGCGGCTGCGCCGCAGCAGCTGGCGCGAGCGCCTGTTCGTGCTCGGGCCCTTGGACGTTGCGGCCCTCTGCACGGCGGTTGCGGCCATCCTCGGGACCGGCATGGAGATCGCCGCGCCGCTCTGGCTGGCTGCCCTCACGTGGACCGTCCTCGCCAGCCTCGCCTGCGCACTCCGGCGTGGCCTGCACGACGGCGACTGGAGCGCCTTCCGATGCGGCGATTGCGATGAAGGTCGTGAAGATCTCCTCAGCTGGAGCACGAAGACAGGGGCGTATGCGTATCTCCGCGTCGCCGAGGAGCACGAACACCTGATGCGCGGCGACTGAGGCCGGCCTCTCCGTCCCCGGCGTCACGGCGAGGAGGTCCCCCAGCCCGCCTGGTCCCCCGGCTCGCGGACCGGGGCAGGCGGACTACGATCCGGGCTCCCGTCGGACGGCGGCCGCCTCCCGTCGTCGCCCGGCATGGCATCCGGCGCGGCGTTCCGCGCGCTGCCGTAGAGCTTGCCGGCGAGCCAGTCGCCGACCACAGGCAGGTTCTCCGCGGCATGACGCTCGAAGGGCTTTTCCGTCTCGACCGCCACCCCGGCGCGGCCTTCCCGTGCGTCCTCCCGCGCGACCCCGGCCCGCGCTTCCCGTCCGGCCTCCTTCACGGTCATGTCCGCCTTCGTCTCCGCGCGCCCGGTGTGCGCCTGCGCCTCGACCTGGCCCGGCATCGGCGCGCCGGCGGCGCCCGCCCGGTCGCGCACGCCTTGCGCCCAGCCGCCATACGCCGCCGCCGTCTCGCGGCCGTAGGCATCGCGCAGTGCGCCCGTTGCGCCCTCGTATTCGGCCGCGCCCCCGACCGTGGCGGGATCGGGACCGGCCGGCGCGGGATAGCGTTCGGCGACGAAGGCGGCGGCGTGCCCGCGCAGCGCCTCGGCGTCCTCCGGCGTCTGGGGCGAGGCGATGTGCATGGCCCCGGCGGCGCCGATGGCGCGGCCGTCGAGGCCCGGGCGTTCGGCGAGCCAGGCGAAGAAGGGCTGGCCGAGTTCGCGTTCGATCGCCTGCACATCGCTGGTAAGCGGTTAAAGCACGGCGTTCGGCATTTGTGTTGATCCGGCCGACCCTCGCGCGGGAGGGTTTTTCCGATCGATTTCACGATGATGGGAGGATTTTTTGATGTCGGACGATGTGTCGACGGTGACGGTTGACGGCGCCGGCCGGGAGTTTCGCGGCGAGGCCGAGTGGCGGGCGCTGATGGCGGATTTCGAGCGCTGGGACGGCTCTCAGACCAGCTTCTGCAAGGCCCGGGGGGTGTCGCGGAAGACGTTCCAGGGCTGGCGCCGCCGGTTCGGTCTGACCGCCGGCAAGCCGCGCGGCAAGCGCCGTGCCAAGCCCGGCGGCTTTGTCGAGATCGCGGCGGGATCGGGGCCGGGCTGGGATGTCGAGCTGTCGCTCGGCGACGGGGTGGTGCTGCGTCTGCGGCGGTCCTGATGCTCGGCGGCTGGCCGGCGGGCGGCATCTGGCTGTCGACGGAACCGGCGGACCTGCGGCGCAGCTTCGACGGGCTGTGCGCGCTGGTCGCGACCCATCTCGGGGAGAACCCGGCGAGCGGGCGCTGGTATGTGTTCGTCAACCGCCGCCGGACGATGGTGAAGGTTCTCGGCTTCGAGCATGGCGGGTTCTTCATCTGGGCCAAGCGGCTGGAGCAGGGGCTGTTCGCCTCGCCCCGGTCGGCGGGGCGGAAGTCTCTGGCGCTGTCGCGGACCGAGCTTTCGGCGCTTCTGGAGGGGATCGACATCACCGTGCGGCGCCACCGCAAGCGCTATGCCGTCCCGCTGGAGGCGGCGTGAAGCCGCCCCGCCGTGGCGGCCGCGACATCGGAGGTCAACGGATCGTCGGCGAACAGCGTCTTCCACCGCCTCGGCCTCAGCTCGTCGACCCGGGAGGCCGGGTGGGTGTCGATGCGCAGCAGGACGTCGATCAGCCAGACGCGAGGGTCGACGTCTTGCATCCGGCAGGTGGCGAGCAGGCCGTTGACGATCCCGATGTTCTCGGCGCCGAGCTCGGTCCAGGCGAACAGCCAGTTGCGCTGGCCGAGCTTGGCGGGCCGTATCTTGTTCTCGATCCGGTTGGTATCCGGCGGCACGTCCGGGTCGGCGAGGAACACCTCCAGCGTGGCCCTTCGCTCGACGGCGTAGCCGATCGCCTTGCGGATCGGGTGCATGGGCGTCAGCGCCGCCGCCTCCAGCGTGCGGTCGCACCACTCCCAGAACGCCTCGACCGCCGCGCGCGACCGGGTCCGCCGCGCGATCGCCCGCTCGGCCGTCGGCCGGCCGTCGATCTCCTCCTCGATCCTGTAGATCGCGCCGATCAGCGCCAGCGCGTCGGCGGCCATCGCCGGGTGGTTGTCCTTCTGCTCCCAGAAGTTACGGCGGGTGTGGATCCAGCAGCCCTGATGCCGGACCGCCCCTTCGCGCGCCGCGACATAGGCCTCGTAGGCGCCGTAGCCGTCGCTCACCAGGGTTCCGGCATAATCGCCGAGGAACTCGGCCGCGTGCCGGTGCGCCCGGGAGCCGGCGAAGGGGAACACCACCTCGCCCTCCTCGCCGAGCACCGGCCAGAAGTAGCCCTTCTTCATGCTGCCGGACTTGCCCGGGTGCCGCCCGGCCCGGATCGGCGTCTCGTCCATCTGGATCACGGCGCTCCGCAGCACCGAACCCCACTGCGCGTCGTGGATCGGCTTCAGCAGCGCGATCGCCCGGTTGGCCCACAGGCTCAGCGAGCCCCGGTTCACGGTGATGCCGGCGGCCTCCAGCATCCGGTGCTGGCGGTAGAGCGGCAGGTGCCAGAGGAACTTGTCGATCAGCAGGGCGGCGACGAAGGAGACGTCGGCGCAGCTGTTCTTGAACAGGCTTTCGCGGGCCGGCGCGGCGACCAGGGCGCCGGTCTCGCGGAGCTTCACCTTGAGGTGGCGGTAGCGGATGACCACGTGCCGGCATTCGAGCGCGGCGAGCCGGCAGTGGACGCGCTCGGAGACCACCTCGTAATCGTCCTCCGACAGCCCCTCGATCTCGGGCGGCGTCACGGCGATGTCGATCACCGGGGCCTGGCCGTTGAAGCGCAGCCCGGTGTCGTTGAGGGCATCGCCGCGTGCCTTTGTGCGACCGGGCTTGCCACCGCGGCGGCGGTCCTTGCCGTCGGCCGCCTGATTGTCGTCGGAACCGTCCCCGCCCTCCCTGCGCCGTTCCGAGCGCGAGCCGTACAGGTCGCGCTGCAGCTGGACGATCTGGGCGGTGAGCGCGGCGACCTCTGCCGCGAGCTCGGCGATCCGCCCTTCCTGGGCGGCGATCGTGGCCGCCATATCGGCCTTGTCCGACGCCAGTTGCCCGGACAGCGCGATCAGCGACCGGAGCGCCTCCTCGGCCTCCGGCGGCAGGGCGCCGTCGCCGAGCAGGCGGGCGAGCTCCCGGCCGAGCTCCTCGACCTGGCCGGCCTCGGACGGCGCGCTCATTCCTCGGCCTCGACGGCCATCAACGCCGCCAGCACCGCCAGCCGCTCGGCCCGCGGCATCGCCTCGTACCGGCGGCCCCAGCTCGCCGCCTTCCGCTTGACGATCTGGCGGTGGGTGAAGTCCCGCCCCGCGAACGACGCCCAGTGCACCCGGTCGGGCTCGAAGTTGAACCACAGCTTCTCGGTGACCACGCAGGACTGGTTGTTGACCTGGACCTCGAGCGAGCGCCAGCCGGCCAGATGTTCGTCATAGAGCCGGGACGGATAGCCGGACACCATCACCCGGCAGGGCAGCGACTTCAGGATGCCGAGAAGCGCGACATGGTCGGCGTCGGTGTAGTCGAAGCGGTAGCGCCGCCCCGACCGGCGCGCCGACTGCACGTAGGGCGGGTCGCTGTAGACCAGCTCGCGGCCGGCGAACGCGAACCCGGACAGGAAGCGGTGGGCGCAGCCGTGGTGAAGCTCGACCGGGTAGTCGCAGCGGAACCCGTCGAGCGCCCGGCGGTTGAGATCGATGCCGATGTTGCGAAGCGCCGGAGGCTTGCGCTTCATGATCGCGCCGCCCCCCAGATGGGTCTCCACAAAAACGTCGTGCGGCGGCATCAGGCTCACGATCGCCTGGCAAAGCCCCGTCGTCGCCTTCGATCCGTACCATGCCGCCATCGCCGCCCCCGACGCGCTTCGCCCGGACGGCCGGTCTATAGGGCGGACGGCCTATGGTGTCAAACGAAAATCCGTCCCAAATCCAAAATCGACGCCGTGGTTTAACCGCTTACAACATCGCGGCGGTCTACCGGCGCAAGGTGGAGCGCCTGTCCGAAGCGCTGGACAGGCCGCAGGAGCGCATCGAAGCCGCGAACGCCATCCGGGGGGCGATCGAGCGCATCGAGATCGTCCCCGGCGAGAAGTGGGGCGAGACGCACGCGACCCTGCACGGCGACCTTGCGACCATCGTGGACTGGACCGCGGCCGGCGGCGCAAGGCAAGGAACCGGCAAGCCCGCCCCCAGTTTGTCGCTCCCGGTGGAATCGGGGGCAATATCAGGAAGCGCGGGTTGTCGACCACGAGCGGCAGGTTCTTCTCGCGCTTCTCGGGCGTCCACCCGATGAAGTTGTCGCGCGGAGCGAGCTTCCAGGCGGCGGTGGAGAAGCCGAGCATGGCGAGCGGCCAGCCGTTGCGGTCATGGACGGCGTAGCGCATCTGGGCGCCGACCAGGGTCTTGTATCCGAGATAGTGGTAGCGGGCGACGAACTCGTTCCGGAGCCGGAGAGGTCGAAGCCAGACGTCCTCGCGGGGCTTGTCGAAGAGTTTGTCCCGATCGTAGCCCCCCGGCCCTGGGTGGTTCCGAATTTCCACAGCACTGCTCTACCGCGTTCGTGGGTCGGCAGGGGACCCCGATTGCGCCGGGCCGAACAGCGCGTCTATATCCGCGTCCATCAGTCCGAGTAGCCCGACCCGCATGCGCGCAAGTCGCGCTCGGGGTCCGACGCGCGCCATGGCCCGCTGTATTCGTCGGCCGCTCGTGCCCGCGTCCGGTCTTCTCTCACCACCCTGAGTTGGCCTTCCGGCCCCCGCGTGCCGCGCCGCCGGCCGGCTGTCGTCTCCATGTCCGCGCCTCGCTCCATCAAGAGGGGAGCGTTGGCCGTGAGCGGGGCGGCGGTCGGGCGTCCGGGGAGGGCGTCCCGGCCGCCGTTTCCCCTCATCGGCACGAAGGAGACGGCACCATGAGCGCAGCGATGGCGATGCCCGGCAATACCTCGGCGACGTTTCTCACCCATTTCTTCGGCAGCGGGCTTTCCGACGACCGTTACGCCGTGGAGCGCTTCCGCGCGATGGTGAATGGCGACATTCGCCGCTGCCCGGACCCGGCGCCTGCCAGGGGCAAGGGCCGACGCAAGGCGGGCCATGCCACCGCGACGCTGAAGGCGGTGAAGGAGATGCGGCCCGAACGCAACGAGATCATCATCTGCACCGGCCTCGGCAGCCGGGGCGGGGTCCAGTACTGGGGCGTCTACGCCATAGGGTTCGGTATCGACCGCCGCCAGAAGGGCTGACGGCCCCCTTCCCGGACATCCTGCCGGCCCGGCGCCCCCGACTTGGGGACTGGGGCCGCCGGCGGGGCGTCCGCCTTTCCCCTTGTTCCACGAACCGAGGAGGACGGCATGGCCTGTGCCGATCCGGAGATCCGTGCGCGCGACCGCGCGCGCATCGCCAGACGAACCGCCGCGCGCCTCGAAGCCGGCCTGTGCACGAGATGCGGCAGGACCGAGCCTGTGCCGGAGCTCCGTAAGCGTCCGGCGTGACCGCCCCTGCGTGGTCAGTCGGCGGCTTCCCGATCTTCTGCGGGCGCGGTGTTCCACGGCAGCAGATCGTCGATGCGGTTGATCCTGTAGTCGGGGATGCGTTCGAGGACCTGAGCAAGCCAGGCCTGCGGATCGACATCGTTGAGCCTGGCGGTCTCGATCAGGGTGTAGGCGATGGCGGCGGCCCTGCCGCCGCTGGCCGAGCCCATGAAGAGATAGTTCTTGCGGCCGAGCGCGATCGGCCTCATTGCGCGTTCGGCGGGGTTGTTGTCGATCTCGAGGAAGCCGTGCTCGAGATAGGGTCGAAGGCGCTTCATCCGGGTCAGGGCATGACGGATCGCCGCTGCCAGCGGGGTCTTGGCGGAGATTCTGGGCAGCTGCGATTGCAGCCACCGCTCCAGCTCGTCGAGGCACGGCGCGGCCTTGGCCTGGCGGATGGCCGCGCGGTTCTCGGGCGGCTGCCCGCGGGCCTCCTTCTCGATAGCGTAGAGGGCGGCGATCCGTTCCAGCGCCTCGGCGGCGATCGCCGAGCCCTGGGCGGCATGGACGTCGAAGAACTTGCGTCGCACATGCGCCAGACAGGCCACCTCGCGGACCGGCCCGGCGCGCGCCAGCGCACCGAACCCGGCATAGCCGTCCGAGTGCATCCAGCCGGCGAAGCCTTCAAGATGCGCCTTCGGATGCGCCGCCTTGCGGTCGGCCGAGAAGCGGTACCAGGCCGCCGGCGGCGCCTCGCCAGCCCAGGGCCGCTCGTCCCGCACGTAGGTCCAGGCCCGGCCGGTCGCCGTTTTGCCGGTTCCCGGCGCCAGCAGCTTGACCGGGGTGTCGTCGGCGAACAGGGCTTGTCCTTCCAGCACATGGCGCCCGATCGCATCGGCCAGGGGCTCCAGCAGCGCCGTCGCCTTGCCGACCCAGCCGACGAGCGTCGAGCGGTCGAGCTCGACGCCGTCGCGGGCGAAGATGCGGGACTGGCGGTAGAGCGGCAAGCGAGTCGCGCGGGGGAATCTCACCCCCACGCGCTCCCAGAACCGTACGTGAACCTCTCAGCTCATACGGCTCCCAGCGTCCGGCCCTGCCCGTGCACAAGGGTCCAATGGGCGAACCGCCACGGCTCCGCTTTCGCGATTCTGGCAAGCCAGAGACGAGCCTGACGCGGTCGTTGTCGGAAGCGTTTGAACTTCCGCATTGCCCATCGCTGCAAGTGGGCGTCTATCAGACGAAGGGTCGGATAGAGCGCCGACTTGTAGAATGCGCCGAAGTAGCCGATCCACCCTGCAATTTCGCGATGAAACATGCGGGCAAGGTCAAGCAGTGCCTTGTCGCTACGCCGTTGCAAACGCCACTGTCGCACGCGGCGCCGAAACGCCTTGAGCGCAGTCGGGCTGGCAGCCGGAAGGAACGAGACCCCGAACAACCCGCCGCGCCACGCCGCGAACCTTGGCTGGAAACGGTAGCCCAGGAAGTCGAACGCGACCGTCGGGTAGTCCGCCTTGCGGTTGGTATCCTTGCAGTAGACCACCTTGGTCTTCTGCGGATGGACCTCCAGGCCGCACTCGGCCAATCGGTCCGCAACCCGCCGCCAGAGGGTCTTTGCCGCCTCCTCCGTTCGACAATGGCAGATTATATCGTCCGCATACCGTTCGAACGGAACATGCGGCATCGACCTTTTCATCCATTGATCGAACGCATAGTGCAGGAACAGGTTGGACAATACTGGCGAAATTACCCCGCCCTGTGGCGTGCCCCTGTCCCGTGCGACAACGGTGCCGTCCTCCTCGATCACGGGAGCCTTCAACCAGCGCTCGACATAGAGCAGCACCCACCGGCAGTCCGTATGGTGACGAACGGCCTTCAGCAGCAACTCGTGGTCGATGTTGTCGAAGAACCCCTTGATGTCCATGTCCAGCACCCAGTCGTAGCGCCAGCATCGCCGACGCGCTGTCCGGATGGCGTCAATGGCGGATCGCTTCGGCCGATATCCGTATGAGTCCTCATGGAAAATCGGTTCCAACAAGGGCTCCAGATGTCGGCGAACAACCTCCTGAGCGATGCGGTCCGTGACCGTCGGTATGCCCAACGGGCGCTTCCCGCCGCCCTCCTTGGGGATGTTCACCCTGCGAACCGGAGGCGGCATATAGCTGCCTGAGGACATGCGATTCCAGAGCTTGTAGAGTTCCGGACCAAGCCGTTCCTCCAGACTCTCGACCGTCTGCCCATCTACTCCAGCCGCTCCCCGGTTTGCCTTCACATGCTTGAAGGCTTCCCAGACTTCCCTCTTTGCTATCGGGAACGGCTTTGCCCCTGTCATCCGGCTCCTCCTGTCACCAGTTGGCCGACGGCAGCGGCTGAACACCACAGCCCCTTCGGTCCAGCGCCATTACAGCGCCTTCATCCCTACTACGGGCTGTTCTGCCCCTGTGCCCCGCATCGGTACTCTGAGCCTTCCGGGGGCTGCCCGGTTGGCCGTCTCCCTTGGCATCGGGACGACAGGTTCTCCTGTTCCGCAAGAAAGCCTGTTCCGGGTTCACGCCGCCTTCGAGCCGGATGCCGCGTGGGCCGGACTCCAGGACTCCGCCCATGCTTGTCCCGGAGTGACCACCACCCCCGGTTCTGACATCGACCATACGCTTTCGGCAGTTCATCGGCGGTTCGCTTTCGCTCGTCTCCCCGGACCTCACCTGACGAGATCGTCGTCCCGCCGTTTCCACGACGCTCACCACCATCGCTCTTTACGACAGCAGCTCGTGGTGGTTTGAGACCGACGCCTGATCGTCGACCCCGAGGGGCCTACCCTCATCTCTCTTGCAGTTGCGCACCTCCTTTCATGGCGGTGCTTCAGGACACACGGTGATCGCAATACTTCGAGACCAGCACATGCGCCAGAAGGCCGGGGCCCGGTCGGCCGCGCTCGATCGGTCGCGGCGGCAGCGGCGCCTGGTGGAACTTCTCGCAGCCGCCGCAGGCCAGGCGCGGACGGACGATGCGCTTCACCACGAAGCGGCCGGGGATGTACT
The DNA here is from genome assembly GCA_965203455.1 of Alphaproteobacteria bacterium. Taxonomy (GTDB): domain Bacteria; phylum Pseudomonadota; class Alphaproteobacteria; order MPNO01; family MPNO01; genus MPNO01. The sequence goes on from CBDBCV010000007.1 coordinate 16,880, forward strand.
CCAGCTCCTCCGTCACATCCTCGCCGAGCCGCTTGAGACGGCCGCCGCAGTCCGCGCAGCGCTCGCCCGGCGCGAGAACCGTCTCCTCGCGCGGCAGGTGGTCCGGCAGGGGACGGCGCTTCGGCTGCTTCTTCGTGGCGGGCGTCGGCTCGGTCGGCGCCTCGGCCGCCCGCGCGATCTCCTCGTCCTCCAGCCCGAGATCAAGCTGGTCGAGGGCCTCCGAGGTGACGCCGAAGCGCTGCCGCCGCAGACCCGCAAGCTGGTGCCTGAGCTTCTCGATCAACAGATCGCGGTTGCGCAGCTCGGCGTCCCGTGCCGCCAGTTCGGCCCGCGAGGCCAGCACCATCGCCTTCAACGCGGCGATGTCGTCGGGCAGGGAATGGGCCGCTTCGAGCATGGCCGCATCCTACCCGAGGCGTTTGCGCTGTCGGGGACGGGTTGATTTACAAGGCGTTCACGGAGGTGCGAGATTTTTGATACCCCGTGGTGGTCGTTGATATCCGGGGTTTCAGTTTCGCTGCGGCGGTCGTTTTGGCGATTTTCACCCCACGCCGCTGGTCGCGGCGTCTTGGCAGCGAGGTTTTCCTGCGGCGGCCTCGCGCGCCCTGATCGTGCGCATGAGATAGAAGGTGTCGCCATCGGGCCCTGGGGCCCTTGTTCCACCACCACCCCTGGTCGGGAGAACAGCGATGGCGACGGCGGCGAAGCTACCCTTTTCGTGGCGCGATGTCGAAGTCCTGCCGGACCTTGAACGGCTGCGCCTGGTTCTGGCGGTGCTTCCCGACGAGGAGATCGTGACGGCGCTTGAAGTGTGTCGCGGTCGGGGCCGTAACGACTACCCGGTGCGGGCGATGTGGCGGGCGCTGATCGCGGGGGTGGTGTTGCAACACGCCTCGATGCAGTCGCTGTTGCGGGAGCTGGGGCGCAACCCGGCGTTGCTGGAGATCTGCGGGTTCGACCCTCTGCCGTATCAGAGCGGGCCGGTGACGGTGCTTCACGACGGGCATGCGGTAACGCGCCCGGCGCGGGTTCGTTCGACGGCGCCGAGCCACTGGAACTTCTCGCGGTTTCTGGGGCGTGTTGTGCAGCTTGAGGACGAGCAGGGGCTGGTGTCCGCCATGATCGAGAGCCTGCGCGCCGCGCTGTTCGCCGCGTTGCCGGACTTCGGGCGTCATCTCGGCTACGACGGCAAGGCGATCGCGAGCCACTCGACGGGCCGGGTCGGCAAGGACGAGGACAAGACCTCGGACCCCGACGCCGACTGGGGCAAGCACGAGACGGGCGGGGTGGACGCCAGGACCGGCGCGGTGTGGAAGAAGGTGAAGTCGTGGTTCGGCTACGGGCTGCACCTGATCGCCGACACCGATTACGAGGTTCCGGTGGCCTTCGAGGTGACGCGCGCTTCGGCCTCGGAACCCAAGGTGCTGTCCGGGATGCTGGAGGAGCTGTTCGCAAGGGCGCCGGAGATCGCCGGGCGCTGCGCCGACTTCAGCGCCGACCGCGGTCTCGACGATGCCCGCCTGAAGGCGCGGCTGTGGGACCGGTGGACCGCCCGCCCGCTGATCGATACACGGCTGATGTGGCGGGTGGAGAAGCAGGAGCCGAGATACGATCCGGCGCAGCCGATCACGCGGCCGCTGTTCCCCGACCGCGCCGATGTCATCGTTCACGACGAGCGCGGCCGGGTGTCCTGCGTCTGTCCCGGGACCGGCGAGGTCCGCGCTATGGCGTTTCAGGGGTTCGAGGCTGATCGGGGCCGCTGCGGCACGCTCAAATACCGCTGCCCGGCAGCCGCCTTCGGCTTCGCCTGCGCCGGCAGCCGGGCCTGCCACCGGGCCGGCGGGGTCAAGCCCGGAGACTATGGCCGCATCCTGCGCATCGACCTCGACAGCCACGACCGGCGCATCTTCACCCCCACGCCCTGGGGCAGTCCGTCATGGCGGCGCGGCTACAACCGCCGCTCGGCCATGGAGCGGATCAACAGCCGCCTCGACAACAGCTTCAACTTCGAGACCCACTACATCCGAGGCCGCGCCAAGATGAAGACCCGCCTCGGCCTCGCCCTGGCGGTGATGATGGCGATGGCTCTCGCCCAGGCCCGCGCCGGCCGCCCCGAGCGCATGCGCTCCCTGGTCGGCGCCGTGCCGTATCTCGACACCGGCTGACCGCTCGTCTGCCTCCCGACAATCCTGCCCGATCCCGCCGCCCGACGGCAGAGGGGAAGCCACGCCCGCACGCCAGACAATCTTCCGGTAATCGTATTTGTCAGGCCCCGGAAGCCCGTATCCTGCCCGGTGGGGAAGCGGGCCGGACGATATTCAACCGCCAAAATCGAACCGGCGACAGCCAAAAATCACCACAGCGCACATTACGCCGTGCTTTAACCGCTTACCCGGCACCAGCACCGTGGTCGCGTCCCGCCCGGCCATGCCGACCGAGAGCGCCAGGTTGGCCACCAGCGAGAGGGCGAGCAGGCCCGCAAGGGCAAACCGCGAATCCCGCGCCCTGCGCGCCTCCGCGTCCCTGACATCCCGGCGCATCGCTCAGCCCACCCGGCGCCGGACATGGCTCGGCGGCGCCGCCTTCAGGCGCAGCGCGAAGTCCGGCAGGAACCAGTAGAAGGCGCCCTGCACGACATTGGCCCCGCCGCCCCGCTTGACGCGGCGCAGCAGCCACCAGCCGGCGGCGCCGGCGGCAAGGCCGAGCAGGGCCGGGCCGATCAGCGCCGCCGCCTCGTCCACGGTCCAGAACAGCCAGCGTTCCGGATCGTCGAGACGGCGCGGAATCGCATGGCGCGCGGTGCCGTTCATCGCCCCGCCCTCACACGATCGCCGTGCCGACCAGGCCGGTCACGATGCCGGTGCCGGCCCCCGCCGCGATGCCAACGCCCACCGCGCCCATCAGCTGCATGGCGTTGAAGCGCAGCACCGAACCCACCAGCGCGGCCCCCACCGCCAGCGCCGCCGCCAGCTGCCCGCCGGTGCCCTCGACGATGTTCTCCACCGTCCCCAGCGGGCCCGCAAAGGTGCTGTCCGAGGCCGCCAGCGCCCCGTCCGCGCCCGCCAGCACGGCCGCTGCCGCCGCGAACGCCGTCAGCGTCCCGGCAACGGCGGCAGGCGCCGCATCTCCATTCAGCCGGGCCAGCCCCGCCGTCACCGCCCGCCGCGTCCCCGAAACCGGCGAGATGTTCGTCCTCTGGGACGGCGCCGGGCTCGTCGTCAAGCGCGTCGAGCGCTTGCCCGCCGGCGACGGCGACCCGCCCCGCCTGCGGCTGAAGTCGGCCAACCCCGGCTACGACGACTACACATGCCTCGCCGACGAGGTCCACATCGTCGGAAAGGTCCTCTGGACCCTCAGACGGGTGTGAACGCGGGCGGGTGCGCCATCCTTCCCGCCTTGCCGTTCAGTCGGCAGGCCGCGCACCCTCGGTGATGCCGCCGAGGCTGAAGGCCATCGCGCGGCCGAGGCGTTGCCTGGACAACAAGGCCGAGTACCGCTTCAGGCTCCGGGCGGTGAACAGCGCCGCCAGTGGCACGGCCACCGACCGGGAAGCCTCAGCGCCAGGGCCGACGGCGATTTTCACCCCACATCCGTCGCCGTGGCGTCCCGGCATCGGGTTTCGCGTGCGGCGGTATCGCGCCCGCCGATCGTGCGCACGATATGGAGTTGTCGCCATCGGGCCCCGGGCCTTTGCCTGAAGCAGGACAGCGCAGGCGGCGCCGATGTCCGGGGCTATCGCGAAGCGGCGGCGGTCGCCGCGGAGATGCGCGCCGCGCCGGCGCGGCCGGCGGTCATGGCGCGGGACACGGAGGATCGGTCTCGCCCGCCAGGTCGGCGCGGAGGCTCTCGGCGACGCGCGCCGCCGACGCCTTCACCGAATCGCGCGCGAGATGGGCGTAGCGCGCCGTGGTCTGCACCTTCCGATGGCCGAGCATCCGGCCGATCATCGGCAGGCTCTCGCCAAGCGCCAGAGCGCGCGACGCGAAGCTGTGCCTGAGGTCATGGATGCGGACGTCCTTCAGGTCCGCCCGGACCCGCACCGCGAGCCAGGCGTTGTTGAGGTTGCTGAGCCGCGCGCCCGGCCTCGCTCCGGAAATCACCCAGGGATTGTCCGGCAGGCGCGGTATCCCGGCAAGCACGCGCCGCGCCGCCGGCGAGAGCGCGACCGAACGCGCGCCGGTCTTCGCGTCGCGCAACCTGATCTCGCCCGCCTCGATATGGCGCGACAATCTGGGTGAGAGCTGCGCGTCAATCAGGATGAGATTCCCGGCGGCAGCGGCGAGTTGATGATTGCCGCGCGGGGGGTGGATTGCAAGCGGTTTCCGGTTTGAGAAATGTGCGCTGTGGTGATTTTTGGCTGTCGCCGGTTCGATTTTGGCGGTTGAATATCGTCCGGCCCGCTTCCCCACCGGGCAGGATACGGGCTTCCGGGGCCTGACAAATACGATTACCGGAAGATTGTCTGGCGTGCGGGCGTGGCTTCCCCTCTGCCGTCGGGCGGCGGGATCGGGCAGGATTGTCGGGAGGCAGACGAGCGGTCAGCCGGTGTCGAGATACGGCACGGCGCCGACCAGGGAGCGCATGCGCTCGGGGCGGCCGGCGCGGGCCTGGGCGAGAGCCATCGCCATCATCACCGCCAGGGCGAGGCCGAGGCGGGTCTTCATCTTGGCGCGGCCTCGGATGTAGTGGGTCTCGAAGTTGAAGCTGTTGTCGAGGCGGCTGTTGATCCGCTCCATGGCCGAGCGGCGGTTGTAGCCGCGCCGCCATGACGGACTGCCCCAGGGCGTGGGGGTGAAGATGCGCCGGTCGTGGCTGTCGAGGTCGATGCGCAGGATGCGGCCATAGTCTCCGGGCTTGACCCCGCCGGCCCGGTGGCAGGCCCGGCTGCCGGCGCAGGCGAAGCCGAAGGCGGCTGCCGGGCAGCGGTATTTGAGCGTGCCGCAGCGGCCCCGATCAGCCTCGAACCCCTGAAACGCCATAGCGCGGACCTCGCCGGTCCCGGGACAGACGCAGGACACCCGGCCGCGCTCGTCGTGAACGATGACATCGGCGCGGTCGGGGAACAGCGGCCGCGTGATCGGCTGCGCCGGATCGTATCTCGGCTCCTGCTTCTCCACCCGCCACATCAGCCGTGTATCGATCAGCGGGCGGGCGGTCCACCGGTCCCACAGCCGCGCCTTCAGGCGGGCATCGTCGAGACCGCGGTCGGCGCTGAAGTCGGCGCAGCGCCCGGCGATCTCCGGCGCCCTTGCGAACAGCTCCTCCAGCATCCCGGACAGCACCTTGGGTTCCGAGGCCGAAGCGCGCGTCACCTCGAAGGCCACCGGAACCTCGTAATCGGTGTCGGCGATCAGGTGCAGCCCGTAGCCGAACCACGACTTCACCTTCTTCCACACCGCGCCGGTCCTGGCGTCCACCCCGCCCGTCTCGTGCTTGCCCCAGTCGGCGTCGGGGTCCGAGGTCTTGTCCTCGTCCTTGCCGACCCGGCCCGTCGAGTGGCTCGCGATCGCCTTGCCGTCGTAGCCGAGATGACGCCCGAAGTCCGGCAACGCGGCGAACAGCGCGGCGCGCAGGCTCTCGATCATGGCGGACACCAGCCCCTGCTCGTCCTCAAGCTGCACAACACGCCCCAGAAACCGCGAGAAGTTCCAGTGGCTCGGCGCCGTCGAACGAACCCGCGCCGGGCGCGTTACCGCATGCCCGTCGTGAAGCACCGTCACCGGCCCGCTCTGATACGGCAGAGGGTCGAACCCGCAGATCTCCAGCAACGCCGGGTTGCGCCCCAGCTCCCGCAACAGCGACTGCATCGAGGCGTGTTGCAACACCACCCCCGCGATCAGCGCCCGCCACATCGCCCGCACCGGGTAGTCGTTACGGCCCCGACCGCGACACACTTCAAGCGCCGTCACGATCTCCTCGTCGGGAAGCACCGCCAGAACCAGGCGCAGCCGTTCAAGGTCCGGCAGGACTTCGACATCGCGCCACGAAAAGGGTAGCTTCGCCGCCGTCGCCATCGCTGTTCTCCCGACCAGGGGTGGTGGTGGAACAAGGGCCCCAGGGCCCGATGGCGACACCTTCTATCTCATGCGCACGATCAGGGCGCGCGAGGCCGCCGCAGGAAAACCTCGCTGCCAAGACGCCGCGACCAGCGGCGTGGGGTGAAAATCGCCAAAACGACCGCCGCAGCGAAACTGAAACCCCGGATATCAACGACCACCACGGGGTATCAAAAATCTCGCACCTCCGTGAACGCCTTGTAAATCAACCCGTCCCCGACAGCGCAAACGCCTCGGTTTTGATTGTCGCGGCGCGACAAGCAGTGTTTTCGGGAAGGGTTTTGATTGTCGCGGCAGGCCGTCGGGTCGGAGAAGAGACGGCCCGCGGAGACGATCCCCGCGGGCCCTGATTGTCGTGGCCGCTCTACCTGAGCAGGCGGCGGCTCAGTCCTTGGTGTTTTTCTTGGTTGCGTAGCTTGGCGGCCGGCCGGCCTTTCGCTTGCCTCTGTCGAGAGCGGCGCGGCGGCGGTAGCTCTCGATGTTCATCTCGAGGATGGTGGCGTGGTGGACGAGGCGGTCGACGGCAGCCACCGCGGTTGTTTCGTCCGGGAACACCTTTCCCCACTCGCCGAAGGGCTGGTTTGCGGTGATGAGCAGGGATCGCCGCTCGTAGCGCGCCGAGATGAGTTCGAAGAGCACGCCGGTCTCGGCCTGGTCCTTCCGCACATAGGCGAGGTCGTCGAGGATCAGGAGGTTGAAGCGGTCGAGCCGCGCCAACAGGCTTTCCAGTGCAAGCTCGCGCCTTGCAACCTGCATGCGCTGCACGAGATCGGTGGTCCTGGTGAACAGCACACGGTATCCGCTCTCAACCAGGGCCAGGCCAATGGCGGAGGCGAGATGGCTCTTGCCGGCCCCTGGCGGTCCGAAGATCAGGCAGTTGGCGCCCTGGCTGAGCCAGGCGTCGCCGGCGGCCAGCGCGCTGACCTGGGCCTTCGAGATCATCGGCACGACGTTGAAGTCGAAGGAGGCAAGCGTCTTGCCCGGAAGCAGCTTGGCCTCCCTGAGGTGGCGCTCGATGCGCCGCCGGTCGCGTTCGGCGAGTTCGTGTTCAGCCAGGGCCGCGAGGAAGCGAGCCGCGGTCCATCCTTCCTTGTCGGCCCGCTTGGCGAAGCTCTGCCAGAGTTGGCTGATCGTCGGCAGGCGGAGCTCGGCAAGCATCAAGGAGAGCTTCATGGCGTCGATCTTGTTGGGGTCGAGCGCGGTGTTGTTGTCGTCTTTGTCGGTCATGCCGCCTCTCCTGCGCTCAGCAACGAGCCATAGCCGCCGAGCGGCGGCCTGACGACATCGACGCTGGGCATTTTGCTGCGGCGCGGCGCGAAGCGCGCCTTGAGCTCGCCGGGGTCGGGGAGACGGCCGATCCCGAGCGCGTGGTTGATCGCCGCGGCCAGCTCGGCCTCGCAACTCTCCTCATGCGCCAGCGCCAGGAGGCCGACGGCGAGGCGGCAGGCCTCGCGCTCGCCGATCCGCTCCAGGGCCTTCTCGAAGCAGCGTCGGTAGGGCTCGCGAGGGAACAGCTCGTCGCGATAGACCAGGTTCATCAGCGCCATCGGCTTCTTCTTCAAGGAGTGGATGACGTGACGGTAGTTGACGACGTGACCGCCCGGACCGCTCGCGCCGACGCGCGCGCGCGGCAGGGTGAGGAGGTGAGTGCCCGAGAGGAAGAGGTCGATCCGGTCGTCGTAGACGCGCGCCCCGAGCCGGTGCCCGATCAGGCGTGAGGGCACGGTGTAGAACACGCGGCGGAGAACGAAGCCGGAGGACTGGCCGATGTTGACGCTGATCGTCTCGTAATCGACAGTCCGCTCGACCGGCAGGTCCCGCAGCACCGCGCGCTCGGCTTCGATCGCCTTGGAGCGGTGTGCGTTGGCGCGGCCGACCACCTCGGCGACAAAGCGCCGATAGGCGTCGAGGGTCTCGAAGTCCGACGAGCCGCGCAGCGCCAGCGCATCCGCGATCCGGCGCTTGAGGTGTCCGTGCGGCCCTTCGATCGAGCCGTTCTCATGCGCCACGCCGCGGTTGTTGCGGGTGGCTTCCATGCCGTAATGCTCGCACAGCGCCCGGTAGCGCCCGGTCATGTCCTCGACCGCGTCCTTGCCCAGGTTGCAGAACGCCGCCGACAGGCTGTCGGTGCGGTGCTCGCCGGGCGCGCCGCCGAGATGCCACAGCGCGTCCTGCAGCCCCTCCGCGAGCGCCGTGAAGCTCTCGCCGCCCAGCACCACCCGGGCATGGGTGAAGCCTGACCAGGCGAGGCGGAAGTGGTAGAGCATAGGGTCCAACGGCTGCCCCGCGACGGTCACGCCGAGCGAACCCATGCGGGTGAAGTCGGACAGGCCCTGCCGGCCCGGCTCGTGCTTCTGGCGGAAGATCACGTCCTTCTCCGCGCCGTGCTCGGCGCGCCAGGTGCGGATCCGCCGCTCCAGCGTGCGCCGCACCCCCGGGTCCAGTTCGGGATGGCGGCGCCTCAGCTCCTCGAACACGCCGACCGGGCGGATCAGCGGGCTGGCCTCAAGGATCGGCACGACATCCTCCTCGAAGATATCGGCCAGCGGGTCCGGGCGGCGCCGGCCTCGCGGCTTCTTCTCCCGAGCGGGAAGCGGATCGGCAGCGAGCCGGTAGCCGGTGGCACGGCTGAAGCCCGCCTTGGCGGCCGCCACCGCGATGGTGTCGGTCTTCTTATGGGTCATGAACAGCCTCTTCTGGCGATCGGTTATGTGACGCCCGGGCAACGACGCGCTCCCCCACTCGGAAAAGCCTCACCGTTCGCCCGGCCGGCCCTGGCCGCCAGAAGGCCCGGGGGAAATTTTTCGAGCCGGCGGCCCGGAACTCCGGTCGGGCTACGCCCTCCCTGCGTTCCGGGCCGCCGCCTTCCCCCGTCTCATCCTGATTGACGCAAACGTCTCAGCTTGATTGACGCGCCGCACGCCTCGAGGTCCACATCGGCCCAGCGCAGCGTCAGGACCTCGTTGCGCCGGCACCCGGTGAGCATCAGCAGGCGGAACGCCGCCACCGCGCTCGGATGCACCCTGCCCTCGGCCTCGACCGCGTCGAGCGTGCGCCCGAGGCGCCGGAACTCCTCCTCGGAGAGGAAGCGCTCGCGGCTCCTCTTCCGATACTTGCGCACGAACCGGCACGGATTGCCGCCCTCCGGCGCGATCCCCCACAGCTCGGCCATGCGGAAGAGGCGCGAGAGCATGTCCAGGACCCTGTTCGCCATCGCCGGCGTCTCGTGCAGGCTGTAGTGCAGCGCCGCGACGCGTTCGCGGCCGATCTCCCCGAGGCGCGCCGGGCCGAGCGCGGGCAGCAGGTGCCTGTCCAGGACATGCCGGCACTGGCGCACCGTGGTCGGCTTGCAGCGCACCTTGACGTGCTCCGTCATGCAGCGCTCCGCCACCTCCGCGACCGTGGGGCCGGCGTCCGCCGGGGCCGCGCCGCCGTCGGGCGCCGGCTCCCTGCCGGCCTTGAGGTCGGCGATGATGCGCGCCGCCTTCGTCCGCGCCTGGTCCGCCGTCATCAGCCCGTGACGCCCGACGGTCAGCCGGCGCGACCTGCCGCCCGCCCGCGTCTGCACGAGGTAGACCTTCGAACCGCTCGGATACACGCGGACCCCGAAGCCCTGAAGCTTCGAATCCCAGTGGACCGTCTCGCGCTCACCCACCGGCAGCGCCTCCACGGTCCGGCGCGAGATCCGCTGTGCGTTCAGCTTCGTCATCGTCCGCTCCCGACTGTCCCCGTGTCCGTCGCGCCCGTCACGGATCCGCCCGCTCCGTGAGGATGTCGGCGCCGATGCTGTCGGCGACCCTCGCCGTCGAGGCCCGCACCGACTCCCGCGCAAGGTGCGCGTAGCGGGCCGTGGTGTCGATCTTCCGGTGACCGAGCAGTTCGCCGATCATGCTCAGGCTCTCGCCGAGCGCGAGCGCCCTGCTGGCGAAGCTGTGGCGCAAGTCGTGAAGGCGGACGCCGTCGAGGTCCGCGTGCCTGCGGATGCGGTCCCAGGCATCGTTGATGTTGGTCTGGTGAGTACCCTTCTTCCGCCCCGGGAACACCCATGGATTGCCGGCGACGCGGGGGAGGCCCGCCAGCACCGCGGCCGCCGCGGGCGGCATCGGCACGATGCGCGCGCCGGTCTTGCTGTCGGCGAACCGCATCTCGCCCGCCTCGAAGTCGAGGTCGTCCCAGGCCAGCCCCATGATCTCGTTGCGCCGGCACCCGGTCAGCACCAGCAACCGGATCGCCGCCGCCGAGTGACGGGAGGCGAGACGCTTCGCGGGGGCAATGTCGAGCGTGCGTCCGAGCCGTGCGAGTTCCCCGGACGTCAGGAACCGCTCCTTCCGGGGGTCCACCTTGTAGCGGGGCACCGACCGGCAGGGGTTGCGCCCCGGCGGACGCATCTCCCAGAGTTCCGCCATGTTGAACATCTTCACCAGGATGTCGACGCAACGGTTCGCCACCGTCGGCATGCCGCTCAGACCGAACTGGAACGCGAGGATGTCCTTGCGCGCCACCTGCGACACGGGATGCGCTCCCAGGCCCGGCACGATGTGCTTCTTCAGCATGAGGCCGTAGTGCCTGATCGTATTCGGCTTGCAGTGCATGGCGACGTATTCGCGCTCGTAGCGCTCGGCCAGATCGGCCACGGTCGGCGCGGGTTCGGGCTCCGGCTCGACAGGCGGCAATCCGGCCTTGATGCGCGCAAGCAGCTTCGCCGCCTCCCTGCGCGCCTCGGCGGGCGCGATGTCCCCGTGCCGGCCCACGGTCGCGCGGACCGACCTGCCCTTCGCACGGGCCTGCGCCACATAGACCTTGCGCCCCGTGGGGTAGACGCGAATCCCGAACCCCGGCAGTTCGCTGTCCCAGAACACGCCGTCCTTTCCGTTGACCGCGAGACGGTCCACGATACGCTTGGTAAGCGTTCGGTGCTGGCGTTCGGGCATGTCCTCGTTCCTCCACCGGCGCGCGAAAGCGTTCGTTCAAGGGGTGACGATACTGGGGATGACGAGGCCAACTCCGTGGTTTGCCGGGCTCCGCCCGACTTCGCTCTGTGCCATCGTCCCCTCCATCAACGCATGACCGAACGCTTTCCCGGGGCGCTGGAAGCCGGTTCGGGCTCGGACGCAGGTCACGTAAGCGGACCGAAAGCGACCGGCTGGAAATCGGGGCGCATTGAAGCGCATCCGGGGCAGGGATGCAAGGACGGAGATGGGCGACCAGACACACAAATATAGAGAAATGACAATGGTTTATATCAGAAGAGCGCATCCGGGCGCATGCGAGGCAAGGTAGACAAAAATTGAGTTGTCTTTTCGATACCAACGTGCTGGTGCGCTATCTCCTCAACGACGATGCGGCGCAGGCGGGAGCCGCGCGCGCGTTGATCGCCGAACTCTCGCGCGATGCGCCTGGATTCGTGTGCCGCGAGGTCCTCGTGGAGCTCGTTTGGGTGCTGGAACGGGCCTACGGATTCTCCCGCGACCGAATCGCCTCGGTGCTGGAGGGCCTTTACACGATTCCGGTTCTGCAAGTCGAGGCAGCGGACGATGTGGTCCGTGCGGCATATGAATACCGACGGGGCGGTGCGGAGTTCGCCGACCGGATGATCGCCGCGGCCGCGCGGCGGGCCGGGGCCGCGGCGCTCTACACCTTCGACCGGCAGGCGGCGCGGCTCGAAAACGCAACCCTGCTGTCGGCGGGAGGCCCGGTATCGGCGGGCGACTCCGACGCGTAAGCCGTTGCAGCCCGGCCCGGCCTGTGGCAGATAACGGCCCGGCGCCGCAGTAGCTCAGTGGTAGAGCGCACCCTTGGTAAGGGTGAGGTCGAAAGTTCAATCCTTTCCTGCGGCACCACCTGAGGCGTTTGCGCTGTCGGGGACGGGTTGATTTACAAGGCGTTCACGGAGGTGCGAGATTTTTGATACCCCGTGGTGGTCGTTGATATCCGGGGTTTCAGTTTCGCTGCGGCGGTCGTTTTGGCGATTTTCACCCCACGCCGCTGGTCGCGGCGTCTTGGCAGCGAGGTTTTCCTGCGGCGGCCTCGCGCGCCCTGATCGTGCGCATGAGATAGAAGGTGTCGCCATCGGGCCCTGGGGCCCTTGTTCCACCACCACCCCTGGTCGGGAGAACAGCGATGGCGACGGCGGCGAAGCTACCCTTTTCGTGGCGCGATGTCGAAGTCCTGCCGGACCTTGAACGGCTGCGCCTGGTTCTGGCGGTGCTTCCCGACGAGGAGATCGTGACGGCGCTTGAAGTGTGTCGCGGTCGGGGCCGTAACGACTACCCGGTGCGGGCGATGTGGCGGGCGCTGATCGCGGGGGTGGTGTTGCAACACGCCTCGATGCAGTCGCTGTTGCGGGAGCTGGGGCGCAACCCGGCGTTGCTGGAGATCTGCGGGTTCGACCCTCTGCCGTATCAGAGCGGGCCGGTGACGGTGCTTCACGACGGGCATGCGGTAACGCGCCCGGCGCGGGTTCGTTCGACGGCGCCGAGCCACTGGAACTTCTCGCGGTTTCTGGGGCGTGTTGTGCAGCTTGAGGACGAGCAGGGGCTGGTGTCCGCCATGATCGAGAGCCTGCGCGCCGCGCTGTTCGCCGCGTTGCCGGACTTCGGGCGTCATCTCGGCTACGACGGCAAGGCGATCGCGAGCCACTCGACGGGCCGGGTCGGCAAGGACGAGGACAAGACCTCGGACCCCGACGCCGACTGGGGCAAGCACGAGACGGGCGGGGTGGACGCCAGGACCGGCGCGGTGTGGAAGAAGGTGAAGTCGTGGTTCGGCTACGGGCTGCACCTGATCGCCGACACCGATTACGAGGTTCCGGTGGCCTTCGAGGTGACGCGCGCTTCGGCCTCGGAACCCAAGGTGCTGTCCGGGATGCTGGAGGAGCTGTTCGCAAGGGCGCCGGAGATCGCCGGGCGCTGCGCCGACTTCAGCGCCGACCGCGGTCTCGACGATGCCCGCCTGAAGGCGCGGCTGTGGGACCGGTGGACCGCCCGCCCGCTGATCGATACACGGCTGATGTGGCGGGTGGAGAAGCAGGAGCCGAGATACGATCCGGCGCAGCCGATCACGCGGCCGCTGTTCCCCGACCGCGCCGATGTCATCGTTCACGACGAGCGCGGCCGGGTGTCCTGCGTCTGTCCCGGGACCGGCGAGGTCCGCGCTATGGCGTTTCAGGGGTTCGAGGCTGATCGGGGCCGCTGCGGCACGCTCAAATACCGCTGCCCGGCAGCCGCCTTCGGCTTCGCCTGCGCCGGCAGCCGGGCCTGCCACCGGGCCGGCGGGGTCAAGCCCGGAGACTATGGCCGCATCCTGCGCATCGACCTCGACAGCCACGACCGGCGCATCTTCACCCCCACGCCCTGGGGCAGTCCGTCATGGCGGCGCGGCTACAACCGCCGCTCGGCCATGGAGCGGATCAACAGCCGCCTCGACAACAGCTTCAACTTCGAGACCCACTACATCCGAGGCCGCGCCAAGATGAAGACCCGCCTCGGCCTCGCCCTGGCGGTGATGATGGCGATGGCTCTCGCCCAGGCCCGCGCCGGCCGCCCCGAGCGCATGCGCTCCCTGGTCGGCGCCGTGCCGTATCTCGACACCGGCTGACCGCTCGTCTGCCTCCCGACAATCCTGCCCGATCCCGCCGCCCGACGGCAGAGGGGAAGCCACGCCCGCACGCCAGACAATCTTCCGGTAATCGTATTTGTCAGGCCCCGGAAGCCCGTATCCTGCCCGGTGGGGAAGCGGGCCGGACGATATTCAACCGCCAAAATCGAACCGGCGACAGCCAAAAATCACCACAGCGCACATTTCTCCACCTTCTATTCCGCCCCGCGTCGTGGTAAGTGCTGACCCCTGCCGGAGGGGTGGCCGAGTGGCTGAAGGCGGCGGTTTGCTAAACCGTTATAGGGGTAATACCTCTATCGAGGGTTCGAATCCCTCTCCCTCCGCCATCTATTTCAATTATGTCATTGATATAACTCGATAATATTCGCGTCTTACGAATTAAATCCCACATTCGATACCACAAAGGGATCGAGAACGAGCTTAACGCGGCGGGCATTTCCGAGATCACCTCGCGCTGAACGCCCTTCAAGCTGCGCTGCCGGCCCGGCGTCCGCCCGGTTCAACCCCAACGAACCAGCCAGTACCACGCGATCCAGACCGGTACGTTCAGCACCACCGTGCAGAGCGCGATCGCAATCGGACCGAGCGGTCCCGCCACCACTGCCGCCGGCACCCGAGCGCGAGCGGCAGGCAGCGGCACGTCGCAGATGCCACTCGTGGCCTATCGGCACTTGCAGCCCCTGAACCACGGTGACCTGGCGAAGCGACCGCCGAATGGCTGTTGACAGGCGGAGCGGGAATGCGAGGTTGGCTCCACCATGGAGAACGGCAGCACGAGATCGCACAGCGGCGCGAGTGCCTCGGACGACGCGGCGCATCTGCTGCAGCTGATCGCAACCCTGTCGCGCGAGATCCGTTCCGCGCGCGATACCCCGCGCGTTTCCCTCGACAGCAGGCTGGGCGAGGATCTCGGTTTCGACAGCCTGGGGCGCGCCGAGCTCCTGCTGCGCATCGAGCAGACGTTCTCGGTCAGCCTTCCCGGCTCGACGCTGGCGGAAGCGGAAACCCCGGCCGATCTCTGGCGCGCGCTGGAAGCGGCCGACGCTCAGCGCGGGCGCGCGACCCCGCCATCCTTGGCGGATGCGGCGCCGGGTCCGGTGGAATCGATACCGGACGCCGCGGCGACCCTGACCGAAGTGCTCGACTGGCATGCCGAAGCGCATCCCGACCGCGTCCATGCGTGGCTCAGGGAACGGGAAGATCATATCGAGATCGTCACCTACGCGCGGCTCCGCGAGACGGCCCTGGCCGTCTCCGGCGGCATCCTCGACGCCGGACTGACGCCGGGTGCCCGCGTGGCGTTGATGCTGCCCACCTGCGCCGGGTTTCTTCACGCCTTCTTCGGGATCCTCTACGCCGGATGCGTGCCGGTTCCGATCTACCCCCCGGCGCGACCTTCGCAACTCGCCGATCATCTGCGCCGTCAGGCCGCGATACTCGTCAACGCGGGAGCCGAACTGCTGGTCACCGTTCCGGAGGCACGGGTTCTCGCGGCCTTCCTGCGCTCCAGGGTCACGAGCCTTCGCGCCGTCGAGACCGTCGAGGGACTCCGCGGACGGGGCAGGCCGGAAGCCGCCCCGGCGCCCGACGCGGGAGACGTCGCCTTTCTTCAGTACACCTCGGGCAGCACCGGCGACCCGAAGGGCGTGACTCTGAGCCACGCCAACCTGCTGGCCAACATTCGCGCCATGGGCCGGGCGATGGAAGCCGAGCCCGGCCGCGACGTGTTCGTGAGCTGGCTTCCGCTCTACCACGACATGGGCCTGATCGGCGCGTGGCTCGGCAGCCTTCATTTCGCGGTGCCGGTCTCGATCATGTCCCCGCTGATCTTCCTGGCACGCCCGGAGAGCTGGCTTTGGGAGATCCACGACCGGCGGGCAACGCTCTCGGGCGCGCCCAACTTCGCCTTCGACCTGTGCGTCGAGCGGATCGACGATGGCGCGATCGAGGGGCTCGACCTGAGTACGGCCCGTATCGTGGTCAACGGGGCGGAGCCGGTGCGAGCCGCGTCGGTGCGGGCGTTCTGCGAGCGCTTCGCGGCGCATGGCTTCGATCCCGGGGCGCTCGCCCCGGTCTACGGGCTCGCCGAGTGCAGCGTGGGGCTGGCCTTTCCCCGGCCCGGCCGGGGGCTGCTCGCCGAGCGGATCGACCGGAACGAGCTGGCGGAGCGATCACGCGCGGTGCCGGTGGCGCCGGGGCACGGCGATGCGATCGAGGTCGTAGCGTGCGGTTCGCCGCTCCCCGGGCACCAGTTCCGGGTGGTCGACGAATCCGGCCGCGAAGCTCCCGAGCGCCGCCAGGGGCGGCTGCAATTCACCGGCCCCTCGGCGACTGTCGGCTACCACGACAACCCGCGGGCGACGCGCGAGCTGTTCGACGGCGACTGGCTCGAGACCGGAGACCTGGCCTATATCGCCGGGGGCGAGGTCTATCCGACGGGCCGGATCAAGGACGTCGTCATAAGGGGCGGGCGCAACATCCATCCGCACGAGCTCGAAGCCGCCATCGGGGACCTTCCGGGCATCCGGCGCGGCTGCGTCGCGGTCTTCGCGGCCGCCGGGCCGGACCGGGCGGAGAGGCTGGTGGTGGTCGCCGAAACCCGCGAGGAGGACAGCAGCGCCCGCGACCGGCTAAGGCGCGGCATCGAGGCGGCGGCGGTGGATGTCGCGGGCATCGCGCCGGACGACGTCGTCCTCGCGCCGTCCCGCGCGGTGCTCAAGACTTCGAGCGGCAAGATCCGGCGCGCCGCCACCCGCGCGCGCTACCTGGAGGGCCGTCTCGACGAACCCGGTGCCGCGCCGTGGCGGCAACTTCTCGGGCTGTGGCTTGCGGCGGCGACGGCCCGACTTCGCGCAGGCGGCCGCCTGACGCTCGGCCGCGCCTACGCCGGATACTGGTGGGCGGTGCTCGTGGCGCTGGCGGTGGCCGTCTGGCCGCTTTCGATCGCGCTGCCCCGGCGCGCCTGGCGCTGGTGGGTGCTGCATGGGGCCGCGCGTGCGATGCTGAAGCTCACCTTCACGCGGTTGACGGTGAGCGGCGAGACCGTGCGGGAACGCGGCACCATTCTGGTCGCCAATCATTGCAGCTATCTCGACAGCTTGGTGCTCGTTGCGGCGTTCCCCGGCGAGACCGCCTTCGTCGCCAAGGCGGAGCTGGCGCCGCAGCTGTTCGCCGGGACGTTGCTGCGCCGGCTCGGCGCGATATTCGTGGAGCGGTTTGACGACGCCCGCGGGGTGGGCGATCTCGACGCCGTCATCGAGGCAGCACAAGCGGGCCGCCGGCTCCTGGTCTATCCGGAAGGGACGCTGACCCGCCGCCCCGGCCTGCTCGACTTCAAGCTCGGCGCCTTCGCCGCAGCCGCCGCCGCCGGAGTTCCCGTGGTGCCGGTGACGCTGCGCGGGACCCGATCGGTGCTGCGCGGCGGGCAGTGGTTTCCCCGCCCCGGCGCGGTGCAGGTCACGGTGGGCGCAACCCTGTTCGCGGAGCATGACGGGTTCGACGCCGCGATCGCGCTCCGCGACGCCGCGCGGGCGGCGATCCTGGCCGGCTGCGGGGAGCCCGATCTCTCCGGCGAGGCGACCCTGCTGGAAGACCGCCGAACGACGCCGCGCTCGACGTAGAGGGACTCTTCCGCCCGGATGATATCCAGGCTCACGCACCAGCGAGGAACCCTCAAGGGAGGATTCACATGGAGACCATCGAGTGGCGTGATTTCGAGAGGGTGGAGATCCGCGTCGGCCGGGTGGTCAGCGCAGAGCCCTTCAAGGAGGCGCGGGTGCCTGCCTATATCCTGCAGGTGGACTTCGGGGAGGCGGTCGGCACCCGGAAGTCGAGCGCGCGGATCACGGCGAACTACCGGCCGGAGGATCTGGTCGGCAGCCTCGTCGTCGGCGTGGTCAACTTCCCACCTAAGCAGATCGGCCCCCTCATGTCGGAGTGCCTGATCACCGGATTCGAGGACGAGAACGGCGAGGTGGTGCTGTGCGTGCCGGACGAGGCAGTGCCGCTGGGCGCCCGCCTGCTCTAGCTTCGGCGGTGCCTTTGCGGGCATGGGGCCGTTCCGCGAGTTGATAGATACCCTGCGCCCCGCCGCCCGGTTCGATCCGTCGCGTCGATCTGCGTGGGTCCAGGGAGCGACGCGCAGGCGGCGGACTCTTCCCTAAAACGAAACCGGGGCCGCCGCCTCGTCAACGATCGTCGAGGCTTCGCTGGCGCAGGCCGAGCGCCTGATCGGGGCGGGCGAGC
Source organism: Alphaproteobacteria bacterium (assembly GCA_965203455.1). Lineage (GTDB taxonomy): Bacteria > Pseudomonadota > Alphaproteobacteria > MPNO01 > MPNO01 > MPNO01. Next base: position 34,798 of record CBDBCV010000007.1, read on the forward strand.
CGGTGGGGGCCCGAACACCTCGTATACGATGCGTCCATACTTGTGGTCGCGATCCGGGCACCAACCGACGGGTTTCCCGCCGAGGGACGGGAGAGCGCGCCCGTGGCGGACCTGTCGTTTATCGCTTGCAGACGATCGCAATGCCGTCGCCCATCGGTGCGATGGACGCGTCGACTCGTTCGTCGGACGAGATTTTCGAGAGGAGAGAGCGAACGGTGATCGTTCGAGCATTCCCGTTCTCGGGATCGTACGTGGCACCCCTCAGGAACACGTTGTCGAGCACGATGACGCCGCCACGCCGCGTGAGCCGGAGACTCTTCTCGTAATAGTCGTCGTATCCGCCCTTGTCGGCGTCGATGAACACGAAGTCGAAAGAGCCCTCGTGTCCTTCATCCAGGAGCGCCGCGAGCGTGTCCGAGGCCGGGCCCAGCCTCAGCTCTATCCGGTCCGCGACCCCGGCTTCCTCCCAGAACGGTTTTCCTATGGACGTGTATTCCTCGGAAATGTCGCATGCCACGAGCTTGCCGTCGGGTGGCAGGCGTTCGGCGATGCAAAGCGCGCTGTAGCCGGTGAAGACACCGATCTCGAGGCACCGCCTGGCGCCGATCATCGCCGCCAGCTGGGCCATCAGACGCCCCTGCTCCATCCCGATCTGCATGTTTCGTCTGGGATGCTCCGCCGTCGCCTTGCGCAGCTTCGCCGCCACGGCGCTTTCGCGGGCCGACGAAAAGTCCCGCATGAACGCGACCGCCCGTTCGTCCACAATGTCGGTGACAAGTGCCATTGGCGAATTTCCGTTTATCGGCTTCCCGAGGCGACACAGGGGAGCACCTTCCCCCGGCAGGCTCCGAACCCGATAGCCGCATAGCCGTCGCGTTCGGCTTTCGCCCGGAAGGATACTTCGTCCCCGTCTTCGAGCCAGGTCCGGGTCTCGCCGCCGATCGAAACCATCCGGGTGCCTTTCTCGTTGATCTCCGCGAGGCAGGCGCGCGACTGCGGGGTCGAACCGGAGACCGTGCCGCTGCCGAACAGATCGCCCGGCTGCAGCTCGCACCCGTTGCTCGCGTGGTGGCAGAGCATCTGGGTGGGAGTCCAGTACATTTCGCGGAAATTGGTCCGAACGACGGTTTCCGCCCGCGCGTTTCTCTCGCGCATGGCGTCGGTCGACCAATCGGCGAACATCGCGATGTCGAGGCCGCCACGCGCGCGATCTCCGGCGTCGGTCAGATGCGCGGGCGGCTCCTTTCCGGGTTCGCGCCGTCGATCCTGATCCGCGCCGGGATCCAGCCCAACAACGGCGTGCAGGGCCGCGACCTGTTCGACGACGCGGCGGAGCCCGACGGCGTGATGATCGAGACCGACAACCCGTTCCCCGGCGGCCCGCCCATGCCGCGCACGCGGACGCTGGTGACCCGGGACTGGCGGATCACGGTGCACCAGAACGTGGAGTGGGGCGAACTCTACGACCTCGCCGGCGATCCGGACGAAATCGAGAACCTGTGGGACGATCCCGCGCACCGGGAGACCCGCGCGGCGCTCACCGAGCGAATGCTGCGGCGGATGATCGACCTGCAGGAAAACGCGCCGCTCCAGACGGGTCTTTCATAACCGCTATCCAAGCGTCCCTGCCAACCCGGAGGATTTCGCGCACCGGCTCCGGACTGCACGCGCGGGCGATCGGGCTCGACATCCCGCACCGGTTCATGCTGATGTTTCCCTACGTGCTGACGCTCGCCATACTCGTCGTCGTGGGCGGCAAGAGCCAGGGACCGGCGGCGATCGGGATACCCTATCGCGGGAGCCGATCCGGCGCGGCCTGACGCCGCCGCCCGAAGCCAGCATACGAGGAGCCCGGCGATGCCAGAGCCGCGGACCATATTCGACAATATATGGGGGCTTATATCGATTACTTGACGGCCGGCTGTCGGGCGCGGATCGGGGCCGGGGACGCCGTCGCGTCGCGGCGGGCATGGAAACCGCCCAGACTCCCCCCCGTCATGGTCGGCGAAGGCCGACCATCCACGATTTGTTTTTCGTTTCCGGCGCCGCAAAAACTCGTGGATGGTCGGCCTTCGCCGACCATGACGGGGAGGAACGGCCCGCCGGGACCCGAATGCGCCCCGGCGCTGCCCGGAACGCCTGTCAGCCCCGCTCCTGTCAAGTAATCGATATAAGCTCCAATATATGGGACCGCCACCGGATCACGGCGCGGAAAGACGGCAACGATCTCCTCTGCATCGACCGGCTGCTGGTGCAGGAGAACACCTTCCACGCCTTCGACAATCTAGGGCGCAGCGGCCGGCGGGTGCGCTGTCCCGACCGGGTTTTCGCCTTCACCGACCATTACGTGCCGACCCGGGATCGGGGCGCGGGCATCCCCGATCCGGAAATCCGCAACATGATCGAAACGATGCAGCGGAACACCGCCGAGCACGGGATTACCCTGTTCGGTCTCGGCGATGTCCGACAGGGCATCCTGCACGTCGTTCCGCCGGAGCAGGGCATCACCCAGCCCGGGCTGATCGTCGCGGGCGCGGACTCGCACAGCTCGACGCACGGTGCGCTCGGCGCCTTCGGGTTCGGCGTGGGCGTCTCGGAGGCAACGCACATACTCGCGACCCAGACCCTGTGGCGCCGGCGGCCGAAGACGATGCGCATCGAGGTCGCGGGCCGGATCCCGCCGGGCGTCACAGCCAAGGACGTCGTCCTCACCATCATCGGCCGCATCGGCGCCGCCGGCGCCGTCGGGCACGTCATCGAGTACGCCGGCCCGGCGATCCGCAGCCTGTCGGTGGAAGGCCGGATGACGGTCTGCAACATGTCGATTGAGGCGGGAGCACGCGCCGGGCTGGTCTCGCCCGACGACGCGACCATCGACTATATCGAAGGTCGGCCCTACGCGCCGCGGGACGAGGAATGGGATCGAGCGGTCGCTTGGTGGCGCAGCATGGCGACCGATGCCGGCGCCGTGTTCGACCGCGAGGTGGCGCTGGACGGCCGCGAAATCGCGCCCATGGTGACTTGGGGAACCAGCCCGGAGGACGTGCTGCCGATCACGGGCACGGTCCCCGACCCGGCGCGGGAGGCGGACCCGGAGCGTCGCACCAGGATCGCGCGGGCGCTCGCCTACATGGATCTAGCGCCCGGCACACCGCTCGTAGAGATCGCGCTCGACCGCGTCTTCATCGGCTCCTGCACCAACAGCCGCATCGAGGATCTGCGCGCCGTCGCGCGGGTAGTGGAGGGGCAGCGCGTGGCGATCCCGTCGATGATCGTTCCGGGCTCGGGGCTGGTAAAGCTGCAGGCCGAGCGGGAGGGCCTCGACAGGATCTTTCGCGATGCGGGCATGGAATGGCGCGATGCCGGCTGCTCGATGTGCGTGGCGACCAACGGCGACATGCTGCAACCGGGCGAGCGCTGCGCGTCCACCTCCAACCGCAACTTCGAGGGCCGCCAGGGCCGCGGCGGGCGGAGCCATCTGGTAAGCCCGGCCATGGCCGCCGCCGCCGCGGTCACCGACCGGCTGACTGACGTGCGCACGCTCGACGGGCGGCGCTGACATGCAGAGGTTCACCCGCCTCACCGCCGTGGCCGTGCCTCTCGCACGGAAGAACGTGAACACCGACGCAATCCTGCCCGCGCGCTTCATGCGAAAGCCGCGCGACGATCGTTACCCCGACTACCTGTTCCACGACCTCCGGTTCCAGCCGGACGGCTCCGAGAATCCGGAGTTCGTCCTCAACCGGACGCCCTGGCGCGGCGCCCGCATCCTGATCGCCGACAGCAATTTCGGCTGCGGCTCGTCGCGCGAGACGGCCGTCTATGCGCTGCACGATTACGGCTTTCGAGCGCTGATCGCGCCAAGCTTCGGCGACATCTTCGCCGCCAACTGTATCCGCAACGGGCTCCTGCCGGTGCGGCTGGAAGAGGGCGTGGTCGCCAGGCTCCGCGACATTGCCCAAACCGGCGCGCCGGCGGCGATGACCGTCGATCTGGAGGCGCAGCGCGTCTCCGCCCCGGGTCACCCAAGCGTCCGGTTCGAGATTGATCCCTTCGACAGGAAATGCCTGCTGGGCGGCCTCGACGACATCGAGGTGACTCTCCGCGAGGAGACCGCCATCGCGCGTTTCGAAGCCGATTACAAAGCCGAATTCGCCTGGCTCTACGGCCGGCGCCGCTAGTGTCCCGTTTCCGAAGTTCATCCGCATGCGGTCGGCCCGATGGGTGGTTTCTCGGGTCGAACCATTCCCATACGCCGTCATGCCCGGACTTGTTCCGGGCATCCACGTCTTGCGGCATCGCGGTGCGAGCCGGGCGCGGGCGCGGCGGTGGATGGACGTGGATGCCCGGAACAAGTCCGGGCATGACGCGGTGGGGGCACCGTCCAGATGGATAGAAACTTCTGAACCGGCGCACTAGGTGTTATTCAAGCATTGGGGAGAAAGGCTTGGTAATGCCGAAAGCGGACTCTCCCTCCGCCATCCGCCTTGCGATCGCGCTGCTGCTCGCCGTCGCGGGCCTTCAACCTGCCCCGGCGAACGCGCTGCCCGCCGACACCTTGAAGTCGGTGGTTTCGGTTCTGCCGGTCTGGCCGGGGCGTCCCCAAGGCGGCGCGGGCGGGCGTCAGGGCGCCGCGCCGGAAGGCAGCGGCGTGGTCCTCCGCCCGGGACACATCGCGACGGCCTGGCACGTGGTCGAACCCGCCCGACGGATCGACGTCCGGCTTTCGGACGGGCGCATTCTTCCGGCGCGGCTGATCGCGAAGGACGCAGCGAGCGACATCGCCGTGCTCGGCGTCGAGGCCGGGCTTACGCCGATCCGGATCGCGCCCGCGCCGCGCCTGGCGCAGCCGGTTTGCGCGATCGGCAATGCGTTCGGCCTGGGGCTATCGGTGACGTGCGGCGTGGTGTCAGCGCTCAACGTGTCGAACGCGGGGTTCAACCCGGTGGAGGACTTCGTCCAGACGGATGCGGCGTCGAACCCCGGTGTCTCGGGCGGCGCGCTGGTCGACGCGGAAGGCCGTCTGGTGGGCATGATGTCGGCGATCTTCGCCTCCAAGGGCGACAACAATATCGGCGTCAATTTCGCCGTCTCGACCGAACTGCTGCTGCGGGTCGTCGATGCGCTGGTTGCCGACGGGGAAGTCCGCTACCCGTCGCCCGGCTGGGGGCTCCGACGTGCCGGGCGCGACCTCGCCGCGCCCGTGGTCAGGGCGGTGAGCGCAGGCGGTCCGGCGGCCAGGGCGGGCATCGCGCCGGGCGATACGGTATTGAAAATCGGTGCCCGCCGAATTCGCACGCCGCGCGACGCCATTGCAGCGCTCGCCGTCGTCCGCGACCGTGGCAAGCCGCTCGACGTCACGTTGCAACGCGCCGGACAGCGGCGCGTGGTCGCTCTCTCCTTCGATGCGAAGCCGCGAGCGCCGGAGGCGCGGGCGAGACCGAAATCGGCGGAGGATTGCCCCCATCCCGCCCCGGTCTGCCGCGTCTGGCAGGCGGTCTTCCCGGTTTCCGGCTTCAATCCGATGGCGAATGCGACGCGGATCGGGCCGGCGCTCCTGGTCACCAACCGGCATATCGTCGCGGACCGCCCGGATGCCGTCGTCTTTACCCCGGACGGACCTAAGAAGGCACGCGTGATCGCGTCCGCCTATCGTGGCGACCTCGCCCTGCTTGAAGTTCAGGGTCTGCCCGCGAATGGGTTCGTTCCCGACCTTGATGGGGAAGTCCGGGAGGACGGCGTCTTCTATGCCGTGGGCGCCGACATCGCCCGGAAGGCGGTGCGCGTGTTCGCGCCCGGCGCGCTGATCGCGAGACCCGCGGACGGAGCGGCGTTGGGGCGGCTTCACGTCCGGGCGCGCATGCAACCCGGGGTCAGCGGCGGCGCGCTGGTGGACGAGCTGGGACAGCTGGTGGGGATTGCCGTGGGCGGCGGCGAAGGGCGGTTCGAGGCGATGCCCCTCAAGGCCGTCCGCTCGCTTCTGGCTGGGCGCGCGGACCGGCGGGCCGACGAGGTGACCCGCCTGTTGGGGAAAGCCCTGTCCGACTGCGCCGCCGGTACGGAGGCCGTCCGCGGGCGCGCGACGGACCGGTCCCGCCGCAAGGACCTGGTGAAGACCTGCGCCGAGGCGATGAACCACGGACAGCTGCTCGAAGCGGGACGCGTCCTGGCGCGGGCGGGCGATTTCGTCGGCGCCGTCGCCCTGCACCGGCAGGCCGCCGGGCAGGTCCCGAACTCGATCAACGCGCGGGTCTCGCTGCTGGTGTCCCTCCAACTGGCGGGTCGCTTCGCCGAGATGACCGGGCACGCCCGCCGGGCGATGCGCCTGGCGCGGGACGACCCGCGGGTCCTGCGGTTCGGCGTACAGTCGGGCGTCTGGGGAAACGCGCCCGAACTCGCCGAAGAAGCCTACCGGGCGCTGTTGAAGGCCGATCCGCGGCAGGCCAGGGCCGCCCGCCGGTTCATCGACAACGCGCCGCCCGCGCCGAGGCGCCGGTAGCGGACTCACTCGGACAGCGGTTCGGGAATCCAGCCGGCCGCGACGACGCCTTTCCTTTCGTATGGGGACGGTGCCGCCCGGGCCAGGATGCGCGCCTTGAGTTCCGCCGCGCTCAGCTTCGGCTCCCGCGCCAGAATCCTGGCCGCGAGCGCGGCGAGGCGCGGGACCGCGTAGCTGGAACCGGACGCCCTTCCGGTTGCGCCGCGAAAATCGACGATCTCCACATTCTCGGCGGGCAGCATGACGTCGACGCTCGCCGCGCCCCAGTTCGACCCCCGAGCGAGGCGGCCGAAGCCGTCCGAAGAGGTCACGACCACCATGTTCTCCAGCTTGAGCGCCGCCGGATAGACCGGCTCCCGGTCGATATCGCGGCCGTCGTTCCCCGCCGAGACGACGGCAAGGATGTCGCGCCCCCGAAGCGCGCGTTCGAAGGCCCGCCAGTCCCCGGCGCGGCGGCTGCCGAGCGGCATGGCGAGGATGCGGGCGCCGGCGGCGACCGCGCGCGCGACGAGCGCGCCCATGCGGGTCATGTCGGGCCGGGGATAGCGCATCGGGATCAGCGTCGCTGCAGGCGCTTCGCGCGCGATCACCGATGCCACCGCCGTCCCGTGACGAATGGGAAGGAAGGGCCCGCGCGAAACGTCCCCGTCATAGGGCCATGGATCGAGGTCCCAGTAGTCGTAGCCGAGCGGGGTTCCTTCGCCGTCGCGGGCGAGCCGCTCCCGAAACAGCGGCAGGTCGTAGGCCAGGCCAGAATCCACGAGGGCGACCCGGATGCCGCCGGGGTCCCTGCCCTCCGGCCATGGGGCCTGCAGGGTCTCGGTCCATTTCAGCGTCTTGAGGTCGCCTTCCAGCTGATCGAGGTATCGCCAGGCTTCGCCTTCCGCCCGAATCGCCCGGCCCGACCGGACGGTGCATCGTAAGCGTCCGGCGTGACCGCCCCTGCGTGGTCAGTCGGCGGCTTCCCGATCTTCTGCGGGCGCGGTGTTCCACGGCAGCAGATCGTCGATGCGGTTGATCCTGTAGTCGGGGATGCGTTCGAGGACCTGAGCAAGCCAGGCCTGCGGATCGACATCGTTGAGCCTGGCGGTCTCGATCAGGGTGTAGGCGATGGCGGCGGCCCTGCCGCCGCTGGCCGAGCCCATGAAGAGATAGTTCTTGCGGCCGAGCGCGATCGGCCTCATTGCGCGTTCGGCGGGGTTGTTGTCGATCTCGAGGAAGCCGTGCTCGAGATAGGGTCGAAGGCGCTTCATCCGGGTCAGGGCATGACGGATCGCCGCTGCCAGCGGGGTCTTGGCGGAGATTCTGGGCAGCTGCGATTGCAGCCACCGCTCCAGCTCGTCGAGGCACGGCGCGGCCTTGGCCTGGCGGATGGCCGCGCGGTTCTCGGGCGGCTGCCCGCGGGCCTCCTTCTCGATAGCGTAGAGGGCGGCGATCCGTTCCAGCGCCTCGGCGGCGATCGCCGAGCCCTGGGCGGCATGGACGTCGAAGAACTTGCGTCGCACATGCGCCAGACAGGCCACCTCGCGGACCGGCCCGGCGCGCGCCAGCGCACCGAACCCGGCATAGCCGTCCGAGTGCATCCAGCCGGCGAAGCCTTCAAGATGCGCCTTCGGATGCGCCGCCTTGCGGTCGGCCGAGAAGCGGTACCAGGCCGCCGGCGGCGCCTCGCCAGCCCAGGGCCGCTCGTCCCGCACGTAGGTCCAGGCCCGGCCGGTCGCCGTTTTGCCGGTTCCCGGCGCCAGCGGCTTGACCGGGGTGTCGTCGGCGAACAGGGCTTGTCCTTCCAGCACATGGCGCCCGATCGCATCGGCCAGGGGCTCCAGCAGCGCCGTCGCCTTGCCGACCCAGCCGGCGAGCGTCGAGCGGTCGAGCTCGACGCCGTCGCGGGCGAAGATGCGGGACTGGCGGTAGAGCGGCAAGCGAGTCGCGCGGGGGAATCTCACCCCCACGCGCTCCCAGAACCGTACGTGAACCTCTCAGCTCATACGGCTCCCAGCGTCCGGCCCTGCCCGTGCACAAGGGTCCAATGGGCGAACCGCCACGGCTCCGCTTTCGCGATTCTGGCAAGCCAGAGACGAGCCTGACGCGGTCGTTGTCGGAAGCGTTTGAACTTCCGCATTGCCCATCGCTGCAAGTGGGCGTCTATCAGACGAAGGGTCGGTGAGGTGGCGTCGCAAAATCGGACAGGTCGTCAAGGTGTATTCCGCCGTGTGACGGAGGAATGCGGATGAGCAAGCGACGCAGGTTTTCGGGGGAGCTGAAGGCGAAGATAGCCTTGGAGGCGCTACGGGGTGATCGGACGCTTCAGGAGATTGCCTCGAAGCACCAGGTGCATCCGAACCAGGTGGGTGTGTGGAAGCGCCAGGCGATGGAGGGTCTGGGGGAGGTCTTTTCCGGTGGAGGTGAGCGCCGGGCGCGGGATCACGAGAGCGAGGTCCGGGCTCTTCACGCCAAGATCGGGGAGTTGATCGTAGAGCGTGATTTTTTGTCACGCGGGTCCGGTCGCTGAGCCGGTCCGGGAGACGGGCGATGGTTGTGCGGGGCCACCCGTCGTTGAGCCTGACCCGGCAATGCCGTCTGCTGTCGATCGGGCGCTCGTCGCTCTATGACCGGCCGAAGGGGGAGAGCGCGGAGACGCTGGCTCTGATGCGCCGGATCGACGCGCTGTTCCTCAAGTATCCGTTCTACGGCGCCCGCCAGATGGTTCGGCATCTGCGCCGCGAGGGGGTGCGGATCGGGCGGCGGCGGGCCGCTCGCCTGATGCGCCTGCTTGGTCTTCAGGCGGTCTATCGGGCGCCGCGGACCAGTGCGCCGCACCTCGGGCACCGGGTTTATCCATATCTGCTGCGGGGTCTGGCGATCGAGCGGCCGAACCATGTGTGGTGCGCCGACATCACCTACATCCCGGTGCGGCGCGGCTTCCTCTACCTGGTGGCGATCATGGACTGGGCGAGCCGCTGCGTCCTGGCCTGGCGGCTGTCGAACACGCTGGACGCGGGGTTCTGTGTCGAGGCTCTCGACGAAGCCCTGGCGCGCCATGGCACCCCGCAGATCTTCAACACCGACCAGGGCAGCCAGTTCACCGGCTTCGCCTTCACCGCGCGCCTGCGGGAGGCCGGTATCCGCATCTCGATGGACGGCCGCGGCCGGTGCATGGACAACATCTTCATCGAGCGGCTGTGGCGCTCGCTCAAATACGAGGCGGTCTACCTGCACGAGATCGCCGACGGCTTCGCAGCCCGGCGCGTCATCGGCCAGTGGATCGGCTTCTACAACACCGAGAGACCGCACTCGGCACTCGGCGGGCGGACGCCGGCCGAGGCCTACCGGGGCGACACGCCTGTGGATATGATGGACAAGCCGCTTCGCGCCTTGACCACATACCCACAGGCGCAACAGCAGCAGCAGAAAGATCGATCCAAGAGGATTCTGGCGGCACAAACTTCAACCGGAATACACCTTGAAAACGCCGTCAGCCTGTCCGACAAACCGACGCCACCTCAGGGTTCCCGCGACCTCGTTCAAGAGATTGAGATTTGCCGTGGTTCCTCCCCGACCCGAGTGAAGCGAAGCGGTCAGAGGAGGGATTTGGATGCCACGCAAGCGCCGACGGTCCGAGAGCCTGCAAGTCGTGAACCGGGATTGTGCCGGGATCGATATCGGCAAGGACGTTCACTATGTCGCGGTCGACCCCGAAAGTTGTTCGGAACCGGTCCGGTCGTTCGATGCCTTCACGCGGGATCTTGAGGAGATGGCGGCATGGCTGTCGTCCTGCGGGGTGAACAAGGTGGCGATGGAGTCGACCTCGGTGTACTGGATTCCGGTCTACGAGGTTCTGGATCGCGCCGGCTTCGAGGTGATGCTCGTGCCGCCGCGGATGACGAAGCAGATCGCCGGTCGCAAGAGCGATGTGCTTGATTGCCAGTGGATCCGTCAGCTTCTGTCTTACGGGCTTCTGCGAGGTGCCTTCCGTCCCGGCGATGCGGTATGCCCGCTGCGCTCGTATGTGCGCCAGGCGAAGCGGCTGATCGAAGATCGCGCGCGCTGTGTGCTGCACATGCAGAAGGCGCTGACCGAGATGAACGTGCGGCTTGACTCGGTGATCAGCGACATCACCGGCGTGACGGGACAGAGGATCCTGCGGGCGATCGTCGACGGCGAGCGTGATCCACACCGGCTCGCAGAACTTCGGGACGGGCGGATCAAGGCCAGCGGCGACAGGATCACGGCAGCATTGCAGGGCACCTGGCGCGAGGAGCATCTGTTCGCACTGACGCAGGCGATGCAGCGCTTCGACTTTCTCACTGGCCAGATTGAGGTCTGCGAGGCGCAGATCGCGGCGCAGATCGACAGCCTGACGCCGCCGGACGATGGGACGGACGGTCCGGCGAATGCGGCTCCGGACAACACTCCCACGCGCTGCCCGTCGAAGATCCGGAGCGATGCTGCCAAGCGGGCCGCCAGCGAAAAGGCGATGGCCGAGGCCCTGCACAGGATGATGGGCGTCGATCTCACCGCGATCCCTGCGATCGGGGTTACGACCGCACTCACGATCGCGTCGGAGATCGGCCCGGACTTCTCGGCCTTCCCGTCCGCGCAGCACTTCTGTTCCTGGCTCGGGCTGGCGCCGGGAACCCGCATCAGTGGTGGCAAACCCCTGCCGGGCCGCTCGCCCAAGGTGATCAACAAGGCCGCGCAGTCCCTTCGCATGGCGGCCCTGAACGCTCGCAGGAGCCAGACGTTCATCGGCGCCCGGCACCGTGCGCGCCTCGCCCGCAAGGATGCCCCGGTTGCCATCAACGCAACCGCCCGCGAGCTTGCCTGCCTGGTCTACACGCTGGTCACCCGCGGCGAGGAATATGTGGAGCGCGGGATGGAGACCTATGAGCAGCGCCGGGTGAACCGGACGGTCTCAAACCTCGGCCGCCGCGCCAGACAACTCGGCTACCAACTGGTCAAGGTTGTCGAAACCCCGGATGTGAAAATTGGGGCGGAAGCAATGGCGTAGGTTTTTTTACTCAAGAGAGAGTAGCATCCACCCCCGCGCGGCACCGGCCCTGTCGCGAAAGTAAAAACGGGCACTTGCTGGCGCAGTTCGAAGATGTGATTCGTCGGGCGGTCGGGGCAGTCGAGGCCGGCTTGGCAATGGCGTGCTCAGGCACCCGTAAAGTAGCGTGGCCCGAACCATGATCGGCTTCTGTCACTGATGGCGCGGGGTTCCCGCGACCTCGTTCAAGAGATTGAGATTTGCCGTGGTTCCTCCCCGACCCGAGTGAAGCGAAGCGGTCAGAGGAGGGATTTGGATGCCACGCAAGCGCCGACGGTCCGAGAGCCTGCAAGTCGTGAACCGGGATTGTGCCGGGATCGATATCGGCAAGGACGTTCACTATGTCGCGGTCGACCCCGAAAGTTGTTCGGAACCGGTCCGGTCGTTCGATGCCTTCACGCGGGATCTTGAGGAGATGGCGGCATGGCTGTCGTCCTGCGGGGTGAACAAGGTGGCGATGGAGTCGACCTCGGTGTACTGGATTCCGGTCTACGAGGTTCTGGATCGCGCCGGCTTCGAGGTGATGCTCGTGCCGCCGCGGATGACGAAGCAGATCGCCGGTCGCAAGAGCGATGTGCTTGATTGCCAGTGGATCCGTCAGCTTCTGTCTTACGGGCTTCTGCGAGGTGCCTTCCGTCCCGGCGATGCGGTATGCCCGCTGCGCTCGTATGTGCGCCAGGCGAAGCGGCTGATCGAAGATCGCGCGCGCTGTGTGCTGCACATGCAGAAGGCGCTGACCGAGATGAACGTGCGGCTTGACTCGGTGATCAGCGACATCACCGGCGTGACGGGACAGAGGATCCTGCGGGCGATCGTCGACGGCGAGCGTGATCCACACCGGCTCGCAGAACTTCGGGACGGGCGGATCAAGGCCAGCGGCGACAGGATCACGGCAGCATTGCAGGGCACCTGGCGCGAGGAGCATCTGTTCGCACTGACGCAGGCGATGCAGCGCTTCGACTTTCTCACTGGCCAGATTGAGGTCTGCGAGGCGCAGATCGCGGCGCAGATCGACAGCCTGACGCCGCCGGACGATGGGACGGACGGTCCGGCGAATGCGGCTCCGGACAACACTCCCACGCGCTGCCCGTCGAAGATCCGGAGCGATGCTGCCAAGCGGGCCGCCAGCGAAAAGGCGATGGCCGAGGCCCTGCACAGGATGATGGGCGTCGATCTCACCGCGATCCCTGCGATCGGGGTTACGACCGCACTCACGATCGCGTCGGAGATCGGCCCGGACTTCTCGGCCTTCCCGTCCGCGCAGCACTTCTGTTCCTGGCTCGGGCTGGCGCCGGGAACCCGCATCAGTGGTGGCAAACCCCTGCCGGGCCGCTCGCCCAAGGTGATCAACAAGGCCGCGCAGTCCCTTCGCATGGCGGCCCTGAACGCTCGCAGGAGCCAGACGTTCATCGGCGCCCGGCACCGTGCGCGCCTCGCCCGCAAGGATGCCCCGGTTGCCATCAACGCAACCGCCCGCGAGCTTGCCTGCCTGGTCTACACGCTGGTCACCCGCGGCGAGGAATATGTGGAGCGCGGGATGGAGACCTATGAGCAGCGCCGGGTGAACTGAGGTGGCGTCGCAAAATCGGACAGGTCGTCAAGGTGTATTCCGCCGTGTGACGGAGGAATGCGGATGAGCAAGCGACGCAGGTTTTCGGGGGAGCTGAAGGCGAAGATAGCCTTGGAGGCGCTACGGGGTGATCGGACGCTTCAGGAGATTGCCTCGAAGCACCAGGTGCATCCGAACCAGGTGGGTGTGTGGAAGCGCCAGGCGATGGAGGGTCTGGGGGAGGTCTTTTCCGGTGGAGGTGAGCGCCGGGCGCGGGATCACGAGAGCGAGGTCCGGGCTCTTCACGCCAAGATCGGGGAGTTGATCGTAGAGCGTGATTTTTTGTCACGCGGGTCCGGTCGCTGAGCCGGTCCGGGAGACGGGCGATGGTTGTGCGGGGCCACCCGTCGTTGAGCCTGACCCGGCAATGCCGTCTGCTGTCGATCGGGCGCTCGTCGCTCTATGACCGGCCGAAGGGGGAGAGCGCGGAGACGCTGGCTCTGATGCGCCGGATCGACGCGCTGTTCCTCAAGTATCCGTTCTACGGCGCCCGCCAGATGGTTCGGCATCTGCGCCGCGAGGGGGTGCGGATCGGGCGGCGGCGGGCCGCTCGCCTGATGCGCCTGCTTGGTCTTCAGGCGGTCTATCGGGCGCCGCGGACCAGTGCGCCGCACCTCGGGCACCGGGTTTATCCATATCTGCTGCGGGGTCTGGCGATCGAGCGGCCGAACCATGTGTGGTGCGCCGACATCACCTACATCCCGGTGCGGCGCGGCTTCCTCTACCTGGTGGCGATCATGGACTGGGCGAGCCGCTGCGTCCTGGCCTGGCGGCTGTCGAACACGCTGGACGCGGGGTTCTGTGTCGAGGCTCTCGACGAAGCCCTGGCGCGCCATGGCACCCCGCAGATCTTCAACACCGACCAGGGCAGCCAGTTCACCGGCTTCGCCTTCACCGCGCGCCTGCGGGAGGCCGGTATCCGCATCTCGATGGACGGCCGCGGCCGGTGCATGGACAACATCTTCATCGAGCGGCTGTGGCGCTCGCTCAAATACGAGGCGGTCTACCTGCACGAGATCGCCGACGGCTTCGCAGCCCGGCGCGTCATCGGCCAGTGGATCGGCTTCTACAACACCGAGAGACCGCACTCGGCACTCGGCGGGCGGACGCCGGCCGAGGCCTACCGGGGCGACACGCCTGTGGATATGATGGACAAGCCGCTTCGCGCCTTGACCACATACCCACAGGCGCAACAGCAGCAGCAGAAAGATCGATCCAAGAGGATTCTGGCGGCACAAACTTCAACCGGAATACACCTTGAAAACGCCGTCAGCCTGTCCGACAAACCGACGCCACCTCAAACCGGACGGTCTCAAACCTCGGCCGCCGCGCCAGACAACTCGGCTACCAACTGGTCAAGGTTGTCGAAACCCCGGATGTGAAAATTGGGGCGGAAGCAATGGCGTAGGTTTTTTTTACTCAAGAGAGAGCCGATCCACCCTGCAATTTCGCGATGAAACATGCGGGCAAGGTCAAGCAGTGCCTTGTCGCTACGCCGTTGCAAACGCCACTGTCGCACGCGGCGCCGAAACGCCTTGAGCGCAGTCGGGCTGGCAGCCGGAAGGAACGAGACCCCGAACAACCCGCCGCGCCACGCCGCGAACCTTGGCTGGAAACGGTAGCCCAGGAAGTCGAACGCGACCGTCGGGTAGTCCGCCTTGCGGTTGGTATCCTTGCAGTAGACCACCTTGGTCTTCTGCGGATGGACCTCCAGGCCGCACTCGGCCAATCGGTCCGCAACCCGCCGCCAGAGGGTCTTTGCCGCCTCCTCCGTTCGACAATGGCAGATTATATCGTCCGCATACCGTTCGAACGGAACATGCGGCATCGACCTTTTCATCCATTGATCGAACGCATAGTGCAGGAACAGGTTGGACAATACTGGCGAAATTACCCCGCCCTGTGGCGTGCCCCTGTCCCGTGCGACAACGGTGCCGTCCTCCTCGATCACGGGAGCCTTCAACCAGCGCTCGACATAGAGCAGCACCCACCGGCAGTCCGTATGGTGACGAACGGCCTTCAGCAGCAACTCGTGGTCGATGTTGTCGAAGAACCCCTTGATGTCCATGTCCAGCACCCAGTCGTAGCGCCAGCATCGCCGACGCGCTGTCCGGATGGCGTCAATGGCGGATCGCTTCGGCCGATATCCGTATGAGTCCTCATGGAAAATCGGTTCCAACAAGGGCTCCAGATGTCGGCGAACAACCTCCTGAGCGATGCGGTCCGTGACCGTCGGTATGCCCAACGGGCGCTTCCCGCCGCCCTCCTTGGGGATGTTCACCCTGCGAACCGGAGGCGGCATATAGCTGCCTGAGGACATGCGATTCCAGAGCTTGTAGAGTTCCGGACCAAGCCGTTCCTCCAGACTCTCGACCGTCTGCCCATCTACTCCAGCCGCTCCCCGGTTTGCCTTCACATGCTTGAAGGCTTCCCAGACTTCCCTCTTTGCTATCGGGAACGGCTTTGCCCCTGTCATCCGGCTCCTCCTGTCACCAGTTGGCCGACGGCAGCGGCTGAACACCACAGCCCCTTCGGTCCAGCGCCATTACAGCGCCTTCATCCCTACTACGGGCTGTTCTGCCCCTGTGCCCCGCATCGGTACTCTGAGCCTTCCGGGGGCTGCCCGGTTGGCCGTCTCCCTTGGCATCGGGACGACAGGTTCTCCTGTTCCGCAAGAAAGCCTGTTCCGGGTTCACGCCGCCTTCGAGCCGGATGCCGCGTGGGCCGGACTCCAGGACTCCGCCCATGCTTGTCCCGGAGTGACCACCACCCCCGGTTCTGACATCGACCATACGCTTTCGGCAGTTCATCGGCGGTTCGCTTTCGCTCGTCTCCCCGGACCTCACCTGACGAGATCGTCGTCCCGCCGTTTCCACGACGCTCACCACCATCGCTCTTTACGACAGCAGCTCGTGGTGGTTTGAGACCGACGCCTGATCGTCGACCCCGAGGGGCCTACCCTCATCTCTCTTGCAGTTGCGCACCTCCTTTCATGGCGGTGCTTCAGGACACACGGTGATCGCAATACTTCGAGACCAGCACATGCGCCAGAAGGCCGGGGCCCGGTCGGCCGCGCTCGATCGGTCGCGGCGGCAGCGGCGCCTGGTGGAACTTCTCGCAGCCGCCGCAGGCCAGGCGCGGACGGACGATGCGCTTCACCACGAAGCGGCCGGGGATGTACTCCAGCTCCTCCGTCACATCCTCGCCGAGCCGCTTGAGACGGCCGCCGCAGTCCGCGCAGCGCTCGCCCGGCGCGAGAACCGTCTCCTCGCGCGGCAGGTGGTCCGGCAGGGGACGGCGCTTCGGCTGCTTCTTCGTGGCGGGCGTCGGCTCGGTCGGCGCCTCGGCCGCCCGCGCGATCTCCTCGTCCTCCAGCCCGAGATCAAGCTGGTCGAGGGCCTCCGAGGTGACGCCGAAGCGCTGCCGCCGCAGACCCGCAAGCTGGTGCCTGAGCTTCTCGATCAACAGATCGCGGTTGCGCAGCTCGGCGTCCCGTGCCGCCAGTTCGGCCCGCGAGGCCAGCACCATCGCCTTCAACGCGGCGATGTCGTCGGGCAGGGAATGGGCCGCTTCGAGCATGGCCGCATCCTACCCGAAGGGGCCGACAAAGGGAAGCCCGAATGACAGTCAACCCATTGTTTATAAACGGTGAATCAGCCCGCGGCCAGCGGTCTCCAGGTGCGAACCGGCGCCCGCCAGTCGATCCCCTCAAGCAGCATCGACAGCTGCGCCGGCGTCACCGACACCTTCCCTTCCGATGCCGACGGCCACACGAAGCGGCCGCGCTCCAGACGCTTCGAGAACAGGCACGCACCCTGGCCGTCCCACCAGATCATCTTGATCAGGTCGCCCCGGCGGCCGCGGTAGATGAAGAGATGGCCGCAATGCGGATCCGCCTTCAATACCCGCTCCGCCTGCGCCGCGAGACCGGGGAACCCCTTGCGCATGTCGGTCACGCCGCAGGCCAGCCATACCCGGGTCGAGGAGGGAACCGGGATCATCCGCCAAGCGCCCGCACCACCCGGCACAGCGCGTCCGCGTCGAACGACCCGAACGCGCTCACCCGGTGGCCGTTCGACAACGCGATCTCGATCCGACCGTCCGATGCCGCGGCCGGCTCCAACGGCGGCGCATCGGGCACCACCTCCACCGGCAGGAAGGACGGCGCCTCCCCGGCATCGGCCGCCGGCCTGTAACGGGGATCGCGCCGCCAGGTGAAGATCAGGTTGGCGTTGACGTCATAGCGGCGCGCCACAACCGACACCGAGACACCGGGAGCGTAGCTCTGCGCCACGATCCGGCGCTTCTCGTCGTCCGACCAGAACCGGCGTACCCGACGTGGCACCGCAGCCCCCTAAGATAGTGTCCATTAGCCGATAATGGACACTATCGACCTCTGGAACCTCACCACAGACTGCGGCTCCAAGCCGTCTCGCCACAAGGGCGGTCACGCCAGACGCTTACGGTGCATCCGCCATCCGCTATCGCCTGAAAGGAGGGCCGGGCGCGGCCGCCGTCGCGCACGGCGTGGGAAACCCGGAACTGCCGCAACCTGCCCCGGAATTGCCGCCGCTCGACGGTGAGCATGTCGGCGCCCGGCAGCAGCAGGTGGACCACGATGCGCCGGGGATCCCGGTCCTCGGGAAAACGGGTCTCGTCCAGCAACCAGCTGCCGGGCAGGGCGCCTTGCACGTCGAGACCCGACAAGCCGGGTTGCGGGCAAATTCGCTCGACGGCGAGACGCAGCCAGCGCGCCTCGTCCTCGTTGCCGTCGGCGCTCGATGCGTTCGGCGCCGCGATCGCCGCGGCGAGCACGGCGATCGCCCGCGTCAGCCACCCCGCGATGTCGATGCCCGGCCCGCCGGTTATTTCCCGGTTCCTCCGACGACCGCACCCGCCGGCGTGTCGACGCGGACGGTCACGATATCCGTGCCGTGGTATTGCTGGTGGTGCACCGACGAGGCGAGATGGCGCAGCAGGCGCAACGACACCTCGCGGTCGGCGGGGCCCTCCTCCGCCCGCTCGGCGAGCAGGGCTATGCGGTCCTGCAGGTTTTCTTCGCCGGGCGCGGCGATGAACTCCAGCACGGCGCCGCCGCCTTCGCGGTGCGCGGTGAGCAGCAGGCGCCGTTCCGCGCCCTCCTCTTCCCCCTCCGCTTGCAGAAGCGTCAGCAGCGTCTCCTCGGCGGCGGCGTCGAGGCGATGCGTCATGGCGTCGTCCCAGCCGCCCCGGGTCGCGAACCCGGCGAGGAACTCCCTGATCCTGGGCAGTTCCGAAACATCGAAGGCGACCTCGATCCGCCGGCGTCTGGGCTCCGTCAGCTCCACGAACAGGGTCAGGACGATCGCCACCAGACCGCCCGCGGTCATGCCGTTCTCGAGCAGCCCGCCGGCGAACTCGGAGAAGTATTCGGGAAAGATCAGCCCGTGCTGGAAACCCACCCCGGCCCAGAAGGAGATCCCCGCGATCAGCCCCTTGCGGTAGTCGATCCCGTCCTGGACGACGATTTTCATGCCGAGCACGAAGAGCATGGCGAGCAGAACGGTGATGTAGGCCGCGGCGACCGGGCCCGGGATCGCGAGCACCACCGCGAGCGCCTTGGGAAGAAACGCCGCGACGACGAACACGATGCCGAGCGCGATCCCCACACGGCGGGCCGCGACCCCGGTGAGCTCGGTCACCGAAATGCTGGTCGAATAGGTCGTGTTCGGAACCGTCGCGGCGAGGCCGGAGAGCAGGTTGCCCATGCCGTCCGCCGCCACCGCTCCCTGCACGGCCCGGAAGTCCACCGCCCGGGGCTTGCGCCAGGACACGCGCTGGATGGCGACGGAATCGCCGATCGTCTCGATGGCGCCGACCAGCGTCACGAAGACGAAGGCGGGAAGCAGCGTCCAGAAGACCGACCCGAAATCGAGGTCGAGCCCGGGCCAGGAGCCTTGGGGGAGGCCGATCCACGCGGCATCCGAGATACGGCCGATGTCGTAGAGGCCGTAGAACCCGGCGACGACGGAGCCCACGACCACGCCGACCACGGGCGCCCAGAGCCGCAGCGCCCCGGTAGCCTTGAGCGCGATGCCGGCAATGACGACGACGGTCACCAGCGCGCTGACCGGAGCGGCGAATTCCGGGCTGCCGTCCGGAACCGCCTTCAGCATGCCGAAGATGATCGGCATCACCGTGACCGGGATCAGCATGATCACCGTCCCCGCGACGGTCGGGGTGAGAATCCGCCGGAACAGCGAAAGCCGCGCGGCGAGCGCGAACTGGAACAGGGCGGAGGCGACGACCAGCGTGGCGAGCATCGCCGGGCCGCCCTTCGCGATGGCCGCGACGCAGATCGCGATGAAAGCGCCCGAGGTGCCCATCGCGAGGATGTAGCCCGCGCCCAGCCGGCCGATGCGCACGGCCTGCAGCACCGTCGTCGCGCCGCTGATCGCCACCGCGGCGAACACCGCCCATGCAAGGAAATCCTCGGAGCCGCCGGCCGCGCGCACCACGATCGCGGGCGTCAGGACGATGCCCCCGGCGGTAAGGATGGCAAGCTGAAGCCCGAGACCGAACGCGAGCGCCGGCGGCGGCTTCTCGTCCGCCTCGTAGCGCACGCCCGAACGGCGGCCGCTATCGTCGGTGGTCATGCCTTTTTCCATGTCGATTAACGAATGGCGGGACTATGTCATATCGTAGCACCATCTGCCGCAAGACGGATCGTGTCCCGAGCCGTGGTGTAAGAGCCTGGCGGCCGTCGCGGTATCCGGCGGGTAGGGCCGGTAGGCTCAGGCTGCCACGGCGGGCAGCTTGACGGTTGCATTGTCGCTCACGGGAGCGATTGATTCCAGCGTCATGTATCTGAGAAATGTGCGCTGTGGTGATTTTTGGCTGTCGCCGGTTCGATTTTGGCGGTTGAATATCGTCCGGCCCGCTTCCCCACCGGGCAGGATACGGGCTTCCGGGGCCTGACAAATACGATTACCGGAAGATTGTCTGGCGTGCGGGCGTGGCTTCCCCTCTGCCGTCGGGCGGCGGGATCGGGCAGGATTGTCGGGAGGCAGACGAGCGGTCAGCCGGTGTCGAGATACGGCACGGCGCCGACCAGGGAGCGCATGCGCTCGGGGCGGCCGGCGCGGGCCTGGGCGAGAGCCATCGCCATCATCACCGCCAGGGCGAGGCCGAGGCGGGTCTTCATCTTGGCGCGGCCTCGGATGTAGTGGGTCTCGAAGTTGAAGCTGTTGTCGAGGCGGCTGTTGATCCGCTCCATGGCCGAGCGGCGGTTGTAGCCGCGCCGCCATGACGGACTGCCCCAGGGCGTGGGGGTGAAGATGCGCCGGTCGTGGCTGTCGAGGTCGATGCGCAGGATGCGGCCATAGTCTCCGGGCTTGACCCCGCCGGCCCGGTGGCAGGCCCGGCTGCCGGCGCAGGCGAAGCCGAAGGCGGCTGCCGGGCAGCGGTATTTGAGCGTGCCGCAGCGGCCCCGATCAGCCTCGAACCCCTGAAACGCCATAGCGCGGACCTCGCCGGTCCCGGGACAGACGCAGGACACCCGGCCGCGCTCGTCGTGAACGATGACATCGGCGCGGTCGGGGAACAGCGGCCGCGTGATCGGCTGCGCCGGATCGTATCTCGGCTCCTGCTTCTCCACCCGCCACATCAGCCGTGTATCGATCAGCGGGCGGGCGGTCCACCGGTCCCACAGCCGCGCCTTCAGGCGGGCATCGTCGAGACCGCGGTCGGCGCTGAAGTCGGCGCAGCGCCCGGCGATCTCCGGCGCCCTTGCGAACAGCTCCTCCAGCATCCCGGACAGCACCTTGGGTTCCGAGGCCGAAGCGCGCGTCACCTCGAAGGCCACCGGAACCTCGTAATCGGTGTCGGCGATCAGGTGCAGCCCGTAGCCGAACCACGACTTCACCTTCTTCCACACCGCGCCGGTCCTGGCGTCCACCCCGCCCGTCTCGTGCTTGCCCCAGTCGGCGTCGGGGTCCGAGGTCTTGTCCTCGTCCTTGCCGACCCGGCCCGTCGAGTGGCTCGCGATCGCCTTGCCGTCGTAGCCGAGATGACGCCCGAAGTCCGGCAACGCGGCGAACAGCGCGGCGCGCAGGCTCTCGATCATGGCGGACACCAGCCCCTGCTCGTCCTCAAGCTGCACAACACGCCCCAGAAACCGCGAGAAGTTCCAGTGGCTCGGCGCCGTCGAACGAACCCGCGCCGGGCGCGTTACCGCATGCCCGTCGTGAAGCACCGTCACCGGCCCGCTCTGATACGGCAGAGGGTCGAACCCGCAGATCTCCAGCAACGCCGGGTTGCGCCCCAGCTCCCGCAACAGCGACTGCATCGAGGCGTGTTGCAACACCACCCCCGCGATCAGCGCCCGCCACATCGCCCGCACCGGGTAGTCGTTACGGCCCCGACCGCGACACACTTCAAGCGCCGTCACGATCTCCTCGTCGGGAAGCACCGCCAGAACCAGGCGCAGCCGTTCAAGGTCCGGCAGGACTTCGACATCGCGCCACGAAAAGGGTAGCTTCGCCGCCGTCGCCATCGCTGTTCTCCCGACCAGGGGTGGTGGTGGAACAAGGGCCCCAGGGCCCGATGGCGACACCTTCTATCTCATGCGCACGATCAGGGCGCGCGAGGCCGCCGCAGGAAAACCTCGCTGCCAAGACGCCGCGACCAGCGGCGTGGGGTGAAAATCGCCAAAACGACCGCCGCAGCGAAACTGAAACCCCGGATATCAACGACCACCACGGGGTATCAAAAATCTCGCACCTCCGTGAACGCCTTGTAAATCAACCCGTCCCCGACAGCGCAAACGCCTCTATCTGGCCCTCTGGACGGCCCATTCGTCGTTCTGCTCGAGCAGGATGGCGCCGATCAGCCGTGTTATGGCGTCCTCGTTGGGGAAGATGCCGACGGTGTTGGTACGCCGCTTGATCTCGCCATGGAGTCGTTCGAGCGGGTTTGTCGAGTGCAGCTTGGGGCGATGCGCGGCCGGGAAGGTCATGTAGGCGAGAACGTCGTGCTCGGCCTCGTCCATGAGAGCGGCGAGCTTCGGCGCCTTGGCCCTGAGCTGGTCGGCGACCTGGCGCCACTGGGCGGAGGCGCTGTCTGCATCCTCCTGGGCGAAGGCGGTGGTGACGAAGGCGGACACGACGCGCCGGCCCTGCTTGCCGGCATGGGCGAGCAGGGTGCGCATGAAGTGGACGCGGCAGCGCTGCCATGTGGCGCCGAGGACGCGCGTTGCAGCCGCCTTCAGGCCCTTGTGGTCATCGGAGACGACCAGCTTGACGCCGCGCAGGCCGCGGCGGGCCAGGGAGCGCAGGAAGGAGGTCCAGAAGGTCTCGGCCTCGGACGCGCCGATCGCCATGCCGAGCACCTCGCGGCGGCCCTGGTCGTTGACCGCCACCGCGATCGTGACCGCGACCGAGACGACGCGCCCGGCCTCGCGCATCTTCACATAGGTCGCGTCCAGCCACAGATACGGCCAGTCGCCCTCCAGCGGGCGGTCGAGGAAGTCGCGGATCTTGCCGTCGATCTCACCGCACAGCCGCGACACCTGGCTCTTCGAGATGCCCGACATGCCCATGGCCTGCACCAGGTCGTCCACCGAGCGGGTCGACACGCCCTTGATGTAGGCCTCCTGGATCACCGCCGTCAGCGCCTTCTCCGCCATGCGACGCGGCTCCAGGAAGCCCGGGAAGTAGCTCCCCTTGCGCAGCTTCGGGATCTTCAGCTCCACCGTGCCCGCGCGCGTCTCCCAGACCCGGTCCCGGTAGCCGTTGCGATGGGTGAGCCGGTCCGGCGAACGCTCGCCGTGTGCGGCTCCCGCAAGGCCCTCCACCTCAAGCGCCATCAAACGCTCGGCCGTGAACCCGATCATCTCGCGAAGCAGATCGGCGTCCGAACTCTTCTCCAAAAGCGCCTGCAGGGTCATCATGTCCTTGGTGGTCATCGTGGTACTCCTCCGGTCGGATGGACTGTAGAAGCCCAACCCTAACCGGCACCGCGATGGCCATCCGCTATGGATAAGTGGCCCGCCGCCGCCAGACACCACACGGTCGCGGCGGCGGGCCACTTACCCACAGCTACCGATGCTGGCTCCTGCTCCTACACCACGCCTGGGGGCACGACCGCGAAGCGCCGTATCGAGTCGGGTCTTGCGACGTTACGAAGGGCAAGGTGAACCGAAGTTCCGTCCAATGTACCCTGTACCCTGACCGTTACAAATTTCGGTGCGATGCGCGCCATGCCTATGAAGAATCCACCTCATCCGGGGCTTTCGGTGCGTCACGACTGCCTGGAACCGCTCGGTCTCAGCGTTACCGAAGCCGCGCGCAAGCTGGGTATCAGCCGAAAGCAGCTCTCCGACATCGTGAACTGCCGCTCCGGCATCTCGCCCGAGATGGCGATCCGCCTCGACAAGGCGTTCGGCGGCGGTGCCGAGACCTGGTACCGGCTTCAGTCAACCTGGAACCTGGCCCAGGCAATGAAGAAGGCGGACCTGATGGAGGTCGAACGCCTGTCGCCGGCGACGTGAGAGCGGCAGCAGTTCCTCCGGGGCCGGGCAGGCCCTAGCGGCGGAGGGCGGGAGCGGACACCGTCGCGCCGGGCTCTATCCCGAGCCGGGCCGCCGTGCCCGCGTTGAGCTCCAGCACCGCGCGCACCGTCCCCCGCGACGGGATATTCTCCTCCGACAGCGGCACCGTCCGCTCGACGATATGGGCAATCCTCCCGTCCGGCGCGATGAAGAACATGTCGAGCGGGAGGTAGGTGCTCCGCATCCACATCGAGACCGGCCGGGGCGGATCGTAGACGAACAGCATCCCCGCATCGGCGGCCATCCTGCGGCGGAACATCAGGCCCTGGGAGTGCTCGCGCGGCGTGAGCGCGACCTCCACCGAGAAACGATGCTCACCGGCGCCGCTTCGGATAACGAGCGCGCTCCGGGCGAATTTCACGAGGCGGCGCTGGCCGGCCGCCGGCATCGCGGCGAAGGCGAGACAGGCGCCCAAGCCGAGGGTCAGCGACCGGCGGCTCAACAAGGCCCGGCTTCCGCTGCGGGAGACGAAGATGGCCGCTAGACGTACTGGTCGACGCTGCCCGGGCCCGGCAGCATTATCTCCACCGCCTGCATTCCCTTCGGGCCCTGCGCCGTCTTGACCATCACCTTCTGGCCGGTGACCAGCCCCGCGAGGTTGGCGCGGCGCAGGGTCACCATGTGGATGAACACGTCGAGCTGGGTTTCATCGGGGCACACGAATCCGTACCCCTTGTGCGGATTGAACCACTTGACGGTCGCCATTTCGAAATCGCCGGTGGCTTCGGGCTGGGGCGGCGGCGGTGGCGGGCTGCGCGAATACCCCTCTTCTCCTTCCGGCACCGCGGTGGAAAGATCGACCGCGAGGATCGTCTGCACCTGCAGCCCCTTGGCCGCCTGAACCGTCTCGCATTCGACGGTCGAGCCCACGGGGATCTTGTCCAGGCCCGCCTGCCTCAGAACCGTCATATGCAGAAAAATGTCGCCCGACGCGTCCTCCGGTGTGACGAAACCGTATCCCTTGACCGCGTTGAACCACTTAACAGTGCCCCGAATGCGGGACGAGGCGATGGGGTCGCCTCCGCCCTGAGACTCCGACACGTTTCCCCCTAGAACTATTTTGTTTTGCTTACATTAGTTGCAATTTGAGCAGACTAGCACCATTGCGCCGGTGCGCGCCAACATTTTTGTCGCTCCGTCGGGTGTTCGGAATCGCGGATTCCGGCTGAAACGCCCTACTTTGGGCTGGCCATTCCGGGGAGCGCCGATTAGGGTTCGCCGACGCGCGGTCGGCCACGGGCAAACCGGGCCGGGCGCCGACGGCAAGTCTGCGACAGGGCGGTAGTGGTTCACGCATTATCACTGGGTTGTGTGCTCTTCGGCACCTGGCTTCTGCTCTCCGGTCACTTCGATCCTCTGCTCATCGGGCTCGGCGTCGCCTCCTGCGCGGCGGTGGTCTACTTCACGCACCGGATGGACGTGATCGACCACGAAGGGCATCCGGTCCACCTCACCTTGCGGGGGGTGGGTTACTGGCCGTGGCTGACGGTCGAGATCCTCAAGGCCAATATCGACGTCGCGCGGCGTATCCTCACCCCGGGCGCCTCGATCAGCCCGACGATGCTCCGCGTCCGGTCCACCCAGCCGACCGACCTCGGCCGCGTGATCTTCGCCAACTCGATCACCCTGACCCCCGGCACCGTGTCGGTGGACGTGGGCGAAGGGGAGATCCTGGTCCACGCGCTCTCGCGCGGCGGCGCGGACGACCTCGCGGCGGGCGAGATGGACCGGCGGGTCACCCGGATGGCGGGCGGTAACTGATGTTTACCGCCGCCGCCGTCGGGCTGGTCGTCGCCATGGCGCTCGCGCTCGCCCGCGCGCTGATGGGGCCGACGCTCTACGACCGGATTCTCTCGGTCAACACGTTCGGCACCAAGACCGTCCTGATCCTGGCCGTCGTCGGATTCCTGTTCGGCCGGCCGGAATTCCTGGACATCGCGCTCGCCTACGCGCTGATCAATTTCATCGGCACGATCGCGGTGCTCAAGTTCTTCAAGTACGGCGACCTCGGCGGAACCGGCAACTGATGGCGCTGGTCCTCGACATCGCGAGCTGGGTCCTGCTGCTGGGCGGCGGCGCGCTGGTGACCATCGGCGGGATCGGGATCGTGCGTTTCCCCGACGTCTACACGCGGAGCCACGCGGCAGGCGTTACCGACACCGGCGGCGCGGGGCTGATCCTGGTCGGGCTCATGCTGCAGGGCGGCGGGACGCTGGTGACGGTGAAGCTGATCCTCATCCTGATCTTCATCTTCTTCACCAGCCCGACCGCGACCTTCGCGCTGGTCCACGCGGCTTACGAGAGCGACGAGGAACCGCTGCTCGACTACGACCTGCGGAACGAACCGCCCGACCGGGAGACGGGACCCTGAACGAGGCGGTCAACATCGTCATCCTCCTGTTCATGGCGGTCGCGGTGATCGGCATCGTCCGCGCGCGGAACCTGTTCGTCGTGGTCATGCTGACCGGCATCTACAGCCTGCTGGCCGCGACCATCTTCGTCATCCTGGACGCGGTCGACGTGGCGTTCACCGAGGCCGCGGTCGGCGCGGGCATCTCCACGGTGCTCTTCCTCGGCACGCTGGCGCTCACCACGAGCGAGGAGGAGAAGCCGGTCCACAACGCCTGGATCTCGCTCGCCGTCGTCGCGGTGACGGGCGCGGTGCTGATCTACGGCACGCTCGACATGCCGCGCTACGGCGACCCGGCGGCGCCGGCGAACCACCACGTGATCCCCGAATATCTCGAGGCGGGGCCGGAAAAGACCGGCGTTCCCAACGTCGTCACGGCGGTGCTGGCGAGCTACCGGGGATACGACACGCTGGGCGAGGTGACGGTGATCTTCACCGCGGGCATCGGCGTCGTGCTGCTGCTCGGCCAGTGGCGGGCGCACCGGCGCAGGGACGAACGGGCGGAGGAAGAGGCATGAGCGACCTCCTCGTGCTCCGCATCGTCACCAAGATCCTGATGCCGTTCATCCTCCTGTTCGCGCTCTACGTGCAGTTCCACGGCGACTACGGGCCCGGCGGCGGGTTCCAGGCCGGCGTGATCTTCGGCGCCGGGTTTATCCTCTACGGGCTGGTCTACGGGCTCGACGCGCTGCGCGGTGTGCTCTCCTCCGACGTCCTGCGCGCCGGGTTCGCCCTCGGCCTGCTGATCTTCGCCGGGGTGGGAGTCGCCGGGCTTTTGCTCGGCGGCAACTATCTCGACTACAACGTGCTCGCCTCCGACCCGGTCAAGGGCCAGCATCTCGGCATCCTGCTGATCGAGTTCGGCGTCGGCCTCACCGTCGCCTCGGTGATGATCTCGATCTTCTACTACTTCGCCGGGCGGGGACGCTGAGTTGGTCGATTTGGTCGGTCTCTACAACTACTGGATCGTCGTCTTCCTGATGATGGCGGGGCTCTACCTCGTCATCGAGCACGGCAACCTGGTCAAGAAGATGGTCGGGCTCACCGTGTTCCAGGCCGCGGTGTTCGTGCTCTACATCACGCTCGGCAAGGTCCGGGACGGGACGGCGCCGATCGTCGCGGAAGGGATCGAGGTCTACTCCAACCCCCTCCCCCACGTCCTGATCCTGACCGCGATCGTGGTGGGCGTGGCGACGCTCGCGCTCGGCCTCGCGCTGGTGGTGCGCATCCGCGACGCCTACGGCACCATCGAGGAGGACGAGATCGGCGACCAGGACGGGCCGGCGATATGATCGCGCACCTCCCCGCCCTCCAGGTCGTGATCCCGCTGCTGGCGGCGCCCGCCTGCATTCTGGTGCGCGGCCGCGACCTCGCCTTCTGGCTCGCGCTGGTCACGACCTGGGCGGCCTTCCTCGTCTCCTGCCTGCTGCTCGACCAGGTGATGGCCACGGGCGTCATCAGCTACGAGCTCGGCGGCTGGGCGGCGCCGTTCGGGATCGAGTACCGGGTCGATGCGCTCAACGCCTTCGTGCTGCTGATCGTCAGCGGGATCGGCGCGATAGTCCTGCCCTTCACGCCACGCAGCCTGCTGATCGAGATGGTGGGCGAGAAGGCCTACCTGTTCTACTGCGCGTTCCTGCTCTGCGTGACCGGGCTGCTCGGCGTCGCGATCACCGGCGATGCGTTCAACCTGTTCGTCTTCATGGAGATCTCCTCGCTCGCCTCCTGCATCCTGATCAGCCTCGGCCCGCACCGCCGCGCGCTGACCGCCGCCTTCCAGTACCTGATCGTCGGCACCATCGGGGCGACCTTCATCGTCATCGGCATCGGGCTGATCTACGGCGCGACCGGCACGCTCAACATGAACGACATCGCCGAGCGCCTGCCGCAGACCGGCTACAACCGGACGGTGATCGCGGCCTTCGCCTTCCTGATCGTCGGCGCCGCGATCAAGCTCGCGCTCTTCCCGCTCCATTTCTGGCTGCCCAAGGCCTACACCTACGCGCCGTCCACGGTCAGCGCGTTCCTCGCGGCGACGGCGACCAAGGTCGGCGTCTACGTCCTGATCCGCTTCCTGTTCACCGTCTTCGGGGTGGAGTTCTCCTTCGAGGTGCTGCCCACCGCGTTTCCGCTCATGTTGCTCGCGGTCCTCGCCATGTTCGTCGCCTCGACGATCGCGATCTTCCAGGACAGCGTGAAGCGCATGCTCGCCTATTCGAGCGTGGCGCAGATCGGCTACATGGTGCTCGGACTGAGCCTGGTGACGGTCGACGGGCTGACCGCCTCGATGGTGCACCTGTTCAACCACGCGCTGATGAAGGGCGCGCTGTTCCTCGCGATCGGCTGCATCGCCTACCGCCAGGCCTCCTTCCGGATCGAGGACTTCGCCGGCATGGGCCGGCGCATGCCGTGGACCATGGCCGCGTTCACCGCCGGCGGGCTCAGCCTGATCGGCATCCCGCTCACCGCGGGCTTCATCTCGAAATGGTACCTGATCCTCGCCGCGCTCGCCGCCGACGAGCCGGTGATCGCGGCGCTGATCGTGATCTCCTCGCTGCTCGCGGTGATCTACGTATGGCGGGTGGTGGAGGCGGCCTATTTCCGCGAGCCCCCGCCGGACGCGCCTTCCGGCGAAGCGCCGCTTTCCCTCCTGATTCCGACCTGGGTCCTGATCGCGCTCAACGTCTATTTCGGGATCGAGACCTCGCTGCCGGTGGGCGTCGCCGAGCACGCCGCGCGGGCCTTGATGGGGGCGGGACCGTGAGCGTCGAACTCGCCATGGCGGTGGCGCTCCTCGGCCCGCTCGCGGGCGCCGTTCTGATCGCGCTGTTCGGACGCCGGCCCAACCTCCGCGACGGCGCGATGATCGCGGCCTCCGTCGTCACCTTCCTCGCGGTCTACCGCATCCTGCCGGCGGTCGAGGCGGGCGGGCGGCCCGAGCTCTTCCTGTTCGATTTCGTGCCCGGGCTCGGCATCCGCTTCGTCATCGAGCCGCTCGGCATGCTGTTCGCGCTGGTCGCCTCGTTCCTCTGGATCGTCACCTCGTTCTACGCGATCGGCTACATGCGGGGGCATCACGAGGAGAACCAGACGCGGTTCTATATCTGCTTCGCCATCGCGATCTCGGCGGCGCTGGGCGTCGCGATGTCGGGCAACATGCTGACGCTCTTCATCGCCTACGAGGTGCTGACGCTCTCGACCTACCCGCTGGTCACCCACCACCAGTCGCCGGAATCGATGCGCGCCGGGCGGACCTATCTCGGCATCCTGCTGTCGACCTCGATCGGGCTCCAGCTGGTCGGCATCGTCTGGACCTACGGCGCGACGGGCACGCTCGACTTCACCCCGGGCGGCATCCTCGCCGGCAAGGTCGAGGGCTGGGCGCTGATCGCGCTCCTGTTCCTCTACATGTACGGCATCGGCAAGGCGGCGCTGATGCCGATCCACCGCTGGCTGCCGGCGGCGATGGTGGCGCCGACCCCGGTCAGCGCGCTGCTGCACGCGGTCGCGGTGGTCAAGGCGGGCGTGTTCACCGTGCTCAAGGTCGCGATCTACATCTTCGGCGTCGACTATCTCAGCGAGACCGGGGCCAGCACATGGCTGATGTACGTGGCGGGCGCCACCATCGTCATCGCCTCGGTGGTGGCGCTGACCAAGGACAATCTGAAGGCCAGGCTCGCCTATTCGACGGTGAGCCAGTTGAGCTACGTCGTCCTCGGCGCGGCGCTGGCGACGAGCTGGAGCGTGGTCGGCGGGGCGATGCACATCGCCATGCACGCCTTCGGCAAGATCACGCTGTTCTTCTGCGCCGGCGCGATCATGGTGGCGGCGCACAAGACCGAGATCAGCGACATGGGCGGGCTCGGCCGCCGGATGCCGCTCACCTTCGCCGCCTTCGCCATCGGCGCGCTCAGCGTCACCGGGCTGCCGCCGCTCGGCGGCGCGTGGAGCAAGTGGTATCTCGGCCTCGGCGCGGCGGATGCCGAGCAGCTGATCTTCGTCGCCGTGCTGATGATCTCCTCGCTGCTCAACGTCGCCTATCTGATCCCGGTCGCCGCGCGCGCCTTCATTTCGGAGAAGCGCGAGGGCGATCCCATCCCGCAGCCCGCGGGCGCCGCCGTCGCGCACGGGGACCATGACGACGAGGGCGGCGGCATCCGCGAGGCGCCGATGTTCTGCGTCGTGCCGCTCTGCCTGACCGCGCTCGGCTGCCTGGTGCTGTTCTTCGCGGCCGACGACATCACGGCCTTCCTCGCCCCGATCGCGCAACGCTGAGGATCGGGCGATGGCCGAAAGCAGGAGACCCGAAGGCGAACGCGAATACTGGCTCGACCGCTCGGCCAACGTGACCAAGGTTTTCTGGGCCGTGGTCGGGGTCTGCGCCCTGCTCGGCCTGCTCGACTTCTTCTACCACAAGCATGCCGAGCTCGGGTTCGACGGCTCGTTCGGATTCCACGGCTGGTACGGCTTCGTCTGCTGCGTCTTCCTGGTGCTCGCGGCCAAGGAGCTGAGAAAGCTCCTGAAGCGGGACGAGGACTACTATGATCGCTAGCCTGCCGCCCGGCCTGCTGCTGATCGTCGCGGCACTGGCGATCCCGTTCCTGCCGGACGTGCTGCGCCGCGCCTGGACGGTCGTGGTGCCGGCGGCCGGCCTCTGGGCGCTGATCGTGCTGGAGCCGGGCAACTATCTGGCCTTCGCCTGGTTCGGCGCGGAGTTCGTGCCGGTCCGCGTCGACAAGCTCAGCCTGATCTTCGGCTACATCTTCCACATCGCCGCGGTCATCAGCGCGATCTACGCGCTCCACGTGCGCGACACGGTCCAGCATGTCGCGGGGATGATGTATGCCGGCAGCGGCATCGGTGCGGTGTTCGCGGGCGATCTGGTGACGCTGTTCGTCTACTGGGAGGCGATGGCGATCACGTCGGTCTTCCTGATCTGGGCGCGCGGCGGCGAGACCGCCTACCGGTCGGGGATGCGCTACCTGATCGTCCAGATCGCCTCGGGCGTGCTGCTGCTGTCGGGCGCGATCCTGCAGGTGGAGCAGACGGGCTCGATCGCCTTCGACAAGATGACACTCGGCAACCTCGCGACCTGGCTGATCCTTCTCGCCTTCGGCATCAAATGCGCTTTCCCGTTCCTGCACAACTGGCTGCAGGACGCCTACCCCGAGGCCACGATCACCGGCACGGTGTTCCTGAGCGCCTTCACCACCAAGGCCGCCGTCTACGCGCTCGCCCGCGGCTTCCCGGGCACCGAGATGCTGATCTTCGTCGGCGCTGCGATGACGGCGTTTCCGATCTTCTACGCGGTGATCGAGAACGACCTCCGCCGCGTGCTGGCCTACAGCCTCAACAACCAGCTGGGCTTCATGGTGGTCGGGGTCGGCATCGGCACGCCGATGGCGCTGAACGGCGCGGCGGGGCACGCCTTCGCGCACATCCTCTACAAGGCGCTCCTGTTCATGTCGATGGGGGCGGTGCTCTACCGGGTGGGAACGATCAAGGGCTCGGAGCTCGGCGGACTCTACAAGTCGATGCCGTTCACCACCGTGTTCTGTATCGTGGGCGCCGCCTCGATCTCCGCCTTCCCGCTGTTCTCGGGCTTCATCGCCAAGGCGCTGACGCTGTCCGCCGTCGCCTACGAGGGGTACGTCGTCGTCTGGCTGATCCTGATGTTCGCCTCGGCCGGCGTGTTCCACCATTCGGGCATCAAGATCCCCTATTTCGCCTTCTTCGCCCACGATTCGGGCAAGCGCTGCAAGGAAGCCCCGCTCAACATGCTCGCGGCCATGGGGATCGCGGCGTTCCTGTGCATCGCGCTCGGCGTCTGGTCGCCGGCGCTCTACTCGATCCTGCCCTACGAGGTGGACTACGAGCCCTACACGCCGACCCACGTGATCGGCCAGCTGCAGCTGCTGATGTTCTCCGCGCTCGCCTTCGCGGTGCTGATCCGCTACCGGATCTACCCGCCGGAGCTCAAGTCGACCAACCTCGATTTCGACTGGCTGTACCGCAAGGGCATCCCGGCCCTGATCGCAAG
The DNA here is from genome assembly GCA_965203455.1 of Alphaproteobacteria bacterium. Classification (GTDB taxonomy): domain Bacteria; phylum Pseudomonadota; class Alphaproteobacteria; order MPNO01; family MPNO01; genus MPNO01. The sequence continues at coordinate 66,994 of CBDBCV010000007.1, forward strand.
CGTCTGGCCCGTCCTCTGGTCGGCATGGCAGGGTTTTCTCGGGGCGCTGCAGGGCGGGCTGCGGGCCGGCATCGGCGCGATCGTCCGTCTCACCGGGCCCGAGGGCACGCTGGCGAGGACCTGGCCGCTCGGCTCGACGACGCTCTGGGTCGCGGTGCTGCTCGGCGGGTTCCTGCTGATCTACTATTTGTAAGGGGCTTCCCCACGCCGGTAGCCCTGTCACGGCCCGCCGCCCCAACCTCCGCCGTCGTCACCCCGGACTTGATCCACCGCTGTCCGGTTTAATTTCTGCGGGCTGGCTGTGAGGTTTGCATACGAGCGGGTTTCCGACGGATCGTGCGGCTCGGGACGCGAATTTCAGGGCACCGGCATGTCCCCCGTCGCCGTTCCCTCCACCGCCCCGCTTTCCCCACCACGTCATGCCCGGACTTGTTCCGGGCATCCACGTCCCTCCGCCGCCTCGCCCACTCCCGGCTCGCTCCACGATGCCGCAAGACGTGGATGCCCGGAACAAGTCCGGGCATGACGGGTGGGGGGAGAGGCGTACCGGAGAATGCCCGCTCCGCCCGACATTATTCCCGCCCATCGGCGCGCAGCGCGGCCCGAAAATCTAAACCGGACAGCAATGGACTTGTTCCGGGGTCCAGGGCCGCAGGCACCGCCCTCGCCCGGCTTCCCTGGACCCCGGATCGAGTCCGGGGTGACAGCGGGGCCTTCTGCCCCGCATTTGACTAAGCCCCCGGAACGGTTACTTCTCGTCGGGGCGAGGGGTTCGGACCGGTCACCATGAAGGCATTCTGGCGGACGCCGCTTTTCGTGCTCTGCGGAGCCGTCGCGATCCTGGTGATCGCCAACGGCTCGCGGCAGAATTTCGGCCTTTTTCTGGTGCCGATCAGCGGCGATCTCGGCTGGGGCCGGGCCGAGTTCTCCTTCGCCATCGCGATCCAGAACATCGTCATGGGCCTCGCCGCGCCGCTCGTCGCGGCGGTCGCCGACAAGTGGGGGCCGATCCGGGTCATGACGGCCTCGGCGGCGTTCTACGCCTTCGGCGTCTACATGATCTCGATATCCGGCACGCCGGAGACGATGACCGTCAGCGCCGGGCTCCTGGTCGGCATCGGCGCGTCGGGCATCGGTTTCACCCTGCCGCTCGCCCTGGTCGGCCGCGTCGCGAAGGACCACCAGCGGAGCCTGTGGCTCGGCATCGTCACCGCGGGCGGCTCGGTGGGTCAGTTCGTGTTCGCGCCGGTGAGCCAGGGGCTGATCTCGGGACTCGGCTGGTCGGACGCGATCGTCGTCGTCTCCATGATCATCGCGCTTACCGTGCCGCTGTGCCTCGCGCTCCGCCCGGGCTCGGCGGAGGCGCTGTCGGCCCCGGCGCCGCAGAGCCTCGGCGCCGCGCTGACCGAGGCCGGCGGGCATCGCGGCTACTGGCTGCTGGTGACGGGATTCTTCGTCTGCGGTTTCCAGGTGCAGTTCGTCGGCACCCACCTGCCGGGGTTCATCACCGATTCCGGCCAGGACGCGGAGCTCGCCGCGTGGGCGCTCGCCTTCATCGGACTGTTCAACCTGATCGGAACGCTCGCCGCGGGGTGGCTCGGCGGGCAGTACCGCAAGAAGTACCTGCTGAGCATGCTCTATCTCCTGCGGGCCGCCCTCTTCTACGCCTTCATCCAGTTCCCGGTTACCGAGACCTCGGTGCTGGTCTTCGCGGCGATCATGGGCCTTCTCTGGCTGTCCACCGTGCCGCTCACCAGCGGAATCGTGGCCCAGATCTTCGGCCCGCGCTACATGGCGACGCTGTTCGCCATCGTCTTCCTGTCGCACCAGCTCGGCAGCTTCTGCGGGGTCTGGCTGGGCGGGCTGTTCTACGACCGCACCGGGAGCTACGAGGCCGCATGGTGGCTCGCCATAGCGCTCGGCATCGCGGCGGCGGCGATCCACTGGCCGATCGACGACAAGCCGGTGGAGAGGGTGGCCGCGCAACCGGCGGGGTGACCGCCCCGGCGTCTCGCTTGCCGGTTCCGGGGCCAGCGACTAGGTTGCCGCGAGTTGGCCGCAACAGGCGTTGGAGACAGCGATGGAGATGACCGGCGAGCGGCGGATCCCCGCGCCGCGGCAGAAGGTGTGGGACGCGCTCAACGATCCCGAGATCCTCAAGCAGTGCATCGCGGGCTGCGAGTCGCTCGACAAGACCTCGGACACCGAGTTCAGCGCCAGGGTCACCTCCAGGGTCGGCCCCGTCACCGCCAAGTTCACCGGCAAGGTCGCGCTCTCCGACGTCGACCCGCCGAACGGCTACACCATCTCAGGCGAGGGCCAGGGCGGCGTCGCGGGCTTCGCCAAGGGCGGCGCCAAGGTGCAGCTCGCCGATGACGGCGGCGGCACGCTGCTGACCTACGAGGCCAACGGAACCGTCGGCGGCAAGCTCGCCCAGATCGGCTCCCGGCTGATCGACTCGACCGCCCGCAAGATGGCGGACGATTTCTTCGACAAGTTCGCCGAGGCGGTCGGCGGGGCGGAGCCCGAGGAAGCTGTCGAGGAGCCCGCCGAGGCGTCGGCGGCGGCGCCGAAATCGGAAGGGCTGAGCCCCGCCGTATGGATCGGCGGTCTGGTCGCCATCGCCGTCATCGTCCTCGTCATCGTGCTGAGCTGACGCCGCGGGGCGGAGGCGGACTCGCCCGGGCGGCTGCACATCCGCCCCTCCGGCCGTCGTCCGCTGTTGTCCGGTTTAGCTTCGGGACGGGTTCTGTGCCGACAGGCGGGGACAGGCGGGACGGGCATTCTCCGGCACACCTCTCCCTCCCAGCCGTCATGCCCGGACTTGTTCCGGGCATCCACGTCCCTCCGCCGCCTCGCCCGCGTCCGGCCCGCACCGCAATGCCGCAAGACGTGGATGCCCGGAACAAGTCCGGGCATGACGGTGAGGAGACGAAGGTGACGGCGGGAGCGCGGGACGCGCCGGGGGAAGACGGGGAGGAACGGCGCGTGGGCCGGGTCCGGATGCGGATTGCGGCGACGCCGGTGCCGGACACCGGCGGTAACGGGAACGTATGGCCTTAAGCGGAAAGCGTGGCGCCAACGTATGTAATCCTCCAGAGAAGCCGATCAGCCGATCCCGAACAGTTTGATGAGGCGGCGGTCGAACTTTCGCAGCTCGCGGCCGATCAGGTATCTGACGAACACCCGGTGGAACCGAGCCAGCCAACGATGACGGCGGTTCACCCAGTCTTCGATGATGACCAGCGTCCATTCGTCCCTGCCGCGACGGACGGCAAGGAGGTTGTGGGGTCCGGTGTCCCGGGTCAGGAGGTTCTGTTCCCGCATCCACTTCTTCCAGTCGCGGATCGCGGCCGCGAGAGGAGGGACGAGGCCGCGGCTCTTCAGCAGATCGTCGAGGCTTTGGGATATGCGCCCGTCCGCGTCCCGGTAAAGCCGCATGACGATGCCCTCGCCCAAATCGGTGTCCACGACGCCTTCGATCGTCGGAATGCGCTCGAACACGGCCTCGGAGCCGCGCATCCGTAGCGTCGCGTAGTCCTCCAGATCCTGCCTCTGTTCCCTTTTACAGCGCTCGTCGCCGGCGCGGGCGGCGACCTTGACGCACAGGTCGGGATCGTCCGGGTGGACGTAGCAATGCCGCTTGCCGCCCTTGGCAAAAGGTGCTGCCCCGGCGAGCGAGAGCATGACGAGGCTCCCGGTTCCCCCGGCGCCGGAATGGTGCCGGGCCGTTGCAATCTTCGATGCGTGAGCAGCGAGACCCCGCCTGTTCACCTTGGCGCGGGGAGCGACCCCTTGCCCGAGTCAGGCTGTTCTATTCAGCGGGCGACCCGACAGAGCGGGACGCATCGAAGATTGCAGGGAGAAGCCTGAGACCCCTTTACGGGGCTGTCAAGGCGATGTGAGCGGAAAGCTGCGGAGGGAGCCGATGCCGAAGCCCCGTGCCGACAGGTTCACGGGCAAGGTCAGGCTCTCCGATGTCGATCCGCTTCCATTGCCGTCCGATTTGGATTTTCGGCGCGGGCCGTGTGCCGATGGGCGGGGAGAATGTCGGGCGGGGCGGGCCTTCTCCGGCACGCCCCTCCCTCCCGGTCGGCATTTCCGAGCGGGTCCATGCCGACGGAAATGTCGACAGGCCGGTCGAGTCGGCAAATGTCGACATTCCCGCCCGGCATTTGCGGGACGCGAATGCCGACCCGGTCGCGATTTGTCTACTCGATGCCTGCCTTGTCCGCCGTGATTGTCACCCCGGACTTGATCCGGGGTCCAGAGCCACAGGCACCGCCCTCGCCCGGCTTTCCCCGGATCAAGTCCGGGGTGACAGCAGGGGGGCGCGGAGCCTCCGAAATCTTAACCGGACAGCAGTGGAACAAGTCCGGGCATGACGGGAAAATTGTTCTGAACGGACATTTTTTTGCGATCCGGCCTTGACCGGGGACACGTTTCGACCCACATAGCCTATATGCGGAGAGTAGGGGGCGCCGGAGAAGCCGGCGCCCCTTCTCGTGGACGGAATCGGAAAAGAGAAAAAAATACCATGATTCCCGTCACTTAGAGATTAATTTCATTTGAAAGGGAATTTTTCTCTTGACTCGGGACGCGTTTTGGGGTATATTTCGCACAGTGGGGAAGTGGGGGCGCCGGAGGTTTCGGCGCCCTTTCCCGTCGCCGGACGCGGCGCCGGCGCGCCTTGACCCTTCCGGGATCGGGCGGGATACTGCGGCGCTATGGAACAGGGAGGGGAAAGCCTCCCGGACATCGACCGTTCGGCGTAGCCGGCTCAAGGAGGGTCACAGATGACATCCACCGTTTCCATGACGGTAAATGGAAAGCAGGTTTCGGCGGAGTGCGAGGGCCGAACGCTTCTCGTGCAGTATCTCCGCGAGAAGCTCGCCCTTACCGGCACCCATGTGGGCTGCGACACCAGCCAGTGCGGCGCCTGCGTGGTCCATGTCGACGGCATCTCGGTGAAGTCGTGCACGATGCTGGCGCACCAGGCGGAAGGCTGCGACGTGGTCACCATCGAGGGGCTCGCCGACGGCGACACGCTGCACCCGATGCAGGAGGCTTTCCGCGAGAACCACGCCCTGCAATGCGGCTTCTGCACCCCCGGAATGGTGATGAGCGCCATCGACATGGTCAACCGGCACGACACGCTGGACGAGAAGACCGTGCGCCATCAGCTCGAAGGCAATCTGTGCCGCTGCACGGGCTATCACAACATCGTCAAGGCGATCCTGGCCGCGCATCCGGTCATGAAGGGAGCCGCCTGAGACAATCGATCCGGGAGGCAGGACATGCCTGAGGGAGGAATCGGCGCTTCCGTCAAGCGCAAGGAAGACTTCCGCTTTCTGACCGGCCGCGGCGCCTATACCGACGACGAGGTGCGCGCCGGACAGCTCCACGCCCACATGCTGCGCTCGCCGCACGGCCACGCTGAGCTGGGCTCGGTCGACACGTCGAAGGCCGAGGCCGCGCCCGGCGTGGTCTGCGTGCTGACCGGGCCCGACGCCGACGCGGACGGGATCGGGGGCCTGCCCTGCGGCTGGGGCATCACGTCGAAGGACGGCACCCCCATGGTCGAGCCCAAATGGCCGGTCATCGCCCAGGGCAAGGTGCGCTATGTCGGCGAGATCGTGGCCGCGGTCATCGCGGAGAGCGCGGAACAGGCGGCCGACGCGGCCGAGCTCGTCGAGATCGACTACCGTCCGCTCGACGCGGCGGCGGTCACCGAGACCGCCCATACCGGCGGGGCGGCGCAGATCCACGACGAGTCGCCGGACAATCTCTGCTTCGACTGGGATTTCCCCGGACCGGAGGCCACCGAGGCGGTCGACGCCGCATTCGAGGCGGCGGCGCACACGGCAAGGCTGGAACTCGTCAACCAGCGCATCATCCCGCATTCGATGGAGCCGCGCGCGGCGGTCGCCGAGTACGACAAGGGCGAGGAGAAGCTCACCCTCTACTGCACCGCCCAGGCGGCGCATGCGATGCGCCTCCTGCTGGGAGCCTTCGTGCTCAACCAGCCGGAGCACAAGTTCCGCGTCGTCGCGCCGGACGTGGGCGGCGGCTTCGGGTCCAAGGTCGCGCCCTATGCCGAATACGCGATCATCTGCTGGGCGTCGCGCAGGCTCGAGCGGCCGGTCCGCTGGCTCGGCGACCGGGCGGAGTGCTTCGTCACCGACGCGCACGGCCGCGACCACGTCACCGAGGTCGAGCTGGCGCTCGACGCGGACGGCAAGTTCACCGGGCTCAGGGTCAACACGATCGCCAACATGGGGGCGTATCTCTCGGCCTTCGCGCCGCTGATCCCGACCTTCCTCTACGCGACGCTGTTCGCCGGCCAGTACACCACCCCGGCGATCTGCTGCAACGTCAAGGCGGTGTTCACCAACACCTCCCCGGTGGACGCTCTGCGCGGCGCCGGCCGGCCCGAGGCGACCTATCTCCTCGAGCGGGTGATCGACGAGGCGGCGCAGGCGACCGGGATCGACCCGGTGACGATCCGCAAGCGGAACTTCATCGCCGCGGATGCCTTCCCCTACCAGACGCCGGTCGCCCTGCTCTACGATTCGGGCTCCTACGAACGCGCGCTCGATATCGCGCTGGAGAAGGCGGACTGGAACGGGTTCGCCGCGCGCAGGAGCGCGTCCGAGGCCGAAGGCAAGCTGCGCGGGATCGGCATCGCGGCGCCGATCGAGGCGACCGGAGCGGCGCCGTCGGCGATCGCCGGTCAGCTCGGCGCGCGGGCGGGGCTGTATGAGTCGGCCCAAGTCCGGTTCAACGCGACCGGGACCGTCACCGTCTTCGCCGGCACCCACAACCACGGCCAGGGGCACGAGACCACCTTCGCCCAGCTCGTCACCGACAAGCTCGGCGTGCCGCTGGAGAACGTCGAGGTCGTCGAGGGCGATACCGACCGCGCGGTGATGGGGATGGGAACCTACGGCTCCCGCTCGCTCTCGGTCGGCGGCAGCGCGATCGACCGGGCGATGGACAAGATCATCGACAAGGGCAAGAAGATCGCCGCCCACCTGCTGGAAGCCTCGGTCGACGACATCGAGTTCGACAGCGGCACCTTCACGGTCTCCGGCACCGACCGGACGATCTCCATCGGCGAGGTGGCGTTCGCGGCCTACGTGCCGCACAACTACCCGCTGGAGGAGCTGGAGCCCGGGCTCGACGAACAGGCGTTCTTCGATCCGGTCAACTTCAACTTCCCCTTCGCGTCCTATGTCTGCGAGGTGGAGGTCGACCCGGAGACCGGCTCGGTCTCGGTCGAGCGGTTCACCGCCGTCGACGACGTGGGCAACATCGTCAACCCGATGATCGTCGAGGGGCAGGTCCATGGCGGGCTCGCCCACGGCATCGGACAGGCGCTGATGGAAGGGGCGGTGTTCGACGAGAACGGCCAGCCGCTCACCGGCTCGCTGATGGACTACACCCTGCCGAGGGCCGACACGGTGCCGAGCTTCGATCTCGACCATACCGTGACGCCCTGCCCGATGAACCCGCTCGGCGCCAAGGGCGTCGGCGAGATCGGGGCGATCGGCGCGCCGCCCGCGGTCGTCAACGCGGTCGTCGACGCGCTCCGGTCGCACGGCGTCAACCATATCGACATGCCGGTCACGTCGGAGAGCGTGTGGCAGGCCCTTCAATCGGCCACGGCGTCTTAGGAGGATTGGACCATGTACGATTTCAACTACCGCAAGGCATCGTCGGTCGAGGACGCCGTCAGCGCCGTCACCGGCGCCGAGGACGGCCGCTTCCTGGCGGGCGGGATGACGATCATCCCGACCATCAAGCAGCGCCTCGCCAAGCCCTCCGACCTGGTCGATCTCGCGGGCGTGGACGGCCTCACCGGGATCGCGGTATCGGGCGGCACGGTGGAGATCGGCGGCATGTGCCGCCACGCCGAGGTCAACGCCTCGGGCGAGGTCGCGGCGGCGATCCCGGCGCTCGCCAGGCTCGCCGGCGGGATCGGCGATCCGCAGGTGCGCAACCGCGGCACCATCGGCGGGTCGATCGCCAACAACGACCCCGCGGCCGACTATCCGGCGGCGGTCGTCGGGCTCGGCGCCACGGTCCGCACCAACCGGCGCGAGATCGCCGGCGACGACTTCTTCACCGGCATGTTCGAAACCGCGCTGGAGCCGGGCGAGCTGGTCACCGGCGTGAGCTTCCCGGTCCCGTCCAAGGCCGCCTACATGAAGTTCCCGAACCCGGCCTCGCGCTACGCCATCGTCGGCGTGTTCGTCGCGGCGACGTCCGGCGGGCCCAGGGTCGCGGTCACCGGCGCGGGTCCCTGCGTCTTCCGGGTGGCGGCGATGGAAGAGGCGCTCGGCGGCAATTTCGCGCCGGAGGCGGTGGCCGACATCAAGATCGGCGACGACGACCTCAACAGCGACATCCACGCCAGCGCGGAGTACCGCGCCCATCTGGTCACCGTGATGGCCAAGCGCGCCGTCGCCCAGGCCAACGGCTGAGCGCGGCGACCGGGCACCATCGGACCCCAGGGGTTTCAGGAGGGAGGTCGGCGGCAGCGTCGGCCTCCCGGCATTTTCGCGATATCCAAGCGAACGGAGAGTTGGCAGTGGGACCGTTCGATCCAGCCGGGACCGACTGCACGGGCACGCCGATGAAGCCATCCCTTCCCGATACCGTCGATGCCGTCGTCGACATGCTGGCCGAAGGGCGTTACGTCGCGGATCGTTCGCTGGCGACGGCGCTGTTCCTGGCGCTCAAGCTGGAACGGCCGCTGTTCCTCGAAGGCGAGGCCGGCGTCGGCAAGACCGAGATCGGCAAGGTGCTGTCCGACGCGCTGGGGCGCCGGCTGATCCGCCTCCAATGCTATGAGGGGCTGGACGTTTCCTCGGCGGTCTATGAGTGGAACTACAGCCTCCAGATGATCGACATCCGCATCGCGGAGGCAACGGGCGAGACCGACCGCGAGCGGATCGAAAAGGGCATCTTCACCGAGCGTTTCCTGATCAAGCGCCCGCTTCTGCAGGCGCTGGAAGCCGACGTATCCGGCTTGCCGCCGGTGCTGCTGATCGACGAGCTCGACCGCACCGACGAGCCGTTCGAGGCGTTCCTGCTGGAACTGCTGTCGGACTTCCAGACGACCATCCCGGAGATCGGGACCGTCAGGGCGTCGACGCCGCCGATCGTCGTCGTCACGTCCAACCGCACCCGCGAGATCCACGACGCGATCAAGCGCCGCTGCTTCTATTTCTGGGTCGACTATCCCGACGCCGCGCGCGAGCTCGAAATCCTCAAGGTCAAGGTGCCGGGGGCGGGCGAGGAGCTGTCGCGCCAGGTGGTCGCCTTCGTCCAGGAGCTGCGCAACAAGGACCTGTTCAAGCTGCCCGGCGTCGCCGAGACCATCGACTGGACCAACGCCCTGATCCAGCTCGACAAGATCGACCTCGATCCCGACACCGTGAATTCGACGCTCGGCGTCCTCCTCAAGTATCAGGACGACATCGAGAAGATGCGGGGCAGCGAGGCGGCCCGGATCCTCGACGAGGTCAAGAGCCAGCTCGCGCAAATCCAGCCATGATCCCGGCGGTGTCCGGTTTGCACGGGCTGGATCGGGTGCAGGACATCGATACAGGCGGGTTTCCGGCCCTTCCGCCGGATCGGGACACGGATTGCGGCCCGGCCGCACCAACCCTCCTTGTCCCCGCCGCCGTCGCTCACGGGCGCGGAGCCCCTGTCGAACGTCTAGAGCATTTTCCGACCTTACGCGTTCACGGCGGTCCACCCTCCCCCGGCCCCTCCCGCAAGCGGGAGGGGGGAAGGCAAGGAAGAGCGGGGAAGCGTCCCCTCTCCCCCGCCGGGGGAGAGGGTCAGGGTGAGGGGGGCCGGAGCCGCACCGCAATCCGGGACGACCGCGTTCGGTCGGATATTGCTCTAGACCGGACGGCAGTGCCATGAGCCCGGCGGAGAGCAGGCCGGGCCCCTTCGCGCTGCTCGACGGCCTCGAAGGCAGCCGGCTGGCCGCCAACGTGATGCATTTCGGCCGCATCCTGCGATCCGCGGGCCTGCCGGTGGGCACGGGCAAGGTGCTCGACGCCGTCGGCGCGGTGCGGGAGGTCGGCGTCACCAACCGGTCCGATTTCTACTGGGCCCTGCACTCGGTCTTCGTCAACCGGCGCGACCAGCACGATTTGTTCGACCAGGCGTTCCATATCTTCTGGCGGGACCCGAAGATCCTCGAACGCATGATGGGCATCGTCATGCCCGAAGCCGAGGTCGCGGCGCCGCCCCCGGAGCCGCCGAGCCGCCGGCTGCTCGACGCGCTCAACCGGAACGACGATTCCGGCGCGGACGAGGAGAAGGAACGGGACCAGGAGATCGAGCTCGACGCGGCGATGACCGCGTCCGCCAACGAGCTGTTGCAGGAGATGGATTTCGAGGACATGAGCGCGGACGAGATCGCCCGCGCGAAGGCGGCGATCGCCCGCATGAGCCTGCCGATCGCGGAAATTCCTACCCGGCGCTTCCGGCCCGACAAGCGCCGGATCCGGGTCGACATGCGCTCGACGCTGCGCGCGGCGCTGCGTTCCGGCGGGGCCACGATCCCGCTCAGGTGGCGCAAGCGGGCGACGCGCCTGCCGCCGCTCGTGATCGTCTGCGACATCTCGGGCTCGATGAGCCGCTACACCCGGATGTTCCTCCACTTCATGCACACGCTCACCAACGACCGCGACCGGGTGCACACCTTCCTGTTCGGGACCAGGCTTACCAACGTCACGCGGCACCTGCGCCAGCGCGACATCGACGTCGCGCTCACCCGGGTGGCGGATTCGGTGGAGGACTGGTCGGGCGGCACGCGGATCGGGGAGTCGCTCAAGGAGTTCAACCGCTTCTGGTCGCGCCGGGTGCTCGGACAGGGCGCGGTGGTGCTGCTGATCAGCGACGGGCTCGACCGCGACGCCGGGCGCGGCCTGCACCGGGAGATCGAGCGGCTGCACAAATCCTGCCGCCGGCTGATCTGGCTCAACCCCCTGCTCCGCTTCGAGGGGTTCGAGCCGCGCTCGCAGGGCATCCGGTCCCTGCTTCCGTTTGTTGACGAGTTCCGCCCGGTGCACAATCTCCAGAGCCTGGAAGAGTTGATCGAAGCGCTCGGCCGGCCCTCGGCCCGGCGCAGGGAAGGGATGGACAAATGGCTGCAGATGCTGGCGTGACCGCGATCTCCAAGGACGACGACGTGCTCAACGAGGCCCGCGCCTGGCGCGAGGACGGGCGCGATGTCGCCATCGCCACCGTCATCCGCACCTGGGGCTCGTCGCCGCGGCCGGTCGGCAGCCACCTCGCGATCGATTCCGGCCAGAACTTCGTGGGCTCGGTCTCGGGCGGCTGCATCGAGGGCGCGGTCATCCACGAGGCCCAGGAGGTCATCGCGACCGGCAAGCCGAAGATCCTCGAATACGGCGTCACCAACGAGCTCGCCTGGGAGGTCGGCCTCGCCTGCGGCGGGCAGGTCCATGTCTATGTGGAGAAGCTCGACTAGATGAAGCAACAGATCCTGAAACGGGTCCTCGCGGACCGCGAGGCCAAGCGGCAGTTCGCGCTGGTCACCCGCCTGGAGACGGGGGAACAGTCGATCCTCTATCTCGACGGCGCGGACGAGGGCGAGATCGAGATCGATTCCGCGCTGCGCTCGACCGTCGAGGACGCCATCCGCGACGACAGGTCGGGCACCGTCGCAAGCGCGGGCGGCGACATGTTCGTCGAGGTGTTCAACCCGCCGCTCCGGCTCCTCATCGTCGGCGCGGTCCACATCGCCCAGCCGCTCGCCAGGATGGCATCGGTCGCGGGCTACGACGTGACCGTGATCGACCCGCGCGGCTCGTTCGCGACCGACGACCGCTTCCCCGGCGTCACGCTGGTCAACGAGTGGCCGGACGAGGCGATGCCGCCGCTCGATCCCGACCGCCGCACCGCCGTCGTGACGCTGACGCACGATCCCAAGATCGACGATCCCGCGCTCGCCGCCGTGCTCCGTTCCGACGCGTTCTATATCGGCGCGCTCGGCAGCCGGAAGACCCATGCCGCGCGCGTCGAGCGTCTGACGGAGTCCGGGTTCGACGCGGAGGAAATCGGCCGCATCCACGGGCCGGTGGGGCTTTCGCTCGGCGCCGTCTCGCCGGCCGAGATCGCGGTTTCGATCCTCGCCCAGGTGACCCGGACGCTGCACGACAAGGAGCGCGTCGCCGCGTGAAGTTCGGCCCGACGCCTCCCGCGCTGGCCGAAGGTGCGTTGCTCGCGCACGCGACGACGCTGTCCGACCGCACCCTGAAGAAGGGGCATCGCCTCACCGCCGACGACATCGCGGCGCTCGGTCGCGCGGGGTTCGGCGAAATCGTCACGGCCCGGCTGGAACCCGGCGATATCGGCGAGGACGAGGCCGCGCTGAGGCTTGCCGAGGCATTCCGGGGCGAAGGGCTCACCGTCGACAACGCCTTCACCGGACGGGCCAATCTGCGCGCGGCCGCGGCCGGTCTGGCGGTGGTGGACGTCGAGCGCGTCCACGCGATCAACGCGGTGGACGAGGCCGTCACCATCGCCACCGTCCCGCCCTGGCGGATGGTGCCCGCGCGCGGCGTCGTTGCCGTCGTCAAGATCATCCCTTTCGCGGTGAACCGGGCCGTCCTCGACGCCGCGGCCGCGCTTGCCGGCGCGGCAGGGCCCCCGGTTCGGGTCGCACCCTTCGCCGCGCGCCGTTTCGGGCTGATACAGACGACGCTGGGCGATCTGAGGGAATCGCTCATCGAAAAGACCGTCGCGGTCACGCGCGGGCGCCTGGAACCGCTGGGCTGCACGCTCGAGCGGACGGAACGGGTCCTCCATGACGCGCAAGCGGTCGCGGACAGCCTCGAATCGTTCCGGGAGGACGGCATCGATGTCGCCCTGATCCTCGGCGCGTCCGCCATCGTGGACCGGCGCGACGTCGCCCCTTCGGCGCTGATCCGCGCGGGCGGTACGATCGTGCGGCTCGGAATGCCCGTGGACCCCGGCCACCTGACCCTGTTCGGACAGCTGGGAGAGCTGCATGTGCTGGGCCTGCCCGGTTCGGCGCGCTCGCCCCGGGTGCACGGGTTCGACCGGGTGCTGCAGCGGATCGTGGCCGGGATCGAGGTGTCGAACGCCGATATCGCGAACCTCGGGGCGGGCGGGCTGCTCAAGGAAAGGGCGAGCCGGCCCGCGGCGCGCGAAGGCCGCGGCGCCGGGACGGGCGAAAGCGGCGTCGCCGGCATCGTCCTAGCCGCCGGCGAATCGCGCCGCATGGGCGAGGTCAACAAGCTGCTGGCCGAGATCGAAGGGATCCCGATGGTGGTCCGCGCGGTGGACGCCGCCGTCGCCTCGGGCACCGACCCCGTGCTGGTGGTCACTGGCCACGAGGAGGGGAAAATCCGTGCGGCGCTTGCCGGCAGGCCCGTCCGGTTCGTCCACAACCCGGACTATGCCGCCGGCATGTCCGGTTCCCTCAGGGCGGCGCTCGCGTCCGTCCCGGACGAGGCGGCGGGCGCGCTGATCTGCCTCGGCGACATGCCGCACGTGACCGCCGAGCACATGACGCGGCTTGTCGAGGCCTTCGGAGACGCGGACGAACCCGCCATCTGCGTCGCGATCCATGACGGCAAACGCGGCAACCCCTCGCTCTGGCACCGGGATTTCTTCGCGGAAATGCGCGCGATCGGGGGCGATGTCGGCGCGCGCCGCCTGATCGGCGAGCACCCGGAAGCCGTCGTCGAGGTAGAGATCGCGGACCCGGGCGTCCTGCTCGATATCGATACGCCCGAGGCGCTGGCCGAGGTCCGGAAAGCGGCTCGCTGAGGACGCGCTACTTGGCGGTGGCTTCCTTGAGGTAGGCGATCAGGTTCTCGCGGTCCTTCGCCTTCTTGAGTCCCTTGAACACCATGCGCGTCTTGGCCTTCTTCTTGCCGATGAAGGACCCGACGAACGGCTTGGGGTTCTTGAGATAGGTGAACAGGGTCTTTTCGTTCCAAACGAGACCCTTGGCGCCAGCCGCCTTCATGTCCTTGGAATACTTGAACTTGGCGAGCGTTCCCGCGGTGCGGCCGAAGAGACCGTTGAGGTTGGGCCCCACGCTCTTCTTGCCCGCGACCGTCTTGTGGCAGGCCTTGCACTTGGCGAAGACCTTCTTCCCCTTCTTGACGTCGCCGGCCGCATGGGCGGGCGCTCCGGTCGCAATCGGGTCGACCGCGAGCACGCCGACCGAAAGGATGAGCACGACCGTCAGACCGCGGAGAATCCTGGACACGTTCATTCGCCTCCAAACGGGTAAAGCGGTATTTCGATTCCCTCGTTTATCAAAGAATCGGGATTCGACAAGCGCGAGATCAGTTCACCGCCGCCCCGGCCGTGGTTTCCAGATAGGTCGCCGGCAATTCGCGGAAATCGGTCATCAGCGAGCCGAACCCTTCGATCGCGTCGTCGTAACCGTTCGCCCGCATGGCATACCAGTAGGTCGCCGTGTTGATCGCGAGCACCGGCTTCTTGAGCCACTTCTCGGCCTCGCCGGCGAGCCGCGCCATGGCGAGGTTGGTGCCGCACTGCACCAGCGCCTCGACGTCGTGGCCGTCGAGCTCGACCAGCGCCTCGCGCAGCTCGTCCTCGGTGACCTGCGCGATCTTCGCCGGGCTCTCGCATTTGAGCCCCTTGATGGCGGCCACCTCGAAACCGCAATCCTCGAAGAACTTCTTCACGTTCTCGTCGCCGACCGGCCAGTAGGGGGTGAGCACCCCGATCCGCCTGATGTCGCCGTAGCACCGAAGCGCCGCCTGGCAGGCGTCCGAGCCCATCGCCACGCCGAGTCCGGAGAGCTTCTTGACCTGCTCGCGGAGCTCGATGCTCTTGGCGAGCCCGTCCCAGAACGTCTCCGCCGACATGCCCATGACGATGTAGTCGGGGTTGCAGGTCATCACCCGCAGGATCGCGTTGTCGAACTCGCGGCGGATGTTGTCCATCAGCCGGTTGAAATCCTCGTCCGAGTGCACCGGCTCGTCGGGAATCCAGATGCGGACGTGGTGGTTGGTCACGCCAGGCGGTCGCATGTCGTCGAACTCGGGCTGAACCGAAGTGTTGGTCGACGGCGCGATGACGCCCCAGTTGGCGCGCCAGCCGATGGAATCGGTCATGTCTCTTCCTCCGGGGTCCGGACTACTCCGCCGCGTCCGCGGTCGCTGGTCCGGCCTGTCCGGGCGCGAGCGCCTCGAGCGCCTCGAGCGCCTCCCGGACCTCGGAGAGCGGCATGACGTCGGCGTATTTCTGGTCCATGTCGAACAGGTTGGCCTCGTGCGGGCCCTGGGCGCGGTCGCCCGAGCATTCGGCCGGGACGATCGGGCGGAACCCGTGGCCCATGGCGTCGACCACCGTCGCGCGAACGCAGCCGCTGGTGGTGCATCCGGTGACGATCGCGGTGTCGACGCCGCGCCTGGCGAGCCAGTTCGCGAGGTCGGTCGCGAAGAAGCCCGACGGGTAGTGCTTGCTGATCACCCGTTCTCCCGGCCGCGGCTCAAGCTGATCGACGATGGCGGTCGCATGGGTGTTGGGGACGAGCTTGCTCAGCCCCGGCGACTTCATGTTGAAGATGCCGTCTTCGCTGCGGTCGGTGGCGTAGGCATGCGACGTGAAGGCGATCGGCAGATCGAGATGGCGCGCAAGTCCCAGCAGGTCCTCGGTATGGTCGATCGCCGACTGGATGCTGCCGCCGCCGAACATGTCGGGATCGTTGAACGCGTTGATGAAGTCGATGACGATCAGCGCCGGCTTCTCGCCGAACCCGATGCGGTTGCCGAAGCCCTGCTTTTCGTAAATGTCGAGGTCGTCCGCCACGATGCCCTCCCCGCCTTCGTTTGGCGGTCGGACCTTAGCCGCCGCCGAGGGTGCCAGCAAGACGGCAGCGCCGTTTCAGGATGGAATCGAGCGCCTCACGGCCGGATAGACGGCGCCCAGTGTGATCCCGCGCAGCGCCATGAAGGTGGCGAAGGCGCACCACAGCCCGTGATTGCCCCAAAGCGGGATCAATACGGCGCAGAGGACGAGATAGACCGCGACCGAGACGATCATCATGTTGCGCATCTGGCGCCCCAGCGTCGCGCCGAGGAAGATTCCGTCGAACTGGAACGCGGCCACCGACAGGGCGGGCATCGCGACCGACCACAGGAGATAATCCCCGGCGGCCTCGCGCACCGCTTCGATGCCGGTCAGCAGCGCGACGATCCCTTCGCCGGCGGCCGCATAGACCAGCACGAAGCCCGCCGCCGTCACGATCGCCCAGAACGACGAGACCCGGATCGCCGCCCGGAGCTCGGACCGGTCGGCGGCGCCCACCGCCCGTCCGACCATTGCCTGGGCCGCGTTGGCGAAACCGTCGAGCCCGTGCGCCATGAAGATCTGGAAGTTCATCAGCACCGCGTTGGCGGCGAGCAGCACGTCGCCCAGACGCGCGCCCTGTGCGGTGAAATAGGCGAAGGCGAAAACGAGACAGACGGTGCGGATGAAGATGTCGGCATTGAGGCCGAGCGTCATGCGCAACCGCCGGGGCGACCAGACCCGGTCCCAGTCGAGCCGGCCCGCGATCCCGCGCAATGCCCCCCGCATCAGCCAGAGCGCGAGCGCCAGCCCCGCGAACTCGGCGATCACGGTCGCCAGCGCGACCCCGAACACGCCCCATCCGAATCCGACGACGAAGAGAACGTCGAGGACGATGTTGAGGCCGTTCATCCAGAGCTGGACGTAGAGCGTCGCCCGCGTGTTCTGCAGGCCCAGGAACCAGCCGAGGATGACGTAGATGGAAAGCGCGGCGGGCGCCCCCCAGATCCGGGTCAGCACATAGGTTCGGGCGGAACCTTCGACATCGGCGCTGGCCTCCACGAGATCGAAGACGACGGCGACGATCAGCGTCTGGGCAGCGAGCGTGACCAAGGCTATGGCGGCTGCGATGGTCAGCGCGCGGACGACGGCGGCCAGCACCTCGTCGGAATTTCCCGCGCCGTGCGCCTGGGCGGTCAGCCCGGCGGTGCCCATGCGCAGGAAGCCGAACCCCCAGTAGATGAAGTTGAACACCATGCTGCCGAGCGCCACCGCGCCGAGATGGTGGGGTTCCGGCAGGTGGCCGACCACCGCGGTGTCGACGGCGCCCAGCAGCGGCACCGATATGTTGGACAGGATGATCGGAACCGAGAGGCGCCAGACCGCGCGATGGTGCTCCGCGGAGCCCGCGATCATTGCGCCGGCGCCGTCCTCCGCCGCGCGGCGAGCGCGAGCGCGGCAAGCCCGCTGACCGCCGCCAGCACCAGTATGGCGAGGTCGGGCCGGCCCAGATCCATCAGCCCGCCGACCGCGATCGGCCCGAGCGCGAACCCGATGCTGAGCCCGGTGGAGGTGAAGCCGAAAGCGAGCCCGAGGGATTCGGGCGGGGCGGAGGCGCGCACGATCAGGTCGCGCGACGGGCTGGAAACGCCGAGCAGGAAGGCACTCGCGGCGACCGTCGCGAGCCCGGCGAGGAAACCGCCGAATCCGAAGGCGAGCAGCGCGAGCACCGCCGCACCGCCGGCCACGGTCCACATCGCAAGCCGGTCGTGCGCGGAAATCCGGTCCGCGAGCACGCCGCCGAACAGCACCGCGCCGGCCATCGCGACCATGAACACCGTCAGCGAGAAATTCCCGCCCGCGAGGTCGGCGTCATAGAGCTGCATCATGACGATCGCGAGGAACCCGGCGATGCCTCCGATCGTCATCGACGTAAAGGTGAAGAACAGGAAGATCCGGATCATCGGTCCTTCCGTCATCGCCATCAGCCGGGCCCGGACGTCGAAGCGTTCCCCTCGCGGAGTCCGGTCGGTATCCGCCGCATCGGGCTCTTCGTCGAAGGCGGTCCGTCGCCACTGGATCGCCGCCGCGATCGCGAGCCCGACGATGCCGGCCCCGATCAACGCGCCGCGCCAGCCGAACGCCGCGCTGAGCCCGGCTATCGACATCGGCGCGATGGCCCAGCCGACATAGCCGACGAAGCTGTGCAGGCTGACGGTGCGCCCGAGGAAGGCAGGGTCCACGCGGCGCGAAAGGATGGAGAGGTCGGCGGGGTGAAAAACGCTGTTCCCGAGGCCGGCCAGCGCCATGAGCAGAACCACCTGCCAATAGGCATCGACCCCGCCGGCAAGCGCGAAGCTGCCGCCGAGGAGCACCAGTCCGATTACCAGGATCAGGCGGCCGCCATAGCGGTCGACGAGCAGGCCGACGGGGATCTGGGCGACGCTGGTGGCGACCGAGAAGACCGTCATCAGCGCGCCCAGCGCGACGTAGCTGACATCGAACGCCTCGCGCAGCGCCGGGAACAGCGGCGCCACCGCGACCGAGGTCAAATGGCTGTAGCAGTGGCCCGCGCTGATCAGCGAGACGACGGTCCGCTGGCCCGAAAGCGCTCGCGAGGCCGTCGCGCCCATGCTTCGCCCCTCCGGGCGATGCCTAGTTCGCCTTCTCCGCGTCCTTGGCGACCTGCATGCGGACGATCTTGTCGGGGTCGGAGACCATACCGCCGCGGTTGTTGTCGCCGCGCTTGAGCTTGTCGATGAACTCCATGCCCTTCGTCACCTTGCCCCAGACGGTGTACTGCCCGTCGAGATGGGGCGCGGGCGCGAACATGATGAAGAACTGGCTGTCAGCGCTGTTCGGATCCTGCGTCCGGGCCATCGACGCAACGCCCCGGACATGCGGCTCTTTCGAGAACTCCGCCGGCAACTTGTCGCCCGACCCGCCGGTTCCCGTGCCCGTGGGGTCGCCGCCCTGCGCCATGAATCCGTCGATGACACGATGGAACACCACCCCGTCATAGAACCCGGACCGGGCGAGCCGCTTGATCTGCTCCACATGCCTGGGCGCGAGATCGGGACGCATCTCGATCACCACGCGGCCGTGTTCGAGGTCCATGTAAAGCGTGTTCTCAAGATCGGCCGCGGCCGCTTCGGTGGTCATCAGCGCTGCTCCCAGGAGGATGGCAATCGCACCCACCAGCCGAACCCGTTTCATGGCGCCTCTCGATCTGGACAGTGGATGGGGAATGGCCCGCACCATAGACGAGCCGGCCCCGGGGTCAAACGCGGAATACCGACTGCACTTCGCTGGGGTAAAGATCCTCCGGCTCCAGCTTGCGGTGGCAGAGCCCCTGGTCGTGGCAGAACCTCAGGAACGCTTCGATGGTCGGGCGGTTGGGCTCGATCCCGTAGGGCCAGTAGTCGCCGCCGGGGAAGATGTCCGCGGCGAGTTCGGGGAGCGTGTCGTAGATCCACGGGACCGGGATCTGCGAATGGGTGACGCTGGTGAGCCTGGCGACGCTCCGTTTCTTGGCCGCCTCGAAGCCGTTCAGGAGGTTCATCGCGATCCACGGGTGCTTCTCGTAGGTGTCGCGGCGGATCGCCACGGTATGCATGATCGGGTAGACCCCGGTCCGTTTGAAATAATCCTGCTCCTGCGCGCGGTAGTCGGGGATCAGCCGCACGATCCGGTCGTCGCCGTCGAGGAATGCCTTGGGCGGCCGTGCGGAGATCAGCGCGTCGATGTCGCCCGCGAGCAGCATCTCGGCGAGCGACCGGTCGGGAACCTGGCGATAGCGGATTCCCTCGGGGAGCTTGAGATGGGCGAGCTCGATCCGGCCCGGCTCGTTCACCCCGGCCTGCACCCAGTCGACGTCTTCCAGCGGGATTCCCGCATCCTCGGCCAGCCAGCCCCGGGCGTAGACTGTCGCCGTCTGCGACCATTCCGGAATGCCGATCCGCTTGCCGGCGAGGTCCGCGACCTCGCGCACCGGCCCGTCTGCCGCGACGTACCAGGCCGAGTGCCGGAAAACGCGGGAAACGAAGACCGGGATGCCGACGATCGGCGGGTCGGGCTGCGACACGATCGAGCAGTACTTGGCGAAGGAAAGCTCGGAAACGTCCCACTCCCACGCGCTCGCAAAGCGGTAGAAGATCTCCTCGACGTCGAGGTTGAGCCAGGTTAGATCGATCCCTTCGGCGTTGACCTTGCCCTGCAGCAGGTCGCGCGTGTGGTCGTACTCGTCCATCGCGAGCGTCAGGTGGATGTTTGCCATGCTGCCTCTCCGCCAAGGGTGACCGGGCGGGAGAGTGCCCTGTCGCCGGGACGTGCGCAACGCTCCCCCCGCGACTATGATGGCGTCCGCCGCAAGCGGGAGAGGGTTCTGTGGCGAAGCGCGAGGAAATCGATCCGCAAGCTGCGAAAGAGGAGATTTTCGCTTACTGCAAGCGCAAGGGAGCGCTTGCCGTGGGCGTAGCGGATCTGGAAACGCTGGAACGGATCGCGCCGCCCGGTCACCGCCCGACCGACCTCATGCCGAAGGTGAAGTCCGTGATCGCGCTCGGCGTCGGCGGCCAGACCCAGGGCGCCTGGGCGCTGCCCGCCAAGGCGCTCGGCTATTTCGGCAGCACCGAGTCCCGCGCCTACACCATCGCCTACGGGTGCGCCTTCTTCATCGAGAACCGCTTCGGCATCCGCTCGATCTACTGTCCGCCCGACATGGACACCGAAGCGGGCCCCCGGGTGCCCCTGCAAAGCCTCAAGCTGCACGCGGAGGTCGCCGGGATCGGGGCGCGATCCTTCGCTGGCGACATCCTGCTGCACCCGGATTTCGGCTACATGTATTTCGCCTCGGTGTTCACCGAGCTCGAGCTCCCGCCCGACGAACCGATGAAGGACAACCCCTGCCCGGCACCGTCCTGCGTGAGCCTATACCGCAAGACCGGCCAGACGCCGTGCATGAAGTTCTGTCCAGTGCAGTGCCTGTCGGGCGAGATCGACGAGGACGGCAACCAGGCCCTCATGCGCTACGACATGGCCGCCTGCGCGGAGATGACCCAGCAGTTCGAGGCCGTGCCGTCGATGATCGCCGACGCGGTCGAGGCGCGGGATTCGGTCGAGCGCGAGGACGCGCTGTTCGACGCCGACAACAAGATCCTCTGGTACAAGATGTCGGTCGGCTCGGGCGGTCTGCTCGCCCAGTGCTTCGAATGCATGCGGGTCTGCCCGATCGCGACCCAGGCGCCGCAGGCGGACCCGGTGCGCCGTTTCGAATTCGCGGACGAAGACGGCGAGTAGATGACGCGCGGCCTGAACCGGGTCCAGATGGGCCTGACCGAGCAGATGATCCAGGCCTATGGCGAGACGATCTGGGATCTAAGCCATAACATCCAGGTTCGCATCGGCGACCCCGTTCGGGAGTTGGACTGGGAGCAGATCGAGGCGCAGCGCGACGGCGCCGGGCTGGCCGACATCCAGATCGCCGAGCGGATCGGGCTGACCCGCGAGCAGGTCACCCATATCCGGCTCCTTCTGGAGCATCGCAAGTTCCAGCGACACCACTATCACCGGCTCTACGAGCTCGGCGGCGGGCGGCGTTACCGGGCGGAGCGCTTCGACCACGTGGAAGAACGCGCGAGTCTCGACGAACGGGCAATGGCGCTCCGCGCGATGCTGAGATTCGACCCCGGGGAAGCCGGCCGCCACATCCGGACCGGCCGCTGGGGCTCGGCCACCCCGGCAAAGCGACTTCGTGCGCTGGCGGAGGAGAATGGAACCGCGCCCGCCGCCTACGACGAGACCGGCATGCTCGATCGGGGAACGGCGCTCGAACGGGCCTTGTCGCTCGCAAGCGGGCTCGCCGGGCACGGGATCGGTCGGGGTCACGTGGTCGCTACCGACGATCTGCGGCCATCCTCGCTGCTGCTCGCCTATGCCGCAGCGTCGCTCTCCGGTGCGGTCCTGTGTCCGATACAGGAGGAGTTGCCGCCGGAGACCCTGGGACGATGCCTGGAAAGGGTTTCTGCCCGCGCGTTGATCGGCCGCGGAAACCGGCCTCCGTCCATCGAGATCGCGCGTTCCATCGGAGAGCTGTCCGATCGGGTCGGGAAAACGTGGAGCGGGGACGCGGTGGCGGGCGATCCGCTGGCGATCCTGTTCGCGGGACTCGACGGCGAGAGGCCGCGCGCCGTGGTGCACAACGCGCATACCCTTCTCGCCGGAACCGAGTGGGCCGTAGCGCGCTTCGGGCTCACGGCTGAGGATCGCATCGCCGTTGCGTCGCGCGAACCGCACCATGCCGTGGTCGCCCTCAACCTCGCGCTCTTTTCGGGCGCCGCTCTGTGTGGACGGGATGCCGGAGCGACGGTCGCCGTCGGAGCGCCGCTGCCGGAGGCGCGCCTGACCCTCGCGGCGGGCGCGGGTTGTCGGGTGTGGATCGTGCCGGAAGCCCAGCTCGCCCTCGCCGCCTCCCCCGAATCGCCGGAGGCTCTCGAGCCGGCGCCCGGCGTGTCGCTCCGCCTTGTCGCGGAAAACGACGAAGTCGTGGGCCCGGTCGGCGAAGGCGCGCTTGAGCTGCGCGGCCCCAATCTCGCACCCGCCTATCTCGACGACGAGGCGGCGAACCGGAGCGCGTTCACCGGAGATCGCTGGTGGCGCACCGGGGTCCGGGCGAGGATCGACGAGGCCGGGACCGTCGCCCTGCTCGGCAGGGCATGACCGGGGCAAGGAGAGGTCGGGCATGAGCTATGCGATACCGGCCGTCGAACCCGCGACGGTAGGAATCGCGGGGAGCGAGCAGCGCTTTCCGGTTCGACGGATCTACACGATCGGGCGCAACTACGCCGCCCACGCGGCGGAAACCGGGCTCGGCGGCGCCAGCGGTTCGAAGCCGGGCGTTTCCCTCAAGCCGGCGGACTCGGTGATTCCCGACGGCGCGTCCCTGCCCTTCCCGCCCGGCACGAACCAACTCGAACCGGAGGTCGAGATGGTGGCGGCAATCGGCAAGGGCGGCGCCGACATCCCGCGCGAATCCGCCCTCGACCACGTTTTCGGCTACGCCGTCGGATTCGACATGATCCGGCGCGACGTCATGCATGCCTGCATCGCCGACCAGCACTCGTGGGATCTCTGCAAGAGCTTCGACGGCGCATCGCCCATGAGCGACCTCGCGCCGGCGGCGGAGATCGGCCACCCGGGAAGCGGAGCCATCACGCTCGCCATCAACGGCGTCGAGCGTCAGCGGGGCGACCTGTCGGACCTGATCTGGCCGGTCGCCGAGATCGTCGCGCGGCTGTCGGCGTTGAGCCGGCTCGAGCCCGGCGACCTCATCTTCACGGGCACGCCCAAGGGACCCGGCAAGGTGGAGCGGGGCGATCGGCTGATCGGCGAAATCGGGGGAATCGGCAGCCTGACGATCGACATCGTTTGATCGCCGCGCCCGGCCGACGCGAACCTTCAGTTTAGCGGAGGCGTCAACCCTTCCGGCAAGCGGGTCCGCGCGGTCAGCCGGGCGCCGAGAATCTGTCGGGGCTTGAGGCTCAGCGCGGACGCAAGGTCGGCGCCGTCGAGGTTGGCATCGTCGAGCGCGGCGCCGAGAAGGTCGGCGCCCGCCAGATCGGCGTCGGACAGATCTGCACCGGTGAGATCGGCCCTGACCAGCTCGGCATCGGCCAGCCGCGCGCCGCGCAATGAGGCGCCGACCAACACCGCATCGTGCAGGAGCGCGCCGCTCAGATCGGCGCCCGTCAGATCGGCGTCGCGGAGTTCGGCCCGCCTGAGTTCCGCCCGGCGCAGATTCGCGCCCTCGAACACGGCCCCGTGCAGCGTGTAGCCATGGAGATTCATCCCGTCGAGGTCGAGATCCCGGAAGTCGCCCCGCTCACCGCCCTTGCCGCCGCTCAGCACCCAGCTCAGATGGCGTTCGAACCGCTTGCGGAACGCATCCCCGTCGATTTTCTGCACTCTCTCGCTCCACCGCCGACCGGCCGGTTGTCCTCGCCGCACGGTGGGGATTCCGTGCTTCCGACGCAAGCCCGGGAGAGACAGCGATTCGGTGTATCGTTTGATCGTCGTTTCCGCCCGCCTTAACATGACGGGATCGGAATGGGAACATAGCGAAATCGGCTCGGGCGATTTTCGTGCAGGAGTCCAGATTGCGCGGAAAGCTCTCTATCATGGCTTGCCTTCTCGCGTTGGCGATGCTGCTCGGCGCTTGCGGCGGGCGCGAGCCGGCCAAGCCCCCGGACTCGAAACCGACGGCCTCCGCTTCCGAAGCACCGAACGGAGCCGAAACCCGCGCTGCGATGGCGGAAGGCCTGGTTGCCGACCGGAAGAACGCTCGCCATACGGCGGAAGCGATCCCGCGCCAGAACGAGCAGCTCGACCCGCCGCCGGCGCGGAAGCGGGTCCGTATTCCACCACCCGACCGGCCGCCTCCGGCCCCGGCGCCCAGCGCGTCGCCGCCCGTCGCCGCTGCGCCGCCGCCGGCGGCTGAAAAGGCAACCGTCGAAGAAGCCAGACTGCCGAAGGCAGCGGAGGCGCGGCCGCCGGCGCAAGCCCAGACGCCAAGCCCCGCCAAGCCGCCTCCGACCCCCGCGCCGCGCCCGGCCACACGTGTCGCCGCCGCTACCCCGCCGCCGGACCCCTCCGAGAAACTTGCCGGCGAATCGCGTTATCGCGTGCAGCTTGGCGCGTTTCGGAGCATGGGCAAAGCCCGCCGCGCGATGAGGACCCTGACCGACGCGCTCAAGGGCGTTGTCGACGAACGCCTGTTCGCGATCGACGATTCCGGGAACGACGGGTTCGTTCGGGTGGTTCTTTCCGCGCCGTTCGCCACGCGCCGCGCGGCCGCTGCCGCCTGCGTCGTCGTAAAGGAACGCGGCAGGGACTGCTACGTCGCGCATATCCGATAGGGCTTCCGGATCTTGCCGCCGTGCGGGCGCGGCCATGCCCGCCGGAAGGCGCACGATCGGCCGGGTTGTCAGCGCGCACCAAACCATGCAGTTTCGCCGCCGACAACGGACCGGCCCCAGGCGGGATGAGCCGGGAGAGGAACGGGAAACCGACAGTCCCATGAGCGGAGCGCCCGAGAGCGAACAGCAATTCTACCGGATCAAGCGTCTTCCGCCCTACGTCTTCGCCGAGGTGAACGCGATGAAGGCGGCGGCGCGCGCGGCCGGCGAGGACATCATCGATTTCGGCATGGGCAACCCGGACGCCCCCTCGCCGCCCCATGTCGTGGCGAAGCTCATCGAGGCGGTTCAGGATCCCAAGACCCACCGCTATTCGAACTCGCGAGGCATTCGTGGGCTCAGGAGCGCGATCGCAGGCTATTACGAGCGGCGCTTCGGGGTGACGATCGATCCCGAGCGCGAGGCCATCGCCACGCTCGGTTCCAAGGAGGGATTCGCCAACCTCGCGATGGCGATCACCAGCCCGGGCGACGTGGTGATCGTGCCCAACCCGTCCTATCCGATCCACGCCTACGGATTCATCATCGCGGGCGGCGCGCTGCGTCATGTTCCGGTGGGTCCGGGCATCGATTTTCTGTCGGAAATCGAGCGCGCGGCGCGCTACAGCGTGCCCGCGCCGCTGGCCGTGATCCTGAACTTTCCCGCCAATCCGACCGCGCACACGGTGGACCTCGCGTTCTACGAGGAGGTCGTCGATTTCTGTAGATCGCGCGGGATCTACGTGATCTCGGACCTGGCCTATGCCGAGATCTATTTCGACGACAACTCGCCGCCCTCGATCCTCCAGATCCCTGGCGCGATCGACATCGCGGTCGAATTCACCTCGCTCAGCAAGACCTACTCCATGCCGGGCTGGCGGATCGGGTTCGCCGTCGGCAACCGCAAGCTGATCGAGGCGCTGGCGCGGGTGAAGTCCTATCTCGACTACGGCGCGTTCACGCCGGTGCAGGTCGCCGCGGTGGCCGCGCTCAACGGCCCGCAGGGGTGCGTCGAGGAAACCCGCGCGCTCTATCGCCGGCGACGGGACGTGCTGGTGGAGAGCTTCGGCGCCGCGGGATGGGACATCCCGCCCCCCAGCGCGACCATGTTCGCCTGGGCCCCGATCCCGCCCCGGTTCTCCAACATCGGATCGCTGGGGTTCTCCAAGCTCCTGCTGGAGGAAGCGAAGGTGGCGGTCTCCCCGGGTGTGGGGTTCGGAGAATACGGCGAAGGATACGTGCGGATCGCGCTGGTCGAAAACGGGCACCGGATTCGTCAGGCGGCCCGCAACGTCCGTCGCTTCCTGGCGGATACCGACCGCCTCGTGTCGGCCCCGAAACAGGCGGCCCGGGCCTGATGGCGCCGCTCGGCGTCGCGCTCGCCGGACTCGGCACGGTCGGCGCTGGCGTGTTCGCCCTGCTCAGGGACCGGGCGGAGACACTCACGGAACGCGCGGGCCGCCCCATCAGGGTGGTCGCCGTGTCCGCGCGGGACAGGACTCGCGACCGGGGCCTCGATCTGGACGGCGTCGCCTGGTTCGACGACGCCGCCGAGATGGCCCGCAAGGCGGACGCGGACGTATTCGTCGAACTGATCGGCGGGGAGGACGGCATCGCGAAGGCGGCTTGCGAGGCCGCGCTCGACGCCGGGCGCGACATCGTCACCGCCAACAAGGCGCTGCTCGCAAGGCACGGGACACGCCTCGCCAGACGAGCCGAGGAGACCGGGCGCACGCTCGGCTACGAAGCGGCGGTCGCGGGCGGCATTCCGATCGTCAAGGCGTTGCGGGAAGGGCTGGCCGCCAACCGGATATCGGCGATCTACGGGATCCTCAACGGAACCTGCAACTACATCCTGACCCAGATGCGCGAGACCGGCCGTCCGTTCGACGACGTGCTCGCCGACGCGCAGGCCCTGGGCTATGCCGAGGCCGATCCCGCTTTCGACATCGACGGCGTTGACGCGGCCCACAAGCTCGCGATCCTGACCGCGCTCGGCTTCGGCACCGAAATCGACTTCGGCGGCGTGCATGTCGAGGGCATTCGCCACGTCTCGACCGACGACATCGTCTTCGCCGAAGAGCTGGGCTACCGGATCAAGCTGCTCGGGATCGCCCGGCGCACTCCGCACGGCATCGAGCAGCGGGTCCACCCCTGCATGATCCCCCAGGCCGCGCCGCTGGCCCGTGTGGAAGGCGTCTTCAACGCCGTCGTCGCCGAGGGCGACAGCGTGGGGACGACGGTCTTCGAGGGGCGCGGCGCGGGGGCCGGCCCGACCGCATCGGCGGTCGTCGCCGATATCGTCGATCTGGCGCGAGGCTTCCGCCTGCCGGTCTTCGCGGGCCCCGCCGCCGGGCTCGCCCCGGCCGAGACCGCGGCGATGGAACGGCATGCCGGCCCGTACTATCTGCGTCTTCTGGTCGTCGACCAACCGGGCGTGATCGCCGACGTGGCTGCGGCGCTGCGCGACGAACGGATCTCGATGGAATCGATGATCCAGCGCGGCCGCGCGCCCGGCGAAGCGGTGCCCGTCGTGCTCACCACGCACGAGACCGAAGAG
Organism: Alphaproteobacteria bacterium; assembly: GCA_965203455.1. Taxonomy (GTDB): domain Bacteria; phylum Pseudomonadota; class Alphaproteobacteria; order MPNO01; family MPNO01; genus MPNO01. Next base: position 94,350 of record CBDBCV010000007.1, read on the forward strand.
GCCGCGATGACGCGGGCGCTCGCCCGGATCGAGACCCTCGGAAGCGTCGTGCAGCCGCCGCGCATGATTCGCATCGAATCGTTGGTAAGCTGACGGGCGAAAGGAGTCGGATCATGGCCGAACCCGCCTCGACGATGGACCGGAACCTCGCGCTGGAGGCGGTTCGGGTGACCGAGGCGGCAGCGCTTGCGGCATCGCGGCTGATGGGCCGCGGCGACGAGCGAGCCGCCGATCAAGTCGCGGTCGATGCGATGCGCGCCGCGCTCAACGGCCTAGCCATCGACGGCACGGTGGTGATCGGCGAGGGCGAGCGGGACGAGGCGCCCATGCTCTACATCGGCGAGAGGGTGGGCGCGGGCGGCGGGCCCAAGATCGACATCGCGCTCGACCCCCTGGAAGGCACCACGATTACCGCCAAGGGGCTGACCAACGCGCTCGCGGTCATCGCCATGGCGGAGGAGGACGGATTCCTCAACGCGCCCGATGTCTACATGGGCAAGATCGCCGTCGGCGGGGGGCTCCCGGAGGGCGTGGTGGATCTCGACGAGCAGCCCGGCACGAACCTTGAAAACCTCGCCAGCGCCAAGGGTGTGGAGGTCTCCGACCTCGTCGCCTGCATTCTCGACCGGCCGCGCCACGAAGAGCTGATCGCCCGGGTACGGGAGTCCGGCGCGCGCATCATGCTGATCACGGACGGCGACGTTTCGGGCGTCATCGCGACATCGCAGCCGGAAAGCGGCGTGGATATCTATCTGGGCTCGGGCGGCGCTCCGGAGGGCGTGCTCGCCGCCGCCGCGCTCAGGTGCATCGGCGGTCAGATGCAGGGCCGGCTGATCTTCCGGAACGACGAGGAACGCGGCCGCGCGGCCAATTGCGGCATCGCCGATCTCGACCGCAAGTACGGGCTTCTCGACATGGCGAACGGCGACGTGATGTTCGCGGCCACCGGCGTGACCAACGGCACCATGCTGCGGGGCGTCAGACGGGAGGCCGGCCGTGCGTATACGCATTCGATGGTCATGCGCTCGAAGACCGGCACGGTGCGGCTGATCGAGGCGCACCACAATCTGGAGCGCAAGTCCGTGCTGGACCACGCCGGAGGCTGAGCCGGTTGCGCCGCCGGGGTGGAGGATCCCGATGATCGAGGCGGCCACGGACCCTGCCTATCTCGACGTGGCGCGGTCGGTCACGGGAAGGCGCTGGTATTCCCGAACGGCCGACGACCGGCAAGCGCTTGCCATCGCGGAGGCGAACGGGCTGCCGGAGATCGTCGGGCGCGTGCTGGCGGGGCGCGGCATCGCGATCGACGAGGTGGACGATTTCCTGAATCCCACCCTTCGGGCGGCGCTTCCCGACCCTTCCTCGCTGCGCGACATGGACCGCGCGTGCGAGCGCATCGTGCGAGCGGTCAACGGCGGAGAACGGATCGGGGTCTTTGCCGATTACGATGTCGACGGAGCCACCTCGGCGGCATTGCTGGTCCGCTTCTTCGCCGCCATCGGACACGATCTCGCGGTCTACGTCCCCGACCGGATGTCGGAAGGGTACGGACCCAATATCGGCGGGCTCCGAGCGCTTCGGGCGGATGGCGTCTCCGTCGTGATCACGGTCGATTGCGGGACGACGGCCCACGAGCCGCTCGCGGAGGCCGCCGCGCTGGGACTCGATGTGGTCGTGCTGGACCACCATGTCGCCGAGGCGGGCCTCCCGGAGGCGGTCGCGGTGGTCAATCCGAACCGAATGGATGAGGAGAACGATTGCCGCCAGCTGGCGGCCGTCGGCGTCACGTTCCTGTTCGCGGTCGCGGTCAACCGGGCGCTCCGGGATGCGTGGTGGTACGGCGAGGGGCATGCCGAGCCGGACCTCATGGCCTGGCTGGATCTGGTCGCTCTCGGAACGATCTGCGACGTGGTGCCGCTAACCGGCGTCAACCGCGCGCTGGTCGCCCAGGGGCTGAAGATCATGGCGCGCCGCAACAACCCGGGGATCGCCGCGCTCGCCGATGTGGCGGGGCTGGACGAACGCCCGGGCGCCTACCATGCGGGATTCGTGCTCGGTCCCCGGGTCAACGCCGGCGGACGGGTCGGCGAATCGGGGCTGGGCGCGCGGCTGCTCTCCATCGACGACCCGACCGAAATCGCGGAAATCGCGGCAAGGCTCGACCGCCACAACAAGGAACGGCGGGAGATCGAATCCGCGGTGCTCGACCGTGCGATGGCGCTCGCCGAAGCCCAGGACACGGGAGCCGACGACGCAAGGGAACCGGTAATCCTGGTCGCGGAACAAGGCTGGCATCCGGGCGTGATCGGCATCGTGGCCTCGCGGCTGCGCGAGCGCTTCAACCGTCCCGCCTGCGTGCTGGCGATCGAAGGGGAGGTCGCGAAGGGTTCCGGCCGCTCGATTCCCGGGGCTGCGTTGGGCTCGGCGGTGATCGCGGCCCGCCAGGCGGGAATTCTGGCCGTCGGCGGCGGCCATGCGATGGCGGCGGGCTTTACGGTCGCGACGGAACGGATCGGCGAGCTCAAGTCCTTCCTCGATGAGCACGTCGCGCGGCAGCTCGACCACCAGATTCCCGCGGTCGGGCTGGCTATCGACGGCGCCTTGACGCCAAAAGCGGCCACCGCAAGTATCGTCGACGCGCTGGAATCGGTGGGTCCTTTCGGCGCCGGCAATCCGCGGCCGCGCTTCGCCCTCCCCCGGGTCAAGGTGGCGCGCGCGGATGTGGTCGGCACCGATCATGTCCGCTGTTTCCTCGTCGGCGCGGAAAGTGACTCGCGGCTGAAGGGGATCGCGTTTCGCGCCGCCGACACCGCGCTCGGCAGGACCTTGCTGGAGACCGCGGGGGCGCCGCTGCACGTCGCGGGACACCTCAGGGCGGATCGGTGGCAGGGCCGGGATGCGGTGGAGCTGGTGATCGAGGACGCGGCGCGGCCGTGACGGAAAAGCCGGGAGGAGTCCCGCGCGGCGCGGATCGAAGCGGGGACCGGAAGGGGCGGAGCGTGTCGACGGCCGAGGCATCCCAGGGTCGACGCCGAAACGGGTGGGTCCGTTTCGTGCGTTGGTTGCGCTACCGCTTCGTGATCCCGGTCCAGCGCAGCCGGCATCCCCCCCAATACACCGCCCGGGGCGTCGCGGTCGGCCTGTTCTGGGCCATGACGCCCACCGTCGGCATCCAGATGATGTTCGTGCTGGCGCACTGGCTCGCGGTGCGCCGTTTCGCGCCGCGCTGGGACTTCAACGTAATCCACGCGATGGCCTGGACGTGGGTCACCAACTTCGCGACGGTGCTGCCGTCCTACTACATGTTCTACCTGACCGGGCAATTGCTGCTCGGCCGCTGGGACGACCTGATGGGATACGAGGGATTCATCAAGCTCTGGGACACGAGCACCGCTCCCGCGACGACGACCGACTACCTGCCGGGCGCGGTGTCGGAGCCGAGCGTCTATTTCGACGTCATCGTCGCCGGCTGGGGGCTCGCGATGCTGGTTGGCTGCCCTCCTTACGCCATCATCGCCGCCTGGGTCGGCTATGTGTGGTCGCTCAAGCTCGTCGTGGCGCGCCGACGCGCGATCGCGCGCAAGCGCCACGGCCAGGAACCGCAGGATCCGATGCAGACCGGCCGTCCCTACCCGGAACCCGGGCCGGATGGCGGAGAGAGACGACGCAGCGGTTGATTTCCGCCCGCCCGGCCGCTACCTATCGCGCCACGACCCCATCGTCTAGAGGCCTAGGACATCAGCCTTTCACGCTGAAGACACGGGTTCGACTCCCGTTGGGGTCGCCATAGTTCCGCCCGGTTGCCCGACATGCCGCAAACCAGCACCGCTGCCGGGTCCGAATTCTGGACCGACGACACGCTGACCGACCTGCTGGACCGCTGCGTCCGGGATCGCGGGGACCGTCCCGCGATCCTTTTCGCCGGCGAGGTCGTCGACTACCGCTCGCTCGCCGACAGAGTGGACGCGCTGGCCGGCGGGCTCGTCGCGCTCGGCATCGGCCGGGGCGACGTGGTCGCGGTCCAGCTACCCAACCTGCCGGCCTTCCTTTATGCGATCCTCGCCTGCGCGCGCATCGGGGCGGTGACCAGCACCATCCACATGCCGTACGGGCCGCGCGAGGCCGCCGACGCCATTCGCCACGCCGATGCCAGGCTGGTATTCGCGGCGGCGGCGGCAGGCGACAGGCAGCCGGCCGCCGAACTCGCAAGTCTCCGGCCGGACCTGCCTTCGCTCGCCCATGTCGTCGCGGTGGGCGGTCCGGCGCCGGAGGGTGCGCTGGCTTTCGACGATATCGCGCGTCAGGGCGCCGCGTTGCCCCCGCCGCCCGCGGCCAGCGACGCTTACGTGATGCTGTTCACCTCCGGCACCTCGTCTAGCCCGAAGGCGGTGCTGACGGATTATCGCCGGTTTCTCGCCAACGCCCGCCTCAACTGCAGCGAAAAGCAGATGGGGCCGGGCTCGATCATGCTGTCCGCCGCGCCCTTTACCCACCTGTTCGGGCTCTACTCTTTCCACCTCACGCTTTACGGAGGCGGCGCGACGGCATTGCTGCCGGGGTTCAGCCCGCCCGGCCTGGTGGAGGCGATACGAAGCTTCCAGCCAAGCCATATCTTCGCGGCGCCGGCCCATATCGCCTCCTGCCTGGAGGCCGGGCTGCTCGACGGCGAAACGCTCGCGCCGGTCCATTACTGCGTCGTTTCGGGTGCCAAGGCTGCGCCCGAATTCTACCGGAGGGCTCAGAAAGCTTTCGGAAACGGCCGCATTGCCCAGCTCTGGGGCATGACGGAATGCCAGTGCGGCATGTTCACGCGACCCTACGAGGACATCGAACGGGCCGCGTGGGGCTGCGGTCGCCCGAGCCCGGGGAACGAAGCCAGGGTGTGCGGCGCGGACGGCAATGCCCTGCCCGCCGGCGAGGAGGGCGAACTCCAGATCCGCGGCGCCTCCGTGTTCGACGGCTACCACGGGAACGAAGAAGCCAACGCGGCCTCGTTTACCGGCGACGGCTGGTTCCGGACCGGCGACCGCGCGGTGATCGATGACACCGGCGCGGTCTCCATCACCGGCCGCGAGAAGGACCTGATCAACCGGGGCGGCGTGAAGATCAACCCGGCGGACGTCGAGGAGACGATCGACCGGCACCCCGACATCGTCCAGTCGGCGATCGTGCCCATGCCGGATCCGGTTCTGGGCGAACGGTCGTGCTGCTTCGCGATTCCCCGCGACGGCGCCACGCCCCAACTCGTCGACCTCGTCGCTTGGCTCGAAGGCGAAGGGATCGCCAAGCTGAAGTGGCCGGAACGTCTGATCCTGGTGGACGAGATGCCGCTCACCCCGACCCGGAAGGTGATCAAGGGGCGCCTTCGGATCCCCGACTGAACGCGGGAGCGTGTCGTGCAGCCATACGAGACCATCGAGGTGGACATCGATCCGCGCGGGATCGCGACCGTCGCGCTGAACCGCCCGGACCGGCGCAACGCGATAAACCCGGAAATGATGGACGAGCTGCTCGCCGCCCTGGAGCGCCTCGGCGGCGACGAAACGGTGCGAGCCATCGTGCTGCGCGGCAACGGCAGGGTGTTCTGCTCCGGCGGCGACCTGAACTGGATGCGCGATACCAGGGGCGCGACGGAAGACGAGGTGGCCCGCGATTCGGCACGGCTGCAACGGGTCTACATGGCCGCGGCGAACTGCCCCAAGACGATCGTCGGCCGGCTGCACGGCGCCGCGATGGCGGGCGCGCTGGGCCTCGTTGCCTGTTGCGATGTCGCCATCGCGGAGAAGGAAACCCGGTTCTGCGTGTCGGAGGTCCGGATCGGCCTCGCTCCCGGCATCATCGCGGGCTTCCTGCTGCCCAGGATCGGCGCCGGCTGGTTTCGCTATCTCGCGACCGGCGCGGTGAATTTCGGGACCGATATCGCGGCGCGCACGGGCCTGATACACGAGGTGGCCGACGACAGCGCCGATCTCGACGCCCGCGTGGAGGCGCATTGCCGCCTGGCGCTCGCAGCTTCGCCGGAGGCCATCGCCGGCACCAAGGCCTTGGTTGCCGATCTGGGCTACGGGCCGGATCCCACGCTCTTCGAGACCGGGCTGGGCTGGAACGTGAAGACCCGGATGTCGGATGCCGCGCAGGAAGGCATCGGCGCCTTTCTGGAACGACGCAAGGCTCGCTGGGTAGTCGACGAATAGCCTCGCCAATGCCACCATGGCCATGTCGGAGAGGGGACGCCGCATGTTCGTCAAGGAAGCCTGGTACGTCGCCGCCACGGCTTCGGAGGTCGGCCGCGAGCCGCTCGCCCGCGCGGTGTGCGGCGAGCCCATCGTCTTCTTCCGCACCGGGGACGGCGCGCCGCGCGCGCTGGTGGACCGCTGCATCCACCGCCGCCTGCCGCTGTCCAAGGGCCGGCTCGCGGGAGACCGGCTGGTTTGCGGCTATCACGGCTTTACCTACGACGCGGAGGGCAGATGCGTTGCCGTCCCGGGCCAGGACCGGGTGCCCCGGCGCGCCGCGGTCCGCGCCTACCCGGTGGTGGAGAAGTTCGGCTGGATCTGGGTCTGGATGGGGGAGCCCGCGAACGCCGACGCGGCGCTCCTCCCGGCGATGCCGGGGCTGGACGAGGACGGATGGGTGCCGTTCCGGGACCGCCTCCACGTCAAGGCGCACTACCAGCTTCTGGTCGACAACCTGATCGACCTGTCGCACGAGACCTATGTGCACACCTCCAGCATCGGCAACGATGCCGTCGCGGAAACGCCCATCGAGTCCCGCAGGGAAGGAAACGAGGTGTTCGTCGACCGCGTCATGCGGGACGTCCCGCCGCCGCCCTTCTTCGCCTCAGCGGCGGGGAGCGACGCCAACATCGACCGCTACCAGCTGGTCCATTTCCAGCCGCCCTGCTACGTCCATGTCGAGGTCCGCGCGGTGCCGCCGGGCGAGAACGACCCGAACGCCGGCGTGCGGTTCTTCGTCCTCGACTGCCTGACGCCGGAGACCGAGTCCACGACCAACTATTTCTGGGCGGTCTCCCGGAATTTCCGGCTCGACGACGGCGAGTTCGGCGAGTGGTGGCACCGGATCGTCTGCGGGATTTTCGACGAAGACCGTGCGATCCTCGAAGCGCAGCAGACCTCGATAGAGACGGATACCAGCGGGGTCCGCACGGTGGATGTGGGGATCGACGGCGGCACGATCCTCGCCCGCCAAGTGGTCGACGGGCTGCTCACGGCCGAGAACGGCGCGGGTCCCTGATCGACGAGAACCGGGAGAAGACGATGGACGAAGACCCCGGACACAAGCCCGCCCCGCATCTTTACAATTACACGCGTGAGGGGTTCACCGGCGCGCGGACCAATGTGTCGCGGGCCGGTTATTCGCCGGCCTACACCCGGATCGAAGGCGAATACGCGCCGCGCCGTTTCGACATCGCCGACCTGTTCCCGGAGGAAGGGCGTCCGTTTCCGGTTGCGATTCTCCGGGGCGAGGGGGTCGTTCTGGAGGCGGCGCGATACGCGGCCGCTATGGGCTTCGCGATGCGCAACGTCGTCGCGGACGAGGTGCACCACATCGTCTCCGGCGCCGCGCGCCTCGAAACCGATTTCGGCGCGCTCGACGTTGGGCATGGCGATTTCGTCCTGCTACCCCGCGCGGTGGCCTGGCGCTACGTCGGGATCGGGAAGCCCGTCCTGGCGCTGATCGCGGCATGCGAGGGCACCCTTGCGATCGAGCCCGATCCGCGCGCGGTGCTCAATACGGCGCTCGACATGGACGGGCCGGTTCCGTTCGGTGACGCAGCGCCGGGCAACTACGAGATCGTCGTGCGCCACGGGGGCGGAACGACCTCCTATTTCTACGAATTCGATCCGCTGGGCGGACTGGCCGTGCGCGGCGCGGCACAGGTTCGCCGGTTCAACATCGAGAGCGCGAAGGGTCTCGGCGTCGCCTCCGGCGGAATCGCGCCGGGACGGCTGATCGACGACGCGACGGGGCGTTCGCTCTTCTACCATTTGGGCTCGCGGCGCAGCGATCGACCGCCGATACACTGCAACGCGGACTACGACGAAATCATCGTCTATGCCGGCGGGCCGGGCGCCTATGGCGGGATGACCGTACCGGGCACCGTGGCCTGGACCCCGAAAGGCATCGCCCATCACGGCGCGGAGGAGGACGTGGCCGAGCCCTACCAGGCGTGGCTGCTGGAAACCCGCGCGGACCTTTCGATGACGGAGGCGGGCCGTACCGTCGCGCGGCTGATGGAAACCGGCGAGTACGCGATCCACCCAAGCGACGGCTGAGGCGTCAGCCGAACAGCGCCGCCGCCTCGTCTTCCAGCATCGGGCCCGTGACCGCCATACTGTGAACGCCGCGCTCGGCGACCTCATGGCAGCGGAGGTTCATCATCGGCGGCCCGCCCTCGCCCCTGATCTCGACCAGCCTCGGGTGCGACAGCCCGAACACGATCCGGTCGAGCCTGGACCAGTAAGCGGCGACCGCGCACATCGCGCAGGGCTCACAGCTCGTATAGAGCGTATAGCCGCCCAGCGCGGGACCGAGGTCCCGGCTGGCCGTCCGGATCAGGTTGATCTCGGCATGGCCGGTCACGTCGCCGGTCGTGAGCATGTCGTTCTCGGCTTCGAGGACGATCTCGCCTGCGCCGTCAACCAGCACCGAGCCGAAAGGCGGATTGCCGTTCGCCGCCGCCCGCCGCGCCGCCGCGAAGGCGCGCCTCAACAATTCGTCTTCGCCCATCGCCTGTTTCCCCTTTGTGGCGGCGGGCGTCGCTTGCACCGCGCGGCCCCGCCGCACCAAACTGTCCGCCCGCCGCAACCGTCACCCCGGGGAGCCGCAGATGAAATTCGGCCTGTTCTACCTGCCGACCTACCTGCCCGAGACCCGCGACGCCCATACCCATTACCACAACATGGTCGAGCAGGTCGTCTACGCCGACCGGATCGGCATCGACTACGCGTGGATGGTGGAGCACCACTTCGTCCGCCACGGCGGCCTGTTGCCGGCGAATTATGCGTTCCTTTCCTACCTCGCGGGACGGACGGAGCGGATCCGGCTGGGCACCGGGGCGACGATCCTGCCGCTGAACGACCCCGTGCGGGTGGCGGAACAGGCGGCGGCGCTCGACCAACTTTCCAAAGGGCGCTTCGATTTCGGCGTCGGGCGCGGTTTCATCCGCGACGAGTTCGACGCCTTCGGAGTGCCCATGAAAGAAAGCCGCGAGCGGGTCGAGCAGGGCGTCGACCTGATCCGCAGGGCGTGGTGCGAGCCGACGCTCGAATTCGACGGCGGATTCCGGCCCGCGATGTCCGGCCTTCCGATCCTTCCGCCGGTGTACCAGAAGCCGCACCCGCCGATCTGGGTCGCCTGCCTGCTGTCGCCGGAGAGCTTCGAATGGACGGCGCGGGAGGGCCACAACCTCCTTTACGTCGCCTACCACGTCGACCACGACATCGCGATCGAGCGCATCGGCTGGTACCACGACGCCCTGCGGAAAGCGGAACGCAGGATCGAGGATCACGAGATCTGCTGCGTCTACCACGCCCATTTCCTCGCCGAAGGCGACGACGAAAGGCTGGAAGCGGCGGTCCACGGACCGATGAGCGAATATGCCGCCGCGGGACTGGAAGCCACCCGCAATCCCGCCGATCCGGTCGCGTACAAAGGCTACGAGCAGCGCGACGCGGGGCAGCGCAGGTTTACGTTTGAGTCGTACTTTCCGGGCCGGGTCCTGATGGGCGGTCCGGCACAGGCGATAGAACGGATCGGGGTGCTGTCGGACATCGGCATCACCTAGATCGGGATGCTGGTCGATTTCGGCTCGCTGCCCCAGGCCGAGATCATGCAGTCGCTGGAAATCTTCGGCAAGGAAGTCCTGCCGCATGTGAGGGACTTGTAGACAAGGGGTATCCGATCCTTCGACGCGCCCGCTATGCCAGCCCTTTCTTCGCCAGCTCTTCCCTGGCGGAGGCCGTCTTCTCCAGTCCGTCGAGGCCCATCCCCCGCAGGATCGGCTTGGCCTTGGTGAACTGGATGTCGTCGTAGGGCACGACCTCGACGCGGTTGCCCCACGGATCGCGGAAATTGAGCCTGTTGCCGATCATTTCGGCGCCGAGCTCCTCCAACGCCGCGCGAACGGTGCTGCGGTCGTCGACCACCAGACCGAAATGGCGCTTCACGTCAGGCGAACCGCCTTTGTTCACCGTCAACTGGATGAATTGATCGCCCATGTCGATGAAGGCGTTGGTCTCGCCGCGGCCCCGCAATTCGAACTCGAACACGGCTCCGTAGAACGCAAGCGCGTCGTCTAGGTCGTCGACTTCAAGCACGACATGGTTGATGCCCATCACGCGGGCCTTCTTCCGGGTCTCGGCCATTCCGGCCTCCTTCCTATCTGGGCGGCAAGCGCACCGCGCCGTCGAGGCGAATGACCTCGCCGTTGAGCAGGGGGTTCTCCACGATCTGCTGGACGAGCTGGGCGTATTCCTCGGGCGCGCCCAGCCTGGGCGGGAACTGGGTGATCGAGAGCAACCCCTCCCGCGCGGCGTCGGGCACACCGTCGAACATCGGCGTCAGCAGGATGCCCGGCGCGATCGTCATCACGCGCACGCCCATGCGAGCGAATTCGCGGGCAGCGGGCAGCGTCATCGAGGCGATGGCGCCTTTCGAGGCGGAATAGGCCGCCTGGCCGATCTGCCCGTCGTATGCGGCGACCGAGGCGGTGTTGACGACGACCCCGCGCTCGCCGCCTTCGTTCGGATCGAGGGCTGACATCGCGGCGACGGCGAGCCTCATCACGTTGAAGGTGCCGAACAGGTTGATATCGACCACGCGGGTGAATTCCTCGAGCGCCATCGGACCGCCGCGGCCAACGATGCGCCCGGCGACGCCGATCCCGGCGCAGTTCACCACCACCCGGGGCACGCCCACCGCATCGGAAATCTCGGCGAGCGCCGCCTCCACCGCTCCGGGGCTGGTGACGTCGCAGCCGACCCCCTTGCCGCCGATCTCGGTGCCGACCGCCTGTGCCCCGTCAGCGTTGAGGTCGACGATTCCGACCTTTGCCCCAAGATCGGCGAGGCGCCGCGCGCTCGCCGCGCCGAGCCCTGAGGCACCGCCGGTGACCAACGCCGAAATTCCCGCGATATCCATGTCCCGCTCCCTGTCCCGTGGCGCGCCAGTTTACACCGCCCGTTGCGGCCCCTATAGCTGGCGCGAAACGGTAGCGGGGTCAAATCCAGGGTGACGAAGTTCGAAAGCGACGTCTTGCGGTTCGAATCGCGGGGACGAATCGCGATCCTCACCCTCGATCGGCCTGAGAAGGGCAACGCGGTCAACACGCGGCTGATCGAGGACATAAACCGGTTCTTTCAGGCCCCGCCGAGCGAAGCCCGGGCGGTAGTGCTTTGCGGCGAAGGCAGGCATTTCTGCGCCGGGCTCGACCTTTCGGAGCACAAGGAACGCGATCCCGTCGAGTCCTTCGAAACCTCGCGCTACTGGCACCGAACGCTCGACATGGTGGAGCTCGGCGGACTTCCGGTGGTCGCCGCGATGAAGGGCGCGGTCATGGGCGGCGGTCTCGAAATCGCCTCGGCCACCCATGTTCGCGTCGCCGAGCCGAGCGCGATCTACCAGCTGCCGGAAGGGCGGCGGGGCATCTTCGTGGGCGGCGGGGCGACGGTGCGCGTGACGCGTATCATCGGCGCCGGCCGCACCACGGAGATGATGCTCACCGGACGCCGCGTCTCGGCCGAGGAGGGCCAGGCGCTCGGCCTCTCTCATTACCTCGTCGGCGAGGGCGAAGCGTTCGACAAGGCAATCGAGCTCGCCGAGACGGTCGCGGACAACGCGCCGATGGTCAACGCGATGGTTCTTGGCGCGATCGGCCGCATCGCCGACATGCCGAGGCAGGAAGGGTTGTTCACCGAGTCGGTGGCCTCCGCGCTCACCCAGACCAGCACCGATGCCCGCGCCGGCATGGAGGCCTTCCTGGACAGGCGTGAAGCGAAGTTCGAGCGCGACTAGGACGGGCGCGCCTTGTCGATCCGGACCGCCAGCACGGCGCCGATCACCAGCGCGGCGCCGGCGAGCTGGAGCGGCGTGAGCACCTGTCCGAGGATCAGGAACCCGGCGGCGATGGTGAACACGGGCTCCAGGTTCATCAGCAGCGCCGCTCGGATAGAGCCGATCATCGCAATGGCGCCGAAAAAGCCGAGCGTGGACGCGGCGTAGAAGATCGGCAGCGAGATCAGTCCGGCCCAGCCCTTGGCCGTCTGCGGCAGGACGACGTCGCCCTCTATCAGGCAGATGACGAGATAGATCAGCCCCGCCGAAAGCTGCAGGTAAAAGGTGAAGAGGCGGGGATCCTGGGTGCGCATCACCCCGCCGCTGCCGACCGTGATGATCGCCCACGAGACCGCCGCCCCGATGGCGAGCAGGGATCCCCAGAGATTGGACCCCTTGTCCGACACGTCGAAGACCAGCATCAGCCCGGCGAAGGCGACGACCAGCCCGACGACGATCGCCGGCGTGATCCTGTCCTGCCGGAAGGCAATGGCGATCAGGGCGACCAGAATGGGGTAGATGTAGAAGATGGCGAAGGTCAGCCCGACGGCGATATGGGCGATCGAGTTGTAGAGGCAATAGGCCTGAACCGCGGCAAGCCCCCCGAGGGCGAGCGAGATCGCCCGCTCGCGGCGCGGCAGGCTGAAGCCGATGCCGGAGAAATGAAGCAACGGTATGAAGACCAGCATCGCGCCGATATAGCGGGAGCTGATGGCAGCCAGCGGCTCGCCGCCGCCCTCGTAGGAGAATACCGCGCCGACCGTGGACGCCGTGAAGGTAATCGTCGCGCCGATGGCGAGCGCGACCCCGATCAGCCCGCGACGCCGAGCCGGATCGGCAAGCAGGCCGGCCAAGATGGGAAATCCGGGTCGGGTCCGCGCCGGCGCTTCAGTTGAGCTTCAACAGCTTCTTCGCGTTGTCGAGATAGAGCGCGTCCCGCTCGGCATCCGTCACCTCGATATTGTCGAGGATGCGGATGGTCTCGCGGATATACATCGGCCCGCCCTCGGGATCGAACGGGCAGTCGGACGCGAACAGGCACTTGTCGACGCCGAAAAAGGCGAGGCCGCAATCGGTCGCGGCATCCGAGCCGAAGGTCGCGGTATCGGCGTAGAACATCTTGAAATAGTCGACGGGCCGCTTCTTCATCGAGGCCAGCAGCGCCTCGTAGTCCTCGTCCGCCGTCCGCGTGCCGAGCTGGTCCCAGCCCGGCCCGACGCGGCCCTCGAAATAGGGGATCATCGCGCCCAGATGGTGCGAGATGATCTTGATGTCGGGCAGCTTGTCGAAGATGCCCGAGAACACGATCCGGGCCATCGCGGCCGAAGTCTCGTAGGGCCAGCCGAAGGTCCACCAGATTTCGTACTTCGACTTCTCCTCGGTGAGGTAGTCGGGGTGGTTGGCGGCGCGCGCCGGATGCAGCCAGATCGGCAGGTCGTGCCCGGCCATCTTCTCGAACAGCGGGTAGAACTCAGGCTCGTCGAGCGGCCGGTTGTTGACGTGGCTGAAGATCTGCACGCCGCAGGCGTTGAGCTCGACGATGGCGCGGTCGATCTCCTCGATCGTCGCATCCATGTTGTTCATCGGCAGCGAGGCGATGAAGCTCGGAAAACGGTCGGGATAGCGCTTGCAGAGCTCCGCCATGCCGTCATTGGCGAGCCGCGCGAGGTCGGGCGTCTGCTCCGGTCCCGCGATGAACTCGATGGGCGGCATGGAATTGGACAGGATCTGTTGGTATTCGCCGAACCCGTCCATCATCCGGAGTCTCGCCTCGACATCGTAAAGAACGGGGATGTTGAGCCAGCGCTTGATGGGCCCCTTGTTGGGAATGACCTCCTGCATCCGCTCGAAATACTTGACCGGAAAAATGTGATTGTAGATGTCGAGCTTCATGCCGAACCCCCCGCTCTCCGCCGCGTCGGCATTATGGCGGGGGCCCGGGAAGCTGCCAAGGAGCGGACCCGCCGAAGCGTCGCGCGACTTGACAGTTGCACCGCCCCCACCCAGCATGAACGGACCGGTTCGCCTCCCGAGACCGGCCAGGCGAGCCGCCGGACGAATCGAAGGGAGGAATGAGATGTTCAAAAAGCCTTTGCTGCTCGGGGGTCTCTCCGTTCTTGCGGCCATCGCGGTTTCCGCGCCAGCCCTCGCCGCGGCTCTCAAGACGGTGACCACGACCGTCCCGAGGAACAGTGTCTTCATCCTCAGCGCCTATGGTGGCAAGGATGCGGGTATCTACGAAAAGCACGGGATCGACCTGAAGCTCGATGCCCGGCCATTCCGCGGCCACGTCGCGGGCCTCCCCGCCAAGGAATGCATGGTCACCTACTATCCCGGGACGGCGGCGATCGCCCGCATCAACAAGGGGCTCGACTGGGTCGTCATCGGCGGCGGGCTGACGGTGATGCAGGAGGTCATGGTCCGCAACGAGACCCCGTTCAAAGCGGTCCCCGACCTGAAGGGCAAGAAGTTCTCAAGCTGGTCGACGGGCGCAGGCGCGTTCAAGGCGACGCGGGCCGCGCTGATCGACGCTTACGGCATCGATGTCCTCAAGGACACCGAATTCGTGCAGGCAGCCGCGCCGGCGCTGTTCAAGTTCCTCGAAACCCGCAAGGTCGATTCGATGTTCAACATCTCCTCGTTGACCGTCGCGGCCCTCGCGCAGCCGGACAAGTACCGCTCGATCTTCTCCGCCAACACCTATTGGAAGGAGAAGACGGGGTACCCGGTGGTCTGGTCGGCTCCGATCGTCGCCTGGCGGTCCTGGGTCGAGGAGGATCCGGATCGCGCCAAGCGCTTCGTCGCGGCCTCCCACGAGGCGTGGGAATGGCTGCGCAAGCCGGAGAACCTCGCCGCGGCGGTGAAGAAGCACGGCAAGCTCGCCGCGGTCAAGAACCAGGCCCAGGCCGACGTGTACAAGCGCCTGCTGTCGGAGAAACGGGTGTTCCTGACCGACTGGAACCAGAAGGTGATCGACTCGCAATGGGCGTTCCTGGAAATGGCCGCGAAGCGGGGCGTCATCGACAAGGTGCCGGACAAGGCGAAGCACGGGCTGATCCTCAAGTAAGAGGACGCTCCCGAGCGTGATTTGCGCCGGGCCGGTTTCGGCCCGGCGCGTCCCGCTGCTTCAGCCCCGGAACAGGGGCCCGAGAGATTCGATCGTCGCGTCGCTGCCGACGGTGCGGAGCGCCGACCAGAGGATGGTCTGATTGGAGCTGAGCACCGGGCGCCCGGTCATCGCCCGCAGGCTTTCCAGCGAGGCGAAGGTGGGGAGGTCGGTGGCGAGCAGCACCACCGCCTCCGCCGCCGCGTAATCGAGATCGGCGACCAGATCGCGAAGACGTTCCGCATCGACCCGCGGGACATCGGCCATCTGACGGATGTCGAGCGTGGCGTCGCCGGTGAGCGAGAACCCGCGCTCGGCGAAGAACGGCGGCGCGAGCGCGTGGATCGCCGCCGGATAGGGCGTACCGAGCGCGAACCGGGCGATGCCGAGATGCGCGAGCGCGTCGCGCAGGGCCGTCCAGGCCGAGATGCAGGGACAGCCCGTACGCGCCGCGATTTCCCCGGTGCGCGTCTCGTTCCACCCCGGCTCCATGATGAACGTCGTCACCATGTCGGCATAAACGATCGCGTCGACCCCGGTCGCGGCGAGCTCGTCGACGGCGCGGTCGACATTCTCTTCCATCGCATGCACGGCCCGCGGCGTGAGCAAGCCCTTCGCGAGGATCCGGGTGGCGTAGAGTACGACGCCGTCTGGCAGGACCGACCACAATTCGGGTTCCAGGACGCCGTTATTGGCCGGCACGATCAGCCCGATTCGTCCCGCTTCTCCGAACATCGCTCAGCTCCAATCGACCGCGCCGCGGCGCAGCCAGCGCCCGCGCGGCTCGTCCCCGACATAACGCCCGTCTTCCGCGATCACGCGCCCGCGCAACGCCGTGAGCACCGGCCAGCCGGTCAGCGTC
Source organism: Alphaproteobacteria bacterium (assembly GCA_965203455.1). Taxonomy (GTDB): domain Bacteria; phylum Pseudomonadota; class Alphaproteobacteria; order MPNO01; family MPNO01; genus MPNO01. Next base: position 110,393 of record CBDBCV010000007.1, read on the forward strand.
ATTCCCTCGAAAGGCGAGCGCCGGGCGCGCGAGCGGATCGAACCGGCATCGACAGTTTTCGTCAGCCCGGGGTCGATCAGCACCAGATCGCCGTCGGCGCCGACCGCGAGCCGTCCCTTGCGGTCGGCGATCCCGAATAGCCGCGCCGGCGCCGAGCACAACACCGCAGCGACCCGCGTCCAGGGAATTTCGCCCGACGCCGCGAGATCGACCGTCGCGGGGACGATGGTATCCAGCCCGGGCGTGCCTCCCGGGACATCCCAGGGACTTGGCCGGTTCTTTTCCTCGACCGCGTGCGGCGCGTGGTCGGAGCCCACGAAGTCGGCCGCGCCGGACCCGACGGCCTTTCGCGCGGCCAGGCGGTCGTCGCCGCTGCGCAGGGGCGGCACCATAAGGGCAAACGCGCCGTGACGGTCGACCGCACCCGCGTCGAGACGGAAATGGTGGGGCGTCACCTCCGCGGCGATGGAAACCGGGGGGTCGCCTCCACGGGCAGTCTCGATCATGGCGAAGCCGCGGGCCGTGCAGACCTGGCGTGCGACGATCCGCGCCTTCGTCGCGCGCGCGGCCTCGATCAGGCGGGCAAGCCCCATGGCTTCGCCGAGTGGTGCGCGCGCCTCGGCGAACGCCGCGAAATCGTTGCGGCCGGCGAGGCGGTGAAGCGCGGCCTCGACCAGGGCCGGATCGCCGGTATAGACGCCCATCACGCCGCCGCAGGCGGCAACCGCCCGGGCCGCCCGGATCAGGCCGTCGCTGTCCAGCAGCATCGACGCCGGCGCATCCGACAGCAGCGCCTCGAAGGAGGTCACGCCCATGTCCCAAAGGGCCGGCATATCGGCGATGTTCTCCCGCATGACCCCGGCCTGAATCGTGAAGTCCACCAGGCTCGCCCCTTCCCCGGCGGCGCGCATCGCCTCGATTCCTTCGGCGGAATCGGTCGGCGGGTCGGTGTTCGGCATGCACATCACGGTCGTCACCCCGCCGCAGGCCGCCGCCATCGTGCCCGTCGCGAAGGTCTCCTTGTGCGGGTAGCCCGGATCGCGCATGTGCACGTGGGCGTCGATGAAACCCGGAAACAGGAGCCGCCCGCCCGCGTCGATGACGGTTTCGGCATCGGGCCGGACATCCGCCTCGACCAGCGCCTCGATCCGCCCGTCATCGCCGATGACGATTCCGCCCGGTCGTTCCGACGTCTCGGTGACGAGACGCGCGTTGTGTATCGCGAGCAGCGCCACGCGGCCCTCCTTCGCGCGGAACTATGCCACAGCGCGCTTGCGTTGACCCGGGACCGCCCCGCTCCTATCAGTGGGCCGGGGAGGATCGGCGGTGCGGCTTCGAATTCTGACCGAGGACGATGTCCGGTCGTTGATCGACATGGGCGCGGCGATCCCGATTCAGGAGGAGGCGTTCACCCGGCTCGCGGCCCGCGAGAGCGTCGAGGGCCTGCGGAGCTTCGTGGTCTCGGAGTCGCCGCCGGGCGTCGCCATCTTCAACCCGTCCTTCCTGAAGGGCGGCGGGGGGTATGGGGTCAAGGTGGTCTCCGACTTCTTCGGCAACGCCGAACGCGGCGTTGCCCGGATGTCGGCGATCGTCACGCTGTTCGACGGCGAGACAGGCCATCCGCGCACCGTCATGGAAGGCGGCTATTTGACAGACCTCCGGACCGGGGCGGGCACCGGCGCTGCCGCGCTCCGCCTCGCCCGCGCCGATTCCCGCGTCGTGGCCGCGGTCGGCGCCGGAAGGGTCGCACGAAATCAGCTCCAGGCGCTCGCCCGGACCCACGATCTGGAGCGCGTGCTGGTCGCGGGCAGGAGCGAGGCCCGCGCCCGCGCCTTCATCGAATGGATCGTGGCCGAGCCGGGTTTGCCCGACGACGCGAGGCTCGCGGGTTCGGTGGGCGAGGCGGTCGGCGAGGCCGATATCGTCGTCGCGGCGACCACCTCGTCGGAGCCCGTCATACGCGGCCGGGACCTGCGCGCGGGAACCTTCGTCGCCGCGGCGGGCGCCAACCAGGCGACCGCCCGCGAGGTCGACACCGAGACGGTCGTCCGCGCAAGAAAGCTCGTCATCGACAGCCCCGCCGACAGTCTCGCCAACGCCGGCGATTTGACGATCCCTATCGCCGAAGGCGCGATCCGCGAGGACGACGTGACCGGGATCGCCGATATCATCGCCGGGACCCGACCGGGTCGGGAAACCGAAGAGGAGATCACCTATTACAAGTCGCTGGGGCTTCCGATCCAGGACCTCATCACCGCCCAGCATATCGAGCGCCGGGCGGTTGCCGCCGGCGCCGGAACCGTCATCGAGCTGGGCGGCGACCATGATTGAACGCCCGGGATCGAGGGCGAGATGAAGCCGACGGCGCTTTCCTGCATTCGATGCGGACGATCCTATCCGCTGGACGAATTCGACCGCGTCTGCGGCGCCTGCGAGAGAGAGGGGGTGGCGGCCAATCTCAGCGTCGTCTACGACGAATCGACCCCTCCGGACCGGGATGCCCTGCCAAGCGCGCCGCGAACGCTGTGGCGCTTCGCGGACGCCCTGCCGCTGGAAACCGATGCGGCAATCAGTCTCGGCGAAGGGATGACGCCGCTTATCCCGGTTCCTTCGCCCCATTGCGACACGCTTTTCGTCAAGGACGAGACCCGCAACCCGACCTGGTCCTTCAAGGACCGGCTGGCGAGCGTCGCCGTTTCCTGGGCGGCTTTCATCGGCGCCGGGGTCGTCGGCACCAGCTCGTCCGGCAATGCAGGAGCGGCGGCGGCGTCCTACGCCGCGCGCGCGGGCCTCCCCTGCGTGGTGCTCACCTTCAAGGGCGCCGCCGGGCCGATGGTCGGGCAAATCCGGGCGGCGGGCGCGATGGTGCTCGAATGCGCCGAAAAGGAGGACCGCTGGCGCATACTGTCGCGGGCGGTGCAGGAATTCGACTGGTTCCCGACCTCGCCCTTCTTCGGACCGACGGCGGGCAGCAACCCCATCGGCATCGAGGGCTACAAGACGCTGGCCTACGAGATCGCCGAACAGCTCGACTGGCGCGTGCCGGACTGGTGCGTCCTCCCGGTGTGCTACGGCGACGCACTCTTCGGGCTGTGGAAAGGGTTCGACGAGATGCGGCGCTGGGGGTGGACGGGCGGGATGCCGCGGCTGGTCGCGGCGGAGGTGTCCGGATCGCTCTCCGCCGGGCTGTCCGCGGACGAGGCGATGCCGCCCGTCGTCGAGCGCGACGCGGGCTCCGTCGCGGTCTCCATCGACATTCCGCGCAGCACCGCACAGGCGCTGCTGGCGCTCCGGCGGACGGACGGGATCGCGGTGACCGTGGACGACGGCGCGATCCTGGGGGCTCAAGCAACGCTCGCGCGGGAATCCGGGCTGTTCGTGGAGGCGTCCTCGGCCGCGGCCTTCGCCGCCATCGACCGGCTCGGCGCCGACGGTACGATCCGGCGCGGCGACACCGTCGTCGCGGTCGCCACCGCCTCCGGCCTGAAGGATGTGGATGCGGCACCATCCGCTCCGTTGCCCGCGGTCGAGCCGGACCTCGACGACCTGCGCCGCGCGCTGGGGGAGCATTACGGTTTCGATGTCTGAGCTCGGCGTATCGCTGGACTGTTTTTCCCCCGGCCGCGAGATCGCGGCGCAGGCCCGCGCGGCCGAGGCGGGCGGCGCCAGGACGCTGTGGATCGCGACGCATCTGTTCCTGCGCGATCCGGTGGCGCTGGCCGGCGCCGCGCTGGCGGCGACCGAAAGGCTCGAAGTCGCGCTGATGGCGTTGAGCCCGTTCACGATCCACCCGGTTTACGCCGCCATGACGGCGGCGACGCTCGACGAGCTCTATCCCGGCCGCGTGGTACTCTCGCTCGGCGTGGGCGCGCCGGGCGATCTCGACGCCGCCGGAATCGCGACCGAACGCCCGCTGGCGCGGATCGCCGAGTCCATCGAGATCTGCCGCCGCCTCTATGCGGGGGACACCCTCGACCATGACGGCGAGATATACCGGCTTGGCGGGCGGGGGCTGATCAACGCGCCGCGCGACATTCCCATCGTGCTTGCCGCGTCCGGGCCGCGCATGCTGGCTCTCGCCGGCCAGGTTGCGGACGGGGTGCTTCTGTCCACCACGGTGTCGGTCCCCTTCATGCGCCAGTGCATTGCCCGGCTGGGCGACGGCGGCGCGGCCCGTTACGGTCAGGTCTATACCCGGATCGGGGAGGCGCCGGCCGAACTCAAGCGGGCGCTGGGCTTCGTGCTGCGCGGCGCTCACCACGGGCCCAACCTGGAGGCCGCGGGTGTCGAACTCGATCAGGAAGCACTCCGTACCGCCTGGGCCGCGGAGGACTGGTCCGGGGTGGAGCGGATGATCGGCCCGGAAGTGCTCGCAGCCCACGCCGCTTGCGGAACCGAGGAGACCGTGCGCGCGCGGGTCCGCGAGTATCGGGACGCCGGGCTCGATCAGGTCATTATCGCGGGCGTCACGGAAGCGGAGGAAATCGCGCGTGTTTTGCGCGCGATCGGCTGAACGGCGGTCTCTACGTCATATCGACCGGAGCCGCCAGGAGGGCGGCGGAGCGGAGATATCCGCCACACACGAACAGGCGCCGAGAATGACAGATTTCTCCGCTCGCTTCGCTCGGTCGAAATGACGGCAACTGGCGGTAGGGCGGTTTTGTCCGAACCGCGCAGGCTTTACTCTGCGGGCGGTCTGGGAGCGACGATGTGATGGATAGGAAACTGGTCCTCTGGGGCGCCGGTACGATGCGGACGCATCGCACGCTGTGGCTCGCGGAGGAGCTCGGCCTGGACTACGAACACCGCCCGATCGGCCCCCGTACCGGCGAGACCAAGACCGACGAGTTCCTGGCCATCAACCCGCGCCACAAGGTCCCGGCGATGGTGCACGGCGACATATGCCTGACCGAGAGCGCCGCGATCATGACCTACATGACCGAAACGTTTCCGGTGCCGGATCATTTCTACGTCCCGGGCGGCCCGCTTGACCGGGCGCGGCTGCTCGAATGGTGCTTCTTCACGATGAGCGAGCTCGACGCCAACGCGATCTACAACATCCGGCGCCACGGCGACCTGGTTCAGGAATACGGCGCTTCCCCGATCGCCGTGCGCGCGGCGATCGAGTATTTCGACCACCAGCTCCAACGGATGAAGGGGCGCATCGCCGAGGCCGGGGAATTCCTGATGGGAGAGAAGATCAGCATCGCCGACATCCTGTTCATGTCGTGTCTCGACGCCGCCCAGCGCTATGAGCTCGCGCTGCCCGAATTCCTGCGCGACTATCGCGTCCGCATGAGGTCGCGCCCGGCCTATGCGGAGACCTATCCGCGGAACTATGGCGGGCGCGCCGTGCCGGAGGTCTGAACCATGCCGGGTCCCCTCGACGGCATCCGCGTTCTCGACCTGACGACGATGGTCTCGGGTCCGGTGGCGACCATGATGCTCGCCGACCAGGGCGCTGACGTGATCAAGATCGAGTCGCCGGCGGGCGACATCATGCGGCAATACGGCGTCATCCACCGCGGCATGTCGGCGTCGTTCCTGTCCTGCAACCGCTCGAAGCGCTCGCTCTGCGTCGACCTCAAGACAGACGAGGGGCTCGCCATCGTCCGCAAGCTCGCCGCGACCGCGGACGTGCTGGTGCAGAACTTCCGCCCGGGCGCGATCGAGCGCATGGGGCTCGGCGAGGACGCCGTGCGTGCGCTCAAGCCCGACATTATCTTCGTCTCGATCAGCGGGTTCGGCGAGACGGGCCCCTACGCGCATCAGCGGGTCTATGACGGGATCATCCAGGCGCTCTCCGGGCTCTGCGACATCCAGACCGACAACGAGACCGGCCGGCCGCGCATGGTGCGGACCATCGTCCCGGACAAGACGACCTCGGTGACCGCGGCGCAGGCCATCACGGCGGCGCTGTTCGCGCGCGAACGCACCGGCAAGGGCCAGCATGTCCGGCTCGCCATGCTGGACACCATGGTCGCCTATCTCTGGCCGGAGGCGAGCTCGCCGCTCACCTTCCTCGACAACGAGCAGGATCCCGCGCGCCAGCAGGCAGGCCCGGACCTGATCTTCAGGACGAAGGACGGGTATATCACCGCGGCCGTCATCTCCAACCCGGAATGGGCCGGGATGTGCCGCGCCTTCGGCCGCGAAGAGCTGATCGAGGACCCGCGCTTCAGGACCGCCGCCGCGCGCGGCCAAAACCGGACCGAGCGCCGCACGATCATGAACGAGGAGATCGCCAAGTGGCCGACGGCGGAAATCCTCGCCCGGTTCAACCGGGAAGTCGTGCCCGCCGCGCCGGTACTCAAGCGCGGCGAGGTGATCGAGAACGCCCAGGTGATCGAGAACGCGATCGTCGAGATACGCGACGATCCCGACCTTGGCCCGGTGCGCCAGCCCCGTCCGGCGGCGCGGTTCACCGAGACCCCGGCCGAAATCCGCTCGATGGCGCCCGGGCTCGGCGCCGACAACGCGGCGATCCTCACGGAGCTCGGTTACGACGAGGCGGAGATGTCGCGCCTCGCCGAGACCGGTGTCCTGCGCCGCCGGGAGCAGCCCTGACCGGGTCGCGGCGGTCCGCACCTCCCCGCATCTTCTCCCCTCCCGCTCGAGGGAGGGCCGCCCCGAACTCACTTGTGATCGTGGTGCTTCATGCCCGGGCTGCGTGCCGTGACGGGACGCACCGCCACCGGCACGGTGATCTTCCCCGCCTTCTCGAAGCTCAGGGTGAGCGGAAAGGTGTCGCCCCGCTTCAGGGGGCCGGTCAGCCCCATCAGCATCACGTGGTCGCCGCCGGGCTTCAATTCGGCGGCCTCGTTGCCCGGGACGGAAACCGCCTCGATCCGGCGCATCCGCATCACGCCGTCCCGCATCCTGTGGGTGTGCAGCTCGACACGTTCGGCGACCGGTGAAGACGCGCCGAGAAGGCGATCGGCCTCGGCGCCGGCGTTGACGATCCTGAGATAGGCCGCGCCCGCCCTCGCGGCGCCGGCGCTCGCCCGCGCCCAGGGCACCTCGATCGTCAGGGGTCCGAACCGGTACGCGCCGTCTTGCCGGGCATGCGGAGAGGAGACGGCAAAAAGGGCGAACAGGCCCGCGGCAGCCAGGACGTGGGAAAATCCGGGAATGTATCTTCCTTGCCCCGACGGCCTCATCCGCCCGCCGCCTCGATCAGGGCCCGCAGCCTGGGCGGGGTCATCGGATAGTCGGAGACCTCGATCCCGAAGGGCGAGAGCGCGTCCTCGACCGCGGCGACGATGGCCGCGGCGGCGGGCACGGTGCCGCACTCGCCGACCCCCTTGACGCCGAGCGGGTTGATCGGCGACGGCGTCTCCTCGTAACGCAGGTCGAGCCGGGTGAGCTCCGCCGCAGTCGGCATGATGTAGTCGGCGAGCGTCGTCGTCAGCGGCTGCCCGGCGGGGTCGTAGCCCATCCATTCGTAAAGCGCGTTGCCGATCCCGTGCACCACGCCGCCGGCGACCTGCCCGTCGACCAGCATCGGGTTCACGATCCGGCCGCAATCGCTGACAACGACGTAGTTGAGGAATTCGACCGCACCGGTTTCCACGTCGACCTCGATCTCGACGGCATGGACCCCGTTGGAATAGGTGAGCCCGGAAGGCTTGAAATTGACATTGGCCTCGAGCCCGGCCTCGACCCCGTCGGGCAGCGAGTAGCCGGGGACTCCCGAGGCCGCCTCCGCAACTTCGCTCAACGGCACCGAGAGATCGGGTGCGCCGGCGACGCGGACGGTCCCGTCGACGATCTCCAGATCCTCCGGCGCCGCCTCCAGCATGTGGCCGGCGAGCTTGAGCACCTTGTCGCGCACCTCACCCGCGGCGATGTGGACCGAGGAGCCCGCGGTGACGGTCTGGCGGCTCGCGAACCCGCCCAGCCCGAGCGCGATCGTGCCGGTATCGCCGCAGACGACCTCGATTTCGGCGGGCGCCACGCCGAGCGACTCGCCCGCGATCTGGGCGAGGATGGTTTTCAGCCCCTGGCCGATGGCGAGCGCGCCGGTGAACACCCGCACCCGCCCCGACCGGTCGATCCGCACGATGCCCGACTCGAACGGGCCGCGCCCGGTGCCCTTGAGGCCGTTGGCGAGGCCGAACCCGAGATAGCGGCCCTCCGCGCGGGCGGCGCTCCGGCGCGCGGCGAACCCGGCCGCGTCCACCGCCCGGAGCGCAATGTCCTGGCATTTGACGAAATCGCCGCTATCCGCCTTGACCGGGGTTCCCGCGCGGGTCTTGAGCGGCATCTCGTAGGGCATGGCCTCGGTGGGGATCAGGTTGCGGCGGCGTATCTGGTCACGATCCATGCCAAGCCCGGCGGCGGCGCGGTCGAGCATGCGCTCGACGATGTAATTGCCCTCCGGGTAGCCCGCGCCGCGCACCGGCATGGAGGGTATGGCGTTGGTCTCGACCACCTTCACGGCAAGCTCGTAATTCGGGACGATGTAGGCGCCGGGAACCGAGGTCGATGCGTTGTAGGCGAGGTTGATGCCCTGCGGCGTGTAGGCGCCCTGGTCCTGGAGCATGGTGCCGCGGATGCCGAGGACGGCGCCGTCTTCCGCGACCGCGATCTCCATCTCCCAGTACTGCTCGCGCTCCTGGATCGAGCCGGTGAAATGCTCGCGGCGATCCTCGATCCACTTGACCGGACGCCCGAGCAGGCGCGCGGCCAGAACGACCACCAGCTCTTCGTTGTAGAGCAGGTACTTGCAGCCGAACCCGCCGCCGACATCGGGCGCGACCACGCGGATGCGGCTCTCGTCGGCGCCGAGCATCCTGACCAGCCCGGCGCGGACCTCGTGCGACATCTGGGTCGACGTCCAGATCGTGGTCCGGTCCTCGACCGGGTCGTGGCGGGCGACCGCGCCCCTCCCCTCTATCGAATGCGCGGCGCCGCGATGCTGGACGAAGGTCTCCTTCGCGACATGCGCGGCCCGCGCGAAGGCGGCGTCGCAATCGCCGTAGGACTGGCCGAACTCGAGCAGCACGTTGCTTTCGCGCCCGTCGCGAACGGGCGGGGCGCCGGGCAGGGCCGCCTCCCGACAACCGGCGACCGACGGCAGGGGCTCGTAATCGACCTCGACCAGCGCGGCGGCGTCTTCGGCGATGTAGCGGCTGTCCGCGATCACCGCCGCGACCGCCTCGCCGACATGGCTCACCTCGCGGTCGGCGAGAACGAACGGCGTGACGTCGTCGGGCAACCGGTCGTCCCTGAAGCCGAGCGGCATCCGCGGCTGGACGATATGGGGCCGGAGATCGTCACCGGCATAGACCGCCCGCACCCCCTCCAGACCCAGGGCCGCGGCGGTATCGATCCCGGCGATGCGGGCGTGCGGGTGGGGGCTTCGGACGAAAGCGGCGTGCAGCGTGCCGGGAATGCGGATGTCGTCGACGAACTGCCCGCGCCCGCGCAACAGCGCCGGATCCTCGATCCGGCGAACCCGCTCTCCTATGGCCCGCAAGGGTTCAGGCGCTTTTCAGATGGGCGTCGCGGCGCTGGAACAGTTCCTCGTCGGAATAGCCCATGGTCTCGGGCCGGCCGCGTCCGAGCATGACCTGGAAATAGACCGGCTCCAAGCTGTCGTTGACGTAGCCGTGGACGACTCCCGGCGGGCAGGCGGCGCATTCCCACGGGCCGAGCCGCTTCTCGATCCGCTCCCCCGTGTTCTCGTCGTCGAAGAAGACGGTCAGGTGGCCCTTCAGGACGAAGAAGATCTCCTCGACCTCGTGCGTGTGGGCCGCGTTCCCCTGGCCCGGCTCGACATACATGATCGACAGCGTGAAGCCGCGCGCCGGGATCGCCTCGGTGTCGTGGTGCTTGCCGGACCCGCCGGGGCCGATGAACCGGTGCTGGGCACGCTTGTAGCCCTCGACCTTGGCGTCTTCGAACGCCGCCCAGTCGGGCGTGATTTCCCGGAATGCGCGGGTGTAGCGTTGGGCGATATCGTTCAACGGGACGCCCACGAGCTCGGGCGGGCGTTCGTGCCGGGCAATCGTCATCGGAAGCTCCTCGCAGTCTGCGGCGATGATGGCACCGGGGACGGCGACGGACAATGCCCGCCGGGCGGGCGCGAGGTTGTACCGGGCGCGGCCCGTTGATACCGTCATGGCGGGACGGAAACAGAGGAGGCGATATCGTGAAGGACAAGCAGATCGGGAAGACCCCCACTAGGCGGTCCTTCCTTGCCAGCACCACCGGTCTCGGGCTGATCCTGGCGACCGGTACGGCGCCCGCGTTCATCCGCGAGGCCGGCGCGTCCAAGATGCGCAAGGTCACGTTCATGCTGCCGTGGCTGTTCGTCGGCGGGCACGCGTTCGAGTTCGTCGCCCAGAAACAGGGCTGGAAGAAGCGGGGCCTCGACGTCGCCATCGCCCGCGGCTACGGCTCGGGCGCGGCGTGCAAGACGATCTCCGCCGGCAAGGCGATGTTCGGCGAGGCGAGCTACGGCGTGATGGTCAACGGGGTCTCCAAGGGCCTCGACGTCGTCGCCATCGGCGCCAAATTGCAGCGGAGCCCGATCGCGATCTCGTGCCGAAAGGATTCCGGGATCAAGACGGCGAAGGACCTCGAAGGGAAGCATATCGTCCAGGCAGCGGCGTCGGGCGACACCGTGATGTTCCCCGGCTTCACGCGGGCTGCGGGGATCGACAAGGCCAAGGTCAAGCAGACCATCGTGCATCCGAGCAAGCTGATCTCGACGGTGGTCAACAAGCAGGCCGACTGCACCGGCACCTACTACGTGTCCAACGCGGCGACGCTGGCGAGCAAGACCCCGTCGCTCCACTTCATGTATGCCGATTTCGGGCTCCAGACCCTCGATCTCGGGCTGATCACCCGCTCCGACATGATCAAGAACGACCCGGACCTGGTGCAGCAGATGGTCGACGGCGCGATGGAAGGGCTCAAGCTTCAGCTGCTCGAGCCGGAGAAGGCGCTCGACATCATGATCGAGGCCAAGCCGGAACTGAAGACGCGACCCCGCAACGTGTGGCTCATCCATACGGGGAACACCAACGCGCTCTCGCTCGGCCCGGCGGTGAAGGAACACGGTCTCGGCTACATGCTCCCGGACGACCAGAAGCGCACCCGCGACGTGGTCATCAAGTACATGGAAGCCAAGAACGTGCCGCCGACCGACAAGCTGTTCACCAACAAGTTCGCGGGCAACATCAAGTTGTCGGCGAGCGAGTGGGAAACGGCGGTCAACAAAAACGCCAAGTTCGATCCGAGCAAGGCCTGACGGGCGCCCGACCAGCGCCTTAGCGGATCGGCAACAGTACTCGAACCGGCCCCGGCCCGCCCTTCGGGGCGGGCCGGGAAAGGGAGCCCATGGCCGAGAATTCAGTTCACGTCCGGATCGCCGCACTGCGCAAGATCTACCAGACCCGACGCGAGGAGATCGAGGCGATCCGGAATGTCGACATGGCCGTCCGGGAGGGCGAGTTCGTGTCGATCCTGGGTCCGAGCGGCTGCGGCAAGTCGACATTGCTGATGGCGGTGGGCGGGCTGCTGCCGATCAGCGGAGGCTCGATCGAGATCGACCGGGAAGCAGTGACCGGTCCCAGGCGCGATACCGGCGTGGTCTTCCAGTCGCCCGTGCTGATGCCGTGGCGGACGATCGAGAAGAACGTGCTGTTTCCGATCGAGAGCCTCGGGCTGCGCGTGGCCGACTACCAGGACGGTGTCGACGCTCTCCTGGAGATGACGGGGCTCGGCGGCTTCGCCGACAACTTTCCGAGCGAGCTTTCCGGCGGAATGCAGCAGCGGGTGGCGATCTGCCGCGCGTTGATCCACAACCCGACGCTCCTGCTGATGGACGAGCCGTTCAGCGCGCTCGATGCCATCACCCGCGACGCCATGAACCAGGAGTTGCTGAGGATCTGGCAGGAATTCCAGAAAACCGTGCTGTTCGTCACCCATTCGATCCGCGAGGCGGTGTTCCTGTCCGACCGCGTGTTCGTCATGTCGCCGCGCCCGGCCGTGATCAGCAAGATCGTCGACATCGATCTGCCGCGGCCGCGCACGCTCGACATCGAGGAGACGCCGGAATTCAACGTCTATGTCGCCGACTTGCGCAAGGCGATCGAGGGATAAGACATGGCACGACCCGACGAGAACGGCATCGCGGCGCAGATCACGACCCAGGCGGTGAACCTCGCGCCCGCCACCGTCATCTCGATCGCCACCCTTATCCTGTGGCAGGTGATCGTGGTCGTCCTGAGGATTCCGGAGGCGATCCTACCGACTCCGGTCCGCATTTTCGAGGTCATGGTCGAGCGCTACGACCTTCTCCTGACGCACACCTGGCCGACGACGCTGCAATGCATCTACGGGTTCCTGCTCGCCGTCGCGGTCGGCGTCGGGCTCGGCATAATGCTCGCCTTCTCGCGGCTGTTCCGCACCGGGGTCTATCCGCTGGTGATCGCCTTCCAGGTGGTGCCCAAGGTGGCTCTGGCGCCGCTGTTCATCGTCTGGTTCGGGCTCGGCATGACGTCGCGGGTGCTGCTTGCCTTCGTGATCGCCTTCTTCCCGATGGTGGTCAACACCTTCGCCGGCATTCAGAGCACCGACCCGGTGATGATCCGCATGGCGCGCTCGTTCAGCGCCAGCCGCTGGACCATCTTCTCCAAGATCGAGTTTCCGACGGCGCTGCCCTACATCTTCTCGGGCCTCAAGATAGGCATTACCTTCGCGGTGATCGGCATTATCGTCGCCGAGTTCGTCACCGCGCAGGAAGGACTCGGCTACCTGATCGTCTTTTCGGAAGGAAATGTCGACACGCCGATGCTGATGGCGGCGATCTTCGTCCTCAGCGTCGTCGGCGTCATCCTCTATGCGCTGATCGTGCTGCTGGAAAAGATCGTGATCCGCTGGGACGTCGGCCAGCAGTTGTAACGGGACGCCCGCCGTGAAACCGCCGCGCTTCGACTACCACGCGCCGGAGAGCCTCGACGAGGCCCTCGACCTGCTGGCCGACAGCGGGCCCGACGCCAGGATTCTCGCCGGCGGGCAGAGCCTGGTTCCGGCCCTCAACTTCCGCCTCGCACGCCCGAGCGTGCTGATCGACATAAACGGGGTGGCGGAGCTCGCCGGAATTGACGACAAGGGTGACCGCCTCGTCATCGGCGCGATGACCCGCCAGCGCGCGATCGAGACCTCGCAGACGGTCGCGCGCGCGGTGCCGCTCCTGCACGAGGCGACACGCCATGTCGCGCATCTGCCGATCCGCACCCGCGGCACCGTCGGGGGCAGCATCGCGAATGCCGACCCGGCGGCGGAAGACCCGGCGGTCGCCGCCGCGCTGGAAGCGACGATGGTCTGCCGGTCGCGCCGCGGCGAGCGCCGGATCGCCGCCGCGGGGTTCTTCGTCGACGTGCTGACCACCGCGCTCGAGCCCGATGAAATGCTGATCGCGGTCGAATTCCCCGGCATCCCCGACGGCGCCGGCGCGGCCTTCGCCGAGATCAGCCGCCGCGACGGCGACTTCGCGCTCGCGGGCGTGGCGGCGCAGATCGTTCTCTCGAACGACCGGGTCACGGACGCCAGGATCGCCGCCTGCGGCGTCGGCCCTGCCCCGCTGCGTTTCCGGGACGCCGAAGACGCGCTGCTCGACAGCGCCTGCGGGCCCGAGGCGATCGAGGCCGCCTGCGAGGCGGTCGCGGCGTCGTCCGACCCACACGACGACGTGCATGCGAGCGCGGCCTACCGCCGCCAGCTCGCCGCCGCGATGGCGCGGCGCGCGCTGAACGGCGCCCGCGCCCGCGCGGGAGGCGCCGCATGACCGCGAAGCGCAGCGTCACCGTGACGGTCAACGGCGAGACCCGGACGGGCGAGGCCGAGCCCCGCATGCTGCTGAGCGACTTCCTGCGGGACGAGCTGGGATTAACCGGGACCCATGTGGGATGCGAGCACGGGATCTGCGGCGCCTGCACCGTGCATGTCGACGGCGAGGCCGCGCGGTCGTGCCTGATGTTCGCGGTGCAGGCGGACGGGACGGAGATCGAGACCGTCGAGGGGCTTGCCGACGGCGAGACCCTGCACCGGCTGCAGCAGCTGTTCTCCAAGCACCGGGCGCTGCAATGCGGCTTCTGCACGCCGGGGATGCTGATGACCGCGCTCGACCTGGTGCGCCACCGCCCGAACCTGACCGAGGCCGAGATCCGCTCGGGCATGGCCGCCGTGCTCTGCCGCTGCACCGGCTACGAAGGCATCGTCCACGCGGTCGCCGAATACGCCAGCGGAGGCGAACGATGACCGCCACCTCCCCCGACGGCTATATCGGCCGCTCGGTCCCCCGGCGCGAGGACAGGCGCCTCCTGCTGGGCCAGGGGTCCTATGTCGCCGACCTCGTCCTGCCCGGGATGGTCCATGCCGCCTTCGCGCGGAGCCAGCTTGCACACGCGCGCATCGTGTCGCTCGACTTCGCCCGGGCGCTGGCGGAGCCCGGCGCGGTTTTCGCGCTCGGCGGCGCCGAGCTCGCGCGCGAGATGCCGCCCATCGGCGGCATGCAGGTCACCGCGCCGAAGGGCTGGGCGGAACGGGTCGATCATCGAATTACCCTGCCGCCGCAGAACCTGATGGCGAGCGACCGGGTGCGCTATGTCGGCGAGGCCTTCGCCGTGATCTGCGGCGACAGCCGCTACGCGGCGGAGGACGCCGTCGAGGCGATCGACGCCGGGTTCGATCCGCTGCCGGCGGTCGTCGATCCGGAAGCGGCATCCGCGCCGGACGCGGAAATCATTCATCCCGATCTCGGCACCAACGCGGTCGCCCAACTCCATGTCGAGAAGGGCGACGTCGCCGCCGCGATGGCGTCCGCGCCGCACCGCATCAGGCGGCGCTTCCGGCACCACCGCTACGCCGCGATGCCGCTCGAATGTCGGGGCGTGGCGGCCGAATACGACAGGAGGACGGATTCGCTCACCGTCTGGTCGTCCACCCAGGTGGTCCACTGGGTGAGGAAGGAGCTCGCCTTCGCGCTCGGCATGGCGGAGGAGAAGATCCGGGTGCTGGCGCCCGACGTCGGCGGCGGGTTCGGCGGCAAGGGACATGTCTACCCGGAGGACCTGATAATCCCGTATCTCGCCCGCCGGATCGGCCGGCCGGTGCTCTGGGTGGAGGATCGGCACGAGCACATCCTCAACGCCGCCCATTCGCGCGACAACATCCACGATGCCGAGATCGGGTTCGACGACACGGGGCGGATCCTCGCCTTCCGCGACGACTTCATCGTCGATTCGGGCGCCTATTCGCCGGTCGGCGCGGGCGTCGCCTACAACACCACCGCCCACCTGCTGGGTCCCTACCATATCGACAATTTCGCGGGCGGGACCGTCGTCGCCATTACCAACAAGACCCCCAACGCGCCCTATCGCGGCGCCGGCCGGCCCGAGGCGGTGCAGGTCACCGAGCGGCTGATGGACGTCGTCGCCGACACGCTCGGCATGGAGCCCGCCGAGGTCAGGCTGCGCAACATGATCGGCCCCGAACGCATGCCCTACGATGTCGGCCTCCCCTACCGCGACGGCGTGCCGATGACCTACGACAGCGGCGACTACCCGGCGTCGCTCCGCCGCGCGATCGACGAGATCGGCGGCGTCGAGGCGTTCCGCGAGCGGCAGGAGAAGGCGCGCGCGGAGGGACGCTGGCTCGGCCTCGGGCTCGGCTGCTACACCGAGGGAACCGGCGTCGGCCCGTTCGAGGGCGCGACGGTCAAGGTGGACGCCAGCGGCAAGATCGTCGTCTCGACCGGGGCCTGCCCGATCGGCCAAGGGCACGAGACGGTGTTCGCGCAGGTGACGGCGGATGCCTGGAAGGTGCCGATCGAGGACGTGGTCGTGCTGCTCGCCGATACCTCGACCCTCACCATGGGGTACGGCTCGATCGCGAGCCGGAGCACGGTGACCTCGTCGACGGCGATCGGCGATGCGAGCGACAAGGTGAAGGCGAAGGTGCTGGCGGTCGCGGCCCACCTGCTGGAGGCGAGCGAGGCCGATCTCGAGCTCCGCGACGGCAGGGTCGCGGTCAAGGGCGTCCCCGACATGGCGGTGACGCTGCGGGAGGTCGCGGCGGCGGCGGCGCCGGGCTGGCTCTCGCGCCGGCCGGAGGGCAGCGAGGCGGGGCTCGAGGCCACGTCCTATTACGAGCCGCCCACGGTCACCTGGGCCTACGCGTCCAACGCCGCCATCGTGGAGATCGAGCCCGACACCGGCCGGGTCCGCGTGGAGCGCTATGTCGAGGTCCACGACGCCGGAAGGCTGGTCAACCCGGGCCTCTCCGACGGGCAGGTCAAGGGCGGGCTGGTGCAGGGGCTGGGCGGCGCGCTCTACGAATCCATCGAATACGACGAGGCGGGGCAGCTCCTGACCGGCAGCTTCGCCGACTACCTGCTGCCGACCGCGGCCGAGACGCCGCCCATCGAGGTCGTCCACATGGAGACTCCGTCGCCGCTCAACCCGCTCGGCGTCAAGGGGCTCGGCGAAGGCGGCGCGATCGCGCCCCCGGTGGTGATCGCCAACGCGGTGACCGACGCGCTCAAGCCCTTCGGCGTCGAGTTCAACACCCTGCCGATCCGCTGGCAGGACGTCCGCGCGGCGTTCGATTCCTAGTGTTAGCCGCAGCGTCCCTCGATACGGCGCTTCGCGCCTGCTCGGGATGAGGGTTTTATTGTGGACCATACCTACCCCTCATCCTGAGTAGCGGCGAAGCCGCGTATCGAAGGACCATCCAAGAAAAAGGGCCGGCGCGAGACCGCACCGGCCCTTTCCGTTCGTTTCGCGCGGGGCGCTACATCTCGTAGATCAGCTTCCGCGCGCGCGCGACGACCTCGGGCGAGGCGTCGGTCACGGCTTGCGCGACGGCCTTCTGGATGTCGGCGCCGGAGGACGCCATCAGGCGCAGCCTCCGCCTCTGAAGGTCGGACGCGAAGGTCTTGTCGGCGTTCATCTTGTCATAGGCCATCTGCAGGGTCTTGACCGCCTCGGGCGAGGCACCCGGGTGCAGCGCGAGCCCACGGCCGAGGATGCCGGCGACGGCGATGAAGTTGACCACCGCCTTGTCCATCTTGTCCTTGACCAGATCGCCGAGCATGGGGACGTCGGCCGGCAGGTCGGGATCGCGGAAGATGCCCACCTGCAGCACCGCCTTGGCGAACTGCTTGCCGTCCTTGTCGGGCTTGAACCACTGCGGAACCTTGGAGCTCCAAGCGAGCCAGTTGAACGAGGCGCAGTTGGTCTCGCCCTGCTCCACCGCGAGGATGCTGCGCGACGAGCCCTTGTAGCCGGTCACCATCTTGATCTTGAAGCCGAGCAGCGACGAGGCGAGCTTCGGCACGATATAGCCGGTCGAGCTCTTGCCGCTGGTCGAGCAGATCATCTGGACCTTCTTCATGTCCTCCCAGCTGTTCACGCCGATATCGGTGCGCGACACCATCACCATGTTGGTCTGGTTGCTGGAGCCGATCCAGCTGAGCTGGCGCGCGTCGTAGCGCATCTTCTTGGGCCGCATCAGTTGGTTCACGACGGAGTTGTCGAGCGGAACGATCAGGTGGGCGTTGTCCTTGGGCGCCGCGTTGGCGAACCAGTTCATCGCCTTGGAGCCGCCCGCGCCCGGCATGTGCTGGACGATGACGGTCGGACTGCCCGGGATGTGCTTGGCCAGGTGGTCCGAGAAGGTCTGTCCGTACTTGTCGTAGGTGCCGCCGGGCCCGTACGGGATGATGATCCTGATCGTCTTCCCGTCATACATCTGCGCCGAAGCGCCGCCGGCGGCAATCGCCAGGGCCGCCGCGCCGAGGATGGCCGCGCGCCCTATCCGAATCCCGTTTTTCGTCATGTCGTGCCTCTCCTGAACAATCTTGGTTCGGGCGTGCGTCCGCGGGCGCCGCTCCGCCAAATCTCGCATTGCGCGACCCGTTGCGCAACCCGCGATTGCCGGCGGCCCTTCAGTCGAGCTCGTAGGGAATCTGCTTCGGGCCGAAGCGTTGGAGCCGTTCGCCGGTCTCCGGGTAGTACCAGGTCTGCGGGTTGGTGCCGACATTGC
Organism: Alphaproteobacteria bacterium; assembly: GCA_965203455.1. Lineage (GTDB taxonomy): Bacteria > Pseudomonadota > Alphaproteobacteria > MPNO01 > MPNO01 > MPNO01. The sequence goes on from CBDBCV010000007.1 coordinate 128,453, forward strand.
CGCTGCGCAGGATGATGCCGACGGTACGCGACGGGCCGTTGTACTCGGCGTGGATCTCGCCGGGCGGCACGAAGTCGATATAGCCGGGCGATACCTCGCGGTCGCCGACCGTTTCGAGATCGAGATCGCCCTCTTCGGCATCCGAAATCCGCCTGTAACGGCGGACCGTTTCGCCGCCCTTGAGCACGCCGTAGACGGTCCACATCCTGCCGTGGTCGTGGATCGGCGTGTCCTCGCCGGGCTCCTTGATAAGCGCGTTGAGGACGAAGCCGTAATCGGGATCCTCGTAGAACAGCAGGTTCTCGTAGTAGCCCTTGTCCGGATCGTTGCGCGACGGCCAGGTCTCGGCCCGCGCCTTCAGCTCCGGGTCCTCCAGCAACTCCCGGAGATAAGGCCGCGCCTTCTCGAACCGTTCCGCGTCGTCCGCCGTCGACTCGCAAAGACCGCGCATCTTCTCGATGAAGTCCTGCATCGCGGGCAGCATCGCCGTTTCCTCCGTGAGCGGGATGGGTTCCGTATATTAGCGTGGATTGCGCGCCGGCGGATGTCGGAAAGTCGGGTCGTGCGGCACGCAATAGCGTCTTTCGCCGTCGACATAGGCATCGGGTAGACAAATCGCTACCGGCTCGGCATTCGCGTCCCACGGATGCCGAGCGGGAATGTCGACATTTGCCGACTCGGCCGGCCGGTCGGCATTTCCGTCGGCAAATGCCGGACGCGCGCGGCGGGTGACGGCCGCGTCGGTAACGATCCCGGTCGCATGCACGATGGTATCCTCCTCATGGCCGGACGGTGCGCCCGGCAGCGAAAAGGGGCGCCGAACCCTCCGGCGCCCCCACTTCCCCACTGTGCGAAATATGGTATCGAATGAGTCCCAAGTCAAGAGGATTTTTCTCTTTTAGATCATTTTTGGCCGTTTCCGGTTTTCCGTCCGCCCCACCCTCGTCATGCCCGGACTTGTTCCGGGCATGACGGTCGGGGGACGGCGATGGAAAATGCCGGCGTGCCGAAGGTCCCCTGCCTGCTCTTTTGTTCTACTCTCGGCCAGGAAAACCCGTGGACGGTGGGCCTGCGCCGGCCACGACGCTGGGGGCGGAAGGAGAACGGCATGGATATCGTCGTCGACAAGAGCGCATCGTATGAGGGCCTGAAGGACCGCGTGGTAATTATCACCGGCGGCGGCCAGGGGATCGGGCGCGGCTTCGCGCACCATTTCGCGGCCCAGGGCGCGATTCCGGTCGTCGCCGACATCAACGGCGCCAACGCGGCCGGGGTCCAGGCGGAGATCGAGACCGGGGGCGGCCGCGCGCTCGGCGTCGAGACCGACGTGGCGAGCGAGGCTGCCGCGGGGGCGATGGCCGACGCCGCGCTCTCCGCGTTCGGGCGGATCGACGTGCTGATCAACAACGCGGCGGTCTTTTCGCGGATCACCATGGCGCCGTTCTGGGAGCTCCCCGTCGACGAATGGAAGAGCGCCATGGACGTCAACGTCACCGGCGCCTTTTTCTGCGCCCGCGCCGTCGTGCCCGCGATGCAGGAGGCCGGCTGGGGCCGGATAATCAACGTGACCTCCGGCACCGTGAAATCGGGACCGCCCAACTATCTCCATTACGTGACGTCCAAGTCGGCGGTCATCGGCATGACGCGGTCGATGGCGCGCGAGCTGGGTGCGTGGAACATCACCGTCAACACCTTCTGGCCGGGAGTCACCGACACCGGCATTCCCCGGCCGTCGGTGCCGCCCGAGATGTTCGAGAAGTTCGTCGAGATGCAGGTGATCAAGCGCTCGACCCGGCTCGAGGACCTCGCCAAGCCGATCCTGTTCATCTGCTCCGACGAGGCGTCCTACATCTCCGGCCAGATATTGGAGGCCGATGGCGGTCTGAATTTCGGCTAGGAGCGGCCGGCCCTTCGATACGCCGCTTCGCGGCTACTCAGGGTGAGGGTTAGGTCGGCGGACAAAGTTTCCCCTCATCCCGAGTAGCCGCGAAGCGGCGTATCGAGGGACGCCGCGATTCAATCCCGCACGGAACCGGCCTAGAATGAGCCGCCGACGCGGAGGAAATCATGGATACGCTCGCCGCCACCGAACTGGAATACCAGACCGGGTTCGCCAACGCGTTCGAGAGCGAGGCGATCCCGGGCGCGCTCCCCGTCGGGCGCAACTCGCCCCAGAAGGTGCCGTTCGGCCTCTATGCGGAGCAGTTGAGCGGGACCGCCTTCACCGCCCCGCAGGACTACAACCGGAGAAGCTGGCTCTACCGCATCCGCCCGTCGGTGCGCCAGGGCCGCTATTCGCGCATCGACAACGGGCTCCTGCGCTCGGCCCCGGTCGACGAGGCGGAATGCCCGCCCGACCAGATGCGCTGGGATCCGCTGCCGATCCCCGACGGCGCCGGCGATTTCGTCGACGGGCTCGCGACCCTCGTCGCCGCGGGCGATCTCGCGGCGCAGGCGGGCATGGCGGCGCATGTCTATTGCGCCGGCCGTTCGATGGAGGACCGCTTCTTCTGCAACGCCGACGGCGAGATGCTGATCGTCCCGCAGCAGGGGCGGCTGCTGATCGCCACCGAGTTCGGGGCGATCCTGGCCGCGCCGGGCGAGATCGCCGTGGTACAGCGCGGCATCCGGTTCCGCGTCGAGCTCCCCGACGGGCCGAGCCGGGGCTTTGTGTGCGAGAACTACGGCGCTTCGTTCCGCCTGCCGGAGCGCGGGCCGATCGGCGCCAACGGACTCGCGAACCCGCGCGATTTCCGCGCTCCGATCGCGCGCTACGAGGACCGCGAGGGCGAGTTCGAGATCGTCACCAGGTTCCAGGGCAATCTGTGGGCCGCGCCGGTCGGACATTCGCCGCTCGACGTGGTCGCGTGGCACGGCAACTACGTGCCTTACAAGTACGACCTCGGCGCCTTCAACGCGATCGGGACGGTGAGCTTCGACCACCCCGACCCGTCGATCTACACCGTGCTGACATCGCCCTCGGACCTTCCGGGGACGGCCAACGTGGACTTCGTGATCTTCCCGCCGCGCTGGATGGTGGCGGAGGACACGTTCCGCCCGCCCTGGTTCCACCGCAACACGATGAGCGAGTTCCTGGGGCTGGTGTCGGGCAAGTACGACGCCAAGGAAGAGGGTTTCGTGCCGGGCGGGGCGAGCCTCCACAACGCGATGGCGCCGCACGGGCCGGACGCGGACGCGAACGCCAAGGCGATCGCCGCCGAGCTCGCGCCGCAGTACCTCGCCGACACGATGGCCTTCATGTTCGAGACCCGCTACGTCTGCCGCCCGACCGCCTTCGCGCTGGAGACGCCGGCGCGCCAGCGCGACTACCAGGACTGCTGGCAAGGCCTGCCCCGGACCTTCGATCCGAGTCCGGGCGCGTAGAGCAAGCAACGCACCGTCCCTCGATACGGCGCTGACGCGCCTACTCGGGATGAGGACATTCTTTTTCCCTCACCCTGAGTAGCCGCGAAGCGGCGTATCGAAGGGCGGGTTCCCACTGCGCCATTTCCGTTGATGGCTAGGCGAGCTCCGGTTAGCCTTTTCCCATCGCGTCCTCACACGCAAGGCGCACGGCCATGAAGCTCACCCGCGACCAGATCGACCGGTTCCACGAGACCGGCTACCTCATGCTGCCCGGGCTGTTCTCCGCCGAGGAGGCCGGGGTCCTCCGGAAGGGGGCGGGCGAGGTCTACGCCATGGACCGCGAGGAGGTCGTCCGCGAGAAGGACGGCGTCTCCCCCCGCACCGCCTTCGCGGCCCATTGCTACCACGAGGCGTTCCGCCGGCTCGGCCGCCACCCGCGGCTGATCGGGCCGGTCATGCAGCTGCTCGACGGGCCGGTCTACATGCACCAATACAAGGTGAACGCCAAGGTCCCCTTCGACGGCGACGTCTGGCAGTGGCACCAGGATTACGGCACCTGGTCGCGCGACGATCTGATGCCGGAGGCGCGCGCGATGAACATCGCGCTGTTCGTCGACGACGTGACCGAGTTCAACGGACCGCTCTGGATCATCCCAGGCTCGCACCGGGGCGGCGTCTACGAGGCGGGGCACGATCTGGAGACGACCAGCTATCCGCTGTGGACGCTCGACAAGGCGACCGTGACCGAGCTCGCCGAGCAGGGCGGCATCTTCTCGGCCAAGGGCGAGGCCGGCAGCGTGCTGATGTTCCACGGCAACATCGTGCACGCGTCGTCGCCCAACCTGTCGCCCTGGGGCCGGACCATCGTCTATCTGTCGCTGTGCCACGTGGACAACCACATCCGGCGTTTCAAGCGGCCGGAGTGGATCGCCCATCGCGACTTCGCCCCCATCGAGCCGCTGCCGGACGACTGCCTGACGGCGCCGATGCCGGGCCCGGCGGAAAGGGCGGCGTGAACCTTCACCGCCTGCTGCGGGAACGCGACGCGGCGAACGACCCGGTCCGCGTCGGAATCCTCGGCTGCGGCAAGTTCGCCTCGATGTTTCTCGCCCAGGCGGTCCGGACGCCGGGCGTTCACGTCGCCGCGATCGCCGATCTGGACCCCGCGGCGGCGCGCGGGAACCTGGCGCGTATCGGCTGGCCCGCCGAGCGATACGCGGCGGCCGATTTCGCCGCCGCGATCCGCTCCGGCGGCACGTGGATCACCGACGACGTCGAGGCGGTGTTCCGCCAGGAGCCGATCGATCTCGTGATCGACTCGACGGGCGATCCGCCGTCGGGCGTGCGCCACGCCCTCCTGGCCTGCGAGACCGGCAAGTCGATCGTCATGATCAATGTCGAGGCGGACGCGCTGGCGGGGCCGCTGCTGGCGCGGAAGGCGCGGGACGCCGGAATCGTCTATTCGCTCGCCTACGGCGACCAGCCGGCGCTGATCTGCGACCTGGTCGACTGGGCGCGGACCTGCGGCTTCGAGGTGACCGCCGCCGGGCGCGGCCACAAGTGGCTGCCAGAGTACCGGTTCTACACGCCGGACAATGTCTGGGACGGGTACGGGCTGACCCCGGAACAGGCCGCGCTCGGCGGGCTGAACCCGAAGATGTTCACCTCCTTCCTCGACGGCAGCAAGCCGGCGATCGAGAGCACGGCGGTCGCCAACGCCACCGGCCTCGCCGCCGCGCCGGACGGGCTCGCCTACCCGCCGGCCAGCATCGATGCGTTGCCGAATGTCTGCCGGCCGAAATCGGAAGGCGGGGCGCTGCACCGCAAGGGACAGGTCGAGGTGGTGTCATCGCTGGAGCGTGACGGCACGCCGCTCGACTACGACATCCGGTTCGGCGTGTTCGTCTCCTTCGAGGCGGACAGCGACTACGTCGCCCGTTGCTTCGAGGAATACGGGGTGCGGACCGACGACAGCGGGCGCTACGCGGCGATGTACAAGCGCTGGCACCTGATCGGGCTGGAGCTCGGCCTCAGCGTCGCCAGCGTCGCGCTGCGCGGCGAACCGACCGGCGAACCGACCGGCTGGCGGGCCGACGCGGTGGCCGTCGCCAAGCGGGACCTCCGGGCGGGCGAGACGCTCGACGGCGAGGGCGGCTACACCGTCGCGGGCCGTCTGATGCCGGCTTCGCGATCGCTCGCCGAAGGCGCCCTGCCGATGGGGCTGACCCACGGGGTGCGGCTGGTGAACCCGGTCGCGAAGGACGGGCTCGTCCGGTGGTCCGACGTGGCGGCCGATGCCGCGCAACCCGCCATCCGCCTCCGCCGCGAGATGGAGGACCTCTACCGGCCCGCGCTGCTCGAAGCGGCGGAGTAATGCGGATGCGCCGGTCGCGTCCCCGGGGGACGCAAAAATAGTCTCGTATCGGACCTATGTTTCATGTGAAACATTAGAGCGTATCCGTTTAGATGGAACCGTGTCGGCGTTGCGTCCCTCGATACGGCGCTTGCGCGCCTACTCGGGATGAGGGAACAGGAAAACCCTCACCCTGAGTAGCCGCGTCAGCGGCGTATCGAAGGGCGCCCCTCGATACGGCGCCTGTGGCGCCTACTCGGGATGAGGGGAATTTTCGGTCGCCGACAACCTCTCCCTCATCCTGAGTAGCGGCGAAGCCGCGTATCGAAGGATGCGCGCCCGCCGCTTCGGCGCTTCTATCCGAAACGGACAGACTCTAGGGTCCGTTTAGCGCCCGCTATACGCCGCCGGGCGTTTCTCGCGGAAGGCGCGGATGCCTTCCTTGTGGTCCTCGGTGCGGATCAGGACCGACTGGCCGATCCGTTCGAGGATGCGGCCCGACGTCGTGTCGATCGAGTCGCAGGTGTTCATGATCGTCTTGGCGAGCCCCATCGCGAGCGGCGCCTTGGCGACCAGCTTGCGGGCAAGCTCCATCGCGGCTTCGTGGAGTTCGGCGACCGGGACCACGCGGGTCACCAGCCCGATCCTGAGCGCCTGCCGGGCGTCGATGAAGGTGCCGGCCAGCACCAGCTCCTTGGCCCAGCCGGGGCCGATCAGGTTGACCAGCCGCGAGCAGCCGCCCGAACCCGGGATCAGGTTGATGTTGGCCTCGGTGAAGCCGAACCGCGCGTCCTCGGCCGCGATCCGGAAGTCGCACGACATCGCGAGCTCCAGCCCGCCGCAGGCGCACACCCCCTGGGCGGCGCAGATCACCGGGATCTCGATGCGCTCCAGCATGTCGAAGAAATCGTGCACCCAGCGGTACTCGACCCGGAAGCGCTCGGTCGGCCAGTCGTTCTCGAACCAGCTCACGTCCGCGCCGGCGCAGAACGCGCGCTCGCCCTCGGCGTCGATCACGATCGCCCGGATGCCGGAATTGGCCTCGATCCGCCGGGTGAGCCACAGGAACTCGGCCCGCATGTCGTCGTTGAACGCATTCAGGCGCTCGGGCCGCGCGAGAGTGATCGTCATGATCCCGTCCCCGTCGATCCCGACCTTGAGCGCCTTGAAGTCATGGCCCTCGATGACGTCCTGTCCTTCGTCGATCACCGTTTGCTCCTCATTGTGACGGTTGCGAATTCCTGCCGCGCATCAGCGCGAGCACCCTCTCCGGCGTTATCGGCGTGCGGTCGATGGCGCCGGGGATGCCGATGGCCTCGTCGACGGCGCCCGCGATCGCCGCGCCGACCCCGTTGATGCCGCCCTCGCCGCCCCCCTTGATTCCGAGCGGGTTGCGCGGGCTCGGCGCGTCCTCGGTCACCAGGCACTCGATGGCGGGGATTTCGGCGACGGTCGGCAGCAGGTAATCGGCGAAGGTGACGGCGAGCGGCTGGCCCGCCTCGTCGTACACGAACGCCTCGTAGAGCGCGCCGCCGATCCCCTGGACGCAGCCGCCGACGAGCTGGCCCTCCAGCGTCGCCGCGTTGACCGCCCGCCCGACGTCGTAGGCGATCAGGAACCGCTCGACCGTCACCGCCCCGGTGCCGGGATCGACCCGGCAGACCGCGATGTGGGCGCCGTAGGGGAAGGTGCATCGCGACGTCTCGTAGAATTCCTCCGCGGCGAGCGCGTCGGCCCCCCGGGCGCGCACGACCTCGCCGAGCGGGATCGATGGGCCGCCGCCCTCGGCCCGCACGACGCCGTCCCGGATCGCGAGACGCTCCGCCGGCGTCTGCAGGAGCTCGGACGCGGCGGCGAGCGCCTTGCCGCGCACCGCGAGCGCCGTCGCGTGAACCGCGCTTCCGGTCAGCACCGTCGCGCGGGCGGCATGCGCGCCGATGCCGTAGGGGATGCGGTCGGTCTGCCCGTGCACCACCGCGATGCCACGGTAGTCGACGCCGAGGGCGGCGGCGCAGATCTGCGCCATCGCGGTCTCGAACCCCTGCCCGACCGAGGCGCCGCCGGTGACGATTTCGACGGCGCCGTCTGCGTCCACCGCGATCCGCGCGCCGTCGGACGGGCCGCGCCCGCTCTCCTCGAGGAAGGTCGCCACGCCGGCGCCGACCAGCTCGCCCGCAGCTCGGCGGCGGGCGAGACCGGCACGGAGGTCGTCCCAACCCACCGCGTCCAGCGCCTTCCGGAGCAGCAGCGGATAGTCGCCGCTGTCGAGGTCGAGCGTCTCGGCATAGGGCTCGTCGTAGGCGACGGTGCAGGGCAACTCTTCGGCGGTAATCAGGTTGCGCCGGCGGATCTCGACCGGATCGATGCCGAGGCGGTGCGCGGCGGCGTCCATCAGCCGCTCGCGCACGAAGCTCGACTCGAACCGCCCGGGCGCGCGGTAGGTCGCGGCGGGCGCCTTGTTGGTCAGCCGGACATGGCAGGACGCCCGGTAGGCGGGCACGCGGTAGAGCCCCGGCAGCGAGCACATCGACCGGTTGGGCACGCTCACCCCGTGGGTCCGGAGATAGGCACCCTGGTCGTGCCAGATCTCGGTCTCCAGGGCGAGAATGCGTCCCTCGGCGTCGACGGCGAGGCGGGCCTCGTGGCGCTGCTCACGGCCCTGGTTGGCGGCCATAAGGTGTTCCTGGCGGTCCTCGATCCACTTGACCGGGCGCGCGAAACGCCGCGCGGCCAGCAGCACCAGCAGGTCCTCGGGATAGAGCTCGCCGCGAATCCCGAACCCGCCCCCGACATGGCCCTCGAACAGGTGGATTCGCTCCGGCGCGCGCCCCAGCATCCGCATCAGGGTCTCCTTGTTGCGGTGCGGGACCTTGGCCGCGCCGTGGAGCTCCAGCCGGTCGCGCGCGGCGTCGTAGACCCCGATCGCGCCGCGCGTCTCCATCGGGACGCCGGAATGCCGCCCGGTCCGGAGGTCGAGGGAGACCACCTCATGGGCCTTCGCGAACCCCGCGCCGACGTCGCCGAAGGTATGGGTGAGCAGCGTCGCCTCGGTACCGAGACCGGGCGCGAACTCGCCGGGCTCCCCGTCCGCCCCGGTAACCGGAGGCAGCGGGTCGTAGTGGACCTCGACCAGCTCGGCCGCGTCCTCGGCGAGATAGGGGGTCCGGGCGAACACGGCGGCCACCGGCTCCCCGACATAGCGCGCTCGGTCCTGCGCCAGCACGTGCTGGCGATATGGCTTGAGGGCCTCGATCTGGCGGTCGGAGCGGAAGTCGATGGGCGGGATGTCGGCGACGTCGGCGCCGGACCACACCGCATGCACCCCCGCCATCGCCAGCGCGGCCACGGCATCGACGGCCCCGACCTCCGCGTGGGCGTGCGGCGAGCGGACGATCCGCATGTGGAGCTGGCCGGGGAAGTCGATGTCGCCGGCGAAGCGCCCGCGCCCGGCGACCAGCGGCGGATCCTCGATCCGCGTGAGCGGCCGGCCGAGGAGGCCTTCGTCGTCGCCCACCGGGGCCCGGCCTAGACGCGCCCGCCGGGCTCGAGCCCGAGGATCGCCATCCCGGCGTGTTCGAGGTTGGACGGCGCGGCCTGGATCTGCTGCGACACGGTGTTCATGTCGCGGAAGCGCCGCTCGAACGGGTTGGCCGCATGGATCGCCGTCGCGCCCGCCCGGTGATAGGCCATCGCGACCACCTCGCGCGCCCGGCCCGAGGCATAGGCGCAGGCGATGCGGAGCCGCGCGCGCCGGTCGAGGTCGAGCGCGTCGCCGCGCCCCAGCACGTGCCAGATCTCTTCCATGGTCTCCAGCAGATAGGCCCGCGAGGCGCCGAGATGACCCTCCGCGAGCGCCACGTCGGACTGGACCGCGGTGCCGTCGCGCAGCGTCCCGGCGGTGTGGCTTGCGGTCTTGGCGGCGGCGAGCGCGATGAACCCGTCCAGCGTCGCCCGCGCGATGCCGAGCGCGACGCTCGCGAACGTCATGCCGTAAAGCGCGGTCAGCGCGATCCGGTAGAGCGGCCCGGTCTCGCGCCGGTCGGGCTCGTGGTCGCGGACGAAGGTAAACGCCTCCGGCACGAACAGGTCGGCGACCTCGTAGTCGTCGCTGCCGGTTCCCCTGAGCCCCATCGTGTCCCACACCGGGTCGACCATGGCCGACGCGGCGGGAAAGATGAAGGTCCGGATGAGCGGCCGCCCGTCGGGGAGCTTGAGGGGCGTGCCGTCCGGCCCGGTCTCGGGCGTATGCGCGCCGTACCAGGTCGCGTTGCGGATCCCGCTCGCATAGGACCAGCGGCCTGAGAGCCGGTAGCCGCCGTCCGCCGCCGCGACGCGCTCGCGCCTGTTGAACGGCCCCCAAGCGAGCACGGAATCGGGCGCGCCGAAGATTTCACGTGAAACATCCGGTGCAAGAAACGCAGCGGAAAGCGAGCAACCGAGCCCCTGACCGAGACACCATGCGGTGCTCGCATCCGCGGCCGCGACGGTCGAGACCACGCCCAGCAGGGTCATGGGCGACACCTCGCCGCCGCCCATCGAGCGCGGCAGGCAGAGGCGGAACAGCTCCGCCTCGTGCATCGCGGCCATGACTTCCGGCGTCACCCGGCCGTCGCGCTCGGTGCGGTCGGCCTCGGACGCGATCAGCGGAGCCACGGTACGCGCGCGGGCCACCCAATCGATCTCGCGCGGCTTCAGCGGTTCGGGAGTCGCCAAGGTGAAATTCCTGCCGACGTTCAGCCGTCGTCGCGGTCGAGCTTGAGCGAAAGGGAATTGATGCAGTAGCGCTGGCCGGTCGGCATCAGGCCGTCGGGGAAGACGTGGCCGAGATGGGCGTCGCAGCGCGCGCAATGGACCTCGGTGCGGACCATGAACAGGCTGCGGTCGGTCGTGGTGCCGACGGCGCTGGCGTCGTACGGCCGGTAGAAGCTGGGCCAGCCGGTGCCAGAATTGAACTTGGTCTTCGAATCGAACAGCTTCTGCCCGCAGCAGATGCAGACATAGGTGCCGGCATCCTTGCACCCGTCGTACTCGCCCGAGAACGGACGCTCGGTGGCGTGCTGGCGGGTGACGGCATATTGCTCCGGCGTCAGCTGCGCCCGCCATTCCTCGTCGGTCTTCTCGACCCGATCCGTCTTCGTCTCGGTCGCCATCGGCTCAGTTTCCTCCGTAAAGGCGTTCCAGCATGTCGCCGAACGCGCGCAGCGCGTCCGCCCCCGCGCCGGCATAGCTCGACCCGTGCATGCAGGCGAGCGTCTCCGGTCCCAGCGCCGCGAGCCCTTCCAGGATCGGCCCGGTTTCGCGCGTGTAGGGGACGGAATGCGACATCGGCCCCTCCTTCTGCGCCGAGTTGTAGGCATCGGTGCGCGCGATAATGTCGCCCTCGTAGAGCGGCTCGACATCGCCGTTATGGCCGAACAGGTCGGAGCAGAAGAGCGTCCGCGTCGCCTCGTCGAACAGCAGGCTCGCGTCCCATCCGTGCGGCACGTGCTTGGTCTCGATCAGGCGGAACCGGTGGCTGCCGGTCTCGATCCGCTCGTCGGCGTCGAGCACGCGGGGCGGGCGGATCGCGAAATCGCCGACCGAGGTGCGCGCGCCGACGAAGCTGCACAGCGGCTCGGCTCGGGGCGCGAGCGCGAGCCAGTCGTTGAGCGTCGCGCACTCGTCGGCCTCGAAATGGCTGAAGCCGATCCAGCGGATCGTCGCGGGATCGAGCACCGACGAAGCCGCCTCGCGGATCTCGTCGAAGAAGCCGCGCAAATTGGTGTGGTAGAGCAGCGGCTCCTCGTCGCGCACGAGGAAGCTGTTGAACTGGAAATTCGCCTGCGGATGGTAGGCGGACAGGCGGAATATGTCGGGCGCGATCTCGTCGACCTGGGCCATGCGAGCTCCCCTATCGGGACTTCGCGAAGTCTAGAGGATTTGGCCCGGTGCGGAAACGGCGGGACTTATCACCCTCCCCGCGTCATTTCGACCGGAGCGAAGCGGAGCGGAGAAATGACGCGGGGAGGCCGGAGACGAGCGACGGGGCTTGTTGATTGCAATGCAACCAGATACTAGGTTTGCCTTCGGTCAAGCGGGAGAGCGCGCCCATGGCGAGCATCACGATCCGGAAACTCGACGAAGACGTGAAGACCCGGCTGCGCGTTCGCGCGGCGGAAAACGGCCGTTCGATGGAAGAGGAGGCGCGCGTGATCCTCCGCGAGGCTGTCGGGGAGAAGCCGGTACCGCAGGATCTCCTGAGCATCGTCCGCAAACACTTCGGGCCGGACAACGGCGTGGACCTGGAATTGCCGTTACGCACGGCGGTGCGCGAGCCGCCGCGTTTCGATTGAAGCGACGGCCATGATCCTGCTCGACACAAACGTATTTTGTTGGATCCTACCGATATAACCTGTTGTATTGAAACATAACTTTATTGTCCCTGTCTTATCCGTAAGCGATCCGGAAGCGGATTGGATTGAATGTCTGCGCAGTCCGGCGCGGCGCTGTCGGCAGAAACAGCGGGCAACCCTTCGTATCCTGGGGTGAGGTGGCGTCGCAAAATCGGACAGGTCGTCAAGGTGTATTCCGCCGTGTGACGGAGGAATGCGGATGAGCAAGCGACGCAGGTTTTCGGGGGAGCTGAAGGCGAAGATAGCCTTGGAGGCGCTACGGGGTGATCGGACGCTTCAGGAGATTGCCTCGAAGCACCAGGTGCATCCGAACCAGGTGGGTGTGTGGAAGCGCCAGGCGATGGAGGGTCTGGGGGAGGTCTTTTCCGGTGGAGGTGAGCGCCGGGCGCGGGATCACGAGAGCGAGGTCCGGGCTCTTCACGCCAAGATCGGGGAGTTGATCGTAGAGCGTGATTTTTTGTCACGCGGGTCCGGTCGCTGAGCCGGTCCGGGAGACGGGCGATGGTTGTGCGGGGCCACCCGTCGTTGAGCCTGACCCGGCAATGCCGTCTGCTGTCGATCGGGCGCTCGTCGCTCTATGACCGGCCGAAGGGGGAGAGCGCGGAGACGCTGGCTCTGATGCGCCGGATCGACGCGCTGTTCCTCAAGTATCCGTTCTACGGCGCCCGCCAGATGGTTCGGCATCTGCGCCGCGAGGGGGTGCGGATCGGGCGGCGGCGGGCCGCTCGCCTGATGCGCCTGCTTGGTCTTCAGGCGGTCTATCGGGCGCCGCGGACCAGTGCGCCGCACCTCGGGCACCGGGTTTATCCATATCTGCTGCGGGGTCTGGCGATCGAGCGGCCGAACCATGTGTGGTGCGCCGACATCACCTACATCCCGGTGCGGCGCGGCTTCCTCTACCTGGTGGCGATCATGGACTGGGCGAGCCGCTGCGTCCTGGCCTGGCGGCTGTCGAACACGCTGGACGCGGGGTTCTGTGTCGAGGCTCTCGACGAAGCCCTGGCGCGCCATGGCACCCCGCAGATCTTCAACACCGACCAGGGCAGCCAGTTCACCGGCTTCGCCTTCACCGCGCGCCTGCGGGAGGCCGGTATCCGCATCTCGATGGACGGCCGCGGCCGGTGCATGGACAACATCTTCATCGAGCGGCTGTGGCGCTCGCTCAAATACGAGGCGGTCTACCTGCACGAGATCGCCGACGGCTTCGCAGCCCGGCGCGTCATCGGCCAGTGGATCGGCTTCTACAACACCGAGAGACCGCACTCGGCACTCGGCGGGCGGACGCCGGCCGAGGCCTACCGGGGCGACACGCCTGTGGATATGATGGACAAGCCGCTTCGCGCCTTGACCACATACCCACAGGCGCAACAGCAGCAGCAGAAAGATCGATCCAAGAGGATTCTGGCGGCACAAACTTCAACCGGAATACACCTTGAAAACGCCGTCAGCCTGTCCGACAAACCGACGCCACCTCAGGGGATGAGGAGACAGTTATCCGCCCCTTGGCATGTGCACACCCGTCCGACCGCGCCCGGACTCGTTTCGACCGATTGAGGGTGCGCCGCCAATCTTTTCGGAGGGATCGGAGCCAGATGTCCTTTTTCGGCTGGGCTCGTTTGGTATGCCGGTCGTATCGCCCGCGCCCCCTGGGTGGCGCCGACGCGGGTCCAGCCCGACGCCTTGTGGACGGTGCCGGTGTAGCGCGGGGTCTCGACGAAGGTCTCGATGAGCACGGGGGTGATGTTGTAGCGCGCGGTCCAGTCCTCTGGCAGGCGTCGGCGCACGATGGCGAGGATGTGCGAGCCGAGGTTCGGGATCCGGACCCAGGGCACGCTACCACCGAGACCGACACTTGATCGAAATCCCGGTCTGATCCGACGCAACCTGTTGATCCGACGCGAGAAATCGCGTTGCAATCTTACCGCGAATGTCGCGACAACTGGCTGATATGCGTCGCAAAAGAGGCCATGCAGCACTATCGCCGCGGGACGCACGGGAACAGGGCCGACGACCAAGTGTCGTGGCGCGCCTTGCGGAGACTGCCTCTCGGCGCAACGCGCCCGTCGAACCGGGCTTTGACGATGCTGTCGGGCAAAGGTCGTCGCTTGTCTCCGGGACCGACCCATCCCGCCCCCTTTCGCGCCGGACCTGCATGCCGTCGGGGCGCAACGGATGATGCCACCGGACCCCGGCGACCCGGTTGAAGTCGGAGTCGGAGGAAACCATGGTGAAAGGGGCGAACGGCTCGGAGCCGGTTGTAGATCAGGTGAGTCAACGCGCGTACTCGGCTTGTTCCGCGACGATGTCCTCGCAATGCGCGCAGATCAGCACGTTGACATCGGGAAGGAGCCGGTCAGGGATTCCAATGGTTGACCATTTCGCGTCAAAGAAGGTATGAAATATCGCATTCGGTGCACATTACAAGACAATCATGTCCGCACGGCCGCACAGGACATCGCGCTTTCTCTCGGCTCACCCGGTGTTCACCCGGGCGGAGTTCGCCGCTGCATTCAGCCGTCCGGCGAACTCGGGGAACATCTCCAGCCTGCTCAAGCATCATCTGAACGCCGGCAACATCAAGCGGCTGAGCCGCGAGGTGTTCGCCGCGGTGCCGGCGCATCTGTCCGCAGAGCGCATGACAGTGGACCGGTTCCTGGCCGCGAGCAAGCTCCGTCCCGACGGCGTGCTGGGATATCACTCGGCCCTGGAACTGCATGGCGCCGCCTATTCCGAGTTCAACGAAGTTCAACTCATAAGCCGGGGGCGTTCCGAGCTCGCCGAGCTGTCCTTCGGTCCCTGCCGGTTCGTCAACCCACCGAAGGCGCTGCTCAATGCGGACAGGACAGGCTGTCTGACCGTCTCCATGGACCGTCTGGGCGTGTCCATCAAGGTCACCGCCATCGAGCGTACCGTGGTCGACATGCTTCACCGGCCGGATATCGCCGGTGGCACGGAGGAGGTGATGCAGTCGCTTGATCTTGTTCGTTATCTCGACCCTGAAAAGATCGCCTGCTACGTCGAACTGCTCGGCATCCGCTCGCTCGCCTCGCTTGCCGGCTGGTGGCTGGAACGGAACGAATCCGCCCTGGGCGTGCCGCAAGGCGTTCTCGATCGTCTGCGTGCGTTGCGTCCGCGCTCGAAGCATTATGCACTTGGCGCGAGGCCCGGCGATGCGGTGCTTGTCCAGCCTTGGCGCGTGCTCCTGCCGCCACAGGCGGTCGAGGACGGCTTCGAGGGTGCTTGAATGGAGGTCTCGTCACAGAGCCTCGCACGACTTGCGGGCGAGTGGAAGTTCCAGCCTGCGACGCTGGAGCGCGTCATCCGCCTGCTCGATGTCCTCGACGCGTTTGGCGCCGACAGCCTGATCGCTCCGCGCTTCGCGCTCAAGGGCGGCACCGCGCTCAACATGTTTTTCGCCGCGCTCGACCGCCTGTCGGTCGATATCGATCTCAACTATGTCGGCGAGGCCGACATGGCGAAGATGAAAGAGGACCGTCCTGGCTTGGAAGACCGAATCCTGCGTCTGCTGGAGTCGAAGGGCTATTCGGCCCGGCGCGAGCCGTCCGGGCATGCAGGCGGGAAATGGATTTTCCGCTACGCGTCCGTCCTCGGCGGCGCGGGCTCCATTGCGATCGACATCAACTACCTTTTCCGGACGCCGCTTTTCGGCGTCAATCGGATACCGTCGGCGACGCTGGCAGGGTATGGAGCGAAGGCGGTGCCGGTGCTCGACATTCACGAGATCGTCGCCGGAAAACTGGTGGCGTTGATTACCCGGCAGACGGCGCGCGATCTGTTCGACGCGCACCGTATCGCCGCCATGCCCGGCCTTGACTGGACGAAGATCAGGCTCGCTGCCCTGATGATCGGCGCCTCCGCCCGCAGCCTCGACTGGCGACAGGCGACTCCCGAAATGATCGGCTGCGACGGAACCGATCTGGCGGCCAAGCTGATCGGTTGCCTGCCCGGCCGGTACTTCGAGGCCTTCGGCGGACAGGAGGCCTGGATCGAAACGGCAACTGCGGAATGCCGCCGCGACCTGGCGCCGCTGTTCCGGTTCAGCGAAGACGAGATGGCGTTTCTTGACGGCGTTCTCGACGATGGCGTGATCGATGCGAGCCGGCTGGGTGCGCCGGAAGAGGTACGGTTCGCCATCGAGACCTGCCCCGCTCTTCGTTGGAAAGCGCAGCATGTCAAAGCGTGGAAGACCGGCGGCACTGAGGCACCGTCATGACAAGGACCATACAGAACACACCGTTCGCCCAAGCTCTTGCTCCCGTAGCAACCGAGCTTCGCCAGCGTGAAGGGCTGGTGCGACCGGTCAGCCAGGTCATACTCCGGTTGCGACGCGACGGTGATCGCGTGCCTTTCGAAGTCGCGCGGGGAACCGTTCTCGAATGGATGGCCCGGCGCGCTGGAAAGCGGCTTCCTGACGAAGCGACCAAAGGGGAATCGTTCACGCTGGATGATGTCGGCGCGCAAAGAACGGAGGCTGTTGCCATTCCGAGCCCGCGTTACTGGGCTGCACGGCTCGACGACGCTGACAAGAGTGTGGCGCAGCGAGTCTGGACGACCGAGATCGGCATAGGCGAGCAAGAAGACGGAACAGCTTTGCTGGGTTGCCGTTTGCAGTGCGTCACGCGCGGCGACGACTCGCCCTTCGACCGATCGATTCCGCGCTTTGTGCGCGATATCGCCGAACGGCACTCCGCGGAGCTCGAAGGCCGAGCTGTTTCAGCCGAGCCCTGGTTCATCGAAACCGCGAACGAGGTCGAAGAGCTTGTCGCCCTGCTTCGCGACTCCAATCGCCGTTGTAACGTGATCGTTTTCTCGCTGCCGGAAGGCTCGGTTGATCGAGGTGAGACATCCGCCTCCGCTGTTGAAGTTGCGAAACGAACCGTCGGGGCTGCCCATGTTGCCGTGATCAGCGGAGATGCGAGCTACACATTATCGGATCTCGTAGGAAAGGAGTTCTCGGTTTACCGGCAGGCGATACGGACCTATCGACCTGGTTTCGATCCGGGTGAGGACGAACCCTTTTCCCATCCTTTCGGACTTCCGGCTCGCATAGCAGAGTGGTCGGGGGTCGGACCAAAGGCGTATGAGCGCCTTCTGATTTCTCGGGCTCTGATCCGATCTGTATCCGGTCAGGAAATTGAACGCAGGCTTCCACCGTTTGCCGAAGTCCGTCGCATCGCGGATGGGCTGAGACGGGAAGATGCAAGGAAAAAGGAGACGCCGGATTCGGACCTTCTTCAACTTGCCGAGCTAGAAATCGAAGAACTGAAGGATTCGCTCAAATCCACCGAAAAGGAATATGACGACCTGTTGTCTGTCGCCGAGCAGGAACGCGACCAGGAACAGGAGGCGGCCCAGCAGGCGCGGGCGACAAACACATATCTTCGTTATCGCATCGACAGCCTCGAACCACAGCTGAAGGCAGCGGGTCAATCTACTACGCCCGATATTCCAGACACTCTCGATGGCTTCGAGGAATGGTGCCGGAAGAATCTCTCCGGCGCAGTCGAAATTCATGACCGTGCATTCCGCAGCGTCGAGAAATCACAGTACGAGGATTTGTCCCTAATCTACAAAACGCTTCTACTTCTCCGCGATCATTATGTACCCATGCGGCGCGAGGGCGGCCTTGAGAAGAAACGAGCTTTCAAAGACGCATGCCGCGCACTCGGCATTGACGAACAGCCGACATTCCACGGCACGCGCTATGGAGAAGGAGGGGAAACGTACTTTGTCCGCTATAGCGGCCGTCGCGTTTTGCTGGACCGGCATCTAAAGAAGGGTGAGGTGGCGTCGGTTTGTCGGACAGGCTGACGGCGTTTTCAAGGTGTATTCCGGTTGAAGTTTGTGCCGCCAGAATCCTCTTGGATCGATCTTTCTGCTGCTGCTGTTGCGCCTGTGGGTATGTGGTCAAGGCGCGAAGCGGCTTGTCCATCATATCCACAGGCGTGTCGCCCCGGTAGGCCTCGGCCGGCGTCCGCCCGCCGAGTGCCGAGTGCGGTCTCTCGGTGTTGTAGAAGCCGATCCACTGGCCGATGACGCGCCGGGCTGCGAAGCCGTCGGCGATCTCGTGCAGGTAGACCGCCTCGTATTTGAGCGAGCGCCACAGCCGCTCGATGAAGATGTTGTCCATGCACCGGCCGCGGCCGTCCATCGAGATGCGGATACCGGCCTCCCGCAGGCGCGCGGTGAAGGCGAAGCCGGTGAACTGGCTGCCCTGGTCGGTGTTGAAGATCTGCGGGGTGCCATGGCGCGCCAGGGCTTCGTCGAGAGCCTCGACACAGAACCCCGCGTCCAGCGTGTTCGACAGCCGCCAGGCCAGGACGCAGCGGCTCGCCCAGTCCATGATCGCCACCAGGTAGAGGAAGCCGCGCCGCACCGGGATGTAGGTGATGTCGGCGCACCACACATGGTTCGGCCGCTCGATCGCCAGACCCCGCAGCAGATATGGATAAACCCGGTGCCCGAGGTGCGGCGCACTGGTCCGCGGCGCCCGATAGACCGCCTGAAGACCAAGCAGGCGCATCAGGCGAGCGGCCCGCCGCCGCCCGATCCGCACCCCCTCGCGGCGCAGATGCCGAACCATCTGGCGGGCGCCGTAGAACGGATACTTGAGGAACAGCGCGTCGATCCGGCGCATCAGAGCCAGCGTCTCCGCGCTCTCCCCCTTCGGCCGGTCATAGAGCGACGAGCGCCCGATCGACAGCAGACGGCATTGCCGGGTCAGGCTCAACGACGGGTGGCCCCGCACAACCATCGCCCGTCTCCCGGACCGGCTCAGCGACCGGACCCGCGTGACAAAAAATCACGCTCTACGATCAACTCCCCGATCTTGGCGTGAAGAGCCCGGACCTCGCTCTCGTGATCCCGCGCCCGGCGCTCACCTCCACCGGAAAAGACCTCCCCCAGACCCTCCATCGCCTGGCGCTTCCACACACCCACCTGGTTCGGATGCACCTGGTGCTTCGAGGCAATCTCCTGAAGCGTCCGATCACCCCGTAGCGCCTCCAAGGCTATCTTCGCCTTCAGCTCCCCCGAAAACCTGCGTCGCTTGCTCATCCGCATTCCTCCGTCACACGGCGGAATACACCTTGACGACCTGTCCGATTTTGCGACGCCACCTCAGGGGACGGCCCACAACGACGAACGACGTTGCTTTCGGCTTTATTTTTTCTGGGATGACGAGGAACTGCACGTGGTGGTCGGCTGGCTGCCTTCGCACCTTGACACACGAATTACTTAACAGGCTGCGGAAGAACGGCCTGAGTCCGATTTATTGTGGGCTCCTGTCGGCGTGATCGTGGTGATCGGCTCGATTTGTTCGAAGGGAACAAGTCGGCCGATGCAGCGCAGCGGTGCGGCACTGCGGACCTCCGCCTTCGCGAGGGCAGGCGGGAAGCCTTGCCGGTCGCGGCGCCGACGTGACGGAGCACCCAACGGCGGCCCCGCGCCGGATCCTGGCGGTCATGCGGCAGCCTTCAAGAGCTTCGGCAGTCGGATCAGGTCGTAGGCCGCCAGCGCCAGGGTGAACTGCCAGTCCACCCTGGCCAGGCCGCGATGGCGGGTCTTCGAGAGGCGCGCCACCGTCTTCACCCAGCCGAAGACCTCCTCGATCCGTTTGCGGTGAACCTGGCTCGCCTGATACCCCTCGCTTGCCGCCATCTCCTCGCCGATATTCGAGCGCCGGCCCGCGGTGTTGCGCGCCGCATGCGCCTCAGCACCGAAGGCTTTGCAGGTCCTGACGAACTCCGCCGTGTCATAGGCCTTGTCCGCTCCCACCGTCACAGCCCGGTCGGGCTCCTCCCGGCGCATGACCATGACCTCGCCGGCCAGACATTCCGCCTGTCCCGTCGCCCGGCTCGCCAGGCCATCCACCACCAGCCCGTTGCGGTTCTCCATCAGCGCATGGCCCATGTAGCTGAGCTTCGCTTCCTTGCCCTTCCCCTTGCGGTAGAGACGGCAATCGTCATCCGTGGTCGAGCGGTGCGTCTCGTTCGACCAGCGGGCGCCATGGAAGTCGCGGGCAGCATTGCGGCCGCCGCCAGCACCATCTCCGTCGTCATCCTCTCCCGGAGGCTCCTCGTCAACGGCCCGGAAGCTCTTGATCGACGCCCACGCCTCGATCTGCGTTCCATCCACCGAGAAGTGGTCCTGCGACAGAAGACGCTTCACCGCGGGCAGCGAGACCAGATGCGCAAGAAAACCCGACGCCACATCGCCAGCCAGAAGGCGCTCGCGGTTCTTCGTGAACACCGTCGCATCCCACACGCGGTCGTCGATCCCCAGCCCCACAAACCACCGGAACAGAAGGTTGAACTCAAGCTGCTCCATAAGCTGGCGCTCCGAGCGGATCGAGTAGAACGCCTGAAGCAGAAGCGCCCGCAGCAGTTTCTCCGGCGCGATCCCGGGACGGCCCGTGCGCGAATAAAGCGCCTCGAACTCTCCCGACATCTCCGACAGAGCCGCATTCGTCAGATCGCGGATCGCCCGCAACGGATGACCCCGAGGCACCCGCGCCTCCAGGTCCACATAGCTGAAAAGGCTCCCGCTGCTCCCGTCCTTGCCCCGCATCGCTGCCCCCACCGGATCGCAGCGCAGCGAATCACGTCATGCATACACGCGCCAGGAGTTTTTCAGCAGCCTGTTAAAGCGAGATCGCAATGGAAGAAAAACAACATCGAAAAAACTGATTGAAGTCGCGCTGCCGCTCGAAGCCATCAACGTGGCGAGCGCTCGGGAGAAATCGATCCGTCACGGCCATCCCTCGACACTGCACCTGTGGTGGGCGCGGCGACCGTTGGCAGCATGCCGGGCCGTGCTATTCGGCCAGCTTGTAGACGACCCGTCAAGCTGGCCGGAGCGGTTCCCGACAGAACAGGCGCAGGAGGAGGAGCGCAAGCGGCTGTTCGAGCTTATCGAACAACTCGTCAAATGGGAGAACTCGACCAACGAGTATGTGCTGAATGCCGCCCGGTACGAGATCGCACGCTCGATTGCGTGGAACCGGGGCGAGGAACCACCTGCGAAGACGAATCTGAAAGCCCTTCTCGGGTATCTCCAAGAGAACGCGCCGCCGGACCGGCTGGACAGAGTTGCCGATTTTGACGTATTTTCCGGACATGCCTGAAGACAGCAGCAACAGGGCGGGAACGAGCGTGATCGCCGATGACGATGTCGTGATGACGGTGCGCGAGGTGGCGGATTACCTGAAGGTCAAGGACCGCACGATCTACCGGCTGGTCGGCGACGGAGACATGCCGGGCTTCAAGGTCGGCGGTTCGTGGCGGTTCAGGAAGGCGGAAATCGACCGGTGGACGAACACGAACGCGGTCGGTCCGGGTTGGGAAGGCGAGCGATGACGGTCCCGACGATCTTCGACGCCTGCCGCCCGCGCGCCGACATCCTGGCGGGCGCGGTGGCGGAGGCCGATTTCGCGGCGGACCTGGCGCAGGTGATCGTTGGCGAGGGAGGGGACGACTATGTCGATCCGGCGCGGTTCTTCGCCAACACTTATCCGACGCGGGGCTTGCGGAACCTGCTGGCGAATGTCTGCGGCCGGCTGAGCGGCGCGGGCGGGGAAGCCGCATCGATCTTCCGTCTCGACACTTCCTATGGCGGGGGCAAGTCGCACGGGCTGATCGCGCTGTGCCACGCCGCGCGCAGCGGGGCCGAGGCGCCGGGGATCGCGGAGTTCGTCGATCCGGCGCTTCTGCCGAAGGGCCGCGTTCGCGTCGCCGCCTTCGATGGCGAGAACGCGGACCCGGCGAACGGCCGCCGGATGGACGGCGGCCATCTGGCGTTCACGCCGTGGGGCGAGATCGCCTCCGCGCTGGGCGGCAGGGACGGCTACGAGCGGATACGCGCGAGCGACGAGAACCGGATCGCCCCGGGCGCCGAGACGATACGGGAGCTGTTCGGGGGCGCGCCGACGCTCATCCTGCTCGACGAGCTGTCGGTCTATCTGCGCAAGGTCGGCCCTCTCGGCAACGCCGGGGATCAACTGACCGCCTTCCTGACCTCGCTGTTCAAGGCGGTGGAGAGCACTCCCAACGCGGTTCTCGTCTACACGCTGGCCATCGGCAAGGACGGGCTGGCGACCGACGCCTACCGGGCCGAGAACCAGTTCATCGCCGACGGCATGGCGGAAGCGGAGAGCGTGTCGGCGCGCAAGGCGACGCTGCTCAACCCGACCGAAGAGGACGAGACGGTCCAGGTGCTGCGCCGCCGCCTGTTCGAAGCCATCGACGAGGCGGCGGCGGATGCCGCCGCGGAGGCCTACCGGGCGCGTTGGAACGCCCACCGCGACGCCCTGCCGGAGACCGCCACGCGGCCCGGGGCAGCGGCAGCGTTCCGTGCGGGCTATCCGCTGCATCCGGACGTGCTGGAGACCCTGACATCCAAGACGGCGACGCTCGGCAACTTCCAGCGGGTGCGGGGCATGCTGCGGCTCCTGGCGCGCACGGTGGCGCATCTGTGGGCGGAACGGCCTGCCGATGCGACGGCCATCCACCTGCACCACATGGATCCGGGGCACGGACCGATCCGGCAGGAGATCGTGACGCGCCTGGAGCAGTCGGCGTTCGCGCCGGCCATTTCCAACGATGTGTCCGCCGGGCCGGGGAACAGGCCGGCGCTGGCCCAGGCGATCGACGCGGAGCATCACGGCGGCCTGCCGCCCTACGCCTCCTATGTCGCCCGCACCATCTTCATGCACACGCTCGCCTTCAACGAACCCCTGAAGGGCGTCTCGCCGGAGCGGCTGCGCTATTCGGTACTGGGGCTACAGACGGACATCAGCTTCGTGGAGGAGGCGCGCAGGAAGTTCCTTGCCGGGTCGGCCTATCTCGACGACCGGCCCGGAGCGCCGATGCGCTTTCTGGCCGAAGCCAACCTGACCCAGATCGTCCGGCGCACGGAAGACCATGTCGACGCCGGGGAAGCGCGTGCGGAACTGAACGACCGTATTCGCGAGATATTTTCCGGCAGGACGCTCGACGCGGCGCCGTTTCCCGGCGGTCCGTTCGACGTCGCCGACGAGGTTGCGGACGGTCGCCCGAAGCTGGTGGTGCTCGGTTTCGAGGCCTTGTCCATCGGTGCGACGATCGAAGCCGTGCCGGAGTTGATCCGGCGCATTTTCGAGCGGAAGGGCTCGGAAGGCTCGGCGCTGCGCGCTCTCCGCAACAATCTGGTCTTCGTCGCGGCCGACGAGGCGCGCAAGGAGGACATGCGCCGCCAGACCCGCCGCCGGCTGGCGCTGCGGGAGATGAAGAAGCCGGAACGCCTTGTTGAACTGGCGGAGCATCAACAGGCAAGAGTGCGCGAGATGGAGCAGATATCCGAGCGCGATCTCGCGCTCGCCGTGCAGCAGTGCTACCGGCATGTGTTCTATCCGTCGCGCAACCGCGTTGGCGCGGGGGATGTCGATCTGGCCCATACGGCAATCGACACCCATTCCGCCTCCGACCGGCCGGGCGCGGGGCAACAGCAGATCGTGCGGGCGTTGCGCGACCTGGGAAAGCTTCGCCTGTCCGAGGACGAGCCGGATTCGCCCGCCTGGGTGCGCGACCGGACGCCGCTCAGGAAGGGGCAGATATCGACCCTGTCGCTGCGGGGCGAGTTCCGCCGCGATCCTGCGCTGCCGATCTTGGTCGGTGACGACATCTTCATTCGCGGCGTCAGGCGGGGCATCGAACAGGGCGAGTATGTTTACCGGCGCGGCGACCTGCTGTTCGGGCCGGGCGATCCGGCGGCGGGGATCGAGATCGACGAGCAGTCGACGATCTTCACGATGGCCTATGCAAGGAACAAGCGGATATGGCCTCGGGAGAAGCCGCCCGATCCTCCCTCTGGGAGCAACGTTCCTCCTGGACCTGGAGAAGATCCGCCACCTCCACCGCCGCCGCCCCCTTCCTCCGTCCCCCTGGCCGCGGAAGGCGTTCTGCGGGAGGCGCTCGTGCGGCTGTGGGAACAGGCGCGCACCAAGAAGGTGGAGGCCATCGCGTCGCTGACCGTCCGCCTGTTCGAGGCCGGAGACGCCTTCCGGCTTCTCGGCGCGGTCGGCGCTGTGTCCGGCGCGGACAGGATCGTCACCATCGAGGGCGGCTACGAGACGCGCGACGGCGGGACATTCCAACTGGAATTCCGGGGGCCGGTGTCCGATGCGCAACCGGTCCGGGAATTCCTGGAGCCGCAGCTTCGCGACGCCGGCGCCACGAACATCGAGGCCGGGTTCGAACTGACCTTCGAGGACGGGTTGTCGATGAAGGGCGAGGCCGCGGAGAAGCTGACCGAGCGGCTCAGCCGCTTTGCAAGCGGCGCAGCCTATGTCTCGGCGACGGCGGAGGCGAAGGCGTAGATGGCGCGGCTGCAACGCATATCCGGCGTCGAGACGCCGGGGTCCGCGCCGCGCTACGAGTTGCGGGTGCGTCGCCGCGGTCCGGCGGAGGCCACCTACGAGGTCTGGCAGTTGCCGGCGCCCGCCTCGCCCCATGTGGCTTGCGCGACGCGCGTCGCCGGTCTGCGCGGCCGCAATCTCGAACTTGTGGAGCATCGGGTGCTGAGAAGACTCTCACAGGCCGGGGTCAAGCTCGGACGGCACGCCGATGCCGAGAAGCCGGGCTATGCGCTTACGGAAGACCTTGCGCTTGTGCTGGGCCTTCTGTTCCGCACCCTGGCGCCGATGCGCAGCCGCGCCAACATGCGCGCCGTGGCGGAGGGAATCGAGGCCATGGGCCGCGAGGAAGCGGCCTACTGGCTGGGCATGGCCATGCATCGAAAAAACCCCCGGCGGGTGCTCACCGCGCTACGATGCTTGCTGACGGTGCCAAAGCGGTTGCAGTGAGGCCGTGAATCGCAGGAGAGAAGACACCCCGATGTTTGGTATGCACAAAACGCATTTTGACGATACCGTGACGATGGATCTGCTTTCGCTAATCTTGGCGCCAAGACACTCCGCTCGCCAAGAAAACTCTCGAGACGCTGTTTCGGCAGCGCCATGGCGCCGATGACACGCCCACTCTTCGCACTGTACGTGATATGGCACCCGTCGTATCCGGAAGGCCGCGAGATTGCGGATCGGCTCCGTGCGCACTTTGGTGGTGACCCGCATTCCGCCATCGGCGAGCAGCGCGGCATCAGCGTTCTCGAACGCAACGCACCAGTTCCAGGAGCGCGCGCACCCCTTCCGATCGACTGGGGTGATGCGGACATAACAGCCGTCGTCGCGCTGATGGAGGCGACGCTCGTTGACGACCAGGACTGGACCAATTACGTGCGCGAAACCGCGCGGGCAGCACACGAGAAGAAGATGCCCGCTGGCTTTTTCCCGGTGACGATGGAGAGTCGGGGGATCGAGGCGGGTTTGCAACAGCAAGCGTTGCGCTGGGACCGTTGGGATGTTTCCGATGCAGATCGGATTCAGCGCCTCACGTCGGACCTCACCCATGAGTTCTGCCGCATGCTGCGGCATCACATTGACATGCTTCATATTGCTGACGGCCAAGAGGCGGCGTTCGGGCGATATCTGGAGAAAATCCGGGTCTTTATCAGCCACTCGAAGCATGATGGGGATGGTGAATTGGTGGGCCGCAGCATCCGCGACTGGATCCACGCGCACAGCCCGCTCGACAGCTTCTTCGATGTTTACGACATCCCGCCCGGATCGTCGTTCGAGGATGTCTTGCTGCACCAGGTCGGCGCCGCCGGCGCTGTCGTGGCTGTGCATACCGATTCATATTCGTCGCGCGAGTGGTGCCGGCGTGAGGTGATCGAGGCGAAGCGTTGCTTGGTGCCGATGGTCGTTGTCAACTGTGTGCGGGACATCGATCCACGTGGAATGGCCTACCTCGGCAACGTGCCGGTGGTTCGTATGGAGCCGGACAGGCCCGACAGGATTGCTGCCGTTGCTGGCTGCCTTCTGGATGAGGTCTTCCGCACATGGCTATGGCTCTGTCGGGTAGGACGGCATCTGACGGCTTCGCCGGGGGTCGTGTTCACGGCACGGCCCCCCGAGTTGATCGCCTTGGCAGCGTTGCCCCCGGATGACGGAGAAGCGGTTACGACAATCGTCTATCCTGAACCGCTGCTGAGCGCCGACGAAGAAAGTCTGTTCGGGAAGGTCGCGCCGGGTGTCCGTGTTCAGACATTGACGGACTGGCTAGAGGAACGGCCATGACCACACCCAATACCGAGAGACCGAGCGCTGTCGGCGTCTCGGTTTCGGATAGCCCGGACTTGCAGGCACTGGGGCTAAGCGGTGGGCATCTGCGTGACGCGATGGCCGAGATCGCCCTCCAGATGTTCGCGTCGGGAAGGAGTCTGGCCTACGGTGGAGATCTGCGGAAACACAAATTCACGGAGCTTCTGGCCGAACTGGCAGGGCGGTATCGAAACCATCCCCGGCACGATGGAACCATCGTCGTGACCGACTATCTGGCTTGGCCGGTGCATATCCGGATGACATCGGACGAGATCGACGCGTTCTCCGCCGAACACGAGTTCGGCGCCCGTCTTGTCTTACTTGCGCTGGACGGTGCGCGCCTACTGCGAGAGCAACGACTGAAGCTGCGCGCACATGAGCCGGATGAAGAGGAATGGACGGCAGGATTGACGGCGATGCGGGTCGCCATGCGTACGGACATTCGGGCACGAATCGTGCTCGGCGGCCGGGTCGATGGCTACAGGGGGGCGATGCCCGGAATCGCCGAGGAAGCCTGGCTCTCACTGGAAGCCGGTCAGCCTGTGTTTCTTGTAGGTGGGTTCGGCGGGTGTACGCGCGATATTGCAGAGACGGTCGGTCTCGTGGAGCGTTGGGCCGGTTCGCGCGGTAGATGGGCCGGCCGGGAACGCTTCCACAAATTCTCGCCGGACGACCTGCACAACGGTCTTTCCCGCGAAGAGAACGCTATCCTGGCCCGCACGCCACATATCCAAGTGGCGCTCACCCTCGTCTCGCGAGGGCTGCGCCGAGTTCTCAGCAACGGGGACTGCGATGCACAAGGTATTCATTAGCTATCATCATCAGAACGATCAGGAATACAAGGAGGCGCTGACCGCATTCGGCAAGAGGCACACGATCTTCCTGGATCAATCTGTCGATACCGGTGACATCCCGGATTTCTGGACCGATGACAAGATCCGTCGTGAAATCAGGGACCGGTATCTCAGGGACTCGACCGTGACCATCGTGCTGGTCGGCAGCGAGACCCGGCGGCGAAAGCATGTCGACTGGGAGGTCTACTCAAGCATGTACGATGGCCCGGTGAACAAGCGATCTGGGATTGTCGTCATCAATCTCCCGGGAACCTCCGACTACTTCAATGCACCCCACGGGGATGAGGAGAAGAGGTTGCTTTACCCGGAGGTTTCCTCATGGATGCATGTCAAGGAACGGGCAGAGTATGAGCGTCGTTATCCCTGCATGCCCGACCGGATCATCGACAACTTGATGAAGTCAGGTGTCAAGATATCTGTCGCTCCCTGGAGAAAAATCGACACGGAAACGCTCAGATTCCTTATTGAAGCTGCCTTTCGTAACCGCGCCAACTGCGCATACGACTTACACAGGCCCATGAGGAGGGCGAATTCATGAGTGGCGGCTCTTGCATCGACCGGCCACTGAACCGCCGCCATCTCATCGCTGCATTCACGCCCGATGCTCATGGTGCTGCCGCGCCTCTTGGCGATGCCTTACAAATGGCGGGAGGATCTTGATGCAAATCGAGCCGGAGATCAGCGATGTGAGCATTGTCCTTGTGGGGAATTTCAACCCGGCGATCTTTACCCCCGCCTGGTTTGCGCTGCACGACCTTCTGCCGGAGGGTGCCGCCGAGAACGCCGACCTGCAGATTGCAAGTCCTCAGGTAACCGCGTTTTCCACGGAATGGCTCCACTTCAACGCCACCGTGGACCGCTTCCAGGCCGCGACTCAATTGGCACCGAGTATTCGGGTGCGCGATTTTGTGGCGCGTGTCTTCGGGGAACGCCTCATCGACACCCCCATCATGGCGCTTGGTATCAATCGGACTGTCCATTTTCGCGCGCCCAGCTGGCGCGCCCGGGATCGCGTCGGCAGAGTGCTCGCTCCGGTGGAGCCATGGCAGGCGTGTAGAGAGCAGCTCAGACTAGACGGCGAATATGGCGGCATGAGGTCGCTGACCATTGCGGATACACGACCTGAAGGACGGTTGCCGGGGGGACAGGTGAGTGTCACGGTGGAGCCGTCTGTCCAGATCGACGATAGGCGGTCGGGAATCTATGTGAGCATAAACGACCATCATGTTGTCGGCAGTGCTGACGCCAAGGGCGGCGTACAGGCGATGTCGATCCTGGAAAACGATTTCGACTCGTCGGTCCGGCGCAGTGATGCCATTATCGACCACATCATGTCGCTGGCAAAGGATGAGGAGGGGCGGGTTTGATGACGCTGTCGAGCGGTTCCACGGCGATTCGAGACTTCAACCAAATGGCTGGTGGCGGGACCTCAGCCGGCACGATGTTGCGGAGCGTTACCTCCGTACCTCCGGCGCCGATATCGGTTGAAGCGGTGGAACGGGTGCTGGCGTCCGCGACGTCCCCGGTGAAGCACGATTTTTCGACCGAAACTCGAATACGACCGGACCGGCTTCCCGATCACACGCTAAGCCACGATCGGGCTTCTCAGGTCGCCGACCTTCCGCCGTTGGCGAGGTCCGAACCTCGCACGGCTACATTCCATGCCCTGCAGGAATGGGAAGGACATGTCGTCGAGATCGAAGCCGGCGAATTTGTCGCACGCTTGGTCGATCTGACAGCAGGACGTGCGCATGAGAGCGAAGAGGCGACCATTCCCCTGGCCGAAATCTCTGAGCGCGACGCCTCCCGCATGGTTGTCGGCAGCATCTTCCGCTGGGTGATCGGCTACGAACGGTCTCCCGAGGGAACGCGCAGGCGGGTCTCGCAAATCGTCTTCCGGGATCTGCCCAGAATGACCGCAAGCGACTTTTCGGGCGGGAAGGCGTGGGCGGACAGGATTTCGGCAGCGCTCAATCCATGACGAGTGCGGCAGGATCGCCGGAAGACTGCGAATTCGAACTAACGCTTCTCGGCCCGGGCTACGGCGAGAGCGTCGCCATGCATGTCGGCGCCGGTGCGTGGGTCGTCGTCGACTCCTTCATGGAGTCCGACGACCTTCCAGCTGCGGTGCGCTATCTGGAAGAGATCGGCGTCGATCCGGCGGAAGCCGTCATGCTGATCGTCGCGACGCATTGGCATGACGACCATATAGGTGGAATCGCGCGCTTGGTGGAACTATGCCCTGCGGCGAAATTCTGTTGCGCGAGCGCGCTCTGCGACAAAGAGTTCCTGGCCTTGGTGGGAGCGCTGGAAGGCAGGCATTTTTCCGCGGCCGGTTCCGGCCTGCGCGAGATATACGGCGTGTTTTCCCATCTGGAAGCAACGGGCAGGAAGCCGGCGCATGCACTCGCCAACCGTGTCGTGTTTCGGAAGGACGGGTGCGCCATCTCATCGCTGTCGCCGAGCGACGGGGTGTTCCAGCGTTTCCTGAAATCCATCGAGCGCCTGATTCCAGGCCCCGGCGCGAACAAGACGCGGATGCAGAGCCTTTCTCCCAACGAGACCTCTGTTGCGCTTTGGATCGAGTGCGGCGAATGCTCGGTCCTTCTCGGCGCCGATCTGGAGCGACAGGGTTGGGCCGCCATACTCGGGGACAAGGCGCGTCCGGCCGGCAAGGCGTCGGCCTTCAAGGTTCCGCACCATGGTTCCGAAGGCGCGAACGAACCTGCGGTGTGGGATTGCATGCTCGAACGCGAGCCCGTCGCGGTGCTTGCGCCCTGGCGCCGGGGTCGCGGCGTCCTGCCGACCGGGCGCGATGTTGCGCGCATTCTGACGGCGACGCCGGAGGCTTGGATCACGACCAGAGGCTTGCTTGAGCCAGCCAGACCGAGGCACGGGAACACGGCGGTGGACAGGACTCTGCGCGAAAGCGGTGCGCGGTTTCGGCGTCTAATGGGCAAGCGCGGCATGGTTCGTCTGCGGCGTTCCATTGCTTCGAAAGGTCCATGGACCGTCGAGACGCTCGGCGATGCCTGCCGCCTCGCGGATTATGCGGCTTGACTGACCGATGCCCGACGACACCCGCCTGATTGAACGCTGGCTGCCGATTGCGGCGCTTGGCGAGGAGAGCGTTCGCGAACGGCGGTCGATGACGGCGCTGCCGCCAACGTACTATCTCCATGTCTGGTGGGCGCGGCGGCCCCTGGTGGCGTCGCGGGCGGCGGTGCTGGCTTCGCTGCTGCCGGCGGACGCCGACCGCGAGCGCTTCCTGCATGTGCTGGGCATTCACGGCGACCCGGTGGCTGCGCGACTTGCCATCGACCGAGCGAGACGGACAGGGTCTCGCGTCGCCAATCCGTACGATTACGACCGGGCCTTCAAGTTCTCGCCCTCCCCTTCGGATCTGAAGTGGCTCGAGGCACATCTCGCTACCCTGCTGCAGACCGTGAGAGTTTTCGACCCGACCGCGGGCGGCGGCAGCATCCCATTCGAGGCGTTGCGACTTGGTACTCAGCCTTTGGCGAATGACATCAACCCCGTGGCCACATTGATAATGCAGGCGACGGTGTTGTGGCCCGCTTCTTGGCATGCTGAGATGTCGGAAGAGTTTGACCGGTTGGCCGCAAAATGGCGCGACGATCTTGAGTCTCGACTGCAAGGGTTCTTTCCCCAAAGAGACGCGCCGGACGGGTTTGATCTGACATATCTCTGGGCACGCACGGTTGCCTGTCCGTATTGCGCCGGTCTGGTTCCGCTGTCTCCGAACTGGCGGCTGGCGCCGGGCGGCACGGGTGTTCGGCTGAAACCGGACCTTGCATCGGGGCCGGGTTCCGAGGGGCGGGTCTGTTCCTTCGAGATCGTGAGAACCGCGCAGGCGCAATCGTCCGGCACGGTATCACGGGGCGACGGGGCCTGCCCGTATTTCGATTGCGGGCGCGTGATCGACGGCGACGAGATCAAGCGCCAGGCCCAGGCTGGTGAGATGGGCGAGCAGCTCTATGCAGTCGTCTACAAGAAGCGGACACCGGGCAAGCGGCTGAAATCCGGCAAGCGGGGCAAGGACAAGTGGGTGCGAGGCTATCGTGCACCGGTTCCCGAGGATGACAACGGCGCGGACATCGCGGCGCGGCTTGCCGAAAAGCTTCCCGAGTGGGAGGCGCTCGACATGGTGCCGAGCGAGAGAATTCCTGACGGCAACAAGACCACGGAGCCGCAGCGCTACGGCATGCCGATGTGGCGCGACCTGTTCTCGCCGCGCCAATTGCTCTGCCACGGCACCAGCGTTGAAGTCTTCCGGGAGATGCTCGAAGCCGACCAGCGGGACGGCAAGCTGACCGACATCCGCCGGGCCGCGTATGGGTATCTCGCGCTCTCGCTCGACAAGCTCCTGAAATACGATTCCCGCATGTCGGTGTGGATGCCCACGCGTGAGGTCGTCGCGAATACGTTCAACCGCCACGATTTTGCGTTCTGTTGGTCTCATGCCGAAATGGCCCCTCTGGTCGCCGGCGTCGGCTATGACTGGGCTATCGGCCAGACCGCCAAGTGCATCGATGAACTGGTCGCTCTGGTGCGCCCCGATGCGAATGACGGCAATGACCTCTTGGAAGACGACAAGACTGAGACGGCGGCGCACACGCCGCCGCCCATCACGATTACCTGCAAGCCCGGCGACAGCCTCGACCATATCGAGGACGCCAGCATCGACGCGGTCGTCATGGACCCGCCCTACTACGATAATGTGATGTACGCCGAGCTGTCGGACTTCTTCTATGTCTGGCTCAAGCGCACTGCCGGCCATGTCTTTCCCGAGCTGTTCCGCCGCAACCTGACCGACAAGGACAATGAAGCCGTCGCGAACGCGGCGCGCTTCCGGGGCGAAAAGGGCGCGAAGGCGCTCGCCGGACGCGACTATCAGGAACGCATGGCGGCGATTTTCGCCGAATGCCGCCGGACGTTGAAGCCTGGCGGCATCATGACGCTGATGTTCACGCACAAGGCGGCGGGCGCCTGGGATGCTCTTGCCACCGGCTTGATGGAGGCGGGTTTCACGATTACCGCATCCTGGCCGGTCAACACCGAAGCCGAGGGCAGCCTCCACATCCGCGACAAGGCGGCGGCCAACAGCACGATCTTTCTGGTCTGCCGTCCACGCGACGTCCGGGACGACTCCGGTGGGGTTGTCTACTGGGAGGATGTGGAACCCCGGGTGGCGAAGGCGGTTCGTGAACGGATCGGGGCGTTTCAGAAGGCGGGGATTGCCGGGGTCGATCTTTATCTTGCCTCGTTCGGCCCGGCGCTGGAGGAGTTCTCCCGCCACTGGCCGCTCAGGCGCGGCACGCCGCGCGGGATACCGGAGGAACGCCGCAGGCGGCGGCAGGAGTTGTTCGACGAGGAATGGGACCCCTACGCCGCGACGCCGGAGGACGCGCTCGACGCGGCGCGGCGCGAGGTCAAGCGCTGGCGGCTGGAGAAGCTGACGCATCTGAAGGCCGACGCCGATCTCGATCCCTCGACCGCCTTCTTCGTGCTTGCCTGGGACGCCTTCCGGGCACCGGTATTCTCCTACGACGAGGCGTTGCGGCTGGCCCGCGCCGTGGGCGTCGACCTCGACCGCGACATCGTCGGACGTCTGGCCGGCAAGAAGGGCAGCGACATCGTGCTGTGGGACAGTGCGCACCGTGCGGCCAAGGGGACGCTCGGCCCCGCCGACGGCTCGCGCGGAACGATCGACGCCATTCACCACGGCGCCCATCAGGCGCGCCTGCGCTCGCTGGACGCTGCCCGGCAGCTTCTGGCGGATGCGGGGATGGACCGGGAACCCCTCTTTTTTGCAGCCCTGGAGGCGGTTCTGGAGGTGCTGCCGGTTTCCAGGGCGTTCACGGGCGTCGATCTTGAAGGCGACGCGGCGGCGGCGGGAAACGACTTCGAAGCCCTCTACAAGTTGAGCCGCTTGGCCTACAGCGAACGGATCGACGAGCCGGAGCAACTCAGCTTCTGGCGCGACGATGAAGCCTGACCCATGTTGCGGGACCGCAGCTGGCGCCTCAAATACACCGCCGAGGACGGCGATCTCGTCCGGCTGTTCTATGTCCCCGCGCTTGAGGACGCGGCGCGCTACGACCGGCTGACCGGGTATTTCAATGCGGGCGCCTTGGCGCTGGCGGCGCGCGGCATCGAGGGGCTGGTGCGCAATGACGGCCGCATGCGGCTCGTCATCGGCTGCACCCTGCAACCGGCCGAGATCGCAGCGGTCGAGCGCGGTGAGGCGCTCCGCGCCCTGGTCGAGCGGCACCTGGAAAGCCTTCCACTCGCTCCGCCCGATCCGGCAGCGGTCGGCGCCCTGGAACTGCTGGCGTGGATGATCGCGCGCGGCTTCCTCGACGTGAAGGTCGCCGTGCCGTGCGGCGAGGACGGCACGCCGATTCCGGAGGACGGCATCTTCCACGAGAAGACCGGGATCGTCGAGGACCGGGTCGGCGATCGGCTGGCCTGGAGCGGCAGCCTGAACGAGACTGGCGCAGGCTGGCGGAGCAACTGGGAGAGCATCGCCGTCTATACGAGCTGGGGACCGGAACCGAAGCGTGTCGATGTGGAGGAGGCGAGCTTCGCGCGCCTCTGGGCCGGCAAGGCGCGCCGGGCGCTCGTGCTGGACGTGCCGGAGGCCGTACGCCGGGACCTGATGCGATTCATGCCGAAGACCGATCGGCCGGCGCGGCTTGATCGACGGCAGGAGACCAAAGTCCCGGCATATCCCGCGCATCAGCCGGACGACGGAACACACCCAATGCCGATGTCGGTCTCCAAGACGCTGCGCGAACGGGTCTGGGCGTTCATCCGGAACGCGCCGTCACGGACGGGTGGCGGAGAGCGGATAGGCGAGGCGACCGCGGCGGTCGATCCCTGGCCGCATCAGGCGCGGGCGTTCGGGCGCCTCTACCGCCGCTGGCCGCCCAGGCTGCTGATCGCCGACGAGGTGGGGCTGGGCAAGACCGTCCAGGCCGGGCTGCTGCTGCGCCAGGCCCGGCTCGCGGGCCGGGCGAAACGGATCCTGATCCTCGCGCCCAAGGCGGTGCTCGGCCAGTGGCAGATCGAGCTGCGGGAGAAGTTCAATCTCAACTGGCCGGTCTATGACGGCGGCAGGCTGGCCTGGTATCCCTCCCCGGCCCTGCGCCGACATCATGTGCGCGAGGCCGGACGGGAGGCGTGGCATCGCGAAACGGTTGTGATCGCGTCGAGCCAGTTGATGCGCCGGAGCGACCGGGCGGCGGCGCTCCTGGAGCAGGCGGAGCCGTGGGACCTGGTGGTGCTCGATGAGGCCCATCACGCCCGGCGGCGCGCCCCGGGCAGTCCGCAGGAAGGCGGTCCCAACAGCCTGCTCCGGCTCATGCGGGGCCTGAAGGACCGCACGCAGGGTCTGGTCCTGCTCACCGCGACGCCGATGCAGGTGCATCCCGTCGAGGTCTGGGACCTGCTCGACCTGCTCGGCCTGCCGCCGGAATGGACCGAAAAGGCGTTTCTCGGTTTCTTCGAGGACATCGAACAGCCGAACCCTTCGGCGGAGGCGATGGAGCGGATGGCGGCGCTGTTCCGCTCGGCCGAGCGTGCCTACGGCGAAACCGCGGCGGCGGACGCACAGCGCCTGGCCCGCCTCTCCCGGCTGAAGACCAACAAGGTGCTCCGCGCGCTGCGCGACGACGCCAGCATCCCGCGCCGCCAGCTCGAGACCGACGAGCGCCGCGCGGCCGTCGCCGTCATGCGCGCGGGGACGCCGATACGCCGGCTGGTCTCGCGCAACAGCCGCGAACTGCTGCGGCGCTACTTCCGGGACGGCATGATGACGACGCCGATCGCGGAGCGCCGCGTCGAAGACCGTTTCCTGGAGATGTCGGACGCGGAGCAGGCGATCTACGACGCGGTCGAGGGCTACATCGCCGACGCCTACGGCCGGGCGGACGAGAAGGAACGCGCGGCGGTCGGGTTCGTCATGACGATCTACCGCCGCCGGCTCGCCAGCAGCTTCGCGGCGCTCCGCGCAACGCTGGGCAAGCGCCGCGACGCGATCAATGCGGCGGAGAGCCCGGGCCTGTTCGGCCTCGACGAGGACCTGCCGGACGACGAGGCGGCGGACGAGGCGACCGACGGCGACGAAGCGGCGCGCCTCGAACGCGAGGCCCTCGCCCTGGAACAGGCCGCGGAGATCGACCGTCTGCTCGACGCGATCGGCCGCCTGCCGCCGGACAGCAAGCTCGCCAGCCTCCGGGAGATCCTGCGCGAACTGCGCCGGGCAGGCTACGGCCAGGCGATGGTCTTCACCCAGTACACCGATACCATGGACTTCCTGCGCGCGGCGCTGACCGCAGACGGCGAAGGGAAACTGCTCTGCTTCTCCGGGCGGGGCGGCGAGGCGCCCGGGACCGACGGCGCCTGGCGCGCCATCGGCCGGGACGACGCCAAGCGGCGGTTCCGGGACGGGCAGGCCGACATCCTGCTGTGCACCGACGCGGCGGCCGAGGGGCTGAACTTCCAGTTCTGCGGCGCCGTGGTCAACTACGACATGCCCTGGAACCCCATGCGGGTGGAGCAGCGCATCGGGCGCATCGACCGGCTGGGCCAGCGGCACGCGGCCATCCGCATCGTCAACCTGCACTACGAGGGGACGGTCGAGACCGACATCTACCGCGCCCTGCGCGCCCGCATCGGCCTCTTCCAGTCCGTGGTCGGTCCGCTGCAACCCATTCTGGCCCGGCTGCCCGCGCGGATCTCCGGGAGCGTGCTTGCCGGCGAAGGCCGCGACGCGCGCGGGCGCGCCGATCTGGTCGACGCCATCGAGCGCGAGGCGGGCGAACGCCGGGGCGCGGGGTTCGATATCGACGCCATGTCGGAGAGCGATCTCGCCATGCCGGAACGCCCACCCTCGACCGTCACCATGGAGGACCTCGACCGGATCATTGGATCGGACGATCTCATGGCGCCCGGCGTCGACATCCAGCGCCTGGGGGCTCGGGAATACAGGCTGCTGGCGCCGGGCATGGATGCGCCGCTGCGGGTGACGACGGACCCGGCGTATTTCGAGGAGCACGCCGAAAGCATGGAGTTCTGGTCGCCCGGCAATCCCCTGTTCATCGCGCCGGAGTTCGCGGACACGGCGGCGCCGGCGCCGCCGCACGGGACGCTGAAGGACATCCTCGACAGCGGCTGACGGGCGGCCGCCGATGCGTTCGGCCGGCTGCCTACACGAAGCTCAGATTGAAGGGGGTCGCGAAAAAGGGGCGGACTCGAACGGTGACGACAACCTTGACGTGGCGATCTTCATCGGTGCTGCATGGAGGAATCAGCAGCGTATCCGTCTCTACCGAGAAGTCGCTCACCTGATCGTCGTCCTCAAGCAGGCAAAAGAACGGATCTTCGTCCTTTCCCGGACACTGGTCGCCTGCCACCAGTTCGTTCGGACTTCGAGGAAGACGCAGGGTATCGATCAGGGTCTTGATCCGGTTGTCGATGTCGCCAGCCTGGATAGCCCTTCCCGGAACATCGCGACGCAGGAACAGCACGTGCAGCGAGCACAGCAAGTGGAAGTATTTGGGCACGAGCGGAATGAACCGATAACCCAACTGCTGGTGTCGGCCTGCCACGACCTCAACAAGAGGTTGCAGCTTATCTTGATCGCGAGCCCACCTCGCATACATCGTATTGGCGGCGAAGACCGGTTGCTCCCCGAGGTTTGGGTTGTCAGGGGCTATTCGGTATTCGCTGAGGAACCGATCCGTTTTCCACAGATACTTCAGCTGTTCGTGGAACACACGGCGGATCTTGTGTTTGTGTTCAGCGAGACCGTTGGGTGCGCCCTCTGGTGGATCGCGCTGCGTGGCCCTCAACTCGCCTTCATAGGTCAATCGAAACTTCATTCGGGGTCTCTGTGCTACGGCATGCGATCGCTCACGCCCTTGCGATGCGCTTGCCGAACCGGCCCGAATCCATAGATCGACGACAAACGGGGGCGGAAGCGATGTTCATTTCCGCGCTGCCATCCAGGGATCGACGGTTTCGACGCCGGTGTTGCGGAACTCGCCGGTGTTCCGCGTGACCACGGCAAGCCCGCGCGTGGCCGCCGCCGCGGCGAGGAAGGCGTCGGGCACGTGATCGTCGAGCGGCTCGCCGCGCCTGCGCTTGTCCTCCATGATCCGCGCGCACGCCCGCGCATCGTCCGGGGTCCATGCGACGATGCGGTCCTCAAACAGCTCGTCGAGAAGGTCGCGGAAGCGGTCGGCGAGACCGCGGCGGCGCTTGCCCGGGGCCAGACGGCCGATGCCGTCCAGAACCTCCCACACGGTGATGGACGAAAGGCCAATGCCCTCGGCCTCGATCGCATCGAGGAATGCGGCGACCCGAGGCTCGGGCCTCGGGCGCATCATCTCGGAGACGATGTTCGTGTCTATCAGCCACGCGAGCGGGGCGGTCATTCCGCGTCCTCGCCGGAGAACGAGAGCGGCTTGTAGCCGCAACGGACCGGAGCGGGAAGCTCGACGCTGTGCTCCTCCCCGAAGTGCCGCGCGAAGGCCTCGGACGGCTTCGGGCGCCGCTCGGTCTTTGCGCGCTTCTCGTGGATCAGGCGGCGGACCAGTTCTTCCATCGACACGCCGACCTGCCGGGCTTCGCGCCGGAGCCAGGACTTGTCTCCGGGATCGATGTCGCGGACGGTGATGCTGGTGCCCATGGCGGCATCTCCTGTTCGGCCGGAACCCTGCAAGGGGCCAACCGACAAGCAGATTATGCTATCGGGAAGCGCAGGTCAAAGACTTGCGGTTCCGGCCTGTCAGACACGCCGATGCCGCGGATTTCGTCCGTGGTCCGGCTGATCTTGCGGAACGGGCTGCTGCCGCTGTCACAGTCACGCGCATGTCGGCGGATATCCGCCGTCAAGTTGTCGATTTCCCCGAACGTCCCGGGTTGCGTAGCAGATATGTTCTTTCTATGTTCTATTCAATGATGCCATCGGGACCGTCGGCGATTGCCCCGGAAGCGACCGCGACGAACCGGTTTGCCGTAGGACAAGGTCAGGCGCCGGCAACGACTGCGGGGAGGAAATCGCCATACCGGGAAACCGCACCCATCGTCGATCGCGCACCGGATGGAGGTCCGTCATCGCCCCCGGGCTCTGGCGGCAGGGGCTCGTCGCCGGGGGAGCAGGCGCGGTCTCGATGGCGATCCTGGCCTGCGCAGTGGCGCTCGCGCGCGACACCGGCGGGCATGACTGGTATGCGGCATACAGGATCACGGTCGCCGACATCCTGATCGGCGTCGGCTTCGACGAAGAGGCGCCGGTCTAGTACCGCAACGCGGACGGCGCGGTCGAGTCCGTCAGCCGTTTCGGTCTGACCCACACTTTCGAGGCGCGCTGGGCGCGGAAGGACATTCTGAAGGCGGCCTGGAAGGGCGCGACACTGGGCGGCCTTTCCGGGTTCGGCGGCGCGCTGCTGTGCCTTGTATTGGTCTGGCGCTCCATGGAAGATCGCCGGAGCCGATGTACCGGAAAGGAGCCGGCGCCCGACCGGTTGGCATCGGCGCCGACAAGCCCGGTATTCAAGTCGGTTGCGGCGAGACCCAAATCTCCACCGCCTTCAGTGGCTGCCGCGCCGGATCAGCCCGTCGTATCCAAACTTTCCGGCTCTCCGGGTGCCGAACCTGCGGGCACGAGACCAGGCGGGCCCGTCTCCGATAAAGATAAAATGGCGGAACCCGACACGGAGTCCACGCGCGAGGCGCGCCGGAATCTCCGGTACGGGCGCTGGGTTTGATGGTTGCTTCGATCGGCGCGGTGGCGAGCCCGTCCCAGGGGGCGCACTACTACGAGGCGGACGGCTATTACGCCAAGGACGATCCCGAGCACCGGGCAGCCAGCGCCTGGGCGGGCCGGGGCGCCGAGGCCCTCGGCCTCGAAGGCCCGGTCGATCCCGGTGCGTTCAGGGCGGTGCTGGAGGGCGAAGTCCCGGACGGCTCGGGGAAGCGGCTTGGCCGGCGCATGGGCGACGGCGGGATCGTGCACCGTCCCGGCCGCGACCTGACCTTCAGCGTGCCCAAATCGGTATCCCTCGCGGCGCTGGTCGGCGGCGACGGGCGCATCGTGGACGCCCACGACCGGGCGGTCGGGCGCGCGCTCGACCGGTTCGAGCGCAACGCCGCCGAGACCCGGATGCAGGACAGGCCGACCGGCCGCATGGTCCGGGCCGGTGAGCAGAAGACGGTGGTCGCCCGGTTCCGGCACGAGACCTCCCGCAACCTCGACCCGGCG
This sequence comes from Alphaproteobacteria bacterium, assembly GCA_965203455.1. GTDB lineage: Bacteria > Pseudomonadota > Alphaproteobacteria > MPNO01 > MPNO01 > MPNO01. Next base: position 167,925 of record CBDBCV010000007.1, read on the forward strand.
CTGCATACGCACTCCGTGATCGCCAACATGCTGCTCGGCCCGGACGGGAAATGGCGCACCATGGCCAACGAGAGCCTGTACGGCTCGAAGATGCTGCTGGGCGCGCTCTACCGGAGCGAGCTTGCGGGGGAACTCGTGAAACTCGGCTACGGGATCGAGCGGACCCATGCCGACGGGCGCTTCGAGATCGCGGGCGTCCCGCGGCATGTCATCGATGCGTTCTCGACGCGCCGGGCCGAGATCGAGGCGGCGATGGCGAGCCGGGGCTTCGGGTCGACGGCGGAGAACCAGCATGTCGCCCGGCGCGCGGCGCTGATGACGCGGGCGGCGAAGCGCGACATCGACCGCGATGCATTGCGCGAGACCTGGGCGCGGCAGGCCGCCGAACTCGGCTTCGACGCAAAGGCGCTCGCGGCATTCGCCATGGAGCGGAGCCTGAATGGCGTCGAGAGGGAACATGACGGCGCCGGGAACACCGGCAAGGGTGACACCCCGCCCGCGGCGGCGCGTCAGGCGGACCTGTTCGAGCACGCGGCGCGGGCGGACCCCGCGAGGGAGGCGGTGGACTGGGCGCTGGCCCATCTCTCGGAGCGCGATGCGGTGTTCGCCAGGACCGACCTGCTCGCGGCCGCCTTGGCTTACAACCCCGGCGCGGCCTCCATCGGCGAGATCGAGCGGGCCGTCGCCGGACTCCGGCGCGAGGGCCGGCTGCACGACGCGCCGGCGTTTGAGCATGGCGGCGGGCTCACCACTGACAGGGCGGTGGCCGACGAGCGCGAGACGATCGCGCTGATGCGCGGCGGCGCCGGCCGGGGCAAGGCGCCGATGCGGGGCTGGAGGGTGGACCGGCATCTCAGGAAGGGACCGCTCACGGCCGGACAGCGGGAGGCGGTGAAGCTCATTCTCTCGGAGAAGGACCGCACGGTCGGGGTGCAGGGCTTCGCCGGGACGGGGAAGACCCGGATGCTGAACCGCGCCCGGGCGCTGGCGGAGAAGAAGGGCTGGCGCATGGCGGGGCTCGCCCCGTCGGCCTCGGCGGTCCGCACGCTGGCGGCGGAATCGGGCATCGAGAGCGAGACCCTCCAGCGGTTCCTGGCGAGGAACGCCGGCGTCGCCGAGGGCAGGCTGACGCGGAAGGGCGCGAAGGACATGCGCGCGGCCTTCGCGAAGACCGTTCTGGTGGTCGACGAGGGGTCCCTCGCGTCCACCGTGCAGGCCCGCGACCTGCTCAGGATCGCGGGTGAGTTGCGCCTCCCGAAGCTGGTGCTGGTGGGCGATGCGCAGCAGCTCGACGCCGTCGATGCCGGCAAACCGTTCGCCCAGTTGCAGCAGGCGGGCATGAAGACCGCGGTGATGGACGAGATCCTGCGCCAGCGCGACCCCGGCCTGAAGGCCGCCGTCGAGGCGAGCCTCGCGGGCGAGATCGCCACGGCGTTCGAGAAGCTCGGCTCCCATGTCGCCGAGGTGAAGCCCGACAACATCGCCGGCGCGGTGGCGGCACGGTGGCTCGCGCTCTCCCCGGAGATGCGCGAGCGCACCGGGGTGATGGCCCCGAGCCATGAGTTGCGCGAGGGCATCAACGCCCATATCCGCGAACGCCTCGCCCGTGAGGGGCGCATCGCGGGGCCGGTTCTGCAAACCCGGCGGCTGGTGTCGAAGGGCTACACGCACGCGGAAAAGGCGCTCGCCTCCAACTACGCCCCTGGCGACGTGGTCGCCTTCCACCGCCCCTACAGGCGGCTTGGCGTGGAGAAGGGCGAGGAACGCCGCGTCATGGGCGTCGACCGCAAGGCCCGCGCGGTGCTGCTGGACGACGGCCACGGCGGCCGGGTCGCCTGGAAGCCGTCGGAGATCGGCGGACGCAAGGGCGGGACCGAGGTCTACCGCGCCGAAACCGTCGAACTGCGCGCCGGCGACCGCATCCGCTGGACCCGCAACGACAAGGGCCTCGGGCCGGTCAACTCCGGCACGGCCGAGGTGACCGGCGTGCGCAACGGGCGGGTGACGTTCCTGCTGGAGGAGGGGCGCAGGCTCACCCTGACCCCGGGCGATCCCCAGCTGCGCCATCTCGATCATGCATGGGCCGCGACCGTGCATGCGTTCCAGGGCCGCACCGTCGACAACGTGATCGCGGCGATGGAGGCGAACCACCCCAACCTGACCACCGCCAAGGCGTTCTATGTCGAGATCAGCCGCGCCCGCGACCGGGCGGAACTGGTCACGGACGACGCCCAGGCGCTGAAGGAGCGGCTGGAAGCGGTCACCGGCGAGCGCATCTCGGCCCTCGAAGCCATCGGCGAGAGCCTCCACCCGGAGCGCGAACGCGGGCAGCAAAAGGACGGGAAGGCATCGCTCGGCAGGGAGCGGGCGAGCCCGCAGGCGTCCGCGCCGCACCCCCCGGCGCGGGACATCGAGCCGGGTCCGGCAAGGGACAAGGCGCCGGAGCCCGAACCGCCCGCCAGGGGCAAGGGCATCGAAATCGACATGGGCCTCTGAACGCGGCGCGCCCATCCATGATTTAAGGGCGCTTCTGGAACCGATGCGAATGTGATCAACTGGACTCGGCGGCTGCTGGTTTTAAAATCTCGATCGGATCCGAAAGTTGAACGTAATCCTTGTGTTTCGATAGGATTCGGCGGATGTCCATCGACTTGACTTCGTCGGACAACGAATTTGCAAGTCTCTTGAAGATAGAGCGCGGATCGACGAGCGGCAGGATAGTGGCGATTTCTTTGCCAACGCGTGTCATGGGGATGACTTCGAGTTGCACCTTACGGTCGATGTGAATTCGAAGATACAGATCTCCCTCGATGACCCCAGTGTATCCGTCCGATCCAGGGGTGAAGGTATGGACTATGCCGCCAACCGGCGCCACATGATGAAACAGGCCAACTTCTTCAAGGAAAACCAAGCGTTCGCTGTACCCTTTGGGACGAAGGATATACTTCCCCATGATCCGAAATTCGGCTTCTTCCTGAAACCAGGATGCCATCTGTTGGTCGAGTTCTGCCAAAAAACGCAGCGAAGTAAGCGAAAACGAGCCGGGATGTCGCACCTCGCCGGCAAGCACCCTCGCCCACAGATCCCGGACTTTCTCGGAACTCGCCTTTTCCGCGTATCCGCCGAAATGGTTGAGCCAGTCCGGGTCGATCTCTGCGGGCACTGTCTCAGGTTCAGACTCCGCACGCGAACTGGGTATCGCGAGATGGTCCACCGCTCGTTCCGCTATGTTCCTCTTGTTTGCGAGCAAGTGCATCTGGGATGCCAAAAGCTCGTCTATCAGCCGAGCAGCGTCGGCATCATCGTCGATCGTATCTGCAAGCTTCTCCGCTGCAACATCGAAGACAGTTGTTTCAAGGCGGCTCTGGGCCCGGACTCGGGTCGCGTAGGACTCCATCTTTGACGCCGGGACATCAAGAAGTGAGCCCACGAACCTGTCGAGTGCTGCGATAGCCCTTGACTTTGCGGTGGCCGACAGGCCCGAGTCAGTTATCCGCGCGTCAACGTGGACTTCGTTGGAAAGGTGATCGTCGCGTTTCATGGCCGGGAGCTTGGTCGCCCGTAGGAGCCAAACCCAGAGTAGCCGACCCCTTATCGCGTTACAATGATCTGAAATTGGTTCGCACGGTCGTGCATTCCATGGTTTTGACCATCGCCCTGCGGGCCGCATCGACAAGATCGTCGATCTCTTTCTCGCGTCCGGCGTCGAGCATCTCCTCCCGGTCGAGCGTCGCCGTCACGTAGACGAGGCGGTAGATCTCCTCGATGAGCGCGGCATGGCCCTTCGACAGCGTGGCCGGTGGAGGTTCCTCCAGGCGATCCTCGGCGGCGACAACCGCGCTCGATCGCACGAGTTCGCCGGGGGACATGCCGTGCCGCGCGGCGGCCCGCCGGATCAGGTCCCACTCGGAATCGGAGAAGCGGGTCGAGCGCTGCCGGCGCGCATTGCTCCGGTTCTCCGCAGGTTTCTTCCCGGTCTCGGGCCTTTCCCGTTCGCTTCCCGCCATCCCTTCTGTCCTTTCCAGGTCGAACTGCCGGCCGGCCGCAATGAACTTCCGACCCTGAAACAGCACGCCGGCGGCCCGTTTGCGGCCAGGCCCGATCCGCCCGACGCGGCCCCCGTACCCTTCTTCACCCGCCCCGACGGAACCGCAACCGGACGCCCAAAGGACGCTGCCGTGACCCGGATGCCGGTCTCGGGGGCGTGTTTTTCCGTGTTTCGGGGGCCTGCACGGCGGAACACACCGTCACACGCCCTGCCACCGATCGCAACCGCCCCGACTGCTTTTGGCGGCAGGCGCGCGCTGGACCGCGCCCCGGTACGACGATCCGGCGAACACAAATCGGTGGCGCTCGATCCGCGTTGCGCCGGCCGGATTCTGGCGGCGCCTGTCCACTCCTGGCAGCGCCAGGCAGCGCCTGTCATCGTATGCCGCAGCGCCCGCAGGGGACCTGCGTCCGGTGTGCAGAACCGAGACGGGCGCGGCCCGTCGGAGCACGATTTGCGATGTATGAGCGATGGGGGAATCGACGCCGGCGAGAGCGGCGGTTCGGAGCCTCCGCGGCGCCTGATGCGGGCGGCGGTGGCGACACCACGAAGGGACGAAGTGTCGAGCGTGGCGCCGGGGGCGGTGACGGCGGTTCCGACGGGAGCGCCGTCACGAGGATCGGCGGGAGTGCGGGGAGCGATGCAGGCGACAACGCGCGACGGCGGCGACAGCCGCAAGGCGCTGCTGCCTTGGCCGGCGACCGGGTTGGCGGTCGCCAGCACCGGCGGCGCTGCCGGAGATGGCGGACACGGTGTCGATCGCGAGCGCAGCGCGAAGCGCGCGCGAGGCCGACGGTGCCGCGACGCCGTCGGCGAATTCGATGCGGGCCGCGCTGGGGATTGACGCGGCCCGCGCTACGCTGCGGCCTATGCGCTGGCCTGGAGGACCGGTATGCCCATCTGCCGGGCGCGGTCCACGAGGTTGCCGGTGATGCCTCCGCCGCTGGCGGGGAAGGCGATGACGCCCTTGGGCAGGAGGTTGAGCAGTTCGTCGTTGCGGCGGAAGGGCGCGGCGCGTCCGTGTCGGTCCCAGTCGGGCTTGCAGACGATCTGGTGGACGCCGTTGCGTTCGGCCCAGCGCGCGGCGATCTTCTCGACGCCGGGTCCGCCGCCGTGCACGAGGACCATATCGCTGTGCTTGGCGCGGGTCCTGTCGAGCATGCGGATCACCGCGTCGGGGTCGGCGATGTCCTTGCCGCCGGCGATGGCGACGAGGGTTCCCTGGGGCAGGTGCGCCATGGTCTTGCGGTCCTTCCGTGCGCGGACGAAGTCTCGGGCATCGATGCTGGCCGAGGTCAGCCTGCCGGTCTGGCTGACATGGCTGCCGCGCCGGGGCCGCCATGTGTCGCCGGTCTCGGCGCGGTACTGTTCGGCCACCGCATCGCGCATCCTCTCGAAGGCGTCGCGTCGGTCGCCGAGGTTCTGCGCGCGGTCGGTGACGAGTTCGAGTTCGCGGGACCTGATCTCGGTTCCGTCCTGGTCGCGCTGGAGGTCGCGGAGTTCGGGGGTGAGCCTGTCGACGCTGCGGTCGAGGCGCTGCGTCTGGGCGTGGAGCATGTTGACGAAGCCCCAGAGCAGGGGTTCGCGCTCGTCGGCGAGCTGTGTGCCGTCGGGGCAGACGCCTTCGGCCATGATGCGGAAGGCTTCCTCGACGGCGGTCAGCGCATCGTCCTTGTCCCAGATGTCGCGGGGATCGAACGCGTCGCGCTCGGGGGTTGCGCCGTAGAGGGCAGCGTTCTCGCAGACGGTTGCGGTGACGGAGTGCTCGGCGGTCTCGACGGTGTTGATGTTCTCGATGAGGGTCATGACGATCTCCTTGACGATCGGTTGCGCGCTGGGGCCGATCCCCAGACGTGATGTCCTGTTGGGAGCCGCGCGCGCAGGGGAAGCACCTGGCCCTGGAAACCCTTGGGGCGGAGTGGTGCGGAAGATCGCTCCGCGATCTTCACGGTCCGCCCTTAGGGTTTCCCTGGCCAGGCCGCAGGGAGCGGAGCGACCGGAGGACCCCGCAGGGGTTGCTGTAGTGAGCCCGTGGATCACAATGGGACATCACGTCGTCCGGCCCATTCTCTCCCCCTGCACGGACCCCATCGGCCTCTCGGCGGGCACGGCGCTGGCGGGCGACGCACCGGCCGTGCCGCCAGCGGGCGATGGCCGCCGCGCTCATTGCCAGAGAGGGTGGCTCAGGACGCGCCGGGCGACGGTCTCGCGGATGCGCGAGCGATCATGGATGCGCACGGGGCCGCGGGGGTCCTCGTCGAGCCAGCAGACGTAGTAGTGCGCGCCCGGGTTCAGGATGTCGTCATGGCGGTGCACCTCGCCGACGAAGTCGCCCTCGACATGGATGCGGGACTCCTCCGGCGTGATGCGCTTGAAAACGATGTCGGTCATGTTGTTCTCCCCGTCGGATGTTGCCGGAGGCAGGGACCGCTCCCTCCCTCGTCGCGGCGTTCGCCCGCTCCTTGCTTCACTCCTCCTCCTGTCCGTCCGGCGCGGCGCCGGCCCGGCTGCATGAAAAAAGGGGCGGTGCCCCGAAGACTGTGAAAAGCAGATACTTTCACAGTCTCCGAAACACCGCCCCCGGGTCGAAAGGAGAACGTTGACGAATCAGAACGGGATGATGTCGCGGGACTCCCCGGCCTGCTCCGGGGCGCCGTCGGCCGGCTTGTCCAGGAACTGGACGCGCGAACCGGGCGCCAGCAGGATCTCGGTGGAGAAGCGGTCGGAGTCCTCGCCCTCCTTCTTCCACCGCCGGGTCTGCATCCTGCCCGAGACGTAGACCAGCCGGCCCTTCCTCGCGTTCTTGACCAGCAGGTCGATCAGCCCGTCCTGGAAGGTGACGACGCGATGCCACTCGGTGCGGTCGATGCGCTCACCGCTGCCGTTCCTGTCGACGTAGCTCTCGTCGGTGGCGATACTCATGTTGGCCACGCGGCCTCCCGAGGCGAGATGGTTGACGGTGACGTCGGCGCCGAGGCGGCCGATCACTTCCGCTCTGTTCAATCCGAAACTCATGATCTTCTCCTTCATGCTCTCGATATTGAGGCGTTTGCGCTGTCGGGGACGGGTTGATTTACAAGGCGTTCACGGAGGTGCGAGATTTTTGATACCCCGTGGTGGTCGTTGATATCCGGGGTTTCAGTTTCGCTGCGGCGGTCGTTTTGGCGATTTTCACCCCACGCCGCTGGTCGCGGCGTCTTGGCAGCGAGGTTTTCCTGCGGCGGCCTCGCGCGCCCTGATCGTGCGCATGAGATAGAAGGTGTCGCCATCGGGCCCTGGGGCCCTTGTTCCACCACCACCCCTGGTCGGGAGAACAGCGATGGCGACGGCGGCGAAGCTACCCTTTTCGTGGCGCGATGTCGAAGTCCTGCCGGACCTTGAACGGCTGCGCCTGGTTCTGGCGGTGCTTCCCGACGAGGAGATCGTGACGGCGCTTGAAGTGTGTCGCGGTCGGGGCCGTAACGACTACCCGGTGCGGGCGATGTGGCGGGCGCTGATCGCGGGGGTGGTGTTGCAACACGCCTCGATGCAGTCGCTGTTGCGGGAGCTGGGGCGCAACCCGGCGTTGCTGGAGATCTGCGGGTTCGACCCTCTGCCGTATCAGAGCGGGCCGGTGACGGTGCTTCACGACGGGCATGCGGTAACGCGCCCGGCGCGGGTTCGTTCGACGGCGCCGAGCCACTGGAACTTCTCGCGGTTTCTGGGGCGTGTTGTGCAGCTTGAGGACGAGCAGGGGCTGGTGTCCGCCATGATCGAGAGCCTGCGCGCCGCGCTGTTCGCCGCGTTGCCGGACTTCGGGCGTCATCTCGGCTACGACGGCAAGGCGATCGCGAGCCACTCGACGGGCCGGGTCGGCAAGGACGAGGACAAGACCTCGGACCCCGACGCCGACTGGGGCAAGCACGAGACGGGCGGGGTGGACGCCAGGACCGGCGCGGTGTGGAAGAAGGTGAAGTCGTGGTTCGGCTACGGGCTGCACCTGATCGCCGACACCGATTACGAGGTTCCGGTGGCCTTCGAGGTGACGCGCGCTTCGGCCTCGGAACCCAAGGTGCTGTCCGGGATGCTGGAGGAGCTGTTCGCAAGGGCGCCGGAGATCGCCGGGCGCTGCGCCGACTTCAGCGCCGACCGCGGTCTCGACGATGCCCGCCTGAAGGCGCGGCTGTGGGACCGGTGGACCGCCCGCCCGCTGATCGATACACGGCTGATGTGGCGGGTGGAGAAGCAGGAGCCGAGATACGATCCGGCGCAGCCGATCACGCGGCCGCTGTTCCCCGACCGCGCCGATGTCATCGTTCACGACGAGCGCGGCCGGGTGTCCTGCGTCTGTCCCGGGACCGGCGAGGTCCGCGCTATGGCGTTTCAGGGGTTCGAGGCTGATCGGGGCCGCTGCGGCACGCTCAAATACCGCTGCCCGGCAGCCGCCTTCGGCTTCGCCTGCGCCGGCAGCCGGGCCTGCCACCGGGCCGGCGGGGTCAAGCCCGGAGACTATGGCCGCATCCTGCGCATCGACCTCGACAGCCACGACCGGCGCATCTTCACCCCCACGCCCTGGGGCAGTCCGTCATGGCGGCGCGGCTACAACCGCCGCTCGGCCATGGAGCGGATCAACAGCCGCCTCGACAACAGCTTCAACTTCGAGACCCACTACATCCGAGGCCGCGCCAAGATGAAGACCCGCCTCGGCCTCGCCCTGGCGGTGATGATGGCGATGGCTCTCGCCCAGGCCCGCGCCGGCCGCCCCGAGCGCATGCGCTCCCTGGTCGGCGCCGTGCCGTATCTCGACACCGGCTGACCGCTCGTCTGCCTCCCGACAATCCTGCCCGATCCCGCCGCCCGACGGCAGAGGGGAAGCCACGCCCGCACGCCAGACAATCTTCCGGTAATCGTATTTGTCAGGCCCCGGAAGCCCGTATCCTGCCCGGTGGGGAAGCGGGCCGGACGATATTCAACCGCCAAAATCGAACCGGCGACAGCCAAAAATCACCACAGCGCACATTTCTCATATTGACGTTGGGTTGACGAACGGCGGGAACCGGAATCCCTCGCTCCGGCCCCCTGCCGCTCGCCTTCTCCCCGCTTTCCTTCACTCTGCGTCGCGGCCGGCGAGGACCTCGCGGATGGCCCGGCTGTCGAGACCGGCCTCGGCCAGCAGTTCGTCGCAGGCCGGCGCTTCGTGTTCGGTGTCGGTTGCCGCATCGGTATCGGTGTCGTGGAACAACTCGGACATGGGCATCTCCCCTGGGCGACGCCCGGACATCCGGCGGAAGGGCCGCTCCCTTCCACCCCGCCGGGCGCTCGCCCCCGCGAAAGCCCTTCTCCGACTCCGGGACGCCGGCCCCGGCGGAGACAGGGCGGGCGCGCGACGATGCGTTCGGCGGAACACCATGGTCGCGGCCCCCGGCGCCGGCCGGCGGCATGTGCCTCCGGCGGGCGCTCAGGCCCAGGATGCGAAGCGCGCCATGGGGCTGGCGTCCGCGACGATCTCGACCTCGTCGTGCGAGAGCTTCGCGAAGGCGAGGCAGAGCGCGACATCGGCCTCGCTGTCGAACGGCCCGTGCTCGCGGCCGGTGGCGGTCTCGATCACCGTCCAGGCAGGGTCCCAGAGCGGGATGCCCTTGAAGTGCGCCGAGCCGTGGTAGCTGCGCTCGGCGCAGGGCGGGCAGCGGGCCGCGCCCTGGGCGGGTGCGCCGCATGCCGTGCACAATCCGCGCTCGCGCCGGAACCTGTATCGCCTCCGGCTCTGCGCGTTCTTGCGTTGCGGGTTTCGCCCGGCGCTGTCGGCGACCGCGCAGGGCGCGCAGCGCGTGAGGCCGTCATGGACCGGCCCGCCGCATCGCGTGCAGCAATGGGCGGCCACGCGTTCGGCATGGAGGGCGCGTTTCGCCTGCCGGCGATCCTCGCGGCACGGCCCGCACATGGTCCTGCCCTGCTCGGGCGGGACGTTGCCGCAGCGAACACAGAGGCCGGCCTCGGCCCGCGCTTTCTGGCGACGCCGGCTCCCGGCCCGGCCGGCGCGCCTCTTCGCCTCGGCGTTGGCGCCGCCATACTTGAGGCCGGCAGCCTTGCCGGCGGCGTAGCGGGCGCGGTCGGCCGCGCGCCTCCTTTCGAGGCACGGCTCGCAGGACTTCCGTCCGTCGGCCGCCGGGGCGGTTCCGCATCGCACGCAGATGCCGGCGGCGCGCCGTTCGTCCGCCTGCCGGCGGTCGCGCTTCCTTGCGGCCGCCCTGGCCGTGGCGAGGTCTCTTCTCGGCTTGCCCCCGGCGCGCAGCCGGGCGTCGCGTTCCCGGCCTGCCCGGTTCTGCTTCTCGTTGCACGGCGCGCAGACCGAGCGCCCGGGCGCCGGCGGGCGGTCTCCGCAGCGGGGACAAAGGCCGCGGATCTCGGGATCGGCACAGGCCATGCCGTCCTCCTCTGTTCGTGGGGGAAAGGCGGACGCCCCGCCGGCGGCCCTGGACGCTTGTCAGGCGCCGAAGGCGGGCCGCGGCCGCCGGCCGGCCGGCGGGAGGTCCGGAGGTGCGGGCCGTCAGCCCTTCTGCTTGCGGTCGCACAGGAGGCCGGCCGCGATCGACCCCCACAGCTGCCGCCCGCCCCGGGTGCTGAGGCCGGTGCAGACGATGATCTCCGTGCGGCCGGGACGCATCGCCTCGGCCTGGCTGCGCGAGACGACCGTGGGCGCCGCCTTGCGTCGGCCCTGCGCGCCAGCCGGCCCGGCGGGGACGGGGACAATGTCGCCGTCCGCGCGCGCCTGAAACTTCTCGACCGCATAGCGCTCGTCGGCCAGGCCGGTGCCGAAGAAATGGACCAGGAACGTGTCCGCCGTGTTGCCGGGCATCGCCATCGCTGCCGTCATGTGTGACGTCTCCTTCGTGTCGATGAGGGGAAGCAGCGGCCGGACGCCCTCTCCCGGACGCCCGACCGCCGCCCCGCTCACGGCCAGGCCCCTCCTCCTGCCGGCGAGAAGCGCGCGGCAGAGACGGCAGCGGGACGGCGGCGCAGCATGCGGGAACCGGTATGGCCGGACGGTGTGGACGCGGGACCGGTGGCGTCACCGCATCATCCGGACACTTGATGTCAGTAGGCCCTTGGCCTACGGTCCCGAGGATGGAGTTCGAGCGGGACGAGGCCAGGAACAATGCCTGCTTCAAGCGCCGGGGCTTCGACTTCGCCCATGCCGTCAACGCCTTCCACGATCCGCACCGGATCGTCGTCCAGGACCGGCGGCGGGACTATGGCGAGGACCGCTACCGGCTGCTCGGCACGGTCGACGGGCGCGCCTGTGTCGTCGTCTACACGCTGCGGGGTCCGGCCGTCCGCATCATATCGGCCCGCAAGGCCAACCCGAAGGAGGTTGCGGAACATGAGCACAACGCGCATCAGGGTTGATCCCGACGATCCGGCCACTTTCCCCAAGGGGCGCATTGACGCCGCGAGGGTGGACGCGACCACGGAAGCGGAGATCGAGGCCCGGGAGTGGGAGGACGAGGCCGAGGCGTTGCAGGACATGGCGCGGTATGCACGCCGGGTCCGGCGGCGGATGGGTCTCAGCCAGACGGAGATGGCGCGGCGCATCGACGTGTCGCCGGAGACGATCCGCAACTGGGAACAGGGCAAGCGCTGCCCGACCGGCGCGGCGCGCGCCTTGCTGCGGATGCTCGACAGGGCGCCAGAGACCGCGCTCCGCGTCCTGACGTGAGAACGTCTGGAACGATGCGGCCCGGCGATTTTTGTCGATCATCCCCCTGGCGCGGCATGCCGCGCCAGGGGCGGCCAAGGGCACGCAAGGGCATGATTCGATGCAGGAAACCCCATACATGGCCGGTTTGACAGGGCCGGATCGCGGACCCAGACCTGTTCCCGGAAGCATGGTGCTGCGGGAGTTGCCGGGAGATGCGGGAGAGCGGGGAATGCGGGATTGCCGCCATGCGCGGCGCGGCGGCGAACGACAACCCCGGCCCGCAGGCACGGGTCGATGCCGCCGTGGCGACGCTGGCCCGGCTGCTCGGGCGGCGCATCGCGCGCGAACAATTCGACAGGCGCGCCGCGGCCAACGACAATGCACCGACCGGGGAGGCCGGCGAGAGATAGGAGACCCTTCATCATGACCCTTCGCTGCGCGCTGTATGCCCGCTACTCGTCCGACCGTAAGCGGTTAAACCACGGCGTCGATTTTGGATTTGGGACGGATTTTCGTTTGACACCATAGGCCGTCCGCCCTATAGACCGGCCGTCCGGGCGAAGCGCGTCGGGGGCGGCGATGGCGGCATGGTACGGATCGAAGGCGACGACGGGGCTTTGCCAGGCGATCGTGAGCCTGATGCCGCCGCACGACGTTTTTGTGGAGACCCATCTGGGGGGCGGCGCGATCATGAAGCGCAAGCCTCCGGCGCTTCGCAACATCGGCATCGATCTCAACCGCCGGGCGCTCGACGGGTTCCGCTGCGACTACCCGGTCGAGCTTCACCACGGCTGCGCCCACCGCTTCCTGTCCGGGTTCGCGTTCGCCGGCCGCGAGCTGGTCTACAGCGACCCGCCCTACGTGCAGTCGGCGCGCCGGTCGGGGCGGCGCTACCGCTTCGACTACACCGACGCCGACCATGTCGCGCTTCTCGGCATCCTGAAGTCGCTGCCCTGCCGGGTGATGGTGTCCGGCTATCCGTCCCGGCTCTATGACGAACATCTGGCCGGCTGGCGCTCGCTCGAGGTCCAGGTCAACAACCAGTCCTGCGTGGTCACCGAGAAGCTGTGGTTCAACTTCGAGCCCGACCGGGTGCACTGGGCGTCGTTCGCGGGGCGGGACTTCACCCACCGCCAGATCGTCAAGCGGAAGGCGGCGAGCTGGGGCCGCCGGTACGAGGCGATGCCGCGGGCCGAGCGGCTGGCGGTGCTGGCGGCGTTGATGGCCGTCGAGGCCGAGGAATGAGCGCGCCGTCCGAGGCCGGCCAGGTCGAGGAGCTCGGCCGGGAGCTCGCCCGCCTGCTCGGCGACGGCGCCCTGCCGCCGGAGGCCGAGGAGGCGCTCCGGTCGCTGATCGCGCTGTCCGGGCAACTGGCGTCGGACAAGGCCGATATGGCGGCCACGATCGCCGCCCAGGAAGGGCGGATCGCCGAGCTCGCGGCAGAGGTCGCCGCGCTCACCGCCCAGATCGTCCAGCTGCAGCGCGACCTGTACGGCTCGCGCTCGGAACGGCGCAGGGAGGGCGGGGACGGTTCCGACGACAATCAGGCGGCCGACGGCAAGGACCGCCGCCGCGGTGGCAAGCCCGGTCGCACAAAGGCACGCGGCGATGCCCTCAACGACACCGGGCTGCGCTTCAACGGCCAGGCCCCGGTGATCGACATCGCCGTGACGCCGCCCGAGATCGAGGGGCTGTCGGAGGACGATTACGAGGTGGTCTCCGAGCGCGTCCACTGCCGGCTCGCCGCGCTCGAATGCCGGCACGTGGTCATCCGCTACCGCCACCTCAAGGTGAAGCTCCGCGAGACCGGCGCCCTGGTCGCCGCGCCGGCCCGCGAAAGCCTGTTCAAGAACAGCTGCGCCGACGTCTCCTTCGTCGCCGCCCTGCTGATCGACAAGTTCCTCTGGCACCTGCCGCTCTACCGCCAGCACCGGATGCTGGAGGCCGCCGGCATCACCGTGAACCGGGGCTCGCTGAGCCTGTGGGCCAACCGGGCGATCGCGCTGCTGAAGCCGATCCACGACGCGCAGTGGGGTTCGGTGCTGCGGAGCGCCGTGATCCAGATGGACGAGACGCCGATCCGGGCCGGGCGGCACCCGGGCAAGTCCGGCAGCATGAAGAAGGGCTACTTCTGGCCGGTGCTCGGCGAGGAGGGCGAGGTGGTGTTCCCCTTCGCCGGCTCCCGGGCGCACCGGCACGCGGCCGAGTTCCTCGGCGATTATGCCGGAACCCTGGTGAGCGACGGCTACGGCGCCTACGAGGCCTATGTCGCGGCGCGCGAAGGGGCGGTCCGGCATCAGGGCTGCTGGATCCACACCCGCCGTAACTTCTGGGAGCAGAAGGACAACCACCCGGCGATGGCCGCCGACGCGCTGGCGCTGATCGGCGCGATCTACAGGATCGAGGAGGAGATCGACGGCCGGCCGACGGCCGAGCGGGCGATCGCGCGGCGGACCCGGTCGCGCGCGGCGGTCGAGGCGTTCTGGGAGTGGTGCGACCGCACGCTGGAGGCGGCGGCGCTGACGCCCATGCACCCGATCCGCAAGGCGATCGGCTACGCCGTCGAGCGAAGGGCCACGCTGGAGGTGTTCCTCGCCGACCCGGACGTGCCGCCGGATACCAACCGGATCGAGAACAAGATACGGCCCGCCAAGCTCGGCCAGCGCAACTGGCTGTTCGCCTGGACCGAGCTCGGCGCCGAGAACATCGGGATCGTCAACGGCCTGCTCGCCACCTGCCGGATGCAAGACGTCGACCCTCGCGTCTGGCTGATCGACGTCCTGCTGCGCATCGACACCCACCCGGCCTCCCGGGTCGACGAGCTGAGGCCGAGGCGGTGGAAGACGCTGTTCGCCGACGATCCGTTGACCTCCGATGTCGCGGCCGCCACGGCGGGGCGGCTTCACGCCGCCTCCAGCGGGACGGCATAGCGCTTGCGGTGGCGCCGCACGGTGATGTCGATCCCCTCCAGAAGCGCCGAAAGCTCGGTCCGCGACAGCGCCAGAGACTTCCGCCCCGCCGACCGGGGCGAGGCGAACAGCCCCTGCTCCAGCCGCTTGGCCCAGATGAAGAACCCGCCATGCTCGAAGCCGAGAACCTTCACCATCGTCCGGCGGCGGTTGACGAACACATACCAGCGCCCGCTCGCCGGGTTCTCCCCGAGATGGGTCGCGACCAGCGCGCACAGCCCGTCGAAGCTGCGCCGCAGGTCCGCCGGTTCCGTCGACAGCCAGATGCCGCCCGCCGGCCAGCCGCCGAGCATCAGGACCGCCGCAGACGCAGCACCACCCCGTCGCCGAGCGACAGCTCGACATCCCAGCCCGGCCCCGATCCCGCCGCGATCTCGACAAAGCCGCCGGGCTTGGCACGGCGCTTGCCGCGCGGCTTGCCGGCGGTCAGACCGAACCGGCGGCGCCAGCCCTGGAACGTCTTCCGCGACACCCCCCGGGCCTTGCAGAAGCTGGTCTGAGAGCCGTCCCAGCGCTCGAAATCCGCCATCAGCGCCCGCCACTCGGCCTCGCCGCGAAACTCCCGGCCGGCGCCGTCAACCGTCACCGTCGACACATCGTCCGACATCAAAAAATCCTCCCATCATCGTGAAATCGATCGGAAAAACCCTCCCGCGCGAGGGTCGGCCGGATCAACACAAATGCCGAACGCCGTGCTTTAACCGCTTACGTCCGACCAGCAGCGGGCGGCCTCGATCGAGGACCAGTTCCGCATCTGCCGCGAGCGCGCCGCGCGCGAGGGCTGGAAGGTGGCGGGCGCCTACAGGGACTCCGCCATCTCGGGCGACAGCATGATCCTGCGTCCGGGCATCCAGGCGCTGCTGGAGGACGCGCGGCGGGGGATGTTCGAGGTCCTGGTTGCCGAGGCGCTGGACCGGATGAGCCGCGACCAGGCCGACGTGGCGACGCTCTACAAGCACCTGCGGTTTGCGGGGGTGACGATCGTCACGCTGTCGGAAGGCGAGATCGACGAGCTTCACGTCGGCCTCAAGGGCACCATGAACGCGTTGTTCCTGAAGGACCTCGCGGCGAAGACGCACCGGGGCCTGCGGGGCCGGGTCGAGGCCGGCAAGTCGGGCGGCGGGCTCAGCTACGGCTACGACGTGGTGAAGGCGGTCGACGCCGCCGGCGAGCCGATCCGGGGCGAGCGGCGGATCAACGAGGCGGAAGCGGAGATCGTCCGGCGCATCTTCCGGGAGTTCGCCTCCGGCGCGAGCCCGCGCGCGATCGCGCGGCGGCTGAACGACGAGGCCGTCCCCGGCCCGTCCGGCAGGCTGTGGACCGATTCCACCGTCCGGGGCCACGCGAAGCGGGGCACCGGCCTCATCAACAACGAGCTCTATATCGGCCGGCTGGTGTGGAACCGGCTGCGCTTCATGAAGAACCCGGAGACCGGCAGGCGGGTCTCGCGCATCAACCCGCCCGAGGAGTGGATCGTGACCGGGGTTCCCGAGCTCCGCATCGTCGACGACGAACTGTGGCAGGCGGTGAAGGACCGCCAGGGGGAGATCGTGGAGAAATACGCCACCGTGATCGAGGCCACGCAGGCCGCGCGCGTCAACCGTCTGAACCGCGCCCACCGGCCCCGCCACCTGCTTTCGGGCCTGCTCGAATGCGGCGTCTGCGGCGGCCCCTGTGCGATGCGCGGCCAGGACCGCTACGGCTGCTCAAGCCACGTCATGACGGGATCGTGCTCCAACGGCAGGGGCATCCGCCGCGCAGAGATCGAGGAACGCGTCCTCGCGGGGCTGAAGGACAGGCTGATGGCGCCCGAGGCCGCCGCCGAGGCGATGAAGGCGTATGCCGAAGAGACCAACCGGCTCAACCGCGAGCGCCGCACCTCGGGCGCGAGCGACCGGAAGGTAAGCGTCCGGCGTGACCGCCCCTGCGTGGTCAGTCGGCGGCTTCCCGATCTTCTGCGGGCGCGGTGTTCCACGGCAGCAGATCGTCGATGCGGTTGATCCTGTAGTCGGGGATGCGTTCGAGGACCTGAGCAAGCCAGGCCTGCGGATCGACATCGTTGAGCCTGGCGGTCTCGATCAGGGTGTAGGCGATGGCGGCGGCCCTGCCGCCGCTGGCCGAGCCCATGAAGAGATAGTTCTTGCGGCCGAGCGCGATCGGCCTCATTGCGCGTTCGGCGGGGTTGTTGTCGATCTCGAGGAAGCCGTGCTCGAGATAGGGTCGAAGGCGCTTCATCCGGGTCAGGGCATGACGGATCGCCGCTGCCAGCGGGGTCTTGGCGGAGATTCTGGGCAGCTGCGATTGCAGCCACCGCTCCAGCTCGTCGAGGCACGGCGCGGCCTTGGCCTGGCGGATGGCCGCGCGGTTCTCGGGCGGCTGCCCGCGGGCCTCCTTCTCGATAGCGTAGAGGGCGGCGATCCGTTCCAGCGCCTCGGCGGCGATCGCCGAGCCCTGGGCGGCATGGACGTCGAAGAACTTGCGTCGCACATGCGCCAGACAGGCCACCTCGCGGACCGGCCCGGCGCGCGCCAGCGCACCGAACCCGGCATAGCCGTCCGAGTGCATCCAGCCGGCGAAGCCTTCAAGATGCGCCTTCGGATGCGCCGCCTTGCGGTCGGCCGAGAAGCGGTACCAGGCCGCCGGCGGCGCCTCGCCAGCCCAGGGCCGCTCGTCCCGCACGTAGGTCCAGGCCCGGCCGGTCGCCGTTTTGCCGGTTCCCGGCGCCAGCAGCTTGACCGGGGTGTCGTCGGCGAACAGGGCTTGTCCTTCCAGCACATGGCGCCCGATCGCATCGGCCAGGGGCTCCAGCAGCGCCGTCGCCTTGCCGACCCAGCCGGCGAGCGTCGAGCGGTCGAGCTCGACGCCGTCGCGGGCGAAGATGCGGGACTGGCGGTAGAGCGGCAAGCGAGTCGCGCGGGGGAATCTCACCCCCACGCGCTCCCAGAACCGTACGTGAACCTCTCAGCTCATACGGCTCCCAGCGTCCGGCCCTGCCCGTGCACAAGGGTCCAATGGGCGAACCGCCACGGCTCCGCTTTCGCGATTCTGGCAAGCCAGAGACGAGCCTGACGCGGTCGTTGTCGGAAGCGTTTGAACTTCCGCATTGCCCATCGCTGCAAGTGGGCGTCTATCAGACGAAGGGTCGGATAGAGCGCCGACTTGTAGAATGCGCCGAAGTAGCCGATCCACCCTGCAATTTCGCGATGAAACATGCGGGCAAGGTCAAGCAGTGCCTTGTCGCTACGCCGTTGCAAACGCCACTGTCGCACGCGGCGCCGAAACGCCTTGAGCGCAGTCGGGCTGGCAGCCGGAAGGAACGAGACCCCGAACAACCCGCCGCGCCACGCCGCGAACCTTGGCTGGAAACGGTAGCCCAGGAAGTCGAACGCGACCGTCGGGTAGTCCGCCTTGCGGTTGGTATCCTTGCAGTAGACCACCTTGGTCTTCTGCGGATGGACCTCCAGGCCGCACTCGGCCAATCGGTCCGCAACCCGCCGCCAGAGGGTCTTTGCCGCCTCCTCCGTTCGACAATGGCAGATTATATCGTCCGCATACCGTTCGAACGGAACATGCGGCATCGACCTTTTCATCCATTGATCGAACGCATAGTGCAGGAACAGGTTGGACAATACTGGCGAAATTACCCCGCCCTGTGGCGTGCCCCTGTCCCGTGCGACAACGGTGCCGTCCTCCTCGATCACGGGAGCCTTCAACCAGCGCTCGACATAGAGCAGCACCCACCGGCAGTCCGTATGGTGACGAACGGCCTTCAGCAGCAACTCGTGGTCGATGTTGTCGAAGAACCCCTTGATGTCCATGTCCAGCACCCAGTCGTAGCGCCAGCATCGCCGACGCGCTGTCCGGATGGCGTCAATGGCGGATCGCTTCGGCCGATATCCGTATGAGTCCTCATGGAAAATCGGTTCCAACAAGGGCTCCAGATGTCGGCGAACAACCTCCTGAGCGATGCGGTCCGTGACCGTCGGTATGCCCAACGGGCGCTTCCCGCCGCCCTCCTTGGGGATGTTCACCCTGCGAACCGGAGGCGGCATATAGCTGCCTGAGGACATGCGATTCCAGAGCTTGTAGAGTTCCGGACCAAGCCGTTCCTCCAGACTCTCGACCGTCTGCCCATCTACTCCAGCCGCTCCCCGGTTTGCCTTCACATGCTTGAAGGCTTCCCAGACTTCCCTCTTTGCTATCGGGAACGGCTTTGCCCCTGTCATCCGGCTCCTCCTGTCACCAGTTGGCCGACGGCAGCGGCTGAACACCACAGCCCCTTCGGTCCAGCGCCATTACAGCGCCTTCATCCCTACTACGGGCTGTTCTGCCCCTGTGCCCCGCATCGGTACTCTGAGCCTTCCGGGGGCTGCCCGGTTGGCCGTCTCCCTTGGCATCGGGACGACAGGTTCTCCTGTTCCGCAAGAAAGCCTGTTCCGGGTTCACGCCGCCTTCGAGCCGGATGCCGCGTGGGCCGGACTCCAGGACTCCGCCCATGCTTGTCCCGGAGTGACCACCACCCCCGGTTCTGACATCGACCATACGCTTTCGGCAGTTCATCGGCGGTTCGCTTTCGCTCGTCTCCCCGGACCTCACCTGACGAGATCGTCGTCCCGCCGTTTCCACGACGCTCACCACCATCGCTCTTTACGACAGCAGCTCGTGGTGGTTTGAGACCGACGCCTGATCGTCGACCCCGAGGGGCCTACCCTCATCTCTCTTGCAGTTGCGCACCTCCTTTCATGGCGGTGCTTCAGGACACACGGTGATCGCAATACTTCGAGACCAGCACATGCGCCAGAAGGCCGGGGCCCGGTCGGCCGCGCTCGATCGGTCGCGGCGGCAGCGGCGCCTGGTGGAACTTCTCGCAGCCGCCGCAGGCCAGGCGCGGACGGACGATGCGCTTCACCACGAAGCGGCCGGGGATGTACTCCAGCTCCTCCGTCACATCCTCGCCGAGCCGCTTGAGACGGCCGCCGCAGTCCGCGCAGCGCTCGCCCGGCGCGAGAACCGTCTCCTCGCGCGGCAGGTGGTCCGGCAGGGGACGGCGCTTCGGCTGCTTCTTCGTGGCGGGCGTCGGCTCGGTCGGCGCCTCGGCCGCCCGCGCGATCTCCTCGTCCTCCAGCCCGAGATCAAGCTGGTCGAGGGCCTCCGAGGTGACGCCGAAGCGCTGCCGCCGCAGACCCGCAAGCTGGTGCCTGAGCTTCTCGATCAACAGATCGCGGTTGCGCAGCTCGGCGTCCCGTGCCGCCAGTTCGGCCCGCGAGGCCAGCACCATCGCCTTCAACGCGGCGATGTCGTCGGGCAGGGAATGGGCCGCTTCGAGCATGGCCGCATCCTACCCGAAGGGGCCGACAAAGGGAAGCCCGAATGACAGTCAACCCATTGTTTATAAACGGTGAATCAGCCCGCGGCCAGCGGTCTCCAGGTGCGAACCGGCGCCCGCCAGTCGATCCCCTCAAGCAGCATCGACAGCTGCGCCGGCGTCACCGACACCTTCCCTTCCGATGCCGACGGCCACACGAAGCGGCCGCGCTCCAGACGCTTCGAGAACAGGCACGCACCCTGGCCGTCCCACCAGATCATCTTGATCAGGTCGCCCCGGCGGCCGCGGTAGATGAAGAGATGGCCGCAATGCGGATCCGCCTTCAATACCCGCTCCGCCTGCGCCGCGAGACCGGGGAACCCCTTGCGCATGTCGGTCACGCCGCAGGCCAGCCATACCCGGGTCGAGGAGGGAACCGGGATCATCCGCCAAGCGCCCGCACCACCCGGCACAGCGCGTCCGCGTCGAACGACCCGAACGCGCTCACCCGGTGGCTATGGCGCGACAATCTGGGTGAGAGCTGCGCGTCAATCAGGATGAGATTCCCGGCGGCAGCGGCGAGTTGATGATTGCCGCGCGGGGGGTGGATTGCAAGCGGTTTCCGGTTTTGATTGTCGCGGCGCGACAAGCAGTGTTTTCGGGAAGGGTTTTGATTGTCGCGGCAGGCCGTCGGGTCGGAGAGGTCGTGCCCCCAGGCGTGGTGTAGGAGCAGGAGCCACCATCGGTAGCTATGGATAAGTGGCCCGCCGCCGCGACCGTGTGGCGTCTGGCGGCGGCGGGCCACTTATCCATAGCTACCGATGGTGGCTCCTGCTCCTACACCACGCCTGGGGGCACGACCCGGGACTTCGATCTTCCGCTTGACGATTCCTATTTGACGGCCGCTGGCGTCGCCAGGTTTCTCGGCGTCGCGAAGTCGACGGTAACGCGGCGGATCGAAAAGAACGAACTCGTCGGATTTCGGGTCTTCAAGAACGCGCTTCGCATTCCCAAGGATCAGTTCATGAACGGCGATGTCGTCGACGGGCTTGCGGACATTCTCGCCCTTTTCGCGATCGACGGCGAAAACGGCGAAACCGTCATCGACCACAAGACCGCTTGGGCTTTTCTCGGTTCCACGGTCTACCCGGGGGACGCCGCGCCGCGCCCCATCGACCGTCTGCGGGCGGCTTCGCCGCAGCGGTCGACCGGAGCGGTGGTGGCGGAGCTGGCCCGGGTCAAGCGGAGCCTCGATCACGGTGATCACATTTGAGCGCGTCGGCACTGACCACGCTCCCACCGGCACGGCGCGCTCAGATCGTCCAGCTCTTTCAGGGGCTTCAGACGATGCGCCCACTGCTAAACTTCGTCCGTGTGATGGGAACCGGGCCACGGCGGTTTACGAAACCTTGATCCGGGACCGGTTCGATCTCAACCCCTCGCGCGTCCTGATGCCGGCCGACTACGCCCTCCGTGATGCCGTGAATGTCTCCTCGTCGCCCGGGGAGACGTTGACTCTTCTCGACCTTACCCGGGGCAACGCCGTCCGATACGGCGTTCCCTCGGATGTAATCCGTCATTCCGTTCATACGGACGGCCAGCGTTTCTCCGAATTCGTCCATGCGGAAATGCCGTCGGTGGACGGCTTTCTCTACAGCAGCAGGCTGACGGAACGGTCCTGCGTCGCCATCTACGAACGGGCGTGCCACAAGCTGGCCGCAGGATCGCGGCAGTAGATCACGGGGTCATTGTTGATACCGGCTTTGCAGCCTTGGAACGTAGACGTCCGGCACTGACCGGATACCGGAGTCCACATGCTGGAAATCTCGGTCCAACGGCGCCTCGGCGGGAGGGGCCGAGGCGATGTGTCGGGCGCGCACCGAAATCATCGTCTGCACACAGGTACACAGGTGGAACAAGTACCTGCTGCGCCTGACCGCAGTGTCCGCCGTTCAGCATGAAGGCCCACTGCGAGGTGCCGGCGGTCCTGTCCGCCGCGTGCGCCTCGGCGCGATAGGCGGCAAAGATGAAGGTGGTGACCACAGTGGTGAAGAACGAGTTGGCCCCGTCGTGGAGCGCCCAGCCGAAGGCAGACCGCCGCCCTCAGGTCCGGATCGAGCCCCGCGTCTCCTCCCCCCGGTCATGGCCGCTCCTTCTGTTCGAACACCCCCATTGGCGGGCGACAGAGCCGGTAACCGCACCGAAGGGCTGGGATCGGTCTCCGCGCGGCTTCGCGCGGCCCTCCTTGTAGAGCACCGCCGCGGAGGAGGCTCGCATGAATCGCCGATCGGCGCCGGGAACTGCGGCAGGCCGAGGAAACGACCGTCGTGCGGCTTCGTCCGGTGCGCCGGGACGGCCGATCTCTGTTCATTTTCGGACGTCCACCGCCTCCGATCGTCCGCGCCAGCACGGCTTGCCGGAATGCTTCCCTCGCCGGGTTGACTGCCGTGTTGCGATAGTATTGACAGGCTGCTGGAAGGCTCCATCGCGTCCGATAAACGGTAAGTATTACAGTAGGTTACGATCTAGGAAGGCTCCTGCACGAATGTTCGGGAAACGTCAGTTGATAGCGTCCTTGTGTCTATTTCTGGGCGTCGTGTTCGGTGATGCCGGCAAGCTCGACCGGAGGGCGGTCGGGAAAGCGGGCGATTAGCGACAGGCTGCCGCCCATGGCCTCCACCGTCCTGCTCAGCGTGGACAGCAACAGATCGCTGCGCCGCTCCAGCCGGGAGATGGCGTCCTGGCTGATGCCGAGTTCGCGCGCGACGCTCGCTTAGGTCAATGCGCGGGCCTTGCGCTGCTCGCGCAACGTCATTTCCTCGGCGATCAGCTCGGCAGCCCTGTCCTCGATTCTGCGTCGTCGCTCGGGGTCCAGCCCGGCGATCACGTCTTCCACATCCAGCGCCATTGCGACTCTCCTTCTCTATTCGTTAGCGAGCCGGCCAAGGTGCCGGTCGAAGCGTTCGTCTGCCTTGCGGATCAATTCGCGGTAGAACCGCCGCCCGACTTGTCGCCTGCCACCAGAAGCATGGCGCGGCGCTTCGGTCAATCGGAGGCGATATGCGTTCGACACCCCGAACGCAAGTGCCGGTTCGACCATGGCGTTCGCGGCCTCGCCCCTCCCTTCGCGCCCCGACCCGGGATCCTGCGCCCGACTGACTGACCTCATACCTGGAGGTCCGTCGCGATGCTATCGGCGACCCGCCACGGGATTCACGCCGCCTTCCGCCATGAAATGACCTTCCGGGGAAACGGTGCGGGAAGCGGCCGTGCGGATACCTCCCCGTCACCGTCGGGACAAAGCCGAAAGGCGCTGCCGGGAGCGAGGCTCAGGGAGACGTCCCGACCCCGGCGGCTTGTGCCGCCGCGGCGAGGGCGCGATCCAGCGTAGCGAGCGGCAGCCGCATACGCAGCGAGAGCTCAAGATACATGGCGTCGTAGACGGAGAGATTGTGCTCGTCGGCGAGAGCGAGCGCCGGGCCCCATACGCGGGATGCGGATACCGGGTCGATCTCGATGGGCAGCGCCTCCAGGCTGGCGCACACGGCAGGCCATTCGTCCGCGCGAAGGCGACCGCGTTTGGTGGCCGCGAGCAACACACTGCCGACTTCGACCGGCCAGAGGGAGGGGACGAAGGCGCGGTCGTCGATAAGGGAGTCCCGCAACCGGGCCGTCGCCTCGGTCGCCTCATCGGGGAACACCCATGCCATGGCGACCGAGCAGTCGAGGACGAAGGGCATCAGTACCTGCGCGCTTCCTCGACGATACTGCGCACCGACAGCCCTCCGAGGCTGTGGGTCTCCTGGAAAGCTCTCAGGGTATCGATCGCGCTCCGCACCTTGGCGGCATCGCGCGGGCGGAACGGGACCAGCTCGGCCACCGGGCGGTTGTGCCTGGTGATCACGAAGCGCTCCCCGGCTTCGACGCGCTGGAGCAGTTTGGGCAGATGAGTCTTGGCCTCGAATGCGCCGATCTCGGACACGGCGTTTGCCTCCTGAGGCGATCCGTCTCGTTTATACCAGTCTAAGACTGGTCCGAAAATGGGCCGCGGTCAAGCCGGATGGACAGTGGCGTTCGAAGCTGACCGAACCCGCATCGCCGGAGGTGGCGCAGGTCGTGCCCCCAGGCGTGGTGTAGGAGCAGGAGCCAGCATCGGTAGCTGTGGGTAAGTGGCCCGCCGCCGCGACCGTGTGGCGTCTGGCGGCGGCGGGCCACTTATCCATAGCGGATGGCCATCGCGGTGCCGGTTAGGGTTGGGCTTCTACAGTCCATCCGACCGGAGGAGTACCACGATGACCACCAAGGACATGATGACCCTGCAGGCGCTTTTGGAGAGAAATGTGCGCTGTGGTGATTTTTGGCTGTCGCCGGTTCGATTTTGGCGGTTGAATATCGTCCGGCCCGCTTCCCCACCGGGCAGGATACGGGCTTCCGGGGCCTGACAAATACGATTACCGGAAGATTGTCTGGCGTGCGGGCGTGGCTTCCCCTCTGCCGTCGGGCGGCGGGATCGGGCAGGATTGTCGGGAGGCAGACGAGCGGTCAGCCGGTGTCGAGATACGGCACGGCGCCGACCAGGGAGCGCATGCGCTCGGGGCGGCCGGCGCGGGCCTGGGCGAGAGCCATCGCCATCATCACCGCCAGGGCGAGGCCGAGGCGGGTCTTCATCTTGGCGCGGCCTCGGATGTAGTGGGTCTCGAAGTTGAAGCTGTTGTCGAGGCGGCTGTTGATCCGCTCCATGGCCGAGCGGCGGTTGTAGCCGCGCCGCCATGACGGACTGCCCCAGGGCGTGGGGGTGAAGATGCGCCGGTCGTGGCTGTCGAGGTCGATGCGCAGGATGCGGCCATAGTCTCCGGGCTTGACCCCGCCGGCCCGGTGGCAGGCCCGGCTGCCGGCGCAGGCGAAGCCGAAGGCGGCTGCCGGGCAGCGGTATTTGAGCGTGCCGCAGCGGCCCCGATCAGCCTCGAACCCCTGAAACGCCATAGCGCGGACCTCGCCGGTCCCGGGACAGACGCAGGACACCCGGCCGCGCTCGTCGTGAACGATGACATCGGCGCGGTCGGGGAACAGCGGCCGCGTGATCGGCTGCGCCGGATCGTATCTCGGCTCCTGCTTCTCCACCCGCCACATCAGCCGTGTATCGATCAGCGGGCGGGCGGTCCACCGGTCCCACAGCCGCGCCTTCAGGCGGGCATCGTCGAGACCGCGGTCGGCGCTGAAGTCGGCGCAGCGCCCGGCGATCTCCGGCGCCCTTGCGAACAGCTCCTCCAGCATCCCGGACAGCACCTTGGGTTCCGAGGCCGAAGCGCGCGTCACCTCGAAGGCCACCGGAACCTCGTAATCGGTGTCGGCGATCAGGTGCAGCCCGTAGCCGAACCACGACTTCACCTTCTTCCACACCGCGCCGGTCCTGGCGTCCACCCCGCCCGTCTCGTGCTTGCCCCAGTCGGCGTCGGGGTCCGAGGTCTTGTCCTCGTCCTTGCCGACCCGGCCCGTCGAGTGGCTCGCGATCGCCTTGCCGTCGTAGCCGAGATGACGCCCGAAGTCCGGCAACGCGGCGAACAGCGCGGCGCGCAGGCTCTCGATCATGGCGGACACCAGCCCCTGCTCGTCCTCAAGCTGCACAACACGCCCCAGAAACCGCGAGAAGTTCCAGTGGCTCGGCGCCGTCGAACGAACCCGCGCCGGGCGCGTTACCGCATGCCCGTCGTGAAGCACCGTCACCGGCCCGCTCTGATACGGCAGAGGGTCGAACCCGCAGATCTCCAGCAACGCCGGGTTGCGCCCCAGCTCCCGCAACAGCGACTGCATCGAGGCGTGTTGCAACACCACCCCCGCGATCAGCGCCCGCCACATCGCCCGCACCGGGTAGTCGTTACGGCCCCGACCGCGACACACTTCAAGCGCCGTCACGATCTCCTCGTCGGGAAGCACCGCCAGAACCAGGCGCAGCCGTTCAAGGTCCGGCAGGACTTCGACATCGCGCCACGAAAAGGGTAGCTTCGCCGCCGTCGCCATCGCTGTTCTCCCGACCAGGGGTGGTGGTGGAACAAGGGCCCCAGGGCCCGATGGCGACACCTTCTATCTCATGCGCACGATCAGGGCGCGCGAGGCCGCCGCAGGAAAACCTCGCTGCCAAGACGCCGCGACCAGCGGCGTGGGGTGAAAATCGCCAAAACGACCGCCGCAGCGAAACTGAAACCCCGGATATCAACGACCACCACGGGGTATCAAAAATCTCGCACCTCCGTGAACGCCTTGTAAATCAACCCGTCCCCGACAGCGCAAACGCCTCATTGGAGAAGAGTTCGGACGCCGATCTGCTTCGCGAGATGATCGGGTTCACGGCCGAGCGTTTGATGGCGCTTGAGGTGGAGGGCCTTGCGGGAGCCGCACACGGCGAGCGTTCGCCGGACCGGCTCACCCATCGCAACGGCTACCGGGACCGGGTCTGGGAGACGCGCGCGGGCACGGTGGAGCTGAAGATCCCGAAGCTGCGCAAGGGGAGCTACTTCCCGGGCTTCCTGGAGCCGCGTCGCATGGCGGAGAAGGCGCTGACGGCGGTGATCCAGGAGGCCTACATCAAGGGCGTGTCGACCCGCTCGGTGGACGACCTGGTGCAGGCCATGGGCATGTCGGGCATCTCGAAGAGCCAGGTGTCGCGGCTGTGCGGTGAGATCGACGGCAAGATCCGCGACTTCCTCGACCGCCCGCTGGAGGGCGACTGGCCGTATCTGTGGCTGGACGCGACCTATGTGAAGATGCGCGAGGCCGGGCGCGTCGTCTCGGTCGCGGTCACGATCGCGGTGGCGGTCAACGACCAGGGCCGCCGCGAGGTGCTCGGCATGGCGATCGGCGCGTCCGAGGCCGAGACCTTCTGGACCTCCTTCCTGCGCTCCCTGGCCCGCCGCGGCCTGCGCGGCGTCAAGCTGGTCGTCTCCGATGACCACAAGGGCCTGAAGGCGGCTGCAACGCGCGTCCTCGGCGCCACATGGCAGCGCTGCCGCGTCCACTTCATGCGCACCCTGCTCGCCCATGCCGGCAAGCAGGGCCGGCGCGTCGTGTCCGCCTTCGTCACCACCGCCTTCGCCCAGGAGGATGCAGACAGCGCCTCCGCCCAGTGGCGCCAGGTCGCCGACCAGCTCAGGGCCAAGGCGCCGAAGCTCGCCGCTCTCATGGACGAGGCCGAGCACGACGTTCTCGCCTACATGACCTTCCCGGCCGCGCATCGCCCCAAGCTGCACTCGACAAACCCGCTCGAACGACTCCATGGCGAGATCAAGCGGCGTACCAACACCGTCGGCATCTTCCCCAACGAGGACGCCATAACACGGCTGATCGGCGCCATCCTGCTCGAGCAGAACGACGAATGGGCCGTCCAGAGGGCCAGATACATGACGCTGGAATCAATCGCTCCCGTGAGCGACAATGCAACCGTCAAGCTGCCCGCCGTGGCAGCCTGAGCCTACCGGCCCTACCCGCCGGATACCGCGATGGCCGCCAGGCTCTTACACCACGGCTCGGGACACGATCGTCGGAGAAGAGACGGCCCGCGGAGACGATCCCCGCGGGCCCTGATTGTCGTGGCCGCTCTACCTGAGCAGGCGGCGGCTCAGTCCTTGGTGTTTTTCTTGGTTGCGTAGCTTGGCGGCCGGCCGGCCTTTCGCTTGCCTCTGTCGAGAGCGGCGCGGCGGCGGTAGCTCTCGATGTTCATCTCGAGGATGGTGGCGTGGTGGACGAGGCGGTCGACGGCAGCCACCGCGGTTGTTTCGTCCGGGAACACCTTTCCCCACTCGCCGAAGGGCTGGTTTGCGGTGATGAGCAGGGATCGCCGCTCGTAGCGCGCCGAGATGAGTTCGAAGAGCACGCCGGTCTCGGCCTGGTCCTTCCGCACATAGGCGAGGTCGTCGAGGATCAGGAGGTTGAAGCGGTCGAGCCGCGCCAACAGGCTTTCCAGTGCAAGCTCGCGCCTTGCAACCTGCATGCGCTGCACGAGATCGGTGGTCCTGGTGAACAGCACACGGTATCCGCTCTCAACCAGGGCCAGGCCAATGGCGGAGGCGAGATGGCTCTTGCCGGCCCCTGGCGGTCCGAAGATCAGGCAGTTGGCGCCCTGGCTGAGCCAGGCGTCGCCGGCGGCCAGCGCGCTGACCTGGGCCTTCGAGATCATCGGCACGACGTTGAAGTCGAAGGAGGCAAGCGTCTTGCCCGGAAGCAGCTTGGCCTCCCTGAGGTGGCGCTCGATGCGCCGCCGGTCGCGTTCGGCGAGTTCGTGTTCAGCCAGGGCCGCGAGGAAGCGAGCCGCGGTCCATCCTTCCTTGTCGGCCCGCTTGGCGAAGCTCTGCCAGAGTTGGCTGATCGTCGGCAGGCGGAGCTCGGCAAGCATCAAGGAGAGCTTCATGGCGTCGATCTTGTTGGGGTCGAGCGCGGTGTTGTTGTCGTCTTTGTCGGTCATGCCGCCTCTCCTGCGCTCAGCAACGAGCCATAGCCGCCGAGCGGCGGCCTGACGACATCGACGCTGGGCATTTTGCTGCGGCGCGGCGCGAAGCGCGCCTTGAGCTCGCCGGGGTCGGGGAGACGGCCGATCCCGAGCGCGTGGTTGATCGCCGCGGCCAGCTCGGCCTCGCAACTCTCCTCATGCGCCAGCGCCAGGAGGCCGACGGCGAGGCGGCAGGCCTCGCGCTCGCCGATCCGCTCCAGGGCCTTCTCGAAGCAGCGTCGGTAGGGCTCGCGAGGGAACAGCTCGTCGCGATAGACCAGGTTCATCAGCGCCATCGGCTTCTTCTTCAAGGAGTGGATGACGTGACGGTAGTTGACGACGTGACCGCCCGGACCGCTCGCGCCGACGCGCGCGCGCGGCAGGGTGAGGAGGTGAGTGCCCGAGAGGAAGAGGTCGATCCGGTCGTCGTAGACGCGCGCCCCGAGCCGGTGCCCGATCAGGCGTGAGGGCACGGTGTAGAACACGCGGCGGAGAACGAAGCCGGAGGACTGGCCGATGTTGACGCTGATCGTCTCGTAATCGACAGTCCGCTCGACCGGCAGGTCCCGCAGCACCGCGCGCTCGGCTTCGATCGCCTTGGAGCGGTGTGCGTTGGCGCGGCCGACCACCTCGGCGACAAAGCGCCGATAGGCGTCGAGGGTCTCGAAGTCCGACGAGCCGCGCAGCGCCAGCGCATCCGCGATCCGGCGCTTGAGGTGTCCGTGCGGCCCTTCGATCGAGCCGTTCTCATGCGCCACGCCGCGGTTGTTGCGGGTGGCTTCCATGCCGTAATGCTCGCACAGCGCCCGGTAGCGCCCGGTCATGTCCTCGACCGCGTCCTTGCCCAGGTTGCAGAACGCCGCCGACAGGCTGTCGGTGCGGTGCTCGCCGGGCGCGCCGCCGAGATGCCACAGCGCGTCCTGCAGCCCCTCCGCGAGCGCCGTGAAGCTCTCGCCGCCCAGCACCACCCGGGCATGGGTGAAGCCTGACCAGGCGAGGCGGAAGTGGTAGAGCATAGGGTCCAACGGCTGCCCCGCGACGGTCACGCCGAGCGAACCCATGCGGGTGAAGTCGGACAGGCCCTGCCGGCCCGGCTCGTGCTTCTGGCGGAAGATCACGTCCTTCTCCGCGCCGTGCTCGGCGCGCCAGGTGCGGATCCGCCGCTCCAGCGTGCGCCGCACCCCCGGGTCCAGTTCGGGATGGCGGCGCCTCAGCTCCTCGAACACGCCGACCGGGCGGATCAGCGGGCTGGCCTCAAGGATCGGCACGACATCCTCCTCGAAGATATCGGCCAGCGGGTCCGGGCGGCGCCGGCCTCGCGGCTTCTTCTCCCGAGCGGGAAGCGGATCGGCAGCGAGCCGGTAGCCGGTGGCACGGCTGAAGCCCGCCTTGGCGGCCGCCACCGCGATGGTGTCGGTCTTCTTATGGGTCATGAACAGCCTCTTCTGGCGATCGGTTATGTGACGCCCGGGCAACGACGCGCTCCCCCACTCGGAAAAGCCTCACCGTTCGCCCGGCCGGCCCTGGCCGCCAGAAGGCCCGGGGGAAATTTTTCGAGCCGGCGGCCCGGAACTCCGGTCGGGCTACGCCCTCCCTGCGTTCCGGGCCGCCGCCTTCCCCCGTCCCATCCTGATTGACGCAAACGTCTCAGCTTGATTGACGCGCCGCAACCGCCTTCGCCCAGGAGGATGCAGACAGCGCCTCCGCCCAGTGGCGCCAGGTCGCCGACCAGCTCAGGGCCAAGGCGCCGAAGCTCGCCGCTCTCATGGACGAGGCCGAGCACGACATTCTCGCCTACATGACCTTCCCGGCCGCGCATCGCCCCAAGCTGCACTCGACAAACCCGCTCGAACGACTCCATGGCGAGATCAAGCGGCGTACCAACACCGTCGGCATCTTCCCCAACGAGGACGCCATAACACGGCTGATCGGCGCCATCCTGCTCGAGCAGAACGACGAATGGGCCGTCCAGAGGGCCAGATACATGACGCTGGAATCGATCGCTCCCGTGAGCGACAATGCAACCGTCAAGCTGCCCGCCGTGGCAGCCTGAGCCTACCGGCCCTACCCGCCGGATACCGCGACGGCCGCCAGGCTCTTACACCACGGCTCGGGACACGATCGCCGCGGGCTGATTCACCGTTTATAAACAATGGGTTGACTGTCATTCGGGCTTCCCTTTGTCGGCCCCTTCGGGTAGGATGCGGCCATGCTCGAAGCGGCCCATTCCCTGCCCGACGACATCGCCGCGTTGAAGGCGATGGTGCTGGCCTCGCGGGCCGAACTGGCGGCACGGGACGCCGAGCTGCGCAACCGCGATCTGTTGATCGAGAAGCTCAGGCACCAGCTTGCGGGTCTGCGGCGGCAGCGCTTCGGCGTCACCTCGGAGGCCCTCGACCAGCTTGATCTCGGGCTGGAGGACGAGGAGATCGCGCGGGCGGCCGAGGCGCCGACCGAGCCGACGCCCGCCACGAAGAAGCAGCCGAAGCGCCGTCCCCTGCCGGACCACCTGCCGCGCGAGGAGACGGTTCTCGCGCCGGGCGAGCGCTGCGCGGACTGCGGCGGCCGTCTCAAGCGGCTCGGCGAGGATGTGACGGAGGAGCTGGAGTACATCCCCGGCCGCTTCGTGGTGAAGCGCATCGTCCGTCCGCGCCTGGCCTGCGGCGGCTGCGAGAAGTTCCACCAGGCGCCGCTGCCGCCGCGACCGATCGAGCGCGGCCGACCGGGCCCCGGCCTTCTGGCGCATGTGCTGGTCTCGAAGTATTGCGATCACCGTGTGTCCTGAAGCACCGCCATGAAAGGAGGTGCGCAACTGCAAGAGAGATGAGGGTAGGCCCCTCGGGGTCGACGATCAGGCGTCGGTCTCAAACCACCACGAGCTGCTGTCGTAAAGAGCGATGGTGGTGAGCGTCGTGGAAACGGCGGGACGACGATCTCGTCAGGTGAGGTCCGGGGAGACGAGCGAAAGCGAACCGCCGATGAACTGCCGAAAGCGTATGGTCGATGTCAGAACCGGGGGTGGTGGTCACTCCGGGACAAGCATGGGCGGAGTCCTGGAGTCCGGCCCACGCGGCATCCGGCTCGAAGGCGGCGTGAACCCGGAACAGGCTTTCTTGCGGAACAGGAGAACCTGTCGTCCCGATGCCAAGGGAGACGGCCAACCGGGCAGCCCCCGGAAGGCTCAGAGTACCGATGCGGGGCACAGGGGCAGAACAGCCCGTAGTAGGGATGAAGGCGCTGTAATGGCGCTGGACCGAAGGGGCTGTGGTGTTCAGCCGCTGCCGTCGGCCAACTGGTGACAGGAGGAGCCGGATGACAGGGGCAAAGCCGTTCCCGATAGCAAAGAGGGAAGTCTGGGAAGCCTTCAAGCATGTGAAGGCAAACCGGGGAGCGGCTGGAGTAGATGGGCAGACGGTCGAGAGTCTGGAGGAACGGCTTGGTCCGGAACTCTACAAGCTCTGGAATCGCATGTCCTCAGGCAGCTATATGCCGCCTCCGGTTCGCAGGGTGAACATCCCCAAGGAGGGCGGCGGGAAGCGCCCGTTGGGCATACCGACGGTCACGGACCGCATCGCTCAGGAGGTTGTTCGCCGACATCTGGAGCCCTTGTTGGAACCGATTTTCCATGAGGACTCATACGGATATCGGCCGAAGCGATCCGCCATTGACGCCATCCGGACAGCGCGTCGGCGATGCTGGCGCTACGACTGGGTGCTGGACATGGACATCAAGGGGTTCTTCGACAACATCGACCACGAGTTGCTGCTGAAGGCCGTTCGTCACCATACGGACTGCCGGTGGGTGCTGCTCTATGTCGAGCGCTGGTTGAAGGCTCCCGTGATCGAGGAGGACGGCACCGTTGTCGCACGGGACAGGGGCACGCCACAGGGCGGGGTAATTTCGCCAGTATTGTCCAACCTGTGAGGTGGCGTCGGTTTGTCGGACAGGCTGACGGCGTTTTCAAGGTGTATTCCGGTTGAAGTTTGTGCCGCCAGAATCCTCTTGGATCGATCTTTCTGCTGCTGCTGTTGCGCCTGTGGGTATGTGGTCAAGGCGCGAAGCGGCTTGTCCATCATATCCACAGGCGTGTCGCCCCGGTAGGCCTCGGCCGGCGTCCGCCCGCCGAGTGCCGAGTGCGGTCTCTCGGTGTTGTAGAAGCCGATCCACTGGCCGATGACGCGCCGGGCTGCGAAGCCGTCGGCGATCTCGTGCAGGTAGACCGCCTCGTATTTGAGCGAGCGCCACAGCCGCTCGATGAAGATGTTGTCCATGCACCGGCCGCGGCCGTCCATCGAGATGCGGATACCGGCCTCCCGCAGGCGCGCGGTGAAGGCGAAGCCGGTGAACTGGCTGCCCTGGTCGGTGTTGAAGATCTGCGGGGTGCCATGGCGCGCCAGGGCTTCGTCGAGAGCCTCGACACAGAACCCCGCGTCCAGCGTGTTCGACAGCCGCCAGGCCAGGACGCAGCGGCTCGCCCAGTCCATGATCGCCACCAGGTAGAGGAAGCCGCGCCGCACCGGGATGTAGGTGATGTCGGCGCACCACACATGGTTCGGCCGCTCGATCGCCAGACCCCGCAGCAGATATGGATAAACCCGGTGCCCGAGGTGCGGCGCACTGGTCCGCGGCGCCCGATAGACCGCCTGAAGACCAAGCAGGCGCATCAGGCGAGCGGCCCGCCGCCGCCCGATCCGCACCCCCTCGCGGCGCAGATGCCGAACCATCTGGCGGGCGCCGTAGAACGGATACTTGAGGAACAGCGCGTCGATCCGGCGCATCAGAGCCAGCGTCTCCGCGCTCTCCCCCTTCGGCCGGTCATAGAGCGACGAGCGCCCGATCGACAGCAGACGGCATTGCCGGGTCAGGCTCAACGACGGGTGGCCCCGCACAACCATCGCCCGTCTCCCGGACCGGCTCAGCGACCGGACCCGCGTGACAAAAAATCACGCTCTACGATCAACTCCCCGATCTTGGCGTGAAGAGCCCGGACCTCGCTCTCGTGATCCCGCGCCCGGCGCTCACCTCCACCGGAAAAGACCTCCCCCAGACCCTCCATCGCCTGGCGCTTCCACACACCCACCTGGTTCGGATGCACCTGGTGCTTCGAGGCAATCTCCTGAAGCGTCCGATCACCCCGTAGCGCCTCCAAGGCTATCTTCGCCTTCAGCTCCCCCGAAAACCTGCGTCGCTTGCTCATCCGCATTCCTCCGTCACACGGCGGAATACACCTTGACGACCTGTCCGATTTTGCGACGCCACCTCACTGTTCCTGCACTATGCGTTCGATCAATGGATGAAAAGGTCGATGCCGCATGTTCCGTTCGAACGGTATGCGGACGATATAATCTGCCATTGTCGAACGGAGGAGGCGGCAAAGACCCTCTGGCGGCGGGTTGCGGACCGATTGGCCGAGTGCGGCCTGGAGGTCCATCCGCAGAAGACCAAGGTGGTCTACTGCAAGGATACCAACCGCAAGGCGGACTACCCGACGGTCGCGTTCGACTTCCTGGGCTACCGTTTCCAGCCAAGGTTCGCGGCGTGGCGCGGCGGGTTGTTCGGGGTCTCGTTCCTTCCGGCTGCCAGCCCGACTGCGCTCAAGGCGTTTCGGCGCCGCGTGCGACAGTGGCGTTTGCAACGGCGTAGCGACAAGGCACTGCTTGACCTTGCCCGCATGTTTCATCGCGAAATTGCAGGGTGGATCGGCTACTTCGGCGCATTCTACAAGTCGGCGCTCTATCCGACCCTTCGTCTGATAGACGCCCACTTGCAGCGATGGGCAATGCGGAAGTTCAAACGCTTCCGACAACGACCGCGTCAGGCTCGTCTCTGGCTTGCCAGAATCGCGAAAGCGGAGCCGTGGCGGTTCGCCCATTGGACCCTTGTGCACGGGCAGGGCCGGACGCTGGGAGCCGTATGAGCTGAGAGGTTCACGTACGGTTCTGGGAGCGCGTGGGGGTGAGATTCCCCCGCGCGACTCGCTAACCGTTCTACCGTCAGAGCGAGGCATACCGGCGCGAGGGGATCGACCTCGACCGCACCATGCTGGGGAACTGGGCGGGGCGCGGGATGCAGGTGCTGGCCCCGGTGATCGACCGGATGATCGAGCACCTCAAGGCGTCGGACGGTCTGTTCATGGACGAGACCACGGTGCCGGTGATGGCGCCGGGGACCGGCAAGACGCGCCTCGACTATCTGTGGGCGATCGCCCGCGATCAGCGCGGCTATGGCGGGGTCGACCCGCCGATCGTGGTGTTCCACCACTCGCGCCATCGAAGTGCGAAGGTCGCTCTGGAGTTGATGCGGGGCTACACCGGCGGCGGCCCGCTGCATGTGGACGGCTACAGGGTGTACGATGCGCTCGGCGATCCGAAGCAGACGGTCAGCCCATGGGTGCTCGCCTACTGCTGGACCCACTGGCGGAGACGCTTCGTCGACTTCCAGCGCGCCACGGAGTCGCCCCTGTGCGAGGAAATCCTCGCACGGATCGCGGCGCTCTACCGGATCGAGACCATGGTGCGCGGTCACCCGCCAGAGCTGCGGCTGAAGGCGCGGCAGGAGTTGTCGGCGCCGATCGTCGAGGCCATGCGGCCCTGGCTCGAGGCCCGGCTCGACCGTCTGTCCAGCGCGTCCGAACTCGCCAGGCACATCCGCTACGCCCTCAAGCGCTGGGATGGCCTGTGCCGGTTCCTCCATGACGGACGTATCGAGATGGACACCAACCCTGTCGAGAACCTCATCCGTCCGGTGAAGCTCACAAAGAAAAACGCGCTGTTCGCCGGCAGCGACGACGGCGCCAGGACCTGGGCGCGGTGCGCCAGCCTGATCGGCACCTGCAAGCTCAACGGCGTCAATCCGCAGGTCTACCTGACCGACACCCTGCGCCGGATCATCGACATGCACCCCCTGTCACGCATCGACGAACTCATGCCCTGGAACTTCGACCCGAAAATCCCGGGCCTCACACGTCAACAAGGGTAACCGCGCGGCGCTTACACCTGCTCTGGAGGCGCGGCCTGTCGATGCGCGAGGCTTCGGTCGCCATCGGCCGCAACCACGCCTATGTCTACCGCTTCGTCGAACTCGGAAAGCCCCGCGCGCTCGCCGCCCGCGACGCCGAGGCGCTCGCGGAGCTTCTCGGATGCGAACCCGGGGAGCTGCGCCACGCGAAGGTGCCGCCCCGCAAGCGCTGGAGCAGGAAGCCGCAGCCCGCGCCGGACCCCCCGGCCCCGGCCTCGACCGGCGTCCCCGAGGTCGATGTCGAGGCCTCCGCCGGGCCGGGTGCGCTCGCCGGGGAGTTCGTCCGCGAGCGCGCCCGCTGGCAACTCCCCGAGGCCATGGTCCGCCACGAGGGCG
>CBDBCV010000008.1:0-203715 GCA_965203455.1 Alphaproteobacteria bacterium
TGGACCAATATCTGAGAGGACTGCTCGATCCCTTCGTCACCCTGCTGGAAGTCCACAAGCTCATGTACTTCATGCAGGTCGCCGGCCAGCCGCTAAAGTTGAGGTTCGCCAAGGCGCCCTACGGCCCCAACGCAGAGAACCTGCGGCACGTCCTGAACGAGGTCGAGGGGCATTTCATATCGGGATACGCCGATGGCGGCGACAGGCCGGACAAGCTGCTGAAGCTTATCCCCGGCGCTGTCGAGGATGCCGCCGGGGTCCTGCGCCGCTCGCCCAGAGTACGGGAGCGTTTCCGGAAGGTAACCGACCTCGTCGACGGCTTCGAATCGGCCTTCGGTCTCGAACTTCTCTCGACGGTGCATTGGATTCTCGATCACGATGCCCCCGCATCTCCGGACGAGCTCGTCGCATTGACCTACGCCTGGAACGAACGCAAGAGGGGCTTCTCGCCCAGGCAGATCGGACTGGCGGCACATATGCTGACCGAGAAAGGCTGGATCGATCCGGTCGTGCCCTTGTTCCGCCAGCCAGCCCGTTAGTCGCGGCGCTCGCCGCCGACATGAGTTTCGTCAACCTCGACCGGCCCCGAGAGCGGCGGATTGTCGTCATCGTCGAACGCCTTGCGGGCAGTGGCGACCGTTCGGCCATATCCGCCGCTGTCATCAAATCGTAATAGAAGGTTCATATAAGGGTCCGGCAGGGCGCTTATCACCGTCGGCGTCCGGGGTAGACAAGGCCCGTCTGAACAGGCCGAACGAAGATTCGTGCTGCCTCGACACCCACGAATCCGGGACGGAGATATCATGAACAAGCACATCACGTTCGCTGTCGCGGCGGTGGCCTCGATCGGGGTTGCGACCGCCGCCCAGGCACGCGATCAGATCCGGATCGTCGGCTCCTCGACGGTCTTCCCCTTCTCGACCGCGGTCGCCGAGCAGTTCGGCAAGTCGACCGAGTTCAAGACCCCGGTCGTCGAGAGCACCGGTTCGGGCGGCGGCCTCAAGCTGTTCTGCGCGGGTGTCGGCGTTCGGCACCCCGACATCGCCAACGCCTCGCGCCGGATCAAGAAGTCCGAGGTCGACCGTTGCGCCAGGAACGGGGTCAAGGCGATTACCGAGGTCAAGATCGGCTATGACGGCATCGTGCTGGCCAACTCCAGGAAGGCGAAGCCGACCGACATCACGCTGAAGCAGCTCTACCTCGCGCTGGCCAAGTCGGTGCCGGCCGACGCCTTGGGCGAGACCCTCAAGGACGACCCGTACAAGATGTGGAGCGACATCGACCCGTCGCTTCCCAAGCGCAAGATCGAGGTCCTCGGACCGCCGCCGACCTCCGGCACGCGGGATGCCTTCGTCGAGCTCGCCATGGAGGGCGGCTGCAAGCAGTTCCCCGCGATCAAGACGATGAAGAAGAAGGACAAGAAGCGCTACAAGGCGGTCTGCCACGGCATCCGCGAGGACGGCGCCTTCATCGAGGCGGGCGAGAACGACGTGCTGATCATCCAGAAGCTCGTCGCCAACCCGAACGCCTACGGCATCTTCGGCTTCAGCTTCCTCGATTCGAACGCCGACAGGATCCAGGGCACGGTGGTCAACGGCGTCGCGCCCGAATTCGAGACCATCTCGAGCGGCGAGTATCCGGTGTCGCGCTCGATGTATTTCTACGTCAAGCAGGCGCATGTCGGCGTCATCCCGGGCATCGAGGAATTTGTGGGCGAGTTCACCGCCGAGCGCGCGTGGGGGCCGGACGGCTACCTCGTCGACAAAGGCCTGATCCCGCTGTCCGACGCGGACCGCAAGAAGACCATGCAGGCCGCGATGAGCGGTGCGAAGCTCTCCATGTAGTCGCGTATCCGCCGGGCGGTGCGCGGCACCGCCCGACGGTTTTCTTTTCGGGATAAACGCGGGCACGCGAAAGCAACCGATCCGGTCATGTCTCCGCTATCGCTGATCGTCGCCCTGCTCGCGCTATCTGTTTTCGCCTATTACTTCGGCCGCCGCCGGGCCTTCGTCATGGCCGGCGGACGAAGCGGGTCCCTGCACTCCCGGCCGGGCTACTACGGAGCCTATGTGGCGCTCTGGTGCGCCCTGCCGGCGCTGGGCATTTTCGCCCTCTGGCTGGTGGTCCAGCCCACCGTGATCGAGAGCATCGTGGTCGCGGCGCTCCCCGACGCGATGCGCAATCTCGGCCCGGACCGGATGTCGCTTCTCCTGAACGATATCCGCAATGTCGCGGACGGTACCTTTTCCGCGGACGGGGCGGCGCCGGAAGTGGCGGCGGCAGCAGCCCACCTCAACCGGCTGGACGCCACCGGCAACGGCGCGCTCGCGGTCGTCGCGCTGGCGCTCGCGGTCGCGGGTCTCGCCGTCGCCCGGACCCGCCTCGCACCGACGCTCAGGGCGCGGAACGGGGTCGAGAAGACAGTCGATATCCTGCTCATCGTGTGCTCGTCGATCGCGATCCTGACGACCGTCGGGATCGTGCTGTCGCTGGTCTTCGAATCGATCCGCTTCTTCGGCAAGGTCCCTTTCTTCGATTTCGTCCTCGGAGTCGAGTGGAGCCCGCAGACCGCGCTGCGGGCCGACCAGGTGGGCGCGACGGGCGTTTTCGGCGCGATCCCGCTGTTCGCCGGAACCATGCTGATCACCGCGATCGCGATGCTGATCGCGGTTCCGGTGGGGCTTCTGTCCGCGATCTATCTCTCGGACTACGCCGATCTCAGGGTTCGCGCGGCGGCCAAGCCGGTGCTGGAGATTCTGGCCGGCATCCCGACAGTGGTGTACGGCTTTTTTGCCGCGCTGACGGTCGCCCCGCTGTTCCGCGGGCTGGGCGAGGCGGCCGGTCTCGACGTCGCCTCCGAAAGCGCGCTCGCGGCGGGAACGGTCATGGGGATCATGATCATCCCCTTTATCTCGTCGCTGTCGGACGACGTGATGAACGCCGTCCCCCAGGCGCTGCGCAACGGTTCGCTCGCGATGGGCGCAACCAAGTCGGAGACGATCAAGCGCGTGATCCTGCCGGCGGCGCTGCCCGGCATTTTCGCCGCCTGCCTGCTCGCCGTCAGCCGGGCGATCGGCGAGACGATGATCGTGGTGATGGCCGCCGGTCTCGCCGCCAACCTGACCGCCAACCCGTTCGAGGCGGTAACCACGGTGACGGTGCAGATCGTCACCCTTCTGATCGGCGATCAGGAGTTCGACAGCGCCAAGACCCTGGCCGCGTTCGCGCTCGGGCTGGCCCTGTTCGTCATCACGCTCGCGATGAACGTCGTCGCCCTGCATGTGGTGCGCAAGTACCGGGAACAATATGACTGACGCCGTGGAGACCCTGTCCGGCAGGCACCGGGACCCGGCGCCGGACCGGCCTGCGCTCGACGACCGCCGCCTGCGCCGGCGCTACGCGGCGGAACGGCGGTTCAAGGTCTACGGCGTCGTCGCCATCGGAGTCGCGATGATCGCGCTCGCGTGGCTGCTGTTCAGCATCGTCGCGCAGGGCTACCAGGCCTTCGTCCATACCTACATCAAGCTCGACGTCGCCTTCGAGGCGCGGCATCTCGATCCATCGGGCGAAAACACGCCGGAGGCGCTGGCCCGGGGGAATTACGGCGCGCTCTACAAGAACGCGCTGCGCGGGGAGTTCTCCGACGTGAGGAAGCGGCGCGACCGGCGGGCGCTATACGCGCTGTTGAGCCAGGGCGCGGAGGACGACCTGCGCGCCATGGTGCTGTCGGACCCCTCCATCGTGGGCTCGCGCAAGGAAGTCTGGCTGACCGCTTCCGACCATGTCGACATGCTGCTCAAGGGCAAGATCGACCGCGACCGGCCGGAGCGGGAACGCCCGATCAAGGACAGGCAGTTGGCGTGGATCGATACGCTGGCCGCCGACGGCAGGGTGGAGACCCGGTTCAACACCCGCTTCTTCTCGGCCGGCGCCTCGCGCGAACCGGAGCTCGCCGGCATCTGGGGCGCCATCGTGGGTTCGTTCTTCACCATGATGGTGACTCTGCTGCTGTCCTTCCCGGTCGGCGTCGGGGCGGCGGTCTATCTGGAGGAATTCGCGCCCAGGAACCGCTTGACGGACCTGATCGAGGTCAACATCAACAACCTCGCCGCGGTACCCTCGATCGTGTTCGGCCTGCTGGGGCTCG
This sequence comes from Alphaproteobacteria bacterium, assembly GCA_965203455.1. Classification (GTDB taxonomy): domain Bacteria; phylum Pseudomonadota; class Alphaproteobacteria; order MPNO01; family MPNO01; genus MPNO01. The sequence goes on from CBDBCV010000008.1 coordinate 4,148, forward strand.
CCGTGATCCTCAACTTCCTCGAGGTGCCGCGCTCGGCGCCGCTCGCGGGCGGGATGGTGCTGGCGCTGATGACGCTGCCCACCATCATCATCGCGACCCGGGCGGCGCTGAAGGCGGTGCCGCCGTCGATCCGCGAGGCGGCGCTCGGCATCGGCGCGTCGAGGCTGCAGGTGATCACCCACCACGTATTGCCGCTGGCGCTGCCCGGCATCCTGACCGGAACCATCATCGGCATGGCCCAGGCGCTGGGCGAGACGGCGCCGCTCCTGATGATCGGCATGGTCGCCTTCATCGTCGACATTCCGACCGGTCCGCTGAGCCCGGCCACCGTGCTGCCGGTGCAGATCTATCTCTGGAGCGACATGCCGGAGAGGAGCTTCGTCGAGAAGACCGGCGCGGCGATCATGGTGCTGCTGGGCTTCCTGGTGGTCATGAACGCGGTCGCGATCTATCTGAGGCGGAAATTCGAAAGGCGCTGGTAAGCCGACCGGCGGGAGAACGACGGTGGACGAAACGACGACGGCAGCGGCGGAGATCGCGGAGTCGGCACCCGACCGGGACTTCCAGCCGGACCGGAGGAACGCTCCCCCGGCCAAGATCGAAGCGACCGGAGTCGGCGTTTTCTATGGCGACAAGGAAGCGCTCCGAAATGTCGACATCGACATTCCGGCCAACCGGGTGACGGCGCTCATCGGCCCGTCCGGCTGCGGCAAGTCGACATTTCTCCGCTGCCTGAACCGCATGAACGACGTCATCGAGGGATGCCGTGTCGTCGGCAGGATGACTCTCGACGGCGAGGATATCTACGACCCGGCCCTCGATGTCGTGCTGCTGCGCGCGCGCGTCGGCATGGTGTTCCAGAAGCCCAACCCGTTCCCCAAGTCGATATACGACAATGTCGCCTACGGCCCCCGCATCCACGGCATCGCCGGGACCCGCGCGGAGCTTGACGACATCGTGCATTCGAGCCTCGACCGCGCGGGGCTTCTGGAGGAGGTCAAGGACCGCATCGACGAGCCGGGCACCGGCCTGTCCGGCGGCCAGCAGCAGCGGCTCTGCATTGCCCGGGCGATCGCCATCAGCCCGGAGGTTATCCTGATGGACGAGCCGTGCTCCGCCCTCGATCCCATCGCCACCGCCCGGATCGAGGAGCTGATCGACGAGCTGCGGGAGAATTTCACCATCGTCATCGTCACCCACTCGATGCAGCAGGCCGCGCGGGTATCGCAGAAGACCGCGTTCTTCCACCTCGGCAACCTGGTGGAAGTCGGCAGCACGGAGCAGATCTTCACCAACCCCGGCGACGAGCGCACGCAGGGCTACATCACCGGCCGCTTCGGCTAGTCGCGCCGGCGGCCGGACGAACAAGGAGCTCCCCATGGAATCCGAACATATCGTCAGGTCCTACGACGAGGAGCTCCGGGAGCTGAACGACATGATCGCGCGCATGGGCGGGCTCACCGAGTCGCAGCTCGCGCGCGCCACCGAAGCCCTCGTCAGCCGCAATCCCGATCTCGCCGAGACGGTGGTCGCCGACGACGAGCGGGTGGACGATTTGAACTACGAGATCGACGAGAAGGCGACGGTGCTGATCGCGCTGCGCCAGCCGATGGCGCTCGATCTCCGGAACGTCATCGCGGCGCTGAAGATCGCCTCCGACCTCGAGCGCATCGCCGACTACGCGTCCAACATCGCGCGGCGCTCGCTGGCGCTTTCCGAGGTCGCGCCGGTGCGGCCGGTGCACGCCATCCCCCGGATGAGCCGTCAGGTCCAGCAGATGATCAAGGAGGTGCTGGATGCCTATGTCGAGCGAAATGTCGACAAGGCGATGGCGGTCTGGGCGTCCGACCGCGAGGTCGACGACATGTATACGAGCCTGTTCCGCGAGCTTCTGACCTACATGATGGAGGATCCCCGGAGCATCACGCCCTGCACCCACCTGCTGTTCATCGCCAAGCATATCGAGCGCATCGGCGACCATGTGACCAACATCGCGGAGATCATCTACTACCTCGTCGAGGGCACGCGGATGCGCGGCGAGCGGCCGCGCGGCACGACCGCCGATCACGAGGTCGGCGGCACGAATTGAGGTACAGCCGAGTCTCCGGACGAGCGAACGGAACGCGATGAAACCGGTCATCCTGCTGGTCGATGACGAAAGGGACCTGCTGACGCTGCTGCGCTACAACCTCGAGCGCGCGGGTCTCGAAGTGCTCGCCGCTTCCGATGGCGAAGAGGCGTTGACGATCGTCTCGGAGCGGCGGGTGGACCTCGTTCTTCTGGACTGGATGATGCCGTATATGAGCGGCATCGAGGTGTGCCGTCAGCTGCGCCGGAAACCGGCCACGCGCAACGTCCCGATCATCATCCTCACGGCGCGCGGCGAGGAAGCCGACAGGATCCGCGGCCTCGACACGGGCGCCGACGACTATGTCTCGAAGCCGTTCTCCACCGACGAGCTCGTCGCGCGCATCCGGGCCGTGCTGCGCCGCGTGCGCCCGGCGCTCGCCGGGGAGCGGCTCGCCTTCGGCGACATCGAGATGGATCTCGCCGCCCACCGCGTCACGCGCGGCGGCCGCGGCGTCCGGCTCGGCCCGACCGAATACCGGCTGCTGCGCCATCTCCTGGAGCATCCGGGCCGCGTGTTCTCGCGCGACCAGCTGATCGACGCGGTCTGGGGCCACGACATCTATGTCGACACGCGGACGGTCGACGTCCACATCCGCCGGCTCCGCAAGGCGCTCAACGACGGCGGCCAGGCCGACGTCATCCGCACCGTCCGCTCGGCGGGCTACGGGCTCGAGGTTTCGCCCGACTGAGCGGGGGGCGGCGGGAGCCGCCGTCTCACCATCAGCAGCAGGGCCAGGCCGGGCAGCACGGCAACCGTCGTCAGCACGAAGAACGCCGCCCAGTCGCCGTCCATGCGATCGACCGTCCATCCGGAGACGGCGCCGAGCTGGATGCGCGCGAAGTTGCCGATCGAGGCGAGCAGCGCGTACTGGGTCGCGGTGAACTCCCGGTTGCAGAGGCCGGACAGGAACGCGACGAAGGCGCTGGTCGCGAGCCCGGCCGTCAGATTGTCGAGGAAGACGGCCACAGCGAGCAGGCCGTAGTCCTTGCCGGTCCAGGCGAGCAGCGCGAACAACAGGTTGGTGGACGCCATCGCGATCCCGCCGGCGAACAGCGCGGTGACGATCCGGACACGCGCGCAGAGTATGCCGCCGAGGACGACGCCCAGCAGCGTCGCGGCAAGGCCGACGGTCTTGGCGTAGTTGGCGATCTCGACCTTGGTGAAGGCGAGGTCGACATAGAAGACGCCGGCCATGCGCCCGAGCATGGCCTCGCCGAATTTGTAGAAGACGATGAAGCCGATGACGACGACGGCGACGCCGCCGAGGCGTCCCAGAAACTCGGCGAAGGGCGCGACGACCGCGCGGCGCAGCCACTCGCCCGCCCTCTTCACGCGCGGCGCGACGCCGTCGGATCGCGGCTCCGAAGCCAGCAGCGGAACCGCCATAAGGAGCGCGAGAAGGACGCCGGCCCCCAGATAGGCCGCCTGCCAGGAGACGGCGTGCGCGACATAGAGCGCGCCGGCCCCGGAAGCGAAGGCGCCGAGATGCCAGCCGAGCACGGCGACCGCCGCGCCCGCGCCATAGGTTTCGGGTTCGAGGATCTCGACCCTGTAGGCGTCGATCGCGACATCCTGCGTCGCCGACAGCACCGCCACGACGAACGCCGCCAGGGCGAGCATCGCGGTCTGCGCGGTGGGATCGGCGAGCGCCATCGCGGCGATCGCGAGGCAGAGCAGCGTCTGGACGGCGACGATCCAAGACCGGCGGCGCCCGAGAACGCCGAGCACGGGAAGCCGCGCGTGATCGAGGATGGGCGCCCAGAGGAAATTGATCGCATAGGGCGTCGCCACGGCGCCGAACAGGCCGATCGCGGTGCGGCTCAGCCCCTCCTCGCGCAGCCAGATCGACAGGGTGACGAAGACCAGAGACGACGGCAGCCCGCTCGCCACGCCGAGTCCGAAGATCGCCGCGAGGCGCCGGTCGCGATAGACGGATAGAGCGCTCTTCGCCTGCTCCAGGCCCCGGCGCGGCGCGGACGGTCCGGTCATCCGGCCGCCCTGCGCTGCGCCCGCCTGCGCGCGTGCGGGTCGAGCAGCGCCTTGCGCAGCCGGATGCTGTGCGGCGTCACCTCGACCAACTCGTCGTCGGCGATATAGGAGATGGCCTCTTCCAGCCGCAGCCTGCGCGCCGGCGTGAGGCGGATCCCCTCGTCCTTTCCCGCCGCGCGGATGTTGGTCAGTTGCTTGGTCTTGAGCGGGTTGACCTCGAGGTCCTGGCCCCGGCTGTGCTCGCCCACGATCATTCCGCCGTAGACACGCTCGCCCGGCTCGACGAAGAGCACCCCGCGCTCCTCCAGATTGTGGAGCGCGTATTCCACCGCCTCGCCGTCGCCCGTCGAGATCAGAACGCCGCGGCGCCGGTCCTCCAGCGGCCCCCGATGCGGTCCGTAGCCGTGGAAGATTCGGCTCATCGCCCCGGTGCCGCGGGTATCGTTCATCAGCACGCCCAGGAAACCGATCAACCCCCGCGACGGGGCGATGAAGGAGATCCGCGTCTTTCCGCCCCCCGAAGGCCGCATGTCGGACATCTCGCCGCTCCGGCGTCCGAGCGACTCGACGACGACGCCGACATGGGCGTCGTCGACGTCGACGATCACCTCCTCGAGCGGCTCGAGGCGCGCGCCGGTCGCGGGGTCGGCGCGGTAGAGAACGCGCGGCCGCGAAACCGAAAGCTCGTAGCCTTCGCGCCGGAGGGTTTCGATCAGCACGCCGAGCTGCAATTCGCCGCGCCCGCGCACTTCGACGCCGTCCTCGCCGTCGATCGTGCGCAGGTCGATAGCGACGTTGCTCTCGGCCTCGCGGAACAGCCGGTCGCGCAGCATCCGGGACGTCACCTTGTCGCCTTCGCGTCCGGCGAGCGGCGAGTCGTTGATCGTGAACCGCATCGCGAGCGTAGGCGGATCGACCGGGACGGCGGGGAGCGCTTCGGGCGCGTCCGCCGCGGCCACGGTGTCGGCGACCGTCGCGTTCTTCAGTCCGGCGATCGCCACGATGTCGCCGGCGGACACCCGCCGGGCGGGTTCGCGCGCGAGCCCGTTGAAGGTCAGCAGCTTGGTCATCCGCGCATGCTCGACCGCATTGCCGTCCCGGTCGAGCGCCGTCACCGGCATGTTGACCTCGGCCGCGCCGCGCGCGATCCGGCCCGTCAGGACCCGGCCGAGATGGGCGTCGTATTCGAGGATGCTGGCGAGCATGGCGAACGGTCCGTCGGGATCGCATTCCGGCGGTTCCACGTTAGCGGCGATCGCGCGGAAGAGCGGCTCCATCCCGACCCTCGGCGCGTCGAGCTCGTCCGCCGCCCAACCTTCCCTGGCGGATACGTAGAGGGTCGGGAAGTCGAGCTGGTCCTCGTTGGCGCCAAGCGCCGCGAACAGGTCGAACACCGCGTCGACGACCGCGTGCGGCCTGGCGTCGCGGCGGTCCACCTTGTTGATCACGACGATCGGGGCGAGGCCGCGCTCGAGAGCCTTGGCGAGCACGAACTTGGTCTGCGGCATCGGGCCCTCGGCGGCGTCGACGAGGAGCAGGGCGCCGTCCACCATCGAGAGGATGCGCTCGACTTCTCCGCCGAAATCCGCGTGCCCGGGGGTATCGACGATGTTGATCTTGATGTCCCGCCACAGGACGGCGGTGCATTTCGCGAGAATGGTGATCCCGCGCTCCCGCTCCTGGTCGTTGGAATCGAGCGCGCGTTCGGCGATGCGCTGGTTGGCGCGCACCGCGCCGGCGGCGCGGAACATCGAGTCGACGAGCGTCGTCTTGCCGTGATCGACATGCGCGATCAGGGCGATATTGCGGAGTTCCATGACGGGCGGGCCCTGCCGGAAAGCCGCCGCTCTTTAGGCGGTCGGAAGCAGGTCCGCAAGCCGCGTTTGCGGCCGCGCCCCGTAATGGCCGACGATTTCGGCGGCCGCGATGGCGCCGATCCGCCCGCAGAGGTCCGGCTCGTAGCCGCGCGTAAGTCCGAACAGGACGCCGGCGGCATAGAGATCGCCGGCCCCGGTGGTGTCCACCACCTTCCCGACGGGCGCGGCGCCGACCCGGACGAGTTCGCCGCCGGCCGCGATGACCGAGCCGGCGGCGCCCCTGGTCAATGCCGCGAAGGGACAGTCGTCGGCGGCGCGCCGACACGCCTCGTCGAAATCCCCGGCCTCGTAGAGCCCGGTGATCTCCGCCTCGTTGGCGAACAGGATGTCGACATGACCGTGCACGAGATGGCGGAACGCGGCGCGGTGCCGCTCGACGCAGAACGGATCGGACAGCGACAGCGCGACCCTTCGGCCCGCCGCATGGGCGAGCTCGGCCGCCCTGACGAACGCCGCCTTCGCCCGCTCCTCGTCGAACAGATAGCCCTCCAGATAGACGATCGCGGCATTCTCGATCAGCCCGGAATCCACATCGTCGGGCCCGAACGCGGTCGAGACGCCGAGAAAAGTCAGCATGGTCCGCTCGGCGTCGGGCGTGACCAGAACCAGGCAGCGCGCGGTCTCCGGCCCCTCCGCCGCCGGCGGGGAACGGTACTCGACGCCGATTGCCGTGATGGCGTCGCGGAACGTCCTTCCCAATGCGTCGCCGCCGACCCTGCCGAGGAAGGCGCCCCTGCCGCCCAGCGAGGCCAGCCCCGCGACGGTGTTGGCCGCCGACCCGCCCGACATCTCGATCCCGCCTTCCATGTACGGGCGGATCGCGGCGGCCCGGTCCGCGTCGATCAGCGTCGTCGCGCCCTTCGTCAGCCCGAGCGCGTCCAGCGTGGAGTCGTCGGTCTGGACCACGACATCGACGATCGCGTTGCCGAGTCCGACCACGTCGAAGGGCGCGGAAGCGTCGGTCATGGGACATCTCCGGATGCTGCGGTCGCGGCTCTCGGGCGGCGGAAGTATACTCGGGGCGCCAGGCCGGGCGAGCCCGCGCAGGCCGTGACTATGGTGAGAAATCCGGGCTAAACGCCGTCCGAGCCGCACCGATGCCCCGCAATCTTCTCCTCGCCGTCCGACAGGCCTTCGATCCGGCCTTCCGCGCGGTCGCCCTCAAGACCGTTGCGATCTCGGCGGGGCTGTTCGTCCTCCTTATGATCTCGCTCGGCTGGGCGCTCGACGTGCTCACCCTGTTCGGCATCGCGTGGCTCGACTGGACGATCAGGGCGGTCGCGGGCGCCGGCGCGGTCGTCGTCGGAATCATGGCGTTCCCGCTGGTCGCCACGATCGTGGTCGGCCTTTTTCTGGAGGAGATCGCCGACGCGGTGGATGCCAGGCACTATCCGGACAAGCCGGCGGCGCCGGGGCAGTCCATCGCCTCCTCCCTCGCCTCCGCCGTCAGGCTCGTCCTGGTGGCCGCGTTCCTCAACGTTCTGGTCCTGCCGCTCTACCTGGTCCCGGGCCTGAATGTCTTTGTTTTCTACGGGTTGAACGGCTATCTATTGGGGCGGGAATATTTCGAGCTGGTGGCGCTGCGCCGGATCGAGCCGCGCGCGGCGCGCCTGTTGCGCGGTCGGTCCCGCTGGCGCGTCTTTCTCGGAGGAATCCTGATCACGGTCCTGTTCAACATCCCCGTGATCAATTGGTTGATGCCCATAATCGCGACTGCGTTTATGGTGCATGAGTTCGACGCCCTAGAACGGCGCCAAATGGAGGTCCGGGATCGCGGTTCGACCGGAAACGGGGGCTGGTGACATGGACACGTCGTCGGACGCGGACCAGGAAATGTTGGATATGTTCGGTCGCAAGAAGAACGACGCCGAAGAGGCGAAGAACGAGGCGCAGGACGGGACCGGCGAGCCCGGGCAGCCCGAGGGGTCCGACGCGGACATACCGCTCGACGTGCCCGCCAGAGAGCCCCCGCCCGCCCCGCCGGAGGCGCCCGCCCGTGCGGCGCGGACACGGCCCTCCCGGCGCGTCGCGGCTCCCCAGACGGAGCCCGTTCGCCGCATCGCCCCCGGCGCCGACAGCGAGGGCAAGTGCCTGGTGGTGGGGCGCAGCATCGCCCTCAGCGGGCGGATAGAGTCCTGCGAAAAACTCATCGTCGAGGGTACGGTCGAGACCGAGATGGACGGTTGCCGCGAACTCGAGATCGCAAGGACCGGCGTCTTCAAGGGAAATGCGGAGGTCGAGAACGCCGATATCAGCGGCACGGTCGAGGGTGTGCTGACCGCGCAAGGCGTCCTGACGGTGCGGGCCTCCGGACGGGTCCGGGGCAAAATTTCCTACGGCCATCTGGAGATCGAACGCGGCGGAACGCTCATCGGCGACGTGCAACCCTTGTCGGACGACGATTCGGGCGAGACGGATTCCGAGCTCGCGGCCGAGTCGCCGGCCCGCTAGACCATCCCCGTTTTCGCTCGAACCGCGGTCGCGGTCGCCCTTGCGGCGGCCCTGGCCGGCTGCCGGATCGACGGCCTGACCGACCCGCAACTCACGAACGCCGCCGCAGACCGGATACCGCAGGAACAACCGCTGCCCGTCCTTTCGAGTCCGGAAGGCGACAGGGGCACGCCGACAGGGGCCGCGGCCGCTGTGCCGGCGCCTCCGCAAGAGAAACCGGCCGCGAGGGTAGCTTCGCTCGATATCGGTCCGGACCGGGTCCTGGATCTGGACGGGCAGGCGGTCGAAGCCTTGTTGGGCGAGCCCGATTTCGTGCGCCGGGAAAATCCCATGGAACTCTGGCGCTATCGCCACGAGAAGTGCGCCGTCGCGCTCTTTCTCTATGCGGAGAAGGGGAACGGGAGCGGGCCCCTGCGGATACGCCACGTCGAAGCCTGGGCGCCGGGCGACGAACAGACCTCGCCCCGGGCATGCCTGAGCGCGCTCGCCAAACGGGCCGGACGGACCTCCGACGGCTGAGCCTCAGACGGTTTTCGCCCGGTAGCGGCAGAGATCGGCGACGACGCAGGCCGGGCAATCGGGCTGACGCGCCTTGCAGGTATAGCGCCCGTGCAGGATCAGCCAGTGATGCGCGTGCTGCTTCCATCGCTCCGGGGTCCGGCGGACCAGCGCGTCCTCCACGGCGCGGACGGCCTTCCCGGGCGCCAGCGCAGTCCGGTTGCCGACCCGGAAGACATGGGTGTCGACCGCGATCGTCGGCTTCCCGAAGGCGATGTTGAGAACCACGTTGGCCGTTTTCCGCCCGACCCCGGGCAGGGTTTCGAGGGCCTCGCGATCCTCGGGAACCCTGCCGCCGAAGTCGGCGACGAGGCGTTCCGACAGCGCGATCACGTTTTTCGCCTTGTTGCGGTAGAGCCCGATCGTGCGGATGTAGTCGCGGAGCCTCGCCTCGCCGAGTCCGATCATCTTTTCCGGCGTGTCGGCGACGGCAAACAGCGGCCCCGTCGCCTTGTTCACGCCGACATCGGTCGCCTGCGCGGACAGGACGACGGCGACGAGCAGGGTATAGGTGTTCCGGTATTCGAGCTCGCCCTTCGGCGCCGGCATCGTTTCGGACAGGCGGCGGTAGAACTCGTCGACATCGGCAAGCGGCATCGGGCGCGGCATCGGGCGAGAGTAGCGCCGCCGCCGCTCGGGTCAAACGCATGGGCGAGGACCGGAGGCCGGCACTTCGGGCGGGCGCAGAGCCCCCACCCGGCCTCCCCCGCAAGCGGGGGAGGAGATTTTCTTCCCCCCTCCCGCTTGCGGGAGGGCTCGGGGGAGGGCCTTTCGCCGGGGTGACAGCGGGGGGAGCGGCAGGGCGGGGACTCGGAGCCGTCTTGGCCGGCGGCCGGGGGCGGCTTATGGTTCGCGCATGGAGACCGAGCCCGCCCCCATCTTCGCCGCGACGCTCGAGCCGCACCGCAGCCTGAGCCCGAGGGGCTTCGTCATCCTGATGAGCGCGATCGTGGCGGTGGCGTTCGGCGCGGGGCTCGCCTTCGCACTGGTGGGCGCGTGGCCGGTTTTCGGCTTTTTCGGGCTCGACGTGCTGCTGATCTACGTGGCGTTCAAGGCGAGCTATCGCAGCGGGCGCATGCACGAGACCCTGCGGCTGACCGAGAACGCGCTCACCGTCGAGCGCGTGGGGCCGGGCAGGCGTCACCGGTCGTGGCGCTTCCAGCCCTACTGGCTGCGGGTGGAAATGGACGATCCGCCGGAGCACGAAAGCCAGCTCACGCTCGCGTCGCACGGCCGCCGTCTCGTCGTCGGCGCGTTCCTCGCCCCGGAGGAAAGGCTGGAGGTCGCGCGCGCGCTGGGCGCGGCGCTGGGACGCCTCAGGCAGCCGCCGACCGGCTCGCTGGCGGCGCAAGATCCGGGTGGCCCGGCCGACTAGGCGCCCTTATCGTCGGCATCACTGCGCCGACGGAAAGGATGCGGCCGATGGACGGTTCTTCGCACTACGACAAGATCGAGCGGGCGATCCGCTTCATCGAGGACAACAGGCTCGACCAGCCGGGTCTCGACGAGATCGCGGCCGGCATCGGCATGAGTCCGTTCCATCTGCAGCGCGTGTTCACCGCGTGGGCGGGGGTGAGCCCGAAACTGTTCCTGCGCTACGTCACCCTGGACCATGCGCGCGAAGCGCTGATGGATGCGAGCCCGGTCCTCGACGCCGCGCTCGATGTCGGCCTGTCGGGGCCGGGCCGGCTCCACGACCTGTTCGTGACCCTGGAGGCGGCGACGCCAGGAGAGTTCGGCGCAGGAGGGCGCGGTCTCGATATCCGCTACGGTCTGCATGACGGTCCGTTCGGACGGTTTCTGGTGGCCGCGACCGAACGCGGCGTCTGCCGCATCGCCTTCGAGCAGGAGGGGGAGGATCAGGTCGAAGCGCTCGCCGACGCCTGGCCCAACGCCCGGCTGGTCGAGGACGAGGCCCGCACATGGCGGATCGCGGGCGAGGGGCTGGCGCACGGCATGACGGCGGGAGAGTCGCCGATCCGCCTCTGGGCGCGGGGAACCAATTTCCAGATCAAGGTGTGGGAAGCGCTCCTGCGGGTCCCGGCCGGACGGCTGGCGAGCTACGGCGACATCGCCCGCGCGGTCGGCAATCCCCGGGCCAGCCGCGCGGTCGGGCAGGCCGTGGGCGCCAATCCCATCGCGGTGCTGATCCCGTGCCACCGCGCGATCCGGGCGTCGGGCCGGTTCGAGACGGGCTATCGCTGGGGCAGCGCGCGCAAACGGGCCCTGATCGCCTGGGAGGCCGCCCGGCGGGAACGCGCGGGCGCGGCGGCCTGACGGATCAGAGGCCGAGCACGTCGGCCATGCCGTAGAGGCCGGGCGCCTGGCCGGGCGCCCAGCGCGCCGCGTGCACGGCGCCGCGCGAGAAGATGCGCCGCGAGGAGGCCTTGTGGGTGAGTTCGAGGCGCTCGCCCTCGACCGCGAACGTCACGGTATGCTCGCCGACCACGTCGCCCCCCCGCAGCACGGCGAAGCCGATATCGCCCTTCCCGCGCGCGCCGGTCTGGCCCTGGCGCGCCATCTGGGATACCGCCTCGAGCGACACCCCGCGGCCCTCGGCCGCGGCCCGTCCGAGCCCGAGCGCGGTGCCGGAGGGCGCGTCGACCTTGTGCTTGTGGTGCATCTCGAAGATTTCGATGTCGAAGCGGTCGTCGAGGATCCCGGCGACCTGCCGGGTGAGCGCGAACAGGATATTGACGGCGAGGCTCATATTGGGCGCGACGACGATGGGCGCGCTCGCGGCGGCGCCCCTGACCGCCCGTTCCTGGGCGGCATCGAGGCCGGTCGTGCCGATGACGTGAGGCGTCGCCGCCGCCCCGGCCATCGCCGCGTGCCGCGCCGTCGCGTCGGGCAGCGAGAACTCGATCACGACACCGGAACGCTCGAACACCTGGGCCGGATCGTCGCCGATGGCGATGCCGAGCGCGCCGACGCCCGCCCGCGTGCCGGCATCCTCGCCGAGCGCGGGGTGGCCGGCATTGTCCGCCGCCGCGACGAGGACGCACCCCTCGGTCTCGGAAATTTCCTGGACCACCGCCGCCCCCATGCGGCCGGCCGCCCCAATCACGCCGATCTCCAGATCCGCCATCGTTCCACCCGGACGTTTCGTTCAGCCGGGCGGCAGCATATCAGACCCGCCCCGGATCGGGCGCGAGGCCCGGCCGCGTCAGGTCTTGCGGAACCTGTCGAGCGAAACCACGCTGGCGGTGTCGGTTGCCGCGTCCTCGGTGCCGTCCGCCGCGTCGTCCGCTTCTTCCTCCGGCCCGGGTCCGAACCGGAGCCCGAAATCGACCGCCGGGTCCACGAAAGCGGTCACCGCCTCGAAGGGCACGGTGAGGCGCTCGGACCTGCCGCCGAAGGAAAGGGTCACGGAGAACCCGTCCTCGCCGGTCTCGAGCCCCCAGAACTGGTGCTGCAGAACGATGGTCATCTCGTCGGGATAGCGCGCCCGGAGATTGTCCGGGACGGTCACACCGTCGTGCTGCGTAAGGAAAGAGATGTAGTAGTGATGGTTCCCCGGCAGGCCCTGCTCCCCGGCGAGCGCCAGCGCGTCCCGCATCACGCCGCGCAATGCGCGCTGCATCATCTCCTGGTACGGGACGAGGGACTCGTCGGATTGCGACATCGCGTTGACCTGAAAGGGGCGGGACGGAAGTGGGGGGCTTCTGTTGCCCGGCGCCCCCCGAACCGCGCTTGCCCAGCAAGGCTAGGCAGCGAGTGCCAAGTCGTTATCGTTGGCAGCTTTGGTGTCGGCCCGATAACGGCGGTACCATGCCGGGCGAAAAGCAAGTCTTTACACGCGCGTCGATCCTGTTTCGCCCCCATGAAACCCGCGCGGCGGCGCTGGGAAGATTTGGTGGAGGCGCCGGGTACTGCCCCCGGGTCCGCTTCGCTTATTGCACAAGCCGTTTATCGCCATAGCCGGCTGACCGGCAGTTGCAATATAGTGCATTTCACCTCCAATTCAAACTGGACGCGGGTCGGGATACGGGAGGCTGGATGCGGCAATATCTCGACCTGATGCGTCATGTCCGCGACCGGGGCGTCGTGCGCGGTGACCGCACCGGCACGGGAACGAAGGGCATCTTCGGCTACCAGATGCGCTTCGACCTCGCGGACGGGTTTCCGCTGCTGACCACCAAGCGCCTCCATCGCCCCTCGATCGTCCACGAGCTGCTCTGGTTCCTGGCGGGCGACACCAACATCCGCTACCTCAACGAGAACGGGGTGAGGATCTGGGACGAGTGGGCGGACGATAACGGCGATCTCGGGCCGGTCTACGGACGCCAGTGGCGGTCCTGGCCGCGGCCGGACGGCGCGACGGTCGACCAGCTTGCCGACACGGTCGAGGAGATCCGCACGAACCCCGACTCCCGGCGCCTGGTGGTAAGCGCATGGAACGTGGGCGAGCTCGATGCGATGGCGCTGCCGCCGTGCCACTGCCTGTTCCAGTTCCACGTCGCCGAAGGCAGGCTCTCGTGCCAGCTCTACCAGCGCAGCGCCGACATCTTCCTCGGCGTTCCGTTCAACATCGCGAGCTACGCGCTCCTGACCCATCTCGTCGCCCATGTCTGCGATCTCGAGCCGGGCGCGTTCGTGCACACCTTCGGCGACGCCCATCTCTACCTGAATCACCTCGACCAGGCCGACGAGCAGCTCGCGCGTGTCCCCGGAAAGCTGCCGCGGCTCCGGCTCAACCCGGACCGGCGCGACCTCTTCGCCTTCACCGCCGACGACATCGCCATCGAGGACTATCATCCGCAGGAGCACATCAGGGCGCCGGTCGCGGTCTAGGCGATAGCCGCGCCGCCCGGGAGGAGCGTTTGCGGTTGTTGAACGGGATGAGCATTCGGGGAGCCTTCGGCGTCCTCTGGATCGCGGCCGGAACCGCCACGATCCTGGTTCTCGGGCTCGTCGCGCTTGTCTGGCCGGAGGCTCTGGCGGGCGGCGGGACCGGCGTGCCGACCGCCGTCGTGTGGGCCTCGCTGGCGGTGCTCGCTCTGGTCGTCGCGGTGTGCGGGGCGGTTGCCGACCGGATCCTCCTCGCCCGGCTGCACGATCGCCGCAGCCTGCCCTCGCGGCCGGAGTTCCGCGACGTGCGCAGCCTGGAGCACCCGGCCCACGCGGACGAGCTGGACGGGCGGACGCTGGCGGAGCTGCGCTACGTCGTGTTCGATACCGAGACCACGGGCCTCCGGCCGTCGGACGGCGACGAGATCATCTCGATCGCGGCGGTGCGCTGCAGCCGCGGCGCAGTCGACGAGACGGGCGCGTTCTCCCGGCTGGTGAACCCGGGACGGCCGATCCCGCGCGCCTCGATCCGGTTCCACGGCATCACCGACGAGATGGTGGCGGGAGAGGCGCCGATCGGCGACGTCCTGCCGGCGTTCCACGCCTATGCGGGCGATGCGGTGCTGGTCGCGCACAACGCCGATTTCGACATGACCTTCCTTCGCCTGAAGGAGGCGGAGACCGGCGTCGCGTTCGCCAACGTGGTGCTGGATACGCTGCTGCTCTCGGTCTTCGCCGACCCGGTGTCGCAGAACCATTCCCTCGATGCGATCGCCGAGCGGCTGGGCGTCGAGGTCGAGGGGCGGCACACCGCGCTCGGCGACTCGATCGCGACCGCGCGGGTGTTCTGCAAGCTGCTGCCGCGGCTCGAGGCGCGCGGCGTCGTCACGCTCGGACAGGTGCTCCACGCTTCGGAGCGGGTCCGGCGCCAGCGGGGGCTCGACCTCGAATACTGAGCGGCGGATCAGAGCACATCGCCGCCGAACTCGACGCGCATCCGGGCGCGCAGGCGCTCGACGGCGCGCAGCGCCTGGCGGAGGTCGCGTTTCCGCCGCGGCGTGAGGCCTTTCGGGTCGACGAAACTCGATACCGGCGCGCCCGCCCGGAAATCCGCGAGCTGGCGGCCGAGCAGCAGCCGGCAGATCGTGCGGCGGGCGCTTTCGAGCTCGTCGTGCTCGTCATCGGCAAGCACCCCGGCGGCGTGCGCGGCGGCGAGGCGGTCCCGGGTGGCCGTCGCCGGCACGCCGTCGCGCAGCGCGAACAGCCTGGCGGCCTCGACCAGCGGCAGGATGCCGTGCAGCTTCAGGTTCACCTTGCCGCGATGGGCTGGATCGGCGCTCTCGGTGGCGAAGCGTCCGAACCATTTGAGCGCGGTCCTGTGGTCCCGGTCCGCGCTGTAGACCTCCCGCAGGAACGTTTCGTTGCCGGCGGTGCGTTCGGTGACGTGCTCCCGCAGCGCGGCCGCCAGCCCGGACTCGCCCCAGCCGAGGCGGAAGTCGAAAAAGATGTCGAAATCGAGCAGCGGGTCCACCCGCGCCCGGCGGCACCAGGTGTCGACCTGTTCCCGCCACCCGGCGAGCGTCCGGCGCCATTTGGGATTGGTCGCCATCACGCCGCCCGTGCAATAGGGGATGCCCACAGCGTCGAGGTCGCGCGACAGGCGCCGGGCGAGGTCCGCGAACCAGCGGTCGGCGTCTTCGTCCAGGGCTTCGGCGCCGCCCTCGACGACGAAGCCGTAATCCTGGTCGGGAACGAGGAAGTTCTCGTGGCGGCCGCCCGATCCCATGACGATCATCGCGAACGGCGCCGGCGCGGCATCGAGACCCTCGCCTGCCATCGCCGCCAGATTGCGCTCGAGCAGGCGGGCATAGATGTCGTTGTTGACGTGGCTCAGCGTTGCCTGGATGTCGCCGACGGCAACGTTGGCGTCGAACAGGGTGTCGGCGACCCGGACCTGCGCGGCCTTGATCTCGCGCAGCCCGTCGTCGCTGTCGTCGCGCGTCAGGTCGTCGATCGCCAGAACCATGTCCTCGGCCGCGCGGGCCATCGCGTCGTGCAGGTCGAGGATGCCGGCGAGCCGTCCTTCCCCGTCGATCACGGGCATGTGACGGTGGCCGAGCCGCCGCATCCTAGCGATGGCGATGAACAGGTGCTCGTCCTCGCGGATGCAGCGGACCGGGAATGACATGAGGTCGCCGACCGGCTGTTCGGGCGGCGCGGCGAAGGTCGCGCGGCGGACGATGTCGCGTTCGGTGACGATCCCGACCGGCCTGCGCCCGCCGTCGACGACCACCGCGGCGGATGCCTTCTCGGTCGCCATGCGGCCGACGACCTCGCGGAGCGTCGCGTCGGCGGTCACCGCGACTGGCGGGCGGCGGGCATGGTCCCGCGCCCGGAGAAAGAAGATCTCGGTTGCCACCGGCATCGCCGTCCCCGCCCCGCGGCCGCTCCCGGGCGGAACACACCATGCCGGCTCGACCCCGGTCAATGTTCTTGCGGAACGTCCCGGCGAGGATTTACCGTTCCTGGGTCGGTTGGGGAGAGGAGGCAGGCGATGCAGGCGAAGGACATCATGACGACCCGGGTGGTGACGGTGGGCCCGGACGTGTCGGTCACCGAGATCGCGCGGACGCTGACCGATCACCACATCAGCGCGGTTCCGGTGGTCGAGGAGGACGGCGCGCTGCTCGGCATCGTGAGCGAGGGGGATTTGCTGCGCCGCCCCGAGGTCGGCACCGAGAAGCAGGCCGGCTCGTGGTGGCTCAATTTGTGGCGCGATCCTTCCGACCTCGCCGACGACTTCACCAAGGCGCACGGCAGGACCGCGCGCGACGTGATGACCGCGCCGGTGATCTCGGTGGGGCCCGACGCGCCGCTGTCGGAGATCGCCGAGACGCTGGAGCGCAACCACATCAAGCGGGTTCCGATCGTCGACGGCGGCAGGGTGGTGGGGTTGATCAGCCGGGCCAACATCATCCGCGAGATCGCCTCGGCGGGTTCGGTCTCGATCGCGACGCACGCGGACGACGAGGCGATCCGGAAGGCGGTCGACCGGGCGCTGTCGGCGCAGCCCTGGGCGAGCTACGGCACCACCAGCGTGACGGTGAAGGAGGGCCGTGTGGAGTTCTGGGGGGTGGTGGGCTCGGAGTCCGAGCGCGCCGCGACCCGGGTGCTCGCCGCGGAGATCGACGGCGTCAAGGACGTGGCAGACCACAGAGCCCTCAGGTCAAGGGTCAAGACGGTCGTGCCGTAGCTCCCGGCGCCGCGCCGCTTGATCCGCCGGCCCGGAGCGGGCTTGATCGCGCCATCACGTAAAGGAGGCGCGGGCTCATGACGGCCGACATCGACATCTACAACCCCGACGCGCTCGGCGCGCCGCTGGGTCAGTACACCCATGTGACGCGGGTGAAGGCGTCCGAATTCCTGTTCATCGCGGGCATGCTGTCCGCCGATCCCGACGGCAATGTCGTCGGCGAGCGGGATTTCGACGCGCAGTGCACCCAGGTCTTCGCGAACGTGCACGCCGCGCTGGAATCGGCCGGCGCCGGCTGGGACAACGTGGTCCAGTTCACCACCTATATGGTGCATTCGCAGTCGATCCCGGAGTTCATGAAATTCCGCCTGCGCGAATTCCCCGCGATGTTCCCGGACGGCAAATACCCGCCGAACACCCTGCTCCTCGTCGACCGGCTGGTGCAGGAGCCCTTCCTGATCGAGGTGCAAACCGTCGCGGCGGTTTGAAAACAGCCGAGGCGGGCCCTTCGATACGCCGCTTCGCGGCTACTCAGGGTGAGGATAAGGAGCGCGTTTTCAACCATTTCCCCTTATCCCGAGTAGGCGCGAAGCGCCGTATCGAGGGACGCTCCGCCGCCATGCCTCCATCCGAAGGGGATGCGCCCTAAAGCGGCACCACGAGCAGGGTGTCGACGGTGCGGGAGTCGCACACCACCACGCGCTCGGCGAATTTGAGGACGCCGTCCGCCTCGACGATCCGGTCGAGATAGCGGCCGCAAGCGAAGACCGACATCGCGCCCGAGTGCATGGTGCGGACGACGACGAAGTTGGTCCGCGCGGTGTGGACCCCGCCGTCCTTTCCGGCGATCTCGGCGGCGTCGACGGTATGGCAATAGGTATGGGGCTCGAAGATGTTGGCCGTCCGCATGGCACGTACCCGGTCGCGCATCATCGCCGCCCCGTCGCAGTGGACGATGGCGAGCGGCATTCCGGCCTCGTGGTTCTCCCGCGTGACGATGCGGTAGAGCCCGTCGTCGGTGAAGAAGCCGGGCCAGTCCTCCAGCCGGTCGTCGTCGATGGCGTGCGCGTAAGCCGTGTTGAGCCGCGCGATGCGCGCCGCCAGCGCGTCCCCGGCCCCGGTCACAGCGCCATGCAGTCCCGCCACGCGCGCCAGAAGCCGCGCACCGCGGCCTCGGTGACCCGCGATGCGCCCGCCGGCTCGATCGCGGTGCCGCCCATCCGCATGAAGCTCCGCCCCTCCGGCGCGCTCCGTGTCGCGGCGTCGATGAAGCCCCCGATGCAGCCGTCCTCCATCGAGACGTAGCCCGCCGGACCGACCAGGTTGTTGACCTTGAGCCGGAGCGCCTCGAAGTCCTCGTCGTCGTCCTCGAAGCCCAACACGGTCCACTTGAGCTCGCATTCCTCCGGCCCCCGGGGGACGAGCTGACGGACGGCGAGCGCGTTCAGGATCTGCTGGACGACCAGCGTCGGGAAGATCGTCTGGATCGAGTTGGTGATCCGGTCGCCGAGCTCGAGCCGGTGCTCCATCAGCGACGGATCCTCAAGCGCATACTGCTCCTTCAGCGACCGCACCGCCTCGGCGCCCTCCCGTTCGCTGCCGTCGGCCGCGCGTTCGGTGAAGCTCAGATGATGCCAGCCGTTCTCGCTGAGCCGGATGCCGCCGCCCATGGTGAAGCGGACGATCCCGAAGGTGTTGTGGAACACGTGGAGCAGCGTCGCGTGATAGCTGTCCTTGGTGTTCTCCGCGTAGAGCTTCCAGTTGTTGGGCAGAAGCTGGCTGTGATAGCCGAGCACCCGGACGGGCTTCACGAACACCCGGTCCAGCGCCGCCAGCATGGCGGGGCCGATATAGGTTTCGAGATCGGGCGCCGCGTCGGAGAAGGTCGCGAAGACCAGCCCGTTCCGCGACGCGGTACGGAGCCGCTGGAGCCCGTGCGCGCCGGGCTCGAACCCCGTCTCCATCCCGCCCTCGCCGCGCACGCCGCGCCGGAACGCGACGCCGGTCAGGCTGCCGTCGAGGTCGTAGGTCCAGTTGTGGTAGACGCAGGTGAACTCGCTCACCGTGCCGCGCGGCTTGTAGCAGACCAGCGCCCCCTTGTGCGCGCAGCGGTTGACCAGCGCGTTTATCCCGCCGTCCCGGCCGCGAACGACGACGATCGGGGCGTCGCCGATGACGCTCGTCCGGTAGTCGCCCGGGTTCGGGATCTCCGCTTCGAGGCAGAGGAAATTCCAGGTCGGACCGCGGAAGATCCGCTCCTGCTCGCGGATATGGATGCCGGGGTCGCTGTAGACCCGGTAGGGCACCGCGACACGTCGTCGTCGGGCCAGAGAGGGGCTGTGCTCATCGGTGCCGGTCCCGCGCCGAGGATAGGACATCGCGGCCGGCGTGTCATACTGCGCCGGCACGACGGGAGAACGGGAAATGGGCGGGATGCGAAACGTCGCCGTCGCCGGCAGGGCGCTCGACGCCTACGCTGCGGTGCACCGCAGCGGGAGCGGACCCGGCCTCCTCCTGCTCGCCGACGAGGCGGGGCTGGACGAGGGGATCAGGGCGCGGGCCGACCTGTTCGGCGAGGAGGGGTATACGGTGCTCGCGGTCGCCGGCCTGTCGGAGCCCGGCGAGGTCCGCGCGGCGGCGGAAACCCTGCGCGCCATGCCGGAACGCTCGGGCGGCATCGCCGTGCTCGGCCACGGTCCGGGCGGGGACCTCGCCTGCCGGGCGGCGTCCGCCTTCGACGCGGCGGTCGCGTTCGATCCGGTCGGCCTGGAGACCGCGTCGAAAATCGCGAGCGGTTGCCCCGCGCTGCTCCTGTTCGGAACCCGCGGCAACGGCGAGGCGGAGGACAGGGCAAGACGGATCGAGACCGGCCTCGACCGCGGCAACGGCAGCGGCGTCGCGGTCTATCCCGGCGCATCGCCCGGCTTCGCGATCCCACACCGCCCGGCCTTCGACAAACGCACCGACAGCCTCGCGCACAGCCGGGCGCTCGGGCCGCTGCGCCGCGCGCTGGGCCCGCATTACGACCTCGTCGCGCTGTTCGAGGCGCATGTCCGCCACGAGTTCGAGACCCGCGACGTGGACGCGACCATGGCGACGATGATCGACGAGCCTTACGTCAACCACGTCCCGACGCTGGCGGGCGGCGTCGGCCACGACATGCTAAAGCGGTTCTACAAGTACCATTTCGTGCACCAGAACTCGCGCGAGCGGTCGAGCACGCCGGTCTCGGAGACCATAGGCCCCGACCGCATCGTGCTGGAGACGGTCGTCAGGTTCCGCCACGACCAAGTGCTGGACCGGTACTTTCCCGGCATCCCGCCGACCGGGAAAATGGTGGAGATCCCGACGCTGCTGCTGGTGAGGTTCCGCGGCGACCGCGTGTGCCACGAGCATATCTACTGGGACCAGGCCTCGGCGCTGAAGCAGATCGGCGCGCTCGACGCGGACGGCCTCCCCGTCGCCGGCGCGGAGGCGGCCGAGAAGGTCCTCGACGAGACCCGCCCGTCCAACATCTTCATGCGGGACGCCTGGGCGGAAAGCGAGGGCAAGCCGATTTGAGCCCGCGCCCGTCTCTGCTAGGCTTTTGCCGTCGATAAACGAAAATCGGCCCGCACCGGGCCGGCAGGAGGGAGAGACAGGATGACAGCACGCAGACTTCTGGCCGCCGTTCTCGCGGCGGGCGTGGTAGGGGGCGCGGCGGCCACCGCCGAGGCCCAGCTCAAGCGGATCACGATCGGCAGCAATCCCGCGGGATCGACCTACTTCCTGCTCGCGGGCGGCTTCGCCAAGCACTTCCAGCAAGACCTGAAAATCCGCTCGACCGCGCAGCCGCATGCCGGCTCGTCGGTCTACCTGCCGCTGATGAACAAGGGCGAGATCGTGATGGGGCTCAATTCGAGCCTCGATTCGGGCATGGCGGTCGCCGGCACCGCGCCGTTCAAGGAGAAAATCAAGAGCGTCCGCATGCTGGCGCGGATCTGGATCCTGCCCTACGCCTACATGGTCAAGGAGAACTCGGGCATCAAGACGATCGACGATCTGCGCGGCAAGAAGGTGATCGTCAAGGTCAAGACCAACGTCTCGCTCGCCCAGGCCAACGCGACGCTGCTCTCGACCGCCGGCCTGACCACGAAGGACATGGACCCGGTGGATTCGGGCGGCGTGGTCAACGGTATCAACATGGTCGTCGAGGACCGCGCCGCCGCGACGACGGTCGCGCTCGCCATGCCGGCGATGCGCAAGACCCATGCGACGGTGCCGGGCGGACTCCGCATCCTGCCCCTGGGCAAGCTGGCGAACAACGAGATGCTCGCCAAGGGCATGCCCGGGCTCTATACGCTGAAGGTCAAGCCGAGCAAGCGCTTCCCCTTCGTCCGCGATCCGATCACCATCGCCGCGTTCGATTCCTATCTCAACGCCTCGGCGGCCAAGGTGAGCGACGAGGACGCGTACAGGCTCGCCAAGTCGCTGCACACCAACTGGAAGAAGCTGCAGAAGGACTACGGGCCGCTGCGGGGGACGCCGCAGGACGGGCTCGCCCCTGCCAACACGGCGATGCCCTACCACCCGGGGGCGATCAAGTACTACAAGGAAGCCGGGCTGTGGACGGCCGAGCACGATGCGGGCCAGGCCAGGGTCCTGAGCAGAGTGCAGTAGCCGGCATCGCCGGCCCGGCGAGGCGGCGCGCGGCGCCAGCGGTCCGATGCAGCAGCTGACGTCGCTGCTGCTGCGCGCCTGCCTCGGCGCGGTGCCGATCATCGGGATCCTCTGGATCTTCGCGGTCGCCGACCGGGTCGGCTTTGCCTTCACCTTCCAGCAGGCGATCGGCGTCGTCCTCGGGCTGTCGATCGCCGCGGCCTATCTCAAATACCCCTACGGCGCCCGCGCCGGGACGCTCGAGATCGCGCTCGCCGTGGTCTCGTTCGCCGCGTGGTTCTGGATGTCGTGGAACTTCGAGGACTGGATCGTCGGCATGGCGGACCGGACACCGGACAAGTGGGTGCCGGGCGTGATCGCCGTGCTTGCCATGATGGAGGCGCTCAGGAAGGCCTGCGGCAAGGTGATCACGATCCTGGTCTGGGTGATGATCGTCTACGCCTTCTTCGGCGACGCGCTGCCCGGCGCGCTGGAAGCGGAGGTCTTCCCGCCGACCAAGACGGTGCTCTACCTCTACGCCGACAATAACGGCATTCCGGGGCTGGTGCTGCGCGTCGTCACCGAGCTCGTGCTCGCCTTCATCATTTTGGGCAAGCTGCTCGAGGTCTCCGGCGCGACGCGGTTCTTCACCGACCTCGCGATGGGGCTGATGGGCCACCGCCGGGGCGGCCCGGCCAAGGTCGCCGTCGTCGCTTCCAGCGCGTTCGGCACCATCTCGGGCTCGGCGGTCGGCAACATCATGTCGACCGGGATCGTCACCATCCCGATGATGAAGCGCACCGGGTTCGAGCCGCGCTACGCCGCGGGCATCGAGGCGGTGGCCTCCAACGGCGGCCAGATCGCGCCGCCGGTGATGGGGGCGACCGCCTTCATCATCGCCGAGTTCCTCGAAGTCGCCTATATCGACGTGGTCATCGCGGCGGCGGTCCCGGCGGCGCTCTACTACCTGGTGCTGTTCCTCCAGGTCGATGCCATCGCCGCGCGTTTCGGCCTGCTCGGCCTGCCGAAATCGGAGTTGCCCCGCGTTTTCAAGGTGCTGCTGTCGGGCTGGGTGTTCCTGCTGCCGCTCGGCGTGCTGCTCTACTTCCTGTTCGGGCTCGGCTACAACCCCGGCCTGTCGGCGATGTACGCCGCCGCCTCGCTGCTCCTCCTCTTCATCCTGAAGAGCCGGCGCCTGCCGAGCCGCGCGGAATGGCGCGACTTCATCTTCGGCTCGGGCGAGAACCTGCTGCCGTTGATGCTGATCGCCGGCGGGGCAGGGGTGGTGATGGGGGTGCTGAATGCCAGCGGTCTCGCCTTCCAGCTCTCGATCATCCTCGCCGAGCTCGGTCAGAGCGCGGGGATTTTCTGGATGCTGGTGGTGACCGCCCTGGTCTCCATCGTCCTCGGCATGGGGATGCCGACCGCGGCGGTCTACATCATCCTCGCCACGGTGATCGCGCCCGCCTTGGTGGAGATCGGGCTGAAGCCGATGGCGGCGCATCTGTTCCTGTTCTATTTCGGGCTCCTGAGCATGCTCACCCCGCCGGTCGCGGTGGCCAGCATGGTGGCGGCGGGGATCGCGGGCTCCGACATGTGGCGGACCGGGCTGGTCGGCATGCAGCTCGCCGCCGCCGCCTATCTGCTGCCCTTCCTCTGGGCGTTCAACCCAGCGCTGGTGATGGAGGGGAGCTGGGTGGCGGTGGTCTATGTCAGCCTCACCGCGCTGGTCGCCGGGTTCCTGATCGCCGAGGCGGTGATCACCTGGGGCGACGGCGGGCTCGCCAGGATGGGGCTCGCCCTCTTCTACTTCGCGGCGGCGATCGCGGTCGGCGGATCGACGATCTGGCTCGGCGCGGAATCGCCGCTGACGCTGCTGGCCGGCGCGGTCGGCGCAGTCGTGGCGTTCCTCGCGCGGCGCAGCGCGGCCCTGCGGGTCAGGGCGCGCGCGCTTTAGCGGCCGTCCCGAGTTCGCCGGGCGCCCACGGCCAGCCCATCTCCGGCAGCGTCCCGACCACCTCGAAGGGCTGGACGAGACGGAAGGTGCGGCCGTAACGGTCGGTCGTGACGACTTCCATCGTGTGGAGACCGACCGGCAGATCCGGCGGCAGGTCGGCGCGCCACAGGTGGTTCGACCGTAAGCGTCCGGCGTGACCGCCCCTGCGTGGTCAGTCGGCGGCTTCCCGATCTTCTGCGGGCGCGGTGTTCCACGGCAGCAGATCGTCGATGCGGTTGATCCTGTAGTCGGGGATGCGTTCGAGGACCTGAGCAAGCCAGGCCTGCGGATCGACATCGTTGAGCCTGGCGGTCTCGATCAGGGTGTAGGCGATGGCGGCGGCCCTGCCGCCGCTGGCCGAGCCCATGAAGAGATAGTTCTTGCGGCCGAGCGCGATCGGCCTCATTGCGCGTTCGGCGGGGTTGTTGTCGATCTCGAGGAAGCCGTGCTCGAGATAGGGTCGAAGGCGCTTCATCCGGGTCAGGGCATGACGGATCGCCGCTGCCAGCGGGGTCTTGGCGGAGATTCTGGGCAGCTGCGATTGCAGCCACCGCTCCAGCTCGTCGAGGCACGGCGCGGCCTTGGCCTGGCGGATGGCCGCGCGGTTCTCGGGCGGCTGCCCGCGGGCCTCCTTCTCGATAGCGTAGAGGGCGGCGATCCGTTCCAGCGCCTCGGCGGCGATCGCCGAGCCCTGGGCGGCATGGACGTCGAAGAACTTGCGTCGCACATGCGCCAGACAGGCCACCTCGCGGACCGGCCCGGCGCGCGCCAGCGCACCGAACCCGGCATAGCCGTCCGAGTGCATCCAGCCGGCGAAGCCTTCAAGATGCGCCTTCGGATGCGCCGCCTTGCGGTCGGCCGAGAAGCGGTACCAGGCCGCCGGCGGCGCCTCGCCAGCCCAGGGCCGCTCGTCCCGCACGTAGGTCCAGGCCCGGCCGGTCGCCGTTTTGCCGGTTCCCGGCGCCAGCAGCTTGACCGGGGTGTCGTCGGCGAACAGGGCTTGTCCTTCCAGCACATGGCGCCCGATCGCATCGGCCAGGGGCTCCAGCAGCGCCGTCGCCTTGCCGACCCAGCCGGCGAGCGTCGAGCGGTCGAGCTCGACGCCGTCGCGGGCGAAGATGCGGGACTGGCGGTAGAGCGGCAAGCGAGTCGCGCGGGGGAATCTCACCCCCACGCGCTCCCAGAACCGTACGTGAACCTCTCAGCTCATACGGCTCCCAGCGTCCGGCCCTGCCCGTGCACAAGGGTCCAATGGGCGAACCGCCACGGCTCCGCTTTCGCGATTCTGGCAAGCCAGAGACGAGCCTGACGCGGTCGTTGTCGGAAGCGTTTGAACTTCCGCATTGCCCATCGCTGCAAGTGGGCGTCTATCAGACGAAGGGTCGGATAGAGCGCCGACTTGTAGAATGCGCCGAAGTAGCCGATCCACCCTGCAATTTCGCGATGAAACATGCGGGCAAGGTCAAGCAGTGCCTTGTCGCTACGCCGTTGCAAACGCCACTGTCGCACGCGGCGCCGAAACGCCTTGAGCGCAGTCGGGCTGGCAGCCGGAAGGAACGAGACCCCGAACAACCCGCCGCGCCACGCCGCGAACCTTGGCTGGAAACGGTAGCCCAGGAAGTCGAACGCGACCGTCGGGTAGTCCGCCTTGCGGTTGGTATCCTTGCAGTAGACCACCTTGGTCTTCTGCGGATGGACCTCCAGGCCGCACTCGGCCAATCGGTCCGCAACCCGCCGCCAGAGGGTCTTTGCCGCCTCCTCCGTTCGACAATGGCAGATTATATCGTCCGCATACCGTTCGAACGGAACATGCGGCATCGACCTTTTCATCCATTGATCGAACGCATAGTGCAGGAACAGGTTGGACAATACTGGCGAAATTACCCCGCCCTGTGGCGTGCCCCTGTCCCGTGCGACAACGGTGCCGTCCTCCTCGATCACGGGAGCCTTCAACCAGCGCTCGACATAGAGCAGCACCCACCGGCAGTCCGTATGGTGACGAACGGCCTTCAGCAGCAACTCGTGGTCGATGTTGTCGAAGAACCCCTTGATGTCCATGTCCAGCACCCAGTCGTAGCGCCAGCATCGCCGACGCGCTGTCCGGATGGCGTCAATGGCGGATCGCTTCGGCCGATATCCGTATGAGTCCTCATGGAAAATCGGTTCCAACAAGGGCTCCAGATGTCGGCGAACAACCTCCTGAGCGATGCGGTCCGTGACCGTCGGTATGCCCAACGGGCGCTTCCCGCCGCCCTCCTTGGGGATGTTCACCCTGCGAACCGGAGGCGGCATATAGCTGCCTGAGGACATGCGATTCCAGAGCTTGTAGAGTTCCGGACCAAGCCGTTCCTCCAGACTCTCGACCGTCTGCCCATCTACTCCAGCCGCTCCCCGGTTTGCCTTCACATGCTTGAAGGCTTCCCAGACTTCCCTCTTTGCTATCGGGAACGGCTTTGCCCCTGTCATCCGGCTCCTCCTGTCACCAGTTGGCCGACGGCAGCGGCTGAACACCACAGCCCCTTCGGTCCAGCGCCATTACAGCGCCTTCATCCCTACTACGGGCTGTTCTGCCCCTGTGCCCCGCATCGGTACTCTGAGCCTTCCGGGGGCTGCCCGGTTGGCCGTCTCCCTTGGCATCGGGACGACAGGTTCTCCTGTTCCGCAAGAAAGCCTGTTCCGGGTTCACGCCGCCTTCGAGCCGGATGCCGCGTGGGCCGGACTCCAGGACTCCGCCCATGCTTGTCCCGGAGTGACCACCACCCCCGGTTCTGACATCGACCATACGCTTTCGGAAGTTCATCGGCGGTTCGCTTTCGCTCGTCTCCCCGGACCTCACCTGACGAGATCGTCGTCCCGCCGTTTCCACGACGCTCACCACCATCGCTCTTTACGACAGCAGCTCGTGGTGGTTTGAGACCGACGCCTGATCGTCGACCCCGAGGGGCCTACCCTCATCTCTCTTGCAGTTGCGCACCTCCTTTCATGGCGGTGCTTCAGGACACACGGTGATCGCAATACTTCGAGACCAGCACATGCGCCAGAAGGCCGGGGCCCGGTCGGCCGCGCTCGATCGGTCGCGGCGGCAGCGGCGCCTGGTGGAACTTCTCGCAGCCGCCGCAGGCCAGGCGCGGACGGACGATGCGCTTCACCACGAAGCGGCCGGGGATGTACTCCAGCTCCTCCGTCACATCCTCGCCGAGCCGCTTGAGACGGCCGCCGCAGTCCGCGCAGCGCTCGCCCGGCGCGAGAACCGTCTCCTCGCGCGGCAGGTGGTCCGGCAGGGGACGGCGCTTCGGCTGCTTCTTCGTGGCGGGCGTCGGCTCGGTCGGCGCCTCGGCCGCCCGCGCGATCTCCTCGTCCTCCAGCCCGAGATCAAGCTGGTCGAGGGCCTCCGAGGTGACGCCGAAGCGCTGCCGCCGCAGACCCGCAAGCTGGTGCCTGAGCTTCTCGATCAACAGATCGCGGTTGCGCAGCTCGGCGTCCCGTGCCGCCAGTTCGGCCCGCGAGGCCAGCACCATCGCCTTCAACGCGGCGATGTCGTCGGGCAGGGAATGGGCCGCTTCGAGCATGGCCGCATCCTACCCGAAGGGGCCGACAAAGGGAAGCCCGAATGACAGTCAACCCATTGTTTATAAACGGTGAATCAGCCCGCGGCCAGCGGTCTCCAGGTGCGAACCGGCGCCCGCCAGTCGATCCCCTCAAGCAGCATCGACAGCTGCGCCGGCGTCACCGACACCTTCCCTTCCGATGCCGACGGCCACACGAAGCGGCCGCGCTCCAGACGCTTCGAGAACAGGCACGCACCCTGGCCGTCCCACCAGATCATCTTGATCAGGTCGCCCCGGCGGCCGCGGTAGATGAAGAGATGGCCGCAATGCGGATCCGCCTTCAATACCCGCTCCGCCTGCGCCGCGAGACCGGGGAACCCCTTGCGCATGTCGGTCACGCCGCAGGCCAGCCATACCCGGGTCGAGGAGGGAACCGGGATCATCCGCCAAGCGCCCGCACCACCCGGCACAGCGCGTCCGCGTCGAACGACCCGAACGCGCTCACCCGGTGGCCGTTCGACAACGCGATCTCGATCCGACCGTCCGATGCCGCGGCCGGCTCCAACGGCAGCGCATCGGGCACCACCTCCACCGGCAGGAAGGACGGCGCCTCCCCGGCATCGGCCGCCGGCCTGTAACGGGGATCGCGCCGCCAGGTGAAGATCAGGTTGGCGTTGACGTCATAGCGGCGCGCCACAACCGACACCGAGACACCGGGAGCGTAGCTCTGCGCCACGATCCGGCGCTTCTCGTCGTCCGACCAGAACCGGCGTACCCGACGTGGCACCGCAGCCCCCTAAGATAGTGTCCATTAGCCGATAATGGACACTATCGACCTCTGGAACCTCACCACAGACTGCGGCTCCAAGCCGTCTCGCCACAAGGGCGGTCACGCCAGACGCTTACGACGCTTACGGATCATCCGCCCAGCACCCGCACCACCCGGCACAGCGCGTCCGCGTCGAACGACCCGAACGCGCTCACCCGGTGGCCGTTCGACAACGCGACCTCAATGCGACCGTCCAATGCCGCGGGCAGCTCCGGCGGCGGGTCGGGCACCACCTCCACCGGCAGGAAGGACGGCGCCTCCCCGGCATCGGCCGCCGGCTGATAACGGGGATCGTGGCGCCAGGTGAAGATCAGGTTGGCGTTCACGTCATAGCGGCGTGCAACCACCGACACCGAGACACCAGGAGCGTAGCTCTGCGCCACGATCCGGCGCTTCTCGTCGTCCGACCAGAACCGGCGTACCCGACGCCTCATCGCAGCCCCCAAACGATAGTGTCCATTAGCCGATAATGGACACTATCGACCTCAGGAACCTCGCCACAGACTGCGGCGCCAAACCGACCCGCCACAAGGCCGGTCACGCCAAACGCTTACGATCAAGCCGGCAGCGACAACGGAGCGCGCCACGGCCGCCCGAACGACGGCGTAGCCGTAGTTGAGCAGCGCATTCACGCCTTCGGCCTGTCGGTCGCGTCGGAACGATCTGCCGAAAAGACGCGGCCAGTAGCGCTGAGCGGCCTGGGCTTCAAGGTTCTCTGGATCTCCCGAGCGCACCCGGCGCGCCATCGGAGCGAGGCCGCCGTGACTTCCGGTGAAATGGGAAAGCACGGTGGCCTGCTGAACGATCTTGGCCCGCACGATCGCCTGCCACGCCCGTTTTCGAACCGGCGCGCTGATCTCGACTTGCGCCCGGTGACGTTCGGTCTGGACGTGATGCGCGTCGAGCGGAAGCATCATTCCGGCGGGTAGATGATCGCGGCCGGTGACCAGCACGGTGGCGCCTGCCTCCAGAAGAGAGAGAAAGACGGACTGCGTGTAGGTCGCACGGATGTCATCGACGATGACGACGCCGAGATCCTCAATGGGGAGCGTCGCTTTCGGCAGGTCTGGCCGTTCGACCACGAGCTGGCTATTGGCGACCGAGAGGCGGGTGCCGGGAGTCGAGAACTCGATGGTCTTGCGGATCATCGCCGGGCACGCTCAGTCGTTGGCGGGACGGATGCGACCGATCGGATCGACGGAGACCTTCCTGCCGCCGCTTGAGATGATCGTCTTCGCGCCCGGGCGAAACACCGTCACGCCTTCGGCATCGTCATGGTCGACCATGACGACCTGGCCGGCCGACCATACGCTCTCGACAATCTTAAGCCTGGTTTCTCCGTTTCTGGTGAACTGCAACGAGTCGCCGGGAGCCAGCGACATCACGAACTGCGCGCCGTCGCCACAATCCCGCCGGACGACGGGTTCGTGCCGCGCCTTGCGACGCGATGCCTCCAGCAGGCTGACTACCTCGTAATCGACGGTTCCGTCGCACAGCCGGTAGATCGCGATGTGATGATTGTTGCCCAGGTCGGCATAGCCCGTTGATGCTTTCGTCATCAGCTCGATCTGCCGCTTCACGCGCAGGCGGACCTTGCGGATTTCGGGGCCTTTCCTGCCCCGTTTGGGATAGCCATCCACGAACGCCGCGCCGGGATCGCCACCGTGCTTGTCGACCCATCCTTGGACGATTGAGGTGGCGTCGCAAAATCGGACAGGTCGTCAAGGTGTATTCCGCCGTGTGACGGAGGAATGCGGATGAGCAAGCGACGCAGGTTTTCGGGGGAGCTGAAGGCGAAGATAGCCTTGGAGGCGCTACGGGGTGATCGGACGCTTCAGGAGATTGCCTCGAAGCACCAGGTGCATCCGAACCAGGTGGGTGTGTGGAAGCGCCAGGCGATGGAGGGTCTGGGGGAGGTCTTTTCCGGTGGAGGTGAGCGCCGGGCGCGGGATCACGAGAGCGAGGTCCGGGCTCTTCACGCCAAGATCGGGGAGTTGATCGTAGAGCGTGATTTTTTGTCACGCGGGTCCGGTCGCTGAGCCGGTCCGGGAGACGGGCGATGGTTGTGCGGGGCCACCCGTCGTTGAGCCTGACCCGGCAATGCCGTCTGCTGTCGATCGGGCGCTCGTCGCTCTATGACCGGCCGAAGGGGGAGAGCGCGGAGACGCTGGCTCTGATGCGCCGGATCGACGCGCTGTTCCTCAAGTATCCGTTCTACGGCGCCCGCCAGATGGTTCGGCATCTGCGCCGCGAGGGGGTGCGGATCGGGCGGCGGCGGGCCGCTCGCCTGATGCGCCTGCTTGGTCTTCAGGCGGTCTATCGGGCGCCGCGGACCAGTGCGCCGCACCTCGGGCACCGGGTTTATCCATATCTGCTGCGGGGTCTGGCGATCGAGCGGCCGAACCATGTGTGGTGCGCCGACATCACCTACATCCCGGTGCGGCGCGGCTTCCTCTACCTGGTGGCGATCATGGACTGGGCGAGCCGCTGCGTCCTGGCCTGGCGGCTGTCGAACACGCTGGACGCGGGGTTCTGTGTCGAGGCTCTCGACGAAGCCCTGGCGCGCCATGGCACCCCGCAGATCTTCAACACCGACCAGGGCAGCCAGTTCACCGGCTTCGCCTTCACCGCGCGCCTGCGGGAGGCCGGTATCCGCATCTCGATGGACGGCCGCGGCCGGTGCATGGACAACATCTTCATCGAGCGGCTGTGGCGCTCGCTCAAATACGAGGCGGTCTACCTGCACGAGATCGCCGACGGCTTCGCAGCCCGGCGCGTCATCGGCCAGTGGATCGGCTTCTACAACACCGAGAGACCGCACTCGGCACTCGGCGGGCGGACGCCGGCCGAGGCCTACCGGGGCGACACGCCTGTGGATATGATGGACAAGCCGCTTCGCGCCTTGACCACATACCCACAGGCGCAACAGCAGCAGCAGAAAGATCGATCCAAGAGGATTCTGGCGGCACAAACTTCAACCGGAATACACCTTGAAAACGCCGTCAGCCTGTCCGACAAACCGACGCCACCTCAGATGTCGCGCACGCCGTCATCGACGATGTCGACAATCTTAAGGATTGCGTTGGCTCGGCAGAGCCTACTCAATCCGATTGAGCGAAGGCGCGGTCGTCCGGCGCTGGCGTTGGCTATGTGGGAAGTATGTGGAGACAGCCGTCGGGCCGGACTGGCGGTGTGCCTGTTGTTGTCCGGTTGAGGCAGCTGATTACGACGGCTGCCGGTTTTTGGCGTCGGGCAGGCGAAGATCGAAGGGGCATCCGGGCCCTGCCTGGCATGCGGTCGTGCTCGCGGCCGCGCCGGTTGGTTGGCGGACAAGATGTCTGCGCTGTCGGGATCGAGGCAGGAAGCCGGTTCACGGCGGCGCATCCGGCGGTCCGCGGGGCGGATGTTGGCGGCGCCCGGAAGGGATGGGGCAGAGATGCCGCAACGCTCCGCCGCATTGGGGGCAGGCGACCGGCGCGGTCGCGCCGCTGCCGGGCTCCTCCCGGTCATCGCGGGCTTCGCCCCTGTCCTCATCGGCGCCGGCAGAACCGATGGCGCCGAGAGCTTCTCGCGCTCTTTGGACGGTGCTGGCGCAGCAGGAGTTGGCGAGGATGCCGAAGTGTCGGATGCGGTGCATGCCGTCGGGCAGCACATGGAGCAGGAAGCGGCGCATGAACTCGTCGACGGCAAGGGTGGCGGTGCTGTAGCGCGGCTTCTTCTGCCCCGGCTCCTTCGGCTTTCTGTGCCGGAAGGAGACGGTCTGGCCGTCGAAGGCGGTGATGCGGCTGTCGGAGATGGCGATCCTGTGTGTATATCGGGACAGGTATCGGAACACTTGCTCCGGCCCCCGGAAGGGCTTCTTGGCATAGACCACCCAGTCCCTGCTGCGGGCGGCGGCGAGGGTGGCGCGGAACCTGTCGGGGTCGGCGAGGTGGGCGATGTCGCCGTGGAAGACGATCCCGCCCTTGCCCTGCGCCCGGGCGAGTTCTTCGAGGAAGCGACGTCGGAACAGGCTGGCGAGGACCCTGACGGGAGCCAGGAAGGCGCCGTTCCCGGACTTCCACGCGCCGCTGCCGACCTCGAAGCCGGCGTGAGGCACGACGACATGCAGATGGGGATGGAAGAGCAGCTTCTGGTCCCAGGTGTGCAGGACGGCGGTGCCGCCGATGCGCATGCCGCCGTGTCGGGGATCGGCCGCGATGGTGCGCAGCGTCTCGGCCACCGTTCGGAACAGGATGTCGAAGACGGCCCTTCGGTTGCAGAAGGCGATGGCGGCGATCGCTCTGGGCAGGGTGAAGACGACATGGAAGTAGGGCGCCGGCAGGATGTCGGCGGCGCGCGCCTCGCTCCAGCGATTGGCAGCGAGGCCCTGGCATGTGGGGCAGTGGCGGTTGCGGCAGGAGTTGTAGAGCGGATGCTCGCGCCCGCAGCCCTCGCAGCGGTACATGTGCCCGCCGAGCGCGGCGGTGCGGCATGCCTCGATCGCGCCCATGACCCTGAGCCGCCCGGCGTCGAGCCGGCCGGCCATGCTCTCGCGGTAAGCGGGACCGGCGCGGCGGAAGATCTCCGCCACGCTGGCGCGCTCGCGCGCCACGGCAGTTCAGCTGCGCAGGACCGGGAAGCCCGAGAGCGGGTGGTCGAGAGCCTCGAACATCCTGCCGGTGGCGCGGGCGTAGCCGCGGGTGGTGTCGGCGCTTCGATGGCCGAGCGCGTCGCGGATCACCTCCATATCCGCGCCCCGCTCGAGAAGATGCGTCGCCGCCGAGTGACGGAAGCTGTGGAAGCTGTGGCGGGGATCGATGCCGACCTTGTCGCGCGCCGCCCTGAAGGCGCGGTGCAGGGCCGCCACCGACAGGGGCTTGTCTGGCGAGACGCCGTAGAACAGCCAGCTCGCCGGCTGCGGCCAGATGTTCTTCCAGTAACCGCGCAGGTAATCGATGACGCCGTCCGGCAACGGCGCCATCCTCTCGGCGCCGCCCTTGCCGGACGGGATGTGCAGGCACTTCCTGTCCGACTTGATGTCGCCGACCTTGACGGTCACGGTCTCGGAGACGCGGAGCCCGGCCGCGTAGGCGGTGACGAAGGCGGCGCGATGGCGGAGGTCGGGCGTGGCGAGAATCAGGCGCTCGACCTCCTGCTCCGTCATGTGGCGCGGCAGCATGTGGGGCTTCTTGCGATTGCGCAGCCCGGCCACGCGGTCGGGGCAGCCCAGCGTCTCGACATACAGGAACCTGAGGGCCGACAGCGTGGCATTGGTTGTCGCCGCACTGAGGCCCCGGTCGATCAGCCTCAGCACCCAGGCGCGCAGCTGGTCGGCATCGAGATCGGCCGGCGAGGCCTTGTAGTGCTGAGCCAGCCGCCTGATCTCGAAGAGGTAGGAGTACTGCGTGCTCTCCGCCAGGTTGGCGATACGCATCTGCTCGATCATGCGTTGGCGGAGCGGGCTGCCCTGCGCCCGGTCGTGCGCTCTTGCAGTCATCATCGATCTCCCGGGATGACGACAGCGCGCCGCCGGTCCGTTCCGGCGACGGACCATCGAAGAGATCGATGCTAAACCGAGGACAGCCGCCGGACGCAGAAACCGGCACCAAACCCCACCATCACATCAAATTGTCAGAAAAGACCGAGACCGCGAAAGCGACAACTGCGCGAAGCGCCTTCGTTCAATCCTGGTTCCGTTGAAACGCTCGGATTCGGAGTTCTTCAGTTCCTCGACGGGCTTCCGGCGGACGAAATAGCGGTAGTTCGTCCCGCGCCCACCGGCGATTTCCTTGCCGGTATCGCCGTAGATTGTCTCCTTGTGGATCTGTCCGGAGACCTTCCTGCGGACCCGATGGGACACCACGATGGCCGCGGCCGCCCGATCGGCGTCGCTTCGAATCGTTCCCCAGGGCGGGGGAAGGTGCGGCTGGGGCGCGCGCGGATCGTCTTCTTCCTGCCAGTATCGCGCGAGCTGTTGCGTCATCCCGGGGTGGCAGCACGCGACCGCCAGCGCATCGACCGCGTGATGGCGGTGATCGGCGCGGGTCTTCTCACCGTCGTCGGCCAAAATATTGTTCAGCCCCCAGAGGCGACGCAGATGCGCGGTGACGCGACCGGACACAGCCTGGACGGTGACTGGTGCCTCCGGCCCGAGGTCCGGCCACAGCTTCTTGAGGTAGGCGGCGGCCTCGCGGGCGGCGTACCCGGTGTCGTTCAACTGCCGGGTGGCGAAATCCTCCGGGATGGAAGGCGCCAGGAATCGCCTGATCTTGCCGGAAGACATGCCCGTCCTGCCCTTGGCGGCCTTCATGCCGGCCAGTCGGTTCGCAAGGGCATCCCATTCTTCCTCGTTGCTTCGGAAGAACTCCTTCGGGGTCAGGTTACCCTTTTTGAGGTTCACGTCCTTGCGGCAGAGAGTCTTGTTCCTGAAGCCGTTGTCGAGCGAGCGGGATCTCGGCCAGATGTGCTCCACCTCAAACTCTCCGGTGCGGAACAGGGCGTCGAAGCAAATCGTGTCCCCGGTGTACGGACAGCGGTGGCCGCACTCCTCCCAGAGCATCCATTTCTCGACATCCGTGCGGGACGGTTCGGCGAACCCGTTCTCCTGGAGCGCCTCGCGGGCCGCCTTCCGGCGCCGTTCCTGGCGGCGGATGCCCGACGCCTTTTCCTCGCGCTGGCGCTTTGAGTTGCCGACATCGCGCGCGACTTCGACGCGAATCAGGTCCGGCTTGCCGTACAGGTCGATCAGATTGTTGACCACCTTGCGCAGCTCATTGCGCGTGCGGGCGACCGTCGGGTTGCGCAGGCTGGCGAGGCGTTCCCTTTCTTCGCGGTCAGTCGGGCTCGGAAGGCGATCGAACACCTCGCCTGTCGGCTGTTCCCGATCGGGAAACGTCTCCGCTCGCCACGCCTCCCAATCGGGACTCATGACCAGTTCGCCGAACCTGACCCCGGCTTCGAGATGCGGCAGCATCGCCTGCAGCGCCTCGACGGAATAGGGCTCCCAGCCGGACGGCAGTTTCAACGTCTCGATCTTGGTCGCCTGATCGTTCGACAGGCCGAACTCCCCGACGAAATTCCGCACGACTTCCGCCCTGCGCTTCGTTCGCTCGGCCCTGGGAAGAATGACCACGCGCTGAGCGCCCACCTGTTCGTATTCGGCCTGCCAAGTCCGGTGGGGAAGGGTATCCCGGAGTTCCTGCTTGCGCGGATGCTCCTGCCAATCGCTGCCGAAAATATCCGAGAGCTTCGCCTCCACCGGATTGCCGAGCAGTTTCTTCTCTCCGCTTTCCTCCAGGTTGAACTTGAGCGCCCTCTCCTCGCCGGGTTCGCCGCGGGCCCGGTAGAGCGGTGCGAGCGCCTGCCGAACGCCGGGCCAGGTCATCGAGGCCTGCGTTTGCAATTTGGAGAGAATGGCCGAGCGTTCTTTGAGGTCGAGAGGACGCTGATTGCCGCCGGCAAGCGCGAGGTTGTTCAACTTCTCGAGCATGCGCCGCTGCTGCGAGAGCCAGGACCCCTTGGGACAGAGGCGCGCGCCGGGGACGAACCGGCATTTGCCGAGCGTGTTCAGTCGCCAGAAGACGGGCCGCTGGACGAAGATTGCGTCCCGAACGGAAGAGCGGGATGACCCCGGAACGAGCGGCTTCCACACCCTCTCGAACTCATCCTCGACGATATCCCGCGTGGCATGCTCACCCCGCTTGCGCTCATGCGGTCCCCGTGCGGCGAGCCAGGCGCCGAGCGTCTTGCGCTCGCGCTTCAATGCCTGAACGGTTTGATCCCGCGCGGACGTCGCTTTCTTGTCGTCTGCATCATCGGGCGCGTCATCGGCAGTGTCGGAAACCTCGTCGATATCGCGGCCCCTGAAGTGGCGGCGCTGCGCAAGGTGATAGATGGCGCGGCCGATTTCATGGGTAGACAGCGTCTCGTCCTCAAACGCGCGCCGCCGGAGATCGT
The DNA here is from genome assembly GCA_965203455.1 of Alphaproteobacteria bacterium. Taxonomy (GTDB): domain Bacteria; phylum Pseudomonadota; class Alphaproteobacteria; order MPNO01; family MPNO01; genus MPNO01. Next base: position 40,147 of record CBDBCV010000008.1, read on the forward strand.
AGGGATCGCGCTTCATGACCCGATCCCAGTCGGACGAATTGCGCGATGGCAGCAATCCGGCGGCATGCAATAGATCGCCGAGCAGGCGCCGGCGCTCTCGCCGACGGCGCAGTTGACGGCGGCGAAGACGGGCCCGCCGCCGCTCCTGGTTCAACGGCACGCCCTTCGGATCGCGGGCTTCCGGGAAGATTCGCACGCCGAGACGGTGGATTTTTCCCGTGGCGAGCTCGGGATCGTGGTCGATCACGGCGAACCCGACCGAGGTTGTACCGATGTCGAGGCCGAATACGAGCGGCATGCGAGGGTGACGTAAGAATTTATGTGTCAGGCGGGAAGGGGGTACTCCCTGTGGTGATGACAACCACAAGCAGGAGCACCCCGCATGTCCCAGCAAGCTGCGACGATCATGAGCCTACCGCAGGCGTTTGAGGTGGTGAAGGAGATGCAGGCAGGCGGACTGGACTGGGGCGAGGGTTATCGCCCGCTCGGCCGCCAGGCGCTGGCCGAGATCATTGAGGGCCGGATGGCCGAGGCGGTGGACCGCTGGCTCGACAACCTGGACGCCGGCGCGATGCGCGACCGGCGCAACGGCACCTACCGGCGCTGCCTGCTGAGCGAGCTCGGCGACATCGAGTTCAACGTGCCGCGCACCCGGCACTTCTGCCCGACCGGTGTTCTGAAGAGCTATGCAAGGCGCGCGCCGGAGATCGACCGCGCCATCCTGGCCGGCTTCGTGCTGGGGCTCTCGACGCGCAAGGTCGGCGAGGTCTTGCTGGCTCTGCTCGGATGTCCGGTCTCGGCCGCGACGGTCAGCCGGGTCGCCAGGACGCTCGACATGGCGGTCGCGGCCTTCCACCGCAGGCCGCTGAAGAACGCCTACAAGGCGCTGATGCTCGACGGCGTGGTGCTGGCCCGCAAGACCGGCGCCGGCGCGCTCAGGAGGCCGGTCCTGGTGGCGCTGGGCATCCGCCCCGACGGCAAGAAGGAGATCATCGACTTCCAGCTGGCCGGCAGCGAGAGCGCCGCGGAGTGGGAAGCGTTCCTCAACCGGCTCTACCACCGCGGGCTCACCGGAGAGGGCCTGGAGATGATCTGCGTCGATGGCGGCAAGGGCCTGCTGGCCGCCTTGCCCTTCGTCTATCCCGGCATCCCGGTTCAGAGGTGCTGGGCGCACAAGATGCGCAACATCCTCAACAGGGTCCGCGAGGCCGACCAGGAGGCCGTCAAGGCCGACGTCCACGCCGTCATGAATGCCCCCAACCGCCGCAAGGCCCAGAGCGCCGCGCGGCGCTTCGCCGACCGTTGGCAGAGCGCTTACCCCAAGGCGGTCGACTGCCTGCGCAACGATCTCGACGATCTGCTCACCTGCTACCGCTACAGGACCCTTGCCGAGCGAAAGCGGGTCAGGACCACAAACGCCATCGAACGAAGGTTCCGGGAGGTCCGCAGACGAACACGGCCCATGGGAACCTTCCAGGACCCAACCTCAATGGACCGCGTCCTCTACGCGGTCTTCATCCACGAAAACAAGTCTCAGGGAATCAGCACCCCCGTCTCCCTGACACATAACTCTTGACGTTACCCATGCGAGGCGACCCTGTTGCTTTTCCGGTTCAGAATGTTAGCCTTGCGTTTGTAGCAAATCGAGAAGCGGTCGGTTTCCTTTTCGCAGCAAATCGATCCTTCGTGCGGGCTCGGTGTCCCAGGATCGTCCACCGGCATCAAAAAGCCTCCGTCCTCTGACGGGGGCTTTTCGCTTCTCAAGGACATCGCGATGAGGCCACAGTCTTGCCGGAACACTGGTATGTTCTTCGATGATTGGCTTGGGGCTTGCAGCGAAATCGGCTTGCAACAATGGGCGGTGCGCACGTTCCACAGCGGGAACTCCTCACTCAGTATCTCCGTTCATCGTCTCCTTCATCGTCCTGCGGGCCGCGTCGACGAGGTCATCGAGTTCCTTCTCCCGCCGGGTGTCGAGCAATTCGTCCCAGTCGAGGGTCGCCATCATGTATACTATGCGGTAGATCGCCTCGATGAGCGCGAGGTGCCCGGGCGTCGCCGCGGGCGGGGGCGTTTCGCCCAAGTGGTCCTCGGCCAGCGCGATCGCTCCCGTGCGGACGAGTTCGCCGGCAGGGGTTCCGTGCCGCATGGCGGCCTGCTCGATCAGACTCCATTCGGATTCGGAGAAGCGGATCGAGCGCGGTCGCCGCGCATTGCTCCGGTTCTACGCAAGTTCCTTCCGGTTTCCGGGATCGTTTCGGTCATCTCTCGTGATGCTTCCCGCCTTCCCCGGGTCGGTCCGATGGCCGGTTTCGTCCGTCCGCGCGCCCCGAACCGAAGCATCGGTGCCCCGCTTCCCGGCGAAACCGACCGTGCGACGAAGGCGTTGCCGTGCGCCCCTCGATGCGACAGCCCCGGCCCGGCAGCGGGTCCGGCCGTGCCGTCATCGAGAGCCGTCAACAGTGGGCGCAGCCGGGCGCGCAGTCAGACTGACTGCTCGACAGGCGATTTTGCGGACCGGCGCGCATTCTCCCGTAACACACCGTCACACGCCCTGCCACCGATCGCAACCGCTCCGGCTGCTTCCGGCGACAGGCGCGCGCTGGACCGCGCCCCGGTACGGCGATCCGGCGAACACAAATCGGTGGCGCTCGATCCGCGTTGCGCCGGCAGGATTCTGGCAGCGCCTGTCCACTCCTGGCGGCGCCAGGCAGCGCCAGGCAGCGCCTGTCATCTTATGCCGCAGTCCTGCATCGGGATGCGTTCCGGTGTGAGAACCACGCGCCGAAGGGCGTCCCGGTCCCGCTTCCTGGCCGCTCCATCCGCCGGGCGTTGAAAGCCGTTGTGCGACAAGCATCCAGCCCGAGCGGCGCTTGAGCGGCAGCGCCCGCCGCGCACCTGCGGAGACAGTCCCCGGACCGCCGCGCGGCTTCCGGGCGGCAGTGTAGGAAGCACATGGCGGCATGGCAATTGCGAAACGGTCCGCGCACCGGGGGGATCACCGGTGCGGCCCGCGCTGTCGGCGTCGGCAAGCGTGACGTTCGGCGCGATGTCGTACGGGCTGCGGCATCCGGCTGCCGGTTCCTTCCGCATGGGGCAGCGGTCCGCGCGCGGCTATCGGTACGGTCATGCGACCGTCGTCGTCATCGACAACGGGAAACGGTCGTCCGCGTCCAGGCCCTCGCAGCCGAGCCTCGACCATGCCCCACATTGAAGATGGAGGCTCGGCCTCGGCAGCGCTTGCGGATCCTAAGCGTTGGTGAGAAGCGGCTGAGGCGTTGCCTCTTTTTTTTATCACTCTAAACTTCTCGGCCCCGGAACGGAATCTACGCAATGTATCCAGCCAAGGAGCACAGGCGATGAGACTCCGAATCCACCGGGGTGCGAAGGAGATCGGCGGCACCTGCGTCGAGGTCGAGGCGGACGGCAAGCGACTCGCGCTCGATGTCGGCCTGCCGCTTAATGCGCCGGACGAGGCGCAGGAGGGGCTGCTCCCGGACCTTCCGGGCTTCCGGGAGCCGGACCCGAACCTGCTGGGCGTCGTGATCTCGCACGGCCATATGGACCATTGCGGCCTTGCCGCGCATATCCGGCCGGACATTCCCGTCTGGATCGGCGAGGCCGCGCACAACATCCTGAAGTCCGCCCGCCCCTGGGTCCCGAACGGCCACGCCTTCGCCGACCCGCATTTCCTCGCCGACCGGAAGCCGTTCGGGATCGGGCCGTTCCGCGTCACGCCCTATCTGGTCGATCACAGCGCCTTCGACGCCTATGCGCTCATGGTCGAAGCCGATGGCAAACGGGTCTTCTACTCGGGCGACTTCCGCGCCCACGGCCGCAAGGCGGCGCTGTTCGAGCGGCTGGTCCGCAGCCCGCCCGCCGATATCGACGCGCTGCTGATGGAAGGCACGACGCTCGGACGGGCGGGGACGCAGGAAGGGTTCGAGACCGAGGATGACCTCGAAGCGCGCTTCGCCGAGGCGTTCCGGCAGACGGCGGGCCTGCACCTCGTCTGGACCTCATCGCAGAACATCGACCGGGTCGTCACAGTCTTCCGCGCCGCGAAAAGGACGGGCCGCCTGCTGCTGATCGACCTCTACACGGCGGTGGTGCTGGAAGCGACTGGGCGGGACACCATCCCGCAATCGCATTGGGAAGAAGTGAAAGTCTATATCCCGCAAAGCCAGCGTGTGTTCATCAAGGAGAAGGGCCTGTTCGCGGACCGCGACCGGCATCACAGGTTCCGCGTCTATCCGGAAGACCTGCCGGGCCTTGCCGAACGTGCGGTCATGCTGTTCCGCCCGCTGGCGATGCGCGACCGGGGCGTGGCCTCGGTGCTGGACGGCGCCGGCTTCACCTACTCGATGTGGGACGGCTACCTGAAGGATGCCTCCTCCCGCCGCGTTCTGGACTGGCTCGATCGCCATGGCATCCCCTGGCAGCCCATCCACACCTCCGGCCACGCCGCCGCCGCCGCCCTGCAACGCTTCGCCGCCGCCCTTGCCCCCCGCGCCCTCGTGCCCATACATTCCTTCGAACCCGGGCGCTTCCCGGAACTCTTCGACAATGTCGTCTCGAGGGCGGACGGCGAGTGGTGGGAAGTTTGAACCCGCAATGACCGCCTCCCTGCGCCAGAACCCGGACTTGCTTGACCGCCTGGGCGACGGTGGGCCTGTTCGCGGCGAAGCTGCTGGTAGGCGCGCGACCTGCTTCCTGATCTGGACAGGCATCCGGGAGATGCGCCGCCAGACGGATCGAGAGGCACGCCAGAACCGGGAAGCTCACGAGACGGAATTCTGCCGCCACAAGCATGAGGAAGCCATGGCGGCGCTCAAGGCGCTCATCGAACGGACCGCAACGCCCGCCGTAAAGGGAACGTCGTGATGCACCACAAACGAGGCAGGCCGCGCAACCGCCGCGCCGGGTGCAAGATGTGCAAGCCGTGGAAGGTGAATGGAGTCAGGACCGAAAGTGCAGAGGGCGAGCGCCGCTCGGACCATGTCCGGCGGCAGGCGGCGGATGAGCAAGTCAGGAAGACGTTGAGGTAACCGGCGACAATGTCGTTCCGAGGTGAGGACGGCGAGTACCAGGAGATTTAGCGAATGAAGACCGTAAACATTTTCCGTGTGATTAGGAACACCACACGCCGAATCGAGCCCTTCCATTCCGAATTCCTAGCAGAGGCTTTGCGCATCAGCGCGGAAGGAAACCGCTCGTTGTTCGATGCAGTGTGGAGGCTGGCTGCGCCGGAAGGCTGGGACATTCCCGTGGAACCCAAGATCGAATCCGAGGATATGATGGAAGACGGGAAGCGGATTGACATCTGTATCTTCGACAAACCCCGTGGCCGGCTTCTGGGAATCGAGGTCAAGACAACCAAGGCTTCAGCGAAGGAAAGACAACTCGAAGACTATCTCGAAGGACTTTGCAAGAAGTATGGATATGACAGCAACGACCAGGATGGCATAGCCATCGGCTATCTCACGCCGTTCAACCGTGATCGTGCGGGTGATGCTGCCGATTTTCTTCCGACCGTTGGAATATTTGAGAAATTCCGACAGAACCATGAAAATTGAGGTGGCGTCGCAAAATCGGACAGGTCGTCAAGGTGTATTCCGCCGTGTGACGGAGGAATGCGGATGAGCAAGCGACGCAGGTTTTCGGGGGAGCTGAAGGCGAAGATAGCCTTGGAGGCGCTACGGGGTGATCGGACGCTTCAGGAGATTGCCTCGAAGCACCAGGTGCATCCGAACCAGGTGGGTGTGTGGAAGCGCCAGGCGATGGAGGGTCTGGGGGAGGTCTTTTCCGGTGGAGGTGAGCGCCGGGCGCGGGATCACGAGAGCGAGGTCCGGGCTCTTCACGCCAAGATCGGGGAGTTGATCGTAGAGCGTGATTTTTTGTCACGCGGGTCCGGTCGCTGAGCCGGTCCGGGAGACGGGCGATGGTTGTGCGGGGCCACCCGTCGTTGAGCCTGACCCGGCAATGCCGTCTGCTGTCGATCGGGCGCTCGTCGCTCTATGACCGGCCGAAGGGGGAGAGCGCGGAGACGCTGGCTCTGATGCGCCGGATCGACGCGCTGTTCCTCAAGTATCCGTTCTACGGCGCCCGCCAGATGGTTCGGCATCTGCGCCGCGAGGGGGTGCGGATCGGGCGGCGGCGGGCCGCTCGCCTGATGCGCCTGCTTGGTCTTCAGGCGGTCTATCGGGCGCCGCGGACCAGTGCGCCGCACCTCGGGCACCGGGTTTATCCATATCTGCTGCGGGGTCTGGCGATCGAGCGGCCGAACCATGTGTGGTGCGCCGACATCACCTACATCCCGGTGCGGCGCGGCTTCCTCTACCTGGTGGCGATCATGGACTGGGCGAGCCGCTGCGTCCTGGCCTGGCGGCTGTCGAACACGCTGGACGCGGGGTTCTGTGTCGAGGCTCTCGACGAAGCCCTGGCGCGCCATGGCACCCCGCAGATCTTCAACACCGACCAGGGCAGCCAGTTCACCGGCTTCGCCTTCACCGCGCGCCTGCGGGAGGCCGGTATCCGCATCTCGATGGACGGCCGCGGCCGGTGCATGGACAACATCTTCATCGAGCGGCTGTGGCGCTCGCTCAAATACGAGGCGGTCTACCTGCACGAGATCGCCGACGGCTTCGCAGCCCGGCGCGTCATCGGCCAGTGGATCGGCTTCTACAACACCGAGAGACCGCACTCGGCACTCGGCGGGCGGACGCCGGCCGAGGCCTACCGGGGCGACACGCCTGTGGATATGATGGACAAGCCGCTTCGCGCCTTGACCACATACCCACAGGCGCAACAGCAGCAGCAGAAAGATCGATCCAAGAGGATTCTGGCGGCACAAACTTCAACCGGAATACACCTTGAAAACGCCGTCAGCCTGTCCGACAAACCGACGCCACCTCAAATGCCCGCCATATGAGCTGGCTAGATATTGCCGACATCCCATGGGACGGCAATGAATTGTGGAGGCAACAACAAGCGTATGTTCACCAGGAAATCGCAAGCTACAAGAAACTCCGATCCTTTATATCTCGCAATCGGGCGTTCGACGAATTTTTCTCGCCAGAGAAAGTTGAGAGATTCTGGGACGCTCTCCCGTTCGACGGCGACAAGGCTGCCGATGCTGGCGCAACCATAGACCTTGCAACGCTCGGAAATGACCCGACACCGCTTGTCAGGGCGTTTGAAATTCTCATTGAGGACGAAGAAAACGTGTCGGGTAGGGTCAACAAGCAGGACGACTTTCCAGACGAGTTGCGTCAACCCTTCAAGGATTCGCCATTCAGGGATATTCACGAAGCACTCTTCGCCCTCTCGGATCGACAACATGTCTGGCTGGCCGGAAAGAAGGAGTGAGGTGGCGTCGCAAAATCGGACAGGTCGTCAAGGTGTATTCCGCCGTGTGACGGAGGAATGCGGATGAGCAAGCGACGCAGGTTTTCGGGGGAGCTGAAGGCGAAGATAGCCTTGGAGGCGCTACGGGGTGATCGGACGCTTCAGGAGATTGCCTCGAAGCACCAGGTGCATCCGAACCAGGTGGGTGTGTGGAAGCGCCAGGCGATGGAGGGTCTGGGGGAGGTCTTTTCCGGTGGAGGTGAGCGCCGGGCGCGGGATCACGAGAGCGAGGTCCGGGCTCTTCACGCCAAGATCGGGGAGTTGATCGTAGAGCGTGATTTTTTGTCACGCGGGTCCGGTCGCTGAGCCGGTCCGGGAGACGGGCGATGGTTGTGCGGGGCCACCCGTCGTTGAGCCTGACCCGGCAATGCCGTCTGCTGTCGATCGGGCGCTCGTCGCTCTATGACCGGCCGAAGGGGGAGAGCGCGGAGACGCTGGCTCTGATGCGCCGGATCGACGCGCTGTTCCTCAAGTATCCGTTCTACGGCGCCCGCCAGATGGTTCGGCATCTGCGCCGCGAGGGGGTGCGGATCGGGCGGCGGCGGGCCGCTCGCCTGATGCGCCTGCTTGGTCTTCAGGCGGTCTATCGGGCGCCGCGGACCAGTGCGCCGCACCTCGGGCACCGGGTTTATCCATATCTGCTGCGGGGTCTGGCGATCGAGCGGCCGAACCATGTGTGGTGCGCCGACATCACCTACATCCCGGTGCGGCGCGGCTTCCTCTACCTGGTGGCGATCATGGACTGGGCGAGCCGCTGCGTCCTGGCCTGGCGGCTGTCGAACACGCTGGACGCGGGGTTCTGTGTCGAGGCTCTCGACGAAGCCCTGGCGCGCCATGGCACCCCGCAGATCTTCAACACCGACCAGGGCAGCCAGTTCACCGGCTTCGCCTTCACCGCGCGCCTGCGGGAGGCCGGTATCCGCATCTCGATGGACGGCCGCGGCCGGTGCATGGACAACATCTTCATCGAGCGGCTGTGGCGCTCGCTCAAATACGAGGCGGTCTACCTGCACGAGATCGCCGACGGCTTCGCAGCCCGGCGCGTCATCGGCCAGTGGATCGGCTTCTACAACACCGAGAGACCGCACTCGGCACTCGGCGGGCGGACGCCGGCCGAGGCCTACCGGGGCGACACGCCTGTGGATATGATGGACAAGCCGCTTCGCGCCTTGACCACATACCCACAGGCGCAACAGCAGCAGCAGAAAGATCGATCCAAGAGGATTCTGGCGGCACAAACTTCAACCGGAATACACCTTGAAAACGCCGTCAGCCTGTCCGACAAACCGACGCCACCTCAGATTACGGCCTCAGGGTTACGCACAAACGCCATAGCAGTGGCGTGAGCCTTGCGAGAAGCGAAGGCGTAGGGTGCCTCGTAGTCGGACAGCCTCGTTAGCCCGGGAGTTGGTCGGCCGGAGTTGGGCACTGGCAAAGCCTGCATCCGGCGACAGGTCCGGGACTGGTCAAGCCAGCACCAACGTATTGACGACCCGTCACAAGCATCCTCGACCACTCGGCATAACCGTTCCTACTCCAGCATCGTCGCCCTGAGCCGCTCCCCCGCGCCGAAGCCGACGGCGCTGTCCAGCCCGCCATGCTCCCTGTCCAGCGTCGCCCATGACGCAGCCAGATATTCCTCCCGCGCCGAGAACACCGGCTCGTAGATTCGCGGGGCAGGCCTTCGGGTTCGCGGCCGCCGCGGTCCCAGTGGCGGTTGATGAGCAGGTAGTCCTCCATGATCGTGGTGCGCGGGACGCCCAGCACCCCCAGCACCACGGCGGCACTCTTCCGTCGTCCCGGACGGCGCGTCAGCATCGACCTGGGACCTCCAAGCAGTTCTGCTCCTGTTACGCGAGGCCCCGGCACTCGGGGGCCGGAGCGACGATGGGGGAGGCCATCATCGGTTCCGATCAATGACCGCTGGTATCAGTCAACACTTAGCCCGACAACGGCGCATGTCTGGAATCAACGTAAGCGGTTAAAGCACGGCGTTCGGCATTTGTGTTGATCCGGCCGACCCTCGCGCGGGAGGGTTTTTCCGATCGATTTCACGATGATGGGAGGATTTTTTGATGTCGGACGATGTGTCGACGGTGACGGTTGACGGCGCCGGCCGGGAGTTTCGCGGCGAGGCCGAGTGGCGGGCGCTGATGGCGGATTTCGAGCGCTGGGACGGCTCTCAGACCAGCTTCTGCAAGGCCCGGGGGGTGTCGCGGAAGACGTTCCAGGGCTGGCGCCGCCGGTTCGGTCTGACCGCCGGCAAGCCGCGCGGCAAGCGCCGTGCCAAGCCCGGCGGCTTTGTCGAGATCGCGGCGGGATCGGGGCCGGGCTGGGATGTCGAGCTGTCGCTCGGCGACGGGGTGGTGCTGCGTCTGCGGCGGTCCTGATGCTCGGCGGCTGGCCGGCGGGCGGCATCTGGCTGTCGACGGAACCGGCGGACCTGCGGCGCAGCTTCGACGGGCTGTGCGCGCTGGTCGCGACCCATCTCGGGGAGAACCCGGCGAGCGGGCGCTGGTATGTGTTCGTCAACCGCCGCCGGACGATGGTGAAGGTTCTCGGCTTCGAGCATGGCGGGTTCTTCATCTGGGCCAAGCGGCTGGAGCAGGGGCTGTTCGCCTCGCCCCGGTCGGCGGGGCGGAAGTCTCTGGCGCTGTCGCGGACCGAGCTTTCGGCGCTTCTGGAGGGGATCGACATCACCGTGCGGCGCCACCGCAAGCGCTATGCCGTCCCGCTGGAGGCGGCGTGAAGCCGCCCCGCCGTGGCGGCCGCGACATCGGAGGTCAACGGATCGTCGGCGAACAGCGTCTTCCACCGCCTCGGCCTCAGCTCGTCGACCCGGGAGGCCGGGTGGGTGTCGATGCGCAGCAGGACGTCGATCAGCCAGACGCGAGGGTCGACGTCTTGCATCCGGCAGGTGGCGAGCAGGCCGTTGACGATCCCGATGTTCTCGGCGCCGAGCTCGGTCCAGGCGAACAGCCAGTTGCGCTGGCCGAGCTTGGCGGGCCGTATCTTGTTCTCGATCCGGTTGGTATCCGGCGGCACGTCCGGGTCGGCGAGGAACACCTCCAGCGTGGCCCTTCGCTCGACGGCGTAGCCGATCGCCTTGCGGATCGGGTGCATGGGCGTCAGCGCCGCCGCCTCCAGCGTGCGGTCGCACCACTCCCAGAACGCCTCGACCGCCGCGCGCGACCGGGTCCGCCGCGCGATCGCCCGCTCGGCCGTCGGCCGGCCGTCGATCTCCTCCTCGATCCTGTAGATCGCGCCGATCAGCGCCAGCGCGTCGGCGGCCATCGCCGGGTGGTTGTCCTTCTGCTCCCAGAAGTTACGGCGGGTGTGGATCCAGCAGCCCTGATGCCGGACCGCCCCTTCGCGCGCCGCGACATAGGCCTCGTAGGCGCCGTAGCCGTCGCTCACCAGGGTTCCGGCATAATCGCCGAGGAACTCGGCCGCGTGCCGGTGCGCCCGGGAGCCGGCGAAGGGGAACACCACCTCGCCCTCCTCGCCGAGCACCGGCCAGAAGTAGCCCTTCTTCATGCTGCCGGACTTGCCCGGGTGCCGCCCGGCCCGGATCGGCGTCTCGTCCATCTGGATCACGGCGCTCCGCAGCACCGAACCCCACTGCGCGTCGTGGATCGGCTTCAGCAGCGCGATCGCCCGGTTGGCCCACAGGCTCAGCGAGCCCCGGTTCACGGTGATGCCGGCGGCCTCCAGCATCCGGTGCTGGCGGTAGAGCGGCAGGTGCCAGAGGAACTTGTCGATCAGCAGGGCGGCGACGAAGGAGACGTCGGCGCAGCTGTTCTTGAACAGGCTTTCGCGGGCCGGCGCGGCGACCAGGGCGCCGGTCTCGCGGAGCTTCACCTTGAGGTGGCGGTAGCGGATGACCACGTGCCGGCATTCGAGCGCGGCGAGCCGGCAGTGGACGCGCTCGGAGACCACCTCGTAATCGTCCTCCGACAGCCCCTCGATCTCGGGCGGCGTCACGGCGATGTCGATCACCGGGGCCTGGCCGTTGAAGCGCAGCCCGGTGTCGTTGAGGGCATCGCCGCGTGCCTTTGTGCGACCGGGCTTGCCACCGCGGCGGCGGTCCTTGCCGTCGGCCGCCTGATTGTCGTCGGAACCGTCCCCGCCCTCCCTGCGCCGTTCCGAGCGCGAGCCGTACAGGTCGCGCTGCAGCTGGACGATCTGGGCGGTGAGCGCGGCGACCTCTGCCGCGAGCTCGGCGATCCGCCCTTCCTGGGCGGCGATCGTGGCCGCCATATCGGCCTTGTCCGACGCCAGTTGCCCGGACAGCGCGATCAGCGACCGGAGCGCCTCCTCGGCCTCCGGCGGCAGGGCGCCGTCGCCGAGCAGGCGGGCGAGCTCCCGGCCGAGCTCCTCGACCTGGCCGGCCTCGGACGGCGCGCTCATTCCTCGGCCTCGACGGCCATCAACGCCGCCAGCACCGCCAGCCGCTCGGCCCGCGGCATCGCCTCGTACCGGCGGCCCCAGCTCGCCGCCTTCCGCTTGACGATCTGGCGGTGGGTGAAGTCCCGCCCCGCGAACGACGCCCAGTGCACCCGGTCGGGCTCGAAGTTGAACCACAGCTTCTCGGTGACCACGCAGGACTGGTTGTTGACCTGGACCTCGAGCGAGCGCCAGCCGGCCAGATGTTCGTCATAGAGCCGGGACGGATAGCCGGACACCATCACCCGGCAGGGCAGCGACTTCAGGATGCCGAGAAGCGCGACATGGTCGGCGTCGGTGTAGTCGAAGCGGTAGCGCCGCCCCGACCGGCGCGCCGACTGCACGTAGGGCGGGTCGCTGTAGACCAGCTCGCGGCCGGCGAACGCGAACCCGGACAGGAAGCGGTGGGCGCAGCCGTGGTGAAGCTCGACCGGGTAGTCGCAGCGGAACCCGTCGAGCGCCCGGCGGTTGAGATCGATGCCGATGTTGCGAAGCGCCGGAGGCTTGCGCTTCATGATCGCGCCGCCCCCCAGATGGGTCTCCACAAAAACGTCGTGCGGCGGCATCAGGCTCACGATCGCCTGGCAAAGCCCCGTCGTCGCCTTCGATCCGTACCATGCCGCCATCGCCGCCCCCGACGCGCTTCGCCCGGACGGCCGGTCTATAGGGCGGACGGCCTATGGTGTCAAACGAAAATCCGTCCCAAATCCAAAATCGACGCCGTGGTTTAACCGCTTACTCTCTCGGCATACAGCCTGCGGTCGCGCTCGCGTCCCCGGCGCCGTGCCCGTTCGGGGTCGCGCCGGGGCTTCTTGCCGGCCCGCAGGCGGGCGTCCCGCGCCCGGCTCGCGCGGTTCCGTTTCTCGTTGCAGGGCGCGCACAGGCGGCGCTCCGGCACAGACCCGGTCCGGCCGCATCCCGGGCACAGGCCGGCTTCGAGGCGCGCGGCGGTGCGTCTGGCGATGCGCGCGCGGTCGCGTGCACGGCGGATCTCCGGATCGCCACAGGCCATGCCGTCCTCCTCGGTTCGTGGGACAAGGGGAAAGGCGGACGCCCCGCCGGCGGCCCCGGCCCCCGAGTCGGGGGCGGCGGGCCGGCCGGACGTCCAGGAACGAGGCCGTCAACCCTTCTGGCGGCGGTCGATACCGAGCCCCATCGCGTAGACGCCCCAGTACTGGACCCCGCCCCGGCTGCCGAGGCCGGTGCAGACGATGATCTCGTTGCGCTCGGGCCGCATCTCCCTGACCGCCTTCAGGGTCGCGGTGGCATGGCCCGCCTTGCGCCGGCCCTTGCCGGGCACCGGTTCCAGGCAGCGGCGAATGTCGCCGTCGATCATCGCCCGGAAACGCTCCACGGCATAGCGGTCGTCGGAAAGCCCGCTGCCGAAGAAATGGGTCAGGAAGGTGTTCGCCGTGTTGCGGGGGAATGCCATGGCTGCCGTCATGGTGCCGTCTCCTTCGTGCCGGTGAAGAAAATCGGCGGCCGGACGCCCGACCGCCGCCCCGCTCACGGCCAGGCCTCTCCTCCTGCCGGCGAGGAGCGTGCGGGAGGGGAGACCGGAAGGAGGACGGCGGGCCGGCAACACGCGTCGGACGGAGCGCGGACGCCGAGCACTGTTTCCCTTCGGGGCGCAACGGCTTTCCCCGCGCCGCCGAAATGCGTATCCATGGCGCCGTGGGCGGACGGTCCCGGCGTCAGCGAAGACCGTGGCGGGACCGGCCTATGTTTGGAACTGAATTTCCGCGTCGTAGGGACCGGCCTCTTCGATTTCGACCAGATCCGACAGCGGACTGCGCTTGAGGTTGAACATCATCGTACGCGCTGGGCGATGCAATGGAATCCAGCCGCCCTGACGGGCATGATTGACAACAAACTTGTTGCCAACTATGTTGATGCCAACAAGATAGTTGGAAGATAGCCATGATGCGAAAGGGCGGCAGCAACTGGGTCGACGGAGAGAACTTCCTCGACCGCGAGACGGAGCTGGAAGCGCTGGAAGAGCGGGTCCGGGAGGGAACCCACACCCTGCTGACCGCGCAGCGGCGGATGGGCAAGACCAGCCTCGTCCGGGAGTTGCAGCGCCGGCTGGCCGAAACGGGAGACTTCGAGGTCGTCTTCGTCGATCTGGAGGCGGCCACCGATCCGGCCGATGCGATCGCCGAAATCGGGGTTCAGGTGAAGTCCGTGCGCCCGGCGTGGGATCGGGTCATGACCGGCTTCGCCAACCTGGTGAGACGCGCCGGCGACCGGATCGAGGAACTGTCGGTTGCGGATCTGAAGGTGAAGTTGCGCGCCGGGATCGATGCGGGCAATTGGCCGCAAAGAGGGGACGCGATCCTTGCAGCCCTGGCGGAGAGCGGCCGGCCGGTCGTGCTCGCGATCGACGAGTTGCCGATACTCGTAAACCGGCTGCTGAAGGACGGAACAGGCCGCATGACGCCGGAGGGGAAACGGGACGCGGACTCGTTCCTGAGTTGGCTGCGCAAGGTGGGGCAATCCCATCGGAACCGGCTCACGCTGATCCTGTCGGGCAGCGTGAGCCTCGAGCCGCTGCTCGAGGAGGCCGGGCTCAGCGCCCAGGCCAACATCTTCTCTCCCCATGACCTGAAACCGTGGAGCGAGGAAACGGCTATATCCTGCCTGGAGGCGCTTGCAGAGACCTATGAGGTCGGTCTTCCGCCGGAGGCCAGCCGGGACATGTGCCGCAGGCTGCGCTGCTGCATCCCGCACCATGTCCAGATGTTCTTCGACAGGATGCACGGTCATCTGCGGCGCGCCGGGCGGAAGGACGCCTCGCTGGACGATGTCGAACAGGTCTATGAGCAGGAGATGCTGGGGGTCCGGGGACAGGTGGACCTCCAGCATTACGAGGGCCGGCTGGAGATGGTGCTCGGAAGAGCGGGTTACATCGCCGCGCTGGAAATCCTGACGGCAACGGCAGTCGACGGCGTCATTGGCGCTGAAACGGTCGACCGATACCGCAACCATTTGGACGCGCAGGACGGAGATGGCGCTCCCTCGGTCGACCATGTTCTGCATGTGCTGCAGCACGACGGCTACCTCGAACCCGGGGACAGCGGATACCGGTTCGTTTCCGGACTCCTGGAAGACTGGTGGCGCGGGCGCTACGGGCATGGGTTCGTGCCCGTGTTCGACCGGCAGCGGTGAGAACTGGAGCCGGGGCGATTGGTGTGACCGCCAGAAAATACAATCCGGGCTTTCTCTCCGACGACGAACTGGTCGCGACCTTCTGCGTCCGGACGGCCGAATACGACTCCCTGGTCGAGGCGTTGCGCGAATGTTCGGGCCGCGCGAACACCCATCAGATCGTGATCGGGCCGCGCGGCAGCGGAAAGACGAGCCTGCTGCTGCGGGTCGCTGCTGAGGTGCGGCGCGATGCCGATCTCTCGGCGCGCTTTTTCCCGATCGTGTTCGCGGAGGAAAGCTATGAGGTCTCGACCGCCGGCGAGTTCTGGCTCGAATGCCTCTCCCGGCTGGCCGGGCAGGCGCCGCGCCGGGATGGCGATGTCGACCTGCACCGCACCTTCGAGGATCTACGCACCATCCATGACGACCGGACCCTGGAGGACCGGTGCCTCGGCGCGTTGCAGGACTTTGCCGACCGGGAAGCGAAGCGTCTCGTTCTGGTCGTCGAGAACCTCAACATGATGTTCAGGGACATCGGCGACGAAGACGCGGGCTGGCGGCTGCGGAAGACGCTGCAGACCGAGCCGCGGATCGTTCTGCTTGCGAGCGCGACCAGCCGGTTCGACCAGATGGACGATCCGAAGGAAGCGCTCTACGAGTTGTTCCGGGTGATCCGGTTGGACCCTCTCGGCACGGAAGACTGCGCGACCTTGTGGCAGACCGTGTCGGGGCAAGCGCGGGCGCCGCGGACGATCCGGGCGCTGCGGATTCTCACGGGCGGAAGTCCGAGACTGCTGACCATCGTGGCCCGGTTCGGCGCGAACCTGTCGTTCCGCGAGCTGATGGCCGAACTCCTCGACCTGGTCGACGATCATACCGAGTATTTCAAGAGCCATCTCGATGCGCTCCCTGCGCAAGAGCGCAAGGTGTATCTCGCCCTTGCCGATCTCTGGAAACCGGCGAACGCGCGCGAGGTCGCGGACCGGACCAGACTCGGGACCAGCCAGTGCAGCGCCCAGCTTGCCCGGCTGGTCGACAAGGGCGCGGTCGAGGTGAGCGGCGGCAGCGCGCGGCGCAAGCTCTATTACCTGACCGAGCGGCTCTACAACATCTACTATCTGATGCGTCGGGCGCGCGGATCGACGCCGCTGGTCGATGCGCTGATCCGCTTCATGGAGGCCTTCTACTCCACCGACAAACTGACAGAAATCGTCGCCCGCATGGCGCGGAAAGCGTCGAGGTTCGACGGCGGCGCGTTGGAGCTCCATCGGATGGCATTCGAGCGTCTCGTCGAACTGCCGTCCCTCAAGCCGCATCGCGAGGAGTTGCGGGCGCTTGCGCCGCCCGCCTTTGCCTATGCGCCGCGTGAGTTTTCTGCGGTATTTGCGGTGCGAACCGGCACGCCGCGCCCGACCACCGATCCGGAAATCGTGCCGGGCGTCGATTTGGCCGCAACAGGCCGCATGGGCGCGCCGCGCATCCGCCCCACCCTCGCCGTTGACACGGTAGATCCGTCGGTCGCGGAGGGTCTGCTGGGGAAGGCGCTGGCTCTGGCGGAAAGCGGTCGGTTGGAAGACGCCGTGGCGATCTGGGATGAGGTTGTCCGGATGTTCGGGGAGAGCGACAAGCCGGCGGACCTCGAACAGGTTTCGATGGCGCTCGTCAACAAGGGTCAGGCGCTGGGCCGGCTGGGAAGAGCGGAAGAAGCGCTGGCCGTGCTGGACGATGTGGTGCAGCGTTTCAGGATGAACGACGGGGAAAGCTACCCTCTGGCGGTGGCGACAGCACTCGCCAGCAAGGGTGAAATGCTGAGCGCTCTCGACCGACACATGGAGGCACTGGCGGCATGGGACGAGGTCGCACGACGCTTCGGCGAAAGCCGGATGCCAGCGCTTGAGGCGCCGGTGGCTCATGCGATGGTCGGGACGGCAGCAGTCGCGCTGAATGAATTGGACCGGCCCCAGCAAGCCTTGGATTCCTGCGATGAAATGCTGGAACGTTTCGGCAAGAGCGCTTCGCCGGCGCTGCACCGTGAAGTGGCGGCGGCCATGGTCGGACGGGGTCACGCGCTCATCGCGCTGAAGCGCGTCGACGAGGCGATAAGCGCCTGGGGCGCCGCGGTGGAGCGTTTCGGGAGGAGCGACTCTCCCAAAATCCTCGAACAGGTGGCCCCGGCGCTTGCGAACGTGGGCGTGGCGCTCTTCCGGTCCGGCCGGGTGGAGGAGGCGCTGACAGCGTTCGATGGGGTCGTGCAAAGCTACGGGGCAAGCGATTCGCCGATCCTGCGGGAGGTGGTCGCGCGCTGTTTCGTCGACAGGGGCAATGTGCTGGCCGCGTTGAACCGGAAAACCGAAGCGCTCTCGTCGTGGGAAGAGGCGATCATGGCCTTCGGGACGGGATGCTCGCCGGGGACGGCAAAACCGCATTGCAACGCGCTGATGAACAAGGCTGCGGCGCTGCGCGACGCGGGAAGGCATGAGGAAGCGCTGGAGTTGTGGGGCGACGTGGTGGAACGCTTCGGGGCCGACGATCGGCCCGGAATTCTCACCATGGTCGCGAGTGCGCAGACCTTCAGATGCGCATTGCTGGAACAGTCGGGCCGATACGAAGAGGCGCTTGTTGTATGGCGGCAGGTCGAAGACCGGTTCGGGAACAGCGACGCGCCGGAGTGGATGGAGCTTATCGCCAGCTCGTACATGCAGAGATCCGCCAACCTGTTCAGGCTGAACCGGCTGGAAGAGGCGCTTGCTGTCTGCGACCGGGCGGTGAATCGCTTCGAGGGGAGTGACCTGCCAGCGGTTATCGATGCCGTTGCCGGGATTCTCGTAAACAAGGGAATTCTGCTCGCAAAGTCCGGCAGACACGAAGAGGCTCTGGCGGTCTGGGACGACATCAAACGCCGTTTCGGAAACAGCGACGAGCCGGAACTTCTGAAGCAGGTTGCCTCGGCCCTGGTCAACAAAGGCGCGACGCTGGTTCATATGAGCCGGCCGGAGGATGCGGTTGGGCTATGGAACGACGTCGTGTGCCGGTTCGGGGAAGGCGATGCATCCCCGTATCACGAGGATATTGCGACGGCTGTCCTCAACAGGGTGCAGGTTCTGGGCTTGTTGAAACGGCTGGACGAGGCGCTTGAAGCCTGTGACGAGGCGCTCCGGCGGTTTGGGAGCAGCGAAGAGCCCTACGGTGTCGAGGCCGTCGCGCAAGCCCTCGCCAGCAAGGGCTCGTTCCTTGTCGACCTGGACCGGACCGAGGAGGGGTTCGCGGCGTGGGACGAGGTAGTTCGGCGCTTCGAGGCGAGCGATGCACCGGCGCTTCGAGACGCAGCGGAATTGGCGTTGTGCAGGCGGGCACAGCACGAATTGGCCGAAGGCCGGGCGAGGACTGCCCTGGGATTCCTCGATCGTGCGCTTCTGCAGACGCGGGCGGGTATGCCAGTCACCAGATTGCACGGCTATTTGGTCCGGGCCTGGGCGAATCTGGCGGAAGGCAACGGCGAAGCATGCGCCGACGATGTCGAGAAGGCGTTGTCGATCCTTCCCGAAGTGGACATGTTGCCGAGGCGCGCGCTGGTTGTCCTGGCCGACCTCTCGGCGGGCGTTGGGCCGGAAAGGATGTGCGATCTGATCAAGTCATCGCCCGCTGGCGACCTCCTGCTTCCGCTGAGGACGGCGCTGGAACGGGAGCTCGGGTTGGAGCTGAGGGTAGCCAGGGAAGTCGAAGAGATTGCCGAAGATATACGCCGGGAATTGCTGGTCGGGCGCGAGAGCGAAAAGCATCGGCGGGTGACTTGACCGTTTTCGGAAGTGGCGTCGGCTTGCTGTCGCACCAGTCAGGCCCGCGCAATGGATGTGACGGCGGCCATACCAGACGCCGCTCCCGCGGAAGGGATTGCCGACACATTCTGAACCGCTGGAATCCGCCTGCGCGGTCGATCGCGCACGGCTTCGGCTTCCCGGAATGCTTGCCGCGCGGCCCCGGACGCCGTGTTGCAATTGTGTTGATTCGGTCCTGGAGCGATCCAGCGGCATTTCAGGACCATTCATAATGCATTGTTATTACAGGATATTTTTACGGTCATCCTGTAGGATTTCTACCATATAGCCGCGTGGCCAACCTCAGCATCGCCACCGATGAGTCCTACATGGATCGCCAGACCGGCGAGCGGGTCGACCGCACCGAGTGGCACCGGGTCGTGACCTTCCAGAACGGCCTCATCGACATGCTGGAGCGGCATGCCAGGAAGGGCCGGCTGGTCCACGCCGAGGGCAAGCTCCAGACCCGGCGCTGGAAGAAGGAGGGCGAGGACTCCGACCGCTTCTCGACCGAGATCCTTCTGGTCCCGGGCGGGCGCGTCCAGTTCCTCGACAAGGCCAACGGCGCCCGGCCGCAGCCCGACCCGGACATGGCGAGCGACGCCGCTCCGGTTGCGGCGCCCGCCGACATGGACGGCGACCGGATTCCGTTCTGATCGGCGTCACGCTTCCTCCCCGACCTGGCCGGCGCTTCGGCGCCGGTCTTTTTTTGCTGCCGGTCCGGAGGCGTCCCCGGTTCCATGGTAAGCGTCCGGCGTGACCGCCCCTGCGTGGTCAGTCGGCGGCTTCCCGATCTTCTGCGGGCGCGGTGTTCCACGGCAGCAGATCGTCGATGCGGTTGATCCTGTAGTCGGGGATGCGTTCGAGGACCTGAGCAAGCCAGGCCTGCGGATCGACATCGTTGAGCCTGGCGGTCTCGATCAGGGTGTAGGCGATGGCGGCGGCCCTGCCGCCGCTGGCCGAGCCCATGAAGAGATAGTTCTTGCGGCCGAGCGCGATCGGCCTCATTGCGCGTTCGGCGGGGTTGTTGTCGATCTCGAGGAAGCCGTGCTCGAGATAGGGTCGAAGGCGCTTCATCCGGGTCAGGGCATGACGGATCGCCGCTGCCAGCGGGGTCTTGGCGGAGATTCTGGGCAGCTGCGATTGCAGCCACCGCTCCAGCTCGTCGAGGCACGGCGCGGCCTTGGCCTGGCGGATGGCCGCGCGGTTCTCGGGCGGCTGCCCGCGGGCCTCCTTCTCGATAGCGTAGAGGGCGGCGATCCGTTCCAGCGCCTCGGCGGCGATCGCCGAGCCCTGGGCGGCATGGACGTCGAAGAACTTGCGTCGCACATGCGCCAGACAGGCCACCTCGCGGACCGGCCCGGCGCGCGCCAGCGCACCGAACCCGGCATAGCCGTCCGAGTGCATCCAGCCGGCGAAGCCTTCAAGATGCGCCTTCGGATGCGCCGCCTTGCGGTCGGCCGAGAAGCGGTACCAGGCCGCCGGCGGCGCCTCGCCAGCCCAGGGCCGCTCGTCCCGCACGTAGGTCCAGGCCCGGCCGGTCGCCGTTTTGCCGGTTCCCGGCGCCAGCAGCTTGACCGGGGTGTCGTCGGCGAACAGGGCTTGTCCTTCCAGCACATGGCGCCCGATCGCATCGGCCAGGGGCTCCAGCAGCGCCGTCGCCTTGCCGACCCAGCCGGCGAGCGTCGAGCGGTCGAGCTCGACGCCGTCGCGGGCGAAGATGCGGGACTGGCGGTAGAGCGGCAAGCGAGTCGCGCGGGGGAATCTCACCCCCACGCGCTCCCAGAACCGTACGTGAACCTCTCAGCTCATACGGCTCCCAGCGTCCGGCCCTGCCCGTGCACAAGGGTCCAATGGGCGAACCGCCACGGCTCCGCTTTCGCGATTCTGGCAAGCCAGAGACGAGCCTGACGCGGTCGTTGTCGGAAGCGTTTGAACTTCCGCATTGCCCATCGCTGCAAGTGGGCGTCTATCAGACGAAGGGTCGGATAGAGCGCCGACTTGTAGAATGCGCCGAAGTAGCCGATCCACCCTGCAATTTCGCGATGAAACATGCGGGCAAGGTCAAGCAGTGCCTTGTCGCTACGCCGTTGCAAACGCCACTGTCGCACGCGGCGCCGAAACGCCTTGAGCGCAGTCGGGCTGGCAGCCGGAAGGAACGAGACCCCGAACAACCCGCCGCGCCACGCCGCGAACCTTGGCTGGAAACGGTAGCCCAGGAAGTCGAACGCGACCGTCGGGTAGTCCGCCTTGCGGTTGGTATCCTTGCAGTAGACCACCTTGGTCTTCTGCGGATGGACCTCCAGGCCGCACTCGGCCAATCGGTCCGCAACCCGCCGCCAGAGGGTCTTTGCCGCCTCCTCCGTTCGACAATGGCAGATTATATCGTCCGCATACCGTTCGAACGGAACATGCGGCATCGACCTTTTCATCCATTGATCGAACGCATAGTGCAGGAACAGGTTGGACAATACTGGCGAAATTACCCCGCCCTGTGGCGTGCCCCTGTCCCGTGCGACAACGGTGCCGTCCTCCTCGATCACGGGAGCCTTCAACCAGCGCTCGACATAGAGCAGCACCCACCGGCAGTCCGTATGGTGACGAACGGCCTTCAGCAGCAACTCGTGGTCGATGTTGTCGAAGAACCCCTTGATGTCCATGTCCAGCACCCAGTCGTAGCGCCAGCATCGCCGACGCGCTGTCCGGATGGCGTCAATGGCGGATCGCTTCGGCCGATATCCGTATGAGTCCTCATGGAAAATCGGTTCCAACAAGGGCTCCAGATGTCGGCGAACAACCTCCTGAGCGATGCGGTCCGTGACCGTCGGTATGCCCAACGGGCGCTTCCCGCCGCCCTCCTTGGGGATGTTCACCCTGCGAACCGGAGGCGGCATATAGCTGCCTGAGGACATGCGATTCCAGAGCTTGTAGAGTTCCGGACCAAGCCGTTCCTCCAGACTCTCGACCGTCTGCCCATCTACTCCAGCCGCTCCCCGGTTTGCCTTCACATGCTTGAAGGCTTCCCAGACTTCCCTCTTTGCTATCGGGAACGGCTTTGCCCCTGTCATCCGGCTCCTCCTGTCACCAGTTGGCCGACGGCAGCGGCTGAACACCACAGCCCCTTCGGTCCAGCGCCATTACAGCGCCTTCATCCCTACTACGGGCTGTTCTGCCCCTGTGCCCCGCATCGGTACTCTGAGCCTTCCGGGGGCTGCCCGGTTGGCCGTCTCCCTTGGCATCGGGACGACAGGTTCTCCTGTTCCGCAAGAAAGCCTGTTCCGGGTTCACGCCGCCTTCGAGCCGGATGCCGCGTGGGCCGGACTCCAGGACTCCGCCCATGCTTGTCCCGGAGTGACCACCACCCCCGGTTCTGACATCGACCATACGCTTTCGGCAGTTCATCGGCGGTTCGCTTTCGCTCGTCTCCCCGGACCTCACCTGACGAGATCGTCGTCCCGCCGTTTCCACGACGCTCACCACCATCGCTCTTTACGACAGCAGCTCGTGGTGGTTTGAGACCGACGCCTGATCGTCGACCCCGAGGGGCCTACCCTCATCTCTCTTGCAGTTGCGCACCTCCTTTCATGGCGGTGCTTCAGGACACACGGTGATCGCAATACTTCGAGACCAGCACATGCGCCAGAAGGCCGGGGCCCGGTCGGCCGCGCTCGATCGGTCGCGGCGGCAGCGGCGCCTGGTGGAACTTCTCGCAGCCGCCGCAGGCCAGGCGCGGACGGACGATGCGCTTCACCACGAAGCGGCCGGGGATGTACTCCAGCTCCTCCGTCACATCCTCGCCGAGCCGCTTGAGACGGCCGCCGCAGTCCGCGCAGCGCTCGCCCGGCGCGAGAACCGTCTCCTCGCGCGGCAGGTGGTCCGGCAGGGGACGGCGCTTCGGCTGCTTCTTCGTGGCGGGCGTCGGCTCGGTCGGCGCCTCGGCCGCCCGCGCGATCTCCTCGTCCTCCAGCCCGAGATCAAGCTGGTCGAGGGCCTCCGAGGTGACGCCGAAGCGCTGCCGCCGCAGACCCGCAAGCTGGTGCCTGAGCTTCTCGATCAACAGATCGCGGTTGCGCAGCTCGGCGTCCCGTGCCGCCAGTTCGGCCCGCGAGGCCAGCACCATCGCCTTCAACGCGGCGATGTCGTCGGGCAGGGAATGGGCCGCTTCGAGCATGGCCGCATCCTACCCGAAGGGGCCGACAAAGGGAAGCCCGAATGACAGTCAACCCATTGTTTATAAACGGTGAATCAGCCCGCGGCCAGCGGTCTCCAGGTGCGAACCGGCGCCCGCCAGTCGATCCCCTCAAGCAGCATCGACAGCTGCGCCGGCGTCACCGACACCTTCCCTTCCGATGCCGACGGCCACACGAAGCGGCCGCGCTCCAGACGCTTCGAGAACAGGCACGCACCCTGGCCGTCCCACCAGATCATCTTGATCAGGTCGCCCCGGCGGCCGCGGTAGATGAAGAGATGGCCGCAATGCGGATCCGCCTTCAATACCCGCTCCGCCTGCGCCGCGAGACCGGGGAACCCCTTGCGCATGTCGGTCACGCCGCAGGCCAGCCATACCCGGGTCGAGGAGGGAACCGGGATCATCCGCCAAGCGCCCGCACCACCCGGCACAGCGCGTCCGCGTCGAACGACCCGAACGCGCTCACCCGGTGGCCGTTCGACAACGCGATCTCGATCCGACCGTCCGATGCCGCGGCCGGCTCCAACGGCAGCGCATCGGGCACCACCTCCACCGGCAGGAAGGACGGCGCCTCCCCGGCATCGGCCGCCGGCCTGTAACGGGGATCGCGCCGCCAGGTGAAGATCAGGTTGGCGTTGACGTCATAGCGGCGCGCCACAACCGACACCGAGACACCGGGAGCGTAGCTCTGCGCCACGATCCGGCGCTTCTCGTCGTCCGACCAGAACCGGCGTACCCGACGTGGCACCGCAGCCCCCTAAGATAGTGTCCATTAGCCGATAATGGACACTATCGACCTCTGGAACCTCACCACAGACTGCGGCTCCAAGCCGTCTCGCCACAAGGGCGGTCACGCCAGACGCTTACGCTGAGCGAGGCGATCGACGCGGTGGAGCGCGGCGAGGATCCGCCGGGCACATTGCGGGACCCGGCCGACGGGATCGTCGTGGTGCCGTCGGGCAACGAGGTCATCGCCCCCGGATAGGCGATCTATTCCTTCGGAATCAGGTTGCCGGGCACGTTGATTCCGCTCGCGCCCCATCTGTCCGGGTGGCCGCGCTCGTATTGGCGCGGATAGGCCATCGGCTCTCCCAGCTCCCGCGCCGCATGCCAGACCCATCGCGGGTTGAACAGCATCGGCCGCGCCATGGCGATCATGTCGGCCTGTCCGCGCACCAGGATGTCTTCGGCCTGACGAGGCTCGCCGATCTGGCCGACCGCGATGACCGGCATGTCGACCGCGGCCTTCACGGCCTCGGCGAACCCGGTCTGGTATCCCGGCCCCACGGCGATTTGCTGCTCCGGGCTCAACCCCCCGCTCGAAACGTGGATGTAATCGCACCCGCGCGCATCCAGCGCCCGGGCGAGTTTGACGGTCTCTTCGACGGACCAGCCGCCGGTCATCCAATCGGTCGCGGACACCCGCATGCCGACCGGGAGGTCGGCCGGCCAAACCGCCCGGACGGCGTCGAAAACGTCGAGCGCGAATCGCATCCGGTTGGCCAGACTTCCCCCATACTCGTCGTTGCGCCGGTTGGTCAGCGGCGACAGAAACTGGTGGATCAGATAGCCGTGCGCGCCGTGGAGTTCGATGACCTTTACGCCGGCGCGTTTCGCACGTTCGGCAGCGTCGACGAAACATTGGATCACATCGGAAACGGCATCGGCCGACAGCGGGCTCGGCGACGGCCATTTGTCCGAGAGCGGCACCGCCGAGGGAGCGACCGCTTCATAACCCCCTTCATCGACCGGTAGGGGTCCCCCGCCCTTCCAGGGTTCCCGCGCCGACGCCTTGCGACCGGCATGGCAAAGCTGAACCCCGAAATGCCCGTCGCTATGCGCTTCGAAGAACCGCGCGATGCGCGCAACCGCGATTTCCTGCGCGTCGGAGTAGAGGGAGAGGCAGCTCGGCGCATTGCGCGCGCGCGCCGCGACATAGGTGGACGCGGTCAGCACCAGCGCGGCGCCCGACACCGCATACTGGCCGAGATGCATCAGGTGCCAGTCGCCCGCCACGCCGTCATCGGCGGAAAACTGCGTCATCGGCGCGACGACGATGCGGTTGGGAAGCCTCAGACCGCGCAACTCTATCGATTCGAACAGTTTCGACGCGATCGTGTCCCGAGCCGTGGTGTAAGAGCCTGGCGGCCGTCGCGGTATCCGGCGGGTAGGGCCGGTAGGCTCAGGCTGCCACGGCGGGCAGCTTGACGGTTGCATTGTCGCTCACGGGAGCGATTGATTCCAGCGTCATGTATCTGGCCCTCTGGACGGCCCATTCGTCGTTCTGCTCGAGCAGGATGGCGCCGATCAGCCGTGTTATGGCGTCCTCGTTGGGGAAGATGCCGACGGTGTTGGTACGCCGCTTGATCTCGCCATGGAGTCGTTCGAGCGGGTTTGTCGAGTGCAGCTTGGGGCGATGCGCGGCCGGGAAGGTCATGTAGGCGAGAACGTCGTGCTCGGCCTCGTCCATGAGAGCGGCGAGCTTCGGCGCCTTGGCCCTGAGCTGGTCGGCGACCTGGCGCCACTGGGCGGAGGCGCTGTCTGCATCCTCCTGGGCGAAGGCGGTGGTGACGAAGGCGGACACGACGCGCCGGCCCTGCTTGCCGGCATGGGCGAGCAGGGTGCGCATGAAGTGGACGCGGCAGCGCTGCCATGTGGCGCCGAGGACGCGCGTTGCAGCCGCCTTCAGGCCCTTGTGGTCATCGGAGACGACCAGCTTGACGCCGCGCAGGCCGCGGCGGGCCAGGGAGCGCAGGAAGGAGGTCCAGAAGGTCTCGGCCTCGGACGCGCCGATCGCCATGCCGAGCACCTCGCGGCGGCCCTGGTCGTTGACCGCCACCGCGATCGTGACCGCGACCGAGACGACGCGCCCGGCCTCGCGCATCTTCACATAGGTCGCGTCCAGCCACAGATACGGCCAGTCGCCCTCCAGCGGGCGGTCGAGGAAGTCGCGGATCTTGCCGTCGATCTCACCGCACAGCCGCGACACCTGGCTCTTCGAGATGCCCGACATGCCCATGGCCTGCACCAGGTCGTCCACCGAGCGGGTCGACACGCCCTTGATGTAGGCCTCCTGGATCACCGCCGTCAGCGCCTTCTCCGCCATGCGACGCGGCTCCAGGAAGCCCGGGAAGTAGCTCCCCTTGCGCAGCTTCGGGATCTTCAGCTCCACCGTGCCCGCGCGCGTCTCCCAGACCCGGTCCCGGTAGCCGTTGCGATGGGTGAGCCGGTCCGGCGAACGCTCGCCGTGTGCGGCTCCCGCAAGGCCCTCCACCTCAAGCGCCATCAAACGCTCGGCCGTGAACCCGATCATCTCGCGAAGCAGATCGGCGTCCGAACTCTTCTCCAAAAGCGCCTGCAGGGTCATCATGTCCTTGGTGGTCATCGTGGTACTCCTCCGGTCGGATGGACTGTAGAAGCCCAACCCTAACCGGCACCGCGATGGCCATCCGCTATGGATAAGTGGCCCGCCGCCGCCAGACACCACACGGTCGCGGCGGCGGGCCACTTACCCACAGCTACCGATGCTGGCTCCTGCTCCTACACCACGCCTGGGGGCACGACCTTCGACGCCATTCCTCTGCCCGTCTCGGGCTCCCTGCAACTCTGCGCGTCCTATCGGAGAATAGCGGATCGAGGCGACAGGGGCAGGACGGCCCGGACAAGCCGCCGATTGGCCGGCAAACCGCCGATGCACTAACATCGGACCCCGGCCGGATGGGCGTTCCACTGCGCCGAAACGGAAGGAAACGAAGACCTTGGCCCTCCTGATCAGCAACCTGATGATGGGAACGGAGGCGGAGTGGCGAGCGGCCATCAATGTCGAGCTGCCGGACCTCGAAGTAAGGTTCTGGCCGGACGTCGGCGATCCCGCGGACATCGAATACCTGGCGTTTACCCGCCCGAGCCCGGACGACTGGCCGGAATTCCCCAACCTCAAGGCGATGCTGACCCGCCAGGCCGGGGTAGACGGGTTCGTGAGGCATCCCAGACTGCCGAAAGTTCCTCTCTCCAAGCTGGAACCGCAGGACGGCGATCCGATGATGACCGAATACACGGTCATGCACGTGCTGCGTCTTCACCGGAGCATGCCGACCTACCGGGACCGCCAGCGCCGCGGGGAATGGGGGGAAGTATGCCAGAAGCGCCCGGAGGAACGCACCGTCGGTTTCCTCGGCTACGGCACGATGGCGCGGAAACCGGCCCGGATCCTGCGCGAGATGGGGTTCGACGTCGCCGCCTGGACGCGGACTCCCAGACCCGACGCCGAGATCCCGATCTATGCCGGCCGGGACCGCTTCCACGCGATCCTCGAACGCTCCGACATCGTGGTCTGCCTGCTGCCCCTGACCGGGGAAACCCGCGGCATCCTGAACACCGAAGCGTTCGCGAAGATGCCGGCGGGCGGCATGGTCATCAATATCGGCCGCGGCGAGCATGTCGTTGTCAACGATTTGATCGCAGCGCTCGATTCGGGCCATCTCTACCATGCCGCGCTCGACGTGCATTCGCCGGAGCCGCTGCCGCCGGAAAGCCCGCTTTGGGATCACCCGGGTGTGACCGTCATGCCGCATGTCGCGAGACGCCCCAACGTCGCGCAGCTGGCGCCGCAGATCGTCGCCAACATCAGGCGCTGCGAGGCCGGCCAGCCGCTTCTCCAAGAAGTCGACCGAGAGGCGGGGTATTAGCGGCGGTCTACGCGTTCGCCGGGTCGAGATCGGAGGCCATCACTTCCGGCGTCAGCCCCACCGCCTCCTCGGCGTCGAAGTTGAGCTCGATCTTG
Source organism: Alphaproteobacteria bacterium (assembly GCA_965203455.1). Classification (GTDB taxonomy): domain Bacteria; phylum Pseudomonadota; class Alphaproteobacteria; order MPNO01; family MPNO01; genus MPNO01. The sequence continues at coordinate 67,934 of CBDBCV010000008.1, forward strand.
ATGCCGTTCGGGTCGAACAGGAACAGCTGGTAGAGGCCCTGGTCTGCGACCTGGCGCTGGGAGAACGCGACCCCCAGCTCCGAGAAGCGGGACATCGTCTTCCTCAGCCCGGTCGCCCGGAAGGCGATATGATCGACCACGCCGGTGCCGTGGGTGGCGTCGGATTGCTGGCCCAGATAGGCCATCCGGTTCTCGGAAACATCCTTGCCGCCCTCGGTCACGTGCACCACGTCGCGGTCGCCGATATAGAGCCAGACGACAGGAAACCTGAAATCGGGCGTGGGCCCGGCGGTCATGCCGAGCACGTCGCAGTACCAGTCCCTGGTCCGTTCGATATCCTCGGTCTGCACGAGGAAGTGTTCGAGGTGCGAAAGCGGCATGCCGTTTCTCCCGCAGCGTGGCGTGGCGCACAGCGTAAGCGGGACGCGCCCCGGATACCAGCCGGACCGCATCGTCAACGACGGAGATCAGCCATGCCAGCCTATTGGGTAGCCCGCTCGAAGATCCACGACCCTGTCGAATACAAGAAGTACACCGACCTCGTTCCCGCGATCCTGGAGAAGTACGGCGGCAAGGTGCTCGCGCGCGGCGGCGACTACCGGATCATGGAGGGGCTGGAGCATTTCGAGCGCTTCGTGGTCGTCGAATTCCCGTCCTTCGACGACGCCGTCGCATGCCACCGCTCGCCCGAATATCAGGCGGCCGCCGCCTACCGCCGCAACGGCGTCGGCGAGGTCGAACAGGTCATCGTCGAGGGCGGCGAGGCAACGCCGATCTGAGGCGGGCGCGGGAACGGAAACGACATCGAGGAACGCCGAGGGATGCGGTACGGAATCTGGACCCCGCTGCCGCACACGGTGCGCAGCGACGACGCCATGGCGGATGCCGTCTCCGACCTCCGGACACCGGGCGCCGGCGGCGATGTCGACAGATCCTTCCGGATCGCGGTCGAAATCGTCCGGCGCGCCGAGGCGCTGGGCTTCGAGACCACACTGATCGCCGAACGCCATCTCGGCCCCGATCTCGAGGCGTGGATATTGACCGCCGCCCTCATCGCCCACACGAGCCGAATCGAGCTCATGTGCGCGGTGCATCCCGGCATCGTCTCGCCTCAGCTCGCGGCCAAGATGGGGGCCTCGCTCGACCGGATCAGCGGCGGGCGCTTCGCGGTCAACGTGGTCAACGGCTGGTACGAGGAGGAGTTCGACATCTTCGGCAACGGCGGCTGGCTCGACCGGTCCGACGACCGTTATCGCCGCATGGGGGAGTTCGTCGACGTGATGAAGGGGCTGTGGACCGAGGAGACGTTCACCCTCGACGGCGAATTCTACCGCTGCCGATCGGGCCGGTTGCCCATCAGGCCGGTCCAGCTTCCCAACCCGCCGATCTATGCCGCCAGCCGGTCCGAGGCGGGCAAGGAGGTAGCGGCGCACGCCTGCGACGTGTGGTTCGTGGCCTACGATCCGGGCTACGCCAACGCCGAGGCCAACATCGCCCGCCTGGCCCGCGACATCGAGGATCTCGACCGGCGGGCGGAATCGCACGGCAGATCGCTCTCCTACGGCATCAGCGCGCACGTCATCTGTACCGGGAGCGCGAGCGAGGCGGAGGAACGCGTCCAGGAGCTCGAGGAGTACGGCAGCCGCGACCCGGTCTCGGCGGTCGCCGCCAAGGGGCTCGGCGCGGGGCTCGTCGGCACGCCCCGCCAGATCGCCGACCGCCTGCGCTACTTCGAGTCGATCGGCATCGACTGCCCGATGGTGCACTTCTACCCGATGAAGGAGGGGCTGGAGACTTTCGCCGCCGAAGTGATGCCGCTGGTGACAGGGCGCTGACGGGCCGCACCGCTACGACCGCGGCGGTCCGATCCCGGCCCGGTAGGGGTCGTCCGGCGCGAAATGGAGCACCGTATCGCCGACGACGAAGGCCCGTCCCTCCACCGTCGGGACGATGCCGCCGCCCGCGCCCGGCCGGTAATGCGCGCGGTAGGTGCTGCCGACGATGCTCTCCTGCACCCAGGGTTCGCCCGGCGCCAGGGCGCCGTCGGCGGCGAGGCAGGCGAGCCTCGCGCTGGTCCCGGTTCCGCAGGGCGACCGGTCGTAGGCGCCGCCGGGGCAAAGGGTGAAATTGCGGCTGTCGGCGGAGGAGGAGGACGGCGGGCCGAAGAACTGGATATGGTCCACCCTCGCACCGTCCGCGCCGGCGATTCCGGCCCGGGCGAGCGCCGTCCGCACCCGCGCCGCCGCGTCGGTCAGCGCCGGGACGTTCTTCATTTCCAGCGGCAGCAGCGCCTGCGAGCACTGAAAGAACCAGTTGCCGCCCCACGCCACGTCGCCGGTCACGCGGCCCAGCCCCTCGACCTCGACGCTCGCGCCGGCTTCCCGCCGGTAGCTCTCGACGTTCTCCACCGCGAACTCGCTGGCGCTCTTCGCCTCCACCGCGACCGCGCCCACCGGCGTCTCGAACCGGTGCGTCCCCGGCGCGATCCTGCCGAGGAAGGCCAGCGTCGCGGCCACTCCGATGGTGCCGTGGCCGCACATGCCGAGATTGCCGGCGGTGTCGAAGAAGACGATTCCCGTCGCGCAGGACGGATCGTCGGGCGGGCAGAGCAGCGCGCCCACCATGGCGTCGAAGCCGCGCGGCTCGGTCAGCAGGGCGCGCCGGATCCAGGCGTGGCCGGACTCGAACCGGGCCGCCCGCTCGGCGAGCCCGCCCACCCCCAGCTCGGGCCCGCCTTCGACGATCACGCGGGTGGGCTCGCCTTCGGTGTGGGAATCGATTACGCGCATGGCTGCGTCGGCCGCTCCATTCCAAACGGGCATGCTCCGGGGGCGCCCCGAAATTTCCCTCGACCTAACCGAGCAACCGCAGCGCTTCCTGCGCGACGGGGCTCGGCGCCGTCGCCGACCCTGCGAAGTATGCCATCGAGGCGGACAGAATACGGTCCCGCCACGCGGTGGGCGCCATTTCCCGGTAGTTCTCCAGGGCGGCCTCGGTGAACTTGTAGTCGTGGGACCACCGGCCGTTGCGGGCCAGGTGGCGGCGCGCGCCCGCAACCAGCCGGTCCGCCGAGCCGCCGCGCTGCAGGTAGAGCAAGGCCTTGCGGGCACCGGCGGCGGGATCGTGCGGCAGTTCGGAGAACGCCTCGCGCAACCCTTCCGCGCCGGTGCCGGAGACCGCGAGAGGTTCCAGCGCCTCGATGCGCAGATCGGATCGCGCGTCGCCGATGCCGCGCCGGAATGCCGGCATGAAGGCCGCCGACTGCAGAAACGCCAGGAGCTGCGTGGATTCGCTTCGCGCATGCCGGAACACGTAGTGAAACGCGTTGGCGGACGTCTGGGCGTGCACCGGAACCACCGCCGGCCGTCTCAACACCATCTCCGCGGCTGAAGCGAAGAGAGCTTCCCATATCGAGTCGGCGGACACGCCGTGTTTCAGAAGATCGATGACGGCCCGGCCCGCGTCGAGCTCCGCGACCTCGCGCAGCGTGCGCACGAGATCGTTGCGCGCAGCGTCGTCCCTGCGGCCCTCTTTCCAGGTCTTGGGGATCTCTCCAAGCATCCCCCGGAACGCCCGCCAGGTTCGATCGGACGGCAGGTCGCTCGTCGCGGGGTTCGGGCCGTAGCCGTGGTTCTGCAGCGCCGCGGCGAGGGAGCGAAGCACGGGAGGCGCGTATTCGGGCCCGACGACCGGCAGGAGGCGGTGCACGTTCTGCACCGCGATGGTCTTGTGGCCGATCGCGCGAAGATCCCGGATGCCGTACCGGAAGAGGACCTCCGAGAGCTGCGCCGGCGCGGCCAGACGGGCGAAATCGACGACGGCGGGATCGACCGCCTCGAGATCCCAGCGATCCAGCGCTTCGATCAGGCGTTCGCGGGCCGCTCCCGCCGTGCCGGCGGCCGGAGCCGGCCGCGGACCCATGGTCCAGCCGCTCTGGCTGTGCTCCGTTTCCTGGGCGTGCTTGAAATAGTCGAGCGCCCAGAATAGCGGCAGCCAGCGCTCCTTGCCCGCCAGGTTGAGCGCCGTCAGGTGGACGGATTGCAGCGCGAGCACCGTGTGGTACTTGAAGCCGACATGGGGAAAGGGGCGGACGCGGCGGGAGGTCGCGACGGCCAGGGCGGCCAGGGTGCTGCGGCGATCGAGACCGCCCCCGATCAGGCCCGCCAGCTCGGCGGCCACGCGTTCGCGGGGCGTCTCCTCCAGGAGGCGATGGAGCGCACCGACCCCGGGAAGCGTCCGCGACAGACCCGGCCCGCCGCTCAAACCCAGCGCGGCCGCGCCGCCGGCAGCGCGCAGAAACCCCCGACGATTCACGGTGCTCGATATATGGCCCATCTGCAGGCCGGCTCCCCAACCGGATGACGCAAATGCCGCCTACACCGTGAACATATTGTTCCAAGCAGCGTTTTTCTCCAACACCCGCAGGGCGCCGGCGTTGCAGGCCCCGGAGTCGGGCGCCATGGTCGATGCCGCTCACACGGTGGCGGTTTCCGACGCCGACGCCGGTCCGGGAAAACGCCGCCAGCAGGGGAACGCCATGACAGACATCGAAACCGCGCTCGGCGATCTCGTCGTCGCCAACCGTATCCTCGCCAACGAAAACGTGGTCGACGCCTACGGCCATGTCAGCGTCCGCCGACCCGACGATCCGGAACGTTTCTTGCTGTCATGCTCGCGCAGTCCCGAGCTGGTATCGCGCGAGGACATCATGGAGTTCGGACTCGACGGCGAAGCGACGGGCGGCGATGACCGCACGCCCTATCTGGAACGCTTCATCCACGCCGGTGTCTACGAGCGGAACCCCGATGCGGTGGCGGTGGTCCACAGCCACGCGGAGGAGGTGCTGCCCTACAGCATCACCGAAGAGCCGCTGCGTCCGGTGATTCATTCCGCCGGGCTGATGGGCGCGCGGGTGCCGGTCTGGGACATCGCCGACAAGTTCGGCGACACCACGCTCCTCGTCGTCGACATGGACCAGGGGCGGGACCTCGCGGGTGCGCTCGACGACCACCGCGTCGTCCTGATGCGCGGACACGGCTTCACGGCCGCCGCGCGGTCGCTCTCCGAGGTCGTGCGGCTCTCGGTGATGCTGCCGAGGAACGCGCGTATTCTGACGACGGCGCTTGGGTTTGGCCGGGTGAAGGGGCTCTCCAAGGGCGAGATCGCCAGGCGGCTGCGAATGAACCCGGACGGGCCGGAATTCCGGCGCGCCTGGGAGTACTGGGCGACACGGGCCGGCTGCACGGCGACGCCGCAATAGCTGCGCCGGCGCCGGCCGTGGCGAGTGCGACGAGGATATTGCGAATGCGGTGCCGGTTCGTGTGCTCGTTCCATGTGCCTTGCAGGTTGCGGAATGGTGCATGCATTCCGTTTCCAGCGATCGGCCGAACCGTCACCAGTACCACCGGACATGGGCGATCGCGACCAGGACGGCGAAACCCAGAACGAGAAAGGGAAGGTAGGGCAGAAGTACGCGCAGGAATTTCATGCGCCGCCTCAGAACCCGAATCCGAGATCGAAAAAGAACCCGGCGACATAGAGCGCCCCGACGATCCCGGTTATGCCGCCCAGCATGAGCTTCAACAGATGCTCGGGAACGAAGCGCTGCGTCTTCGCCGCGCACCAGGCCCCGAGAATGCCGCCGGCGGCGGCAAAGCATCCCCACGCCCATTCCGGGGCGACGACTGTGCCGGTCAGGCTGGGGACGATCACGGAATACGTGAAGAGTCCGACCGCGGACAGCACGATGACATAGGGGATCGTCGCCGCGACCAGCACGTACATGGGCAGGCGGTAGATCGCCGAGAAGATCGGCACCAACAGGAAGCCGCCGCCGACCCCGAGTGCGGCGGAGACGATCCCGACCAGAAAACCCGTCAGCGTCAGCGCCGCCCGGGACAGGCGCCACTCCTCGCCCCAGTAGCCGATGACGATGCGCCGGGCGCCCCGGGAAACGGTCACGATCCGCTCGCCCGCCGGAATGCCTGATGGCGCCAGACCCTTCGCTCGCCGGTCCTCGGACTCGCGGTAGAAACGGGCTTCGAGCCCGGAGCCGCGTTTACGGGCACTGAACCCGCGGATCGCCGCCCAGCCGAGATGCGCCCCCGCGACGACCAGCGCGAGACCGACAGCGAAGGTGAACGGCCGTGCGTCGAACAGGACGGTGATCCGGATGAACGGCCCGATCAGCCCTCCCGCCACGCCACCGAGGCATACCCACAGCGCGAGGTCGAGGTTGAACTGACCGCTGCGGCGAAACCCGAACAGGGCGCCGAACGGGTTGAGAAAGGTCAGAAGCTGCGTCGTCGGCGTCACGCTCGGCGTGGCGAATTGCAGGATCGACATGGTGTAGGGCAACGCGAAGATGCCCGCGGCCTCGCCCACCACCGCCATGGTGTAGCCGGTCCAGAACCCCATCCAGACCAAGTGCCACACCGGCACTTTCACGCCGGCGAGCGGAAACGCGACGTCGCCGCCCGGGAGGAATCCGTGCTGCAGCTCCGCCGCGCCGAACCCGAGGGCGAGGACCAGCGCCAGCAGAGGCATCTGCTCGGTCAGGAACTCCCGCAGGAGCGACTTTTGCGTCACGGGGATCGCGGGCCCATCAGGTGAAGCGCGCACGAATCCGGCGTTCGAGAAGCGACGTTGCGAGGAAGGCGGCGACGGAGATCGCGGTGGCGACGACGCTGGTCCCGAAGGCCCGTTCGGTCAGGAACTCCTGCTTGGTGACCGCGAACAGATAGCCCAGCCCGGTGGTTCCCATCAGGAACTCGGCGATCATCGCGGCCAGAATGGCATGCGCGGCCGCCAGCCGGAGCGCGATGGCCATGTTGGGAACCGCCGCGGGCAGGGCGAGCCGCCGCAACGTCGCGCGCCGCGATGCGCCGAGGACGGAGAACAGGTCCTGGCTGCCATGCGGCAGGTCCCGGAGCCCCGCCGTGGTGAAGACGAAGGACGGAAAGAAGGTGATGATCACGACGATCGCGATTTCGGTCGCCATGTTGTAGCCGAGGATGCGGGCGATGATCGGGATCAGGGAAACCACGGGTACGGAGCTGAACAGCACCGCCGTCGGGCTGACGAGGCCGCTCAGGAGCGGCGAGAACCAGGTCAGGATGGCGAGACCCGTGCCCACCGCCAGACCGCCCGCCAGCCCGACCACGGCGACGAACAGCGTCACCGACGTGTTCTCCACGTAGATGCCGGAGTTCGAGACCATGTCCATGAACACGCCTTGCGGCGACGGCATGACGATGGGGTTGAAGTCGTTCGCCGCGACCCAGCCCTCCCAGGCGACGAGGATCAGCAGGATCCCCCAGTTGAGCACGAAGAAGCGCACCACCAGGTTGCGTCGATCCGCCGATCCCGTTCCGTCGAGAGTTGCCGCCGCCATCGGTTCTGCTACCGGAAACGGCGATAGGCCGCCCGCTCCAAGAGCGTCAGCAGGCCGAAGAAGAAGAGCGACACCATGGCGGCCAGCAGGACCGCGGACCACAGCAGGTTGATCTGGAAGTTCTGCATCGAGTTGATGATCAGGATCCCGATGCCGCGCGGCGCACCGAACCATTCGCCGATGATCGCGCCGATCAGAGCGGCCGGCCAGGACAGGCGCAACCCGCTCACGATCGCCGGCACGGCGGACGGAAAGTTAAGGCGCAAGAAGCGCTTCAACCGGCTGGATCCCAGGGCGGAGAACAGATCCTCGTGGGCCTGCGATGCGCTGGCGAGGCCGGAGTTCATCGAAACGTAGACGATGAAGAACACGTGGATCGAGGCGACCCCCGCGGGAGTCGCTTCGCGGCTGATCAGGATCAGGAAGATCGGCCCGAGCGCGATCGAGGGTATCGAGTTGACCACCGCGGCGAAGCGGTCCGAACCCCGCTGCAGCACAGGCAGGGTATAGGCCGTGCTGGCGAGCGCGATGCCGGTCAACGCGCCGATGAGATAACCGGCAACCGTCGATCTGAGCGTCGCGTCGATTGCGCGCAGGAACAAAGCGTGCCTGTCCGGATCGAACAGGTATTGGAGCACCGCCGTCAGCGGCGGCCAGGACAGGCCGGCGAGCTGGTAATGGCCGATGACCTGCCAGAGCGCGAAGAAGCCCGCGAGCCCGGCGGTGCCGTAGGCGATCGCAAACAGTCGCGAGTTAGCCCGCATCTGTCGTCGCTTCGGCCGGATGAAGGGCGTCGGTCAGATCGTCGACCAGATCGTGAAATGCGGCGCTCCGCATGACCGCCGGATCCCGCGGGCGGTCGAACGGCGTCGTCACCTCCCGGATGATGCGGCCGGGCCGCGCGCTGAGGACGAGAACGCGGTCGGCAAGGAACAGCGCCTCGTCGACCGAGTGCGTGACCAGGACCGTGGTGATCCGCTGGCGCGACCAGATCCTCTGCAGCTCGATGTTCATCTGACGCCGGGTGACCGCATCGAGCGCACCGAAAGGCTCGTCCAGCAGCAACACTTCCGGCGAAAGAACCAGCGATCTGGCGATCGAGACACGCTGGCGCATGCCGCCCGAAAGCTGCCCCGGGCGCGCGGTCTCGAACCCGTCGAGCCCGACCAGGTCGATCAGGGCGCCGACAGCCTCTCGGTCGACGGGCTTGTTGGCCAGGCTGAACGGCAGGGCAATGTTGTCGCGCACGTTGAGCCAGGGGAGCAGCGCATGGTCCTGGAAGGCGACGCCGAGCGCATGGCGGGCCACCAGGCTGTCGGGCGCCTCCCCGCCGATGTTGACAATGCCTTCGGTGGGATGCTCCAGCGAGGCGACCAGCCGCAGCAGCGTGCTCTTCCCGCACCCGCTCGGCCCCAGCAGGGCGACGAACTCCGACTGTTCGACCGAGATGGTGACATCCTGGAGGGCAAGCACGCCCTCGCTTTGCCCCTTGAGCGGGAATCGCTTGGTGACGTGCTCGATCGAGATCGCCGCGCCGGTCATGCCATATTCCTCGGGCGCCGTGTCTCAGGGAGCGACGCTTCGAAACCGCTCCATGATATCGGGTAGACGAGTTTCCAGCTCGCGCATCAGCCTGTCGCGATCGATCGTCAGGAGTTCGCGGTCCTTCATGACGACTTCACCGTCTATCACCACCGTCCGGACGTCGCGCCCGATCGTCATGGCCGCGACGGCGAACAGCGGGTCGTAGCGCGGCAACTGATCCAGCTCGCTGCATTCGACGATCAGGATATCGGCCTTCTTGCCGACCTCAAGGCTGCCGATCTCCGCCTCCAGCCCGACCGCCGCCGCGCCGCCGTTGGTGGCCACGCGTATCAGCTGATCGCTCGGCATGATGTCGTGGAAGTGGAGCGGCGTACCCGCCACCGCCTGCTGGCCGATGCGCGCCGCGTGGGCCGCCCGGAAGATGTCGAGCGAGCTCCACGAGGCCGCGCCGTCGGTCCCGAGACCGACCCGAATGCCGCGCTGCCACATGCGCAGCAGCGGGTGGGGCCCGACGTGATAATTGTTGAACGGGCAGTGGCCGACCGAGCAGTCGCGCTCCGCATAGAGGTCGAGCTCGCCGGGCGAGACCAGGGTCGAATGGGCGGTGTGGAGGAATTCTCCGAGCCCGTCGATGCTCTCCATGTATTCGGCCGGGCGCTTGCCGAACCGCTCCATCGTGTAGTCGACCTCGTAGGAGCCCTCGCACAGATGGACGTGGATGCGGGTGCCGAGCTCCCGCGCCGCCTCGACCGTCATTCCGATCAATGGCGGCGAACAGGTGATGATCTGGCGAAGCGACAGCCATGCCCGGACCCGGTCCTGGCCCGCCCATTGCCGCACCAACGCGACATTGGTCTCCAGGGCACGATCCGTCGAGGATCGCATCGAATCCGGGAAGGCCTCGCCCTGGTCGATCGTCGAGTGCGCCAGGAAACCGCGTATGCCGGTCTCCAGCGCGGCGCGGCCCATGGCTTCGGGATGGGGTCCGCCGGCCTCAGCGAAACACGTGGTGCCGACGGTGATCATGTTGGCGTAGCAGGCAAGCGCGCTCAGATAAACGTCGTCCGGATCGAGCATCGCCTCGAACGGGATGTAATAGTTCTTCCAGATCGGGATCTTGACCCGCTCGCGGCGCGCGATCTCGGCGATCTTGCCCCGTAACAAATGCTGGGCGGTGTGGACGTGCGTGTCGATCAGGCCCGGCATGGCGATCCCGCCCGAACCGTCGATGGTCGCGCCGGCATGGAACAGCCGTCCGGCTTCCTCGCTCGGCCCGATCCAGCGAATGCGGTTGCCGGCAACGGCGATGGCGCCATCGGGAACGACGGTTCCCGGCCCGTCGAGGCAAACGACATCGGCGCCGCGGATCAGAAGGTCCACGGCCTGGCGTTGCCGGTCCGTCACGCGGCGCCGTCCCGGCGGGTTTCCCGACGGCTTGGGGGACGCCGGGGAGCGGGTTGGACGATCCCCCGCTCCCCCCTGGCAATCATGCTTCTACTTGAGGCTGTCGTAGACCTCTTTCATCACCGATGCATCCGCGAGCTTCGACACCGGGGGCAGGTTCTTGCGTCCCGACGCCTTGGCCGCCGCGTAGAGCGGTCCCGAGATCGTCGCCGGATCGATGACCAGCATCTTCTGCACCGGGTTCTTCGGATCCTTCATCATTTCGATCTGGATCTGGTTCTGGCGAAGCTGCTGCTTGGGGTTCAGCCCCAGATCGGCGCCGTATTTCTTGACCGCGAGCCCGGCGGCAACGCTTGGATCGCGGGCGTTGTCGATCCATCCGCGGGTGAGCGCGCGCAAGAAACCGACCACCGTGGCCCGGTTCGACTCCAGATAGGCCCGCGTGGTGAAGATTATGGTGCCGTAGGAGCGGTAGCCGAGATCGGCGAACGAAACGAAGTGGAAGTCCTTGCCGCGCTTCAAGCCCTTGAGCTCGAGGGACACCGCCTGGTTGGTCCCGAAGGCGGTGTAGCCGGCGCCCTGCTTGTTGAGCAGCGGCTCCGGCGAGTAGCCGGCCGGAACGGCCTGCCAGTTGTCGGGCAGGTTGTTGAGCTTCAGCGTCGCCGAGATGGCCTTGCGCTCCTTGGCGCCCTGCGCGAGGATCTTCTTGCCGACGATGTCGGCGGGCTTGGTGATCGGATCGGCGCCCAGCGACAGGATGCCGAGCGGCGAGACCGAGAAGGTCGCCGCGACCAGGACAAAGTCGTTGCCGCGCGAAACCGCGTCGAGGAACGGCAGCCAGCCGCCGTATCCGATATCGACCTTGCCGGCAGCGAGCGTCACCAGAGGCTTGGGCGCGTTGGGCCCGCCCGGAAAGTACTTGATGTCCAGCTTTTCCTCGGCGAAATACCCCTTCTCCAGGGCCAGCCAGACCCCGCCATACTCGACATTGGGAATCCAGCTCATGCCGACGCGGACGGTCTTCATGCCCTGGGCCTCGGCGGTTTGCGAGACCGCCAACGGCCCCGCGATCGCGGCGAATAACGCTGCTCCGAGCACGGAAACAATGGCTCTGCGTTTCATCCGATATCTCCCCAAAATCGGGCCGGACCGTTCGCGGTCGGGCCTGTTGCGGCCGCGTGAACATTCAGAGGATTCGCTGCCCTCACGCGCCGGAGTAGAAAAGGTAGCGGATCGCCGGCCATAGTGAACAATAGTTTGTTTTCGGGCTTATATAGATAACTTGAACGGCGGTCGGCTGGCCCGGCTCGGGGACGGGAACGCCGCCCCGCTTGCCCTCAACGCCGTCATGCCCGGACTTGTTCCGGGCATCCACGTGGGTCGGCCGGCTCGCTTGTCCCCACTCGCACCGCGATGCCGCAAGACATGGATGCCCGGAACAAGTCCGGGCATGACGGAAGAAATGCCGCGGACCTCCCGGTCAAGTTATCTATATAAGCCCCATACGAATTCGTCGTTGCCCTTGCCGCCAGTCAGCGTGTCGTTCCCGAGACCGCCAGTCAGCGTGTCGTTGCCGTCTTCGCCGTAGAGCGTGTCATTTCCGGCCTCGCCCCGCATATTGTCGTTGCCACGTCCGCCATACATGGTGTCGTCGCCGTCCTGCTTCTTGTCGTCGCGGTCGCCGCCCCACATCTCGTCGTTGCCGTCGCCACCCCACATCTTGTCTTTGCCGTAGCCGCCGTACAGCCAGTCTTTATCGGCCCCGCCGTAGAGCGAGTCATTGCCGTAGCCGCCATGCAGGTGGTCGTTGCCGTCTTGGCCGTAGATTTTGTCGTGTCCGGCGTCCCCGTAGAGTGTGTCGTTGCCGGCCCCGCCGTAGATCGTGTCGTTGCCCCAACCGCCGTGGACGGTGTCGTCGTCAGCGCCGCCATACACCGTGTCATCGCCGTTGCGAGCCAGGATCGTATCTTCACCCCCGAGGCCGAAAATTTGGTTGTTTCCGGCCGTCCCGTACAGAGTCTCCATCTCGCCGGTCCCAAAGATCGGTGGGATCGCAGGTGTTGTCATTGTGTTTCCTCCCATTCCGCTCCGCTGTTTCCTCGCAAGTCACATAGCGTAATCTTACGGATCCCGGAACCGAACGCAAGCACCGCTGGCCGGATCGACCTTGTTGTGTCCGCCGACGACGCTGCATCGGTCTGGTACGGGCTGGAAATCCAGGCTGTCTACTTCTCCGGCCCGGCCATGCAGTCCGATTTCACGCGGTTGCTCGCGTCTACAGCAACCGTCCCGCCCGCACCTGCGGCAGTTCGTCGTCCCGGCTGCCGTTCGTCGAGCGCAAAGCGCTTGATGCCGCAGTTACAGATCAAGGCTCCGACGCTGCGACGGTGGGGAACGAAACTCGCGGTGGCCGTCGATCTGCCGTTCTTCAACGCGATAGGCGGGCCGTCAGACAATCCCTCGCGCGACCTGGACGATGGCGACATCGTTTGGCTGATCCCGCGCATAGACGGCGATTTCCGGCTCGTAGCGCACCATTGGGAAGTTCTGTCGCTTGAGGCGTCCAGCGACAAGCTGCTGTCCGCTGAAACCGTGCGGCGGCGCGAATTCGAGGAAGCGTTGCGTGCGAAGCTCGAACCGTTGGAGACAGGATGATGCCGAAGAAAGAGGCGCGGCAATCTCGCAAGATCACCCGCCGCACTGTCCGGGTGAAGCCGCACAGCTACCAGCCGAAGAAGGCGGAACTGGAGGAAGAATTCCTGATCGACGCGACGCCAGAAGAACTGGCGACCGCGATCCTACAGCCGGTCAAGATCGTCGAGGACTCATAGGCTTAGGCGAGGCCAGTGACTTTCTTACATAATCCCCTTCGCATGTGATCTCCGTTGTTGACGGAATCCGGATGAATACGAAAATCCCAGGTCACAATCCGGGTGACGAAACGGCGCTTGCCATGTTCGTCAGGGGGCATGCACTGCGCGTGCACCATGCCCCGCCGCCTTGCCGACAAGCCGTCGGCGGTGGTATCGGGAATGAACAGACTGCGGAGGGGCTCCTGCCGGCATCAATGTGATCGCGTCGGTGCGCCACGGGGCGGCTGCCCTGCTGACACGGGGTGGCTGCGCTGGATGGCATTCGCCGGCCGAATTGGCGATAGTCGGCACTTCGCTCCGGTGTGGTCGCGAGGTCGGCTGCGCCGGATAAGAATCGCGGGCTCTCCATGGGCGAGAACGGGCAGGCGCTGGCTCGCATCCGGCTCCGCGTTTCAGTCTTGATGCCGACCCGCTCGCAACCGGTGACATCATGGCCTTTCCATCGACCCTTGCGCCCCTTCATTCGTAAGCGGTGTTCAGACCCCATATCGGGTCTGGATTGACAGCGTTTTCTTGAGGGTGGGCTTGGGCGCCGCGATCAGCCGGTGTCGACGTCGGGCTTGGGATCAAAGTTCCACGGCAGCAGCTCGTGGATCCTCGACTGTGGGTGACCCGCGGCGATCTTCTCGAGCGCGCTCCTGAGCCAGGCGTGCGGCTCGACGCCGTTCATCTTGCAGGTCTCGATCAGCGAGGCGATCCGGGCCCACGCGGCGGCGCCCTCGTCGTGGCCCGCGAACAGGGCGTTCTTTGCCGTGAGCTTCAGCGGGCGGATGCGGTTCTCGACGAAGTTCGAGTCGATCTCGACGCGCCCGTCGCGGAGGAACACCAGCAACCCGTCCCACCGGTTGGCGATGTAGGTCAGCTTCTCGCCCAGGCGCGAGCGCGGCGAGACGCGCGAGCGCTGCTCGTCGAGCCACACTCCGAAGGCGTTCACCAGCGGCGCGGACTCCGTCCAGCGCACCGCCTGGCGCGTCGCCGGCGCCGCGCCCCGGATCCTGTCCTCGATCGCGTAGAGCCGCGCGATCCGCTCCAGACCGGCCTTCGCGACCGGCGAGGCGTTCGAATCGAAGATGTCCTTCAGCGCGCGCCTGGCGTGCGCCCAGCAGGCCGAGAGCGTCAGCGCTCCCCCCGGCCGGTCCGCACGGCGCAGCGGGTTGTAGCCGCTATAGCCGTCGATCTGCGCGGTCCCCGAGAACCCTTCCAGCAGCGTCTCCGCATGCTTGCCGCCGCGGCCCGGCGCGTAGGCATAGACCACCCCAGGCGGGTCCGCCCCCGACCACGGCCGCTCGTCGCGCACCATCGTCCACATGTAGCCCGTCCTGGTCCGGCCCCGGCCCGGGTCGAGAACCCGGATCGGCGTCTCGTCCACCCCGAGCTTCGCCGACCGCTTGAGGTCCGCCGCCAGGCAGTCCACCAGGGGGCGAAGATGGAACGACGCCTTGCCCACCCAGTCGGCCAGCGTCGCGCGGGGCAGCTCAAGCCCCAGACGCGCGTAGATCTGCGATTGACGGTAGAGCGGCAAGCGAGTCGCGCGGGGGAATCTCACCCCCACGCGCTCCCAGAACCGTACGTGAACCTCTCAGCTCATACGGCTCCCAGCGTCCGGCCCTGCCCGTGCACAAGGGTCCAATGGGCGAACCGCCACGGCTCCGCTTTCGCGATTCTGGCAAGCCAGAGACGAGCCTGACGCGGTCGTTGTCGGAAGCGTTTGAACTTCCGCATTGCCCATCGCTGCAAGTGGGCGTCTATCAGACGAAGGGTCGGATAGAGCGCCGACTTGTAGAATGCGCCGAAGTAGCATCCACCCCCGCGCGGCACCGGCCCTGTCGCGAAAGTAAAAACGGGCACTTGCTGGCGCAGTTCGAAGATGTGATTCGTCGGGCGGTCGGGGCAGTCGAGGCCGGCTTGGCAATGGCGTGCTCAGGCACCCGTAAAGTAGCGTGGCCCGAACCATGATCGGCTTCTGTCACTGATGGCGCGGGGTTCCCGCGACCTCGTTCAAGAGATTGAGATTTGCCGTGGTTCCTCCCCGACCCGAGTGAAGCGAAGCGGTCAGAGGAGGGATTTGGATGCCACGCAAGCGCCGACGGTCCGAGAGCCTGCAAGTCGTGAACCGGGATTGTGCCGGGATCGATATCGGCAAGGACGTTCACTATGTCGCGGTCGACCCCGAAAGTTGTTCGGAACCGGTCCGGTCGTTCGATGCCTTCACGCGGGATCTTGAGGAGATGGCGGCATGGCTGTCGTCCTGCGGGGTGAACAAGGTGGCGATGGAGTCGACCTCGGTGTACTGGATTCCGGTCTACGAGGTTCTGGATCGCGCCGGCTTCGAGGTGATGCTCGTGCCGCCGCGGATGACGAAGCAGATCGCCGGTCGCAAGAGCGATGTGCTTGATTGCCAGTGGATCCGTCAGCTTCTGTCTTACGGGCTTCTGCGAGGTGCCTTCCGTCCCGGCGATGCGGTATGCCCGCTGCGCTCGTATGTGCGCCAGGCGAAGCGGCTGATCGAAGATCGCGCGCGCTGTGTGCTGCACATGCAGAAGGCGCTGACCGAGATGAACGTGCGGCTTGACTCGGTGATCAGCGACATCACCGGCGTGACGGGACAGAGGATCCTGCGGGCGATCGTCGACGGCGAGCGTGATCCACACCGGCTCGCAGAACTTCGGGACGGGCGGATCAAGGCCAGCGGCGACAGGATCACGGCAGCATTGCAGGGCACCTGGCGCGAGGAGCATCTGTTCGCACTGACGCAGGCGATGCAGCGCTTCGACTTTCTCACTGGCCAGATTGAGGTCTGCGAGGCGCAGATCGCGGCGCAGATCGACAGCCTGACGCCGCCGGACGATGGGACGGACGGTCCGGCGAATGCGGCTCCGGACAACACTCCCACGCGCTGCCCGTCGAAGATCCGGAGCGATGCTGCCAAGCGGGCCGCCAGCGAAAAGGCGATGGCCGAGGCCCTGCACAGGATGATGGGCGTCGATCTCACCGCGATCCCTGCGATCGGGGTTACGACCGCACTCACGATCGCGTCGGAGATCGGCCCGGACTTCTCGGCCTTCCCGTCCGCGCAGCACTTCTGTTCCTGGCTCGGGCTGGCGCCGGGAACCCGCATCAGTGGTGGCAAACCCCTGCCGGGCCGCTCGCCCAAGGTGATCAACAAGGCCGCGCAGTCCCTTCGCATGGCGGCCCTGAACGCTCGCAGGAGCCAGACGTTCATCGGCGCCCGGCACCGTGCGCGCCTCGCCCGCAAGGATGCCCCGGTTGCCATCAACGCAACCGCCCGCGAGCTTGCCTGCCTGGTCTACACGCTGGTCACCCGCGGCGAGGAATATGTGGAGCGCGGGATGGAGACCTATGAGCAGCGCCGGGTGAACCGGACGGTCTCAAACCTCGGCCGCCGCGCCAGACAACTCGGCTACCAACTGGTCAAGGTTGTCGAAACCCCGGATGTGAAAATTGGGGCGGAAGCAATGGCGTAGGTTTTTTTTACTCAAGAGAGAGAGCCGATTGAGGTGGCGTCGGTTTGTCGGACAGGCTGACGGCGTTTTCAAGGTGTATTCCGGTTGAAGTTTGTGCCGCCAGAATCCTCTTGGATCGATCTTTCTGCTGCTGCTGTTGCGCCTGTGGGTATGTGGTCAAGGCGCGAAGCGGCTTGTCCATCATATCCACAGGCGTGTCGCCCCGGTAGGCCTCGGCCGGCGTCCGCCCGCCGAGTGCCGAGTGCGGTCTCTCGGTGTTGTAGAAGCCGATCCACTGGCCGATGACGCGCCGGGCTGCGAAGCCGTCGGCGATCTCGTGCAGGTAGACCGCCTCGTATTTGAGCGAGCGCCACAGCCGCTCGATGAAGATGTTGTCCATGCACCGGCCGCGGCCGTCCATCGAGATGCGGATACCGGCCTCCCGCAGGCGCGCGGTGAAGGCGAAGCCGGTGAACTGGCTGCCCTGGTCGGTGTTGAAGATCTGCGGGGTGCCATGGCGCGCCAGGGCTTCGTCGAGAGCCTCGACACAGAACCCCGCGTCCAGCGTGTTCGACAGCCGCCAGGCCAGGACGCAGCGGCTCGCCCAGTCCATGATCGCCACCAGGTAGAGGAAGCCGCGCCGCACCGGGATGTAGGTGATGTCGGCGCACCACACATGGTTCGGCCGCTCGATCGCCAGACCCCGCAGCAGATATGGATAAACCCGGTGCCCGAGGTGCGGCGCACTGGTCCGCGGCGCCCGATAGACCGCCTGAAGACCAAGCAGGCGCATCAGGCGAGCGGCCCGCCGCCGCCCGATCCGCACCCCCTCGCGGCGCAGATGCCGAACCATCTGGCGGGCGCCGTAGAACGGATACTTGAGGAACAGCGCGTCGATCCGGCGCATCAGAGCCAGCGTCTCCGCGCTCTCCCCCTTCGGCCGGTCATAGAGCGACGAGCGCCCGATCGACAGCAGACGGCATTGCCGGGTCAGGCTCAACGACGGGTGGCCCCGCACAACCATCGCCCGTCTCCCGGACCGGCTCAGCGACCGGACCCGCGTGACAAAAAATCACGCTCTACGATCAACTCCCCGATCTTGGCGTGAAGAGCCCGGACCTCGCTCTCGTGATCCCGCGCCCGGCGCTCACCTCCACCGGAAAAGACCTCCCCCAGACCCTCCATCGCCTGGCGCTTCCACACACCCACCTGGTTCGGATGCACCTGGTGCTTCGAGGCAATCTCCTGAAGCGTCCGATCACCCCGTAGCGCCTCCAAGGCTATCTTCGCCTTCAGCTCCCCCGAAAACCTGCGTCGCTTGCTCATCCGCATTCCTCCGTCACACGGCGGAATACACCTTGACGACCTGTCCGATTTTGCGACGCCACCTCACGTATGGTGACGAACGGCCTTCAGCAGCAACTCGTGGTCGATGTTGTCGTGCCCCCAGGCGTGGTGTGGTGTAGGAGCAGGAGCCAGCATCGGTAGCTGTGGGTAAGTGGCCCGCCGCCGCGACCGTGTGGTGTCTGGCGGCGGCGGGCCACTTATCCATAGCGGATGGCCATCGCGGTGCCGGTTAGGGTTGGGCTTCTACAGTCCATCCGACCGGAGGAGTACCACGATGACCACCAAGGACATGATGACCCTGCAGGCGCTTTTGGAGAAGAGTTCGGACGCCGATCTGCTTCGCGAGATGATCGGGTTCACGGCCGAGCGTTTGATGGCGCTTGAGGTGGAGGGCCTTGCGGGAGCCGCACACGGCGAGCGTTCGCCGGACCGGCTCACCCATCGCAACGGCTACCGGGACCGGGTCTGGGAGACGCGCGCGGGCACGGTGGAGCTGAAGATCCCGAAGCTGCGCAAGGGGAGCTACTTCCCGGGCTTCCTGGAGCCGCGTCGCATGGCGGAGAAGGCGCTGACGGCGGTGATCCAGGAGGCCTACATCAAGGGCGTGTCGACCCGCTCGGTGGACGACCTGGTGCAGGCCATGGGCATGTCGGGCATCTCGAAGAGCCAGGTGTCGCGGCTGTGCGGTGAGATCGACGGCAAGATCCGCGACTTCCTCGACCGCCCGCTGGAGGGCGACTGGCCGTATCTGTGGCTGGACGCGACCTATGTGAAGATGCGCGAGGCCGGGCGCGTCGTCTCGGTCGCGGTCACGATCGCGGTGGCGGTCAACGACCAGGGCCGCCGCGAGGTGCTCGGCATGGCGATCGGCGCGTCCGAGGCCGAGACCTTCTGGACCTCCTTCCTGCGCTCCCTGGCCCGCCGCGGCCTGCGCGGCGTCAAGCTGGTCGTCTCCGATGACCACAAGGGCCTGAAGGCGGCTGCAACGCGCGTCCTCGGCGCCACATGGCAGCGCTGCCGCGTCCACTTCATGCGCACCCTGCTCGCCCATGCCGGCAAGCAGGGCCGGCGCGTCGTGTCCGCCTTCGTCACCACCGCCTTCGCCCAGGAGGATGCAGACAGCGCCTCCGCCCAGTGGCGCCAGGTCGCCGACCAGCTCAGGGCCAAGGCGCCGAAGCTCGCCGCTCTCATGGACGAGGCCGAGCACGACGTTCTCGCCTACATGACCTTCCCGGCCGCGCATCGCCCCAAGCTGCACTCGACAAACCCGCTCGAACGACTCCATGGCGAGATCAAGCGGCGTACCAACACCGTCGGCATCTTCCCCAACGAGGACGCCATAACACGGCTGATCGGCGCCATCCTGCTCGAGCAGAACGACGAATGGGCCGTCCAGAGGGCCAGATACATGACGCTGGAATCAATCGCTCCCGTGAGCGACAATGCAACCGTCAAGCTGCCCGCCGTGGCAGCCTGAGCCTACCGGCCCTACCCGCCGGATACCGCGACGGCCGCCAGGCTCTTACACCACGGCTCGGGACACGATCGTCGATGTTGTCGAAGAACCCCTTGATGTCCATGTCCAGCACCCAGTCGTAGCGCCAGCATCGCCGACGCGCTGTCCGGATGGCGTCAATGGCGGATCGCTTCGGCCGATATCCGTATGAGTCCTCATGGAAAATCGGTTCCAACAAGGGCTCCAGATGTCGGCGAACAACCTCCTGAGCGATGCGGTCCGTGACCGTCGGTATGCCCAACGGGCGCTTCCCGCCGCCCTCCTTGGGGATGTTCACCCTGCGAACCGGAGGCGGCATATAGCTGCCTGAGGACATGCGATTCCAGAGCTTGTAGAGTTCCGGACCAAGCCGTTCCTCCAGACTCTCGACCGTCTGCCCATCTACTCCAGCCGCTCCCCGGTTTGCCTTCACATGCTTGAAGGCTTCCCAGACTTCCCTCTTTGCTATCGGGAACGGCTTTGCCCCTGTCATCCGGCTCCTCCTGTCACCAGTTGGCCGACGGCAGCGGCTGAACACCACAGCCCCTTCGGTCCAGCGCCATTACAGCGCCTTCATCCCTACTACGGGCTGTTCTGCCCCTGTGCCCCGCATCGGTACTCTGAGCCTTCCGGGGGCTGCCCGGTTGGCCGTCTCCCTTGGCATCGGGACGACAGGTTCTCCTGTTCCGCAAGAAAGCCTGTTCCGGGTTCACGCCGCCTTCGAGCCGGATGCCGCGTGGGCCGGACTCCAGGACTCCGCCCATGCTTGTCCCGGAGTGACCACCACCCCCGGTTCTGACATCGACCATACGCTTTCGGCAGTTCATCGGCGGTTCGCTTTCGCTCGTCTCCCCGGACCTCACCTGACGAGATCGTCGTCCCGCCGTTTCCACGACGCTCACCACCATCGCTCTTTACGACAGCAGCTCGTGGTGGTTTGAGACCGACGCCTGATCGTCGACCCCGAGGGGCCTACCCTCATCTCTCTTGCAGTTGCGCACCTCCTTTCATGGCGGTGCTTCAGGACACACGGTGATCGCAATACTTCGAGACCAGCACATGCGCCACAAGCCCCTCGGTCGGCAGCCCGCCCTCGATCAGCGACGCCGGCGCCGGTGCCTGCACAACCCCGGCGCCCTTGCACCGGTTGCAGGCGTAGCGCGGCCGGACCGTCTCGATCACCACGAACCGCGCCGGCACGATGTCGAGACGCTCGCTGCGGTCCTCGCCGATCTTCGCCATCGCGCCGCAGCCGCACGGGCACAGCCGGCTGGCCGGCTCGATCACCTCCACCCGGCGCTCGATATGGGCCGGGAAGCGGACCGCCGGGCGCCCCGCGCGCCGCCGCCGGCGCGGCGCGGCCTCCCCGGCCGGCGCGTCCGCCGCCGGATCGCCGCCGGCTTCCGACACCGCCGTCCCGAGATCGTCGAACGACAGCTGGCGGTCGTCCGCGCCCAGCTTCTCCGACTTCCTGCCGAACAGAAGCTTGCGAAGCTCGTCGTTGAGATGTTCGAGGCGGCGGTTCTGCTCGGCGATCTCCGCCTTCTCCGCCTCAAGACGCGCCGCCAGCGCCTCCGCATCGCACCGCGCCGACCGCTCTTCCTCCAGACGCCGCTCCAGAGCCGCCAGCGCCTCGGAAACCACCGCCGGCGACGCGGCGGCCTCGGGGACGGGGGCGATCGGGGCGGTGCTCGTCATCGCCGCGATATGGGCCGAATCGCCGCCCCCGCGCCAGACAATAATCCGGCCCGCTCACGCCGCCGCCAACGGACGGCGAACCCGAGGCGCACGCACCCGGCGCCAATCCAGCCCCTCGAACAACGCCTCGAACTGGCCCCGGCTGAGACGCAGAACCCCGTCCTCGATCCGGGGCCACGCGAAGCGCCCCTCCTCGAGCCGCTTGTAGGTCAGAACCAGCCCGGTCCCGTCCCAGTGGATCAGCTTCAGCCAGTCGCCGCGCTTCGAGCGGAAGATCACGATCACCCCGGAATAGATGTCCAGGCCGAGGCGTTTGCGCTGTCGGGGACGGGTTGATTTACAAGGCGTTCACGGAGGTGCGAGATTTTTGATACCCCGTGGTGGTCGTTGATATCCGGGGTTTCAGTTTCGCTGCGGCGGTCGTTTTGGCGATTTTCACCCCACGCCGCTGGTCGCGGCGTCTTGGCAGCGAGGTTTTCCTGCGGCGGCCTCGCGCGCCCTGATCGTGCGCATGAGATAGAAGGTGTCGCCATCGGGCCCTGGGGCCCTTGTTCCACCACCACCCCTGGTCGGGAGAACAGCGATGGCGACGGCGGCGAAGCTACCCTTTTCGTGGCGCGATGTCGAAGTCCTGCCGGACCTTGAACGGCTGCGCCTGGTTCTGGCGGTGCTTCCCGACGAGGAGATCGTGACGGCGCTTGAAGTGTGTCGCGGTCGGGGCCGTAACGACTACCCGGTGCGGGCGATGTGGCGGGCGCTGATCGCGGGGGTGGTGTTGCAACACGCCTCGATGCAGTCGCTGTTGCGGGAGCTGGGGCGCAACCCGGCGTTGCTGGAGATCTGCGGGTTCGACCCTCTGCCGTATCAGAGCGGGCCGGTGACGGTGCTTCACGACGGGCATGCGGTAACGCGCCCGGCGCGGGTTCGTTCGACGGCGCCGAGCCACTGGAACTTCTCGCGGTTTCTGGGGCGTGTTGTGCAGCTTGAGGACGAGCAGGGGCTGGTGTCCGCCATGATCGAGAGCCTGCGCGCCGCGCTGTTCGCCGCGTTGCCGGACTTCGGGCGTCATCTCGGCTACGACGGCAAGGCGATCGCGAGCCACTCGACGGGCCGGGTCGGCAAGGACGAGGACAAGACCTCGGACCCCGACGCCGACTGGGGCAAGCACGAGACGGGCGGGGTGGACGCCAGGACCGGCGCGGTGTGGAAGAAGGTGAAGTCGTGGTTCGGCTACGGGCTGCACCTGATCGCCGACACCGATTACGAGGTTCCGGTGGCCTTCGAGGTGACGCGCGCTTCGGCCTCGGAACCCAAGGTGCTGTCCGGGATGCTGGAGGAGCTGTTCGCAAGGGCGCCGGAGATCGCCGGGCGCTGCGCCGACTTCAGCGCCGACCGCGGTCTCGACGATGCCCGCCTGAAGGCGCGGCTGTGGGACCGGTGGACCGCCCGCCCGCTGATCGATACACGGCTGATGTGGCGGGTGGAGAAGCAGGAGCCGAGATACGATCCGGCGCAGCCGATCACGCGGCCGCTGTTCCCCGACCGCGCCGATGTCATCGTTCACGACGAGCGCGGCCGGGTGTCCTGCGTCTGTCCCGGGACCGGCGAGGTCCGCGCTATGGCGTTTCAGGGGTTCGAGGCTGATCGGGGCCGCTGCGGCACGCTCAAATACCGCTGCCCGGCAGCCGCCTTCGGCTTCGCCTGCGCCGGCAGCCGGGCCTGCCACCGGGCCGGCGGGGTCAAGCCCGGAGACTATGGCCGTATCCTGCGCATCGACCTCGACAGCCACGACCGGCGCATCTTCACCCCCACGCCCTGGGGCAGTCCGTCATGGCGGCGCGGCTACAACCGCCGCTCGGCCATGGAGCGGATCAACAGCCGCCTCGACAACAGCTTCAACTTCGAGACCCACTACATCCGAGGCCGCGCCAAGATGAAGACCCGCCTCGGCCTCGCCCTGGCGGTGATGATGGCGATGGCTCTCGCCCAGGCCCGCGCCGGCCGCCCCGAGCGCATGCGCTCCCTGGTCGGCGCCGTGCCGTATCTCGACACCGGCTGACCGCTCGTCTGCCTCCCGACAATCCTGCCCGATCCCGCCGCCCGACGGCAGAGGGGAAGCCACGCCCGCACGCCAGACAATCTTCCGGTAATCGTATTTGTCAGGCCCCGGAAGCCCGTATCCTGCCCGGTGGGGAAGCGGGCCGGACGATATTCAACCGCCAAAATCGAACCGGCGACAGCCAAAAATCACCACAGCGCACATTTCTCAGGCCGAGCTCCACCGCCGCCGTCGCCGCGAGCGCGTCGTGGCCGCGGCGAAAGTCCACAGGCCGCGTCGCCAGGACGATCCGCGGCGAGGCGCCGGGGATCGTCATGACGCCCGCCCCAGACCCGCCGCGATCGACACGATCCGCTCCGCCGAACTGTCTCCGGGAAGGCTTACGACAACGCCGTTCGCGGCAATCGTCACCGGCCGGTCCGCCGGCGCATCCTCGACCGTCACCGGAACGAAAGCCGGCGGGGTCCCGCCCGACGCCGCCGAAACGCCGCTCCGCGCACGCTTGCGCCAGCGCCCTACCGTGCTCTTGCTGACGCCGAGGCCGCGCGCCACCGCCGCAATCGTCACGCCGGGCCGCTCGCTCTCCGCCACAGCACGGGCCTTCTCGGCCTCGGTCCACCGCCCGACGCTGCCGGAACCCGCCCTGGCAACCGTATACAGCGCCTGGCGCCGCCAGCCGCGCAGCGTGCTCTCGTCGATGCCGTGACGGCGCGCCACCGCCGCAATCGTCACGCCCGGCCGCTCGCTCTCCGCCACAGCCCGCGCCCGCTCCGCCTCGGTCCAGCCGCGCGGCGCAGCGGCCGCGCCGGCATCCCCCGAAACCGGCGATCCAGCCGCCCCGGCACCAGAACCGACAGAACCCGCCGCCGTCGAAAACTCCGTCATCGTCATCCCTCCTCCAAAGCCGCCGCCAGGGAAGAGAGTCAGACCGGGAAACACAGCCCGCGAAAGTATGGGGCGCGGCTACCGCTTACAGACCAGCAGCCCGCCCTCGAAGAGAACGTCGTGGCGGACCCCTCCGTAGCCCAGAATGCCGCCGTCGGTCGTCCCGGCCAGCCCCAGCAGCGGTCCGGTGCGCAGGCCGAGAAGCTCCGGCCGGTACTCGATCCGGAGCAGCGCGGCCGAGTTTTCCTCGTCCACCGCGTCGAACACGCCGGTGCCGAAGGTGACGACGTCGGGCTCGTCGTCCTGGGGCGGATCGGCGGCCAGGCTGTAGGCGAGGAACGCCGCCCCGCCCAGCATGATCCCGGTCGCCGCCTTGTCGGCGCGCGCCGTCCCCGGACCGGCGGCGGCGAGCGCGGCGAGAAGCGAAAACGCGATGGCGAAAAGACGATACCCTGACACCCGGCCCTCCCTGAACGGCCGCCCATCTTAGACAGGGGCGGGGCTGATGCAATCGACGGCGGGCGGCGATAACCTGCTGCGCCCGGGGGAGGCGGCACGCGCCGATGGATGACGCCGCGACACATCGCGAATCCCGAACGGCGGGACGGCGGAACCTGCTCGTCTTCTGCGCGGTCTCGGCGATCGCCGGCGCGGTCCTCTACCGCTTTCCGTCCATCGACTTGTTCTTCGCCGGCCTGTTCCACGATCCGGGCAACGGGTTCCCGGCGGCGCGCGACCCGGACGTCCAGGCGATCCGCAAGGCGTTCCTGTGGGCCGGGTACGTCGCCTTCGCCGGCCTTCTGCTCGCGGTTGCCGCGCGCCATCTCTGGGGCAGCTACCTGTTCGGCCTCACGCGGCGCTCGATCTGCTTCATCGTCGTCTTCTCGATCCTCGGGCCCGGGCTGATCGTCAATCACGTCTTCAAGGACCATTGGGACCGCGCCCGGCCGCGCCAAATCGTCGAGTTCGGCGGCGACAAGGCGTTCACCCCGCCGCTCGCGATCGCCGACCAGTGCGAGACCAACTGCTCGTTCGTCTCGGGCGAGGCGAGTTACGGCTTCGCCTTCGCCGCGCTCGCGTTTCTCGTGGCGCCGCGCTGGCGGCGGCGGGTATTCTGGGCGGCGATAGGCTTCGGCTCGATCGTGGGCGCGTTCCGCATGTTGGTGGGCGCGCATTTTCTGAGCGACGTGTTCTTCGCCGGGGTGTTTACCGTCGCCATGGCGTGGTACGCCCATCGCGAGATCGTCCGGCGCGGGCGGCTCGACCGGGCGATGGACTGGACCGCGGACCTGCTCGGGATTCCGCGCGATCCGGTCGCGGCACGGCGGATGACGGAAGGGTGACGGGAATGACGATCTATCGCGGCTTCGACCGGGAGACGCTCGACATCGAATACCGGGCGCGGGGCACCGTGCCGGTGGACGTGTTCGAGGCAGCGGTGGCGCGCTACGCCTCCGACAGCGCCCGCGCGCGCGAGGCCCTGGAATGCCGGGAGGACGTGCGCTACGGCGAGAGCGCCGACGAGGTGGTCGACATCTTCCCGGCGGGCGGCGGCGCGCCGGTCCTGTTCTTCATCCACGGCGGCTACTGGAGGATGCTGAGCCAGAAGGAGAGCGCCTTCATGGCCGAATCCTTCGTCGGGCTCGGCGCCGCCGTGGTGACGGTGAATTACAGCCTCGCGCCCGGGGCGAGCCTCGATACCATCGTCGCGCAATGCCGCCGGGCGCTCGCCTGGACGTACCGCAACGCCGCCTCTTTCGGCGCCGACCCCGAGCGCATCTTCGTGACCGGAAGCTCTGCCGGCGGGCATCTGACCGGCGCGATGATCTCGGGCGGCTGGCACGCGGAATTCGGCGCGCCGGAGGACGTCGTGAAGGGCGCCTGCGCGCTGTCCGGCATCTTCGATCTCGAGCCGATCCGCCTCTGCGAGGTCAACGAATGGGCGAAGCTCGACGCGGCGGCGGCGCGGCGCAACAGCCCGATCCACAACCTGCCCGAGAAGGGCTGCCCGCTGATCGTCTCCTACGGCGGCAACGAGACCTCGGAGTTCAAGCGCCAGACCGACGACTACGCCGCCGCCTGGCGCGCGAAGGGCTTCGCCGCCGAGTATATCGACCTGCCGGAGACCAACCATTTCGACATCGTCTTCGAATACCAGAACCCCGACGGGCGCCTGACCCGCGCGGTCCGCGCCGCGATGGGGCTGTGACCCGGGGAGAGAGCGGGAGGCCGCGATGGGCAAGATACTGAGCGCCGGACAGGTCGCCGCCTTCGAACGCGACGGCTACGTCTTCCCGGTCGAGGCGATGAGCGCCGCGGACGCCCGCGCGCTCGGCCGGCGCATCGAGGACTACGAGCGCGAAGCGGGCGTGGACGCGACGAAGCGGCTCCGCGTCAAGGGCCATCTCGTCTTCCCCTGGCTGGTCGAGCTCGCGCGCCATCCCGCGATCCTCGATGCGGTCGAGGACCTTCTCGGCCCGGACATCCTGGTCTACCTGTCGACCTTCTGGTTCAAGGGCGCGGGCGATCCGTCCTACGTGTCCTGGCACCAGGACTCGGCCTATTACGGGCTCGACCCCCACGAGGAGGCGACGGTCTGGTTCGCCTTCAGCGATTCCACGCCCGAGAGCGGCTGCGTCCGGGTGATCCCCGGCAGCCACCGCGGCGAGGAGCTGGTCCATGTCGAGACCTTCGACGAGGACAACCTCCTGTCGCGCGGCCAGACGCTGGAGGGGATCGACGACTCGGGCGCGGTCGACCTCGTCCTTCGCGCCGGGCAGTTTTCGATCCACCACGAGCGCCTGATCCACGGCTCGGAGCCCAACCGGAGTTCGTGGCGCCGGATGGGGATCTCCTTCATCTACATCCCGACCCGCGTGCGGTCGTCGATCGGCCGCCGCTCGGCGCTGCTGGTCCGGGGCGAGGACCGTTACGGAAACTGGGACCCCGACCCCGAGCCCCGCTTCGACCTCGACCCGGTCTGCGTCGAGGCCATGGAACGCAGCCTCGCCGGCTACAACGACCGCGCGGTAGTGCAGGAGGCGGCGCGGGAGGGATAGGCGGAGGCGCGTCCCTCGATACGGCGCCTGCGGCGCCTACTCGGGATGAGGGGGGTGGAGAACATGACAGGCACCCCTCACCCTGAGTAGCGGCGAAGCCGCGTATCGAAGGGCGGCCCCCCCGGCGTGCTTGCGAGGCCGCCCCATCCGTCCGATACTTGCCCCGGTCCCGCGAGGAGGAGACGCGGAATGGACGGAACGAGCGGTTTTCCCGCCAACGGGAGCGGCGCCGCCGCGCCCGCCGATCTGGTCTGGCCGAACGACGAAACGCACGTGCCGGACTGGGTCTATACCGACGAACGGATCTACGAGCGCGAGCAGGAGCGCATCTTCTTCGGCCGGCACTGGAACTTCGTCGGCCTCGAATGCGAGGTGCCGAAGCCGGGCGACTATATCCGCTCCTATGTCGGCGAGGTGCCGGTCGTCGTCACCCGCGACATGGAGGGCGGCTTCCACGTCTTCGAGAACCGCTGCGCCCACCGCGGCGCCGAGTACTGCCGCGAGTACCGCGGCAACACCGAGCGCTTCGTCTGCCCCTACCACAACTGGACCTACGACCTCGCCGGCGACTTGGTGGCGGTGCCGTTCCGCCGCGGGGTGAAGGGCAAGGGCGGCATGCCGGCGGGCTTCGACATGGCGGAGCACGGCTTGCGGAAGTTCAGGGTGAGCGCCTATCGCGGCGTGATCTTCGCCACCGCGTGCGAGGACATGGAGCCCGTCGAGGACTATCTCGGCCCCGGCATCCGCGAGCAGTTCGACATCATCTTCGACGGCACCGAGCAGGTGCTGCTCGGGCTCCACCGCAACATCCTGCCGGGCAACTGGAAGCTCTATCAGGAGAACCTCAAGGACCCGTACCACGCGACCCTGCTGCACACCTATCTGACGACCTTCGGGCTGTTCGTGACCAGCAACGAGTCCGACATCATGGTCGATCCGATCGGGCGGCACAGCGCGCTCCTTTCGCGCCGCCCGCAGGGCCGGCCCGATGTGAGCGAGGAGGACAGCGCGCAGATCGCCGCCTATCGCGAGGGGCTCAAGCTCAACGACGAGAGCGTGCTGAACTTCGTCCGCGAGTTCGATTCCTCGTGGTCCGGCGCCGCGATGACCATCTGGCCCAACATGACGGCGCTGCGCCAGACCAACATCCTCAACACACGGCTGATCGTGCCGCGCGGGCCCAACGAGCTGATGATGATCTGGGCGGTGTTCGGCCGCGCCTCCGACGACGAGGCAATGACGCGCCACCGGCTGCGCCAGAACAACATCTTCGGCCCCGGCGGGTTCCTCGGCATCGAGGACAACGAGGCGCTCAAGTTCGTCCAGGACGGGCTCAGGCGCTCGATGCCCCGGGTCGGGCTGGCGCTGCTCGGCGACGACGAGGAGGAGACCGACACCATCATCACCGAGCGCGCGATCCGCGCGATGTACCGCTACTACCGCGAGACGATGGCGCTGTGACCGGGACGGCGACGGCCGACAAGCCGCGCGAGGCCCGCGCCGACCGCGCACGCTTCCGCGACCTCAGGCTGGAGCTCGAGGAGTTCCACTACGACTACGCCGACGCGCTGGAGCGCGGCGAGGTCGAGCAGTGGTGCGAGTTTTTCACCGACGACGCGTTCTACTGCATCGTCGCCCGCGACAATCACGACTCCGGCCTGCCGCTCGGCCTCGTCTACTGCGAGGGCAAGGGCATGCTCAAGGACCGCGCCTTCGCGCTGCGCAACACCGAGATGTACGCGCCGCGCTACCTGAATTTGCAGATAAACAACGTCCGGGTGCACGAGGCCGAGGGAACGACGATCCGCGCCGAGGCCAATTACCTGCTGCTCGAAACCTTGGTCGAGGAGCCGAGCCGCATCCAGCAGGTCGGCAAGTATTACGACGTGTTCGAGCGGGTGGACGGCAGGCTGCTGATCGCCGAGCGGAAGTGCGTGTACGATTCGGTGGTGATCAACAACTGTCTGGTGTTTCCGGTTTAGGGGGCGGAGCCGGGGCGGCTTCCCGAGCGGGCAGCGTCGGCGCGCCGCTTGACCAGAATGAGATACGGCAAATGGGCCAGCACGATCAGGACTCCCATGCCGATCAGGAACGCCAGATAGCGGTCCGCCCACGGATCGCCGGACCTCTCGCCCAAGCCTATCGCAAGCGACCACAGGACCGTCGCAACTCCCACGCACACCAGGATCGTCCACGCCAAGCGCGGCGCTCCTTGGGCACGGATCACGGCGCAGTCTATCGACAGGACCGCGCCCGATGCGATCCCGATCAGCATTGCGTCCCGCGGCAGGTCCAGAAAGCCCAGGAACCAGAGCGGGGGCCAAAGCGCGGCCAGTACGCCGAAGGCGATCCAGCCCGCGCCGCTCAGCTTCGGATCGCCGCTATCGTCGTGTGCGGACACCGTATTCCATGCCTTCGTGCATCGCCGGACCCATGATAGCCGCGCCTTCCCAGCGCTCAATGTCTTGGGCGGGCTCGTCCGTGAGAGCTTGGTGATCCGGACCCGGCAGACGCGTCATATTCGGACGTGCATACACCCGACCGCGTCCCCGGGGACGCGAAGTTAGTCCCGTTTCGGGACTATGTTTCACGTGAAACATTAGGCCGGCGTCACACCCTGGCGTCGAAGATCCTCACGCCGTAGGTGCGCTCGAGGTAGCGGCCGAAGCGGAACTTGCATTCGGGGCCGTCCATCGGCGGGTCGGGGAGCGCGCCGCCGAGCGGCTCGACCTCCAGCACCACGAACGCCTCGCCGTTGACCCGCTCGACCTCGTCCATGCCGTCGCGGAGCTCGTCGAGGTCGCCGAACCGGAACACGTTCCTGAGCCCGCAGGCGCGCGCCAGCGCGGCGTAGTCGGTCTCCCCCGCGTCCGACATCCCGACCTCGAAGGTGGCGCCGTAGACCCCGTTGTCGACCAGGAAGTGGGTCAGGTTGGGAAGCCCCAGCCGGCGCTCCACCGTCAGCATGCCGGGATTCATCAGGAACGCCCCGTCGCCCGAGAACGCCCACACATTGGCCCGCGGGATGCCGTAGGCGATGCCGGCGGCGAACAGCGAGGCGAGGCTCATCGAAGCTTCGAGGTAGAACACCTTCTCGGTCTCGCCGGTGAGCTTCCACCACATCTCGGACGCGTTGCCGGCCGAGGTGACGACCACCTGGTCGGTCCAGCGCTCGACCAGATGGGCGAAGCAGGCCTCCATCTGCATCGCCATCAGCCGCTCTCCCCGTAGAGCAGGTCGCGCGTGAAGCCGACCACGACGGGGCGCGAGATGGTCCGCGAATGGGCCACCGCGCGGCCGATCTCGTCCAGCCCGTCGCGCCGCTCGATCACCGTGTAGGGGAGGTCGATCGACCGCATGACGGGCTCGAGGTAGAGCCCGTTCGAGACGTGGAACTTGGCGCGGTCGCCGAGCCGCCCCCGCATGGTGATGAAGATCGTCATCGGCACCATGTAGGTGTAGTTGATCTTGGTGATCGCGTAGATGCAGGTCATCAGTCCAGACGCGCCCATCAGGGCGAGCGAGCCCCGGCCGCCGAAGAACGCGCCGGAGCACAGCCCGACCGCCGATTCCTCGCGGTTGACCGGGATATGGTCGAACCGCGCATCGGCCTCGAACTCCTCGATCAGCGCGGCGATCCAGCCGTCGGGCAGGCTGGCGACCAGCTCGATGCCCGCGCCCGCCGCCCGCTCGGCGATGGCGGCGGCGATTTCGCGGCTGGGCCCGGCCATCCCGCCCCCCTAGAGGTCGCTCACCCCGGCGCGGTGGCGGAGATACTGCCACGCCCGGTTGACCGATATCTCGCTGGTGAAGGTGGCCGAGCAGTGCTCGATCTCGGCGTCCGACAGATAGGTGACCTCGCCCATCCGCATGGCCTGGGCCTGCAGCTCGGCGGCGACCTGAAGATAGACCGAGGTCATCGTCGATTGCTGGTGCGAGACGCCCGCCACCGCGCAGCCGTGGCCGCGCATCAGCGCCACCCGGTTGGGCCCGAGGCAGTCCGCGAGGTCGCGCCCCTGCGCCATGTTGACCACCAGCAGGTTGGTGTCGCCGAACTTGTCGCGGATGTCCCAGACCGGGATGTCGGCGCCGATCGAGGCTCCGACATGGATGATCGGGCGCAGCTTCACCCCGGTCACCCCGAAAGGGATGACCGCGTGCGAGTGGTTGTGGACCACCGAGTTGACGTCGGGCCGCTTCTCGTAGATGGCGCCGTGGATGAAGCGCTCGGCGTAGGGCACCCGGTCCGAGTCGTCGACCGGCTCGCCGTCGAGGGTGAACTCCATGATGTCGTCGAGCGTGACCAGTTCCGGCGCGCGCGAGCACGACATTAGGTAGCGCTCGGGGTTGTCCGGGTGCCGCACGGTGACGTGGCCGTAGGCGTCGACCACCCCCTCGCGCGCCAGTATGCGGTTGGCGACCACCACGTCGCGCATCGCCTGCAGAACGTCGCTCATCCCGGAACCTCCCCTGGCTGCCTCGGACGAATGCCCGGCGGCGGTCTTACCACGGCGGGCCCCGTCGCGCGAGCCGTCCCGCGCCCGGCTCCCGGGCGGAGGATTATAAGTAAAACTAATGATCTATCGCAAAAAACGGTATTAGTTTTTATGATCGTTGGGGGCTAAAAACCACAACAAGACTTCTAGGGACATCCCGTCGATGAACGCTTCGCACGGGACCGCCCGGGGAAGCGTAGGCGGAAGAGAGCGCCGGCGGAACTGGGTCCGCCGGCCGAGGAGGATGGAGAGATGCCGGTCACATTGCGTCAGCTGCGCTATTTCCAGGCCCTGGTCGAACACGGGTCGTTCAGCCGGGCGGCCGAGAGCGTGCACGTCTCGCAGCCCGCGCTCTCGCTCCAGATCCGCGAGCTCGAAGCCTCTCTGGGCGGGCCCGTGGTCGAGCGCGAGAGCCGCGGCATCCAGCTCACGCGGCTGGGCCGCGAGGCGCACGAGCAGACGCTCAGGATTCTCGACGAGACGCTTCTGCTGGAGACCATGGGCAAGCGGTTCGAGGAGGGCCCGCTGCGCTTCGCCGTGGGCATCCTGTCGACGCTCGCGCCCTATCTGCTGCCCGGTCTCCTGGACCGTCTGGAGGATTCGTCGCCCCGCGTCGAGCTCAACGTGATGGAGGCGCCGGGCCAGGATCTCGTCGCCCACCTGCTCGCCGGACGGCTCGACGCGGCGATCGTTTCCCTGCCGCTCGGCCTGCTGGAGCTGCCCGAGAGGGAGCTCTTCGAGGATCGTTTCCTGCTCGCCGGCCGCGCCCGGCGGCTCGAAGCGCTCGGCGCGCCCAACGGCGCGCCGCTGCCGGCCGACCTCGCGCGGGCGGATATCGGGCCGCTGCTCACGCTCGGGGACGGCCATTGCCTGGCCAACCAGGTCCTCGGAGCCTGCTCGATGTGGCGCATCCAGGAGGTCCGGCGCGGCGCCGGCTCGCTCGCCACCCTGTCGCGGCTGGTCGCGAGCGGCGCCGGGCTGACGCTGATGCCGGAGACCGCCGCGCTCTGCGAGCGGTCCGCCTCGCCCGAGCTGAGCTTCCTTCGCTTCCGCGCTCCCGAGCCGGCGCGGCAGATCGGCCTCGCGCACCGCGCGGTCTATCACGGGCAGCGCTGGGTCGACCTCCTCGTCGAGGCCGCCTCGGACGCCGGCGGGGCGCTCGTGCAGGAGGCGCGCGAAACGATCCGGAAGCGTACCCGCAAGCGCTAGAGGAAAGCGGGCGACAGCAGGGACGGTGAAGTGGGACATGCCGGCGTGATGAGATCCGGCTAACCCGCCCGCTGCGCCGCCTTCCATTCGAGGAAGTGGGCGACGATCTCCTCGCCGGTGGCGAACCAGACGCCGTCGTGGCTCCGGATGTGGGCGAGCGCCCGGTCAAGCGCGCCGATCCGGTG
This sequence comes from Alphaproteobacteria bacterium, assembly GCA_965203455.1. GTDB lineage: Bacteria > Pseudomonadota > Alphaproteobacteria > MPNO01 > MPNO01 > MPNO01. The sequence continues at coordinate 101,046 of CBDBCV010000008.1, forward strand.
CGGGACGCCGATTATGTAGGGGTGGAGCGAGACCGTGGCGACGCGTCCCGAGACCGCGCTCTCGGCGTAGAGCACGTCGAAGGCGCGGCGGATCATGCGATCGAAATCGTCGGCGGTGAAACCGCTCCCCTCGAAGGCCTGCTTGTCGGAGACGCCCGCGCCGTAGGGCATCGAGACGATCGTCTCGCCCGCGACCACCATCTCCACCGGCTGATCGTCATTGTCCCAGTCGACGACGTAGCGGCAGCCCTCGGCGACCAGCCGGTCGAGCGTCCCCCAGGTCTCCTGCCGTCCGGCGCCGAGCCAGCCCGTGGGGCGGCGGCCGATCGCGCGCTCGATGCGCTCCAGCGTGCGCGCGACGATCCGCCCCGCCGCCTCCTCGGAGCCCGCCTCGTTGAGCCGCCGCGTGTTGCTCTCGCAGTGGCCCATCAGTTCCCAGCCGAGCCGCAGGCACTCCTCCACGATGCGCGGGGCCGCGTCGCACACCTCGCTGTTGAGCGCGGCCGTGCCCCTGACGCCGTGGCGCTCCATGACCTCCATCATGCGGAACACGCCAACCCGGTTGCCGTAGTCCCGCTTGCCCCAAGCGGACACGTCGGGGATCAGTCCCGGACCGTCAGGCATCCGCTCGTCGAGCGCGAAGACCTCGATATTGGGGACGACCCAGAACGCGATCCGCGCCCCGCCCGGCCACACCAGCGGCGGCCGGTCGACGATCGGCTCGTAGGGGTAGGGGCCGTAGGCGCGGGGTTCCATCGTCCTTCCCCTCCCGGTGCGCAGACCGATTGTGGCGTCCGCGCCGGCGCGTTGCCAGACCCCGGGACGGGCCGCAAGATGGCCGGCACGCCTACCGCAAGGAACGGGGACCCCGCCAGTGACGACGCTCGCGAAGAACACCACGGCCACCATCGTTCCGGCGCTGCGTTACCGGGACGCTCCCGCGGCGATCGAATGGCTCTGTGAGGCGTTCGGCTTCGAGAAGCGTCTGGTCGTCCCCGGCGGGGACGGGACGATCGCCCACGCCCAGCTCGTCCTCGGCAACGGGATGATCATGCTGGGCTCCGCTCGCGACGACGAATTCGGGGCGCTCCAGCGGCCGCTGGATGCGCCGGACGGTCCGGTGTCGATGAGTGTCTACGCGATCGTCGACGACGTCGACGCGCACCACGCCCGCGCCGCCGCCGCCGGGGCGCGGGTGGTCATGCCGCCGGAGGACCAGGACTACGGGGGACGCCTCTACGCCTGCCGCGATCCGGAGGGCAATCTCTGGAACTTCGGCAGCTACGACCCTTGGGAATAGCGCCGCGATTGCGGGGGAGGCCCGACATGAGCGATGAAATCGTCTTCTACACCAACCCGATGTCGCGCGGGCGCATCGTGCGGTGGATGCTGGAGGAGCTGGCGGTTCCGTACCGCACGGAGATCCTCGAATACGGGCCGCCGATGAAGTCGCCGGACTATCGCGCGGTCAACCCGATGGGGAAGGTACCGGCGATCCGCCGCGGGGAAACGGTCGTCACCGAGGCGCCGGCGATCTGCGCCTATCTCGCCGATGCCTTCCCCGAGGCCGGGCTCGCGCCGCCGGCGGGAGAGCGGGGCGCCTATTACCGCTGGCTGTTCTTCGCCGCCGGGCCGCTCGAAGCCGCCGTGACCAACCGCAATTTCGGCCTTGCCCCGCCCCCGGACAAGGAGGCGATGGTGGGCTACGGCAATTTCGCGCTGACGATGGATACCCTCGAGAAGGCGGTCGGCGGCGGGGGCTACGTGGCGGGCGAGAGCTTCACGGCCGCCGACGTCTATGTCGGTTCGCACATCCTCTGGGGTCTGCACTACGACCTGATCGAGAAGCGGCCCGCGTTCGAGGCGTACTGGTCGCGGCTCGAAGGGCGCGAGGCATATCTGCGGGCCACGGCCCTCGACGACGCGGCGGGCGGCGGCGGGCCGTAGTCCCGGAGGACAACTCCCTGAAAAGGCACGTTGCTGAACCCCGGTCAGCAACGCTGGGTGGCCCCAGCGAACGGTAACGAACAGTGAGGATTACGCTTACCGACAGATCGCTCGCCACCTGAGTCAGCCGCATGTGAGGCGGACGGCTTTGCGCCGGCAGCAGGAAACAACTTTCCAGATGGGAACTGTTGCGTCCAGGAGAGAAGTAGATCGGAGCATACCGAAATGGAAACCGGAGAGTATCGGAAGCTAAAGAGAGCAACCGACAGCAGAAGTCTGGCTGTTATCCTGACTCCGGCTTTCCTGTTGGTTCTATTTTTCAATTTTCATGACACGATAGTGGACCTTTCCGGCACATACACCATGGTTTGTTTGGAGTCTCGCGATACAAAAATACAGCTTGGGCAAGACATGCTACACTTTGTGTTGCCCAAGCTATCCAATCATTGCACCGTCGTTTCTTTGGTCCAACTTCTCAACATGGTGCCTTCCGGGTATGGGGATCTCCTCGTCGTATTGGACTTGGCCATTCTCGCAGTAGCTCCATTGACATCCATATATTTCGTCTACGATTACAAGGCCCACAAGCAGCTCCAGATGCAACATTTCGTGCGACGCGCTGCCAACGTCAGGTATTATCGTGTGAGGTTGGTCGTTTTCGCGATATCAATAATTTGCGTGACTTGCTGGTTTGTACTATTCGCACCGATTGAAATTCGCCCGACTGAGGTGGCGTCGGTTTGTCGGACAGGCTGACGGCGTTTTCAAGGTGTATTCCGGTTGAAGTTTGTGCCGCCAGAATCCTCTTGGATCGATCTTTCTGCTGCTGCTGTTGCGCCTGTGGGTATGTGGTCAAGGCGCGAAGCGGCTTGTCCATCATATCCACAGGCGTGTCGCCCCGGTAGGCCTCGGCCGGCGTCCGCCCGCCGAGTGCCGAGTGCGGTCTCTCGGTGTTGTAGAAGCCGATCCACTGGCCGATGACGCGCCGGGCTGCGAAGCCGTCGGCGATCTCGTGCAGGTAGACCGCCTCGTATTTGAGCGAGCGCCACAGCCGCTCGATGAAGATGTTGTCCATGCACCGGCCGCGGCCGTCCATCGAGATGCGGATACCGGCCTCCCGCAGGCGCGCGGTGAAGGCGAAGCCGGTGAACTGGCTGCCCTGGTCGGTGTTGAAGATCTGCGGGGTGCCATGGCGCGCCAGGGCTTCGTCGAGAGCCTCGACACAGAACCCCGCGTCCAGCGTGTTCGACAGCCGCCAGGCCAGGACGCAGCGGCTCGCCCAGTCCATGATCGCCACCAGGTAGAGGAAGCCGCGCCGCACCGGGATGTAGGTGATGTCGGCGCACCACACATGGTTCGGCCGCTCGATCGCCAGACCCCGCAGCAGATATGGATAAACCCGGTGCCCGAGGTGCGGCGCACTGGTCCGCGGCGCCCGATAGACCGCCTGAAGACCAAGCAGGCGCATCAGGCGAGCGGCCCGCCGCCGCCCGATCCGCACCCCCTCGCGGCGCAGATGCCGAACCATCTGGCGGGCGCCGTAGAACGGATACTTGAGGAACAGCGCGTCGATCCGGCGCATCAGAGCCAGCGTCTCCGCGCTCTCCCCCTTCGGCCGGTCATAGAGCGACGAGCGCCCGATCGACAGCAGACGGCATTGCCGGGTCAGGCTCAACGACGGGTGGCCCCGCACAACCATCGCCCGTCTCCCGGACCGGCTCAGCGACCGGACCCGCGTGACAAAAAATCACGCTCTACGATCAACTCCCCGATCTTGGCGTGAAGAGCCCGGACCTCGCTCTCGTGATCCCGCGCCCGGCGCTCACCTCCACCGGAAAAGACCTCCCCCAGACCCTCCATCGCCTGGCGCTTCCACACACCCACCTGGTTCGGATGCACCTGGTGCTTCGAGGCAATCTCCTGAAGCGTCCGATCACCCCGTAGCGCCTCCAAGGCTATCTTCGCCTTCAGCTCCCCCGAAAACCTGCGTCGCTTGCTCATCCGCATTCCTCCGTCACACGGCAGAATACACCTTGACGACCTGTCCGATTTTGCGACGCCACCTCAGTCGGAAAAAATTGAGCTGGTTTATTCACGCAGATCGTAGTGCGATCGACTCGTCACGCACCGCGGGCTCGGAGGACAGCGTGCTGGCGTCAGGCGCGTAAGGGTTTTGCCTTGGGTTCATTTCAAGCCGACTTACCCCAGTTTGAGGCGTTTGCGCTGTCGGGGACGGGTTGATTTACAAGGCGTTCACGGAGGTGCGAGATTTTTGATACCCCGTGGTGGTCGTTGATATCCGGGGTTTCAGTTTCGCTGCGGCGGTCGTTTTGGCGATTTTCACCCCACGCCGCTGGTCGCGGCGTCTTGGCAGCGAGGTTTTCCTGCGGCGGCCTCGCGCGCCCTGATCGTGCGCATGAGATAGAAGGTGTCGCCATCGGGCCCTGGGGCCCTTGTTCCACCACCACCCCTGGTCGGGAGAACAGCGATGGCGACGGCGGCGAAGCTACCCTTTTCGTGGCGCGATGTCGAAGTCCTGCCGGACCTTGAACGGCTGCGCCTGGTTCTGGCGGTGCTTCCCGACGAGGAGATCGTGACGGCGCTTGAAGTGTGTCGCGGTCGGGGCCGTAACGACTACCCGGTGCGGGCGATGTGGCGGGCGCTGATCGCGGGGGTGGTGTTGCAACACGCCTCGATGCAGTCGCTGTTGCGGGAGCTGGGGCGCAACCCGGCGTTGCTGGAGATCTGCGGGTTCGACCCTCTGCCGTATCAGAGCGGGCCGGTGACGGTGCTTCACGACGGGCATGCGGTAACGCGCCCGGCGCGGGTTCGTTCGACGGCGCCGAGCCACTGGAACTTCTCGCGGTTTCTGGGGCGTGTTGTGCAGCTTGAGGACGAGCAGGGGCTGGTGTCCGCCATGATCGAGAGCCTGCGCGCCGCGCTGTTCGCCGCGTTGCCGGACTTCGGGCGTCATCTCGGCTACGACGGCAAGGCGATCGCGAGCCACTCGACGGGCCGGGTCGGCAAGGACGAGGACAAGACCTCGGACCCCGACGCCGACTGGGGCAAGCACGAGACGGGCGGGGTGGACGCCAGGACCGGCGCGGTGTGGAAGAAGGTGAAGTCGTGGTTCGGCTACGGGCTGCACCTGATCGCCGACACCGATTACGAGGTTCCGGTGGCCTTCGAGGTGACGCGCGCTTCGGCCTCGGAACCCAAGGTGCTGTCCGGGATGCTGGAGGAGCTGTTCGCAAGGGCGCCGGAGATCGCCGGGCGCTGCGCCGACTTCAGCGCCGACCGCGGTCTCGACGATGCCCGCCTGAAGGCGCGGCTGTGGGACCGGTGGACCGCCCGCCCGCTGATCGATACACGGCTGATGTGGCGGGTGGAGAAGCAGGAGCCGAGATACGATCCGGCGCAGCCGATCACGCGGCCGCTGTTCCCCGACCGCGCCGATGTCATCGTTCACGACGAGCGCGGCCGGGTGTCCTGCGTCTGTCCCGGGACCGGCGAGGTCCGCGCTATGGCGTTTCAGGGGTTCGAGGCTGATCGGGGCCGCTGCGGCACGCTCAAATACCGCTGCCCGGCAGCCGCCTTCGGCTTCGCCTGCGCCGGCAGCCGGGCCTGCCACCGGGCCGGCGGGGTCAAGCCCGGAGACTATGGCCGCATCCTGCGCATCGACCTCGACAGCCACGACCGGCGCATCTTCACCCCCACGCCCTGGGGCAGTCCGTCATGGCGGCGCGGCTACAACCGCCGCTCGGCCATGGAGCGGATCAACAGCCGCCTCGACAACAGCTTCAACTTCGAGACCCACTACATCCGAGGCCGCGCCAAGATGAAGACCCGCCTCGGCCTCGCCCTGGCGGTGATGATGGCGATGGCTCTCGCCCAGGCCCGCGCCGGCCGCCCCGAGCGCATGCGCTCCCTGGTCGGCGCCGTGCCGTATCTCGACACCGGCTGACCGCTCGTCTGCCTCCCGACAATCCTGCCCGATCCCGCCGCCCGACGGCAGAGGGGAAGCCACGCCCGCACGCCAGACAATCTTCCGGTAATCGTATTTGTCAGGCCCCGGAAGCCCGTATCCTGCCCGGTGGGGAAGCGGGCCGGACGATATTCAACCGCCAAAATCGAACCGGCGACAGCCAAAAATCACCACAGCGCACATTTCTCTACACCGGCGACACCGGCGCGCCCGATTGATGCACGCTCCGGACGGGCTTCGCGACCCGCTTCGGCTTCGCCTGCGCCGGCAGCCGGGCCTGCCACCGGGCCGGCGGGGTCAAGCCCGGAGACTATGGCCGCATCCTGCGCATCGACCTCGACAGCCACGACCGGCGCATCTTCACCCCCACGCCCTGGGGCAGTCCGTCATGGCGGCGCGGCTACAACCGCCGCTCGGCCATGGAGCGGATCAACAGCCGCCTCGACAACAGCTTCAACTTCGAGACCCACTACATCCGAGGCCGCGCCAAGATGAAGACCCGCCTCGGCCTCGCCCTGGCGGTGATGATGGCGATGGCTCTCGCCCAGGCCCGCGCCGGCCGCCCCGAGCGCATGCGCTCCCTGGTCGGCGCCGTGCCGTATCTCGACACCGGCTGACCGCTCGTCTGCCTCCCGACAATCCTGCCCGATCCCGCCGCCCGACGGCAGAGGGGAAGCCACGCCCGCACGCCAGACAATCTTCCGGTAATCGTATTTGTCAGGCCCCGGAAGCCCGTATCCTGCCCGGTGGGGAAGCGGGCCGGACGATATTCAACCGCCAAAATCGAACCGGCGACAGCCAAAAATCACCACAGCGCACATTTCTCAGTTTATGTAATCAGGATAATATGTAGTAAGATCGATAAGAACTAGATGAAGCGGGCGGACCGTAACGTCGCGCGCGTTGCCAGACCCGGTCCGGGAGCGCAAGATGGCGCGCGCCGCTGACCGAGAGCGAGGATTGCGATGACGACGATCGATGCCGATGCCCATGTCCTGGAGACGCCGGAGACCTGGCGCTATCTGCGCGAAGACGAGCAGGGTTACACCCCGATGGTCGTCACCCGTGCCTCCGGCGCGCAGGATCGCGGCCTGGAGGGCCAGGCGGTCGAGGAGTACTGGGTGATCGACGGCTCGATCCTGCCCAAGGAGGACAATGTCGGCAGCGACACCACCGCCGACACCCGCGAGATGCGCGACATCCCGGGCAGGCTCGCCCACATGGACCGGCTCGACGTCGACATCCAGGTGCTCTACCCGACGCTGTTCCTCCGCCCGATCACCATGAAGGCGGGCGTCGAGCTGGCGCTCGCCCGGAGCTACAACCGCTGGCTCGCCGATATCTGGCGCGAGGCGCCGGAGCGGCTGCGCTGGGTGATGACGCCGCCGCTCCTGTCGATGGACAGGCTGGACGAGGAGCTCGACTTCGCGCAGGAGAACGGGGCGGTCGGGATCTTCATGCGCGGGCTCGAATGCGACCGCACGCTGAACGATCCCTGTTTCTTCCCGGTCTACGAGGCGGCGCAGGAACGCAACCTGCCGATCTGCATCCACTCGGCGACCAACAGCCCGACCATGCACCGCTTCTTCCTCGACGATTCCGGGTTCTCGAAGTTCAAGCTGGCGACCATCGGCGCCTTCCACACGCTGGTCTATCACGCAATACCCGACCGCTTTCCCGGCGTCCGCTGGGGCTTCATCGAGGTGTCGAGCCAATGGGTGCCCTACGTCCTCAACGACCTGTCGATCCGCTTCCAGAGGCGGGGCAAGGAGCTCGGCGACGACGTGCTCCGGCGCAACAACATCTGGGTCGCCTGCCAGGTGACCGACGACCTGCCCTACGTGCTCGGCTACACCGGCGAGGACCATGTGGTGATCGGCACCGATTACGGCCACGCCGACACCGCGACCGAGATCGAGGCGCTGCGCCTGCTCAAGACCGACGGGCGGGTCGAGCCCCGCGTGGTCGACAAGATCCTCGACGACAACGCGAGAGCGTTTTACGGGCTGGGTTGAGGCGGAGGCGGAACGACGTCCGGAGCCTGCCCTTCGATACGCCGCTTCGCGGCTACTCAGGGTGAGGGAGTCTTCCGATTTCCCTCATCCCGAGTAGGCCCGAAGGGCCGTATCGAGGGACCGGTTCGCGCGCGATAGACGTCCTATTCCTCACCCCCGCCGAGGAACGGGCGGATCGCTTCACGGAAGGTCTCGCGCATGCGGGGGCTGTGGAGCATCTCGTAGTCGTATTCCGGCGGCGGGCCGGGCTCGACCTTGAGGCAGCCGAAGACGGGTCCCTTGGCGGTAAGGAGCTCGGGGAGCGTCGCGGCAAAGCGGTTCAGGCCGTCGAAGGAATGGACCTCGCGGTAGCCGGCATCGCGCGCGAAGCCGGCGAAATCGACCCGGCCCCGCCCCGGGATCGGATGACCGCCGTTGGCTTCGTAGGTGCCGTTCTCGACCACGAAATGGACCAGGTTCTCCGGCGCCGCCTCGGCGATCGTCACCAGGCTGCCGAGGTTCATCAGCAGGCTGCCGTCGCCGTCGAGCACCACGATCTTCCGGCCGGGAAGCCCGATGGCGAGGCCGAGCGCGTGCGACGACGCCTGGCCCATCGCGCCGACGCTGACGAAGTTGAGCGGGCTCGGGTCGATGGCGACCCACTCGAAGGCCGAGGTGTATGCCGCGACCACGATGGCGCCGCCGCGGTGCTCGGCGATCTTCCGGAAGCACTCGTCGCGGCGCATCATCGCTCGATCCTCCGGCCGATCAGCGCGACCACGGGCCGGGATTCGGCATAGGCGCGGTCGATGGCGGGCGCGAGCCCGGCGACGTCGGAAGAGGTCTCGATGCCGATACGGTCGATCCCCATGGCGTCCAGCACCGGCTCGACGATCCGTACCCCGTAATTCGCCGATTCCGCCGCCGGCCGGTCCGGTTCCTTGCCGAGCATCCCGACCACCATGCAGATCGGCAGCCCGTACTCCATCCCGACCGCGCGGATCGCGTTGAGCGAGTCCATCAGCCCGGTCTGCTGCATCAGCAGAACCGCGCGCTTCTCGCAATAGGAGAGCACGGCGCAGATCGAAACGCCCTCGTCCTCCTTGCAGAGGCGGATCAGCCGGATGTCGGGGTCCTGGGCCAGGGGCCGCAGGATGCCGGCGCTGGTGACGATGTCGGGCAGCGCCGCGACATGGCGGACTCCCGCCGCCCTGATCGCGCCGATGATCTCGCTGCCGAGCGGGGTGTCGTCGTTCTGCATCCGGTCAGCTCTCCGCGGCCTCGATCAGCAGTTCGGCGGTCTCCTCCGGCATGGTCACCATCGCGTCGTGGCCGGTCGGCAGCTCGCGGTAGCGCCAGGTCGGGTCGTCCTTGAACCGCTTCGCGAGGATCCTGAACGGCGCCGGCCCCTGCGAGCCCGCGCAGAGGATGTAGGTCCGGGGCAGGCCGTCGGAGCCGCCGCTCTCGAGCCGGATCGGTTCGATCTGGGTGCGCACCGGGTGCGGGGTGATGCGCCGTTCGACCCAGCGATAGGGCTCCGGCGGGTCTTCGGGGATGTCGAACATGTTGGTGTAGTGCGTCCTCGAACCGCCACGTTCTCCGGTGAGGTCGAGGCGGCGCTTGATCTCGGCGCCGATGTCCGCCTCCGTCGCGTCGGGGTTGGCGACGGTCACCGCCATCGAGGCCGAGCTGTCCCCGTCCGACGGCACGAAGGCGTCGAGATAGACCGCGTGGGCGAGCCGGTCCTTCATGCGGTCGGCGACGCCGGTGATCACGTTGCCGCCGTATGAGTGGCCGACCAGCACGACCTCGTCGAGCTCCTCCCACACGATCGTGTTGGCGACGTCGGTGACATGGGTGTTCATGTCGATGTCGTGGGACAGCAGATGCGAGCGCTCGCCGAGGCCGGTCAGCGTCGGGGTGAACGCCTCGTGCCCGCCCGCCCGCAGGATCGCCCGCACGTCGCGCCAGCACCATCCGCCATGCCATGCGCCGTGCACCAGAACGAAGGTCGCCATCTCTTCCTCCCGCGATGAAGCCCGCCGGCCCGCATCATTGGACCGGAGAGGGGGTTTTGGCTAGCCTTTCCGGACGAGACCTGCGCGAATGGGAAACAGGACGATGTTCGAGACCGCGACGATCGACCGCTCCGCCTTCGACAGCGTGTTCAGGTCGGTCGAGGAGGCGGAGAGCCTGCCCGCCTGGTGCTACACCTCCGAGGAGTATTACCGGCTGGAGGTCCGCAACCTGTTCTCGCGGACCTGGAATTTCTTCGGCCATGTCGACCAGATGGCGGAACCGGGCGATTTCATCGCCGTCGACTATGTCGGCGTGCCGATCCTGATCGTCCGCGGCGGGGACGGGGAGCTCCGTGCGTTCGCCAACAACTGCCGGCACCGCGGCACCCCGGTGGCGGACGGCGAGGGCAATTGCCGCGCTTTCACCTGCCCCTATCACGGCTGGGTCTACGACCTCGACGGCAGGCTCCACAGCGCGCCGGGGATGGAGCGGGCGAAGGACTTCGACCCCGCCGGGTACGGGTTGCGCCGGCTCCGGCTGGAGACCTGCGGCTGCTTCGTCTTCGTCAATTTCGACGACGACGCGCCGCCGCTGTCCGATTACCTCGGCAACTTCCCCGAACTCATGGGCTCCTACGGACTCGAGGATCTCGCGCTGGTACGGAAGCGCGTCCACGAGGTGGACTGCAACTGGAAGGTCCACATCGAGAACGCGATGGAGGAATACCACCTGCCGATGGTCCACGGCGCGACCCTCAACCCCAAGGAGATGGAGCACTCGGCGGCGCCCACCGAGGGCGCCTGGCTCGACATCCGCGAGCATCACGACGCGCACACCCGCTCGCTGCTGATCGAGGATCTGGAGCACGAGCTGCCGCATATCGAGGGGCTGGAGGGCAGGGCCGCGTTGGGCACCAACTATGTCTGCCTCAACCCGTCCACCATGCTCGGCATGACGCTCGATTCCGTCTGGTACCTGGAGCTCCAGCCGCAGGGCCCGAACCGCACAAAGGTCGTCCACGGCGCCTGCTTCCCGAGAAAGACCATCGAGAGGCCCGATTTCGAGGCCAAGGTGCCCTACTACTACAAGCGCTGGGACACCACGCTCGCGGAGGACAACGCGGTCGCCGCGTTGCAGCAGCGCGGGCTCAAATCGCCGCTCGCGCCCCGCGGCCGGTTCTCCCATCTCGAGCCGCTGGTCCCGCAGCTTGCCCAGTGGTGGGTCGAGCGAACCCTGGATTAGCCGCGAGGTTCGAAGTTGCCCGACAGGGTCCGCCTCCACATCGAAAACGACTCGAGCCTCGGCGCCGTCTTCGAGGTGACCGAGGATCGCCTGTCCGCGGCGTTCTCGCGCTATCCGGACCTCGCCGAGAGGGTCGACTGTAGCATCGGCTACGACTGCGCCGATTTCGACCGCCAGATCGCCGATGCCCATGCGCTGGTGTGCTGGGACATCGACCACCGCAACATCGCCACGCGGGCGCCGGAACTGCGCTGGATCCACGCCACCGGGGCGGGGGTGGAGCACTTCGCCCCGTTCGACTGGTTGCCCGAAGGCGTGACCTTCACCAACAACCGCGGCGTCCACGGCGCGCGCGCCCACGAATACGCGATCATGTCGGTCCTGATGCTCAACAACCGGGTGCCCGAGATGGTCACCCACCAACGCGCCGGACGCTGGGAGCAGACCTTCAACACCGGCATCGCGGGCAAGACGCTGCTGGTCGTCGGCGTCGGCAGCGTCGGCGGCGGTGTCGCGGAATGGGCCAGGCGCTTCGGGATGCGGGTCATCGGCGTGCGGCGTACGGCGGAGCCGCACCCCGCGGTCGACGAGATGCGGGGACCGGAGGCGATCCCGGAGCTGATCCCCCGCGCCGACTACATCATCGCCACGGCGCCCGCCACCGCGCACACCCGCCACCTGATCGGCAAGGCGGAGATCGAGGCGATCCGGCCCGGCGGCGGCATCGTCAATTACGGCCGCGCCCGGGTGGTCGATTACGAGGCGCTGCGCGCGCGGCTGGAACGGCGCGAGATCAGCGCCATCCTCGACGTGTTCGACCCCGAGCCGCTGCCATCCGACTCGCCGCTCTGGCAGACCCCCAACCTGATAATCACGCCGCACTGCTCGTCCGACGACACCGCGCTCTACATTCCGCGGACGCTCGACCTGTTTTTCGAGAACATGCGCCGGTTCCTCGCCGGCGAGCCGCTGGAAAACCGGGTCGATCCGGTGCTGGAATACTGAACCCGGAAAGAGGAGACGCCGATGACCGCAACGATGATCATGGGGGCGTCCTACGGCTCCCTGCTCGCGATCAAGCTCCTGCTCGCCGGGCACGACGCGAAGCTGGTGTGCCTGCCCGACGAGGCGGCGCTGATCAACGACGAGGGCCAGCTCGTCCGCATGCCGGCGAAGGGCCGCGACGGGCTGGTCGAGGTTCATTCGGACGGGCTCCCCGGAACGCTCTCCGCCGCGACGCCCGCCGACGTGGACCCCGCCGATTACGACCTGGTCGTGCTCGCCATGCAGGAGCCGCAATACCGCGCGCCGGGAGTGCGCGAGCTGCTCGACCGGGTGGCCGCGTCGCGGAAGCCGGTGATGTCGATCATGAACATGCCGCCGCTCGCCTATGTCAGGCGGATCCCGGGGATCGACGCCGCATCGCTCGACGGCTGCTACACCGACGCCTCGGTGTGGGACGGGTTCGAGCCGCCGCGCATCACGCTGTGCAGCCCCGACCCGCAGGCGTTCCGCCCGCCGGACGAGAAAACCAACGTGCTGCAGGTCAGCCTGCCGACCAACTTCAAGGCGGCGCGGTTCGATTCCGAGGAATCGACGGATTTGCTGCGGGGGTTGCAGGCCGACATCGAGGCCGCGACCTTCGACGACGGCAAGGGCGAGATCGCGCTTCCGGTGAAGCTCAAGGTGCACGACTCCATCTTCGTCCCGCTCGCCAAGTGGGCGATGCTGCTGACCGGCAACTATCGCTGCGTCGGGAAGGACGGAATGCGGCCCATCCGCGAGGCGGTGCACAGCGACCTCGCGCTGTCGGAAAGCGTCTACGACTGGGTGTGCGAGGTGTGCGAGGCGCTCGGCGCGGACGAGGGCGACCTGGTGCCTTTCGAGAAATACGCGGCCGCCGCCGACGGGCTGATCCGGCCCTCCTCGGCGGCGCGGGCGCTCGATGCCGGAGCGGTGAACATCGAGCGCGCCGACCGGCTGGTGCAGGCACTCGCCGCGCAGAAGGGGATGCGGAACGACACCGTCGACGAGACCGTCGCGCGGGTCGATGCCTGGCTACAGGGCAACCGGCGCAAGGCGTGATGGACAGGACCCGCCAGGTCTGGCTGGAGACGCTGGAGCGCCACCGCCGCGACACGGATGCCCCGGCGAGCGACAAGTACTGGTCGGAAGCGCTGGAAACCTGCTCGCGCGACGAGCTGATAGCCATCCAGAACGACAAGCTCCGGGCGCTGACCCCGTTCCTCTACGAGAACAGCGCGTTCTACCGCCGCCGCTTCGACCGGCTGGGGCTCGCGCCGACCGATATCCGGACGGTCGACGATCTCGAGAAATGGCCCGTAGTCGACAAGTCGGAGATGATGGAGGACGCGACCGAGAATCCGCCCTATGGGACCTATTCCACCATCGGTGAGGCGGAATGGGCGGACCGCGGCTGGATGCTGTTCTCCTCGTCGGGCAGCACCGGCGTCCCGCGCGTCTTCCGCTATACCCATACCGACCGCGGCTACTGGGAGTGGGCGAACGCGCGCGCGCTTTACTCGATGGGCATCCGGCGCGGCGACAGCGTCTTCCCGATGGTGGGCTTCGGCCCCCATGTCTGGATCTGGGGCGCGATGTACGCGTTTGCGCGGATGGGGATCGCGGTCATCCCGGGCGGCGGTATGGATGCCGAGGCGCGGGCGCGGGTCATCGACCGCTTCAGGCCGACGGTGATCGCCGGCACGCCCTCCTACGCGCTCTATCTCGGCCGCACCATGGAACGGCTCGGCCTCGACCCGCGCGGGAGCTCGGTCAGGACGCTCTTCACCGGCGGCGAGCCGGCGATGGGGATCGACCGGACGCGCGAGCGGCTGGAGGAGCTCTGGGGCTGTCGGACGGTCGAGTTCTACGGCTGCACCGAGTCCTCGCCCCATGTCGGCGGCTATTCCTGCGAGGCTTCCGTGCGGCCGGGCGAGACGACCTTCACCCATCTGATGGAGGACGTGCAGATCTGGGAGCTGGTCGATCCCGACGACGGCAAGCGCGTGCCGGAAGGCGAGCGCGGGCTCACCGTCTGCACCTCGCTCAACTCCGAGAGTTCGCCCCAGCTGCGCTTCCTGGTGGGCGACTACACGGTCTTCGACACCGATACCTGCGCCTGCGGGCGGACCCACGTCCGGGCGATGGGATCCTTCACCGGCCGCGCCGACGACCTGATCAACCTGCGCGGGGTGAAGTTCTTCCCGAGCCAGGTCGAGCAGGCGGTGCGCTCGATAGACGGAATCGGCGACGAGTTCGAGATCGTGCTCCGCACCAACGACGACGGGCTCGACGTGATGGACCTCCGGGTCGAGCACGCTTCCGGCGACGTCGAGGAGGCGGTCGGCGCGGCGGTGCGCAGCCGCTGCGAGGTCCGGGTCGGGGTCGAGGTGCTGCCGCCCGACACGCTGCCCAAGACCGAGTTCAAGGCGAAGCGCGTGCGCGACGAGCGAGGGTGAGATAGGTTCCGATCGAAACCGAGGACAGGATTGTGAAAGACAACGACTTCCCACCGGGCGATCACACCGGGATCACCGGCTATCACGCCCACATCTACTACGACGAAGAGACCCGCGAGACCGCCGCCCGGCTGCGCGGCCGGATCTGGGAGAGATGGGGCTTCGACATCGTCATGGGCCGGTTCCGCGACCGTCCGGTCGGCCCGCACCCGGAGCCGATGTTCCAGGTCGCCTTCGACAAGGCGCTGTTCGCCGAGTTCGTGCCGTGGCTGATGTACAACCGCGACGGGCTGGTCGTCCTGGTCCATCCGGAAGGCGACGACGCCCACGACGATCACGTCTATTACCCGCTCTGGCTCGGCGGGTTTTACGAGGTCAGACGCGAGTTCCTGCGCTCCGGGCAACGCTCGGCGTAAGCCGCGCCAGCGCCAGGGCGCCCACGAGACCGCCCGCCGACATCGCCGCCATGGCGTAGAACGCGCCGGCACCGACATCGTCGTAGAGCGCCCCCGCCACAATAACGGCGCCACCCATGACGAGCCCCATCGCCACCCCGGAATAGAGTGCCTGCGCGCTCGCCGAGTGCTCGGGGGGAACCGAGCGGACGATGTACAGCATGGCGCCCAGATGCGCCGCGCCGAAGGTGAGCGCGTGCAGCGCCTGGAGGAAGACGAGCAGCACGAGCCCGGGCTCGATGGCGAACCCGATCCACCGGACGATTCCCGCGACGGCGGCGATGGCGAGCAGCCGGGCCGGACCCAGCCGCGCCGCGAGACCGCCGCCCAGCGCGAACAGGACGATCTCGGCGAGCACACCCTCCGCCCACAGCAGGCCGATGATGTCGTCTTCGATGCCGGATTCACGCCAGGCGAGGGTCGCGAAACCGTATGCCGCCCCGTGGCTCGCCTGGATCAGCGAGGCGGTGACGAGGAACACCGCCATAGACGGTTTCGAGAGCAGCGCGGCGGCAGGCACGCGGCGGCGCGCCGGTGGCGATCCGGTCTCCGGCATCGCGAGCGACGCCAGCACGGTCAGCGCGAGCGTGCCCAGGACCAGCCACAGGATCACGTCGGCGCCGGCGCCTCCCACCATCCGCCCGCCCGCCGTCGCCCCGACGATGAAGGCAATCGAGCCCCACAGGCGCACGCGGCCGTAGTCGAAACGGTGCTCGCGGGAGGCGAGAAGGGTCATGTTCTCGCCCGTCGGGATGATCGGCGTGAACGCGATCGCGGCTAGAATGCTGACGGCGAGCAGCGCCGCGAAGCCTTCCGCGACCAGAAAGAGCAGGTGAACCGCCAGCGAAGCGGCCGTGAGCAGGATCAGCACGCCGCGCCGGCGCCCTCGGCGGTCCGCGAAATGCGCGGCGAGCGCCGGCGCCGCGATCCTGATCCAGCTTCCCGCGGTGAAGAGGATGCCGATCTCGGTCGCGCTCATCCCCTTCGCGGTCAGCCAGACCGGCCAGAACGGCAGCGACACGCCGACGAACAGAAAGACCGCCGCATAGAACAGAGCAAGGCGTACCGCCATCGCCGATCCCGTCGCCCCCGAATTCACCCGCGCCCGCCGAACTCCTATAGTGGGGCAAGCCGCAGCCGCCGCGAAGGGAGACCCCCATGCCGCAGGAAACCATCCAGGTCGACAGCCTGGCGGAAGCCTATCTCGCGCTCCTCAAGGACCGGGGCGTCGACTACCTGTTCGGCAACGCGGGAACCGATTTCGCCTCGGTCATCGAGGCGCTGTCCAAGTCCGCCACCGAAGGGACCGGAGCGCCCACGCCGATGACGGTGCCGCACGAAAACCTCGCGGTTTCCATGGCGCACGGCTATTTCCTCGCGACCGGCAAACCGCAGGCGGTGATGGTCCACGTCAATGTCGGGACCGCCAACGCGATCTGCGGAATCACCAACGCCGCGCGCGAGAACGTTCCGATCATCTTCACCTCCGGCCGGACCCCCCTGACCGAGACCGGCGCGCCGGGCGCGCGGTCGATCTACATCCACTGGGGCCAGGAAATGTTCGACCAGGCGGGTATGGTGCGCGAGATGGTCAAGTGGGACTACGAGCTGCGCAACGCGCGCCAACTGGAGACCATCGTCGACCGCGCGGTCAACGTGGCGATGAACGAGCCGCGGGGGCCGGTCTATCTCACCCTCCCGCGCGAAGTGCTGGCCGAGACGCCCGGCGAGTTCGCCTTTGAGAGCCCATCCCGCCGGCTCGCCGCCACTAGCCCCGCGCCCGACCCCAACGCGATCGACCGGGCGGCGGACTGGATCGCGGCGGCGGAAAACCCCCTGGTCATCACCGCGAGCGCCGGCCGGAACCCGGCCTCCGCAAAGGCGCTGACCGACCTCGCCGAGCGCTTCGCGTTGCCGGTGGTCACGTACCGTCCGCGCTACGTCTCGCTGCCCACCGACCACGACATGCACATGGGCTTCGAGCCGGGCGGGCTGGTCAAAGAGGCCGACCTGATCCTGGTGGTCGATTGCGACGTGCCCTGGATCCCGAGCCTGCACAGCCCCAACCCCGACGCCAAGGTGATCCACATGGGCGTCGATCCGCTGTTCAGCTCCTATCCGGTGCGCGGCTATCCCTGCGACCTCGCGATCACCGCGGAATCGAGTCTCGGTCTGACGGCGCTTTCCGAGGCGCTGGAGGGCGGGGTCAACGGGGGCGTCGATGAGCGCCGGACGCGTGCCGCCGGGCGCAAGGCGGCGGCGGCAGAGGCGCGCGCGGCGCGGATCGAGGCCGCGAGGACCCGCGGCGCCACCGACTCCGCCTGGATCGCGCACTGCATCGACGAGGTCAAGGACGACGACGACGTGATGGTGAGCGAATCGCAGCTCGCCCTCGGCAATATTGACTTCCGCAAGCCCGGCACGTTCTTCGCCACCAGCCCGGCTGGCGGGCTCGGCTGGGGCATGGGCGCCTCGCTCGGGGTGAAGCTGGGATACGGCGACCGCCGGGTGTTCTGCGTCGTCGGCGACGGGTCCTACATGTTCGGCAACCCCACGCCCGCGCATTTCGTTTCCGCCGCCAACGACCTGCCGGTGCTGACGGTGATCCTCAACAACCGGATGTGGGGATCGGTGCGCAAAGCGACGCTCGGCCTGCATCCGGACGGCGCCGCCTCGCGCGCCAACCGGGCGCCGCTCACCTATCTGGAGCCTGCGCCGGCCTATCACAAGGTCGTCGAGGCCTCGGGCGGCTACGGCGAGGAGGTCGAGACGCCGGACGCGCTGCCCGGCGCGCTGGAGCGGGGCCTCAGGGCCGTCGAGGTCGAGAAGCGCCAGGCGGTGCTCAACGTCCGGACCGCTTACGACGACGCGGCGGCGATCGCCGACTCCAGGCGCTGATGGCGTTCCCGACCGAGGCCGTAAACCGGACGCTCGCGCGGCTGGCCGACCATCCGTTCTACCGCGGGCGTCTGCCGGGAGCGGTGACGGACGAGGCGGAGTTCGCCGCCGCCGTGCCGCTCACGACGCGGGCGGATTTCACGGCCGAGATGCGAAAGCCCGGCTACGGCGCGTTCGGCGGGGCGAAGCCGGTCCGCGTCAACCTGACCCCGATGGGCCCGTCCCTGGTGCCGGTCTTCCAGACCCGGGGCGACCTCGATCGCATGATCGCCGCGGCGGGCACCCATCTCGCCGCCTGCGGGATCGGCGAAGGCGACGTCTGTGCGGTGACCTTCGGCTACCACCTGTTCGTGGCCGGCCTGTTCTACCAGTCGCAGATGGAGGCCCACGGCGTCGCCTGCATCCCGCTCGGTCCCGGCGAGGCGGAACGCGCCGCCGAGCTGTGCAACGGCCACGGCGTCACCGTGCTGGCCGGCAATCCGAGCTTCTCGCTGCGCCTGATCGAGGCGGGGCTCGAGCCGCCGAGGGTGTTCTTCGCCGGCGGCGAGGCGTTTACCGGCAACGCCGCGCTCCACGCCCGGGTGCGGGCGGCGATGCCGGAAACCACGCTGGTCGACGCGTTCTCGCTCTCCGAGTTTCTGCCGGTCGCGCGGACTTTCCCGGGCGGCGAGGGCGTCCACGTGTTCGACGAGCTGGTCCATGCCGAGGCGATCGACCCCGAAACGCTCGAACCGGTGCCGGACGGGGAACGCGGCGAGCTCGTGCTGACCCATCTGGTAAAGGAGGCGCAGCCCCTTGTCCGTTACCGCACCAGCGACCTCACCGTCCGGCGGACGACGGCGCCGGTGCACGGCCGGACGGTAAGCCTCCCGCGCGTGGTGTTCGGCCGCACCGACGAGATGGTGAAGGTCAAGGGGGTCAAGATCTACCCGTCCGAGGTCCGCGCGGTCCTTCTCGGCGTCGAGGGGCTGACCGGGAAGTACCGCATCGCCGTCGAGACAGAGCGGGGCCGCGACCGGCTCGCGCTGACCCTCGAAGGCAGCGCGGACGACGATGCGCTGGAAACCGTCGCCGAGCGGTTCAGGCGCCAGACCCTGATCGGCGCCGACCGGATCGAGGTCGCTGCGGCGCTCGACGACGGCCCGGTCACGGTCGACCGCAGGGGCGGCGCATGAGCGCCTGGCGGCTGGTCGTCGACCGCGGCTCCTATGCCGATTTTTCGGTCTCGGTGTCGCCCGCGGTCGAGAAGGCGGTGGTACGCGGAGAGGCGCCGCCGACGGTGTTCCTCAACATCTTCGATGCGGATTCGATCACCATCGGCGTCAACGAGGACCCGGAGCAGGTGCTCGATCTCGATTTCTGCCGGACCAATGGGATCGATTTCCGCCGCCGCGTCAATGGCGGCGGGCCGATCTATGCCGGCGCGGGGTCGGCCTTCCTGATCTATTTCCTTCCCGTCTCCCACCCGGAGGTCCCGGGTACGACGGCGGAGGCGTTCCGCAAGATCCTGGGCGCGGTCGCCGACGTGTTCCGCGACCGTTACGACTTCCCCGCAGAGTACCGCCCGCTCAACGACATCCAGGTCGAGGGGCGCAAGCTGGTTCCTGCCTCGCTCAAGATCGAGGACGGGGCGATGACGCTCCGCATCGTCGTCAACGTGAAGCCCATCGACACGGCCCTTGCCGGCAAGGCGATGCCGATGCCCCCCGAGAAAGTGCGCGACAAGGCGTTGAAGACGCTGGAGTCGCGTTTCACCTGGCTGGAAAGGGAAGCGGGACGGGAGATCGACGAAGCGGAGCTGACGGCGTTCGCGATAGCCTGCACCGAGCGGGCTTTCGGCGAGTCCGGGCTTGAGCGGGGAATGCTCGGCGCGGCGGAACGGCGCTACGCCGACGCCTTTCGCGCCGAGCTCGACACCGAGGCCTGGCTGTTCGGAAAGTCCGAGCGAATCCGCTTCGCCGATACGCTTCGACCCGGCGACATGCTGGGACGAGGCCGCGAGAAGGCGCCGGGCGGGATGATCCGGGCGACGCTCGCGGTCCGCGACGGCCGCGTGGTGGATGCCGTCGTCAACGGCGACTGGCACCCGCGGCCGCTGGAGAGCATTGCTTGGCTCGAGCATGCGCTGGGCGGTGTTCCGGCCGAGCCGGCCCCCCTTCGCCAGTCCGTCGAAACCTTTCTCGCTCGCGAAGACGTGGAGTTCGCCGGCATCGCGGTGGACGATCTGATGACGGCATTCGAGGCGGCGCTCGCCGATTGCCGGCCTTGGGACGGCACGCGCTGAACCCCATGCCCGACGCACCGGGCGCCTACGCGCTGATCCTCCGGCTTGCCCGCGAAACCCGTCTCGACATCCGAACCCTCAGCCGTCCCGAGTTGCCTGCCGGGCTCTACCTATACGCCGGCAGCGCCTGGGGTCCGGGCGGCATCCGCGCCCGCGTCGCCCGGCATCTCCGCAAAGACAAGACCAAGGTCTGGCACATCGACCGCCTTACCGAGGTGGCGACGGCCGAGGAGGTCATCGCGTTTCCCGGCGGGCGGGAGTGCATGATCGCGGACTTCGCCGTCGCCCACGGTGCTCGCGCCCCCATCCACCGCTTCGGCGCATCCGACTGCCGGACCTGCGAGGCCCATCTGCTGGCGGTGGAGCCCGATCTTGTCGACGCCTTGGCTAGGGTCGACCTTGGAACCGCCGACGCGGCCGAGGCCAATCCTTCGATACGCGGCTTCGCCGCTACTCAGGATGAGGGTTGTGTCGTGAGCGGCCCCACCCTCCCTCATCCCGAGTAGGCGGGCCAGCGCAGTATCTAGGGACGCAACGCTCGAACGGTTCAATCGAAACAGGATATGTTCTAGAAGCTGGAGATACATCCCTTGGCAACAATCGTCGCCGACCGTTTCATGAGCAAGGTCACAGACAAATTTCAGATCACGCTGCCCAAGGTGCTCGCCGAGCGTTACGGAATCCGACCTGGCGACGTCATCCGTTTCGAGGCGGCGGATGAGGCCATTCGGTTACTCCCCGCGCACAGGAGCAAATCCGCGGCCCGGCTCGACATCGCGGCACGATTGCGCCTGTTCGATGCGGCGACCGCTCGACAGCGGACCCGGGAACGCGCCCCGCGGTCTCGCGTGGCTGGACTCGTCGGGCGCTTTACGACCGGGACAATTCCGATACAGATTGACTCCGACGTCCCGGTTTGACGCCCGGGCCGCTGAACCCCGGAACGGCAGTCCGCCCCCTCCTTGTCCCCGCACACGCGAATCGGGATAGTCGCGCCAGCCCGCAACCGAGGCCCCGGACATGAGCGAAAAGAAACCCGTGCTGACGATCGACCGGCCGGAGGAGGGGATCGCCCGCATCGGGCTCAACCGGCCGGAAAAGCGCAATGCGCTCGATCCGGAGCTTCGACTGGCGTTGATCGACGGTATCGAGGCGGTGCTGGAGGATTCGTCGGTTCGGGCCGTCATCCTCGCCGGCAATGGCGGGCACTTCTGCGCCGGCGGCGACATCGCCTCGATGGAGGGGCTGGATGCCGCGGCGGGGCGCGCGCGGATGAAGTCGAACCATCGCATGGTCCGGCTGATCGCGGAAGCCGAGAAGCCCGTCGTCGCCGCGGTCGAGGGTTATGCGGTCGGCGCGGGCGCGGGCATCGCGCTTCTCGCCGATACCGTCGTGCTCGCCGAGACCGGCGCGATCGGGTTTCCCTTCTTCAAGGTCGGGCTGATCCCGGACTACGCGATCCTGCACACCCTGCCGCGCCGCGTCGGGGCCGCCAGGGCACGCCAGATCCTGCTTTACGCCCGCATGATGCGCGGCGCGGACGCCGTGGAAGTGGGCCTCGCCGACGAGTTCGCGCCGGAAGGCGGGGCGGAGGCCGTTGCGCTGGAGCGCGCGCGGGAGCTCGCCGCCATGCCGGCGCT
This sequence comes from Alphaproteobacteria bacterium, assembly GCA_965203455.1. Taxonomy (GTDB): domain Bacteria; phylum Pseudomonadota; class Alphaproteobacteria; order MPNO01; family MPNO01; genus MPNO01. The sequence continues at coordinate 122,992 of CBDBCV010000008.1, forward strand.
CGCCTTCGCGCTCGCCAAGCAGCAGATCGGACTCGCACCGGTGAGCCTCGAAGCGGCGCTGGAGATGGAGGCGCTCGGCCAGGCCTCGAACTTCACCACGGCCGATTTCGCGGAAGGAAGGGCGGCGTTCAGGGACAAGCGCGCCCCGGATTTCCGGCGTTCGTAGGGAGCACGGCATGACGATCGATCCGCAATCGCCCGATCTCGCGCTCGGCGTCATCGGCACCGGCACGATGGGCCGGGGCATCGCGCAGATCGCGGCGGCGGGCGGCATCGCGGTCAGGCTGTACGACACGCGCGATGGCGCGGCGGAAGAGGCCTCCGCCTTCGTCGCGCGGATGCTGCGCCGGGCGGCGGAAAAGGGCGGCATGACGGAGGGCGCGGCGGAGGCGGCGATCGGTCGGCTCGCGATCGTCGACGAGCTCGATGCCATGGTGGGCGCCGATATCGTGGTCGAAGCGATCGTCGAGGAGCTCGAAGCCAAGAAGCGGCTGTTCGCCGACCTCGAAACCGTCGTCTCCGAAAACTGCGTTCTCGCCTCCAACACCTCGTCGCTCTCCGTGACGGCGATCGCCGCCGACTGCGACCGGCCGGAGCGCGTCGCGGGCTGGCATTTCTTCAATCCGGTGCCGCTCCTGAAGGTGGTCGAAGTGGTCGACGGGCTGTTGACTGCGCCCTGGGTGGGCGACGCGCTCGACGCCGTCGCGCGGCGCTGCGGCCACCGCCCGGTGCGGGCCAAGGATTCGCCGGGGTTTCTGGTCAATCATGCCGGGCGCGGGCTCGGCACCGAAGGGCTGAGGATCGTCCAGGAGGGCACCGCGCGGCCGCGGGACGTCGACGACATCCTGCGCGAGGGCGGCACCCGTTTCCGCATGGGCCCGTTCGAGCTGATGGACACGACCGGGCTCGACGTGTCCGGCGTGGTGATGGAATCGATCTACCGCCAGTTCTACGACGAGCCGCGATTCCGCCCGGTGCCGATCGCGCGCCAGCGCATGGCGGCCGGGCTCTACGGGCGCAAGACCGGCCGGGGATTCTACGCCTACGAGGACGGCAGGAAGGCGGCGGTGGAGCCGCCGGAGATACCGGAAGCGGCGCCCGCTCCGGTCTGGGTGAGCCCGGCGGACCCCGACGGCCAAGCCGCCGCGATGGCGGCCATCGCCGACGCGGCGGAAATGGAAAGCGGCGCGAGCCCCGGCCCGGGCACGCTCTGCATCGTCACGCCGACGGGGACGGACGCGACGACGACCGCACTCGACCAGGGCCTTCCGCCCGAACGCACCGTGGCCGTCGACACCGCGTTCGGTCTCGACGGCAGGCGCACCGTCATGACCACGCCGGTGACCGAGCCGCGCTGGCGCGACCTCGCCCATGCGCTGCTCGCAGCCGACGGCACGCCGGTCACGGTCATCGGGGACAGTCCCGGCTTCGTCGCCCAGCGCGTGATCGCCGCCATCGTCAATATCGGCTGCGACATCGCCCAGCAGGGGATCGCGAAGCCCGCCGACATCGACGCTGCCGTCGAGCTGGGCCTTGCCTACCCGCGCGGGCCGATCGCCTGGGGCGACTATCTGGGTCCGGCAAAAGTGCTCGCGATCCTCGAGGCCCTCCATGACTTTTACCGAGATCCGCGCTACCGCCCGAGCCCCTGGCTGACCCGGCGCGCGAAACTCGGCGTGCCGCTCGCGACGGCGGCGCGCTGAATACGTCCTTCGGAGAGCCGGCGGGCTTGCATCGCCGCCGCGTCGGGGACACATTGCGGCGCCCCCAAGGGTCCCGATTCGATTACCCTTCACCGTGCGGCATCGCGCTCGCGCGTTCATTTGTGTGAGACCGTCATGACGACCATCACCCAGCAGGCGGCAACCGTGGACCGCGCCCCCGGAGTTGCGCCGCGGCGCATGGCAAACGCGATCCGCGCGCTCGCCATGGACGCGGTCGAGGCGGCGAAGTCCGGCCATCCCGGAATGCCGATGGGCATGGCCGACGCGGCGACCGTGCTGTTCGCGCGTTATCTGAAATTCGACCCTTCCGAGCCCGATTGGCCCGACCGGGACAGGTTCGTGCTGTCCGCCGGCCACGGCTCGATGCTGCTTTACGCGCTGCTCCATTTGACCGGCTATCCCGACATGACGATGGAGGAGATTCGCCGGTTCCGCCAGCTCGGCAGCCGCACCGCTGGTCACCCGGAATACGGCCACGCGGCGGGGATCGAGACCACGACCGGCCCGCTCGGACAGGGCATCGCGACGGCGGTCGGGATGGCGCTCGCCGAGCGCATCCTTGCGGCCCGCTTCGGCGACGGGGTCGTCGACCACAGGACCTGGGTGGTCGCCTCGGACGGCGACCTGATGGAGGGGGTGAGCCACGAGGCGGCTTCCCTCGCCGGCCATCTCGGGCTCGGCAAGCTGATCGTGCTGTTCGACGACAACGCCATCTCCATCGACGGCCCGACCGCGCTTTCGGTCGCTGACGACGTACCCGCGCGATTCGTGTCCTACGGCTGGCACACCGAAGCCGTCGACGGTCACGACCCGGATGCGGTCGCCGCCGCGATCGAGACCGCGCAGGCCGACGAACGCCCGTCCCTTGTCGCCTGCCGGACCGTCATCGGCTACGGCGCGCCCAACAAGGCGGGGACCGCCGGGTCGCACGGCGCGCCGCTGGGCGAAGAAGAGATCGCCGGCGCGCGCGAGGCGCTCGACTGGAACCTCCCGCCCTTCGATCTGCCGGAAGACGTCGCCGCCGCGTGGCGGGAGGCGGGGAGACGATCGAAACCGGAGCACGCGGCGTGGCGCGCCCGTCGGGATGCGCTGCCGGCGGACCGCCGGGCCGCGTTCGACCGCGCGGTTTCCGGGGGTCTGCCCGACGGTTGGCAAGCGGCGCTCGACACCCATATCGACGAGCTCGTCCGGAGCGCGCCCCGGCGCGCCACGCGCCAGTCCTCGGGCGAGGCGCTCAACGTCATCGCGCCGCTGATCCCGGAGCTGATCGGCGGCTCCGCCGACCTCACCGGGTCGAACAACACCCTGTTCAGGGACGCCGGCGTCGTCACGCGAGAGGATTTCACCGGGCGCTACATCCACTACGGCGTCCGCGAGCACGGCATGGCCGCGGCGATGAACGGGATGGCGCTCCATGGCGGCATCGTCCCCTATGCCGGGACTTTCCTGATTTTCTCGGACTATCTGAGGCCGGCGCTTCGCCTCGCCGCGCTGATGCGAAAGCGGGCGATCTACGTGCTGACCCACGATTCCATAGGGCTGGGCGAGGACGGGCCCACGCACCAGCCGGTCGAGCACCTTGCAAGCCTGCGCGCGATGCCCAACGTGCGCGTCTTTCGCCCGGCGGATGCCGTGGAGACGGCCGAGTGCTGGGCCGCCGCGCTGGAGCACGGGACCGGGCCCTCGGTGCTGGCGCTCACTCGCCAGGCGCTGCCCGCGCTGCGCGGTCCCGACCACGAAAAGGGTCTCGGCGCGAAGGGCGGCTATGTCCTCGCAGCGGCAGGCGACGGCGCGCCCCGCGCGGTGCTGCTGGCGACCGGGTCGGAGGTTTCCATCGCGGTGGCGGCCCGGGAAATCCTCGAAGAGGAGGGAATCCCGACCCAGGTAAGCTCGCTTCCCTGCTGGGAGTTGTTCGAGGAACAGCCCGAGTCGTGGCGACAGTCAGTGCTGGGAGGCGATGCCGTTCGCATCGGGATCGAAGCCGCGTGCGGGCTCGGCTGGGACCGCTACATCGGCGCCGACGGCGCCTTCATCGGCATGACGGGGTTCGGGGCCTCGGCGCCGCAGGGCGATCTCTACAAGCATTTCGGGCTGACGGCCGAAGCGGTGGCCGAGGCCGCCCGGGTCCGTCTGAAAGCGTAATTCCGGAGGGCGAAATGGCGGTTCAGGTTGCGATCAACGGGTTCGGACGCATCGGGCGTCTCGTGCTGCGGGCGCTCTACGAGTCCGGGCGCAAGGACATCAGGGTCGTCGCGATCAACGATCTCGGCTCGCCCGACGTCAACGCCCATCTGCTGGAATACGATTCCAGCCACGGACGTTTCGAAGGCAGGATCCGGGTCACCAAGACCGGTTTCAACGTGAACGGAGACGGCATCAAGGTCCTCGCCGAGCGCGACCCGGCGAAGCTTCCCTGGGCGAAGCTCGGCATCGATGTCGCGATGGAATGCACCGGCCTGTTCACCAAACGGGCGGACGCCGAAAGGCACCTCGCCGCCGGGGCGAAGCGCGTCCTGATCTCGGCGCCCGCGACGGATGAGGACATCACCGTCGTCTACGGGGTGAACGAGAACAGGCTCCGCAAGTCGCACAAGGTGGTCTCCAACGCCTCCTGCACCACCAACTGCCTCGCCCCCGTCGCCGCAGTGCTCGACAAGGCGGTCGGCGTCTCCAGGGGGTACATGACGACGGTCCACGCCTATACCGGCGACCAGCGCATTCTCGACACGCTGCACAGCGATCTTCGCCGCGCCCGTGCGGCGGGGCAGTCGCTGATCCCGACCTCCACCGGCGCCGCGAAGGCGGTCGGCCGTGTCCTGCCGGAGCTCGACGGCAAGCTCGACGGCACCGCGATCCGGGTGCCGACCCAGAACGTGTCGATGATCGACTTCAAGTTCGTCGCCTCCCGCAAGACGACCGCCGAAGAGATCAACGCCGCGGTCGAGAAGGCGGCGAGGACCAAACGGCTCAGGGGCGTGCTCACGACCAACGCCGCGCCGCTGGTTTCGACCGACTTCAACCACGACGCCGCCAGCTCGGTCTTCGACCTGACCCAGACCCAGGTGATCGACGGCACGCTGGTCCGGGTGCTGAGCTGGTACGACAACGAGTGGGGCTTCTCCAACCGGATGATCGACGTCGCGGCGGCGCTCGGCCGGCTCGGCTGAACCGGCGCGGCCGATGCCGCGTTCGATCGACGCCTTGGCGCTCGCCGGAAAGCGGGTGCTGCTGCGCGCCGACCTCAACGTCCCGATGAAAGAGGAGGCCGTCGCCGACACGACGCGGCTCGACCGTCTCGCGCCCACCGTCCGGGAAATTTGCGACAAGGGCGCGGCGGCGGTCGTTCTTTCCCATTTCGGCCGGCCGAAGGGCGAACGCGAGGCCGCTTTGTCCTTGCGGCCCCTCGTCGAGCCCCTGTCCCGCGCGCTCGGCGGCCGCGCGGTTGCGTTCGCCGAGGACTGCATCGGCCCCGTCGCGGAGAAGGCGGCTGGCGCGCTGCGTCCCGGCGAAGTCCTGCTGCTTGAGAACCTGCGCTTCCACGCCGGCGAGGCGGCCAACGATCCCGGTTTCGCCCGGGCGCTTGCCGCGCTCGGCGACATCTACATCAACGACGCTTTCTCGGCGGCCCACCGCACGCACGCCTCGACGGAAGGACTCGCGCATCTCCTGCCTGCTGCCGCCGGACGGTCGATGGAGGCCGAGCTGACGGCGCTGGCCACCGCCCTGGAGACGCCCGAGCGCCCGCTCGCCGCGATCGTCGGGGGCGCCAAGGTCTCGACCAAGCTCGATCTCCTCGGCAACCTGCTCCGCAGGGTCGACATGCTCGCGATCGGCGGCGCGATGGCCAACACCTTCCTCCACGCGCTCGGAACCGATGTCGGCGCCTCGCTGTGCGAGGCCGGGATGGCGGATACGGCGCGCGCGATCTTGGCGGACGCGGATGCGGCGGGTTGCGAGATCGTGCTGCCGTCCGATGTCGTCGTGGCGCAGGCGCTCGAAGCGGGCGCGCCGGCGGAAACGGTGCCCATTGCCGCGGTGCCCGGCGATACGATGATCCTCGACATAGGGGCGGGGTCGGCAAATGCCCTCGCCGTCCGGCTCGCAGCGTGCCGGACGCTGGTCTGGAACGGCCCGCTCGGCGCGTTCGAGGTGCCGCCCTTCGACGCGGCCACCGTGAAAGTTGCGAGGGCGGCCGCGGAACTCACCAAGGCGGGATCGCTCCGCACCGTGGCGGGCGGCGGCGATACCGTCGCGGCGCTCTCTCATGCCGGTATCGCGGACGAATTCAGCTACCTCTCGACCGCCGGCGGAGCCTTCCTCGAATGGCTGGAGGGCAAGACCCTGCCGGGGGTTGCGGCGCTGGATGGCTAACGCCGGTCGGGGTTGCCCTTGAAACCCTCTCCGTAACCGGCTTCCTCCGCCGCCCAGCCGCCGGCGACGCGGCCGCTGAAAATGGCGGGTCCCAGCATGGTTCCCTCAAGGCCGGCCTCGCCGTTGATGTGCCCGCCGGCCATACCCGCCAGTTCGCCCGCGGCGTAGAGGCCGGGGACGGGCTCGAAATGCTTGTCGAGCACGCGGCATCTGAGATCGGTCTTGACGCCCCCGAAATTCTTGCGCGCCAGCGGGAAGAGCTGGATCGCGGAGAACGGCGGGGTGTCGAACTTCTTCGATGCGCCGAGCGGCTTGCCGAACTCCGGCTCGGCGTCCAGCCCGTCGTCGAAGGCGCGGTTGTAGCGCGCGACGGTGTCGAGAAAGGCGGTTTCGTCGACCCCGATATCCCGGGCGAGGGCGTCGAGGGTGTCGGAATTGGCGATGTAGGGCGAGTCCGCGAACAACTCGGCAACCCGCTCGCGCGACACCTCGTTGCCCACCCGGTAACGCGGATCGGCCACCTCCATCGTTTCCGTCATGGCGGCGTCGACGATCGCCCAGGCGTGGCACGGGTCCTGCGCCAGCAAGGCAGGGGTGGCCGAGGCGGCGCCCGACAGCGCCTCGTTGTGGAAGCGCCGCCCTTGCTGATTGACCCAGATGTAGCCGGGCGTGCCGCGGAAGACGAGGCCGCGGCGTGCGCGCGGATCGCGATAGTCGGGCGTGGCGTAGACGTAAAGCCAGATATTGCCGAGATGGGTGAGATAGCCGCCGGCCTCGCGTACCAGCGCATGGCCGGACCCGGTGGCATTCGGACCGGAGCCTTCCATGATCCTGTGCCGGGCGAGATCCGGTCTGACGTCGAGGATCATGTCGAGATTGGAATTGAACCCTCCGGTCGCCACCAGCACGGTCCGGCACGCCACCGCGACCTCGTCCCCACTTTCCCTATCGACGCCATCGAGCCTCGCGGCGCGGCCGGACTCGATGCGGATTCCGGTGATCTCGACATTGGGCACGATCTCGCCGCCGCGCGCGCGATACGCCTCGATCAGACGGCCGGTCAGCTCGCGCCCGGCTCCGCCCGGCTGGGTCCAGCGGACCACCGAGTTGCCCTCCTGCGTCTTCATGTCGGACCACTCGACGCCGAACCCCTCCGCCCAGAAATAGAGGTCGTTGAGCGAGTGCTCGATGTAGTAGCGCGCCCAGACCGCATCGGCGGAAGGCCCGCCCCAGCGCATCCAGTCGTCGAAGGCCAGGTCGGGGCTGTCCTCGATCCCCCGCGCGCGTTGCAGCGGCGAATCCACGATCAGACAGCCACCGCCCGAGATGATCGACGCGCCGCCGGGCGCCGCTGCCATCTCGAACGCGATAGCCCGCGCACCAGCGTCCCGCGCCTCGATTCCGGCGGCCATGCCCGCGCCTCCGGCTCCGACGATCGCCACATCGGTCTCGAAACGCCTGACACCCATTGTCCTATCCCCGCCAATAATCCTCGGCGCGGGAGCGTTTAGCACGCGGTGCGAAGGGGTAACAGCAACGCCTCGTTGTCGCTTTCCCACCCGCTCCCTAGGATCGCCGCCCGGCGCCCCAACAAGCGAGAGACAACGAGCATGAAATACCGTTACCTGGACTGGTCGATCGAATCCTCGCCGCAGAATCCCGGCGACAACGCGATCGGCATCCTCACCCTCGACCGGCCCGACCACGCCAACGCCATCGGCCCGCGCATGACGATGGAGCTGCACCAGCTGGTCGACGATATCCGCCATTCCCCCGCCCGGGTGGTCATCGTCACCGGCGCCGGCGGCAACTTCTCGGGCGGCGGCGATCTCCAGATCGAGACCATGCCGATGGAGGACCAGAAGGACGAGTGGACCGATTACGGCGTCAAGGGCGAGTACGGCGAGATGCTGGTCTGGTTCGCCAACGACTATTTCCACATCGTCGCCCAGCGCATGTGCCGCAAGCTCGAGGACCTGCCGCAGGTCACCATCGCCGCGGTCGACGGGATCGCCGTCGGCATCGGGCTGGAGATGGCGGTCTCCTGCGACCTCAGGATCGCGTCGGACCGCGTGCGCTTCGCCGAGATCGCGGTGCCGGCCGGCTTCATGAGCGAGTGGAGCGCGCCGCGCAGCCTGCCCGGGCTGATCGGCCAGACCAGGGCTAACGAGATGATCCTGACCGGCCGTTTCGTGTTCGCCGAGGAGGCCGAGCGGATCGGCCTGGTCAACAAGGCGGTGCCTGCGGATGCGCTGCTCGACGAGGCGCGTGCCTGGGCGGGGCGGATGTGCACCTATCCCGCGCTCGGGCTCAAATACGCCAAGGAGACCATCCGCCTCTACCAGAACCAGAACCGCCAGAAGGAGCACGGCGAGGTCGAGATGGAGCGTATCTTCGAGATCACCCGCACCGCCGACTGCGCCGAGGGGATCGAGGCGTTCTTGGAAAAGCGCGCGCCGGTCTACCACCCGGGCGCGCCCGTCGACAAACGCGCGCGCTGGCACGACGACTGAGGGGGAGCGCCGTATCGAGTGATCAGACCCGACCGGCGATCCCGGCATCGAGGTCGGCATCGCCGGAGGCGAACGCCCGTTCCGCTGCCTCGACGAAGGCCTCCGCCCCCTCCTCGGTCATGGCGCCCCGGAACATCTCGCGGCGCATCGATACGCGCTGCGCGCTGATCGCCCGGATCGCGTCGGTCATCTGCGCGAGGTCGTCCTCGCCCCCGATCAACGAGACCGCCTCGCGCGCCATTTCCTTGTAGTGGTCGCGCTCGTCGTCGTAGATCACCTGCATGGCCCTGGCGGTCATGTCGTTCAGTTCGGTGCCGGCAAGCTTCGCGCCCTCGCGGAACAGCCGCGCGCCGCCGCCCTCGGTGAAGCCGACTGCCGCGCGCTCGATCGCCGAACCCGAGCGCACGTAGGACCGGCGCAGATCGCCGAGCTTCTTCTCTTCGGGGAGCTGGACCGTGTCGTCGGGCGAGATCGGCCGGCCGGCGAGATGTTCGAACACGTCGGCGAGCAGGAGGTAATGGTTGAACTCGTCCGCAAGCTGGGTGAGGCGGAAATGGAACTCGCGCCGCGGGATCGTCTTGTCGACCTCGGGAAAGCACTCGACCAGCGCGGCGAGCTCGCGGTGGAGCCCGTTGAAATAGCCGTCGACCGGGTTGAGCTCCTTCCAGAGCTGCGCCCGGAGATAGAAGACGTGGTCGTCCTCGCTCGCCCGGGCGTAAAAACGCCGCGCGATCTCGCCCTCGGCCTCCCAGTATGGCCAGGCGGCCGCGAGCAATGCGTGCTCGGTGTCCTGCATATCGTTCTCCGTGCTCCCGCCGCGATGATAGCGGCGGGCCGGACGGCGGCAAGCGTTGCGGGCATTCCGGCGCTTTGAGACAATGCGCCGATGCCGCAACTCGAAACCGACGTGCTGGTGATCGGCGCTGGCGGCGCCGGCATGTACGCCGCGGTCGCCGCCGCCCGGGCCGGCGCGCGCGTGGTCCTGGTCGACAAGAGCCTGGTCGGGCGCGGCGGGGCGACGATCATGGCGCAGATGACGGTCGCCGCCGCGGTCGGCGAGTGGGAGCCCGATCACTGGACCCACCATCTCGCGGACACGATCGAGGCGGGGCGAGGCCTGTGCAACGAGCGTCTCGCGGCGATCCTTTGCGAGGAAGCACCGGTCCGGATCATGGAGATGGACTCCTGGCGGGTCGGCTGGGCGCGCGAGGACGGCCGCATGCGGGCGGTCATGGCGCCCGGGCACAAGATCCCGCGCTGCGTCTATGTCGATTTCCTCAATACCGGTCCGGCGGTCGCAAAGACACTGCGCACCCAGGTCGCGCAGGGGGCGGGAATCGCGCGGGTGAGCGGGCTTTCGATCGCCGATTTGGTCGTCCATGACGGACGGATCGCTGGCGCGGTCGGGGTCAACCTCGAGGACGGCGCGCCGGTCGGGATCGCCGCGTCGGCGGTGATCCTCGCCGCCGGCGGGCTGACCCGGCTGTTCCGGCGCAACAGCGCGTCGGCGAACATGGGCGGCGACGCCTACGCGCTCGCGCTCAACGCGGGTGCCGAGCTGATCGACATGGAATTCCCCCAGTTCTTCCCCATCGGCCATCTCGCGCCGCGTCTGGTTGGGATGGACCCCATCATGTGGGATCCGTTCCGCTACAAGCTCGGCGGCCGCCTGCTCAACGGCGACATGGAAGAGTTCATCGAGAACTACGGCGAGCAGGATTCCGGCGTTTACACCGCGCCGCGCGACATCACCTCCTATGCCATCACCAAGGAGTGCGAGGCGGGGCGCGGCTCGCCCAATGGCGGGGCGTTCCTGAGCTTCGAGCACATCCCCGAACCGGAGCTTCGGCTCGCTTTCGGCCCCGTGATCGACCGGCTGGCCAAGAACGGGATCGACCTGACCCGGCGGCCCGTCGAGGTCGCCCCGATCGCGCATTACCACATGGGCGGGATTCGGGTGGACGAGCGCATGAAGACGCGCATCGAGGGGCTCTACGCCGCGGGCGAGGCGGTCGGCGGCGCGAACGGCGCGAACCGGTTGTCTGGAAACGCGATCCCGGAGGCCTTCGTGTTCGGCGAGCGGGCGGGGCGCTTCGCCGCGGAACGCAAGGGGGAAGCCGGAGCGTGGCGGAGCGAAGACGACGCGCGGGCGGAGCGGCTCGTCGACGGCGCGCACGGCAGCGGCGGCGGCGGAGCAGCCGGGCTCGGCAGTCTGCTGCGCGAGTTGCAGGCGCTGATGTGGGACGATGTCGGTCTGCTCAGGACGGAAGAGGGGCTTTCCCGCGCCCTCCACCGGATCCGCGAGATGCGGAGCGACGACCTTCCTGCCCTGGCGCCGGCCCGGAAATCGCATTTCGATCACGCCCTGCTCGACTGGCTCGATCTCCGGGCGTCGCTGCTCGCCGCGGAGTCGGTTGCGCTGGCGGCGCTCAACCGCAAGGAGAGCCGGGGGGCGCATCAGCGCGAGGATTTCGTGGAGACCGATCCCGCCTGCGCGCGCAACCAGATCGTGCGGTTGTCGGGCGGCGGCGAGCTGGAATGCGGCTGGGAGGGAATCGTCGCGGCGCCCCACGCGCGGGCGCCGCTGGAGGCGGCGGAGTGATCGGCGCGAGCGTCACCATCCGCGTGCGACGAGGGACGCCCGACGAGCCGTCCCGGATCGAGACCTTCACCGTTCCCTATACCGAGGGCATGTCGGTGCTCGACGCGGTGATGTGGGTCCACGCGCATGTCGATTCCACGCTCGCCATCCGCTACGCCTGCATCAACGCCAATGCCTGCAAGGAGTGCATGGTCCGGGTCGACGGCAAGACCGGCTATGCCTGCACCTCGCGGCTCGGCGCGGAAGGCGCGCTGATCGAGCCGCTCGACAACAAGGCGCTGATCCGGGACTTGGTGACCGACATCGTGCCGCCCAAGGAGCGCCTCGCGGCCCATCTGGCGGGGGACGATTAGGCCGTCACCCCTCTTCCGCGATCAGCCGGTCGAGAATGCGGCGCGCGGCGAGCACCCCGGCATCGGCGTTGATGTCGACTTGCGGCAGGCCGTCCGGCATCGTCTCGATGCTCCGCTGCTGCGCCTCGATCAGCCCGACGTCTTCCCCGAAAGTGGTCTCCGCCGCCTCGCCGAGATAGGCGGTAATCGAATCGTCTTCGAGGTTGAAGCCTCGCGCGTGGTGCCAGAAATAGTGCGCGCTGGTCTCGGTCTCCGGGGTGATGGTGTGGTTCGAGTACAACTCGATCCCGCCCGTCCGGTTGCCCTCGCGCGCGCCCTGACCGGCCGGGGCGCAACCCGCGTCGATCACGACATGGGTCGGTGGAGTCCAGGTAATGAGCTGCCAGCGGTCGACGTCGAAGTCGATGCCGCCCGCCCGCGCGAACATGCCCGGCGGCTTGCCGCCCATGATCCAGCGGTCGACATGGACCCTGTCGCCGTCCCGGCTCACTTCGACCGGGAACTCGGCGACCCGGTCGGTGCCGAGGGTCGCCCCGTGCACGAACTGCACGTGCGACAGGTCGAGCAGGTTGTCGACGATCAGCCGATAGCCGCCGGCGACGTGGAACAGCCCGTGCACCGATTTCCATTCGGGGTCGTCGTTCCAGTGATAGTCCGGCACCGATGCGGCGTCCGCCCGCGCTGGATCGCCCATCCAGATCCAGACGAAGCCGTCGCGTTCCACCACCGGATACGATTCCACCCTTGCGCCGGGCGGCACCCGAGTCTGTCCCGGCACTTCGATGCAGGTGCCGTCCCTCGCGAACAGCAGGCCGTGATAGCCGCAGCGAATGCCGGCCCCTTCGACCCGGCCGTGCGAGAGCGGGGCATGGCGATGGATACAGCGGTCGGCGAGTGCCGCCGCCCCGCCATCCTCGCCTCGGAACAGAACCACCGGACGGTCGAGGATGCGCCGCGCCAGCGGAGAATCCCCGATCTCGTCGTCCCAGGCGGCCGCATACCAGCAGTTTTCGAGGAAGGCCATCGCCAACTCCGTCAGCGCCGCGCGGCGGCGATGGCCGCCGCGATCCGGTCGGGGGCAATGGGCACATCGTCGATGAGCACGCCGAACGGCGCAAGCGCGTCCTCGACCGCTGCGGCGATCGCGGCGGGTGCCGGGATCACCCCGCCTTCCCCCGCACCCTTGGCTCCGAGCGGGTTGAGCGGGGTCGGCGACTCGGTGTGGATCAGGTCGAGCCTCGGCATCTCGCAGGCGCCCGGCATCAGGCTTTCGCCCAGATTGACGGTCATCGGCTGCCCGGCATCGTCGAACGCCATGCGCTCGTAAAGCGCGCTTCCGATCCCGTGGATCGCGCCGCCGATCACCTGCCCGTCGACGATCATCGGGTTGATCATCCGTCCGCAGTCGTGGACCACGGTGTAGCGCAGGATCCCGACCGCCCCGGTCTCGACATCGACCTCCACCTCGGCAACGTGGCAGCCGTTGCAGTAGGTCACGGTCTCGGGCGTGAAGGTACCCAGCGCCTCCATCCCGGGCTCCATTCCCCCGGGCAGCGCGTAGCCCGGCTGCCCGGCGAGCGCGCGGGCGATCTCGCCCAGCTCGACCGCCATGTCCGGGACCCCGCGGACACGGACCCGTCCCCCGGCGAGTTCCAGGTCGTCATGGGCGGCTTCCAGCATGTGCGCGGCCGCCCGCAGCGCCTTGTCCGCGAGGGACGAGGCGGCGACATGCACTGAGGACCCGGCGGTCACCGCCTGGCGGCTCGCGAACGCGCCGAGGCCGAGCGACACCGTATCCGTATCGCCCGCGGTGACCTCGACCGCGCCGGGATCGAGCCCGAGTGCCGAGGCGCAGACCTGGGCGAGCGCGGTCTTGAGCCCCTGGCCCTGTGCGGTCGCCCCCGTCGCGATCGTCACCCGGCCCGAAGGGTTGATCCTGATCCGCGCGGACTCGAAGGGGCCGCGCCCGGTACCCTCGACATAGTTGCCGATTCCGATGCCGACATACCGGCCTTCGCGGCGGAGAGCTGCCTGACGCGCGCGGAAGGCGTCGTGTCCGGACGCCTCCAGCGCCAGTGCCTGCGTCGCCGGATAGTCGCCGCTGTCGTATGTCATCGCGGTGCCGTCGCGGTTTTTCACCGGGGTCACGTAGGGCATCGCCTCCGGTCCGATCAGGTTGCGGCGGCGGATCTCGGCGCGTTCGATCCCCAGCATGTGGGCGGCGCGGTCGAGCAGCCGTTCCATCACGAAGGTGCCCTGCGGGCGGCCGGCGCCGCGCACCGGAGTCACGGGCACCTTGTTGGTAGCGGCGAGCCTGATGTCGAGCGAATACGCCGGCACCGCGTAGGGGCCTAGCAGGTTGGTGGCCGAGTTGTAGGGCAGGTTGACCCCGTAAGGGCTGTAGGCGCCGTGATCGTGGATCAGCGTGCCGCGGATGCCCAGGATTCGCCCATTGGCGTCCAGCGCCATTTCTGCATCCCAGAACTGGTCGCGCTCCTGGGTGGTGGCGGTGAAATGCTCGCGGCGGTCCTCGATCCACTTGACCGGGCGGCCGAGGATGCGGGCGGCCAGCGCCACAACCGCCTCCTCGGCGTAAAAGACGAACTTGGGGCCGAACCCGCCGCCGACATCCGGTGCGATCACGCGCAGCGTGTCCTCCCCCCGGCTGAGCAGATCGCAAAGCACCGCATGGGCGCGGTGGGGCATCTGGGTGCCGCTCCAGACGGTGAGCTTGCCGTCATTGGGATCGAGCCGGGCGAGCACCCCCCGGCACTCGATGGCGTGGCCCAGCCCCTTGTTCTGGTGCATGTCCGCGCGGACCGTATGCGCGGCCGAGGCGAACGCCCGGTCGCAATCGCCGTAGGCCATGGAGAGCGCCGCGACCAGATTGTCGGGAAGGGCGCTATGAGCCGGAGCCGCCGCCGGTTCCAGCGCCCGCCGGCAGTCGATCGAGGCGGGGAGTGGCTCGTAGTCGATCTCAACCGTGCGGGCCGCATCCTCCGCCCGGTAGGGGTTGTCGGCGATCACAGCGGCGACCGGTTCGCCGACATAGCGGACCTCCCCGTCGGCGAGGATCGGCGGGTCCAGCACATGCCTGATCGCGCCCGAAGGCTGGGCGAGCGGCATGGTCACCTGGATCACGTGGGGGCGCAGATCGTCGAGGGTGAGGACCGCCCGGACCCCCGGCGAGGCCATGGCGGCCGAGACGTCGATCCCGCGAACCCGCGCGTGGGCCTCGCCGCTCCTGACGAACACCGCGTGCAGCAGATCGGGGAAGCGAAGATCGTCGACGAAACAGGCCCGCCCCCGCAGGAGCGCCGGGTCCTCGATCCGCGGGACCCGGCTTCCGAGCGTCACGGCCTCACCCAGCCGCCATCGACATAGAGGGTCTGTCCGGTGACGAACGCGGCGTCGTCGCTCGCGAGGAAGGAAAGCGTGCCGGCGAGGTCCTCGGGCATCTGCGTGCGCTTGATCGCCTGCATCGAGGAAACCGCCTCGAATCGCTCGTCGGACCGCGGGTTGGTCACCTGCGTTCCGTGCGTGCGAACCAGGCTGGGCGCGATCGCGTTGACCGTGATGCCCCTGTCCGCGAGGTCGCTGGCGAGCGCGCGGGTGAATCCGATCACGCCGCCCTTGCTCGCGATGTAGTGACTGTACCCCGTCACCGGCGTGCCGAAGGTGTTGGACGCCATGTTGACGATACGGCCCCAGCCGCGTTCGACCATGTCCGGCACGAACGCCTTCGCCGTCAGGAACATCGAATCGAGGTTGATCGCCATGACCCGCCGCCACTTGGCGAAGGTCACCGCTTCGAACGGCTCGTTGGGGTAGATCCCGACATTGTTGACCAGGATGTCGCAGCGACCGAAGCGTTCCGCGATCTCGGCGCAGAGGCGGGCGACATCGTCCTCCGACGTGACGTCGCCCTGGAACAATGCGCACTCCGCGCCTGTGCCGGACAGCGCGGCCATCGTTTCCGCCGCGTCCTCCAGGTCGACCACGGCGACCGCCGCGCCCTCCGCCGCGAGACGCTGGGCGAAGGCCTGGCCGATCCCCGTGGCGCCGCCGGTCACCGCCGCGACCCGGCCCTGGTGACGGTTCGACATCGTGCAACTCCCCTTGCCATGGCAGCCGAACTATCATCGCCATCGCGCGGGACATTGGTAGGGGGCCGAACGTTGAGCACGCGGGACGAGATCGACGACCGCCGGGCCTTGGTGCTCGGGCGCGGCAGCTTTATCGACGATTTCGAGCCGTCGGGATGCCTCCACGCCTATTTCCTGCGGAGCCCGTTCGCGCGCGCGCGGATCGCCGGGATCGATGCCGGCGCTGCGCTTGCGAAGCAGGGCGTGGTCGCGATCTTCGTCGGCCACGACCTTGCCGGCGCGACCGCGCCCATCGCGGCGCGCATGGACGAGGCCGACTGGTATCGCTACCGCCCTACCGCCTGGCCGCTGATCGCGGAGTCCGAAGTCCGCTTCGCGGGCGAGATCGTCGCGGCCGTTATCGCGCGCGATCCCTACGTCGCGGAGGACGCGGCCTCGTCGGTCGCTGTCGACTATGAGCCCGCGGACGCGATCGCCGACGTGGCCACGGCGCTCCGCGAGGGCGCCCCCCTCGTCCACGAGTCGCTCGGCATCAACACGCTGTTCGAGAGCCGGTTCGTGACCGATGCCGATGCCGATCCGTTTGCCGGCGCGCCCGTCGTCGTGTCCGGCCGGTTCCGCCACCCCCGGGTCGCGCCGTCGCCGATCGAGTGCTGCGGCTGCCTCGCGGTCTACGACCGCCGCGACGATGTGGTCGAAGTCCGGTCGCCCACCCAGGTGCCGCATATCCTGAGGGACGGTATCGCGCGGTTCCTGCGTCTGCCCGAATCCCGGGTCCGGGTCCGGCCGACCGATATCGGCGGCGGGTTCGGGGTAAAGATGCCGCTCTACCCCGAAGAGGCCATCGTCGCCTTCGCGGCGCGCCGGCTCGGCGGCGCGGTGAAATGGACCCAGGACCGGCTCCAGCATCTGGAGCGCGGCTACCACGCCCGGGACGCGGTGATCGAGGCCTCGCTCGCCGCCGACGGGGACGGCCGGATTCTGGGACTTAAAGCGGAAGTCTGGTGCGACACCGGCGCCTACTGCCCGTATCCGCTCGGCCCCTCGCTCGAGCCGCACACCGCGCTGGTCGGGCTGCCCGGACCCTATGCGATCCCCTTCATCGACTACACCTCCCGCGCGGTCGCGACCAACAAGTGCCCGACCGGCGCCTATCGCGGCGTCGGGTTCGGCCTGACCCCGCTCGTCACCGAGAGCCTGGTTGACGCGCTTGCCCGCAAAATCGGTGCGGACCGGATAGATGTCAGGCGCCGGAACCTCGTGCCGTCCGGTTCCTTTCCGTTCAGGACGGCGACCGGCGGAATCATCGACAGCGGCGACTACGAGGGATTGCTCGCGAAGCTTCTGGATGCCGCCGATGTCGAAGAGACGCATGACGGGAACGGGCGCCGGGTCGGGATCGGCGTTTCCTGTTTCATCGAGCCCACCGGCATGGGCTGCACGGTGTTTCGCGGGCGTGGAATGACGGACGTCCCGGGCTACGACTCAGCGGTGCTGCGGATCGCCCGGTCGGGCGCGGTCGAGGCCTACGTGACCACCCCGTCGATGGGACAGGAGCCGTTCAAGGCGATGCGGAAGACGGTGGCGGACGTGCTGGGAGTCGAAGCCGCGCGCGTCCACGTCGCCTGCGCCGATACCGAGACGATGCCGCACGGTTCGGGCGCGTTCGCGAGCCGCGGGCTGGTCTCGGGCGGCGGTGCGTTGCAGCGGGCCGCACGTCAGGCGCTCGAACAGATGAAGCGGTTCGCCGCGATAAAGCTCGAAGTCGATGCCGGGGATATCGTCTTCGCCGACGGCCGGTTTGCCGACGGGCACAATTCCAACCGGTTCGCGACCTTCGAGGAAATCGCCGATTTCGCCCATTCGCCCAGCCCCAACCTGCCGGATGGCCTGTCGCACGGGTTGCAGACCGCGGCCACCTTCGACACGCCCGGCGCCGCGACTTCGGCGGCGATGCACATCGCCGTCGTCGCCGTCGATGCGGAGACCGGAGAGGTCGAAATCCTCAAATACGTCGTCGCCGAGGATTGCGGCAGGATCGCCGACCTGGAGATCGTCGAGGGCCAGACCTGGGGCGGAGTCATGCAGGGTATCGGGGCGGCGCTCCTCGAGGAGGTCCGCTACGACGAGTCCGGGCAGCTCCTGTCGGCCAACTTCGCCGACTACATGATCCCCGGCGCGTTCGAGGCGCCCGGAATCGAGATCGTCCACCAGGAAACGCCGTCGCCGATCACCGAGGGCGGCTACAAGGGGGTCGGCGAGAGCGGCACGATCGGCGCGCCCGCGGCGATCGCCGGTGCGGTGTTCGACGCGCTCGGCCTCGAATGCGACGACGTACGGCTGCCGCTGAGCCCCGACCGTATCCGGGGCCTGATCGCGGCCGCAGAGACCGCCTCAGCCGTCTGAACGGCCGCCGAAGAGTCCCTTCAGCCAGCGGACGAGGGCGTTCCACGTCACGCTGGCGCCCAGCGAAAAACCGGAGATCGGCTTGGCGGCGGGCGTGGGCCGGGCATCGTCCGGGTCGGCGGCGGCTCCTTCCGCTTCGTCGGACGCACCGCGTTCGGCCACGATCTGCTCGTGCAGCGCGTCGGTGAACCGGTCGATCAGCTGCGTCGCGACGTCCTTGATCATGCCGACGCCGCGGCCGTACTGGGCAACCGAGCCGGAAAGCTGCAGGTCGGTCCGGATCTCCACCGTGGTCGTCCCGTCTTCGGCCGGGATCAGGCGGAAGTCGACATTCGCGTTGGCGCCGCCGCGGCCCTTGGCGTCCCGCCCCTGGGCCTTGACCCGGGCGGAGTGGCCGGCGTCGTCGCGGTCCTCGAACCGGGCATCGCCCGCGAAGGTCAGCGCGACCGGGCCGAGGCGGACCGACACCTTGCCCTTGAAGCTGTTCTCGTCGATCACTTCGGTGAGCTCGGCGCCCGGCATGCAGGGGGCAATTCGCTCGACATCGGTCAGGATGGCCCACGCCTCGTCGACCGGAACCTGGACGTTGAACGTATTCTCGAATTCCAAAGCAGCCTCCCCTTGGCCGACTCCGGGCTAATGGCGGGCCCGGTCGATGGCGCGCCACACCGTTTCGGGGCTCGCCGGCATGTCGATCGTCGCCACCCCGAGCGGGCTCAACGCATCGACGATCGCGTTCATCAGCGCCGGCATCGCGCCGACGCACCCGGCCTCGCCCGCGCCCTTGATCCCGAGCGGGTTGGTCGGGGTCGGCACCTCGTTGATCTCCATCTCGAAGCTCGGAAGGTCGTCGGCGCGGGGCATCGGGTAATCCATGAAAGATCCGGCGATCAACTGGCCGGACTCGTGGTCCCAGACCACGTTCTCCATCAGGATCTGGCCTACCCCCTGGACGATCCCGCCGTGCAGCTGGCCTTCCATCAACAGCGGGTTGAGCACGGTGCCGACATCGTCGACCGCCGCATAGCGCAGGACCTCGACCACGCCGGTTTCGGGGTCGACCTCCACCTCGCAGACATGGCACCCGTTGGGAAAGGTCGGTGCGGGCGGCGTCCAGGCGGCCCATTCGTTGATTCCGGGCTCGAATCCCGGGGGAACCGTCATGAACGACTGGGCGAGCTTGGCCGCGTCGACCAGACCGAGCGTCCGGTCGGTTCCCGCGACCGTGAAGGTGCCGTCGGCGAACTCGATATCCTCTTCCGCCGCCTCCAGCCTGTGCGCGGCGATCTTGCGGCATCTGTCGATCACCTTGCCCGCCGCCAGCATGATTGAGGCGCCGCCCACGCCCGAAGAGCGCGATCCGAAGGTCCCCGTGCCCGCCATAACCTCGTCGGAATCGCCCTGAGAGATCCGTATCTGCTCGAACTCCAGGCCAAGCTTGTCGGACAGTATCTGGCGGAACACCGTTTCGTGCCCTTGGCCGTGGTTATGCGTGCCCATGGTCAGCGTCAGCGAGCCCGAGGGGTCGAACCGGATCTGCGCCCATTCCGGAAAACCGCCGGCGGATTGCTCGATCACGTTGGAAATGCCGATTCCGAGCAACCTGCCGCGGGACCGGGCGTCGGCCCGGCGGGCATCGCGGTCCCCGTAATCCACCAGCGCCAGCGCGCGGTCCATGTTGGTCTCGAACTCGCCCGAATCGTAGGTGAAGACGAGGCCGGTCGCGAACGGGAAGGCATCCGGGGCGATGTAGTTGCGGCGCCTGAGCTCCGCGGGGTCGATCCCCATCTCGTCCGCTGCGGTGTCGATCGCCCGCTCGATAGCGTAGGCCGCCTCCGGCCTGCCCGCGCCGCGATAGGGGCCGGTCGACGCGGTATTGGTGAAGACGCCCGTCACATGGGTATGGATCGCCGGCGTCCGGTAGGGACCGGCGAGCGAGCCCAGATTGTTGGTCGAGGAGTGCGGGCCGAGCAGGGTCAGGTAAGCACCGAGATTGGCGGTCGTGCGGACCCTGAAGCCGAGGAACTCGCCGTTTCCGGTGAGCGCGAGCTCGGCGGTCGAGATGTTGTCGCGCGCCTGATCGTCCACCATGAACCCCTCGGCCCGGTCGCCCGTCCACTTGACCGGGCGGCCGAGCATCTTCGAGGCGAAGAGGCACATGGTGTATTCGCAATAGGGGCCGGAGCGCATCCCGAAGGCGCCGCCCATGTCGTGGCTGACGACGCGAAGATCGCCTTCCGGCACCTTGAGGATCGGCGAAGCGGTGGCCATACGGACCCCGTGCGGGCCTTGGGTGCCGGTGTAGAGCGTGTAGCGCCCGGTGAACCGGTCGAACTCGCCGATGCAGGCGCGGGGCTCCATCGGGGCGACGGCGACGCGGGTGACGATGAAGTCGAGCCTGGTGACGTGGTCCGCCCTGGCGAAGGCCTGCTCGACGGCGTCCTCGTCGCCCTGTTCGAACACGAAGCAGACATTGTCGGGCGCCTCCGGCCAGATCGCCGGTGCCCCCTCCACAAGCGCGTCCGCGGTCGCGGTGACCGAGGGTAGAGGCGCGTAATCGACCTCGATCGCCTCCGCGGCGTCGCGCGCCCGGTCGTGGGTCTCCGCCACGACGAACGCCACGTAGTCGCCGACCAGCCGGACCCGGCCCTCGCGAAGCGGCAGGTTGGGCGGGGTGAACATGGGTGAGCCGTCCGCCTTGTTGCGCGGCACCGCGCAGGGAATGCTGCCCAGCCCGGCAGCCTCGACATCGTCATGGGTATAGACGGCGAGCACGCCGGGGGCGGCGCGCGCGGCGGCGGCGTCGATCGAACGGATCTCGGCGTGGGCGTGCGGGGAGCGCAGCACGTAGCCGTAGGCCTGGCCGGGGCGGTTCAGGTCGTCGCTGTAGCGCCCGCCGCCGCGCAGCAGGCGCGGGTCTTCCCAGCGCGGCACGCCCTGGCCGATACCGAACTTGGTCATCGAATAGTTCCCACTCGCTACACCGGCGCCGCCGGCCGAATCCCTCTCGGGGCGGCAATGCGTTTCACAGCCGCCGGAATCGGTACTGTTATCCGCGGACGGCGGATGATAGGGGAAGGGCGGGGCGGCAACAACGCCGCCATCCGGCACGATCCCGGCCGCTGAAGTCCTGTATAAGAGAGCAGGATGGAAGAGACGCTGGACATCGTTTTCGCATTCGTCCGGCCAGTCGCCGATATATGGCAAACCGACGTGCTCGGGTTGCGGGTCGGCACGGTCGTGGCGGCCGTGCTGGTTTTGGCGGCCTGTCTGCTTCTGCGCGGAGTCTTCACCCGCGTGGTCGTCCGCCGCCTGGCGCGCTGGGCGGAGAGGACCGAGAGCAGGCTCGACGACGAGGCGGTCGCGGCGCTGGAGCCGCCCCTGCGGTTTTTGCCGCTCGTAATCGGCCTGTTCCTGGCGAAGGCGATCCTGCCGTTCGCCGGGCTGGCCGAACGAATCGCGGACGATTTGCTGCGGTCGCTGGCGGTGTTCGTTCTGTTCTGGGCCCTCTACCGTCTCGCCGAACCGCTGCGTGGCCTGGCCGCGCGGGTCGAGGAGAAGATCGGCGCCGAGGTGGTGGACTGGACGGTACGCGGCCTAAAGATCGCGTTCGTTGCAATCGGCGCGATAACCGTTCTCGAGATCTGGGGAATCGAGGTCGCGCCGATCCTGGCCGGACTCGGGCTGATCGGGGTCGCCGTCGCGCTCGGGGCTCAGGACCTTTTCCGCAACCTGATCGCCGGGCTTCTGATCATCGGCGAGCGCCGGCTCGCGCATGGCGAGTGGATCAAGATCGACGGCGGCGTCGAGGGCACGGTCGAGGCGATAGGATTTCGTTCAACCCGGGTGCGGCAGTTCGACAAGGCGCCGATCTACGTCCCCAACTCGAAGCTGTCCGATACCGCCGTCGTCAACTACACCCGGATGACCCACCGTCGCATCTACTGGATGATCGGGGTGGAATACCGGACGACCGTCGAACAGCTGCGCCGGATCCGGGACGGGATCGAGACGTTTCTCCTCGAAGACGACGCCTTCGCGCACCCGCCCGAAGTTCCGACTTTCGTCCGGATCGATAGGTTCTCGGACTCCTCGATCGACATCATGGTCTATTGCTTCACGGTGACGACGAGCTGGGGCGAGTGGCTCGCGATCAAGGAACGGCTCGCCTACCGCATCAAGGCGATCGTCGAGGAGGCCGGCTCCGACTTCGCCTTCCCGTCCCGGACGCTCTATGTCGAAAGCGGCGGCGACGCGCCGGAAATCTTCGTCCCGCCGGAGGCAGACAAAACGGAAGAATAGAGCCCGCCGGGACCGGCAGCGGCGTTGACTAAATCGCGGGCGGGAAACATATATTCGCGTTCCGCGGGCAGGGACGCCCGCTTTCTTTCGGGGAATAGTCATGATTCCGGCCGTCATGCCGAGCTACGGGCGCACGGACATCGCGTTCGAACGCGGAGAGGGACCCTATCTCTTTGCTGCGGACGGCCGACGATTCCTCGATTTCGGCGCCGGCATCGCGGTCACGGTGGCGGGCCACTGCCATCCCCATCTGGTGGATGCGCTGACCCGCCAGGCGGGGCAGCTGTGGCACACGTCGAACCTGTACCACATCCCCGGACAGACCCGGCTCGCGGAGCGCCTGACGGGGGCGAGCTTCGCCGACACGGTGTTCTTCTGCAATTCCGGCGCGGAGGCGATGGAGGCGTCGCTCAAGACGGCGCGCAAATTCCAGTTCGAGTCCGGGCGGGAGGAGCGTTACCGGTTCGTCGTCTTCGCGGACAGCTTCCACGGCCGGACGCTCGCGCTGATCGCGGCGGGCGCGAGCGACGCGCACCGTCGCGGCTTCGGCCCGATGCTCGACGCCTTCGACCGGGTGGCCTATGGCGACCTCGACGCGGTGAAGGCGGCCATCGGCCCTGAGACCGCGGGCATCGTCGTCGAGCCGGTGCAGGGTGAGGGCGGCATCCGGCCCGCCGATCCCGATTTCCTGCGCGGGCTGCGCGCGCTCGCCGACGAGCACGCGCTGGCGTTGATCTACGACGAGGTGCAGTGCGGCGTCGGGCGGACCGGATATCTCTTCGCCCACGAGGCCGCGGACGCACCGCCCGACATCATGGCGGTCGCCAAGGGGCTCGGCGGCGGTTTCCCGATCGGCGCCTGCCTGGTGGACGAGGAGGCGGCCGTCGGCATGGTGCCCGGCACGCACGGCAGCACCTTCGGCGGCAATCCGCTGGCCAGCGCCGCGGCCAACGCGGTGCTCGACATCGTGCTGGAGGACGGGTTCCTCGAGGGCGTCAGGGAGCGCGGGGCGGCCCTCGGCGCGGCGCTCCGCGGCCTCGCCCGGCGCTACCAGGGGGTGATCGAGGAGGTGCGCGGCGTCGGTTTCATGTGGGGCATCAAATGCGTCGGCCCCAACGCGGAGCTCGGCGGGAAGATGTTCGACAGGGGTCTTCTGAACGTGCTCGCGGCCGACAACATGGTGCGCCTGCTGCCGCCGCTGATCGCGAGCGAAGACCATATCGCGGAGGCGCTCGAGACGGTCGAAGCCAGCTGCGCCGAGATCGCCAAGTGACCCGTCCCCGGCATTTTCTCGACCTCGCCGAGAACGAGCCGGCGGTGCTCCGCCGGCTGATCGACACGGCGCTCGCGCTGAAGGCGGACCCCGCGTCGCTGGACGATCCCGCGCCGCTCGCCGGGCGGACGCTCGCGATGATCTTCGAGAAACCCTCGACGCGGACGCGGGTTTCCTTCGAAGTCGGGATGCGAAGTCTGGGCGGCGACGTGATCGTCCTCAGTCCGAACGACATGCAGATCGGACGGGGCGAGACGATCGAGGACACCGCGCGGGTGCTGTCGCGCTATGTCGACGCGATCATGATCCGCACCTTCGAGGCCGATACGCTGGCCGCCCTGGCCGAGCACGCCACGGTCCCGGTGATCAACGGGCTGACCGGGCGTTCCCACCCCTGCCAGCTCATGGCGGACGTGATGACGTTCGAGGAACATCGCGGCCCGATCGAGGATCGTGTCGTGGCCTGGTCGGGCGACGGCAACAATGTCGCCTGCTCCTGGATCGAGGCGTCGGCGGCGTTCAACTTCGAGCTTCGCCTTGCCTGCCCGCCGGTGCTCGCGCCGCCTGCCGCGATTATCGAACGGGCCGAACGGAATGGCGGACGGATCGCGCTGACCGAGGACCCCTGCGAAGCGGTGCGCGGCGCGGACTGCGTCGTGACCGATACCTGGGTGTCGATGGGCGACGACGCGGAGGATCACCGCCACAACATTCTCGTGCCCTATCAGGTCGACGAGCGCCTGATGTCCCACGCCAGGCCCGACGCGATTTTCATGCACTGCCTGCCCGCCCATCGCGGCGAGGAGGTGACCGCCGGGGTCATAGACGGGCCGCAATCGGTGGTCTGGGACGAGGCGGAAAACCGGCTCCATGCCCAGAAGGCGATCCTGCTCTGGTGTCTCGAATGACCGGGGCCGGCGCCTCTTTCGATGCGGAGGGGCCGGCCGGGCTGGTCGACAACGATATCGTGCTGCCGTTCCAGATCGAGACCCAGGCTGCCCGGGGCAAGCTGGTCCGCTTGGGCGGCACGGTGGACAGGATCCTCTCCCGGCGGAACTATCCGGCGCCGGTGGCGACGCTTCTTGGCGAGCTCTCCGTGCTCGCCGCCCTGGTCTCCTCGGCGCTGAAGGACGAAGGCGTTCTGACCGTCCAGGTGAAGGGCGACGGCCCGGTCGGCATGTTGGTCGCGGACGCGACGTCTTCCGGCGACCTGCGCGCCTATGCGGCGTTCGACGGGCGGACGCTGGACGGAATACTGGCGGGTGGGGACGCTGCCGATTGGCGGGCCGCCCCGGTGCCCCGGCTGGTCGGAGCGGGCTATCTCGCTCTCACCATCGACCGGGGACCGGAGGTCGAACGCTATCAGGGCATCGTCGAGCTCAGCGGCGGGTCGCTCGCCGATTGCGCGCGCCGCCACTTCCGCGAGTCCGACCAGAACCAGGCGGTGTTCAAGCTCGCCGTCGCGCCGACGGGTCCGAGCGGATCGTGGCGCGCCGGCGGCATGATGATGCAGCGCCTGCCCGACAGCGGCCGGGCAAGGCTATCGGGCGAGGCTCCCGACGACGATCTGGAGGAGAGCTGGCGCCGGGCGCTCGTACTGATGGGGTCATGCACGCCCGACGAGTTGGTGGACGCCCGGCTACACCCCCACGACCTCCTTTACCGCCTGTTCCACGAGGACGGCGTACGGGTGTTCCAGCCGCATGCGCTCGCGCATGGCTGCCGCTGCTCCCGGCACAGGGTGGAAGCGACGCTGCGTTCCTTCCCGCGCGAGGAAATCGCGGACCTGGAGGTCGACGGACAGGTCATCGTCACCTGCGAGTTCTGCGGCGAGCGCTACGCGTTCGACGAGGACGACATCGAGCGCCTCTACCGGACCAATTGAGCCGTGATATCGCCGATTTCCTGCTTGCCCGTATGCGCCGCGATGCTGCTCGCCGTCGCGGTCGCCGGGTGCACGTCCGCGCCCACGGTCCCGACCTATCCGGAGATCCGTTTCTCCGGCAAGCCGCCCATGCTCCTCGACGTTGCGCGGGTCGATATCGTTGAAGCCTACCGGCCGCCGCTGAGGGCTCCCAACGTGGACCATCTGTTTGGGGCTTATATCGATTACTTGACGGCCGGCTGTCGGGCGCGGATCGGGGCCGGGGACGCCGTCGCGTCGCGGCGGGCATGGAAACCGCCCAGACTCCCCCCCGTCATGGTCGGCGAAGGCCGACCATCCACGATTTGTTTTTCGTTTCCGGCGCCGCAAAAACTCGTGGATGGTCGGCCTTCGCCGACCATGACGGGGAGGAACGGCCCGCCGGGACCCGAATGCGCCCCGGCGCTGCCCGGAACGCCTGTCAGCCCCGCTCCTGTCAAGTAATCGATATAAGCTCCATCTGTTTCCCGTACGGCCGGCGCATGCGGCCAGGCAATGGGCGCGTGACCGCCTCCGCGCCGGCGGCGCCACGGGTCGGGCCGAGGCCGTGATCCGCGACGCATCGGCGACGGAAACGGCGCTCAAACGCACCGGGGGCGTCCGCGGCGCGTTTACCACCGACCAGGCGGAACGCTACGACGCCGCCATTACGATCTCCGTCCACATTCTCGATTCGCTCGGGAATGAATTGGCCAATGCGTCCGCGACCGCCCGCTATTCGCGGACCGTGGCCGAGGACGTCACGCTCAACGAGCGCGAGAGCGTGTGGTACCGCATGACGACGGCGATGATGCACGCGCTCGACAAGGCGCTCGAAGGCGAGATGAAGAAGAGCCTCGCGGCGTATCTCAAGTGAGACCCGCCCCGATCTCCCGGGCTAAGCGCCGACCGTCGCCAGCACTCGCTTGAGAAAGGCGCTGCAGGCCGCGATCTGGTCGAGGGTGACGAACTCGTCGGGCTGGTGCGCCTGACTGACGCTGCCCGGACCGCAGACGATGGATGGGATCCCGGCTTCCGAGAACAGGCCGGCCTCGCACACATATGGCGCGGTCGAGGGCTCGTTCTGCCCGGTAAGGCGGAGCGCGAACGATTCCGCTTCCGAGCCGGGCATCGGCCCCAGCGTCGGCGCCGCGATATCCACGGTCGTGGTTATTCCCGCCTCCGGGTCCACCGCCCGCATGCGGGGCACCAGCGCGTCGTTCGCGAACGCATCCAGCCGCGCCAGCACCTCGGCCGGATCGACATCGGGGGTGGGGCGCATCTCCCAGCGGAATTCGCAGTTGCGGGCGATGATATTGACCGCCGAGCCCCCGCCGATCTTGCCGATGTTGAAGGTCGTGCCCGGCGGGTCGAACGACCCCGCGACGCCTTCCCGGGGCAGGGATCCCACGATGGCCTCGATCCGGCGGATATACTCGGCCGCGAAGAGGATCGCGTTCACCCCGTCGGCGGGACGGCTCGAATGCCCGTCGCGGCCGAGCACCTTGGTCCGCTGCTGCGAAATGCCCTTGTGGGCGTTGACCACCCGCATCTCGGTCGGCTCGCCCACGATCGCGAAGGCCGGCTGCGGAAGCTCCTTCCCGATCATCGATATGAGGGCGCGCACACCGATACAGCCGACCTCCTCGTCGTGGGACAGCACGACATGGACCGGCCGGGTCAGGCTGGCGGCGCCCAGCGCCGGCGCCAGGGCGAGGACGCAGCCGATGAACCCCTTCATGTCGGTGGTCCCGCGGCCGTAGAGCCTGCCCTCGCGCTCCACCATGGCGAACGGGTCGCTGGTCCAGGGCTGGCCGTCCACTGGCACCACGTCGGAATGGCCGGACAGCACGATCCCGCCGGGCTCCGACGGCCCGAAGGTGGCGAACAGGTTGGCCTTGTCTCCGGTCTCGTCCGGCACCAGGCGGATCGTGGCGCCATGGGCCGAGAGATAGGCCGCCACCGCGTCGATCAGCGGCTTGTTGGGCTTGGCGGAGGTGGTGTCGAAGCCGACCAGCCAGCCGATCGCCTCGACATCGCTCATCGCGCGCTGACCGTCGCGGCTCGTGGCGGGCACGCGCTACCCCCTCCAGAAGGACGGCGTGAACAGGACGAGGATCGTAAATAGCTCCAGACGGCCGAGCAACATGCCCGCGGAGAGCACCCATTTGGCGGCATCGGGGAGCGACGCGAAGTTCCCGGATGGGCCGATGGTCTCGCCGAGCGCGGGTCCGACGTTGCAGATCGCCGTCGCGGCCCCGGACACCGCGGTGATGAAGTCGAGCCCGAGCGCGCCGAGGGCGAGCGCCAGCACGCCGAAGCAGGCCACGAACAGGAAGAAGAAGCTCATCACCGAACTCGCCACGTCCTGCTCTATCGGTCGCTGGTTGAAGTGCGGCACGAACACGCCGTGGGGCTGCACCAGGCGCCGCAGCTGGGCCTGGGAGGTCGCGTAGAGTACCTGGAACCGGAACACCTTGATCCCGCAGGTCGTCGAGCCGGCGCAGCCGCCGATGAACATGATGAAGAAGAACATCGCGGTCGCGAACGCGCCCCAGCTGTCGTAGCCGGTCGTGCTGTACCCCGTTCCGGTGATGATCGAGACGACGTTGAAGCTCGCGGTCCGGACCGCGTCGACGACCGTGACGCCGCCCGACCAGGCACGCCAGAACGCCATCATCGCCACGATAACGATAACGATGGCGAGGAAAGCGCGAACCTGGTTGTCCTGGAACAGCGCCCATGGCCTTCCGCCGATCGCCCGCAGATAGAGCACGAACGGCAGCGAGCCCACGATCATGAACAGGACGATGATCCCCTCGGCGGCTGCGTTGCCCAGACCGCCGACCGAGGAATCCGACGTGGAGAACCCGCCCGTGGCGATCGTCGTCATGGCATGGACGACCGCGTCGAACCCGCCCACGCCGACCGCGATGAGGAGCAGCACGCAGGCGACGGTGAGGCCGAGATAGGTGAGGCCGATGCCGCTCGCGATCTGGGTCATCCGCGGCATCACCTTGTCCGAGCGGTCCGAGGATTCCGTGTGGAAGAGCTGCATGCCGCCGATCTGCAGCATCGGCATAATGGCGACCGCCATGACGATGATGCCGATCCCGCCCAGCCACTGGAGCAGGGCGCGCCACAGGAGGATGCCCGACGGCGCGTCGTCGAGGCCGGTGATCACAGTCGATCCGGTGGTAGTGATGCCGGACATCGCCTCGAAAAACGCATCCGTGTAGCTGAGCTCCATCTCCGAGAAGCTGAAGGGCAGGGCCGCGAATGCGGTCAGCACCAGCCAGCTTCCGGCGGTGAGCAGGAAGGCCTGGCGGATGTCGAGGGTGAAGCGGGGGGCGCGCGACGTCAGGATCATCGACACGCCGATGAACAGGGTGAGCCCGCTGGAACCCGCGAAGACCTGCCAGTCTCCGTGCCCGTCGACGAGGTCCGCCGCCATCGGCACCAGCATGGCAAGCGCGAGAGTGGTCAGCAGGATCCCGACGACGACGAAGATGGGACGAAAATCGACCACGTCATCGTCCTCGATTGCGACCCGGCCCGAGGGCCGTCCCGCCGCGATTAAAGCGCGGCGGGTGCCCTGACGGCTAGGCCGACCAGGTCTGCCCCATCTGGGGATTGCCGATGGCAGACAGGAACTCGCGCCGGGTCGAGGGGTCGTCGCGGAAGGCGCCCGTCATCTGGCTGGTGATCAGCGTCGATCCCGGCTTGTCGGCGCCGCGCGTGGTCATGCACTGGTGGCTCGCCTCGATCACCACCGCGGCGCCCTGGGGTTCCAGGATGTCGTTGATCGTGTTGGCGATCTGGGCCGTCATCTTCTCCTGGATCTGCAGCCTTCTGGCATAGACGTCGACCAGCCGGGCGAGCTTCGAGATGCCCACCACCCGCCGGGTCGGCAGATAGCCGATGTGGGCGCGGCCGATGATCGGCGCGATGTGGTGCTCGCAATGAGAGGTGAAGCGGATGTTCCGCAGCACCACCATCTCGTCATAGCCGTCGGTTTCCTCGAAGGTCTTCGAGAGGATCGACGACGGGTCCTCCCGATAACCGGAGAACCACTCGTCGAACGCGCGCACGACACGGCCCGGCGTCTCGCTCAGCCCCTCGCGGATCGGGTCGTCGCCGGCCCAGCGGATCAGGGTGCGGACCGCCTCCGCGGCCTCCTCGAATGTCGGCCGGTCAATCGGCCGCTCGACCGTCTTCAGCGGGCTTCGGTGTGTCGACACTGCTATGCGCTTCCTGTTTGTGTTTGTCGCCCGGAGATTCCGGAGACGCCGTGCCCCGCGGCCTAGTTGACCTGTCTGGGCTCGTCCGGGCAGTCGAGAGAGAAAGCCGGGATTTCTATGTCGAAGCGTTCCCCGTTCTCGCCCTGCATGCCGTAGCTGCCGAGCATGATTCCGGATGGCGTCGGCAAGGGCGTACCCGAGGTGTATTCGTAGCTCTCGCCCGGCGCAAGCACCGGCTGTTCGCCCACGACGCCCGCGCCGCGCACCTCCTGCAACCGGCCCAGCCCGTCGGTGATCTTCCAGTGACGGGTCAGAAGCTGCACCGTAGCCCCGCCCTCGTTGCTGATCTTTACGTGATAGGCCCAGACATAATGGGCGTCGGAGGGAGAGGATTGCCGGTCGAGATAGACCGGCTCCACCGACACGCGGATCGCCCGGGTAACGGCTGTGTACATGGGGTCTCCCTGGCCGTCCGCGAACCGTCGGTCGGCGCCCGGGTAAAGTGTAGGACGATCCGGGCCGGCGTCAATCGCGCGCGGGTCAGGCGCCGTCAAGCGCCCCCGCGATATCCTCCAGCAGGTCTTGCGGATCCTCCAGCCCCACGGAAAGACGCACGAGCCCGTCGGTGATCCCGAGGCTTTCCCGCTCTTCCGGAGACAGGCGCTGATGGGTGGTCGTCGCCGGGTGGGTCGCCAGGCTCTTCGCATCGCCCAGATTGTTGGAGATGTCGACCAGCCGGAGCGCATTCATGAAGCGGAACGCGCGCTCCTTTCCCCCGGCGACGTCGACGGTGACGACGCTGCCGAAATCCGACATCTGGGACCTGGCCAACTCGTGCTGGGGGTGGCTCTCCAGACCCGGATAGAGCACCCGGAGCAGATCGCTCCGTTCCGACAGCGCGGTCGCGATCTCGAGCGCGGCCTCGCAATGCTGCCGCAATCGAAGCTGCAGCGTTTCCAGCCCCTTCAGCAGCACCCAGGCGTTGAACGGGCTCATGGACGGCCCGGTGTGGCGCATGAACGTCTTCAGCGTGTCCATGCAATAGGCCTCGCTGCCGAGCACCGCGCCGCCCAGGCACCGGCCCTGGCCGTCGATATGCTTGGTCGCCGAATAGACGACGATGTCCGCGCCGAGCTCGAGAGGGCGCTGCAGCAGGGGCGTGGCGAAGACGTTGTCGACGATGACCATCGCGCCGGCATCGTGCGCCAGCGAGGAGATCGCCCCGATGTCGAAGATGTCGAGGCCCGGATTGGAGGGCGATTCCAGGAACACCGCCCGCGTCGGCCGGTCCAGCGCGGCCTCCCATTCCGCCAGGTCGGGGCTTTCCACGATCGTCGTCTCGACCCCCAGCCGGGGCAGGATGTCGGTCAGGATATAGAGGCAGGAGCCGAACAGCGCGCGCGCTCCCACCACATGATCTCCCGCCTCCACCATGCAGGCGAGCGAGGCGAAGACCGCCGCCATGCCCGAAGCCGTCGCGCGGCACGCCTCCGCGCCCTCGACCAGCCGCAGCCGCTCCTCGAACATCGCCACCGTCGGGTTGTCGTAGCGCGAATAGATGAACCGTTCGACCCGGTTCGCAAACGCGTCCTCGGCGTCTTCGGCGGCGTCGTAGACGAAGCCGGAGGTCGGGTAGATGGCCTCCGATGTCTCGCAGAACGCCGAGCGCTGCAATCCGCCGCGCACCAGCCGGGTCTGAGGGCGCCAGCTCGCTTCGCTCCGGGGGTGACCGTCCATTTCCGTGTTCTCCCGCGCACAAACAAAAACCCCCGACCGGAAAGTCGGGGGGTGTCGTGCCTCCGACCTTTTAGCTGGTTGTTTTTCGTGGCCGCAAGCCGGTCGGGCCAAATCACCACGTGGCGTTAAATTATCACTACCGGATGCCGCGTCAAGCCGGTGAAGCGCGTTGCCGCGTTTTCACCGGCCCGACAGGCTGCGAAACGCCCTACCGCTGGATCGCGGCCACCATCTCGACCTCCACCAGCAGGTCCGGGCGGGCGAGTCCGGCCACGATCAGGAGCGTCGATGCCGGCCGCTCCTCGCCGAGATACTTGCTCCGCACTTCGTTATAGGCGGGCAGGTTCGCCGCGTCGGTCAGGAAATGGGTGATCTTGACCACATCCTTCATCCGCATCCCGTTGAATTCGAGGATCGCCATGAGGTTCTGCCAGGCCAGGTCGGCCTGGGCGGCGAAGTCGGCGGGCACGTTGCCGTCGATGTCGATCCCGACCTGGCCGGCGATGAACATCGTCTTGGCCGATTCCGGGACCTCGATCGCGTGCGCATAGGCGCCGATCGGCGGATGGATGGTTTCGGGGTACATCGCGCGGTTCTGCATGGCGGCCTCCCTCGGGCTCACGGGTTTCTCCGATCCCCCCGACTATAGCCGCCCCGGACGGGCGGGCCGAGATTGACTTGACGCGGCGCGATGGCGAATAATCGCGGTTCGCAAATTCGAATTCGCGCGAACGGAAGGAGCTCCCCGATGTTCCTCAAGAACTGCTGGTATGTGGCCGCTGAGCCGCACGAGATCACGCGCCAGCCATTCGGACGCACGATCTGCAACGAGAAGATCGTCTTCTGGCGCACCGAGGAAGGCGACCCGGTGGCCTTCGAGGACCGCTGCTGCCATCGCCGCATGCCGCTCCGAAAGGGCAGTGTGCAGGGCAATGTCCTTTCCTGCCACTATCACGGCCTCCAGTTCGACGTCAGCGGCAAGTGCGTCCATGTGCCGGGCCAGACGACGATCCCGCCGGGGGCGCAGGTGCGCGCCTTTCCGGTGGTCGAGAAATACAACTGGATCTGGATCTGGACGGGCGATCCGGCGCTGGCCGACGAAAGCCTGATCGTGCCGTACCCGTGGAAATCCGCCGAGGACTGGGGCGACAAGGGCACCTATTTCCACGTCAACGGCAACTACAAGCTGGTCATCGACAACCTGCTGGACCTCTCGCATCTGGCGTTCGTCCACCGTTCGACGATCGGCAACGCCGCGGTCGCGGAGCACGCGGTGCTCAAGACGCTGAAGGACGAGGACTCGGTGACGGTGGCGCGCTGGACCGTCGGCCAGAACCCGCCGCCCACCTACCAGAAGATGTGCGACTGGCCGGAAGAGACCATTGTCGACCGCTGGCAGATCATCGAGTTCCGGATGCCGGGCGCGGTACGGCTGTTTACCGGCGCGGCCCCGGACGCGGCGGAAGGCAAGGAGTTCGGCCATACCGAGCTCGAACGCGACGTGCCGGTCAACGGGTTCGGCTTCCACAACCTCAACTTCGTCACGCCGGAGACCGAGACCAGCACGCACTATTTCTGGTCCAATTCCTATCAAGTCCCCGGAAAGCCGATCGAGCCCGATTTCGTCGAGATGCAGTACAAGCAGATCTGGCAGGCTTTCCATCAGGACTGGGAGGTCTTCGACCTGCAGGAGGAAAACTGGGACGACCGGCCGACGATCGAGACCAACCAGGATGCCGGCGGCATTGCCGCCCGCGCCATGATCGACCGCAAGATCGCGGCCGAACGGGCGGGCGCGGGAGCGGTGATCGCGGCCGAGTAGCTTCCGGCCCGTTGACGGCGATACGGCGGCACCCCGGTGCCGCCCTTCGCTTTTCTGGACCCGGACAGGACGAGCTGGGGAGAGCGGAATGTTCATCGAGAACGCGTGGTACGTGGCTGCCTGGGACCATGAAGTCGGCCGCCAGAACATGTTGCGGCGGACGCTGCTCGACATCCCGGTCGTGCTCTACCGCCGCGAGGACGGGGCGCCGGTGGCGCTCGAGGACCGCTGCTGCCACCGCCATGCGCCGCTGTCGAAGGGCAAGCTCCGGGGCGACAATGTCGAGTGCCCCTATCACGGCCTCCTCTACGACCCGTCCGGCCAATGCATCCGGGTTCCCGGCCAGACCGCGGTCCCGCCCGGGGCGAGGGTCAGGGCCTTCCCGACCGTGGAGCGCTATCACTGGATCTGGATCTGGATGGGCGACCCGGCGGCAGCCGATCCCGACCTGATCGAGGACTTCCACTGGATCGACGACCCCGACTGGCGCGCCCGCGGCGAAAAGCTCGACCTCCAGGGAAACTACGTGCTGCTGGTCGAGAACCTGCTAGACCTCTCCCATCTCAGCTACATCCATCCCACCACGCTCGGCACCGACGCGGTCGCCGAGACGCCGATGAAGGCGGAGCGCGAGGGCGAGCTCGTCCGCGTCACCCGCTGGGTGCTCGACAGCCCGCCGCCGCCCTTCTTCCAGAAGGCGGGCGGGTTCGCGCCGGATCAGCACATCGACCGCTGGCAGATCATCGAATACGCCCCGCCGGCCTTCGTCCGTCTCGACATCGGCGGAGCGGTCGCCGGCACCGGCGCGCCCGAGGGCGACCGCAGCCAGGGCTTCTCCATGCGGAACCTCAACGCGATCACCCCAGAGACCGCGACGACCACCCACTATTTCTGGGCCCAGGCGCACGATTTCCGGATCGACGAGCCGTGGGTGACCGATCTCCTCTACGAGAACGTGCACACCGCCTTTCTGGAGGATCTGGAGATCATCCAGCTCCAGCAGGACAACATAAATACCGCCCCCGACCGGCCCCGGATCGACATCAACCATGACGGCGGCGGTATCCAGGCACGGCGCATCATCGAAAACCGCATCGCCGCAGAGCAGGGCGCCGCGCCGCTGGCGGCCGCCGGCGAATAGGCCGCCACGCAATACCTCGCAGCCGCTGGCGGGTCTTGAACCGGCCCGCCGCTTCGGGGATGTTCGCGCCCTGGGAACACCGATCCGGGGGCGCGCGTCATGGCTGAGAAGCTGGTCATCAGGAATATCGGCTTGCTCCTGTCCGGGGCGCCGGAGAACCCGATCCTCGACGCCGACACCGTGGTCGCCGAGGACGGCCGGATCGCCGCCTTCGGCAAGGAAGCCGACTGCAACACCGCCGGCGCCGATGTCGTGATCGACGCCAAGGGGGTCGCGCTCGCGCCGGGGCTGATCGACAGCCACGTCCACCCGGTGTTCGGCGACTGGACGCCCCGTCAGAGCCAGCTCAACTGGATCGACTCGACGATGCATGGCGGGGTGACGACGATGATCTCCGCTGGCGAGGTCCACCTCCCCGGACGCCCGCGCGATCCCAAGGGCGTGGTGGCCCTCGGGATTACCGCGCAGCGCGCCTTCTCGTCCTTTCCGCCGGGCGGGGTCAAGGTCCACGCCGGTGCGCCGATCCTCGAGACCGGGATGGAGGAGGACGATTTCAGGTTCCTCGCCGAGGCCGGCGTCAAGCTCTTGGGCGAGATCGGCCTCGGCGGCGTCAAGACCGGCGAGGAGGCAAAGAAGATGGTCGGCTGGGCGCGCAAGTACGGCATCCAGTCGACGATCCACACCGGCGGGCCTTCGATCCCCGGCTCCGGGCTGATCGACGCCGACGTCGTGCTCGAGACCGGACCCGACATCATCGGCCACATCAACGGCGGGCACACCTCGCTGCCGCGGGACCAGATCGCGTGCCTCTGCGAGCAGTGCCAGGCCGGGATCGAGATCGTCCATAACGGCAACGAGGCCTCGGCCCTGTTCGCCCTCCGGATCGCGCGCGAGCTCGACCAGCTTCACCGCGTCATCCTCGGCACCGACGGCCCGGCCGGCTCGGGGGTTCAGCCGCTCGGAATCCTCAGGATGGTCTCGATGCTGTCGGCGCTGGGCGACGTGCCCGCCGAGATCGCGTTCTGCTTCGCGACCGGGAACACCGCGCGGATGCGCGAACTCGACTGCGGGCTGATCGAGGAGGGCCGCGCCGCCGATTTCGTGCTGATCGACCGCGCTCAGCACACCGCCGGCAAGGACCTGCTGGAATCGGTCGGGATCGGCGATATTCCCGGCGTCGGCATGGTGATCATCGACGGCAAGGTCGCGTCCGGCCGAAGCCGCAACACCCCGCCGGCAGAACGCTTGCCCGAGGTCCTCTAGGCCCTAGCGCAACCCGTCCTCGCCCTTGGCCTCGTCCGTGGTGAGGCCGCCCACGCGAGGGAAGGGGCGACCGGAGTCGGTGACCGCGACGGCCACCAGGATCTCGTCGGCGCGCGGCGCGTCGGCGAGGCGAACCTCCATCCCGTCGAAATGGCTGCGGACATAGGCCGCATCCTTGTGGCCGAGCGGGATGTCGATCGGGGTGCCGGGCCCGCCCAGCTTCTTGACCGAGGGGACCAGCGCCGCGCCTTTCTCGACCGCCTTGCGCAGCGGCGCGCCGAGCTTCGGATGCAGGATCGCGGCGGCGTGCTCCCACTCTCCCTGCTCGCCCACGATCGCCGCCTTGCCGTAGCTCTCCGCCTCATCGGGGCGGATGCCGAGCGCGTTCACGCACATGCCTCCCAGCGTCCCGCCGAGCTCGGCGCCGATATCCATCAGCGGCGTCAGATCCTCCTCGTAACGTCCTGCGAACGGGTTCTTGATCACCGCGATCGCCGCCGCCTTGTGGGTCGGCGGGTCGACCGGGCGGCCGATGTCCGAACGGATTTCCTCGACGACGATGCTGGTCTTCCTGATTTCGGCGCTCATCGCGGCCTCCTCACGCTGCTTCGGCCCTGATCCGCCGGTCGATCTTGCGGCGGAACAGCGCCGCCGGCGCGTCGAGGTCGAGCCCCACCCGGGTGCCGCCCTCGAACCTGTCCTCCTCGCACTGGATGGCTTCCAGCACCTCCTTGTCCTCGGCGAAGGCGATGCGGAACTGCCCGGAAATGCCCTCTCCCACGGCGGGGTCGTCGCTGCCGAAATTGCGCACATGGAGCCAATAGTCGTAGCAGCTCGTCTCGGTCTCGGGCGTCATGAAGTGGCACGAGAACACCCGGATGCAGTTGTCGAACTCGCCCGCCTTGGCCTTGAGCCCCGCCCCGGCCGGCGCGGTCCCGAAGTCGATGATCGCGATCGACGGCGTGTGCATGTGGTAATACTGCCAGCGGTCGACCCGCCCGTCGAAATTGCCGAATGCCCTGGCGAAGCCGATGGGTTCGGAGTCCAGCGACCATCGGTGGGTGGTCACGCCCCAATCCTCCTCGTCGAACTCGACGCCGACCCCTTCGGAGCTCGGGCTGCCGAGCGTGGTCGGGTGGACATATTCGACGTGCGAGGGATCGCTCAGATTGTCGCACAGCAGCAGGTAGCCGGCCTTGACGTGGAGCGCATCCCCGTGGGCGACGCCCCATTCCGGCCGGTGATACTCGGGAAGGTCGTAGATCTCCGCCGGGTCCGCCATGTCCGGATCGCCCATCCAGACCCAGATCAGCCCCAGCCGCTCCGCCGCCGGGTAGCTCCTCACACGGGCGTTGGGCGGGATCACCGTCTGCCCCGGCACGTGGACGCAGGCGCCGGACCGGTCGAAGACCAGCCCGTGATAGCCGCACTGGACGCGGTCATCGATCAGGCGTCCCTTCGACAGCGGCAGCAGTCGGTGCGGGCAGCGGTCGCGCAGCGCCACCGGGGCGCCGTCGCCGGTCCGGTAGAGAACCACATCCTCGCCGAGGATCGTCCGGCGTTGGAGCGCCTGCGTCAGCTCGCTCGCCCAGGACGCCACGTACCACGCGTTCCTGACGAAGGTCATCGCGTTCCTCCAGGCTCGGACCGTGCGAACCTTATGCCCAAACTTGTATGTATACAAACAATATTCATCGCGCCCGGCGCCGCTATCCGGCGAGCGCGGCGTTCAGCAGCGACAGGATCGCCGTGCCCAGCACCGCTATCGCCGCGCCGAAGGCCAGGTTGGCGCCGAAGGCGACGCGCTCCAGGCGAACGCGGAAGAACGACGCCGCCGCCACGGTCGATATCGCCGACAGCCCGATCATCGAGGCGATCGACCAGGACACCAGCGCACTCTGGAACAGGATCAGGTCGGCGACACCCGTCGGCACCTGCGGGAAGAGGACCAGGAACACGGTGACGGTTACGATCTGGTGGATGCCCACCAGCGCGAGCGCCGCCGGGACGACGATCGTGACTGCTATGATCGCGGGCGCCGGAATCGTTCCCGGACCGGGCCAGAGCGCCGGATCGAGGACGCCCAGGCCGCCGACCAGGACCCGGCCCAGCACGAACGCGCAGGTGACGATCACCATCTCGCCCAGCACCGACGGCGTGCGGCCGTAGGAGACGCGGACGATCTCCCCGATGGCTCCCCGACCGAAGGGCAGCTGGGCGGCGACACACACGGCGGGTATTCCCAGCAGTAGCGCTTCCAACGGGCGCAAGGGCGTGAAGCTGGCCAGACCGACGACCGTGGCCGCCGCCACTGCCACCGGCGGCACCACCGGCAGCAGCGCGGCGAGCGCGGTCCGGGTTCCGCCCCGGAACGCCCCCGCCATGACCTGGCCCAGGACGAGGCCGGGGACCGCGAGCGCGAGGCCGAGCGCCATCACCGACCACAGCGGCACCTCCGGCAAATGCTGCAGTCCGAGCGCCATCGCGACCCAGAACGGCGACCAGAACCCGGCCAGCCCCATCCCGCGCAGCGCGACGATCGCGACCCGCCTGCGCTCCGGCTCCGGCGCGTTCCGGTCGTGCACCGGGGCGAGGATCGCGTGCGCGCCGACCACCAGCACCGAGCCCATGACGTTGGCGCCGTAAAGTGTCGCCGTGGTTCTCTGCCGGGGATCCAGCAGCGCCATCAGATGGCGGGTGCGCGCGGTCTCGGGACGGCGCTCCGCCGTCGTCCGAAGGACGACGAGGGTGACGAAGAAGGCCGCGAAGGTCGTCGCGTCGCTCAGCCCGCGCCACAGCGCCCACCAATCGTCGAGCGCCGCCGCGAAGCCGAGCGCGGTCAGCGCCAGGGCGGCGGCGAGCGCCAGGGTTTGCCGCCGGACACGGACGAACCCGATCCCCAACAGGAGCGCAAGGGCCAGGGCCAGCGTCGCCGCGTCGTCGACCGGCGCGTCCCGCCACAGAATGCGAATGAGCGCGAGGAACCAGACGACGGCGAAGAGGGGCGCGACCGGCGCCGCCGGACCGAGCCGCGACGCGACAGACAAGATGGCGGCATCCCGAAATGGCGAACGGCGGATTCGCGCAAGGAATACAGGATGCGCCCCGCCGCCGCGATGCCGACTTGGCCGAACGCTGGCGGAAGACCGACGACCGTTCCGTCAGCCGCACCGAGAGCGTCCCGGTCGGCCTGCGCGTGGCCGGAAACGCCGACCTCGCGATGCCGACGGTCGCCCTACGCGAGATCGGGGCCGTGGTGGAGAGGTGGCGGCCTAGCTCGCGATCTGCGGGCCCATCTGCTTGACCGTGCCGGTCTCGCGGTTGAAGGCGATCCGGTTGATCTCGTCGAGATTGGTTCCGGTCACCCGGACGAAACGGGCGTCGTCGGGATAGTCGATGGAATGGATCTTGCCGTCGGCGTAAATCCCCGCGTGGCCCGGCGTCAGGCGGTATTTCTTCTCTTCCCTGACCTCGCCGCGACCGGGATCGGAGCCGTCATCCAGGCGTTCCCACTCGGTCATCTCGGTGTATTTCGTCGCCTGGCCGTAGATCGCCCAGGACGCGCCATGGTCGTGCGGCGGCGAAACCCGGCCCTTGGCATTGATGTGGGCCAGCACCTGGAAGCCGAGATCGGGGTCGTCGTAGAGCACGTGGACGCCGCGCTCGACACCCGGACCGCAATATTCGTCGACGAATTCGGGCACCCGCAGCAGCCGTTCGAGGTCGAGGCGGACCTTCTCGCGACCCTCCGGGCCGGGGTCTTCCTCAAGATGCCCGCGGCAGTCCCGACAGAATTCCTCAAGCGTATATGCCATGGCTTGCGCTCCCTGAATGTGCGGCGAAATCTGCGACATATGGTGCCACAGGGGAGAGGAAGGGTGCTAGTGTCCATCCATGGCCTCCGTTCCCCAAACCGAAGCGCCGACAGCAAGCAGGCGGGCGCAATTTTCCTGGTGCCTCTACGACTGGGCGAATTCCGGCTTCCCCACCGTCATCGTCACGTTCGTGTTCGCCGCCTATTTCTCGCGCGCCGTGGCGGAGAACCCGATCGAGGGGACCGCCGCGTGGGGCCACGCGCTCGCGGTCTCCGGCATCCTCATCGCCGTTCTGAGTCCGATTCTGGGATCGATCGCCGACCATACCGGGCGGCGCAAGCCCTGGCTCGGCGCTTTCGCGGCGATCACGGTCGCCGCGACGGCGCTCCTCTGGTACACGCGCCCCGACCCGGCGGACATGCTGTGGGCGCTGGTCTTTTTTGTCCTCGCCAATACCGCGTTCGAGATCGGCAACGTGTTCTACAACGCGATGCTGCCCGGCCTCGTCTCCAGCGAACGGATCGGGCGGCTGTCCGGCTGGAGCTGGGGTCTCGGCTATATGGGGGGCCTCGCCTGCCTCGGGCTGCTGCTGGTGCTGTTCGTCCAGGCCGAGCGCCCCCTCTTCGGACTCGACAAGGGGCAGGCCGAGCACATCCGCATCGTCGGGCCGATGGTTGCGCTCTGGTTCGCGGTCTTCGCCATTCCGACTTTCCTCTGGGTTCCCGACGAAGCCGGGCTCAGGGTCCGTGCGGGCGAGGCGATCCGCGCCGGCCTCGCCCAGCTGGTCGCCACGCTGCGCGAGATCAGGCGGCACGCCAACATCGCGCGGTTCCTGCTTGCCCGCCTGTTCTACGTCGACGGCATGAACACCATGTTCGCGTTCGGCGGAATCTACGCCGCCGGCACGTTCGGCATGTCGTTCGAGGAGATCATCCAGTTCGGCATCGCGCTCAACGTCACCGCCGGGCTGGGCGCCGCCGGCTTCGCCTGGCTCGACGACCGCATCGGATCCAAGCGGACCGTCCAGATCGGGATCGTCGGGCTGATCGTGTTCGGCGTTCCGTTGCTGGTGGTCGAGAGCAAGACGGCGTTCTGGCTGCTCGCGCTGCCGCTCGGCATTTTCATGGGGCCGGTGCAGGCGGCGAGCCGGTCGCTGATGGCCCATCTCGCGCCCGCCGAGCTGCGGACCGAGATGTTCGGGCTCTACGCGCTCTCGGGAAAGGTCACCTCGTTCGCCGGTCCCGCCGTCCTCGCCTGGGCGACGCTCACCTTCGAATCGCAGCGCGCCGGCATGGCGACGATCATCGCCTTCTTCGCGGTCGGGCTCGTGCTGATGGCCTTCGTGGCGGCGCCCAGACGATAGAGGGCGCCCCGGTCAGTGGCGGAAATGCCGCCGGCCGGTGAACACCATCGCGATACCGCGCTCGTCAGCGGCGGCGATCACCTCCTCGTCGCGGACCGAGCCGCCCGGCTGGATCACCGCCGTCGCGCCGGCCGCCGCGGCGGCGACAAGCCCGTCTGCGAAGGGGAAGAAGGCGTCCGATGCGGCGACCGAGCCGATCGTGCCGGGCTCCCCTCGGCCCGCCTCGCGCGCAATGTCCGCCGCTTTCAGGGCCGCAATGCGCGTCGAGTCGACCCGGCTCATCTGGCCCGCTCCGATGCCGACGGTCGCCCCGTTCCGGGCGAAGACGATGGCGTTCGACTTGACGTGCTTGGCGACCGCGAACGCGAACAGGAGGTCGCGGCGCTCGGCGTCGGTCGGCGCGCGCTTCGTCACCACGCGGAGCGCCGCTTCGCCGGCCCGTCCCCCGTCGCGGTCCTGCACCAGCAACCCGCCGGCGATCGAGCGAATCGCAAGGCCGGGTGCGGCCGCGTCCGGCATCGCGCCGGTCGCGAGCACGCGGATATTGGGCTTTTCGGCGAAAATCGCGCGCGCGGCCTCGTCGATATGCGGCGCGATCGCCACCTCGACGAAGATCCCGGTAATGGCCCGGGCGGTCGCCTCGTCGATCCGCCGGTTGGCGGCGACGACCCCGCCGAAGGCGCTGACCGGATCGCAGGCAAAGGCGCGCGCATAGGCCTCGGCCAGCGTATCGGCGACCGCCGCGCCGCAGGGGTTGGCGTGCTTGACGATCGCGATCGCCGGGCGGTCGAACTCGGCGACCAGCTCGAACGCCGCGTCGGCATCGCCGAGATTGTTGTAGCTGAGCGCCTTCCCCTGGACCGAAGCGGCTGAGGCGGCGCCGGGCCGCTCCGGCAGGGCGCGGTAGAACGCCGCCTCCTGGTGCGGGTTCTCGCCGTAGCGCAACAGTTCGGCGCGGGTGCCGCCGAAGGCGATATGGCGGGGGAACGGTATGTCGACGTCGCGCGCGAACCATTGCGAGATCGCCGCGTCGTAGGCGGCGGTCCGCGCATAGGCGGCGGCGGCGAGACACCTGCGAAAATCGAGCGTGGTCCGGCCGCCGTTCTCCGCCAGCTCGCGGACGATCCCTTCATAGTCCTCCGGGTCGGTGGCGACGACGACGAATTCATGGTTCTTGGCGGCCGCGCGGATGAGGGCGGGTCCGCCGATGTCGATCTGTTCCACCGCCTCGTCGCGGTCCGCGCCGCCCGACACGGTTCGCTCGAACGGGTAGAGGTTGACGACGACGAGGTCGATGGGGGCGATCCCGTTCGCCTCCATGGCTTCCCGGTGGGCGGCGAGGTCGCGCCGGGCGAGGATGCCGCCATGGACCGCCGGGTGCAGCGTCTTGACCCGCCCGTCCATCATTTCCGGATAACCCGTGAGGTCGGAAACGTCGCTCGCTTCGAGCCCGGCATCGGCGAGCGCCCGCGCGGTGCCGCCGCTTGCCACCAGGGCGATCCCGCGTTCCGCGAGCGCGGACGCGAACTCCACCAGCCCCGTTTTGTCGGAGACCGAGAGCAGCGCCCGCTTCACCGGGACTCTGTTGCCGTCGCTCATCCCCCCTCTCCGGTCTGCGCGCGCCCGTCCAGCAGCCATTCGGCGAACTCGCGCACCGCGCCCTCGCCGCCGCCTCGCCCCGTAGTGAAGCGGGCGGCCGCGTGGACCGCCGGAACCGCGTTGGGAACCGTCGCGGGCAGCGCGACCGCCTCCAGCACCGGCAGATCGTTGAGGTCGTCGCCCATATGGGCCACCGCGTCGAAGCCGATGCCGAGGCGTTCGCACAGACTGGCGAGCGCTTCCCGCTTGTCGCCGACGCCCACCAGACAGTGGGGCACGCCGAGCACTTCGGCGCGGCGCTCGATGGCCGCGGTCCGGCTCGCGGTGATGAAGGCCACCTCGAGTCCCGCCTCGATCAGCATGCGGATGCCGACGCCGTCATGCACGTGGAAGGCGCGCCATTGCCGCCCGTCCTCGCCGTAATAGAGCGTCCCGTCGGTCATCACCCCGTCGCAGTCGAGGCTGACCAGCCGGATACGGTCGCGGATGTCGGCGGCCTCGCTCATCGCGCGCTTTCGGCGGCGAGCGCCGCTTCCACCAGCGCCACGTCCTCGGGCCGGTCGACGCCGATGGAGCCCGGCGGCACCGGCGCGCAGGCGATGCGTTCGCCGTGCTCGATGACGCGGATCAGCTCGATGCTCTCCGCGCGTTCGACCGGCCCCCGTTCCCAGGCCTGGAATCTGGCGAGCGCGGCGGCGGTGAAGGCAAACATGCCGACATGGATCCGCCGCGGCACGGCTTCCGCGAAGTCGAGCGGCACCGGCAGGCGGGTGAACATCATCACGCAGCCATCCACCCCCGGCACGAGGTGGACGACGGAGCTATCGACGCATTGCTCGGGCGACGCCTCCTCCAGATAGCAGGTCGAGACCTCGATCCCGTCGTCCCGGACGCGCTGGAGCGCCTCGACCACGACGTCGATGCTGGCGGGATCGATCAGCGGCTCGTCGCCCTGGACGTTGACGTAGATTCCGGCCGACCGGCGTTCCGCGACCTCGGCAAGCCGGTCGGTCCCGGTGGCGTGGGTCGCGGCCGTCATCTCGCAATCGATCCCGTGCTCGCGGCAGACCGCCGATATGCGCTCGTCGTCGGTGGCGACCACGGCGTGGTCCACGGTCCTGGCCCGCCGCGCGCGCTCCCACACCCGGACCACCATCGGCGTCCCCGCGATCATGGCGAGCGGCTTGCCCGGGAATCGGGTCGAGGCGTAGCGCGCCGG
This sequence comes from Alphaproteobacteria bacterium, assembly GCA_965203455.1. Taxonomy (GTDB): domain Bacteria; phylum Pseudomonadota; class Alphaproteobacteria; order MPNO01; family MPNO01; genus MPNO01. Next base: position 166,745 of record CBDBCV010000008.1, read on the forward strand.
GATGACGGCGAGGACGGGCGGGCTGCCGACCATGGCAGGGGGTCCTTGCGGGATCGGTCGCGGCTGAGAATAGTCGCGCCGGAGACCGAGCGCGAGGGTGCGGCGACAGAACATGACCGAAACAGTCGTATTCGACCTCGACGGAACGCTCGTCGACACCCTGCCGGATATCGAGGCGGCGGCGAACGCGGCGCTCGCCGCGGAGGGGCGCCGCCCGCTGACCAGCGAGGAGGTGCGGCAGCTGATCGGCAGCGGCGGTCGGGTGCTGATGAAGAATGCCTTCGAGGCGACCGGAGAGCCGGCGTCGGAGGCGCGGATCGACGCTGCTTTCGCCGCCTATATCGCCGCTTACGAGGAGGCGCCGGTCGCCGGGAGCGCGCCCTTTCCCGGGGTGCACGCCGCGCTGGAAGGGCTCGCGGCGCGCGGAACGCGGCTCGCGGTCTGCACCAACAAGCCGGAACATCTGGCGGAGCTGGTGCTGGAGACGTTCGGGCTTGCCGGCTATTTCGCCGGCGTCGTCGCGGGCGACACGCTTCCCTTCAGGAAGCCCTCCCCCGAGCCGCTGCTGGAGGCGGTGGCGCGCGCCGGCGGGGCGGGGCGCCCGGCGGCGATGGTCGGCGACAGCCCGATCGACGCCGATGCCGCCCGCGCCGCGTCGATCCCGTTCGTCGCGGTCAGCTTCGGCTACAGCCCGGTGCCAGCGTCGGCGCTCGGCGCGGATGCGGTGATCGATCGCTTCGATGCTCTCGCGGCGGCGCTCGACGGGCTCGACGGGATCCGGGCCTAGTGTCCTGATCGAGAAGTTCGAGTGCATTGGCGGATTGCCCCCATCACGTCATGCCCGGACTTGTTCCGGGCATCCACGTCTTGCGGCATCGCGGTGCGGGCCGGGCACGGGCGAGGCGGCGGAGGGACGTGGATGCCCGGAACAAGTCCGGGCATGACGAGAGAAGCGGCCGGGCTGGGGAGACCGCACTGCCAACGCGAAGTCATGCGAACTTCAAAATCAGGACACTAGCCCGGGTTGGTCGGCCGCGGCCGCGAACCTATTTTCAGGGGGAGCCGCCCGCCATGGAGGGAACGACATGTCCGAATTCGCCCATCACACGCTGTTTCCGCTTTCGGACGATGCGACTCCGTACCGCAAGCTCTCTTCCGACCATGTGGGCGTGGAGCGGTTTCGCGGCGAGGACATCCTGACGGTCGAGCCGGAAGCGCTCGGCCTGCTCGCGGAACAGGCCTTCTTCGACATCTCGCATTTCCTGAGGCCTGGCCACCTGGGCCAGCTCCGCGCCATCCTCGACGACGACGAAGCCTCCGACAACGACCGCTTCGTCGCCTACGACCTGCTCAAGAACGCCAACATCGCGGCCGGCGGGGTGCTGCCGATGTGCCAGGACACCGGCACCGCGATCGTCATGGGGAAGAAGGGCGAGCGGGTCTGGACCGGGGGAGACGACGAGGCGGCGCTCGCCGCCGGCATCCACAGGACCTACACCGAGCGCAATCTGCGCTACTCCAACCTGGCTCCGATCGGCATGTACGAGGAGGTCAACACCGGGACCAACCTGCCCGCCCAGATCGAGATCTACGCGACCGAGGGCACGGAATACGGCTTCCTGTTCATCGCCAAGGGCGGCGGGTCGGCCAACAAGTCCTTCCTGTTCCAGGAGACGCCGGCACGGCTCAATCCCGAGTCGATGCTCCGGTTTCTCGACGAGAAGATCCGCACCCTCGGCACGGCGGCGTGTCCGCCCTACCATCTCGCCATCTGCATCGGCGGCATGTCGGCCGAGTTCAACCTCAAGACCGTCAAGCTCGCCAGCACGCGCTATCTCGACGGCCTGCCGACCCGGGGCTCGGAACGGGCGCACGCGTTCCGCGACCTGGAGATGGAGGAACAAATCCTCGAAATGACCCGGAACATGGGCATCGGCGCCCAGTTCGGCGGCAAGTATTTTTGCCACGACGTCCGGGTCGTCCGTCTGCCGAGGCACGGCGCGTCGCTGCCGATCGGGCTCGGCGTCTCCTGCTCCGCGGACCGCCAGGCGCTCGGCAAGATCACCCGGGAGGGCGTCTTTCTCGAGCAGCTGGAGACCAACCCGGCGCAATACCTGCCGGACATCGACGAATCCGCGCTCGGCGGCGAGGTGGTGAAGATCGATATCGACCGCCCGATGGACGAGATCCGGGCGACGCTCGGCCGCTACCCGATCAAGACCCGGCTGTCGCTGACCGGCTCCATGGTGGTCGCGCGCGACGCGGCGCACGCGAAGATCAAGTCGCGCCTCGACGCCGGCGAGGCGATCCCCTCCTACCTGCGGGACAAGATGGTGTACTACGCGGGCCCGGCGAAGACGCCCGAGGGCTATGCCTCCGGCTCGTTCGGCCCGACCACCGCGGGGCGCATGGACTCCTTCGTCGCGCAGTTCCAGAAGGCGGGCGGCAGTTACGTCATGCTGGCCAAGGGCAACCGCTCGCCGGAGGTCACCGCGGCCTGCAAGGAGCATGGCGGCTTCTATCTGGGCTCGATCGGCGGCCCCGGCGCCCGGCTCGCCCAGGACTGCATCACCAGGGTGGACTGCATCGAGTATCCCGAGCTCGGGATGGAGGCGGTGTGGCGGATCGAGGTGAAGGACTTCCCCGCCTTCATCGTGGTCGACGACAAGGGCAACGACTTCTTCCGTGCCCTCTGAGGCGCCGGTCCTTCCCGATACGATCGAGCCCGGCGTCGTAACGCTCTTGTGCGGCAGCGCGGCGGGCGCGGTCTCGGCGCGGCTGGGCCTCCCCTACGCCGGTCCGGGCAACAAGTTCTGGCCGATCCTCGCCGAAGCCGGGCTGACCCCGCGGCGGCTGTCGCCCGCCCAGTTCCGCGAACTGACGCGCCACGGGCTCGGCCTCACCGACATCAACAAGACCGAATGGGGCGCGGATTCGGACCTGACCGGCAGCGGCGACGACGCGGAAGCGCTGCGGGCCAAGGTCGAAGCGTTCCGTCCGGCGATCCTCGCCTTCACCGCGAAGCGCCCGGCGCAGGTCTTTCTCCGCGCGGCGTTCGGCGTCGGGCGCGTCGATTACGGAATTCAGGAAACGCGTCTCGGCGACACCGAAATCCACGTCCTGCCGTCCCCGTCGGGCCTCGCGGTCCGCTGGTGGGACCCGTCGTTCTGGTATGCGCTCGGGGCGCGGCACCGGGAGAGGCTTGAGGAACGAGGTCAGGGATCGCTTCGGCCGCCGGTCTCGTAACCCTTCAGGTGGCGGTCGAGGAAATCGACGGCCCTGGCCCAGGCGTCCTCGGAGGCTTCCGGTCGAAACCGGTCCGGGTTGGCGAAATTCTGAAACGCGTGGCCCGCCCCGTCATAGCGGTGGAATTCGTGGGGTTTCCCGTGGCGCCGCAGGGCGGATTCCAGCGCGTCGACCTCTTCGGGCGACGGGCTGGCGTCCTCGTTGCCGAAGAATCCGGCGACGGGACAACCGATGTCGGCCACCCTCTCCAGGGGCGCCGGCATCCCCGCGCCCCAGGGCGCGTTCACCCCGCCGCCCCAGAAATCGATCGCCGCCCGGTAAGCGCCGTCCCGGATCGCCGCCAGGATCGCCATGCGCCCCCCGGTGCAATGGCCCAGCACGCCGATCCGGCCGCCGTCCACGTCGTCCCTGGCCGCCAGCAATTCCCGGGCCGCGGTGAGGTCTCTCATCACCTCGTCGTCGTGCATGTGCCGGCGCTTTTCCGGACGCTCCCGCTCCAGAGGCTGGCGATGGAAGACCTGGGGGACGGCGCAAACATATCCGGCGTCCGCGTAGCGATCGGCGACGCCGTGGGTGAACGCGTCCGCCTCGAGGCCCCGGTCGGCCGGCAAATGGGGCGCGATGACGAGCGCCGGATGGATGCCGGCCTCGCCCGGAACCGCCACCAGACACTCCATCCGGCTGCCGTCGACGGTCAGGAAAACTTGCTCGGCCAAGTGTAGGTCCCTTCCCGCTAATGCCGCTTGGCGCTGACCACCAGGGCATCCACCGTCGCTTCGCCGAGAGCGCGGACGGCTTCCAGGCGGTGCAGCCCCTCGACGAGGACGTACCGTTCTTCGTCCCGGCGCACATGGATCGGGTTCTTGAGGCCGTTTTCGAGTATGTCGAGGGCGAGTTCCTCGACCCTGGCGTCGTCCCGCGTGCGGCGGCGCTTGGCGGGGACGTAGATCTCGTCTAGCGCAATCGGAACCGCGTCGAGCACCGCGTCTCCTTTCGGCGTCCGGTCCTTCTATCGAGCGGGCACCCTTGGACGATGGCAAGGGAAACGATATTCCACACCCGATCCGGGAGCAAACCCGGCGGCGCGGGTCAGGACCCGCGGGACGGGCGACCGGAGCCGCGTTCCGCCGAGTTGCCGTTGGATCCGCTGCGGACACGGGAAGCCGCTCTCAAGGGCGGCCAGGCCAGATCCGCCGGTGAAATGCATACCGGGGCCGCGGGCCAGACGATTGCGAAGTCCGGATCGTCGTAGCGAAATCCCGCCGCGTGTCCCGGCGCATGGGGACGGCCCATCTGGTAAAGTACGTCGCACTCGTCTTCAAGCGTCATAAAACCGTGGGCACACCCCTCCGGGATCATCAATCCGAGCTGGTTCGTTCGCGATAATTCGAAGGACTGCCATCGGCCCGCCGTCGGGCTTTCCGCTCTCATATCCGCGACGACATCGTAGATTGCGCCCCTGAGAACACGGACGAATTTGGCCTCTGCGAACGGTTGCTGCTGGAAGTGCATCCCGCGCAGCGTATATTTCAAGCGGTTCGACGATAGATTGACCTGCGTCGACGCAAACGTCAGACCTGCATCGGCAAATTCAACAGGGCAGTAGAGTCGGGAAAAACTGCCCCGCTCATCCTGAAAAGCACTGCTTTTGACAAGAGTAACGCCGCCGATCTCCGTGGCGCTGAACTCCAGCATCACAGTATCCTCGTTTCTGGAATGGCGGTGACGAACCGGGTCTCGCCTTGCGCAAGCGTATCCAGCTGCGCACGGACTTCTTCGGCTATGTTCCAGGCCAGGATGACGACATAATCCGGTCGTGCGGATATCAGCGCCTCCGGACTGACAACCGGGATATGGCTGCCGGGCAAGACCTTGCCTTGCTTGGCATGGTTGCGGTCGGCGACGAACGGGATATCCGAGCCGGTGATACCGCAGGCATTGAGAAACGTGTTGCCCTTGGCGGCCGCCCCGTAGGCCGCGACGGTCTCTTCCCTCCCTCTCGCTTCGGCCAGAAACGAACGGAAGCTCGCGCAGCATGCCTCGATCCGGCTCGACAATCCCAGATAGCCGTCGAGACGATGCAGGGACGCCGACTTCTCCGCCGCTCGAATAGCGCCGACACCGGCGGCCTCGGCGTGACGTGCCCCTTCATGGCAGGCAAAGACCCGCAGCGATCCGCCGTGCGTCGGCAGTTCTTCGACATCGAAGACGCGCAGGCCGGCCTCCGAGAACACTTTTTCGACGACCAGGAGGCTGAGGTAAGAATAGTGTTCGTGGTAAATCGTATCGAACTGAACGTGTTTTATGAGGTTGAGAATGTGGGGAAACTCAAAAGTCGCGATCCCGTCCGGCTTGAGCAGTTCGGAAAACCCCATAACGAAATCGAGAATGTCCGGCACATGCGCCAGGACGTTATTGGCGATCGTCAGATCGGCCGCTACCCCCTTTCGGGCCAGATCCCGACCCGATCGCCGACCGAAATAGTCGATGCGGGTGGGGACTCCCTTCGCGATCGCGGCCAGGGCGACGTTGGTGGCCGGTTCGACCCCCTGGACCGGAATTCCGGCTTTCATGAAGTGTTGCAGAAGATAGCCGTCATTGCTTCCGATTTCGACAATCTGCGACTTCGCGTCCAGATTGAAGCGGGCCCGCATGGTCTCGGCATACAGCTCCGCATGTCTTACCCAACTGTCCGTATACGAAGAATAGTAAACGTAATCGGCGTCGAAGATCTCGTTGCGTCCCACCACTTCATCGGTCTGGACCAATAAGCAATCGGCGCATACCCGAACGATCAGCGGAAAGACGCGGTGGCGCCCGCCGCCGATATCCTCGGGCCGCAGGAAGGCGTTGGATAACGCCATGTGTCCCAAATCCACGAAGAGAGTGTCGAGCGAACTGCCGCAGAACCGACATGTCGGGGAGGGCGTCGTCGTCATCGATCCTCCGCCAGCTTCGTGAAGCGCTCTATCTGGCCGAGGGAGTAGGCGCGCATGTCTTCACCGGCGGCGCAGGCCCCGTACCAATCCGCCGTCCAGCGCAGCAAGGCATCGCCCGTGAGCGCGTTGCGCCAACCGAGCGCCCCCCGCGCGCGTGTCGAATCGAGCGTGAGCGTGCGCATTTCGCGGGGACCGTGCGTCGCGTCGCGCGTCCAGTTCGTGCCCGGCGCCAGCATCCGCAGCATGGCCTCGGCGATCTCGCTTACCGGTTTCGCCACGGGCTCCGCGGGACCGAAGTTCAGCGCCGTCGGAACCCGGCGGCCCGTCGCGAGCGCTTCGGTGTAGAGCAGATAGCCGTTCAGGCAGTCGAGTACGTGCTGCCAGGGACGTGTCGTGTCCGGATTGCGTATCGTCGGCGCCCGACCGTTCCGGATCGCCCTCCATATGTCCGGAACGAGCCGGTCCTCGGAGAAGTCGCCGCCGCCGATGACGTTGCCCGACCGGGCCGTGGCCACGCGATGGTCGCCGACCTCCCCGAAGGACGCCCGCCAGCTCGATACGAGGATTTCCGCGGCGGCCTTGGAGGCGGAATAGGGATCGTGCCCGCCAAGCGCGTCGTCCTCGCGAAACGCGCGGCCGCTCTCGTCGTTGCGATAGACCTTGTCGGACGTCACCACCAGGACCGTTGGCGGTCTGTCGAGGCCGCGGACCGCGTCCAGGACATTCAGGGTGCCCGACAGGTTCGTCGCCCAGGTCGCGGCGGGATCGAAATAGGACCGGCGCACCAGCGCCTGCGCCGCCATGTGCCAGACGATGTCGGGCGCACACGCGCGTATCGCACGCTCCAGCGCCGCCTTGTCGCCCAGATCGGAGATGCGGCTCTCCATCCCCTCGGCAACCCGGGCCAGGCCGAACAGGTTGTCGTCCGTCTCGGGGGCGAGCGCGAAGCCGGTGACCGTTGCCCCGAGCTCTCCCAGCCAGAGCGCGGCCCAGGAGCCCTTGAACCCGGTGTGGCCGGTCAGGAATACCCTGCGGCCCCGCCAGAAGGCCGGGTTCGGGGCAGGCATGCGGGTCACCACACCTTCCAGGGCGCCTGGCCGTCCTGCCAGAGTTTTTCGAGATGGTTCTTGTCGCGCAAGGTGTCCAACGCGTACCAGAACCCATCATGGGGCCAGGCCATCAACTCGCCCCGGGCGGCCATCGCGTGCAACGGGGTGCTCTCGAACGAGGTTTGCGGACCCTCTATCAGGTCCAATGCGCCCGGGTTCAGCACGAAAAAGCCGCCGTTGATACGCGCGTTGTCACCGGGCGGCTTTTCGATGAAACGATCGACGCGGTCGCCCGTGGTTTCGAGCGCGCCGTAACGTCCGGGAGGAACGACGCTCGCAACCGTCGCGAGTTTTCCGTGGCTCCGGTGAAACGCGATCTCCTTGCCGATGTCGATATCGGAGAGACCGTCGCCATACGTCATGCAGAATGGAGCATCCGCTTCCAGATAGGCCCCGACCGCTTTTATGCGTCCCCCGGTCAGGGTCTCGTACCCCGTGTCGACGAGCGTTACGCGCCAGGGTTCGGCGGTCGTTTGATGATAGGCGATCTCGCCTGATCGTACATCTATCGTCACGTCCGACGAATGGAGGAAATAATTCGAGAAATACTCCTTGATCATGTACCCGCGGTAACCGAGAGAGATTATAAAGTCGGTTATGCCGTGAGCCGCATAGATCTTCATCACGTGCCACAGAATCGGGCGGCCACCAATTTCGATCATGGGCTTGGGTCGCAGGTGGCTTTCCTCGGAGATCCGGGTGCCGAGACCGCCCGCGAGGATTACTGCCTTCATAAAACGTTTGGAGCTTATATCGATTACTTGACAGGAGCGGGGCTGACAGGCGTTCCGGGCAGCGCCGGGGCGCATTCGGGTCCCGGCGGGCCGTTCCTCCCCGTCATGGTCGGCGCGACGCGACGGCGTCCCCGGCCCCGATCCGCGCCCGACAGCCGACCGTCAAGTAATCAATATAAGCCCCAAACGTTTCCTTGCGCAAGAAAGAGAAATGTGCGCTGTGGTGATTTTTGGCTGTCGCCGGTTCGATTTTGGCGGTTGAATATCGTCCGGCCCGCTTCCCCACCGGGCAGGATACGGGCTTCCGGGGCCTGACAAATACGATTACCGGAAGATTGTCTGGCGTGCGGGCGTGGCTTCCCCTCTGCCGTCGGGCGGCGGGATCGGGCAGGATTGTCGGGAGGCAGACGAGCGGTCAGCCGGTGTCGAGATACGGCACGGCGCCGACCAGGGAGCGCATGCGCTCGGGGCGGCCGGCGCGGGCCTGGGCGAGAGCCATCGCCATCATCACCGCCAGGGCGAGGCCGAGGCGGGTCTTCATCTTGGCGCGGCCTCGGATGTAGTGGGTCTCGAAGTTGAAGCTGTTGTCGAGGCGGCTGTTGATCCGCTCCATGGCCGAGCGGCGGTTGTAGCCGCGCCGCCATGACGGACTGCCCCAGGGCGTGGGGGTGAAGATGCGCCGGTCGTGGCTGTCGAGGTCGATGCGCAGGATGCGGCCATAGTCTCCGGGCTTGACCCCGCCGGCCCGGTGGCAGGCCCGGCTGCCGGCGCAGGCGAAGCCGAAGGCGGCTGCCGGGCAGCGGTATTTGAGCGTGCCGCAGCGGCCCCGATCAGCCTCGAACCCCTGAAACGCCATAGCGCGGACCTCGCCGGTCCCGGGACAGACGCAGGACACCCGGCCACGCTCGTCGTGAACGATGACATCGGCGCGGTCGGGGAACAGCGGCCGCGTGATCGGCTGCGCCGGATCGTATCTCGGCTCCTGCTTCTCCACCCGCCACATCAGCCGTGTATCGATCAGCGGGCGGGCGGTCCACCGGTCCCACAGCCGCGCCTTCAGGCGGGCATCGTCGAGACCGCGGTCGGCGCTGAAGTCGGCGCAGCGCCCGGCGATCTCCGGCGCCCTTGCGAACAGCTCCTCCAGCATCCCGGACAGCACCTTGGGTTCCGAGGCCGAAGCGCGCGTCACCTCGAAGGCCACCGGAACCTCGTAATCGGTGTCGGCGATCAGGTGCAGCCCGTAGCCGAACCACGACTTCACCTTCTTCCACACCGCGCCGGTCCTGGCGTCCACCCCGCCCGTCTCGTGCTTGCCCCAGTCGGCGTCGGGGTCCGAGGTCTTGTCCTCGTCCTTGCCGACCCGGCCCGTCGAGTGGCTCGCGATCGCCTTGCCGTCGTAGCCGAGATGACGCCCGAAGTCCGGCAACGCGGCGAACAGCGCGGCGCGCAGGCTCTCGATCATGGCGGACACCAGCCCCTGCTCGTCCTCAAGCTGCACAACACGCCCCAGAAACCGCGAGAAGTTCCAGTGGCTCGGCGCCGTCGAACGAACCCGCGCCGGGCGCGTTACCGCATGCCCGTCGTGAAGCACCGTCACCGGCCCGCTCTGATACGGCAGAGGGTCGAACCCGCAGATCTCCAGCAACGCCGGGTTGCGCCCCAGCTCCCGCAACAGCGACTGCATCGAGGCGTGTTGCAACACCACCCCCGCGATCAGCGCCCGCCACATCGCCCGCACCGGGTAGTCGTTACGGCCCCGACCGCGACACACTTCAAGCGCCGTCACGATCTCCTCGTCGGGAAGCACCGCCAGAACCAGGCGCAGCCGTTCAAGGTCCGGCAGGACTTCGACATCGCGCCACGAAAAGGGTAGCTTCGCCGCCGTCGCCATCGCTGTTCTCCCGACCAGGGGTGGTGGTGGAACAAGGGCCCCAGGGCCCGATGGCGACACCTTCTATCTCATGCGCACGATCAGGGCGCGCGAGGCCGCCGCAGGAAAACCTCGCTGCCAAGACGCCGCGACCAGCGGCGTGGGGTGAAAATCGCCAAAACGACCGCCGCAGCGAAACTGAAACCCCGGATATCAACGACCACCACGGGGTATCAAAAATCTCGCACCTCCGTGAACGCCTTGTAAATCAACCCGTCCCCGACAGCGCAAACGCCTCAGAAAGAGAGAAATGTGCGCTGTGGTGATTTTTGGCTGTCGCCGGTTCGATTTTGGCGGTTGAATATCGTCCGGCCCGCTTCCCCACCGGGCAGGATACGGGCTTCCGGGGCCTGACAAATACGATTACCGGAAGATTGTCTGGCGTGCGGGCGTGGCTTCCCCTCTGCCGTCGGGCGGCGGGATCGGGCAGGATTGTCGGGAGGCAGACGAGCGGTCAGCCGGTGTCGAGATACGGCACGGCGCCGACCAGGGAGCGCATGCGCTCGGGGCGGCCGGCGCGGGCCTGGGCGAGAGCCATCGCCATCATCACCGCCAGGGCGAGGCCGAGGCGGGTCTTCATCTTGGCGCGGCCTCGGATGTAGTGGGTCTCGAAGTTGAAGCTGTTGTCGAGGCGGCTGTTGATCCGCTCCATGGCCGAGCGGCGGTTGTAGCCGCGCCGCCATGACGGACTGCCCCAGGGCGTGGGGGTGAAGATGCGCCGGTCGTGGCTGTCGAGGTCGATGCGCAGGATGCGGCCATAGTCTCCGGGCTTGACCCCGCCGGCCCGGTGGCAGGCCCGGCTGCCGGCGCAGGCGAAGCCGAAGGCGGCTGCCGGGCAGCGGTATTTGAGCGTGCCGCAGCGGCCCCGATCAGCCTCGAACCCCTGAAACGCCATAGCGCGGACCTCGCCGGTCCCGGGACAGACGCAGGACACCCGGCCGCGCTCGTCGTGAACGATGACATCGGCGCGGTCGGGGAACAGCGGCCGCGTGATCGGCTGCGCCGGATCGTATCTCGGCTCCTGCTTCTCCACCCGCCACATCAGCCGTGTATCGATCAGCGGGCGGGCGGGGTCAAGCCCGGAGACTATGGCCGCATCCTGCGCATCGACCTCGACAGCCACGACCGGCGCATCTTCACCCCCACGCCCTGGGGCAGTCCGTCATGGCGGCGCGGCTACAACCGCCGCTCGGCCATGGAGCGGATCAACAGCCGCCTCGACAACAGCTTCAACTTCGAGACCCACTACATCCGAGGCCGCGCCAAGATGAAGACCCGCCTCGGCCTCGCCCTGGCGGTGATGATGGCGATGGCTCTCGCCCAGGCCCGCGCCGGCCGCCCCGAGCGCATGCGCTCCCTGGTCGGCGCCGTGCCGTATCTCGACACCGGCTGACCGCTCGTCTGCCTCCCGACAATCCTGCCCGATCCCGCCGCCCGACGGCAGAGGGGAAGCCACGCCCGCACGCCAGACAATCTTCCGGTAATCGTATTTGTCAGGCCCCGGAAGCCCGTATCCTGCCCGGTGGGGAAGCGGGCCGGACGATATTCAACCGCCAAAATCGAACCGGCGACAGCCAAAAATCACCACAGCGCACATTTCTCATGAAGCGCACGCGGCATCCTTGTCGGGCAGCCGCGGCCGCTCCCCGGTCCCACAAAATCGGCTTTCCTTGCATCCGGTCGCCGGCGGGGTGTAAGGTCGATCGCTTCACGGTCAACGGTATTCCAGTCGAAATCCGGGACTTTGGCCAATCATGCGTATCAGCCTTGTCATCCCGACCCGTGAGCGCGCCCGATACCTCGCCGGTTGTCTGGACGCGGCGCTGTCCATCAGCGACCCCGGCCTGGAGATCGTAATTACCGATAACCGCAGCTGCGACGATACGGCGGATGTCGTCGCGGCGCGGAAACAACCGCGCCTGCTCTACACCAGGACTTCGGAACGATGCTCGATGCGGGCGAATTTCGAGCACGGCCTGCGGGCGGCAAGCGGCGATTATGTAATCTTTATCGGCGATGACGATGGAGTCCTTCCCGAAGGGTTTGCCCATCTGCGCGAGCTGCTGGAACGCCGCCGCCCCGAAGCCGTGGCGTGGAGGCTCATTCAATACGTCTGGCCGTCGGACCGCACGGATAGCCGGAGCGGCTGCTTCAGCATCAAGGCCTCCCTGCCGTATCGCGGGACGACGAGCCAATCCTGTTCGGAGATCCTGGACCGGGCTTGCGCCGCCCGGCTTCGCTCTTACAGGGACGCCGCGAACATTTACCACGGTTGCGTTTCACGCGGCTTGATCGAGAAAGTGAGAGCGGCGCAGGGCGGTATCTATTTCCGCGGCGCGATCCCGGACGTCTACGCCTCCATGGCCAATTTGAGGGAAATGTCGAGCCCCTTGATCTGGGCCGGCTATCCGGCGACTTTCGGAGGCGTGTCGCCCCGCTCCAACGGTGCGAGTCAGATGAGCCGGTCGAGGGTTCCCAAGGCCGGGCTCGAGGAAATTTCCGCGTTCAAGCAAGAGGCATCGCACGATGCCGGCGCCGCGTCGATCGACGTTTCGATCCCGTCCGTCGAGGCGCTTACGCTCGACATGCTCGATATGGCGCTCAGCGGAACCCCGGATCACGCCCGGATCGACAGGAAGGCATGGTTGCGGCGCATTCACCGGCGTCTTGCGAGGATGCCGCGGCCGAAATATGCGCATGGCGCGGCGGCGCTCGAGACCTATTGTCGCGAAAAGGGCCTGGAGGACATGTTGCGTGCGGTCGAAAGCGAAACGCCGTTCGCCGGCCCGGAAGAAGCGCCCGACCGGAATCCGCCGCAGACCCCGAAATTGAAAGCCGGGAAGATCACCTTGGCGGATCCGGTTGGATTGGGCACGGTGGCCCATGCTTCCCGGGTAATCGATGAAGTCCTGGGAGGTCGTCGCTTCGATGGCGGGATGCGTTGGATAAACTGGCTGACGGCTTTGCAGCGTGCCTGCGGCGTGGCCAAACGATGGCGCGCCGAACCCCGTACCGGTGCATGATTTCCCGCGCGATCTCCGTTTCTCCGCGGTCCGCCTGACGGGGCGGGGAGGAAAGCCGGCCGCCTCCGCTTGAACCCCGCCGGTGCGGTGGTTAGCGTGGGGTGTGCGCCAATTCCTTTGGGGATTATATACCTGACTTGAACAAGATCAAGATCGCGCCTATATTGCAGGCATAGGGTACGGGAGTTCGAACGATGAAAGCGCCGGGAAAATCGCACCGCAAGGGCATATCGCTGATCGAGCTCGGGGACATGTTCCCCGACGAACAGGCGGCCGTCGCGTGGTTCGAGGCCATGCGCTGGCCCGAAGGCCGGCATTGCGGCCGCTGTGGCTCTCTCGACACCGCTGACGTGCCCAAAGCCAAGCCGATGCCCTACTGGTGTCGGGACTGCCAGTCCTATTTCAGCGTGCGCACCGGGACGCCGATAGAGCGGTCCAGGCTGCCGCTGCGCAAGTGGGCCTTCGCGATCTACCTCTACGTGACCAGCCTCAAGGGCGTGTCCTCGATGAAGCTCCATCGGGATCTGAACGTCACCCAGAAAACGGCGTGGTTCATGCTCCACCGGCTTCGCGAGGCATGGGACGATAGCGGGCTGGAGCCCTTTGCCGGCCCTGTCGAGGCCGACGAGACCTATATCGGCGGCAAGCGCAAGAACATGAGCAACGCCAAGCGGAAGGCGCTCGCGGGAACGGGTCGGGGTGCGGTCGGGAAAGCCGCTATCGTGGGCTCACGGGACCGCGCCAGCAACAAGGTATCGGCCCGGCACGTCTCGACCACGAAGGCGGAGAACGTCGCCGGCTTCGTCGCGTCTCGCACCGCGCCGGGCGCGACGGTCTACACCGACGAGGCGCTGGCCTACAACGCTCTGGATGCCTTCTTCGAGCATGAGAGCGTCAATCACTCGGTCGGGGAGTACGGATCGTGTCCCGAGCCGTGGTGTAAGAGCCTGGCGGCCGTCGCGGTATCCGGCGGGTAGGGCCGGTAGGCTCAGGCTGCCACGGCGGGCAGCTTGACGGTTGCATTGTCGCTCACGGGAGCGATTGATTCCAGCGTCATGTATCTGGCCCTCTGGACGGCCCATTCGTCGTTCTGCTCGAGCAGGATGGCGCCGATCAGCCGTGTTATGGCGTCCTCGTTGGGGAAGATGCCGACGGTGTTGGTACGCCGCTTGATCTCGCCATGGAGTCGTTCGAGCGGGTTTGTCGAGTGCAGCTTGGGGCGATGCGCGGCCGGGAAGGTCATGTAGGCGAGAACGTCGTGCTCGGCCTCGTCCATGAGAGCGGCGAGCTTCGGCGCCTTGGCCCTGAGCTGGTCGGCGACCTGGCGCCACTGGGCGGAGGCGCTGTCTGCATCCTCCTGGGCGAAGGCGGTGGTGACGAAGGCGGACACGACGCGCCGGCCCTGCTTGCCGGCATGGGCGAGCAGGGTGCGCATGAAGTGGACGCGGCAGCGCTGCCATGTGGCGCCGAGGACGCGCGTTGCAGCCGCCTTCAGGCCCTTGTGGTCATCGGAGACGACCAGCTTGACGCCGCGCAGGCCGCGGCGGGCCAGGGAGCGCAGGAAGGAGGTCCAGAAGGTCTCGGCCTCGGACGCGCCGATCGCCATGCCGAGCACCTCGCGGCGGCCCTGGTCGTTGACCGCCACCGCGATCGTGACCGCGACCGAGACGACGCGCCCGGCCTCGCGCATCTTCACATAGGTCGCGTCCAGCCACAGATACGGCCAGTCGCCCTCCAGCGGGCGGTCGAGGAAGTCGCGGATCTTGCCGTCGATCTCACCGCACAGCCGCGACACCTGGCTCTTCGAGATGCCCGACATGCCCATGGCCTGCACCAGGTCGTCCACCGAGCGGGTCGACACGCCCTTGATGTAGGCCTCCTGGATCACCGCCGTCAGCGCCTTCTCCGCCATGCGACGCGGCTCCAGGAAGCCCGGGAAGTAGCTCCCCTTGCGCAGCTTCGGGATCTTCAGCTCCACCGTGCCCGCGCGCGTCTCCCAGACCCGGTCCCGGTAGCCGTTGCGATGGGTGAGCCGGTCCGGCGAACGCTCGCCGTGTGCGGCTCCCGCAAGGCCCTCCACCTCAAGCGCCATCAAACGCTCGGCCGTGAACCCGATCATCTCGCGAAGCAGATCGGCGTCCGAACTCTTCTCCAAAAGCGCCTGCAGGGTCATCATGTCCTTGGTGGTCATCGTGGTACTCCTCCGGTCGGATGGACTGTAGAAGCCCAACCCTAACCGGCACCGCGATGGCCATCCGCTATGGATAAGTGGCCCGCCGCCGCCAGACGCCACACGGTCGCGGCGGCGGGCCACTTACCCACAGCTACCGATGCTGGCTCCTGCTCCTACACCACGCCTGGGGGCACGACCCCTTCCCGCCGCCGCGAGCGCCTCGACGGTGGCCGCGCCGTTTCCGACCGTCGTCCTTTCAAGGGCCGGGGGCCGGGCGGGTGGAGCGGGGTCGTGAAGCGTCTTGCGAAGAAACGCCAGCGACGCCGCGCCGGTCTTCGCCTCCGCCCGTTCGGCGTCGCTGAATTTGCTGCGCGGCGGAAGAACCACATGCGTCGCGGCGTAGGTTTCTTCGTGCACGTGGATCTCGTGGTCTTGGGCCAGCGTAACGCCGAATTCCGTTTCGATCGTTCCCCTGGGATTCGCGAGAAGACGCCCGCGAAATTCGCTGTCCTCGCCGGCTTTCGTTACCAGATAATCCGCTGCGTCGACGGGCTTGTTCACCGATGTCTCCCGATGCGGATCAGGCAATCTGCCTCTTGACCAGTTCCCTGAAAGCCCCGTCAGCCTCCATGAGCTCGTTGAAGGAGCCGCTTTCGACGACCCTTCCGGCCTGCAACACGTAGATGCGGTCGGCCTGTTCCAGCGTGGACAGCCGGTGGGCGATCACGACCCGGGTCGAGGTAAGCGCGGCGAGGTTCTCCATTACCCTGGCCTGGCTCTCGTTATCCAGCCAGTTGGTCGCCTCGTCGAACAGCATGATCCGCGGGCTGCCGATCACCGAGCGGGCGATCGTGATGCGCTGACTCTCGCCGCCCGACAGGACGGACCCGCTGGTGCCGACCATGGTCATCAAGCCCATGGGCATGCCCCTGATCTCGTCCTCGACCTCCGCGGTCCGGGCCGCCGCCCACACCTCGTCGCTCGTCACGTCGTCGCGGTGGCCGACCATGTTGTCCCACAGATCCGTGGGATGGAGTCCGACCGATTGCGGCACCGTGCCGATCTGCCGGCGCAGCTGCTTCAGGTTCAGGTGCCCCAGCTCGCGCCCGTCGTAATACACCGCGCCGGCGGTCGGACGGTCGATTCCGAGCGCGAGCCGGAACAGGGTGCTCTTGCCTGCGCCCGACTCCCCGGCGATCGCGATGAATTCGCCGGGACGGGCGCGAATCGTGACATCGTCCAGAATCAGCGGGCCGTCGGGGTCGTAGCGGAAGGAAATGCGGTCGAACAGGATGTCGCCGCCGAGAAAGCCGACCGGCTCTCCCCCGATTTCGGTTTCCGGAACCGCGGTCAGCAGCGGGCGCATCTGATCGAACGCCGGCAGCATGGCGGCGACGGTGCCGAAGGACTCGCCGAGCCGGGCGACGGCGGACTGGAATGCCATGAAGACGGTGTAAACGACGAGAAAATCGCCGACCGGAACGCTCCGCTCGCCGACCGCCACCACCGCGAAGAGCAGCACCCCGCCGGCGAGGAAGGGGAGCGCGTCGCCGAATGCCCGGGAATGCCCCTCCAGCGCGCCCAGCTCGATTTCCGCGCGCTTCTGCTCGCGGTAGTCGCGCGCCCAGATAGCGTAGGCCGATCCTTCGGCGTTTTCCACGCGCAGCTTGACGATGCCGCCCACGATCTGAAACAGCCGGCCGGCCACGCGCCGCGCCGCGGCGATCATCCGGCCGTAAGGCGAAATCTGGCGCAGCCCGAGGGCAATGGCGATCAGCAGCGAAACCAGGCTGAAGGCCAGCGCGATGATCCCGAGGGTGGCGTCGTAGAAGAAGATGACGCCGAAGACCGGGAGCAGGAAAACGATCGACAGCAGGCTGTCGGCGACGATTCCCTGCAGGCCGTCGCGAAGATTCTGGAATGTCATCCCGGACATGGCCAGATCGCCGGCCGGGTGGCGGTGCAGGATGCTGGGCGGAAGGCGCATGAGGCGGTCCCAGAAGGCGGCTTCGACCCGCGATGCCGAGCGCCCCTCGAGCCGCATCATCGCGGTGCTCTGAAGCAGATGCAGCAGGGCGCCGAGGAGGCCGAACCCCGCAAGGAGCAAGGCCACGGCATAAAGCGCTCCGGCGCTTCCGCCCGCCGCTACATGACTTGCCACGAACCCGAGCGCGATCGCCGGCAGCAGCTTGATCAGGCCGCCCGGAAGCCCGGCGACTACCAGCCGCGCCAGATCCGCGCCGGATCCGCGCAGCGCGACCCGCAGCAGGTCCGCCGGCGCGACGTTCCCCGACGGCAGCGGCCGGTAGAACATCCAGGCCTCCTCCGCCAGCGCGCCTGCGCGCTCCCCGGTGATCCGGACGCTGCGCTTGCTGACGGGGTCGACTTCCCGGTAGCGCCCGAACAGTCCCGGCAGCAGGGCCACCGGCCGGCCGTCCTCGGCGCGGAATCCCAGCAACGCGTTGCTGTCGCCGCGCCACCAGCTGCCCTCGGCCTTGAAGCGCACGCGCCGGGCACGCACGCCCGACGCATCGAGGACGTCGACGAGGCGGATCGGAGCATCGGACGGCCCCGTGCGCGCCGGAATGCTGAAATCGATCCCTTCATGGCGGCCGACGATTTGCAGAGCGTCGGCCAGCGCGGTGTCCTCGACGCCGGCATCCCGGTCGAGCGGCAGGTCGTAGATGTTCATGAGCCGCTGCCGCGCGGCTCTTTCCGCCGTCCGGCGGCTGGCCGTGCGCGCGCGCTCGAGGTTCGCGTCGTCGACCACCGCCAGCCGGCGATTCAGGCGTTCCAGGGCGAAAGCGAGCGCGTGAAAGGACGCAAGCGCCGGCAGCAGCGTGCCTTGCCGCGCCAGGGTTTCGGTCGATTTGCCCGAAATCGCCGCCTCGTCGAACAAAGTGAGCCAGCTCGTCCGCGTCAGCGGCAGCATGGCTTCGTCCCGCCTGCCGGCCGCGGCCAGTTCCGCCGGGTCGACGATGTCCATGAACACGCTCGCGCCGCGCGGCGGTTCGGATACCCACACCACGCCGCGCCTTACCGACAACGTGCCCGGGGCCAGGGTCAGCGACATGCCGGGCTCGGCCAGCGCGGTCGGGCGGGGAAGGCGGCTCGCAAAGCGCGAAAGCGTGTCCGTGATGGCGTTCAGCCAGGTATCGGCCTGTTCCGCCAGCTCTTCCGGGTCGACCTCCGACAGCAACGATGCCGGCAGGCGTTTCAGCACGGTGCCCGGCACACCCTTGGCGGTCAGGCTGAGGGTGGTGTCTTCGTCGTCGCCGCTCTCGTCCGGTGCCACGCCCGGGAGCAGCCAGCCCGCTTCGCGGCGCAGCATGTGCTGCGGCGCCGCCTGCTCCCGCCCGTCCCTGAATTCGACCATGAACAGGTTGACGGCGCCCCGGTCGATGCACCGTAAGCGTCCGGCGTGACCGCCCCTGCGTGGTCAGTCGGCGGCTTCCCGATCTTCTGCGGGCGCGGTGTTCCACGGCAGCAGATCGTCGATGCGGTTGATCCTGTAGTCGGGGATGCGTTCGAGGACCTGAGCAAGCCAGGCCTGCGGATCGACATCGTTGAGCCTGGCGGTCTCGATCAGGGTGTAGGCGATGGCGGCGGCCCTGCCGCCGCTGGCCGAGCCCATGAAGAGATAGTTCTTGCGGCCGAGCGCGATCGGCCTCATTGCGCGTTCGGCGGGGTTGTTGTCGATCTCGAGGAAGCCGTGCTCGAGATAGGGTCGAAGGCGCTTCATCCGGGTCAGGGCATGACGGATCGCCGCTGCCAGCGGGGTCTTGGCGGAGATTCTGGGCAGCTGCGATTGCAGCCACCGCTCCAGCTCGTCGAGGCACGGCGCGGCCTTGGCCTGGCGGATGGCCGCGCGGTTCTCGGGCGGCTGCCCGCGGGCCTCCTTCTCGATAGCGTAGAGGGCGGCGATCCGTTCCAGCGCCTCGGCGGCGATCGCCGAGCCCTGGGCGGCATGGACGTCGAAGAACTTGCGTCGCACATGCGCCAGACAGGCCACCTCGCGGACCGGCCCGGCGCGCGCCAGCGCACCGAACCCGGCATAGCCGTCCGAGTGCATCCAGCCGGCGAAGCCTTCAAGATGCGCCTTCGGATGCGCCGCCTTGCGGTCGGCCGAGAAGCGGTACCAGGCCGCCGGCGGCGCCTCGCCAGCCCAGGGCCGCTCGTCCCGCACGTAGGTCCAGGCCCGGCCGGTCGCCGTTTTGCCGGTTCCCGGCGCCAGCAGCTTGACCGGGGTGTCGTCGGCGAACAGGGCTTGTCCTTCCAGCACATGGCGCCCGATCGCATCGGCCAGGGGCTCCAGCAGCGCCGTCGCCTTGCCGACCCAGCCGGCGAGCGTCGAGCGGTCGAGCTCGACGCCGTCGCGGGCGAAGATGCGGGACTGGCGGTAGAGCGGCAAGCGAGTCGCGCGGGGGAATCTCACCCCCACGCGCTCCCAGAACCGTACGTGAACCTCTCAGCTCATACGGCTCCCAGCGTCCGGCCCTGCCCGTGCACAAGGGTCCAATGGGCGAACCGCCACGGCTCCGCTTTCGCGATTCTGGCAAGCCAGAGACGAGCCTGACGCGGTCGTTGTCGGAAGCGTTTGAACTTCCGCATTGCCCATCGCTGCAAGTGGGCGTCTATCAGACGAAGGGTCGGATAGAGCGCCGACTTGTAGAATGCGCCGAAGTAGCCGATCCACCCTGCAATTTCGCGATGAAACATGCGGGCAAGGTCAAGCAGTGCCTTGTCGCTACGCCGTTGCAAACGCCACTGTCGCACGCGGCGCCGAAACGCCTTGAGCGCAGTCGGGCTGGCAGCCGGAAGGAACGAGACCCCGAACAACCCGCCGCGCCACGCCGCGAACCTTGGCTGGAAACGGTAGCCCAGGAAGTCGAACGCGACCGTCGGGTAGTCCGCCTTGCGGTTGGTATCCTTGCAGTAGACCACCTTGGTCTTCTGCGGATGGACCTCCAGGCCGCACTCGGCCAATCGGTCCGCAACCCGCCGCCAGAGGGTCTTTGCCGCCTCCTCCGTTCGACAATGGCAGATTATATCGTCCGCATACCGTTCGAACGGAACATGCGGCATCGACCTTTTCATCCATTGATCGAACGCATAGTGCAGGAACAGGTTGGACAATACTGGCGAAATTACCCCGCCCTGTGGCGTGCCCCTGTCCCGTGCGACAACGGTGCCGTCCTCCTCGATCACGGGAGCCTTCAACCAGCGCTCGACATAGAGCAGCACCCACCGGCAGTCCGTATGGTGACGAACGGCCTTCAGCAGCAACTCGTGGTCGATGTTGTCGAAGAACCCCTTGATGTCCATGTCCAGCACCCAGTCGTAGCGCCAGCATCGCCGACGCGCTGTCCGGATGGCGTCAATGGCGGATCGCTTCGGCCGATATCCGTATGAGTCCTCATGGAAAATCGGTTCCAACAAGGGCTCCAGATGTCGGCGAACAACCTCCTGA
Source organism: Alphaproteobacteria bacterium (assembly GCA_965203455.1). Taxonomy (GTDB): domain Bacteria; phylum Pseudomonadota; class Alphaproteobacteria; order MPNO01; family MPNO01; genus MPNO01. The sequence continues at coordinate 187,369 of CBDBCV010000008.1, forward strand.
GCGATGCGGTCCGTGACCGTCGGTATGCCCAACGGGCGCTTCCCGCCGCCCTCCTTGGGGATGTTCACCCTGCGAACCGGAGGCGGCATATAGCTGCCTGAGGACATGCGATTCCAGAGCTTGTAGAGTTCCGGACCAAGCCGTTCCTCCAGACTCTCGACCGTCTGCCCATCTACTCCAGCCGCTCCCCGGTTTGCCTTCACATGCTTGAAGGCTTCCCAGACTTCCCTCTTTGCTATCGGGAACGGCTTTGCCCCTGTCATCCGGCTCCTCCTGTCACCAGTTGGCCGACGGCAGCGGCTGAACACCACAGCCCCTTCGGTCCAGCGCCATTACAGCGCCTTCATCCCTACTACGGGCTGTTCTGCCCCTGTGCCCCGCATCGGTACTCTGAGCCTTCCGGGGGCTGCCCGGTTGGCCGTCTCCCTTGGCATCGGGACGACAGGTTCTCCTGTTCCGCAAGAAAGCCTGTTCCGGGTTCACGCCGCCTTCGAGCCGGATGCCGCGTGGGCCGGACTCCAGGACTCCGCCCATGCTTGTCCCGGAGTGACCACCACCCCCGGTTCTGACATCGACCATACGCTTTCGGCAGTTCATCGGCGGTTCGCTTTCGCTCGTCTCCCCGGACCTCACCTGACGAGATCGTCGTCCCGCCGTTTCCACGACGCTCACCACCATCGCTCTTTACGACAGCAGCTCGTGGTGGTTTGAGACCGACGCCTGATCGTCGACCCCGAGGGGCCTACCCTCATCTCTCTTGCAGTTGCGCACCTCCTTTCATGGCGGTGCTTCAGGACACACGGTGATCGCAATACTTCGAGACCAGCACATGCGCCAGAAGGCCGGGGCCCGGTCGGCCGCGCTCGATCGGTCGCGGCGGCAGCGGCGCCTGGTGGAACTTCTCGCAGCCGCCGCAGGCCAGGCGCGGACGGACGATGCGCTTCACCACGAAGCGGCCGGGGATGTACTCCAGCTCCTCCGTCACATCCTCGCCGAGCCGCTTGAGACGGCCGCCGCAGTCCGCGCAGCGCTCGCCCGGCGCGAGAACCGTCTCCTCGCGCGGCAGGTGGTCCGGCAGGGGACGGCGCTTCGGCTGCTTCTTCGTGGCGGGCGTCGGCTCGGTCGGCGCCTCGGCCGCCCGCGCGATCTCCTCGTCCTCCAGCCCGAGATCAAGCTGGTCGAGGGCCTCCGAGGTGACGCCGAAGCGCTGCCGCCGCAGACCCGCAAGCTGGTGCCTGAGCTTCTCGATCAACAGATCGCGGTTGCGCAGCTCGGCGTCCCGTGCCGCCAGTTCGGCCCGCGAGGCCAGCACCATCGCCTTCAACGCGGCGATGTCGTCGGGCAGGGAATGGGCCGCTTCGAGCATGGCCGCATCCTACCCGAAGGGGCCGACAAAGGGAAGCCCGAATGACAGTCAACCCATTGTTTATAAACGGTGAATCAGCCCGCGGCCAGCGGTCTCCAGGTGCGAACCGGCGCCCGCCAGTCGATCCCCTCAAGCAGCATCGACAGCTGCGCCGGCGTCACCGACACCTTCCCTTCCGATGCCGACGGCCACACGAAGCGGCCACGCTCCAGACGCTTCGAGAACAGGCACGCACCCTGGCCGTCCCACCAGATCATCTTGATCAGGTCGCCCCGGCGGCCGCGGTAGATGAAGAGATGGCCGCAATGCGGATCCGCCTTCAATACCCGCTCCGCCTGCGCCGCGAGACCGGGGAACCCCTTGCGCATGTCGGTCACGCCGCAGGCCAGCCATACCCGGGTCGAGGAGGGAACCGGGATCATCCGCCAAGCGCCCGCACCACCCGGCACAGCGCGTCCGCGTCGAACGACCCGAACGCGCTCACCCGGTGGCCGTTCGACAACGCGATCTCGATCCGACCGTCCGATGCCGCGGCCGGCTCCAACGGCGGCGCATCGGGCACCACCTCCACCGGCAGGAAGGACGGCGCCTCCCCGGCATCGGCCGCCGGCCTGTAACGGGGATCGCGCCGCCAGGTGAAGATCAGGTTGGCGTTGACGTCATAGCGGCGCGCCACAACCGACACCGAGACACCGGGAGCGTAGCTCTGCGCCACGATCCGGCGCTTCTCGTCGTCCGACCAGAACCGGCGTACCCGACGTGGCACCGCAGCCCCCTAAGATAGTGTCCATTAGCCGATAATGGACACTATCGACCTCTGGAACCTCACCACAGACTGCGGCTCCAAGCCGTCTCGCCACAAGGGCGGTCACGCCAGACGCTTACATATCACTCCTAACAATATAATTTGCACGATTTTGCTTTGAAAGGCTGACCGTTTTTGATTGGAATGAGCGAATATTGTATTTTGGGTCGAATAGTTTTCCTTTTCTAATACTTGGCTTAAATCTATAGGAGTAGATTCGTCCTCTCGCAACAGGATTACGAACTCTTTCAAAGGGCTCAGCGACCATAATCGCAATCGCCTGGTACAAAGCAAGGTCTTCGGGGCGTATTATCGCAACTTTTCTGTAATCGAATGCTTCCTTTTTCGGTACGAGTACATGGTACAGTGGCATAGGCGCAATGCGGTCGAATGCTTTTCTTGACGAATTCAGCGAATTGGTTTTGCCAAAGTATAGCTCAAGTCGTTCTTCGGTATCCTTTTCCAATTGTAATTGAATATCAGGAGATTTCTTTAGGAGATCTATCTCCAAAGTCTGGGGCAGGACATCGTCTAACCCTTCAGACTTGATATTGGCTACCGCTAATTGCGCGGCTCTTTTGGGTGTCATTTCCTAATCTCTACCTGCAATGGATTTGCTTTGTGTTTGCGCACAGTATACCACGCATAGCGTCAATGTATAGTTCTTGCCCTCAAGTTTAACCTTGCAGCACCCAAGAATATACGCTCCTTGGCGATGTCCTGCGAACGGGGATACGTTCGTGTGCGTTCGGCGTAACGCGCTCGGCTTTAGGACGAGGTGTGGAGCACTAGCTGGCGAGCCTTTTGAGATTGAGAAAGGGCATCTTCTGCTCTGAGTCGAATGCGGGCAAATTGGGGGTAGAGGCTCCCCGCCCCGATAGGCAGGTTCTGCTGGCGTAGAGCGGCGTTTGCTCGCTTTCAGAGCGTCACGGAGCCGCCGGTCGTAGACTAGGCGATCGGTGTTTTCCGCCACGCTCACACATAGGCACCTGTATCTAGGTGGTCGAGGAGCGAGAGCATGTCCTCAGTCCGGTCCTCATGGACCAGGTCGATCGCGCGATCGCCGTCGAGTTGCGGATGCGGCGCATAGAGCCAAGCGCGGATTTCGTCGGGACCGTAATACTCTCCAAGGCGCATCACGACATAGGCGAGGTCGGAGACGAGGAGCTGCGCCTTCGGGCGCGGTATTTCTCGCCCGGTCTCCCAGCGCGAGACGGTGACCGCCGAAACCCCGGTGAAATTGGCGATGTCGGTCCCCTTGAGTCCACCGGTCTCGCGCAGGCGGTCGATGAACCGCGTGAACGGCGTGGCCGTTCCCGTGTTCACGCCCGCACCCGATCCTCCGCGTGTCCCTCCCCCGCCCGCCGTCGCCGCGCCTGCGCAAGCTCGTAGGCCGCCTGCATGCGCATCCAGTGATCGGCGGTGCCCCAGCCGATGTCTTCCAATGCCAGCGCCATGCTGGCCGAAAGACCCGCATGGCCGTTCAGGAAGCGCGACAGCGTACCGCGCTCGCAGTCGAGGCGCGCCGCGGTCTCGGTGACGTTCCAGCCGACCTCGTCCATGCTCTCGCGGACCAGCTCGCCCAGATGGGGCGGGTTCAGCATCGGACCGACCCGGTCGGCATCCTGTTCTCTCATCGGTCGCTCTCCCGTGCGGTCAGTGATAGTCGATCAGGTCCACGTCCACCGCCTCCCCGTCCTCGAAGCGGAAGACCACGCGCCAGTTGCCCGATACCCGGACGCTCCATTGGCCCGCCCGGCCCCCTTTCAGCGGGTGCAGGCGGAAGCCCGGCGCATCGGCGTCACCCGGATGCGCCGCCTCCTGCAGGCGGAGCAGGATGCGCCCGAGCCTGGGCGCGAGCGCGGCGGGAACCCTGGCCGCGTCGTCCCGCTCGTGCAGCGCCCGCAGCCCCTTGTGCCGGATCTTCATCGGGAAATATAGCGCATAGCGCTACACGCCGCAACTGCTCATCCCGCCCGTTCTCCTAATACACCCCCTCGCTCAGCCGCTTCACCATGTCGTCGAACTGCTCCAGCGTGGTGTAGCGGATCGTCAGGTCGCCTTCCTCGTCGCCGCGCGGGGTGATCGTGACCCTGACGCCGAGCATGCGGAACAGGCGGCGCTCGATCTCCAGGATGTCGTGCGATTTCTCGGTCCTCGGGCGCGGGCCGCGGCGCTTCTTCGGCGCGGTCTCGCCGGCGATCAGCCGCTCGGTCTCGCGCACGGTGAGGTTGCGGCGCACGATCTCCATCGCGAGCGCCGTCGGGTCCGGCGCGTTGAGCAGCGCGCGGCCATGCCCGGCCGAGAGCCCGCCGCCGTTGAGCAGCAGCTTGACCGCGTCCGGCAGGTGGAGCAGGCGGAGCGCGTTGGCGATGTGGCTCCGGCTCTTGCCGAGCGCGCGCGAGAGCTCGTCCTGGGTGCGGTCGAACTCCTGGGTGAGCCGGCGGTAGCCCTCGGCCTCCTCGACCGGGGTGAGGTCCTGGCGCTGGATGTTCTCGATCAGCGCGACCTCGAGCGCGGCCGCGTCCGACAGCTCCTGGACCAGCACCGGCACCTCGTGGAGCCCCGCCGCCTGGGCCGCGCGCCAGCGCCGCTCGCCGGCGACGATCTGGAAGCGCCCCGCCTCGCCCGGGTCGGCGCGGACGATCAGCGGCTGGATCACGCCGCGCTCCCTGACCGAGTCGATCAGCGCCGCCATCGCCTTGTCCTCGAAGGTCTCGCGCGGCTGGAACGGGCCCGGCGCGAGGTCGGAGACCGGGAGCGTCGCCGCGCCCCGGCCCGCGCTCGCCGCGCCTTGCGCGGGCGCCGCCCCCTGCCCGGCCGGCGGCTCGTTGTCCTCGAACAGCGCCTCCAGCCCGCGGCCGAGCTTCGATCTGGGGTCTTCGGTCATGCGGCCTCTCCCTGTTCGCGCCTCAGGATCTCGCCCGCGAGGCGCATGTAGGCGCGCGCGCCCGGGCAGCGGTGGTCGTAGAGCAGCACCGGCTTGCCGTGCGACGGCGCCTCGGACACGCGGACGTTGCGCGGGATCACGGTGTCGTAGACCTTGTCGCGGAAGAAGCCGCGCACGTCGTCCGCCACCAGCGCGCTCAGCCGGTTGCGCCGGTCGTACATGGTAAGGACGATGCCCTGAATCTGCAACTCTTGGTTGTAGTTCGCGCGCACGCGCTCGACGGTCCGCACCAGCTGGCTGAGCCCCTCCAGCGCCAGGAACTCGCATTGCAGCGGCACCAGGACGCGGCCGGCGGCGGCCAGTGCGTTGAGCGTCAGGAGGCCGAGCGCCGGCGGGCAGTCGATGAAGATGTAGTCCGCCGCCTCCCCCTCGCCCCCGCCGTCCAGCGCGTCGCGCAGGCGCCAGGCGCGGCGGTGCGCCGCGGCGAGCTCGATCTCGGCGCCCGACAGGTCGGCCGTCGCGGGGACGATGCGGAGCCCCGGGATCTCGGTCCCGCGCGCGACGTCGGCGATCGCCGCCCGGCCGGCGAGCACGTCGTAGCTCCCCGCCGTCCGGTCGGCGCGGGCGATGCCGAGCCCGGTCGACGCGTTGCCCTGCGGATCGAGGTCGATCACCAGCACGCGCTTCCGGACCGCGGCCAGCGCGGCGGCGAGGTTGATCGCGGTGGTGGTCTTGCCGACGCCGCCCTTCTGGTTGGCGACCGCGACGATGCTGGCCCGTCCCTGGGTCGTGCTGTCGCCTGTCATGCGGTGCGGTCGGTCCCGGCGAAGCGCTCGACGATGAGAATCCGCGCCGCGGGCTCGGTCGCGCTCGGCGCGTCGCGCGCCGAGATATGCCACGCCGCCGCCGACTCGGTCAATTCCCCGCGCCAGCGCGCGCCCTTGGGGAAGATGCAAACCGGCGGGTCGTGGGGGCGGAGCGCGGCGAACGGCGCGGCGTATTCGAGCAGGCGCGGCAGCGGCGCGAGCGCCCGCGCGGTCACGACGTCGACCGGCCAGGGGTCGAGATCCTCGATGCGCGCGCGGCGGATTTCGCACGGCGTCCCCGTCACGCGGATCGCCTCGGAGAGGAAGGCGGCCTTGGCGGCGTCGGATTCGACCAGCGCCGTCTCCACCCCGGTCAGGATCGCCAGCACCAGCCCCGGCAGCCCCGCGCCCGAGCCGAGATCGACGATGCGCCGCGCCCCCGCCGGCAGGTGCGCCGCGAGCTGGCCCGAGTCCAGGATATGCCGCCGCCAGATGTCGGCGAGCGTGCCGCGCCCGACCAGGTTGCGCCGCCGCTGCCAGCGCCTCAGCAGGTCGACATAGGTTTCGAGCCGCCCCAATGTTTCACGTGAAACATTAAGCGCCTTCGCGCAGGCCTCAGGCGTGAGCGGGGGCGCGCCGGACATGACGCAGGAGCGCGGTGACCGCGGCCGGGGTGATGCCCGGGATGCGCGCCGCCTGGCCGATCGTGCCGGGGCGCGCGCGGTCGAGCTTCTCCACCGCCTCGCCCGACAGCCCGCCGATCGCCCGGTAGTCGAGCGCGGACGGCAGCGCGAGCCGTTCGTCGCGGCGGAACATCTCGATATCCGCCGCCTGGCGGTCGAGATAGCCGGCGTAGCGGCACTCGATCGCGACCTGCTCGGCGGCGTCGGGCGCGATCCGGGCGAGCTCGGGCCAGACCGCGGCGAGCCGGGCCATGTCGATGTCTGGGTAGCCCAGCAGCCTTGCCGCGGTCCGCCGCTCCCCGTCCTGCGCCACCCGGATGCCGTGCCGGGCGAGCTCGGACGGCGCGGCTTCGAGCCCGGCCACCAGCGCCTGTGCGTCCGCGATCCGCCGCGCCTTGGCTTCGAACGCCCGGGCCCGCCCGGGCCCGACGCAGCCGGCCGCGATCCCCTTCGGCGTCAGCCGCCGGTCGGCGTTGTCGGCGCGCAGCAGCAGCCGGTACTCCGCCCGCGAGGTGAACATGCGGTAGGGCTCGGGCGCGCCCCGGGTGACGAGGTCGTCGATCATCACCCCGATATAGCCGTCCGCCCGGTCGGGGACGAAGCGCGCCTCCTCGCCCCCCGCCGCGAGCGCCGCGTTGATCCCGGCGACCAGCCCCTGCGCCGCGGCCTCCTCGTAGCCCGTGGTGCCGTTGATCTGGCCCGCGTGGAACAGCCCCGGGATGCGCCGCGTCTCGAGCGTCGGCTCCAGCTCGCGGGGGTCGATGAAGTCGTACTCCACCGCGTAGCCCGGGCGCAGGATGCGGCAGCGCTCGAGCCCGGCGATCGCGCGGACGAAGCGGTCCTGCATGTCCTCCGGCAGCGAGGTCGAGATGCCGTTGGGATAGACCGTGTCGTCGTCGAGCCCTTCCGGCTCGAGGAAGATCCGGTGGCGCGAGCGGTCGGGGAAGCGCACCACCTTGTCCTCGATCGAGGGGCAGTAGCGCGGCCCCGGCCCCGCGATCCGCCCCGAATAGATCGGCGAGCGGTGGAGGTTGCCGCGGATCGCGTCGTGCGCTTCCGCGCTCGTCCAGGCGACGTGACAGTCGATCTGGGGGGTCCCGATCCGCTCGGTCAGGGTCGAGAACGGCACCGGCGGGTCGTCGCCCTTCTGGCGTTCGAGCCCGTCCCAGTCGATCGTGCGCCCGTCGATCCGGGGCGGCGTGCCGGTCTTGAGCCGCCCCATGGCGAAGCCCGCGCGCTCCAGCGTCTCGGCGAGCGCGACCGAGGGCGCGTCCCCCACACGGCCGGCCGGGCGGCTCTCCTCGCCTATGTGGATGACGCCCCGCAGGAACGTGCCGGTCGTCAGCACTACGGCGCGGGCCGGGATCGCCGCCCCCGCCTCGGTCAGCACGCCGGCCGCGCGGCCCTCGCGATCGCGCACGATATCCGCCACCGAGCCCTCGATGAGGTCGAGCCCCGGGGTCTCATCCAGCAGCGCCCGCACCGCCGCGCGATAGAGCGCCCGGTCGGCCTGCGCCCGCGGCCCCCGCACCGCCGGGCCCTTGCGCCGGTTGAGCACGCGGAACTGGATCCCGGCGCGGTCGATGGCACGGCCCATGACCCCGTCGAGCGCGTCGACCTCGCGCACCAGGTGCCCCTTGCCGAGCCCGCCGATCGCCGGGTTGCAGGACATCTCGCCGATCCGGTCGAGCCGCTGGGTGACCAGCGCGGTCCTGGCGCCCATGCGCGCCGCCGCCGCCGCGGCCTCCGCCCCGGCATGCCCGCCGCCCACCACGATGACGTCGTAGCCCTTCATCGCAGGCAAGTTAGGGCGCGCGGCCCCGAATGTCACCCGCCGGGGCGATCCTAATGTTTCACGTGAAACATAGGTCAGCATGGTTGACCATTGTTTCACGTGAAACAAAGGACAGGATGGTTGACCTATGTTTCACGTGAAACATTAGACTTCTGGTCATGGGGCCGCGCGGGCCAGCGACTGGACGAACCCGATGCCCGGGATGCGGGCCCGGCTCAGCCGCTCGTCGCCGGTGACGAACAGGTCGACGCCCGCGGCGGCGGCGCAGGCGAGCTGGACCGCGTCCGCCGCCCCGACCGCGCCGTCCCGCCGGATTTCGGCGAAGCGGAGCGCGGCGCGGCGGTCGAAGGGGAGCACCGTCGCCGCCGCCTGGATCGCCTGCTCGACCCGCCGGCCGAGCGCGGCGTCGCCGTCCGCCCGGGCGAGGAGCTCGCCCAGCGTGAGCGTCGAGGTCAGCAGCGCGTCGCCCCGCTCCAGCATCCATTCGCGGAGCGCCCGCGCCCGGCCGGCCCGCGCGCCGGCATCCTCGACGAGGTAGAGGAACAGGTGGGTGTCCCAGAAGATCCGGCTCACGGGGCGCCGCGCCGCAGCCGGGCGAGCCAGGCGTCGGGGTCGCCGCCCGCCGGCGCCCGCCCCGCGCCCCGCAGCGCGAGGATCGGATCGGCCTCCGCGCCGCCCCCGCCCCCGTCCGCATAGTCCCGCCGGTACCAGTCGATCAGCCCGCGATAGGGCGCCGGCACCGCGCGCGCCTCGGGCACGGCCTTGCCGGCGGCGCGCAGCGGGTGGCAGGGATCGCCCGGGCGGAACAGCCGCCGCCGCCCCTTCGACGTCTCGACCAGCATCCGGTAGCGCCCCGGGTTGGGCGGCCGGTTGGCGACGCAGTGGAGATAGGCGTGGGACTGCACCCCCGGCCGCACCGCCGCCGCCCCGGTGACCCGCTCGTCGGCCGCGCGGCGGACGATCTCGCCGACGGTGAAATCCTCGCGGTCCGGATAGCGCCGGTGGAGGAGCGCCGCGGCGATCCAGACCTCGTCGGCAACGCGGATGAGGGGCATGGGAATTTTCCAAGTAGACAAGTTTTACTTAGTAAAGTTCTTTCCACACTGCAAGACTGAAATACCCAACTCTCTAGTCGAACAGCGCCTTGATCGCCCAGCCGGGCGAAAAGACGGCGAGCGCCGATCCGTCCTCGAGGTCAATTAGCGCCGACCGCCCACCGTGGTCCTCCATCGCGACATACCTACCGCGCATCCGCTTGCGGTCGCTCCAGGGGAGCTTGCCGTATTGCCAGTAAGGCGGTTTGTCGACGTCGACTGGAACGGAATCGCCCACGGCACTCCGCGGCTAACCCTGATGCGCCGGCCGGACCGCGCGGCCTTCGGGATCCGGATCGCGATGCAAAGCCAGTCGCGCCGCTTACCGCCTCTGATTCTGAACTGCAAGAAAGCCAGCCACATGCTCCGTAATCCCTTGCCACCCCATCCGTAATATGCGCATATATGGTTCTAGCCGTTCTCCTCCCAACACAGACTCTTTATGCGATGACCATAACTCCAAGCCGCTCAAAATTGGTACCTTTCTTAAAGTGGGCCGGCGGAAAACGATGACTAGTAACACAATATCCTGATCTATTCCCGTCTTCGCCTAAACACTTGATCGAGCCTTTCTGTGGTTCGTCAGCCATTTTTTTTCATACACGCCCAAAGTCCGCTACGCTCTCCGATTCCAACGTCAAGCTAATCGAATGTTACTTGGCTATTCGCGACGAATTAGAAAGCTTCACGAAATATTTCAAAGCCTTTTGCCTTGCTCATTCACGTGACTTCTATTACACCATTCGTGACCGGAAACTTGACGTCCGTGCCGCACGCGCCGCTCAATTTCTCTATTTGAATAGAGTTTGTTTTAATGGAATATATCGAGAAAACCTATTGGGGCAATTCAATGTCCCCATGGGGACGAAGCCAAGTGCCAGCCTACGTACAGACAATTTTCCTGCTATTTCCAAAGCATTACAGACTGTAAAGCTGTACAGTTGTGACTTTGAAGAAAGCATAAATAGCGCCCAGCTCGGCGATTTTCTCTATGTAGACCCTCCATATGTTACCAAGCATAACTTTAACGGATTCATCAAATACAATCGACACATTTTCTCTTGGTCGGACCAAGAGCGATTAGCGAATGCCGTAATAACAGCACATAGGCGAGGTGTGACCATCCTTGTTTCTAACGCAGATCATCCCGATGTCCATGCGCTATATGCACCGCATTTTCGTATATTTTCTCTGGGCCGTTCAACAGTAATCGCATCTCGATCCAACCACCGAGGAAAGACGACTGAAATGGTGGCCACAAATGTTCTCTAGTTTTTCAATCTCCCACGCCGATCCGGCAGTTCGGACTGAGGCACGGCAACAGCTTTTGATCATACTACTAATAAGTTTTCTGCCACTCATAATAGGCTTTGTGGCAGTATCAAGCGCTAGTAGCGAACGCTTTTTCTCTGCGATATGGAACTCGTTTGCTCTGGTATTCTTGCACGGTGAATTATACTTTTACGCAATGTCCACATGCGCCCACATTTTTTTCCTTGCCTTGTTCAGCGACAAAAGGGGCGTGCGAGAAATGCGGTTGTCGAGCGGGGTTTTCGTAATTTTTTGTGTAGCCTTTATGGCACTTTATATTGGTCAGGGAGACGCGCGCAATACAACATTGCATGCTACTCTTTCGGTACTATTCCTTTTGACTGCCGTATTGATAAACTATCGTGTAATTGTGCTCTCTCAACAACCCCCACCGATGCCAGAGAACGTCCATCGTGATCGGGCGCAAGACATGACAGATGAACTGGATCCAGAATATGATTGAAGAATCGAACAGGCAAATCGAATTTCCGGTAATGCGGGTGAGCCAGCCGATTGGCGACTTTTACGTGGGCAAAATGTCTGCTAAAGATCTTGTAGACATTTCGTGGTTCGATATTCGACGGCTTTCTGGAGAGTCAGACTTCGATGAATGCTTGGGTATTCAACGCAAAGTAAATCCAGAACGCGTTCGGGAGATTGGCAAATACGTTCAGCTAACAGATGCCACCTTCCCTACCGCGGTGATATTAGCAGTAGAGGGTAGGTGTACCGAACTGCATGAGATAAAGGGCTCTACCGATTCAGATACTTTTTTTCTTATGAAGTTACGAAATCAGCCGGGCGACATAGGCGACGTTGACACGGTACTATTTCGGGGGATTGCGCGAGTTTTGGATGGTCAGCATCGAATCAGCGGTCTTAAAGACGCCGCTATAGACTTAGATTCATTTGACGTGAACGTTTGTATTTTTGTAGACGCCGATATAGCGGATCAGGCGAGCATTTTCGCGACCGTTAATTTAGCACAAACTAAAGTCAACCGAAGTCTTGTCTAGAGGCGTTTGCGCTGTCGGGGACGGGTTGATTTACAAGGCGTTCACGGAGGTGCGAGATTTTTGATACCCCGTGGTGGTCGTTGATATCCGGGGTTTCAGTTTCGCTGCGGCGGTCGTTTTGGCGATTTTCACCCCACGCCGCTGGTCGCGGCGTCTTGGCAGCGAGGTTTTCCTGCGGCGGCCTCGCGCGCCCTGATCGTGCGCATGAGATAGAAGGTGTCGCCATCGGGCCCTGGGGCCCTTGTTCCACCACCACCCCTGGTCGGGAGAACAGCGATGGCGACGGCGGCGAAGCTACCCTTTTCGTGGCGCGATGTCGAAGTCCTGCCGGACCTTGAACGGCTGCGCCTGGTTCTGGCGGTGCTTCCCGACGAGGAGATCGTGACGGCGCTTGAAGTGTGTCGCGGTCGGGGCCGTAACGACTACCCGGTGCGGGCGATGTGGCGGGCGCTGATCGCGGGGGTGGTGTTGCAACACGCCTCGATGCAGTCGCTGTTGCGGGAGCTGGGGCGCAACCCGGCGTTGCTGGAGATCTGCGGGTTCGACCCTCTGCCGTATCAGAGCGGGCCGGTGACGGTGCTTCACGACGGGCATGCGGTAACGCGCCCGGCGCGGGTTCGTTCGACGGCGCCGAGCCACTGGAACTTCTCGCGGTTTCTGGGGCGTGTTGTGCAGCTTGAGGACGAGCAGGGGCTGGTGTCCGCCATGATCGAGAGCCTGCGCGCCGCGCTGTTCGCCGCGTTGCCGGACTTCGGGCGTCATCTCGGCTACGACGGCAAGGCGATCGCGAGCCACTCGACGGGCCGGGTCGGCAAGGACGAGGACAAGACCTCGGACCCCGACGCCGACTGGGGCAAGCACGAGACGGGCGGGGTGGACGCCAGGACCGGCGCGGTGTGGAAGAAGGTGAAGTCGTGGTTCGGCTACGGGCTGCACCTGATCGCCGACACCGATTACGAGGTTCCGGTGGCCTTCGAGGTGACGCGCGCTTCGGCCTCGGAACCCAAGGTGCTGTCCGGGATGCTGGAGGAGCTGTTCGCAAGGGCGCCGGAGATCGCCGGGCGCTGCGCCGACTTCAGCGCCGACCGCGGTCTCGACGATGCCCGCCTGAAGGCGCGGCTGTGGGACCGGTGGACCGCCCGCCCGCTGATCGATACACGGCTGATGTGGCGGGTGGAGAAGCAGGAGCCGAGATACGATCCGGCGCAGCCGATCACGCGGCCGCTGTTCCCCGACCGCGCCGATGTCATCGTTCACGACGAGCGTGGCCGGGTGTCCTGCGTCTGTCCCGGGACCGGCGAGGTCCGCGCTATGGCGTTTCAGGGGTTCGAGGCTGATCGGGGCCGCTGCGGCACGCTCAAATACCGCTGCCCGGCAGCCGCCTTCGGCTTCGCCTGCGCCGGCAGCCGGGCCTGCCACCGGGCCGGCGGGGTCAAGCCCGGAGACTATGGCCGCATCCTGCGCATCGACCTCGACAGCCACGACCGGCGCATCTTCACCCCCACGCCCTGGGGCAGTCCGTCATGGCGGCGCGGCTACAACCGCCGCTCGGCCATGGAGCGGATCAACAGCCGCCTCGACAACAGCTTCAACTTCGAGACCCACTACATCCGAGGCCGCGCCAAGATGAAGACCCGCCTCGGCCTCGCCCTGGCGGTGATGATGGCGATGGCTCTCGCCCAGGCCCGCGCCGGCCGCCCCGAGCGCATGCGCTCCCTGGTCGGCGCCGTGCCGTATCTCGACACCGGCTGACCGCTCGTCTGCCTCCCGACAATCCTGCCCGATCCCGCCGCCCGACGGCAGAGGGGAAGCCACGCCCGCACGCCAGACAATCTTCCGGTAATCGTATTTGTCAGGCCCCGGAAGCCCGTATCCTGCCCGGTGGGGAAGCGGGCCGGACGATATTCAACCGCCAAAATCGAACCGGCGACAGCCAAAAATCACCACAGCGCACATTTCTCTGTCTATGACTTGCTTTCGTACAGCAAGGCACGGAGCCCAGAAAGAACATGCCATACAGTCACTGTAACATTAGACCGAGTAGAAGAAAGCCCATTTTACGGCCGCATAAAGCGACTTGGTGTATCGACAGAAGGTCGCTTTGGAGAGGTGTTGACCCAAGCTACCGTCGTAAAGGCTACCCTACCATACATTACTAAAGATGTATTGAAAGATAGAGATACTGGAAAGCGACTTGGCAGCTGGCGAACAGACGAAAATTATGGAGCTTATATCGATTACTTGACAGGAGCGGGGCTGACAGGCGTTCCGGGCAGCGCCGGGGCGCATTCGGGTCCCGGCGGGCCGTTCCTCCCCGTCATGGTCGGCGAAGGCCGACCATCCACGAGTTTTTGCGGCGCCGGAAACGAAAAACAAATCGTGGATGGTCGGCCTTCGCCGACCATGACGGGGGGAGTCTGGGCGGTTTCCATGCCCGCCGCGACGCGACGGCGTCCCCGGCCCCGATCCGCGCCCGACAGCCGGCCGTCAAGTAATCGATATAAGCCCCTAAATTATGATCGCGAAAGACTGATATTCAGAGAGTGGTTCATTTCGAATCGTGACAAAGAAATCGCCAAACAGATTATGCACTATTTTGAGGCAGTACGACGCCGATGGCCTGCGGCATGGCAAAGTACGGATAAGGGCAACATGTTGCCTCGAACCAACGGGTTTCGTGCGCTGATGTCTTTCCTTCGGCCTGCATATAATTCTATTGGGTCAGGGAGTTTTGTTAAAATGTCGAATTTCCTAGAAGTGTTCCAAGAAGTGAAACTCAACGATAACGACTTTAATACACATCGGTACATACCCGGCTCGACCGGAGAGCGGGCACTGTTTCGGGATTTGATAGAACATACGAACCTTGGCGAATATAGTTGAAATCAGCGCCTTCCTCGATTCCTGCTAGACGCACGGGCCGGCCGGGGATCGTCGAGGTCGCTGCGCCCCGGGGCCGCCGCCGGAAGGAAGATTTCTCCGCTCCGCGCCTCCGGCGCTGCGGTCGAAATGACGGGCGGGGGGCCGACCCGGCGCCACGCACCCCCGCCCCTACCCCTCCAACAACCGCCGCTCCAGCAACGACCGCATGTCGCGCCGCCCGTCCGCGACGACGAGCACGTAGACCGTCTCCCCGACGACCCGGTAGATAATGCGGTACGGCTTGCAGAAGACCTCGCGGTACTCCCGGATCCCGATGTCGAGCAGCTCCCCCGGGTGGCGCCCGCGGTGCGGGTGCCCGGACAGGCCCTCGAAAGCCTCCTCGATCCGGTCGAGCACGTCGTCCGCCCGGGCCGGCGACTCGCGGGCGTCGATCCGGTCGCGGATCTCCTCCGGGTCGCGGACCGCGTCGTCGGTCAGCAGAACCCGGAAGGCCATCAGCGCTGCCGCAGCCGCGCGATCGCCTCCGCCGCCGGGGTCGCCCGCCCGGCGTCGATCTGCCGGTTGCCCAGGGCGAGCATCTTGAGCAGCGCCATCGTCTCCTGGGTCTTCTCGAAACTGTCGATGTCCTGCAGGACCGCCCTGGCCTCGCCGTTCCGGGCGATGACCAGGGGCTCTCCCCGGTCGCCGAGCGTGCGCACGATCTCCGAGGCGTGGGCCTTGAGGTAGCCGATCGGCTTGACCCGGTCGGACAACTTCATGGGCGCTCCTCCGTTCCGCTCCGGATTTAGTCCCTATAACGGTCCGACCGCAAGGGCGGCGCCCGCTTGATCCCGCGCCGTTCCGGTGGTCGACTTGCCGTGCCCGACCGTCCCGACGGAGCGTTGCGATGAAATCCCGATCCGGCCTCGCCCGCGCCGCGCGCGCCGCCCCCGTCCCGCTGGCGCTCGCGCTTGCGGCGGGGGCGCCGGGGGACGCCTCGGCCAAGTGGCGCGGGATCGCGGCGGCGGACAGCCGGATCGTGTTCGCCGGGCGCCAGCTCGACGCCTACCGGAGCGCGCACCGTTACCTTCCGTTCGAGGAGAACGCCTACAGGCACGAGAGCTACCTGGCGCGCTGGAGGGCGGAGGGCCGCCGCCTCCCGGTGCTCTGGATCCGGCTGCAGCTGCTGGCGCCGGGCCGCTATTTCCCGGCGGGCCTGCAAAAGGATCTGCAGGGCCGGGCACAGGGGTTCGCGTGGTTCCGGGGCAAGCCGTTCTCCGCGCAGGAGACCGGCAGGGCGGAGATGGCATTCGGCACCGCCGATTACACGATCTTCGCCTCCGGCACGGACCGGTGCGCGATCTTCCGCGCCTATGTCAACGACGGCGCGGTAAGCGCGGTGGACGCGCTCGGGAACACCGTCATGACCGGGCTCTACTGCCCGCCCGGCGGCGCCGTCGATCCGGCCGCGCTTCGGACCGTCCTGTCGCGGATCGGCATCCGGGACATGGCGGTGCCCGAGGCGGAAACGCGCGAGGCGGCCCGGCCCGGCGCCCAGCCCGACATCGCCCGGCTGGTGCGGGAGGGCGACATGCGGGGGCTGCGCCGCGCCGCCGCCAAGGGCTTCGATCCCAATCTCGTCATCGCGTTCAGCCACCCGCGCATCGCGCGCGGGCGGGAGATCCGCCGGCCGATGCTCGCCGCGGCGGCGCTCTTCGG
>CBDBCV010000009.1:0-47500 GCA_965203455.1 Alphaproteobacteria bacterium
GATGTTGAAGTTCTTGCCCCCGCCGGCGGTGTCGGCGCCGCTGCCGAGATCGATGATGTCGACCCCGTCGCCGCCCTGGCGGTCCTCGCCGGTCTGGTCTCCGACATGGATGATTACCGGTGTAGCCATCGGAACGTCTCCTGTTTCGGATCTATCCCCTGTGTCGCAACGGCGACGGGCCGAACCCTAAGGGCGCGAGGCCAGACATGCCAAGATTGATTTCTTACCATGCATATAAGATATGATGACGCCTTGCGACCGCCTTCGGGCCGTTACGCCCCCTGCTCTCCCGCCGCGTCCTTGGTCAGGGTGACGACGTTGCATCCGCCGCGCCGCCGGTATTCGACGCCGTCCATCGTCCGGTTGACCAGCAGCATGCCGAGCCCGTCGGTCTCCCGCCCGTCCATCGGGGCGTCGAGATCGGGCTCGCGCATCTCCGTCGGGTCGAACGGGGCGCTGTCGTCGACGATCGCCACGACGAGCGTCTCCCCCTCCAGGCGCAGGATGACCTCGATGCGGTGCGCTTCGTCGTCGTCGTCGTAGCCGTAGCTGATGGTGTTGGTCAGCAGCTCGTCGATCGCCAGGTTGACCGCGAAGGCGGTCTCCTGCGCGATCCCGTGAGCCGAGCAGAACTCTTCGATGCGCGACGCGACGCGGGCGATCTTGCGCAGGTCGTTCTCCAGCGCGATCTGGACCGTTTCGACCATCCCCCGGTCCCCCGGCTCAGTCCTCGCGCAGCGAGCGGTAGAAGAAATCGCTCACCGGCTTCACCAGGTAGCTGACCACCGAACGCTCGCCGGTCCGGATATGCGCCTCGCCCGGCATGCCGGGCGTCACCTCCAGGTGGCCGAACAGGCGGCGCGCGTCCTTCCCCTCCCCCGCCGTGCCGCCCGCCGCGCCGGCGGCCGGCGGCGGGTCCATGGTCAGCTGCACCTCGTACCAGGACAGGCCGCTCCGGGGATCGCGCACCGCGTCGGCCGACACCCGGACCACGCGGCCGTCGAACTCCGGCGTCTCGCGCGCGGGAAAGGCGGAGAACCGCAGCACCGCGGGCTGTCCCGGATAGACCTGGTCCACGTCGATCGGGTTGAGCCGCGCCATCACCACCAGGCCCGCGTCGCGCGGCACGATCTGCAGGATCGGCTCGCCCGGCCGCACCACCTCCCCGGCCGCGAAGACCGTCATGCCGAACACCTCGCCCGGCACCGGGGCGCGCACCTCCATCCGCCCCAGGCGCTGCCGCACCGAGGCCAGCCTTTCCTTCACCTCGTTCTCTTCCGCGCTCACGTCGCGCGCTTCCTTCTCGGCCTCCTCGACGCGGCGCGAGTCGATCTGGAGGATCTGGATCTTCAGCTCCACGATCCGGCCCCGCACGCGGGCGATCCTCGCGGCGTTGGTCCCGGTCTGGCCTTCCAGGTTCTTCGCCGCGCGTTCGAGCGCCAGCACTCTCGGCAGCTGGGTGAGGCCCTTCTCGAACAGCGTGCGCTGCGCCCTGAGCTCGCGGTCGATCAGCGCGCTCTGCTCTTTCAGGGAGACTGCCCGCGCCTCCATCCCGGTGATCTCGTCGCGCGCCTGTCCGATCCGTTCGCGAATCCGCGCCACCTCGCCGACCCGGGCGGCGGCGCGCGCCCGGAACAGGCGTTCCTGGCCGTCGAGAACCGCCTTCACCCGGGGATGGGCGGCGGCCCGGGCGGCGAGATCGGCGTCCCAGGCGACGGCGTCGGTGCCCCGGAACTCGGCCTCCAGCCGGTTGCGCCGGGCGGCGAGCTCGACCTGCCGGGCGGAAAGGATCGCCTCCTCCGAGCACAGCAGCGAATCGCCGAAGCGGAGCAGCAGCTCGTCCCTCGCGACCCGGTCGCCGTCGCGCACCAGGACCTCGCTGACCGTGCCGCCGTCGGCGTGCTCGACCGCCTGGTTGCGGTTTTCCACCTCGATCCAGCCCGACGCGATCACCGCGCCCGACACCGAGGCCAGCACGCTCCAGACGGCGACGCCCCCGACCAGCACGGCCGCCCCGCCGAAGCCGAGAACCAGCCCCCGGCGCGCGGAGAACCTCCCGAGGCCCGGCCCTTCGGTCATGGCGCCCGGTCCCCGGTTATCGGCGTCACGGTGGCGACCTCGTCCCCGCCGCCTTCGATGTCCGACTCGGGACGGTAGCCGGTGACGCGCGCGATGGCGGCGGCGATCTGTTGCTCGAGCGAAGGCAGGGCGCGGCGGCCGGTTCCGGGCTCGCTGGCCGGAAGCGACGCGACCAGCGCCTCGCGCGCCGGCGCCCCGGACGCGGTGGGACGCTCGCGCGACCTTGCTGCGGGACGCGCCGCGGGCGGGGGTCCGTCGGGCTTGGCGGCGGCACCGGCCTTCAGCTGGCGGACCGGCGCCTTGCCGCGGTCGGACGTGGCGGGGACCGGGCGCCCGTTCTCCATCACGTAGACCGTGTCGCATTGCGCGAACGCGCCGTGCCGGTGGGCCACGATGACCGCCGCCCCGCCGCGGCGCTTGTGCGCCTGGATCGCGCGCGCCAGCGCCATCGTCCCCTCCGCGTCGAGGTTCGAATCGGGCTCGTCCATCACCAGGACGACGGGCGAGCCGTAGAACGCGCGGGCCAGCGCGATGCGCTGGCGCTGGCCGCCCGACAGCGCCGCGCCGCCGGCCGAGACCTCGAAGTCGTAGCCGCCCGGCAGGTTGAGGATCATCTCGTGCGCCCCGCAGCGCTTCGCCGCCGCGACGATCTCGGCGTCCTTCGCGTCCGGGTCCATGCGCGCGATGTTCTCCGCCACCGTGCCCTCGAACAGGACCACCTCCTGCGGCAGGTAGCCGACATAGCGGCCGAGCGCCGCGCCGAACTGGTCGAGCTCCGCCCCGTCGAGCCGCACCGAGCCGGCCGCCGGCCGCCACACCCCGGCGAGCGCGCGGGCGAGCGTCGACTTGCCCGACGCCGACGGCCCGGCGATCCCCGCCGCCTGGCCCGGCTCCAGCCGGAACGAGGCGCCGCGCACCGCCGGCACCCGCGCGCCCGGCGCGGCAACCGCGATCCCCTGGACATCGAGGAGCGCGCGCGGACGGGGCAGCGCCGTCCGCGGCCGCTCCGGCGGCGTCTCCTCCAAGAGCCGCGCCAGCGAGCGCCTCGCCGTCAGCACCTGCTGCAACAGCGGCCACTGCCCCACCGCCTGGTCGATCGGCGCCAGCGCACGCCCCAGAAGGATCGACGCCGCGATGATCACCCCGAACGTCACCTGGCCCTGGATCGCGAGCCACGCGCCGAGCCCCAGCATCATCGATTGCAGGAACAGCCTGAGCGTCTTCGTGGTCACCCCGAAGAAGCCGCTCCGGTCGGACGCCGCCATCGCGCGTTCCAGGAATTCGTCCCTCAGCTGGGACGAGCGGGCCACCACCGCCTCTTCCATGCCGAGGCCGCGGACCGTCTCGCTGCCGGCCCGCATCTGCTCGACGAAATGGGCCGACCGCGCCGTTGCCTCGCCGAGCTCGCCCTGCAGCCGCCCGGTCCGCGCCTGGTTGATCAGCGCGAGCAGGAGCAGCAGGCAGCCGGAGAACACCGCCAGCACCCCCAGCATCCAGTGGAACAGGAACAGGACGCACAGGAACACCGGCGTCCACGGCGCGTCGAAGAAGGCGACCGGGAAGACCTATGGCGCGACGATCTGGGTGAGAGCTGCGCGTCAATCAGGATGAGATTCCCGGCGGCAGCGGCGAGTTGATGATTGCCGCGCGGGGGGTGGATTGCAAGCGGTTTCCGGTTTTGATTGTCGCGGCGCGACAAGCAGTGTTTTCGGGAAGGGTTTTGATTGTCGCGGCAGGCCGTCGGGTCGGAGAAGAGACGGCCCGCGGAGACGATCCCCGCGGGCCCTGATTGTCGTGGCCGCTCTACCTGAGCAGGCGGCGGCTCAGTCCTTGGTGTTTTTCTTGGTTGCGTAGCTTGGCGGCCGGTCGGCCTTTCGCTTGCCTCTGTCGAGAGCGGCGCGGCGGCGGTAGCTCTCGATGTTCATCTCGAGGATGGTGGCGTGGTGGACGAGGCGGTCGACGGCAGCCACCGCGGTTGTTTCGTCCGGGAACACCTTTCCCCACTCGCCGAAGGGCTGGTTTGCGGTGATGAGCAGGGATCGCCGCTCGTAGCGCGCCGAGATGAGTTCGAAGAGCACGCCGGTCTCGGCCTGGTCCTTCCGCACATAGGCGAGGTCGTCGAGGATCAGGAGGTTGAAGCGGTCGAGCCGCGCCAACAGGCTTTCCAGTGCAAGCTCGCGCCTTGCAACCTGCATGCGCTGCACGAGATCGGTGGTCCTGGTGAACAGCACACGGTATCCGCTCTCAACCAGGGCCAGGCCAATGGCGGAGGCGAGATGGCTCTTGCCGGCCCCTGGCGGTCCGAAGATCAGGCAGTTGGCGCCCTGGCTGAGCCAGGCGTCGCCGGCGGCCAGCGCGCTGACCTGGGCCTTCGAGATCATCGGCACGACGTTGAAGTCGAAGGAGGCAAGCGTCTTGCCCGGAAGCAGCTTGGCCTCCCTGAGGTGGCGCTCGATGCGCCGCCGGTCGCGTTCGGCGAGTTCGTGTTCAGCCAGGGCCGCGAGGAAGCGAGCCGCGGTCCATCCTTCCTTGTCGGCCCGCTTGGCGAAGCTCTGCCAGAGTTGGCTGATCGTCGGCAGGCGGAGCTCGGCAAGCATCAAGGAGAGCTTCATGGCGTCGATCTTGTTGGGGTCGAGCGCGGTGTTGTTGTCGTCTTTGTCGGTCATGCCGCCTCTCCTGCGCTCAGCAACGAGCCATAGCCGCCGAGCGGCGGCCTGACGACATCGACGCTGGGCATTTTGCTGCGGCGCGGCGCGAAGCGCGCCTTGAGCTCGCCGGGGTCGGGGAGACGGCCGATCCCGAGCGCGTGGTTGATCGCCGCGGCCAGCTCGGCCTCGCAACTCTCCTCATGCGCCAGCGCCAGGAGGCCGACGGCGAGGCGGCAGGCCTCGCGCTCGCCGATCCGCTCCAGGGCCTTCTCGAAGCAGCGTCGGTAGGGCTCGCGAGGGAACAGCTCGTCGCGATAGACCAGGTTCATCAGCGCCATCGGCTTCTTCTTCAAGGAGTGGATGACGTGACGGTAGTTGACGACGTGACCGCCCGGACCGCTCGCGCCGACGCGCGCGCGCGGCAGGGTGAGGAGGTGAGTGCCCGAGAGGAAGAGGTCGATCCGGTCGTCGTAGACGCGCGCCCCGAGCCGGTGCCCGATCAGGCGTGAGGGCACGGTGTAGAACACGCGGCGGAGAACGAAGCCGGAGGACTGGCCGATGTTGACGCTGATCGTCTCGTAATCGACAGTCCGCTCGACCGGCAGGTCCCGCAGCACCGCGCGCTCGGCTTCGATCGCCTTGGAGCGGTGTGCGTTGGCGCGGCCGACCACCTCGGCGACAAAGCGCCGATAGGCGTCGAGGGTCTCGAAGTCCGACGAGCCGCGCAGCGCCAGCGCATCCGCGATCCGGCGCTTGAGGTGTCCGTGCGGCCCTTCGATCGAGCCGTTCTCATGCGCCACGCCGCGGTTGTTGCGGGTGGCTTCCATGCCGTAATGCTCGCACAGCGCCCGGTAGCGCCCGGTCATGTCCTCGACCGCGTCCTTGCCCAGGTTGCAGAACGCCGCCGACAGGCTGTCGGTGCGGTGCTCGCCGGGCGCGCCGCCGAGATGCCACAGCGCGTCCTGCAGCCCCTCCGCGAGCGCCGTGAAGCTCTCGCCGCCCAGCACCACCCGGGCATGGGTGAAGCCTGACCAGGCGAGGCGGAAGTGGTAGAGCATAGGGTCCAACGGCTGCCCCGCGACGGTCACGCCGAGCGAACCCATGCGGGTGAAGTCGGACAGGCCCTGCCGGCCCGGCTCGTGCTTCTGGCGGAAGATCACGTCCTTCTCCGCGCCGTGCTCGGCGCGCCAGGTGCGGATCCGCCGCTCCAGCGTGCGCCGCACCCCCGGGTCCAGTTCGGGATGGCGGCGCCTCAGCTCCTCGAACACGCCGACCGGGCGGATCAGCGGGCTGGCCTCAAGGATCGGCACGACGTCCTCCTCGAAGATATCGGCCAGCGGGTCCGGGCGGCGCCGGCCTCGCGGCTTCTTCTCCCAAGCGGGAAGCGGATCGGCAGCGAGCCGGTAGCCGGTGGCACGGCTGAAGCCCGCCTTGGCGGCCGCCACCGCGATGGTGTCGGTCTTCTTATGGGTCATGAACAGCCTCTTCTGGCGATCGGTTATGTGACGCCCGGGCAACGACGCGCTCCCCCACTCGGAAAAGCCTCACCGTTCGCCCGGCCGGCCCTGGCCGCCAGAAGGCCCGGGGGAAATTTTTCGAGCCGGCGGCCCGGAACTCCGGTCGGGCTACGCCCTCCCTGCGTTCCGGGCCGCCGCCTTCCCCCGTCCCATCCTGATTGACGCAAACGTCTCAGCTTGATTGACGCGCCGCAGCGGAGGCGCTGGCGGCGCGTCTTGAGGCGGAGAAGGCGGAGATCGCCGAGCAGAACCGCCGCCTCGAACATCTCAACGACGAGCTTCGCAAGCTTCTGTTCGGCAGGAAGTCGGAGAAGCTGGGCGCGGACGACCGCCAGCTGTCGTTCGACGATCTCGGGACGGCGGTGTCGGAAGCCGGCGGCGATCCGGCGGCGGACGCGCCGGCCGGGGAGGCCGCGCCGCGCCGGCGGCGGCGCGCGGGGCGCCCGGCGGTCCGCTTCCCGGCCCATATCGAGCGCCGGGTGGAGGTGATCGAGCCGGCCAGCCGGCTGTGCCCGTGCGGCTGCGGCGCGATGGCGAAGATCGGCGAGGACCGCAGCGAGCGTCTCGACATCGTGCCGGCGCGGTTCGTGGTGATCGAGACGGTCCGGCCGCGCTACGCCTGCAACCGGTGCAAGGGCGCCGGGGTTGTGCAGGCACCGGCGCCGGCGTCGCTGATCGAGGGCGGGCTGCCGACCGAGGGGCTTGTGGCGCATGTGCTGGTCTCGAAGTATTGCGATCACCGTGTGTCCTGAAGCACCGCCATGAAAGGAGGTGCGCAACTGCAAGAGAGATGAGGGTAGGCCCCTCGGGGTCGACGATCAGGCGTCGGTCTCAAACCACCACGAGCTGCTGTCGTAAAGAGCGATGGTGGTGAGCGTCGTGGAAACGGCGGGACGACGATCTCGTCAGGTGAGGTCCGGGGAGACGAGCGAAAGCGAACCGCCGATGAACTGCCGAAAGCGTATGGTCGATGTCAGAACCGGGGGTGGTGGTCACTCCGGGACAAGCATGGGCGGAGTCCTGGAGTCCGGCCCACGCGGCATCCGGCTCGAAGGCGGCGTGAACCCGGAACAGGCTTTCTTGCGGAACAGGAGAACCTGTCGTCCCGATGCCAAGGGAGACGGCCAACCGGGCAGCCCCCGGAAGGCTCAGAGTACCGATGCGGGGCACAGGGGCAGAACAGCCCGTAGTAGGGATGAAGGCGCTGTAATGGCGCTGGACCGAAGGGGCTGTGGTGTTCAGCCGCTGCCGTCGGCCAACTGGTGACAGGAGGAGCCGGATGACAGGGGCAAAGCCGTTCCCGATAGCAAAGAGGGAAGTCTGGGAAGCCTTCAAGCATGTGAAGGCAAACCGGGGAGCGGCTGGAGTAGATGGGCAGACGGTCGAGAGTCTGGAGGAACGGCTTGGTCCGGAACTCTACAAGCTCTGGAATCGCATGTCCTCAGGCAGCTATATGCCGCCTCCGGTTCGCAGGGTGAACATCCCCAAGGAGGGCGGCGGGAAGCGCCCGTTGGGCATACCGACGGTCACGGACCGCATCGCTCAGGAGGTTGTTCGCCGACATCTGGAGCCCTTGTTGGAACCGATTTTCCATGAGGACTCATACGGATATCGGCCGAAGCGATCCGCCATTGACGCCATCCGGACAGCGCGTCGGCGATGCTGGCGCTACGACTGGGTGCTGGACATGGACATCAAGGGGTTCTTCGACAACATCGACCACGAGTTGCTGCTGAAGGCCGTTCGTCACCATACGGACTGCCGGTGGGTGCTGCTCTATGTCGAGCGCTGGTTGAAGGCTCCCGTGATCGAGGAGGACGGCACCGTTGTCGCACGGGACAGGGGCACGCCACAGGGCGGGGTAATTTCGCCAGTATTGTCCAACCTGTTCCTGCACTATGCGTTCGATCAATGGATGAAAAGGTCGATGCCGCATGTTCCGTTCGAACGGTATGCGGACGATATAATCTGCCATTGTCGAACGGAGGAGGCGGCAAAGACCCTCTGGCGGCGGGTTGCGGACCGATTGGCCGAGTGCGGCCTGGAGGTCCATCCGCAGAAGACCAAGGTGGTCTACTGCAAGGATACCAACCGCAAGGCGGACTACCCGACGGTCGCGTTCGACTTCCTGGGCTACCGTTTCCAGCCAAGGTTCGCGGCGTGGCGCGGCGGGTTGTTCGGGGTCTCGTTCCTTCCGGCTGCCAGCCCGACTGCGCTCAAGGCGTTTCGGCGCCGCGTGCGACAGTGGCGTTTGCAACGGCGTAGCGACAAGGCACTGCTTGACCTTGCCCGCATGTTTCATCGCGAAATTGCAGGGTGGATCGGCTACTTCGGCGCATTCTACAAGTCGGCGCTCTATCCGACCCTTCGTCTGATAGACGCCCACTTGCAGCGATGGGCAATGCGGAAGTTCAAACGCTTCCGACAACGACCGCGTCAGGCTCGTCTCTGGCTTGCCAGAATCGCGAAAGCGGAGCCGTGGCGGTTCGCCCATTGGACCCTTGTGCACGGGCAGGGCCGGACGCTGGGAGCCGTATGAGCTGAGAGGTTCACGTACGGTTCTGGGAGCGCGTGGGGGTGAGATTCCCCCGCGCGACTCGCTTGCCGCTCTACCGTCAATCGCAGATCTACGCGCGTCTGGGGCTTGAGCTGCCCCGCGCGACGCTGGCCGACTGGGTGGGCAAGGCGTCGTTCCATCTTCGCCCCCTGGTGGACTGCCTGGCGGCGGACCTCAAGCGGTCGGCGAAGCTCGGGGTGGACGAGACGCCGATCCGGGTTCTCGACCCGGGCCGGGGCCGGACCAGGACGGGCTACATGTGGACGATGGTGCGCGACGAGCGGCCGTGGTCGGGGGCGGACCCGCCTGGGGTGGTCTATGCCTACGCGCCGGGCCGCGGCGGCAAGCATGCGGAGACGCTGCTGGAAGGGTTCTCGGGGACCGCGCAGATCGACGGCTATAGCGGCTACAACCCGCTGCGCCGTGCGGACCGGCCGGGGGGAGCGCTGACGCTCTCGGCCTGCTGGGCGCACGCCAGGCGCGCGCTGAAGGACATCTTCGATTCGAACGCCTCGCCGGTCGCGAAGGCCGGTCTGGAGCGGATCGCGCGGCTCTACGCGATCGAGGACAGGATCCGGGGCGCGGCGCCGGCGACGCGCCAGGCGGTGCGCTGGACGGAGTCCGCGCCGCTGGTGAACGCCTTCGGAGTGTGGCTCGACGAGCAGCGCTCGCGCGTCTCGCCGCGCTCGCGCCTGGGCGAGAAGCTGACCTACATCGCCAACCGGTGGGACGGGTTGCTGGTGTTCCTCCGCGACGGGCGCGTCGAGATCGACTCGAACTTCGTCGAGAACCGCATCCGCCCGCTGAAGCTCACGGCAAAGAACGCCCTGTTCGCGGGCCACGACGAGGGCGCCGCCGCGTGGGCCCGGATCGCCTCGCTGATCGAGACCTGCAAGATGAACGGCGTCGAGCCGCACGCCTGGCTCAGGAGCGCGCTCGAGAAGATCGCCGCGGGTCACCCACAGTCGAGGATCCACGAGCTGCTGCCGTGGAACTTTGATCCCAAGCCCGACGTCGACACCGGCTGATCGCGGCGCCCAAGCCCACCCTCAAGAAAACGCTGTCAATCCAGACCCGATATGGGGTCTGAACACCGCTTACCGAAATCCGGGAGATCGAGATGGTCAGCGAAACAATGGCGCTCCGGGGGGCCGGCAGCACGGCAAGAATGATGGGACTGTTGTGCGTCGCGGACTCGAAGCTGGGAGAGTTCGGGGAGGGGCAGTGCCCGGTCACCAGGACGGGCGACTATTCCGATGTCGTGGTCGTGGACGCCGACGGATGGATCATCCCGTGGCAGCGCGTGGCCCGGCTGGACCGTACCGAGATGGACCGGACGATGCGTGAAATCGTCGACAGGCTGTACACCTTTCTTCGGAACATCGAAGCGGCGGAGTTGGCAACGCTTCGGAAGCATCGGGAGGGCGAAACCTCGCAATGGAGCAGGCCCCGGGAGAATCCGGGCCTGAAGAAGCAGCTCGAGGTGATCGCAAGCGGCATCGTCGAGAGCGAACGGAACCCGGGAGCGGACGACGGGCGAAAGGGAGCGGACTGAGGCATCCTGCCGGTCCCGCCCGCCGTGAGCAGCCGTTTCGGGTGGGTAGAAGGGCGGGCCGACGGCAAAGCTCGCGTATCCGTTCGGGTCCTGGGGGATGAGTACGGCAACACGGCGGGCTGAACGGTCGGAAGGTCGCGGCTTCAGGCGCGGCGCTGGTGTCTCCCGGCGGGCCCTCCGCAGGCGGCTGTCTCGGCCGACAATCAGTCGCTAGGTTGGCGATCGCCGCCAATAACAAGGGGATCGCGGGGGACGTGTTGTCGGAGTTCTCGGAATTCGTGGTGTACGCCGACGAGAGCGGCGATCACGGGCTGGTCGCCATCGATCCGCAATACCCCGTCTTCGCGCTGGTCTTCTGCGCCATGCGCAAGGCCGACTACATCGGCAGCGTCGTTCCCGCCGTTCAGCGTTTCAAGTTCGGCATCTGGGGCCACGACGCGGTCGTCCTGCACGAACATGACATCCGCAAGAGCAAGGGGCCGTTTGCGATCCTGCTGACCGACAGGGCGTTGCGCGAACGGTTCTACGGCGATCTCAATGGGCTCGTCGAAGCGGCGCCCATGACGATTTTCGCCGCCATCGTCGACAAGGAAGACCTGCGAACGAGATATGCCGGCACCCGTAATCCCTACCGGGTCGCGCTTCGCTTCTGCATGGAGCAGCTGTACGCCATGTTGAGCGAGGAGGGGCAGCACGGCAGGACGGTGCATGTTGTCTTCGAGAGCCGCGGAAGGAAGGAGGACCGGGAGCTCGAACTGGAGTTTCGCCGGATCGCCGCCAACGACAGCGGATCCGGCCGGCAGGACTTCGGCTTGTTCGACTTCCAGCCGGTGTTCGTGCCGAAGGCGGCGAACTCCGGCGGCCTGCAACTGGCGGACTTGACGGCGCGGCCGATCGCGCTGTCGCACCTGCGTCCGGACCAGCCCAACCGCGCCTTCGAGATCGTCCGGCCCAAGATCGGCGGGCTGGCTCAACTTCCGTGAACGCGCGGCGGAAAAACAAAGGGGCTTATATCGATTACTTGACGGCCGGCTGTCGAGCGCGGATCGGGGCCGGGGACGCCGTCGCGTCGCGGCGGGCATGGAAACCGCCCAGACTCCCCCCCGTCATGGTCGGCGAAGGCCGACCATCCACGATTTGTTTTTCGTTTCCGGCGCCGCAAAAACTCGTGGATGGTCGGCCTTCGCCGACCATGACGGGGAGGAACGGCCCGCCGGGACCCGAATGCGCCCCGGCGCTGCTCGGAACGCCTGTCAGCCCCGCTCCTGTCAAGTAATCGATATAAGCTCCAAAACAAAAGGGCCCCGGAAGCTCCAGGACCCCTCTGTCGACCGGGAAATTCCCAATCCTTGGTCCGATATATAATCGCCGGCCGCGACGCTCGCAAGCGGATTTCGGCCGGCAAATGCGGCATGCGTAGCCTGGAATACAGTCGAATCCGGTGACTATTTGATTACGGAATGAAGTGGTCAGAAATCAGAGACGAGGTTCTTTCAGAAAAAAACTATTATAAGTCAATGCTGTAATGGTCGATCACTGAGAAGCGGGCGAGAATTCGATGCACAAGAGTGGCGCAGATCGTGGATACGCACGTCGTCGAGCCCGGCCCGCGCGCGCAGCCGGTACCAGTCGGCGGTGAGGCTGGTCAGGCGTCCGCCGGGCTTCTTGCCGACGATGACCCACGGGTTGCCGGGAACCCGCGCGATCCCCGCCAGCACGGCTTCCGCCGTCGGGGTCAGCGGCACCATTCGCGCGCCGGTCTTGCCGTCGCGCAGCCGGAACTGCCGCGCCGCCCGGTCCACGTCGTCCCAGCGGAGCGTCAGGATCTCGTTGAGACGGCACCCGGTCAGCATCAGGAGACGCAGCGCCGCCACGGCGGGGGCGCGCGCGGACCCGTCCGCTTCGGCCTCCGCGAGCGCCGCGCCGAGCCGCCGGTACTCCTCGCGCGTCAGGAACCTCTCGCGCCTGCCTTCCCGGTACTTGCGCACCGAACGGCAGGGGTTGGCCGTCTCCGGCGCCAGACCCCAGGCGGCGGCGAGGGAGAACATCTTGGACAGGATCATCAGCGCGCGGTTGGCCGCGCGGGGGGTATGGCGAAGCCGGCGATGGAGCGCCGCCGCGTGCGACCGCTCGACCGCGCCCAACGGCATCCCGCCGATCGCGGGCAGGATGTGGTTGTCGAGCGAGCCGCGGTAGATGCGCGCGGTGTGCGCGTTGCAGTGCGCGGCCACGTGGACGCGCATGTAGCGCTCGGCGAGGTCGGCCACCGTGGTCTCGTCCGCGCCCGGCCCGGCGTCGGCGTCTTCGCCCGCCTTGATGCGCTGGATGACCGAAGCCGCCCTCTTGCGCGCCCGTTCGGCGGTGAGTTCGCCATGAGCGCCCAGCGTCACCCGCCTGGGCGCCCCCCCCGGATCGGCTCTGGACGACATAGACCTTTCTTCCGCTCGGATAGACCCGGACGCCGAAACCGGGCAGTTCGGAATCCCAGACGATGGTGTCCCGGCCGGAGCCGCGGAGGCCGTCCACGACGCGGCGGGAGATCACCGGCCGACCGCGATCTTTCATATCAAACATACGAAGTTGCATATCTATTTCGATATGGCAATTTTAGGTAACCGCCTCGGCCAGTCCAGTAATCGCCCGCGGAAGTTCCGTCATCGTCCTGAGGTGCAAAGGAATCGGATTCGCCCCTTCGTCATCATGGACATTCCGGAAAGACCGGACGGGCCGGTTGTCGGAGGCCCGAAAAACTTTCTTTGAAAACAATGGCTTGAATCGTCCGAACGGCGCTCGGACGCGAACCCGCGCGCTCCGGAACCCACGGGAGTCCTCGCCGTACGAGGCTTCCCAACGAGGCCTTTTCAAAATGAGGAGAGCCTCGAAAAGATGTCTACGTACAAAAATCTGATGACGGTCTGCTGCGCCGCCGTGCTCGCCCTCGGCCTCGCGGCGTGCGGCGGCGGTGGCAGCGACAGCAGCGGCCCGACGGCTTCGAGAACGCCGACACCGACGCCGGAGCCCGAAGTACCGGAGGGCCCGAGTGCCCAAGAGCAAACCGCGATGGCGAACGCGATCGCGACGGCGCTCGACGCCGCGAAGATGACGATCGCGGCAGGGAATACTGGCGCAGGCGAGTTCACCGACCCTCAGCAAGTGAGCCCGGTGGTTATGGCGACGCATGACGGGACGATGGCTACCGTCAGCGTTACCGAGACTGGCACGCCGACGGGTGGCAGCACGGCTCGTTCCGGTGACTTCGCCATGCAGGACGAAGGTCCCGCGATGATCGCCGGATGGACCGGCGCCAAGTTCATGCGCGGCACCGCGACGGAATACCTGACGGTCTACACCGACGTCACCGCGCCGACACCTTCGGCTTTCAACACCGCTAACGTGCAGAAGGTAACCGGGGGTACATCAGAAACGGTCAATGATGATCGTGAATTGGGGATTACTCCTGCCGGCCATGAAGACTTCATTTCCTGGATCGGCGTAATTCCCGTCGTCACCACGACCGGCACCGGGAGCTCCGCCGAACATTCCTTCACCGGTGGGTTTGCCGGCGCCGCGGGCACCTACAGTTGTACTGGCGACGCCACCACTTGCACGGTCGGCGTTGGAAGCGATGGCAAGATCAATTTGGCGGGGACGTGGACCTTCACCGCGGACTCGGGCGCGATGATCAATGTGCCCGACAGCGACTATCTGAACTTCGGGTGGTGGCTGAACAAGAAGACCGACGGCAGCTACGACTTCCAGACCTTCGCGGGCAGCACGGGCTTTACCGATGGCTCGGGTAACGTAGCCGCCACGATGGAGGGAACGGCGGTCTACAACGGTAAGGCGGCCGGTCTCTATGTCGTGAAGGATGTTTCCGGGGGCCAGGTCACGGGTGCTACCCATGGCGAGTTCACCGCGAACGCGACGTTGAACGCCAGTTTCTTCGGTGCCTCGGATCCCGGTCAAATCAGCGGCAGGATCCATGGCTTCATGAACGCGGCCGGTGAATCGATGGCCGGCTGGAACGTGACGCTGAACCCGGCAAGTCTTACGGACGGTTCGGCCATGTTCGCGGGGACAACCGCGGGATCGCTCGGCGCCGGCACCGGCATGGGAAGCTGGGAAGGCATGTTCCACGGCTCCAACGGCGAGACCGGTGGGGACGCGCGGCCGACCCACGTTACCGGGCGGTTCGACGCGCACTTCCCGGGCGCGCACCTCGCGGGCGCCTTCGGAGCCAAGTAATAGTCTTCGCGGGGCCGGGTCGCTCCCACGAGCCTCCGACCCCGCGTTTCGCGTATTGAGGTGGCGTCGCAAAATCGGACAGGTCGTCAAGGTGTATTCCGCCGTGTGACGGAGGAATGCGGATGAGCAAGCGACGCAGGTTTTCGGGGGAGCTGAAGGCGAAGATAGCCTTGGAGGCGCTACGGGGTGATCGGACGCTTCAGGAGATTGCCTCGAAGCACCAGGTGCATCCGAACCAGGTGGGTGTGTGGAAGCGCCAGGCGATGGAGGGTCTGGGGGAGGTCTTTTCCGGTGGAGGTGAGCGCCGGGCGCGGGATCACGAGAGCGAGGTCCGGGCTCTTCACGCCAAGATCGGGGAGTTGATCGTAGAGCGTGATTTTTTGTCACGCGGGTCCGGTCGCTGAGCCGGTCCGGGAGACGGGCGATGGTTGTGCGGGGCCACCCGTCGTTGAGCCTGACCCGGCAATGCCGTCTGCTGTCGATCGGGCGCTCGTCGCTCTATGACCGGCCGAAGGGGGAGAGCGCGGAGACGCTGGCTCTGATGCGCCGGATCGACGCGCTGTTCCTCAAGTATCCGTTCTACGGCGCCCGCCAGATGGTTCGGCATCTGCGCCGCGAGGGGGTGCGGATCGGGCGGCGGCGGGCCGCTCGCCTGATGCGCCTGCTTGGTCTTCAGGCGGTCTATCGGGCGCCGCGGACCAGTGCGCCGCACCTCGGGCACCGGGTTTATCCATATCTGCTGCGGGGTCTGGCGATCGAGCGGCCGAACCATGTGTGGTGCGCCGACATCACCTACATCCCGGTGCGGCGCGGCTTCCTCTACCTGGTGGCGATCATGGACTGGGCGAGCCGCTGCGTCCTGGCCTGGCGGCTGTCGAACACTCTGGACGCGGGGTTCTGTGTCGAGGCTCTCGACGAAGCCCTGGCGCGCCATGGCACCCCGCAGATCTTCAACACCGACCAGGGCAGCCAGTTCACCGGCTTCGCCTTCACCGCGCGCCTGCGGGAGGCCGGTATCCGCATCTCGATGGACGGCCGCGGCCGGTGCATGGACAACATCTTCATCGAGCGGCTGTGGCGCTCGCTCAAATACGAGGCGGTCTACCTGCACGAGATCGCCGACGGCTTCGCAGCCCGGCGCGTCATCGGCCAGTGGATCGGCTTCTACAACACCGAGAGACCGCACTCGGCACTCGGCGGGCGGACGCCGACCGAGGCCTACCGGGGCGACACGCCTGTGGATATGATGGACAAGCCGCTTCGCGCCTTGACCACATACCCACAGGCGCAACAGCAGCAGCAGAAAGATCGATCCAAGAGGATTCTGGCGGCACAAACTTCAACCGGAATACACCTTGAAAACGCCGTCAGCCTGTCCGACAAACCGACGCCACCTCATATCTCGACGAGGGCGGCGCACGGGCAATGCGCCGCCCTTTCTTCTTGGACCCTTCTCCAGGCCTTCGATGAAACGTTTGCCGTCCTTTCGCGTTCTCGCGGTCGCCTCCTGTCTTCTGCTGGCCTCGCCGGCGTGGGGCGCCGGGACGCAGCCGCCGCCTCCCGCAGCCGCCGGCCAGCCGGTTGAAGCCGGGATCGCGAAGGCGCGGGCTCTGGTGCAGGACCACCGCTACATCGAGGCGTTGGCCGTTCTCAAGCCCCTGGCCGAGCGCCGCCGGATGCCGGCGGAGGCGCTCTTTCTGATCGGCCTCGCGGGGATCGAGGCATCGCAGTTGTCGGATATGTCGGCGAACGCGAAGGACGCGCTGCTGGATGCGGCCATCGAAGCCTTGCGAACCATGCTTGTCCGGAACCCCGGACTTGTTCGCCCGCGCCTTCTTCCTCAAGGGCGAGGACGGGCTGGCGAGGGAGCATTTCGAGCGCGTGCTGGCCGGCAATCCCCCCGCTGCTGTGGCGCTCAACGTCAACCGGTTCCTCGCCGAGATCCGCGCCCGCAAGCGCTGGTCCGTCCGCGTCGGCGCCGCGCTGGCGCCCGACAGCAACATCTCCTCACGCTCGGGCGAGCGCACCATCCTGATCGACACCCCGTTCGGGCGGCTGCCTTTCACCTACCGGGGCGACAAGCCCCAATCCGGCGTCGGCGTCGCGGTGTGGGCCGGCGGCGAGTACCAGCACCCCCTCGACCCGAGAGTCCGGCTCAGGGTTGGCGGCGACGTCTCGCGCCGCGAGTACCGATCGAGCGAGTTCGACCGGACCTTCGTCTCCGCCCATCTCGGCCCGCGCCGGCTGATCGGCAGGGCGTCCGAGGCGAGCGTGCTGGCGAGCGTCCGCCAGAGCTGGCTCGCCGGCGAGGAGGACTTCCGCGACCTCGGGGTCCGCATCGAGGGCCGCCACCGGCTCAGCCGGCAAACCGTCGCCTTCGTCAACGCCGCGCGTCACGAGCGGCGCTACGAGGGGCGAGACTGGCTCGACGGCCCGCTCACCGACCTCTCCGCCGGCGCCGGCTGGGCCGCGAGCCCGACCATGCGGGTGAACGCAGCCCTCGGCTGGAGCCGGCAGCGGACCGAGCTGGAGCGCCAGCGCAACTCCTCGCGCTGGGGCCGGGTCGGGGTGACGTTCCTCCTCCCCTGGGGCTTCACCCTGGGCGGATCGGGCACGCTGCGCTACACGGACTACGAGGGCAACTGGGCGCCGTTCGTCATCGGCGGGGGAGAGCGCAAGGACCTGACCCGCGCGCTCCGGCTCGACGTCCACAACCGGGCCTTCACCGTCGGCGGGTTCAGCCCGCAGCTCTCGGCGGTGAAGGAGGAGCGGACCTCGAACGCGCAGCTGCACGACTATGAGCGCCTCTCGGGCGAGCTGCGCTTCGTCAGGCTGTTCTGAAGGGGCGGCCACCGTGCAGCGCCCGCCCGACCTCCACGAGCGCGTCGCCCGGATCGAGGAGACCATGGCGACCCGCGAGGAGCTGGCCGAGCTCCGCGCCCTGGTCGAGCGCCGCGAGGCCACGGCGCGCTGGCTCCGCGGCACGCTGTCCACCGCCGCCATCGCCGCCGGCTTCCTCGCGCTGCTGCTCGTCTTCACGTGGTGAAGTCCGGGGCGCCCACCCTCCCCCAACCCCTCCCGCTTGCGGGAGGGGTTGGGGGAGGGTGGGCGAGCGAGTCCCCTCTCCCCCACGGGGAGAGGGTCAGGGTGAGGGGGCGCGGAAACCCGTCCTGGAGCGCCCCCGCCTACCCTGCGTCCGCCAGCGCGGCGAGCCTTTCGGCGATGGGCGGCGGCGCCCAGCCGGCCTCGATGCCGAGATCGGCGAGCAGCACCTGGGCCGCGTTGTAGCCGGGGAGCCCCGTGACGTTGCCGCCCGGGTGCGACGCCGAGCCGCACAGATAGAGCCCGTCGAGATGCGCGCGGTAGCGCCCGGCGCCGGGGAACGGCCGGTCGGCGCCGATCTGGCCGTTCGTGAACGCGCCCACCAGGAGGTCGCCGTGGCGCATGTTGGGGAGCGTGCGCTCCACGTCGAGGGGGCTCCGCGTAAACCGGTCGATCACCGCGCCGTCGAGATTGGGCGCGTGGCGGCGCCACAGATCGAGCATGACCGCGCCGTGCGCGTCCTTCGCCGCGTCCCAGCCGGCCGGATCGCCGCCCAGCCGGTAGGGCAGCTTCTCCCACATGAAGGCGGTGTGCCTGCCGGGCGGCGCCTGCGAGGGGTCGAACTGGGTCGGGCAGGCGCCCCACATCACCGTCGGCGGGATCGTCCCGGCCTCGTGGTGGCGCACGATCTCCGGATACTGCGAAACGTGCTCGAGCCCCATGATGACCATGAACGGGGTCTCCAGCGCGGGGTCGCTGTCGGCGGCGCTGTAGCGCGGCGGCTCGGAGAGGTTGAGGTTGAGCGCGAACAGCGGCGCGATGAGGTTGTAGGCGAAACTCTCGACCCTGCGCCGCCAGTCGTCGGGAAGGTGCGCCGGCTCCAGCAGGTCGAGAAACGTCTGGTGCGGGTTGAGCGACGACGCGACGAAGCGGCGTGCCGTGAAAATATCGCCCGCCTCGGTCTCGACGCCGATGGCGCGGCCCCGCTCGACCAGGATGCGGCGCGGCGTCGTCGCGACCATGACGTCGCCGCCCGCCTCGCGCGCGGCGCGCTCCAGCGCCACCGCCAGCATGTGCGCGCCGCCCACGGTCATCTGCGCCTTCGCCGTGCTGGCCAGCAGGGCGGCGATGTGGTGGCCGAAGCCGCGCACGCGGAGATCGACCTCGCGCAAGCCGTTGAAGAACAGCAGCCCCGCCTGGATCGTCGGGTGGGTGAACTCGCTTTCCACGAACTCGAGCGGCGACAGGGCGCTCGCTTCGAGCAGCCGGCGCCCGGCGGCGCTCCGTTCGAGCAGCGCGCGGCGCTCGGCTGCCGGCAGCGGCGGCGACGTCGCCTCCGGGATCAGGATGTCGCGCACGATGGGGCGGAACGCGTCGTGCCAGCGTTTCAGCGTGGCGGCGTCCCGCTTCGACAGAGCGGCGAACGAGGCGTGGGTGCGCTCGAAATCGGTCCACCATTGCAGCGAGCGCCCGTCGCCCAGCAGCAGGGCGACGTTGAGCTCCGGTTCGATGTAGCGCGCGCCGTGGCGGGCGATGTCGAGGTCGCGGTACCACGGCATCTCCGTCAACGCGCGCTGGAAGAAGCCGTGGGTGTTGTGCAGGAAGCCCGGGTGGCGCGGGTCCTCCGCGGTTTCCAGCCCGCCGCCGACGAACGGCCGGCGCTCGATGGTCAGCACCTTCAGCCCGGCGCGCGCGGCATAGGCCTGGAGGATCAGCCCGTTATGCCCGCCGCCGAGGACGATGCCGTCATAGTCCGTCATGGGCGCGCGGCGCCTCAGCGGCGGCGCAGGCGGTCGGCGGCCGCGGCGGCGACGATCACCAGGCCGATCGCCACCTGCTGCCAGTAGGAGTGGACGTTGGCGAGGTTCAGCGCGTTGGCCAGCACCACCATGATGAACACGCCGATGATCGACTTGTAGAGCTTGCCCTCGCCGCCGAACAGCGAGGCCCCGCCGAGGACGACGGCGGCGATCGCGGTGAGCTCGTAGAACGCGCCCGCGGTCGGCTGGCCCGATTGCAGGCGCGAGGCGAGCATCACCCCTGCGAGCCCGGCGAGCGCGCCGCACCAGACATAGGACGAGGCGCGCACCCGCCTCACGGCGACGCCGGCGAGATAGGCGGCCTCGGTGTTTCCGCCCGTGGCGAACACGCGGATCCCGTAGGCGGTGTGATGCAGCAGCAGGTGGAAGACGCCGAACAGGGCCACCGGCAGCCACACCAGATAGGGGATGCCGAACAGCCGCTCGATGGCGAAGTCGAGAAAGAGCTCCGGCAGGCCCTCCTCGCCGACGATGGGCCGGCCGCCGGTGATCAGGAAGGTGACGCCGCGGAACAGCACCATCGTCCCCAGCGTCGCGATGAACGGGTTGACGTCGAGCTTCGTGACGACGAGGCCGTTGATCAGGCCCACCAGCGCGCCCACCGCCACGCCGGCCGCGACGCCCGCGACGATGCCGGCCTCCAGCATGGCCATCGCGGTGACGCAGCCCGACAGCGCCACTACCGAGCCCACGCTGAGGTCGAAGCCGCCGCAGATGATGACGTAGGTCATGCCGATGGTGATGACGGTCATCACCGCGCCCTGCATCAGCACGTTGTTGATGTTGATCGGCGAGAAGAAACGGTCCGACAGCGCGCTCGCGATCAGGCAGAGGACGACCAGAGCGAGCAGCGGTATCTGCCCCGCCAGCCAGCCGAGCCGGGCTTGCGTCATCCCCTTCATCCTCCGAGCGCCGATCTGAGCGCGCCTTCGGTGTACTCGCCGTCGCGCGAGAACCGGCCGACCACCGCGCCGCGCCGCATCGCGAGCACGCTGTCGCTGACCGCGAGCAGCTCGGCCATTTCGGACGACGCCAGCGCGATGCCGCCGCCGTCCTCGACGAAACGGCGCATCAGGCGGTGGATCTGCGCCTTGGCGCCGATGTCGATGCCGTGGGTCGGCTCGTCCAGCAGCAGCACGTCGGCGTGGCCGGCGAGCCAGCGCGCGAAGATCACCTTCTGCTGGTTGCCGCCGGAGAGCTGACGAACGGTCCGGTCCGGATCGGGCGGGCGGATGTCGACGCTCTCGATCAGGCCCTCCACCAGCCGGTCGATCGCCTCCTTCCTGAGCCGCAATCCGCGCGCCAGCAGGGGCAGGTTGGGGAGCACGATGTTCTCGCGCACCGTGAGGCCCATGACGAGGCCGAGCGCGCGCTCGCCCGGGACCAGCCCGATTCCCGCGCGGATGGCGTCCGCGGGGGACCCGAGAGCCACCCGCGCGCCGGTCTTCTCGATCCTCGCGGCGGGGCGCCCGGTCCCGAACAGGCGGTGCAGGAGCTCGGTCGTGCCGCTGCCGAGCAGGCCGGCGAGGCCGAGCACGCGGCCTTCGCCCACCGCGACCTCGGGTTCCTCGGAGAGCGGCCCGCGAAGCAGCGTCCGGGCGGCGCCCGCGCCCGCCGACGCGGGAGCCATCTCGATGTTCCGCCCGGTCATCAGCCGGATGACCTCGGCGCGGCCGCGTTCGCCGCGCGCGTAGCGTTCGACCGCGCGCCCGTCGCGCAGGATCGTGCAGGTGTCCGCCAGCGCGTCCACCTCGTCCAGCCGGTGGGACACGTAGACGATCGCCACGCCATCCGCCTTGAGCGCATCGATCACCGCGAACAGCCGCTCCACCTCGCGCGCCTCCAGCGCCGCCGTCGGCTCGTCGAGGATCACCGCCCGCGCCTCGCGGCTGAGCGCCCGGGCGATCATCACTAGCTGGCGTTCCGCATAGCCGAGCCGGTCGACCCGCGCGCGGGGGTCGATGTCGATCCCGAGGCGCGCGAGCAGCGCCGCCGCGTTCCGCGCCATCGCCGTCCGGTCGGTGACGGGGAGGCCGAGGAAACGCCGCGTCGGGACGGCCTGGATCAGCACGTTCTCCGCGACCGTCATCGCCGGGACGACGCGCATCTCCTGCGGGATGACGACGATGCCGCTCGTCAGCGCGTCGCGCGGGCCGGAGAAGCGGCGGGTCCGGCCGTCGACCGTGACCGTGCCGCGGTCGGGGCGGTGGACGCCGCCCAGGATCTTGATCAGCGTCGACTTGCCGGCGCCGTTCTCGCCGATCAGCGCATGGACCTCGCCGGGCCCGACCGCGAACGACACGTCGTCCAGCGCCAGGGTCGCCTGGAAGCGCTTGTGGAGACCCCTCGCCTCGATCGCCGCCCCGGTCAACGCGCCGCCATCCATTCGAACGCGGGGCCGACCCAGGGTCCGTCCTCCTCGCCCGCCGCGTAGCACGCCGAGAAGTGGTTGCGCCCCGGCATCGACAGCCGCGTGACATCGCCCCCGGCGCCGCGGAGCGCGCCTTCCATCTCCTCGGCCTGGGTCATCAGGTGCGGAAAATCCTCGCCGCCATGGGCGATCAGGAAGGGCGGCGTCGCCTGGAGGTCGAGGATGGGGCTCGCCGGGCGGTCGTTCGACTCCGGCCCGAGAAAGCGCGGGCGCGCGCTGAGCCCGCTGCCCTCCCCGAAGCGGAAGACGCCCGAGATCGGCAGGCAGCCCCGGACGACGTCGTCCGGCAGGCCGCGCTTCGCCTGCCAGTCCTTCCGCACGGCGAGCAGGGCGGCGTAGTGCCCGCCCGCCGAGTGCCCGCCGACGAAGATGCGCGCCGGATCGCCGCCCATCTCCGCGACGTTCCGGTAGAGCCAGGCGACGGCATCGGCGCTGTCCTCGAAACCGGTGGGGAACAAATGTTGCGGGGCGAGGCGGTAGCCGATGCTGGCATAGACGACGCCGCGCGCCGTCGCGCGCGGCCCGGCGAAGTTGAGATGCTCCTTGTAGCCCGAGGTCCAGCCGCCCCCGTGCATCATGGCGAGCACCGTGCCGTTCGGCTCGTCGGGAGTCTGGATGGCGATCGACCGGTAGGGATCGTCGCCGTAACGCACGTCGACGGCCGAAACGCCCTCGCCGCGGGCCATGACCTCGTCGGCGAAGGCCTGCCCTGCCTCGCTCAGCGGTTCCTGCGGCGGATAGTCCTCGATGCGCATGGGCTTCTGCAAGTGACGGGTCGCGGGGAACGGGGTACATAGTTCGGTGCCGCCCGGGGCGAGTCAACGCGCCGGCAACCCGGAAAGGACCCTCGATGAGCGCTTCCGCGAAGAAACCGCTGTTCCGCGCCGATCACGTCGGCAGCCTGCTGCGCCCGCCGGAGCTTCTCGCCGCCCGCGAGAAGTGGCGGTCCGGCGCGCTCGACGCCGCCGCGCTCCGCGAGGTCGAGGACGCGGCCATCGCCGGTGTCGTGACGCTGCAGGAGGAACTCGGGCTCGGCGCGGTGACCGACGGCGAGTTCCGCCGCGAGAACTGGTGGATCGACTTCATCTCGGCGATCGAGGGGATCGAGATATCGAGCCCCGACGAGGCGGCCGGCTTCCAGAAGGCGCCCGGCACGGCGTCCGGCTACGTGCCGAAGAACGTCCGGACCGTGGGGAAGCTCGGCCGGGCGGGCGACATCCTGGCCGACGATTTCGCCTTCCTGAACGCCAAGACCTCGAACACCGCCAAGGTCACCATCCCCTCGCCGACGCGGGTTCACTTCCACGGCGGCGACGCGTCGGTGGACGACGGGGCCTATCCCGACAAGGAGGCGTTCTGGGACGATCTCGCCCGCGTCTACCGGGACGAGATCGCCGCCCTCGAAGCGCTCGGCTGCCGCTACATCCAGATCGACGATCCGGTGATCAACTATTTCGTCGACACGCGGATGCGCGACAATCTGAAGGCCATCGGCGAGGACCCCGACACGCTGATCCACCGCTACGCCCGCCTGCTCAACGACTGCATCTCGGAACGCGGCCCCGACACCTACCTCACCATCCACCTCTGCCGCGGCAACGCGCAGAGCGCCTGGATCGCCGAGGGCGGCTACGAGCCGCTGGCGGAAGCGCTGTTCCCGGTCATCGACGTCGACGCCTGGTTCCTCGAATACGACGACGCGCGCTCGGGCGGGTTCGAGCCCCTGCGCTTCATGCCCGACGACCGGTGCGTGGTGCTCGGCCTCGTCACCACCAAGCGGGGCGAGATGGAGCACCGGGACGAGATCAGGCGCCGGATCGACGAGGCCTCGCAGTACGTCGCGCTCGACCGGCTTGGCCTGAGCCCGCAATGCGGTTTCGCCAGCGTCGACCTCGGCAACCTGATCGCCGTCGAGGACCAGGCCGCGAAGCTGTCCTTCGTGATCGACCTCGCGCGCGAGGTATGGGGCGAGGCGTAGGGACCGGGAGGCCGTCATGTTCCGAACGCGCCCGTCGGCCCGCCGCTTGCTGCCCGCTCTCGCGATCGCCTTATGTTGCGCGAGCCCGGTCGGCGCCGCGGAGACTCACAAGTCGCCCTATGCCGGAGAGCACACCCGCCCCATCAAGAGCCTGTCGGCGGACGATCTCGCCGAACTCGGGCGCGGCGGCGGATGGGGGCTTGCCAGGGCGGCGGAGCTCAACGGCATGCCCGGCCCCGCCCATCTGCTCGAACTGAAGGACGAGATTCCGCTCGCCGCGGACCAGGTGACGACGATCGGCGCCATCTTCGAGCGGATGCGGGCCGAGGCGATCGCCGGGGGAGAGCGCCTGGTCGCCGCCGAGCGGGCGCTCGAGGCGGCGTTCGCCGGCAGGACCGTGAACCAGCGGTCGTTGCAGACGCTGCTCTCCGAGGTCGGCCGGGCCCGGACGTCGCTCCGCTTCACGCATCTGGCGGCCCATCTTGAGACGCTGCCGCTGCTGACGGAGACCCAGATCGCGCGTTACAACGTGCTGCGCGGATATGCCGACGATCCCTGCGCCAGCCCGCCAAAGGGACACGACGCCGAGATGTGGCGCAAGCACAACGGCTGCAACTGAAACCGCCGCGGGCCGAAACGTAGCCTCGGGGCGTCCCTCCATACGGCGCTGACGCGCCTACTCGGGACGAGGGTTTAAGAGATTTCCTCACCCTGAGTAGCGGCGAAGCCGCGTATCGAAGGGCGCTACTCCGCCGCCTGTGCCTGGCTCTCCGGCGCTTCGACGAGCACCGTCCTGAGCGCGTCGCCTTCCGGATCGGCGAGCGCGGCGGTGCGCGCGGCGTTGAGCGCCGCCGCCGCGCCGGCCGGGTCGCCGCTCGCCGTCGCAGCCGGGCGCGCGAGCTCCTCGAACACCTTGCGGTAGTTGCCGACGCCGCGCCGGTGGGTGTCGGAATAGCCCTTGCGCAAATTGGGAAGCTCGGCGATCTCCAGCGCGAGGTTGTAGCTCCGGCCCGCCGCGCCTTCGAGCGCTTCGAGCCAGGTCCCGATCTCCGCCCACTCCTCGGCGAAGCGGTAGCTGTACGGCCGCCAGAAGCGCAGCTTCGCGAGCCCCCACAGCCGGACATAGCCGAAGACCGTGTTGGTCCTGACCCGCATCGCGACGTGGAATTTCTGCCGGCCCGGCTTCTTTTCCTTCCACCGCGTCAGCGCGCGGCCGAGCGCCGGCGGCAGCACCGAGGCGATCTCGTCGAAGCCGGGTTTGAGGAACTCGGTGACGACGACCGGCTCGCTCTCCTTCGCGCCGACCTCGCGACGGACGCGCTCCATGCGCTCCGGCCGGCTCTTCAGCGCGGCGACGCGGATGATGTCCTCGTAGCTCATCCAGAGCGCGAGATGGCGCCCGCCCTCGATGGTCAGCCTGAACCCCCGTTCCGCGCCGCCGTTCGCCTTGTCCGCGGCGAGGATTCTCCCCGCATTGTCGAGATAGCGCCCGCCATAGGCGAGGTTCTGGTAATCGACCGTCCGGCGAACGCCGTCCTGCAGCACCTGGCGGGTCTCGGGCGGGAAGCTCGCTTCCACCCGCGCCAGCAGCGCGTCGACGTTCCCCGGCGCGCGGCGCTCCACCGCCGGCGGCGCCTCGGGCATCGGGATGTCGCCGCGGACGTAATCGTACCCCGCCTTGAATCCGCGCAGATTGCCCGAGACGGCGACGCCGGTCTTCTCGATCGCCTTCTCGAACGCCTCCGCCGGGATCGGGACTTCGCCGGAACCCGCGATTACGCCGAGGATGACGGCGTTGATCACCGTTCCGTTGGCCTGCGCCAGGCGGTCCATGTCGATCAGGATCGCGCGCTTTGCGAGATGGTTGGCCGTCTCGATCAGGTCCGAGGCCTCGAAACGGCCGTCGCCCATCGCCGATTTCTCGAGAATGGAATAGACGCGGTGGGACGAGGAGATCAGCGTGGTCCGGTCGGGCGTTACCCAGCCGAGCTCCAGCGCGCGCCCGGCCTCCATCAGTTCCGACGTCACCACGACGTCCATGTTGCCCGGCGTGGCGTAGAGCGCCATCGTCGGCGACCGTCCTTCGAGGCGGTCGTGATGGGCGGGGTAGATCTCGATGTAGTAGGTGGTGGCGCCGGTTCTCTGCGCGACGCCCGGGATCGAGGTGCTCTGGCACGGAAAGCCGAGCGATTCCGCGGCGGCGACGATCCAGCTCGTCAGCACGCCGCCGCCCTCGCCGCCCAGCGCGCCGACGACCATGGTGAACGTGCGTTCCGGAAGCGCGTCCGCGCCGTTGGAGGCGCCGTTCGTCTCCGCGCTCATGCGGCGGCTCCGTTGCCTTTCGCCGCGCCGTTGGCGGCGGCTCCGTTCGCATATCCGCCGAGCCTGCCGATCACGTTCTTGCGCCACTTGTCGAGGAAGAGATCCATGCCCTTCGGGTTCTGGATCACGTCCGCCTTGTAGAAGGACGGGCACAGCACCGCCGCGTCGGCGACCTCGCCGCACAGCCCGCAACCCACGCAGCCGTTGTTGACGTGCGCGATCGGGTCCTTGCGGAGCGGGTCCGGGTTGGGCTTGACGGTGAGCGAGGGGCAGCCCGAGAGCCGGATGCAGGAGTGATCGCCGGTGCAGGTGTCCTCGTCGACGCCGAACCGCGTACGGACGACCCTGTTGCCGGCATCGAGCGCCTTGCGTACCGCCGGGCGCAGCCGGCGCTGCTTGGCGATCTGGCATTCGGCCTCGGCGATGATCACCTTCAGCCCCTTCTCCGGCGTGGTCAGCGCCTCGTGCAGGAGCTTCTTCATCTTGCCGACCCGGTAGGTGTACTGCTTTCTCACCCACTTGACGCCGAGGCCCTTGATGGCCCGCTCGATCGGCATGACCGTGTCGGACGGCACGGTGCCGCCCGCGGTGGTCGAGGGCAGGCGCTGCTGGCCGGTGGCCGACGAATAGCCGTTCGCCATGACGACCAGCACCGAATCGTGGTTGTTGAAGGCCGCCCCGCTGATGCCGGACGACAGCCCGTTATGCCAGAACCCGCCGTCGCCCATGATCGAGATCGTGCGCCCGTTGAAGTGCGGCGCGACGCCGGCCGAGCTCGCGAGCCCGAGACCGTAGCCGGTCACCGTGTTGCCGAGCCCGAAGGGCGGCAGCGCGGCGAAGGTGTGGCAGCCGATATCGGCCGAGATGTGAACCTCGCCGATGTCTTCCTCGCGCTGGACCAGCTTGATCGCGCTGAACACCGGGCGTTCGGGACAGCCGGTGCAGAACCCAGGCGGCCGTTTGGGGACCGGCCTGCCCAGCATCTCGGCCGCGGTCTCCTTGGTCCGGTCGAGGTCGGCGACGGCCGCCGAGACCGGCTGCAGGTCGATGCCCTTGGGCAC
The DNA here is from genome assembly GCA_965203455.1 of Alphaproteobacteria bacterium. Lineage (GTDB taxonomy): Bacteria > Pseudomonadota > Alphaproteobacteria > MPNO01 > MPNO01 > MPNO01. The sequence continues at coordinate 27,256 of CBDBCV010000009.1, forward strand.
CGAACCCTCGATGAAGCCGGCGAGCCCGCGCAGCATGACCTCGGCCTGGTACTCGCCGGCCTTGGGAAAGACGCCCTTGCCGACGATTTCGGTGTTGAGGTCGGCCTTGCGCAACAGCGCGTTGATCGCCTGCTCGTGGTAGTCCGGGAAGCCCTCCTCGACGATCAGGACCGACCGCTTGGTCGCGCAGAACTCGGCGATCTCGTCGTCGACCAGCGGATAGGTGACGTTGAGGCAGAGGATCGGAATCTCGGAATTGCCGAACACGTCGGCGAGGCCGAGCTGCTGGAGCCCGCGGATCACCGAGTTGTAGAGCCCGCCGAGGCAGATGATGCCGACATCGTCGTATTTGCCGGGGAAGATTTCGTTCAGCCTGTTCTCGCGGATGAAGTCGATGGCGGCCGGGAATCGCTCCTCGACCTTCTTCTTCTCCTGCTCGTAGGTCGCGGGCGGCAGCGCGATGCGCCCGAGATCGAAGACCGGCTTCTCCAGCTTGTCGTTGGTCGAGAACTTGCCGGGCTTGTTGTCCTTGGTCGCGAAGCGGCCGGTGACGTGGCAGGCGCGGATGCGGAACTCCACCATGACCGGGGTGTGCGAGGCCTCGGAGAGCTCGAACCCCTTCTCGATCAGCTCGACCATGCGCGGGTGGTGGGGGCGGGGGTCCATCAGCCAGGCCGAGCACTTCATGGCGAACGCGTGGGTGCGTTCCTGGATGATGCTGGCGCCCTCGCCGTAATCCTCGCCGAGGACGATCAGCGCGCCGCCGACCACGCCGGCCGAAGCCACATTGGACAGCGCGTCTGCCGCAACGTTGGTGCCGACCGTCGATTTCCAGGTGACCGCGCCCCGGATCGGGTAGTTGATCGAGGCCGCCAGCATCGCCGCCGCCGCGGCCTCGTTGGCGCAGACCTCGGTATGGACGCCGAGCTCGGCCATCAGACCCTTGGAGTCCGAGGTCAGCACGTCCATCAGGTGCGAGACCGGCGCGCCCTGATAGCCGCCGACATAGCTCACGCCCGATTGCAGCAGCGCCTTGGTGATCGCGAGGATGCCCTCGCCCTCGAAATACTCACCGTCGCCCCGGCGCAGAAGCTCGACTTCCTTGGCGAAGCTTCGTTCCATTCCGCGTCTCCGCTCGCGTGAATCACGATTTGTTCGCAGGATACCCGGTTTGACGGGTGCGGGCCAATAGTGGCCCGCCCCCCCAACCCCTCCCGCAAGCGGGAGGGGAGAAGGCAAGGAGGAGACGGCGCCGCGAGTCCCCCTCTCCCCGCCGGGGAGAGGGCCGGGGTGAGGGGGCCTCCCGGGCGACCGCCAGCCCTATTCCCCGCGGAGAACGATCAGCGCATCGAGCGCGAGCGCGCCTTCCGCGCAGGCCCTCACCGGGTTGAGATCGATCTCCGCGATCTCGGGGTGTTGGGCGATCAGCCGGGCGAGGCCCTTGACGGCCTCGCGGATCGCGGCGCGGTCGGGGGCGGGGGCGCCGCGCCAGGGGCCGAAGAGCGCGCTGCCGGCGAGCGAGCCGATCATCCCGTCCACCTCGGCGGGACCGAGCAGCGCCAGGGCCACCGCCACGTCGTCGATGGCTTCCGCCGCGGTGCCGCCGAGGCCCAGGAGCACGGTCGGGCCGAAGCTCGGATCGTTCCGCGCGCCGAGGATGAGGTCGAGCCCGTCGGGCGCCATCTCTTCGATCAGGTAGCCGGCGTTCGATACCCCGTCGATCGCATCGAGCGCCTCCTCCAGCGCGGCGGCGGTCCCGATCCCGACATGCACGCCGCCCACGTCCGACTTGTGAAGGATATCGGGGTCCAGGACCTTGGCCACGACCGGACCCGCCATCGCCGCGCGCGCCGCCTCGGCCTCGGCGCGGTTTCGGCAGGCCGTCCGGCGGGGCGTCGCGATGCCGTAGGCGGATACCAGCGTCTTCGCCGCATCCTCGTCGATAGGGCCGGTGAGCGGCGTCTCGATCCCGGGGGTTGCGGCCCCCCGGCCGTCGTCCGGCTCCGCGCCCGCCCTATGGCGCGCGTCCGCGACCAGGGCCGCCATCGCCCGCGCGGCCCGGTCGGGGGCGAGGAAGGCCGGAATGCCGGCGCGGCGGAGCGCATCCACCAGCTCCGCCGTCTCGGACGGCACGCCCGCGGTGGCGAAGACCGTCGGCTTGGGCGTCTTCCCCGCCGCCCGGGCGACCGCCCCGCCGACGTCAAGCGCGCCGCCCTCGATCAGCGCGTAGGCGAGGACGGCGTCGATCCCCCCGTCCGCCGCGAGCGCCTCCATGACGGCGCCGAAGCCCGCGTCCGGCCGCCCGGTGTCGACCGGGTTCTTCATGTAGGTCAAAGGCGGGAGCAGGCTCCCGATCCGCGCCACCGTCGCGGGCGCGAGCTCCGGCACGGACACGCCCGCCTGCCGGAGCGTATCCGTCATCAGCAACCCCGGGCCGGCCTGACCGGTCAGCACGCCGATCCCCGGGTTCCGCGCCGGTTTCAGACGGGTCACGGAGAGCGCGCAGGCCGCGTCGAGCGCGTCGTCGAGGGTCTCCACCACGACCGCGCCTGCCTGGCGGAGCGCCGCGCATGTCAGCCGGTGGTTGCCCATCAGCGCGCCGGTGTGCGACTCCGCGAAACCCGCGAGGTCCGCCTTGCCGACCGGAAGCGCGACCACCGGCTTGACCGGAGCCGCTTCCCTGACGGCGTCGAACACGGCCCTGCCGTCCGCGACCCCTTCGAGATGCAGGACGATGGCCCGCGTCTCCGGGTCCGCGGCGAGGTAGTTCAGCGTCTCCGCGATGCCCAGGTCGGCGGCGTTGCCGAGCCCCACCGCGAGGCTGACGCCCAGCCCTTCGGCATTGGCCATCAGCGCCAGCGTGAGGTTGATGCCGCCCGACTGCGCGACGATCCCGATCGGGCCGGGACGGAGCTCCGCCGCCGCGGGGAGAAAGGTGCAGGCGAGCCCGCGCGAGGGACGCAGGAAGCCCGAAGTGTTGGGCCCGAGCAGCCGGAGTCCGCCGGCCCGGCAGGCGCCCACGATATCCGCTTCCAGCGCGGCCCCGGCATCGCCGGTCTCGCCGAACCCGCCGCTCACCATGAACGCGGCGCCGGCGCCGATCGCCGCCGCGTCCTTCAGCACCGCCACTGAATGTTGCGCCGGCAGCACGAGGGCGACGAGGTCCACGGGCCCCGGCACGTCGGCGAGGCTGCGATGAACCGGACGCCCCAGAATTTGGCCGCCGCGCGGGTTGACCGGGTAAACCGCGCCGTGGAAAGGCTCCAGCGCCCTCTGGATCTGGAAGCCCGGCTTTTCCTCGTTCGCCGACGCGCCGACCACGGCGATGGCGCGCGGGTCGAACAGGCGCGAGAGCGGGGCAGCCGGCATCGGCCGATGATGGGGACGGTGCGCGAGGCTGTCCAGAACGCCGGGGCGGAGGCGCTCCGGCGTCCCCCTCTCCCTGACCCTCTCCCCGCGGGGGAGAGGGGACTCGCTCGACGACTCCTCCTTACCTTCCCCCCTCCCGCTTGCGGGAGGGGCCGGGGGAGGGCGCGGCGGAGGAGCGTGGATGCCCGGAACAAGTCCGGACATGATGACGTAAGGGGCGCTACTTCAGTTCGGTGAGGAACCGGCGGGCGCGCTCGCGGTGGTGGGGCTTCAGATTGCTTCCCACCGCCCTGATCGCCGCCATCAGCACCGCCGCGTCGTCGGTGTAGCCCATCGCGGCGATGAAATCGGGGATGACGTCGGTGGGGGTGATGAAGTACGCGATCGCGCCCATCAGCACCGCCTTGACGTAAAGCGGCGTGCCGCCGTCCACCGCGCAGTAAAACGCCGCGACCGCGTCTTCGACGAACGGCACCCGGCCGATCGTGGCGCGCACCTTGCGGCGGAACCCGCCGCGGACGACCGCCTCGTCCGCCTCCAGTTTCTGCCGGTTGACGGCGGGGTCGCGGTCCATGCCCAGCGGTCCGTTCATCAATGTGAGTTCGCTTGCCATAACCGGAATATGGGACGCCGCGGGACAGTGGGAAGGGCCCGGCCCATCGTATTTTCCTGGGGGAGGCATAAGCCCCGGTGCATCCCGACCCTCTTGCCGCACCGGCTCCCCGACAGTAACTATCCGGAAGGACATCGCCCGTGAGCGAAACCGCCATGCAGTTCGCCAACACAGAAATTCGCGCCGCACTCGACGAGTTGCCGCCTCTTCCCGCCGAAGTGTCCGACTGGGTCGTCGAAACCGGCACGGACTCCGCTGACGAACCGGCTGTCTGGGTATGGGCCGTCCTCCCGGAAGAGGATGTCGATCTCGATGCCCGCATCTCGATTCGCGATCTGGTCTTCGACTTCATCCGGCAGCGCAGCGAGACCCCCGTCTGGGTCTATGTCAGCTTCAAGGCCGCTTCCGAAACGGACGATGCCGAATGAGCCTGCACGCCGACCTTCTCAAGCAGGCCCACCTCCTCGCAACCAAGGAATCCAGACGCCCGGCCCAGGCCAGCCTGCGCCGCTCCATCTCCGCATCCTATTACGCGGTATTTCACCGTCTCGTGGACGAAGCCACCCGAATGTTGATATCGCGAGGTAGCCGGCTCGCGCTTCGCCAGTGCGTCTCGAGAGCCTTCCGCCACTCGGACATGCGGGACCTTTGCAAGTCCCTGGCCGGAAGCAATCCCCCGAGCAAACTTGCCCCTGCCTTTCAGGGCCTCCCCGTAGACCGCCGCCTTGTCGCCATCGCGAGGACGTTCAGCGACCTTCAGGAGGCGAGACACCAAGCCGACTACAACACCTATCGCCTCTTCCAACGGCGCGAGGCTCTTCACTATCACGAACTTGCGGTCAGAACGTTCGAAGACTGGCAGGCCATCCGCAAGACCCCTCAAGCCGACGCTTTTCTCGCCGGTCTTCTCATCGTCAAACACATCCAAGCCTGAACGCTTCGGCTTTCCGTCGCCCGGCAGCCGACAATCCAGCGGCACAGCCCCTCGCCCGCATCGGCCCGGAGGACGTGGCCGATTGGTTCGACGCGGCGGGCTAACAGCTATTATGTTATTCTGTGATTGACAAGCAGTGAATACCTGGTCTTTTCGATTCGCATCTCTGTCTAATTTGATTGACTAGATAATTTTCGATTCGTGGTGGTGAGGTCTTCGCTTCTCTGTCCAGAACGCTCACGGATGTTTTCCCAGACTTTAAGTCGTGATGCCACAATTCCTTACGAATCAAGTGAGGATACTTTCTTATTAATTCCCCCGTGTGTCTCACTTTTCTGTCCGAATGAACGACCATTTTTTCGACGTTTCTTGTCACCCAAGCATCTGTCATTTGATCTGATATGAGCGTTCCTCTATCGACTTTATTCTCTACAATGAGAATTTCTTTGGGATGGCCATTTCTTTTATATCGGACATAGACTCCATCAATCCCATGTGCTTGATCGACCTTTGATTTTTCTTTTCGATAGCCTCTGGCGGTCAGCCTTCTTGCTGTCAATGAATCGCCAAGGCGCCCCTTTGAATGAGAGTTTGGAAATTCAACGACGTAGCCTGAACCAACGACTTGGACTCGTTGTGGAAAATGTGTCCCGGACTTGATAATCGCGGGTGGCGCTAAATCAGTAGGAGTAACTCTCGGTATTAGTTTTCCTGCCGTGTGGAGTCCCGGAATGCTAAGGGGTACCAGGAAAAGGGCGACAAAAAGATTCGGCTTGAATTTTTCTCTGTGGAGCAATTTGAAGTATAACCCCATAGCTAGTATCAAAACAATGGCGAATAATGAAATATCAACCCAAATCGGAAAACTCAGTATGAGGCTTGCGATTCCATAGATACCTTCGAACAAAACTAAACCATAAATGACGTTCATCCATGCAAATATTGTCATGGGTATGCCCATGTACCGCGCCGTACCCCAACTAGTTTTATTTCGAAATACCTGTACGGCGATATAAAGCCTAATCAGGCCGAGGACTATCCAAGCCGCGTAAAAGACATATGAGGTGGCGTCGCAAAATCGGACAGGTCGTCAAGGTGTATTCCGCCGTGTGACGGAGGAATGCGGATGAGCAAGCGACGCAGGTTTTCGGGGGAGCTGAAGGCGAAGATAGCCTTGGAGGCGCTACGGGGTGATCGGACGCTTCAGGAGATTGCCTCGAAGCACCAGGTGCATCCGAACCAGGTGGGTGTGTGGAAGCGCCAGGCGATGGAGGGTCTGGGGGAGGTCTTTTCCGGTGGAGGTGAGCGCCGGGCGCGGGATCACGAGAGCGAGGTCCGGGCTCTTCACGCCAAGATCGGGGAGTTGATCGTAGAGCGTGATTTTTTGTCACGCGGGTCCGGTCGCTGAGCCGGTCCGGGAGACGGGCGATGGTTGTGCGGGGCCACCCGTCGTTGAGCCTGACCCGGCAATGCCGTCTGCTGTCGATCGGGCGCTCGTCGCTCTATGACCGGCCGAAGGGGGAGAGCGCGGAGACGCTGGCTCTGATGCGCCGGATCGACGCGCTGTTCCTCAAGTATCCGTTCTACGGCGCCCGCCAGATGGTTCGGCATCTGCGCCGCGAGGGGGTGCGGATCGGGCGGCGGCGGGCCGCTCGCCTGATGCGCCTGCTTGGTCTTCAGGCGGTCTATCGGGCGCCGCGGACCAGTGCGCCGCACCTCGGGCACCGGGTTTATCCATATCTGCTGCGGGGTCTGGCGATCGAGCGGCCGAACCATGTGTGGTGCGCCGACATCACCTACATCCCGGTGCGGCGCGGCTTCCTCTACCTGGTGGCGATCATGGACTGGGCGAGCCGCTGCGTCCTGGCCTGGCGGCTGTCGAACACGCTGGACGCGGGGTTCTGTGTCGAGGCTCTCGACGAAGCCCTGGCGCGCCATGGCACCCCGCAGATCTTCAACACCGACCAGGGCAGCCAGTTCACCGGCTTCGCCTTCACCGCGCGCCTGCGGGAGGCCGGTATCCGCATCTCGATGGACGGCCGCGGCCGGTGCATGGACAACATCTTCATCGAGCGGCTGTGGCGCTCGCTCAAATACGAGGCGGTCTACCTGCACGAGATCGCCGACGGCTTCGCAGCCCGGCGCGTCATCGGCCAGTGGATCGGCTTCTACAACACCGAGAGACCGCACTCGGCACTCGGCGGGCGGACGCCGGCCGAGGCCTACCGGGGCGACACGCCTGTGGATATGATGGACAAGCCGCTTCGCGCCTTGACCACATACCCACAGGCGCAACAGCAGCAGCAGAAAGATCGATCCAAGAGGATTCTGGCGGCACAAACTTCAACCGGAATACACCTTGAAAACGCCGTCAGCCTGTCCGACAAACCGACGCCACCTCAATATTCAAGATAAGAATTAGGTAACATTTTCTCTTTCGGTCTAACCTGGAATGTTATCTACGGAACGTCCAACGGCCTGTACTTCGTTTATGGGCTGACGCCTGATCTACTCCGAGCATGCGTGATCATTTGTCAAAGGCCGGAGCAAGCGTTCATATGCTCGATATGCTCGATATGCTCGCGCACCGCTCAAACGAAACGCCCCGGCCCGGTGGGGCCGGGGCGTCCGTCGCGAAACGTCTTCTTCGCTACTTGGCGGCCAGCAGCTTGCGCGCCTTGGCGAGCGTGGCGTCGTCGATCTTGAGGCTGTCGCTCACCACCTTCTGGATTTCCTCGCCCGTGCTCGGGGTGACCCTGAGCTTGCTCTTCTTCATCGAGGCCGCGAAGCCGGGCGTGGCGACGGCCTTGGCGAAGGCGGCGCGCAGGAACGCGATCCTGTCCTGCGGGACCCCCGGCGCGACGGCCAGGCTGCGGCCGATGGCGACTAGGGTCGACATGAAGCCGATGATCGGCCGGTCCCCGGCGGCGACCAGGTCCTTCAGCATCGGCACCTTGGCGAGCTCGGCTTCCGGTTTCGGCCCCATCTGGATCAGCGGCACCGCGAAACCGTTCTTGAACCAGGCCTCGCGGTTGGTCTTGAAGGCGAGCCAGGTCAGGTTGATGCCCGCGACCTCGCCCTGCTCCATCGCCAGCAGCATCTTGCGCGAGCCGCGATAGCCCTTGACGATCTTCATCCTGGTGCCGAGCAGGCCGTTGACGATCGCCGGGACCTGGTAGGTCTGCGAACCGACCCCGGAGGAGGCCATGGGCACTTCCTTGTTCCTGAGGTCGGACCATTTCTTCACGCCGGTGTCGCCGCGCACGACCAGCACCGAGTTGACCTTGAGGGCGCCGCCGAGAAAGGTGAACTTGTCGGCCTCGTATTTCGCCGCCGCGGGCCGCGTCAGCTGCGTCACGACCAGCGTGTCGGGCAGCATCAGGAGGACCGAGCCGTCCTTGGGCGCGACGTTGTAGGCGTAGTTGGTCATCTTCAGCCCGCCGCTGCCCGTCCGGTTCTGGACGATGATCGAATCGGTGCCGAGGATCGGCTTGAGCGTCTCGGCAAGCGAGAGCGAGGTCTTGCCGTAGGTTCCGCCGACGCCGAACCCGTGCAGGATGGTCACCTGGCGGTCCTTGTAGAAATCGGCCGGGCTCTGCGCCAGGGCGCCGCCGGCCATCGCGATCGCGCCGGCGGCCGCGACCGTCAGAAACTTGATGCCTCTCATCTGTTCTTCTCCTCGTGTACGCGCCGGCCGGGGTCCCGCCCCTTCGGCGATTCCGCATCAGACCAAATTAGGCCGCGCGACTCAATTCCCCGCGAGTCCGGGGTGACGACCTCGGCTGCGGCAAAGCCCGCCCGGCCTCCCCCTCTCCCTAACCCTCTCCCCGCGGGGGAGAGGGGATTCGCTGTCGGCGGACTCCGCTCTACCTTCCCCCCTCCCGCTTGCGGGAGGGGTTGGGGGAGGGCGGGGCCACGCGCCGGGGCTCCCGGACCATGCGGACGTGCGGGATGCCGGCCTCCTCGAAGGGCGCGCCCTCGGTGGCGAAGCCGAGGGCGCGGTAGAACGTCTCGCTGTGCGCCTGGGCATGGAGCAGGGCGGCCGCGCAGCCGGCATCGTCGAGATCCCGCAGCACCCGGCGCATCAGCGCCGAGCCCAGCCCGCCGCCGCGATGCGGGGCGAGGACCGCGACGCGCTCGATCTTGGACATGCCAGGCTCGACGGGGCGGACGCGCGCGGTCCCCACCGCGCGCCCGCCGAGACGAAGCAAATAGTGCCGGCATTCGGGATCGCGGCCGTCGATCTCGTGGTCTTCGGAGACGCCCTGCTCGACGCAGAACACTGCGCGCCGGATGGCGAAGCAGGCCGCCATGTCGTCGGGGCCGCCGGCCTCCGAAATGTCGAATCCGGCCGCGGCGGCCGGGGGCGGGCGTGGACCGTCCGGCGCGCCGCCGCTATCTTCTACCGCCGACATCGAGACGCGCCCCCGGAAAGGAAAATCGCCACATGAAGGTATTCGCGTTCGCTGCTTCGCTCAGGAAGGAATCGATCAACCGGCGTCTCCTGCTGCTCGCCGAAGACATTGTCCGCGAATGCGGTCACGAGGTCGACCATGCCGAGTTCGCCGAGTTCGACATGCCGCTCTACAACGGCGACCTGCAGGACGAATCCGGCATTCCCGCCGGCGCCGAGGCGCTCGGCGCGCGCATCGCGGAGTCGGATGCCTGGCTGCTCGCCTCGCCGGAATACAACTGGGGCGCGCCCGGCACCATCAAGAACGCGATCGACTGGCTGTCGCGCATGCAGCCGGTGCCGCTCGACCGCAAGTCGGCATTGCTGATGTCGGCCTCGCCGTCGCTGGTCGGCGGCGCGCGCGGGCTGATGAGTCTCCGCCTGCCGCTCGAGGTGCTGGGCTGCTGGTGCTATCCCAAGGTGTTCGCGCTCGCCCAGGCCGGCCAAGCCTATGGCGACGACGGCAATCTCGCTAACGAGGTGCTGGCCGGCATGCTGCGGACCATGATCGAGGATTACCTGTCGGCGGCGGAGGCCCTCGACGCGCGATGAGCGACGGCGGAGGCTGGGTCGGGGCGCCGGTCCCGCGCAAGGAGGACGAGGCCCTTCTCACCGGCCGCGCGCGCTTCATCGACGACATGGAGCCGGTGCCCGGCGTCCGCCACGCGGCCCTGCTGCGCTCGCCCCACGCCCATGCCGACATCGTGTCGATCGACATTTCGAATGCCGTCTCGCACCCCGGCGTGCATGGAGTCGTCACCGGAGTCGACATTTCGGCGGCGACCGCCCCCATCCCGAGCGCCGTCCGCGTGCCGATCGACTACTACCCGATGGCGGTCGACAAGGTGCGCTATGCGGGCGAGCCGGTGGCGCTGGTCGCCGCCGAGGACCGCTACGCCGCCGAGGACGCGTTGGAGGCGATCGAGGTCGAGTACCGGCCGCTGCCCCCGGTCATCGACCTGAAGGTGGCGATGAAAGACGACTCGCCGCTGCTGCACGAGGCGGTGGGCTCGAACGTCGTCCACCGTCGCAGCTTCCGCTACGGCGATCCGGAGACCGCGTTCGCGGAGGCCGACCGGGTGGTCCGGCTCGACTGGACGTTCCCGCGCTATTCCTCGACCCCGATGGAGACCTATGGCGCGGTCGCGCAGTTCGAGCCGGCGCCCGACCGCTACACGATCTGGTCCAATTTCCAGGGGCCGTTCATCCTGCACGCGCTGATGTGCGGGGCGCTCGGGGTGCCGGGCAACCGGCTGCGGCTCATCACCGCGCCGCAGAGCGGCGGCAGCTTCGGGATCAAGCAGGGGATGTACCCCTACATGGTGCTGCTGGCCGCGGCGAGCCGGCTGCTCGGCGTCCCGCTCAAATGGATCGAGGACCGGCTGGAGCACCTGACGGGCTCGTCCGCCGCGTCCAACCGGGAGGATGCCGTCGAGGCGGCATTTCGCGCCGACGGCACGCTGCTCGGCATCAGATTCCGCAATGTCGTCGACGTCGGCGCCTATATCCGCGCGCCCGAGCCGGCATCCGTCTACCGGATGCACAGCGCGTCGAACGGCGCCTACCGGGTCGGCAACATCGATGTCGACAACCGGCTGGTGACGACGAACCGCCTGCCGATCGGGCTCAACCGGGGCTACGGGGGGCCGCAGTTCTTCTTCGCGCTAGAACGGGTCATGGATGCCGGGGCGCGCGCGCTCGGCATCGACATCGTCGAGATCAGGCGGCGCAATTTCATCCCGAGGGACGCGTTTCCCTACCGCGCGCCGGCGGGCGCCGTCTACGACGCAGGCGACTACGAGGCGGGGCTCGACAAGGCGCTCGACCTCGCCGGGTACGAAGAATTGCGCGCCGAGCGGGAACGGGCGAAGGAAGAGGGGCGGCTGTTCGGCATCGGCATCGCGACGGCGGTCGAGCCGTCCGGCTCCAACATGGCCTACGTCACCCTCGCCCAGACGCCGGAGGAGCGCGCCCGCGCCGGCGGGCGGTCGGGCGGGCTCGGTACCTGCACGATATCGGTCGACCCGTCCGGCGCGGTGACGGTGAAGACGGTGTCGACCCCGGCCGGGCAGGGGCACGCGACGGTCGCCGCCCAGATCGCGGCCGACGCGCTCGGGCTCGCGCCGGACGACGTCGACGTGGTGACCGAGGTCGACACGCTGACAAGCGCGTGGTCGCTCGCGTCGGGCAACTACGCGAACCGGTTCTCCTCGGTGGTGGTCGACGCCATCGGGGACGCCGCGCGGCGGGTCGCCGACAAGGTCAGGACGGTGGCAGCCGAGGACTTGGAAGTCGCGCCGGAGGATGTCGAGCTTGCCGACGGCGCCGCCCGCGTGGTCGGCGTGCCGGAGAAGTCGCTCCCCTTCCGCCGCGTCGCCGCCAAGACGCACTGGCACCCCGCCGGCCTGCCCGACGGCATGACGCCCGGAATCTTCGAGACCGCGATCGTCTCGCCCCCCGGGCTCGGCCCTCCGGACGAGAAGGACCGGGTGGGCTCGGCCGTCACCTTCGGCTTCATCTGCGATCTGGCGGCGGTGGAGATCGACCCCGAGACCGGCAGGGTCGAGGTCAGGAAATACGTCTCCGTCCACGATGTTGGCAAAATCCTCAACCCGCTCATCGTCGAAGGCCAGATCGTCGGCGGGTTCGCCCACGGCATGGGCGGTGCGCTGATGGAGGAGATGGTCTACGACGCGGACGGCAACCCGCTGTCGGGGACTTTTGCCGACTATCTCTGCATCACCGCGCCGGAAATGCCGACTCTCGACATCGGGCATGTCGACACGCCGTCGCCCCACACCGCGCTCGGCTCCAAGGGGATGGGCGACGGCTGCTCGATGCTGGCGCCGACCGCGATCGCCAACGCGGTCGCCGACGCGCTCGGGCGCGAGGACGTCGACCCGCCCTTCACCCTCAACCGGGTGTGGGACCTGGTCGCGGACGGCGGAGGGGCGGCGTGAAGCCCGCGCCGTTCGAATACTGCCGCGCCGATACGCTCGACGAGGCGCTGGACCTGACGGCGGAGTTCGGCTCCGACGCCTCGGTGCTGGCCGGCGGGATGTCGCTCGGCCCGATGCTCAACATGCGGCTCGCCAGGCCCGCCGCGATCGTCGACATCAACCCGGTGGACTCGCTCGCCGGGATCGCGGCGGACGGCGGCGCGGTGGAGACCGGGGCGCTCTGCCGCCAGGTCGACGCGCTCGGCTCCCCGCTCGTCGCCGAAGCCGTGCCGCTGCTAGCCGAGGCGCTCCCCTTCGTCGGGCACTTCCAGACCCGCAACCGGGGGACCCTGGGAGGCTCGGTGTGCCACGCCGATCCGAGCGCGGAGATTCCGCTGGCGCTCGTCGTGTCGGGCGGGGAGATCGTGCTGGAGCGCAAGGGGCGGTCGCGGACGGTCCCTGCCGGGGACTTCTTCGACGGGATCTTCACGACCGCGCGCGAGCCCGGGGAGATCGTGACGGCGCTGCGCTGGCCGCGGAGAAAGGCGGGGACCGGCCATGCCTTCGACGAGATCGCCCAGCGGCGCGGCGATTTCGCGATCGGCGCGGTCGCGGCGGCGGCGAGCGTCGCGCCGGACGGCGGCCTGTCGGCGTTGTCGCTGGGCTTCGGGGGGATCGAGGACCGTCCGGTCCTGGCCGACCTTTCCGGTTTCGCCGGCGCGCCCGCGACCCCCGAAACGGCGGCCGAGGCGGCGGCGCTGGCGGCCGACCGGGCCGACCCGATCGAGGACCCCAAGGCGAGCGCGGCCTATCGGCGCCAGCTCGTCCGCGTACTGGGCCAGCGCGTCCTCGAACGCGCCTTCGAACGGGCGGGGGCGCCGCCATGCTGAGGATCGCGCCCGGCGCGCGTCACCGCGTCGCCGTCACGGTGAACGGCAGGCGACACAGCGGGTTCGCCGAATCGCGGACGCTGCTCAGCGATTTCCTGCGCCACGAGCTGAAGCTGTTCGGCACTCATGTCGGCTGCGAGCACGGCGTCTGCGGCGCCTGCACGGTCGAGATCGACGGGCGCGCGGTGCGCTCCTGCCTGCGCTTGGCGGTGCAGGTCGACGGCGTCGAGATCGGCACCGTCGAAGGGCTCGCGAAGGACGGGGCGCTGAGCCCGCTGCAGGAGGCGTTCCGGCGCCGTCACGCGCTGCAATGCGGCTTCTGCACGCCCGGCATCCTGATCTCCGCGACGCAGTTCCTGGAGACCAACCCCGACCCCACCGAGGCCGAGGTGCGCGACATGCTGTCGGGGCACATCTGTCGCTGCACGGGCTACGAGGGCATGGTGCGCGCGATCCTCGACGTCGCCGGAGGCGGGTCGTGACCGCGATCCCGCTCGGCACCGTGTTCGCGCGCGCGGTCGCGCGGGACCCGGATGCGCTCGCCGTGGTCGACGGCGCGGTGCGGATGACCTACGCCGAGTGGGACGGGGAGATCGGCCGGGTCGCCCATGGGCTGACGCGCCTCGGGATCGGGACCGGCGACGCGGTCGTCGTCGTGCTCTCCAACCGGGTGGAGACGGCGACGCTGTTCTGGGCCTGCCAGCGGATCGGCGCGGCCTTCGTCCCGTTCAACTGGCGGGGCAGCGGGGACGACTTCGCCTTCGCGATCGGGAACGCCGAGGCGAAGGCGTTCGTCTACGAACCGCGTTCGGAACTGTCGGCGGCCGACGCGCTGCGGGCGACGGGCTTTCCCGCCGAACGCCAGGTCCGCGTCGGCGGAGCCGGAGGCGAGGGCGCCGCCTTCGAGGATCTGTCGGCGGAATCCGGGACCCTGGAAGCCCGCGCCGTCGATCCGGCGTCGACCTGCCTGATGCTCTACACCTCGGGGACCACCGGGCGCCCCAAGGGCGTGCCCCGGTCGCACGACGCCGAGCGCAACGCCTCGTTCAACTGCGTAGCCCATCTGCGCTACGGCTACGGCGAGGTGCAGCTTGGCGTGATGCCGCTGTTCCACACCATGGGCGTGCGGGCGCTGGAGATGGCGACGGCGCTCAACGGCGTCTTCGTCTGCATGCCGAGCTTCGATGCCGGCGAGGCGATCCGGCTGATCGGGGAGGAACGGATCGACGCCCTGTTCCTGGTGCCCACCATGTTCCACGACATGGTCCATCACCCCGGAATCGCCGCCGCCGACCTCTCCTCGGTGCGCCATATCGGCTTCGCCGGCATGTCGATGACCTCGGCGCTGACCAAAGCCTGCGCGGAGGTTTTCGAGCCCGAGGTGTTCGTCAATTTCTACGGGTCGTCCGAGATCTATTCCTTCGCCGCCTGCGACCATGTAGTCGACAAGCCGGGCTGCGCCGGACGCGCCGCGACCGGCCAGGAGCTTCGCGTCGTCTTCGCGGACCCGGATTTCAGGAGCGGCCCCGACCGGGTCCTGCCGCAGGGTGAGATCGGCGAGGTGATCGCGCCGATGGAATGCCTGGACGCCTTCGCCGGCTACTGGAAACGGCCCGACGCCGACGCCAAGGCGATCCGGGGCGGCTGGTACTTCACCGGCGACCTCGGCTATTTCGACGAAGACGGCGAGCTGTTTCTCGTCGGCCGGGTCGACGACATGATCGTCTCGGGCGGCGAGAACATCCATCCCGAAGAGGTCGAGGACGCGCTCGACGCGCTGCCGCTGGTCCGCCAGGCGGCGGTGATCGGGATGCCGGACGACCGCCTCGGCCAGAAGGTGGTCGCCTTCGTCGAGCCGGCCTCGCCCGAAGCCAGCGCGAAGGCGCTCGACGCCGCCTGCCTCGCCGGCGATCTCGCCCGCTTCAAGCGGCCGCGCGCCTACGTCTTCGTCGAAAGCATCCCGCGCTCGGCCTCCGGCAAGCTGCTGCGCCGCCTGCTGCGCGACGGGGCGTACGAGGTCCTGCCGGATTTCGACAGCATGCTTTAGACGATGCAGGCTCATAGGGATGACTTGATGGACGGGAGGCCCGCGACATTTCTTGCGTCATGCCCGGACTTGTTCCGGGCATCCACGTCTCGCAGCATGACGATACGAGCTTGGACGGGCGAGGCGGCGGCCCGACGTGGATGCCCGGAACAAGTCCGGGCATGACGACAGGGGTAGGCGCTGGGCCAACCATGACGGGTGGCGGGACAGGCATACGCCCGCCTTCGATCTGTCCCGGCCGACCGCCCGTCAAGTCGTCTACATAAGCGGTAGACAAAGCCGGAAGGAGAGACGATGGAGAGGGATTACGCCGAGCGGCGCGCGGAACTGCTGCGCGATCTGGACGGGTTGCGCGCCGAGGTCGATGTCGGGAACCGGATCGGTCACCTGATCCTCGACCGGCCGCCGCTCAACATCGTTTCCTACCGCGCGCGGCAGCAGATCCGCGGCCTGCTGGAGGCGATGGACGAGGACGACGATGTCGGCGTGATCTGCATCCGGGGCGCCAACGGCGTCTTCACCTCGGGCGGCGACGTGAAGTCGTTCCCGTCGATCCCGCGCAACCGCATGTCCGATCTCGCCGACGACATCGGCACGCCGGAGCGCTGCCGCAAGCCGGTGATCGCGGCGCTGGAGAAATACTGCTTCGGGGTCGGGTTCGAGCTCGCGATGGCGTGCGATTTCCGCCTCGCCACGAAGGATTGCCTGGTCGCCCTGCCGGAGAGCGCCATCGGGCAGATGCCGGGCTCGGGGGGGAGCGTCCGCGTGGTCCGCATCGCCGGGCTGACCCGCGCCAAGGACATGGTGATGCTCGGCAAGCGCATCCCGGCCGAACAGGCGGTCGACTGGGGGCTGCTCACCGCGACCGCCGAGGACGCCGACGGGCTGACCGCGCTGGTGCACGATTACGCGGCGCGGCTCAACGCGCTCGCGCCGATCTCGATGCAGTCGCTCAAGCGCGTGCTCAACAGCACCTACGACACCAGCCTCAAGGTCGCGCTCGACGTGGAGGGCCACTCCTACGAGAAGATCCGCACCACCGAGGATTACCTGGAGGGCATCGCCGCCTTCGCCGAGAAACGGAAGCCGGTCTATCGCGGCCGGTAGGGCGTGTCCCGCCCTCCCCCGGCCCCTCCCGCAAGCGGGAGGGGGGAAGGCAGGGAGGGTTAGGGTGAGGGGGCGTCGCGCATGAAAACGCCGCCCGGCTTCGACAACCTCGCGCTCGCGTTCGGCAATCCGGACTACCGGCTTTACGCGCTCGCGGGCTTTCCCTCGCTGATCGGCACCTGGATCCAGCGGGTCGCGGTGGGCTGGCTGGCGTGGGAGCTGACGCACTCCGGCACCTGGCTCGGCCTCATCGCCTTCGCCGACATGCTGCCGGTGATGGTGCTCACGCCGGTCGCGGGCGCCTTCGCCGACCGTCTCGACCGCCTGGCCACGTCGCGGCTGCTGCAATACGCCCTGTCGCTCCAGGCGCTGGTGCTGGCGGGTCTCGTGCTCGCCGGCCACATCACGATCGAGCTTCTGGTGCTGCTGACCTTCGTGCAGGGGATCCTGCAGGCCATCTTCCACCCGTTCCGCCAGGCGCTGATCGCCAACATGGTCGGGCCGCGCGAGCTGGTGGGCGCGATCGCGGTCAACTCGATGATGTGGCATTCGGCGCGCTTCATCGGCCCGGCGTTCGCCGGGCTCGCGATCGTCGCCTTCGGCGCGGGCGTCGCCATCGCGATCAACGTCGCGACCTACGTGCCGTTCCTGGTCGCGCTCCAACTCATATCGGTGCAGCGGCACGGAACCGGCGCCGGCAGGTCGCTTGCCGCGATCCCGCGCGAGATCGCCGACGGGGTCCGGCTCGCCGTCTCGCACCCGGCGATCGGACCCATGTTCGTGCTGCTGTTCGCGATATCCGTCGCCGGTCGCGCCGCCGCCGAGCTGCTGCCGGGCTTCGCCGGCGCGGTGTTCGACCGCGACGCGATGGGGCTCGCCTGGCTGACGTCGGCCGCCGGATTCGGCGCGATGCTGGGGTCGCTGTTCGCGGCGCACCGCAGCTCGCCGGACCGGCTGCCCGGCCGCGTGATCGGATCGTCCGTGCTTCTCGTCGCGGCGCTGTCCGGTTTCGTCGCCACCGACATCTTCGCCGTCGCGCTTCCCTGCCTCGCGCTGTCGGCCTTCGCGCTCGCGATCGGCGGCGTCGGCACCCAGACGGTCGTGCAATACGCCGTGCCGGAAGCGTTCCGGGGCCGCGTGCTCGGGCTCTACGGGCTGCTCTGGCTCGGCTGCCCGGCCGTCGGCACGCTCGCCGTGGGCGCGCTGTCGGACCTCTGGGGGTTGCAGGCGGCGCTCGCCGTCGCGGTGGTGCTGCCGGCCGCCGCCTGGCTCTGGACGGCGGGGCGGCGCAGGACCATCGAGGCCGCCCTGGCGCCGCCGTCTTGAAGCGCTGCCGCCCGCCGGAGTATTCAGTGACGCCGCGGCCGGGGCCCGCCCTTCGATACGCCGCTTCGCGGCTACTCAGGGTGAGGGATTGCAAATTCGTGTCCTCATCCCGAGCAGGCCCGAAGGGCCGTATCGAGGGACGGCCCCGCGGAGGATCCAGGCGCGTCGGCAACGGGAAGGGGCAGCGTGGCGAAGAGACCGGACACCATTCTGATCGCGGGCGGCGGGCCGGTCGGGGCCACGGCGGCCTGGCTGCTGGCGCGCGCCGGCCTTCCCGTGACCGTGCTCGAGAAGGAGCCGGGGGTCGTCATCGACTACCGGGCCTCGACGATCCACCCGCCGACGCTCGACCTGCTGGAGGAGTGCGGCGCGGCGGACGCGATGATCGAAATGGGGCTGATCTGCCCGGTCTGGCAGTTCCGCGACCGGGAGCAGGGCAGGATCGCCGAGTTCGACCTGTCCGTGCTCGCCGGCGACACGCGCCACCCCTACCGCCTGCAATGCGAGCAGTTCAAGCTGGTCGGCTGGCTCTACGAGCGGCTGTCCGAAATCGACGGGGCTTCGCTCCTGTTCGGGCACGAGGTCACCGATCTCGCGCAGGACGCGGAGGGCGTCACCGTCACCTGCCGCACGCCGGACGGCGAGGCCGAGCATCGCGGCGCCTGGCTGATCGCCGCCGACGGGGGGCGCAGCACCGTCCGCAAGCTGCTCGACGTCGGGTTCGAGGGCTACACCCATCCCGAGCATTTCCTGGTCTCCGGCACGCGGTTCGACTTCAAGTCGGCGCTGCCCGACATCTGCTCGGTCAACTACACCGCCGACCCGGTGGAGTGGTTCCTGCTGCTGGAGATTCCCGACATGTGGCGGATCGTGGTTCCGGTCGGGCCCGCCGTCGAGGCCGACGACGCGGTGTCCGACCGCTATCTCCAGGGCTGCCTCAACAATCTCCTGCCGCGCGACGAGCCCTACGAGATCGAGGTGCGCGCGATCTACCGCGTGAGCCAAAGGGTCGCAGACACCTACCGCAAGGGGCGCGTGTTCCTCGCCGGCGACGCCGCGCATATCAACAACCCGCTCGGCGGGATGGGGCTCAACGGCGGGCTGCACGACGCGATCGACCTGACCGGCCGCCTCGCCTCGGTGGCGCACGGGCGCGCCGCGGAGGCCGAGCTCGACGGCTACGAGGCGCGGCGCAAGCCGGAGGCGGTGAACGCGATCAACGCGATCACCGAGCGCAACAAGAAGCTGATGGAGGAGCACGACCCCGAGGTGCGGGCGCGCAATCTCGACGACTGGCGGGCGCTCGCCGCCGACCCCGAGCGGAGCTACCGCTACCTGCTCGACACCTCGATGATCTCCTCGCTGCGGCGCTCCGGGATGATCGCATGAGCCGGAGCGCGCCATGACCGAAGCGACCGACTGGCCAGACGCGGTGTTCGGCGTCCTCAACGACGCCGGCGTGCGCCAGGTCTGTTACGTCCCCGACAACGGGCACCGCCGCCTGATCGAGCGCTGCCACGCCGACAACGCGATGCTGACCGTGCGCCTGACCGGTGAGGAGGAGGGCATCGCCGCGCTCACCGGGGCCTGGCTCGGCGGCGACAGGGGCGTGCTGCTGATGCAGTCGAGCGGCGTCGGCAAGTGCATCAACATGATGGGCATCGTCCAGGAATGCCGGGTGCCGCTGCTGATGCTGGTGACGATGCGCGGCCAGTGGGGCGAGTTCAACCCGTGGCAGGTGCCGATGGGGCGGGCAACGGCGCCGGCCCTCGAGGCCGCCGGCGTCCTGGTGCACGAGGTCGACGACGCGGCGCGGGTGGCCGAAACCGTACACGCCGCCGCGCGGCTCGCCTTCGACGCCTACCGCCCGGTGGCGGTGCTGATCGGC
Source organism: Alphaproteobacteria bacterium (assembly GCA_965203455.1). Lineage (GTDB taxonomy): Bacteria > Pseudomonadota > Alphaproteobacteria > MPNO01 > MPNO01 > MPNO01. The sequence goes on from CBDBCV010000009.1 coordinate 46,822, forward strand.
CAGCGCGTGATCGGCTTCAAGGACTGGACCAAATGAGCGCCCTCGACAGGCGCGAGGTGGTGTCCCGCATCCTCGCCGACCGCGGCGAGACGCTGGTGGTGACCGGCCTCGGCTCGACCACCTGGGACGCCGCGGCGGCCGGCGACCACCCCAACAACTTCTATCTCTGGGGCGGCATGGGCGGCGCGGCGACGGTCGGGCTCGGCCTCGCCAACGCGCAGCCGGGGCGCCGGGTGCTCGTGATCACCGGCGACGGCGAGATGCTGATGGGGCTCGCCGGGCTCGCCACCATCGGGGTTTCCGGACCGTCCAACCTCGCCATCGTCGTCATCGACAACGAGCGCTACGGCGAGACCGGGATGCAGGAGACCCACACCGCCCACGGCGTCGACCTGGCGGCGGTCGCGGCGGGCGCCGGCTTCGCCGCCGCCGCGACGCTGCGGACGATGGAGGAGGTGGAGGACTGGGTCCCGAGGCTCCACGGCGAGCCCGGCCCGCTCTTCACCGCGGTCAAGGTCGGCACCGGCCCGGCGCCCATGGCCCTGCCGCTGCGCGACGGCGCCGCGATCCGCGCCCGCTTCCGCGCGGCGGTGCTGGGCGGCAAAACGGACGAGTAGGGGGCGGATTCGGATCCCTCCATTCGTCATGGTCGGCGCAGGCCGACCATCCACGATTTGTT
>CBDBCV010000009.1:55000-171516 GCA_965203455.1 Alphaproteobacteria bacterium
GCCGCAGTCTGTGGCGAGGTTCCTGAGGTCGATAGTGTCCATTATCGGCTAATGGACACTATCTTAGGGGGCTGCGGTGCCACGTCGGGTACGCCGGTTCTGGTCGGACGACGAGAAGCGCCGGATCGTGGCGCAGAGCTACGCTCCCGGTGTCTCGGTGTCGGTTGTGGCGCGCCGCTATGACGTCAACGCCAACCTGATCTTCACCTGGCGGCGCGATCCCCGTTACAGGCCGGCGGCCGATGCCGGGGAGGCGCCGTCCTTCCTGCCGGTGGAGGTGGTGCCCGATGCGCCGCCGTTGGAGCCGGCCGCGGCATCGGACGGTCGGATCGAGATCGCGTTGTCGAACGGCCACCGGGTGAGCGCGTTCGGGTCGTTCGACGCGGACGCGCTGTGCCGGGTGGTGCGGGCGCTTGGCGGATGATCCCGGTTCCCTCCTCGACCCGGGTATGGCTGGCCTGCGGCGTGACCGACATGCGCAAGGGGTTCCCCGGTCTCGCGGCGCAGGCGGAGCGGGTATTGAAGGCGGATCCGCATTGCGGCCATCTCTTCATCTACCGCGGCCGCCGGGGCGACCTGATCAAGATGATCTGGTGGGACGGCCAGGGTGCGTGCCTGTTCTCGAAGCGTCTGGAGCGCGGCCGCTTCGTGTGGCCGTCGGCATCGGAAGGGAAGGTGTCGGTGACGCCGGCGCAGCTGTCGATGCTGCTTGAGGGGATCGACTGGCGGGCGCCGGTTCGCACCTGGAGACCGCTGGCCGCGGGGGTCGTGCCCCCAGGCGTGGTGTAGGAGCAGGAGCCAGCATCGGTAGCTGTGGGTAAGTGGCCCGCCGCCGCGACCGTGTGGCGTCTGGCGGCGGCGGGCCACTTATCCATAGCGGATGGCCATCGCGGTGCCGGTTAGGGTTGGGCTTCTACAGTCCATCCGACCGGAGGAGTACCACGATGACCACCAAGGACATGATGACCCTGCAGGCGCTTTTGGAGAAGAGTTCGGACGCCGATCTGCTTCGCGAGATGATCGGGTTCACGGCCGAGCGTTTGATGGCGCTTGAGGTGGAGGGCCTTGCGGGAGCCGCACACGGCGAGCGTTCGCCGGACCGGCTCACCCATCGCAACGGCTACCGGGACCGGGTCTGGGAGACGCGCGCGGGCACGGTGGAGCTGAAGATCCCGAAGCTGCGCAAGGGGAGCTACTTCCCGGGCTTCCTGGAGCCGCGTCGCATGGCGGAGAAGGCGCTGACGGCGGTGATCCAGGAGGCCTACATCAAGGGCGTGTCGACCCGCTCGGTGGACGACCTGGTGCAGGCCATGGGCATGTCGGGCATCTCGAAGAGCCAGGTGTCGCGGCTGTGCGGTGAGATCGACGGCAAGATCCGCGACTTCCTCGACCGCCCGCTGGAGGGCGACTGGCCGTATCTGTGGCTGGACGCGACCTATGTGAAGATGCGCGAGGCCGGGCGCGTCGTCTCGGTCGCGGTCACGATCGCGGTGGCGGTCAACGACCAGGGCCGCCGCGAGGTGCTCGGCATGGCGATCGGCGCGTCCGAGGCCGAGACCTTCTGGACCTCCTTCCTGCGCTCCCTGGCCCGCCGCGGCCTGCGCGGCGTCAAGCTGGTCGTCTCCGATGACCACAAGGGCCTGAAGGCGGCTGCAACGCGCGTCCTCGGCGCCACATGGCAGCGCTGCCGCGTCCACTTCATGCGCACCCTGCTCGCCCATGCCGGCAAGCAGGGCCGGCGCGTCGTGTCCGCCTTCGTCACCACCGCCTTCGCCCAGGAGGATGCAGACAGCGCCTCCGCCCAGTGGCGCCAGGTCGCCGACCAGCTCAGGGCCAAGGCGCCGAAGCTCGCCGCTCTCATGGACGAGGCCGAGCACGACGTTCTCGCCTACATGACCTTCCCGGCCGCGCATCGCCCCAAGCTGCACTCGACAAACCCGCTCGAACGACTCCATGGCGAGATCAAGCGGCGTACCAACACCGTCGGCATCTTCCCCAACGAGGACGCCATAACACGGCTGATCGGCGCCATCCTGCTCGAGCAGAACGACGAATGGGCCGTCCAGAGGGCCAGATACATGACGCTGGAATCGATCGCTCCCGTGAGCGACAATGCAACCGTCAAGCTGCCCGCCGTGGCAGCCTGAGCCTACCGGCCCTACCCGCCGGATACCGCGACGGCCGCCAGGCTCTTACACCACGGCTCGGGACACGATCGCCGCGGGCTGATTCACCGTTTATAAACAATGGGTTGACTGTCATTCGGGCTTCCCTTTGTCGGCCCCTTCGGGTAGGATGCGGCCATGCTCGAAGCGGCCCATTCCCTGCCCGACGACATCGCCGCGTTGAAGGCGATGGTGCTGGCCTCGCGGGCCGAACTGGCGGCACGGGACGCCGAGCTGCGCAACCGCGATCTGTTGATCGAGAAGCTCAGGCACCAGCTTGCGGGTCTGCGGCGGCAGCGCTTCGGCGTCACCTCGGAGGCCCTCGACCAGCTTGATCTCGGGCTGGAGGACGAGGAGATCGCGCGGGCGGCCGAGGCGCCGACCGAGCCGACGCCCGCCACGAAGAAGCAGCCGAAGCGCCGTCCCCTGCCGGACCACCTGCCGCGCGAGGAGACGGTTCTCGCGCCGGGCGAGCGCTGCGCGGACTGCGGCGGCCGTCTCAAGCGGCTCGGCGAGGATGTGACGGAGGAGCTGGAGTACATCCCCGGCCGCTTCGTGGTGAAGCGCATCGTCCGTCCGCGCCTGGCCTGCGGCGGCTGCGAGAAGTTCCACCAGGCGCCGCTGCCGCCGCGACCGATCGAGCGCGGCCGACCGGGCCCCGGCCTTCTGGCGCATGTGCTGGTCTCGAAGTATTGCGATCACCGTGTGTCCTGAAGCACCGCCATGAAAGGAGGTGCGCAACTGCAAGAGAGATGAGGGTAGGCCCCTCGGGGTCGACGATCAGGCGTCGGTCTCAAACCACCACGAGCTGCTGTCGTAAAGAGCGATGGTGGTGAGCGTCGTGGAAACGGCGGGACGACGATCTCGTCAGGTGAGGTCCGGGGAGACGAGCGAAAGCGAACCGCCGATGAACTGCCGAAAGCGTATGGTCGATGTCAGAACCGGGGGTGGTGGTCACTCCGGGACAAGCATGGGCGGAGTCCTGGAGTCCGGCCCACGCGGCATCCGGCTCGAAGGCGGCGTGAACCCGGAACAGGCTTTCTTGCGGAACAGGAGAACCTGTCGTCCCGATGCCAAGGGAGACGGCCAACCGGGCAGCCCCCGGAAGGCTCAGAGTACCGATGCGGGGCACAGGGGCAGAACAGCCCGTAGTAGGGATGAAGGCGCTGTAATGGCGCTGGACCGAAGGGGCTGTGGTGTTCAGCCGCTGCCGTCGGCCAACTGGTGACAGGAGGAGCCGGATGACAGGGGCAAAGCCGTTCCCGATAGCAAAGAGGGAAGTCTGGGAAGCCTTCAAGCATGTGAAGGCAAACCGGGGAGCGGCTGGAGTAGATGGGCAGACGGTCGAGAGTCTGGAGGAACGGCTTGGTCCGGAACTCTACAAGCTCTGGAATCGCATGTCCTCAGGCAGCTATATGCCGCCTCCGGTTCGCAGGGTGAACATCCCCAAGGAGGGCGGCGGGAAGCGCCCGTTGGGCATACCGACGGTCACGGACCGCATCGCTCAGGAGGTTGTTCGCCGACATCTGGAGCCCTTGTTGGAACCGATTTTCCATGAGGACTCATACGGATATCGGCCGAAGCGATCCGCCATTGACGCCATCCGGACAGCGCGTCGGCGATGCTGGCGCTACGACTGGGTGCTGGACATGGACATCAAGGGGTTCTTCGACAACATCGACCACGAGTTGCTGCTGAAGGCCGTTCGTCACCATACGGACTGCCGGTGGGTGCTGCTCTATGTCGAGCGCTGGTTGAAGGCTCCCGTGATCGAGGAGGACGGCACCGTTGTCGCACGGGACAGGGGCACGCCACAGGGCGGGGTAATTTCGCCAGTATTGTCCAACCTGTTCCTGCACTATGCGTTCGATCAATGGATGAAAAGGTCGATGCCGCATGTTCCGTTCGAACGGTATGCGGACGATATAATCTGCCATTGTCGAACGGAGGAGGCGGCAAAGACCCTCTGGCGGCGGGTTGCGGACCGATTGGCCGAGTGCGGCCTGGAGGTCCATCCGCAGAAGACCAAGGTGGTCTACTGCAAGGATACCAACCGCAAGGCGGACTACCCGACGGTCGCGTTCGACTTCCTGGGCTACCGTTTCCAGCCAAGGTTCGCGGCGTGGCGCGGCGGGTTGTTCGGGGTCTCGTTCCTTCCGGCTGCCAGCCCGACTGCGCTCAAGGCGTTTCGGCGCCGCGTGCGACAGTGGCGTTTGCAACGGCGTAGCGACAAGGCACTGCTTGACCTTGCCCGCATGTTTCATCGCGAAATTGCAGGGTGGATCGGCTACTTCGGCGCATTCTACAAGTCGGCGCTCTATCCGACCCTTCGTCTGATAGACGCCCACTTGCAGCGATGGGCAATGCGGAAGTTCAAACGCTTCCGACAACGACCGCGTCAGGCTCGTCTCTGGCTTGCCAGAATCGCGAAAGCGGAGCCGTGGCGGTTCGCCCATTGGACCCTTGTGCACGGGCAGGGCCGGACGCTGGGAGCCGTATGAGCTGAGAGGTTCACGTACGGTTCTGGGAGCGCGTGGGGGTGAGATTCCCCCGCGCGACTCGCTTGCCGCTCTACCGCCAGTCCCGCATCTTCGCCCGCGACGGCGTCGAGCTCGACCGCTCGACGCTCGCCGGCTGGGTCGGCAAGGCGACGGCGCTGCTGGAGCCCCTGGCCGATGCGATCGGGCGCCATGTGCTGGAAGGACAAGCCCTGTTCGCCGACGACACCCCGGTCAAGCTGCTGGCGCCGGGAACCGGCAAAACGGCGACCGGCCGGGCCTGGACCTACGTGCGGGACGAGCGGCCCTGGGCTGGCGAGGCGCCGCCGGCGGCCTGGTACCGCTTCTCGGCCGACCGCAAGGCGGCGCATCCGAAGGCGCATCTTGAAGGCTTCGCCGGCTGGATGCACTCGGACGGCTATGCCGGGTTCGGTGCGCTGGCGCGCGCCGGGCCGGTCCGCGAGGTGGCCTGTCTGGCGCATGTGCGACGCAAGTTCTTCGACGTCCATGCCGCCCAGGGCTCGGCGATCGCCGCCGAGGCGCTGGAACGGATCGCCGCCCTCTACGCTATCGAGAAGGAGGCCCGCGGGCAGCCGCCCGAGAACCGCGCGGCCATCCGCCAGGCCAAGGCCGCGCCGTGCCTCGACGAGCTGGAGCGGTGGCTGCAATCGCAGCTGCCCAGAATCTCCGCCAAGACCCCGCTGGCAGCGGCGATCCGTCATGCCCTGACCCGGATGAAGCGCCTTCGACCCTATCTCGAGCACGGCTTCCTCGAGATCGACAACAACCCCGCCGAACGCGCAATGAGGCCGAGCGCGATCGTGCATTCATTCTGCCCATGTCGGGCAGGACTGCGTCATCCATTACCCGTGGCATGCCCATTTCGGCCGCCGTGTCCGCCTTGAAGTTATCGAACAGCGTGCCGACGGCCTCATGGCCTCTGTCGAGGTAGAGCCCGGGCTGGTCATCAAGATTCCCGCCTGGTCGCTCGATCCTGCGTCATGCGCCGGCATGGAGATCGGCGCGCCGCGTGTATCCCTGGCCGCTCTTGCCGCGCTTCACGAGGTTCTCGTCGGCCAGGGTTTTAGACGAAGCTCCTCCGCTGACGGGACGGTTAGTGAGGAGGAGCTCAATGAAGTCTTTGGCCTGACTTGAACAGTGGGTTTCAAAAGTATTCGATAACACAGGGGGTTACGCCGGCGGTGCCGGGTGTACCCACTACATTTTCGAGATTTCGGGGAGGCGGTCAGTCGGTGTGTTCGCGCCAGTTGGGCGGGAGCGCGATGCCGACGGCCTGGAAGACCTTGCCGACCTGGCCGGCGGTGTGGGTGCGGGTGGTGATGCGCTTGCCGTCCTTCTCGATGGCGGCCTCTTGTAGGCGGTCGAGATCGCGGATCAGGTCGTCCCATTCGACGATGATGCCGGCTTTGCGGCAGCGGTCGGCCAGTTCCTTCTGGAGCACGAGGGCGAGGAAGGAGCAGAAGACATGGCCGCGGATCGCGGCGTCGCCGGAGTGGTAGATCGGGCGGGTGCGCAGCTGGGCCTTCGCCCGGCGGAACAGGTCCTCGACCATGAGCAGTTCCCGGTAGCGGAGCACGGCATTGAGCGGCGTCATGCGGGCGTTGGCGCGCAGCACGAAGATGCCGTCGAAGCGGGCCTCCTCGGCGAGCTTGCCGGCGTCGACCTCGAACGCCTTGCCCGCGCCGGTGCGGCGCAGATAGCGCCGGTAGGCGCTGTTGGCGATCAGCGCCTTCTCGCCCGAGGCCAGGCGCTTTTGCAGGCCCTCGACCACGGCGTGGCGGTCGGCGCGGTCCTTCTCCGCCTCCGCCTCGTTGCGGCATACGACATAGCGCGCGCCGTCTACCTCAACCTCCTTCACGAACAGCTGCGTCTCGCCGCGGGCGCGTTCGAGCCGAAGCGGCACGAAGGGCCTCTCGTCCCGCAGCACCACCTCCCTGACCACCTTCGTGCGCCGCTCGCGCGCGCCCAGGATGTAGTCCAGTCCCCGCTCCTCCAGCGCCGCCACCGTCGCTGCCGATATCATTCCCCGGTCCGCCACCACGCACACCCGGCCGATCCCGAAGCGCGACCGCAACCGGTCCACGATCGGCAGCAGAACCGTCGTGTCGGCCGTATTGCCGGGCAGCATCTCCGTGCAGACCGGCCGCCCCTGCCCGTCGAGCACCACCGCCAGCACCATCTGGCGCAGTTCAGGCCGATGGTCCTTCGAGTAGCCGTGCGCCCCCAGCACCTCCCCGCCCGCGCCGTGGAAGGACAGCGTCGTCGTGTCCATGAACACCAGCGACAGGTCGGTGAACAGGTCGCGCCGGCGCTCGAACAGGCGTTCCTCCACCGCATCCTTCACGCAGCGCGGCGCCAGGCCGCCCGCCGCCGCCGGCTCGGTCTCTTCGCCCAACCACGCCATCGCACGGTAGAGATGGTGCAGCCGCAACCCCTCTATCCCCTCGATGGCGTAGTCCGTCATCCATTTCTCGCACGACCGGTCCGAGCCCGACACGAACAGGCGGTGCAGAACGCTCACGAACACGGCGCGCTCGACATCGAAGCCGAAGCCCCGGCCGTCCAGAAGCGCCTTCACGACACCGCCCAGGCCGAGACGCTCCCACAGGCGCCCGAACAGCAGCGGACCGCCGATCCTTATGCAGGCAAGCGCGCCGGCCTCCATGTCCTCCAGAACCAGGGACCGCTCCGAGTGGCGCGCCAGCGAGGCGATCAGACGGTCGAGCTCGCCGCTCGCCTGCAATACGTCCTTGCGGCCCAGCGCCCGGATCGTGCGCTGGCGCACCCGCTTGCCCTCGCGCACGCTCTCGACGAGGTAGAGGTAGCGGTGGCCCCGGGCGGTCGTTTCGCGCACGAACATGAGCGCGTTGTATGTCGTAAATATCGACCGATCAAGAAAACAAAGACGAACCAGCAAAAATGTTTCACTACATTTTTCTCAACCCGACACAACCCGGACCCCATTACCCAATGATTTCAACAACTTGCAGAAACCCAGACCGGCGAAAATCCCCACCCACTGTTCAAGTTGGGTTTGGCTGTACCGGCGAGGCCGCCGGGCGAGTTCCGACAGCTCAGCATGCTGTTGGACACACCGGCGCTGCGTGGCCTGAACCGGGAGGAACGCGACGCGGTCGTGGGCGCGCTGGCCGGGCTGCTTCTGGAAGCGGCGGATTTCGCGGTGAAGGAGGATGACGATGAGCACCTCTGATGCGTTGCCGCGATCGGTGTTGACGCGCAAGGCCGTGGTTTATGTCCGTCAGTCCACGCCCCAGCAGATGCGGAACAATCTCGAGAGCCAGCGCCGCCAATACGATCTCGTCAACGTGGCGCGCGGGCACGGTTTCGCCCGGGTTGAGGTCATCGACGAAGATCTGGGCCTGTCGGCGAGTGGCGCCATCGCACGGCCGGGTTTCGAGCGTCTCGTCGCCTGGCTGTGTGCCGGGGACGTCGGAGCGGTACTTTGCTTCGAGGCGTCTCGCATCTCCCGCAACGGCCGGGACTGGCACCATCTGCTCGAGCTCTGCGGTCTCGTGGAGGCCCGCGTCATCGACCTGGATGGCATCTATGATCCTCGCCACCCAAACGACCGCTTGCTGCTCGGACTTAAGGGCCAGATCAGTGAGTTCGAACTCGGCGTTCTCCGCGCACGGATGCTCGACGCCGCCCGATCCAAGGCAGCGCGCGGCGAGCTTCGCATCAGCGTCCCGATCGGTTACGTGTGGCATCCCCAAGGCGGGCTGGGGCTGGATCCTGACATTCGGGTTCAGGAAGCGATCCGTCAGATATTCGCCCGATTTCGCGAGCTGGGCAGCGCGCGGCAGGTCCTGTTGACGCTGGTCGAGCAGCAGCATTGCTTCCCGCGCCCGTCAGATGGCAGGACAACGGTTAGCTTCGACTGGACGCCGATCCGCTATCGCAATGTGATTTCGGTATTGAAGAACCCCTTCTACGCTGGTGTCTATGCCTACGGCAAAAGCGAACAACGAACCGAGATCGTCGACGGGCGGGTGCACAAAAGCTATGGCCACCGGAGACCGATGGCGGAATGGGAGGTCATGCTGAAGGACCATCACGAGGGCTACATCGATTGGGCGGAGTTCGAGCGCAACCAGGCGCAACTCGCCGCCAACGCCTTCGGCTGGTCCGGCGGCGCGAAGTCCGGGCGCGGCGGACGGGCGCTGCTGAGCGGACTTCTCAGCTGTGGGCGCTGCGGCCGCTCAATGTCAGTCGCCTATGCTGGGCAATCACCGGGCAATCCTGTTTATTTCTGCAACCGGCAACACCTCCAGCTCGGGCTCGATCGCTGTCTGAGGTTCGGCGGCGCGCGTGTGGATGCCGCCATTGCCGATGAGATCATCGGGGTCGTCGAGCCCTTGGCCGTGGAAGCCTCCTTGAAGGCCGAGCGGGTGAAGGTGGAGGGCCTGAGCGAACAACAGCGAGTGGCCGAGCTGGACCTGCAGCAAGCCCGCTACGAAGCATCACTCGCCGAGCGGCGCTATGCCGCCTGCGATCCGGACAACCGGTTGATTGCCGCCGAGCTGGAGAAGAGTTGGGAGGCGGCGCTTCGCCGCGTCCAGGTGTGCGAAGCGCGGCTGGAGGCAATGCGGTCGCCGTCACCGCAGCCCTCGGGACCGGATCTGGCCGGGCTTGCCGATGACCTGAAGGCAGCCTGGAACGCGCCGGGGGTGAGCATGCGTGCCCGCCAGCGGCTCGTACGCACCCTGATCGCCGGCATCGTCGCCGATGTCGACGAGGAAGCGCGCGAAGTCCTGCTGACGATCCACTGGGTCGGTGGCCGCCATTCCCGATTGCGGGTTCGAAAGCCCAGAACCGGTGAACATGGCTGCCGAACGCCCGAGGAAGCGCTGGCGGTGATACGCAGCATGGCCGGGCGGTGGTCGGACGAACATATCGCTGCGTCTCTCGTATGCGGTGCGAGCGCCCCACCTTCATACAGGCCTGGTGATGTGGGAGTTAGGGTTCGGAATGAGACGAAGGGAATTTCTCATTGGAGCCCTCAGCAGAGCTTCTCACCAACGCCAGGGTTGAAGTGTTGCCGGCGCGTGGCGGCTTTCGCCGTCGCTGGCCGGCTTCGGTGAAAGCGCGGATTGTTGCCGAGACACTGGAGGAAGGCGCGACGGTCGCCGGGGTAGCGCGTCGCTACGAGATCAACTCGAACCAGCTGTCGGAATGGCGCCGCCAGGCACGGAAGGGCCTTCTGGTGTTGCCTGCGGAGGGCGAGATGGGTTTTGCTCCGGTGGTCTTGCGTCAGGATGAGCGCCGGGTTCCCGCTGCGGGCAGCGACCGCCTGGAAGTGATCCAGGACCGGGTGACGCTCCGTCTGGACGCCGCGACACCGGCTTGCCGGATCGCCGAGATCGTGTCGGCGTTGAACGCATCGGTATGATCTTCCCATCGAACCGGGTCCGGATCGTGGTTGCGACGAAGCCCGTGGACTTCAGGAAGCAGCACGACGGCCTTGTTGCGCATGTGAAGAGCGTATTGCGCAAGGACCCGTTCACGGGAACGGTCTTCGCGTTCCGTACGAAACGAGCTGACAGGCTGAAGCTGATCTACTGGGACGGGACCGGCCTGGTGATGGTCTACAAGCGTCTGGAGGACCAGGGCTTTGTCTGGCCGGCGATCCGCGACGGGGTGATGTCGCTGAGCCATGCGCAGTTCGAGGCGCTGTTCTCCGGGCTGGACTGGCGCCGTGTGCGAGCGCTGTCGGCACGGCGCCCGGCTGAGGCCGAATGACTCACTGGGCGGATCGGGGCGTGCCGCGTCCCGACACTGTGCTACCAGACTGGCCATGCCGGCCCTTGCGGAGATCGACCTCGGAACGCTGACGCCCGAACAGCGGGAAGCGGCAGTGCAGGCAATCGCGGCGCTGGAGGTGCTTCGCGCCGAGAACGAGACGCTGGCGGAAGAGAAGTAAGCGGTTAAACCACGGCGTCGATTTTGGATTTGGGACGGATTTTCGTTTGACACCATAGGCCGTCCGCCCTATAGACCGGCCGTCCGGGCGAAGCGCGTCGGGGGCGGCGATGGCGGCATGGTACGGATCGAAGGCGACGACGGGGCTTTGCCAGGCGATCGTGAGCCTGATGCCGCCGCACGACGTTTTTGTGGAGACCCATCTGGGGGGCGGCGCGATCATGAAGCGCAAGCCTCCGGCGCTTCGCAACATCGGCATCGATCTCAACCGCCGGGCGCTCGACGGGTTCCGCTGCGACTACCCGGTCGAGCTTCACCACGGCTGCGCCCACCGCTTCCTGTCCGGGTTCGCGTTCGCCGGCCGCGAGCTGGTCTACAGCGACCCGCCCTACGTGCAGTCGGCGCGCCGGTCGGGGCGGCGCTACCGCTTCGACTACACCGACGCCGACCATGTCGCGCTTCTCGGCATCCTGAAGTCGCTGCCCTGCCGGGTGATGGTGTCCGGCTATCCGTCCCGGCTCTATGACGAACATCTGGCCGGCTGGCGCTCGCTCGAGGTCCAGGTCAACAACCAGTCCTGCGTGGTCACCGAGAAGCTGTGGTTCAACTTCGAGCCCGACCGGGTGCACTGGGCGTCGTTCGCGGGGCGGGACTTCACCCACCGCCAGATCGTCAAGCGGAAGGCGGCGAGCTGGGGCCGCCGGTACGAGGCGATGCCGCGGGCCGAGCGGCTGGCGGTGCTGGCGGCGTTGATGGCCGTCGAGGCCGAGGAATGAGCGCGCCGTCCGAGGCCGGCCAGGTCGAGGAGCTCGGCCGGGAGCTCGCCCGCCTGCTCGGCGACGGCGCCCTGCCGCCGGAGGCCGAGGAGGCGCTCCGGTCGCTGATCGCGCTGTCCGGGCAACTGGCGTCGGACAAGGCCGATATGGCGGCCACGATCGCCGCCCAGGAAGGGCGGATCGCCGAGCTCGCGGCAGAGGTCGCCGCGCTCACCGCCCAGATCGTCCAGCTGCAGCGCGACCTGTACGGCTCGCGCTCGGAACGGCGCAGGGAGGGCGGGGACGGTTCCGACGACAATCAGGCGGCCGACGGCAAGGACCGCCGCCGCGGTGGCAAGCCCGGTCGCACAAAGGCACGCGGCGATGCCCTCAACGACACCGGGCTGCGCTTCAACGGCCAGGCCCCGGTGATCGACATCGCCGTGACGCCGCCCGAGATCGAGGGGCTGTCGGAGGACGATTACGAGGTGGTCTCCGAGCGCGTCCACTGCCGGCTCGCCGCGCTCGAATGCCGGCACGTGGTCATCCGCTACCGCCACCTCAAGGTGAAGCTCCGCGAGACCGGCGCCCTGGTCGCCGCGCCGGCCCGCGAAAGCCTGTTCAAGAACAGCTGCGCCGACGTCTCCTTCGTCGCCGCCCTGCTGATCGACAAGTTCCTCTGGCACCTGCCGCTCTACCGCCAGCACCGGATGCTGGAGGCCGCCGGCATCACCGTGAACCGGGGCTCGCTGAGCCTGTGGGCCAACCGGGCGATCGCGCTGCTGAAGCCGATCCACGACGCGCAGTGGGGTTCGGTGCTGCGGAGCGCCGTGATCCAGATGGACGAGACGCCGATCCGGGCCGGGCGGCACCCGGGCAAGTCCGGCAGCATGAAGAAGGGCTACTTCTGGCCGGTGCTCGGCGAGGAGGGCGAGGTGGTGTTCCCCTTCGCCGGCTCCCGGGCGCACCGGCACGCGGCCGAGTTCCTCGGCGATTATGCCGGAACCCTGGTGAGCGACGGCTACGGCGCCTACGAGGCCTATGTCGCGGCGCGCGAAGGGGCGGTCCGGCATCAGGGCTGCTGGATCCACACCCGCCGTAACTTCTGGGAGCAGAAGGACAACCACCCGGCGATGGCCGCCGACGCGCTGGCGCTGATCGGCGCGATCTACAGGATCGAGGAGGAGATCGACGGCCGGCCGACGGCCGAGCGGGCGATCGCGCGGCGGACCCGGTCGCGCGCGGCGGTCGAGGCGTTCTGGGAGTGGTGCGACCGCACGCTGGAGGCGGCGGCGCTGACGCCCATGCACCCGATCCGCAAGGCGATCGGCTACGCCGTCGAGCGAAGGGCCACGCTGGAGGTGTTCCTCGCCGACCCGGACGTGCCGCCGGATACCAACCGGATCGAGAACAAGATACGGCCCGCCAAGCTCGGCCAGCGCAACTGGCTGTTCGCCTGGACCGAGCTCGGCGCCGAGAACATCGGGATCGTCAACGGCCTGCTCGCCACCTGCCGGATGCAAGACGTCGACCCTCGCGTCTGGCTGATCGACGTCCTGCTGCGCATCGACACCCACCCGGCCTCCCGGGTCGACGAGCTGAGGCCGAGGCGGTGGAAGACGCTGTTCGCCGACGATCCGTTGACCTCCGATGTCGCGGCCGCCACGGCGGGGCGGCTTCACGCCGCCTCCAGCGGGACGGCATAGCGCTTGCGGTGGCGCCGCACGGTGATGTCGATCCCCTCCAGAAGCGCCGAAAGCTCGGTCCGCGACAGCGCCAGAGACTTCCGCCCCGCCGACCGGGGCGAGGCGAACAGCCCCTGCTCCAGCCGCTTGGCCCAGATGAAGAACCCGCCATGCTCGAAGCCGAGAACCTTCACCATCGTCCGGCGGCGGTTGACGAACACATACCAGCGCCCGCTCGCCGGGTTCTCCCCGAGATGGGTCGCGACCAGCGCGCACAGCCCGTCGAAGCTGCGCCGCAGGTCCGCCGGTTCCGTCGACAGCCAGATGCCGCCCGCCGGCCAGCCGCCGAGCATCAGGACCGCCGCAGACGCAGCACCACCCCGTCGCCGAGCGACAGCTCGACATCCCAGCCCGGCCCCGATCCCGCCGCGATCTCGACAAAGCCGCCGGGCTTGGCACGGCGCTTGCCGCGCGGCTTGCCGGCGGTCAGACCGAACCGGCGGCGCCAGCCCTGGAACGTCTTCCGCGACACCCCCCGGGCCTTGCAGAAGCTGGTCTGAGAGCCGTCCCAGCGCTCGAAATCCGCCATCAGCGCCCGCCACTCGGCCTCGCCGCGAAACTCCCGGCCGGCGCCGTCAACCGTCACCGTCGACACATCGTCCGACATCAAAAAATCCTCCCATCATCGTGAAATCGATCGGAAAAACCCTCCCGCGCGAGGGTCGGCCGGATCAACACAAATGCCGAACGCCGTGCTTTAACCGCTTACGAAGAGAAGGCCTGTCTCGCGGGCGAGAACGAAGTTCTGACGGACCGCAACGGGGCTCAGGCGGAGCGCATCCGCCGTCTCGAACATCTGAACCTCGAACTGATCCGCCTTCTGTATGGCAAGAGGTCGGAGAAGCTGTCGGCGGACGAGCGCCAGCTGGCGTTCGAGGACCTTGAGGGCGCGGCGGCGGAGATCGAAGCAGCGGCCGCGCCGGAAGATCCGACGCCGGCCCAATCGCCGAAGCGTCCTCGCCCGGCGCGCAATATCGGCCACTTGCCGGAGCATCTGGAGCGGATCGAGCAGGTGGTCGAGCCGGAGAGCACGCTCTGCCCCTGCGGCTGCGGGGAGATGGTGAAGATCGGCGAGGATCGCACGGAGCGCCTGGACATCGTGCCGGCGCAGCTTCGGGTGATCGTCACGGTGCGGCCGAAATACGCCTGCCGGGCCTGCGAACAGGGCGTCACCCAGGCGCCGGCGCCGGCCCGGCTGATCGAGGGCGGGTTGCCGACCGAAGGCGCGATCGCCCATGTGCTCGTCTCCAAATACCTGGACCATTGCCCGTTGCACCGGCAGGCGCAGGTCTATGCCCGTTCCGGCCTCGATCTGGACCGCTCGACGCTGGCCGGCTGGGTCGGCAGGGCGTCATTCCATCTGAAACCGGTGGCCGACCGGCTGGCGGAGCATCTCAAGCGCTCTTCGAAGCTGTTCATGGACGAGACGCGGGCGCCGGTGCTCGATCCGGGCCGCGGCAGGACCAAGACCGGCTGGCTGTGGGCGCTGGCCCGCGACGACCGTGCCTGGAGCGGACCCGACCCGCCGGGCGTTGTGTACTTCTATGCGCCCGGGCGCGGCGGTGAATATGCCGAGCGCTTCCTCGACGGCTTCGATGGTATCCTCCAGGTGGATGGCTATGCCGGCTACAACCGGCTGACTGGACCGAGCCGCAAGGGCGGCGCGCCGATACGGCTGGCTTACTGCTGGTCCCACGCGAGGCGCCGGCTCCGCGAGATCTACGACAGCAGCGGCTCCGAGATCGCGGCAGAGGGCCTGCGCCGGATCGCCGAGCTCTACGCCATCGAGGCCGACATCCGCGGCAGCCCGCCCGAGCAACGTCTCGCAGAACGACACGCGCGCTCCGCGCCCCTGGTCGAGGCCTTCGGCGACTGGCTGAAGCAGCAGCGCGCCCGCATCTCGCCCAAGTCCCGCCTCGGCGAGAAGCTCGCCTATATCGCCCGTCACTGGGACGGCCTCCGGCTGTTCCTCGCCGACGGCCGCGTCGAGATGGACAGCAATGCCGTCGAGAACCTCGCCCGGCCGATTGCCCTTACAAGGTAAGCGTCCGGCGTGACCGCCCCTGCGTGGTCAGTCGGCGGCTTCCCGATCTTCTGCGGGCGCGGTGTTCCACGGCAGCAGATCGTCGATGCGGTTGATCCTGTAGTCGGGGATGCGTTCGAGGACCTGAGCAAGCCAGGCCTGCGGATCGACATCGTTGAGCCTGGCGGTCTCGATCAGGGTGTAGGCGATGGCGGCGGCCCTGCCGCCGCTGGCCGAGCCCATGAAGAGATAGTTCTTGCGGCCGAGCGCGATCGGCCTCATTGCGCGTTCGGCGGGGTTGTTGTCGATCTCGAGGAAGCCGTGCTCGAGATAGGGTCGAAGGCGCTTCATCCGGGTCAGGGCATGACGGATCGCCGCTGCCAGCGGGGTCTTGGCGGAGATTCTGGGCAGCTGCGATGTAAGCGGTGTTCAGACCCCATATCGGGTCTGGATTGACAGCGTTTTCTTGAGGGTGGGCTTGGGCGCCGCGATCAGCCGGTGTCGACGTCGGGCTTGGGATCAAAGTTCCACGGCAGCAGCTCGTGGATCCTCGACTGTGGGTGACCCGCGGCGATCTTCTCGAGCGCGCTCCTGAGCCAGGCGTGCGGCTCGACGCCGTTCATCTTGCAGGTCTCGATCAGCGAGGCGATCCGGGCCCACGCGGCGGCGCCCTCGTCGTGGCCCGCGAACAGGGCGTTCTTTGCCGTGAGCTTCAGCGGGCGGATGCGGTTCTCGACGAAGTTCGAGTCGATCTCGACGCGCCCGTCGCGGAGGAACACCAGCAACCCGTCCCACCGGTTGGCGATGTAGGTCAGCTTCTCGCCCAGGCGCGAGCGCGGCGAGACGCGCGAGCGCTGCTCGTCGAGCCACACTCCGAAGGCGTTCACCAGCGGCGCGGACTCCGTCCAGCGCACCGCCTGGCGCGTCGCCGGCGCCGTAAGCGTCTGGCGTGACCGCCCTTGTGGCGAGACGGCTTGGAGCCGCAGTCTGTGGTGAGGTTCCAGAGGTCGATAGTGTCCATTATCGGCTAATGGACACTATCTTAGGGGGCTGCGGTGCCACGTCGGGTACGCCGGTTCTGGTCGGACGACGAGAAGCGCCGGATCGTGGCGCAGAGCTACGCTCCCGGTGTCTCGGTGTCGGTTGTGGCGCGCCGCTATGACGTCAACGCCAACCTGATCTTCACCTGGCGGCGCGATCCCCGTTACAGGCCGGCGGCCGATGCCGGGGAGGCGCCGTCCTTCCTGCCGGTGGAGGTGGTGCCCGATGCGCCGCCGTTGGAGCCGGCCGCGGCATCGGACGGTCGGATCGAGATCGCGTTGTCGAACGGCCACCGGGTGAGCGCGTTCGGGTCGTTCGACGCGGACGCGCTGTGCCGGGTGGTGCGGGCGCTTGGCGGATGATCCCGGTTCCCTCCTCGACCCGGGTATGGCTGGCCTGCGGCGTGACCGACATGCGCAAGGGGTTCCCCGGTCTCGCGGCGCAGGCGGAGCGGGTATTGAAGGCGGATCCGCATTGCGGCCATCTCTTCATCTACCGCGGCCGCCGGGGCGACCTGATCAAGATGATCTGGTGGGACGGCCAGGGTGCGTGCCTGTTCTCGAAGCGTCTGGAGCGCGGCCGCTTCGTGTGGCCGTCGGCATCGGAAGGGAAGGTGTCGGTGACGCCGGCGCAGCTGTCGATGCTGCTTGAGGGGATCGACTGGCGGGCGCCGGTTCGCACCTGGAGACCGCTGGCCGCGGGCTGATTCACCGTTTATAAACAATGGGTTGACTGTCATTCGGGCTTCCCTTTGTCGGCCCCTTCGGGTAGGATGCGGCCATGCTCGAAGCGGCCCATTCCCTGCCCGACGACATCGCCGCGTTGAAGGCGATGGTGCTGGCCTCGCGGGCCGAACTGGCGGCACGGGACGCCGAGCTGCGCAACCGCGATCTGTTGATCGAGAAGCTCAGGCACCAGCTTGCGGGTCTGCGGCGGCAGCGCTTCGGCGTCACCTCGGAGGCCCTCGACCAGCTTGATCTCGGGCTGGAGGACGAGGAGATCGCGCGGGCGGCCGAGGCGCCGACCGAGCCGACGCCCGCCACGAAGAAGCAGCCGAAGCGCCGTCCCCTGCCGGACCACCTGCCGCGCGAGGAGACGGTTCTCGCGCCGGGCGAGCGCTGCGCGGACTGCGGCGGCCGTCTCAAGCGGCTCGGCGAGGATGTGACGGAGGAGCTGGAGTACATCCCCGGCCGCTTCGTGGTGAAGCGCATCGTCCGTCCGCGCCTGGCCTGCGGCGGCTGCGAGAAGTTCCACCAGGCGCCGCTGCCGCCGCGACCGATCGAGCGCGGCCGACCGGGCCCCGGCCTTCTGGCGCATGTGCTGGTCTCGAAGTATTGCGATCACCGTGTGTCCTGAAGCACCGCCATGAAAGGAGGTGCGCAACTGCAAGAGAGATGAGGGTAGGCCCCTCGGGGTCGACGATCAGGCGTCGGTCTCAAACCACCACGAGCTGCTGTCGTAAAGAGCGATGGTGGTGAGCGTCGTGGAAACGGCGGGACGACGATCTCGTCAGGTGAGGTCCGGGGAGACGAGCGAAAGCGAACCGCCGATGAACTGCCGAAAGCGTATGGTCGATGTCAGAACCGGGGGTGGTGGTCACTCCGGGACAAGCATGGGCGGAGTCCTGGAGTCCGGCCCACGCGGCATCCGGCTCGAAGGCGGCGTGAACCCGGAACAGGCTTTCTTGCGGAACAGGAGAACCTGTCGTCCCGATGCCAAGGGAGACGGCCAACCGGGCAGCCCCCGGAAGGCTCAGAGTACCGATGCGGGGCACAGGGGCAGAACAGCCCGTAGTAGGGATGAAGGCGCTGTAATGGCGCTGGACCGAAGGGGCTGTGGTGTTCAGCCGCTGCCGTCGGCCAACTGGTGACAGGAGGAGCCGGATGACAGGGGCAAAGCCGTTCCCGATAGCAAAGAGGGAAGTCTGGGAAGCCTTCAAGCATGTGAAGGCAAACCGGGGAGCGGCTGGAGTAGATGGGCAGACGGTCGAGAGTCTGGAGGAACGGCTTGGTCCGGAACTCTACAAGCTCTGGAATCGCATGTCCTCAGGCAGCTATATGCCGCCTCCGGTTCGCAGGGTGAACATCCCCAAGGAGGGCGGCGGGAAGCGCCCGTTGGGCATACCGACGGTCACGGACCGCATCGCTCAGGAGGTTGTTCGCCGACATCTGGAGCCCTTGTTGGAACCGATTTTCCATGAGGACTCATACGGATATCGGCCGAAGCGATCCGCCATTGACGCCATCCGGACAGCGCGTCGGCGATGCTGGCGCTACGACTGGGTGCTGGACATGGACATCAAGGGGTTCTTCGACAACATCGACCACGAGTTGCTGCTGAAGGCCGTTCGTCACCATACGGACTGCCGGTGGGTGCTGCTCTATGTCGAGCGCTGGTTGAAGGCTCCCGTGATCGAGGAGGACGGCACCGTTGTCGCACGGGACAGGGGCACGCCACAGGGCGGGGTAATTTCGCCAGTATTGTCCAACCTGTTCCTGCACTATGCGTTCGATCAATGGATGAAAAGGTCGATGCCGCATGTTCCGTTCGAACGGTATGCGGACGATATAATCTGCCATTGTCGAACGGAGGAGGCGGCAAAGACCCTCTGGCGGCGGGTTGCGGACCGATTGGCCGAGTGCGGCCTGGAGGTCCATCCGCAGAAGACCAAGGTGGTCTACTGCAAGGATACCAACCGCAAGGCGGACTACCCGACGGTCGCGTTCGACTTCCTGGGCTACCGTTTCCAGCCAAGGTTCGCGGCGTGGCGCGGCGGGTTGTTCGGGGTCTCGTTCCTTCCGGCTGCCAGCCCGACTGCGCTCAAGGCGTTTCGGCGCCGCGTGCGACAGTGGCGTTTGCAACGGCGTAGCGACAAGGCACTGCTTGACCTTGCCCGCATGTTTCATCGCGAAATTGCAGGGTGGATCGGCTACTTCGGCGCATTCTACAAGTCGGCGCTCTATCCGACCCTTCGTCTGATAGACGCCCACTTGCAGCGATGGGCAATGCGGAAGTTCAAACGCTTCCGACAACGACCGCGTCAGGCTCGTCTCTGGCTTGCCAGAATCGCGAAAGCGGAGCCGTGGCGGTTCGCCCATTGGACCCTTGTGCACGGGCAGGGCCGGACGCTGGGAGCCGTATGAGCTGAGAGGTTCACGTACGGTTCTGGGAGCGCGTGGGGGTGAGATTCCCCCGCGCGACTCGCTTGCCGCTCTACCGCCAGTCCCGCATCTTCGCCCGCGACGGCGTCGAGCTCGACCGCTCGACGCTCGCCGGCTGGGTCGGCAAGGCGACGGCGCTGCTGGAGCCCCTGGCCGATGCGATCGGGCGCCATGTGCTGGAAGGACAAGCCCTGTTCGCCGACGACACCCCGGTCAAGCTGCTGGCGCCGGGAACCGGCAAAACGGCGACCGGCCGGGCCTGGACCTACGTGCGGGACGAGCGGCCCTGGGCTGGCGAGGCGCCGCCGGCGGCCTGGTACCGCTTCTCGGCCGACCGCAAGGCGGCGCATCCGAAGGCGCATCTTGAAGGCTTCGCCGGCTGGATGCACTCGGACGGCTATGCCGGGTTCGGTGCGCTGGCGCGCGCCGGGCCGGTCCGCGAGGTGGCCTGTCTGGCGCATGTGCGACGCAAGTTCTTCGACGTCCATGCCGCCCAGGGCTCGGCGATCGCCGCCGAGGCGCTGGAACGGATCGCCGCCCTCTACGCTATCGAGAAGGAGGCCCGCGGGCAGCCGCCCGAGAACCGCGCGGCCATCCGCCAGGCCAAGGCCGCGCCGTGCCTCGACGAGCTGGAGCGGTGGCTGCAATCGCAGCTGCCCAGAATCTCCGCCAAGACCCCGCTGGCAGCGGCGATCCGTCATGCCCTGACCCGGATGAAGCGCCTTCGACCCTATCTCGAGCACGGCTTCCTCGAGATCGACAACAACCCCGCCGAACGCGCAATGAGGCCGATCGCGCTCGGCCGCAAGAACTATCTCTTCATGGGCTCGGCCAGCGGCGGCAGGGCCGCCGCCATCGCCTACACCCTGATCGAGACCGCCAGGCTCAACGATGTCGATCCGCAGGCCTGGCTTGCTCAGGTCCTCGAACGCATCCCCGACTACAGGATCAACCGCATCGACGATCTGCTGCCGTGGAACACCGCGCCCGCAGAAGATCGGGAAGCCGCCGACTGACCACGCAGGGGCGGTCACGCCGGACGCTTACCCGGCGCCGCGCCCCGGATCCTGTCCTCGATCGCGTAGAGCCGCGCGATCCGCTCCAGACCGGCCTTCGCGACCGGCGAGGCGTTCGAATCGAAGATGTCCTTCAGCGCGCGCCTGGCGTGCGCCCAGCAGGCCGAGAGCGTCAGCGCTCCCCCCGGCCGGTCCGCACGGCGCAGCGGGTTGTAGCCGCTATAGCCGTCGATCTGCGCGGTCCCCGAGAACCCTTCCAGCAGCGTCTCCGCATGCTTGCCGCCGCGGCCCGGCGCGTAGGCATAGACCACCCCAGGCGGGTCCGCCCCCGACCACGGCCGCTCGTCGCGCACCATCGTCCACATGTAGCCCGTCCTGGTCCGGCCCCGGCCCGGGTCGAGAACCCGGATCGGCGTCTCGTCCACCCCGAGCTTCGCCGACCGCTTGAGGTCCGCCGCCAGGCAGTCCACCAGGGGGCGAAGATGGAACGACGCCTTGCCCACCCAGTCGGCCAGCGTCGCGCGGGGCAGCTCAAGCCCCAGACGCGCGTAGATCTGCGATTGACGGTAGAGCGGCAAGCGAGTCGCGCGGGGGAATCTCACCCCCACGCGCTCCCAGAACCGTACGTGAACCTCTCAGCTCATACGGCTCCCAGCGTCCGGCCCTGCCCGTGCACAAGGGTCCAATGGGCGAACCGCCACGGCTCCGCTTTCGCGATTCTGGCAAGCCAGAGACGAGCCTGACGCGGTCGTTGTCGGAAGCGTTTGAACTTCCGCATTGCCCATCGCTGCAAGTGGGCGTCTTGAGGTGGCGTCGCAAAATCGGACAGGTCGTCAAGGTGTATTCCGCCGTGTGACGGAGGAATGCGGATGAGCAAGCGACGCAGGTTTTCGGGGGAGCTGAAGGCGAAGATAGCCTTGGAGGCGCTACGGGGTGATCGGACGCTTCAGGAGATTGCCTCGAAGCACCAGGTGCATCCGAACCAGGTGGGTGTGTGGAAGCGCCAGGCGATGGAGGGTCTGGGGGAGGTCTTTTCCGGTGGAGGTGAGCGCCGGGCGCGGGATCACGAGAGCGAGGTCCGGGCTCTTCACGCCAAGATCGGGGAGTTGATCGTAGAGCGTGATTTTTTGTCACGCGGGTCCGGTCGCTGAGCCGGTCCGGGAGACGGGCGATGGTTGTGCGGGGCCACCCGTCGTTGAGCCTGACCCGGCAATGCCGTCTGCTGTCGATCGGGCGCTCGTCGCTCTATGACCGGCCGAAGGGGGAGAGCGCGGAGACGCTGGCTCTGATGCGCCGGATCGACGCGCTGTTCCTCAAGTATCCGTTCTACGGCGCCCGCCAGATGGTTCGGCATCTGCGCCGCGAGGGGGTGCGGATCGGGCGGCGGCGGGCCGCTCGCCTGATGCGCCTGCTTGGTCTTCAGGCGGTCTATCGGGCGCCGCGGACCAGTGCGCCGCACCTCGGGCACCGGGTTTATCCATATCTGCTGCGGGGTCTGGCGATCGAGCGGCCGAACCATGTGTGGTGCGCCGACATCACCTACATCCCGGTGCGGCGCGGCTTCCTCTACCTGGTGGCGATCATGGACTGGGCGAGCCGCTGCGTCCTGGCCTGGCGGCTGTCGAACACGCTGGACGCGGGGTTCTGTGTCGAGGCTCTCGACGAAGCCCTGGCGCGCCATGGCACCCCGCAGATCTTCAACACCGACCAGGGCAGCCAGTTCACCGGCTTCGCCTTCACCGCGCGCCTGCGGGAGGCCGGTATCCGCATCTCGATGGACGGCCGCGGCCGGTGCATGGACAACATCTTCATCGAGCGGCTGTGGCGCTCGCTCAAATACGAGGCGGTCTACCTGCACGAGATCGCCGACGGCTTCGCAGCCCGGCGCGTCATCGGCCAGTGGATCGGCTTCTACAACACCGAGAGACCGCACTCGGCACTCGGCGGGCGGACGCCGGCCGAGGCCTACCGGGGCGACACGCCTGTGGATATGATGGACAAGCCGCTTCGCGCCTTGACCACATACCCACAGGCGCAACAGCAGCAGCAGAAAGATCGATCCAAGAGGATTCTGGCGGCACAAACTTCAACCGGAATACACCTTGAAAACGCCGTCAGCCTGTCCGACAAACCGACGCCACCTCATCTATCAGACGAAGGGTCGGATAGAGCGCCGACTTGTAGAATGCGCCGAAGTAGCCGATCCACCCTGCAATTTCGCGATGAAACATGCGGGCAAGGTCAAGCAGTGCCTTGTCGCTACGCCGTTGCAAACGCCACTGTCGCACGCGGCGCCGAAACGCCTTGAGCGCAGTCGGGCTGGCAGCCGGAAGGAACGAGACCCCGAACAACCCGCCGCGCCACGCCGCGAACCTTGGCTGGAAACGGTAGCCCAGGAAGTCGAACGCGACCGTCGGGTAGTCCGCCTTGCGGTTGGTATCCTTGCAGTAGACCACCTTGGTCTTCTGCGGATGGACCTCCAGGCCGCACTCGGCCAATCGGTCCGCAACCCGCCGCCAGAGGGTCTTTGCCGCCTCCTCCGTTCGACAATGGCAGATTATATCGTCCGCATACCGTTCGAACGGAACATGCGGCATCGACCTTTTCATCCATTGATCGAACGCATAGTGCAGGAACAGGTTGGACAATACTGGCGAAATTACCCCGCCCTGTGGCGTGCCCCTGTCCCGTGCGACAACGGTGCCGTCCTCCTCGATCACGGGAGCCTTCAACCAGCGCTCGACATAGAGCAGCACCCACCGGCAGTCCGTATGGTGACGAACGGCCTTCAGCAGCAACTCGTGGTCGATGTTGTCGAAGAACCCCTTGATGTCCATGTCCAGCACCCAGTCGTAGCGCCAGCATCGCCGACGCGCTGTCCGGATGGCGTCAATGGCGGATCGCTTCGGCCGATATCCGTATGAGTCCTCATGGAAAATCGGTTCCAACAAGGGCTCCAGATGTCGGCGAACAACCTCCTGAGCGATGCGGTCCGTGACCGTCGGTATGCCCAACGGGCGCTTCCCGCCGCCCTCCTTGGGGATGTTCACCCTGCGAACCGGAGGCGGCATATAGCTGCCTGAGGACATGCGATTCCAGAGCTTGTAGAGTTCCGGACCAAGCCGTTCCTCCAGACTCTCGACCGTCTGCCCATCTACTCCAGCCGCTCCCCGGTTTGCCTTCACATGCTTGAAGGCTTCCCAGACTTCCCTCTTTGCTATCGGGAACGGCTTTGCCCCTGTCATCCGGCTCCTCCTGTCACCAGTTGGCCGACGGCAGCGGCTGAACACCACAGCCCCTTCGGTCCAGCGCCATTACAGCGCCTTCATCCCTACTACGGGCTGTTCTGCCCCTGTGCCCCGCATCGGTACTCTGAGCCTTCCGGGGGCTGCCCGGTTGGCCGTCTCCCTTGGCATCGGGACGACAGGTTCTCCTGTTCCGCAAGAAAGCCTGTTCCGGGTTCACGCCGCCTTCGAGCCGGATGCCGCGTGGGCCGGACTCCAGGACTCCGCCCATGCTTGTCCCGGAGTGACCACCACCCCCGGTTCTGACATCGACCATACGCTTTCGGCAGTTCATCGGCGGTTCGCTTTCGCTCGTCTCCCCGGACCTCACCTGACGAGATCGTCGTCCCGCCGTTTCCACGACGCTCACCACCATCGCTCTTTACGACAGCAGCTCGTGGTGGTTTGAGACCGACGCCTGATCGTCGACCCCGAGGGGCCTACCCTCATCTCTCTTGCAGTTGCGCACCTCCTTTCATGGCGGTGCTTCAGGACACACGGTGATCGCAATACTTCGAGACCAGCACATGCGCCAGAAGGCCGGGGCCCGGTCGGCCGCGCTCGATCGGTCGCGGCGGCAGCGGCGCCTGGTGGAACTTCTCGCAGCCGCCGCAGGCCAGGCGCGGACGGACGATGCGCTTCACCACGAAGCGGCCGGGGATGTACTCCAGCTCCTCCGTCACATCCTCGCCGAGCCGCTTGAGACGGCCGCCGCAGTCCGCGCAGCGCTCGCCCGGCGCGAGAACCGTCTCCTCGCGCGGCAGGTGGTCCGGCAGGGGACGGCGCTTCGGCTGCTTCTTCGTGGCGGGCGTCGGCTCGGTCGGCGCCTCGGCCGCCCGCGCGATCTCCTCGTCCTCCAGCCCGAGATCAAGCTGGTCGAGGGCCTCCGAGGTGACGCCGAAGCGCTGCCGCCGCAGACCCGCAAGCTGGTGCCTGAGCTTCTCGATCAACAGATCGCGGTTGCGCAGCTCGGCGTCCCGTGCCGCCAGTTCGGCCCGCGAGGCCAGCACCATCGCCTTCAACGCGGCGATGTCGTCGGGCAGGGAATGGGCCGCTTCGAGCATGGCCGCATCCTACCCGAAGGGGCCGACAAAGGGAAGCCCGAATGACAGTCAACCCATTGTTTATAAACGGTGAATCAGCCCGCGGCCAGCGGTCTCCAGGTGCGAACCGGCGCCCGCCAGTCGATCCCCTCAAGCAGCATCGACAGCTGCGCCGGCGTCACCGACACCTTCCCTTCCGATGCCGACGGCCACACGAAGCGGCCGCGCTCCAGACGCTTCGAGAACAGGCACGCACCCTGGCCGTCCCACCAGATCATCTTGATCAGGTCGCCCCGGCGGCCGCGGTAGATGAAGAGATGGCCGCAATGCGGATCCGCCTTCAATACCCGCTCCGCCTGCGCCGCGAGACCGGGGAACCCCTTGCGCATGTCGGTCACGCCGCAGGCCAGCCATACCCGGGTCGAGGAGGGAACCGGGATCATCCGCCAAGCGCCCGCACCACCCGGCACAGCGCGTCCGCGTCGAACGACCCGAACGCGCTCACCCGGTGGCCGTTCGACAACGCGATCTCGATCCGACCGTCCGATGCCGCGGCCGGCTCCAACGGCGGCGCATCGGGCACCACCTCCACCGGCAGGAAGGACGGCGCCTCCCCGGCATCGGCCGCCGGCCTGTAACGGGGATCGCGCCGCCAGGTGAAGATCAGGTTGGCGTTGACGTCATAGCGGCGCGCCACAACCGACACCGAGACACCGGGAGCGTAGCTCTGCGCCACGATCCGGCGCTTCTCGTCGTCCGACCAGAACCGGCGTACCCGACGTGGCACCGCAGCCCCCTAAGATAGTGTCCATTAGCCGATAATGGACACTATCGACCTCTGGAACCTCACCACAGACTGCGGCTCCAAGCCGTCTCGCCACAAGGGCGGTCACGCCAGACGCTTACCTTACAAGGAAAAACGCGCTCTTCGCGGGTCACGACGAAGGCGCAGTCGCCTGGGGCCGGATCGCTTCACTCACCCAGACCGCCAGGTTGAACGGGGTCGAGCCCTACGCCTGGCTCAAGGCCACCCTCGAAGCTATCGCGGTCGGCCATCCCAACGACCGCATCGACGACCTGCTCCCGTGGAACTTCAAGCCGTCGTCAAGCTGAAATCCGGGTGACCCGCCCGCATCGCTTACCGTCTCTCAACCGGATGGGCATGCGGACCGGCCAGCACAAGAGCTGGACCGGCAAGCGGGTCGGATCGATCCGTCGCGTGAACGGGATCGACGGCTATCTCTCAGCGGACAAGCAGGGCGATTGGTACACCATGACCGAGGCGGCGAACGAGTTGGGCACCACCAGCCATACGCTCAGGCGCCTCATCGAGGATGGAACGCTACCCGCCACGCAGCTCGTTCCCCGAGCGCCTTGGCAGATCAGAGCCGCGGACCTCCATTCAGAGAGCGTTGCTCACGCCCTGGCACAAAGGAAAGGCCCGCGTCGCACTTCATGCCGGGATCAGATGTCAATGTTTTCAGATAGTTGAAGAGGAGGTGCAGAATGACTCCATCGTCGCGATCGGCCTCATTGCGCGTTCGGCGGGGTTGTTGTCGATCTCGAGGAAGCCGTGCTCGAGATAGGGTCGAAGGCGCTTCATCCGGGTCAGGGCATGACGGATCGCCGCTGCCAGCGGGGTCTTGGCGGAGATTCTGGGCAGCTGCGATTGCAGCCACCGCTCCAGCTCGTCGAGGCACGGCGCGGCCTTGGCCTGGCGGATGGCCGCGCGGTTCTCGGGCGGCTGCCCGCGGGCCTCCTTCTCGATAGCGTAGAGGGCGGCGATCCGTTCCAGCGCCTCGGCGGCGATCGCCGAGCCCTGGGCGGCATGGACGTCGAAGAACTTGCGTCGCACATGCGCCAGACAGGCCACCTCGCGGACCGGCCCGGCGCGCGCCAGCGCACCGAACCCGGCATAGCCGTCCGAGTGCATCCAGCCGGCGAAGCCTTCAAGATGCGCCTTCGGATGCGCCGCCTTGCGGTCGGCCGAGAAGCGGTACCAGGCCGCCGGCGGCGCCTCGCCAGCCCAGGGCCGCTCGTCCCGCACGTAGGTCCAGGCCCGGCCGGTCGCCGTTTTGCCGGTTCCCGGCGCCAGCAGCTTGACCGGGGTGTCGTCGGCGAACAGGGCTTGTCCTTCCAGCACATGGCGCCCGATCGCATCGGCCAGGGGCTCCAGCAGCGCCGTCGCCTTGCCGACCCAGCCGGCGAGCGTCGAGCGGTCGAGCTCGACGCCGTCGCGGGCGAAGATGCGGGACTGGCGGTAGAGCGGCAGGTGATCGCAATACTTCGAGACCAGCACATGCGCCAGAAGGCCGGGGCCCGGTCGGCCGCGCTCGATCGGTCGCGGCGGCAGCGGCGCCTGGTGGAACTTCTCGCAGCCGCCGCAGGCCAGGCGCGGACGGACGATGCGCTTCACCACGAAGCGGCCGGGGATGTACTCCAGCTCCTCCGTCACATCCTCGCCGAGCCGCTTGAGACGGCCGCCGCAGTCCGCGCAGCGCTCGCCCGGCGCGAGAACCGTCTCCTCGCGCGGCAGGTGGTCCGGCAGGGGACGGCGCTTCGGCTGCTTCTTCGTGGCGGGCGTCGGCTCGGTCGGCGCCTCGGCCGCCCGCGCGATCTCCTCGTCCTCCAGCCCGAGCTCAAGCTGGTCGAGGGCCTCCGAGGTGACGCCGAAGCGCTGCCGCCGCAGACCCGCAAGCTGGTGCCTGAGCTTCTCGATCAACAGATCGCGGTTGCGCAGCTCGGCGTCCCGTGCCGCCAGTTCGGCCCGCGAGGCCAGCACCATCGCCTTCAACGCGGCGATGTCGTCGGGCAGGGAATGGGCCGCTTCGAGCATGGCCGCATCCTACCCGAAGGGGCCGACAAAGGGAAGCCCGAATGACAGTCAACCCATTGTTTATAAACGGTGAATCAGCCCGCGGCCAGCGGTCTCCAGGTGCGAACCGGCGCCCGCCAGTCGATCCCCTCAAGCAGCATCGACAGCTGCGCCGGCGTCACCGACACCTTCCCTTCCGATGCCGACGGCCACACGAAGCGGCCGCGCTCCAGACGCTTCGAGAACAGGCACGCACCCTGGCCGTCCCACCAGATCATCTTGATCAGGTCGCCCCGGCGGCCGCGGTAGATGAAGAGATGGCCGCAATGCGGATCCGCCTTCAATACCCGCTCCGCCTGCGCCGCGAGACCGGGGAACCCCTTGCGCATGTCGGTCACGCCGCAGGCCAGCCATACCCGGGTCGAGGAGGGAACCGGGATCATCC
Source organism: Alphaproteobacteria bacterium (assembly GCA_965203455.1). Lineage (GTDB taxonomy): Bacteria > Pseudomonadota > Alphaproteobacteria > MPNO01 > MPNO01 > MPNO01. The sequence continues at coordinate 82,953 of CBDBCV010000009.1, forward strand.
GCCAAGCGCCCGCACCACCCGGCACAGCGCGTCCGCGTCGAACGACCCGAACGCGCTCACCCGGTGGCCGTTCGACAACGCGATCTCGATCCGACCGTCCGATGCCGCGGCCGGCTCCAACGGCGGCGCATCGGGCACCACCTCCACCGGCAGGAAGGACGGCGCCTCCCCGGCATCGGCCGCCGGCCTGTAACGGGGATCGCGCCGCCAGGTGAAGATCAGGTTGGCGTTGACGTCATAGCGGCGCGCCACAACCGACACCGAGACACCGGGAGCGTAGCTCTGCGCCACGATCCGGCGCTTCTCGTCGTCCGACCAGAACCGGCGTACCCGACGTGGCACCGCAGACCCCTAAGATAGTGTCCATTAGCCGATAATGGACACTATCGACCTCTGGAACCTCACCAGAGACTGCGGCTCCAAGCCGTCTCGCCACAAGGGCGGTCACGCCAGACGCTTACGAGGAGAACGAGCGGCAGAAGGCATCGCTGCCGGACGGCGCGGGCGCATGTGCCGGAATTGGTTGGAGTGCGCGACGCCGTCCGCAGAATGATGGAGACGGAGCAAAGCGGGGGACCGCTGCGCTCGAGTTTGCGAACACGCTGTCCGCCGCCTCCCTGTCCGCCGCCTTGCCCGGGCCGGTCCGGGCTGCCAGACGATCGGCCATCTCCGCCTTGTTCATCCATTCTCCTCTCTCTCACCCATCTGCCCTGCTTCCTCCCCGATTATCCGCGGGGCATGGCGCCGGTCAGCGGCCGCTACCGAGGAGACCGGGCGTCCCGGGCGGTCCTGGCTCTCGCACCGGCCTTCGCGCCGGCCATCCACTCGTCCAGCTTCGACCAGCGGCGGCGCCCCGAGGCGTTGCGCACCGCGATGGCGACCGCCTTCTTCTGGCCCACCAGCACCACCAGCCGCCGGCCCCGCGTGACCCCGGTATAGAGCAGGTTGCGCTTCAGCATCGCGTAGTGCTGGGTCAGCACCGGGATCACCACCGCCGGATACTCCGAACCCTGGCTCTTGTGCACCGTCGCCGCATAGGCCGGCACCAGCGCGTCCAGCTCGCCGAAGCCGTAGACGAGATCGCGGCCCTCGAAGCGCGCGGCGAGTTCGCCCGCCTCGGGGTCCACATCAGCGACCTGGCCGATGTCGCCGTTGTAGACTTCTCTGTCGTAGTCGTTCTCGATCTGCATCACCTTGTCGCCCGGCGCGAAGGTCCAGCCGAAGCGCTCGACCCTGCGCTCGCCCACCGGGTTGAGCGCTGCCTGAAGTTCGACGTTGAGCGACCGCGCGCCGACGCCGCCCCGGTTCATCGGGCACAGCACCTGGATGTCGCGCACGGGATCGAGGCCGAAGCGGCGCGGGATGCGGGTCTTCACCAGTTCGACGATGCGCGCGACCGCCGTCTCGGGGTCCTCCGCCGGCACGAAATAGAAGTCGCTCTCGCCTTCGGGCCGGGAGAAGTCGGGGATGGCGCCCCGGTTGATGCCGTGGGCCGCGGTGACGATCCGGCTCCTGGCCGCCTGGCGGAACACCTCGGTCAGGCGCACCACCGGCACGGTGCCCGAGGCGATGATGTCGGCCAGCACCTGTCCCGGCCCGACCGAGGGCAACTGGTCGACATCGCCCACGATCAGCAGCGCCGCTTCGTCGGGCACCGCCGCCAGCAGGGAGCGCATGAGCAGGACATCCACCATCGAGGTCTCGTCGATGACCAGCAGGCCGCAGTCGAGCGGGTTCCCGCCATCGCGCTTGAACCCCCCGGTCCGGGGATCGGCCTCCAGCAGGCGGTGGACGGTCTTCGCCTCGAAGCCGGTGGCCTCGCTCATCCGCTTCGCCGCCCGCCCGGTGGGGGCGCACAGCAGGATGGCGACCCCCCTGGCCGCCAGGATGCGCAGGATGGCGTTGACGATCGTCGTCTTGCCGACCCCCGGCCCGCCGGTGATCACCGAGACCTTCGCGGCGAGCGCCGTCCGCACGGCATCGGCCTGGCCGGGCGCCAGGGCGAGCCCGGTCCTCCGTTCCACCCAGGGCAGCGCCCTGTCCGGATCGATCCGGGGCCATGAGGGCGCGCCGGCAGCGATATCCAGAAGACGCCCGGCAATGGCGCGCTCGGCCCGGTGCAGGCCGCCGAGGAAGATGCAGGGCGTGTCCTCCACCGTGTCCGCCACCACCGCGCCGTCGGCCAGCTCCAGGTCCAGCGCGGTGCGGATCAGATCGGCGGGGACCTCAAGGAGCTTCGCCGCGAGCGGTCCCAGCTCCTCCTCCGGCAACCCGCAATGGCCCTCGTCCATCGCCTCGGCCAGCGCATGGCCGATGCCGGCGCGCACCCTGACCATCGCCGTCTTCCCGATGCCGAGCCTCATGGCGATGGCGTCGGCCGTCACGAAGCCGATGCCGCGGATGTCGCGGGCGAGACGGTAGGGGTTCTCCGTCATCACCTCCACGGCGTCGGCGCCGTAGGTCCGGAAGATCCGCACCGCCCGCGCCGTGCCGACGCCGTGCTCGTGCAGGAACACCATGATCTCGCGCACCACCTTCTGCTCGGCCCAGGCGTCGGTGATCCGCTTCGCCCGCACCCGGCCGATGCCGGTCACCTCGCGCAGCCGCTCCGGCTCCGCCTCGATGACGTCGAACACCCTGTCGCCGAACGCCCGGACCAGCTTGCCGGCGTAGACCGGGCCGATGCCCCGGATCATGCCGGAGCCGAGATACTTCTCGATGCCCTCGACCGAGGAGGGCGCGGCGGTGCGGATGAAGCGCGCCCGGAACTGCTGGCCGTGGGTGCGGTCGTTGACCCATTCGCCCCGGACGCGGTGATCCATTCTCCCGGCATCACCGCCGCGGCATGGCCGACCACGGTCACCAGGTCGCGATGGCCCCGCGCCTTGACCCGCAGGACGCAGAAGCCGTTCTCCGGATTGTGGAAGGTGACGCGCTCGACCGGCCCGGCCAGGACCTCCCGGTCCGGCGATCCCCCTTGCCGGCCGGCGCCGGGCTTCACGACGTCCCGTGCCGTTGCGGCGGACGCCGCATCGCCTGCCGGTCGCACCAGCTGCCGCGCCTTTCGCCATCACAGGCCCGCCCGTGGCCGGCCGCGATCAGCGCCGCCGCCAGAGACGTCCCGTCCAGGATCAGGTCGGCGATCACGCGGCCACCCCACTTGCCCCACGCGGGGTCCCGCACGACCACCTCAGACGCATCGGCGAGCGCCGCCGCGGTGAACGCCGTCGCTGCCTGCCCGCCTGCCCGCTCCCTCTCGCACTCCGCGCGCCCGCCTGTCTCCGGCGTGTCCACCCCGCGCAGCCGGACCTTGAGGTCGGCCAGCTCCCGGCGGCAGGTCCGCCGAGGCGTCCACCGCCACCGTGTCGCCGTCGATCACCCGCACCACGGGCCAAGTGTAGTCGGCGGCCATGGCGGGAGCGGACAGCAGGCCGGCGAGCGCCCAGGCCAGCGCAACGGCGCGCGAGTTCACGGTTCCATCTCCGGCCCCCGGTCCGGGCGCGCACGAAGCATCGGCCCGCCATACTCGCCCGCCTCCTCGCCTGTCGTCTGCTTCGCCATGAAGGCGTCTCTCCTCGCACAGCGTCCGGCTTCGGACGGCCTTTCGGCCCGCGCCCCCGGAACCCGCCGCCGCCATGCTGCACGGCTTCGCCCGCGCGCTCAACGGCGCTGTCATGCACAGCGCGGCAGGGTCGCACGACAGGCCGGATCGCCGGCGCCCATCGCCTTGCCCGGCGGCGTTCGATGGCCGCGCCGCGCCGGCCGTGCGCCTTGCGCCGCGGAAAGGTAAGGGCGAAGCGCCCGGCCGGGCGAAGGTCGGAGGCCGGAGAGGCGTCGTCCGGCCTTCGCCGTCTTCCCCCGCCATACCGGAGGCTGCCGATGACCGATCCCGACACGATCTCCGCCGACTACAGCCTGCGCCCGAGCGAACTCGCCGCGACGCTCGCGCTGCTGGTGGGAGCCCGCCAGCCCTGCATCGTCTGGGGCCCGCCCGGGGCGGCCAAGAGCGCCATCGCACGGCAGGTCGCGGCCGAGGCGGGACGCGCCTATGTCGACGTCCCGCGCCCTGCTGCTCGACCCCGTGGACCTGCGCGGCATCCCGTGGCGCGACGGCTCGGACCGCACCCGCTGGGCGCCGCCGGCCTTCCTGCCGCCGACGGACGATCCCGGCCGCTGGCTCATCAACCTGGAGGAGCTGCCCTCGGCCGTGCCGCTGGTGCAGGCCGCCCTCTACCAGCTCGTCCTCGACCGCCGGGTCGGGGAATACGAGCTGCCCGAGGGCGCCTCGCTGATTGCCTGCGGCAACCGCGAAGGCGACAGGGGCGTGGTCCACCGCATGCCGACGCCGCTGGCCTCCCGCTTCGTCCATCTGGAGATCGCGGTCGACGCCGACGACTGGCTCGCCTGGGGCGCGGCCAACGGCATCGCCCCGGAGGTGCTGTTCTGGATCCGGATGCGCCCGGACCTGCTGCACAGCTTCGATCCGCAGACGAAGGAGAAGGCGTTTCCCTGTCCCCGCACCTGGGAGATGGTCTCCGGCATCGTCAACCGGCGCGCCGGCCTCGATGCGGGCGTCGAGCGCGCCCTGTTCCGGGGCACGGTGGGCGAGGCGGCGGCGGTGGAGTTCGCGGCCTTCCTCAAGGTGTGGCGCGAACTGCCCCATCCGAAGGCGGTGCTCGACGATCCCGAGAACGCCATGGTGCCGGAGAACGCGAGCGCGCTGATCGCGCTGTGCGGCGCGCTCTACCGCATGGCCGACGACATCACGCTGGACGCCATCGTCACCTACGCCCAGCGCCTGCGCCGCGAGGTCGGCGAGTTCCTGGTGGGCTCCTGCATCCGCCGCGACCCCGACCTCCAGCGCACGCCCGCCTTCATCCGCTGGGCCGCCGCCCGCACGCAATAGCAACTCCATCGGGAGGACCCCATGAACCTCACCCACGACGCCATGCTGGTCGGCTTGCGCATCGCCGCCTGGTCGGGCCGGCTTTACGACCGCCAGGCCTCGACCCATGTCGCGGTCCATCACGAGGCCAGCGCCGCCGCCGGGCGCTACAACAAGCGCCTGCTGCCCAGGGCCGCCTTCGCCGCGCTGAACGCCACCGTCAGCGCGGCGCGCGGCGCCCACTACGCCAACACGCTCCCCTGGGACGACCAGGGATGCCGCCTGCTCCCCGTCGCCAACCACGAGCGCTACACCGGACTGATGGAGGGCCTGCGGGAGCGCCTGGTGCGCGCGCGCGCCCGCTTCATCGAGGACTACGACGACAACATCGACAGGGCCCGGCTCGATCTGGGCAGGCTGTTCCGCATCGGGGACTATCCCGCGAAGGAGGATCTGCGGGAGAGGTTCGGCCTGCGCTGGCGCATCGTCCCGGTGCCGGGACGCCGACCACTTCATGGCGAAGCTGGCGTCCGACGATACCGAGCGGGTGAAGCGCGACATCGAGAGCCAGATCGAGGAGCGGCTCCACGATGCGGTGGGCGATCTCTACCGGCGCCTGGGCGAATGCCGTGGAGCGGGTCTCCGAACGCCTCCGCGAGGACGGCGACGGCAAGCCGCTGGTGTTCCGGGATTCGATGATCGGCAACATCCGCGAGCTGGTGGATGTGGTGCCGCGGCTCAACATCTTCGGCGACGACGAGCTTGCGCGGCTCTGCGGGCAGGTGAAGGAGAAGATCGCCAGCGTCGAGCCGGACGCGCTGCGCCCATCGAAGAGCTTCGACCCGATGGCGCGTGCGCAGGTCAAGCGCGAGGCCGACGCGCTGGCGGAGAAGTTCGCGGGGTATTTTGCGGCTCCGGACAACAACGGTGCCGCCGGCGACGCCATGCCTGAGCGGGAGGCGGCGTGATGGCGGCCCGGCCGCGCCGGGAATCAGCCGAGCGGGTGAGCCGCTGCGTCACGGCGCTGCTGCGCCGCCAGCCCTTCTTCGGCTCCCTCGCGCTCCGCCTGCCGGTCCGGGCCGATACCGGCCGGGAGACGCTGGCGAGCGACGGGCGGGAGATCCGCTATTCCCCAGACTGGATCGCGAAGACCGACGCGCACCTCGTCGAGACGGCGATCGCCCGTGTGGTGCTGGCCTGCACGCTCAAGCACCACACCCGGCGGGGAGAGCGCGACCCGGAGCGCTGGCAGAAGGCCTCGCAGCTGGTCACCCACGGGCTGCTGCGGGACGCCGGCTTCACGCTCCCGCCCGACGCGGACGCGTGGGACGGGATCAGCGTCGAGCAGGCCTACGACCGGCTGCCGGAGCCGGACGGGTCGGGCGACGGCGGCGATGACGCCGCGTCATCCGGCCCAGACGGTTCGGGCAATGGAAACGGCGCGTCCGACTCCCCGAACGGCGGCAGTACCGATGGGAATGACCCTCCTCCCGGCAACGGCGATGGCGGTGATGCCCGCGGTCCTTCCGGCCGGGGTGAACCCGGACAGGATGGCGACGGCGCCGCGACGGCGAGCTGCGATCCCGCCGGCACCGGCGAGGTCATGGACGCGCCCGCCAGCCGGGGGCGGAGACGACGGCGCGGCCGCCCCGTCGCCGGGCGACCTCGCTGCCGAGGAACAGGACTGGGACGAAGCCATGCACCAAGCCGCCAGTCTCGCGAAGGCCGAAGGCCGCATGCCCGGCGCCGTCGAGGAGACCGTGCGCGGCGCCCATACGAGCACGCTTGACTGGCGAAGCCTCCTGCGCCGCTTCATGACCGACGCGGCGAAGAACGACTATTCCTGGAGCGTCCCCAACCGGCGTTTCATCGACGCCGGCCTCTACCTGCCCTCGCTTCGTTCCGAGGGCATGGACGCCATCGCCGTCATCGTCGACACCTCGGGCTCGCTGCCGGCGGCGACGCTAGCCGCCTTCTGGTCGGAGGTGCGCGAGGTCGCGGCGGAGATCCGCCCCGAGCGCGTCATCGTGCTCCAGGTCGACACGGCGGTGCGCGACGCCGCCGGGTACACGCCCGACGACCTGCCGGACGAGATTGTCGTGAGGGGCCGGGGCGGCACTGACTTCCGGCCCGGCTTCGCCTGGCTGGAGGCGCATGACGTCCGGTCCGCCGTCTGTCTCTACTTCACCGATCTGGAATGCAACCGCTACCCCGACGCCAAACCCGGCTATCCGGTGCTGTGGTGCGACTGGCGGTCCGGCGCCGGACGCTTCCGGAACCCACCGCCCTGGGGCGAACATCTCGCCATCGCCTGAGCTTCGGCCCCGATCCCGTTCGTCCCTGACACGCCCCCACCGCCGTCCCGCCACGCCCCAGCCGCAACGCCGCCGCGGAGGCGGAGCGGGGCGGCGGTCCGGGCGAAGCGGCCGGGCCGGCGGGAGCCGGTCCCCGACCCCGCTTTCTTCTCTTTTCCCTACACCGCATGAGGAGCTTCGCATGAACCGCACCGCCACGACCGGCGCCCCCGGCGACACGCCGACCATCCGGGAGATCCCGCTCTCCCGGCTCGGCCTCGCGCCCGAGAACGTCCGCAAGACCCCGCCCGATGCGGAGGCCGACGCCGCGCTCAGGGCCTCAATCGCCGCCCTCGGCCTGCTGGAGAACCTGGTCGTCCGCACCGACGAGTCCGCCGATGACGGGACCGAGCGCTACGCCGTGGTCGCGGGCGGGCGCCGCCTGAAGGCCCTGCAGGCGCTGGCCGAGGACGGCGCGCTGGAGTCTGCCCATCCCGTGCCCTGCCAGGTCAGGACCGACACTGACGCCCCCGGCGAGGTCTCCCTCGCCGAGAACGTCATCCGCATCCCCATGCACCCGGCCGACCAGGTGACCGCCTTCGCCGAACTGGCCGCGGCCGGCCGGTCGATCGCCGCCATCGCCGCGCGCTTCGGCGCGTCGGAACGCATCGTCGAGCAGCGCCTGCGCCTCGGCAACGCCGCGCCGGAACTGCTCGACGCCTACCGGGCCGGCGAGATCGACCTGGAGACGCTGAAGGCCTTCGCGGTCACGACAGACCGGGCGCGCCAGCTGGCGGTCTGGCAGCAGGTCTCGGCCCAAGGCTACCGCCCGTCTGCCTGGCAGGTGAAGGCGGATGCTGACCGAGGAGCGGGTGCCGGGGGCGTCGGCGATCGCCCGCTTCGTCGGGGCGCAGGCCTACGAGGCCGCCGGCGGCCAGGTCATGCGCGACCTGTTCGCCGATGACGACGAGGACGGCGTCTGGTTCGAGGACCCGGCGCTGCTGGACAAGCTCGCCATGGCGAAGCTCGGGGCGGCGGCCGACGAGCTGGCGACGCGCTGGAAGTGGGCCGTGCCCATGGTCGAGGTCGACTGGAGCACGACCGCCCGCCATGGCCGCGTCCATCCGCAGCCTTCGCCGCCCACCGGCGAGGAACAGACCGAGCTCGCGAAGCTGGAGACCCGCCAGGACGAGCTGGTCAACCTCGACGAGGACGACTGGACGGCAGAGCTGGCCGCCGAGGCCGAAGCCGTCGAGGACCGGCTCGACGCGATCGCGGCCGCCGTCGAGGCCCGCGCCGTCTTCCGGGCCGAGGACTTCGCCATGGCCGGCTGCATCGTCACGATCGGCCATGACGGCGCGATGCAGGTCATTCAGGGGCTGGTCAGGCCCGAGGACATGCCGGCGGAGTCCGGCGAGGCGGCGACCCAAGCCGGCAACGGCCGCGACCCGGATGCCGCCACCGCCGATCAGGCCGGTCACACCGCCGCTTCGCCGGTCGCCGCGCCCCTGGCGGGGCCGAAGGACCGCGAGGCCGAGGCGCGCAGGGAAGCGGGCGTCGGCATCGGTCTCGCCGACGACCTGCGGTCGATCCGCAGCGCGCTCGTCAAGGCCCATCTGGCGCGGGACTTCGAGGCCGCCTTCGACCTCGCACTCTTCCAGATGGGCCGCGCCCTGTTCGCGCCGGGCTACCACAACCATGCGCTGGACATCGCGGTGAAGGAGACCCCGGACCGGCCCATGACACGGATGAACGACCCCGACTTCGCGGAATGGTCGCCCGGTGAGGCGATGCTGGCGGACCGGTCCGGCCTGTCGCTGGACTGGCTGGACGCCGGCGATGACGACGCCTCCTTTGCGGCCTTGCGGGTTTTGCCCCAGACCGACAAGCAAGCGCTGTTCGCGGCCTGCGTCGCGCGCACGGTGAAGGGCCAGCTCGCCTTCGAGCCGCAGGCCCGTCCCGAGCTGGAAGCCACCGTCGCCCGGCTCGGCATCGACTTTGCCGCCCATGTCCGCCCGACCGCCGGCATGCTGTGGTCGCGCATGCCGAAGGGGCGCATCCTCGACGTCGCCCGCACGGTGTTCGGCGCCGCCTGGGCCTCGGCACGCTCCAAATACAGGAAGCCGGCGCTGGCCGAGGCGATGGAGGCCGCCTTCGCCGCGGGCCGAACGCCCGCTCGGGCTCTCGGCCGCCGCCCACGCGGCCGCGCTGGCCTGGACGCCGCCGGGGTTCGCCGCCTTCGATGCCGGGCGGACCAGCGACGACGCCGGGAACGCGGCAGGCCGCTGCCGGAGACGCAGCGGACTCCGAACCCGCGTCCGTCCCGGCAGCCGATGCAGTCGACACGGCGGAGACGCCCGCCGCGCCGCCGCGCAGGGTCTCGATTGTGGAGAGCATCGAGTCACCGGACGCCGCGGCGCACCGGGCCGAAGCGCTCGCCGCCCGCGCCAACGGCAACGGTCGCGCGCCGGCGCCCGAAGCCGGGCCGTCCAACGGCGATTGCCGCCGACGCCGATCACGGCAGCGCCGGTGAAACCAGTGCCGATCCGGACGCCATCGCCGGAACCGGTCCCATCCCTCCGGTTCCGGCCAACGGCCATGACGCCCATGCGGACCCGGCGGAGATCCCCGAGTTCCTGCGCCAGGTCCGGTAGCCGTCCCGCCTCGATCAAGCGTCCCGCCGGGTCTGCCGCCCGGCGGGGCGTTCCCGTTTCCGCATGTCTCAACGGAGGTTCGTCCATGAACCGCACGATCCGCGCCCGCATCCACGACAGCGCCGTCAGGCGCGTCACCCGCATCTACGCCGCCACCCTTTCCGAGATCTTCATCGAACTGCTGCAGAACGCCCGCCGCGCCGATGCGACGCGGGTGCGCATCGCCGTCGAGCGTGCCGGGGCGTCCGCCGCGACGGGCGACACGCCGTTCACCGTCACCGTGTCCGACGACGGCGCGGGCATCGCCGACCCGGCCGTGCTGCTGAGCTTCGGCGAGAACGGCTGGTCGGACGCCCTGGTCCGGCGCGAGGACGCCGCCGGCTTCGGCTTCGCCAGCCTGGCGCGGCGCAACGTCGCCGTCTCCTCCAGGCCCCGTTCCCGCGGCGGGGAGACGATGCCCGGCTGGCTGGTCTCCCTGTCGCCGGAGCACTTTCTTGGGGAAGCGGACGCCGAGGTCCATACAGACGACTGCGCGCCGCATCCGCACGGAACGGCGGTTTCGTTCCGGGCCACGGAATCCGCTGCCGCCATCCGCAGCGCCGCCGCGGCCGCCGCCCGGCATTACCCTCTGCCGGTGACATACGACGACAGCGCCGGCCCGGAGGAGCTGCCGCGCCGCGCCTTCCTCGACGGCGCCGTCCATGCCGAGACGTGGCGCGGCCTCGTCTTCGGCGTGTTCAGGAACCGCCACAACGGCTACAGGGACCCCGACCTCAATTTCTTCGGCCTCACGCTTGCGGTCGGCCTGCCCACGGTCGAGACCGTCCACGGCGCCGCCTGGACCGTGCTTGCCGACGTCGAGGACTGCCCCGATCTCGAACTGGTGCTGCCGGCCCGCAAGGAGGCGGTCGAGAACACCTTCCTGAACGAGATGCGCGAGGCCGCACGGCTGGCGGCCTGGCGCGCCATGGCGGCCGATTCGGACCCGCGCCCCGCCTTCGAGGACTGGACCCGCGCCCGCGAGGCCGGCATCGCCATCGCCCCGCCGCCGGCCGAACTGCGCCCCTGGCGCCCCGGCATCGCCGATCTCGACGACTGGCGCGAGGCGCCGACGCCCGCCCCGGTCGGCGCCGACGCCCTGGTCATGGCCTGCGATCCCGAACCGCCCGAGGCCCAGGCGCTGTGGCGCGCCGCCGAACGGGACGGCGTCGCGCCCCGCCTGTTCGAGGCCGACCGCAGGCTCGAAGGCTATGCCTGGTATGACGGGATCGAGAAGGTCGTGCGCATCCGCACCGAGGTCACCAGCGGACGCCGCCCGTATCCGCTCGACCGCTATCCCGTTCCCGAGCGCACCGGCGCGCCCGAGGCTCCCCTGCCGCAGCGCCCCGACGCCATCCGCATGAGCCTCACGGTGCGGGGCGGCAGCAACGTCGGACGCATCCTCGATCTCGACGCCGATCTCGCCTTCGCCGGCGAGGCCTGGTCCTGGGTCGGCGACGCCCTGCCGCTGGTCGCCGCAACCGGCACGCTCCGGCCCCACGAACTCGCCGACCTGCTCCGCGCCGCCTTCTTCTCCGCCTCCGACGACGCCGACGCGGACAGCTGGGAGACCCAGCGGGAGCGGTTCGAGCAGGAGGCGCTCCACATCGCCACCCGCCTGCTGGTCTCCGACGACGAGGCCCGGCGCGGCTCCATCGCCGATGCCGTCGCGCGCGAACTCTTCTGGCTCATCCCGCACGAGCGGGGCGTCGACATCGCCGTCCGCGACCGCAGGGTCACCGTCACCTTCGGCAAACCCGCCGGGGAGGCGGCGTGATGGCCCGCCCGTTCACCGTGCAGTGCGGCCATGCCGGCTATTTCGCCAACACTGTCGCCGTCGAGGCCGACACGATCGAGGAGGCCCTGGAGAAGGCCATCGAGGCCACCGACCGGAGCGACGCCTGGCGCTCGATCGACCATTGCGGCGACACCTTCGTCGCCGCCGTGTGCGAGGGCGCCGACGCCGACCCCTGGGGCGACGATGGGCTCCCGGTCCCCGGACGGTTCTCCGAACACGGCGAGCCGCCCCTGGTGACGGTCTCGCTCGATGCCCGCGGCAAGCCCCATGTCCGGGTCTCCGGCGGCCGCGCCAGGGTGCGCATCCTCGACCGCCGATGCCCGGACCCCGGCGCTGTCCCGCACCGCCCGGAGCGGGGGCCGGCCGACGTTCGGGCGACCGGGACCCGGGGCGCGGAAGGCTCCCAGGGGTCCGCCGCGTCCCGCAACCGGCCAGGGGAGACCGCAATCATGAGGCACGACACCATGCCCGCCGCCTGTCCGCCCGGATCGTCGTCCGGATCAGGCCAACCGCGACCCGGGGTTCCCGCACCGCAGGCCCCGGCCGACGAGGCGCGGAAGCGCGCCATCGCCCACGCCGTGTGGACCGACCTGCTCTGGCTCATGCCGCCGGACCGCACCGTCACCATTACCGCGCGCGACGGCAGGGTCGCCGTCGACCTCGGACCGGCCGGTCCGGCGCCGGAGACCGCCGCCCGCTGACCCGGCCGGCCAGCATCCGTTCCGCCGCCGCGCTGCCTTGCGCCCCGGCCCGCCCGCTTCCGCGCGGGGCGTTTCCCCATCCCCCCATCCGAGGAGGTTGCCGTGATCGACGACGCACCGGGCTTCGACGAGATGCCGCTTTGCGGCGCACCTGCCCCGGCGGCCCCGGATCGGGGTCCGGCCCGGAAGGCCGCGGGACGGCGCCGGCTCCGCGCCCGCTTCCTGCGCGCCGGCCGCGAGGCGGTCGACGACCGAGAACTGCTCGAACTGCTGCTCGCCGGACATCACGCCGCCGGCGGTGCCGACGCGCTCGCCACAAGCCTGCTGGAGATGTTCGGCACGGCGCCGCGCGCGCTTGCCGCCCGGACGGACCGGCTGCGCGCCGTGCCCGGCCTCTGCGAGGATGCCATCGCCGCCCTCAAGGCCGCCGAGGCGCTCGGCATCCGCATGGCCCGGGCCGACCTGCCGGAGACCCTCCGCCCCTCCCTCGGCAGCTACGACAAGGTCATCGACTACTGCCGCGCCCTCGCCGGTCATTGCGAGGTCGAGGAGTTCCACATCCTCTACCTGAACCGCAGGAACCGTCTCATCCGCCACGACCGCCACCAGACGGGCACCGTCGACCGCGCCCCCATCTACCCGCGCGAGGTGTGCATGCGCTCCCTGGAGGCCGGCGCCACCGCGCTGATCGCCGTGCACAACCACCCGTCCGGCGATCCCGCCCCGTCTCGCGCCGACATCGACACGACGAAGCGCATGCGCGACGCGCTCAGGACCATCGAGGTCATCCTGCACGACCACATCGTCGTCACGCCGACCGGCGCGGTCAGCTTCCAGGCCCAGGGGCTGCTCTGAACAGCCGCACCGGCCGGTCCCGCATCCACGCCGCTTCCGCTCGACCCATGGAGAACACCGCCATGCCCGAACCTGCCAACGCCGCGCCGTTCGGCCCGGTCGTCTTCTCGTATACCCGCCGCCAGGCGACCGCGGACGGCGTGCTCGTCGATGTCTCCGGGACCGCCCGCGAGGCCGGGTTCCGCATTCCCGTCGCGCTCAGCCGCGACGGCGCCCGGCGTTTTCCCACCCGACAGGAGTGCTGAGCCATGCCCCGCATCATCGAGACCGTGGTCTTTGACATCGACGAACTGTCCGGCGCGGCGAAGGAGGCCGCCCGCCGCTGGTATCGCCAGGAGGGCCTGCACGACGACTGGTACGATGCCGTCCGCGCGGACTTCGAGACGGTCTGCGGCATCGTCGGCGTGACGCTGGCCACCACGCCTGTCCCCCTCCACGGCGGCGGCATCCGCGACAGGCCCCGCATCTTCTTCCGGCTCGCCTTCTCGCAGGGCGACGGCGCGAGCTGGGAGGGCAGCTACAACTACGCCGGGGGCGCCGCCAGAGCCATTCGCGCCCACGCTCCGACGGATCAGGAACTGCATCGGATCGCTGACGACCTCCAGGCGACCCAGCGGCGCAACCTCTTCCAGCTCCATGCGACCGTCCGGCACCGGGGACGCCATTGCCACGAATACGCCATGGCGGTCGAGGTCGAACGCGACAGCCCGACAGGCCAGCCCCCGACCGATGGCGCCGAGGACGCCGTGACCGGGGCGCTGCGCGACCTCGCCCGCTGGCTCCACCTCCGGCTCCGCGACGAATACGAATACGTCACCTCCGACGAGGCCGTCGACGAGGCGCTCGCGGCGAACGACTACGCCTTCACCGCGGACGGACGCCGTTTCGGCTGACCGGACCGCGGGCGCCGCCGGGAGTCCGGCCAGCCGGCCGGGGTCGGTCCGGCGGGGCGGGGCGCGAGTCCCGTTCCGCCGCCCCGGCCTGCCGCCATCCTTCCAGCACGGAGAGTGCCCATGCTCGACGCCCATCCGGCGCCGGACGCCCGCGCGCGTCCGGCCCTTCCCGCCAACGCCATCGATCGTCCCGCTGTCCGCCCGGTCCGGGGCGACGCGACCCTCGCCGCGGCCCAGGCCCTGCTGCCGGTGCTGGAGGCCGGCCGGCCCCTCGACGCCCAGACCCTCCGCGACACCATGACGAAAGCCTTCGGCGCGTCGGACGCCGCGGGCGGCTGGGTCTGGAAGGACGCCTGGGATGCCGCCGAGGCGGCGGTCGTGCTGTTCCTCCGGCGCCACGGCCGCGCCATGCGCCGCCATGCCGGTCCAGGACCGGACGGGCCGCGCCGCATGCTGGCCATGCTGGAAGCCGTGGCGGCGCTGGAGCCCTCCCATACAAGGCGGTCGGAGGAACAGGTCCGGCTGCAGCAGTTCTCGACCCCGCTGCCGCTGGCTTATGCGGTGCTCCAGGCCGCCGCGATCCGGCCGGGCGACGTGGTGCTGGAACCTTCCGCCGGCACCGGCATGCTGGCGGTCATGGCGGCATGCGCGCTGGGCAACCGGGCGGCAGGCGCACTCCATCTCAACGAGGTGGCCGGAACCCGCGCCGGGCTTCTCACTCGGCTGTTTCCCGAGGCCCCGGTGACGCACCACAACGCCGAGGCGATCGCCGACCGGCTGCGCGGCGTCCGCCCCACCGTGGTGCTGATGAACCCGCCCTTCTCGGCAACACCGGGAGTCGACCGGAGCCGGCACGACGCCGATCTGCGCCATGTCCGCTCCGCCGCCTCGATGCTGCCGCCGGGCGGCCGCCTGGTGACCATCACGTCGGCCCGTTGCGTCCCGGGCGACGCCGTCGGCCGCCTCGATCCCCCGGCACACTGCGTCTTCACCATGGCCATCGACGGACGGGCCTATGCAAGGCGCGGCACCGCCTTCGACACCCGCCTCACCGTGCTGGAACGCGGCGCCGGACCCGCCGTCGAACTCGACGGAACCGCCCGCGCCGCCGATGCCGCAGAACTGCTCGATGCGGTCATCGCGCAGGTGCCGAAGCGCCAGCCCATCGCTCCGATGCCGGTGCCGTCCGGTCCGGTCCCGTCAGGTCCCGCGCGCGATCTGTTCGGCAGGCCGGTGGCGCCGAAGCCGGCCACGGGCCGGGGTCCGAAGCCCGCGGCGGTGCCCGCGACGCGGCAGGCCCATGACTGGGGGCCGGTCTCCGAACTCGCCGTCGAGACCGGCCCGGTCGAATCCGCGGCCCATACCGATTCTTCCGCCAGCGACACCGGCCCCTGGGCACCCTGGCGGCCGGATGTCGTGCGCGTGCCGGGCGCGGTCGAACATCCGACGCCGCTGGTCCAGTCCGCCGCTATGGCCGCCGTGCCGCATCCTGCGCCGGCCTACAGGCCCATGCTGCCCGAACGCGTTGTGACGGACGGCCTGCTGTCCGACGCCCAACTGGAAAGCGTCGTGCTGGCCGGCGAAGCCCATGCCCGACATCTGGCGGCGGACTACCGCATCGGCTCGGGCTGGGAGACCGTCCACCGCTGCCGCGAGGACGACGACAATCACGGGGAAGAGGTCGACGGCTCGCCGGTCACGTCCGACGGCGAGGCGCTGTCGGCACCGGTGCGCTTCCGCCGGGGCTGGATGCTGGGCGACGGCACCGGCTGCGGCAAGGGCCGCCAGGTCGCCGCCCTCATCCTCGACAACCGCCTGCGCGGCAGGAAGAAGGCGCTCTGGCTCTCCCAGTCCGACAAGCTGCTGGAAGACGCAAGGCGCGACTGGACCGCATTGGGCGGGCTGGAGACCGACGTCATCCCGCTCGGCAGTTTCCGCCAGGGCATGGAGATCCCGCCCGACGCCGGCATCCTGTTCGCCACCTACGCCACGCTGCGCTCGCCCTCCCGCCAGGGGAAGCCGTCGCGGCTCGACCAGATCGTGGAATGGCTTGCCGGCTCGCTCGACGAGGAGGACCGCCACGCCTTCGACGGAGTCGTGGTGTTCGACGAAGCCCACGCCATGGCCAATGCTGCCGGATCGAAGTCCGAACGCGGCGAGACCAGGCCGTCGCAGCAGGGACGCGCCGGGTTGCGCCTGCAGAACGCGCTGCCCGACGCCCGCATCGCCTATGTCTCGGCCACCGGCGCCACCACCGTCCCCGGTCTCGCCTATGCCGGACGCCTCGGCCTGTGGGCCGCCGGCGAGACCCCCTTCGACAAGCGCACCGACTTCGTCGCCGCCATGGAGGCCGGCGGCGTCGCGGCGATGGAGGTCGTCGCCAGGGACCTCAAGGCGCTCGGACTCTACCAGGCAAGGGCACTGGCCTATGACGGCATCGAGGTCGACATCCTCGAACATCCGCTGTCTCCGGAGCAGCGGCGCATCTGGGACGCCTATGCGGTTGCCTTCAAGGTCATCCACGCCAACATCGAGGAGGCGCTCAAGGCCACCGGCATCGTCCAGGGCGCGGACACGCTCAACCGGAACGCCAAGGCTGCAGCCTTGAGCGCCTTCGAGGCCACCAAGCAGCGCTTCTTCGGCCATCTGCTGACCGGCATGAAGTGCCCCTCCCTGATCCGCGCCGTCGAGGCCGATCTCGACGCCGGGCGCTCGGCCGTCATCCAGCTGGTCTCCACCGGCGAGGCGCTGATGGAGCGCCGCATCGCCGAGGTGCCGGTCTCGGAGTGGGACGACCTCAACATCGACCTCACGCCCCGGGACGCCATCCTCTCCTATCTGATGCACGCCTTCCCGGTGCAGCTTCAGGAACCCTTCACCGACGACGGCGGCAATCTCCTCAGCCGGCCCGTATTCGACGCCGACGGCAACCCGGTGATCTGCAAGGAAGCGGAGGACCGCCGCGACGCGCTGATCGGGAAGCTCGCCGCATTGCCCCCGGTGCCCACGGCACTGGACCAGCTCATGCAGCACTTCGGGCACGAGGCCGTCGCTGAAGTGACCGGGCGTTCCCGTCGCGTGCTCAGGATCGCGGACGCCCGGGGCGAGCGCCTGGCGCTGCGCTCGCGGCCGGCCTCCGCCAACCTCGCCGAGACCGCCGCGTTCATGGACGGCGCCAAGCGCATCCTGGTCTTCTCCATGGCCGGCGGCACCGGCAGGAGCTACCATGCGGATCTTTCCTGCGGCAACACCGAGCGGCGCATCCACTACCTGCTGGAGCCCGGCTGGCGCGCCGACCAGGCGATCCAGGGCCTGGGCAGGACCCACAGGACGCACCAGGCCTCGGCGCCGCTGTTCCGGCCCGTGACCACGGACGTGAAGGGCGAGCGCAGGTTCATCGCCACCATCGCCAGAAGGCTCGACTCGCTTGGCGCCATCACCCGCGGCCAGCGCGACAGCCAGACCGCCATGGGCGGCAAGGACGCGGCGCTGTTCCGCGAGAGCGACAACCTGGAGAGCGTCTACGCCCGCGCCGCGCTGCGCCAGTTCTACGGCGCGCTCTGGCGCGGCTCCATCGAGGGCTGGACCCTGGAGCGCTTCGAGACGGCCACCGGGCTGAAGCTCACCTGGGAGGGCAGTCTCAGGGACGACCTGCCGCCCATGCCGAAGTTCCTCAACCGCCTGCTGGCGCTCCCCATCGCCGAGCAGAACGAGCTCTTCTCGGAACTGGAGGACCGCATCGCCGCCAACATCGAGCAGGCCATCGAGGCCGGGACCCATGAGGTCGGGGTCGAGACCGTCACCGCCGACTCCCTCCTGATCGCCGGCCGGGAGACCCTCCACGAGCATCCCGGCGCCGGCGCCGCCACCGAACTGGTCGAGATCGTGCGCAGGGACAGGCTAGCGCCGCTCACGGCCGATGCCGCGCTGGAGATCGGCGAACGCGATCCCGGCCCCGACAGCCTGCCCCGGACTGGATCCGGGGGCAGGCCGCGCCTCGCGGTCAACGCCCGCTCGCAGCGCGCCGCCGTCATCCCGCCGGCGCCGTCCCGCCTGTTCGACGACGGCGGCGTGCAGGAACGGGTCCGCCTCGTCCGGCCCGCCGCAGCTGAGACCATGGCGAAGGCGGAACTCGACGCCTCCCACTGGCGCCGCGCCGACGAGGCCGCTTGGCGCCGCGTCTGGGACGCAGAGATCGCCGGCCTGCCGTCGCACCGGGACTCGCGCTTCTGGCTCGCCACCGGCCTGCTGCTGCCCGTCTGGGACCGCCTGCCGGCCGACAACATGCGCGTCCGCCGGCTCACGGCAGACTGCGGCACGGCCCTCATCGGCCGCGTGCTGGACGCCGAACAGGTCCGCGCCGTGCGCGCAGGCTTCGGCCTGGACGGCGGCCCCGCCATGACCGGCGCGGAGGCCTACGAGGCGGTCATGGACCGCGGCAACGCGCTTGCGCTCGCCAACGGCTGGCGGCTCGCGCGGCGGCGCATCATGGGCGCCGACCGCATCGAGGTCGAGGGGCCGGACGACACCGACATGGACGCGCTCAAGCGCATGGGCTGCACCGTCGAGATCGTCTCCTTCCGGGCGCGCATCTTCGCGCCGAAGGCGGAGACGCTGGAGCGCATCCTCGAACGATGGCCGCTCGCCGCATGAGCGGCGCGCGTGTTGCCGGCCGGAATCCGTATGGCCGGCCGCCGGTTGAGAACCCCATCACACATGTTGCCGGCCCGGCGGCATCGCCGCGCCGGCGCTTCCGTCGCCGGTGCGCGCGGGATAGACACTCCCGACGCGCCGACCCCGGCTTCCCGACAGAGGACACCGCCATGACTGCGCAGACCCTGCCCGACGAACCCGACTTCTGCTTCGTCCCCGCTTACGACGTCGAAACGGAAGTCCAGCAGATCCGCATCGTCATCGAAGGGCTGGCCGGGCATGTCCCGACCGCCCTGATCGCGTTGACCCTCGACGACGCGCTGAACATCTGCGACAAGCTCAACCGCCGCCTCGGCCACGACCGCGAGGCCTGGACCGCCATGGCGGCGGCCTCCATGCAGGCCGAGGGCGACGAGCCCGGTGACCCTACCGCGCACTGACGCCTCGGCATGCTGCGCCGCCGGCACGCGAACGGCCGTCGGCCTGCCACCTTCCGCCGTACCATGCGATCCCCCGTCAGGCGGTCCGGAGCGGGACCGCCCACGCTGCCATGGCCGCCGGCCCGAGCAGCCCGACGAACGCCGCTACCGGCATCCCCGGCGTGTCCAGGCCGATGCTCGCCGCCCGGGCCGTGCGCCGGCAGCCCGGCGCCAGAGGCAGGCAGCAGGGGACAGTGACGGCAAGCGGCCCCGGCGCTTGCCATCGCCTCCCCGGACTCCGCGAAGCCGCAAGGCGGCAGGCAAGCCGGCCGGTCCGTGCGGGAGAGGCGGAGAGACGCCGGCCGGGGAGCGACGCCGCTGCCGGCGAGGGAGCGGCGGCATTCGCAATCCGGGAGGCCGAACATGACGACACCGACCCATGCCGGCATCGGGGCGCGGGCGACGCCGGCGTCCGTGAAGGCGGACATGACGGTGATGGCGGGATGGCTGGCGCGCACCGGCTGGCATCTGGCGAGCGGCGGCGCGGATGGAGCGGACAGCGCGTTCGCGGCCGGGGCGCCGGCCGGCCGGCGGACGCTGTGGCTGCCGTGGCGGGGCTGCAACGGGCATGACGGGCCGGACTGCCGGGTGCTGTCCGCGGCCGAACTGCCGGCCTGCATGGCGATCGCCGCGTCCCTGCATCCGGCCTGGGACCGCTGTTCGCCCCCCGTCCGCAAGCTGCATGCGCGGAACGTCGCGGTCCTGCTGGGCGAGCGGCGGGACCGGCCGGTCGATGCGGTCGTGTGCCGGCCGGAGGGCGCAATCATGGCGGCACCGGCATGGCCATCCGCATCGCCGAGGCCCGCGGCATCCCGGTGCTGAACCTCGGGTCCATGACGCCGCGGGCGGTGTGCGAGCGGCTGCGGGGTATCCGCCGGGCCGGTTCGGGCGCGTAGAGGCGGAGAGGAGCGCCTGTCGGGCGAATGCCCGGCAGGGGGAGGGAGAAGGACTCCCGCGCCGATGCCGGGCCGGGCAACGGCAGAGGAGACCCCGCCATGTTCCATCCCGACCATCCCCTCGACCTTCCGACCGGCGAACTGCTGGCCGAGCTGGGCGTCCGTCCCGAGCTCGTCCGCGAGGTCATCGCCGAAGACCGGGCGCTGCGCTGCGCCGACCGCGAGACGGTGTTCCCCGAGCAGCGCATCGCGGACTTCCATCCGGCTCCGGCGTGCAGGCCGGCGCCCCGGAGGTCGAGGAGGGCTTGAAGGAGATCGAACGGTCGGGGGTTCGGGGGAGTGACCCCGGCCCCGGCCGTTTCGCAAGCAAACGTCAGCAACCAGCCATTCAAGGAGAATCCCATGGCCTTCGGTCTCAATCGCGCGGAACTGATCGGCCGCCTCGGCGCCGACGTCACCGTCAACCACCTCCAGAGCGGCGGCCGCGTCGCCAACCCCCCTGTCAATGGTCGGCATCGGTGGACAGGAACTGCCATGGCGTGACAAAAGCGGCTTATCTACAATGTTTTGAGACAATGCCGATCCGCCATGCGACGACAGGAGCGGACTCCGATACGCTGCAATACCTTTTGCCGGGTTGATCGTAGGGTTGACTATTTGCCGGCAGGCGCTACCTTGCGCCCCATGAAATCGAACTCCGCAAAACGCGTCGCCAGGGTCAAGCTCACCCTCACCAAACGCGCCGTCGACGCCCTCGAACCCGCCGACAGGCCCTGGATTGAGGTGGCGTCGGTTTGTCGGACAGGCTGACGGCGTTTTCAAGGTGTATTCCGGTTGAAGTTTGTGCCGCCAGAATCCTCTTGGATCGATCTTTCTGCTGCTGCTGTTGCGCCTGTGGGTATGTGGTCAAGGCGCGAAGCGGCTTGTCCATCATATCCACAGGCGTGTCGCCCCGGTAGGCCTCGGCCGGCGTCCGCCCGCCGAGTGCCGAGTGCGGTCTCTCGGTGTTGTAGAAGCCGATCCACTGGCCGATGACGCGCCGGGCTGCGAAGCCGTCGGCGATCTCGTGCAGGTAGACCGCCTCGTATTTGAGCGAGCGCCACAGCCGCTCGATGAAGATGTTGTCCATGCACCGGCCGCGGCCGTCCATCGAGATGCGGATACCGGCCTCCCGCAGGCGCGCGGTGAAGGCGAAGCCGGTGAACTGGCTGCCCTGGTCGGTGTTGAAGATCTGCGGGGTGCCATGGCGCGCCAGGGCTTCGTCGAGAGCCTCGACACAGAACCCCGCGTCCAGCGTGTTCGACAGCCGCCAGGCCAGGACGCAGCGGCTCGCCCAGTCCATGATCGCCACCAGGTAGAGGAAGCCGCGCCGCACCGGGATGTAGGTGATGTCGGCGCACCACACATGGTTCGGCCGCTCGATCGCCAGACCCCGCAGCAGATATGGATAAACCCGGTGCCCGAGGTGCGGCGCACTGGTCCGCGGCGCCCGATAGACCGCCTGAAGACCAAGCAGGCGCATCAGGCGAGCGGCCCGCCGCCGCCCGATCCGCACCCCCTCGCGGCGCAGATGCCGAACCATCTGGCGGGCGCCGTAGAACGGATACTTGAGGAACAGCGCGTCGATCCGGCGCATCAGAGCCAGCGTCTCCGCGCTCTCCCCCTTCGGCCGGTCATAGAGCGACGAGCGCCCGATCGACAGCAGACGGCATTGCCGGGTCAGGCTCAACGACGGGTGGCCCCGCACAACCATCGCCCGTCTCCCGGACCGGCTCAGCGACCGGACCCGCGTGACAAAAAATCACGCTCTACGATCAACTCCCCGATCTTGGCGTGAAGAGCCCGGACCTCGCTCTCGTGATCCCGCGCCCGGCGCTCACCTCCACCGGAAAAGACCTCCCCCAGACCCTCCATCGCCTGGCGCTTCCACACACCCACCTGGTTCGGATGCACCTGGTGCTTCGAGGCAATCTCCTGAAGCGTCCGATCACCCCGTAGCGCCTCCAAGGCTATCTTCGCCTTCAGCTCCCCCGAAAACCTGCGTCGCTTGCTCATCCGCATTCCTCCGTCACACGGCGGAATACACCTTGACGACCTGTCCGATTTTGCGACGCCACCTCAGCTTCGAGATCGCGGGCGTTTCCCGCGAGGTCATCAATGCGTTCTCGACGCGCCGGTCCGAGATCGAGGCGGCGATGGCGGGCCGGGGCTTCGGGTCCACGGCGGAGAACCAGCATGCCGCCCGCCGCGCGGCGCTGATGACGCGGGCGGCGAAGCGCGATGTCGACCGGGAGGCGCTGCGCGAGACCTGGGCGCGGCAGGCCGCCGAACTCGGCTTCGACGCGAAGGCGCTCGCGGCATCGGCCATGGAGCGGAGCCTGAATGACGCGGAGAGGGAACATGACCGTGTCGGGAATATGGGCAAGGGCGATACCCCGCTGGCGGCAACGCAGCAGGCGGACCTGTTCGAGCACGCGGCGCGGGCGGACCCCGCGCGGGAGGCGGTGGACTGGGCGCTGGCCCATCTCTCGGAGCGCGACGCGGTGTTCGCCAGGACCGACCTGCTCGCGGCCGCGCTGGCTTACAGTCCCGGCGCGGCCTCCGTCGGCGAGATCGAGCGCGCCGTCGCCGGTCTCCGGCGCGAAGGGCGGTTGCACGACGCGCCGGGGCCGGAGAGCCGGTCCCGGGCCGGTCGCGGGAGTGGCAGTCTCACCACCGACAGGGCGGTGGCCGACGAGCGCGAGACGATCGCGCTGATGCGCGGCGGCGCAGGCCGGGGCAAGGCGCCCATGCGGGGCTGGAGGGTGGACCGGCATCTGCGCAAGGGACCGCTCACGGCCGGGCAGCGGGAGGCGGTGAAGCTGATCCTGAGCGAGCGCGATCGAACGGTCGGGGTGCAGGGGTTCGCCGGGACGGGGAAGACCCGGATGCTGAACCGCGCCCGGGCGCTGGCGGAGAAGAAGGGCTGGCGCATGGCGGGCCTCGCCCCGTCGGCCTCGGCGGTGCGGACGCTGGCGGCGGAATCGGGCATCGAGTCGGAAACGCTCCAGCGGTTCCTGGCGAGGAACGCCGGCGTCGCCGAGGGCAGGTTGACGCGGAAGGGCGCCAGGGACATGCGCGCGGCCTTCGCGAAGACCGTGCTGGTGGTCGACGAGGGGTCCCTCGCGTCCACCGTGCAGGCCCGCGACCTGCTCAGGATCGCGGGCGAACTGCGCATCCCGAAGCTGGTGCTGGTGGGCGATGCGAAGCAGCTCGACGCCGTCGATGCCGGCAAACCGTTCGCCCAGTTGCAGCAGGCGGGCATGAAGACCGCGGTGATGGACGAGATCCTGCGCCAGCGCGACCCCGGCCTGAAGGCCGCCGTCGAGGCGAGCCTCGCGGGCGAGATCGCCACGGCGTTCGAGAAGCTCGGCTCCCATGTCGCCGAGGTGAAGGCCGACAACATCGCCGGTGCCGTCGCGGCACGGTGGCTCGCGCTCTCGCCCGAGATGCGCGAGCGCACCGGGGTGATGGCCCCGAGCCATGAGCTGCGCGAGGGCATCAACGCCCATATCCGCGAGCGCCTCGCCCGCGAGGGGCACATCGCGGGGCCGGTTCTGCAAACGCAGCGGCTGGTCTCGAAGGGCCACACGCACGCGGAGAAGGCGCTCGCCTCCGACTACGCCCCCGGCGACGTGGTCGCCTTCCACCGCCCCTACAGGCGGCTCGGCGTGGAGAAGGGCGAGGAACGCCGCGTCATGGGCGTCGATCACAGGAACAGGATTGTGCGTCTCGAAGGCCCTGACGGCTCCACCGTCGCCTGGAAGCCGTCGGAGATCGGCGGACGCAAGGGCGGGACCGAGGTCTACCGCGCCGAAACCGTCGAACTGCGCGCCGGCGACCGTATCCGCTGGACCCGCAACGACAAGGGCCTCGGGCTGGTCAATTCCGGCATGGCCGAGGTGATCGGCGTGCGCAACGGGCGGGTGACATTCCTGCTGGAGGAGGGGCGCAGGCTCACCCTGACCCCGGGCGATCCCCAGCTGCGCCATCTCGATTACGCATGGGCCGCGACCGTGCATGCATTCCAGGGCCGCACCGTCGACAACGCGATCGCGGCGATGGAGGCGAACCACCCCAACCTGACCACCGCCAAGGCGTTCTACGTCGAGATATCCCGCGCGCGCGACCGGGCGGAGCTGGTCACGGACGACGTGCAGGCGCTGAAGGAGCGGCTGGAAGCGGTCACCGGCGAGCGCCTCTCGGCCCTCGAAGCCATCGGCGAGAGCCTCCGCCCGGAGCGCGAACGCGGGCAGCAAAAGGACGGGAAGGCGCTGCTCGACAGGGAGCGGGAGAGCCCGGAGGCGTCCTCGCCGCACCCCCCGGCGCGGGATATCGAGCCGGGTCCGGCAAGGGACAAGGCGCCGGAGCCCGAACCGCCCGCCAAGGGCAAGGGCGTCGAGATCGACCTCGGTCTCTGAATGCAGGTCGCATGATGGAGAATCGGTCTCCAGGTCGCTGCCATCGGCTGACTGTCCGCTTGCCGACCTCAAGCGTGTGAGCGATCAGGAGCGGATGGCGGGCCCCGACTACGGCCCGATGCGTTCATGCAAGGTTTCCAGTCGTTCGAGCCAAGCGTTGAAGCGCGGACACTCCGCCCGGATCTTCTCCAGGCCCGTTGCCTCAGCGATCAGAGGTCCATGAGCCTGCTTCCTATATCGCGGAAGCGCATCCTTGATGCGCCTGCTCGGAGCGGTGCGTTTGTCGTCGTTTATGTCTTCGGGCGTTGCGAAGGCCGACCGGATGTCCCCAAGCATGCGGACGGCCTGCGGCAGGATGTCAGGCAACACCCTGAAGGCGCTCACGTCGGAGAACAGCAGGCCTTCGAACTCGTGGCGCTGAACATATGGCATCAGTCTGTCTCCTTGCCAGCCGCTCCTTTCCTCGACGTCCTTGCGAATCACTTGTTCCAGCTCCTCCGCAGAGCGTTGCGCCTTTTCTCTGAAGCCATAGAAGTCGACAAGGGTTGTGACGGCATCGTGCGAGCGCCTCAAATGGACGATCTCGGGGACGAGCCGCTCCACGGTTACGGATCCGCCGTCGCTGCCCCGGTTTCGCGCACGGCCCAACAGGACCGGTATGGT
The DNA here is from genome assembly GCA_965203455.1 of Alphaproteobacteria bacterium. Taxonomy (GTDB): domain Bacteria; phylum Pseudomonadota; class Alphaproteobacteria; order MPNO01; family MPNO01; genus MPNO01. The sequence continues at coordinate 108,223 of CBDBCV010000009.1, forward strand.
CGCCACTCCGTGCGGCTGGAGGTGCGGGACCAATACGCCCTTGACGAATTCCTCTTCCGTCTGGCCCTCCACCGATACGGCAAGACGGATCACGGACGGCCCCCGAGCAGGTTCTTCTGCCAAAGCTCGCCAGGCGCAAAACTCTCTTCAAGCCAGTGTCGGTAATCGTCGGTCGCGAGCCGCCGGAAGCGCGTGCGGCCATCCTGCGCTTCTAGAACCACGATTTCTTCGAGATCGAACACGTCCACAAGAAGAGGCGACTGGGTGGCGACAATGACCTGCACATCAACGGCAAGCGCCTTGATCATGTCGCCTATCAGCGCGATGGCCACGGGATGGAGGCCGAGCTCGGGTTCGTCCAGCAGGACGACATCCGGAAGCATTTCCCGAGGGAGGTTCAGCAGTGTGACAAGGGCGAAGAAGCGCAGGGATCCGTCGGACGTGAGATGGGCCCCGAAGGTCTTGTCGGTCCCCGTGGCCTTCCATCTGAGCCGGACCTTGCCGTAGCTGCTTTCAATGTTGAAGCGGTCGAAAATCGGCAGCACGCGACCGATGTGACGGCAGATCAGTTCGAAGCGATGATGATCCTCATGCTCGAGCCTGTGCAGTACGGCCGCGAGATTTCCTCCGTCGGAACGCAGTGTGTTGTTGTCCTCGGTTTCCCAGCGGGTCTTGAAATTCGAGCTGCCGGACGTATTGTGAAACTGATAGGCGGCGCAATTCCGCAGCAGATGCGTAATTGTTCGCGCGGTTGTCGGGTTGACCCCCGACGGTTGCGGGGATTGTGCAGCCTCGACGATTTGCGCTTCGCGATACCCGTCGCTGGCAAGATGTGTCCAAGGTGCCTCGGACGGCAGATCCCTGCGGCTGAACCGGAATGCCTCTCGGGTAAACATCAATCGGTCGGGATGAGCGTGCGCAAGGGTGAAACTGTAGTCGTTCCAGCCTGCCCCGGTTTCCAGACTGATTTCGGCCTGCATGGCCGGGGTGGTTTGACTACCGCCGAACAGTTGGTCGTCGGCGCCCCCATGACGCTCGACGAACTCCCCCAGACGACGCGACCGCAGCATCCAGTTGAGCATTTCAAAGAAGTGCACGAAGTTGGACTTGCCCGAGCCGTTGGCGCCGATCAGGACGCTGGCGTTGCCCAGACCTGACAACTCAGCGTCGGCGAGAGATCTGAAACCGCGAATGCGGATCGACCCGAGTCTTGTCGTTTCCGGCATGGCAGACTGCTCCAAGGGGCTGATAACAAACCAGACGCAGGCAGTTTCGATGGCAACGGGCACACTTGCAAGCACGCTAGCGACAGCACGCTGGCGTAATGAACCATCGTCCCGTTGCGAAGATAGTTGGGACTCGCAGCGGGTTTACTGGCACCGGGGAGGCTTCAAACGGTGCCTTCCGCCATCGTTTCCTTCATCGTCCGTCGTGCCGCGTCGACGAGGTCGTCAAGTTCCTTCTCCCGCTGGGCGTCGAGCAATTCGTCCCGGTCGAGGGTCGCCATCATGTATACCATGCGCCACATGGTCTCAATGAGCGCGAGGTGTCCGGGCGCCACCGTGGCCGGGGGCGCCTCGCCCAGGCGGTCCTCGGCCAGCGCGACCGCGCCCGCACGGACGAGTTCGCCGGCCGGGATTCCGTGCCGCATGGCGGCCTGCTCGATCAGACTCCATTCGGATTCGGAGAAGCGAATCGAGCGCGGCCGGCGCGCATTGCTCCGGTTCTCCGCAAGTTCCTTCCGGTTTCCGGGATCGTTTCGGTCATCTCTCGTGATGCTTCCCGCCTTTCCCGGGCCGGTCCGATGGCCGGTTTCGTCCGTCCGCGTGCCCCGAACCGAAGCATCAGAGCCCCGCTTCCCGACGAAACCGACCGTGCGACGAGGTCGTTGCCGTGCGCCCCTCGATGCGACAGCCCCGGCCCGGCAGCGGGTCCGGCCGTGCCGTCATCGAGAGCCGTCAACAGTGGGCGCAGCCGGGCGCGCAGTCAGACTGACTGCTCGACAGGCGATTTTGCGAACCGGCGCGCATTCTCCCGTAACACATCGTCACACGACCTGCCACCGATCGCAACCGCTCCGGCTGCTTTTGGCGGCAGGCGTGCGCTGAACCGCGCCCCGGTACGACGATCCGGCGAACACAAATCGGTGGCGCTCGATCCGCGTTGCGCCGGCAGGATTCCGGCGGCGCCTGTCCACTCCTGGCGACCCCAGGCTGCGCCTGTCATCCCATGCCGCAGCCCTGCATCGGGATGCGTTCCGGTGTGCAGAACCGAGACGGGCGCGGCCCGTCGGAGCACGATTTGCGATGTATGAGCGATGGGGGAATCGACGCCGGGGAACCCGGCGGATTGGAGCCTCCGCGGCGCCTGATGCGGGCGACGGTGGCGACACCACGAATGGACGAAGTGTCGAGCGCGGCGCCGGGGGCGGTGACGGCGGTTCCGACGGGAGCGCCGTCACGAGGATCGGCGGGAGTGCGGGGAGCGATGCAGGCGGCAACGCGCGATGGCGGCGACAGCCGCAAGGCGCTGCTGCCCTGGCAGGCGATCGGACCGGCGGTCGCCAGCACCGGCGGCGCTGCCGGAGATGCCGGTCACGGTGTCGATCGCGAGCGGGGCCCCCGGATCGTGGTCCGGGGCAGGACGAAGCGCCCGCGAGGACGACGGTGCCGCCGCGACACCGTCGGTCGGAAGCGAAGCGGGCCGCGCCGGGGTTCGACGCGGCCCGCGCTGCGTTGCGGCCTATGCACTGGCCGTCATCACGGGGATACCGAGCTGCTTCGCCTTGTCGATGAGGTTGCCGGTGATGCCGCCGCCGCTCGCGGGGAAGGCGATGAGGCCCTTCGGCAGGAGGTTGAGCAGTTCGTCGTTGCGGCGGAAGGGCGCGGCGCGTCCGTGGCGGTTCCAGTCGGGCTTGCAGACGATCTGGTGGACGCCGTTGCGCTCGGCCCAGCCTGCGGCGACCTTCTCGACGCCGGGACCGCCGCCGTGCACGAGGACCATGTCGTTGTGCTTGGCGCGGGTCCTGTCGAGCATGCGGATCACCGCGTCGGGGTTGTCGATGTCCTTGCCGCCGGCGATGGCGACGAGGGTTCCCTGCGGCAGGTGCGCCATGGTCTCGCGGTCCTTCCGTGCGCGGACGAAGTCTCGGGCGTCGATGCTGGCGGAGGTCAGCCTGCCGGTCTGGCTGACGTGGCTGCCGCGCCGGGGCCGCCAGACCTCTCCGGTTTCCTCGCGGTAGGCGTCGGCCACCGCATCGCGCAGGGTCTCGAAGGCGTCGCGTCGGTCGCCGAGGTTCTGCGCGCGGTGGGTGGTCATCTCCAGCTCGAACGACCTGATCTCGGTTCCGTCCTGGTCGCGCTGGAGGTCGCGGAGTTCGGGGGTGAGCCTGTCGACGCCGCGGTCGATGCGCTGCGTCTGGGCATGGAGCATGTTGACGAACCCCCAGAGCAGGTGTTCGCGCTCGTCGGCGAGCTGCGTGCCGTCGGGGCAGACGCCTTCGGCCATGATGCGAAAGGCTTCCTCGACGGCGGTCAGCGCGTCGTCCTTGTCCCAGATGGCGCGAGGGTCGAACTCGTCGCGCTCGGGGGCTGCGCCGTAGAGGGCGGCGTTCTCGCAGACGGTTGCGGTCACGGAGTGCCCTTCGGTCTCCATGGTGTTGATGTTCTCGATGAGGGTCATGACGGTCTCCTTGACGATCGGTTGCGCGCTGGGGCCGATCCCCAGACGTGATGTCCTGTTGGGAGCCGCGCGCGCAGCGCAAGCACCTGGCCCTGGAAACCCTTGGGGCGGAGTGGTGCGGAAAGTCGCCGAGTGGTGCGGAAGATCGCTCCGCGATCTTCACGGTCGACGGCTTTCACGGTCCGCCCTTAGGGTTTCCAGGGCCAGGCCGGAGGGAGCGGAGCGACCGGAGGACCCCGCAGGGGTTGCTGGAGTGAGCACGTGGATCACAATGGGACGTCACGTCGTCCGGCCCACTCTCTCCCCCTGCACGGACCCCATCGGCCTCTCGGCAGGCACGGCGCTGGCGGACGACGCACCGGCCGTGCCGCCAGCGGGCGATGGCCGCCGCGCTCATTGCCAGAGAGGGTGGCTCAGGACGCGCCGGGCGACGGTCTCGCGGATGCGCGAGCGATCATGGATGCGCACGGGGCCGCGGGGGTCCTCGTCGAGCCAGCAGACGTAGTAGTGCGCGCCCGGGTTCAGGATGTCGTCATGGCGTAAGCGGTTAAAGCACGGCGTTCGGCATTTGTGTTGATCCGGCCGACCCTCGCGCGGGAGGGTTTTTCCGATCGATTTCACGATGATGGGAGGATTTTTTGATGTCGGACGATGTGTCGACGGTGACGGTTGACGGCGCCGGCCGGGAGTTTCGCGGCGAGGCCGAGTGGCGGGCGCTGATGGCGGATTTCGAGCGCTGGGACGGCTCTCAGACCAGCTTCTGCAAGGCCCGGGGGGTGTCGCGGAAGACGTTCCAGGGCTGGCGCCGCCGGTTCGGTCTGACCGCCGGCAAGCCGCGCGGCAAGCGCCGTGCCAAGCCCGGCGGCTTTGTCGAGATCGCGGCGGGATCGGGGCCGGGCTGGGATGTCGAGCTGTCGCTCGGCGACGGGGTGGTGCTGCGTCTGCGGCGGTCCTGATGCTCGGCGGCTGGCCGGCGGGCGGCATCTGGCTGTCGACGGAACCGGCGGACCTGCGGCGCAGCTTCGACGGGCTGTGCGCGCTGGTCGCGACCCATCTCGGGGAGAACCCGGCGAGCGGGCGCTGGTATGTGTTCGTCAACCGCCGCCGGACGATGGTGAAGGTTCTCGGCTTCGAGCATGGCGGGTTCTTCATCTGGGCCAAGCGGCTGGAGCAGGGGCTGTTCGCCTCGCCCCGGTCGGCGGGGCGGAAGTCTCTGGCGCTGTCGCGGACCGAGCTTTCGGCGCTTCTGGAGGGGATCGACATCACCGTGCGGCGCCACCGCAAGCGCTATGCCGTCCCGCTGGAGGCGGCGTGAAGCCGCCCCGCCGTGGCGGCCGCGACATCGGAGGTCAACGGATCGTCGGCGAACAGCGTCTTCCACCGCCTCGGCCTCAGCTCGTCGACCCGGGAGGCCGGGTGGGTGTCGATGCGCAGCAGGACGTCGATCAGCCAGACGCGAGGGTCGACGTCTTGCATCCGGCAGGTGGCGAGCAGGCCGTTGACGATCCCGATGTTCTCGGCGCCGAGCTCGGTCCAGGCGAACAGCCAGTTGCGCTGGCCGAGCTTGGCGGGCCGTATCTTGTTCTCGATCCGGTTGGTATCCGGCGGCACGTCCGGGTCGGCGAGGAACACCTCCAGCGTGGCCCTTCGCTCGACGGCGTAGCCGATCGCCTTGCGGATCGGGTGCATGGGCGTCAGCGCCGCCGCCTCCAGCGTGCGGTCGCACCACTCCCAGAACGCCTCGACCGCCGCGCGCGACCGGGTCCGCCGCGCGATCGCCCGCTCGGCCGTCGGCCGGCCGTCGATCTCCTCCTCGATCCTGTAGATCGCGCCGATCAGCGCCAGCGCGTCGGCGGCCATCGCCGGGTGGTTGTCCTTCTGCTCCCAGAAGTTACGGCGGGTGTGGATCCAGCAGCCCTGATGCCGGACCGCCCCTTCGCGCGCCGCGACATAGGCCTCGTAGGCGCCGTAGCCGTCGCTCACCAGGGTTCCGGCATAATCGCCGAGGAACTCGGCCGCGTGCCGGTGCGCCCGGGAGCCGGCGAAGGGGAACACCACCTCGCCCTCCTCGCCGAGCACCGGCCAGAAGTAGCCCTTCTTCATGCTGCCGGACTTGCCCGGGTGCCGCCCGGCCCGGATCGGCGTCTCGTCCATCTGGATCACGGCGCTCCGCAGCACCGAACCCCACTGCGCGTCGTGGATCGGCTTCAGCAGCGCGATCGCCCGGTTGGCCCACAGGCTCAGCGAGCCCCGGTTCACGGTGATGCCGGCGGCCTCCAGCATCCGGTGCTGGCGGTAGAGCGGCAGGTGCCAGAGGAACTTGTCGATCAGCAGGGCGGCGACGAAGGAGACGTCGGCGCAGCTGTTCTTGAACAGGCTTTCGCGGGCCGGCGCGGCGACCAGGGCGCCGGTCTCGCGGAGCTTCACCTTGAGGTGGCGGTAGCGGATGACCACGTGCCGGCATTCGAGCGCGGCGAGCCGGCAGTGGACGCGCTCGGAGACCACCTCGTAATCGTCCTCCGACAGCCCCTCGATCTCGGGCGGCGTCACGGCGATGTCGATCACCGGGGCCTGGCCGTTGAAGCGCAGCCCGGTGTCGTTGAGGGCATCGCCGCGTGCCTTTGTGCGACCGGGCTTGCCACCGCGGCGGCGGTCCTTGCCGTCGGCCGCCTGATTGTCGTCGGAACCGTCCCCGCCCTCCCTGCGCCGTTCCGAGCGCGAGCCGTACAGGTCGCGCTGCAGCTGGACGATCTGGGCGGTGAGCGCGGCGACCTCTGCCGCGAGCTCGGCGATCCGCCCTTCCTGGGCGGCGATCGTGGCCGCCATATCGGCCTTGTCCGACGCCAGTTGCCCGGACAGCGCGATCAGCGACCGGAGCGCCTCCTCGGCCTCCGGCGGCAGGGCGCCGTCGCCGAGCAGGCGGGCGAGCTCCCGGCCGAGCTCCTCGACCTGGCCGGCCTCGGACGGCGCGCTCATTCCTCGGCCTCGACGGCCATCAACGCCGCCAGCACCGCCAGCCGCTCGGCCCGCGGCATCGCCTCGTACCGGCGGCCCCAGCTCGCCGCCTTCCGCTTGACGATCTGGCGGTGGGTGAAGTCCCGCCCCGCGAACGACGCCCAGTGCACCCGGTCGGGCTCGAAGTTGAACCACAGCTTCTCGGTGACCACGCAGGACTGGTTGTTGACCTGGACCTCGAGCGAGCGCCAGCCGGCCAGATGTTCGTCATAGAGCCGGGACGGATAGCCGGACACCATCACCCGGCAGGGCAGCGACTTCAGGATGCCGAGAAGCGCGACATGGTCGGCGTCGGTGTAGTCGAAGCGGTAGCGCCGCCCCGACCGGCGCGCCGACTGCACGTAGGGCGGGTCGCTGTAGACCAGCTCGCGGCCGGCGAACGCGAACCCGGACAGGAAGCGGTGGGCGCAGCCGTGGTGAAGCTCGACCGGGTAGTCGCAGCGGAACCCGTCGAGCGCCCGGCGGTTGAGATCGATGCCGATGTTGCGAAGCGCCGGAGGCTTGCGCTTCATGATCGCGCCGCCCCCCAGATGGGTCTCCACAAAAACGTCGTGCGGCGGCATCAGGCTCACGATCGCCTGGCAAAGCCCCGTCGTCGCCTTCGATCCGTACCATGCCGCCATCGCCGCCCCCGACGCGCTTCGCCCGGACGGCCGGTCTATAGGGCGGACGGCCTATGGTGTCAAACGAAAATCCGTCCCAAATCCAAAATCGACGCCGTGGTTTAACCGCTTACGTCATGGCGGTGCACCTCGCCGACGAAGTCGCCCTCGACATGGATGCGGGACTCCTCCGGCGTGATGCGCTTGAAAACGATGTCGGTCATGTTGTTCTCCCCGTCGGATGTTGCCGGAGGCAGGGACCGCTCCCTCCCTCGTCGCGGCGTTCGCCCGCCCGCCGCTCCACGCCGACTCCAGCCGGCTCTTGCAAAGGACGGCGACGCCGCCGTCCTTCGCGGCCGGCGGGCCGGGGAGGACTCCGGACAGGCGGCAAAAGGAAAGGGCGGCCGCGCAGCGGCCGCCCGAGTTGGGAGGGAAGAAAGACGATTGGCCTCAGAACGGGATGATGTCGCGGGACTCCCCGGCCTGCTCCGGGGCGCCGCCGGCCGGCATGGCGCCGTTGCCGTTCGCGCCGAGAGGCTTGTCCAGGAACTGGACGCGCGAACCGGGCGCCAGCAGGATCTCGGTGGAGAAGCGGTCGCTGTCCTCACCCTCCTTCTTCCACCGCCGGGTCTGGAGCTTGCCCGAGACGTAGACCAGCCGGCCCTTCCTCGCGTTCTTGACCAGCAGGTCGATCAGCCCGTCCTGGAAGGTCACGACCCGGTGCCACTCGGTGCGGTCGATGCGCTCGCCGCTGCCGTGCCGGTCGACGTAGCTCTCGTCGGTGGCGATGCTCATGTTGGCCACGCGGCCCCCCGAGGCGAGATGGTTGACGGTGACGTCGGCGCCGAGACGCCCGATCAGCTCTGCTCGATTGAGACCGAAGCTCATGATCTTCTCCTTCATGCTCGATGTTGACGATGGGTTGACGAACGGCGGGAACCGGAAGCCCTCTCTCCGGCCCCTTGCCGCTCACCTTCTCCGAAGCTTTCCTTCACTCTGCGTCGCGGCCGGCGAGGACCTCGCGGATGGCCCGACTGTCGAGACCGGCCTCGGCGAGCAGTTCGTCGCAGGCCGGCGCGTCGCGCCCGGTGTCAGTATCGGTTGCCGTGTCGGCGTCGGTGTCATGGAACAACTCGGACATGGGCATCTCCCCTGGACGGCGCCCGGGCATCCGGCCGGAGAAACCACTCCCCCGGCCCTCCCGGGCGCTCGCCCCGGCGAAAGCCCTTCTCCAACTCCGGCACGCCGGCCCCGACGGAGACAGGACCGGTGGCGCGACGATACGCTCGGCGGCAACACCATGGTCGCGGCCACCGGCGCCGAACCCCGGCGGGCGCCGGATCGGCAGCGCAGGAAGAAAAGCCCTCGCCGCGCCTGCTCACCAGGACGGCGCCGTGAAGGAACTCATGGGGCTGATGTCCGCGACGATCTCGACCTCGTCGCGCGAGAGCTTCTCGAAGGCGAGGCAGAGCGCGACATCGGCCTCGCTGTCGAACGGCCCGTGCTCGCGGCCGGTCTCCAGTTCGATGACAGTCCAGGTCGGGTCCCAGACCGGGATGCCCTTGAAGTGCGCCGAGCCGTGGTAGCTGCGCTCCGCGCAGGGCGGGCAGCGGGCGGCGCCCTGGGCCGGCGCCCCGCATGCCGTGCACGATCCGCGCTCGCGCCGGAACCTGTATCGCCTCCGGCTCTGCGCGTTCTTGCGTTGCGGGTTGCGCCCGGCGCTGTCGGCGACCGCGCAGGGGGCGCAGTATGCCGCGCCGCCGAAGGTGGGGGTCCGGCACCGGACGCACAACCCGGCGGCGCGCCTGTCGGCATGGCGCTGCCTTTTCGCCTGCCGGTGGTCGTCGCGGCACGGCCCGCACAGGGTCCGGCCGTCCTCGGGCGGAACGTTGCCGCACCGGACACAGAGGCCGGCCTCGGCCCGCGCCTTCTGGCGCTTCCTGCTTCTGGCCCGGCCGGCGCGTCTCTTCGCCCCGGCGTTGGCGCCGCCATACTTGAGTCCCGCTGCCTTGCCGGCGGCGTAGCGGGCGCGGTCGGCCGCGCGCCTCCTTTCGAGGCACGTCTCGCAGCACTTCCGTCCGTCGACCGCCGGGGCAGTCCCGCATCGCACGCAGATGCCGGCGGCGCGCCGTTCGTCCGCCTGCCGTCGGTCGCGCTTCCTTGCGGCCGCCCTGGCCGTGGCGGCGTCCCTTCGCGGCTTGCCTTCGGCCCGCAGGCGGGCGTCCCGCGCCCGGCCCGCGCGGTTCCGTTTCTCGTTGCAGGGCGCGCACAGGCGGCGCTCCGGCGCAGGCCCGGTCCTGCCGCATCTCGTGCACAGGCCGGCTTCGGTCCGTTCGGCGGTGCGTCTGGCGATGCGCGCGCGGTCGCGCGCACGGCGGATTTCCGGGTTGGCACAGGCCATGCCGTCCTCCTCGGTTCGTGGAACAAGGGGAAAGGCGGACGCCCCGCCGGCGGCCCTGGACGCCTGTCAGGCGCCGAAGGCGGGCCGCAGCCGCCGTCCGGCCGGTAGGACGCCCAAAGGTGCGGGCGGTCAGCCCTTCTGGCGGCGGTCGCAGAACAGGCCCAGGGCCACCGAGCCCCAGGCCTGCCGCCCGCCCCGGGTGCTGAGGCCGGTGCAGATGATGATCTCCGTGCGGCCGGGACGCATCGCCTCGGCCTGCCTGCGCGAGACGACCGTGTGCGCCGCCTTGCGGCGGCCCTGCGCGCCAGCCGGACCGGCGGGGACGGGGACAATGTCGCCGTCCGCGCGCGCCTGAAACTTCTCGACCGCATAGCGCTCGTCGGTCAGGCCGGTGCCGAAGAAATGGACCAGGAAGGTGTCCGCCGTGTTGCCAGGCATCGCCATCGCTGCCGTCATGTGTGCCGTCTCCATTGTGCCGATGAGGGAAAACGGCGACGGACGCCCTCTCCCGGACGCCCGACCGCCGCCCCGCTCACGGCCGACACTCTCCTCCTGCCGGCGAGGAGCGCGCGGGCGGGGAGACCGGAAGGAGGGCGGCGGGCCGGCAACACGCGTCGGACGGAATGCGGATGCCGGGCATCGTTTCCCCTCGGGACAGAACGGCTTTCCCCGCGCCGCCGAAATGCGTATCCATGGTGCCGTTGTAGGTGACGGCGTCGGCGAAAATCATGGCGGATCGGCACCGTCGGGTGGACAGGAAAACGGTCATGGCGCGAAGGTCGGCAAGCGGAGGCGCGGGAGGGCAGCGGCCGGGGCTGGCTCTTCCGGCCGATCTGGACCGGTCCCTGCGTCTGCTGGACGACGGACAGCTGGACCGGCTGGCGAAGGCCGTGGCCGAAGAGGCCCGGCGGCGCGGGCGCGGTCTGCCGGGCGGGCTGTCCGCATCGGAGCGGGCGACGGAAGCGCCGGCTTCGGCAAGGGCGAGATCGGCGGCGGCCGCCGCATCGGTGACGCCGGGACAGGAGCGTCTGATCCTCGCCGCCTTCGAGGCCGGCCTGAGGCCGGCGGCGATCGCACGGGAGTTCCGCCTCGCGCGGGCGACCGTGCAGCAGGCCGTTGCCGCCGCCCAGCGCGACCGTCCGTGAGGCGGAGCGGCAGATGGCGGGGTGTTTGCGGCCATGTTGTTGCCGGGCTGGCCCTCCCGGTGCTGCGGAACCTGTCATGCCGGCGAGACCGGCGATTGTCCCGCCGGGGCAGCGACTGCCCCCGCCAGTCCGTCGACATGCCCTCAGGCTGGCGTGCATCGGCTTTGCCCCGCGGAGATTTTGCTCCACCATGACCGGGTTCCCTGTTTCGGCGGTCGGGATGCCTTGGGTCCGTACGACCGGACAGCAGCAAGGGCGGTGAGCGCGGTTCCGATGGACGGCCTGGCGATATCCGAACTGCTGTCGTCGCGCGGCTTCGAGGGCGAGGGGGCCGAGCGGGCGCTGGCGCTGCTTTGCCGGGAGGGGCTGACCCGTCCCGGCAAGCGCCGCATCGCCGCCGGCAAGGTCGAGGCGGTGAACCGGGCGCTTGGCCGGGCCTTCGTGCGGCACTGCCGGAACCCGGCCTGCCTGCCGTCGCGCGGCGAGGGCCGCGAGGCGGTGCCGGTACCGGCCGCCCACTGCGAGACCTGCGGCGGCAGCGACAACCGTCGCGCGGTGGAGCGCATGCTGGCGGCGATGGCGCGTGCGGGCTGGACGAAGCTGCTGGTGGCGGGCGGCTCGCCGGGGACGCGCGGCGAACTCGAACGGCTCTGCGCCGACCGGCTCGCCCTGCGTTTCGTGACCGAGGAAACCACGCCCAACAGGAAGACGGTCGGGCCGCTGCTCGACTGGTGCGATCTCGCCGCGATCTGGACCTCCACGGAAATCCCGCACAAGGCGACGGCCGTGCTGCGCGGGCCGAAGGTCCTCGAGGCGCCGCGGCGCGGGGTGGCGGCGCTGGCCGGGGCGATCCGGGAGCGCTGCGGCGCCAAGGCCTGAGGCCGGCGGGAGAACTACGGCCGCCCCCCTCGCAACCCCGTCGCCCGTCGATTCCGCTCGCCGATCGGGAGAAAAGCGTTACATTTCGGAGCGGAACCGGACCACGCTTTTCCGGTTCGGCTACCTGAGCCTCAACGACAGCGCGGGGGCTGGCGGGGCCGCAGGGAAAGCCCTTGCCGTGCCTTGAACCCGGGAGATTGCCATGCGCATGGCCGCCGCCGTAGCCGCCGTCATGTTCACCCTCGCCGCCTGCGGAGGCGGTGGAGGCAAGCCCGTCTCCGTGGCGCAACCGCCGGACCGGACGCCCCCTGCGGCGCCGCCGGATGCCGGCAACAACCGGTATGCGATCCATCCCGGCATTCCGGCATCCGATGCGAAGCGCTCGCCGGTCTACCGCACCGGGGATCTGCTGCGCGTGGGCATCGACCAGGGCCCGGGACCGGAGCGGTTGCCGAAGACCGCACTTGCCGGCCTCCCGGATGTCGAGGTCCGGCATGGCAGGATCGACGATGGCGCAGGCGCTGCGGAGCTGCGGCGCTACCTGTCTTCCCTCGAGAATCTGTCGCGGCGTTTGCCCCGCCATGAGGTCCGCGTCATCGGGCCGTCGACCGCGGAGGAACGAAAGCGCGTTCTTGCGGCCGTCCAATTGGTCAACGCGGCGCTCCCGGAAGGCGCCAGGCTGAGCGTCGGAACGCCGCTGCCCGGTTTCAGTCTCAGGCACACGGTGGATTCCGGCGGCCGATACCACGGCGGCATTCGCAGGCTGGAACTGCCGCGCACCATTCACATCGAGTTCACGCCCGCAAGCGAGTTCCACAGCAGGACTGTCGCTGCAACCTCATGGGGAGAATACATCCTGGCGTCGCGCGACGGCTTTCCGGCATACGCCGACCAGCGCAAGGCCGTCATTCTCATGGCGCACGAACTCATCCACTCCCTGGGCATCGGCGGTCATGTGCCCGAAACCTTCGACACGATCATGGAGGCGACCAGCAGGATCCATGCTTCCGCCCAGGGAAGCCGGCAGCCGGGGTCCCTGCTCTATCCGGTTGACCGCGAGGCCCTGCGGGCGCTCTACGGCCCGCTGCTGAACAGCGCCGACCCGGACGATCTCGGGCCGTGGTCGGGCACGTCCGAACACCTGTATGTCGGCAACGCGCATGGCGCCTTCGGCGTTGCGCTGCGCAACGGCTATGCGGAACCGTGGGCCTATGGCACCGCTCCGGCGACGGACCTGGCCGCAAACCGGTCCCTGTCGGGAAGCGCCGCCTGGGCCGGGGCCCTGGTGGGCTTCACGCCGGCGGCGAAGCGCGTCGCGGGCGAAGCGGGGATCGCGGTCGACCTTGCGACCCTTGACGGCTCGGCGGCATTCACCGGTCTGGCGGTTGTCGAAGCCGATGGCCGGACCCCGCAATGGGGCGACGGCGACCTTCGCTACACGATTGCCGTGCGTGGCAACACCTTCCGGGAGACCGGCGGCGACGACGGGCGCCTGACCGGGATGTTCGCCGGACGCGCGCATGAAGCCGCGAGCGGCACGCTGGAGCGTCCGGACCTCACCGCCGCCTTCGGGGCCGTGCGGTAAGTCCCGAGGGAGCGGGGCCAGGCCGTCGAAACGACGCTCAGGGCCGGGACGGCGTTCGACCCCGGCATGGACACCGGCTGCCGCGTATGCGGGCGGGCACGCGCCGACGGGATCGAGGTTCGTCGTCATCGCCCCGCGTGATTGCCTCGCGACAGATTTTTCCGATCATCCTCCCGGCGCGGCAGACGGGAACCGTCAATGGCGGTGGATGACGGCACGGGCGCCGGCCATGGCGTTATGCTTGACGTAACGCAGATGTTGCGACTACCATGCGGACAGTGCGGGGTTGCGGATTTGGATGCGTCGTGATCGTCGGGTTCAGGGATAAACGCACCGAAACGTTCTACCGGGGACGCCGGGTTGCGGCCTTCTCGGGCTTCGCGCGCACCGCCTCGCGCAAGCTCGATCAGCTCGACGCGGCCACCGGGCTCGGCGACCTGGCGCGGCCCGGCAACCGGCTGGAGGCGCTCAAGGGCCGACGGCGGGGGCAATGGAGCATTCGCATCAATGACCAATGGCGCATCTGCTTCGCGTGGCCCGACGGCAGCTCCGGCCCTGCCGAAGTGGAAATCGTCGACTACCACTGACAGGAGGCATGCCATGCGCGAACCCATCCATCCCGGCGAGACACTGCGTGAGGACCTTGAGGCGCTCGGCATGAGCGCGGCCGAACTCGCCCGGCGCATCGACGTGCCGACGAACCGCATCACCGGGATACTGAACGGCCGGCGCGCCATTACCGGCGACACCGCGCTCAGGCTCGGCCGCTTCTTCGGCACCACGGGCGAGTTCTGGCTCAACCTCCAGAAGCTCTACGAGTTGCGGCTCGCCGAAAAGAAGAACGGCGCGGCAATCGCCCGACTGCCGAGGCTTGACGCCGAAACGGCGCTGCCGGCGGCGGGCTGAGGACGGAGCGGCCTCCAGACCGATCATACGTCTATGGACGCCTCTCTGGATGCAAGCATTGCGTCGGACGGCTCGGTGCATGCGGTCGGACGCAGGTGTCCATATGGAGATGCTCGGACCGCGTCCAGAATCGTATGGCGGAAAACGGCACTCTCGTCGGCGGATGCAGAGCGCGAACCGGGCCGCCCAGTCCCCGGCCTCGACAGAAGGGATTGGCAGCGCGCCCGCAACCGCTGAAATCCCGTTGTGATGCGGGAACACGGCGATGCGTGTGAGCACCTCGAAGGCCGTCTCCACGGCCTGAGAGAACGCTTACCGGCTTCCCGGAATGCTTGCCGCGCGGCCCCGGACGCCGTGTTGCAATTGTGTTGATTCGGTCCTGGAGCGATCCAACGACATTTCGATGTTGTCTGTAACATATTGTCATTACGGAATATTTTCACTGTCATCCTGTGGGATTTCTGCCATATTGCCGCGTCGCCAACATGTCGATCGCCACCGACGAATCCTACATCGACAAGAACGGCGAGCGGGTCGACCGCACCGAGTGGCATCGCATCGTGACCTTCCAGGACGGGCTGATCGACATGCTGGTCAAGAACGCGAAGAAGGGCCGGCTGGTCTACGTCTCGGGCAAGATGCAGACCCGGCGGTGGAAGAAGGAGGGCGAGGACTCCGACCGCTTCTCGACCGAGATCCTGCTGGTCCCGGGCGGGCGCGTGCAGTTCCTCGAGAAGGGCAACGGCGCCCGGAGCCAGCCCGGCCCGGACATGGCGGGCGACGCCGGCACGGCTCCCGCCCCGGCGCCCTCGGACATGGATGGCCAGATTCCGTTCTGATCGGCATCACGCTTCCTCCCTCCCAACTCGGGCCGGCGCTTCGGCGCCGGCCTCTTTTTGCTGCCGATCCGGAGGCGTCCCCGGCCCCCATGGCGCGTCCGCGTTTCGCGCGGCGCGCGCCTTCTCCGGCGCCAGGCGGGGGCGGAGACCGGCCGGTATCGGGCGTTCCGTCCCGATGGAGGAGTCCCGCCATGTCCCGCGATCCGTTGCCGTCCCGCCTGCCCGGGCGGGGGCCGGCCATGAATGCCGGCGCCCTGGCCGCCGCGCTCGCGGAGCGCGCCGAGGCGGTCTGCCGCCACTACCTGCCCAACGGACGTCGGCAGGGCCGCTACTGGATCTGCGGCGATATCGACGGCGCCCGCGGGCGCTCGCTCTTCGTCCGCCTGCGCGGCCCCGGAACGCCCGGCAAGTTCACCGACGCGGCCTCGGGCGAGCACGGCGACCTGCTCGACATCGTTCGCCACCGCTCCCGCGCGCCGACGCTGCGCGCGGCGCTCGACGAGGCGCGGCGCTTCCTCGCCCTTCCCGCGGACCCCGTCCCTGTATCCAGCGACCCCTGGGACGCCACCGAGGCGGCGCGCCGCCTGTGGCGCGGCTGCCGCGTCCTCGACGGCAGCCATGCCGAGCGCTATCTCCACGCCCGCGGGCTCGCGCGCTGCCGCTTCGCGGCGCTGCGCTTCCATCCCGCGCTTCGCTACCGCGAAGGCCCCTCGGTGCGCCGCCTCCCGGCGCTGGTCGCCGCCGTCACCGGCGACGACGGCCGGCTCTTCGGCGTGCAGCGCACCTGGCTCGATCCGCGCCGGCCCGCCAAGGCGGGCGTCGCCCATCCGCGCAAGGCGCTCGGCCGCATCCACGGCCTCGCCGTGCGCTTCGGCCAGCCCGGCGACGGCGCTGTGCTGGTCGTCGGCGAGGGCATCGAGACTGTGCTCTCGCTGGTCGCCGCCGTGCCGGAGATCACGGCGGCGGCCGCACTCTCCGCCGGCAGCCTCGGCGCCTTCTCTCCGCCTGCCGGCGTCGCGCGCCTCGTGATCGCGCGGGACAACGACGAGGACGGCGCACGCGCCGCCGAACGCCTCGCCCGGCGCTCCGCGCGGGCCGGCGTCGCCGCCACGGCGATCGTCCCGGTTGGCAACGACTTCAACGACGACCTGGTCGCTCTCGGCGCGGCGACGCTGCGCGCCCGCTTCGCGCCCCTGTTCCACGCCGGCGCCTGACCCGGCGTTGCAGGAGAAAGAGGAAAGCGAGGGTCGGGCAAGCCGACCCGGGGAGAGGAGGGAGCCGATGGACGCCGTCATCAATCTGAAGACCGAACCGAGACTGCGGGAAGCGTTCGACCATGCACAGGTAGTCAACAACACCGTGCTGATCGACCGCCGCACGAAGTGGGGAAACCCGTTCAGGATCACACCGGCCTGTTCGAGGGAACAGGCGATCGCCCGCTACCGCGCCGATCTCTGGCGCCGCATCCGCGCGGGCGAGGTGTCACTGCAAGAACTCGCCGCGCTCGACGGCTGCTGGCTTGCATGCTGGTGCGAGCCGGAGCCGTGTCATGGCGACGTGCTGGCCCGCGCGGCGGCCTGGGCGGCGCAGGTGCTGGCGGAACGCAGCGCCCGCCAGGCGGAGGGGGGCGCGTCATGAGCGCCATCGCCTTCCGCCGCATCGCCCCGGACCAGTCCCGCATCTACTGCGACGGCGACCATGTCGGCGACGTCTGTGCCCTCGACGATCCGCTGCGCGAGGGTGCGCGGTATTTCGTAGTGCATCTCCACGAGGATCCGCGCGGTCCCTGCCGCGTCCATGACCGCAACCGCATCCGCGAGGTGGCCAGGCAGCGGATCCTCTCGCATCCGCTGTGGGGGTGACCCTCCATGACTGTCAAGCTGCGCGCTCCGCTTGCAAGGCTGACCGACAGGTCCGGGGATGCTCCCGAAGGCCGTGCCGGGCGGCAGCGCCCATCGGGTCCGTGCAGGGGGAAAGAATTTGCCTGCGTGCGTGCTGTCCCATTGTGCCACACGTGCTCACTGCACCAACCCCGCCGGCGGCGGGGTCCTCCACTCCGCTCGCGCTCCGTTCCGGCCGGGACTCGGAATGAAACGGCGCTGAAGCGCCTAGGCCCGGCGGAATGCGCGACCGTGGCTCCGCACTCGCTCCGCTCGCTTGTGCGCCCGCACCACTCGCGCATCCCGCCGGGCCATTCATTCCGGACCCGGTGCTTCCGCTGCGCGCGCGTGACCCAACAGGACATCACTTCGGGGCGCAACGCTCCGATAGCTGCAACCCGATCGTCAAGGAGATCGTCATGAACACCATCATCGAGAACATCGACACCGTCGAGAGCGACGGACAGTCCGTCACCGCAACCGTCCGCGAGAACGCGGCGCTCTTCGGCGCAACCCCCGAGCGCGACGAGTTCGACCCCCGCGTCGTCTGGGACAAGGACGATGCACTCACCGCCGTCGCCGAAGCCTTCCGCATCCTCAACGAAGGCGTCTGCCCCGACGGCACACAGCTCGCCGACGAGCGCGAACACCTGCTCTGGGGCTTCGTCAACATGCTCCACGCCCAGACCCAGCGCATCGACCGCAGCGTCGACAAGCTCACCCCCGAACTCCGCGACCTCCAGCGCGAGCAGGACGGAACCGAGATCAGGTCGTTCGAGCTGGAGATGACCACCCACCGCGCGCAGAACCTCGGAGACCGACGCGACGCCTTCGAGAAGATGCGCGACGCCTGCGCCGATGCCTACCGCGAGGAAACCGGAGAGGTCTGGCGCCCGCGCCACGGCTCGCACGCATCCCGGACCGGCAAGCTCACCTCCGCCGCCATCGACGCCCGCGACTTCATCCGCGCACGCAAGGACCGCGAGACCATGGCCCACCTGCCCCAGGGCACCCTCGTCGCCATCGCCGGCGGCAGGGACATCGCAGACCCCGCCGCCGTCATCGCCCGCCTCGACCAGGCCCGCGCCAAGTATGCCGATATGGTCCTCGTGCATGGCGGCGGTCCCGGCGTCGAGAAGATCGCCGCGCGCTGGGCCGAGCGGAACGGCGTCCACCAGATCGTCTGCAAGCCGGACTGGGACCGCCACGGACGCGCCGCGCCCTTCCGCCGCAACGACGAACTGCTCAACCTCCTGCCCAGGGGCGTCATCGCCTTCCCCGGCTCCGGCATCACAGAGAACCTCGTCGACAAGGCACGGCAGCTCGGCATTCCGGTGCTCCGCTGCCACGTCTGACCGCAGCACATCGCGGGCCGCGTCGTCATCCCGGCAGCGGGACGGCGGCGCGGCCCGTTTCCTCTTGCGCACACACTTCGCGCGGCAACGCCATCCTCGCGCGCGCTTCGTCCTGCCCCGGACCACGATCCGGGGGCCGCGCTCGTGCGGAGCCTGCACCGGACCGCGATCCGGTGGCTCGCTGCCCTCGCCGGTCGCGCCTGCGTTCCGCTGCCGCGTCACCCGCCGCCGCACCATGCCGCCCATAAGTGCACCGGCCACTGCGCCGAACCCGGCGCACCGCCGCCTGCGCTTCCGTCGCGCGCCATCGCATCATGCTGCGCATGAATGCCTCGGACGCCGCGCCCGACGCCGCCGCTCACGCGCCGCGGCGGCTCCAATCCGCCGCTCTCCCCAGCGTCGATTCCCCCATCGCTCATACATCGCAAATCGTGCTCCGACGGGCCGCGCCCGTCTCGGTCCATACACCTGAACGCACCGTTGGTGCAGGGAGAACCGTGCCGCCCATGTCCACATATGCCGCCCATGCCGCGGTCACTGGAACGGGTGTCCGCCCCTGTCCGCTCCTGTCATGCCGGGAAAAGCACGCCCACGGCAAGCCCATGAATCATCGTTGTTTTTCAATGCATTGGCAGGTTTGCGCCCACGACGGGCGTATGGTCTCTTCCAGCGACCGCGACGGTCGGACACGTTCCGGACCGACTGCCGCGATGAAATGATCTTGTTTCGTTCTGAAATTCACAATAGAAATTTCGGCAGCGCAACGCTCCGGGCCCGGAACGAAAAAGAGAAGAAGCTCATGGCAAAGACGATGGAAAAGCACATACGGGTCACCCCGCAAGAGTGGGCGCGCATCGAGGAAGCCGTCGGGAACCGCAAGGTTTCGGCCAATCAACTCGTGGTCGAACTCGCCATCGAGGCCCTCGACCGGCGCGAATGGCCCGGGACGGCAGCCGAAATTCATCTCCTTCGTTCCGCGCTGTTCGCCGCCCAGGCCATCGCTCTCGACATGGAGAAGGCCGGGCGCGACGAGGAGATCGAGCAGATCAGACGCGCCATCTCCGAGGTCGCGCCGGAATTGCCCGGCGATGCAGATGAAGAGGCCGCATGACGGGGAAGGCGTTCGTCCTGTTCGAACCATGAGGAACGCTCAGGAGGTCACGGGGAGTGTCTCCGCGTATCCCTCTCGTTGCAGCTTGCGCAACGCCTCGACAGCCCTGGACGACTGCCTCTCCGTCGGCGTGCGTCCGGGAACACGCGCCGCCACCTCCAGGATTCCCGATTCGACCGGCGTGAGGAGCCGCCGGGCCTTTCCCCATGCAAGAGCGTCCGACCAGAACCGACCGCCGGCGTTGACGACCGCAATCTGCGCCTCGATCCCGTCGAGTTCGCGTTGTTCACGCCGGGCCGTCCGGGCCGCATCGCTCAGTTCCCCGGACGAAATCAGTTCCTAAACGAATGCGTCCGGCCAATCGATGTGGAGGTTTCGCACACGGTCCCAGCATGCCTGCTTCTTTGCCCATTCGGTGACGTTGCTGATGCCGTCCGGCGGCTGAACGAGGACCGCATGGACTTCCGCGGCAGCGGTCGCGATGGCGTCGTCGAGGTTGCCGCCCGCCGACTGCCGCCGCCAGATGGCCTCGAAGTCCACCGCGTGGTCCCGATCGGCGACATCGTGCGCAAGCTTCGCGATCGTGTAGGCGACGATGTTCGCGCGATATCCACCCTGATACCAGGGTTGGGCGGACACGACGCGTTCGCTGGACCTGAAGACGATTGCCATCGCGACCGCCGCGCGATACCAGGCCTCGTTGAAGTCGTCGCGAGATTTTCTCCAGGCCTGACCGATACGCCGCGCGAAGGCCGCGAAGTTCTTCTGCGCACCCAGGCTCACTTCCTGCGGCCGTTGTTCCCAGACATTCAGATACTTGGCGAGATCGGTCTTGGTGAAGAGCTGGCTTCTGGGGTTTTCCAGATCGAATTTCCTGCGTTGGGCTGCCGTGAGGTTGGCCCGGGCATCTGCATACTGCCCCCGCGCCCTTTCGTAGAACCACCTGCTCTGTCGAAAGGCGCCGTCCGGCGAAGGCGCAAGGATTCGGCGGGAAAAGCCCTCGATCCGAACGTGGAAGGGATGGTTGGCGAAGAAGTCGGCAGCGCTGACACGGTTCTGGCTGTTCGCGTACTCGGAGATTCGGGGCACCAGCTCCATCGCCTTGTCGGGCGTCACGACGGAGAGCTTCATCTGGACGAACGTTCCGGAGAGATCGAGCTTGCGGAGCCTGGCGACGTGAAGCGACGCGGTCGTCTGTCCGCCGTTGACGATCTGGAAGTTGCGAAGACCGCGGAGGAGCAGGAGCTGCCCCGTGTCGCTTGCAATGTCGACCTGCTCGGCCGTGGCGGTAATGCCGTTGTTGTAGGCGAAGAACATCGATGGCTCATTCTCGAGCGTGATCCTGATGCCCCGGTTGACCTTCCCGCGCGCCTGGAGGAATACCCGCACGTTCTGTTCGAGCAGGCGAGCGCCCCACCGGTCATAGATTTCGGCAAGGACCTCTCCGGGGACGACAGTCAGATAGGACCGATGGTCGGCGCCGGACTGCTGGGCGGGCAGAATGGGGAGCGCTCCTCCGAAGTCCCCCACCAGGTCGATTTCGATGTCTTCGCGGCCATCGCCTGCGATGGCTTGGGCATGCAGGCGTCGGATGTCCCAGACGCTGTAGGTGACCTTCTTGCCCTCGATGTCGGCGGCGGGCCGGCCATCGACGCGTTCACTGAGTTCCCGGTTGCTGATCAGCACAAGGCGAATTCTGACGATGCGTTGCCAGCGTTGGGCGATGAGGTCGGCCAGTCCGAATGCCGGACCGGTCTCTTCCAGAGCATCCCGCCAGCGCTTGTCCAGCGCCTGGCGCAGGAAGTTGGACAGGCGCCGGAAGGCCGCGTCCATCTCGGTGCCGGTGAGGCGACCGGCCTCCGCGGCAGGCTGAAAGTCGAGAGCGATCAGGTTCAGGGTTCCTGCCGCCTCGACAGGGTCGCCTCCGTAGCCATCGACGCGAATTCCCTTCGCCGGGGCGCGGCAGGGCGCCCTGTCGGCAGTATCGAGTTCTCCGGCTTCCATGAGCAGTTCGCCGGACTTCTGGAAGAACACATCCTCCACGAACTGGCCGTCCGCATCGGATTCCGCGAGCACGTCCTGGAGAAACTCGCGGGCAAATTCCTCAACATCCATCGGCTTTTCCGGACAGGATACCACCGAGACCGACATTTGATCGTAATTCCGGTCTGATCCGTCCCACGACTTATGGAGAATGCCGCCCGGTTTTGCGTCGTCCCGGCTCCGGGCCTGGCGATGGTAGGCGTTTTCAATGGGCCAGAATGAGCCGGAATCAGACAGAATGAGCCAGCGCCATGTTCTACAGGGGATGCCAACGTGCCCCCCGACCCACCCCGGTGGTCTCCACCAATCCCCTAGCCTTCAGAGTGGAGAGATCTTCCCGTAACCGCCGCTCGTTTACCTGAGCCCCCAGAGCAGCGCGTATATTTCGGAGCGCCAGAGCACTATCGGAGCGATGAAGAAGTGCCAAGACTGTTCTCTGTTGTTCGGTCAGTTCGCCTTCATCGTGTCGGGGCGGCACGTAGTCGGCGCGCCGGAAGCGCACCGTCACGCAGTCGGCGCGTTCCTCAATCTCGGGGCGTGGCAGTCCCGCCGAGGTCGCCAAGTCCGCAATCTTGATTGTACCTCGGCCCCATTCTTCGATAATGCCGCGCCGATAGAACGTGCGGGCGATGAGCGGGTTCCAAGGCCGTGACTCATGCGGTCCGAAAAGATCGTCCGGAGTCAGTCCGAAGTGCAGCGGACCTGTTGAGGTCACCTCCATTCGGTCGTCGTAAACTGCGAGCCCGATTGAGCCCCCACCCATAGCATAGTCGCGGTGGCACAGGGCATTTGCCAGCGCCTCCCGCGTTGCGAGGGGAGGGTAGAGCGGCTCGTCAATGCGCGCCATGCGGCCCGGTTCGAACCGGCTGGCGATGGGCAGGGTGTCTCGCAGAAAGCGCTCCGCGCTGGATAGGAGCACGAAGGCGTTGCCGTTGAACTGTCGATTGTCGAGGAACTCGGTACGGTCGATTCCCCGGAAGCGGGCCACGCGGAGCAGGCACTGGGGCATCTCGAACTCGAGTCGTTCGGCGTTGCCGAACAGGACGGCCGCCGCTCGGACCAGAACGCCGTCACGGAATAGCCCGAGTCCGCGCAGTAGATTTTCCGGTTCCCGATGGCCGGGTTCGTTCAACCGGCCGATCCTCACCGCTTCGGCGACGGTATTACGGATTTCCGCCACGTCCAGGTCCTCAATCGACCATCCGGTCGCAGGCTCGTTCTCCCAGCGCCGTTCGCTGTGCATGCGCTCGAAGAGCACGCGGTTGTATTCATCGACACCCATCGCGAGGGTCGCGTTTCCCACGCGACAATAGGCCGTGCCTCGGTACTGATAGGGTTTCGTGGTCCCCTGACTTACTGAGACGATTACGATCTCGCGAGCATCCGTCAGCCGAACCCGCTCGACGGTCGGGAAAGCCGGCGGCTCGATCCTTGCGATCTCCGCGCTCAATTCCTCAATGGTCCGCTCGCTCACCTGTTGGCCGGCCGCATGGCCCTCCGGCGTAACGCCGAACAGCACCTGACCGCCTTGCTGGTTGAGCATGGCGCAGATCGTCCTCACCGCCTCGCGGCGCGTGCCTGTCGTGGCCTTGAACTCCAAGGTCTCGGATTCGCCCGCTGCGGCCATCGCTGCAATCAAGTCTGCCGTCATGCGCGTGTGCCGCAGCGATCAAAGTCGGACCCGCCGAACGGGACAGGAAGATTTCCGGCGACGCACGCGGTGTCCTGGCAAAGACGGCAGATTGAAGTATCCATCGCTCTACCGTCCGGAAAACACGAAACACGAAATTCGCCCGCCTCGGCGACTCTCGCCAACCGCAACCGACCGTTGGGCGGTGCATACCGGCTACAGCGTCTCATGTCCTTCTTCTCCAAATGTCTCGCGAAGCGCAGCGGACGAAAGGGTGTCCATGGCAACCGAGGTTTCGGAGCGGATGCGCCGTATCCGATCGACCTTGCCTCGAAGGCGATCAAACCAGCACTGCGCTCCGATTGGCGGGACCGGGACTTCGATGGTTTCGAGTTTCTTTAGGCCGAGCGTACGATTTCGGCCGGCGCCACCGGGCGAGGCGTCCCCAAGTTGTTTCAAGCCCTCGCGCGTCAAGAAGTAAAAGAGCAGGAAATCGGCTGTCACAGCATTGGGAACGGGCACACAAGTCAGAAACCGGTGAGAGCCGACGCGGCCCTTGTCGTGGGACTGGACGAGCGCCACTGCGCCCTCCCATGCAAACACATTGTTGAACACCAAGTCACCGGGTTCGATGCGAAAGAGTTTTTTTGTGCCGACCTTAATTCCGGGCACCGTAGGCTTGTGAAACGTCCCCCGTCCGAATGAACGAACGCCAAGTTCGGGATAGCTCTCGTCCAACTGGATCTCGACCGGTCGACGCACAAGAGGCGCAACCTCGGCCATGGATCGTAAGGCAGCGCTGAGGTGGCGTCGCAAAATCGGACAGGTCGTCAAGGTGTATTCCGCCGTGTGACGGAGGAATGCGGATGAGCAAGCGACGCAGGTTTTCGGGGGAGCTGAAGGCGAAGATAGCCTTGGAGGCGCTACGGGGTGATCGGACGCTTCAGGAGATTGCCTCGAAGCACCAGGTGCATCCGAACCAGGTGGGTGTGTGGAAGCGCCAGGCGATGGAGGGTCTGGGGGAGGTCTTTTCCGGTGGAGGTGAGCGCCGGGCGCGGGATCACGAGAGCGAGGTCCGGGCTCTTCACGCCAAGATCGGGGAGTTGATCGTAGAGCGTGATTTTTTGTCACGCGGGTCCGGTCGCTGAGCCGGTCCGGGAGACGGGCGATGGTTGTGCGGGGCCACCCGTCGTTGAGCCTGACCCGGCAATGCCGTCTGCTGTCGATCGGGCGCTCGTCGCTCTATGACCGGCCGAAGGGGGAGAGCGCGGAGACGCTGGCTCTGATGCGCCGGATCGACGCGCTGTTCCTCAAGTATCCGTTCTACGGCGCCCGCCAGATGGTTCGGCATCTGCGCCGCGAGGGGGTGCGGATCGGGCGGCGGCGGGCCGCTCGCCTGATGCGCCTGCTTGGTCTTCAGGCGGTCTATCGGGCGCCGCGGACCAGTGCGCCGCACCTCGGGCACCGGGTTTATCCATATCTGCTGCGGGGTCTGGCGATCGAGCGGCCGAACCATGTGTGGTGCGCCGACATCACCTACATCCCGGTGCGGCGCGGCTTCCTCTACCTGGTGGCGATCATGGACTGGGCGAGCCGCTGCGTCCTGGCCTGGCGGCTGTCGAACACGCTGGACGCGGGGTTCTGTGTCGAGGCTCTCGACGAAGCCCTGGCGCGCCATGGCACCCCGCAGATCTTCAACACCGACCAGGGCAGCCAGTTCACCGGCTTCGCCTTCACCGCGCGCCTGCGGGAGGCCGGTATCCGCATCTCGATGGACGGCCGCGGCCGGTGCATGGACAACATCTTCATCGAGCGGCTGTGGCGCTCGCTCAAATACGAGGCGGTCTACCTGCACGAGATCGCCGACGGCTTCGCAGCCCGGCGCGTCATCGGCCAGTGGATCGGCTTCTACAACACCGAGAGACCGCACTCGGCACTCGGCGGGCGGACGCCGGCCGAGGCCTACCGGGGCGACACGCCTGTGGATATGATGGACAAGCCGCTTCGCGCCTTGACCACATACCCACAGGCGCAACAGCAGCAGCAGAAAGATCGATCCAAGAGGATTCTGGCGGCACAAACTTCAACCGGAATACACCTTGAAAACGCCGTCAGCCTGTCCGACAAACCGACGCCACCTCACGCCATGGATTGCGCGTTCGAATGCCTTGGATAGCAGAGCTTGCAAATCTGTTTCGGAAGTGACGATGGATTGCCGCCTCTTGTCGATCAACTC
This sequence comes from Alphaproteobacteria bacterium, assembly GCA_965203455.1. GTDB lineage: Bacteria > Pseudomonadota > Alphaproteobacteria > MPNO01 > MPNO01 > MPNO01. Next base: position 133,531 of record CBDBCV010000009.1, read on the forward strand.
CGCAATACGGTCGAGCCGCGCCACAACCCGCCGCTGTTCATCAAGAGGCGGAAGAGGTATCCGCATATCGAGAAAGCGGTTTTCCTTCAGCCGAACGCGATTGGTTGAGCCCTCGCTCGCCCGGCGGCAAAGATCGACGAAGGTCGATGTACGAGAATACCATTCGAAATATCGTGGGATGACCAGCCGCGCGTCAATATCGAAGCATGGGAAGTCATTGCTGACGAGTGCGCCGCCCAGTTCATCCGGGACAATTCCAAACGCCCCGTGACGGGCGTCGATCCGTGAGACAAGGAACTGTCCAGACTGAGCACAAAGCTGTCGCGCCGCCGCAATTGTCGATCCCGGTACCTTCGCGCGGAGCGTCAGACCCTTGCCCCATAGCCGTGCTGTGATCCGCCTATAGATCTGCTCGGGTTCGGGCTCCACCCATTCATTTGACCGTGTCAGAAAGTCGCCGAGCGGTACCTGTGCCCGCGCCGTCGTGCTCATCCCGCTAACTCCGCCCTGATCTCGTCCATCAGGGACAGGATGGAGCGTTCGCGTTCGATGATTGCATCCACGATTTCCATTGGCTCGCGCTGGTCTTCCACCTCGCCTGTATGAGGATTCTTGATGTCGAGGTTGCAGGCCGTGGCACGACCCTGCTCGTCACGTCGAATGAGTCCCCCGGCAGAGACCTTCCAGGCACGTTCATTCTCTTCCCGGTCGTTCCACCAGGCACGGCAGGCCGCGAAGTCGTCATAAGCAAGGGGTGCGGTCTTGGAATACTTCTTGCGTCCCTCGGGTCGGGGCTGCTCGTAGTACCAAACTTCGCGCGTCGGGCCGGTCGTGTCGAAGAAAAGAAGGTTTGTCGGAATGTCCGTATAGGGCGCGAACACACCCTCGGGCAGGCGGATAACGGTGTGCAGGTTGAACCGTTCGAGCAGATCGGCCTTTATTCGGGCACAGAGGCCGTCCCCGAACAGCGTGCCGTTCGGCACGACCACCGCGGCTCGGCCGAGCCCGGCGCGCTTCAACCGCCGCATAATGAGCTGAAGGAACAGGAGCGCCGTTTCCGCCGTACGCCGGTCCTTGGGGAAGTTGTTGAGAATGCCGATCTCTTCCTCCCCGCCGAAAGGCGGATTGGTCAGGATCACGTTCACCCGCTGCCCTTCGCCGATCTCCGATAGGCGAAAGCGCAGCGCGTTGCCCGGGTCGATACGCGGCGCGTCGAGGCCGTGGAGCAGAAGATTGAGCTGCGCCAGCAGATAGGGCAGCGACTTCGCCTCGCCCCCGAACAAGGTTTCCTGCTGAAGCACCCGCCGCTTCTCGACAGTATCGGCGTGTGGTTCGAGGTGCTCGAACGCCTCACACAGAAAGCCACCCGTGCCACAGGCCGGGTCAAGAACGGTTTCGCTCAACTGCGGGTCGAGGGCCTCGACCATGAAGCGCACCACGGGCCGGGGCGTATAGAACTCGCCGGAGTCGCCGGCGGCGTCGCGCATCTCGCGCAAGAGCGTTTCGTAGAGTCGGCCGAGGACATGGACCTCCTCGGAGGAATCGAAATGGATGCCGTCGATCAGGTTCACAACGTCGCGGAGCAGGTAGCCGTTCTCCATCCGGTTGGAAAAGCCTTGGAACACGGTGGCGACCACATCGCGCCGCTCACGTTCCCCGTTGTCACCGCGAAGGGCGCGAAGGTAGGCAAACAGGCCGGGACCCTGCGTTCCATCGGGGCGCTCACAATGCTCGGCGGAAAGAAAGGCGAGGAGATCCGGTCCGGTGACGCCATCCTCGCCGGCGGCCCAGTCACGCCAACGGTAGGGCGGCTCGACGATCGGGCGATAGCCCTTCCCGGCAAGCGCCGTGCGCTCTTCCTCGACGCGTTCCATGTCATCGAGGAACTTCAGGAACATGATCCAAGCCAGCATGGGCAGACGGTCGAGATCGCCGTTCAGGCCCTTGTCCTTGCGCATGACCCTGCGCGCGGACTTGACGATGCTGTCAAGTCGCTGGGCCGTGGTCACCTGCTTCGGCGCAGCCTTCTTTCGGGAGGTTCGTGCCAATCGGGTCTCCTGTGGATCAAGCGTAAAGCAGAGACTGCATCTCGACGACCGCACGGCGCAACGATGCGCTCCCTCCGAAGCGGGCCGAGAGCTCGATCACGTTGCCCCACTCGCTGAGCGGCGGCACTTCGAGGATGTCGGGTAGTTTGAGTTGGGCGCTGCCGTGTTCCGCATATTTCTCGATGACGGTATCGAGGACTTCACGGGAATCTGGACCGAAACGGGCGAAGAAGTCGTGTTGCTCCCGCCGGAGCTTGTCGGCGCGCTCGCGGCGGGTCCTGAGCGGCGTGTGGTAGGCCAGATGGCAGAGAAGGTCGAACTCGTCCGCTTCCGGCCTTCCTGCGGCCTCGGCCAGTATGGCAAGGTCGATCCCCATCTCTTCGAGCCGCTCGACAATCTCGCCCCGGCGGTCTGGGTCAAGCCAGCCCGCTCGAAGCTCAGAGGCGTTTGGGTAGAGCGTGCGAACTTTTTCGCCGGTGTAGTCGGTCAGATGCTTGCAGGTAAGCCGCCGCCCGTCCGCGTCGAGCTCGTAAACCAAATGCCGGATGATCTCGACCTCCCCGTCGTCCACATAGAACTTGCGCGGACCGGGATCGTCGCCCTTACTCTGCTCCACTCCGTCGTCGGGAGTAATCCATGGGTCGTCTCCTATGTCGTCCGGGTCGGGAACCGCGTCCTCTCCTTCCTCCGTCCCAACGGTCGTCCCTTCAGCGTCGATCACCGTTTCGCCTTCGCGGACGGGTTCGCCGTCGAAGGCCGGATCCGCGAACATGCGCGTCGCCGTGCCCGTGTAGTCGATGATGTTGAATGCGAGCTTTCTATAGTCGGGCCGGAGGCGGGTGCCGCGTCCGATTATCTGTTTGAACTCGGCCATGGAGCCGACCATTCGGGCAAGCACTACGTTCTTGCAGGTCGGCGCGTCGACACCCGTCGTCAGCAACTGCGACGTGGTGAGAACCGCTGGTGTCCGCGTCTCAACGTCCTGGAACTTCTCCCGGTGGGCACTGCCCACAGGGCCCTCATCGGCCGTGACGCGGCACACATAGTCCGGGTGATCCTTCATCAGATCGACGTTCAGTTCAGCGAGCGCCGAACGCATCTCAAGCGCGTGTTCTTGATCGACGCAAAAGACGATGGTTTTCGCAAAACGGTCCGTCTCGGCCATGAAGCCGGCGAGGTGACGGGCGATAGCCCGCGTCCGGGCGCGCAACGCCACCTTCCGCTCGAAGTCCGGCGTGCCGTATTCGGCGTCCGGAATCTCCCGCCCGTAACGATCGAGTTCGCCCTTGGTGGGACGCCAGCCGGCGGCATCGTAGTCCGTTATGATGCGGTGCACCCGGTATGGCGCCAGGAAGCCGTCGGCGATGCCCTGGGCCAGGCTGTACAGGTAGAGCGGATCGCCGAAGTAGGCGTAAGTATCTGCGTTCTCTTCCCGGCGTGGCGTCGCGGTCATCCCGATTTGGGTTGCAGGCTCGAACCATTCCAGGATCTCACGCCAAGCGCTGTCCTCCCGCGCGCTGCCCCTGTGGCACTCGTCCACCACGATCAGGTCGAAGAACTCCCGGTGGTACTCGCGAAAGAGGCCTGGTCGGCTCTCGTCTTCCGACATCGTCTGGTAAGTCGCGAAATACATGTCGCGGCTCTTCAGCGCGCGACCGCCCGCGATCCTGTGCCTCGCTTCACCGAAAGGGAGGAAGTCCTTGGCCATGGGATCGTCAATGAGGACGTTCCTGTCCGCCAGGAACAGGACTTTCGGCCTCCGGCTGTCGCCCCTGGCGTTCCAACGCGCCTGCCAGAGCTTCCAGCAAATTTGAAAGGCGACCGCTGTCTTGCCGGCGCCGGTGCAGAGGGTCAGGAGTGCCCGTTTGCGTCCTTGCAGGACCGCCTGGACTGTGCGGTTGACGGCTATCTCCTGGTAATAGCGCAGCGGCCTGGCACGGTCCGGGAATGTCGGGGTGAGCAAGCGCTTGGCCGCCAGATCGTCGTCCGGGCCGTCGGCGTCACGAAGGCGGGTCCAGAGGTTCTCCGGCGTTGGAAAGTCCGTGACCGCGCGTTCGATGCCCGTGGTGTAGTCGAACTCCACAATCCCGTCGCCGTTGGTGGCATAGGCGAAGCGCAGGCCGAGGATTTCAGCATAGTCCTTGGCCTGCTGAAGGCCCTCCGCAGCGTGCTTGTAGCACGCCTTCGCCTCGACGACGGCGACCGGGAAGTCTGGACGGTACCGGAGAAGATAATCCGCACGTTTCTGTCTGCCGCGCCGCGCCTTGCCGCTAACGAACACGACCCTGCCGTCGGTGAAGGTTCTCTGCTCGTTGATCACGTGCGGGCGCTCATCCCAGCCTGCCGCTTGTAGCTTGGGAACGACGTACTTCCGGCAGGTATCGGCCTCATTCATGCGGATGTCGTCCGGGCACCGTCATTTGTCGACGCTCATGTGCGCATCATGTGGATAGCACAGGTTCGCCAAGGGTGTCGGTGAGGGGACTGGTGCAACTGGAGCGTGAATTCCGCGTTGCGGAGCGATCGAGCGGCCGATTTCGGTTGAGGTGGCGTCGCAAAATCGGACAGGTCGTCAAGGTGTATTCCGCCGTGTGACGGAGGAATGCGGATGAGCAAGCGACGCAGGTTTTCGGGGGAGCTGAAGGCGAAGATAGCCTTGGAGGCGCTACGGGGTGATCGGACGCTTCAGGAGATTGCCTCGAAGCACCAGGTGCATCCGAACCAGGTGGGTGTGTGGAAGCGCCAGGCGATGGAGGGTCTGGGGGAGGTCTTTTCCGGTGGAGGTGAGCGCCGGGCGCGGGATCACGAGAGCGAGGTCCGGGCTCTTCACGCCAAGATCGGGGAGTTGATCGTAGAGCGTGATTTTTTGTCACGCGGGTCCGGTCGCTGAGCCGGTCCGGGAGACGGGCGATGGTTGTGCGGGGCCACCCGTCGTTGAGCCTGACCCGGCAATGCCGTCTGCTGTCGATCGGGCGCTCGTCGCTCTATGACCGGCCGAAGGGGGAGAGCGCGGAGACGCTGGCTCTGATGCGCCGGATCGACGCGCTGTTCCTCAAGTATCCGTTCTACGGCGCCCGCCAGATGGTTCGGCATCTGCGCCGCGAGGGGGTGCGGATCGGGCGGCGGCGGGCCGCTCGCCTGATGCGCCTGCTTGGTCTTCAGGCGGTCTATCGGGCGCCGCGGACCAGTGCGCCGCACCTCGGGCACCGGGTTTATCCATATCTGCTGCGGGGTCTGGCGATCGAGCGGCCGAACCATGTGTGGTGCGCCGACATCACCTACATCCCGGTGCGGCGCGGCTTCCTCTACCTGGTGGCGATCATGGACTGGGCGAGCCGCTGCGTCCTGGCCTGGCGGCTGTCGAACACGCTGGACGCGGGGTTCTGTGTCGAGGCTCTCGACGAAGCCCTGGCGCGCCATGGCACCCCGCAGATCTTCAACACCGACCAGGGCAGCCAGTTCACCGGCTTCGCCTTCACCGCGCGCCTGCGGGAGGCCGGTATCCGCATCTCGATGGACGGCCGCGGCCGGTGCATGGACAACATCTTCATCGAGCGGCTGTGGCGCTCGCTCAAATACGAGGCGGTCTACCTGCACGAGATCGCCGACGGCTTCGCAGCCCGGCGCGTCATCGGCCAGTGGATCGGCTTCTACAACACCGAGAGACCGCACTCGGCACTCGGCGGGCGGACGCCGGCCGAGGCCTACCGGGGCGACACGCCTGTGGATATGATGGACAAGCCGCTTCGCGCCTTGACCACATACCCACAGGCGCAACAGCAGCAGCAGAAAGATCGATCCAAGAGGATTCTGGCGGCACAAACTTCAACCGGAATACACCTTGAAAACGCCGTCAGCCTGTCCGACAAACCGACGCCACCTCAGGTGTCACTGCCCGTGTTCGGTGCTTTCGTATGCCAGGGTCCCGATTGCCTCATGGATCGCACGATAAAGGCAGGATCATTGATTGTCATGCTGGGATGTCTGCAACCGGTGTAATGTGATGTCGCCCCGGAGGGCGACCAATGTTCCGGAAGACTCGATCTTGTATACGGACAAGGAAAACCGGACGCATCTCCGCCGGGCCGCTCGACCGCGCCCTGGCGCCGATCCGGCAGGAGGCGACGCACCGAAGATGACGGCCTGTTCCTCGATTGCCCCGGTGACGTTTCGTGAAATTCGTCCACGGAACTGCTTCTTCGATGAGATGCGGAACCGCTCATGATCGATACGGTCGATCAGGTCGTTCGATCGCGAATGATGGCCGGAATCGGCGGCAAGGACACGAAGCCGGAGCTGGCTCTTCGCCGCGCCCTGCATGCGCGCGGCCTCAGGTACCGTCTTCATGATCGAACGCTGCCCGGGACACCGGATCTGGTCTTCCGGCGGTTCGGCGCCGCCTGTTTCGTGCATGGCTGTTTCTGGCACCGTCATGCAGGATGCCCCTATGCGACCTGGCCCGCGACACGCGCGGAATTCTGGCAGGAGAAGTTCAGGGCCAACGTGGTGCGGGACCGTCGGAACAGGGAAGACTTGCTGGCTGCAGGGTGGCGGGTGGCCATCGTCTGGGAATGCTCATTGCGTGGACGCCGGGCGCAGGACACGGCAACAGCCCTCCATCGATGGCTTGGCAGCGCCGAACGCGAGTTCCGCACGCGCATCGAAGGCCGTGACGACAACCGAAGCCGGAACTCCCGCAGGACTCTCTGACAGGCATGCGTCATTCACCGCTTCGGCGACTGCGGTTCGCGGCGCCCCCGCGAGCCGGAGATTTCATGCAGGACCGCCCCGATATCGCCTGGCGCGAAAGGCGGCCGCGCCATGCGGCAGACCCGCCCTTCCCGGTTGTTCACTCCCGCACGAGCGCCGCCTGTATGCGGAAGAACTCCTCGATCTCGCTGGAGACGTGGATCCGTTCGGACAGGAGGGTGCCGTGGGCGATCCGGTTGCGGACGTTGTAGAACTGCATCGCCCGCCTCCATTCGCCGCTTCCCCGTTCGAGAACCAGCGTCAGGCGGTTCTCGAAGCCGAGGCCCGAGAGCCGGCGGTCGTCCGGGTTGTACAGCGACCAGGCCCGGCGCTCCCGCCAGCCGCCATGCGCCTGTCCGTGCCGGATGGCGTCCCGGCAGGCCTCGTCGATGTCCGCCTCCAGCTGGCCCCAGGCCAGCACGAAATACGCCTGGTCGTTGATCTCCTGCTCGCGCGCGACGCGGTCGCGCTCCCCGGTCTCGCCGGCCGCGTCGTGCCGCTTGCGCAGGTCCTTGAGAAAGCCGTCGATCCGTTCGTAAGACCCCGCGATGGCGCGAAGGTCGCTCACTGGAGGATTCGTCGCAGCCAGTCCGGGGTCACCGCCTCGCGATCACGCCAGTTCCCGGCGGGCGCCGCCCGCCAGTCGGGCTCCTCGAAATTCTCGGCGGCATCGACGATGAGATACGACCGGCCGTCGCGCTCAACATCGACCCGGCCGTTGTTGCCGATGATCCACAGTGCATCCGGCTTGAACCTGACCACCTCGCCGGTCCGCCCGTGGAGTTCGAGCGTGGGCATCCGCCTCGCCGCGATGCCGAACTCTCGCATCATCTTCTCGTGCATGAGCACGGGGGCGCCCCGGCGGGCCTTCCAGCCGTCCGGCAGCCACTCGCCGATCGTTCCGTAGAGGCCGTTCAGACGCGCCTCCCAGTCCTCGACCCGCCGCGTCACATGCCTCGCGTCGATGGCGTCGCTGGTGACTTCGTCGAGAACCGTGTTCATCGAACCCTTCCCTGTCGCCGTTCGGCTGCCGTTCGAGCCGCCGGTCATCGGTGCGACAACACGCCCGAACTCATTGTATGGACAGCCGCAGAGCGTTTCAACGATGCCGAACCGATGGCGTTCCAGGCGCTGGCATGACCCTTGTCGGCGACGATGGCCCGGGGCGCGATGTCGGGCGCCTGAACCAATCCGTCCGCACGGCCTGGCAACTCATCGCTTCTCGATCCGGACTGCCGGGCGTGGACAGCGTTCCCCGGACGGGCCTTCGCCGCCAATTCCCGCCGCCAGGGCGAGTCCTGGAACCACCCTCCGCACGCTCCCGACGGCAACCGCTCACAGTCCGAGTTCGCGGTCGACCATCTTCGGCGCGCGCGACGGGTCCCTTGCGGGTTGCGGTGACGGCTCCCGCGCCGGTTCCCGCGCGGCTTCGGGGACCGCCGGCCCGCGTCCGGCGCGCGCCTTCTCCGCCTCGCTGCCGAGCGCTTCGAGCGCGGCGATGCGCTCGCCGGTGGCGGCCTCGATCCGTTCCTTCAGCGCCGCGTGATCGTCGGTCACCAGTTCGGCGCTGTCGCGCGCGCGGGAGATCTCGACGTAGAAGCTCTTGAGCGTGGTGAGATGGGGGTGGCCGGCTTCCATGGCGGCGATGACGCGGTCGACGGTGCGGCCCTGGAAGGCATGCACGGTGGCGGCCCAGGCGCGGTCGATGTGGCGAAGCTGCGGATCGCCGCGGCGCAAGTCGAGCCTGCGCCCGTCCTCGAGGCGGAAGGCGACCCTGCCGCCGCGCACCGCCGCGACCTCGGCCGTGCCGCTGTTGAGCAGGCCGAGACCGGCATCGTTGCGGGTCCAGCGGATGCGGTCGCCGGCGCGCAGTTCGATCCCTTCGCTGCGGTAGACCTCGACGCCCCCGGCGCGGGCAGCGAGCCGGTTCGGGTCCCAGGCGACCGGCCTGCCGCCGGCGCCCTCCAGGATCACGGTCGCGGATGCGTGATCGACGCCGAGCACGCGCAGCTCGTCGCCCTTCTCGACGCCGAGGCGCCTGTAGGGGCGGTGGAACGCGACGACGTCGCCGGGGCCGTAGTTCGCGGCGAGCGTCTTCTCGGCATTGGTCCAGCCGCGCGAGACCAGCCGTTCGACGCCGATGGCGGGACCGTGCACGGCCCCCTCGCGCACCAGGCGTTCGCGGACGATGCCGTTGATCGTCTCGCGCAGGACATGGCTGGGCGCCATCAGCCCCGTCCTGTCGCGCTCTTCCGGCGACAGCGCTAGCCAGCGCGCGGCGGCGGCGCCCGCGAGATTGTCCGGCTTCGCCTCCGCCACGTTCTCCCCGAGCTTCGAGAACGCCCGCGCGACATCGCCTGCGATGCTCGCCTCGACCGCTTCCTTCAGCGCCGGATCGCGCTGGCGCATGATCTCGTTCATGACCGCGGTCTTCATGCCCGCCTGCTGCAACTGGGCGAACGGCTTTCCGGCGTCAACCGCGTCGAGCTGCTTCGCGTCGCCGACCAGCACCACCCGGGGGATGCGCAGTGCGTGGGCGACCCGGAGCAGGTCGCGGGTCTGGACGGTGGAGGCGAAGGAGCCTTCGTCGACGACCAGCACGGTCCTGCGCCATGCGGCGCGCAGCGCCCGCTCGCCCTTGCGGGTCATGCGGCCCTCGGCGACGCCGGCGTTGCGGGCGAGGAACCTCTGGAGGGTCTCGGACCCGATTCCGGCCTCGGCTTCGAGGGTGCGGGCGGCCGAGGCCGAGGGCGCGAGGCCCTTCACGTCCCAGCCCCTCTTCTCCAGCAGCGCGCGGACGCGGCTCAGCATGGCGGTCTTGCCCGTGCCCGCGTAGCCCTGGACGCCGACGGTGCGGTCCCTCTCCGACAGGATGAGCTTCACCGCCTCCTTCTGGCCGGCGGTGAGCGGTCCGTTGCGCAGGGCCTTGTCGACGGCGCGGGCGCGCACCGGCGCGGCGCCGCGTCCCGCGCCGGCGCGCATGAGGGCGATCGCCTCGCGCTCGTCGGCGACGGCGCGGTCGGTGGCGAGCAGCCCGTCCATGCCCGGCATGCGGGCGGGGAGCAGGGTTCCGGCCGCCTCGCGGGCGGCGACGTCGCGTTCGATGGCGCCGATGGCTGCCGCACCCGGGCGCCATGCGAGGGCGGCGGTCAAGAGGTCGGTGCGGGCGAACACCGCCTCGCGCTCCGAGAGATGCGCGACCGCCCAGGAGACCGCCGCCGCCGCGGGGCTGTCCGGCGCGGCATCGCGCCCGGTCTGCGCCGCCACGCCGCCGTCCTCCCGGCCGGTGTCGCGACCGTTCTCCTTTCCGGCCGTCCTGGACGCCGCGTCGGCCACGAGCGCGCGCGCATCGAAGCCGAGCTCCGCCGCCTGTGCGCGCCAGTTCCCGCGGAGCGCGGCGCGGTCCACGTCGCGTTTGGCGGCGCGGGTGAACAGCGCCGCGCGCTGGGCCATGCGCTGGTTCTCCGCCGTTCCGTTCAGCCCGCGCCCGGCCAGCGCGGCCTCGATCTCGGCCCGGCGGGTCGAGAAGGCCTCCACGACCTCCCGCGGAACGCCGGCGATCTCGAAGCGCCCGTCGGCATGGCTCTTCCCGATGCCGTATCCGAGCTTCGCGAGCGCCGCCGCGAGTTCGTTGCGGTAGAGGGCGCCGAGCAGCATCTTGGAGGCGTAGAGCTTCTCGTTGGCCATGGTCCGCCACTTGCCGTCGGCGCCCTGCACCATGTTGGCGATCACCGCATGGGTGTGGAGCGCCGGATCGAGGTTGCGCGAGGCGTCGTGGCGGAAGGTGGCGATCACCGCCTTCTGGCCGCCGGCCCGGACCATGCGTCCGGTCTCCGGGTCCTTCATCCGGGTCTCCGCGACATGGCGTTCGAACCAGCCCAGGGCGCGCCCGACGGCGCGGTCGTGGGCCTCGACGACGCGCCTGTCGCCGCCCACGAGGGCGGCCAGGGAGACCGACTTCGGGGCGCTGAAGGTGAGGTCGCGGCCGGGACGGTGGTGGAACGCGCCGTCCTTGCCGGTGCGGCCCAGCCTCCTGCCGGAGCCGTCCGGGATGCGGCCTTCGAGCACTGCGCGGAACGCATCCGCATCGACCGGGCCTTCGAGGCCGAGGCCTGCGGCGCCCTTTCCGGCCCAGGCGCTGGCGGCCCGGTGGTCTGGATCGTCCCTGGCGTAGTAGCCGTCGCGCTCGTAATAGCTCGCCCCCTGGGCGGGCGCGGCGACGGCACCGATCGAGGCGACCATGTCAGAGACGCCGCATCGGGCGGAAGTTTCCGGCTCCGGCGCTACCTTCGTCGGTCGCCGCATCCCCTGCTTCGATGCTCTCCGCAGGCGGGGGAGCCGCGTCCATGTCAACACCGGCCGTCCCGGCCCCGCCCTTGCCACACTGTCCGTCGCCCGCGGTAGACGGACCGCCGGAGTCCGGCTTCCCGGCATCCTCCCTCGTCGTCCATTCCGGCGGCATGAGCGTGAGCATGTCCTGCGGGCCGCCATCCCCGGTTTCCGGCCTGTCCGCGCCCGGCTGCAGCCGGGCGGCCTCCGCCGGAGCCGTCTCCCTCGGCACGAACCGCTCGGCGGCCTTGGGCCGGCCGACATATGTCAGGCGGATCGGCGCGACCGGGAGGGGGCCGGGGAAGCGGAGCCATCCGTGGAGGCTATCGAGCTGCATGATCTCGGAGGCCAGTGCCAGCGGGCGCAGTTCGCGCTTCGGGGTCAGCGAGACGCCGTCGCGGATGGTGTTGGCGCCGTAGGAGAAGCCTTCCGCGACCTCCTCGACCTCGGCGCGGCCGAGGCTGTCGGCCGACCACTGGGCGGTGTCGCGGTCGGGGGCGGCCAGCACCGCGCGGGTGCCGCAGAGGCCGGAGATGGTCTCCGCGCCGTTGCGCCCGTAGAGGTCGCGGAGCGCCGAGATGACCTGGATGCCGAGCACGAAGCAGCCGCCGAACTGGCGGCTCTCGGCCAGCCCCGGCTGGAGCGAGGGCACCTGGTGCAGGGTGGGGAGTTCGTCGAGCACCACCCAGATGCGCCGGTCGTCCCGCTGTTCCAGCGACAGCATGGCGTTGACCGCGATCTCCAGCCAGGTGGAGATGAGACCGCGCAGCGACGCGTGCTGGTCGCCCCGGGACGTGAGGAACAGGAACCCGCCCCGGTCGCGCTCTCCGGCCTCCTCCGAGACCCAGTCGCGGATCGAGAAGGGCGTTCCGGTATCGGGGAGGTATTCCAGCGCGCCGATATTGGCGGTGAGCATGGCGCGCACGCTGAGCGCGGTCTTCGGGTTGTCGGGATCGACGATGGACTGCGCCACCGTGCCCTCCATGGCCCGGGCCAGTGCCGTGAGATCGGTCTTGAGCAGGTGGTCGACCAGAACCCGGTTCTCCGTGACGCCCTTCTCGCGGAGCACCCCGGCGCCGTTGGCGAAGAGTTGCCGTGCGGCGGTGACCCAGAACGGGTCCACCGTGTCCTTCTGCTGGGGGATGAGCGCGGCGGCCATGGTGTCGAAGTCGCGGGGACTGCGGGCCTCGTGGAAGGGCGACCAGCGCGGGCTGCGGGCGTCGAGGGGATTGAGCAGCACGTCACGGTCCTTGTCGAAGAAGGCGCGGGTGTAGGACCCCATCTTGTCGTAGATGACGCAGCGCTCGCCGCGGGCGCGGATCTGGGCGACGAGATCGGAGATCAGCACGGTCTTGCCGGACCCGGTGGTGCCGGAGACGATGGTGTGCTGGGTCTCGGCGCGTTCCGGATACGGCACGCCGGCGATGCAGCAGGGCGGCGGGGCCGCCCTGGCCGAGACGAGCGCGAATGCGCGGCGGCGGAGCGGGCGGATGCGCCATCGCAGCTGGCGGGCGGTCGTGAGTTCCGCGCCCCGGATGCGGCGCCGGGCCTCGAGCTGCCGGCCGCGGATCCAGAACAGGACGAGGAACAGCGCCATCGCGGCCGCCGCCGCCTTGGCGCCGAGCAGGGCGCCGGCGAACACCACCTCCTTGAGCTTCTCGCGCATGGCGCGGGCCCGGGGCGCGGCGGCGATGTCGGGCAGGGTGGAGATCACGATGCTGCCGTCGGGCTGGCGCACCTCCTGGCGGGACGTGCGCTTGTAGCCGATGGCGAGCTTGGCCTCGGCGACGGTGACCATGGCGGCGGCGTACCACTCGTAGCCGGCGGTGCGCTCCCGGACGAACCAGGCGGGCACGGCGACGACGGAGAAGGCGGCGAGGAAGGCGCCCGCGCGCAGCAGCTGGCCCCACATGCGCAGGCCGTGGAAGACGGTCTGGCCGCCCCGCAGCGTGCTCGATCCGACGGCCCTCATGGCTGGGGGTTCCTTTCGGTTGCAGGGGCAGGGGCATGGACGGTCCGCGCCGCGCGGAGGCGGAGCCGGGCGACGGTCCGGCCGGGGCGGACGCGGTCGGAGAGGGCCGCCGACGGTCCGCTCCGTCCCTCGCCCCTGTCCGGAAGGAAGCCGCCATGCCGCACCGTTCGATGCCGCCTTCGAGCGCTTCGCCGCCGCCGCGCCGCGCCACCTGGCGCGAATGCCTCGTCGTGCTCGGGCCCCTGGGCGTTGCGGCCCTCTGCACGGCGGTTGCGGCCATCCTCGGGATCGGCATGGAGATCGCCGCGCCGCTCTGGCTGGCGGCGGTCCTGTGGACCGTGCCGTCCTCGCTCGCCCTGGCGCTCCGGCGCGGCCTGCGCGACGGCGACTGGAGCGCCTTCCGATACCGCGGCTGCGACCGCGCCCGCGACGATCTCCTCAGTTGGTCGACACGGACCGGGGCGTATGCGTATCTCCGCGTCGCCGAGGAGCACGAACGCCTGATGCGCAGCGACTGAGGCCGGCCTCTCCGTCCCCGGCGTCACGGCGAGGAGGCTCCCCAGCCCCGTTCGTCGGACGGCGGCCGCCTCCCGGATTCGCCGGGCATGGCGTCGGGTGCCGCGTTCCGCGCGCTGCCGTAGAACTTGCCCGCGAGCCAGTCGCCGACCACGGGCAGGTTCTCCGTCGCATGGCGCTCGAAGGACTTCTCCGTCTCGACCGCCACCCCGGCCCGACCCTCCGCGGTTTCCTGGGCCGTCACGGTCTGCCGCGCCTCGCGGGCGGCGCCCTTCACGATCGATTCGGTCTTCGTCTCGACCCGTTCGGCGCGGGCCGCGGCTTCCGTCTCGCCCGGCGCCGGCGCGCCGGCGTCCCGCGCCCGGTCGCGCACGCCTTGCGCCCAGCCGCCATACGCCGCCGCCGTCTCGCGGCCGTAGGCATCGCGCAGTGCGCCCGTTGCGCCCTCGTAGTCCGCCGCGCCGCCGACCGTGGCGGGATCGGGACCGGCCGGCGCGGGGAACCGTTCGGCGATGAAGGCGGCGGCGTGCTCGCGGAGCGCTTCGGCGTCCTCCGGGGTCTGCGGCGAGGCGAGGCGCATGGCACCGGCGGCGCCGATGGCGCGGCCGTCCAGTCCCGGGCGTTCGGCGAGCCAGGCGAAGAAGGGCTGGCCGAGCTCGCGTTCGATCGCCTGCGCGTCGCTGCGCACCTGCGCCGCCTGCTCCGACCAGCTCTCGGATTCCTGACGCGCCAGCGAGGCCCGCTCCTGGAAGCTCCGCATCCGCGTCAGGTTGGCGCTGAGGCTCTCGTCCAGGCTGGCGAGTTCCGAGTCACCGGTCTGCGTCGAGTAGCGCCTCGACGCCTCGGCCACGCGGCCCCAGGTCTCCGTCACCCCGTGCTGGCGGTCGTACTCCTTCATGCGGTTCCAGGCTTCGGCCTCGATGGTCTGGCCGCGCCACATCACCGAGCCGTCCGCCCTCGCCCTGACGATGAAGTCCCAGCCGCCGCCGACGCTCGCCTGGCCGGCCAGCACCGCCGCCTGGTCGCGGGTGATGCCGGCGGTCTCCGCCAGCTTCTCGACATGCGACTCCAGCGCCTGCGCCTGGCTCGACTCGCTCTCCGTCACGCCGCGGGCGAAGGCCTCGCCGGTGCTGACGTCATGGCTGTAGCGTTCGATCAGCGCCGTGGCGTCGGTGACGGCGGCGTTGCGCGCCTGGCCCGCCTCGACCGACCAGTGCCGCGACAGGCCCCGGGCCTCGGCCGCGCGGGTCTCGTGACTGGTCGCAAGGGATTCCGAGAGCCGCACGCCCGCCGCCGGGATGCGGCTGGTGGCGGCGCCCGCGTCCGCCACCACCGATCCGTCGTCGGTCACGGTCATCGCCGCCCCGGCGGGGGCATAGCCGGTGTAGCGGCCGGCATCGACATGGGGGGAGGTGCGGATCTGGCGCCCCTCCAGGGTGGCGAAGCGGTGGGTGTCGTAGCCGGTATTGGCGAGGCTGAGATTGCCGGTGGTTCCCTCATGCGCCGCCGAGCTTGCGGCGTCCTGGCCGACCGCCAGCACCGAGGTCGCGAGCACGGTGGCCTTGGAGAGGCCGTAGGCGAGGGCGGCGGCCAGGAACGGCACCGACATGGAGAGGTAGCCCGACATCACCGCCACGTCGGCGGCGACCGCCCGGATGCCGGCCTGGGCGACCAGCGAGATGCCGATGTCGCCGTCCGGCATCAGCGCGGTCACCGCCATGCGCTCGGCCGCCTCGCCCATGGCGATGCGGTGCAGCACCGCATAGAGCGGCCCCCAGGATTGCAGCCACACCAGCCCGGTCACATAGGAGCGGAAGATCGCCGTCCCCGCCGGGGTCAGCATCAGCAGCACCGCCATCGGGAACGCCCCGACATAGAGGCACTCGAAGACGATCCGCAGCAGCGGCACCCAGGTCTCGGCCTGCCGCCCGATGGCGCGGTAGGCCGAGACGGTCTGGGCCTCGGCGCGGGCTTCCGTGTAGGCCCGCAGCGCCGCCGCGTTGCCGGCTTCCGCCGCCCACTGCTCGCCGGCGTCGTGCATGGCGTTCAGCACCATCTGCTGGCGCATGATCTCCGCCGCAGACCGCGAGGCGCCGATCAGGAAGCCGTGGGCGGCCGGCAGCGCCGCCAGCAGTTCGGCCCGCGCCAGGGCCTCGGTCCGGGCATCCGGGAAGATGCGCCGGCCGAACACCGCGCCCGCGCGCGCGATCTCGGCGTTCCACTGCGCGCCCAGGCGTCCCGCCGCGTCCCGGCAGGTGACGATGGCGCGGTCGACCGGCGTCGCCCCGGTGCCGGAGGCAGGCTGTCTGGTGGCGAATTCGACCATGCGCGCCGGGGAGGCCCCGGCCGAGGGCGAGCCGGCGGCGGTGACCAGCGACCAGATGTCGGTGGACTCGCGCAGATCGTCGGCCGAGACGTGGCCCAGCAGCAGGGCCGGGAACACGCACTGGCGGGCGTAGTTGCGGACATTGCGCGCGAACACCGCGTCGGTGATCTCCAGCCGCGTCGCCTTCGCCGCCAGGCGCGCCCCGAAGATCAGCCCGTGGCGGCGGTAGGCGAGGTCGTTCGGCAGCGCGAAGGCCTGCTCGGTGAGGCGGGTGAGGCCGTCGCCGACCTGCGACGTGAGCGAGGCGAAGAGCGCCAGGCCGATCGGCACGTTGGCCACCACGGCGGGCGCCAGCGCCGGATCGAGCCGGTCGACCACCCGCACGGTGGCCTTCGGCACGATCATCGTGCCCCACACGGCGGCGAACAGCAGGATCCACTTCGCGTTGTCCTTCCACGAGCCGCCGAAGGCGGTGCGGAACAGGATCCACCCGAGGCCGGCGATGCCGGCGAGTTGCGCCAGCGTCACATAGGCGCCGCCCGCGGTGATCGCGGCGACCGCGTTCAGCAGATCGACCAGGTAGGTCCCGCCGCCCAGGGTGAAGAGCTCGTACATTACCTATGGACCCCGGCCGCGGCCCGGACGCGGCTTCGCATCGCGGCGCCATCGGGGCAGCGGATCGGGCCTGTCCGGCTCATCACCGCGATCCGGCCCCGGCGCCGCCGCGGGCGAAGGCGAGCGCGGCGCGCAGGTCGGCCGAGAGCGCGCCGGCCAGTTCGGTCTCGATCAGGCGCAGCTTCTCGACCACGGCAAGCGCCGTGTTGAAGCGCGCCAGGCCCTCGCTCCGGTGGTGGGCGAGCGCAATGCGGTTGTGCCGCAGCCCCTCGCGCCAGCGTTGCAGCTGGTCCCCGTCGGCGATGTCGAGCGTCCCGGCGCGTTCCTCCACCATGCGGTGGAGGTCCGAGAGCCAGACCTGCATGACGTCGAGCGCCACCGCCTCGGCGAGCGCCTCCATCTCCTGCTCGACCACCGCGCCCCGGTAGGCGGCGGCCGCATTGGCCACCCGGTAGACCGGCAGCGTGGTGAGGTTGACCAGGCCCAGCGCCGGCGGCGGCGGCGCGGTATCCGTGCGCACCGCATCGACCAGGTCGCGCAGCAGGCCGGCGACCCGTTCCCGGAAGCCCCGGTTGGCGGGGATGGTGACGCTCGCCAGGGTCGGGTTGAGGCAGCGCGCGGTCTCGTCACAACTGTAGACCGGCAGGTTGCCGCCGCCCTCCATCAGCGTCTCGGTGACGCGCCGGTCCAGCGCCAGCGGCTCCAGGATGCGCACCCGGGGGCCGGAGGCGTCGCCGTCGGATGTCGGCGCGGTGACGATCACCGTGCCGGTCACCGCCATGGCGAACGCGGCCAGCTGCGCATCGCCCGCGAGGAAGGCCGACGCCCGCACCGCCTTCCAGGCGTAGTTGACGTTGACCGGGACCTGGTCGGCCATCGCCCCGGAGGCCGACGCCAGCGTCGAGTTCCGCTTGCCCTCGGCGCCGCAGCCGTGGCGGGCGGCGGCGTAGTCGGAGAACAGGCCCTGCGACGTGCCGATGGCGGCGCAGACCGCCGCCGACGCCCGGTCGTTCTTCGCCCAGGCAGCGCCGACCAGCGCCTGGGCGGTCTCGCAGGAGTTGAGGTTCTGGGCGTTCACCCAAGTGCTGAGCGCGCGCAGCTTCGACATGGTCTCGGCGATCACCGGGCTGATGGTCTCCAGCGCCAGCTCGAAGGCGAAGCCGGCGGCGTTCTGGGCCACCGCGCGGCCGAAGGCGATCAGCTGGTCGGAGTCGATGAAGGAAAACGCGCCGGCAAAGGCGTCGATGCCGCCGCAGCCGGCGCGGAAGGACGGCAGGCTCACCGTCGCCACCGGCTCCGAGCGCACCGGGGCGCGGAGATAGAGGTTGCCTAGGGTCCAGTGGCCCGAGGCCTGGCCGTCGAAGGCGGCCGGACCGGTGACGTTCACCGCCGCCCCCTGCCAGAAGGACTCCATCTCCGACAGCACGTCGGCCCGGGCCGGAACGGCTGAGGTCAGCAGGACCGCAGTCATGGCGGCTGACAGCGCGCCGAAAACGATGCGGACCCGCAGGATACGGGAGACACGCGGGCGGACGTGGTTGCGCCATTCAATAGTCATGTCCGGGCTCCAGTTGGGTGAGCGCGAAGATGCGTTGCGCCATGACGTCCTCGGCCATGACGCCGAAGCCGACCGGCAGCACGCGTTGCGTGGCGGTGTCGAACAGCACGAGGGCCGGCGCCGGGGCTTCGCCGAGGCCGAGCCGGGCGGCGCGGCCGTTGTCGGCCACCGCCTCGGGCCAGCCCTCCAGCGCCGCGCCGGTGAGCGAGACCGCGAGCACGTCGAGGCCGTGGCGCAGCGCGAAGGCGCGCAGCAGCGGGCCGAACACCCGGCATCCGGCGCAGCCGGCACGGCCGAGGTAGATCAAGCCGTAACGCTCCCCGAGACGGGCGAGCGCGGCGTCCCGCGCCGCGCGGCGTTCGTCCGACCAGACCTGACGGGCGAGCGCGCCCACCGGACGCTTCAGCCTGTAGTCCAGCTCCGGCGTCGCCCACACCGTGCGCCGGAAGGCGTCGGAGAACGCCGCCGCCCTCTGCAAGGTCTCCTGCTGGAGGCGGAGATACGCTGTTACCTTCTCCGGCGTCGGATCGAGGATCGCCTCGGCGCGGGCCTCCTCCAGCGCCCGGCGCAGCGCCGCGATGCGTTCGGTGGCGGGGCGTTCGCCGGCAGCGGGCGGGACCGGCGGCGTCACGGCCGGCCCGGCGTCCTGCCCTTCCTCTTCCCGGTCGCAGTAGAAGTGCCAGCCGAGGGACGGCCCGTATTCCGCCGCCTGTCCCGGACCCGATCCGGGGCACCAGGATCGCCATTCCCCGCCGGCTGCCGGCATCCCGAGCGCCGCCCAGACGCCGAGCACCGCAACGGTCCGCACCACGGCGCGCTTCAGCATCCGCAGGGCGGCGGACTTCCCGGAGGCCGTCATCGCGGGCTCCTCCGATAGAAGTTGCGCACCCGGTCCTGCATGAACGTCCGGGCGCCGCCGGCCTCGGGCAGCGCGACGGCGGGCTGCGCCGCGCCGTCCAGCAGGTCGTCCGTGAACTCCGAGAGGTCGAGCGCGGCGAAGTCGATGCGCTCGACTTCCGGCACCGTGAACCCCCGGCAGCTCCCCCAGCCGATGCCCAGCTGCGGCCGCGCCTGCTCGTGCAGGATGCGCCCGAGCTTCGACGGGAACACGCACCAGGCCCGCGTCCGCCGCAGGCAGACCCCGAGGACCCGCTTCGAGCAGTACGACCCGAGATAGCGGGTCGTGCCGGCGCGGCGCTCCTGGGCGAGTTCCACCTCCGAGGCCGAGCAGTTGGCAAGCCCGGACAGCAGGCCCGAGTTCGTGCAGCAGTTGGCGAGCCCGCCCAGGTGGATATGGCAGACCCGGCGCTTGCCGGTGAAGATGCGCAAGGTCACGGGGTCGAACCCCTCGCCGCCCATGCCGACCGCCAGGTTGAGCCGGGTCGCCGCCTCGGCGAAGCCGGTGTTGGCCCGGCTCGCGACCGTCCCGCAGTCCGCGCCGACGCACCAGGAGACGCTGCCGCAGGCCCCGCCGCGGTCGGCATCGGCGACCCCGGCCCGACAGGCGGCAACGCCGCCCGAGGCGAGGCCCGCCGCGCCGTGGGCAGGGGCTTCGGGAGCGGCGGCGACGGCCTTGCCGCGCGCCACGCCGGGATCGGCGACGGTCACGGCAACGTCCGGGCGGACCGCCGCGCCCTCGCTCACCGTCCGCCCGGCAAGGCCGCCGGGATCGTCCGGGTCGGCCAGGCGGCGCTGCGCCGCGCCCGCCATCGTCGGATCCGTGAGGCCGCGCTCCGGAAGATCGGTCCCGGCGTAGCCCGGCACATCCGCAGCCTTCGCGGCGTCGCGGGCGATGGCGCCGGCCGCCGCCGCGCCGGCCGTGCCGATGGCCCGCGCCGCGGCCCGGGGGTCTTCCTGCGCCTGCGCCGACACGATCCACAGCATCAGGCAGACCAGCGCGAACATCGCCGTCCAGGCGAGAAGCCTTGCAATGCGCGTCGCGAGATCCACGGCCGCCGCGATGCGATCGCCGTCCCTGTCCGCATCCCTCGTCATCGCCGTTCTCCCCCTTGCATTCGTTCGAGATGCCGGCGCGCGGTGTGGCGTCCGGCCTCGCCCTCGGCGGCGACGGCTTCCAGCGCCGCCGCGAGACCGATGTTCCCCGCGATCCGGTCATGGTCCGGGGGCGGGTCCTCCGCGCAGCCCCGGCTCGCGCACGGCGGTACGCCGCCGGGCGCGACAACCACCGCCGGGACCTGCGTCACCCCGAACAGGCGGAACAGCCGGGGATCGATGGCGACCCCGGCCTCCGCCCCGCCGAGGCGTTCGCCGATCCGCTTCGCGGTCCCGGGCAAGCCGCCTTCGCCCACGCCGCACAGTACCAGCGGAACGTCCGCCCGCGCGGCGTCATCCGCCCATTGCCGCCAGCTCGCGGACGGAACCGACAGGCTGAGGAAGACGATCACCTCGCCGGAGTTCGGCCGTCCCGCGAGGCCCGTGCCGGTCGCGGCGGCATGGCGTTCGGCCGGCAGCCGCGCGGCGGCAGGCCCGGAGGCGCCGGGGACGGTCTGCCGCGCGGTCTCTCCCGCGCGTTCCAGCGCCCGGTCGATGACGCCGCGCGTCCAGGCGCCCAGGCCCTCGGGCCCGGACGATTCCGCCCGGCGCAACACCTCCTCGGCCAGCCGGCGTGCGTCCGCTTCCGGAGTCGCGGCCTGCGGGCTCCCGTCCGCCCGGACCGGACAGGCGCAGGCCGCGGCCAGCAGCGCGGTGGCGAGCAGGATGAGGGTCCGGAACGATGGAGAGAGGACCGTCACCGCGTTGCCGGGACCGTCGTCGCGTTTCAACGGGTTCAAAGTAGGGTCGGACCGAAGCGCCCTGTCGGCCTTGCGGCCGCCGGGTTTCTTCGGCCCGCCCTCCGAACCAGACGTGCACCTTTCGTTATGCATCTGGCTCTCCAAAGGTTTTGGCGAAGGCAGGAGACCTCATCCAGTTGAGTTCGAACCGCACGACCTTCACGTAGGACATGAGGTATTGCTCAACGCTGCCCTCGGCCCAGACCCGGTTGCCGGGGTGTACCCGGCTGGCCCGTCGCCAAGCCTTGGTCAGCCTCCTCGTGGGAACGCGCTTGTGCTTACCCCGAAGCCACAGCCAGAGCCGTTGGCGCACATACCAGTCCAGTGCGGACAGGATGTCCTTGGCTCCGACGCAGTGCCGGTAGTAGTTGGCCCATCCCCGGAGGATCGGATTAAGTTCCTGAAGCATGCTTTCCAGCGACCGGACTTGCGTCTGCCGCCTCAGCACTTTCTTCACTCGCCAGCGGAAGTCGTTGATCACTTCCTTCGGGATATCGACCCGACACCCGTAGCCGTACCGGTCGTCCCATTTGAGACGAACCAGACAGCTCAGGAACCGGAACCCGTCCGTCAGTGCGGTGATCCGCGTCTTCTGTTCCGATAGCGTCAGCCCCATCTCCTCGCGCAGCCAGTCGGCAAGCGCCTGCCTTTCGGCAAGCGCGTCCTCGTAGCTGCCGGATACGAAGATCAGGAAGTCGTCGGCATACCGGACCGGATAGAGGATCAGTCGCCCGGCCCTCCGATCCTTGTCTCGCCGGATCGCACCCCGTTTCACCCCGTCGCTGCGGAGCTTGGGATCATGCGGGTGCTTGACCCACCACCAGTACCGTTCCTCGATCGCGCTCAGCGCGATGTTGGCCAGTAGCGGCGACAGGACGCCCCCTTGAGGCGTGCCGGTGGCCGTCGGACTGTAGATAAAGTCCTCCAGCACTCCGGCCTTGAGGAACCGCACGATCAGCCGGTTCACCTTCCGATCCGCGCAGGATTTCCGCACGCGGTCCATCAGGTGATGGTGGCCGATGTTGTCGAAACAGCCCTTGATGTCGCCTTCGATCACCCATTGATAGGGGATGTCGCGACGCATTTCATCCGCCCCGCGTCTGCGGGGACGAACGGTCTGCCGGATGTGTTCGAGAGCGCCATGGCAACCCCGTCCGGGCCGGAACCCGTAAGAGACCTGCCAGAAACGCGCCTCGAAGATCGGCTCCAGGATATTCTTGACCGCGCATTGAACGACGCGATCAGCAACGGTGGGGATACCGAGGGGTCGGAACTTCCCCGGTCTGCCCGGCTTCGGAATCCACTTCCGCCTGGCGGGCGACGGTCGGTAGCTGCCGTTCCGCAGCGCCTCCCGCAGCCCGTCCAGAAAGAGCGGTATGCCTCCGTCGCCGGCGGCGATTTTCGCCACCGTCAACCCGTCGACACCCGGCGTCCGCCTGCCCTTGTTGTGGGCAATCGTCTGCCAAGCACAGCGAAGATTGCGCGGATCGGTTACCCAGTTCCACACATCGCCGTAGGTGCCTTCGGGCGTCCCCTTGCTCCACTGGTACAACTTCCGCTGCACGCCGAGGAGCCAAGCCATGTCGGCCTGATTATCAGAGTCCACCGATAGTTCCTCCGTCATGAAAGTCGTTCCACCTTCTGCCCCCCTTCGCCATGTGCGCGGCTTTCCCGCGCTCCGACTACTACGAGGGCTCCGCCCCCATGCGGCCCGTCTCCGTTCTCCGCGGCTAGCCCGGCTCCGTACCGGGCGGACGGCATGGGTTCCCGTGTTCCGATGACAAACCTCAGACCCTTAGGCGGCATGCTTGACCCCTTGCGGTTCGGGGACGCGGGATAGAAGGGTTGACCCGTGTCCGGATGCGTGAAGCGCACCCACCAGTAGGCAGCACACAAACCAACCGGTTCGGTCCGCGTCCCCTCCGCCCCGTCGGGCCATCGAGGGGTTCAACTGTAAGTAAAGAGGCTTCCGACACATGCTTCGCTTGTATCTCGCCATAGGTCCTGTGGTAGCCCGGCCCGCAGGCGACGGCCCGCGTCCGGTACAGTTCGGGTCGCAGCTTTCTCGCCCTGCCGCCGGAAAACGGCGGAACTTGGCGACCCCCTTCCGCCCGGCACCCTTCGCCGGTCGGGGTGGCGTCTCAGCCACCGGTCGATCACCGGCACGACCAAGCCGTTGAGTTACAACATGTTTTCTCTCCTTCTTGGCCATCACGGCGCTCGCAGGCAGCAATTGCGTTTCCTCCACAGCAGGTAGCCGAAGTTCTCGCCCGAGACCGGCAGTTCGCGCAGCGTCTCCCAGAGCACCGAGGAGCGCCCGGTCGGGTTGCAGCCGGTCATCGGCGTCGTGGCCGGCACCGGCTGGGTCATCTGCCAGCGGTACTGCGACTTCTTCATCACCGGCATCGGGTAGCGCCCGCAGAGCGCGGCCGATCCCGAGGTGCCCCAGGCGATCCCCGTGCGGTGCAGCCGGTAGACCAGCCGCTGGGCCGCCAGCAGCGAGGCCTGCACGCCGCCGACATGAGCGGCGACGTTGCCGGTCAGGGGATACATCCCGCCCTGACAGCCGGCGCACCAGAACAGCGCATCGAGCGGCAGGGCCGCGGTCGCGGCGGCGCAGGCGGCCTGGGCCGGCAGGCCGGCGAACAGCGCCGCCTCGGGGTTCAAGAGGAACGACAGCTCGTCGTCGAGCCACGCCGGATCGAGTTCGGAGACCCAGGCGATGTCGAGCGATCCGCCCTCCAGGCAGCCGAGGTCGAGCAGGCGCCGATCCACGACAGCAGCGGATACCTGTACCAGTGCGCGTGCCAGACCGAGCCGGCCGCGCCGTCGCCGCCCGAGGAGCCGGTGCGGCCCCTTGCGGCCGGCAGGCCCGGATCGATGGTGAGGCCGCCGAGATTGGGGAAGCACCACGGCGCGCGGGTCGCGTCCACCAGCCTTGCCGGCTCCCATACCCCGAGCGCGAGGCCGATGCGGGGGATCGGCGAGCCGCAGACGCAGACCGGCGAGGACGGGTTGGGCGTGTCCGGCGCGCCCGAGGCGCTGCCGATCCGGACCGGCCCGATCGAGATCGGGAACAGGCACTCCCAGCACACGTCCGAGATCGGGTTGACGAACCGCCCGGTGCAGGTCTGCGCCGCCGACGGCGCCGACCACAGCATCGCCAGGACAAGGGTCGCCACGGGAAGGACGCGCCAGGTCATCGGTTGCCATCCCCGGTCCGCCGCGCGCCCAGCATGTTCATCATGGCCTGCGGCCCGGCGGCGACGATCTCGGTGACGCTGCGCTCCACGCCGTCGCGATCGGTGTATTTCCGGTTGGCGATGCGGCCTTCGACCAGCACCGCATCGCCCTTGCGCAGCCGCTGTTCGACGATGTCGACGGCCGGGCCGTAGACGACGACGCGATGCCACTCCGTCGATTCGACGGGTTTGCCCTCCCGGTCGGTCCATTTCTCCGTCGTGGCGAGGCTGAAGGACGCCGCCTTGCCGCCATTGGCGAGAGAGCGGATCTCGGGGTCGCGCCCGGCATGGCCGAGCAGGGTCGCGCGGTTCATGGTCAGCATCGGTTCAGTTCTCCTGTTTCTTTCCTGCCCCGGACCTCGATCCGGGCGCCTGTCCCGGGCTTGACCCGGGAGCTTCGATCCGGGATTTCGGTGAGGCGCAGGAACCGACCTTCCTGCTCGACCAGGGTGGGCGTGGCGCGGATCGCGAAGCGCTCGGCGAGCCGCCCGCCCGCATCGAAGAAGAAGGACCGGCCGTGGCGACGCATGAGATCGAGCGGCCGCCCGGCGAGCAGCACGATCTTCACGGGCCGGTCCCCCGGCTGCATGCGTTCAAGCGCCCAGTCGATTTCGGCTTCGCGCCGGCCGTCGACGAACAGCAGGTCGCGCGTCAGCGCCATCCGCTCCAGCGGGTTCACCCGCGTTCCGGCGGCGGCGATCAGCGCGCCGTCCGGGCCGCGGATGTCCCGCGCGAGCGTGACGGCGGGATCGAACACGCGGCCGCGTTCTTCCCTGGCCGGCGCGATGCCCGGCACCGGGTCTGGTTCCTCCAGGGACTGCCGCGCCCGCTCGCGGGCTTCCTCTTCCAGCCGCGCCAGTGCGCCCGAGCGTTCCATTTCCATGAGCCGCGCCTCGATCTCGTCCAGCAGGTCCGGCTCGGCCACCGGCCAGGTCGCGCCGAGCACGCCCAGGTCCTTCGCCAAAGCCCCGGACACGATCCCGGCCACCGGCGCGGCCAGCATCAGCGCGACGCAGAGCGCCGGGAGGGAAGGCGGGATCGGGCGTCTCATCGCCGCGCCTCCGCCCGCGTCCCCGGCGCCACATCCTCCGGCCCGACCAACGGTCCGTTCAGGCCCAGCCACGGGATATCCGGCATGGCGATCGCCCGTCCGAGGATGCGGCTGCGGGGCGCGAGGACCGATCTCGGCATAGCGGCTGTCGTGGCTGTCGGGATGGTCCGCGTGCAGGTAGTAATGCCCCGCTGGGATGATTCCGGGCGCAACGGCCGCAAGCGGCCGTCCGTCGAGCGCATGGCTCTTGGCCCGGCCGACCGCAACCCCGTCCAGAAACACCGTCCCGTCCGCATCGACCGTGACCGCCATGCCCGGCACGCCGCGCACGGTCTTGAGATACGGCACCGGAGAGCCCGCCACCTCCGGCGGCTCGAACAGCACCCGGTCGCCGACCTCCGGGGCCGCGCCGAGCAGCGGCAGCAGAAGATAGCCCCAGGCTTCGTCCGACCAGCTGGCGTTGACATGCACCCGCGAGACGGCGGCGGGCCACAGCGCCGCCAGCGCCACGAGCAGGGCAAGACCGATCCGGGCGCCGCTTTCCGCCGCGCCTCCTGCCGCG
This sequence comes from Alphaproteobacteria bacterium, assembly GCA_965203455.1. GTDB lineage: Bacteria > Pseudomonadota > Alphaproteobacteria > MPNO01 > MPNO01 > MPNO01. The sequence goes on from CBDBCV010000009.1 coordinate 159,291, forward strand.
CCATGTCTGCCGTGCGATCATCGGCCGGCATCCATGGCGGCGGCATCCGGCGGCCCCGCCAGGACGCGGACCAGCTCGGACCGGACCTCCGGCGTCAGGTCGGTCGCCCCGGCGGCGACCGCCCGCGCCGGCAGCAGCACGACGCCGCGACGGGCCGCGACGCGGCCGAGCGCGTCTTCCAGGGCCTGCGCCCAGACCCTGGACGCCGCCGCGCGTCTCCTGCGCGTCCCCATGGCTGCGGGCTGCCTGGGCCGCATGGCCGGCCACCAGCTCGGCGAGGCGCACGCTCGCGATGCCCGGTGCGGTGTCCGCACCATGACGCGCGAACCCGGCCGCCACCAGGGCCGCGACGCCGGCGGCGAGCAGCATGGCCGGGAGAAGGAGGCGCAGTTCGTTCACGCCCCGCGCTCCGCCGCCGCCTCGCGCCGCGCCGACATCGAGACATGGGCGCGGGTGTCGCGGTGCCTGAACCAGGCCGTGCCGTCCTCGTCATGGAACATGTAGAGGTAATGCCCGGCCCAGTTGCGCGCCGACGGTTCGGCCGAGAGCACGCCGGCCAGGATGGCGGCGCGGAACACCGTCTCGGCGTCGCGCACGACCCGCAGGGTTCGCGCGCCCCGCCGTCGCCGGTCACGCCGCCAGCGGCCGCGCGTCATCGCCCCGTTCCGTCCCGTGCGCCGTTTCCCCCGCTCTCGTCCTCGCCAGGTTCGCGACATCGTCCTTATCCTCGTTGCCTTCGGTCGGGTTGCGACTTTCCCCGGAAGCGCCCGCGGTGCCGGGCGGCGCGGTGAGCGCGCGGTAGCGCGCCAGCCAGAGCCGCGCCGCCCGGCCGGGCTCGACCGGGCGGATGCGCGTGTTCAGCGGCGGGAACGCCATGCCGGCGCCTGCGCCGGGCGCGCCGCCAGCGCAGGACCCGGCGAGATCGCGGCGCTCGGCGGCGTCGGTCATGCGGGCGACGAAGCGCAGCAGTTCCGCCTCGTCGGCCGTGGGCGCGCCGTCGAGGCCGGCGGCCTCGCGCACCGCCCGGTCGACGGCGGCGCCGTCGCGCCGGGACCGTTCGGCGGCCCGCGCCGAGGCCGGACCGTTGGCTTCGATGTCGCCCAGCCAGGCGATGCGGGCGTCGGCGATGAGCGCGTGGAGCGCCAGCCGCCGCCGCGCTTCCGCGCCGGACCCGCTGCCCGCGTCGGGTCCGCTGCCCGCGTCGGGCCCGGCGAGGGCATCGACCGCCTCGCTCGCCACCACCGCGCGCTGCGCGACGGCATAGAACCGGCGCGTGCGCCCGCCCCAGCAGCAGGTGTTGGCCAGCACATGGGCCAGCGCCTCGATGTCGATGCCGGCCGCCGTCAGCCCGGCCGGGTCGCCCGGCCAGACCAGCGGCCGTTCCGTGTCCGCGGTTCCGGTGCGCCGGTTCCCGCCTTGCATCTTCAGGGTCATTCAATCCCTCCCGTTGCTGTCGATTCCGATGGTTCGGATTGCCCGGGTCCGGCGCCTGCGGTTCCGTCCCCGCCCGCGAGCCGGTCGATGGCCTCGACGGTGGAGAGGCCCTCGGCCTTGAGCCGCTCGACCGCCGCGAAGGCCGGGCCGCGCGAGGAGAACAGCGCCACCGACCAAGGATCGAGCACCAGGCGCGCCACCCGCCAGCCGTCCGGGCCGTGCAGCACCAGTTCGGCATAACGGCTGTCGGCCGTGGTCAGGCTCTTGAGCGCCCGCTCCATGCCGGGGTCGCAGTGGATGCGCTTCTCCTGCTTCAGCAGTTCGACGGATTCGTCCTTCTGGGCGAGGAAGATCGTCCAGTCGGAGTTCTCCCAGGCGGCGCGGGCGGCCGGATTGGCGTAGTAGTCGTTGACCGACTGGGTGCCGGTGATGAGGGAACCCCGATACTTGCGCGCCCGTCTGGCCGCGCCTTCGAGGAAGGCCCTGCTATCCTCGCCGGAGAGCAGGTCCCAGGCCTCGTCGATGACGATCGCCTTCGCCCGCGTGCGGGGGCCGTGATACATGCGTTGCGTCGCGAGGAAGACCACCAGCATCAGCACGACCGCCTGCACGTCGCCCCGTCCCTTGAGTTCGGCGAGCTCGAACACGGTGAGCGCGTTCTCCAGGTCGGGGACATGGCCGCCGGCAAAGAGCCTTCCCATCGGCCCGCCGGGGCACCAGGGACCGAGCGCCGTCGCCATGTCCTTCGCCCGCCGGTCGTCGCGGGCATCGAGCTTCTGGCGCACCGTGCCGAGATCGGCCTCGTTGCCGGCCTCGTCCCAGGCGGCGGCGATGGCTTCCGCGATCAACGCCGCCTCGATGTCGTCGATGGAGCCGCGCCGCCGGCACATGCGGCCGATGACGCCCGCCAGCATGGCGAAGCATTCCTCGCGGTAGTCGCCGTCGTGATGGGCGGTGCCCGCGTCGATCATGGCGAAGGGGTTGAGGCAGGCCGGGTCCTTGCCGAAGGCGATGAAGGCGCCGCCCATCGCTTCCGCCGTGTGCTGGAACGAGCGCCCGTCGTCGATCACCACCGCCTCGCCGCCGGCGCCGATCAGCCCGGTCACCAGCTCCTGCATCAGCACCGACTTGCCCGACCCGGACTTGCCGGTGACGGCGACGTTGTAGTTGCCGGCCTCGTTGGCGAAGGGCGACCAGCCGGCCGGCTGGCCGCGGCGGCCGATCAGGAACAGGACGGGCGGCGTCTCCGCCGACACCGGCCCGGGGGGCACGCTGCCCTGGCCGCGCCACTCGCCGTGGAGTGGGGCGAGATCGACCGCCGAGGAGGTCAGGAGGGTCTTCATCCGGCCCATGCGGGCGAGATCGGCGTCGAGCCCGCCCGCCGGGACCATCGGCAGGCATGCGAGCCAGGAGGGCAGCTGCATGTAGCGTTCGGCCCCGACACGCCAGCCCTGGCCGTGGTAGATGGCGCGCACCGCCTGCTCGGCCTCGTCGATGGCGTCGAGCGGGGCGCAGACGCAGGCCGTGTAGCAGGCCCGCACCAGCCGCTCGCCGTCCTTGAGGCGCTCGGTGACGAACTGCCAGTCGCGCGCCTTCTCCGGCAGTCCGGGAAGATAGCGCGCGATGCCGGTGCCGGCCTGCTGGGTGGCGCGGGCGGACTTCAGGAAGGCCCGCTCGCCGTCGGCGGCCTCGCCGGTCATGACGGTGAGACAGGTCAGCACCGGGCAGCCGGGCTGGAGGAAGTCGCGGTGGAAGTCGCCGATCAGCGCGTTGCCGCGCCAGCCCGGCCAGGCCTCCGGGAAGGCCAGCGCGGTCAGCGCCCGCACCGCCACGTCCCCCCCGTCCGGGTCGTGGAAGACCAGCCCCGCGGGATGGACGGAGAGTGCGCGGCCGGGCGCGGCGCATTGCAGGTGGAGCGGGTCCCTCGGCGACCAGCGCCGCTGCGGGCGGTGGAGCGGGGTCGGGGTTCCGGCCTCGGGCCGGGGCGCGATCTGCGGCGCGGCCAGTTCGGCCGCGAGCGAGAGCAGGCCGTCCGGGCCGAGCCGCCGCACGCTCGCCCCGGCCGAGGCGAGCGTGCCTTCGAGCGCCCGGCGGAAGGCGCCGAGCGCGGTCTCGGACGCCGGGCCGGGCGGTCCCGCCAGGCAAGCGGTTACGAACACCCGGTAGTCCGACAGGGTGAAGGGCGGGCCGCCCGGATGCAGCGGACGCCAGCCGGCACCGTCGAACAGGCGGCGCCTGCGGCGCGCCATGCCGGCCTGAACCGGACCCGCGTGCCTGCGCGGCGCGGCCCAACCGTCGAGCGCCGCACCGAAGCGCGGGCTCGCCCAGTGCACGACCTGCACCGTGCAGCGCTCCGGGGCGGCGTCGGCGAGCGTGCCCGCAAGCGCCCCCAGGGTCTCGGCGTCGATGCCCGCGAACGGCGGCAGTTCCAGCACGAAGCCGAGGGAGTTCGCATTGACATGGAGTTCGCCGCGCTCGTCGAAGGCGCGCCAGGGCAGCAGGTCGTGGAGCGCCGCCGGGGTCTCGGGGAGAGACCAGGGCTCCAGCCCCGCCGGGCCCTCGAACAGGTCGGCGAGCCGGGCCAGCATGCCGCTCACGGCCGCCTCCATCCGGCAGGTTCGATCACGATGCGCACCCAGGACGCCTCGCGGAAGACGCCGTCGGCATCGGCGAAGGGCGCGATCCAGACCCGGGCGATCCGCTCCGGCGCGCGCAGGCTGTCTGCGGTCCCGTCGGCGGCTGGAGCGGAAGCCTTCTCTTGCGTTGCCGCCGGGCTGTCGGTGGCCGTTGCGGCGGCTTCCTTCTCCGGACCGTCCTCGCCGGCGGCAGCATCGTCCGGCGGTCCGGCGAACAGGCGCGCGATCCAGGCGAACGGGTTGCAGCCCCGGATGCACGCGTCCCCGGTCCCGCCGTCGGGCGCCGTCATGGGCGGGGCCGGCACCGCGGTTCCGTCCGTCCGCTTCACCGCCGGATCGGCAGCGGCGACGCTGGCGCACTGCGTCCCCTGGGCGAGGGGGCACTGCCAGTCCTCGCCCACATGGGTGGCGGCGCAGCCCGAGAGCGCCAGCGCCGCGAGAGCCGCCGTCATCAACGCCCGCAGGCGCCGCATCGTGGTCGTGCGTTCAGTCATTCTCGTTCCTCCTCCGCGGGGGGTCGGTATCGGGCCGGCCGTCGAGCCGCGTGCCCTCGAGGAACACCACGGTGACCTTCGTCCCGGCCTGGAGCTGGATCACCGGCTGATACTGCTCGGCCCGGCGGATCAGGTAGTCGGCGACCTTGCGGCTCGCCGAGGTCGCGCCCGCGCCGAGGCCGGCGCGGCCGATGTCGCCGAGCCCGGTGTTGGCGACCGCCGCGCCGCCGCCGGTGGCCACCGCCTGGGGGCCGAACGCCCCCGCCACGCCCTGGCCGAGGCCGGAGACGAGGCCGGCGAGAAACGCCTTCTCGACCAGCGCCCCCTCGCGGCTCACCACCGGGCCGCGCACCCCGACCTTGCCGGAGCCGGCGACGAAGCCCGCCACCGGCGTCTCCACCACCGTGCCCGGCTCCTCGCCGGCGCAGGTCAGCGTCCTCAAGCGCGCATAGACCTTCTCCGAGGAGAGGTCGCCATGGGCCGCGGCCGTCACCGTGCAGCCGTCGAGGTCGACCGGAAGCGCCGCGCCGCCGCCGTCGGCCGCCGTCCATCCCGGACCGGTGATCCTCAGCAGCACCGGGCGCGGGTCGCCCTGGCTCGCGACCCCGGCCGAGGCGTCGACGCCGGCGATCACCACCGCCTCGGCATGGGCGCCCGCCGGCAGCCACAGCGACAGCGGCTTCGCCGCCTCGGTCCCGGGATCGCCGAACACCGGCGCCTCCAGCTCGAAGCGCTGGATCAGCGGCGCCTCGGACGGCGGCGCGGCGGCGTCTCCACCGGACGGAACCGCGCCCGCGCCGACGGGCGCGAACACGCTGCCCGGAGCCGGGACGTCCGGCGGCGGATCGTCCGCGCCCCTGGCGCGCTCCTGCTCGCCGAGCGCCGCGGTCAGGGTGTCGATGACGCCCTTCGCCTCGTCGGCCTGGGTCTGCAGGCGGTCCTGCAGGCGGCGGTTGTCGTCGGCCAGGCGCCGGTTCTCGTCCTGCATCTCCTTCAGGTCCGCCTCGATCCGCCCGATCCGCGTCTCCGAGCGCCTCGTCCAGCTCTCCTCCGCCGTGCCGGGCCCGGCGAGTTCGGCCGCAATGCGTGGACCGGGCGCGGGCGCCGTGCCGCCCGAGCCGGCAATCCAGGCGGCGACGGCGAGCAGCGCCGCCGCCGCGACGGCCGAGAACAGCAGGACCTGGCGGTTGCGCACCTGCCGGGCGCCGCCGTCCGCCGCCGCGTTCAGGGACGCCGCAGTCCTGCCCGGCGCGCTCATCGCGAGAGTCCTTCGCGCACGGCCACGGCGAGCCGGCCGTGCCCGGATCCGGCCTCCGGCGCCGCCAGCCACACCGCCGCGATGCCGGGACCGAGGTGCGCGGCCAGCGCCGCCGGGCCGGACGGCGCATCGGGTCCGGGGTCCAGCACCAGCGCCGTGAACCGCGGCCCCCGCCAGACCTCGACGACGACCGCAGCGTCATCGTCGATGTCGCCGGCGCCGTCGTCGCCAGCACCGCTGGCGCCTGCCTCGATCGCGTAGCCGGCGAGCGGCTCCCGGTTCGCCACCGCCCGGATCAGGCGGGCAATGGCGGCGATGCGCGTCTCCGCCGCCGGCATCGCCGCCCGCGTGTGCGCCGCGGCCGCGATGGCGGCGTTGCGGATCAGGATCTGCGCCGGGCCGCCCTCCGCCGGCGTCAGCATCAGCCGGTAGGTGAAGCCCCTCTCGGTGCCGACGAAGAGCGCCACCGGCGAGGCCGGACCCGGACCGCGATCCGGATCGAGGGCCGCGCCATCTGCGCCGTCGGCCGGCGGCCGCAGCCACAGGTCGCCCGATCCCGGATCGTGCTCGACCCGGTAGCCGCCCGGCGCGCGGATCACCCGCGCCACCCGGTCGCCCAGCAGCGCGATCCGGCTCACCCCGGCAGCCGAGACCTCGGCCGCAAGCTCGGCATGATCGACGGCATCCAGGACCTCGGTCGCCGAAGCGGGCAGGGCGCCTGCCAGCCACAACAGAAGGAGCGCCGCGGCCAGCATGCCCGTGCGGCCTGTCTTTTGTCGTGTCGTTCTCACCGTTCATCCTCCATGTCCTCGAATCTCAGCAGTCCCAGACGGCCGCCCTCGACGCGGAAGGCGAGCCGGTAGGCCTTGCGTTCGCGCGAGACCTCCTCGCGCCCGATCCAGGCCGCGAGCCGGCCCCGCACCTCCACCGTCAGGGTCTCCGGGTCGGCGGCGATGCCCTCGGGATAGAAGGCCGTGGCGAGATCGCGCCGCGCCATGCGCTCGGCCTCCGCCGCCACCCAGGCGCCGATCGCGCCCCGCGCCTCCGGCGCGCTCATCCGCGCCGCCGCCTTGCGCACATGGCCGGCGTTCTCCGGCGTCAGCGTCAGCAGGGTCACGGCCGCGGTGCGCGCCGCGTCCTCCAGATAGCGCCGGCCCGCCCAGGTGCTGCCGACCTCCCACACCGGACCCGAGACCGCTGGCACCAGCACCGTGGTCGTGTCGCGGCCGGCCATGCCGACCGAGAGCGCCAGGTTGGCGGCGAGCGAGAGGGCGAGCAGGCCCGCAAGGGCAAACCGCGCATCGCGCGCCCTGCGCGCCTCCGCGTCCCTGACATCGCGGCGCATCGCGCTCAGCCCACCCGGCGCCGGATGTGGCTCGGCGGCGTCGCCTTCAGACGCAGCGCGAAGTCCGGCAGGAACCAGTAGAGCGCGCCCTGCACGACATTGGCTCCGCCGCCCCGCTTGATGCGGCGCAGCAGCCACCAGCCGGCGGCCCCGGCGACCATGCCGGTGACGAAGGCGTTGGCGGCGAGCCCGAGCAGCGCCGGGCCGATCAGCGCTGCCGCCTCGTCCACGGTCCAGAACAGCCAGCGTTCGGGATCGTCGAGACGGCGCGGAATCGCATGGCGCGCGGTGCCGTTCATCGCCCCGCCCTCACACGATCGCCGTGCCGACCAGGCCGGTCACGATGCCGGTGCCGGCGCCCGCCGCGATGCCTACGCCCACCGCGCCCAGCAGCTGCATGGCGTTGAAGCGCAGCACCGAGCCCACCAGCGCCGCCCCCACCGCCAGCGCCGCCGCCAGCTGGCCGCCGGTGCCCTCGACGATGTTCTCCACCGTGCCCAGCGGACCCGAGAAGGTCGTGTCGCTCGAGGCCAGCGCCCCGTCCGCCGCCAGCACCGCCGCCGCGCCCACCGCGACCGCCAGCGCCGCGCGTCCGTTCAGCCGGGCCAGCCCCGCCATCACCGCTGCCTCCGGCCGCGCGGGCGGTCGGCCCGGCCGCCGTCGTCCGAGGTCGAGGTCCGGCGCCGCTCGGCGGCCCAGGCCCCGAGGTCGGCGCGCGCATAGCGGATGCGCGTCCCGAACCTGTGGAACGCCGGCCCCTGGCCGGTCACCCGGTAGCGGTCCAGCGTGCGGGGCGAGAGCCCCAGCAGGGCCGCGGCCTCCCGCGTCCCCATGTAGTCCGGCAGCCCTTCGCTCATCGCAGCGTCTCCTTCCCTGTCGTCATCGATCGTTCCGCCTGCCCCGCCGGGGCCGCCCGTTGGCCCGTCCGCCAGGGCGTCGCGCATCGTCGCGCGCTCGGTCTGTGTGCAGCGGGCCGCCATCCAGCCCAGCACCCGGTCCGCGGTATCGAGCCGGGGCGAGGCGCCCCGGCGCAGCCGAGCGACGAAGGACGGGTCCCCCGCCGCTTCGTGACCCAGCACATAGGGCTTGGTGCGCGTCGCCGCGACGAAACCGTCGACCTCGGCCCGGAAGGCCGGTCCGACCGGCGCCGCGCCGATGAAGGCGAGCACCCGGTCGGCGGTGTCCAGCCGCGGCTCCCGACCGCGCATCAGCCGGGAGACGAAGGACGGGTCGCCCAGGGCCTCGATGCCGAGCCTTGCGGGCGCCGCGCCGGTGCGGTCGAGATACGACCGCACGGCGTTGCGGAAACGGGTGGAAAGGGCGTTCATGGCGGCGGAAGATAGGGGCGGCAAATATCGTTTGCAATCGTTTTGTTTAGCGAATACGCTACGCCATGGACCGCCAGACGGCGACACACCAGCGAGGCGACGCCATGGAACGCGACCCGGTACGACAGACAATCCGCGACCTCCTCTGGAAGCGCGGCATGACCATGCGCGAGGCGTCGCTGGCCATCGGCCGCAACGTCTCCTACCTGCACGGCTTCCTCGAACGCGGGAGCCCCAGGGTGCTCTCCCACCGGGACGCCGAAACCCTCGCCGGCCTGCTCGGCTGCAAGGCGGACGCCCTGCACCACGCCGAGCGCCCGGCCCGTCGGAAGCGGGCGGAAACGAAGAGGCGGCGGCGGGAGACGGGGCAGGGGCCGGAACAGGGGCCGGTCCCGCTCGCCGCCATCTCCGAGGTCGATGTCGAGGCCTCGGCCGGGCCCGGCGCCCTGACCGGCGAGTTCGTCGCCGAGCGCGCCCGCTGGTTCCTGCCCGAGGGCATGATCCGCCACGAGGGGGACGCCAGCCCCGGCGCCATCCGCGCGCTGCGCGTGCGCGGCGACTCCATGGAGCCCGAACTCTCGGAAGGCGACCGCCTGCTCGTCGACACCGCCCGCCGCGTCCCCGGAAACCGGCGAGATGTTCGTCCTCTGGGACGGCGCCGGACTCGTCGTCAAGCGCGTCGAGCGCCTGCCCGCCGGCGATGACGCCCCGCCCCGCCTGCGCCTCAAGTCGGCCAACCCCGGCTACGACGACTACACATGCCTCGCCGACGAGGTCCACATCGTCGGAAAGGTCCTCTGGACCCTCAGACGGGTGTGAAGGCGGGCGAGGGCATGCCGGGCGCTCCGGCCGGGCCCGTCGTCCTCAACGGCCGCCGCCTCACGCGGTTCCGGATGCTCCGTGACCGCTCGTCCCGGGACACGGGGAAGAGGCGAGGCGTTTCCTGCACGCTTCGATGAGGCCCGGCCGGGCGTGCCCGATGGTCCGCCCCGGCCCGCCGGCCGGGACCGCCGCGCGGCTCAGGACGGCGCCGGGCCGCCCTTCGGGCCGGAATCGTCGAACGGCTTCGGCGACGCCCGGTCATCCTCCGGTTCCGCCGCCGCTTCCAGCATGCCGGCGATGTCGTCCCAGCCTTCCTCGCGGGCAAGCTGCAGCGCCGTGCGCCCGCGCAGATCCCGTGCGCCCGGATCGGCGCCCGCCGCGACCAGCGCAGCGACCCCCTCGGCGTCGCCGCGCATCACGTCCTGGTGCAGCGGACTGCCGCCGCAGGCAATCCACGATTCCAGCGACGGAATCGGACAGCTGTAGACGCGATTCCTGTCGCCCTGGATCACCCCCCTGGCCAGCATCTGCCGGAACGCCGCCTCGGCCGTCATGCCAAGCGGGCGTTTTCCGTCCTCTTCCTCCAGAAGGCCGAGGACCGAGTCCTGGTTCAGACCGCTTCGACCGATCTTCGCCATCACACGGCCGAGCACTTCCCGGCGTCTCGGGAACACATCATCCGTGCGCTGGCCATAGTAGCCGGCCCGCAGCGCCGCCGCCCGCTTCTTCACGGCCAGCGGCCCGATGCGGTCGAGATCGCCACCGTGGCCCGAGAGTTCCCCGGCCAGCGCCTGCAGCGAATTGTGCACATGCATCGGCCAGCAGTCGGACCATCCGGCGATGGTCTCCGGCCAGCCGGCATGATCGCCGGCGACATGGAAATGGTCGAGGAACATGTGGACAGACTGCGCCGCCTCGTCCGGACCCAGCCGGCCCAGCGGCAGGCCGTCCGGCGGTGACAGCCGGTTGAGGCTGGCATCCAGCAGCACCGAGGTCGAATAGGCGAGGCCCGCCAGCACCGGCACGACCGGCGCGCCGTGGGTGCCCAGATGCAGGGTCCGAAGCAGCCTGACTTCGGCCGCCCGCGGATCGGGCGGCAGGGTCTGGATCTCGTCGATGAAGAGCACGACCGGCCGGCCGACCTGTTCCATCCCGAATCCGGGGGCACGGAGGTCGACGCCGAGGCCGGCGCCCAGGACATCGAGGTTGATCGAACTGAAGCGGCTGAAGGCGCGGGCCAGCCATTGCCGGCTGCCGTCGGCGGGAACGGCTCGCTCGATGGCCCGGGCCAGGCCTTCGGCGCTGCCGAGCTCGTTGATGTCAATATCGACTCCGAACGGCTCCTCGCCGGCCGGGCTGCTCCACTGACGGCGCAGTTTCATCATCAGCGAGGTCTTGCCGGCGCCGGGCACGCCGGTAATCAGCACCGTGCTGCCGGCCACCGCTTCCCTGTCGCCCGCCCGATGCCCGTCAGCGACCGCCTGCACCCGTCTGGTGATGAAGGCGATCTCCTGCTCGCGGCCGACGAAGAACGCGGTCAGGCGGCGATCGGACAGCGCGGCGAACGCTTCCAGTCCCTCGATGTCGGGTGCGGCCCCAGCGGTCATGGGCAATCATGCCATGGTGCGGCCGGCGATGGCAGACCTTTCGCGCCTGGGGTGCGAAAGGCGCGGGAGAGTGACGATCGCCGCCGCCTCGATCCGATCGCCGCGGAGCATTCCGCATCCCTGTCCGCCGGACGCGCCGCGGCCGTCAGTTCGCGATCCCGGCGATCCGGCTGGCGATGCGGTTGGCGGCGGACTTGACCGGGTCGTTGGCCAGATGGGCGTAGCGGGCAGTGGTCTGGACCTGGGTGTGGCCGAGCAGCTTGCCGATCATCGGCAGGCCTTCGCCGACCAGCAGGCCGCCGCTGGCGAAGCTGTGGCGCAGGTCGTGAAGGCGCACGTCGTCCAGCCCGGCCCGGGCACGGATGCGCCGCCAGGGATGCTGCAGGTCGGTCAGATGGCTGCCCGGCCTGCGTCCCGCGATCGCCCCACGGATTGCCGTCCTGCCGGCGGATGCCGCGCAGCACGGCGACGGCCGGATCGCCGAGATGCACCGTCTTCGCCCCCGACTTGCTTTCCGGCAGCCGCAACTCCCCCGCCTCCAGATCGACATGCTCCCAGCGCAGCTTCTGGATCTCCGAGAGCCGGCACCCCGTCAGCATCAGCAGGCGGACCGCCGCGATCGCCGCCGGCGTCTCCGAGCCGTCCCGCTCGACCGCCTTCAGGGCCTCGCCGAGGCGCCGGTATTCCTCGTCCGACAGGAACCGCTCGCGCTTCTCCTCGCGGAACCGCTTTCACATGGCGGCACGGGTTCGAGCCGTCCGGGCGCAGGCCCCAGACCTCGGCCATGTTGAACATCTTCGACAGCACCCCCAGCGTCCGGTTGGCCTGGTAGGGGGTGCTGCGCATGCCGTGATGCAACGCCGCGATGTCCTTGCGCCGGATGTCGGGAACCCGGAGCCGGCCGATCCCGGGGTCGATGAACAGCGTCACCGACCGGCGGTATTCCCCCGCCGTGCTCGGCTTGCAGTGCGACGGCACGTAGTCCTCCAGGAACCGCCTGCCCAGTTCGCGCACGGTCGGCGCATTGGCATTGGCCCCGCCGCGCGCCGCCGGGTCCTTGCCCGCCCGCGCATCGGACATGATCTCCGCCGCCCGGTTGCGCGCGTCGGCCGGCGTGACCGCGCCATGGGGTCCGATGGTGACCTTGACCGGGCGCCCGCGGAACCGCGTCTTGACGATGTAGACCTTGCGGCCGGAGGGGTGGACACGGACGCCGAAGCCCTTGAGATCGTCGTCCCAGACGACGCGTTCGCGCTCCTGCGGGGAGAGCGCATCGACGGTTCTCTTGGTGATCTGGCCATG
>CBDBCV010000010.1:0-178813 GCA_965203455.1 Alphaproteobacteria bacterium
CGCCGCCGCGGCCCCGGACGGATTCCCGGGATCTGCTTCCCCTGCGGCCGGGGCCGACGCCGTCCCCTATCTGAGCCTGGGGATGGGCCTGATCCGCGCCGGGGGCAGCCGCTTCGTCGACGGCGGTGACGCCGGCCATGCCCCGCTCTACGGAAGCGGGGAACGCTTCGATGCCGGATCGTTTCGCGACGGCCTGCTGGTCCAGTTGGCGGCGGGTGCCCGGTTGCCGCATGGATTGCGGACCCAGCTGGAACTGGGCCTTGCGGACGGTCTCGACTGGCGGGGCAACACGAACTACCGGGCCGCGGGCCGGCGCCAGCCGTCGGAGGCAAAGCTGGGCATCCGGCAGGTCCTCCTCGCCGGGTTCCACGATTTTCCGGGATGGGAGCTCGCGCGGGAGCGCCGGGCGCGGCCCTTTCTGGGCGCCGGGCTCGGGATCACCGACTACCGCCTGAGCGGCTATGTCCAGCGCTTTCCCGAACCGGACGATCCGCGGGGCTCGCTGCGCCGGGGTCCGGGCGGCGAGGTCCCCTTCACCGCCCTTCCCGGGGGAAGCGGGCGGAACTTCACCTGGATGCTGACCGCCGGGGTTGCAATGGCGGTCAGCGGCGGCACCCGCCTCGACCTGAGCTACCGCTATACAGACGCGGGAGAGATTCGGACCGATCCCGGGGACATCGCCGTCGTGCGATACCGCGAGGACGGCGCCCGGAGAGAGATCCCGGTCCAAATCAACGGGACCTCTGCGGACTTCCGGACCCACTCGTGGCTCGTGACGCTTCGCTTCGAGCTGTGAGCCGAACCTTCAGGCCCGCAATCCGCATGTCGCGCTCGGGAATAGGGGCCGCAGGACAATCCGGACTCACCGTTTCCACGTGCACCTTGCGGTGGTGACGTTGACCCTGGCCGAGACGCGGGCCACCTCGTAGTCGCAGGCGCCGGCGATGCCCTCGTACTCTCCCGTGCCGCCCAGCAGTTCGGAGCGGCCCGTCTTCCCGGTCCGCTTCGAAACCAGGTACAGCGCGCCGTCGGTCGACGCGCGCGCCGTGCAGGGCGCCTCCAGACTCGCTCCGCCCGCCGATATCCGGCCGTAGGCCAGGCATTTCATCTCGATGCGGCCGCCGACCGGGAACGGTTCGCCGCTGCTCTCCGTGATCACGCTGGCGCCCTCCGAAGGAGTGGCGGAGGTTGTGGAGGCGCATGTCCTCGATGCCGGCCGCCTCACGGACCCGGTCCCAGATCGAGAGCTCGCGACTGCGCGGCCGCGACGGATCGAGTGGCGACGGAAACACGAACGGGCTCTCCGTCCGCGGCTGGCTGTCGAGGATGCGCCGGACCTAGGAGTTGAACGGCACCCGCCGCGGCCCGGTCTTGGAATCCGGAACAGGCGGCCCTCGCGGTAGTCGGACCAGCGGAGCATCAGGATCTCGCTCTTGCGGTAACCGGAGCAGGCCGCCGCTCGGCGCGCGAGGACAGTACCGCGGACAGCCTGCGTATCTCGCCGTCGGATAGGAACCGCTCGCGGCCCTTGCGGCGGTAGCGCTTGATGCCCCGGCACGGGTTGGAGCCCTCGGGGCGAAGGCCCATCCGCTCCGCCTCCCGCATGATGACGGAGAGGATGGGCATCGACCGGTCCGCCGCGACCGGCGTGGCGGCCAGCGACGCGAACCAGTTGCGAACCTCCCGACCGTCGATGTCCGCGGCCGGGCGTCCGGCGAAATGCGGCAGGATCTGGTTGCGGAGGTAGCTTCGGTTGACATAGAGCGTGCGGGGTTTCCAGACCCTTTCATGCTCCCGGAACACGGTTTCCGCGACAGCCTCGAAGAGCGCCTCCTCGGGCCGGGGCGGCACGGGCTCGCCGCGCCTGATCGCGGCCAGCATGGCCTTGGCCAGGGACCGCGCCTCGGCGATATCCATTGCGCCGGCGTCTCCGACGATCTTCCAGACGCGTTGGCCGCGGTGCTGGCAGTGGACGAAGAAGCGCTTGCGTCCCGAGGGCGTCACCCGGACGCCGAAGCCCCTGAGCTTTCCGTCGCGGACGTCGTAGGCGGTCTTGCGTGGTACCAGCACCCCGACCCGGGCGTCGGTGAGGGTCTTTCCGGCCATGCCGTTTCTCCCGGTTGCGGTTGCAGCGGGGAAGGAAACGGCGACGATTCCTTCCTTCTGCAACTCGGTTTGGGAGAGAAAACGGCTTTGTTTTCAGATAGTTAACACCGCCAGTTGCGCAGCCTGCTGTAAGCCCCTACGGGACTTTGCCCGCGACCGTCGGCGCTCTCGCGCGGCCGACCGAAATGCGCATCCGGCGCGATCGCCGGCGCCATGAACGCGTCGATGACCGACCGGACCGTTCGGACCGGCCTCGCTGGAAACGCGATGCGGGGCACGAAGATCGGCTGAAGCGCGACGGCTGCCCCGATGACGATCGGCGCCACGTCGGCGATGCGCCGGATCGCTTCCGGAGCGTCGCCCCGGACGCCGGCGCGGCGCCGCCTCAGACCCCGAGCGCCGACCGGGCGTCGTCCGGAGTGTCGTGGATCGGCACGATCTTGTCGAAGCCGCTGATGCTGAACACCTCGCGAATCGGCTCCGACAGGCCGCACAGCGCAAGCCCGGCGCCCCGGGCCTTCGCCGATTTCGCGGTGATGAGGACCACGCGGAGCCCCGCGCTGCTGATAAAGGCCAGATCCCGGAAATCCACGATCACCGCGCGGTCGGTTTCCGCGGTCGCATCGCGCACCGCTTCCTCGAACGCCACCGCCGTGGAACCGTCGATCCGTCCCGTCACCTCCACGAACAGAACGTCTTCGCGCCGTTCGGTCGTCAACTCCATCGTCTTGCCATCCTCCGCCACCGTCGGTCGGGACCGCGCCCTTCGTTCGCGCCACGGCTCCTCGCTCCAATATCGCATGGCGGGGCTCCCGGCGCACCCCCGGCTCTCGAACGTGGGTTCCGCGATGAACCCGGGACGGGCTGCCGTTTCCGGGCCGGGGCATCCGGAGCGGTCCCGGCTCCGCCACCCACAGGCCCGGCCGCGGGGGCCCAGATCCGATGACGCGGCGGGAGGTCGCCGCCAGCGCGTTCCGGCCCGCTTCTAGCCGCCGTCCCCGGCGCCGCGGGTGTCCCTGGTCAGCGTGACGATATTGCGGCCGTCGGCGCGGCGGTAGCTGAACCCGTCCATCATCTGGCGGACGAAATGAACGCCCAGACCGCCGATCGGCCGCTCCCCAATGGGCGCATCGAGGTCGGGATACGGCACCAGGGTCGGATCGTACGGCCTCGCATCGTCGGCGAGCTCGACCGCGAGAACCCCGTCTTCCAGCCGGACCGTCATGTCGATGCGGTGGGCGCCGCCGTCGGCATAGCCGTAGTTGATCGTGTTGGTCAGCAGCTCGTCGACCGACAGGTTGACGGCAAACGCGACCCCGGACGGCAGACTGTTCGCGGCGCAGAACCCGTCGATGCGCTCCGCCGCGACGGCGAGTTCCGAAAGATCGTTCCTCAGGGAGAGCTCAAGGGTCGCGATGTCGGCGGTCCTTCGTTCGGCGTTGCACGGAACCGGCCGGCGATGCCGGCGGGTTGCCGGACGCACGCTTCGTCCGTCGGGGAGTTTCCCGTTGATTACCGGCTCGGGTCAATGGCCGGGTATCCCATGGCCAGGGACAGACGCGCCGCGCGTTGAGCGGCCCTTGCCGACAGCGATCTCGAACGCCTTGCCGCTGCCCGAGAGCCGCTTCTCCAGGTTGGCGACGATCGCCCGGCGGTCGGCCCGGTTCTTATTCGCCTCCACCTCGTCATGGTGAAAGGGCCGCGCGCCTGTTCCGCCACACCGCCAGCGCCGCGACCGGTATGCTGGCGGACAAGTGACGGCCCGTCCGGTCCGGGGCGAGATCCCGGGACCCGGTTGTAGCGTCTCTGGAGGAATGCAGGGTTTCGACACGGCGGGATGGAACGATTCCGGTTCGGCGCCCGGCTCACCAGCGCGTTCGACTTCAGGCGGTCGCAGACGGTCGCCGGGATCGGGCTCGAGGTCGGAGCCGAGATGCGGGCACGCCGCGCCCGCCACGCAGAGCCGCCCGTCGCCGTCGCACCAGGCGACGATCCGCGCGCCCAGCCAGGTCTTTCCGATGAGCTTCCGCCGCGCCAGCGCCGCCCGGCTCGCGACGAAGTACCAGCCCTCCGGAAACGGATGGAGCGAAGGTGCGTCGTCCTGTTCGTAGAGACGGTTTGCCATATTCGCCCGCGTGACAAGCTATCCGGCGCCGGGGGAAAATCGAAACCCGCTTGCTTGAGGCCGATTCCCGCCGCCCACCGAGGACTATAGTAACATTCGCGCTGAGAGCGGAGAGGGAAGCCGGACGCGGACGGTCGGCCGGAGTCCGGAGGAAGCCCGGCCGCCGTTCACTTCCACCCCTCGAAGGACAGGAACGATGCAGGCGGCAATCGCACCGCGCGACGATGCGCGCATCTGGTTGATCCATTTCGTCGGCGACGAGCTCGACGACGACCGCTATGTCGTCGAGACCTTCCGTTCATATGTAGCGCACCGGATTATGTTGCGGTGGCTCCGAAGGCCGTTATTTAGGGGTCATCGATGAGATTGAAGTCAACATAATTTTGGAACGATAGAGGTGTACATGACCGTGGCTCCAGCAAGAGAGAGGCACGATCATGTTCGAAGAACTGTTCACGACGCCGGAAGCGATCGATAAGCACCGAACGGCGCTGCTCCCCGAGTAGCGGTTGAGCTATCTCGACCATCTCGCAGATTCGGCACCCGCTTCCCAATCCCAAGATACTCAAGTCCGGCTGTCTCTCAGGGCATCCGGCTCGGAGCCTTGACGGGTCAACACAACCTGACCCACCCGGCCGACTTCTTCCTGACGCTGCTCGACGGGTTCCATGACGCTCATCCGGATTTCGTGCGCGATCGACTCGCCGCCGGATGGGAACTCGTCAGTGGCGCGCTGGGAAAAGTCGAAGAGATCGATGTCGGCGGCTTCAAGCTGGCGCTGCGCGGAAGCGATCCGGCTTGGCGCGGGAATTGGCGCCAGCACGGCGACACGCTCCTCGTCCGGGCTCGCAACACCGGAGTCCCGATTCTGTTCGTCGTCGACGAGTTTCCCGACATGCTGCTCAATCTGTCCCGGGAAAACCAGGGGCTGCTGCGCGAGTTCCTCGCCTGGTTTCGCACCCAACGACAGAGCCCGGCACCGGCTCGGGATTCGATCCGCTGGCTGATCGGTGGATCGGTGAATCTGACAGGCACGCTCGACGCCCTCGGGCTGGTGGACCTTATCAACAACCTCGAAGACGTTGTTCTTGCTCCGCTCACCGATAGGGACATCGAAACATTCGTGACCGACATGCTGGGCGGGCGGGGCGTCCCATTCGACGCCGATGTTCCGCAACGGCTCATCGCTCGCCTGGGCCGTCCTATTCCGCTGTTCATGCAGATGGCGACCCAGGACCTCTACAGGCTGTGGAAACACGAGCGGCGCGGCATCGTCGCGGCGGATGAACGATGCCACCGTGTCGGAGCCGTGGCCGGCGAACCTGTCGGAACAGCGCCTGATGACGAAGTGGGTGTCCAACTCCTCGGCCAGACAGAACAGCTGAGGTGGTGCCGGAAAATCGGACAGGTCGTTAAGGTGTATTCCACCGTCTGACGGAGGAATGCGGATGAGCGGAAAGAGACGCAGGTTTTCGGGGGAACAGAAGGCGAAGATCGCGCTTACGCTGGACACTCACGCGGTCGGCCAGGAGTCTCGGTTTGCCAATGACAGCACGAGTTGGGCTCCTGAAGTCGCTCTCCGAGGACAGCTCGGCGGTTGCCGCACCCGCTCCGGCGCAGGAACCGGAAGAAGCACCGGGCTAAGAGGAGTCGCCGGTCACCGCGTATCGGCATATTCGAGCGCGGCGTCCTCGAGCCAGTCCCGCGCGAATTCCGCGTAGCTCCGGGGAACGGTGAGTTCGTAGATCAGCACGTCTCCCGGGCGATGCAGCAGCACCGGGACCCTGGCGAGCAGGCTGCGGGCGCAGCACCCCGCGCGGAACCTCTCGGGGTCGAGGTCGAGCGTCATCCCCTTGGCCAGCAAGTCCTGCGCCTTGGGGCCGGTCAGCGACCAGGTGACGTTGCCGGCTCCCACGACGGCGACCGAGACGTGGCGATCCGAAAGCGATTCCTCCAGCGCCCGCGCAACGGCGTGCTCGGCTTCGGCCGGGACTTCGATCAGCCAGGCATCGGGGCCCAGCCACAGAATGACGGTATCGGCCCGCGAGCGGCTCGTGTTGGGTGTCGAAGGCGGTTCCAGCCCGAGAGCGTTCGAGACCGCTCCGACGAACGCTCCGTCCCCTGGGTCGCCGCGCAGTTCGATCCGGCCGCGCGGCGGACGGACGCGGAGCTCGACGCCGCGCGTGGGCTCAGCCATTCAGGCGCTCCCCTTCGGGGTCGTAGAACCTCGGATCGCAGATTTCCGCGCGCACGGTGCGGTCGTCGAGCGGCACATGGACGGTACCCGGCTCCCGGTCGCGCCCGCCTTTGACCAGCGCCAGCGCGATGGAGCGGCCGAGCGTCGCGCTCCGGTAGCTCGACGTGACATGGCCGATCATGGTCTCCGGCGCGCCCGACGGGGGTTCGGCGAGGATTTGCGCGCCCTCCGGCAGCACCGTCGCCGGATTCTCGGTCCGGAGCCCGACGAGCCGCTTGCGCATCGGATCGAGCATCCCGTCGCGGGCAAGCGAGCGGCGGCCGATGAAGTCCTTCTTCTTGCTCAATATCCATCCCATTTCGACATCGAGCGGCGTCACCGTGCCGTCGGTTTCTTGGCCGATCATCAGGTAGCCCTTTTCCGCGCGCAGCACATGCATCGCCTCGGTGCCGAACGGGGTCACCTCATGCGTCATGAGCGCCGCCCAGAGATCCGTCGCGTCGCCGGCTGACACGACGATCTCGTACGAAAGCTCGCCCGTGTAGCTGATCCGGAACACGCGCGCCGGCAGCCCCGCCACGTGGCCCTCGCGCCAGGCCATGAAGGGGAAGGCATCGGGCGCCGGATCGATGTCGTCGGTCAGCGCTCCAAGAATCTTCCCGGAGTCCGGTCCCGCCAGCGCCACGGTGGCGAACTGTTCGGTGAGCGACGTGAGGTAGACCCTGAGGTCCGGCCATTCGGTCTGCAGCCACTCTTCCAGCCAGGCGAACACGCGTGCCGCGTTGCCCGTCGTGGTGGTCGTCAGGAACCGGTCTTGCGACAGGCATGCCGTGACCCCGTCGTCCAGAACCATGCCGTCCTCGCCCAGCATCAGCCCATAGCGGCATCGTCCCGGAGCCAGCCCGTCCCAGGCATTGGTGTAGACGCGGTTCAGGAACTCCCCTGGCGTCGGGCCCGCAAACGAGGATTTTCCCGAGCGTGCTGGCATCCATGATGCCGGCGGCGCTACGCACGGCCAGGCATTCCCGCGCGACCGCATCGTCCTTCGTCTCCCCCTCTTGCGGGTAGTAAAAGGGCCGCTTCCACTGGCCCACGTTCTCGAAAACGGCGCCGTTCTCCTCGTGCCACGCGTGCAGGGGCGTCCGGCGCACCGGGTCGGCCAGAGGACCCACGTCGCGGCCGGCGATGGCGCCGAAGGCGATCGGTTCGTAGGGCGGGCGGAAGGTGGTGGTGCCCACCTCCGGGATCGAGAGTCCGAGGGTCCCGGCGAGTATCGCGAGCCCGGGTACGTTCCCGGTCTTGCCCTGGTCGGTCCCCATGCCAAGCGTGGTGTAACGCTTGAGGTGCTCGACCGATTCGTAGCCCTCGCGCGCCGCGAGTTCGATATCGGCCGCGGTCACGTCGTTCTGGAAATCGATGAAGCGCATTGCCTCGCCCGTCCGGCTTCGCGCGGGGACCGTCCACGAGGTGCGCGCGGCGGGCCGTACCGGTCCTGGCGCCCCGGGCTCTCCCGCGCCGGCGGCGCGTCCTTCCGCGATGCAGGATGCCGTGTCGAAAGCGCCGTTGGAAGCGCCGGCGCACCGTGCCGCTTGCGGGGAAATGTCGGGCAGGAACGCGCGGAGCGCCTCGTCGTAGCGCAGTTTTCCTCCCGACTGGGAGAACAGGTGCACCGCGGGGCTCCAGCCCCCCGACATCGCGATCAGATCGCAGGGCAGCGAGCTGACGGTTCCGGCCAGAGACCCGTCGTCATTGAGCCGGGCGACGCGGGCGGCGCGCACCCGGCGCCGCCCGGCGGTATCGACCACCGCATGGCCTGTGAGCACGTTCAGCCCGGCCTCGCGTGCCTCCGCGCGTTGCTGTTCCTTCCCGTCGGGCCGGAGATCGACGATCGCGGCGATCTCCACGCCGTGGCGGTGGAGATCGAGGGCCGCGGCATAGGCGCTGTCGTTGTCGGTGACGACGACCGCGCGCCGGCCGGGAAGCACGGCGAAGCGGTTGACGTAGGCTCGGGCGGCGCCGGCCAGCATCGTCCCCGGGCGGTCGTTGTTGGCGAAGACCAGCGGCCGCTCCAGCGCCCCCGTCGCCAGCACCACCCGGCCGGCGCGGATACGCCACAGGCGCTGGCGCGGCAGATGCGCCGGCGCGCCGGGGCCCAGATGGTCGGTAACCCGTTCGAGCGCGACCAGGAAGTTGTGGTCGTGATATCCGGTCACGGTCGTCCGGGTGAGGACGCGAACGTTGTCCATCGCCTCCAGCCCGGCCGTTGTCTGTTCCAGCCCACCGGTATCGGCGGAGGCCGGCAGCGCGCCGTCCAGCAGGCGGTCCTCGTCGGCGAGGATCACCCGCGCGCCGCTCCGCCCGGCCGCCCCGGCCGCGGCGAGGCCGGCCCCCACGACGAGCACGTCGCAATGCGCGTTCATGCGTTCGTAGCGGTCGGGATCGGCGCCGTCCGGCGCGCGCCCCAGCCCCGCCATCCGGCGGACGAACCGTTCGTAGAGGTGCCAGCCGCGGTGCGGCCACATGAAGGTCTTGTAGTAGAAGCCGGCCGGGATCAGCCGGTGCGCGACGTCGTTGACCGCGGCCAGGTCGAACCCAGGTCCGGGCCAGCAGTTCACGCTGCGGGCGGTCAGGCCGTCGTACAGCTCGACCCGGGTGGCCTTGAGATTGGGCACGCCGCCTGCCCCGGAGCCCAGTTGCACGATCGCATTGGGCTCCTCGGTGCCCGTGGACAGGATGCCGCGCGGCCGGTGGTACTTGAAGCTGCGCCCGACCAGATGCACGCCGTTCGCCAGCAGCGCGGAGGCCAGGGTATCCCCGGCGAATCCGGTGTATCGCCGCCCGTTGAAGGAAAAGCCGAGCGGTCGCGAGCGGTCGATCGCGCCGCCTTCGCGCAGGCGGTGCGGCTGTGCCGTCATGGGTCGTCCTTCGGCGGCTCGCCCATGCGATACACCGAAAGGATGCGATGGGTGACGGTGTCGCGCTCAACGTTGAACCAGCGCCCGCAGCCGTGGCTGTGGCACCAGCGCTCCCGGTGTTTCCCCTTCGGGTTGGACCGCATGAACAGGTAGTCGGCCCATTCGGCGTCGTTCAGCGCGTCCGGATCGGGCGGACGCGCGATGTGCGCCTCGCCGCCGCACGCGAACTCGCTCTCGTCGCGCTCGCCGCACCAGGGGCAGGGGATCAGCAGCATGGCGGGCTCAATGCGCCACCGCCGCGGCGCCGTGCTCGTCGATCAACGCGCCGCTCGCGAACCGTTCCAGCGTAAACGGCGCGTTCAGCGCGTGCGGCCGGTCCCGGGCGATGGTATGGGCGAACGCCCAGCCCGATCCCGGCGTCGCCTTGAACCCGCCCGTCCCCCAGCCGCAGTTGATGTAGAGCCCTTCCACCGGCGTCTTGCCGACGATGGGGCTCGCATCCGGGCAAACGTCGACGATGCCGCCCCACTGGCGCAGCATGCGGAGCCGCGAGAAGATCGGGAACAGCTCGACCAGCGCGCCCATCTGGCTTTCCACGATCTGGAAGCTGCCGCGCTGGGAATAGGAGTTGTAGCCGTCCATCCCGGCGCCGATCACCAGCTCGCCCTTGTCCGACTGGCTGACATAGACATGGACGGCGTTCGACATCACCACGCTGTCGAGGACCGGCTTGATCGGCTCCGAGACCATGGCCTGGAGGGTGTGGCTCTCGATCGGCAGCCTGAAGCCCGCCATCGCCGCGAGAACGCTCGAATGGCCGGCCGCGACCAGCCCGACCTTGTTCGCCGCGATCCTGCCGCGCGACGTCCGGAGGCCCGTCACCCGGCCGCCCGACACGTCGATCCCGGTCACCTCGCAGTTCTGGACGATGTCCACGCCCCGCGCGTCCGCGGCCCGGGCGAAGCCCCAGGCGACCGCGTCGTGCCGGGCGATGCCGCCCCGCCTCTGTATCGATGCGCCGAGGATGGGGTACCGCACGTCCGGCGAGGTATTGATTATCGGTACCTCGGCCTTGACCCCCGCCGGGTCGAGGATCTCCGAATCGATGCCGTTCAGGCGGATCGCCCGGACCCTGCGGGAAAGCTCCTTCAGATCGTGCTCGTTGTGGGCGAGGTTCAGGACGCCGCGCTGGCTCAGCATGATGTTGAAGTTGAGCTCGCGGCTCAGGCCTTCGTATAGCTTCAGCGACTTCTCGTAGAGATGCGCGCTCTCGTCCCACAGATAGTTGGACCGGATGATCGTGGTGTTGCGCCCGGTGTTCCCGCCGCCTAGCCAACCCTTTTCGAGGACGGCGATGCGGCCGGCATCGTGCTCCCTGGCGAGGTAGTAGGCCGTCGCGAGCCCGTGCCCTCCGCCGCCCACGATCACGACATCGTACGAGGGCCGCGGTTCCGGGCTGCGCCACGCCCGCGGCCAGTTCCTGTGATAGCCCAGCGCGTTGCGGGCAAGGCTGAATATCGAATAGCGCCGCGAGGTCACCTCAACCCCCGATGCTCCGCATTCGCGCGGATCGCCAGCTTTCAATTACCCACATCTTGTCGGTTGGGGTTTTTCTGCCCCCAGCAGTTGCGTTGAGGGAATCGGCCGTGATTCCTTGTCTGGCACCGGATCGGCAGCGAGAGGGTGCGAGATATGGAGGACCGTTGGTTCGACGAGGAGCTTGCGGGGTGCCGGCTTGGCGACGGTCGGTTGGACCGGCGGCTTCGCCAGCTGGTTGAGCAAATGACCGCCGGGTTCGGAGAGAGCATCCCGCTGGCCTGCCAGGACTGGGCCGGCACGAAGGCGGCCTACCGCTTCTTCTCAAACGAGCGAGTGAGCGAAGAGGACATTCTTCGCGGCCATTTCGATGCGACCCGTCACAGGTTTGCCGCCAGCGACGGCCCGATCCTGGTGCTCCACGACACGACGGAGTTCTCCTGGCGGCGCAAGCGCCCGGAGGCCGTGGGTTTCACCTCGATGGTGAACAGCGGCAAGGACAAGGCGGGTCGCGACCGTCTGCACACGGTCTGCGGGCTGCTGATGCATTCGAGCCTGGCGGTAACGACGGACGGGCTGCCGCTCGGCATGGCTGCGGTCAAGTTCTGGAACCGCAAGAAGTTCAAGGGCACGGCCGCGCTCAAGAGGACGGTCAATCCGACGCGCGTGCCGATCGAGGGCAAGGAGAGCATGCGCTGGCTGGCCAACCTGCGCCAGTCCACCGAACTGCTCGGCGAGGCGGCACGCTGCGTTCACATCGCCGACCGCGAGGGCGACATCTGGGAGTTGTTCTGTCTGGCCCGGGAACTGGACACCCACGTCCTCGTCAGGCGCTGTGTCGACCGGCTCGCCGGCGACGGCTCCCACAAGGTGTCCGACGCGATGGCCGAGGTGAAGGTCCGGGGACTGCACCGGGTCGCCGTCCGCGACGACAAGGGCAAGCCCGGCATCGCGCAGGTCGAGGTCTCATATTGCCGCATGACGGTCCGGCCCCCAATCGGCAAGCAGAAACGCTATCCGACACTCGTCCTCACGCTGGTACACGCCCGTGAGCCGCAGGAGCCGGTGGGCCGCACACGCCTCGACTGGAAGCTGATCACAGATCTGCCGGTCGACAGCCACGACGACGCGGTGGAGAAGCTCCGCTGGTATGCCATGCGCTGGAAGATCGAGGTCTTCCACAAGATCCTGAAATCAGGCTGTCGCGCTGAACAGGCTCGCCTGCGGGCCGCCGAGAGGCTCGTCAGGCTGATTGCAGTCTTCTGCATTTTGAGCTGGAGAGTCTTCTGGTTGACGATGCTCAACCGGGTCGAGCCGGACCTCGAACCCGTCCTCGTGCTCAGCGAACTCGAAACGAGCATCCTCGATCGCCTGATTCCCAACCCGGCTCACCATCCTCCCGCAGCCAGGACGCTCTCGCTCTATCTCACCAAGATCGCCCGGCTCGGCGGTTACCTCGCCCGTGCCAAGGATCCGCCGCCCGGAAACATCGTCATGTGGCGTGGTCTCTCTCGTCTGACCGACATAACCCTGGGAGCAACCCTGCAAGCCGACATTGTGGGTAATTGAAAGGATCGCCAGACGCCTACAACTCGATAACGATCTTGCCGAAATGACCCGCCGCTTCCATGCAGCGATAGGCCTCCCGGGCATCGTCGAAGGCGAAGCGCCGGTCGATCGCCGGTTTCACGCCGCCGGCCTCGATGGCGGCGTTCATGTCGAGGAACATGGCCCGGCTGCCCACGTAGATTCCGTTGAAGCGGATCGACTTGCGCAGGATCTGCGTCGGATCGACCGTGCCCTGGGTCAGCACGCCGATCATCGCGATGTGGCCGCCGATGCGGACCGCTTCGATGGATTGCCCGAGCGTGCCGCCGCCGCCGACCTCGACGACATGGTCCACGCCGGCCCCGCCGGTCATCTCCCGCGCCGCCCCCGCCCAGTCCTGCGTCTTGGCGTAGTTGATCGTCCGCCATGCCCCCATGTCCCGCGCGTGGGCCAGCTTCTCGTCGCTCTTGGACGTGACGATCGCCCGCGCGCCCCTCAGGGCGCAGAACTGCAACGCGAAGACCGAGACGCCGCCGGTGCCCAGCAGCAGCACCGTCTCGCCCGCCTCGAGGCCGCCCGCCTCGACCAGCGCGTTCCACGCCGTCAGCGCGGCGCAGGGGAGCGTCGCCGCCTCCGCGTAGTCCAGATTGGCCGGGACGGGCACGACGCCCCCGGCGTTCAGCACGACCTCCTCGGCGAGCATTCCGTCGAGCGCTCCGCCGAGCGCGCTCGCCATGGCCGCCGCCGATATGCCGCCCGCCGCCCAGTTCTGGAAGAAGCATCCCGCGACCCGGTCGCCTTCGGCGATGTCCGGGACGCCCGCGCCGACCGCCGTCACGTCGCCCGCGCCGTCCGAATTCGGGACGCGCGGATAGGCGAACCCCCTCTGTGCGGGCGCCCGCACGGTGCTCAGATCGCGGTAGTTGATCGAATTGGCCCGCACCCGGACCCTGACCTGCCCGGGGCCAGGTTCGGGGGAGGGGCGTTCGGCCAATTCGAGGGCGTCGATGCCGCCCTCGCCGACGATCTGCCAGACTTTCATGAGTCGCTCCGTGTTGGACGGTGAAGGATATTGGCTCGGGCGGGGTCAAGATAGTCGAGACGCCGCCTCCCCCGGGCGCTAGTCTGGGCGGACGAGACCGGGGCCACACGAAGGACGACCGCTATGAGCGACGAGACGATCGCGCCCTTCCTGAGAAACGCCTGGTACGTTGCCGCCTGGCCGGAAGAGATCGGCGAGGAGCCGCTCGCCCGGACGATCATGAACGAGCCCATCGTCCTGTTCCGCGACGCGGACGGCAGGGCGGCCGCGCTGGAGGACCGGTGCTGCCACCGCGGCGCGCCGCTGACCCACGGGACCGTCGTGGCCGACGGGATCGAGTGCGGCTATCACGGGCTGGTCTACGACCGGACCGGGCGATGCGTCCGCGTCCCGGGCCAGGAGCGGATCGTCGGCGAGGCGCGGGTGCAGAGCTACCCCGTGGTGGAGCGGCAGCAATTCGTCTGGATCTGGATGGGCGATCCGGCGCTCGCCGACGAGGGCGCGATCCTCGATTTTCCGTGGCACGACCAGCCGGATCGCTGGCCGCACCGGCGCGCGATGTTCCGCATTGCCGCCAACTACATGATGATGATCGACAACCTGATGGATTTGTCGCATCTGGGATATGTCCATGCCGGGACCATCGGCGGTTCCCCGATGACCCATTCCACAGCCGAGATGAAGGTCGAGCGGACCCCGACGGGCGTTCTGCTGACCCGCGAAATGTTCGGGATGCCGCCCCCGCCCACCTTTGTGAAGGCGGTCGGCTTCGAGGGGCCGATCGACCGGCGCCAGGAGTTCGAGTACGTCGCTCCCGCCGCCGTCGTTCAGTGGGCGAGCGCGGTCGATACCGGCAAGGACCTCAAGGACGAAAACGATCCCGGCGGCTTCCGGAATCGCCTGTTTCACGGCGCGACTCCGGAGACCGAGTCGAGCTTCCACTATTTCTGGTCGGCCGGGATCGGTTACCGGACCGACGAGCAGGAGGCCGTCGACGAGTTCTTCGAGGAGGTCCATGCGACCTTCCTCGAGGACAAGGCGATCATGGAAGCGCAGCAGGCCCGGATCGCGCTGGAGCCCGACCGCGAGCTGGTGGCGATCCGCGCCGACAACGCCGTCGTCGCGGCGCGCCGGCACCTCCAGCGTCTGCTGGACGGCGAGAACGCGTCCCGGGCGGTCGCGGCGGAATAGCGCCCGTTCGGCGCGAGGGTCGGCGTCTTCGCTGCGGGCACGGTTCGATCGCGAATGGCGATGCAGCCTCCCATCCACGCGACCCACCACATGATCGCATCCGGTCACCACCTAGCGACGCAGGCGGGCTACGAGGTGCTCGAGGCGGGCGGCAACGCCGTCGACGCCGGTGTCGCGGCGGGGATCGCGCTCGGCGTGGTGCACAGCGACCTGGTGCAGTACGCCGGGGTCGCCCCCATCATGATCTACCTCGCCGGCGAGGACCGGGTGACGACCTTCAGCGGGCTCGGCTGGTGGCCGCGCGCCGCATCGCTCGAGCGTTTCGTCACCGGGTTCGAAGGCCGCATTCCGGACGGCGTCCTGCGCACCGTCCTTCCCGCCGCGCCCGATGCCTGGATCGCCGCGCTGGGGCGGTACGGCACGATGACCTTCGCCGAGGTCGCCGCGGCCTCCCTTCGGTATGCCAACGACGGATTCTCCGTCCACCCGCTGATGGCCGGAAATCTCGCCGCCCATGCCGAGGAGTACCGCCGCTGGGACTCGAGCCGGGACGTCTATCTTCCCGGCGGCGAGCCGCCGAAATTGGGCGAACGCTTCGTGCAGGCGGACCTCGCCGGGACCATCCGCTACATGATGGACGAGGAGGCGGCGGCGGGCGGAGGACGGAAAGCCGGTCTCGCCGCCGCGCGCGATGCCTTCTATCGCGGCGACATCGCCCGCGCGATGGTCCGCTACCACGAGGAAGCCGGCGGCTGGCTGACGATGGAGGACCTTGCGGAATACGAGAGCGCGGAAGAAGAGCCCGTGATCGCGCATCTCGGGGAGGTCAAGGTCTATACCTGCGGCCCCTGGTGCCAGGGGCCGGTTCTCGCGCAGATGGTGAGCCTGCTGGACGGGATCGATGTCGCCGCGCTTGGACACAACAGCCTGAAATACGTGCACGCTCTCGCCGAGGCGATGAAGCTCTGCTTCGCGGACCGCGAACGCCATTACGGCGACCCCAGATTCGTCGACGTTCCGCTCGCCCGGCTCCTCTCCGCCGGTTACGGCCGGGCGCGGCGCGCGCTGATCCGGCCGGACCGGGCATGGCCCGCGATGCCGCCGGCGGGCGGAGAGGACGTATCGGAGGGGACCGGGTCCACGCCGGATGCCGTGACCTCTCCCGTACCCGTCTCCCCCGACACGTCCTATTGCTGCGCCATCGACCGCGACGGCAATTGCTTCTCGGCCACGCCGAGCGATGTCTCGTGGCAGTCGCCGGTCATCCCCGGCACCGGTCTTTGTCCCTCGTCGCGCGGCTCGCAGTCCTGGGCGGTGCCCGGCCACGCGTCCTCGGTCGCGCCGGGCAAGCGCCCGCGCCTCACCCCCAACCCCGCCTTCGCCAGGATTCCCAGCCGCTGGGCGATGCCTTTCGGAACGCCCGGCGGCGACGTGCAGACCCAGGCCATGCTCCAGGTCCTGCTCAACGTCACCCGGTTCGGGATGAGCACCCAGGACGCGATCGAGGCGCCCCGTTTCGCGACCCAGAGCTTTCCCAACTCGTTCGAGCCGCACGAGGAGTTTCCCGGGCGGCTGGTGGTCGAAGAGGGAATTCCGGAGCCGGTCGCCCGCGAGCTCGCCGCGCGCGGCCACGATGTCGAGCGGATCGAGGATCGCTCCGCCAGGATGGGGGCCGTCTGTGCCATCGAGCTCGACGTCGAATCGGGAATCATGGAAGGCGGAGCGGATCCCAGGCGCATGAGCCGCGCGATGGGACGCTGACGTTCAACCCGCGGCGAGGTCCCGCTGGTCGGCCGCGTTGTAGTTGGCGTCGTACCACCACGCGAGATGGTCCCCGTAGACGACCGGCGGCCAACGGGGCGGATTGTCCGGGCCGGTGCAGGTCGGCGCGCAACGGATCTCGGCGTCGAGATC
Organism: Alphaproteobacteria bacterium; assembly: GCA_965203455.1. Taxonomy (GTDB): domain Bacteria; phylum Pseudomonadota; class Alphaproteobacteria; order MPNO01; family MPNO01; genus MPNO01. The sequence goes on from CBDBCV010000010.1 coordinate 16,575, forward strand.
GGGACCGAAGAAATAGGGGATCGCGTAACGGTGGCGCCCCACCGGCGGCAGCGCGCGGTGCGGGGTCGATTTGTACCGCCCGTTGGTCCAGCGATGCAGCATGTCGCCGGTGTTGACGACGAAGGAATCCTCGACGAAGGGCACCTCCTCCCAAGCGTCCCCTTCGCCGCGGATCTGCAATCCCGGCACGCCCGACTGGGCGAGGAAAGTCAGGAAATTGACGTCCGTGTGGGGCGCGATGCCGTAGCGCCCCGGCTCGCGTTCGGCGGGGGGATAGTGCGAGAGCCGGAAGGAGAACTGGCTCCGCGTGAAACGGGGCGCGAACCAGTCCTCCGGCAGGCCGAGGGACAGCGAGAGCACCGGCAGGACGTTCACCGCCAGCCGGTCCACCGCCTCGCAATATTCGATCACCGTTTCGCGGAAGCCGGGCAGGTCCTCGGGCCCGCGGTTGGGGACCGCGAAGCGCCGGCCGGCGAGCGGGTCGTCGGGGCCGCGCTCCCGCTTGACGAAGAACGCCTCGTTCATGTCCGGCAGCGCGTCTTCGCTGACCCGCGAGGTGCGCACGTTGTAGCGCGCCATCGCCATGTAGCCGTTGTTGTGCTCGTTCATCAGCAGGGCGTGCTTGGCGGCCTCGGGCTGGGCGTGAAACCGCTCCGCTTCCGCGAATGTCCGCCGGACGAGCTCCCGCGGCACCCCGTGGTTCACCACGATGAAGAAGCCGACGCGCTCCAGCGCGTCCGCGAGCGCACCGGCCACCTCGTCCCGGCCTCGGGAGAGGTCGATCAGGGGAATTATCTCTCGGTCTCCCTTTCCGATGTCCGGTCCGGAGGTTAGGGCATCGGCGGTTTCCCGGCCAGGCGAACCGGCGCCGCCGCGGACCGGAGGCGATTGTCGCACGGCGCGAATTGCACCATTGTCGCCCCCGCGGGAACCCTTGGCGGGAGAGGACCATGACCGTGCCCGGCCCCCGGCGCCTGACCCACGCCAACCTGTTCGTCGCCGACATGGAACGCTCGATGGACTTCTACATGTCGGTGATCGGGCTCGACGAGTCCTACCGGCGGGTCAATCTCAGGGCCGGCTTCCTGACCAACGGCAATTCGCACCACGACATCGGGGTGATGGAGTACGGCCGGGTCTATGCCGGGAAGCGCGGGCGGGCGGCGAAGATCGGACTCAACCATCTCGCCTTCGAGATGGAGAACGACCTTGAGCTCAACCGCTGGTACGGGGCGGCGGTCGGGGCCGGCGCCCACATCCACCGCACCGTCGATCACGGCAATACCCATTCCTGCTACATGCACGACCCAGACGGCATCCAGATCGAGGTCTATTGCGACACTGTCAAGGAATGGTGGCACCTCAAGACCGGCACGATGACGACGCCGATCGACGACTGGACCCCCGGGGTGGGCGAGCACTCCACCGAGCCGATGTACCTGGAGGATCCGGAAATCGGCCGCATGGAGGAGGCCCTGCTGCATTCGGTCAAGACGACCCATGCGGTGCTGGTCGCGGACGATTTCGAGGCGTGCTTCGACTTCTATACTGGGATCGTCGGTCTTTCGCCGCTTTCGGGCGGCCGGGACGGGGAGTTCTGCGTGCTCGCCGGCGGGCTCGGCATGCCGAGCCTCGCGCTGTTCCGGGCGAACGCGGATCGCGCGCCCGGTTTCCACCACGTCGCGCTCTCGGCCTGGAGCGTGGACGACCTGAAGGCGTCGCGCGCCGCGCTGTCCGACGCCGGCATCGAGGTCGAGGCCGAGACCGATCATCCGTCCCGCTACGCGCTCTGCGTGACCGACCCGGACGGGTTCCGCGTCCAGCTCTATGCCGACCGCCCGGGTGGTCCCGGGATCGATTGGGCGGCCGAGGACCCGGACACGCTGCTCTATCTGGTCTGAGGCCGGCGGGACAGGGAGGCTTTGGGATGGAGAAGGACGGCAAACCGATCGTCTATGACGAACTTTCGTGGATGGCCGCCCGGAACCTGGTCGAGGGCGGTATGGACATGGCGATCATGCCGACCGGCGCGACCGAGCAGCATGGCCTGCATTTGCCGATGACTGTCGACTATCTGGTGGCCTACCGGATCGCGCTCGGCGTCTCCGGGCGCACCGGGGTCCCGGTCCTGCCGCCGCTGCCGGTCGGCCATTCGGGCGGCCACGACGGAATTCCGGGCACCCTGTCCCTGAGCCCGGAGACCTTCCAGAAGGTGGTCGAGGAGATTGCCGAAGGTCTCTATGCCACCGGCTTCCGGCGTCTGCTGTTTCTCAACGGACACCTGCCCAACATCCACCCGTTGAACTGCGCGGCGGTAAACCTCAGGGTGCGCCACCCCGACTTCAAGATCCAGGCGCTGAGCTGGTGGGACATCACGCCGGAGATCCAGAAGAAATTCTATGGCGACGAGAGCTACGGCGTGCCGCACGGCAACATCGTCGAGACCTCGATCATGCGCTATTTCCGCGACGACCTCGTGGACATGACCAAGGCGAAGAAGGTCGGCGGCAAGGGCAGGAAGCTGTTCTTCTACTATCTGCTGCGTCAGGTCTCGCTGTCTGGACACGGCGGCGATCCCAGCGGGGCGACCGTGGAGCTGGGCGAGGAACTCTACCGCTTGGCGGTCGACGGGCTGGTGCCGCAGATCGAAAAGGCGCTCACCGAGGAGCCGCCGGAACTGGCCGACGGCCTGCTCTAGCGTTGCGGATTCCGACAGGGACGGAGCCCCGGATGAAGAACCTGAAGATCGACTCTGACCGTCTGTGGACGTCGCTGATGGAGATGGCGGAGATCGGCGCGACGGAGAAGGGCGGCGTGTGCCGGCTCGCGCTGACCGATCTGGACCGCGCCGGACGCGACCTGTTCGTCCGCTGGTGCGAGGAGGCTGGCTGCCGGGTGAGCGTCGACCGGCTCGGCAACATCTTCGCCCGCCGGCCCGGTCGGGACGAAACCCGCCCTCCGGTGATGGCGGGCAGTCATCTCGACTCGCAGCCGACCGGCGGCAAGTTCGACGGCGCGTACGGCGTGCTTGCCGGGCTGGAGGTCGTCCGCACCCTCAACGATTTGGGGATCGAGACCGACGCGCCGGTCGAGGTCGCGGCCTGGACCAACGAGGAGGGCAGCCGCTTCTCGCCGCCGATGATGGGCTCCGGCGCGTTCGCCGGGGTGTTCGGCGAGGAGGAGTTGCTCCCGCGGCCGGACAACGTCACCGGCGAACTGCTGGGCGACGAGCTGAGGCGCATCGGCTATGACGGCGGCGCCCCGGTCGGCGGGCGCGAGATCGGCGCCTATTTCGAGGCCCATATCGAGCAGGGCCCGATCCTGGAGAACGAAGGAAAGACCATCGGCGTCGTCACCGGCGCCCAGGGCCAACGCTGGTACGAGGTCACCGTGACCGGGCAGGAGGCCCATGCCGGCCCGACGCCGATGAAGCTCCGCAAGGATGCGCTGGTCGCCGCCGCCCGCATGGTCGACGCGGTCAACCGGATCGGCCACGATTTTCCGCCGGACGCCTGCGCCACCGTCGGTTTCGTCGAATCGAGCCCGAATTCGCGCAACACGATCCCCGGCCGGGTCTTCTTCGCCGTCGATCTGCGCAATCCCGACGACGCGACTCTGGCGGCGATGAACGACCGGCTGCGCGCCGACCTCGCCGCGATCGCGGAAGCCGCGGGCTGCGCGGTCGAGATCGTCGATTTCTGGGATTTTCCCGCCACGCCGTTCGACGAGTCCTGCGTGTCCGCGGTACGCCGCGCGGCCGAGCAGGGCGGCCACGCCTGGCGCGACATCGTCTCCGGCGCGGGTCATGACGCCGTCTACATCGCCCGAGTCGCTCCCAGCGCGATGATCTTCATCCCCTGCGAGAACGGGATCAGCCACAACGAAATCGAGAACGCAACGCGGGAGGACTGCGCCGCTGGGGCGGAGGTGCTGCTGCAGGCGGTCCTCGACCGGGCGATGGGGTAAGCGCCGCGCATCGGCGGAACCGGTGAAGCAGGCGGCCCGCAGTCCGCCTGCACCTGCCGTCCTTGTCCCCCCTGTTGTCACCCCGGATCAAGTCCGGGGTGACAGGCTTGGCGTCGGCCTCGGTGTAGGCTTTTCATCGGCCCTTAGTAAGAAATCCGGGCTAAGTGTGTCGGCGCGGCGTATCGAAGGGCGGCCGCCTGACGTGTAGGCTCCGCGGAAACGCTCAGGGAGCGAATCGATGCGATTCCAGATCGGCCTCTTGCTCTTCCCGGATATCACCCAGCTGGATTTGACGGGTCCCTATGAGGTCTTCACCAAGTTCCCGGAAACGGACGTGCACCTGGTTTGGAAGACGCTGGATCCGGTCACGGCGGCCGGCGGGATGTGCCTGCTGCCGACGACCGCCTTCGCCGATTGTCCTCCGCTGGACCTGATCTGCGTGCCGGGTGGCGCGGGCATGAACCCGTTGCTGAACGACGAGGAAACCCTCGATTTCGTACGCCGGCAGGCGTCGGAGGCGCGCTACGTCACCTCCGTCTGCACCGGCTCGCTGGTGCTCGGCGCGGCGGGGCTGCTCGACGGCAAGCGGGCGACGACGCACTGGATGTCGCTGCCGATGCTTTCCGCCTTCGGTTGCGAGCCGGTGGCGGAGCGCGTCGTCGTCGACGGCGGCACGATCACCGGCGGCGGAGTCACCGCGGGGATCGATTTCGCCCTGACGATCGCGGGCGAGCTCTTCGGCGCGGAGACCGCCCGGCGGATCCAGCTCGCCATCGAGTACGATCCCCGGCCGCCCTACGATTCCGGCTCGCCCGCGCGGGCGGACGCGTCGCTGGTGGCGGCCACGCGCAAGGCCTCGGCGGCGCGACAGGCCGAGCGCGAGGCCGCGGTCGAACGGGCGGCGGCCCGGCTGGGCCGATCTTGAAGGAACGACGATGAAGGCGATGGTCCTCTACGACCGGGAGAAGCCGTTTCGACTGGAGGAACGGCCCGATCCGCGCGCCGGCCCGGGCGAGGCGGTGATGAAGGTGCGCGCGGCCGGGGTTGGGCTTACGCTGATCAACATGCGGCTCGGGCGGATGGGCGGCTCGCTCCCGCGCGTCATGGGCCACGAGCTGGCGGGCGAGATCGTCGAGACCGGCGAGGGCGTGACCGCGCTTTCGGCGGGCGACCGCTGCGCGGTCTATTTCTACCTCACCTGCGGGCGGTGCCGCTGGTGCCGCGGCGGACGCGAGACGCTGTGCGAGAATTTCGCCGGCTATGTCGGCGGCGCCCGGGACGGGGGGTTCGCGGAATATGTCTGCCTGCCGGCGGAGAACTTCCTGCCGATTCCAGAGGGCTTGAGCGACGAGGCGGCGGCGGTCGCGGCCGACGCCGTCAACACCAACTGGCATTGCATGCGCGAGCGCGCGCGTGTCGGCCCGAACGACACGGTCCTGCTGATCGGGGCGGGCGGCGGCGTCGGCATTCACGGCGTGCAGGTGGCGAGGCTGTTCGGTGCGCGGGTGATCGCGGCGGATGTCTCCGACGAGAAGCTCGATCTCGCGCGACGCTGGGGCGCGGAGGAGACGATAAACGTGCGCGCGGTCGGCGACGTGGCGGAGGAGGCGCGACGGCTCACCGGCGGCACGGGCGTCGATGCCGCGGTCGACTATGTCGGCCACGGCGAGACCTTCACCGCGGCAATCGACAGTCTCGCGACATCGGGCCGGGCGGTGGTTATCGGCGTGGGCACCGGCGAAGCGCGCCTCGATCCGACCGTGCTGGTTCGGACCGAGCGGATCGTCACCGGCTCGCGGCACTCGACCCGCGCGGAGCTGATCGAGACCATGGAAACGATGGCGCGTGGCCCGGTGGAGCCCGTCGTCGGCATGCGCGTGCCGTTCACCGAAGTTGGGACGATCTTCGACGCGCTCAAGGCCGAAACCCTGCTGGGCCGGGGCGCCCTGACCTATCCGTGAGAGGACCGGACGAAATGCGGAATATCCATCTTGTCGGCAGCGCTCCCTTCGGGACCGCCGAGGAAATGTTTGGGGCTTATATCGATTACTTGACGGCCGGCTGTCGGGCGCGGATCGGGGCCGGGGACGCCGTCGCGTCGCGGCGGGCATGGAAACCGCCCAGACTCCCCCCGTCATGGTCGGCGAAGGCCGACCATCCACGATTTGTTTTTCGTTTCCGGCGCCGCAAAAACTCGTGGATGGTCGGCCTTCGCCGACCATGACGGGGAGGAACGGCCCGCCGGGACCCGAATGCGCCCCGGCGCTGCCCGGAACGCCTGTCAGCCCCGCTCCTGTCAAGTAATCGATATAAGCTCCAAATGTTTCGTACCGCCGCGGCGCATCTCGGGGCGAATCTCAAGCGCCTGCCCGACGGCGAAGTCGGCGAGCGGGACAGCTGGATCAAGTGGCAGCACGCGCGGATCGGCCGGAGCCCCCAGTTCCGCCTCTCCGACGTCGTCCCGGTCTACGTGCCGGCGCCGCCCTACGAACTGGTCGACGGCGCGACTCCGGCCGAGGCGATCGAGTTGCCTGATCTCGGCTACGCCGGGGCGGCGATCGACTCCTTCGAGACCTTCGGGAAGCTGACCGAGGAGGGCGTCATCCCGCGCGGGACGCGCTTCCAGGTCGGGCTGCCCACGCCGCTCTCGGTGGCGAGCGCCTATATCGTGCCGGCATCGCGCGACGCGTTCGAAGGGGCCTACACAAGTGCGCTCGGCGGGGAGTTGGAAAGGATCCTGGCCGCGGTTCCGGCGGCGAAGCTCGCCATCCAGTGGGAGGCGGCGGTCGAGTTCGCGCTGCTCGAAGGGCTGTTCCCCAGCCATCTGGGCGACGACATGGCGGGCGCCATCGCCAAACGGCTCGCCGGGCTGATCGACCTCGTGCCGGCCGGCGTCGAGGCCGGCATCCATCTGTGCTACGGCGATTCCGGACACAGGCATTTCTGCGAACCGGCGGATACGGGCCACCTCGTTGCCGTGGCCAACGGCGTATCCGCACGAACGCGGCGGTCGATCGACTGGATCCACATGCCGGTGCCGAAGGAACGTGACGACGAAGCGTATTTCGCGCCGCTGGCCGATCTCCGGCTGACGCCGGGCTGCGAGCTTTATCTCGGTCTGGTCCACACGACCGGCGGGATCGCGGGCACGCGCCGCCGCATCGCCGCGGCGGAACGGGTCGTGCGCGATTTCGGCATCGCCACCGAATGCGGGTTCGGCCGCCGGCCGCCCGACACCATCCCCGACCTGTTCCGCCAGCACGTGGAAGCGGCGGAGCGGTAAGGGGGACCGGCTCAAGCGAGGGAGAACCGTCATGGCAAAGCGCGTGCTCAACCCCGCCACCGTGCAGGCCAAGGGGAGCTACAGCCCCGGCTGGGAGGTGTCCGGCGGCAGGACGGTCTTCGTCGCCGGCCAGATCCCGTGGGACGCGGACGGCAACACGGTGTGCAAGGGCGACGTCGCCGGCCAGACCCGCCAGGTCTTCGCCAATATCGGAGCGGTGCTCGCCGAGGCCGGCGGAACCCTCGACGACGTGGTGAAGATCACCGTCTTCGCCGCCGACATCCGTTACCGCGACGAGATCAACCGGGTACGGACCGAAACCTTCAGCGAGCCCTACCCGGCGAGCACCCAGGTCGCGGTGGCATCCCTAGTCGACCCCGAATGGCTGGTCGAGATCGAGGCCGTGGCCTTCATCGAGGACTGAGACGCGCCGGATGGGCTAATCCAGCAGCGAGCGCAGCAGATCGGCGTTCGAGGGATCGGGCGCGAGTTCGCCGCGCTCGATCCGCCGCGCGATCTCGACGAGCCGCCGGTTGACCGTGGCCTCGCCGCCGCGCCGCGCCTGCTCTCCGGCGACGAGACCGTTGATCTCGTCGATCTCTCCGCGCCGGCCCTTGATCCAGTCCTGGAGGGTCGCGACCTTCGTATCCGACAGCGTCCACCCCTTCAGGACCGCATCGAACAGGATTGTCGCGTGGTGGTCCGGGTCGTTCACCTCGACGCGCGTGTCGCCGAAAATCGGCACCAGCTTGTGGCCGAGCACCATCCCCGTCCGTATTGCTTCCCGTCCGGCCGCTCTCATCACGTCCAGGATGCCGGGCAGCGCCACCGCATCGGCGAGCGGCAGGCCGAGGATCGACGACGGCAGGAACTCCGCCGCGTTGGCGACGAGCTTCATCCATTTCGCCGAGCGGATGTCGTCGCGGATCTCGACCGCGCCCGTGTGCCGCAGCACGTCGGCGACCTCCGCCTCTCGGCCGCGCGTCGTCTCGTCATAGGGGCCGACGGCGAACCAGGTGCCGTCCGCCGGCGTCTGCCGCACGACCGTGCCCGGTTCGAACATGTTGGCCGCGACCTCGATCACCGCGCCGAGCGTGCGTTCGGGGCCGACGATCGAGGCCACCGCGTCCATCGTCATGCCGTTCTGGAGGCCGACGACCAGCCCGTCGGCGGCGACCAGCGGCGCGATCAGTTCGCACGCCCATCGCGTGTCGTAGCCCTTGACGCCGATCAGGACGATGTCGAAGGGCGCGCGCAGCGTCGCCACCTCGCACACATGGAACGCGGCGACCGGCACGGTCAGCGACTCGTCGGGCAATTCGACGCGCAGGCCATGGGCGCGCATCGCCTCGACATGGGCCGGCCACTGCTCGATGAAGGTGACGTCGAGCCCGGCGTTCACCATGTCGGCGCCGAACCCCGCCGAGGTCGCGCCGGTCCCCACGATCGCGATGCGCCTGCCCGCCATGCCGCGCCCCCGTTTCGTCGCCCCCCGATCCTTGCCGCCGCGCCGGTGCAACGGTGGGGACAGGAGGGCAGGTTCGGGAGCATACCCCGTTCGAGGCAAGACCGCTCGCCCCGCCGGAGCGGACCGCAGGAGGCAAGGCCATGACCCATTGGACGGAGTTCGGACTCGGCAGTCTGCCGCCTTTGTCGGCGCGGGAGCGCGTCACCGAGATGCCGCCGCCCCTGCGGGCGCTGGTCGATTCGTGGCAGGACTTGCTCGCGGAACCGCTCGCGGGCATCCGGTCCGGCCCCGATCTCCGGCCGGGGCTGTTCCCCTTGCGCGCGACCGGCGTCAGCACCCGGCCCGTCCTGGATGCGGCGCTCGCCTTCCTCGACGCGCTCACCGCCGAGCAGCGCGAACGGACGGTCTTCCCGATCGCGGCGCCCGAGTGGCGGACCTGGCTGAACATGCATTTCAACCTGTCCCGGCACGGGGTCATGCTGGAGGAGCTGCCGCCGGCGACACGCGAACTCGGTCTGGACGTGCTCCGCGCCACCCTTTCCGAGCGCGGCTTCCGGCAGGCGCGCGACATCATGCGCATCAACGGGTTCCTCGTGGAGCTGACCGGCCGCGCCGGGGAGTACGGCGAGTGGCCGTATTTCCTGTCGATCTTCGGGAGTCCGTCCGCCGACGAGCCCTGGGGCTGGCAGATCGACGGTCACCATCTCATCGTCAACTGCGTCATCGTCGGCGATCAGATGGCGATGACGCCGACATTCATGGGCTCGGAGCCGTGCGCCATCGACCACGGGAAGCTGGCGGGGGTTCGCGTCTTCGCCACCGAGCAGCGGGCGGGGCTGGACATGGTGCGGAGCCTGCACGGAGACCAGGCGTCGAAAGCGATCCTCTACCCCTCTCTCCATCCCGACGACCTGCCCGAGGAGCTAGCCAGGCCGTTCGACGGCCGCGTGTTGTCGGGCGCCTACCAGGACAATGTCCGCATCGACCATGCGGGCGTCTGCGCCACCGATCTGAGCGACGCGCAGCGGCGGCTTCTCGAGTCGCTCATCGGCGCTTATGTGGGGTGGTCGCGCGACGGCCATGCCGGCGTGAAGATGGCGGAGGTGAAGGAGCATCTCGACGAAACCTGGTTCGCCTGGATGGGCGCGACCGGCGACGAGGGCCCGTTCTACTACCGGGTGCAGAGCCCGGTCGTGCTGATCGAGTTCGACCACCTGCCGGGCATCGTGTTCGACAACCATGTGCCGACCCACCATCACGTCCACACGGTGGTGCGAACGCCCAACGGCGGCGATTACGGCGCCGATCTCCTGCGCCAGCACCACGACGCTACGACCACGCCGGCGGCCACCACCGGGTTCGCTAGGATTGAGCCGGAGCGCTCCGATCGGCACATGGCGACCTTCGTCGTAGCCCACGGCGCCTGGTCGGCGGGCTGGGCGTGGCGGAAGATGCACCGGCCGATGCGTGCGGCGGGGCACACGCTTTGGACGCCGACCATGACCGGGATCGGCGAGCGCGGCCATCTGGCGGCGAAGACGGTCGATCTCGAAACCCATATCGCCGACATCGAGGCCGTGCTCGCGTTCGAGGATCTGCGGGATGTCGTCCTGGTCGGTCACAGCTATGGCGGCATCGTCGCCACCGCGGTCGCGGACCGCGCGCGCGACCGCGTCACCCGTCTGGTCTATCTCGATGCCTTCGTGCCCGAGGACGGCCAGAGCCTCCTCGATCTGGTGCCGCGGGCCACGCGCGAGGCCATGCGCGCGGCGGCGCGGGACGAGGGCGACGGCTGGCTGGTGCCGCCCAACCCGATCCCGGACGACACCGCCGACGCCGATGCCGAATGGATACGGGACCGCCGGATGCCGCAGCCGCTCGCCACCTTCGAGGCGCCGTTGCGGATGACCGGCCGGGCGATCGTCCAGCCGCGCAGCTACATCTACTGCACCCGCGCCGGCCCCGGCGATCCGTTCCGCCGGTTTGCCGAGCACGCGCGCGCATCGCCGGACTGGACCTGTCACGACCTCCACGCCAGCCACAGCCCGCACGTCACCGCCCCGGACCGCTTGCGGGAGGTGCTGATCCGGACGCTTGGGGATCGCGGCCGCGGCCCGTTTGCGCGATAGTCGCCGTTCCCCCGCCCACCGCGGGTCACGGCACGGAGGGAAGGACATGGACCGAAGCGGGAACGACGCATCGCTAGAGGCGCGGCTGCGGGACATCGAGGACAGGTTAGAGATCTACAACCTGATCGCGTCGCACCCGCCGAGCGCCGATACCGGGGCCGACTACTACACCCGGATCGTCTACACCGAAGACGGCAGCTTCGACCGCGGCGAGGGTCTCACGAGTGCCGTCGGCAACGAGGCGATCGCCGCGATGACCCAGACGCCGGGGCACCGGCGCGCGATCGAGGGCGGCCTCGCGCATTTCGCCGGGTTGCCGCACATCGCGATCGACGGCGACAGGGCCTATGTCACGTCGTACCTGCTCCTGCTCCATCCGGACCCGCGCGACGACATCCGCGAACTGCCCAATCACGGAACTTCGCCCGGCGTCCGCATCCACCGCGTCGCCGCCAACCGATGGACGCTCGCGCGAACCTCCGAAGGGTGGCGGATCGAGAGCCGCAAGCTGCGACCGCTCGACGGATCGCCGCCCGCGCGCGAGATCCTCGAGCAGGCCCTCGCCGGCTATCGTCCGGCGGGTTAGGGACATCGGCCGGATGGCGTTCGAGGTCAATCGTCTCGGGGACCGTTTCGCGGCGGAGATCGTCGGGATCGACCTTGCGCGGCCGCTGTCCGACAGGGAGTTCGCGGCGATCCGCGACGCGTGGTTCGAGGCCGGCGTCGTGGTCTTCCGCGACCAGCATCTCGCCCCCGCCGGGCAGGTCGCGTTCAGCCGCCGCTTCGGCGAGCCGATCGTGCACGTCATGAGCCAGTTCCTGCTGCTCGGCCATCCCGAAATCCTGCTGATCTCCAACAGGAAACACCCCGACGGCACGCCGATGGGATTCGAGGATGCCGGCCGCTACTGGCATTCCGACATCTCCTACGACGAACGCCCGGCGCTGGGATCGCATCTCTACGCGGTCGAAATCCCGCCCGAGGGGGGCGACACGCTGTTCGCCGACATGCGGCATGCGCTCCGGACCCTGCCGGACGATCTCCGCCGGCGCATCGACGGGCGGCGCGCGCGCCATTCCTACACGCGGAACTGGCGCAGGAACGAGACGGTGGAAGGCGGACGGCCCGCCGTCAGCGCCCAGCAGCGCGACAGGCTGCGCGACGTCTCCCATCCCATGGTCCGCAGGAACGAGGACACCGGCGAGGAGGCGCTGTTCGTGAACCCCGGCTTCACCTTCGCCATCGAGGACATGGACGAGGCCGAAAGCGATGCGCTTCTCGCCGCGCTCTTCGAGCACAGCACGAGGGAGGCGTTCGTCTACACCCACGAATGGCGGCCCCGCGACCTGCTCTGCTGGGACAACCGGACCGTGATGCATCGCGCGACGATCTACGATCCGGCCCACACCCGGCACATGCACCGCACGACGATCGCCGGCGGCCGTCCCGTGCAGGCGGCGTGACGATGATCGTCGACATTCACTGCCACTACGTCCCGGAGGCCTATTTCCGCTTCATCGAGCGCGACGAGGCTTTCGACGTGCGCCGCACCCCAACCGGCGACGAAACGGTGGAGGTGCAGGTCGGCCGCTCCGGGTTCGGCATGAACAGGACGTTCTTCGACCCCGGGCGGCAGCTGCGCCGGATGGACGGGCTCGGGGTCGACCTCAGCGTCCTGTCGCTCGCCACGCCGCTCATCGACTACGCGGCGCCGGCGGACGCGGCGCTCGCCGCCGCCCGGATCTTCAACGACGAGCTCGCCCAGCTGAGGGACGGGCGCCCCGACCGGTTCGACGGCTGGGCCTTCCTGCCGATGCAGGATCCCGCGCGGGCGGCAAGGGAACTCCGGCGCGCCGTCGCCGAGCTCGGACTGCGCGGCGGGCACATCGCGTCCAACGTCGGCGGCCGCTATCTCGACAGCCCGGAATTCGCCCCGGTGTTCGAGGCCGCGGTCGATCTCGACGTGCCGCTCTTCGTCCACCCCAGCAACCCCGCGGGCGCCGACAGCACGGGGCGCTTCGAGCTCACGGTGGTGAGCGGCTACCTGTTCGACACCACGATCAACGTCTTCCACATGATCTTCGGCGGGATGCTCGACCGCTACCCGACGCTGCGGCTGTGCTGCGCCCATGCCGGCGGCTACGCGCTGCTGCTCCGGGCCAGGATGCAGCGGGAGGTGGACACCAACCCAGGCCTCGCCGAGACCCTCTCGGGCACGGTCGACGATTACCTGGGGCGTCTTTACTACGACACGGTGTGTTTCGAGGACGGCTACCTTGCCTGGGCGTCGGAACTTCTCGGACCGGACCGGCTGGTGCTGGGGAGCGACGGCCCGTTCCCGCTCGGCGAGCCGGACCCGGTGGGTTTCGTCCGGCGCGCGTTCGGAGACGACCCCGCCGGCGCCGACATCCTGCACCGCAACGCCGCCAGGATGTTCGGTCTCGCCGGGCAGGAGGCTGGCACATGGAAGCCCGCGACGCCCGCCTGACCGTCCCTCGATACGGCGCTGGCGCGCCTACTCGGGGTGAGGGGAATTTTCCGGTGCCCACAACATCTCCCTCATCCTGAGTAGCGGCGAAGCCGCGTATCGAAGGATGCGCCGCCGCGGCGTCGGCGCTTCCAACCGAAACGGACACGCTCTAAGTTGAGACTCCGACGGCGTGGGAGATGCGCTCATGGCTCCGAAGAAGCTGCGCAGCCGAAGCTGGTTCGACGATCCGCTCGATCCCGGCATGACCGCGCTCTATATCGAGCGCTACATGAATTTCGGCCTGACCCGCGAGGAGTTGCAGTCCGGCAAGCCCATCGTCGGGATCGCGCAGACCGGCTCCGACCTGTCGCCCTGCAACCGCATCCACCAGAGCCTGGCCGAGCGCATGCGGGAGGGGATCCGCGAGGCGGGCGGCATTCCGCTCGAATTCCCGGTTCATCCGATCCAGGAAAGCGGCAGGCGGCCGACCGCCGCCATCGACCGCAACCTCGCCTATCTCGGCCTCGTCGAGATTCTGCACGGCTATCCGATCGACGGCGTGATCCTGACCACGGGCTGCGACAAGACCACGCCGGCGCAGATCATGGCGGCGGCGACGACCAACCTGCCGGCGATCTCGCTCAACGGCGGCCCGATGCTGAACGGCTGGTGGGAGGGCCGCCGGTCGGGTTCCGGCACCATCCTCTGGGAAGCCCGGCGGCTGCTCGCCGCCGGCGAGATCGCCGACGACGAGTTCATCGAGATGGTCGCCTCCTCGGCGCCGAGTCCCGGCCACTGCAACACCATGGGCACGGCGTCCACCATGAACTCGCTCGCCGAGGCGCTTGGCATGTCGCTGCCCGGCTCCGCGACCCCGCCCGCGCCGCACAAGCAGCGTGCCCAGTACGCCTACGATTCCGGCCGGCGCATCGTCGCGATGATCCACGAGGACCTCACGCCCGACAGGATCCTGACCCGCGCCGCCTTCGAGAACGCCATCGCCGTCAACAGCGCCATCGGCGGCTCCACCAACGCGCCCATCCACATCAACGCGATCGCGCGCCACGTGGGCGTCGAGCTCACGCTGGAGGACTGGCAGGCGGTGGGCTACGACCTACCGCTGCTGGTCAACTGCCAGCCGGCCGGCGAGTACCTGGCCGAGGACTATCACCGCGCCGGCGGGGTGCCGGCCGTCATGGGCGAGCTGCTGCGCGCGGGCAAGCTGAACGGCGGGGCGCTCACCGTGAACGGGCGGACGGTGGCGGAGAACGTCGCCGACGCCGCGCCCTCCGACGAGGACGTCATCCGCCCCTTCGATCGGCCGCTCAAGGAGCGGGCCGGCTTCGTGGTCATGGGCGGCAACCTGTTCGACGCCGCGATCATGAAGACGAGCGTGATCTCCGAGAGCTTCCGCGCCCGCTTTCTCGAAGCCGCCGACGACCCCGACGCGTTCGAGGGCCGCGCCATCGTCTTTGACGGGCCGGAGGACTACCGCGCCCGGATCGACGATCCGGCGCTCGACATCGACGAGACCTGCATCCTGGTGATGCGCGGCACCGGGCCGGTCGGTTACCCCGGATCGGCGGAGGTGGTGAACATGCAGCCGCCGGCGGCGCTGATCCGGGCGGGCATCGGCGAACTGCCGACCCTCGGCGACGGCCGGCAGTCGGGCACGTCGGGAAGCCCCTCGATCCTGAACGCCAGCCCCGAAAGCGCGGTCGGCGGCAACCTCGCCATCCTCGAGACCGGCGACCGGCTCCGCGTCGACCTGCGGCGCCGGCGCGTCGACATCATGCTGCCGGAGGAAACCCTTACGGCCCGGCGGGCGGCATACAGCCCTCCCGATCTCCAGCATCACACGCCGTGGGAGGAGCTCTACCGCGCCCATGTCGGCCAGTTGGCGGACGGCGGCTGTCTCGAATTCGCGACCCGCTACCGCGCCGTGACGAAAGAGGTGCCCCGGCACTCTCACTAGGGCGTCCCTCGATACGGCCCTTCGGGCCTACTCGGGATGAGGGGGATTTTGGGACCCTCATCCTGAGTAGCGGCGAAGCCGCGTATCGAAGGACGGCACCCGCAGCCTCCGCGCTATACTGGCGGCATCGCGGGGACGCGATTCCGGGTCCGCGGCAGGGAGTTGGGGATGCAATCGCTCGATCTCGCCGTCATCGGGAACTGCACCTATGCGGGGCTGCTCGATTCGCGGGCCCGCATGGTCTGGGCGTGCATGCCCCGCTTCGACGGCAACCCGGTGTTCTGCGACCTGCTGCGCCCGGTCGAGCCGATCGGCTTCTACGAGATCGAGCTCCAAGATTTCGAATCGAGCGAGCAGCGCTATCTGCCCAACACCGCGATCGTCGAGACGACGCTGCGCGCCAGGTCCGGCCACGCGCTGAAGATCCAGGACTTCGCGCCGCGCTTCAAGCGGCACGGCCGCCTCGCCCGGCCGCTGACGCTGGTGCGCCGGCTGATTCCGATCTCCGGCTCCCCGCATATCCGCATCAGGCTGCGGCCCGCCGGGAACTACGGCGCGGTGCGGCCGGAGATCACGCGCGGCAGCAACCACCTGCGCTACGTCCTGCCGGACCACGTGCTCAGGCTCACCACCAACGCGTCTGTTTCCTTCGTGATCGAGGAAACCCCGTTCCTGCTCAACCACCCGCTCGACCTCATACTCGGCCCCGACGACGCCATCGAGCGGGACATCGCCGAGCTTTCCCGCGAGTTCCTCGAGCGGACGGAGGATTACTGGCGGGAATGGGTGCGCTACATCGCGCTTCCCTTCGAGTGGCAGAACGAGGTGATCCGGGCGGCCATCACCCTGAAATTGTGCGAAGTCGAGGAGACCGGCGCCGTGGTCGCCGCCATCACCACCTCGATCCCGGAGGCGAACGGAACCGCCCGCAATTGGGACTACCGCTTCTGCTGGCTGCGCGACGCCTATTTCGTGATCCGCGCGCTGAATCGCCTCGGCATCACAAGGACGATGGAGGAGTATCTCAACTACATCCTCAACGTCGTCGCCGCGAGCCTGGACGGCACATTGCAGCCGGTGTTCGGCATCCAGATGGAGACCGAGATCACCGAGCGCGAGATCGATACGCTCCAGGGCTACCGCGATCACCGGCCCGTGCGGGCCGGCAACAAGGCCTACATCCAGACTCAGAACGACGTCTACGGCACCGTGATCCTGGCCTGCGCGCAGGCGTTCTTCGACGAGCGGATCGACCTGCGGGGGGACGAGAGCCTGTTCCGCGTCCTCGAACGGGTCGGCCAGGCGGCGGCGCGGTTCTACGACAAGGAGGACGCGGGGATCTGGGAGCTGCGCGGGACCGAGCGGGTCCATACCTTCTCGGTCCTCATGTGCTGGGCGGCCTGCGACCGTCTCGCGCGCATCGCCCACCGTCTCGGGCTCGAGAACCGCGCCTGGCTGTGGCAGGCGCGCGCCGACAACATCCGGGAGACCATCGAGCGCGAGGCGTGGAACGAGGAAAAGCAGAGCTACGTCAGCGCCTTCGGCGGCAGCGAGATCGACGCGGCGCTGCTGCTCATGCACGAGATTTCCTATTGCGACCCGCTGGAGCCGCGCTTCATCGGCACCGTCGCCGCGGTCGAGCGCGAGCTGCGCCGCGGCGACCACGTGTTCCGCTATGTGGAGACCGACGATTTCGGCGCCCCCGAGAACGCATTCAACGTCTGTACGTTCTGGTACATCGACGCGCTCGCGGCGCTGGGCAGGCGGCAGGAGGCGCGGCGCCTGTTCGAGAACATGCTGGCTTCCTGCAACCCGATGGGCCTCCTGTCGGAGGACCTCGACCCGAAGACGGGGGAGCTCTGGGGCAACTTCCCGCAGACCTACAGCATGGTCGGCCTGATCACCTCGGCGATGCGGCTCTCCCGCCCGTGGGAGGACGCGTTCTAGGGTCGCGCTCAACAAGACAAAATCTGATCGAGTAAGTATCCGACCATTCGTAAATCTGTATCGTCGTAGTTCCGCCGAAGGGATACGCTGGCCGACATGACTCGCCAGCAGCCTCGGATCGTATGACCGATCGCATCGTCGTCGTGTCCAACCGGGTCGCGCCGGTGAACGAGGGCAGGGCCGCCGCGGGCGGTCTGGCCGTGGCCGTGCTTGCCGCGCTGAGGCGCTCCGGGGGCATCTGGTTCGGCTGGAGCGGCAACGTCGTCGACGTTCCCGGCGAGACCGTGCAGCTGACCGAAAGCGGACGGCTTGCCCGCGCCACCGTGGACCTCGGCGAGCGCGACTACGATGAGTATTACAACGGCTTTGCCAACGCGACGCTCTGGCCGCTGTTTCACTACCGCGTCGATCTCGTCAACTTCGATCGCGGGAACTATGCCGGCTACCGGCGCGTAAACGCCGAGTTCGCCCGCAAGCTGGCCGGTCTGCTTAGGCCCGACGACGTGATCTGGGCCCACGATTACCACCTGATCCCCCTCGCCGAGGAGTTGCGGCGGCTCGGCCTCACGAACCGGATGGGCTTCTTCCTGCACACCCCCATGCCGCCCCGGGAGCTGGTGGCGACCCTGCCGGTGCACGACGAGCTGTTGCGTTGTCTTTCTTCCTTCGACCTCGTCGGCTTCCAGACCGAGACGGACCGCGGGCATTTCTGCCGCTATCTCATCGTCGAGGCCGACGCCCGCGTGCGGGAGACCGGGGACGGGGCCACGGTTCGGGCGTTCCAGCGCACGTTCAGGGTCGAGTCCCACCCCATAGGCATCGACACCGGGTATGTGGAGCGCGAAGCGGCCAACACGGGGGGCTTGAGGGAGATCGAGCGCCTTCGGGTCAGCCTCGCCGACCGCCGTCTGATCATCGGCGTGGACCGGCTCGACTACTCGAAGGGGCTGCCGCAGCGCTTCGACGCCTTCGCGCATCTCCTGCGGACCTGCCCCGAGCACCACAACCGCGTCTCGCTGATGCAGGTCGCGCCGCCCACGCGCGGCGGCATCGCCGAGTATTCCGAGACCCGCCGGACGCTGGAGACGCTGGCCGGACACGTGAACGGCGAGATGGCGGACATCGACTGGGTGCCGATCCGCTACCTGAACAAGAGCTTCAGCCGGCGCACCCTGTTCGGCTTCCTTCGGCTCGCGCGGGTCGGCTTGGTGACGCCGCTGCGCGACGGGATGAACCTCGTCGCGATGGAATATCTCGCGTCCCAGCCGCCCGACGATCCGGGCGTTCTGGTGCTCTCGCGCTTCGCGGGCGCGGCCCGGTACCTGCCGGACGCGCTGATCGTGAACCCCTACGATGTCGAAGGTGTCGCCGGCGCCATCCAGGCGGCGCTGGCGATGCCGCTGAAGGAACGGCGGGAACGCTGGGAGAGGTCGATGCAGGTGCTGCGGTCGAACAGCGTCGAGGCCTGGTACGAACGGTTCGTTTCCCGCCTCGCCGAGGCGTAGCGCAACATCCCCCTCACCCTTGACCCGCTGGGGAGAGGGGACTCGCTGGCCCACTCCTACACGCCTTCTCCCCTCCCGCTTGCGGGAGGGGCCGGGGGAGGGCGGGCTTCAGGGCGATGGTCGCGCCGAACCGGCGATGCGCGCCAGCCAGTCCAGCAAATCCGCGACCGTATCGACCCGCGCCGCCGCCCGGGTGGCCGAACGCTGACCGACGCGGACGCTCACGCCGCCTTGCGCGTTGACGACCGCGAAACCGTCCTCGTCGGTGGTGTCGTCGCCGCAGAAGACCGGTATCCGTCCCAGGAACGGGGCTTCGCCCAGGAACGCCTCGATGGCGGCGCCCTTGTTGAAACCGCGCGGTCTGATCTCTAAGACCATCTTTCCTTCGAGGATTTCCCAGCCCTCCGCGCCGTCCCCGAGCGCGGAGTGCAGCACATCTCGGCAGGCGTCCTCCAGGGAGGGGGCGAGACGGTAATGCAGGGCGAGGGAATATCGCTTGTCCTCGAGGAGGATTCCGGGATGCGCCGCAGCGAACGCTTCTAGCGGCGCCCGGACACGTCGCGGGTCGTCGTTCGGCGGCGGACGGACGACCGCGCCGTCCGCCCTCCGCCGTTCCAGCCCGTGCAGTCCTGCGACGGCCGGGACGGCGGCGCCCAGGGAGGCGTTGATCTGCGCGATGGGCCTGCCCGTGACGATCGCCACAGCGCCGCCCAGCGTCTCGCGCAGGGCGGCCAGCAGCGGAGGCAGGGTTTCCGGCACGACGACCGAGTCCGGCGTCGGCGCGATGTCGACGATGCTGCCGTCGAAATCGAGGAAGAGCGCCCAGTCCGCGCGCGGTTCGGGCAGGTCCCGGGGACGCACCGCCGCCCTCAGCGAAGGTTCGGCGCCTTGCGCGCCAGCCTTCCCGAAATCCGACCCGTCCCCGGCGCCGGCCCGTCCCGCCCGGCGATCTCCAGGATCATCTTCTTGAGGATCGCATCGGCGAAGGATCGCCTGTCGTCGGCCTTGATGACGAAGGAGCGGGGACCGCCGGTGACCGCCGCGCGGTAATATTCGTCGAGGTCGGGCATCGACGGGCGCTCGATCACCAGCCCGTTGACCGTGATCCCCGCCGCGACCGCCGAGTCGCGGGCGAACTCCACCGGCAGGCCTATCGTGTTCGGGCCGTCGCCCGAGACGTCGATCACCAGCCGCGTGCCCTCGAACCCGTTGCCGGCGATCGAGGCGGTCGCGAGCGCCACGGCGTCGCCGATGGCGTTCCCCCCGGGGCAGAACATCGGCGGCAAAGCGAGGATCTTGCCGCCGAAGGCCCTTGCGCTCGCGCCGTCGGAGACCCGGGTCCAGCCGACGCTGACGCGGCCGCAGCCCGGACCGGCGAACTCGATATAGGCCACTGCGACGGCGCGCAGGAATCCGCTCCCGATGGCGCCGAGCACGCGCGGGTTGGCGAGCGCGTCGGCGTAGCCCTGGCGCTGCAGCCGGGTCTCCGCCTCGTCGATGCTGCCCGACGCATCGACGACGAAGGCGAGCTCCAAATCCACCGCCGCGCGCTGCGCGTGCGCGGGCCAGGCGATGCAGAGCAGGACCAGCGCGGTCGAAAGGAACGGTCTTCCCGGCATGGCGTTCTCCCCGTTCGAACCCGTCGCCCGCCGCGGCGAGGGGGATAGAATAGCAGGACCGGTCGGATCGGAACCGGACAGGCGGGAGGGCTCGGCAATGCCGCGGAAGATCGCAATCGTCGGAAGCGGCGCCAACGGCACCTCGATCGGCGTCGACGTTGCGCGCGCCGGCCATGACGTGACGCTGATCGACCAGTGGCCGGCCCATGTCGAGGCGATGCGCAAGAACGGCGCCACGATCGCGATGCCGGAGGAAACCCTCGTCCAGCCGGTGAACGCGCTCCATCTCTGCGAGGTCTGCACGCTGAAGGAGCCCTTCGATGTCGTGCTGGTGGTGACCAAGGCCTACGACGCACGCTGGTCGAGCCAGCTCATCGAGCCCTGGCTGAAGGAGGACGGACTCCTGGTCGCGGTGCAGAACGGCATGACCGCCGAAACCGTTGCCGAAATCGTCGGCCCGGAGCGCACCCTCGGTTGCGTGATCGAGATCTCGTCCGGGCTGTTCACGCCGGGGATCGTCGAGCGCCACTCGCCGCCCGCCCGGTCCTGGTTCGCGGTCGGCAGCTTCCACCCGGCGACGAAGGGGCGCGAGGGCGAGGTCGCGGAGCTCCTGTCCTGCGCCGACGCCTGCGAGATCGTCGACGACATCCTCGCGGCCAAGTGGATGAAGCTGGTCAGCAACTGCACCACGCTCGCGACCACGGCCTGCCTCGGCAAATCGATCGTGGACGCGGAATCGGTGCCCGGGATGCGCGAATTCATGCTCCGCGCGGGCCAGGAGGCGCTCGACGTCGGCGCCGCCGTCGGGCACAAGCGGCGGCCCATTCTCGGCATGTCGGAACGGGACGTCCGGGACTCCAACCGCCTCGTCGAGACCATGCTCGACCGCCTGATGGAGGGTTTCATCCTGCCCGGCACCAGGGGCGTGGTGCTTCAGGACTGGGAGAAGGGGCGCAAGAGCGAGCTCGACAACCTCAACGGCCATGTCGCCCGCACCGCGCGCGAGGCCGGCATCGCCGCGCCGGCCTGCGAGGCGGTGTCCGAAATCGCCCGCCGCATCGAGCGCGGCGAGCTGGAGCCCGGCGTCGAGAATCTCGCTTTGCTGAACGACCTCGCCCGGCGGCACGCGCGGGGCTGAAACGGTCCTTCCAACGGACGCCCCCGCCATACCCCCGGTGTCACCCCGGACGAAGCGAAGCGGAGATCCGGGGTCCAGGGCCGTTGCCGGGGCGGTTGCCCTGGGCCCCGGCTCAAGGCCGGGGCGACAGCGGGAGAATTTCCTGTCCTCTACTGCGCCGCGATGCCCGCCCCCGCGTCGGCCCCCATCGCGCCCGCTTCTTCGAGGGCCGCGCGCAGCGCTTCGCGGTCGTCCTCGCCCAGCATCCTGAGCGGCCGGCGTGGCGGGCCGACCGGGCGGCCGAGGATGTCGAGCCCGGTATGGCCCACCCGGATATGCGATTTGGCGCAAATCATGTCGCAGATCGGGAACAGCCGGTCCCAGATCGCGCGGGCCGTCGCCACATCGTCGTCGTACACCGCGGCGCGGAAGAACGCCATCGCCTCTTCGGGCAGGAAATTGGTCACCACCGGCGCCCAGCCCGTCGCGTCGGCGCTGAACGCCTGCAGGCTCGTCGACTCCCACCCGGCGATAATCGCCACGTCGTCGCCCGTCAGCGCGCGGATCCGGCTGATCCGGGTCAGGTCGCCGGTGCTCTCCTTGACGCAGCGCATGTTCTCGTGCCGCGCGAGTTCGACGAGGAACTCGGGCGGCATGTCGATGCCGGTGGTCCACGGGTTGTTGTAGACGCAGATCGGCAGGCCGATCGCGTCGGCGACGCGCTCGTAATGCGCCCGCACCTCGTCCAGCGTCAGCGGCCAGTAGGTCATCGGCAGGATCATCACCCCGTCGCATCCCACCTCTTCCGCGTGTTGCGAGAGTCGCGTGCAGGCGGACGTGGTGCGCGCGCCCGTGCCCGCGATCACCGCGATGCGCCCGTCGACGTGCCGCGCCGCGACCTCGATGCCGCGCATCATCTCGTCCTCGGAGAACGAGCCGTTGCCGCCGGTCGAGCCGAACACGCAGACCCCGTCCACGCGGTTCCCGATCTGGTGGTCGAGCACCCGGCGCAGGCCGTCCTCGTCGATCGCCTCGCCGTCGTCCCGGAGCGGCGTCGGTACGAAGGTGAAAACGCGGGACCAGAATTCGTGCTTCGCGACCATGTGTCCCTCGTCGAAATTGTGGAGACGGCCGGTCATCTTATGCCCCGATCCCGCGCGCCGACAACAAAACGATGGACGGCGCGGGCGCGGCGGGCTAGCAGGGGCCTCACCGTCTCGCCCAAGCGCAAGGGACCCCGCCCATGACCCGGATCGACATCCAGTTCTCCCTGTTCTCCGCCTTCTACTCGCCGCTGATCGCGACGATGGCGGGCGGGTTCCTCGCCGAGGAGGGGCTGGAGGCCGAATGGTCGGTCTCGCAACCCGGGGTGTCCGCCATCGCGGCCCTGAAGGACGGCAGCGCCCACGTGGTGCAGTCGGCGCTGAGCCAGGCCTTCGGGCCGCTGTCGCGGGGCGAGGACCCGGGCGTCGTCCACTTCGCCCAGATCAACGAGATGGACGGGTTCTTCCTCACCGCGCGCGAGCCCGATCCCGAATTCGACTGGCGCAGGCTCGAAGGCGCCCCGGTGGTGCTGTTCGGCGGCGGCCAGCCGCTCGCCATGTTCAAATACGCCTGCCACAAGGCGGGCATCGACTACGACCGGATCGAGGCGATCCATCCCGGCGGCGCCGCCGACATCGACCGCGCTTTCCGCGACGGCGAGGGCGCCTACGTGCAGCAGCAGGGGCCGTTCCCGCAGCAGCTCGAAGCCGACGGGGTCGGCCATGTCGTGGCCGAGGTCGGAAGGCAGGTCGGGCTGTGCGGCTTCTCCAGCCTGTGCGCCCGGCCCGACTGGCTCGGCACCGACATGGCGCGCGCATTCGTCCGCGCCTACCGCAAGGCGCGCCTGTGGCTCAACGAGACGCCGGCGGCCGAGGTCGCGCGGGCCGAGAAATCGTACTTTCCGGACATCGACCTCGCGGTCCTCGAACGCTGCATCGCGAGCTACCAGGCGCTCGGCTGCTGGGCGCCCCATATCGAGATCACCCAAGAGGCGTTCGAGGCGACGCTCGACATCTTCGCCCATAACGGCCTGATCGACGAACGCTTCCCCTACGACCGCGCCTGCGCCCCGCCGCCGGCGGGGTAGGGGCGCCCCGTGCCGGACGGTCCCTCGATACGGCGCTGGCGCGCCTACTCGGGATGAGGGGGGGCAAAGAGATGGTGCCTCACCCTGAGTAGCCCCGGACTTGATCCGGGGCGTATCGAAGGGCGCCCTTCCTCCGTTGATGCCAAGCCGCTCCGTTTCCGCTTAAATGCGGGGCATCCGTCGCATTCCGGGGAGGGACGAGGCGATGATGATCCAGAGCGCACCGCCGGGCGAGGCGCATTTCCTCTGCTCGATGCGCGAGCACAACGCGCTCTGCGGGCAGTTCGTGCGCGCCTTCGGCAACGACGCGTTCGAGCGCTGCGAACCGCACGAGGAGATGGTCTACGTGGTGAGCCACCACGATTACGGCTGGGACGATTTCGACGGCGCTCCCGTGCTCGACGACCGCACCGGCCTGCCCTGCGGCGTCGGCAACGCGCCGGTGCCGGGCGGGACCGACACCGGACGGCGCTCGGCCGACGTCAACGAGGCCCGCCACCTCTATTGCGGGCTGATCTCCTCGATGCATTCCTGGGGGCTCTACCATGCGCGCTACGGCTATTCGGAGTTCCGCGTGCGCCCCGGCGGGTCGACCTCGATCCCGGTCGGGCCGAACGACCGCGAGGAGGTCGACCGGATGCTGTCGGGCGAGATCGCGCGCCAGGAGCGGATCAGGGAAACGCTCGCGGCCGATCCGGAGACCGTCGCGTGGGTCGAGGAAGCGCATATCGTCCAGAACTACAAGCAGCTCCAGTTCTTCGACACGCTGGCGCTCTATTTCAACCTGAGCCACGAGACCGACCGGGGGGTCGAGACCTTCGCCTGCGTTCCCATGGACGCGGAGACCGACGCCGAGGTGACGGTGACGCCGAAGGGCGGCGGGGTCTACGCGCTCGATCCGTTCCCGTTCGCGGGCGACCGGCTGGAAACGGCGTGCTCGGGGCGTTATCTCGCAGCTTACGACGAGGGCGCGGCTCCCGACGATCTCGCCGCCGCGCTCGCCGGCCTGCCCACCGAGATGCAGACCTACACCCTCGTGAAAGAGTAGATACACGCCAGGGTTGCACCGCCCTCCGGTACCGGCTAGGCTCGGACGATGGCCGCCGCTTTCGACACCCTGACCGCCGCCCGCCGCATGGAAAAGGCGGGCATGAAACGCGAGCAGGCCGAGGCCGTCGCCGAAGCCGTCCGCACGGCCGCGGAATCCGGCCGCGAAGAGCTGGCGACCAAGAGCGACATCAGGGTGCTGAAGGCAGACATGGCGGCGCTGAAGACGGAGCTCAAGGCGGACATCGCCGCGGTCAGGGTGGAACTCGTGGACCGGATGCAGTCTGGCGAACGGCGCATGTACGCCGCCGTCTTCGGCGTCGGCGGTTTGCTGTTCGCCGCGCTCAAGCTGGTTCCCTGACGCCGGCGCGGGACGACGCCCGCGTTCGATCCGTTCCCCGTCGTTTCCCTCCGTCATGGCGGCGCAGGCCGACCATGACGAATGAGAGACGAACACTCGAACCCGCCCCGTCCGGCGAATGCATCGGCCGCGCGCGTCTGTTACGCTCGCGCGTAACCCTAATCCGAGAGGCCGATACCGCGATGAAGGTGCTGTGGTTCCACCTGATGCCCTATACCGAGCTCCCCGAGGACTTCAAGGAGCGGCATCCGGGCGTCTGGGTCGAGATCGACCCGGCGCTGTTCGATCCCGAGCGCGCGCACGTCATGTACAACGACTTCATGGACGAGCTCGAGTTCGCCGCCGACCAGGGGTTCGACGGGATCTGCGTCAACGAGCATCACTCCAACGGCTACGGGCTGATGCCGTCCCCCAACCTGATCGCCTCGACGCTCGCCCGGCGCACCAGGGACGCCGCGATCTGCGTGATGGGCAGCTCGGTCGCGCTCTACGACCCGCCCGTCCGGGTCGCCGAGGAGTTCGCGATGATCGACTGCATATCGGGCGGGCGGCTGATCGCCGGCTTCCCGGTCGGCACGCCGATGGACACCTGCTACGCCTACAGCCGGAACCCGAGCCTGCTGCGGCCGCGCTACTACGAGGCGATCGACCTGATCACCCGCGCCTGGCGGGAGGAAAAGCCGTTTCCCTATAACGGGCGCTTCAACCGGATGCGCTACGTCAACCCGTGGCCCCGGCCGGTCCAGAAGCCGCGCCCGCCGGTCTGGGTGCCGGGCTCCGGCTCGGTCGAGACCTGGCGGATGTGCCATGAGAACGACTTCGTCTACGCCTACCTCTCCTACTGGGGCTACAAGGCGGGGCTCGGCGTGATGAAGGGCTTCTGGGAGGAGATGAAGGCGATGGGGGCCGAGCCCAACCCCTATCACGCGGGCTTCCTCCAGGCGGTTGGCGTCGCCGAGAGCCGCGAAGAGGCGGTCGACCTCTATGCCGGGCCGGCGAGCTATTTCTACGACCGCTGCCTCCATCTCGACCCCAAGTTCGCGCGCCCGCCGGGCTATATCTCCGAGGCGACGGTGCGCGCGCGCCTCACCTCGCAGGTCACCATGGCGGCCGACCAGGCGATCGCCGCGCGCCCGTTCCAGGCGCACACGGACAACGTCCTCGAACAGGGCCATGTCATCATCGGCAGCCCCGACGAGGTCGCCGATCAGCTCCGCCAGGTGGCGGTCGACCTCAATGTCGGCCACCTGATGCTGCTGCTCCATTTCGGCAACATGTTGAAGGACCTCACCCGCCATAACACCCAACTCTTCGCCGAGAAGGTGCTGCCCCAGATCGCCGACCTGTTCGACGACGAGTGGGAAGACCATTGGTGGCCGAACCCGATGCCGAGCCAGAGCCGCGCGGTGCCGGAGCCGGTCGCCGTATGACCGGCCATACCGAACGCACCGCCGCGGTCGCCGGCGGGGAATTGCGGATCTGGGAGAAGGGCGAGGGACCCGGCATCTGCTGGTTCGCGGGCCTTCCCGGACTGCCCCGCTGGCTCCCCGTGCTCGACCGGCTGGCGGAGGCGCACCGCGTCGCCGCCCCGTCGCTCCCGGGCGCGCCGGGCGGGCATTCCGCCGATCTGCTGGACGAGCATGTCGACTGGCTCATCGCCGCGCGCGACGCCCACCGGGCGGCCGATGCCGAGGGCGGCGCGCTGGTCGGCGCGTCGTCGGGCGGGGCGCTCGCCGCCGACATCGCCGCCGTCTGGCCGGAGGCGGTCGGAAGGCTGGTGCTGATCGCGCCGTTCGGCCTGTTCGACGAGGCGGAGCCGGTCGCCGACGTGTTCGCCCAGCGCCCCGCCGAGCGCTCGCCGCTGCTCACCGAGCGGCCCGACGAGCTCGACGCCTGGACCGCGTCCGGCGCCGACGACGCGGACGAGGCGATGGAATGGGACATCGCGATGCAGCGCGCGAACAACGCGGCGGCGCGGCTCCTGTGGCCGCTCGGCGACACCAGGCTCGCGACCCGGCTCGGACGCATCGCCTGTCCCACGCTCCTGATCTGGGGCGGGGACGACCGGGTGATGCCCCGCTCCTACGCCGCGCGCATCGCGGACGCGATTTCGGGCCCCGCCAGGGTCGAGGTCGTCCCCGGCGCCGGCCACATGGCCGAGTTCGACCGCCCGGACGCGGTGGCCGGGGCGATCGCGGCGTTCCTCGCCGAGGGGTAGGGCGGGGGCCGGCGTCCGGCCTGCGCACAAGACCGCCACCCCGAATCTCCGCTTCGCTTCGTCCGGGGTGACAGCCGGGGCGCGGTGCGGGGAGCAGGTCCCCGATATCCGCGGTAATTCAGAGTTCAGCCCTAAACCTTAACAACGGCGCGGACTATTCAATTGCGCTTAGCAGTCGATTGAATGCACGCCTCCGTCGAAGGCGCGGTTGCGGTTCTGCCGGAACCGAAATAACGGATGCTTGACTTTTCTGCAATCTTAATAAAGTAATCGTTACTTATCGGCTTGATTGGTAACGAAACCGTTTCTTTGCTCAAGAGACCGTTACGGACTCGTGCTGGAGACGCGAAACCATGACTCGAGTCACGGGGCGATACGAGCGCACCGCCGCCGCCGGCGAGGAAGTGGCGGCTTTCGTGCCGCTGCCGTTGCCGCCCCGCGACCCGGCGCTCGATATCGAGGGCCCTCTGGCCGAACCGCTTCGCTCGGCCGAGCACGCCCTGGCACGCCTCAACCTCGCGGGAGAAATGGTTCCCTCCCTCGACTGGTTCGTCTACGCCTTCGTCCGCAAGGAGGCGGTGATCACCTCGCAGATCGAAGGCACCCAGGCGAGCCTGGTCGATCTTCTGACCCACGAAGCCCAGTCCGAAGCCGGGCCGGATAGCGATGTCGAGGAAGTGTGCAACTATCTCGAAGCGCTCAGCTATGCGAGGGACGAGCTTACGAGGCCCGATGGGCTGCCGCTCTCGGTGCGGCTCCTCAACGAATCGCACCGGCGGCTGATGAACGGCGCGCGCGGGGCCGCCAAGCGGCCGGGCGAGATACGGCGAAGCCAGAACTGGATCGGCGGCACCCGTCCGGGCAACGCGGTCCACGTGCCCCCGCCGCCGCAATCGCTCCCCGCGCTTCTGGGCGATCTCGAAAAATACCTCCATGCCGGAGATGCGCTGCCGCCGCTGGTGCGGATCGGGCTGGCGCATGTCCAGTTCGAAACCATCCACCCCTATCTCGACGGCAACGGGCGTCTGGGCCGACTGTTGATCGCCCTCCTGCTCGAACACTGGGGTCTCCTGAGGTCGCCGCTCCTCTACATCAGCCTGTTCTTCAAGCGGCACCGCGCGGAGTACTACCGGCGGCTCGACGCGGTGCGAACCGAAGGCGACTGGGAAGGCTGGACCGCTTATTTCCTCGAAGGCGTCGCCGCGATCGCCGATGAGGCCGTCGCCTCGGCGCGCGAGCTCTTCGCGCTGATCGCCGCCGACCGGAGCCGGTTGCTGGCACAGGACACAACATCCGTTTCCGCCGCCCGGCTGTTCGAGCGTCTTCCCGATCATCCCATCGTCACCGTCGCCTCGACGATGGCGTTGATTGAGGCCAGCAAGCCCACCGCGACGCGCGCGATCGGCACGCTGGCCGCCGCCGGAATCCTCGTCGAGACGACGGGCCGGAAACGCGATCGCCGCTTCTCCTATGCGGCCTATATCGACCGGCTGCGGATCGGAACCGAGCCGGGGACGGGTTGAGCGCGGCCTGCGACGGTCGATTTGGCATCGCGCTGCCGCCCCGGGGCTTCGGCCCGCCCGTCCGATCGCCTAATCTCCCCCCATGTGCGGGCGGTTCACCCAGCGCTTCTCCCTGCGGGATATCCAGGAGCTCCTCGGCCTCGCCGGGCCGGCGGCGAACCTCAGGCCGCGCTACAACGTGGCGCCGGGTCAGGAGGTCGCCGCGGTCCGCGCGGAGGGAGGCGAACGCCGCCTCGCGGTGCTGCGCTGGGGGCTGATCCCCGCCTGGGCGAAGGACCCGAAGATCGGCTACCGGACGATCAACGCGCGCGCTGAGACGGCGGCCGAAAAACCCTCCTTCCGCGCCGCCTGGCGGGCCCGGCGCTGCCTGATCCCGGCCGACGGGTTCTACGAATGGGCGCGCCGCGGGAAGGAGAAGCAGCCCTGGCTGTTCCAGCCGGCCGACGGCGGGGCGTTCGCCTTCGCCGGGCTGTGGGAGCGCTGGACCGTGCGGGCGGGCGCGGCCCTTCCCGCCTCGATGGCGGCGCTCGACTCGGGCGACACGGTCGAGACCTGCACGATCCTGACCACCGGGGCCAACGCGCTGGTTTCCCGCGTCCACCACCGGATGCCCGTCATCCTCCCGACCGACGCCCGCGACCCCTGGCTCGCCGGCGAGGCGGTGGAGCTCGGCCCCTGCCCGGCGGACGCGATGACCGCCCACCCGGTGAGCACCCTGGTCAACAAGGCCGCCAACGACGAGCCTGCCTGCGTCGAGCCGGTCGGGGCGGGCACGCGACCCGCCGCTGGTTCCGGACTGTTCGGTACGCTCTGACCCGTCATTTCGACTGGAGCGCCGAAGGCGCGCAACGAAGAAATCTGCCACCCCCAACGCCGCGGTTCGGTGCGTGACGGATATCTCCGCTCCGCCGCGCTGCGCGCGGCTCCGGTCGATATGACGGAAAGGGGAGACCGTCACCCCAGCACCCGTTCCACCACCGCGCCGAGGAGCGCCAGCGCGGCCGAGGCCATCGTGCCGTAGGCGATCAGCATTACCGGGCGGAACGAGTCCCGGGTGACGAACGTCTCCAGCTGCTGGTGGATCGCCCGGGTGCGCTCGTCGAGCCGGGCG
This sequence comes from Alphaproteobacteria bacterium, assembly GCA_965203455.1. Lineage (GTDB taxonomy): Bacteria > Pseudomonadota > Alphaproteobacteria > MPNO01 > MPNO01 > MPNO01. The sequence goes on from CBDBCV010000010.1 coordinate 46,445, forward strand.
AGCAGCAGGCGGTCCTCGCCGTTGAAGGGCGCGGCGGACGCGGTGTAGCGGTCGCCCGCCGGCGGTTGCCGTGTCGGCATCTCTTTCCTCCTCTGCCTGTCACCGCGCGAACAGCGGGATCGCCCGGCCGAGCGCGCCGCCGAGCCCCCGCTGGAAGTCGTTCCACCGCTGCATCTCGGCGTTGTAGCGGTGGAGCCCGGCGCGCTGGGCGAGCGCGTTGGCGCCGAGCACGTCGACCGGCGCGGCCGGCGCGAAGCTCGGCAGCCCGACCGGCGCGATCTGCTGGCCACCCAAGAGCGCCGCGAGCTCGTTGAACTGCTGGCGGCGCAGCGCGGCGCGTTCGGCGAAGGCGCGGTCGCGCGCCGCCGCCGCGCGGTCGAAGGCCCGGTCCGCCTCCGCCCCGCCCTGCGCCACTGCCGCCCACGCCGCGTCCTGGCGGGCGCGGTTGCCGGCATCGAGAAACCGTCCGTACTCGTCGCCGCCGGCGCTGCCGGGTGCGACGGGGAGGCCCCGGTTGGCGAGGCTCTGGCGCAGCCGGTTCTCCTGGCGCTCGATCTCGGGCTCCAGCAGGTCGAGCGCCCGGCGATAGGCCGCCCGTTCGGCGCGGCCGCGCAAGCCGGCGAGGTCTTCGCCGTCGAAGGCGGGCGGCAGGCCGGCGGTATCGAGCGCGCCGGCGTCGAGCCCGCGCGCGCTGTCGAGTGCCCGGCCCGCGAGGACCCGGCCGATCGCCTCCTGCAGGGCGCGGAGCTCCTGCTGGAACGGCGACTCGGTCACCATCGTCGCGTGGGTGGACGCGGACGGGTCGAAGGCGAAGCTCCCGTCATCGCTCACCCTGCCGTGGAGCAGGTTGCCCTGCGGGGTGAACTGGCTGATCCGGTTGGCCCGGGCCTGGGCGGCGACCAGCGCCGCGGGGTCCGGTACGGGGGGCGGTTTCGGGGCTTTCTTTCCCATGTCTGTCTCCTGTCCAGCGGCATTCGCGCCGCAGCATCGAATAGAGGGCGGCGTCTTCTCCGGTCGGCCAGGCTTCCCGCGCCATGCCCTCGTAGCGGAAGCCCAGCCGTTCGACGAAGCGCCGCGCGGTCCGGTTGCCGCGCCGGATCGTGGCCTGCACGCGGCGCGCGCCGAGCTGCTCGAACGGGTAGCGGAACGCCGCCTCGAGCACCCAGCGCCGGCACCAGCGGGGCGAGGCAGCGGCGATCGACATCTCCAGCGCGCCGGGCTTGTCGCGCCAGCCCGAGTAGACGATCCCGGCGACCGGGGCGCCGCCGTCCACCACGCCGATCGCCGCGCAGGGGCCGAAATCGTCGATCCCGATCCTCTCCCCGACCCAGCGCGCCACCTCGGCGTCGCGACCGAAGGCGAGATTGAGCATTGCGGTCTCCTTGTCTTCGGTTCGGTGTCCGGAGTGGGCGGCCCACCCTCCCCCGGCCCCTCCCGCAAGCGGGAGGGGAGAAGGGAAGGAGGGGGAAGCGAATCCCCCTCTCCCCTCCGGGGAGAGGGCCGGGGTGAGGGGGGTGCCGCCCTAGTCTCCGGCTCCCGCGCGCCGCCTCGCGTCCACCTTGTCCTGGATGCTCTTGAACGCCGGGCGCTTGGCGGCGCGCAGCGTCGCGAAGGACGTGGGCCGCTCGACCCGCTCCTTGATGTCGTCCTCCCACAGCCCGGCGAGCCAGTCCTCCAGCGCCGTCCCGGCGAGCGGCGCGCCCGCATCGTCGAGCGGCACCGGGTAGGTGACGGCGGGCCCGTCCGCGCTCGCCCACTTGACGGTGACGAACCCGTCGTCGGTGACGTCGAGGATCCGGTATTGCGCGATGGCCATGGCGTTCTCCTTCGGTTGGGTTGGGGGGCGGGCGGGGCGTCCCTCGATACGGCGCTGACGCGCCTACTCGGGATGAGGTGACAGCGAGGAGACCCTCACCCTGAGTAGGCGCGTCAGCGGCGTATCGAAGGGCCCCCGCCTACGTCTTGACGATGTAGTTGAGGACCAGGGTGGGCTGGACGTTGTTGTGCGGCTCGCCGCCGCCCGCCGTGCCGGACCGGCCGGTCACCGAGAACTCCGCCGAGAAGCCGTGGGTGTGGGTGCCGGCGCTCGCGGTCGCCTCCCGCGTGCTGCCGCCGTCGCCGCTCGTGGTCAGCTGGTAGGAGGCGGCGCCGGATCCCGCGCCGGCGCGCCGCGACAGGTTGTGGGTGTGGGCGCCGCCGCTCTCCGTGGTGCCGTTCGCTTGCCCCGCGTAGGTGCCCGCGCCGTGGCCGTGCTCGGCGATTTCGGTCTCGGCGAGCGTATGGGTCTCCGTGCCGCCGGACGCGCCGAGCGCGGCGCCGTCGACGCCCCCCGGCGCGCCGGTCAGGCGGCCGGCGGCGGTCCCGCCCATGTCGTCGAGCCCGGCGGCGACCCGCCCGCGCAGGTCGGGCAGCGCGAACGTCGTCGCCCCGTCCCCGGCGCCGTGGACCGTCCCGAGGACGGCGAACAGGGCGGCGTAATCGGTCCGCGAGACCGCGCGCCCGTCGCAGGGAAGCCAGCCGTCCGGCGCGTCCGCGCCCGCGAACGGCGCCACCATGCCGGTCGGGACCACGGGCAGGCCGGTGAGCGCCGCGCCCGTCTCCATCGCCAGCGCCGCGCCCTTCTTCACCGTCAGCGTCGAGCCCTCCAGCACCTCGAACGCGTCGGGGCCGAAGCGGAAGTCCGCCGCGCCCGCGAGCTTGACGTCGAGCGAGTCCGCGCCCAGCGACAGCCGGTCGGCGCCGCCCGCGCGGAAATCGATCCGGTCGTCGGTGCCGGCGGCGATCGCGGTGTCGCCGTCGCGGTCGAGCACCAGCGGGTTGCCGCCGACCGAGACTTGCGAGGTCGAGAGGCTGAGCGCGCTCGGCGTGCCCTCGCCGTCCTCGATCGGGCGGAGCGAATCGTCGATCCCCCGGTTGGCGTTCGAGACCTGCAGCAGGTCGCGGTAGGTGTCCTTCGGCTTCTTGCCGGTCAGTGCGGTCATCAGATCAGTCCCCGTCCCGTTTCGAGCTGGTAGCTCAGCGTTTCCCATTCGAGGTCGTCGGTGCTCGACGAGGTCAGCCGCGCGGCGAGCCCGATCCGCGCCTCGGACCGGCCGCGCAGCACCGGGCGCAGGCAGATGCAGCGCTTCAGCGCGCCGCGCCGTCCGAAGGCGTTGAACGCGGTCTGCACGTCGCCCTCGATGGCCGCGCCCGCGTCGGTGCTCCCGGTCATCCGGTGGACCGTTCCCGCGTCCGCGCCGAAATGGGCGTTCTCGTCGAACAGGCCCCAGCAATGGGCGTCGATCCCGGTCCAGCGCGCCCAGGCGCCGGTCCTGGTGTCCATCGCGTATTGCTCGAACCGCCCGCCGCCGAGCGGCACGTTGACGATCGTCCGCCCGGCGCGGGAATGGACCAGCACCTGCCAGCCGGTGTTGGCGCCGTGGCGCCCGACCGCCTCGACCAGGGTCGGGCGGATCTTGTCCGAGACCACCCCGTTCGGGGTGAGCGAGCCCTCGCTCACCAGCCGCGAGATCGAGATCAGCCCTTCCGAGGTCAGCACCAGCAGGTCGGCGCCGCGCCGGGCGATGCCGCGCACGTCGACCGGCGCGCCGGCGCGGAACACGCCGACCAGCGTCCAGTCCGATCCCGGGTCGTCGCCGCGATAGACCGCGATGTCGCCCGACGACATGCAGAACACGGCGAGGTCCTCGCCGATCCCGCCGCCGCCCCAGGCCTCCGAGCCGCCCTCGACGTTCCACGAGCCCATGCAGACCAGGTTGCCGCCGAACTGGCCCACCCGGGAGAGCGGGAACCGGGCGAGCCGGCCGCCGAGCGCGTTGACGTCGGAGTACCAGAAGTCCTGGCTGTCGCGCGCCAGGAAGTAGCTGCGCGAGCGGTGCGTCATGATGCCGAGGAGCTTTTCCGGCGCCAGCCCCTCGCCCTCGACGGGGAGGGCGGCGACCTCGCTGCCGTCGAACGCCTGCGGCGCGTCGGCGCCGTTGACCAGGCCGAGCCGCCCGTTGAAGGCGGCGGTCTGCCAGCGGTCCGACGCGAAGCCCGAGGCGAGCGCGTGCGGCGCGCCCGATATCTCGTGGAGCCTGCCGCCCGCCGCCGCGATCATCTTGTGCACGGTTCCGGCCTGGAACGCGGCGACGGTTTCGACCGGGCCGGCAGCGATCCCGGAGGCGACCGGCCGGTAGCCCTCGCGCACCGAGAGCGCGCTGATCCCGGGGTTCCAGTTGTCGAGCCGGACCGCGTCGGTCGCAGGCATCAGGTTGAGGGAATCGCGCGTGTTCAGCCCGCCCACCGGCGCCGGCACGGTCACCGTCATCGCCGAGCCGCCGCGCCGCGCGCGTCGTCGCTTGAGCATCGTCAGTTCTCCGGGAAATCGCCTTCGGGAATCGCCGCCGTGAGCGGCCGCGCCGCCGCGCCGTCCGCCCGCAGCACCGGGCTGCCGCCGTCGCGCGCGATCGCGCGGGCCAGCACCGAGAGGTACTCGTCGAGGTCGTCGTCGTAGGCGAGGCCGACCGCCTTCTTGAAGCGCCACTTGACCCCCATGGTTGCGATGTCCTCCGACAGCACGAAGGAATCGTCGTCCGCCTCCCAGCTCCGCCGTCCCGCGCCGTCGGCGGCGGCGACGATGCGGCTCGTGACGTATTCGAAGGCGATTTCGCCGCCCGCCCGCGCCGGCGCCGGGTGGAGGTGGAAGGCGCCGGCGAAGATGCGGAAGGCGGGGCGCGCCGCGGCACCGCCGCCCGAGGCGAGGGCGGCCTGCCATTGCTGGGCGGTGAGCGGTCCCGCGAGCGGGCGCGCGCCGGTCCGGTCCCAGACGGTGCCGTCGACGATGCGGGCGAAGTCGTCCGGCAGCCCGTCCGGCTGCGCCGCCGACGCGGCGGGAACGAAGCGGTGCTCCCTGACCAGCGCGCTCCATGTCGCGCTCTCCGCCATCGAGAAGATCTCCTGCCGCGCGGCGGCGAGCAGGCGGATCGCGACGGTCTCGGGGCTGCCGATCACCGCCGCGGGCGGCGCCACCCCGGCCTCGGCGGCGGCCTCCCGGCAGATGGTCGCGAGGCTCATGCCGCGTCCTCCCGGGACTCCGCGCGCAGCGCTTCCTTCTCCTTTTCCAGCCGGGCGCCCTCGTTCTGGAGCCAGTCGATCTGCGTCTTCAGCCGGGCGATCTCCTGCCGGAGTTCGGTCTCGGTCTCGGATTGCGGCTGGAGGAAGTGCCGCGCGCGCTCCGCCAGCGCGTCGCCGTCGCCGCCGATCCGCGCCCGCGTCGCCTCGTCGGCTCCGGCGATCTGCTCGACGGTCAGGATCTCCAGCGCCTTCAGCTCGGCGACGCGGGCGACCGTGAGGTAGGGCCAGTGTTCGATCGGCGTGCCGGCGGGGCGCTCGCGCTTGGCGAGGAACGCCGCCCACCGGCCCGGCCAGCGTTCGCGGTCGTCCTCCGTGACCTTGTGGTCGACGATGCTGTTGCGGTCGCCCGGCACCAGCACCCTGACATAGGCCGCCTCGTCGAACACCGGCCGCCCCTCGGTCTCGCTCCTGGCCGCGTTGCGCACGGCGCGCATGTAGAACTGGGGAACGCAGTCGCCGCGCCCGCCGCCCTGCCGCCCGGCGGCGAAGTTCTCCCAATAGCCGACATCGTCGGGAACCGGCTCCATGGCTCGTCCTTTCGGTTGGTGTGTGTTGGAAAGAGAAGGAGGCCGGCCCGAAGACCGCCCCCTGTCGACACGATCGCACCCCACCTCGTCATGCCCGGACTTGTTCCGGGCATCCACGTCTCGCGGCGTCGCGGTGTGAGCGGGCACCGGCAAACCGGCGGCCCCACGTGGATGCCCGGAACAAGTCCGGGCATGACGGAGTGGAGGGCGGGAGGCGATCCTCCGACCGCCGCCCCCGCAGCCCCGCCCTTCGATACGCGGCTCCGCCGCTACTCAGGGTGAGGGTCCCTTTTCCTTCCCCTCATCCCGAGTAGGCCCCGAAAGGGGCCGTATCGAGGGACGGCCGCGCCCTTCGATACGCCCCGGAACAAGTCCGGGGCTGCTCAGGGTGAGGGTCCTTTTTCTTTCCCCTCATCCCGAGTAGGCGCGTCAGCGCCGTATCGAGGGACGGCTGCGCGAATCCTACGCGTGCATCACGCCCTGGCGGGCGGCGTTGGACATCGTCAGGTTGCCCATGAACACGATCGGGATCACGGTGGCGTCCTGGTTGGTCGACTGGCGCTTCTCCAGCGGCTCCATGTTGGCGTCCTTGTGCGGGCGCCAGAACAGGTAGTCGGTGTTGAGCATGTACATGTGCGCCTCGGGGCAGTTGTCGTCGTACATCACCGGCGCCGACCCGCCGGGCCCGTAGAACTGGATCGAGCGGAACCCGGCGCCCGCGTCCTCCTCGGACGAGATCCGCTGGATCGCCTGCAGCGACTGCCAGTAGTGGTTGAAGTACGCCGTGTCGGCGACGATCAGGGTCGGCGCGTCGGCGCCCCGCAGGCAGTCGAGCCAGAGCGCGTTCATCGCCTTCTGGATCGTGTCCGGGCCCGGATCGACGGAGGCCTCCGAGAAGTCGTAGACCTGGTTGCGCCAGAACTCGAACGAGGCGCGGTCGATCCCGCCCACCGTCCCGGTCGTCGGGTCGTCGGCGACCAGCGCGCGCAGGCCCCCGATCTGCTTGCCCGAGGAGCCGGTGCCGTCGGAATAGACGCCCTCCGACAGGTTGTTCATCATCGTCTTCTCGGCGTTCTTGATGCGCCGGTCGACGAGGCGGAGCGACTGCTCCTTGCCCGCGTTCTTGCGCTCCTCCGCGCCCGAGACCGAGACCACGACGGCGGCCTGCTTCCACTCGTACTCGGCGGAGTCGAAGACGTCCGACGGCGAGATGTCGAGCGCCTCGTAGCCCGAATAGTACTTGAAGGTCTGGTTCTCGGCGTATTCGAGCTCCTCCACCAGGGTCCGCCCGCCGTCCGCCGGGTCCACGTTGCCCGCGCGGTTGAGGAAGCGGAGAACCGCGTTGTGGTTGAGGATGTTGTCGGCGAGCTGGCCGCGCCGATTGCGCAGCGTGGTGGTGACCAGGTCGCCCAGATTGGCGTCTGCCATGTGTCGTTTCCTTTCGTTGGGGTTGTTGCGGGCTGGCCCGCGTTTCTTACCGGGGGCCGACCCCAAGCCTGTCACCCCGGACTTGATCCGGGGTCCAGGGAAGCCGGGCGAGGGTGGTGCCTGTGGCTCTGGATCCCGGATCAAGTCCGGGGTGACGGCCTCGGACGGGCCGGCGATTGGGCCGGAAAAAGCTCTACGCGCCGACCATCCGGTCCCAGACGCGCTCCAGCTCCTCGCGGTGCGACCGGGCGGGCGGCGGCGCGGTGCGCGCCGGTTCGGAGCCGCTGAGCGCGGCCCGTCCGGCGTTCCTCGCCTTCGCCACCTCGGCCTTGCGGACGCTTTCGCGCCGGGCCGCCGTCTCGGCGTCGTGCGCTTCGAGCGCCTTCTGCCGGAGATGCGGATCGGCCCAGACGGCCTGTTCGTACGCGTCCTCGAACGTCCCGGCCGCGCCGCCGCGCATCAGGGCGGCGAGCGTCGGCCGGACGGTTTCGAAATGGGGGAAGCGGGGCGCGCCCGCCGCGTCGACGGCGCGCGCCCGCTGTTCCAGCTCGGCCTCCATCGCGGCGATCAGGCGGAGCTCGTGCTGCTCGGCGGCGTAGCGCTCCAGCGTGTCCATGAGCGCGTCGCCGCGCGCCGGCGCCGCGCCGCCCGGGGCGAGCCCGTGGGCCCCGGCGACCGCCGCCAGCGCCGCCTCCGGATCCTTCTCCAGCGCCGCCTGCGCCTCCATCAGCCGCGTCACCGCGTCCGCGTCGGTCAGCCCCCGCGCGGCCAGGGTCTCGCGCCACGGCGCGAGCGCGGCGTCGACCGCCGCCATTCCGTCGAGTTCCTTCTCGCGCTCGGCGAGCGCCTGGCTGCGCTCCGAATGCGCCTGCTCGAACCGCCGGTGGAGGTCCAGCGCATAGCCGCGCCCCTCGCGGGGAAGCGCCTCGAACCGCTCGCGCCACTCGACGGGCCAGTGATCCGGCGGGGCGTCGTCCCCGTCCTCGGGTGCCGCCGAGAGCGTGTCCCAGGCCTCCTCGAGATCCGCGCGCAAACCGTCGTTCGCGGCGGCCTCGGCCGCCACGTTGCTGTCATCCGTCATGTTTCCTCCGGGGGTTGGGGTGTGGAACTGTCCGTTACGTTGCGGTCGGCAAACGGGTGGGGTCGTGCCCCGCCGTTCCCGAACCTCCGCCGTCACTCCGGACTTGATCCGGGGTCCAGAACGGCGGTCGAATTCTTCGGAGCGGTTGCCCCCGGATCGGTGTCCGCGGCCTGGATCCCGGATCAAGTCCGGGGTGACAAGCTGTGCGGTTATGCCCGCCGCGGATCAGGCGGCGAGCCTGTATCCCGGCGGGCCGCTTCCGTCGATGACGATGTCCGTACGGGTTTTGCCCGGCACGCACCTGGCGGCAATTTGCTCCACGGAACCGCGCTCGCCGAGCTTCAGTTTCTCGACGGCCAGCAGCCGGATCACGATCTCGGACGCCGGCTGGATCGGCGTCCGGTTCTTCTCCCACCGCGCGACCGACTGGGCGTCGTGATGGACGTGCTTTGCCAATTCCGCCTGCGTGAGACCCATCATCGTCCGCAGGAACCGGAGTTCCTGGCCGGTAACGCCCGATTCGCTTTCGACGATTCCGCGCGCGATGGTCTTGTGCAACGCGTTGACCGCGGGGATGTACAGCACCTCGTCGCCGTCGTCGTCGACGCCCGCCTCGATGCCCTCGATGAATACGTTGTCCAATCCGCATTCGGTGTACCGGTACCGCTTGCGTCGTTCCGCGACCTCGGTCATCTCATTCAGCCTCCCTCAACCGCGTTGCATCGGTTCGTCGGCCCACATCACCGTGACGATTTTTGCCGCCTTACGGTCCGCCAACGGAATCGCGATAGCCCTTACCGATCGTCGTCCGGAGTTCGGTGTCCTGCATTCGATCCCGTACGTGAATTCGCCCGGACGGTTCGAAGGTTCTCCCCGCTCATAGACGAATCCATGTTTCAGGACATGCAGCACGTCGTCCAATATCAAATCGCGCCGGCTCATCTGATCCGCCGCATGCCTGGTCAAGACGATCCCGAACTCATCCGAACGGGCCATGTTCCGGATCAGGTCGGTTGCCCGACCTGCGGAAAACGGCTCGTCCTCCGGGTTCGCCATACGACCTCGCTCGGTTTTTCGCCTATCACCGTGATAGGTACGGCGATGTGCGACGCCGGTCAAGCACAATCCCCGCCACCCCGCCTCGTTCGGGCCGTCGGTTCGCCCTCCCTCGGCCCCTCCCGCAAGCGGGAGGGGAGAAGGTGGGGAAGAGCCGCCGCCGCGAGTCTCCCTCTCCCCTCCGGGGAGAGGGCCGGGGTGAGGGGCAGCCGCTACTCCTCCTTCGAGGCCTCGGCCATGGTCTTGCCGTCGAAGGCGGGGAGGCTCTGGAAGGAGCCGAAGCCCTGCTTGGCGTACCACACCGAGAAGGCGAGCATCGCCTCGGGGAGGGCGCGTCGACCGTGTCGACGAAGTCGTAGGCGCCCTGGGTGTAGAGCACCGACTGGATCTTGATGCCGAGCTCCTTCGCCTTGGCGCGCGCCAGCCGGTTGCGCCGGTCGTGCTTGCCGAGCCATTCGCCGCTCTGCTTGCCGAGCAATACGTATTTCATCTGTCCCTCCGGTTCGTTCGGGCGCCATTGTGGTCCCGGGACGGCCCGGCCGCCACCCGTCACCGCGCCCGCCCGCCGAACTTCTCGAAGGTGCGCAGGCCGCCGAGGCCGAGGAGGCTCAGCAGCACCGTCAGCAGGTGCTCGAGCTGGAGCGCCGGCGGCACCGGGGCGCCGGGCGCCCAGACCGCGCACGCCCAGACCGCGACGTCGCGCAGGATGAAGTTCCACGCCAGCGCCGCGCCGCAGATCCAGCCGATGAACGGCCGCCAGCCGGCGACGAACACCGAGCGGTGCTGCGCCTCGATCCGGTTGACCTCGATCTGGGCGAGCGCGGGGCGCTGGGCGAGGCGGGTCAGCAGAGCCTCCTTGCCGAGCCGTTCCTCGTCCGAGGTGAATAGGTCGTCGATCACCCGCCCGACCGCCTCGATCGGCTGGGCGGCGGTCTTGCCGAGAAGGGTTGCGAGGATGGGCATGGTTCTGTCTCCGTTGGGTCCACCCTCCCCCGGCCCCTCCCGCCAGCGGGAGGGGGGAAGAAGAGGCGAGGCCGCAGAAATTCCCTCTCCCCCGCCGGGGGAGAGGGTCAGGGTGAGCGGGGCCGGCTACGTCCGCTCCACGACGTCGTTGCCGATCTCCACCATGCCGTGCGCCCTGAGATGCTCGTCCCAGGCGCGGCGCGAGCGGTAGCGTTTGCCGTCCGCCATGCTCGCCACCCCGTCCTCGAACGGCGCGTCGCGGTTGACGATGCGGAGCCGCGGCGGGGGCGGCGCGGCCTTCGCCGGCACCCAGCGGCCTTCCGCCTTGCTCCACACGTAGCGCGTCATGGCGCCCTCCCGTCGCTTGCGTTCGCCTGCTCGATCAGCGCCTCGCCGGTCCGGTTTATGACCTCCTCCAGCCGCCGCCCCGGCTTGAAGCTGCGCGCCGCGGTCCTGAACATCTCGAGGAACATCGGCGCCGATTGCGGGGCGGCGGCGATCAGCGGCGCGACGCCGGTGAAGAACCCGGTCGAGGCAGTGAGGAACTCGACCGCGTTGCGGCGCTCGGCCTCGGCGTCGGGCCGGACCGTCGAGTCGGTCTCGATGTCGATCCGGAAGCCGCGCAGCCGCTCGTCGCGCAGCAGGCCCATGACCGAAGGCGGCGCCTGCTTGCCGGTCATCCGCGCCAGCGTCTCGGGGCGGAAATGCTCGGCGACGACCTCCGCCATGAGGCGCAGCGCGTCGCGCGCGAAGCGCTCCATCGGGCGCTGGCGGGGCTGCATCCGCATCGAGCCGAACGAGCCCTTGAGGTGCTGCGCGGTCGCGGTCTCGGACGCGTGGGTCGAACCGCGCACCAGGTCCGACAGGCCGGTGATCTCGAAGATCTCCGCCTTCAGCTGCGCGATGTGGTTGTTCAGCGAGACGATCACCTGGGCGATGCGCTCGATCGGCAGCCACTCGATGGCGGCGGCGAGCCCGCCCTTGTCGCGGAACCGGTCCCAGTCCTTGACCGGGATCATCTCGTTCTCGCCGCCCTCGGTGAGCAGCCGCTCGATCTCGCCCAGCACCCCGGCATAGACGCCGCGCGCCCGGAGCGCCGCGATCAGGTGCCGCTTGCGGGTGGCGATCTCGTCGAGCTCCAGTGCCTGGTCCTGGTAGAGGGTGAACTCGGGGATGGGAACCCGCGAATCCGATGTCCTGACCGCGTAGAGCGGCTCCGGCACCGGGAAGAAGCCGGCGAGGCCGAGCGGGTCGTCGGTCTCCTCGACGACGCGGTCGAACCCGTCGGCGATCACGACGCGCCGGCGGGCGGGCTTGTCCCAGATCTCCCAGAGCACGGCGCGGCGGGCCGCCTCGGGGGCGTCCCCGGGCGCGTCCCCGATCGGGATCTCGCGCCCCACAGCGCCGAAGCGCTCGACCAGCTCGTCGCGGGTCATGCCGTGGCGGAAGGCGATCCAGCCGACCTCGTCCCAGCACCGCGCCGGCTGCTCGCGATAGTCCTTCCAGAAGACGTGGCGGCAACGCACCCGCTCGTCGACCACCTCCTCGGCGTAAGCGGTCTCGCCGTCGAACCCGTCCGGCTCCACCGTCCTGCCGTCGAGCAGGAAGATCTCGCCGTCCTCGCTTTCCGCGCGCTCCAGCGTGCGCCTGGCGATGACCGGCTCGTAGACGATCCGGGCGACGCCGCGGCCGGGCAGCAGCATGTCGTCCCTGACCGCCTCCATCGCCGCGTCGAACCCGCCGTCGTCGACCAGGTAGGACAGCGCGCGCTCCAGCACCGAAGCCGCCTCGCGCCCCGCCGGGTCGTCGTCGAGCCAGCGCCGGCGGACGTCGGGCGCGGGGGTGCGCGAATAGATCACCGGCTTCAGAATCTCGGTGTTGGCCCAGAGGATGTTGAAGCGCCGCCCGCCGTCGGCGCGTTTCTCGGCGCGGTAGCGCTCGACCACCTTCTCCGCCCGCCGCGTCCAGTCGCGTTCCGCCCGCTCCGCCCGCGCCAGCTCGCCGCGCCAGCGGCGCACGGTCTCGTCGGGGCCGGTGCTTTCGGTGTCGGTTTCGGTTTTCATCGTTTTCCTGTCCTTCAATCGTCGTGTCCGCCACCCTCCCCCGGCCCCTCCCGCCAGCGGGAGGGGAGAAGGTGAGGCGGGGCGGCGTCGCGAGTCCCCCTCTCCCCGCGGGGGAGAGGGCCGGGGTGAGGGGGCCGTCAGATCAGCCCGTCGCGGGCGCTCCGCCGCGCGGCGAAGTGGCGCCGCATGTGGTCGTCGAAGCTGGGCTCGCCGCGGGCCGGGGGCGGGGCGAAGCGGTCGCCGATGCCCATCGCGAGGTAGCGGAAGGCGTCCGCCCCGTGGCTGTAGCGGTCGTGCAGCGGCGCGTCGCCGATCGCCCCGGTGGCCGCGTCCGGCTTCGCGCGGTACTGGCGCAGGCACTCGATGCCGGGCTCGGTGGCCGCGGCGTCGAACCAGCAGCGCGGCAGGATCGCGCGCACCGCGTTGATGCCGTCGTCGACCCCGTGGCGCGGCACCACGGTGAGCGCCACCCCGAGGCGGCGCGCCTGCTCCTCGCGGGTCCGCCCGGTGCCGAGCTCGCGCGCCAGCGCGTCGTGCGGCGCGTAGTGGCTGCCATAGACCCAGCCGCGCTCGGCCGCCTTCGCCTGGAGCACCCGGGCGTAGTGGTCGAGCCCTTCGCCCGCCGCCTCGTAATAGTCGAGCAGGCGAATCTCCGGCCCGGCGAGCTGGACGAACCAGATCGCCGTCGGGTCGCCCACGCCGAGGTCCCAGGCGGTGTCGACCGGGAGCGCCGGGTCGTGCGGCACCGCGCGGATACGCCCGTCGCGCTGGGCTTCCGCCATCGCCTTGCCGTAGAAGGCGCCCACGATCGCCGCCTCGAAGGAGCACTCGAACTCCTGGTCGTACTGCTCCGGCGTCATGTCGCGCCGCGCGGCCTCGAGCTCGGCGTCCGGCAGGATTCCGGTCTCGGACGCCGCGAACAGCGCCGCGTACCAGCTCTCGTCGTCGATGGCCGCGCGGTAGACGCGCCAGAACGCGTTGTGCCCCTTGGGCGTGCCGATGAAGACCGCCCAGCCCTCGCGGTCGGCGAGCGCCGGGCGGATCACCTCGCCCCAGAGATGCGGGCTCATCTGGGCGTACTCGTCGAGCACCGCCCCGTCGAGATAGATGCCGCGCAGCGAATCCGGGTTGTCGGCGCCGTAGAGCTGGATGCGCGCCCCGTTGGGGAGGTCGACGCGGAGCTCGGTCTCGTTGACCTCCCGGCCCGGGATCGGCGCGGTGTAGTGCTTCAGATAGTCCCACGCGGCCTGCTTGGCCTGGCGGTAGAGCGGCGCGATATAGGCGTAGCGCGGGCGCTCGCGCGCCGACCGCACGGCGTGGTCGATGAGCTCGTTGACGCAGAGCACCGTCTTGCCGAAGCGGCGGTGGCAGACCAGCACGCTGAAGCGCCGGAGCCGGCGGTGGATGCCGGCCTGCAGCGGGCGCGGGCGGTAGCCGGTGGCGATCCGCTCAGCCACGGTCGATCCCCGTGTCGATGAGGATCCGCGCGGGCTTCTTCCGCGCCGGCGCCCTGGCCGGCGCGTCCTGGCCCAGCATCGTCCGGCCCAGATGCTGCGCCATCGGGGCGCTCGATTCCGCCAGCCTGAACTGGGTCTGGCGGAGCAGCGCCCGCCCGCGCGCCCTGCCCCGCGCCCAGGCCTCCTTGAGCGCGGGCTCGCGCAGCCGCCGCCGGAACGCCTCGGGCGGCACCCCGAACCACGCCGCGGCCTCCTTGCGGGTGCAGCCGAACGCGGCGATCCCGGCGACGCTGTCGGCGTCGATGGGCGGCGGGACTTCCTTCTTCGGTGGAACCGGCAAGATCGTCTCCTCCAGGCGGTCGGGCAACGAAAAGGGGCGCCGAAATCTCCGGCGCCCCCACTTCCCCACTATGCGAAATATACCCCAAAACGCGTCCCGAGTCAAGAAAAAAATGCTTTATCAGGATAAATCAGTCGCTAAACCCCTGAAACCACGCGATTTTTTCTCCCTTCCAATTCCGGTCCGAATCCGACCCCAAAAACCCCCTCACCCTGACCCTCTCCCCGGCGGGGAGGGGGGACGCTTCCCCATGCTTCCCTACCTTCTCCCCTCCCGCTGGCGGGAGGGGCCGGGGGAGGGTGGACCGGCGGCCGTCATCCCCGCGTCCTGGCGTAGTCGGCCAGCGTCAGGACGGATTCGCCATGCTCGGTCGGTGAAACGACCGTTGCGAATCGACGGTCCGCCGTCACCACCGTCGCGCCGATGCGGTGCGCGAGCGCGAGATACATGCAGTCGTAAACCGGGTGGTCGAGGGCCAGCGCCAGACGAACCGCGTCCGCGCCGACGGTCTCGTCGTCGTTCCAACGCACCGGCATGTCGGTAAGCAAGGCCATGGCGGCGCCGGCCTCGGCGCGCTGGATCTCCCCCACCCGCGCCTTGCGCCACAGCGCATTGGCAGCCTCGGAAGCCATCAGGCGCGGTGCGTGCAACTCCTGCCCGCTCGCCGCCAGCCGGTCCGCGATATCCGCGTCTTCTTCGGCGATCAGCCACTTGACCGCCACGCTCGCATCGACGACGAAGCGCATCAGAAGTCGTCGCGATGGCCGCGGTCGCGGTCCTCGCGGATCAGCACTTCCGCCGGCGTATGCTCGCGGCCCCTGGTCTTCTCCCGCAGCCGGCGCGAAGCCTCCAGGAACGCGGCCCGCTTCGCCGCCATGTCGTCGGCGGCGGCGCATTCCAGGATGTGGCGCGCCTCGCCCTCCAGGGAGCGGTTGTTCAGCGCGGCGCGCCGCTTGAGGCGGTTCACCACATCCTCGTCGAGCCGCCGCACGTTGATGGTGGGCATCGCCGCCTCCCCATCATTTCGATATCAAATCGTTATCACGCCGAGGCGCGCCCGGCAACGAAAAGGGGCGCCGAAATCTCCGGCGCCCCCACTTCTCCACTGTGCGAAATATACCCCAAAACGTGTCCCGAATCAAGAGAAAAATGCTTTATCGGGATAATTTAGGGAGCTTATATCGATTACTTGACAGGAGCGGGGCTGACAGGCGTTCCGGGCAGCGCCGGGGCGCATTCGGGTCCCGGCGGGCCGTTCCTCCCCGTCATGGTCGGCGAAGGCCGACCATCCACGAGTTTTTGCGGCGCCGGAAACGAAAAACAAATCGTGGATGGTCGGCCTTCGCCGACCATGACGGGGGGGAGTCTGGGCGGTTTCCATGCCCGCCGCGACGCGACGGCGTCCCCGGCCCCGATCCGCGCCCGACAGCCGGCCGTCAAGTAATCGATATAAGCCCCTAATTTAGTCGCTAAACCTCTGGAATCACGCTATTCTTTCTCCCTACCGAGTCCGCTCCGAATCCGGCTCCAAAATTCCCGAAACCGTCCCATCCGCCGTTCCGCCCGCTTTCCCCCACCGTCATGCCCGGACTTGTTCCGGGCATCCACGTCTTGCGGCATCGCGGTGCAAGCCGGGCGCGGGCGAGGCGGCGGAGGGACGTGGATGCCCGGAACAAGTCCGGGCATGACGACCGGGAGGGAAAGGCGTGCCCGAGGATGCCCGCCTCGCCCGACGTCGCTCCGGTCGAAATGACGAGGGGGCGCCGGCATCTCCTGCGGCGCCCCCACTTCCCCACTATGGGAAATATGGTGCGGTTCGCGTCCCGGGTCAAGAGGTAAATTATCCGAAGGAAGAAAAATCTTCGTCTTCGTCCTTCCCTCCAGCCCCTTCTTGCCCTATCCGGTTCTCCGGGTTGACGCGGATCGCCGCCGACATCCGGGTCTCGGGGTAGGGGTCGGCGACCCAGCCGGCGATCTCGGCGTAGCGGTGGAGCGCGGCGCGGACGTGCTCGACGGCGCTGCCGTGGCGCATCCGGTACCAGCCCTCGACCTCGCGCAGGCCGTGATTGTCGACCACGACGTCGAGGATCAGCTGGAGCCGCGTGGTGCGGATCGCGCCGGCCGCGACGGTGACCGCCATCTCGCGCGCCCAGGGCCGGTAGCGGAGCCGCCAGGCGGCCTCCTCCTGCCGGGTGAGCCGTTCGATCGGGTCGACGAACACGGCCCACCTTTGGCGCCCGGCGACCGCCGGGAAGGTGTTCGTCGCCGGGAACAGGCCGCGCCCGAACGCCTCCCAGACCCGGCGCACCTCGAGCGCGGCGCGCACCTGCTCGCGGCCGAGCCGGCCCTCCTGGGCCAGCCGGCGCACGAGGTCGCGGCGGAGCTTCGCCGCGGTCTCGCGGGTGGGCCCGGAATCTTCCCGGGCCGGGCGGGGTTCGGATCGCGCTTTTCTTGCCATGGCGTTTCCCTTCTTCTGGCGGTTTCAGGCGGACTGCCGGACGCTCGGCCCGGCCGCGAAGGCGCGCGACAGCGGCGCGATCCCGGGATAGGGGATGGCGACCCCGGCCCGGCGGGCGGCGCGGATCAGGTCGGGGACCGACGCCGGCGCGCCGTCGAGCGCGTAGCCCGCCACCGTCGCGGTGACCCGGTCGCCGAGCGCCTCCAGCGCGCGCCTGAGCGGCGGCGAGGGCAGGGGAGGGAGGCCGGCTTCGGCCTCCGCCGCGTCGTCCGGCTCCGCGACCGGGACCCGTTCGACGCGCCGGATCTCGTCGAGCGCCGCCTCCAGGGCGTCGGCCGGGATGCCGAAGGTCCATTCGAGACGGTCGAGCTCGACGCCGGTGGCCGCCAGCCGGTCGAGGCGTTTCGCCGCCGACCTCGAAAGTCGCTTGCGATTTTCCCGCATATGCGCTATCTCCTGCTCATATCTGATCTGCCCATTTTCCTGATAGGAAAAACTATGTCAAGCGGCAATGGGCATAAAAATGCAACCGGAGGATGCAGCGATGGCGCTCCGACCCGACGGAACGGCGATTTCCAACCGGATCAGGCAGTGGCGCAAGCGGCGCGGGCTGACGCTCCAGGTGCTGGCCGGCAAACTCGGCACCTCGGCCGGGCATCTGCACAAGTGGGAGACCGGCAAGGTCTCGATCACGCTCGACCGGCTGACAGACGTGGCGGCCGCGCTGGAGTGCAACGTGCTCGATCTGGTCGAGGGGCTGGCCAACGTGCCGGTGGTCGGCAAGGTGGGCGCCGGGGCCGAGGTCTACGCTATCGACGATCACGAGAAGGGCGGCGGAATCCGTATGGTTCGCTGCCCCAACGGGCTCGACGCGCAGCAGACCGTGGCGGTCGAGGTGGTGGGCGATTCGATGCTCCCCATCGAGGAGGGGTGGCTGCTCTTCTACACCCGCGACTATGAGGGCGTGCCGTCGGAATGCCTCGGCAAGCTGTGCATCGTGCAGCTCGCCGACGACGGGCCGCGCTACGTCAAGCGGGTCAAGCCGGGCCGCGAGAAGGGGACCTTCAACCTCTACTCCACCAACGCCCGCGAGATGGAGGACATCGCGCTCGCCTGGGCCGCCCCGGTGCTCGACGCCCGCCCGCCCGTGCCCGAGGAGACCGCCTGAGCGCGCACCGCCCGGTTTGCCCGAAAAGGGAAAGCAGGACCGCCAGATTTGTCCGATAGGGACATCGCGGAAGCCCGCGCCACGACACTTCTCCCGTCATGCCCGGACTTGTTCCGGGCATCCACGTCTCGCGGCGTGGCGATACGAGCGGGGACCGGCGAGGCGGCGGACCCACGTGGATGCCCGGAACAAGTCCGGGCATGACGATGTGGGGGCGGCCGGGGCGCCGCGCATGACGGGTAGGAAGTTATCTCCCCCCATTCCCGCTGGCGTCCCGCGCCGGGCTCGGCCAAGATGACGGGCGGTTTCCGGGGAGGGTGACGGGATGAGCGAACTCTGGCAACTCACCGCGGCCGAGGCGGGGCGCGGGATCGCCGCCGGCGAGATCACGTCGGAGGCGCTGGTGCGGTCCTGCCTGGACCGGATCGCCGACCGCGACGCCGACATCGAGGCGTGGACCCATCTCGATGCCGACTACGCCATCGCCGGCGCGCGCGCGGCCGATTCGTCGCCGTCCGGGGGCCCGCTGCACGGCGTGCCGTTCGGGGTGAAGGACGTGATCGATTCGGGCGAGCTGCCGACCGAGTACGGCGCGCCCGCGATCCACGGCGGCCACCGGCCCGAGCGCGACGCGGCCTGCGTCGCCGCGATGCGGGCGGCCGGCGCGGTGCTGATGGGCAAGACCGTCTCCACCGAGTTCGCCACCTTCCAGCCCGGCAAGACCAGGAACCCGCACAACCCCGCCCACACGCCGGGCGGCTCCTCCAGCGGTTCCGCCGCGGCGGTCGGCGCGTCGATGGTGCCCATCGCCTTCGGCAACCAGACCGCGGGGTCGCTGATCCGCCCCGCCGCGTTCTGCGGCGTCGTCGGGCTCAAGCCGACCCACGGGACGGTCGACCTCGCCGGCATCCTGCCGCTCGAGCCGAGCTTCGACACGCTGGGCTACATGGCGCGCTCGGTCGACGACGTCGGATTGTTCTACGACGTCGTGCGCGGCGCGGCGCCGGCGATTCCGGCCGACGGGCTCGACCGCGCGCCGAGGGTCGGGCTCTGCCGCACCCATCACTGGGACAAGGCCGACGCCGCCGCCCGCGAGGCGGTCGAGCGCGCCGCCGCCAGGTTCTCCGATCTCGGCGCCGATGTGGCCGACATCGACCTGCCCGACGAGTTCGCGGCGATCCCCGACAGCCACCGGGTGATCCTCAACGCCGGCCTCACCCAGAGCCTCGCCAGGCAATACGCCGACCGCCGCGACCGGCTGAGCGAGCGGCTGCGCGGCATGATCGAGGAGGGGCTCGGCTACGACGAGGCGACCCTCGAGGCGGCGCGGACCCACGCGAGGGCGTGCCGCACGGCGGCCGGCGACGCGTTCGGCGACCGCGACGTGCTGCTCACCCCGAGCGCGCCGGGCGAGGCGCCGGAAGGGCTCGGCATGACCGGCGATCCGATCTTCCAGACGACGTGGACGCTGCTGCATCTGCCCTGCGTCACGCTCCCCTTCGCCACCGGGCCGGGAGGGCTTCCGGTCGGGGTGCAGCTGATCGGGAGCCGCGGCGAGGACGCGGCCGTTCTCGCCGTCGCCAAATGGTTCCACGGGCGGATGTGAGCGAGGGTCCGCGCGCCCCCGACGCCGCCGGCCGCGCCGCGCGGCTCGCCGCGCCGCTCCTCATCGGCATCGTCGTCCTCGCCGCCTGGGAAGGCGCGGTGCGCGCCTGGGAGGTCAAGCACTACGTCCTGCCGGGGCCGGTGCTGATCGCCGAGACCCTGGTGAAGGACTGGCAGACCCTGCTGCCGTCGCTCCTCAACACCATGAAGACGGCGCTCGGTGCGTTCCTGTGCGCCGCGCTCGGCGGGCTCGGCATCGCGATCCTGTTCGCGCGCTCGCGCTGGCTGGAGGCGAGCCTGTTCCCCTACGCGGTGATCGTCCAGGTGACGCCGGTGGTCTCGATCGCGCCGCTGATCATCATCTGGGTGAAGGACATCGAGATCGCGCTGCTGATCTGCGCCTGGATCGTGGCGTTCTTCCCGGTCGTCGCCAACACCACGCTCGGGCTCAAGAGCGCCGACCACAATTTGCTCAACCTGTTCGAGCTCTACGGCGCGAGCCGGCGCCAGGTGCTGTGGCGGCTTCGCCTGCCGGGTGCGCTGCCGCATTATTTGTCCTCGCTCCGGATCGCCGGCCGGGCTCGCGCTGATCGGCGCGGTGGTGGCGGAGTTCGTGGCCGGCGCCGGCGGCGCCGCGTCGGGGCTCGCCTGGCGGATCCTCGAATCGGGCTACCGGCTCAACATCCCGCGCATGTTCGCGGCGCTGCTGCTGATCTCGCTCGCCGGGATCGCGGTCTTCGCCGCCCTCGGCTGGCTGCAGCACGCGGTCCTCAGGCGCTGGCACGAAAGCGCGGCGGTCCGGGAGAATTAGGGGCGATTACGCGCTGGCCGGGGCGTCCGGGTCCGTCCGGCGCACGAAGCCGTCGATCACCCCGTACCGCTCGCGACCGTCAGATCGCCGAGGCGTCCGCGCACTTCGCCGCGGAATTCGGACAGTTCTCGGGCGAGCGACTGATGATCCCTGGCGAGATCGTCGACCTTTTCTTCCAGCCGAACGAACCTCTCCTCGAGTCTGTCGAATCTGCTCTCAAGCCCATCGAACCGGCCTTCGAGCCCACCCATCCTGCCCTCCAGCCCGTCGAACCGACCCTCGATCCCGTCGAACCGGCCCTCCAGCCCTCCCATCCTGCCTTCGAGGCGAACGAACTGACGGAACATGAACAGGGCGAACGACGCGCCCGACGCCAGCAGTGTCGCCCCGACTCCGAGGCATGGTGACGATCTCGTTGCTCACCCGGCGCCGCTCCCCGCCGGCAGGTCGCCGAGGCGTCCACGAATCTCGCCGCGCAGTTCGGAAAGCTCACGGGCGAGGGACTGTGATCCTTGGCAAGACTGTCCACCTTGTCTTCCAGACGTGCGAACAGGCGGAAGATGAACAGGGCGAAGGTTCCGCCCGATGCCAGCAGCGTGGCGCCCACCCCGAGCATGGTGAGGATCTCGTCGCTCATACCGTCAATATAATAGAACGATACCGATTTTGCACCACCATAAGGAGAACGGTGCCCGCCCCGCTATCGCCCGACGGCGCTGCGCGGCTAGAATATGCCCACCCAGAAACGGGAGGCCGAAGATGACCGCCGGAACCATTTCGATCGAGCAGGTCGACCATATCGGGATCCGGGTTTCCGACCCCGGCCGGGCGCTCGCGTTCTACCGCGCCCTCGGCTTCGAGCTGGAGCGCGAGGTGGAGTTCGACGCGGTAATCATCATCGCAACCCGCTGGGCGTCGAGATCAACCTCGTCGTCAACGCCAACGACGACCATGGCGGGCGCAACGTGCTGATGGACGTCGAAGGCACCAAATACGCCGGCATCACCCATGTCGCGCTCCGCGTCGCCTCGGTCGCGGATACCGTCGAGGCGCTGAAGAGCAACGGCATCGAGATCCGCCAGGGTCCGGTCCGGTTCGGCGATGACGGCAACGTCTCGGTCTTCGTGCGCGACCCCGACCTCAACGTGATCGAGCTGCGCGGCCGCGACGAGAACCTCGACGGCGTCGAGCATTACACGCCGGATTGATTTCGCCGCCGGGCCGTTTCAGCTATCGGTGGGCACCAGCCCCACGGTCAGCCGCGTGCCGGTCGCTTCGGCGTAGCGGCGTCTCCCCCAATGCCGTCATGCCCGGACTTGTTCCGGGCATCCACGTCTCGCGGCATGGCGATACAAGCGGGGACGGGCGAGGCGGCGGACCGACGTGGATGCCCGGAACAAGTCCGGGCATGACGGCGGAAAGAAGACGGAGAATGAATTTCGATGCGGCCGCCGCCCCGCCCCGCGCTTGTGAGCCCCACGCCCCATTCGCTAGCGTGCCGCCGGACCGAACCGGCAAAGGCGAAACATGGCCCAGGATCTCCCCTCCTTCCTCCAACGCGTGCGCGCCGAACGGCCGGACGAGTTCGTCACCGTCTCCCGCGAGATGGACCCCGGCCACGAGGTGACGGCCGCGGTGGTCAAGATCGAGAAGGAGGCGAAGCGCCGCCCCGTTCTCCTGTTCGAGAACGTCCGGGGCAGCGACTACCCGGTGCTCACCAACCTCCACGCCAGCCGGTCGCGGCTCGCCATGGCGATGAACGCGCCGCCCCGCGGGATGCTGAAGAAGTACCTCAAGGCGATGGAGGAGCCGGTCGCGCCGCGCGAGGTCAATACCGGGCCGTGCAAGGACGTGGTGCTCAAGGGCGCCTACATCGACCTGTCGCGGCTGCCCCAGCTCGAACACCATGAGGGCGACGGCGGGGCCTACATCACCGCGGCGATCTCGTTCGCCAAGGACCCCGACGGCGACATGTGGGAACTGCGCCTACAACCGGCTGATGATCACCGGCCGGGACACCACCTCGATCCACCTGACGCTCGGCAAGCATCTCTGGGAGTACTACCAGGTCGCCGAGTCGCGCGGCGAGGCGCTGCCCGTGGCGTTCGCCATCGGCGTCCATCCGGCGATCGCGCTCGGCTGCCTCGCCATCGGCTCGATCGACGAGGACGAGCGCGGGATCATGGGCGGCCTGCTGGACGAGCCGCTGGAGCTGGTCCGCTGCGAGACCTCGGACGTGCTGGTCCCGGCCCAGGCGGAGATGATCATCGAGGCCGAGATCCCGCCGCGCGCCCGCGTCGCCGAGGGGCCGTTCGGCGAGTTCACCGGCTACAGCCTCGGCGCGCGCGACCGCGAGGTGGTGCAGGTCAAGGCCGTCACCCACCGCGAAGGCGCGATGTTCCACGACATCACCGTCGGCCATCTCGACCACATGCTGCTCTCGACCATCCCGATGGAGGCCAACCTCTACCGCGCGGTGCGGGCGATGATCCCCTCGGTCCGGGCGGTGCGGGTGCCGAGCCCGTTCACCTGCTTCGTCTCGATCGAGCAGCGTCTGGAGGGCCAGGCGAAGAACGCGATGATGGCGGTGCTCGGCGCCGACCTCTACATGAAGCGCGTCGTGGTGGTGGACCACGACATCGACGTGTTCGACGACCGCGAGGTCAACTGGGCGATCGCCACGCGCTGCCAGCCCGACCGCGACATCATGGTGGTCTCGGGCGCGCGCGGCTCCGACCTCGACCCCTCGACCGCCGGCAATGACGGGTTCACCGCCAAGTGGGGCGTCGACGCGACCGCCAAGCCGAGCCTCGACGCCTTCACCCCCCGGCACAGCTTCCCGTCGGAGGTGTGGGACGGCATCGACGTGGAGGCCCTGCTACCGTAGAGCCTTTCCGCCTCATATGGAACCGCTGGTGCGGGCGAGGCCCGCCCTTCGATACGCCGCTTCGCGGCTACTCAGGGTGAGGGTGCTTTTGAAAATTGGTTAAGAAAATTCCCTCATCCCGAGTAGCCGCGAAACGGCGTATCGAGGGACCCCACGCGACTGCGATTTCCAGGCAGACCGGACGGGCCGTAGCCCGCGATGGCCGACCACCTCGCGCAACGGCTCGAAGCGGAGGCCCGGAAGCGGCCCCGCAAGAAGGTGCTGCTGGCGGACGGCGGCGCCGTCGACTGGCGGCGCTTCGAAGGCATGGCGGGGGCGGTCGCCGCGTCGCTGGCGGCCGGGGGGATCGGGCGCGGCAGCCGGGTCGCGCTCTGCCTCGACGATCCGGTCGAGATCGTCGTCGCGCTGTTCGGCGGGCTCAAGGCGGGCGCCACGGTGCTGCCGGTCAATCCGTGGCTCGCGGCGGGCGAGCGCGAGCGCATCCTCGCCGATTTCGCGCCCGACCGCCGGATCGAGGCGATCGGCGCGGGCGAGGCGGATTTCCCCGCCGCCGCGACGGGCCCGGGCGATGCCGCGATCGTGCTCTACACCTCGGGCAGCACCGGCGACCCCAAGGGCGTGCTGCTCTCGCAGGCCGCGGTCGCCTGGGCGCTCGAATCCTGGCGCGGACCGGTGATGGACCTCTCCGAGGACGACGTTTCGCTGTCGGCCCTGCCGCTCGCCCATTCGCTCGGCATCTTCGGCTCGGTTCTCGCGCCGCTCCTTTCCGGCGGGTCGGTCGCCTTCCTCGCGCGCTTCGATCCCGGCGATGCGCTGGCCGCCATCGAACGCCGTCGCGTCACCGTGTTCCCGGGCGTCGCCACCATGTTCCGGCGCATCCTCGACAGCCCGGCGCTCGCCGGCGCCGACCTCTCCAGCCTCCGCTACGCGCTTTCCGGCGCGGCGCCCTGCCCGTGGGCGCTCGCGAGCCAGTGGCGCGAGAGGACCGGGGTGCGCATCGTTCGGGGCTACGGCATGACCGAGCTGTTCCGGCCGATCTCCTACCGCGCGGCGGAGCCGGCCGACCTTCCCGACGCGATCGGGCGGGCCGGTGCCCGGCGTCGATCTCCGGGTGGTCGACGACGAAGATGCCGCGGCTCGACGCGGGCGGGACCGGCGAGCTCTGGATCCGCAGTCCGGCGCGGATGACCGGCTATCTCGGCCGGCCCGGCGACACCGAAGCCGTGTTCGAGGGCGACTGGTTCCGGGACCGGCGATCTCGCGACCCTGTCTGTCGAGGGATACGTGCGGATCGTCGGGCGCAAGAAGGACATGATCCTGCGCGGCGGCTACACCGTGGCGCCGGGCGAGGTCGAGGCGGTGCTGATGACCCACCCGGACATCGCCGAGGCCGCGGTGATCGGCATCCCCCGACGACGATCTCGGCGAGGAGATCGCCGCCTTCGTCAGCCTCAAGCGGCCCGGCGCGGCGGCGGCCGAGGACATCGTCGCCTTCTGCCGCGGCCGCATGGCGGGCTACAAGTACCCCCGCCACGTCCGCATCGAGCCCGCCCTCCCCAAGGGCCCGGCCGGCAAGGTGCTGAAGGCAAGGCTGCGGTTTTAGGGGTATCCGACCTTTTCGGGTGACCCTCCCCCGACCCCTCCCGCAAGCGGGAGGGGGGAAGGCAACGAGGGACGGGCAAGCGACTCCCCTCTCCCCCGTGGGGGAGAGGGTCAGGGTGAGGGGGCCGCTCTCAACCGCCCTCCAGCGCGATGCGGTGGCTGTCGAGCAGGTCCGGCGCGCGGGCGGGGTCGCCGCGGCCCCAGCCGCACTCCGTGGCGATGCCGAAGTCCGAAACCGTCCGCGACGCGGCGGCGATGCGGCGCCTGTCGCCCTCGCGGTCGTCGTGGTGGATGACGCCGAGATAGAGCTCGCAGCCTTCCGGCAGGCGCAGGTCCGCGAGCGGCGCGTAGTAGGCCGCGTCGTCGCGGTGCCTGGGCGCCGGCATGTGGACGAACTGCAGGGACCGCCCGAGCCCCGCGAGGATGCCGTGAGTCATCTCGACGGCGTTGGCGAGGTCTTCGGGCATCACCACGTGCTCGTCGTTCGGTGTGCCGTAGCAGAGATGGTAGCCGAGCTCGGCCGGTTCCGGCACCGCGTCGCCGAGCCGCGCCAGCATGCCGGTTATGTCCTCCTTGTAGCTTGCCGGCCGGTTGGGGAAATAGCCCTCCCAGGCCAGCACCTCCTGGCAGACGTCCCACTGAATGGCGAGGTCGGCGTGCGGAATCGCTCCGCAGATCTTCGCGAGGTCGGCCTTGAAGGCGCGCTCGTAGGCGGCGAAGAAATCGAGCCGCGCGGCGGACGAGACGAACCAGTAGCCGACCGCCATCGGCGTCGGCAGGCAGACCTGGAAGCGGACGCCCTCCGGCAGCGCGCCGGCTTCGCGCAGGGCGACGAACCGGTCGTAGGACGCGATGGCCTCCGGCGCGTAGCCGGGATCGAACGCGACCGCCGCGGGATCGACGCCCGCCTTGAAGCGGAACAGCTCCCACTCGCGGATCAGCTTGCCGTCCCACTGGTGGATGCGCGCCATGTCCTCGTCCGCCGCGACCTCCATCGCCGGGTGGTTCGCGACCTTGGCCCTCTGCCAGAAGATCCAGCGCGCCCGTTCCCCCGTCTCGCCGTCCGGGATGCGCTTCAGATGCCCGCCGAGGCGGTTCGTAATCTCACGGAACGTCGTGTCGGCGTCCGGATAGGGCAGGCTGCCGACCAGATGGGCGCAGGTGAGCGGCATTGGGCGTCTCCCTTCGGGACCGCGGGGCCGGAATGGAAACAGCCTCGCCGGGTCATGGCAAGGATCGGCGGATCGCCGGGCACCCCTCGAAACCGGCAATCGAGTTTGCTATAACAAAAAAAGTTATAGAGAAGGGCCATGGATATAAGCGTCGATCATGAGGACGGCGTGGTTTGGGTCGGC
Organism: Alphaproteobacteria bacterium; assembly: GCA_965203455.1. Taxonomy (GTDB): domain Bacteria; phylum Pseudomonadota; class Alphaproteobacteria; order MPNO01; family MPNO01; genus MPNO01. The sequence continues at coordinate 72,361 of CBDBCV010000010.1, forward strand.
GTCACCGGCAGGGTGGATGGCGCGACCGCGGAGGAGTGTGGTGAGCGGGTGATAGCCGCGCTTGAGCCGGCCGATCGCTTCCTCGTGTTCGACGCGACCGACCTGTCCTACATCAGCAGCGCCGGATTGCGAACGATCCTGCGGTTGGTCCAGCACCTCAACGCCCGCGGCGGCAAGTTGGTGCTGTGCGGGCTGTCGCCGGAGGTCAGAGAGGTGTTCCGCACCAGCGGCTTCGACAAGATCATGCCGATCGTCGCGGATCGGGAGGCCGCACGGGCCGCGGTCTGATCGCCTCGCGCTGCACGGCGCAGCAACAGGCCGGATAGACGACTGAGGTGGCGTCGGTTTGTCGGACAGGCTGACGGCGTTTTCAAGGTGTATTCCGGTTGAAGTTTGTGCCGCCAGAATCCTCTTGGATCGATCTTTCTGCTGCTGCTGTTGCGCCTGTGGGTATGTGGTCAAGGCGCGAAGCGGCTTGTCCATCATATCCACAGGCGTGTCGCCCCGGTAGGCCTCGGCCGGCGTCCGCCCGCCGAGTGCCGAGTGCGGTCTCTCGGTGTTGTAGAAGCCGATCCACTGGCCGATGACGCGCCGGGCTGCGAAGCCGTCGGCGATCTCGTGCAGGTAGACCGCCTCGTATTTGAGCGAGCGCCACAGCCGCTCGATGAAGATGTTGTCCATGCACCGGCCGCGGCCGTCCATCGAGATGCGGATACCGGCCTCCCGCAGGCGCGCGGTGAAGGCGAAGCCGGTGAACTGGCTGCCCTGGTCGGTGTTGAAGATCTGCGGGGTGCCATGGCGCGCCAGGGCTTCGTCGAGAGCCTCGACACAGAACCCCGCGTCCAGCGTGTTCGACAGCCGCCAGGCCAGGACGCAGCGGCTCGCCCAGTCCATGATCGCCACCAGGTAGAGGAAGCCGCGCCGCACCGGGATGTAGGTGATGTCGGCGCACCACACATGGTTCGGCCGCTCGATCGCCAGACCCCGCAGCAGATATGGATAAACCCGGTGCCCGAGGTGCGGCGCACTGGTCCGCGGCGCCCGATAGACCGCCTGAAGACCAAGCAGGCGCATCAGGCGAGCGGCCCGCCGCCGCCCGATCCGCACCCCCTCGCGGCGCAGATGCCGAACCATCTGGCGGGCGCCGTAGAACGGATACTTGAGGAACAGCGCGTCGATCCGGCGCATCAGAGCCAGCGTCTCCGCGCTCTCCCCCTTCGGCCGGTCATAGAGCGACGAGCGCCCGATCGACAGCAGACGGCATTGCCGGGTCAGGCTCAACGACGGGTGGCCCCGCACAACCATCGCCCGTCTCCCGGACCGGCTCAGCGACCGGACCCGCGTGACAAAAAATCACGCTCTACGATCAACTCCCCGATCTTGGCGTGAAGAGCCCGGACCTCGCTCTCGTGATCCCGCGCCCGGCGCTCACCTCCACCGGAAAAGACCTCCCCCAGACCCTCCATCGCCTGGCGCTTCCACACACCCACCTGGTTCGGATGCACCTGGTGCTTCGAGGCAATCTCCTGAAGCGTCCGATCACCCCGTAGCGCCTCCAAGGCTATCTTCGCCTTCAGCTCCCCCGAAAACCTGCGTCGCTTGCTCATCCGCATTCCTCCGTCACACGGCGGAATACACCTTGACGACCTGTCCGATTTTGCGACGCCACCTCAGACAGCACCGGACCGCACACACCCAGCCGCCCCAAAAACACGTACACCACCGGGGGCGCCCATAGACGGCTCAAGGCCGCGGTGACGGGCTTGGGGTCGGCCTTTTCCCCGGCCCTTGGCGGGGGAATCCGGCCTACTCCGCCGCCCGATCGCCGCCAGCACCCGCCGGGGCGTCAGCGGGGTTTCGTTGAACTGGGCGCCGGTGGCGGCGAAGGCGTCGGCGAGCGCGTTGGCGATGGCGGCCGGCGGGGCGATGGCGCCGCCTTCGCCCATCCCCTTCATGCCGAACCTGGTCGACGTCGCCGGGGTCGCCATGTGGCCGATGGCGAGGGCGGGGATCTCCACCGCGCCAGGGCAGTAGGTAGTCGGCGAAGGTGGTGGCGAGCGGCTGCCCGTCGCTGTCGAACACCACCTCCTCGTAGAGCGCGGTGCCGATGCCCTGCGCGGTGCCGCCGGCGATCTGCCCGTCCACGATCATCGGGTTGACGACGGTGCCGCAATCCTCGACCACCGCGTAGTCGAGGATCTCGACCGCGCCGGTCGCCGGATCGACGGCGACGGCCGCGGCGTGGGTGGAATAGGAGAAGACGCCCGAGGATTCGGTCGGCTCCCAGGTCTCGGTCACATCCAGAACCGGGTCCATGCCGTCCGGCAGTTGCTCCTGGCGCAGATGGGCGATACGGCCGATCTCGGCGAAAGAAATCGAGCCCGACGGCCCTGCCGCCTCGCCGTCGGCGAAGCGGATGTCGTCGGCGCCGCATTGCAGATGGTGGGCGGCGATCCGCGCCATCTTTGCCCTGAGCGCGATGCAGGCGTTCGACACCGCGCCGCCCCCCATGACGATCGAGCGCGAGGCGAAGGTGCCCATGCCGAAGGGCGAGACGGCGGTGTCGCCGAAGCGGACCGAGACGTCGTCCGGATGGATGCCGAGCTCCTCGCAGGCGATCTGGGCCAGCGTCGTCTCCATCCCCTGGCCGTGGCTGTGGATCGCGACCAGCAGATGCAGCGTGCCGTCGGCGTGCATCCGCGCGGTCGCGGTCTCGTAGCCCGCGACGATGGGGGTGCGGCGGCGCACCCACTCCTCCGCGCCGTGGGCCGACTGCTCGGTGAAGCTGCCGAGCCCGACGCCGAGCAGGCGCCCGTCCGGCAGCGGCTCTGCCTGCCGGGCGCGGATGCCCTCGTAGTCGACCAGCCGCGCCGCGCGGCGCACCGCCTCGGGGTAGTCGCCGTTGTCGAACTTCATGTCGCAGACCGTGCGGTAGGGCATCTCGTCCGGCCCGACCATGTTGTCGATCCTGACCTCCAGCGGGTCGCGGCCGACCGCGCGGGCGACCTCGTCGATGGTGCGCTCGATGGCGAAGCAGGCGCCCGGCCGCGCCACCCCGCGATAGACGCCGAGCGGCGGCTTGTTGGTGGCGACCGTCCAGGTCTCCGCGCGGAAATGCTCGATCCGGTAGGGGCCCGGCAGGTTGCGCGCGGCCATGCCGGTTTCCATGAACGGGCCGGTATGCCAGAGCGCGTAGGCGCCGCCGTCGATGACGATCTCGGCATCGATGCCGGCGACGATGCCGCGCTCGTCGGCATAGGCCGTCACCCGGTAGACATGCTCGCGCGCCTGGCAGGCGGCGCTCAGATGCTCCGACACGTCCTCGATCCAGCGCACCGGGCGGCCGGTCTCGAGCGCGATCGCGCAGACCGCGAGGTCCTCCGGCATCATCCGCGCCTTGCCGCCGAACCCGCCGCCCAGATCGGGCGAGATGACACGCACCTGGCGCATCTGGAGCCCGAGCATCTCGGCGAGGCCGACCCGCATGATGTGGGGGATCTGCGAGGTCAGGTAGACCGCCAGCTCGTCGGCGCGCTCGTCCCAGTGGGCGAGCACGGCGCGCCCCTCCATCGGCATGGTCGACTGGCGGTTCATGCGGTAGTCGCGGGTCACCTTCACCGGCGCATCGCGCACCGAGTCGATATCGCCGCCGGCGATGGGCAGCGCGACATAGACATTGTCGCCCCATTCCTCGTGCACCAGGGCGGCCGGGTCGCGGCGCGCGGCGAGGGGCTCGGTCACGGCGGGGAGGGGTTCGAGATCGGCCTCCAGAGCGGCGGCGATGTCCTCCGCTTCCGCCCGCGACGCCGCGACGCAGGCCGCGATCGGCTCGCCGGCATAACGCGCCTTGCCGCGCGCGAGCGGCCAGTGGTCGGACGGCTTGAAGCCCGGAATGTCGGGCACGACGCGGACGGGGCGGAGGTCCGGCAGATCGCCGGCGAGGTAGACATTTCCTTTGCCGGGTTTGCCGACATCCCGGATCCGCGCGTGGCCGAGCGGGCTCCTGAAGAACGCGACCTCCAGCGTCCCCGGCATCGCGATATCGGCGACATAGCGCCCGCGCCCGCGCAGGAACCGCGCATCCTCCTTGCGCGGAACGCTGGCGCCTACGCCGAAGCCCGCGGTCGGTCGCCTGGACATTCCGTTACTCCCCTTCTCCCGTCCTGAGCAGCGGCGAAGCCGCGTATCGAAGACCGGCGCCGGCCTCCTGGCGGGAAACGCGCCGACGATAACGGTTTCGCGGGGCCTCTATTGCAGTCATTGCCCGCTTCGCGCGGCAGCATCGACTTCGAGTGCCTCTCTTGCGATCCGCCGGGCCTCGTCCAGCGTTTCGACAACCCGGTCGGCCGGCACTCGGCCCAGGATGTCGAGGCTGAGCAGGGTCGCGGCCACATCGTCGCGGAGCCCCATGACGATGCACTCGGTCCCCGACTCCGCGGCGATGTCCAGCAGTTTCTCGATCACCACGGCGGCGCTGTCGTCGATATAGACGGTGCTCGAGAAGTCGAAGATGACGACCTCGTGCTCCCTGATGTCCAGCCCGACCACGCTGACCAGCTTGTGGGACGAAGCGACGCTCAACGTGCCTCCCAGCGCTACCATGCCGACCCGGGCCGCATGCGGGTCGTCCAGCGCCGGTATCGTGTCGTCGGCGAAGAAGGTTGCCTCCAGCAGCGGCACGGAAATCACGCTGTCGAGCTCCAGCCGTTCCAGCCGCCGGGCATGCACCATGCCGCCGGCGATCAGCCCGATCGCGACCGCGGTGATCAGGTCCACGAACACGGTGAGGCAGAGTGTCGCCAGCATCACGATCAGGTGCTCGCGCCGCAGGCGATGAAGCCGGGCGAGCATGCGCCAGTCGACGATGTCCCAGCCGACCTTGACCAGCACCCCGGCCAACGCGGCAAGCGGGATCGGCTCGACGAGCCGTCCGAGGCCCAGTACCAGGTCAAACAGGAGGAGCGCCCGCAGCGCGCCCGACACCGGCGTCGATCCTCCCGAGCGGATATTGATGACCGTGCCCATGGTCGCGCCGGCGCCGGGCAGCGCGCCGATCAGCCCCGCGGCCATGTTGCCGATGCCCTGGCCGATCAGCTCCCTGTCCGGGTTGTGGCGGTTGCCGGTCATCGAATCGGCCACCAGCGAGGTCAGCAGGCTGTCGACCGAACCCAGCAGGGCGAGGATGATGGCCGGCTGCAACGCATGCAGCAGGAACCCGGCCGGCGGCAGGCCGAGTTGCAGGGTCGGCAGTCCGACCGGGATCGCGCCGATGACCGGCGCTTCCGTGAACCACAGCACGCCCAGAGCCGTTCCGGCGGCCAGCGCCACGAGCGGACCCGGCGCAAAGCGCGAGAACCTTCGCGGCCAGAGAAATCCCACTGCGAGCGTGACCGCGCCGATGGCGAAGGCGGCGGTGTCGATGTCGCTCACGGCGGCCGGAAGCGCCCGCACGGCGCCCATCGGCCCCCCTGTCGCGCCCGAACCGCCGAGCAGCGGCAGCGACTGCATCAGCACGATGATCACGCCGATACCGGACATGAAGCCCGATACGACGACATGAGGCGTGTAAGCCACGAAACGGCCGATCCTCGACACGCCCAGAAACACCTGCAGGAGGCCCGCAAGGACGACGACCGTCAGGGCTTCGGTGAGGCTCGACGCGTGGCTGGTGAGCACGACCGCCATTGCGACGGTCATCGGCGCCGTCGGGCCGGAAATCTGCGAGCGCGTGCCGCCGAACACCGATGCGAAGAAACCGACCGTGATGGCGCCGTAGAGCCCGGCCGCCGCGCCCATCCCCGAGGCGATGCCGAAGCCGAGGGAAACGGGCAGCGCCACCACCATCGAGGTGATCCCGCCGAAGACATCGCCGCGTAGCGTGTCGAAGTCGTAGTTCAGGCGGAAACGATCCATCCTCACACGCGCAGCCTGCGATTCCCGGCACGGGCATCATCCACGATAAAGGACGCGTTCGCCAAGCGGCTGCACCGGCCGGCGCGCTCGGCGACATCTTCGTCGAGCCCGCCGCCAGCGATCACGTCCGCCCTTCCGCCACGTAGGGATTCCTGCCCTTGCGCAGCGCGATGCGGATCGGGACGCCGGCGAGGCCGAAATCGTCCCGCAAGCCGTTGGTCAGATAGCGCAGGTAGGACTCGGGAACCGCCGAGGGGCGGGTGGTGAAGAGCGCGAAGGTGGGGGGGCGCGCCTTGACCTGGGTGATGTAGCGCAGCCTCAGCCGGCGCCCGTCGACGATCGGCGGCGGGTGGCGGTCGACCGCCTCGGCGAACCAGCGGTTGAGCGGCCCCGTGTCGACCCGCCGGTTCCACACCTCGTAGATCTCGAACGCCTTCGGCAGCAGCCCGTTCACCCCGCGCCCGTCGAGCGCGGAGAGGGCGAGCACGGGGATTCCCCTGACCTGGGGCAGCGAACGCTCGAGCCGGTCGCCGATCCGGCGCATCCGGCTACTCCGGTCCTCGACCGCGTCCCACTTGTTGACCGCCAGCACCATCGCGCGGCCCTCGTCCGCGATCTGCCGCGCGATGGCGAGATCGTTCTTCTCCAGCCCCTCGAGCCCGTCCACCAGCAAGACCGCGACATGCGCGAAGCGGATCGCGTTCGCCGTGTCGGCGGCGGTCAGACGCTCCAGGCGCTCGCTGACCCGCGCCTTGCGGCGGAGCCCGGCGGTGTCGACCAGCCTTATGTCGCGCCCGCGCCACGACCAGTCGACCCAGATCGAGTCCCGGGTGACGCCGGGCTCGGGGCCGGTGAGGACCCGCTCGTCGCCCAGCAACCGGTTGACCAGCGTCGACTTGCCGACATTGGGCCGCCCGACGATCGCGAGGTTGAGCGGGCCGTCCCCGGCACCGGCCTCTTCGTCCTCTCCCGGGCCGGCCGCCTCGGCGTGCGGCGCGATGAGGTCGTAGAGCGCGGAGAGTCCCTCTCCGTGCTCGGCCGAGATCGGCACCGGCTCGCCGAGGCCGAGCCCGTAGGCCTCGATCAGTCCCGCCGCGCCGGCGCCGCCCTCGCACTTGTTCGCGGCCAGCACGACCGGCTTCGAGACCCGCCTCAGCATGTCGGCGAAATGAGAGTCGAGCGGCGTGACCCCGGCGCGCGCGTCGATCAGCATCATCAGCACGTCGGCTTCGTCGATGGCGCGCGCGGTCTGGATCTGCATGCGTCCGGCCAGGGTGTCGCCGCGCTCGTCTTCGAGCCCCGCGGTGTCGATCGCCCTGAAGGACAGGCCGAGGAGGCTGCCCTCGCCCTCGCGGCGGTCGCGGGTCACGCCGGGCGTCGGGTGCACCAGGGCCTGGCGTCGGCCGACGAGGCGGTTGAAAAGGGTCGACTTGCCGACATTGGGCCGCCCGACGATGGCGACGGTGAACGGCATCACTTCAGCGCGAGAAGTTCCGCGTCCTCGGTCAGCAGCAGCACGGTCCCGCCGGCGACCGCGGGCGGGATGAATACCGCGTCGGGCAATTCGACGCGTCCGAGCGGCTCCCCGGTATAGGGCGAGATCGACCAGACCTCCCCGGTGCTGGCGGCGATCAGGAGCCGGTCGCTGGCCAGCACCGGCCCGGACCAGCCGATGGGCCCGGTCCGGTCCTCCTCGTCCTCGAACCGCGGCAACGAGCGGACCCAGCGCACCCTTCCGTCGCGGCGCGACAGGCAGGCGATCTGGTTCTCGTTCGAAACCAGATAGACGAACTCGCCCGCGACCCAGGCGGTGTTGGTTCCTCCGATCCGCTGCTCCCACAGCCGGCGCCCGGTCCTGAGGTCGATCGCCACCGTCCGGCCGCTGTTGCTCACGCCGATGGCGAGGCCGCGATCGATCACCGGCAGTCCGCGCACATGGGCGAGGCTGGAGACCGGATCGGTTTGCCGCAGCGCCACCAGCCGGTCGGACCACACGGCCCGGCCGTTGGCCGCGCGCAGGGCGACGATCGCCCCGGAAGAGAACGGCGCCACGACGATCCCGCCGTCGACGGCGGGCGACGCGCCGCCGGCCAGCCCCGCCGGCTCGACGATCTCGTCGTGCGACCAGAGAACCCGCCCCGTGGCGGCGTCGAGCGCGAAGAGCTCGTTCGACAGGGTGACGACGAACACCCGGCCGTCGCGCGCGGTCGGCGCGGCGCGGATCGGGTTGGGCAGCCTGCGCCGCCAGAGCTCGGTCCCGGTCTCCGGGTCGAGCGCGAAGACGTGAGCGAAACCGGTGGTGACGTAGACCCTGCCCTCGCCGACGGCGAGGCCGCCGCCGAGCGTTCCGCTTTCGCGGGTCTCGTCCGCCAGCTCCCGGTTCCAGAGGAAGGACCCGTCGTCGAGAGCGAAGGCCCGGACCTCGGCGTCGACGTCGAGCGTGTAGACCCGGCCCCTGGCGACGACCGGCTGCGCGAGGAGCTGCCCGTCGCCGTCGGAACCGCGCCCAATGTCGACGCGCCAGAGCAGATCGAGCGCGCCGGGCGCGGTCAGATGGTGCATCGCGTGGTTCGGAAGCCCCCCGGCCTGGGGCCAGTTCGCGTTGGCCGTCGGCGGCGGCAGCGCCACGCGCAGCCGGGCAAGCCGGGGATCGGCGGCAAGGGACTCCTCGAGGCCGATGACCGGAAGCCGCTCGCCGGGCAGCGGGGGGTCTTCCGTTTCGCCGAAGAAACCGCCCCCGCAAGCGGCGGTCAGGAGCAGCATTCCGGCCGCCGCGACGCGCAAGGCCGCGCGCATGGGTGCCGCGCCCGTCCGCGTCATGTGCCGGCCGCCAGATTCAGCAGATGCGAGGCGCGCAGGCGAACGTTGGGCGGCGCTTCGGCGTCGTCGACGATCCGCTGGAAATAGGTCTTCGCCCGATCGGGATCCCCGGCGCTCTGCGCGATCAGGCCCAGCATCTCCAGCGCCAGGTGACGCCACGCGCCGCCCGGCTGCGCCAGCGGTTCGATTTCCGCGGCGATGCTCTGCCCGTCGGCGCCCGGCGCGTCGAGCGCGTTCTGCGCCGCGAGCAGGGTCGCGAGGTCGCGCATCGGCCGGTCGATCGAATCGTCCCCGGCGAGCGCGCGGAAGGCGAGGACCGCGCCCGCCCGGTCGCCGGACGAGGCGCGCAGGGCGGCCGCGTGGAACCGGGCGAGAACCCCGTAGGCGGTTCCGGACTCCGTGCCGAGCGCGGCGAACAGGGCTTCCGCGTCGCCGGTCTTGCCCTCCTGGGCGAGCGCCTTGGCCGCCGCGAACTTCGCCCCGGCCTCGAGCTGCCGGTCGGTCCGGTATTCCTGCCAACCCGTATAGCCGGCGATCGCCAGCACCACGGCGACGGCGCCGCCGATGGCGTACTTGCCGTATTGCCGCCAGAGCTTTTCCGCCTTTTCCTGGCGCAGTTCCTCGTCGATTTCGCGAAAGATGTCGGCCACGCTCGGCCCTCCGCCAGGTCCGGTTCATGTCGGCGGCCGGCGCCGCCCGCGGTCCGCAGGGAGATGGGATTACAGCCTCGCGGCGCAAACCGCAACACGCTCTGGACGCCGCCGCCCGAATGCGCGATATAGATAGGGTCGCAAAAGCGTCATACCAAGGGAGCGTAGCGGCAGAAGAATGGCGACGGTATTCGACCTTCGTGCCTATCGGCAGGAACCCAGATTCGTCTTTTTCGACCGTCGCGACCTCGACCGCCTCCTGACCCTCTACAGCCGCCGCGTCACCATGGGCGAATGGAAGGACTACGCCATGGGCACGGGCGACGGCATGGCCATGTTCTCGGTGTTCCGCCGCGCCTCCGACCGGCCCGCCTTCACCGTCGTCAAGGTGGCCGCGGGAGACCGGGGCGAGCCGGAATACATGGTCTATGACGGTTCCCGGCGCCTTCGGCGCGGCACCAGCCTGGGCGCGGTGCTCGATCTGTTCGAGCCGAGGCTCCGGCTGGTCTGACCGGACCCGCGGCCGGCCTCACTCGTCGATCAGGAGGTGGCCGGTCGGCGTCCACTTGAAATAGGGCACCGGAGCGTCGTCCCGGTTCCCGGCGACATCCCCGAACGAAGCGCCGAAATGGGTCAGCACCCGCCGGGTGATCTGGGCGAGCTCCAGCGTCAGCGCTTCCTCGACGGTGAACCATTTCAGTCCCAGCAGCTCCCCGGACTCCCTGACCTCCCCGGTCACGTGCTCGTGGTCGAGGACGAAGAAACGGGCGTTGAACCTGACCGGGCGGATCGGCGGGGTCACCGCGCGCGCGATGTAGGAGAGCGCGCCCAGCGCAGGCGCGAACCCGGCGCCGAAGAAACCCTCCCAGCCGCGCGGCGGCGGCCGTTCGGGATCGGGGTCGGGCCCGCCGACGATCAGCCCGGTTTCCTCGAAGGTCTCGCGGATCGCGGCCACCGCCATCGCGCGCGCCCGCGCCGGGCTGAGCCGCCGTTCGAGCCGCGCCGATGTCCCGGGGGCGAGCGGGCTCGCGCAGCGCACGCGCGAGTCCCGCGCGTCGATCCGCCCGCCGGGAAAGACGAACCGGTGGGGCATGAACCGGTGCCTGGCATGGCGCTCGCCCATCAGCACCTCCGGGACGCCCGCGTTCTCGCGGTAGACGATCAGCGTCGCCGCGTCGCGCGGACGCGCGAGGGGGTCGCCGGGCGCGCGCACCGGCGGCGGAGGGGGAACGGAATTCACCGGCGCAGCGCGTGGCGGGGTATCGCGACCGCCCCGGAAATCGCCGATGGGAGCGCGGGCACGACTTCCCAATCGGACGTGCGTCTCAGGACCGCGCGCCGGAGCGCGCCGATATCCGGCGCCCCGACGCAGAAAGCGGCGATCCTGAGCTCTTCGATCGTCCGCGCCATGCGGTTCGCCGCCGCCCCGGCCGCGTCGACCCCGTGCTCCAGCATCGGCGCCGCCATGCCGACCAGCGAGGCCCCGAGCCGGATCGCCTTGGCGGCGTCGATACCGTCGCGGATGCCGCCGCTCGCGAAGACCGGGCTCGCGGGGATCGCCCGTGCGACGTCGATCAGGGCCGCCGCCGTCGGGATCCCCCAGCCGGCGAAGCGGTGCGCCACAGCGCGGATTTCCGGGTCCGGCTGGCGGTGGGCCTCGACCTCGCTCCAGCTCGTGCCGCCGGCCCCGGAGACGTCGACTGCGGCGAGGCCGCAATCGATCAGGCGCGCCGCCGTCTCCGCGCCGATGCCGTTGCCGACCTCCTTGCCGACGATCGGAACGTCGAGCGACGCGGCGAGCTCCTCCACCTTGCGGTAGAGCCCGGTCCAGTCGCGGTCTCCGCCCGCCTGCACGGCCTCCTGCAGGGGGTTGAAATGGAGGAACAGCGCGTCCGCGCCGATGGTCTCGACCGCGCGCCGCGCCTCGTCGGCGCCATAGCCGCAGTTGAGCTGGACGGCGCCCAAATTGGCGAAAAGGAGGACGTTCGGGGCGACATCGCGCACCCGGTAGGAGTCGGCGAGCGCCGGGTTCTCGATCATCGCGCGCTGGGAGCCCACGCCCATCGCGATGCCGAGCGATTCGGCGGCGGCGGCGAGGTTCCGGTTGATGTCGAGCGCCCGGGCCGTTCCGCCCGTCATGCTGGCGATCAGCAGCGGCGCCTTGAGCGAGCGCCCGAACAGCCGCGTCGACAGGTCGACCGCGTCGAGATCGATCTCCGGCAGCGCGGCGTGCTCGAAGAAGAACCGCTCGAAGCCCGTCGATACGCCCTTGGCGGAGACGTCCTCGCCCAGGACGGTATCGATATGCTCCCCCTTGCGGGCTTCGATGTCGCCGCTCATCGCGCCTCAGCCGGCGACAAGGCGCACCGTCTGCCACTCCGCGTCGATCGCCTCGAGGTCTACGTTCGCCGCGTCGCGCATCGGCGCCAGGTAGCGCCCCGCGAACGACGCTTCGAGCCCGTCCTCCGCGAACGGGTAGGGATCGAGCGCATAGGTGGCATCGTCCCGCGGGGTGAGTGCGATCGTGGCGTCCTCGTCCCGCGACTTCGGCACGTGGGTGAAGGTCTGGGGCTTGCGGTCGGCGGCGCCGTTGCAGTTGAAGTAGAGCGCCATGGTGTCGAAGAACTGGAGCTGCTTGTAGTTCTGCATCACTTGCGCCTCGTCCACCCATGCAGCGGTGTCGGGATTCTCCGCCAGCGCGTGCTTGAGGCGGGCCTGGCGGTCCAGCTCGCCGTTCAGCATGCCCTCCGCCGTCGACCGGTTCTCCGCCGCGAGGCTGTCGAGCAGGACATGGTCCGACATGCCGTAGCGGCCGTTATAGAGGCCCCAGCTGTGCATGCTGGACAGCAGCCCGCAATAGGCGTGGCGGCGGCTGTTGAACTCGGGCGAGGCGGCGGAGGTCTTGACGATCTCCGCGAACGGCGTCTGGACGAGGTTGTAGGGCAGGCCGGTGGCCGGGTCGATCCGTCCCTCCCCGTCGAGGTCGGCCCAGCCGGCGTCGTGGTTGTCGACGATGTAGAGAACGACGTCGCGCGGCTCGACCGGCTCGAAATCGTCGTTGCCGAAGGCGCGCGCGAGGCGCCCGGCGAAGGTCGTGTGCTGGGCCATCGTGATGACGAAACGCGGCTCTTCCGGGGGTGCGCTCTGCACGATCATCGTTCGGGCCTCCAGATCGGGTCTGCCCGGACTATAGCACGGGGCGCGGCGCGGTCCCCACTGTCGCGCCGCTTCCCCCCACCGTCATGCCCGGACTTGATCCGGGGTCCAGGCTCGCCCCGGACTTCGATCCGGGGAAACCGGGCGAGAGCGGTGCCTGACAGGCTGGACCCCGGATCAAGTCCGGGGTGACAGCGGGGGATACGGACGGGCGGTGCGCGCGTCCCGCAATCCGAGCCTCGACCCGAGCCTCGACCGGACAGATGCGCCGGAACCCCGCGGATAACCGAGCCATACACTCGGTCCACCAAAGTTAAACCGTAAGCGGTGTTCAGACCCCATATCGGGTCTGGATTGACAGCGTTTTCTTGAGGGTGGGCTTGGGCGCCGCGATCAGCCGGTGTCGACGTCGGGCTTGGGATCAAAGTTCCACGGCAGCAGCTCGTGGATCCTCGACTGTGGGTGACCCGCGGCGATCTTCTCGAGCGCGCTCCTGAGCCAGGCGTGCGGCTCGACGCCGTTCATCTTGCAGGTCTCGATCAGCGAGGCGATCCGGGCCCACGCGGCGGCGCCCTCGTCGTGGCCCGCGAACAGGGCGTTCTTTGCCGTGAGCTTCAGCGGGCGGATGCGGTTCTCGACGAAGTTCGAGTCGATCTCGACGCGCCCGTCGCGGAGGAACACCAGCAACCCGTCCCACCGGTTGGCGATGTAGGTCAGCTTCTCGCCCAGGCGCGAGCGCGGCGAGACGCGCGAGCGCTGCTCGTCGAGCCACACTCCGAAGGCGTTCACCAGCGGCGCGGACTCCGTCCAGCGCACCGCCTGGCGCGTCGCCGGCGCCGCGCCCCGGATCCTGTCCTCGATCGCGTAGAGCCGCGCGATCCGCTCCAGACCGGCCTTCGCGACCGGCGAGGCGTTCGAATCGAAGATGTCCTTCAGCGCGCGCCTGGCGTGCGCCCAGCAGGCCGAGAGCGTCAGCGCTCCCCCCGGCCGGTCCGCACGGCGCAGCGGGTTGTAGCCGCTATAGCCGTCGATCTGCGCGGTCCCCGAGAACCCTTCCAGCAGCGTCTCCGCATGCTTGCCGCCGCGGCCCGGCGCGTAGGCATAGACCACCCCAGGCGGGTCCGCCCCCGACCACGGCCGCTCGTCGCGCACCATCGTCCACATGTAGCCCGTCCTGGTCCGGCCCCGGCCCGGGTCGAGAACCCGGATCGGCGTCTCGTCCACCCCGAGCTTCGCCGACCGCTTGAGGTCCGCCGCCAGGCAGTCCACCAGGGGGCGAAGATGGAACGACGCCTTGCCCACCCAGTCGGCCAGCGTCGCGCGGGGCAGCTCAAGCCCCAGACGCGCGTAGATCTGCGATTGACGGTAGAGCGGCAAGCGAGTCGCGCGGGGGAATCTCACCCCCACGCGCTCCCAGAACCGTACGTGAACCTCTCAGCTCATACGGCTCCCAGCGTCCGGCCCTGCCCGTGCACAAGGGTCCAATGGGCGAACCGCCACGGCTCCGCTTTCGCGATTCTGGCAAGCCAGAGACGAGCCTGACGCGGTCGTTGTCGGAAGCGTTTGAACTTCCGCATTGCCCATCGCTGCAAGTGGGCGTCTATCAGACGAAGGGTCGGATAGAGCGCCGACTTGTAGAATGCGCCGAAGTAGCCGATCCACCCTGCAATTTCGCGATGAAACATGCGGGCAAGGTCAAGCAGTGCCTTGTCGCTACGCCGTTGCAAACGCCACTGTCGCACGCGGCGCCGAAACGCCTTGAGCGCAGTCGGGCTGGCAGCCGGAAGGAACGAGACCCCGAACAACCCGCCGCGCCACGCCGCGAACCTTGGCTGGAAACGGTAGCCCAGGAAGTCGAACGCGACCGTCGGGTAGTCCGCCTTGCGGTTGGTATCCTTGCAGTAGACCACCTTGGTCTTCTGCGGATGGACCTCCAGGCCGCACTCGGCCAATCGGTCCGCAACCCGCCGCCAGAGGGTCTTTGCCGCCTCCTCCGTTCGACAATGGCAGATTATATCGTCCGCATACCGTTCGAACGGAACATGCGGCATCGACCTTTTCATCCATTGATCGAACGCATAGTGCAGGAACAGGTTGGACAATACTGGCGAAATTACCCCGCCCTGTGGCGTGCCCCTGTCCCGGGTCGTGCCCCCAGGCGTGGTGTAGGAGCAGGAGCCAGCATCGGTAGCTGTGGGTAAGTGGCCCGCCGCCGCGACCGTGTGGTGTCTGGCGGCGGCGGGCCACTTATCCATAGCGGATGGCCATCGCGGTGCCGGTTAGGGTTGGGCTTCTACAGTCCATCCGACCGGAGGAGTACCACGATGACCACCAAGGACATGATGACCCTGCAGGCGCTTTTGGAGAAGAGTTCGGACGCCGATCTGCTTCGCGAGATGATCGGGTTCACGGCCGAGCGTTTGATGGCGCTTGAGGTGGAGGGCCTTGCGGGAGCCGCACACGGCGAGCGTTCGCCGGACCGGCTCACCCATCGCAACGGCTACCGGGACCGGGTCTGGGAGACGCGCGCGGGCACGGTGGAGCTGAAGATCCCGAAGCTGCGCAAGGGGAGCTACTTCCCGGGCTTCCTGGAGCCGCGTCGCATGGCGGAGAAGGCGCTGACGGCGGTGATCCAGGAGGCCTACATCAAGGGCGTGTCGACCCGCTCGGTGGACGACCTGGTGCAGGCCATGGGCATGTCGGGCATCTCGAAGAGCCAGGTGTCGCGGCTGTGCGGTGAGATCGACGGCAAGATCCGCGACTTCCTCGACCGCCCGCTGGAGGGCGACTGGCCGTATCTGTGGCTGGACGCGACCTATGTGAAGATGCGCGAGGCCGGGCGCGTCGTCTCGGTCGCGGTCACGATCGCGGTGGCGGTCAACGACCAGGGCCGCCGCGAGGTGCTCGGCATGGCGATCGGCGCGTCCGAGGCCGAGACCTTCTGGACCTCCTTCCTGCGCTCCCTGGCCCGCCGCGGCCTGCGCGGCGTCAAGCTGGTCGTCTCCGATGACCACAAGGGCCTGAAGGCGGCTGCAACGCGCGTCCTCGGCGCCACATGGCAGCGCTGCCGCGTCCACTTCATGCGCACCCTGCTCGCCCATGCCGGCAAGCAGGGCCGGCGCGTCGTGTCCGACTTCGTCACCACCGCCTTCGCCCAGGAGGATGCAGACAGCGCCTCCGCCCAGTGGCGCCAGGTCGCCGACCAGCTCAGGGCCAAGGCGCCGAAGCTCGCCGCTCTCATGGACGAGGCCGAGCACGACGTTCTCGCCTACATGACCTTCCCGGCCGCGCATCGCCCCAAGCTGCACTCGACAAACCCGCTCGAACGACTCCATGGCGAGATCAAGCGGCGTACCAACACCGTCGGCATCTTCCCCAACGAGGACGCCATAACACGGCTGATCGGCGCCATCCTGCTCGAGCAGAACGACGAATGGGCCGTCCAGAGGGCCAGATACATGACGCTGGAATCGATCGCTCCCGTGAGCGACAATGCAACCGTCAAGCTGCCCGCCGTGGCAGCCTGAGCCTACCGGCCCTACCCGCCGGATACCGCGACGGCCGCCAGGCTCTTACACCACGGCTCGGGACACGATCCTGTCCCGTGCGACAACGGTGCCGTCCTCCTCGATCACGGGAGCCTTCAACCAGCGCTCGACATAGAGCAGCACCCACCGGCAGTCCGTATGGTGACGAACGGCCTTCAGCAGCAACTCGTGGTCGATGTTGTCGAAGAACCCCTTGATGTCCATGTCCAGCACCCAGTCGTAGCGCCAGCATCGCCGACGCGCTGTCCGGATGGCGTCAATGGCGGATCGCTTCGGCCGATATCCGTATGAGTCCTCATGGAAAATCGGTTCCAACAAGGGCTCCAGATGTCGGCGAACAACCTCCTGAGCGATGCGGTCCGTGACCGTCGGTATGCCCAACGGGCGCTTCCCGCCGCCCTCCTTGGGGATGTTCACCCTGCGAACCGGAGGCGGCATATAGCTGCCTGAGGACATGCGATTCCAGAGCTTGTAGAGTTCCGGACCAAGCCGTTCCTCCAGACTCTCGACCGTCTGCCCATCTACTCCAGCCGCTCCCCGGTTTGCCTTCACATGCTTGAAGGCTTCCCAGACTTCCCTCTTTGCTATCGGGAACGGCTTTGCCCCTGTCATCCGGCTCCTCCTGTCACCAGTTGGCCGACGGCAGCGGCTGAACACCACAGCCCCTTCGGTCCAGCGCCATTACAGCGCCTTCATCCCTACTACGGGCTGTTCTGCCCCTGTGCCCCGCATCGGTACTCTGAGCCTTCCGGGGGCTGCCCGGTTGGCCGTCTCCCTTGGCATCGGGACGACAGGTTCTCCTGTTCCGCAAGAAAGCCTGTTCCGGGTTCACGCCGCCTTCGAGCCGGATGCCGCGTGGGCCGGACTCCAGGACTCCGCCCATGCTTGTCCCGGAGTGACCACCACCCCCGGTTCTGACATCGACCATACGCTTTCGGCAGTTCATCGGCGGTTCGCTTTCGCTCGTCTCCCCGGACCTCACCTGACGAGATCGTCGTCCCGCCGTTTCCACGACGCTCACCACCATCGCTCTTTACGACAGCAGCTCGTGGTGGTTTGAGACCGACGCCTGATCGTCGACCCCGAGGGGCCTACCCTCATCTCTCTTGCAGTTGCGCACCTCCTTTCATGGCGGTGCTTCAGGACACACGGTGATCGCAATACTTCGAGACCAGCACATGCGCCACAAGCCCCTCGGTCGGCAGCCCGCCCTCGATCAGCGACGCCGGCGCCGGTGCCTGCACAACCCCGGCGCCCTTGCACCGGTTGCAGGCGTAGCGCGGCCGGACCGTCTCGATCACCACGAACCGCGCCGGCACGATGTCGAGACGCTCGCTGCGGTCCTCGCCGATCTTCGCCATCGCGCCGCAGCCGCACGGGCACAGCCGGCTGGCCGGCTCGATCACCTCCACCCGGCGCTCGATATGGGCCGGGAAGCGGACCGCCGGGCGCCCCGCGCGCCGCCGCCGGCGCGGCGCGGCCTCCCCGGCCGGCGCGTCCGCCGCCGGATCGCCGCCGGCTTCCGACACCGCCGTCCCGAGATCGTCGAACGACAGCTGGCGGTCGTCCGCGCCCAGCTTCTCCGACTTCCTGCCGAACAGAAGCTTGCGAAGCTCGTCGTTGAGATGTTCGAGGCGGCGGTTCTGCTCGGCGATCTCCGCCTTCTCCGCCTCAAGACGCGCCGCCAGCGCCTCCGCATCGCACCGCGCCGACCGCTCTTCCTCCAGACGCCGCTCCAGAGCCGCCAGCGCCTCGGAAACCACCGCCGGCGACGCGGCGGCCTCGGGGACGGGGGCGATCGGGGCGGTGCTCGTCATCGCCGCGATATGGGCCGAATCGCCGCCCCCGCGCCAGACAATAATCCGGCCCGCTCACGCCGCCGCCAACGGACGGCGAACCCGAGGCGCACGCACCCGGCGCCAATCCAGCCCCTCGAACAACGCCTCGAACTGGCCCCGGCTGAGACGCAGAACCCCGTCCTCGATCCGGGGCCACGCGAAGCGCCCCTCCTCGAGCCGCTTGTAGGTCAGAACCAGCCCGGTCCCGTCCCAGTGGATCAGCTTCAGCCAGTCGCCGCGCTTCGAGCGGAAGATCACGATCACCCCGGAATAGATGTCCAGGCCGAGCTCCACCGCCGCCGTCGCCGCGAGCGCGTCGTGGCCGCGGCGAAAGTCCACAGGCCGCGTCGCCAGGACGATCCGCGGCGAGGCGCCGGGGATCGTCATGACGCCCGCCCCAGACCCGCCGCGATCGACACGATCCGCTCCGCCGAACTGTCTCCGGGAAGGCTTACGACAACGCCGTTCGCGGCAATCGTCACCGGCCGGTCCGCCGGCGCATCCTCGACCGTCACCGGAACGAAAGCCGGCGGGGTCCCGCCCGACGCCGCCGAAACGCCGCTCCGCGCACGCTTGCGCCAGCGCCCTACCGTGCTCTTGCTGACGCCGAGGCCGCGCGCCACCGCCGCAATCGTCACGCCGGGCCGCTCGCTCTCCGCCACAGCACGGGCCTTCTCGGCCTCGGTCCACCGCCCGACGCTGCCGGAACCCGCCCTGGCAACCGTATACAGCGCCTGGCGCCGCCAGCCGCGCAGCGTGCTCTCGTCGATGCCGTGACGGCGCGCCACCGCCGCAATCGTCACGCCCGGCCGCTCGCTCTCCGCCACAGCCCGCGCCCGCTCCGCCTCGGTCCAGCCGCGCGGCGCAGCGGCCGCGCCGGCATCCCCCGAAACCGGCGATCCAGCCGCCCCGGCACCAGAACCGACAGAACCCGCCGCCGTCGAAAACTCCGTCATCGTCATCCCTCCTCCAAAGCCGCCGCCAGGGAAGAGAGTCAGACCGGGAAACACAGCCCGCGAAAGTATGGGGCGCGGCTACCGCTTACGTTAAACCGGACAGCAGTGGAACAAGTCCGGGCATGACGTGGTGAGGAAAACCGGACGGTAACGCTTCGGGCTGAGCCGGACGAGCCCCGGAGTCGGGGCGCACCTACTCCCACTCGGTAGACCGGTCGGCTTGGAGGTCGCGTCATAGACCGCCCGGTCGATGCCGGGCGCCGGGGCCGTCCGTCCGCCCTATTCGGCGGCGTCGCGGGGGACCCGCCCGGCGATCGCCTCGCGCAGGCCCTCCAGCAGCCCTTCGAGCTTCGCCTGGCCGTGCTCCACCGCGGCAACCCGCGTCTCCATCCGGTCGAACCGCTCGTCCATCCGGTCGAACCGCTCGTCCATCCGGTCGAGCCGCGCGTTCATGCGTTCTTCCATACGGCGCATATCGGCGCGCAGCCAGGCGAACAGGCCGAGCATCAGCGTGGCGAGGGCCACGAACAGCGTAGCGGAGGCGGTGAAAACGGCGAGGCCGGGTTCCATCGTGGGTTGAATCTAGCAGCGCACCGACACGCCGTCCACCGGCTTTCGCGGTTCGGAACATCCGCTCCGGAGTCGGGACGCCTCTACTCCCACTCGATGGTGCCGGGCGGTTTCGAGGTCACGTCGTAGACCACCCGGTTGATGCCGCGGACCTCGTTGACGATGCGGGTGCCGATCCGCGCGATCGTCGCGTGGTCGAACGGGTAGCTCTCGGCCGTCATGCCGTCGGTGGAGACCACGGCGCGGAGCGCGCACACCCGGTCGTAGCTGCGCTCGTCGCCCATCACGCCCACCGTGCGGACCGGGAGCAGAACCGCGAAGGCCTGCCAGATCTCGTCGTAGAGCCCGGCCGTCCGCAACTCCTCGAGATAGATCGCGTCGGCGCGGCGGAGAATGTCGAGGCTTTCCTCGGTCACCTCGCCCGGGATGCGGATCGCGAGCCCCGGACCCGGGAACGGGTGCCGCCCGATCATCGTCTCGGGCAGGCCGAGCGTGCGGCCGAGCTCCCGCACCTCGTCCTTGAACAGCTCGCGCAGCGGCTCCACCAGCGCCATGTCCATGCGCTCGGGGAGGCCGCCGACATTGTGATGCGACTTGATCACCGCGCTCGGCCCGCCGGTGACGGAGACGGACTCGATCACGTCGGGGTAGAGCGTCCCCTGGGCGAGGAACGCGGCGCCGCCCGCCGACTCGGCCTCCGCCGCGAACACGTCGATGAAGGCGGAGCCGATGCGCTTGCGCTTCTCCTCCGGGTCGGTCACGCCCGCGAGCTCCGCGAGGAAGCGCTCCCGCGCGTCGACGGCGCGGAGTGGGATGTTGTAGTGGCCGCGGAAGAGATCGACCACCGCCTCGGTCTCGCCCGCGCGCATCAGGCCGGTATCGACATAGACGCAGAAGAATTGCTCGCCCACCGCCTCGTGCAGCAGGACGGCGGTGACCGCGCTGTCGACGCCGCCCGACAGCCCGCAGACGACGCGCCCGTCCCCGACCTGTTCGCGCACCCGCTCGATCGCCCGGTCGCGGTAGGCGGCCATCGTCCAGTTCCCGCCGCAGCCGGCGATCCGGTGGGTGAAGGCCCGCAGCAGCGCCGCGCCGTCGGGGGTGTGGACGACCTCGGGGTGGAACTGGACGCCGTAATAGCCGCGGACCTCGTCGGCGATCGCCGCGTAGGGCGCGCCCTCGCTGACGGCGGCAGGCAGGAAACCCTCCGGCAGGCGGGTGACCCGGTCGCCGTGGCTCATCCAGACCTGCGCGCGGTCGCCCGGCCGCCAGACGCCGTCGAACAGCCCGCACCCCTCGATCACGGTGAGCTCCGCGCGGCCGAACTCGCGCTCCTCGCCGCTGTCGACCGCCCCGCCGAGCGCCGCGCACATCGCCTGCTGGCCGTAGCAGATGCCGAGAACCGGCACGCCGAGGTCGAACACCACGTCCGGAACCCGGGGCGCCTCCGCCCGGGTGATCGAGTCCGGCCCGCCGGAGAGCACCACCGCCCTGGGCCCGAACGCCCGGATGGCGGCCTCGTCGTGGAACCAGGGGTGGATCTCGCAATAGACGCCGTTCTCGCGGATCCGGCGGGCGATCAGCTGGGTGACCTGGGAGCCGAAATCCAGGATCAGGACGGCGTCGCCGGAACGCTCCATCCGCGGCCGCGGTCCCTAGCCGTGCGGCGCGGCGAGCACCGCGGCGTCCGGCCAGCCGAAGGCGAGCTCCTCGATCGCCGCGCCGCCGAGCGAGCCGGCGCGGCGGCCGACATGGCGCCCGCCCAGCGCCTCGTAGAAGTACCGCGCCGGGTTGCCGGCGAGCACCCAGACGATCAGCGAGGGCCCGAGAGCGGCGGCGAGATCGAGGGCGAGGGCGGAAAACAGCCGCCGTCCGACGCCACCGTCCTGGCGGTCGCCGTCGACATAGAGCGTGTAGATTTCGGCGTCGTAGGCGAAGCCGCGCGCACGCGCGGGACCGCCGCCGGCGAACCCGATCACGGTCCCGTCTTCGGCCTCCGCGACCATGATTTTCTCGCCGCGCGCGGGATGGCGGATCGTCCGTGCCCAGCGTTCGGCACGCCCGTCCGTCCGGCGCATGCCGACCAGCAGCCGGTCGGGCAGCAGCCCGGGATAGGCGTCCTGCCAGCCGGCCACGTAGATCCGCGCGATTGCCGCGGCGTCGCTCGGGCGGGCGGGTCTGAGCGCTTCCGTCACTGCGCCCTCACTCCCCGCGCCGGTAGTTGGGCGCCTCGCGGGTGATCGCGACGTCGTGGACATGGCCCTCGCGCACGCCGGCGTCGGTGGTCCGGCGGAACCGGCAATTGGCCTGCATCGCGCCGATGTCGGGGTTGCCGGTATAGCCCATCGCGGCCCGGAGCCCGCCGACCAGCTGGTGCAGCACGCCCGCCGCCGGCCCCTTGTAGGGCACGCGCGCCTCGATCCCCTCGGGGATCAGGTCGAGATCCTGCCTGACGTCCTGCTGGAAATAGCGGTCGGCGGAGCCGCGCGCCATCGCGCCGATCGAGCCCATGCCGCGATAGGACTTGTAGGATCGGCCCTCGTACAGGAACACCTCGCCCGGGCTCTCGTCGGTGCCGGCCAGCAGCGAGCCCACCATCGCGCAATCCGCCCCGGCGGCGATCGCCTTGCCGAGGTCGCCGGAGAAGCGGATGCCGCCGTCGGCGATCGCCGGAACGCCGGCCTCGCGGCACGCCTCGGCGCATTCGAGCACGGCGGTGAATTGCGGGACGCCGACGCCCGCGACCACGCGGGTGGTGCAGATCGACCCCGGCCCGATGCCGATCTTGACCGCGTCCGCCCCGGCATCGACCAGGGCATGCACCCCCTCCGGCGTCGCCACGTTGCCCGCCACCACGTCGGCGCGGTTCGACATCCGCTTGATCCGCCGCACCGCGTCGACGACGCCGCGGGAATGGCCGTGCGCGGTATCGACCACGATCACGTCGGCCTCCTCGTCGATCAGCGCCGCCGCCCGTTCCGCCCCGTCGTCGCCGACGCCGGTCGCCGCGGCGACCCGCAGCCGACCCTTGTCGTCCTTGGTGGCGTCGGGAAAGCGCTGCGCCTTCTCCATGTCCTTGACGGTGATGAGCCCGACGCAGCGATAGTCGTCGTCGACCACCAGCAGCTTCTCGATCCGGTGGGCGTGGAGCAGGCGCTTGGCCTCCTCGCCGTCGACCCGCTCGGTCACGGTGACCAGGTTGTCGGCGGTCATCAGTTCGCGCACCGGCTGGTCGCGCCGGGTGGCGAAGCGGACGTCCCGGTTGGTCACGATGCCGACCAGCCGGCCGCCCTTCTCCACCACGGGGATGCCGGAAATCCGGTGCGCCGCCATCAGGCCGTGCGCGTCGGCGAGCGTCGCGTCCGGCCCGATGGTGACCGGATTGACGACCATGCCGGACTCGAACTTCTTGACCCGCCGGACCTCGCCCGCCTGGCTTTCGATGTCGAGATTCTTGTGCAGGACGCCGATCCCGCCCGCCTGCGCCATGGCGATCGCGAGCGTGCTCTCGGTCACGGTGTCCATCGCCGCGGACACCAGCGGGATGCCGAGCGGGATGCGCCGCGTCAGCCGCGTCGCGGTGTCGGTTTCGCGTGGAAGGACGGCGGACTCGGCCGGCACAAGAAGCACGTCATCGAAGGAAAAAGCCTCTTGAATGTCCATGCGCGGGCCGTTGTCCAGACGCAAGGCAAGATACACGAGGCGCGCGCGAATCCCAAGCGGAGGGGGCGCCTCAGCCCTTCCCGCCGCCCCGGAACCCTCGGGCGACGAGGTAGAGCTCGGCGGATTCCGGGCGCGAGGCGGCGGGCTTGACGCTGCGCACCTCGCGGAAGGCGCGCTTGAGCTCGGCCACGAAGCCGGCGTCGCCGCCGCCGTGGAATGCCTTGACGACGAACCCGCCGCCCGGCTTGAGCACGCGCCGGGCGACGCCGAAGGCGAGCTCGGCGAGGCGCCGGTTGCGGATCTGGTCGGTGCCGCGGTGGCCGGTCGCGGAAATCGCCATGTCGGACAGCACGAGGTCGACGCCGCCCGCCAGCTCGCCGGTCAGCGGTTCGGCCGCCGCGTCGTCGTCGAGATCGACGGTCCGGACCTCGGCGCCCGCGACCGGCTCCATCTCGACGCGGTCGAGGGCGATGACGCGGCCGCCCGGCGCGCGCTCGGCGGCGACCTGCGTCCAGCCGCCCGGCGCGGCGCCGAGATCGAGGACCCAGGCGCCCGGGCTCAGCAGGCCGAACCGGTCGTCGATCTCGATCAGCTTCCAGGCGGCGCGCGAGCGGTAGCCGTGCTGCGCGGCGGCGGCGACATAGGGGTCGTTGAGCTGGCGTTGCAGCCACCGCGTGGACGAGGGCTTGCGCCCCCGGGCGGTCTTCACCCGAACGGTCGCCCCCCGCCGCCCGACCCGCCCGCCGCCCCGCTTCCCGTCACGCGCGGCCATGGGCGGGCCCGGCGCCGAACTCGGCGGCAAGCTGGAGCAGGATGCCCTCACGGACGCCGCGGTCGGCGACGCGCAGCCTTCCCGCCGGCCAGGTGCGGCAGATCGCTTCCAGGATGGCGCAGCCGGCGACCACGAGGTCCGCCCGCCCGTTGCCGATCGACGGGTGGGCCGCGCGCTCGGCGTAGTTCGAGCGGGACAGGAGGCCGCTGATCCGGCGGATCTCCTCGAAACTGAGGTAGGAGCCGTCGACCACGGCGCGGTCGTAGCGCTCGAGGCCGAGGCTGACGCCGGCGATGGTGGTGACCGTCCCGGCGGTTCCCATCATCTGCATCCGGCCCTGCTCGATCCTGCGCCCGATGCCGTGCTCGGCGTCGAACGGCGCCAGCATCGCGGCGACCTCGCGGACGGTCGCTTCGTACTCTTCCGCCGAGAAATCGTCGGGCCCGTGCCGTTCGGTCAGCGTCACCACGCCGACCGGGAGCGATACCCAGCCGAGGATTTCCTGCCCGCCGTCGCCCGTCAGCCTGAGCCAGACGATCTCGGCGCTGCCTCCGCCGACGTCGAAGATCAGGCCGTAGGGCACCGCCGGATCGAACAGCGGCAGGCAGCCCATCAGGGTGAGCCTCGCCTCCTCGCGCGACGAGATGATATCGAGCTCGATTCCGGTCTCGGCGGCGACGCGGGCGAGGAAGCCGGCGCAGTTGGCCGCCCGGCGTGCCGCCTCCGTGGCGACGTAGCGGGCGCGCGCGACCCGGTGGCGGCGGACCTTGGCGGCGCAGACGGCGAGCGCGTCGACGGTGCGCTCGATCGCGGTCTCGCAGAGCTCCCCGGTGGCCTCGGGCCCCTGTCCGAGCCGGACGATCCGCGAGAACCCGTCGATCACCTTGAACCCGCCGGCGCTCGGCCGGGCGATCAGCAGCCGGCAGTTGTTGGTGCCGAGATCGAGGGCGGCGATGGTGCGGCCCCGGCGGCGGCCCCTGCCCGCCGCGGTCGGGGAAGATCGCGTTCCGCGCCCTGGCCGATCGTCCACGTCCGTCGCCCCTCCACCGCCGAATTCTACAGGCAACGTTAGATATCGAACAAATGCAGGCGGGACACCGGACCGGGGAGCGTCTTGATCGGCCATCGAATGACGCTATTCTCTGCCGTTCCCGATCCGCTGGGGGATAGTTTAACGGTAGAACTCTCGGCTCTGACCCGAGTAGTCCTGGTTCGAATCCAGGTCCCCCAGCCATCCGCGGCGAAGCCAGAAATGCCGAGACCCAGATGAAGCCGGCACCGTTCACCCATCACCTGCCGGGGACGGTCGACGAGGCGGCGGCGCTCCTCGCCGCCCATGCGGCCGAGGACGCGCGGATTCTCGCCGGCGGCCAGAGCCTGGTGCCGACAATGGCGTTCCGGCTCGCGCGCCCGGCGCATCTGATCGACATAAACGGCATTTCCGGCCTCGAAGGGATCGCCGCAAATGCCGACTCGATGTCGATCGGCGCGCTCGCCCGGCATTGCGACTTCCACCGGCCGGTCGAGGACGGGCCGCTCGGCGCGCTGCTCGCCGCCGTGGTCCGGCATATCGGGCACTACCCGATCCGCATGCGCGGCACGTTCTGCGGCAGCCTCGCCCACGCCGATCCGGCATCCGAATGGTGCCTTGTCGCGGCGACGCTGGACGCAGGGCTGACGGCGCGGAGCGTGCGCGGCGAGCGGGAAATCGCGGCGGCAGAGTTTTTCGAATGGGCGATGACGACCGCACTCGCGGAAGACGAGTTGCTGGTCCGGGCGGCGCTCCCCCGCCTCGCGCCCGACACGCGCTGGGGGTTTTGCGAGTTCGCCCGCCGCGCCGGCGATTTCGCGCTCGCGATGGCGCTCGCGCTCTACCGGGTCGAGGACGGGGCGATCGTCGAGCCGAGGGTGGGGCTCGGGGGGGTGGAAGCGTTCCCTCGCCGGATCCCGGAGGCCGAGGCGGTCCTCGCGGGGAAGGCGCCCGGCCCGGACCTGTTCCGCGAGGCCGGCGCCGCGGTCTCCGAAGCCGTCGACGCGATGGCGGACTCCCACGCGAGCGCGGGATACCGGAGCGAGATCGCCGCCGTCATGGTCGAGCGTGCGCTGGCGGACGCCGCCCGATGACCGCGCCGCGCGAAATCTCGTTCACGGTCAACGGCGAGGCGCACACCGTTCGCGTCGAGCCGCACAAGACGCTGGCCGACACGATCCGTGAGGATTGCGGCCTGACCGGCACCCATCTCGGCTGCGAGCACGGGGTGTGCGGCGCCTGCACGATCCTGCTCGACGGCGCGCCGGTCAGGAGCTGCCTGATGTTCGCGGCCCAGGCCGGGGGGTGCGAGATAAGGACGGTGGAGGGACTCGCCGACGGCGACGAACTGCACCCGCTGCAGCGGGCCTTTATCGACCGTCACGCGCTGCAATGCGGGTTCTGCACCCCGGGGTTCCTGATGCTGGCCGTGGGCGTACTGGAACGCGAGCCGGACATCGACGAGGACGGGCTGCGCGAGGCGCTGGCGTCCAACCTCTGCCGCTGCACCGGCTATCTCAACATCCTCGACGCGGTGAGGGACGCCTGGGCCGCGATGAAGGCCGGGCACGGATGACGACGCGCCGCGAGGCGTGGATCGGCAAGCGCGTCGCGCGTCTCGAAGACCCGCCGCTGGTCCGGGGCGCGGGCCGGTTCGTCGCCGACATTTCCTTTCCGCGCCAGCTGCACATGCGCGTCGTGCGCTCCGACCGCGCCCACGCCGAGTTGCTGGCCGTCGACATCGAAGAGGCCAGCGCGGCGCCGGGCGTGGCCGCGGTGTGGACCGCCGCCGACGTCGCCGATATCGGCCCGATCGCGTTCCGCGCCACCCGGGTGAAGGGGCTCGAACCCTACCGGCAGCACATCCTCGCGCGCGGCCACGTGCGCTATGTCGGCGAGCCGGTCGCGGCGGTGTTCGCTGACTCCCCCTATCGGGCGGAGGACGCGGCGGAGCGGGTCGAGGCGGCGTATCGCGACCTGCCGCCGATCCTCTCGGCCGACGACGAGCCCGGCCCGTTCGACGCGGAACGCTCGACCGAGGCGCATGTGCTGGAAAAGGCGCGCGGCGACGTCGAGGCGGCGTTCGAAGGGGCCCATGCGGTCGTCGAGGTCGAGGTCGCCGTCGGGCGCCATTCCGCGGTGCCGATGGAAACGCGGGGCGCGGTCGCGGTCCACGACGCCGGGCGCGACGTGCTGGAGCTTTACGGCGCGACCAAGCGGCCGCATTTCAACCGCGACCAGATGGCCGCGGCGCTCGGGCGCGCGCCCTCTTCGGTCCAGTTCTACGAGGGGCAGATCGGCGGCGGATTCGGCGTGCGCGGCGAGCTCTACCCGGAGGAGTATCTGGTCTGCGCGGCGGCGCTCCGGCTCGGCCGGCCGGTCAAATGGATCGAGGACCGCTGGGAGCATTTGCAGGCGACCAACCATTCGCGCGAGCAGACTCACCGGATCCGCGCGGCGGTGGATGCCGACGGCACGGTGCGCGGCGTCGACGGCGCGTTCCTGCACGACCAGGGCGCCTATATCCGCACCCACGGCGTGCGCGTCCCCGACATGACGGCAGGCATGATGCCGGGCCCCTACCGAATCCCGGCCTACCGGTCGCGCGGGCACGTCCGGCTGACCAACAAGACGCCGGCCGCGACCTACCGCTCGCCCGGCCGCTACGAGGCGACATTCGCCCGCGAACGCCTGCTCGATGCCGTCGCCGCGCGTCTGAATGCCGACCCGGTCGACATCAGGCGCCGCAACCTGATCGCGCCGGAGCAAATGCCGTTCGCGGGCGGCATCGACACCATCGACCACGAAGTCGTTTACGACTCGGGCGATTACGCGAAGCTGCTCGACAAGGCGCTGGCGCGCGCCGGCTGGGATGAAATGCAGGCCGAAATGTCGACCCGCCGCGCGAACGGCGAGCTGGCCGGCGCCGGACTCGCGCTGTTCGTCGAGAAGAGCGGCCCCGGCCCGGCCGACGGGGTGCGTATCCGGGTCGACGTCACCGGCGCGGTCGAGCTGCTCACCGGCGGCGCCTCGCTCGGCCAGGGATTCGAGACGGTCATGGCCCAGATCTGCGCCGAGACGCTCGGGGTCGACTACCGCCGGGTGCGCGTCGTCCACGGCCGCACCGACCTGATCGATTACGGCTTCGGCGCGCATTCCTCGCGGGCCACGGTGATGACCGGCGAAGCGGTCCGGATCGCCAGCGAAAAGCTGCGCGCCAGGGCGGTCGAGGCGGCGGCGGAACTGCTGCAGGCACCCGCCGAAACGCTCGACGTCGCGGACGGCCGGGTGGCGCGCACCGACCGCTTGGGCGGCGCGGAGATCGGCCTCGGCGAGATCGCCCGCCGGCTGGCGCCGGGCTCGCCGCTGCTCGCGGGGCGCGATCCGGGCCTCTCCGCGGAGGGCTGGCACCGCACCGACCTGATGGCCTACCCCTACGGCGTCCACATCGCCCAGGTCCGCGTCGACCCGGGCACCGGCGCCGTCGAGGTCGAGCGGTTCCTCGTCGCCTACGACGTCGGCCGCGCGGTGAACCCGATGCTGATCGACGGCCAGCTCGCCGGCGGCTGCGTCCAGGGGCTCGGCGGGGCGCTGCTTGAGGAATTCCGATACGACGAAACCGGCGCGCCGCTCTCGGTCACCTTCGCCGACTACCTGATGCCGACGCTCGCCGAGACCCCGCCCATCGACCTGCTGCTGACCGAGGACGCGCCGAGCCCCTATAACGGCCTGGGCGTCAAGGGCGCCGGCGAGGGCGGCATCAACGCCGTCGGCGCCGCCATAGCCTCCGCCATCGACGCCGCCATCGGCGTTCCAGGCGCCATCGACCGCTTGCCAGTCACGCCGGAGCGGCTGCGGGCGGTGCTGAAGGCGGCGGGGAGGGTGTAGAGCGTATCCGTCGCTACCGTTGCGGCCTTCTCGTCATTTCGACCGGAGCGCAGCGAAGCGGAGAAATCTGCCAGCCCCTGTATCGCGGCTCCATGCGTGACGGATATCTCCGCTCCGCCGCCCTCCGAACGGCTCCGGTCGATATGACGAGAAGGCCGGAGGGCGGCCGCCCGACCCCGCGCCGCATCCCTTTCAGTACGCGCGCACCACCTCGCCGTGCCGGGTGCAGTCGGCGGCGGCGAGGTCGACGAAGATGTCGCCGAGCGCGTCGGGCGGCCTGAGCGTTTCGGGGTCCTCGCCGGGATAGGCCGCGGCGCGCATCGCGGTTCGCGTGCCGCCGGGGTCGACGACGTTGACGCGGAGCCGCGTCCTCGCCGTCTCCGCCGCCCAGGAAAGCGCCATCGTCTCCAGCCCCGCCTTGGAGACCGCGTAGCTTCCCCAGTAGGGGCGCGCGCCCCGGCCCGCGCCGGAGCCGACGAAGATCGCGCGGCCCGCCTCGACGGCGCGCAGGATCGGGTCGAAAGCGCGGATCAGGCGGAAATTGGCGCTGAGGTTGACGGCGAGCACCCGGTCCCATTCCTTCGGGTCGATCTGGTGCACCGGTCCCAGCGTCCCCAGCATTCCGGCATTCGCGACCAGGACGTCGAGGCGGCCGAAACGCTCCGAGATGGCGGCCGCGAGCCTGTCCGCGGCGCTCGCTTCGGCCAGGTCCACCTCCACCAGGGTGGCCGACCGGGCGCCGTCCGAAGCGGCCCGGATTTCGTCGTCGACCTCTTCCAGCCCGCCCACGCTGCGCGCCGCCAGCACCGGCCTCGCCCCTTCCGCGGCGAAGCGGCGCGCGACCGCCGCGCCGATCCCGCGCGACGCGCCGGTGATCAGCGCGACGCGCCCTTCGAGACGCGGCGCCGCCGCCATTCAGCGCGTCTCCGCGAGCAGCGAGAGCTGGCCGTCGGTGTCTCCTTCGTGGCGGTCGACGAGGGCGATGGGATAGTTGCCGGAAAAGCAGGCGTCGCAGAACCTAGGCGCCGTCTCGTCGCGGCCCGGCTCCCCCAGCGCGCGATAGAGCCCGTCGAGGGAGAGGTAGGCGAGGCTGTCGACGCCGATGAGCCGCATCATCTCCTCGACGTCGTGGCGCGCCGCCAGGAGCTCGCTCCGTTCCGGCGTATCCACGCCGTAAAAACAGGAATGGGTGGTCGGCGGCGACGCGATGCGCATGTGGACTTCCGCCGCGCCGGCGTTGCGCACCATCTCGACGATCTTGGTCGACGTCGTGCCGCGGACGATGCTGTCGTCGACCAGGATCACCCGCTTGCCGCGGATCAGGTTGCGGTTCGCGTTGTGCTTGAGCTTGACGCCGAGGTGGCGGATGCGGTCGCTCGGCTCGATGAAGGTTCGCCCGACATAGTGGTTGCGGATGATGCCGATCTCGTAGGGAATCGCGGCCTCGCGGGCGTAGCCGAGCGCCGCCGGCACGCCGGAGTCCGGGATCGGGATCACCAGGTCGGCCTCGACCGGCTGCTCGCGGGCCAACTCTTCGCCGATGCGGCGGCGCGCCTCGTACACGTTGACCGAATCGACTGTCGAGTCGGGCCGGGAAAAGTAGATGTACTCGAACACGCAGAACCGCTTCGGGCGGGGCGCGAAGGGCGCGAAGCTCTCCACGCCCGCCGCGCCGATCGTCACGATCTCGCCCGGCTCGACGTCGCGCACATATTCGGCGCCGATGATGTCGAGCGCGCAGGTCTCCGAGGCGAGGATCCAGCCCTCCCCGATCCGCCCCAGCACCAGCGGCCGCACGCCGAGCGGGTCCCGGACGCCGATCATCGCCGTGTCGGTCATCGCGACGAGGGAATAGGCGCCGACGATCTGTTCCAGCGCGTCCACCAGGCGATCCACCAGCGCATCCTCCGTCGAGGTCGCGATCAGGTGGATGATGACCTCGGTGTCGGTGGTGGAATGGAACAGGCATCCGCGCTCCACCAGCGCGCGGCGGATGCGCCGCGCGTTGGTGAGGTTGCCGTTATGCCCGATCGCGAAACCGCCCGAGGACAGATCCGCGAACAGGGGCTGGATGTTGCGCAGCACCGCCTCTCCGGTGGTCGAATAGCGGTTGTGGCCCATCGCCCGGTCGCCCGGAAGGCGCCGGATCACCGCTTCGTCGCTGAAATTCTCGCCCACCTCGCCGGGCGCGTGGTGGCCGTGGAACCGCTCGCCGTCGAAGGAGACG
The DNA here is from genome assembly GCA_965203455.1 of Alphaproteobacteria bacterium. Taxonomy (GTDB): domain Bacteria; phylum Pseudomonadota; class Alphaproteobacteria; order MPNO01; family MPNO01; genus MPNO01. The sequence continues at coordinate 103,392 of CBDBCV010000010.1, forward strand.
ATCCCGGCCGCTTCCTGTCCCCGGTGCTGGAGCGCGTGCAGGCCGAGCGCGGTCAGCGCGGCGGCGTCGGCGTGGTTCCACACGCCGAACACGCCGCATTCCTCGCGCGGCTTGTCGTCGGTCTCGCCCGTGCGAACGGCCATGCGCGCGACGCTCATTGGTTTGCGTTGAAGAGGCGGTCCATCTCGCGCCGCTCGTCCTTGCTGTAGCCCGACTTTTCCTTCTGCTCCGGTTTCTCCGGAACCGGTGTCATCAGCCGCTTCGCATCCTCCCCGGCATCGGCCGGCGCCGCCGGCGCAATGTCCGCCGTTCCGCTGGCCCGACGCCACTCTTCCGGCAGCAGGGAAATCAGCGAGCGCGCGGTCCATCCCAGCAGCGGCGCGGTCCGGGAACCCTGCAGCCATTCCGGGCGTTCGCCCTCGCGGGCCGGAATTTCGAGCAGGCGTTCCGCCACCAGGTAGCCGCCCGAGGTTATCACGATTCCGAGCGCCAGACCGGCCACCAGGCCGAGGGAACGGTCGACCGCCCCCAGCGCGGTTCCCCGCACTCTCTCCGCGATCAAGTGCGTGAGGATCGTGAAGACCACGAGCCCCACCAGAAACACGGTGCCGCCCGCCGCGAGGTCGGCGAGGAGGGGGCTTTCGATCCAGTCCCGCGCGGTGGGCCGAAGGAGCGGCAGGCCGTACACGGTCAAAATCGCCGCGCCGATCCAGCTGCCGATGCCGAGCAGCACGCGGACCACGCCGAGCCAGAGCCCGAGCAGCCCGCCCAGGACGACGACCGCGATCACCGCGAAGTCGAGCGGGGACATATCAGGCCTCCCGCCGTTGCGGCCAGTCCGCGTCGTGCGCGGGGCGGGGCGGTCCGAACATCGCCACCAGATCGTTCAGATGGCCGATATGCGTGACCTCGATGCCCGTTTCGGGCGGCGGCTCGCCGTTGCCGCGCGCCGGCGCGATGGCCCGCGAGAAACCGAGCTTGGACGCCTCGCGCAGCCTGAGCGCCCGGCGGCCGACGCCGCGCACCTCTCCGCCCAGGCCGACTTCGCCGAACATGACGGCCTCCGGCGGCGCAGGGCGGTCGGAGGCGGCCGACAGCACCGCGCCGGCCACCGCCAGATCGGCGGCGGGCTCGGCGATCCGCATCCCTCCCGCGACGTTGAGATAGACGTCGCGGCCGGCAAGACCGATCCCGCAGCGGGTCTCCAGCACCGCGAGCACCATGGCGAGCCTCGCCGAATCCCAGCCCACGACCGCGCGCCGCGGCGTGGCGAGCGGCGAGGGGGCGACCAGCGCCTGGATCTCCACCAGGACCGGTCGGGTTCCCTCCATCCCGGCGAAGACGGCGGCGCCCGGGACGTCGTCCTGGCGCTCGGCGAGGAACAGCGCCGAGGGGTTGGCGACCTCGATCAGGCCGCGACCCGTCATCTCGAACACGCCGATCTCGTCGGTCGGGCCGAAGCGGTTCTTCAGGCCGCGCAGCAGGCGGAACTCGTGGCCGCTCCTGCCTTCGAAGTAGAACACGCCGTCGACCATGTGTTCGAGCACCCGCGGACCCGCGATGGATCCGTCCTTGGTGACGTGTCCGACCAGCAGCAGGCAGAAACCGCGGCGCTTCGCGAGCTGGATCAGCTCCTGCGCGCTGGCGCGGACCTGGGCTACCGTTCCGGGCGCGGATTCAAGCGTGTCGACATACATCGTCTGGATCGAATCGACCACCACCGCCCGCGGCGCCTCGCCGCTCTCGAGGGTGGTGGCGATGTCGCGGACGTTGGTCGCCGTGGCGAGGCCCACCGGGGCGTCGCCGAGGCCGAGCCGCCGGGCGCGCAGGCGGATCTGGTCGATCGCCTCCTCGCCCGAGATGTAGACCACGGGCACCGTCCCGGCGAGCGACCCCGCGACCTGCAGCAGCATGGTGGATTTGCCGATGCCCGGATCGCCGCCGACGAGCAGGGCCGAGCCGCCCACCAAGCCGCCCCCGGTGACGCGGTCGAATTCCGCGATGCCGCTGGCGAGCCGGGGCGCATCCGCGCCGCTTCCGACGAGCGGAACGAAGTCGATCGCCGTCCCTTGCCCCGCGCCCAGACCCCGGGGCGCGGAGGGGCGGGCCTGTTCCTCGACGATGGAGTTCCATTCGCCGCAGGCGTCGCATTTGCCGCTCCACTTGGGAAACACGGCGCCGCATTCCTGGCAGACATACCGGCTGGCCTGACGGGCCATTCTCGATGCCTCCCGCGGCCGGTCTCAGGCCGCGTGGACGGTGGTACGGATCGGACCCTCCGTCCGGCCGTGGATGAACTGGTCGACCGCCGCGTTGCCGCTCTTCTCGATGTCCCCGGCGGGACCGGCCCAGATGATCCTGCCGCCGTGGATCATCGCGATCCGGTCCGCGATCCTGCGCGCGCTCGCCATGTCGTGGGTGATGGTGAGCGCCGTCGCGCCGAGCCCGTCGACGCAGTCGACGATCAGCTCGTTGATGACGTTACCCATGATCGGGTCGAGCCCGGTGGTGGGCTCGTCGAAAAACAGGATTTGCGGCCCCGTCGCGATGGCGCGCGCAAGCCCCACCCGCTTTTGCATGCCGCCCGAGAGCTCGGCGGGGTAGCGGTCGGCCTGGGCGCGGCCGAGGCCGACATGGGCGAGCTTCGCCAGCGCGGTATCGCGCGCCTCGCGCCGCGGCATTCCCATGTTGTTGACCAGGCCGAAGGCGACATTTTCCCACACCGTCATGCTGTCGAACAGCGCCGCCCCCTGGAACAGCACGCCGAACCTGCCGAGGATTTCGTCCCGCGCCCTGCCCGAGAGCCCGACGGTTTCCACGCCGTCGATCTCGACGCTGCCCGAGTCCGGCCGCATGAGCCCGATGACGTTCTTGACCAGGACCGATTTCCCGGTTCCCGATCCGCCGATCACCGCCAGCGACTCGCCCCTGCCGATGTCGAGGTCGAGACCGTCCAGCACGCGGTTGCGCCCGAACGCCTTGCACAGGCCCCGGATCCGGATCGCCGGATCCACCACCGTCGCCGTCGGGTCCCCGGTCATCGCGCGAAGAACGCCTCGGTGATCAGATAGTTGAACGCGAGGATCAGCACCGACGCCGACACGACCGCGTTGGTCGTCGCCGTGCCAACGCCCTGCGCGCCGCCCCGCGAGTGGTAGCCGTGGTAGCACCCCATCAGCGCGATCAGGAAGCCGAACACCGCCGCCTTGACGAGGCCGGACACCACGTCGAGGACCTCGAGATACTGGAACGTGCTCTTGAGATAGACCGACGTGTTGAAGCCGAGCTTGTTGACCGCCAGCAGATACCCGCCGAACACGCCGATCACGTCGGCCGCCAGCACGCAGAGCGGCAGGGTGAGCGTCCCGGCGATGAGGCGCGGCGCCACGAGATACTTGAACGGGTTGGTGGAAAGCGCGGTCAGCGCGTCGATCTGCTCGGTGACCCGCATGGTGCCGATCTCGGCCGCCATCGCGGCGCCGATCCGGCCGGCCACCATCAGCCCCGCGAATACCGGGGCGAGTTCGCGCGTGATGGACAGCACCACGATGACCGCGACCGCGCTCTCGGCGTTGAAGCGCGAAAATCCGCTGTAGCTCTGAAGCGCCAGCACCATGCCGGCGAACAGCGCCGTCAGCCCGACCACCGGCAGGGAGTAATACCCCACCTCGATCATCTGGCGGCCGATCAGGCGGAAGTGGAACGGCGGGCGGACGCAGTGCATGGCGCCCGTGCCGGCGAACAGCGTCAGGCGGCCCGCGGCGGCGAGGAAATTGAGCGTCGCGCGCCCGACCGAGGCCACCGCGTTCATGCGCGCGAACCGTTCCCGCCGCCGCGATAGACGCGCCGCACGCGACCCCCGATCCGCGCCAGGATCTCGTAGCCGATCGTGCCCGCCTCGGCGGCGAGCGCGTCCGCGTCGTGATCGTCGTCGATGAGGTCGACGGCACGGCCCGGGCGCACGAGGTCGGGCGCTACTCCGGTTACGTCAAGGGTGGCGAGGTCCATGGAAACCCGTCCGACGAGCGGCACCGTCCTGCCCGCGATGCGCCCGCCGCCGCGATCGCCCAGGGCGCGCGGCAGCCCGTCGGCGTAGCCCATCGCTATCGTGGCGAGCGTGGAGCCGACGGCGATCAGGCGGTCGGCACCGTATCCAACGGGTGTTTCGGAGTCAACGAACCGGGTCTGCAGGATCCTCGCCTGCAGCCGGACCGCGCGCTTCATCGGGTTCGGCCGTTCCGGCACGACGGAAAGCCCGTATAGCGCAGCGCCCGGGCGAACCAGGTCGTAATGGAAATCCGGTCCGAGGAAGATTCCGGCGGAGTTGGCGATAGAGGCCGGCGCGGCCGGAAGAGTTGCCCGCATCGTGTCGAAGGCCGCCTTCTGGCGGGCGTTGAGGGGATGGGCAGGCGTATCGGCGCATGCGAGGTGGCTCATCGCGCAGGCGATTTCGATCCCCGCGAGCCGGTCGGGTTCGGCGGCGAGTGTCGCCGTGTCCGCCGCACCGAGCCCGAGCCGGGTCATGCCGGTATCGAGCATCAGCGCCGCGCGCCGGCCGCCCCGGCCGCGCGCGTGCCGGGACCAGATCGCCACGCCTTCCAGCGTGCCCAGGACGGGCGTCAGCGCATGGCGGTCGTAGCGCGCCGTCTCGCCCTCCACCCGGCCGTCGAGGACGAAAATTTCCGCCGGCGCCTCGGCGAGCGCCTTTCTGAGCGCGATGCCCTCCCCCGGGCAGGCGACGAAGAACGTCCGGCATCCCGCCCAGCTCAGCGCGGGGCCGACCTCGGCGGCGCCCAGCCCGTAGGCGTCCGCCTTGACCACCGCGGCGCAATCCGCGCCCGCCGCGCGGCCGGCGAGCGCGCGCCAGTTGTCCGCGACCGCGTCGAGGTCGACGGTCATCCACGCGCGGTCGGTGGGGCCGGCGCTCAGTAGCCGCTATCCTCTGATTCGTTGAGATCCTCGAACTTGGTCATGTCGGCATGGAAGCGCAGCATGATTCGTCCCGTCGGTCCGTGGCGCTGCTTGGCGATGATGACTTCGGCCCGACCCTGGGCCTTGCTGCGGCGGTCTTCCCATTGCTCCTGTCGCTCCGAGAACTTGACGGCGTCTTCGTCGGCTCGCTGCGTCGGTTCTTCCCGGTCGAGATAGTATTCCTCGCGGTAGATGAACATGACGACGTCGGCGTCCTGTTCGATCGTCCCGGATTCGCGAAGGTCGGCCAGCTGCGGCCGCTTGTCCTCGCGGTTCTCGACCGCGCGGGAGAGCTGGGAGAGGGCGAGCACCGGGACGTCGAGCTCCTTGGCGAGCGTTTTGAGGCCGCGGGTGATCTCCGAAACCTCCTGGACCCGGCTCTCGTTGCGCGCGGTCCGGCTGCCCGTGACGAGCTGCAGGTAATCGACCACGAGCAGGCTCAGCCCGTGCTGGCGCTGCAGGCGGCGCGCGCGGGTGCGGAGAGCCGACACGGTGAGCCCGGGCGTATCATCGATGAAGAAGGACAGCCTCTCCAACTCGCCGCTGGCCCGGACGAGTTTTTCGAACTGAGTGTCGTTGAGTTCGCCGCGTCTGATCTTGTCGGAGGAAATCTTCGTCTGCTCCGCGACCAGCCGGTTGGCAAGCTGTTCAGCAGACATTTCTAGCGAGTAGAACCCGACGGCGGGGACCGCTACACCCGCGTTCTCCGCTTCCTTCGCGGCTGCGTCGGCGACGTTGAACGCGATGTTGGTGGCGAGCGCCGTCTTGCCCATCGACGGCCGGCCCGCGAGCACGATGAGATCCGACTTGTGAAGCCCGCCCAGCCTGAGGTCGAGCTGGGCAAACCCGCTCGGCACGCCGACGGTCTTGCCGTCGCGCTTGAACGCGGCTTGGGCCATGTTCACCGCCTCGGTGACCGCGACTTCGAGGGCCCGAAAACCGCCCTCGTAGCTTCCCCTAGTCGCGAGGTCGTAGAGGCCCTGTTCGGCGGTCTCGATCTGGTCGACGGCGGTCACCTCAAGGTCGCCCGAGAAGGCGTCGTTGACGATGTCGGTGCCGAGCTCGATCAGCTCGCGCCGGAGGTAGAGGTCGTGGATGAGCCGCCCGTAATCGGCGGCGTTGATGACCGTCGTCGCGTTGGCGGCGAGCCGCGCGACATAGGGTGCGCCGCCGATCGCGCGGTACACCTCGTCGGACTCGAAGAAATTCCGCAGCGTGGTCGGATCGGCCTTCTGGCCGCGCTCGATCAGGGTCTTGCAGGCGCTGTAGATGCGGCGGTGGAACTCCTCGCTGAAATGCTCGGCGGCGAGAAACTCCGAGACCCGTTCGTAGGCCCGGTTGTTGATCAGGATCGCGCCGAGCAGACCCATCTCCGCCTCGACGTTCGCGGGCGGGCTGCGATGGGTCTCGCGTTCGCTCTCGATGACGGAAACGGATTCGGCCACGCGCCACTCCCCCGGGTGCGGCAAGGACGGTAGTCGAGCGCGGTCCGAATCGGTAGCGCCGCGGCCGCCGCGCCGCTTCTTTGTTGGGGGCGAAACTTACTCACACCGCCCAAATCGCGGGGACATCGGACCCGACCGCCCATCTGGCAAGGCCGACCGGGGCAGCGGGACGTGTGGACGGTCTCAGGCGGCGATATCGTCCCGGCGGTCTTCGGCGGCGGCGCGCTGCGCGCGCTCCCAGTCAGTGATGTAGTCGCGGGTGAGCGGCACGGCGTCCTGGTTGCGGGCGATCTGCATCTGGAACACCATCTGGTTCCAGTACTTGAACGCCATCTCGCAGCCCTTCAGATAGAACTCCCACATCCGGCAGAAACGCTCATCGTAGAGGTCGGCGATCCGCGCACGATTGTCCTGAAACCGCTGGTGCCAGTGGAACAGCGTCTTGGCGTAGTGCAGCCGCAGGATCTCGATGTCGGTGACGTAGAGCTTTTCCCGCTCCAGCGCGGCCAGCACCTCCGACATGGCCGGGGTGTAGCCGCCCGGGAAGATGTACTTGCGGAGCCACGCGCTGGTCGTCCCCGGCGGCTCCATGCGGCCGATGGAGTGGAGCAGGGCGACCCCGTCGTCGGGCAGGAGCTCGCGCAGCTTGGCGAAGAATTCCCGGTAGTGCCGGGCGCCGACATGCTCGAACATGCCGACCGAGACGATGCGGTCGTACCGGCCCGTGCGGTGGCGGTAGTCCTCGAGCAGGAAGCGCACCCGCCCCGACAGGCCGGCCTCCGCGGCGCGGCGCTCCGCGACCCTGTGCTGTTCCTCCGACAGGGTCACGCCGGTGACGTCGATGTCCGCGATCCCGGCGAGATAGAGCGCGAGCCCGCCCCATCCCGACCCGATGTCGAGCACCCGCTGTCCCGGCGCGAGCCGGAGCTTCGCCGCGAGGTGCCGCTTCTTGTTGTCCTGCGCCTCTTCCAGCGTGTTGTCGTCGTCGGTGAAGTAGGCGCAGGAATATTGCCGGTCCTTGTCGAGGAAGAGGTCGTAGAGCGTGTCCGACAGGTCGTAATGGTGGGCGACGTTGCGCCGGGCGCGGCCCATCGGGTTGTGCTGCTGCAGCCAGCGGGTCCGCCGGTTCAGCCATTCCGACAGCTTGAAGACCGGATTGTCTGCCGCCTCACTCGAATTGACGCAGCAATATTCGATGAAATCGCCGAGCGTGCCTTCCTCGATGGTGAGCGTGCCGTCCATATAGGCCTCGCCCACGCGAAGCCAGGGATTGGTAACCAGTTGTGCGTGCAGCCTCCGGTCGTGCAGCCGGACCGTGCATTCCGGCCCCGGCGATCCCTCAATCCGGTGGGTGCGCCCGTTCGCGTCGATCAGCGTCAGGCGTCCGGTGGACGCCACCTTGCCCAACGCCCAGTTGAGCAGCATCGATACGGCCCCTCCCGCAGCTGCGCCGGTTCCGGCGGTCGACTGGTCATCCCGGAGCGTATCGCAAAATTGTAACGCGACATCGCCCGCGCTCCAACGGCCGAGTCCCGGGCGGCGATTTCATCGAACTTCCCCGGAGCCGGCGCCCGGCGTCCAATTCTTGGCGAATCGCCGCGAATAGTGGCGTTGTCCGCCCGGATACTGTACGGTCGCCCGGTACCCGCCGTTGACCCTGCCGGGTTCGCGGGCTAACCCTAGCCGCGGCGAAACGCATCGGACAGCCAACCGCATTCGACCGATCGAGGAGATACGAGAATGAAGCTATTGAAGACCTGCGCACTCGTCGCGCTGCCTGCAATGTTCGTCGCGGCCTGCGACACGGTGCCGACGAGCCGGTTCGAGGCGACCGAGGCGACGGCGAAGCAGGCCGCCGACGCGGCCGCCGCCGCGGGCGCCAAGGCCGATGCCGCCGGCAAGCGCGCCGAGGATGCGGCCCGCGCCGCCGAGCGCGCCGCCGCCGCCGCCGAGCGCGCCGCCAACGAGGCCAAGAACGCGGCCATGAAGATGGACCGCATGATGCAAGCCGGGATGAAGAAGTAGGAAGCTCTCCGCCGGGGTCAGGCGGTCTCGAACGTTCGCGTTCGAAACCGCCCGCCTCCGGACGTCAGCCGGCGGCGTCTGCGGGCTTCAGCACGCTGACCGGGAGCCCGCTCCGCCGCCGCAGAGTGCGGCGGATCAGCGGCCAGTCGAGCCGGCCCGCCTCGGTGCGCGCCGCGTAGATCAGCCGGTACGCCACCTCCGGCGCGCTCTCCCGCGCCATTCGATCGCCCGCTTCCACCTGGTCCGCCTGGGTCTGGGAGGGGTGCGCCTCGATCATCAATTCTCCGCCCACCCAGGCGATCTTGACCGGCTGGTCGACCACGGTGACCGGGGTGCCTATCGGAATTTCCCCGAACAGCCGTTCGATGTCCTCCGGGTAGAGCCGCACGCATCCATGCGAGGCGCGCCGGCCGATCCCGTAAGGCTTGTTGGTCCCGTGCAGCAGGTAGGACTGCCAGCCGAGATAGAGCGCGTGCGAGCCCAGCGGATTGTCGGGGCCAGGCGGGACCACCTTCGGGAGGTACGGACGCTCGGCCCGGATCGACTTCGGCACGTACCAGGTCGGCCGCTTCTGCTTCCGCACCACCTTGGTGCGTCCGGTGGGCGTCGACCAGCCTTCCATGCCGATACCCACCGGGAACGAGACCACGGTCCTGCCGTCCGGCTTGAAGTAGTAGAGCCGCTGATCCCCGAGGTTGAGCACCAGCCCCTTCCTGTCGGCCTCCGGCACGATGTGGGCGGCGGGAATCAGGATCTCGGTGCCGGCGCCGGGGAGCCACGGATCGACATGCGGGTTGGCCGCGCGGAGCTCGGTGTAGCCCACGTCGAACCGCCGCGGAAGCCGGATCAGCGTGTCCTCGTGCTTCGCCCGGTAGCGAATCGTCTCGCCGATCATTGGCGGGTAGGCGAACGCGCCCGGCGCGGGCGTGTTCTCCGCGGCGCCCGCCGAAGCGGCGGCCAGCAGCGCCGCCGCCCCGAGCGCACCCGCGAAGAGGCGCCGGCCATCGCGCTTCGATGTGCGATCCCCGTTTCCGGTCTCGCCTCGTCGGCCGGGCCACCGCATCACGGCATCCTTTTCGCGAAGTGCCTCATTCGCTAGATTGGCGCCGCCTTTATAGCAGACTGCGTCGTTGGGGGGTTGTCCATGGACCGCGTCATTGTCGGGATCACCGGCGCCACCGGCACGATCTACGGCGTGCGGCTGATGGAAATGCTGCGCCAGTCGGACGCGTACGAAATCCATCTCGTGATGAGCCGGTCGGCCAAGCTGACGCTCAAGATGGAGCACGATGTCGACATCGCCGACATCAACGCGCTCGCCCACGAAGTGCACGAGGTCGGCAATATCGGGGCGTCGATCTCGTCCGGCTCCTTCCACTCCAAGGGCATGATCATCGCGCCCTGCTCGATCAAGACGATGTCCAACGTGGCGATGGGCAATACCGGCGATCTGATCAGCCGCGCCGCCGATGTCGTGCTCAAGGAGCGGCGGACGCTGCTGGTGGCGATTCGCGAGACGCCGCTCCATTCCGGCCATCTCGACAATTTGGTCCGGCTGAGCCGGCTCGGGGCGGTCATCTTCCCGCCCGTGCCGGCGTTCTACAACCGGCCCGTGACGCTCCAGGATATCGTCGACCAGAGCTGCATGAGGATGCTCGACCAGTTCGGCATCCATATCGAATCCGCGCCCCGCTGGGGCGAGGAGGGCGGCGTGCCGGCGGTCGGCCAGAAGATCGTCGGCGGCAAGGCGGCCGCGGCGGAGGACTGAGTCGCATCCGGTTCCCTGGCCGGACACCGGTTTCGGCCAACGCCAACCGACGGTAGTGCTGTCCGATCGGAGATTCTCTTGAATCGTCTGTATCGTGCTGGTTATGTTTCCCCTGAGGGAACGATGGAATTGACTTATGGCCATCCAGGCCGGCACCCCGGAAGATGCCTTCGGACAGCGGCTGGCGCGGATCGAATCCTTCATGGAGCATGCCGCCACCCGTGAGGATCTTCTCAACCTCAAGGTGTGGATTTTGCTCAGCGCCATAGGCGCGATCGCCGGCGGGGCCATGCTCGCGATCGCGGTCGTCCAGCTGTTCGCCGGGTGACCGGGCGCTAGTCCAGCCTGATCTCCGCCGTCCCCACCCCGTCGATCTCGACCCGCGCCGTGCCGGGGAAGCGCTCCAGCCAGACCGTCTTCACGAGGGAGCCCGTCATGATCAGCGTGCCCGCGCGGAGGATCGTGCCCTGTCTGCCGAGCGCGCCGGCAAGCCAGCAGACCGCGTCCAGCGGATGGCCCAGCACGTCGGCGCCGCGGCCCCGGCCGGTCTCCGCCCCGTCGATCAGGGTCCGGCCGGCGGCGGCGTCCAACCCCATCGGATCGCAAGCCTCCGCCGGCGCTCCCAGAATGCAGGCCGCCTGGAAGAAATCGTCCGCGATCAGGGTCGGCGTGCCGAGCGCCGACCAGTCGCCGTAGCGGTTGTCCACGATCTCGATCGCCGGCATGACTTCGGCGACCGCGCCCGCCGCTTCCTCGCGGGTGAGCGCCCGGCCGCAGGCGTTGAGATCGGCGCCGAGCCGGACCGCGATCTCGCACTCGATGCCGGGCGCGATGAACCCGGTCGCCGGAAGCGCGGCCCCGCCCAGGTGGACGTCGCCCGCGCGGACGCCGCCATAGACCGGCGCGTCGAGGCCCAGCATCTCCTGCATGACCGGCGTGGTGCAGCCGAGCTTGTAGCCGGCCGGCGGCGGATCGCCCCGTTCGGCGAACCACGCGCGCAGCGCCCGCTGGATACGGTAGCCGCCGGTCTCGTCCGCCGGCCGCACCGGTTCGGGCAGCGCGTCGACCGGCGCGCGGCGCAGGCGCGTCTCGCCGAGGAGCGCCGCCGCCGTCTCCTCGGGGGTCACACGACCGGCCGTTCGTCCTCGAAGCGGGCGGCTTGCCGCGCCGCGTTCCGCGCCCGCTCCGTCGCGCAATCCTCGAACAGCGTGTCCGGGTAGAGGTCGCGGAAATCCCCGATCACGCGGTCGAAGTCGAAATCCGACCAGACGCCGTGATCCCGGATGTACTCCATGTGGCGCCGGCCATGGCTGTCGAATTCCTGGAACAGCGCGTGGTCCGTGCCGTCGAACTCGGTCGGCAGCACGTCGAACTTCTCGCAGAGCTCGAGATTGAAGGTCGCCGCCGCCTTGATCCAGCGCCCGTCGAGATGGAGCACCGCGTAGCCGTGGTGGATGAAGAGGTTGCTGCCGCCCATCAGCTTCAGCAGCCGTTCGGTGCAGAGATGGTTGGCCACATCCGACAGCCCGAGCCCGGCATGGATGCCGAGCGCCCGCGCGCAGGCAACCAGCAGGTTGCCCTTCGGGACGCAGAAGGCCGCTCCCGCCTCGAGCACGTGGCTCGCCCGGTAATCGGCGCGGTCGTCGGAAATGGTGTAGGGATCGTAGCGGATCTCGTCGCGGATCGCGTAGAAGAGCGCCACGGCCTTCGCCACCGGCGTCTCGCGGCCCGCGGTCCGGGAAAGGGCGAACTCCCGCACCGACGGCGTGTCGTAATCGAAATACCAGGTGGGCTCCAGATAGATCGGGCCCGGCTCCGGAGAGCCCGTCTCGACATGCTCCATCGCAACTCCTCCCCGCGCGCGCGGCCGGCGGCACCATAGGTGGCGGCCCGGTGCGCTGCAACTTGAGGCGTTTGCGCTGTCGGGGACGGGTTGATTTACAAGGCGTTCACGGAGGTGCGAGATTTTTGATACCCCGTGGTGGTCGTTGATATCCGGGGTTTCAGTTTCGCTGCGGCGGTCGTTTTGGCGATTTTCACCCCACGCCGCTGGTCGCGGCGTCTTGGCAGCGAGGTTTTCCTGCGGCGGCCTCGCGCGCCCTGATCGTGCGCATGAGATAGAAGGTGTCGCCATCGGGCCCTGGGGCCCTTGTTCCACCACCACCCCTGGTCGGGAGAACAGCGATGGCGACGGCGGCGAAGCTACCCTTTTCGTGGCGCGATGTCGAAGTCCTGCCGGACCTTGAACGGCTGCGCCTGGTTCTGGCGGTGCTTCCCGACGAGGAGATCGTGACGGCGCTTGAAGTGTGTCGCGGTCGGGGCCGTAACGACTACCCGGTGCGGGCGATGTGGCGGGCGCTGATCGCGGGGGTGGTGTTGCAACACGCCTCGATGCAGTCGCTGTTGCGGGAGCTGGGGCGCAACCCGGCGTTGCTGGAGATCTGCGGGTTCGACCCTCTGCCGTATCAGAGCGGGCCGGTGACGGTGCTTCACGACGGGCATGCGGTAACGCGCCCGGCGCGGGTTCGTTCGACGGCGCCGAGCCACTGGAACTTCTCGCGGTTTCTGGGGCGTGTTGTGCAGCTTGAGGACGAGCAGGGGCTGGTGTCCGCCATGATCGAGAGCCTGCGCGCCGCGCTGTTCGCCGCGTTGCCGGACTTCGGGCGTCATCTCGGCTACGACGGCAAGGCGATCGCGAGCCACTCGACGGGCCGGGTCGGCAAGGACGAGGACAAGACCTCGGACCCCGACGCCGACTGGGGCAAGCACGAGACGGGCGGGGTGGACGCCAGGACCGGCGCGGTGTGGAAGAAGGTGAAGTCGTGGTTCGGCTACGGGCTGCACCTGATCGCCGACACCGATTACGAGGTTCCGGTGGCCTTCGAGGTGACGCGCGCTTCGGCCTCGGAACCCAAGGTGCTGTCCGGGATGCTGGAGGAGCTGTTCGCAAGGGCGCCGGAGATCGCCGGGCGCTGCGCCGACTTCAGCGCCGACCGCGGTCTCGACGATGCCCGCCTGAAGGCGCGGCTGTGGGACCGGTGGACCGCCCGCCCGCTGATCGATACACGGCTGATGTGGCGGGTGGAGAAGCAGGAGCCGAGATACGATCCGGCGCAGCCGATCACGCGGCCGCTGTTCCCCGACCGCGCCGATGTCATCGTTCACGACGAGCGCGGCCGGGTGTCCTGCGTCTGTCCCGGGACCGGCGAGGTCCGCGCTATGGCGTTTCAGGGGTTCGAGGCTGATCGGGGCCGCTGCGGCACGCTCAAATACCGCTGCCCGGCAGCCGCCTTCGGCTTCGCCTGCGCCGGCAGCCGGGCCTGCCACCGGGCCGGCGGGGTCAAGCCCGGAGACTATGGCCGCATCCTGCGCATCGACCTCGACAGCCACGACCGGCGCATCTTCACCCCCACGCCCTGGGGCAGTCCGTCATGGCGGCGCGGCTACAACCGCCGCTCGGCCATGGAGCGGATCAACAGCCGCCTCGACAACAGCTTCAACTTCGAGACCCACTACATCCGAGGCCGCGCCAAGATGAAGACCCGCCTCGGCCTCGCCCTGGCGGTGATGATGGCGATGGCTCTCGCCCAGGCCCGCGCCGGCCGCCCCGAGCGCATGCGCTCCCTGGTCGGCGCCGTGCCGTATCTCGACACCGGCTGACCGCTCGTCTGCCTCCCGACAATCCTGCCCGATCCCGCCGCCCGACGGCAGAGGGGAAGCCACGCCCGCACGCCAGACAATCTTCCGGTAATCGTATTTGTCAGGCCCCGGAAGCCCGTATCCTGCCCGGTGGGGAAGCGGGCCGGACGATATTCAACCGCCAAAATCGAACCGGCGACAGCCAAAAATCACCACAGCGCACATTTCTCAACTTGGGGAAATATTGCTATGATGCGCGCCGTTCGAGAGGAGAGGGCGCCTGAATGCCGAAGGACGGAAACCAGCATCGCGAGAGCCTGAGAGACGGGCGCGAGGTCTATCTCGACGGCGTCCGCGTCGGCGACGTGACGGTTCATCCGGCCTACCGGAACGCGGTGAACTCGGCCTGCGCGCTCTACGATTTCCAGTGCCGTCCCGAGAATCTCGACCTGATGACGTTCGAATCGCCCACCAGTGGCGAGCGGGTCAACCGCGCCTGGCAGCTCACCAGGACCTATGAAGAGCTGGTCGAGAGGCGCAAGGCGATCGTCGCCTGGATGCGGCTCTCCGGTGGCTGGCTGGGACGGTCCCCCGACCACATCGCGTCCTCGATGGCGGGGCAGGTGATGGGCATCCACCTGTTCCGGCAGCACAGCGAGGCGCGCGCCCAGGCGCTGCTCGACTACTACGCCTGGGCCCGGGACAACGACATCTACATGACCTACGTCATCATCAACCCGCAGGCGGACCGGTCGAAGGACACCGGCGAGCAGGGGGACGAGTTCCTGACCTGCGGCGTGGTCGACGAGGATTCGGAAGGAATCACGGTGCGCGGCGCGAAGATGCTGGGCACCGGCTCGATCATGGCGAACGAGGTGCTGTGCGCCAACATCCAGCCGCTCAAGCCCGGCGAGGAGAAATACGCCATCTCCTTCGCCGTGCCGATGGCGCAGAAGGGCGTCAAGGTGATGTCCAGGCGCTCCTACGAGGGCTCGGTGACGACCGAGTACGACTATCCGCTGTCGACCCATTTCGACGAGAACGACGCGCTGATCTATTTCGACGACGTGAAGGTCCCGTGGGAGCGGGTCTTCGTCTACCGCGACACCGACATGGCGCGGGCGCAGTTCTCCGACACCTACGCGCACTACATGCAGAACTACCAGGCGCAGACCCGCCTGATGGTGAAGATGCAGTTTCTCCTTGGCGTCGCGCACAAGATCACCGAGACCATCGGCACCGCGACCATTCCCTCGGTGCGTGAGCAGCTCGGCCACCTCGCCGCGCAGACCGCAATGGTGAAGGGGCTGGTCTACGGCATGGAGGCGGGCGGCGGCGAATATCACGGCTACTACGTGCCCGACCGCAACCTGATGTACACCTCGCAGGTGCTGACGCAGGAGCTCTACCCCGACTTCATCACCAAGCTCCGCGAGCTCGCGGGCGGCGCGCTGATCATGCTGCCGTCCTCGGCGAGGGACTTCGCCAACCCGGCGCTCGCCGACTATATCGAGCGCACGCAGCAATCGCCGGTCATGGATCCGGAGCCCCGGGTGAAGTTCCTGAAGCTCGCCTGGGACGCGATCGGCTCGGAGTTCGCCTCGCGCCACGCCCAGTACGAGATGTTCTATGCCGGCGCGCAGTTCGTCACCCGCGGCCACGCCTACCGCACCTACGACTGGCAGGCGGCGACCGGCCTCGTCGACGAGATCATGGACCGCTACGACCTCGCCGCCTCGATGGGCCCCGCCGCCGGCGGGACGAGCGAGGCGGCGGAGTAGGTCGCTCCCGGAGTGCACCGTGAATTCTTGTCCGAAGAAGAATTCGGCATTACCCCGATGATGTAGTCCGGTTCAGAAATGCACGCGGTGAATACACCTCCACCGATCCGTAGCGCGGCTCCGTGAAATCCCGGATATTGCCAGTGACCAAGACCGCGTCGCCCGCCTGCGCGGTCGCAAGGTAGACTTCATCTTCCGCGTCGCGGAGGCCGAACGTCACGTTAGCCGGCTCCACGAAGACGGCGACTCGTTCAAGTTCTTCCAATATTGCCAAAAGTGTATCGCGATAGCGGAAATGCGTCGGCCGTTCGGCGATAGCCCGATATTCGTCGACGATGGGCCGGGAGAGAACGATGTCGCAGTCGCGCACCGTCGCGATGACGACTGCACCGCAGACCCCGCCGCTGCGAGCCGCGGAAACGAGCACGTTGCAGTCGAGTACAACCCTCACGCCGGACGTGCGCGGCGTGCCCTGCGGGCTTCGGCGATGTCAGAGAGAATCTCTTCCACGATCTCGTCTTCGGAGCGACCGGCATCCTCGGGCCAAGGTTCGATCCGCGCCAGAAGGGACGCAATCCGGTCGGAGGCCGCGTTACGGTCCACCACCTCCTTGGGACGAAAGAGGATGCCGTCTTCGACAAGGGTTGCCTCCAGGAGATCGCCCTCATGCAAGTCAAGCCCTTTGCGAAGTTTCGCGGGGATGGTGACCTGGAACTTCGGCTTCACGGTGACCAACGGCATTGGAGTCTCGTGAGTCTAAGGTTGGAAATTCTTACTTTCTTACCATAGGATATCGGAATTTGGAATCCGCGACATCGGTGTCAACAGCTGCTCTGGCAACCCCGCGCCGAAACCGCCTATAACCGGCTCTAACGGGGTCCCTCGATTATCGCTCGCCCGTCCGGGGGGTTGCCGGGCACGGGGGTCCCTTGGCCGCAGGACACGCATCCGACATCGAGGCGCGCGCGACCGGCAAGGGCTGGGTCGTCGTCGGCGCGCTGTTCCTGATGCTCGGCATCGTGATCACCGCGCGCAATTCGCTCGGCCTGCTGATGCCGTTCCTCAAGGACGATCTGGGCTGGAGCTACGGCCTGGTCTCGTCCGCCGGCGCGGTCATGCTGACCACGATGGCCGTGGTCGCGCCGCTCGCCGGCATGATGCTCGACCGGCACGGACCCCGGCTCGTCTACGCGCTCGGCATGTCGCTCGCGGCAATCGCCTTCGTCCTCTCGGCGTCGATGTCGGAGCCCTGGCAGCTCGTGCTGTTCTACGGGATCGTCGGCGGCGCGGGCTTCGCCGCGATCTCGCCCTCGCTGGTCTCCACCACGGTCGCGTCCCATTTCGACCGCGGTCTCGGCCTCGCCACCGGGGCCGCGACGTCGGGCAGCACGGCGGGACAGCTCGCGCTGATGCCGCTCCTCGCGGTGCTGATCGGAGCGTTCGGCTGGCGGTCGAGCTTGTGGATCGCCGCGGCGGCCATCGTGGTCACCGCCGTCGCGGTCCATCTCCTGATCGGGCCGCGCGACGCACCCGGCGGTTTCGACCGCCCGGTCTCCCACCGGGGCCCGGGGCCTGGTTTCCGCGCCGTCCTGTCGGGGCTCGCGCGGCAAAGGACGTTCTGGCTGCTCGCCGGCGGCTTCGCGATCTGCGGCTTCACGACGGCCGGCGTCATCAAGATCCACCTGATCCCATACGCCGTCGCCTGCGGTTTCCCGCCGCTGGAGAGCGCCACGGCCTACGGCGTGATGTCCGCCTTCAGCCTCGCTGGGATGATCGCGTTCGGGCACCTGTCAGACCGTTTCCACCGCCCGGCGCTGCTCGCGTCGATCTATTTCATGCGGGCGCTGACGTTTCTCGTCCTGTTGCAGATCGCGGGAAGCTCGACGCTCCTCTTCACCTTCGCGGTTCTGTTCGGCATCTTCGATTACGCCACCTTCCCGATCGTTGCCAGCCTCGTCGCGAGCCATATCGGGCGGCATATCATGGGCTTCACGATGGGACTGATCTTCGCCGCGCACTCGCTCGGAGGGGCGGCCGGCACCTTCCTCGGCGGCTATCTGTTCGAGCTCTTCGCGCGTTACGACTGGGTCTGGTTCGTGTCCTTCGGGCTCGCGCTCCTGGCCGCGGCGCTCACCGTCCTGATCCGCGAGAACCGGGCCGCCCGCCCGGCGCCCGCGCCCGCCAGGGCCTGAATGAACGGCCGGTCCATCGCCGCCCGGCTGCCGTTCTATTACGGCTGGGTGGTGATCGGCATCGCCTTCGTGACCATGTCGATCGGGGTCAGCGCCCGGACCTCGTTCTCGCTCTTCTTCCCGCCCATTCTCGACGAGTTCGGCTGGGAGCGCGGCGTGACGGCGGCCGCCTTCTCGATCGGATTCGCGGCGTCGATCATGCTGGTTCCGACACTCGGGTTCGTGATGACGCGCTTCGGCCCGCGCCTGATCATCCCGGCCGGCGCGACGATCACCGCGGCCGGGCTGGTATGCGCGACCCTGGCGACGACGCCGGTCGGCTTCTATCTTACCCTCGGCATCATGACGGTGAGCTTCGCCGTCTCGATGAGCTATGCCGGTCATTCGATGTTCCTGCCCAACTGGTTCCTGCGCCGCCGCGGGCTGGCGACGGGAATCGCGTTCTCCGGCGTGGGCTTCGGCGCCATCGTCATCCTGCCGTGGATACAGCGCGTCATCGAAACCGAGGGCTGGCGCCATGCCTGCATCTCGCTCGCCGTGCTTCTGGTCGCGGTCATCGTCCCGCTCAACGTCATCGCCCAGCGGAAGGAGCCGGCATCCGTCGGGCTCGAGCCCGACGGGTCCGGCCGGAACGGGGGGGAACGGTCGGGCCGCGCGCTCGACACGGTGGTGGACCGACGCTGGGTCGACACCGACTGGACGCTGGCCCGCGCGCTGCGGACCGCCCGGTTCTGGTGGGTGACCTTCGGTTTCTTCACCGGTTTGTTCGCCTGGTACGCCGTTCAGGTGCACCAAACCAGGTACCTGCTGGATGTCGGGTTCGCGCCCGACTTCGCCGCGCTTGCCCTGGGTCTTGTCGGCTTCTGCGGCATCTTCGGGCAGATCGGGGTCGGCGGGCTGTCCGACCGCGTCGGCCGGGAGTGGGGCTGGACGATCGCGCTGACCGGCTTCGCGTTGTGCTACGTCCTGCTGCTCGTGCTCCCGACGGTGCCGTCGCCGGCCGTCGTCTATGCGATCGTCGCCTGCCAGGGCCTGTTCGGTTACGGGCTCGGCGCGCTCTACGGCACCATCGTCGCCGACATCTATTCCGGGCCGCGTTTCGCCGTGGTGTTCGGCTTCGTCAGCATTGGCGGCAATCTGGGCGCCGGCGCCGGGCCGTGGGTTACCGGGGTGATATTCGACCGCGCCGGCAGCTACGCGCCCGCCTTCACGCTCTGCGTGGTGCTGGCGCTGGTCTCGATCTTCTGCATCTGGATGGCGGCGCCCCGCGGGGTCCGCCTCGCCGCCGGCGTCGCCGTCAGCCGCGCGCGGCGGGCGTCCTGAGCCCCATCCGCTCCAGCCGGGGCAGGACCTCGTCGCGGAAATACGGGAAATGCTTCAGGTAGTTGGGGAAACCCAGCGCGAGCGCGGTCACGCCGCCGTCCGACAGCCGGCGCATGGTCTCGGCGACCCGGTCGGGATCGCCGACGATCGGGAACCCGCTGTTGCCCCCGGCCGCGCGCAGGCGGAACAGTTGCCGGCGCTCCTCCGGGATACCCGGCCGGTCCCAGCCGCGCTCCACCACCATGGTCTCCACGGCCTCGGCATCGCGGTGCTCGACGGCGTAGTAGTGGTGGTATTCGTCGGCCTCCTGCTGGGTCGGTCGGCAGACGACATAGGCATTGGTGAAAATGCCGACCTCGCGGCCCGCCGCTTTCGCCCCGCTGCGGATTTCCGCCGCCTGGGCCGGCAATTCGTCGACATTCCAGACGACAGTAAACAGCATGTCGGCATTTCTGAGCGCGAACGCGCGCCCGGTGGGCGACATCGCGGCGCTCACCAGCATCGGACGGCGCCGGTCGAAGGGCTTGGGCTCCAGCACCGTGGATCTGAGGGTGAAGAAATCGCCGTCGAAATCGAACGGCTCGTCCTCGGTCCACACCCGGTTGACGATGTCGAGCCATTCCTGGCCGAGGTCGTAGCGGCGGTCGTGGGCGCCGAGATCGACGCCCAGCATGTCGAACTCCTTCTGGTACCAGCCGCAGACGACGTTGAGCCCGAACCGCCCGCCGCCGATATGGTGGCAGGTGACCATCTGCTTGGCGGCGAAGACCGGGTTGATCAGGGTCACGTGCAGGGTGCCGAAGGCCATGATCCGCCTGGTGGCGGCGAGGATGCCGGCGGCCCAGGTCAGGGTCTCGAAGTTGGAGCCGTTGTGGTTGGTCTCGCCGCCGTAGCCGATCCAGCGCCCGAGCGGCAGCATGAAATCCATGCCGGCATCGTCCGCCATGCGCGCCAGCGCGAGGTTGTTCTCCCACGTCGCGTCCCAGCGGTCCGGGAAGGTCGACGTGGCGAGACCGCCGGAACAGTTGGCGCCGAAAAGGCCGAGGCTGAGCGTGTTGCGGTCGAGGCCGGTCATCGCGGCGGGAGAATATGAACTTCGGACCCGGCTGACGAGAGGGCCTCGGTTGTCCCGGGGCGGGAAGCGGCGTATATGCCCTCGTCGAAGGGCAGGGGACGGCGGGTGAAGTACGTCAGTACGCGGGGCGAGGCTCCGCCCATCGATTTCGAGGATGTGCTGCTGAGCGGGCTGGCGCCCGACGGCGGCCTTTACCTGCCCGAAACCTGGCCCCGTTTCGATGCCGGGACGCTGGCCGGGTTCGCTTCCCTGCCCTATCACGAGGTCGCGGCCCGCGTGATCGCGCCGTTCACCGAGCCCGGGATCGACGAGGCGACCCTCGCCGAGATCGCCGCCGCGGCCTATGCCGGTTTCGACAGTCCCGTCGTCGCGCCGCTGGTCCAGCTCGACTCGAACGACTGGCTTCTGGAGCTGTTTCACGGGCCGACGCTGGCCTTCAAGGACTACGCCCTCCAGATCGTGGGCCGCCTGTTCGACCACGTGCTCGCCAAGCGCGGCGAGACGGTGACGATCGTCGCGGCGACGTCCGGCGATACGGGATCGGCGGCCATCGAAGCGTGCCGCGACCGGGCCGGCATGGAGATCTTCGTATTGCACCCCAGCGGCCGGGTGTCGGAGGTCCAGCGCCGCCAGATGACGACCGTCGACGCCGCCAACGTCCACAACATCGCCGTGGAGGGAACCTTCGACGATTGCCAGGCGCTGGTTAAGGCGATGTTCGGAGACGCCCGGTTCCGCGCCGACTGCCGGCTGACCGCCGTCAACTCGATCAACTGGGCGCGCATCGCCGCGCAGGCGGTCTATTACGTGACCGCCGGGGTCGCGCTCGGCGCCCCTCACAGGCCCGTCGCCTTTTCGGTGCCCACCGGGAATTTCGGCAACGTGTTCGCGGGCTATGTCGCGCGTTGCATGGGTCTGACGGTGGACCAGCTGATCGTCGCCACCAACCGCAACGACATACTCGCCCGCTTCGTCGAGACCGGCGCGATGGAGATCGGCGAGGTGGTGCCGACGATCAGCCCCAGCATGGACATCCAGGTGTCCAGCAATTTCGAACGCCTGCTCTACGACTATGTGAACCGCGACCCCGCCACGGTGCGCCGGGCGATGGACCGCTTCCGCCAGTCGGGCCGGATGACCGTCGCGGCGGTGACGATGGCCGGCATTCGCGGCCTGTTCGCGGCCGGCCGGCGGGACGACGACGAAACCCGCCGGACCGTCGCGGAAGTCTTCGAGCGCTCGGGCGTCACGCTCGATCCCCACACCGCGGTCGGATACGGGGTCGGACAGGCGCTACGGCGCGACCCCGACGTTCCGCTGATCACGCTCGCGACCGCGCATCCCGCCAAGTTCCCCGATGCGGTGGAGGCCGCCACCGGCACGCGGCCGGACCTGCCGGCCCGTCTCGAGTCGTTGATGACGGCCCCCGAACGGGTCCGGACCTTCGCCAACGATCCGACGCCCATCAAGGCCTTCGTGCGCGAGAGGATCGGCCTGAGGGGAGCCGTATGACCGTCCGTTCGACGACGCTTGCGAGCGGGCTCCGGGTCGTCACCCACCGTATGGCGACGGTGGAGACGGTTTCGCTCGGCGCCTGGATCGATGTCGGCACCCGGCACGAGCACGCCGAGGTGAACGGAATCGCGCATCTGGTCGAGCACATGGCGTTCAAGGGCACAGACCGGCGCTCGGCCCGCGCCATCGCCGAGGAGATCGAGTCGGTCGGCGGACACCTGAACGCCTACACCTCGCGCGAGTTCACCGCCTTTCACGCCACCGTCCTCGCCGGCGACGAGGGGCTTGCCCTCGACATCGTCGCGGACATCCTGCAGCATGCCGTGCTCGACGCCGAAGAGCTCGAACGGGAACGCGCGGTCATCCTGCGCGAGATCGGCCAGAGCGACGACACCCCGGAAGACGTCGTGTTCGACCGTTTCCAGGCGACCGCCTTTCCCGACCAGCCCGTCGGCCGCCCGACGCTCGGCACGCCGCAGCTGGTGAGCGCGATCGAACGCGGCGCCCTGGTGGACTATATCGCCCGCCACTACACGGCCGACCGGATCGTCGTCGCAGCGGCGGGAAAGCTCGACCATGACGATTTCGCCCGCCGCGTGGAGGACGCGTTCGGATCGACGGAGGGCGCCGCGGGGTTCGCGCCGGAGCCCGCCGTCTACGCCGGCGGGGACAGCCGGGAGGTCCGGACGCAGGAACAGCTGCATCTGGTCATAGGCCTGGAAGGCATCCCCAACCGCGATCCCGACTATTACGCCCTGGCGGTGTTTTCCGCCGCGCTCGGGGGTGGCCTGTCGTCGCGCCTGTTCCAGGATATCCGCGAGGAGCGGGGGCTGGTCTATTCGATCTACAGCTTCAATTCGAGCTATGCGGACAGCGGCCTGTTCGGCGTCTACGCCGGCACCGGGGCGGACAGCGCATCCGAGGTGGCCGAACGCATCTGCGCCAATCTGACGACGCTGGCGGACGACATGTCGCAGGCGGAGCTGCGGTGCGCGAAGGCCCAGCTCAAGGCGGGAATCCTGATGTCGCTCGAAAGCACCGCCGCGCGGTCGGAACAGATCGCGCGCCACACGCTGATCTTCGGCCGGGTCCTGCCGACGAGCGAAGTAACCGAAGCGGTGGACGCCGTTGACCGGGACGCGGTCGGCCGCATCTCCGGGCGCCTCAGGGCGGGCCGGCCCACGGTCGCGATCCTCGGGCCCGAGGCCGCGATACCCGGCTACGAAGAGATCGCGGCGGCGCTGGCCTGACGCCGCGTTTCAGGCGCGGCCGGCGGCGCCCGAGAGCATGCCGGCGTCGATGCCGAGCTTGGCGATGGCGCGCTCCCAGCGGTCGTCCAGTCCCGTACCGAAGATGAGCGCGTCGTCGGCGGGCACCGACAGCCACCCGTTGCGCTGGATTTCGTCGTCGAGCTGACCCGGCCCCCAGCCGGCATAGCCGAGCGCGAGCAGACGGTGCTTCGGCCCCTCTCCGCCGGCGATCGCCTTCAATATGTCGATCGTCGCGGTGAGCGCGACGGTGTCGTCGATCACCAGCGTCGCGTCCTGAACATAATCGGCCGAATGCAGGACGAAGCCCCGCCCGGTCTCCACCGGGCCGCCGAAATGGACGTTGACGCCGTCCGGCGCCTCCGATCCCGCGAGGTTCAACTGGTCGAGGAGGTCGGGGAAGCTGATATTGTCCATCAGCTTGTTGACCACCAGCCCCATCGCGCCCTCCGCGGTGTGGGCGCACATGTAGATGACCGACCTGACGAAGCGCGAATCCTCCATCTGGGGCATCGCCACCAGGAGCTGGCCCGTCAGATAGCCTTGGCTGTCGTCCCCGGTACTCATGCCATGTCCTCCCGGCAGGGCGAAACCGGTTCGAAATAACGCGGCGCGCACGACGATTTGAATTCCCGGCGCGCATCGCCGACCTATATACCCGGTACGCTGACCGCAACGGCCCTCGTTCGAAGTATAGCCCAGGATCGGCAAGAGCGATATTGGTGCAACCGACGTGATTCGCAACACGACATCCGCACTGGCCGTTTTTTTCGGTCTCGGCGCGCTGGCGCTGGCCGCGTCGTGGCCGGGCGAGGCGCGCGCGGCGGCGTCCCAGTGGTGGACCAACGAGCACGGCGCGGTGCGTCTGATCGCCGCGTCGAACGCCGTCGGCGACGGCGGGACGCTGCGTCTCGGCATCCATTTCCGGATGAACGACAACTGGAAGATCTACTGGCGTTCGCCGGGCGATGCCGGGTTCCCGCCGCAGCCGGACTGGTCGGGCTCGGAGAACCTGGGCAAGGCGACGCTGTCCTGGCCCGCGCCGATGCGTTTTTCGGTCATCGGCCTCGAGACGCTGGGCTACAGCGGCGAGGTCGTTCTCCCGGTCGACGCAACCCTCGTCGAGCCCGGCCGTCCGCTCGTCGTCAGGGCGAAGATTCCCTATCTGACCTGCGACGACGTGTGCGTTCCCTATGTCGCGGATCTCGCGCTTCGGCTGCCGGCGGGGGGGGCGGCCTCGTCGATCGAAACGGCATTGATCGAGCGCTTCGCCGCGCTCGTCCCGCGCGGCGGCCCGGACCTCCCGATCCGCGTCGCATCGGTGGCGGCGGTCGGCGGAGACGTGACCCGGGCGCTGGAGGTCTCCATCGCCGCGGACGCGCCGCTGTCGCGGCCCGACATCTACGTGGAGGGGCCGGAAGGCTGGGCGTTCGGCGCGCCCGACTACCGGATCGACGCCGGCGGCAAGACCGCGTTCGCCCGCATCGCGGCTCTCGCGCCGCCGAAGGGCGGCGGAACCCTGGCGGGCCGCGAAATGCGCTTTACCGTGGTCGACGGCGTCCGCGCATCGGAACAGTCGCTGACGCCGGCGGCGGCGCGGACCGCATCGCCGGCCGTGGCGCCGCCGGCAGAAAGAGGGTTGTGGCTGGTCCTCCTGCTCGCCGTCGCGGGCGGGCTGATCCTCAACCTGATGCCCTGTGTGCTTCCGGTTCTCTCGCTGAAGCTGGTCTCCGCCATGGGGCACGGCGGGGGCGAGAGGCGCGACGTGCGGACCGGTTTTCTCGCCTCCGCGGCGGGCATCCTCGTGTCCTTCCTCGTGCTCGCCACCGGCGTCGCCGGGTTCCGTCTCGCCGGCGAATCCGTCGGCTGGGGGGTCCAGTTCCAGCAGCCCGTGTTCCTCGTCTTCATGGCGATCGTGGTGACCCTGTTCTCGGCCAATCTCTGCGGCCTGTTCGAGATCCGCCTTCCCGGGAGGGTGTCCGACATGGCGGTCGAGGCGAGCGGCCACGGGAAAAAGGGCGTGGCGGGCCATTTCCTGACCGGCGTGTTCGCGACGCTTCTGGCGACCCCGTGCACCGCGCCGTTCCTCGGCACGGCGGTAAGCTTCGCGCTGTCGCGCGGCAGCGCCGAGATCTACGCCGTCTTCCTGTGCCTCGGGATCGGTCTGGCGCTGCCCTACCTGGCGGGCGCCGCCTTCCCGGACATCGCGACCCGGATGCCGCGCCCCGGGCCATGGATGGTCACGCTCCGGCGCGGTCTCGGGATTCTGCTGCTGGCAACCGCCGTCTGGCTGGTGACGGTGCTCGCCGTCCAGCTCGGCACTTGGTCCGCCGTCGCGGTCGCCGCGGCGCTGGCGGCGCTCCTCCTCGGGCTCGTCTTCGCGCGTCCCGGGACCCGGCGGTCGCCCCGCCTCGGACGCGGTCTCGCCGGCGTTGCGGGCGCGGCGGCGCTCGCGCTCGCGATCTGGCCCGGTTCCGGGCCCGGCAACGCGACCGCCGCCGCCGCGCACTGGAAACCGTTCGACCGCGAGGCGATACGGTCCGCCGTGGCGTCCGGTGCCGTCGTCTTCGTCGACGTGACCGCCGACTGGTGCATCACCTGCCAGGTCAACAAGGCGCTGGTTCTCAACAACGCGACCGTGCGCGGCCGGCTCACCGGGGACGGGGTGGTGGCGATGGTCGCCGACTGGACCCGTCCGAGCGACGAGATCGGCGCCTATCTCAAGTCTTTCGGCCGGTTCGGCATACCGTTCAACGCGGTCTACGGGCCGGCGCGGCCGAACGGCGAGCCGCTGCCCGAGCTCCTGACCGAGACGGCGGTGCTGGAAGCGATGGACCGGGCCGCCGGCGGGTCTCCTCGGATCGCCGGACGCTGAGCCCAAAAAGAGCGCCCGTCCGGGGTGACAAGCAGGCGCCCATCGCCTATGTCACCCCGGATCGATACACCAGCGAGGGGCATGACATGACAATCCAGGTCGGCGACAAGATTCCTTCCGCAACCCTGACCGCGATGGGCGCGGACGGCCCGGGGCCGGTCGCCACCGACGAGCTGTTTTCCGGCAAGAAGGTCGTGCTGTTCGCGGTGCCCGGAGCGTTCACCCCGACCTGTTCGGCCAAGCACCTGCCGGGCTTCGTCGAGCAGGCCGACGCGATCAAGGCCAGGGGCGTCGACACCATCGCCTGCGTGGCGGTCAACGACGTGTTCGTGATGGATGCCTGGGGCAAGAGCCAGGGCGTCGGCGACAAGGTGCGGATGCTGGCCGACGGCAGCGCCGATTTCGCCAGGGCGCTCGACGTCGAGCTCGACCTCGTCGGCCGCGGCCTCGGCGTGCGGTCGCGCCGTTACTCCATGATCGTCGACGACGGCACCGTGACCCAACTCAATCTCGAAGAGGGCGGCGGGTTCGAGGTGAGCGACGCGGGAACCATCCTCAGCCAGCTCTGATCGCGAAACAGCGAGTCACGCACGGGCCTCGCGCGCCTGCGCGAGGCCTTTGCGCGCCAGCGCGTCGGCGCGCTCGTTGTCCGGGTGGCCGGCATGGCCCTTGACCCAGCGCCACTCGATGTCGTGCGGCGCCACCGCAGCGTCGAGACGTTGCCACAGATCGACGTTCTTCACCGGTTTCTTCGCCGCGGTCTTCCATCCGTTGGCCTTCCAGCCTTCGATCCAGCGCGTGATCCCGTCCCTGAGATAGGTGCTGTCGGTGTGGAGCCGCACCGTGGCAGGGCGCTTCAGGGTCTCGATCGCCCGGATCGCGGCGAGCAGTTCCATCCGGTTGTTGGTGGTCGCGGCCTCGCCGCCGCACATCTCCTTTTCGGCGCCGCCGTAGCGCAGCAGCGCACCCCAGCCGCCGGGGCCGGGATTTCCGCTGCAGGCGCCGTCGGTGAAGATCTCGACCGCGGTCACGGTTCGAGCCCGTAGGCGCCGGGGTCCGCCACCCGCTGGTGAAACCGCAGCTTGTGCAGGTATTCGAGCGGGTCCTTTCGAGCGACCAGCACGCCCTCCGGCGGAAAGAGCGCATCGTGGAGGCGGGTCAGCAGAAACCGCAGCGCCGCCCCCCGGGCGAGCACGGGAAGGGCCTCGATTTCCGCCTTCTCCAGCTGCCGCACCGAATTGTAGCCCGCGATCAGACGCCGGGCCTTGGTTACGTTGAAGCTGAGATCCGCCTCGAAACACCAGGCGTTGAGGCAGATCGCGAGCTCGTAGGCGTAGAGGTCGTTGCAGGCGAAATAGAAGTCGATGATCCCCGACAGCCCGCCGCCGAGGAAAAAGACGTTGTCCGGGAAGAGGTCGGCATGGATCACGCCGGCGGCGGCGCCCGAGGGCCAGCGCAAATCGAGAAAATCCAGTTCCTCGTCGATCTCGCGGCGGAGGCCCGGGGCTATCCCGTCGGCCGCCTCCCGGCAGGTCGCGAACAGGGGCCGCCAGCCCGCCAGTCCCAGCGCGTTCTTGCGCCCGAGGGGGAAATCCGCGCCCGCCCGGTGCATTTCTGCGGTCGCGCGGCCCAGCGCCGCGCAATGTTCCGCCCCGGCCCTCCTGACGCACATTCCGTTGAGGAAGGTGACGATGGCCGCGGGACGCCCGCAAAGTTCGCGCAACGTCCCGCCGTCGCGGCCGGGCACCGGCGTGGGGCACACGATGCCGCGCCCGGCAAGGTGATCCATCAGTCCGAGAAAGAAGGGCAGGTCTTCCCGCGCGACCCGGCGTTCGTAGAGGGTGAGAATGAACGCGCCCCGCTCGGTCTGCAGCAGGTAGTTCGAGTTCTCGATCCCCTCCGCGATGCCCTTGCAGGCAAGCACGCCGCCGATGTCGTAGGCGCCGACGAACCCGTCGAGGGCGTCGTCCGGGACGTCCGTGTATACCGCCATGCCGGGGTCGTCCGGGTCAGGCCGTCAGCGCCCGCGGCAGGCTGAACTCCACCGATTCCTCGATCAGCGAGACCTCTTCGACGGTCACGTCGAATAGCGTCCGGCAAAGATCGATCAGCTCCTGAACCAGGATCTCGGGCGCGGAAGCGCCGGCGGTCAGGCCGAGCGTGCCCACGCCGTCCAACCAGTCCGGATCGATTTCCCGCGCCCGCTGGATCAACACCGCCTTGTCGCAACCCGCGTCCCTGGCCACCTCCGCGAGCCGCTTGGAGTTGGACGAATAGGGAGCGCCGATCACGGCGAGCGCGTCGCAGCGCCTCGCGATCGCCTTGACCGCCGCCTGGCGGTTGGTGGTGGCGTAGCAGATGTCTTCCTTGCGCGGCGGCTCGATGGCGGGAAAGCGCTCCTTCAGGACCTCGACGATCGCCTCGGTCTCGTCGACCGAGAGCGTGGTCTGGGTGACGTAGGAAAGCCGCTCCGGATCCACGACCTCGACGGATCGCGCCTGTTCGACGGTCTCGACGAGGATCATCCTGCCTTCGGGGAGCTGGCCCATCGTGCCGATCACCTCGGGATGGCCCGCGTGGCCGATCAGGATGACCTGGCGGCCCTCGCTCTCGTGGCGGCGCGCATCGACATGGACCTTGGTGACCAGCGGGCAGGTGGCGTCGAGATAGAACAGCTCGCGCTCGTCGGCTTCCGAGAACACTGCCCTGGCGACGCCGTGGGCGCTGAAGACGACCGGGACGCCGCCCGGAATTTCCTCCAGCTCCTCCACGAAGACCGCGCCCTTTTCCTCCAGCGCCTCGACCACGAAGCGGTTGTGGACGATCTCGTGGCGGACATAGACCGGCGCACCGTATTTCTCGAGCGCCAGCTCGACGATCTTGATCGCGCGGTCGACGCCGGCACAGAAGCCGCGCGGGCCGGCCAGCAGAATTTTCAGCGGAGGCTTTTGCATCGGCTCCCGACTCCGTTCCGATCCCTGCCTTGAGGATCGGCGAACGGAACACTAGAGTGCCCCACCAGATACCACAGCGGCTTTCGGATAGGAACCTTGGTCATGGCGGAACCGGTTATCGCGCAGAAGGAGCCCTACGGCGTCGAGGTCGAGGCGGGCAAGGAATACTGGTGGTGCGCCTGCGGGCGCAGCCAGTCCCAGCCGTTCTGCGACGGCTCGCACAAGGGCACCGGCCTCGCGCCGATGCAGTACGATGCGAAGGCGGACCGGACGATCTGGTTCTGCGGCTGCAAGAGCACGTCGAACAAGCCGGTCTGCGACGGCACCCACAACGACCTCTAGGCCCGGATGGCGCGCCCTTCGGGCTCCCCGGCCGTGCCGGCCTCCCGCGGAATCGCCGCCGCGCTGGCCGCGGCGTCGATATCCTTGCTGCTGTACGCCTGCGGCGGCGAGGAACGGTTCTCCGAGCGGATCTGCCCGCGGGTCCAGCTTCTCGAATATGCCGACAGGCTGACCGAATTCGCCCCCGGGGCGGGGCGGGACCTGACCGATGTCGTGCTCACAGGCCGGCTGGTCAATATCGGCGGGGAATGCAACGTCGAGGACGACAGGGTCGAACTCGATCTCACGGTCGAGTTCCTGCTCGAGCGCGGTCCGGCGAATCGGAGCCGCGAAGGGCGGTTCGCCTATTTCGTGGCGATCCCCGAGTTCCATCCCGCCGAGCGCGGCAAGCGCGTTTTTCCGGTCGAAATGAAATTCGAGAGCGGCGTCAACCGGGTTCTCTATCGCGACGAGATCTCCATCGCGATACCGGTAACCGGACAGCGCCGCGCGCCCGACTTCAACGTCTTCATGGGCTTCCAGCTGGACCGCGGCCAGCTCCGGTTCAACCGGTCCGGCGGTTGACGCGGATTTCCCCGCCCATTAGATAAGACCTGTCCGGCCCCGGGCCGGACGCTGCGCTACACAGACGACGCCTGCGGGAGAGTCCGGTTCATCACCGGCGCCGAAGGAGCAAGGGCCCCGGAAACTCTCAGGCAAACGGACCGCAGGTCGATGTGTCTCTGGAAAGCGGGCCGCTTCGCGGATAGGGGAGCGGCTCCACCGAAGGGGTAAGCGGAACCGGCCGGTTCCGTGAATCTCTCAGGTCCACGGACAGAGGGGGCGCGCGGCGCATTGTGCGCGCGTGCTGTCTGCCGGAGGACCCGATGAGCGACCCCGAAACCGCGGCGGTAAAGACGACCCCCCTGACCGGTCTGCACCGTGAGCTCGGCGCCAGGATGGCGCCGTTCGCCGGCTACGACATGCCGATTCACTATGCCGGCGGCATCATCGAAGAGCATCTGCACACGCGAAGCGCGGCCTCGCTGTTCGACGTCTCGCATATGGGCCAGCTCACGATCCGCGGCGACGACCGGGTGCGGGCGCTGGAGGCGCTGCTGCCGGGCGACATCCAGGGGCTCGCCCCGGGCGGCATGCGCTACACGATGCTCACCGACGAGGCGGGCGGCATTCTCGACGATCTGATCGTCACCGATGTCGGCGCCTACCTGTTCGTCGTCGCCAACGCCGTCCGCAAGGAGGCCGACATCGCACATATCCGGGCGGCGCTGCCGGCGGGATGCGCGCTGGACGAGCTCGACCGCGGGCTCGTCGCGCTGCAGGGCCCGAAGGCGGCGGCGGCTCTGGCGGCGCTGGCGCCGGGCGCGGAGGCGCTTCCCTTCATGACCGCCGCGCCCTTCGAGATCGACGGCGTCAGGCTGGCGGTCAGCCGGTCCGGCTATACCGGCGAGGACGGGTTCGAGATCTCGATCCCGGCCGGGGAAACCGAGCGGATCGCCCGCATGCTGCTCGACCTGCCGGAGGTCGAGCCGGCCGGGCTCGGCGCGCGCGACACGCTGAGGCTGGAGGCCGGGCTCTGCCTCTACGGTCAGGACATCGACCGGACGACCACGCCGGTCGAGGCCGGTCTTGCCTGGACCGTCGGCAAGCGCCGGCGGGCGGAAGGCGGATTTACCGGCGCCGATGTGATCCTCGACCAGATCGCGTCGGGTCCGCCGCGCCGCCGTGTCGGGATCCGTCCCGACGGCCGCGCGCCGGCCCGCGCCCACACGACGGTGCGGGAGGTCGGCGGCGAGGCCATTGGGGAGATCACCAGCGGCGGCTTCGGGCCGAGCGTCGGCGGGCCGGTCGCCATGGGCTACGTCGCCGCCGGGGCGAGCGAGGCGGGCCGGGCGGTCGAGGTCGTCGTCCGCGGCAAGCCGCTTCCGGCGCGGGTCGCGAAGCTGCCGTTCGTTCCGCACCGCTATTTCAAGGGCAAGGGAGGGTGAGGCGATGGCCGAACTCAGATACAGCGAGGAGCATGAGTGGGTGCGCGTGGAAGGCGATATCGCGGTGATCGGGATTTCGGACTACGCGCAGGAACAGCTCGGCGACGTGGTGTTCGTCGAGCTGCCGGAGCAGGGCCGTTCGGTGGCCAAGGGCGAGGAGGCCGCCGTCGTCGAATCGGTGAAGGCCGCGAGCGAGGTCTACGCCCCGGTAAGCGGGGAGGTGGTCGAGGTCAACGAGCCGCTGGCCGACGATCCGGGCCTGGTCAACCGGGAACCCACCGCCGGCGGCTGGTTCATCAAGGTGCGGATGACCGATCCCGGCGAGGTCGAAGCGCTGCTGGACGAAGCCGCCTACGACAATTTCGTCTCCACCCTCTGAGCGAAGCGGGAGCCGGGCGATGCGATATCTGCCGCTGACCGAAGCCGACCGGCGGGCGATGCTCGCCTCGATCGGCGCGCCGTCCGTGGACAGCCTGTTCCGGGACGTGCCGGAACCGGCCCGCGATCCGGTCTTCGACCTGCCCGATCATGCGGGCGAGATCGAGGTCGAACGCGCGCTCGGCGTGCTCGCCGCGCGAAATGTTTCCGCCGGATCGGTCCCGTTCTTCCTCGGCGCCGGCGCCTATCGCCACCACGTGCCGGCGAGCGTGGACGCGCTGATCCAGCGGGGCGAGTTCCTCACCTCCTACACGCCCTACCAGCCCGAGATTTCCCAGGGGACGCTGCAGGCGCTGTTCGAGTTCCAGACCCAGGTCGCTCTGATCGCCGGGCTCGATGTGGCCAACGCCTCGATGTACGACGGCGCGACCTCGTGCCTGGAAGCGGTAAACATGGCGCTCCGGGTGACAAGGCGGCCGCGTGTCGTCGTCTCCGGCGCGCTCCATCCGCAATACCGCGAGGTGACGGAGACCGGGCTCCGATATCTTTCCGCCGAGCTCGACTGCCTGCCGCCCGATTTCGACGGCACGGAGTCGCTCGCCGGCAGGATCGACTCCGAGACCGCCTGTGTCGTCGTCCAGTACCCCGATTTCTTCGGCCGGGTGCGCGACCTCGCGCCGCTCGCCGGGGCGTGCCGCGATGCCGGCGCGCTGCTGATCGTCGCGGTCACCGAGGTCGTCGCGCTCGGCGCGCTGAAATCGCCCGGCGAGATGGGCGCCGACATCATCGCGGCGGAGGGCAAGTCGATCGGCAATCCGCTCACCTTCGGCGGACCCTATGTCGGGCTGTTCGCCTGCCGCGAGCGCCATGTCCGGCAAATGCCCGGGCGTCTGGCGGGGGAGGCGCTCGACGCCGACGGCAGGCGCGGCTGGGTCCTGACGCTGGCGACGCGCGAACAGCACATCCGGCGCGAGAAATCGACCAGCAACATCTGCACCAATTCGGGCCTGTGCGCGCTCGCCTTTGCCATCCATCTGAGCCTGCTCGGCGAGGAAGGGTTCTCGCGGCTCGCGCGGCTCAACCACGCGAAGGCCGCGGCGCTCGCCGACCGGCTCGATGCCGTCCCCGGCGCGGCGGTGGCGAACGACAGCTTCTTCAACGAGTTCACGCTGCGTCTCGACCGGCCCGCCGCCGGGGTCGTGGACGAGCTTGCCGGGCGCGGCGTGCTGGCCGGGGTCCCGGTCTCGCGCCTCCTGCCCGGCGAGCCGGAGGCGGCGCCGCTTCTGCTGGTCGCCGCGACGGAGACGACGACCGAGGACGACATGGCGGCCCTGGAAGCCGCGCTCGGGGAGGCCCTGAAATGAGCGCCGGAACGGCGGCGGACGGCATCCGCCATCGCGGGCTCCGCTTCGAGGAGCCCCTGATCTTCGAGCAGGGCGCGGACGGCAGGACCGGCGTCGACCTGCCCGATCCGCCGGAGGCGCGCGATCGTCTGGGCGGGCTGGCGCGCGAGGCGCCGATCGGCCTGCCCGGTCTCTCCGAGCCCCAGGTGGTGCGCCACTTCACGCGGCTCAGCCAGAAGAACTACGCGATCGACACCGGCCTCTACCCGCTCGGCTCGTGCACGATGAAGCACAACCCCCGGCTCAACGAGAAGCTCGCGCGTCTGCCGGGGTTCGCCGACATCCATCCGCTGCAACCCGAGTCCACGATACAGGGCGCGCTCGCGCTGATGGACCGGCTTACGGGCTGGCTGAGGGCGCTGACCGGAATGCCCGCGATCGCGCTCTCCCCCGCCGCCGGGGCGCACGGCGAATGGACCGGGTTGATGACGATCCGCTCGGCGCACGAGGCGGCGGGCGATCCCCGAAAGCGCGTGCTGGTGCCCGATTCCGCGCACGGCACCAACCCGGCGAGCGCCGCGATGTGCGGCTACGAGGTCGCCGCGGTGCCGCTCAACGCGCGCGGACGGGTGGATCTGGAGGCGCTGAAATCGGCGCTCGGCGACGACGTCGCGGCCTTCATGCTGACCAACCCCAACACCTGCGGCCTGTTCGAGGACGAGATCCTCGAACAGGCGGACGCGGTGCACGAGGCGGGCGCCTATTTCTACTGCGACGGCGCCAACTTCAACGCCATCGTCGGCCGGGTGCGGCCCGGCGACCTCGGCATCGACTGCATGCATCTCAACCTGCACAAGACATTCTCGACGCCGCACGGCGGGGGCGGGCCGGGAAGCGGCCCGATCGCGCTGTGCGCGGCGCTCGCGCCCCACGCGCCGGTTCCCTACGTCGTCGAGGGGCCGGACGGGTTCCGATTGGTCGAGACCGACCCCTCCGGCCGGGCGTTCGGGCGGGTGAAGGGTTTCCACGGCCAGATGGGCATGTTCGTCCGCGCGCTCGCCTACATCCTGAGCCACGGCATCGACGGGCTCCGGCAGGCGTCTTCCGACGCGGTCCTGAACGCGAACTACGTCTCGGCCGGGCTCGCCGACCTGATGAGCCTCCCCTATGAGGGCCCCTGCATGCACGAGGTCCTGTTCGACGATGCGTTCCTCAAGGACACCGACGTGACGACGCTCGACCTCGCCAAGGCGATGATCGACGAGGGGTACCATCCGGCGACGATCTACTTCCCGCTGGTGGTCCACGGCGCCCTTCTT
The DNA here is from genome assembly GCA_965203455.1 of Alphaproteobacteria bacterium. Classification (GTDB taxonomy): domain Bacteria; phylum Pseudomonadota; class Alphaproteobacteria; order MPNO01; family MPNO01; genus MPNO01. Next base: position 137,593 of record CBDBCV010000010.1, read on the forward strand.
CTGGAGCCCACCGAGACGGAATCGAGGGAAAGCCTCGACCACCTGATCGCCACGCTGCGGCGCATCGTGGAGCGGGCGCTGGCGGGCGACGCCGACGCCTTCCATGCCGCGCCCGGGGAAGCGCCGCGCCGCCGCTTCGACGAGACCGCAGCCGCGCGCCGCCCCGTCTTGCGCTGGCGTCCGCCGGCGACGGAAGATCAGGCCGCCGAGTGATTGCAGGGAGGATGACGGTGGAACGCAGCTTCGGGCTGGTCGGCGCCGGGACCATGGGCAAGGGGCTCGCCCGCAACCTTCTCGGGAACGGTTTCGCGCTCTCTGTCCACGACATCGACGCCGCGGCGGTCGAGCGCGCCGTCGGCATGGGGGCGAAGCCCGCCAACGGTCTCGCCGGGCTGTGCGAGGCGGCCGAAACGATCGGCACCTGCCTGCAGAGCATCGAGGCGATCCGTTCCGTGTATCAAGGGCCGGACGGGCTGATCGCCAACGCGCGCGAGGGTTCGGTGCTGATCGACTTCTCGACGAGTGATCCCGCGGTGACCCGCGAGCTGGCTGCCGAGGCCGAAGCGCGTTCCGTGCATGTCGTCGACGCGCCGATGCTGCGCATGGAGCAGCACGCCTGGGACGGCGAGGTGGTGCTCCTGGTCGGCGGGCCCGAGGAGATCGTCGAGCGCTGCCGCCCCGCCTTCGAGGCGGTGTCCGAGCGCTTCGTCCATTGCGGCCCGGTGGGGACGGGCCACATTTTCAAGATTCTGAACAACATCAACGGGCTCTGCATCCATGCGATGTATGCCGAGACCTTCGCGCTGGCGGCCAAGCTCGGGGTCGATCTGGAACGGCTGCTCGACGTGCTCTCCAACAGCACGTCCAACAGCGCGGCTCTGGGCGCGCTGTCCGGGCGGATCGTCACCGGCGCGGACGGACCCTTCTTCGCGACCGATGTCGCGCTCAAGGACGTCTCGCTGTTCGCCAAGCTCGCGGCCGACACGAAATCGCCGTCGCTGCTCGCCAACGCCACCCGCGAGATCTACCAGCTCGCCGCGCTGATGGGGTACGGCGACAAGGACGTGGTCAATGTCGGGGCGGCGCTCCGTCGGCTCGCTCTGGGCGAGGACGCGGGAGGCGCCGCTGCCCGACCGCTGGCGCAGAAGCCCCCCTCACCCTGACCCTCTCCCCGCTGGGGAGAGGGGACTCGCTCGCCGAACCCTCCTTACCTTCTCCCCTCCCGCTTGCGGGAGGGGTCGGGGGAGGGCGGAGCAAGCGCCGCCCCGCTTGACACCCCGGCTGTTCCCGCCCGTACAATCGGACCACAAATCGCGCTCGCCGGCCGGCGGCGGGCCTCTTCGCAGGGAAGGAACGGAAATGTCGAAACGCGCGAGAGCGTCCATGCGGACGACACTGAAAGGGCTGACCGCGGCGGGCGTGGCCGCGGCCGTCCTGGCCGGCGCGGCCGGCGCCACGACGGCGCAGGCGCGCGACCTCAAGATGGCGTTCTTCACCAGCCCCAAGCACCATGTCTGGGCCAAGCTGATGACGCCCTGGGGCAACGACATCGCGGCGGCGAATGTCGGCCTCAAGGTGGTCGGCTTCCCCGGCGGGCAGATCGGCGGCAAGCCGCCCGGCGCCTTCAAGCGGGTGGTCAACGGCATCGCCGATATCGAGTTCGGGCTGCAGGGCTACACCTCCACGGTGTTCCCCAAGACGATGGTGGTCGAGATTCCGCTGCAATGGGGCTCGCCCACCGAGGCGACCACGGCGATGTGGAAGATCTTCGACAAGCATCTCGCGTCCGAATACGCGCGCGTCGAGGTGCTGGGGCTGTGGACCACCGACGTGCCCGTCCTGATGACCAACAAGGTCGTGCGCACCCCCGACGACCTCAAGGGCATGAAGCTCCGCACGCCGTCGCGCGACCAGGCGGCGATCATCAAGGGGCTCGGCGCGATCCCGGTGGGAATGCCGATGCCGCAGACCTACAGCGCGATCGAGAAGGGCGTGGTCGACGGCGCGCTGGTCGGCATCTCCACCGTGAACAGTTTCAAGCTGGCCGAGGTGGTCAAGCACTTCGTCGTCGACCTGCCGATGGGCTATTCGCCGCAGATGATGGTGATGAACAAGAAGACCTATGCCGGCCTTTCCGCCGCGCAGAAGAAAGCCGTCGACGCCCAGCGCGGACTGCCGCTCAGCCTCAAGGGCGCCAAGCTCTACGAGGCGGCGCGCGCGGCGGGCATCAAGACGGTGCGGGACCGGAAAGACACCAACATCACCGAGTTGAGCGCGGCCGACAAGGCGGCCTGGACCGCGCGGTTCAAGACCATCGTCGATGACTGGGTCAAGCGCTACGGGAAATCGCACCCGACCTATCCGCAGATGCTCGCCGACTATCTGGCCAAGGGTTGATGGACTCTCGCGAGGGTCCGGTCTCCCGGGCCGTCGGCATCCTGGTCACGGCCTCGGCGTATGTCGCCGGGGCCGTTCTCCTCCTTCTCATGTTGCTGACCACGGCGGATGTGGTCGGCCGCTACTTCTTCAACGCGCCGATTACCGGGGTCTTCGACCTCACCCAGTTCGCGGTCCTGATCATGACCTTCCTCGGCTTCGCCTATTGCGCCTGGCGCGGGGCGCATGTGGTGATCGAGCTCCTCTACAACCGGCTCGGCAGGGGCGCGCAGCGGGTCCTCGACCCCGCGATAAACCTGGTCGGCTGCGCCATGTTCGCCCTGATCGCCTGGCGCGCGGTGGTCCAGTCGGTGGACGTGCGCGAATTCGCCGAGGCGTCGCAACTGCTCACCATCCCGTTCTTCCCGTTCTACTGGGTGGTGGCGTTCGGGGCCGGATCGATGGCGCTCGTGCTGGCGATCCGTGTCTTCGTGCCGGGCCCGGAAAGCGACGAAGCGGCGTGAGCCCCACCCTCGTCGGCATTCTCGGTCTCGCGGGGCTGTTCCTGCTGATCTTCCTGCGCGTGCCGATCGGCATCGCCTTGTCCATCGCCGGGGCGCTCGGCTACTGGGCGCTGAGCGGGCTCGATCCGACGCTCGCGCTGCTCGGCAGCGTGCCGTTCGAGATCGCCTACAATTACGACCTCAGCATCATCGCGCTGTTCGTCCTGATGGGGAACTTCGCGATGGTGTCGGGGATGAGCCGGGACCTCTACGACATGGCGCGCAGCCTCGTCGGGCACTGGCCGGGCGGGCTGGCCTCGGCCACCGTGGTCGGCTGCGCGGGCTTCGCGGCGGTCTCCGGATCGAGCCTCGCATCGGCGGTCACGATGGGGCGGGTCGCGCTGCCCGAAATGAAGCGCCACGACTACCACCCGCGGCTCGCCACCGGCTGCGTCGCCGCCGGCGGGACGCTCGGGATCCTGATCCCGCCCTCGACCGGCTTCATCATCTACGCCCTGCTGACCGAGGAATCGATCGGCCAGCTCTTCCTCGCCGGCGTGCTGCCCGGAATCCTGCTCACCGGGCTGTTCATGGCGACCATCGCCATCCTGACCCGCCTCAACCCGGCGATCGGTCCGCGCGCGCCGAGGCTCGCCTGGGGGGAGCGGCTCCGGTCCGTCGGCCGGTCGCTGTCGCTGGTGGGGATCGTGTTCGCGGTGCTCGGGGGGATCTATTTCGGCGTCTTTACCCCCGTGGAGGCGGCGGCGGTCGGCGCGTTCCTGACCCTCGTGCTCACCATCGTCCGCCGCAGGCTCACCCTGGAAACCCTCAAATTCTGCATTCTGGAAACCGTCAAGACCTTCGCCTTCGTCTACCTGATCGTGATCGGCGCGTTCCTGTTCAACCCGTTTCTCGCGGTCACCCAGATCCCCGCGAACCTCGCCGCCGCGATGCCCGGCCTCGACCTTTCTCCGATCGTCATCCTGATCGTCATCGTGTTGGGCTACATCGTCCTCGGCACCTTCCTCGAAGGGCTCGCGATGATGGTGCTGACGCTGCCCATCGTCTTCCCGCTGATCAAGGACATGGGCTACGACCCGATCTGGTTCGGCGCGCTCCTCGTCGTGATCCTGGAGATGAGCCTGATCAGCCCGCCGCTCGGGCTCAACGTCTTCGTGGTCAAGGGAATCGCGGAAGGCGTGCCCATGGGCGAGATCTTCCGGGGCATCATCCCGTTCTGGGGCGCAATGCTGATCTGTGCGGCTCTGCTGATCGCGTTCCCCGACATCGCCCTGATCCTGCCGGAAACGATGATCCGCTGATCGGCTTCAGGAACTGTGCAATGCGTTTTCGATCCCGGTAGTCTTTTCGCCCAATCGTGAGGCGCCCATGCTGTTCGACGCCGATTCACATTTCCTGCCCAAGGAAGCCTATGACGCCATGGAAGGGCCGCACCGGCACCTGCGGCCGCGCATCGTCGCGGACGGGGCCGGGGCGACGATGCGCTTCCTCGGGCGCAATCATCCGCGCGTCGCCCATTCGATCCCGGTCGAGCAGACCTGCAGCGTCGAGCGGCGCCTACAGGATGTCGACCGGCTGGGCATCGACTGCCAGCTCCTGTTTCCCAACCATTCCGGTGTCTACAACGAAATCGCCGATCCCGGCGAGGCGCGCGACCTCGTGCGGAACCACAACGATGGCATGGCCGACGCCGAGCATCGTTCCGGCGGAAGGCTGATATCGACGTTCTGCCTTGCGATGCAGCACCCGGACGAGGCGATCGCCGAGTTGCAGCGCTGCGTCGATACCCACAAGCTGCGTTGCGCGGTGATCTGCCCCAATGTCGACGGCGGCCGGATCGACGAATTGCCGCTATGGGACCTGTTCGCGGAAGCGGAACGGCTGGGTGTGGTGTTGGCCTTTCACGGCGATGCGGACACCAAACAGATTGGACACGAGCGCTTCGACCGCTGGCGGCTGCACAACTGCCTTGGCTTTCCGTTCGATTACATGCATGCGATGGTCTGCCTGATCTATTCGGGGTTGCTCGATCGTTTTCCCGGACTTAAGCTGCTTTTCGCCGAGGCGGGGGTGAGCTTCCTGCCGTTCCTTGAGGATCGGCTGCGCGATACGATTGAGACCTTCGAATCGCCGCTCGCCTACCACAACTTCGACATACGCGGCCGGCCCATGAACAAGCGCCCGCCGCATGAGTATTTCGAGATGTTCCACCATGCCGTGGGGCTCGACGAATCGTTGCTCGAGCACGTGATCGACAAGTACGGCGTCGACAAGTTCCTTGTCGGCACCGACTACCCGCATCCCGATGCCCACATGAACGTCGCGGAATCGGTCGAGACGCTGAGTTCGATCTCCGCCGAGGCTTATGAAGCAATAGCCTGGAACAACGCCGAACGGTTGTTCGGACTGGAAGATCTCCACAGACGCTCGCTGGCCGCGGAATAGCCGGCAGAGCCTGACCCGGGCAGGACATATCGCCGCCACGGGCGGCATGGCAGCCCGGGCTATCGCCCGTTCGCGCGACAATCGAGTTCGACGGTGTTCCAGTCGAACACCAAGGAATCAATCGTGACCGAACCAAAGTCCTTCGCGGCGCTCCGCCATCCCGGCGGGCGCGCCTATCTGAGTTACGCGATGTGAGGTGGCGTCGGTTTGTCGGACAGGCTGACGGCGTTTTCAAGGTGTATTCCGGTTGAAGTTTGTGCCGCCAGAATCCTCTTGGATCGATCTTTCTGCTGCTGCTGTTGCGCCTGTGGGTATGTGGTCAAGGCGCGAAGCGGCTTGTCCATCATATCCACAGGCGTGTCGCCCCGGTAGGCCTCGGCCGGCGTCCGCCCGCCGAGTGCCGAGTGCGGTCTCTCGGTGTTGTAGAAGCCGATCCACTGGCCGATGACGCGCCGGGCTGCGAAGCCGTCGGCGATCTCGTGCAGGTAGACCGCCTCGTATTTGAGCGAGCGCCACAGCCGCTCGATGAAGATGTTGTCCATGCACCGGCCGCGGCCGTCCATCGAGATGCGGATACCGGCCTCCCGCAGGCGCGCGGTGAAGGCGAAGCCGGTGAACTGGCTGCCCTGGTCGGTGTTGAAGATCTGCGGGGTGCCATGGCGCGCCAGGGCTTCGTCGAGAGCCTCGACACAGAACCCCGCGTCCAGCGTGTTCGACAGCCGCCAGGCCAGGACGCAGCGGCTCGCCCAGTCCATGATCGCCACCAGGTAGAGGAAGCCGCGCCGCACCGGGATGTAGGTGATGTCGGCGCACCACACATGGTTCGGCCGCTCGATCGCCAGACCCCGCAGCAGATATGGATAAACCCGGTGCCCGAGGTGCGGCGCACTGGTCCGCGGCGCCCGATAGACCGCCTGAAGACCAAGCAGGCGCATCAGGCGAGCGGCCCGCCGCCGCCCGATCCGCACCCCCTCGCGGCGCAGATGCCGAACCATCTGGCGGGCGCCGTAGAACGGATACTTGAGGAACAGCGCGTCGATCCGGCGCATCAGAGCCAGCGTCTCCGCGCTCTCCCCCTTCGGCCGGTCATAGAGCGACGAGCGCCCGATCGACAGCAGACGGCATTGCCGGGTCAGGCTCAACGACGGGTGGCCCCGCACAACCATCGCCCGTCTCCCGGACCGGCTCAGCGACCGGACCCGCGTGACAAAAAATCACGCTCTACGATCAACTCCCCGATCTTGGCGTGAAGAGCCCGGACCTCGCTCTCGTGATCCCGCGCCCGGCGCTCACCTCCACCGGAAAAGACCTCCCCCAGACCCTCCATCGCCTGGCGCTTCCACACACCCACCTGGTTCGGATGCACCTGGTGCTTCGAGGCAATCTCCTGAAGCGTCCGATCACCCCGTAGCGCCTCCAAGGCTATCTTCGCCTTCAGCTCCCCCGAAAACCTGCGTCGCTTGCTCATCCGCATTCCTCCGTCACACGGCGGAATACACCTTGACGACCTGTCCGATTTTGCGACGCCACCTCAATGCTCGCCATGATGGCGGACAATATCGAGCACGTGATCAGCTACTGGATGATCTACCAGAAGTTCGAATCGCCCGCGCTCGCCGGCTTCGCGGTGTTCTCCCACTGGGTGCCGTTTCTCCTGTTCTCGGTCTATGCCGGGGCGCTCGCCGACCGGTTCGACCCGCGCCGGATCATCCAGTTCGGCATGGTCCTGTTCATGATCGTGTCGTCCGGCTGGGGCATCCTGTTCCTGACCGATGCCCTCGAGGTCTGGCACGCCGCCGTGCTCCTGGTCCTGCACGGCTTCGCGGGGGTGATCTGGGCGCCGGCGGCGCAGCTCCTGGTCCACGACATCGTCGGGGCCGCCCAGCTCCAGAGCGCGGTCCGGACGATCGCCTCGGGGCGGCAGCTCGGGATCCTGCTCGGGCCGGCGGTGGGCGGCGCGTTGATGATCGTCCTCGGACCCGCCTGGGGCATCCTGCTCAACGTCTTCATCTACCTGCCGCTGGCGCTGTGGCTGTGGAAGGCGCCCTACGGGCCCGCGTTCCGCTCCGGCCCGCGCCCGCCGGGACGCGCGTTCGCGGGTTTCGCCGAGATCCTCGCGACGCTGCGGGACATCGCGTCCGACCGCACGATCGTCTCCATGCTCGTCCTGGCGGGTTGCGCCGCGTTCCTGGTGGGAAACGCGCACCAGGCGCAGATGCCGGAGTTCGCCCACCATCTGGGGCACGACGACGGCCTGCATTACAGCGCCCTGCTCGCCGCGACCGCGGCCGGGGCGCTGATGGCCGGGTTCGTCCTGGAGAGCCGGGGACTGCTGAGCGCCCGTCCGCGCACCGCCTTCGTCCTCGTGGTCCTCTGGTGCGGCGCGATCGCGGGCTTCGCATCCTCGGAGAGCTATCCGCTGGCGCTCGTGCTGCTGTTCGCCGCCGGTTTTCTCGATCTCTCCTACAACTCGATGGCGATGACGCTGGTGCAGCTCAACGCGCCCGAGGCGATCCGCGGCCGCGTGGTCGGGCTCTACAACATGGCCTCGCTCGGCCTGCGGTCCTTCAGCGGCATCACCGTCGGCTTCGGCGGCAGCCTGATCGGCATCCACTGGTCGCTGGGCCTGAGCGCCGGGGCGCTGATGATCGTCGGCATCGTCCTGTTGTCGCTGACGCTGGGCGGCGGTCCGCTGCGCGAACCGGAGCCCGTCCGCGCCGCCCCCGACGGTCAGCCGTAGTCGCGCCGGTCGTCGATGATCTTGCCGTCGTTGGGCAGGCTGCCGGCGTCCACGAGCTCGACCGCGACCCTGAGCTTGCATTCGGACCGAAACGTCCCGGCCACCGTGTCCGCGAGGTCTTCCGGGCCGCCGCCGGTCTCGCATTGCAGCACCGGCGCGTCGATGCCGCCTTCCTCGTTCACGACCAGACGCATCCGGCCGATCTCCGGGTGGCGTTCCAGGACGCGGTCGATCTGCGCCGGGTCGACGAACATGCCGCGGATCTTGGTCCGCTGGTCGGCGCGGCCGAGCCATCCCCGGATACGGGGCGCGGTGCGCCCGCACGGGCTCTGCCCCGGCATCGTCGCCGAGAGATCGCCGGTGGCGAAACGGAGCAGGGGGTAGTCCTCATCGAGGAGCGTCACCACCACCTCGCCGACTTCCCCTTCGGGCACCGGCGTGCCGGTTCCGGGACGGACGATCTCGACGACGATCTCCTCGTCGAGGATCATGCCTTCGCGGGCTTCCGACTCGTAGGCGATCAGACCGACATCGGCCGTGCCGTATGATTGCAGGACGGCGATGCCACGGTCGTCGTATTCCTTGCGGAGCGGCGGGAGCAGGGCGCCGCCGCCGACCCCGCCGCGGCGGATCGAGGAGACGTCGGCGCCGGTCTCGTCCGCCTTGTCGAGGATGATCTTGAGGAAGTCGGGCGTGCCGGCGTAGCCGACCGGCCGGAAACGCCGGATCGCCTCGATCTGGCTCTCGGTCTGGCCGGTGCCGCCCGGAATGACCGGACAGCCGATCGCCGCCGCCGCGCCGTCGAACATCATGCCGGCCGGGGTGAAGTGGTAGGAGAAGCAGTTGAGCACGATGTCGCCCGCGCGGAACCCGGCGGCATGCAGCGCGCGGGCCATCCGCCAGTAATCCGGCCGCCGCCCCTGCGGTTCGGCGATGGGCCCCGGCGACAGGAACAGGCGGGTCAGCTTCCCGTCGGCAAGCCGGTTGAGACCGCCGAAGGGCGGCATGTCGGCCTGGCGTTCCATCAGGTCGCCCTTGCGGATGACCGGGAGTTCCGCGAGCGCGTCCCGGCTCGCGATGTCGCCCGGCTCGACCCCCGACAGCAGCGCGGCCTGACCCGCGGTTTCCTTCGCGCGCGTCACCTGTCGCGGCAGCGCCTCCATCAGCCGGGCTTCCCGCTCGTCGGGAGAGCGCGTCTCGAGCGCGTCGAAATAGGCGGTCATCGGTTCAGGCGAGCCAGCGCTTGCGGCGGCGATAGGATTTGACGTCCCGGTAGCTCTTGCGGCCGGAGGAGGAGAGGCCGAGATAGAACTCCTTCACGTCCTCGTTCTCGCGCAGCGTCGAAGCCTCGCCGTCGAGGACCACGCGGCCGTTCTCCAGGATGTAGCCGTAGCGCGCATAGCGCAGCGCCATGTTGGTGTTCTGCTCGGCGAGCAGGATGGTCACGCCCTCCTCCTCGTTGAGGCGCGACACGATCCCGAAGATTTCTTCCACGAGCTGCGGCGCGAGGCCCATCGAGGGCTCGTCGAGCAGCATCATCTTGGGGCGTGTCATCAGCGCGCGGGCGATCGCGGTCATCTGCTGCTCGCCGCCCGAGGTGTAGCCCGCCTGCGCCTTGCGGCGTTCCTTGAGGCGCGGGAAATAGCGGTAGACGAGGTCGAGATCGTCGGCGAAGTTCTTTTTGTCGCCCCGGATATAGGCGCCGGTCAGCAGATTTTCCTCGACCGTCAGGTGCTCGAAGCAGTGGCGGCCTTCCATCACCTGGACGACGCCGCGGGTGACGAGGTCGTGGGCCGAGAGCTTCTCGATCCGCTCGTCGCGGTACTCGATGGTGCCCTTGGTGACGTCCCCCCGCTCGGCGCGGAGCAGGTTGGAGATCGCCTTGAGCGTGGTCGTCTTGCCGGCCCCGTTGGCGCCGAGGAGGGCGACGATGCCCCCCTCGGGAACGTGGAAGGAAACGCCCTTCAGGACCAGGATCACCCGGTCGTAGATCACCTCAATGTTGTTCACATTGAGAAGGGCGCTTCCGTTCTCCGCCATGCCAACGGTTCCGCTGCTACGCGCGAAGGACTTACCCCTCCTTGGAGCAATCGCGGGGCGTGATGTTGTTCTCCTTCGCGTACTTGGCGGCTTCCGCCTCGACCTGCTTGCGCACGATGTCGTACATCGGCGTGTACCACTTCGAGATCAGCTTCCACTGCTTGCCGTCCCACTGCTGGAAGATCACCGGGCCGCCGCCCTCGTGATCCTCGCAGGTGATGCGGTGGGCCTGCATGAAGTCCTTGAAGCCGAGCTTGGTCAGCTTGTCCTGGGTCAGGTTGAGGTTCTCCATGCCCCAGCGGACCTGCTCGCCGGTCATCGGCTTGTTGCCGTACTTGCCCATCGCGGTGCGGATGGCCTCGGTGTCGTAGACCATGTTGGTCAGGCCGCGGTTGTAGAGCACCTCGCCCCAGTTGTTCTTCTTCGCCGCCTCGACATCGCCCTTGTAGATCGTCTTGAGGATCTGCTGGTGGATGTCGTAGCCGGAGCCGACGCCGTGGAAGTTGCCCGCCTTGTACCCCTTGGCCGCCTCGCCGGCCGGGCGGACGTCGCTCTCGGAACCGGACCACCAGACCCCGATGAACTTGTCCATCGGGAACTTGATGGCGGCCGCTTCCTTGATCGCGACCTGGTTCATCACGCCCCAGCCCCACATGAAGATGTAGTCGGGCTTCAGACGGCGGACCTGCAGCCAGGTGGATTTCTGCTCCTGGCCCGGATTGTCGACCGCGAGCAGGTCGAGCTTGTAGCCGTGCTTCTCCGACAGGATCTTCAGGGTCGGGATCGGTTCCTTGCCGTAGGCGCTGTTGTGGTAGATCAGCGTGATCTTCTTGCCCTTGAGCTTGTCGAGACCGCCCTCCTGCTCGCCGACATACTTGATGAACGCGGTCGCCTGGCTCCAGTAGCTGGTCGGCGCGGTGAACGCCCACTTGAAGACGCGCCCGTCGCCCGCCGCCGTCCGGCCGTAGCCCATCGAATGGATCGGCACCTTGTCGACGAAGGCCTTCGGGATCAGCTGATAGGTGATGCCGGTGCTGAACGGGTTGACGATCGCGGCGCCGGTCGGACCCTTCTTCTTCAGCTTCTCATAGCACTCGACGCCGAGCTTGGTGTTGTACTTGGTCTCGCATTCCTCCCAGACGATCTTGACGCCGTTGATCCCGCCGTCGCGCGCGTTGAGAAGTTTCAGATAGTCGACCATGCCGTTCGCCGCCGGGATGCCGTTCGGCGCATAGGGCCCGGTGCGGTATACCAAGAGCGGGATGAACATTTCCCCCGCCGCCATCGCGGTGACCGGAACGGCGGGCAGACCGACGACCGCCGCGGTCAAAATCAAGCCCAGTTTCTTGAGATTCATGACGTCCTCCCTTGAGGTGATTGACGTTTACGCCCGCCGGAGCATTCCCGGCCCTTACTCGATTCACACATCGGCACGACCGACGCACTACCCTCGGCACGAGGCCGGAATGCGCGAGAAAACGCTATCACGCGCCCGAATCCGGCTCAATAGGGGAACGGCCATCGCCGCAGCTTTTCCTTGGCGATCTGCCACAGGCGGGCGAGACCGGCCGGCTCGAAGATCAGGAAAACGACGATCAGCGAGCCGAAGATCATGACCTCCAGGTGCTTCTGGAAATCGACCGGCATCGAGAGCCCGACGAGCTGCGGCGCGTTGGTCAGGAAGATCGGCAGCAGCCAGATGAAGGCGGCCCCGAGATAGGCGCCCAGGATGCTTCCCAGCCCGCCGATGATGATCATGAACAGGACTTCGAAGGACACGAAGATGTCGAACGCCTCGGTCTCGGCGCTGCCGAGATAGGAGAACAGCAGCAGCGCGCCCGCCACCCCGCAATAGAACGAGCTGATCGCGAACGCGAGCAGCTTGTTGGGGAGCAGGCGGATGCCGATGATCTCGGCGGCGATATCCATGTCCCGGATCGCCATCCAGTGCCGTCCGACCCTGCCGCGCACCAGGTTCTTGGCCAGCAGGCCGCCCAGAATGCAGAAGGTGAGAACCAGCAGATAGCGCGTTTCCGCGGTCGCCGTCGGGCCGGTCAGCATGATGCCCGCGACCTCGCGCGGCGGCGCGATTATGGTGCCGCTGGAGTTGTAATTGTACCACCAGGGCACGCGATTGAACATCCAGATGAGGAAAAATTGCGCCGCCAGCGTGGCGACCGCGAGATAAAATCCCTTGATCCGCAGGCTCGGCAGCCCGAACACGATGCCGATCAGCGCGGCCGAGACGCCGGACAGGATAAAAACGACGATGATGTTGAGCTCGGGAAAGCCGGTCGTGAGCTTGTAGGCGGAATAAGCGCCGACCGCCATGAAGGCGCCGGTGCCCAACGACAGCTGGCCGGCATAGCCGGTGAGAATGTTCAGACCGACCGCGGCGATCGCGAATATCAGCAGCGGAATCAGCACCGCCTGCAGCAGATATTCCGACGCGATCAGGGGAATGACGATATAGGCGAACGCGATTATCGCGAACAGGAAAACGCGGTCCTGGAAGATCGGAAAGATCGCCTGGTCGGCGGCGTAGGTGGTCTTGAACTGGCCTGTTTCGCGGTAGAGCATGAATCAGACCCTCTCGATGATGCGCTCGCCGAACAGGCCCTGCGGCCTGACGAACAGGAAGGCCAGCGCGAGCACGTAGGCGAACCAGTTCTCGATGGCGCCGCCGACGGCGGGGCCCCAGTAGACCTCGGCGATCTTCTCACCGACGCCGATGATCAGGCCGCCGACGATCGCCCCCGGCACCGAGGTGAAGCCGCCCAGGATCAGCACCGGCAGGGCCTTGAGCGCGATCAGCGAAAGCGAGAACTGCACCCCGCTCTTCGCGCCCCAGACGATCCCGGCGACGAGCGCCACGATGCCCGCGACCGACCAGACGATGATCCAGATCTTCTTGAGCGGAATGCCCACCGACAGCGCCGCCTGGTGGTCGTCGGCGACCGCCCGGAGCGCCCGCCCGGTCGGCGTGTACTGGAAGAAGAACGCGAGGCCCGTCACCAGCAGGGCGCAGGCGAGCGCGGCGATCAGGTCGAAGCTGTTGAACAGCATGCCGGCGACATCGACCGGAACGTCCGGGATTCCGATGTCGAGCTTCTTGACGTTGGAGCCCCACAACGTCTCGCCGAAACCCTCCAGGAAGAAGGTCAGCCCGATCGTCGACATGAACAGGATGATGTCCGGCTGGTTGATCAGGTGGCGCAGCACCAGGAGCTCGACCAGATAGGCGAGGGCCACCATCGCGGCCATGGTGACGATGAAGGCGAGCCAGACCGGCAGGCCGAGCTCCATCAGCCCGACCAGGGTGAGCGCGGCGAACAGCACCATCGCGCCCTGCGCGAAGTTGAACACGCCGGACGCCTTGAAGATCAGCACGAAGCCGAGCGCCACCAGCGAATAGAGCACGCCGGTCAGAACGCCGTTGAACACGACCTCGCCGAAAAACACCGGGAAGTCCTGCGCGATCATGACGAACGGCGTGATCGTGACCGACTCGAGAAACTCCATGCCCGTTTCCCCGCTCGCCCGCCGTCAGTCGCGGACCACGCCGAGATAGGCGGCGATCACCTCTTCGTCGCCGCGGACCTCGTCGGGCGAGCCGTCCGCGATCAGGCGGCCGTAATCGAGAACGACGACCCGGTCGGAAATGTCCATCACCACGCCCATGTCGTGCTCGATCAGCGCGATCGTCGTTCCGAACTCGTCGTTAACGTCGAGCACGAACCGGCACATGTCCTCCTTCTCCTCGGAGTTCATGCCGGCCATCGGCTCGTCGAGCAGGAGCAGGTCGGGCTCGGCGGCGAGCGCCCGGCCGAGCTCGACGCGCTTCTGCAGCCCGTAGGGCAGCCGTCCGACCGGAACCCGCCGGATAGCCTCGATCTCGAGAAACTCGATGACCCGCTCGACATGCGCCCGGTGCTCCAGCTCCTCCCGCCGCGCCGGCCCGAGATAGAGCGCCTGCCACAGGAAGTTGCGGCGCATCATCGTGTTGCGCCCGGTCATGATGTTGTCGAGCGTGCTCATCCCCCTGAACAGGGCGATGTTCTGGAAGGTCCGGGCGATCCCCTGCCGCGCCGCCTGGTCCGGCCGCATCCGCGTCCGGGTCTCGCCCTTGTAGGTGATGGTGCCGTCGTCCGGGTGGTAGAAGCCGTTGATCACGTTGAGCATCGACGACTTGCCGGCGCCGTTGGGGCCGATGATCGCGCGGATCTCCCCCTCGCGGATGTCGAAGCTCACGTCGTCGAGCACCGTGACGCCGCCGAAGGCAAGCGAGATTCCGTCGAGGCGAAGGATCGGAGCCTGCGCGGTTGCCTCTTCCGCTGCGCTCACGCGGCGCTCCTCTCGGTTTCCGCCGGGGCGATGTCGCGGATCTGCAGATCGGCGCGGACCGTGCCCTTGCGGCCGTCCTCGAACGTGACCTCGGTCTCGATCCCGCAGCGGTCCTGCCCGGAATAGAGGGCCTCGATCAGGGAGCCGTACTTGTCGGAGACGTGGCGCCGGCGGACCTTGCGGGTGCGCGTCAGCTCTCCGTCGTCGGCGTCGAGCTGCTTGTGGAGCACGAGGAAGCGCCTGATCTGCGCGCCGGCGAGGTCGGCGTCCGCGGCGAGGTCGCGGTTCACCTGCTCCACCCGGCCCTGGATGATGTCGTAGACCCGCGGCAGGCCGGCCAGCTCCTGGTAGCTGGCGTAGGAAATGCCGTTGCGCTCGGCCCAGTCGCCCATCGCCTCGAGGTCGATGTTGATGAAGGCGGTCACGCGATCGCGCTCGTCGCCGAAGCAGACGGCCTCGAAGATGTCGGGAAAGAACTTGAGCTTGTTCTCGATATATTTGGGGGCGAACAGCGTGCCGTCGGTCAGGCGGCCCACGTCCTTCGCCCGGTCGATGATCTTGAGATGCCCCTCGCCGTCGATGAAGCCGGCGTCGCCGGTGCGGCACCAGCCGTCCCCGGTCTTGGTCTCCGCGGTCGCTTCCGGGTTGCGGAAATACTCGACGAACACGCCGGGGCTGCGGAACTGGACCTCGTTGTCCTCGATCCTGAGCTCGACCTCCGCCGCGGGCCGCCCGACGGTGTCCGACCGGACCTCCCCGTTCGGCTGGATGGTGATGAACACGCTCGCCTCGGTCATGCCGTAGAGCTGCTTCAGGTTGAACCCGATGCTGCGGTAGAAGTCGAAAATGTCGGGCCCGATCGCCTCGCCCGCGGTGTAGCCGAGCTTCACCCGGGTCAGGCCGAGCGTGTTGAGGAGCGGGCGGAAGATCAGCAGCGAGCCCAGCGCGTAGTGGAGGCGGGCGGCGGGCCCCACCGCCTCGCCGTCGAGGATCCGCTTGCCGTGGACCTTGGCGATTTCGAGGAAGTGGAAGAACAGCTTCCGCTTCACCCAGCCCGAATCCTGGATGCGGATCATCACCGTGGTCAGGATGTTCTCGAAGATCCGGGGCGGCGCGAAGAAATAGGTCGGCCCCACCTCCCACAGATCGTTGAGCACGGTCTCCGCCGATTCCGGGCAGGAAACGCAGAAGCCCGCCACCAGCGCCTGGCCGCAGGAGAACATGTGATCGCCCACCCAGGCCATCGGCAGGTAGGCGAGCACCTCGTCGGTCTCGGTGAGCCCCTCCTGCCGCACCGAGTTCAGCGCGCTGACCAGCACGTTGCGATAGGAAAGGACGACGCCTTTCGGGTTTCCCGTCGTGCCGGAGGTGTAGAGGATGACCGACGTGTCGTCCGCCGCGCCGCGCCCGACCTCCCCGTCGTAGAACCCCGGATGTTCCGCGTCGTAAGCGCGGCCCCGCCGCGTCAAATCCTCGGTGCTGCACAGGAACGCCTCGCGGTAGTTCCTGAGCCCGCGCGGGTCGTGGTAGATCACCCCCTCGATGGTCGGGCACTCGTCCTTGATCTCGAGGACCTTGTCGACCTGCTCCTGGTCCTCCGCGAAGACGAACCGCACCTCGGCGTTGTTCAGCACGTAGCGCGTCTCGTCGGCGACCGAATCCTGGTAGATCGGCACCGGCACGCCGCCGAGCGACTGGATCGCGAGGATGGCGTTGTAGAGGACCGGCCGGTTGTCGCCGATGATCGACACCCGGTCGCCGCGCTCGAGGCCGAGCGTCTTGAGCCCGCAGGCGATCTCCCGCGCCTGCGCGGCGGCCTCGCCCCAGGTCACGGTCTCCCAGATGCCGAGATGCTTCTCCCTCAAACAGGGCCGGTCGCCCCGGATCTCGGCGTTGCGCCGGAGCAGCTTGGGCGAGGTGTCGTAGCGCGAAAGATCCGGGAGCGCGTTCGCGGCGCCGGTCATGACCGTCTCCTCGTCCATCGGTCGACTGCCAGGGGACGAGGGCACGGCGGCGGGAAGCGCGCACGCCTCGACGACCGGTCGCGGGAATATGCCACGGTCCTTATGGATGACCGGCGAAGCGTTGGCAACCGTCTATCGGAGCGGACCCGGGACCCGGATTTCGGCACGCCGCACACCGCGCCCCCGCCCAGGCCGTCACCCCGGACTTGATCCGGGGTCCAGGGCACCCCGTTCCGACGGCGGCGCACATGGCCCTGGACCCCGGCTCTCCGCTGCGCTCCGGCTGGGGTGACAGCCTCGATATTCCCGAGGGTCGGGGGCTTTCTTTCGACTCCGAAGCCGGCCCCTAAGTAAGCGTCTGGCGTGACCGCCCTTGTGGCGAGACGGCTTGGAGCCGCAGTCTGTGGTGAGGTTCCAGAGGTCGATAGTGTCCATTATCGGCTAATGGACACTATCTTAGGGGGCTGCGGTGCCACGTCGGGTACGCCGGTTCTGGTCGGACGACGAGAAGCGCCGGATCGTGGCGCAGAGCTACGCTCCCGGTGTCTCGGTGTCGGTTGTGGCGCGCCGCTATGACGTCAACGCCAACCTGATCTTCACCTGGCGGCGCGATCCCCGTTACAGGCCGGCGGCCGATGCCGGGGAGGCGCCGTCCTTCCTGCCGGTGGAGGTGGTGCCCGATGCGCCGCCGTTGGAGCCGGCCGCGGCATCGGACGGTCGGATCGAGATCGCGTTGTCGAACGGCCACCGGGTGAGCGCGTTCGGGTCGTTCGACGCGGACGCGCTGTGCCGGGTGGTGCGGGCGCTTGGCGGATGATCCCGGTTCCCTCCTCGACCCGGGTATGGCTGGCCTGCGGCGTGACCGACATGCGCAAGGGGTTCCCCGGTCTCGCGGCGCAGGCGGAGCGGGTATTGAAGGCGGATCCGCATTGCGGCCATCTCTTCATCTACCGCGGCCGCCGGGGCGACCTGATCAAGATGATCTGGTGGGACGGCCAGGGTGCGTGCCTGTTCTCGAAGCGTCTGGAGCGCGGCCGCTTCGTGTGGCCGTCGGCATCGGAAGGGAAGGTGTCGGTGACGCCGGCGCAGCTGTCGATGCTGCTTGAGGGGATCGACTGGCGGGCGCCGGTTCGCACCTGGAGACCGCTGGCCGCGGGCTGATTCACCGTTTATAAACAATGGGTTGACTGTCATTCGGGCTTCCCTTTGTCGGCCCCTTCGGGTAGGATGCGGCCATGCTCGAAGCGGCCCATTCCCTGCCCGACGACATCGCCGCGTTGAAGGCGATGGTGCTGGCCTCGCGGGCCGAACTGGCGGCACGGGACGCCGAGCTGCGCAACCGCGATCTGTTGATCGAGAAGCTCAGGCACCAGCTTGCGGGTCTGCGGCGGCAGCGCTTCGGCGTCACCTCGGAGGCCCTCGACCAGCTTGAGCTCGGGCTGGAGGACGAGGAGATCGCGCGGGCGGCCGAGGCGCCGACCGAGCCGACGCCCGCCACGAAGAAGCAGCCGAAGCGCCGTCCCCTGCCGGACCACCTGCCGCGCGAGGAGACGGTTCTCGCGCCGGGCGAGCGCTGCGCGGACTGCGGCGGCCGTCTCAAGCGGCTCGGCGAGGATGTGACGGAGGAGCTGGAGTACATCCCCGGCCGCTTCGTGGTGAAGCGCATCGTCCGTCCGCGCCTGGCCTGCGGCGGCTGCGAGAAGTTCCACCAGGCGCCGCTGCCGCCGCGACCGATCGAGCGCGGCCGACCGGGCCCCGGCCTTCTGGCGCATGTGCTGGTCTCGAAGTATTGCGATCACCGTGTGTCCTGAAGCACCGCCATGAAAGGAGGTGCGCAACTGCAAGAGAGATGAGGGTAGGCCCCTCGGGGTCGACGATCAGGCGTCGGTCTCAAACCACCACGAGCTGCTGTCGTAAAGAGCGATGGTGGTGAGCGTCGTGGAAACGGCGGGACGACGATCTCGTCAGGTGAGGTCCGGGGAGACGAGCGAAAGCGAACCGCCGATGAACTGCCGAAAGCGTATGGTCGATGTCAGAACCGGGGGTGGTGGTCACTCCGGGACAAGCATGGGCGGAGTCCTGGAGTCCGGCCCACGCGGCATCCGGCTCGAAGGCGGCGTGAACCCGGAACAGGCTTTCTTGCGGAACAGGAGAACCTGTCGTCCCGATGCCAAGGGAGACGGCCAACCGGGCAGCCCCCGGAAGGCTCAGAGTACCGATGCGGGGCACAGGGGCAGAACAGCCCGTAGTAGGGATGAAGGCGCTGTAATGGCGCTGGACCGAAGGGGCTGTGGTGTTCAGCCGCTGCCGTCGGCCAACTGGTGACAGGAGGAGCCGGATGACAGGGGCAAAGCCGTTCCCGATAGCAAAGAGGGAAGTCTGGGAAGCCTTCAAGCATGTGAAGGCAAACCGGGGAGCGGCTGGAGTAGATGGGCAGACGGTCGAGAGTCTGGAGGAACGGCTTGGTCCGGAACTCTACAAGCTCTGGAATCGCATGTCCTCAGGCAGCTATATGCCGCCTCCGGTTCGCAGGGTGAACATCCCCAAGGAGGGCGGCGGGAAGCGCCCGTTGGGCATACCGACGGTCACGGACCGCATCGCTCAGGAGGTTGTTCGCCGACATCTGGAGCCCTTGTTGGAACCGATTTTCCATGAGGACTCATACGGATATCGGCCGAAGCGATCCGCCATTGACGCCATCCGGACAGCGCGTCGGCGATGCTGGCGCTACGACTGGGTGCTGGACATGGACATCAAGGGGTTCTTCGACAACATCGACCACGAGTTGCTGCTGAAGGCCGTTCGTCACCATACGGACTGCCGGTGGGTGCTGCTCTATGTCGAGCGCTGGTTGAAGGCTCCCGTGATCGAGGAGGACGGCACCGTTGTCGCACGGGACAGGGGCACGCCACAGGGCGGGGTAATTTCGCCAGTATTGTCCAACCTGTTCCTGCACTATGCGTTCGATCAATGGATGAAAAGGTCGATGCCGCATGTTCCGTTCGAACGGTATGCGGACGATATAATCTGCCATTGTCGAACGGAGGAGGCGGCAAAGACCCTCTGGCGGCGGGTTGCGGACCGATTGGCCGAGTGCGGCCTGGAGGTCCATCCGCAGAAGACCAAGGTGGTCTACTGCAAGGATACCAACCGCAAGGCGGACTACCCGACGGTCGCGTTCGACTTCCTGGGCTACCGTTTCCAGCCAAGGTTCGCGGCGTGGCGCGGCGGGTTGTTCGGGGTCTCGTTCCTTCCGGCTGCCAGCCCGACTGCGCTCAAGGCGTTTCGGCGCCGCGTGCGACAGTGGCGTTTGCAACGGCGTAGCGACAAGGCACTGCTTGACCTTGCCCGCATGTTTCATCGCGAAATTGCAGGGTGGATCGGCTACTTCGGCGCATTCTACAAGTCGGCGCTCTATCCGACCCTTCGTCTGATAGACGCCCACTTGCAGCGATGGGCAATGCGGAAGTTCAAACGCTTCCGACAACGACCGCGTCAGGCTCGTCTCTGGCTTGCCAGAATCGCGAAAGCGGAGCCGTGGCGGTTCGCCCATTGGACCCTTGTGCACGGGCAGGGCCGGACGCTGGGAGCCGTATGAGCTGAGAGGTTCACGTACGGTTCTGGGAGCGCGTGGGGGTGAGATTCCCCCGCGCGACTCGCTTGCCGCTCTACCGCCAGTCCCGCATCTTCGCCCGCGACGGCGTCGAGCTCGACCGCTCGACGCTCGCCGGCTGGGTCGGCAAGGCGACGGCGCTGCTGGAGCCCCTGGCCGATGCGATCGGGCGCCATGTGCTGGAAGGACAAGCCCTGTTCGCCGACGACACCCCGGTCAAGCTGCTGGCGCCGGGAACCGGCAAAACGGCGACCGGCCGGGCCTGGACCTACGTGCGGGACGAGCGGCCCTGGGCTGGCGAGGCGCCGCCGGCGGCCTGGTACCGCTTCTCGGCCGACCGCAAGGCGGCGCATCCGAAGGCGCATCTTGAAGGCTTCGCCGGCTGGATGCACTCGGACGGCTATGCCGGGTTCGGTGCGCTGGCGCGCGCCGGGCCGGTCCGCGAGGTGGCCTGTCTGGCGCATGTGCGACGCAAGTTCTTCGACGTCCATGCCGCCCAGGGCTCGGCGATCGCCGCCGAGGCGCTGGAACGGATCGCCGCCCTCTACGCTATCGAGAAGGAGGCCCGCGGGCAGCCGCCCGAGAACCGCGCGGCCATCCGCCAGGCCAAGGCCGCGCCGTGCCTCGACGAGCTGGAGCGGTGGCTGCAATCGCAGCTGCCCAGAATCTCCGCCAAGACCCCGCTGGCAGCGGCGATCCGTCATGCCCTGACCCGGATGAAGCGCCTTCGACCCTATCTCGAGCACGGCTTCCTCGAGATCGACAACAACCCCGCCGAACGCGCAATGAGGCCGATCGCGCTCGGCCGCAAGAACTATCTCTTCATGGGCTCGGCCAGCGGCGGCAGGGCCGCCGCCATCGCCTACACCCTGATCGAGACCGCCAGGCTCAACGATGTCGATCCGCAGGCCTGGCTTGCTCAGGTCCTCGAACGCATCCCCGACTACAGGATCAACCGCATCGACGATCTGCTGCCGTGGAACACCGCGCCCGCAGAAGATCGGGAAGCCGCCGACTGACCACGCAGGGGCGGTCACGCCGGACGCTTACGGTCCATCAGCTGGCGGCGGTGAACGAGGACAAGCGTGTTCGTCCCGCGCGCGGCGATGACCGAGGCCGCGACCACCGTCTTGCCGAAGCCGGTCGCCGCCGCGAGCACGCCGGTCTCGTGCGCCAGCAGCGCGGCAGCGGCGGATTTCTGCTCGGAGGTCAACGCGCCCAGAAAGGCGGTCTCCACCGGTCGACCCGGATTGCGCTCGTCGCGGACGTCGAGCCCGACACCGTGTTCCGCCAGCATCGACCCCATCTCGTCGCGGCAGCCGCGCGGCAGGGCCACGTGGTTCGGGAGCAGTTCGGCGCAGGCGACGATGCGCGGAATGCCCCAGGTCGACCGCCGCATCGCCTGGGCGGCATGGAAGGCCGGGTTCCGGAACGTAGCCAGACGCACCAGGCGGTCGACCAGACCCGGCGGCAGGCCGGCGCGCGGAACGTAAAGCCGGTCCGCCAGCACGGCCCCGATCCGCTCCGGCAGCGGTCCGGAGAGGGGCGGCAGGGCTCGGCGTCGCGACGGCGGCACGGCCCAAGGCTCTTCGCCACCGTCCGTTTCGGGGTCTTCCAGCGGGAGGCGCAGGCCGACGATCCGGCCCCGAAGGGCGGCCTCGCCGACGATCGCTTCCGCTTCCGCCTCCGGCAGGCGCCGCAGCGACGACAGATACGCCACTGGTCGGCATGGGGTTCGAGGTTCCCGTCGAGGAACACGCTGTTGCCGTCCGCGCGCGGCCGGCCCTGGAGGGGCAGCGCGATCAGGTTGCCGAACCCGCCCTCGGGCACCGTGTCCTGGCTCGGGAAGAACCGGTCGTAGGAACCGAACCCGATGTCCGGATGGCGGCGCCATCGCCTCGGTCAGCAGATGCGAGCCCAGCCGCCGCGCCCGCGCCGCGGACACCGGTTCGGCGAAGAAGAGCCAGACATGGCCGCCATGGCCCGAACGCGAACGCTCCAGCGCCGCCGGCACCCCCTTCGACCGGCAGGCGTCCAAGAAGGCCCCGGCGTCGCGGCGCCACGCCGCCTTGTCGAAGTCGGCCGCGAGGAACCGGCAGGTCCCGTCCGGAAGCAGGGGATAGACGCCGACGGTATGGCGGCCGCGCAGGTGGGCGGCGATTTCGGCGTTGGTCACCGGCAGGAAGGCCCGGTTGGGGCAGGCGCCGCAACGCACGCGCGGCTTGGCGCACAAGCCGGGCTTCCACTCGTTGGCGCAGGCCGGCGCGTAGCCGGCCTTGCCCGTCCGGGCATTCTCCCAGCGCCGCGGGAACACGTCCTCCCGGCCGGCAAACAGCGCGCGGAACAGCGCAATCTTCATATCCGGAGGCGAGCGGTCCGTCACCGGCATCCCGGCCGGATCGCGGTACGGCACGGCCGGGCGGGCCCGTTCCAGTTCCGCCAGCCGGGTCTCAAGGGACGCCCGCTCCTTGGCAAGGCCGGCAAGCCGGACGCGAATCCGCGCGGCCTCATCGGCCTCGTCCCAGCCGGTCGGGACGCTCCCGCCGCCGCCCGCCATGCCAGGCAGGTCGTGCTGCGCGGACGAATCCGGAGCCGGCCGGCCGGCCGTCATCCCGCCCCTTCTCCCGGTCCCGCAGGCCCCGCCTCCAGGCGGGCGGCAAGCCTGTCGGCACGCGGATTGCCCATGTCGCACAGGACGGCGACCGCGACTGGCGCGAATTCCGGGCGGCGCATCGCGCAGCGCCCGAGAGACACGATCGCCGCGTCGTCGCCGAGCGCGCCAAGCGCCTCGACGAGCGCGGTCGAGGGCGCGACCGTCAATTCGGCGATCGGCACGTCCCGGCCCGAGGCATCGCCCCGATGCGCCAGCGCGGCCGCCGCCAGGCGGATCGGAAGATCCCGGTCGGACAGCCCCTCCCGGAGCCGGGGCGCCGGTACCTTCGCTCCGGGCGCAAGGTCGAAGGCCGCCCGGCGCAACGCCGGGTCGTCATGGTCGGGAAAATCCGCGACGAAGGCGGCAGGAAGGACCACCCTGGCATCGGCGGTGGACCGCAGCGCAATCGGCAGCAGCGAGGCAGGCAGGCCCGCTGAAAGAACGATCCGCCTCAGCGCGGCCCGCGTCCCGGAACCCTCCAGCCGCGCCAGCGTCTCCAGCATGGCGCACTGTTCCCGCAGCGGCCGGTGGATGCCGAAACCGTGAAATCGGCGCCAAAGCGCCTCCAGCGCCGGAACCGCCGCCGGCAGCGGCCGCGCGACGACCTCTGCGCACAGCGCGTCGATCTCCAACGGCCCCGCCTCCGCAAACCGTCCGGCCAGTTCGTCGTCGCCGAGCGAGGCCGGCGCGGGTAGCCCCGGCCGGACCGGATGTTCCCGCCGGCTGCGGACATCGGCCCGGCCGCGGCCGTCGAACAGATCCGGCTGGCGATCCGCCTCCAGGCAGTCCCCGGGCGAGGGGTCGGGCACAGGAACGGGCATCGGCGAAGCATATCCGGGAACCGCCGTTCGCCGCCACGACAACCTGACCGCCATGCGGACCACAACGCGCGTGAAGGTCGGGCAGGTCTCGAAACGGGCAATGCCGGTGTTGCACCCTTCAAGGCCGTCGGCGTCGTCTTTCGCGGCGGACTTCAATCTCCGCTGGCGCCGGCGGGGTCGGCGGCATAGGGTTCCGCCATGGCGATGTCGGAGGTTCGGGGTTCCATGAAGAGGCTGGTCGCAGCATTCCTCCTTACCCTGCTGTCCTGTGCACCCGCGTTCGGCGGTGACGCGGCGCCGGAGAGGCTGCGCATCGGCGTCGACCCCACCTACCCGCCGTTCAGCGAGGTCGACGATGCGGGCCGGCTCGCCGGCTTCGACATCGACATCGCCCGTGCGCTCTGCGCCCGTCTGGAAGCCGAATGCGCCTTCGTCCGCCGGGACTGGGAAGAGTTGATCCCGGCTCTGCGCGCCGGCCGCTTCGACGCCATCGTCTCCAGCATGTCGATCACCGACAGGCGTCGGCGTCTGGTAGCTTTCACCGACCGCTACTACAGCAACGTCGTCCGCTTCGTGACCCGCAAGGACTCCGGTTTCGATCCCGCCGCGCCGGCGGGCGGGACCGTCGGCGCGGCGCGCGCCACCGTCGCCTCGGACTGGCTGGAAGCCAACCTGTCGAAGGTTGCCGCCATCCGGCTCTACGCCGGTCAGGACGCGCTCATGCGGGATCTTGTCGATGGCCGGCTGGATGCGGTGTTCGGCGACAGCCTCGGCTTCTGGAGCTGGCTCGGGACCCCCGAAGGCGCCGGCTTCGCTTTCGTGGGCGACGGCTACCGTCTCGACGAGGGCATCGGCATCGCGGTGCGCAAGGAAGACGGCGCGCTTCGCAACCGGCTGAACCGGGCGCTTCGGTCGATCCTCGCCGACGGCGCCTACCGCAGGATCAACGCCCGGTATTTCCCGTTCGACATCTACCGGTAGACGGCCGGCACAGGAGGTCCCGGGACGCCTGACGGCCGGGCCGCTGGCGGTGTCGCTGGCGGTTGACGGGGTAGCGACCGGTCGCTATCTTTCTGGCATGAGATCGGTCGGGATCAAGGTTCTGAACAGCAAGCTGAGCGAATATGTCCGGCTTGCGGCGTCCGGCGAAACGATTCTCGTGACCGACCGCGATCAGGTCGTGGCGGAACTCGGCCCGCTGAGGGAATCCCGGAGCCCGATCCTCGCCGACGCCTTCCTGGCCGACGCGGTGCGCTCCGGCGTTCTCGCGCCGCCGGCGCTGTCCGGCTCGGGGATGCCGCCGAAGCCGCCGCCGGTCGCCATGTTGGACGATGTTCTGGCGGAGCTGGACGAAAGCCGGCGCGACCGGTGATCTATCTCGACACGTCGGTCGCGCTTGCGCATCTCCTCACCGAGGATCGACAGCCGCCGGTCTCGCTGTGGGACGAGACCCTGGTCTCCAGCCGGCTGCTGGAATACGAGATATGGACTGCGCTGCACGGGCGTGGGCTTGCCGAGTCGCATGGCGAGGCGGCCCGCGGGCTGCTCGGGCGGGTCGCGCTGCTGGAGCTGAGCCGGCGGGTTCTGGCGCGGGCGCTGGAGGCGTTTCCCGGCCCCGGTCCGTTGCGGACCCTCGACGCCCTGCATCTGGCGTCGTGCGCGTATCTGGCCGAGAACGGTCAGGAGGTGACGCTCGCGAGCCACGACCAGCGCATGACCGCCGTCGCCCGCGCCATGGGTATTCCGCTCTTCGATCGGGAAGGATCATGAGTCGCGCGGCCGGCGATTTTTTGCCGATCATCCCCCTGGCGCGGCATGCCGTATGGCGCGACAATCTGGGTGAGAGCTGTGCGTCAATCAGGATGAGATTCCCGGCGGCAGCGGCGAGTTGATGATTGCCGCGCGGGGGGTGGATTGCAAGCGGTTTCCGGTTTTGATTGTCGCGGCGCGACAAGCAGTGTTTTCGGGAAGGGTTTTGATTGTCGCGGCAGGCCGTCGGGTCGGAGAAGAGACGGCCCGCGGAGACGATCCCCGCGGGCCCTGATTGTCGTGGCCGCTCTACCTGAGCAGGCGGCGGCTCAGTCCTTGGTGTTTTTCTTGGTTGCGTAGCTTGGCGGCCGGCCGGCCTTTCGCTTGCCTCTGTCGAGAGCGGCGCGGCGGCGGTAGCTCTCGATGTTCATCTCGAGGATGGTGGCGTGGTGGACGAGGCGGTCGACGGCAGCCACCGCGGTTGTTTCGTCCGGGAACACCTTTCCCCACTCGCCGAAGGGCTGGTTTGCGGTGATGAGCAGGGATCGCCGCTCGTAGCGCGCCGAGATGAGTTCGAAGAGCACGCCGGTCTCGGCCTGGTCCTTCCGCACATAGGCGAGGTCGTCGAGGATCAGGAGGTTGAAGCGGTCGAGCCGCGCCAACAGGCTTTCCAGTGCAAGCTCGCGCCTTGCAACCTGCATGCGCTGCACGAGATCGGTGGTCCTGGTGAACAGCACACGGTATCCGCTCTCAACCAGGGCCAGGCCAATGGCGGAGGCGAGATGGCTCTTGCCGGCCCCTGGCGGTCCGAAGATCAGGCAGTTGGCGCCCTGGCTGAGCCAGGCGTCGCCGGCGGCCAGCGCGCTGACCTGGGCCTTCGAGATCATCGGCACGACGTTGAAGTCGAAGGAGGCAAGCGTCTTGCCCGGAAGCAGCTTGGCCTCCCTGAGGTGGCGCTCGATGCGCCGCCGGTCGCGTTCGGCGAGTTCGTGTTCAGCCAGGGCCGCGAGGAAGCGAGCCGCGGTCCATCCTTCCTTGTCGGCCCGCTTGGCGAAGCTCTGCCAGAGTTGGCTGATCGTCGGCAGGCGGAGCTCGGCAAGCATCAAGGAGAGCTTCATGGCGTCGATCTTGTTGGGGTCGAGCGCGGTGTTGTTGTCGTCTTTGTCGGTCATGCCGCCTCTCCTGCGCTCAGCAACGAGCCATAGCCGCCGAGCGGCGGCCTGACGACATCGACGCTGGGCATTTTGCTGCGGCGCGGCGCGAAGCGCGCCTTGAGCTCGCCGGGGTCGGGGAGACGGCCGATCCCGAGCGCGTGGTTGATCGCCGCGGCCAGCTCGGCCTCGCAACTCTCCTCATGCGCCAGCGCCAGGAGGCCGACGGCGAGGCGGCAGGCCTCGCGCTCGCCGATCCGCTCCAGGGCCTTCTCGAAGCAGCGTCGGTAGGGCTCGCGAGGGAACAGCTCGTCGCGATAGACCAGGTTCATCAGCGCCATCGGCTTCTTCTTCAAGGAGTGGATGACGTGACGGTAGTTGACGAGTAAGCGGTTAAACCACGGCGTCGATTTTGGATTTGGGACGGATTTTCGTTTGACACCATAGGCCGTCCGCCCTATAGACCGGCCGTCCGGGCGAAGCGCGTCGGGGGCGGCGATGGCGGCATGGTACGGATCGAAGGCGACGACGGGGCTTTGCCAGGCGATCGTGAGCCTGATGCCGCCGCACGACGTTTTTGTGGAGACCCATCTGGGGGGCGGCGCGATCATGAAGCGCAAGCCTCCGGCGCTTCGCAACATCGGCATCGATCTCAACCGCCGGGCGCTCGACGGGTTCCGCTGCGACTACCCGGTCGAGCTTCACCACGGCTGCGCCCACCGCTTCCTGTCCGGGTTCGCGTTCGCCGGCCGCGAGCTGGTCTACAGCGACCCGCCCTACGTGCAGTCGGCGCGCCGGTCGGGGCGGCGCTACCGCTTCGACTACACCGACGCCGACCATGTCGCGCTTCTCGGCATCCTGAAGTCGCTGCCCTGCCGGGTGATGGTGTCCGGCTATCCGTCCCGGCTCTATGACGAACATCTGGCCGGCTGGCGCTCGCTCGAGGTCCAGGTCAACAACCAGTCCTGCGTGGTCACCGAGAAGCTGTGGTTCAACTTCGAGCCCGACCGGGTGCACTGGGCGTCGTTCGCGGGGCGGGACTTCACCCACCGCCAGATCGTCAAGCGGAAGGCGGCGAGCTGGGGCCGCCGGTACGAGGCGATGCCGCGGGCCGAGCGGCTGGCGGTGCTGGCGGCGTTGATGGCCGTCGAGGCCGAGGAATGAGCGCGCCGTCCGAGGCCGGCCAGGTCGAGGAGCTCGGCCGGGAGCTCGCCCGCCTGCTCGGCGACGGCGCCCTGCCGCCGGAGGCCGAGGAGGCGCTCCGGTCGCTGATCGCGCTGTCCGGGCAACTGGCGTCGGACAAGGCCGATATGGCGGCCACGATCGCCGCCCAGGAAGGGCGGATCGCCGAGCTCGCGGCAGAGGTCGCCGCGCTCACCGCCCAGATCGTCCAGCTGCAGCGCGACCTGTACGGCTCGCGCTCGGAACGGCGCAGGGAGGGCGGGGACGGTTCCGACGACAATCAGGCGGCCGACGGCAAGGACCGCCGCCGCGGTGGCAAGCCCGGTCGCACAAAGGCACGCGGCGATGCCCTCAACGACACCGGGCTGCGCTTCAACGGCCAGGCCCCGGTGATCGACATCGCCGTGACGCCGCCCGAGATCGAGGGGCTGTCGGAGGACGATTACGAGGTGGTCTCCGAGCGCGTCCACTGCCGGCTCGCCGCGCTCGAATGCCGGCACGTGGTCATCCGCTACCGCCACCTCAAGGTGAAGCTCCGCGAGACCGGCGCCCTGGTCGCCGCGCCGGCCCGCGAAAGCCTGTTCAAGAACAGCTGCGCCGACGTCTCCTTCGTCGCCGCCCTGCTGATCGACAAGTTCCTCTGGCACCTGCCGCTCTACCGCCAGCACCGGATGCTGGAGGCCGCCGGCATCACCGTGAACCGGGGCTCGCTGAGCCTGTGGGCCAACCGGGCGATCGCGCTGCTGAAGCCGATCCACGACGCGCAGTGGGGTTCGGTGCTGCGGAGCGCCGTGATCCAGATGGACGAGACGCCGATCCGGGCCGGGCGGCACCCGGGCAAGTCCGGCAGCATGAAGAAGGGCTACTTCTGGCCGGTGCTCGGCGAGGAGGGCGAGGTGGTGTTCCCCTTCGCCGGCTCCCGGGCGCACCGGCACGCGGCCGAGTTCCTCGGCGATTATGCCGGAACCCTGGTGAGCGACGGCTACGGCGCCTACGAGGCCTATGTCGCGGCGCGCGAAGGGGCGGTCCGGCATCAGGGCTGCTGGATCCACACCCGCCGTAACTTCTGGGAGCAGAAGGACAACCACCCGGCGATGGCCGCCGACGCGCTGGCGCTGATCGGCGCGATCTACAGGATCGAGGAGGAGATCGACGGCCGGCCGACGGCCGAGCGGGCGATCGCGCGGCGGACCCGGTCGCGCGCGGCGGTCGAGGCGTTCTGGGAGTGGTGCGACCGCACGCTGGAGGCGGCGGCGCTGACGCCCATGCACCCGATCCGCAAGGCGATCGGCTACGCCGTCGAGCGAAGGGCCACGCTGGAGGTGTTCCTCGCCGACCCGGACGTGCCGCCGGATACCAACCGGATCGAGAACAAGATACGGCCCGCCAAGCTCGGCCAGCGCAACTGGCTGTTCGCCTGGACCGAGCTCGGCGCCGAGAACATCGGGATCGTCAACGGCCTGCTCGCCACCTGCCGGATGCAAGACGTCGACCCTCGCGTCTGGCTGATCGACGTCCTGCTGCGCATCGACACCCACCCGGCCTCCCGGGTCGACGAGCTGAGGCCGAGGCGGTGGAAGACGCTGTTCGCCGACGATCCGTTGACCTCCGATGTCGCGGCCGCCACGGCGGGGCGGCTTCACGCCGCCTCCAGCGGGACGGCATAGCGCTTGCGGTGGCGCCGCACGGTGATGTCGATCCCCTCCAGAAGCGCCGAAAGCTCGGTCCGCGACAGCGCCAGAGACTTCCGCCCCGCCGACCGGGGCGAGGCGAACAGCCCCTGCTCCAGCCGCTTGGCCCAGATGAAGAACCCGCCATGCTCGAAGCCGAGAACCTTCACCATCGTCCGGCGGCGGTTGACGAACACATACCAGCGCCCGCTCGCCGGGTTCTCCCCGAGATGGGTCGCGACCAGCGCGCACAGCCCGTCGAAGCTGCGCCGCAGGTCCGCCGGTTCCGTCGACAGCCAGATGCCGCCCGCCGGCCAGCCGCCGAGCATCAGGACCGCCGCAGACGCAGCACCACCCCGTCGCCGAGCGACAGCTCGACATCCCAGCCCGGCCCCGATCCCGCCGCGATCTCGACAAAGCCGCCGGGCTTGGCACGGCGCTTGCCGCGCGGCTTGCCGGCGGTCAGACCGAACCGGCGGCGCCAGCCCTGGAACGTCTTCCGCGACACCCCCCGGGCCTTGCAGAAGCTGGTCTGAGAGCCGTCCCAGCGCTCGAAATCCGCCATCAGCGCCCGCCACTCGGCCTCGCCGCGAAACTCCCGGCCGGCGCCGTCAACCGTCACCGTCGACACATCGTCCGACATCAAAAAATCCTCCCATCATCGTGAAATCGATCGGAAAAACCCTCCCGCGCGAGGGTCGGCCGGATCAACACAAATGCCGAACGCCGTGCTTTAACCGCTTACGTTGACGACGTGACCGCCCGGACCGCTCGCGCCGACGCGCGCGCGCGGCAGGGTGAGGAGGTGAGTGCCCGAGAGGAAGAGGTCGATCCGGTCGTCGTAGACGCGCGCCCCGAGCCGGTGCCCGATCAGGCGTGAGGGCACGGTGTAGAACACGCGGCGGAGAACGAAGCCGGAGGACTGGCCGATGTTGACGCTGATCGTCTCGTAATCGACAGTCCGCTCGACCGGCAGGTCCCGCAGCACCGCGCGCTCGGCTTCGATCGCCTTGGAGCGGTGTGCGTTGGCGCGGCCGACCACCTCGGCGACAAAGCGCCGATAGGCGTCGAGGGTCTCGAAGTCCGACGAGCCGCGCAGCGCCAGCGCATCCGCGATCCGGCGCTTGAGGTGTCCGTGCGGCCCTTCGATCGAGCCGTTCTCATGCGCCACGCCGCGGTTGTTGCGGGTGGCTTCCATGCCGTAATGCTCGCACAGCGCCCGGTAGCGCCCGGTCATGTCCTCGACCGCGTCCTTGCCCAGGTTGCAGAACGCCGCCGACAGGCTGTCGGTGCGGTGCTCGCCGGGCGCGCCGCCGAGATGCCACAGCGCGTCCTGCAGCCCCTCCGCGAGCGCCGTGAAGCTCTCGCCGCCCAGCACCACCCGGGCATGGGTGAAGCCTGACCAGGCGAGGCGGAAGTGGTAGAGCATAGGGTCCAACGGCTGCCCCGCGACGGTCACGCCGAGCGAACCCATGCGGGTGAAGTCGGACAGGCCCTGCCGGCCCGGCTCGTGCTTCTGGCGGAAGATCACGTCCTTCTCCGCGCCGTGCTCGGCGCGCCAGGTGCGGATCCGCCGCTCCAGCGTGCGCCGCACCCCCGGGTCCAGTTCGGGATGGCGGCGCCTCAGCTCCTCGAACACGCCGACCGGGCGGATCAGCGGGCTGGCCTCAAGGATCGGCACGACATCCTCCTCGAAGATATCGGCCAGCGGGTCCGGGCGGCGCCGGCCTCGCGGCTTCTTCTCCCGAGCGGGAAGCGGATCGGCAGCGAGCCGGTAGCCGGTGGCACGGCTGAAGCCCGCCTTGGCGGCCGCCACCGCGATGGTGTCGGTCTTCTTATGGGTCATGAACAGCCTCTTCTGGCGATCGGTTATGTGACGCCCGGGCAACGACGCGCTCCCCCACTCGGAAAAGCCTCACCGTTCGCCCGGCCGGCCCTGGCCGCCAGAAGGCCCGGGGGAAATTTTTCGAGCCGGCGGCCCGGAACTCCGGTCGGGCTACGCCCTCCCTGCGTTCCGGGCCGCCGCCTTCCCCCGTCTCATCCTGATTGACGCAAACGTCTCAGCTTGATTGACGCGCCGCAATGCCGCGCCAGGGGCGGCCAAGGGCACGCAAGGGCATGATTCGATGCAGGAAACCCCATACATGGCCGGTTTGACAGGGCCGGATCGCGGACCCAGACCTGTTCCCGGAAGCATGGTGTTGCGGGAGTTGCCGGGAGATGCGGGAGAGCGGGGAGCGCGGGATTGCCGTCATGCGCGGCGCGGCGGCGAACGACAACCCCGGCCCGCAGGCGCGGGTCGATGCCGCCGTGGCGACGCTGGCCCGGCTGTGCGGGCGGCGCATCGCGCGCGAGCAATTCGACAGGTGCGCCGCGGCGAACGACAATGCGCCGACCGGGGAGGCCGGCGAGAGATAGGAGACCCTTCATCATGACCCTTCGCTGCGCGCTGTATGCCCGCTACTCGTCCGACCAGCAGCGGGCGGCCTCGATCGAGGACCAGTTCCGCATCTGCCGCGAGCGCGCCGCGCGCGAGGGCTGGAAGGTGGCGGGCGCCTACAGGGACTCCGCGATCTCGGGCGACAGCATGATCCTGCGTCCCGGCGTCCAGGCGCTGCTGGAGGACGCGCGGCGGGGGATGTTCGAGGTCGTGGTCGCCGAGGCGCTGGACCGGGTGAGCCGCGACCAGGCGGACGTGGCAACGCTCTACAAGCACCTGCGGTTTGCGGGCGTGACGATCGTCACGCTGTCGGAAGGCGAGATCGACGAGCTTCACGTCGGCCTCAAGGGCACGATGAACGCGCTGTTCCTGAAGGACCTCGCGGCGAAGACGCATCGGGGCCTGCGGGGCCGCGTGGAGGCCGGCAAGTCTGGCGGCGGGCTCAGCTACGGCTACGACATGGTGAAGGCGGTCGACGCCGCCGGCGAGCCGGTGCGGGGCGAGCGGCGGATCAACGAGGCGGAAGCGGAGATCGTCCGGCGCATCTTCCGGGAGTTCGCCTCCGGCGCGAGCCCGCGCGCGATCGCGCGGCGGCTGAACGACGAGGCCGTCCCCGGCCCGTCCGGCAGGCTGTGGACCGATTCCACCGTCCGGGGCCACGCGAAGCGGGGCACCGGCCTCATCAACAACGAGCTCTATATCGGCCGGCTGGTGTGGAACCGGCTGCGCTTCATGAAGAACCCGGAGACCGGCAGGCGGGTTTCGCGCATCAACCCGCCGGAGGAGTGGATCGTCGCCGAGGTTCCCGAGCTCCGCATCGTGAACAACGAACTGTGGCAGGCGGTGAAGGACCGCCAGGGGGAGATCACGGTGCAATACGCCACCGTCATCGCGGCCACGCAAAGCGCACGCTCCAACCGGCTGAACCGCGCCCACCGGCCCCGCCACCTGCTCTCGGGCCTGCTCGAATGCGGCGTCTGCGGCGGCCCCTGTTCCATGCGCGGCCAGGACCGCTACGGCTGCTCCAGCCACGTCATGACGGGGTCCTGCGCCAACGGCCGGGGCATCCGCCGCGCAGAGATCGAGGAACGCGTCCTCGCCGGGCTGAAGGACAAGCTGATGGCGCCGGAGGCCGCCGCCGAGGCGATGAAGGCGTATGCCGAAGAGACCAACCGGCTCAACCGCGAGCGCCGCGCATCGGGCGCAAGCGACCGGAAGGAACTCGCCGAAATCGAGAAGAAGATCGAGGCCATGATCTCGGCCATCGAGGAAGGCGGCTATGTGCGCGGCATGATGGACCACATGCGCGAACTGGAAGCGCGCCAGGACGCGTTGAACGAACGCCTCGCCGCCGTGCCGGCCGACCTCCCGGACATCCACCCCAACATCGCCCTCGTCTACCGCCGCAAGGTCGAGCGCCTCGCCGAGGCGCTGAAGCATCCGGAAGACCGCGACGCGGCGGCCGACGCCATAAGGGGCCTGATCGAACGCATCGTGCTCACCCCCGGCGCGAAGCGCGGCGAAATGCACGCCGCGCTGCACGGCGACCTCGGAACCATCCTCGAATGGGCCACCGCCGGTGGTGGAAACGGCAGGGGGAAGGGGGCGACCGACACTCCCGGATCGGGAATGTCGGTCTCGGTGGTTGCGGGGGCAGGATTTGAACCTGCGACCTTCAGGTTATGAGTCTCGCGGAGATTTGCGCATCACGCCGCCTGACGTGCGCTGGAGTATGATAAACCAAAATATTGCATGCCTTTGGCGGTTTGTCAACCGCGACCCCTGACAGATGGCGACAGCTGGAAGTTGATTCCGCGTGTTGACGCAAGTGTTGACGTTTCGCTTGCGCGGTGGCACGATGCCCCCCATGCAACCGACTTCCGGAAAACGCACCGCCAGGGTGCGCACGACACTTACCAAGCGCTCCGTGGAGACGCTCCAGCCTGCCGAGCGCTCGTGGATCGCCTGGGACGACCGGCTGACCGGCTTCGGCGTCCGCATCCACCCGGCGGGCACCCGGACCTTCATCGTCAACTACCGTGCCGGTGACGGTGGCCGGAAGGCGCCCAACAAGCGCGTCTCGCTCGGCCGCTTCGGCGCGGTCACCGTCGACCAGGCGCGCAGGAAGGCGCAGGAGATCCTCGGCAAGGTTGCCGGCGGCAACGATCCGGCCGAGGAGCGCGCCGAGGCCCGCCGCATGCCCACGCTCGGCGAGGCCTTCGAGGACTACATGAAGGCCAATCCCGAGCGGTCGAAGCGCACCGACGAACTCTACCGCTACGAGGCAAACCGCTATCTCGGCGACTGGCTCGCCCGTCCCCTCGACCTGATCGCCCGCCGGGACGTCGAGGCCCGCTTCAACCGCATCACCGCAGACCACGGCTGGTCGCCGGCCAACCGGGCGATGTCGCTGTTGCGCTCGATCTATCGCCGGCCCTGCGTCGACCAGGAGGGACTGCGCAATCCGGTCGATCTCTGGCTTGCCGGCGGCGGCAAGTTCCACCGCAAGGCGCGGCGCAAGATCTCGGCGCCTTCGGAAGTGCTGCCGTGCTGGCACCGGGGCATCGAGGTCGAGGTCCACAACCCGGCGATCCGCGACGCGCTCTGGTTCGGGCTCTACACCGGCATGCGCCGCGAGGAGGTGTTGACCCTGCGCTGGGAGCGGATCGACAGCGAGGCCCTCGCCTTCCGGGTCGAGGAGACCAAGACCGGCGTTCCGCTGGAGCTTCCCGTCACCCGGCAGCTCGCGGCTATTCTCGAACGGCGCCGGGCGGCGTCCGCAGACCTGCCCGACTGGGTTCGGGAGTGGGTGTTCCCGTCGCCCACAAGCGCGACCGGCCATGTGCAGGATCCGCACCATCTCTACACCCGCATCGGCAAGGCC
The DNA here is from genome assembly GCA_965203455.1 of Alphaproteobacteria bacterium. Taxonomy (GTDB): domain Bacteria; phylum Pseudomonadota; class Alphaproteobacteria; order MPNO01; family MPNO01; genus MPNO01. The sequence continues at coordinate 172,189 of CBDBCV010000010.1, forward strand.
GGCGGCGCGAAGTTCTGGTTCCACGGGCTGCGCAACTGCTTCATCACCGTCGCCGAGCGCGAGCTGATGCTGCCGCCCTCGCTGACCAAGCGACTGGTCAACCATGCCCGGCCCAACGACGTGACCGAGGGCTATGCCGCCGACTGGACCCTTGCCCAGTTGCGCGAGCCGGCCCAACGGATCGCCGACCGGATCGAAGCCCTGATGACCCCGGCGGCACCGATCTCAGGTGCTTCCCGCGTTGCGCCGCCATCCCGGGAAAGCTCCGAACCGATCGATGCGAAATAATCCGGAATTCAACACCGCGATCTGGCTGAAGCGGGCAACGACACCGTCGCCAGCGAGCGCATCGAGACCATGCCAGGGCGGCGCGTCTGGACAATGTCCCGTCTTCTCCGCAGAATCGACGCATGCTACGCGCCATTGCTGTAAGTATTCTGCGCTCGGCGAAAGGAGCCAAACATAGCGTCGTCTAAATCTCTTTAGACGTCCAACTGCGGCTACGACCGCGACGTCATCCCCCGGCGTCTGGGACAAAAGCGAACAAGAGTAAAGCTATGCGGCCAATGACAAATAAATTGACCTTGGCATTCCGTCCGTGGATTTGGGCGCGAACCACACTCTACGAGTACTACTGCATGAGTTGGGCAACGCGCGTGGCAGCCGAAACTACAAGGCATCCACCGCTTGCGGCCCGGTTGGTAGGCGAGAGCTTCGAACTCGCGATCAAGGCGCTCCACATCCTGATCCAAGGCCCGGAGAAGGAATTGAAATTCGGGCACAAGCTGAGCGAATTGCTCAGCGACGTTCCAACGATGGAAGGCATACTAAGGAAACTTTGGGGAAAAGATCTCGACTATGTGTGAGGTGGCGTCGCAAAATCGGACAGGTCGTCAAGGTGTATTCCGCCGTGTGACGGAGGAATGCGGATGAGCAAGCGACGCAGGTTTTCGGGGGAGCTGAAGGCGAAGATAGCCTTGGAGGCGCTACGGGGTGATCGGACGCTTCAGGAGATTGCCTCGAAGCACCAGGTGCATCCGAACCAGGTGGGTGTGTGGAAGCGCCAGGCGATGGAGGGTCTGGGGGAGGTCTTTTCCGGTGGAGGTGAGCGCCGGGCGCGGGATCACGAGAGCGAGGTCCGGGCTCTTCACGCCAAGATCGGGGAGTTGATCGTAGAGCGTGATTTTTTGTCACGCGGGTCCGGTCGCTGAGCCGGTCCGGGAGACGGGCGATGGTTGTGCGGGGCCACCCGTCGTTGAGCCTGACCCGGCAATGCCGTCTGCTGTCGATCGGGCGCTCGTCGCTCTATGACCGGCCGAAGGGGGAGAGCGCGGAGACGCTGGCTCTGATGCGCCGGATCGACGCGCTGTTCCTCAAGTATCCGTTCTACGGCGCCCGCCAGATGGTTCGGCATCTGCGCCGCGAGGGGGTGCGGATCGGGCGGCGGCGGGCCGCTCGCCTGATGCGCCTGCTTGGTCTTCAGGCGGTCTATCGGGCGCCGCGGACCAGTGCGCCGCACCTCGGGCACCGGGTTTATCCATATCTGCTGCGGGGTCTGGCGATCGAGCGGCCGAACCATGTGTGGTGCGCCGACATCACCTACATCCCGGTGCGGCGCGGCTTCCTCTACCTGGTGGCGATCATGGACTGGGCGAGCCGCTGCGTCCTGGCCTGGCGGCTGTCGAACACGCTGGACGCGGGGTTCTGTGTCGAGGCTCTCGACGAAGCCCTGGCGCGCCATGGCACCCCGCAGATCTTCAACACCGACCAGGGCAGCCAGTTCACCGGCTTCGCCTTCACCGCGCGCCTGCGGGAGGCCGGTATCCGCATCTCGATGGACGGCCGCGGCCGGTGCATGGACAACATCTTCATCGAGCGGCTGTGGCGCTCGCTCAAATACGAGGCGGTCTACCTGCACGAGATCGCCGACGGCTTCGCAGCCCGGCGCGTCATCGGCCAGTGGATCGGCTTCTACAACACCGAGAGACCGCACTCGGCACTCGGCGGGCGGACGCCGGCCGAGGCCTACCGGGGCGACACGCCTGTGGATATGATGGACAAGCCGCTTCGCGCCTTGACCACATACCCACAGGCGCAACAGCAGCAGCAGAAAGATCGATCCAAGAGGATTCTGGCGGCACAAACTTCAACCGGAATACACCTTGAAAACGCCGTCAGCCTGTCCGACAAACCGACGCCACCTCAGATCGGCGCGTCGCAGCGCTTCAGGACTTCGCCAATCGGGCGGCGCACCGTCTCGTCCTGCTGGACAGCACGGAGACGCTCGGGGACTTGGCCGCGCTGCCGAGCAATTGGCTGGAAGTGCTGCGGGGCGGCCGCGCCGGTCGGCACAGCATTCGGATCAACGCGCAGTGGCGCGTCTGCTTCCGCTCGATGGACGATGGGCCGCGCGATGTGGGAGATCGTCGATGATCGCTGAAGGTAGTTGACATGAACGTGAAGAACGGAATGAGGCCGGTGCATCCCGGCGAGATCCTGCGCGACGAGCTTGACGAGTTCGGGCTGTCCGCCAATGAGTTGTCGAAGGCGCTGGATGTGCCGGTGAACCGGGTGACGATGATCCTGAACGGCCAGCGGGGCGTGAGCGCCGACACGGCGTTGCGGCTCGCGCGCTATTTCGGGACGACGCCGCAACTCTGGCTGAACCTGCAGAAGAGCTGGGAGCTTCGCCGGGCGGAGATCGCGGTCGGCCGAGAGATCGACCGGAAGGTGATGCCCCGGAAATCGGCGGCATAGCGGAGCGACGATGAAAGGTTCGAAGCTTGACTTTCAAGTCTGGATGATCGCCCCCCACCCTCTTTCGACGACCCTGAAGAGCGTATCGGGCGTAAAACTGCACCGCGACATGAGCATCAATCAGCGCAGCGCGTTGTTCCCTGCCCACCGACTTCGAGCAGCGCTGGCGGATATCGACGGGCCGTTCGAGGAGCCGGTAGAAGCCGATGAGACCCATTTCCAAGGCAAGCGGGCGAATATGTCCAAGGCGACACGAGTTGAGCTTGCCGACACCGGGCACGTCGCTGTAGGGAAGACGATGGTTCTTGGTGTGAAGAACCAGGCGAGAGACCGCGTCGCGGCCAAGGTTGTCCCTTCCACTAAGAGCTCGACCCTGCAATCCTTCGTTCGAGACCATGCTGGGGAGGACGCCGTGGTCTACACGGATGAGCATAGGGCCTATACCGGGTTGGCGGCCGACAATGCGCATGGGGCCGTCAATCTCTCCGTCGGGCAATATGCCCGGGGGATGGCCCATACGCAAGGCATCAAGTCGTTCTGGTCGATGCTGAAACGGGCGCACGAGGGAACCTTCCACGAGTTTTCGCCCGAGCATTTTGACCAATATGTCCAAGAGTTTGCCGGCAAACACAATGTGTGCGACGCGGACACAATCGACATTTTGGCGCCCTTCGCCGCCGGGGCCGTGGGCAAGCGCCTCCTGCACTACCGGGAGCTAATAGCCGATAACGGTTTGCCGTCTGGGGCGCGCAGCGCATGACGGACCGTTCCGTCATAGAGTGCGCCGACAATCTGGAGTTCATGGGCCGGCTTGACGACGGTGCATTCAAACTGATCGTCACTTCGCCGCCCTACAACCTCGGGAAGGCATATGAGCACCGAGCGTCTATTGACGCATGGTTGACTGGGCAAGAGCGCGTCATAAGCGAGTGCGTCCGCTTGTTGCACGGCCAAGGCTCGATTTGCTGGCAAGTGGGCAACTATGTCGAGAATGGTGAGATTGTGCCGCTCGATACCCTGCTCTACCCGGTTTTCCGGACGGCCGGGCTGAAATTGCGTAATCGCATTGTCTGGCATTTTGGCCACGGTCTGCACTGCACGAAGCGCCTATCGGGCCGCTATGAAACGATCAATTGGTGGACCAAGGGCAACAATTACACTTGGAATCTGGACCCGATCCGAGTTCCGGCGAAATACCCTGGAAAGCGTCACTTCAAAGGGCCACGCGTCGGTCAACTGTCCGGCAACCCGAAGGGAAAGAATCCTTCTGATGTTTGGCAGTTCCCTAATGTGAAGAGCAATCACCCGGAGAAGACCATTCATCCCTGCCAGTTCCCGGTAGAGCTTGTCGAACGGCTTGTCCTGTCCATGACGGACAAGGGCGACGCAGTGTTCGATCCCTACATCGGCGTCGGTTCGACCGCGATTGCGGCGCTCATACATGGCCGGGTCGCTTACGGTTGCGATACCAGCCGCCACTACATCGACATTGCGCTAGACCGTATCGACAAGCTGGAGGAAGGCCGGTTAAGGACGCGCCCAATGGGCAAGCCGATCTACGATCCGGCACTGCCCAACGGCGGACACTAATGCGGATCGGCGCGAAATACTCGCACTTGAACGGCGAGGAATATCTGCTTGTCCATCGGGCCGAGCTTTGGCGTGAAGTCCAAGACGTTATCAAGGCGGTGGACCCGGAAGCCTGCAAGACAAAGGTCTCGAAAGAGAAGACGATGCGCGGGCGCCTGCTCTACTCGCCATTGGATATGAACGCCGCCTTCAAACGTGGGCTGGAGGCATTGGACTGGAAAGAACGCCGCAACACCTTCTGGGTGACACAAGATGAGAAGCTACTGCGCAGCCTCTACGGGCTACCCGCCGAAGAGCAAAAGGCTGCAATCGAAGCGGCTGGGCATGAGCCGATCATGTCCTACAACCAAATCGACTTCGTGAAAGATCGCGTCGCCGTCGAAGTCCAGTTCGGCAAGTATGCGTTCGTTGCGCACGATCTGTTCGTGAAACATCTCAGCTTCTATGTGTCGGACATAATCGATGTGGGGATCGAAATTTTGCCCATGAAAGATCTTGAGAAGGAAATGTCGAGCGGCGTTCCCTACTACGAACGCGATTTGCTCAATATCTTGCGGCAAGGGCGTGGCGTGCCGTCAGTTCCCCTTGTCCTGATAGGTGTCCTGCCATGACGAAGACAATACTGGAGTCGCGCGAGGCTCGGATCGTGCATAAAGACTGCCAACCAAGCAAAGCGAGTGCATCCTTCCGGTTTCCAAATGCAGGCCATGGCCTCCGCGGTGGCTTCATCGACTGCATGGCGGAGACTTGCAGGCACCGCAAAGCTGTCAAAGCACTGGGATGCTGAGAGGCACAGGTGACGACGATCGACTTCAAGAAAATTCGTAGCACCCCGAGAAGCCGCAATGACAGTTTCGAGGCGCTTGCGATTCAACTTTTCCGCCGCACCTGCACAGCACCTACGGACTCAACCTTCCGTAGTCTGAGAGGGGATGGCGGCGATGGTGGTGTAGAAGCCTACTTTCGCTCGCCTAGCGGAACCGTTCTTGGTGTTCAAGCCAAGTACTTCTTTCAACTCGGCTCTGACCAGCTTGACCAGATTGATGGCTCATTGCAAACCGCGCTTAGAAATCATCCGGCCATGTCTGAGTACTGGGTGTACATCCCCTTCGACCTCACGGGGCGAGTAGCCGCTGGACAGCGAGGTAGGAGCCAAGTCGAACGATTCGAAGAATGGAAGAAGAAGGTGGAGGATAAAGCAGCCGCCCAAGGCTCCGTACTCACCATCAAGTTATGCACTGCGGCGGATATTCGGGGTCAATTGCTCGCCCTCGACCCCCACGGTGGGATGAGAAGGTACTGGTTTGACAACTCGGTGCTGACGGCCACGCAGATTCAGGATTGCTTGAATGCTGCAACGGCTTTTGCGGGTCCAAGGTACACTGCTGCGCTTGACGTTGTCACAAGCGCGCATGTCAGCCTCGACTTCTTTGGCGGGATAGGCGACTTTCAGGCTTGGCGCGATGATGCGCTTATCCCAGCGTTCACTGAACTCCGTTCGCTGAGAAGATGGGGCAACAACGCACTCAGTATCCTTGGCGAATCCGACGCCACAACAATTCGCAAGGTGATCGATCAAGTCATTATTGAGTGCGAAGGCATGACGACTACATCGCTGGCAGCATCGATGGGCGTCGAGGTAAGCCAGAACATAGCAAGCATCTTGCCACTTCTTGCTAAGGCACGAGAGGCACAGGAGCAAGCCTTCTACAGCAAGCACGGAAAGACATGCGACACTCCTGGCTTTAGACAGTTCCATGCTGAATACATGTGCGCTTTCCCTGCGGTAGAGATGGACACCGCACGCAAGTGGGAAGAGCAAGCACTACAGCTTCGAGCTGTACTCACTTCGCAGGACATTGGTGCAGCGACAACACGCTCTCTGATGTTGGTTGGTCCCGCCGGTATTGGCAAGACCCACGCGATTGTGAGCGCAGCGCATAGGCGACTGGCGTGAGGTGGACACTCATTGGTTGTCTTTGGTGACGACTTTGGTGAGACAGAGCCATGGGAAGTAATACGCGGAAAACTGGGATTTGGCGCAAGCGTTGATCGCACTGCCTTGTTGGAATGTCTACACGCTTCTGCTGAGAACACGGGCTTGCCGTTCGTCATTTACATCGATGCTCTCAATGAGAGCCCGCGCGCGGCGCGCTGGAGGAGCAAGCTTCCGGAGCTGCTGACCCAATGCGAGCCCTGAGGTGGCGTCGGTTTGTCGGACAGGCTGACGGCGTTTTCAAGGTGTATTCCGGTTGAAGTTTGTGCCGCCAGAATCCTC
>CBDBCV010000011.1:0-478696 GCA_965203455.1 Alphaproteobacteria bacterium
CGGCGCGGCTTCCTCTACCTGGTGGCGATCATGGACTGGGCGAGCCGCTGCGTCCTGGCCTGGCGGCTGTCGAACACGCTGGACGCGGGGTTCTGTGTCGAGGCTCTCGACGAAGCCCTGGCGCGCCATGGCACCCCGCAGATCTTCAACACCGACCAGGGCAGCCAGTTCACCGGCTTCGCCTTCACCGCGCGCCTGCGGGAGGCCGGTATCCGCATCTCGATGGACGGCCGCGGCCGGTGCATGGACAACATCTTCATCGAGCGGCTGTGGCGCTCGCTCAAATACGAGGCGGTCTACCTGCACGAGATCGCCGACGGCTTCGCAGCCCGGCGCGTCATCGGCCAGTGGATCGGCTTCTACAACACCGAGAGACCGCACTCGGCACTCGGCGGGCGGACGCCGGCCGAGGCCTACCGGGGCGACACGCCTGTGGATATGATGGACAAGCCGCTTCGCGCCTTGACCACATACCCACAGGCGCAACAGCAGCAGCAGAAAGATCGATCCAAGAGGATTCTGGCGGCACAAACTTCAACCGGAATACACCTTGAAAACGCCGTCAGCCTGTCCGACAAACCGACGCCACCTCAGGCGTTTTCCGTCGAATTCAGGTCTGTCGGCAGGCGAGCGCCATCTGCTCGCGGAACCAGCAATGTCTCGGGTCGGATTCGTAGCGCCTGTGCCAGACCATGTACTGGTCGAGCGGCTCGACCTCGGGCGACAACGGCCGCGCGACGAGATCGAAATCGCGGGCCAGGCGTTCGGCGATCCTTTGCGTGTAGACGCCGATCAGGTGGTTCTCCTTCAGCAGATTCGGCACCATCAGGAAGTGCGGCACCAGGATCGCGGCGTCGCGCTCTTCTCCCATGCGGGCCAGCACGAAGTCGAAAGCCGCCTTGTTGTCGGCGGCGACGCTCACCACGAGGTGGGGAAGGACAGGATCGCCGGCAGATCCAGAGAACCGTCGTGCCGGAGGATCGGGTGGTCCTTCTTGCACAGGCAGGCGAAGCGCTCCCGGAACATCAGCGAGGAGTCGAAGCGGGCCGGCCGATCGTCGATCCATCCGAAGACGATATCCAGGTGATCGGTGTCGAGCAGCGAAAGGGCTTTCCCGCGATCGGTCGTCATCAGATGAAGCGACGTGTTGGGCGTGAGCGCGTGCAGGGACTGGAACAAAGGCAGGATCACCGGCAGTCCCAACCGGTCCGGGGCGCCGATCCGGAATTGTCCGGTTGCGTTCGCGGGATCGAATTCTCCGTTGCCGGAGAGCGCGGCTTCCGTCATGCGGATGATGGCGCGGGCCTGTTCTTCCAGCTTCCGCGCTTTCGGCGTGAGCGTAAGGCCCTCGGGCGAGCGCACGAAGAGCGGATCGTTCATGACCTCGCGCAGCTTGCGCAGCGAATTGCTGATCGCCGATTGGGTCCGGCCGAGCTTGACCGCCGCCCGGCTGACGCTGCGCTCCTCGAACAGCGCCACCAGAACCTTGAACAGATTCAGATCGAAGTTTCTGCTCTGCATTCCTGCGTACCGAGCGTATCGGAAATGTTATCCTAAATCCGGCAGTTGATCGGGGTCTGGATTCGCCGTGGCCCTTGTAGACTGCGGGTATGAGCGGATTTGGATGGGGCCGAGAGGGTCACCCTGCGGGTGAGGGTTCTGGCGCTGTGCGGGATCTCGCCTGCGAGGCTGTGAAGGTGGACACCTTCGGCGGCACGGTTCACGTCGAATGGGACCCGGATGCGGCGGTGACGCCGCTTGGCCATCTGGCGTTCTTCGCGGAATATCTGAAGGTGAGCGGTCGCTTCGAGGCGCTGGTGGCGGACTGCCCGCTCGTCTACACGAGCCCGAACGCGCCTTCGAAGCGGGACGTTCTGGGGACGGTGCTGCTTTCGGTTCTGGCGGGCCAGTCTCGCTATGCGCACATCACGGCGCTGCGCGGGGACGGGGTGAACCCGGCGCTGTTGGGGATGGGCAAGGTCGCGAGCGAGGATTCGGTCCGGCGCGGTCTGGAGCGGATCGGGGCGGATGAGGGCACAACGTGGCTTCAGGGCCATCTCGACGACACGGTCCGCCCGCTGCTGAGCGAGCCTTGGGTTCTGGACTGCGACACGACGATCAAGCCGCTCTACGGCGGCCAGGAGGGGGCGGTGGTGAGCTACAACCCGAAGAAGCCGGGCCGTCCCTTGCACGCCTGCCATGCGTTCCTGATGGCGGGCACGCGGCTGGTTCTGGATGTCGAGGTTGCGCCGGGCAATCATCACCGCTCGAACCGGGCGGCGCCGTCCTTGTGGGCTTTGCTGGACCGTCTCGGCCGGGACCGCTGGCCGCGCCTGGTGCGGGGGGACAAGGACTGGGGCAGCGAGGGCAATATGGCGTCGTGCGAGGCGGCGGGTCTGGACTATCTGTTCAAGCTGCGCCTGACCAGGGGCGCGCGCCGGCTTGCCGAGCGGCAGATGGCGCGGGACGGCTGGGAGGATGCGGGCCAGGGCTGGCAGGGGATCGGGGCCGATCTGCGCTTGCAGGGCTGGAGCCGGTTGCGCCGGGCCGTGGTTCTGCGCCGCCGGCTTCCGGCGACACTGGCGCTGACGCGCGGCGACACCGCCCAGGGCGAGCTGTTCTGGACCGAGGCGCAGCCCGGCACCGGGGTATGGGAGTTCGCGGTGCTGGCCACCTCGCTCGATCTGGAGGTGCGCTCTGTGGCCCAGCTCTACCGCGACCGGGCCGACGCGGAGAACGGCTTCGACGAGTTGAAGAACCAGTGGGGCTGGGGCGGCTTCACCACGCGCGACCTGACGCGCTGCCGCCACATGGCCCGGCTGATCGCGCTCATCTACGACTGGTGGAGCCTGTTCGTCCGCCTCGCCGACCCCGAGCGCCACCGCGAGGCGATCACCAGCCGACCGCTGCTGCTGCACGGCGTCGCCCGCCAGACCTGGCACGCCGGCCAGACCCGGCTGACGGTGACCTCCCACCACGGGCGGCGCGAGGCGGTGGCTGCTGCCCTGCGGCGGATCGCCGGCTTCTTCCGGGCCCTGACGCAAAATGCGGAGCAGTTGAGCGCCGAGGATCGCTGGCGCCGGATCCTCGCCGAAGCGCTCAAAAAATACCTCCACGGCCGCGAGCCGGGCCATCAACCCTGGCTGCCGCCCCCTCGGGCCGCGCCAGCGTGCTGAAATCGAACCCGAAATCGACCATTCCAACCGCGCCGAGAGGGCGATCACGCCCTCCAACCGCCGGATTTAGGGTTATACTATTAGAGAAATGTGCGCTGTGGTGATTTTTGGCTGTCGCCGGTTCGATTTTGGCGGTTGAATATCGTCCGGCCCGCTTCCCCACCGGGCAGGATACGGGCTTCCGGGGCCTGACAAATACGATTACCGGAAGATTGTCTGGCGTGCGGGCGTGGCTTCCCCTCTGCCGTCGGGCGGCGGGATCGGGCAGGATTGTCGGGAGGCAGACGAGCGGTCAGCCGGTGTCGAGATACGGCACGGCGCCGACCAGGGAGCGCATGCGCTCGGGGCGGCCGGCGCGGGCCTGGGCGAGAGCCATCGCCATCATCACCGCCAGGGCGAGGCCGAGGCGGGTCTTCATCTTGGCGCGGCCTCGGATGTAGTGGGTCTCGAAGTTGAAGCTGTTGTCGAGGCGGCTGTTGATCCGCTCCATGGCCGAGCGGCGGTTGTAGCCGCGCCGCCATGACGGACTGCCCCAGGGCGTGGGGGTGAAGATGCGCCGGTCGTGGCTGTCGAGGTCGATGCGCAGGATGCGGCCATAGTCTCCGGGCTTGACCCCGCCGGCCCGGTGGCAGGCCCGGCTGCCGGCGCAGGCGAAGCCGAAGGCGGCTGCCGGGCAGCGGTATTTGAGCGTGCCGCAGCGGCCCCGATCAGCCTCGAACCCCTGAAACGCCATAGCGCGGACCTCGCCGGTCCCGGGACAGACGCAGGACACCCGGCCGCGCTCGTCGTGAACGATGACATCGGCGCGGTCGGGGAACAGCGGCCGCGTGATCGGCTGCGCCGGATCGTATCTCGGCTCCTGCTTCTCCACCCGCCACATCAGCCGTGTATCGATCAGCGGGCGGGCGGTCCACCGGTCCCACAGCCGCGCCTTCAGGCGGGCATCGTCGAGACCGCGGTCGGCGCTGAAGTCGGCGCAGCGCCCGGCGATCTCCGGCGCCCTTGCGAACAGCTCCTCCAGCATCCCGGACAGCACCTTGGGTTCCGAGGCCGAAGCGCGCGTCACCTCGAAGGCCACCGGAACCTCGTAATCGGTGTCGGCGATCAGGTGCAGCCCGTAGCCGAACCACGACTTCACCTTCTTCCACACCGCGCCGGTCCTGGCGTCCACCCCGCCCGTCTCGTGCTTGCCCCAGTCGGCGTCGGGGTCCGAGGTCTTGTCCTCGTCCTTGCCGACCCGGCCCGTCGAGTGGCTCGCGATCGCCTTGCCGTCGTAGCCGAGATGACGCCCGAAGTCCGGCAACGCGGCGAACAGCGCGGCGCGCAGGCTCTCGATCATGGCGGACACCAGCCCCTGCTCGTCCTCAAGCTGCACAACACGCCCCAGAAACCGCGAGAAGTTCCAGTGGCTCGGCGCCGTCGAACGAACCCGCGCCGGGCGCGTTACCGCATGCCCGTCGTGAAGCACCGTCACCGGCCCGCTCTGATACGGCAGAGGGTCGAACCCGCAGATCTCCAGCAACGCCGGGTTGCGCCCCAGCTCCCGCAACAGCGACTGCATCGAGGCGTGTTGCAACACCACCCCCGCGATCAGCGCCCGCCACATCGCCCGCACCGGGTAGTCGTTACGGCCCCGACCGCGACACACTTCAAGCGCCGTCACGATCTCCTCGTCGGGAAGCACCGCCAGAACCAGGCGCAGCCGTTCAAGGTCCGGCAGGACTTCGACATCGCGCCACGAAAAGGGTAGCTTCGCCGCCGTCGCCATCGCTGTTCTCCCGACCAGGGGTGGTGGTGGAACAAGGGCCCCAGGGCCCGATGGCGACACCTTCTATCTCATGCGCACGATCAGGGCGCGCGAGGCCGCCGCAGGAAAACCTCGCTGCCAAGACGCCGCGACCAGCGGCGTGGGGTGAAAATCGCCAAAACGACCGCCGCAGCGAAACTGAAACCCCGGATATCAACGACCACCACGGGGTATCAAAAATCTCGCACCTCCGTGAACGCCTTGTAAATCAACCCGTCCCCGACAGCGCAAACGCCTCAAGGAGAAATGTGCGCTGTGGTGATTTTTGGCTGTCGCCGGTTCGATTTTGGCGGTTGAATATCGTCCGGCCCGCTTCCCCACCGGGCAGGATACGGGCTTCCGGGGCCTGACAAATACGATTACCGGAAGATTGTCTGGCGTGCGGGCGTGGCTTCCCCTCTGCCGTCGGGCGGCGGGATCGGGCAGGATTGTCGGGAGGCAGACGAGCGGTCAGCCGGTGTCGAGATACGGCACGGCGCCGACCAGGGAGCGCATGCGCTCGGGGCGGCCGGCGCGGGCCTGGGCGAGAGCCATCGCCATCATCACCGCCAGGGCGAGGCCGAGGCGGGTCTTCATCTTGGCGCGGCCTCGGATGTAGTGGGTCTCGAAGTTGAAGCTGTTGTCGAGGCGGCTGTTGATCCGCTCCATGGCCGAGCGGCGGTTGTAGCCGCGCCGCCATGACGGACTGCCCCAGGGCGTGGGGGTGAAGATGCGCCGGTCGTGGCTGTCGAGGTCGATGCGCAGGATGCGGCCATAGTCTCCGGGCTTGACCCCGCCGGCCCGGTGGCAGGCCCGGCTGCCGGCGCAGGCGAAGCCGAAGGCGGCTGCCGGGCAGCGGTATTTGAGCGTGCCGCAGCGGCCCCGATCAGCCTCGAACCCCTGAAACGCCATAGCGCGGACCTCGCCGGTCCCGGGACAGACGCAGGACACCCGGCCGCGCTCGTCGTGAACGATGACATCGGCGCGGTCGGGGAACAGCGGCCGCGTGATCGGCTGCGCCGGATCGTATCTCGGCTCCTGCTTCTCCACCCGCCACATCAGCCGTGTATCGATCAGCGGGCGGGCGGTCCACCGGTCCCACAGCCGCGCCTTCAGGCGGGCATCGTCGAGACCGCGGTCGGCGCTGAAGTCGGCGCAGCGCCCGGCGATCTCCGGCGCCCTTGCGAACAGCTCCTCCAGCATCCCGGACAGCACCTTGGGTTCCGAGGCCGAAGCGCGCGTCACCTCGAAGGCCACCGGAACCTCGTAATCGGTGTCGGCGATCAGGTGCAGCCCGTAGCCGAACCACGACTTCACCTTCTTCCACACCGCGCCGGTCCTGGCGTCCACCCCGCCCGTCTCGTGCTTGCCCCAGTCGGCGTCGGGGTCCGAGGTCTTGTCCTCGTCCTTGCCGACCCGGCCCGTCGAGTGGCTCGCGATCGCCTTGCCGTCGTAGCCGAGATGACGCCCGAAGTCCGGCAACGCGGCGAACAGCGCGGCGCGCAGGCTCTCGATCATGGCGGACACCAGCCCCTGCTCGTCCTCAAGCTGCACAACACGCCCCAGAAACCGCGAGAAGTTCCAGTGGCTCGGCGCCGTCGAACGAACCCGCGCCGGGCGCGTTACCGCATGCCCGTCGTGAAGCACCGTCACCGGCCCGCTCTGATACGGCAGAGGGTCGAACCCGCAGATCTCCAGCAACGCCGGGTTGCGCCCCAGCTCCCGCAACAGCGACTGCATCGAGGCGTGTTGCAACACCACCCCCGCGATCAGCGCCCGCCACATCGCCCGCACCGGGTAGTCGTTACGGCCCCGACCGCGACACACTTCAAGCGCCGTCACGATCTCCTCGTCGGGAAGCACCGCCAGAACCAGGCGCAGCCGTTCAAGGTCCGGCAGGACTTCGACATCGCGCCACGAAAAGGGTAGCTTCGCCGCCGTCGCCATCGCTGTTCTCCCGACCAGGGGTGGTGGTGGAACAAGGGCCCCAGGGCCCGATGGCGACACCTTCTATCTCATGCGCACGATCAGGGCGCGCGAGGCCGCCGCAGGAAAACCTCGCTGCCAAGACGCCGCGACCAGCGGCGTGGGGTGAAAATCGCCAAAACGACCGCCGCAGCGAAACTGAAACCCCGGATATCAACGACCACCACGGGGTATCAAAAATCTCGCACCTCCGTGAACGCCTTGTAAATCAACCCGTCCCCGACAGCGCAAACGCCTCTATTAAAAGTAACACGCACGGGCTCGCGAATATTGGATTCCCGCCGGGTCAGTACTTCTTCCGCTTACGGATACTCTCTGCCGGGCACGGCGGGCGGAGAGGGAACGAGGGCCGCGGACATTGCGGATAGACGGTTGCCGCGGGCTCCGTTAGACTTACGGCGGCGCCGAGTGTCGACGAGGTCTCCATGAACAAGTCCGGTAGCGGCGATTCCAAGAACGTTCTCTACTGCTCGTTCTGCGGCAAGAGCCAGCATGAGGTCCGCAAGCTCATCGCGGGTCCGACGGTGTTCATCTGCGACGAATGCGTCGAGCTCTGCATGGACATCATCCGCGAGGAGAGCAAGACCACGCTGGTAAAGTCGCGCGACGGCGTGCCGACCCCGCGCGAGATCTGCACCGTCCTCGACGACTACGTGATCGGCCAGGACCACGCCAAGCGGGTGCTCTCGGTGGCCGTCCACAACCACTACAAGCGGCTTTCGCACGGCACCAAGAACAACGAGATCGAGATCGCCAAGTCGAACATCCTGCTGATCGGGCCGACCGGCTGCGGCAAGACCCTGCTCGCCCAGACCCTGGCGCGCATTCTCGACGTGCCGTTCACCATGGCGGATGCGACGACGCTGACCGAGGCCGGCTATGTCGGCGAGGATGTCGAGAACATCATCCTCAAACTGCTCCAGGCGGCCGACTACAATGTCGAGCGCGCCCAGCGCGGCATCGTCTATATCGACGAGGTCGACAAGATTTCGCGCAAGTCGGACAACCCGTCGATCACCCGCGACGTTTCGGGCGAGGGCGTCCAGCAGGCGCTGCTGAAGATCATGGAGGGCACCGTCGCCTCGGTGCCGCCCCAGGGCGGGCGCAAGCACCCGCAGCAGGAGTTCCTGCAGGTCGACACCACCAACATCCTCTTCATCTGCGGCGGCGCCTTCTCCGGGCTCGAGAAGATCATCTCCGCGCGAGGTCAGGGGACGCAGATCGGATTCGGGGCGGATGTCAGGAGTCCCGACGACCGGGCGACCGGCGAGATCCTGCGCGGGATCGAGCCCGAGGATCTGCTGAAGTTCGGCCTGATCCCGGAATTCGTCGGCCGCCTGCCGGTGATCGCCACGCTGGAGGATCTGACCGAGGACGCGCTCGTGCAGATCCTGACCCGTCCCAAGAACGCGCTGATCAAGCAGTACGGCCGGCTGTTCGAGATGGAGGACGTGGATCTCAACTTCACCGAGGACGCGCTCAAGGCCGTCGCGCTCAAGGCGATCAACCGCAAGACCGGCGCGCGCGGGCTGCGCTCGATCCTCGAATCGATCCTGCTCGAGACCATGTTCGAGCTGCCCGGGCTGGACGACGTCGAGGAGATCGCCATCAACGGCGAGGTCGTGGAGGGCCGCGCCAAGCCGCTCTATATCTACGCCGACCGGCTGGAGGAGAGCGGCTCCACGGCATGAGTCGCCGGGGTTGAAGTTTCGGGCGTCCAATCCATGTTAATCTCTCCTCCCGAGTGCCCGGCGCCGCGCCCGGCGGCGGGCCTGCTTGAACAGGTTCGGATCGCGCCATGTCAGATTCCCCGCGCCCCGTTTTCCCGCTCCTTCCGCTGAGGGACATCGTCGTCTTCCCGCACATGATCGTGCCGCTCTTCGTCGGCCGCGAAAAGTCGGTGCGCGCGCTGGAAGACGTGATGAACGACGACAAGCAGATCCTGCTGGTCGCCCAGAAGAACGCGGGCCAGGACGACCCCGCGCCGGAAGACATCCATGCGCTGGGCACCGTCGGCACCGTCCTGCAGCTGCTCAAGCTGCCCGACGGGACGGTGAAGGTGCTGGTCGAGGGATCGAGGCGCGCGAAGATCGCCAAGTTCACCCAGACCGAGGACTACTTCCAGGCCGAAGCCGAGCTGATCGACGACGCGCCGGAAGACCTGGACGAGCTCGAAGCGCTCTCGCGGTCGGTGGTGAAGCAGTTCGAGCAATACGTAAAGCTGAACAAGAAGATTCCTCCGGAAGTTCTTGTATCGCTTAATCAAATCGACGATCCGAGCAAGCTCGCCGATACGATCGCCTCGCATCTCGCGCTGAAGATCTCGGAGAAGCAGGAGCTGCTGGAGACCGTCGGCGTCGAGGAGCGGCTGGAGCGCGCCTACGCCTTCATGGAGAGCGAGATCGGCGTCCTCCAGGTCGAGAAGCGGATCCGCAACCGCGTCAAGCGGCAGATGGAGAAGACGCAGCGCGAGTACTACCTCAACGAGCAGCTCAAGGCGATCCAGAAAGAGCTCGGCGAAGGCGAGGACGGCCGCGACGAGGCGGGCGAGATCGAGGAACGCATCGCCAAGACGAAGCTGTCGAAGGAGGCCCGCGAGAAGGCGCTCCAGGAACTCAAGAAGCTGCGCTCGATGAGCCCGATGTCGGCCGAAGCGACGGTGGTGCGCACCTATCTCGACTGGCTGCTCAACATCCCGTGGAAAAAGCGCTCCAAGATCAAGCGCGACCTCGGCGGCGCGCAGCGCGTGCTGGACGAGGACCATTACGGGCTCGAGAAGATCAAGGAGCGGATCGTCGAGTACCTCGCCGTGCAGCAGCGGGTGCGCAAGGTCAAGGGTCCGATCCTGTGCCTGGTCGGCCCGCCCGGCGTCGGCAAGACCTCGCTCGGCAAGTCGATCGCCCGGGCGACGGGCCGCAACTTCGTGCGCATGTCGCTCGGCGGGGTGCGCGACGAGGCCGAGATCCGCGGCCACCGCCGGACCTATATCGGCTCGATGCCCGGCAAGATCGTCCAGGGCATGAAGAAGGCCAAGACGTCCAACCCGCTGTTCCTGCTCGACGAGGTCGACAAGCTCGGCGCCGACTGGCGCGGGGATCCCTCGTCGGCGCTGCTCGAAGTGCTCGACCCGGAGCAGAACAACACCTTCAACGACCATTACCTTGAGGTCGATTACGACCTGTCGGACGTGCTCTTCGTGACCACGGCGAACACGCTCCGCATGCCGCAGCCGCTGATGGACCGGATGGAGATCATCCGGCTTGCCGGCTACACCGAGGACGAGAAGGTGGAGATCGCCAAACGCCACCTGATCGCGAAGCAGGTCAAGGCACACGGGCTCAAGGAAGGTGAGTGGTCGATCTCCGACGACGCGTTGCGCAACCTGATCCGCTACTACACCCGCGAGGCCGGAGTGCGGAATCTCGAGCGCGAGCTCGCCAACCTGGCGCGCAAGGCGATCAAGGACGTGCTGACCGGGGACCGGAAGCGGGTCCGGGTCACCAGGCGCTCGCTCGAGAAATACGCGGGCGTCCGGCGCTTCCGCTTCGGCGAGGTCGAGGAAGAGGACCTGGTGGGCGTCACCACCGGGCTCGCCTGGACCGAGATCGGCGGCGAGATGCTGTCGGTCGAGGCGGTGATCCTGCCGGGCAAGGGCACGATCGCGCATACCGGCAAGCTGGGCGACGTGATGCAGGAATCGGTGCAGGCCGCGCGCAGCTACGTCCGCTCGCGAAGCGCCGAGTTCGGCATCAAGCCGACCGTGTTCGAAAAGCGCGACATCCACGTCCACGTGCCGGAGGGCGCGACCCCGAAGGACGGTCCCTCGGCCGGCGTCGCGATGTGCACCTCGATCGTCTCCGCGCTCACCGGCATACCGGTGCGGCGCGACGTCGCGATGACCGGCGAGGTCACCCTGCGCGGCCGGGTGCTGCCGATCGGCGGCCTCAAGGAGAAGCTGCTGGCGGCGCTGCGGGGCGGGTTAAGCAAGGTGCTGATCCCGCGCGAGAACGAGAAGGACCTCGCCGAGATCCCCGACAACGTCAAGCGCAACCTCGACATCGTGCCGGTTTCCACGGTCGACGAGGTCATCGCCGAATCTCTGGTGCGCCAGCCGGTGCCGATCGAGTGGTCCCCGGAGGAGGCGGAGGCGGTTCCTCCCGCCGGCGAGCAGACCGACGTGAGCGGGGTCGTCACGCACTAGGTTTTGGTCCCGCGGCGGCCGGGGTGATTCGCAAAACCCCCGAAAACCCCCGGAATCCCGCGGTTTTCCCGATTGACGCTCGAATCTTTTGCGAACACACTCACCCACGGTCCTGTGGCCTTCGGTGCCGCATGGGCAATTTTCGTCGGCTTGGTTAACGCGGTTCCAGGCCAAAACCTCTTTATCGAAGACCATGAGGGAGGCGTGAGGTGAACAAGAGCGATCTTGTCCAGGCGGTCGCGGATGATGCCGGCATTTCGAAGGCCGATTCGGCGAAAGCCGTCGACGCGGTGTTCGACTGCATCACGGCGTCGCTGAAGAGCGGCGACGATGTGCGCGTGGTGGGCTTCGGGACGTTCAGCGTCTCGCACCGCGCGGCCTCGACGGGCCGAAATCCCCGCACCGGGGAGACCATCCAGATAGCGGCGTCGATGCAGCCCAAGTTCAAGGCGGGCAAGGCGCTGAAGGACGCCGTCAACTAGACCCGTCGGTCGCGGAGGGTCACCCCGCGGGACGGAATCGCGGTCATGCCGCCGGAGCCCGGCGGCATGATTCGTGCCCGCGTTTGACGAGGACGCCGGTGTCCGACTAGGGTCCCGTGGCGCGGGCGGTTAGCTCAGCCGGTAGAGCGCCACGTTTACACCGTGGAAGTCGGCGGTTCGATCCCGTCACCGCCCACCATTCTCCGAAATTCGAGGCGTCGTTTCCGAAGGTCGCGCAGCCGCGGATGTTGACACCGCGATCCCCGCCGTTCTACATCGTGGCCCGGTCCGGGGGTGTAGCTCAGATTGGTTAGAGCGCTGGCCTGTCACGCCAGAGGCCGCGGGTTCGAGTCCCGTCACTCCCGCCACCCGGCCCCGGCACGGTCCCTGCGATAGTCCCGGGACCGGCCTTTCGCTCAATCCCGCCGCCGGCCGAGGAATCCGGCGCGGATTGCCTTCATCCGGGCCGCCGCCGCGGCGTCGAACGCGACTTCCGTTCGGGGCTCGTGGTCCCAATGGCCGTGGCGGTCGGTGCCGCGCACCAGCGCGGCCGAGGGGCGCTCCTTCGCGTAGCGGGTCTGGCGTGCGCGGGTCGGGCAGTAGTGGATCGAAAGCCCGATCCGGCGATAGTCCGCGCCGTTGGGCTCCGACGAATGAACCGTGCATTCGTGGTGAATCGAGAACTGTCCGGCTTCGAGCGGCATGTAGACCGCCCGGCCCTCGTCCACGCCGCGCGTGGTCTGGCCCCGCGTCAGCATGTTGTCCGGGTCGGGCGTCTCCTCGAACGCGGTCTCGGCGAGGTGGCTTCCCGGAATGCAGCGGATGCAGCCGGATCGACGGTCCGACGGGGTGAAGGCCACCCAGGCGGTCACCGTCTCCCGCGGCTCGATCCCGTAATAGTAGGTATCGCAATGCCACGAGACGTAGCCCGGATCGTGGGCCTCCTTGACGAAAAAGCTCGATCCCCAGCACAGGATATCGGGGCCGATGAGATCCTCCACCGCGTCGAGGATTCGGGGATGGCGGACGATGTCGCTGAACAGCCGGAACGGCAGATGCGACTTGAGGGCGAGGGTCGTCATCGCCTTCTCGCCGGTGTCGCGCTCGTAGCGTTCCAGGCAATCCACGGCGGACGCCGCCTCCTCCGCCGAAAGCGCGTCCATGGGGAAGACGAAGCCGTCTCGGCGGAACCCCGCCACCTGCTCTTCCGTCAGCGCCTTGGGCACGCGGGCTCTCCCCGTCGGGTGCAACGGCGCCGAGGGTAGAAAGCGCCGAACGGGGGGTCAACGCGACGCAGGGCTCTGGACAGTCCGCCGCGTCGGCCGCCACACTCGGGCCGGTACCGCTACGGGAGAATCGCGATGGGCGCAGACGCAGGCCACGGGCTCACGGTGCACATGATCGGCAGCCTGCCGCTTCCGGACGCGGAAACCGCGTTCCGCACCGTGGGCGGAGCGCTGGGCGCGCACATGCGCTGCCTCCCGGACGGCGAGACCGGGCGGCGGACACGCTGGATCAGCTTCATCAACGACCAGCTCAAGGCCCATCCGGACCTCGAGATCGACCCGAC
Source organism: Alphaproteobacteria bacterium (assembly GCA_965203455.1). GTDB lineage: Bacteria > Pseudomonadota > Alphaproteobacteria > MPNO01 > MPNO01 > MPNO01. The sequence goes on from CBDBCV010000011.1 coordinate 13,202, forward strand.
CGTGCCGCCTTTCGACTTCACCCAGTGGGACGGCAAGGTGGTCTATACGGTCGAACGCCTGCGCGTCCGCGAAGGGGTCGATCCGGCGGGCCTCGCCTTCGCCACCGGCTATGCCGACGACGCGATCCGCAATTACGGGATTTTCGCGCGGCTCAAGGCGGAGGGCGCGATCCCGGCTTCCGTCAAGTACCAGATCTGCATGGCGCCGCCGCTCGCGATCGCGTTCAACTTCATGTCGCCCAACGCCTATGACGACTTCGTGCCGGCTTACGCGGCGCATCTGAGTGACGAGTTCGGGCGAATCTCCGAGGCCCTGCCGCACGACCAGATCGCTTATCAGTGGGACGTCTGCATCGAGGTGCTGATGTGGGAGGGCTATTACGGCCTCGAGGAAGACCATCGGCAGCGCATTCTCGATTCGCTGGGCGACATCGGCGACATGGTGCCGGGCGACATCGACCTCGGCTACCACCTCTGCTACGGCAGCCCGCAGGACGAGCATCTCGTCCAGCCGAAGGATCTGGGGGTCTGCGTCGAAATCTCCAACGGAATCGCGGGTGCGGTCGGCCGGTCCGTGCAATTCATCCACATGCCGGTGCCGAAGGACCGGAGCGATACCGCCTATTTCGCACCGCTCGCCGACCTCGCTCTGGGGGAGGGGACCGCGCTCTATCTCGGACTGGTGTACGGGGGCGATCCCGAGGGCAACGCCAGCAAGCTCGCCGCGGCACGCAAGTTCGCCGCGGTCTCGGGAATCGCCGCCGAATGCGGGCTGGGGCGCGGCGATCCGGACTCCCTCGCCGACATGCTGGAGCAGCACCGCCTCTTGGCCGAGGCGGGTTAGGCGGTCGCGCGGCGTCTCCGGTACTGGCTCAGCAGCACGAGACCCAGCGCCGCCAGACCCAGCAGGTAGACGATTTCCTTGGGCGGTCGGTCGACCTGCTCGATGTCGATGTCGGTGATCCGGTCGCCGAAGGTCAGCCCCGCCTTCTCGGCCGGGCCGTTGAACTCGGTATTGCTCACCTCGTATCCGCCGCCCTCGGCCGGCGCGATTTCGACACCGATCCGTTGCGCCAGCGACCGCTCGCCCTCCGCCGCCGGCGGCGGGATCGTGAACAGCTTGTAGCGATCGCCGTAATCGGTCGAGCGCACCACGTGGAGCCTGACCATGCGGTCGGTCGGGATCTGGCTGGGCGCCGCTTCGACCTCGGCGATACCGACCGAGCTGAACTCGGGCTTGACCAGGTTGAGCACGAAATCGGGGCGGAACAGCGAGACGATCACCAGCACCAGGAGAACGCCCTCGTAGATCCGCAGCCTCACCATGAGCCAGCCCTGGGTGAGCGCGCTGAAGGATAGGATCGCGATCAGCGAGACGACGAACACCATCGCCCCGTGCCAGACGCTCTCGACGCCGATGAGCAGGAGTTCGGGGTTGAACACGAAGACCAGCGGCAGGATCGCCGTCCGGATGTCGTAGAGGAACGACTGGACCCCGGTGCGCAGCGGATCGGCGCCCGATATGGCGGAGGCGGCATACGCGGCGAGACAGACCGGCGGCGTCGAATCCGCCATCAGTCCGAAATAGAACACGAAGAGGTGGACGGCGATCAGCGGCAGGACGAGGCCCGAAGCGTTGCCGAGTTCCACGATGACGCCGGCCATCAGCGAGGCGACGACGATGTAGTTCGCGGTCGTCGGCAGCCCCATGCCCAGAACGATGCAGACCACGGCGGTCAGCAACAGGAGCACGTAGACATCGCCGCCGGAGATCGCCTCCACCACGCCCACCATGGCGTTGTTGAGCCCGGTCGAGGAAACCGCGCCCACGATGATCCCGGCGGTCGCGACCGCGACCGCGATGTTGACCATGTTGCGCGCGCCCGAGACCAGCCCGTCATAGATCTCGCGGAACCCGTCGATGACGGCGGGACCGATCCCGCGCTCGCCGTTCTTCGCCGCGGCCACCGCGTGCTGGACCACGATGATCGCCATCAGCAGCACGATCGACCAGAAGACGGCGCTGCCCGCCGTCCAGCGCTCGACCATCAGCAGGTAGATCAGGACCACGATCGGAATCAGGAAATGGACGCCGCGCACGAACGTCCGCCGGAGATGGGGAATATCCGCCCTCGGGAGTCCGGAGAGGCCGAGCTTCAACGCTTCGAGGTGCGAAATGTAGAGCAGCGCCATGTAGCTGATCGCCGCCGGAATGGCGGCGGCCACGATGACGTCGAAATAGCTGATGCCGATGAACTCGGCGATGATGAACGCGGCCGCGCCCATGATCGGCGGCATGATCTGGCCGTTGGTGGACGCCGCGACCTCGATCGCCCCGGCCTTGGTGCCCGGCATCCCGATACTGCGCATCACCGGGATGGTGAAGGTGCCGGTGGTCACGACGTTGGCGATCGACGAGCCGGAGATCATGCCGGTCATGCCCGACGCCAGGATCGCCGCCTTGGCGGGGCCGCCGCGATAGCGGCCGACCATGGCAAAGGACAGGTCGAGGAAATATTGGCCGGCACCCGCCTTGTCGAGCAGCGCGCCGAACAGCACGAACAGGAAGACGAAGCTCACCGAGACGTCGATCGGGATGCCGAAAATCGCCTCGCCGCCGAGCCACTGATAGCCGATCAGCCGCTCCAGCGAGACGCCCTTGTGCGAGATGATCTCCGGCATCGACTGGCCGAAGATCGAATAGAGCAGGAACACGCCCGCGACGATCACCAGCGGGATGCCGATGCTGCGGCGCGTCGCCTCCAGCAGCAGAAGGATGCCGATGCCGCCGAGGATCGCCTCGACCGGAAGGACGAATTCCCAGCCGAACAGTGAGACATCGTAGTTCAGCAGGACTCCCTGGCGCGCGACCAGACCGTCATAGCCGAGGAACAGGTAGAGAGCCGTGCCGCAGCCGAGGATCGCCAGCGCGACGTCGTAGAGCGGCAGGCCTCGGGCGCGGCCGATCCGCTTCGAAATCGGGAACAACAGGAAACAAAGGACGAGGCCGAAGGCAAGATGCACGCCGCGCGCCGGCACGTCGACGATGATGCCGAAGCCGAGCGCGAACGGCAGCGGCGAGGCGATCCAGAGCTGATACAGCGACCACAGCGCCGCGATGCCCCCGACGATGGCCGCAAGCCGCGGCCCCATCCCGTGACCGGGATGTTCGAGCTCTTCGAGCGTTTCCCGGAGCCGATCCGGCGATGGCTCCGCTGGGTCGCCGCGGTCCCGATCCGCCATCCGTCACCCGAGCGCAAAGAGGCGGGCCCCGCCCGGCAACGCCGGCGAGGACCCGCCCCGGTTGGAACTGAACCCGATGCGCCGACGAGCGGCTACATCATGCCCTTTTCCTTGTAGTACTTCGCGGCCCCGTTGTGCAGCGGCGCCGACAGTCCGTCCTTCATCATCCGCTTGGGATCGAGGTTGCGGAAGGCCGGATGCAGCTTGCGGAAGTCCGCGATGTTCTCGAGCGCCGCGCGGGTGACCTCATAGACCACCTGGTCGGACACGTCCGCGCTGGTGACGAACGTCGCCATCACGCCGAAGGTCGTGACGTCGGCGGCCGTGCTCTTGTAGGTCCCCTTCGGAATCGTCGCGAACGCGTAGAAGGGGTTCGCCGAGACCAGCTTCTTCTCGACCATGCCCGCCAGGTTGATGATGCGGGCGCCGCACCCGTCGGTCGCCACCGCCACGCCGGCATTGGGCACGCCGACCGTGTAGCCGTAACCGTCGATCTTGCCGTCGCACAGCGCTTTGGACTGCTCGGTCGAGGTCAGCTCGGTCGCGAGCTTGAAGTCGCCGACCTTGGTTCCGTGAGCCTTCATCAGCACCTCGGTCGTGCCGCGCTGGCCGGAACCGGGATTGCCGATATTGAACCGCTTGCCCTTGAGGTCGGCCCACGAGTTGATGCCCGAATCCTTGCCCACGATGATGTGGTAGGGCTCGGGATGCACGGAGAACACCGCGCGAAGCTTCTTGAAGTGGGTGACCTTCTTGGACGTGCCGTTATAGGAATGGTACTGCCAATCCGACTGGGCAACGCCGAAATCGAGCTCGCCCGCGGCGATCTGCCCGATATTGTAGGTCGACCCGCCAGTCGAGGGCGCCGAGCAGCGGATGCCGTGCTTGCGGCCCTTCTTGCGGCCTTCCGCCGCCTCCTTGTGGACCAGGCGGCAGATCGTGTTGCCGACGACGAAGTAGACGCCGGTCGGACCGCCCGTGCCGATGGCGATGAATTGCCGCTTCGCGGCGGCGTCGGCCGTGCCGGAAACGCTTATCGCGAGCCCGGCCGCGGCCACCACCGCAGCGACGGATCCCAATCTCTTAATCATCGTAAGCCTCCCTTGCTGTCGGGTCCCCGTTTCGGACCCTTTGGTACAAGTACGGGGTATCGGAAGGCTACGAAGCGGAAGGGGGTTTCGTCAACGGGAGAAATGTGCGCTGTGGTGATTTTTGGCTGTCGCCGGTTCGATTTTGGCGGTTGAATATCGTCCGGCCCGCTTCCCCACCGGGCAGGATACGGGCTTCCGGGGCCTGACAAATACGATTACCGGAAGATTGTCTGGCGTGCGGGCGTGGCTTCCCCTCTGCCGTCGGGCGGCGGGATCGGGCAGGATTGTCGGGAGGCAGACGAGCGGTCAGCCGGTGTCGAGATACGGCACGGCGCCGACCAGGGAGCGCATGCGCTCGGGGCGGCCGGCGCGGGCCTGGGCGAGAGCCATCGCCATCATCACCGCCAGGGCGAGGCCGAGGCGGGTCTTCATCTTGGCGCGGCCTCGGATGTAGTGGGTCTCGAAGTTGAAGCTGTTGTCGAGGCGGCTGTTGATCCGCTCCATGGCCGAGCGGCGGTTGTAGCCGCGCCGCCATGACGGACTGCCCCAGGGCGTGGGGGTGAAGATGCGCCGGTCGTGGCTGTCGAGGTCGATGCGCAGGATGCGGCCATAGTCTCCGGGCTTGACCCCGCCGGCCCGGTGGCAGGCCCGGCTGCCGGCGCAGGCGAAGCCGAAGGCGGCTGCCGGGCAGCGGTATTTGAGCGTGCCGCAGCGGCCCCGATCAGCCTCGAACCCCTGAAACGCCATAGCGCGGACCTCGCCGGTCCCGGGACAGACGCAGGACACCCGGCCGCGCTCGTCGTGAACGATGACATCGGCGCGGTCGGGGAACAGCGGCCGCGTGATCGGCTGCGCCGGATCGTATCTCGGCTCCTGCTTCTCCACCCGCCACATCAGCCGTGTATCGATCAGCGGGCGGGCGGTCCACCGGTCCCACAGCCGCGCCTTCAGGCGGGCATCGTCGAGACCGCGGTCGGCGCTGAAGTCGGCGCAGCGCCCGGCGATCTCCGGCGCCCTTGCGAACAGCTCCTCCAGCATCCCGGACAGCACCTTGGGTTCCGAGGCCGAAGCGCGCGTCACCTCGAAGGCCACCGGAACCTCGTAATCGGTGTCGGCGATCAGGTGCAGCCCGTAGCCGAACCACGACTTCACCTTCTTCCACACCGCGCCGGTCCTGGCGTCCACCCCGCCCGTCTCGTGCTTGCCCCAGTCGGCGTCGGGGTCCGAGGTCTTGTCCTCGTCCTTGCCGACCCGGCCCGTCGAGTGGCTCGCGATCGCCTTGCCGTCGTAGCCGAGATGACGCCCGAAGTCCGGCAACGCGGCGAACAGCGCGGCGCGCAGGCTCTCGATCATGGCGGACACCAGCCCCTGCTCGTCCTCAAGCTGCACAACACGCCCCAGAAACCGCGAGAAGTTCCAGTGGCTCGGCGCCGTCGAACGAACCCGCGCCGGGCGCGTTACCGCATGCCCGTCGTGAAGCACCGTCACCGGCCCGCTCTGATACGGCAGAGGGTCGAACCCGCAGATCTCCAGCAACGCCGGGTTGCGCCCCAGCTCCCGCAACAGCGACTGCATCGAGGCGTGTTGCAACACCACCCCCGCGATCAGCGCCCGCCACATCGCCCGCACCGGGTAGTCGTTACGGCCCCGACCGCGACACACTTCAAGCGCCGTCACGATCTCCTCGTCGGGAAGCACCGCCAGAACCAGGCGCAGCCGTTCAAGGTCCGGCAGGACTTCGACATCGCGCCACGAAAAGGGTAGCTTCGCCGCCGTCGCCATCGCTGTTCTCCCGACCAGGGGTGGTGGTGGAACAAGGGCCCCAGGGCCCGATGGCGACACCTTCTATCTCATGCGCACGATCAGGGCGCGCGAGGCCGCCGCAGGAAAACCTCGCTGCCAAGACGCCGCGACCAGCGGCGTGGGGTGAAAATCGCCAAAACGACCGCCGCAGCGAAACTGAAACCCCGGATATCAACGACCACCACGGGGTATCAAAAATCTCGCACCTCCGTGAACGCCTTGTAAATCAACCCGTCCCCGACAGCGCAAACGCCTCAAGGTGAACGCGCCACCCGATGGCGGAGGAGGCCGCGCATTTGTTTGAATTTCCATCGCCATGCCCGTATAAGACCCGCAGCCGGATTGTCGCCTCGAGCGGCAATTCCCCACGGACGCGCCGGGGCGGCGGCAAGCCGTTCGCGGAATTCAGGGAAGAGGCAGATGGCGCTCGACGCGATGCTCCTCGAATACCTGCCGATTCTTATCTTCCTCGGCATCGCGGCGGCGATGGCGGTGGCCGCGGTCGCCGCCTCCTACATCATCGCGCGGCAACGTCCCGACAGCGAGAAGATCTCCGCCTACGAGTGCGGCTTCGAGGCCTTCGACGACGCGCGCAGCCAGTTCGACGTGCGCTTCTACCTCGTCGCAATCCTGTTCATCATCTTCGACCTGGAAATCGCGTTCCTGTTCCCGTGGGCGATCTCGCTCGGGACGATCGGCATGCTGGGCTTCTGGTCGATGGTGGTCTTCCTCGCGGTTCTGACCATCGGCTTCGTCTACGAATGGAAGAAGGGCGCACTCGAATGGGAGTGAGCGTCAACCCCGCCGACCCCGCCGTTGCGATGCGGGCGATCGACGCGGAACTGTCCGACAAGGGCTTCATCGTCACCCAGATCGACAAGGTGATGAGCTGGGCGCAGAGCGGGTCGCTCTGGCCGATGACCTTCGGCCTCGCCTGCTGCGCGGTCGAGATGATGCACTCCGCCGCCAGCCGCTACGACCTCGACCGGTTCGGCGTCATCTTCCGTCCCAGCCCGCGCCAGTCGGACGTGATGATCGTCGCCGGAACGCTGACCAACAAGATGGCGCCCGCGCTGCGCAAGGTCTACGACCAGATGGCCGAGCCGCGCTGGGTGATCTCGATGGGCAGCTGCGCAAACGGCGGCGGGTATTACCACTACTCCTATTCGGTGGTGCGGGGCTGCGACCGCATCGTCCCGGTCGACATCTACGTTCCCGGCTGTCCGCCCACCGCCGAGGCGCTGCTCTACGGAATCCTCCAGCTGCAGAAGAAGATCAAGCGGACGAGCACCTTCGCCCGCTGACCGTCAAGAACCCGTCCGCGAACCCGTTCAAGGCACAGGATGAACCAGGCGCTCACCGAACTCGGCGAATATATCGGTACGGCCTTGTCGGTCGAGGGCGCGGAGATCGCCGGCGCCGGCGACGAGCTCGTCCTCACCGTGCCCGCCGGCGAGATCGAACGGACGTTGACCTGGCTTCGCGACGACGCGCACTGCCTGTTCAAGGTTCTGCTCGATGTCTGCGGCGTCGATTATCCGGAGCGGGAGAAGCGGTTCGAAATCGTCTACAATCTGCTGAGCCTGCGTCATAACCAGCGCATTCGCGTCAAGGTCGCGGTCGACGCCGACACCCCCGTGCCTTCGGCGGTCGGCGTGTTCTCGGCCGCGGGTTGGTACGAGCGTGAGGCGTGGGATCTTTATGGCGTCTACTTCGCCGGGAACCCCGACCTGCGCCGGATCATGACGGATTACGGGTTCGAGGGGCATCCGCTGAGGAAGGATTTCCCGCTTACCGGCTTCGTCGAGCTGCGCTACGACGACGAGCAGAAACGCTGCGCCTACGAGCCGGTGCAGCTGACCCAGGATTTCCGCGATTTCGACTTCATGAGCCCGTGGGAGGGCGCCGAGTACATCCTGCCGGGCGACGAGAAGGCCGGCGAAGGCGGGACCGGGAGCTAGACGCTTGGCCGAGAGCGAAATCAAGAACCTGACGATGAATTTCGGCCCGCAGCACCCGGCGGCGCACGGGGTGCTGAGGCTCGTGGTCGAAATGGACGGCGAGGTGATCGAGCGCGCCGATCCGCATATCGGCCTGCTGCACCGCGGCACCGAAAAGCTGATCGAGCACAAGACCTATACCCAGGCGGTGCCCTATTTCGACCGGCTGGATTACGTCTCGCCGATGTGCCAGGAGCACGCTTTCGCGCTCGCCACGGAGAAGCTGCTCGGCGTCGAGGTGCCCGAGCGCGGCCAGTACGTACGCGTCCTGTTCAGCGAGATCACCCGGCTGCTCAACCACATCATGAATGTCTGCGCGTTCGCGCTCGACGTGGGCGCGATGACCCCGTTCCTCTGGGGCTTCGAGGAACGGGAAAAGATGATGGGGTTCTACGACAAGGTCTCGGGCGCCAGGCTCCACGCGGCCTATTTCCGTCCGGGCGGCGTTCACCGCGACCTGCCGGCCGGGCTGGCGGACGAAATCGCCGCGTTCTGCGAGACCTTCCCCAAGTTCATCGACGACACCGAATCCCTGCTGACCGAGAACCGCATTTTCAAGCAGCGCACCGTCGATATTGGGGTGATCTCGCAGGAGGACGCGCTCGACTGGGGGCTGTCGGGACCGATGCTGCGGGGCTCCGGCCTGCCGTGGGACCTGCGGAAATCCCAGCCCTACGACGTCTACGACCGGATGGATTTCGACATTCCCGTCGGCAAGAACGGCGATTGCTACGACCGGTATCTGGTGCGGATCGAGGAAATGCGGCAATCGCTCCGCATCATCCGGCAGTGCCTCGATGAGCTCCCGGACGGCCCCGTCAAGACGCAGGACAACAAGATCTCGCCGCCCGGCCGGGCCGAGATGAAGGGGTCGATGGAGGCCCTGATCCACCACTTCAAGCTCTATACCGAGGGCTACAAGGTGCCGGCGGGCGAAACCTACACGGCGGTCGAGGCGCCCAAGGGCGAATTCGGCGTCTATCTGGTCTCCGACGGCTCCAACAAGCCGTACCGCTGCAAGATCCGCGCGCCGGGATTCGCGTTTCTCCAGGCGACCGAATTCATGAGCAAGGGCCACATGCTGGCCGACCTGGTCGCCATCGTGGGTTCGATGGATATCGTCTTCGGGGAGGTCGACCGGTGAGCGAAGCCTTCGCGCTGACTCCGGAGAACCGGGCCAGGGCCGACGCCTTCATCGCCCGCTATCCCGAAGGGAGGCAGGCCTCGGCGGTGCTCGCCGTGCTCGACATCGCCCAGCGCCAGAACGGCGGCTGGCTCTCGCCCGGGGCGGTCGAACACGTCGCGGACATGCTCGACATGGCGCAGATCCGGATCTACGAGATCATCTCGTTCTACGAAATGCTCCACGCCGAGCCGGTCGGCGAGCACATGGTCAGGGTCTGCACGACGACGCCCTGCATGCTGCGCGGCAGCACCGACATTCTGGAAGCCTGCAAGGGCGAGCTCGGCGTCGGGGTGGGGGAGACGACCGGGGACGGCAAGTTCACCCTGACGGGGTTCGAATGCCTCGGCGCCTGCGTGAACGCGCCCATCGTCTGGATCGACGACGACTATTACGAGGACCTCGACCCGGAAAAGACGGTGGCGATTCTCAAGGCTTTCCGCGCCGGCGAGCGGCCCGAGGCGGGCTCGCAGATCGGCCGCCGGGGATCCGAACCGGTGGGCGAATGGACCTCCTTGATCGAATTCGCGGCGCCCGGCGGCGCGGGGGAGGGCGTCTGATGGGGCTCGCCGACAAGGACCGCATCTTCTCCAACCTTTACGGCCAGGACGACTGGCGGCTTGTCGGCGCCCGGCGGCGGGGCGACTGGGACGGTACCCGGGAGCTTCTCGCAAGGGGCCGCGACACCCTGGTTCAGGAGGTCAAGGATTCCGGCCTGCGTGGCCGCGGCGGGGCCGGTTTCCCGACCGGGCTCAAATGGTCGTTCATGCCCAAGGAATCGGACGCCAGGCCGTCCTACCTCGTCATCAACGCGGACGAGAGCGAGCCCGGAACCTGCAAGGATCGCGATATCTTACGTAACGATCCTCATAAACTGATCGAAGGCGCGTTGCTCTCCGGTTTCGCCATGGGGGCGCATACCGCGTTCATCTATATCCGGGGCGAATTCTTCCGCGAGGCGGAGCGGCTGGAAACAGCGGTCGAGGAGGCGCGCGAGGCCGGGCTGATCGGCCCGGACGCCTGCGGCTCCGGCTGGGATTTCGACGTCGTCGTCCATCGCGGCGCCGGCGCCTATATCTGCGGCGAGGAAACCGGGCTGCTGGAAAGCCTCGAAGGCAAGAAGGGGATGCCGCGGATCAAGCCGCCGTTCCCGGCCAATACCGGGCTTTACGGCTGCCCGACGACGATCAACAACGTCGAGACCGTCGCCGTCGTACCGGCGATCCTCCGCCGGGGGCCATCGTGGTTTGCTGGGTTCGGGCGCGAGAACAACACCGGCACCAAAGTGTTCTGCATATCGGGCCACGTGAACAACCCGTGCAACGTCGAGGAGGAGATGGGGATCCCGCTCCGCGAGCTGATCGAGAGGCACGCTGGCGGCGTGCGCGGAGGGTGGGACAACCTCAAGGCGGTAATCCCGGGCGGCTCGTCGGTGCCGCTGATTCCCAAATCGCTGTGCGACACGGCGATCATGGATTTCGACGGGCTGCGCGACCTGAAATCGGGCCTCGGCACCGCGGCGGTGATCGTGATGGACAGCACCACCGACGTGGTCGCCGCCATCGCGCGGCTCTCCAGGTTCTACATGCACGAATCCTGCGGCCAGTGCACGCCGTGCCGCGAGGGGACCGGCTGGATGTGGCGGGTGATGGAACGGCTGGTGCGCGGCGACGCGGAGGTCGAGGAAATCGACATGCTGCTGGCCGTCAGCTACGAGATCGAGGGCCACACGATCTGCGCCCACGGCGACGCGTCCGCTTGGCCGATCCAGGGCCTGATGCGGCATTTCCGCGACGAGGTGGAAAGCCGCATCGTGGCGCGCAAATCGGGCCGCGAGGCGGCGGCGTAGGACCATGGCCACACTGACGATCGACGGAACCGAGATCGAGGTCGAGGACAGCATCACCGTCCTCCAGGCCTGCGAGGAAGCCGGCATCGAGATCCCGCGCTTCTGCTATCACGAGCGCCTGTCGATCGTCGGCAACTGCCGGATGTGCCTGGTCGAGATGGAGTGCTCGCCCAAGCCCATCGCGTCCTGCGCGATGCCGGTCGGCAACGGCATGGTGATCCGGACCAACACGCCCATGGTGCAGAAGGCGCGCCAGGGCGTGATGGAGTTCCTGCTGATCAACCACCCGCTGGACTGTCCGATCTGCGACCAGGGCGGGGAGTGCGACCTGCAGGACCAGGCCATGGCCTACGGGTTCGACCGCTCGCGCTTCGCCGAGAACAAGCGCGCGGTGCCGGACAAGGATTTCGGCCCGCTCGTCGAGACCCACATGACGCGTTGCATCCACTGCACGCGCTGCATCCGTTTCGTGACCGAGGTGGCCGGCGTCGAGGAGCTCGGCGCCACCGGGCGCGGGGAGCACATGGAGGTCGGCACCTATGTCGAGAAGGCGCTAACCTCGGAACTCTCCGGCAACATCATCGATTTGTGCCCGGTGGGCGCGCTGACCTCGAAGCCCTACGCCTTCAACGCGCGGCCCTGGGAGCTGACCAAGACCGAGTCCGTCGACGTGATGGATGCGGTAGGCAGCAATATCCGCGTCGACTCGCGGGACGGCGAGGTTCAGCGGGTCATTCCGCTGCTGAACGAGGATATCAACGAGGAGTGGATCTCCGACAAGGCGCGGTTCGCCTGCGACGGGCTGCGCCGCCAGCGTCTCGACACGCCCTATCTGCGGAAGGACGGCAGGCTGGTGCCGGTGACCTGGGCGGAATCGCTCGCGGCGGTGGCCGACAGGATGAACGAGGCCGCGCCCGACCGCGTCGCCGCCATCGCCGGCGACCTCGCGGACTGCGAGGCGATGGCGATGCTGAAGGACCTGTTCGCGGCACGCGGCACGCGGCACATCGACGGCCGTCAGGAAGGCGCGAAGCTGACGAGCGGCGCGCGCGCGGGCTACCTGTTCAACACGACCATCGCCGGGATCGAGGAAGCCGACGCCTGCCTTATCGTGGGCGCCGATCCGCGCCGGGAAGCGCCGCTGGTCAACGCGCGCCTGCGCAAGCGGCATTCGATGGGCGGTTTCCGGGTCGGCCTGATCGGCGAGCCGGTCGATCTCACCTACCGCTACGACCACCTCGGCAACGACGCGGCATTGCTGACGGATATCGCGGCAGGGAAACACGCGTTCTGCGACGTTCTCGATGCCGCCGAAAAGCCCATGATCGTGCTGGGCGAGGGGGCGTTCGCGCGCGCCGATGGGGAACGCGTGCTCGGGACGGCCCGCGCCGTCGCGGAGCGTTTCGGCATGGCGGGCGGCGCCTGGAACGGGTTCAACGTGCTGCACCGCGCGGCTGCGCGGGTGGGCGCGCTCGACCTCGGGCTCGTGCCCCGCGAGGGCGGGCGCGACGTAGAAGGTATCCTTTCGGGCGTCGAGAACGGCGAGATCGATCTCGTCTATCTGCTTGGCGCGGACGAGATCGACACGGCCAGACTGGGCGAGGCGTTCGTCGTCTACCAGGGCCATCACGGCGATGCCGGGGCGATGCGGGCCGACGCGATCCTGCCCGGCGCTGCCTATACCGAGAAGGAGGCGACCTACGTCAATCTGGAGGGCCGGCCGCAGCGGACCGCCCGTGCCGTGCACCCGCCGGGCGAAGCGCGCGAGGACTGGCGCATTCTCCGCGCGCTGTCGGAAGCCCTCGGCAAGCCGCTACCCTGCGACACCGTCGGCCAGGTGCGCGCGCGGATGGCCGAGATCAACCCCGTCTTCGCCGGCATCGGGTCGGTCGAGGCGGCGGCCTGGGCTTCTTTCGGCGAGGACGGAAGCCCCGATCCGGGTCCGTTCGAAACGGTTATCGGCAACTACTACATGACCGATCCGATCTCGCGCTCGTCCGAGACCATGGCGGCGTGCGCGCGGGCCTTCCTCTCCGCCGCGGAGGCGAAGACGGGCACCGATGGATAGCTTCCTTGACATCTATGTCTGGCCGACGGTCCTGATCGTGCTTTCGATCGTCGCCATCGTCGTGCCGGTCCTTACCGGGGTCGCGTACATGACCTATGCCGAGCGCAAGGTCATCGCCGCGGTGCAACTCCGCAAGGGTCCGAACGTGGTCGGGCCGCTCGGCCTCTTCCAGCCCATCGCTGACGGCCTCAAGCTTCTGTTCAAGGAGACCATCGTTCCGGTCGGCGCCAACCGGGTGGTGTTCCTGCTGGCCCCGATGCTGACCTTCATCCTGAGCCTGATCGCGTGGGCGGTGATCCCGTTCGACGAGGGCTGGGTGCTGGCCGACATCAATGTCGGCATCCTCTACCTGTTCGCCATCTCCTCGCTCGGCGTTTACGGGATCATCATGGCGGGCTGGGCGTCGAATTCGAAATACGCCTTCCTCGGCGCGCTGCGCTCGGCCGCCCAGATGGTGTCCTACGAGGTCGCGATCGGCTTCGTGATCATCAGCGTCCTGCTCTGCGTCGGCTCGCTCAACCTGAGCGAGATCGTCAGGGCGCAGGAAGGGTTGTGGTTCTGCATCCCTGCTGTTGCCGATGTTCGTGATGTTCTTCGTCTCGACCCTCGCCGAGACCAACCGCGCGCCCTTCGACCTGCCGGAGGCCGAGGCCGAGCTGGTGGCCGGCTACAACGTCGAATACTCGTCGATGACCTTCGCGCTCTTCTTCCTCGGCGAATACGCCAACATGATCCTGATGAGCGCGATGACGACGGTGCTGTTCCTCGGCGGCTGGCTGCCGCTGATCGACGTGGCCCCGTTCAACTGGATTCCCGGCGTGATCTGGTTCGGCGCCAAGGTCGCGTTCTGCCTGTTCGTCTTCCTTTGGATCCGGGCGACCTTCCCGCGCTACCGCTACGACCAGTTGATGCGGCTCGGCTGGAAGGTGTTTCTGCCGGGATCGCTGCTCTGGCTGGTGCTGGTCGCGGGCTACCTGGTGGCGACCGGCACGGCGCCGATAGGGGTACGGTGATGGCTCTGCTGGACCGCTCCGCCCGGGCGCTGTTCCTGACCGAGCTTCTCTCGGGCATGGCGCTGACGCTGCGCTATTTCTTCAAGCCCAAGGTGACGGTCAACTACCCCTTCGAGAAGGGCCCGCTCAGCCCGCGCTTCCGCGGCGAGCACGCGCTGCGCCGCTACCCCAACGGCGAGGAGCGCTGCATCGCCTGCAAGCTGTGCGAGGCGATCTGCCCGGCCCAGGCGATCACCATCGAGGCCGAGCCGCGCGCCGACGGCAGCCGGCGGACGACGCGCTACGACATCGACATGACCAAGTGCATCTATTGCGGGTTCTGCGAGGAGGCCTGCCCGGTGGATGCCATCGTCGAGGGACCCAATTTCGAGTTCGCGACCGAGACCCGCGAGGAGCTGATGTACAACAAAGAAAAGCTCCTCGATAACGGCGACCGCTGGGAGGCGGACCTCGCCGCCAGGCTCGGCGCCGACGCGCCGTACCGCTAGGGCCGTCGGATGATCGTCCAGACCGTCGCCTTCTATCTCTTCGCGGCCGTCACCGTGGCCTCCGGCGTGATGGTGATCTCCGCGCGCAACCCGGTTCATTCGGTGCTGTTCCTGATCCTCGCCTTCTTCAACGCGGCGGGGCTGTTCGTCCTCATGGGCGCCGAGTTCATCGCCATGGTGCTGGTGATCGTCTATGTCGGCGCCGTCGCGGTTCTCTTCCTGTTCGTGGTGATGATGCTCGACATCAACTTCGTCGAGCTGCGCCAGGGTTTCCTGCAATACCTGCCGATCGGGGCGCTGATCGGGATCGTCCTGATGGCCGAGCTGGTGCTGGTCTTCGCCGGCTGGGCGTTCGCGCCGGACGAGACGGTGACCCTCGCCTCGCCGACCCCGCCGCCGGCGGAGGTGACCAACACCCACGCGCTGGGGAAGATCCTCTACACCGACTACATCTACGCGTTCCAGGCCGCCGGGGTGATCCTGCTGATCGCCATGATCGGCGCCATCGTGCTGACGCTGCGGGCGCGGGAAGGGGTACGCAAGCAGCGCATCGGAGACCAGCTCAGGCGCGGACGCGCGGACGCGGTCGAGCTCAAGAAGGTCGAGCCCGGGAGCGGCGTCTGACGTGGTCGGTCTCGCGCATTTCCTGACGGTCGCCGCGATCCTGTTCACGCTCGGGATCTTCGGCATCTTCCTCAACCGGAAGAACGTCATCGTCATCCTGATGTCGATCGAGCTGATCCTGCTCTCGGTCAACATCAATCTCGTCGCTTTCTCGGTCCATCACGGGGACCTGGTGGGCCAGGTTTTCGCGCTGCTGGTGCTCGCCATCGCGGCGGCGGAAGCGGCGATCGGGCTCGCCATAATCGTCGTCTATTTCCGAAACCGCGGCTCCATCGCGGTCGAGGACATCAATCTCATGCGGGGCTAGGGCGTGCTGTATTCGCTTGCGGTCTTCCTGCCGCTGATCGGAGCGGTCGTCGCCGGTCTGTTCGGACGGCTGATCGGGGACCGTGCCTCGCAATACGTGACCTGCGGGGCGCTGATCGCCTCGGCCGCGATCTCGATCCTGATCCTCTACGAGGTAGCGCTCGGCGGCGAGCCGCGAACCATCGTCCTGTTCTCCTGGATGACCTCGGGCACGTTCGACGTGGTCTGGTCGCTCCGTTTCGACCAGCTGACCGCGGTGATGGTGTTCGTCGTCTCCGTGGTCTCGGCCTGCGTCCACGTCTACTCGATCGGCTACATGCACCACGACCCGTCGATCCCGCGGTTCATGGCGTATCTCAGTCTGTTCACCTTCTTCATGCTGGCGCTGGTGACGGCGGACAACCTTCTTCAGCTCTTCTTCGGCTGGGAAGGGGTGGGGCTCTGCTCCTACTTCCTGATCGGGTTCTGGTACGACCGGCCGGCCGCGAACGCCGCCGCGATCAAGGCTTTCATCGTCAACCGCATCGGCGATTTCGGCTTCGCGCTCGGCATCATGGGCGTGTTCCTGGTGTTCGGCTCGATCGATCTGTCGACCATCTTCGCGGCCGCGCCGGACAAGGCGGGCGCGACGATCGCCTTCCTCGGCTACGAGGCGGACGCGCTGACGGTGCTGTGCATCCTGCTCTTCATCGGCGCGATGGGAAAATCGGCGCAGCTCGGCCTCCACACCTGGCTGCCCGACGCGATGGAGGGCCCGACCCCCGTTTCCGCGCTGATCCATGCGGCGACGATGGTCACCGCCGGCGTGTTCCTGGTCGCCCGCATGTCGCCGCTGTTCGAGCATTCGCCGGTCGCGCTGACGGTGGTCGTGGTGATCGGCGCGGCGACGGCGTTTTTCGCCGCCACCATCGGTCTCTGCCAGAACGACATCAAGCGGGTGATCGCCTATTCGACCTGCAGCCAGCTCGGCTACATGTTCTTCGCCTGCGGCGTCTCGGCCTATTCGGCGGGCATCTTCCACCTGATGACGCACGCGTTCTTCAAGGCGCTGCTGTTCCTCGGCGCGGGCTCGGTGATCCACGCGATGTCGTCCGAGCAGGACATGCGGAAGATGGGCGGGCTCTACACCCTGATCCCGCTTACCTACGTCCTCATGTGGATCGGCAGCCTGGCGCTCGCCGGCATCCCGATCTTCGCCGGTTTCTATTCGAAGGACGTGATCATCGAGTCGGCCTTCGGCGCACACACGATCGCCGGCGACTTCGCCTTCTGGGCCGGCATAGCGGCGGCCTTCATGACCGCGTTCTATTCGTGGCGGTTGTTGATCATGACCTTCCACGGCAAGGCGAGGGCGGACGAACGCACCCTGGCGTATGTCCGCGAGTCGCCGAAGTCGATGACCGTTCCGCTGATCGTGCTCGCCATCGGCGCGATGTTCTCGGGCATGCTGGGCTACCACTATTTCGTTGGCGGCGGTCTCGAGGAATTCTGGGGCGACTCGATCTTCGTCCTGCCGGGCCACGACGCGCTCGAGAACGCCCACCACTCGCCGCTCTGGGTCATCGCCCTGCCGGTCGCGGTCGCGGTCGGCGGGATCGCGCTCGCCTACTGGTTCTACATGTTCAGGCCGTCCATCCCCGGCGAGCTGGCCGGCAGGTTCGGCGCGGTCTACCGCTTCCTGCTCAACAAGTGGTACTTCGACGAGCTCTATGACCGGCTTTTCGTCCGGCCGGCGCACCGGGTCGGGCGCGGCCTGTGGAAGGAAGGCGACGGCACGCTGATCGACGGGCTCGGTCCCGACGGGCTGTCGGCGGTGGCCCGCGTCCTCGCCCGCCGGGTCAGCATGCTCCAGTCGGGCTACGTCTATCACTACGCCTTCGCCATGCTGATCGGCGTCGCCGCGTTCGTGACCTGGTACCTCTACGCGCACGGCTAGGAGGCGAACGGCGTGACCGACTGGCCGATCCTGAGCCTGGTGATCTTCCTGCCGACGGTGGGCGCGCTGTTCGTGTTCCTGGTCCGGGGCGATCCGCGCATCGTGGCGCGCAACGCGCGGATGACGGCGCTCTGGACATCGCTGATAACGTTCGTCCTGTCGCTCGGAATCTGGATCGACTTCGACACCTCGACGGCGTCGTTCCAGTTCGTCGAGCGCGCCGACTGGATTCCCATTCTCGGCGCGAGCTACCACCTCGGGGTCGACGGCATCTCGATGCTGTTCGTGATCCTGTCGACCTTCCTCACCCCGCTCTGCGTGCTGGCGAGCTGGGAAGCGATCCAGACCCGCGTCAAGGAGTACATGATCGCCTTTCTGCTGCTCGAGACCTTCATGGTCGGCATGTTCTGCGCGCTCGATTTCGTGCTGTTCTACATCTTCTTCGAGGGCGTACTGATCCCGATGTTCCTGATCATCGGCGTCTGGGGCGGCCCGAACCGGGTTTACGCGGCGTTCAAGTTCTTCCTCTACACGCTGACCGGCTCGGTGCTGCTGCTGGTCGCGATCATGGTGATCTATTTCGACGCCGAAACGACCGACATCGTCGAGCTGCTCAAGATCGGCTTCGATCCCGACGTGCAGATCTGGCTCTGGCTCGCGTTCTTCGCGAGCTTCGCGGTCAAGGTGCCGATGTGGCCCGTCCACACCTGGCTGCCGGACGCCCATGTCGAGGCCCCGACCGCGGGCTCGGTGATTCTCGCCGGCATTCTCCTGAAGATGGGCGCCTACGGCTTCCTCCGCTTCTCGCTGCCCATGCTGCCGGTGGCCAGCGACTTCTTCGCTCCGCTGGTCTTCACGCTCAGCATCATCGCGATCGTCTACACCTCGCTCGTCGCGCTCGCGCAGGAGGACATGAAGAAGCTGATCGCCTACTCCTCGGTCGCGCATATGGGCTTCGTCACCATCGGGATCTTCACCGTCCGGACTCAGGGCGTGGAGGGCGCGATCGTCCAGATGCTGAGCCACGGGGTGATCTCGGCCGCCCTGTTCCTCTGCGTCGGCGTGGTCTACGACCGGCTGCATTCGCGCGAAATCTCGCGCTATGGCGGGCTCGTCCACCGGATGCCGGTCTACGCCGCGGTGTTCATGGTGTTCATGCTGGGTTCGGTCGGGCTGCCCGGGACCAGCGGTTTCGTGGGCGAATTCCTGGTCCTCGTCGGCGCCTTCCAGGTCAACACCTGGCTCGCGTTGCTCGCGACGACCGGCATCGTCCTCGGCGCGGCCTACATGCTCTACCTCTACCGCAGGGTGATCTTCGGCGAGCTCACCAAGGAAGACCTCAAGACGATGACCGACCTCAGTCGGCGCGAGATCGCGGTCTTCGCGCCGCTCGTCGCCGCGACGCTGTGGATGGGCATCTGGCCGGAACCGTTCCTCGACGTGATGCATGCGTCCGTCGCCAACCTGATCGAGAACTACGAAGTCGCGCTCAGGTCCGCGAACGCCGTCGCGGTGGCCGGCCGGTGAGGGGCGGGACATGACCGACCTGCTGCCGGAGCTGACCCTTATCCTGCCCGAGCTCGTTCTCGTCTGCGGCGGGATGGCGCTCCTGATGGTCGGCGCGTTCGCGGGCGATCGTTCCTACCATTCCGTGAGCTGGATTTCGGTTCTCGTCATTCTCGGCGCCGGAGTGGCGGCGAGCGCGACCACGGAGCTCCGCACCACCCTGTTCGGCGATCAGTTCGTCGTCGACGCCTTCGGCCACTTCATGAAGTGGCTGGTGTTCATCGGCTCGGCGCTGGCCATCGTCATGTCCTTCGGATACAACCGGCGCGAGCAGATCGGCCGGCCCGAGTATCCTATCCTGATCGTTTTCGCGACGCTCGGCATGTCGATGATGATCTCGGCGAACGACCTGATCTCGCTCTATGTCGGGCTGGAGCTCCAGTCGCTCGCGCTCTACGTGATCGCCGCTTTCCGGAGGGACTCGACGCGTTCCTCCGAGGCCGGGCTCAAATATTTCGTTCTCGGCGCGCTGTCTTCCGGCATGCTGCTCTACGGCTGCTCGATGGTCTACGGCTTCGCCGGCTCGACCGGGTTCGAGACGCTCGCGGGGCTGTTCTCCCGCGCCGAGGCGGCGCCGGAAATCGGCGTGATCGTCGGGCTCGTCTTCGTCATCGCCGGGCTCGCCTTCAAGATCTCCGCCGTGCCGTTCCACATGTGGACGCCGGACGTCTATCAGGGCGCGCCGACGCCGGTTACCGCGTTCTTCGCCATCGCGCCCAAGGTCGCCGCGATGGCGCTCTTCGTCCGGGTTCTGGTGGGGCCTTTCTTCGACCTGTTCCAGCAATGGCAGCAGATCGTCGTGTTCATCGCGATCCTCTCGATGGTCCTGGGCGCGTTCGCGGCGATCTGGCAGACCAATATCAAGCGGCTCCTGGCGTACAGCTCGATCGGGCATGTCGGTTTCGCGCTGGTGGGACTCGCGGCCGGCAGCACCGACGGGGTGCGCGGCATCGCGATCTACATGGCGGTCTATCTGGTGATGACCGCGGGCACGTTCTGCTGCGTGCTGGCGATGCGCCAGAACGGACGCATGGTGGAGGACCTGACGGATCTCGCCGGGCTGTCCCGCAACGCGCCCCTGATGGCGCTCGCGCTCGCGATCTTCATGTTCTCGATGGCCGGAATCCCGCCGCTCGCCGGGTTCTTCTCGAAGCTCTACGTCTTTCTCGCGGCGGTCGATGCCGGGCTTTACACGCTGGCGGTAATCGGCGTGCTGACCAGCGTGGTGGCGGCCTTCTACTATCTCAGGATCGTCAAGATCATGTATTTCGACGACCCTGCGGAGGCCTTCGACAGGCCGATGGGACGCAGCCTCGCAGCGATCGTCGCGGTCTCCAGCGTGCTGGTCGTCGCGTTCATCGCCTTCCAGACGCCCATCGTGCGCGCCGCCGAGGTCGCGGCCGCCGTCCTCTTCTTCTCCTGACCGGCCGGTGCGCCTCCCGGACGGCTACCGGCTCGTCAGCCTTCCTCGGATCGACAGCACCAACGCCGAGGCGCTCTGCCGCGCGGCGGAGGGAGCGCCGCACGGTACCGTGGTGCTGGCGGCGGAACAGACCGCGGGCCGCGGCCGGCGCGGCAGAAGCTGGCTTCCGGCGCCCGGCAATCTCTACATGACCGTCCTCGTCCGACCGCCCGCGGGACACGCCGCGGCCCAGCTTTCCTTCGTCGCCGCCGTCGCTCTCGGCAAGGCGATGGACCGCGAAACGGATTTCCGGTTCAAATGGCCCAACGATCTCCTGGTGGGAGGACGCAAGATCGCCGGTATTCTGATCGAAGCCGATGGCGAGGCGGCCGCGGTGGGAATCGGGGTCAACACCGCCCGAACGCCGGACGGCGTCTCGGATATCGCCGCCGATCTGGGCGGGCGGATCGACGCCGCGACGCTTTGCGCCGCGATCTGCGGTACCTTCGACCGCTGGTATCGTCGCTGGTTGGACGAGGGGTTCGGTCCGGTGCGCGATGCCTGGCTCGCGCGCGCCACCGGTCTCGGCGAGGTCGTTTCGGCCCGGTCCGCGCGCGGAACCGTCAGCGGCCGTTTCGACCGTTTGACCGCGGATGGCGCGATGGTTCTTGTCGACGCGTCGGGCACCGAGACGGAAATCGCCGCGGGCGAGATATTCTTCGGGAGGCGCGCGTGCTGCTGACAATCGATTCGGGCAACACCAACATCGTCTTCGCGCTCTATGAGGGCGAGGAACAGCGCGGCGTCTGGCGCAGCTCCAGCGACGCGAAACGCACCTCCGACGAATACGCGGTATGGCTCAGCCAGCTGATGTCGCTTCGCGGGCTCACCGCCTCGGATGTCGATGCCGCCATCATCGCCACCGTCGTTCCCGAGGCCCTGTTCAGCCTCAGGTCTCTTTGCAGGCGCTATTTCGACTGCGACCCGCTCGTCATCGGGGAACCGGACGTGGAGCTCGGGATCGGCGTGCTGGTCGACAGCCCGTCCGAAGTGGGCACGGATCGGCTGGTCAACGCGGTCGGCGCGCATGAGCGATTCGGCGGGCCGCTTATCGTCATCGACTTCGGGACCGCCACCACCTTCGATGTCGTCGACGCGGAAGGAAGCTATGTGGGCGGCGTGATCGCGCCCGGAATCAACCTGTCTCTCGATGCGCTCCACGCCGCCGCCGCGCAACTGCCGCGCGTGGCCGTCCGCCGTCCGCCGAGCGTGATCGGCAAGCGGACCGTGCCGGCCATGCTGTCGGGCATCTATTGGGGCTATGTCGGGCTGATCGAAGGCTTGGTCGCGCGGATCGTAGAGGAGTTCGGCACGGACATGAAAGTCATCGCCACCGGCGGGCTCGCGCCGCTCTTCGCCGAGGGCACCCCGATAATCCGCGAGGTGGATCCCGAGATGACGCTGCGCGGCCTCGCCTCCATCTGGCGTCGGAACCGGAAGGCATGAGCGCGGGGCGCGGCCCGCTCGCACCGGGCCGGGGCGAGCTGCTGTTCGTCGCCCTCGGCGGCGCCGGAGAGATCGGGATGAACCTCAATCTCTACGGGACCGACGGGCGCTGGCTGATGGTGGATCTGGGGATCGGCTTCGGCGATGAGTCGACGCCCGGAATCGACGTGCTCGTTCCCGATCCAGGCTTCATCGTGGAACGCCGCGCCGCGCTCGAAGCCATCGTTCTGACCCACGCGCACGAGGACCATCTGGGTGCAGTCGCCGTTCTCTGGCCCAAATTGCGGTGCCCGGTCTACGCGTCCCCGTTCGCCGCGGCGGTCCTGAGGCGAAAGCTCGCGGAGGCCGGTCTGGACGACGTGCCGCTCCGCACTGTTGCGCCGAACGAGCGCTTCGACGCCGGTCCCTTCGAGATCGAATTTTTCACCGCGGCGCATTCGATTCCCGAGGGACACGTGCTGGCAATTCGCACCGAGGCGGGACTCGCCGTGCACGCGACCGACTGGAAGCTCGATCCCGAGCCGCTGGTCGGCGCCGAAACCGACATGGACGGTCTGCGCGCGCTCGGCGCTGAGGGCGTCCGCGCCCTGATGATCGATTCCACCAACGCCATGGTGGACGGGCACGCCGGCTCCGAGGGAACGTTGCGGGAGAGCCTCACCGAAATCATCGCCGGATGCACCGGGCGCGTGGCGGTCGCCTGCTTTTCGAGCAACATCGCGCGGATCCGGACCATCGCGCATGCGGCCGCGGCCAACGACCGCCAGACCTGCCTCGTGGGCCGTTCGATGTGGCGTATGGTCGAGGCCGCGCGGGAGACCGGCTACCTCGCCGACACGGCGCCCTTCCTGACCGAGCACGACGCGGGATACCTTCCCCCGGAAAGGGTGGCGATGGCGGTGACGGGAAGCCAGGGCGAACGGCGGGCGGCGCTGACCCGTATCGCCGCCAACGACCATCCCGCCGTCGCGCTCGAGCCCGGCGACACAGTGATCTATTCCTCGCGGCAGATCCCCGGCAACGAGGTTGCGATCGGCCGGGTGCAGAACCAGCTGGCCCGACAGGGGATCGAGGTGATCGTCGACGGCGCCCGCGAGACCCACGTCTCCGGCCATCCCGCGCGTGACGAGTTGCGCGCCCTCTACGATTGCCTCAAACCCGCCGGCGTCGTGCCGATCCACGGCGAAGCCCGGCATCTGTTCGAACAGGTCGCGCTGGCCGGGGAGGCCGGCGTCGGCGATGCGCTGGTGGCGGAGAACGGCACGCTGGTCAGGCTGATCCCCGGTCCGCTGGAGCAGGTGGGTGCGGTCGAGACGGGCCGGCTCGGTGTCGACGGCAAGCAGCTCGTGCCGCTCGACGGCCAGACGGTTCGCGCGCGCCACCGGATCGGCGCCGCGGGCTCTGCGGTGGCGACCGTGGTCCTCGACGGCCGTGGCAGGCTGGCCGCGGACCCCATGGTCTCCCTGCAGGGCGTCACCGAGCCCGACGAGGCGGAAGAGTTCGAGGAAGACGCGATCGATGCGCTGATCGATGCCATCGAGGAGCTTCCGAAGAACGCACGGGCGGACGACGAGCGGATCGAGAAGACGGCGCGGAGCGCGGTCTCCGGCACGCTCCGGCGGGCCACGGGCAAGCGTCCCGCGATCCAGGTTCACGTGGTCCGGGTCTGAGCGGAGCCGGGGGAATGGGCTGGGTCTCCGGTATCGTCGTTTTTCTGATCCTCTGGTGGCTGGTTTTCTTCGTCACGCTTCCTTTCGGGATCAGCTCCCCGCACGAAGCCGGCGAGACGGTCGGGGAAGGGCATGCCGACGGCGCCCCTGTCAGGCCGCGCCTCTGGCTGAAGGCCGGCGTGACCACCGTCATCACCGCGATTATCTGGGGCATCGTCTACTGGCTTGTCGCGTCGGACCTGATTTCGTTCCGCGGCTGAGCCCCATGTCCTATTGCGACATCGCCCCCGGCCATCCGTTTCACGGCCCTTACCACGACACCGAGTACGGTTTTCCCGTCCGCGACGACGCGGTTCTGTTCGAGCGTTTTGTATTGGAAATCAATCAGGCCGGGCTGTCCTGGCTCACGGTTCTCAAGAAGCGCGAAGCGTTCTTCGACGCGTTCGAGGGTTTCGACGTCGGCAGGGTCGCGCGCTACGGCGAGACCGAACGGGCGCGGCTTCTCTCCGATGCGGGGATAATCCGCAACCGGCTGAAGATCGACGCCGCGATCCACAATGCGCGTGTTATCGAAGGGTTGATCGCCGATCACGGCTCCTTTGCCGCATGGCTCGACCGCCAGCACCCGCTGCCAAGGGACGACTGGGTGAAGCTGTTCCGGCGGACGTTTCGCTTCACCGGCGGCGAGATCACCGGCGAGTTCCTGATGAGCACGGGATACCTTCCGGGCGCGCACGACGAAGACTGCCCGGTCTATCGGGAAATCCTGGCGCTGCGTCCGCCCTGGAGCGAAGGCTGAGCGGATAAGCGTTGGAAGGGGGCTTAACCGGATCGCTTGACGGGCGGACGGCCCACGACGTTTCTTCCGTCATGCCCGGACTTGTTCCACTGCTGTCCGGTTTAGATTGCTGGACCGGGTGCGAGGCGTTGGTACAGGTGGGTTCCCGGCTCTTCCTCCGGATCGGGACACGGATCGCGGCCCGCCCACACCCGCCGTCCTTGTCCCCCTGTTGTCACCCCGGACTTGATCCGGGGTCCAGAGCCACAGGCACCGCCCTCGCCCGGCTTCCCTGGACCCCGGATCAAGTCCGGGGTGACAACAGGGGGCGGAGACGGTCTCTCTCATAGGCCCGGAACCCGCGTTGAAAAGCTAAACCGGACAGCAGTGGACTTGTTCCGGGCATCCACGTTCCTCCGCCGCCTCGTCCGCACCCGCTCATCGTGCGATGCCGCAAGACGTGGATGCCCGGAACAAGTCCGGGCATGACGATATGGGGGCGGGTAGGGCGCCGCCCGTCAAGTTATCCGGATAAGCGCTGTTGGACGCGTGCGGCCCGGAACCGAATGTGCCATGATCGCGTCTCGCGCGGGCGTGAGAACGATGAAGAGCGCGCCCGGAAAGGCGATGCAACGACGGAAGAGTGGCAGCAGTGGCGTCCGATGACGCGACGGCGCGTCTCGCGCTCACCGATATCTGCAAGACATTTCCCGGCGTCGTCGCGAACGACCGCGTCTCCCTCACGCTGGGACCCGGCGAAATCCACGCGCTCCTCGGCGAGAACGGGGCCGGAAAATCGACCCTGGTGAAGATCGTGTACGGCGTGCTGCGCGCCGATTCCGGCGAAATGAGGTGGAACGGACAAATCGTGCAGGTCGGGTCTCCGGCTCAGGCGCGCCGGCTGGGTATCGGCATGGTGTTCCAGCATTTCTCGCTGTTCGATTCCCTGACCGTGGCCGAGAACATCGCGCTCGGAATCGACGAAAAGGTCCCGATGCGCGACCTCACGGAACGGATCGGCGAGGTGTCGGCGCATTACGGGCTCGCGCTCGATCCGGGCAGGCACGTGCATACGCTCTCGGTCGGCGAGCGCCAGCGGGTGGAGATCGTCCGCTGCCTGCTGCAAAACCCGAGTCTCCTGATCATGGACGAGCCCACATCGGTGCTGACCCCGCAGGAGGCGGACCGCCTGTTCGAGACGCTGCGCCAGCTCGCCTCCGAGGGCGTCACGGTGCTCTATATTTCCCACAAGCTGGAAGAGATCCGCGCGCTTTGCGAGGCCGCGACCGTGCTGCGCGGGGGACAGGTGGTCGCGACCTGCGATCCGCGCACCGAGACCGCGCGAAGCCTCGCCCAGATGATGATCGGCGGCGAGCTCGCGACGCCGGAGCGCGGCGGCGCCGACGCGGCCGGGAACGAGCGGCTGACCGTGAGAAACCTGTCGCTCGAATCCGACCACCCGTTCGGTACGCCGATCCGCAATGTGAGCCTGAGCGTGCGCGCCGGCGAGATCCTCGGCATCGCGGGCGTCGCCGGGAACGGCCAGCCGGAGCTCCTCGCGGCGCTGGGCGGGGAGACGCTGTGCGAGGATGCCGGCGCGATCCTGCTCGACGGCAGGCCGGTCGGCCGGCTGGGCCCGAGGGCCCGCCGCGCGCGCGGTGTCTGCGTCGTGCCGGAAGAGCGCATGGGCCAGGGCACGGTGCCCGAGATGACGCTGTCCGAAAACGGCTTTCTTAGCGCCTACCTCCGGAGCGGGATGCTGCGGCAGGGGCTTCTCCAGCTGCGCGCCATGTCCCGCTTCGCGTCGGACATCATCCAGGCCTATAGCGTGATGGCGCCCGGACCCGCGGCGGCGGCCGGCAGTCTCTCCGGCGGCAATCTGCAGAAATTCATAATCGGGCGGGAAATCCTCCAGAACCCGGAGATCCTGATAGCCGCGCATCCGACATGGGGGGTCGACGCCGGCGCGGCGGCGGCGATCCAGCAGGCGCTGCTGGACCTGGCCAAGGCGGGCGCGGCGGTCCTGGTGGTATCGCAGGATCTCGACGAGCTGTTCGCGATCAGCGACCGCCTCGCGGTGATCTGCGAGGGCCGGCTGTCGGCCAGCCGGCTCACCAGGGACACCACCGTCGAACAGGCCGGTCTCCTGATGGGCGGCATGTTCGACGAGGCTGGCGAAATCGTCGAGACCCATGCTGCCTAGGCTCGAACCCCGCAGCGGCGTCTCGGCCGCCATGATGCTTCTCACGCCGGCGATCGCCGTGGGTCTGACCCTGATCGCCGGGGTGATCATGTTCGCGGCGCTCGGCTTCGACCCGGGACGCGCGCTCTACACCTTCTTCGTCAAGCCGGTATCGACTCTTTACGGCGTCTCGGAACTGCTGGTGAAGGCGACGCCGCTCGCGGTCATCGGTATCGGTCTGGCGCTCGGTTTCCGCGCCAATGTGTGGAACATCGGCGCCGAGGGACAATTCACGCTCGGCGCGATCTGCGGCGGCGGCGTCGCGCTCGCGTTTCATGGCGTCGAGAGCTGGCTGGTGCTTCCCGCGATGGCCGTTGCGGGCATCCTCGGCGGTCTGGCATGGGGCGCCATACCCGCGTTTCTCCGGGTACGATTCAACGCCAACGAAATCCTTACCAGCCTGATGCTGACCTATGTGGCGACGCTGTTGCTGAGCTACCTCGTCCACGGGCCGTGGCGAGACCCGGAAGGGCTGAACTTCCCGGAATCGCGCATGTTCGAAGATCCGGCGCTGCTGCCCGTGATCCTCGATGAGACCAGGCTGTCCATCGCGGCGCCCATTGCGCTCCTGATCGTCCTCGCCGGATGGGTGGTGTTGAGCCGCGCCTTTCTCGGCTTTCAGATCAAGGTGGTCGGACAGTCGCCGGCGGCGGCGAGCTATGCCGGGTTCTCGGAGAAGAGGCTGATCTGGACGACGCTCTGCGTTTCCGGCGCGCTGGCCGGTCTGGCCGGCATGTTCGAGGTGTCGGGTCCGATCGGCCAACTCCATCCCGTCGTGTCGCCGGGCTACGGCTTCACCGCGATCATCGTCGCCTTTCTCGGCCGTCTGCACCCGGTCGGGGTCCTGTTCGCGGCGCTCCTGATCGCGCTCAGCTATCTCGGCGGGGAACTGGCGCAGATCGAGCTCAAGCTGCCGCTCGCCCTTACTGGAGTGTTCCAGGGCATGCTGCTGTTCTTCCTGCTCGGGACGGACGTGCTGATCCGATACCGCATCCGTTTCCGCCGGCGCGGCGCGCGCATCGCGCTGCCGCAGGGAGGCTGAGTTGGATACCGCTGCGGCGGTCATCGTCTCCATGATGGCGGCAGCGACGCCGCTGCTCTATGCCGCGCTCGGCGAGCTCGTGACCGAAAAGTCGGGCGTGCTCAATCTCGGGGTCGAGGGGATGATGATCACGGGCGCCGTGACGGCGTTCGCCACGGCGACGATCACCGGCAGCTCGGCGATCGGCATCCTCGCCGGGGCCGCGGCCGCGATGGCATTGTCGTTGATCTTCGCCGTGCTGACCCTGTCGCTGGTGGCCAACCAGGTCGCGACGGGACTGGCGCTCACCATCTTCGGCATCGGGCTCAGCGCGGTGATCGGCCAAGGCTATGTGGGCACGCCGCTCGACGCTCTGCCCAAGCTCGACATCCCGGGCGTCAGCGACATCGTGTTCATCGGCCCGGTGCTCTTCGGCCACGACTTCCTGATCTACTTCTCCTTCGTCATGGTGGGCGCGGTGGCGTGGTTTCTCTACCGGACCCGCGCCGGTCTGGTGCTCCGCGCGGTGGGCGAGTCCCACGATGCCGCGCACGCGATCGGCTACCCCGTTATCGGCATCCGCTATCTCGCGGTCGCGTTCGGCGGCGCGATGGCCGGGATGGGCGGAGCCTATCTCTCGGTCGCCTATACCCCGATGTGGATCGAAAACATGACGGCGGGGAGGGGATGGATCGCGCTCGCGCTGGTGGTCTTCGCGACATGGCGGCCGGGCAGGGTGCTGCTCGGCGCCTATCTGTTCGGCGGCGTCACCATCCTGCAGCTTCACGGCCAGGGGTTCGGGCTCGGCGTCGCATCGCAGATTCTCTCGATGCTGCCCTATCTGGCGACGATCCTGGTCCTGGTGCTGATCTCCAGCGACCGCGCCCTGATCCGGCTCAACGCGCCGGCGGATATCGGTAGGGTTTTCCGGCCCGCAAGCTGATGGATGGGCGTACCACCCGCCACCGTGTTGGGTTATGCTGCAACCGGACGCAGGACAAGGAGGGGCGATTCATGAAACGTGCAGGACTTTTGATTGCCGCGGCGGCTGCTCTCGGGATCGCCGCCGGGGCGCAGGCCGCGGACAAGGTCAAGGTTGGCTTCGTCTATGTCGGCCCGATCGGCGACCATGGCTGGACCTACCGCCATGATGTCGGTCGCCTCGCGATCGAGAAACAGTTCGGCGACAAGGTCGAGACGACCTATGTCGAAAGCGTGAGCGAAGGCGCCGACGCCGAGCGCGTCATCCGTCAGCTCGCCTCGACCGGTCACGACCTGATCTTCACCACCTCGTTCGGCTTCATGAACCCGACCGTCAAGGTCGCCAAGAAGTTCCCCAAGGTGAAGTTCGAACACTGCTCGGGATACAAGCGCGGGCCGAACGTCTCGACCTATCTGGCCCGCTTCTACGAGGGCCGGACGATTTCGGGCCTGATCGCGGGCAAGATGACCAAGTCGAACGTCATCGGCTACATCGCGTCCTTCCCGATTCCCGAGGTCGTGCGCGGCATCAACGCGTTCACGCTTGCGCTGCGCGAGGTCAACCCCAAGGCCGAGGTCAAGGTGGTCTGGGTCAACACCTGGTACGATCCGGGCAAGGAAGGCGATGCCGCCAAGGCGCTCATCGACCAGGGCGCCGACGTCATCCTGCAGCACACCGATTCGCCGGCTCCGGCGCAGATCGCGCAGAAACGCGGAGTGTGGGCGATCGGCCAGGCCTCCGACATGACCAAGTTCGCGCCCAAGTCGCATCTGACCGCGATCATCGACGACTGGAACAACTACTACGTCGCCCGGACGAAGGCGGTGCTCGACGGAACCTGGAAGTCCGCGGATACCTGGGAAGGGCTCAATACCGGCATGATCGCGATGGCGCCCTACAACGTGGCGATCCCGAAGGACGTGGTCGCGCTCGCCAAGCAGGCCGAGGCCGACATCAAGTCGGGCAAGCGCCATCCCTTCCAGGGACCGGTGAAGAACCAGGCCGGCAAGGTGGTCATTCCCAAGGGCAAGGCGGCTAACGACAAGATGCTGCTCTCGATGGACTGGTATGTCGAGGGCGTGCAGGGCAAGCTGCCCGGCAAGTAGAAACGTAGAGCGGCAACGCTCCGAGCAGCCCGGCGCGGCCGTTGCGCCGGGCTTTTTCCTGCCGGCATCCCGCCCGCGTCCGGCGTTGCGGCCGTTCGAGTTTATTTTGTAGAGTCCGGCGCTCCCGAATTTGGCTTCGACCGGAGACGCAATGCGGCTTTCGAGCTTTTTCATGCCCACGTCGAGGGACGACCCGGCCGAGGCGCAGATCGTCTCGCATCGGCTGATGCTGCGCGCCGGCATGATCCGGCAGGCGACCGCGGGCATCTATTCCTGGCTGCCGCTCGGCTACCGCGTGCTGCGCAACGTCGAGCGGATCGTCCGCGAGGAGCAGGACCGCGCCGGCTGCCAGGAAATGCTGATGCCCACCATCCAGTCGGCCGACCTGTGGCGCGAGAGCGGACGTTACGAGGGCTACGGCAAGGAGATGCTGCGCATCGAGGACCGTCACGGGCGCGACATGCTGTACGGTCCGACCAATGAGGAACAGATCACTGAGATCTTCAGACATTACATTAAAAGTTATAGAGAACTTCCTAAGCTGCTTTATCATATTCAATGGAAGTTCCGTGACGAGGTCCGTCCGCGATTCGGCGTGATGCGGGGACGCGAATTCCTGATGAAGGACAGCTACTCCTTCGATCTCGACTACGAAGGGGCGCGCCGGTCCTACAACAAGATGTTCGTCTCCTACCTCCGGACCTTCGCCCGGCTCGGCCTGAGGGCGATCCCGATGGAGGCCGATACGGGCCCGATCGGCGGCGATCTGAGCCACGAGTTCATCATTCTCGCCGGCACCGGCGAGAGCGAGGTCTATTGCCACCGGGCTCTCGTCGAGCAGGACGTTCTCGGAACCGACGTGGACTACCAAGGCGACCTCGCGCCGGAGGTGGAGCGCTGGACGAGCCATTACGCGGCGACCGACGAGAAGTTCGACGAGCAGGAAGCCGCTGCCCTCGGCGACGACCTGGTTCGCGCGCGCGGGATCGAGGTCGGCCACATCTTCTATTTCGGCACCAAGTATTCCAGGGCGATGAACGCGACGGTGCGCGGCCCCGACGACGAGGAAATCGTCCTGGAGATGGGATCCTACGGAATCGGGGTTTCGCGCCTCGTGGGGGCCATCATCGAGGCTTCGCATGATAACGAGGGGATCGTCTGGCCGGACGCGGTTGCGCCGTTCCGGGTCGGGATCGTCAATCTCAAACCGGGCGATCCCGGGTGCGACAGTGCCTGCGAGGACATCTACCGGGCGCTTCGGGGGAGCGGCTGCGAGACCCTGATGGACGACCGCGCGCTGCGCGTCGGCGCGAAGTTCGCGGATATGGATCTGATCGGCCTGCCCTGGCAGGTCATCGCGGGTCCCCGCGGGATCGGCAACGGCAGCGTCGAACTCAAGCGGCGCGATACCGGAGCGCGCGAGGAGCTTTCCATCGAATCCGCGCTCTCGCGCCTGACCGCGCCCGCCGACGCCGGAGGCCCGACCGCTTCGTGATTTTCTCGCCCTTCGAGCGCATGATCGCGATGCGCTATCTGCGCGCCCGGCGCGAAGAGGGCTTCATTTCGGTCATCGCGGGGTTCTCGCTCGCCGGTATCGCGCTGGGGGTCGGCACGCTGATCGTCGTCATGTCGGTGATGAACGGCTTCAGGGCCGAGCTCATGTCCAAGATCCTGGGTCTCAACGGCCATCTCGGGGTGCGCGCCGAGAGCGGCGCGCTCCGGGACTTCGATCCGCTGGCGAAACGGCTCAGGGCCGTTCCCGGTGTTGTCAGCGTCACCCCGATCGTCGAAGGGCAGGTGATGGCGTCCGCGAACGGAGTGGCCGGCGGCGCCCTCGTCCGGGCGTTGCGGCCGGACGATCTGAGGGCGCGGCGCATCGTGGCCGACAACATCCGCAGCGGCAGCCTGGACGAGTTCCAGGGTCGAAGCGCGGTGATGGTCGGCGACAATTTCGCGCGACGCTACGGGCTCGCCCCGGGCTCGACGTTGCGGCTGATCTCCCCGCAGTCCAAGTCGACCGCTTTCGGCACCGTGCCGCGCATCAAGACCTACAAGGTCGCCGCGGTCTTCCACCTCGGCATGTTCCAGTACGACAACGGTTTCGTGTTCATGCCGCTCGAGGCGGCCCAGCTCTATTTCCGGACAGGATCCGGGGTCAGCCAGCTCGAGGTCTTTGTCGAGGACCCCGACAATCTGGGCGGCATCAAGGAGGCGATCCGAAAGGGAGCCGGACGAGAGCTGCGGCTGATCGACTGGCAGCAGACCAACGCGGTCTTTTTCAACGCGGTCGAGGTGGAACGGAACGTGATGTTCCTCATCCTCACGCTGATCATCCTGGTGGCGGCGTTCAACATCGTCTCCAGCCTCATCATGCTGGTGAAGGACAAGGGCTCGGCCATCGCGATCCTGAGAACCATGGGGGCGAGCCGGGCAGCGGTGATGCGGATATTCCTGCTTGCCGGGGCCTCGATCGGCATCGTCGGCACCGCGGTCGGCTTCGCGCTGGGCCTGGCGTTCGCAAGCAATATCGAGACCGTCCGCCGCTGGCTGGAAGGACTTTCGGGCGTCAACCTCTTCGAGGCCGAGATCTATTTTCTTTCCAGGCTGCCGTCCCGGGTCGAGACCGGGGACGTGGTTCTCGTCGTCGGCATGTCGATCGTCCTGTCGCTGCTGGCGACGCTTTATCCGGCGTGGCGGGCGGCGCGCCTCGATCCCGTGGAAGCGCTTCGCTATGAGTGACGCGCCGCCCGCCGTCACGCTGCGGGAGGTCGCCAAGACCTACCGGCAGGCAAGCGCGGGGCTCGATGTCCTGAAATCGGTGAGCCTTTCGGTCATGCCGGGCGAAATCGTCGCCGTCGTCGGCCCTTCGGGAGCCGGCAAGTCGACGCTCCTTCATATCGCCGGCCTGCTCGACAGACCTTCCGCCGGCTCGGTTTTCTTCGGCGGCGAGGATTGCACCGCCATCGGCGACGACCGGCGCACGGCGATCCGGCGCGGCGGCATCGGCTTCGTCTACCAGTTCCATCACCTGCTGCCGGAGTTCTCGGCGCTGGAAAACATCGTGCTGCCGCAGATGATCGCCGGGCGGTCGAGGCGGGAAGCGGCCGGGCGAGCCCGCGACCTGCTCGACCGGATCGGCCTCGCCGAGCGGGCGGCCCACCGGCCCGCCCGGCTCTCGGGCGGCGAGCAGCAAAGGGTGGCCATCGGCCGCGCGCTCGCCAACCGCCCCAGGGTGCTGATCGCGGACGAACCGACCGGCAATCTCGATCCGCAGACCGCGTTGTCGGTCTTCGAGATGCTGCTGGCCGCCGTTCGGGATCATGGCGTCGCCGCCCTGATAGCGACCCACAACATGGACCTCGCCGCCCGGATGGACCGCCGTCTGACGTTGCGGGACGGCGCCGTCCAGGCGTCATAGGCCAACGCCTCTGAAGCCGGCGAAATAATCCACAAGCATGAGCGCCGCACGATTGGCGATTCGGCGCGGCGCGTGAAAAACTTTGGAGCCTCTTGCAGAATTGCCGGTCTGAGGGATAGCGGCCGCAATTTTGGTATCGGTTGGGCTGCCGAGTGGCGTTTTTTGGTCAGCGGCAAGACCGGATAGTGCCGGCGGGGTTGTGCGGCGAGTTTTGAGTCGAGCGCCTTTTGCGCCGTGTCCGTTCGGGAGCGCGGCGCGGGATCGGCGTTCAGGGTTGATCGGCGCTATGGGGCGGCGAGACGGATGATCTGGTTGGCGGTCAGTGCGAGCAGGGCGAACATCAGATGGCAGGCGACTTTTGTAGGGCCGCGCACGCGGACATGGCGAGCGCCGAACTCATCCTTGAGCCGGGCGTTGGTCCTCTCGACGGCGGTGCGGATGCGGTATCGGACGGTTCGGGCATCGGGATAACCGGCGGCACGCTGGGCTCGGGCCTCGCGGTTCAGGGCTTGCTTGAGGGCCCTGTCGCGGCGGGGGTTGGTGTCGATGACCGGGACATGGCCGAGGCGTTTGCTGACGGCGTGTATCTCTGTCGTGTCATAGGCGGCGTCCATGAGGTCGTAGAGGTTCACGACCCGCCCTGCGGTCATGGTGGCCAGGGGAATAGCGGCCTGGGAGTCGTGGACGGAGGCCGAGGTGAGTATGGCGCTGAGCGGCACGCCGCAGTCGGCGGTGTCGATATGGAGCTTGTAGCCCCGCCAGGTCTCCAGGATGCCGCGGGCGTTCTTCTTCGTGCCCCGGTCGCAGGCCTTCGGGAGGTCGTCGAGCATCGCGTCCAGGCTCATGCCGTCCGCCTGGCGTTCGAGACGGGTCAGCACCTTCGGCCTCTCTTCGCCTTTGCGGGGCCGACCGGGCCGGCGCTTCGGCGTCTTGGCCTTCGGCTTCGCAACCGCCGCCTCCCGACCCTCAATGGCCGTCGAGTCCCGCGACACATGGCCGATGAGCGCCTCGCCAAGCACTTCGACCACCAGCGCCTCGTGCATCCTCTCCGCAAGACGCGCCTCGGCGAACTCGGCAAATGCCCGCGAAAACGTCGCCTCGCTCGGAATGGCCCCGAGGCGCGACCAGCCGCACAACCGCCGCAGCGACGGGTCCGCCCCGAGCCTGTCGATCAGGTGCCGGGTCGTCGGCAGGTCCCACACGGCCTTGGCCAGAAATGCCCGCGCAAGAGCGCGGCGGTCTTCTGGAGGGCGGCCCGGACCGCTCCCCAATGCGCCCACAAAACCCTCGACGCCGACAAGATCGAGCGCCGCCACAAAACGACGGTGCGTCCCAAGCAGAGGACCCACCTCCTCCGACAGCGCCGGGAACAACTCTCCTTGAAACCGACCCCAGAAATCCGATAGCTTCGATCCAAGGTTCATCGGGGTCGCCTCCGCGGTCGCTTGTGGCTGTCGCAAACCCAGGATACCGCACGGCGACCCCGGAACCGGAACCAGCTACCCCAAAATCAAGTCATATCAGCGGAAATCCCGTCCAGGAGACCATTCTGCAAGAGGCTCTTTGGATAAAGTTTTTCCTTGCCTGCGGAACCATGCCCCACGCCGATTTCGTCCATCTCAGGGTCCATACGCCCTATTCGCTGTCCGAAGGGGCGATCAAGATCGCGGATCTCGTGAAGCTTTGCGTCGGCGAGGCGATGCCCGCCGTCGCGGTGACCGACACCAACAACCTCTTCGGCGCTCTGGAGTTCGCCATGGCGGCGGCCGCGGAAGGGGTTCAGCCGATCGTCGGCTGCCAGCTCGCGGTGGCGCCGATGGAGACGGATGCCGCGGCCCAAGCGAACGGCCGCATGGGCGCGCGTCCCGGACGCCGGGGGAAGCGCGATTTCCTGGTCCTGCTGGTGCAGGACGAGGAGGGGTACCGCAACCTCATGGCGCTCGCGTCGAAGGCCTTCCTGGAGTCCGAGGCGGGCGACCCGCACGTGTCTTTCCGGGACATCGCGCTGCACGCATCGGGACTGATCGCGCTCACCGCCGGGGCTTCCGGGGCGCTCGGCCGGCTGCTCGCCGACGGTCAGGTACAGAAGGCGAGCGGTGCGCTGCAACAGCTTCGGGAAGCGTTTCCGGACCGGCTTTATATCGAGCTCACCCGCCATGGCGAGGAGATCGAGCGTCGCATCGAGGACGACCTGATCGACTTCGCGATGACCCACGATCTGCCGCTGGTCGCGACCAACGAGGCCTATTTCGTGGACGCCTCGATGCACGAGGCGCATGACGCGCTTCTGTGCATCGCCGAGGGCAGGCATGTCGCCGAGCAGGAGCGGCGTCGACTCACGGCCGACCACCGCTTCCGGAGCGCCGACGAGATGCGCGCGCTGTTCGCCGATTTGCCGGAGGCGCTCGACAACACGCTGGCCATCGCGAGGCGCTGCGCGTTCATGCCCGAGCCGTGCGAGCCGATCCTTCCGCGCTTCGAGACGGATGACGAGGCCGGGGCCCTGACCGCCGCCGCGCAGGCGGGGCTGGAAGCGCGCCTGCAGGCGAGCGTCTATGCCGAGGACGCGACGGACGAACAGCGGGAAGAGGCGGCGAGACCCTACCGCGAACGCCTGGAGTTCGAGCTCCGGACCATCATCGAGATGGGTTATCCGGGCTACTTCCTGATCGTCGCCGACTTCATCCAGTGGGCCAAGAAGCAGGGGATTCCGGTGGGTCCCGGCCGCGGTTCCGGCGCGGGTTCGGTGGTCGCCTGGGCGCTGACCATCACCGATCTCGACCCGCTGCGTTTCGGGCTCCTCTTCGAGCGTTTCCTGAACCCCGACCGGGTGTCGATGCCGGACTTCGACATCGATTTCTGCCAGGACCGGCGGGACGAGGTGATCCGCTACGTCCAGGACAAGTACGGCGCCGACCGGGTGGCCCAGATCATCACCTTCGGGACGCTTCAGGCGCGCGCCGCGATCCGCGACGTCGGCCGGGTGCTCGCCATGCCTTACGGCCAGGTCGACAGGATTTCGAAGCTGGTTCCGTTCAACCCGGCGCATCCGCCGACCCTCGCGGAGGCGCTGGAGAAGGAGCCGCAACTCAGGGAGATCCGCGCCGGCGACGAACAGGTGGCGAGGCTGCTCGATCTCGCCATGGCGCTCGAAGGCCTCTACCGCCACA
Source organism: Alphaproteobacteria bacterium (assembly GCA_965203455.1). Classification (GTDB taxonomy): domain Bacteria; phylum Pseudomonadota; class Alphaproteobacteria; order MPNO01; family MPNO01; genus MPNO01. The sequence continues at coordinate 49,667 of CBDBCV010000011.1, forward strand.
CGTCCACTCACGCGGCCGGCGTGGTTATCGGCGACCGGCCGCTGACCGACCTCGTGCCGCTCTACCGGGACCCGCGCTCGGACCTGCCGGCGACCCAGTTCTCGATGAAGTACACCGAGCTTTCGGGGCTGGTGAAATTCGACTTCCTGGGTCTCAAGACGCTGACGGTGCTCCATCGCGCGCTCGAACGCATGCCGGAGAACGCGCGGCCCGACCTGCTCGCCCTGCCGCTCGACGACGGGAAGACCTACGAGATGCTCGGCCGCGGCGATACGGCGGGCGTGTTCCAGATGGAAAGCGCCGGGATGCGCGATGCGCTGCGCCAGATGAAGCCCGATTGCTTCGAGGACCTCATCGCGCTCGTCGCGCTCTACCGGCCCGGGCCGATGGACAACATCCCGCGCTACAACAACTGCAAGCACGGGCGCGAGCAGCCGGACTACCTGCACCCCGATCTCGAAGACATCCTGCGCGAGACGTTCGGGGTGATCATCTACCAGGAACAGGTCATGCAGATCGCCCAGAAGCTTTCGGGCTTCAGCCTCGCCCGGGCGGACCTGCTGCGGCGCGCGATGGGCAAGAAGATCCAGGCCGAAATGGATGCCCAGCGCGACGCTTTCGTGGACGGCGCCGTCGCGCGCGGCGTGGACCAGGCGAGGGCCCGGCAGATCTTCGATCAGGTGGACAAGTTCGCGGGCTACGGCTTCAACAAGTCCCACGCCGCGGCCTACGCGCTGATCGCCTACCAGACTGCCTGGCTGAAGGCGAACCACCCGGTCGAATTCTTCGCCGCGCTGATGACCATGGATCTCGGCAACACCGACAAGCTCGCCGCCATCCGCCAGGAGCTTCAGCGGCTCGACATCCCCCTGCTTCCGCCCGACGTCAACCGCTCCGAGGCGACATTCGCCGTCGAGACCGTCCGCAACGGCAACGAGACGAAGGCGATCCGGTACGCCCTCGCGGCAATTCGAAGGGTGGGCGAACAGGCGATGGCCGATCTTGCCGCCGAACGCGAAACCGGAGGCCCATTCGAGGACGAGTTCGATTTCGCCCAACGTCTCGGCGGGGTTCTCGCGAACCGTCAACAGCTCGAAAACCTCGTTCGCGCCGGTGCGCTGGACCCGGTCAACCCCAATCGGCGACAGGTCTTCGAAACGATCGACCATCTCGTCCGTCTCGGACAGGCGGCCGCGCAGGACCGGGAGAGCAATCAGACGAGCCTTTTCGGAGAGGACGGGAACGGACTGCCGCCGGTCGACAAGCGACGGCCCGACGTGGATGACTGGACCGCGATGGAGCGCCTCGATCAAGAGTTCGATGCGGTCGGGTTCTATCTCTCCGCGCATCCCCTGGACGCCTACGAGCACCGGCTGAAACGCCTTGGCGCGGTCCCGTACGGCGAGGTTGCACGCAGCGGGCGGGCGGGGACGTGCAAGCTCGCCGGGATCGTCGCGGCACGGCAGGAGCGCACATCGTCGAAGGGAAGCCGGTTCGCCTATGTGGGCCTCACCGATTCGTCGGGTTCTTTCGAGGTCGTGGTGTTCAGCGACCTTCTCGTCCAGTCCCGCGACCTGCTGGAGACCAACGCAAGGATACTGGTTACCGCCGAGGCGCGCACCGAAGGCGACGGGCTAAGGCTGATCGCCCAACGCATCGAGCCCCTGGACCGGGCGATCGACGGAATCGAGACCGGCCTGGTGGTAAGGGTGATCGACCCCGGCTGCCTCGAGACGCTCAGGTCCGAGATCGCAAGCTGGAAACCCGGCCGAGGCCGCGTGAGCCTGCTGATCGGCATCGAGAGCGAAAGGGAGGTCGAGGTGAAGCTGCCCGATCGCTACAGCGTGCCGGCCGAGGGTTTGCCGGCCCTCGGCGCGCTTGCCGGCGTGAGCGAAATCAGCGAAATCTGAGCCGGGGCGCCTCGGTGGCGACCCCGAATTCGCTTGCGAAGCGGACCCGCCGGGTTTATCACAACCGCGCTTCGTAGAACGCACGCGGGCACGGGGAGGCGGGATCGCCTTCCATCCGGTCGGCGGAGGAGACGACGGCATCGTTTCCCGGCCGCACGCCCGCGGAGGGAAAACCGGACAAGGACGAACGATCATGGCAATGCCCGAGTTCACCATGCGCCAGTTGCTGGAGGCCGGCGTCCATTTCGGCCACCACACAAAGCGCTGGAACCCCAAGATGTCGCCTTACATTTTCGGCGTCAGGAACGGAGTTCACATCATCGATCTTCAGCAGACGATGCCGATGCTCTATGCGGCGTTGTCCGCGATTCGAGAGGTCACCGCGGCGGGCGGCCGGATACTGTTCGTCGGAACCAAGCGCCAGGCGAGCGAGTTGATCGCGGATGCTGCGGGACGCTGCGGCCAGTACTTCGTGAACCACCGCTGGCTCGGCGGGACGCTGACCAACTGGAAAACCATCACCGCCTCCATCCAGCGCCTGCGCGATCTCGATGAGACCCTCGATACCGAGGAGAGCGGGCTGACCAAGAAGGAACTTCTCGGCCTGACCCGCGAGCGGGAAAAGCTCCAGCGCGCGCTGGGCGGCATCAAGGAGATGGGCGGCCTTCCGGACATCCTGTTCGTCGTCGACACCAACAAGGAATCGATCGCGATCAAGGAGGCGAAGAAGCTCAACATTCCGGTGGTGGGCATCATCGACAGCAATTCCGACCCGGACGGAATCTCGTACGCAATCCCGGGGGAACGACGACGCGATTCGTTCGATCGCGCTCTATTGCGACCTCGTGTCCAGAGCTGTGCTCGACGGGCTGCAGCAGGAGGCGATCGCGAGCGGCAGCGATATCGGCGAATCGGAAGAAGCACCCGTCGAGGATCTTCCCGAAGCTGTCGAGGCGGAGGGCGAAGGTGAATCGCCGGAGGCGTCGGAGACCGGGGAGTCCGGGTCCGAAGCCGAAGCCGTGCCGGAAGCCACGGAACCGGCGCCGGAGTCCGCTGCGGAACCCGAAGAGAGCGCGGCCTCCGCCTGACGAGAGCCGCCCGCGGCCGCGGGACGCGTTGTTTGACATCGGACCCGTCCAGGGTCACCGAAAGCTGAAGAGGACAGGATGGCGCAGATTACCGCGGCCCTGGTCAAGACGCTTCGCGACAAGACCGGCGCCGGCATGATGGATTGCAAGAAGGCTCTGACCGAGTCGGCCGGAGAGATCGACGACGCGGTCGACTGGCTGCGCAAGAACGGGCTCGCCGCGGCGGCCAAGAAAGCGGGGCGCGTCGCCGCCGAAGGGTTGATCGCGGTCGCGACGGACGGCAACAGAGGCGCGGTCGTCGAAATCAACGCCGAAACGGATTTCGTCGGCCGCAACGACGAGTTCCAGAATTTCGTGCGCGAAGTGGCGAACGTCGCGCTGGAGACGGACGGGCCGATCGAGGCCCTGGGCGACGCACCGATGGGAGAGGGGACGGTCGCTTCCAGGCTGACCGACCTGATCGCCAGGATCGGCGAAAACATGTCTCTCCGGCGCGTCGAGCGGATTTCGGTCGAAAGCGGTACCGTCGGCAGCTACACCCATAACAGCGTCGCGTCGGGGCTCGGAAGGATCGGCGTGCTGGTGGGCCTCGAGTCGTCCGACGGTTCGGAGCGCCTCGGCGAGTTCGCGCGCCAGCTCGCGATGCATGTGGCCGCGGCAAGTCCGCAGTGGACCGCGATCGAGGGTATCGACGCCGCCGCGCTCCAACGCGAGCGGGCGGTATTGACCGAACAGGCCCGCGCGAGCGGACGGCCGGACAACATCGTCGAGAAGATGGTCGAGGGGCGGCTGAAGAAGTTTTACGAGGAGTCGGTCCTGCTCGAGCAGACTTTCGTCATCGACGGCGAATCCAAGATTTCCAAGGCGGTGGAAGCGCTTGCCGGCGAAATCGGCGAGCCGGTGTCGGTAACCGGCTTTCACCGCTTCATGCTGGGCGAAGGGATCGAGAAGGCGGAAGACGACTTCGCGGCAGAGGTCGGCCGGCTCGGCGGTTGACCCGTCGAGCCGGCCGGTCCTCCCACCTGTAAAGAAGAGAGGCGCTTCGGACAGTGACCTACAAGCGCATACTGCTCAAGCTTTCCGGAGAGGCTTTGATGGGCCCAGGGCAGTATGGGCTGGATCCCGCCACCGTCGAACGGATCGCGCTGGAGGTCCGCTCGGTCGTGAATATCGGTGTCCAGCTGTGCATCGTTATAGGGGGCGGCAACATATTCCGCGGCGTCTCCGGCACGGCGCAGGGCATGGAACAGGCGACGGCCGACTATATCGGCATGCTGGCGACGGTGATGAACGCGCTCGCCCTGCAAGGCGTGCTGGAGCAGCAAGGTGTCGTCACGCGCGTGCTTTCCGCGATACGCATGGAGTCGGTCTGCGAGCCCTATATTCGCCGACGCGCAATCCGGCACATGGAGAAGGGCCGGGTCGTCATCTGTGCCGCCGGCACGGGGAACCCGTTCTTCACCACCGATACGGCCGCGGCGCTCCGAGCCAGCGAGACGGGTTGCGACGCGCTATTCAAGGGGACCCAGGTGGACGGGGTCTATTCGGCCGATCCCAAACTCGATCGCGACGCGGTGCGCTACGACAGGCTGACCTATCTGGACGTTCTGTCGCGCGATCTCAAGGTAATGGACGCTTCGGCGATCTCGCTGGCGCGCGAAAACAGGATACCAATTCTGGTGTTTTCGCTACAAACTTCGGGGGCGCTCTCCGACATCGTGGCGGGCGACGGTACCTATACCTTAATCGCCGAAGGGGGCTAGAGCCGTGGCGGACCCAGAACTAGCCGACATCGAGAGGCGAATGAACGGCGCCATCGAAGCGCTTCGGCGCGAATTCGCCGGTCTCAGGACCGGACGAGCCTCGGCCGCGCTCCTCGAGCCGCTGACCGTCGAGGCCTATGGCAGCAAGATGCCGATCAACCAGGTCGGCACGATCGGGGTGCCGGATCCCCGGATGCTGACCGTGCAGGTATGGGACCAGGGCCAGGTCGGCGCAGTCGAAAAGGCGATTCGTGATTCCGGTCTCGGACTCAATCCCCAGACCGAAGGCAACGTTATCAGGGTTCCGATCCCGCAATTGACCGAGGAGCGCCGCGTCGAGCTCACCAAGGTCGCGAACAAGTATGCCGAACAGGCCCGGGTCGCGGTCCGGAACGTCCGGCGCGACGGCATCGACCGCTTCAGGAAGATGGAAAAAGGCGGCGAGATTTCGCAAGACGAACAGCGCGCGTGGTCGACCGAAATCCAGCAGTTGACGGACACGACCATCGCAGCGATCGACGATGCGCTGTCGACCAAGGAGGCGGAAATCCTGCAGGTTTGATCGCCATGGAACCCGCCTACTCATACGCCGACGAGACACCGCCGACCCATGTCGCGGTGATCATGGACGGAAACGGGCGCTGGGCCGAATCCCGGGGCCTGAACCGGGCCGCCGGACATCAGAAGGGCGTGGAGGCGGCGAGGCGCGCGGTCACGAGCGCGGTGGAGCTCGGCATCTCCTATCTGACCCTGTTCGGATTTTCCAACGAGAACTGGAGTCGGCCGGCGCGGGAGATCGAGGACCTGATGGGCCTCTTGCGGCGCTATCTCCGGCAGGAAGTCGAAGAGCTCGATCGCCAGGGTGTCCGGATCCTCTTCATCGGCGACCGTTCCCGCCTGGCGGACGACATCGTCACCCTGCTCCAGATGGCGGAGCAACGTACGCGCCGCAACTCGCGGCTCACGCTGACGATCGCGCTGAGCTACAGCGGACGGCAGGAAATCGCCCAAGCGGCGCGTCGGCTGGCGAGGCGGGCGGCGTCCGGAGAAATCGATCCCGACGGTATCGACGAAGCCGCGCTGGGCCGTGAGTTGTTTACGGCGAACATCCCCGATCCCGATCTCGTAATCCGCACCAGCGGAGAAAAACGGATCAGCAATTTCCTTCTGTGGCAGTGCGCTTATGCCGAGATGGTGTTCCTTGACACGCTCTGGCCGGATTTTTCTCGCGAGGACTTCGTTGTAGCCGTTCGCGAATTCCATCGACGCGACCGGCGGTTCGGAATGACCCGTGTTGGCTAGCCTGGGCCGCGCTGAGCTCGAAAAGCGCGTTCTCTCCGCCCTGGTTCTGGCGCCGGTCGTGCTCCTCGCGCTCTATTTCGGATCGCCCTTTATCGAGATCGTCCTTACCGTCGCGGCCGTCGCGATGGCTTGGGAGTGGGACCGCATTTGCGGCGAGGACAGCTTCGGGTTCAGCGGGTGGACGGTAATCCTCAGTCTCGCCGTGGCGGGGGTCGCGGCATGGAGCCGGCGCTTCGATATCGTCAGCGCCGCGTTGGTGCTGGGAAGCCTCGCCGCCTATTGCGCCGCAACGGCCTCGCGCCGGAGCCATCCGGCCTGGATCTCGGCCGGACCGATCGTGATAGGCGTCCCCTGCGCGGCGCTGGTGTGGCTCCGCGGTCTTCCGATAGACGGCTTCGAGACGGCCCTCTGGCTGATCGGCGCGATCTGGGTTACCGATATTGTGGCGTTTTCCATCGGCCGGCTGGTGGGCGGCGCCCGCCTTGCCCCGCGGATCAGTCCGCACAAGACCTGGTCCGGGCTGCTCGGCGCCATCGCGGTGGCCGCGGTCTGGGGGCTCGCCTTCGCCGAGTGGGCCGACGCGCGGACGCCGTGGCTGCTGTGCCTGCTCGGCGCCGTCGCGGCCGTTGTCGCTCAGGCGGGAGATCTCGGAATTTCCTGCGTCAAGAGGCGCTTCGGGGTGAAGGATGCGAGCAACCTGATTCCGGGCCATGGCGGCGTGCTGGACCGGCTCGACGGTATGTTGATCACCGCCCCCGCGCTGGTCGCCCTCGTCCTGGCCAGCAATACGGGAATTTTCGCATGGTGACGCCGAGCGGGCAGCGCACGGTGACGATCCTCGGGTCCACCGGATCGATCGGCTGCAGCACGATCGACCTGATCCGGCGGCAACCGGACAGGTTCGGGGCGGTCGCCCTTACAGCCAACACGAATGCCGGGCTTCTGGCCGAACAGGCAAAGCAGCTCGGCGCCGGGTTTGCCGTCATCGCGGACCCGTCGCGCTATCGTGCGCTCGCCGACGCGCTGAACGGAACCGGGATCGAGTGCGCCGCCGGCGCGGATGCGCTGGTCGAAGCCGCCTGCCGGCAGTCGGATTGGGTGATGGCGGGTATCGTCGGGGCCGCCGGTCTGGCGCCCACGCTCGCCGCCGTCAGCCGCGGCGCGATCGTCGGCCTCGCCAACAAGGAATGCCTGGTGTGCGCGGGTTCCCTGTTCATGCGCGAGGTAGAGGCTAGCGGGGCGACATTGCTCCCGGTCGATTCCGAACACAACGCGATCTACCAGGTATTCGCTTCCGACGCGCCGGATTCGATCGAGAAAATCATACTGACCGCTTCCGGCGGGCCGTTCCGGACCTGGTCGATGGCGGATATCGCGCGGGCCACCCCGAAAGAGGCGGTCGCGCATCCGAACTGGGACATGGGCGCCAAGATATCCGTCGACTCGGCCACCATGATGAACAAGGGGCTGGAGCTGATCGAAGCCCACCATTTGTTCGGCCTGCCCGCCGACCAGATCGAGATCGTCGTACACCCTCAGTCGATCGTCCATTCGATGGTCGCCTATGTCGACGGTTCGGTGCTCGCCCAGCTCGGCACGCCGGACATGCGAATCCCCATCTCGTATGCGCTCGCCTGGCCGGAACGGATGAAGACCCCGAGCGAACGGCTCGATCTCAGCGCCGTCGGCAGGCTCGACTTCGAAGAACCCGATCCGGACCGGTTTCCCGCGCTCCGGCTCGCCCGGGAATCGCTGGTTGCCGGAGGGGCCGCGCCGACCGTGCTTAACGCCGCCAATGAGGAAGCCGTGGAGCGCTTTCTGGATGGCCGCCTCGGCTTCCTCGACATAGCGCGTATAGTGGAGGGGGTTCTCGAGGCATTCTCGGGGACGGAGGTCGGGAGCCTCGACGATGTGCGCGAAGCGGACCGGCTCGCGCGGGAACGCGCCAGAGCGCTGATGGAGCCCGTGCCCGCGCGCGCCTAGCGCCGCGCCGGGACGGCGATACCGATGGATTTAGTGAGCGGCGGCGTGGAAATCGTCCTTCCTTTCCTGGCTTTTCTTCTGGATTACGCGGTCCCCTTCCTGGTGGCGATCACCGTGCTCGTGTTCGTGCACGAAATGGGCCATTACCTCGTCGCCCGCTGGTGCGGCGTCCGGGTGGAGGTGTTTTCGGTCGGTTTCGGCTCGGAGATCTACGGCTGGACCGATTCGCGCGGAACGCGCTGGAAGCTGAGCTGGATACCGGTCGGCGGCTACGTGAAGATGTTCGGCGAAATGCTGCCGCCCGCGGCGGGAGAGGTTCGGGACGAGGACAGGCTGAGCCCCGAGGAGGAGAGCGTTTCGTTCCATACCAAGTCGCTGTGGCGCCGCGCGGCGATCGTGTTCGCGGGTCCGCTCGCCAATTTCCTGTTTGCCGTGGTCGTCCTCGCCGGAATCTTCGCGATCGTCGGCGAGCGCTCGACGCCGGCGAACGTCACCGCGGTGATGGAAGGCAGCGCCGCCGCGCGCGCCGGGATCGAACCCGGCGACGTAATCGTCCGGATCGACGGCACGGAGATCGAACGTTTCGAGCAGGTCGTTCGCATTGTCCGCATGTCGGCCGGCATAAAGCTTCGAATCGAGGTGGAGCGTGACGGCGGGCCGGTGACGCTGTTCGCGGTGCCCGACACCGTGCGGCTCACCGACGGTCCCGCTCGGAACGAGAAGATCGGCCGTCTGGGCGTATCGCGAAGCGGGGGCGAGGTCCGGATCGTCCGTCACGACTCGGCAACCGCCGTGCTTCGCGGTTTCGGAGAGATGTTCCGCATGATCGGGGACATCTTCCAGGCCCTTGGGCAAATGTTCGCCGGGACCCGGGACACGAGCGAGCTCGGCGGCCCCATAAGAATTGCGCAGATTTCGGGCGACGTGTGGCAGACAGGCGCGGTCAGCATGCTGATTTTCCTGGCCGCGCTGTCGATCAATCTGGGACTGATCAACCTGTTTCCGATCCCGATGCTGGATGGCGGACACCTGATGTTCTATGCGGTCGAAGCGGTAGCGGGGAGGCCGCTCGGCGAGCGGGCCCGGGAGTATGGCTATCGCATGGGGATCGCCATGGTGCTTGGGCTTATGGTATTCGTGACCTGGAACGACCTGTTGCAACTCCGGATCGTCGACTTTTTCGTCGATCTCGTGACCTAGAAACGGTTTGAGGCAAGGCGTGCTTCGCTTATTTCGAAGGGTTTCTGCGTCGGTTTGCGCTCTCGTCGCGGTCCTTCTGGTCCTGGCGTCGGTCGACGTTACGCGCGCCCAGAATCCCGGCGATCCGATCGCCGAGGTCGTCGTTGAGGGCGCGCAACGGATCGAAGTCGATACCGTCCGCTCGTACCTCACGTTCAGGACCGGCGATCGGGTCACCGACGCCGATCTCGACGAGTCGCTCAAGCGCCTGTTCCAGACCGGCCTGTTCGCGGACGTGGTGTTGCGGCGCGAGGGAAACCGGGTCGTGGTGAAGATCGTCGAGAACCCGATCATCAACAGGATCGCGTTCGAAGGTAATCTCCGGATCGACGACGATATCCTGCGCGACGAAGTCACCCTGCGTCCTCGCGTGGTCTACACGCGTTCGCGCGTACAGAGCGACATGCTGCGGATCATCGAGATTTATCGGCGCAATGGCCGTTTCGCGGCCCGCGTCGTTCCCAAGGTCGTCCAGCTGCCGCAGAATCGCGTGAACCTGATCTTCGAGATCCATGAAGGGGACCCCACGGACATCCGTCGGATCACGTTTATCGGCAACGCGCGATTCAGCGACGGGGAATTGAGAGACGTCATACAGACCAAGGAGACCGGGTTTTTCGCGTTTTTCAGCGGGGGGGACGTCTACGATCCCGATCGTCTGGCATTCGACCAGGAGCTGTTGCGCCGCAAGTATCTGAATTCCGGCTATGCGGATTTTCGCGTGGTCTCGGCCGTCGCGGAGTTGACGCCCGACAGGGACGCCTTCTTCATCACCTTCACCCTGGAAGAGGGCAAGACGTACCGGTTCGGCAAGATCGAGATCACCTCCGCATTGCGGGATCTCGACGTCGCGGCCGTGGCGCAGGAGGTCGGGATCGAAGAGGGCGATCTTTACAGCGCCAAGGACGTGGAGGAGACGGTAAGCGCTCTTACCGATGCGGTGGGACGCGCAGGATACGCGTTCTTCGACGTCGATTCGAAGATCGAGCGGAACCGGGCGGACCGCATTATCGACGTTACTTTCGAAATCAAGGAAGGACCGCGCGTTTTCGTCGAAAGGCTCGATATCCGCGGCAACCTCCGCACCGAGGACAGGGTGATCCGCCGCGAGTTCAGGCTGATCGAAGGCGATGTGTTCAACACCGACCTTGTCCGGCGTGCAAGACGCAATCTGCGTAATCTGGGTTTCTTCGAGGAAGTGGAAATCAAGAACGTCCCCGGCTCCGCCCCCGATCAGACCGTGATCGAGACCACCGTCAAGGAGCGGGCGACGGGAGAGGTCTCGTTCGGCGCCGGCTATTCGACGGCGGTCGGAGGACTCGCGGAGATCGGGCTGCGCGAACGTAACCTGATCGGCAAGGGACAGGAATTGGGAGTACGCGGGCAGATCGCTAAAAAGGAACAGCAGGTCGAGCTGAACTTCACAGAGCCCTACTTCCTCGACCGGAAGCTCGCCGCGGGTTTCGATATCTTCACTACGGCGCGGGACTATCAAAGCGAAAGTTCGTTCGATCAGAAAACTATCGGCTTCGCCCTGCGCGCGGGCTATTCGCTTGCGGAAGACGTGACCCAGAGATGGCGCTACACGTTGCGTCGAGACGAGATCGCCGATGTTCCCGCCAATGCCGCGGCGGTCATAGCCGAGCAGGAAGGGGATTCGATGATCTCCTCCATCAGGCACTCGATCGAATACGACACCACGGACAGCCGGTTTTCGCCTCGTGAAGGTCTGATCGCCAGTTGGGATCATGAGTTGGCGGGGTCGGGCGGTTCGGTGCGGTTCCTCAAGACCGAAGCGAGGGGATCGTATTTCATTCCGTTGACGGACGACCTTACGGGGAATGCGGGCCTGGGCGGCGGCTACGTGGAAGGGCTCGGCGACGATGTCCGAATTCTGGACCGGTTCTCCCTCGGGGCCCGGGAATTGAGAGGATTCGCCGCCGCGGGTGCCAGCCCGCGCGACCGGGTGACCGAAGATGCGGTGGGCGGGACCTGGTATTACGCCGGAACGTTGGGGGTGTCCTTCCTGCTCGGCCTGCCGACGGAGGTGGGCATGCGGGCCCGTACCTTCGTGGATTATGGAAGCATCGGTATCGCCGACGGCAGCTCCCCGGGCGTTCTGGATCGCTCGAGCCTGCGGGCGTCCGCCGGGGTGGGGCTGGCATGGGCGTCCTTGATCGGACCGATGAATATCGATCTGGGATGGCCGATCCAAAAGGAGAGTTACGACAACAAGCAGCTCGTCCGGTTTACCTTCGGCACCAGGTTCTAGCGACGCCATGCGGCCGAACAGCGCATTTTGCGGTTCCGCTTTTCTCCTGGGGGTGGGGGTCGCCGTTGCCGTGCTGTTGATCGGGGCTTCGTCGATCGCGACGGCACAAGACAGACTGCCTTTGATCGGTATCGTCGATGTCCAGAAGATTTTGCGCGATTCGCAGGCTTCCAGGAGCCTCCAGCCGCAGATCGAGAAGCTGAGAAAAAATTACCAAAGTTCCCTTCGGAAGCGCGAGGCGGAGTTGCGAAAAGCAAGCCAGGAATTGCAGCGACAACGTGCGATCCTGTCTCCCCAGGTCTTCGCCAAGCGAAGGAACGCCTACGAGGAGACGGCGCGGAAGGCTCAGGTCGACTTTCAGCAACGCAAGCGGCAACTCGACGATGTCTACGGCGCGGCGATGCGGGCAATTCAGAAATCCATGGTGGTAGCCGCCGCGAAAGTCGCGGAAGAGCGCAAATTCGATATCGTGCTGCCGAAGTCCCTCGTGTTGCTGGCGGATCAAAAACTCGACATTACCGGCGAAGTCCTCCGTCGGATCGACAAGAACCTGCCATCGGTCAAGCTGGAGCCGGCCAAGCCCGCGGAGAGCAAGGCGCCAGGGTCGACCAACTGAGCATGGCGGATCCCCGTTTTTTCGATCGTGCCGGTCCGTTTCCTCTCGGCGTCCTTGCGGAGCTCGCCGGCGCAGCCCTCGGAGCCAATGCCGACCCGGAACGCGAGGTGGCCGATGTGGCGCCGCTCCACGCCGCCGGGCCGCGCGACGTCAGTTTTTTCGACAATCGGCGTTACGCCGACAGCCTTGGCGTCAGTACGGCGGGCTCTTGCCTGATCCGGCCGTCCGACACGGAAAAAGCCCCATCCGGTATGGCGCTGCTAGTCACGGAGACGCCATATCTCTCCTTCGCCCGCGTCAGCCGGGCATTCTACCCTGTTCCGGGAGTCGATCCGGGGATCGCTCAGACGGTCGCGATCGACCCGACGGCCGCCATCGGGCCGGACTGCCGGATCGACCCTTTCGCGGTAATCGGGGCAAATGCTTCGATCGGCGCGCGATGCCACATCGGTCCTCATGCCGTCATCGGAAAGGGAGTCGCGATCGGCGACGATTCCCGAATAGGGGCGGGGTGCAGTCTCGGCAATTGCATCGTTGGCGCGCGGGTGCGCCTTTTCGCCGGCGTGCGGATCGGCGAGGCAGGATTCGGTTTCGCGACCGAACGCGAGTCCGGTACCCATGTCGACATTCCCCAGATCGGCCGCGTCGTCATCGAAGACGATGTCGTGGTCGGGGCCAATTCCACGATCGACCGGGGTGCCGGTCCCGACACGGTCATCGGCCAAGGGTCCAGAATTGATAATCTTGTCCAGATCGGGCACAATGCCGTTCTCGGACGCGGCTGCATTCTTGTCGCCCAGGCCGGCATTTCCGGAAGCGCTGAACTTGGGAATTTCGCTGTTGTCGCCGCGCAGTCCGGCGTTGCCGGACATATCAGGATCGGGGTCGGGGCCAGGGTCGCCGCCAAGTCGGGCGCCATGCGCGATGTCGCGGACGGGGCAACCGTCGCCGGCGCGCCTGCGTTACCGATCAAGCAGTTCTTTCGCGGCATCGCCAGCTTGAAACGGCTGTCGGAACGGGAATAACCGCTGGACATGGACACCGTAGAGACCGAAGCCGCGACCACGAATATCGGGATTGAGCGGGTCATGGAAATGATCCCGCACCGCTATCCATTCCTGATGATCGACCGGGTGGTGGAGGTCGTCCCTAACGTCCGGGCGACCGGGCTCAAGAACGTCTCGGTCAACGAAGCGCATTTCCAGGGCCATTTTCAGAACGACAAAGTGATGCCGGGAGTGCTGCTGATCGAAGCGATGGCGCAGACGGCGGCCGTACTGGTCGTTCACACGCTGGGACCCGAATCGGAGGGCAAACTGGTTTATTTCATGTCGGTGGACGGCGCCCGGTTTCGGAAACCGGTGGTGCCGGGCGATTCCGTTCTGGTCGAGGTGGAGAAGGTGCATCGCCGCGGCAATGTCTGGAAATTCAGCGGCAAGGCGGTCGTCGACGGGTCGGTGGTCGCGGAAGCCAAATACGCCGCGATGATCCGGGACAGCTAGTCCCCATGGCGGAGGTTCACGCCACGGCGGTCGTCGAGCCCGGTGCCCGGTTGGGACAGGACGTTTTTGTCGGTCCTTACTGCACCGTGGGTCCCGATGTCGTCCTGGAGGACGGGGTCAGACTGATCTCGCACGTCGTCGCCGCTGGACGAACGACTGTCGGACCGCGCACGACCGTCTACCCGTTCGCGTCGATCGGAATGCCGCCGCAGGATCTCAAATACAAGGGCGAGCCCTCCCGCCTGGAGATAGGCGCCGACAACATCATCCGCGAATATGTGACCATGAACACGGGAACCGAGGGCGGCGGGATGCTGACCCGGGTCGGCGATCGCGGACTGTTCATGTTGGGCGCCCACGTGGCCCATGACTGCACGGTCGGCAACCACGTCATTTTTGCCAACAACGCCACGCTCGGCGGGCACGTCGTGGTGGACGATTACGCGATCATCGGCGGTCTGGCCGCGGTTCACCAATTCTGCCGCATCGGTGCCCATGCCATCATCGGCGGCGTGTCGGCGGTGGTGCAGGACGTGATCCCCTACGGTTCGGCCACGGGCGATCGCGCCCGGCTCATCGGGCTCAACGTCGTGGGTCTCCGGCGGCGGGACTTCTCTCGCGCCGATATCCAGGCGCTTCGCACCGCTTACCGGCTGTTGTTCGCCGAAGAGGGCACGTTGTCGGAGCGTATCGACGACGTCGCCGAGATGTACTCCGACAACGCCGCGGTGATGGACATCGTGGCTTTCATGCGCGCCGATTCCGCCCGCGCGATTTGCCAGCCCAAGGCGGGCAATGTCCCCTAGGATCGGTGTCGTCGCCGGTGCGGGCGACATGCCCGAACGGGTCATCGCGGCCTGCAGAACCTCGGGACGAAACCCCTATGTCATCGGATTGCGGGATCAGGCGGATCCGGCCTCGTTTTCCCGCCCTCCCGACGCCTGGATCCGGCTCGGCCAGGCCGGCGAGGGCGTCAGGCTTCTCAAATCCGCCGGCGCGGAAGAGGTGGTTCTGGTCGGCGGCGTCACGCGCCCTCCGATCCGCTCCCTCCGCCCCGACGCGAAAACGGCACGCTTCCTGCTTCGGATCGGACGGTCCTATTATCGCGACGGTTCGATTCTGAATGCGATCGCCGGGGCCTTGGAAGCGGAGGGTCTCCGTGTGGTGGCGCCGGAGACTTTCGCCCGATCGCTCGCCGCGGAGGCGCGGCTATACGGCAATCGCGCACCCGGCCCGGCGCAAGACGCCGATATCCGGCGCGGATTCGAAGTCGCTCGCTCGCTCGGCGCCCTGGATGTCGGCCAGGGAGTGATCGTCCAGCAGGGCCGCGTTATCGGGGTCGAGGCCGCGGAGGGAACCGATGCGCTGATAGAGCGCTGCGCGCCGCTCCTTGCGGAGGGCGGGGGCGGCGTTCTGGTCAAGGCGTGCAAGCCGGGACAGGACACCCGTGTCGATCTCCCCACGATCGGCCCGCGTACCGTAACCAATGCCGCCCGCGCGGGGCTTGCCGGCATTGCCGTCGGAGCGGGGCGCGCGCTGATCCTCGATGCCGACACCGTGGGCCGTGAAGCGGATGCCGCCGGACTCTTCGTCGTCGGCGTCGAAGAGTCCGAATGACGCGCAGAACGCAACCATGCAGGCCAGCACCTCGCCGCTGATCTTCCTCGCCGCCGGCGAACCATCGGGAGACGAGATCGGCGGCAGGCTGATGGCGGCGCTGCGGACGTTGACCGGCGAGGAGGTACGCTTCGCCGGCGTCGGCGGCGAGGCGATGGCCGCCGAAGGCCTCGACAGCCTGTTTCCCATCGAGGAACTGTCCGTGATGGGGCTGGTGGAAGTGCTGCCCCGGGCCGTGTCCATCATGCGGCGGATGTCCGAGACCGCCGGGGCGATCCGGCGCCTGTCCCCCGATGCGGTCGTGACGATCGACGCACCGGCGTTCGCGAACGGCGTATGGCGCCGCCTGGGAAAAGTGGATGCCCCGCTGATCCACTATGTTGCGCCGACGGTCTGGGCATGGCGTGCGGGAAGGGCACGCAAGCTCGCAAGAAAAATCGACCATCTGCTTGCCCTGCTTCCCTTCGAGCCGCCCTATTTCGAGGCGGAAGGGCTCGACTGCACCTTCGTCGGCCATCCGGGACTGGAAGCCGAGATCGGAACCGGGGACGGCATGGCGTTTCGTGCCAGCCACGGTATCGGGTCCGGACCGGTGATCGGGCTCCTTCCGGGAAGCCGCCGCATGGAAGTCTCCCGGCTGATGCCGGTCTTCGCCGACGCGATACGACAGATCGCGGCTGCCGAGCCCGGGATCCGGGTCGTCGTTCCCGCGGTGCCTGCCCATGCGGATACGATCCGCCACGCCGTGGCACGTTGGTTCGAACCGGTCACCGTCATCGGAGACCGCCGGCAGCGTCACGCGGCGATGGCCGCCTGCGACGTGGCGATCGCGGCATCGGGCAGTGTGACGCTCGACCTGGCGCTTGCCGGGGTGCCGATGGTCGTCGCCTACAGGATGAACCCCCTTACCCTGTCGATCGTCAGGCGCATGGTCCGCATCCGATATTTCACGATCGTCAACCTGATCCTTGACCGGCCGGCGATCCCGGAGTTTCTTCAGGAAAAGTGCACCGGCGGCGGCCTCGCCGAGGCGGCATTGCGGCTCCTGCGGGACACGCAAGCGCGCCGGGCTCAGCGCGAAGCGGCCGCAACCGCGCTCGAAGCACTTCGGCCGGAGGGAAAAAGCCCGAGCGTTCGGGCGGCCGAAGCGATACTTGACGTCGTGCGCCGGCGGTCCGGCGCCCGGAGCGAACAGGGAGCTTTCCGATGACCGATGCCGCAGACAAGTCGAACTATCGTTTTCTTCATACGATGATCCGGGTGAGGGATCTCGAAAAATCGCTCGACTTCTACACCCGCCACCTCCGAATGAATGTTCTCCGGCGACGCGAGTTCCCCGACGGCCGTTTCACGCTGGCCTTCGTCGGCTATGGCGAGGAGACCGACAACACGGTGATCGAGCTGACCCACAATTGGGACCAGGAAGACGCTTATGACCTCGGCTCGGCGTTCGGCCACCTCGCGGTCGCGGTGCCGGACGTCTACGAGACGTGCGAAGCGCTGGAGAAAGAAGGGGTTGCCATCCCGCGGCCGCCCGGCCCGATGAAGTTCGGCGGCAGCCAGACCCACATGGCGTTTATCGAAGACCCGGAC
The DNA here is from genome assembly GCA_965203455.1 of Alphaproteobacteria bacterium. Taxonomy (GTDB): domain Bacteria; phylum Pseudomonadota; class Alphaproteobacteria; order MPNO01; family MPNO01; genus MPNO01. The sequence goes on from CBDBCV010000011.1 coordinate 66,552, forward strand.
GGCTACCGGATCGAATTGATCCAGCGCTCCTGAGCGCCGCGGTCAGGCACGTTCCGCGAGCGGCACGTAGGGGCGCTGCTCGTATCCCGTATAGAGCTGGCGCGGGCGGCCGATTTTCTGATTGGGGTCCTCGACCATCTCGTTCCACTGGGCGACCCAGCCGACCGTCCGGGCGACGGCGAACAGCACGGTAAACATGCTGACCGGGATGCCGATCGCCTTGAAGATGATGCCCGAATAGAAGTCGACATTGGGATAGAGCCGGCGCTCGACGAAGTACTCGTCTTCCAGCGCGATGCGCTCTAGTTCCATCGCCAGCTCGAGCAGCGGCTCGTTCTCGACCCCGAGCTCGTTGAGCACCTCGTGGCAGGATTCCCGCATCAGCCGCGCCCGGGGATCGAAATTCTTGTAGACCCGGTGCCCGAAACCCATCAGGCGGAACGGATCGTCGGGCTTCTTCGCCTTGTCGACGAACTCGCCTATCCGGTTGGGACTGCCGATCTCGTTGAGCATGTTGAGCACCGCCTCGTTGGCGCCGCCATGCGCGGGACCCCACAGGCTTGCGATGCCGGCCGCGATGCAGGCGAACGGGTTGGCGCCGCTGGAACCGGCCAGCCGCACCGTCGACGTCGAAGCGTTCTGTTCGTGGTCGGCGTGCAGGATCAGGATTCGGTCGAGGGCCTTTGCGATCACCGGGCTGATCTCGTAGTCCTCGCACGGCGTCGCAAACATCATGTGGATGAAATTCTCGGCGTATGTCAGGTCGTTGCGCGGGTAGATGAAGGGCTGCCCGAGGGAATACTTGAACGCCCATGCCGCGATGGTCGGCATCTTTGCGATCATGCGGTAGGACGCGACCATGCGTTGGTAGGGATCGGAGATGTCGGTGCTGTCGTGGTAAAAGGCGGAAAGCGCGCCGACGATGCCGCACATGATCGCCATGGGATGCGCGTCGCGCCGGAAGCCGTCGATGAACTTGTGGAGCTGCTCGTGCACCATCGTGTGGAAGGTGATGGAATGCACGAAGGTGTCCTTCTCCTCCGGCGTCGGAAGCTCTCCGTACAGCAGGAGATAGCAGACTTCCATGAAGTCGCTGTGCGCGGCGAGATCCTCGATCGGATAGCCGCGATGCAGGAGGATGCCGGCCTCGCCGTCGATGAAGGTGATCTTGGATTCGCAACTGCCGGTGGCGGTGAACCCCGGGTCGTAGGTGAACATGTCCGTTGCGCCGTAGAGCTTGCGGATGTCGATCACCTTGGGGCCGCAGCTGCCCTGCAGGACGGGGAACGTGACCTTGTCGCCGGAGGCGTCGTTGACGATCGTGATGCTCTCCGGCGCGTCGTCGCCACGAGTCGCGTCGTTGCCCATCTCCAAGGTCCCCCGTTGTAGAGAATTGCCGGCGGCGCGCCGGCGCCGGACTCTAAAGATTTCGCACCTTCAGATCAAATTGACGGCTCGTGCGCCTCTCCGTCACCGGGGCCGAGAGCGTCCCCGATACGGCCGAGCGTCTCCTCGCGCCCGAGAACCGCGGCGACCTCGAATATTCCAGGCGAAACGGTCTTGCCGACGAGACATGCCCGCAACGGTTGTGCAACGGCGCCCAGCTTGGCACCCTGAGCCTGTGCGAAGCCGCGAACTGCCATCTCGATCTCGTCCTCTCCCCAGGAGTCAAGCGCGTCGAGTACGTCGAGCAATTCCGAGAGCGCCGACCTGGAGTCCTCTCCCAGCAGTCTCGCCGCTTTTGCGTCGACGGCTATGGGCCGCTCGGCGACATAGAAGGCGGCGCTTTCCGCCAGGGAAACGAGGTTGTTCGCGCGTGGCGCGAGGCCGGGCATCGCGCGTATCAGCCGATCGGTGTTGTCCGAATCGAGCGCCTTTCCGATAGCCCGCTCAAGGTCGGGTCGGATCGATTCCACGAGCGCGCCGGGCTCCGTCCGCTGGATGTAATGCGCGTTGAGGCTCATCAACTTGTCGAGATCGAACCGCGCCGCGCCGCGTCCGACACGGTCGAGATCGAACCACTCGATCGCCTGGTCCCGGGCGATTATCTCATCGTCCCCGTGGCTCCATCCGAGGCGCAGCAATCCGTTCGCCAGCGCGTCGGGAAGAATGCCCATGTCGCGATAGGCTTCGACGCCCAGCGCGCCGTGCCGCTTGGACAGCTTGGCGCCGTCGGCGCCGTGGATCAGGGGAATATGGGCATAGGCCGGCGCTTCCCAGCCCAGCGCGCGAAAAAGCTGGGTCTGGCGAAAAGCGTTGTTGAGATGATCGTCGCCCCGGATCGCGTGGGTGATCCCCATGTCGTAATCGTCGACCACGACCGCGAGCATGTAGGTCGGCGTTCCGTCGCTTCTGAGCAGCACCATATCGTCGAGTTGGCCGTTCGCCACGCGAACCGTGCCTTGCACGGCATCCTCGACGACGGTTTCGCCTTCCCGGGGCGCCTTGAAGCGAATGACCGGATCGACGCCGGACGGCGCGTCGCCCGGGTCGCGGTCGCGCCAGCGCCCATCATAGAGCATTCTGCGCCCTTCGGCCTTCGCCCGCTCGCGCATTTCCGCGAGTTCTTCCGGCGTGGCGTAACAGCGATAGGCCTTCCCTTCATCGAGCAGGCGGTGCACCGCCTCGACGTGGCTCGGAAGACGCGAGAACTGGCTCACCGGCTCGTCGTCCCAATCGAGCCCGAGCCACGAAAGGCCATCGAAAATCGCCGCGACCGCCTCGTCGGTGGAACGGCGGCGGTCGGTATCCTCGATCCGCAGCAGGAACCGGCCGCCGTGGTGGCGCGCATACAGCCAGTTGAACAGCGCCGTCCGCGCGCCGCCGATATGGAGAAACCCGGTCGGCGAAGGAGCGAAGCGGGTGACGACCGTCATGGCGGGTCCTCTGCAAGCCGGCTCATCGACACCGCGGCGCGAGGGCCCCGGCGCAGGCCTGCGCTTACACGATGAACCGAGGGCTTGGCAACGCGGCTATCCGGACCGGGATCGCATCCGGCTTTCCCTCTGCCATCGCCGCCGAGCGGGATCGCTGGGTTCTGTGGCTTCCGGTCGCGCTCGGGCTCGGGATCGCCGTCTATTTCTCGCTGCCTCACGAGCCGGAATCCTGGCTTATCGCCCCGTCCCTGGCGCTGCTTGCCGCCGCGTTCGTTGTCCGGCGCCAACCCTGGGGTCCCGTTCTGATCGGGCTCGCTGCCCTGGCCGGCGGGTTCTCTCTCGCTCAGGTCCGAACGATCGCGGTGGAGGCGCCGGTGCTCGAACGGCGCATCGGACCGGTAACGGTGACCGGGACCGTCGAGACGGCATCGCTCGACAGGCGCGGCACACGGCGGGTGACGATCTCCCAGGCACGGATTTCGGGTCTGCCCGCCGACCGGACCCCCCGGCGCATTCGCATCGGCGTTCGTTCCGCCGACGCCGGGCTTCAGCCGGGCGCAATTCTTTCGGTACGCGCGATCCTCCAGCCTCCGCTCGCGCCGGTCATCCCCGGCGGGTTCGATTTCGCACGACGGGCCTGGTACCGGCAACTGGGCGCGGTGGGTTTCGCCGTATCGCGCCCGACGATCGCGCCGGCCCGCGATCCGCCCGGTCTGCGCGCCCGCATCGACCTCCTCCGCCAGCGGATCGTTCAAAGGATCGCGAACGTTCTGCCGGGTGAGGAGGGCGCCATTGCGGCCGCGCTGACGACGGGAGAGCGCGGCGGCATTCCGGAACCGGTTCTGGTCGCGATGCGCGACGCCGGACTCGCGCATCTGCTCGCGATCTCGGGACTTCATTTCTCGCTCGTGGCGGCCCTTCTATTCGGCGGGCTGAGGGCGGCGCTCGCCGCGGTCCCCTTCATTGCGCTGCGCTATCCGATCAAGAAATGGGCGGCGGCCGGCGCGCTCGCGGGCGCACTGGTCTATCTGTTGATTTCCGGAGCCTCGATCCCCACCCAGCGCGCTTTCGTCATGCTCTCGGTGGTCCTGCTCGCGGTCATGCTCGACCGTGCCGCGATTTCGATGAGGCTGGTCGCCGTTGCGGCCGCGGCCGTCCTCCTGATCGCACCCGAAAGCCTGTTGGGTGCGAGCTTTCAGATGTCCTTCGCGGCCGTGGTCGCCCTGGTCGCATTCTACGAGGCGGTCAGCGGCCGTTTCGCCGGCTGGCGCGCGGATGCCGGTTTCGCGCGGCGCATCGCGCTCTATGCGCTCGGTGTCGGGATGACGACATTGATCGCCGGTCTCGCGACGGGACCCTACGCGATATACCATTTCAACCGGTTTGCCGTTTTCGGAATCGTCGCCAACATCCTGGCGGTCCCGATCACCGGGCTCTGGATCATGCCGTGCGCCATCGTCGCGTTCCTGCTGATGCCGCTGGGGCTGGAAGCGGTGGGGTTGGAGCCCATGGGGTGGGGGATCGCCGCGGTCGTCGCCGTCGCGAAGACCGTGTCGTCCTGGCCTTCGGCCGTTCTCCTCGTTCCCGCGATGCCGGCCGCGTTCCTCGCTTTGGCCACTTGCGGGGGGCTGTGGCTCTGCGTTTGGCGCGGCCGGTGGAGGATGCTCGGCCTGATCCCGATTCTTGCCGCCGTGCTGACGGGGGCTCGCGAGAAGCCGCCGGATATCCTGACCGGTCTCGATCCCGGCGCGGTCGCGGTGCGGCTGGAGGACGGGCTCGCGATCGCTCCCGGAACACGCCGGTTTACCCGCGAATATTGGCTCAGGAGCGCCGGGCTCGCCGAACCCGTCCCGTGGCCCGGCGGGCGTGCGGCAATGACCGCCGCGTTCGCCTGCGACGGGATCGGATGCTTTATGAACCGGGGCCCGAACGCGGTAGCGATCGCTTTCGACCGCGCCGCCCTTCTGGAGGATTGCCACAAGGCGACGTTGCTGATCGCCTCGGTCCGGGTTGCCCGAAAGAGATGCCGGACACCCGCGACGTTGATCGATCTGCGCCAGCGGCGGCGGGAGGGCGCGCTGGCGATCTGGCTCGAACCGGACGGGCCGCGGCGTCCTGAGCGCGCGCCAGATCCGCGGCGAACGCCCCTGGGTGGCTCAGTACTGGCGGAACAGGCAGACGAGACGACCCTGAACCTTCACCTGGTCGGGACCGAAGATTCGGGTTTCGTGCTTCGGGTTGGCCGGTTCGAGCGCGATCGAACCGCCGCGCCTCCTGAACCGCTTGAGCGTGACCTCTTCGTCGCCGAGCAGCGCGACGACGATATTGCCGTTCTCCGCCGTGTCGCCGCGCCGGATCACCGCGACGTCGCCGTCGTGGATCCCGGCGTCGATCATCGAGTCGCCCTCGACTTCGAGGGCGTAATGCTCCCCGGAGATCAACAGCGATTGCGGCATGGCGAAGCTGCGCGTGTTGTCGCGCAGCGCTTCGATCGGAACGCCCGCGGCGATACGGCCGTATAGCGGCATCTCCACCAGGTCCTGGCCGTCGCGGCCGCTCGTTCCACCGAGCTCGTTGGCGAAATCGCCCTCGATCACCCGCGGCGCGAACATGCCGCCCCGCTTGGAGGCCGATTCCGCCATCGTCTCCGGCCGGCGCAGCACCTCCAACGCGCGCGCCCGGTGGGGCAGGCGGCGGATGAAGCCGCGCTCCTCGAGCGCGACGATCAGGCGATGGATGCCCGACTTGGACTTGAGGTTAAGCGCCTCCTTCATCTCGTCGAAGGAGGGCGAAACCCCATGCTGGGCGAGGAACGCGTCGATGTAGGCAAGAAGCTCGTATTGCTTGGGCGTCAGCATGGGTCACCGTTCGGCTGTATCGCTACCAGATATGGAACGAAACATAAACATGGACACATGTTCTAGTAAAGTTCCGGTTTCCGGTCAACAGCCCGATGCGGATGCCGATTCGTTCCTCAGATGCCCACGCCGCCGCCCCGCAGCCGCAGGACCCGAACCGGCGCGCCCTTTGGAGCGGCGGGCGCGAAGGGCTCGCGGACGATCAGGCAGTCGGCGCGGGCCATGTTCGCGAACATCGAGCTGTCCTGGATGTCGAACGGAGTCGCCGTCAGGCCGCCCTGCGGGTCCGCCGCCAGCGAGGCTCTCAGATAGTCCTCGCGCTCGTCGTTTTCGCCGAGATCGGCGCCGAGCCGCGCGGGCTCGCTATCGTCCGGCACGGGCGCCGCGGCCAGCAGCGCGCGCAGCGCCGGCCTCAGGAAAATCATCGCGCAGACCATCGAGGAAACCGGGTTGCCGGGAAGCCCGAGCAACGGGGTATCGTTCAAACGGCCGAAGATCAGCGGCTTTCCGGGCCGCATCGCGATGCGCCAGAAATCGACTTCGAGACCCGCCTCGCCGAGGACGCTCCGCACCAGGTCGTGGTCGCCGACAGAGGCGCCGCCGGTGGTCAGAACGAGATCGGTACCGCGCGCGCCCGCCGCCATCGCTCTGAGCGATTCCGCCGTATCGGGTGCGATACCGAGATCGACCGGAACGGCGCCCAGAGCCGTAACCAGACCGGCCAGCGCCAGCGCGTTCGAGCTCACGATCTGGTCGGGCCCGATCGGTTCGCCCGGCATGACGATCTCGTCGCCCGTCGCGAGGATCGCCACGCGGGGCTTGCGGCGCACTTTGAGCCACGGAAGGTTCATGCCGGCCGCCAGCCCGACATCGCGCGCCGTCAATACCCGACCCGCCCTCAGCAGCACATCGCCCTCCGAGAAGTCGAGGCCGGCGGGGCGCACATAGCGCCCCTTGGGAGCCTTCCCGTCGACGACCTCGATGCACCCGCCGTCCGCTTCCTTGGTGTTCTCCTGGATCACGATGGCATCGGCGCCGTCCGGCACCGGCGCGCCGGTGAAGATGCGGACCGCTTCCCCGGTTCCGACCGTGCCTTCGAAAGCATGGCCCGCGGGCGCATAGCCGACGACCCTGAGCCGGGCGGGGAGGGTGCCGACATCGTCGGCGCGCACCGCGTAGCCGTCCATCGCGGAGACCGCGAGCGGCGGCTGCGTGCGGCGCGCCGCCGCATCCTCGGCGAGAACGCGCCCCAGCGCCGAGCCGAGCCCGACCTGCTCCGCCGGCATCGGCTCGAGCGCGGCCAGGATACGTTCGCGCGCTTCGGCGACCGAGATCATCAGCAGGCTTCGAACGTGCCGGACCGGCCGCCCGCCTTGTGGACGAGGCGTATGTCGCCGATCCGCATGCCGCGGTCCACCGCCTTGCACATGTCGTAGACGGTGAGCGCGGCGGCGCTGACCGCCGTCAACGCTTCCATCTCCACACCGGTCCGTCCGGCGAGCCGGCAGGTTGCCTCGATATCGACGGCGCCGCGCGGTTCGTCGCAACGCAAATCGACATCGATCGCCGTGAGCGCCAAGGGGTGACAGAGCGGGATCAGCTCGGCCGTCCGCTTGGCGGCCATGATGCCGGCGAGCCGGGCGACCGTGAGCACATCGCCCTTGGCGACGCCTCCCGCGACGATCTTGCGGACCGTCTCGGGCGCCATCGACACGGTGCCGCGCGCCGTCGCCGTGCGCTCGGTGACCTCCTTGTCCGAGATGTCGACCATCGCGGCCCTGCCTTCCGAGTCGAGATGGCTGAATTCGGCCATCGCTTCAGGCCGCCTCGCGGCGCAGCAGGGCCTCGGTCGCGGCCTTGACGTCCTTCTGGCTCATCAACGCCTCCCCGATCAGAAACGTCGTGACGCCCGCCGCCGCCATCGAGGCAAGATCGACCGGGCTCGAAAGTCCGCTTTCGCCGACCACCAGCCTGTCCCGCGGAACCAGCGGCGCCAGCCGGCGGGTGGTCGCGATATCCGTCTTGAGGGTCTTGAGGTTGCGGTTGTTGATTCCGACCAGACCGCCGTCGATCGCGAGCGCGCGGTCGAGTTCCCCCTCGTCGTGGACTTCGACGAGCACATCCATTCCGAGCTCTTTCGCGCCGTCGGCGAGCTCTCCGGCTAGGTCATCCTCCAGCGCCGCCATGATCAGCAGAATGCAATCGGCACCGATCGCCCGCGCTTCGGCCACCTGATAGGGGTCGAGCGTGAAGTCCTTGCGCAGAACCGGCAGATCGACCGCTCGGCGCGCTGCGGAAAGGTGTTCGTCCGCGCCCTGGAAATAGGGAGGATCGGTGAGGACCGAAAGGCAGGTGGCGCCCCCCGCCTCATATTGCCGGGCGAGGTCTTCCGGGTCGAAATCCTTTCGAATCAACCCCTTGCTCGGCGATGCTCGCTTGATTTCCGCAATGAGGCCGTATCTTCCTTCCATCCGCGCATTTCTGAGCCGCGCGGCAAAACCGCGTGGCGGGACAGCCGTGCTGGCGGCATCGAGGACCGAGCCGATCGGCTTCCGCCGCCTGCACGCCGCGACATGGTCCCGTTTGGCGGCGCAAATCTCTTGCAGGACGTTCGTCATCCGTCCCCGGTCTCCGGACCGCCGGCGGGCGGATTGCCTTCGTTCGAGATTTCGACCATGCGTGCGAGGGCCGCTTGCGCATTGCCCTCGTCGATCGAGCGGGCGGCAAGCGCGGCGCCTTCGGTCAGGTCCTCCGCCGTTCCCGCCACGACCAACGAGCCGGCGGCGGTCATGATGGCGCTGTCCCGGTAAGTGCCCGGCTCGCCGTCGAGCAGGGCGCGGAGCCGCTCCGCGTTATAGGCGCCGGTGCCTCCCTTGAGGTCCTCGAACCGGCCCTCCGCAAGCCCGGCGTCGGAGGCCGTCACGGTGAAGCTCCGCACCGTGCCGCCGGACCACTCGGCCACCATCGTCTCGCCGAACGAAGTCAACTCATCGAGCCCGCCCGCGCCATGCACCACCCAGGCGCGCTCGGAACCCAGACGGCCCAGCACTTCCGCCAGCGGCTCCAGCCACTCCGGTGCGAATACGCCGACCAGCAGCCGGCGCACGAAGGCGGGGTTGGACAGGGGTCCGAGAAGGTTGAAGACCGTTCGGACCGCCAGCTCGACCCGCGGGCCCGCCACATGGCGGGTTGCGCTGTGATGGCGCGGCGCCATCATGAACCCGATTCCCGCCTCGCGGATCGATTTCTCGATCAACGGAAAAGGAGCGTCGATGTTGACCCCGAGCGCGGTCAGCATGTCGGCCGCGCCCGCTCTCGACGAGAGAGCCCGATTTCCGTGCTTTGCGACGGGTATTCCGCAGCCCGCGACGACCAGCGCGGCCGCGGTCGAAATGTTCAGGGTGCCGGCGCCGTCGCCGCCGGTGCCGACGACATCGATGGCTCCGGCCGGGGCGTCGATCCGCGCCGCCTTGTCGCGCATCGTCCTTGCCGCCCCGGTGATCTCGTCGACCGTCTCCCCGCGCAACCGCAGCGCCATCAGGAACGCGCCGATCTGCGCCGGCGTCGCGTTGCCGGTCATGATCGTGTCGAACGCGCTCTCGGCCTCCCGTTCGCTCAACCGATGGCCGTCGGCGACGCGGCCAAGCACGCCCTTGAAGGCGTCGAAATCTTCACTCATGGTCGAAAAATCGCTTTCAGAAAGACAAAAAGAATAGTCGGTTAGGGGCCTCTTCTAAAGTATATTCCCAACTTCTGCCGCCTTCTTATACCAGCGACGCGTTCCGCCTCATAGCGCACCCGAAGGCCGCAGCCGAGCCCGCCGCGCGAATTGCCCCGAACGGACTCAGGGACGAATCGCGCCCTCATCGAACAGGCGGTCGAGAGCCCCCGAATCCACCGACACCGGGTAAATCTCGCGCAGCGCACCGGCATATTGCGACAGCATATCGGCGCCCATCGCCGCCGCGACCTCGCCGCGCATCTCATCGAACGCCCCCTTGTCCGACGAGGGGCTGGCCGGCTCCAACCGATGCAGAACGGCGACCGCATAGCCGGTCCCGGTCGCGCCGAGCGCCGCCTCGCGCTGTTTGGTCCGGAACAACGCGGCGGCGAGCGACGGGGGCAGGGGGACGTCGCCCCGCTGATCGAACCGCGTGAACGGGGAAGAGGTCTTCACCGCCAATCCCAGCTCCCGGGCGGCGGTTTGGAAGCTCCGGCCCGACTTTACCTCGCCAAGCAGCTTCTCCGCCTTTTGCTTGGCCGCGGCGTTCAGGCGATCCAGGCGCCAGGCAGCGGCAACCTCTTTCCTGACCTTGTCGAACGGCTCCAGCGCCGGAGGGACGACCCGGTCGACCCGGACGAGGAAGTAACCTCCGAGCGATGTCTCGATCAGGTCGCTGACCTCCACGGCGTTGGTCTCGAATGCCGCCTGGAGAAAACGACGAAGGACGAGAAGCCCGTCTTCCGGATCGCCGTCGGCCGATCTGCCGCTTTGCTCCACGCTTCGGAACCGCAGCAGCTTCGCGTTCACCTGGCGCGCCGCCTCCTCGAGCGTCGCTCCTCCGGCCAGCGTATCCTCGACCTGATTGGCAAGCTTGACGACGGCATCGACCGCCTGCTCCCGGGCAAGGTCCTCGCGGATTTTCGCCCGGGTCTCCGCGAAGCTCGGCGTCCGGCCGGGCTCGATCCGGTCGACCAGGAGAATGTGCCAACCGACGGGAGAACGCACCGGCTCGCTCGGGATGTTGGCCTGCAGCGCGAATGCTGCGTCGGCGATCTCCTGTGGCAGATCCTCTTTTGCGAGAAGGCCGAGCGAAACCGCCTCCTCGTCCATACCGGCGACCGCCTTTGCGACGTCGGCGATCGCGCGGCCGCTTCTCAACGCCTCCAGCGCGCGCCGCGCGGCGGTTTCGTCTCCGACGACGATCTGGCTGATGTTGCGTCGCTCGGGGACGGAGAGCTGCTGGAGGCGGTTCTCGTACTCGTCGCGCAGCTCTTCTTCCGACGGTTCGATTTCAGCCGCCACATCCTTCGGATCGAGGTGGAGCGCCGTCAGATCCCGGCGCTCCGGCGCCGTGAAAGCCGCCGCATTCTCCTTGTGAAAGTCCGTCAGCATGCTGTCGCTCGCCGGCGAAAGCGTGCTTTCCGGCGGCCGGGGGATTTCAGCGAAGCGCGCGACGCGCTTGTCGTTGCGATAGTGGTAGAGCGACCTGACGAGCGGATCCGGAGCCACGCTGGCCGAGCGCAGAACCCCGGTCAGATGCGACATCTGGATCTCCTGCCGCAAATCCTCCACGTAGCGCTGCTCGCTGATCCCCAGCCGGGAGAGCGCGCTATGGAACATTGCCCGGTCGAAACCGCCGCCCGGGCCGTGGAAGGCGGGCTCCGCGTGCAGGCGCATAACGATCTGGTCGTCACCTACGATAATCCCGTTCTCCTCCGCGTAGAGGTCCAGAAGGCGCTGCGAGATCAGCGCGTCCAGCGTCGTTTCCGCCACGCCCAGATCCCGCGCCTGCTCCGAATCGACATCGCGTCCGAGCGTCCCGCGCAACATCTCCACCTGACGCCGGAAGGCCGCGCCGAACTCGTTGGCGGTGATCTTGGTGCCGCCCACCTCCGCCACATCGGTCGGAAGCCCCGGCGCCCTGAGCATGTCCTCGATACCCCAGGCGGCGAAGCTGATGATCAGGAGCACGGCGAGAACCCGTACCACCCAGGTCGCGGCCTTGCTCTTCATCGCCTGAAGCATGGTCCGGGTTCCCGCTCTGGTCGACCGTGCCGGCGCACGGCGTATGCGGCTATATCTATTGGCTGCCGTTGCGGATCGCAACCGCCGCGGCGGTGGCCCGTCCCTTCGGTCGGCCGGGTTTCTGGCGCTCGCGGGCGGGCTGTGCTAGAATCCGGGCCCGTCCGGGTCACCGCAAAATTTCGTCAATGACCGAGTCCCTCCGCCCGCTGATCGCGGGGAACTGGAAGATGAACGGCTCGCGCGCGACGACGCGCGGCCTGCTGGCGGAGCTTGGCGCTTCCCTCCGAGAATCCGGCCCCGCGCGATGCGACATCGTGGTCTGCCCGCCGGCGCCCCATATCGCGCTCGCGGCGATGGAGATGGAGGCGGTTTCCGGGATCGAGCTGGGCGGGCAGGACTGTCACGCCGCCGTGTCCGGCGCCCATACCGGAGACGTTTCGGCCGCGATGCTCGTCGATCTGGGCTGCGCCTACGTCATCGTGGGGCACTCGGAGCGGCGCGCCGACCACGGCGAAGACAGCGAAACGGTCAGGGCCAAGGCGGACGCGGCCGTAGCGGCGGGACTTACCGCCATCGTCTGCATCGGCGAGACCCTCAAGGAGCGCGATGCGGGCCGGGCCGGGGACATCGTCGCCGGGCAACTCGAGGCCTCCCTGCCGGGCGCGGCGAACGCGCGAAACACGGCGATCGCATACGAACCGATATGGGCGATCGGCACCGGCCGGACGCCCACCGGAGCCGAGATCGGGGAAATCCACGCTCTCGTGCGGGCGCGGCTGGACGACCGCCTGGAAGACGGCGGCGGCGTCCGCATCCTCTACGGCGGGTCGGTCAAACCCGAAAACGCCGCCGGGATACTCTCCGTACCGGACGTGAACGGCACTTTGGTGGGCGGAGCAAGCCTCGACGCCGCCTCATTCTGGTCCATATGTCAATCATGTCCGTAGCAATTCGGACCCAATGGCGCTAAATCTTTGCCGGCGCTGAACGCATGAAGGCACGCGCGACATGATCGCAATCGTTCTGGTGATTCACCTCTTCATCGCCATCGCCCTGGTCGGCGTGGTGCTTGTGCAGCGGTCGGAAGGCGGCGGGCTAGGCATCGGCGGCGGCACGATGGGCGGGCTGATGACGACCCGCGGTTCGGCCAACCTGCTGACCCGGGTAACCGCGGTTCTGGCCGCCTGCTTCATGGCGACCAGCATCGTGCTCGCGATCCTTTCGGGCGTGACCCAGGAACCGCGTTCGGTTCTCGACCGGCCCGTGCAGCAGGCTCCCGCGCAGCCGGCCCAACCCAGCGCACCGAGCGTTCCCTTGGCCAACTAGGGAGGCCGGCGGATCGGCACGGCCGCGTGACATCGGACGAGGGTCGATGACTCGCTATATCTTCATTACCGGCGGCGTCGTCTCTTCCCTCGGCAAAGGACTTGCTTCCGCGGCGCTCGGCGCGCTCTTGCAGGCGCGCGGCTACAAGGTGCGGCTTCGCAAGCTCGATCCCTATCTCAACGTCGATCCCGGCACGATGAGCCCGACCCAGCATGGCGAGGTCTACGTGACCGACGACGGGGCAGAAACCGACCTCGATCTCGGCCATTACGAGCGGTTTACCGGCGTGCCGGCCAGCCAGAGCGACAACGTCACGACGGGCCGCATCTACCAGGACGTCATCGAACGGGAACGCCGGGGCGACTATCTGGGCGCGACGATTCAGGTAATCCCGCACGTGACGGACGCAATCAAGGCGTTCATCTCCGCCGATGCCGGCGACGTCGATTTCATCCTCTGCGAGATCGGCGGCACGGTGGGCGACATCGAGAGCCTGCCGTTCCTCGAGGCGATCCGGCAGAAGGCCAACGAGCTCGGGCGCGAACGGGCGATGAACGTGCACCTGACCCTCGTCCCCTATCTCCAGTCCGCGAGGGAGCTGAAGACCAAGCCGACCCAGCATTCCGTCAAGGAACTGCAGAGCGTCGGAATCCAGCCCGACCTCATACTCTGCCGTTGCGAGCAGGACGTGCCGCTGGAAGACCGCAAGAAGATCGCGCTGTTCTGCAACGTGCCGGTAGAGAACGCGATCGCGGCGCCCGATATGGATACCATCTACGAGGTTCCGATCTCTTACCACGAGCGCGGTTTCGACGTTCAGGTCTGCCGCCATTTCGGCATTGCGGATACGCCGGGCCCCGACCTGGCGCGCTGGATGGAGATCGTCGAGCGAATCCGCAATCCGGAAGGGGAAGTCGCCATCGCGGTGGTCGGCAAGTACACCACCGTCCTCGATTCGTACAAATCGCTCGCCGAAGCCCTGGAGCACGGCGGTATCGCCAATCGGGTCAGGGTCCGCCTCGAATGGATCGACTCGGAAATCTTCGAGTCTGAGGACGCGGTTCACCACCTTTCCGGGGTCGAGGGAATCCTCGTCCCGGGCGGTTTCGGCGAACGGGGGGCGGAAGGAAAGATCGCCGCGGCCCGCTTCGCGCGCGAGCACAACGTTCCCTATCTCGGTATCTGCTTCGGCATGCAGATGGCGGTGATCGAAGCGGCGCGCAACCTCGCCGGCATCGGCGGCGCGGGATCCACCGAATTCGGGCCCGCGCGCGAGCCCGTGGTCGGATTGCTGCACGAATGGATCAAGGGAGACCGGGTCGAGCAGCGTGACATAGGGGACGATCTGGGCGGCACGATGCGGCTCGGCGCTTACGACTGCGCCGTGGAGGCATCCACGCTCGCCGCGCAAATCTACGGAGGGGCCGTCATCAGCGAGCGGCATCGTCATCGCTACGAAGTCAACATCAACTACCGCTCCCGGCTGGAAGAGGCGGGGCTGGTGTTCTCGGGCCTTTCGCCGGACGGGATGCTGCCCGAAATCGTCGAAATCCCGTCGCACCCCTGGTATCTCGGCGTCCAGTTCCATCCCGAGCTCAAGTCGAAGCCGTTCGACCCCCATCCGGTCTTCGACTCCTTCGTTCGCGCCGCGATCGAGCGTTCGCGCCTGGTGTAGCGGATGGTCGAACCCCGCAGGATCCGCATCGGCGCCGCCCGGGTCGCCAACGACGCGCCGTTTGCGCTGATCTCGGGACCGTGCCAGATCGAAAGCCGCGACCACGCTTTCGAATGCGCCGAGCGTCTCGTCGACATCGCCGGCCGCGTCGGGGTGCCCCTGATCTACAAGTCGTCCTTCGACAAGGCCAATCGGACGTCGCTTGCGTCGAAGCGCGGAACCGGGATGGAGCAGGGGCTCGCAATCCTGGCGGAGGTACGCGACAGGTTCGGCTGTCCCGTCCTGACCGATGTCCACTTGCCGGAGCAGTGCGCGCCGACGGCCGAGCGGGTCGACGTCCTGCAGATACCCGCTTTCCTGTGCCGCCAGACCGACCTTGTCGTCGCGGCCGCGGAAACCGGCCGGCCGCTCAATATCAAGAAGGGCCAGTTCCTGGCGCCGTGGGATATGGTCAACGTGGTCGAGAAGGCGCGCGCTTCCGGCAATGACGACGTGATGGTCTGCGAACGCGGCGCGAGCTTCGGCTACAACACGCTGGTCAACGACATGCGCGCCCTGCCGCAGCTTGCCCGGACCGGCTGCCCGGTGGTGTTCGATGCGACCCATTCGGTACAGCAGCCGGGCGGGCTCGGGGGGGCCAGCGGCGGGCAGCGGGAATTCGTGCCGGCGCTCGCGCGCGCCGCGGTGGCGGTGGGCGTCGCGGGCGTCTTCATGGAAACCCACCCCGATCCCGACAACGCGCCGAGCGACGGCCCGGCAATGGTTCCGCTCGATGCGCTGGAACCGCTGCTGGAACAGCTCGTCGCCATCGACCGGCTCGCCAAGAGCCTGCCGCCGATCGCGCTGTAGCGCCCCGCGCCGCAAGGAGTACGCCCATGTCCGCGATCGTCGACCTTCACGCCCGGGAAATCCTCGATTCCCGCGGCAACCCCACGGTCGAGGTCGACGTGCTGCTGGAGACCGGGGCCGAGGGCCGCGCGGCGGTGCCGTCCGGAGCATCGACGGGTAGCCGCGAGGCCGTGGAGTTGCGCGACGGGGATTCCGGGCGTTACCACGGCAAGGGCGTGCTGAAGGCCGTGGGCGCGGTCAACGGCGAGATCGCGGACGCGCTCACCGGGTTCGACGCCGACGATCAGGCGGCGGTGGACGGCACGATGATCGAGCTCGACGGCACCGCGAACAAGAGCCGCCTGGGCGCCAACGCAATTCTCGGCGTCAGTCTCGCGGTCGCGAAGGCGGCGGCGGAAGAGTCGGGTTTCCCGCTATACCGCTATCTCGGCGGCGTCTCCGCGCGCACGATGCCGACGCCCATGATGAACATCGTCAACGGCGGCGCGCACGCAGACAACCCGATCGACCTCCAGGAATTCATGGTCATGCCGGTGGGCGCGGGTTCCATCTCGGAAGCCGTGCGCTGCGGCGCCGAGATCTTCCGCGCCCTCCAGCGCAGGCTCTCGACCGCGGGCCTCAGCGTGAACGTAGGAGACGAGGGCGGCTTCGCGCCCGACCTGCCGAGCGCGGGAGAAGCCCTCGACTTCGTTCTGAAATCGGTTTCGAACGCGGGTTACGCGCCGGGAGATCAGGTGACGATCGCGCTCGATGCCGCTGCCAGCGAGTTCTACCGGGACGGCCGGTACGAGCTCGCCGGGGAGGGGCTGTCGCTCACGCCGGACGAGATGGTCGGTTACTACGAAGACCTTTGCGGACGCTATCCGATCGTCTCGCTGGAGGACGGGATGGCGGAGGACGACTGGGACGGTTGGGTGGAGCTCACCCGGGCCGTCGGAGACCGGATCCAGCTCGTCGGCGACGATTTGTTCGTGACCAATCCGGCGATTCTGGAACGGGGCATCGAGGTCGGGGTCGCCAATGCAATTCTTGTCAAGGTCAACCAGATCGGCACGCTCACCGAGACCCTCCGGGCGGTCGAGATCGCTCACAAGGCCTCCTACGCGGCGGTGATGTCGCACCGTTCGGGCGAGACGGAAGACACGACGATCGCGGATCTGGCGGTAGCCACGAATTGCGGTCAGATCAAGACCGGTTCGCTGTCGCGTTCCGACAGAACGGCGAAATACAACCGGCTGATTCGCATCGAGGAGGGGCTGGATTCGGCGGCGCGCTATGCCGGCTCCGCGTCCCTGTCGGTGGGCCGCAAAGCCTGAAATCTATCGGGCCGCTGCGCGCTGCCTTTCCCTCGCCACTTGAAATTTGCGGCTTGACTCATTGAATCTTATCGTGATTGGGTGAAGTCATGGTCGTGAGCTTGGACAAGCGTCGAGCAATCAGAAGCGTGGCCGGCCCGGTTCTGGGGGTGGCCCTGACCGCCTATTTCGCCTTCAGCGCCTTCGAGGGCGATCGCGGCGTATTGCGAATCATCCAGCTCGAACAGGAGATCGCCCGCGCGGAGCAAACGCTCGCGAAGGTGACGGCGGAGCGCGAACATCTCGACCGGTACGTGGAAGCGCTGAGGGACGAGCGGCTCGACGCCGATTATCTCGACGAACGGGCGCGCATCGTCACCGGTCTCGTCGGCCCCGACGATATCGTGATTTCGGACACCGAAACGAAACGGCGTTTTTCTGTCGTCGGCGGCCCGCCCACGATCGGCCGCTAACCTCCCCGCGGCGGTAATCCCGGTAACGGCGCCCGCCGTCGCCTCGCGCATGTTCGTTGCGCAAACTCGTACCAAAACGACACAAACTTACGCATCCGTTTGTTGCGCGGCGTCGGGGTCGATTAGTATCCTTGGATCGGCGGTAGCCGCTCGATCCGAATCGCTGTGCGATCGCTCGGAAACGCAAGGGAATATCGCTGATGGCCGCAAGGCCGAAGAAATCCGCAACCGGTCGGGACGCGGCGCCGGCGGCAGGGGAACGACCCGCCAAAGCCGTAAATGGCGGTGCGGCCGCGCCCGACGCCGATCCGGGCGAACTTCTCGCCTTCTATCGCGAAATGCTGCTGATCCGCCGTTTCGAGGAGCGCGCGGGCCAGCTCTACGGCATGGGGCTGATCGGGGGGTTCTGCCACCTCTATATCGGGCAGGAAGCCGTTGTCGTCGGCATGCAGGCTTCCGCCGGCCCGAAGGATGCGCTGATCACGAGTTATCGGGACCACGGCCACATGCTGGCCTGCGGCATGGACCCGAAAGGGGTGATGGCGGAGCTGACCGGCCGGCGCAGCGGTTACTCCAAGGGCAAGGGCGGCTCGATGCACATGTTCAGCCGGGACAAGAACTTTTTCGGCGGACACGGGATCGTCGGCGCCCAGGTTCCGATCGGCACGGGTGTCGCGTTCGCGCAGAAGTACCGGGGCGACGGCGGGGTAACCGCCGCCTATATGGGGGACGGGGCGCTCAACCAGGGCCAGGTCCACGAAGCGCTCAACCTGGCCGCGCTGTGGTCGCTTCCGATCGTTTTCGTGATCGAGAACAACCGCTACGGCATGGGCACCTCCGTCGAACGCGCCTCCGCGCTGCAGGAGCTGCATCGCGTCGCCGAACCGTTCGGGATTCCGTCGGCACAGACCGACGGCATGGATGTGGTTGCGGTCAGGGACGCGGGCAGGATCGCGATGGACCGCTGCCGGGCCGGCGAGGGACCGTACGTGCTGGAGGCCCTGACCTACCGTTACCGGGGTCACTCGATGTCCGATCCCGCCAAGTATCGCAGCAAGGAAGAAGTCGCGGAGATGCGCGCGGAGCACGATCCGATCCAGAATCTCCGGGCCCAGCTGATCGCCCTCGACGCCGCGGACGAGGACTCGCTCAAGGAGATCGACCGGGACATCAGGACGATCGTCGCCGACGCCGCGGAGTTTGCGCAGAACAGTCCGGAGCCCGATCCGGACGAACTGCTGACCGACGTGCTGATCGAGGCCTGACAGCGGCGCGGTAGAGATAGCCCGACATGCCCATCAACATTCTCATGCCGGCGCTGTCGCCCACGATGACCGAGGGCAACCTCGCCAAGTGGCGCAAGAACGAGGGCGACCCGGTGAGTTCGGGCGAAGTCATCGCGGAGATCGAGACCGACAAGGCGACAATGGAGGTGGAGGCCGTCGACGAGGGCGTGCTGGGCCGCATCGTCGTGCCCGAAGGCGCCGAGGGCGTGGCCGTCAACTCGATCATCGGGGTGCTTCTGGTCGACGGCGAGGATTCGTCCGCGCTTGGCGCCGCTTCGGCCGCCTCTTCGAACGGCCACGGCCCGGCGCCTCCAACTTCCGCTGCGGCCGTGCCGGAACGGGAGGCGGAAACCGGCGACACCGTCCGCCAGACCGTTCGCGAGGCTCTGCGCGACGCGATGGCGGAGGAGATGCGCCGCGACGAGACCGTGTTCCTCATGGGCGAGGAGGTCGCGGAATACCAGGGCGCTTACAAGGTGAGCCAGGGGCTGCTGGAGGAGTTCGGCCCGCGACGGGTGGTCGATACCCCCATCACGGAGCACGGCTTCACCGGTCTCGGCGTGGGCGCGGCATTCGCCGGGCTGCGGCCGATCGTCGAGTTCATGACCTTCAACTTCGCCATGCAGGCGATGGATCAACTCATCAACTCCGCGGCCAAGAGCCTCTACATGTCGGGCGGCCAGATATCGGCGCCGATGGTTTTCCGGGGACCGAACGGCGCCGCCGCCCGGGTCGCCGCCCAGCATTCGCAGAATTTCACCAGCTGGTTCGCGCACGTGCCGGGGCTGAAGGTGATCGCGCCCTACAGCGCGGCCGATGCCAAGGGGCTGCTCAAGTCCGCGATCCGCGATCCCAACCCGGTGGTTTTTCTCGAGAACGAGATCCTCTACGGCGCGTCGTTCGACGTTCCGACCGGCGGCGATTTCACGATTCCGATCGGAGAGGCCCGCATCTGCCGCGCCGGTTCCGACGTGACGATCGCGGCTCTCTCGATCACCGTCGGGCATGCGCTCGAAGCGGCGGAACTGCTGGCGGCGGAGGGGATAGATGCCGAGGTGATCGACCTGAGGACGATCCGTCCCCTCGATACCGGGACGCTGGTGGAATCGGTGAAAAAGACCGGCCGCCTGGTTGCGGTGGAGGAGGGTTGGCCGTTCGCCGGCATCGGCGCCGAGCTTGCCGCCGTCACCATGGAGCAGGCCTTCGACTGGCTCGACGCGCCGGTCGCGCGCGTGACCGCGGCCGACGTGCCCCTTCCATACGCCGCGAACCTGGAGCGTCTCGCGCTTCCCCAGGTCGAGGATGTGGTGCGCGCCGCCAGGGACGTGCTGTACAAGAGCTGAGCACGCCGACGATCCCCGAGGAATAAAATTCGATGCCCATCAACATCCTGATGCCGGCACTGTCGCCGACCATGACCGAGGGCAACCTCGCCAAGTGGCTCAAGAGCGAAGGCGATGCTGTCGAGGCAGGAGAGATCATCGCCGAGATCGAGACCGACAAGGCGACGATGGAGGTCGAGGCGGTCGACGAGGGCGTGCTGGGCAAGATCGTCGTGCCGGAGGGGTCCGAGGGCGTCGCGGTCAATGCAGTGATCGGCGTCCTTCTCTCCGAGGGCGAGGATGCAGGCGCCATCGGGGACGTTCCGGCCCCGGCGGCGAAGCCCGAGCCCGGGGCCGAGCCCGCACCGGAAGCGCCGCCGATCGCGGAGAGCGTTGCCGAAAGAGCCCCCGCCGGACCCGCCCCGGGAGAGAGAGTCGCCGCGAGCCCGCTTGCCCGGCGCATGGCGGCCCAGGCCGGGCTCGACCTCTCCGCCATCCAGGGCAGCGGACCCAAGGGGCGCATCGTCAAGGCCGATATCGAGGCCGTGCTGGCCGGCGGCGCGGCGGCGCCTGCTGCCGCTTCCACAGATGTGCCGCCGAGCGCCCCTGTCGCGGCGCCCTCGGCCGAAGACCGGACGGTCAGGCTGTCGACCATGCGGCGCGTGATCGCGGACCGGATGACGGAATCCAAGGCGACGGTCCCGCACTTCTATCTGACCGTGGACTGCGAGGTCGACGAGCTGCTCAAGGTCCGCCGCGAGATCAACGAACGGATCGAGGGGGCGAAGGTTTCCGTCAACGACATCGTGATCCGCGCCTGCGCGCTCGCACTCCGGGAGGTTCCGGCGGCGAACGTCTCCTGGGCGGGCGAGGGGACGATGACGCAGCACGGCTCCGTCGACATATCCGTCGCGGTCGCCGTCCCGGGCGGGCTCGTGACGCCCATCGTCAGGAACGCGGATGCGAAGGGCCTCGTCGGCATCGCCGCCGAGATGAAGGAGCTCGTCGCGCGCGCGCGCGAGGGCAAGCTGCTTCCCGACGAGTACCAGGGCGGGAGCTTTTCGATCTCCAATCTCGGCATGTACGGGGTCAAGAGCTTCGACGCGGTGATCAACCCCCCGCAGGCTTGCATTCTCGCCGTCGGCGCGGCGGAACCGCGCCCGGTGGTGCGCGACGGGGAGATCGCTCCGGCGACCGTCATGACCTGCACGCTGTCGGTCGACCACCGCGTGGTGGACGGCGCTATCGGGGCCGAACTGCTGGGCGCGATCAAGCGGAATATCGAATACCCGCCGGCGATGCTGGCCTAGACGGGGAGGCATCCGTGGCCCGGCATTCCTTCGACATCGCCGTTCTCGGCGGCGGACCGGGAGGTTACGTCGCCGCGATTCGCGCGGCTCAGCTCGGCATGAAGGCCTGCGTGGTGGAACGGGAACATCTGGGCGGGATCTGCCTCAACTGGGGCTGCATTCCGACCAAGGCCCTGCTCCGGACCTCCGAGATCAATCACCTGCTCGGCAATCTCGACGCCTTTGGCTTCGCCGCGGACTCCGTCGCTTTCGATCTCGACAAGATCGTCGCGCGCTCGCGGGACGTGGCGGGCCGCTTGAGCGCCGGGGTGAGTCACCTGCTCCGAAAGAACGGGGTCGCGGTCATCGAGGGGCACGGCAGACTGGAGGGCCCCGGAAGGCTATCGGTCCAACGCGACGGCGCCCCGTCCGAGGACATTGAGGCGCCGCATATCGTGCTCGCCACCGGTGCGCGCGCCCGCACGCTCCCGGGGCTCGAACCGGACGGCGAACGGGTCTGGACCTACCGGGAAGCGATGGTCCCGCGCGAGATGCCGTTATCTCTTCTGGTGATGAGGCGTTTGCGCTGTCGGGGACGGGTTGATTTACAAGGCGTTCACGGAGGTGCGAGATTTTTGATACCCCGTGGTGGTCGTTGATATCCGGGGTTTCAGTTTCGCTGCGGCGGTCGTTTTGGCGATTTTCACCCCACGCCGCTGGTCGCGGCGTCTTGGCAGCGAGGTTTTCCTGCGGCGGCCTCGCGCGCCCTGATCGTGCGCATGAGATAGAAGGTGTCGCCATCGGGCCCTGGGGCCCTTGTTCCACCACCACCCCTGGTCGGGAGAACAGCGATGGCGACGGCGGCGAAGCTACCCTTTTCGTGGCGCGATGTCGAAGTCCTGCCGGACCTTGAACGGCTGCGCCTGGTTCTGGCGGTGCTTCCCGACGAGGAGATCGTGACGGCGCTTGAAGTGTGTCGCGGTCGGGGCCGTAACGACTACCCGGTGCGGGCGATGTGGCGGGCGCTGATCGCGGGGGTGGTGTTGCAACACGCCTCGATGCAGTCGCTGTTGCGGGAGCTGGGGCGCAACCCGGCGTTGCTGGAGATCTGCGGGTTCGACCCTCTGCCGTATCAGAGCGGGCCGGTGACGGTGCTTCACGACGGGCATGCGGTAACGCGCCCGGCGCGGGTTCGTTCGACGGCGCCGAGCCACTGGAACTTCTCGCGGTTTCTGGGGCGTGTTGTGCAGCTTGAGGACGAGCAGGGGCTGGTGTCCGCCATGATCGAGAGCCTGCGCGCCGCGCTGTTCGCCGCGTTGCCGGACTTCGGGCGTCATCTCGGCTACGACGGCAAGGCGATCGCGAGCCACTCGACGGGCCGGGTCGGCAAGGACGAGGACAAGACCTCGGACCCCGACGCCGACTGGGGCAAGCACGAGACGGGCGGGGTGGACGCCAGGACCGGCGCGGTGTGGAAGAAGGTGAAGTCGTGGTTCGGCTACGGGCTGCACCTGATCGCCGACACCGATTACGAGGTTCCGGTGGCCTTCGAGGTGACGCGCGCTTCGGCCTCGGAACCCAAGGTGCTGTCCGGGATGCTGGAGGAGCTGTTCGCAAGGGCGCCGGAGATCGCCGGGCGCTGCGCCGACTTCAGCGCCGACCGCGGTCTCGACGATGCCCGCCTGAAGGCGCGGCTGTGGGACCGGTGGACCGCCCGCCCGCTGATCGATACACGGCTGATGTGGCGGGTGGAGAAGCAGGAGCCGAGATACGATCCGGCGCAGCCGATCACGCGGCCGCTGTTCCCCGACCGCGCCGATGTCATCGTTCACGACGAGCGCGGCCGGGTGTCCTGCGTCTGTCCCGGGACCGGCGAGGTCCGCGCTATGGCGTTTCAGGGGTTCGAGGCTGATCGGGGCCGCTGCGGCACGCTCAAATACCGCTGCCCGGCAGCCGCCTTCGGCTTCGCCTGCGCCGGCAGCCGGGCCTGCCACCGGGCCGGCGGGGTCAAGCCCGGAGACTATGGCCGCATCCTGCGCATCGACCTCGACAGCCACGACCGGCGCATCTTCACCCCCACGCCCTGGGGCAGTCCGTCATGGCGGCGCGGCTACAACCGCCGCTCGGCCATGGAGCGGATCAACAGCCGCCTCGACAACAGCTTCAACTTCGAGACCCACTACATCCGAGGCCGCGCCAAGATGAAGACCCGCCTCGGCCTCGCCCTGGCGGTGATGATGGCGATGGCTCTCGCCCAGGCCCGCGCCGGCCGCCCCGAGCGCATGCGCTCCCTGGTCGGCGCCGTGCCGTATCTCGACACCGGCTGACCGCTCGTCTGCCTCCCGACAATCCTGCCCGATCCCGCCGCCCGACGGCAGAGGGGAAGCCACGCCCGCACGCCAGACAATCTTCCGGTAATCGTATTTGTCAGGCCCCGGAAGCCCGTATCCTGCCCGGTGGGGAAGCGGGCCGGACGATATTCAACCGCCAAAATCGAACCGGCGACAGCCAAAAATCACCACAGCGCACATTTCTCGTGATCGGCTCGGGCGCGATCGGCGTAAGCGTCTGGCGTGACCGCCCTTGTGGCGAGACGGCTTGGAGCCGCAGTCTGTGGTGAGGTTCCAGAGGTCGATAGTGTCCATTATCGGCTAATGGACACTATCTTAGGGGGCTGCGGTGCCACGTCGGGTACGCCGGTTCTGGTCGGACGACGAGAAGCGCCGGATCGTGGCGCAGAGCTACGCTCCCGGTGTCTCGGTGTCGGTTGTGGCGCGCCGCTATGACGTCAACGCCAACCTGATCTTCACCTGGCGGCGCGATCCCCGTTACAGGCCGGCGGCCGATGCCGGGGAGGCGCCGTCCTTCCTGCCGGTGGAGGTGGTGCCCGATGCGCCGCCGTTGGAGCCGGCCGCGGCATCGGACGGTCGGATCGAGATCGCGTTGTCGAACGGCCACCGGGTGAGCGCGTTCGGGTCGTTCGACGCGGACGCGCTGTGCCGGGTGGTGCGGGCGCTTGGCGGATGATCCCGGTTCCCTCCTCGACCCGGGTATGGCTGGCCTGCGGCGTGACCGACATGCGCAAGGGGTTCCCCGGTCTCGCGGCGCAGGCGGAGCGGGTATTGAAGGCGGATCCGCATTGCGGCCATCTCTTCATCTACCGCGGCCGCCGGGGCGACCTGATCAAGATGATCTGGTGGGACGGCCAGGGTGCGTGCCTGTTCTCGAAGCGTCTGGAGCGCGGCCGCTTCGTGTGGCCGTCGGCATCGGAAGGGAAGGTGTCGGTGACGCCGGCGCAGCTGTCGATGCTGCTTGAGGGGATCGACTGGCGGGCGCCGGTTCGCACCTGGAGACCGCTGGCCGCGGGGGTCGTGCCCCCAGGCGTGGTGTAGGAGCAGGAGCCAGCATCGGTAGCTGTGGGTAAGTGGCCCGCCGCCGCGACCGTGTGGCGTCTGGCGGCGGCGGGCCACTTATCCATAGCGGATGGCCATCGCGGTGCCGGTTAGGGTTGGGCTTCTACAGTCCATCCGACCGGAGGAGTACCACGATGACCACCAAGGACATGATGACCCTGCAGGCGCTTTTGGAGAAGAGTTCGGACGCCGATCTGCTTCGCGAGATGATCGGGTTCACGGCCGAGCGTTTGATGGCGCTTGAGGTGGAGGGCCTTGCGGGAGCCGCACACGGCGAGCGTTCGCCGGACCGGCTCACCCATCGCAACGGCTACCGGGACCGGGTCTGGGAGACGCGCGCGGGCACGGTGGAGCTGAAGATCCCGAAGCTGCGCAAGGGGAGCTACTTCCCGGGCTTCCTGGAGCCGCGTCGCATGGCGGAGAAGGCGCTGACGGCGGTGATCCAGGAGGCCTACATCAAGGGCGTGTCGACCCGCTCGGTGGACGACCTGGTGCAGGCCATGGGCATGTCGGGCATCTCGAAGAGCCAGGTGTCGCGGCTGTGCGGTGAGATCGACGGCAAGATCCGCGACTTCCTCGACCGCCCGCTGGAGGGCGACTGGCCGTATCTGTGGCTGGACGCGACCTATGTGAAGATGCGCGAGGCCGGGCGCGTCGTCTCGGTCGCGGTCACGATCGCGGTGGCGGTCAACGACCAGGGCCGCCGCGAGGTGCTCGGCATGGCGATCGGCGCGTCCGAGGCCGAGACCTTCTGGACCTCCTTCCTGCGCTCCCTGGCCCGCCGCGGCCTGCGCGGCGTCAAGCTGGTCGTCTCCGATGACCACAAGGGCCTGAAGGCGGCTGCAACGCGCGTCCTCGGCGCCACATGGCAGCGCTGCCGCGTCCACTTCATGCGCACCCTGCTCGCCCATGCCGGCAAGCAGGGCCGGCGCGTCGTGTCCGCCTTCGTCACCACCGCCTTCGCCCAGGAGGATGCAGACAGCGCCTCCGCCCAGTGGCGCCAGGTCGCCGACCAGCTCAGGGCCAAGGCGCCGAAGCTCGCCGCTCTCATGGACGAGGCCGAGCACGACGTTCTCGCCTACATGACCTTCCCGGCCGCGCATCGCCCCAAGCTGCACTCGACAAACCCGCTCGAACGACTCCATGGCGAGATCAAGCGGCGTACCAACACCGTCGGCATCTTCCCCAACGAGGACGCCATAACACGGCTGATCGGCGCCATCCTGCTCGAGCAGAACGACGAATGGGCCGTCCAGAGGGCCAGATAGAGGCGTTTGCGCTGTCGGGGACGGGTTGATTTACAAGGCGTTCACGGAGGTGCGAGATTTTTGATACCCCGTGGTGGTCGTTGATATCCGGGGTTTCAGTTTCGCTGCGGCGGTCGTTTTGGCGATTTTCACCCCACGCCGCTGGTCGCGGCGTCTTGGCAGCGAGGTTTTCCTGCGGCGGCCTCGCGCGCCCTGATCGTGCGCATGAGATAGAAGGTGTCGCCATCGGGCCCTGGGGCCCTTGTTCCACCACCACCCCTGGTCGGGAGAACAGCGATGGCGACGGCGGCGAAGCTACCCTTTTCGTGGCGCGATGTCGAAGTCCTGCCGGACCTTGAACGGCTGCGCCTGGTTCTGGCGGTGCTTCCCGACGAGGAGATCGTGACGGCGCTTGAAGTGTGTCGCGGTCGGGGCCGTAACGACTACCCGGTGCGGGCGATGTGGCGGGCGCTGATCGCGGGGGTGGTGTTGCAACACGCCTCGATGCAGTCGCTGTTGCGGGAGCTGGGGCGCAACCCGGCGTTGCTGGAGATCTGCGGGTTCGACCCTCTGCCGTATCAGAGCGGGCCGGTGACGGTGCTTCACGACGGGCATGCGGTAACGCGCCCGGCGCGGGTTCGTTCGACGGCGCCGAGCCACTGGAACTTCTCGCGGTTTCTGGGGCGTGTTGTGCAGCTTGAGGACGAGCAGGGGCTGGTGTCCGCCATGATCGAGAGCCTGCGCGCCGCGCTGTTCGCCGCGTTGCCGGACTTCGGGCGTCATCTCGGCTACGACGGCAAGGCGATCGCGAGCCACTCGACGGGCCGGGTCGGCAAGGACGAGGACAAGACCTCGGACCCCGACGCCGACTGGGGCAAGCACGAGACGGGCGGGGTGGACGCCAGGACCGGCGCGGTGTGGAAGAAGGTGAAGTCGTGGTTCGGCTACGGGCTGCACCTGATCGCCGACACCGATTACGAGGTTCCGGTGGCCTTCGAGGTGACGCGCGCTTCGGCCTCGGAACCCAAGGTGCTGTCCGGGATGCTGGAGGAGCTGTTCGCAAGGGCGCCGGAGATCGCCGGGCGCTGCGCCGACTTCAGCGCCGACCGCGGTCTCGACGATGCCCGCCTGAAGGCGCGGCTGTGGGACCGGTGGACCGCCCGCCCGCTGATCGATACACGGCTGATGTGGCGGGTGGAGAAGCAGGAGCCGAGATACGATCCGGCGCAGCCGATCACGCGGCCGCTGTTCCCCGACCGCGCCGATGTCATCGTTCACGACGAGCGCGGCCGGGTGTCCTGCGTCTGTCCCGGGACCGGCGAGGTCCGCGCTATGGCGTTTCAGGGGTTCGAGGCTGATCGGGGCCGCTGCGGCACGCTCAAATACCGCTGCCCGGCAGCCGCCTTCGGCTTCGCCTGCGCCGGCAGCCGGGCCTGCCACCGGGCCGGCGGGGTCAAGCCCGGAGACTATGGCCGCATCCTGCGCATCGACCTCGACAGCCACGACCGGCGCATCTTCACCCCCACGCCCTGGGGCAGTCCGTCATGGCGGCGCGGCTACAACCGCCGCTCGGCCATGGAGCGGATCAACAGCCGCCTCGACAACAGCTTCAACTTCGAGACCCACTACATCCGAGGCCGCGCCAAGATGAAGACCCGCCTCGGCCTCGCCCTGGCGGTGATGATGGCGATGGCTCTCGCCCAGGCCCGCGCCGGCCGCCCCGAGCGCATGCGCTCCCTGGTCGGCGCCGTGCCGTATCTCGACACCGGCTGACCGCTCGTCTGCCTCCCGACAATCCTGCCCGATCCCGCCGCCCGACGGCAGAGGGGAAGCCACGCCCGCACGCCAGACAATCTTCCGGTAATCGTATTTGTCAGGCCCCGGAAGCCCGTATCCTGCCCGGTGGGGAAGCGGGCCGGACGATATTCAACCGCCAAAATCGAACCGGCGACAGCCAAAAATCACCACAGCGCACATTTCTCAGATACATGACGCTGGAATCAATCGCTCCCGTGAGCGACAATGCAACCGTCAAGCTGCCCGCCGTGGCAGCCTGAGCCTACCGGCCCTACCCGCCGGATACCGCGACGGCCGCCAGGCTCTTACACCACGGCTCGGGACACGATCGCCGCGGGCTGATTCACCGTTTATAAACAATGGGTTGACTGTCATTCGGGCTTCCCTTTGTCGGCCCCTTCGGGTAGGATGCGGCCATGCTCGAAGCGGCCCATTCCCTGCCCGACGACATCGCCGCGTTGAAGGCGATGGTGCTGGCCTCGCGGGCCGAACTGGCGGCACGGGACGCCGAGCTGCGCAACCGCGATCTGTTGATCGAGAAGCTCAGGCACCAGCTTGCGGGTCTGCGGCGGCAGCGCTTCGGCGTCACCTCGGAGGCCCTCGACCAGCTTGATCTCGGGCTGGAGGACGAGGAGATCGCGCGGGCGGCCGAGGCGCCGACCGAGCCGACGCCCGCCACGAAGAAGCAGCCGAAGCGCCGTCCCCTGCCGGACCACCTGCCGCGCGAGGAGACGGTTCTCGCGCCGGGCGAGCGCTGCGCGGACTGCGGCGGCCGTCTCAAGCGGCTCGGCGAGGATGTGACGGAGGAGCTGGAGTACATCCCCGGCCGCTTCGTGGTGAAGCGCATCGTCCGTCCGCGCCTGGCCTGCGGCGGCTGCGAGAAGTTCCACCAGGCGCCGCTGCCGCCGCGACCGATCGAGCGCGGCCGACCGGGCCCCGGCCTTCTGGCGCATGTGCTGGTCTCGAAGTATTGCGATCACCGTGTGTCCTGAAGCACCGCCATGAAAGGAGGTGCGCAACTGCAAGAGAGATGAGGGTAGGCCCCTCGGGGTCGACGATCAGGCGTCGGTCTCAAACCACCACGAGCTGCTGTCGTAAAGAGCGATGGTGGTGAGCGTCGTGGAAACGGCGGGACGACGATCTCGTCAGGTGAGGTCCGGGGAGACGAGCGAAAGCGAACCGCCGATGAACTGCCGAAAGCGTATGGTCGATGTCAGAACCGGGGGTGGTGGTCACTCCGGGACAAGCATGGGCGGAGTCCTGGAGTCCGGCCCACGCGGCATCCGGCTCGAAGGCGGCGTGAACCCGGAACAGGCTTTCTTGCGGAACAGGAGAACCTGTCGTCCCGATGCCAAGGGAGACGGCCAACCGGGCAGCCCCCGGAAGGCTCAGAGTACCGATGCGGGGCACAGGGGCAGAACAGCCCGTAGTAGGGATGAAGGCGCTGTAATGGCGCTGGACCGAAGGGGCTGTGGTGTTCAGCCGCTGCCGTCGGCCAACTGGTGACAGGAGGAGCCGGATGACAGGGGCAAAGCCGTTCCCGATAGCAAAGAGGGAAGTCTGGGAAGCCTTCAAGCATGTGAAGGCAAACCGGGGAGCGGCTGGAGTAGATGGGCAGACGGTCGAGAGTCTGGAGGAACGGCTTGGTCCGGAACTCTACAAGCTCTGGAATCGCATGTCCTCAGGCAGCTATATGCCGCCTCCGGTTCGCAGGGTGAACATCCCCAAGGAGGGCGGCGGGAAGCGCCCGTTGGGCATACCGACGGTCACGGACCGCATCGCTCAGGAGGTTGTTCGCCGACATCTGGAGCCCTTGTTGGAACCGATTTTCCATGAGGACTCATACGGATATCGGCCGAAGCGATCCGCCATTGACGCCATCCGGACAGCGCGTCGGCGATGCTGGCGCTACGACTGGGTGCTGGACATGGACATCAAGGGGTTCTTCGACAACATCGACCACGAGTTGCTGCTGAAGGCCGTTCGTCACCATACGGACTGCCGGTGGGTGCTGCTCTATGTCGAGCGCTGGTTGAAGGCTCCCGTGATCGAGGAGGACGGCACCGTTGTCGCACGGGACAGGGGCACGCCACAGGGCGGGGTAATTTCGCCAGTATTGTCCAACCTGTTCCTGCACTATGCGTTCGATCAATGGATGAAAAGGTCGATGCCGCATGTTCCGTTCGAACGGTATGCGGACGATATAATCTGCCATTGTCGAACGGAGGAGGCGGCAAAGACCCTCTGGCGGCGGGTTGCGGACCGATTGGCCGAGTGCGGCCTGGAGGTCCATCCGCAGAAGACCAAGGTGGTCTACTGCAAGGATACCAACCGCAAGGCGGACTACCCGACGGTCGCGTTCGACTTCCTGGGCTACCGTTTCCAGCCAAGGTTCGCGGCGTGGCGCGGCGGGTTGTTCGGGGTCTCGTTCCTTCCGGCTGCCAGCCCGACTGCGCTCAAGGCGTTTCGGCGCCGCGTGCGACAGTGGCGTTTGCAACGGCGTAGCGACAAGGCACTGCTTGACCTTGCCCGCATGTTTCATCGCGAAATTGCAGGGTGGATCGGCTACTTCGGCGCATTCTACAAGTCGGCGCTCTATCCGACCCTTCGTCTGATAGACGCCCACTTGCAGCGATGGGCAATGCGGAAGTTCAAACGCTTCCGACAACGACCGCGTCAGGCTCGTCTCTGGCTTGCCAGAATCGCGAAAGCGGAGCCGTGGCGGTTCGCCCATTGGACCCTTGTGCACGGGCAGGGCCGGACGCTGGGAGCCGTATGAGCTGAGAGGTTCACGTACGGTTCTGGGAGCGCGTGGGGGTGAGATTCCCCCGCGCGACTCGCTTGCCGCTCTACCGCCAGTCCCGCATCTTCGCCCGCGACGGCGTCGAGCTCGACCGCTCGACGCTCGCCGGCTGGGTCGGCAAGGCGACGGCGCTGCTGGAGCCCCTGGCCGATGCGATCGGGCGCCATGTGCTGGAAGGACAAGCCCTGTTCGCCGACGACACCCCGGTCAAGCTGCTGGCGCCGGGAACCGGCAAAACGGCGACCGGCCGGGCCTGGACCTACGTGCGGGACGAGCGGCCCTGGGCTGGCGAGGCGCCGCCGGCGGCCTGGTACCGCTTCTCGGCCGACCGCAAGGCGGCGCATCCGAAGGCGCATCTTGAAGGCTTCGCCGGCTGGATGCACTCGGACGGCTATGCCGGGTTCGGTGCGCTGGCGCGCGCCGGGCCGGTCCGCGAGGTGGCCTGTCTGGCGCATGTGCGACGCAAGTTCTTCGACGTCCATGCCGCCCAGGGCTCGGCGATCGCCGCCGAGGCGCTGGAACGGATCGCCGCCCTCTACGCTATCGAGAAGGAGGCCCGCGGGCAGCCGCCCGAGAACCGCGCGGCCATCCGCCAGGCCAAGGCCGCGCCGTGCCTCGACGAGCTGGAGCGGTGGCTGCAATCGCAGCTGCCCAGAATCTCCGCCAAGACCCCGCTGGCAGCGGCGATCCGTCATGCCCTGACCCGGATGAAGCGCCTTCGACCCTATCTCGAGCACGGCTTCCTCGAGATCGACAACAACCCCGCCGAACGCGCAATGAGGCCGATCGCGCTCGGCCGCAAGAACTATCTCTTCATGGGCTCGGCCAGCGGCGGCAGGGCCGCCGCCATCGCCTACACCCTGATCGAGACCGCCAGGCTCAACGATGTCGATCCGCAGGCCTGGCTTGCTCAGGTCCTCGAACGCATCCCCGACTACAGGATCAACCGCATCGACGATCTGCTGCCGTGGAACACCGCGCCCGCAGAAGATCGGGAAGCCGCCGACTGACCACGCAGGGGCGGTCACGCCGGACGCTTACCGATCGGCATCGAGTTCGCGAGCTTCTACCGCGACCTCGGCGCGGAGGTGATGGTCGTCGAAATCCTCGAGCGGATACTTCCCGTGGAAGATGAAGAAATCTCTTCAATCGCCAGAAAAACTTTTGAAAAGCAGGGTATGAAAATTCTGACCGGAGCGTCGGTCACCGCACTTGAACCCAAGAGCGCAGGTGTGACGGCGACGATCGAGTCCGGGAATGAGTCCCGCCGGATCGAGGTCGACAAAGCCATTCTCGCGGTCGGAATTACAGGCAATGTCGAAGACATCGGGCTCGAGGGAACCGCCGTCGAGGTGGACCGCGGCCACATCGTCGTGAATCCCTGGAACGAGACGGGAGAGGCCGGCGTCTACGCGATCGGCGATCTGGTAGGCCCGCCCTGGCTGGCGCACAAGGCGAGTCACGAGGGAGTGATCTGCGTCGAGCGCATCGCGGGAAGGGAGACCCGTCCGCTGGACGTTTCGGGCATCCCGGGCTGCACCTATTGCCGGCCGCAGATCGCCAGCGTCGGCCTCACCGAAGCCGCGGCGAAAGAGGCTGGCCACGAGGCCAGGGTCGGACGGTTTCCCTACCTCGCCAACGGCAAGGCGATCGCCCTCGGCGACGACGAGGGGATGGTCAAGACGGTATTCGATGCCTCGACCGGCGCGTTGCTCGGCGCGCACATGATCGGGGCCGAGGTGACGGAGCTGATCCAGGGTTTCGCCATCGCCAGGACGCTGGAAACCACCGAGGCGGAGCTCATGGAAACGGTCTTCCCGCACCCGACGCTGTCCGAAACGATGCACGAGTCGG
The DNA here is from genome assembly GCA_965203455.1 of Alphaproteobacteria bacterium. Classification (GTDB taxonomy): domain Bacteria; phylum Pseudomonadota; class Alphaproteobacteria; order MPNO01; family MPNO01; genus MPNO01. Next base: position 98,664 of record CBDBCV010000011.1, read on the forward strand.
TGCTTGACGCCTACGGGCGGGCACTTCATTTCTAGGTTGAGCCGGTCGGGAACCATACCCTTGCGATGACCAGCGCCAGCCAAATCGCGGCGGTCCGCCATCCGGAGAAGGTCGGACGGGAGGACAACCCGATCCCCCGCAAGCCGCCCTGGATCCGGGTGAAAGCGCCGGTCTCCCCGGCTTACGGCGAGACGCGCAAGGTGGTGCGCGACCTGGGCCTTGCGACGGTCTGCGAGGAGGCTGCTTGCCCGAACATCGGCGAGTGCTGGGCCCAGCGGCATGCGACGATGATGATCCTGGGGAGTGTCTGTACCCGGGCCTGCGCCTTCTGCAATGTCGCTACAGGAATCCCCGACCGCGTCGATCCGCACGAGCCGGGCCGGGTCGCTGAAGCCGTCGCGCGGCTGGGCTTGCGGCACGTCGTCATCACGTCCGTCGACCGCGACGATCTCGACGACGGGGGCGCCGGGCACTTCGCCCGCGTAATCCGCGCTATCAGACAACTCAACCCCAGCACCACGATCGAGGTCCTGACGCCCGACTTCCTGAAAAAGGACGGGGCCGTCGAAGAGGTCGTCGAAGCGCGGCCGGACGTCTACAACCACAATCTCGAAACCGTGCCGAGGCTCTACCCCACGGTGCGGCCGGGGGCGCGGTACTTCCATTCCCTAAGGCTGCTCGACCGGGTGAAACAGCTCGATCCCGCGATGTTCACCAAGTCCGGGCTGATGGTGGGACTCGGCGAGAGCCGGGAAGAGGTTCACCAGGTGATGGACGATTTGCGCTCCGCGGACGTGGATTTCCTCACCGTCGGCCAGTACCTCCAGCCCACGCCGAAGCACCATGCGATCGAACGTTTCTGGACCCCCGAAGAGTTCGAGGGGCTTGCCGCCATGGCCAGGGGAAGGGGTTTCCTAATGGTTTCCGCGACGCCGCTGACCCGCTCTTCCTACCACGCCGACCGGGACTTCGAGGCGTTGCGGGCGGCGCGCCGGGCGCGGCGGTCGGGGGCGTCGGGCTGACGCCATGCCGAGACACGCGGAAGTCCGTTACGCCGACTACGAAGCGGCGCAGATTTTCGACCTCGTGGCGGATATCGAGAGCTACCCGTCCTTCCTGCCCTGGTGCACCGATTGCCGGATCTGCAAGCGCGAGGACAACGTGATCCATGCCGACCTCAAGGTCGGGTTCAAGATGATCAGCGAGAGCTTCAGGTCCCGGGTGACGCTCGATCCGTTCGACCGCATCGACATCGCCTATCTCGACGGGCCCTTCCGCTACCTGAACAGCTGCTGGAAGTTCAGTCCGAAAGGGGAGGGCTGCCTGATCGATTTCTCGATCGACTTCGAGTTCCGGTCGCTGCTGCTGCGCAGGATCATGGGGCCGATCTTCAACGAGGCGGTCCGCCGGAGCGTGGGCGCCTTCGTGCGACGCGCGGACTTCCTGTACGGGCGCGGGAACCGTGCCGGAGAAGACATCCGCGAGATGGCCTCGCCCTCGGTTCAGAAATAGATCCGGCCCTCGATCCGCTCGACGGGATCGCTTGCGGCCGTGCGTATCCGGGGCAGGTTCGCCGCCGCCACTGCGGCGAGCACCGCGTCCAGCGCATCGCCGCCCCGATCTTCGATGATTTTTTCCGAAAGTGATTTATCCGTTTTAGTCATTAAACCATTGCTTTCAAATTCTTTAATCTGGATTTGACGAGCATCGCGCATGGCTCCACCGGGGCCCTTGTAGGGCGCATAAAGATCGAGCCGTTTTAGAAGCGAGGCGGGGCAGGTTTCCGCGAGCAGCACCTTGCCCGGCACCGGAGCCTGCATCGGAACGACCCTCGCGGCGTCGGATTCGACGAGGGGCAGCAGCACTTCCGCGATTCCGGCATGGGTCTGGCGGTACAGCCTGAGATTGTAGGCGGAAAACGGTACCCTCGCCGCGATATCGGTGACCCGCTTCAGTTCCCGTCCCTTCGCGGCGCTGCGGCACGCCTCGCGAAGCGACTCCGCATCCGGATAGCACCCGGGAAAGGCGCGAAGAAAAGACTCCCACCGGGTCTCGCCGATCAACGATCTCGGCAGGCTGAAAGGGAAATCGAGGCCGGCGGCGGCGCGCCTCTCGCCCGCCAGAAACGCCCTGAGCGCGGCGAGCGCCGGGTTGCGATCCCGTGCACCGCCGGGCAGTTCGCGCGCCGGCCGGCAACTCTCCAGCGTCAGCCGGCCATTCACCTGCGTCCCGACCGCGATCCAGATGTGATCGCCTGCCTGCCGCGCACCCGAGAAATCGACGCCGATGACGCGCCGGCGCGTCACCCCAGAAGCCGCCCGACGAGACCCATCGCGGCAAGCACGGAGGCTTCCCGGACGGTCGTCCGGTCGCCTGAAAACAGGTAGCGCCGGTGCACCGTCCTTCCGTCCCGGCGGGCGGCGGCGATGTGGACGCGGCCGACCGGCTTGGCCTCGGTTCCACCGCCGGGCCCCGCGACTCCGGTGATCCCGACGGCGATGTCGGCACGGCTGTTGGCCAGCCCGCCCTCCGCCATCGCGCGGGCGACCGGCTCGCTCACCGCGCCATGGGCGTCGATCAGCGGGGCGGGAACGGAGGCGAGCTCGGATTTGGCCTCGTTGGTGTAGGTCACGAGCCCGCGCTCGACGACGTCGGAGGAGCCGGCGATCGCGGTGAGCGCGCCGGCCAGAAGTCCGCCGGTGCAGGATTCCACCGTCGCCACCGTCAGGCCCGCCGACCGGCAGCGCCGTAGCAGAGATTCGGACGCGCGAAGGATTTCGTCGTTCAAGACAGCACCTCCCGGACAACTAGGAGTCCCGCCAACGCGTACAGCCCCGCCAGAATGTCGTCCGCCATCACACCCAACCCGCCCTTGATGTTTCGGTCGACCCATGAGACCGGCCAGGGCTTGGCGATGTCGGCGATACGGAACAGCACGAAGCCCAGCGCGAACTGCCACAACTCGGTGGCCGCGGGAATCAGCGCCGTGAGCTGGCCGGCAACCTCGTCGATGACGACGGGACCGGGATCGTCGTCCCGGGTGCGCCGCAGCACCAGGACGGAAACCCACCAGCCGAGCAGAAATACGAAAATCGCTGCCGCGGCCAGGGCCAGCGGCCCGAGACCGTCGAGTATCAGCCAGGCCAACGGCAGCGCCGCGAGCGATCCCCAGGTTCCCGGCGCACGGGGCAGCAATCCGGCTCCGCCGACAGTCGCGACGAAAGTGGGCGTGTCGCGCCACGGGGGAGAGTAGGGCGCACGCCTGTCCACGGGACCCGACATGGGCGTTTCAAACCGGGAGGCGGACGGTCGCGACCGCCTGCGCGGCGATCCCTTCGCCGCGTCCGGTGAAGCCCAGCCCTTCGGTCGTGGTCGCCTTGATGCTGACCCGTCCGGGTTCGATCCCGAGCGTCTCCGCGATACGGCGGATCATCGACTCGCGATGCGGCGCGATCCTGGGCCGTTCGCAGATCAGGGTGAGATCGAGATTGACGATCGAGCCCCCACGGCTCCGTACCAGCTCCGCCGCGTAGCACAGAAAGGTCCTCGACGGCTCGCCGCGCCAGCGCGGGTCGGACGGTGGGAAATGGATGCCGATATCGCCTTCCGCGATCGCGCCGAGCAGGGCGTCGGTAATCGCATGCATCCCGACATCCGCGTCGGAATGCCCCGCCAGCGCCCGATCGTGCGGGATCTCCACGCCGCAAAGCGTGACGGCGTCGCCGTCGCCGAACTTGTGGACGTCGAACCCGGTGCCGGTCCTGAGATCGATGCTCCGACCGGAGAGCCAGCGCCGCGCGCGGTCGAGATCCTCTTCAGTGGTGATCTTGACGTTCTCCTCGTTGCCGGACACCAGCGCGACATCGAGACCGGCTTGCTCCGCGACGGCCGCATCGTCGGTCAACGCCAGGCCGGCGGCGGCGCGATGGGCCGCAAGTATCTCCGCGAAACGAAAGCCCTGCGGCGTCTGCGCGCGCCACAGCCCGGCGCGCTCCACGGTCTCGCCCACGACCGTTTCTCCGTCGCCGGACCGTTCCCGCTTCAGGGTGTCGCTGACGGCTACCGCGGGCAGCGCGGCCGGATGGGTGTCGAGCGCCGCGAGCGTACGGGCGATCGTGCCGGCGTCCGCGAAGGGTCGGGCGGCGTCATGGATGAGCACCCGCTCCGGAGAGATGGAGACCAGGCTCTCCAGACCGAGGCGCGCCGATTCCTGGCGGCTGCTTCCACCCGTCACCGGCTCCAGCAGGTCGAGACCCACAAGGGCCGTATCGCAGCGCTCCCGGTCTTCCTCACCGATCACGACCCGGACGTCGTCGATGTCCGGATGATCGACGAAATTGCACACGGCATGGCGCAAGACGACGCCGTCGCCAAGCGGCAGATATTGCTTGGGAAGTTCCGCGCCCAGGCGCGTGCCGCGCCCGCCGGCGAGGATGAGAGCGACGCAGCCCGACATTTCGTACCCGTGCGGTTGCGCGGAGACCCTAATCGCCCTGGAATCGATTGCCAAGGACGCCTTCGCTCGGCGCAATGTTCGCCCATCGCAGGAGTGATATAGTGCCCCCGTCTTCGCCGTTCGAGGCTCCATGTTTGCCTTCGCTCCGATCCGGATCGACCCAGTCGAGATCGCAGACCCGGTATTCCTGGCGCCGATGTCGGGGGTCAGCGACCTGCCCTTCCGCCGCCTGGTCAAGAGCTGGGGCGCCGGAATGGTGTTCTCGGAGATGATCGCGAGCGACGCGATGGTCCGGCAGGCGAAGGGATCCCGCAAGATCGCCACCGACTGCGCCGAGGAGTTTCCGATGGCGGTCCAGCTGGTGGGCTACGATCCGGCGGTCATGGCGGAGGCCGCGCGCATCGCCGCGGACCGCGGCGCGGCAGTCGTCGACATCAACATGGGCTGTCCGGTGAAGAAGGTCGTCAAGAAGATGTGCGGCTCGGCCCTGATGCGGGATGAGGCTCACGCGGCGCGGATCCTTCGTGCGGTGGTGGCGGCGGTCGACCTTCCGGTAACCCTCAAGATGCGTATGGGATGGGACGACGAGAATCTCAACGCGCCGAGGCTCGCCGCCGTCGCCGAGGATTGCGGAATCCGGATGATCACGGTCCACGGGCGGACCAGGAACCAGCTCTATACGGGACGGGCGGATTGGCGGTTCGTGTCCAGGGTCAAGGCCAGCGTCTCGATCCCGGTAATCGTCAACGGCGATATCCTCACCCTCGAGGACGCTGAGGCCGCGCTGACCGCCTCCAAGGCGGACGGGGTGATGATCGGCCGCGGCGCCTGCGGCAGGCCGTGGTTCCCGAGACAGACGATTGCTTGGCTCCGTTCCGGGGCGCGCCTGCCCGATCCGCCTCCGGCGCGGCGCGGGGCCATCGTGCTCGACCATTTCGACGCGATGATCGACCATTACGGGCCGGTGACCGGAGTCCGCATGGCGCGCAAGCATCTCGCCTGGTACGCCAGGTCCTGTCGCGGAGGCGCGGCGTTTCGCGCCGCCGTCAACGCGATATCCGAACCGTACGAAGTACGTTCCGAAATCGCCGTTTTTTTCGGGATGGCGGGTACCGCCGCCATGGCTGCATGAACGCCCCGACGGTCGTGTTGGCCAGCTCGGACGATCGCACCCGGCAGGTCCTGGAAGAGGAGGGATATGCGCTCCTGTTCGCTCCGACGGCGGACGCACTCATTCACGTGCTCGGCTCGGGATACGGCGACATCGCGGTGGTGGACTCGGGAATGCTGTCCGCCGCCGCGCGCCGGATCGCGGACGCGGTCAAGCGGAAGCGGCCGGGAATCCCGATTGTCGTGCTGGGGGGAGAGGGGCCCGTACGCTTCCCCATGCCGACCCGCCATGCTCCGCTGCCCGGCGACGGGGACGGCTTGCTGGACGCGATCGAACACGCCTTCGACGGCGTGGAAGCAGGATCGAGAAGCCGCCAGGATAGCCTCTCGCGCGCGGTCGGAGCGCATCTGGCACGCTATTTCGAAGCTTACGCCCCGGGACTTCCCGGACCCGGCTTGCACGGCCGGGTCCTGCGCGAGGTCGAAAGGTCTCTCATCACCCACGCGCTCGACGCGACGCGCGGCAACCAGTTGAAGGCGGCGACCCTTCTCGGGCTCAACCGCAACACGCTGAGGAAGAAAATCCGCGACCTCGACATCGACATCGTGCGGGGCATAAGATGAGGCCGCCCGCCGGGATCGTGGCCCCCGGCAGGAGCGGTTAACCGGTTCGACGCGAGATGACGAATAAATCGGCGGCACTGGATGCGCCCGGGGCCGCGCGGCTCGTCGAATGGGCGGGACGGTACCGGCTTGGGCGACGGGTGGCGGTCATCCTCGCCGTGGCCTCGCTCGGTTCCGCACTGGTGACGTATGCCGCGCTCACGGGGTCGCTGCCGATTTTCGCCGATCCCCGGGCGCTGCTCATCCTGCTCAACGTCGATCTGGTGCTGTTCCTCGCGCTTGGCGCGATCGTCGCTGGACGTCTGGCGCGCATATGGATCGCGCGCAGGCGAGGCTCCCCCGGCTCGAAGCTGCACAGCAGGCTCGTGCTCTGGTTCAGCCTGATCGCGCTGGCCCCGGCGATCGTCGTCTCCGTCTTCTCCGCGGTCTTCTTCAGCCTGGGCATGCAGGCCTGGTTCAGCGACCGCGTTCAGACCGCGCTGGACGAGGCCTCCATCGTCGCGGAGTCCTATCTGCGCGAGCACCAGAAGGTGATCGAGGGCGACATCCTGGCGATCGCGCGGGACGTCAACCGGGCCGCGCCCAGGCTGTGGGCCGAGCCCGCGAAGTTCAACGAGATGATGGCGGCGCAGGGCCTCCTGCGAAATCTCAGCGAAGCCTATGTCTTCGACGGGACGGGACGGGTGATCGCCCGGTGGAGCCTGAGCTTCGTGCTCGACCTGGCACCCATTCCGCCCTCGGCGATGCAGAAGGTGCAGCGCGGCGAGCTGGTGGTTCTCGCGAGCGGTACGGAAGACCGGATGCGCGCGATCGTGAAGCTCGACAGCGCGATCAACGCGTTTCTGTATATCAGCCGTTTTGTCGAACCGAAGGTCCTGGACCACATCGCCCAAACCCGGAAAGCGGTCGCCGAGTACCAATCGCTCGAAGGCCAGCGGCATACGTTCGAAATCACGTTCGCGATGATGTTCGTACTCGTGGCCCTTCTCCTCCTCATGGCGGCGACCTGGGCCGGCCTGGCCTTCGCGACCCGGTTGGCGGGACCCGTAACGGCGCTCGCGGCGGCGGCGGAACGCGTACGGGGCGGCGACCTGTCGACCAGGGTCGAGGAAAGCGGGGACCGGGACGAGATCGGCTCGTTGACCAACGCCTTCAATCGTATGACCGGCCAACTCGAAACGCAGCGGGACGAACTTCTCGAAGCCAATCGCCAGCTCGAAACGAGGCGCCATTTCATCGAGACCGTGCTGTCGGGCGTCTCGGCCGGCGTGGTGGGACTCGACCGTTCCGGGCGGATCAATGTCGCCAACAGACTCGCTTCCGATCTGCTCTCCCGGGACCTGGACGAACGCTTGGGCGAGCCCCTCGCGCTGCTGGAGCCGGGCATGAGCGCGCTGCTTGAGAACGCGAGGGTCGGGCCGGACGAAATGGCGGAGTCCGAGGTCGAGCTGAAGCGCGACGAGGGCGCGAGAACCCTGTTCGTCCGCGTTACCGCCGACCTGAAGGACGACGCTATCGTCGGTTTCGTGGTCACCTTCAACGACATCACCGAACTGCTCGCCGCCCAGCGGAAGGCTGCCTGGTCGGATGTCGCGCGCCGCATCGCGCACGAGATCAAGAATCCCCTGACGCCGATCCAGCTTTCCGCCGAGCGGCTGCGCCGGAAATACCTGGACGAAATCGAGAGCGATCCGAAGTCCTTCGACGACTACACCGAAACCATTATCCGCCACGTCGGGAATATCGGGAGAATGGTCGATGAGTTCTCCGACTTCGCGCGCATGCCGGCCGCCGTCCTCACGGCGAGCGATATCGGCGATTTGTGCCGTGTCGAACTCGCGCTCTACAGGGAGGCGCATCCCGAGATAGCGTTCGAGGCGAACCTGCCGGCGGACCCGCTGGTCGTGAAGTGCGACGACGGGCTTGTGGCGCGTGCGCTTTCGAACCTGCTGAAGAACGCCGTCGAGGCGATCCAGGGTTGCGGGCAGGGGGCGGGTCGGGGCCGGATCGAGGTCGCGATCGCGGAGCAAGAGGATTCCGTCATCGTCTCGGTCGAGGACAACGGTCGCGGCCTTCCCGATGCGGCCCGCGAACGGTTGACGGAACCCTATGTAACGACACGGGAGAAGGGCACCGGGCTGGGGCTCGCGATCGTCAAGAAAATCATGGAAGACCATAACGGCGACGTGACGCTCGAAGCGGCGCCGGGAGGGGGCGCGCGCGCCCGTCTGGTCTTTCCAAAAGAAGGGGAGGGTGGCAGTCTGACGCGTTCGGCCGGCCAGGAACTGCCCGGGGGACCCAGCGGTGCAGGTTGAAATCCTCATCGTCGACGACGAGGCGGACATCCGGCGGACGATCGCCGATACGCTTGAGGACGAGGGCTGTCGTTGCAGGGCCGTGGCCGACAGCGACTCGGCGCTGGAGGCGATCGAGGAGCGCCGTCCCCACCTGGTGATCCTGGATATCTGGCTGCGCGACAAGGATCGCGACGGCATGGAGCTCCTCAAGATCCTGAAGGCCCGGTTTCCGGAAATTCCCGTGGTGATGATCAGCGGCCACGGAACGATCGAAACCGCGGTCAAGGCGATAAAGCTCGGCGCATACGAGTTCGTCGAGAAACCCTTCAAGGCGGACCGTCTGGTGCTGACCGCCAAGCGCGCGGTGGACACGGCGCGGCTGGAGCGCGAGAACGCGGAACTGCGGGAGCGCGCCGGCGCCGACTGGCTGATGATCGGAAGCTCGCAGTCGATATGTCACCTCCGGAGCGTGATCGACCGTGTCGGCCCGACGGGAAGCAGGGTCCTGATTACCGGCCCGTCCGGCGCCGGGAAGGAGGTCGCGGCTCGCGCCCTGCACGGCTGCTCGCACCGCCGCGACGGCCCGTTCATCGTGCTGAATTGCGCGATCATGGCGCCCGAGCGCATGGAGGCCGAACTCTTCGGCTCGGAAGCCCGGAACGGCGGCGCCCCCCATGTCGGGACGTTCGAGCAGGCCGATGGCGGAACGCTGCTCCTCGACGGTGTCGCGGACATGCCGCTGGAGACCCAGGGCAAGATGGTTCGCGTCCTGCAGGAACAATCGTTCGTCCGCGTCGGAGGCGGAGCCAGGATCGACGTCGACGTCAGGGTGATCGCGACCGCGAACGGAGATCTGGTGAGCGAAATGGAGGCGGGCCGTTTTCGCCAGGACCTCTACTACCGGCTCAACGTGGTACCCATCGAGGTTCCTCCCCTGTCGTCCCGCCGTGACGACATACCGATCCTGTTTCGTCACTTCGCGGAGCGTGCGGCCGCTGCCAGCGGCATGCCGTCCCGCGACCTGGCGGAGGACGCGCTCGCCGCCCTGCAGGCCTATGACTGGCCGGGCAACGTGCGGCAGCTCCGGAACGTGGCCGAATGGGTATTGATCATGGCGCCGGGAAGCGCCTCGGACCCGGTGCGGTCCGACATGCTGCCGCCCGATATCGTTGCCAGGACGCCCGATCCTCTGCGCTGGGACAACGGCGCCGAAGTGATGGGGCTGCCGCTTCGCGAGGCGCGCGAGCGGTTCGAGCGGGAATATCTGATTGCCCAGGTGGACCGTTTCGGGGGCAACGTCTCGCGCACCGCCCAGTTCATCGGCATGGAGCGCTCCGCCCTCCATCGCAAGCTGAGGACGCTGGGCGTGGCGACGGGAAACAGGGCTCCGTAGACCCGAATGCGATAGTTCTTGCGTCCAACCCCTTCCACGAAGGTCGGAATCGAGTTCGATGAAGGTGATCGTTTGCGGCGCCGGTCAGGTCGGCTACCACATCGCGCGCCAGCTGGCCTCCGAAGGCAACGACGTCACGGTGATCGACCAGTCGGAGGATCTATCGCGCCAGGTCGGTAACGCTCTGGACGTGCGGACGCTGGCCGGATTCGCTTCCCATCCCGACGTTCTCGAGCGTGCGGCCGCCGGCGATTCCGACATGATCATCGCGGTCACCCAGGCCGACGAGGTCAACATGGTGGCCTGCCAGGTTGCGCATTCGCTGTTCAACGTCCCGACCAAGATCGCCCGCGTTCGCGCGCAGTCCTACCTGCACCAGATCTGGGCGGATCTGTTCAGCCGCGACCACATGCCCATCGACGTCATCATCTCGCCCGAGCTCGAGGTCGCCCGCGCGATCCTGCGCCGCCTGTTCGTCCCGGGCGCGATCGATTCCATCTCGCTCGCCGACGGCATGGTGCGGGCGATCGCCGTGCGGTGCGGCGAGGACTGTCCGGTGATCAACACCCCCTTGCGCCAGCTCACCGGAATCTTTCCCGACCTGAACATCGTCGTCGTGGGAATCAACCGGGGCGATGCGACGCTGGTGCCGACGGCCGACGACCAGATGCTGGCGGGAGACGAGGTTTATTTCATCGCCGACGACGACCATGTCGGCCGGGCGATGGCCGTGTTCGGGCACGAGGAACCCGAGATCAGGCGTATGGTGATCGCGGGCGCCGGGCATGTCGGCCGTTTCCTCGCCGGCCTGATTCGCGAGGAACATCCTTCCGTCAAGACCAAGATCATCGAAGCGAACAGGGTCCGGGCGGAACACGCCGCCGTGGAGCTTGGCGGGGTGACGGTCCTCAACGGCGACGCGCTGGACCCGGAAATCCTCAACGAGGCGAACGTGCCGACCGCGGAGGCGATCGTGGCGGTCACCAACGACGACGAAACCAATGTGCTCGCTTCGCTTCTCGCCAAGCGGCACGGCGCGGGACGAGCGGTCACCCTGATCAACAACATGAACTATGCCCCTCTGATCAGCACGCTTGGGGTGGACGTCGTGGTGAATCCCCACGCGATTACCGTCTCGACCGTCCTCCAATACGTCCGGCGCGGTCGCATTCGCGCCGTGCACGCCTTGCCCCAGGGCATCGGCGAAATCATGGAGGCCGAGCTTCACGAGTCTTCGGATCTCGCCGGCCACGCGATCCGCGACGCGGGGTTGCCTTCCGATGTTCTCGTCGGGGCGATCGTCCGGGACGGCAAGGTGGTGATCCCGCGCGCCTCCACCGCGCTGCGCACCCATGACCGGATCGTGATGTTCGTCGCGAGGAACGCGATCAAGCACGTCGAGCGATTGTTCTCGGTGCGCCCCGACTATTTCTGAACAAGTGGAATGAGCGCGCTTGACCGCCTTCCCCGCGCGGTGATCTTCGACTGGGACAACACGCTGGTCGACACCTGGCCGGTAATCCACGACTCGATGAACGCGACGCTGCGAGCGATGGGGCATGAGCCGTGGTCGCCGGAAGAGACGCGCGAGCGCGTCCGACGGTCGCTCCGCGAGGCCTTTCCGCCGCTGTTCGGCGCGCGTTGGGAAGAGGCGCGGGAGATCTTCTACCGGCGTTTCGACGCGATCCACCTGGAACGGCTGACCGTGTGCGACGGCGCGGAAGCGCTGATCGCCCGACTCGTCGACAGAGGGGTCTGCCTCAGCGTGGTCAGCAACAAGATGGGCCGGAATCTTCGGCGCGAGGCGGCCCATCTCGGCTGGGACCGCCATTTTTTTCGCCTCGTGGGAGCGACCGATACCGCGCGCGACAAGCCCGCGACCGAGCCCGTCGAGCTCGCGCTGTCGGGCAGCGGCGTAAAGCGCGGCACCGATGTCTGGTTCGTGGGAGACACCGCGATCGACCTCGAATGCGCACACAGGGCCGGCTGCACGGGAATACTGGTGCGGGAAAAGCCGCCGCGGGACGCCGAGTTCGGCGGGTTTCCGCCGGATGCGCATTTCACCCGCTGCGCCGACCTCGGACGCCACATCGCAAACCTTTGACTACGGTTATTTCCCCCGCGCGGGTTTTGCGGTAATCATCCCGCGATTGTGTGTGTTGGCGGGGTGCGCACGTCGCGTCCCGCCGTCGACGGTTCGAAGTCAAGACTCGAAGAGAGCGGGACCCAAAATGTCATCGGAAAAACCACAAAACCTCCAGGACACGTTCCTCAACCACATCAGGAAGAACAAGACGCCGGTCACGGTCTTTCTGGTCAACGGCGTCAAGCTGCAAGGCATAGTCACCTGGTTCGACAATTTCTGCGTTCTGCTGCGCCGCGACGGGCATTCGCAACTTGTCTACAAGCATGCCATTTCGACGGTGATGCCGGTCGCGCCGGTACAGCTCTATGACGAAAAGCGCGAGGCCGAACACGCCGCGGAATAGTCCGATCGGGTCGAACGGCGCGGCGGCGACCGGGCGTGCCGCCGTCATCCATCCCCATGCGAAGAGCCGCGGCGGCGATTCGCGAAGTCCCGATGCCAGGCTCGAAGAGGCGGCAGGTCTCGCCGGAGCGATCGGGCTGGACGTCGTCCATGCCGAGAGGATCGCGCTGCCCCGGCGCCGTCCGTCGACCTATTTCGGAGCCGGAAGCGTCGATGCGCTCGCCGAGACCGTCGAGGCGCTCGGGATCGACCTCGTCTGCGTGGATGCCGCGCTGACCCCGGTCCAGCAGCGCAATCTCGAACGCGCCTGGCACTGCAAGGTCATCGACCGCACCGGGCTGATTCTCGAAATTTTCGGCGCCCGCGCGAGCACCCGGGAGGGCGTTCTCCAGGTCGAGCTCGCGCACCTGACCTATCAGCGGAGCCGGCTGGTAAGAAGCTGGACCCATCTCGAGCGCCAGCGCGGCGGGCGCGGTTTCCTGGGCGGACCCGGCGAGACCCAGATCGAGGCGGACCGCCGCCAGATCGACGAGCGGATCGTGCGAATCCGCCGCGAACTGGACACGGTGAAACGGACGAGGGGGCTGCACCGCGCCGCTCGGCGCCGGGTGCCGTATCCGGTGGCCGCGCTGGTCGGCTACACCAACGCCGGCAAGTCGACGCTGTTCAACCGTCTGACGGACTCGCACGTCGCCGCCGAAGACCTCCTTTTCGCCACCCTCGACCCCACCATGCGGGGACTCGATCTGCCGTCGGGAAGGCGGGTCATACTGTCCGATACCGTCGGGTTCGTGTCGCAACTGCCGACGATGCTGATCGCGGCCTTCCGGGCGACCCTGGAGGAGGTGCGGGACGCCGACCTGATCGTCCATGTCCGCGATGTCGCCCACCCGGACAGCGAGGCCCAATGCCGCGACGTCGGCGACGTGCTCTCCCAACTCGGCATCGACACCGTCGACGGAATTCTTGTCGAGGTGCACAACAAGATCGACAAGCTCGCTCCCGAAGAGCGGTCGCTCCTGTCCGGTCTGGCGGCCGGTCGCAACGATGCGGTCCCGGTTTCGGCGCTGACGGGGGAGGGGGTCGAGGGGCTGATGCATCGGCTCGAATCGGCGTTCGGGTCCCGGCGAAAAATCGTCGACCTCGAGGTCGACCTCGCCGACGGCGCGCGGCTGGCGTGGCTCTACCGTTACGGCGAGGTGCTCAGCCGCAGGGACGACGGGCTTCGCGCGCATATCCGGGTCGGGCTCGATCCCGCCCATCTCGGGCGTCTTGAGCGTTTCCGCCGGGACGAGGGCTGATTTTCCACCCGGCCGGCGAATTTCTTCGATACCGTTGACAGGCGCCGATCGAATGCCTAGTTTGTTAGCACTCAACAGGGGGGAGTGCTAACACCGTTGGCGCTCCTTTCCGTTCATCCGGAATGCGGGTTTGCGCGGCAAGCGCAACCGCCGCGCTGGGACATTCGACCAGTCAGGAGGTTTTGGAATGAAACTCAGGCCACTGCACGATCGTGTGCTGGTTGAGCCGCTGGATGCCGAGGAGAAGACGGCCGGCGGCATCATCATCCCCGACACGGCGAAGGAAAAGCCGATGGAGGGGATGATCGTCGCCGCCGGGAACGGAGCGCGCTCCGAGGACGGCAAGGTGACCGCGCTCGACGTCAAGGCGGGCGACCGGATCCTTTACGGAAAGTGGTCCGGCACGGAAGTGAAAATCGATGGCAAGGATCTCCTCATCATGAAGGAGTCCGACATCATGGGCATCATCGAGTAAGCGGAGCGGATCATGGCAGTCAAGGAAGTCAAATTCGACACCGATGCGCGGACGCGGATGCTCCGTGGCATCGACGTTCTGGCCGACGCGGTCAAGGTGACGCTGGGGCCGAAGGGCCGCAACGTCGTTCTCGACAAGGCGTTCGGCGCGCCGCGCATCTCCAAGGACGGCGTCACGGTCGCCAAGGAGATCGAGCTCGAGGACAAGTTCGAGAACATGGGCGCGCAGATGGTGCGCGAGGTCGCGTCGAAAACCAACGACGACGCCGGCGACGGCACCACCACCGCGACCATTCTGGCCCAGGCGATCGTGCGCGAGGGCCTCAAATCGGTGGCCGCGGGCATGAACCCGATGGACCTCAAGCGCGGCATCGACGTCGCCGTCGAAGAGGTCGTGAGCAACGTCCAGAAGCGTTCGAAGAAGGTGAAGACCGAGGAAGAGATCGCCCAGGTCGGCACCGTTTCGGCCAACGGCGAGCGCGAAATCGGCAACATGATCGCCGACGCGATGCAGAAGGTCGGCCAGGAAGGCGTGATCACGGTCGAGGAGGCGAAGAGCCTCGCGACCGAGCTCGACGTGGTCGAGGGCATGCAGTTCGATCGCGGCTACATCTCGCCCTACTTCATCACCAACGCCGAGAAGATGCTGGCGGACCTGGAGAACCCCTTCATCCTGTTGCATGAGAAGAAGCTCTCCGGTCTCCAGTCGATGCTTCCGCTGCTCGAGTCGATCGTGCAGTCGGGGCGTCCGCTGCTGATCATCGCCGAGGACGTCGAGGGCGAGGCGCTGGCGACGCTGGTCGTCAACCGCCTGCGAGGCGGCCTCAAGGTCGCGGCGGTCAAGGCGCCCGGCTTCGGCGATCGCCGCAAGGCGATGCTCGAGGACATCGCGATCCTCACCGGCGGCCAGGTGGTCTCCGAGGATCTCGGGATCAAGCTCGAGAACGTCAGCCTCGACATGCTGGGCAGCGCGAAGAAGATCTCGATCACCAAGGACGAGACCACCATCGTGGAAGGCGCCGGCAAGAAGGGCGACATCTCGGGACGCTGCGGCCAGATCCGTGCGCAGATCGACGAGACCTCGTCGGACTACGACCGCGAGAAGCTGCAGGAGCGCCTCGCCAAGCTCGCCGGCGGTGTCGCGGTGATCCGCGTCGGCGGCGCGACCGAGGTCGAGGTGAAGGAGAAGCGCGACCGCGTCGAGGATGCGATGAACTCGACCCGCGCCGCGGTCGAGGAGGGCATCGTCGCCGGCGGCGGCACCGCCCTTCTGCACGCCTCGCAGGGGCTCGCCAAGGTCAAGCTCGACAACCCCGACCAGCAGGCAGGCGTCGAGATCGTGCGCCGCGCCCTGCAGGCGCCGCTCCGGCAGATCGCCGAGAACGCCGGTTTCGAGGGCTCGGTCGTGGCCGGCAAGCTGCTGGAATCGAAGGCCGCCAATTTCGGCTTCGACGCCGCGGCGTGCGAGTACACCGACCTGGTCAAGGCCGGCATCATCGACCCGACCAAGGTGGTGCGGGCGACGGTCCAGGGCGCGGCTTCGGTCGCCGGGCTGCTGATCACCACCGAGGCGATGGTCGCCGAGAAGCCCGAGGACAAGGCCGCTCCGGCAATGCCGCCGGGCGGCATGGGCGACATGGGCGGCATGATGTAGCTGTCCTTTCAGCCGGCCGCGCGTACCGGCCGGGCGTAGAGCAGGGAAGGGCCGCCCTCGGGGCGGCCCTTCTTATTCGGTTGCCATCGCGCCGCCGCCGCACTAACCCTCGGGTCGCCGAACCTGCCGGGCACCTCAATGAACGTCGACATCGACGCCGTCAGCGGACTGATGCGCAGCGTGGCGGAAGCCGAGATTCTGCCTCGCTTCCGTGCTCTCGGCGACCGCGAGTCCTGGGAGAAGCGCTCCGGCGCGGTGGTCACGGTGGCGGACGAAAGAGCGGAGGCGGTGCTCTCCGACGGGCTCGCCGCGATCCTTCCGGGCTCCGGCATCGTCGCGGAGGAGGCCTCGGAAAAAGCGCCGGAAACGCTGGATGCGCTCAACCGGCCGGGACCGGTCTGGGTGGTCGATCCGATCGACGGCACGGCCAATTTCTCCGAGGGAAAGGCCTGTTTCGCGGTGATGATCGCGCTGGCGGTCGACGGCGAGACCGTCGCCGGATGGATCTACGATCCGGTGGCCGGGTCGATCGCGGTGGCGGAGCGCGGGGGAGGCGCCTGGCGGGACGGAGACCGGCTCCGCGTGGCCCAACCCGTGCCGGACGCCGAGATGACCGGCGCCTTCGGCTGGCGCCTCAACAAGGACAAGACCTTCAGCGGCCGTTTCCGCGCGCGCACCTACAACAAATGCTGCGGCTTCGACTATCTGGCGCTGGGGGAAGGGCGGACGCATTTCGCGTTCTACCGGAGCCTGAAGCCGTGGGACCACGCGGCCGGCCAGCTCCTTCATGCCGAAGCGGGCGGTTACAGCGCCTGCGTCGACGGCACCGCCTACCGGCCGGGGCGCAAGGGCCAGGAAGGCCTGCTGCTCGCGCCGACCAGGGGAGTCTGGGCCGACCTCGCGCCCGGTATTCGACGCTCGCTCGGCATGTGAGCCGCCCCGGATTGCCCGGCCTTCGGGCTCTCCCTATGATCCGGCGCATCCACGAAGAACTGGGACAGGGCAACCGATGACCGCATCCGTCGCATTCCTGGGGCTTGGCGTGATGGGCTTTCCGATGGCCGGACATCTGGCGGCCAAGGGCCATGACGTCACCGTCTACAACCGGACCGCCGCGAAGGCGGAAAGCTGGACCGGCCGGCATGGGGGCAAGAGCGTGGCGACGCCGGCGGCGGCGGCAAGCGGCGCCGACTTCGTGTTCTCCTGCGTCGGCAACGACGACGACCTCCGCGCGGTGATCCTCGGTCCGGACGGCGCGCTCGCCGGGATGGCCGAGGGGGCGGTGCTCGTCGACCACACGACAACATCGGCGATCGTCGCGCGCGAGGTAGAGGCGGCGGCGAAGGACGCCGGCATCGGCTTTCTCGACGCCCCGGTCTCGGGCGGCCAGGCGGGGGCCGAGAACGGCGTGCTGACGATCATGGTCGGCGGCGACGATGCGGCGTTCGCCCGCGCCGAGCCCGTGATGGGCGCCTATGGGCGAACGATCGTCCACATGGGGCCGGCCGGAAACGGCCAGCTCACCAAGATGGTCAACCAGATCTGCATCGCGGGCATCGTCCAGGGGCTGTCGGAAGGCCTCAACTTCGCGGTCCGGGCGGGACTCGACGCCGAACGCGCGGTCGAGGTCATCTCGGGCGGTGCCGCGCAGTCCTGGCAGATGGAAAACCGGGCGGCGACGATGCTGGCCGGGAAATACGATTATGGCTTCGCGGTGGACTGGATGCGCAAGGATCTCGGCATCGCGCTGGAGGAGGGGGACCGGAACGGCGCCCGCCTTCCGCTGACCGCGCTGGTCGATCAGTTCTACAAGCACGTCCAGGCCCGCGGCGGCAACCGCTACGACACCTCGAGCCTGATGATCCTGCTGAGCGGGGACTGAACCCGGAGGGGCCCGCTTACGCGCGCTCGCGCGCCTTGGCGTCTTCCCAGAGCGCGTCCATTTCTTCGAGCGTCGAGTCTTCCGGCGCCTTGCTCTCTTTGGCAAGTTCGTCTTCTACATAGCTGAAACGGCGGACGAATTTGTCGTTGCAGCCGCGCAGAGCCTCTTCCGGATCGATACCGAGCCGCCGGGCGACGTTGACGCAGGCGAACAACAGATCGCCGATTTCCTCCACGAGCTCGGCCCGGCCGCCATCGTCACCGATCGCGCCCTTCAGCTCGTCAAGCTCCTCATCGACCTTGGCGAGGGTCGATGCCATGTCCGGCCAGTCGAAACCGACGCGGGCCGCGCGCTCCTGAAGCTTCCGGGCGCGCATCAGGGCGGGGAGGGCGAGCGCCACCCCGTCCAGCGCGCTCGACCGGGCGGCCTTCGTTCCCGCCCTGTCCCGCCGTTCCCGGGCCTTCATCGCTTCCCAGGCGGGGCGCAGATCGCCGTCCTTCGCCGCGTCGCCGAAGACGTGAGGGTGCCGCCGGTGCATCTTGTCCGTGATCTTGCGGGCGACCGAATCGAAGTCGAAGGCGCCGGCCTCGCGCGCCATCTCCGCGTGGAACACGACCTGGAGGAGGAGGTCTCCAAGCTCCTCCTCGAGACCCGCGAGATCCTCCCGGGCGATCGCGTCCGCCACCTCGTAGGCTTCCTCGATCGTGTACGGCGCGATCGTCGCGAAGGTCTGCACCGCGTCCCAAGGGCAACCGTTCTCCCGGTCCCTCAGCCGCGTCATCAGCGCCAGGAGGGCTTCGATAGGGGTGGGGTTGGGGTGTCCTTTGTCGTCCGCTTCATTCATCGGCCGCGTTCCCGGTCGAACCTGCACATAGTTGTCGCATAATATATCTTATGGAACTTCAATCGGCATTCCATCGTAGGCCGGCTCGACATCGTCGGGCGTCGCCGCCTGCATCGCGTCGTAGTCCGCATGATGGTTCATGTGGGTCAGGATCGCGCGCCGCGGGCGCACGCGGTCGAGCCAGGCGCTGGTCACCGGCCAGTGCGCGTGCGTGGGATGCGCCCGGTGCAGCCGCAGACAATCGACGAGCCAGGTATCGATGCCGGCAATCAGATCGAGGCTTTCCTCCGACAGCCGCACGACGTCGGTCGAATACGCGAAACCGTCGAAGCGGAAGCCCGTCGAGGCACAGATCCCGTGATCCTGCTCGAAAGGCACGATTTCAATTCCCTGCATCGCGATCCGCCCGTCGATGGCGCGGGGCCGCAGGAACGGCGGATAGTTGCGTTCTGGTCCGCTCGCGCCGAGAAACAGGTAGGGAAACCGGCCGACGATCTCGTCCAGCACCTCGGGTTCGGCGTAGATGTCGATGTCCTTGCCGGTCCCGCGCCAGATGCCGCGGAGGTCGTCGATTCCGTGCACATGGTCGGCATGGGCATGGGTGAACAGAACCGCGTCGATCCGTTCGATTCCCGCCTCCAGGGCCTGCGCACGCAGGTCGGGCGACGTATCGACCAGGACATTGACGCCGTTCCACTCGACGAAAATCGACGGGCGTCGTCGCCGGTTGCGCGGGTTGCCGGGGTTGCAGTCGCCCCAACGTCCGCCGATCATCGGCACGCCTTGGGAGCTGCCGCAGCCGAGGACGGTGACCTTCATAGGCCAGCGCGGGCAGCGGATTTCCTGAATAATCGGAAGAAATTATCCGTTGTTTGTTGAGATATTACATCAATATCGACATCTCTCGCGGCGGCGACCGCGGCGGCGGTGTGTGCGACGAAGGCCGGCTCGTTGCGCTTGCCCCGCCTGGGCACGGGCGCGAGATAGGGCGCGTCGGTCTCCACCAGCAGGCGATCCGGCGGGACATTCGCGGCGATCCTGCGCAATTCGTCCGATTTCCTGAACGTGACGATGCCGGAGAACGATATGTAAAGCCCGAGCTCGATCGCCGTCTCGGCGAGCGCGGGGCCGGCGCTGAAGCAGTGGATGACCCCGGAGAAGGCTCCCTCCCCCATCTCTTCCGCGAGAATTGCCGCCGTTTCGTCGTCCGCGTCCCGGGTATGGACGATCAGCGGCAGGCCGGTCTCGCGCGCGGCCGCGATGTGGTTGCGAAAGCTCGCGCGCTGATCTTCGCGCGGGCTGTGATCGTAGTAGAAATCGAGGCCGGTCTCGCCGATACCGACGACTTCGGGTTCCGCCGCGAGCGCGACCAGCCGGGCGGTCTCCGCGGTCCCCTCGTCTGCGACATTGTGCGGATGGATGCCGACCGAGCAGTCGACCGCCCGATGATCGCGCGCGAGCGCCCGCACCCGTTCGAACTCGGCGAGCCGCGTGCAAATCGTCACCACGCGGCCGACGCCCGCCGCCGCCGCCCGCTCGAGGACCTCGGCCCGGTCGCCGTCGAACGCGTCGAAATCGAGGTGGCAGTGGCTGTCGACCAGCATCAGGCGGGCGCCTCCCCGGCGGCTTTCTCCTCCTGCAGCCGGGGAAAGACCGGGGTCGGTTTGGGGAGCGCGGTCCCCACGGGCACGTTGTCGGTCGAGCCCAGGTTGGCGAACGTCCGGCGTTCGGGATCCGCGGCCAGCTGATCGAGGATGCGGCCCGCCGAGTCCGGCATGAAGGGCTGCAGGACGATCGCGACGCGGCGGATCGTCTGGACCAGCGTCGCGAGCACCGCGGCGGTCCGAATCCTGTCCTCCTTGATCGATGCCCACGGCGCCTGACGGTCGACATAGGCGTTGGCCTGGCGGATCACCGACCAGACCGCGTCCAGCGCCTCGTGAAAGGCCTGGGCGCGCATCCGGTCGCGGCAGGTTTCGAGGAGCCCGGAAGCCGCGTCGAGAAGCTCCCCGTCGGCGTCCCTGTGCCCGCCCTCGTGCACCGGCATCGTGCCGTCGAAATAGCGATGGATCATGGATGTGACGCGCTGGACCAGGTTGCCGAGATCGTTGGCGAGGTCGCCGTTGATGCGGTTCACCATGGCGCGGTGCGAGAAGTCGCCGTCATTGCCGAACGGAACTTCGCGGAGCAGGAAATACCGGACCTGGTCGAGGCCGTAGCGCTCGACCACGTCGAACGGATCGATGATGTTGCCGATCGATTTCGAGATCTTCTGCCCCTCGTTGGTCCACCAGCCATGCGCGAAGACCCGCTTGGGCGGATCGATGCCCGCGCCCATCAGGAAGGCCGGCCAGTAGACCGCGTGGAAGCGCAGGATATCCTTTCCTACCATGTGAAGATCGCATGGCCAATAGGTTGAAAACGCCTGCGAATCCTTGTCCGGGTAATCGACCGCGGTGGCGTAGTTGGTCAGCGCGTCGAGCCACACATACATGATGTGATCGGCGTCGTCCGGCACCGGCACGCCCCACTTGAAGCTGGTGCGCGAGACCGAGAGATCCTTAAGCCCGCCCCTGACGAAGCTCACCACCTCGTTGCGCCGCGACGGCGGCGCGATGAAATCGGGGTTCGCGTCGTAGAACGCGAGCAGCCGGTCCTGCCACTTGGACAGATCGAAGAAATAGCTGGGTTCCTCGACCCACTCCGCCTCGGCGCCCGAAGGTGCGCGCTTGATCCCGTCCTCGCCCTCGGTGAGCTCGCTCTCGTCGTAGAACGCCTCGTCGCGCACCGCGTACCAACCGGAGTAGCTGCCGAGATAGATGTGGCCGTTATCCATCAGCGCCTGCCAGATCGCCTGCGAGGCCCTGGCGTGGCGCGGTTCGGTCGTGCGTATGAACGCGTCGTTGGAGAAGTTCATCGCCTTCGCGAGTTCACGGAAATTCTCCGACACGCGGTCGGTGAAGGCCTGCGGGTCGATGCCGGCCGCCTGGGCCGATTTCTCCACCTTCTGGCCGTGCTCGTCCGTCCCGGTCAGGAAGAACACGTCATAGCCGTCGAGCCGCATGAAGCGCGCGAGCGCGTCGCAGGCAAGCGTGGTGTAGGCGTGCCCGATATGCGGCGAGTCGTTGACGTAGTAGATCGGCGTCGTCAGGTAGAAGCGCTTGTCGTCGGACATCTCGCCCTCCGGTGCTCGGGCGCGGTCGCGGATTGCAGTTGCCGGAACGCGCCCAGCACGACCTGCTTGCGGTCGAGATTGACGCTTTCGGCCCGGTCGATCAGCCGGGCACACTTCTCCCACAGCGCGGCAAGGCGATCAAGACCGGCGCGGGCGGCGATCCTCGAGGCGGTTTCCGCCTCCCCCTCGACGACCTCTCCGCCCGGAAGGCCGCCGCCGGCGCTTGCCCGCGCAATGCGCGCGATCCACCACAGGAAGAGCTGCATGGCCGTTCGGTAGGCCGGTTCCGCGTCGCGCCGCGCGAGACGGTCGGAAAACTCGTGCAGCGCCGGCAGATCGAGATCGGGGAGCGTGGCGGCGAAGCCGACGACGGTGTCCAGCAGTTCGAGCCCCCCGGCCTCCTGCAGCGCGAACGCGCGCCCCGGGCTGCCCTCGGCGACCGCGAGCAGCCGCGCGAGGTCCCCGGGCTCGGCCCCTGCCCCGCCGCGCGCCAGGATCTCGCGCATGGCGTCGTCCGGAACCCGGTCGAGCGGCAGCCGGCAGCAGCGCGAACGGATCGTCGGAAGCAACCGGCCTGGTGAGTGGGATACGAGTAATATCAGCGTATTGTCGGATGGTTCCTCAAGTATTTTGAGAAGCGCGTTGGCGGCGTTCAGGTTGAGCTCGTCGGCGCTGTCGACGACGACCGCACGCCATTCCCCTTCGGCCGCCGTCAGGTGCACGAAGTCGCCGGCCGCGCGCACCGCGTCGACCTCGATGGATGTCTTCGGCCGGTCTCCCGTGAGGTCGCGGGAAAGCGTGAGCAGGTCCGAATGACCGCCCGACGCGACGCGGCGAAATACCGGATGATCCTCCGCGACCGCGAGGGAACCGCCTTCCCCCGCCTCGCCACCGGCGAGAACGAAACGCGCGATCCTGAAGGCGAGCGTCGCCTTGCCGATGCCTTGCGGTCCCGCGATCAGCCAGGCATGGGGCACCCGTCCCGAACGCCAGGCGGACAGGAAAACCGCCTCCGCCGCTTCGTGGCCGAGCAGGGTCGGATTTTCCCGCGGGTGCATCGGCGTCCCTCGTCCCCGTTCAGCTGGCCGGCTTTTCCAGCCGGCGCAGGACCGCGGTGAGAATTTCCTCCGCGACCCGGTCTTCGCCCTGCGCGGAGTCGATCACCGCGCAGCGCTCCGGCTCGGCGGCGGCAATTGCCAGAAAACCGTCCCTCACCCGACGATGAAAGTCGAGCGGCTCGCTCTCGTAACGGTCCGCGGCGGTCCGGCGTTTCCCCGCGCGCTCCAGCCCCAGCGCCGGATCGAGGTCGAGAATCAGCGTGAAATCGGGTCGGAACCCGTCGAGCGCGGCCTCTTCGACAGCTCGGATCGCTGCCAAGGGCACACCCGACCCGTAGCCCTGATAGGCGAGCGTCGAATCGGCGAAACGGTCGCAGATCACGACCCGCCCGGCCGCAAGGGCGGGTTTCACCGTTTTCGCGACGTTCTCCGCCCGTCCGGCGAAATGGAGCAGCATCTCGGTCGCCGTCTCCCAGCCCGCCTCGCCGGGATCGAGCAGCAGCGCGCGGATGCGCTCCGCCTCGGCGGTGCCCCCGGGCTCGCGCGTAACGAGGGCGGGCATGCCGCGCCGTTCGAGGCTATGCGCGAGGCGCGCGGCGTGGGTCGACTTGCCCGCCCCCTCGCCGCCTTCGATGGTGATGAACCGGCCGCGTTTCATGCCCGCGGACGGATCAGTAGGACACGATCTTGGCGGTGGAGCGGCTTCTCGCCGACACGGCGCCGAGCAGGCTCCTCGCCCGGGCCACATCGGCATAGGGGCCGAGCAGGACGCGGTAGAGCTGCGGCCCTTGGCCGCGCGGCGCGATCACGGTGCGGCCGAGCGGCGCGAGCTTCGCCTTCAGCTTGTTCGCGTTCTCCCGGTTGAGGAAGGCGCCGGCCTGGATGTAGACCCGTTCGATCGCATTGACTTTCCCGGCCCCCTGGCCCGGCGCCGGCAGGGAGGCGGTCTCGACCGGTCCCGTGCTCTGGGGCAGTGGCTCGAACACGACGCCGTCGGCCGCGCTTTGCATCGACGCCGGCGGCGGGGTCGTCCTGGCGAGCGCCGCCACCTTCCGGCTTTCCTCGGGCATGATCCGGACCCGCACGCGGGCCGTCCCCTTGTAGCGGAACCCCAAGAGCTGAGCCCCCCGGCGCGACATGTCGATGATGCGCCCGCGCACGAACGGGCCCCGGTCGTTGACGCGAACCGCGATCTGACGTCCGTTGTCCAGGTTGGTGACGCGCACCATCGACGGCATCGGCAACGTTTTGTGCGCGGCGGACACGGCATTCATGTCGAAGAACTCGCCGTTCGCGGTGCGCTTGCCGTGAAACTTCGGGCCGTACCACGACGCGATCCCGGTCTCGTCGTAGCTCTCGTCGACCATCGGGCGGTAGGTGACGCCGTCGATGTCGTAGGGCTTGCCGATCTTGTAGGTCCCCTCGCCCGGCGGCGGCGCGACATAGGCCGTCTTGCGCTCGCTGCTGCCGCACGCGGCGACGAATAGAACCGCTCCGATGGCGACGGCGGCCGACGCCCCGCGCCGGAGGCTTTCGGTCGCGGGAAGGTCGAGGCGGCGTGAGGGCATGGAGTCCTGCCTCTATCGGCCGGCGATGCGGTCGGCGAGGGTGCCCACCGCCGTTGCGAACAGGTTGGACCGGTTCCACCGGAGGATAGAATGGAAGTTGTCGTAGACGACATAGGCCGATCCGTCGGCGCCGCCCGGCAGCAGGATCGAGGACCGCAGGTTGCGGGTCGGCAGGTCGCGGCCGTCGGGCCGGCGCACGCCGAGGTCCTGCCAGTCGCGCAGCCCCTTCCTCACCTTGAGTCCGACCAGCGCGCGGTCGAACTCCTTGGGCAGCCGGACCTTGCGGCCCCAGGTCTGGTCGCCGCGCCAGCCCACCTTGCTCAGATAGTTGGCGCTGGAGGCGAAGATGTCGGCGAGCGTGCCCCAGATGTCGCGCCGCCCGTCCCCGTCGTAATCCACCGCGTAGCGCAGGAAGGAGGACGGCATGAACTGGTTCTGGCCCATCGCGCCCGCCCACGAGCCCATCATGTCCTTCGCCGCGATATGCCCCTGGTCGATGACGGTGAGCGCGTTGAAGAGCTCCTTGCGGAAATAGGCCGACCGGCGCCCGTCATAGGCGAGCGAGGCGAGCGCCGGTATGACCGCGAACCCGCCGAGATACCGCCCGAAATCCGTCTCGATCCCCCAGAGCGCCACGATGAAGCGGGGCTGGACCCTGTACTTCGCCGCAACCTCCCCGAGGATTTCCCTGTGCTCGGCGAGCCGCACCCTGCCCTTTTCGATCCGGGCCCCGGACACGACGCGGGACAGATATTCGTCGAGCGTGAGCTTGAACTCGGGCTGCCTCCGGTCGAGCTCGACGACGCGCTTTATCGGGCGGATATCCGAGAGCGCGGACTCGATCGTCGATTCCTTGAGGCCGCGTTCGCGCGCCTCCTCGCGGACGCCCTCCAGCCAGGCGTCGAAACCGGGATCGGCCCAGCCCGGCGAGGCCAGCGCGGCGAGAATGCCGCCGGCAATCAGCGGCCGCCAAGCGTTCCGAAATTTCATCGGCCCCTTTCCGAATCAATGAAGAGGCTGCGAACCGGTGCGTTAGTGCCACGGTTCGGACGACTCGGCAACGACGATCCGCCCCCGCTGGCCAGCGCCGCCGCCCGCCTCTATATGACAGGCGATGCGTGACAACCCGACGAACCCGCCATGACCGACGCCGAGCGGACCGGATCGGGCCGCAAGCTCGAGGACAGCTTCGAGTGGCACGCGCTGGCATCGCTTCTGCCCTATCTCTGGCCCCGGGGCGCCTTCGAGATCAGGCTGCGGGTCGTCGCGGCGCTGTCCTTCCTTGCGCTCGCCAAGATCGCCACCGTCTACATCCCGGTTCTCTACAAGGAGGCGGTGGACATCCTGGGCGCGGACGGCGAGGCGCTTGTGGTGGTGCCCATCGGCGTGATCCTCGGCTACGGCGTCGCCCGGGTGCTGGCCACCGCCTTCGGGGAACTGCGCGACGCCGTCTTCGCCAAGGTCGGCCAGCGCGCGATCCGCCAGGTCGCGCTCGCGACGTTCCGCCACCTGCACGGCCTCGCGCTCCGCTTCCACCTCGACCGCCAGACCGGCGGGCTGTCGCGGGCGATCGAGCGCGGCACCAAAGCGATCGACTTCCTGCTGCGCTTCGCGCTGTTCCACATCCTGCCGACTCTGCTCGAGCTCGCGATGGTCTGCGGCATCCTGTGGACGCTGTTCAATTTCTGGTTCGCGCTGGTGACGCTCTGCACCATCGTCGGGTTCGTCGCCTACACGATGGCCGTCACCGAATGGCGCCTGAAATACCGCAGGCGCATGAACGAGACCGACCAGGAGGCGAACACGCGGGCGATCGACAGCCTGCTCAACTACGAGACCGTCAAGTATTTCGGCAACGAGGCCTACGAGGCGCGCCGTTTCGACTCCGCGCTCCGGCGTTACGAGCGGGCGGCGGTGACCAGCAACGCCTCGCTGTCGCTGCTCAACATCGGGCAGGCGCTCATCGTCGGCACCGGCCTCAGCGGCATGATGCTGATGGCGGGCTACGGCGTCGCCGAGGGCACGATGACCGTCGGCGACTTCGTGATGGTCAACACCTACCTGATCCAGCTCTACCTGCCGCTCAACTATCTCGGCTTCGTCTATCGCGAGATCAAGCAATCGCTCACCGACATGGAGGCGATGTTCTACCTGCTCGGCGTCGAGCCGGAGGTGGAGGACGCGCCGCGGGCGCCGGCTCTCCCCGAGGGGCCGGGCCACATCGTCTTCCGCGACGTCCGGTTCGGATACGACCCGCGCCGCCGCATCCTGCACGACGTGAGCTTCAGCGTGCCGGCCGGGCGCCGCGTCGCCATCGTCGGGCCGACGGGAGCCGGGAAATCGACCCTGTCGCGACTGCTCTACCGGTTCTACGACGTGACGGGCGGCGAGATTACCATCGACGGGCGGGACATAAGGGGCGTCACCCAGGAGAGCGTCCGCGCCTCGATCGGCATCGTCCCGCAGGACACCGTGCTGTTCAACGATACCGTCTACTACAACATCGCCTACGGCCGGCCCGACGCGACGCCGGCGGAGGTCGAGGCGGCGGCGCGGACAGCGGCGATCCACGACCAGATCGTGGCGATGCCGGACGGCTACCAGACCGTGGTGGGCGAACGCGGCCTCAAGCTTTCCGGCGGCGAGAAGCAGCGCGTGGCGATCGCGCGGACGATCCTGAAACGCCCCCGGATCCTGATGTTCGACGAGGCCACCTCCGCCCTCGATACCCGGACCGAACGGGAAATCCAGGTCGCCCTCAGGGAGATATCGCGGGACCGCACGACCCTGGTGATCGCCCACCGGCTGTCGACCGTGGTCGACGCCGACGAGATCCTGGTTCTCGAACAGGGGCGCATCGTCGAGCGCGGCACCCATGCGACGTTGCTTGCCAGGGACGGCACCTACGCGCAGATGTGGGCCCGGCAGCAGGACGCGGGGGACGATGCTCCCGTACCGGAGGGAGGCGCGCCCCTCCCCGCCTGATCCGGGCCGTTGCCTGTCGTCCCGGCGGGCGGCACTATGTTCTCCGTGACCGGACCGTCCGAAACGACCGTGGAAGAGCTCGCCGAGCGTATCGGCGACGGCTGCCTGTTCGCCCTGCCGAAACCCGACGCGGGCGCCTCGATGGCGGCGATCCGGGCGCTGATCCGGCGCGGCGCGAAGGGCTTGCGGCTTTGGTGCCTGCCGGCGGCGGGGCTCCAGGCGGACCTCCTGATCGGCGCGGGCTGCGTGGCTTCGATCGAATGCAGCGGCGTTTCGCTCGGCGAGTTCGGCGCCGCGCCGCGTTTCCGCCGGGCGGCGGAGAACGGCACGGTGCGCGTCGTCGACAGCACCTGCCAGGCGATGTACGCCGCGGTTCAGGCGGGGGAGAAGGGCATGCCCTTCGTCGGGCTGCGCGGCATTATCGGCTCCGACATCCTCGCGCACCGCGACGACTGGAAGACGATGCAGAACCCGTTCGCGGGCGACGAGGACCCGGTGGTCGTCCTGCCCGCGGTCCGGCCCGACATCGCGCTGATCCACGCGCGGCTCTGCGATTCCCTCGGCAACCTCTGGGTCGGCAACGCCCGGGAGGCGATCGTTCTGGCGCACGCCGCGCACGGCTCCGTCGCGACCTTCGAGGAGCGGTACGACGGCAACCTGCTCGACGACGAGCGCATGACCGCCGGCACCATCGCGCCGATCTATGTCGAGGCCGCCGCGCACGCGCCGAACGGCGCCTGGCCCCTCGCCCTCCCCGGCGCCTATCCGGCGGATCGGGAGCAGCTTGCCGAATATGCCGCCGCCGCCGCGACGGAAGACGGCTTCGCCGCCTGGCTCGACCGGCACGTGCTCGAGGTCGGCCGGGCCGCGTGACCGCCGCGCCGACCACCGACGAGTTCCTCGCCTGCGTGTTGGCGCGCATGATCGAAGGGCTGAGGAACGTCGCGGTCGGGACCAACTCGCCGGTGGCGGCGACGGCGGCGCTGCTGGTCGAGGCCGAGAGCGCGGGCCGGACCCGGGCGAGCATCCTCGGCAGCCGGCGCTACAACCCGTTCAACGACGGCGGCAGCGAGATCCACGACCGCGCTGCGCAGGGGCGGATCGACGCATTCTTTCTCGGCGGCGGCCAGATCGACGGGCAAGGCAACATCAACCTGGTCGGGACCGGTTCGTACCCGGAACTAAATGTACGTTTTCCAGGGGGTTACGGATCAGCTTTCCTGTACTTTCTCATTCCCCGCGTAATCCTGTTCAGGGAAGAGCACAGCCGCCGCGTGCTGGTGCCGAGGGTCGACTTCGTGAGCGCGCCCGGCACCAGCCCGACGACGGTCCACCGTACCGGCGGTCCCCACGCGCTGGTCACCCGGCTCTGCGTCATGGAATTCGACCGCGACGCCGGCGGGTTCCGACTGCAAAGCCTGCATCCGGGCGTGGAACTTGCGGAGGTTCGCGATGCCACCGGGTTCGATTTCGAGATCCCGGCCGACATCCCCCGGACGCCCCCGCCCGAACCCGGCAGGCTCGAACTGATCCGCGGCGCCGTCCGCCAACGGGTCGCCGAAACCTACCCCGAATTCGTCGAAACCCGGATCGGCGGCGCTTGAATTCGGGAAACGCCGCGCCCGCGTTTACACGCCCCTGCCGTTAGGCGACAATTCCGCTCCCGCGCCGCGCGCCGGGGCAATTCGTACAACATCGAGGAGACAATCACGATGGGGATCAGACGTTTCGGGGCTTGCGCCTTCGCACTTGCCCTCCCTGCCTTCGCCCTTCTCGGGGGCGGCGCGCCGTCGACGGCGCAGGCCCAGCACACGATGAAGCTCGCGATCGTGGTCGCGAACGACCCGCTGCATGAGTTCATCAAGGAATACAAGCGCCAGATCGAGATGAAATCGGGCGGCAAGATCGTGGCGGAGCTCTACCCGTCCGCCCAGCTCGGCAAGATTCCGCGGCTGATCGAGGGGCTCCAGCTCGGCACCGTCGAGCTGTTCGGGACCCCGGCGGGCTTCCTAAAGGGCGTCGATCCGCGCTTCCAGGTGCTGGAGGTGCCGGGCGTGTTCAACAGCGACGCGCACGCCCACAAGACGATCACCGACCCCAGGTTCCGCGACAAGTTCCTGAACATGGCGACCAAGAAGGGCGTCAAGGGCGTCAGCATCTGGATGTATGGCCCGACCTCGTACGCCTCCCTCACCGCGGTACGCAAGCTGGGCGACTTCAAGGGCCTCAAGTTCCGCGTGCTCGCCACCAAGGTCGAGACCGAGGTGATGGCGCGTCTCGGGGCGACCGGCGTGCCGATGCCCTATTCGGAGACTTTGCCGGCGCTGCAGCGCAAGCTGATCGACGGGATCCGCTCCAACATCACGGTGATGGCGGCGACCAAGCACTTTACCGAAGCCAAGTTCATCACCGTGGTCAACGACACCTACATCCCCTGCATCGGCTTCGTCTCGATGGCGTTCTACAACAAGCTGCCGCGCGAGTTGCAGCAGGCTGTCGAGGATGCCGGAAAGGCCGTCGAGAGCTTCATGTTCAAGACCGCGCAGGATTACGGCTCGCGCGCCGAGCAGAAATGGCGCGACGGCGGCGCCGAGGTGATCCGCCTGTCCGCGGCGGACCAGACGAAGTTCATGGAGACGGTGGCGCCGATCGGCGACGACGTCCTTGGCAAGCGTCAGGACACCAAGGAAATGTTCGAGCTGATGAAGACGGTCGCCAAGTCGCACGCGGGCGGCTGATACCGGAGGGGTTCGGGTCGCCGTCGCGATTGGCGGCGACCCGGTCCTCGGGAGGAAAACCATGGCGGACAAGGCCGACGCGGCCGTTCTGACGGGTCCGCGCAATTTCGAGTTCCGGGAATTCAACCTGCCCGACATCGCGCCCGAGGAGGGCGTGCTGCGGGTCGAGGCGGCGGGGCTGTGCGGCACCGACTACGAGCAGTATACCGGGCACCTCGCCGGCACGCCGTGGGACATCACCCCGATCATCCCGGGGCACGAGATCATGGGCTGGCTGGAGCGCGTCGGGCCGGAAGCCGCCAGGCGCTGGGGCGCCAGGGAGGGCGACCGGGTGGTGGTCGAATCGATCATCCCCTGCGGGCACTGCTTCCAGTGCGCGATCGGCAAGACGACGCTCTGCGAGAGCAATCTGGGTTACGGCCTTTACGCCTCCACGGAAAAGGCGCCGGGCCTCTGGGGCGGCTATGCGAGCCACATGTACCTCCATCCCAACACGTTGGTTCACAAGGTTCCCGACGACATCCCGCGCGACGTGCTTTCGCTGTTCAACCCGCTGTCGAACGGCGTGCGCTGGGCCTACGAGGCGCCCAACACCCAGATCGGCGAGACCGTGGTGATCGAGGGGCCCGGCCAGCGGGGGCTCCTGTGCGTGGTTGCCGCCCGGGAAGCCGGCGCCGGCACGGTCATCGTCACCGGCACGGCGAACGACGCCCACCGGCTCGCGCTCGCCCGGCAGCTCGGCGCCGACATCGCGATCGACGTCGACAGCGAGAACCCGGTCGAGCGGGTCATGCAGGCGACCGGCGGCCGCGGCGCCGATGTCGTGGTCGAGGTCTCCGCCGGGGCGACCCAGCCCATCGTCGATGCGGTCGACATGGTGCGCCGCGGCGGGCGCATCGTCCTCGCCGGCCTCAAGAGCTTCAAGCCGGTCGGCAACCTGATCACCGACAAGATCGTGATCAACGAGATCCAGCTGATCGGCCTTCTCTCGGCCGGCTGGGTGTCGATCGAGCGTTCGCTCGACATCCTCCGGCGGCGGGGCGGCGAGCTGCGGCCCTTGTGCTCGCACATGTTCCCGCTGGAGGAGACCGATACGGCGGTGCGCGCCCTCGGTCGCGAGGTCGACGACGGCACCGAGGTCGTCCATATCGCCCTCGACGTCGCCGGATAGCCATCCACTTTCACGATTGGAGACAGTCGAATGAGCGCCGATCTGAGCGGAACGTCGATCCTCGTCACCGGCGCCGGCCGCGGCCTGGGCCGCGAGATGGCGGTCGCGCTGGCCGAGGCGGGCGCGAGCGTCGCGCTGATGGAGCGCGACCGGCCCGAGCTCGACGAGGCGGCGGCGCAAATCGGCGCGGCCACCGATCCTAGCCGCACGGTCGCGGTCCAGGGCGACGTCACCAGCGCTGACGACGCCGCGCGGGCGGTCTCCGAGGTGGAGGACGCGTTCGGCAAGCTCGACATGCTGGTCAACAACGCCGCCCTCGGACCGCAGGAGCACTCGCCCACCAACACCGCGCCGCGCCGGCCGATCTGGGAGGCCGACCTCGACCTCTGGCTCAAGATCGTCGCGGTCAACGCCTCAGGCCCGTTCATCATGACGAAGGCGGCGCTGCCCGGCATGCTGGAACGGAACTGGGGGCGGATCGTCAACGTGACGACCAGCCTGGACACGATGATCAACCCCGGGCTCGGCCCCTACGGCCCCGCCAAGGCGGCGACCGAGGCGCTCACTTCGGTGCTCGCTTTCGAGCTGGAGGAGACCGGCGTCACCGCCAACGTGCTGGTTCCTGGCGGGCGGGCCAACACGCGGATGATCCCGGCCGACGGGAAATACGTCGACCGGAAATACCTGATCCAGCCCGAGGTGATGCGGGCGCCGATCGTCTGGCTCGCCTCGCGCGCGACGGACGAGGTCAGCGGCCGGCGTTTTCGCGCCGCGCTGTTCGACCCCGACATCCCGCCCGAGGAGGCCGCGGAGAAGGCCGGCGCGCCCGTCGCGTGGCGCGAGCTCATGGGCCAGACGATCCACTATATCTGACCCCGTGCGTACCGGCGGCGGGCGTATCCTCACCACCCATGTCGGCAGCCTGCCGCGGCCCGATGCGCTCGCCGCGCTCCTGCTCGCGAAGGAGCATGGCGAGGAGTACGACCCGGACGCGCTCGACCGCCTGACCGAAGCGGCAGTCCGGGACGCGGTTGCCGACCAGCGCGCCATCGGGATCGACATCGTCAACGACGGCGAGGTCGGGCGTACCGGTTACGCGACCTATATCCAGGACCGGCTTTCCGGTTTTTCGGGCGAGAGCCCGTCGCTCCGCTTCGACGACCTCAGCGAGTTTCCCGAATACCGCCGCCGGATGGGCCAGGCGGCGGGCACGCGCCGGCTGCACCGTCCGCGCTGCACCGGCCCGGTCGCGCTCCGGGACTCGGCGCCGCTCGCGCGCGAGATCGAACGGCTCACCGCCGCGCTCGACGCGGCCGGCGCCGCCGAGGGTTTCATGAACGCCGCCTCGCCCGGGGTGATCGCGGTCTTCCAGGCGAACGACTTCTATTCCGACATGGACGCCTATCTCGGCGCGCTCGCCCAGGCGATGAAGCCGGAATACGAGGCCATCGCGGCGGCCGGACTGATCCTCCAGATCGACTGCCCCGACCTCGCCATGGGACGCCACGTGATCTACAGCGAGGAGGACGACGCGCTGTTTCTCCGCCGCGCGGCCATGCAGGTCGAGGTCCTCAACGCGGCGCTCGAGAACGTGCCCGCCGACCGCGCCCGCCTCCACGTCTGCTGGGGCAATTACGAGGGGCCGCATCACCGCGACATCCCGCTCGAAGCGATCGCCGGCCTGCTGCTCTCCGCCAAGCCGCAAGGCCTCCTGTTCGAGGCCGCCAACCCGCGCCACGCGCACGAATGGACCGTGTTCCGCGACCGCGGCGGCTGGGACGACAGGATACTGATTCCGGGCGTCATCGATTCGACGACCAACTATGTCGAGCATCCCGAACTGGTCGCCGAACGGATCGGCCGGTTCGTCGACATCGCCGGGCGCGACCGCGTCATCGCCGGAACCGATTGCGGCTTCGCGACATTCGCCGGCATCGGAAAGGTCGACCCGGCCATCGCGCGCCTGAAGCTGGCGGCGCTGGTCGAGGGTGCGCGGATCGCGAGCCGGCGGCTGCGTAGTTGAGTCCGGCAGCGTGGACTGAATTCGTCTCGTCTGTTAACGTGTGTCCAGTCGCCTTCCACACGCATCGGTAGCAGACAGTTCGAGTTCGCGTAATGGATCAGGGTTCGATCATGATCGTCGGTGCCGCGGTGGCGCTTGCCGCCTTGATCGTAACCATGATCGGATCGCTGCGCCGCGACATCGACAAGCGGTTCGACGGCGTCGAGAAGCGCTTCGACCAGCGTTTCGAGGGCGTCGACAATCGTTTCGAAGGCATCGACAAACGCTTTGACGACATCGACAAACGCTTTGACGACATCGACAAACGCTTTGACGGCGTCGACAGGCGCCTCGACGGCATCGACACGCGCCTACGCTCCGTCGAACAGGGCCTGTCCGAGGTGAAGGGGAAGCTCGCCTTCGTAGAAAGCTACATCCTCGGCCGCAACGAATCGGCGCCAGGAGAGGCGCCGGCCGAGTAGGGACCGGCAGATCGCGGGCCGGCCGCTCAGAGGTCGGCCCCGTCCAGGTCCACGCCGTAGTCTCGCCGGACCCCATCGGGCGTCACATACCCTTCTTCCAGGTCCTGCACGATCCTCTCCGGTGTCCGCCTTGCCGGATCGCCGTAGCCGCCGCCGCCCGCGCCCTGCACGCTGAACATCGTTCCGGCGTCGAGGCTGAGTCGGCAGGAGGACGGCATCGCCTCCGCCCGGTCGGTCCCGGGGTGGAGAACGAAGCGGCTCGGTCCGCCCGGCTTGCCGCCGCGCAATCCTGCCGGCGGCACCGAGGCGCGGTCGGAGCGGTAGACGACCTGCGCGGGCTCCAGCATCTCGTATACGCGCCGGAAGTTGAGGCCGCCGCGAAACTCTCCGGCGCCGCCGCTGTTGGGGTTGAGCTCGAAGCGCCGGATCCGGCAGGGGAACTCGGACTCGACGATCTCCACCGGCGCGGCGTAGAGATTCGCGAGGTGCACGGTCACCCCCGAAGCGCCGTCCGCCCCCTCCCCCGCGCCGTATGCCGAGCCGAAGATCTCGTACTGGTTTCCCCGGCCTGGACGATTCCCGTCCGGGCGCGCGACGACGATGCTGCCGCCGCTGCCGCCCGAATGGGCGATCGACCGGCCGGGCAATAGCGGGTCGAGCGTCTCCAGGATCACGTCGACCAGCTTCTGGCAGGTCTTCATGTAGCTCGAGCAGGGCGCCGGCGCCTCCGCGCTCAGCACGCTGCGGTCGGCGAATCTGAACGAGACCAGGCGGCGCGCGCCGTCGCTGTACCGCAGCGTCGGATCGACCAGCCCGATCAGGCAGTACCAGACGCACCCCTCCACCATCGCGATCCGGAGGTTGGCCGGGCCCCGCGTCTGGGGATCGCACCGGGTGAAATCGAATTCGAGCTCCCCGTCCGAGACCGTAACCCGGACGCCGATGCGGACCGGTCGGGTGTCGTCCACCCCGTCATGGTCGAGGAATCCCTCCGCCTCGCCGACGCCGTCCGGGATCGATGCCAGCGCGGCGCGGAACTCCTCGGCGGAGGCCTCGATCATCGCCTGCATCGCCGCCGCCACCGTGTCGGTGCCATAGCGCTCGCACATCGCATGCACGTGCTCGCGACCGATCCGGGTGACGCCGATCTGTCCGGAAATGTCGCCGAGCACGACATAGGGCGCGCGGGTGTTGGCGGCGATCAGCCGAATCATGTCCTCGTCCGGCTCGCCCGCGTCGTGGATCCGGACCGGCGGCAGCAGCATTCCCTCGTGATAGAGCTCCGTCGCCTGACCGTAGGTCGAGCCCGGCACCGTCCCGCCGACATCCGCCTTGTGCGCGATGGTGGCGGCGAAGGCGACCAGCCTGCCGTCGTGCACGATCGGCGCGACGAACCCCATGTCGGAGGCGTGCGGCATGTTCCCTTCATAGGGATGGTTGGTGACGAACACGTCCCCCTCGCGCAAATTCTCCGCCCCGTAGAGGGCAAGGATGCGCTGCACCAGGTGGAAATAGACCGGCCCGTGGAAGAACATCCAGGGCGCCACGACCAGCCGCCCTTCGGCGTCCACGATAATGCAGCTGAAGTCGCGCGACTCGCGGACGATGGTGGAATAGCCCGACCGGAAGAAGTGGTAGTCCATCTGCTGCATCACGCTCGCGATGCGGTTCCGCAGCAGCTCGACCGTGATCGGATCGACGCTCATCTGGCCTCCAGGACGATGTTGCCGAAACGGTCGCGATGCGCCGACCAGCCGGGCGGGACGACGGTGGTGGCGTCCGCCTGCTCGACGACGAGCGGGCCCGCCGCCGGTTCGTCGCCGATGTCTCCGCGGCCGCGGACCGGCGCTTCCATTTGCGTCCGCCCGTCGAAGGTGACGCGCCGTACGCTCTCCGCTTTCGCCCCTGGCCCGGCGGCCGCGCCGCCGTCCACGAGTTCCGGCCTGGGCACCGGTACCCTGACGCGCAGGCGGAAGCTCACCGCCTCGATCGTCGAGTCGGGCGCCGAATGGCCGTGGAGGCGGAGATGGAGCGCATGGAAACGCTCCCGCGCCTGGTCGATGCCGATGTCGGCGACCGGGGACCATGCGAGACCGTCGAGCGGGGTGCGGATCTCGTAGCCCTGCCCGGCATAGCGGAGGTCGATCTCCCGTACGAATTGCCGCTCGCTGTTTCCCAGCCCCTCCTCCGCGAGCTCCCGCTCCGCCTGGTCTTCGAGCGCCCGGAAGAGGCTTTCCGCCCGCTCCGCGCTCAAGGTGCCGAGCTCGACGATTTCGGAGCGGATGTAATCGTGGACGACATCCGAGCACAGCAGGCCGAGCGCCGAGAACGCGCCCGGCCGCGGCGGCACCAGCACGCGGCGGATGCCGAGCTCGTCGGCCACCATCGCCGC
Organism: Alphaproteobacteria bacterium; assembly: GCA_965203455.1. Taxonomy (GTDB): domain Bacteria; phylum Pseudomonadota; class Alphaproteobacteria; order MPNO01; family MPNO01; genus MPNO01. Next base: position 134,758 of record CBDBCV010000011.1, read on the forward strand.
GTGCGCCGGTCCCGCCCCGCCGAACGCGACCAGGCTCGCGGCCGCGAGATCGACGACCTTTTTCGCCGCCTGGACGCGGATCTCGTCGGCCATCCGCGCGTTGATCAGCCGCACGATCCCGGACGCCGCCTCGCGCGCAGACAGCCCCATCGGCCGGGCGATGCGGGTCTCGATCGCCTCCTCGGCCGCTTCCGCGTCGAGGGCGGTCGCCCCGCCGAGCAGGTAGTCCGGGTTGAGGAAGCCGGAGACCAGGTCGGCGTCCGTCACCGTTGGGCGGTCGCCTCCGAGGCCGTAACAAACCGGTCCCGGCTCGGCGCCCGCGCTGTCCGGACCGACCGTCAGGTGGCCGGCGGCGTTGACTCGGGCCACCGTGCCGCCGCCCGCCGAGATCGTCGCGACGTCGAGGGCCGGCACGTCGAGCTTGCGTTCTGCCACGGTCCCTTCGGTCGCTTCCAGCGGAACCCCGTCCTCGATGAAGGCGATGTCGCAGCTGGTCCCGCCCATGTCCATCGCGATCAGCCGCGACCGGCCCTGGCGTTCGCCGAGCACGTATCCGCAGGCCTTGACCCCGGCGGCGGGTCCGGAGAGCAGGGTGTGGACCGTGCGGCCCTTGCCGGCGGCGGCCGAGAGCGGCATCACGCCGCCGTTCGACTGCATCAGGAACCGGCTCGGTGTCGCGATGCCGCGCGCGTCGAGGCCGGCGTCGAGATCCGCCACGTAGCGCGCCAGCACCGGCGCCAGATAGGCGTCGATCAGGCAGGCCGACAATCTGGGCCATTCCCGGATCCGTGGCAGGACGTCAGAGGAGAGCGACACATGGGCCCCCGGAACGATGCCCCGGACGATCTCGCCCGCGCGGCGCTCGTGCGCCGGGTTCACGAACGAGAACAGGAAGCAGACCGCGAAGGACTCCGCGCCCTTTTCGCGCAACTCGCGCGCGGCGCGCGCCACCGCGTCCTCGTCGAGCGGCTCGATCTCGCGGCCGCGATAGTCCATGCGGCCCGGGATTTCCGCCGTCCGGCTCTGCGGCGTCAGCGGCGCGGGGCGGCGGAACCGGAGGTCGAACTGGTCGGCCTCGCGCGCCCCGGTCTGCACCTCCTGGACGGCGCGGAATCCCTCGTTGATCAGCAGCCCGGCGCGCGCGCCCCTCATTTCGAGGAGCGCGTTGGTGGTCACCGTCGTGCCGTGGCCGAAGAAACCGATCGTCTCTGAGGCGATGCCGGACCCGATCAGCCTGCCGATTCCCTCAAGAACGGCGATGGAAGGATTGCCGGGCGTGCTCGGCACCTTCTCGACGCGCATCCCGCCCGACCCGTCGACGAGGACGATGTCGGTATGCGTACCGCCCATGTCCACGCCCAACCGGTAGCCGCCGTCAAGATCGGCGCTTCTTGGCTGGGCGCCTGTCCGCAGGGACATAATCGAGACCGGATACCCTAAGACGCCGGTTCAGCCGGCGAAGGTTCGTCGCCGTCGGTCAAACGATTCAACCGAAGAGCGTTATCACCCGCGGCGCGTCGTCATCCTCGAAGTGGCAGAGGACCGCGTCGCGCGCCATTTCCTTCAGGTCGTCCCAGTCATCGCCCTGCGTGAAGATGGCGTGGCCGAGCGCGCGGGCATCGTATCCGCCTTCGGGCGCCTCGGTGACCTCGAAGATGATCTCAAGCGGTTTCATCTTCTCTCCTCCCCGCTCTCCAGCCGCGCGAAGGCGCGCCGTGCTACTCGGCCGCCGCCTTGGTCTCGCCGCCGTCCATCAGCTCGAGCAGCTTGGGCGGCGACATCGGCAGCGATTGCGGCCTGATCCCGATCGCGTCGCCGATGGCGTTGCCGATCGCGGCCAGCGTCGGCACCACCGGGACCTCGCCCACGCCCCGGAGGCCGTAGGGATGGTTCGGGTTGGGCACCTCGACGATCACGGTGTCGATCATCGGCACGTCGGAGGCGACCGGCATCCGGTAGTCGAGGAAGCTCGGGTTATCGAGCGTCCCGTCCGCGCGGTAGATGTACTCCTCGTTGAGCGCCCAGCCCACGCCCTGGACCGCGCCGCCCTGGTACTGGCCCTCGACCTGGAGCGGATGGATCGCCTTGCCGGCGTCCTCGATCACGGTGTAGCGGGTGACGTCCACCCGGCCGGTGCCGCGATCCACCTTGAGGTCGACGATATGCACCCCGAAGCCCGGGCCCTCGCCGGTCACGTTCATCTCCGAATGGCCGGCGATGGCGCCGTGGCTGACGCTGGTCCGGGACGCGATGTCCTTGATGGAGAGCGGCTCGAAATCGCCCACGTTCGCGCTCGCCGGGCGGCAGTGGCCGTCCTCGAAGGTGACCTCCTCGGGCGAGACGCCCCAGATCTCCGCCGCGCGCTCGACCATCGTGTCGATCGCCTTCCTCGCGCTGTCCACGATGACCATGCCGGATGAGAAGGTGGTCCGGCTGCCGGCGGTCACCCGGTTGTTGCCGATCGCGCTGGTGTCGGCGAAGTTCGCGCGCACCTTCTCGAGCGGAACGCCGAGCTCTTCCGCCGCCATCATGCTGATCGAGACGCGCGAGCCCGCGACGTCGGAGGTCCCGAGCATGATGTTGACCGAGCCGTCCGGGGTGATGGTGAGCGAGCCCGTCGTGTCGCCGCCCCGGTTGAACCAGAAACCCGCGGCCAGGCCGCGCCCCTCGCCCGGCTTGACCGGCGACCTGTAGTGGTCGGTCTCCTTCGCCGCCTCCAGGGTCTCGACGAAGCCGATCGGCCCGAAGGTCGCGCCGTAGAGCGTGGTGTAGCCCTCGGTGGCGGCGTTCTTGAGCCGGAAGTCGATCTCGTCCATGCCGATCTTGTTGGCGAGCTCGGTGACGATGGCCTCGACCCCGAAAACGATCTGCGGCACGCAGGGCGCGCGGAACGCGTTCACCTTGGGCCGGTTGGAGACCACCTCCCAGGCCGTCGTCTTGATGTTCTCCAGCGCGTAGCGGGTGAACATCGCGTGCGGCGCGTTGAAGAACATCGAGCCGGTGAAGGCGCCGGTCTGGAAGATCAGCTCGGCCTCGGCCGCGACGATCTTGCCGTCCTTGGTGCAGCCCATCTTGATCCGCGAGCGGGTACCCGACACCGGGCCGGTGCAGCGGAACACCTCGTTCCGGGTCAGCACGATCTTGACCGGACGGCGCGCCTTCTTGGACAGCACGATCGCCAGGGGCTCGCCGTAGAAACCGGTCTTGCCGCCGAAGCCGCCGCCCATCTCGGACTGCATCACTTTGATGCGCGAGGAATCGAGCCGGAGGATGTCGGCCAGCCGGTCGCGGAAGACGTGCGTGCCCTGGGTGCAGCACCAGACCTCGATCTGGTCGTCCTCGTTGCAGTCGGCGACGCATCCCTGCGGCTCGATATAGCCCTGGTGCATGGGTTTGGAATCGTATTCGCGCTCGACGATCACGTCGGCTTCCGCGAATCCGGCGTCGGTGTCGCCCATCGCGAGGTCGAGCCGCTCGACGATGTTGGTCGGCGTGTCCTCGGCCCCCTCGACCCCCTTGGTCCTGAGATGGTCGTGCAGGATCGGTGCGCCCGGCTGCATCGCCTCGACCGGGTCGATGACATGCGGCAGCACCTCGTACTCGACCTCGATCAGCTTGAGCGCGCGCTTGGCGACGGGCTCGCTGGTCGCGGCTACGGCGGCCACGGGATGGCCGTCATAGAACACCTTCTCGCGCGCCATGACGTTGCGCGACAGGTCGCCTCCCGGCGTGCCCGGCGGCAGTTCCGGAAAGTCGTCCCGCGTGACCACCGCCTTCACGCCCGGCAGCGCCTCCGCCTTCGACGTGTCGATCGACTTCAGCACCGCGTGCGGGTGCGGGCTCCTGAGGATCTTGCCGAACAGCATGCCGGGCAAAATCAGGTCGGCGCCGAACTTGGCGCGTCCGGTCACCTTGTCAGGCCCGTCCTGCTTGACCGGGTTGGTCCCGACGATCTTGAGCTCCTTGTCGGGGTTGAAGCCGCTGTTCTCCAGAATGCTCGCCATTTTCAGGCCTCCCTCATCTCTTCCGCCGCCGCCTGGACGGAGCGGATGACCTTGTCGTAGCCGGTGCACCGGCAGAGATTGCCGGCCAGCCAGAAACGGATCTCGGTTTCGGTGGGATCGGGGTTGCGCTCGAGCAGCGCCCGCGCCGCGATCAGGATTCCGGGCGTGCAGATGCCGCATTGCAGCCCGTTGAGCTCGAGGAAATTGCGCTGCAGCGGATGCAGCTCGTCCTCGCCCTGGGCCATCCCCTCGATGGTGTCGACGGCCTTGCCGTCGGCCTCGACCGCGAGCACCAGGCAGGAGCAGACCAGCTCGCCGTCGAGCATGACGGAGCAGGCGCCGCAGTCGCCGGTGGAACACCCCTCCTTGGTCCCGGTCAGGCCGAGCCCGTTGCGGATAACGTCGACCAGGGTCTGACCCGGCTCGCACAGGACCTCGTATTCGTCGCCGTTGATCGTCGTCGTTACATGAGCCTTGGGCATCAGTTCCTCCTCGCCCGGTCGAGCGCGGTTTCCGCCGCGCGCCGCGTCATCACGCCCGCGGTCTTGATCCGGTACGCGATCGTCCCGCGCTTGTCGTCGATCGGATCGCAGGCCGCGCTCGCCGCCGCGGCCAGGGCGTCCAGCGCCGCGTCGTCGACCGGAGTCCCGATCAGCGCCGCCGCGGCGTCCTCGACCAGCAGCGGCGTCGGCGCCACCGCGCCGAGCGACACCCGGGCCGCGGTGCAGGTGCCGCCGCCGTCGAGCGTCAGGTTGACCGCCGCGCCGACCACGGCGATGTCCATCTCCGTCCTCGGCGTCAGCCGGAGATAGCAATCCCCCGAATGCGGCGGGCGCTTCGGGAAGGTGAACGAGACCACCATCTCGCCCGCCTCCAGCGCGGTCCGGCCGGGGCCGGTGATGACGTCCTCGACCGGAAGGTCGCGCCTGCCGGCCGGCCCGGCGATGTTGGCCACCGCGCCGGCCGCGATCAGCGGCGGGACGCTGTCCGCCGCGGGCGAGGCGTTGCACAGATTGCCGCCGACGCTCGCCCTGCCCTTGACCTGGATCGAGCCGATCAGGGCCACGCCCTCGATCACCCCGGGCCACGCGGCGGCGAAGCCCTCATGGTCCATCAGCTTCATGCCCGAGGTCGCGGCGCCGATTCGCCAGGCGTCGTCATCGACTGAAATTTCAGTGAGTTCGGGTATGTTCTTGATGTCGACGATCAGTTCCGGTTCGATCAGGTCCCGTGCAGCAGGACCAGAACGTCGGTGCCGCCCGCCAGGATCCTCGCCCCGGCGCCGGCGTCGGCCAGCATCCCGACCGCCGCGTCGAGACTGTCCGGCGCGGCGTAGTTCAACTCCGTCATGCAATGCCTCCCAGGCGCAATCCGCTCTCTCCGCCAACCGGCTTGGCGGGATATTCCCGATGGTGCCCATTCAGCCCCGCTTCGGCAAGCCGTCCGGCGACGCAAAGAGGCGCCGGCATCTCCGGCGCCCCCACTTTCCCACTATGCGAAATATACCCCAAAACGCGTCCCGAGTCAAGCAGAAAATGCTTGTTCAGGATAAATAAGTCGGCAAGCCCCGGAAATCACGACGTTTTTTCTTCCTTCCGATTCCACCCCACGCGCGATCCCGGCGGGATTTCCCCCTCACCCTGACCCTCTCCCCGGCGGGGAGAGGGGATCCGCTTGCCGGCCCCTCCTCACCTTCTCCCCTCCCGCTTGCGGGAGGGGCCGGGGGAGGGCGAGTCGGCCTGCCGGCTCCGGCGCCCGTTCGTGTCGTCGACACAGGCATCGCGTAGGCAAATCGCTACCGGGTCGACATTCGCGCCCCGCAAATGCCGGGCGGGAATGTCGACATTTGCCGACTCGATCGGCCTGTCGGCATTGCCGTCGGCAAATGCCGAACGCGCTGGCATCTCCGGCGCCTCCACTTTCTGAATATGAGAAATATGATTTGAAATTCGTCCATGTCAAGGATAAATCTGAAAAAAATGTCTGTTCAGGATATTTTTGGGGGTTTATATCGATTACCTGACAGCCGGCTGTCATGACGCAGGGAAACGATTCGGGCTTATATAGATAACTTGAACGGCGGTCGGCTGGCCCGGCTCGGGGACGGGAACGCCGCCCCGCTTGCCCTCAACGCCGTCATGCCCGGACTTGTTCCGGGCATCCACGTGGGTCGGCCGGCTCGCTTGTCCCCACTCGCACCGCGATGCCGCAAGACATGGATGCCCGGAACAAGTCCGGGCATGACGGAAGAAATGCCGCGGACCTCCCGGTCAAGTTATCTATATAAGCCCCAAACGATTCTGTTCGAACCGGGTGCGGTCCGACCCGTTCACGCACCCCGCCGGCCGTGCAGCATGGTCAGCGACACCGCGAACGCGACTGCGAGGATGGCGGCGCCGGCGATATAGGGCATGTCGCGCCCCCAGGCGGCGAACAGCGCGCCGGCGGTGATCGGACCCAGGATGCGCATCAGGCTCTGGACCGACTGAGTCACGCCGAGGATCGCGCCCTGGGTATCTTCCGGCGAGGCGCGCGAGATCAGCGCGTTGAAGGCGGGCTGTCCGAGGCCGTAGCCGAGCGTGATCGCCGCGCCCGACAGTGCGATCGCGGTCACCGTGTCGGACAAGGGCAGCGTGCCGATGCCGACCGCCATCGCGAGGATCGCGTAGGCCGCCGTCCGCGCCTCGCCGCGCAGCCTGACCACGACCCCGACCAGCCCGCCCTGCACGATCACCAGCAGCACGCCGATATAGGCGAAGAAGAAGCCGGTCTCGCGCGGCCCCCACCCCACCGCGCGCTCCGCCCATATGGCGAATGTCGATTCGAGCCCGCCCATCGCGAACCCCATCATGGCGAAGCAGAGGACGGGGATTCCGACCGCCGGCGTGGCGAGAACCCGGGCGAACCCGGCGAGCTGGGCGGGGATGCTGTAGCGCGGCCCGGTCTTCTCCCGGCGTTCCGGCTCCCGCAGGAACAGGAGCCCGAAGAGGACGCCGACGAACGACATCGCGGCGGCGGCGAGGAACGGCGTGCGGAAGTCCGGGTCGGACGGGTCCGGCCCGGCGAGGATGCCGCCGATCGCGGGTCCCAGCACGAAGCCGAGCCCGAAGGCGGCGCCGAACAGGCCGAGCCCTTTCGCCCGGTCCTCCTCCGGCGTCACGTCGGCGATATAGGCCTGGCCGACCGCGATGTTGGCGCCGAAGATGCCGCCCATCGCGCGCGCCGCGAACAGCATCCAGAGCGCCTCGGCGAAGCCGAGCCAGAGGAAGGAGAGCACCGAGCCCATCAGGCTCAGCAGCAGGACGGGCTTCCGCCCCCATTTGTCGCTCGCCCAGCCCCAGAGGAACGAGAACACGAAGCCGAACGCCGAATAGGTCGCGAAGAGCAGCGTCACCGTCGCCGGTCCGGCGCCGAACCGCTCCGCCCAGAACGGGGTGAGCGGGATGATGATCCCGAACCCCACCATGTCCATGAAGACGGTGATCAGGAGCGCCGTCAGCGCGCCCCCGCGGCGAAACCTGCCCCTCATCCGCGCATCGCGCGCTCAGCCATCGCGCCGTTCCGACAAAACGCCTTCGAAAGTCCGGAGCATACACAAGGCAGCCGCCGCCGCGTTGCGGGGCGGCCCTGAATGCCTATGATCCGACAAGCGGCGGACTATAGACAGGGTTGTCGGACCGCGCGAGGCCGGAGGGGCGAGCATGGCGATACGGATCGAATACTGCGTCAGATGAAACTACGAGCCGCGCGCCCTCCGTGCGAGGGACAGGCTCAGGGCGCTCGGCGCCGGGGATGTCGAGATCGCGCCCGGCGCGACCGGCGCCTTCGAGATAATCATCGACGGGCGCATCGTTTATTCGAAGCTCGGGACCGGGCGCTTCCCGACCGACGAGGAGGTCGACGCGCTGCTCAGCTGATCGCCGGGAAGCGCTTCAGTTCGTAGGCGCCGGCGTCCCGAGGCGCGCCTCGGCGCGCGGCGCATCGAAGCTCCGGCGCGCCGGGCTCACCGGCTTCGCCCCGTCCTCCCCCACCTCGACGATCGCGTAGCTGCGCTCCGACAGCCCGTCCTCGCGGAAGCGGAACAGCCCGGAGGCGCCCTCGAAGCCGCGCGGGTCGCGCAGCGCCCGGGCGCCGAAATCCGCGCCGGGGCGCCGTCCGAGGAGCGCCGCGACCGCCGCCGCGTCGTAAGCCAGCGCCGCCAGCGGGCCGGGCGGCTTGCCGAAGGACTCGGCGAAGCGCCGCTCGAACAGGCTCCCGAGCTCGGTCGCGGGGCTCGCGTACCACGCGCCCCTGAGCGCCGGCTCGTATCTCAGCTCGAGCCGGTCCCAGGTCGAAATGCCGAGCACGCGCACCCGGTCGCTCGGAATGTCGTAATACGGCAAACGCGCCGCGATGGCGTAGACGGGGCTGCTGCCGGACGGCACGAGAATCGCGTCGAAGTCGACATTTCCCAGCGTGTCGCGGTTCTTCAGCCGCTCCAGAATGGCGAGCGACTCGACATCCCCGCGCCGTTTCAGGGCGGCGCGGTGCTCGCGCAGCGCAGCCTTGCGCCCATCATAGCGGGCGAGTCGGCGAATCGCGCGGTCGATCGACGGCACGTCGTCGGTGTAGACCGCGATCTCGTGTATCTCGATGCCGGCCTCGCGCGCCGCGGCGTCGGCGGCGACGGCGGCCTGGGCGCCGAACCTGCCGGTCGGGATCAGGACGGCCAGGCTGCGGATGCCGCGCCTGCCGGCATAGGCGATGACCGCGCGGATCTGCGGCTCCAGATGATGGCCGAGGATGAAAACCCCACGTCCCGCCGCGGCCCGGTCGTTGGTGAACGCGAGCACGTTGACCCCGGCGCGCGCGGCGACGGGCGCGACCGCCGCCACGGAGTCCGAGAACAGCGGGCCGAGCAGCAGCCTCGCGCCGTCCTTCAGCGCGGCCTCCGCCGCTTCCGCCGCGCCCGCCGGCGTTCCCGCGGTGTCGTAGGGCTTGAGCGCGAGGCCCGGAGCGGCGTGGTCGAACATCGCCATCATGGCGCCGTTCAGCATCGCCCGGCCGAGCTCCCGTTCTTCACCCGAGAGCGGCAGCAGGATTCCGACGACGACCGGCGCCGTATCCTTCTTCGCGGGATCCCGGGTTTCGACAGGCGCGGGCGCCGGCCTCTCCGGCGCGCGGTCGGCCTTCGGTGCGGGCGGGGGCACGGGGGCTCCCGGCGCGGGCGGCGGCGGGGAAGCCTCAACCCTTGGCGGCGGCGTTTCCGTCTCGGGCACGCATGCGCCGAGCGCGAGGACGGCCGCGGACAGCACGGCCGCGCGGACGATCCGACGTCCCGCCCGGAGCGAAATCGTGGAGACGGATCGGCCGCCGGAATTCATCTCATTCCTTCGAATATCGATCTAATCGATTGATTCGACGTACCGAGTTACTGGCCGCGATGCGCGCTGCCGCCATAAACGCGTCAGGGGTCCGGCGCTCCGCGCCAAACCCCTGACGATCTTGGTCGGAGCGATAGGATTTGAACCTACGACCCCTTGACCCCCAGTCAAGTGCGCTACCAGACTGCGCCACGCTCCGTCGAGTTCGGCGCCCGTTCGGGCCGTCCGACCGCGTCGCCGACCATATCGCACCTTCGGCGTGGATTACAACGGCGGTGGAGGGCGTGCGTCGGCCTGGGGTCCGTCCGTTTGAGATGGAAGCGCGCTTACCCTTGCTTCCTCACCGTCATGGTCGGCGAAGGCCGACCATCCACGAGTTTTTAGGTCTCGGGAATCAAAAACAAAACGTGGATGGTCGGCCTTCGCCGACCATGACGGAGGAAAACGGACGAAGCGGTTCCGATTGAAACGGACCCACTCTATTCGAGCGCTTTGCGGAGGCGGGCCGAGATCCGTTCGAGCTCTTCCACGAGATCGGCGAGCGCGGCTCTCAGCGCCTCGACGTCCGACCCATCGGCCCGGGCTTCGGAGACCGCATCGGGCCCGGCCTGAAGCTCCGGGTCCGGGACGTGCTGACGCTCGGCGAGCGCCTTCACGCCGCCCTCGCGCAGCAGCTTCTGAACGCCCTTGATGGTATAGCCGTCGGTATAGAGCAGCTCGCGGATGGACCTCAGAAGCTCGATATCCTCCGGGCGGTAATAGCGCCGCCCGCCGCCGCGCTTCATCGGCTTCACCTGGATGAACTTGCTCTCCCAGAAGCGCAGCACGTGCTGCGGCACGTCGAGCTCGTTCGCCACCTCGCTGATGGTGCGGAAAGCCGAGGCCGATTTCCCCGCGCCCCGGCGCCGCGTTTCCAAGGGCTGTGCCGCTTCCGCCATGGCTCAGCCGCCGGATGCGTCCGGGTCGCCCGGTCGCGCGGCCGCCATCGATTCGTTGATTTTCGACTTGAGGACGTTGGAGGCGCGGAATACCAGCACCCTGCGCGGAAGGATCGGCACCTCTTCCCCGGTCTTCGGGTTGCGCCCGACCCTGGCGCCCTTCTGGCGGACCGAGAAGCTGCCGAAGGAGGAAATCTTGACCGACTCGCCGCGGGCCAGCGAATTCGACATCTCGTGGAGCACGGTTTCCACCAGATCGGCCGATTCGTTGCGCGACAACCCGATTTCCCGGTACACCGCCTCGGCCAGATGCGCACGCGTCACCGTCGCTGACGCCATTTCCCCCGAGCCTCCGCCTGTTCTCCGCTCAGGGTATGACGAACGAGGAATCCAGTCAATTATCAATAGGATAGACGGAGTACCTAATGTAATTCCGCGTCCCGCGGAGCCGCGCGACCGGGCTTGCCTACCAGCGGACCAGGCTGGCGCCCCACGCGAAACCGCCGCCCATCGCCTCGAGAAGGCAAAGGTCGCCGGGCTTGATCCGGCCGTCCCCCGCCGCGTCGGCGAGCGCCAGCGGAATGGACGCCGCGGAGGTGTTGGCATGCCGGTCGACGGTCACGATCACCTTTTCCGCCGGCATTCCGAGCTTGCCCGACGTGCTGTTGATGATCCGCAGATTGGCCTGGTGCGGCACCACCCAGTCGACGTCTTCCGCGCCGACGCCGGCGGCGGCCAGGGCCTCGCGCATCACCGTGGCGAGGTTGACCACCGCGTGGCGGAACACGTCGCGGCCCGCCATCCGGAGATGCCCGACGGTGCGGGTGCTCGACGGTCCGCCGTCGACGAAGAGGAGGTCGTGGTGGCGCCCGTCCGAATGGAGATGATTCGACAGCACACCGCGATCCTCGGCGGTCCCCGTCCCCTCCTCCGCGCGCAACACCACCGCCCCCGCCCCGTCGCCGAACAGGACGCAGGTCGCCCGGTCGGTCCAGTCGAGGATGCGGGAGAAGGTCTCGGCGCCGATGACGAGGGCGCTTTCGGCCTGGCCGAGGCGGATGAAATTGTCCGCCACGTTGAGCGCATAGATGAAGCCCGAGCAGACCGCCTGCACGTCGAAGGCGGCGCCCCGGGTCATGCCGAGCGCGTTCTGGACCCGCGTCGCGGTCGCGGGGAACGTCTCGTCCGGGGTCGCCGTCGCCAAGACGATCAGGTCCAGATCCGACGGGTCCATCCCTGCCCGGCCGAGCGCGGCGCGGGAGGCGGCGGTCGCGAGATGGGAGGTGAATTCGCCTTCGGCCGCGATGCGGCGTTCGAGGATGCCGGTGCGCTGGACGATCCATTCGTCGGAGGTGTCGACCATCCGCGCGAGGTCTTGGTTGGTCAGCACCTTTTCGGGCAGATATCCGCCGTAGCCGGCGACGACGGCCCGCTTCACCATCAGGATGCGGCCGCGCGCGTCCGGACGGGCATCGACAGCGAGCCCCGGTCGAGCTGCGCGGTGATCTTCTCGTTGAAGCGGTGGGCGGCCATGTCCACCGCCACGCCGATCGCGTTGGCGAAGCCGAAGGCGTCGGTGGAGCCGTGGCTCTTGACCACGTTGCCGTTGAGCCCGAGGAACATCGCGCCGTTGTAGCGCCTCGGATCGACGCGGGCGCGCAGCTTGTTGAGGCTGCGCCTGGCGAGCAGGTAGCCGAGCCGCGAGCTCACAGAACTCTTGAACGCCTTGCGCAGGAACTCCGAATAGAGCTTGACGGACCCCTCGATCGTCTTGAGCGCGATATTGCCGGAAAACCCGTCGGAGACGATGACGTCGACGGTCCCCATGGCGATATCGTCGCCTTCGACGAAACCGTGGTAGCGGATGCCGGCATTGTCCTCGCGCAATATGGCCGCCGCCTGGCGGACGGCCTCGTGCCCCTTGACCTCCTCGGTTCCGACATTGAGGAGGCCCACCGAAGGGTTCTCGAGCCCCAGGACGGAGCGCCCGAACTCGGATCCCATGACCGCGAACTGGATCAGGTTGTCGGCGCTGCACTCGACATTGGCCCCGAGGTCGAGCATCACGCTCTCGCTGCGGTAGTTGGGAAAGACCGCGGCGATCGCGGGACGGTCGATGCCGGGCAGGGTCTTCAGCGTGAACTTCGCCATCGCCATCAGCGCCCCGGTATTGCCCGCCGAGACCACGCCTTCCGCCTCGCCGTCGCGCACCGCGTTGATGGCGAGCCGCATGCTCGACCGCTTTCCCTGGCGCAGCGCATGGGACGGCTTGTCGTCGTCGGTGACCATTTCCTCGGTGTGATCGATGGCGATCGCCTTGCGCAGCTTGGGCATGCGCTTCAGCAGCGGCGCGATCTTGCGCTCGTCCCCGAACAGCCGGAAGCGGACGTCGGGATAGCGTCTCCGTGCGATGTTGGCGCCCCGGACCACGATACGCGGCGCGCTGTCGCCTCCCATCGCGTCGAGTGCAATTGTGAGCAGCGCCTTCAAGCGGAACCGGCCTCCGGTGGAGTGCGGCGGGCTATGCCGTGCTCGCCTCGGTCACTTCCCGCCCGTCGTAATATCCGCATGACGGGCAGACATGGTGCGGAAGCTTGTATTCGCCGCAGTTCGGGCATTCGCCGTAAGCCACCGTGCTCAGCGCATGATGCGAACGCCGCTTGTTGCGGCGGGACTTGGACACTTTCTTCTTCGGTACGGCCATCGCCAGCGTCTCTGGTTGAGATTGTCGAATGGAATTGCGCGGATACCTAGCCGACTGCTGGGCGGCCGGCAAGCGAAAGCGAAGTCTAGCCGTTTTCGCCCCGTCCCGCCAGCACGCGAAACGGCGAATCGCCGCGTTCGGGCGAAGCTTCGCCGCCGTGCCCGGCGTCCGCGTCCGCGTCCGGCGACCGGGGAAAGGGATCGAGGCAAAGCGCGAGCTCGACGGCGACGGCCTCTCCGATGTCCAGCGACTCCCCGGCGAACGGCTCGAAGTCCTCGTCGGGGGGAATGACGACCGTCTTCCGGTCGAGTTCCTCCCGCCCGACCGGCCGGAAGAGGAGCGCGACCTCCTCTTCGATGTCGCCGGCGACGGGATCGAGGGTCACCACGCATTCCTGCACGACGCGGGCGGCGAAACGCGCGGTAACGGCGACGTCGTCCTCCCCGGTGCGCCGGAGCGCCACCCTGGCGGAAAGCGACTCGATCGCGACGATGCCGAAACGTTCGGCGAGGGCGCGGCGTTCGCCTTCGCGGGCCGCGATCTCGCGGACGGTCCCCGATGCGAGAATCCTGTCGACGCGGACCGGGCGCGAGAACTCGGGCGTCATCGGGGGACGCGCTCAGCCGGTCCCGGCGGGAAGCGCGAGCGCCGCATCGAAGCGGACGCGGCCCGCGACGAGATCGTCGAGCGGCTGGGCCTCCAGCGCGGCGAGCTGATCCCGCGTGTAGCGCGCCATCGCGGCCGCGCCGTCGGCGGGCGCCGGAACCGTGCCGTAGAGATTGCGGACCAGCGCGGAGCGGAGCGCCTCGTCCCCGCCGTCGAGACCGCCTTCATAGGCCTTTACTCGCCCGAGGAAGGAGCTCGCCATGAACTTGACCCGGCGCCCCACGCCGAGATCGCCCGCCCCCATCTCCCGGAGGTTGCGGTCCATGTCGTCGAACATCGCATCGAACAGGGCCTGGCCCAGGACGCCGGTCCGATCGGGATCCGCCTGGAGCCGGCGCAGCACCATGAACGCATGCAGCGCGACGAGCTCGAACCTTCCGTCCAGCGTGTCCGGAACGCCCGCGTCCCTGTAGAACGCCGACGAGCGGGCCTGCGCCACCACGGCGCGATAGAGCATCCCGGCGGCATCTCGGACCACCCGCCTGTCCCGCAGACCTTTCAGCATGTCGCCGCGGCTCCGGACTTCGCATTGACAGGTCGGGAACTTGATGCAATCTCTGGCGGAGGTCCAGCGGGGAGTCCCGGCGGGCCGGCGAACGGCGGATACCGATGCACTATCGACTTCCAATTCGTTGCACCGTCCCCGGGATCGCGGCCGCCGCCGCGGCGCTTCTTCTCGCCTGCTCGCCGATCCAGGACAATAACGGCAACATCCCGATCGCCGAGTCGATGGAAAAGATCGCGCCCGGAAAGCAGACCCGGGAGGAGGTGAAGCGAACCCTCGGCAGCCCGTCGGCGGTGGGCGCGTTCGAGGCGAACGCCGTCTGGTACTATATCGGGAAGCGCACCAAAACCGTCGCCTTCCTCAAACCGGAGGTGCTCGAGCATCAGGTCGTCGAGATCCGGTTCGGCGCCGACGGCCGGGTCAGCGAGGTCAACACGATCGACGCCACGCAGTTCGTCAAACCGGACCCCGTGGACCGCGTGACGCCCACCGAGGGCAACGAGTTCACGATCCTCGAACAGCTGATCGGCAATATCGGACGGTTCACGCCCGAAACGGGGCAGTAGAGGCCGCGACGCGCCGCCGGGTCAGGCGGCGAGCACCGCGAGCAGCAGCAGCGCCACGATATTGATGATCTTGATCATCGGGTTGACGGCCGGCCCGGCGGTATCCTTGTAGGGATCGCCCACGGTGTCGCCGGTCACCGCGGCCATGTGGGCATCCGATCCCTTGCCGCCGTGATTGCCGTCCTCGATGTATTTCTTGGCGTTGTCCCAGGCGCCGCCGCCCGAGGTCATCGAGATCGCGACGAAGATGCCGGTGACGATGGTGCCGAGCAGCATCGCGCCCAGCGTGGTGAACCCGGCCGCGGGGCCGCCGATCCACGTCATCACGAAATAGGTCACGATCGGCGCGAGGACCGGCAGCATCGAGGGCACGATCATCTCGCGGATCGCGGCGCGGGTGAGAAGGTCGACCGCGCGGCCGTATTCCGGCCGGCTGGTGCCTTCCATGATCCCCGGGATCTCGCGGAACTGCCGCCTGACCTCGACCACCACCTCCGCGCCGGCGCGGCCGACCGCCATCATGCCCAGCGCGCCGAACAGATAGGGCAGCAGCCCGCCGATGAACAGGCCGATCACCACGTAGGGATCGGCGAGCTGGAAGGAGATGCTCTTGGCGAGCTCCGGGAAGTAGTACTGGAGGTCCTGGGTGTAGGCCGCGAACAGAACCAGCGCCGCGAGACCGGCGGAGCCGATTGCGTAGCCCTTGGTGACCGCCTTGGTGGTGTTGCCGACCGCGTCCAGCAGATCGGTGTGCCGGCGGACATCGTCCGGCAGTTCCGCCATCTCCGCGATGCCGCCGGCGTTGTCGGTCACCGGCCCGTAGGCGTCGAGCGCCACCACCATCCCGGCGAGCGCAAGCATCGTCGTGGCCGCGATCGCGATGCCGTAAAGCCCGGCCGCAAAGTAGGAGACGATGATGCCGGCGCAGATCACCAGCACCGGCAGCGCGGTCGCTTCGAGCGAGACCGCGAGCCCCTGGATCACGTTGGTCGCGTGCCCGGTCTCGGACGACTTGGCGACGCTGCGGACGGGGCGGTAGGCGGTCGAGGTGTAGTACTCGGTGATCCACACCAGCAGCCCCGTGACCGCCAGCCCCACGAGACCGCAATAGAGCAGGTGCCGCGGCTGGATACTGTCGCCGGCGAGCGCGATCTCGGCGGTGAAGCTTCCGAAGATGAGGTAGATCGCGAGCGCGATCAGGACGGCGGAGATCGCCGCCGCGGCCACGAATCCCTTGTAGAGCGCCGCCATCACGTTGTTGCTGGCGCCGAGCCGGACGAAGAACGTGCCGACGACGGAACCGATGATGCAGACCGCGCCGATCACCAACGGCAAAGCCATCATCGTTTCCTGCATCGCGCCGGTGAAGAAGATCGCGCCCAGCAGCATCGTCGCCACCACGGTCACGGCATAGGTCTCGAACAGGTCGGCCGCCATGCCGGCGCAGTCGCCGACATTGTCGCCCACGTTGTCGGCGATGACGCCGGCGTTGCGGGGATCGTCCTCCGGGATTCCGGCCTCGATCTTGCCGACGAGGTCGGCGCCGACATCGGCGCCCTTGGTGAAGATGCCGCCGCCGAGGCGGGCGAAGATCGAGATCAGGGAAGCGCCGAAACCGAGCGCCACCAGGGCCTCCAGAATATGGCGGAGCCCCGCCGGGTCGGACGGGTCGTGGACGCCCCGAAGAATCATGTAATAGACGACGACGCCGAGCAGGCCGAGCCCGACGACCAGCATCCCGGTCACCGCGCCCGACTTGAAGGCGACGTCGAGGGCCGGCTTGATGCCGCCCTCCCTGGCCGCGTTGGCGGTCCTGACGTTGGCGCGGACCGAAACGTTCATGCCGATATAGCCGGCGACCCCGGAGAGGATCGCGCCGACGAAGAAACCGAGACCGACATAGACATCGAGAAGAAGGCCGAGAATCACGCCCACGACGATGCCGACGATGCCGATGGTCAGATACTGGCGGTTGAGATAGGCGCGCGCGCCCTCCTGGATCGCCTCGGCGATCTCCACCATGCGTTCCGTGCCGGGACTTGCGGCGAGGATGGATCGAACCGCATAGAGTCCGTAAAGGATCGCCAGCACGCCGCAGGCGATGACGATCCAATAGGTTGCCGTCATGCTTCCAGGATCCCTTGTCTTGTCGAAAAAGGCGGCGCGCCGGCGTCGGCGCGACCGTGAGCGCCGAACCGACCGCTCTGTGGGTGATGAGGCTCAGACGAGCGCGCGGAACATGCCAGAACTCACCTGACAAGGCAACATTGCCCGCCCCGCGACGCCGCTCTCAGGCGGCCGCCCGGTGCCGCGCGAGATCGAACCGGAGCCACACCGTGGCGATCAGCGCCATCGCGATCAGGGGGAGCGTCACCGCGTTGACGATCGTCCATCCCAGGTGATGGAGCGATGCGCCGGACAGCACCGCGCCGACGGCGACGAAACCCCAGATGCAGAAATCGTTGAACCCCTGGGTCTTCGCCATCTCCGAGGGGGTGTAGCACTCGGTCAGCAGGCTGGTGCCGCCGATGAACAGGAAGTTCCACCCCACGCCCAGCAGGATCAGCGCGCTCACGAAGTTGAGATACTCGATGCCGGCGAAGTTGATCGCGACGCACAGGGCCTGGAGCAGCGCGCCCACGATCATGATGTTGGTCGCGCCGAATCGGACGACCAGGTGGCCGGTGAAGAACGAGGGCAGGAACATGCCCACGATGTGCCACTGGATCACCGATGCCGAGTCGCCGAACGCGAAACCGCAATCGGCCATCGCCAGCGGCGTCACGGTCATCACGAAGGTCATGACCGCGTAACCGGATACCGCGCCGAGGATCGCGACGACGCATTTGGGCTGGGACAGGATTTCCAGCAGCGGACGCTGCGGCCCCCTCTTCTCCGCCGCGCTCATCGGCGGGATGGTGAGCAACGACGCCACCAAACCCATCGCCAGGTAGATCAGCACGATCGCCGCGAAGGTGCCGGCGAAGATCAGCGGGTCGAACAGGTCCTTGGTGAACCGCGCCAGGTTGGGGCCGGTGAAAGCCGCCACCACGCCGCCCAGCAGGACCAGCGAGATCGCCCGGCTGCGCATGTCGGGCCCCGCCGTGTCGGCGGCGGCGAAGCGGAAGAACTGGCCGAAGGCGAGCATCGAGCCGATCAGCCCGGTGCCGAGCGCGAACAGCCAGAAGGAGGAGACCGCGATCGCCGCGGTCGCGATCGCCGCGCCGGCGGCGCCGATCGCCGCGCCGGTGACGAACCCCCACCGCCGCCCGACCCGGCGCATGTAGAGCGACGCCGGAATCGAGGTCAGCATGGTCGCCACGAACTGGAAAGCGACCGGAAGGGTCGCAAGCGCCTTGTCCTCGGCGAGCGCGTGGCCGATCAGCGCGGCCGAGGCGATGATCGCCGAGGTGGTGGTCATCATCAGCGCCTGGGAAAGCGCCAGCAGGGCCACGTTGCGGTTGATGCCGGAAAGGAACTGCACGGCGGCAAACTAAACCATGAGCGCGGGAACGCGAAACGGCGCGGCGGTCGGTACCCGGGTTACCGCCCTCCCCCAACCCCTCCCGCAGGCGGGAGGGGAGAAAGCAGGGAGGAGTCGGCGCGCGAACCTCCCCCTCTCCCCGCCGGGGAGAGGGCCGGGGTGAAGGGGCCTCTCGGCCACAACTGACCGCGATCGAGCCCGGTCGGACAATGCTCTAGAAATGCGCGTAGCCGGTTCTGCCGATCTCCATCGGGGCGCCGTCCTCGTCGAGCACCGACACCCCCTCCCCTTCGGTCATGGTGCCGATTCGGGTGACCGGTACGCGGGCCCGCGCCGCAGCTTCGCGGACGGCGTTGCCGCGGTCCGCCGGCGCGGTGAAGACCAGCTCGTAATCGTCGCCGCCGGTCAGCACGTCGGCGATCCCGACCGCGCCCCGGTCGAGCGCCGCCCGGGCGGGGCCGGACAGGGGAACCCGCGCCGCTTCGATTCGGGCGCCCAGGCCCGAAGCCGCGCAGATATGTCCGATATCCGCGACCAGCCCGTCGGAAATGTCGACGGCGGCGGAGGCGGGAAGCGCCATGCCGAGGGACAGGCGCGGCTCCGGCAAACGGTAATGGGCGACAGCCGCCTCGCGCGCGTCTTCCGAAAGTCCGGGATCCTCGCCCCGCAGCACGCGCAGGCCGAGCGCGGCGTCGCCGATCGTGCCCGAAACGTAAACATGCTCCCCGGCGGCGGCGTTGGAACGCAGCAGCGACCTGCCCGGTTCGACCTCGCCGATCGCGGTCAGGGACAGGCAGACCGGGCCGCTCGTCGCCGTCGTATCGCCCCCCACCAGGGTCATGCCGAACCGGACCTGATCGGACGCGAGGCCGCGCGCGAATTCCCGCAGCCAGTCGAAATCGACCGCGTCGGGCACGGCGAGGCCGAGCAGGCAGGCGCGCGGCCCCGCTCCCATCGCGGCGAGATCCGACAGGTTCACGCGCATGAGCTTGCGCGCGACGTCGAAAGGCGCATCCGCGGGCAGGAAGTGGACCCCTTCGACGATCGTGTCGATGGCGGTGACGAGTTCGAAGCCCGGCCGGGGCGCGATCAGCGCCGCGTCGTCGAGGAGGCCGAGCGCTCCGGGCTCGTCCGCCGCGAGCGGCGCGAAGAGCTCCCGGACAAGCTCGAACTCACCCGGCCGTGGCCGCCCGGGCATCGGCGGGACCTCCGGACTCCGCGAACTCATCGCTTCGCAGCCGCCGCGCGACCCTGTCGAGCACGGCGTTGGTCATTCCCTTCTCGGCGTCGGCGAAGAACGCGTCGGCGAGGTCGACATATTCGGAGACCGCCACGCGGGCGGGCGTCGCCGGGCGGCCGAGCAGCTCGAACGCGCCGGCGCGCAGGATGCAGGCGAGCAGGACCTCGATCCGCTCCAGCGGCCATGACGGGTTCAGGGCGGCGCGGAGGATGTCCTCGATTTCCCGCCGCCTGACGGTCGTTCCGCGAAGGATTTCGGCAAACAGGGCGCTCTTGGGCCGGACCGGGGTCTCGTCCCCGTCGAGAACGCCGTCCCGGTGATGGCGAAGGAACTCCGCCAGCACGTCCTCGATGGCCCCGCCGGTCAGCTCCATCTGGTAGAGCGCCTGGACGGCGGCAAGGCGCGCCGCGCTCAACCGCGCCGCATCGGCCCGCCGCGGCCTGTCGGGGCCGGCGCGGGGGGCGGGCATCAGCCCTCCAGCCCGAGACGCGCCTTGAGCTCGATCATCGCGAGGCAGGCCCGCGCCGCGGCGCCGCCGCGATCGGCCTCGTCGCGTCTCGCGCGGTGCATCGCCTGCTCGCCGTTCTCGCAGGTGAGGATGCCGTAGCCGATGGCGAGTCCGCGCTGCAGGGCGAGGTCCTGAAGACCGCGCGCGCTCTCGGTGCAGACATAGTCGTAATGGGTCGTCTGCCCGCGAATGACGCAGCCCAGCGCAACGAACCCGTCGAACCGGTAGGCCGGGTCCGGCCCCTCCATCGCGCGCGCGGCATGGCCGATCGAGGCGGGGATCTCGAACGCCCCGGGGACCGAAAACCGGTCGTAGGTCGCGCCCGCCGCGTCGAGCGCCGCGGCCGCGCCCTCGAAGAGCGCGTCCGCGATCTCGTCGTAAAACCGCGCCTCGACGATCATCACATGCGCCGCCATGCCCGTCCCCGCTAAACGACCGGTTCGATCGGGCGGTGCCCGACGATCTTGATCCCGTAACCCTCGAGCCCGACGACGGTCCGGTTGTGGTTGGTCAGCAGGATCATCTCGGTCACGCCCAGGTCGCGGAGGATCTGCGCGCCCACCCCGTAATCGCGGAGCGCGGGCGGCGCGAACGCCGTCTCGGCGTCGGTGGTGACGCTCACCTCCATGGAGGCGGCGCCGGGATCGCCCGGGATCTCGTGGCGCTGGCGCACCTGGTTGACGAAGCTCTGGGCGAAGGAGTCGCGGATCAGCACGACGACGCCCCGCCCCGCCTCGCCGATGGTCCGTATGCAGGATTCGATGACGCCCGCGCGCCCCGCCGTCTCGTCCTGGATGACGTCGTCGAGCACGTTGATGGCGTGCATGCGGACCGGCACCGGCTCCTGCCCGGAAATGTCGCCCTTGATCAGCGCCAGGTGCTCGGCGCCGGTGATCTTGTTGACGTAGACGATCAGCCGGAAATCGCCGCCGTGCTTGCGCGTGAGCCGGGTGGCGAGCACGCGCTCGACGAGGCTGTCGTTGCGCAGCCGGTAGGCGATCAGGTCGGCGATGGTCGCGACCTTGAGCCCGTGGAACTGAGCGAACGGGATGAGATCGGGAAGGCGGGCCATGGTGCCGTCGTCCTTCATGATCTCGCAGATCACCCCGGACGGGTTGAGGCCCGCCAGGCGCGCGATGTCGACCGAGGCTTCGGTATGGCCGGCGCGTTCCAGCACCCCGCCGTCGCACGCGACCAGCGGGAAGACATGGCCGGGGGTGACGATGTCTTCCTCGCCGGACGTGGGGTCGATCGCGACCGCAATGGTCCGCGCCCGGTCGGGCGCCGAGATGCCGGTGGTGACGCCTTCCCGCGCCTCGATGGACACCGTGAACGCGGTCTGGTGCCGCGTCCGGTTGTTCTGCGACATCAGCGGCAGGCCGAGCTTCTCGATCCGTTCGCCGGTCATCGCGAGGCAGATCAGCCCGCGCCCGTGGGTCGCCATGAAGTTGACCACCTCCGGCGTCGCCATCTGGGCGGCGACGACGAGGTCGCCCTCGTTCTCGCGGTCCTCGTCGTCGACCAGGATTACCACCCGCCCGTTCCGGATGTCCTCGATCACGTCCTCGATGGAGGAGAGGAATCCGGCCGTGTCGTCGAGCGCCTCGGCAACCTTCGACGGGGCCAC
Source organism: Alphaproteobacteria bacterium (assembly GCA_965203455.1). Lineage (GTDB taxonomy): Bacteria > Pseudomonadota > Alphaproteobacteria > MPNO01 > MPNO01 > MPNO01. The sequence goes on from CBDBCV010000011.1 coordinate 156,363, forward strand.
GCGTTTGAGGCTGTCGCTCAAGGAAACCCTCTCTTCAGTTCCGTGCCGTCAACCGGTCGACATATCGGGCGATGGTGTCGACCTCGAAATTCACCCGGTCGCCCTCCGCCAGATCGCCGAATGTCGTATGGCGGCGCGTATGCGGGATGATGTTGACCCCGAAACCTGTTTCGTCAACCTCATTGACGGTCAGCGACACGCCGTCGAGGGCGATCGACCCCTTCGGCGCGACATAGCGCGCGAAACCCTCGGGGGCCGCGAAAACGAAGCGCGTGCTGTCGCCCTCGGCGCGCGTCTCCAGCACGGTGGCGACGCCGTCGACATGACCCGACACGATGTGCCCGCCGAGCTCGTCGCCGATCCTGAGCGCGCGCTCGAAATTGACCGGCGTGCCCACCGTCCAGCTTCCCAGCGTGGTGCGCGCCAGGGTCTCGGCGGAAGCCTGGACGGCGAACCGGCCGGGCGCCTTGTCGACCACCGTGAGGCACGGGCCGGAACACGCGATGGACGCGCCGATCTCGATCTCCGCCGTGTCGTAGCCGGTCTCGAAGTCGAACCGCGTGTCGCCGTCCTTCGCGATCGCGCGCACGCGCCCCAGATCGGTCACGATTCCGGTAAACATCGGCCTGTCCGCTCAACCGTCCGGCTTCGACGCCGGCCGGTAAATTTCCTCGACATCCTCGCCGACCGGCCGGCTCGCTATCTTCCCGAAGCGCGGCGCGACGTCAAGCGCGTCGACCCCCAGCGCCCCGAACGCCGGCGTGCCGTCGGCTCCGATGGCAAGCCCGGACCGGTACCACACCAGACGGTCGACGAGGCCGGCGCGAAGGAGCGCCGCCGCGATGCGCCCCCCGCCTTCGACCAGCACCGACGTGATCCCCCTTCGGGCGACGGCGCCGAGCGCCGCGGCGAGATCGACGCCGCCCGCGCCGTCGGCTGCGACCGCCTCGATCTCGACGCCGCTGTCCCGGTAGGTCTCCCCGCGCTCGGCCGCGAGCGGTTCGGCGACCATCGCCCAGGTCGGGATACGGGCTGCTTCGGCGATCAGCGAATGGGTCGCCGGAACGGGCTCGCGCCCCTCCGCGACGACGCGGACGGGGCTCCGCCCCTCCAGCCCGGGAAGCCGGCATGTCAGGCGCGGATCGTCCCGCCGGGCGGTGCCGGCCCCGACCAGGATCGCGTCGTGCCGGGCACGCAGCATGTGGGCGGCCCGGCGCGCCGCCTCGCCCGTTATCCAGCGGCTTTCGCCAGACCGGGTCGCGATCCGGCCGTCGAGCGTGGTGGCGAGCTTGAGCGTGACCGCGGGACGGCCGTGGCGGACCCGGGTCAGAAAGCCGTTCAGCCCCTCCTCCGCCTCATCGGCGCACAGACCGGTTTCGACCGCGACGCCCGCCGCGACCAGCTTGTCCATCCCGCGGCCGTCCACGCGCGGGTCGGGATCCCGGCAGGCGACGACGACGCGGGAGATTCCGGCCTCGATCAGCGCGTCCGTGCAAGGCGGGGTCCGGCCGACATGGGCGCACGGTTCCAGCGTGACATAGGCTGTGGCTCCCCGGGCTTTGGCGCCGGCGCGGGCGAGCGCCTCGGTTTCCGCGTGCGGGCGGCCGCCGGGCGCCGTCCATCCGCGTCCGACCGCGACGCCGTCGCGGACGATCACGCAGCCGACGGGCGGATTCGGCCAGGCGTTGCCGAGCGCGCGGCGCGCGATCGAAATCGCGCCGCGCATGAAGCGCCGGTCACTCTCCGCCTTCGACGACACCGAGATTGCCGATGAAGTCTCCGAAGTCGCGCGCCTCGCGGAAGTTGCGATAGACCGATGCGAAACGGACATAGGCGACCTGGTCGAGGGTGGAGAGCGCGTCCATCACCATTTCCCCGATCGTGTCGGAGTTGACTTCCGTCTCGCCCGAACTCTCCAGCCGGCGAATGATGCTGTTGATGACCAGCTCGACGCGTTCGGCCTCGACGGGCCGCTTGCGGAGGGCGATCCGCATCGAGCGCTCCAGCTTCTCGCGGTCGAGCGGCTCGCGCGCGCCGTCCTTCTTGACCACCGTCAGTTCGCGGAGCTGCACCCTTTCGAAGGTGGTGAAGCGTTGCCCGCAGGACTGGCAGGATCGGCGCCGGCGGATCGCGGAATTGTCTTCCGTCGGGCGCGAGTCCCGCACCTGGGTGTCGCCGTGACCGCAAAAGGGGCAACGCATCAGCGTATCCTAACCCCGGTCACTGGTGGGGGTATATCGGAAATCGGTCGCACAGGGCGTGCACGCGCTGTCGCACCGAGGTCTCGACGGGGCCGTTGTCGTTGCTTCCCGAGGCGAGCCCGTCGAGGACTTCGAGGATCAGGGCGCCGACCCGCGCGAACTCCGCCGGGCCGAATCCGCGGGTGGTGGCCGCGGGCGATCCCAGCCTGATTCCCGACGTTACGGTCGGCTTCTCCGGATCGAACGGAACCGCGTTCTTGTTGCAGGTGATGCCGGCCCGCTCGAGGCTTTGCTCGGCGATCTTCCCGGTCAGTCCCTTGGGCCTGAGATCGACCAGCATCAGATGCGTGTCGGTACCGCCGGACACGATGTTCAGGCCGCCTTCGAGCAGGGTCTGCGCGAGGGTCTTGGCGTTCTCCACCACGGCGGCGGCGTAGCGCGGGAAGGAGGGCCGCAGCGCCTCGCCCAGCGCAACCGCCTTCGCGGCGACGATATGCATGAGCGGCCCGCCCTGGGTCCCCGGGAAAATCGACGAATTGATCTTTCGCGCGATCGCCTCGTCGTCGGTCAGCACCATGCCCCCGCGGGGACCGCGCAGGGTCTTGTGGGTGGTCGTCGTGACGACGTGGGCATGGGGCAAGGGGCTGGGGTGGGCTCTGCCCGCGACGAGTCCCGCGAAGTGGGCCATGTCGACGAACAGGCAGGCATCGACCTCGTCGGCTATCTCGCGGAATGCGGCGAAATCGATGATTCTCGGATAGGCGGAGCCGCCGGCGACGATGATTCTCGGACGATGCTCGCGGGCGAGCCGGGCCACCTCCTCCATGTCGATCCGGCCGTCGTCTTCGCGCACGCCGTACTGCACCGCATCGAACCACTTGCCCGACAGGTTGGGCGCCGCGCCATGGGTGAGATGTCCGCCGGCGGCGAGCGACAGCCCGAGGATCGTGTCGCCGGGCTTGCAGAGCGCGAAATAGACCGCCGCGTTGGCCTGAGCGCCCGAATGCGGCTGCACGTTCGCGAAGGCGCAGCCGAACAGCGTCTTGGCCCGCTCGATGGCGAGGTCCTCGGCGATGTCGACGAATTCGCATCCGCCGTAGTAGCGCCGGCCGGGATAGCCTTCGGCATATTTGTTGGTCAGCACGGAGCCCGCCGCCTCCAGCACGGCGCGCGAAACGATGTTCTCGGAGGCGATGAGCTCGATCTGATCCTGCTGGCGGGCCAGTTCCGAGCGCAGCGCGGCGTCCACCTCGGGATCGGCATCGCAAATCGAGTGTTCGAAAAAGCCCTCGTGGAGTTCCGTATCCCCTCCAACCTGTCTTACCGACATGTCATCTCCGCTATGATACGCCTTGGGCGATCTTGTCCAGGCGGCGCCGGTGCCGCCCTCCCTCGAAGGTCGCCGCAAGGAACGCTTCCATGCAGCACTCCGCCTCGGTAGTCGAAATGCGACGCCCCGGAAGAACCAGAACGTTCGCGTCGTTATGCCGGCGCGCCAGCCGCGCCGATTCGGCATCGCTCGCCAGGGCGGCACGGATGCCGCGATGCCGGTTGGCGGCGATCGACATGCCGACGCCGCTGCCGCAGATCAACACCCCGCACTCCGCCGCGCCGGCCTGCAGGACATCGACAAGGGCTCCGGCGAAGTCGGGGTAGTCCACCGCGTCCTCGCTGTCGGTGCCGAGATCCCTCGTGACGATGCCCCTGCCGGAGAGCCAGTCGAGGAGGTGCGACTTTAACGCGAAGCCGGCATGGTCCGCAGCCAGGGCAACCGTCTTTTCGGGCATCGCGGTGGGACTCAAGGGCTCGGGTCCGCGCCTGATACCATACCGCCGGGGAGGTTGCCAAGAATCGCGGAATCGGTCAGAAGTCCGGCAGGTGCAGTCAAAGACGCGACATGCCGCCTCATTTGCGGTAGAATAAAATTCGGTATTTCATTTACACTTTATCGGAAGCCAAGACGCGCAAGTCGGTTCCGAAATTCTTGGGTTGATTGAGGCGTTTGCGCTGTCGGGGACGGGTTGATTTACAAGGCGTTCACGGAGGTGCGAGATTTTTGATACCCCGTGGTGGTCGTTGATATCCGGGGTTTCAGTTTCGCTGCGGCGGTCGTTTTGGCGATTTTCACCCCACGCCGCTGGTCGCGGCGTCTTGGCAGCGAGGTTTTCCTGCGGCGGCCTCGCGCGCCCTGATCGTGCGCATGAGATAGAAGGTGTCGCCATCGGGCCCTGGGGCCCTTGTTCCACCACCACCCCTGGTCGGGAGAACAGCGATGGCGACGGCGGCGAAGCTACCCTTTTCGTGGCGCGATGTCGAAGTCCTGCCGGACCTTGAACGGCTGCGCCTGGTTCTGGCGGTGCTTCCCGACGAGGAGATCGTGACGGCGCTTGAAGTGTGTCGCGGTCGGGGCCGTAACGACTACCCGGTGCGGGCGATGTGGCGGGCGCTGATCGCGGGGGTGGTGTTGCAACACGCCTCGATGCAGTCGCTGTTGCGGGAGCTGGGGCGCAACCCGGCGTTGCTGGAGATCTGCGGGTTCGACCCTCTGCCGTATCAGAGCGGGCCGGTGACGGTGCTTCACGACGGGCATGCGGTAACGCGCCCGGCGCGGGTTCGTTCGACGGCGCCGAGCCACTGGAACTTCTCGCGGTTTCTGGGGCGTGTTGTGCAGCTTGAGGACGAGCAGGGGCTGGTGTCCGCCATGATCGAGAGCCTGCGCGCCGCGCTGTTCGCCGCGTTGCCGGACTTCGGGCGTCATCTCGGCTACGACGGCAAGGCGATCGCGAGCCACTCGACGGGCCGGGTCGGCAAGGACGAGGACAAGACCTCGGACCCCGACGCCGACTGGGGCAAGCACGAGACGGGCGGGGTGGACGCCAGGACCGGCGCGGTGTGGAAGAAGGTGAAGTCGTGGTTCGGCTACGGGCTGCACCTGATCGCCGACACCGATTACGAGGTTCCGGTGGCCTTCGAGGTGACGCGCGCTTCGGCCTCGGAACCCAAGGTGCTGTCCGGGATGCTGGAGGAGCTGTTCGCAAGGGCGCCGGAGATCGCCGGGCGCTGCGCCGACTTCAGCGCCGACCGCGGTCTCGACGATGCCCGCCTGAAGGCGCGGCTGTGGGACCGGTGGACCGCCCGCCCGCTGATCGATACACGGCTGATGTGGCGGGTGGAGAAGCAGGAGCCGAGATACGATCCGGCGCAGCCGATCACGCGGCCGCTGTTCCCCGACCGCGCCGATGTCATCGTTCACGACGAGCGCGGCCGGGTGTCCTGCGTCTGTCCCGGGACCGGCGAGGTCCGCGCTATGGCGTTTCAGGGGTTCGAGGCTGATCGGGGCCGCTGCGGCACGCTCAAATACCGCTGCCCGGCAGCCGCCTTCGGCTTCGCCTGCGCCGGCAGCCGGGCCTGCCACCGGGCCGGCGGGGTCAAGCCCGGAGACTATGGCCGCATCCTGCGCATCGACCTCGACAGCCACGACCGGCGCATCTTCACCCCCACGCCCTGGGGCAGTCCGTCATGGCGGCGCGGCTACAACCGCCGCTCGGCCATGGAGCGGATCAACAGCCGCCTCGACAACAGCTTCAACTTCGAGACCCACTACATCCGAGGCCGCGCCAAGATGAAGACCCGCCTCGGCCTCGCCCTGGCGGTGATGATGGCGATGGCTCTCGCCCAGGCCCGCGCCGGCCGCCCCGAGCGCATGCGCTCCCTGGTCGGCGCCGTGCCGTATCTCGACACCGGCTGACCGCTCGTCTGCCTCCCGACAATCCTGCCCGATCCCGCCGCCCGACGGCAGAGGGGAAGCCACGCCCGCACGCCAGACAATCTTCCGGTAATCGTATTTGTCAGGCCCCGGAAGCCCGTATCCTGCCCGGTGGGGAAGCGGGCCGGACGATATTCAACCGCCAAAATCGAACCGGCGACAGCCAAAAATCACCACAGCGCACATTTCTCTGATTTGAGAGGCGTTTGCGCTGTCGGGGACGGGTTGATTTACAAGGCGTTCACGGAGGTGCGAGATTTTTGATACCCCGTGGTGGTCGTTGATATCCGGGGTTTCAGTTTCGCTGCGGCGGTCGTTTTGGCGATTTTCACCCCACGCCGCTGGTCGCGGCGTCTTGGCAGCGAGGTTTTCCTGCGGCGGCCTCGCGCGCCCTGATCGTGCGCATGAGATAGAAGGTGTCGCCATCGGGCCCTGGGGCCCTTGTTCCACCACCACCCCTGGTCGGGAGAACAGCGATGGCGACGGCGGCGAAGCTACCCTTTTCGTGGCGCGATGTCGAAGTCCTGCCGGACCTTGAACGGCTGCGCCTGGTTCTGGCGGTGCTTCCCGACGAGGAGATCGTGACGGCGCTTGAAGTGTGTCGCGGTCGGGGCCGTAACGACTACCCGGTGCGGGCGATGTGGCGGGCGCTGATCGCGGGGGTGGTGTTGCAACACGCCTCGATGCAGTCGCTGTTGCGGGAGCTGGGGCGCAACCCGGCGTTGCTGGAGATCTGCGGGTTCGACCCTCTGCCGTATCAGAGCGGGCCGGTGACGGTGCTTCACGACGGGCATGCGGTAACGCGCCCGGCGCGGGTTCGTTCGACGGCGCCGAGCCACTGGAACTTCTCGCGGTTTCTGGGGCGTGTTGTGCAGCTTGAGGACGAGCAGGGGCTGGTGTCCGCCATGATCGAGAGCCTGCGCGCCGCGCTGTTCGCCGCGTTGCCGGACTTCGGGCGTCATCTCGGCTACGACGGCAAGGCGATCGCGAGCCACTCGACGGGCCGGGTCGGCAAGGACGAGGACAAGACCTCGGACCCCGACGCCGACTGGGGCAAGCACGAGACGGGCGGGGTGGACGCCAGGACCGGCGCGGTGTGGAAGAAGGTGAAGTCGTGGTTCGGCTACGGGCTGCACCTGATCGCCGACACCGATTACGAGGTTCCGGTGGCCTTCGAGGTGACGCGCGCTTCGGCCTCGGAACCCAAGGTGCTGTCCGGGATGCTGGAGGAGCTGTTCGCAAGGGCGCCGGAGATCGCCGGGCGCTGCGCCGACTTCAGCGCCGACCGCGGTCTCGACGATGCCCGCCTGAAGGCGCGGCTGTGGGACCGGTGGACCGCCCGCCCGCTGATCGATACACGGCTGATGTGGCGGGTGGAGAAGCAGGAGCCGAGATACGATCCGGCGCAGCCGATCACGCGGCCGCTGTTCCCCGACCGCGCCGATGTCATCGTTCACGACGAGCGCGGCCGGGTGTCCTGCGTCTGTCCCGGGACCGGCGAGGTCCGCGCTATGGCGTTTCAGGGGTTCGAGGCTGATCGGGGCCGCTGCGGCACGCTCAAATACCGCTGCCCGGCAGCCGCCTTCGGCTTCGCCTGCGCCGGCAGCCGGGCCTGCCACCGGGCCGGCGGGGTCAAGCCCGGAGACTATGGCCGCATCCTGCGCATCGACCTCGACAGCCACGACCGGCGCATCTTCACCCCCACGCCCTGGGGCAGTCCGTCATGGCGGCGCGGCTACAACCGCCGCTCGGCCATGGAGCGGATCAACAGCCGCCTCGACAACAGCTTCAACTTCGAGACCCACTACATCCGAGGCCGCGCCAAGATGAAGACCCGCCTCGGCCTCGCCCTGGCGGTGATGATGGCGATGGCTCTCGCCCAGGCCCGCGCCGGCCGCCCCGAGCGCATGCGCTCCCTGGTCGGCGCCGTGCCGTATCTCGACACCGGCTGACCGCTCGTCTGCCTCCCGACAATCCTGCCCGATCCCGCCGCCCGACGGCAGAGGGGAAGCCACGCCCGCACGCCAGACAATCTTCCGGTAATCGTATTTGTCAGGCCCCGGAAGCCCGTATCCTGCCCGGTGGGGAAGCGGGCCGGACGATATTCAACCGCCAAAATCGAACCGGCGACAGCCAAAAATCACCACAGCGCACATTTCTCTTTGATGACCTTGGAAAGGAATACATGGTATCTTGGATTTAGGAGGCTTTTCATAAGATTTTTTTCTGTATCGTTTTGTTACGATTTTATTTGACAATCGAAATCGTGTGTGCCATCTGCGATTTGTTCAACTTAGAATTGAGGATAGCCAGGCCAAATGGTGGACAATTCAAAAGGGGCTTATATCGATTACTTGACGGCCGGCTGTCGGGCGCGGATCGGGGCCGGGGACGCCGTCGCGTCGCGGCGGGCATGGAAACCGCCCAGACTCCCCCCCGTCATGGTCGGCGAAGGCCGACCATCCACGATTTGTTTTTCGTTTCCGGCGCCGCAAAAACTCGTGGATGGTCGGCCTTCGCCGACCATGACGGGGAGGAACGGCCCGCCGGGACCCGAATGCGCCCCGGCGCTGCCCGGAACGCCTGTCAGCCCCGCTCCTGTCAAGTAATCGATATAAGCTCCATTCAAAAGAGCCTGCGGACCGTTCGGAAATCCTCCGCATGTCGGTCCAGATCGTTGCCGCCTATGTCGGCAAGAACGCCGTTGCCGCCAACGACATACCGGACCTGATCAACACGGTATACAGGTCGCTCAGCGTCCTCGACCACGATGGAGCGCGGGTCGACACGGAACCGCCCAAACCGGCGATCAATGTCCGTCATTCGGTACGCCGGACTACATCGTTTGTCTCGAGGACGGCAAGAAGCTCAAGATGCTCAAGCGGCATCTCCGCGCGGTGTACGACATGACGCCAGAGGAGTACCGCTTGAAATGGGGGCTCCCGGCCGATTACCCGATGGTCGCCCCCAACTACGCGGCCAAGCGGTCCGAATTCGCGAAGCGAATCGGACTGGGGCGAAAGAAGGGCCAGGGACCCCAGCAGGCCCGGCGCGGAGCCGCCTGACCGCTGCCGCCCGTCCGCCGGGTTATTTCAGGTAGTCGTACTGGCCGGCTTTCCACTCATAGAACACATAGCCGGGCGCCGTGACGTCGCCCTTGGCGTCGAACCCGATATTTCCGAGGACGGTATCGAAATTGCCCGCCCGGAGCTGCTTGATCACGGGGTCGGCATCCATCGATTTCGCGCGCGCGACCGCCTGCGCCCAGGCCTGGATCGCTCCGTAGGTGTAGAGCGTGTAGCCCTCGGGCTCGTACCCGTCCTTGCGGAACCGCTCGACCAGGGGCTTCGCGCCGGGGTTCTTGCGCGGGTCCGGGCTGAACGTCATCAGCGTCCCCTCGCCCGCGTCGCCGGTGATCGCCCAGTACTCCTGGGTGACCAGCGCGTCGCCGGATACCATCCGGGTCTTCATGCCCTGGGCGCGCATCTGGCGGACGATGAGCCCGGCCTCCGTGTGGTACCCCCCGAGATAGACCACGTCGATGCCGTTCTGCTTCAGCTTGGAGACGAGCGCCGTATAGTCCTTCTCGCCTGCGGTGTAGGCTTCGTAAAGCGCCTCGTTCTTGCCGTTGGCCTTGAGCGCCTTGCGGGTCTCGTCGGCGAGACCTTTGCCGTAGGCCGTCTTGTCGTGAAGGATGGCGATCTTGCTCGATCCGAACTTCTCGGCGAGGAACTTGCCGGCGACGATGCCCTGCTGGTCGTCGCGGCCGCAGGTCCGGAACGTCGTCGCCAGGCCGCGTTCGGTGAGCTTCGGATTGGTCGAGGCTGGAGAAATCTGGATCATTCCCTCGTCGGCATAGACGTTCGAGGCAGGGATCGACGAACCCGAGCAGAAATGCCCGGCGACGAAGCGCACGCCTTTCGAAGCCATGTCGTTGGCAACGGCGACCGCCTGCTTCGGATCGCAGGCGTCGTCGCCGACTTCGAGCTTCAGCTTCTGGCCCAGCACGCCGCCCTTGGCGTCGATGTCGCGGACCGCCGCCTCCGCCCCGCGCTTCATCTGCTCGCCGAACGAAGCGTATTGCCCGGTTATCGGTCCCACGGTCGCGATGGTGATGTCCGCAAGCGCCGAACCGGCGCCCATCAGCATGGTGCCCGCGAAGGTAAGGCAGAGTCCCTTGAAGCGTGTCATCTCGAATTCTCCGGTTGGCAACAGCGCCCCATCCTATCGGCTTACCGAAAAAAGAATAGAGCGCGAATGTTCAGCTTTCGCCGCAGTTCCGGATCAGGTCCCTGAGCGCGTCGTAATCCTCGGTCGCGGCGAACTCCGGATATTCCTGGCGAACCGCGGCCGGGGCGCGAAAAAGAATTCCGGCATGCGCCGCCTTCAGCATGGCGATGTCGTTGTACGAATCGCCCGCCGCGGTGACGTGGAAATTGAGCGTTCTGAAGGCCTCGACGCTCGCGCGCTTGTGGTCGGGATGCCGCAGGCGGTAGTCGCTGATGCGACCGTCTTCCTCCACGACCAGGGAATGGCAGAGCAGTGTCGGCAGGTCGAGTTGCGCCATCAGCGGGCCGGCAAACTCGCGATAGGTGTCCGACAGGATGATCACCGGCCCCTGCCCGCGCAGCCAGCGGAGGAATTCCCGCGCGCCGGGAAGCGGCGCCATCGTCGCGACCACCGCCTCGACGTCCCGCATCCCCAGGCGGTGCTCTTCGAGCAGCCCCAGGCGCTGGCGCATCAGCGCGTTGTAGTCGGGCACGTCGCGCGTGGTCGCCCTGAGCGCATCGATGCCGGTGCGTTCGGCGAGCCCGATCCAGATTTCGGGGATCAGCACGCCTTCGAGATCGAGACAGAAAATCCGCACGCGGGCGTCTCTTCACATTACGCAACGCGGTTCGGGAATCCGTCCCGCCCGGATACGGATTTCGCTCACACCTCGGCGGGAGTCAGCGGCTCGCGGCCGCGGATCAGGTCGGAGGCGCGCTCGGCGATCATGATCACCGGCGCGTTGATGTTGCCGCCGACGAGATCGGGCATCACCGAGGCGTCCACCACGCGGACCCCGTCGACGCCCCGGAGGCGCAATTCCGGATCGACCACCGCCATGTCGTCGCTCCCCATGCGGCAGGTGCCGGCGGGATGATGCGCGGTCGCCGCGTTCCGCCGCACGAAGGCGTCGATCTCGTCGTCGCTCTTCACGTCGGGGCCGGGATCGACCTCGATCGCGCCGAACTTCTTCAGCGGCTCCTGGCGGCCAACCTCCCGCACCAGCTTGACCCCGTCCCGAATCGTCCGGACGTCGGCCTCCTCGGAAAGGAAGTTCTGGTGAATGCGGATCTTGTCCCGCGGATCGGCGGAGGCGAGCCTGAGCTCGCCCCGGCTCTGCGGGCGGAGCAGCACCGGCCGGCAGCCGAAGCCGTCCGCCCAGGCGGGTTTCACCACGGGAAACCACGGCCAGGTATCGTTGGGGAGCGAACGAAACAGGAATTGAATGTCGGGCAGCTCGACCTCCGGCCGGGACTTGAGGAAGGCCATGATGCCGCCGGGAAGGTCGGTCGCGGGTCCGGAGCCGGCGACATAGGCCCGCGGCACGTCCACGGCGAGCCGGTCCATCCGCATCTGCCCGTGGAAGGTGCCGCGGTCGTCGCGGCTGAAAGAGACCGTCGCCGACAGGTGGTCCTGCAGATTCTTGCCGACGCCCTTCAGGTCGAGCACGGCGTCGATCCCGTGCTCGGCGAGCTCGTCGGCGGGGCCGATCCCCGACAGCATCAGCACCTGCGGCGAGTTGATCACGCCCCCGGCGAGCAGCACCTCGCGTTCGGCGCCGACTTCCGTGAGCTCCCCGTTCCGGGCGAATTCGAGCCCCGCGGCCCGCCCGTTCTCGATCAGGAGGCGGGTCACGAGCGCGCCCGTCTCCAGCGTCACGTTGGGACGCTTCAGGGCGGGCTTGAGATAGGCGACGGCGGCGCTGCAGCGGCGCCCGTTCCGGATCGTCTGCTGGAGCCAGGTGAAACCCTCCTGCTGGGCCCCGTTGTAATCCTCGGTGAAATCGTGGCCGACCGCGCGCCCGGCCTCGATAAACGCGTGCAGCAGGGGGTCGTCGAAGATTCCCGCCCGCACAGTGAGCGGACCGCCGTTCCCGCGGTAATCGTCGCCGCCCTTTTCCCACGCCTCGGAGCGTTTGAAATAGGGCAGCACGTCGGCATACGACCATCCCGGACAGCCCTTCTGGCGCCAACGGTCGTAATCGCCCCGATGCCCGCGGACATAGGCCATCGCGTTGATCGACGACGAGCCGCCGACCACCCGTCCGCGCGCGCATTCGATCGACCGGTTGTCAAGGTTGGGCTCGGGCTCGGTGAAGTACATCCAGTCGTGGCGCCGTTCCTCGAGGATCTTCCCCCAGCCGAGCGGGATGTGGATCATCGGGTCCCGGTCCCGGCCGCCGGCCTCGACGACGAGCACCTTGACCTCGGGGTCTTCGCTCAGCCGGTTCGCGAGCACGCAGCCGGCCGACCCGGCGCCGACGATCACGTAGTCGTAAGTCGTTCTCTGGACCAAGTTCTCCTCCCCGGTGGTCCGGTTCCCCGGTCAGACCCGGCGGAAGCGGCGCATGGGTGGGGGCCGGCGGGCCCTATTCCGCGACCTGATGGGCCGCGGACTGTATTTCGAGGTCGACCAGCGAAGCCGCGTCTTCGGTCTCGCGCAGCATGCCCCAGCTGCGGATCCACGCGGCGGTGCGTTCGAGCTCGCGGTCCGGGATGGGCGCGGGCTCGACGACGACGATCCGGCTCGGGCGGAGATCGCCGACGCTCAGCGCCGCGATTTCCGGGTCGCCGGCATGGTAGTCGATGAAATGGCGCAGATATTTCGTCTTGTCTGCTTCGATCAGGCGCACGGCCTCCCGGACGGCGCGGTTGAACCGCGCGTAGGTATCGGCGTCGACCTTGTCGGAAGCGACTTCGGTGCCGTGATAGAACGCCGCCGTCAGGATGCGGCAGCCCTTCTTCTCGGCGAGCGTGATGTAGGGTTCGGTCAGCGTGGTCGCCTCGATCTCGCCCGACATCATCGAATCGAGACGGAACCGGGAGCCCATCGGGGCGCTGCACACCCTGATGCGGTCGCGCGGCAGGAACCCCTCCAGCATGTGAAGCGCGAGATAGTGGGTGCCGAAATAGAACGGCACGCCCACCAGCCGGTCGGCCAGCTGTTGCACCGTGAACACGTCGGAATCGGGGCGCACCGCGATCGCCGCGTAGGTGACGATCGAACGACGGCCGATCTGACGCCCGCCCTCGATGCCGGAGTCCTGCACCCGGCAGTAATTCCCCCACTCGCAGGCGTTGTACATGTCCGCCCGACCCTCTTCGAAGAGCTTGCCGTGGCTCGAGTGGGGATCGAGCCCTTCGGGACCGAGAATGTCGACGCGGGTGCGCCTGTCGACTCCGGCCTCGCGGTCGACCCATTCGATTTCGAGGCCCTCTTTCGCGAACAGCCCCTCGTCGTCGGCGACCAGTTCGCACAACCCCTGGAACGGGGCGGTATTCTCGAGCACCAGCGTCTTCATCGGCATCTCTCCCAGGCGCCCCCATCCTAGAGCAATCGGCCCGCGCGGGCGACAGCCCGGGGCGGGTTGCAATCGATCCGCCGGGGGTTCAGTTTTCCCGGTGCGACGGCCCGCCGCGGTCTTGCGCTATGGATGGGTGGCCGAGCGGTCGAAGGCACCGGTCTTGAAAACCGGCAGGCGCGCGAGCGTCTCGTGGGTTCGAATCCCACCCCATCTGCCAAAATCGGGACTGTGCAAAAAAGTGCGGAGCCTCGGTCGAGCCAGCGACTTCAACTCCGCAAGTCGCAGGGGGGAAACACAGGGAGGCATCTGGCAGGACAACCCGATCCCCCCTCAAGGGACCTGCGGAAGGGAGAAACCGCAAATCCGGGGAAAATATTTCACATGCGATTGGCGATTGTTACCGGAATATGAGGCGGCCCGGCACTGTCGGGAATGCAGAAATTAAAAGTAATAGAAAGGGGCTTATATCGATTACTTGACGGCCGGCTGTCGGGCGCGGATCGGGGCCGGGGACGCCGTCGCGTCGCGGCGGGCATGGAAACCGCCCAGACTCCCCCCCGTCATGGTCGGCGAAGGCCGACCATCCACGATTTGTTTTTCGTTTCCGGCGCCGCAAAAACTCGTGGATGGTCGGCCTTCGCCGACCATGACGGGGAGGAACGGCCCGCCGGGACCCGAATGCGCCCCGGCGCTGCCCGGAACGCCTGTCAGCCCCGCTCCTGTCAAGTAATCGATATAAGCTCCAATAGAAAACATAAAAAACTCTCTATTCCATTAGGTTGAGCCTCGATTTTAAGAAAATACAACACTAGAAGCTCGCCAAAAAAAGCGAATCACTTCGGCGAATCGCCGGCCGGCCGGCGCGGCCCCGACAGCGTTGGCCCGCATTTCTCACCAAGGGTCAAAGAGGAGCCCGCACCGCCGCCGTCCCCCATCGTCATGCCCGGACTTGTTCCACTGCTGTCCGGTTTAGCTTCGGAACGGGCTCTGTGCCGAAAGGCGAGACCGTCTCCACCCCCCTGTTGTCACCCCGGACTTGATCCGGGATCCAGGGCAGTCGGGCGAGGGCGGCGCCTGTGGCTCTGGACCCCGGATCAAGTCCGGGGTGACAGCGGGGGAGAAAGGACGGCGGGGCGGCAGACCGCGCGCTTCGCCGGAACCTCCGGGTGCGGGTATGCCCCTGTCGCGCAACCGTTCCCGCCGCTCGTCGGAAATGCGGGTTACCGGCGCCGGTCGATGAAGCGAGGCGCTTTCACGCTGGCCTCGAATTCGCGGGCCAGCACGCCGGGTTCCAGGATCACGATGTCGGGCGAAAGCTCGAACGTCGCCTTGGTGCGCCTCTCCAGGTCCTCGCGCAGCGCGTCGGTATCGGTGCCCCTCCGCGCCTCGACCGAGACCCGCAGGCTTTCGAGCCCGGCGGCGTCGCCGATCAGCTCGAGCTTGAAGTCGTTCACCGAGCGGTGCTCGAACATCATGTCCTCGAACTCCTGGTGGTTGACGTTGACCCCGCGCAGCTTGAAGAAGCCCGCCGTGCGGTGGGCATGGCGCATCGTCGGAAAGACCGAGAACGCGCCGTCGTCGCCCGCGGCCGGGTTCATGACGACGATGTCGCCCGAATCCCAGCGCAGGAACGGCGCGCCGTTGTTGCCGAACAGCGACGTGCAGACCAGGTGGCCGGGCTCGCCGTCCGGTACCGGCTTGCCGGTGTCGGGGTCGAGCACCTCGAAAACCGCGAGATCGGTCCAGATCCTGAACCCCTGGCGGGACGGCCCCTCGGCGGCCAGCATGCTGATCTCGGTCATCCCGAAACAGTCGAAGACCCTGGCGCCCCAGTCGCGTTCGAGCTTTTCCCGCTTGGCCGCCGAAAGCGCTTCGGCGGAGCACAGCATGGTGGAAACCGAGCTCTCGGCCAGATCGATACCGTTCGAATTGGCGAGGTTGGCGAGGTGCAGGCCGTAGCTCGACATGCCCATCCAGACCGTCGGCTTCAGCGAGGAGATCAGGCCGAGTTGCTGAACCGACGGCAGCGACGCGCCGGAGCCCGCCCACACCGCGCCCATCCCTATGATCTGTGCCGCGCGCGCCCACATGTGGCCCACGGGGTGGACCCCGAGCGGCGTCGATATGTGCGCCCTGTGGTTTTCTCCACCCTCAATCCCCGCGGCGGCGAATGTCCGGGTGAAGCCGACCATGTTGAACAGGATGTCCTCGAACGTCTTCGGGTAGAACAGCGGCTTTCCGGTGCTCCCGCCCGAGCGCCAGTATTCGCAGATCGCCTCGCCTTCGAGCGTGCAGAACTCCCGGTAGAACTCCTCGTCCGACATCGCCCGGAGCCGGTCCTTGGTCAGGACGGGGATCTTCGACCATTCCTCCGGGTCGTCGAGCCTGTCGATGGCGATTCCCTCCAGGCGCGGGCGCCAGAAGGACGAACGCCGGGCGCGCTCCACGGCGATTCGCTTCCGCCTGCTCTGAATTTCCGCGATTTCTTCCGGGCTCTCGGGGATGCAGAGCGGCAGGCCGGCATAGATGTCCGGCCGCCCCCGGGCCAGGCTCTCCAGCGCGCTCATTCCGCGGCGTCGCTCCCGAGATAGCCGAGCGCGCCGATCCAGCGTTCCTGGCCGGCATAGGACGCGGGCAGTTCTCCCGACGCCTCGGCTTCCGCCATGGCGGCGAGTCGCCGCGCCTTTTCCGGGGTCGCCTCGGGTATCTCGTCGAGGCTGTCGCCGATCATCCGGGCATAGTCCTCGCCCACCGGACACACGTCCTGGCAGCGCCGGCACCCGCTGATGACGCCGGCGCCGCGCAAAATGCTCTGCCACAGGTTGAAGCTGGTCTCCGAGCGGATCATGTCGAGCCGGGCCGCGTCGTCCGGGGCCTCCAGGATGTCGCCGAGGTGACCGGCGAGCTGCGAGAACCCGTGCGGCGACCGGTAGCTGTCGCAGGCGGGCCAGTCTCGCTCCCAGTGCCCCACCACGTCGCCCGGGCAGGCGGTCAGGCAGCGGCCGCATTCCGGGCCGAGGCAGAGCGCCTCATCCCGCCGTCCGTCGGTCTCGCAATCGACCGAGCAAAGCACCGCGGTGACCAGGACCCGCGGGCCGAACTCCGGGGTGATGAGCTGCAGATTGAGGCCCAGCGTGCCGAGCCCGGCCTCCACTGCGGCATGGGTGAGCGACAGCACCGTGGTCATGTGCTGGTTGCGGTCGCCGCGATAGAGCCACGGATCGGCGTGGGTCGGCGGGATGATGATCGCCGGATAGCCGTTATCCTCCAGCCAGAAGACCAGCTCGAGCGAGGTCTCTTCCAGCATCGTGAGGACGAGCTCGTCGTTGTAGTACTTGTGGCGCTCGTCCCAGCGCGGGATCCGGGTGGTGCCGGCGGAATAGCGCTTGGCGAGCACGATCGCCCGTCCGCCGTCATGCTCGGTGATGTCCTTGGGGCGGCGCGGGTCGCGCGGGTCCGGCGGGTGCGCGTCCATCACCGCGCCGTCGGCGATGCCGACGAGATCGGCGCCGAGCGCCCTCGCCTTCCCCTTGATGGTCTCCGCGTCGAGCGGGGTCTGGAATACGCCGACCATCTATCGCTCCGAAGCGGCCGTCTCGCGCTCGCGCTGCAACGCCTTGAACGCCTGAAGCTGGCGCGCGACGATGCCCTTGTAGCCTTCGGGCCCCACCCAGCGCACGTTCCAGTCGTTCAGCCCGTCGACCTCCGCGCCCGACTTGCGCGCCTCCTTGAACGCGCCGGCCTTGTCGACCTTCTCGGGAGTCTTCTCCGGGATGACCTTCTGAAGCGGGGCGAGAAAAGCGTGGTAGTCGTTGCCGACCGGGCAGACCGCGAGGCAGCGCGGGCAGTCGCCGAACGAGCCGACCACCCTGAGCAATCCCTGCCAGAAGCCGTAGACTTCGCGGTCGGCGATCAGGCGCCGCCTGGTTTCCCCGTCGGAGACCAGGAAATGCTCCCAGAACTTGAGGATCGTCGTGAACCCGAACTCCTGCGCCTCGGTCGCGCAGGCGCGCTTGTCGATGCCGAAATGGCGCACCGCGTCGGACGGGCAGGAATAGAGGCAGCGGCTGCAGCTCTCGCCGATGCAGACCTGCTCGGTCATCGGTTTGTCGGCCTCCAGCTCGCACTCCGTCAGCACGCCCGTCAGGTAGATCCTCGGCCCGAACTCGGGCGTCAGGATATTGACCTCGAGCCCGAACGTGCCGAGCCCCGCCTCGATGCCGAGATGGCGCGTCGAGAGCCGGCCGTAGCTCGCGCGCTTGTAGCTCCAGTCGGTCTCCTGCGCGGCGGTCACGAAGCTCGGATGGCCGGCGCGTTCGAGCGCGTCGACGAGGCGGTAGGCGATCCTGTCCATCCGCCTCAGCACCAGCATGTCGATATACTGGACCGGCACGTTGGTCTTGCAGCGGAACGCGCCGACCGGAATGCGCTGCGCGATCGCGACGACGCTCTTGACGTGCGGCGAGATCCGCTCCGGCGTCTGCGGGAAGAGCGGGTCGGGCGGAAACGCGTTCAGGACAGAGGCGTCCGCGATCCCCACCAGATCCGCGCCCAGATCCTTCGCCAGGGCCTTGACTTCGGTTGCGTCCATCGGCTCCCCGCCGGCAGGCGAACGGGCGCCAAACTGGCATAGGGGACAGTCGCGGGCAAGGCGGGACGGCGCGTTGCCCGGACGCCGTGCGGGGCGTATTTAGGGGCATGGGTTCGAAGTCCTCCGAACGGGCGCCGCCCGGGGCCATGCCGGGATTCGAGACCGGCGGCACCGCCGCGGTCGACCGCGCGGCGGGCGATCTGCGCCGCGGCTTGCCCGTGATTCTCGCCGAACCCGGGGACGCCGGCGGCGTCGTCGCCTTCGCGGCCGAGCTCGTCTCCGCGTCCCGGCTCGACGCGCTGCGCCGTCTGGCGGGGCAGGAACCGGACCTCGCGATCACCCATAACCGGGCCGCCACCCTGAAAATCCGCCTCTATACGCCGGACGTGATCCGGATCCCGGTCCCCGAGTGGCTGTCGATCGAGGCTCTGGCAAGCCTCGCCGACCCGGCGGCCGACCTCGCCCAGCCGCTGCGCGGCCCCTTCGAGGCGCGGCGCGAGCCGGTGCCGGCCGGCGTGCTGGCGTCGGTTCGGCTTGCCAAGATCGCGCGTCTCCTGCCAGCGGCGGTCGCCGTCGAGGTCGACGACATCGCCGCCGCGCTGGGGGCCGAAAAGGCGGATATGCTTCGGGTGGGACCGTCCGGGATCATGGCCTACGATGTCGCCGCCTCGCACCGGCTCGAGCGGGTCACGGCGGCGAAGGTGCCGCTCGAAGGGGCCGAGGGGGCGCGGATCCACGCCTTTCGCCCGCGAGACGGCGGAACCGAGCATTTCGCGATCGCGATAAACGACCCTCCCCCGCCCGGCCCGGTGCTGGCGAGGCTCCATTCGGAGTGCTTCACCGGCGATCTGCTGGGTTCGCTCAAATGCGATTGCGGACAGCAGCTGCGCGGCGCCATCGAACAGATATCCGCCGACGGAGCCGGCATCCTCCTCTACCTCGCCCAGGAAGGGCGCGGCATCGGGCTTATCAACAAGCTGCGCGCGTATGCGCTCCAGGACCTCGGCTTCGATACCGTGGAGGCCAACGAAAGGCTCGGGTTCGACGCCGACGAGCGCGTGTTCCTCCCCGCCGCGGAGATGCTGCGCAGGCTCGGCTATTCGTCCGTGCGGCTGATGACCAACAACCCCGACAAGGTCGAGGCGCTCGCCCGCTTCGGCATCGAGGTTACAGAACGCGTCCCGCACAGCTTCCCCTCGAACGACCACAACGCCTTCTACCTGTCGACCAAGGCGGAGAAGAGCGGGCACCTGCTGTAGAAGGGCGATTCTCGCGACGTGATCGCCGTCTCGGCTTGCGGGAGTCCTTGCCTGCCGTGCGGCTGTCGTATCCCCCACCTCACCCCGGCCCTCTCCGCCCCCGGGGGCGGAGAGGGAGAGAAGGCGGCGCCACCTGCGTTCCCCCTCCGCCCTCGGGCGGAGGGGGACAGGGGAGGTGGGGGTCGTTCGGCGCGTCGTGGATCGATAAGGTCGGACTTGGGTATAGACTACCTTCAGCAAGGCAATTGTCATGCTCATGCACGACCCTCCTCATCCCGGCGCCTTCATCCGACGCCAGTGCCTCGAACCCCTCGGGCTGATGGTCACCGAGGCGGCGCAGGGGCTCGCGGTCTCGCACAATACGCTCTCCTTGTTGCTCAACGGCCGCCTCGGCATATCGCCGGAAATGGCGATCCGGCTCTCCGAGGCGTTCGGAGGCAGCCCGGAGAGCTGGTTGACCCAGCAGATGCAGTACGATCTCTGGCACACGCAACACAGCCGCGAGCCGGTCGAAGTCCGCAAGTTCGCGGCTGCCTGACGACCGAACTGACGGGAACCCGCGGCGCCGCGCCTTAGCGTCCCTTGAACGCGGGCGGGCGCTTTTCCATGAAGGCGGTGCGCCCCTCGACGTAGTCCTCGCTGGCGAAGCAGGCGTCGACCAGCTCCTGGCAGAGCGCGAGGTCGCGTTCGGCTTCGGGCTTCAGTACCTCGTTCACGATCAGCTTCATGCCCTTGACGGTGAGCGGCGCGTTGGCGGCGACGGTCCTTGCGTACTCGGTGACGGTCTCGGCGAGCGCGCCGTCGGGCACGACGCGCTGGACGAGACCGATCGCGTAGGCTTCGTCGGCCGGGATCATGCGGGCCGAAAAGACGATGTCGCGCGCCGCCCCCGGACCGACGGCATCCACCAGCCGCTTGAGTCCGCCGAACCCGTAGCCGAGCCCCAGCTTCGCCGCCGGCAGCGCGAAGCGGGACTTCCCGGAACAGAAGCGAAGATCGCAGCAGAGCGCCAGCCCGAGCCCGCCGCCGACGCAGTAGCCGTCGATCTCGGCGATGGTGGGCTTCGGGAGCGTCGCCACCATGGCGTTGGCCGAGGCGACCTTCGCGTTGTAGTTCCGGATGCCCTCTTCCGACGAGCGTTCGGATTCGAATTTCGAGATGTCGGCGCCGGACACGAACGCCCTTCCGCCGGCGCCGCTCAGCACCACCACGCGCACGTCCGGATTTTCGGCGAACCCGCGCAGGATCTCCTCGGCGGCCTCCCACATTTCGAGCGAGACCGCGTTCCGGCGCTCCGGATTGTTGAAGGTCATCCGGCCGATACCATCGTCGACCGAGGACAGCATCTTGTCGGTGGCCATGCGTGTCGTCCCTCGCCTGGAAAAATTTCGTTCAGATCACGCCGCGCTCGCGGAGGCCGGCGATCTCCCCGGCGCCGATCCCGATCGAGGCCAGAATCTCCTCGGCGTGCTCGCCGGGCTCCGGCGCGGGCGCGGCGATCCGGCTGGGGGTGCGGCTGAGCCGCATCGGCTGACGCACCATCCGGGTCGGGCCGAACGTCCGCGTCTCGACCGGCTGCGCGATCTTCAGGTGTTCGAACTGGGGCTCGTCGAACATCTCCCGGATATCGTTGATCCGGCCCGCCGGCACGCCCGCCTCGTTGAACAGCGCGATCCAGCGGTCGCTCGTATTCGTCCGCGTGACGTCGGATATCAGCGCGTTGAGCGCGACGCGGTTCTCCGAGCGCCTGCGCCCGGTATCGAAACGCGGATCCGCGAACCAGTCTTCCCGATCTATCGCTGCGCAGAACCGTTCCCAGATCCGCTGTCCGGAAACGCCGATATTGATGTGGCCGTCGGCGGTGGGATAGACGCTCGTCGGCATGGAGGTCGGGTGGTCGTTGCCCGCCTGCCCCGGCACCTCGCCACCGATCAGGTAGCGCGCGGCCTGGAAATCGAGCATGAACGCCTGCGCCTCGATCAGCGACGTGGCGACCCACTGCCCCTCGCCGGACCGCTCGCGCTCGTAGAGCGCGACGAGGATCCCGAGCGCGCAGAAGAGGCCCGCGGTCAGGTCCGCGATGGGGATGCCGGCCCGCATGGGGCCCCTGCCCGGCTCTCCGGTGATCGACATCAGCCCGGCCATGCCCTGCGCGATCTGGTCGAACCCCGGCCGGTCGGCATCCGGCCCGTCCTGGCCGAAGCCGGAGATGCTGCCGAGCACGATGCGGGGATTGACCGCCCGCAGCGCCTCGTAGCCGATGCCGAGCCTGTCCTTGACCGCGGGGCGGAAGTTCTCGACCACGATGTCCGCCCGCGCGACCAGCTTCATGAACAGCGCGCGCCCCTCGTCGGCCTTGAGGTTGAGCGTCAGCGAACGCTTGTTGCGGTTGAGGTTCTGGTAGTCCGCGGTCGCGCGCGCCGCGCCCACCGCGCCGTCGTCGGCGAAGGCTTCGGGCGTCTCGATCCTGATGACGTCGGCCCCCCAGTCGGCGAGCTGGCGGACGCAGGTGGGACCCGAGCGGACCCGCGTGAGATCGAGCACGGTAACGTGCTTCAACGCGTCCGAAGCGGGGCGGTGCGGCATGGGCGGCAGTCTAGCCGCCATCCGCCCGGCCGCGATAGATCGACAGGTAGATGCCGGCTCCGATCAGCGCCACGCCCACGCCGTGGAACCAGGCGAAGACCTCGCCCAGGAACACGATCGCCATGACCACGGTGAAGGCCACGATCAGGTGGATGAAGATCCCCGCCAGCGACGGGCCGAGATGCTGGATCGAGTAGTTCCACAGGAAGACGGCGATGACCGAGGAGAACAGCGCGAGCCCCACGATCGCGGCGATCGAGGGCAGGCCGAAGGTCATCGGCCGGTCGACCGCCCATTCGATCAGGTAGAACGGGATCAGCAGCAGCGCACCCAGGAACAGGAGCAGGAAGAGCATCACGCGCTGGTCCAGCGCGCGCGGCGCGAGTCTGAGATAGACCGCGTACAGCGCCCAGCTGATATAGGCGCCGAGCACCAGGATATCGCCAAGATTGAAGTCGAGCGCGAGGATCGCCCGGGGATCGCCGCGCCCGATCAGCGCGAAGACGCCGAACAGGGAGACCAGCACGCCGGCGACCTGGTTGAAGGTCACGCGGTCGCGGAAGATCGCCCAGGCGGCGATGATGATGATCAGCGGCTCGAAGGAGTTCAGCACCCCGACATTGATGGCGATGGTGTATTGCAGCGACAGGAACAGGACGGCGTTGCCGCCGACGAACAGCAGGAAGGCCAGCAGCAGCATGATCCAGAAATGCCGCCGGATGAGGTGGATCTGCTGCATCATCGGGCGCCACGCGAAGGGCAGGACGATCATGGCGCCGAGCAGGGTGCGCCAGAACGAGAGCCCCAGCGGCGGGGCTTCGTCGCGCAATCCGCGCACGACGACGGTGCTGCCGGCCCAGCACAGCATCGCGACGGTGACCGCGAGATAGGGCGAGGTCAGGACGCGCATCGCAAGGCCGCGCGCGTCGGAACTGCCTCGAAGCGGATTCCCTGCCATCGAAATACCTTGTGTCGCGGAGACCGGCGCGCGTGCCGACGGCGCAACCTAGGTGGCGGGCCGACCGGCGACAAGCGCGCGCCGGGCTTGCCCCGACCCGCGGCCGCGCCGAAACTGGTCCGGCATCGGCCGGCAGGGAGGGACGAAATGGCGATCGAACGCGTGCAGTCGGAAAAGGTGTCGGAGCCCCCGCCGGAGACATGGTCCAACTGTCTCGTCGCGGACGATCGCGTCTACATCGCTGGCATGACGGCGCGCGGCGCCGATTTCAAGCCGCTCGCGGACATGGACGAGTACGAGCAGGCCAGGGTCTGCCTGACCAAGATAAAGCATCTGATCGAGGCCGCCGGCGGATCGATGGCGGATATCGTCAGGGTCAACATCTTCGTCACCGACATACGCAACCGCGAAGAGGTGTGGCGCGCGCGGCGCGAGTTCTTTACCGGCGATTTTCCGGTGTCGACGCTGGTCGAGGTGAGCGCGCTCGCGGCGCCGGAGATGAACGTCGAGATCGAGGCGGAGGGGGTTCTCGGAGCGTCGGCGAAGGGCTGAGCGGATTCAGCGCGCCGGCCCCGCCGCCTCTTCCTTGAGCGCGGCCAGCGCCTCTTCCGCCCGCCTCGTATCGTCGAGCCCCGCCTTGCGGTCCAGCGGCACGGTCTCCTTGTCCCCGGCGGTCGGCAGCTTGTCCACCGGATAGGTCGCGACCCGTTCGTTGCCGCCCGAGACGTCGCGTTCGAGCGACAGGTCGCGCTCGTTGGCGCCGGACGCCGCCACGACCCGGCCGTCCTCCTTCACCAGGTCGAGCCACCAGCGCTTGACCGGGTTCCGCTTGCCGTAGCCGAGCGCGTCGTCGAGCCAGATCAGGAAGCGGCGCGAGAACGGCAGCCTGATCGCCGCCCACATCGCGAGCCGGTGGGCGAGCAGCCCCTCCTTGTTCCAGGGGCACATCTTCATGCAGCGCCCGCACGCCGATCCCTTCAGGTTGGTCACCCGGTACTTGGTGCATTTCTCGATGTCCGGCTTCCAGATCTCGTAGCCGTTGTAGAGCACCTTGCCGCCGAACGGGATGGCCTGGGCCGGGCACTCGCGGGCGCATTTGCGGCACTTGTCGCAGAAATCCTGGAGCCCGAAATCGATCGGCTTGTCGGGAACCAGCGGCAGGTCGGTGGTAACGATCGCGGTCTTGTGGCGCGGTCCGATGAACGGGTTGAGGACGAGCTCGCCGATCCGGCTCATCTCGCCGAGCCCGGCAAGCAGCATCAGCGGGATCTGCATCACGTCGCCATGCGCGTTGGAGTGCGCCTGGGCGGGATAGCCGAGGCGGCGGATATAGTCGGCGACGATGGTCGCGGTGGTGGAGCCGTTCAGATAGGCGCGATAGCTCTGCGCGCCCGAGACCCAGTCGTCGCCGGACGACGCCTCGAACGTGTCCCAGCCCTGGTCGATCACGATGACGACGGCGTATTTGTGCCGGGTCTCGATCGGCGTGCCGTCGCTCTCGTGCGAGAACCAGGCGTATTCGGGCACCTCGCAGACTCCGACCATGTCGGCGTCGAGGAAGTAGCAGAGCGACTTAATGTGTTTCGTGAGCTCCTCGGGGTCGTTCGGGAGCGGCGCCTTTTCGTCCGCCGGATCGCCCTTGTGAGCGGGCACGTGCTTCCAGTGCAGGTGGCCGATCGCGGCGTTCAGCGGGTTCTTGGTGATGAAGCGGCGGATTTCCTTCGCCGGCTTGGGGCCGAGGTCGCCGTAGAAGGCGCGGACGAAAAAGCCGGCGCGCTTGGGCACCTGCTTCACGTCTCCGGTGATCAGCGTCGTCGGCCGGTCGACGCGCCGCAGCTTCTCCATCGGATAGCGGCCGAGATGCATCGGCCGCTTCTTGCGTGAAAATATCCGCACGCCCGTATTCCCGCGCTGGACGATTCCGCCGGCGCCCGGCCGGCGCAGGCCGGCCGGGCGGGCGCGAACGGAGCGGCCGCGTCTACTGGATGCCGTAGAGCGCCTTGGTGTTGTGATAGAGGATCTTTTCCTTGACCTCCATCGAGTACTCGTTGTCGGCGAGGAAGTCCGGCACGTCGGCCGTCAGATCGTCTTCCGTCGGCTCGTGCGGGAAGTCGGACGCGTAGATGATCCGGTCCGATCCCATCGCGTCGATGACGTATTTGAGGCTCTTCTCGCCCATCTCGCAGGACAGCCAGATGCTCTCGGTGTCGCGGATGATCTCGGACGGCTTCTTCTTCAGCTTGGGCCGGACCGGCGCGCCGAACACCGAATCGTACTCGTAGTCGAGCCGGTCCATCATGAAGGTGATCCAGGCGCAGCCGCCTTCGAGAAACGCGAACTTGAGGTTCGGGAAGGTCTCGAAGACGCCGTTGAACATCATGTCGGTCATCTGGATCATCAGCGGGACCGGATGCTCGAGGGTGTGGACCTTGAGGAAGGGCTTCAAATTGTCGAGCCCGAAGCCCCGGCTCACCGCGCCGTGGAACGCGATGGTCATCCCCTGGCGCTCGGCCTCCTCGTAGATCGGCCAGTAGCATTCGTCGCCGAAATACTTGCCGTTGACGGTGACCGTCGGCAGCAGCATGGCGCCGAAATTGGTCCGTTCGGTGGCGCAGCGGGCCACTTCCTTCTTCGCCGCCTCGACGTCGCTGTAGGGGATCAGCCCGACGCCCCAGAGCCGGCTGTCCTTCTTCGTGTAATGCTCCTCCAGCCAGTTGTTGTAGGCGATGCAGGTGGCGGTCTGGAACTCCTCGCTCTGCATCAGCCCGTAGGCGAGCCCGGAGGTCGGGTAGAGGACGCTGCCCTCAAGGCCGATCTTGTCGAGAATTTCCGCCCAGATATCGGAGTCGGTCGACCAGTACCTGCGGCCCTCGTCGCCCTCCGCGACGATCGAGCTGCGCGACCAGCCGTCGAGGCTCGGAAAGATGGTCATGCCCTCCAGGCGGCGGTTGCCCGTCCATTTGCCTTCATAGTGCTCCGCCAGTTCGCGGTCCGGCTCGAGGACGTGGCCGTCGCCGTCGAAGACGGGGATGTCATGTTGCATAGCCTGACGCTCCGTTCGGGTTCGAGTGCGGCAAGAGTGAGAACCACGCGCCGAAGGGCGTAGAAATCATGACTCCGCCCACGCATCCGCGAAGCGCCGAAAACCCCGCAGCGGCAGGGAGTTCCAGCCGTCGCGGCGCTTGAGCGAGACGACCCGCCAACGATCCGTGAGCGCGTTCCGCGTCGCCTTCCTGACGGCAGAGGTAACAGAATGGCGGGCGACAGGCAAACCCGCGGCGGAATGATTCACAATGCGCGCACCGCGATGATGGGATCACCGCTGCCGGACGCGCCCGGGCCGGGCCATCGGCGTGCCGCAGTTAAACCTGTCTGCACATGTTACCTCGCCGCATCGGGGACTGAGCGAAACGGTGGGTCGCAAGACGGTCGGCGTGGTGTAGCCGCCGATGCGGGGTCCGATGCAGGGTGCGTTCACACCCTGCGCCACCTCACGCCGCCAACGATCCGGCGCTGGATGCTTCGCCGCCGCAAGCATGATAATCGACCGCAGCCGGGCGCAGTATGAGGTGGCGCGCCCGGCGACTGCATGTTGCTTCGAACGGGACGGAGACAGGCATTGCTTGAGGCGAAATCATTACACTGAGGTGGCGTCGGTTTGTCGGACAGGCTGACGGCGTTTTCAAGGTGTATTCCGGTTGAAGTTTGTGCCGCCAGAATCCTCTTGGATCGATCTTTCTGCTGCTGCTGTTGCGCCTGTGGGTATGTGGTCAAGGCGCGAAGCGGCTTGTCCATCATATCCACAGGCGTGTCGCCCCGGTAGGCCTCGGCCGGCGTCCGCCCGCCGAGTGCCGAGTGCGGTCTCTCGGTGTTGTAGAAGCCGATCCACTGGCCGATGACGCGCCGGGCTGCGAAGCCGTCGGCGATCTCGTGCAGGTAGACCGCCTCGTATTTGAGCGAGCGCCACAGCCGCTCGATGAAGATGTTGTCCATGCACCGGCCGCGGCCGTCCATCGAGATGCGGATACCGGCCTCCCGCAGGCGCGCGGTGAAGGCGAAGCCGGTGAACTGGCTGCCCTGGTCGGTGTTGAAGATCTGCGGGGTGCCATGGCGCGCCAGGGCTTCGTCGAGAGCCTCGACACAGAACCCCGCGTCCAGCGTGTTCGACAGCCGCCAGGCCAGGACGCAGCGGCTCGCCCAGTCCATGATCGCCACCAGGTAGAGGAAGCCGCGCCGCACCGGGATGTAGGTGATGTCGGCGCACCACACATGGTTCGGCCGCTCGATCGCCAGACCCCGCAGCAGATATGGATAAACCCGGTGCCCGAGGTGCGGCGCACTGGTCCGCGGCGCCCGATAGACCGCCTGAAGACCAAGCAGGCGCATCAGGCGAGCGGCCCGCCGCCGCCCGATCCGCACCCCCTCGCGGCGCAGATGCCGAACCATCTGGCGGGCGCCGTAGAACGGATACTTGAGGAACAGCGCGTCGATCCGGCGCATCAGAGCCAGCGTCTCCGCGCTCTCCCCCTTCGGCCGGTCATAGAGCGACGAGCGCCCGATCGACAGCAGACGGCATTGCCGGGTCAGGCTCAACGACGGGTGGCCCCGCACAACCATCGCCCGTCTCCCGGACCGGCTCAGCGACCGGACCCGCGTGACAAAAAATCACGCTCTACGATCAACTCCCCGATCTTGGCGTGAAGAGCCCGGACCTCGCTCTCGTGATCCC
Source organism: Alphaproteobacteria bacterium (assembly GCA_965203455.1). Taxonomy (GTDB): domain Bacteria; phylum Pseudomonadota; class Alphaproteobacteria; order MPNO01; family MPNO01; genus MPNO01. The sequence continues at coordinate 184,026 of CBDBCV010000011.1, forward strand.
GCGCCCGGCGCTCACCTCCACCGGAAAAGACCTCCCCCAGACCCTCCATCGCCTGGCGCTTCCACACACCCACCTGGTTCGGATGCACCTGGTGCTTCGAGGCAATCTCCTGAAGCGTCCGATCACCCCGTAGCGCCTCCAAGGCTATCTTCGCCTTCAGCTCCCCCGAAAACCTGCGTCGCTTGCTCATCCGCATTCCTCCGTCACACGGCGGAATACACCTTGACGACATGTCCGATTTTGCGACGCCACCTCACACGCCGGGCGATCCACGCATCGACCGAGTTTTGCTGCCGACACTTTGAGGCGTTTGCGCTGTCGGGGACGGGTTGATTTACAAGGCGTTCACGGAGGTGCGAGATTTTTGATACCCCGTGGTGGTCGTTGATATCCGGGGTTTCAGTTTCGCTGCGGCGGTCGTTTTGGCGATTTTCACCCCACGCCGCTGGTCGCGGCGTCTTGGCAGCGAGGTTTTCCTGCGGCGGCCTCGCGCGCCCTGATCGTGCGCATGAGATAGAAGGTGTCGCCATCGGGCCCTGGGGCCCTTGTTCCACCACCACCCCTGGTCGGGAGAACAGCGATGGCGACGGCGGCGAAGCTACCCTTTTCGTGGCGCGATGTCGAAGTCCTGCCGGACCTTGAACGGCTGCGCCTGGTTCTGGCGGTGCTTCCCGACGAGGAGATCGTGACGGCGCTTGAAGTGTGTCGCGGTCGGGGCCGTAACGACTACCCGGTGCGGGCGATGTGGCGGGCGCTGATCGCGGGGGTGGTGTTGCAACACGCCTCGATGCAGTCGCTGTTGCGGGAGCTGGGGCGCAACCCGGCGTTGCTGGAGATCTGCGGGTTCGACCCTCTGCCGTATCAGAGCGGGCCGGTGACGGTGCTTCACGACGGGCATGCGGTAACGCGCCCGGCGCGGGTTCGTTCGACGGCGCCGAGCCACTGGAACTTCTCGCGGTTTCTGGGGCGTGTTGTGCAGCTTGAGGACGAGCAGGGGCTGGTGTCCGCCATGATCGAGAGCCTGCGCGCCGCGCTGTTCGCCGCGTTGCCGGACTTCGGGCGTCATCTCGGCTACGACGGCAAGGCGATCGCGAGCCACTCGACGGGCCGGGTCGGCAAGGACGAGGACAAGACCTCGGACCCCGACGCCGACTGGGGCAAGCACGAGACGGGCGGGGTGGACGCCAGGACCGGCGCGGTGTGGAAGAAGGTGAAGTCGTGGTTCGGCTACGGGCTGCACCTGATCGCCGACACCGATTACGAGGTTCCGGTGGCCTTCGAGGTGACGCGCGCTTCGGCCTCGGAACCCAAGGTGCTGTCCGGGATGCTGGAGGAGCTGTTCGCAAGGGCGCCGGAGATCGCCGGGCGCTGCGCCGACTTCAGCGCCGACCGCGGTCTCGACGATGCCCGCCTGAAGGCGCGGCTGTGGGACCGGTGGACCGCCCGCCCGCTGATCGATACACGGCTGATGTGGCGGGTGGAGAAGCAGGAGCCGAGATACGATCCGGCGCAGCCGATCACGCGGCCGCTGTTCCCCGACCGCGCCGATGTCATCGTTCACGACGAGCGCGGCCGGGTGTCCTGCGTCTGTCCCGGGACCGGCGAGGTCCGCGCTATGGCGTTTCAGGGGTTCGAGGCTGATCGGGGCCGCTGCGGCACGCTCAAATACCGCTGCCCGGCAGCCGCCTTCGGCTTCGCCTGCGCCGGCAGCCGGGCCTGCCACCGGGCCGGCGGGGTCAAGCCCGGAGACTATGGCCGCATCCTGCGCATCGACCTCGACAGCCACGACCGGCGCATCTTCACCCCCACGCCCTGGGGCAGTCCGTCATGGCGGCGCGGCTACAACCGCCGCTCGGCCATGGAGCGGATCAACAGCCGCCTCGACAACAGCTTCAACTTCGAGACCCACTACATCCGAGGCCGCGCCAAGATGAAGACCCGCCTCGGCCTCGCCCTGGCGGTGATGATGGCGATGGCTCTCGCCCAGGCCCGCGCCGGCCGCCCCGAGCGCATGCGCTCCCTGGTCGGCGCCGTGCCGTATCTCGACACCGGCTGACCGCTCGTCTGCCTCCCGACAATCCTGCCCGATCCCGCCGCCCGACGGCAGAGGGGAAGCCACGCCCGCACGCCAGACAATCTTCCGGTAATCGTATTTGTCAGGCCCCGGAAGCCCGTATCCTGCCCGGTGGGGAAGCGGGCCGGACGATATTCAACCGCCAAAATCGAACCGGCGACAGCCAAAAATCACCATGAGGTGGCGTCGCAAAATCGGACAGGTCGTCAAGGTGTATTCCGCCGTGTGACGGAGGAATGCGGATGAGCAAGCGACGCAGGTTTTCGGGGGAGCTGAAGGCGAAGATAGCCTTGGAGGCGCTACGGGGTGATCGGACGCTTCAGGAGATTGCCTCGAAGCACCAGGTGCATCCGAACCAGGTGGGTGTGTGGAAGCGCCAGGCGATGGAGGGTCTGGGGGAGGTCTTTTCCGGTGGAGGTGAGCGCCGGGCGCGGGATCACGAGAGCGAGGTCCGGGCTCTTCACGCCAAGATCGGGGAGTTGATCGTAGAGCGTGATTTTTTGTCACGCGGGTCCGGTCGCTGAGCCGGTCCGGGAGACGGGCGATGGTTGTGCGGGGCCACCCGTCGTTGAGCCTGACCCGGCAATGCCGTCTGCTGTCGATCGGGCGCTCGTCGCTCTATGACCGGCCGAAGGGGGAGAGCGCGGAGACGCTGGCTCTGATGCGCCGGATCGACGCGCTGTTCCTCAAGTATCCGTTCTACGGCGCCCGCCAGATGGTTCGGCATCTGCGCCGCGAGGGGGTGCGGATCGGGCGGCGGCGGGCCGCTCGCCTGATGCGCCTGCTTGGTCTTCAGGCGGTCTATCGGGCGCCGCGGACCAGTGCGCCGCACCTCGGGCACCGGGTTTATCCATATCTGCTGCGGGGTCTGGCGATCGAGCGGCCGAACCATGTGTGGTGCGCCGACATCACCTACATCCCGGTGCGGCGCGGCTTCCTCTACCTGGTGGCGATCATGGACTGGGCGAGCCGCTGCGTCCTGGCCTGGCGGCTGTCGAACACGCTGGACGCGGGGTTCTGTGTCGAGGCTCTCGACGAAGCCCTGGCGCGCCATGGCACCCCGCAGATCTTCAACACCGACCAGGGCAGCCAGTTCACCGGCTTCGCCTTCACCGCGCGCCTGCGGGAGGCCGGTATCCGCATCTCGATGGACGGCCGCGGCCGGTGCATGGACAACATCTTCATCGAGCGGCTGTGGCGCTCGCTCAAATACGAGGCGGTCTACCTGCACGAGATCGCCGACGGCTTCGCAGCCCGGCGCGTCATCGGCCAGTGGATCGGCTTCTACAACACCGAGAGACCGCACTCGGCACTCGGCGGGCGGACGCCGGCCGAGGCCTACCGGGGCGACACGCCTGTGGATATGATGGACAAGCCGCTTCGCGCCTTGACCACATACCCACAGGCGCAACAGCAGCAGCAGAAAGATCGATCCAAGAGGATTCTGGCGGCACAAACTTCAACCGGAATACACCTTGAAAACGCCGTCAGCCTGTCCGACAAACCGACGCCACCTCAGCTCTCCCGTTATCGTGGTTAACCCTGCTGGCCGATGCTGGGTCTTGGCGTGCGCCGCTGGCGTGCGCCGCAAGGTCCGGTAGTCCTGCCTGAAGCGCCCGGAGGTTGCGCTCGGCGCATCGTTTCCACGGGTCGGGTCCCATGATCTCCCGCGGGCACGCGTTTTCGATCCAGACTCGATCAGCGTTGGCGAGTGCTGTGAGGTCCGGTAGCCCTGCCTGAAGTGCCTGGAGGTTGCGCTCGGCGCATCGTTTCCACGGGTCGGGTCCCATGATCTCCCGTGGGCACGCGTTTTCGATCCAGACTCGCTGGTCGGCTGTTTGTGGCTCCCACTGTTGTTCGGTCCCTGCCTTGGTGTCCTTCGGCGTCGTGCCTTCTACAGCCGGTGCGGTGCCATCTACGGTCGCACAGCCAGCAATGAGGACGAGTGCTGCCAGAATTACCGCAATAGGCCAGCGTGGCCTCGAATTCTCGCTCATGCGGCGTTCTGCTCCTGCGCTGCGTGTCATTGCTGCCCGAGGATGTCTGCTCATCGGTACTTCGTAAACCCCATTGCCTTTGCGATTTGGCCTGCCGCCTTCTCGGCGGCCGCCTGGAGGGCGCTGTCGTCGAGATGGGCGTAGATCGCGGTGGTGGCGAGGCGCCGGTGTCCAAGCAGCCTTCCGACGGTCGGGAGGCCGACGCCGTTCATGATGCCCTGCGAGGCCCATGTGTGGCGGCAGTCGTGGATGCGAAGGCCGGGCAGCCCGGCCTCCTCCCGGACACCGCGCCAGAAATCGTAGAGCTTCGGCGCCGTGAGGTCGTCGGGGAACACGCGCTCCGCGCCTTCCGCACGGGGCAACGCCGCGATCAGTCTGGCTGCTTCCGGCCCGAGCCAGATCGTGCGCGGCCCGGTCTTGGAGTCGGCGATGCGCGCGCTCGCGCCGTCCTCGGACAGGGCGGCGATCTGGTCCCAGCGCAGGTTGAGCGCTTCCGAGAGCCGCGCCCCGGTCAGGGCCAGCAAGCGCAATGCCGCCACCTGCCACGGACGGTCCCCGGCGCGCCGGTCCAGCACCGCGCCGAGCCGCGCCAGCTCGTCCCGGTCGAGATAACGGGCGACGGGCTTCTTCGGATTGACCGCGATGTTGGCGCAGGCGTCGGGAACGTGCTCGCCGAGTTCGCCCCACTGCCGCGCGGTCCTGAGCATGGCGCGCAGGATGTCGAACGCCCGGTTGGCCGCGCCGGGCCGCTCGGCGCTCGCAGCGTCGAACCATGCCGAGACCCGCGCATGGTCGATGGTGTCGAGCCTGAGCCGCCCGAAGGCGGGCAGGAGCCGCCCGCGCATGTAGATGTCGAAGGTCCTGAGCGAGGACGGCTTCCACACGTCCTTGCGGCGCTCGCGGTAGCGCGCGGCGAAGTCGCGGAACACCGGGGCCTTGACCCTGGGCGCCGGAGCCACGTCCTCGCCCGCCCAGATGCAAGCGAGGACGGCGGCGGCTTCCCTGCGCGCGTCCGCAAGGCTCATGTCGGGGAACCGCCCGAGGGTGATCTTGCGCATCCGGCCCCGCACGCGGGTCTGGACCACGAAAGACTTCGCGCCCGAGGGGTGGACCCGCAGCCCGAAGCTCCTGAGCGTTCCGTCCCAGAGCGTGTATTCGCGCGCCTTCGGCCTCGCGGCGGCGATGGCGGTGACCCTGAGCCGTGTCTTCTTCGGCCTATTCGCCATGATCTGCCTCCCGCTTCCGGCCGCCGGCGAGCGCGCCGCCGACGATCCCGGAAATGCGCCCCGCCGCCTCGCGGAAATGGCTGTCGGCAAGATGGGCGTATCGCTCGGTCGAGCCGGTGTCGGCATGGCCCAGCAACCGGCCCACGGTGTAGAGGTCGAGGCCGCCCATCACCGCATGGGAGGCGTAGGTGTGGCGGCAGTCGTGGATGCGCACGTCCTCCAGCCCGGCCAGCGCGCGGAGCTTCAGCCAGCGACTGCCGAGGTCAGCCATCGGCCCGTCGCCCTTCCGGTTCGGGAACACGAACGCACTGTCGCGCGGCAGGCTCGCCAGGACGGCCCGCGCGGGGGCGGGAAGCTGGATCGTCTTCGGCCCCGATTTGGAGTCCAGCAATATCGCGCGGGTCCCGCGTATCCAGTCCCACCGCAGTCCGGTGATCTCCGACGACCGCGCCCCGGTGAACAGCAGCAGCCGGACCGCGGCGGCGGCCTGGCGGTCCCCGGCGCGGTCGAGCACGGAGCCGAGGCGCTTCAACTCGTCCGCCGACAGGAACCGCTCGCGCGGGGCGACCCTGTAGCGGCGCATGTTGCGGCAGGGGTTGGAGCCCTGGGGCCGGAGGTCCCAGAGCTCGGCGGCGGTCATCATCACCGACAGCACCGGCAGGGTCCGGTTGGCGACGCCGGGGGTGCCGCTCAAGGAATCGAACCAGCGCCGCACGTCGGCGCGGGTCAGTTCCGCGACCCGCTTCCCGCCAAGCGGGGGAAGGATGTGGCGCCGGAGCAGGTTCAGGTTGCTTTTCCGGGTGGAAGGCTTCCAGCGATGGGCGCGGCGGCGGATGAACTCGTCGGCGAAGTCGCGCACCAGCGGCCCGGCCTTGCGCCCGGCCTGCGCCGTCTCGATCTCGGCAACGGCTTTCGCCCGCGCCTCGTCGGCGGTCAGTTCCGTGGTCTTGCCGAGCGCGATGTTGGCCGCGCCCAGCTTGCGGACGACGCGGACGAAATACATCCGGGTGTCGTCGGCGGTGACCGTGAAGCCGAAGGCGGGCAGCGTATGGTCCAGCACGGTCAGCGGGCGCTTGCGGTGCTTGCGTTCCCTGAAGCTTCGGCGCGCGGTCCGGTCGTTGACGGTGGCGTGGATGCGCATGGCGCGGTCTCCCGGTCTGTTCCCTCGGACGCCGTCCCGTTCCGGGGGAACGGGACGGCGTTTTCGGGAAGACAACGGGGATCGCGCGCGGGATCGCGGGTCAGGCGCGATTGCGCCCAACGGTCTGAAACAACAACGGAAATCGTTCTCTCGGGAGAGCCAATCAGGTCTCGCTCAGGGCAGCAGGCTGCGGCAGGTGTGAAGCGGTTTCGGCGGCGGCTCAAGTCCCGATTGTCCCGGCGAGGGAGCGCGTGCCGCGGCTCCCGTGCCGCCGGGGTCTGGACGGCCGATCCGCCATGCCCTATCTGTTGAGCGGCCCGTTCGGCCGACCTCCTCGCACTTCAAGGGGCCGGAAATGAGCTCAGCCACCCCGTCGATCCGGTCGATCGCGTCCGGCGCCATTGTGGCCGCGGCAACGTGCCTAGCCGCGACGGCTTCCCCCGGCATGGAGACGACGGCGAAACAGGCCTACATCGTCGACCTGCAGACCGGGACGGTGCTGCTGGAGAAAGACATCGCCACCCCCACCCCGCCCGCGTCGCTGAGCAAGCTGATGACGCTTTACATGGTGTTCGAGCGGCTCAAGCAGGGAAAGCTCTCCCTCGACGACAAGTTCGTCGTCAGCCGCAAGGCCTGGCGGATGGGCGGCTCGAAGATGTTCGTCGAGGTCGACAAGCGGGTGCGCGTGGAGGACCTGGTCCGGGGGATCGTCGTCCAGTCGGGCAACGACGCCTGCATCGTGGTTGCGGAGGGGTTGTCGGGCTCGGAAAGCGCGTTCGCCGAGGCGATGAACCGCAGGGCGAAAGAATTGGGCCTTACCGATTCCAACTTCGTCAATTCCACCGGTTGGCCGGCCGACAAACACGTCATGAGCCCGCGCGATCTCGCCGCGCTTACCGAACGCATCATCGAGGAATTCCCGGAGTACTACCCCTATTTCGCGGAGAAATCCTTCCGCTACAACAAGATCAAGCAGGGGAACCGGAACCCGCTGCTCTACCGCGACACGGGAGCGGACGGCCTGAAGACCGGTCACACCCGGGCGGCCGGCTACGGGCTGGCCGCGTCGGCCGTGCGCGACGGCCGGCGCGTGGTGCTGGTGCTCACCGGTCTGCCGAGCGCCAGGACCCGGTCGTTCGAGGCGCGCCGCCTGCTCGACTGGGCCTACCAGTCCTTCAGGAACTTCGACCTCTTCGAGAGCGGCGCCGTCGTCGAGACGGCCGATGTCTGGCTCGGCGAGGAAGAGACGGTGCCGCTGGTGACGGAGCGCGACGTCCGGATATCTCTGCCGCGCTCCTCGCGCCGCGGGCTCAAGGCGAAAGTCGTCTACGAGGGTCCGGTGCCGGCGCCGATCGCCAAGGGGACGAAGATCGCCAGCCTGGTGGTTACCGCGCCCGATTTCAAAACGCTGGAAGTGCCGCTCGTCGCCGGCGCCGACATCGGTCGGACGGGCGTGTTCGGCCGGCTGGGCGCGGCGATTTCCTACATGGTCTGGGGCGCCGAACGCTAGGGCGGGTCCGCTCCGGAAGCCGTCCGCGCCGACCATGGAAAGGGAAACCGGGGAAATGCTGTTTCTGATCGTCAACATCGACAAGCCCGGCCGCAACGACGTGCGTCTCGCCAACCGGCCGGCGCAGCACGACTACATCGAGGGCTTCCGCGACCGCATCAGGTTCGCCGGCCCGACGGTCACCGAGGACGGGTCGATGTCGACGGGCAACATGTTCGTCATCGAGGCGGAATCCTACGACGAGGTGCTCGCCTTCACGCGGGGCGATCCCTATTACCGGGCGGGGCTGTTCGACACGACCCTGATCCGCCCGTGGAAATGGACCTTCAACGAGCCGCCGGACGCGCCCTGAGCCGATTCGCGCCGCAAGCGAGGACGGGCGGGCGATGTTCTGGACGTTGAAGCGCGCCGCACGCCGCGCCATCGCCAGGTCGTGGCTTCTGTCGAAGCTCTGGTATCGCCTGCACGGGTTGCCGCTCGACGGCGCGCCGGACGAAGAGGTCTGGTATTTCGCGTTCGGGTCCAACATGCACGACGACGTGTTCCGCGGCCGCCGGCGCATGAATCCCCGAGAATGGCGGGTCGCCCGGGTCGCGGGCTATCGGTTGCGCTTCAACCTGGAAGGCCGGCCGAGGGGCCGGGCCGCGCCGGCGAACATCGAACCGTGCCCCGGCGAGGAGGTGTGGGGCGTGGCGTACCGGATCGCCAGGCGCGATCTCCTCAGGCTGAACAGCACCGAAGGCATCCCCGGCGGACAGTACCGCCCGATTCGGGTTGCCGCGGAAGACGCCGACGACCGACCCCTCCCGGCGGTCGCGTATGCGGCCCGCGGCGGGGAAACCGATGGCAACCCGTCGCTGCGCTACATCATGCTGCTGCGCGAGGGTGCCCGCGCGCACGGCCTGCCCGACCGCTGGCTGGGAAAGCTCGACCGCGTCCGCGCGGCGGACGGGTAGCCGTCATCAACAAACCCATTGCTGTCCGGTTTGGATTTTCGACGCGGGCAGTGCGCCGATGGGCGGGGACGATGTCGAGCGGGGCAGGCATTCTCCGGCACGCCTCTCCCTCCCGGTCGTCATGCCCGGACTTGTTCCGGGCATCCACGTCCCTCCGCCGCCTCGCCCGCTCCCGGCGCGTACCGCGATGCCGCAAGACGTGGATGCCCGGAACAAGTCCGGGCATGACGATGTGGAGCTTTCTGGCGCTCATATTTTCATAATGTGAAAATAAATCTTGACGCGGGACACGAATCCGGGCATATTTGGCAATCTGGCGAAAGATGGGGCGTCGGGCCTTCCGGCGCCCCTTTTCTTTTCCGATACCCATCGCATGACCGACCTGGAGAGCCCGGCGCATGACCGAACGCCGCACCGGACGACTCGCGCGCGTCGCGCTCCGGGACGTCTGGGCGCGCGAGTGCCCGGAATTCGCGCCGTGGCTCGCCGAGCCCGACAACCTCGCGGCGCTCGGCGAGGCGGTCGGGTTGCGTCTCGTGGCGCCGGTGCCGGAACGGCGCGCCGCGGGCTGCCAGGCGGACATCGTCTGCCGCGACGCGGCCTCCGGGCTCCCCGTGGTGATCGAAGCCCAGCTCGGCCCGTCCGACCACGCCCATCTCGGCCAGCTGGTGGCGTATGCGACGGCGTTCGACGCCGCCGCCGCGGTCTGGCTCGCGCGCGAGTTCCGCGACGTCCACCGGGAGGCCATCGACAGGCTGAACCTCCATGGCGGCGGGGGCATCCGCTATTACGCGGTGGCGCTGGAGATGTGGGCGGTCGACGATTCTCTGCCGGCGCCCCGCTTCGACGTCGTCGCCCGGCCCGGCGACCCGCCGGCCCCCGCCGAGCCGGCGGCTTCCTGGCGTCCGGCGCAGGTCCGCGTACCCCTCGCGCCGCCGGGCCGGGCGGCGCGCGCCCGGTGAGCCCGCCCGAGCGTTGACACCGCGCCGGCGGGACCGTTCAATCGCCTCTAACCCTTTGACCTGCAACGGGATCGGGGCCACGAGTGCCGCTCTTCGGATGGTCCACGGCGTGACGCACCATGAACCGGCGCGCGCGCGGCCGGGTTATACCCTGTTCGCGCCCATGTACGGCCGCAACGTGTGGCTCATCGACATGTGGGGCGCCATCGTCCAGCGCTGGCAAACGGAAAACCTGCCCGGGAACTACGGCGAGCTCCTGCCCAACGGGAACCTGCTGTTCGCCGGGCGCACCCTGCCGGCGGCGATCCCCGAATTCGCCGGCAACGGCGGCCAGATCGTCGAGCTGGACTGGGACGGCAACGCGGTCTGGGAGTACCGCGACCCGCATCTCAGCCACTGCTTCGCGCCGCTCCGCAACGGCAACCTGCTGGTGAACAAATGGCGGAAGGTGCCGCGGGAGACCGCCGCACGCGTCCGGGGCGGCCAGCCCGGCACCGAGCTTCGCGGCGAGATGTACGGCGAGGCGGTGCAGGAGATCGACCGCGACGGCCGTGTCGTCTGGGAGTGGCTGACGTTCGAGCACCTCGACCCCGAGCGCGACGTCATCGGTCCCTTCCACCCGCGCGACCGCTGGACCAACCTCAACTCGCTGGAGGAAATGCCGGACGGCCGCATCCTCGTGAGCTTTCGCGTGATCGACACCGTCGCCATCGTCGACCGGGAAACGGGCGATATCGACTGGCGCTGGGGGCCGGGCGTCATCGCCGGCCAGCACCACCCGACATGGCTGGAGAACGGCAACGTGCTGCTGTTCGACAACGGGGCGCACCGGCGCTACACGACGATCGACTTCTCCCGCGTGCTGGAGGTCGATCCGCGCACCGACGAGATCGCCTGGGAATACAAGGAAAACCCGGTGCACGACTTCAACAGCTTCATCTGCTCGGGCGCCGAGCGGCTGGACAACGGCAACACGCTGATCTGCGAATCCACCAGGGGGCGGCTTTTCGAGGTAACCCGCGAGGGCGATGTCGTGTGGGAGTTCGCGAGCCCGTTCTACTACGAGCACCCCGTCTTCGGGACCAACAACATGATCTTCCGCTGCTTCCGGTACGACGCGCGCCACCCGGGCATCGCGGGGGCGGATCTGGACCCGGGACGCTACGAGGATTTCAACGCCCTGATGCCCCGCCGGTTCGTGCGCAGCCCGCGCGGCAACGAGGCGCTGGCGGCGAGCTACGCCACGGGCGCGCTGGTCCGCGGCGGGCATTAGGGCCTGTCGGACCGCGGCGACCCGGTCCATTCTCCCCCCGCCGGAAGCGGGTCGGTGCGAGGCGGGGTCCGCCGGTCAGGTTGCCGTCGTTGTCGTCAGACGCGGTCCGCCGGTGCCCGCCGCAATCAGCCGGAGAGCGGGAACGACCATGGGCTCGCCTCCTCGGCGGTCCGTTCGGCAACGTCCCAGTTCCGCCATCCGTCCCACAGCCGCTCGGCATCCTCCTGGCCGAACCGGTGGACCGCCGCCATGTCGACACCGTCCACCCGGCCGCCCTCGACACGCACGATCCCGTCGACGATCACGGTATCGACATCGTCGCCAACGCCGACGTCGACCAGGCTCTTGATCGGGTCGCGCACCGGACCGTAGCGCAACGTGCCGCGGCCGGAGATGTCGATGATGGCGATATCGGCCTTGGCGCCGGGCGCGAGTCGGCCGAGATCGTCGCGGCCGAGGACGCGGGTGGCGTTGACGGTGGCGGCCTCGAACACTTCCGCCGCCGTCGCCTCCAGGAAGCTTCCGCTCATGATCTTGCCGACCAGCGAAGCGCACCGCATGTTCATGATCATGTCGCGCGGAAAGGTATCGCTGCCGAGCGCGACGTTGACGCCCGCCTTCCTGTAGGTTGCCCAGCTGTCGAGACAGCGGCCCCGCCGAGCGAGGTTGATCGGGCAATGCGACACCGTCGCGCCGCCCTTGGCCATCAGCTCGAGGTCGCGCCCGGCCGGGTAGTTCATCCGCGGATTCTCGGCGACGAAATTACCGTGCCCGATCAGCACGTCGGATGCGCAGAGACCGACCGAGTCCAGCAGCTCGATCGGGGTCATGCCGTGCTCGGTCACGATCTGGAAGAACTCGACCACGTTGTAGGCCGCGTGGATCGAAACCGGCACGCCGAGCGAGTCCGCCGCCTTGCGGGTCTCGCGCAGCAGCTCGAGCGACATCAATTCGGTGGTGAACGGGATCAGGATCCCGCGGATGCGCCCGTTGGCCGCGCCGGCGTGCGCGTCGATGAAGTCGACCGCGGCCTGCAACCCGCGCCGCCCCTTCTCTTCGTCCCAGTCGCGCACGAGGCGGCCGTCTTCCCCGCCCACCCAGTCGGCGGAGGCGTAGGACGGCGCCAGATAGGCGCGGATGCCGAGTCGCTCCGATTCGGCGAGCAGCGCTTGCTGCATCGGCAGCTGCGCGCCGAAATCCATGAAGGTCGTCGTGCCGTTGCGCAGCAGCTCGGTGATCGTATAGGTCGCCGCGTCGATACGGCGCCGGGCGGCCGCCTCGTCCTCGTCCGCCCGCTTGACCCAGTCGCCGGCGTCGCCGCCGTGGGGGCGGCCGCGGCGGGCCGGCAGGGTCTCGAAGAAGGGCTGGCCGAAATATTCGGGCCGCCCGGCATCGGTGATCAGCCGATGCGCGGCGCGGTGGCCGGAATGGATGTGCGTGTCGATAAAGCCGGGCGAGACCAGCCTGGAAGCCGCATCGATCTCGCGGTCGACGTGGCCGTCGAAGTCCGCGCCGACATGGACGATCGTATCGTCCTCGTAGACCACCACCCCGTCACGGATCAGCGTATGTGTGGCGCCGGAATGCCCGACCACCCAACCGCCGCGAATAAGCGTCCGCATTCGATCCCCCCTGGCCGTCGCGTTCGCTACGTGACCTTACCCCGTCTTCAGGACCGGATGGTCTGGGAGTTGTCGTATTCGATCGCAGGGCTCGGGGGCAGCCGGGCGGAGCCCGTGCGCGGTCTCGTCATGGTCGTCCTCCACAAGGAAAAACCCGTGGACGGCCGGCCTCTCTCGACCATGACGGGTGAGAGGGCGGCGAGCGGCTGCCGCCCCGCCCCTAACTCCCCCCGCCCGCCGCTTCCGCCGCCGCGTCGGGAGCGGGACGGCTGGTGACCACCTCGTCGATCAGGCCGAATTCCCTGGCGTCCTCCGGCGAGAGGAACTTGTCGCGCTCCATCGCCTCCTCGATGACGCCGATGTCCTGGCCGGTGTGCTCGACATAGATCTGGTTGAGGCGGCCCCTGAGCGTGAGGATCTCGCGGGCGTGGATCTCGATGTCGGTGGCCTGGCCCTGGAACCCGCCCGAGGGCTGGTGGACCATGATCCGCGCGTGCGGCAGCGAATAGCGCTTGCCCTTGGCGCCGGCCGACAGCAGCAGCGAGCCCATCGATGCGGCCTGGCCGATGCAGACCGTCGAGATCTCGGGACGGATGTACTGCATGGTGTCGTAGACCGCGAGCCCCGAGGTCACCAGCCCGCCCGGCGAGTTGATGTAGAACGCGATGTCCTTGGTCGGGTTCTCGGATTCGAGGTAGAGCATCTGGGCGCAGATCAGCGACGCCACGGCGTCGTCGACCCCGCCGATCAGGAAGATGATCCGCTCCTTCAGGAGCCGCGAGAAGATGTCGTAGGCCCGCTCGCCCCGGTTGGTCTGCTCGACCACCATCGGGATCAGCGCGTTCATGGTAACGTCGTTGCGGTCCCTCATGCCGGCCGGACCCTCCCTCGATCGGTCTATTCCGCCGCGTCCGCGCCGTCTTCCGGCTCCGCCGCGAGCTCGTCGATGCCGACCGTCCGGTCGGTCACCTGCGCCATCTCCACGATGAAGTCTACCACCTTGTCCTCGAAGATGGGCGCCTGCAGGGACTGCATGGCTTCCGGGTTGCTCTGGTAGAACTCGTAGATCTCGGCCTCGCGCCCCTGGAACATGCGCGCCTGTTCGGCCACCGCGCGGGTCATCTCGTCCTCGGTCACCCGGATGTTGTTCTCCCGGCCGACCTCCGAGAGGAGAAGCGCGAGCCGCACCCGGCGCTCGGCGATGCCGCGGTAGCGCTCCTTGAGCTCGTCGTCGGACAGCGCCTTGTCCTCGTCGTCGAGCTCGTCCTTTTCACGGGCCTGCTCGACCTGGCCCCAGATCGTCTCGAACTCCCGTTCGACCATGCCGGGCGGCAGGTCGAATCTGTACGTATCGGCGAGCTTGTCGAGCAGCGAGCGCTTGAGCCGGTCGCGCGCGATGCGCTCGTACTGGCCCTCGATCTCGCCCCTGACGGTCGCCTTGAGGGAGTCGAGGTCGTCGAACCCGACATGCTTGGCGAGCTCGTCGTCGACGAGCGTGTCGTCCGGGTTCCGGAGTTCCTTGACGGTGACCGCGAAGCTCGCCTTCTTGCCCTTGAGTTCGTCGTTCGGATAGTCCTCCGGGAAGTCGATCTCGACGGTCTTCTCGTCGCCGGCCTTCGCGCCGAGGAGCTGTTCCTCGAAGCCCGGCACGAACTGCCCCGAGCCCAGCCGCAGCACGAAGCCTTCGGCGGCGCCGCCCTCGAAGGGCTCGCCGTCGATGCTGCCGACGAAGTCGATCGCGACCTCGTCGCCGTCCTTCGCCTCGGTCCCCTCCTCCGCCGGGCTGAAATGCCGGTGCTGCTCGGCGAGGCGGCCGAGCGCCTCGTCGACCTTGTCGTCCTCCGCCCGGACGACCATGCGTTCGAGCTCCAGCGCGGCGAAGTCGACCGGCTCGATCTCGGGCATGAGCTCGAGGTTGAGCGTGTATTCGAGATCCGCGCCGTCCTCGAACTTGAGGTCGCCGATCTCGGGCTGCATCGCCGGGCGGACCCCCTCGTCCTCGATCGCGCTCGTCGTGGCGTCCTCGATCGTCGACTGGAGGACCTCGCCCTTGACCGCGTCGCCGAAGCGGGTGCGCAGCACGGCGAGCGGCACCTTGCCGGCGCGGAAGCCGGGCACCCGCACCTCGCGGCCGACCTCGTTGAGCCGCGCCACCAGCTTGCCTTCGATGTCGGCGGCGGGGACGCTGATCCGGTACTCGCGCTTGAGCCCTTCGGCGCTGATCTCGGTAACCTGCATGCGTGTCTCGTCGTTGGGGGCCGCGGCGCGGGCGGCCATGGTGCGGGCGGAGGGACTCGAACCCCCAAGGCTTGCGCCACCGGATCCTAAATCCGGCGTGTCTACCAGTTCCACCACGCCCGCGCCCGGGGCGGAGCGTTCTCGTGCGGGCGGCGCCATGGTATAATCGGCGCGTCCGGAGAGGGCAAGCAAAGGACAGGGGCATGCAGGGAAGCGAGCGGGTCATCGACTGTCTGAACCGGGTGCTGCTGAACGAGCTCACGGCGATCAACCAGTATTTCCTGCATTCGCGGATGCTGGGAAACTGGGGGATTTCCGGCCTTGCCAAGCACGAATACGAAGAATCGCTCGACGAGATGCGCCATGCCGACAAGTTGATCGAACGCATCCTGTTTCTCGAGGGGCTGCCCAACCTGCAGCATCTCGGGAAGCTGCTGATCGGCGAATCGACGAAGGAGATCCTCGAATGCGACCTCCGGCTGGAGGAGTTGGCGGTCCCGATGGTGCGCGAGGCGATCGCCGCCTGCGAGGAGGATGCGGACTATATCAGCCGCGAACTGCTGGAGGAGATCCTCGAGGGCGAGGAGGAGCATGTCGACTGGCTGGAGACCCAGCTCGGCCTGATCGAGCGGATGGGGCTGGAAAACTTCATCCAGATGCACAGCGAGTGAGGGGCTAGCGAGAAACCGCCTCTGCCGCCGATACCTCTTCCATCACCTGCCTGGCGAAAGGCAGGCAGCGCCCGCATCGCGGCCCGCCGCCGAGCACCGAATAGGCCTCCTCCGGCGACTTCGCACCACCCGCCGCGAGATCGCGAATCTCGCATTCCCTGTAGCGGTTGCAAATGCAGACATACATGGTTCAACGCACCATCCCGCTAGAACCATATTATTTCTGCCCAATTAAGAATCGTTGTCAACAAAAAAATTAAGAATCGTTTTCAATTAGAGGAGTCGCCTGCGGTCAATTCGCGGGTGGTGGGCGGTAGCGGCGGATCGCGGCGCGGGCGGCGGAGTCGAGGATGGCGTCGACGTCGATGCGGTAGGCGGCGTGGAGGTCGGGGATGTCGCCCGACTGGCCGAACGAATAGACGCCGAGCGGATAGATGCGGTGCCCGGCGACCGAGCCGAGCCACGACAGCGCCGCCGGGTGGCCGTCGAGCACGGTGACGATCGCGGCGTCGGGAGCGAGCCGGGCGAGCAGCCGCTCGATCGGGGCGGTGCGGCCGGGATCGCCGGCGACGCGGGCCTGGCGGGCGCGGATCCAGTCCTCGTGAAGGCGGTCCGGCGAGACGATGGCGAGGAGCCCCACGTCGGGAATGTCCTCGCGCAGCGCCTCGACAGCGGCCTCGGCCTCGGGCGCCATCGCCCCCATATAGGCCACCGCCAGCGGCGCGCCGTCGCAGCACGGCCCGGCCCGCCAGTAGGCGCCCCGGATCGCGCCTTCCCGCCAGTCCTCGTCGTTGCGGCGCCGGGGCTGGGCGATCGCGCGGGTCGAGAGCCTGAGCGCCACCGAGCCGCCGTCGTCCGCCTGCATGTGGCGGAATCCCCAGGCCATGATCTCGGCGAGCTCGTCGGCGAAGGCGGGCTCGAACGCAGCGAGCCCGGCCTGGCCGAGGGTGATCAGCGGGGTCTCCTGCGACTGATGCGCGCCGCCCTCGGGCGCGAGCGTGATGCCGGACGGCGTCGCGACCAGCATGAACCGCGCGTCCTGATAGCAGGCGTAGTGCAGCGCATCGAGCCCGCGCCGGATGAACGGGTCGTAGAGCGTGCCGATGGGCAGCAGCCGCTCGCCGAAGACCGGCCCGGCGAGCCCGAAGGCGGACAGCGTCAGGAACAGGTTGTTCTCCGCGATGCCGAGCTCGACATGCTGGCCCGCGGGCGACATCGCCCAGCGCTGCGGCGACAGCACGTCCTCCTCGGCATAGGTGTCGGCGGCCTCGTCGCGGCTGAAGATGCCGCGCCGGTTGACCCATGACCCGAGATTGGTCGAGACCGCCACGTCGGGCGAGGTGGTGACGATCCGCTCGGCGAGCTCCCCCCCTTCCCGCGCGATGTCGTTCAGGATGCGGCCGAACCCGTCCTGGGTGGAGATCGTCGCCCGGTCCGGCGGGTCGATCCGCTCGGGCAGGGCGATCCTCGCGGCCGCGTGCCGCCTCGGATAGGCGGACGCGAAGGGCACGGCGGCCAGAAACGCCTCGAGCTCCTCTTCCGCGATGTCGAGCCCCGCGAAACGGTCCCACTCGGCGCCGGGCGCCACGCCCATCTCCGCGCGGAAAATCTCCATCTGTCCGGGCGTCATCAGCCCGGCGTGGTTGTCCTTGTGCCCGGCGAAGGGCAGCCCGTAGCCCTTGGTGGTGTAGCAGATCAGGCAGGTCGGCCGGTCGTCGTCGATGCCGTGGAAGGCGTCGAGCAGGGAGTCGATGTCGTTGCCGGCGAGGTTGGTCATCAGCGCGTGCAGCGCGGCGGCGTCGCGCCGCTCCAGCAGCGCGCGCACGTCGCCGTCGCCGCCGATGTCGTGCGCCAGCCGCTCGCGCCAGCCCGCGCCGCCCTTGTAGGTGAGCGCCGAGTAGAGCGAGTTCGGGCAGTCGTCGATCCAGGTCCGCAGCGCCTCGCCGCCCGGTTCGGCGAAGGCGGCCTCCTGCAGGCGGCCGTATTTGAGCGTCAGCACCCGCCATCCGACCGAGCGGAACAGCTCGTCGATGCGCCCGAACAGCCGGTCGGAGACCACCGAATCGAGGCTCTGGCGGTTGTAGTCGACCACCCACCAGAGGTTCCGCACGTCGTGCTTCCAGCTCTCCAGCAGGGCTTCGAACACGTTGCCCTCGTCGAGCTCGGCATCGCCCACCAGCGCGATCATCCGCCCGGCCCGGTCCGCGTCGAGCGTCCCCTTGCAGGCGAGATAGTCCTGGACCAGCGCCGCGAACACGGTCTGGGCCGCGCCGAGCCCGACCGAGCCGGTCGAGAAATCGACGTCGTCGTCGTCCTTGGTGCGCGACGGGTAGGACTGCGCGCCGCCGAGGCTGCGGAAGCGTTCCAGCCGCTCGCGGCTCTCGCGCCCGAACAGGTACTGGATGGCGTGGAAGACCGGCGCCGCGTGGGGCTTCACCGCCACCCGGTCCTCCGGCCGCAGCACGTCGAAATAGAGCGCCGTCATGATCGCCGTCAGCGAGGAGCACGACGCCTGGTGCCCGCCCACCTTGAGCCCGTCGCGCGAGGGCCTGAGGTGGTTGGCGTTGTGGATCGTCCAGGACGCGAGCCACAGCACCTTGCGTTCGAGCGCGGCGAGGATCGCGCGGCGGTCGGCCGGCGGGCTCTCCGGCTCCGACGCGATCTCGGCGGGCAGGATGGACATCGCTCGCTCCCGGAAGCGTCGGAACGGGGTCAGTATATACCAGCCCTGTCCGAATTATGTTGCGAAGATGGCGCGGGAATGTACTAATTGCGCAACGAACGGTATTTTAGTGCGGTTATGGAGACAGATCCTGCCAATGACAGACCTCGACGCGATCGACCGCCGAATCCTGACCGAGCTTCAGGCAGACGCGCGGATTTCCAACGCCGCGCTGGCGGAAGCGGTCGGGCTCTCCCCCTCCCCCTGCCTGCGCCGGGTGCGCGCGCTGGAACGCGAAGGCGTCGTCAAGGGCTACGCCGCGCTGTTGGAGGCCGCCGAGGTGGGGCTGCCGATCTCGGTCTTCGTGCAGGTGACGCTGGAGCGCCAGGTCGAGCAGGCGCTGGAGACCTTCGAGACCGCCATCCAGGGCCGGCCGGAGGTGATGGAGTGCTACCTGATGACCGGCGATGCCGACTACCTGCTCCGCGTCGTGGTCTCCGACCTGACGGCCTACGAGCGCTTCCTCAAGGAGCACCTGACCCGCGTCCCCGGCGTCGCCAGCATCAAGTCCAGCTTCGCGCTGAATCAGGTGAAGTACTCGACGGCGCTGCCGCTGTAGGGGGTGTGGGGCGCCCTGTCATTTCGACCGGACGCGACGAGCGGACCCTGGTTCGTTCCAACGAAATCACGCACGACGCGGGTCACTCCATGTCGAGCAATCGATAAATGCGGCGGGTGTATTCGCCGAACGATTCCTGGGTCTTGACTGCGAGCGCGCGGGGGTAGGCGAGCTCGATCGGGAATACCCCCGCCATGCGGGCCGGACCCGCGGTCATCACTGCGCATCTGGAACCCAGGAACACGGCCTCCTGGATGCTGTGGGTGACGAAGACGATGGTCTTGCGGTGCTCCGCCCATATCCGCAGCAGTTCCAGGTTCATCTTCTCGCGGGTCAGCGCGTCGAGCGCGCCGAACGGTTCGTCCATCAGCACCAGCTTGGGGTCGTGGATCAGGGCACGGGCGATGGCCGCGCGCTGCTGCATGCCACCGGACAGCTCGTAAGGGTACTTGTCCTCGGATCCTTCGAGCCCGACCATGCGCAGCAGTTCCAGCCCGCGCTCGCGGCTCGCCTTCGGCGGCAGGCCCAGGATCTCGGCCGGCAGCAGCACGTTCTCGAGGATGCGCCGCCACTTCAGCAGCAGCGACTGTTGGAACACCATGCCGACATCGCGCCCGGCATCGAAGGCGTGCTCCCCGCCGCCGATCCGGACCTCGCCGCCGTCATGGCCATGCAGGCCCGCGAGCAGCTTGAGCACGGTGGTCTTGCCGCAGCCGGACGGCCCGACCAGCGAGACCAGCTCGCCCGCCTCGATGTCGAGACTGACGTCGGAGACCGCAAGAAACTCCTCGCCCCGCGTGCGGTAGACCTTGCGGACATTCTCCAGGCGGATGAACGGCTCGTCCATTCGCGTCCGGCGGGGCCGCGCCCTAGCGGGCCATCTTGACCGACCTGTCGAGGAATTCGTTGCTGTAGGCGGTCTTCACGTCGAACGGCGCCTTCATCTTGAAGTATTTGGCGACGAGCTCGTAGTCCGCCTGTATGCGGCCGGGGTCCATGTAGCCGAGTGCAACGGTCTGCGTGAACTTGTCGGTCATCAGCTCCTTGACCCTCGCCCACTGGTGCTCCTGGTCGGTCCGCTTGAGGCCGGAACTCGCCGCCATCAGGGAATCGATGCAGGGCTTCGACTCGGCGACGCAGGCGGCAAACGCCTTCTGGGTCACGCGCACGAAGTTCGCCACGGCATCCCGCTTGGCCTTGAGGAAGGCGCCGTTGACGATCACGGAGTTGCCGTAATGGTTGAGCCCCGCCTCGGACCATGCGAGGAACCCCATATCGTCGCCCAGCAGCCGTTTCATCGTGTCGTGTCCGTTGTAGAAGTTGGTCGTGATGTCGATCTGACCGGCCAGCAGCGACGGCGCCTTGGCCTGCGGCGAAATGTTTACGAACTCGACCGCATCGGCCGGCAGACCCACCGCCTTGGCGAATGCCGGCCACATCACACGTGCCGCATCCCACGGCGGGTTGCCGATCTTCCTGCCTGCGAAATCCTTGGGCCCCGCGATGCCGGACTTCTTGAGCCAGTACATGCCGTAGGGCGAGTTGGCATAGATGTTCATCACCGCGGCGAGGTCAGCGCCCTTGCTCCTGGCGACCAGCGCGGTGGCGAGATCGGAAATGCCGAGATGGCTGGTGCCGGCCCCGACCCGCTGGCTGGACAGCCCGGATCCCTTGCCCGACAGGATGTCGACCTCCAGCCCGGCATCGGCATACCAGCCCTTGGCGCGGGCGTGGAAGAAGGGCGCATGATCGGCGCCGGGCACCCAGTTGAGGATGAAGTTGATCTTTTCCGCGGCTTGCGCCGGCGCAACGAGCGCGAGGGCGCAGGCAAGGGACGCCACCAGGTAGCTTGATTTCTGCATCTTGTCCTCCCAGCCGGCCGAGGCGGCCTTCCCCGCCGCCCGCGGTCGTGCGATCATCGATTTGCCGAAAAGCATAGGATCGCCCCGCGCGCGGCGTCAACGCGGGGCATGGCGCGGAGGGCGGTGGATGAGCGGCGGGTGGACGAGCGTTCGGGGCTGGTTCCTGATCGTCGCCGTCCACGCCGCGGTGATCGCGCTGTGGCATGCCGTCGTCGTCATCGGCGATATCGGTGAGTTCATCATGCCGACGCCGGTCGCGACCTTCCACACGCTGTTCGCCCCCGACTATCACTGGGTGAGCAACACGCTGGTGACCGCGAGCGAGATCTTCGGCGGCTACCTCCTCGGCGTGGCGACGGGGGTCGCCATGGCGCTCGTTTTTTTCTGGTTCCGCGTGCTGAACGCCACCTTCATGCCGCTGATCGTCAGCCTCAACATGATCCCCAAGGTGGCGCTGGCGCCGCTGTTCATCGTCTGGTTTTCCTACGGCATCGGCTCGAACATCATCATCGCCTTCTCGATCTGTTTCTTTCCCATCCTGCTCACCACCGCGCGGGGCCTGCGCGAGGTCGAGCCCGACCTGATCGACCTGGTACGCGCGCTCAAGGCCTCGCGCTGGCAGATCTTCGTCAAGATCCAGCTGCCGGGCTCGCTCCCCTACATCTTCTCGGGCATGAAGGTGGGCGCGATCCTGGCGGTCGCGGGCGCCATCGTGGGCGAGTTCGTCGCCTCCCAGCGCGGCCTCGGCAATCTCATGATCCAGGTCCAGAGCACACTCGACACCGCGGGCATGTTCATGGCGGTGATCCTGATCAGCGTCGTCGGCGTGGTGCTCTACGGTCTGGTGCTGATCCTCGAGCGCATCGTGGTGGTCCGCGACGCGCGGGTCGAATGAGCGTCGACGGAGAGCTTCCTTTCCTCTCCGCGGGGGAGCTGATCGCGCGCTATTGCGACGGCTCGCTTTCGCCGGTCGAGGCGACGCGGGCGACGCTGGAGCGGATCGCGGCGCTCGACGGCACGATCAATGCCTACTGCCTGGTCGACGGTGACGCCTCGATGGCGGCCGCGCGCGCTTCTGAAGCGCGTTGGCGGCGCGGCGCACCGGCCGGTCCGCTCGACGGGGTGCCGACATCGATCAAGGACATCGTGCTCACCCGTGGCTGGCCGACATTGCGCGGGTCGAAGACCATTGAGCGGGACCGGGACTGGGCGGACGACGCGCCGCCCGTGGCGCGTCTGCGCGAGCGCGGCGCGGTGCTACTGGGGCAAGACCACGACGCCCGAATTTGCCATGAAGGGCGTTACCGACAGCCCCTTGACCGGGATCACCCGAAATCCTTGGAACCCGGATCTTACCCCGGGCGGGTCCAGCGGCGGCGCGGGCGCGGCGGTGGCCGCCGGGATGTGCACGCTGGCGCTCGGCACCGATGCGGGCGGCTCGATCCGCATCCCCGCGAGCTTCTGCGGGGTCTTCGGCTTCAAGCCCAGCTACGGACGCGTGCCGGTCTGGCCCCCGACGCCCTTCGGTACCTTTGCCAGCACCGGACCGATGACCCGCAGCGTGGCCGATGCAGCGACGATGCTGAACGTGATCGCGGAGCCGGACGCAAGGGACTGGAATGCCCTGCCCTATGACGGGACCGATTATCGGAAGGGTCTCGACGAAGGGATCGACGGCGTACATATCGCGTACAGCCAGACGCTCGGCTACGCCCGGGTCGATGGGGAGGTGGCGACGATCGTCGACGCGGCGGTCGAGGCCCTGGCCGAGGCCGGCGCCCGCATCGAACGGGAGGATCCCGGGTTCGCCGATCCGGCACCGTTCTGGCGCGTCCTGTTCCGCGGCCTGACGCGCTTCGCATTCAAGGACCTGACCGAGGACCGGCTCGCCATCATGGATCCGCTCATCGCGGAAAAAATCCGCGCGGCACCGGGTGTCGACCTTGAGACCTATCTGCATGCGGAACGCAGGCGCGCCGAGCTCGGCGCCCACATGAATGCTTTCCACCGGCGCTACGACCTCCTGGTGACCCCGGCGACCGCTGTCGCGGCGTTCCCCGTGGACGGGGATGCTCCGGACCGGGACTCCGACGCCGACACGACCGAATGGCCGTTCAGCCTTCCCTTCAACCTGACCCGTCAGCCCGCCGCCTCGGTGCCCTGCGGACTGACCGCCGACGGGCGGCCGGTCGGGCTCCAGATCGTCGGGCCGCCGCACGGCGATGCCCTCGTGCTGCGAGCAGCCCGCGCATTCGAAACGGCCCGCCCCTGGTCGGCACGCCGTCCGAATTGGCCGTAAGGCCCGTCCAGGCATTCGATCAGCCATGAACCGACCGAGGGCATAGCGGAGGCCAAGGTCGAGGCCCGCGACGCAGCGGACGCCCGCTACCGACCCGGACGATTCCGGGCGCCAAATTACCGTACCACCGGTCGCGAGTTCTGCCCCGGGCAACTTCTGATCGGGCTGACCGCACGGCTCCCCCCTACCCCGGCAGATACTCCGCGAACTGCTTCTCCACCGCCTTTGCATCGGCGGCGAGGCCCTGGCTGACGCCGGCGGCGACGGTTCCGGGGTAGATGTCCTCCTCGCCGGCCTCGACGGCGTCGAGGGCGGCGTTGGCGACGTCGGCGGGGTCTTCGAGCGGCGGCGGGTTCATGTCGCCCATGCGGGTGTTGATGGCGGCCGGTATGACGGCCACCACCAGCGTGCCCTGGGCCGCCAGCTCGGCGCGCACCCCCTGGGTGAGCGACAGCGAAGCGGCCTTGGAAGCGCAGTAGGTGCCGATCATGGGCAGGTTCACCCGGCTCAGGATCGACAGCATGTTGACGATGGCGCCGCCGCCGTTCGCGCCCAGCACCGGGCCGAAGCGCCGGCACATCTCCATCGTGCCGAAATAGTTCACATCCATCTCGTCCCGCGCGTTCCGCTGGGCGTCGTCGTCGGAGATCGGCCGGTTGCGGTTCGCCCCGGCATTGTTGACCAGCAGGGTGACGTCGCCGCATTCGCCCGCCGCCTCCGCGACCCGGCCGTGGTCGGTCACGTCGAGCGCGACCGGCCTGACCCGGCCGTCCGGTGGCTCGTAGCCGTCGGTACTTCGCATCCCGGCATAGACCTTGGCCGCGCCGCGGTCGAGCAGGGCGCGCACGAAAGCGGCGCCGACCCCGCGGTTGGCGCCGGTGACCAGCGCCACGCTGTCCTTCACGTTCATGGTCAATCTCTCTCCCAGTTCGTTCTCCGCCGTCCGGGCGACCCAGCCGGGGTCGACGTCGGGCAGGGGAATCGCGTTCAAGAGCCGGCGGGTATAGGGGTGGCGGGGCGACGCGAAGATCGCCGCGCAATCGCCCTGCTCCACCGCCCGGCCGTTCAGCATCACCACGACCCGGTCGCACACGGTACGGACGACCGACAGGTCGTGGCTTATGAAGAGGAGCGCAAGGCCGAGATCGCGCCGCAACTCCCGCAGCAGCGCCAGGATCTGGGCCTGGCTCGACATGTCGAGGCCGGAGACGATCTCGTCGGCGACGACCAGCCGGGGCTGCAGGGCGATGGCCCGCGCGATGCCGACGCGCTGGCGCTCGCCGCCCGACAGCTCGTGGGAGTAGCGGTCGCCGTGCGCCGGGCGCAGCGCGACCCGTTCGAGCAGGGCGTCGGCCTGGCGCCGCGCCTCGCTTCCCGTCGCCGCCCGGCCGTAGAGGCGCAGCGGCTGGGCGACGATGTCGGCCACCCTCCGGCGCGGGTTGAGCGAGGATTGCGGGTCCTGGAAGATCATCTGGAACTGCGGGCGCAGCGGGCGCAGCCGGTCTTCCGGCAGGTTGGCGATGTCGCGCCCGTCGAACGTCAGGCGGCCCGCGGTCGGCCTGTAGAGCCGGACCAGGGTGCGCCCCAGGCTGGTCTTGCCGGAGCCGCTCTCGCCGACGACGCCGAGCGTATCGCCCGGCGCGAGCGCGAGATCGATGCCGTGCAGAATGTCGACCGGCGGGGCCGGGCCGAAGGGCGGCTTGCGGCTGTAATCCGGCAGCGAGAGACGCAGCCCGGCCGCTTCCAGGAGGGTGGGCTCAGCCATGGCTTCCGCGTGCCGCGTCGTAGGCCAGCGCCTCCGCGTCCAGCCGCGCGGTCAGCGCCTCGGGCACCGGCCGCAACAGGTCGCCCGGCCGGTCGTGGCGCGGCGTCGCGGCGATCAGCGCGCGGGTGTAGTCGTGGCCCGGCGCCTCGACGATCCGGCGCGTGGCGCCGGTCTCCAGCACCCGCCCGCCGTGCAGCACCGTCACCCGGTCGCAGATCTTGGCGACAACGCCGAGATCGTGGGTGACGAACAGGATCGAGGCATCCTCCTGCGCCTGCATCCGCTTGATCAGCGCAAGCACCTGGCGCTGGACCGTCACGTCGAGCGCGGTCGTCGGTTCGTCGGCGACGATCAGCTTGGGCCGGCAGGCGAAGGCGATGGCGATCGACACGCGCTGGCGCATGCCGCCGCTGAGCTCGTGCGGATACTGGCGCAACACCCGTTCCGGCGCGCGGATATGGACGTCGTTCAGCAGCTCCAGCGCGCGTTCGCGGGCGGCGGTCCGGTCCAGCCCCAGATGCAGGCGCAGCACGTCGGCGATCTGCGCGCCGATCCGATGGGCCGGGTTCAGCGAGGTCATCGGGTCCTGCGGGATCAGACCCATGCCCCGGCCCATCAGCCGGCGGCGCTCGCGCTCCGGCAGGTGGGTGACGTCCCGGCCGTCGAACAGCACCGAGCCGGCGGCGATCCGCGCGCGCGACGGCTGGATGCCCAGGACCGCCTTGCCGATCATGGTCTTGCCGGCGCCCGACTCGCCGACCAGCCCGTGCACCTCGCCCGGCGCGATGTCGAGCGACACGCCGCGCAGGATGGGCGCATCCCGGCGCCGTCCGGCGATCGCCAGATGGAGGTCGCGGACCGAGAGGATCGGCCCGCCGGTGGGTGTCGTGTCGGTCATCTGCGCATCACCGGGTCGAGCGCGTCCTTCAGCCCGTCGCCGAGCGCGTTCAGCGCCAGCACCAGCGCGATGACGCACAGAATGGGCAGGATCATCAGCCACGGCGCCTGGTTCACGTATTTTCGCCCGTCGGAGATCATGCTGCCCCAGGTCGGGAAATCGGACGCCAGCGACAGGTTCACGTAGCTCAGGATCGCCTCGACGATCACCGCGATGCCCATCTCGAGCGTGAACAGGACGATCAGCAGCGGCACCACGTTGGGCAGGATCTCCCGCCACAGGATACGCATCCGGCCGAGCCCGACGGTGACGGCGGAGGCGACATAGTCCTGCTGCTTCTGGGCCATGGTCTCGGCGCGCACCACCCGGCAGAAGCGCGTCCAGTCGATCACCGCGATCGCGATGACGACGGAATGCAGCCCGGTCCCCATCACGGCGACGAGGACGATGGAGAGCAGGACCGCCGGAAAGGCCATCCAGATCTCGACCAGACGGGAGATGACGGTATCGACCCAGCCGCCGAGATAACCGGCGAGCAGGCCGAGCACGGTTCCGAGCAGCCCGGCCGCCGCGGCCGCCGCGACGGCGACGAAGAGCGCGACCCGCGCGCCGTAGATCAGGCGGGACAGGATATCCCGGCCGAGATTGTCGGTGCCGAACAGGTAGCCGGCCTCCGCCTTGTCCGACCAGGCCGGCGGCGCGTATTGCAGCAGCAGATCCTGTTCGACCGGGTCGTGCGGCGCGATCAGGGGCGCGAAGACGGCGGCGAGCGCGAAGAACAGCAGCACCGCGCCGCCCAGCACGACCCGGGGGTTCGCCAGCAGCCGGCGGGCCGTTCCGCCCGTGGGCGATGCCGCGCCGGTGACCGCCGCCGCCTCAGCCATGGCGCATGCGGGGGTTGAGCAGCGCGTAGCTCACGTCGACCAGCAGGTTGACCGCGATGAAGAGCACCGCGAAGGTCAGCACCAGCCCCTGGATCAGCGGCAGGTCGCGGTTGATCACCGCGTCGATCGCCATATTGCCGATGCCGGGATAGGAGAAAATCTTCTCGACCAGCACCGTGCCGCCGACCAGGAAGGTGAACTGGACGCCGGTCAGCGTCACCGTCGGCACCAGCGCGTTGCGGAGCGCCTCGCGCCCGACGATGCGCACCCGCGAGAAGCCCTTGACCCGCGCCATCAGGATATAGTCCTGGGTCATCGCCTCGGCGATCGAGGCCTTGAGCACCCGCGCGATGATCGCCGCGAGCGGCAGCGCCAGGGCGAGAGTCGGCAGCACCGTGTGCAGCAGCACCGATCCGAAGGCGTCGAGGCGCAGGCGGAGCAGGCTCTCGATCAGCAGGAAGCCGGTCGCGCCCCGGAACGCGACGTCATGGCCGATCCGGCCCGAGATCGGCAGCCCGTCGAGCGCGAAGACCACGACGAACAGGATGAACAGGAGCGCCCACAGGAAGTCCGGGATCGCGAGGACGAAGCCCGCCACGCCATCGACCGCCGCCTCGCCGGCCCGTCCGCGCCAGTAGGCGCCGGCGAGCGCCATCGCGCCGCCGAGCCCGACCGCGACGAGCATGGCGACGAGGCACAGCTCGATGGTCACCGGCAGGCGCCCGAGCACCAGCTCCATCACGTCCTGGCGCATCGAGATCGAGGTGCCGAAATCGCCGCCTGCGAGGTCCTGAAGATAGTAGACGAACTGGAGTCCGATGCTCTCGTCCAGCCCGTAGAGCCGGCGCAGTTCCGCGATGTCGGCTTCGGTGGCCCCCGGCCCGATCAGCATGGCGATCGGATCGCCCGGCACCAAGCGCAGCAGCACGAACACGATCACCGCTACGCCGAACAGCGTCGGGATCGCCAGAAGCAGCCGGCGGAGCAGGAAGGTCCAGGACATGGGTCAGCTGCGTCGGTCCGGATTCGTCGCAATCGGACGGCGCGACGGCTCGTCGAACCGTAATCCCCCTCCCCTCGGGGGAGGGGCTAGGGGAGGGGCCGTCCGTCGGGTCGATACCGCTTCCGACAATGCTTCAGTCGCCTTTCCCTCCCCCCAACCCCCTCCCAAGGGGAGGGGGAGGAATCGGGGTGAACCCGGCGGTCGGAAAGCCGCCGCCCCTACCCCTTCGATATCGCCTGCGGCAGCACGAAGTTGGCGAAGTGGCCCTGGAACTTCAGGCCCGTCTTGAACACCACCGGCTGGACCTGCTGATAGAGCGGGAAGACATAGGCCTTCTCGGCGATATAGCGGTTGACCTTCTGCCAGCCGGCGATGCGCTTGGCCTCGTCCTTCTCGTCCCACAGCGGGCCGATCATGCCGTCGAGATCCTTGGTGTCCCAGGTCGAGTGCGGCGACGGGCCGAACATGGCGTGGCCGGTGGAGGTGGCCGGGTCGCCGATCGAGTTGCCCCAGTTGTAGAAGGCCGCCGGCGCCAGCTTGTCCTGGGCGCGCAGCTCGAAATGCTTGGCAACCTCGTAGACCTCGATCTCGGCCCGGATGCCGACCTTGCGCCACATGCCGACGATGGCCTGGATGACCTCGTAGTCCTTGGCGATGTAGCCGCGGGTCGTCTGGATCTTGAACGTGACCGGCTTGTCCTTGGAATAGCCGGATTTCGCCAGCAGCGCCGCCGCGGCCTTCGGATCGTGCGGCGTCTTCACGTCCGGATCGAAGCCGGTGTAGGGCGGCGCCAGCAGGGTCTCGATCGGCACGCCGTAGCCGCGCAGCAGCCGGTCGACGATCGCCTTCTTGTCGACCGCCATCACCGCCGCCTTGCGCACGTTGATGTCGGTCATCGGCGCGATGTCGTTGAAGAAGATCATCGCGATGTCGGAAACCGGCGTCGCGGCGCCTTCGAGGCCGTCCTTGGCGCGCAGCCGGTCGTATTCCTCGAACGGGATGTTGAGGGTGAGATCCGAGCGGCCGCTCTCGATCTCGGCGATGCGCGCCGCCGGATCGGTGACGAACTTGAACACGACGGTCTTGAACGCCGGCGCGGCGCCCCAGTAGTTGGGGTTCGCCTTCAGGCGGACGAAGGAGCCGCGCTGGAACTCGTCAACCGTGTAGGGGCCGGAGCCCATCGGCTGCTTCTCGAAGCCCGCCTTGCCGACCTTCTTGTAGTGATGCGGCGGCAGGACGTAGGCGGTCAGGAACGCCATCCACTTGAACAGGTCCGGCGTGTACTGCTTGACGTCGCCGGTGACGACGTTGCCCTCGGCCTTCAAATTGGCGACCGACGCCCAGATGAAGGAGACCGGGTTGCCGGTCTTCGAGTCGGCGACGCGCTGGAGGTTCCAGACGATGTCCTGGGCCGTGACCGGCGTGCCGTCCGACCATTTGGCGCCCTGGCGCACCTCCATGCGGATCTTGGTCTTGCCGTCGGTCCAGCCCCATTTCGTCAGCAGGCCGGGCCGGAAGCTCAAATCGGCGTTCTGGTCGACATACTGGTCGAACACGCATTTGTAGATCGACATGAGCTGCGGGTTGACCGAGGACAGGCCGGTCGTCGGGTCCCAGGCCGGCAGCGGCACGTGATAGGCGATGGTCAGCGTGTCGCCGATCGCCGCCGCCGCCGCGCGGTCGAACAGCAGCGAGCCGAGGCCGGCGGTCGCGCCGGCCGCGCCGGCGACGTGCAGGAACTGCCTGCGGTCGAGATGGGTCATGGTGTGCTCCCTCCGGAACGGTCTGTCGGGTGTTTCCAAGCTGGCCCGAATCATAGTTCGCCCATGCCACGCTGGCGAGGACGCATGAGCGTGTGGCCGCGTCATCTCATCAATCCGGGGAGGAACAGGGATATCTCCGGGAAGGCCACCAGGAGGGCGACGACGACGATTTCGCAGGCGAGGAACCATACGACGCCGCGGAAGATGGTCCCCAGCGGCACCTCGTCGCCGACCACGCTCTTGACGATATAGACGTTGAACCCGACCGGCGGGGTCATCAGCCCGATCTCGAGATACTTGATCACCAGCACGCCGAGCCAGACGAGGTCGAGATTGAGCGCCTCGAACATCGGCAGCAGCAGCGGCAGGGTGAGCAGCATCAGCCCGAGCGGCTCGAGAAACATGCCGAGGACGACGTAGATCAGCGAGGTCGCCAGCACCAGCAACAGCGGATCGAGCGCCCAGTCGCCGATCATCTGTAAGCGTCTGGCGTGACCGCCCTTGTGGCGAGACGGCTTGGAGCCGCAGTCTGTGGTGAGGTTCCAGAGGTCGATAGTGTCCATTATCGGCTAATGGACACTATCTTAGGGGGCTGCGGTGCCACGTCGGGTACGCCGGTTCTGGTCGGACGACGAGAAGCGCCGGATCGTGGCGCAGAGCTACGCTCCCGGTGTCTCGGTGTCGGTTGTGGCGCGCCGCTATGACGTCAACGCCAACCTGATCTTCACCTGGCGGCGCGATCCCCGTTACAGGCCGGCGGCCGATGCCGGGGAGGCGCCGTCCTTCCTGCCGGTGGAGGTGGTGCCCGATGCGCCGCCGTTGGAGCCGGCCGCGGCATCGGACGGTCGGATCGAGATCGCGTTGTCGAACGGCCACCGGGTGAGCGCGTTCGGGTCGTTCGACGCGGACGCGCTGTGCCGGGTGGTGCGGGCGCTTGGCGGATGATCCCGGTTCCCTCCTCGACCCGGGTATGGCTGGCCTGCGGCGTGACCGACATGCGCAAGGGGTTCCCCGGTCTCGCGGCGCAGGCGGAGCGGGTATTGAAGGCGGATCCGCATTGCGGCCATCTCTTCATCTACCGCGGCCGCCGGGGCGACCTGATCAAGATGATCTGGTGGGACGGCCAGGGTGCGTGCCTGTTCTCGAAGCGTCTGGAGCGCGGCCGCTTCGTGTGGCCGTCGGCATCGGAAGGGAAGGTGTCGGTGACGCCGGCGCAGCTGTCGATGCTGCTTGAGGGGATCGACTGGCGGGCGCCGGTTCGCACCTGGAGACCGCTGGCCGCGGGCTGATTCACCGTTTATAAACAATGGGTTGACTGTCATTCGGGCTTCCCTTTGTCGGCCCCTTCGGGTAGGATGCGGCCATGCTCGAAGCGGCCCATTCCCTGCCCGACGACATCGCCGCGTTGAAGGCGATGGTGCTGGCCTCGCGGGCCGAACTGGCGGCACGGGACGCCGAGCTGCGCAACCGCGATCTGTTGATCGAGAAGCTCAGGCACCAGCTTGCGGGTCTGCGGCGGCAGCGCTTCGGCGTCACCTCGGAGGCCCTCGACCAGCTTGATCTCGGGCTGGAGGACGAGGAGATCGCGCGGGCGGCCGAGGCGCCGACCGAGCCGACGCCCGCCACGAAGAAGCAGCCGAAGCGCCGTCCCCTGCCGGACCACCTGCCGCGCGAGGAGACGGTTCTCGCGCCGGGCGAGCGCTGCGCGGACTGCGGCGGCCGTCTCAAGCGGCTCGGCGAGGATGTGACGGAGGAGCTGGAGTACATCCCCGGCCGCTTCGTGGTGAAGCGCATCGTCCGTCCGCGCCTGGCCTGCGGCGGCTGCGAGAAGTTCCACCAGGCGCCGCTGCCGCCGCGACCGATCGAGCGCGGCCGACCGGGCCCCGGCCTTCTGGCGCATGTGCTGGTCTCGAAGTATTGCGATCACCGTGTGTCCTGAAGCACCGCCATGAAAGGAGGTGCGCAACTGCAAGAGAGATGAGGGTAGGCCCCTCGGGGTCGACGATCAGGCGTCGGTCTCAAACCACCACGAGCTGCTGTCGTAAAGAGCGATGGTGGTGAGCGTCGTGGAAACGGCGGGACGACGATCTCGTCAGGTGAGGTCCGGGGAGACGAGCGAAAGCGAACCGCCGATGAACTGCCGAAAGCGTATGGTCGATGTCAGAACCGGGGGTGGTGGTCACTCCGGGACAAGCATGGGCGGAGTCCTGGAGTCCGGCCCACGCGGCATCCGGCTCGAAGGCGGCGTGAACCCGGAACAGGCTTTCTTGCGGAACAGGAGAACCTGTCGTCCCGATGCCAAGGGAGACGGCCAACCGGGCAGCCCCCGGAAGGCTCAGAGTACCGATGCGGGGCACAGGGGCAGAACAGCCCGTAGTAGGGATGAAGGCGCTGTAATGGCGCTGGACCGAAGGGGCTGTGGTGTTCAGCCGCTGCCGTCGGCCAACTGGTGACAGGAGGAGCCGGATGACAGGTGAGGTGGCGTCGGTTTGTCGGACAGGCTGACGGCGTTTTCAAGGTGTATTCCGGTTGAAGTTTGTGCCGCCAGAATCCTTTTGGATCGATCTTTCTGCTGCTGCTGTTGCGCCTGTGGGTATGTGGTCAAGGCGCGAAGCGGCTTGTCCATCATATCCACAGGCGTGTCGCCCCGGTAGGCCTCGGCCGGCGTCCGCCCGCCGAGTGCCGAGTGCGGTCTCTCGGTGTTGTAGAAGCCGATCCACTGGCCGATGACGCGCCGGGCTGCGAAGCCGTCGGCGATCTCGTGCAGGTAGACCGCCTCGTATTTGAGCGAGCGCCACAGCCGCTCGATGAAGATGTTGTCCATGCACCGGCCGCGGCCGTCCATCGAGATGCGGATACCGGCCTCCCGCAGGCGCGCGGTGAAGGCGAAGCCGGTGAACTGGCTGCCCTGGTCGGTGTTGAAGATCTGCGGGGTGCCATGGCGCGCCAGGGCTTCGTCGAGAGCCTCGACACAGAACCCCGCGTCCAGCGTGTTCGACAGCCGCCAGGCCAGGACGCAGCGGCTCGCCCAGTCCATGATCGCCACCAGGTAGAGGAAGCCGCGCCGCACCGGGATGTAGGTGATGTCGGCGCACCACACATGGTTCGGCCGCTCGATCGCCAGACCCCGCAGCAGATATGGATAAACCCGGTGCCCGAGGTGCGGCGCACTGGTCCGCGGCGCCCGATAGACCGCCTGAAGACCAAGCAGGCGCATCAGGCGAGCGGCCCGCCGCCGCCCGATCCGCACCCCCTCGCGGCGCAGATGCCGAACCATCTGGCGGGCGCCGTAGAACGGATACTTGAGGAACAGCGCGTCGATCCGGCGCATCAGAGCCAGCGTCTCCGCGCTCTCCCCCTTCGGCCGGTCATAGAGCGACGAGCGCCCGATCGACAGCAGACGGCTGAGGTGGCGTCGCAAAATCGGACATGTCGTCAAGGTGTATTCCGCCGTGTGACGGAGGAATGCGGATGAGCAAGCGACGCAGGTTTTCGGGGGAGCTGAAGGCGAAGATAGCCTTGGAGGCGCTACGGGGTGATCGGACGCTTCAGGAGATTGCCTCGAAGCACCAGGTGCATCCGAACCAGGTGGGTGTGTGGAAGCGCCAGGCGATGGAGGGTCTGGGGGAGGTCTTTTCCGGTGGAGGTGAGCGCCGGGCGCGGGATCACGAGAGCGAGGTCCGGGCTCTTCACGCCAAGATCGGGGAGTTGATCGTAGAGCGTGATTTTTTGTCACGCGGGTCCGGTCGCTGAGCCGGTCCGGGAGACGGGCGATGGTTGTGCGGGGCCACCCGTCGTTGAGCCTGACCCGGCAATGCCGTCTGCTGTCGATCGGGCGCTCGTCGCTCTATGACCGGCCGAAGGGGGAGAGCGCGGAGACGCTGGCTCTGATGCGCCGGATCGACGCGCTGTTCCTCAAGTATCCGTTCTACGGCGCCCGCCAGATGGTTCGGCATCTGCGCCGCGAGGGGGTGCGGATCGGGCGGCGGCGGGCCGCTCGCCTGATGCGCCTGCTTGGTCTTCAGGCGGTCTATCGGGCGCCGCGGACCAGTGCGCCGCACCTCGGGCACCGGGTTTATCCATATCTGCTGCGGGGTCTGGCGATCGAGCGGCCGAACCATGTGTGGTGCGCCGACATCACCTACATCCCGGTGCGGCGCGGCTTCCTCTACCTGGTGGCGATCATGGACTGGGCGAGCCGCTGCGTCCTGGCCTGGCGGCTGTCGAACACGCTGGACGCGGGGTTCTGTGTCGAGGCTCTCGACGAAGCCCTGGCGCGCCATGGCACCCCGCAGATCTTCAACACCGACCAGGGCAGCCAGTTCACCGGCTTCGCCTTCACCGCGCGCCTGCGGGAGGCCGGTATCCGCATCTCGATGGACGGCCGCGGCCGGTGCATGGACAACATCTTCATCGAGCGGCTGTGGCGCTCGCTCAAATACGAGGCGGTCTACCTGCACGAGATCGCCGACGGCTTCGCAGCCCGGCGCGTCATCGGCCAGTGGATCGGCTTCTACAACACCGAGAGACCGCACTCGGCACTCGGCGGGCGGACGCCGGCCGAGGCCTACCGGGGCGACACGCCTGTGGATATGATGGACAAGCCGCTTCGCGCCTTGACCACATACCCACAGGCGCAACAGCAGCAGCAGAAAGATCGATCCAAGAGGATTCTGGCGGCACAAACTTCAACCGGAATACACCTTGAAAACGCCGTCAGCCTGTCCGACAAACCGACGCCACCTCAGGCATTGCCGGGTCAGGCTCAACGACGGGTGGCCCCGCACAACCATCGCCCGTCTCCCGGACCGGCTCAGCGACCGGACCCGCGTGACAAAAAATCACGCTCTACGATCAACTCCCCGATCTTGGCGTGAAGAGCCCGGACCTCGCTCTCGTGATCCCGCGCCCGGCGCTCACCTCCACCGGAAAAGACCTCCCCCAGACCCTCCATCGCCTGGCGCTTCCACACACCCACCTGGTTCGGATGCACCTGGTGCTTCGAGGCAATCTCCTGAAGCGTCCGATCACCCCGTAGCGCCTCCAAGGCTATCTTCGCCTTCAGCTCCCCCGAAAACCTGCGTCGCTTGCTCATCCGCATTCCTCCGTCACACGGCGGAATACACCTTGACGACCTGTCCGATTTTGCGACGCCACCTCACTCTGTTCGCAACCGACCATGAGCCGGCTCGAGAACGCGCCTTCGCGCAGCGAGGTGGGGCGCCTGACGGCCGCGCTGGTCGACATCTTCTGCCGTTCCTTCGATGCCCCGCCGGCGGCGATCACGCTCGACATCGACGAGACCTGCGACGCGGTGCACGGCCATCAGCAGCTGTCGCTGTTCCACGGCTTCTACGACACCCGGTGCTTCCTCCCGGTCCACGTCTACCATGTCGAGAGCGGCAAGCCGGTGGCGGTTCTCCTGCGCCCCGGCAAGACGCCCTCCGGGGTCGAGGTCCGCACCATGCTCAGGCACCTGACGCGGCACATCCGCCGGCACTGGCCGCGCACCCGGCTCACCTTCCGGGGCGACAGCCATTACGGCCGGACCGAGGCGATGGCGTGGTGCGAGGACAACGGCGTCGACTACATCTTCGGCCTGGCGGGGAACGCGGTGCTGCACGCCCTCGCCGACGAGACCGCCGACGATGTCGAGCTGCGCCACGCCGAGACCGGCGCCGACAAGGTCCGCGGCTTCGCCAGCTTCGATTACGCCGCCGGCTCGTGCGACCGCGAGCGCCGCGTGGTCGCCCGGCTCGAGGCCACGGCCCGCGGCTTCGACGCGCGCTACATCGTCACCTCGCTCACCGGCGAGCCGCGCCATCTCTACGAAGGGGTGTATTGCGCGCGGGGACAGGCGGAAAATCTGATAAAGCAGCACAAGTCCCAGCTCGCCTCCGACCGCACCTCCTGCCAGAGCCCGCTCGCCAACCAGTTCCGCCGGGTGCTCCACACCGCCGCCTACTGGCTGATGCTCGCGCTCCGCGACGCCGTGCCGCGCAGGATGGATCTCGCCTGGGCCGAGTTCGCCACCATCCGCCGGAGGCTGCTCAAGATCGGCGCCCGGGTGGTGGAGAAGGCCGCCCGCGTCCGCATCCACCTCGCCTCGGCCTGCCCCGACGCCGCCCTGTTCCGCCTCTTGGCGGGCCGGTTCGCGACCTCCGGACCCTGACCGCCGGGGCGGCGTGCCCCGCGAACCCGAGCCCGTTCAACCCTCAACCCCGAGTTCAAAAACGCCAAATCCCGGCACCGTAAAGGCGCCGAACACAAGCCCCTGCGCACTGGAAAACCGACCAATTTAATCGAACTGTCACGAATAGATGCGGCTAGGGTTCAATCCTACAGCGCAACTGTAGCAAATCAAAAGTGCTTACCGTAACGCTCAAGAGGTGCAGTCCCCCTTCATCTGGGGCTGATGTTCTCCGACTTTAGCGCAAGCGCTTGTTCCGTCGCAAGGTTTTGTTCACCGGGCCGGAGAAAAGCAAGCACGACCAAGGCGAACGGCAAGCCGAGCGGGGTATTTTTCTCGCCATCTTTCATTTCCGGTTCCTGTCACCACCGCCGGCCTCCATACTGTCTGCCGCGCTGGCGCGCTTTCAGTCTTGCCAGCTTTTTTTCCACTTCCGGCGACAACCATTCGAAACTGGCATTCGCCGGATTGGCGACCCTTACGACCAACTCCGCCTCCAGACCGGGTTGCGCGTCCGGCGGCACCTCGCCCGAATTGTAGATATCGCCGACGATTCCGCCTTCGACCGTCTTGGCCTTCCAACCGCCCTTCCTGGTCCTTTCCTCGAGCAGAACCGCGCCGACCCGTTGTCCGGTTGCGAGCGCAGGGTAAGGTGGGGCCTCCGGGACGGCGTCGCGCGTTCTGCCGCTTCCCGGCTTCCCCGCCCTTCGGCCGTCACCTGCGGCCGATTTCAGCGAAGACGACGCATTTGCCGTCTTGCCGCCGAACATCGCCGCCGCCATGGCGACGAAGGCCGGCCCGTGCAGATCCTCTGTTATCTCCCTGCCGCCAAGATGGTTTGCCTGCCGCGATTTCACGACGGCGTCGGCAAGCCGATGGCCTTTCATTTCCCAGGCCAGATCGAGATTCTCGCGGGCCAGCAGCTCGACTATTGATCGGGAGACCGCGTTTTTCAGCTTGCGGTCATAGGCCATGAGCCGGCGCGCATCGTTGACGGCCGCCGTCAGGTCGAATGCCTCGTTCGCTCCGGACCGGAGCATGTTGAAATGCGCGAAGCCGTTGCGAATGCCGGCAGCACCGTCTTTGTGAAGAAAGTCCTTGCCGAACAGCCTGCGCAAATGCTCCTTGATAGCCTTCTTTCTGTCGGATTCGGGTACGGCGTCGTTGTTCTGATCCTTCCGCAGAGCGAAAACGATCTGGCCCTTTCTCAACTCTCTGAGTTCCTTTTCGGAGAAGACCTCTTTCGGTTCGACCCCTTGCAGACGGATCAGCCCCAGCGCCACGAAATAGAGGTCGCGCTCCCAGAGGCCGGCATAGTCCGCCAGCCGCGCGAGAACCGCCATCGCCAGGCGGTGCAGCCGGGCATGGTTCGCAAGCCGGACATGGGCGGCGAGATGCCGGTGGTGGACGACCTTTTCGAGGGAGTCGCGGTAGGCTCCCCTGTCCTCGCTAGACAAGCGCTTCTTCTTCACCCACGCTGCGTGTAGTTGCTCCCGTCGCTTATGCGGCGTTGCGACAGGTGAAAGGCCCCCGCTGGTCGGCTCCGCTTCCAGTTTCTCGAGTTCGTCCACAATTTCGGTTCCGATCGATTGCGTTCGGAATACCGGCATGAGCCTTGGCTCGCCTCGGCCGAAGCGCAGCACTTCCCGCAGGCCGCGCCAGGGCACATGGCTGTCGGCGTCGCCGCCTTTCGGGCAAACCCGGCGAAAAACCGCCTCCGAAGCGAAAAGTTCCCTGAGCGCTTCAGCACCCGCAACTCCTTCGCCTCCCTCGAACTTCGCGTCGTGCATGTCGAGATAAAGGCCGAGCAGCCGCTCGACCGCTGCAACGTCCGGGTCCGGTGCAGGCTCCAGTACGGCATATTTGCGCAACTGGTGCCTGAGGCCCGATATCGCTTCCACCGGCGCGAGGTGGACAAGGAAATAAAGCCGGGCGAGCCACTCCATGCCCTCTTCCGGGAAGTCGGCGTGCTGCGGCTCGGCGATCTTGTCTGGGTCGGCTTTCCGGGTTTCGGGAAGAGGCCCTTCATCGGGATCGTCCAGTGTCCATATGAATCCGGCGTCAGTCAGATAGGCATGGAATGCCTGGGCGACGACATCGCAGCGCAGGTCCTCAAGATGCTTCGCCTGTTCGCGCGCGGCATCGGGGTCGCTCCGATAGCCTCTCTGGACGCGGTATTCGGTCGCCGTCAAAGCTGCCAGCCGGTCGGCGAAGTTGGCAATGCCGTCGCCGTCTTTCAACTCGATCAGGTCCGCGATGCGGGCAACGGCGTTCGGGTCCTTGTTGATCGAACGCGCGTCTTTCGTGGCGCGGTCGGCGGCGTGTTTGATCCAGCCGTTCAACGCGCAGGCGTCCTGCTTTTCCAGCCACGCCGGGAAGGCCCGCTCGTAGAGCGTCTTGAGCGCGACATAGCGCGCCAGACGTCCAGGATTCGCCTTCATCGTCCGGCGGTTGTCGGGCCCGGGCAGAGCGAGGCGAAACCTTCCGCGCCGCCAGGCCTTCTCTGCCCGGGCCAGGATGCGGCGGCAGCGCGGCAGCGGCGCGCCCGCCTGCCCGCCATCCGTCACGGCGGCGAGCAGCGCACCGATCTGCTCCTCTTCGTAGTAATACCCGACATGGGCGGCGCCCAGCGATGCAGCCAGGCGCGCACTGCGTTCTTCAAGGTCCTCCTTGAGAAGTCGGCCGATGGCTTCCGAAGCTTCCTTCGCATCCGGAGTGTTGCAGCCTTCCAGCCCGCGGCGAAGCGCGCGGACGAAACCGCCGCGTCCGACAAAATGGAAGGAGCGGTGGCGCAGTTCGGCCCAACCCTCCAGCGCCAGGCGCAGGATGACCCGCAAATCGGTTTCCCCAAACAGGTTCGCCCGGCTGCCGAACAGCAACCGGAGCTTCGCATCACAGGCGTCGGCGTCGAAGAAGTCGTCCGTGAGCGCATTATCGATGCTCTCGCGGGCGAGAATGTCCTTGCCGATCTTGCCGTCCGGATCCGCCCAGTCGGTCAGCGTCCGCTGGGCCAGGGCGACCACGCCGCGCCAGATGCGCACGAAGGCTTCGTTGCGCTTGATTTCGGCCTGCCCGGCGCTGGTCCGGTAGTGGCTGATGTCGACTTCGTCCTTGCGGGGCCAGCAGTCTATGGCGTGCGCAGGCTCGTCCCCGGCGGATGCCGGATCGTCAGGGTTCGGCGCGGCCGTGTAGTGGACCAGCTTGCCGAGCCGGACCAGCGCCGCAAGGTCCCGATTGCGGCCCATGGCGTCCACAAGGGCGAACAGGGCGTCCATGTCTGCGGGCAGGAGGGCGGAGACTTTCCGTCGGCGTGCGCCGTGCTCCTTCCTGTCCTTGCCGTGGCCCTTGAGAAGGCGCCTGTAGGTTTCGCGTACCGCCGTATGCAACGCGAACAGGCCGGGCTTCCGCTCCTTCGCTCCGGAGATGGAAAGCGGCTGCCCGTCCTCGCCGCCGAACAGTTGTGCGTAGTGCGCCTGGAGCACCTTGGCGGCTACCGCAGGACCGACGCGGCGGCCTTTCGCTTCCAGTTCCTCGGCCGCATTCCTTGTCTTCGCCGCGGCATCGCCCGCCGCCCGATAGCGTTTGCGGTCGGTATCCGTCCAGTCGGCCTCCGGCAGTTTGCAGACGGGCCTGGCGACATTGCCAGCGATGCTCTCGGCCCGCCCCGCGATCCGACCCTGCCTCTTGCCGGGCCCGCCGCTGATGCGGTACTCGCTCTCGTGGAGGTGCTTCCTGATCTTGCGGGCGATCTCCGCCGCTTCGGCCTCGCCGATTTTGTCTGGCTCAAGTTCTCCGGCGAAGCGGGCGTACCAACGGCCCCGCTCCCGGCCATGGACTTTGTTGTCGTCCTTGTCGCCGTAGGGGTGGATCTTGCGACGCCACAGCTCATCGAGTCCGTCTGGCGTCTTGCCATTCAGGACGCTT
This sequence comes from Alphaproteobacteria bacterium, assembly GCA_965203455.1. Lineage (GTDB taxonomy): Bacteria > Pseudomonadota > Alphaproteobacteria > MPNO01 > MPNO01 > MPNO01. The sequence goes on from CBDBCV010000011.1 coordinate 223,565, forward strand.
TCCTCAAGGACATTCCAGGCGGCCGCGCCGAGCATCTCCCGCAGTTGCCGCTGCTCCGGCGTCGGGAGATTCCGGCCATCGGGCTTCCGGGCGATCCTGTCTATCGCCGATATCCACTGCGCAACCAGCAATTCGTCATGGCTGCCGGCGAAATCCCCGATGTCGTGAGGGCCTGTGTCTTTCGGCCGCAACCGAAGCTGCCGGCGGAGCGCGTTTTCACTGTCGAAGACGGCATCGCTGCGGCCGTAGGGCTTGACAATCAACATGGCAGGCGCCGCCTCGTCCGTTGGGGGATGACGCATATTGACGCCTTCCCGGCCCCGGAAACCTCCAAGTCCCCTCCCGCAAGCGCAGTGTGGCGGGTTGGGACAAAGCCCTCAAAACAGTGGCCGTGGTCCACAAGCAACAGGCACATTTCCGGGTTCCGCTGGAGACGATCTTCCCCTGCCGAGAAGCCTTCGCGAAGAGACCAGGCCGACAAACCCCGACCGTCTGATCGGCCTGAATCGTAATGATAAAATAGCACTGAATGCCCTGTAATGTCCAATGGTCCCGAAGATTCGCAATCTGACGTCGTCATCCTCGGCGGCGGAATATTTCCACAAGGGGCGGTCACTATGCGGCGACCGGGAGGCGGCATGCGCGAAGGCTGCGGAGCACCGGCAACCGAGCGCGTAGCATGGGCAATACCTAGCCGGCGGTGCTCAGGTCTGTGGATGGCTCGGCAACGGCCCCTCCTACCCGGCTTCTCGGTAGACGATGATGGCTGAGCGAAGGGCAAATCGGCGTTTTCCGCACCAGAGCCGTCTTTTCCCGGTGCCATCATTTCCCCCATCACCCGAGAACGGGACCATTGCGTCCCAACACGGACCGGAGGCGGCGAAAGCATCGCGAACGAGGCTGCCGCTCCATCGGCTTATGGATCCAAACAGTACTCGCAATGGTGCGGCGGGGCCAGTCGTGCCCAGTCATGCCGGGCGCCCGCGCGATGCCGACGACCGGAACCGCCAACGCGGCCGTTCAGATGGCGACGAACATTCCGCACAGCCAACACCGGCGTCGGGGCTGTGCCGTTTCGGCCGTGCTCGACCTTCCTCGAACGCCGTCATTCCGCCCACCCGGCGGACAGCGTCTCCGCCTGTTCGAGCACGGTGCGCGTCGCCTTCTCCTGCCTGTCGGGCGGGTAGCCGTGCTTGCGCAGGACGCGCCTCACCAGTCTTCGGAGGTTGGCGCGGACATTCTCGCGCAGCGTCCAGTCGATGGCGACATTGGCACGCACGGTCTCGACGAGTTCGCGGGCGATGCCGCGCAGCGTCTCGTCGCCGAGCACCCGGACCGCGCTGTCGTTGGCCTCCAGCGCGTCGTAGAAGGCAAGTTCGTCTTCCGACAACCCCAGTTTGAGGCGTTTGCGCTGTCGGGGACGGGTTGATTTACAAGGCGTTCACGGAGGTGCGAGATTTTTGATACCCCGTGGTGGTCGTTGATATCCGGGGTTTCAGTTTCGCTGCGGCGGTCGTTTTGGCGATTTTCACCCCACGCCGCTGGTCGCGGCGTCTTGGCAGCGAGGTTTTCCTGCGGCGGCCTCGCGCGCCCTGATCGTGCGCATGAGATAGTAAGGTGTCGCCATCGGGCCCTGGGGCCCTTGTTCCACCACCACCCCTGGTCGGGAGAACAGCGATGGCGACGGCGGCGAAGCTACCCTTTTCGTGGCGCGATGTCGAAGTCCTGCCGGACCTTGAACGGCTGCGCCTGGTTCTGGCGGTGCTTCCCGACGAGGAGATCGTGACGGCGCTTGAAGTGTGTCGCGGTCGGGGCCGTAACGACTACCCGGTGCGGGCGATGTGGCGGGCGCTGATCGCGGGGGTGGTGTTGCAACACGCCTCGATGCAGTCGCTGTTGCGGGAGCTGGGGCGCAACCCGGCGTTGCTGGAGATCTGCGGGTTCGACCCTCTGCCGTATCAGAGCGGGCCGGTGACGGTGCTTCACGACGGGCATGCGGTAACGCGCCCGGCGCGGGTTCGTTCGACGGCGCCGAGCCACTGGAACTTCTCGCGGTTTCTGGGGCGTGTTGTGCAGCTTGAGGACGAGCAGGGGCTGGTGTCCGCCATGATCGAGAGCCTGCGCGCCGCGCTGTTCGCCGCGTTGCCGGACTTCGGGCGTCATCTCGGCTACGACGGCAAGGCGATCGCGAGCCACTCGACGGGCCGGGTCGGCAAGGACGAGGACAAGACCTCGGACCCCGACGCCGACTGGGGCAAGCACGAGACGGGCGGGGTGGACGCCAGGACCGGCGCGGTGTGGAAGAAGGTGAAGTCGTGGTTCGGCTACGGGCTGCACCTGATCGCCGACACCGATTACGAGGTTCCGGTGGCCTTCGAGGTGACGCGCGCTTCGGCCTCGGAACCCAAGGTGCTGTCCGGGATGCTGGAGGAGCTGTTCGCAAGGGCGCCGGAGATCGCCGGGCGCTGCGCCGACTTCAGCGCCGACCGCGGTCTCGACGATGCCCGCCTGAAGGCGCGGCTGTGGGACCGGTGGACCGCCCGCCCGCTGATCGATACACGGCTGATGTGGCGGGTGGAGAAGCAGGAGCCGAGATACGATCCGGCGCAGCCGATCACGCGGCCGCTGTTCCCCGACCGCGCCGATGTCATCGTTCACGACGAGCGCGGCCGGGTGTCCTGCGTCTGTCCCGGGACCGGCGAGGTCCGCGCTATGGCGTTTCAGGGGTTCGAGGCTGATCGGGGCCGCTGCGGCACGCTCAAATACCGCTGCCCGGCAGCCGCCTTCGGCTTCGCCTGCGCCGGCAGCCGGGCCTGCCACCGGGCCGGCGGGGTCAAGCCCGGAGACTATGGCCGCATCCTGCGCATCGACCTCGACAGCCACGACCGGCGCATCTTCACCCCCACGCCCTGGGGCAGTCCGTCATGGCGGCGCGGCTACAACCGCCGCTCGGCCATGGAGCGGATCAACAGCCGCCTCGACAACAGCTTCAACTTCGAGACCCACTACATCCGAGGCCGCGCCAAGATGAAGACCCGCCTCGGCCTCGCCCTGGCGGTGATGATGGCGATGGCTCTCGCCCAGGCCCGCGCCGGCCGCCCCGAGCGCATGCGCTCCCTGGTCGGCGCCGTGCCGTATCTCGACACCGGCTGACCGCTCGTCTGCCTCCCGACAATCCTGCCCGATCCCGCCGCCCGACGGCAGAGGGGAAGCCACGCCCGCACGCCAGACAATCTTCCGGTAATCGTATTTGTCAGGCCCCGGAAGCCCGTATCCTGCCCGGTGGGGAAGCGGGCCGGACGATATTCAACCGCCAAAATCGAACCGGCGACAGCCAAAAATCACCACAGCGCACATTTCTCAGTTCCTCGCCACGGGCGTTCGCCTCGCGCAGGTCGCGGGCAAGCTGGATCAGCTCCTCGATCACCTGCGCGGCCCCGACGGCGCGGTTGCGATAGTGCCTGAGCGTCCGTTCCAGCATCTCCGCGAAGGACCGCGCCTGGACCACGTTCTTCCGCCGCCGCGCGGCAAGTTCGCCCTTCAGCAGCTTCCGGAGAAGCTCGACCGCGAGATTGCGCTGCGGCATGCCCCGCACTTCGGCGAGGAACTCGTCCGACAGGATCGAGATGTCGGGCCTGTCCAGACCGGCGGCGGCGAAGATGTCCAGAACACCCTCCGGCGCCACCGACCGCGAGACGTGAGGTGGCGTCGCAAAATCGGACAGGTCGTCAAGGTGTATTCCGCCGTGTGACGGAGGAATGCGGATGAGCAAGCGACGCAGGTTTTCGGGGGAGCTGAAGGCGAAGATAGCCTTGGAGGCGCTACGGGGTGATCGGACGCTTCAGGAGATTGCCTCGAAGCACCAGGTGCATCCGAACCAGGTGGGTGTGTGGAAGCGCCAGGCGATGGAGGGTCTGGGGGAGGTCTTTTCCGGTGGAGGTGAGCGCCGGGCGCGGGATCACGAGAGCGAGGTCCGGGCTCTTCACGCCAAGATCGGGGAGTTGATCGTAGAGCGTGATTTTTTGTCACGCGGGTCCGGTCGCTGAGCCGGTCCGGGAGACGGGCGATGGTTGTGCGGGGCCACCCGTCGTTGAGCCTGACCCGGCAATGCCGTCTGCTGTCGATCGGGCGCTCGTCGCTCTATGACCGGCCGAAGGGGGAGAGCGCGGAGACGCTGGCTCTGATGCGCCGGATCGACGCGCTGTTCCTCAAGTATCCGTTCTACGGCGCCCGCCAGATGGTTCGGCATCTGCGCCGCGAGGGGGTGCGGATCGGGCGGCGGCGGGCCGCTCGCCTGATGCGCCTGCTTGGTCTTCAGGCGGTCTATCGGGCGCCGCGGACCAGTGCGCCGCACCTCGGGCACCGGGTTTATCCATATCTGCTGCGGGGTCTGGCGATCGAGCGGCCGAACCATGTGTGGTGCGCCGACATCACCTACATCCCGGTGCGGCGCGGCTTCCTCTACCTGGTGGCGATCATGGACTGGGCGAGCCGCTGCGTCCTGGCCTGGCGGCTGTCGAACACGCTGGACGCGGGGTTCTGTGTCGAGGCTCTCGACGAAGCCCTGGCGCGCCATGGCACCCCGCAGATCTTCAACACCGACCAGGGCAGCCAGTTCACCGGCTTCGCCTTCACCGCGCGCCTGCGGGAGGCCGGTATCCGCATCTCGATGGACGGCCGCGGCCGGTGCATGGACAACATCTTCATCGAGCGGCTGTGGCGCTCGCTCAAATACGAGGCGGTCTACCTGCACGAGATCGCCGACGGCTTCGCAGCCCGGCGCGTCATCGGCCAGTGGATCGGCTTCTACAACACCGAGAGACCGCACTCGGCACTCGGCGGGCGGACGCCGGCCGAGGCCTACCGGGGCGACACGCCTGTGGATATGATGGACAAGCCGCTTCGCGCCTTGACCACATACCCACAGGCGCAACAGCAGCAGCAGAAAGATCGATCCAAGAGGATTCTGGCGGCACAAACTTCAACCGGAATACACCTTGAAAACGCCGTCAGCCTGTCCGACAAACCGACGCCACCTCAACGATCTGCCGGACGGCGTGGTCGAGATCCTCTTCCGGCCGCGCCTCGCCCCCGGCGCGCTTGGCGAGCACCGCCCGCACGGCCTGGAAGAACGCCACCTCGTCGCGGATGCGGATCGCCTCCTCGTGCGGGACCGCAAGGGCGAATGCCTGGGACAGTTCGCGCACCGCCCGCAGGAAGCGCTCCTTGCCGTCCTCCCGGGCCAGGATGCACTCTTGGGCCACCGGCAGCAGCGACACGCGCGCCGCCGCCGTGCCGTCGATCCAGCGGCCGGTGTCGAAGCCGTGAAACAGGCCGCGGCAGACCTCGTATTTCTCCTGCATCGCCGCCACCGCCTGCGCCTGACCCCGCACCCCCTGACCCGTGCCGCCGCTTTCGGTATAGGTCGCGAGCGCCCGCATCAACTCGTGCGCGAGCCCGAGATAGTCGACCACCAGCCCGCCCGGCTTGTCCCCGAACACCCGGTTGACGCGGGCGATCGCCTGCATCAGCCCGTGGCCGCGCATCGGCTTGTCGACATACATCGTGTGCAGGCTCGGGGCATCGAAGCCGGTCAGCCACATGTCGCGCACCAGCACCACCCGGAACGGATCGCCGGGGTCGCGGAACCGCCGGGCCAGGGCTTCGCGGCGCGCCCTGTTGCGGATATGCGGCTGCCAGTCCGGCGGATCGGAAGCCGCGCCGGTCATCACGATCTTGATCGTCCCCCGGTCGTCCTCGTCTCCATGCCAGTCGGGCCGCAGGCGCACGATCTCGCGGTAGAGGTCGATGCAGATGCGCCGGCTCATGCACACGACCATCGCCTTGCCGTCCATCGCCTCGAGGCGCCGCTCGAAATGCTCGACGATGTCCCGGGCGATCAGGGCGATGCGTTTCTCCGCGCCGACGACCGCTTCGAGCTGCGCCCACTTCGTCTTGAGCTTCTCCTTGCGCCCGATCTCCTCGCCTTCGGTCGCCTCCTCGAAGTCGGGGTCGATGTTGGGCTTCTCGCCCTCGTCGAGTTCCAGCTTGGCGAGCCGGCTCTCGTAGTAGATCGGCACCGTCGCGCCGTCGTCGACCGCGCGCTGGATGTCGTAGACGCTGATATGGTCGCCGAACACGGCCCGCGTGCTGGCGTCCCGCAGTTCGACGGGCGTGCCGGTGAAGCCGACGAAGGAGGCGTTGGGCAGCGCGTCGCGCATGTGGCGGGCGAAGCCGTCGATGAAGTCGTACTGGCTGCGGTGCGCCTCGTCGGCAATGACGACGATGTTGGCGCGGTTCGACAGGCGCGGAAACCTGTCGCCTCCCTTCTCAGGGAAGAACTTCTGGATCGTGGTGAACACCACGCCGCCCTGCTCGACCGCAAGCCTGGCCCTGAGATCGGCGCGGCTTTCCGCCTGGACCGGCGGTTGGCCCAGCAGGTCGCGGCAGCGGGCGAAGGTGGCGAAGAGCTGGTCGTCGAGGTCGTTGCGGTCGGTCAGCACCACCACCGTCGGGTTCGCCATCGCCGGCTCGCGGACGATCCGGCCGGCATAGAAGGCCATGGTCAGGCTCTTGCCCGACCCCTGGGTGTGCCAGACCACCCCGATGCGCCGGTCGCCGGGATCGCCGCCGGGCCGGCGTCCCGCCGCGCAGCGGCCGGGGTCGCCGCGGATGCCCGAGGCATGCTGCAACTCGGCCGCCCGCAGCGTTTCCGCAACCGCCGTCTCGACGGCGTGGAACTGGTGATAGCCCGCCATCTTCTTGGCGGGCGCGCCGCCGCCGTCCTCGAACAGGATGAAGTCGCGGACCAGAGACAGAAAGCGTTGCCGGTCGAAGACCCCCGCCAGCATCACCTGCAACTGCGGCAGCGCCGGATCGGCCAGCGCCTCGCCGGAGACCGTGCGCCAGGGCTTGAACCATTCCCGACCGGCGGTCAGCGTGCCGATCCGCGCCTCCACCCCGTCCGAGACAACCAGCGCCGCGTTCATCGCGAACAGGGACGGGATCTCCGCCCTGTAGGTCTGCAACTGCCGCCATGCCGTCCAGACGGTCGCATCCTCGTCCGCCGGGTTCTTGAGTTCGACGACCCCGAGCGGCAGGCCGTTGACGAACAGCACGATGTCGGGCCGCCGCTCGCGCCCGTTCTCCACCAGGGTGAACTGATTCACCGCCAGCCAGTCGTCGTTGCCGGGATCGTCGAAGTCGATGACCTTCACTTGGGCGCCTCGGAGCGCGCCCTCCGCGTTCCGGTATTCGACATTGACGCCCTCGACCGTCATTCCGTGGAAGGCGCGGTTGCGGGTCTCCAGCGTCGCGCCTTCCGGGCGCGTCAGCCTGCGGAAGGCGTCGTCCAGCGTTGCGGCCGGAAGGTCGGGATTGAGCCGGGCCAGCGCATCGCGCAGACGCCGCTCCAGCACTACTGCGCCATGGTCCGCCCGCTCGGCCGCCGGCCCGTCGGGGCCGATGTCCGGGCCGTAGGCGACATGCCAGCCCAGGCCATCAAGCCATTCGAGCGCCGCCGCCTCCACCTCGGACTCGGTGAAGGCGGTCATCAGGAGGGAGCGGTCAGAAGATTCATGATCAGACGCACCATCAGGTCCTTGCCGGCCGGTGCGCGACGCCCTCCTGCGCCAGATAGAGCAGGAACAGGAGAGCGCCGATGCGCTTGTTGCCGTCGGTGAACGGATGGTCCTTGACGATGAAGTAGAGCAGGTGCGCCGCCTTCTCCTCGCGGCTGCGGTAGAGCGGCGATGCCTCGTCTCTCGCCGCGAGGTCGCGTCTCAGCGCCTCGATCGCGCGGATGGCGCGGTCGGCGTCGAGCGCGCTGGCCGCCGGCTTCGCGCTGGACGGCCTCGCCAGCCGGTTCTCGTCGTATTCCAGGAGCAGGCGCCAGGTGTCGGCATAGTCCGTGATGAGGTCGAGGCCGGCCCGGCCCGTATCGTCCACCAACGCCTGATTCCGCAGGGTCCGGGTCAGCAGGTCGAACGTCTCGCGTGCTTCGTTCAGCCCGCGTTCGGCCAGCCGCCGTTCGTTCAACGTGTAACCGAGCACCAGATGCTCGCGCAGGGTGCCGGTCGCCCATTGGCGGAAGCGCACGCCTCGCCTGGAATTGACCCGGTAGCCGACGGAAATGATGGCGTCCAGGTTGTAGTGCCGGATGCGGCGCCGGACACGCCGCCTGCCCTCGATTTGAACGACTAAGAAATCCTTAGTAGTTGCCGCGGCATCCAGTTCTTCGCCGGAGAATACATTGCGCAGATGCATCAGGATGTTCTCCGGCGTTGTGTCGAACACCTCCGCCATCTGCCGTTGCGTCAGCCAGACGGTCTCGCCCTCCAGCCGCACCTCCACACGCAGCTCACTGTCCGGCGCCTCGTAAACGACCACCTCGCCGCCCGGGCTCGCCTTCGGCGTCGCACCAGTCATCGCGCAGGCGCGCCCCGGAGCATGCCGGGGTCACCCCGATCGGCCGCCGGCCCGTCGGGGCCGATGTCCGGGCCGAAGGCGACATGCCAGCCCAGGCCATCAAGCCATTCGAGCGCCGCCGCCTCGACCTCCGACTCGGTGAAGGCGGTCATGCAGCCAACTCATCCCGAGCCCTGTCACGGGTCGACCATGGTATCGGATGAATCTCGTAGTTGCGCATCGCATCCAGGATGTTCTCGGAAATCCTCTGTTCGGAATCGTTCAGAACTGCGTAGGCGCGAGCTTCCGAGGAACGCACTTCCTTCGTGTCAATCCAGGAAAATGCCATTGCCTGAGTAGTATCCCGGTTAGGCCGGTTGATGGCACGCAGGACACGTTCGGGTTGGGCCCTGGATTTGGGTATAACAAAATCGAAGCGATGGTCGTAACCGCTCTTGCCCGTGAATTTGACGCTCGGCGTGTAGCGGACATCCAAGAGATCGAGCCAAGCCGTTACATCCTCCTGAAATAAACTGGCGACAGTAGGTGAGGCCAAATAGAATAGATCGTTCACAGCCAGCATCGCCTGCACGAGGTTGTGCTTTCTGACGGAAAAATTATCGGACAACGCCTTGACCTCAAGCGCCTGCCCGTTAGCTTGCACACCGAATCCGTTCAGCATGGTCCGGAATATGGCTTGGCGCTTCTGACTGTCGATCCTGCATCCGGACAATTCCAGATCGTCGAGAACATACCCGTCATCCGTCAACACGAAACCGCCATTGGCGCGCTTGGCGTAAATCTGAAGGTAATCGTTGTGCCGATCCAGATACGGTGTAGTGATTTCGACGCAATTTTCGACCTCGCGCAGGTTCGTCCTGTCCTTCAGCCAGGCCGAGTACCGCTCCACCAATGCCTGTATGTCCTGGATCATGTGAACAGCCCCCGCTTGATCAAAGGCGGTTCGGTGATGTTGCAGAACCGCATGAAATCGTCGAGCGTCAGCCACGGATCATCAAGATTTCGGAAATGGTCTGCGGGAACCGGAAAGGTCCACTTGTCGCCGTATCTTTCCCGGTAGAGATGAAGGTGAGATGAGCCGACTTCCTCGCCGTCCGGGTTGCGGTGCGGCGGGCCGCCGAAATCGAGCCGCGCCAGGATCGCAACTTGTCGAGCACGGTTCTGGTACGTTCCCTTGCGCAGATCAAGCCTTGCCCGCCGCAGATCGAGGAAGAATTGCTCCCGACCGTCCGCCGAGACCAAGGGAGCCGTGATCCGACCTCCCAAGTCCGGATAGTCCCGTTCGGTCGTATCCACACGGCGTTTCTCCATCGCAAGAAGCGCGTCGGCTTCCGCCTGAGTAAGCCTTGCATCAATCATGATGAGGCGCCGTAGCCCGATGCGCCAACAGAACTCGGTTTTGTTGCCTCCCCAATAAGCCGCTCGGCATCCCGAAGCCGGATTCGACCGGAGATGAGCTTTGGAAGGAGGAGGTCACGAGAATGGGAAAGCAACTGGGTTTCCTTATCGTTCGCGACGATGCGGTCATACAGGGGACGGACGATGACCTCGAAGGCAGCAAGCGCTGGCTCCGCTGGTACGACCACTGGCAAGGGGCGAAATGCCCCCTTGCTGATTTCAGAAAAAGTCGATCCGCCAGAAATATCCTTGATGTAGCCAATGTTCTCGTAACACCAGAACAACACAAAAATATTGGGCAGTCGTTTTTTGCAGACCATGGCGATGAAACCTTGATTGACGGCAGTTCTCACGCTGGTGATCGCGAGGTAGCCAATAGGGGCGCGAGAGGACAAGAGAACCGTGCCAACTGGCAAAAGGCCGGAACTGATCTTCTTTATCCCGGCATCAGTGACTTTTCTTTCCGTGTCGAGTAACACTGGCGAGACAAGCTTCGACAAATCCTTCGGGGTCGCCCAATGGTGGTTGCCTTTCTCCCAGTAGGCGGGATTCTTGGTGCTGGGCGTGGAACCTCCCACGACATTGACTTCCGTACCGATATTCGAGGTTTGCCATCCGGCGGGCTTGCTCTCGTCGTCCAGCGCATCGGGAAACAGTCCCCATATTTCGGGCGGCAGGTATGGGTCGCGGCTTTCCATCTTGGCCTTGACCGGCCCGAAATCGACGAACCAGTCCTGGAAGATCGCCCGCGCCATCGCCTCCAGCGTCTCGTTCATCCGCCGGTTCAGCTCGATCCTGTCGTCCAGCGTGCCCAGAATGTGCGCGATCGCGCGCTGCTCGGGAAGGGGAGGGAGGAACAGTTCGATATTCTTCAGTGAAGAACCGGAAAGCTCTCGAAACGTCGAGCCTGAAGCGTGACGTTCGAGTTCTTCGGTGTTGAGCCTAAGCCAGTAGTATAGGTATTCCGAAAATACGCCATCTCGCACCACAAGGCTACGAAACCCTTGGTTGGTTGCAATTGGATTCTTTGCGAGTGCGACATACCCGATGGGTGCGCGTGTCGAGAGCAGTACTGATCCTGCAGGAAGTAATTTGGCTGAAGAGCTATTGAGTCCCTGCTGCGATAGGTTCCTCTCCCCACACTCCATGTAGCGATCGTGTATCCCGGATAGATCCTTTGGGGTTAGCCAAGGGATGACTCCATCAAAATTCTCGGCCTTCTTCGTCGAAGGTGTGCCGCCTCCAAAGATGTCCGCAATTTCTCCTATAGCGACCTTGTGCCAGTCCCGACATGACATCAATCGTTCCGCCGCTACATGCTCGCGCTCAATCTGCTTTCCGGGAGCCTGCATAATCATGCCATCGCGGAGGATCATGTCGCGAAATCTCTCGTCTACACTTGCCCAATCGACAAGATCGACCTTGAAAGGCAGGTCGGACTCCACAAAACTTTCTGCCAGAGCCGCGCTCGCGCCGAGCGGCAAAGGCTCGTCGCCAAGAATGGCGAGATCGAGATCGGAGTACGGCTTCGCGGTCCAGTTCGCACGCGACCCGAAGGCAACAACCCGCCGGTCAGGTACATGCCTGTGCAGAATATCACCGACAATCGCCAGATGATCCTGCCGGAGATCGAGGCACGGGTTCGAGTCGCTCATGCCAGCCGGTCCTGCAGCCTGTCGCGCAGATAGATCGCTTCTTCGACGAAACGCGGGATGTTTCCGACAACCTCGATCGCGATATCCTCGTTGTAGGTATGGCTCGTTCTTGAGCGCATTTCACGGAAGCTTCGCCAGTCCGGCCAATCGCCCAGAAGAAGGCCCTGTTCGTTTGCCGTGCGAATCAGATCCTGAAAGGTCATCTCGTCGAACTGCTCCGGGTTTGCCGAGGCATATTCAAGATAACGCTTCAGTGTCTTGTGCGCTTGCTGGTAGGTGAACTCGAACCGCTGAATAAGCCCGTCGCGGATCTGGGTGTCGCTGGTGTCGGTCCGGTATCGTGCCAGTCCCTCCTCAAGGCGCTGGATCGCCTGCTCAAGGGATAGTGCACTGGGCTTTTCATTCGACATTGCGCTCTCCGTACCGGAAGCCCAGCGCTTCGAGGTTCTTCTCGATGGCGGCATTGAGCCTGGCGCCCTCGGCCTGCTGTTCGCGGAGTTGCGCGACCAGGCGCTTCATCCGGTCCTCGAACGGCTCCTCGTCCTCTTCCCTGGGAGGCGCGCCGACATAACGGCCGGGGGTGAGCACATGGCCGTGTCGGCGTACCTCGTCCAGCCGCGCGCTCCGGCAGAAGCCGGGCTCATCGGCATAGTCGTCTGCGCCGTCCTCGCCGCGCCAGGCGTGGTAGGCGGCGGCGATGCGGGCGATGTCGTCTTCGGTTAGCTCGCGGTGGGTGCGGTCCGCCATGCGCCCGAGCGCGCGGGCGTCGACGAACAGGATTTCGTCTCGCCGGTCGCGGAACCTGCCGTTGCCCCGGTCGCGGGCCAGGAACCACAGGCAGGCCGGAATCTGGGTCGAGTAGAAGAGCTGGCCCGGCAGGGCGACCATGCAGTCCACGAGGCCGGCCTCGACCAGGTTCTTCCGGATCTCCCCCTCGCCCGACTGGGCCGACGACATGGAGCCGTTGGCAAGCACGAAGCCGGCCGCGCCGCCCGGCGCCAGATGGTGCGCGATGTGCTGCACCCAGGCGAAGTTGGCGTTGCCCTTCGGCGGGACGCCGTAGCGCCAGCGCCGGTCGTCGGCCAGACGCTCGCCGCCCCAGTCCTTCACGTTGAAGGGCGGGTTGGCGAGGATGAAATCGGCCTTGAGGTCGGGATGGCGGTCGTCGTGAAAGCTGTCGCCATGGGCGATGCGGCCCTCGATGCCGCGAATGGCAAGGTTCATCTTCGCCAGCCGCCAGGTCGTGTAGTTGGACTCCTGGCCCCAGATCGAGATGTCGCCGCGCGCCCGGCCGCCATTGCCGTTGCCGGTGGCGTGCGCCCGGATGAACGCCACCGACTGCACGAACATGCCCGACGAGCCGCAGCAGGGATCGTAGACCCGCCCCCGATACGGCTCCAGCATCGCCACCAGCAGCCGGACCACGCAGCGCGGCGTATAGAACTCGCCGCCCTTCTTGCCTTCCGCGCTGGCGAAGCGCGACAGGAAGTATTCGTAGACCCGGCCCAGCACGTCGCGCGAGCGGGCCTCCGCGTCGCCCACCCGGATGTTGCCGATCATGTCGATGAGCTGGCCGAGCCGCTGCTTGTCGAGGGCCGGGCGGGCGTAGTCCTTCGGCAGCACGCTTTCGAGAACCGGGTTGTCGCGCTCGATCGCCGCCATCGCATCGTCGACGGCCCGGCCGACATCCGGCTGCCGGGCCTGCGCCTTCAGACGGTTCCAGCGGGCTTCCGGCGGCACCCAGAAGATGTTCTCGGCCGTGTATTCGTCGCGGTCCTCGGCCGCCTCCGCGCCCCACTCGGCCAAGACCGCCGCATGGCGTTCCTCGAAGGCGTCGGAGATGTATTTGAGGAAGATCAGGCCGAGGACGACATGCTTGTATTCGGCCGCGTCCATCGAACCGCGCAAGGCGTCGGCCATCGCCCAAAGCTCGGCCTCATGGCCGGTCGTCGCACCGCCGTCCGGCCGAGGCTCAGCCTTCTCTCGCCGTCGTCCCTGTCTCCCTCGCGCCATGCCGCGCCCCTCCGGTCAAACCATGCGACGCCCATCGTCGCTGCCGAGTTTTCGCTTGCCGGACATCTTCCCGAAAGGCGCCCCACGACCGATTGTCCAAGGGGAAACCCTAGCGCGCCGCCGAACCGGCTGCAATCGGCCTTGCAAGGCGGTGGACGCGGGAACGATGTATCGCCCGCCGTGGGCGGGTGCAGGAAAATGCCGATGCTCGTCCGCATGTCCTCATTGTGCGGCGATCCGTTGCAATTCCTGAAACCGGCGGTTACCGGCAATCCCGCCGTTTCCGGCGCGCAGCGCGTCAAGCAGTTCCCCGAGAACAGACTTGTTGTAGTCCGACACGATATCGGCGTCGATTGCCTTGTCCAGCACCTGAAGCATTGACTCCGGATGCTGTTTCGCACCGTCGCTCCTGTTGAGATCATGCAGGCTCTGGCCTTCCACCGGCCGCAAACATGTCAACGACCATTCGGCCGCCTGCGGAAACCCGTCGCCGCACTCCGCAAGCATCGCCAGGATCGTTTCCGAGGTCTTCCTCGTATTGCGGCCCTGCTCTCGCGGCCAGTAGCGGCAAAGCCAGGGATGCAGCTTCCCGTCCCAGATCCGCTGCCGTTCGTCGGGCGTTCCGCTGAGACGCCGCATCAGGCTGTGGAGGACGGTCACCAGCCCCTGTTCGGGCATGGAATCGACGACGGTTGTGCGGTTTCGTGTTTTATATCAATGGGTTGATGCTGCTCACACCGGAATTACGATCAAATGTCGGTCTCGGTGGTATCGTGCCCTCGATCACGAACTCGGACTCGGCGGGGACCAGCAGGTCCACCGTCCTCGCGCGCACGACGTTGATCGGCCGCCCCACGATCCCGCCGGCGACCGCGAGCTCGTCGGTGCCGAAGGCGATCTTCTGCGGCGCGCAATAGGCGATGGGCGGCGGGCAGCCGACGACGATCGCCATCTCGAGCTTCCGCCCCCGCTCCCGGCACTTGAGCCAGTGGTCGTAGCCGCCCTGCCCCAGATCGACGCACATCTTGAGGCCGAGCCGGTCCGGCGCCTTCAACTGCGCCCGGTAGGTGCCCATGTTCTGCACCCCGGTATCGGGATCCGCGGAGATGCAGCAGGTCGCCGTCAGATAGGGCGCCGCGTCGTAGCCCGGCGTCGAGATCGGCACGGGAATCGCGTCGAGCCCCCGCCCGTCGCCGCGCAGCGCCTCTCCGGTCAGCACGACATCGTGGCACGGCGCATCGGGAACGATGGAAGGCGGAATGGGATCCTGCATCGCCCGCTGCCAGGTCTTGCCGATCTCCTTGACCGGAACGCCCATGCCGATGGAATAGATCTCGGCGTTGGCCGCGAGCGCGCCGACCGCGACGGGGAAGTCGTAGCCGCGCCCCGCCGCGTCGACCGGGTTGGTGAACAGGAAGGCCTTGCGCTCGGCCTCGGCGAGTCCGCCGCGGAACTGCCAGCGCACCAGCGGGTGGAGCACCGAGTCCTTGTCGACCGGGCGGTCCACGCGATAGAGCAGCCCCGCCGCGTCGAGCGCCACGAGATGGTCCTGGAAATCGGCGTAGCCGCGCTGCCGCCGTCCGGGGCGGGGATCGGGGTCCGGTTGGGTCGCCATGGCCAGCCGATCATGGGACGCCGCCTGTCGCCCCGCAAGGTCCCCGCGCGCCGGAGAACTGGACATCCGGGGCCGGAAGGGCCACCTTCGGTTACCTGTGAATACCGGGGCGGGAGGTGGCGGAAACGGCCCTCAGCGACAAGGTGCTCGACTTCATCGGGCGGGAGTCGTCGACCGAGCGCGAGTTCGACGCGATGGCGCTCGCGCTGTTCGCGCACCAGTTCGAGAACAACGAGAGCTTCCGCCGCTTCTGCCTCAAGAAGGGCCGGTCGCCCCGCGTCGTCACGAGCTGGCGCGAAATCCCGCCGGTGCCGATCAGCGCCTTCAAGACGCTGACGCTGAGCTGCGTCGCGCCGGAGACGGCCGGGCGGGTGTTCATGACCAGCGGCACGACGGGCGGCGCGCGCGGACGCTGCTACCACCCGACGCTGGCGGTCTACGACCGCTCGATGGTCGCCAATTTCCGCGAGCGCTTCATGCGCGGGCGGGAGAAGATCCGGATGGGGATCCTGTTCCCCACCGAGGAGGAAATGCCGAACTCCTCGCTCGCGCACTACCTCGCGCTCGCCGCCGGCCATTTCGGCACGCCGGACAGCGAATACCTGCTCAACCAGAAGGGGCTCGAGAACGACCTCCTGTTCCGCGCGCTCGACGAGGCGGCCGCGGCCGGCGAGCCCTACGCGCTGCTCGGCGCGACCTACAGCTTCGTCCACGCCTTCGACGAGATGGAGCGCGCCGGCAGGCGCTACCGGCTCCCGCCGGGCAGCCGCGTGCTCGACACCGGCGGGTTCAAGGGGCGCGCGCGGGACGTGGCGACGGGCGAATTCTACGGCCGGATGGAGACGCTGCTCGGCGTCGCGCGGTCCGACTGCATAAACATGTACGGCATGACCGAGCTCAGCACCCAGTTCTACGACGACGGCAACGACCGCGCGGACGCGCCCAAGTCGGGCCCGCACTGGATCCGCACCCGGATCGTCAATCCCCTGTCCGGCGCCGACGTCCCGCCCGGCGGGCAGGGCATCCTCGTCCACTGCGATCTCGCCAACTACAATTCGGCCGTCGCGATCATGACCGAGGATGTGGGCATCGCCTGCGACGGGGGCTTCGTCCTTCTCGGCCGCGCGGGGGACGAGGAAGCCCAGGGATGCTCGGTGGCGGTCGCCGAGTTCCTGGAGGCGGCGAGGGGGTAGCGGTCGTGGCCGAGCTTGCCGGCCATCTTCCCGGACTGGCGGCCGGGTCCGTCGCGCGGGAAACCCTCCGCTTTTCGGCGTGGGGACGCTGCGCGGAGGTCGCCGCGCCGGTTCTTTCCGGCGATCAGCTTACGGCGCTGGCCGCCCACGTGCGCCGGTCGCGCGAGCGCTTCCTTGCCGGGCTGCGGACGCAGGAAATCGTCGACATCCTCGACCGCGCGGTGCGCACCCTGCTCGACCGTTCGGACCCGCGCCGGCGGCGGGCGGAAGAGCTGCTGCCCGCGGTCACCGGCTACGACCCGGAGACGGTGCGGCTCGGGCTGACCGCCTGTCTCAAGACCTTCCGCGGCGCCCAGCTTTCGGCCTTCGTCGCCGAGGACTTCGCCAACCCGCAGATGCTCGACGGCTTCCAGCCGCTGCGGAAGGGCGGCTACGGCCGCGCCTTCGGGCCCCCGCTGATCGGCCATGTCTGGGCCGGCAACGTGCCCGGCCTGCCGCTCTGGAGCCTGATCTCCGGCCTGCTGGTGAAGTCGGCGAATATCGGCAAGCTGCCGAGCGCCGAGCCGCTGATGGCCGGCTGGTTCGCCGGGGCGGTCGCCGACATCGAGCCCCGGCTCGCGGACTGCATCGGGATCGTCTGGTGGAAGGGCGGCGACGAGGTGCGCCAGCAGGCGCTGCTCGACGAAGCCGGTCTCGTCCTCGCCTACGGGGGAAACGCGACGCTGGAGCGGATCCGCGCGCGGGTGCCGGTCGCGACGCGCTTCCTGCCCTTCGGCCACAAGCTGGGCTTCGGGATGATCGCCGCCGCGGCGCTCGACGCCGACAAGGCGGCGGGGGTCGCCCGGCGGGCGGCGCTCGATGTCGTGCGCTACGATCAGCACGGCTGCTATTCGCCGCACGTGTTCTACGTCGCGCGCGGCGGCGCGGTGAGCCCCCGCGCCTTCGCCGGTTATCTCGGCGCGGAGCTCGCCGCGCTCTCCCACCGCTTTCCCCGCCGCGCGCTGGACGCCGAAGAGGCCGCCGGCCTCGCCGCCGCGCGCCAGGAGGCGGAGATCCGGTCCGCGGTCTCGGATTCGGTCGAGATCGCCGGCGACGCGGAGGGCGCGTGGCGCGTCGTCTATGCCGACGACGACCCCGCCCTCGCGCCCGCCGGCGCCAACCGGACGGTCAGGGTGGCCGCGCTCGACCGGCTCGACGACGCGCTCCCGGAGATCGCGCGGCACGCCCCCTGGCTCCAGACCGTCGGCGTCGCGGCGGCGCCCGAGGAGCTGTTCCGCCTCTCCGCCCTCCTCGGCGAGGCCGGCGCGTCGCGGGTCTGCGCGCTGGGCGAGATGACCGCGCCGGAGGCGGGCTGGCACCATGACGGGCGGTTCAACCTGCTCGACCTCGTCCGCGTCGTCGAGATCGAGCGCGGCGCCGAGGCGGCGGCGGAAGATTTCGCCGCCTATCGCGACTGACATGGATTTTCGCGACCGCACCATCCTGGTGACCGGGGCGAGCCGGGGGATCGGCGCGGCGATCGCCCGTGCGTTCGCCGCCGAGGGCGCGCGCGTCGCGGTCAACTATCTGCGCAATGCGGAGGCGGCGGAGGCGGTCGCCGAGGAATGCCGCGCGCTCGGCGGCGACGGCTGGCCGGTGCGGGCCGATGTCGGCGATCCGGACGCGGTCGCGGCGATGTTCGCGGGCGTCGAGCGGGAGTTCGGCGCGATCCACGCCGTCGTCAACAACGCCTTTCTGGCCTACGCCTTCGACCCGGCGGCGAGGACGCCGTTCTGGGACCTCGACTGGGCGGATTACGAGCGCCAGATGGAGGGGTCGCTGCGCGGCTGCTTCAACGTATGCCGGGCGGCGATTCCCGCCTTCGCCGGGCGGGCCGAAGGCAGCATCGTCAACATCGCGACCGACCTGGTGGAGCGGCCCTCGATCCCCTACCACGAATACACCACCGCGAAGGCGGCGGTGGTGGCGTTCAGCCGCAACCTCGCCGTCGAGCTCGGCCCGCGGGGAATCCGGGTCAACTGCGTCGCCCCCGGGCTGGTCTATCCGACCGAGGGCAGCCGCGACACGCCCGAAGCGGCGATGGAGCGCCTGGTCTCCGACACGCCGCTGAGACGGATCGCCGCGCCGGAGGACGTCGCCGGCCCGGTGCTGTTCCTCGCCTCCGAGTGGAGCCGCTTCATGACCGGCCAGACCCTCTACGTCGACGGCGGCCTGGTGATGCGGTAGGCGGCGGAGACCGTCCCTCGATACGGCGCTTGCGCGCCTACTCGGGATGAGGGAATTTTTCTCGCCAACCCATCCTCACCCTGAGTAGCGGCGAAGCCGCGTATCGAAGGGCGGGCGGGGATGCGGACCCGGTTTCAGAGAGGCCCCACATGCCCCATGTCGACGCCAACGGCGAAACGCTCCACTACACCGACGCCGGGAGCGGCCCCGCGGTCCTGCTGATCCACTCGATGGGGGCGGATGCCGCCATGTGGCGCGACCAGGTGGCGGCGCTCTCGGACCGCTACCGCTGCATCGCCTTCGACTGCCGCGGCCACGGGGGAAGCTCGTATAACGCGCGCTTCACGGTGGCCGGCGTGGCGGCGGACCTCAAGGCCGGGCTCGATGCGCTCGGCGTGGCGCGCTGCCATCTCGTCGGCATGGCGATGGGCGTTCCGATCGCGGTCTCGTTCGCCGCGCAATGGCCGGGCGCGGTGCGCTCGGTGGCGCTCGCGGACGGGTTCGTCGACATGCGCGAAGTCGGCGGCGCGCGCATCCCCGAATGGGCGAAGACCATCCGCGCGACCCCGATGACCGAGTTCGGCCGCCGCTACGCCGAGATGCGGCTCACCCCGTCCGCCTCGCAAGCGGCGCGCGACGACCTCGCCGCGGCGATCGCGAAGGTCCCGCCCGAGGCCTATATCGACGTGATGAAGGCGATCTTCGACGGCATCGAATTCACCGGGGAAGCCGCCGCGATCCGCGCGCCCGCCCTGGTCATCTGGGGCGAGGAGGACGACGTGACGCCCCTCCCCCACTCGCAGCAGATCGCCGAACTCATCCCCGGCGCGCGGCTCGAGACCATCCCGGGCGCCGCGCACATCTCCAACCTGGACAGGCCCGAGGCGTTCAACCGCCTGCTGGCGGACTTCCTCGACGCGCAGGCGGGGTGAGTGACCGGCCGTCCCTCGATACGGCCCTTCGCGCCTACTCGGGATGAGGGGTTTCTTCGCGTGCCCCACCTCTCCCTCACCCTGAGTAGCCGCGAAGCGGCGTATCGAAGGGCGGGCGATTCCTCTGGCTGGAAATTGAAATGACCGAAACCGTCGCCATCCGCGCCCGCTGGGTGCTGCTGCCGGACGGGCCGCGGCAGCGGATCGAGACCGACCGCTGGGTACTGGTCGAGGGCGGGTGCGTGGCGGCGGTGACGCGGGACCGGCCGGGCGGGGCGGACCGGGCGATCGACGCGGCGGACGCGCTGGTCCTGCCGGGCTTCGTCAACCTGCACAATCACGGCATCTCGGCGCTGCTCTTCCGCGGCATCGTTGAGGACCGGCCGACCGCCTCCTGGGCGGCGGACACGGTCTACGGGCTGATCATGCCGCTGCAGGGTCTCGCGATGGAGGTGCTGGACGAAGAAGAGCTGCGCGCGGTCACCGCGCTCGGCCTCTTGGGCCCGCTCAAGGGCGGCGCGACGACGACGATGGACATGTTCCGCATCGCGCAGGCGGTCTCGTTCGACGCGGCGGACGCGCTGGGGCTCCGCTTCTACGGCATGCCCTATCTGTTCTCCACCGAGAATCTCGGGATCGGCGAGGACGGGCGGCCCCAATACGCCGCGCGTGGGAACGGGGGAAGCGACCTCGCCCGCGCCGCCGCCCTGTTCGACGCGCATGACGGGCACGCGGGCGGCCGCATCCGCGCCGGGTTCGGCCCGCACGGCACCGACAGCTGCGACGCCGACCTGCTGGCCGCGATCCGCGACGCCGCCGCGGAACGGGGCGCCAAGGTCACGATCCACGTCTCGCAGAGCGCGACCGAGGGCGAGACGCTGCGGGCGCGCTACGGCCGGACGCCCGCCGAACAGCTCGCCCATGTCGGGCTGCTCGGCCCCGATCTGATCGCCGCCCATTGCGTCTACGCCTCCGACGGCGACCTGGACCTGATCGGAAGCGCCGGTGCGACGGTGGTCAACTGCCCGGCCTCGTTCGCGCGCGGCGCGGTGTCCGCCATCTGGCAGCGCACCGCCGCGCGCGGCATCCGGACGGGGATCGGGCTCGACGGCTATTCGATGGACACGATCGGCGAGCTCAGAACGGCGGCGCTGGTGTCCAAGCTCGCCTCCGGCCTGTCGGAGGACGCGGCGGCGCGCGACCTCGTCGCGGCTGCGACGGTCGACGGCGCGGCGACGCTCGGGCGCGACGATATCGGCCGGATCGCGCCCGGATGCCGGGCCGATCTGGTGGTGGTGAACCTCGGCGCGGCCTACCTCGCCCCGGTGAGCGATCCGCTCAAGACGATGGTCTGGCACGCGGGAACCTCCGACATCGAAGCGGTGATCGTCGACGGGCGCATCGTCGTCGAGGGCGGCCGCCACCTGCTGATCGACGAGGACGCGATCGTCGCCGCCGGCGCGGCCGCGGTGCGCAAGGTGTGGGCGGAAGGTCTCGCGCGGGGCTATATCCGGGAAGGCGAGATCGTCGGATAGGGCCCTGCCCTCCCCCGGCCCCTCCCGCAAGCGGGAGGGGAGAAGGCAAGGAAGAGCGGGGAAGCGTCCCCTCTCCCCCGGCGGGGGAGAGGGTTAGGGAGAGGGGGGCTGCGCGGCGACCGGACAGGATCGCGTTCGGCCGGCTATTGCCCTAGAGTGCGCCGCCGGGTCGGGGGAGGAATCACGGAATGACGCTTCAGACGGTCGCGATCCTGAGCCCGGGCGAGATGGGGGGCGGCGTGGGCGCGGCGCTGGCCCGGCACGGTCACGACGTCCTCACCTGCCTCGCCGGGCGGAGCGCTGAGACGAAGGCGCGCGCCGAACGGCTGGGGTTCCGGCTGTGCGAAGACCTCGACTCGATGGTGGCGGGGGCCGACATCGTGCTCTCGATCCTGCCGCCCGAGGCCGCGCGCGCGACCGCGGAGGACGTCGCGGCGGCGATGCGGCGCACCGGCGAGGCGCCGCCCTACGCCGAGCTCAACGCGATCGCGCCCGAAACCTCGCGCGCCATCGGGGGGCTCTTCCGCGGCACCGGCGCGGACTATATCGACGGCGGCATCATCGGCCTGCCGCCGGCGGAGGGCCGGAAACCGACTCGCATCTACGTCTCGGGCGAAGCGGCGCCGGCGCTGGACGCGTTCGACGGCAAGGACATGACGATCCACCAGTGCGGGCCCGAGATCGGCCGCGCCTCTTCGGTCAAGATGTGCTACGCCTCGATCTCCAAGGGCACCAACACGCTCCATACCGCGGCGATGACGGCGGCCGATTCGCTCGGCGTCGGCGACATCCTGCGCGCCGAGATCGCGGATTCCGTGCCCGCCGTCTACGAGCGCATGCAGGCCAACGTCCCGCGCCTCCCGGCGGATTCCGGGCGCTGGATCGGCGAGATGGAGGAGATCGCCAGGACCTACGCTTCGGCCGGCCTGCCGCCCGGCTTCCACCTCGCAGCGGCGGAGATCTTCCGGCTGCTGGACTCGACCCCCTACGGCAGCGAGACCCGCGAGACGATGGACCGCTCCCGCACGATGGAGCAGACGGTCGCCGCCTGCGTCGCGGAATTGCGCAGACGCGAAGCGGCCGAGTGAGCCCCGCCGCCGGCGTCGCGATCCGCCGCAGCCCCCGCGCGCGGCGCATCCAGATCAGGGTCGCGCCGGTCGGCGGCGCGGTCGAGCTGGTGCTGCCGCCGGGCGCGACGCGGGCCGACGGGCTCGCGTTCCTCAAGGCGAAGGAGGGCTGGATCGCGGAAAGGACCGCGAACGCGCTGAGCCGCGTCCCCTTCGCCGACGGAGCCGTTCTCCCCTTCCTCGGCGGCGCGCTGACGATCCGCCGCGCCGGCCGGGCCCGCGCAGGCGCGCGGCAGGACGGCGGCACGCTCCACGTCTCCGGCCGCCCCGAGGACGTGCCGCCCCGGGTCGAAGCCTGGCTCCGCCGCGCCGCACGCGCCGGGATCGAGCCCCGGGTGGCGGAAAAGGCCGCCCGGCTCGGCAAGCCCCACGGCCGCATCACGATCCGCGACACGACTTCGCGCTGGGGAAGCTGCTCAGGCAACGGCAATCTCGGCTTCTCCTGGCGCCTCGTCCTGGCGCCCCCGCAAATCCTCGACTACGTCGTCGCCCACGAGGTCGCCCACCTCGCCGAGCACAACCACGGCAAGCGTTTCTGGGCGCATGTGGCGCGGCTGTGCGACGACCCGGAGGGCGCGCGGAAGTGGCTCAGGCGGAACGGCGCGGCGCTGCACCGGTACGGGTGAGGCACGCCGATACGTCGTAAGCGTCCGGCGTGACCGCCCCTGCGTGGTCAGTCGGCGGCTTCCCGATCTTCTGCGGGCGCGGTGTTCCACGGCAGCAGATCGTCGATGCGGTTGATCCTGTAGTCGGGGATGCGTTCGAGGACCTGAGCAAGCCAGGCCTGCGGATCGACATCGTTGAGCCTGGCGGTCTCGATCAGGGTGTAGGCGATGGCGGCGGCCCTGCCGCCGCTGGCCGAGCCCATGAAGAGATAGTTCTTGCGGCCGAGCGCGATCGGCCTCATTGCGCGTTCGGCGGGGTTGTTGTCGATCTCGAGGAAGCCGTGCTCGAGATAGGGTCGAAGGCGCTTCATCCGGGTCAGGGCATGACGGATCGCCGCTGCCAGCGGGGTCTTGGCGGAGATTCTGGGCAGCTGCGATTGCAGCCACCGCTCCAGCTCGTCGAGGCACGGCGCGGCCTTGGCCTGGCGGATGGCCGCGCGGTTCTCGGGCGGCTGCCCGCGGGCCTCCTTCTCGATAGCGTAGAGGGCGGCGATCCGTTCCAGCGCCTCGGCGGCGATCGCCGAGCCCTGGGCGGCATGGACGTCGAAGAACTTGCGTCGCACATGCGCCAGACAGGCCACCTCGCGGACCGGCCCGGCGCGCGCCAGCGCACCGAACCCGGCATAGCCGTCCGAGTGCATCCAGCCGGCGAAGCCTTCAAGATGCGCCTTCGGATGCGCCGCCTTGCGGTCGGCCGAGAAGCGGTACCAGGCCGCCGGCGGCGCCTCGCCAGCCCAGGGCCGCTCGTCCCGCACGTAGGTCCAGGCCCGGCCGGTCGCCGTTTTGCCGGTTCCCGGCGCCAGCAGCTTGACCGGGGTGTCGTCGGCGAACAGGGCTTGTCCTTCCAGCACATGGCGCCCGATCGCATCGGCCAGGGGCTCCAGCAGCGCCGTCGCCTTGCCGACCCAGCCGGCGAGCGTCGAGCGGTCGAGCTCGACGCCGTCGCGGGCGAAGATGCGGGACTGGCGGTAGAGCGGCAAGCGAGTCGCGCGGGGGAATCTCACCCCCACGCGCTCCCAGAACCGTACGTGAACCTCTCAGCTCATACGGCTCCCAGCGTCCGGCCCTGCCCGTGCACAAGGGTCCAATGGGCGAACCGCCACGGCTCCGCTTTCGCGATTCTGGCAAGCCAGAGACGAGCCTGACGCGGTCGTTGTCGGAAGCGTTTGAACTTCCGCATTGCCCATCGCTGCAAGTGGGCGTCTATCAGACGAAGGGTCGGATAGAGCGCCGACTTGTAGAATGCGCCGAAGTAGCCGATCCACCCTGCAATTTCGCGATGAAACATGCGGGCAAGGTCAAGCAGTGCCTTGTCGCTACGCCGTTGCAAACGCCACTGTCGCACGCGGCGCCGAAACGCCTTGAGCGCAGTCGGGCTGGCAGCCGGAAGGAACGAGACCCCGAACAACCCGCCGCGCCACGCCGCGAACCTTGGCTGGAAACGGTAGCCCAGGAAGTCGAACGCGACCGTCGGGTAGTCCGCCTTGCGGTTGGTATCCTTGCAGTAGACCACCTTGGTCTTCTGCGGATGGACCTCCAGGCCGCACTCGGCCAATCGGTCCGCAACCCGCCGCCAGAGGGTCTTTGCCGCCTCCTCCGTTCGACAATGGCAGATTATATCGTCCGCATACCGTTCGAACGGAACATGCGGCATCGACCTTTTCATCCATTGATCGAACGCATAGTGCAGGAACAGGTTGGACAATACTGGCGAAATTACCCCGCCCTGTGGCGTGCCCCTGTCCCGTGCGACAACGGTGCCGTCCTCCTCGATCACGGGAGCCTTCAACCAGCGCTCGACATAGAGCAGCACCCACCGGCAGTCCGTATGGTGACGAACGGCCTTCAGCAGCAACTCGTGGTCGATGTTGTCGAAGAACCCCTTGATGTCCATGTCCAGCACCCAGTCGTAGCGCCAGCATCGCCGACGCGCTGTCCGGATGGCGTCAATGGCGGATCGCTTCGGCCGATATCCGTATGAGTCCTCATGGAAAATCGGTTCCAACAAGGGCTCCAGATGTCGGCGAACAACCTCCTGAGCGATGCGGTCCGTGACCGTCGGTATGCCCAACGGGCGCTTCCCGCCGCCCTCCTTGGGGATGTTCACCCTGCGAACCGGAGGCGGCATATAGCTGCCTGAGGACATGCGATTCCAGAGCTTGTAGAGTTCCGGACCAAGCCGTTCCTCCAGACTCTCGACCGTCTGCCCATCTACTCCAGCCGCTCCCCGGTTTGCCTTCACATGCTTGAAGGCTTCCCAGACTTCCCTCTTTGCTATCGGGAACGGCTTTGCCCCTGTCATCCGGCTCCTCCTGTCACCAGTTGGCCGACGGCAGCGGCTGAACACCACAGCCCCTTCGGTCCAGCGCCATTACAGCGCCTTCATCCCTACTACGGGCTGTTCTGCCCCTGTGCCCCGCATCGGTACTCTGAGCCTTCCGGGGGCTGCCCGGTTGGCCGTCTCCCTTGGCATCGGGACGACAGGTTCTCCTGTTCCGCAAGAAAGCCTGTTCCGGGTTCACGCCGCCTTCGAGCCGGATGCCGCGTGGGCCGGACTCCAGGACTCCGCCCATGCTTGTCCCGGAGTGACCACCACCCCCGGTTCTGACATCGACCATACGCTTTCGGCAGTTCATCGGCGGTTCGCTTTCGCTCGTCTCCCCGGACCTCACCTGACGAGATCGTCGTCCCGCCGTTTCCACGACGCTCACCACCATCGCTCTTTACGACAGCAGCTCGTGGTGGTTTGAGACCGACGCCTGATCGTCGACCCCGAGGGGCCTACCCTCATCTCTCTTGCAGTTGCGCACCTCCTTTCATGGCGGTGCTTCAGGACACACGGTGATCGCAATACTTCGAGACCAGCACATGCGCCAGAAGGCCGGGGCCCGGTCGGCCGCGCTCGATCGGTCGCGGCGGCAGCGGCGCCTGGTGGAACTTCTCGCAGCCGCCGCAGGCCAGGCGCGGACGGACGATGCGCTTCACCACGAAGCGGCCGGGGATGTACTCCAGCTCCTCCGTCACATCCTCGCCGAGCCGCTTGAGACGGCCGCCGCAGTCCGCGCAGCGCTCGCCCGGCGCGAGAACCGTCTCCTCGCGCGGCAGGTGGTCCGGCAGGGGACGGCGCTTCGGCTGCTTCTTCGTGGCGGGCGTCGGCTCGGTCGGCGCCTCGGCCGCCCGCGCGATCTCCTCGTCCTCCAGCCCGAGATCAAGCTGGTCGAGGGCCTCCGAGGTGACGCCGAAGCGCTGCCGCCGCAGACCCGCAAGCTGGTGCCTGAGCTTCTCGATCAACAGATCGCGGTTGCGCAGCTCGGCGTCCCGTGCCGCCAGTTCGGCCCGCGAGGCCAGCACCATCGCCTTCAACGCGGCGATGTCGTCGGGCAGGGAATGGGCCGCTTCGAGCATGGCCGCATCCTACCCGAAGGGGCCGACAAAGGGAAGCCCGAATGACAGTCAACCCATTGTTTATAAACGGTGAATCAGCCCGCGGCCAGCGGTCTCCAGGTGCGAACCGGCGCCCGCCAGTCGATCCCCTCAAGCAGCATCGACAGCTGCGCCGGCGTCACCGACACCTTCCCTTCCGATGCCGACGGCCACACGAAGCGGCCGCGCTCCAGACGCTTCGAGAACAGGCACGCACCCTGGCCGTCCCACCAGATCATCTTGATCAGGTCGCCCCGGCGGCCGCGGTAGATGAAGAGATGGCCGCAATGCGGATCCGCCTTCAATACCCGCTCCGCCTGCGCCGCGAGACCGGGGAACCCCTTGCGCATGTCGGTCACGCCGCAGGCCAGCCATACCCGGGTCGAGGAGGGAACCGGGATCATCCGCCAAGCGCCCGCACCACCCGGCACAGCGCGTCCGCGTCGAACGACCCGAACGCGCTCACCCGGTGGCCGTTCGACAACGCGATCTCGATCCGACCGTCCGATGCCGCGGCCGGCTCCAACGGCGGCGCATCGGGCACCACCTCCACCGGCAGGAAGGACGGCGCCTCCCCGGCATCGGCCGCCGGCCTGTAACGGGGATCGCGCCGCCAGGTGAAGATCAGGTTGGCGTTGACGTCATAGCGGCGCGCCACAACCGACACCGAGACACCGGGAGCGTAGCTCTGCGCCACGATCCGGCGCTTCTCGTCGTCCGACCAGAACCGGCGTACCCGACGTGGCACCGCAGCCCCCTAAGATAGTGTCCATTAGCCGATAATGGACACTATCGACCTCTGGAACCTCACCACAGACTGCGGCTCCAAGCCGTCTCGCCACAAGGGCGGTCACGCCAGACGCTTACACACGAAGCGGCCGCGCTCCAGACGCTTCGAGAACAGGCACGCACCCTGGCCGTCCCACCAGATCATCTTGATCAGGTCGCCCCGGCGGCCGCGGTAGATGAAGAGATGGCCGCAATGCGGATCCGCCTTCAATACCCGCTCCGCCTGCGCCGCGAGACCGGGGAACCCCTTGCGCATGTCGGTCACGCCGCAGGCCAGCCATACCCGGGTCGAGGAGGGAACCGGGATCATCCGCCAAGCGCCCGCACCACCCGGCACAGCGCGTCCGCGTCGAACGACCCGAACGCGCTCACCCGGTGGCCGTTCGACAACGCGATCTCGATCCGACCGTCCGATGCCGCGGCCGGCTCCAACGGCGGCGCATCGGGCACCACCTCCACCGGCAGGAAGGACGGCGCCTCCCCGGCATCGGCCGCCGGCCTGTAACGGGGATCGCGCCGCCAGGTGAAGATCAGGTTGGCGTTGACGTCATAGCGGCGCGCCACAACCGACACCGAGACACCGGGAGCGTAGCTCTGCGCCACGATCCGGCGCTTCTCGTCGTCCGACCAGAACCGGCGTACCCGACGTGGCACCGCAGCCCCCTAAGATAGTGTCCATTAGCCGATAATGGACACTATCGACCTCTGGAACCTCACCACAGACTGCGGCTCCAAGCCGTCTCGCCACAAGGGCGGTCACGCCAGACGCTTACGGACAAAACGGGGTGGAATATGTATGAGATGGCGGTGGCGGTGGAAATGTAATTGCGGGGCGGTAGGTAGCACCGCATCGCTACATCAGCAGTACTCTGCCTACGCCGTCGTTCTGACTCCGGTACCTTAGGTAAGACCAAAATAAGACTTTACCTGAACAAGTCGTCCGTCAAGGCAGCACCCTTTCTCGAATTTACCTCAACCGAACATCCAAATTGTCGATCAGGACATCCGTGTTCCCTTTTTCCTTTACTACAATTCGTCGTGGCTTGATCCTTCTCCTGGAATAAATAAACGTCTATAAATTTTCTCGGCGTAACTGTCCGTCATGCCCGCAATATAGTCGCATACTCTTCTAGAAACCGCATCTTCACTATTGAAAGACTCCCAAGTACCTGTTGGCACCAATCCCTTAGGTGCTTTCATTATTTCATCAAAGAGGCTATCTACAATTCGCCGACCTCGTCTTTCCAATTGCTGAATTTCAGCACGTTGGATGACGAGGTTATAAGTTAGCTTCTTTAATCCTTCAAGAAGTGCGGTAACAGATTCATCAAACCCCACATAATATTTCAGCAATGGATGGGAATAACCGCGTCGTTCCTTTATCATGGGGGATGTGACAAATAGGTTCACCAGCTTGCCTATAAAAGCTTTACGTTTAAAACTATCATCAAATAACTCCGAACTAAATTCATTTAGACGCACCGCTTTTTCACCTGTACCAATCGTCCGACCACACTCGTCGAATATTTCTTCGAGGCCATCAAGAATTTCCGACTTTCGGACCATCCTCCTCGCTACAATATCCTCCAAATCATGAACGCCATACGCTATGTCGTCAGCATTTTCCATGATCGAACTATCCAAAATTCGGTGTTCTGGTCGTCCCTTATCAATTCCCGAAGATGTAAATAGCTTCACTTCGTCTTTTACAAATGGTGGACCTAGCGCCCAGTTGATGATACATTTTTCCGTGTTGAAATAACACTTTGGTGGTTTATCAAGAAATTGGTCGGCGTCAAATGCCGAATATGGCACAGGATATTTTAGAAGGGCTAATATAAAACGCCTTGTTGGGTTCATGCCATTTCCAGGTACATATTTTTCCAAATGCGTTACAATTCGAAGTGTTTGTCCATTCCCTTCAAATCCTCCTTCCTTTGCAAGCTGGGCGTGAAGTGCCTTTTCTCCCGCGTGGCCAAAAGGAGGATGTCCCAAGTCATGCGCCAAGCAAGACGCTGTTATAAGGTCAGATGAAGGCAACCATTCTGATGCTTCTTTCGGAATTTCCGTTTGCAACTTTAGAGAACCCAACAGCCCCTCACCAATCTGAGATGCTTCGATAGAATGTGTGAGCCTTGTTCGATGGAAGTCACCTTCACCCACTCCCATAACTTGCGTTTTGGCCTGGAGTCGACGAAATGCGGAGGAATGAATGACTCGAGATTTATCTCTCTGGTATTCACTCCGTTCATCATCCGGCCGTCGCAAATCTCCTTCGCGATAACGCTGCTGGAATTCTTCATCAATCATGTTGCTTATCCCACTTTAAGTCCTGTCTACGAGCGAAGTGCAGTGAGTCCCATTGAGAAATTTTTATTAAGAAGGGGCACCACCTCACCCCAACGGATTCCGCCACCGCAACCCCGGAAACCGCGCCATATCGGCATCGGTCGAGTGCAGCTCCGCCTGGTGCTCGATGGCGAGCGCCGCGAGGTGGGCGGCGGCGGTGAGGTCGGCGGCGGCGCCGGCCTCGTCCAAGAGGTCGAACAGGATGTCGGCGTGGCGTTCGCCGGGGTGGACGATCGCGGTCTGCGGGCGGGCGAGCCAGGACCGGACGCGGGCGAAGGCGCCGCGCGTGTCGAGCGGGTTGTCGAGGATCGTCCGGTCGGTCGCGACGGCGACGAAGCCGAGGATAGCCGCCCACGGCAGGCCGACCGTGACGGTCCCGTTCATCAGCCCCTCCCACCAGCGCCGCGCCGCCGCGTGCCGGCGCGAGCCCGAATTCTGGGCGTGCAGCAGGAGGTTGACGTCGGGGACGATCACTCGCCGAGCCTCCGCACGCGCCGGGGGACGTCGGTCTCCCGGACGGGCCGGTTGAGCCGGTCGGTGTCGACGCCCGGCCGGACGCGGAAATCGTGCGGCGCCACCGCGTAGGGCGGCGCGTCGACCGGCTTGCCCGCCGCGCCCAGGCCGGCGCGCAGCGCGTCGCTCACGACCGCCTTCATGCTCCGTGCGCCGCATTTCCTGCCTCAGGAGCCGCTCGACATCCGGCTCGACGGTCAGCGTGGTGCGCATCTTGATGCCTCGAATTTTGATGCAGTGATGCCTCGACGCCCGGCGGAGACGCCCCGCGAGGACCGGCCCGCAAGGCGCTGGCACGGCGGCGATTCCGCTCCCGCGCCTCCCGTCGACGGTCTTCCGGGGAGCCCCGGGGACCGCCGCTCCCGTCCCGCGGGGACGTGGAATATGCCTTTTTACGCTAATGTTTCACGTGAAACAATGGTCAATAAGACTGACCTATCTTTCATGTGAAACATTGGGGGGTCCCTCGATACGGCGCCTGCGGCGCCTACTCGGGATGAGGGATAAGAGACTCCCTCACCCTGAGTAGCCCCGGACTTGTTCCGGGGCGTATCGAAGGGCGGGCGGGGTCAGAGCCCCATCAGCTCGAACATCGCCTTGAGGATCGGGCCGTCGGGGTCGTTGAAGTGGCGGCGGAGCTGGAAGTGGTTCACGCCCGGCATGTCGAACTCGCGGACCTCGAGCCCGGCGTTGCGCCAGGCGGCGGCGAACTCCATCGACTGGCGGCGGAACTCCTCCTGCTCGCCGCCGCCGTAGCCGACCACCAGCGGGCAGCCGTCGGGCGGGATCCGGCGGATCGAACTGTTGCGCGCCTCCGCCGCCGCGTCGAGGTGGAGGTACTCGTTGCGCGCGCTGAGCCGGACGGGTTCGAGGTCGTACATGCCGCTGCAGAGCAGCGCGCCCTTGACCAGGTCGCGCGGCAGGCCGTGGGCGGCGGGCCAGTCGGTCACGACCATCATCCCGCCGACATGCCCGCCCGAGGAGTGGCCGGCGATGAACAGCCGGTCGGGATCGGCGTTGAAATCGCGTGCGTTAGCGTGGGACCAGGCGACGGCCGCGCGCGCCTGGCGGATCATCTCGTCGAGCGTCACCCTGGGGCAGAGGCCGAAATTGACCGCGACGAAGGCCGCGCCGGCCTCCACGAAGGCCTCCGCCATGAAGCTCTCGTTCGCCTTGTCGGACCGGGTCCAGGCGCCGCCGTGCATGTAGACCGCCACGGGCGAGCCGGGCGCGGCGGCGGGGAAGACGTCGAGCTTCTCGTCCTCGCTTGGCCCGTAGGCCACGTCGATCCGGCAGTCGAGCTTCTCGCGTACCCGCGCCGACTCCGCCACGTCGACGGCGATGTAGTCGTCGGCGTCGGGCACCAGCGAGCGCTGGTTGTACTGCGCGTCGAGCGCTTCCTGGTCGTAGTCGAGCCAGACCTTGGCAACGGTTTCCATCGCCCTACTCCGCCGCCTCGGCCCGGCGCTTCTCGCCGACCGCGCCGGACGCCCAGACCGCCTCCAGCGCGTCGCCCTCGTAGCCCAGCACGTCGCGCAGGATCTCCTCGGTGTGCTCGCCGAGCAGCGGGGAGCGCACCACCTCGGCCGGCGAATCGGACAGCTTCACCGGGCAGCCGACCGTGAGATACGGTCCGCGCGTCGGGTGGTCGACCTCGACGATGGTGCCGGTCTCGCGCAGGCTCGGCTCCTCGGCGATCTCCTTCATCGAGAGGATCGGCCCGACCGGGATGTCGAGCGGGTTGCAGGTCTCCATCACCTCGAACTTGCTGCGCCGCATCGTCCACGCCTCGATGGCGTCGAACACCTCGTCGAGCCGGGGGAGGCGCGCCTTGGGCGTCGCGTAGTCCGGGTCCTCCTTCCACTCAGGCCGGCCGATCAGGTCGCAGATCTTCTCCCACACCGCGGCCTGGGTGATGAAATAGGTGTAGGCGTTGTCGTCGGTCTCCCAGCCCTTGCATTTGAGGATGCGGCCGGGCTGTCCGCCGCCGGAATCGTTGGCGGCCCTCGGCACCGCGTCCTTGAACGGGATGTCCTGGCCGTACTGCGAGTACTCGGTGAGCGGGCCGGCGTCGAGCCGCTGCTGGTCGCGCAGCTTGACCCGGCAGAGGTTGATCACCCCGTCCTGCATCGGCGCGAGGATGCGCTGGCCGCGGCCGGTGCGCTCCCTCTGGAACAGCGCGGTGACGATGCCGAGCGCGAGGTGGAGGCCGGTGCCGCTGTCGCCGATCTGCGCGCCGGTGACCATCGGCACGTTGTCGCGGAACCCGGTGGTCGACGCCGCGCCGCCGGCGCACTGGGCGACGTTCTCGTAGACCTTGCACTCCTCGTAGGGGCCGGGGCCGAAGCCCTTGACCGAGGCCATGATCATCCGCGGGTTGAGCTCCTGGACCCGCTCCCAGCCGAAGCCGAGCCGGTCGATCGCGCCCGGCGCCAGATTCTCGACCATCACGTCGCAGGTCCTGACCAGCCGCTCCAGCACCTCCTTGCCGGCCGGATTCTTGCCGTTGAGCTCGATCGAGCGCTTGTTGTGGTTCAGCATAGTGAAGTAGAGGCTGTCGGCGCCCGGCTTGTCGACCAGTTGGCCGCGCGTCGGATCGCCGGTGCCGGGCCGTTCCACCTTGATCACGTCCGCCCCGAACCAGGCGAGCAGCTGAGTGCAGGTGGGCCCCGACTGGACGTGGGTGAAGTCGAGGATCTTGACGCCCTTGAGCGCTTCCATCGGTCGGTCCTCCGCAGGGGTCACTTGTACATCGTCTGGGCCTTGGTCCCCGGCGCGTACTCGTTGGGGTCCACCCAGACATTGACGACGGCGCACTTGCCGGTCGCGGCGACCGCCTCGCGCGCGCGCCTGAGCGCCGGGCCGATCTCGGAGGCCTCGCGGACCTCTTCGCCGTAGCCGCCGATCATCGTGCCGAAATGCGAGAACTCGACGTCGCCCAGCTTGTTGCCGATATTGCCGCGCTGCTCGCCGTACTTCGCCATCTGGCCGTAGCGGATCTGGTTCATCGCCGAGTTGTTGCCGACGATCGCCAGATAGGGCGCGCCGAAGCGCTGCGCGGTCTCCATGTCGAAGGCGGTCATGCCGAACGAGCCGTCCCCGTAGAGGCAGACCACCTCCTTATCGGGGTGCGCGAGCTTGGCCGCCATCGCGAAGCCGGTGCCGACGCCGAGCGAGCCGAGCGCGCCCGGGTCCATCCACTGGCCGGGGTTGCGCGGCCGCACCGCCTGGGCGGAGATGGTGACGATGTCGCCGCCGTCGCCGATATAGATCGTGTCCTCGCCGAGAAACGCGTTGATCTCCCAGGCGAGCCGGTAGGGGTGGATGGGGCTCGCGTCGGAGGTGAACATCGGCATCAGGCGTTCGAGCTTGACCGCCTCGATCCCGCGCAGCTTCGCCATCCACTCCTGGCGCTTCTGGCGCGCGCCCTTGTCGATCCGCCCCGATGCGGCATCCGCGACGGCGGTCAGGATCGCGCCCGGATCGCCGGCGAGACCGAGCGAGATGTCGCGGTTCTTGCCGACCGTGGCGTAGCTCATGTCGATCTGGACCAGGGTGGCCTCGTTCGAGATCCGCCTGCCGTAGCCCATGCGGAAGTCGAACGGCGTGCCGACGATCAGGATGACGTCGGCCTCCTTGAAGGCGTCGGACCGGGTGCGGTCGAAATGGTGCGGATCGCCCTCGGGCAGCATGCCGCGGCTCGCCCCGTTCATGTAGGCCGGGATGTCGAGCGCGCGCACGAAGGCGATGGCGGCCTCGTGGCCGCCGGACGCCCAGACCTGCTGGCCGAACAGCACGGCGGGGCGCTCGGAGTCGACAAGGATGTCGGCAAGCCGTTCGACATCCGCCGGGTCGCCGACCGACCTGGTCGACATGCGGTAGGCACCCGGCTCCGGGATCCGTGCCTTCTCGAGCGGGATCTCGGCATCGAGAATGTCGCGCGGGATCTCCAGATATGCCGGCCCGTAGGCACCGTTGAAGCATTCGCGCGCGGCCATGGCGACCATGTCGGCAACCCGCTCGGTGGAGAACACGCCGGACGCGAACTTGGTGATCGGCGTCATCATGTCGACATGCGGCAGGTCCTGGAGCGAGCCCATCCGGTGCTGGGTGAGCGAGCTCTGCCCGCCGATATGGAGGATCGGGCTTTCCGAGCGGAAGGCGGTGGCGACCCCGGTGACCGCGTTGGTGCAGCCGGGCCCGGCGGTGGTCACGACGCAGCCGAGCTTGCCGGTCTGGCGCGCGTAGCCGTCGGCCGCGTGGGCGGCGGTCTGCTCGTGGCGCACGTCGACGATGCGGATCCCCTCGTCGAGGCAGCCGTCGTAGATGTCGATGATGTGCCCGCCGCAGAGGGTGAAGACCGTGTCCACCCCCTCGTTCCTCAGCGCCCTGGCGACCAGGTGCCCGCCCGAGACGATCCTCTCGTCGCGGCTCTTCTGCGCCAGCGTGTCGTGCGCCGTCGCCGACGGCGCCCCCTTCTCGATGACCGTGCTCACCTCATCCTCCCTGCGTGGCGGTGAAATCGTCCCAGTGCGCGTGGACGTGATCGTAAAGCCTCATCGTGTGCCTGAGCACCCGGTCGCCCGCGAGGCCGGGGTCGCGCGCGGCGATGGCGTCCACGATGCCCCGGTGGTCGGCGACCGAGCGCACCGCGCGGTCGGCCTCGTGCATGGCGCGGCTCTTGACCGCGCGGACGTGGACGAACAGCCCGTCCGCGACGTCCTTCAGCATGGCGCAGCGCCCGGCCTCCAGGATCGCCTGGTGGAAGCGGATATTGGCCTCGGCGTACTCGTCGACGCGGGCGCGCGCGTCGCCGGCCTCGTACTCGTCCACAAGCCGCCT
This sequence comes from Alphaproteobacteria bacterium, assembly GCA_965203455.1. Classification (GTDB taxonomy): domain Bacteria; phylum Pseudomonadota; class Alphaproteobacteria; order MPNO01; family MPNO01; genus MPNO01. The sequence goes on from CBDBCV010000011.1 coordinate 258,267, forward strand.
GAGCGCGTCGACCGCGCGGTCGGGCGCGAGCTGGGCCGCGCGCCGTGCCGCCATGCTTTCGAGCGCCGCCCAGACGACGATGGTCTCGAGGATCTCGTCGCGGGTCTTGCGGACGATGAAGACGCCCTTCCGCGGCACCACCTCGACCAGCCCCTCCTGGGCGAGCCGGGCGACGGCCTCGCGGACCGGCGTCCGCGAGATGCCGAGCTGGCCGGCGAGCGAGCGCTCGTCGAGCCGCAGGTCGGTCGCCTCGTCGTAGATCCGCGCGTCGAGGATCGCTTGGCGCAGCTCGCCATAGACATGGTCGGTCAGGCTGAACGTCCGCCCGACCGGTTCGAGCGTCACCGCGCTGGAAGCTGTGGCTGCGTCGGCCATGTATGTGGCATACCACATGCCAGGGGCGAGGGGCAAGGGGGGTCGTCCGCCCCTCGCCCCCAACCGTCACCCCGGACTTGATCCGGGGTCTAGAGGGACGTCAAGGCTTCCGGCACCAGCGAAAACCCAGGACGCATACGCCGTGAGGCCCTCATACTCCCGACCTCCCCCGTCATGGTCGGCGCAGGCCGACCATCCACGTTTTGTTTTCGTTGCGCCGCCGTGAGTGTAAAAACTCGTGGATGGTCGGCCTACGCCGACCATGACAGGAAAACCAAGACCTCATCCAGGAACGCCGAACGCATGCCCGACACCCACGCCTATCCCGCCAAGATCGAGCGCGACGAGGATGGCCGGCATGTCGTCACGTTCCCCGATTTCGGATGGGGCGCCACGGACGGCGAAACGCGTGACGAAGCGTTGGCCGAGGCCAGAGACCTGCTGCGCGAACTGATCGCGACCACGATGCGGGAGGGAGCGGACCTGCCGGGGCCCTCGCGCGGTGAGCGTCGGAGAGGCATGGTGACTGAAGTCACGCCAAGAGCCAGATGACGGGTTAAGATAACTCAAAGATCGAGATTTTACAGAAGTGATCCTAAATCGAGAAATGTGCGCTGTGGTGATTTTTGGCTGTCGCCGGTTCGATTTTGGCGGTTGAATATCGTCCGGCCCGCTTCCCCACCGGGCAGGATACGGGCTTCCCGGGGCCTGACAAATACGATTACCGGAAGATTGTCTGGCGTGCGGGCGTGGCTTCCCCTCTGCCGTCGGGCGGCGGGATCGGGCAGGATTGTCGGGAGGCAGACGAGCGGTCAGCCGGTGTCGAGATACGGCACGGCGCCGACCAGGGAGCGCATGCGCTCGGGGCGGCCGGCGCGGGCCTGGGCGAGAGCCATCGCCATCATCACCGCCAGGGCGAGGCCGAGGCGGGTCTTCATCTTGGCGCGGCCTCGGATGTAGTGGGTCTCGAAGTTGAAGCTGTTGTCGAGGCGGCTGTTGATCCGCTCCATGGCCGAGCGGCGGTTGTAGCCGCGCCGCCATGACGGACTGCCCCAGGGCGTGGGGGTGAAGATGCGCCGGTCGTGGCTGTCGAGGTCGATGCGCAGGATGCGGCCATAGTCTCCGGGCTTGACCCCGCCGGCCCGGTGGCAGGCCCGGCTGCCGGCGCAGGCGAAGCCGAAGGCGGCTGCCGGGCAGCGGTATTTGAGCGTGCCGCAGCGGCCCCGATCAGCCTCGAACCCCTGAAACGCCATAGCGCGGACCTCGCCGGTCCCGGGACAGACGCAGGACACCCGGCCGCGCTCGTCGTGAACGATGACATCGGCGCGGTCGGGGAACAGCGGCCGCGTGATCGGCTGCGCCGGATCGTATCTCGGCTCCTGCTTCTCCACCCGCCACATCAGCCGTGTATCGATCAGCGGGCGGGCGGTCCACCGGTCCCACAGCCGCGCCTTCAGGCGGGCATCGTCGAGACCGCGGTCGGCGCTGAAGTCGGCGCAGCGCCCGGCGATCTCCGGCGCCCTTGCGAACAGCTCCTCCAGCATCCCGGACAGCACCTTGGGTTCCGAGGCCGAAGCGCGCGTCACCTCGAAGGCCACCGGAACCTCGTAATCGGTGTCGGCGATCAGGTGCAGCCCGTAGCCGAACCACGACTTCACCTTCTTCCACACCGCGCCGGTCCTGGCGTCCACCCCGCCCGTCTCGTGCTTGCCCCAGTCGGCGTCGGGGTCCGAGGTCTTGTCCTCGTCCTTGCCGACCCGGCCCGTCGAGTGGCTCGCGATCGCCTTGCCGTCGTAGCCGAGATGACGCCCGAAGTCCGGCAACGCGGCGAACAGCGCGGCGCGCAGGCTCTCGATCATGGCGGACACCAGCCCCTGCTCGTCCTCAAGCTGCACAACACGCCCCCAGAAACCGCGAGAAGTTCCAGTGGCTCGGCGCCGTCGAACGAACCCGCGCCGGGCGCGTTACCGCATGCCCGTCGTGAAGCACCGTCACCGGCCCGCTCTGATACGGCAGAGGGTCGAACCCGCAGATCTCCAGCAACGCCGGGTTGCGCCCCAGCTCCCGCAACAGCGACTGCATCGAGGCGTGTTGCAACACCACCCCCGCGATCAGCGCCCGCCACATCGCCCGCACCGGGTAGTCGTTACGGCCCCGACCGCGACACACTTCAAGCGCCGTCACGATCTCCTCGTCGGGAAGCACCGCCAGAACCAGGCGCAGCCGTTCAAGGTCCGGCAGGACTTCGACATCGCGCCACGAAAAGGGTAGCTTCGCCGCCGTCGCCATCGCTGTTCTCCCGACCAGGGGTGGTGGTGGAACAAGGGCCCCAGGGCCCGATGGCGACACCTTCTATCTCATGCGCACGATCAGGGCGCGCGAGGCCGCCGCAGGAAAACCTCGCTGCCAAGACGCCGCGACCAGCGGCGTGGGGTGAAAATCGCCAAAACGACCGCCGCAGCGAAACTGAAACCCCGGATATCAACGACCACCACGGGGTATCAAAAATCTCGCACCTCCGTGAACGCCTTGTAAATCAACCCGTCCCCGACAGCGCAAACGCCTCTAAATCCGGCGGTTGGAGGGCGTGATCGTCCTCTCGGCGCGGTTGGAATGGTCGATTTCGGGTTCGATTTCAGCACGCTGGCGCGGCCCGAGGGGGCGGCAGCCAGGGTTGATGGCCCGGCTCGCGGCCGTGGAGGTATTTTTTGAGCGCTTCGGCGAGGATCCGGCGCCAGCGATCCTCGGCGCTCAACTGCTCCGCATTTTGCGTCAGGGCCCGGAAGAAGCCGGCGATCCGCCGCAGGGCAGCAGCCACCGCCTCGCGCCGCCCGTGGTGGGAGGTCACCGTCAGCCGGGTCTGGCCGGCGTGCCAGGTCTGGCGGGCGACGCCGTGCAGCAGCAGCGGTCGGCTGGTGATCGCCTCGCGGTGGCGCTCGGGGTCGGCGAGGCGGACGAACAGGCTCCACCAGTCGTAGATGAGCGCGATCAGCCGGGCCATGTGGCGGCAGCGCGTCAGGTCGCGCGTGGTGAAGCCGCCCCAGCCCCACTGGTTCTTCAACTCGTCGAAGCCGTTCTCCGCGTCGGCCCGGTCGCGGTAGAGCTGGGCCACAGAGCGCACCTCCAGATCGAGCGAGGTGGCCAGCACCGCGAACTCCCATACCCCGGTGCCGGGCTGCGCCTCGGTCCAGAACAGCTCGCCCTGGGCGGTGTCGCCGCGCGTCAGCGCCAGTGTCGCCGGAAGCCGGCGGCGCAGAACCACGGCCCGGCGCAACCGGCTCCAGCCCTGCAAGCGCAGATCGGCCCCGATCCCCTGCCAGCCCTGGCCCGCATCCTCCCAGCCGTCCCGCGCCATCTGCCGCTCGGCAAGCCGGCGCGCGCCCCCTGGTCAGGCGCAGCTTGAACAGATAGTCCAGACCCGCCGCCTCGCACGACGCCATATTGCCCTCGCTGCCCCAGTCCTTGTCCCCCCGCACCAGGCGCGGCCAGCGGTCCCGGCCGAGACGGTCCAGCAAAGCCCACAAGGACGGCGCCGCCCGGTTCGAGCGGTGATGATTGCCCGGCGCAACCTCGACATCCAGAACCAGCCGCGTGCCCGCCATCAGGAACGCATGGCAGGCGTGCGAGGGACGGCCCGGCTTCTTCGGGTTGTAGCTCACCACCGCCCCCTCCTGGCCGCCGTAGAGCGGCTTGATCGTCGTGTCGCAGTCCAGAACCCAAGGCTCGCTCAGCAGCGGGCGGACCGTGTCGTCGAGATGGCCCTGAAGCCACGTTGTGCCCTCATCCGCCCCGATCCGCTCCAGACCGCGCCGGACCGAATCCTCGCTCGCGACCTTGCCCATCCCCAACAGCGCCGGGTTCACCCGTCCCCGCGCAGCGCCGTGATGTGCGCATAGCGAGACTGGCCCGCCAGAACCGAAAGCAGCACCGTCCCCAGAACGTCCCGCTTCGAAGGCGCGTTCGGGCTCGTGTAGACGAGCGGGCAGTCCGCCACCAGCGCCTCGAAGCGACCGCTCACCTTCAGATATTCCGCGAAGAACGCCAGATGGCCAAGCGGCGTCACCGCCGCATCCGGGTCCCATTCGACGTGAACCGTGCCGCCGAAGGTGTCCACCTTCACAGCCTCGCAGGCGAGATCCCGCACAGCGCCAGAACCCTCACCCGCAGGGTGACCCTCTCGGCCCCATCCAAATCCGCTCATACCCGCAGTCTACAAGGGCCACGGCGAATCCAGACCCCGATCAACTGCCGGATTTAGGGTGATACGAGAGAGAACTTACGATGGCCACAATCGCTGATACCTTAAATGATATCCAAAAGTTCCAGAACGAAGTTTCCTTCTATTGTAAAAATCACGAAGAGCTTGAAAATTGTGCGTTTGTTCGGGACCTAATGAATGAGGTGGCGTCGCAAAATCGGACAGGTCGTCAAGGTGTATTCCGCCGTGTGACGGAGGAATGCGGATGAGCAAGCGACGCAGGTTTTCGGGGGAGCTGAAGGCGAAGATAGCCTTGGAGGCGCTACGGGGTGATCGGACGCTTCAGGAGATTGCCTCGAAGCACCAGGTGCATCCGAACCAGGTGGGTGTGTGGAAGCGCCAGGCGATGGAGGGTCTGGGGGAGGTCTTTTCCGGTGGAGGTGAGCGCCGGGCGCGGGATCACGAGAGCGAGGTCCGGGCTCTTCACGCCAAGATCGGGGAGTTGATCGTAGAGCGTGATTTTTTGTCACGCGGGTCCGGTCGCTGAGCCGGTCCGGGAGACGGGCGATGGTTGTGCGGGGCCACCCGTCGTTGAGCCTGACCCGGCAATGCCGTCTGCTGTCGATCGGGCGCTCGTCGCTCTATGACCGGCCGAAGGGGGAGAGCGCGGAGACGCTGGCTCTGATGCGCCGGATCGACGCGCTGTTCCTCAAGTATCCGTTCTACGGCGCCCGCCAGATGGTTCGGCATCTGCGCCGCGAGGGGGTGCGGATCGGGCGGCGGCGGGCCGCTCGCCTGATGCGCCTGCTTGGTCTTCAGGCGGTCTATCGGGCGCCGCGGACCAGTGCGCCGCACCTCGGGCACCGGGTTTATCCATATCTGCTGCGGGGTCTGGCGATCGAGCGGCCGAACCATGTGTGGTGCGCCGACATCACCTACATCCCGGTGCGGCGCGGCTTCCTCTACCTGGTGGCGATCATGGACTGGGCGAGCCGCTGCGTCCTGGCCTGGCGGCTGTCGAACACGCTGGACGCGGGGTTCTGTGTCGAGGCTCTCGACGAAGCCCTGGCGCGCCATGGCACCCCGCAGATCTTCAACACCGACCAGGGCAGCCAGTTCACCGGCTTCGCCTTCACCGCGCGCCTGCGGGAGGCCGGTATCCGCATCTCGATGGACGGCCGCGGCCGGTGCATGGACAACATCTTCATCGAGCGGCTGTGGCGCTCGCTCAAATACGAGGCGGTCTACCTGCACGAGATCGCCGACGGCTTCGCAGCCCGGCGCGTCATCGGCCAGTGGATCGGCTTCTACAACACCGAGAGACCGCACTCGGCACTCGGCGGGCGGACGCCGGCCGAGGCCTACCGGGGCGACACGCCTGTGGATATGATGGACAAGCCGCTTCGCGCCTTGACCACATACCCACAGGCGCAACAGCAGCAGCAGAAAGATCGATCCAAGAGGATTCTGGCGGCACAAACTTCAACCGGAATACACCTTGAAAACGCCGTCAGCCTGTCCGACAAACCGACGCCACCTCAGAATTTTACGACAATTCATTTCTTCCAATTGCTCGCTCATACAACACTTGATTCTGTGAGAGATAACATTCGATCTCTTCGACATCCATATGCGGAGAAATACTACTCACTATACGAACAAGACAGCATCTTGCAGGAATTCATCCGTTTCGACAATATCTCCGGCATGTTCATATTGTGGAATTTGTTTGAGCGGTACGTTGATACCAAACGAGCCGCCTTACCAAAGGATGAGGAAAGCACACTGGAAGTTCGCTATAAGGCAATTTTGCGATATATCGCGGTTGACCAGCCTATCTACAACGCCATGATAAACGAGTTTAATCTCATTCGATTAACTAGAAATAGCTTACACAATGGCGGCATCTATCGTTACAAGAAACCACGACACTTCGTGCTGAAGGGCAAGAAATACGAACTGAATTTTGGGATTGAGGTAACGCCCCTTCGTTTAATGGATATAGCAGAAACAATTTGGAAGCACTTTGTGATTATTGAGAAAGGCTAGTGTACACCTCTAATGGATCAACAAAAACAATTCGGCAATTAACGATTGATCGCGAGCCGCTTGCCGATCTACATATGCCAACATCCAAAAAAACATACTAATAGAAGTCCCTGCTTAAGGAATATATAAGAAGCTTTTGGGCTGAGCGATGTTCGCCAGCGGCTCGACTATTAACCAACCACAGATTCAACACAGTTTGACTAGACACCACTGGGAAAAACTGACGGAGGGTCGGGCAAAGCCGGAACGTAACGAACAAGCGTCGGAAGAGGCCCCCTACCCCAACCGCGCCTCCAGCACATGCCTTTGTATCTTCCCCGATGTGCTCCGGGGCAGCGCCTCCATCGCCACGAAGTGCACCTCCTTGGGCAGCTTGTAATTCGCGATCTTCCCCCGGCACATGCCGATCACGTCCTCCCCCGTCAGCGCCTCGTCGGTCCGGGCCGCGAACACCACCGGCACCTCGCCCCAGCGCGCGTCCTTCTTCCGCACCACGGCGGCGTCGGCGATTCTCGGGTCGGCGAGGATGTGGCGTTCGATCTCGGCGGGGTAGATGTTCTCGCCGCCGGACTTGATCATGTATTTCACCCGGTCGACGAAATCGAGCGTGCCGTCCTGGTTGCGGCGGAACGCGTCGCCCATGTGGAACCAGCCGTTCCGGAACGCCTCGCGGTTGGCTTCGTCGTTGCCCCAGTAGCCGGAGAACAGGCTGGGCCCCCGGATCGCGAGCTCGCCGGTCTCGCCGTCCGGCACGTCGTCGCCGTTCGCGTCGACCAGGCGGATCTCGCAGAACGCGTTCTGCGCCTTCGACAGGGTCTCGGGCGCGGCGCCGACGGGGACGAAGTTGGCGGTGGCGGGCGGGATTTCCGGTCTCGGTCGAGCCGAAGGTGTTGAGATAGGGCGCGCCCAAGAGCTCCGTGATCTCCTTCAGCTGCTGGCGCGGCACCAGGTCGGCCATCGCGCCCACCATGCCGACCGGCCTGAAGTTCCGGCTCGACGCCTTGAGGTGGGTCACGAAGTCCTCGACCATCCCCGGCACCGCGGCGAGGTAATGGACCGGCCAGGTCTCGATCGCCCGGATCAGCTCCTGCGGCCGGTAGCCGTCCATCACCACCACCCGCCCGCCGCGCAACAGCGTCGCCAGCGCGAAATCGTTCGCCCCCATGTGGAACAGCGGCGTCCAGGCGACGAACGTGTCGTCGGCGGGCACCGCCAGCTCGGCGCCGTAGATCAGCGTGCGGGCGACGATCGCACGGTGGCTGATCGTCGCGCCCTTGGGGTGCCCCGTCGTGTCCGCTGGTGAAGATGATCGCCATGCCGTCCTCGGGCTCGACACGGCAGCCGGGGTCGGCGTCTGGCGCGCTCGCCATCGCGGCTTCGAGGTCGTCGCCCAGGATCAGGTCGGCCGGGAAGCCCGCGGTTTGCAGCGTCTCTTCGTAGTCCGCCGAGGCGACGACCAGCGCCGGTCCCGTCAGGTTCAGGCAATGCGCGGTCTCGTCCGCCGTGAAGCGCCAGTTCATGCCGACCGCGATGGCGCCGATCCGCGCGCAGGCGAGCTCGGCCTCGATATAGCCGATGCAGTTCCGCGCGCCATCAGCGCCACCCGGTCGCCCCGCCCGACCCCGCGGCCGAGCAGCACGTGCGCGAGCCGGTTCACGCGCGAATCGAGCTCTCCATAGGAGAGGCTGCGTTCGCCCTCGACCAGCGCGTCGCGCCCGGGCCTCAGCGCCGCCGTCGCCGCGAACAGCCGCCCGACCGTCGTCGCCGCGGCCGCCGCCACTTCGGGCGGCGGGGTGTAATGCCCCGATTTCGAGTTTCGCTTCATCGCGGTTCGGGGGCGTATCCCCGCCCTCCCCTTCCCCCGTCATGGTCGGCGGAGGCCGACCATCCACGCGTTTTTGCGGCGCCGGAAACGAAAAGCAAATGGGGCTTATCCGGATAACTCGACGGCCCGTCGGCTGGCCCGGCTCGAGACACGACTTTCAGCACGCCGACGTCTCCCCGTTGCCATCCCCCCACCGTCATGCCCGGACTTGTTCCGGGCATCCACGCCTTGCGGCATCGCGGTGCGCGCCGGCAGCGGGCGGGGCGGCGGAGGGACGTGGATGCCCGGAACAAGTCCGGGCATGACGGGGAGGGTCGAAGACCGCGCTCATGCTTCCACCAGCGCCAGCGCGCGGACCGGGCTGCCCGAGCCCTGGCGGATCTTGAGCGGCGCGGCGATCACCACCGCGCCCCGCGGCGGCAGCTTGTCGAGGTTGGTGAGCGCCGGCAGGCCGAAGCGCCCGTTGCCGTGCATCATGTGGTGGCAGGGGAACGGCACCGGGAAGTGCTGCGCCTGGCCGGCGTCGGTGCCGACCGCCTCGCAGCCGAAGCCGACCACGTCCCTCTCCTCGATCAGCCAGGCGACCAGGTCCGTGTCGGGGCCGGGCGTGTGCGAGCCGGTCTCGTCCATGTTGAGATACTGCACGGGATCGCTCTTGAGCGACCAGTCGGTCCGCATCAGCACCCAGGAACGCGGCGGGATTTCGCCGTGCTCCGCCTCCCACTCCTGCACCCGGTCCACCGTCAGCAGGTAGTCGGGATCGGCGGCGGTCTCTTCCGAGCAGTCGACGACGCAGGCATGCGCGACGAACAGCGCCGGCGGGATCGTGTCGGTCGCGTTCTCCGGCAGGTCCTTGCCCGAGATCCAGTGGATCGGCGCGTCGAAATGGGTGCCGGTGTGCTCGCCGCAGGAGAAGTTGTTCCAGTAGGTCGCCGGCCCCCTGTGGTCGTAACGCGAGATCTCCTCCATCCGGAACGGCCAGGACTGGCCCATCTCGGGCGGCAGCACGATGGTCGGCACGTGCCGGTCGAGCGTCATCGTGAGGTCGACCACGCGGATCCCGCCCCCCGCGATGCCGGCCAGCAGCCCGGCGAGGAGGCCGGTGTCGTTGGTGTCGGTCATGCTACCGCCATCCCTTCCCCGTAACGCCTCCCACTTCGTCATGCCCGGACTTGTTCCGGGCATCCACGTCTAGCAGCATGGCGCGATGAGCGGGCGTGGGGGCTGGGTCTACATCGTCACCAACCGGCCGAACGGCACTCTCTATCTCGGCGTGACCAGCGATATCGCTCGCCGGGCCTGGGAGCACCGCGAAGGCCTGGTCGAAGGGTTTACCAAACGTTACGGCCTCAAGCGGCTGGTCTACGCGGAACGTCACGAGGACATCGTCTCCGCCATCCAACGGGAAAAGACGATGAAGCACTGGCCACGCAAATGGAAAGTCAATCTCATCCTCCAGCGAAACCCTGACTGGGAGGACCTCTACGAGACCCTGTCGTGAACCGGGGCGAGACGTGGATGCCCGGAACAAGTCCACCGCTGTCCGGTTTAAATTCTCGGCGCGGGCTGTGCGCCGGTGGGCGGGGACAATGTCGGGCGGGGCGGGCATCCTCCGGCACCCCTCTCCCTCCCGGTCGTCATGCCCGGACTTGTTCCGGGCATCCATGTCTTGCGGCATCGCGGTGCGGGCCGGGCGCGGGCGAGGCGGCGGAGGGGCGTGGATGCCCGGAACAAGTCCGGGCATGACGGTGGAGGAGAGCGACGGGGGAGGCGCCGTCGCGCCGAAACTCGCGTCCCTAGCCGGCCGATCCGTCGGAAACCCTCCGGGACACGGGCCGTTCGCGCGGTCAACCGGAATTAAATCGGACAACAATGGAACAAGTCGGGGCATGACGCGTTTGGTTGGGTTCCGCTCCACCCTCACAGCCCGATCCCGCGTTCGATTTCCTTCGGGTTCTCGGCCCAGCGGGCGAGGATCTCCTCGGCGACCGCGCCGACGGGGAGGTCCTCGACGCCCGCCTTCAGCCCGGCGACGATGCGGCGCGCGGCGGCGGCGGGGTCGAGCTTCGGCGGGGGGGCGAGCTGGTGCCATTCGTCCTCGATCGGGCCGAGGAAGGCGTTGACCACCCGCACGCCGCCCTCGGCGAGCTCGGCGCGGAGGCAGTGCGAGAGCGAGAGCGCCGCGGCCTGCGACGCCGAGTAGGTGCCGAGCGCCGGGTTGTTCACCCAGGCATAGGCCGACAGCACGTTCACCCACGCCGCCGCGCCGTGCGCCCCGTCGGCGCCGCGCGCCCGCATCACCGGCCCGAAATGGCCGGCGAGGCGCAACAGCCCGTGATAGTGGATCGCCATCTCGTCGTGCGCGGTGTTGAGGTCCATGCGGCCGACCGCGCCGCCCATCCTGAGGTGATAGGCGTTGTTGACCAGGATCTCGATCTTGTCGCCGATCGTGGCGGCGAGCTCCTCGACCGAATCGGTGTCGGTCACGTCGAGCGGGAAGAGCGCCGCGCCGTCGATGTCGCGGGCCGCTTCCAGGTGGGCGCTCTTCCGCCACGGCTGGGCGTGGCCGACATAGACCTGCCGCGCGCCCGCGTCGGAAAAAGCGCGCGCGAGCGCCAGACCGAGCTCGGTCTTGCCGTCGACGATCAGGACGCGGCGGTCCTTCGGATCGAATGCCATCTCGCGCAATTGCCGGTCGTCCTCCGGGTTGGGGGTGGGCGTTTCGGGCCGCGCCGTCACCACGGCGTTGCCGGCCCGGTCGATGGAGAGCGCGAGGCGGACGCGCGCGCCGGCGATACAGCCCTCGGCGAGGTGGGCCACCATCGACGGGCCCGCGTCGGACTCGACCACGCCGAGGCGCCACGGCAGGCGGTCGCGGAAGAACAGGTCGTTGGAATGGGCGAGCGTCGTCTCCGCCAGCAGCCTGCCGCCGTCGGGAACGTCGCGCCATTCGAGCCGGTCGCCGAGGCAGCGCCCGCAGACCTGACGCGGCGGGTACTGCACGGTGCCGCAATCGGCGCATGTCTGGAGCGCGAACCGCCCCGCCGCCGCCATCGCCGTGAGCCCGTGCGCCTCGCGCGAGCGGTTGCCGGGCGGGCGCGTCGGCAGCCTCGTGCGCTTGGTCGGGTCCTTCCGTCGCGGCGGGGGCAGCTTCGTCGTCATGCGCCGGCGCGCCCCAGGATCGCCGCCGAGGTGCAGAGGCCGCGGTCGTAGACGATCATCCCGAAACAGGATACCAGCCCGTGCCGGGCGCCTTCGACCCGGTGGCCGTGGACCTCCCCGGTGAGCTGGCGCAGCGTCTCGACGAGGCCGATGAAGCCGCCGCCGGCGCCCGCCTGCCCGGCCGAGAGCTGGCCGCCCGAGGTGTTGAACGGGAAGTCGCCGCCCGCCGTCAGGTCGCGTTCGCGCACGAAGGCGGGCGCCTCGCCCTTGGCGCAGAAGCCGAGATCCTCGATCTGCATGAAGCAGATGACGGGATAGTCGTCATAGGCCTGGAAGAGCTCGATGTCGTCCGGCCCCAACCCCGCCTGATCGTAAAGCGCGTCGATGTCGACCGCCCAGCCGCCGCGAACCTGGATCGGGTCGTCGGGGAAGGCGTTGTGGCGCTCGATGGTGGCCAGCACGGACGCGAACGGGATGCCGAGCGACCGCGCCCGGTCCTCGGTCATGACGAGGCAGGCTTCCGCCCCGGCGCACGGCATCACGCAGTCGAACAGGCGGAGCGGCTCGGCGATGGGGCGCGCGCCCAGATACTGCTCCATGGTGAGCGGGCGCTTCATCATCGCGTGCGGGACGGGCAGCGCGTTCTCCCGCTGGGCGATGCAGAGCCGGCCGAAATCCTCGCGCTTCGCGCCGTATTCCCGCATGTAGCGGTCGGTGAGGAAGGCGAAGCTCGCGTTGGGCCCGCCGGCGCCGTAGGGGTAGACCGCGTCATTCGCGAACTGGCTGAAGGTCGCGACGGTGCGGCGGAACGAATCGACATGGTTGGTGTCGGCGCCGATCAGGGCGACGATCTCCGCGTCCCCCGCCTGCACCGCCCGCGCCGCCCGCCTCAGCGCCACCGCGCCCGACGCGCCGCCCATCGGGACGTGGTCGAGCCATCGCGGCGAGACGCCGAGATGCTGCATCAGCCCGACCGCCGAATCGGGGTAGAGGGTGAAGCTGGAGACGCAGAACCCGTCGATCTCCGCCTTCGCCAGTCCGGCGGCCCCGATCAGCCCGGCGAGCGCCCGGCCGCAGAACCAGTGGGCGCTCCGGATCGAATAGCGCGCATACGGGACGGTGACCGGCGCCGCGGCGACGATCCCTTCGTAGCCCCGGCGCGCTGGCGCCACGTCAGAGGCCCTTCGGGTTGGTCATGAACTCCTCGATCACCTCGGGCGGCGGCTGTTCGAACTCGCCGGTGCGGCTCACCGAGATCCCGGTCAGCCGTTTCAGCTTGACCGCCATCTCGGTCATCTTGACCAGGATGGGGATGCCGTTGATGACCGGCGCGCCGCCGATATTGTGGTTGAAGATGCGCGAGAACAGCAGCATCGCGATCCCGCCGCCGGGGATCAGCACGTCGACCCCGCCCTCGACCAGCGGCGCGCCCTGCTCCGCGAAGCTCGCCACCGCCTCGTCGAACCGGCCCTCGTCGTCGAACCCGGCCAGGATCGATCCGGGCTCGAAGCTCATCGCGTGCACGCCGGTGACGCGTTCGCGCAGCCCGTACTTGCCGATCTGGTGGTGGAACCAGGAGATGTAGCGCGGGTTGATGGTGACGATGCCGACCTGCTGGCCGAGCTGGCAGGCATACAGCATCGAGGCCTCGCCGAGCGACAGCACGGGAATGTCGACCACCGCGCGCGCCTCGTAGAGCCCGGCATCCTGGAAATGGCCCATCGCGAAGGCGTCATAGCCCTCGCGCTCGGCGACGACGGCGTTGCAGATGACCTCGCGCGCGCAGCGGAACTCGGACAGCGCGTGGGCGTAGGAATCGGGCGGGGTGATCCCCTTGATGTCGACGACCGTCCCCTCGTCGACGATTTCCGCGAGATATTCCCGCAGGTTTTCCCAGTAGCTCCCGGCCTGCTCCTCGTCGGTGTAGCTCTGATAGGCGATCCTGATAGGTTCCATTGCGCTCATGCTCCTCCAACCCCGGGTCCAGCTTATCGGATTCGGGCCGGCGGCGTCCGACCGCCGGAAAAATCGGGCCGGGGCGCGACCCGGGACGATGTGCCGCTTGTTCCCGGCCACAGTATTGATAGAGTATTCCAATGGCGTGCGGCGGACCCAATAGCCGCCATTACAGGCAGAAGTACCGCCGCAAACCAGGAATTGAAATGGAGGACAGGAATGAGCTTTAACCGAATAGCGACCGCCGTCGCGGCCGCCGGTGCTCTGGCGGTCGCGTTCGCGTCGCCCGGCCAAGCGGCGACGCTCGACGACGTGAAGAAGGCCGGCACGCTCAAATGCGGCATCAACACCGGCCTGCCGGGCTTCGCCTTCACCGACGACAAGGGCAGATGGACCGGCTTCGACGTCGCCTATTGCCGGGCGCTGGCGGCGGCCGTGCTGGGCGACGCGAACAAGGTCACCTTCGTCAACCTGACCGGCAAGACCCGCTTCCCGGCCCTGGCGGCCGGCGAGATCGACGTGCTGTCGCGCAACACCACCTGGACTCTGTCGCGCGACGTCGACCTCGGCTTCACCTTCATCGGCGTCAACTATTACGACGGGCAGGGCTTCATCGGCCGCACGGCGCTCGGCGTGAAGAGCGCCAAGGAGCTCGACGGCGCCTCGGTTTGCATCCAGACCGGCACCACGACCGAGCTCAACCTCGCGGACTTCTTCCGGGTCAACAAGATCAAGTACGAGCCGGTGCCGATCGAGACCAACGCCGAGGCGCGCGCGGCCTACGAGGCGGAGCGCTGCGACGTCTACACCACGGACGCGTCCGGCCTGGCGGCGACCAAGGCGACCTTCCCCGATCCCGGCAAGCACATGGTGTACCCGGAGATCATCTCGAAGGAGCCGCTGGGGCCGCTGGTGCGCCAGGGCGACGACCAGTGGGCGGACATCGCGCGCTGGACGCTGAACGCGCTGATCAGCGCCGAGGAGCTCGGGGTGACCCAGGCCAACGTCGCGAAGATGGCCGAGGGGACCGATAATCCGGAGATCAACCGGATGCTCGGCAAGGAAGGCTCGATGGGCAAGATGCTCGGCCTCGACGCCAACTGGGCCGCCCGCGCGATCGCCGCGGAAGGCAACTATGCCGAGATGTTCGAGCGCTATATCGGCCCCAAGACCCCGCTCGGACTGGCGCGCGGACTCAACGCCCTCTACAAGGACGGCGGCATCCTCTACTCGCCCCCGTTCCGGTAGAAACGACGACGCACCGCCCCGCCCGGACCGCCGGGCGGGGCGGTGTTCTTTCCCGTACCCGATGAGAGCGCCGCCACCGTGACCGAAAGAGCGCCGTCCGGCGGTGGCGGGGGGTTCGACATCGGCCGGGCCCTGACCGACGAACGCGTCCGCGGCGTCATCTACCAGGTCGCTCTGGTCCTGGGCCTGATAGCGCTCCTCGCCTTCGTCGTCGTCAACACCATCGCGAACTACGAGGAGGCCGGCCTCTCCTTCGGCTACGGTTTCCTGTTCGACACCGCCAATTTCGACATCAACCAGCGCCTGATCGAGTACGCGTCGACCTCGACCTACGGGCGGGCGCTCGCCGTCGGCGGACTCAACACGATCGTGGTCGCCGTCATGGGCATCGCCGCCGCCACGGGCATCGGCTTCGTGACGGGCGTTCTCAGGCTCTCGAACAATTTCCTGATAAGCCGGATCGTGGCGGTCTGGGTCGAGTTCACGCGGAACGTCCCGGTTCTGCTGCAGATCATCTTCTGGTGGCTGATCATGCTGGCGCTGCCCAAGGTGCGCGACAGCATATCGATCGGCGAGACGGTCTTTTTCAACAACCGCGGCGTCCGCCTGCCCTCGCCGATCTTCGAGGACGGGTCGGCGATCGTGCTGGCGATCGTGCTCGCGGGCGTCGTCGCGACCGTCGCGGTCGGACGCTGGGCGAAGAAGCGCCAGGACGCCACGGGCCGGACCTTCCCGGTCGGCTGGGCCGGGCTCGGCCTGATCGCGGGCGTTCCCCTCGCCGCCTATTTCGCCCTCGGCCAGCCGCTCGATCTCGACGTGCCGGTGCAGAAGCGGTTCAACCTGCAGGGCGGGGTGAGCATCACGCCGGAGCTGGTGGCGCTGTGGCTCGCGCTCTCCACCTATACCGGCGCCTTCATCTCGGAAATCGTGCGCGCGGGGATCCTCGCGGTCTCCAGGGGGCAGACCGAGGCCGCCGGCGCGCTCGGGCTCAGGCGGAAGCTGATCATGCGCGAGATCGTCCTGCCCCAGGCGTTGCGCGTCATCGTCCCGCCGATGACCAGCCAGTATCTCAACCTGACCAAGAACTCGTCGCTCGCCGTCGCCATCGGCTACCAGGACATCGTCTCGACCGGCGACACCATCCTCAACCAGAGCGGTCAGGCGATCGAGGTGATCTCCCTCTACATGGCGTTCTACCTGGCGCTCAGCCTGCTCACGTCGGCCTACATGAACTGGTACAACAAGCGCATCGCGCTGGTGGAGCGATGACCGGGAACCCCTTCCATCGCAGCCGTGCGCAGATGCTGCCGGAGCGGCCGCCGCCGATCACCAGCGTCGGAATCATCGGCTGGGTGCGCGCCAACCTGTTCTCCTCCTGGCTGAACGTGGCGCTGACGCTGGCCTCGCTCGGGTTGCTCGCGCTGATCCTGCCGCCGTTGGTCGACTGGACGTTTCTCGAAGCCGACTATACCGGCGCCGCGGGCAAGGACTGCACCGGCGCGGGCGCGTGCTGGGCGTGGCTCGACCAGCGCATCCACCAGTTCGTCTACGGCTTCTACCCGGCAGAGGCCTATTGGCGTCCCAACCTCGCCGTCATCCTGCTGATTCCGGCGGTCGGCTATCTGCTGTTCAACCTGCCCTATGCGCGCTACGGCCGCTGGTTCTCGCTCGCCTATCCCGTGATCGCGGCGTTCCTGCTGGTCGGCGGGCTCGGTCTCGAGGTCGTTCGCACCGACCAGTTCGGCGGCTTCGTGCTCAACCTCGTCGCCGGCATCACCGGGATCGTGCTCTCGCTCCCCATCGGCGTTCTGCTCGCGCTCGGCCGGCGCTCGCGCATGCCGATCGTGCGCGCCTTCTCGGTCGCCTTCATCGAGTTCATCCGCGGCGTGCCGCTGATCACGCTGCTCTTCGTCGCCATCATCCTGCTGCCGATCTTCCTGCCGCGGGAGGTCTCGCTCGATCAGCTCATCCGGGTGATGGTCATCATCACGCTGTTCGCCTCGGCCTACATGGCGGAGGTGATCCGCGGCGGGCTCCAGGCGATCCCGCAGGGGCAGTACGAGGCGGGCCAGGCGATGGGTCTGGGCTACTGGCAGTCGATGCGCCTGATCGTCCTGCCGCAGGCGCTGAAGATCTCCATCCCCGGCATCGTCAACACCTTCATCGGCCTGTTCAAGGACACCACGCTGGTCATCATCATCGGCCTGTTCGACATCCTCGGCCAGGCGCGCCTGCTGCAGACCAACCAGGACTGGCTGGGTAAGGTCGATTACGAGACGTTCCTGCTGGCGGCGCTGTTCTTCTTCGTGATCTGCTTCGGCATGTCGCGCTACTCGATCAACCTCGAGAAGCGCCTGGACACCACGCGGCGCTAGGGAGGCATCATGGCGGAAGCGCAGACCGGACGGGACGGCGCGGGGAGCCCGATCATCGAGATCGCCGGGCTCAACAAGTGGTTCGGAACCTTCCACGTGCTGCGCGACATCGACCTCACGGTGGAGGAGCGCGAGCGTATCGTCATCTGCGGGCCGTCGGGCTCGGGCAAGTCGACGCTGATCCGCTGCATCAACCGGCTGGAGGAGCACCAGGAAGGAACGGTGATCGTCGACGGCACCGAGCTCACCCACAATCTGAAGAACATCGACGCCATCCGCAGCGAGGTCGGCATGGTGTTCCAGCAGTTCAACCTGTTCCCGCATCTGACGGTGCTGGAGAACTGCACGCTCGCGCCGATCTGGGTGCGCAAGATGCCCAAGGCGGAAGCCGTCGACATCGCCATGGAATTCCTCACCCGGGTCAAGATTCCCGAACAGGCGGACAAGTACCCGGGCCAGCTCTCGGGCGGCCAGCAGCAGCGGGTCGCCATCGCCCGGTCGCTCTGCATGCGCCCCAAGATCATGCTGTTCGACGAGCCCACGTCGGCGCTCGATCCGGAGATGATCAAGGAGGTGCTCGACGTCATGGTCGACCTCGCCGGCACCGGGATGACGATGCTCGTCGTCACCCACGAGATGGGCTTCGCCCGCCAGGTCGCGCACCGCGTGATCTTCATGGACGAGGGCCAGATCGTCGAGCAGAACGAACCGGAGGAATTCTTCAACAACCCCCGGTCGGACCGCACCAAGCTGTTCCTCAGCCAGATTCTGTCCCATTAACCTTGACGGGCGGACGAATCGACCGATCCGGCATTGTCTTGACAGCGATGACCATATAGCGCCATGGTCATATACTGCGAGGAGGTTGAACGCTCGGTGATCGATTCGCGTGTCTAGTGCATTTCAGGACCGACCGGGATCCGTACGGCGCAGACGCGTTCGCCGCGCGCGCCGGTATGCGCTCGGCGCCGCCGCGGGATGCGCCGCGGCCGCGGTTGGCTTCGCCGCAATCCATCTCATGGAGCCGTCTCCCGCCACCGGCCCGCGCGTGGCGGAAGAGGTCGAAAAAGCCGATAACGAATATACCGCCGCCGCGATCGCGGACTGGGACCGCGTGGCCGAGCGGGCCGTCGATCTGGCCTTGCTCGCAAGCCCTGGCGTCCGGGAGGCCAGCCGGACCCGCGAAGAGCGGGAGCTTGTCGTGGGGCGGGGCGACACGATGATGCGCCTCCTCCTGCGCGCGGACGTGCCGAGAAACCAGGCGGCGGCGGCAATCGCCGCGATGCGCAAGGCTTACGATCCGCGTCGGATCGTTCCCGGTCAGAAGCTGGTCGTGACCTACCTCGCGGGCGACGCCGGGCTCGAGGACCGCGGCGTCTCGCTGCGCGGGATCGAGCTCGTCACGGCGCCCGGCAAGACGGTCGTCGTGTCGCGCAAGGCGAGCGGATACCGGGCCCGCAGGGTCGAGGCGACGACGGAGGAGCGTCTGGCCCGCGTGGGCGGCAGGATCTCGAGCTCGCTTTATCGTGCCGCGGAGAAGGCGGACCTGCCGCTGCCGATCCTGCTGCAGCTGGTCCGGGTCTTCAGCTGGGACGTCGACTTCCAGCGCGAGATTCGCGCGGGGGACAGCTTCGACGTCGCCTGGAAATCCCTTTACACCCCGGAAGGCGTGTTCGTCGATCACGGAGACATGGTGTACGCCTCGCTGACCCTGCGCGGCAAGACGCTGGAGCTCTATCGCTTCACGAGTCGCCACGGCACGGACTATTTCGACAGGAAGGGGGCGGGAGCGAAGAAACCCCTGCTGCGCACGCCGATCGACGGGGCGCGGTTGTCGTCCAGGTACGGAAAGAGGCGCCACCTCATCCTCGGCTACACCAAGATGCATCGCGGGGTCGATTTCGCGGCGCGGCCGGGCACGCCGATCTTCGCCGCCGGAGACGGCCGCGTCGCTTATGCCGGCCGCAAGGGCACCTACGGGATTTACGTGCGCATCCGCCACAACCAGCGTTACCAGACGGCCTATGCCCACATGCGCGCGATCCGGCGAGGAGTCCGCCGCGGCGCGCGCGTGAGTCAGGGGCAGGTGATCGGCTATGTCGGCTCGACCGGACGGTCGACCGGGCCTCATCTCCATTACGAAATCCTGATCGACGGGCGCCAGGTCAACCCGATGCGGGTCGCCATGACCCCCCAGCTGCGGCTGAAGGGCAAGGAACTGGCGGCCTTCCACGTTCATCGCGGATCGCTCGAACGCCAGCTCGCCCGGATCGGCACCAGCGGCATCGTCAAGGTCAGCAGCCGCTAAAGCACTTTTCGACCGGGCACTATCGAGGCCGGCTCTCGCCCGAGCCCCCTCACCCCGGCCCTCTCCCCCGCGGGGAGAGGGGGACTTGCGCGCCGACCCCCGTTACCTCCCTTCTCCCCTCCCGCTTGCGGGAGGGGTTGGGGGAGGGTGGCAGCCCGGTCAGGTGGGGAAATGCTGTAGCGGCCGACACGCCCGCTTCGTACATTCCGTCCATGCCACCAGTTCCGGAAACCTCTGGAGAGGAACCGACATGATCCGTTCGCCGAACGATACCGTCGACGCCGCCGTCGCGGACGGCGTGTGCACGTTGACGCTGACACGGCCCAAGTCCCTGAACGCGATCGACGGCGACATGGCGGACGCGCTTCGTGTCGTGACGGAAGCGGCGGCGGCGGACGAGGAAGTCCGGTGCGTCGCGGTCCGGGGGGCCGGCGACCACTTCATGGCCGGCGGCGATATCGCGGTGTTCCGGTCCTGGCTCGACGAGATTCCGGACCCGGAAGAGCGGCGGAGCCGCTTCGAAGCCTTCGTCCACCGGGTCCATCCGTCGATCAAGACGATCCGGTCCATGCCGAAACCGGTCATCGCCGCCGTGCACGGCGCGGTGGCGGGTTTCGGTTTGAGCCTGATGTCCGCCTGCGACCTCGCGATAGCGAACGAAAACGCCTTTTTCACCCTCGCCTACTGTCACATCGGCGTCAGCCCCGACGGGTCCTCGACCTATACGCTGCCGCGCACCGTCGGCCTGAAGCGCAGCTTCGAGATGGCCTATCTCGGCGAGCGTTTCGGCGCGGAGGAAGCGAAGGCGATGGGGCTGGTCAACCGCGTCGTGCCCGAGGACGAGTTCGAGACGGCGGTCGACGGGCTTGCCAGATGCCTCGCCGCGGGCCCGACGCGCGCCTATGCGAACGCGAAGGCGCTGCTCAACGCCTCGGCCCACCGCTCGCTCGCGGAACAGCTCGCGGCCGAAGCGGCGGCGTTCGCGGATTGCGGCGCGGGCGAGGATTTCGCCGAAGGGATCGCCGCGTTCCTTGAGAAGCGCACGCCGTCCTTCGGGGGACGCTGACGCCACCCGCCCGACCGCGGGGCGTCCCTCGATACGGCGCGGTCGCGCCTACTCGGGATGAGGGGTTTTTCTCCCTGGTTTCAGCGATATCCTCACCCTGAGTAGGCGCGACAGCGCCGTATCGAAGGGCGGGCCCAAGCCCCTTTCGTTCCTCAATGCCCCGCCGGCCGGTCGCGGCGCACCGGCCAGGGCTTGTCGGAGACCACGGCGGGTCTCACCCGCACCTCGTCGGCGATGTCGATCACCATCAGGTCGTAGCCGATCTCGACCCGCCCGTCGTAGCCCTCCCGCACCTGCGCGAGCGCCGGGCCGATCACGTCGTCGTTGTTGTACATGTGGTAGATCACGCCGAGCCGCGGCCGGGCCTCCGCCAGCACCTCGCCGACCTCGCGCGGCGCGGTGTGGATCTGCTCGGCGATGATGCTGGCGAGCTCGACGGGCCGGCCGGCCTTGTCGGCATAGACCTCGACCGGCGGGAACGCTTCGTGGATCAGCAGGTCGACGCCGCGCGCCTGCTCGATCAGCGCGTCGCATTTCTTGGTATCGCCGGAGAACACGAAAGACCGGCCGGCATGGTCGATCCTGAGCCCGAAGGTGTTGTGCGGCGGCGTGTGCACCACCTCGAATGCGGTCACGCGAATGCCGTCTTCCTCCCAGACGACGCCCTCGCCGTAATCGACGGCCTCGATCTCGGAGCCTTGGAGCGTGTCGAAGACGCGGCGGCGGGTTTCGATGTCCCACGCGTAGATTTCGCGCAGATGCCCGACGATGTCGGCGGTTCCGGGCGGTCCCCAGACGCGCAGCGGTCGCCGCCTTCCGTATGTCCAGCCGCCGATCCAGAACTGGTCGAGCCCGCCGATGTGATCCACGTGATGGTGCGTGAAGAACACCTTGTCGACGTCGTCGAACGGAATTTCGAGAGACGTGAAATTCGCCGGCGTCCCCGGACCCGCATCGAGCAGCATCTTGTGCGGGCCGGCCTCGACGAACATGCCGGCCGCCGCCTGACCTCGGCGCGGGAACGGCGTGCCGGTGCCGAGCAGGGTGACCCGGATCGCACCGGGCTCCAGGGGTTCTCCGGGATAGAAGACGTGTCGGTTTTCCATCGATTTTCTCGCCGCTACTGGGGACCCGCGGCATCATAGACGGGTGTGCACGGCGCGGGAAAACCGGCGTTCCGAGACGGGTTACAGCCCGCCGGCCGGCTGTTAGTATGCTGGGCGATATCGGGCCCCCGGTCGCGTGGGCGGACCGAAGACTCGAAGGACAACCGACAGGGAGCAGCTATCCGATGAAACTCACCTTTGGATCCCTTGCCGCGGCCGGCGTCGCGGCGATTACGGCGGCGGCGATCGCGCTGCCCGCGCAGGCGGCGACCGAGCTCAAGGTGACGACGGCGCTCGGAACGAAGCACGATCAGTCTCAAGCGTTCCTCGAGACTTTCGTCAAGAAGATGGCGGAGGACGAGAGCGAAGTTAAGCTGAAATATCTCGGCGGACCGGAGGTGACACCGCCCCGCAAGCAGGGCGCGGCGCTGAAACGGGGTCTCGTCGACATCATCATGTCGCCGTCGACCTACTACTCCGCCGCACAGCCCGAAGCGAAGCTGACCGGGATCGCCAACGTGACGCCGCAGGAATGGCGCAAGAACGGCGGCTACGACATCTTCGCCAACGCGTGGGCCAAGCGGTCGAACGCGATCATCCTCGGCTGGGGCAATTTCTACACCACCGAGCAGTTCTCGATCTGGCTGGTCGACAAGCCCAAGCTCAGCAAGGAGACGGGGCTCGACATCCGGGGCCTGAAGGTGCGCTCGACCGCGCTCTACACGGCGTTCTTCAAGGCGATGGGCGCGATCCCGAAAACCATCGATCCGGCCGAGGTCTACACCGCGCTCGAACGCGGCGCGGTCCAGGGCCTCGCCTGGCCCGAGGGCGGGGTCGCCTTCCGCGGCTGGCAGCGCTTCATCAAGTACCGGATCCTGCCGGGCTTCTTCCGCTCGACGACCATGGCGACGATGAACAAGGACAAGTTCGACAGCCTGTCGAAGAAGGCACAGGCGCAGATCATCGCCGCGGGCCTGCATTACGAGAATGCGTCCGGTCCGCTCCTCAAGAAGAAGGCGCAGATCGACAACGAGAAGCTCCGCAAGGCGGGCGTGCAGGACTACCACCTCCCGCCCGAGTACGCGAAGATCTACATCGACACGATCCTGAACGCCAAATGGGCCGAAGCCGAGGCGCAGAAGTTCACGGTTCCCTTGGCCGAGCTGAAGTCAAAGCTGTACAAGGCGCCCGGAAGCTGATTCCGCCGTCTCGTCCGGCTTGAAGCCGAACGTCAGACGCCGCCCTCCGGGGCGGCGTCTCTTCTTGTAGGACGCGGTCGCGCCCCCTCACCCTGACCCTCTCCCCGGTGGGGAGAGGGAACCCGTTTGCCCGCCCCTCCCCCGGCCCCTCCCGCTTGCGGGAGGGGCCGGGGGAGGGTGGGCCGTGGTCGAGGGAAGATCGCGGCGCGGACGCCCGGCCCTACTCCGACGGCGCAAGCACCTCGTTGCGGGACGGAATCTCCACCACCCGGTCGGCCGGTTCGCGGGCGATGCCCGGCGGATCATCGCCGTGCTCCACGGCCTCTATCGCCTCGCGCAACCGGCGGCGGAACATGACGACGCCGCGGTCGGACGTCGCCAGATGTTCCAGCCCGTGGCGGGCGATCGCCCGCTGGCTCACCTGCGCTTCCCAATCGTCCGGCGCGCGTTGGGTCTCCGCGTAGTCGCGGATGACGGGCGCGTGCGGCGGCTGGAAGATCTTCTTCTCGGGGTCGATCCGCTCGACGTGGAAGCCGACCGTATTCTCGTTGTCGACTGGAACCCACCAGCCGACCATGCGCGCCCGCTCGGTCTCTTCGGGATCGGTGCCGGTCACCTCAGGCGGCGGCACCGACCGCGCGGTCGGCACGAAGATGGTCGAGATCCGGGTCAGCCGGTAGCCGCTGTCGAGATCGGTGGTGCGGATATAGGACACGTGGCGGTCCGAATGGACGTATTCGAAGCTCGGCAGGACGGCCATCACTTCCGAGAACTCGAACAGGCCGGGGTTCCACCCATGCAGGATATAGGTGTGGACCGGGTCGGCCGCGTTCTCCTGGAGCTGCAGCCAGTTGCACGCCGCGACCTCGCCACGGCTGTAGTTGCGGTAGGCCAGATACTCGGCGTCCTCATCCTCCAGGATATCGTAGCGCGGCAACAGCGGCTTCTTCTCCAGCGGGCCCATATAGGCAAAGACCAGCCCCCTGTATTCCTCGGCCGGGTACCAGGGTTGGCGGATCTCGTCCTTGTAGCGGCTGTGGGCAGGCTCGCCGGGCTGATCGAGGCAGCGGCCCTCGCGGTCGTAGAGCCAGCCGTGGTAGCAGCAGCGGATGCCGTCCTCCTCGATCCGGCCGTATTCGAGCGAGGTGCCGCGATGCGCGCAATGCGCGCCGAGCACGCCCACCCGCCCCGACTTGTCGCGATAGGCGACCAGCTCCTCGCCGAGGATTCTCAGGAATTTGGGCAACTCGCCGAGCTCGGACGAGAGGCAGACCGGCTGCCAGTAGCGCCGCATCAGCTCGCCCATCGGCGTGCCGAAGGTCACATGGGTGAGCCTCGAATCCTCGTCGGGGACGATCGCGTTGCGGCCGTAGCCCGACCCGTCCGAATTGCTCATGCGCCCCTCCTCCCGTGCCGCGTCACATCAGGCTGGGCAGCCAGAGCGCCACGCCGGGGAAGGCGACCAGGATCAGGATCAGGATGGTGTCGCAGACCAGGAAAGGAAACGCGGCGCCGGCAACCTGCAGGATGGTCGTGCCTTTCGGCGCGACCCCCAGCATGACGTAGAGCAATAATCCGAATGGCGGGGTGGTCCCCGCCATCTCGATCGTTATGAGGACGAACAGCCCGTACCAGATCAGGTCGAAGCCGAGCGCGTGTGCCAGGGGGAAGAAGATCGGCACGGTGATCAGCATCATCGACGTCGCGTCCATGAACATGCCGAGCAGGATCAGCACGACGAACATCATCAACAGGATGATCAGCCGGTGGAGCTCGTAGCTCGTCACCCACTCGATCAGCCCCTTGCTCGCCCCGGAGAAGGCCAGCATCTGGCTGAACACGGTGGAGTTCATCAGGATCAGGAACACCATCGCGGCGACCCGGACGGTCGCCTCGACGGCGGTCTTCATGGACTCGAAGGAGAGAGAGCGGAACAAAGCGGCCAAGATTACCACCCCCAGCACGCCGCAGGCCGCCGCCTCGGTCGGCGTGGCGATGCCGAGGATGATGAAGCCGACCACCATGAAGACGACCAGCCCCATCGGCAGGATGTTGGTCGTTACCATCCTGACCCTGGTGCCGAGGCTCATATAGGGCACGTCGTAGGCGGGCGCCGAGCCGGGGTTGCGGACGAGCTGGAGTGTGATCATCGCCGCGTAGAGCCCGGCGAGCAGGAAGCCAGGCAGAAACCCCGCGACCAGGAGCCTGCCGACATCGATTTCCGCGATGGCCGCAAGCAGCACGCCGAGCGCCGAGGGCGGGATGATCATGGCGAGTCCGCCGGTGCCGAGGATCGGCCCCATCGACATCTTCTTGCTGTAGCCGCGCCGGTCCATCTCCGGCACCATCAGCGAGCCCAGCATCGCCGTGTTGGCCATCGACGAGCCGGTGAGCGTCGAGAAGATCGAACCGCCGGCGACGGTGAGGTAGCAGAGCCGCCCGGGCAGCCGCCCGAAGATCGCATCCAGCCCGTCGAACACCCTGATCGCGAGCCCGGTGTGGAAGAACAGCGAGCCCATCATGATGAACATCGGCACGGGGCCCAGGATGAACCGGGTGATCAGCTGGGTCGAGTTGTCGGCCACCTGGATCAGCCCCGCGGTGCCGGCGAAGATGATGACGGCGATGAAGTTGGTGGCGATGAACGCGAACGCGACCGGCACGCCGAGCGCCATGAAGGAAATCACCATGCCCAGCAGAAGGGCGAAGGCCCAATACCATTCCATGGCCTACACCCCTTCCCGCACGTCCAACCGGCTGCCGTACATGTCGTCCCGCCCGATCAGGAAGCGGAAGAACTCGAGCGCCATCAAGCCGAACCCGAACGGCATCGGCAGATAGAGCGTCCAGAGCGGGAAGTATGCGCCACGGTCGTCGAGTTCCTGGAAAATGAACGCCTCGTACCAGAGCTGCACGGAGAAATAGACGAAGGCGAGGCATCCCGCGATCGCCACGAGATAGGCGAACTTGGCCGTCGCCAGCTTGACCCGCGGAGGCAGGAGCTGGGTGACGGCGTCGACGAAGACATGACCCTTGATGCGGACGAGCCAGGGCGCGGCCAGCATGGTGAACCACAGCAGCCCGTACTCGACCAGCCCGTGGGTGCGGTCCCAGGGAAGCACCGGAAGTCCCCACCCGGCGAGGATGGTCAGTCCGACATCCACGACGATGACCACGAACACCGCAAAAATGATCAGCCCCGAACCGGCCTTGAACAGGTTCAGCAGCCACAGATGAGCCTTGCCGATAGCGTCCACGAATCCCCCTATCTCCCGCCGCCCCCGGAGACCGGTCTTGGCGGTTGCGCGCGGGGAACACTTTAGCCGCCGGAGCAGAACGGTCCAACCGACGGCAGGCGCGACCGCGGACCGCGCTTGCCAGCGTTTCGGCGCCGTGGCAGCTTCGCCGCGGGCCCGTAGTTCAGCTGGTTAGAACGCGCCGCTCATAACGGCGTTGTCGCAGGTTCAAGTCCTGCCGGGCCCACCACCGCTATCCGGAACCGCGAAGGCTCTCCAGCCGCTCGCTCAGGCGGCGAAGCGGCCGGTGGTCGCGAATCATCTTGAGCGGCACCGAGAAGTGGCCGCGCCGCCAGATGAAACGGTTCTCGGGCGGCACCCGCCATTCGTCGATCAGCGCCTTGCCGGTCGCAAACGGCGTGACCGTGTCGCGACTGCCGAGCACGGTAACGATGTTCTCGGGATCCATCGCCGGGTCCGCGCCCCGGGGATCGAGCAGCGGCAGCCAGCGCAGCGCCCCTTCCTCGGTCCAGCCGTGCCGGGCGATGGCCTCCTGCACGCCCCAGAGCTTCGCCATGCTGCCGCGGAGCGCTGCGTCCTCCGGATGCCCGCAATGGGTGATCAGGAACAGCGCGTCGGGCCGCAGCCGGGTCGGCCAGGCAACCGCCTTGACCGCGAGCAGCTGGGCGAGCAGCGCGCCCAGGCTGCTCCCCCCCACCGCGACGGGACCGCGGCTGGTGCACCGGCTCCAGTCGATCAGTACCGGCCATTCGAGCAGCTGGGCCGAGAACGTATCCAGCGCGCCCCGGGGAGCGCGGGCGATGAACGTCTCCCCGCCATAGCGGCCGTCCGGCACCCGGCGGCCGTGCCACGGCGCTTCCGGCCGGATCACCCGGATCCCCATCCGGCACAGGGCGAAGACCTCGTCGGCCAGCCCGTGCCAGTGATCGAACTCGACGCAGATGCCGTGGCCGAACACGAGGGAGGGGGGGGCGACGACGCCGACCGGCTCGTAGACCCTGGCGAACACGTCGTCGTTCATGATCGGGCTGGGCGAGCGGAACCGCAGCCAGTATTCCTCGCCCACGGGTCCGGGAACGCGCTGCGACTCGAACACCTCGGGAAACGGGTCGGGCGGCGCGAAGGCGGCGGACGGATCGGCGAGCAGCGCGCCGTATTCGGCCTCGACCTCTTCGGCGGCCGGGACCTCCCACCGGACCGGCGGGACCGTCCGCCGGCGCCTGAGATAGGAAAAATGGCGCCTGGTCGCGTTATAGGCATTGCGCCGGTCGCGCCGCGCCGCCTCGATCGCCACCAGGCGGTAGAGCTCGGTGTCCCGTTCCTCGAAGAACACCTGGCGCCAGCGCCCTTCCGTCGCGTTCACCGCCTCGCGCGCGGTCTCGAACCGGTCGAGAGTCTTGCGCAGCCGAGCCCCGATCCCCGGCACCGGGTCCATCGGCACTTCCTCGTAGAACCGCAGGATCGACCCGTTGGCGGCCCGCGCCGCCGCCCACAGGCGCGAGAGCGGGAAGAACCAGCGCCCGAGGAGCCAGAGCGCGGCGTGATCGAACCATGGCCTTGCCAGCACCGCGCCGACGGGCGAGCGCAGCCATCGCTCGCTGAAATCCTCGGCGGTGAGACGCGGCTCCCAACCCTCGGGAAAAACCGGGCCGGCGGTCAAGACGCGGCTTCCTGCCCTGGCAGCAAGTGGTTCACGGGCCTGACGTAGAATTCGAGCAATTTGCGTTCTTCGGGGTTTACCTTGTACCTGCCCGGCGGGTCTTCAAGCAGGATCCTGCGCTTCAGCAGAAGCTGCAACCCGTCGCTGACCGCGCGGCTCTCCTCGCCGAAGGGAACATACACGTGGGCGCCGGTGCTCTCGAATGCGCCGATCAGCCGGTGCACCCGCGCCTTGAGGTCCAGCTCGCTCAGCGACCGGTCGCCGCTCTCCGCCACCGCCGTGGCGATCAGCGAGACCGGCAGCACCGGAATCAGCTTGCCGACCTCGCCCATCAGCTCGGTGACCAGCTTCATCGACACCGCATAGCGGGTTTCGCGGTCGATTCCCTCCAACGCGACGCCGTTGGCCGAGAGCCACGCCTTGAGCGAGACCGGAGACCCGAAATTGGCGCAGGCGCGGCCGAACCGCTGGCGCCGCCCATGCAGCAGTTCCAGGGAGGTTCGGACGAAAAAGGCGATCGTCGACCTCAGGATGAACGTCGTGCCGCGCTGACTGATCAGCGCCTCGTCGCCGTGGAGCAGCAATGTCCGGTCCTCGACGATCCGCTCGTAGTTGAGGCCGATCGGGATGAAGACGATGTCGGGCGATTTCTCGACGTCGAATCCGCGCATCATGTAGTCGATCAACCCCGCCCGGGGCGACCGGAGCGCGCCGTCCTGCGACAGACCCGCCTCGGGGAAGATCGCCTGGGGCACGCGGCCCTCCACCGCCAGCTGGACGTAGCGCTCCACCACGCGGCGGTAGAGCGGGTTGCGGGAATTCCGGCGCACGAAATAGGCGCCCATCGCGCGCAACAGGTTCGCCACCGGCCAGAACAGCGTCCATTCCCCCGCCGCGTAGGACAGGGCGGCGCGGCGCGATGCGAGATAGGTCACGAGGAGATAGTCGAAATTGCTCCGGTGATTGATCACGAGCACCATGCTGACGTCGCTTCGCACGCCATCGAGCGCCTTGTAGTCGGCATAGCCGAGCCGGACGCGATAGAAGAACCGGATGAATCGGCGGGCGATCCGGTAGCCCAGTCGGAAATAGAAATAGGCGTTGAAGCCGGGCACGATTTCTTCGGCGTATCCCCTCACCTCCTCGACCACCACCTGTTGCGGAACGTCGCGTTCGGCGGCGGTGTCGGCGGCCGCCTCGAGCACCCTGTCGTCGTAGATCAGCCGGTCGATAAGCCTGTCGCGCTTGGTCAGCAGGAAGGGCGGCAGTTCGATATTGAGCCTGGAATTGACGTCCTCGATGACCCGGTACACCCGGCGTCTGAGTATCCAGCGCGTGCCGGGCATCAGGAAATGGGCGAACAAGGAGAGGGCCGCCAGCAAGCCGACCAGCACGACCAGCCACAAAGGCAGAGCCACGAGTTCGCCCAAACGGGGTCTCCCCGACCCGATATGCATGCGCGCTCTGACCGGCTGGTGCCCCTCCAGGACGTCCGGCGGCGCGGCTGCGGGTGTTCGTTTGACCCGCCGGGCCTTATAGTAGCATAGCGTTTGGTGCCCGATCGGGATGGCAATCCGTTGAAGAGATACGCTATTCCCCTTGCCGTTGCAGTCGCGGTCGTCGTGATAGCGGCGGTTCTCGTGCTGTTCGACGATGGCAGTGTCCGGGAAACCGGTGGGGACCGTCCCGGCGCCAGCGCCGTCGTTCCGGTACCCCCGCCGGCGCCGCGGACCGAGAGCGCGGCTCCGACCGCTCCCCCTGCCCCGTCGAAGGAAACGCAGGCCGCGGCCCGGCCGAAAGCCGCCGGGACCGGAACGCCCGGGGAGCCCGGAAAGGAAAGCAAGAAGACCCCCAGCATCGAAGTCGTTCGAGTGAGCCCTTCGGGAGATTCGGTGGTTGCCGGGCGCGCGGAGCCCGGTTCCGAGGTCGTCGTCTCCGACAAGGGCGAGGCGGTGGGCCGCACCAGGGCCGACAAGCGGGGCGACTGGGTCGTTGTCCCGGACCGGCCGCTGCCGCCCGGCGACCACGAAATCACGGCGAAAAGCCGTACCGACCCGGACAAGCCGGAAACCGAGGCCCGGTCGGAAAACAAGGTCATCGTCGTCATTCCGGAACCCGGCAAGGATGTCGCCGGGCGCGAGACGCCGGGCAAGACGGGCGCCCTCGCATTGTCGGTGCCGCGCGAGGGGCCGGGCAGCTCGGTGGTCCTGCAGAAGCCCGGGCTCCCCGATAAGCCCCCCGGTCCCGGAACGGCCGTTCCCGAGGCAAGCGCGGAATCCGGGAACGCGCGCGGCCCGGCGCGGGCCGGGAAGGAGCGGGCTGCATCGCCGCCCGGCGCGGCGAAAGAGGAAACCGCCGCACCGCCTTCAGGAACGCCAAGCCGGTCGGCGGAAACTTCCGGCGGGTCCGAAGGCACCGAACGGGGGACCGGGCCGGCGCCCCAGGCAACTGCCCCCGCGAGGAGCCCGACGCCCAACCGGCAAGCCGCTTCGTCCCGCCCTGTCGAGACGGAGGACGAGGCCGCGCGGGCGGCGCCAGGCAAGCCTTCCGATGAGGCATCGCCGACCCGACAGAGTTCCCCGCCGCCGGTCGCCGATACTTCCCGCTCCGAGGAAAAAGGGAAAGACCCGTCGTCCGAACTGTCGCTGGACACGGTGGACTATGACGACAAGGGGAAGGTCGCGGTTGGCGGCAAGGCGCCGGAGGGCTCGCGCGTTCAGCTCTATCTGGACAACAAGCCGGTCGGCGGGGCAGACCCGGACGAGACGGGCATCTGGAGGGTCGAGCTGGGCGAGAACGTGAAGCCCAAGCGCTACCGGATGCGGATCGACCAGATCGGACCGGAAGGCCGGGTCGTCGCCCGCATCGAATCGCCCTTCTTCCCCGCGGGTCCGATCGGCGGGCTGTCGCGCGATGCCGTGGTCT
This sequence comes from Alphaproteobacteria bacterium, assembly GCA_965203455.1. GTDB lineage: Bacteria > Pseudomonadota > Alphaproteobacteria > MPNO01 > MPNO01 > MPNO01. Next base: position 288,976 of record CBDBCV010000011.1, read on the forward strand.
TCGTCCAGCCCGGCAACAGCCTGTGGCGTATCGCGCGGCGGACCTATGGCGGCGGGGTGCAGTACACGCTGATCTACGAGGCCAACCGGGACCAGATCCGCGACCCGGATCTGATCTATCCGGGTCAGGTGTTCGTGCTTCCGAAAGGCCAGCGGAAGGTCAACTGAGCCGCCTGGGGGCCTTTCCGTCGCCGGACGCCAGCGCCGCTTCGATATCGAGACCCGGCTCCCACAACGGCGCCGTGAGCCTGCGTTTCCCGTCCGCGGTCGTCCGCACCCCCGGCTCGTCGCGCTGCTTGCGGTCCCACAGCTTGCAGGTGACCGGGACGTGTTTCTGGTCCAGCGCCTCGCAATAGTTGGTGTATTCGCACACCACGACCTCGTCGCCGCGCCCGAGACGCACCTTCACGAACCAGTCGGGATCGGCGAGGCTCTGCCGCGCAAAGCCGACGATATCGGCCTTGCCGTCGCGCAGCAGGGCTTCGGCCTGCCCGAAGCCGTGGATGCCGCCGGTGACGACGACGGGAGTCGTGTGCCCCTCCGCCCGCAAGGCGGCGCGGATCGCCGCCGCGGGCTCCACGTTGCGGCCGAACGGGCCGCGGTCGTCGGATACGTATTGCGGCATGCATTCGTACCCGCTCGGCCCGGTATAAGGGTAGGCAGCGGCGCCGACGGATGGCTGCTTGGCGTCCTCGAACCGGCCGCCGCGCGACAACGACAGGAAGTCGAACCCGGCACGGGCGAACGCGGCGCCGAACCAGGCCGAATCGTCTACGGTGTTGCCGCCGTCGACGCAATCCTCGCTCAGGTATCGGCAACCGACAGCGAAGTCGTCGCCGACCGCCCGTCGAACCCGCCCAAACACCTCGATCGGCAGGCGAACCCGGTTTTCGAGCGGCCCGCCGTAGCCGTCGTCGCGGTCGTTCAATCGCGACAGGAACTGGGACATCGTATAGGCGTGGGCGTAGTGCAGCTCGACCCCGTCGAAGCCCGCCTCGCGGGCGCGCCGCGCGGCATCGCCGAACAGGTCCGGCAGGACCTCGGGCAACGCACGGACATGCGGAAGATGGAGATCGGTGACCCGTTCGCGGTAGCCCATCCGCAGCGCCTCGTACTCGCGCGGCGACAGGATGGCCGAGAGTTCCGTGTCGTCGAGCTCGGCAAGCCGGGCGCGAATCCGTTCTTCGGACCAGCCCGCCGCGTCGAGGCGTTCGCAATGGTCTTCGGTGATCCGCAGGAACTCGCCGAGATAGCGATCGCGGCGCGGGCGCCTGCGGATGGCCAGGAAATCGATGATCTGGATGAGCAGCCGGGTATGCCCGCCGCTGGCCCGTCGGACGGTTTCGACGAGCGTCTTCAGACCCGGGATAAACCGGTCGTCGCCGATGCGCAGCAACGGACCGCTGGGAATGTCGCGGATGCCCGTGGCCTCGACCACGATGGCGCCGGGCCGCCCGCGGGCGAAGCGCTCGTACCAGCCCAACGCCTCGGGCGTGACGATCCCGTCCCCGGTCGCGCGCCAGGGCACCATCGCCGGAACCCAGGTCCGGCTCTCGAGGGTCAGGGGGCCGATATCGACCGGCTGGAAGAGGCGTGCTTCGGCCGCCTCCCGGCGGCTCGGCCAGCGTCCGGGCTCCGGCGACCATTTGATGCGTTCCGGCGGACGCCACATGTAAGCGATCTCCCGGCTCCGATCGGACCCGGCCGATCATAGCGCAGGTCCGCGTCAGGCGGCAGAAAGACTATTGAACCAGGGTCGGGAGCGTCGTGACGATCCCCGGAAAGACCGACATCAGCACCATGCCGATCAACGTCAGGATGACGAACAGCCAGGACGCGTTGAAGATCTCGCCCATCGGCACGTCCTGGGCCGCGCCCTTCACCGCGAACATGATGTAGCCGAAGGGCGGGGTGATCGCGCCGAGGGTGATATTGAGCAGGAACAGGAGCCAGAACCAGACCGGGTCGAATTCGAGCGCCTTGATGATCGGCAGATAGATCGGGATGACGACCAGCATGAGCCCGAGCTGGTCGATGAACATGCAGAGAATGAACGGCAGCAGCATCATGAGGAAGAACATGAACCACGCCGGCACGTTCATTCCGGTGACGACTTCCGTCAGCGCCCGGGTCGCGCCCGTGAAGGCGAGAAGCTGGGTGAACATCACCGCGCTGGCGAGGATCAGCAGGATGACCGCGGCCAGAAGCGCCGCCTCTCCGGTCGCCTCGTAAAGCATCCGCCAGCTGAGCTTGCGGTAATAGGCGGCGGTCAGGATCGCGCCGAGCACGCCCGTCGCCGCCGATTCCGACGGGGTGGCGATGCCCAGCATGATCAGCCCCATCACCATGAAGATGATGATGGAAAACGGCAGAAGTCCCGCGACCGCCTTGAGCTTGCCGACGAAGTTGACCTTCTCGACCTCCTCGTCCTCCGGGGCCAGCTTGGGGTCGATGCGCACCCTCACAAGGCAGGCGGTGACGTAGAGCGCCGCGAGCAGCAGGCCAGGCACGACGCCCGCAATCAGGAGCGCCGCGATCGAAACGTCGGCCAGCGTGCCGACGATGATGGCGAGGATGCTGGGCGGAATGATCGGCGCGAGGCACGCGCCGGCGAGGATCGTACCGATGGAGAGCTTGGTATCGTAGCCCCGCCCGCGCATCATCGGCAGCAGGGAGCGGCCGAGCATCGCGGCGACCGCGATGCCGGACCCGGACAAGGCGCCGAGAACCGTGGACAGCGAGATCGACAGCACGTAGGCGCGGCCGCGGATCTTTCCGACCAGCTTGTCGATGGAGTCCAGCAACACCTCCATGCTGCCGGACCGGAACAGGATTTCTCCCAACAGGACGAAGAGCGGCACGGTCCCCAGCGACGCGGTGGTGCCGGTGTCGAACATCGAGTTCACGACCATGCCGAACGCGGCGTCGCCGAAGGTGAGCACCACGCCGGAGATGATGATGATGAGGAAGGCGAGGAAGATCGGCGCGCCGGTCAGGAAGAGTGCGACCAGAATCGCGATCCCGATCGAAAGAATCGCCCACCATTCCATGGCGCGTGCTCAGCCCTCCGCCGGCCGAGGCGTGATCCAGGTCCGGGTCTTCACCGCCTCAGACCTGAACAGCCCGCGGAAGAAATAGAGCCCGGCGCCCACGAAACCGTATGTGATGAACACCGACATCCACCACTGGGGTACGGGATAGTTCTGGGTGGTCACGATCTGGTCGACGACCTGCCGGATGTTCTCTTCCAGGCTAATCCAGCCGGCGAACAGGCACATCACGGTTCCGAAAACGCCGGTAAAGACGGCGAGCGGCGGGCCGAGTTTCGGCACCAGCTCGCTCAGCAGGGTGATCGCGATATGCTGCCCGCGCCGGGTCGCGTGCGGCACCATCGAGAAGATCGTGACGCACAGAACGTTGGAAAAGGTGTCGTTCGCCCAGTCGGTCGCGACGCCCAGAAAATACCGGGTCAGAACCTCCCAGCAATAGATCGCCGCCATCGAGCCGAGACCCAGCGTGCCGATGACGTAGCCGATATCGGAAAGCATGTCGTGCAGGCGACAAAGTGTCTGGATCGGACGCATCGGGCGGTACTGACGAGCCACTTCGCTACGGCTGGAACCGGCCGACATCGGGCACGCCCGCCCCGCGAAAACCGGGCACCCGCGCCATCCGTCAACCGCTTCGGATGGTATGGACCCGGCCGGGGACGGTCAACAGCCCGCCCGCGCGGCGGCGGATTCGTAGGGGCCGCGGCTCAGGTATCGAGGAAACTCCGGAGAAGCCGCGAGCGGCTGGGGTGCTTGAGCTTGCGCAGCGCCTTGGCCTCGATCTGGCGGATACGCTCGCGCGTGACCGAGAACTGCTGTCCGACCTCTTCGAGCGTATGGTCGGTGTTCATGCCGATGCCGAAGCGCATCCTGAGCACGCGTTCCTCGCGCGGCGTCAGGCTCGCCAGCACCCGCGTGGTCGTCTCACGCAAATTGCCGTGGATCGCCGCGTCGAGCGGCTGCACCGCGTTCTTGTCCTCGATGAAGTCGCCGAGATGGCTGTCTTCCTCGTCGCCGATGGGCGTTTCCAGGCTGATCGGCTCCTTGGCGATCTTGAGGACCTTGCGCACCTTCTCGAGCGGCATTCCGAGACGTTCGGCGAGCTCTTCCGGCGCGGGTTCGCGGCCGATCTCGTGCAGGATCTGACGCGAGGCGCGGACCAGCTTGTTGATCGTCTCGATCATGTGGACCGGGATGCGAATGGTGCGCGCCTGGTCGGCGATGGAGCGCGTGATCGCCTGCCTGATCCACCAGGTCGCGTAGGTCGAGAACTTGTAACCGCGGCGGTACTCGAACTTGTCGACCGCCTTCATCAGGCCGATATTGCCTTCCTGGATCAGATCCAGGAACTGCAATCCGCGGTTGGTGTATTTCTTGGCGATGGAGATCACCAGTCGGAGGTTGGCCTCGACCATCTCCTTCTTGGCCCGCGCCGCGTCGCGCTCGCCGCGCTGAACCTCGTTCACGATGCGGCGGAATTCGGAGATCGGCATCTCGATCTCCTGCTCCAGCCGGGCGATATCCTTGCGGATGGGACGAATTTCGTCCTTGCGCCGGGAAACGAACTCCTTCCAGCCCTTTTCCGACAGGCGCGAGACCCGGTTCAGCCAGCGCGAATCCGTCTCGTGGCCGAAATACCGTTCGAAGAACTTGTTGCGCTTCACGCCGGACCGCTCGGCGAGCCGCACGAGGCTGCTCTCGAGCGCGACCAGCTTGCGGTTGTGGACGTAGAGCTCCTGCACCAGCTCGTCGATCCGGGCGTTGTGCAGTTGAACGCTCTTGACCAGCTCCACCAGCGCCGCGCGCTGTTTGCGGATACGCGTCTCGGACCCCTTGGCGAAGGTCCTGCCCTCCCTGTGCGCCAGCGCGCGCTTCTCCTCAAGGCGCCGGACCCTTCCGTGCGTCGCGGCGATCGTCTTCAGGGTATCGAGAATCTGCGGCCTGAGCGCTTCTTCCATCGCCGACAGCGAGACATTCGATTCCTCGCCGTCGGCGTCGGCGTGGTTGGCCGCGCCGCCGTTCGCGGCTCCGTTCAGCCCTTCCCCGTCTTCGTCGTCGCGGTCGCCGTCGACCGCCATTTCGTTGTTGCTGAACTCGCGGCCGTAGGTCGCATCGAGATCGATGACGTCGCGCAGGAGCATCGTCCCGTCGTTGAGCGCCTCGTACCAGGACAGGACGGAACGCAGCGTCAGTGGACTCTCGCTGATCGCGCCGATCATGCGTTCGCGCCCGGCTTCGATCCGCTTGGCGATGGCGATCTCGCCCTCGCGCGACAACAGCTCGACGCTGCCCATCTCGCGCAGATACATGCGCACCGGATCGTCCGTGCGCCCGAGATCCTCGTCCTCGTCCGAGCTTGCCGCCAGAGTCGCGTTTCCGGCGGTCTTGCCGTCGTCGGACGAGACGTCCTCGGAATCTTCCCCCTCGACGACGTTGATGCCGAGCTCGGAGAGATTGGTCATCGTGTCTTCGATCTGCTCGGACGAGACCTGGTCGGGCGGAAGCGCGGCATTCAGCTCGTCGTAGGTGACGAAGCCCCGTTCCTTGCCGCGCGAGATCAGTTTCTTGACCAGCCCGCCGATCGAATCGATCAGGGGCGCGTCAGCGTTTTCTTCCCCCGCGGGTCGGGTTTCCGTCGCGCTCGTCGTTTTCGTGGCCATCGCCGCCCCTGTCGATATGTGCCCCGCGCAGCCGCAAGCCCGGCCGCGCCCCGGTCAGGATTGCCGCCTGAGTTGTCCGAACGCCGGGCCCGAACCCGGCTCGTCGGCAAGCAACCCGTCCTCGCCCTCGAGACGCTCGAGTTGTGCCGTCTTCAATCTGGTAAAGCGTTCCACGTTCGCCGGGCTGGGATCGTTTGCCAGTGCCATTTCCGCCGCCGCCAAATCCGCTTTTACACCGGCCGATCCGAGGCCGTCGAGCGCATGGGAAACGCCCTTCCGCGCCGACCCGATTGTAGCGTCCGGGCCGGCAAAACGCCATTGCGCGTAGATATCGGCGCCGAGCAGCGATTCGGCCAGTTCCGCATCCGCCCCGCTCAAGTGGCTCTTGAGGCCTTCTTCGTCAAGTCCCGGCGCCTCGTGAACGCGGGCGAGAATGTTCTCCAGGAGCCCCCGAACCGGCCCATCCTCGACCTCCAGGTCCGCGAGGCGCTCGCAGAACTCGTCGATCAACGGGGGATGACGCAACAGCGTCGCCAGGACGTAACGGACGGTGCTGCGGGGCAGCGCCTCGGGCGGCGTACCCGACGGAATCCGGATCCCGTCGGTATCGTTCCGTGCGCGCACGCCCCACCGGGGTCCGAACCGGCGGAGGATTCGCTGCCGGAAGTGAGTCAGGTACTGGTATTGCACCTCGCGGTTGTCGATCCGGTATGCGAGGCGTTCCATCGTCTGCTTGAGGCCGGCGACGCGTTCCGGCGTGTCGAACCGCCGGCCCTCGGTGTACATCTCCCAGATCAGGTCGAAGAGGTCCCGCCTGCTCTCCAGGCAGGACTCGACCGCCGCGACGCCGCCCTCGGCGAACAGGCTGTCGGGGTCCTGCCCCGCGGGGAGCGTGACGAACCGGAGGGAGCGTCCCGGCTCCAGCAGCGGCACCGCCCGCTCGGCCGCCCGGTATGCCGCGCGCTTCCCCGCCGCGTCCCCGTCGAAGCAGAGAATCGGCTCCGGCGCCATGCGCCAAAGCGCATGCAGGTGGCTTTCGGTCAGGGCGGTGCCGAGGGGCGCGACCGCCTCGGCATAGCCCGCGCGGTTGAGGGCGATCACGTCGGTATAGCCCTCGGTGACGAGGACCCGGGCGTTCCGGTGCGCCGCCTCGCGCGCCGTCGCCATGCCGTAGAGCACGCGGCTCTTGTTGAACAGCGGCGTTTCGGGCGAATTGAGGTATTTCGGGGTTCCGTCGCCGAGGATCCGGCCGCCGAACGCGATGACCCGGCCGCGGCGGTCGGAGATCGGGAAAATCACCCGGCCGCGAAACCGGTCGTAGGGCGTGCCGCTGTCCGGACGGATAAGCAGCCCCGCCTCGACCAGAAGCGCCTCGGGGTGCGCGCCGTCCATCACCGCGTTTCTGAGCGCCGTCCTCGTATCCGGTGCGTAGCCCAGCCTGAACCGGGCGCGCGTCTCCTCGTCGATCCCGCGTCCGGCGAGGTAGGATCGCGCAGCCGCCCCCCGCGGACCCTGCAGCTCGTCCTCGAAGAAGCGGCAGGCCCGTTCCATGACTTCGTGAAGGGTGGTGGCCCGCTTGGCCGCCTCGCGCTCTTCGGGCGTGGACCGGGGCACTTCGAGCCCGGCCTCGCCCGCCAGCCGCTCCACCGCTTCGGGAAACGAAAGCCCCTCCTGGCGCATCACGAAGCCGATCACGTCGCCGTGGGCGCCGCAGCCGAAGCAGTGGAAGAAGCCCTTTTCCTCGCTGACGGTGAAAGAGGGCGTCTTCTCGTTGTGAAACGGACACAGGCCGGTGAGCTCGCGCCCGGCGCGCTTTAGGGACACATGCCGCGCTATGACGTCGCCGAGCCCGACACGGGCGCGGATCTCGTCCAGGAAATCGGGCGCTATGGCCATTCCGGCTCCCGTCTCCTCCTGGGGGCGGCAAAGCGGCCGCGGCGTCCCTAGCGGCTCGTCAGCTCGGACTTCACCACCGCGCTCGCGCGGCCGAAATTCATCCGCCCCGCGTAACGCTCCTTCAGCAACGCCATCGTGCGGCCCATGTCCTTAATGCCCGCGGCGCCGATCTCCGCGATCGTCGCGTGAACGGCGCTCGCGGTCTCGTCGTCCGACATCTGTTCGGGCAGAAAGCTCTTGATGACCCGGATCTCGTCGGCTTCCTGCCGCGCGAGCTCGTCCCGCCCCCCCTTCTCGTAGAGGATGATCGCTTCCTCGCGCTGCCGCACCATCGTCTGCAGGACGCCCAGAATGTCCTGGTCGCTGACCTCTTCCCCGCCGCCCTCGGTACGCGACGCGATATCGCGATCCTTCACCGCGGCCAGTATCAACCGGACCGTGGACACCACGCGGGCGTCCTTGTCCTTCATTCCCTTTTTCAGCCGGTCGGCCAAACGCCTTCGAAGCATCTCGGCTCCCTGCCAGATCGTTTTGCGGTCAGGCCGTGGTGACAAAGGCTACCCGAATTCGGCCGCCGGAGACCATAGCGGCGATGCTCGGGACGCGGTGCGCGCCCGTGGGAAGGGGCGATGCTTGAACTTGGTATTCGACGATCCTAGATTCAAGGGTCTGGCATGTCCCTTCGCATCGGTGTCGAGTTGACGCGGCCCGCCTTGCGCCGGGACGGTTTCGTTATGGTGATCGGATTATGGACAGGGTTCCCATGACCGCGGAAGGCTATACCCACCTGGAAGCGGAACTGAAGCGGCTCAAGTCGGTCGAGCGGCCGGAGATAATTCGCGCCATCGCAGCCGCGCGCGAGCACGGCGACCTGTCCGAGAACGCGGAGTACCACGCGGCGCGCGAGCGCCAGGCCTTCGTCGAGGGGCGCGTGGCGGATATCGAGGACGTGATGCGGCGCGCCGAGGTGATCGACGTGGGCAAGCTGTCGGGCAAGGAAATCAAGTTCGGCGCGACGGTCACGCTCACCGACGAGGACACCGATCAGGAGCGCACGTTCCAGATCGTCGGAGAGCACGAGTCCGACGTGGACGCGGGCCGGCTGTCGGTCACCTCCCCGCTCGCCCGCGCGGTGATCGGGCGCACTGTCGGGGACTCGGTCGAGGTGACGACCCCCAAGGGCACCAAGTCCTACGAGGTCATGAGCGTCGCGTTCCGCTGAGCGGGGCGGGGCTCGCTCGCAACGGTTAAAGGGCCGATTTTCCGCCGTCCACCATGAGCGCCGCGGCGGTTATGAAAGACGCTTCCGGCGAGGCGAGCCACAGAATCGGCCAGGCGATCTCGTTTGCATGGGCCCAGCGACCCATCAGCGGCACCGACTTCTGCCCCTCTTCGAGCCGTTCGCGGGAAACGCCCTCGGCCGCGTAGCGCTTCAGATGGTATGGCGTCAGCACCCCGCCCGGGCAGACGGCGTTGGCGCGAACCCCGTGCCCGGCCTCTTCGCACGCGACCGTCTTCGTCATCGACACGATCGCCGCCTTGGTCGCGTCGTACTGGCCCATCCCGGTGCGCGCGATCACGCCGAAGGTCGACGAAACGTTGACGATGTTGCCGTCGGGCGCGCGGCGCAGGTGGGGGAGCGCGGCGCGGGTGCAGTTCGCCGTGCCCATCATGTTCACCGCGATGATCCGCTCCCACGATCGGGCGGGCCGGTCGGCCAGCGGTCCGTACTCGCGAACGCCCGCGTTGTTGACCAGGATGTCGAGGCCGCCGAACGATCGTGCGGCCTCGCCCACGGCGCGGAACGCCTCCTCTTCCCGCGCGATGTCGGCCTCTATGGCAACGACCTCGCCGGCGCCGGTTTCCGCGATTTCATCGGATGCGGTGCTGAGCGCGTCGTCATGGAGATCGACGATGGCGACTTCGGCGCCTTCCGCCAGGAACAGCGCCGCCGTCGCCGAGCCGATTCCCCCGGCGCCTCCGGTGATCAACGCCGCCTTGCCGTCCAGCCGTCCCGGCACCCCGGCCCCCTTGCCGTGCGCGGCCTGCCCCGCTACTCCGCCGCCTCGGCCCCCTCGGCGGGCGCCAGCAATTCGTCGATGCACTCGTCGACGCTGCGGATGTCGCCGAAGCTCTGCCAGACCGACGTCAGCCCGACCAAATGATCCTCGTCGTAGCGCGCGGCGTTGGCGTCGGAGACCATCGCCACCCGGTAGCCGATCATCATCGCGTCGCGCGCGCTGGTTTCGCAGCAGAAATTGGTCGCGGTGCCGGCGATCAGCAGATTCTCGATCCCGCGCGCGCGCAGCCGCTCGTCGAGATCGGACGATCCCTGGATGAAGGTCGAGAACCGCGACTTGCGGGCGATCAGGTCTCCGTCGCGGACTTCGAGGGTCTCGTAGAGCCGGTGCCCCTCGCTCCCCTCCGTGAGTCCGTCCTTGTGCGCCTTCATCTTGGCCGGCGTGAAGAAATAGTCGTGGTAGATCGGCCACAGGCTCGGGCCGTCCATCTCCTCGGCGACGGTCAGCAGCACCCAGGCGACCGTGCCGCCCCGCGCCCTCACGGCGGCGGCCAAGCGGTTGATGTTGGGGCAGATGCTCTTTGCCGTATCGACCTCGGCCACGAAGAAATTCTGCATGTCGATGACGACGAGGGCGGTCTTCGACGGGTCGAACCGGTCGAAGACGTGAAGCCGCCCCCGCTTCGCCATGATGCGTTCGATCACGTAGTCGGGGATCTTGAGATCGTGCGGCATCGGGTCCCTCCCTGAAATCAGGCGGTCAGTCTACGGGCGAGCGCCAGCAATTGCATGTCCGCCCCGCGCGGCCCGATCAGCGAGAGTCCGAGCGGCAGGCCGTCGATCTCCGCCATGGGAAGGCTGATCTGGGGCAGCCCGCCGAGACCGGCGATACACAGAAGATGCATGGCCTGGTTGCGGAACCGGATCTCGATATCGTCGATGGGGGTGTTCTTGAGCGGCGCGGCGCGCGGCGAGGTCGGAATCGCGAGCACGTCGCCCTCCCCCAGCACCGTTTCGATGCGCCGCCGGATCGCCGCGTGGTCGGCTTTCGCGGCGGCGACGGCACGCTCGTCGAGTCCGGCGGCCCATTCGAGGCGCATCTTCGCGCCCGGCCCGAGTCGGGGGCGCACCGCCGTGACCCATTCGCCGAGATTGCACCAGATCGACGCGCCCTGGACGGTCCGGAAGGTTTCGAACCAGTGGCCCAGCCGGCCTTCGGCGACGGAGACATCGGCGGCCGGCCCGACGGCGACCTCGACCCGCGCGACGGCATGTTCGAGTGCCGCGGCGATCCGGTCCTCCACCGCATCGAACGCATCGACGCCGCGAAGCAGGCGCCGCGGCGCCGGCGGAGGACCGTTCTCGTCGAGCAGGACCCGGCCGACGGCCTCCAGGAGTTCCGCGTCGCGCGCGAACCACCCCGCGACGTCAAAGGGCGGACCGAAGGGAATCACGCCGTCGAGCGGAACCCGGTCGACGGTGGGCCGTATCCCGAAAATCCCGCAATAGCTGGCCGGGAGCCGCACCGAGCCGCCGCAATCGGTGCCGAGGGCGAAATCGGCGGCGCCGCCGGCGACCGCCGACGCCGAGCCGTTCGACGACCCGCCCGGCACCCGGTCCGGCGCCGCCGGGTTGACCGGCGTGCCGTAATGCACGTTCTCCCCGGTGAGGCTGTAGGCAAGCTCGTCGGTCAGCGTCTTGCCCACCATGTCCGCGCCGGCATCGAGGAGACGCTGCACCGCGGAGGCCGTAACGGTGGCCGGTTCATGGGTTTCGAGCCATTCCGGGCTGCCGAACCCGGTCCTGTAGCCGGCGATGTGGAAGACATCCTTGACCGCGAAGCTGCGGCCCCTGAGCGGCCCCTCGCCGCTTCCGGGCAGAACGGGACGGCTGTGGGCGCAGAACGCTCCGAGCGGATCCTCGATCCGGCTGCCCATGCCTCGCGCTCCCCGGAATGGTAGATTGGCCGGACCGTTCCTTACCGGGCCGGCCGGTCCGGATCAATCCGCCGGGGGTATGCGTGGCCGATCAGTCCATTCGCGGCTATCTTGATGCGTTGGAATCGCGGGGAGAGCTCATCCGCTTCGACAGACCCGTCGATCCGCTGGAGAACCTCACCGCCATCGGCTGGAAGACCTACGACCGGCTGGGCAAGGCGAGCCTGTTCACGGACCTCGCGGGCTTCCCGGGCTGGCGGGTCGCGAACCAGATCATCGCCGACCGGCGCAAATGGGGAATCGCGCTCGGCGTCGAAGAGCGGGATGTCGTCGCGAGCTTCAACGAGCGCGTCCGTACCCCGCTGCCGACGGTCGACGTCCCGCGTTCGGACGCCCCGGTCAAGCAGTCGATCGCGCTCGGCGCGGAGGTCGACCTGACCCGCGTACCCGCCGTCTGGACCTCGGAGGCGGACCCCGGCCCCTACATCGCCGCCGGCATGGCGATCATCAAGGATCCGGATACCGGGATCCGCAACATGTCGATCCACCGCATGCAGGTGCTGGGCCCGGACCGGACGGGGTACCTGATCTGCCCGCGCCAGGCGCTCAGGATCTACCAGAAATACCAGGCGCGGAACGAGCCGATGCCGGTCGCGGTGGCGGTGGGCGCGCATCCGGCGATCTATTTCGCCTCCTCCTACACCGCGCCTTACGGGACCGACGAGCTCACGGTCGCAGGCGCGCTGCTGGGCGAACCGGTGCGCATGGTCCGCTGCGAGACTGTCGATCTGGAAGTGCCGGCCGAGGCGGAGCTGGTGCTGGAGGGCGAAATCCCGCCCGACGAGACGACGCCCGAGGGCCCTTTCGGCGAGGGCTCGGGCGGCTATGCCATGGAAGACCGCACCCAGATCTTCAGGGTCAAGGCGCTGACGAGGCGTTCCGATCCGATCTTCTACGCCATGCAGTGCGGCGCGCCGATGACTGATACCCAGGCGCTTGTCGCGAGCGCGATCGACATGCTGCTCTGGCAGCATCTGGAGCGCGTCGAGGGCGGGCTCGACCTGATCGACCTCCGCTGCCTCGGGATCGCGGGGCTGATGGCGGTCGTGATCAAGCTGAGGCCGCGGGTCGAGGGCCAGGCCAAGACGGCGCTTCTGGCGTCGCTGTCCGGCCCGCAGATGCACCCGAAGCTCGCCATCGCGGTCGATGAGGACATCGACTGCACCGACCTCCGCCAGATCTTCTGGTCGCTGACCACGCGGGTCGACGCCGGGCGGGACATCGTCAAGATTCCGAACGCGCGGACCTGGTCGCTCGACAACATCTCCGACATCGTGCCGGGCCAGAGCCCGATGTACCGGATCGGCACCAAGTGGCTGATCGACGCGACCCGGCCGGTCGGCGCGGACCCGGCGGTCCGCGAACGGTTCGAGCCTGCGATGCCGCTCAACCTTGCGGATGTCGACCTGGCCGAGTTCCTGCCCTGACCGAGGAGAACGACGCATGCGCGTGGCAGTCATCGTGGAACGCGACGGCAGGCGGGAGCTCCAGGTCGTCGACGATCTGCCCGAGCCCACCCTCGGCGAAGGCGAATTGCTGGTGCGGGTGGGTGCGGCGGGGCTCAACCGCGCCGACCTGGTCATGCCGCTGAGGCACCGGCACGGCACGGAGGCATCGGGCCCGGCGATCGCCGGCAACGAGTTCGCGGGCACCGTCGAAGCATGCGGCCCGGGCGCGGTCCGGTTCTCGGTCGGCGACCGGGTGATGGGGTTCGGCGCATCGGCCTTCGCGGAGCTGACCAAGGTCGACCACCGCCACGTCTTCCCGGTTCCCGCCGGGATGGATTGGCAAACGGCCGCCGCCTATCCCGTCGCGGTCGAGACCATGCACGACGCGATCGTGACCAACGGCCGGCTCGCCGCGGGCGAAAGCATCCTGTTCCTCGGCGCCGGGTCCGGCGTCGGCATCGTCGGCATCCAGATCGCCAAGGCGACGGGAGCGTCCCTTGCGCTCGGCGCCTCGCGCTCCCGGGACCGTCTCTCGCGACTGGCCGCCTTCGGCATGGACGAAGGCATCGACGTCACCGAACCGGACTGGCCGGAGAAGGTGCGGGCGCTGACCGGCGGCGAGGGCGTGGACCTCATCGTCGACATGGTGTCGGGGCCGACGGTGAACGCCAGCATGAAGGCGGCGGCGATCCGCGGGCGCATCGTCAATGTCGGCCGGCTCGGCGGCATGACCGGCGAGTTCGATTTCAACCTGCACGCGCTCAAGCGGCTCGACTATATCGGCGTGACCTTCCGTACGCGCTCGGACGACGAGATCGCCGACATCGTCGACCGCGCATGGGCGGACCTCGGAGAGGCGATCGAATCGCGCGCTCTTTCGCTCCCTGTCCATGCCGCCTTCCCTCTCGATGCGGTCGCCGACGCCTACGCCGAGATGAGGCGCGACACCCATCTCGGAAAGATCGTGATCGTTCCCTGAATGCGGTCCGACGCGCGCGCCTTCTTCATCACCGCCGCCGGCACGGAGATCGGCAAGACCCTGGTCACCGCCGCGCTGGTCCACCAGCTGCGCGAGGCGGGCCGCCCCGTGCGCGCGCTGAAACCGGTCATCAGCGGCCTCGACGAGGCACCGCTCGCCGAATCGGACAGCGGCCTGCTGCTGGAGGCGCTCGGTCTCCCCATCGACGAAGCGGCGGTCGCCGGAATATCGCCCTGGCGGTTCGGAGCCCCGCTCTCGCCCCACATGGCGGCCGCGGCGGAAGGCCGGGAGATCGACTTCGGCGCGCTGCTGGGTTTCTGCCGTTCCGAAATGGAAGCGAGCGCCGCCGCCGGCGAGCACCTCCTGATCGAAGGCGTCGGCGGCGTCATGGTGCCGATTACGACCCGCAAGACCGTGCTGGACTGGATCGCGGCGCTCCAGCTTCCGGCCGTGCTGGTGGGCAGCAGCTATCTCGGCGCGTTGAGCCATATGCTGACGGCCGCCCGCGTTCTCGAGGCGGAGGGCGTGGCAATCGCCGCCGCCGTAATCAGCAAATCGGCCGAGGACAGTGTCGGCCTGGCGGCGACCGTGGACACGATCCGGGCTTTCCTGCCCGAAATCCCGGTCGTGCCGTTGCCCCGCATCGCGGACGCCGCCGAGCCATGGCGCGCAGCGCCTCCGCTCGTCGAGTCCGTCCTCCGAACGAAATAGGGTAAGGTGTCGCATTGCGCGGGCTCATTTGCAGTCTCGGTCGGTCGGGAACGAACCACGGGAGACAATCATGAGAAGGATTTTCCTCACCCTCGCGGCGGGCGCCTTGTGGCTGGCCGCGTCGCAGGGCGCACTGGCTGCCTGCGGGTCGGTGGTCATCGCCAACATGAACTGGGCCTCGGCCGAGCTGATGGCCAATGTGGACAAGATCGTCCTCGAGAAGGGTTACGGCTGCGACGCTTCTCTGGTCCCGGGCGACACCATGCCGACCTTCACCTCGATGAACGAGAAGGGCGCCCCCGATGTCGCGCCCGAACTCTGGGTCAACGCGGTCCGGAACCCGCTCGGCAAGGCGATGAAGGAAGGGCGGCTGCACTCGCTGAACGACGGCCCGATCACCGGGCTTGGCGAAGGCTGGTGGATCCCGCCGCACACGGCGAAGAAGCACCCCGAGTTGAAGACGGTTCTGGACATCCTGAAACGTCCCGACCTGTTCCCCTACCAGGAGGACAAGTCGAAGGGCGCGTTCGTCGGTTGCCCGGCGGGCTGGGGGTGCCAGTTGACCAACGCCAACCTCTTCCGGGCCTTCGAGATGGAGAAGAAGGGCTGGGTTCTGGTCGATCCCGGGTCCGCCGCCGGGCTGGACGGGTCGCTCGCCAAGGCGGTGGAGCGCGGGGCCAGAACTGGTTCGGCTATTACTGGTCGCCGACCGCGCTGGTCGGCAAGTTCGGCCTCGTCAAGGTGCCGTTCGGGGTGCCTTTCGTCGGCAGCGAACATTGGGACGGCTGCATCGTCAAGGCGGAACAGGACTGCGCCGACCCGAAACCCTCGGCATGGACCCAGTCCGAGGTGCATACCGTGGTCAGCGACAAGTTCCTGAAAGAAGGCGGCGTAGCGGCCGACTATCTGAGGAAGCGCGTTTTTCCCGGCGCCGTCATGAACGGAATGCTGGCCTACATGCAGGCGAACCAGGCAAGCGGCGAAGACGCGGCGGCGGAGTTCCTGCGCAAGCACGAAAGCATCTGGACGAAATGGGTCTCGGCGGATGCCGCGGCGAAGGTGAAGGCTTCGCTGTAGGAACGCCTTCCCGGGTCCGCTGACCGCCGGTCGCCGGCGGACCCGGCCGCCCAGCGCCAAGGCCTTCGGTGGTGAAAATACTCGACGAATTTCCCACTCTGGGCGATCAGGAGCTACGCGATCTCAAGAAAGCGATAGATCGCGGCTTCCGCGACTTCTCCCGCAGCCACGGGGAAGCGATCGAGAATTTCTTCGAGCCGCTGCTGCAGTTCCTGGTCTGGTTCGAAAGGCTGCTGCAGACCAGCCCGTGGCCGTTGATCGTCCTCGCCATCGCCGTCTTCGCCTGGCTCGGCGCGCGAAACTGGCTGGTGGTCGTCGGCACGGTCGCCGCGTTTCTCGCGATCGGCTATCTCAGCATGTGGCAGGACACGATGGCGACGCTCGCCATCGTGTCGGTCGCCACGCTGATCTGCATTGCGGTGGGGATTCCGATCGGCATCGCGATGGCGCGCTCGGACCGGGTCCAGGCGGCGATCACCCCGCTGCTCGACGTGATGCAGACCATCCCGAGCTTCGTCTACCTGATCCCGGTCGTCATGCTTCTCGGCATCGGCAAGGTGCCCGGACTGATCGCGGTCTGCATCTATGCCCTGCCGCCGATCGTGCGGCTGACCAATCTCGGGATCCGCCTGGTGGACAGGGAAGTGCTGGAAGCCGCCGACGCTTTCGGGGCGAGCTACACCCAGAAGCTCTTCGGCGTGCAGATCCCGCTTGCCCTGCCCAACATCTTCGCGGGCGTGAACCAGACCATCATGATGTCGCTCGCCATGGTGGTGATCGCCTCGATGATCGGGGTCAAGGGGCTGGGCGTTCCCGTGCTGCGGGCGATCTCCAACCAGTATCTCGCGCTGGGGCTGATGAACGGCCTCGCGATCGTCGTGCTCGCGATCATCTTCGACCGGATCTCGCAGGGGTTCGGAAAGAACCTGCAAAAGCACCGGAGGGATGAGCACCGACACTGACATAAAGGTCGCGATCAGGGACCTCTACAAGATCTTCGGACCCAGGGCGGCCCTCATGACGGAGCATGTCCGGGCCGGGATGTCGAAGGACGACCTGCTCGACCGCCACGGGCACGTGGTCGGCCTGAGGGCCATCGACCTCGATGTCGCGGCGCACCACATTCAGGTCGTCATGGGCCTGTCCGGGTCGGGAAAGTCGACGCTGATCCGCCACATCAACCGGCTCATCGAATCGACCGCCGGCCGGGTGCTGGTGGACGGGGTGGATGTCCTCGGCATGACCCAGCAGGAGCTGCGCGAGTTCCGGCGCTCGAAGGCGTCCATGGTGTTCCAGCGTTTCGCCCTCATGCCCCACCGCACGGTGGCCGACAACGTCGCCTACGGGCTGCGCGTCCAGGGGATCGACAAGGCGGAATCCGCGGAACGCAGCCGGCACTGGATCGACCGGGTCGGGCTCACCGGCTACGAGGACTACTACACGACGCAGCTGTCCGGCGGGATGCAGCAGCGGGTCGGCCTCGCCCGGGCGCTGGCGACGGATGCCGAGATCCTGCTCATGGACGAGCCCTTCTCGGCGCTCGATCCGCTGATCCGGACCGACATGCAGGACATCCTCCTCGACCTGCAGACCGAGCTGCACAAGACCATCGTCTTCATCACCCACGACCTGGAAGAGGCGCTCCGGCTCGGCAACAACATCGCCATCCTGCGCGACGGCGAGGCGGTGCAGATCGGCACGCCGCAGGAAATCGTCATGCGTCCGGCGGACGACTACGTGGCGGAGTTCATCAAGGACATCAACCGGGGCCGCGCCATCGAGGTCGCCTCGATCATGGAAAGCGGGCACGTGAACGGCGCGCCGGAGGTCGATGTCCACGCGGTGCTCGACGACGCGCTCCAATCGCTGATCGGCACGGGCGCCGAGGTCGCCACGGTCACGCGCGACGGAAAGCCGGTAGGCTCCGTCCGCCTCGAACGGATCGCCTCCGCCCTTGCCCGGCCGGATTGACCGGGCCCGTCCGAGCGCCCGGTTGCCCGCAGATCGTCGGCACACCATGATCCGGACATCGACCGTTCGTCGAAACGAGAGGATCGAATGACTTTCTTCAAAGGGATTGCCGTGGCGTTGGCCGCCTCGGCGGGGATTTCATTGACGGCCCATGACGTATTGGCCCAGCAGAGCGGCACCTTCAAGGCGATCGCGAATTACGTCCGGCATTTCTCCACGCTGGAACATGCCGGGGAAACCGTGTTCAGCGGCATGCTGGACGGCAGCGTCACCATTCTGGAAAGCAGCGGCGGTCCTTTCGTCGCGGGCCGGCACAGCATGTCCAAATGCCTGGCGTACGGAAAGCGATCGGTAGCGGGCATGGATCTTGAAACACCCTGTACGATCGCCGACCCATCGGGCGACCGGCTGTATCTCCTCGCCAGGAGGAGCGCCGGCGACGTGAAGGCCGGGGGCGGGGGCGAGGGACATTTCGAACTCATGGGCGGGACCGGCGTCTACGCCGGGCTTGCGGGACGTTGCGCCTACAAGACCGACTACCTGACGAACGACCGGGTGATCACAACGACCGACTGCACCTGGCGGAAACGCTAGCCGGAGCGAGTCATGAAGAAGATTATCGGAATCGCGGGCATATTCGCGCTGCTGACCGGCGCGGCGAATGCCACGGAGAAATCGTCGTCTCTCGAAGCCATTCATTCGAAGCACATGGTGGCGGAAGCGATGCTGACCGCCCACTTCGTCGCCGCCGCGCTGAAAGCGGGAATGGAGCGGGACGAGATCAACGCCGTGCTGACGCGCATCGCGGAACGCTCCGCGGTGACCGAATTCTGGGTGAGCGACGAGAAGGGCCGGGTCGTTTTCACCAACGTCAAGGGAATCGACTTCACCTTCCCCACCGATCCCAAGGGCGGCACCCAGGCGGCCCCGTTCGCCGCGCTGCTCGACGGCTCCAGGACGGTGGTGACGCAGGAATCGCGCCCGCGCGACCACGACCGGAAGGTCTTCAAGTATGTCGGCGCGGCGGGGGTCGATCGGCCCCGGATCGTTCAGGTCGGCATATCCGCCGAGGAGTTCGGCAAACGCTGATCAGCTCACCATCAGGCCCGGCAGATAGAGCGCGAGCCCGGGGAAGAGGATCAGCAGCACCAGCACGATCAGCGCGCACCCGATATAAGGTGCCGCCGCCATCGCGACCTGCCAGAGCGTCGTGCCCTGCGGCGCGACGCCGATCATCACGAACAGCAGCAGGCCGAAGGGCGGCGTGGTCAGGCTGATCTCGAGCGCGAGCAGCATCACCAGCCCGAACCAGATCAGGTCGAACTGCAGCGTCTGCGCGAGCGGGAAGAAGATCGGCACTGTCAGCAGCATCATCGAGACCTGGTCCATGAACATGCCGAGGATCAGCAGCACGCCGAACATGATCAGCAGCATGACGATCGGCGCGAGGTCGACCTTGGTCGCCCATTCGATCAACCCCGCGCTGGCGCCGGTGAAGGCGAGGAGCTGGCTGAAGGTGGACGAGGCGAGGATGATCAGCAGCACCATCGCGGTGACCCGGACCGAGCCCGCGACCGACTTGACCACCACGTCCCAGGACAGCACCCGGTAGAGCGCGGCGAGGATGAGCACGCCGAGCGCGCCGAACCCGGCCGACTCCGTCGGCGTCGCGACGCCGAGGATGATCAGCCCGATCACGCAGAACACCACGAAGCCCATCGGCAGGACGTTGACCACCAGGGCGAGCAGGATCCGGCCGAAAGACGTCGACTCCACGACGTATTCCGGCGCGGCATCCTTGTCGATCTTCACCTGGGCGTAGATCAGGATCGAATAGAGCACCGCCAGCACCAGCCCGGGCAGGACGCCGGCGATCAGCAGCTTGCCGATGTCGATCTCGGCGAGGCTCGCGAGCAGCACCGCGAGCGCCGACGGCGGGATGATCATCGCGAGCCCGCCGGTGCCGAGGATCGGCCCCATCGACATATGCTTCTTGTAGCCCCGGCTGGTCATCTCCGGGACCATCATCGAGCCCATCATCGCGGTGTTCGCCATGGTTGAGCCCGACAGGGTCGCGAAGATCGTGCCGCCGACGACGGTGATATAGGAAAGCCGTCCCGGCAGCCGGCCGAAACAGAGGTCGAGCGCGTCGAACACCCGGATGGCGAGCCCGGTATGGAAGAACAGCTCGCCCATGATGATGAACAGGGGCACCGGAATCAGCGCGAAGATGGTCACCGATTCGACGGCATTGACGACGATCTGCGGCATCGCGTCGAGGCCGCCCATGTAGATCATCGCGCCGATGATGTTGGCGGTCAGAAAGGCGAAGGCGACCGGGATGCCGAGCAGCATGAAGACGATGACCATGCCGACCAGGAAGCCGGCGATGCCGTACCACTCGCTCAGCAATGCCATTTAGAGCGACTCCGAGGAGCCGACGGTGCCCGTGTAGTAGGACCCGAAGCCGAGCAGATAGCGGCCGAACTCGATCGCAACGAGGGTGAAGCCGAGCGGAAACGGCAGGAACAGAATCCACTTGGGCATGTCGATCGAACGCAGATCGAGTTCGCCGGTGCCCAGCGCCAGCTGCATCTCCACGAATCCGTAGTAGACGAAGAGCCCGCAGAGAACGATGCACAACACGTAGACCGCCTTCGCCATCGCCCATCGCACGGGCGGCGGCATCGCCATGGTGAGCGATTCGACGACCACGTGCCCTCTGAGCCGCACCAGCCACGGCGCGGCGAGCATGGTCGAGAACAGGAGGCAATACTCCGCGATCGCGCTGTACCACTGGAGCGCGTTGTAGCCCATGGTGCGGATCGCGACGTCGGCGATTATGCCGACGAAGATCGTCACCAGCATCAGCCCGGCGAGGATGGCGAGCCCGACGATCAGCCCGTCATAGGCTCGGGAAATCAGTTTCATCGAGACGAAGCCCGGAGAGGGCCGGCGCGCGGCCCGGGAATTGTATCCCCCGAACCGCGCGGCCGGTACTTCGGCCTACTGGCCGTGATAGAGCTTGGAAAGGGTCTGCGCCTCGGGCGTGCCGACCTTCTTCAGGCGCTCGATCGGCACCTTGTTGGCCAGACCGAGATAGCGCTTCGCGGCCTCGCCCGTCATGGTGATCGTCTTGTGTCCGAATTCTTTGGCGAGGATTTCGGATTCCTTCTCCACCAACGGCTTCCAGTAGGCGTGCGACGTGTGCTCCCACTCGCGCCCCAGCTTGAGCATCAGCTCGCGGCCTTCCTTGCTCAGCTTATTCAGCGCCTTGTTGGAGATGAAGATGCAGGGCTCGAGCTGATAGAACCTGGGATAGACGCGGTACTTGACGAATTTCGGCCAGCCCATCGGCCGGGTGAACAGCTCGGGAAAGGCGAACCCGTCGACCAGCCCGCGCTCCAGCGCGTTGTAGATCTCCGGCACCTGCACGGTGACGGTGGTCGCGCCCAGCGCCCTCAGGAATCCATCGTAGATCGGCACCGAGCGCATCTTGAACCCTTCGAGCGAGATCATCCCGTCGGGACCCTTCTTGGGCTCCCGGCTGAGATAGAGCACGAAGGACACGCTGGTCGCGGTCTGCGAGAGGATGATCCCGTCGAGGCGCTTGGTCACCGCCATGTTGAGCGCGTCCATCGCGCCCGACTTGCGCGCATCCCACGGCCGGATCATGGTCGCCGACAGCGCGTCGACCTCGGGGACCACGCCGCGGTGGTAGCTGGCCGCGGTGAACATCAGGTCGTAGAGCCCCGACTTGAACCCCTTGGCCTGGGCCGGCGCCTTGGAAATCTCCGGACCGCCGATATGGGTGATCTTGAATTTCCCCGCCCCGGCCTTGTTGGCGTGTTCGATGAAGCGCAGGAAATCGGGGGTGAGCGGGAAGTTCTTGGGCCAGGCGGAGATTCCCTTGAGCGGAACCTCCTTCGCCTGCGCCACCGGCACGGCGAGAAGCGCTCCCGCCACGGCGGCAGCCGCAATCGATAGCAATGATTTCCTCATGGTCGAGCTCCCTGTGGTTTCCGTTTCCGGTTGGACGTATCGGAAGGGCAGACTTCCGCATTTGCCGGCTTCGCGCAAGCCGCTACCGCGCCGACGCTCCCGGTTTCTTCCGGGAACGGACGGGGGCGCGCTTCCTTCCGGACGCGGACTTGCGCGCGCGACGCTTCGACTTGACGCCGTGCTTCTTCTTGAGCTTGTCGATGTCGAGCTGGATGTCCCAGGTCAGCGGGTGGCCGGGGGGCAGGTACTCGTTCTCCACCATCACCGCGCAGCCCGGGCAGTAGAACTCGACGATCCGCATCCAGTCGGGGTCGAAGGAAAAGTTGAACTCCCTGCTGGGGCCGATCGGAAAATGGATCTCGCGGGGATCGCGCTCCCGGACCAGGCAGCCCCGCTTGTAGGACTCGCGGGCATCGCCGAGATCGTGGCCGCAGCGGTTGCAGCACCACCGCTCCGCCTCCAGGTCGATGTCGAGATATTCGGTGATCCTGACCTTCATCGCGCCCGTTCCGAAATTCACGCGTGACCTTCTCGCGGCGGGACCGCCGCGCCGTCCTAGACCACCGCCTCGCCGCGCAGCCTGCCGATCCCGTCGGCGTCGTAGCCGAGCTCGCCCAGCACCTCCTCGGTGTGCTCGCCGAGCTGCGGCGGCGGCGCGGTCGGCTGATCGTCGCGCGAGCCGTCGTAGCGGACCGGGCGGCGCAGCAACGTCATGCTCCCTTCGGTCGGATGGTCGGTCTCGAAGAAGGTCCCGAGATGCCGGACCTGGGGGTCGTCGCGCACCTCGGGCAGGGTGAGGATCGGCGCGAACGGGACGTCCTCCGCTTCCAGCCGCACCATCCAATGCGCCCGCGGCATCGTGCCGACGGTCTTCTGAAACTCCGCCTTGAGCGCGAAATAGTTCTCGATCCGCGATTCCCGCACCGCGAAACGCGCGTCGGCGCCCAGATCGGACCGCTCCAGGGCGTTCTGAACGCCCTGCCAGAATTTCTGCGGCGACGACAGATGAAGCGCGAGCAGCTTTCCGTCCGAACAGCGGAGCGAATAGGACTGGGACGCCCGGACCCGGGCGTGCGGCCCCTGCGGGAACCCGCCCTGGATCAGGTTGGACCACGGATCGGGCATGAAGGTGATGGTGGATTCGAGCATGTTGACGTCGACCCGGCGCGCCGTGCCGGTCCGCTCGCGCTCGAACAGCGCGCCCAGAATCCCGTAGCAGGCGTTGATGCCGGTCATGTTGTCGGCGATCGTGGGACCGGTGATCTGCGGGTCCTCGGGCTCGATGAACATCGAGGAAACGCCGGAGAAGGACTGGGCGACCGCGTCGTAGGCCGGGCGGTCGCGATAGGGCCCGTCCTCGCCGAAGCCGGTGATCGAGCAGTAGATCAGCCTCGGGTTGCGCGCCCTCAGCGCGTCCAGCCCGAGCCCCAGCCGGTCCATCACGCCAGGGCGGAAATTCTCCAGCAGCACGTCGGCGGTCTCGACCAGGCGGAGCAGTATCTCCCTCCCCTCCCCGGACCTCAGGTTGAGGGTCACCGACCGCTTGTTGCGGTTGTAGGCAAGGAAATGGGCGCTGTAGGTGCCGCCCCGCCAGTTGCGGAACATGTCGCCGCCGTCGGGGTTCTCGATCTTGATCACCTCCGCGCCGAGATCGGCCAGCATCTGCCCGCCGAGCGGGCCGGTGATCATGGTCGTGAGTTCGAGAATGCGAATCCCGTCGAGCGCCGCCATCGCCGATACCCCGGCTATTCCGCGGCGATCGACGCCGGATCGCGCCGTTCGGCAGCGATCAACTCGCGCAGCAGCTTGCGTACCTGGATACAGGGCGCGTCGGCGTTGACGTCGATCTGCGGCGCGTCGGGATCGCTCGACATCATTGCCTGCTGCGCTTCCAGGACCGCCTTGTCCTCGAGGAACACCTGCGTGAAGTTGGTGCGGAACTTCTCCGTCACCTCTTCCTCATCGAGGCGGAAATTGCGCGTGTGACCGTAGAAATAATGGGTCGAGGTTTCGGTTTCCGGGGTAAGCGCGTTCAACACCTTCAATTCCACCCCGCCGTCCCGGCGGCCCTCGGTCATGTCGATTCCGGTCCCGGTGTCGACGCAGCCCGCGTGGTTGACGATGAAAGACGGCATGTCGATGGTCGTGATCAGCCAGCGGTCGACATTGCCCTCGAACCCGCCGCACCACTGGTAGAACGGCGCGGCGGGACGGTCGACCACCAGCCGCGACATGCGGATGGAACGCTCCAGCCGCTCCGTCTTGCACGGGAAATCGACGATGGCGTCGGTGCCGATGGTGGTCGCGTGCACATAGGACAGGTGGGTGAGGTCGAACAGATTGTCGGAGATGAGCTCGTAGTTGCAGCCCATCGGGAGCGGCTTCCCGCCATTGCCCTCGACCATCTTCCAGTCGGGCGATTCGAGCCAGTGCCAGTCGGGCAGCAACGCCGGATCGGCGAGCGCCGGGTCGCCCATCCACACCCAGATCCAACCGAAGCGTTCGTGTGCCGGATAGGATCGCACCGAGGCTCCCGGCGGGATCGTCGACTGGCCGGGCACCGAGACGCACGCGCCGTCCGCGTTGAAGACCAGGCCGTGATACCCGCAGCGGAGGTCGTCGCCGATGACGGTTCCCATCGACAGCGGCAGCGCGCGGTGGCAGCACGAATCGGCGAGCGCCGCGACCCCGTTGTCGCTCTTGCGGTAGAACACGATGGGTTCGCCGAGGATCGTCCGGGCGAACGGCGCCTGCCCGACCTCGTGGTCGAACGCGGCGACATACCAGCAGTTGCGCAGGAACATGGCGGTCTCCCGAGGCGCGGCGACGGGGCCGGATTTGACCACAGCGCCCGGGACCGGACAAGGCGAACCCCTCCCCGGATTGCCAAACGGCGCCGCTTGTGATGGTTTGGTGCGGGGAACCCGGTGATGTCCGAGATCGACGCGCTGCTCTTCGCCAACGAGGCCTTCTACCGCGCCTTCGCCGACCGCGACGCCGAGGCGATGGACGCGATCTGGGGTGAGCGCGAGCCGATCGTCTGCGCCCACCCGGGATGGGACGTGCTGACGGGCCGGGAGGCGGTCATGCTGAGCTGGGCCGCGATCATCGCCAACCCCAACGCGCCCGACATTTCCTGCCACGCCGCCGTGGCCTACGCGAACGGAGAGACGGGCGTGGTGGTGTGCTACGAGTCGCTCGAAGGGCAGTTCCTGCTCGCGACCAACCTGTTCGTGCGCGAGGGCAGCATCTGGAAGATCGTCCACCACCACTCCGGCCCCACCCAGGGCCGCCCCCCGGCGGAAGAGCCGCTGGCCGAGCCGGGGTCGATGAATTGAGCGGGGCTCGTGGCGTGCCCCCTGCCCCAACGTCATGGTCCAAACGGACCTCCTACGCGCCTTCGCCGCCGTTGGCCTCGATCCACATCTCGCGCAGCGCGTCCCGCTTGATCTTGCCCCGGTCGGATTTGGGCAGGGCGTCGGCGAACAGCACCGCCTTGGGGCGTTTGAACGCCGGCAGGCCGTCCGCGCAATGCGCGCTGACCACGGCTTCGTCGATCGCCCGGCCGGGCCTGGCGACCACGTAGCAGACGACTTCCTCGCCGTAGATCGGGTCCGGCACGCCGACGGCGGCGGCTTCGAGGATGTCGTCGTGGCGCATCAGCACATGATCGATCTCCAGCGGGGCGATATTCACCCCGCCCCGGATGATCAGGTCCTTGGTTCGCCCGGTGACCCGGACGAAACCGTCCTCGTCCATGACGGCGAGGTCGCCGGTCTTGAGGCGCGCGCGGGTGCGGTCCTCCCATTCTCCGTCGGGCGAGATCGTGGCGATGCTGGTCTGCGGCCCGCCGACGCTGACCTCGCCCTCGACGCCGGGCGGGCACGGCGCGCCGTCCGCATCGACGATCGCGAACTCCTGGTGCCTGGCGGGAGGACCGACGGTGCCCATCCGCCTCAGATCGTGCCGGTTGCCGCAGATCCATCCGGCCTCGGACATGCCGTAGAGCTGGAGCAGGGTGACGCCGTACATCTCCTCGAACCGGCGCCACTGGTCGGGGCTGAGCGGCGCCGTCGAGCACGTCATCAGCCGCAGCGTCGGCACGTCGTCGGCGGTAATCCCGGCGGGCTCGTTGAGCAGCATGTTGACCACCGTCG
Source organism: Alphaproteobacteria bacterium (assembly GCA_965203455.1). Taxonomy (GTDB): domain Bacteria; phylum Pseudomonadota; class Alphaproteobacteria; order MPNO01; family MPNO01; genus MPNO01. The sequence continues at coordinate 314,943 of CBDBCV010000011.1, forward strand.
GAACGCCCGCGGCGAAGGTGATGCCGCGGTCCCGTATCCAGTCGAAGAACCGCGCGTGCGAGAAACGGCGGGCGATGTGCATGGTGAGCCCGGTCTGCAGGAACGGCATGAGGCTCAGAATCTGCGCCGAATTCCACCCGAAGGACCGGTATTCGAGGGTGCGGTCGTCCGCCGTGAGACCCAGCATGTCGAGCGTCGACAGCCCGCTCAGCCAGTAGGCGGTGTGGTCGAAGACGACGCATTTGGGCTTCGACGTGGTGCCGGAGGTGCAGAAGATCGCGGCGATGTCGGAGATCCCGTTCGCGGTCCCCACCTCGGGCGACGCCGGCACGGCACTGAGGCGCGAGAAAAAGCCGTCCTCCCCGTCCCCGGTCCAATCGCCGAAGACCTCACGCTCCGGCCCCGGGCCGACGCCCATCGCGTCGGCGTCGAGCGCCTCGTGGACGAAGGTCAGACGGGGCTCGATGTTGGCGAGGAGCTCGCCGACATGGGCTTCGTTCATCTCCACGTTGAGCGGGCAGACGACGGCGCCGAGCCGCCAGATGCCGAGCCAGAGAACCAGCTTCTCCAGGCTCTCTTCGGAGAGCAGTCCGACCCTGTCTCCCGGCCCGATACCCCTCGCGGCGAGGAAATTGGCGACCCGGTTGGCGGTTTCCTGGAGCCCGGCGAAGTCGATGCTCCGGCCGGTGTCGAGATCCACGATGGCGGTCTTGCCCGGATGACGGTCGCGGTAGCGTTCGAGCAACGTCGCGATCGGTTCGATCGGAAGCGCGAGATCGTGCTCGCGCGTGCTTCGGTCGCTCAGCGCCATTCTTTTCCTCTCAACCGTCCGGTTGCCGGTGCGGCGCATTTTCCCCGCCGAGCCCGGCGAGCGCCACCGCGATGCCGGCCGCGACGCGCGCGTTGTTGACGAGCAGCGCGGCGTTCGCGTCGAGGCTTTCGCCGCCGGTCGTTTCCGCCACCCGGTCGAGCAGGTACGGGGTCAGGTCCTTGCCGCCGATCCCCGCCGCCCGCGCCTCGCGAATCGCGCTCTCGATCGCCCGCTCGATCCGCTCCGGTTCCAGCGCCTCCCCTTCCGGCAGCGGGTTGGCGAAGACGATCCCGGCGGCAAGGCCGAGCGCGCGCTGGGCCGCGATCAGCCGCGCCGCCGCCTCGGCGCCGTCGACCCGGTGGGGCACCGCGATACCGCTTTCCCGGACGTAGAAGGCGGGCAGCGTGTCGGTGCCGTAACCGACCACCGGCACGCCCCGGGTTTCGAGATATTCCATCGTCCGCGGCAGATCGAGGATCGATTTCGCGCCGGCGCACACCACGGCGACCGGCGTACGGCCGAGCTCTTCCAGGTCGGCGGAAACGTCGAGCGTATCCTCGACCCGCCGGTGAACGCCGCCGATGCCGCCGGTGGCGAAAACCGGGATGCCCGCCCGCGCGGCCGCGATCATGGTCGCCGCCACCGTCGTGGCCCCGTCGCGCCCGGCGGCGGCGGCGGCGGCGAGATCGCGCCGGCTCACCTTCATCACGTCCGCTCCGGTCGCCAGCCGTTCCACCTCTTCCCGTTCGAGCCCGACCGTGACGGTCCCGGAGAGCACCCCGACGAATACGGGAAGCGCGCCGCGTTCGCGGACCGCGCGATCGAGCGTGGCGGCGACCTCGAGCGACCTCGGCGGCGGAAAACCGTGCGCGATCGCCGTGGTCTCCAGCGCGACCGCCGGCGCGCCGGCAGCGACCGCGTCCCTCACCTCCCTGGCGATCCGGAATACCGGTTGCATTTCCGAAAAGTAGCATCCACCCCCGCGCGGCACCGGCCCTGTCGCGAAAGTAAAAACGGGCACTTGCTGGCGCAGTTCGAAGATGTGATTCGTCGGGCGGTCGGGGCAGTCGAGGCCGGCTTGGCAATGGCGTGCTCAGGCACCCGTAAAGTAGCGTGGCCCGAACCATGATCGGCTTCTGTCACTGATGGCGCGGGGTTCCCGCGACCTCGTTCAAGAGATTGAGATTTGCCGTGGTTCCTCCCCGACCCGAGTGAAGCGAAGCGGTCAGAGGAGGGATTTGGATGCCACGCAAGCGCCGACGGTCCGAGAGCCTGCAAGTCGTGAACCGGGATTGTGCCGGGATCGATATCGGCAAGGACGTTCACTATGTCGCGGTCGACCCCGAAAGTTGTTCGGAACCGGTCCGGTCGTTCGATGCCTTCACGCGGGATCTTGAGGAGATGGCGGCATGGCTGTCGTCCTGCGGGGTGAACAAGGTGGCGATGGAGTCGACCTCGGTGTACTGGATTCCGGTCTACGAGGTTCTGGATCGCGCCGGCTTCGAGGTGATGCTCGTGCCGCCGCGGATGACGAAGCAGATCGCCGGTCGCAAGAGCGATGTGCTTGATTGCCAGTGGATCCGTCAGCTTCTGTCTTACGGGCTTCTGCGAGGTGCCTTCCGTCCCGGCGATGCGGTATGCCCGCTGCGCTCGTATGTGCGCCAGGCGAAGCGGCTGATCGAAGATCGCGCGCGCTGTGTGCTGCACATGCAGAAGGCGCTGACCGAGATGAACGTGCGGCTTGACTCGGTGATCAGCGACATCACCGGCGTGACGGGACAGAGGATCCTGCGGGCGATCGTCGACGGCGAGCGTGATCCACACCGGCTCGCAGAACTTCGGGACGGGCGGATCAAGGCCAGCGGCGACAGGATCACGGCAGCATTGCAGGGCACCTGGCGCGAGGAGCATCTGTTCGCACTGACGCAGGCGATGCAGCGCTTCGACTTTCTCACTGGCCAGATTGAGGTCTGCGAGGCGCAGATCGCGGCGCAGATCGACAGCCTGACGCCGCCGGACGATGGGACGGACGGTCCGGCGAATGCGGCTCCGGACAACACTCCCACGCGCTGCCCGTCGAAGATCCGGAGCGATGCTGCCAAGCGGGCCGCCAGCGAAAAGGCGATGGCCGAGGCCCTGCACAGGATGATGGGCGTCGATCTCACCGCGATCCCTGCGATCGGGGTTACGACCGCACTCACGATCGCGTCGGAGATCGGCCCGGACTTCTCGGCCTTCCCGTCCGCGCAGCACTTCTGTTCCTGGCTCGGGCTGGCGCCGGGAACCCGCATCAGTGGTGGCAAACCCCTGCCGGGCCGCTCGCCCAAGGTGATCAACAAGGCCGCGCAGTCCCTTCGCATGGCGGCCCTGAACGCTCGCAGGAGCCAGACGTTCATCGGCGCCCGGCACCGTGCGCGCCTCGCCCGCAAGGATGCCCCGGTTGCCATCAACGCAACCGCCCGCGAGCTTGCCTGCCTGGTCTACACGCTGGTCACCCGCGGCGAGGAATATGTGGAGCGCGGGATGGAGACCTATGAGCAGCGCCGGGTGAACCGGACGGTCTCAAACCTCGGCCGCCGCGCCAGACAACTCGGCTACCAACTGGTCAAGGTTGTCGAAACCCCGGATGTGAAAATTGGGGCGGAAGCAATGGCGTAGGTTTTTTTACTCAAGAGCAGCAGCGGCAGCGGCACCGCTATCGGGCGGCGCGCGAGCCGCCTATAGTCTTCGCTCGGTACCGGAAGGGGACAGGGGAAACAGCATGCCGAACTCACGCTCGATCGCTATCGCCGCGGCCATCGTAATCGCGGCCTCGCCAGCGTTGGCCCAGAAATCCAAGAATACGCTGCGGATCGGGTTCTACGATCCGATCCCGGGCGTCGATCTCGTCTACGACCCCAAGGGCGAGACCGCTCTGACCGCGCGGGCGGTGTTCGACACGCTCATCGGCTACGACGAACGGACCAAGAAATTCGAGCCGCTGCTCGCCAGGTCCTGGAAGACGGTCAACCCGACGACCTACGAGTTCGTGCTGCGCGACGACGTCAAGTTCCATGACGGCTCGCCGTTCGACGCCGACGACGTGGTCTACACGCTCAACTTCCTCGCCGATCCCAAGGTCAAGTTCCGCATCAAGACCCGGTTCCTGTGGATCAAGAAGGCCGAAAAGGTCGACCGATACACCGTCCGCGTCACCACCAAGGGGCCGCGCGCGGTCGCCATGGCGCGCTTCGCGGTCAGCATTCCCATCTTCCCGTCGGACGTTCACGGGGCGTTGAAGAACAAGGCGGCGTTCGGCAAGAAGCCGATCGGAACCGGCCCCTACAGGGTCGTTTCCTACGACCCGAACGAGGGCGTGCGCATGGTGCGCAACCCGGACTACCGCCACGGCGCGCCGTCCAAGCCCGCCGGGACGATCGAGAACATCCACGTCCTGCCCATCCCCGACGTGCAGAACCAGGTCGCCCAGCTCATCACCGGCGGCCTCGACATGATCCACAACGTGCCGAAGGACCAGGCGGACAATCTCGGGCAGAATCCCGAACTCGCGGTGACGGTGAGCAACGGGATCCTGTACCGCTACATCGCCTTCGATGCGATCGGGCGAACCGGCAGCGACGACCTCAAGGACGTTCGCGTGCGCCGCGCCTTGATCCACGCGATCGACCGCGACTCGATCCGCCGCAACATCTTCGCCGGCGGCGACGCGGTCCAGAAGATGGATTCGATCTGCAAGCCGATCCAGATCGGCTGCGTCTACGACGTCAAGCCGCCGGCATACGATCCCGGGAAGGCGAAGGCGCTGTTGAAGGAGGCCGGCAAGGCGGATCTCAAGCTCCAGATCACCACGCTGCCTGAAGCGCGCAAGGTCGCCGAGGCGATCGTCGGTTACCTGAGGGCGGTCGGCGTCAAGGCGTCGATCAAGAGCGTCACCTTCGGCGCCTATCGCAAGCTGCAGAGGACCGGAAAGATCCAGTCGCTGGTGCACCAGTTCAGCTCGGGCGGGGTTCCCGACACGGACGCTCTGGTCAGCTTCTATTTCGGCAGCAAGGCGCGCAACTATTACGGCGACAAGCAGATCGCCGGCTGGATGAAGGAGGCGGGCTCGAGCTTCGACATCGCGGCGCGTGAGGCGCTCTACCGGAAGATCTTCAACCGGATCAACGAGCAGGCCTACATCATTCCCATCGCGAGCCTGCCCTCGGTCTTCGTGCACGCGAAGGACCTGGAGATCGACAAGGGGATCATCAACCCGTTCGGGGCGGAGATGAGCCGGATACGCTGGAAGTAGCCGAGCCTATTCGGCGGCTATCCCGGTCACCACGGAGTCCGCGTAGCCGCCGGTTCCCCTGTTCTCCTCGGAGAAGAGGTCGAGCTCCTCCATCCATTTGTGGGTGCGCTCGAACACCTCACGCGTATAGGGCTCGAAGACCAGGCGCTCGCCCGGGCCCATGCGGCGCACGTCGACCATCGCGTGGTAACGCTCCGGCAGTTCGCGCAGGAAATAGTGGGTGTAGCGCTCCGGTTCCACGTCGAGGTCGCGCTGGGCTCGGCGGAGCGCACGAAAATATTTCTCGACGTCTCCCATATCGGCGTCGTTGGTGATCAGCGAGCCGATCATGAAGGTGGTGTCGAGGATTTTCCGGAAACCGAGTTGTTCGAGCAGGTAGTAGGGCGCGCCGAACGCATTGCCGGCTTCGGCCTTGCCGTCGACCAGAAGCGCGAGCCGGTCCCACAACACGCCGCCGAAATTGAGCGCGATCCGGTCGCGGTCCAGAAAGCGCAGCAGCGCCTGGAGGGTCGAGTAGTGGCTGCCCGAGTGGTAGCCGACCTGAACCGGCACCCCGGCAAGGTCTTCGGGTTTCTCGATAGGCGAATCGGGCGGAACGAAGATCGCCGAGGGCGTGACCGAATAGGCATCGCCCCACATCCGGCCGTGCCCGGCGGACGCCGCCATGTTGACCGTCCAGTGGCAGGCCGCCGAGACGTTGCACGCCCGGCCTCGCTCGTAGGATTCGAAGGCGCCCCGCTTGACCTCGTCGGGTGCCTCTTCGCTGCTCGCAACGGTCGCCGACCAGCTCGCCGGCTTGCCGAGCGCCAGCTCGTAGTCGAGCCCTTCGTCCGCGAAGTACCCGTGCTCCTCGGCGATCCATTCCTGCAAACGACCGTGCGACTGGATGACGAATTTCGCCATGAGCCCACCCTTTCTCCCACGCTGCATCGGCATCGTCGATCCGGCCCCTTCGCCTGTCAACGCGCCTTGCGACCCGATTGCCGCTATACTGCCGTCATGCTCGATCGTGAAACCAATCGCAAGCTCTCGCAGGTCGGCGCGGACACGCCGATGGGGGCGCTCATGCGCCGCTACTGGCATCCCATCGCGGGCGCCGCGGAGATGGAACGCCGGCCCACCATGCCCATCCGCCTGATGGGCGAGGACCTCGTTCTCTACCGCGATCTTTCGGGCGGGTACGGTCTGCTGGACCGCCATTGCTGCCACCGGCGAGCCGATCTCACATACGGATATGTCGAGCCGAACGGGCTGCGCTGCAGCTATCACGGCTGGCTCTACGATGCCGGCGGCGCCTGCATCGAGCAGCCGTTCGAGGACACCGCCGCACCCGGGTCGCGGTTCAGGGAGAAAATCCGCCTCAAGTCCTACCCGGTGGAGGAGAAGGCCGGGATGCTGTGGGCCTATCTGGGTCCCGACCCCGCGCCGCTGGTGCCGACCTGGGAGCCGTTCACCTGGGCCAACGGCTTCCGCCAGGTGGTGATCTCGGAAATCCCCTGCAACTGGTTCCAGTGCCAGGAGAACTCGATCGATCCGGTCCATTTCGAATGGCAGCACGAGAACTGGCGCGTGCGGGCAACCGGCGCGGCCGGTCCCTACGCGCCGAAGCATCTGCGGGTCGATTTCGAGGAGTTCGACTACGGCATCACCTACAAGCGGATCCGCGAGAACACGGACGAGCATCACCCGCTCTGGACGGTCGGGCGCAACTGCCTGTGGCCCAACGCGCTGTTCACCGGCGATCACTTCGAATGGCGGGTTCCGATCGACGACGACAACACGTTGAGCGTGGGATGGTTCTTCAACCCGGTGCCCAAGGGCAGACGCCCGTTCGCCCAGAACGAGATTCCCTGCTGGCGCGGCCCGATAAAGGACGACGACGGGCGCTGGATCACCAGCCACGTGATGAACCAGGACTTCGTCGCCTGGGTCGGACAGGGCACGCTCGCCGACCGCTCGAAGGAACATCTCGGGCGCAGCGACCGGGGCGTCATCATGATGCGCAGGCGGTTCCTTTCCGACATCGAGCTTGTCGAACGGAACGAGGACCCCAAGGCCATCGTCCGCGATCCGGACGTCAACGACTGCATCGAGCTTCCTATCTTCGACCGCGATTTCTTCGTCGACGGGTGGGAGCCGAAAGACCTTCTGGACGCGGCGCATGTGCGCACGCGCTCGACGCTCAACTTCGTTTTCCAGGCGGGCCAGCCCGCGGAGGTCCGGGCGGCCTATGTCGACGCGATGGGGTTCGACGGCGAAGGCGGCTTCGGTTGAACCGCCCCGGTCGCGCCGATAGCATATTTTCGGATTGCCAGATCGAATGGCCGGGCGGCGGCGCTACAGGGTTGCGCCTTCCCGCCCGGCCGAACAGGGAGGAAAAATGAGAACCCTTGCGAAGATTTCTCTGCCGCTCGGAGCCGCGAGCCTGCTATTCGCCGCTTCGCCAACCCTCGCCGAGACCAAGATCCTGTTCAACTACTTCGTGCCGCCCAAGCACCCGCTCAAGGTCGGCATCATGGACAACTGGTCGAAGCGGGTCACCGAGGGCAGCAACGGCCGCATCACGGTGAGCTATCCCGCCAAGACGCTCGCGCCGGCGCCGCGCCAGTGGAAGATGGTGACATCGGGGATCGCCGATGCGACGGTGATGTTCAACAATTTCGAGCGCAAGCGCCTGTCGCTGGATCAGGTGGGCACGCTGCCCTTCAGCATCACCGACGCGTCTTCGACGGCGACGGCACTCTGGCGCACGCACAAGAAGTATTTCGAAACGAAGAACCAGTACAAGGGCGTCAAGTTCCTCGGCTACATCATGCACGGCGGCGGCGAATTCTTCAGCCTGAAGAGCCCCATCACCTCCCTCGCGGACTTGAAGAAGATGAAGATGAGAGTTCCGCCGGGCGATGTCGCCAAGGCGCTCGCCAAGACCGGGGCCGCGGTCGTTCCAACACCGGGAGTCAAGGCCTTCGACGTGGTGTCCAAAGGAATCGTCGACGGGATGATCTTTCCCATCGGCGACGTCGAGAAGCTCAAGATGACGCCCTACGTCAAGCACCTCACCAAGGTGCCGGGCAAGGTCTATGGCTCGGTGTTCTCGCTCTACATGAACCAGAAGGTCTGGAACAAGCTGTCGAAGGAAGACAAGGCGGTTGTCGAGGCCGCGTCGGGCGAGAAGATATCGATGGATTCCAACAACTGGGGCAACTTCGATATCGAAGCGGAAGAAATCTTCCGCAAGAGAGGGATCGGCATCCACAACGCCAGCGCGGAGTTCACCGCGGACCTCAAGAAGCTCTGGGCGTACCAGGACAACGCCTGGATCGAGACCGCCAACAAGGCGGGCGTCGACGGCCGCGCCGCGCTCGACTTCTACCGCGCCGAGTCGCAAAGGATTTACAAGGCCACCCGGAAGTAGAGCGGCTTCCGGCCGATGTCGGACGAAGGGATCGGGCCGGACGCGGACGACGTCTGGCCCGACGGCCCCTTCGAGGCCGTCCTCATGGCGATCGTCGGCACGACGGTCTTCCTGATGATGGCGATCACCTTCGTCGATGTCGCCGGCCGCTACATCTTCAGCGCGCCGATTCCGGGCGGATTCGAGCTCATCGAGTTCCTGATGCCGCTCTCGATTTTCGCCGGCCTGCCGATCATCACGCGCCGGCGGACGCATATCGTGGTCAGCATTCTGGACCGCCTGTTCCGCGGCGGGATCGGCCAGGTGCGCCGGCTGGTCGTGGACGGCGGCTCGCTGGCGGTGGTCGCGTTCATCGCGGAACGCATGTGGAGCCAGGGAGACGGGCTCGCAGAGGCGCAGATCGAGTCGGGTTATCTCGAATGGCCCGTGGCGCCCGCCGCCTATGCGATCAGCGTCCTCAGCGTCGTGACCTGCGTCGTTCTGGTCCTGATGCTGTGGCACGACCTGAAGGCGATGCTGGCCCGGAGCGCGTGACGGGGCCGCGAAGATGACCGAATCCCTCATCGGCTTCGCGATCCTGCTGCTCATGGTGTTCCTGGGCTTTCCGCTCGGCTTCGCCATGGTGGCGGTCGGCTTCGTCGGGTTCGGGCTGGTGCGCGGCTGGGAACCGGCGCTGGAGACGGTGGGCCAGCTCATTCTCGATTTCGCGATGAGCTACTCCTTCTCGGTGCTGCCGCTGTTCGTGCTGATGGGGGCGTTCGTCTACCGCGCGGCGCTTTCCGAAGACCTCTACGACGCCTCCAACGCCTGGCTCGGGCACTACAAGGGCGGGCTCGCGATGGCGACGGTCGCCGCGTGCGGCGGGTTCAGCGCGGTCTCGGGAAGCTCTGTGGCGACGGCGGCGACCATGGCCAAGGTCGCCATGCCGTCGATGCGGCGCTACCGCTATAACGAGAACCTCGCCGCCGGCACCATCGCCGCGGGCGGCACGATGGGAATCCTCATCCCGCCTTCGATCGCGCTGGTCATCTACGGGATCATCGTCGAGGAGGATGTCGGCAAGCTGTTCATCGCCGGCATCGTCCCCGGGATCATCACCATCGCTCTCTACATATTCGTCATCAAGGTGCTGATCACCTTCCGCCCGTCGCTCGGCCCGCGCGGGCCGTGGACGCCGTGGAAGGACCGGTTTCTCGCGCTGAAGGGCGTCTGGGGCATGATCGCCCTGTTCCTGCTGGTGCTGGGCGGGATCTATCTCGGCGTCTTCACGCCGACCGAGGCGGGCGGGATCGGCGCGGTCGGCGCGGTCGCCTTCGCGGTCTCGCGCAAGAAGATGGGCTGGCGCGGGTTCTGCAGCGCGCTGATCGAAGCGGGCCAGACCACCGCCATGGTGTTCAGCGTCGCCTTCGGGGCGATCATCCTGTCCAACTTCATGAACATCTCGGGCATGCCCAACCAGATCGTCGATTGGGTCAACTCGCTCGAGATCGCCCCGATCACCGTGGTCCTGGTGATCTGCCTGATCTACATCGCGCTCGGCTGCGTGTTCGAAGGCATCGGCATGATCCTGCTGACGGTGCCGATCTTCTTCCCCGTCGTTCAGAGCCTCGGCTTCGATCTGATCTGGTTCGGCATCGTCGTCATCATGGTGACCGAGATCAGCCTGATCACGCCGCCCATCGGGATGAACGTGTTCGTGCTGAAGACCATCATGCCGGAGATGTCGCTCTGGGGCATTTTCGCCGGCATCAGCCCCTTCTTCGTCGCCGACGTGATCCGCCTGCTGCTGATCGTGTTCATACCGGGGCTGACGCTTTACCTGCCAAGCCTCATGGGCGGATAGAACCTGTCCGGTTCAGATAGAAGCGTCGTTACCCCTGCCTCCCCCACCGTCATGGTCGGCGAAGGCCGACCGTCCATGAGTTTTTAAGGCGTTGGAAACAAAAACAAAATGTGGATGGTCGGCCTTCGCCGACCATGACGGAAGAGAACGGATGAAGCGGTTCCGACCAAACCGGACGTGCTCCAGGGGTGGAATTTACCGGCCGGTCACCTTCGCCATGACGGCGTCGGCGTCGTTCGGGGCGGCATCGCCGGTCCAGGCGACGTAGCTGTCCGGACGGACGAGGACGAGTTTCGCGCCGTAACGGGCGGGGTCTTCGGGCGAAGGCTCCCGGACGATTTTCAACGGGACGGAGCGGCATTCGGCGGCGCGCTCGAACGCGGCGGTCTCCCCGTCGTCGGCGTCGATCGCGACCAGGCTGAAGCCGCGCCCCAGCTCCTCGAAAACGTTGCGTCCCGAGGTCAGGTGCCATGGCGGCAGGTAGTGGCCGGGCCGGACGCGCTCGCTCCGCTCCGATCGCGCGCCGGTAACGCCGCCCGGCGGACCCGCGATCGCGGTCGACCCCGCGTAGTGAGGCGCATAGCGGTTCAGGTGCCTGTCTCCTGCCCGCGCGTACGCCTCCCAGCCTCGCGCGAACTCCGCCGCGTCGCGCCGGGGATCGATCCGGTCGAACAGGTCCCGGTCCTCTGAAATGCGGTTGTCGATGAATTCCTCCGCCGTGCTCCTCGCCACGGCCTGTCTCTCCTCGCTGTACGAATCGAGCAGCGCCTCGCCGCCCCATCCCTGCAACGCGGCCGCCAGCTTCCAGCCGAGATTGGCCGCGTCCTCGAAGCCCGTGTTGAGGCCGTACCCGCCATAGGGCGGATGGCTGTGCGCCGCGTCGCCGGCGATGAACAGGCGTCCCGCGCGAAACCGGTCGGCGATGGAAACGCGCAGGTCCCAGAAGCCGACGTGATCGAAGCTGCATTCGAATTCGAAGCCCGCGGCCTCGTGCAGCAGCGCACGGACGCCCTCCTCGCTCCGCGCCGCACCGCCGACCGGCGCGTGGAAAAACCAGCCCTCGTGCTCGTCGATCCGGCCGAAAAACCGCCAGTAGCCCTTCAGATCGCCGTGCACCACCCGGTAGATGTAGCCCGGCGGGAAGCACTTCAGCCCCTCGCTCAGCGCGGTCGAACGGAACACGGTCAGCACCATCGTCTGCTCGTAGTCGGTTCCGCTCGACGTCAGGCCGGCGCTTTCTCGGACCAGCGACCGGCTGCCGTCGCAGCCGACGACGTATTCCGCCCCGATCGTTTCGCGCCGCCCGCCGTCACTCTCCACGATCTCCACGGCGGCGCCGCGGTCCGACTGCCGGACGATTTCGGCGGACCAACCGGTTCGCACGGCAACGCCGGGGATCTCGTCCAGCCGTTCGCGGAGCACCTGTTCGGTCAGGTATTGCGGCAACCTCTCGCTGCGCTGGAAGTAGTACTTGTCGACGGCGGTCCGGTAGACGCCGCGATACCAGTGCTCGCCCATCAGATTGCCGTACGCGACGATCGAGTTGCCGGGATAGCCCGGCCGGATCAGTCGCCTGGACCGCAATTCGTCGGCGATTCCCCAGGAATGGAACAGGTCGAGCGTACGCTGGGTGAGGTTCTGGCCCTTCGGGCTCCGGTGCGGCTCGGCGCGCCGCTCGATGACCGTGCAGGAAACGTCCCGAAGGCCGAGCTCGACGGCCAGCGCGAGCCCGACCGGGCCGCCTCCGACGACGACGACACGGGGATCGTCCGCCATTCGTCGACGGGGTTCAGGTCCAGCAGACGAAGGCGTTGGCGGTTCCGGTCCCCGCCAGCGACCGGTAACAGGGCACGTAGTCGATCACGTCGCCGCCGAGCCCGGTGCCGAACAGAACCCCCGCCGCGACGATCCAGTTGCGCAGCTCGGACGAACCGGATTGCAGAAGATCCTGCTCGATGCCGCAGAGCGCCTCCTCGTTGCGGTCGCAGAACGCCTCGAGGAACCGCTGGTCGAGATCCTCGTCGATGCAGAAATGCGACATGCCGCCCGACCCGACCACGGCGACGCGGGCGGACGTGTCCCAGTCGCGGATCGCGCGTCCGATCATCGCCCCGAAATCGAAGCAGCGCCGCGCGGTCGGCTGGTTCGGCGGGTAGAACGTATTGGCGATCACCGGCAGGGTCGGAACCGCGCGGTCGCGCATGATCCGGCGCAGGATGAAGCTGAAGGCGTGCGGCGTGCCGACATGGCGATGATTCTGGTGCCGGAGCCACTCCTTCGACGCCGCGAGATCGAACCCCTCCTCCATGGCGCGCGCGAAAACGAGCTCCGCGAGGTCGGGCAGGCCCGGATAGACCGTGTGACGCTCCGGCCGGTAGGCCCATTCGGCATCCCCGACCCCGGGCGGCAGCATGGCCTTCTGCTTCTCGCTGGTCGGCTGGTTGTAGAAGGTCTCGCCGCGATAGACGGTGAAGGTCGGCTGGATGTCCTCGAGGAACAGCTCGCGCTGGTCGTTGCCGAGAATCACGCAGGCGTCCGGCGCGACCTCCGCCCACGTGTCGGCCAGCGCCTTGATGCCCGCCTGGCAGGCATCGTAGCGCCGCTGGCGCTCGTCATCGGCGATCCACGCCGCGATGTCCTCCCCCGACCGCCGCTCGACCAGCTCGTCGAAGGTGAAGCGTTCGCCCTTGAACCAGTGCTCGTTTACCAGGTCGGCCTTGACGCGCTCGCCCCATTGGTCGGGCGTCGTGTTCAGGGTCGGCCCGTGGGTCGTCCACATGCCCAGAACGATTTCCGCCATCAATCGTCTCCACCCCGTTGCAGCATCGTTTCGTAGGACGCCCCCATGACGCGGCTGACCGGCTCGCCTCGCCTCACCGCCCCGGCCATGGCCCGTTCCCTGGCGACGATCGATTCGGCCTTGTCCAGCACGTCCTCCGCCCGGCCCCGCGGGACCGCCGCGACCCCGCTCCGGTCGGCGATGATCAGGTCTCCGGGACGCACGGTCAATTCTCCGACGGCGATGTCGATATTGAAACCCTCTTCGTAGATCCGCCCGCGCGCCGTGCGCGCGGTCGCGCTGCGGGCGTAGACGGGGAAACCGAGCTCGGCCGCCTCGTCGATGTCGCGCGCCGGCCCGTCCACGATCACGCCTTCGATACCGGCCGCCTGCGCGGCGTTCGACAGCACCCCGCCCCACCCGGCGGCGTCTATGCCGGTGCGCTGTTCGATGACCAGAACCCGGCCCGGCCCGGCCGAGTCCACCGCGCCGCTGCAAAGATGTCTGACGGGCGCGTTCTCCGCTTTTCGGCCGGTCAGCTTGACCGTGACGGCCAGGCCGGCAATGCGCTTCGCCGGCGTCTGCGGCGCGATCCCGGTCACCGCGCAAGGCAGCCCGAGCGCGTCGAGGGCATCGGAAACCGCGCAGCTATCCAGCGTCCGGAGTCGCGCGATCAGACGGCCGTCGTCATCGGTCATGGCTCTTCCCATTGTACAGGTGGCATTCGACGAGGCCCGATGAATCCGTTTCCGTCCTGGGAGCGGCCGCGCCGCAGACGTCCATTGCCTTCGAACAGCGGGGATGGAAACGGCAACCGGAGGGCGGATCGAGCGGGTCCGGAAATTCTCCGCCGGTCGGCCCCGGCGGCAGGCCGAGCGAGGGATCGGGCATCAGAATCGACCGCAGCAGGGTCTCGGTATAGGGATGCCGGGGATCCTCGAAGATCGTGCCGGTATCTCCCAGCTCCACCAGCCGGCCGAGATACATCACCGCCACCCGGTCGGCGATGTGTTCCACCACGGAGAGATCGTGGCTGACGAAGACGTAGGTCAGCTTGAGCGTGCGCCTCAACTCCATCAGCAGGTTCAGGATCTGCGCCTGCACGGATACGTCGAGAGCGGAAGTCGGTTCGTCGAAAACGACGATGCCGGGCTCGATGGCGAGCGCGCGGGCGATCGCCACCCGCTGGCGCTGGCCGCCGGAGAGCTGGTTCGGATAGGCATGGACCAGATGGGAGGGAAGCCCCACCAGCTCCATGATCTCGGCGATCCGGTCCCGGCGCTCGTCTTCCGTGCCGATACGATGAACGGCGAGCGGCAGCCCGACGATCTGCCCCAGCGTCTTGCGCGGGTTGAGCGAGGAGTACGGATCCTGGAAGACCGGCTGCACGCGCGCGGCGATCTCCGAGCGGCCGACTCCCTCCATCGGCCGGCCGGCGAACCGTATGGTCCCGCTCGTCGGCGACAGAAGCCCGAGCAGCATGCGCGCGAGCGTCGTCTTGCCGCATCCGGATTCGCCGACGATCGCGAGCACCTCGCCCTCCCGCACTGCGAAGGACACGTCGTCCACCGCGCGGAGCGCCGCAGCGGCCTCGAACAGACCCCTCTTGACCCTGAAGAGGCGGGTGACGCGGTCGCATTCGAGGATCGGCGCCCTCGCCCGGACGATCGCGGGTGCGGCGCTCATGACGGAACCCCGGCCCCGCGCAGCCGTTCGACGGGATGGATGCAACGGTAGGTGTGACCGTCCTCGATGGACCGTTCGAGGTTGCCGCCGTCGCGGCAACGCTCCTCCGCCAGGGCGCAGCGGTTGCGGAACAGGCACCCGGACGCATCGCCGATGAGAGAGGGAACGATGCCCGGAATGGAGCCAAGCGCCGTCCGTCTCTCGGTCTTTCCCGGGTAGGGAATGCAGTCGATCAGCCCCTGCGTGTAGGGATGGGTCGGCGCGGTGAATATCTGCCGGCTGGATCCCGTCTCGACGATGCGCCCGGCATACATGACGGCGATCCGGTCGGCGATGCGCGCGACGATCCCGAGATCGTGGGTGATCAGGATCAGCGCCATGTCGAATTCCGCCTGCAAATCCTTGAGGAGGTGCAGGACCTGAGCCTGCACGGTGACGTCGAGCGCCGTCGTCGGCTCGTCGGCCACGATCAGGGCCGGGTCGCACATCAGCGCCATCGCGATCATCACCCTCTGGCGAAGCCCGCCCGAAAGCTGATGCGGAAACTGCCCGAGCCGCGCGCCGGGATTGACAATCCCGACGCGGCCCAGCAGGTATTCCGCCCGTTCGCGCGCCTCGCGCCGGCCGCTCCTCCGGTGGCGGAGGTAAATCTCCTCGAGCTGGTCCCCGATCGTGTAGACCGGGTTCAGGGAGGTCATCGGGTCCTGGAAGATCATTGCCATGCGGTTGCCGCGTATGGCAGAGAACGCCTTGTCGGAAACCGAGCGCAGATCGGTGTCCAGAAGACCGATTTCCCGCGCCCGCAACGTCGCGCGGCCGGGCAGAAGGCGCATGACCGCCAGCGCCGTCATCGTCTTGCCGCAGCCCGATTCGCCGACGATGGCGAGCGTTCGGCCGCGAAATGCCGACAGGTCGACATTTCTCACCGCATGGAGGATTCCGGACGGCACCGGAATGTCGACGCTTAGGTCGCGTACCCTGAGGACGATGTCGTCTTCGCCGCTCACCGGGCGCGGCCCTCGGGCACGGTGATGTCGCGAATGCCGTCCCCCATCAGGTTGATCGCGATCACCAGGAAGAACAGGGCGAGTCCGGGCAGCGTAATCAGCCAGGGCTTGAAAAACATGAAGTTCCGCCCCTCGGAAATGAGCAGGCCCCATGACGGCGTGGGCGGCTGGATCCCGAGGCCGAGAAACGACAGCACGGCCTCGACGAGTATGGCGATCGCCATTTCGAGGCTCGCGATGACGATGATGTGGCTCATCACGTTGGGCAGGATTTCGCGAAACACGATGCGCGCGTGCGACGCGCCGACCGCCTCGGCGGCGGTGACGAATTCCTGGCCCCTGATCTGCTGCGTGACGCTCCGGCTGACGACGGCGAAGCGGTCCCAGAACAGGAACCCGAGAATGGCGATCAGCGCGATGAGCGAGCCGCCGAACACCGAGACCAGCGAGAGCGCGATCAGGATGCCGGGCAACGCCAGCTTGACGTTGATCAGGTACATCACGAACGCGTCAACGCGGCCGCCGAAATAGCCGCCGATGATGCCGATCGTCGATCCCACGACGCCGGAAATGATGGCCGCGCCGAACCCGATCATGAGGGAAATCCGGGCACCGAACAGGATGCGCGTCAGATAGTCCCGTCCGAGCGAGTCGGTGCCGAGCGGATGCGCCCAATCGCCGCCTTTCCCCCAGACCGGATCGAGCAGGCGGGCATCGAGGTTCTGCGTGAACGGATCGGACGGGGATACCCAGGGCGCGAAAACCGCCAGCAGAACGACGAGAAGCACGAACCCGGTACCCGCCAGGAACCCGACATGGCTCCGCGCGCGCCGGCGCATGATCTGCCCGGGCGCCGGCGCGTCGACCGGGAATTCGTTCGCGAAGAGCCCGCCCGCCATCGCCTTCCCTAGCCCAGCCTGATTCGGGGATCGAGGCGGGCGTTGATCAGGTCGGACGCCAGCGTGAGCACGATATAGGCAAGGGACACGAAGACGAGGATCGACTGCACCACGGGGAAGTCGCTGCGGAGGATCGACTCGTAGGCGAGCAGGCCGATGCCGTTGAGCGCGAAGACGGTCTCGACGATCACCGAGCCGCCCAGCAGGAAACCCAGCGACACCGCCGACAGGGACACCACGGGAAGAATGGCGTTCCTGAGCGCGTGCTTGAAGAACACCGCCCCGGGGCGGAGACCCTTGGCCCGCGCGGTGCGGATGAAGTCCGCTTCGAGGACCTCCAGCATCCCGGTCCGGGTCAGCCGCATCAGCGCCGGCATCACCGCCGTGCCCAGCGCCACGGTCGGTAGGATGAAATGCGCGAAACTGGACGAGCCCGAGATCGGCAGCCACCGCAGCAATACGCCGAACAGGTAGATCAGGATCAGGCCGAACCAGAAATTGGGGATCGCCTGTCCGAACACCGCGACCCCGAGCGCCGCCCGGTCGATGGACGTGTTGGCCCTGATCGCGGCCAGCACCCCGAGCGGGATGGCGATCGCCAGCGCGAGCACGAGGGAATAGAGCGACAGCAATATCGTCACCCCGACCCGTTCGAGGATCAGGTCCATGACGGGCTCGTTGGTGAACAGCGACTGGCCGAGATCGCCGCCCAGCGCGTTCGCTGCCCAGCTCAGATATTGTTCGTGCAGCGGCCTGTCGAGGCCGTAGAGCGCCGCGATCTCGGCGATCTCGGCGGGGGTCGCGTCCTCACCGGCGAGATCGGCCGCCAGATCCCCCGACACGCGCAGGAGCGCGAACCCGATGACGGAAACCGTGATCGCCACCAGCACCGCGACGCCCAGCCTCTGAACGAAAAACCGTCCCACCGGCGGCTCTCCGGCTAACGGCGACGCTCAGGCATCGAGATTGAAGACGCGGCGCGCGTTGCCCGCGAGAATCTTGTCCTTGTCGGAATCGGACAGCCAGTCGAACCGCTTTATGTGGTGTGCGACGTCGTCCATGTGGCGCCCGGTATCGGGGTTTACCGACGAGCCGACGCCCGGACACTCCGCGCCGAACAGGCATCGGTCGACGCCCGCGACCCGGATCAGCAGTTCGATCGCCTCGGGCGTGTAGAGGACCGTGTCGTAGTAGAGCCGCCGCATGCGCTGGCTGAAGCGTTCGGCGCCTTCCCGGCGGAGCGTGCCGGATTCGAACCGTCCGAGCTGGTAGGGGATCGCGCCCCCGCCGTGGCTGACGACGATCTTGAGATCCGGGAAGTCGTCGAGCACCGGGGAGTTGACCAGCCCGTAGACCGCCGTCGTCTCCTCGTTGATGAAGCGGAGCGAGTAGGGCTCGCGCTCGGACCGGGACCCGGTGCCGTGGATATGGGCGGGCACGTCCAGGTCGCACAGCTTCTCGTAGAGCGGATACCAGTAGCGGTCGCCGAGAGCCGGCGGGTGGACGCCGGTGTTCTCATAGGGATCGGGATTGAGCAGACAGCCCTTGAAGCCGAGTTCCGAGACGCAGCGCTCGAGCTCCCGGATTGCCAAGTCGAGCGGCTCGCCGCAGGGCTGCGGGAGGCCGGCGATCCCGATGAACCGATCCGGGTAGAGCTGCGTCTCGCGGTGGATCATGTCGTTGCATTCCTCGTGGAACCACTGGACGAGCCTGGCGGGCTTCTCGGAATGCATGAGCTGGAAGGGGCGCGGCGAGACCAGCTGCATGTCGGTCCCGAGCGCGTCGATGTAGCCCATGTGGCTGTGCCCGGAGCCCGGGAAATGCTTTTTCTCGACCGCCGCGCGGATGTCGTCGTCGCTGACGTTCACCCGGCCGCGCCCGTGCGAGCCGCGATGGGACAAGAGTGTCGCCTTGTAGGCCCAGAGCTCAGAAGGCGCGCTTACATGGGCGTGGCAATCGATGATCATGTCCCCTCCGCTCGTCCAGCGATGTCCGCGGTACTATAGGCGAGTTCCCGAGGCGGCCAAGGTGGGGCGGCGGCCCACAGCCCGTCATTTCGACCGAGCGCAGCGAGCGGAGAAATCTCCCGCCCGCGTGCACGGGATTTCTCCGCTCCGCGCCTTCGGCGCTCCGGTCGAAATGACGAGGTGGGAGAGCCACGCCGGACCGGGCGCTCAGCCCTCCAGCGCGTCGACGTTCTGGCCGCGTTCGATCATATAGGTCTGCTGGACGAATTCGACGCGCTTGTCGTCGGATTCGGCCATCAGCACGGTGAGCCCGTCCTGCTGAAGCTGGCGGATGGTCTCGCCCAGCTTGTCGCCGAGGCCGGGCGAAAGGCCCTCGAACGGCTCGTCCAGCAGCAGGAGCTTGCTGCCGCTCATCAACGAGCGGGCGAGCGCCGCCATCTTCTGCTGCCCGCCGCTCAGCATCGATGCGCGGCGGTGCACCAAGGGCGCGAGGTCGGGCATCCGGTCGTAGATGTAGCGCAGCCTCTCCTCGGCGTTCTCCGCCCTCGCCGCCCAGGCTGGCAGCAGGATGTTGTCCTCGACCGTCAGCGAGCCGATCAGGCGGCGGTCCTCGGGCATGTAGCCGATGCCCCGCTGGGCGCGCTGATGCCCGGGCACCTCGAGCAGGTTTTCGCCGTCGAGATCGATGCTGCCGCCGACCACCGGCACGAGGCCCATGATGCTCTTGAGCGTCGTGGTCTTGCCGGCGCCGTTGCGGCCCACCAGGGCGACCAGCCCGCCCTCCGGGATGTCGAGGCTGATGCCGCGCAGGATCACGAAGGTCTTGATCGTCACCCGGATGCCGCCGAGTTTCAGCATGTCACTCGTGCCCCAGCACGGCGCGCCTGACCTCGGGCTGGGCCAGCACGCTCTCGGGCTCGCCGTCGGCGACGACGCGGCCGGTATCGAAGACCAGGACCCGCCTTCCGTAGCGCTGGACGACATCCATGTCGTGCTCGACGAAGATCGTCGTGATGTCGCCCTCCCGCAGCACGCCGACCAGCGTGTCCATGACCTGGAACTTGTCCTCGATGCTGACCCCGCTGGTCGGCTCGTCCATCACCAGCAGCGTGGGCTTCAGCGCGAACGACAACGCGATGTCGAGCAGCTTGCGCCCGCCCTCGGGGAGCTCGCTCACCGGCCGGTTGGCGTAGGATTCCAGCCCGAACCGGTTGAGTATCTCCCACGCTTCCGGCTCCCACGGATCGCGGTGGAGCGGCCTCCAGAAATTGCTCGACTCGCCGGCCGTGGCGGCGAGCGACAGCAACACGCCCTCGAACACGGACATGTTCGTATAGAGCTGCGGGATCTGGAACGAGCGCGCGACGCCCCGCTTGGCGAGCTCGCGCGGCGCCAGATCGGTGGTGTCCTGGCCCATCACGAGGATGCGCCCGCTCTCCGGCTTGAGATAGCCGGTGATCAGGTTGAGAAACGTCGTCTTGCCGGAACCGTTGGCGCCGACGATTCCGACCAGCTCGCCGTTGTCGACCTCGATGTTGAGGTCGTCGGCCGCGACGACCGCGCCGAAGGTGCGGTTGATCCCGACGGTCTGGAGGATGGGGGTGGAGTCAGTGATGGTCGCCCCCTCTGTCCTTGCCGGTGATCCGGGCCTCGATCCGCTGGTAGATCGCCCACAGCCCGCCCGGCTGGAACAGGATGATCAGCAGCATGATGATGCCCATCATCATCTGCCAGGCGAGCGGAAAGTATTTCGACGCGTAGGTTTGCAGGAACTCGAACACCAGCGCGCCCAGCATCGGGCCGGGCACGCCGCCGAACCCGCCCAACAGGGCGACGAAGACGAACTCGCCCGACTGGATCCAGAACGAATCCTCCGGGACGATATGGCCGATGGTGAACGCCGCCATGACGCCCGCCACCCCGCCCAGCGTGCCGGCGAGGAGATAGGTCCGGTAGACGACCTGGCGGACCGCGACGCCGGAATACTCGATGCGGATCTCGTTGTCGTACATGGCGCGCAGAAAATACCCGGCGGGCGAGGCCATGAAGCGGTAGACCACCAAGGTGACGATTCCCACCATGGTCAGCGCGAAGTAGTAGTAGCCGTAGGAGTCGCCCGGCAGGCTGATCCCGGCGAGCGTCGCCGTCCCGATCGCCAGCCCGTCCGTCCCGCCGGTGATCCAGTAGAGCTTGAGCAGGGCGCCGAAAAGCATCATGGAGAAGGCGAGGTTGAGCATCGCGAAGAAGACTTCGCGGTAGCGCGCCATGACGATCCCGACCAGCGCGGCCATGATGAAGCCGGCGAGCGCGCCGAGCGGCACCAGGAAGAGCAGCTCGCGGACGCCGAGCCACTTGATGCAGAAGCCGACGGCATAGGCGCCCGTCGCGTAGTAGAGCGCGTGGCCGAAGGTGAGCAGCCCGCCGCGCAGCAGGACGGAGACACCCATGACCGCGATGAACATGAACATCGCCTTGGTCAGGATGAACAGGATCCAGCCGGGCACGAGGGGCGGCACGAGGATCAGCAGGGCGGCGGCAACCACGCCGGCGCGCGGCAGGGCTCTCCAGTTCATCATATCCTTCGGAGCTCCGCTTCGCCGAAGAGCCCTTGGGGCCGGACCACCAGCACCAGGATCATGATCAGGTAGACCGCCATGAGCTCGACCTCGGGCGCGAGATGGATCGCAAGCGCCCGCGCGAAGCTCACGATGACCGCGCCGATAGCCGCGCCCTCGATGCTGCCCATCCCGCCGATCGCGATGACCGCGAAGGCGAGCACGACGACCTCGAGCGCGAATTGCGGGACGACGGCGATCTTGGGCGCGACGAACGCCCCGCCGAGCGCCGCCGCCAGCGCGCCCACGGTGAAGGCCACCGTGAAGACCAGGTTCACATTGATGCCGATGGCCTGGCTGACCTCGCGGTCGTGAATCACCGCGATCACGAGCTTGCCGAACCGGGTGGCGCGCACCATCCATACCAGCGCCGCGCCGAAGACCACCGAAACCCCGACCAGCACGAAGTCGTACCAGGGGTAGATGATCCCGCCCACCATGAACCTGCCCAGCATCGAATAGGGCTCGCTGATGAACAGCGGCTCCATGCCCCAGATCAGCTTCATCCCGTCATCGAGAATCAACAGGATCGAGAAGGTAAGCAGCAGCTGGATATGCATGTCGCTGCCGTAGATCCGGCGTAACAGCAATCGTTCGATGATCGGTCCTACCAGGAAGCCGATGATCAGCGCGCCCAGCAGCAGCATCAGATAGGTGAGCACCGGCGGCAGGTCGACCTCGAGCACCCAGAGCGCGAGCCAGGTGCCCATATAGGCGCCGAGCGCATAGATGCCGCCATGCGAGACGTTGAGGATTCGCATGACCCCGAAGACGACGGTCAGCCCGACCGACAGCAGGAACAGCGTCGCCGCGTAGTTGATCGCGTCGAATACGATGATGGTGAGAAGGTTCATCCCGCGCCGGACCCCTGCTGTTTACCCCGGAACGGCCGCCCGGCCCGGACCGCGAGGGGGAGCGATGTCCCCCTCACGCGCCCGTTTGGACGGCCGCGAAACGGCCGGCTACTTGATGCTCCGCACCCAGTCGAGGGTCTTGGTGCCGAGCGGCGGGGTGATGTCCTCCGCCTTGTGGTGGACGATGTTCTCGAGGATCACGAAACCGTGCTTCTTCGAGAACTTGGTCGTCCCGAGCAATCCGCCATGCACCGCCTGGTGATCGGGCCGCATGGTGATCTTGCCGCTGGGCGTATCCCAGGTCAGGTTTTCGAAGGCCTTGATGACTTCCTCGGTGGTCGGCCAGCGGCCGGTCATCTCGATCGCCTTCTCGTAGGCGCCCTTCAACCCCGACCATGCCTGGTAGGTGCGGTAGGCGGGGTAATCCGGATAACGCTTGTTGTGCGCGTAGACCGCATCGACGAACTCCTGGTGTTCCTTGCTCCCCTTGAGGGCGAAGAACCCGGCCGTCGCGCGCGGCGCCGCGACCACGCCGTCGGGCATCGACTTCCCGACATTCTGCAACACCTGCTCGCCGGTGCTCAGCAGCACCAGGCTCTGGTCGAACAGCCCGCGCGGCCTCGCCTGCTTGATGAAGGTGATCAGCCCGCCGCCCCAGAAGCTCGAATGGATCGCGTCGGGCCGGGACGCCAGGAGGCGGGAGATCTCGGCCGAGTACTCGCCGGCCTGGAACTTGGTCCACAGCTCCGCGACGACCTTCACGTCGGGCTTGAGACGCTGCATCGCGATCTTGAACGCCTCCCATGAATCGCGGCCCCAGGCATAGTCCTCGTTGGCCCCGGCGATCGTCTTGATCTTGGGGTTGAGGGCCAGGGCGTAGCGCGCCAGGGCAACGCTGTCGCCGGCCTGGTTGGCGGACGTCCTGAAGACGTATTTCAGCTTGTTGTCCTCGGTCAGGCGGTGGGTGCCGCAGACATGCACCACCGTCAGAATCTTGAGCTCCTCGGCCACCGGCGCGATGGCGAGGCAGTTGCCGCTCGACGTGTAGCCGACGACGGCGTCGACCTTCTCGTCGAGCACCAGGCGCCGAAGCTCGGAGACCTGCTTCTTGGGTCCGCCGCCCTCGTCCACCAGCACGAGGTCGATCGGAACGCCGGCGATACCGCCTTCCTTGTTCCACTTCGCGACCAGCAACTCCGACGTGCCCTTCCCGGACACGCCGAACACCGCCGCGCCGCCCGAGAAGAAGTCGACGAACGCCACCTTGAGCGCCTTCGGCGCCCCTTTCGGCGGGGCCGCGGCCGCGCCGAACGCCATCGCCCCGGCCGCAAGCGCGCCGAGGACGAACGCGGGAATCCTGATTCTGGAAATTTGCCGCATGACGGACCTCCCTTTCCGTAGGGCTCCGCGCGGCCGTTGTTTACCGTCTTTGCTTACTACCGTTGTTGCTTACTGATTTTCGCGGCCGTTCGCGGACGGTTTATCGGAAACCGGCCAAAACGGTAACACAAAGAAATCGGGATCGGAAGCGCCCGGACTCATTCGGCTCGCCCTCCCCCGGCCCCTCCCGCAAGCGGGAGGGGGGAAGGCGAGCGGGGGCCATCGAGATTCCCCCTCCCCCGCGGGGAGAGGGTCAGGGTGAGGGGGAGGACGGAAGCGGCCCCGAAACCGGCGGCCGCTGGTCAGTGCGGGACGATGCTGCCGCGTTCGATGACGAAGATATCGTCGAGCAAAGGCGCGATGTGAACGTCGTTCGACTCCGCCACCAGCACCGACTCGCCTTCTTCCTTGAGGCTCGCCAGGATTTCGACCATGCGCTGGGCGAAGACCGGCGCGATGCCTTCGCTGGGCTCGTCCAGCAGCAGCAGCTTGGTGCCGCACATGATGGCGCGGGCGAAGGCGACGAATTTCTGCTGTCCGCCGGAGAGCGTCGTCGCGCCGCGATCGCGGAACTCCTCGACTTCCGGCATCAGGCCGTAGATCCAGTTCAGGCGCTCCTCGGCGCCTTCGGACCTGGTGGACCACACCGGCAGCATGATGTTCTCTTCCGCCGTCAGTTCGGGCACCAGCCGGCGGTCCTCCGGCATGAACCCGATCCCGAGATGGGCGCGCCGATAGGCATGCGAAGCGCCGAGGTCGAGATGCTCGAACTGGATCGATCCCTTCTGCAGCTTCAGCGCGCCCATGATCGCGCGCATGACCGTCGTCTTTCCGGCGCCGTTGCGGCCGATCAACCCGCACATCGCGCCGGACGGCACTTCGAGACTCACGCCCCGCAGAATCTCGGTGGCGCCGATGCTGACGTCGACATCCGTGACGGTAAGCATCAACCGGCCTCCCCTTCGCTGGCCCCGTTCCCGCCGCCGTTGCCGGAGCGCGCGCGGTGGTACTCCTTGCCGATGACGAATTCCTGGACCAGAGGATCGACCATCGCCTGTTCGGTCGGCGCGTCGCAGATGATCTCGCCCTGCGAGAAGGCAAGCACCCGGGAGACGTAGCGCTCGACGATCTCCATGTCGTGCTCGATGAACAGGACCGTCGTTTCCTCCTCTTTCAGCGCCTGCATGAGGATGTCCATGATGCCGAACTTCTCCTCGACGCTGATCCCGCTGGTCGGCTCGTCGAGCATCAGGAGCTTCGGCTTGCGCACGGTCGCCATCGCGATGTCGAGCAGCTTGCGCACGCCCTGCGGCAGGGCCGACGCGGCGATGTCGCGGTAGTCGGCGATCTGGTAGCGGGTCAGATGCTGGTTGACGCGGTCTCCCCGGTCGCCGCGCATCAGCGCGCCCAGGAGGCCGAGCCCGTCGCGCTCGGCGATGCCGAAGGAGATCATCAGATTGTCGAACACCGACTCCGACAGGAACACCTGCGGCACCTGGAACGAGCGGCACAGGCCCAGCCGGGTGATCTGACGCACGGAGCGGCCGCGGATGTCCCGGCCCAGGAACTCGATCCTGCCCTCGGTCGGTTCCAGATAGCCGGTCACCATGTTGACGAAAGTCGTCTTGCCGGCGCCGTTGGCACCGATCACGCCGACCGTCTCGCCCTCTTCGATGGTCACGTTGATGTTGTGGGCCGCGACGACGGCGCCGAAGCTCTTCTCGAGACCCTGCACGTTCAATACGACAGACATCGGCCTTACGCCTTCTCTTCTTCGGCTCGCGCTTCGAGGCGGTTTCGTTCCTTGCGCCGCTGGTTCCAGCGGTCGACCAGCGACCACAGCCCGTTGGGCAGGAACATGATGATGAGCAGCAGCGTCCCGCCCATGATGAGCTGCCAGATCCCGGGGAACTGCTCGAACGCGTAGGTGCGGATCAGCTCGTAGATCAGCGCGCCGATGAACGGCGCGCCGACATTGCCGGTGCCGCTCAGGATGGCGATGAACACGAAGTCGCCGGAGATCGGCCAGTAGGCCATCGAATCGGGATCGACATGGCCGATGGTCATCGCGGCGACGGCGCCGCCGAACCCGCCGACCAGGCCGGAGATCGTGTACTTGACGTGGATCGCCCGCTCCGCCGAGTAGCCGAGAAATTCGAGCCGAATCTCGTTCTCGCGCACCGCCGTCGTCATGTAGCCGAGCGTCGAGCGCAAATAGTGGTGCACCGCCATCGCGACGAACCAGGTCAGCACCGCGGCGAAGATGAACAGGGCGAACTTGTTGGCGGCGCCCTCGGGCGCGTACCAGAGATAGGTCGTCCGTTCGAGGCTGATCCCGTCGGTCGAGCCCAAGCTTTCCAGCTTCGCCAGCACGCCGTAGAGGATCATCGAGAAGGCGAGGTTCAGGAGCGCAAAGAAGATGCCCCGGTAGCGCCGCAGCAGGAAGCCCAGGATCCAGGCAAAGCCGCCGGCCACGACCATGCCGCAGGCGACGGCGACGAACGCGTCGGTAATGCCGAGATACTTGACGATCAGGGCCACCGAATAGGCGCCGAACCCGTAGAACAAGGCGTGGCCGAAGGAGATCAGCCCGCAGCGCCACAGCACCAGCAGCCCGAGCGCCACCGAACCGCGCGCCAGGGAGAGCAGCAGGATCGCCCGGAACCACTCGGGAATGAAAAAGTTGACGACGATCAGTACGACCAGACCGATCGTCAGGGCCCAGGCCGTCTGGTCCATATACTTCGTCATATCTTCCTCGGCTTGGCGGGGGCGAACAGGCCCTGGGGCCGCACGATCAGGACGATCGCCATGATCATGTAGATGACGAACAGCTCGAGCACCGGCTCCAGATGCACCGCCGCGGCGCGCGCGACGCCGACCACCAAGGAGCCGATCAGCGCGCCCGGTATCGAGCCCATGCCGCCGATCACCACAACGGCGAAGGCCAGCACGATGACCTCGACCCCGATCCCCGGCTGCACCGAGATCGCGGGCGCCTGATACGCGCCGCCGAGCGCGCCCAGAAACGATCCGACGATGAAGGTGAGGAGGAAGATCTTTGTGACGTTGATCCCCATCGACTGCGACAGCTCGCGGTCGTAGATCACCGCGAGCAGCATCTTGCCGAAGGTCGTCCGCCTGAGCCCGTACCACAGGATCACGGCGACCAGCGCGGAAAGCGCGATCATCGACAGGTTGTAGTTGTCGAACGGGAGGTCCGCGATGTCGGTCTGGCCGAGAAGCGCGAGGGGCTCGGCCGCGATATAGGGGTTGGTGCCCCAGATCAGCAGCAGCACGTCTTCCAGGATCAGAAACGCAGCGAAGGTCGCAAGCACGATGATGTGCTCGTCCTCGGCATAGAGAAACCGCAGCAGCCCGCGCTCGATGATGATCCCGAACACGATCCCGAGGAAGATCGCGGTAAGCACCATGATCACGAAGGCGCCGGCGCCGGGCCAGCCGGCCTCGGCATAGAAGATCAGTATCGTCGCGCACAGATAGGCGCCGAACGCATACAGCGACCCGTGGGTGACGTTGAGGATTTTCTGCACGCCGCAGATCACGGTCAGTCCGACCGAGACCATGAACAGGTAGGAGGCGTACACCAACCCGTCAATCAGGATGATGAGTAGGAGTTCGGTATCCAACGGTCAGATCCCGTTAGCGGAAACTAGGTTCGGCAAGTCCTGTGCGCACGGGGGAACGAAGATCCGGGCGCCGATCGACAGCGCCCGGACCGTTCGTTACCCGGTCAGGATCGGCGCGTGCTCAGTTGCACTTCGCGCCCTGCATCCCGCCCTCGAGCCAGGGCACGGAATCGACGCCGTCGGGCGGGTTCACGCAATCCGGCCCGAAGACGACGACGTCCTTGACCACCATCTCGCCCTTCTTCTCGTCCCACACGGTGACGCCCCAGCGGTCCTCGGTGACCGCCTGGTGGCCGTTGCTCAGCGCCATCTTCACCGTGCCGGCGATCGACGTGAAGGTCGCGCCTTCGAGCGCCGCGATCACCTGGTCGGTGGTGGGGAACTTGCCGCCATTGTCCTTCATCGCCTTGTCATAGGCGAACTTGGCGGCCAGAATTCCCTGCCCGTACTGGTAGGTGGGCTGCGCCGGCGGCTCGCCGTAGGTCTCGCGGTACTTCTTCTGGAACCACTTGTTGATCGGGGTGTCGATGTTGACCGCGTACATCCCGTACGGCCCCCGCGTGCCGATGATCTGGCCTTCGGGGAACTTCCGCCCGAGGCGATAGGCCACCGTCTCGCCGACCGTCAGGATGAAGGTCTTGCGCTTGAACAGCCCGCGCGCGTTGGCCTGGGCGATGAACGCTTCCAGATCGCCGCCCCAGAAGCTCGAATGGACCACCTTGGGCTTGGCCCGGAGCAGCGCCGAGATCTCGGAGCCGTACTGGCCGGAGAACAACTTGGGGAATTGCTGCTTCTTGGCGGACTTGACGTCGGGCGCCACGACCTTCATCGCGAGGCTGAAGTCGCGCCAGGAATCCTGCCCCCAGGCATAGTTCTGGTTGAGCCCGATAAACCCGTTCTCGAGCAGTTCCGGATGCTTCATGGCGATATAGCGCGCCGCGCCGGTGTTGTTGCCGGTGCCGTGGCTCATGGTGCGGAAGAGGTATTTGGGCTTCTTCACCAGCTCTTCGAAGACCCGCGGCGTGCCGCAGACCGTCATCAGGGTGAGAACCTTGACCTCCTCGGCGACGCGGGCAACCGCCGCGCAGGTGCCCGACGAAATGTAGCCGACGATCAGGTCGACACCGTCCTTCTGCACCTTGTTGCGCAGCTCGGTGACCTGTTTGGTGCCGCCGCCCATCTCGTCGTAGATCAGCGGCTCGATCTTGCGTCCGGCCAGGCCGACGCTGTTATAGGGTGCCGGAACCTCGCCGTTGTTAATCGCATTGATCAGCAGGTCGACACCCTTCTTCGCCGGGATGCCGAATGCCGGCGCGCCGGCGCCGGTGAGAAAGGTGG
This sequence comes from Alphaproteobacteria bacterium, assembly GCA_965203455.1. Lineage (GTDB taxonomy): Bacteria > Pseudomonadota > Alphaproteobacteria > MPNO01 > MPNO01 > MPNO01. The sequence goes on from CBDBCV010000011.1 coordinate 343,478, forward strand.
GGATGCCCATCTTGACGGTCTGCGCCGTCGCGGCGCCGGCAACGAGTGCCACGCTCGCCACGCTCGCAAGCAAGACCGCAGTTCTCCCCTGTACGTGCTTCATGAAAACCTCCCGCTTGTTCGTTGGAGACGGCCGAAGAGGCGGTAACCTGCCAGCCCGGCCGCACTCATGCAAGCCGCGCGGCAACACAAAATTACGGGCTTATATAGATAACTTGAACGGCGGTCGGCTGGCCCGGCTCGGGGACGGGAACGCCGCCCCGCTTGCCCTCAACGCCGTCATGCCCGGACTTGTTCCGGGCATCCACGTGGGTCGGCCGGCTCGCTTGTCCCCACTCGCACCGCGATGCCGCAAGACATGGATGCCCGGAACAAGTCCGGGCATGACGGAAGAAATGCCGCGGACCTCCCGGTCAAGTTATCTATATAAGCCCCCAAAATTACGCAGCGCCGATCACGCCCTTCGCCAGACGATTTCGGCCTTCGATCCCGGCCCGTAGGCGATGCTCGGTTCCGCGGTCAGCGTCATCGTGTCGCCGTCGAGGCCGACCTTGCGGCGCTGTTTCGTGCCGCGTAGATCGGCGCGCGAGCTCATCTCGATGGTGTGGACGTTCTCCCCTTCGAGGCATTCGAGCAGGCCGCAATAGGTGAGGTGGTCGGTTCCGCCCTCGCCGTCAGGCCGCTCGACGGAGCAGGACATGTGGCCGTCAGCGGCATAGAAGATGTATCCCTTCGCCTCCGTCCACGGCCGCGACACCGTGCCGTCCGCCGCCGTCAGCCGGTAATCGGCGAGCCGCCAGGTGCCGACCAGTTCCTTGCGTACCATTCCCGCTCTCCTCTTCCAGGACGCCCGCGTAACCTATCGACCCGCCCGCGCCGGCGCTATATTCGCCCGCCAACCGGGAGGCTCGCCATGCCGAGGATCACGCCCCGCCGGCGCGAGGACGCGCCCGAGCTCGAAGACGTTTTCGACCGCGCCGAACGCGCGCTCGGCTTCGTCCCCAACAGCTTCTTCGTGATGGCCCGCTCGCCGGGAATGCTGCGGGCGTTCTCCCGGTTGTCGCGCGAGGTCATCGGCGTGCCCGGCAAGGCGCCGCTCGGGCTCAAGCGGATGCTCGCCTACATGGCCAGCCGCTCGGCGGGGTGCCAGTACTGCTCCGCCCATACCGCGAGCGCCGCGGTGGAGGTGGACGGCGTGCCGGCGGAGAAGATCGAGGCGATCTTCGAATACGAGACCGACCCGCTCTTCTCCGAGGCCGAGCGCGCCGCGCTGCGGATGGCGCAATGCGCGGGCGCCGTCCCCAACGCGGTCACCGACGCCGACATGGACGCGCTGAAACGGCATTTCGACGAGGACCAGATCGTCGAGCTGGTCGGCGTCGTCTGCCTGTTCGGCTGGCTCAACCGCTGGAACGACACCATGGCGACCCCGCTGGAGGAGCGCCCGATCGAATTCGGCGAGCGGCATCTCGCGCAAAGCGGCTGGGACCCCGCCAAGCATCTCGGCGCCTGACCGCCCGGCCGGGTCCGATGCCGACTCCATGCCGACGATCGACATTTCCGCATTTGCCGCCAGGCATTTGCCGACCTGAAAATGTCTACCCATGACGACCCGTGACGCCGCATTGGACAGCGACCGTCTCTATCCCGACCGGCCGATCGTCGGCGTCGGCGTCGTCGTTTTCCGCGGCGACGAGGTGCTGCTGATCAAGCGCGGCAAGCCGCCGGTGTCCGAACGCTGGAGCATCCCGGGCGGCGCGCAGGAGATCGGCGAGACGGTGCGCGAGGCGGCGCTCCGCGAGGTCGCGGAGGAGACCGGCATCGAGGTCGACATCGTCGGCCTCATCGATGTCGTCGACGGCATCACCCGCGATGCCGGGGGGCGGGCGAAATACCACTACACTCTGGTCGATTTCGCGGCGCTCTGGCGTTCGGGCGAGGCGCGGGCGGCGAGCGACGCGGCGGCGACGCGTTGGATCGGACACGATGCACTCTCCGAAGTTGCGCTCTGGGAGGAAACCCGAAGGATCGTCGCCCGCGCGGTGGAAATGACCGACGGGCGCCGGTGACGGATAAGGGCGCCAGCATCGCTAGCGCCCCTACTATTCGCCGTGTAGTAAATATGGTGGGAAACGTGTCCCCGTCAAGCCCTCTCCTTGTCTTGAGATGAATTTTTTTGACTTATGCCCCGCCCCCGCCGTCACCCCGGACTTGATCCGGGGGCCAGAGCAACCGCTCCAACGCCCGTGTAGTGACCCCCTGGACCCCGGATCAAGTCCGGGGTGACGGCGGGACCTCAGCCGGGGCAGTCGGCGCGGTCGCAGGAGCGCTTGCCGCTCGCGGGGACGAAGACCCCGCACTGGCTGCATGCCACCAGGTCCTGCGACGACGACCCGGCGTCGCGCTCCATCTTGTCCGGATCGGCCGACCGCTGAAGCTGCTGGCGCCGCTGGACCCAGCGGAAGCCGTACCAGACCGCGGCGACGAGCGCGGCGAGGACGAGGAGCTTGGACAGGCTGAACCCGAACATGGCGCCATTTGGCGCCCGGCGGAGCGGGCGGTCAAGGAATCCTTTCGGGCTTATATAGATAACTTGAACGGCGGTCGGCTGGCCCGGCTCGGGGACGGGAACGCCGCCCCGCTTGCCCTCAACGCCGTCATGCCCGGACTTGTTCCGGGCATCCACGTGGGTCGGCCGGCTCGCTTGTCCCCACTCGCACCGCGATGCCGCAAGACATGGATGCCCGGAACAAGTCCGGGCATGACGGAAGAAATGCCGCGGACCTCCCGGTCAAGTTATCTATATAAGCCCCAATCCTTTCGGCGCCTACAGCCCGTAGCGCTTCCACATGGCCCACTCGTCGAGCGCGGCCAGGATTTCCGCTCCGACGGCGCCGGCGTCGAGACCGAGCGCCGGCGGGCCGTCGAAGACCCCGACGCCGAGCCGGCGGCGCAGCCCGCGCCGGACCGCTACGGGGCGGATCCGGACGCCGGCGCCGAACCGGTCCCGCAGGACGCCGCGCAGATCGCCCAGCCCGTCGACAAGGCCGAGTTCGATCGCCCGGCGTCCGCTCCAGAATTCGCCGGAGAACAGGATATCGTCGTCGCCCCTCAGGCGGCGGCCGCGGCGCTCCCGGACGTGGGACACGAAGGTTTCGTGCATGTCGCGCTGCACCGCGCGCAGACGCTCGACCTCCTCGGGGTTCTCCGGCCGGAAGGGGTCGAGCATGCCCTTGCGCGCTCCGGCGGTGTGCACCCGCCGTTCGATCCCGTGCCGCGCGATCAGGTCGACGAACCCGAACCCCGCCGCGATCACGCCGATCGAGCCGACGATGGAGTTTTCGTCGGCGAATATCTCGTCCCCCGCGCAGGCGAGCCAGTAACCGCCGGAGGCCGCGACATCCTCCGCGAAGGCCAGAACGGGGACGCCGCGTTCCTCGGCCCGGGCGCGGATGCGTTTGGCGATCAGGGCGCTCTGGACCGGCGATCCGCCCGGCGAATTGACCGCGAGCGCGACGGCGGCGAGACGCTTCGGCGCGAAGGCGCGGTCGATCGCCCTTTCCATGTTGGCGAGCGTGACGCTTCCCCCGCGCACCGGGCCGACCCGCCCGATGACGCCGGCCAGACGCAGGACCGAGACCAGAGGCGCGTCCCTGCGGCGGCGCCAGGGCAACAGCCGGCGCCGGCGAGGCGGGTCTTTCCGCGCTTCCGCGGCGGGATTCGCGCCGTTCATGGACCTATAGATAGGCGCGCCTGCCGGCCTCGCCAAGCGGCGCCCGGCTCACACGTCGAGGTCGCCGCCGCGGAAGATCCGGTCCGCCTCGGGGGTGAAGCCGCCGTCCCGCTCGTGCAGGATCAGCCCTTGGGCGATGCGGAGCGGAGCGGCGGTGCCGCGCCGCGCCCGGACGATGATCCGCTTGGCTGGGCTGCCGTCGCCGCGGGGCCAGAGCGGAAAGACCACGATTTCGCCCGCCCGGCCGTGCAGCGCGGCGAGCACGTCGGCGAGCCGGTCGGCGCGGTGGATCAGGGTCAGCGTCCCCATGCCGCGAAGCATGCTGACGCCGAACGCGATCCAGTCTTCCAGCCCGGCATCGCCCTCGACATGCGATGCCGCGCGGCTCGCTTCGGCGGGGGGGCGGGTACGGCCGGCCCGGTGAAACGGCGGGTTCATCATCACGTGGTCGAAGGCGCCCAGGGCGAGACGGGACGGCGGGCTGCCGAGATCGCCCATGACGATGTCCACCCGCCCGCTCATCGCGTTCAGCCGGACGTTCTCGCCCGCGATCCCGACCAGGGCGCGCTGCGCCTCCAGCCCGACCACGCTGCAGCCCGGGACCCGCGCGGCCAGCATCAGCGCCGCCCCGCCGACTCCCGCGCCGGGCTCCAGCACGCGCTCCCCGTCTTCGCACGGGATCGACGCGGACAGCAGGACGCTGTCCATCGAGACCCTGAATCCGTGCTTGGGCTGGCGGATCGCGATCCGGCCGTCCAGCAGGCGGTCTTCGGTCAGCGGACCCGTGCGTTGGTCGCCGGCCACGCCGTCAACCCGGGCTCAACCGGTGCCCCTCCCCCGCTTCCTCGACCAGCCGCCGGGCGCGGACGATGTCGTCGTCCTCGACCATGACGCGGCGCGGGATCGCGAGCGTGGAGCCTTCGAGCACGCTGGTATGGGTATCCAGGAGGATGGGCTCGATGCCCTCGGCCCGCAGGAACGCGTCGAGCCAGGAGAGAAAGACCAACTCGTTGCTGCGCACCAGCTCGCGCATCGACTCCGCTCGGACAGATCGTCGCATTCCGGGCCTGCACCTTGACCGGGACCGGCCCCGGACTATGTTCGGCACTCTGTCTATCGTCAATGCCGGGAACGGACAAAGCAGGTGAGCGTCGTCGTCGAGCTTGCGCGGGAAACCAAGCCGCGCCCGATTCCGTCCCTGGAGAGGCTGACGGCACTGACCGCCGCCGACATGGAGGCGGTCAACCGCACCATCGTCGACCGCATGCAGAGCCCGGTGCTGCTGGTGTCCCAGCTCGCCGGGCACATCGTCGCCGCCGGCGGCAAGCGGCTCCGCCCGATGATCACCCTCGCCTCCGCGCGGATGTGCGGCTACGAGGGCGAACGCCATGTCGGGCTCGCCGCGTGCGTCGAGCTGATCCATACCGCGACGCTGCTGCACGACGACGTGGTCGACGAGAGCGGCCTGCGCCGCGGCACCGCGACGGCCAACGCGCTTTGGGGCAACCAGGCGTCGGTCCTGGTCGGCGACTTCCTGTTCTCGCGCTCGTTCGAGCTGATGGTCGCCGACGCGTCGCTCGACGTGCTGGCGATCCTGTCCGAGGCCTCGTCGGTGATCGCCGAGGGCGAGGTCCTGCAGCTGATAACCGCCAACGACATCGATACCGGCGAACGGGACTATCTCGACGTCATCCGCGCCAAGACCGCGAAGCTGTTCGCCGCGGCCGCGGAGATCGGCGCCGTCGTGGCCGACCGCCCCGCGGCCGAGCGCGAGGCGCTCCGGAACTTCGGCCACAATCTCGGCATGGCCTTCCAGCTGGTCGACGACATGCTCGACTATTCGGCCCACCAGGCCACGCTCGGCAAGACCGTGGGGGACGACTTCCGCGAGGGCAAGATCACGCTGCCGATCGTCTACGCGGTGCGGGCGGCCGACGACGCCGGCAAGGCGTTCTGGCGCCGCACGCTGGAGGATCAGATCCAGAAGAAGGGCGACCTCAAGCGCGCCATCGACCTTCTGGAAGGCGCCGGCGCGCTCCGCGCCACGCTGGAGCAGGCGCGCGGATACGCCGCCAAGGCCCGCGAGGCGCTCGCCGAGTTCCCCGAGGGCGAGGCCAGGCAGGCGCTCGTGGAGGGCATCGAGTTCGCCGTCGAAAGGGCGTACTGAGCGCCGCGCCGCTTTCCTTGCAGGCCGAATCGGCAAGAGCTATAAGGGCGTTCCGCTGGGAATCGGAGTGTAGCTCAGCCTGGTAGAGCACTGTCTTCGGGAGGCAGGGGCCGGTGGTTCGAATCCACTCACTCCGACCAGCGAAATCAATCACTTAGCGCAGAATGGCCCTTCCCCGGCCTCTCCCGCAAGCGGGAGGGGAGAAGGTAGGGAGGAATCGGCAACCGCGTCCCCTCTTCCCGCCGGGGAGAGGGTCAGGGTGAGGGGGTCCGCCGCAACGCCGTATTTGGCGCGCCGCGCGCCGGTTCGCTACAATCGCCGCGGTCGGGCTCGCAACGCCTCTAACCGGAGGGCATGTCATGGAGACGGTTTCGTCGGTCTATGTGCCGTCGCTCGAACTCACGAAGGGACAGCCGCCGCCCGTCGCGGCGAATGGCGGCTTGTCGTACATGTCGTTCGACCGGGACGGGGACGCGGGAACGGAAGCGGCGATCCAGGCGGCGCTCGACCAGGTCGCCGAAGGGCGCGTGCAGGCGTTCATCGACCGCGTCGAAAGCGCGCCGCCCGGCCCCATCGAGACCGAGTGGGGCCCGGCGTTCCGCGACTACGAGGAATGCCTGGACTATATCCGGGCGAGCGACATCGAGGCGCCCGAAGGCGGCGTCGCGCTGCCGCTGCGATACACCGCGCACGAGCAGCCGTCCTACTCCGTCGTTACGTCCAACGCGCTCTGGCGGGATCCGGCGCGCGCGGCGCAGGCGGAATTGCTGCGCGGGGCCGAAGAGAATAACGGGCGGCGCGTCCTCTACTTCCCGCAGGTGATGCGCGACGCGCGCCGCATCGGGGAGTACTACCCCGGCCTTTCGGTCGAGAGCCCGGAATGCATGGACCGGCTCGGCGTCTCGCTGGCCCATCTCGAATCGGAGTGCGGGAACTTCTACGACTCGGCCGAGGTGCAACGCGTCTTCTACCCGGAGATCGAGAAGCTCCTGCTGGCGTTCTTCCCGGACGCGACCGACGCGCTGGTCTACAACCACGACATCTTCGACAAGGACTATCGGGGCGACCGCACGGAAGACCAGGAGGCCAAGAACCCGGGCGTGAACGCCAACTACGTCAACCTCGTGCACAACGACCTCAACGACAACAGCGGCCGGGTGCGCTGCCGCGAGCTCCTGACGAAGAACCTGCGGAACTTCGGGCGCGAGCAGCACTACACCGAGGAAGAGGCCGACGCGAAGATGTCGCGGCGGTTCGTGTCGATCAATCTCGCCAAGCCGATGGAAACCGTGGGCCAGTTCCCCTTCGTGCTCTGCGCCTGGCCGTCTTTCGCCGACCAGCCCTACATCACCAACTACCGCATCTACGACGACCGCGTCGGCGAGACCACACGCTTCACCTACCGGCCCGACCACGAGTGGTACTGGTTTCCCCGGCAGACGCCGACCGAGGTCTCGATGCTCAAATGCTACGACTCGATCGCCGACGGCTCGGTCTCGCGCTGGTCCTTCCACACGGCCTGCATCGACCCGACCGCGCCCGCCGACGCGCCCTGCCGCAAGAACGTGGTGGTCCGCGCCTTCGTCTTCTTCTGATCGCTCGCGCAGGTTCCTCGCCATGACCGGGAACACCGACCGACCGACCATAGTCGTCACCGGCGGCGGCAGCGGGATCGGCCATGCGATCGTCCGCCGCGCGCTGTCGGGCGGCTACGCGGTTTCGGCCTGGGACGAGAGCGAGGGCCGGCTCGCGGGGATGAACCGCCCCGGGCTCGCGTTCCGCCGGCTCGATGTGCGCGACAGGCCGGCGATGGACGACGCGGTCGCCGGCATCGTGGACTCCGGCGGGACGATCGTCGGGCTCGCCGCCTGCGCGGCGGTCTACAAGCCGGTTCCGTTTCTCGAGCTCGACGACGAGTCCTGGGACAGGCATCTCGACATCAACCTCAAGGGCACGCTGCTCGCCAGCCAGGCGGTGCTGCCCGAGATGCGCCGCGCGGGCAAGGGCGCGATCGTCATGTTCTCCTCCTCCATCGCGCGGAACGGCGCGGCCGGCGGCGCCCACTACGCCGCGACCAAGGGCGGGGTCCTCGGCCTCGCCCGGGCGATGGCGCTGGAAACCGCGCGGGACGGTATCCGCGTCAACGTCATCTCGCCCGGCGTGACCGACACGCCGCAGCCGCGCGGCCACAGGAGCCAGGCCGATCTCGACGCCGCCGCGGCCGCCAACCCGATGGGCCGCATCGGCGAGCCCGAGGACATGGCGGAAGCGGCGCTGTTCCTGATGGAAGACGATTCGAGCTTCGTCACCGGCCAGGACATCCGCATCAACGGCGGCCGGCTGATGATCTAGGGGCGGGTCTGTTTTGGCAGGAAGGATCGCTGCTCTTGCCTCTTCTTCGTCATGGTCGGCGGAGGGCCTGCCTGTCCCTACGTCGTCATGCCCGGACTTGTTCCGGGCATCCACGTCTTGCGGCATCGCGGTGCGAGCCCGGCGTGGGCAATTCGGCGGAGGGACGTGGATGCCCGGAACAAGTCCGGGCATGACGGAAGAGAACGGATGAGGCGGCTCCAACCGAAACGGACGGGCTCCAGAGGCCGGAAACATGGGTAACGTTCTGATCACGGGCGCCGCCAGCGGGATTGCGCGCGCCGCCGCGAGGCGCCTCGCCGGGCGCATGACCGTCTACGCCGCCGACATCGACGATGCCGGGCTCGGCGAGACCGTCGACGAAATCGCCGCTGCGGGCGGCAGCGCGAAGGCCATTACGGTGGACGTGTCGGACCGCGAGTCGGTGGAAGCCATGGCCGCGGCGGTCGACGGCGACATCGACGCGGCCTTCTTCGCCGCCGGCATCCATATCCGGGGCACCGCCGAGACCGTCTTCGAGGAAGACTGGGACCGGATGATCGGCGTCCACGTCAAGGGCACGTTTCTCTGCTGCCAGGCGGCGCTGCGCCGGATGCGGGCGCAGGGCACCGGCGGCGCGATCGTCACCATGTCGTCGGATTACGCGGTGATGGCGGTGCCGGGCGGCGCGGCCTATTGCGCGGCGAAGGCGGCGATCCATTCGCTCACCAAGTCGATCGCCCAGGAATTCGCGCCCGACCGGATCCGCATCAACGCGCTCGGCCCGGGACCGATCGACACCCCGATCCTGAAGTCCGGACGGACGGACGAGGAATACGAGCAGGCCCGCGAGCGGCTCGCGGACAATCTCCCGATCGGACGGCTGGGCCGGCCAGAGGAGGTCGCGGCGGTGGTCGATTTCCTGCTGAGCGAGCGGTCGTCCTACATCACCGGCCAGATCGTCCACCCGAACGGCGGCCAGCTCACCTGGTGAGAAATGCGGGTCAACCCGCAATTCTCACGGGTGGCGGGCGCTTCTTGTGTCCAACGCGCGGGAATGGTTGCGCGACAGGGACTTGCCCGCTTGCCGACGGTTCCGGCGAAGCGCGCAGCCTGCCGTTCTCCCGCTGTCACCCCGGCCTTGAGCCGGGGTCCAGGCTCGCCCCGGACTACGCCGGGGAAGGCCCAAGCGAGAGCGGTGCCTGTGGCTCTGGACCCCGGCTCAAGGCCGGGGTGACAGGCTTGGGGTCGGTCGCAATGCGGGCTCCTCATCGGCCATCGGTGAGAAGTGCGGGTCAACCCGCCTTGAACTCGTCGAAGATGCCGGCCCAGACTTTCTCCTCCTGCCGGACGGGAAGGTCGCGGGCGACGCTGCGGTCGATCAGCGTCTCCACCCGCATCCGGCTCTTGTCGTCGGGATCGGGGTAATAGCCCATCAGCCGGCGCTGCTCCTCGCTCCAGTGTTCGGCGATCCCGAGGTTGGGGCCTCTGGCCTTGAACGCGCTGGCGAAGGCAAGCCTGGCCTGGACGCGGGCCTGGCTCATGTACCGGATCCACTCGACGGCGAGCTCCTTGTTCCTGCTCTGCCTGCACACGGTGGCCACTTCCTGCCAGCGAATGCCGCCCTGCACGGGGATCGTCGATTCCACGTTCGCGTGGCCGGCAAGCTTGAGGTCGATATCGAGGTCGCCGATCATCGCGGCATCGACTTTACCGTCGATCATCGCCCGCAGCACCGGCCGGGAGCTCGACCCGAACATGGCGACCTGGGGCCGCAGCCTGAGGAGCCAGTCCCTTACCGCCGCAAGCTGCCCGTCGCTCAGGTCGTAGGGGTTCTCCCGGTTGGGATGAACGGCGAGGCTCGCGTTGCCCATATTGGGCAGATACCAGTCGAAAAGACCGATCCTGCCTCGGAACTTCGGCAGGAACAGCGAGTTCCAGTCCTCGCTCTCCTCGAAGCTCATACGGTCCGTGTTGTAGGAGATGGCATAAAAGCCGAAGCGGGTGGGCGTGCCCCATACCGTCCCACCATCCGCGCGCACCTGGCGCAGGTCGGCGAATTTCGGATGATAGTTGGCGAGTTCGGCGACCTCTCCGGGGCGATAGGGCTCGATCGCGTCGATGGCGGTGAGCTTTCGCACGTTCTCGGCGTCGGCCACGACGCTGCCATAGGTTCCGCGCGGCGCCCGATTGAAGATCCGGAGCATCCGGTCGCCGCCGACATAGGTGTCGAAGTCGACCTTGACGCCGCTTGTGTCCTCGAACTCCTGTATCACCGCCCTCTCTTCGTAACCCGGCCATGTCAGGATCCGCAGCCGGTCCGCGGCGCGCGTGCCGCGCGAAAAGACGGTGAGCGAGCCGACCGCCGCGGCGCCCGTTTTCAGCAAGCCTCGCCGGGTCAGGGTCGGGCGATGGGGCTTTTTCGGTGTACCGTCGGCTCTCACTGGCGGCCTGCCGCGCCCTCAGGCCGGGATCACCCGGTCCTTGCCCTTGATCTGGATGCGATAGCCCGAGCGCGTGTGGGGGTGGTAGTCCCAGATCGCGAAGTGGTGGGTGCAGCGGTTGTCCCAGAACGCGATCGAGTGCGGTTCCCAGCGGAACCGGACGTGGAAGTTCGGGTGCTCGCAGTGGCGGAAGAGGAAACCGAGGATCGCCTCGCTCTCGGCTTTCGAGACGCCGCAGACATGCGAGGTGAAGCCGGGATTGACGTAAAGCAGCTTGCGCCCGGTCACCGGGTGCCTGGCGATCATCGGCTGCTCGGTGACCGGCAGCTGGTTGGTCGCCGTCCGCGAGAAGGCGCCCGCGCCGTCATGCACCGCCGTCATCCCTTCGAGATAGCGCTTCATCGCGGGCGACAGCGCGTCATAGGCCGCGTACATGCTGGCGAACATCGTGTCCCCGCCGCCCGCGGGAGGCACGGTGTGGATGTAGAGGATCGTGCCCATGGGCGGCGTTTCCATGCACGACTGGTCGGTGTGCCAGGTCTCGTTGCCCGACACCGACTTCGAGTTCCCGTCGAAATGGAGCGCCCGGACCTCGGGATAGTCCTGCAACTGCTTGGAGTTGGTGCCGTCGCCGCCGACGCTGATATGGAGCTTGCCGAAATGCTCGCCGAGCGCCTTCTGGGTCTCGTGGGTCAGCTCCTGGTCGCGGAAGAACAGGACCTGGTGCTCCATCAGCGCTTCGTGCAGGTCCTCCACGACCGGCGCGTCCAGCTCGCGGGTCAAGTCGATCCCCTCGACCAGCCCGCCGATATTCGGCGTCACCGGCGTCACCCGGATCGTGTTGTGTCCCATAACCGTTCCCTCCAGCCGCGGCGGCGAATTTCGAAGATGGCGGCAAAACCGCCGCGGGGCAAGCGGCCCCCACCCGTCATTTCGACCGAGCGGAGCGAGTGGAGAAATCCCGGACCGGGTGCGCGAGATATCTCCGCTCCGCCGCCCCTTCGGGCCGGCTCCGATCGATATGACGGGTGGGGGACGCCCCGCTACCGCGGCTCCAGCCGCCAGACTGACGCGTCGTTCTCGTCGAGCAGCAGGTAGATCAGCCCGTCGGGGCCGGTCCGCACGTCGCGAATGCGGTTGCCGAAATCGGTGAGCAGGCGCTCCTCTCGGACCACCCGGCCCCCGTGGAGCTCGAGGCGGACGAGCAGCTGGGCGCGGAGCGCGCCCACGAACAGGTTGCCGTCCCAGCGGGGAAACCTGTCGCCGCGATAGACCGTCAGCCCGGACGGCGCGATCGACGGCACCCAGTAGGTCCTGGGCTGTTCCATGCCGGGGCGCGCGGTCTCGTCGGTGATCGCGGTGCCGATATAGTTGCGGCCGTAGGTGACGACCGGCCACCCGTAGTTCCGGCCGCGCTCGACGAGGTTCACCTCGTCGCCGCCCTTGGGCCCGTGCTCCTGCGACCACAGAAGGCCCGTATCGGGATCGAAGGCGAGCCCCTGCGCGTTGCGGTGCCCGTAGGACCAGATTTCCGGCAGCGCCCCGGCCCGGCCGGCGAAGGGGTTGTCGGCGGGCGCGGTGCCGTCGCGGTTGAGCCTGAGGACCGAGCCGGCATGGGTGCCGAGATCCTGGGCATTGGGCCGGTGGCCGCGGTCGCCGATCGTGACGTAGAGCTTGCCGTCGGGACCGAACCTGAGCCGCGAGCCGAAATGCCGGCCCGAGCCGCTGCCCGGCCGGCCGGCGAAGATCAGCTCGAATCCGCGCAGCCGGTCCGCCGACAGCCGCGCGCTCCCCACCGCCGTCGTCTTGCCGCCTTTGGCGTCCCACGCGAGGCTCAGATAGATGCGCCGGTTGAGCGCGAAACCGGGGTCGAGCGCGACATCCATCAGCCCGCCCTGGCCGTAGGATTCGATCCGGGGAAGGCCGCGAAGCGGTTTCGAGAGCCGCCCGTCGCGGTCGAGGATGCGGAGATTGCCGTCCTTCTCGGTAACGAGGATGCGCCCGTCCGGCAGGAAGGCCATCCCCCAGGCCTGGTCGAGCGGCCCGCCGACGGGGACCAGGCGGAAATCGTGCTTCTCGGAACGGTAGTCGCGCGCCTCTTCCGCCTGCGCGACGCCCGGGGAAATCGCGGCGAGAACGAGCCCGGCGGCGAACGCCCCGAGCCGGATTCGACGGGGTCGCTGGCCGGTCAGTCCGCCACCTCGATCTCGACGGTCGGGTAGTCCGCGGGCATGGTGACCTCGATCACCTCCATGTCCTCGCTGTAGTCGATCACGTTGTGGACCTCGCCGGGCGGCGAGTAGACCGACGCGCCGGCATGCGCGGTGATGGGCTCGTCGTGCCCCTGCCAGCGATAGGTCACCCAGCCCTTGAGGATGTAGACCATCTGGAACGCGAGGTCGTGGCGGTGAAAACCGATATCGCGCGTGCACGGCCCCTTGGCGCGCAGGTGGATGGCGCCCACCTTGCCGTCCGTCGCCGCCGCCATGCCGAGATCGCGGTAGTCGAAGGAGTCCCAGAGCCCGACGGGCTTGAACGCGTCCTCGTCGCACTCGTGGATGGCGAGCGCGCTCAGCGCCTCGGTCAGCTTGAATGTCTCGCCGGACATCTCCCCCTCCTCAGGCCGCGAGCCGCCGTTCCCATTCGGCGAGCGCCGGGCCGCGCTCGTTGTCGCCGAGATGCCCGAGCGCCTGGGCGACGAAGTCCATGCCGACCATCTCGTTCCATGCGCGGATCAGGCGCATGGTCACCGGTCCCGGCGTCGTCCCGTCGCCGATCGAGGACGCGTTCAGGCTCCGCGCCGGCAGGATCGTCCCGCTGGTTCCCGACAGGAACGCCTCGTCGGCGGTGTAGACGTCGTAGGGTGCGAAGGCGTCCTCGATCACCTCGATTCCCAGCTCGTCCGCGAGCTCGATCACCGTCTTGCGGGTGATGCCGCCGAGCACGTTGCGCGCCTTCGGCGTGCAGAGCTTGCCGTCGGCGACGAAGAAGAAGTTGGCGGTGTTCGACTCCGCGAGGTTGCCGTCGATGTCGAGCATCAGGGGCAGCGCCTCGGGATCCGCCTGCTGCGCCTCGAACCTGGCCTGGAGCTGGTTCATCCGGTTGGTGAGCTTGGCCTTGGGGTCGGCGCATTGCGGCGGGGTGCGCCGCACGCCGGGCGTCACCAGCTTGAGCCCGCCCAGATAGGCGTGCGCGAACCCGGCGAAGGCGATGTCGAGGCAGTACATGGTGAAGGTCGCGGGCGCGGCATCACCGAGCCGCCTGTCGCCGCGGCTGATCACCATCCACAACGCGTAGTCGCCGTTCTCCGCGCGCAGCGGGAGATTGCGGGCGACCGTCTCCTCGCCGATCGCGGCGATCTCTTCCTTGCCCAGCCCGCAATCGATCCGCGTGTAGGCGAGCGACCTGACCAGCCGGTCGAGATGCGTCTCGAGGCGGAACAACTTTCCGTCGAAGGTGCGGGCGACCTCGTAGACCCCGTCGCCGCCGGAGAAACCCCAGTCGAAGACGGACACCCTGGCCTCGCTCTCCGGCACGAATTCGCCGTTGAGATAGACGACTTTCTCGCTCATCGCGGACTCCCGACCGAGTTTCCCCGCAAGAAGATCGCCGAATCCGGGAATTGCGGCAAGGCTCTCAGCCGCCCGACGCGTCGAGAGCCTTGAGGCGGTCGACAGCCCGCTTGTGGAGCAGGCGGTCGTAGGCGTCCTTCGCCGGCAGCTCGATCGCGCGGGCGAGCAGCTTGCGCGCCCTGTCCCGGTATTCGTCCTCGTCCAGCACCAGCAGCCCGAGCGCGTATTCGAGGTTCACGAATTTGGTGTCGGGAGCGTGCTTCAGAGCCGCTTCGAAATGGGCGTGCGCATCGCTCTCGCGGGCGCCGTGGGTGATGCTCGCGATGAACGAACCCGCGGCGGCCACCACCTCGGCGTGCCACGCGCCCAGCGCCGCGTGAGCGGCCGCCGATTGGGGATCGAGCTCCAGCGCTTTCTCGGCCGCTTCGCGGATCTTCCCGGCATAGCCCTGGTTTATCGCCTCGAACGAGCCGATCACCTGCGCGTGCCGGCCCATGGCCTGGACGAGCCGCAGATAGGCGTCCGTGTTGGACGGATCGGCCTGGACCGCCTTCCGCGCCAGCGCCGTGGCCTCTTCCAGCAGGGACTCCGCCTCGTCGTGGGGCGCGAAGTAATAGCCGTGGATCGCGAGCGACCCCGCCGCCAGCGCATAGCCTTCGGAGGTGCCGAGCGCCGCGCCGAGCCGGGCCGCCTCGGCAAACCGCCCTGCCGCATAGGCCGACCGCGTCTCTTCGATCGACTGCGCCCCGGCGGTGCCGCCCAGCGGCGCGACGGCCAAGCAGGAAAGGAGCAGGAAGCGGCGGATGGCGTTCGCACGAATCATGTCGCGACAATCCATTCGGGAAATCCAATGTCTTCCGGTCGCCGACCCTAACATTCAGGACGACGACCGACAAAAGCCGTCAGGACCGCGCGGCCACGGTTTCCGGGACCGAATCGGATGCACCGCCCCCTTGTGGAACGGAGTCGGGGCCGAGGCGTTTGCGCTGTCGGGGACGGGTTGATTTACAAGGCGTTCACGGAGGTGCGAGATTTTGATACCCCGTGGTGGTCGTTGATATCCGGGGTTTCAGTTTCGCTGCGGCGGTCGTTTTGGCGATTTTCACCCCACGCCGCTGGTCGCGGCGTCTTGGCAGCGAGGTTTTCCTGCGGCGGCCTCGCGCGCCCTGATCGTGCGCATGAGATAGAAGGTGTCGCCATCGGGCCCTGGGGCCCTTGTTCCACCACCACCCCTGGTCGGGAGAACAGCGATGGC
Source organism: Alphaproteobacteria bacterium (assembly GCA_965203455.1). GTDB lineage: Bacteria > Pseudomonadota > Alphaproteobacteria > MPNO01 > MPNO01 > MPNO01. The sequence continues at coordinate 358,998 of CBDBCV010000011.1, forward strand.
GACGGCGGCGAAGCTACCCTTTTCGTGGCGCGATGTCGAAGTCCTGCCGGACCTTGAACGGCTGCGCCTGGTTCTGGCGGTGCTTCCCGACGAGGAGATCGTGACGGCGCTTGAAGTGTGTCGCGGTCGGGGCCGTAACGACTACCCGGTGCGGGCGATGTGGCGGGCGCTGATCGCGGGGGTGGTGTTGCAACACGCCTCGATGCAGTCGCTGTTGCGGGAGCTGGGGCGCAACCCGGCGTTGCTGGAGATCTGCGGGTTCGACCCTCTGCCGTATCAGAGCGGGCCGGTGACGGTGCTTCACGACGGGCATGCGGTAACGCGCCCGGCGCGGGTTCGTTCGACGGCGCCGAGCCACTGGAACTTCTCGCGGTTTCTGGGGCGTGTTGTGCAGCTTGAGGACGAGCAGGGGCTGGTGTCCGCCATGATCGAGAGCCTGCGCGCCGCGCTGTTCGCCGCGTTGCCGGACTTCGGGCGTCATCTCGGCTACGACGGCAAGGCGATCGCGAGCCACTCGACGGGCCGGGTCGGCAAGGACGAGGACAAGACCTCGGACCCCGACGCCGACTGGGGCAAGCACGAGACGGGCGGGGTGGACGCCAGGACCGGCGCGGTGTGGAAGAAGGTGAAGTCGTGGTTCGGCTACGGGCTGCACCTGATCGCCGACACCGATTACGAGGTTCCGGTGGCCTTCGAGGTGACGCGCGCTTCGGCCTCGGAACCCAAGGTGCTGTCCGGGATGCTGGAGGAGCTGTTCGCAAGGGCGCCGGAGATCGCCGGGCGCTGCGCCGACTTCAGCGCCGACCGCGGTCTCGACGATGCCCGCCTGAAGGCGCGGCTGTGGGACCGGTGGACCGCCCGCCCGCTGATCGATACACGGCTGATGTGGCGGGTGGAGAAGCAGGAGCCGAGATACGATCCGGCGCAGCCGATCACGCGGCCGCTGTTCCCCGACCGCGCCGATGTCATCGTTCACGACGAGCGCGGCCGGGTGTCCTGCGTCTGTCCCGGGACCGGCGAGGTCCGCGCTATGGCGTTTCAGGGGTTCGAGGCTGATCGGGGCCGCTGCGGCACGCTCAAATACCGCTGCCCGGCAGCCGCCTTCGGCTTCGCCTGCGCCGGCAGCCGGGCCTGCCACCGGGCCGGCGGGGTCAAGCCCGGAGACTATGGCCGCATCCTGCGCATCGACCTCGACAGCCACGACCGGCGCATCTTCACCCCCACGCCCTGGGGCAGTCCGTCATGGCGGCGCGGCTACAACCGCCGCTCGGCCATGGAGCGGATCAACAGCCGCCTCGACAACAGCTTCAACTTCGAGACCCACTACATCCGAGGCCGCGCCAAGATGAAGACCCGCCTCGGCCTCGCCCTGGCGGTGATGATGGCGATGGCTCTCGCCCAGGCCCGCGCCGGCCGCCCCGAGCGCATGCGCTCCCTGGTCGGCGCCGTGCCGTATCTCGACACCGGCTGACCGCTCGTCTGCCTCCCGACAATCCTGCCCGATCCCGCCGCCCGACGGCAGAGGGGAAGCCACGCCCGCACGCCAGACAATCTTCCGGTAATCGTATTTGTCAGGCCCCGGAAGCCCGTATCCTGCCCGGTGGGGAAGCGGGCCGGACGATATTCAACCGCCAAAATCGAACCGGCGACAGCCAAAAATCACCACAGCGCACATTTCTCGGGCCTGCGCTAACTTGAACGGGCTGACAGAATCGGATATTCATGAGTCCGAACTGTAGGATCGGGACGAAGGGTCGAGCCGTGGCGCCGGGTTTCGGGACGCCAAGGGCAAGGAACGGCCGGTGAGCAGAGACGAAGTCCTTGCGCTCTTGCGGGCGCACAAACCGGTGCTCGAACAGCGCTTCGGTATCGTCGATCTGGCCCTTTTCGGCTCGTTCGCGCGCGACCGGGCAGGCGACGAGAGCGATGTCGATATCCTGGTTCGTTTCGACGAGCCGCCGGATTGGCGCCGGTACTTCGGCGCTCAGTTCTATCTAGAGGATTTGCTCGGCCGTCCGGTCGATCTGGCGACGGACAAGACGCTCCGGGCCGAGTTGCGCCCCTATGTGGAGCGGGAGGCCGTGAATGTCTGACGCCGGCGAAACGCCGCGGGAATGGCGCTTCTACATAACCGACATGATCGAATTCGGCGAGAGGGATCCAAGCCTACACCGCCGGCCTGGATCGGGCCGGGTTCGTGGCAAGCGGCATGACCTACGACGCCACGCTGCGCAATCTCGAACTCATCGGCGAGGCGGCAAACCACATCCCCGAAGCGATCCGCGACGCCCATCCGGAGATTCCCTGGCGCGCCATCATCGGAGCGCGGAACCGTCTGGCTCACAGCTATCTGGAAATCGACGACAGTATCGTCTGGAGCATGGTCGAAGACGCCGTTCCCGCGTTGCTGCCGGCGTTGCGGAAACTGCTCGACACGGCGGGCAGCGAGTAGATGGCGAAACGGAAGAAGCCCAAATCCGTCGAGACCCTCGTCCACGGTGAGGCACGGCGGCGCAACATTCCGACGCCTGGACCACGCTCAACAGCGACACCTCCCGCGCCGTCCCCAAGCCCGCCTCCGGCCGCATCGCCGTCAAGGTCATCAACCACCTCGGCGACGAGACGATGAAGGTGTTCCGGGTCCGATCCTTGACGGCCCGCGGCGGCGCGGGGAAGCTTCGCTGCGTTCCGGGGACGATGGCAGGGGGAAACACGTGACGGATCGAGATCCCGACACCCAAGGCGAAACCGCCAAAAGAATCCCGATCTGGGACCGTCCGACGCGGGTTTTTCACTGGGTGCTGGCGATCCTGTTCGTGGTCTGTTTCGTGAGCGGCAGAAACGGGCAATTCGACATCCACATTCCGGCCGGCCAGGCGCTCCTCGTGCTGGTCGTCGCGCGGATCCTGTGGGGTCTCGTCGGCAGCGAGACGTCGCGGCTCGCCACGCTCGTCCGCTCCCCCGCGACGATACTCGCCTACCTCCAGACGGTGCCGCGCCGCGTGCCCGACCGCCATGGCGGCCACAACCCGCTTGGGGGGCTCTCGGTCGTCGCCATGCTGGCGTTGCTGCTCCTGCAGACCGGCCTCGGCCTGTTCGCGGCGGACGTGGACGGGCTCCACGAGGGGCCGCTGTCGTTCCTGGTGAGCTACGATCTCGCGCGCGAGGCGTCGGAGCTGCACGCGGTCGTCGTCGACGTCCTGCTGGGCCTGGTCGGATTGCACCTCGCCGCAATCCTGTTCCACCTGGTCTACAAGCGCGAGAACCTCACCGGCGCGATGGTGACGGGGCGCGGGCCGGTGCCGGCCGGGTTCAGGGAGCCGCGCATCGCCGACGACGGACGGGCGGTCCTCGTCCTGGCCATCGCGGCCGCAATCGTGATCGGCGGGATCGAGCTGGCCCGGCGCGCGTTCTGAGCCGGGCCCGCCCGCGCTTTCAGCGTTTCTGACGGAACACCCTGTGGCACCCGCCGCAGCCGTTCTGGCCGAGATCGCCGAACGCCGCCCCGATCTTCCCCTTGTCGCCCGAGTCGACGGCGGCGGCGAGCACCGCGGCCTTGTCGCCGAGCGTCTTGGCGGCGGCGGTGAACTGGTCCCACTTCGTCCAGATTTCCGGCTTCGATTCGGACTCGGGCAGGGCCTCCATGCCGGTCCCCTTGGGAAAGAGGGATGCGATCCGGGGCGCCGTCGCGGAGATCACGGCGACGGCCTTGACGACATCGTCCTTCGAGCCGCGCCCGCCGACGAAGCCCTTGATCGTCCGCATCGAGCCGCCCATTGCCTTCATGGCCATGCTGCGCTTCTCGGCGACCTGCTTGACGTCTTCGGCGCCGACCGCCGGACCCGGCGCCAGGGTGACGAGGCCGATAGCGGTGGCGAGAACGATCCCGGCCGCGGCGGCCGGCAATCTGATGGCTGACATGATTTCCCCCGTTTGCTTCTTCGAGCGTCGCGACGACATTCGACGCATTCTAAAGCATTTTTCGATCTTATGCGTTCACGACGGTCCACCCTCCCCCAGCCCCTCCCGCAAGCGGGAGGGGAGAAGGCAGGGAGGGGTCGGCGAGCGAATCCCCCTCTCTCCGCGGGGAGAGGGTCGGGGTGAGGGGGGGCGGTCGGAAAATGCTTTAACGCCCCGTCGGCGGCGCGCTACTCCTCCTCCGCGAACTTCGGATAAAGATTGCGGTAGCCGAGCTTCTTCCGGCTCTCGGCGTTGTGCCGCGCCTTCTCGGGACTCATCGGGGCGAAGCCGTAGCCCTGGACCAGCCGGCACATGAAGTTCATCCGCGCGGTCACCGCGATGGCGTCGTGCAGCGCCTTCTCGTCCCAGCCCGCGGCGAATACGGCGTCGGCGTCCTCCTGGCGAACCTCGGCGGGTGTCAGGGTGAGCTTGCGGGCATAGGCGAGGAGCGGCTTGAGGCGTTCGTCGACCGGGGCGCTTTCAAGGTCCTCGACGGCCTTTTCGATGGCGTCCCCGTCCATCCCCCAGGCGACCGCCGCCGCCCGGTGGGCGACCCAGGCGTAGCGGCAGTTCGCGGTGCCGACGACCAAGGCGGCGATCGCCTCGCGCTCGCCGGGGGTGAGCGGCGACGGGCCGCGCATCATCGCCTGGCTGGCGTCCGCCCAGGGCAGGTAGATCTCGGGATAGGCCTCGAAGACGTTGCCCGGGCCGGCGTCTTCCGGCAGCGACTTGAAGAACGGCACGCTAGCCCTCCTCTCGCTTGTCGAAGGCGGTCTGCATTTCGGCGGTTACCGCGCGCGCGACCGACGCGGGGTCGTCCGCGCGAACGATCGGCCGGCCCATCACGATGTAGTCGGCCCCGGCCCCGATCGCGTCGGCCGGCGTGCCGCCGCGCTTGTGGTCGTCCCGGCCGTGGCCGGCGGGACGCACGCCGGGGGTTCCGAGCAGCAGCCTTTCGGGGGGCGCGATGGCCCGGATCCTGGTCGCATCCGCCGGCGCCGCGATCAGACCGTCGCAGCCATATTCCATCGCTTTCCTCACCCTGGCCTCGACGAGGTCCTCGACCGGGCGGAGATAGCCCATCTCGCGCATGTCGTCATCGTCGAGACTGGTGAGCACCGAGATCGCGAACACCTTAAGATTCGAGCCCCGCTTGCCCTCGTTGGCGGCGAGCAGGATGTCGCGGTTGCCGTGCACGGTGACCAGGCTGACCCCGCGTTCGGCGGCGCGGGCCACGCCTTCGCGCACCGTCTCGCCGATGTCGTACATCTTGCAGTCGAGAAAGAGCTCCTTGCCGGAGCCCAGCACGAGGTCGATCAGCCCCTCGATTCCCTTCGCGTAGAGCAGCCAAGGGCCGATCTTGTAGTAGGCGACGGACTCTCCGAGCGTGGCGATCAGGCCCCGCGCCTCGTCGACCGTTCTGACATCGAGCGCGACGATCAGCCGCCGCTTCGCGTCGATCATCGGCCTTCGCCGGCAAGCTGCGCGCGCTTGGCGTCGACCCGCTCGGCCTGGCGCGCGAGGTCGACCACGAAGCGGACGTGGCGGCCCTTCCCCACCACGTCCACGGGGTCGCGGACCTCGACGTCGAGAGCGATGCGCCTGCCCTCGATTTCGGCGATCGTGCCGGTGACCTCGACCCAGGAGCCCTCGAGCGAGGCGCCGAGATGGTCGACCTCGACCCGCATGCCGACCGTCGCCTCGCCGTCGTCGAGATGTTCGGCGATCATCCCGAGGCAGGCGACCTCGATATCGCGCACCATGGCGGGCGTCGCATAGACCCGGCGGTCCTCGCCGAGCACGTCGATCGTGCTTTCGCGGGAAATTTCGAACCGGCGCGTTACCCTGAGCCCCGGTCTGAGCGTGTCCTTCATGACGACTCCTGCTACGCGTTGTCCCCGCCGTAGATGCGGCGAAGCTCGGTCTTGAGAATCTTGCCCATGGCGCTCTTCGGCATCTCGTCGACGAACGCCATGCGGCGGGGAATCTTGTAGCCGCCGATGCGCTCCCGGCAATGGGCGATCATCCCGTCGATGTCGAGAGAGGCGCCCGGCGCCGGGACGATCACCGCGAACAGGGCCTCGCCGTATTTCTCGTCCGGAACGCCGACCACGGCGGCCTCGTTGACGCCCGGGTGCTGGTAGAGCGCCGCCTCGACCTCCGACGAATAGACGTTTTCGCCGCCGGTGACGATCATGTCCTTCTTGCGGTCGAGGAGGTACATGAAGCCCTCCTCGTCCATCCGCCCGACATCGCCGGTGTGGAACCAGCCGCCGCGGAACGCGGCCGCCGTCTCCTCGGGCCGGTTGAGATAGCCGCTCGTGACGTTGGGGCCGCGCACCGCGACCTCCCCCGCCTCCCCCAGCGGCACCTCGTCGCCGTTGCCGTCGACGATCCGCATGTCGACCCCGGTGACCGGCCGGCCGGCCGCCTTGAAGCGGTCGTAGCGCCCGCTTTGCAGCGCCTCGCGGTGCTCCCCGGGATCGAGCGTAGTCAGGATCGGCGACGTCTCGGTGAGACCGTAACCCTGCTGGATCTCCGCACCGGGCAGCGCCTCCATCGCGCGGCGGATCCATTCCACCGCCATCGGCGAGGAGCCGTAGAAGACCAGGCGCAGCTTCCTGAGGTCGTATTTCTCGAAGGCCGGATCCTGGAGGATCATGATGATCATGGTGGGCGCGAGGAACGCGACCGTCACGCCGTGGCGCTCCATCGCCTGCAACACCGACTCGGGCGAGAACACCGGCAGGAACATGTGCGCCGCGCCCTGCAACGTGTAGGCGGTTCCCAGCAAATCGGCAGAATGGAACATCGGCGCGGCGTGGAGAAAGACGTCGTCCGTCCTCGCGCCGAGCGCGATCGCGCATTGCTGCCCGTTGGAGAACACGTTGCGGTGGCTCAGCGGCACGCCCTTGGACCGCCCCGTGGTGCCCCCGGTATAGAGCAGGACGGCGGTGTCGTCCTCGGCGGTGTCGTGCGCCGCGGCGGGCGCGGCATCGGCGAGAAGAGGCTCGTATTGCGGCACGTCCGCGTCCCGCCTCTCCGGGGCGACGAGAAGGGTGCGGTCGCGCCAGGGGGCGAGCTCGTCGGCAGCGGCGAGTTCGGTCAGCGCCTCGTCGACCGCCAGCAGCTTGCAGCCCGAGTCGTCGAGGATGTGGCGGATCTCGGGGCCGGCGAGCCTGACATTGACCGGCACGGGTACCCGCCCCGACCAGTAACCGGCATGCATCAGCTCGGCATTGCGGAAGGTGTTGCGCGAGAGAATCGCGTAGCGGTCGCCCTCGCCGATGCCGAGCCCGTCCAGCATCGAGGCGGCGCGGCGCGCCCGGTCGACGAACCCGGCCCAGGTGAAGGTCCCCTCGTCGTCGAGCACCGCCGGCCGCGCCCCGTAGAGCCGGCGCGCCCGATCCATCGCGGAGACCATGGTCAGCATTCTTCACCCCGACATCGTCATGGTCGGCGGAGGCCGACCATCCACGTTTTGTTTTGGGTTTTCCGACCCCCCAACGCAAACAAAAAAAGGGGCTTCTACGGATTACTTGACGAGGCGGGAGGGAAGGTGCGGGCATTCTCCGGCACTCCTCTCCCTCCCTGTCGTCATGCCCGGAACAAGTCCGGGCATGACGGTATGGGATGGGCGGGCCGCCGACCATGACGGCGAAAGGGCACGGGCGGGAGCCCTCCGTCGCTGAATCGCCCGGCTCCGGTTGCGACCCCGCCGGACGCTCCATAGGATGCCGCGGTCCGGGGAGGTCGGGTTTGAAGATCGAGGACAGCTTTATCGTCGATGCGCCGCTCGAAAGGGTCTGGTCGATGATCACCGACCCCGAGGTGGTCGGGCCGTGCATCCCCGGCTGCCAGCAAATCGAGGTGACGGGTCCCGATACCTACAAAGCCGACATCAAGGTCGCCGTAGGGCCGATCAAGACGACTTTCACGGTCACGGTGGAGAAGACCGAGGAACGCCCGCCGCATTTCGCGTCCTCGACCACCAGGGGGGAGGAAGGCGGCCGCGCGAGCACGCTCAACGCGACGAGCACGCTGTCCCTTTCGGAGGCGGCGGACGGCACGGAGATCGCCTACGCCTCCGACGTCTCGGTGTTCGGCCGGCTCGGCAAGTTCGGGCTCGGGGTGATGAAGAAGAAGGCGCGCGACCTCGGCCACGCCTTCGCCGACAATTTCCGCGAGAAGGCGGAAGGAAGCGCCCCGTGACGGCGGACGCGGTTCCGGAATACGCGCGGCTGTTCGTCGAGGGCCTCAAGGAGGCCGACATCGGCGTGGTGACGGCGCTCCCCGAATCGCTGCTCGCCAGCGTCTACCGGCTGTGCGCGGCGGACAACGCGATCCGCTACATCCAGGTCTCCAACGAGGGCGACATGCCGGGGATCTGCGCCGGCACCTATCTCGCCGGCAAGCGCGCGCTGATGATCATGGAGAACTCCGGCATCCGCCAGTGCTGCGAGCCGGTCGCCCGCCTCGCCTTCCAGCACGCGGTGCCGATGGTGATGGCGATGAGCTATCGCGGCGAATGGGGCGAGCAGAACTGGTGGGGCCACAACCACGCCCAGACCATGGCGCCGATCCTGGACGCGCTCCGCATCCCGCACCGCTTCGTCACCGAGCCCGACGAGATCAAGCCCGCGATCAAGCGCGCCTTCAGGCACGCCGACGGCAGCAACTGGCCGGTGGCGCTGGTGTTCTCGGGCGACTGCGTGGAGCTCCCGGCCTATGCAAAGGATTGACGCCTTCCGCGCGATCGCGCCGGCGATCGCGGCCGAGGACCTGGTGACGACCTCGATCGGGGCAACCTGGGACGACTGGTGGAACCTGAAGCCCGCCGACAACACGTTCTTCACCGGCGTGCTGGGCTCGGTGACCTCGACCGCGCTCGGGCTGGCGGTGTCCCTGCCGCATCGCCGCATCGTCGCCTTCGAGAGCGACGGCTCGGTTCTGATGAACACCGGGATCCTCTGCACGCTGGGCGCCGAACGCCCGCCCAACCTGACGGTTCTCGTGTTCGACAACGGCATCTACGAGAACATCGGCGGACCGCCGACGCTTACCTCGAAGAATACCGACCTCGCACGCATGGCCGAGGGCGCGGGGTGCCTCAACTGCGCGACGGTCGACGATCCGGACGCGCTGGCGGAGCGTTTCTCCGCGATGCTCGACGACGGCGAGATGGGCTATCTGGTCGCCAAAATCGAGGCCGGCAAGCATCCGTGGGAATGGAAAGACCGCAAGCCGACCGACGGGATCGAGGACAAGTACCGGTTCCTGCGCTATGTCGAGAAGCTGGAAGGCGTAGTGATCCACCCAGGAGCGCCGCAGAACTGAAATGCCATGGCGGGCGGGATCGACGACCGGCGCTATCTGAACCTCACCGGCCCGTTCCGCGCCCTCTACCGCGCCGCCCGGGAGGCGGAAAGACGCCCGCCCGACGATGCCCCGCCCGACGACACCGGAGACCCACCGGACCCGATCCACGCCGCGATCCGCCGCCAGGTCGAGGAGCTGCTGGCCGACACCGACATCGCGCCGGAGCGCCGCCGCGAGATTTTCGATTCGATCGCCTGCCCGTGCTGCGGCGGCACCGGGGCGAGCTTCGCGATCTCGATCAAGCCCGCCTCGCAGGCGGGGTTTTAGGGATTGGGGGCCATCCTTCGATACGCCCCCTTACGGGGGCTACTCAGGATGAGGGTTTGGGCGGGGCGGATGAGCGCTCACCCCCGGAAAACACCTCCTCATCCCGAGTAGGCCCCGCAGGGGCCGTATCGAGGGACGCCCCGCCTCCCGCCTCGGCAAGCGTGGCCTTGGCGGCGCGGATTTTCTCCGACGCATCCACGTCCACCGCCAGCGTTTCCCCGTCGCACACCACGCCGTAGTCGCGGAACGCGGCTTCCGGGGTGACGTAACCCTGGCGGATGTCGTGCGCGACGGCCTCGATCGGGCGTTCCAGGGCCGAGCCGAATCCGCCGCCGCCGCCGGAACGGAGCGCGAAGGCTTCGCCCGGGCCGAGGCGGGCGGTGAACACCTTGGCGTTGGGAAAGTCCTCCCGCCACGCGCCGTCGCGGCGGAGCGCCACCGCGTTTCCCATCGCGTCGCCGCCGCCGGCGAGCCCCCACGGCGCGCAGTGCACGCGGTCGATCTGCGTGTTGACGGTGAGCGGCGCGCGCGCCTGCACGACGTTCTCGATGCCGAGCCCACCGCGCCTGCGCCCCGCGCCGCACGAATCGGGGCGCAGCGCATGCGCCTCGAACAACAGCGGGTACTTGGCCTCCAGCTGCTCGACGGGGCTGTTGTGGGTGTCGCCGTCGTTCATGCAGATGGTCGCCGAGTTGCCGTCCTCGGCCTGCTTGGCGCCCCAGCCGCCGCCGGTCGGGCCGATGAAAGCGATGTAAAACTCCGACGTCGCCGGGTTGACCCCGTTCAGCATGCCGATGATCAGGTCGGCGTGGTGCCCGGCGACGATGCGCTCGGGGATCGCCGGCTCCAGCGCCTTGAACACCGTGTCGACGATGGTCATCGGAAAGGTCATCCACCAGCGCATCGGCGCCGGCTTCTCGGCGCTGACGACGCGCCCCATCGGGATGACTACCTCCAGGTTGCGGAAGCTGCCGTCGTTGATCGGGTAGTCGGTCGGCGACGTCAGGCACTTGAACGCGACCTGGGAACAGGCGTGCCCGGTGGTCACGCCCGAGTTGTAGAACCCCTTCACCTGCTCCGAGACCCGGGAGAGGTCGACCGTCATCTTCTCGCCCGCGACGGTCACCCGGACGCGGATCGGCACCGGCTCCGCGATGTCGACCCCGTCGTCGTCCATGAAGGACTCGGCCTCGTAGACCCCGTCCGGGATCGCCAGCGTGCGCTCCCGGGCGGCCCGCTCGGACTGGTCCATGATCGCCGCGATGGAATCGAGCACCGCCTCCCTGCCGTAGCGGCGGATCAGCTCGAGGAAGCGCCGCTCGCCGGTGGAAATCGCGGTGAGCTGGGCGCGCAAATCGCCCATCGCGCGGTCCGGCAGGCGCACGTTCATCCGCAGGATGTCGAGCAGGTCCTGGTTGACGACCCCGGCCCGCCGGTACTTGAGGATCGGGATCTGCAGGCCTTCCGAATAGATGTCGGTGGTCATGCCGTCGAGCGTGCCGCCGATATCCGGCCAGTGCGCCATGCAGACGGCGAAGCCGACCAGCGTGCCGTCGTCGAAGACCGGCATCGAGAAGGTCAGGTGGTTGAGGTGGCTGCCGGTGATGTAGGCGTCGTTGGTCAGCAATATGTCGCCCGGCCCGATGTCGTCGCCGAAATGCCGCAGCTTGGCCTTCACCGTCTCGGCCATGCCGCGGATGAACATCGGCAGCCCCAGCCCGATCGACACCGTCTCGCCCTTCGCGGTGAACAGGCCCACGGTGAAGTCGAGCGCCTCGTAGATGATCATGTTGTAGGCGGTGCGGGTGAGGTTGGTCTTCATCTCCTCGGTGATGGCGATGACGCCGTTCCGCACCAGCTCGGTGACCACCGGGTCGACGCGCGGGCGGTCTCCGCTCATCGCGCGGCGGACCCGACACGGATGCGGAGATTGCCGAACTCGTCGACGCCGAGCCCGTCGCCCGGCAGCAGCAGCGTCGTCGACGCCTCTTCCTCGATCACCGCCGGGCCGTCGAGCCTGGCGCCGGCGCCGAGACCGGCCCGGGCGTAGACCGGGGTGGCGACGAAATCGCCGGTCTCGGAGAAATAGATGCGGCGGGTCTCGAACGGCGCGGGATCGGCCGACCCGCCCTCCCCGCCCCGCACCATCGGCGGCTTGGGCAGGAGGCCGGACACCGTCGTCCTGAGGCTCACCAGCTCGGCCGGCTCGTCGGGCGCCGAGGTGCCGTAGCGGATGCCGTGCACCTCGTCGAAGCGCCGCTTGATCGCCGCCCGGTCGCCGGCGGCGAAGAGCGCGGCGGCGAGGTCGACCGTGACCGCGTGCTCCTGGCCGACATAGCGCATGTCGGCGGCACGCCCGACGACGATCTCGGACACCGGCGCGCCGGTGGCGGCGACCGCCGCGCGGCCTTCCGCCTCCATCTCGGCGTAGAGCCGCTCGACCTCTTCCAGCGGGGCCTCGGCGAGGCGGGCGAACCAGGTGCGCACGTAGTCGTAGCGCAGGTCGGCGTGCAGCATCCCAATCGCCGAGAAATGTCCGGGTGCGGGCGGGACGACGATCTCCCGCATCCCGATCTCGCGCGCCACGGCGCTCGCATGGAGCGGCCCGGCGCCGCCGCAGGCCACCAGCACGAACGCGCCGGCATCGAGCCCGCGCTCGGTCGACACGCCCTTGACGGCGAACGACATGGCGGTCGCCGCGATCTGGAGCACCCCGGCGGCGGCCTCCACCGGGTCCATGCCGAGCGGATCGGCGACGCCGGACTTCATTGCCGCCAAGGCGGCTGCGGAGTCGAGCGTCATCGCCCCGCCGAGGAAGCGGTCGGGGGCGATCCGGCCGAGCACCAGGTTGGCGTCGGTCACAGTCGGCGCTGTTCCGCCGGCGCCGTAGCAGGCGGGCCCCGGGCTCGCGCCGGCGCTTTCCGGCCCGACGCGGAGCGCGCCCCGCGGGTCGGTGCGGGCGATCGACCCGCCGCCGGTGCCGACCTCGAAGATGTCCATCATCGCGATCTGCACCGGCAAACCCTGCTCGTAGCCGCCGATCTTGGCGCTTCCCGTGGTCAGGGCCTCGCCGCCGTAGATCACCCCCGACTTGGCGGTGGTGCCGCCCATGTCGAAGGTGATCGCGTTCTCGATCCCCACCGCGCGGGCGAGCGCGCGCCCCGCGATGACCCCCGCCGCCGGACCCGATTCGAGCATGTGGACGCAGTCGTGCCGCGCCTGGGCGACGTCGTAGAGCCCGCCGGTCGACTGCACCACGAGGAAGGCACCGGGAAAGGATTGCGCTTCGAGATGATCGCCGATCTCGTCCAGATAGCTGCGCACGCCCGGCCCGATATAGGCGTTCGCGGCCACCGTCGAGCAGCGCTCGAACTCGCGGTATTCTTGCGACAACTCGTAGGACGCGGTGACGAAAACGCCGGGCAGGCAGGACTCGAGGATCGCCTTGGCGCGTTTCTCGTGATCCGGGTTGCGGTAGCTGTGCAGCAGCAGGATCGCGACCGCCTCGACATCGAGCCCGGCGAGCTTCTTCCCCAGCGCGCGCACCTCGTCCTCGTCGAGCGGGGTCAGCGGCTCGCCCTCGGCCAGCATCCGCTCGTCGAGCTCGAAGCACATCGCGCGCTCGATCAGCGGACGGTGCTTCTTGAAGAACAGGTTGTAGGAATCGGGCCGGTTGATCCGGCCGATCTCGTAGATGTCGCGAAAGCCCATGGTGATCACCAGCGCGGCGCGGGCGCCGGTCCGTTCCAGCATCGTGTTGATGGCGATCGTGGAGCCGTGGAGGAAAAGCGCCGCGTCGGAAAACGCGACGCCGGCCCGGCCCACCCCCGCGGCGACCCCGTCCACGAGATGCGCCGGCGTCGAGAGCGCCTTGCCGAGCCTGAGCGCGCCCGTCGCCGGATCGAAGGCCGCGATGTCGGTGAACGTGCCGCCGATATCGGCGGCGAGCCTCAGCCCGCCGGGAATTTCCGGTTCCGCCATGCCTCGTCCGACTGAGAGAAATCCGTGCGGGCGCGACTATCGAAACGGGCGGGGGTGGAGTCAACCGGGGGTGGGTGGGAGAAATGTGCGCTGTGGTGATTTTTGGCTGTCGCCGGTTCGATTTTGGCGGTTGAATATCGTCCGGCCCGCTTCCCCACCGGGCAGGATACGGGCTTCCGGGGCCTGACAAATACGATTACCGGAAGATTGTCTGGCGTGCGGGCGTGGCTTCCCCTCTGCCGTCGGGCGGCGGGATCGGGCAGGATTGTCGGGAGGCAGACGAGCGGTCAGCCGGTGTCGAGATACGGCACGGCGCCGACCAGGGAGCGCATGCGCTCGGGGCGGCCGGCGCGGGCCTGGGCGAGAGCCATCGCCATCATCACCGCCAGGGCGAGGCCGAGGCGGGTCTTCATCTTGGCGCGGCCTCGGATGTAGTGGGTCTCGAAGTTGAAGCTGTTGTCGAGGCGGCTGTTGATCCGCTCCATGGCCGAGCGGCGGTTGTAGCCGCGCCGCCATGACGGACTGCCCCAGGGCGTGGGGGTGAAGATGCGCCGGTCGTGGCTGTCGAGGTCGATGCGCAGGATGCGGCCATAGTCTCCGGGCTTGACCCCGCCGGCCCGGTGGCAGGCCCGGCTGCCGGCGCAGGCGAAGCCGAAGGCGGCTGCCGGGCAGCGGTATTTGAGCGTGCCGCAGCGGCCCCGATCAGCCTCGAACCCCTGAAACGCCATAGCGCGGACCTCGCCGGTCCCGGGACAGACGCAGGACACCCGGCCGCGCTCGTCGTGAACGATGACATCGGCGCGGTCGGGGAACAGCGGCCGCGTGATCGGCTGCGCCGGATCGTATCTCGGCTCCTGCTTCTCCACCCGCCACATCAGCCGTGTATCGATCAGCGGGCGGGCGGTCCACCGGTCCCACAGCCGCGCCTTCAGGCGGGCATCGTCGAGACCGCGGTCGGCGCTGAAGTCGGCGCAGCGCCCGGCGATCTCCGGCGCCCTTGCGAACAGCTCCTCCAGCATCCCGGACAGCACCTTGGGTTCCGAGGCCGAAGCGCGCGTCACCTCGAAGGCCACCGGAACCTCGTAATCGGTGTCGGCGATCAGGTGCAGCCCGTAGCCGAACCACGACTTCACCTTCTTCCACACCGCGCCGGTCCTGGCGTCCACCCCGCCCGTCTCGTGCTTGCCCCAGTCGGCGTCGGGGTCCGAGGTCTTGTCCTCGTCCTTGCCGACCCGGCCCGTCGAGTGGCTCGCGATCGCCTTGCCGTCGTAGCCGAGATGACGCCCGAAGTCCGGCAACGCGGCGAACAGCGCGGCGCGCAGGCTCTCGATCATGGCGGACACCAGCCCCTGCTCGTCCTCAAGCTGCACAACACGCCCCAGAAACCGCGAGAAGTTCCAGTGGCTCGGCGCCGTCGAACGAACCCGCGCCGGGCGCGTTACCGCATGCCCGTCGTGAAGCACCGTCACCGGCCCGCTCTGATACGGCAGAGGGTCGAACCCGCAGATCTCCAGCAACGCCGGGTTGCGCCCCAGCTCCCGCAACAGCGACTGCATCGAGGCGTGTTGCAACACCACCCCCGCGATCAGCGCCCGCCACATCGCCCGCACCGGGTAGTCGTTACGGCCCCGACCGCGACACACTTCAAGCGCCGTCACGATCTCCTCGTCGGGAAGCACCGCCAGAACCAGGCGCAGCCGTTCAAGGTCCGGCAGGACTTCGACATCGCGCCACGAAAAGGGTAGCTTCGCCGCCGTCGCCATCGCTGTTCTCCCGACCAGGGGTGGTGGTGGAACAAGGGCCCCAGGGCCCGATGGCGACACCTTCTATCTCATGCGCACGATCAGGGCGCGCGAGGCCGCCGCAGGAAAACCTCGCTGCCAAGACGCCGCGACCAGCGGCGTGGGGTGAAAATCGCCAAAACGACCGCCGCAGCGAAACTGAAACCCCGGATATCAACGACCACCACGGGGTATCAAAAATCTCGCACCTCCGTGAACGCCTTGTAAATCAACCCGTCCCCGACAGCGCAAACGCCTCATTATGACTGGTACACGGGTCTCGATTTTCCTGCTGTCGCTGCTCCTCCTGTCCGGCACACAGCTTCACGCAAAAGATGTCACGGAGATGCCCGTTGGTAGCGTGGTCGAGAATGCGGTGACGATCGGCAAGAAGCAGTGAGGTGGCGTCGCAAAATCGGACAGGTCGTCAAGGTGTATTCCGCCGTGTGACGGAGGAATGCGGATGAGCAAGCGACGCAGGTTTTCGGGGGAGCTGAAGGCGAAGATAGCCTTGGAGGCGCTACGGGGTGATCGGACGCTTCAGGAGATTGCCTCGAAGCACCAGGTGCATCCGAACCAGGTGGGTGTGTGGAAGCGCCAGGCGATGGAGGGTCTGGGGGAGGTCTTTTCCGGTGGAGGTGAGCGCCGGGCGCGGGATCACGAGAGCGAGGTCCGGGCTCTTCACGCCAAGATCGGGGAGTTGATCGTAGAGCGTGATTTTTTGTCACGCGGGTCCGGTCGCTGAGCCGGTCCGGGAGACGGGCGATGGTTGTGCGGGGCCACCCGTCGTTGAGCCTGACCCGGCAATGCCGTCTGCTGTCGATCGGGCGCTCGTCGCTCTATGACCGGCCGAAGGGGGAGAGCGCGGAGACGCTGGCTCTGATGCGCCGGATCGACGCGCTGTTCCTCAAGTATCCGTTCTACGGCGCCCGCCAGATGGTTCGGCATCTGCGCCGCGAGGGGGTGCGGATCGGGCGGCGGCGGGCCGCTCGCCTGATGCGCCTGCTTGGTCTTCAGGCGGTCTATCGGGCGCCGCGGACCAGTGCGCCGCACCTCGGGCACCGGGTTTATCCATATCTGCTGCGGGGTCTGGCGATCGAGCGGCCGAACCATGTGTGGTGCGCCGACATCACCTACATCCCGGTGCGGCGCGGCTTCCTCTACCTGGTGGCGATCATGGACTGGGCGAGCCGCTGCGTCCTGGCCTGGCGGCTGTCGAACACGCTGGACGCGGGGTTCTGTGTCGAGGCTCTCGACGAAGCCCTGGCGCGCCATGGCACCCCGCAGATCTTCAACACCGACCAGGGCAGCCAGTTCACCGGCTTCGCCTTCACCGCGCGCCTGCGGGAGGCCGGTATCCGCATCTCGATGGACGGCCGCGGCCGGTGCATGGACAACATCTTCATCGAGCGGCTGTGGCGCTCGCTCAAATACGAGGCGGTCTACCTGCACGAGATCGCCGACGGCTTCGCAGCCCGGCGCGTCATCGGCCAGTGGATCGGCTTCTACAACACCGAGAGACCGCACTCGGCACTCGGCGGGCGGACGCCGGCCGAGGCCTACCGGGGCGACACGCCTGTGGATATGATGGACAAGCCGCTTCGCGCCTTGACCACATACCCACAGGCGCAACAGCAGCAGCAAAAAGATCGATCCAAAAGGATTCTGGCGGCACAAACTTCAACCGGAATACACCTTGAAAACGCCGTCAGCCTGTCCGACAAACCGACGCCACCTCAAGTCGCGGTTGGCGGGCGACGACGGCACCGGTCCCGGCACCGGGCAGTAGTTGGTCAGCGACCAGCACTGCCCGGACGCGGTGGAGACGATGTCGAACAGGGTCTGGGCGTCGAGCCCCACCCGCTCGGCCAGCGCGAAGGCCTCGGACACCGCGATCATCGAGACGCCGAGGATCATGTTGTTGCACATCTTGGCGGCCTGGCCGTTGCCGGGCCCGCCGGCGTGCACGATGTTCCGCCCCATCGCCGCCATCAGCGGTTCGCCGCGGGCGACGGCGGACGCTTCGCCGCCGACCATGAAGGTGAGCGTGCCGGCCCCGGCCCCGCCGACCCCGCCGGAGACCGGCGCGTCCAGCATCGCGCCCCCCCCCCGGCGGACGCCTCGGCGTGCACGTCGCGCGCCGTTTCGAGGTCGATGGTGGAGGAATCGACGAGCAGCGTATCCGGGCCCGCCGCCGCCAGCAGCCCGCCTTCGTCGCAATAGACCGCGCGCACGTCGCCGCCGGCGGGCAGCATGGTGAACACCGCCTCCGCCCCCGCCGCCGCCGCGGCCAGGTCCCCGACCACCGGGATTCCCGCCGCCCCGGCGGCCTCGCGCGCGGGCGCCGCCACGTCGAAACCGCGCACCGCATGGCCGGCCGCGATGAGCCGCAGCGCCATGGGCCGGCCCATATTGCCGAGCCCGACGAAACCGATCTCTGCCATGGTTCCTCTCCGGGGCGTCAGTCGA
Organism: Alphaproteobacteria bacterium; assembly: GCA_965203455.1. GTDB lineage: Bacteria > Pseudomonadota > Alphaproteobacteria > MPNO01 > MPNO01 > MPNO01. Next base: position 376,835 of record CBDBCV010000011.1, read on the forward strand.
AGGAAAGCTCGCGCTCGACGGGCGCGAAGTAGCGCGCGACCTCCGCCTCGCTCACGTCTTCCAGCCGCGCCGGGTTCCAGCGCGGGTTGCGGTCCTTGTCGATGACCGCCGCCCTGACCCCCTCGAAGAAGTCGTGCCCGTCGAGGAAGGCGCAGGCCATGCGGTACTCGCGGCGCATGACGGATTCGAAATCGAGCCCGCCGCCGCCGCGGAGCTGGCGATGGGTGACCAGCATGCTGGTCGGCGACTTGGTACGGAGCGTGTCGGCCGTGTCGATGGCGAAGTAACCGTCCTCCGCCTCGAGGGCATCGACGATGCCGGCAACGGTCGGCGCGGCAAAACAGCGGTCGATCGTGCGCGCGTGTTCGCGGATCTGGACCGGTCCCGGATCCTCGGCAAATGCCGCGACGACGGCATCGACCGAGTCGGCATTTCCGGCAAGGTCGGCATCCGCCAGACTTTCCAGCAAGGCGTCCAGCTTCGCGCTCGGCATGTAGTGCGTGCCGATGCCGGCATGGATCGCGTCCGCCGCCTTCATCCGGGCGCCGGTGAGCGCGAGATACATGCCGAGCTCGCCCGGCGCGCGCGGCAGAAATGCCGTCCCGCCGACATCGGGGAACAGACCGATGCCGCATTCCGGCATCGCGAATGTCGTGCGCTCGGTCATGATGCGGTGGGAGCCGTGGACCGAAATGCCGACTCCGCCGCCCATGACGATTCCGTCGACCAGCGCGACATAGGGTTTGGGGAATTCGTGGACGGCGTAGTCCAGCCGGTATTCGTCCCAGAAGAACATGTTGGTCGTGGGGTCGCCCGCCATGTGGGAGTCGTAGAGCGCGCGGATATCGCCCCCGGCGCAGAACGCCCGGTCCCCGGCGCCCGAGACCGCGACCGCGCCGACCGCCGGGTCGTCCGCCCATTCGAGCAGCTTCTCGCCGAAGGCGACGCACATCCGCCGGGTGAGCGCGTTGAAGGTCGCCGGCGCGTTGAGATGGACGCGGCCCAAGGCGCCCCGGACGGCGAATTCGACGAGGTCCGTCATCGGGCCTGCGCCAGCAGGCGCCGGGCGATGATGACCCGCATGATCTCGTTGGTCCCTTCGAGGATCTGGTGGACGCGGAGGTCGCGCAGATAGCGCTCGATCGCGTGGTCGCGAAGATAGCCGTAGCCGCCGTGGAGCTGCAGGGCCTCGTTGCAGACGTCGAATCCGGCATCCGTCGCGACCCGCTTCGCCATCGCGCAGCGGAGCACGGCATCCGCCTCCCCGGCGTCGAGCGCGGCTGCCGCGCGCCAGACCATCAGACGCGCCGATTCGAGCGCGGTCGCCATGTCGGCGAGCTTGAATTGGGTGACCTGGAAATCCGCGATGGCGCGGCCGAATTGCCGACGCTCGCCGACATAGGCGCGGGCCGCCTCGTAGCACGCCCGGGCGCCGCCGATCGAGCAGGCACCGATATTGATCCGCCCGCCGTCGAGACCCTGCATCGCGATGCGGAACCCCTCGCCTTCCGCGCCGATGCGGTTGGCGACGGGCACCCGGCAATCGTCGAAATAGACCATCGCGGTGGGCTGGGAATGCCAGCCGAGCTTCTTTTCCTGCTCGCCGAAGGAGAGGCCGGGGGTGCCGGCTTCGATGCCGATGCAGGAAATGCCGTCCGGCCCCTCGCCGCCGGTCCGCGCCATCGTCACGTAGAGATCGGCGCTGCCGGCGCCCGAGATGAACGCCTTGGCGCCGTTCAGGACGTAGTCGTCGCCGTCGCGGACCGCGCTGGTGGCGAGCGCGGCCGCGTCCGACCCGGCGCCCGGCTCGGTCAGGCAGTAGCTCGCGAACCATTCCATCGCGTTGAGCTTCGGCAGCCACGCGCGGCGCCGGTCCTCGCCGCCGAACGCGTCGATCATCCACGCCGCCATGTTGTGGATCGAGATATAGGCCGCCGTCGACGTGCAGCCGGCGGCGAGCTCCTCAAGGACGATCGCCGCGTCCAGCCGCCGGCACGCCGAGCCGCCGACATCCTCGCGCACATAGAGCCCGGCGAACCCGAGCGTGGCGGCGGAGCGGAGGGTCTCCGCCGGAAACACCGAGTCCTCGTCCCACCCGGCGGCCCGCGGCGCGAGCTCGCCCTCGGCGAAAGCGCGGGCGGCTTCGCGAAACTGCGCCTGCTCCTCGGAAAGCTCGAAGTCCATCGCCCCTCCGGCGCCGGACCCTAGCCGCCGCCGGGCGGGCGCTCAACCCGCTGGCAGGGTTGTCCCGGTTCCGGCGAGGGCCTACATCCGTTTCACGGCGTCGTACGAAGAACGCATGAAGACGATGCAAGCCGAATGCAAGACTGACATCGCCCGCCTCGCCGAGGACATGGCGAAGCGGGACGCCAAGGCCGCCCGGCGGGAAACTTCACCCGTGACGTATGGGAGGGGGCTTGCATACCGAAGCGACCAAGGGAACCCAAGCCCGGGCGGCGGGTAGCCGGTGGCGTTATTTCCGCATTCCCGGGCGGTATCTCTTCCTCCCGGCGGGATTTCTATAAAATGGGACGACTCGGTTGCTCGGCAGCCCGGCTACAGCTGGAGCAAGCACTATGCGAAATCCCGTCGAACCCGGCAGCCGGCCGAACGCCATCGGTTCGGTTGCCCAGCTTTATGGCGACGTAAGCCGAAGCGCCTTCCGGCACGGCGAGGATGTCCTGTTCGACCGTATCGTTCACGAATGGGTCGACCTCATGGCGATCGCGAGAACGCTGCGCAGGGGCGTTGCCGATCACGCCGCGGCGGTTTCGGGCGTTGACGAAGTCACCTCCGACCTGGCCGAAGAGTGGAGAGCCGAGGCTCGTTCTCTGGGCAAGGACGCCGGCACGCTCCGTGCGTTGGTCGATGATTTCCAGGCAGACTTGATCGAGCTTGCCGGCCCCCGGGACCGGAGCGACGCCACCATCCTCTTTCTCTGCGCCCGGTGGATGGAAGAGACCGAGAGCCTCGCCGAGCTGATGGAGAACCTCGCCGAGACGCTGGCGCTGGCGGCGCACGAGCCGTTCCGGGAGCTTGTGAAGGCGGCAATCGAGACCGCGCGCCCGGCGTGACCCGCGCGGCGTTCCGGCGGGAGCTCTCCCGGCTGAACCGGAAACAGCGGGGCACGACGGAGGCCGTCGATGCCACACTCGACGATATCGCGGCCAACGGCTTGCCCTCGACTGCAATGCAGATCCCCGGCCTCGGCGGCAGGCCGGTATTCAAGCTCCGGATCCGTGTCGGACGCCAAGGAAAGCGGGCATGCAGGCTGATCGTCTACTACGAGGACGGGACAGTCGAGCCCTTGTTCATTTACGCGAAGAACGACAGAGCGGACATCGAGCCGGTCGAGATCGGGGAGGCCCTTCGCGCCGCAGGGCTGATCGGGGAATCGGAGTCGAACTGAGTCAGCACCCGGACTTCTCCTGCATTTTCTGCTCCTCGCTCGGTCACTTCTGTATACGGCCCCTCTATGAGAGCGATTCGGGATGCTTTTCGCCGGTTTCGCCGCCGAACCGGAACCGGCAAGAAAAGCCGGTAATTCCAAGGGCTTGGCGACAAAAATATCCCTTTAACGTATTTTTTCCTTGACTCGGGACGCGTTTTGGAGTATATTTAGCAAAGTCGAGAAGTGGGCCCACCGGAGAGGTCGGCGCCCTTTTTCACGGCCGCCCGGCGGGGTTTTCCGCCGGGCTCTTTCCTCGCCTTGGCCGGCCCGGTATAGGATTGCGCCGAACCGGCGGCCCGAACGGCGGTCACAAAGGAGACGGAACGGATGCGTTACGAAGCGCCGGCGTCTTTGGACGCGGCGACGAGAATACTCGCGGACGCGGGAGGCGCGGCCAGAGTGCTGGCCGGCGGGACAGATCTGCTGATCCAGATGCGGGGCGACATCGTCGAGCCCTCGGTTCTCGTCGACATCAAGAACATCGCCGAGATGCGCGAGATCGCCGAGGAGCACGGACGGTTCCGCCTCGGCGCCGCGGTCACCGGCATGGAGATCATGGAGCACGAGGCGTTCAACGCCGCGTGGCCCGGGATCGTCGACGGCGCCAAGCTGATCGGTTCGATCCAGATCCGCGGCCGGGCGACGCTGGGCGGCAACCTCTGCAACGCATCGCCGGCCGCCGACAGCGTGCCGGCGCTGATCGCGGCCGGCGCCGCCGCCCAGGTGATCGGCCCCGGCGGAAGGCGCGCGACGCCGGTCGAGGACATCGCGACCGGACCGGGGCAGACCTCGCTGGAGACCGGCGAGATCGTGATCTCCTTCGACCTGCCGGAGCGTCCGCCGCGCTCGGGCGACGCCTATCTCCGCTTCACCCCGAGGACCGAGATGGACATCGCGGTGGTCGGCGTGGGCGTGAACCTCGCGCTCGACGATTCGGGTGTGTGCTCGGCGGCCAGGGTGTCCCTGGGGGCGGTCGCGGAACGGCCGCTGCTGGTGGAGGAGGCCGCCGCCGCGCTCGTCGGCACGCGGGTGGACGACGACGCTCTCGCCGAATTGTCGAAGGCGGCCTCGGCGGCCTGCCGGCCGATCGACGACAAGCGGGGCACCAGGGAATTCAGGATCGAGGTCGCGGGCGTTCTCGCCGAACGCGCGGCCCGGATTGCGCTCGAACGGGCGGGGCGGACATGATGGCACGCTACCATGTGACGACGACGATCAACGGCGACGAGGTCGATTTCCTCTGCGAAAGCGACCAGACGCTGCTGTCGGCGCTGCGCGACGAGCTCGTGATGACCGGCACCAAGGAAGGCTGCGGCACGGGCGATTGCGGCGCCTGCTCGGTCACCGTGGACGGAAGGCTGATGTGCTCCTGCCTCGTGCTCGCGGTCGAGGTGGAGGGCAAGCAGGTCGAGACCATCGAGGGCATGGCCGACGGGGAGGAGCTTCACCCGCTGCAGCGCAAGTTCCTCGAACACGCGGCGCTGCAATGCGGCATCTGCACCCCGGGTCTGCTGATCGCCTCGCGGTCGCTCCTGGAACGCAACCCGGACCCGACCGAAACCGAAATCCGATACTGGCTCGCCGGCAATCTCTGCCGCTGCACCGGCTATCACAAGATCGTCGAGGCGGTGGTCGACGCCGCCCGCGAGATGAGGGAGGTCTGACCATGGCGACGATGCTCAAATACGAGGACAAGGATCTCAAGGTCGTCGGCACGCGGCCGATCCGCCCGGACGGAGTCGACAAGGTCACCGGCCGCGCCCGCTACGGCGCCGACATCAACCTGCCGGGCCAGCTTTACGGCCGCGTGGTCCGAAGCCCGCACGCGCACGCGCGGGTGCTCGCCATCCGCACCGAAAAGGCGGAGGCGCTCAAGGGCGTCAAGGCGGTGGTCACCCGCGACGATTTCCCGGAAATGCCGATCGAGTATGCCGAGGCGGGCGAGCTGATCGTCAATTTCCGCGACGTCACCCGCAACATGATGGCGCGCGAGAAGGTGCTCTATGACGGGCATCCCGTCGCCGCCGTCGCCGCGACCTCGGATGCCGTCGCGCGGCAGGCCGTCAAGCTGATCGAGGTCGATTACGAGGTGCTGCCGCACGTGATCGATCCGGTGGACGCGCTGGCGGAAGACGCGCCGCTGCTGCACGAGGAGCAGATCACCGAAGGCGTCGACCCGGCGCCCGAGAAGCCGTCGAACCTCGCCAAGGTCTTCAGTTTCGCCAAGGGCGACGTGGAGAAGGGATTCGCGGAGGCCGACCTCGTCATCGAGCGCGAGTTCAACACCAAGCCCGTGCATCAGGGCTATATCGAGCCGCAGGCCTCGCTCGCGAGCTACACCGAGGACGGGCAGGTCGAGGTCTACACCGCGACCCAGGGCCATTTCGTGATCCGGGCGCAGTGCGCCAAGCTGCTGCAGATGGACATCTCGAAGATCCGCGTGATCCCGACCGAGCTCGGCGGCGGGTTCGGCGGCAAGAACAACGTCTATCTCGAACCGCTCGCCATCGTTCTGTCGAAGAAGTCCAACCGGCCGGTCAAGATGACGATGAGCCGGGAAGACGTGTTCCGCGCCACCGGGCCGACCTCGGGCGCGCACACGCGGATCAAGATCGGCTGCCGCAAGGACGGCCGCATCGTCGCCGCGGAGGCCGAGCTCGACTTCCAGGCCGGCGCGTTCGCGGGCTCGTCCGTGCCGATGGCGTCGATGTGCACCTTCACCCGCTACGACCTCGAGAACGTCAAGGTGACGGGCAACGACATCACCGTGAACCGGCCCAAGGTCGCCGCCTACCGGGCGCCCGGCGCGCCGATCTCGATCTTCGGGGTGGAGAGCATTCTCGACGAGATGTCGCGCGAGCTCGGCATCGACCCCATCGAGCTCCGGCTCCGGAACGCCGCGAAGGAAGGAACCCAGACCTATTACGGGCCCACCTTCGGGCCGATCGGTTACGAGGACACGCTGAAGCGGGCGGTCGAACACCCGCATCTGAAGGAACCGCTCGGCCCCGACCAGGGCCGCGGCATCGCGACCGGGTTCTGGTTCAACATCGGCAAGGAGACCACGACCACCCTCAACGTCAACGAGGACGGCACGGTCACCGTGATCCTCGGCACCATCGACGTCGCCGGCGGGTCGCGGGCGGCGATGGCGATGATGGTCGCGGAAGAGCTCGGCATCGACGTCGACAAGGTGCGCCCGCAGATCGGCGACACCCAGCAGCTCGGCTTCAACTTCGTCACCGCCGGCAGCCGCGGCACCTTCGCGAGCGGCATGGCGGTGACCGTGGCCGCGCGCAAGGCGATCGACGTCATGCGCGAGCGCGCCGCCCGGACCTGGGACGTGCCGGTGGACGGCGTCGTCTGGGAGGACGGCCATGCGCGCCCGGCGAGCTCCAACGTGGGCGAGTTCGAGCCGCTGTCCATCGCCGACATCGCGCGCAAGTCGGGCATGACGGGCGGCCCCATCGCCGGCCACGCGGAAATCACCGCCGAGGGCGCGGGGCCGGGTTTCGGCACCCATATCGTCGACGTCGAGGTCGACCGCAGGACCGGGCTGGTCAAGATCCTGCGCTACACGGTGATCCAGGACACCGGCAAGGCGATCCACCCGGCCTATGTCGAGGGGCAGTTCCAGGGCGGCGCCGTGCAGGGAATCGGCTGGGCGCTCAACGAGGAGTACATCTACGACGAGAACGGAACGCTCCAGAACCCGGGCTTCCTCGACTACCGGGTTCCGGTCGCCTCCGACGTGCCCTTCATCGGGACCGAGATCGTCGAGGTGCCCAACCCCAACCACCCCTACGGCGTGCGCGGCATCGGCGAGGTGCCGATCATCCCGCCGATCGCGGCGATCTCGAACGCAATCCACGACGCCATCGGCATCCGGCTGCGCGAACAGCCGATGTCGCCGCCGAAGGTGCTGAAGGCGATCCGCGAGGCGGGGAACGGCGCGGCGGGGTAGTCGGCCGACGCGTCCCTCGATACGGCGCTTCGCGCCTACTCGGGATGAGGAGTTTTCTTTCCCCGCCTGAACATACCCTCACCCTGAGTAGCGGCGAAGCCGCGTATCGAAGGGCGGGCGTCAGACCGCGAGCGGCACCAGCGTGAGACCGCGGTGGGTGTCGTCCGTGGTGCCGGTCTCGGGGAAGAAGCGGTTCTGGCTGTAGCCGCCGGGGCGGTCGCTGCGCACCGTGATCGCGACCGAGCGTTCGGACGCGCCCCACTCGGAATGGGGAACCCAGGGACCGATCGTGTCGACATGCCCGGTCGGCGCGTCGTGCCTGTCGATCAGTTCCAGCGTCGCCTTGCCGGGCGTCCCGCCGTCGTCGGTGCGCTCGTAGACATGGGTGATCTCGGCGCCGTCGAGCACGCCGTAGACGGTCCAGGTATGGGCGTGGTCGTGGATGAAGGCGCGGTGGCCGGGTTCGCGCACCAGGGCGCCGACGAAGAATCCGTGATCGGCGTCGTGATGCAGGACGTACTCGCGTCCCTTCCTGGCGGTCCAGCCGCGCGAGGCCTCGCGCATCTCCTCGTCGGCGACCAGGACCGCGAGCAGATCCTTCACGCCCCGCCAGTGCGCTTCCTCCGGCAGGCCCTTGTCGAAACGGGCGCGGAGGTCGTCGATGAAGCGGGCGAACGCGGGGACCGTATAGCCGGGCATGGGGTTGCCTCCGGGTTCCTCGGGCGGCGTCGGTTCGGCCGCAACGCTACAATGAGGACGCCGACGGGGGAAGCATGAGCCGACCGGACGACCGCCCATGAAACTCGACATCTTCAACCACATCCTGCCGCCCCGCCTATTTCGAACGGCTGAAAGAGGTCATCCCGGACAAGCGGATGCTGGGGCGCTACCCGCTGCTGCCGACGCTGACGGATGTCGAGACGCGGTTCCGCATGATGGATGCGTTCGAGGGCTACGCGCAGGTGCTGTCGCTCGCCAACCCGCCGCTCGAAGCGCTCGGCACGCCGACGGAGAGCGCGGAACTCGCCCGGATCGCCAATGACGGGATGGCCGAGCTCTGCGCCCGCTATCCCGACCGGTTCCCGGCGTTTACCGCCTCGGTCGCGCTCAACGACCCGGACGGCGCGGTGGCGGAAGCGGAGCGCGCGATAGGCGAGCTCGGCGCGCGCGGCGTGCAGGTCTTCACCAACGTCCTCGGCAGGCCGATCAGCGCCGCGCCGTTCCGGCCCCTCTTCGAGTGTCTCGCCGGGCACGATCTGCCGGTCTGGGTGCATCCGATCCGGGGTCCCAACCACCCCGACTATATGAGCGAGGAGCTGTCCGAACAAGAGATATGGTTCACCTTCGGCTGGCCCTACGAGACCAGCGCCTGCATGGCGCGGCTGATCTTTTCCGGGCTGTTCGACGCGCTGCCCGGCCTCAAGATCGTCACCCATCACATGGGCGGCATGATCCCCTTCTTCGCCGAGAAGATCGCCATCGGATTCGAGCAGCTGTTCGAAGGCGGGGTCGGCGACAACCCGCTCGCCGCGCGGGCCGGACTGAAGAAACAGCCGATCGACTATTACCGGATGCTCTACGGCGACACCGCGCTGAACGGGTCCCGGCCCGCGACGGTCTGCGGCTACGCGTTCTTCGGAGCCGGGCAGAGCCTGTTCGCGACCGACGCGCCGTTCGACCCCGAAGGCGGGGCGCTGTTCATCCGGGGCACCATCGACGCCGTCGATTCGCTCGACATCGATGCGGAGGCGCGCGAGCGCATATACGAGAAGAACGCCCGGGAATTGCTCAGGCTGGACGCCGGGTGATCTGAAACGCGGGCGGCCGCCCTTCGATACGCGGCTGCGCCGCTACTCGGGGTGAGGGAATCTCTTAAATCCTCACCCCGAGTAGGCCCGAAGGGCCGTATCGAGGGACGGATCGAGTCGGGATAGACCTGCCCTACGGCCAGGGCGGGCGGGTGATCCCGAGATTTTCCCTCAGCGTCGTGCCCGCGTACTCGGTGCGGTAAAGGCCGCGCCGCTGGAGCTCGGGCACCACCAGATCGATGAAGTCCTCCAGGCTGGACGGGAAGACCGGCGGCATGATGTTGAACCCGTCGCAGCCGCGTTCGCGCACCCATTCCTCCATCATGTCGGCGATCGTCTCCGGCGTGCCGACGATCTCGTAATGGCCGCGGGCGCCGGCGATCCGGCGGTAGAGGTCGCGGATGGTGAGGTTCTCCCGGCGCCCGATCTCGGCGAAGAGCTGCGCCCGCGTGGACACGACCGTGTTGGGCGGGAGCTCCGGCAGCGGGCCGTCGACGTCGTAGCCGGTGAGGTCGAAGTCGATCCGCCTAGAGAGAAGCTGCATCCCGGCGAGGGGGTCGATCAGGTCCTGCAGGACCTCGTACTTGTCCTCGGCCTCGGACCGGGTGCGGCCGACGCAGACGGCAAGCCCGGGCAGGACCTTGAGCGAATCGGGGTCGCGCCCGGCCGCCTCCATGCGGCCCTTCACGTCGGCGTAGAACTCCTGCGCCCCTTCGAGGGTCTGCTGCGCGCCGAAGATCACCTCGGCGGTCTCGGCCGCGAGTTGGCGCCCGTCATCGGACGCGCCCGCCTGGACCATCACCGGCTCGCCCTGCGGCGAGGGCGGCACGTTGATCGGCCCGCGCACCTGGAAGTGCTCGCCGCGGTGCTCCATCACGTTGAGCTTGTCCTCGTCGAAATAGAGGCCGCTTTCCTTGTCGCGGACGAACACGTCCTCGCCCCACGAGTTCCACAGCCCGCGCACGACATGGGCGAACTCGCGGGCGCGCCGGTAACGGTCCGATTTCTCCATGTGCTCTTCGAAACCGAAGCTCGCCGCCTCCAGCTTGTTGGCCGAGGTGATCAGGTTCCACCCGGCCCTTCCGCCGCTGGTGACGTCGAGCGAGGCGAACCGGCGGGCGAGCAGATAGGGCTGGTCGTAGGTCGTCGTCGAGGTGCAGACGAGGCCGATATGACGCGTGTGCTGCGCGATCGAGCACATCACGGTGAACGGCTCGATCCAGGTTCCGAAGGAATCGCGGGTCATCGACTTGAGGTCGCCGCGCCAGAACGAGACCGAATCGGCCATGAAGAACAAATCAAACAGACCGCGCTCGGCGAGCTTCGCGAGCTCCACGATGTGCGCGATATTGCCGCCCGAATCGGCGACGCCGTCCGGGTGCCGCCACGCCGCCATGTGATGCCCGCAAGGCCAGTAGAACATTCCGAGATGCATGTCCGGAACGCTAACCCAGCCACGGGGCCGCGGAAAGGCCCGAAGGGTTCTCCCGCCCGTCATTTCGACCGGGCGCAGCGAGCGGAGAAATCTCGCGCCCGCCGCCCAACCCCGTGATGGCCGGACTCGTTCCACTGCTGTCCGGTTCAGACTTCGGGCCGGACGCCGCCACTACCCCTCTGTCGTCATGCCCGGACTTGTTCCGGGCATCCACGCCCCTCCGACGCCTCGCCCGCTCCCGGTTCGCACCGCGATGCCGCAAGACGTGGATGCCCGGAACAAGTCCGGGCATGACGGTAGGGGGCAGCGGGGCGGTCGGCTCCGGTCGAAATGACGAAGGGGTGGCAAGTTGGTGACAGGTCCGCGACCGCCTATCCTGCCGCGACGACCCCGTTCGAGGAGGCGACCATGGCCGGCGCCACGTCCGCGCACCCCCTGAGCAACCGCGCCCTGGACCGGGATCTGCGCGGCTATCTCGAAACCAACGCCGATATCCTGACGGTGATCGAAAAGCCGGTCTCCATCGACGACATCGGCGCGCTGTCGGCGCAGTCCGAGGGGCCGATCCTGTTCGAGAACATCGTCGAATATCCGGACTTCCGCATCTGCGACATCCTGGTCAAGCATCGCTGGTCGCAATGCCGCACGCTCGGCGTGCCCCAGGAAGATTATCTGCCGACGCTGGCGCGGCGCCTGCGCGAGCCGCCGCGCGGCTTCGTCGACGTGCCGGCCGGCCCGGTCAGGGAGGTCGTGCGGACCGGAGACGACGTCGACTGGCTCAAGCTGCCGGTGCCGGTCCATTCGGCGGAGGAGGGCCAGCGCTACATCTCGGCGATGAACATCGTGCGCGACCCGGAAACCGGCTTCTACAACTCGTCCCATGCCGGCACCACGCCGGTCGGCCCGCGCCACGGCCGGATCAGCTTCGCGACGCCCCACACGCACATCGTCATGGACAAGTACCGGGCCATGGGCGCGACCGAGATGCCGATCGCGCTGGTCTTCGGGGTCCACCCGGCCTACGAGATCATGGCCAATTTCTCCGGCATGCACATGGATCTCTGGGGCGAGCTGGAGATGGTCGGAACGATCATGGACCGCGACGTCGAGATGGTGCCGTGCGAGACCGTCGACCTCCGCGTGCCGGCCCATGCCGAGATCGTCGTGGAGGGGACGGTCGACCTCTCCGGCACGCACGAGGCCGGCGGGGTGAACGCGCCCACCATGTACTTCCTGCCCAGGGAGCAGAAGATCCCGCGCATCGACGTCACGGCGATCACGATGCGCGGGGACCGTCCGATCTACCGCAATCACCAGACCGTGCCGGAGACCGATCACCAGCCGCTGCCGAGACTCTGCCACGAGGCGGTGCTCTACAACCGGATCACGGAGATCGGCCTTACCGTCCACGACGTCCGGTTCCCGACCTGGGGCGCGGCGGTCTCCTGCATCCTCCAGGTGAGCTATCCCCGGGAAGGCTTCGTCAACGACGCGCTGATGCAGGCCATGGGGGCGCCCTGGCTCAATACCAAGATGGTGGTCGCGATCAGCCGGGATACGGATATCGACAATCCCGGCGCGGTCTACCGCGCGATGGCGACCCGGGTGGATCCCGCGAGGGATATCGTCGTGGTGCCGGGAACGCGGGGCTCGCCCTACGACCCGTCGGCGGCGCCGGTTCCCGGCCACGAGCCGTTCCGCCTGGTCGGCAAGATCGGCATCGACGCGACGGCGAAGCCGCATCGCGGCGACGAGGATTTCCGCGAAGCCTTCCCCCTCAACTGGGGCAAGGTGAAGCTGGAAGACTATCTGGGATGAGACGCGATATGCCGGACGAAGCCGAACCCGTCATCCCCTACGCCGACCGCGACGGCCTCGCCGGCGAACTCGCGGCCGCCGTGGACGCCTACGAAAAGCGCATGGGCTTCCTGCCCAACGCGCTCCGGCTCTACATGCACCGCCCCGAGCTCCTGGAATGCCTGATTCGGCTCAACGACACGGTGATGCGCGATCCCTCGAGTCACCTCGACCGCGAGCTCAAGCGGCGCATCGCCGCTTTCTGCAGCAGCCTCAACCGGTCGGCCTATTGCGTCGCGCACAACGCCAACACGCTCGCGTCGGCCGGCAGCGGCGAAAACGAGGGCTGGGGCTACGCCGCCGCCGGCATCGACGCCCTGCTCGATCCGGGTTACGAGCCGGACGATGCGATGGAAAGCGCCTGCTTCGCCTACGCCCGCGCGGCGACGCTCGATCCGGCGGACGTGCCGAAGGCAATCCTGGACCGCCTCGCCGAGACCCTGACCCCGCCCCAGGCGGTGGAGCCCGCCTGCGTCGTCGGCTTCTGGAAGATGTACAACGGCATCCACGAAAGCCTCGGCGTACCGATCGAGGCCGCGCTGCTGGACGGCGAGTAGCGCTCTCAGACCAGCGGGTTGGTCGGCTCGACGCCGAGCACGACCTGGCCGTATACCGGACCGGCGATATCCCAGGCGGTGATGTGGTGCGCGGCGACCGCGCGGATGTCGTGGAACATCCGCTTCATCGCGTTGCCGTCGAACAGCCCGCTCGCTCCGGTGACGGTGTAGATCCGGTCGGCGGCGCGGGTGAGCAGCGTCGCGATATACGCCATGTCGCGCCGGTTGCGCGCCCGTTGTTCCAGCGACAGCTTTCCCACGCTCCGCATCGCGGCCATCGTCTCCTGCGTCGCGCGCGCGAGAAGGAGCCTCGCGCAATCGCGCTCGGCGGCGGCCTCGGCGAGGCGAAGCTGGACCGTGGTCAGCTCCGCGTGGCGCACCCCGCGCGTCGCCCGCGCGCTGGTTCGCTCCACGAACGCATCGATCATCGCATCGAGCACGCCAAGCGCCGGCGCGACCAGCGAGAACGGCACCGTCGAAATCCGCGGCAGCCGGAAGATCGGGGCCGGATTGACTCGCGCTCCGGGGCCGTCGCCTGTGTTCAGCGGAGCGATGGGCTGCATCCTGTGCGGGGGAACGAACGCGTTCTCGATCACGATGTCCTTGCTGCCCGTGCCGGCGAGGCCCGTCACGAACCAGGTATCGTCGATCCCCCAGTCGCTGCGCGGCAGCAGGAAATAGGCCGGAGTCGGGCCCGCACCTTCGGATGCCGGCGGAATAATGCTCTGGACGAACACCCAGTCCGCGTGGTCGCAGCCGCTCGAGAACTGCCAGCGCCCGTGGAGGCGGTAGCCGTCGGAAACGCGTTCGACCTGTCCGGATGGCGCCAGACCGGAGGAGATCACGGCTTCCGGGTTCCCGCCCCAGACCTCGTCCTGGGCCTCGGGCTCGAACATGCCGACGGTGATCGCGTGATCGCAATAGATGCCGTAGACCCAGGCGGTGGACCCGCAGCCGCGCCCCAGCCGGACGACGATTTCGAGCACTTCGTCGAGACCGAGCGCGTAGCCGCCGAAACGCTCGGCGCGCGCCGCCTTGAGGAGATCGAGGTCGCGCAGGTTACGGAACGTCTCGTCCGGCATGCGCCTGAGCGCCGCGGTTCCCTCCGCCCGCTCCGCCAGGGTCGGCACGAGCTGTTGCGCGCGGTCGATCAGCACTGCGCCGGTATCGACTTCCCTGGCCACGGTCGCCATACGTGCACTCCCCGATTGCCGGGGATACTAGCAAAGAGGGCCTTGCGAGTCGTCCGGGCGGCGGGCGTCTAGAACAGCCCGAACCGGCGGTGGCCGCGCTTGGCGAAATATTGCTGGTGGTAGTCTTCGGCCATCCAGAAGGTCGGCGCGGGCTCGATCTGCGTCGCGATGTCGCGGCGGTGGCGTCCGCTCGCCTGTTCGTCGTCGAGCGAGCGCCGCGCGGCCCCGGCCTGTTCCTCGCCGTGGGCGAAGATGACGGTGCGGTACTGGGTGCCGACATCGGGCCCCTGGCGGTTGACCTGGGTCGGATCGTGCACCTGCCAGAACAGTTTCAGGAGCGCTTCGTAGCTCACCTTGTCGGGGTCGTACTCGACCTGGACCACCTCGGCGTGGCCGGTCCGCCCGGAGCACACCATCTCGTAGGTCGGCTCGTCCACCGCCCCGCCGGCATAACCCACCGCGGTCGCGGTGACGCCGTCGACCTGCCGATAGGCCTCCTCGACGCCCCAGAAGCAGCCGGCACCGAATGTCGCTTTCGCCATCGCCATCCTCCGTTCCGCTCTCGTTTCTAATCTAGGGTGCGCGATCCTCTTTTACGAGTTCCGCGAGGGCGAACACGTGCGCGTCCGCCACGCCCATGTCGCGCAGCGCGGCGGCGAGTTGCAGCACATATTCCGTGTTGGCGCCGCTCGGCCCGCGGCTGCGGCGCACCTGGCGGGCGATGTCGGGCAGCGGCGCGGGGCCAAGCCAGTTGGGGTTGTCCGGGTTGGCGAAATAGACGAAGCCGGTCACGGCCGCATCGCCGGGTTCCTCGAACCGGATGTCGAGGGTGATGCGGTCGTACCCGCCCTTTTCCCGGTAGGCGAGCCGGTCGAGGATCGCCTCGCCGTTCCCGGACTCGATCCGGTAGGCCCTTCCCCAGCACCGCGCGCCCTCCTCCCGCACCAGGGTCACGACCCGTCCGGGATCGCCGGGCACGCCGCGGTGATCGGTCGAGCCCTGCCAGAAACGGCGGGCCCATCCGGCGATCCACGCCGTCCTTCGTTCGACATGGGCAAAATCAGGCCGCCATATCAGCGAGCCGTAGCCGAAAATCCAGACGCTCAAAAGGCAATGCGCTCCCCGGGCCGGTTCCCGGCGCGGACCGATTGTGGTTTCCTGCGCCGTCCCTGAACGATAGCCGGGAGCGAACGGTGATCGATCTCTACACCTCGGCAACGCCCAACGGCCAGAAGATCCACATCATGCTGGAAGAGACCGGGCTTGCCTATAACGAGCACTGGGTGGACCTCGAAAAAGGCGAGCAGTTCGACCCGAAGTTCCTCGTGATCAGCCCCAACAACAAGATCCCGGCGCTGGCGGACGACGACGGGCCGGACGGCGCGCCGATCGCGATCTTCGAATCGGGCGCGATCCTGCTCTATCTGGCGGAGAAGACGGGGCGGTTCATGCCCGGGGAGCCGCGCGCCCGTCTGGAAGTCATGCAGTGGCTGATGTGGCAGATGGCGAGCTTCGGCCCGATGCTGGGCCAGGCGCACCATTTCCGCGCCTACGCGCCGGAGAAGATCGATTACGCCTACGACCGCTACACCAACGAGGCGCGCCGCCTTTACCAGGTGCTCGACCGGCGGCTGGGGGAAGCGGAGTACGTGGCGGGCGCGTATTCGATCGCCGACATGGCGATCTTTCCCTGGTGCCGGCTGCACGGGCGGCAGGGCCAGCGGCTGGAGGATCACCCCAACGTGCTGCGCTGGTTCGAGACGATCGCAGCGCGCCCGGCGGTCGCGCCGGACATGGAACGGCTCACCGACACCGCCGACCGGTGGGAGTGGGACGAGGAGAACTGGTCGAACATGTTCGGCGCGGAGCAGTACCGGAAACGCTGAGCGCCCGGCGAGCCGGATGCCCCGCTTCGCCACCCGGCGCCTGCCCGCCGAGGCGGACGTCGCCGCTCCGGACGGATCGGAGGTGCGGCTGTTGCCGGCGCTCGAAGGCGGCAGCGCGGCGCATTTCCGGCTCTCCCCGGGCGCGGTCTCGCGGGCGGGCCACCACCGGACGGTGGAGGAGATCTGGTACATCCTGTCGGGGCGGGGCGAGATGTGGCGCAGCGACGGCAGCCGGGAAGAGGTCGTCGCGCTGGAACCCGGCATTTGCCTCACCATCCCGGTCGGCATTTCCTTCCAGTTTCGCGCGACCGGCGCGGCATCGCTGTCGGCATTCGCGGTGACGATGCCGCCCTGGCCTGCCGACTCGGATGACGAGTGGGTCGAGGTTGCGCCCCGCTGGCCGGTCGACCTGCCCGACGCCGAGTAGACGCTACAGCGGAATGACGATCATCGTGTCGATCCGCTCGCCGTCGCAGACGACGATCCGCTCGCTGAACTTCAGGGTGCCGTCGGCCTCGACGACCTTGTCGACATATTTGCCGGTGCAGAAGATTTCCGGCACGCCCGACTGCATGGTGCGGTAGACCGCGAAACCGGCGGTGGCCGAAATCGCGCTCCCGGACCGGTCGCCCAGCACGGGCGGGTCGATCAGGTGCCGGTAATGATGCGGCTCGTAGACGTTCGCGGTGCGGAGCGCGGACACGCGATCCTCCATCATCGCGCGGCCCTGGCACAGCATCAGACCCGCCGGCATGGCGCGGTCGTGGTTCCAGCGCGTGGTGATCTTGTAGAGCCCGTCGGGGACGAAGAATTCGGGCCAGCGCTCGAAATCGTCGTCGTCGATCGCGTGGCCGTAGAGGCGGTTGAGCGCGTCGATTCGAGCGGGAAGCGCCGCGACCCCGCTCACGCGGCGGGGTCCCGCATCATCGCGTGCCAGCCCTGCCAGAAGCCGCGCACGGAGAGTTCGTTGCAGCGGCTGTCGGACTCCCGCTCCACGCCGCGCCCGCCCATGGCCAGCACAGAGCTCTCCTCCTCCGCGCCGGCGACGCCGCGGCGCACCCAGCCCACGACCGCGCCGTCTTCCATCGCGATGTAGCCGCCGGGCCCGATCAGGTTCGCCTGGCGCAGCCGCATGGCGCGCTGTTCCGGCGTGTCATCGACCGCGCCCAGGATCCACCAGATCAGCACGCTCTTGTCCGGACCTTTCGGCAGGAGCAGGCGCACCGTGACGACGTTGGAGACCTGCTGGACCGAGAAATTGGGAAAAATGCTCTGGATCGCGAGCGTCGTGCCGCACGCATATTCCGGCCAGGTCTCCAGGAGCTCCGGCGCGTTCAGCGCGTACCCGTCCTTCACGGCGCGCAGATCCCGGGCGTTGTATTGCGACTCGGGCCGGTCGGTCGCCCCGATGGAATAGGTCAGGTGGTGCAGCCCGCCGTCGCTGAGCTCGATCCCGCCCTTCATCGACAGGCGGTTGAGCCCGAAGGTCGGGAAAAAGGAATGGAGAAGCGTCGCGTGATAGGTGTCGCGCACGTTCTCGATGTAGAGCTTCCAGTTGCCGTCGAGCCCGTGCTGGAACTTGCCGAGAATCTCCATCTCGCGTCCGAGAACCCGGTCGATATTGGCGCGCATCTCCGGGCCGAGATAGTCCGCGAGCGGCGGCGCATCGGCGGAGAACGTGCCGAACACGAGCCCGCGATAGGTCTCGACGCGCAACCGCCGCAGCCCGCGCCGCGACCGGTCGAAATCCTCCGCCATCCCGCCCTTGCCGCGGATGCCCCTCTCGAAGGCGATGCTCGCCAGATTGCCCCGCAGGTCGTAGGTCCAGTTATGGTAGACGCAGGTCAGGCGCTCGGCGTTACCGACCTCGTCGATGCACACCAGGTTGCCGCGGTGGGCGCAGCGATTGACCATCGCGTTTACCGCGCCCGCCTCGTCGCGCACCGCGATGACCGGGACTTCCCCGACCGTCGCGGTCTTGTAGTCCCCGGCGTTCGGAATCTCGCATTCCAGCGCCAGGAAATTCCAGGTCTCTCCCAGAAAGACCCGCTTCAGCTCGCGGCGATAGACCTCATCGTCGGAGTAAAACGCGTACGGAATTTCGCTGAAGTCTTCGGGATTCCAATCGAGCAGCGACATCGGCTTACCGGCCCCGACCGGAAATCGAAATGTTGAATTCGTTCCCGATACTACTCCCGGCGATAACCGCGTCCAGCAGAGTCACGACGGGCGCCGGCCCGGGCCCTCTTCCGTCATCGCGACCGCCGCGCTCCGAACCTCGCCGAAGTCCTGGACGATCCGGTGCGCGCCGGCGATTTGCAACTCTTCCACCTCGTGCACGCCCCAGCTCACTCCGACCGCTCCCGTGCCGGCGTTGACCGCCATCTCGATGTCGAAGGTCGTATCGCCGATCATCACCGTGTCCGCGGCGCCCGCCCCGACCTCCGCCATCGCCGCCCTGAGCAAATAGGGGTCGGGCTTGGCGGGGCCCTGGTCGGCGGTCTTGCAGGCGAAGAAGAACTCGCCGATTCCGTGCTCGCCCAGCAGTTCCGCCAGACGGTCGCTGTTGCGGCTGGTCACGATGGCGAGGGCGAATCCGCGATCGCGCAGATATTCGAGCGTTCCCCGGGCGCCTTCGAACAGCGCCTCGGACACCGGCGGCGCGGCGCGATGGCCCTCGCGAACGTCGTCGTAGAACGCCCGGATCTGCGCGAACTCCTTCGGTCCGGCATCCGGCAGGAGGGTCAGCACGCTTTCCTTCCACGGCAGCCCGATGATGCGCCGGGCGGCCATCGGGTCGGGCGGCGGGAATCCGCACGCCTCCCAGCACGCGATCACGCGCTCGACGATGGAACCGGCGCTGTCCAGCAGGGTCCCGTCGAGGTCGAACGCGGCCAGAGGGGCATCGCCTACCTGCTTCACGGCCCACCCGCTCCCGGCATCGCCTCGTCGAACCCCCAGAACGACCATTGCTCCCGCATGGCCGCGTCGAGCGGCGCGGTCACCGTTATGGCGGCGCCTTGCGGCCGCGGCAACACGAGCCTGCGGGCGTGCAGCATCAGTCGCGTCGCCGGCGGCGGGCCGTCGATCCTCTCGGTGCCGGCCCCGTATTTCCGGTCTCCCAGGATCGGCGCGCCGATCGCCTGGCAGTGCACGCGGATCTGATGCGTCCTGCCGGTCTCGGGCGCGAGCGACAGCCAGGATACGCGGCGCGCTTCCGCGACGACGGCATAGGCGGTCCGCGCCCGTTTCGCGCCGGGCGGGTTGGCGGCGACGCGTTCGCGGCCGGTCCCCGCGCCGCCCGGCATCGCCGTCTTGGCGAGCGGCAGGTCGACGATGCCGCGCGGCGCCTTCGGTACGCCCGCGACGAGCGCCCAGTATTCCTTCTCCACCCGGCCCTCGCGGAAAGCGGCAACGAGGGTCGCCGCGGCCCGTCGTGTCCGCGCGACGGCAAGCACCCCGCTGGTGTCCTTGTCGAGCCGATGGACCAGCCGCGGACGTTCGTCGCCGTCGAAGCGAAGCGCATCCAGCATCCCGTCGACCGAGGCCTTCACCTTGGAGCCGCCCTGGACGGCGAGCCCGGCCGGCTTGTCGATGGCGATCAAATCCTCGTCGCGATAGAGCACCCTGCTCCGGATGAATTCGGCGTCCGACGCCGACACCGCGCTACGCCGATCCGGCGCGGCGGAACCCTCCGCCAGACCCGGGGGAATCCGCACCGAGCACCCGGCCGCCACCCTGGTCGAGGCCCTGACCCGACCGCCGTCGACCCTGATCTGGCCGGTGCGCAGCAGCTTCTCCAGCCGTCCGTGGCCGAGATCGGGAAAATGGCGCCTGAACCAGCGGTCGAGGCGAATGTCGTGGTCGGCCGGTCCGACGGTGGCGAGACGGGCGCGGCTCATCCGGCGACCATCCGGACCAGCTTGAGGCCCGCATAGAGCCCGGCAATGGCAAGGATCACGGATCCCGCGATATAGAGCGCGGCAAGGTCGATACGGCCTTTCTGGAACAGGAGCGCCACGTCGAGGGAAAAGGTGGAGAACGTGGTGAAGCTCCCGAGAATGCCGACGATCAGGAACCCGCGAAGGGAAGGACCGGCATGGAAGGCGGTCGCGAAGGTCTCGGCGAGCACACCGAGCAGGAAGGAGCCCACGACGTTCACCGTAAACGTGCCCCAGGGCAGGCCGGTGCCGAACCAGTGCATCATCTGCTGCGAGACGAAGTGGCGCGACAGGGCGCCGACCGCGCCGCCGAGCGCGATGGAAACCAGCAGCTTCACCCCGCTTCGTCCTTCCGCTTCGCCCGGAACGCTTCGACCCGCGCCCTGAGCCCGGCTTCGTCGCCCCGGCCGGTGGGCTCGTAATACGTCTCCGGGGCCATGCCGTCCGGGAAGTAGTTCTGCCCGGAGAACCCGCCTTCCTCGTTGTGGTCGTAGCGATAGCCCGTGCCGTAGCCCAGATCCTTCATCAGCCGCGTGGGTGCGTTGAGGATATGCTTGGGAGGCACCAGGGAACCGGTCCGTTCCGCCGCCGCCCAGGCCGCGTTGAACCCTTTGTAGAGCGCGTTCGATTTGGGCGCGTTCGCCAGATAGACGACGGATTGCGCGATCGCGAGCTCGCCCTCCGGGGAGCCGAGCCGCTCATAGGCCTGCCAGGCCGCGACCGCCTGGACCAGCGCTTGCGGGTCCGCGAGCCCGACATCCTCGGCCGCGAGCCGGGTCAGGCGGCGCGCGACATAGCGCGGGTCCTCGCCGCCCTGGAACATGCGGGAAAGCCAGTAGAGCGCCGCATCCGGGTCCGATCCGCGGATGGACTTGTGCAGCGCGCTGATGAGGTTGTAGTGGCCGTCCCGCGACTTGTCGTAGAGCGGCGCGCGGCGTTGCACCGCCTGCGTCAGCCCGGCGACATCCAGCGTTTCCCCGGCGGGCAGCGTCGCGAGCTCCTCGGCGAGGTTGAGAACGTAGCGCCCGTCCCCGTCCGCCATCGCGAGAAGCGCCGCGCGGGCGGCCCCATCGAGCGGGAGGCGATGCCCGATCTCCGCCTCGGCCCGCCGCAGCAGCGTTTCCACCGCCGCGTCGTCCAGCCGCCGAAGGACGAAGACCTGACAGCGCGAGAGCAACGCGCCGTTGAGCTCGAAGGAGGGGTTCTCCGTCGTCGCGCCGACCAGGATCACGGTCCCGTCCTCCACCACCGGCAGGAACCCGTCCTGCTGGGCGCGGTTGAAGCGGTGGATCTCGTCGACGAAGAGGACGGTCCCCTGCCCGCCGGCGCGGCGCCCGCGCGCCTCGTCGAACACCCGCTTGAGGTCGGCGACGCCGGAAAAGACCGCCGACAAAGGCTCGAAATGATGCGCCGTCGCGTTGGCCAGCAGGCGCGCGATCGTCGTCTTTCCGCTGCCCGGCGGCCCCCAGAGAACCATCGACGTGAGCCGGGCCTCGCCCACCATGCGCCCGATCGGCCCGTCCGGACCGAGCAGGTGATCCTGGCCCAGCACGTCATCGAGCCTGGCCGGGCGCAGCCGATCGGCGAGCGGCCGCGGCGCTTCCGCCTCGAACAGCCCGGGCTCGCTGTCGGCGGTCACGGCTCAGGTTCCGAAGACAAGGGAAACCGCTTCCCCGTCGCGCAGCAGGGAAACCCGCCAGCGGTCCACCCCGGCCGCGAGAAGCCGCTCGAGTCCGGCAACCGAACGCGGTTCGCTGCCGTTGATCCGAAGCACGATGTCGCCCCTTTTGAACCCCAGGCGCCGTGCGGTGCTGCCCCTGCGCATTTCCATGACCACGACGCCCCGCTCCGCGCCATCAATCCCGAGCTCCTCCGCAAGGGCCGGCGAAAGGTCGGCCATCGCCGCCCCGGAAAACGGGTGGCGGCCGGTGAGCTCGGTGACGTTGCGGGGCGGGACTTCCGGCGGGGCGATGACGTGGAAGCGAAGCGTGCGCTCGCGCCCCGAGCGGAGCACCGTCAACGCCACGTTCGAGCCGAGGCGGAGGGTCGCGACCCGGAACAGCAGGCCCGCGCGATCGTGGATCTTCCGCCCGTTGACGTCGAGGATCACGTCGCCCACCCGGAGCCCGGCCCGGTCCGTCGGTCCGCCGGGATAGATCTTCCGCACGATGGCGCCGGCCGGGCGCGGCATGCCGAGGGAGGCGGCGATGGCCGGCGTAACGTCCTGGGTGCGCGCCCCGATCCAGGGCCGGACCACGCGGCCCGCCCGGTCCACCGAATCGACCACCATCGCAACCATGTTGGACGGGATCGCGAAGCCGATGCCGACCGAACCGCCGCCCCTGGAATAGATCGCGGTATTGATGCCGACCAGCCGGCCGTCGAGCGACACCAGCGCGCCACCGGAATTGCCGGGGTTGATGGCCGCGTCGGTCTGGATGAAGAACCCGAAATCCGAGATCCCGGCCGCCGTGCGGGCAAGCGCGGATACGATGCCGCTCGTCACCGTCTGACCGACCCCGAACGGGTTGCCGATGGCGAGAACCAGGTCGCCGACCTCGAGATCGTCGGAATCGCGCGGCTCGAGATGCGGCAGCGTCTCCCCGCCGGGATCGATCCGGAGCACGGCGAGGTCGGTTCGCTCGTCCGAGCCGACGAGCTTCGCGTCGAACTCCCGGCGGTCGGCGAAAACGACGGTGATCTCGCTGGCGTCCTTGATGACATGGTGATTGGTGACGACCAGCCCGTCCGGACGAACGACCACGCCGGATCCCAGCGAATTCTGCACCCGTTCCCTGGGACGCCCGAAGGAGAAATTCTCGCCGAAGAAACGCCGGAAAAACGGATCGTTGAAGAACGGCGAGAGCGGCGCGCTGCGCACCACGCGCCGTGCATAGATGTTGACCACGGCGGGCGCGGCGCGCTTGACGAGGGGCGCGAAGGAAAACTGCATTTCCGCCCGCCCGGAGGGCGGACGCTTTGCCGGCTCCGCAGGTGCCGGACCGGCGACCGTCAGCGCGAGACCGGCGGCGGCGAGCCACAATACGCCCCGTATCGGCATCATGGGGTCAGGGCTCCTTCCAGGGACCGGCACCATGCCGCGCCGCCCGGAAAATGAAAAGGGGCGGCGCGGGCGCCGCCCCCGATCCTTTCGCCGGTTCCGCCGGGTCAGGCGACCGCTTCCTCCTCCTCGACCGCATCGCGTTCGGGCACGGGGCCGGAATCGATGCCCTTGGCCTCGGGGTCGCGGTCGACCAGCTCGATCACCGCCATCGGCGCGGAATCGCCGTAGCGGAATCCGGCCTTGAGAACCCTCGTATAGCCGCCCTTCCGGTCGGCGTAGCGTTCGGCGAGGGTGGTGAACAGCTTGTCGGCAAGCCCGGCATCCCCGGCGAGCCGGCGGATCGCCTGACGCCGGGCGTGCAGATCCTGCGGGCCGCGCTTGCCGAGCGTGATGAGCCGGTCGACGATGGGCCTCAACTCCTTCGCCTTCGGCAGGGTCGTGGTGATCTGCTCGTGCTTCACCAGCGCCGCGGCCATGTTGCGGAACATGGCGGTGCGGTGGGCGCTGGTCCGGTTGAGCTTGCGTCCCTTCAGGCGATGTCGCATGGCGCGTCTCCTTGCCGGTATCCGTTCGCCTAGAAGGGCTCGTCCAGCCGCCGGGCGAGTTCCTCGATGTTCTCCGGCGGCCAGTTGACGATCTCCATGCCGAGCTCGAGACCCATCTGGGCCAGCACCTCCTTGATCTCGTTCAGCGACTTGCGGCCGAAATTGGGGGTCCGGAGCATCTCCTGCTCGCTCTTCTGCACGAGGTCGCCGATATAGATGATGTTGTCGTTCTTGAGGCAGTTGGCGGACCGTACCGAGAGTTCCAGCTCGTCCACCTTCCTGAGCAGGTTCCTGTTGAACGTCGGTTCGGTCGGCAGGGCCTCCTCCGCCCGGGTCGACGGCTCTTCGAAGTTGATGAAGAGCTGCAACTGGTCCTGCAGGATCCGCGCGGCCAGCGCCACCGCGCCCTCCGGCGTTATCACGCCGTTGGTCTCGATATCGAGGGAGAGCTTGTCGTAATCGGTAATCTGGCCGACGCGCGTGTTCTCGACCTGGAAGGCGACCTTGCGAACCGGGCTGAACACCGCATCGACCGGAACCTGCCCGATCGGGGCGTCGGCCGCGCGGTTCTGGGCGGCCGGGACGTAGCCCTTGCCCGAATCGACTTCGAGCTCCATCGAGATTTCGGCGCCGTCATCCAGCGTGCAGATCACGATATCGGGCTCGACGATTTCGATGTCGTGGCCGGCGTCGATCATGCCGGCGGTGATCTCGCCGGGCCCGCTGCCCTCGAGGTGCATGTGCTTGGGCCCGTCGCCGTGCATGCGGAGCGCGAGGCTCTTGACGTTGAGGACGATGTCGGTGACGTCCTCGCGCACGCCGGAGATCGAAGTGAATTCGTGCAGCACCCCGGCAATCTGGATCGAGGTGCACGCCGCGCCCTGCAAGGACGAGAGCAGTACGCGCCTCAGCGCGTTGCCGAGCGTGACGCCGAACCCGCGCTCCAGCGGCTCGGCGACGATCCTCGCGAACCGGCTCGGATCGGAGCCGGGAATGATCTCGAGCTTGCTCGGCTTGATCAGCTCCTGCCAGTTCTTCTGAATAATCGACATCGTTTCGACCCCTAGCGGCGTTGGTGACCCGGCGGCAACGGCGCCGCCGGCCGGACCGCGGCCCGGCCGCGGCTTCGAGACGGGTGCGGCGCCTAGACCCGGCGGCGCTTGCGCGGACGGCAACCGTTATGCGGGATAGGCGTCACGTCGCGGATCGAGGTGATCGAAAAGCCGACCGCCTGCAGCGCGCGCAGCGCCGATTCGCGCCCCGAGCCCGGCCCCTTGACCTCGATTTCGAGCGTCTTCATGCCGTGCTCCATCGCCTTCCGCCCCGCGTCTTCCGCGGCGATCTGCGCGGCGTAAGGGGTCGACTTGCGCGAGCCCTTGAAACCCTGGGAGCCCGCGGACGACCACGAGATCGTGTTGCCCTGGGCGTCGGTGATGGTGATCTTGGTGTTGTTGAAGGACGCATTCACATGCGCGACGCCGGCGGTGATGTTCTTTCGCTCGCGGCGGCGAACGCGCGATGAGGTCTGTCGTGCCATCGTGTCCTCGGTATGCGCCGGCCCGGGCTATTTCTTGCCCGCGATCGGCCGGGCGCGGCCCTTGCGTGTCCGCGCGTTGGTATGGGTGCGCTGGCCGCGCACGGGGAGATTGCGGCGGTGGCGCAGCCCCCGGTAGCAGCCGAGATCCATCAGCCGCTTGATGTTCATCGCCGTATCGCGGCGCAGATCGCCCTCGATCTTGTACTCGCGGTCGATGATTTCGCGGATGCGGGTCAGCTCGTCGTCGGCGAGATCGTTGGCCCGCATCGTTCCCTCGACGTTGGCCTTCGCGCAGATCTGCCGTCCGCCGGTGCGGCCAATCCCGTAGATATAGGTGAGCGCGATCTCGATCGGCTTGTTTGGCAGGTTAACGCCAGCAATTCGCGCCACGACGCGGCCTCCAGCTTTGGCATGAACTCCGGGGTTCCGAAAATGGGTATCCCCATCCGGGCGGCGGGATTATAGGGGCTCCCGGGGTTCAGTCAACCATCCGGCACGGTACGAAATTCGCGGCGTGCCGGGCAACGGGCGGAATTCGATTCGCCCCGCCCGGTTCGCGGAGGAGGCTTCGACTCGGCCCGCGAATCGACTAGGTTCGCGCGATGCAGGGGACTTCCCGCGACCTCGCGATACCCTTTTCCACCGTCGCCGATCTGCTGGCGCGGCATGCCGGGGCGCACCCGGAAAAAACCGCCATCGTCGATCTCGACGGCGGCAAGGAGATCGATTTCGCAGGGCTGCGGACGGCCGTCGAACGGATTGCCGCGTGGCTCGAGGCAACCGGCGTCGGCCGCGGCGACAAGGTGGTCGTGCTCGCCGACGAACGGCTGGAGAAGCTGCTCGTTTTTCTCGCCGTCTGGCGCGTCGGCGCCATCGCGTGCCCGTTCCACGTCGAGATGAGCGTGGCGCACCTTCGCGACATCGTCACCTATATCGGCCCGCGGCTGGTGCTGTGGCACGCGGACCTGGATGGAGACGGAATCGTCGAGGGGTTGGGCTACCCGTCGGTGCGGTTCTCCTCCTGGCCCGACGGCGGCCCCGAGCCCGGCGAATTGTTCGCGGCCGTCGGTGCCTACGATGGCGGGACCGCGCCCCGGGGCACGAATTTCGAAACCGATACCGCCTGCATCTTTTCGACCTCGGGCACGACGGATCGTCCCAAATGCGTGGAGTGGGACCATCTTGGGCTTTGGCTCTGCGGCCTTTCGAGCCTGGACTTCACCGGGATGACGGGCGAGGACCGGCTGCTCGAATACCGGACCTTCAGCTGGCTTTCTCCGCAGATCCTCACGCTGATGCCCTTTCTGCAGACCGGGCTCACGCTCCACATGGCGCGGCGGTTCTCGCACCGCCGCTTCTTCGACTGGATCGAGGACAACCGGATCACTGTCGCCATCGGTGTGCCGACGGTGATCAACATGCTGCTCAGCCGGCCGGTCGATATCGAACCGGGCCGGATCGATTCGCTGCGGTTGATGACGTCGAGCTCCGCCCCGCTTTCGCCCGACAGATGGCGCAGGTTCGAGGAGACCTACGGAATCGCCCTGCTCCAGTTCTACGGCGCGTCGGAGGGCGGCTGGCTGTGCGGCAACCGGCACGACGACCGGAAGGTGGGAACCGTCGGCCGGCCCGCCCGGCACATGGAGTTCGCGATCCTCGATCCGGACGGCGGCCCCTGCCCGCCGGGCGTCGAAGGCGAGATCGCGATTCGCGGGCCCCAGACGGCGGTCGCCGCGATCGCGCCCACGGGCGAATACCGGGACATGCGCCCGACACGGCTTGCCGAATGGCTCCGCACCGGCGACATCGGCGTCGCCGACGAAGACGGCTTCGTTACCGTCACCGGACGGGTCAAGGACCTCATCATCCGCGGCGGGGTGAACATCGCGCCGCTCGAAATCGACGGCGTGCTGATGCGCCTGCCGGGAATCGAGGAGGCGGCCGCCGTGGGCGTTCCGGATCCGATCTACGGCGAGGAGATCGCGGCCTTCGTCGTCGTCCGGTCGGGCGCGTCGGTGGACCCGGAAAACGTGATCGCGGGCTGCGCCCGCCATTTGCCGGATTTCAAGCTGCCCAAGTCGGTGTTCCTCGTCGACAGCCTGCCCAAGTCGGACCGGGGCAAGATCCGGCGCGAGGCGCTGAAATCGCTGTGGCATGAGCGGGTTCGCCCGTCCGGTCCGCCCGGCGCATGACCGGCCCCGGCAAAAGAACTGGCACCCGCCGGGCAAAATCCCGCACAATGGCGCCCGATCGCGTTTGACCCGGAGTGCGGACGGAATGAGAAAATATCTTCACATCGACCTCGACGACCGGTCCATCGAGACTGAGGAGCTGCACGGCGAGGAAATTATCCGCGCCGGCCGGCATCTGATCGCCAAGACGCTGTTGGCGAAGGGCGCCGCCACGGTGGATCCGCTGTCGCCCGAGAACCCGCTCATTTTCTCCGCCGGCCCGTTCGCGGGCTCCAACTTCTCGAACGCGAACCGCCTCTCGATCGGCTGCAAGAGCCCGCTGACCGGCGGCGTCAAGGAAGCGAATTCGGGCGGCACCTTCGCCTTCGCTCTGGGGCAGCTGGAGATTGCCGGGTTCAACCTCTACGGCGCCTCCGACGACTGGACGGTGATCTACATCCACAAGGACGGCGAGATCACCTTCGAGGACGCCGCGCCCTATCTCGGCAAGGGCAACATCGAAGCGGCGAAACTGTTGCACGAGAAGTATGGCGACAAGGTGAGTCTCGGCCTGTGCGGGCCGGTCGGTGAGTATATGGGGCTGATCGCGGGGATTTCCTTCACCGATCCCGAGGGCCGGCCCGTCCGCATCGCCGCGCGGGGGGGCGTCGGCGCGGTGATGGGGAGCAAGAAGGTCAAGGCGATCATCGTCGACCGCGACAGGATGCCGACCTTCCACGACCGCAAGAAGCTGATGGGCTCGGTCCGCGACTACAACAAGATGCTGGACGCGGATGCGGCGATCAACGCGCTGCGCAACCTCGGCACCGCGATGGTGGGCGACTTCACCAACACCATCGGCGGGCTCCCGACGCGCAACTTCTCCTCCGGCCAGCTGGTCGACAAGGAGAAGGAGACCTTCAAGCTCGGCGGCGAGCACATTCGCGAGCGCAATCTCGCGCGCGGCGGCGAGCCGACCCATGCCTGCATGCCGGGCTGCATGATCCGCTGCTCGAACATCTATGCCGGGCCGGAGGGCGAGGAGATCGTCTCGCCGCTGGAATACGAGACTCTCGGGCTGATGGGCACCAATTGCGGGCTGGAAGACCCGGACGACGTCGCCCGGCTCAACCACATCGCCAACGACCTTGGCGTCGATTCGATCGAGATCGGCGCCACCATCGGCGTGCTGATGGAGGCCGGGCTCGGCGCGTTCGGCGATCCCGCCTTTATGGCCGACGTGCTGGAAGACATCCGCGACGGAACCGAGCGCGGCAGGATCTTCGCCCAGGGCACCCGCCGGGTGGGCGAGCACTTCGAGGTCGCCCGGGTGCCGGTCGTCAAGAGCCAGGGCATCAGCGCCTACGACCCGCGCGTGATCGAGGTCACCGGCATCTCGATGATGGTGACGGCCCAGGGCGCCGACCATACGACGGGCAACATCCCGGCCTTCGTCTGCGACGGCAAGACCACCGAGGAGCTGACCGAGGCGAGCTTCGACGTGCAGACGCTGTGCGCGACCGCCGATTCGCTGGGGCTCTGTGTGTTCGGGCGCACCGTGACCAACGAGAACATCGACTTCATGATCAACGCGCTCAACGACGCGCACGGCACGGACCTCGATGAGTCGTTCTATCGCCGGCTGGGCCACGAGACCCTGCGCGACGAGTGGGAGTTCAACCGCCAGGCGGGCTTCACCGAAGAGGACGACGAGCTTCCGGCGTTTTTCTTCGACGAGCCGCTGCACCCGTCCGGAAAGGTTCAACGTCACCGGAGCCGGGACGTCAACGCGCACGTCCGCAAGCTGCTGGCCGAAGCGCTCGCCTGAGCCTGGAAGAGCCGCTCATCGATTCGACCGGGTAGAGCGAGCGGAGAAATCCAAGCCGGGCCCGCTCGGCTACAGCGGTTTCCCGATTTCCGCGTCAAGGATTTCGAGGGCTATCCGCGCGGGCAGATAGTCGGGATCGTGCTGCAAGGCCCGTTCGAAGGAGCGTTTCGCAGCGTCGAGATCCCCCTGCACCAGACGTACGCGGCCGAGATTGTAATGGGGGAACTGATAGCAGCAGTACCGCTTGGCCGAGATCGCCTTCTCAAGCCACGGGATCGCCTCGACCGGGCGACCGAGATCGATCAGGTACACCCCGATATCGTTGTAGGGATTGCCGTAGTCGGGATCGAGCGCAATGGCCTTGTGGCATTCGGCGACGGCTTCTTCGAGATTCCCGAGCATGCTGAGCGACCAGCCCAGAAACGTGTGCCCCTCGGCGGTGGGCAGAATCTCGATGGACTCGCGGAAGCTGTCGACCGCTTCCTGGTATCGGCCGCTGAGGTGCAATACGTAGCCCCGCTCCCAAAGGGCGTAGGCGCGCACCTGGTCGGGAATTTCCGGAGGCTCGCCCGACTGTCCGTGAGCCGCTTGCGCCAGCGACAGCGCCACCAGGAACACCGCGGCCAGGAATGGGCGGAACCGGTTCATCGGAGCGCCTGTTCCGGCACCTCCGCCGCCTACGTCAGCGGCCAGGGAAGCTCGACGAGGGACTGCAGCAGGCCCGGCGGGAAATCCCGGTTCAGCAGCCCGGCGACGAGGCACATGAAGGCGATGCCGGCCGCGGTCAGGATCGCCGACCGCGCCCATTCCAGGCCCGCTCTCACCCGGAAGAACGCCAGAAGGAAGAGCGCCAGCGCGATGATGAAGCCGAACAGGGCGCTGAGCACCAGGAGCCCGGCAAACCAGGCGAGCGTGGACCAGAGACCGCGGCCCGACTCCGCGTCGTCGCCGGCCACCTCCTTGTCGGCGAATATCGTGTCGGTCTCCGGCCGGGTCATCATCCGGAAGAGCAGATAGAGGCAGCACGCCACCGAGATGCTGCCGATCGTCAGCGGAAACACCTTGTCGGTGAAGACATCGTCGGGGATCGTCGAGGCATCGACCACCGCGATCACCAGGTAGGCGGTGAACAGAAGGAGGAAGATCAGCGGCGCGCGCTTCGAGCCCGACTGAACGTCTCCCTCGGCCTGGATCGATTTCGCCTGGCGGATGCCGAAGAAGATCGAAATCACCGTCACGACTATCAGGACGATCACGATCGGGCTGAAGATGTACTCGATGCCTTCCTCGAAACCCTTGCGGAACCGGCTGGCCGCGATCTGATAGGCCTGGTTGGTGAAGGTCTCGGCCGGGTTCGAAAGCACGAACCCGATCAGGAAGGCCGGGCGCGACCAGTCGAAGCGGCGCAAAAAGATCCCGATGAGGCCGATCGCGAAGAGCGCCACCAGATCGAACAAGTCCTGACCCGACTGGAACGCGGCGAAGGCGATCAGCATGAACAGGAACGGCGCGACCAGCGCGAACCGGATGGTGGTCAGCCGCGCGATCCCCCCCGACGCGGCGATGCAGAGCAGCGTCCCCACCACGTTGGCCAGCGCCAGCAGCCAGACGATGGAATAGGTGATGTCGAGATTGTTCTTGAGCATCGACGGGCCGACTTCGATATCGCCGGAACCGAGCAAAGCCACCGCGCCGATGAACACCGCCATGGAGCCCGAGCCCGGGATACCGAACAAGAGCGTGGGCACCAGACCGCCGCCTTCCTTGGCGTTGTTCGAGCTCTCCGGTCCGACGATCCCGCGAATCTCGCCCTTGCCGAACTGCGACTTGTCCTTCGTGGTCTGCACGGCGTGCCCGTAGGCGATCCAGTCCACGACCGAACCGCCGAGACCGGGGATCACCCCCACCGCCACGCCGATCATGGAGCAGCGGACCGAGAGCCAGATATTGGCGAACCAGTCCCGCACGCCGTCGAGCCAGCCGCCGCCCAGCGTCGCGGTGCTCGAGATGGACTTGTCCTGGCGCAGCAGGGAAACGATCTCGGGGATCGCGAAAATCCCGAGGCCGACGATGACCAGCTTGAGCCCGTCGGTCAGATAGGGGATGTCGTAGGTCGCCATGCGCAGGCTGCCGCCCGCGTCGGCCTCCCCGATCGTCCCCACCATCAGCCCGAGCCCCGCCGCGGCCAGCCCCTTGAGCGCGATCCGCCCGGCCAGGATCGCCACCATGGAAAGGCCGAGGATCGTCACCATCAGCATTTCCGGCAGCCCGAAGGCGAGAACCAGCGGCCGGGCCGCGAGGATGAAGAGGGTCAGGAAGGTCGCGCCGACCAGCCCGCCGAACAGCGAGGACGAGAAGGCCGCGGAAAGGGCGCGCGCTGCCTCCCCTTTCCGCGCCATGGGAAACCCGTCGAGCACCGTCGCCTGGGAGGCCGACGAGCCGGGAATACCCATCAGGACCGACGCGAACGTATCGGATGTCGGGACCACCGCCACCATGCCGATCATCAGCGCGAGGCCGAGAACCGGCTCCATGCCGAACATGAAGGGCAGCAGCAGCGAGAGGCCGGCGATCCCCCCGAGGCCCGGAAAGACGCCGATGGCGAGGCCCATCACCACGCCGAGAACGAGATAGCCGAGAACGACGGGCTGGAAGATCAGGTTCGCGGCGTCGCCCAGCGCCGACAGCGCCGCGGTCAGAAGTTCCATGGGAGCCCTCTCCTCCGGCCCGTTACGGTTCTCTCGCTAGATGGGCGGCACCTCGCGGCGGCGTTCGGTCGGTGTAAGGGACAAGCTCGTCACTTCTTCTTGAGCGATACGCCGTAGGCTTCCTTGAGCCAGCCGGTCACGAACGCCCTGGCCTTGTCCGGCACCGAAGTGGCGGTGCCCAGGGCCGCCTTGGCCCCGGCGCCCACGAACATCGGATACTTGCCGACCCGCTTCGCCGAGATCTTCGCGAAATCCGGCCGCGCCTTCACCTTGGCGAACGCGTTTACGTAGGTATCGATTACGTCCTTGGGCGTGCCGCGCGGCAGGAAGGCGATCTTCTGCGAGGGGAAACCGGCGACGAAGAAGGCCTTCCATGCATCCCAGGCGTCGCCCTTGGTCTCGCAGCCGGCCGTCGCCTCGCAGACTTCCTTGAAGGTGGCGATGTCCGGGAAGGTCGGATCGCGCACGATATTGCCGTTCGCATCCAGCGCGCCCCATGACATCATCGGAACCGCCGTGCCGGCCTTGACCAGCGGCATCGATCCGGAGAGGTATGCCGACGAGGTCTGGTAGTCGATATTCGCCTCGCCGCGCTCGAACATCAGGCGGCCGTCGCCGCGCCCCTTGATGCCGAACACGGGCTCGACCTTCATGCCCAGCATCCGCCAGGCCAGAAGCGGCACCAGGTCCAGCCGGGTCGCGCCCTGCGAACCGTAGATGAACTCGATATCCTTCAGCTTGTTGGCGGTCCCGTCGAACATGGCGCCGGCCTTGGCGTTCAGGTAGGCCACGCCGCCGGTGCCCGTCGCCATGACGGGATTCCAGTCCTTGTACTCGTAGCGCACCCGCGGATCGCCGAGAAGGTAGGGAAACTGGGTCGACCCGGAGGACCCGAACAGCAGGGTGCCGTCCTTGTGCTTCTGGCGCTGGAACCAGTTCGCGCCTTTCGTCGAGCCGGCGCCCGGCATGAATTTCACCACCACGGTCGGCTTGCCCGGCAGCGCTTCGCTCAGCAGCGGCGCGAAGAAATTGGCCCATTTGGCGGAACCGCCGGTCTCGGAGAACGGGATTACCCACTGGACCGTCTTGCCGGACATGTCCGCCGATGCCGACATGGGCAAAGCAGCGGCCAGGGCCGTTCCGATGCCGGCGGCCAGATGCCGAAGGGAAATGCTGTTCAAGGACATGCGGATCCTCCTGTTACGACGCTCGTCATGGTAGCCGCCCCCGTCCCGGAAAAGAAGCCGAACGAAGGGGGCGCGACACTTTCGCGCGGTCAAAAGGGCGTGAAGTCGGACGCGCAACCGCCCCTTCCGGCGCGGAACCCGCGCGTCAGCCGAGGAACTTCAACAGGTAGAGCGACAGCTCGGGCACGTAGGTGACGATCACCAGCGCGAAGATGTTGATCACGATGAACGGCACCAGTCCCGGATAGATGCTCTTCAGCGGCGCCTTGAACAGCGCCTGGGCGACGAAGATGTTGAGCCCGAAGGGCGGCGTGAACATGCCGATCGCGAGGTTCACCGTCATGATGACGCCGAAATGCACGAGGTCGACGCCGAGCGCCGCAGCGATCGGCGCGAGCAGCGGCGTCAGCACCAGGATCGCCGAGCCGGGATCGAGCAGGCAGCCGACGATCAGCAGGAACACGTTGATGATCATCAGGATGACCCAGGGCGGGACGTCGAGCGCCTGGATCGCGGCGACCGCGGCTTGCGGGATGCCGCTGACGGTGAGCAGCCAGGAGAAGACACCGGCGCCCGCGACGATGATCAGCACCTGCGCGGTCAGGTACATGGAGTTGATCGACACGTCCCAGATCCCGCGCCAGGAAATGTCGCCGTAGATGAACTTGGTCACCAGGATCGCGTAGACGCAGGCGATGCCCGCCGCCTCGGTGGGAGAGAAGACGCCGGCATAGATGCCGCCCAGGATGATCCCCGGCGTGCCGAGCGCCCAGATGCCGGACTTGCTGGCGCGCAGGAACTCGCCCATCTCGAAGGGCTTGCCTTCGCGGATGTCGCGGCGCGCGGCGTACCAGTAGATGTAGCCGCCCATCATCAGCGACATCAGGAGGCCGGGGAAGATGCCGGCGATGAAGAGGTGCGACACCGACTGCTCGGCCGAGGCGCCGTAGAGGATCATGCTGATCGACGGCGGTATGACGATGGCGATCGCGCCCGAGGAAGTGAGAACGCCGGTCGAGAATTTCTCGTCGTAGCCTTTCTCGCGGAGAGGCGGGTACATCAGCCGTCCGACCGCGGCCACGGTCGCCGGGCTCGACCCCGAAATCGCGCCGAAGATCGTACAGGTGCCGACGGTGGTGAGCGGCAGGCTTCCGCGCATCCCGCCGATTACCGACATCACCCAGGCGATGATGCGCTGGGAGATGCCGCCCATGCCCATCAGCTCGCCCGCGAAGATGAAGAACGGCACCGCCATCAGCGCGAACTTGTCGACGCTGCCGAACATGACCTGGTGAACCGCGGTCAGCGGCACCTGCATGAAGAACAGGAGGATGATCGCCGAGGTGGCGAGCAGGATGATGAAAATCGGGAAGCCGAGGATCAGAAGACCGATCGGCATCAGCACCATCACCCACTCCATACCGTGTCTCCCTGAAATCCTGGCTTGCGTCTCTTCTCGGTGCCGGCGGCGGCGTTCAGCCGGACGCGCCCCGGTTGAGGGGTACGTCCTGCTGCTGCTCGGTCGCGGCGACCAGCTCTTCGACCTCGCTGGCCAGGTCTCCCTTGATAAGCCGCCGGAACCGCCAGACGATGACGACGAACATCATGATGAAGCCGAGCAGGATGGCGAAATGCGGGATCACCATGGGGATCTCCGCCACCACGCTGCGCTGGTCGAGCCGGAACATCAGTTCGGTCACGGTAAAGGTCTGGGGCAGCACGAAGATGCAGACCAGGAGGAAGCACGCCACGCCGGTGAAGTTCATGATCTCCTTGAACGGCGAGGGCATCATGATCGAGAAGAAATCCATCTTGAGATGGTGGCCGTCCCAGCTCACCAGCACCGCCCCGATGAACACCATCCAGACCATCGAGTAGATCATGATCTCCTCGGCCCAGACGATGGGCGCGAGGAACAGGTAGCGGCCGAGAACGTTGCCGAAGTTGACCGCGATCCCGAACAGGATCAGCGAACCGATGATGAGTCGCGGCAGAGTCACCACACCGGCGCTGACGAACGGATGCACGGCGTCCGTAATCCGCTCCAGGGCCGAGCCGTTCTCCTGGCTGGAATCGCTCATAGCCGTCCCCGTAATCTTCCTGTGTCGACATTAACGACCCGTCGCCATCGGGGATCGCGAGGCCCCCAGCACACGCCGGTCGCAGCGGTTTTGCCGTCATCGTGGCGAGATTGACGGGACATTGCAAGACCGGCCCGGCGCCGCGCGATTGCCGGCCGGGTGAGGCGGTCCTATAGTCGATCCGGTAAATTCTGGAGGCGCCGATGCACCCATTCGAGATGCCCAAGGCATATGTCGACCGGATGGTCGAACGCCAGGGCCGGCCGCATACCTGCGAAACCTTCGACGGCCCGAAGACGGCCCTGGTGGTGGTCGACATGCAGATCTACTTCATGGAGGAGGGCCAGCTCGGCGCGGCGCCGGTCGCGCAGGAGATCGTCCCCAACGTGAACCGCCTCGCGGAAGCGGTGCGCAAGGCCGGCGGGCTGGTGATCTGGCTGCAGAACCTCGCGACCCGCGAGTCTCTCAAGAGCTGGTCGGTCACGCATGAACGCCTGATACCGGAAAAGCGCGAGCAACGGCTGAATGCCATGCAACGCGATTCGCGGGCGTTCCGGCTATGGCCCACGCTCGATGTCCGGGACGCGGACGAGATCGTCGTCAAGCGCCGTTTCAGCGCCTTTATCCAGGGCTCGTCGAACATCGAGAACGTGCTGCGCGACCACGAGATCGAGACCATCATCGTCACCGGGGTGGCAACCAACGTGTGCTGCGAATCCACCGCGCGCGACGCGATGATGCTCAACTACCGCTCGCTGATGGTCTCGGACGGCTGCGCCACCATGAGCAACTCGGAGCACGCGGCGGCGCTCGGCAATTTCTACCTCCATTTCGGCGACGTGCAGGAGACCGACGAGCTGATCGCACGGCTCGAAGCCTCCTCACGCCGCAACGAGGACGCCGCCGCCGAATAGGGGCAATCCCCCGAACCGCGACACCGCCGGGCGGTCCATGGGCCGCCCGGCCCGTTTCGACACAACGACGAATGGAACGAGATGGCCCGGGACAACGGACAGGAAGTGCTGAAATTCGGGATCGGGCAACCGGTTTCCCGGACGGAGGACCCGCGCCTGCTCTCCGGAGGCGGGCGCTATACCGACGACTGCAACGCGCCCGGCCAGGCCTACGCCGTATTTCTGCGCTCGACGGCGGCCCACGGCGAGATCGCGGTGCTCGATGTCTCCGCCGTCGCGGACGCCCCCGGCGTGCTCGCGGTCTACACCGGCGCGGACCTCGAGGCCGACGGCATCGGCCACATCCCCTGCCCGGTGCCGATGAAGAACCGGGACGGCTCGTCGCCCAGCGTGCCGCCGCGCCCGGCGCTCGCCGTCGGACGGGTCCGTCATGTCGGCGACCCGGTCGCGGTCGTCGTCGCGGAGACCCTCGCCGAGGCGCGCGACGCCGCGGAGTCGATACCCTTCGAGGTCTCGTCTCTTCCCGTCGCCGCCTCCGTGGATGGCGCCCTCGAAGCCGATGCTCCCCAGCTCTGGGAGTCATCGCCCGGCAACATCTTCCTCGACTTCCACATGGGCGACGAGGAGGCGGTCGACGCGGCGCTCGCCGGCGCCTCCCACGTCACCCGTATCCGGCTCGACAACACCCGCATGGTGGTCAACGCGATGGAGCCGCGCGCGGCGCTCGCGCAATACGACGCGGCGGCCGAGAAATTCACCCTCCACGTCGGGAGCCAGGGCGTTACCGGCTATCGCGCCACCCTCGCCAACGCGATCTTCCAGGTGCCGCCCGAGAAAATCCGGGTGATCAGCGACGACATCGGCGGCTCCTTCGGGATGAAGGGCGCGGCATATTCGGAGGCGATCTGCGTTATGTACGCCGCGCGCAGGCTGGGCCGTCCGGTCAAGTGGTGCGCCGACCGTTCGGAGAGCTTCCTGTCCGACCACCAGGGCCGGGCGATGATCGTCGACCTCGCGCTGGGGCTGGACGGGGACGGCAACTTCCTCGCGCTCAAGGTGGAGGCGCTCGGAGACATGGGCGCCTACCTGACCGCGATGGGGCCGTGGCCGGTGACCATGGTGGTCAGCCGCAACATCATCAGCGTCTACAAGACGCCGCTCTTCTCCTACGGCGCGAAATGCGTCTTCACCAACACCGTCCCGACCGGCCCCTATCGCGGCGCGGGACGGCCGGAATCGAAATATTTCCTCGAACTCCTGATCGACAAGGCCGCGGCCGAGACCGGGGTCGACCGGATCGAGCTGCGCCGCCGCAATCTCGTCCGTCCGGATCAGATGCCGTTCGAGACGCCGGTCGGGCTGACATACGATTCGGGCGATTTCGAAGCGATCATGGACGAAGCCATGGCGCGCGCCGACACCGCCGGCTTCGCGGACCGCCGCCACGCCAGCGAGGCCGCGGGCAGGCTGCGCGGGCTCGGCATCGCGCCCTATCTGGAAACCACCGCGGCGCCCGGCACCGAGCTTGCCGACATCCGCTTCGAGGACGACGGGACGGTGACGCTGGTCACCGGCACCTGCGATTTCGGGATGGGCCACGCGACGCCCTTCGCGCAGGTGCTGAGCGACAAGCTCGGCGTGCCGTTCGACCGGATCCGCATGATCCAGCACGATTCGGACGAGATGAGCCCGGGCGCGGGCGGGTCCGGCGGCTCGCGCTCGGCGATCGCGGCGACCGGCGCCATACTGGAGGCGAGCGATACGGTGATCGACCGCGGCCGCAAGATCGCCGGACATCTGCTGGAAGCCGCCGTCGAAGATATCGAGTTCGCGGACGGCGTCTTCCGCGTCGCCGGCACCGACCGGTCGATGGACATCATGAACCTGGCGGCGGAAGCCCGGGGAAACGGTGCCCTGCCGGATGACCTCGCGGATGGGCCCGGGGCAAAATGTTCGCACGACACGAGCCCGATCAGCTTCCCCAACGGCTGCCATGTCTGCGAAGTCGAGATCGACCCGGACACCGGCGAGACCGCGATCAACCGCTACACCGTGGTCGACGATTTCGGTACCGTGCTCAACCCGCTGGTCGTCGAGGGCCAGGTGCATGGCGGCATCGCCCAAGGTCTCGGACAGGTGCTGCTGGAGAACACCGTCTACGACAGCGACGGTCAGCTCGTCACCGGGTCCTACATGGACTATGCGATGCCGCGAGCGGACCACATGGCATGGGTCGACTTCACCACCCACCCGGTGCCGTGCACCACCAACCCGCTCGGCGTGAAGGGCTGCGGCGAAGCCGGCAACGGGGGCTCTTACCCGGCGGTGATCCTCGCCATTCTCGATGCGCTGGCGGCGCGCGGCGTTGCGGAACTGCCGCTCCCGGCAAGTTCCCACCGCGTATGGCAGGCGCTGCAAACCGCGCAGGGCTGAGGAGAGGACCCATGCCGACCGCTTCGGTCAACGGCACCGAGATCTGGTACGAGACGCAGGGCAGCGGCCATCCGCTGATGCTTTTCCCGGGACTCGGCATGGACCACCGCTACTACCGGCTGGGCGAGCCCCTGCTCCGCGACAGCTGCATGACGGTCCTCGTCGATCCGCGCGGCGTCGGCCGATCGCGCAAGGACGACCCGTCCGAAGTCCTCTACACGTCGGAACTCTGGGCGGACGACTTCGCCGCGCTCGCGCGCGAGGCCGGTTGGGAGAGCGTCGACGTGCTCGGCTCCTCCCTCGGCGGGTCGACCGC
The DNA here is from genome assembly GCA_965203455.1 of Alphaproteobacteria bacterium. GTDB lineage: Bacteria > Pseudomonadota > Alphaproteobacteria > MPNO01 > MPNO01 > MPNO01. Next base: position 415,711 of record CBDBCV010000011.1, read on the forward strand.
GCAGGCGATGGCGGTGCGCCATCCCGATCTGGTGCGCTCGACGATCGTGGTCGGCGGGTTTTCCGAGCTCGACCGGGCGATGGAGATGAACTTCTCGCTCCGCAAGAAGATCATCGCGAAGATCGGCATGGGCGAGGAGCTCGCCGACTTCATGGGCCTCTCGACCATGACCCGGGAGTTCATGGACACCGAGGAGGGGCTCGCCATCATGCGGGCCAACCAGGAGAACGTCCGCGCCAACGATCCCGGGCTCTACACCGCCTTCCTCGACTCGATCCTCCGGTGGGGCCGGCGCCTTCCGGGTCAGGAGGACGAGCCGCTCTGGACCGAGAAGATCCGGGACATCTCCTGCCCGACCCTCGTGCTCACCGGCGACAACGACTATTTCATCCCGGCGAAGTTCTCGAAGATCATCGCCGACGCGATCCCCGGCGCCGCCTATGCCGAGATCCCGGGCGGCGGCCACATCCCGTTCATCGAGAAGCCGGCAGAGACGGCCGAAGCCGTCCTGACCTTCCTCGGCGGCTTGGACTGAAGCCGATCGGGACGGTGCCGCCTGCCCGTCTCTCCGGGCAGGAAGCCTCCGGTCAGATCTCCACCGCCGCGGCGCGGCGCATGATCTCGGCCACCACGCTGTGGGCGGCGAGGGTCGAGGTTTTGGGGTTGTCGGGCAGCGGTTTTCCTCGCACCTCGATATCGAAGGCGCCGAACGTTCCTTCGACCCGGATGTCGTGGATGTTGCCGCCGGCGTCCGGATCGGCGATCAGCCGCACGTCGGTGCGGTCGAACCCGGCGCCGGCGAGCGCGATGGTGGCCGCCACGTTCGCGTTCTGCGGGTAGAGCGTCGCCGCCGCGTCGGCGGCGCCCTCGAACAGCACCGTCGGTTCGACGAGCGCGTCGAGATCGTGCGCCTCCTCGGCCGGCGTCCCGCGCCACGCCGCCGGCGGCTTACGCGAGGTATAGACGACCCTCTTCAGCCCGCCGATACGGGCAGCCGCCAGCGCGTCGGCGCCCGCGACCGCGCCCGCCGGCAGGATCAGCTTGCCGCCGCCGGCCTCGGCCGCCGCTTCCAGCCGGGCGCGCAAGTCCGCGTCGGCGAGCGCGCCGATGGAGATGACAAGGAAGTCGATCCCGCGCCGCAGCGCCTCCTCGCCGAACGCCGCCACCGCCGCGTGGCCGGCGCACTCCGCGATCAGGTCGGGCGAGGCCGCGAGATCGCCGATGGCGCTCGCCACCTCGATGGCGGGTGGGAGGGCCGCGCGCGCTTCGGCCTCCCGGCCGGGGCGGACGATGACGCCGGTCACGCTCACCCCGCCCCCGGGCCGGATGTGTTTCAGGACCTCCGTGGCGATGGCGCCGCGGCCGATCAGGACGACGTTCAGCATGGGCTCATCCCTTCGGGCGGACGGGCGGGCCGGCGAACGGTACCGCGAACGGGCCGACCGCGCTCATGTCGATCTCGACCATCGCCGGCCCGTCCGCCGAGATGGCCCAGTCGAGCGCCGACCGCATCCCGCCGCTATCGGAAATGCGCCGGAACGGAAGCCCGAGCCCGCCCGCCAGCGCGCCCAGGTCGGGCAGCGCGATGTCGGCATAGAGGCGACGGCCGCCGAACTTGCGGTCCTGGATATTCCGGATCACGCCGTAGCCGCCGTCGTTCATGACGATCAACGCGACATCCGCCCGCTCTTGGACGAGGGTGGCAACCTCTCCGAGGGAGAGCGCGAGCCCGCCGTCGCCGGCGAGCGCCACGGTCTTACGCCCATCCGCGGCAAGCGCGGCGCCGATCGCCATCGGCAGCGCCTGTCCGATCCCGCCGCCCACCGCATGGACTCCGTTGCGCGGTCCCGAGAGGCGCGGCGCGCGGTTGCCCCATGTGCTGTTCGAAAGCGTGATATCGCGAACCCAGACGACGTCTTCCGGAACCGCCGCCTGGAGGTCGTCCATGAGCCTTTCGTAGGGCCCGAGCGTGCCGCGAAGCCCGGTTTCCGCCGCTTCGCGTGCGGCGGCCAGGTCCGGGGCGAAGCCGGGGTCGACATTCATCCGCCCGTCGAGGCGTCGGGCGAGCCCGGCCATCGCCTTCCCCGCGTCGCCGCAGACGAAGATGTCGTTGGGGAAGGACCGCCCGTCGGCCCTTGGGTCGGCGTCGATCCGGCAGAGCGGGCGCGGCAGGGCCAGCTTGTATGTCAGCGTCTCGTTGCTCCGCAGACGGGAACCGACGACCAGCATGGCGTCGCAGGTGTCGTAGAACGCCTCCACCGCCGGCTGGAAGTTGTAGGCGCCGAGCGACATCGGATCGCTCTCCGGAATCGCGCCCCGCCCGTGAATGCTGGTGACGACGCCAAAGCCGAGATCGGCAAGCGTCCGTGCCTCTTCCGACGCCCCGCGCGCGCCGCCACCGAGCCAGAGCATCGGCCGGCGGGCGGACGCGAGAGATTCCGCCAGACGGTCCAGGGCCGCTTCGTCGGGCTCGGGAAGGGCCGGCGCGACCGGCGCGAGCGATGCCGGCATGTCGAGCGAAGCCTCCTGGATATCGACAGGTATCTCGACGCTCACGGGACCGGCGGGCGGGCTCTGTGCGACGCGCACCGCTTCGCGCAGCGTCCCCGTCAGGTCGGCGACGCTCCGCACCCGGTACGCCGCCTTCGAGGCCCCCTGGAGCATGGTCAACTGGTCGCGCGCCTCGTGGATGTAGCCGCGTCCCTGGTCGAGATAGGGGGTCTCGATCTGGCCGGTCAGGTGGAGCAGCGGGGTGCCGGCGGTCTGCGCCTCGACCAGCGCGCCGCAGGCGTTGCCCGCCCCCGTCCCGGTGCTGGTGAAAGCGACGCCGAGCCCGCCGGAGACCCGCGCGTTGGCGTCCGCCATGTTGACCGCGCCCGCCTCGCCCCGCGCCGGCACGAACCGGATGCGGTTGCGCCGCCCGATCGCATCCAGCATCGGCATGTTGTGGATCGAGATGACCCCGAACGCCGTGTCGACGCCCGCAAATTCGAGAAACGCGGCGACCAGCTCCCCGGCCGGTATCCGTTCAGACATGGTGCCCCTGCCCGCCCGCGACCTCGATCGTCTCGCCGGTGAGGTAGCTCGCCGCCGGCGAGGCGACGAAGACGATCACTCTTGCCGCCTCGTCGCTCTCTCCCAATCGCCCGAGCGGGATTCCCCGTTCTTGGGCCAGCTCCGCGAACCACGCCTCCTTGCTCTTCCCGCCGCCCTCCCCTTGTTCGTAGCGGCGGTTCCACTGTCCCGAATCGACCAGCCCGATCAGAATCGAGTTCACCCGGATTCCCCTGGGCGCGAAATCGCGGCTCATCGTCTTGGCGAGGTTCAGGGTTCCGGCGCGCGCGGCGGCGGTCGCGGCCAGCCAAGGCTCGGGGCGCCGCGCCAGCAGGGCGTTGGTGCAAACGATGGCGGACGGCGCCGCCGCTTCGAGCAAGGGAAGAAACGCGCGCGTCGGATGAAGGATCGAAAAAAACTTCAGGTCGAGCTCGGCGCGCCAGGCATCGTCGGTCAATTCGTCGATGCCGCCCCGACGCGCCTGCCCGGCGTTGTTGACCAGGATATCGGCGCGGCCGAACCGCTCGGCCACGGAATCCCGGAATGTCGTTACCTGCGCCGGCTCCATGACGTCGCAGGAGACCGCCAGCACGCGATCCTCGCCGTGCGATCCGGCGAGCGTCCGCCCGGCATCCGCCAGCCGGTCCTTCGACCTGCCGCAGATCGCCACCCGGGCGCCTTCTTCGAGGAATATCCGCGCAGTCGCCAGCCCGATGCCGGAAGAGCCGCCGGTTATCGCCGCCACCTTGCCGGCAAGTCCGAGATCCACGCTGCGTTCCTACCCCGTTGCCGCTTCAGGAGGGCGGTGGCCGTCGCTCATTCCAGACCGTCCAGGAATTCGATGAGCGCGGCGTTGAACGCCTCCGGGTCCTCGACATAGCTCGCGTGGCCGAGCCCCGGGAGGGTGACGTACCGCGCGCCGTTTATCGTTGCCGAGATGTCGCGGCCGATCGACTCGGGGGTCACCTTGTCCTCGCTGCCGTACATCACCAGCGCGGGCACTCCGATCGTCACCGCATCCGCGAAGATGTCGGAGTTGTGGAGCATCCGCGCCGCCTGCGCGTAGCCGTCCGGCCGGACCCTGCTCTGCACCGCGAGTATTTTTCGGTAGGCCGCTTCGGGCGCGGAGGACGACAGCACCTCGCGCGCGCGCCGCTTCGCGACCTCCGCCGGTCCGAGCGCCGTCATTGCCTCGATCCGCGCGTTCAGACGGTCGACGCGGAGCTCCTTCGGACTGTTCAGATAGCCCGCCGCGGCATCGGACAGGGTGACGCTCAGCAGTCTCCGGGGGTGCCGGGCGGCGAACGCGGCGGCGATCAGCCCGCCGAGGGAATGGCCCAGCACGTGGACCCGTTCCACCTCCAGCCCGTCGAGAAGGTCGGCGACCGCGTCGCCGTAGGCGCCGGAATGCGGCCTCTCGCCGGGCAGCGGATCCGAGCCTCCGTAGCCGGGCGCGTCCCAGGCGATGACGCGGAACCGTCCGGAAAGCCCCTCGAACTGCGCCTCCCACGACGCCGAACCGGATCCGATCCCGTGCAGCAGCAGCAGAGGGGCCCCCTCGCCGGCGGCGCGGCAGGCGATGGCGCGGCCGTTCCGCCGGACGGTCTCTAGCGGAGGGAGGGTCACGCCTTGCGCTTGATCTTCGCCAGGGGATGGTCGGGCGGATAGGTCGGGATGCGGGGCCTGGCGGCGCCCAGCATCACGCACATCAGCGCTTCCTCCTCGCCCTCGTTGACGAGGCCGCGATAGACGCCGGGCGGCACCGAAATCAGATCGCGCTCCGCGAGCTCGGTCTCGAACGTCTCGCCGTCCCGTTCAAGGGTGAGCCGGATCTTCCCGCGGAGCATGAAGAACACCTCCTCCACGTCGTCATGGACGTGCGGCGGGCCTTCGCAGCCGGGGGGAAGCACCATGGTCGAGAAGGTGAAATGTTCCGACGGCACGGCGTTGGAGTCGTCGGCCACGCCGGTGCCGCCGGTGCCGAGATAACGCATCTGGGCACGGCGGTATTTCGGATTGAAATCGGCCTGGAACTTGAGTGCGTCCCAGTCATAGCGCCGCGTCTCGTAACGCGCGATCCGCGTCTCCATCCAGTCCGCGAGGGTGCGCTCGGCGGTTCCTGCCTCGGTGCTCATCCAGTCTCGTCCTTCTATTCGGCCGCCGCGGCCGGCTCGCTCGCGGAGAGGGCGGCGACCTGGCGTTCCGCCTCCTCCTCGATCAATCGCCGGATGCGCGCGAGGCCGGTGTCGTGCTGGTAGAGAAATTCGTGGTCCCGGGCGTCGTTGGGCATGCCTTCGAGGACGATCCGGTCCTGCTCGAGGACGTCCCAGTGGAGGGTCTCCAGCTTGTGCTTGTACATGAAGCGCCAGACCGCGCGCTCCCACCCCTCCACCTTTCGGGTGCGCCAGAAGAAGACCCGGCAGTTCTCCCGGTCGATGGGGGTGACAAACCCGACGATGCCGAACGCGCCGCCGGGCCCGGCGTTGCCCTGGTAGGGGATCGACAGCCGCATCCAGTGCGCCCCGGTATCGGCGAACTCGACCCAGTCGAAATTGACCCCGCGCTGGTTGGTCTTCTCGAATATCAGCCCGTGCTCGGTGTCGCGCACCCGCATCCGCGCATCCTTATCGCCACGCCCCATGGAATGCGACTCGGCGTGCAGATAGGCGCCGTGCATCGGATCCATGACGTTGTCGATGGCGTAACGGTAGTTGCAGCGCCAGTGCGAGGTGCAGAGGATCGCGCTCCACTCTGGCGAGTCGAGCTCCTCGGGATATTCGAACGGCACGGGCTCGGGATGCAGCTCATCGCCGAAATAGGCGAAGATCCCGCCCATGTGCTCGAAGGCCGGGTATGGCTTCACGGCCCGCGTGCCAACCAGGGGGCAGTCGCCGATCGCGGGCATGGCGAGGACGGTGCCGCTGCCGTCGACCTCCAGCCCGTGATACCAGCAGGCCAGGCGGTCGCCGAGGTTCCAGCCCTTCGAGAGCTGCGCGCCGCGATGCGGACAACGGTCGGCAAGCACGTGGACCCCGCCCTCCTCGTCCCGCCAGACGACGATACGCTCGCCGAGCCGCGTCAGCGGGACCGGCTTGTCGCGGATCATCCAGCTCGACGCGATCGGGTACCAGCGGTTGCGGACGCCGAGATCGACGAGCGCATCCACCGCGTCTTGATGTGCCGACATCCTCATCTCCATCCTGCGCCGCTACGGCCCGAGACGGATCATCTCCGCCTCGAAGACCGCGGCGGTCCACGCATCCGCGCCCTCGGGGGCGGGACCCGATTCGTTCAGCGCCGCGACGACTCCCTCGAGATCGTGGATCCCGCACCCGAAAATCTCTTCGAGCCTGTCCGCCAACTGCGCGGCGTACGCCGCCGGGGGTGCATCGACCTGCGTCTGGTGCCGGGTGTTTTCGGGTTCATGGTAAGGGACGGGCAAGGCAGGCCTCCGGCGCCGTATGACGCGTATTTCGGTCGCTGTTTCCGGGATTCACGGTATGGCCTGGGTCAATTCCGGTCAATCCTGCGGCGGTTGCGTGGCGTCCCGTGCCGCGATAGTTGTCTTTCATGCGGAACGGACCCGAGCGTGGGGTCGTGGTCGACGACGAGGCAAGGGCGCATGTCCGCGCCGTCACCGTAGCTTCCGGCACTTCGTTCTACTGGGCGATGCGCTTCCTGCCGCGAGCCCGCCGCGAAGCGATGTTCGCGATCTACGCCTTTTGCCGGGAGGTCGACGACATCGTCGACGACGAGGGCAGGCCCGACGACAAGCGGCGGCGGCTCGACATGTGGCGCCACGAGATCGATTCGCTCTACGCCGGCCACCCCGAAACGCTGACCGCCCGCGCCCTTGCCGAGCCCGTCCGCCGTTTCGGCATGCGGAGGGAGGACTTCCTGGCGGTGATCGACGGCATGCAGATGGACCTTGGCGACGGTCTGAGGGCACCGGACCTGGACGAGCTCGAACGCTATTGCCACCGGGTGGCGGGCGCGGTGGGTCTTCTCTCGATCCGCGCCTTCGGCGCCGGAGGCGCGCACGCCGAAGCGTTCGCCCTTGCACTCGGCACGGCGCTGCAACTCACGAACATTTTGCGGGATCTGCTGGAAGACGCGGAGCGCGACAGGCTTTATCTGCCGCAGGAATTGCTGGACCGGGCGGGCATCGAGGCCGCCGAGCCGCGCGATGTTCTCCGCCATCCCGAAATCCCGAAAGTGTGCGACGCCCTTGCGGGGATCGCGAAAGAGAGATTCGCCGGGGCGGCGGCGGCGCTGCAGGAATGCGACCGCCGCGCGCTTCGTCCGGCGGTGGTAATGATGGTGCACTATCGTCGGCTTCTGGAGGCGCTGGAGAAACGCGGCTGGACCAGGCTCGACATACCCGTGCGGATCTCCAGGCCGGAGAAGATCCTGATCGCGCTTCGCCACGGCGTATTCGCCTGATTCACCGCGGATTCTGGACAAACGGGAGGGGCGCAACTAGTTTCCCCGTGGGCCGGTCGTTCAGCCGGTTCGGAAGAACGGCAACGATCGGAGGGGCTCGGTGGAAGGTTCCACGTGGGGACGCATCGCCGCCGAGACCCCGGCAAGCGTGCCCACCCCCCCGACCGGACCGGACCGCGAGGAAGAGCTGGAAACGCGCGTCGACCGCGCCATCGAAACTGCCGGGGCTTTCCTCCGGAGAAAGCAATCCTCCGACGGTCACTGGGTGTTCCCGCTCGAAGCCGATGTGACGATCCCGGCCGAGTACATCCTTCTCGAGCATTTCATCGACGACATCGATCCCGCCCTGGAGGGCCGGCTCGCCGACTATATCCGGGGCCGCCAGGGAGAGGATGGCGGCTGGCCGCTGTTCCATGAAGGCGAGGCGGACGTCAGCGCATCGGTAAAGGCCTATTTCGCGCTGAAATGCGTGGGCGACGATCCGGAAGCCCCTCACATGCGGCGGGCGCGCGCGGCGATTGTCGAACTGGGGGGCGCCGAACAGTGCAACGTGTTCACCCGGATCACGCTGGCCCTGTTCGGACAGCTTCCGTGGCGCGCGGTGCCGATGATGCCGCTCGAAATCATGCTGCTGCCGCGCTGGTTCCCGATTCATCTCGACAAGGTGTCCTACTGGTCCCGCACTGTGATCGTGCCCCTTCTGGTGCTTCTCGACCGCAGGCCGGGTGCGGCAAACCCGCGAAACGTGAACGTCGCGGAGCTCTTCCTCGGAGACCCGTGGAAGCGATCCCCTCCATTGGTCAAACCGACGGGGGGAATCCTCGATACGGTCTTTCTCGCGGTCGACCGCGCGCTGCGGCTGCTCGCCCCGTTGAGCCCGCCGGCGCTCCGGCGGCGCGCGCTCGACCGGGCGGTCGACTTCATCGGCGAGCGCCTCAACGGCGATCACGGGCTCGGCGGCATATTCCCGGCGATGGCCAATACGGTCATGGCGTTCCGTACGCTCGGTTACGGGGAAGACGATCCGCGCTATGTCGATGCCCTGAGCGCCGTCAGACGGCTCCTTGTCGCGCAGAAAGGGCAAACCTTCTGCCAGCCCTGCCTCTCTCCGGTGTGGGATACCGCGCTGGTGGCGCACGCGCTGATGGAAGCGGGCGGGGCGGACAACGAAGCCGCGGCCGAGCTCGCCTCCGGCTGGCTGGCTGGCGAGCAGATCACCGAAGTCCGGGGCGACTGGGCCCGTGCCCGTCCAGGGCTCGCCCCCGGAGGCTGGGCGTTCGAATACCGCAACGATTACTATCCCGACACCGACGACACGGCGGTCGTCGTGATGGCGATAGACCGCGCGCGGCCGACCGGCGACGACGACTCCGTCACGCGCGGCGCGGAATGGGTCCTCGGCATGCAGAGCGCCACCGGCGGCTGGGGTTCTTTCGACGTCGACAACAGCAAGCACTATCTCGACAGCATTCCCTTCGCCGACCACGGCGCCCTGCTGGATCCCCCGACGTCCGACGTGACCGCCCGCTGCATCGGAATGCTTGCCCAACTCGGCTATTCCCGCGACGACCCCTCGGTGGGGCGCGGGATCGAATTTCTGATCGGCGAGCAGGAGGAAGACGGCTCCTGGTACGGGCGGTGGGGGACCAACTACGTCTACGGCACCTGGAGCGTGCTCACGGCGCTCAATGCGGTGGGCGAGGATCCGGCATCGCCGCACATCCGGCGCGCGGTCGGGTGGCTGGAGGAGCGGCAACGCGACGACGGTGGCTGGGGCGAGGACGGGGCGACCTATTGGCCCAACCGCCGGGACGAGGCGAAGTCCTCCACGCCGAGCCAGACGGCCTGGGCGATGCTCGGCCTGATGGCCGCCGGAGAGGTCGACGGCCCGGCGGTCCGTCGCGGCGTCGAGTACCTGCTCAACGCGCCCCGCGAGGACGGATCCTGGCGGGAAGACCATTACAACGCGGTCGGATTTCCCCGCGTCTTCTATCTCAAATATCACGGCTACAGCGCCTATTTTCCGGTCTGGGCGCTCGCCCGCTACCGCCGCTTGCGCGGCGGCAATGCGAAGACCTCGCCCTTCGGGTTGTGACGCCACGGCGGCAGCTGGGGATCGTCACGGGCCTTCCGGCCGAGACCAGAGCCGCCCGCGGCGGCGATAGCGAAAACATCCGGATAGTTTGCTGTGGCGCCTCGGCGGCGCGGGCGGAGACCCTCGCCCAATCTCTGGTCGACCGGGGGGCAACCGGGCTGCTCAGCTTCGGCACCGCGGGAGGTCTCCGGCCGGGCCTTTCCGCGGGGACCGTAATCATCGCGAGCGAAATCGTCGGCACCGCGGGCGAAATATTCGAGATCGACGGGGGCTGGGCAGCACGCCTCGACGCCGAACTGGGGCCCGGGCTCGACACTGTCCGCGCGCCTGTAGCGGGCGCGGACATACCGGTGGCAGACGTGGAGGCGAAGGCGGTCCTCGGCGAATCGTCGGGCGCGGCGGCCGTCGACATGGAAAGCTACGCCGTGGCGCGGGTCGGCGCCGCAACGGGCCTGCCGGTCGCAGCGGTTCGGATTATCGCGGATCCGGCGGAACGGCCGCTGCCCGCATCGCTTCTCTCCGCGCTATCGTCAGGAGGGCGGCCGCGCATGGAGCGGATACTGACGGAAACCCTCAGGCGGCCGCACGACCTCCCGGCGCTCGCCCGGCTGGCGTGGGATTATCGGCGAGCGCTGCGCTCGCTACGCCGCGTCGCTGTGCTGGGCGGGTTCCGTTTCGGCTTCTTCGCCTAGCGCCGCACGCCGACGGACCAATTCCGCGAAGACGTATTGCGCTGGCCGGGCATCGGCGAGCGGTATCTCGGGCGCCATTGGCCCCTGGGTCCGCACGCCCGACAGGGCGAATGCGAGCATTTTCCATGGGTTCGACGTCAGATCGGCCACAGCCGTCGCCTCGTATCCGCAATGGGCCATGCAATCGGCGCATTTCTCGTAGTTACCCGTGCCGTAGGACTCCCAGTCCGTCTCGTCCATGAGCTCGCGGAAGGACGACGCATAGCCCTCGCCCAGCAGGTAGCACGGGCGCTGCCAGCCAAAGATGTTGCGGGTGGGATTGCCCCAGGGCGTGCAGCGATAGTCCCGGTTGCCGGCGAGGAAATCGAGATAGAGCGGAGAATGGTTGAGCGGCCACTTCTTCCCGCGGCCGCGCTCGAATACGGCGCGGAACAGCTCCTTGGTCTTGCGCCGGTTCAGGAAATGCTGCTGGTCGGGGGCACGCTCGTAGGCGTAGCCGGGCGAGACAGTGACGCCGTCGACCCCGAGCCCGGCCATCGTGTCGAAGAACTCCGCCACCTCTTCCGCATCGACGCCGTCGAAAAGGGTGCAGTTGATGGACACCCGGAAACCCCGGGCCAGAGCCTCGGCAATCGCCTGCAGCGCCTTGTCGTACACGCCCTCCTTGCACACGGATCGATCATGCACCTCGCGCGTCCCGTCGAGATGGATCGAGAAGGAGAAGAACGGACCCGGTTCGAAGAGATGAAGCTTCTTTTCCAGCAGCATCGCGTTGGTGCACAGATAGACGTACCGCCGTCGCGCGACGATGCCTTTCACGATCCTGTCGATCTCGCGATGAATCAGCGGCTCGCCGCCGGCAATGGAGACGACCGGAGCGCCGCACTCCTCGACCGCGCCGATCGCGTCCTCGACGCTCATGCGCTTGTCCAGGATCGAATCGGGATAGTCGATCTTGCCGCAGCCCGCGCAGGCTAGGTTGCAGCGGAACAAGGGTTCGAGCATCAGGACCAACGGGTACCGCCGCACGCCGCGCAACCGCTGCTTTGCGATATAGGCACCGATACGCAACTGCTGGGACAGCGCTACACCCATTCGGAAATCGCCCCTCGAACCTGCCCCCGGGCATGGCGTTCGGCCGCGGAATTACCGCTCGCTGCAACCATGACGCGCCGAGACTATTAAACCATGAGAAGACGGTTTTCCAATCGTGCGAGGACGGGACCACGATTCGGCCCGCCGCGCCCGGACGTAACGTACGGCGAATATGTCGCACGTGCCCGGCAGACGGTACGATGTGAGAACCCAGCGGGCGGGTGCGCTGGCTTGAGGGAATTTCGATGACGGTCCCGAGCCTCTCGGTTCGTTCGGCGGTTGCGGCGCTGACGTTCGCGGTCTTTCTCTCCGCGCCGGCGAACGCTACCCCGCCTGAACCCGCGAAAGTCATCGAAACGTTTCATGCCGCGCTCCTGCAGGTGATGAAGGACGCCAAGGCGCTCGGCTTCGAAGGCCGCTATCGCGCGCTCGCCCCCGCGGTCGAGCAGGCTTTCCACCTGCGGTCGATGAGCCGGATGGTCACGGGAAGGCGCAATTGGAAGCGTTTCTCCGCCGCGGAGAGGGACGATTTCGTCTCCGCCTTCTCCGACCTGGTGACCGCGACCTATGCGCACCGGTTCGACGGGTATTCGGGCCAGTCTTTCCGGGTTCTCGAATCGGCTTCGCTGCGTCCCGGGACCGTGCTCGTCAAGGCGCGCATAGACGGGACGCGACAGGCCCGGCGGAGGACGAACAACACGAAATTGAGCTATCTCGTCCGCCGTTTCGACGACGGCTGGCGCGCGATAGACGTCTACCTCAAGGGTTCGATCAGCGAGGTGGCAACCAGACGCTCGGAGTATTCGGCGATATTGCGCAAACGGGGCGTGAACGGGCTGGTGAAGGAAATCAGGAAAAAGGCCGCCTCGCTCAAGGCGGAGGCGACGGTCAAGCCCGCGCCGCCGCCGGGCGACCACGATGCCTGAACGCAGCGCCCGGTTCGGCGCGCGCCCTATCGGCCGAACAGCAACCCGCCGATAACGCCGCCTATGCCCGCGCGGGCGAAGTCCCAGCGGTTGAGCGCCACGCGGCCGGCGAGCGGGTCGCCGCCTCTCAGCAATACGCTCAACCGGTCGGCGAGGCGCACTATGGTCGCGGTCTCCATCGCGAGCCGCCGGTTCCTGACGACGCCCGGCAGTTCTCGGGCATGCACCATCAACTCGTCGACGCCGTCGAGCATCCGGTCGAGGACGGAGCGCAGCGCGTCGCTCGAACGGTCGGCGTCGAGGGCTTCGACGCCGATTCCGGCCTCCTGCAACCAGGGCTCGGGCAGGTACACCCGGTCGAGCGCCCGATAGTCGTCCTGACAGTCCTGCAGGTGGTTCAGCACCTGGAGCGCATTGCACAGCGGGTCCGACGCCTTCCAGGTGGACCGGTCCTCGCCGTGCAGGTCGAGCACATACCGCCCGACGGGCGATGCGGAAAGCATGCAATAGCCCATCAGGTCGTCCCAATCGGCGTAACGCAGCTTGGTCGCGTCCTGCTTGAAGGCGGCGACGATGTCGATGACGTGGCGGGGGCCGAGGCCGGTCGCGGCCAGGCTTTCGCGCATTCGCTGGGCCGAGGCGGGGACCGCCCCGCCCGCGGCTTCGCCCTTGACCGCCGCCTCGAAGGCCTCGAGCCGGCGAAGCTTCTCTTCGGGCGAAAGGTCCTGGTTGTCGGCGATGTCGTCGGTGGTCCTGGCGATTGCATAATACGCCGCGACATGCGGGCGCAGCCGGGCGGGCAACAGCCACGACCCGACAGGGAAGTTCTCGTCCCCCGACCACTTGCCCGAGGGGGTTTCCAGCGTTTTCGTCCTGGCGGCCGTGTCAGCCACCGCCGCGCTCCGACGCGTAGACGCGCGACTTCCACGCGCGGCCGCCGCCGGTCCAGTGGCAGCGCGCGGAATCGACCGTCATCGCGACGTAGAGCGCCGCCGCGACGGGCAAGGCGAGGCCGGCCCAGGGAGACAGCCCATAGAGCCGGCCGGTGGGATAAGCCGCGAGCGCCATTGCGATCCAGGCGGAAGCGCCGAGAACGCCCCCCGCCAGGTCGCCACGGAACGGCCACGACAGCACCAGGAGGGGCGGTGCGAGGTACACGATCGTCATCGCGATGACGGTCCCGGCCAGCGCAAGCGCGGGGTATCGGAGCAAATCGAAGGCCGAGCGCGCCACCATCGCCCAGATCCCGCCCAGGGAACGGTAGCGCCGGATGCTCATCGATCCTTCGGTCATGGCCAACCGGATCGGACCGCCCGGCTTTACCGCCCGGGCGAGCGCGATGTCGTCGATCAGCGCGTCCCTGATCGCGCCGATGCCGCCGATTCGCTCCAGCGCGCTCCGGCGCAACAGGACGCAGCCTCCCGCCGCCGCGGCGATCCGTCGTCCGGAATCGTTGACCCAGGCGAACGGGAACAACTTCCGGAAGAAGAACGCGAATGGCGGTATCAGGAGCCTTTCCCAAAAGGACTCCGCGCGCAGGCGAACCATCAGCGACAGAAGATCGAGAGAGCGTGCCTCGGCTTCGCATACCAGCGCGCGCAGCATGTCGGGCGGATGCACCACATCCGCATCCGACAGCCAGACATAGCGGGCATCGGGCCTCTCCGCCGCGACATGCGCCAATCCTCCGGACAGCGCCCAGACCTTGCCCTTCCAACCGTGGGCGAGCGGACCGGAACGGATGACGGCGGCATCGGCGTCTCCGGCAGCGTCGCGGGCGATCCGGGCCGTTCCGTCGCTGCTCTCGTCGTCGACCACGACGATGGAGAACTCGCCGGGGTAGTCCTGTTCCGCGAGCGAGCGCACGGCCTCGCCGACCGTTTCCGCCTCGTCCCGCGCCGGGACTATCGCGGCGACCCCGGGCCAGTTTCCGGGAGCCGGCGCTGCGCCTGCCGCTCCGTCGAGACGCGGCTCGACGCGCCAGAAACCGCCGCGCAGGCAGAGAAGGCCGATCCAGGCGGCCAGCGCGATCGCCGCCAGGACGGTCCAGATCATCAGGCGGTCTTGGCCCGCTCGTGGTCGATCTGCAGCCGGGTGAGAAACGGCACCATCGGGTGCACGCCGAGCGCGCGCATTCGCTCCATGTCGAGGCTGGCGAGCGCCTCGGTCTCGTCGGCTCCGAGTGCCGCCGCCGCTGCGTAACCGCCGGGATCGCCGACATAGCGCGCGCGCTCGGCTGCGCTGTTGGAAAGAAGGTGAAGGATGCGGGTGAGCTCGACCCGCTCGGCGTGGACCGGCGGGTAGTGCGGGCTGTGGACGGACTCGGACTGCGGCGTGAACCAGCCGAGGGAGCCGTAGATGTGGTGCCAGCTGGGGTCGAGCTGGACTACGTCGGGCACCCTTTCCCCCAGCGCGCCGGCGCCGATCGCCCAGCACCTGAGCTCGACATTGCCGGTATCGTCGAGTCTCTTCTCGTCGAGAGAAAGCAGCGTCCTCAACTGTCCCCGGCTCAGAGGCTCCAGCAGGGCCTTGTCGAAGTCGAGATCCGGGTTGGAGTAGCGCTCCGTCCCGGGAAAATGGGACATGCCGCCGCTGGCGACGACGACCGCGCGGACATCGATGGCCGCGAGCGCGCGCGCCAGCGCCTGCCCGAAGCCGTAGCAGCGCTCCATCGAGGGCTGCGGCGGAACGTAGGCGTTGGCGTAGATCGGAACGATGGGGGCGTCGACCCCGAGATGAGAGAGGGGGATGCCGAAGGCGTAGTCGATTTCCGCGGTCGACGTGAAGGCGGGGTCGAACCCCTCCGCCTGGAGGTGGCGGATGAGCGCGTGCGCGGTCCCGCTTGCCACCTCGTAGCGGAAGTCGCGTCCCGCGAACGAGCCCCTGACCTCGGCGCCGATATGCAGCGCGAAGGCCGGCGTGCAGTGAAGGAAGAACTGGTTGACGTGATCGTTGGCAACGATGATCCAGACGTCGGGTTCGAGCGCGGCGAGCGCCCCGCCGATCCGGCCAGCCACCTCGCGCACGCGTTCCACGGTGGCAGGGTCCTCGGTTTCAGGCATGGTGAAGAATTGGGGCGCATGGGGAACGAACGCACCGCCCAGCACGTGCGACGTCATGGCTTCGCCTCCCGGGCTCTCGCTGCGGGGAGGAGTCTAGCGCATTTTCGGGTGCGTTCGAACTGCCCGGCACCGGCCGGGGTCAGGCGGCGTCCTCTGAATCTCCGCCGCCGCTGCAGGACGGGCAGAGCCCGAGCAGCTCGATCGTCTGGCCCTCAACCGAAAAGCCCAGCGCCTCGGCACGGCCCGCGACCATGCCCTCGATTTCCCGGTCGCCGAGCTCTCCCACCGTGCGGCAGCCGCGGCATATCAGAAACTGCCCGGAATGGGCGGCTCGAGGATCGGGGCAGCCGATAAACGCGTTGAGAGAATGGATCCGATGCACCAGGCCGCATTCGAGCAGGAAGTCGAGCGCGCGGTAGACCGTCGGCGGCGCGGCCCTTCCACGTTCCGATCGGAGCCGGTCGAGGATCTCGTAGGCGCCGACAGGGTTGTGCTGCTCCCAGACGATCTCGAGGACCCTTCGCCTCAGAGGGGTAAAGCGCAGGTCGCGTTCGTCGCAAATCCGCTGCGCCGCGGCGACGGCGTCGTCGATGCAGAGGGCGTGGTCGTGCCCGCCCGGCTTGAAGGCATGCGCTGCGGTGTCCGCCATTTCCCCTCCCCGCGGGCAGGGAAGTCTATCCGGGGCGGATGCCGGGATCAAACCGGTCGCCCGTCGCGCGGGCGGCGCTTCGACGCTCCGCGAAAACCCGTCTATGGTGGAGCCGGCCCGAGGACCGCCCCCCTGTCGGGAAGGAGAGCCCGCGTTGCATGCCCACTCGCCCATCGACATTCATGCCCATTTCTATCCGCCCGAATATCTGAGGACGCTGGAGCGGAACGGCCATCGCTACGGTGCCGGCGCGGTATCCGGCGCCGAGGGTTTCACCGTGACCGGCGGTCCGGTCTCGATGGGCCCCCTGCCCTTCAGGTTCACGGATGTCGAGTTGCGCGTTGCCGAAATGGACGAGATCGGCGTCGAAATCCACGCGCTTTCGCTGACCGCCCCAATGGTCGATTTCGCCGACGGGGAGGACGCGCTCGCCCTGGCGGCGGCGTTCAACGACGGCTGCGTCGCGGCCCACGAGCGATTTCCCGAACGGCTGGTGGGGCTCGCCATGCTGCCCTGGCACGAGCCCGCGCTCGCGGTGAAGGAGCTGGAGCGCGCGGCCGGACTGCCCGGCATCCGGGGAGTCTATTCGATGACCCGCGTACGCGGAGGCGAACTGGGAGACGAGGCGTATCTGCCGATCTTCGAGGCGATCGACGGGCTCGGCCTGCCGCTGTTCCTGCACCCGGTTCATGTGGTCGATCCGGAGCGGCTCGCGCGCTACTACCTGACGAACCTCCTTGGCAACCCGATGGAATCGGGCATCGCGGCCGCGCACCTGATCTTCTCGGGGGTGCTCGACCGGTTCCCCGGTCTCGACGTGTGCCTGCCCCACGCGGGCGGGGTTTTTCCCTATGTCGTCGGCCGGCTCCAGCACGGCCATAACGTGCGTCCGGAGATGGCGCACCGCGACCGCGACAAGGGGCCCATGGAATACATTCGGCGCTTCCACTACGACACCGTCAGCCACTCGGAGAAGGCTCTCGCCTATCTCATCGGCCTCGTCGGGGCTGACCGGGTCATGCTCGGCAGCGATTATTGCTTCGACATGGGATACGAACGCCCGGTGGAGGTCGTGACCGGCCACGACGGCATTGACGACGACGCCCGCGAGCGGATCCTGTCGGGCAACGCCAGGCGGCTGCTGGGCCTAGCTTAGGGTCGATTTGTACCAGTCAGTAATTTCGACGCCGGACCAGAAGACGACGCCGGGCCGCGACGCCATCTGCGCCAGCATGGCCTCGAGATGCCCGATGCGGTGCGGCACCCCGCTGATATAGGGGTGGATGCCGAAGCCCATGAACTTGGCCCGCTCGGCGCTCTCCTCGTAAAGCCGGTCGAACTGGTCCATGGTGCGCCGGTAGAGCTCGGCGCTCTCGTGATGCTGCAGGATCATCATCGCGATGTCGTTGAGTTCGACCGAGTAGGGCACGTTGACCAGATCGCCCGCGCGGGTCTTCACCAGCGTCGGCTCGTCGTCCCAGACGAAGTCGGCGACATAGTCGAGCCCGGCTTCCCTGAGCAGGTCGGAGGTCTCGTAGGTCTGGGTGAGGCCAGGGCCGATCCAGCCGCGCGGCCGCGTTCCGGTAAAGGTCTCGATCCGCTCGATGGTGTCCTGAATGGTCTGGCGTTCGTCCTCCAGGAGGTGCATGGGGCCCTGGTGGTAGGTGTGCGGCAGGAACTCCCAGCCGGCGTCGAGCGCGGCCTGGGCGACCCTCGGGTAGACATCGCAGACGGACGCGTTGAGCGAAAATGTCGGCTTGATGCCGAGCCGGTCGAAGGCGTCCTTGATTCGCCAGAACCCGACCCGCATGCCGTATTCCTGCCAGCTCCAGTTGGGAATGTCGGGCACGAACAGCGTCTCGCCGGGCGGGGTCAGCACCGTCCTCGGCATCGGCTTGGCGGTGTCCCAGTTCTCGATGTTGTAGACCGGCCAGAGGACGATCCGCACCCCATCGGGCAGTTTCAGCGGCGGACGGTCGACGATGGCGCTGTATTCGATGCGGTCGCGTGGGTCCACGATCCCCCCTCCCCTGAATCCGGGCGCACTTCGCCCGCGGTCGTTCGTCTCACATCAGGCTGGGCAAGTAGAGGGCGATTCCCGGCGCGATGACGAGGATGATGATCAGAATGAGGTCGCAGAACAGGAACGGAATCGCGTAGGAGGCGACCTCGAACAGGGTCGTCCCGCGCACCATCCCCATCATTATGTAGAGCAGCAGCCCGAAGGGCGGCGTCGTCGCGCTCATCTCCAGCGACATCAGCACGATCAGCGAGAACCAGATCAGGTCGTACCCCAGCGTCTGCGCGATGGGATAGAAAATCGGCACCGTGATCAGCATCATCGAGACCTGATCCATGAACATGCCGAGCAGGATCAGGACCAGGAACATCGCGGACAGGATGACCAGCGGGGCGACGTCGAACCCGGTCGCCCACTCGGTCAGCCCGCGTCCGGCGCCCGACATCGAGAGCAACTGGCTGAACACAGTCGAGTTCATCAGGATGAAGAACACCATCCCGACCACCCGGATGGCACCGACCAGCGAGGTCTTGAAGGCCGTCCAGGTGAACGCCCGGAAGGCGATAGCAAGAATACACACGCCCACCACGCCGAAGGACGCCGATTCCGACGGGGTCGCCCAGCCCAGCACGATGAAGCCGATCACCATGAAGACGACCAGCCCCATCGGCAGGATATTGACCACAAGCTGGTAGAGCTTCTCTTTCCAGGTGGTCGTCTCGATGTCGTAGCTCGGCGCGGCGTCGGGGTTGATCTTGAGCTGGAGCAGGATCATCGCCGCGTAGAGCGCTGCGAGCAGGAACCCGGGCAGCAGGCCCGCGATCAGCAGCGCGCCCACGTCGACGCCGGCGATCGAAGCCAGCAGCACGCCGAGCGAGGACGGCGGGATGATCATCGCGAGTCCGCCGGTACCGAGGATCGGCCCCATCGACATGCGCTTGTTGTAGCCGCGCCGCGTCATCTCGGGCACCAGCAGCGAGCCCAGCATGGCGGTATTCGCCATGGTCGAGCCGGTCAGCGTCGAGAACAGCGACCCGCCGATAACCGTCAGGAAGCAGAGCCGCCCCGGAATCCGCCCAAGCAGCTTGTCGAGCGCGTCGAACACCCGGATCGCGAGCCCGGTATGAAAGAACAACGCGCCCATCAGGATGAACATCGGGATGGGCGAGAGCGTGAAGGTGGTGATGAGCTGCGGCGCGTTGTCGGCGATCTGGATCAGGTTCGACCAGCCGTTCGCGAACACGAACATGCCGAGCACGTTAGCGATCAGGAAGGTGAACGCGACCGGGAAGCCGAGCGCCATCCCCGCGACGACGCAGCCGAGAAGAACCGCTCCTGCCTCATACCATTCCATGGTTCAGACGCTGTCCTTAACCTCGCCGAGATCGTAGGTGTAGTAGTGCCGGAGCCCGGCCAGATACATCAGGAACTCGAGCGCCACCAACCCGTACCCGAAGGGCATCGGCAGGAACTGGAGCCAGTACGGCATGTCGATGCCGCGCACGTCGAGGTTTCCGGTCTGAATAGCCTCGATGAACAGCTCGACCGAAAGATAGGCGAAATAGAACCCGAGTACGGCGCAGACGAGATAAACCGCCTTGGCCAATGGCTCGCGAACCGCCGGCGGCAGGAACGTGACCAGCGCCTCGATCGCCACGTGCCCTTTTTCGCGCACCAGCCACGGGGCGGAGCACATCGCCACATAGAGCAGCGCGTACTCCACCACCGAGGAGGTGAAGAGCGGCGGGGTGAACCCGATGGTCCTGATCGACACGTCGATCACGATCATCGTGAAGATGCACGGGATCAGCGCGCAGGCGATCCACACCAGCGCGCCGACGACCCGTCCGAGCTGCCGGTCGAACGCTTCGAGCGACACGGCCGCTCCCGTCTCCGCCGCCGCGGTCTTGCTATTTCCGGAGTGCGCGGCCGAGATCGGCCTGCCGGTTGGGCTTGCCCGGGATGTACATCAGCGGCAGGAGCCTGTCGCGGTACTCGGACCGCTCCTTGAGCTCCTTCCAGATCTCGCTGTGCGCGATTTCGAGATAGCGCGCCGCGGCATCGCCCTTGAGCACGATGTCCTTGACGCCGGCGGCCTTGACTTCCTTGTCCTCCTTCAGCCGCTCCTTCTCCACCCAATGCACCGAGGTGGTCTCGTATTCCTTGGCCAGCTCGGTCATCGCGTCCTTCTTCTCGCGCGCCAGCTTGTTCCACGTGCCGGCGTGGACCGTCACCACCGTGTTGGTCTGGTAGTAGTTGGGCTGGATCCGATACTTGATGACCTTGTGCACGCCGAGCGGCACGATCGAAATGTCGGTGAAGCCGAATCCGTCGACCGTTCCGCGCTGCAGCGCGGTGAACACCTCGGAGGACTTGATGTTAATGGTGGTCGCGCCGAGCGCCCGGAACAGCGGGCGGTAGGTGCCGGTCGCGCGCATCTTCAGCCCGGTCAGATCGGGCACGCCGTCCTTGTCGAATTTCGGCTCCTTCATGAGATAGGTGTTGTAGGATGTCATGCTCTCGCCCCAAGCCAGCAGATGCGCGCCGGCCTTCTTGAGATAGACCTCCTGGAGGATTTCCCAGGCGCCGTTCGCACGCAGAGCCTTCGGGCCCTGGTTCGCCGCGAGGATCGCATAGCCCTCGGGCACGGTGCCGATGTAATAGGCGGTCGGGCTGTGCAGCACGTTGAACTGGCCCCGCCGGAGTGCGGTGACCGCCTTGCGCGGCGGTACGATCTCCTGGCCGCCGAGATACTTGATCTCGACCTTGCCCTTGAGCTTCTCGTTGGCCGGATTGAGATAGTTGGCCTTGAAGCTCCGTACCAGCGCGTTGTTCTGGTCGAGCGAAGTGACCGCGTTGAGCTTGTCCGTCATGGCGGTGGCCGTGCCGACCCCGGCCGACATGGCGGCCGCGGCGACGAGGCCGGTCAGTGCGAAACGTGTGTTCATGTTCCTCTTTCCTGGTCCTGTTTCACGTAGTTCAGGCGACTGCGGCGGGCGGCATCTGCGCCCGTCGCAGTCGATAACGCCATCGGCGCGGCCGTGCAACACCGGCCGGCCGGTTTCGAGCCCGTTTCCTGCGGCGCTATTTCCGAAGCGCGCGCCCGATATCGACCTGGCGGTTGGGCTTGCCGGGTACGTACATCAGCGGCTTCAGCTTGTCATGGTATTCGGACCGCTCTTTGAGCTGCTTCCAGATCTCCTGGTGGGCGATGTCGAGATAGCGCGCCGCCGCGTCGCCCTGAAGTGCGATGTCCTTCACGCCGGCTTCGGCCAATTGCTTCTCTTCCTTCACCCGCTGGACTTCCAGCCACTTGACCGAGTCGGTCTCGTAGCGCAGCGCCTGCTTCTCGAGGAAAGCCTGCTGTTCGCGTTTCAGCCCGTTCCAGACGCCCGGGTTGATCGTGAGCACCTGGTTGGTCTGGTAGTAGTTGGGCGTGATCCGGTACTTGACGATCTTGTGCAGACCAATCGCAACGACCGCGACATCGGGGAAACCGAAACCGACCACCGTGCCGCGCTGCAGCGCGGTGAAGATTTCGGATGACTTGATGTTGACGGTCGACGCCCCGAGCGCCCGGAACAGGGGACGGTAGGTGCCCGTCGCGCGCATCTTCAACCCGGTAAGATCCGGCACGCCGTTGGCGTCGAACTTGGGCATGACCGTCAGATAGGTGTTGTAGGAGGTCATGCTCTCGCCCCAGGCGAGGAGCTTTCCGCCCGCCTTTTTCATGTAGATCTCTTCGAGGATCTCCCAGGCGCCATTGGCGCGAAGCGATCGTGGACCCTGGTTGGCAGCCAGCATCGCATAGCCCTCGGGGACGGTTCCGATGTAATACGCCGTCGGGCAACTCAGCATGTCGAACTGACCCCGTTTCAGCGCGTTGGCCGCCTTGCGCGGGGGCACCACTTCCTGGCCGCCGATATACTTGATCTTGACCGGGCCGTTCGCCGCGTTGCTTGCCTTGAGAAACGTCTCGATGAACGACTTGGCGACCGTGTTGGTCTGTTGCAGCGCGGTGACCGCGCCGAGCTCGTCCTTCGCGACAGCCGTCGACATCCCCGCCGCCAGCATGGCGGACGCTGCTGCGAGCGCGATGGAAATCTTGTGCGGTTTCATTTCCGTACTCCCTTCCTAGGTCTCCCTGGAGTCCGTCCGCCACCATCGGCGGGCCGGTCCTTCCAGTGAACAGGCGCCGCCCCGCTACGGAGCGTGAGACTCCCTTGGATATCTATGTTTTTTTCCCGCGCCATGCTGGCCGTGCGGACCCGCTTCGTCAACACCCAAGCGGCGCTCGATTGCACCCGATTCGCCACCCCGCCATAATCTCCGGCGCCCGACTGGACAGGGAAATCAACCGATGAGCATCGAAATCCTGCCCGCCAGCGATGCGCTCGGCGCCGAGGTTACGGGCGTCGACCTGAGCAGCCCCATCGACGGCGACGTAGCGGCGCTGCTGCGCAGGGCCTGGCTCGACTACCTGGTTCTCGTGTTCCGCGGCCAGGACATCGACCAGCACGGGCAGCTCGCCTTCACCCGGCTGTTCGGGCAGCCCGGCGGGGTGTTCTCGCCGCGCCCGCAGCGCGGCCTCGACGGCGAGCCGCTCGAGCCCGGCATCATGATGGTCTCCAACATCCGCCGTGACGGAAAGCCGCTCGGCCTCGCCCACGACGGCGAGATGTGGTTCCACTCGGACATGTGCTACGACGAGAACCCGCACCAGGCGACGATGCTCTACGCGATCGAAATCCCGTCGCAAGGCGGCAACACGCTGTTCGCCAACATGTACACCGCCTACGCCCGGCTCCCCGAGGCGACGAAGGAACGGATTCGCGGGCGCACCGCGCTCCAGATGCACGAATACTATCGCACCGACCGGCCGCGGGTGCGCGACGACATGTCGGACGTGCGCCACTTCTCGCACCCGGTGGCCATCGCCCACGGCGAGACCGGGCGCAAGGCGCTCTACGTCAACCGCCTGATGACGGCGCGGATCGACGGAATGGAGGAGAAAGAAAGCGACGCGCTCGTCGACGAGCTACTGGAGGCGAGCGAAGACCCGTCCATCGTCTACGAGCATGTCTGGCAGGTCGGCGACCTGGTGATGTGGGACAACCGTTGCGTCACCCACGCGCGCACCGATTTCCGGGAGACCGAGCGCCGCCTCCTGCGCCGGACGACCACCGAGGGTACCCGCCCCTTCGAGACGATCGAGGAATACGCGCAAGCCGTGTGACGAGGGGAAAGCCTATTCCCCGCCCGCGCCGGGCTCGCCGAGGTCCCAGAACAGGCCCGCCATGATCGCGAGCCCTTCCCGGGCGACCGACGCCAGAAGGTGCTCGTCGGGGGCATGCTGCGAACAGCCGGGATAGGAATGGGGCACCCAGATCGTCGGCAGTCCGAGAATGTCGGCGAACACGTCGTTGGGCAGCGAGCCGCCGAGATTGGGCAGGACGACCGGCGGCGTCCCGGTCGTCCTTGCGATCGACCCGCGTGCCCACCTGACCCACAGATGGTCGGGATCGAGCCGGGTTGCCGCGAACCTGCCTCCGTCCCGGGCGCGGACCTCGACCTCGGGAAACCCCGCGCGGTCGAGATGGCGGCGGATGGCGGGAACGATGCCGTCGGCGTCGGTGCCGGCCACGAAGCGGAGCTGGCAATGGGCGCGGGCGGTGCCGGGGATCGCGTTGACCGGGTTCTCCGGCGTCCCGGCATGGAGGGCCAGGACCTCGAAGCTGTTCCACCCGTAGACCCGTTCCGCCGGGGTCAGGCCGGGCTCGCCCCAGTCCGCGTCGACTTCCGGGCCGTCCCGGCCGGCGGACAGTTCAAGTCCGGCAAGCGAGCGGCGCACCGAATCCGGTAGCGGCGGACGCAACTCGGGTACCAGGATGATCCCGCGCCGATCCACGATTGTCGCGATCGCGGCGCTCAGGATCGTCGCCGGGTTGGCAAGCGCGCCGCCCCAGTTTCCCGAGTGGTGCGCCCCCTCGCGCAGGTCGACGACGAGCTCGACGGGCTCACCGCCCCGCGAACCGAGGAAAATCGTTGGGCGATCGGGGGCAAGCCGGGGTCCGTCGGAGGCAACGAACAGGTCGGCGTCGAGACGGTCACGCAGTTCGCCTGCACAGAGCGTCCTCAGACCTGGGGAGCCCACCTCCTCCGTCTCGAACAGGATCTTCATCGAGAAGCCGAGCCTGCCGCGCTCCGCGATGACCGCGGCGAGCGCGCCGAGATTGACGCTGTGCTGGCCCTTGTTGTCGGCGGTTCCGCGGCCGTAGAGCCGCTCGCCCCTGCGTTCGAGCGACCACGGGGAAAGCCCGTCCCGCCAGCCCTCGTCGAGGCCGCGCACCACGTCGCCATGGGCGTAGGACAGGAGGGTGAGCGACGCTCCGGGTTCGATGCGTTCGGCGCGGAGGAACGGCGGCCCGTCCTTTTCGGGGTTCTCGACGACCTCGCAAGCGAAGCCGAGCCCCGCCAGAACCGGCGCGACCTCGTCCGCCAGATAGCGGCGGAGCTCCGGCCGCGCCGCTTCCGCCTGGCTGGTCGAGGCGATCGCCACGCGGCGGGCGAGATCGGCCTCGAACCCGCCATCGTCGAAATACGCCTCCGCCCGGGCGATCGCGGCCTCGCGGGTCATCGACAACTCCGTATCCCTTGCCGCCGCACATTCTTGCATGCATTCGGGGAAACTTGCCCGCCTTCGTTGCCGGGGCCGCCGAAGCGGCCCCGGCCGTACGCTCGATCGGGTTTGGTTCAGCGCCTGTGGTAGCGGCCCTTGCGGTCGAGCAGTTGGTCGATCCGCTCCCGCTGCTCGTCGTTGAGCTTGCCGTAGAGGTCGACGAATGCGGGCTTGACTTCCTGCAGCACGCCGAGCGCGGTGGTCAGGGCGAGCTCGGCGCGGGCGAGATGCTGGGGCGCCTGCGACGGCTTGCCCTCCGCTTCGGCGGTCTCGCAGGCCTGTCCGACCTTGGCGCTGCCGTTCCTGACCGCCGTCGTCAGCGCGTTCCACGACCCGGTCTGCTCGGGCGTGAAGTTGGCGAACGCCTCGATGAAGCGGATCCCGTCGTCGATGCGCGCGTCGCGGCTGTCGCTGCAGAGCCGGGCCTCCGCACGGCCGCTCCAGCCATGCCCCCCGCCCCACTTGCCATGGGCGAAGGCGCCGCCCGGCCCGGCGGCGAAGAGCGTGACGGCGACGAGGGCGACGGCGCCCAGCGAGGATATCGAGAGGATCACGGTTCGGCGTTTCATGGCTTTCGGCCTCCATCGGTTGTATCGACGCGCTCTATATGGCGGCGTTCCTTTGCCCGCGTGTTTCGCCGGAGGACGGAGTTTGTAACGGCGCGTTACGGAACGGCGCGCGGCAATCGTCGGTTACAAAATTCCGCCGCCGCCTCCGGCCGCGCGCCTATAGTCGGGACATGGCCGCCTCGCCGCACATCCTGATCGTCGACGACGACCGGGAGATCCGCGACCTGACCGGGCGTTACCTCCGGAAGCACGGTTACCGCGTCGACAGCGCGAGCGACGCGAAGGCCATGGACCGCCTCCTGCGGGACGGCAAGTTCGACCTGATCGTGCTCGACCTGATGCTGCCGGGAGAGGACGGGCTGTCGATCTGCCGCCGGCTGCGGGCCGCCGCGCGGATTCCCATCCTCATGCTGACCGCGGTCGCGGAAGACACCGACCGGATCATCGGACTCGAGATCGGCGCAGACGATTACCTCACCAAGCCGTTCAACCCACGCGAGCTGCTGGCGCGGATCCGCGCGGTGCTGCGTCGGGCGGAAAGGCCCGGATCCCCGTCCGAAACCGCCGAGAGCGCTCTTCTGTTCGCCGACTGGCGCCTCGATCCCGCGCGGCGCGAGCTGCGCAACCCGGACGGCGCCCTGGTGGAACTGACCGCGGGCGAATTCGATCTCCTCGTTGCCCTTGTCGAGCACCCGAGGCGCGTGCTGTCGCGCGACCAGTTGCTGGACATCACCAAGGGCCGCGATGCCCAGCCGTTCGACCGCAGCATCGACGTGCAGGTCAGCCGGCTGCGTCGGAAGATCGAGGCCGACCCGAAGAACCCGGAATTCGTCAAGACGGTGCGCTCGGGCGGCTACATCTTCACCGCCCCGGTCGAACGGCAATGACGGCATCCCTCTTGCGCTGGCTGCGCCGGCTGTGGCCGGACACCGTCGCTTCGCGCGTCGCGGTGATCCTCATGCTGGCGCTGTTCGCGGTTCTCGCGATCAGCATGCTCGCCTATGTCCGCGACCGCGCCGATGCGACGCTCCATTTGTTTTCCCACTCTGTCGCGGACCGGATCGGCGCGACCGTTCGTCTGATGGACCGGACTCCGCCTGCCGGACGCGCGCCTCTCCTCGCGTCGATCGACAGCCCGACGCTTCGCGTCTCCCTGTCCACCCGCGCGCCCGCGTTGCCTCCCTCGAACCCGATGGCGGACGATTTCGTTCGGCAGCACCTGACCCCGCTGCTCGGCGGACGCGAGCTCGTCGTGTCGATCCCGGACAGCCCGCCGTGGCGGTGGTCGGAGCGGGAAGACCGGCGCGGGGAGAGCGCGCCCGATCTGCTGCCGAGCCGGCGCAAGGCGGTCATCGCCGTGGGCCTCCACGACGGCTCCTGGGCGGTCTTCACCGCGGCGACCGAGACGACGTCGCTCCGCTGGGCGGCGCGCATGGCGGCCTGGATCGTGATCGGCGGGCTCTTCGTCGTGCTGTTCGCTGCCTGGGTCTCGCGCCGGGTGACCCGACCGGTCCGCCGCTTCTCCGACGCCGCGGACCGCATCGGGCGGGACGTCTTCACCGCCCCTCCGATGCCGGAGACCGGCTCTCCCGATCTGCGCCGGGCCGCGCAAACCTTCAACCGTATGCAGGAAAGGCTGCGGCGCCAGGTCGAGGACCGCACGCAGATGCTCGCCGCGATCTCGCACGACCTGAGGACGTCGCTCACCCGGCTCAGGCTCCGGATCGAGTTCATCGGCGACGATTCGCAGCGCGCCCGTGCCGAGAGCGATGTGGCGGAGATGCAGGCGATGCTGGAATCCGCGCTCGCGTTCGCCCGCGACCAGTCCGCGGAAGAGGCGCCCGAACCGGTCGATCTCGCGTCGATGGCGCAGGCGCTCTGCGACAACGCGTCCGACGCCGGCGGGACCGCGCGCTACGAGGGCCCCGACCGGCTGGTTCTGAGCTGCCCCCCGGCGGCGATCGGGCGCGCGCTCGCCAACCTGATCGACAACGCCGTCGCATACGGCGGCGAGGCCGATGTCGGACTGTCGCAGGACGGCGAAACCGTCCGGATCGTCGTCGCAGACCGCGGCCCCGGCATCCCGGAGGACCAGCGCGAGGCGGTATTCGAGCCGTTCCGCCGTCTGGAAACCTCGCGCAGCCGGGAGACCGGCGGCACCGGGCTCGGTCTTTCCATCGCCCGGTCGGCGGTCAGGCGCTGCGGCGGCGAGATCGCGCTTGCGGACCGGGAGGGCGGCGGGCTGGAGGCCGTGGTGACGCTACCGAAGCCCGCGGCGGCGCGTTGACGAGACACCGGGGGACGGGAATCGCCGAATCGGGTCGCGCGGGGCGAAAGGGCACGCGAAGCCGATTTTCTATTCGTCGCGCAGTTTGCAACGAATAGCGTGAAAGCCCCACCCGGCCTCCCCCGCAAGCAGGGGAGGAGATTTGCTTCTCCCCTCCCTCTGGGAGGGGTCGGGGGAGGGCGTTTCGTTCTATCCCATCTCGGCGGCGAAGCGTTCGGCGAAGGCGCGGTATCCGGTGGGCTCGCGGCCGAGAATGGCGCGAAGCGCGAGCGCGTTGCCGCCGGGATAGCCGTGCGCGTCGTAGTGGTCGCACATCCTGGCGTAGGCCTCGATCGACCACTTCGCCCAACCGCGTTCGGCGGCCCAGGATCTCCAGTCCTCGAGCGATCGCTTTTGCGCCGTCACCTCCCGTCCCAGGACCTCGGAAAAGATCGCCGCCATCTCCGCATGGGTCACCGAGTCGCCGCTGCACAACTCATAGGTGCCGCCGCGCAGCGTCGGATCGGTCAGCACCCGGGCGATCGCCTCTCCGAGGTCCCCGGTATCGATGACGCTCATCTTCCGGTGGGGCGAGTAGGGGCGCCGATAGACGCCGTTTTCGACGACCTCGCGCCACTCGACGCGGACGTTCTGCATGAACATCGACGGCTGGACGATGGTGAAGGCGAGGCCGGACTCGATCACCGCCTCCTCGATCCGCAGCTTGGTCGCGTGGTGATCCATCCGCGACATCTGCGGGTGGAAGGCGGACGAGTAGACGAAATGCCCGACCCCCTCCGCCTTCGCCGCCTCGACCGCGCGGATGCCGATCTCGGCCTCGTCCTCGGTGAAGCGCGGCGAGACGAGCAACACCGACTCCGCCCCGGCGAGGGCGCGCGCGACATCGGCGCCGGAACGGAAGTCGCCGATGACGGTCCCGGAAACGCCGAGACCGGTGAGCCGCTCGGCCGAGCGCGGGTTGGAGGTCAGGGCACGGACGCTCGCGCCCATCCGGACGAGATGACGGATCGCGGGCGTGCCGACGGCGCCGGACGCGCCGACGATGACGATCATGACGGGACGGTTCAGGCGGCTTCGAGCACCGCGCCCGCGCGTTCGATGCGGGCGTCGGCCATCGCCTGGGCGATCCGCTCGATCTCGTCCGGCTCGGGCTTGACCAGCGGCGGGCGCACCACGGCACGGGGCAGCCGGCCGAGGATCACCAGCGCCTCCTTCATGCGGTTGTGCATGTCGCCGAACGGCTCGGTGTAGAAGCACGCGGCGGCCGGATAGATGCGGTCGTTGATTTCCTGCGCCCGCGCGAGGTCGCCCGTCCTGACTGCCCGGAACAGCGCCACCTGGAGATCGGCGATCACGCTGCCGGCGCCGGACAGCAGCCCGTCGCAGCCCATCGTCAGCGACGACATCAGCCAGGCGCTGTTGGTGCTCAACACGTGCACCGGGCGGGGCAGCGACTGGAGGACGCGGATGTGGCGCTCATGCTCCATCGGCGGCGACCAGTCCTTGATCGCGCGGATCGTCGGCACCTCGTCGGCCATGCGGAGCAGCGTGTCCAGCGGATAGGCGTAAGCCCCCGGGTACTGGAACACGACGATCGGCAGGTCGGTCGCGTCCGCGATTGTCTTGAAATGGGTGACCGCGCTCTCCGGCCGCTTCTGCCCGCCGAACAGCCCGATCGAATGGGGCGGCAGAACGAGCAGCGCCGACGCGCCGCCGGCCTCGGCCATGCGGGCGATCCTTGCGGCTTCCAGGCTGCCGTCGGCATAGACCCCGTTGATGACCGGCAGGCGGTCGCCCACCTCCTCCATGGTGAGGTCGAGGATGCGGACCTGCTCCTCGAAGGTGCAGGCGTGGACCTCGGACGCGTGCGCGTTGACCGCGACTGCGCTGATCCCGTCCACCGAGCACACGTCGCGCAGATGCCGCCGCGTCGCCTCCTCGTCGATGCTGAAATCCTCGTTGAACGCGAGCAGCGTCGCCGGAATCACCCCGGTCGGCTCGAAGTCCCTGAAGCGCGGCATCGGCGGGCTCCTCGTTTTCGGCGGTCGCATCGGGGAAGCTAGGCCCATTGCCTTCCGTCGGCAAGCTTCCCCTGTTCGAGAAATGTGCGCTGTGGTGATTTTTGGCTGTCGCCGGTTCGATTTTGGCGGTTGAATATCGTCCGGCCCGCTTCCCCACCGGGCAGGATACGGGCTTCCGGGGCCTGACAAATACGATTACCGGAAGATTGTCTGGCGTGCGGGCGTGGCTTCCCCTCTGCCGTCGGGCGGCGGGATCGGGCAGGATTGTCGGGAGGCAGACGAGCGGTCAGCCGGTGTCGAGATACGGCACGGCGCCGACCAGGGAGCGCATGCGCTCGGGGCGGCCGGCGCGGGCCTGGGCGAGAGCCATCGCCATCATCACCGCCAGGGCGAGGCCGAGGCGGGTCTTCATCTTGGCGCGGCCTCGGATGTAGTGGGTCTCGAAGTTGAAGCTGTTGTCGAGGCGGCTGTTGATCCGCTCCATGGCCGAGCGGCGGTTGTAGCCGCGCCGCCATGACGGACTGCCCCAGGGCGTGGGGGTGAAGATGCGCCGGTCGTGGCTGTCGAGGTCGATGCGCAGGATGCGGCCATAGTCTCCGGGCTTGACCCCGCCGGCCCGGTGGCAGGCCCGGCTGCCGGCGCAGGCGAAGCCGAAGCGGGTCGCGAAGCCCGTCCGGAGCGTGCATCAATCGGGCGCGCCGGTGTCGCCGGTGTAGAGAAATGTGCGCTGTGGTGATTTTTGGCTGTCGCCGGTTCGATTTTGGCGGTTGAATATCGTCCGGCCCGCTTCCCCACCGGGCAGGATACGGGCTTCCGGGGCCTGACAAATACGATTACCGGAAGATTGTCTGGCGTGCGGGCGTGGCTTCCCCTCTGCCGTCGGGCGGCGGGATCGGGCAGGATTGTCGGGAGGCAGACGAGCGGTCAGCCGGTGTCGAGATACGGCACGGCGCCGACCAGGGAGCGCATGCGCTCGGGGCGGCCGGCGCGGGCCTGGGCGAGAGCCATCGCCATCATCACCGCCAGGGCGAGGCCGAGGCGGGTCTTCATCTTGGCGCGGCCTCGGATGTAGTGGGTCTCGAAGTTGAAGCTGTTGTCGAGGCGGCTGTTGATCCGCTCCATGGCCGAGCGGCGGTTGTAGCCGCGCCGCCATGACGGACTGCCCCAGGGCGTGGGGGTGAAGATGCGCCGGTCGTGGCTGTCGAGGTCGATGCGCAGGATGCGGCCATAGTCTCCGGGCTTGACCCCGCCGGCCCGGTGGCAGGCCCGGCTGCCGGCGCAGGCGAAGCCGAAGGCGGCTGCCGGGCAGCGGTATTTGAGCGTGCCGCAGCGGCCCCGATCAGCCTCGAACCCCTGAAACGCCATAGCGCGGACCTCGCCGGTCCCGGGACAGACGCAGGACACCCGGCCGCGCTCGTCGTGAACGATGACATCGGCGCGGTCGGGGAACAGCGGCCGCGTGATCGGCTGCGCCGGATCGTATCTCGGCTCCTGCTTCTCCACCCGCCACATCAGCCGTGTATCGATCAGCGGGCGGGCGGTCCACCGGTCCCACAGCCGCGCCTTCAGGCGGGCATCGTCGAGACCGCGGTCGGCGCTGAAGTCGGCGCAGCGCCCGGCGATCTCCGGCGCCCTTGCGAACAGCTCCTCCAGCATCCCGGACAGCACCTTGGGTTCCGAGGCCGAAGCGCGCGTCACCTCGAAGGCCACCGGAACCTCGTAATCGGTGTCGGCGATCAGGTGCAGCCCGTAGCCGAACCACGACTTCACCTTCTTCCACACCGCGCCGGTCCTGGCGTCCACCCCGCCCGTCTCGTGCTTGCCCCAGTCGGCGTCGGGGTCCGAGGTCTTGTCCTCGTCCTTGCCGACCCGGCCCGTCGAGTGGCTCGCGATCGCCTTGCCGTCGTAGCCGAGATGACGCCCGAAGTCCGGCAACGCGGCGAACAGCGCGGCGCGCAGGCTCTCGATCATGGCGGACACCAGCCCCTGCTCGTCCTCAAGCTGCACAACACGCCCCAGAAACCGCGAGAAGTTCCAGTGGCTCGGCGCCGTCGAACGAACCCGCGCCGGGCGCGTTACCGCATGCCCGTCGTGAAGCACCGTCACCGGCCCGCTCTGATACGGCAGAGGGTCGAACCCGCAGATCTCCAGCAACGCCGGGTTGCGCCCCAGCTCCCGCAACAGCGACTGCATCGAGGCGTGTTGCAACACCACCCCCGCGATCAGCGCCCGCCACATCGCCCGCACCGGGTAGTCGTTACGGCCCCGACCGCGACACACTTCAAGCGCCGTCACGATCTCCTCGTCGGGAAGCACCGCCAGAACCAGGCGCAGCCGTTCAAGGTCCGGCAGGACTTCGACATCGCGCCACGAAAAGGGTAGCTTCGCCGCCGTCGCCATCGCTGTTCTCCCGACCAGGGGTGGTGGTGGAACAAGGGCCCCAGGGCCCGATGGCGACACCTTCTATCTCATGCGCACGATCAGGGCGCGCGAGGCCGCCGCAGGAAAACCTCGCTGCCAAGACGCCGCGACCAGCGGCGTGGGGTGAAAATCGCCAAAACGACCGCCGCAGCGAAACTGAAACCCCGGATATCAACGACCACCACGGGGTATCAAAAATCTCGCACCTCCGTGAACGCCTTGTAAATCAACCCGTCCCCGACAGCGCAAACGCCTCTGTTCTGGAACCTGTCCGTTTCAGACGGAAGCACCGAAGCGGCCGACGCGCATCCTTCGATACGCGGCTTCGCCGCGACTCAGGATGAGGGAGAGGTTGTCGGCGACCGAAAATCCCCCTCATCCCGAGTAGGCGCGCCAGCGCCGTATCGAGGGACGCAACGCCGATACGGTTCAAGCCAAAACAGACCCGTTCTAGGCCGGGCGCGGAGTGTCCCCGCCGCCCGACGGTCGCTCGCGGCGGTACAGAAACCGCGTCGCCACGGCCGAGACGCCGAAGCAGACCACGAGAAACGGGCCCGCCGGCAGGTCAGCAACGGTGGAAATCAGGATCGCCGCGACCACCGCGGCAAACCCGCTGACCAGGGCGCGCGAGAGGACATAGCCCTCGGCCCGGCGCGCGGCGAGCGCGGGAAGGATGAGGCTGGCGAACACGACGTAGACGCCCACGAGCTGAACCGACGCGGTGATCGCGATCGCGAACAGAACGAAGAAACCGGTGCCGGTTCGCATGCGCGGGCTCGCGCACCAGAGCACCGCGAACCCGGCGAATACGGGGACGAACGTCGCGATATCGCGCCAGTCGACGAAGAGAAGCTGCCCCGACAGGACGTGCACCAGCTCCTCGCCGCCATGCGGGTTATCGGCCAGCGCCAGCAGGGCGACCGACGCGGCGAGGATGAAGCAGCTGCCGATGACCGCCTCCTGCTCGTCGTTCGCCTTGCGCTCGATCCAGCGGAAGAACAGGGCGATTCCGATACCGGAGGCGAAGGCGGCCGACTGGCGCTCCATCCAGGAAGGCTCGTCGAGCCACAGGCCGAGCAGGATCACCGCGAGTCCGACGACCTGGGCGGTCGCGAGGTCGATGAAGACGATGCCGCGCTTGAGCACCTCGATTCCGAGAGGCGCATGGACGGCGGTCACCATCACGCCCACGACGAAGGCGGGCGCGACGACGACGAGCAGATCAAGATCGATCGTTGGCGGCCTCCAGGAGGGTCAAGGTGACCTCGAACAGAGAGAACAGGTCGTCCGCTTCGGGCTGACCGCCGACCGTGAAGGGAAGCTCGACCGCCGGGATTCCGGTCTGCCGGGAAAACCAGTCCGCGGCATCCTTCGGATCGTGGGGCGCCAGCAGGATGGCCTTGATCCCCGCGCCCCGCACGCGATCCAGAACCTCCCGCAGATGCGACGCGGAGGGCGGAATCCCCGGAACCCGTTCCAGCACGGCAACCCGATTCAGCCCGCTCCAGCGAAAGAAATACGCCCAGGCTTCGTGATGGACGACGACCTTCATGCCCCGGAGGACCGCAAGTCGCTCGCGCCATTTCCCGGACGCCTCGGTCCAGCGGGCCCGAAAGGAGTCCAGCCGGGCGCGGTAGCCATCCGCGCGGGTCGGATCGATGCGCGCCAGACGGTCGGCCAACACGGTTGCCAGGATCGCCATGTTTGCCGGATCCAGATGGACGTGCGGGTTGCCGCCCGGGTGGATGTCGCCGAGGCTGCGGTCGATGGTCTCCGGCCGGTCGAGGACCGTGACCTGCTCGGCGGCCATGATGTGCCCCGGCTGTCCGGGCTGGATCCCGTGCCGGGCGCCGCGCTGCATGAGCACGGGCAGCCATCCGACCTCGAGTTCGGCACCGGAGCAGATCAGCACGTCGGCGCGGCGAATCTGCGCGATCAGGCTGGGCCGGGCCCGGATGTAATGCGCGTCCTGCCTGCCGTGCGTGGCCGAATGAACCGTGACGTCGTCCCCGCCGATGGCTTCGGCAAGCGCGGCCCATTCCGGCTCGCAGGCGAAGACGTGCGGCTTGGCGGCCGCGGGGGATGCCGACAGGGCGCAGGCGATGCCGATTGCGGCGGCGGCCGCCGTGAACAGTTGCCGGTTCACGGGACCGCCCCTCAGAAGGAATGCGCGGCGTGCGCGCCGAGGCTCATCGTGTATTGCAGCAGGAACTGGTTGTCGCGCTGGTCTTTGGCGAGGGTTTCCCTGTTGTATTGGAAACGCAGGCGCCCGAATTCGCTGTTGCTCCAGTCGACCATGGCGCTGATCGAGTTCGGGTCGTGTTTGATCTCCGCTTCGTCCGGCGGGTTGAGCTCCGAATAACGCAACCCGATGCGCCATTGCGGATCGAACTTGTACACGGCCTGCAGATACCAGCCGCTGGACGTGGTGTCGAAGCGTTCCGTTTCCGATTCGATATGGGTTTCGACCGGGGTCACCGTTTCACCATCTTCTGTTACTGGTTCTCCTACTTCCAGATGTTCTTCTGTCAGCGTGTAGGCGCCGTCTTCCTTGCGCCAGAAATACTCGCCTTGCAGGATCAGCTCGCTCTGGCGCGCGTTTCCGGTGGGCGCGATGGTGGCGCGGACATCGATCGCGTAGATCTGCGTGTCGCCGGTGAACATGCCTTCCGAGAAGTAGGCGTCGTGCCCGTGCTCCTCTTCGTCTTCTCCGTGGCCGTGTTCGTCCTCGTGCCCGTGGCCTCCGCCGCGGTTTCGGGACTTGCCGCTCAGTATGTATGCGCCGACCCGCCATGCGCCGGTGCGGCCGAGGTCGTCGCCCACCCGGACGAAGCCGGACCATGCGTCGATACCGTCTTCCGAGCCGCCGAACGGCATATCGCTCCCGCGGAACGCGCCGCCGCCGATCTCGGTGTAGGACTCCGTCGGCATGACTACCGAAAACTCGACCCCATCGTCGTTATAGGCGTTGTCGAGGAACGCCCGGTATGGGAGCGGCCGGTCGGCGAAGTCGTCTTCGTGCGCGTGCTGCTCGTTCAGGTAGCCCAACGTCCACAAAGCGCGGCCGGCCTTGATCCGCACGCCGTCCGGCAGGCCGGCGCCCGGCAGGGTCTGCATGTAGGCTTCCTCGACCTCGATTTCGTCCCCCTCGTCGGGATGGGAGTGCAGCCCCAGGGTGAGAGCTCCGAAGAACTTGTCGTCGACATTGCTTGAGGCCGTGACCTCGCTGTGGCCGAGGGAAAACCCTTCCGGCGCCCGCTCTCCCTCGTGGCCGAGCTGGAACCCCGGAAGCTCGCTATTCTTGGAGGAATAGCTGGCGAGCATTCCGTTGAGCACGATGCCGATCGCCGGATTGAACGCGTTGTCGGCCTTGGCTTTTTTCGCGGGCGGTGCGGCCGCGGTCTTCTTCTCCTCGGCCTGTCTTTCCTTCTCCAGGTTCGAGAGCTGGCTTTCGAGCGCCCGGATGCGCGACTCGTACTCGCGCTTCATTTCCTGGATCTGCCGGGCGAGCTCCACCGCCGTAGGCTGTTCCGACGACTGCGCATCCGCGGGAGCCGCCGCGAGCAGAACGCCCATCGAAAGGACGATGGCCGGGAGGAATCTGGCGATTGTCGACATGTGAAAATTCCCGCAGAGGTCGCGTATCGTGAGGGGTCAGTTCAGAAATGTTATAAGATTTCATCTTCGACGTCAATCCCCCGCTCGCCCAACGCGGGTTATGCGACCCCCGCCCGGCTTCCCCGCTTCTGACTGGGTCGCGGCGGTCCACACCCTCCCCCGGCCCCTCCCGCAAGCGGGAGGGGGGAAGGAAGCGAAAGTAAGGTATGGAAGAGTGGGGAAGCGTCCCCTCTCCCCCGCCGGGGGAGAGGGTCGGGGTGAGGGGGGCGCCCGGTCGGATATCGCTCTAGTAGAAGGCGAGCGCCCTCATTTCGATGCTCTCGCGGCCCTTCGCGTCGGGCGGAGTGGTCGGGTCGTGGAACGCCGTATGGGCGGTGAAGCGGACCCCGGCCGAGGGATCGGTGTCGAACACCTTGAAGACCATCGCCTCGTCCCGCGTCATCTGCGGAAAGTAGAAGAAACGGTGCCGCGGGCTGTAGGAGAGGTGATAGGTCTCGGCGATGCGGTCCCTGTAGCGACGTTCGTAAGGGATGAAACCCACCTCGGGGATCGACTTTCCGTCGCACATGGCGAGCGGCTCCGACTCGACCCGGGGCGCGACCGACCGCCAGGTCTGGACGATCCCGTAGCGGCCCTTCAGCGCCTCCTCGGCCTCACCGGGCGGCAGGAAGTCGCGCACCCGCTGCGGCGCCGACCGTTCGGTATAGTCGTTGTGGACCGCGTGGACGGTCTCGCGCACCCAACGCTCGGCGAGCCTCGACTTGTCCGCGGTGCGCACCGTGTGATCGAAGACGATGACCCGCTTCGCGCCCGATGCGGCCTTAATCAGCGCCTCGGTTTCCGGGTAGTAGACGCGGAGGACCTCGTCCTCGTCGTAGAAGTCCTTCACCTTCGTGGGGCGACTGACCAGCGCGAAGCCGTGGGTCGCGAGCGCAAACGTTTCGCCGGACCCGCGGCCGTTCCGGATCCTGACGCGCCGGGGCTCGTAGGTCGGGGGACGGTCCTTGTCCTGCATCTCGGGCCAGTCGATGTAACGGTATGGCGGGGTACCATCGTCGAGGACGTATCTGACCTCCGCCTCGACGAAATCGGGCGCGGCGGCGGGGTCGATGGTGTCTTCCAGAATGGTGCTCATGGAGGCCCGTCCGGCTGTATTGACGTTGGCGGGAGCATAGGCGCAAGCGACAGGAGACGCCAGCAGCGGCCCGCCCTTCGATACGCGGCTTCGCCGCTACTCAGGGTGAGGGTCCTTTTTCTTTCCCCTCATCCCGAGTAGGCGCGCAAGCGCCGTATCGAGGGACGGCTCGCGCTACTCCACCGGCCAGGTCAGCTTGACGATGCGGTCCATGTCGAGGCGCCCGGCGATGCGCCCGGCGGTCGCGGCGACCTCGCGCAGCACGGCGTCCTCGTCGATCGTCGTGCAGCGGCCTCCGGAGACGAGGTGGGCGCCGCCGACGAACACCTCGCTCACCGAATTGCCGGTCGCGGCGTAGACCAGGTTGGAGACCGGGTTGTAGAGCGGCTGCCATTCCGGATAGCGGGTGTCGAACAGGACGATATCGGCCTCCTTCCCGACCTCGATGGACCCGATCCGGTCGGCGAGCCCGGCGCCGCGCGCGCCGTTGATCGTCGCCATCTCGATCACCTGCTCCGGCGGCAGGACGCGCGGGTTGATCCGCGCCTCCTTGTAGCCGCCGGCGAGCAGCAGCATCTCCTGCGCCATGTCGGTGATGCCGGAACACGCATGGTCCGATCCGATGGCGACGTTGACGCCGAGCGCGGCGAGCTCGGGCAGCTTCCCCATGACGAAATTGCCGTAGCCGTTGTGCATGCTCGACGACGGCGCGGCGACCAGGGTGGGACGGCGCCGGGCGATGATCTCCACCTCGTGCGGCTCCAGCCAGCCGGAATGGACCAGCAGCATGCGCTCGTCCAGCACGCCGAGCGCCTCGAGCCGCTCGATCTCCGGCATGCCG
The DNA here is from genome assembly GCA_965203455.1 of Alphaproteobacteria bacterium. Lineage (GTDB taxonomy): Bacteria > Pseudomonadota > Alphaproteobacteria > MPNO01 > MPNO01 > MPNO01. The sequence goes on from CBDBCV010000011.1 coordinate 453,318, forward strand.
AAGGCGGCCAGGCAGCCGTCATGGGTCGAGTAGGAGAAGCACGCATGGGTCTGGAGCATGCAGCCGTGCCGGTCGGCGAGGGTCTTCAGGCCCGCGATCAGCGCGTCGGAGGCGTTGTTGAGCCCGCGAAACGACGCGCTGACCGAGATCCGCCCGTCATGCGCGCCGTCGAAACGTTCCATCAGGTCCGCCGTCCGCGCGATGCAGTCCTCGGTGGTCTCGATCATCGCCTCGGGCAGGATGCCCATCACCGATTTGGTCCGGTCGAAGGAGGACCGCGCGATCACCATCCGCATCCCCGCGCCGCCGACCGCCTCGACGGTCGCGTCGGGGTGGTAGTTCCCCGGATCGACGAAACAGGTCACGCCGTGGCGCAGCATCTCCATCGCGGTCAGCGACGCGCTGACCAGCACGTCGTCCCGCTCCATCGCCCCCTCGTAGGGATACATGTGGTCGAACAGGAAGGACTGCGCATTGGCCTCGTCGGCGAGCCCGCGCGCCATCTGGAACGAGGAATGGAGGTGGTTGTCGACGAAGCCCGGCGTTCCCACCATGCCGCTGGCGTCGGTCACTTCTCCGGCCTGCCACTCGGCCTCGACCGCCGCCGTCTTGCCGACCGCCGCGATCTTTCTGTCAGCAATCGCCACGGCGGCGTCGCGGACGATGCGGCGGCGCTCGTCGACGGTGATCAGCCAGTCGATGTTCGTAATCAGCCTGTCGGCGGTGCTGGACATTTGGGGATTCGGTCTCCGGTTGGATTCGGCCGCGGGCGGGCGGCTAAGATGGGGCGCCATCTTATCAACCCGGGCACGACGCGTCCGCGCGGGAGCAACCGATCCGCATGAACAGGGTCCTGTCGGCCGTCCGGTCGGTGTTCACCGTCCAGGAACGGCGCAACGTGCTGGTGCTCGCGATCTGCCAGACCTTGTTCGGCGCCGGGCGCACGCTGCTGGTCGCGACGGCCGCGCTGGTCGCCTGGAGCTTCGCCGAGCAAAAGGGGCTGGCGACGCTGCCCGCGGCGCTGGTGATCGTCGGCACCGCCGCGGCCTCCTATCCCGCCTCGATGCTGATGCGTCGGATCGGGCGGCGGGCGGGGTTCGTCGTGGGCTCGCTGATCGGCGGGGCGGGCGGCGCGGTCTGCATGATCGGCATCGTCGAGGCCGATTTCTGGACCTTCACGATCGGCAACCTGATCTTCGGGTTCTTCTCCGGCTTCGCCCAGCTTTACCGCTTCGCCGCGGCCGACACGGCATCGCGGGAGTTTCGCAGCACGGCGATCTCGCTGGTCCTCGCGGGCGGCGTCGTCGCCTCCGTCGTGGGCGCCGAGTTTTCCAAGATCGGCGAGTACATGTTCGCGGATGCGAGGTTCCTCGGTTCCTACCTCTTTCTCCTGATCTCGACCCTGCTGAGCGCGCTGGTGCTGATGTTCCTCAACATCCCGCCGCTCACCGCCGCCCAGGCAGCGCAGAAACAGCGCCCGCTCGGGTCCATCGTCATCCAGCCCAGCTTCGTCGCCGCCACGGCGTCGGTGTTGATCGCGCACAGCGTGATGGCAATGTTGATGACCGCCGCGCCGCTCGCGATGTCGCATTCGCACCACGCGTTCGGATCGACCGCCTGGGTGATCATGTGGCACAGCCTCGGAATGTTCGGGCCGTCCTTCGTGACCGGCTGGTTCATCAAGAAGGTGGGCGAGATCGCGATCATCTTCAGCGGGTTCGCGCTCCAGTTCGTCTGCGTCGCGGTGGCCCTGAGCGGCGAGGCGGTGTTCGACTACTGGCTGGCGATGCTGCTGCTGGGCGTCGGCTGGAACTTCGCTTTTACCGCGGGCACGACCCTGCTCGCCGGTGCGTACACGCCGGCAGAGCGCAACAAGGCGCAGGGCGCATCCAACTTCATCGCCTACACCTTCATCGCCATCAGCTCGCTTTCCTCGGGCGCGCTGTTCCATTTCTTCGGATGGAGCTGGGTCAACATCACCGCGCTGCCGGCGCTTGGGATCGCGGTGGCGATCATGGTCTGGTTCACGCTGTTCGGGCGCGCCCGCGAGCCCTCGCTCGACGCCGCCTGAACCTCAGCCGAGCGCGCCGAGCCCGTCGACGAACAGCTTGACCCCGGCGGCGAGCAGCAGCACGCGGACGAGATGACGGAACGCGCGCGCCTGGATCCGGCGTCCGATCCAGAGACCCAGCGGCATGCCGAGGATCACCGGGATCGTCGCCGCCGCGCTCTGCCAGAGCCGCTCTTCGCTCACCAGTCCGAGCGACAGGTAGAACCCCGCCTGGACGATGCCGTAGGACAGGAACACCGCGGCGAGCGCGAACACCACGACTTCGCGGGACCGCCGCATCGCGTACATGAAAGTGACCAGGATCGGCCCGGCGATCCCGGTTGCGCCTTGGCAGACGCCGACGAGGCCGACCGCCGCGGCGAACATGCCCCGGTTTTCGGTCAGCCGGGACGGAACCTCGTAGCGCGCGAGTTCGGTCAGCAGGTAGACCGCGATCCAGCCGGAAAGCACGAGCGCCATGATCGCGGGGTCGAGCGCGCTCAGGAGCCAGGCGCCGATCCCTATACCCACGACGCCGCAGCCGAGGCCCGCCCACAGGCCGGGAAGCGCCGCCGCGCTGCGCCGGAAGGTCCACATCAGCCAGGCATTGGAAAGCGTCGACGGCAAGACCATCACCACCACGGCCGTCTGGACGTCGATAAACGCGGCCATCGCCGGCACCGCGAACAGCGGCAGCCCGAACCCGGTGATCGCCTTGCCGAGGGTCCCGAGGAGAAGCGCGGCGATGACGACGGCAAGCGATTCCATGGACATCGACGAGGATGATGATTGCGGCGCCGGCTTGCCGCAACCGGCCCGGCGTGCCCTATTGTCCGGTGACGCGAGAGGGAGATCGGAAGGTGAAACTCGAAGGGTCCTGCCATTGCGGCGCGGTGAGGTTCGGCTTCGTTTCGCACACGCCCCACCCCTACAATCTCTGCTACTGCTCGATATGCCGCAAGACGGCGGGCGGGGGCGGCTATGCCATCAACATCATGGGCGTCGCCGACACGCTGGAAATCGAGGGCGAAGACGCCATCACGGTCTACCGGGCGGCGGACAACGAGCGAAGCCACCTGGAGGCGGACGGGCTGAGCACGGCGCGGCGCAGCTTCTGCAACAAATGCGGTTCCGCGCTCTGGGTGTGGGATCCGAGCTGGCCCGAGCTGATCCACCCGTTCGCCTCGGCGATCGACACGCCGCTTCCCCGGCCGCCCGAAAAGACCGTTCTTATGACGCGCTACGCCCCGGGCTGGGTCGACATTCCGGAAGGTCCGAACATTTCGCGTTTCGAGGTTTACCCCGACCGGGGAATCGAGGACTGGCACCGCGCGCACGGACTCTATCTCGACGACGACTGAAGAGCGGCGGTATTCATCTATAGTGCCCGCAAATCTTGACCTGCGGGCTAGGAGGCAGACATGGCAGGACGCACGATCGGGATCGACGCACGCGACGGCGGCAGGTTCAACGGATACCTCGCGGTGCCGGAGTCGGGATTCGGGCCGGGCCTCGTGCTCGGGCAGGAGATTTTCGGCATCAACGCGTCGATGCGCGCGACCGCCGATTATTTCGCCGAGGAAGGTTATGTCGTGCTCGCGCCCGATCTCTTCTGGCGCCTGGAGCCCGGGATCGAGCTCGGTTACTCGGAAGAGGAATTCGCCACGGCGTTCGGATATTTCGAGCGGTTCGACATCGACCGGTCGATCGAGGATATCGGCGCGGCGATGGACGCGCTCCGCGCCTTGCCCGAATGTACCGGCCAGGTCGGCTTCATGGGCTTCTGCCTCGGCGGCAAGCTGGCGCACCTCACCGCCGCCCGGCTCGACCCCGCGGTGTCGATCTCGTTCTACGGCGTCGGTCTGCCCGACCTATTGGGCGAGGCCGGGAACATCGAGTGCCCGATGGTGTTCCATTGCCCGGAACTCGACCAGTGGATGCCGCCGGAAGGCGTCGCCGCGCTGCGCGATGCCTTCAAGGACCGGACGGATGTCGAGATCTATAGCTATCCGGGCGCCGACCACGGCTTCTACAACGGCGACCGCGATGTCTTCGACAAACCGTCCTCATCGATGGCGCACAGCCGGACGATCGCCGCGCTCCGCCGCACGATGGGCCCCGACTACGATCTCAGCCATCTGTGGGACAAGCACTGCGAGTACGAGTTCATCACCCGCGACGTGGACGCCACGATGGCGACGATGGTGCCCGAACCCTACGTCAACCACATCCCGACGATGACCGGGGGCGTCGGTTACAAGAACCTCCATCGCTTCTATCTCAACCATTTCGTCCACGCCAATCCCGAGGACACGAAACTCATTCCGGTGTCGCGCACCATCGGCGCCGACCGTGTGGTCGACGAGATGCTGTTCTGCTTCACCCACACGACGGAGATCGACTGGCTCCTGCCGGGCGTGGCCCCGACCGGGAAATACGTCGAGATGCCGGTCGTCGCGATCATCAATTTCCGCGGCGACAAGCTCTATCACGAGCATATCTACTGGGATCAGGCCTCGGTTCTGGTCCAGATCGGACTGCTCGACCCGGCCGGCCTGCCGGTGGGCGGGCACGACGTGGCCCGGAAGATGCTGGATGCAACGCAGGAGGATTCCAATCGGCTGATGTCCCGCTGGGCGGAAAGCGAACCCGCGGAATAGGGGTCGGCGATGGATGTTTCGAATTCAGCGATCCTGATCACCGGCGCGAACCGGGGAATCGGCCGCCGCATCGTCGACAGCCTGCTGGCCGCGGGGGCTCCCCGCATCTATGCGGGCGTGCGCGACCCGGCAAAGCTGGGCGCGCTCGCGGAGAACGAGAGAATCGTGCCGATCGCGCTCGACGTGACCCGCCCGGAACAGGTCGCCGCGGCGGCCGAACGCTGTGCCGACGTGACGCTGCTGATCAACAATGCGGGCGTCAATCGCAACCGTCCGCTGATCGCCGAACCGGAAGCGCTTGCCAACGCGCGCGCCGAGATCGAGGTGAACTATCTGGGCACGCTTTCGATGTGCCGCGCCTTCGCTCCGGTGCTGAAGGCGAACGGCGGCGGCATGATCGTCAACATACTCTCGGCGATCGGACGGGTGAGCCTCCCGGCGCTCGGCAGCTATTGCGCGTCGAAGGCCGCGGAATATTCCATGACGCAGGGCGTCCGCGCGGAACTCGCGGCGCAGGGGACGCATGTCATGGGAGTCCTGCCGGGGGCGGTAGATACCGACATGACGCCGGGCGGCGACGCCCGGCCGGAGGATGTCGCTGCCGCCATCGTCGAGGCGATCGCCGACGACGTCGAAGACCTGTACCCGGACGCCATGGCGCAGGGGCTCAGCGAGGGCCTCGCCCGGGACGCCAAGGCGGTCGAAAAGCAAATGGCGGCCTACCTGCCGGGCTAGTTTGCGCGCGGCGCCGTCAGGCTGACCTGCAAGAGGAAGGTGTTCGCGGGCCGGATGTCCCGGTCCCGGGTCATGGATCGCTCGAAATTGAAGGAAATATCGTAGCAGTCCGCCCGATAACCGATTTCGCCGCGATGCCACAAATAGCGACCCTCCTGGAGATCGCGCTGGGTCTCGCCGCGTAACGTGACGGAATCGGTAACCTTCGCGTCGAACCCGAGGTTTATCTCCCTGCGGTCCTCGAAGCCGGACGGCATCGGCTGACGGTCGATAAAGAGGTAATCGGCCGAGATCCGGAAGGCATCGGGACCGAAGGAGGCACCGACCTCGTCCCGTCTCGACCGCAGCCTCTCGTAGTCGTAGCGGAACCGGTAAAGAAACCGCAGATATTCGCGGTATCCCACCTCGACGCGGCCGACGATGTCCGAAAGGTCCTCGTCCAGCCCGGCGCCGGCCGGAAACAGCTCGCTGCCTCCGAAACGGTAGCTCTGCCCCAGGAACGCGGTCGCCTCGACGCGGCGATGACCGAGCAGCCTGCCCTGAAGGCCGTAATACATCCGCTTGCCGTTCTCCACCAGGTCCAGCCCGGTGGCGCGCGACCGGTCGAAGACATTGGTGTCGTCCAACTCGAGGTCGAGGCTGTCCTCGTTGGGAATGCGATCGGAATTGCCGCCTCGCGGCGCGACGACGAAGCCCATGATCGGCTCCACGATCTGCGAGAACCCGTCGCTGTGCCGGACCAGCGGAAACCGCCAGTCGAGCCCCGCCTGCGGAAAGGCCCTGCCGGTTACATCGGCGGACCGTTCGTCCGACTTGTCGCCGTCGTCCGGGCCGTCGACCCAGTAACCGTCCGTCTGCAGCCGCGCAAAGAGGTTCAAGCGCTGGCCGCGAGGGCTCGTGTAGGGGAGCTGCCAACCGGTGTCCAAAGACATCCTTACGCTGTCGGTTCCCACCGAGCGAACCAGGCTGCGCACGTTTCCATCGACCTTGAGACGCCCGCCGAGCCGGTCGCGCGCGCTCAACATGCTGAAATCCAACTCCGGCATGACCAGCGGAATGGTGTTCGAATCGTCGGTCGGCCGCAGACCCTGGAAACGGTACAGATTACCGGCGGCGTAGTTGCGGCCGAAGAAACCCTCCAGGAAGACGTTGCTGGTGAGCGTCCGGTCGTCCGAGAAATCGTACCGGCCGAGATAGGTATCGTCGGAAGCGACGCTGACCGTGGCGCCGGACCGCCAATTGCTGTCGATGTCGTAGCCTATGCCGGCATCGAAATGGCCGCGCAGGGTGCGATTTCCCGTCTCGTTGCTGCCGCTCGTGACGCTGCCCTCGGCCCGCAACGAACCGCCGCGAAATCGCTGCCGGTATTCGAGCAATCCGACGCCGCCTTCGTTTTCGGTAACGATAGGCGTGAACGTCGCATCCTTGTCGGGCGCGAATTCGAGGAACACCGGCACCCGCGTGATCATGCCGAGCTCGCCGTGCGAGCCGAAAGTCGGTACGAGCATCCCCGTCTTGCGCTTCACCCCGACATCGGGTTGCTCGAAATAGGGCGTATAGAGGACGGGGACGCCCCAGACTTCCAGGACGGCGTCGCGGTAGGTGATCGTTTCCTTGTCGGTGTCCCGGACCACCTCCCGAGCCCTGATCCGCCAGGCGGGAGCGCCGGCGGGGTCGTCCTTGCAAACCGGACAGGTCGTGTAGACCGCGTTGTCGAGTTCGGTCCTGGTGCCGCCGATCAGCCGTCCCGCCTCGCTCGCGAAGCGCGACTTGTCGCGAAGCCGAACGCGAATCCCGTTCGCAACGGCGTCCTTGAGATCGCCGGAGATCTCAACGGTATCGGCGTGGAACGCGTCGCCGGAGGGATCGACGAGGACGACATTGCCGGCGGCGCTCATGCGATCCGCGGTCTTGTCGTAAACCACCCTTTGGGCGCGAAGAACAAGCCCGTCTCCGACGATCTCGACATTGCCCGTCGCGGTCACCACCTCGCCGGACCGGCTGTGCGCTACCTCGTCCGCCCGAATGGAAACCGGCCGGTTCGGAGATGGCGTAGCCGAATTTCCATCCTGCATCGGCGCGGTCGCGCCAAGACAAACGAGCGCAAACGCCAGACCCGCAGCTTTCAACGAACGACGCACGGCCGTTCAACCGTCTTCAAGGTGAAACAACATGGCGGACCCCAGCATCGTCGCGATTATCATCGGACTCCAGGCCGCCAGCCAGACCGGGATCCGCGCCGAGGCGCCCAGAGCGGTAATCACGTCCATCGCGATAAACAGGAGGAAACCGCAGATCAGGCCCGTCACGAACAGGAGCCGCGTACCGCCGCGGCGGATCGGGCGAAGAGAGAACGTCGCGGCCACGAGCACGATCGAGATCAACAGGAACGGTTGAGCGAGCTGGCTCTGCCAGTGCAGGCGGTGGCTGATCGCCGAGACTCCGGCCGCTTCGAGCACGCGAACGAAGGCCGGAAGCTCGAAAAAGGAAATCGTCGCCGGATCGGCGAAACTGTCCTGGATCTTCTCCAGCGTGAGATCCGTTTCCAAACGGTATGCGGGCGCGCTGCGCGGGGGCGCCGGCGGGACTTCGATAGTGACGTCGTATAGCGCCCAGTAACCCCAGCCGAGCCGAGCCCGGTCTGCATCCATCCGGCCGACGAATCTGTCTCCTTCCGCCATCGTCAGCACCATCACCGACGACAGCCGCCCGGTGGCGGGTTCTATCTTCTCGGCATGCATGAAGTAATGGCCGTTCCGGGTCGGCTGGCGGAACCAGACGCTGCCGCCGCTGATTGCCGCCGACGCGGACCGGCGGTTGAGCACGCTCGCCTCCATCGACTGGTACTGCGCGTATAGCGTCGCCGAGATCGGGTTGAACGCAACGAGCTCCAGCACGCCGACCGTGGCGGCGCCGGCCGCGAGAGGCATCAGCGTCTGCCAGACCGAGACGCCGAACGAGCGCACGACGATCAACTCGTGATAACGGTTGAGGCGCCAAAGCGTCAGCATTGCCGCCAGCAGGGTCGCGACCGGCAATGCGCGCTCCAGAAGATGCGGCAGCTTCATCAGGCTCATGGAAATGACGACCCAGAAAGTCGCCGCCTCGTTCTGCGCCACGCGGCGGAACAGCTCGACGGAGTCGAACAGGAAGATCACCGCCCCCGAGGCGATCAGAACGCTGAACAGCCAGAACAGGAACAGTCTCAGGATGTAGAGCGACAGGCGAATCGAGACGCGCATCTCGGTTTGCGGCCGCGGTCAGGAAGCCGTGGCGGCGTCGGGGACCTGCCGCCGCCGCAGGTTGAACGGACCGCGCCACAACGACATGAGACAGGCCGCGATCGTCGCCGCCGGCAGAAAGTATATCAGGGGCGTGAACTCCGGAATGCGCCGGCCCAGGTTCTTGGTCCCGATCATGGATGCCTCAAGCCCGACGACGATCGCGACCGCGATCAGGATGTGGACCGCATGGCCGCGCCGGTTGAACTCGGCGCCGAGTAGCAGAGCCAGGGCGACCAGCGGCAAGGCGAGGTTCATGAGAGGCGCGGTAAGGCGGTCGTGGCCCTCCATCCGGAACTGGTGATAACGGGAGAGGCCGCCGACCTCTTCCGGCGGATCGAACAGATCGGGCAGGAACTGCTCGTGCGGGCTCTGCCATCTGCCGTAGCCCGACTTGGTCTCCGTGGTGAACTGTAGCTCGTAGCGGTCGAACTGAAGGCGCGACGTGCCCTGATCGCCGCGCCGCTCCTGCCGATTGCCCTGGATCATGACCATCTTGGGACCGTTCTCGCCCGGCAGCAGCGTGCCGCGCTCCGCCAGCGCGGTGACCGGGCTGTCGGGCTGGCGTCGGTCATGCACCAGTATGCCCATCAGCGTACCGTCGGATCCGCGCTTGCGGACGTAGACGGTGACGCCGGGAACGACCTGGGAGAAAACGCCTTCCTGGATCAGCACCGAGGAATAGTTGTGGCTGATCTGGAATTTCAGATCGCGATATTCGCGGTAGGCGAGCGGCATGAGGTAGAGCGAAACCAGGTAGCCGAGGGCGATCATCGCCGCCGAGGCCAGCAGTGCCGGGCGGGCGAGCTGGAGGCGGCTGATCCCGGCGGCCTGCATGATGACCAGCTCGCTGTCCATCGTCAGCCGGTGGTAGACGTAGGCCACGGCGACGAAGAGCGAGATCGGTCCGACGATGGCGAAGGACGCCGGCAGCAGCAGGGTCGTGATCCAGGCGAACATCGACACCGAAAGACCGCGGTTCATCACCAGGTCGATCAGACTCAGCGACTTGGTGAGCCAGATGACCGCGAACATGCCGGCCACGACGACCGCCAGGACGACCACGATCTGTCTGAGCGTATAGAGCTGGAATTTGGACACGCGGCAGTCGGCTCCTCGTCGCGTTCCGCCAAACCGGAAGGCCACTTCTATAGCATATTCGCTCCCTCCGGAACGATTCCGGCGCAACCCGACAATGCAAAATAACGCGCCTCGAACGCTTGACCTTCGATGAGAACAAAAATAGAATATATAGGAGAAATGTGCGCTGTGGTGATTTTTGGCTGTCGCCGGTTCGATTTTGGCGGTTGAATATCGTCCGGCCCGCTTCCCCACCGGGCAGGATACGGGCTTCCGGGGCCTGACAAATACGATTACCGGAAGATTGTCTGGCGTGCGGGCGTGGCTTCCCCTCTGCCGTCGGGCGGCGGGATCGGGCAGGATTGTCGGGAGGCAGACGAGCGGTCAGCCGGTGTCGAGATACGGCACGGCGCCGACCAGGGAGCGCATGCGCTCGGGGCGGCCGGCGCGGGCCTGGGCGAGAGCCATCGCCATCATCACCGCCAGGGCGAGGCCGAGGCGGGTCTTCATCTTGGCGCGGCCTCGGATGTAGTGGGTCTCGAAGTTGAAGCTGTTGTCGAGGCGGCTGTTGATCCGCTCCATGGCCGAGCGGCGGTTGTAGCCGCGCCGCCATGACGGACTGCCCCAGGGCGTGGGGGTGAAGATGCGCCGGTCGTGGCTGTCGAGGTCGATGCGCAGGATGCGGCCATAGTCTCCGGGCTTGACCCCGCCGGCCCGGTGGCAGGCCCGGCTGCCGGCGCAGGCGAAGCCGAAGGCGGCTGCCGGGCAGCGGTATTTGAGCGTGCCGCAGCGGCCCCGATCAGCCTCGAACCCCTGAAACGCCATAGCGCGGACCTCGCCGGTCCCGGGACAGACGCAGGACACCCGGCCGCGCTCGTCGTGAACGATGACATCGGCGCGGTCGGGGAACAGCGGCCGCGTGATCGGCTGCGCCGGATCGTATCTCGGCTCCTGCTTCTCCACCCGCCACATCAGCCGTGTATCGATCAGCGGGCGGGCGGTCCACCGGTCCCACAGCCGCGCCTTCAGGCGGGCATCGTCGAGACCGCGGTCGGCGCTGAAGTCGGCGCAGCGCCCGGCGATCTCCGGCGCCCTTGCGAACAGCTCCTCCAGCATCCCGGACAGCACCTTGGGTTCCGAGGCCGAAGCGCGCGTCACCTCGAAGGCCACCGGAACCTCGTAATCGGTGTCGGCGATCAGGTGCAGCCCGTAGCCGAACCACGACTTCACCTTCTTCCACACCGCGCCGGTCCTGGCGTCCACCCCGCCCGTCTCGTGCTTGCCCCAGTCGGCGTCGGGGTCCGAGGTCTTGTCCTCGTCCTTGCCGACCCGGCCCGTCGAGTGGCTCGCGATCGCCTTGCCGTCGTAGCCGAGATGACGCCCGAAGTCCGGCAACGCGGCGAACAGCGCGGCGCGCAGGCTCTCGATCATGGCGGACACCAGCCCCTGCTCGTCCTCAAGCTGCACAACACGCCCCAGAAACCGCGAGAAGTTCCAGTGGCTCGGCGCCGTCGAACGAACCCGCGCCGGGCGCGTTACCGCATGCCCGTCGTGAAGCACCGTCACCGGCCCGCTCTGATACGGCAGAGGGTCGAACCCGCAGATCTCCAGCAACGCCGGGTTGCGCCCCAGCTCCCGCAACAGCGACTGCATCGAGGCGTGTTGCAACACCACCCCCGCGATCAGCGCCCGCCACATCGCCCGCACCGGGTAGTCGTTACGGCCCCGACCGCGACACACTTCAAGCGCCGTCACGATCTCCTCGTCGGGAAGCACCGCCAGAACCAGGCGCAGCCGTTCAAGGTCCGGCAGGACTTCGACATCGCGCCACGAAAAGGGTAGCTTCGCCGCCGTCGCCATCGCTGTTCTCCCGACCAGGGGTGGTGGTGGAACAAGGGCCCCAGGGCCCGATGGCGACACCTTCTATCTCATGCGCACGATCAGGGCGCGCGAGGCCGCCGCAGGAAAACCTCGCTGCCAAGACGCCGCGACCAGCGGCGTGGGGTGAAAATCGCCAAAACGACCGCCGCAGCGAAACTGAAACCCCGGATATCAACGACCACCACGGGGTATCAAAAATCTCGCACCTCCGTGAACGCCTTGTAAATCAACCCGTCCCCGACAGCGCAAACGCCTCAAAGAAAAATCCATCGATGCAACCCATATTCCGTATCGTCGACACGGCCCCATCGCCGACGCCGTTCCGGCCTGCGGCACGCCCGACCGGCGGCGATTGGCGTCCCCCTTCGCGCAAGCACGGACCGCGGGATCCTGAAATGCTGGACCGCCTGCGCGCCGCCATTCGCCGGATCGAGGGAGCCGGGCCGGCCTGGTCCGGCGAGGGCACGGCCGTCCTGCCGCTCGGCATCGGCGAGATCGACGCCCATCTTCCCGGCGGCGGGCTGCCCGCGGGCACGCTTCACGAGATCGCCGCCATCGACGCCGGCATGGCCGGAACCGCGAGCGCGTTCTCGGCCCATCTAGCGTCGCTTTCCGGCAACGGGCCGGTGCTGTGGTGCGAAGGCGCGCGCGCTCTCGATGCCGGCGCGTTGTATCCGCCGGGTATCCGCCGGGATTGAGGCGTTTCGGCCTCGAGCCCGAGCGGCTGGTTTTCGTCCGGACCGAGAACGATGCCGAGACGCTGTGGGCGATGGAAGACGGGCTTCGCTGCGGCACGCTCGCCGCGGTCTCCCTGACCGAAAGCCGGAGGCTCCTGCGCGCTGCCGGGAAAAGCGGAGTAACCGCGTTGATGCTGCGCCCTTCCGGCGGCGGGGCCGCGCCCAATGCCGCGACGACCCGCTGGCGGGTCGGCGCGGCAAGATCCGGCGGCGAGGATGCCGCTTTCCCGCCACCCTTCTGGCGGATCGAGATGTCTCGCTGCCGTGGCGGGCTGCCCGGCGCTTGGGATGTGGAATGGTGCGATGAGACGTGTGGTCTCGCTCTGGCTGCCGCGGTTTGCGACCGACAGGCTGAGACGGTCCGCCGGGCGGGTTGACGCTCCCGCTTCCCGGCGGGAGCCCCCCCTCGCGACCGTCGGGTCGCGCGAGGGAAGGCTGATGCTGGTCGGCCTCGACCGCGGCGCCGCTTCCGCCGGGCTCTATTCCGGCCAGCCGCTCGGCGACGCGCGCGCCATCCTGCCGTCTCTCCGCTCCGTGCCGGCGGACCCGGCGGCCGAGACCCGCGCGCTCGAACGCCTGGCCGGATGGTGCGGACGCTACAGCCCCTGGACCGTGCCCGTCCCGGCCGACGGCGGTACGCCCGACGGCAGCGGCGCGATCTGGCTCGACATCACCGGCTGCGCGCATCTTTGCGGCGGCGAGGCGGCGCTCGCCGGAGACCTAATCGGGCGTCTCGGGGCGGCGGGCTACGAGGCCCGCGCCGCGGTCGCCGACACGCCGGGCGCCGCCTGGGCGGTCTGCCGGTTCGCGACCGACGATGCCGCGCGGTCAAGGATCATCGCCCGGGACAGCGCCCGCCGGGCGCTCGCGCCCCTGCCGGTGGCGGCGCTCAGGCTCGCCCCCGAAACCGCCGCTTCGCTCGACTCCCTCGGCTTTCGGACCGTCGCCTCCCTGCTCGACCTGCCGCGCGGCGCGATCGCCGACCGTTTCGGAAGCGAGGTTGGAGACCGGCTCGATGCCGCGCTCGGGCTCGTCAACGAGCCGATCGGCCCGGCCGCGCCCGCTACGTCCCGTTTCGCCCGCATCGATTTCGCCGAACCGATCGGCCGGGCCGAGGACATCGCGGCCGCGCTCGACCGCCTGATCGGCAATCTCGTCCGCGACCTCGCCCTCGACGGGCGCGGCGCCCGCCGGCTCGTGCTGTCGCTTTTCGAACCGGCCGGCGATCCTCATCGCTTCGCCGTCGGCACCGGCAAGCCTTCCCGCGACGCCGGCCATCTCGCCGCGCTTTTCGCCGCGCCGATGGAATCGTTCGAAACCGTGTACGGGATCGAGGCGATGACGCTGACGGCGCCCGTGACCGAACCGCTCGACCCCCGTCAGGCCGCCTTCCACGAGGAGAAGACGGGCGGCGATACCGATGCGCTGATCGACCGGCTGGCCAGCCGCCTGGGAGGCGGGCGCGTCATCCGCTTCGCCCCACGCGAAAGCCGCATCCCGGAGCGCGCGACGATCGCGACGCCGGCGCTCGACGGGCGCGTCGAATCGCCGGCCGCCTGGCCTTCCCCTCCCCGTCCGATCCGTCTTCTGGCCCCGCCCGAGCCGATCGAGGTCGTGGCACCCGTCCCCGACGATCCGCCCGTCATGTTCCGCTGGCGCCGCGTGCGCCGCCGGGTCGTCCGCGCCGAAGGCCCGGAGCGGATCGTGCCGGAATGGTGGCGCAGGCCCGATGCCGACGACGAGTCCGGCCTGCGCGACTACTACCGGGTCGAGGACGAGAACGGGCGCCGTTACTGGCTCTACCGCGAGGGGCTCTATCGTCCCGACGTGCCGCCCGCGTGGTTCCTGCACGGGCTGTTCGCATGACCGTCGCCTATGCCGAGCTCCAGGCGACCACCAACTTCACCTTCCTGCGCGGCGCCTCGCACCCCGGGGAGCTGGTGCAGGCGGCGTCCGACCTCGGCCTGCACGCGGTCGCGGTGACCGATCGCAACACGCTGGCCGGCGTCGTCCGCGCCCATGCCGCCGCGCGGGAGATCGGCATGAAGCTCGTCGTCGGCGCGAGGCTCGACCTCGCCGATGCGCCCGGCATGCTCTGCCTGCCCCGCGACCGCGCCGCTTACGGACGGCTCTCGCGGCTGCTGACGATCGGCCGGCGGCGCGCTCCCAAGGGCGAGTGTGAGATCGGACTTGCCGACCTGCTCGATCACGCGACGGGCCAGATCCTGATCGTGCTGCCGCCCGGGGACGGCGGCGCCCCCGACCCGGGCTTCGAGGACAGGCTGGCCTCACTGCGCCGCCGCATCGGGAATTCGGTCCACCTCGCCGCGAGCCACCTCTATCGCGGCGACGACCGGGTCCGGATCGACCGGCTTGCCGGGATCGCCGCCCGCGCCGGCACGCCGCTGGTCGCGACCAACGACGTCCACGCCCATACACCGGCGCGGCGCCGCCTCGCGGACGTGCTGACCTGTATCCGCGAGCACTGCACGATCGACGAGGCCGGTTACCGGCTCGCCACCAACGCCGAGCGCCACCTGAAACCCGCCTCCGAGATGGCGCGGCTTTTCCGCGATCATCCGGACACCGTCCGCCGCACCGTCGCCATCGCGGACGCCTGCGATTTCTCGCTCGACGAGCTGCGCTACGAATACCCGGACGACGAGGGGTCCCCCGGTGACACCCCGGACGGCGCGCTGCGGCGTCTGACCTGGGAGGGCGCGGAAACCCGCTATCCGGACGGTGTCCCCGACGCGGCCGCCTGTCAGATCGCCTACGAGCTCGACCTGATCGCCGAGCTCGACTACGCGGCTTATTTCCTGACCGTCCACGACATCGTCCGTTTCGCCCGGAGCCGCGGGATCCTCTGCCAGGGCCGCGGGTCGGCGGCCAACTCAGCGGTCTGCTACTGCCTCGGCATCACCGCGGTCGATCCGAACCGGCTGGATCTCCTGTTCGAGCGCTTCGTCAGCGCCGAGCGCAACGAGCCGCCCGACATCGACATCGACTTCGAGCACGAGTGCCGCGAGGAGGTGATCCAGTACATCTACCGGAAATACGGTCGCGAGCGGGCGGGACTCGCCGCGACCGTGATCCACTACCGCGCGCGAAGCGCGGTGCGCGAGGTGGGAAAGGCGCTCGGTCTTTCGCTCGACACCCTGTCTGCACTCTCCAGCACGGTCTGGGGCTGGCGGTCGGGCCCGCTCAACGAAAACCACATCCGCGAAGCCGGCCTCGACCCGGCCGACGAGCGGCTGGCGCTCACCATCGAGCTCGCCGGCGAGCTCACCGGTTTCCCGCGCCACCTCTCCCAGCATGTCGGGGGGTTCGTCATCACCCGCGGCCCGCTGTCCGAAATCGTCCCGATAACCAACGCGGCGATGGAGGACCGCACCGTCATCGAATGGGACAAGGACGACCTCGACGCGCTTGGCATGCTCAAGATCGATGTGCTCGGGCTCGGCATGCTGACCTGCATCCGCAAGGGGCTCGACCTCCTGCGCGCCCGTTACGGGATCGATTACGGGCTCGCCGATGTCCCGGCCGAAGACCCGGCGGTCTACGACATACTGTGCAAGGCCGATTCGATCGGCGTCTTCCAGGTCGAGAGCCGGGCCCAGATGACGATGCTGCCGAGGCTTCGCCCGCGCTCGTTCTACGACCTGGTGATCGAGGTCGCGATCGTCCGCCCGGGTCCGATCCAGGGCGACATGGTCCATCCCTATCTGCGCCGCCGGAACGGCGAGGAGACGGTCGAGTTCCCCTCCGACGAATTGCGTAGCGTGCTCGAGAAGACGCTCGGCGTGCCGCTGTTCCAGGAACAGGCGATGAAGATCGCGATCGTCGCCGCCGGGTTCACCCCGTCCGAGGCCGACCGGTTGCGCCGCGCGATGGCGACCTTCCGCCATGATATGTAGCGCCATTGCGCCAGACCTGCGCCAGAGTGCGCTGAGATACGAATTACCATTGCATAACAGCTATTTGCACCGCCATTTTGGTCTTGCATCCCTGCCCGGGATGCGCTCCAATACGCCGGGATGCGGGCCCGGTCGCTTGCGGATTGATTACGAATTTCGTCTCCACTTCCGGGACCGAAAACCCGCCGCGGGAAAGCGTTCGGTCATGCGGTGATGGAGGGGACGGTGGCATGGAGCGCAGGCGGGCGGAGCCCGGAAGAACGCGGAACTGACATTGTTTTCCTGGTCATCGCCACGCCTTGAACGAACGCTTCCCCGATCCGCCGGAGACCATGATGCCCGATTCTGCCCCGAAGCTCACCAAGCGCACCGTCGACGCTCTCGTGGTCGAAGGTAAGGACGCCGTGTTCTGGGATCGGGACCTCAAGGGGTTCGGTATCCGGGTCCATCCGACCGGCCGCAAGGTCTTCGTCGTCCAGACGCGCGGCCCGACCGGGCCGAAGCGCGTCACGCTCGGGCGCCACGGCGACCTGACGCCCGACGAGGCCCGCAAGCGGGCCGCCGGCGTCATCGACCGCATCAGGCGGGGGCTGGAGCCGTTCCCGGCGCCGGCCGCGCCGGAGCTCACGGTGGCGGGTCTGGCGGAGCGCTACATGGAGGGCCATGTGAAGGTCAACCTCCGGGAGAAGACGCAGGCGAGCTACCGCTACGCGATCGAGGGGCACATCCTGCCGCAACTCGGCGGCCTGCCCGTCGGCGAGGTCGACCGGTCGCGCGTCGCGAAGTTCCATTACGGGCTGCGCAAGACGCCGCAGGCGGCGAACCTGTCGGTGAAGATACTGTCCCGGATGTACAACATGGCCGAGGCACTGGAACTGGTCCCGCCGGGGCGGAACCCGTGCCGGGCAGTGCGCCGGTACAGGGAGGTCAGGCGCGAGCGCTTCCTCGCGCCCGACGAATACCGGGCGCTGGGCCGGGTGCTGAAGGAGGCGGAAGCGGACGGCTCGGCGCGCCCGGCAGCGGTCGCGGCGCTTCGCCTGCTGATGCTGACCGGATGCCGCAAGGGTGAGATCATGGGGCTCCGGTGGGACGATGTGGACCGGGCGGCGCGCGGGTTGAGATTGCGCGATGCCAAGACGGGACCGCGCATCGTTCCGCTGACGCCCGCGGTCGAGGCGGTGCTCGACCGGATTCCTCGCGACGGCGACAGCCCATGGGTGATCGCGGGCAGGAAGGGGGACGCCCATCTGGTCAACATGGATGCAGTCTGGAAGCGCCTTCGCGCGAAGGCCGGGCTGAAGGACGTCCGCATCCACGATCTTCGGCACAGCTGGGCGAGCCGGGCGCTGGCGCTCGGCGAGAGCCTTTCGATGATCGGCAAGCTGATGGGCCACGGGCAGGTCGCGACGACCGCGCGTTACGCGCATCTGGCGCGCGACACCGAGAAGGCGTCGGCGGCCAAGGTCGGCGGCAGCATCGGCGCCGACATCCTCGAACCGGACGCCGCCTGAGGCGGGAGGGAGAGCGCGATGGCGAAGCTCGGGAAACGGTCCATATCGCGGCGCACGGTCGAAGCGCTCGAGGTCGACAGGGACACGGTGTTCTGGGACTCTGGACAGCCGGGCTTCGGCGTCCGGGTGTATCCCTCCGGCTCGAAGCACTACATCGTGCAGACCCGCGCGCGCGGCGCGGCGAAGCGGCTGACCATCGGGCGGCACGGCGTCATCACGCCCGAGGAGGCTCGCCGCCGCGCGGCGCTGATCATCGCGCGCATCAAGGCGGGCGAGGACCCGGTGCCGGAGCCGCTGGCGGCGAAGCACCCGGACGGGCCGACGGTCGCGGCGCTCGCCGCGCGGTATCTCGAGGAATATGCCGAGCAGCATTGCAAGCCCAACACCGTGAAGGCCTACCGGCGCATGGCGAACGGGCACATCGTGCCGACGCTCGGGAAGCTGCCGCTCGGCAGCGTGCGGCGCGAGCATGTGCGCGACCTGCACCATGCGATGCGGGCGACGCCGGTGCAGGCCAACCGGACGCTGGACCTGCTGTCGCGCATGTTCAACATGGCCGAATCCTGGGGATTGACGCCCGAGGGGAGCAATCCCTGCCGGGGCACGGTGAAATACCGCCAGCAGGCGCGCGAGCGGTTTCTCACCGCCGCCGAGTTCCGCCGGCTCGGGCGTGCACTCGACGAGGCGGAGGCCAACGGCGCCGTCTCGGCGCATGCCGCGGCGGCGATCCGGCTGCTGATGCTGACCGGGTGCCGCAAGAACGAGATCGTGACGCTGCGCTGGCGGGACGTGGACCTCGAAGCCATGGAGCTGAACCTTGAGGACACCAAGACCGGTGCGCGCACAGTGCCGCTGTCGCCCGAGGCGGTTCGGGTGCTCGCGGGCATCCCGCGCGCCGAGGGCAATCCCTGGGTGATCCAGGGCCGGAAGCCGGGCGAGCGGCTGGGCTTCATCGACCGCCAGTGGTGCCTGGTGCGCGAACGGGCGAAGCTCGAGGATGTCCGGCTTCACGACTGCCGGCACTCGTTCGCCTCGCGCGCGCTGGCGCTGGGTGAGAGCCTGCCCGCGATCGGCCGGCTGCTCGGCCACGTGCATGTCGAGACGACGGCGAAATACGCCCATCTGGCGCAGGACTCCATGCACGAGGCGGCGGTAAGGGTCGCCGACTGCATCGCGGCCGATATCCTGTAGCTCGGCGGTATCGCCTCATCTGGACCGGCGGCAGTTGTCCGGGCCACTCACTACGACCGCCCTGTCCGGTTTATTCGATTGTCAGTGCGGGAAGGGAGCGCACGATCTTCATGGTCTCCAGGCTGACGGTGATGACCCGCAGCAAGAGGTCAAGCGGATATCGCGGATCGCCGGCCGTCTCGGTCGCGTAGCGGTTGGCGTCGCTGACGATCCCGCTTGCCTTGTCGGTTCTGACGCACTGGCGTTCCATGATCCAGGCGAGTGCGGGCTTGCCGTTGACGACGTATTCCCATGCCGCCTCGGGGATGTCGCGGATGGTGATGCGGGAATTGTAGATCACCGTCGACCGATCCTTGCTCTTGCCCGATCCCGGGTAGTGTCTCAGTTTGAAATCAGGAAAATCGGGCGAGGCGATCCCCCGCCCGATTCTCCATAGGGGCTATTGGCGCTTCGCCCCAAAGGCTCCGACGATGTTCGATTGCTCGAAGACCCCTGTCGCCTCGGCATGGCCAGAGCCGTAGAAGCCGCCTTGAATGCGGTTGCCGGTCCCACCAGCTTGAAACCGGCCGCGCGCATCCACAAGAACGCCCGTGAAGCGGACGGTGGAGACGGGATGCGCCTGGAGACGGTCGATATTCTGGATATTGGTGAACGCCGCGCCCAGCATCTGTGTATTGAGGTTATAGGTCAGTGTTGCATTGCCTTGGAGCCTGTCGCCGCGCCCTGCGCCTGTCGTCGGAGTGCCGGCCATCAAGCCCTGCCATGTCGCGCTTCCGAGCGGCCGCGACCCTGTCAGATCACCGCCTGCCAAACTGTATCGGCCGTCCACTCGCACACCTTCGACCGTAAACCTCTCCATCAAGGGCGTGTCGACCCGCTCGGTGGACGACCTGGTGCAGGCCATGGGCATGTCGGGCATCTCGAAGAGCCAGGTGTCGCGGCTGTGCGGTGAGATCGACGGCAAGATCCGCGACTTCCTCGACCGCCCGCTGGAGGGCGACTGGCCGTATCTGTGGCTGGACGCGACCTATGTGAAGATGCGCGAGGCCGGGCGCGTCGTCTCGGTCGCGGTCACGATCGCGGTGGCGGTCAACGACCAGGGCCGCCGCGAGGTGCTCGGCATGGCGATCGGCGCGTCCGAGGCCGAGACCTTCTGGACCTCCTTCCTGCGCTCCCTGGCCCGCCGCGGCCTGCGCGGCGTCAAGCTGGTCGTCTCCGATGACCACAAGGGCCTGAAGGCGGCTGCAACGCGCGTCCTCGGCGCCACATGGCAGCGCTGCCGCGTCCACTTCATGCGCACCCTGCTCGCCCATGCCGGCAAGCAGGGCCGGCGCGTCGTGTCCGCCTTCGTCACCACCGCCTTCGCCCAGGAGGATGCAGACAGCGCCTCCGCCCAGTGGCGCCAGGTCGCCGACCAGCTCAGGGCCAAGGCGCCGAAGCTCGCCGCTCTCATGGACGAGGCCGAGCACGACGTTCTCGCCTACATGACCTTCCCGGCCGCGCATCGCCCCAAGCTGCACTCGACAAACCCGCTCGAACGACTCCATGGCGAGATCAAGCGGCGTACCAACACCGTCGGCATCTTCCCCAACGAGGACGCCATAACACGGCTGATCGGCGCCATCCTGCTCGAGCAGAACGACGAATGGGCCGTCCAGAGGGCCAGATAGAGGCGTTTGCGCTGTCGGGGACGGGTTGATTTACAAGGCGTTCACGGAGGTGCGAGATTTTTGATACCCCGTGGTGGTCGTTGATATCCGGGGTTTCAGTTTCGCTGCGGCGGTCGTTTTGGCGATTTTCACCCCACGCCGCTGGTCGCGGCGTCTTGGCAGCGAGGTTTTCCTGCGGCGGCCTCGCGCGCCCTGATCGTGCGCATGAGATAGAAGGTGTCGCCATCGGGCCCTGGGGCCCTTGTTCCACCACCACCCCTGGTCGGGAGAACAGCGATGGCGACGGCGGCGAAGCTACCCTTTTCGTGGCGCGATGTCGAAGTCCTGCCGGACCTTGAACGGCTGCGCCTGGTTCTGGCGGTGCTTCCCGACGAGGAGATCGTGACGGCGCTTGAAGTGTGTCGCGGTCGGGGCCGTAACGACTACCCGGTGCGGGCGATGTGGCGGGCGCTGATCGCGGGGGTGGTGTTGCAACACGCCTCGATGCAGTCGCTGTTGCGGGAGCTGGGGCGCAACCCGGCGTTGCTGGAGATCTGCGGGTTCGACCCTCTGCCGTATCAGAGCGGGCCGGTGACGGTGCTTCACGACGGGCATGCGGTAACGCGCCCGGCGCGGGTTCGTTCGACGGCGCCGAGCCACTGGAACTTCTCGCGGTTTCTGGGGCGTGTTGTGCAGCTTGAGGACGAGCAGGGGCTGGTGTCCGCCATGATCGAGAGCCTGCGCGCCGCGCTGTTCGCCGCGTTGCCGGACTTCGGGCGTCATCTCGGCTACGACGGCAAGGCGATCGCGAGCCACTCGACGGGCCGGGTCGGCAAGGACGAGGACAAGACCTCGGACCCCGACGCCGACTGGGGCAAGCACGAGACGGGCGGGGTGGACGCCAGGACCGGCGCGGTGTGGAAGAAGGTGAAGTCGTGGTTCGGCTACGGGCTGCACCTGATCGCCGACACCGATTACGAGGTTCCGGTGGCCTTCGAGGTGACGCGCGCTTCGGCCTCGGAACCCAAGGTGCTGTCCGGGATGCTGGAGGAGCTGTTCGCAAGGGCGCCGGAGATCGCCGGGCGCTGCGCCGACTTCAGCGCCGACCGCGGTCTCGACGATGCCCGCCTGAAGGCGCGGCTGTGGGACCGGTGGACCGCCCGCCCGCTGATCGATACACGGCTGATGTGGCGGGTGGAGAAGCAGGAGCCGAGATACGATCCGGCGCAGCCGATCACGCGGCCGCTGTTCCCCGACCGCGCCGATGTCATCGTTCACGACGAGCGCGGCCGGGTGTCCTGCGTCTGTCCCGGGACCGGCGAGGTCCGCGCTATGGCGTTTCAGGGGTTCGAGGCTGATCGGGGCCGCTGCGGCACGCTCAAATACCGCTGCCCGGCAGCCGCCTTCGGCTTCGCCTGCGCCGGCAGCCGGGCCTGCCACCGGGCCGGCGGGGTCAAGCCCGGAGACTATGGCCGCATCCTGCGCATCGACCTCGACAGCCACGACCGGCGCATCTTCACCCCCACGCCCTGGGGCAGTCCGTCATGGCGGCGCGGCTACAACCGCCGCTCGGCCATGGAGCGGATCAACAGCCGCCTCGACAACAGCTTCAACTTCGAGACCCACTACATCCGAGGCCGCGCCAAGATGAAGACCCGCCTCGGCCTCGCCCTGGCGGTGATGATGGCGATGGCTCTCGCCCAGGCCCGCGCCGGCCGCCCCGAGCGCATGCGCTCCCTGGTCGGCGCCGTGCCGTATCTCGACACCGGCTGACCGCTCGTCTGCCTCCCGACAATCCTGCCCGATCCCGCCGCCCGACGGCAGAGGGGAAGCCACGCCCGCACGCCAGACAATCTTCCGGTAATCGTATTTGTCAGGCCCCGGAAGCCCGTATCCTGCCCGGTGGGGAAGCGGGCCGGACGATATTCAACCGCCAAAATCGAACCGGCGACAGCCAAAAATCACCACAGCGCACATTTCTCAGATACATGACGCTGGAATCAATCGCTCCCGTGAGCGACAATGCAACCGTCAAGCTGCCCGCCGTGGCAGCCTGAGCCTACCGGCCCTACCCGCCGGATACCGCGACGGCCGCCAGGCTCTTACACCACGGCTCGGGACACGATCGTCGGAGAAGAGACGGCCCGCGGAGACGATCCCCGCGGGCCCTGATTGTCGTGGCCGCTCTACCTGAGCAGGCGGCGGCTCAGTCCTTGGTGTTTTTCTTGGTTGCGTAGCTTGGCGGCCGGCCGGCCTTTCGCTTGCCTCTGTCGAGAGCGGCGCGGCGGCGGTAGCTCTCGATGTTCATCTCGAGGATGGTGGCGTGGTGGACGAGGCGGTCGACGGCAGCCACCGCGGTTGTTTCGTCCGGGAACACCTTTCCCCACTCGCCGAAGGGCTGGTTTGCGGTGATGAGCAGGGATCGCCGCTCGTAGCGCGCCGAGATGAGTTCGAAGAGCACGCCGGTCTCGGCCTGGTCCTTCCGCACATAGGCGAGGTCGTCGAGGATCAGGAGGTTGAAGCGGTCGAGCCGCGCCAACAGGCTTTCCAGTGCAAGCTCGCGCCTTGCAACCTGCATGCGCTGCACGAGATCGGTGGTCCTGGTGAACAGCACACGGTATCCGCTCTCAACCAGGGCCAGGCCAATGGCGGAGGCGAGATGGCTCTTGCCGGCCCCTGGCGGTCCGAAGATCAGGCAGTTGGCGCCCTGGCTGAGCCAGGCGTCGCCGGCGGCCAGCGCGCTGACCTGGGCCTTCGAGATCATCGGCACGACGTTGAAGTCGAAGGAGGCAAGCGTCTTGCCCGGAAGCAGCTTGGCCTCCCTGAGGTGGCGCTCGATGCGCCGCCGGTCGCGTTCGGCGAGTTCGTGTTCAGCCAGGGCCGCGAGGAAGCGAGCCGCGGTCCATCCTTCCTTGTCGGCCCGCTTGGCGAAGCTCTGCCAGAGTTGGCTGATCGTCGGCAGGCGGAGCTCGGCAAGCATCAAGGAGAGCTTCATGGCGTCGATCTTGTTGGGGTCGAGCGCGGTGTTGTTGTCGTCTTTGTCGGTCATGCCGCCTCTCCTGCGCTCAGCAACGAGCCATAGCCGCCGAGCGGCGGCCTGACGACATCGACGCTGGGCATTTTGCTGCGGCGCGGCGCGAAGCGCGCCTTGAGCTCGCCGGGGTCGGGGAGACGGCCGATCCCGAGCGCGTGGTTGATCGCCGCGGCCAGCTCGGCCTCGCAACTCTCCTCATGCGCCAGCGCCAGGAGGCCGACGGCGAGGCGGCAGGCCTCGCGCTCGCCGATCCGCTCCAGGGCCTTCTCGAAGCAGCGTCGGTAGGGCTCGCGAGGGAACAGCTCGTCGCGATAGACCAGGTTCATCAGCGCCATCGGCTTCTTCTTCAAGGAGTGGATGACGTGACGGTAGTTGACGACGTGACCGCCCGGACCGCTCGCGCCGACGCGCGCGCGCGGCAGGGTGAGGAGGTGAGTGCCCGAGAGGAAGAGGTCGATCCGGTCGTCGTAGACGCGCGCCCCGAGCCGGTGCCCGATCAGGCGTGAGGGCACGGTGTAGAACACGCGGCGGAGAACGAAGCCGGAGGACTGGCCGATGTTGACGCTGATCGTCTCGTAATCGACAGTCCGCTCGACCGGCAGGTCCCGCAGCACCGCGCGCTCGGCTTCGATCGCCTTGGAGCGGTGTGCGTTGGCGCGGCCGACCACCTCGGCGACAAAGCGCCGATAGGCGTCGAGGGTCTCGAAGTCCGACGAGCCGCGCAGCGCCAGCGCATCCGCGATCCGGCGCTTGAGGTGTCCGTGCGGCCCTTCGATCGAGCCGTTCTCATGCGCCACGCCGCGGTTGTTGCGGGTGGCTTCCATGCCGTAATGCTCGCACAGCGCCCGGTAGCGCCCGGTCATGTCCTCGACCGCGTCCTTGCCCAGGTTGCAGAACGCCGCCGACAGGCTGTCGGTGCGGTGCTCGCCGGGCGCGCCGCCGAGATGCCACAGCGCGTCCTGCAGCCCCTCCGCGAGCGCCGTGAAGCTCTCGCCGCCCAGCACCACCCGGGCATGGGTGAAGCCTGACCAGGCGAGGCGGAAGTGGTAGAGCATAGGGTCCAACGGCTGCCCCGCGACGGTCACGCCGAGCGAACCCATGCGGGTGAAGTCGGACAGGCCCTGCCGGCCCGGCTCGTGCTTCTGGCGGAAGATCACGTCCTTCTCCGCGCCGTGCTCGGCGCGCCAGGTGCGGATCCGCCGCTCCAGCGTGCGCCGCACCCCCGGGTCCAGTTCGGGATGGCGGCGCCTCAGCTCCTCGAACACGCCGACCGGGCGGATCAGCGGGCTGGCCTCAAGGATCGGCACGACGTCCTCCTCGAAGATATCGGCCAGCGGGTCCGGGCGGCGCCGGCCTCGCGGCTTCTTCTCCCAAGCGGGAAGCGGATCGGCAGCGAGCCGGTAGCCGGTGGCACGGCTGAAGCCCGCCTTGGCGGCCGCCACCGCGATGGTGTCGGTCTTCTTATGGGTCATGAACAGCCTCTTCTGGCGATCGGTTATGTGACGCCCGGGCAACGACGCGCTCCCCCACTCGGAAAAGCCTCACCGTTCGCCCGGCCGGCCCTGGCCGCCAGAAGGCCCGGGGGAAATTTTTCGAGCCGGCGGCCCGGAA
Organism: Alphaproteobacteria bacterium; assembly: GCA_965203455.1. Lineage (GTDB taxonomy): Bacteria > Pseudomonadota > Alphaproteobacteria > MPNO01 > MPNO01 > MPNO01. Next base: position 478,655 of record CBDBCV010000011.1, read on the forward strand.
CTCCGGTCGGGCTACGCCCTCCCTGCGTTCCGGGCCGCCGCC
>CBDBCV010000012.1:0-870043 GCA_965203455.1 Alphaproteobacteria bacterium
CTCGACAGGGTTGGTGTCCATCTCGATACGTCCGTCATGGAGGAACCGGCACAGGCCATCCCAGCGCTTGAGGGCGTAGCGGATGTGCCTGGCGAGTTCGGACGCGCTGGACAGACGGTCGAGCCGGGCCTCGAGCCAGGGCCGCATGGCCTCGACGATCGGCGCCGACAACTCCTGCCGCGCCTTCAGCCGCAGCTCTGGCGGGTGACCGCGCACCATGGTCTCGATCCGGTAGAGCGCCGCGATCCGTGCGAGGATTTCCTCGCACAGGGGCGACTCCGTGGCGCGCTGGAAGTCGACGAAGCGTCTCCGCCAGTGGGTCCAGCAGTAGGCGAGCACCCATGGGCTGACCGTCTGCTTCGGATCGCCGAGCGCATCGTACACCCTGTAGCCGTCCACATGCAGCGGGCCGCCGCCGGTGTAGCCCCGCATCAACTCCAGAGCGACCTTCGCACTTCGATGGCGCGAGTGGTGGAACACCACGATCGGCGGGTCGACCCCGCCATAGCCGCGCTGATCGCGGGCGATCGCCCACAGATAGTCGAGGCGCGTCTTGCCGGTCCCCGGCGCCATCACCGGCACCGTGGTCTCGTCCATGAACAGACCGTCCGACGCCTTGAGGTGCTCGATCATCCGGTCGATCACCGGGGCCAGCACCTGCATCCCGCGCCCCGCCCAGTTCCCCAGCATGGTGCGGTCGAGGTCGATCCCCTCGCGCCGGTATGCCTCGCTCTGACGGTAGAACGGTTAGCGAGTCGCGCGGGGGAATCTCACCCCCACGCGCTCCCAGAACCGTACGTGAACCTCTCAGCTCATACGGCTCCCAGCGTCCGGCCCTGCCCGTGCACAAGGGTCCAATGGGCGAACCGCCACGGCTCCGCTTTCGCGATTCTGGCAAGCCAGAGACGAGCCTGACGCGGTCGTTGTCGGAAGCGTTTGAACTTCCGCATTGCCCATCGCTGCAAGTGGGCGTCTATCAGACGAAGGGTCGGATAGAGCGCCGACTTGTAGAATGCGCCGAAGTAGCCGATCCACCCTGCAATTTCGCGATGAAACATGCGGGCAAGGTCAAGCAGTGCCTTGTCGCTACGCCGTTGCAAACGCCACTGTCGCACGCGGCGCCGAAACGCCTTGAGCGCAGTCGGGCTGGCAGCCGGAAGGAACGAGACCCCGAACAACCCGCCGCGCCACGCCGCGAACCTTGGCTGGAAACGGTAGCCCAGGAAGTCGAACGCGACCGTCGGGTAGTCCGCCTTGCGGTTGGTATCCTTGCAGTAGACCACCTTGGTCTTCTGCGGATGGACCTCCAGGCCGCACTCGGCCAATCGGTCCGCAACCCGCCGCCAGAGGGTCTTTGCCGCCTCCTCCGTTCGACAATGGCAGATTATATCGTCCGCATACCGTTCGAACGGAACATGCGGCATCGACCTTTTCATCCATTGATCGAACGCATAGTGCAGGAACAGGTTGGACAATACTGGCGAAATTACCCCGCCCTGTGGCGTGCCCCTGTCCCGTGCGACAACGGTGCCGTCCTCCTCGATCACGGGAGCCTTCAACCAGCGCTCGACATAGAGCAGCACCCACCGGCAGTCCGTATGGTGACGAACGGCCTTCAGCAGCAACTCGTGGTCGATGTTGTCGAAGAACCCCTTGATGTCCATGTCCAGCACCCAGTCGTAGCGCCAGCATCGCCGACGCGCTGTCCGGATGGCGTCAATGGCGGATCGCTTCGGCCGATATCCGTATGAGTCCTCATGGAAAATCGGTTCCAACAAGGGCTCCAGATGTCGGCGAACAACCTCCTGAGCGATGCGGTCCGTGACCGTCGGTATGCCCAACGGGCGCTTCCCGCCGCCCTCCTTGGGGATGTTCACCCTGCGAACCGGAGGCGGCATATAGCTGCCTGAGGACATGCGATTCCAGAGCTTGTAGAGTTCCGGACCAAGCCGTTCCTCCAGACTCTCGACCGTCTGCCCATCTACTCCAGCCGCTCCCCGGTTTGCCTTCACATGCTTGAAGGCTTCCCAGACTTCCCTCTTTGCTATCGGGAACGGCTTTGCCCCTGTCATCCGGCTCCTCCTGTCACCAGTTGGCCGACGGCAGCGGCTGAACACCACAGCCCCTTCGGTCCAGCGCCATTACAGCGCCTTCATCCCTACTACGGGCTGTTCTGCCCCTGTGCCCCGCATCGGTACTCTGAGCCTTCCGGGGGCTGCCCGGTTGGCCGTCTCCCTTGGCATCGGGACGACAGGTTCTCCTGTTCCGCAAGAAAGCCTGTTCCGGGTTCACGCCGCCTTCGAGCCGGATGCCGCGTGGGCCGGACTCCAGGACTCCGCCCATGCTTGTCCCGGAGTGACCACCACCCCCGGTTCTGACATCGACCATACGCTTTCGGCAGTTCATCGGCGGTTCGCTTTCGCTCGTCTCCCCGGACCTCACCTGACGAGATCGTCGTCCCGCCGTTTCCACGACGCTCACCACCATCGCTCTTTACGACAGCAGCTCGTGGTGGTTTGAGACCGACGCCTGATCGTCGACCCCGAGGGGCCTACCCTCATCTCTCTTGCAGTTGCGCACCTCCTTTCATGGCGGTGCTTCAGGACACACGGTGGTCGGCGAACTTGGCGACCAGCGTGTGCGCCACCAGCCCCTCGGTCGGCAGGCCGCGCGGCACCAGGTATTCCGGCGCCGGCGCCTGGACGCTCTGCTTGCCCTCGCAGGCGCGGCAGATGTATTTCGGCCGGATCGTCACCAGCACTCTCAACTTCGCCGGCACGATGTCGAGCCGCTCGGTGCGGTCCTCGCCGACCCTGGTCATCGCGCCACAGCCGCAAGGGCACTCCGTGCTCTGCGGCTCGATCACCTTCTCGAAGCGTTCAAGGTGCCTGGGCAGATGGCCGAGATTACGATTGGTCGGCTGCGGCTTGCGCCGTTGTCTGCCGGTCGCCGCGTCGGCCTTCTCCCGGGCTTCCGCCAACATCCCCTCGGCGACCGCGATGTCCTCGAACAGCGGCAGCCGGTCCTGATCGGCATGGCGCTTCTCCGAGCGCGCGCCCCACACGGCATGGTTCAGCGAGGCGATGATCCGCTCCAGGCGTTCGCGCGCCTGCTCGGACACAGCCAGCGCATCCTCGGCGGCCTTGCGCTCGGCGCGCTCCTTCGCAAGTTGGGCTTCGACGGCCGCCAGACGGCGTTGCAGATCGCTCACGGGAACGGCGCTTCCCATGCTTGTTGGCATCGGATCCATCTTTCAGAATCAATGAGATAATGCAAGGCGACCATGCTTCCGGCCCCGCTGTAAACGGGGCCGGACAGCTCGTCCTGGCGACACCGGGGAGACGGTGGGATGGACACCGTTCCCCGGTGAGGCGACAAGGTGCGCGATCAGGCCGCCTGGCGCGGCCGTGGCCGTCGCACGGCCCGGACCGCCCGCCAATCGAGACCCTCGAACAACGCCGAGAACTGCGCTGGCGACAGCCCGATCACTCCATCCGACGGGCGCGGCCACTGGAAGCCGCCGCCCTCCAGGCGCTTGTAGACCATGACCAGCCCGGTGCGGTCCCAGACCAGGATCTTCATCCTGTCGCCCCGCCTGGAGCGGAAGGCGAAGACCGCGCCGCTATAGGGGTCGTGGCCCAGCACCGTCTGCACCACCGCCGACAGCCCGTCATGTCCCTTGCGGAAGTCGACGGGGCGGGTCGCCAGCCAGACCCGCACCTTCTCCCCGGTCAGGATCATGGCGCGGCCCGAACGCAGACCAGGATGCGCGACAGGTGCCCCGCGTCGAAGTCCGGCGGCACCACCACCCGGATGTCGGCGATCTCGATCGCGATACCGTCCCCGGGCGCCGATGCCGCGCCGTTCCGCTCAGCAGCCACCGACACCGTCACCGGGACCAGGCCGAACGGATCGTCGACCGCGCCGGAAACCGGGCCAAGAAGGCCGTCCCGAGCCATGCGCCGCCAGCCGCTCAACTGCGTCCGCGAAAGGCCGTGGCGCCGGGCAACACCCGCCACCGTCGCTCCCTCCTCGAACGTCTCCGCCACAATCCGCGCCTTCTCCGCTTCCGGCCACACCCGCGCGCCGTTCGCGCACGTCGCAACCGCAACCGCAGCGTCGGTGGCCTCCTCCGTTACTCGCTCATGCAATCTGTCTGTCATCTGTCACCTCCGTCGTTGACAAGGGCCAGATGAACACGAAAATCTCAGGTCACAACGAGGGTGACGGCGCGGCGCTTACCCCGGCGCTGTTGGGGATGGGCAAGGTCGCGAGCGAGGATTCGGTCCGGCGCGGTCTGGAGCGGATCGGGGCGGATGAGGGCACAACGTGGCTTCAGGGCCATCTCGACGACACGGTCCGCCCGCTGCTGAGCGAGCCTTGGGTTCTGGACTGCGACACGACGATCAAGCCGCTCTACGGCGGCCAGGAGGGGGCGGTGGTGAGCTACAACCCGAAGAAGCCGGGCCGTCCCTCGCACGCCTGCCATGCGTTCCTGATGGCGGGCACGCGGCTGGTTCTGGATGTCGAGGTTGCGCCGGGCAATCATCACCGCTCGAACCGGGCGGCGCCGTCCTTGTGGGCTTTGCTGGACCGTCTCGGCCGGGACCGCTGGCCGCGCCTGGTGCGGGGGGACAAGGACTGGGGCAGCGAGGGCAATATGGCGTCGTGCGAGGCGGCGGGTCTGGACTATCTGTTCAAGCTGCGCCTGACCAGGGGCGCGCGCCGGCTTGCCGAGCGGCAGATGGCGCGGGACGGCTGGGAGGATGCGGGCCAGGGCTGGCAGGGGATCGGGGCCGATCTGCGCTTGCAGGGCTGGAGCCGGTTGCGCCGGGCCGTGGTTCTGCGCCGCCGGCTTCCGGCGACACTGGCGCTGACGCGCGGCGACACCGCCCAGGGCGAGCTGTTCTGGACCGAGGCGCAGCCCGGCACCGGGGTATGGGAGTTCGCGGTGCTGGCCACCTCGCTCGATCTGGAGGTGCGCTCTGTGGCCCAGCTCTACCGCGACCGGGCCGACGCGGAGAACGGCTTCGACGAGTTGAAGAACCGTAAGCGTCTGGCGTGACCGCCCTTGTGGCGAGACGGCTTGGAGCCGCAGTCTGTGGTGAGGTTCCAGAGGTCGATAGTGTCCATTATCGGCTAATGGACACTATCTTAGGGGGCTGCGGTGCCACGTCGGGTACGCCGGTTCTGGTCGGACGACGAGAAGCGCCGGATCGTGGCGCAGAGCTACGCTCCCGGTGTCTCGGTGTCGGTTGTGGCGCGCCGCTATGACGTCAACGCCAACCTGATCTTCACCTGGCGGCGCGATCCCCGTTACAGGCCGGCGGCCGATGCCGGGGAGGCGCCGTCCTTCCTGCCGGTGGAGGTGGTGCCCGATGCGCCGCCGTTGGAGCCGGCCGCGGCATCGGACGGTCGGATCGAGATCGCGTTGTCGAACGGCCACCGGGTGAGCGCGTTCGGGTCGTTCGACGCGGACGCGCTGTGCCGGGTGGTGCGGGCGCTTGGCGGATGATCCCGGTTCCCTCCTCGACCCGGGTATGGCTGGCCTGCGGCGTGACCGACATGCGCAAGGGGTTCCCCGGTCTCGCGGCGCAGGCGGAGCGGGTATTGAAGGCGGATCCGCATTGCGGCCATCTCTTCATCTACCGCGGCCGCCGGGGCGACCTGATCAAGATGATCTGGTGGGACGGCCAGGGTGCGTGCCTGTTCTCGAAGCGTCTGGAGCGCGGCCGCTTCGTGTGGCCGTCGGCATCGGAAGGGAAGGTGTCGGTGACGCCGGCGCAGCTGTCGATGCTGCTTGAGGGGATCGACTGGCGGGCGCCGGTTCGCACCTGGAGACCGCTGGCCGCGGGCTGATTCACCGTTTATAAACAATGGGTTGACTGTCATTCGGGCTTCCCTTTGTCGGCCCCTTCGGGTAGGATGCGGCCATGCTCGAAGGATCGTGTCCCGAGCCGTGGTGTAAGAGCCTGGCGGCCGTCGCGGTATCCGGCGGGTAGGGCCGGTAGGCTCAGGCTGCCACGGCGGGCAGCTTGACGGTTGCATTGTCGCTCACGGGAGCGATTGATTCCAGCGTCATGTATCTGAGAAATGTGCGCTGTGGTGATTTTTGGCTGTCGCCGGTTCGATTTTGGCGGTTGAATATCGTCCGGCCCGCTTCCCCACCGGGCAGGATACGGGCTTCCGGGGCCTGACAAATACGATTACCGGAAGATTGTCTGGCGTGCGGGCGTGGCTTCCCCTCTGCCGTCGGGCGGCGGGATCGGGCAGGATTGTCGGGAGGCAGACGAGCGGTCAGCCGGTGTCGAGATACGGCACGGCGCCGACCAGGGAGCGCATGCGCTCGGGGCGGCCGGCGCGGGCCTGGGCGAGAGCCATCGCCATCATCACCGCCAGGGCGAGGCCGAGGCGGGTCTTCATCTTGGCGCGGCCTCGGATGTAGTGGGTCTCGAAGTTGAAGCTGTTGTCGAGGCGGCTGTTGATCCGCTCCATGGCCGAGCGGCGGTTGTAGCCGCGCCGCCATGACGGACTGCCCCAGGGCGTGGGGGTGAAGATGCGCCGGTCGTGGCTGTCGAGGTCGATGCGCAGGATGCGGCCATAGTCTCCGGGCTTGACCCCGCCGGCCCGGTGGCAGGCCCGGCTGCCGGCGCAGGCGAAGCCGAAGGCGGCTGCCGGGCAGCGGTATTTGAGCGTGCCGCAGCGGCCCCGATCAGCCTCGAACCCCTGAAACGCCATAGCGCGGACCTCGCCGGTCCCGGGACAGACGCAGGACACCCGGCCGCGCTCGTCGTGAACGATGACATCGGCGCGGTCGGGGAACAGCGGCCGCGTGATCGGCTGCGCCGGATCGTATCTCGGCTCCTGCTTCTCCACCCGCCACATCAGCCGTGTATCGATCAGCGGGCGGGCGGTCCACCGGTCCCACAGCCGCGCCTTCAGGCGGGCATCGTCGAGACCGCGGTCGGCGCTGAAGTCGGCGCAGCGCCCGGCGATCTCCGGCGCCCTTGCGAACAGCTCCTCCAGCATCCCGGACAGCACCTTGGGTTCCGAGGCCGAAGCGCGCGTCACCTCGAAGGCCACCGGAACCTCGTAATCGGTGTCGGCGATCAGGTGCAGCCCGTAGCCGAACCACGACTTCACCTTCTTCCACACCGCGCCGGTCCTGGCGTCCACCCCGCCCGTCTCGTGCTTGCCCCAGTCGGCGTCGGGGTCCGAGGTCTTGTCCTCGTCCTTGCCGACCCGGCCCGTCGAGTGGCTCGCGATCGCCTTGCCGTCGTAGCCGAGATGACGCCCGAAGTCCGGCAACGCGGCGAACAGCGCGGCGCGCAGGCTCTCGATCATGGCGGACACCAGCCCCTGCTCGTCCTCAAGCTGCACAACACGCCCCAGAAACCGCGAGAAGTTCCAGTGGCTCGGCGCCGTCGAACGAACCCGCGCCGGGCGCGTTACCGCATGCCCGTCGTGAAGCACCGTCACCGGCCCGCTCTGATACGGCAGAGGGTCGAACCCGCAGATCTCCAGCAACGCCGGGTTGCGCCCCAGCTCCCGCAACAGCGACTGCATCGAGGCGTGTTGCAACACCACCCCCGCGATCAGCGCCCGCCACATCGCCCGCACCGGGTAGTCGTTACGGCCCCGACCGCGACACACTTCAAGCGCCGTCACGATCTCCTCGTCGGGAAGCACCGCCAGAACCAGGCGCAGCCGTTCAAGGTCCGGCAGGACTTCGACATCGCGCCACGAAAAGGGTAGCTTCGCCGCCGTCGCCATCGCTGTTCTCCCGACCAGGGGTGGTGGTGGAACAAGGGCCCCAGGGCCCGATGGCGACACCTTCTATCTCATGCGCACGATCAGGGCGCGCGAGGCCGCCGCAGGAAAACCTCGCTGCCAAGACGCCGCGACCAGCGGCGTGGGGTGAAAATCGCCAAAACGACCGCCGCAGCGAAACTGAAACCCCGGATATCAACGACCACCACGGGGTATCAAAAATCTCGCACCTCCGTGAACGCCTTGTAAATCAACCCGTCCCCGACAGCGCAAACGCCTCGTATCTGGCCCTCTGGACGGCCCATTCGTCGTTCTGCTCGAGCAGGATGGCGCCGATCAGCCGTGTTATGGCGTCCTCGTTGGGGAAGATGCCGACGGTGTTGGTACGCCGCTTGATCTCGCCATGGAGTCGTTCGAGCGGGTTTGTCGAGTGCAGCTTGGGGCGATGCGCGGCCGGGAAGGTCATGTAGGCGAGAACGTCGTGCTCGGCCTCGTCCATGAGAGCGGCGAGCTTCGGCGCCTTGGCCCTGAGCTGGTCGGCGACCTGGCGCCACTGGGCGGAGGCGCTGTCTGCATCCTCCTGGGCGAAGGCGGTGGTGACGAAGGCGGACACGACGCGGCCGGCCCTGCTTGCCGGCATGGGCGAGCAGGGTGCGCATGAAGTGGACGCGGCAGCGCTGCCATGTGGCGCCGAGGACGCGCGTTGCAGCCGCCTTCAGGCCCTTGTGGTCATCGGAGACGACCAGCTTGACGCCGCGCAGGCCGCGGCGGGCCAGGGAGCGCAGGAAGGAGGTCCAGAAGGTCTCGGGCCTCGGACGCGCCGATCGCCATGCCGAGCACCTCGCGGCGGCCCTGGTCGTTGACCGCCACCGCGATCGTGACCGCGACCGAGACGACGCGCCCGGCCTCGCGCATCTTCACATAGGTCGCGTCCAGCCACAGATACGGCCAGTCGCCCTCCAGCGGGCGGTCGAGGAAGTCGCGGATCTTGCCGTCGATCTCACCGCACAGCCGCGACACCTGGCTCTTCGAGATGCCCGACATGCCCATGGCCTGCACCAGGTCGTCCACCGAGCGGGTCGACACGCCCTTGATGTAGGCCTCCTGGATCACCGCCGTCAGCGCCTTCTCCGCCATGCGACGCGGCTCCAGGAAGCCCGGGAAGTAGCTCCCCTTGCGCAGCTTCGGGATCTTCAGCTCCACCGTGCCCGCGCGCGTCTCCCAGACCCGGTCCCGGTAGCCGTTGCGATGGGTGAGCCGGTCCGGCGAACGCTCGCCGTGTGCGGCTCCCGCAAGGCCCTCCACCTCAAGCGCCATCAAACGCTCGGCCGTGAACCCGAATCATCTCGCGAAGCAGATCGGCGTCCGAACTCTTCTCCAAAAGCGCCTGCAGGGTCATCATGTCCTTGGTGGTCATCGTGGTACTCCTCCGGTCGGATGGACTGTAGAAGCCCAACCCTAACCGGCACCGCGATGGCCATCCGCTATGGATAAGTGGCCCGCCGCCGCCAGACACCACACGGTCGCGGCGGCGGGCCACTTACCCACAGCTACCGATGCTGGCTCCTGCTCCTACACCACACCACGCCTGGGGGCACGACCCTGGGCGTCTTCCATTTGCGGCGCCTCCCCCGCTTGCCCGTTATCTTCTCCTCCATCGCGGCCAGTTCATCGAGCACCTGCTCAAGACCGACCTGTCCCCTCGTGAGCGCCATGACTCCCCTGTGGTAGTCGGCGTTTTGGCGATCGTTGACGATGCTCCAGGCGCGTTCAGGGGTCATCTCCAGGTTCGGCGCGATTACCAAGTTGTGGAAGATGAACACGACCTGTCCGGCGTATTCCAGGACCGGCCGCATCTGAACCGCGAGCGAGTGCGGATTGTCGGTCTCGTTGGCCTTAAGAACGGCGCAGACGTGGATTCTCGCCTTGCGCAGCAATAGCGCATGCGTCCTCAACCCGGCGGGCGATGCGGCGTCGATCCGCGCTTCGAGATTCTGCGTCACGGCGATCAGCTTGGCGAGAAGAGGCGCCATGCAGGCCCGATAGCGAGCCAGCTCGTCGATTGCGGCCTGTGGGGCTTGAGTCATTCCACATCCCTGAGGTGTGACGTGTCAGATTTCGAAAGTGGTCCAGGTCATCAGCTTGGCGGTGTCGGTGGCGTGGCCGCGGGCGTCTTAGAGCGCGGCTGTCACCGTGATCCGCTGGCGCCCATGATCGTGTCCCGAGCCGTGGTGTAAGAGCCTGGCGGCCGTCGCGGTATCCGGCGGGTAGGGCCGGTAGGCTCAGGCTGCCACGGCGGGCAGCTTGACGGTTGCATTGTCGCTCACGGGAGCGATCGATTCCAGCGTCATGTATCTGAGAAATGTGCGCTGTGGTGATTTTTGGCTGTCGCCGGTTCGATTTTGGCGGTTGAATATCGTCCGGCCCGCTTCCCCACCGGGCAGGATACGGGCTTCCGGGGCCTGACAAATACGATTACCGGAAGATTGTCTGGCGTGCGGGCGTGGCTTCCCCTCTGCCGTCGGGCGGCGGGATCGGGCAGGATTGTCGGGAGGCAGACGAGCGGTCAGCCGGTGTCGAGATACGGCACGGCGCCGACCAGGGAGCGCATGCGCTCGGGGCGGCCGGCGCGGGCCTGGGCGAGAGCCATCGCCATCATCACCGCCAGGGCGAGGCCGAGGCGGGTCTTCATCTTGGCGCGGCCTCGGATGTAGTGGGTCTCGAAGTTGAAGCTGTTGTCGAGGCGGCTGTTGATCCGCTCCATGGCCGAGCGGCGGTTGTAGCCGCGCCGCCATGACGGACTGCCCCAGGGCGTGGGGGTGAAGATGCGCCGGTCGTGGCTGTCGAGGTCGATGCGCAGGATGCGGCCATAGTCTCCGGGCTTGACCCCGCCGGCCCGGTGGCAGGCCCGGCTGCCGGCGCAGGCGAAGCCGAAGGCGGCTGCCGGGCAGCGGTATTTGAGCGTGCCGCAGCGGCCCCGATCAGCCTCGAACCCCTGAAACGCCATAGCGCGGACCTCGCCGGTCCCGGGACAGACGCAGGACACCCGGCCGCGCTCGTCGTGAACGATGACATCGGCGCGGTCGGGGAACAGCGGCCGCGTGATCGGCTGCGCCGGATCGTATCTCGGCTCCTGCTTCTCCACCCGCCACATCAGCCGTGTATCGATCAGCGGGCGGGCGGTCCACCGGTCCCACAGCCGCGCCTTCAGGCGGGCATCGTCGAGACCGCGGTCGGCGCTGAAGTCGGCGCAGCGCCCGGCGATCTCCGGCGCCCTTGCGAACAGCTCCTCCAGCATCCCGGACAGCACCTTGGGTTCCGAGGCCGAAGCGCGCGTCACCTCGAAGGCCACCGGAACCTCGTAATCGGTGTCGGCGATCAGGTGCAGCCCGTAGCCGAACCACGACTTCACCTTCTTCCACACCGCGCCGGTCCTGGCGTCCACCCCGCCCGTCTCGTGCTTGCCCCAGTCGGCGTCGGGGTCCGAGGTCTTGTCCTCGTCCTTGCCGACCCGGCCCGTCGAGTGGCTCGCGATCGCCTTGCCGTCGTAGCCGAGATGACGCCCGAAGTCCGGCAACGCGGCGAACAGCGCGGCGCGCAGGCTCTCGATCATGGCGGACACCAGCCCCTGCTCGTCCTCAAGCTGCACAACACGCCCCAGAAACCGCGAGAAGTTCCAGTGGCTCGGCGCCGTCGAACGAACCCGCGCCGGGCGCGTTACCGCATGCCCGTCGTGAAGCACCGTCACCGGCCCGCTCTGATACGGCAGAGGGTCGAACCCGCAGATCTCCAGCAACGCCGGGTTGCGCCCCAGCTCCCGCAACAGCGACTGCATCGAGGCGTGTTGCAACACCACCCCCGCGATCAGCGCCCGCCACATCGCCCGCACCGGGTAGTCGTTACGGCCCCGACCGCGACACACTTCAAGCGCCGTCACGATCTCCTCGTCGGGAAGCACCGCCAGAACCAGGCGCAGCCGTTCAAGGTCCGGCAGGACTTCGACATCGCGCCACGAAAAGGGTAGCTTCGCCGCCGTCGCCATCGCTGTTCTCCCGACCAGGGGTGGTGGTGGAACAAGGGCCCCAGGGCCCGATGGCGACACCTTCTATCTCATGCGCACGATCAGGGCGCGCGAGGCCGCCGCAGGAAAACCTCGCTGCCAAGACGCCGCGACCAGCGGCGTGGGGTGAAAATCGCCAAAACGACCGCCGCAGCGAAACTGAAACCCCGGATATCAACGACCACCACGGGGTATCAAAAATCTCGCACCTCCGTGAACGCCTTGTAAATCAACCCGTCCCCGACAGCGCAAACGCCTCTATCTGGCCCTCTGGACGGCCCATTCGTCGTTCTGCTCGAGCAGGATGGCGCCGATCAGCCGTGTTATGGCGTCCTCGTTGGGGAAGATGCCGACGGTGTTGGTACGCCGCTTGATCTCGCCATGGAGTCGTTCGAGCGGGTTTGTCGAGTGCAGCTTGGGGCGATGCGCGGCCGGGAAGGTCATGTAGGCGAGAACGTCGTGCTCGGCCTCGTCCATGAGAGCGGCGAGCTTCGGCGCCTTGGCCCTGAGCTGGTCGGCGACCTGGCGCCACTGGGCGGAGGCGCTGTCTGCATCCTCCTGGGCGAAGGCGGTGGTGACGAAGGCGGACACGACGCGCCGGCCCTGCTTGCCGGCATGGGCGAGCAGGGTGCGCATGAAGTGGACGCGGCAGCGCTGCCATGTGGCGCCGAGGACGCGCGTTGCAGCCGCCTTCAGGCCCTTGTGGTCATCGGAGACGACCAGCTTGACGCCGCGCAGGCCGCGGCGGGCCAGGGAGCGCAGGAAGGAGGTCCAGAAGGTCTCGGCCTCGGACGCGCCGATCGCCATGCCGAGCACCTCGCGGCGGCCCTGGTCGTTGACCGCCACCGCGATCGTGACCGCGACCGAGACGACGCGCCCGGCCTCGCGCATCTTCACATAGGTCGCGTCCAGCCACAGATACGGCCAGTCGCCCTCCAGCGGGCGGTCGAGGAAGTCGCGGATCTTGCCGTCGATCTCACCGCACAGCCGCGACACCTGGCTCTTCGAGATGCCCGACATGCCCATGGCCTGCACCAGGTCGTCCACCGAGCGGGTCGACACGCCCTTGATGTAGGCCTCCTGGATCACCGCCGTCAGCGCCTTCTCCGCCATGCGACGCGGCTCCAGGAAGCCCGGGAAGTAGCTCCCCTTGCGCAGCTTCGGGATCTTCAGCTCCACCGTGCCCGCGCGCGTCTCCCAGACCCGGTCCCGGTAGCCGTTGCGATGGGTGAGCCGGTCCGGCGAACGCTCGCCGTGTGCGGCTCCCGCAAGGCCCTCCACCTCAAGCGCCATCAAACGCTCGGCCGTGAACCCGATCATCTCGCGAAGCAGATCGGCGTCCGAACTCTTCTCCAAAAGCGCCTGCAGGGTCATCATGTCCTTGGTGGTCATCGTGGTACTCCTCCGGTCGGATGGACTGTAGAAGCCCAACCCTAACCGGCACCGCGATGGCCATCCGCTATGGATAAGTGGCCCGCCGCCGCCAGACGCCACACGGTCGCGGCGGCGGGCCACTTACCCACAGCTACCGATGCTGGCTCCTGCTCCTACACCACGCCTGGGGGCACGACCGCGCCCATCAGCCGGCGCACGCTGGGAGCAGAGCGCAATCGAGCGGCGTCCCGAGCATCGGTCGGATGGTAGCATACCGTTCGCTACCTGCACCGCAGGTGCGTCGAGGCTGCCAGCGAAGAGGATGACGTGAAGGTGAACCGGTACCCGTCGGGCCGTCGACGACGGTATCGTGTAAGGCCGGTAAGCCGCTGAAGGACGTGCTGAACTGACAACGGCCGGTTGGGCCGCAGTCGGCGCGCAGCAGGAAGGCGGGCGGCTTGTGGGAGAAGTGGAGCGATTCTGCGCGGCGTTTGTGAACACCTGAGAGGAAGGCACCGGCAGTGGCTGAATTCCATCTCGTCGAAAGCGCCTCGGCGCTGCGATACGGCCTGGAGGTCGAGGATGAGGACGACGGTGAAGTTCGGCGCGGCGATTGCCTGTTGATCCGGCTCGGGACGAACGAGGCCGGAACGTCCGAGGATCTGCCGCTGCCGGAGGATGCGCCGGCGCGGCCGGGGGAGCTGCTGCTGCTTGTTACGCCCCAGGTGACGATGGACCTCGACGACGAGATTCGGAAGGCGCTCCGTGCTTGGCTCGACGCCACGGAAGACAATGGCTAGCGCCTCGACGATTCCGTAATCGTCGAGGGTTCGGTTGGATGACGTCGACTCCTTTCATATCGTACATGTAGGAAACGGCTTGGGTGGTGGCAGGGCCTTGAGGATGGGTTCTCGATCCGAGCGCGGGAGTTCATGATGTATGTTGTCGTGATCGAGGTCTGCGCCGAATGCCCAAGGTGCGTGATGCAATCCGCCTCGTCGAAAGTGAGGGCTGGTCGCTGGTCCGGATCAGGGGTAGCCATCGCCAGTTCCGGCATCCCGGGAAACCGGGGACCGTGACCATCGCCGGCAAGCCGGGCGACGAACTTGCCCCGGGAACCTGGGCCAGCATCTTGAAGCAGGCGGGACTCAAGAAGTGAGGATGGAGATGGAATACACGATCGTGATCGAGAAGGCGCCGGGGAACTACTCCGCCTACGTGCCCGACCTGCCCGGTTGCGTGGCGACCGGTGCGACCCGCGACGAGGCGATCCGGGAGATCGAGACGGCCATCGTTCTGCACATCGAGAGCCTGCGTGAGCACGGAGAGGCGGTTCCGGCTCCGCAATGCTCGGCGGCGGTGGTGGAAGTGGCCGCCTGATCGGTCGGTGGGCTGAGGGGCCGGAAAAAGCCCAAGGGGACCCCGAAATTGCCGATTGTCGGAATCGCACGAATCGGGGATGTCGGAATCTGGCGGTGTCTGTCGGAACCTGTCCCGTCAGGAATTGTATCGAATCCGGTGACTATTTGATGACGGGAAGGGGCTGAACAAGAAAAACATCAGTAATAACAATGGGTTAGAAGGATATACTGCACAAGAATGACGGCAGTCGTGCAGCCGCATGTCCGCGATCCCCGCGCGTTCGCAAATCACCTCCCAGGGATCGTTCAGGTTGCGCATGTGCGCGCCCCTGATCTTCCCCGGGATCACGTATGGGTTGCCCTCGATGCGCGGGATGCCGGCCAGCACGTCCACCGCCTCCGGCGACAGCGCCACCATGCGCCTTCCCGTCTTGCTGTCGGCGAGGTCGAGCTCGCGCGCCTCGAGGTCCACGTCCCGCCACCGGAGGGTCAGGATCTCGTTCCGCCGGCAGCCGGTGAGCAGCAGCAGCCGGATCGCCGCCACGGCATGGACCGAGACCCCTTTGCGGCCCTCTGCCTCGGAAAGCGCGCGGCCCAGCCGGCGGAACTCCCCGTCGCTCAGGAAGCGCTCGCGCCGGCGCTCGCGGAACCGGACCGCGTGGCGGCACGGGTTGCTCGCCTCCGTCACCCGCCCCCGCTCCTCGGCCGCGTTCCACAGCCGCGACAGGACGTCCAGCGTGCGGTTCGCCATCGACGGGGTGGCGCGCATCGAATGGTGCAGCGCCGCCACCCTCTCGTGGGTCAGCGCCAGCGCGGGCGTCCCGCCCAGCGCGGGCAGAAGGTGCTTCTCCAGGATCAGCCGGTACATCCGGGCGGTCGTCGGTTTGCAGCGGCTGGCACCTCCACGACCTCGACAGCGAAATCAAGCTTCGGCCGGTTCAGCTGGTCGAACCTGCTCCGCGCTGTCGCCGGTCACGAAATGCGCCCATTGCTGCATGAGCGTGCGGCGTTTCTCGATCAGGTCGGATCGCGCATAAGCCTGCTCAACCGAAGATCCCACCGCGTGCGCCAGGGAAAGCTCCATGACGGCATGGGGTGCCGACGTGCACTCCGCGGCCCAATCCCGGAACGCCGAGCGGAATCCGTGCACGGTCGTTCGATCGGCCAGGCCGGTCTTCCGCAGCACCTGCGTCAACGTCATGTCGCTCATCGGATGACAAGGCTTGACCGACGAAGGGAAGATCAGCGCCGATTCGTCGCGGAGCGGCCGGGCTCGCTCCAGCACCACCAGCGCCGTGTCGGAAAGGGGCACGCGATGGTCCATGCCGGACTTCATGCGCGAACCGGGAATGCGCCACTCGGACGCGTCTCCGTGGATCTCATCCCAGGTCGCGCCCCGCGCCTCGCCCGACCGCGCCGCGGTCAGGATCAGAAACCGCAGACAGAGTTTGCTCGCCAGGGCCGCCCCGGAAGCGTCGACGGTCGCGAGGGCGGCCGCTACCTCCCGATACGGGAGGGCGCGCAGGTGGGCCTTGATGCGCGGCATGGCCGGCAGGGCGCCATCGATGGCCTCGCCCGCGACATTGTGCTCGACATAGCCGTGAGCCATGCACCATCGCAGAACGGTGCGGATGCGTTGGCGTACGCGCCGCGCGGTTTCCATGCGAACGCCCCATATCGGGGTCAGCACCTGCAGCACGTGTTCGCGCCCGATTCCGTTTACCGGGGTGTCCCCGAGGACCGGAAAGGCGTGCCGCTCCAGCGTCTGCCACCAGGAGACGGTGTGCTTGCCGTTGCGCCAGCGCGGTTTGTTCGCCTCGAATGTGCGCTCGGCTGCCTGACGGAATGTCGGAATTGCGGCCTTGCGTCTTGCCTCCTGCTTCTCGGCGATGGGGTCGCCGCCCTCGGCGACGGCCGTCCGGTTAGCGGCGGCGAGAGTCCGCGCGCGGGCGAGGGACACCGTCGGGAAGGGACCGAGACCTATATCGCGGCGACGGCCCGCGATCACGATCCTCTGCACCCATGACCGCGAGCCGGCGCGCGTGACGTTCAGATAGAGCCCGTCCCCGTCGCCGTGCATTCCGGGCTTGTTGAGCGATTTCGCCTTGGTGAAGGTTAGATTCCCCATGGTTCCACCGAAAGTCTTCCCATCATCTTTCCCCACACGAGTGATGGGAAGCTACAGGAATTTGCGAAATCGTGCAAGATCGTCAAACAAGAAAAACCCCCGGTATTCCAGGGGCTTTTGGCACTTTACTGGAACTCTCTGGCTTGAAGGATGGTGGAGCCGAGGGGAGTCGAACCCCTGACCTCGACATTGCGAACGTCGCGCTCTCCCAACTGAGCTACGGCCCCGTCCACCGAAGGCGCGGATAATGTGGAGCGGCGCGCGGCGATGTCAAGCGGGCGCCGGGCCGGCGCCTCGCTTGCGCCCCCGAACCGCCCCGGCTAGTGTCGCCCGGCCCGGCTGCTGGAGCGAGACCGCCCCGCCATGCACGTCATCCTCGGCCCGATTCTCGAGATCGTCGACACGATTCTCGGGCTCTACATGTGGGTGATCATCCTGTCGGTGGTCATGAGCTGGCTCTACGCCTTCAACGTGGTCAACACGAGCAACCGCTTCGTCTACGCGGTGGGCTATTTCACGCACCGGCTGACCGAGCCGGCGCTCGCCCCGATCCGCCGTTTCCTGCCCAATATCGGCGCCATCGACATCTCGCCGCTGGTGCTTCTGCTCGCCGTCTTCTTCCTCCGGCGCGTGATCCAGAACCTCCTGTTCGAACTCGGCGCATGACCCGCCTGATCGACGGCAGGGCGATCGCCGCCGACGTGCGCGCGCGCGTCGCGGAGGCCGTGGGCGCCCTGTCGGACCGCGACATCGCGCCCGGCCTCGCCACCGTGCTGGTGGGCGACGACCCCGCGAGCCGGGTCTACGTGCGCAACAAGATCCGCGCCTGCGCAGAGGTCGGCATCCGCTCGATCGAGCACGCGCTCGACGCGGACACTTCGGAGGCGGACCTGCTCGACCTGGTCGGCCAGCTCAACGCCGACCCGGAGGTCGACGGCATCCTGGTGCAGCTGCCGCTCCCCGCCGGCATCGACGCGGCCCGGGTGACGGAGGCCATCGACCCGCAAAAGGACGTCGACGGGTTTCACACCACCAACGCGGGCCGGCTGTCGGTCGGACTCGACGCGATGGTGCCCTGTACGCCCGCCGGTTGCATGATCCTGCTGAAAAGCGTCTGCCCCGACCCGACCGGGATGCGCGCGATCGTCGTCGGGCGGTCCAACATCGTCGGCAAGCCGGTGGCGCAGCTCCTGCTCGCCGCCAACTGCACGGTGACGATCGCCCATTCGCGCACCGCCGATCTCGACGCGCGCTGCCGCGAGGCCGACATCGTGATCGCCGCTGTCGGGAAGCCGGAGATGATCGAGGGCGGCTGGATCGGGCCGGGGGCGACCGTGATCGACGTCGGCATCAACCGCGTCGAGGGCGCGGACGGCAAGGGCAGGCTGGTCGGCGACGTGGAGTTCGAGACCGCGAAGGAGGTCGCCGACGCGATCACCCCGGTGCCGGGCGGGGTCGGGCCGATGACCATCGCCTGCCTCCTGCGCAACACCGCGATCGCCGCCTGCCGGCGGCGCGGGATGGAGGTGCCGGAGGCGGTTCGGCGCTCATAGGGCCAAGTCCGACCTTTTCGCCCGTCCACCCTCCCGCGAGCGGGAGGGGAGAAGGTAAGGAAGAGTGAGCGAGCGCGTCCCCTCTCCCCGCTGGGGAGAGGGTTAGGGTGAGGGGTCGGCGGTACAGACCGAAAAAGGCCGGACGATCTCTACCCCTGCCCGCCCCGCCCCCGCGATTCGCGGACGGTGATGAAGTAGGTGCTGGCGAAGATCACGCCGGCGCCGGCCCAGGTCCAGACGTCCAGGGTTTCGGCGAACAGCAGCCAGCCGAGCCCGGCGGTGAACGGCAGCCTGAGGAAATCGAACGGCATCACCGCGCTCGCGTCCGCGGCGGCGAAGGCGCGCGCCTGGCAGAAATGCGCGGTCCAGCCCGAAAGTCCCATCACCAGCAGTACCGGCAAATCCTCCCAGCCGGGCGCGACCCAGACGAAGAGCGACGGAATCAGGGTCAGCGGCAGCATCATCAGGTTCATGTAGAACACGATCGTCGAGGCGGGCTCGGTCGTCGTCAGGAACTTCACCGAGGTCCAGGCGCCGGCGTAGAAGGCGCAGGAGAGCAGCACCGCCAGCATCGGCAGGCTGACCGATTCCATGCCGGGCCGGACGATCACCAGCGCGCCGAGAAACCCCACGACCGTCGCGGTCCACCGCGCGGCGTCGACCTCCTCCCGCAGCACCAGCCCGGCGGCGAGGGTGCAGAACACCGGGATCAGGAACGAGAGCGCCGTCACGTCGCCGACCGGGATGTGGATCAGCCCGTAATACATGCTCAGCATCGCCCCGAAGGCGAACGCCGTCCGCGCGAAGTGCATCGGCAGGCGCCGGGTCTGGAGGCGCGAAATCCCGTTCCGGGCGAGCATCGGCACGATCAGGAAGATGCCGACCAGCGCGCGCACGAACACGATCTCGATCGTCGGAAACTTGTCCGACAGCAGCCGCACGCTCGCCAGCAGCACGGCGAAGGAAAGCGCGGCGAGCACCATCCAGAACGCGCCGCGCCAGATCGCCGCCATCGGCCGGCCTTCAGCCGCGGCGGTTGAGCAGCTTGAGCCTGAGCGCGTTGAGCCGGATGAACCCTTCCGCGTCGCGCTGGTCGTAGACGCTGTCCTCCTCGAAGGTCACGTGGGCCTCGGAATAGAGGCTGAAGGGCGACCGCCGGCCGGTAACTCGCACGCTTCCCTTGTAGAGCTTGAGGCGGACCGTGCCCGTGACCCGCTCCTGGCTCGCATCGACCATCGCCTGGAGCATCTCGCGCTCGGGCGCGAACCAGTACCCGTTATAGACCAGCGAGGCGTAGCGCGGCATCGCCTCGTCCTTCAGATGCGCCGCCTCGCGGTCGAGGGTGAGGCTTTCGATCCCCCGGTGCGCGGCCTGGAGGATCGTGCCGCCCGGGGTCTCGTAGACGCCGCGCGACTTCATCCCGACATAGCGGTTCTCGACCAGGTCGACGCGGCCGATCCCGTGCGCGCCGCCGAGCTCGTTGAGGCGTTGCAGGAGCGCGGCCGGCGAGAGCCCCTCCCCGTTCACGGCCACCGGATCGCCGCGCTCGAAATCGATCTCGACGGTCTCCGCCTCGTCGGGCGCGGCCTCGGGCGCGACGGTGCGGACGAACATCGCCTCGTCCGGCTCGACCCAGGGATCCTCGAGCGCGCGGCCCTCGAACGAGGTGTGCAACAGGTTGGCGTCGATGGAATAGGGCGGCTCGCCGCGCTTGTCCCGCTCGATGGGGATCTGGTGCTTCTCCGCATAGTCGAGCAGCTTGTGGCGCGAATCGAGGTCCCATTCGCGCCACGGCGCGATCACCGTGATGCCGGGCTCGAAGGCGTAATAGCCGAGCTCGAAGCGGACCTGGTCGTTGCCCTTGCCGGTGGCGCCGTGGCTCACCGCGTCGGCCCCGGTCTCGCGGGCGATCTCGATCTGGCGCTTGGCGATCAGCGGCCGCGCGATCGAGGTGCCGAGCAGGTAGCAGCCCTCGTAGAGCGCGTTGGCGCGGAACATCGGAAACACGAAGTCGCGCACGAACTCCTCGCGCAGATCGTCGATGTAGATCTCGCGCACCCCGGCCTGCTCGGCCTTCCGGCGGGCCGGTTCGAGCTCCTCGCCCTGCCCGAGATCGGCGGTGAAGGTCACCACCTCGCAGCGATAGGTCTCCTGGAGCCATCTGAGGATGACCGAGGTGTCGAGCCCGCCCGAATAGGCGAGCACCACCTTCTTCACGTCATCGGCCATCGCCCCTCCCCTCGCCAAAGGCGCCGGAGTGTAGGGTCTGACCGAACCGGATGGAAGCAAATCCCCCTCACCCTCACCCTCTCCCCGCTGGGGAGAGGGGATTCGCTTCCCTACCCCTCCTTACCTTCTCCCCTCCCGCTTGCGGGAGGGGCCGGGGGAGGGCGGGCCCGCACGCGCACGCTCTCCGACTTCAGCTGGCCGCAGGCGGCGAGGATGTCGCGGCCGCGCGGGGTGCGCACGGGGGAAGCGTAGCCGGCGCGGTTGACGATCGCGGCGAAGCGCTCGATCGCCCGAGGGGTCGAGCACTCGTAGGGCGCGCCGGGCCAGGGGTTGAACGGGATCAGGTTCATCTTGGCCGGGATGCCGCGCACCAGCCGGACCAGCGCGCGCGCGTCCGCTTCCGAGTCGTTGACCCCCTTGAGCATCGCGTACTCGAAGGTGATCCGCCGCGCGTTGCGCCCGCCGGGATAGTCGCGGCAGGCCGCCAGCAGGTCGGCGATGGGAAAGCGGCGGTTGAGCGGCACCAGCTCGTCGCGCAGCTCGTCGGTCACCGCGTGCAGCGAGATCGCGAGGCGGACGCCGAGGTCGCGCCCGACATCGGCGATTCGCGGCACCACGCCGGCGGTCGACAGCGTGATCCGCCGCCGGCTGATCGCGATCCCCTCCATGTCCATGACGATGTTCATCGCCTTGACCACGTTGTCGTAGTTGTAGAGCGGCTCGCCCATCCCCATCAGCACGATGTTGGAGAGGAGCCGCTGCCCGTTCGTCCCGGTCGGCCATTCGCCGAGCGCGTCGCGCGCCAGCATCGCCTGGCCGACGATCTCGCCGGCGGTCAGGTTGCGCACCCAGGGCTGGGTGCCGGTATGGCAGAAGGAGCAGTTGAGCGTGCAGCCGACCTGCGAGGAAACGCAGAGCGCGCCCCGGTCGTCTTCGGGGATGAACACCGTCTCGGCCTCGCTGCCGTCCCCGAAACCGACCAGCCACTTGCGCGTGCCGTCGGACGAGACCTGCGCCCTCGACACGCCGGGCCGCGAGACCGTGAAACGCTCGGCGAGCATACGGCGCAGCGGCTTCGCCAGAGTCGTCATCGCGTCGAACTCCGTCGCGCCCCGGCAATAGATCCAGTGCCAGACCTGCTTGGTGCGGAACGCGGGAAGGCCGAACCCGGCGAGCGCCGCGCCCAACTCCTCGCGCGACATCCCGACCAGGTCGCGGCGCGTCCCGGCCTCGGGCGCGATATCGGCTTCGACGGTCGCCATGCCGGGCACTATACCGCGCTTTGACAACGAACGGCCGCGTGGCTTAATCGGGCCCCGCACAGCAAGAGGTGGGCGCAATGACCGATCCTGCCGCCGCGCTGATCGCGGCCGCGAAGCCGTTCTGGGACGCCGAGGCCGAGATCACCAGGCGCTTCTTCGCCGGCCCGCCGAGCCGGGACGACTACATCCACTACCTGCGCTCGGCGGTCTACAAGGAGCTCAACCCGGTGATCGGATACGGCCCGACGGACGGGTTCGCGAACGGGCTTCACATGGAGTTCTGCGAGATCGTCGAGCGTTTCCGGGGGCTCGACGGCGAGGTCGACCGGCGCGACATGCTGGGCGCGCTCAAAATGATGACCGAGGAGTTCGAGCACTACGTCGTGCTGGCGGAAGTGCTCGAATTCGTGCTGGGCCGCAAGCTTACGCCCGGCGACGCGAAACAGCTCCCCGAAGACGTGAAGCTCAACGGGATGCGCCGGGGATACGTGGAATCCGGCGATCCCCGCCTGGTCGCCGCGATGGGGCTCACCGAGGGCGGCGGCGCGAGCACCTTCCGCGAGGCATCGAAACTCTCCGGCGGTCCGCTGGAGGAGAAGCTGGCCGCCGCGATGAAGATCATCCACGACGACGAGAAGGACCATTACGAGGACGCGGCGGCCGACGCCGTGAAGGCGGTGCGCTCGGACGACGACCTCGAGCGGATGAAGCGCGCCATCCGCGAGGTCTCGATCCAGCGCGTGCGGATGCGCAACGAGCAGTTCCGCTTCCCGATGAGCGAGGACGAGATCGAAAGCCTGATCGCGGCGAATCCGTAGCCTTCCGCCAGAAGAGCCGCCGTCCTTTCTCCCCGTTGTCACCCCGGACTTGATCCGGGGTCCAGGGCCACGGCACCGCCTTCGCCCGGCCTCCCTGGACCCCGGATCAAGTCCGGGGTGACAACGGGAGGGGCAACGACGACAGGTGGGAACGGCCCGGTCGCGGAATCGGAGCGCCGGGCCGGACCGTTTGCGGAGGAACTTGCGAAGCGCGACACTGGCCCCGGCGCGTCGCCACGGTCGGAGTCCGCGCAGCCAGGGAAAGGAGTACCCGGTCATGATCGACTGGCTCGGCATTTCCCATCTCTTCGAGCTTTCGGAGACCGAAGCGGTCGCGGGGTTCTTCACCCCGCTGATCGTGTTCGCCGCGTTTTTCGCGGCGCAGATGGTTCTTCCGGGACGGTGGGTGCCGGGCTACGTCGTCGATCCCGCGACCGGCGAGCCGCGCAAGTACCGGCTGAACGGCATCCTGGTGTTCGCGCTCGCGCTGGTCGTGTGGGCGTTCGAGCTCACCGGGATGCCGCGTGACTGGTTCTACCGTTCCTCGGTCTATGCCGTCGCCGGCGGCACGGTCTTCGCCACGATCTTCACCCTCATCGCGGTCTACAGCCAGCCGCGGCGGACGCAGGCGAACTTCATCCTGGATCTGTGGAACGGGCGGGTCCGGGAACTCTCGTTCTTCGGCGACCGCTTCGACGTCAAGATGTACTTCTATGTCGTCGGCGGGGCGATGTTCTCGCTCAACGCGCTCTCCGGCGCAGTCTATCACTACGAACGCTTCGGCGCGGACGCCAACCCGGGCGTCTTCCTGTACGCCGCCTTCTTCACCTTCTACATCCTCGACTACTTCGTCTTCGAGCGCGTCCAGCTCTATACCTACGACCTGATTCACGAGGGTCTCGGCTTCAAGCTCTTCTTGGGCGGGCTGATCGTCTACGGATGGATGTTCATCCTCCCGCTGTGGGGCATGGCGGCGCATCCCAATCCCGGCTTTTCTTCCGCGTGGACGAATGTCTGGCTGATCGGGACGACCGCTTTGTTCCTGTTCGGGTGGGGCATCTCGCGCGGCGCCAATTTGCAGAAATACACGTTCAAGCGATGGCCCGAGCGCAAGTTCCTCGGCCTCATAGAGCCCCGCTACATCGAGGCGGGCGAGCGCAGAATCTTGTGCAGCGGCCTGTGGGGCGCCGCGCGCCATTTCAACTACATGGGCGAGGGGTTCCTGGCGCTCTCGATCGCGCTGGTCTTCGGCTATCCGGGTAACCCATGGGCGTGGACCTACTTCGCCTTCATCGTCTCGATGTTCGTCTGGCGTCAGATCGTGGACGACAGGCAGTGCGCGGAGAAATACGGCCCCGAGAAGTGGGCCGAGTACCGGGCGCGGGTGAAGTACCGGATCGTGCCCGGCGTCTATTGAGCGGGCCCTACGACCCGCCCTGCGCCACCTGCGTCTTGCCGTAGAGCAGCTCCCACGCCTTGTCGGAATAGCCGGGGCCGCGGCGCGCGTGGTCGGCGAGCGTCTCAAGCGCGCGCTCGACCGCCGGACGCGCCCAGATCCCGTCGCGCCAGCGCTTCGCGTTGGGGTATCCCTCGATGTCGACGCCCTGCCGTTCGGGGTAGCGGACCCACGGGAAGATCGCCATGTCGGCGACGGTGTATTCGTCCGCCGCCACCCATTCGCGATCTTCCAGTCGTTTGTCCAATACGCCATATAAACGATTGGCTTCGTTGACGTAACGGTCGATTCCGTATTGCAGCTTGTCGCGCTCGAACCGCTCCGGCGCGTAGGAGTTGAAATGGTGCGCCTGGCCCAGCATCGGCCCGATGCCGCCCATCTGCCACATCAGCCATTGCAACACGTCGTAGCGCGCGTGCGGTTCCGCCGGCATGAATTTGCCGGTCTTGTCGGCGAGGTAGATCAGGATCGCGCCGGTCTCGAAGACGGCGATCTCCCTGCCGCCGGGTCCGTCGCGGTCGACGATGGCGGGCATCTTGTTGTTCGGGCTGATCCTGAGGAAGTCGGCCTCGAACTGGTCGCCCTCCTGGATGTTGATCGGATGCACCGCCCATTCGAGCCCGCACTCCTCCAGCATGATGTGGACCTTGTGCCCGTTCGGCGTGGGCCACGTGTAGCAGTCGATCATTCCTGTCTCCCTTGCCTCTTCCGGCGCCTCAGCCGTCGAGCTTCGCGCGCAGTATCTCGTTGACCGTCTTCGGGTTGGCCTTGCCCCCGGTCGCCTTCATGACCTGGCCGACGAAGAACCCGAGCAGCTTCGTCTTGCCGGCGCGGTACTCGGCCGCCATGTCTTCCCGTTCGGCGAGGACGCCGTCGACGACCGCCTCGATCTCGCCGGTGTCGCTGACCTGCTCGAGCCCGCGCTCCGCGACGATCGACCGCGCATCGCGCCCGGTCTCGAACATCGCCTGGAAGACGTCCTTCGCGATCCGGCCGGATATCGTCCCGGCCGCGATCAGGTCGATCAGCCCGCCGAGCTCCGCCGCGCCGACCGGCGCTTCGCCGATCGCGAGCCCCGATCTGTTGAGCGCGCCGAAGAAGTCGTGGATCACCCAGTTGGCCGCGGCCTTCGCATCGCGGCCCTCCGCGACGGCCTCGAAATACGCCGCGTTGTCGCGGTCGGCGACGAGAACCTCCGCGTCCTCGCCGGACAGGCCCAGCTCGTCGACGAACCGCGCCTTCTTCGCGTCGGGAAGCTCAGGCAGGGTCGCCCGAATGCCGTCCACGAACGCTTCGTCCAGAACGAGCGGCATCAGGTCGGGGTCGGGGAAGTAGCGGTAGTCGTGCTCCTCCTCCTTGGTGCGCATCGGCCGGGTGACGCCCCGGTCGGTGTCGAACAGGCGGGTCTCCTGCTCGATGCTGCCGCCGTTCTCGATGATTTCGACCTGGCGCCCCGCCTCGTACGCCGCCGCCTGGCGGATGAAGCGGATCGAGTTCAGGTTCTTGATCTCGCAGCGCGTGCCGAGCTTGCCGCCGGGACGCCGCACCGAGACGTTGACGTCGGCGCGCAGCGACCCCTCCTGCATGTTGCCGTCGCAGGTCCCCAGATAGCGCAGGATCGAGCGCAGCTTCGCCATGAAGGAAGCCGCCTCCTCCGGCGAGCGCATGTCGGGCTCGGTGACGATCTCCATCAGCGCGACGCCGGCGCGGTTCAGATCGACCCAGGTCTTGCGCGGGTCGCGGTCGTGCAGGCTCTTCCCGGCGTCCTGCTCGAGATGGAGGCGGAGGATGCGGACGGTCCGCCGCGTGCCGTCCTCCAGCGCCACCTCGACCGCGCCGCGGCCGACGATGGGCTGGCCGTATTGCGAGATCTGATAGCCCTGCGGCAGGTCCGGGTAGAAGTAGTTCTTGCGGTCGAACACCGAGACCAGGTTGATCTCGGCATCGAGACCGAGCCCGGTGCGAACCGCCTGCTCGACACAATATTCGTTGATGACGGGCAGCATCCCGGGCATCGCCGCGTCGACCAGTGAGACCTGCGCGTTGGGCTCCCCGCCGAACGCCGTGGAGGCGCCCGAGAACAGCTTGGATTCCGACACTACCTGGGCGTGGACCTCCAGCCCGATCACGGTTTCCCACGCTCCGCTGCGTCCTTCGATCAGGCTCACGATCCGGCCCCGCGAACGAGAAAGGCGATCAGCAGGGTGAGGATGCTGAACGCCGAGACGCGGAAGATAAACAGGCGCCCGAGCCGGTTCCAGTAGCCCCGCCGCGCGGTCGCGGCCGCCGCGGGCGCCGCGTCGGAATCCAGGCTCGCGAGAAACATCGGCCAGCTCCGGCGGTGGATCTCCCACATCGCGTATCCCTGCACCACGGCGCTCGCGGCGACGCAGTAGAGCGCGCCCGCATTGGTGAAGCGAAAATAGTCGCTGCCGATCAGGCCGAGGCTGACATGGATCAGCACGTACCAGACGATCGTCACGGCGTCCTCGCCCGGCGGGTCAGCCGCGCGGCGCCGGCCTTGCGTCGAAGGCGGCCGCTTTCTCGATCGCGCGGGCGGCGCGGAACATCGTCTCCTCGTCGAAGGCCCGCGCGACGATCTGAAGGCCGAGCGGGAGCCCGCCGCCGGACAGTCCGGCCGGCACCGACATCGCGGGGAGACCCGCGAGGCTGGCCGGCACCGTCAGCACGTCGTTCAGGTACATCGCGATGGGGTCGTGGGACTTCTCGCCGATGGCGAACGCGTCCGACGGGCAGGTCGGGGTCAGGAGGAAGTCGCAGGCCTCGAACGCGCGCTCGAAATCCCGCGCGACCAGCGTGCGCACCTTCTGCGCCTTGAGGTAGTAGGCATCGTAGTAGCCGGCCGACAGCGCGTAGGTCCCGATCAGGATGCGGCGCCGCACCTCGGCGCCGAACCCCGCGCCGCGCGTCCTTGCGTAGGTGTCGATCAGGTCCTCGCCCTCGACCCTCTGCCCGTACCGCACCCCGTCGTAGCGCGCGAGGTTGGAGGACGCCTCGGCCGGCGCGATCAGGTGATAGGCCGGAAGCGCGAAAGCCGTGTGCGGCAGGCTGACCTCGACCGGCTCGGCGCCGGCGTCCCTCAGCCACGCGATCCCCTCGTCCCACAGGGCGCGAATGTCGTCCGGGGTCTCGTCGAGCGAATACTCGGCCGGGATTCCCACCTTCAGCCCCGCCACCCCGTCCTCCAGCGCGGCCTCGAAATCCGGCACGTCGATGTCGACCGAGGTGGAGTCCTTCGGATCGAACCCCGCCATCGCGCCCAGCATCAGCGCCGTGTCGCGCACGCTGCGCGCCATCGGCCCGGCCTGGTCGAGCGACGAGGCGAAGGCCACGATCCCCCAGCGCGAGCAGCGCCCGTAGGTCGGCTTGGCGCCGACCACGCCGCAGAACGCCGCCGGCTGCCGGATCGACCCGCCGGTGTCGGTCCCCGTCGCGCCCAGGCACAGCCGCGCGGCAACCGCCGCGCCCGACCCGCCCGAGGAGCCGCCCGGCACCAGCGCGCGGTTGTCGCCTTCCCGCCGCCAGGGGTTCTCGACCGGGCCGAAATGGCTGGTCTCGTTGGACGAGCCCATCGCGAACTCATCGAGATTGAGCTTGCCGAGCATCACCGCGCCGGCGTCGAAAAGGTTCCGGCTCACCGTCGATTCGTAGGTCGGCACGAACCCGTCCAGAATCCCGGAGGCAGCCGTCGACATCACGCCCTCGGTGCAGAACAGGTCCTTGATGCCGAGCGGGATTCCTTCGAGCGCGCCCGACTCGCCGCGCCGGCGCCTCGCGTCAGAAGCCTCGGCGTCGGCGATCGCGCGTTCCGGCGTCTCGGTGACGAACGCGTTCAGCGCCCGCGCCCCCTCGATCGCCTCGATATGCGCCTCGGCAAGCTCGCGGGCCGAGATCTCGCCGCCGCCGAGCCGGTCGCGCGCCTCCGCGATGGTGAGGTCGGTGAGCGCGTTGCCGGCCATCACTCGATGACCTTGGGGACGGTGAAGAACGCGCCCGCCGCCTCCGGCGCGTTGGCGACGAGGTCGTCGGCGATCCCGCCCTCGGTTACCGCGTCCGCGCGCTGGCGAAGCGGCATCGGCTTGACCGCCGTCATCGGGTCGACGCCGTCGGTGTCGGCCCCGTTCAGCAGGTCCATCCAGTCGAGGATCTTGTTCAGCTCGCCGGCGAGGCCGTCGAGCTCGTCCTCGGGCACGTTCAGCCGCGCGAGCATCGCGATGCGGCGCACGGTGTCGGTGTCGACGGCCATGTCTCGCTCTCCGGTCGGCGGGTCGGCTGGGGTGGCGGGAACCTACATCCGGCCGACCGGCCCGGCAAGCTGGCACAAGGGCGCGTCGCCGTATATGACAGCGGCGCCGGAGACGGGAGCGGGAGGGGTTGTGCCGGTCGTCGAACTGGAGGCGCTGGCCGGGAAATCGCGCCTGATGGCGCTCGACATCGGCGACAGGACCGTCGGACTCGCCGTCGGCACGACCGTGCTTGCCGTCGCCTCCCCGCTTGAAACCGTCCGGCGGACCAAATTCACCGCCGACGCCGGGCGCGTGTTCGCCCTGATGGACGAGAACGAGGCGGACGGGCTGGTGATCGGCCTGCCGGTCAACATGGACGGGACCGAAGGCCGGCGCTGCCAGTCGGTGCGCCAGTTCGCGGACAATCTGCTCGCCCTGCGCGACGTGGAGCTCGCGTTCTGGGACGAGCGCCTGTCGACCGCCGCGGTGACGCGGACGATGATCGAGGCCGACCTCTCGCGCCGCAAGCGGGCGGCGGCGGTCGACCGGCTCGCCGCGGCCTACATCCTCCAGGGCGCACTGGAGCGCCTTCGCAATCTATCGGGAAACGACTGAAAGGAGATCGAGATGGGACGCGACATCAGGCGCATCGTGACCGGCCACGACGGGGACGGGAAGGCCATCGTCATCGCCGACGGCACGACGCCCAACGTGTTCACGCCGGAGCACCGGCCCGGCGTGCAGATCAACAACATCTGGCGGGCGAACGAATCGCCGGCCCACTTGATGAGCCAGGAAGAGACCGTGGACGGCCGCATCGCGCTGGAGCCGCCGCCCAACGGGTCGGTCTGCCGGGTGATCGAGTTCCCGCCGGAGAAGGACTGGATCGACAATATCGACCGCGACGCGGCCCATGCGAGCTTCACCCAGTTCGGCGCGGCCCATGCCGCGGACACGTCGGAGAACCCGCCCCACCCGCTGATGCACCGCACCGAGACGATCGACTACGCGATCTGCCTCGAAGGCGAGATCTGGCTGGTGCTCGACGATTCCGAGGTGCTGATGAAGGCGGGCGACGTCTGCGTGCAGCGCGGCACCAACCACGCCTGGTCGAACCGCACGGACGCCCCAAGCTTCATGTGCTTCGTCCTGATCGACGGGACGTTCGAGGCGTAGGGCGGGAAGCGCGGGGCTAGGTCCCTCGATACGGCGCTGACGCGCCTACTCGGGATGAGGCGTTTCTCTTCTATCCCTCACCCTGAGTAGGCGCGTCAGCGCCGTATCGAAGGGCACCGGCCTCTCAGCGCACGGACACCTCGCGTTTCACGTGCGGCAGCACCTCTTCGGCGATCTTGCGCATCATGCCGAGCTGGTCGGGCGAAGCGATCACGAGCTGGAAGACCGTCACGCCGAGATCGATGTAGCGGTTGATCTTCTCCGCCATCGCCTCGCCGGTTCCGGACAGCGCCCAACGGTCGACCAGGTCCGGCGAGGCCTTGTCCTTGCCGGGCGGCGGGCCGTGGAAATCGGTGAGCTGGTTCTGCACGCCCTCCCAGGCCTTGCGCGGGTCGTCGTCGCAATTGGCGAACCAGTTCATGCCCTTGACCGTGGGACCCCCGTAGGCGGCGCCCGAACCGGAACCCTTGCCCGCATCCGCCGCGATCCGTTCGATGTCGGCCCAGATGTCGCGGTATTCGTCGGGCACCGGATGCACGGCGAGCCAGCCCTCGCCCTGTTCCGCGATCACGCGGCGGATCTTCGGGCCCATCATCAGCGTGCCCGCGACCTTCTCGTTCCAGGTGTAGTGATGAGCGCCGACGCCGTCGATCGGGATGTAGATGCCCCCGCCGACCAGAACCGGGGGCTTCTCGGCCGGGCGCGCGATCCCCAGCGTCATCTCGCCGAAGGAGAAGAACTCGCCGTCATAGGCGAACTTGTCCTCGGTCCAGAGCCGGTTCATCACGTCGAGGCATTCGGCGAACAGCGCGGTGCGCCGCGCGAAGAACTGCCCCGGCTGGAGCGCCGCCTTGTTGGGGCCGCGCACCGCGACCAGGGCATCGAACTGGCGCTTGAAGATGGTCGACTTGCCCGCCCCGGTGCCGGCGCCCAGGACCGCCCTGCCTTCCGAGACCTCCCACAGGGTCGCCCATTGCTGGGCGATGTGGACGGGGTTGCGGATCTGGGGAATCAGGATGCCGGTGCAGAGCTTGATTCGGTCGGTCTGCGCGGCCGCCGCGGTCAGCGCGCCGATCGGGCAATAGGCCGCCGTCGTCCGCCGCCCGCCGAGCGCGTCGTGCACCCAGACGGCATCGAAGCCCATCGCCTCGGCCTCGCGCGCGGCATGCAGCAGTTGCAGGAGATCGTAGGACCTGCCGGTGATCCCCATGGTGTTGTTGATCGACGTGCCGACGACGATCTCGTTGCCCAGCGCCATGAACAGCCCCTTCCCCCGGACCCGGTTTCGCGGCCCGGACCATAGACGCCCCGCCCGGCGCTTTCCAATCCGCGCGCGAAGCCCGATAATCGCGCCGGCGCACCGGACGGCGAGGCAGCATGTTCTACGAACCCCGCAACAACGATCACGGCCTTCCCTTCAACCCGCTGAAGGCGTGCGTCGTCCCGAGGCCGATCGGGTGGATCTCGACCGTAGACGCCGGCGGCGCGGTCAACCTGGCGCCGTTCAGCTTCTTCAACATGCTGAGCTACAACCCGCCCTACGTGCTGTTCTCGTCGGGCATGCATTCCGATTCGGCGCACAAGGACACGGTGCTCAACATCGAGCAGACGGGCGAGTTCGTCTACAACATGGCGACCTGGGACCAGCGCGAGGCGATGAACCTGTCCGCCCTGATCGTCGAGCGCAGCGTGGACGAGCTTGCGGCCGCCGGCCTCGAGCCGCTGCCTTCGAGCCTCGTCCGGCCGCCCCGGGTCAAGGGCGCGCCGGTGCATTTCGAGTGCCGCCACTACCAGACCCTCGATCTCCCCGGACGGACGCCGCGGGCGGCGCACAAGGTGGTCATCGGCGAGGTCGTCGGCGTCCATATCGACGACGGCGCGCTGACCGCCGACGGGCTGCTGGACGTGGCCAGGATCCGCCCGATCGGCCGGCTCGGCTACATGGACTATGTGAGCGTCGAGAAACTGTTCTCGATGGAGAAGGCGACGCCCGAAGAACAGATCGGGCAGGCTGCGGAATAGCGGGGATCGTCGCCTGAGCGTTCGTACTTGAACGACTATGGCGACCCCCAAGATCCCGTCCCTTTCGGATCGAATCGCCTCCCCGTCATGCCCGGACTTGTTCCGGGCATCCACGTCTTGCGGCATCGCAGTATAAGCGGGAGCGGGCGAGGCGGCGGAGGGACGTGGATGCCCGGAACAAGTCCGGGCATGACGGGATAGAGGAAAGGTGGACGCGAGAACCGCTGCGGTTCCGGCCGAAATGGACACCCGCTAAACCGTTCAGCAGTGGGCTTGATCCGGGCATGACGAAATAGAGGAGAGGCCGGAATGCGTTGGCGGGTCGCTCGATGGTCATCCGGCAGGTTCCCGAGACGACCGTCCCCGCACTAACATTCCAACCGAGATAGTCCGCGGAGGCAGGCCGATGGAGACGGTCGGATGATCTATCCGATCAGTTGGGCGCATGCGGCTCCCTATCTCGGGGCGGCGTTCGCGCTCGCCTATCTGCTGGGATCGATCCCCTTCGGGCTGATCCTCACCCGGCTCGCGGGACACGGCGATATTCGCGAGATGGGGTCGGGCAATATCGGCGCGACCAACGTGCTGCGGACGGGCTCGAAGCCGCTTGCCGCGCTGACCCTCCTGCTCGACGGGGGCAAGGGCGCGGCCGCGGTCCTGATCGCGGCGCACTGGGGCCCGGACATCGCCATCGTCGCGGCGCTGGGCGCGCTGGTGGGTCACCTGTTTCCGGTCTGGCTCCGCTTCCGGGGCGGAAAGGGCGTGGCGACCGGGCTCGGCATCCTGCTCGGCCTGTCCTGGCCGGCCGGCGCGCTGGCCTGCGTCACCTGGCTGGCGGTCGCGGGCCTCGTGCGCTACTCGTCTCTCTCCGCGCTGGTCGCGTTCGCGCTCGCGCCGGTGTGGCTCTGGCAGTTCGCCGATCCCCAGAAGATGGAGTTCTCTTTCCTGATGGCCGTGCTGGTCTGGCTGCGCCACGCGGGAAACATCCGCCGTCTGCTGACCGGAACCGAGCCCCGCATCGGCGGCGGCGGGCGCGAATGACCGAACATGCCGACCGGCTCGCGCAGCTGAGGCTGGCGCGCAGCGAGGGCGTCGGGCCCCGCACCTGGCTGCAGCTGATGGCGCATTTCGGGACCGCCGCCGAAGTGCTGGAGGGATTGCCCGAAATGTCGGCGCGCGGCGGGCGGCGGCGCCCGCTCAAGCCCTGCCGGGAGCGGGACGCCGAGGCCGAGCTCGCCGCCCTCAAAGGGCTCGGCGGGAAAATGGTGCTCCACGGCGATCCCGACTATCCGGCGGCGCTCGCCGCGATCCCCGATCCGCCGCCGGCGCTCTCGGTGCTGGGCGACGCCGCGCGGCTGGCGGGACCGGCCGTCGGCATGGTGGGGATGCGGAACGGCTCGGCGGCGGGGCGCAAGTTCGCGCGCATGCTCGCCGCCGACCTCGGCGCCGCGGGCGTCGTCGTCGTCTCAGGCATGGCGCGGGGAATCGACGCCTCGGCGCACGAGGGTTCGCTTGCGACGGGCTCGGTGGCGGTGCTCGCGGGCGGCGTCGACATGCCCTACCCGCGCGAGAACGAGGGGCTCTACCGCCGCCTGATCTCGCAAGGCGCCGTCGTCTCCGATCAGCCGCTCGGCACCGTGGCGACCGCGCGGCATTTCCCGCCGCGCAACAGGATCGTCTCGGGTCTTTCGCTCGGGGTGGCGGTGGTCGAGGCCAACCTCCGCTCGGGCTCGCTCATCACCGCCCGCCTCGCCAACGAGCAGGGCCGGATCGTCTTCGCGGTCCCGGGCTCGCCGCTCGATCCGCGCGCCGCCGGACCCAACGACCTGCTGCGCCAGGGGGCGGTGCTGGTGGAGAACGCGGAAGACGTGCTGGCGGCGATCGAAGGCATGGCGCGGCCGGCCGGTCCGGCGCCCGAAACCGCCGCGGAACCCGATATTCCGTCCTCCGACGCGGTGGACGACAGCGTCCGGGGGATCGTGGCGGACCGACTCGGGCATGCTCCCCTCACGGTTGACGAACTGGTTCGCGAATGCCAATTGTCTGCCGCGTCGGTGCAGACCGTCCTGCTGGAACTGGAGTTGGCGGGCCGCGTCTCGCGCCAGCCGGGGAACCGCGTATCCCTGATAACGTGAGGAAAACGAAAGCCTTTTCCGCCTCCGGACGGTTCCGACCGTCCCGGCAATCCGGTGAGTGAGCGCCCCGCCCGATGGATGTCGTCGTCGTCGAGTCGCCGACCAAGGCCAGGACAATCGGCAAATATGTCGGCGGCCGTTACACCGTCGTGGCGAGCAACGGGCATGTCCGGGACCTGCCGGAAAAGGACGGCTCGGTTCTGCCAGACGACGGTTTCGCGATGCGCTGGCAGGTCATGGCCAGATCGCAGAAAAACCTCACCGCGATCGTCAGGGCGGTCAAGGGCGCGAAGACCCTCTACCTCGCGACGGACCCCGACCGGGAAGGCGAAGCGATCTCCTGGCACGTCTGCGCGGTGCTGGCCGAGAAGGCGGCGCTCAAGGGCGTCGACGTCAAGCGGGTGGTGTTCCACGAGGTCACCGAGTCCGCCGTCAACGAGGCGTTGCGCAACCCGCGCGAACTCGACCAGGGGCTGATCGACGCCTATCTGGCGCGCCGCGCGCTGGACTACCTCGTCGGCTTCACGCTCTCGCCGGTGCTCTGGCACAAGCTGCCCGGCGCGCGTTCCGCCGGGCGGGTCCAGTCGGTCGCGCTCCGCCTGATCTGTGAGCGCGAGGCGGAGATCGAGGTTTTCCGGCCGCAGGAATACTGGTCCATCGAGGCCGATTTCCGGACCGCCGGCGGATCCGCAGTCACAGCACGCCTGACCCATCTGAACGGCGCCAAACTCGACCGCCTGGAAATCGGCAACGGGGAAGCGGCCGCCGCCGCGGTCGCGGAGATCGAACGCCACGCATACGGCGTCTCGCAAATCGAGAAGAAGCAGGTCAGGCGAAACCCGCAGCCGCCCTTCACGACCTCGACATTGCAGCAGGAAGCGTCGCGCAAGCTGGGATTCGGCGCATCGAGGACCATGCGCGCGGCGCAGCGGCTCTACGAGGGCGTCGATCTGGGCGGGGAGACCATCGGCCTCATCACCTACATGCGGACCGACAGCATCAACCTCGCCAACGAGGCGCGGCAGGCGATGCGCCGGCTGATCGAGACCGAGTACGGGCCGCGCTACGTACCCGGGCGACCGCACGCCTTCCGGTCCCGGGCCCGCAACGCGCAGGAGGCGCACGAGGCGATCCGCCCCACCAACGTCACCCGCCACCCGTCTTCGGTCGCCCGCGCGCTCGGGGCGGACGAAAGCCGGCTCTACGATTTGATATGGAAGCGGGCGGTCGCGAGCCAGATGGACAGCGTCCGCCTGGAGCAGGTCGCGGTCGACATCGCCTCGGCGGACTGCTCCACGGCGTTCCGGGCCACCGGGTCGGTGGTCCTGTTCGACGGTTTCCTGCGGCTCTACGAAGTGGGCCAGGACGACAAGTCGGCGAACGGGGAGGACCGTATCCTGCCGCCCCTTTCCGAGGGCGAGGCGCTGGAACGCACCGAGACCCGCCCCGAGCAGCATTTCACCAAGCCGCCGCCGCGCTATACCGAGGCGAGCCTGGTCCGGAAGCTCGAGGAGCTCGGAATCGGCAGGCCTTCGACCTACGCCAGGATCCTGAGCGTCCTTCAGGAACGGGACTATGTGCGTCTGGAAAGCCGGCGGTTCGTCCCGGAAGACCGTGGACGCATCGTCACCGCGTTCCTGTCGGGGTTCTTCGACCGCTACGTCCAGTACGACTTCACCGCCGAGCTGGAGGAACAGCTCGACGGAATCGCTCGCGGCGAACGCGACTGGCGCGCGGTGCTGGAGCAGTTCTGGCGCGGGTTCTCGGCCGCGGTGGGCGGAACGAAGGACCTGAAGATCGGCGACGTCATCGACGCGCTCGACAAGGACCTCGGCCCGCATTTCTTCCCCGCCGACGGCGGCAACGGCCGCGACCCCAGGACCTGCCCGGCCTGCGCCGGCGGCCGGCTCGGGCTGAAGCTCAGCCGCCACGGCGCGTTCATCGGCTGTTCCAACTACCCGGAATGCGCCTTCACGCGGCCGCTCACGGTGGACCCCGGCGACGCCGAAATTCCGGCCGGTCCCAGAGAGATGGGCGAGGACCCGGAGACCGGCGAAGCCGTGACGCTGCGCAAGGGGCCCTACGGATTCTACGTTCAGGCCGGCGAAGCCAAGGGAAAGCAGAAACCGAAACGCTGTTCGCTGCCCAAATCGATGGATCCGGACGAGATCACCCTCGACCAGGCGCTGGCGCTGCTGTCCCTGCCGCGCGATGTCGGCACCCATCCCGGGACCGGAAAGACGATCGCCGCGGGCCTCGGCCGGTACGGCCCGTACCTGCGCCACGACGGCCGATACACCTCCCTCGGCCCGGACGAGGACCTGCTGACGATCGGCCTCAACCGGGCGGTGACGCTGATCGACGAAGCGCCGCGGCGGGGCCGGGCGAAGGCGCTGCGGTCGCTCGGCGACCATCCGCAGGACGGCAAGCCGGTCGAAATCCTCTCCGGCCGCTACGGGCCCTATGTCAAGCACGGGCGGACCAACGCCTCGCTGCACAAGGGCGCCGACGCGGACACGCTGACCATGGAGGGCGCGCTCGAGCTGCTGGCCGCGCGCGCGGCCAAGGGCGGCAAGTCCCGCTCCAGGGCGGCGCGCGGCAGGAAGAAGAAGCCCGACGCCGAGGCGACGCAGGCGTGAGCGGCCGGCCGCGCCCTTGAGACGCAGGAAAAACACGAACAAGGCAAAGAAGCGACGGGACGGGCGACTGCCTCCGGTCGCCGTCCTGGAAGTGCTCGATGTCGACGAGGACGGCGTCGCCACGGCCCGGCCCTCCCCCGCGACGGACGACGGTCGCCGGCCGCACATCCAGGTGCTGCCCGACAACCGAGCGGGTACGGCGATCGCGCCCGGCGACCGCATTCTCGCGCGGATCGAGAGGCTGGGGCCCGACACCTACGAAGCGCGCACGATGCGCCGCCTACCGCGGGAAACGGTCAGGAGCGTCGTCGGGATCTACCGGCGGGTCGCCGGCGGCGGCCGGCTGGACCCCACCGACCGGCGGGTCAGGACCGCCTACGCCATCGCCAGGAGCGACTCGATGGGCGCGAAGCCCGGCGAGCTGGTGTGCGCGGAGACCCGCCCCGGACGGCGGCTCGGCCTGCCCCAGGCGCGCGTGACCGAGAGGCTCGGCCGCGGCTCCCCCGTCGCGACCGCGAGCCTGATCGCGATCGCCGAGCACGGCATTCCCGACCGCTTCGCCGACGCGGCGACGGCGGAGGCGGAAGCAGCCGTCGCGGCGCCGCTCGGAGAACGCGAGGATTTGCGCGGCATCCCGCTGGCGACCGTCGACGACGAGGGCGCGTGGGATTTCGACGACGCGGTGTGGGCCGAGACCGATCCGGACGGCGGCTTCCGTCTGATCGTCGCCATCGCGGACGTTGCCTGGTACGTCCGCCCCGGCTCCGCCCTCGACGACGCGGCGCGCGAGCGCGGGAACTCGGTCTACTTCCCCGACCGCGTCGTGCCGATGCTGCCGGAGGCCCTGTCGAACGGCTGGTGCTCTCTCAACCCCGGCGAGGACCGCCCCTGTCTCGCCGTGCACCTGCGGTTCGACGCGGAGGGCCGCAAGCGCGGGCACCGCTTCGTCCGCGGGCTCATGCGTTCGGCCGCGCGGCTGACCTACACGGGGGTGCAGGCCGCGATCGACGGCAAGCGGGGCCCAGATATGGGGAAGGCTCCGGTCGAAGCCCTTCACCGAGCGTTCCTCGCGTTGAACGACGCACGTCGCGCCCGGGGAACGCTCGACCTCGAAATTCCGGAACGCCGGGTCAGGCTGGCCGACGACGGCTCGATTGCCGGGATCGAACGCCGCCGCACGCTCGACGCCCACCGGCTGATCGAGGAGTTCATGATCGCCGCCAACGTGGCGGCGGCGGAGACCCTCGAAGAGAAGCGCGCTCTCTGCGTCTACCGGGTTCACGACAGCCCGGACCCGAAGAAGATCGAGGCCCTTCGGGAAATCCTGGCGAGTCTGGGGCTCAGCCTCCCCCGCGGCGGCGCCTTGCGGGCCGGCCACTTCACGCGGCTGCTCGATCGGGTTGCCGGCACGCAGGAGGCCGAGATGGTGAGCGAGGCGATCCTGAGGACGCAGGCGCAGGCGGTCTACAGCACCGCGAACATCGGCCACTTCGGACTGGCGCTCGGGCGGTACGCGCACTTCACCTCGCCGATCCGCCGCTATGCGGACCTCATGGTGCATCGTTCCCTGATCGCCGCGTGCGGTCTCGGCGAGGGCGGATCCGAGGGCGGCGGAAAGGAGCGGGCGGAGGCGGCGGCCGAGCACATCTCCGGCACCGAACGGCGCTCCGCGATCGCGGAGCGCGACGCCACGGACCGGTTGTGCGCGATCTTTCTCGCCGACCGGACGGGCGGAGAATTCGCGGCGACGATCGCCGGCATCACGCGCGCCGGCCTGTTCGTCAGGCTGGACGAGACCGGCGCCAGCGCGCTGGTGCCACTATCGACCGTCCGGGCCGAGCCTCTCCGTGTCGATCCGCACGGCGTCCGGCTGACCGACCGCCGGGGCAGGTCCGTCGCCCGGCTGGGCGATGCGCTGAGGGTACGGCTGGACGAGGTCCATATGAGAACCGGCTCGCTCGTCTGTTCGATCGTTGCGGACGCAGGCCGGAGATAGGCTCGCCGCCGCAGGAAAACGAAACCCGTGCGACCCGCTTTATCCGCTCGCGCAAGTGTGCAAGAACCGCGACGGGATTCAGCGGAATCGCTCCTGCATACGGCCGGCAGCGCTAAAGCGGGACGATTTATGACGAAGGACGGGAGCGTGACGGAGGCCGGGAGTGAACACAGGAGCCGCCGGCTCGCACGGTCCTTACGCGTCGAACCCGGGCCTGTTCTTTCCCTCGCCGGGGCCGAACCCTTCGCGAAAGGAGGCTATCGGCATTGCTATGTCCATCCGGACGACGCCGATCTCTGCGTCAAGGTCGTCAGCCGTACCGACGACCGGCGCTGCTACGCGGCGCAGCAGATGGATATCGAAGATTACGCGGCGCTCAGGAAGCGCGGCCCGGAGACGGTGTTCGACCGAATCCCGGAGATAAAAGGCGTTGTCGACACCGATTTGGGCGTCGGTATCGTGATGCGGCTGTACCGTGACGCGGACGGCCGGATTTCCCGGAATCTCGCCAATGTCATCGGAGAACGGGGTCTGACGCCCTGCCTGAGCAAGGCGATCGACGAATGGAAGCGGTGGCAGCACGAGCAGCGGCTGCTGACTCGGGACACCGCACCCTACAACATGGTCGCCGT
Organism: Alphaproteobacteria bacterium; assembly: GCA_965203455.1. Classification (GTDB taxonomy): domain Bacteria; phylum Pseudomonadota; class Alphaproteobacteria; order MPNO01; family MPNO01; genus MPNO01. The sequence continues at coordinate 38,859 of CBDBCV010000012.1, forward strand.
GCATCTGGGGCACGAAGAGTGGAAGCTGGTCATTGTCGAAGGTTGGCTAAATCGCAGGTACCGGTGGCTGGTCCGATGCCATGGCGCTTTCGCCAACCGCCTTATCGGCCTGCAGTTACGCAAATTCGATCGCCGCGTCGCAAAGTGCATCCCCGCCAGCGCCGCCGAAAGACAGGGATGAAACGGTCCGACCGTCATTCGGGCCCATGAAGAGGTACCGCCGAACCGATGGAAGTCAACGTCGTGTGCATGAAATGGGGCACGCTTTACGGTCCCGAATACGTCAACCGATTGTACGCCATGACCGAGAGAAATCTGTCTCGGCCGTTCCGCTTCGTCTGCCTCACCGACAACAACGAGGGCTTGCGTAGGGACGTCGAGACGGCGTCGATCCCCGACATCCGGCTGGATCCGCCCTATGACCGCACTGCCTGGAGAAAACTGGTTCTCCACCAAGCCGGAATCGGCGAATTGTCGGGGCCGACCCTGTTCCTCGACCTCGATGTCGTGATCGTCGACTCGCTCGATCCGTTTTTCGAATATTCCGGGGAATTCTGCATCATTCACAACTGGACCCACCCCGATCGTATCGTGGGAAACTCAAGCGTGTTCCGCTTCGAGGTCGGCGCCCATGCCGAAGTGCTCGAACGCTTCGAGACGATGCCCACCCAGCACTGGGTCGATCTCTACCGCAACGAGCAAAGGTTCCTGTCCGACATCCTTGGCCGCGACCGGATGACCTATTGGCCTGCCGAGTGGTGCGTCAGCTTCAAGAAACATTGCCTGCCCCGCTGGCCGCTCAATTTCGGTCTGACCGCCGGCATTCCCGACCGCGCCCGCATAGTCGTGTTTCACGGTCACCCGAACCCTCACGAGGCGATGACGGGCGCGTGGCCGGCCCGTTGGCACAAGCGCAGCTACAAATACGTGCGCCCCGTGCCGTGGATCGCCGAATACTGGAAAGAGTGATGCGGGCCGGAGGATCGGACCGGCAGCCTTGACATCGCCAACCTGCCGCCTATCTTCCGCCGCGGACTGAACGGGTTCCGGAGACCGGCGCGATGGCGAAACCGACCACGACACTGATCAAGCTCGTGAGCACGGCGGACACCGGCTACTACTACGTCGCCAAGAAGAACACGCGGACGACGACCGGCAAGCTCGAGTTCCGGAAATACGACCCGGTCGCGCGCAAGCACGTCCTGTTCAAGGAAGCGAAGATCAAGTAGGGGCGGAGCCGCCCGCGGGCGGCGCGACGACGCGGATCGACAGTTCGCGCAGCCGGTCCTCGGTAACGGGGGCCGGGGAACCCATCATCAGGTCCTGGGCCTGCTGGTTCATCGGAAACAGCGTGATCTCGCGGATGTTGGGCTCGTCGGCGAGCAGCATCACGATCCGGTCGATGCCGGGCGCCGACCCGCCGTGCGGCGGCGCCCCGAACCTGAGCCCGTTCAGCATCCCGCCGAAACGCGCCTCCACCTCTTCCTTGCCGTAACCCGCGATCTCGAAGGCCTTGTACATGATGTCGGGCCGGTGGTTCCTGATCGCGCCGCTCGACAGCTCCACCCCGTTGCAGACGATGTCGTACTGGTAGGCGAGGATCGAGAGCGGGTCCTGGGTCTCCAGCGCTTCGAGCCCGCCCTGCGGCATCGAGAAGGGGTTGTGCGAGAACGCGATCGCGCCCGCCCGCTCGTCGCGCTCGTACATCGGAAAATCGACGATCCAGCAGAACCGGAACCGGTCCCGGTCGACGAGGTCCAGCTCGTCTCCGATCCGCGTGCGGGCAAGGCCGGCGAAGCGCGCCGCGCGGTCCTCCTCGCCGCAGCTGAAGAAGACGGCGTCGCCGTCGCCCGCGCCGGTGGCCTCGCGAAGTGCGTCCATGCGCGACGCATCGAGGAACCTGGCGATGGGTCCTTTCGCCTCGCCGCTCTCGAAGACGATGTAGCCGAGACCGCCGGCGCCCTCGTCCCGCGCCCAGTCGTTCAGCCTGTCGAAGAAGCTGCGCGGCTGCGCGGCCGCCCCGGGGGCGGGAACCGCGCGCACCACGGCGCCCGTTTCGATCTGCCGCGCGAAGATCCTGAAATCGGTGCCGCGCCAGATTTCGGTCGCCTCGGCGATCCTGAGCGGGTTGCGAAGGTCGGGCTTGTCGCTGCCGTAGGCGAGCATCGCCTCCGCATACGGGATGCGGGGAAACGGTGCGGGGGATACCGGGCGGCCCCCGGAAAACTCGTCGAACACCCCGAACAGCACCGGCTCCAGCGCGGCGAACACGTCCTCCTGGGTGACGAAGGACATCTCGAAATCGAGCTGATAGAACTCGCCCGGCGAACGGTCGGCCCGCGCGTCCTCGTCGCGGAAGCAGGGCGCGATCTGGAAGTAGCGGTCGAAGCCCGCAGCCATAATGAGCTGCTTGAACTGCTGCGGCGCCTGCGGGAGGGCGTAGAAACCGCCCGGGTGAAGCCGGCTCGGCACCAGGAAGTCCCGCGCGCCCTCGGGGCTGGCCGCGCTCAGGATCGGAGTCTGGAATTCGGTGAAGCCCCCTTCGATCATGCGCCGCCGGATACTCTGGATAACCGCCGATCTTAGCATGATGTTGCGGTGCATCTTGACGCGCCGCAGGTCGAGAAACCGGTAGCGAAGCCGGATTTCCTCGCCGTAATCGCGGTCGCTGTTGACCTCGAGCGGCAGCGGATCGGCGTGGGACTGCGCCTCGAAGCTCTCGATGACCAGCTCCACCTCGCCGGTCGGCAGGTCCGGGTTGACGGTATCGGCGCTCCGCCGCACCACCCTGCCGGTCGCGGTGATCACCGCCTCCAGCCGGATCGCCTCGACCTCGGGGAAGACCGGGCTGCTCGAATCGATCACGCACTGGGTCAGCCCGTAATGGTCCCGCAGATCGACGAACAGAAGGTTCCCGTGATCCCGCTTTCGATGCACCCAGCCTGACAGGCGGGCCGGTTCGCCTTCATGCTCGCGCCTCAGCTCACCGCATGTGTGCGTGCGATAGGCGTGCATCGGTCTCACCTTCGATTTCTTGCAACGATGATACGGGGTGCCGGCGGCCCGGTGCGGGCTTCGAAGCGCGCGCAAGAGCGCACGGGCGGCGGGGTTTGTCAAGCGAGGCAAGGCTTGGCGGGCTTCCCTTTTCGGCCCATGCCAAACCGTGTATAGACCCGGCCATGCATCTCATCGCCGACACCGGGTCGCTTCGCGCCCTTTGCGATCGGCTGGCGGCTTCGCGTTACATCACCGTCGACACCGAATTCATGCGCGACGCCACCTACTGGCCGCGCCTGTGTCTGGTGCAGCTTGCGTCTTCGGACGAGGCGGCGGCGGTCGACGCGCTGGCGCCGGACATCGATCTGGCGCCGCTGCTCGCGCTGATGCGCGACCCCGGGGTGCTCAAGGTGTTCCACGCCGCGCGCCAGGACATCGAGATCTTCTACCACCTCGACGGCCATGTCCCCTCGCCCGTCTTCGATACCCAGGTCGCGGCGATGGTCTGCGGGTTCGGCGATCAGGTGGGCTACGAGAAGCTGGTCGCGAAGCTGGCCCGCGCGTCGATCGACAAGACCCAGCGATTTACCGATTGGGCGCGCCGCCCCCTGCCCCGCCGGATGTACGACTACGCGATTTCCGACGTCACCCATCTCCGCGTCGTCTACGAGAAGATCGCGGCCCGGCTGGAGCGGGACGGGCGCGAGGGCTGGCTCGCCGAGGAGATGGCGACGCTCACCGATCCGGCCACCTACCGTCTCGATCCGTCGGACGCCTGGCACCGGGTCAAGACCCGGCTCAAGAAGCCCCGTCAGCTGGCCGTCCTGCGCGAGGTCTCGGCCTGGCGCGAAGTCGAGGCGCAGCGACGCGACGTGCCGCGAAACCGCGTGCTCCGGGACGAGGCGCTGAACGAGATCGCGGCGCAGGAACCCGGGACCCGGGAAGAGCTGTGGAACCTCCGCAGTCTCAGCCGGGGCCATATCGGAAAGGACGCCTCCGACGCCCTGCTGGCCGTCGTCGCGGCGGTGCGCGCGGCACCCTCCTCGACCTATCCGGACGAGAGAAAGCCCGCGCGCCTCGCCAACCACGCCGGGCCGTCCGCCGATCTTCTGAAAGTGCTCCTCAAGCTCCGCTGCGAAGAAAATGACGTGGCGCAAAAGCTGGTCGCCAGCGCCGACGACATCGAGGCCATCGCCCGGGACGACGGGGCGGAGGTGCGCGCGCTGCGGGGCTGGCGCCGCGAGATCTTCGGCGAGGACGCGCTCGCCCTCAAGCACGGCAGGATCGCGCTCGGCATCGAGAACGGCAACATCCGGGTGATCGGCGATGGCGGGCGATCCTGACGAACGGCGGTTGCGAACGGCGAGCGTGGTGTCGCATGTCGGTTTCGAGGATCTGGGCATACTCGCGCCCTTGCTCGCGGAACGGGGAATTTCGGTGGGCCATGTCGATGCGCCCCGCGCCTCGCTGGAAGACGTCGACCCCGCCGCGCCCGACCTGCTGATCGTCCTCGGGGGGCCGATCGGCGTCTACGAGACCGACACCTACCCGTTTCTTTCGCACGAGGTCGCGATGGTGGGCGAACGGCTCGCTCGCGGCCTCCCCACCCTCGGCATCTGTCTCGGCGCCCAGTTGATGGCGGCGGCGCTCGGGGCGCGCGTCTATCCCTCCGGCTTCAAGGAAATCGGCTGGAAGCCGCTTACGCTGAGCGACGCGGGGCGGAATTCCTGCCTCGCCCCGTTGGCGGCGGAGAATCTGCACGTGCTGCACTGGCACGGCGACACGTTCGACCTTCCGGAGGGCGCGGCGCACCTCGCGTCCACCGACATTTGCGAGAATCAGGCGTTCCTGTTCGGCGCCAATGCGCTCGGTCTCCAGTTCCACCTCGAAACCACCGCCGAGGCGCTGGAGTCGTGGTATGTCGGCCACGCCGTGGAAATCGCGGGAGCGGGCCTGTCGTTGGCGAAGCTGCGAGAGGACAGCCGGCGCCTGGCGGGCGCCTGCAATGCCGCCGGAAGGGCCTGTTTCACCGCCTGGCTCGATGGCCTCAACCTCTGAGCACCCGGCCGAGAAGCGGAATCGTGACGGGCCGGCGTTCCGCGAGCGCCAGCCGGTCCGCCTCATCGACGGTCCGCCGCGCGGCCTCCAGGCTGCGCTCCATGTGCCGCAGCAGATAGGCGATCGCCTCGCCGGAGGCCTCGATCTGCCGGTCGCGGAACAGCTTGAGCAGGACGGCGGTGATCAGATCGTCGTCGGGACGGCCGATTTCCACCGTGGGCGCCGCCCGCAACCGCGATACGAGATCGGGAAGCCGGCCGCGCCAATAGCCGGGCGCTACCCGCGCCGTGACCAGGACATGCCCCCCCGCTTCGGCCGCGCGGTTGAGCGCGTGGAGCAGGCGCGCGTCGTCGCGCGACCGGTCGATATCCTCGACCGCGATGGGCGCACCGGAGATGGACTCGGGATCGAGGCTCTCGGCGGCAACGAATTCGGCATCAGATATGCGGCACCAGATATGCGCGAGGTGGGTCTTTCCACTTCCCTCCGGTCCGGCGAGCACGGCAAGGGGTCCCGGCCAGCGGGGCCATGCGTCGATCCAGTCCAGCGCTTCCCGGTTGCAATCGGCGACCAGGAAATCTTCCCGCCCGAAGGCGGGCTTCTGTTCGAGGGGAAGGGCGAGCTGCGCGCGCTGTCCTCGCTCACTCGCCATCGCGTTTTCCGCCCGCACCCAGATAGAGCCGGCTTTCGGTGTAGCGCGACACGAGGAACCGAACGAGGACACCGACTATCGCCGCGACCGGCACGGCGAGCAGGACGCCGAGGAAGCCGAACAGCGCACCGCCCGCCAGCAGCGCGAAGATCATCCAGACCGGGTGCAGGCCGACGCGGTCGCCGACCAGCTTGGGCGTGACGAAATTGCCCTCGACGATCTGGCCGACCGCGAAGATGGCCGCGACGATGGCGACCGGCTGCCAGGTGTCGAACTGGGCGAACGCCATCCCGACGGACGCGCAAAGCCCGACCAGCATCCCGAAATAGGGAACGAAGGAGATGAGCCCCGTCCCCAGCCCGACGATCACGGCGAAATCCAGCCCGACGATGGAGAGCGCTACGGCGTAGAACGTGCCCAGTCCGAGGCAGACGAGTCCCTGTCCCCGGACGAAACCCGCCAGCGTCTCGTTGACCAGCCCCACCTGCTCGCGGATCGTGTCGGCATGATCGCGCGGCAGCCAGCCGTCGATCCTGGCAACGATCCTGTCCCAGTCGCGCAGAAGGTAGAACGCCACGATCGGCGTGATGACGACCAGCGACAGGAGATTCAGCAGGGCGAGGCCGCCGCTCCACAGGCTCAGGACCGCGTCTCCGAGCCAGCGCACGGTGGCGGACGCCAGCCCGCCGGCCGCCTCGCGGAGGCGCGCGATCGCCTCCTCCGACAGGTTCGCCTGCACTACGGAGAGCAAATCTTCGGTCACCACCCGGAACATCTCGGCGTAGGCCGGAATGCGGCCCACGAAACCGAACAGCTGGGACTGGAGCAGCGGCACCAGAAGCGCGAAGAACAGCCCCACCCCGACCAGAAAAGCGATGGTAAGCAACGAGGCGGCCAGGGTTCGGGAAAGACGCCGCCGTTCCAGCCAGTCCGCCACGGGGTCGAGGAAATACGCCACCGCGATGCCGAGAACGAAGGGAAGCAGGATGCTGCGAAGCAGGTAGACCGCGAGGACGAAAACGCCGAGCGCGAGCAGCCAGTAGAGGGTTTGCCGCTGCGTCGTCATTGCCGGACGCCATTGCTCGCCATTTGCCGGGCCCATACCACGAGGTACCAGCCGCCGGAACCGACGGTCGTCAGAACGACCGCGTAAACGGCAATGTCGACGATCCCGGCGATGTCGATCGACAATCCCGATTGCGCGAGAACCGCGCCCGCCAGAAAGATCTGCACGCCCGTGTTGACCTTGCTCAGGAGTACCGGCCTCACCTCCCAATGCTTGCGCAGGACCAGAAGCAGAAGCAGCCCGCCGACGATCAGCACGTCGCGGAAAACCACCAGGATCACGACGAAATCGTCGATCATCCCGTTGAAGCCGAGGGTCACGTAGACGCTGACGATCAGCGCCTTGTCGGCGAGAGGGTCGAGATAGACCCCGAGCGTCGAGGTCTGGTCCAGGATCTTGGCGATATAGCCGTCGATCGCGTCCGACGCGCCCGCGAGCAGGAAAACCGCGAAGGCCCAGCCGTAGGACGCGTTCACGATCAGGTAGATGATCAGCGGCACGGAAAGCAGCCTGGCGAGGCTTATCAGATTCGGAATGCTCACGACTCCGACCCCGGCGTCCCCGGCTGCGGGCCGCGCCCTTGGGGGATGCGCGTGAGTATCCAGCCGGCCTCGCCGCGACGCAGATCCAGCTCGTTGCGCCGCAACGCGGCGCGGAACCCGTCGGCGTCTCCGAAATAGCGCAAGCGGACGCGGACGGCGTCCCGGGAGGCGGAAATCACGCGGGCCTCGTGCGTGGACGGCGTGTCGGAAAGCGCGCGCGAAACCGCCACCCACTCCTCCAGTCCGGAAACCGGCACCGTGGCCTCGATCTGCCCGCCGCGGTCGAATAAAAGCAAATTGCTCGATTTCCAGGCTTCCTGGATGCGCCGGACGACGCGCGAGGCCACGGATCGGAATTGGCCGTCGATCGCCTCACCGGGATCGACCGGGAAGGTTTCGACGACGGGCCGTCCGCCATCGTCGGCGCCGTGGGTCACGGTCGAAACGCTTATCGCGGGCGGCGAACCGCCCTTGCGCCCGGGAGTCGCCACCATGACGGCGACCGAACTGGCGCCGTAGCGCTTGGCGATCGCGCCGAGACGCTCGGGATCGCCCGATACCGCCTGCCGCGCGCTTATGTCGCGCAAGTCCTTCAGATCGCCCGCGGGGATCGCGAGAGGCACCAGCCCGTCGAGCCCGGAAAGATCCGCCCAGGCCGCCCGCCACGGGTTGGGCCGGTCCCACAGGAGATACGTGCCGGCCATCCGCAGCACCGGAAGCACCAGGCGCGGCTTCGCTCTCGTGACCGCGAACTTCACGCCGCGCCCATGCAGGAACCGGCGGACCGCGGCCCGGTCGAACTGAAACGTCAACCGCGCCAGATAGCGCACCCGCGAGGTCTTTTCCCCGTCCACCTCGAAACTCTGCACCAGCGGCGCTATGTCGCCGGAGTCCAGTTGCGGCACGTTCCCGACCGCGGCCATCGGCACGATCCGCTCCATCAACCGGCGGAACGCGACGGCATGGCCGTCCGCCAGCGCGATGTCGCGCGCATGGGTGGCGTTTTCGGCGGAGGCATCGACCGCCACGTCGCGGATGAGAAATACCGAGGCGTCGCGGGCGGCGGCCGGCCAGGCCGCCACGATCGCAAGCAGAAGGGGCACCGGCAACAGGGCGGCGCTCATCGCCGGCGCGCCCGGCCTGCGCCTCGATCGCGTTGGGCATGCCATTGAAAACGGCCGCCGTTTACATATCCTCATACTGCTGTGAGCCCGACCCGGGACGGCTTGTCGGCCGCAGTCTAGCATTCCGGCTCTTGCGGGGCAGTCATCAACCGTTCTCCCTACAGCGATGCAGGCGTCGATATACACGCGGCGGCCCGCCTTGTGGAAACGATTCGACCTCTCGCGAAGTCTACCGCACGGCTGGGAGCGATAGGAGAAATAGGCGGGTTCGGGGGGCTCTTCGACCCGCGCGCCGCCGGATTCTCCGACCCCATCCTAGTTGCCGCGACCGACGGCGTCGGCACCAAGCTCAGGATCGCGATCGACTGCGGAATGCACGGCGGAATCGGCGTCGATCTCGTCGCCATGTGCGTCAACGACATCGTGGTCCAGGGCGCCGAGCCGCTGTTCTTTCTCGACTATTTCGCGACCGGGCGGCTGGACCCGTCAGTCGCGGCGACGGTGATCGAGGGCGTTGTGCGCGGCTGCATCGAGGCGGGCTGCACCCTGATCGGCGGCGAGACCGCGGAGATGCCGGGGCACTACGCTGACGGGGAGTACGACCTTGCGGGCTTCGCGGTCGGGGCCGCGGAGCGCGGTGCCCTGCTCACCGACGAGGGTATCCGGGAAGGCGACCGGATTCTGGCGCTGGCCTCTTCGGGCGTTCATTCGAACGGCTTCTCGCTGGTCAGGCGGATCGTCGCCGATGCCGGCCTTTCGTGGGGCGACGACGCGCCGTTCGCGGACCGGCCGCTCGGAGCGGCGCTCCTTGCGCCGACGCGGATCTACGCATCCGCCGCGCTGGCCGCGCATCGCGAGAGGCTGGTTCGGGGGTTCGCCCATATCACGGGCGGCGGGCTGATCGAGAATATCGGCCGCGTTCTGCCCGCCGGGCTCGCCGCGGAAATCGATGCCCGCCGGTGGACGCTGCCCGATGTCTTCGCCTGGCTGGCGGAGGCCGGCGGGCTCGCCGCGCCGCATCTGGCCGAGACCTTCAACTGCGGCATCGGCCTTGTCGCAATCGCGGCCGCCGAAGACGCGGATGCCTGCCGCCGGGCGTTCGAGGCCGAGGGCGAGCGGGTATACGACATCGGCACGATCGTCCAGCGCACGCCCGATTTGCCGGCCGTCCAGATCGTGGGCCACGAGACGGCATGGCCCGGCTGAGGCTCGCCGTTCTGATTTCGGGGCGCGGGACCAACCTGCAATCCCTGATCGATGCCTGCGCGGAGTCCGGCTATCCGGCCGAGATCGGAATCGTGATCTCCAACAACCCCGACGCCCGGGGCCTCGAACGCGCGGCGCGCGCGGGAATTGCCGCCCGCACCGTCGATCACCGCTCATTTGCGGACCGGGAGGCTTTCGAACGGGTGCTCGATTCGGCATTGGAGGAGGCGGATACCGGGCTGGTCTGCCTCGCCGGCTTCATGCGCCTGCTCACCCCCTGGTTCGTCGAGCGCTGGCGCGACCGGCTGATCAATATCCATCCATCCCTGTTGCCGGCCTTCCCCGGGCTGGACACCCACGCCCGGGTGCTTGCCGCCGGCGCGCGAATCAGCGGTTGCACCGTCCATTTCGTCCGCGCCGAGATGGATCGCGGTCCGATCGTCGTCCAGGCCGCCGTGCCGGTCGTCGAGGGCGACGACGAGGCGCGGCTCGCCGCGCGCGTCCTGGCGGCCGAGCACCGCTCGTATCCGCTTGCGGTACGGCTGATCGCCGAAGGCCGGGTGCGGGTCGCCGGAGACCGCTGCGTTATCGACGGCGAGGAAGAGCCGGGCGCGACGCTGTTTTCGCCGTCATCCCCGGGCGGCCGGTGACATCTTCCGCTCGCGTCCGGAGTGGGTTATAGGTTCGGCGGCTCGGCTTACCGTGGAGAAGATCGGCATGGCTTTCGACATCGAACAGGAAAACGCGCGCCACGCCGCGGGTTGGAAGGGTTTTGTGCTGTTCACTTTCTTGTCGACAGCCGCCGTAATCCTCGCGCTCGTCCTGATGGCGCTGTTCCTGCTCTGAGCGCCGCGCCGGCGGTTAGCCGACGATATCGCGTTCGGAAAAGAAGAACGCGATTTCCGTAGCCGCGGTCTCCGCCGAGTCGGAGCCGTGCACCGAATTCGCCTCGATCGATTCGCCGAACGCCTTGCGGATGGTGCCGTCCGCGGCGTTCGCCGGATTGGTCGCGCCCATCGCGTCCCGGTTCCTGGCGATCGCGTCCTCTCCTTCGAGGACCTGAGCCACGACCGGGCCGGACACCATGAACTCGCACAAATCGTCGAAGAACGCGCGGCTCGCGTGAACGGCGTAAAACCGCCGCGCCTGCTCCAGCGTCAGCCGGACCCGCCGCTGCGCGACGATCCTGAGCCCGGCCTCCTCGAGCCGGGCATTGATCTGTCCCGTCAGATTGCGCCGCGTGGCGTCGGGCTTGATGATCGATAACGTCCGTTCAACGGCCATGTCGGATTGTCCCTGCGGGGGGTGGCGCGGCTATATATCCGTATCCCGGGAACGCGGCAACCGGCTACCCCGCCTTCTCCTCCCAGCGGCCGGCCGGCGATTGCTGCCAGTAGGTCAGCCTGTGGCCCGCCGTCGAGTAGGCCTTCCAGCGTTCGCGCGCCTTCGACACCGCGTCGTCGTCGTTGCCGTCGAACATCTCCAGACAGCGGGCGAAGTCGGCGACGCGGCCGGAGACCGCCCCGTCGGTGAGCACGAGAATATCGGCGCCGTTGGGATTCTCGTCTTCATGGGTGATCCAAATGGGCTGTTCCTCCGGGTTGCCGTCGCGCGCGGTGCCGTGCGGCAGAAACGCGTTCTGGTCATAGGTCCAGAGGATCGTATCGAGCGCCTTCGTCCTTTCTTCCGAACCTGTCATGACGACGGTGCGCGCGCCGCTCGCATGAGCCTTTTCCAGGAGCCTGGGCAAGGCCTGGTCGAGCGTGCTCCGGGTCAGATGGTAGAAGCCGATATCGGTCACCGCGGACTCAGCCCTCGTAGTGATCCCGCACCAGCCGGTCGAGCAGCCGCACGCCGAACCCGGTTCCGCCCTTGGGGACGGTCGCGGAATTCTTCTTCGACCACGTCACGCCGGCGATGTCGAGATGGGCCCAGGGCGTCCCCTCCTTGATGAAGCGCTTGAGAAACTGGGCGGCGGTGATGGAGCCCGCGTCGCGTCCGCCGACATTCTTCATGTCGGCGATGTCGGAATCGATTTGCCGGTCGTAGGCATCGCCGAGCGGCATCCGCCACACGGATTCGCCGACGGCGCCGCCCGCGGCGATCAGCCGGTCCGCCAACGTGTCGTCGTTGGCGAAGAGGCCCGCATTCTCGTGTCCGAGAGAGATGATGATCGCACCGGTCAGCGTCGCCAGATCGACGATGGCCCGCGGGCTGTATTTCTCCTGGCAGTACCAGAACGCATCGCACAGCACGAGGCGTCCCTCGGCGTCGGTGTTGATGACCTCTACCGTCTGGCCGGACATCGACGTCACCACGTCGCCGGGCCGTTGCGCGGTCGCCGACGGCATGTTCTCGACAAGGCCGATCATACCAACCGCGTTGACCCTCGCCTTGCGCCCGGCGAGCGCGCGCATGAGCCCGATCACGACGCCGGCGCCCCCCATGTCCCATTTCATGTCTTCCATGCCGCCCGACGGCTTGATGGAAATGCCGCCGGTATCGAACGTGACGCCCTTGCCGACGAAGGCGATCGGCCTCTTGTCCTTCGCTTTGGGCGCCCCGTTCCAGCGCATCGTCACCAGCCTGGGCGCGTTGGCGCTTCCCTGGGCGACGCCGAGCAGCGCCCCCATCCCGAGCTTCGCCATCCGCTTCTCGTCGAGGATTTCGACCGTTACCCCGAGCTCGGTCAGGGCTTTGGCCCGTTCCGCGAGGCTCGCGGGGAAGATCACGTTGGCCGGCTCGGAGACGAGGTCGCGGGTGAGGAAGACGCCCTCCGCGACCTCGGCGAGCGGCCGGAACTCGCCGCGCGCCCGCGCATGGGCCGGCGTGGCAACGGTTATCCGGTTGAGGCTCGGCTTGTCGTCCGGTTTTTCCTTCGTGCGGTACTTGTCGAACCGGTAGCCGCGCAGCAACGCGCCGAAACCGACATTGGCCGCCGCGACTGCGGGCGAAACGGGCGCCCCGTCCGCCGCATCCACCGCTATCGTGACCGCGCTGTCTCCGCTCTTTTCGAGCGTGGAAACGATCGTTCCGCCCACGCTCTGCGCGGCGCGGGCATCGAAATCGCCGCCCTTTCCGAGACCCACCAGCACCACCCGGCTCGCGGCCACGCCGGCGGGCGCGTTGAGGATCAGCGTCTGGTTGCTCTTGCCGCTGAAGCGGCTGGAGCCGACCGCCCGCGACAAGGCGCCGCCGGTCGCCATGTCCACCTCCGCCGCGGTCGCGGCGAGCTCGCCGCCATCGTGGACGCCCAGCGCGAGCGCGCCGCTTCGAGGAAGTCTGGGGGCTGCGAAGCTGATCTTCATGGGCGGTCTCCTGATTTCCGAATGCGGACGGGCACCGTCGGCGGGTCAAACTTAAGGAGGCCGCCGCGCCGCCACAACCGGCGGCGGACTCCAACCCCTGCGCGGCCAGACCTTTCTGTCAAATGGACAGGGTTTCGGCCCAGGCGGTATAAACCCCGGCAGTCGAGCCGGCGAAACCGTCGGCCGGAGTAGGCCGCCTTGAACATGTCGATGCGCCCGTTCTTTGCCCTCCTCGTCGCGGCCGTCCTGGCGGCGCCCGCGCCGGCGCTCTCCCAGGCCGAACAAAGGATCGCCGCGATCGTCAACGACGAGGTCATCTCCCTCCGGGATCTGCGGCAGCGCATACGCCTGGTCCTTTTTTCCAGCGGGATCGAAGACACCGCGGAGGCGCGGCAGCGGGTCGCTGGACAGGTGCTGCGAAGGCTGATCGACGAGCGCCTCCAGCTTCAGGAAGCGAAGAGGTGGAACATAGCGGTCTCCGAAGACGATATCGGGCGGAGCGTTTCGGAGATCGAGAAGCGTAACGGAATGCAGCCCGACAGCCTCCGCTCCATATTCCAGCGGAACGGCGTGAGCTTCGACTCGCTCCACGCACAGGAGCGGACCCGCGTCGCCTGGGCGAGGCTGGTGAACCGCCGGCTGGCGCCGAGGATCGATATCGGCGCGGAGGAAGTCGACGAGATCCTCGCGCGGCTCGAGGCGTCCAAGGGCGAGAACACCTACCGACTCGGGGAAATATTTCTTTCGGTCAACAGTCGGGATGAGGAGCCTTCGATCCGCGAGACCGCCGAGCGTCTGGTCGAACAGATTCGCGGGGGCGCCCGGTTCAGCGCGCTCGCCCGCCAGTTTTCGCAATCCGCGACGGCCGCGGTCGGCGGCGATCTCGGATGGACCCCGCGCTCGCAGCTCGATCCCGAGATCGCGGCGGCGGCGGACCGTCTTTCGCCGGGCGCGGTGCTCGGCCCGATTCGCACCGTGTCCGGGTTCCGGATCGTGACGCTGGCCGGCAAGCGTCGGATCGCGACACCCGACCCGGACCGGGCGGAACTCGACCTCAAGCAGATATTCCTCCCCGTCCCGGACGGCGGGGACTTGGCCGGCATCCGAACCCGCGTCGATGCCGTAAGGTCGGAAGGCGATGCCATCGAGGGCTGCGAAGATCTTTCCGCCGCGGCCCAGCGGCTGGGCGCGGAGGCGCCGCAGGATCTGGGCAAGGTCAGGCTGACCGACCTGTCGGCGGAGGTTCGAAGGAGCGTCGCCGGCGTGGCGGTCGGGAAAGCCGGCCAGCCGGTCCTGACTCCGGGAGGGATCGTGCTGATGGTGGTTTGCGGCCGTACCCTCCCGAAGGCGGACCTGCCCAGCCGGGAGACGGTAACGGAGCAGCTTCGCCTGCAGCGGCTCGATCTTTCGGTGCAACGCTATCTCAGGGATTTGCGAAGCGCCGCGATCGTCGATGTACGCCTGTAGGCTCGGGCGGGAACGATGCGCGCCATAGCCCTGACCATGGGAGACAGCGCGGGGATCGGCCCTGAGATCGCGCTGGAAGCCTGGATTCGCCGGCGTGAAGCGGCTGTCCCGCCCTTCGTCTATCTCGGGGGTGCGGATCATGTCGACGCCCTGGCCGCGGCGCTCGGTCTCGACGTGCCGGTGGAAACCGTGTCCGGGCCGACCGAGGCGGCGGACGTCTTCAGGGATTCGTTCCCGGTACTGCCGATCGCCCTTTCCGCCCCCGTGGTCTGCGGCAAGCCGGATCCTTCGAACGGACCCGCCACCATCGAGGCGATCGATCGGGCGGTGGAGCTGGCGGGCTCCGGCGAAGCCGCCGCGGTCGTTACCAACCCGATCGGCAAGGCCGTCCTTTACCGGTGCGGCTTTCGGCATCCGGGCCACACCGAGTATCTCGCGGATCTTTGCGGGAGCTCGTCGCCGCCCGCGATGATGCTCGTCTGCGACGCGCTGCGCGTCGTTCCGGTAACCGTCCACATGCCGCTCGCGGAGGCTGTGAAGGCCCTCACCGTCGATGCCATCGTGCATTGCGGACGCATCGCGGCGGCGGGGCTCGCGCGCGATTTCGGGATCCGCGCGCCGAGGCTCGCCGTGGCGGGTCTCAACCCTCATGCCGGCGAGAGCGGACATCTGGGACGCGAGGAGATCGAGATCGTCGAACCCGCTATCGACATCCTGCGCCGGGATGGAATCCAGGTCGAAGGGCCGTCCCCGGCGGATACGCTGTTTCACGACAGGGCGCGCCGGGACTACGACGCGGCGCTCTGCATGTACCACGACCAGGCGCTGATCCCGATCAAGACGCTCGACTTCTTCGGCGGGGTCAACGTGACGCTCGGCCTTCCCATCGTCCGGACCTCCCCCGATCACGGCACCGGCTACGACATCGCGGGAAAGGGCGCGGCCCGGCCGGACAGCCTGATTGCCGCCTTGCGCCTCGCCGCGGCGATGGCGGGCACGCGGGCCGGGACGCCGGACGCCCTTGCCTGACCCCCTGCCGCCGCTGCGCGAGGTCATTGCCCGTTACGGGATTCGCGCGAGACGGCGGCTCGGTCAGCACTTCCTTCTCGACCTCAACCTTTCCCGGCGCATTGTCCGGGCCGCGGGCGATCTTGCCGGGAAAACGGTGGTCGAGATCGGACCGGGTCCGGGCGGCCTCACGCGCGCCCTTCTCGAAACCGGTGCGGCGCGCGTGATCGCGATCGAGCGCGATCCGCGCTGCATCGACGCGCTTTCCGGTCTTTCCGAGCGCCACGGGAACCGGCTCGACGTCGCCGCCGGCGATGCGCTGGACGTCGACATCCCCGCGCTTGCCGGGACCGGACGGGTCGCGATCGTCGCCAACCTGCCCTACAACATCGCCACGCCGCTCCTGATCGGCTGGCTGCGGAACGTCGATTCGATCTCCACGATGACGCTCATGTTCCAGAAGGAGGTCGCGGAGCGCATCGTCGCGGCGCCGGGCACGGGCGCCTACGGCCGGCTCGCGGTCGTCGCGCAATGGCTCTGCGAAGCGAGGCGGGCTTTCGACGTCGTGCCGACCGCTTTCGTGCCGCCGCCCAGGGTCACCTCGACCGTCGTCAATCTGGTCCCGCGCGACGCGCCTCTGGCGCCCGCGGACATGGCCGCGCTGGAGGCGGTTACCGCCGCCGCCTTCGGACGCAGACGCAAGATGCTGCGCTCGGCTCTCGCCGGGCTGGTCAAGAACCCGGAGGCGCTCCTGGCACAGGCGGGAATCGAGCCGACGGCGCGGGCCGAGACGCTCCCGCCCGAGGCGTTCTGCGCGCTCGCGCGCGGCCTCGCGGGGCTCAGAGCCCCTCGCTGAGACCCTTTACGAAATCCGGCAGCCCCCCCTGGCGCTGACGGCGCAGGCGTTCCGCGGTAAGGATCGAGCGCACGCCCGACACGCTTTCCTGAATGTCGCGATTGACCACCACGTAGTCGAACTCGTTCCAATGCGCGATCTCGTCCGGCGCCCTCTTCATCCGCTGCGCGACCACCTCGTCCGGATCCTGCGCCCGCCGCCGGAGACGCGCATGCAGTTCGGCGGTCGATGGCGGCAGGATGAAGATGCTCACCATGTCCTTGGGCGCCTTGCCCTTGAGCTGGCGCGCACCCTGCCAGTCGATGTCGAACAGGACGTCGCGACCTTCGCGAAGCGCCTTTTCGACCGGGGCCCGGGGCGTTCCGTAATCGTGTCCGAACACCTTGGCGTGTTCCAGGAGATCGCCGGCGGCGCGCATCTTTTCGAACGCGGCGGGGTCCAGGAACGAATAGTCGCGCCGGTCAACCTCGTCGGGCCGCTTGGGGCGCGTCGTCACCGAGACCGACAGCGTGAGGCCCGGATCGGCCTCGAGCAACAGCCGGGAGATGGTGGTCTTGCCGGCCCCGGATGGCGAGGACAGGACCAGCATCAGCCCGCGGCGCCGAATTGCATCCGTACTCATGCTATTCGAGGTTCTGGACCTGCTCGCGAAGGCCTTCGACCGCCGCCTTCAGGTCTAGCCCGATGCGCGTGAGATCCATATCGGTCGATTTCGAGCATAGCGTGTTGGCTTCCCGGTTGAATTCCTGGCACAGGAAGTCGAGCCGCCGGCCCACCGGCCCGCCGCCGCCAAGAAGCTCCCGCGCCGACGCGACGTGGCCGATCAGCCGATCGATCTCCTCGCGAATATCCGCCCGCGCCGCAAGATAGGCCACCTCCTGCGCGAGACGGTCCTCGGCGACCGCCGGTTTGGCGTCGAGGAGCGCGGCGATCTGGTCGCGGACCCGGTCGCGGATCCGCTCGGGCTGGACGGCGGCGGAGGCCGCGGCGGCTTGCGCGAGCGAGTCGATCTCGTCGAGCTGACGCCCGACCACCGATCCCAGCCGTCCGCCTTCCTCGCACCGGGCTGCGGCGAGACGGTCGAGAGCGCCGGCAAGGGTGTCCGCGATCGCGCCGAGGCGGCGGTCGCGGTCGCTCTCGGTTTCCTCCGCCTCGATCCTCTCCAGCACTCCCGGAAGCGCCATCAGCGCTTCGAGCCGCGCGGGCGGCGCGCCGTGTCGATCCTGTAGCGAGCGATGGATCTCCAGCAGACGTTCGAGGACGTCCTCGTTGACGCGGATCTCGGGCGCGCGGCCGGCCTGCGCGATCGTCAAATGGAGCGACAGCGAGCCCCGGCTGAACCGTTCCGCGGCCAGCGCGCGCGCCCGCGGCTCCAGCGCGTCGTGCCCGTGAGGCGTGCGAACCCGCAGGTCGAGGTTGCGCCCGTTGACGCTCCTGACTTCCCAACACCACCGGACCTCGCCGTCCTCGCCCTCGGCGCGCGCGAATCCGGTCATGCTCTGGAGCGCGCAGGCCGCTTCCCGCGCGCCGTCCTCGGCAACTGCTGTCTTTCCGGCCTCCGCCATGCCGCGGATAGTACAGATTGTCGGCACCTCGAACGAATCGCGCGCGGCTTTCGGGCGGTTTTCGGCTCGCATCCATCTCCGGCGAGGCGTAGATTCGAAGCCTGTTGCCGATGAGGAATTGCCCATGGAACCGGTGATTGCGGCCCTCGCCGGGCTCGCGGTCGGCGCGGTCGTCGTCTGGCTCGTGAAGCGGGGCGAAATCGCGCGGATTTCCGGCGCCCATGACGCGGAGCGGCAGCGCGCGGACTCCGCGTCGCGCGACCTGGAAGCCGAACGGATCGCGCTCGCGGCCAGCCGCACGCGGCTGGAGGAGGTGGAACGGGCGCACAATGAGAAGATCGATTCGCTCGAACGCGTGCGGGGCGACATCGAGAAGGAGCTGAAGGGCCTGGCCCAGCAGGCGCTGAAGGAGAACCAGACTTCGTTTCTGGGACTTGCGAACGAGGTGTTCGATAAACACCGCGAGCGTGTCGGTGTCGAGCTCAAGCCGATCGCGACGGCGCTCGCCGACTGGCGCAAGAATCTCGAAGAGATCGAAAAGACCCGCAGGGAGCATTACGGGAACCTGACCACGGAACTGAAGAACGTCGTGGACGGGCAGGAAAAGGTCAGGGGCGAGGCCGCGAGGCTGGTCAACGCGCTTCGCGCGGCACCCAAGACACGCGGACGTTGGGGCGAGGAAACGCTGCGGAACGTGCTCGAACTATCCGGCATGACCGAGCATTGCGATTTCGTCCGCGAGCAATCGCTGCACGAAGAATCCGGAGTTCTGCGCCCGGATGTGATCATCCGTCTTCCAGGCGATCGCTACATGATCGTCGATGCCAAGACCTCGCTCGCCGCCTACCTAGACGCGATGGAAGCGGAAGATGAGGAATCTCGCGAGGCGCATATGGAGCGCCACGCCCAGCAGCTTCGTATTCACATGCGGCGGCTTGGCGAAAAAGCCTATTGGGAGGCGTGTCGACGCGCGCACAAGATCACGCCGGACTTCGTCGTGATGTTCGTTCCCGGCGATAACTTCTACGCTGCCGCAATCGAACGCTACCCCGAACTCTACGAAGAGGCGCTGAAATCCAACGTGCTCATCGTTACCCCTACGGTGATGCTTGGCCTCGCCAAGACCGTTGCATTCGGTTGGCGCCAGGAGAAGGTGGCGGACAACGCGAGAGAGGTTGCCCGACTCGGTCAGGATCTCTACCGGAGGCTGGCCACGATGGGCGGCCATATCGTGGAGCTGGGAAAGGACATGGCGAGGTCGGTGGGCAGCTACAACGAATTTGTGGGCAGTCTGGAGTCGCGGGTGATGCCGCAGGCACGGCGGTTCGAGGAACTCAAAGTCGAAGGAACCTCTCAACCGCTGCCGGACACACGGCCCATCGACACCGATATTCGATTGCCGCGCGACGACCGGGATCTGGTGGTCGGCCCGACGACGGAAACCGCCGAACCACACCCGCCGGTCAAGCCGGCCGCGGAATAGAACGACCTAATCCGGCGGCGATCCCTCCTTTCTTTCGCGTTCGATCCGTCGCCACCGCGCGACGTTGCGGAGGTGCTCGGCGAAGGTGCGGGCGAACGCGTGCCCGCCCGTACCGTCGGCCACGAAATAGAGCTCGTGGGTCGGCGCGGGATGCAGCGCGGCCTCGATCGAAGCGCGGCCGGGATTGGCGATCGGCCCGGGCGGCAGACCGTTTGCGCGATAGGTGTTGTACGGCGAATCGACCCGGAGATCGCCCCTGGCGAGAGGCCGGTCGAGCGGCATGCGCCCCAGGGTAAGCGCATAGGCGACGGTGGGATCGGATTGCAGCCGCATCCCTTGGCGAAGGCGGTTGTGGAAAACGGCCGATATGCGCGCCCGCTCCGACGCCAGGGCGGTCTCGCGCTCTATGATCGAGGCGAGTACCAGCGCCTCCTCGGGCGTCGCGAGCAAGACGTTCGGGTCGCGCTTTTCCCACAGCGCCGCGAGCGTCGCCTTCATCGAGTCCCGCATCCGGCGAACTAGCCCGGAGCGGGTGTCCCCATACGAGAAGTAATATGTCTCCGGCAGCAGCGATCCCTCCTCGACCTCGGTCGGCAGGTCGCCGGTTAGACCTTCGTCGGCACCGACGAGGTCGAGCACCGCGCCGGTGGTGAGCCCCTCGGCGACGGTGATCCGCCGCTTGACGGTTTCGCCGCTGGCGAGAAGCGCGATCGCCGCGTCCATCGAAATCCCGGCCGGAAAGCGATACTCGCCCGCGCGCATCGCCGTGCTCCGCCCGGAGAACCGCGCGCCCGCCTTGAACAGGAAACGGTCGCGGATCACGCCGCGGTCGAGCAACCTTGTCGCGATGCGTTCGACACCCGAGCCCTTGTGAACGATCAGCGTCCTGGCCTCGGTCAGCGGTCCCGGGCGGACGAATTCGAGATAGGCGAAATACGAGAACCCAAGCGCGAACGCGACCGCCCCGAGCGGTCCGAACACAGCCGCATGAAGCGCCAGCCGAGCCATCGGCGGGACCGCGCGATCAGGGAGGCGCGGCGAAAATCAGGGACGCGTTGGTGCCGCCGAAACCGAACGAATTGGACAGGGCGTTGCGAATCGGGCGTTCCCGGGCCTCGTTGGGCGCGAGGTCCAGATCGCAGCCCTCGGACGGGTTGTCGAGGTTGAGCGTCGGCGGGACAACGCCGTCGTTGACCGCCTTGATGGAAAAGATCGCCTCGACGCTGCCGGCGGCTCCGAGAAGGTGTCCTATGGCGGACTTGGTGGACGACATCGACAGCCTGTACGCGTCCTCGCCGAACACCTGCTTGACGGCCCCGAGCTCGATCTCGTCGCCGAGCGGGGTCGACGTCCCGTGCGCGTTGATATAGTCGATTTCGTCGGTGTTCAGCTCGGCCCGCTTCAGCGCCGCCTGCATCGACCGGTAGCCCCCGTTGCCGTCTTCCGGCGGCGACGTGATGTGGTGCGCGTCGCCCGACATGCCGTATCCGACGACCTCGCCGTAAATCTTCGCGCCGCGCTTTTTCGCGTGCTCCATCTCCTCGAGCACGACGATCCCGGCGCCCTCGCCCATCACGAACCCGTCGCGGTCGCGGTCCCACGGGCGCGAGGCGCGCTCGGGCGTATCGTTGAAGCCGGTGGAAAGCGCCCTCGCCGACGCGAACCCGGCGATTCCGATCCGGCAGACGGCCGCCTCGGCGCCGCCGGCGACCATCACGTCGGCATCGTCGAGCATGATCATCCGTGCCGCATCCCCGATCGCGTGCGCCCCCGTCGCGCAGGCCGTTACGACCGAATGGTTGGGCCCCTTGAATCCGTAGCGGATCGAGACCTGGCCCGAAGCGAGATTGATCAGGGTGGCCGGGATGAAGAACGGCGTTACCCGGCGCGGGCCGCGTTCGTTCATCGTGATCGAGCCGTCGAAGATAATCTTGAGGCCGCCGATCCCGGACCCGATCAGCACGCCGGTCCGTTCGAGATCTTCCTCGGCGTCCGGCGTCCAGCCGGCATCCTCGACCGCCTCCGCCGCAGCGCCGAGCGTGTATACGATGAAGTCGTCCATCTTGCGCCGATCCTTGGCGCTGGTGACCGAATCGGGATCGAACCGTCCGTTCCCGCTCTCGCCGACGGGAACCGTTCCGGCGATCTTGCACGGGAGGTCCGAGACGTCGAACGTCTGGATTGCCCGGATACCCGACTCGCCGTCCACGAGGCGCTTCCATACGTGGCCGACCCCGGCCCCCAGGGGCGTGACGAGGCCGAGCCCGGTGACGACGACACGCCTCATTTCAGCACCGATCGTCCATACTTCATCGGCTAACGCTCCACGAGGTTCGCGGATCCCGTACGGCGGCCGCGATCAGGCGTCCGCGTTCTCTTCGATGAAGTTGATCGCGTCCTTGACCGTCAGAATCTTCTCCGCCGCGTCGTCCGGAATCTCGCATCCGAACTCCTCCTCGAACGCCATCACGAGCTCGACGGTGTCGAGGCTGTCGGCGCCGAGATCGTCGATGAAGCTCGCATTGTCGGTCACCTTGGCCTCGTCGACGCCAAGATGCTCGACCACGATCTTCTTCACACGGTTGGAGGTGTCGCTCATGTCAGGGTTCCTCGGTGTGGTAAGCGATGGACCGGGCACTGAGGGACCAGAGTCCAACGGGATACTCGGCCGCGCGGTGAGGGCCGACAACTACCACAACTGCCGCCGCCTTGCCAGCGCACGCCCGAATCCCGCGGCCCGTCAAAGCATGGCCATCCCGCCGTTCACGCTGATCGTTTGCCCGGTGACGTAGGCGGCCTCGTCGCTCGCCAGAAAGACCACGCAGGAGGCGACGTCTCCGGGGGTGCCGAGGCGGCCGGCCGGGATCCGTTCGGCGAGCCGCGCGGTCTGCTCGTCGCCGAGACCCTGCGTCATCGCGGTGTCGATGAACCCCGGAGCGACGCAGTTGACGGTGACGTTGCGCGCCGCGACCTCGGCCGCGAGCGCCTTCGTCATCCCGGTCATCCCCGCCTTGGAGGCGGCGTAGTTGGCCTGTCCCGGATTTCCCGTCTGGCCCACGATGGAGGTGATGGCGACGATGCGGCCCCATCGCGCGCGCATCATGCCGCGCAGCGCCGCGCGGGCGAGGCGGAACCCGGCGGTGAGGTTGACGTCGAGCACGGTCTGCCAGTCCTCGTCCTTGACCCGCACGAACAGGCCGTCGCGCGCGAGCCCTGCATTGTTGACCAGTATGTCGATTCCGCCCATCGCCTCGGCGGCCGCCCCGACCAGCGTGTCGGCGGCGCCGGAATCCGCGAGGTCGGCGGTCAGCACGTGGGCGCGCGCTCCGAGTTCGGAGGCGCGTTCCTCCAGCGCCGCGCGGTTGCGGCCCGCCAGCGCGACCGTCGCGCCCTGCGCGTGCAGCGCCGAAGCCACCGCGCCGCCGATGCCGCCCGAGGCGCCGGTGACCAGCGCGCGCCTCTCTTCCAGATCGAACATGACCGGCCCCCCAATTCCCCGGATATTCAGAGCTTCAACAGCGCCTCGATGTCGTCGGGACTTTCCACGGAAAGCGCGGCGAGATCGGGATCGATGCGCCGGGCGAGCCCGGTGAGCACCTTTCCGGCGCCGATTTCGACTGCCGTTTCCACGCCGGCGGCGCGCATGGCGAGCACGCATTCGCGCCACCGCACGAGCCCGGTCACCTGGGCGACGAGCAGCTCGCGGATCTCGTCGGGATCCGACACGGTTTCCGCCGAGACGTTGGCGACCAGCGGCGGCTCTGGCGGGTTCATGTCGACGGTCGAGAGCGCTTCTTCCATGACCTCTGCGGCGGGCTTCAGCAGCCGGCAGTGGAACGGCGCCGAGACCGAGAGCATGACGGCGCGCCGGACGCCGCGCTCCTTCGCCAGCGCCACCGCCCGCTCGACGGCTTCGCTGTTGCCGGAAAGGACGACCTGGCCGGGCGCGTTGTCGTTGGCCACGTCGCACACCTGGTCTTCCGCCGCATCCCCGGCGATCCCGCGCGCCTGTTCCAGCGTCGCGCCGAGCAGGGCCGCCATCGCGCCCTCGCCGACAGGCACCGCCTCCTGCATCGCCCGGCCCCTGGTGCGGAGAAGCCGCGCCGCGTCGGCCAGGGAAAACGCGCCGGCCGCGGCGAGCGCCGAATACTCGCCGAGCGAATGGCCCGCCACATGGGACACCCGGCCGGCGAAATCGAAGCCGGCGTCCCGCACAAGGACCCGAAGCACGGCCATGCTGATCGCCATCAGCGCCGGCTGCGTGTTCTCGGTCAGCGTGAGGTCTTCCGCTGGCCCTTCGCGAACGAGGCGCGACAGGTTCATGCTGAGCGCGTCGTCGACTTCCTCCAGCGTCTCGCGCGCGGTCGGGAAGGAAGCCAGCAGCGCCTCTCCCATGCCTACCGCCTGGGAGCCCTGCCCCGGAAACACAAAGGCAATCGTCATCGCAAGTCCGACGGGGAACGACAAGCAGAGCCGACGAGAATCGGCCCGCGAAACAGACACGCGGCCACGAGTCCTGTCAAGCCGGGCGGCCCGGCGGAACGGCATCGGGCGCTTGCTTGCGCGGTATCGGGAAATGTGTATAGTCCGCGCGCCGTCGAGCGGACGGGTTTCGCTCGCGCACGGCGATTTGCCCGATTTTGCGGTCCGGCCGGGGCACACAGCCGCGAGATGTCGGGGCGTTCGCAACTCGTTCGGGCGAGGCATCGAGGAGCGCCGCCAAGTGGCACTTTACGAAAGCGTCTATATCGCGCGTCCGGACATCTCGTCCGCCCAGGTGGAGGCGCTGACGCAACGCCTGACCGAGATCATCGAGGCGGGCGGCGGACGCGTCACCAAGAACGAATATTGGGGCCTGAAGAACCTCGCCTACCGGATCAAGAAGAACCGCAAGGGGCACTATTCGCTGCTCAACATCGACGCGCCGAGCGACGCGGTGGGCGAATACGAGCGCAACATGCGCCTCAGCGAAGATGTGCTTCGCTACCTCACCGTGAAGGTCGACGCGCTGGACGACAATCCCTCGATCATGATGACCCGCGGCTCCCGCGACGATCGCCGGGGCCGGGGCTTCGGCGGCCGCGACGGCCCCAGGCCGCAGGCCGCACCCCCCGCGGAAACGGAGGCCGCCAAGGCCGAAGAAAAGCCGAAGGCCGAAGAAAAGCCCGCGGATGAGCCCAAGGAGACGACCGAATGAGCCGGCGGCCTTTCTTCCGGCGCCAGAAGAGCTGTCCGTTCTCGGGACCCAACGCGCCCAAGATCGACTACAAGGACGTGAGGCTCCTGCAGCGCTTCATCTCCGAACGCGGCAAGATCGTGCCGAGCCGCATCACCGCGGTCTCCACCAAGAAGCAGCGCGAGCTCGCCCAGGCGATCAAGCGCGCCCGCAATATCGCGCTCTTGCCGTTCATCATCCGCTGACGACCGATCCGGGCGGCGGCGCGCCATGTCCCGCCAGTTTCTGCTTGCCGTCGGCGCCGGCGCGCTGGCCGCCTTGTTCTACGTGGCGGTGGGGCTTGGTTCCTTCGGCTCGCTGATTCTCGCCTATCTCGCGCAGCTTCCGCTGTTCGCGATCGGGCTCGGCGCCGGGTTCCGCCACGCCCTGATCGCCTCGGGTGTCGGCGCGGTCCTGATCGCCGCCGCGCTGCCGCTGAGCGCGGCCGGCCTGTTCCTGTTGACCGCCGCGCTTCCCGTGCTCGTCCTGACCAACCGCGCGCTGCTCAGCCGTACCCGCCCGGACGGCGTCGTGGAGTGGTATCCGCCCGGCTATCTGGTGGCGATCCTCAACGGCATGGCCCTCGCGGCGCTGACCGCGGCCGCGCTCGTGTTCTGGGGGCAGGAGGGCGGCATGGTCGGCGCGGGTAGGGAATTGCTCGCCGAGATGATACGCGGGCCGGTCGTCGGCGGGCTGAGCGAGCAGGCGGTCGCGGCGGCGCAGGACCGGCTCGCCTGGTTCCTGCCGGCGCTGGTTCTGAGCTCCTGGCAGATCATGGTCATGGTCAACGGGATGCTGGCCCAGGGGGTCCTCTCCCGCTTTTCGCTGAACATCCGTCCGGGCGCGCCGTTTCGCGAGCTCTGGCTGCCGCAATGGCTCTCGATCGCGCTTGCCGCGGCGCTCGTCGCGTCCTTCGTGCCGGGGCGGATCGGCGATCTGGGCGGGAACGCGGCGATCGTCGCGGCGCTGCCCTTTGTCTTTCTCGGCCTGTCGGTTATACATGCGCTTTCGGTGCGCTGGCCCGCGCGGACATTCGTGCTGATTTGCGTCTATCTCGCGCTGTTCGTCGCCGGCTGGCCCGCGGTGATCGTCGCGGCGATCGGTTTTCTCGAAACTTGGCTTTCCCTGCGCCAGCGGTTTTCGGGTGGCCGCAGCCAGGACGAGGAGGAGTAGCGATGCAGGTGATCCTGTTGGAACGCGTCGAAAAGCTCGGCCAGATGGGCGACGTGGTCGACGTCAAGCCGGGCTACGCGCGCAACTATCTGCTGCCGCGGCACAAGGCCCTGCGCGCGACCGAGGAAAACAGGCAGGCGTTCGAGGCCCGCCGCGTGCAGCTCGAGGCGGACAACCTCGCGCGGCGCGAGGAAGCGGAAAAGGTCTCGACCGATTTCGACGGACTCACGGTCGTCCTGACCCGGCAGGCCTCGGAGAGCGCCCAGCTGTACGGCTCGGTGACGAAGCGGGACATCGCGGACGCCGTGGGCGAGGCCGGCTTTACCATCGCGCGCAATCAGGTGGTGCTGGACCGTCCGATCAAGACGGTCGGCATGCACCCGATCCGGGTTCAGCTGCACCCGGAGGTTTTCGTCACGATCACCGCCAACGTCGCGCGCACCGAGGAAGAAGCCGAGGCGCAGGCGCGCGGCGAGATCATCGGCGCGGACGACGACGAGGACGGCGCCGTCGAGACCGGCGCCGCGGAGGTCGCCGAAGAACCGCCCGCCGAGGAACCGCCGGCGGAAGAGCCGCCGGCCACGGAACCGCCGGCCGAGGAATAGCCCGGACGAACGCCGCGACGCGCGCCCGGTCCGGAACACCGTATCGCCCCGCTGACCGCATGAACCGCGACCGAATCGCCTTCATCGCGGGTCCGACCCGCCACGCCCAAAGCGCCCTCAAGGCGCTGAAGAAGCGATACGGCTCGGTCGAACCGGACGAGGCCGACGTCATCGTCGCGCTCGGCGGCGACGGGCTGATGCTGGAGACCCTGCACCGGTTCATCGGCCGCAAGGTGCCGATTTACGGGATGAACCGGGGCACGGTGGGGTTTCTCCTCAACGCCTACAACCAGCGCGGCCTGCGCGAGCGGCTCGCCGCCGCCCAGGAAGTCGAGCTCCGGCCGCTGTCGATGAGAGCGACCTCGATCGACGGTTCCAGGGTTTCGGCGATGGCCATAAACGAGGTGGCGCTGCTACGGGAAACCCGTCAGGCGGCGAGGGTGCGTATCCGCATCGACAGCACCGTGCGGATGCCGGAGCTGGTTTGCGACGGGGCGATCATCGCGACGCCGGCCGGCAGCACCGCCTACAACCTGTCCGCTCACGGGCCGATCATCCCGCTCGGCGCGCAGCTCCTGGCACTGACGCCGATCAGCGCCTTCCGTCCGCGCCGCTGGCGCGGCGCGCTGCTGCCGTCCTCGGCTCAGCTCCGGATCGACGTGCTGGAGCCGAAGAAA
Organism: Alphaproteobacteria bacterium; assembly: GCA_965203455.1. Taxonomy (GTDB): domain Bacteria; phylum Pseudomonadota; class Alphaproteobacteria; order MPNO01; family MPNO01; genus MPNO01. The sequence continues at coordinate 65,861 of CBDBCV010000012.1, forward strand.
CGCCCGGTCAGCGCGGTCGCCGACTACACCGAGGTGCGCGACGTGCGTTCGGTCGTCGTCCGGGAGGACCGTTCCGCGACCCTGACCCTCCTGTTCGATCCCGAGCACAATCTCGAAGAGCGGATCCTCAACGAGCAGTTCACCCCCTGAGCCGCGCCGCGCTTCGGTCGGCGAAGGCCTCGCGGCCCACCCTCCCCCGGCCCCTCCCGCAAGCGGGAGGGGAGAAGGTAAGGAAGCATGGGGAAGCGTCCCCTCTCCCCGCGGGAAGAGGGTCAGGGTGAGGGGGCCGGTCGGGTATTGCCCTAAAGATCCGAGAAATCGGGCTTTTTCTTGCTCAGGAAGGCCTCGATTCCGCGCGTAAAGGCCTCCCCGAAGCGGATTTTCTCGAAAGCCTGCCCTTCGCTCCGGAGACCGGCGGAAAGCGGCGTCTCGTAGGTCTCGTTGAGGACCTGCTTGAGGGTGGCGAGCGGGATGCCTGGCCGGGCCGAGAGGTCGGCGACCCAGCGCGCGACCGCCTCGTCCAGACCGCCCGCGGGAACGGTCTCCGCGACCAGCCCCCAGGCCTCGGCCTCCGCCGCGCCGATCCGCCGCCCGCGCATGATCATCTCCTTCGCGCGTCCCAGACCCGCGATGCGGGCGAGGCGCTGGGTTCCGCCGGAACCCGGTATCGCGCCGAGATCGATCTCCGGCAAGGCGAATTCGGCGCCCTCCTCGGCGATCCGGAAGTCGCAGGCGAGCGCGATCTCGAACGCGACGCCCATGGCGTAGCGCTCGATGGCGGCGATCACTGGCTTGCGGCAGCGTTCCGGAGCGGCCACCGCCCAGGCGAGGTCCGCCATGCCGTCGGCCGGGACCTTCTGAAACCCGGCGATGTCGCCGCCCGAGCTGAACACGCCGTTGGCGCCGCGGATCACGATGACCCGGATGTCCTCATGCGCGTCGAGCTCTTCCAGAATCGCGGCGAACTGGGCGCGGGCGGCGAAGCTCACCACGTTGAGCGGCGGCCGGTCGAAGATCAGAGTCCCCTGCCCCGCCCGGGCGTCGATCTCCCAGCGCAGCCCGTCGGGCTCGGCCAGCAGCGCGCCGCGCCGTTCCGAAAGCTCGTTCACCCGACCCTCCGTTGCAGTCCGCGCCGCATAACGCCATATTCCGCCCGCCGCCGGCAACCGGCGGCGACGCGACATCGACAAGCGGGAGCAGGTGTCATGGCGGCGGTATTGACCGACCGCGACAGCGGGATCGCGACGGTCACGATCAACCGGCCCGAGAAACGCAACGCGCTGAACGCGGCGGGCTGGGACGCGCTCGCGGAAGCGTTCGAGGCCCTGTCGGAAGAGGACGATCTGCGCTGCATCGTGCTGAGGGGCGCGGGGCCGAACGCGTTCGCCGCGGGCGCCGACATGTCGGGCTTCATGGACGAGCATTCGAACGCGGAACTCGCCAGAAGCTACATGGGCAAGACCCACCGCGCCTGCGAGGCGATCTCCCGGGGCCGCCATCCCGTGGTCGCGATGATCCACGGCTATTGCCTCGGCGGCGGGTTCGAGATCGCGACGGCCTGCGACATCCGGATCGCCGCGCGGTCGAGCCGGATGGGGGTGCCGGCCCGCCTGGTGGGGCTCTATCTGGGTTACGGGCTGCTCGACACGATGATCGCCGCCGTGGGACGCGCCAACGCGCTCGAAATCGCGCTCGAAGGCCGCGTCTACTCGGCCGAGGAAGCGTTCGCGAAGGGGATGATCAACCGGGTCGTGGACGACGACGCGCTCGAAGACGAGGCCTACGCATCGGCCCGCCGCATCGCCGAGGGCGCGCCGCTGGCCGCGCGCTGGCATCGCAAGGCGGTCCACCGGCTGGCCGATCCGGCCCCCCTGACCGAGAAGGAGGTCGCGGAGTCCTTCTCCTACGCCGACACCGAGGACTACCACGAGGGCTACCGGGCGTTCCTCGCCAAGGAAAAGCCCGCCTTCAAGGGCCGCTGAACGATGGCCGAAAAGCGGGACGGCGCGACCGGACCCCTCGCCGGAGTCACGGTCATCGAATGCGCGCAGGTGGTCGCGGGACCGACCTGCGGCTACATGCTGGCCGATCTCGGCGCCGACGTGATCAAGGTCGAGCGCGCGCCGATGGGCGACGATGTGCGCCGCATGACGCCGCCCTCAATCGAGGGCGAGTCCGCCGCCTTCATGATGCTCAACCGGAACAAGCGCGCGATCGCGCTCGACCTCAAGCAGGATTCGGCGAAGGAGGCGTTCCTTCGGCTTGTGCGGACGGCGGACGTGCTGATCGAGAACTACCGGCCGGGCGCGATGGAACGCATGGGGCTCGGCTACGGCGACCTCAAGGCGGAGAACCCGGCGCTGGTCTATGCGACCATCTCGGGCTTCGGACGGACCGGGCCCTATGCCGGGCGCGGCGGCTACGACCTCGTCGCCCAGGCAATGTCGGGGCTGATGAGCATCACCGGCGAGGCGCCGGGACGGCCGCCGGTCAAGGTCGGCTCGCCGATCGCGGATTTCGCGGCGGGGATCCTGGCCGCGCTCGGCATCGTCTCGGCCTACACGCACCGCCTCAAGACCGGCGAGGGCCAGTATCTCGAAACCTCGCTGTTCGAGGCGGCGATCTCGGCGACCTTCCACCAGACCGCGATGTTCCTCGCCACCGGCGAGCCCCCGCCCCCGCTCGGCTCCGCCCATCCGCTGGCCGCGCCCTACCAGGCCTACGAGACCGCCGACGGCTGGATCACCGTCGGCGCGGGCAACGACGCGAACTGGCCGCGGCTCGCCAAGGCCCTCGGCGCGGAGAAGCTCACCGAGGACCCGCGCTTCCTCACCAACGATGATCGCATGAACAACCTGGCGGAGCTCAACGAGGCGCTCGCGCCCCTGTTCAAGGCGCACGGCTCGGCGGCGTTGCTGGCGACGCTGGAGGAGCTCGGCGTCCCGGCCGGACCGGTGCTCGACATCGGGCAGATGACCGAGGACCCGCAGACCGTCGCGCGCGACATGATCATGGAGGTCGAGCACAGCCGGCTCGGGCCGGTCCGCACGCTCGGCCCGCCGGTCAAGCTCGGTGCCACGCCCGCGAACGTGCGGCGCGGCGCCCCGGTGCTCGGCGAGCACAGCGCCGAGATCCTGCGCGAATACGGTTACGGCGAAGACGAGATCGCGGCAATGGCGGAAACCGGAGCCGTCATCCTCGCCTGATGCCCTCCCCCAACCCCTCCCGCAAGCGGGAGGGGAGAAGATGAGCGGCGGCCGCCGAAATCCCCTCTCCCCAGCGGGGAGAGGGTCAGGGTGAGGGGGCGGACAGCAGTAACCCGGCCGAGCCGGAAATTGCTCCCGAACCGGTATCCCTCAAGCCGCGAAGTCGATCGCGCCCGAGCCCAGCCATTCCTCGCGCACTCGGGCGACGGTCTCGGGCCGAAAGAAGCCGTCGATCCGTTGCGCGATGTCGGCGACGAGACCGGGCGCGCCCGCCGCGGCCCGCCACCAGACGCTTTCGGGCTCCCCGTTCCCGCCGGCGTGGCGGGCTTCCGCCTCGACCCGCCACTTGGCGAACCAGGTCATGGTGCGGAGCCAGGTCAGGCGCCGCATCGGCATCAGCCACGGCCGCAGCGCCGCCGCGAGGTCGGGGGGGATCGCGTCCAGCCAGGTGGCGTAGAAGCCGCGCACGTCGTCGTGCGAGAGCGCGGCGGCGCAATCGGCATCCCACATCGTCGAGGTGTAGAGGGTGGAGTGCGCCACGTCGATGGCGGGCGAGCCGTAGAGCGCCTTCTCCAGGTCGACGAAGACCGCGCGGGTCCCGCCGTCCCCTCTCTCGATCAGGAAGTTGCCGGGATGGGTGTCGGTGGCGCAGAGCGTCAGGGGCTGGGATGCGCCGGCGCGCCGCGCGGCGAAGCCCTGCGCCCAGGCGAGCTCCTCGGCGATCCGGGCGCGCGCGGACGGCGCCACCCCGGCGCGGTCGAAATAGAGCGCCTGGGGCTCGATGAAGCCGAGGATGCCGGCGATCGGATCGGCATGCACGGCGAGCGGCCGGCGCTCCCCTTCGGGCGGCAGGGGGAGCGCGTGAATCCCGGCGAGGCAGACGGCCATCGCGGCGAGGTCGTCCGGCAGCCGCGCCGGCCCGCCGTCCACCGCCGCCACCACCAGACCGCCCCAGGGGAGTCCCGGGCGCGGCTCGATCCGGCCCCGGAGCGCCGGTGTGGCGCCGCTCGGCGCGGCGTGGGCGAAGCACGCCTCCTGGTAGTCGAGGTTGTCGGCGGGGCCGAGCTCGAACTGGCTCGCGCGGGGCAGGCGCAGGAGCCACGGCGTTCCGGCGACGCGCACATGGTCGTGGAACAGGCCCTTGACCGCCATCGGCTCGAGCGCGGCGCGCGCGGTGCCGGCGAAGCCGTCCACGCACCGCAGCCCGGCAAGCGCCGCGTCCAGATCGGGTCCCGGGACGGTTGCTCCCTTCGCTGGCATGATCCAGATCAGGTTCCGTGGGTGTGCTCTCAGCCCGGCCGCGTCGCGCCGGACACCCCAGCCGCGCCGTACGGTGGACGGAGACCGGGGGTGCGTCAAGCGATCCGTTGCCGCGATCCTCGCTCCGCGAACCGCCGGTTCGTATTCAGGCGGCCGTCAGCGGCGTGATACCGGACAGATCGACGGTGTCCCGGGCTCGGGCCAGATCGTGCGCGCGCTGCAGGTCGATCCAGAACTCGGCGGTGGTGCCGAAAAACTTCGAGAGGCGCATCGCGGTATCGACGCTCAACGCGGTCTCGCCCTTCACCAGCCGCTCGATCCGCGTCCGGGGTACATCCAGGCGCTTCGCCAGCGCAAGCGCGCTCATGCCGAGCGGTGCAAGATAGAGTTCCGCGAGGACCTCGCCCGGGTGAGAGGGATTCGTCAGCAGCGTCATATCCGGCTCCATCAGTGGTAGTCCACGATCTCGACGTTGGCCGGTCCCCGATCGGTCCACACGAAGCAGATGCGCCACTGGTCGTTGATGCGGATCGAGTGCTGGCCGGCGCGGTCGCCCCTGAGCTCCTCAAGGCGGTTTCCCGGCGGAAACCTGAGGTCGCCGAGGACCGCGGCGGCGTTCATCGCCGACAGCATGGCGCGTGTCCGCTTCACCAGGTGCGTCGGGAAGCCCTTGCCGTAGCGGTCCCGGACCGCGTCCGCCGCGAGCCTGCCCCTGGTGCTCACGATCATGGTTGCATGTATCATAGTCCGATACATCCGGGCAAGGCACGCGGGGTTGCGCGGACCCGGCCCGTTGCCGTACCTCGGCCGACCGTCTATCAGTCTCGCCATGACCGATACCGACCGAATCATCGTCGTCGGCGCCGGGCCGGTGGGCATGGTCACCGCGCTCGCCCTCGCCAGGGAGGGGGTGCCGGTCACCGTGCTCGACCGGCTGGCGGATATCCCGACCGACCACCGCGCGTCCACGCTCCACCCGTCCACGCTCGCCATGCTGGAGCCGCTCGGCATGACGGGGGAGGCGCTGGAGCGCGGGCTGCACTCGCCGCATTTCCAGTTCCGCGACCGCGCGACCGGCGAGATCGTGGCCGAGTTCGACTACGCGCTGCTTGCGGATGAAACCCCGTTCCCTTTCGCCCTCCAGCTGGAGCAGCACAAGACGATCGGGATCGCCGAGGCTCGCGCCCGCGCCTTCGACTGCTTCGAGCTGCGCCGCGAGCACGAGGTCGTCGACATGCGCCAGACCGGGGACGCGGTCGAGGTCGAGGTCAGCCTGCCCGACGGAACCGTCGAGCGCCTTGCCGGGCGCTACCTGATCGGATGCGACGGCGGGCGCAGCGTCGTGCGCAAGGCCGCCGGGATCGACTTTCCCGGCTTCACCTGGGAGGAGCGGTTCATCATCGTCTCCACCCGCTTCGATTTCGGCGCGGCGGACGGATTCCGCTACCGCAACTACATCGCCCATCCCGAGCAGTGGTCCGCGATCATCAAGGTGCCGGGCGAGGACGGCGGCGGCGTGTGGCGGGCGCTCTTCCCGGCCTTCACCGACCAGCCGGACGAGGAGGTGCTGGCCGACGACTGGATCCAGGCGCGCTTCGCCGAATGCCTGCCCTACGACCCGCCCTACGAGATCGAGCACCGCAACCTCTACGCCATCCACCAGCGCGTCGCGGCGTCGTTCCGGCGCGGACGGGCGATGCTGGCGGGCGACGCCGCCCACGTGAACAACCCGGTCGGCGGGATGGGCATGAACAGCGGCATCCATGACGGGCTCAACCTCGCCGCCAAGCTCGTCGCGATCTGGCGCGGCGAGGGCGACGAGGACCTGCTCGACCTGTACGATCGCCAGCGCCGCCCGATGGCGGAGAAATACGTCCAGGCGCAGTCGATCCGGAACAAGGAGATGCTGAGCGAGCGCGACCCGGAGATCCGCCGGCAAAGGTTCGACGAGTTGCGCCGCACCGCCGACGATCCCGACGCTGCGCGCGCCTATCTCAGGCGATCCTCGCTGATCGCCATGGTGGAGGAAGCAAACGCAATCGCCTGACGGGAGAGACACGATGAGCGACGACATCCGACCGCCCTTCCGCGCCGACCATGTGGGCAGCCTGCTGCGCCCGGCGAGCGTCGCCGAGGCGCGCCGCAAATGCCTCGACGAGAAGACGATGCCGGCCGACGAGCTGCGCGACATCGAGGACGCGGCGATCGCGGATGCCATCCGCATGCAGGAAGACGTCGGCCTCAAGGCGGTGACCGACGGCGAGTACCGCCGCCTGTTCTGGCGCTACGACTTCATGGGGATGCTGACCGGCTTCGAGTTCGAGCGGCGCGGGCTGGGCGTGCAGTTCGCCGGCGCGCGCATCCCGCCGCTCTACCCGACGATCACGGGCAAGCTGGATTTCCCGGACGACCAGCCGATGCTCGATCACTTCCGGTACGTCGCCGCGAACACCACCGCGATGCCGAAAATCTCGATCCCGGGCCCGAGCTGCTGTCACTTCCGGACGGCGCCGGACGACATTCACGTGCCGGAATATGCCGATGTCGACATTCTGTTTGCCGACATCGCGTCGACATACCGGAAGGCGATCTCCGCATTTCACGACGCGGGATGCCGATACATCCAGCTGGACGACATTTTCTTTGCCTATCTCTGCGATCCCAAGCACCGCGCGGAGAAGCAGGCGGCCGGGCTCGACCCGGACTGGCTGATCGACCGCTACGCCTGGATGATGAACGAGGCGATCAAGGACCGCCCCGACGACATGACGGTCGCCATGCATCTCTGCCGCGGCAACTTCCAGTCGACATACGCGGCCGAGGGCGCCTACGACCCGGCGGCGGACGCGGTGTTCAACAAGACCGGGGTCGACATTTTCTTCATGGAGTACGACACCGAGCGCGCCGGCGGGCTGGAGCCGCTCGGCCTGCTCGCCAAGGGGGACCAGCGCGTGCTGCCGGGCTTCATCACCACCAAGACGCCCGAGCTCGAGAGCGTCGACGACCTCAAGCGCAAGTTCGACGAGGCCTCGCAATATGCCGATCTCGACCAGCTCGGCATCGCCCCGCAATGCGGCTTTGCCTCGACCGAGCACGGCAACAAGATCGGCTACGACGACCAGCGGCGGAAGCTCGACCTGGTGGTGACGCTGGCCGAGGAGATCTGGGGCGAAGTCTGACCGCTCAGCCGTAGAACAGCCGCGGCAGGAACAGCGACAGGGCGGGGAAGCCGACCAGCAGCGCGAGGCGCACGATGTCGGCGCACCAGAAGGGCGTGACACCCTTGAACACGGTGCTGGTCTTGACGTCCTTCAGGACGCCCGAGAGCACGAAGACGTTGAGCCCGACCGGCGGGGTGATCAGGCTGATCTCGGTCACCACCACGGCGATGATCCCGAACCAGACCAGGATCGCCTCCTCGCCGAGCCCGGCATAGCCGAGGCCCTGCACCACGGGGAAGAAGATCGGGATGGTGAGCAGCAGCATCGACAGGCTCTCGAACACGCAGCCCAGCACGAGGTAGATCGCGAGGATGATGACGATCACCATCAGCGGCGACAGCTCGTAGCCGGTGACCAGCGAGAGCAGCCCGGCCGGCAGCCCGCCCCGGTTGACGAAGTTGGAGAAGATCAGCGCCCCGATCAGCACGATGAACAGCATCGCCGTCGTGCGCGCCGAATCGGTCAGCACCTCCAGCAGCGACCGCCAGGTCAGAGCGCCGCGCGCGAGCGCGATCAGGAACGCGCCGCCCGCGCCGATCCCGGCCGCCTCGGTCGGGGTGAACAGCCCGCCGTAGATGCCGCCCATCACCAGGACGAAGAGGATCAGCGTCCCCCACACGCCCCTGAGCGCCGCGAAGCGCGCCGGCCACGACATCCGCTCGGCCCGCGGCCCGTCCTCCGGGCGCCGCCAGACCACCCACTGCACGGCCGCGAGATAGAGGGCGATCCCGAACAGGCCCGGGATGAAACCGGCCGCGAACAGCTCGCGGATGCTGGTCTCGGTCATCAGCCCGTAGATCACCAGGATGACGCTCGGCGGGATCAGGATGCCGAGCGTGCCGCCGGCCGCGATCGAGGCCGAGGCGAGGCTGTCGGAATAGCCGTAGCGGCGCATCGGCGGCATGGCGACCTTGGACATCGTCGCCGCGGTCGCGAGCGAGGACCCGCAGATCGCCGAGAACCCGCCGCAGGCGACGATGGTCGCCATCGAGAGCCCGCCCCGCCGGTGGCCGAGGAAGGCGTGGCTCGCGCCGTAGAGCTCGCCCGACAGCCCAGCCCGCGACACCAGGTTGCCCATCAGGATGAACAGCGGCACCACCGACAGGCCGTAGGACAGCGCGGTCTCGGAGACCAGCGTGCCGACCATCGAAAGCGACGGCTGCCAGCCCGACAGATAGCCGAATCCGACGAAGCCCACGATCCCCATCGCGAACGCGATCGGCATCCGCAGGAACACCAGCGCGAGCAGCACGACGAAGCCGATCAGGACGATATCCATCGGACCCGAAGCGTCGTCCTTTCAGACGGAGCTCTGATCGTCGCCGCCGGCCGGCGCCGGACCCCGCCCGCCGGCGTAGCGGACGACGTTGACGGCGAACGCGACGGCGCCGCAGGCGCTCAACACGGCGATGAAATAGGTGATCGGAGCGAGCTGGATCTCGAGGAACTCGGTCGCGTCGCCGTACTCGGCTTCCCGGCTGCCGATGATCCAGACCCGCCATGCGACGAAGGCGAGCGCCGCCGCCATGATCGCGTTCAGGATCGCCTGGCGCAGCGGGACCAGCCGGTCGGGGAACCAGAGGTCGAGCAGGTCGACCGAGACATGCTCCTCGCGGAGGCAGACCGACGGCAGGATGGCGAAGACGAGGACGCCCAGCATGAGCTGGGTCAGTTCGGTCGCCCCGTCGAGCGGGGCGCCCAGCAGCTCGCGCCCGATGACGTCGACGCAGGTCATCGCCATCAGGACGAACAGCACCAGCGAGGACGCCCCTTCCGGGACGGCGGTCAGCCAGCCGCCGAGGCGCCGTCCGGAAGGGGGTGTCCCGTCAGCGGGATCGGTCCCGCTCACTTGGCCTTGTCGTAGGCGCGGGCGGTCTTGCGCAGCTCGGCGAGCGCGGCCCGGGCGTCGTAGCCGCCCTTGCTCGCCCGCTCGATCCAGGCCTCCTCGACCGGCTTCATCAGGCCGAGGAACGCCTTCTTCATGGCGGGCGTGGCGGTCTGGATCGTCGTTCCCGCCTCCTTCGCCGAGGCGAGGCCCGCCTTGTCGCCCGCATCCCACACCGTGCCGGCGAACTGCGACAGCTTGGCGCCGGAGACGCTCATCACCGCCTTGCGGTCGGCGTCCGAGAGCTTCTTGAGCGTGCCCGGGTTGATCAGCAGCGCGAAGCTCCCGTAGTAGAGCCCGCCCGGCATGATCATCACGTGCGGGACCACCTCCTTGAGGCGGAAGGTCTTCTGGGTCTCCATCGGCATGAAGATGCCGTCGGCGACGCCGGACGAGAGCGCCTCGTAGACCTTGGGCGCGGGCAGCTTCACCGCGGTGACGCCGAGCGCCTTGCCGACCAGGCTGCCGACCCCGCCGGGCACGCGGATCTTCATGCCCTTGAGGTCGGAGAGCGCCTTGAGCGGCTTCTTGGTCTGGATCACCGCCGGCCCGTGCGACATCAGCCCGAGCAGGACCGTGCCGCGATGCTCGTTCGCCTTGTGCAGGTATTTCTCGTGAACCTTCCAGTAGGCGACGCCCGCCGCCTCGGCGCTGGTGCCGAGATCGGGCATCTCGACGACCTGCGTCGCGACGTAGCGGGTGTTGTAGCCGTGGAAGATCCAGCCGGCGTCGGCGATGCCGTCGCGCACCACGCCGAACTGCTTGAGCGGCGAGGCGAGCTTGTACTCGATCTTGGTCTTGACGCGCCCCTGGGTGGCCTCGGCGACCCATTTGCCCCAGGTCGGCCACACCGTGGCGTTGAGGAAGTGGGTGGGCGGCGCCCAGCTCGAGATCCTGAGGACCGTCTCGGCGCCCGCGGGGGCGGCGGCGAGGGTCGCTGCGGCGAGGCAGCCGAGCGGCAGAAGAGCGATGCGTTTCAACATGGTCGTCTCCCTTTCGATGGCCGCGAGCCTATCACGCCGCAAGCGCGCCCGGAAACCGGAACGGTGCCGTCACGCCGCGCTGGCGAACCCGTCCAGGACCTCCTTTTCGTAGGCGAGCAGCTTGCGGACGCTGTCCCTTCCCTGCATGCGCGCGAAATGGGCGGCGGTGTTGGGAAAATCGGACAGGTCGAAGTCGAACTGCGTCGCGCGGCGGCAGCACCAGAAGAAATGCGCATCGGGCGTGGCGAAGCGGTCGAAGAAGTACTCGCGCCCCTCCAGCATGCCCTCCGCGATGCCGAACGCCTCGGTGAGGTACTCCCTCGCGTGGCCGACCACGTTCTCGTCCGCGCCCGGCACGTCGCACACCCGGGGCGGCGCGTTGATGCGGCTGAGATAGGGGTGGATGCCCGACGAGCACCAGGAATGCAGCGAGATCGCCCTCAGCTCCTCCCACGGGTCGTCCGGCAGCAGCCCGGCGCCGGGAAAGGCGCGCGCGATCCAGATCTGGATCGCCGTGCTCTCGGTCATCGTCTCGCCGTCGACCACGAGGAGCGGCACCTTGTGCTTGGGGTTGATCGCCATGAACTCCGCCGACATGTGCTGCTGCTGGCGGAAATTGAGCGGCCTGACCTCGAACTCCGCCCCCGCCTCGGTCAGCGTGATGTAAGGCGCGAGCGCGCAGGTGATGGGTGCGTAGTAGAGGGCGATGTTCATGGCGGTCTCCTGGTGGCGTTTCGGTCGTGGCGGGACCCTAAAGGCCGTCGCGGTCGAAAAGAAGCGGCTTGTGGCCGGGCTTCCCGAGAGGCAAGCTGAAGGTGTGGGGTTTGGCGCCACACCGTCGACCCGACCGCGCCTGGGGCCGGGTCGCGGGACAATACGGATCGGTGACCGAAGGCGCCCGACGATGCCCAAAGTCCGCGATGCAATCCGCTTGATCGAACAGGACGGATGGACATTGGTTCGAACCAGAGGAAGTCATCGCCAGTACCGCCATCGGGACAAGCCGGGTACCGTGACCGTCGCCGGCAAGCCGGGTGACGATCTTTCGCGAGGGACGTGGGCAAGCGTCATGAAGCAGGCCGGATTGAAGGGGTAAGGGGGCAGATGCGATACACCATCGTGATCGAGAAGGCGCCGGCTAATTTCGCCGCCTACGTTCCCGACCTTCCCGGCTGCGTCGCCACGGGAGATACCAAGGAAGACGCCGTTCGGGAGATCCGGCAAGCGATCCGGTTTCACATCGAGAGCCTGCGCGAGCACGGGGAACCCGTGCCGGAACCCCAATGTACGGCGGCTGTGGTGGACGTGGCGGAAGCGGCCGAATGAGCGGCGTCACGTCAACGAGCCCTGTCACGCATCTCCAACACCGTCATGCCCGGACTTGTTCCGGGCATCTGAAGCGTATCGTTCCGCCTCGGCTATAGAAGGCGATAGACGTGGATGCCCGGAACAAGTCCGGGCATGACGGAGAAGGAAACCGACGCTACAACTACAACTCGTTCTCCATGGGCTTGTGGCTGTGCCAAGCCCACTATGGCGGCTTGGATTCAACCTATTGATATAGATAGGAAATATGAATTGTGCTTGATCTAATTTACTCGTTTTTTCGCAACGCCCCCGGAGACTGCGGACCTATCGTGAATGAACGGGCGCTCCAGCTTGAGTTAGCTTGCTATTTTCGAAGTCTGGGAATCAAGGTCGAGTTCGAAAAACGTATGCCTGCAAGCAGGTTGCCCGGCTCGACAGCCAAACCAAAAACCAACTTGGATCTGCAAATCACCAGGAACGATCAGGTATACGGAATTGAATTAAAGGTTCCATTAAATGGACAACATCCGGAAACCATGTACAGCTACTGTATGGATATTGAGTTCATTGAAGCACTTATCAGAGAAAAATTAATAGATACAGGCTATTGCACTATGCTTACCAACGATATGGCTTTCTGGAGAGATAGCGGAAGGGGAAGCGAGATACACGATATGTTCCGCGTCGAAGGCAAGGAATCGGTCGGTACAGTCCAAAAGCCGACCGGGGCAAAGAACTCTCGTGTCGTATTGGAGCACGGGTACCAGTTAGCCTCGGCTTGGCGCACTGTGGAAGATTGAGGTGGCGTCGCAAAATCGGACAGGTCGTCAAGGTGTATTCCGCCGTGTGACGGAGGAATGCGGATGAGCAAGCGACGCAGGTTTTCGGGGGAGCTGAAGGCGAAGATAGCCTTGGAGGCGCTACGGGGTGATCGGACGCTTCAGGAGATTGCCTCGAAGCACCAGGTGCATCCGAACCAGGTGGGTGTGTGGAAGCGCCAGGCGATGGAGGGTCTGGGGGAGGTCTTTTCCGGTGGAGGTGAGCGCCGGGCGCGGGATCACGAGAGCGAGGTCCGGGCTCTTCACGCCAAGATCGGGGAGTTGATCGTAGAGCGTGATTTTTTGTCACGCGGGTCCGGTCGCTGAGCCGGTCCGGGAGACGGGCGATGGTTGTGCGGGGCCACCCGTCGTTGAGCCTGACCCGGCAATGCCGTCTGCTGTCGATCGGGCGCTCGTCGCTCTATGACCGGCCGAAGGGGGAGAGCGCGGAGACGCTGGCTCTGATGCGCCGGATCGACGCGCTGTTCCTCAAGTATCCGTTCTACGGCGCCCGCCAGATGGTTCGGCATCTGCGCCGCGAGGGGGTGCGGATCGGGCGGCGGCGGGCCGCTCGCCTGATGCGCCTGCTTGGTCTTCAGGCGGTCTATCGGGCGCCGCGGACCAGTGCGCCGCACCTCGGGCACCGGGTTTATCCATATCTGCTGCGGGGTCTGGCGATCGAGCGGCCGAACCATGTGTGGTGCGCCGACATCACCTACATCCCGGTGCGGCGCGGCTTCCTCTACCTGGTGGCGATCATGGACTGGGCGAGCCGCTGCGTCCTGGCCTGGCGGCTGTCGAACACGCTGGACGCGGGGTTCTGTGTCGAGGCTCTCGACGAAGCCCTGGCGCGCCATGGCACCCCGCAGATCTTCAACACCGACCAGGGCAGCCAGTTCACCGGCTTCGCCTTCACCGCGCGCCTGCGGGAGGCCGGTATCCGCATCTCGATGGACGGCCGCGGCCGGTGCATGGACAACATCTTCATCGAGCGGCTGTGGCGCTCGCTCAAATACGAGGCGGTCTACCTGCACGAGATCGCCGACGGCTTCGCAGCCCGGCGCGTCATCGGCCAGTGGATCGGCTTCTACAACACCGAGAGACCGCACTCGGCACTCGGCGGGCGGACGCCGGCCGAGGCCTACCGGGGCGACACGCCTGTGGATATGATGGACAAGCCGCTTCGCGCCTTGACCACATACCCACAGGCGCAACAGCAGCAGCAGAAAGATCGATCCAAGAGGATTCTGGCGGCACAAACTTCAACCGGAATACACCTTGAAAACGCCGTCAGCCTGTCCGACAAACCGACGCCACCTCAGATGACCGGTTGATGCGGTCAGCGCGTCATTTGACGATCCAAATTGGAAAACGGTAGGACCTTCGCCACGGGTCACACCCGCCCCAGCGCCCTCAGAATCGTCTCCGGCGTGATCGGGTGATCCGTCACCCGCGCGCCGAAGGGGGTCAGCGCGTCGTTGATCGCGTTCATCACCGCGGACGGCGCGCCGCCGACGCCGGATTCGCCGACGCCCTTGGCGCCGAGCTCGGATTCGGCGGTCGGCGTCTGGACGTGGGCCACGTCGATATCCGGCATTTCGAGCGCCATCGGGGTCAGGTAGTCGACCATCGTGCCGTTCATCAGCTGCGCGTTGTCGTCGTAGATGCAGTGCTCGTAGAGCCCGCCGCCGATCCCCTGGATGGCGCCGCCGCGCACCTGCTCGTCGGCCAGCATCGGGTTGACGACCCGGCCGCAATCCTCGACCACCCAGTGGTTCAGCAGCCGCACCATGCCGGTCTCGACGTCGACCTCGACATGGGAGGCGTGCGCGCCGTTGGTGAAGATGTAGATCCTGTCGCGCAGCCGGAAATGCCGGGTCTGGGTGAGCTCGGGCTGGATGTCGTTGGGCAGCTCGCCGACCTGGAAATGGCCGATCCGCCCGATCTCGGCGAGCGGGATGCGGGCCGCCTCCCCGCCGGAATCGACCACGTTGCCGCCGGCCACGTCGAGCCGTTCGGGCGCGGTCTGCAGCAGCGCGCCGGCGAGCCTCAGGATTTCCTCGCGCAGCGCGCGCCCGGCGAGCCAGGTCGCCTCGCCGCCGATCGCCGTCGCCCGGCTGGCATAGGTGCCGCCTCCGTAGGGCACCGCGTCGGTGTCGCCCGAGATCACGCGGACGCTCTCGATCGGAACGCCCACCGCGGTCGCCGCGATCTGGCGCACGACGGCATCCGCCCCCTGCCCCTGCTCGGTGACGCCGACGGCGCACAGCACGCCGCCGCCGGGCTCCAGGCTCATCGTGCAGGCGTCCTGCGAGGCGATCGGCGCCTTGCCGGCGCCGTAATAGCCTTCCGGCCCGGGCGCCGTCCCCTTGATGAACGAGCAGACGCCGATGCCGCGGAAAATGCCGTCCTCGCGCAGCCGCGCCTGCTCGGCGCGCAGACGGTCGTATCCGATCCGCTCGACCAGCCGTTCGAGGCAGGCCTGGTGCGACAGATCCTGGACGTGCACGCCGGATGCCGTCTTGCGCGGGTAGCTGTCGTCCTCCATGACGTTGCGGCGGCGCAGCTCGACCGGGTCCATGCCGATCCTGGCGGCCGCCAGGTCGAGCAGCGCCTCGCTCGCCGAAATGCCTATGGGGTGGCCGACCCCGCGATATTGCGAGGTCGGCACGCCGTTCAGGTAGACAATTCGCGCGACCGCCCGGTAGTTCGGGTGCTTGTAGGGCCCGCCCGCGATGTTGAGGATCTGGTTGGCCTCGAACACGCTGGTCCGGGGGTATTGCGAGTAGGCACCGACTCCCGACAGATCGTCGATTTCGAGCGCGGTGATCTCGCCGTCCGGGGTGACCGCCATCCGCGCCCTGATCCGGTTCTCCCGCGCATGGATGTCGGTGACGAAGGACTCCAGCCGATCGGCCACGAACTTGACCGGCCGGTTGAGCAGGATCGCGAGCGCGCAGGCCGCGACCTCGTCGCCGTAGGTGTGGATTTTCAGCCCGAACGAGCCGCCGACATCGGGCGCGACGATGCGGATGTTGTGCTCGTCGACCGGCAGATGCCGCGCGAACACCGTCTTGATCATGTGCGGCACCTGGCTGGAAGTGTAGACGGTGAGCTTCTCCGTCCCCTCGTCCCAGTCGGCGAGCAGCGCGCGCGGCTCCAGGCTGACCGCGGTGTGGCGGCCGAAGCCGTAGGTCTCCTCGACGGTCACGGCATTCTCCGCCGCAAATGCCGAGTCGACATTTCCGGTGTCGATATCCCGCCGCCAGGCGAGGTTGTCGCCGAGCTCGGGGTGGAGGATTGTCGCGCCGGGGCCGAGGGCGCGCTCCTTGTCGATGACGACGGGGAGCGCCTCCCATTCGACCTCGACCAGCTCGGCCGCGTCCTCCGCTTCCGCCCGCGTGCGCGCGCAGACGACCGCCACCGGCTCGCCCTGCCAGCAGGCGCGGTCGACCGCCATCGCGTGCTGCTCGGCCGCCTTCATGCCCTCGAAGCTGGTCAGCATCCCCGACCAGGGCGGGCAGTGTTCCGCCAGCTCGGCGCCCGTCATCGCCCTGACGACGCCCGGATGGGACGCCGCCGCGCTCGTGTCGATGGAGACGATGCGCGCATGGCCGTAGGGGCTGCGCACGTACGCCGCGTGCACCGTGCGCGGCAGCGAAATGTCGTCGGTATAGCGCCCCCGCCCCCGCACCGCCCGCCGCGCGCCGGGCCGCGACAGGATCCGGCCGACATAGGAGTTGGGTCCGTCGAACGGGGTAACCGGATTGACCGACGACACGGCAGGCTCCTCGAGGGATGGGAAACAGGCGGCCGGACGCTACCAATATCGGCCGGGCGTGGCTATGCCGGGCGCGTGGCGCGCAAACTCCGTTCGTCATGCCCGGACTTGTTCCGGGCATCCACGTGGGTCCGCCGGCTCGCTTGTCCTGGGTTCGTGACGCTTGGCTGCGAGACGTGGATGCCCGGAACAAGTCCGGGCATGACGAACCGGGAGGCGCGGGATGGAACTCCGACAGCGTTGCGCCGCCGGACCGGAACACAAGCGGAGCCTCCCAGAAAGAGCAAGAATTGTCCTCTAATGGATAAATTATGGGGCTTATATCGATTACTTGACGGCCGGCTGTCGGGCGCGGATCGGGGCCGGGGACGCCGTCGCGTCGCGGCGGGCATGGAAACCGCCCAGACTCCCCCCCGTCATGGTCGGCGAAGGCCGACCATCCACGATTTGTTTTTCGTTTCCGGCGCCGCAAAAACTCGTGGATGGTCGGCCTTCGCCGACCATGACGGGGAGGAACGGCCCGCCGGGACCCGAATGCGCCCCGGCGCTGCTCGGAACGCCTGTCAGCCCCGCTCCTGTCAAGTAATCGATATAAGCTCCTAAATTATCCTGAGGCGTTTGCGCTGTCGGGGACGGGTTGATTTACAAGGCGTTCACGGAGGTGCGAGATTTTTGATACCCCGTGGTGGTCGTTGATATCCGGGGTTTCAGTTTCGCTGCGGCGGTCGTTTTGGCGATTTTCACCCCACGCCGCTGGTCGCGGCGTCTTGGCAGCGAGGTTTTCCTGCGGCGGCCTCGCGCGCCCTGATCGTGCGCATGAGATAGAAGGTGTCGCCATCGGGCCCTGGGGCCCTTGTTCCACCACCACCCCTGGTCGGGAGAACAGCGATGGCGACGGCGGCGAAGCTACCCTTTTCGTGGCGCGATGTCGAAGTCCTGCCGGACCTTGAACGGCTGCGCCTGGTTCTGGCGGTGCTTCCCGACGAGGAGATCGTGACGGCGCTTGAAGTGTGTCGCGGTCGGGGCCGTAACGACTACCCGGTGCGGGCGATGTGGCGGGCGCTGATCGCGGGGGTGGTGTTGCAACACGCCTCGATGCAGTCGCTGTTGCGGGAGCTGGGGCGCAACCCGGCGTTGCTGGAGATCTGCGGGTTCGACCCTCTGCCGTATCAGAGCGGGCCGGTGACGGTGCTTCACGACGGGCATGCGGTAACGCGCCCGGCGCGGGTTCGTTCGACGGCGCCGAGCCACTGGAACTTCTCGCGGTTTCTGGGGCGTGTTGTGCAGCTTGAGGACGAGCAGGGGCTGGTGTCCGCCATGATCGAGAGCCTGCGCGCCGCGCTGTTCGCCGCGTTGCCGGACTTCGGGCGTCATCTCGGCTACGACGGCAAGGCGATCGCGAGCCACTCGACGGGCCGGGTCGGCAAGGACGAGGACAAGACCTCGGACCCCGACGCCGACTGGGGCAAGCACGAGACGGGCGGGGTGGACGCCAGGACCGGCGCGGTGTGGAAGAAGGTGAAGTCGTGGTTCGGCTACGGGCTGCACCTGATCGCCGACACCGATTACGAGGTTCCGGTGGCCTTCGAGGTGACGCGCGCTTCGGCCTCGGAACCCAAGGTGCTGTCCGGGATGCTGGAGGAGCTGTTCGCAAGGGCGCCGGAGATCGCCGGGCGCTGCGCCGACTTCAGCGCCGACCGCGGTCTCGACGATGCCCGCCTGAAGGCGCGGCTGTGGGACCGGTGGACCGCCCGCCCGCTGATCGATACACGGCTGATGTGGCGGGTGGAGAAGCAGGAGCCGAGATACGATCCGGCGCAGCCGATCACGCGGCCGCTGTTCCCCGACCGCGCCGATGTCATCGTTCACGACGAGCGCGGCCGGGTGTCCTGCGTCTGTCCCGGGACCGGCGAGGTCCGCGCTATGGCGTTTCAGGGGTTCGAGGCTGATCGGGGCCGCTGCGGCACGCTCAAATACCGCTGCCCGGCAGCCGCCTTCGGCTTCGCCTGCGCCGGCAGCCGGGCCTGCCACCGGGCCGGCGGGGTCAAGCCCGGAGACTATGGCCGCATCCTGCGCATCGACCTCGACAGCCACGACCGGCGCATCTTCACCCCCACGCCCTGGGGCAGTCCGTCATGGCGGCGCGGCTACAACCGCCGCTCGGCCATGGAGCGGATCAACAGCCGCCTCGACAACAGCTTCAACTTCGAGACCCACTACATCCGAGGCCGCGCCAAGATGAAGACCCGCCTCGGCCTCGCCCTGGCGGTGATGATGGCGATGGCTCTCGCCCAGGCCCGCGCCGGCCGCCCCGAGCGCATGCGCTCCCTGGTCGGCGCCGTGCCGTATCTCGACACCGGCTGACCGCTCGTCTGCCTCCCGACAATCCTGCCCGATCCCGCCGCCCGACGGCAGAGGGGAAGCCACGCCCGCACGCCAGACAATCTTCCGGTAATCGTATTTGTCAGGCCCCGGAAGCCCGTATCCTGCCCGGTGGGGAAGCGGGCCGGACGATATTCAACCGCCAAAATCGAACCGGCGACAGCCAAAAATCACCACAGCGCACATTTCTCTGAACGAGGCGTTTGCGCTGTCGGGGACGGGTTGATTTACAAGGCGTTCACGGAGGTGCGAGATTTTTGATACCCCGTGGTGGTCGTTGATATCCGGGGTTTCAGTTTCGCTGCGGCGGTCGTTTTGGCGATTTTCACCCCACGCCGCTGGTCGCGGCGTCTTGGCAGCGAGGTTTTCCTGCGGCGGCCTCGCGCGCCCTGATCGTGCGCATGAGATAGAAGGTGTCGCCATCGGGCCCTGGGGCCCTTGTTCCACCACCACCCCTGGTCGGGAGAACAGCGATGGCGACGGCGGCGAAGCTACCCTTTTCGTGGCGCGATGTCGAAGTCCTGCCGGACCTTGAACGGCTGCGCCTGGTTCTGGCGGTGCTTCCCGACGAGGAGATCGTGACGGCGCTTGAAGTGTGTCGCGGTCGGGGCCGTAACGACTACCCGGTGCGGGCGATGTGGCGGGCGCTGATCGCGGGGGTGGTGTTGCAACACGCCTCGATGCAGTCGCTGTTGCGGGAGCTGGGGCGCAACCCGGCGTTGCTGGAGATCTGCGGGTTCGACCCTCTGCCGTATCAGAGCGGGCCGGTGACGGTGCTTCACGACGGGCATGCGGTAACGCGCCCGGCGCGGGTTCGTTCGACGGCGCCGAGCCACTGGAACTTCTCGCGGTTTCTGGGGCGTGTTGTGCAGCTTGAGGACGAGCAGGGGCTGGTGTCCGCCATGATCGAGAGCCTGCGCGCCGCGCTGTTCGCCGCGTTGCCGGACTTCGGGCGTCATCTCGGCTACGACGGCAAGGCGATCGCGAGCCACTCGACGGGCCGGGTCGGCAAGGACGAGGACAAGACCTCGGACCCCTGAGGTGGCGTCGCAAAATCGGACAGGTCGTCAAGGTGTATTCCGCCGTGTGACGGAGGAATGCGGATGAGCAAGCGACGCAGGTTTTCGGGGGAGCTGAAGGCGAAGATAGCCTTGGAGGCGCTACGGGGTGATCGGACGCTTCAGGAGATTGCCTCGAAGCACCAGGTGCATCCGAACCAGGTGGGTGTGTGGAAGCGCCAGGCGATGGAGGGTCTGGGGGAGGTCTTTTCCGGTGGAGGTGAGCGCCGGGCGCGGGATCACGAGAGCGAGGTCCGGGCTCTTCACGCCAAGATCGGGGAGTTGATCGTAGAGCGTGATTTTTTGTCACGCGGGTCCGGTCGCTGAGCCGGTCCGGGAGACGGGCGATGGTTGTGCGGGGCCACCCGTCGTTGAGCCTGACCCGGCAATGCCGTCTGCTGTCGATCGGGCGCTCGTCGCTCTATGACCGGCCGAAGGGGGAGAGCGCGGAGACGCTGGCTCTGATGCGCCGGATCGACGCGCTGTTCCTCAAGTATCCGTTCTACGGCGCCCGCCAGATGGTTCGGCATCTGCGCCGCGAGGGGGTGCGGATCGGGCGGCGGCGGGCCGCTCGCCTGATGCGCCTGCTTGGTCTTCAGGCGGTCTATCGGGCGCCGCGGACCAGTGCGCCGCACCTCGGGCACCGGGTTTATCCATATCTGCTGCGGGGTCTGGCGATCGAGCGGCCGAACCATGTGTGGTGCGCCGACATCACCTACATCCCGGTGCGGCGCGGCTTCCTCTACCTGGTGGCGATCATGGACTGGGCGAGCCGCTGCGTCCTGGCCTGGCGGCTGTCGAACACGCTGGACGCGGGGTTCTGTGTCGAGGCTCTCGACGAAGCCCTGGCGCGCCATGGCACCCCGCAGATCTTCAACACCGACCAGGGCAGCCAGTTCACCGGCTTCGCCTTCACCGCGCGCCTGCGGGAGGCCGGTATCCGCATCTCGATGGACGGCCGCGGCCGGTGCATGGACAACATCTTCATCGAGCGGCTGTGGCGCTCGCTCAAATACGAGGCGGTCTACCTGCACGAGATCGCCGACGGCTTCGCAGCCCGGCGCGTCATCGGCCAGTGGATCGGCTTCTACAACACCGAGAGACCGCACTCGGCACTCGGCGGGCGGACGCCGGCCGAGGCCTACCGGGGCGACACGCCTGTGGATATGATGGACAAGCCGCTTCGCGCCTTGACCACATACCCACAGGCGCAACAGCAGCAGCAGAAAGATCGATCCAAGAGGATTCTGGCGGCACAAACTTCAACCGGAATACACCTTGAAAACGCCGTCAGCCTGTCCGACAAACCGACGCCACCTCACCCGACGCCGACTGGGGCAAGCACGAGACGGGCGGGGTGGACGCCAGGACCGGCGCGGTGTGGAAGAAGGTGAAGTCGTGGTTCGGCTACGGGCTGCACCTGATCGCCGACACCGATTACGAGGTTCCGGTGGCCTTCGAGGTGACGCGCGCTTCGGCCTCGGAACCCAAGGTGCTGTCCGGGATGCTGGAGGAGCTGTTCGCAAGGGCGCCGGAGATCGCCGGGCGCTGCGCCGACTTCAGCGCCGACCGCGGTCTCGACGATGCCCGCCTGAAGGCGCGGCTGTGGGACCGGTGGACCGCCCGCCCGCTGATCGATACACGGCTGATGTGGCGGGTGGAGAAGCAGGAGCCGAGATACGATCCGGCGCAGCCGATCACGCGGCCGCTGTTCCCCGACCGCGCCGATGTCATCGTTCACGACGAGCGCGGCCGGGTGTCCTGCGTCTGTCCCGGGACCGGCGAGGTCCGCGCTATGGCGTTTCAGGGGTTCGAGGCTGATCGGGGCCGCTGCGGCACGCTCAAATACCGCTGCCCGGCAGCCGCCTTCGGCTTCGCCTGCGCCGGCAGCCGGGCCTGCCACCGGGCCGGCGGGGTCAAGCCCGGAGACTATGGCCGCATCCTGCGCATCGACCTCGACAGCCACGACCGGCGCATCTTCACCCCCACGCCCTGGGGCAGTCCGTCATGGCGGCGCGGCTACAACCGCCGCTCGGCCATGGAGCGGATCAACAGCCGCCTCGACAACAGCTTCAACTTCGAGACCCACTACATCCGAGGCCGCGCCAAGATGAAGACCCGCCTCGGCCTCGCCCTGGCGGTGATGATGGCGATGGCTCTCGCCCAGGCCCGCGCCGGCCGCCCCGAGCGCATGCGCTCCCTGGTCGGCGCCGTGCCGTATCTCGACACCGGCTGACCGCTCGTCTGCCTCCCGACAATCCTGCCCGATCCCGCCGCCCGACGGCAGAGGGGAAGCCACGCCCGCACGCCAGACAATCTTCCGGTAATCGTATTTGTCAGGCCCCGGAAGCCCGTATCCTGCCCGGTGGGGAAGCGGGCCGGACGATATTCAACCGCCAAAATCGAACCGGCGACAGCCAAAAATCACCACAGCGCACATTTCTCATCGAGGCGTTTGCGCTGTCGGGGACGGGTTGATTTACAAGGCGTTCACGGAGGTGCGAGATTTTTGATACCCCGTGGTGGTCGTTGATATCCGGGGTTTCAGTTTCGCTGCGGCGGTCGTTTTGGCGATTTTCACCCCACGCCGCTGGTCGCGGCGTCTTGGCAGCGAGGTTTTCCTGCGGCGGCCTCGCGCGCCCTGATCGTGCGCATGAGATAGAAGGTGTCGCCATCGGGCCCTGGGGCCCTTGTTCCACCACCACCCCTGGTCGGGAGAACAGCGATGGCGACGGCGGCGAAGCTACCCTTTTCGTGGCGCGATGTCGAAGTCCTGCCGGACCTTGAACGGCTGCGCCTGGTTCTGGCGGTGCTTCCCGACGAGGAGATCGTGACGGCGCTTGAAGTGTGTCGCGGTCGGGGCCGTAACGACTACCCGGTGCGGGCGATGTGGCGGGCGCTGATCGCGGGGGTGGTGTTGCAACACGCCTCGATGCAGTCGCTGTTGCGGGAGCTGGGGCGCAACCCGGCGTTGCTGGAGATCTGCGGGTTCGACCCTCTGCCGTATCAGAGCGGGCCGGTGACGGTGCTTCACGACGGGCATGCGGTAACGCGCCCGGCGCGGGTTCGTTCGACGGCGCCGAGCCACTGGAACTTCTCGCGGTTTCTGGGGCGTGTTGTGCAGCTTGAGGACGAGCAGGGGCTGGTGTCCGCCATGATCGAGAGCCTGCGCGCCGCGCTGTTCGCCGCGTTGCCGGACTTCGGGCGTCATCTCGGCTACGACGGCAAGGCGATCGCGAGCCACTCGACGGGCCGGGTCGGCAAGGACGAGGACAAGACCTCGGACCCCGACGCCGACTGGGGCAAGCACGAGACGGGCGGGGTGGACGCCAGGACCGGCGCGGTGTGGAAGAAGGTGAAGTCGTGGTTCGGCTACGGGCTGCACCTGATCGCCGACACCGATTACGAGGTTCCGGTGGCCTTCGAGGTGACGCGCGCTTCGGCCTCGGAACCCAAGGTGCTGTCCGGGATGCTGGAGGAGCTGTTCGCAAGGGCGCCGGAGATCGCCGGGCGCTGCGCCGACTTCAGCGCCGACCGCGGTCTCGACGATGCCCGCCTGAAGGCGCGGCTGTGGGACCGGTGGACCGCCCGCCCGCTGATCGATACACGGCTGATGTGGCGGGTGGAGAAGCAGGAGCCGAGATACGATCCGGCGCAGCCGATCACGCGGCCGCTGTTCCCCGACCGCGCCGATGTCATCGTTCACGACGAGCGCGGCCGGGTGTCCTGCGTCTGTCCCGGGACCGGCGAGGTCCGCGCTATGGCGTTTCAGGGGTTCGAGGCTGATCGGGGCCGCTGCGGCACGCTCAAATACCGCTGCCCGGCAGCCGCCTTCGGCTTCGCCTGCGCCGGCAGCCGGGCCTGCCACCGGGCCGGCGGGGTCAAGCCCGGAGACTATGGCCGCATCCTGCGCATCGACCTCGACAGCCACGACCGGCGCATCTTCACCCCCACGCCCTGGGGCAGTCCGTCATGGCGGCGCGGCTACAACCGCCGCTCGGCCATGGAGCGGATCAACAGCCGCCTCGACAACAGCTTCAACTTCGAGACCCACTACATCCGAGGCCGCGCCAAGATGAAGACCCGCCTCGGCCTCGCCCTGGCGGTGATGATGGCGATGGCTCTCGCCCAGGCCCGCGCCGGCCGCCCCGAGCGCATGCGCTCCCTGGTCGGCGCCGTGCCGTATCTCGACACCGGCTGACCGCTCGTCTGCCTCCCGACAATCCTGCCCGATCCCGCCGCCCGACGGCAGAGGGGAAGCCACGCCCGCACGCCAGACAATCTTCCGGTAATCGTATTTGTCAGGCCCCGGAAGCCCGTATCCTGCCCGGTGGGGAAGCGGGCCGGACGATATTCAACCGCCAAAATCGAACCGGCGACAGCCAAAAATCACCACAGCGCACATTTCTCTCATCCTTGAATCGGGACGCGTTTCGGGGTATATTTGTCAAAGTCGAGAAGTGGGGGCGCCGGACATTCCGGCGCCCCTTTTCGTTGCCCGGAACGGAGAACCGCGATGCCCTTTCAGAAGCCCACCCGCCATGTCGACCGCGTCTTCCTCCATTGCAGCGCGAGCGACAACCCCGACCATGACGACATCGAAACGATCCGCGACTGGCACGTGGGCGAGCGCGGCTGGTCGGATGTCGGCTACCACTATTTCATCCGGAGCGACGGCACGCTCCAGGAAGGTCGGCCGCTGGAGCGCACGCCGGCGGCGCAGGCGGGCCACAACGCGGGCACCGTCGCGATCTGCCTGCACGGGCTGGCGGAAGAGAGCTTCACGGACGAGCAGTTCCGCACCCTGACCGCCCTCGCCTGCGAGATCGACGAGGCCTGTTCCGGCCGCGTCACCTTCCACGGCCATTGCGAGGTGTCTCCCAAGTCCTGCCCGGTGTTTCCCTACCGCGCGGTGCTGGGACTGGACGACGACGGCAGGATGACAGGGGCGCCGGAGCCCGTTCCGAGGGAAGCCGCCTAGAAGGTTCCTTCCCCGCTACCCGTCCGGCCGCGCGGCGACGGCGATCAGCTCGATCTTGTTGCCGCCGGCGAATGTGACCTGCACGCAGGAGCGCATCGGCCAGCCGGCCGGGTCGTCGCCGATCCAGCGCGCCCACATCGCGTCGAAGGCGGGCTTCTCGTTCACGTCGTGGAGATAGACCTGGACGGAGATGAGGCGGGAGCGGTCGGTCCCCGCCGCGGCGAGCCCCCGGTCGAGCGCCTCGAACGCGCGTTCGGCCTGCTCCGGGAACGGCAGCGAGAAATCGTCCGACATGCCGAGCACCCAGGCGAGGTCCTTGAACGCGGAGCCCCAGCAACGGCTCGGCACGTTGCCGGGAATGCGCAATATGTCGGTCATGGCGGGTCTCCTCGGTTCGTCGCGCGCGCGGGCGGATCGCACATGATGTCGCCCGCCGCATGTCGCCCGCCGCGCGGAATCGCGATAGGCTCGGCGCACCAAGCTAAGGAGCGAGCCATGCAGCAGATGCCGATTGCCGACCTGAAGGCGGTCGCCGCGGACCTCGCGGCCACCGGCGAACGCGTCCGCGTGCTCTGGCAGGAGGACGAGTCGCTCGCCTTCGTCGCCCGCGGGCGCGAGTACCGGAGCGAGTTCCACATCGATCCGGCGGACGAGGTGATGCTGATGATCGAGGGCGACATGAAGCTCCATTACCTCACGCCCGAGGGAAAGGAGGAGATCGCCGAGCTTCCCGAGGGCGCGACCATCTACACCCCGGCCGGCGTCCCCCATTCGCCGCGCTTCCCGCCCGACGCCTTCGTGCTGGTGATCGAGCGCAAGCGGCGGAAGGGCGAGATCGACCGCTTCCAGTGGTACTGCGAGAACTGCAAGTCGCTGCTTCACGAGGAGGAGTTCACGGTCAGCGACTACGCCCTCGATCCGGTTTCGAAGGCCTACGCCCGGTTCTTCGATTCGGAGGAGGCGCGCACCTGTTCCGAGTGCGGCACGGTGATGCCGCGCCCCTGACAAGCAACGACGGAGGACAAGCGAGGCCCATGCCGAAGGAAATATTCACCTCCGCCCGCTCGCCGACCACGGGCTTCACCGACAAGGCGACGCCCTCGCCGCTCGCGCAGTCGATCCGGTTCGGCAACATGCTGTTCGTCTCGGGCCAGGGCGCGCTCGACCCCGAGACCCGCGAGATCGTCTCCGACGACATCGCCGAGCAGACGCGTCAGACGCTGACCAACCTGCAAAACGTCCTGGAAGCCGCGGGGGCGGATTTCACCAACGTGGTCAACATGCGGGTGTGCCTCCGCGACGTCGCCGACTTCCCGCGCTTCAACGAGGCGTTCACCGAGTTCATGCAGGGCGAGAAGGTCACCCGCACCTGCATCGGCGGCACGCCGCACCGCAAGGGGGTCAACGTCGAGATCGACTGCGTCGCGATGTTCGACTGAACCGGGTGTCGTCCCTCGATACGGCGCTGACGCGCCTGCTCAGGATGAGGGACATACGATAACCCCTCGCCCTGAGTAGCCGCGAAGCGGCGTATCGAAGGGGGCGCTACCCGTCGAAGCGCTTCGTCCCCGGGATCGCCGCGAGGCCGGCATTGGCGACCTCGAGATCCTCGTGCCCGGCGCCGGAGCCGACGCCGATGCCGCCGACCAGGTGCCCGTCGACGACGATGGGAAGCCCGCCCGGCAGGTTGACGCGCTTGCCCTGCGTCGCGATGGCGAGCTTGAGGTCGACCCCCTCGGGGAGATGGCCGGTCGGCTCGCCGTAGGAGGCCGCGGTCATCGCCTTGACCAGCGAGGAATCGATCGAGAGCACGAACGCCCCGTCCATGCGGGAGAATGCGAGCAGGTGACCGCCGGCGTCGACGACGGAGATGCATTGCGGCACCCCCATGTCCGCGGCCTTCGCCATCGCGGCGTTGAGGATCTTCATCGCCCCTTCGTTGGTGAGCCGGAGCGCCGGTGCCGTTTCCGCCATGCGAACCTTCCTGGAATGCGTTTCGCCGGAGAACGAGGGTAGCACAGCGGGAACGCAACGGGGCCGCCCGCCCCTCCCTGTCATATCGACCGAAGCCGACCGCGGGGAGGCGGAGCGGAGATATCCGTCACGCTGGGAGTCGCGGCGTCGGGGTGGCGGATTTCTCCGCTCCGCTTCGCTCCGGTCGAAATGACGGTCGGGAGCACGGGCGCACGCGGCTTGTGACACGGCAACAGGCCGATAGACTGAAGGCACCGGACAAGGAGGCCGAAAATGGCGCGCGATTTCGAGGACCATTGCTGGAAGGACATCGTCCCGCCGGAGGTGATGAAGGTCTACGAGTGCTACCGGCGCGAGCTGCGGATCGGGACGCGGCCGGCGCTGCTGGCGATCGACCTGTACGACCTGGTCTATCGCGGCGGGCCGCATCCGCCGCACGAGCTGCTGGAACATCCCAATACCTGCGGCATCTACGCCTGGGAGGCGATCGAGCCCACGAAGGCGCTGTTCGCCGCGGCGCGGGCGGCGGGTCTGCCGGTGCTCTACGTGACCGGCTCGACCCGAAAGACCCGCGTCCAGTCGACCAAGCGGCAACGCAGCGACCTGATCGGCCCGGACGCGTACGAGATCTTCGAGGCCTTCGCGCCCGAGGACGGCGACGCCGTGTTCCGCAAGGAGCGCGCGAGCGCGTTCGCCGGCACGCCGCTGGCCGCGCATCTCAACGAGCTCGACGTGAACGGCCTGATCGTCTGCGGCGAGAGCACGTCGGGCTGCGTCCGCGCCTCGGTGGTCGACGCCTACTCGGCCGGGTTCCACGTCACGATCGTCGAGGAATGCGTGTTCGACCGGAGCGAGCTGTCGCACAAGGTCAACCTGTTCGACATGCACCACAAATACGCCGACGTGATGGTGCTCGAAGAGGTTCTCGACCGTCTGAGCCTGCGCGAGGCGGCCTGAGCGGACGGCGGTTGCAGCTCCTTATGGCGCGTCCCGGCCCCGATTGGCGCGGCTGAACGCGCGTTGCTATCGTCGGTGCGCATGAGACCGCGTTCGCACAGACCCGCCCGAACCGCCGGCGCCCCGTGACCCTGATCGGCAAGAGCGTCACCCGCCTGGAGGACGGGCCGCTGCTGACCGGCCGGGGCCGGTTCGCGGACGACTGCAACGCGCCGGGCCAGCTTCACATGCGGGTGGTGCGCTCGCCCGCCGCGCATGGCCGGATCGCCGCGATCCGCACGGAAGGCGCGCGGGCGATGGAGGGCGTCGCGGCGGTGTGGACCGGGGCGGACGTGGCCGACATCCCGCCGATCGATTTCCGGCTCTCGCGGGTGGAGGGGCTCGAGCCCTACCGCCAGCCGATCCTCGCGCAGGGCGTCGTCCGCTATGTCGGCGAGCCGGTCGCGCTGGTGTTCGCGGAGGAGCGCTATATCGCCGAGGACGCCGCCAACGCCGTGCTCGTCGAGATCGACGAGGAGGCGCCCTATATCGACTGCACCGAAACCCCGCCCGGCTTCCTCCCCGGCCTCGGTTGCGAGGCCGCGTCGGTCGAGAAATATTACGGCGACCTGGATGCCGCCTTCGCGAATGCGGACGACATTCTCGAAGTCGAGTTCGCCGTCGGCCGGCACAGCGGGGTGCCGATCGAGACGCGCGGCGCGCTCGGGCTCTACAACGGCGAGCGCGGCCGGATCGAGCTCTACGGCGCCGCCAAGGTGCCGCACTACAACCGCAACGCCATCGCCGCCATGCTGGGCCTCGGGCGCGACGATCTGCAACTCTTCGAGGGCCATGTCGGCGGCGGGTTCGGGATGCGGGGCGAGCTCTACCCGGAGGACGTGCTGGTCTGCATCGCCGCGGTCCGGCTCGGCCGGCCGGTCAAGTGGATCGAGGACCGGCGCGAGAACCTGCTCGCGCTCAACCATTCGCGCGACCAGGTGCACCGGATCCGCGCCGCCATCGATTCGCGCGGCTTCGTCCTCGGGCTCGACGACGAGATCTTTTCCGACCAGGGCGCCTACGTGCGGAGCCACGGCGTCACCGTCGTCGACCTCGCGACGGCGATGCTGCCGGGCCCTTACCTGATCCCGGCCTACCGCGCCCGCGCCCATGTCCGGCTGACCAACAAGACGCCGGCGGGCACCTACCGGGCGCCCGGACGCTACGAATCGACCTTCGCGCGGGAACGGCTGCTGGATGCGGTGGCGGACCGCGTCGGTATCGACCGGATCGAGGTGCGGCGCCGTAACCTGATCCCGGCGGACCGGATGCCCTATTCGCGCTACTTCCAGGCGATGGAGACCCCGGTGCTGCTCGATTCCGGCCTCTACGAGGACCTGCTGGACCGGCTGCTGGACCGCGTGGATTACCCGAACTTGCAAGTCGACATCGCGAAGCGCCGCGAGGCCGGCGAGTGCGTCGGCGTGGGGATCGGTTACTTCGTCGAGAAGAGCGGGCTCGGACCGTTCGACGATGTCCGGATCGAGATCGCCCGCGACGGCGCGATCGAGGCGATCACCGGCGTCGCCTCCGTGGGCCAGGGGGTCGAGACCGTGGTCGCCCAGATCTGCGCCGAGGCGCTGGGCGCCGATTACCGCGACGTGACCGTAACCCACGGCCAGACCGACCGGATCGAGCGCGGCATGGGCGCCTTCGCCTCGCGGGTCACGGTGATGACCGGCATGGCGACGCATATCGCGGCCACCCGGCTCCGCGACGCGCTGACGCCGGTCGCGGCGCGCCTGCTCCAGACGCACGAGGACGGGATCGTCTTCGCGGACGGCATGGTGAAAGCGAAAGGGGACGGGCCCTCGGCGCCGCTGGGGACGGTGGCGGCGGCGCTCGCCGAGGACCAGGGGAACGAGCGCGCGACCGCGGAGGCGACGTTCGAGGTCGAGCACATGACCTACCCCTACGGCATCCACCTGGTGCAGCTCTCCATCGACCGCGAGACCTGCGGCATCGGGATCGAACGCTTCGTCGTCGCCTTCGACATCGGCCGCGCGGTCAACCCGATGCTGGTCGAGGGGCAGATCCACGGCGGCGCGGCGCAGGGGCTCGGCGGGGCGCTCTACGAGGAGTTCCTCTACGACGGTTCCGGCCAGCCGCTCTCGGCGAGTTTCGTCGATTACCTGATTCCCGGACCGGAGGAGATCCCGTGCGTGGATTCGCTGGTGCGCGAGGACGCGCCGTCGGGCACCAACCCTCTCGGGCTCAAGGGCGCGGGCGAGGCCGGGATCAACGGCGCCGGCGCGGCGGTGGCCGCGGCGATCGACGACGCGATCGGCCGGCCCGGCGCGATTACCCGCCTGCCGGTGACCCCGGCGCGGCTGTTCGCATTGCTGAACGAGGAGACGTAGATGGGACGACTGGACGGGAAGGCTGCCTTCGTGACCGCGGCGGGCGGCGGGATCGCCGGCGCGACGGCGAGGCTCTACGGCGCCGAGGGCGCGGCGGTCGCCTGCGTCGATATCGTGGAAGACGCGGTCGAGGCCACCGCGGCGGACATCGAGGCGGCGGGCGGCAGGGCCATCGCCCTGGTCTGCGACGTGACCGACCCGGACGCGGTCGCCGCGGCGCTCGACGAGACCGCCGCCGCGTTCGGCGGGATCGACACCGTGTTCGACGCCGCAGCCTATTCCGAGCCGAAATACACCGTGGCCGACATGCCGGTGGAGACCTGGAAGGCGGTGATCAAGGTGAATCTCACCGGCATGTTCATCGTCGCCAAGCTCGCGATCCCGCATCTCAAGGCGGCGGGCGGCGGCACCCTGGTGCTGGTGTCCTCGATCTACGGCCATATCGGCGCCAGCGAGCGGCCCGCCTACTGCGCCTCCAAGGGCGGCGTCCGGATGCTCGCCAAGGCCATCGCCATCGACCACGCGGACGACAACATCCGCGCCAACGCGATCCTGCCGGGCCCGATCGAGACCCCGCGCCTGCTCCAGCGCAACGCCTCGATGGACGGGGTGCGCGAACGCCACGGCGCGCGGCTGCTGCAGCACCGCCTCGGCCAGCCGGACGAGGTGGCGAAGGCGGCGCTCTACCTGGCGAGCGAGGAGTCCACCTTCACCTCGGGCGCCGACTTCTTCGTCGACGCGGGATATACCGCGATCTAGAGCCTGTCCGTTTCAGATAGAAGCGCCTTTACCTCTGCCTCCTCACCGTCATGGTCGGCGAAGGATTTACGTCACCGGCGCGGGCACGATCCCGCTTGATCGGACAACGCTCCGGTGGCACGATATATCGTTTCTGCAATATCGTTATGCACGGATTCGGAGCGCGTTGAGAGTTTCATCCGGAAAATAAGAAACGACGGTCCGCAAGAACGCCGCGCATCCGCGACACGGATGGGCAGGCGACAACAAGGCAGGGCAATAGGCGGACCGAGGGGGGAGACGGCGGGACGCCGTGACTCGGGAAGAACGGGGCAGCACGCGGAAAACGGGATACCGCGCGGGCGGGGTTGCCGTGCTGACGGCGGCGCTCTGCCTGGCCGACGCGGCGCACGCGCAGTTGCGCGGGGCGGAGCCCGGATGGGCCGGCCGGCCGGCGCCCGAAAGCACCCACGCCGCGAATGACGGACGCTACAGGATCCGTCTTGCGCCGCCGACGCCGGAGAAGACAGGCGGCTACGATCTGACGCTGACAGGAGACGCACGTCCGGCACGCGCGGGTTTCGGCGGGTTCGCCGAACGCGAGACCGGCGAAAACCGTGTGAGGCTGACCCTGGAGGGCAGCCGCGCCTTCGCGCTCGACAGGGGCCGCGCGCTGACATCCTCTCTGGCGGCGGGACTGCGCCGCGAAGGGGGCGGCGCGGGGACCAAGTCGGCGCTGGACCTGGGCGGGGGGCTGAGCTTCGCCGACCGGTCGTCCGGACTGAGCGTCGACCTGCGGGCGCACGGCCTGGCCGCGCCCGACGACGGCGACCGGAGGTGGGGTGCATCCGGGGCGCTGCGCTTGGCGCCGGACGCCCGGGGCCGGGGCCTCTCGCTCAGCTTCCTGCCGTGGTGGGCCGATGACGCGGACGAAGCGGAACGCCCGTGGCCGCCCCGAAGCGACTCTCTGCTGGCGCGGGAAAACGACGACACCGGGCTGGAAGCGGAGGTCGGCTACGGGCTCGACGCCCTCGATGGGCGGGGCGTTCTCACCCCTTACATGGGTGTCTCGGAAGCCGGCAGAGGCCGGGAGGTACACGCGGGAGTGCGGCTCAACTTCGCCGCTATCCAGGGCGCGATCTCTGGTGCGACGGAAAGAACCGCCGCGAGCAACCCGGACCGCCACAGCGTCGGCGTCTCGATGCGGATGCCGCTCGGCGCGCATCGGGCCGGAACCGCGCCCGCGCGGCCGCCGGAGTGGATGACCTCCACCGTTCCGCTTTCCGCCGCCGTCGTCGAGCCTACCGCGCCGCGCCGGATTCCGGCCTCCCCCCGGCCGCGGGCCAAGACCGCCGCGCCGGAAGCCCCGGTGCCCGAAACCCCGGCGCCCGAAACTCCGGTGAACGACGCGCCGGCACCGGACCGGACGGGCCCTGCCATCCCGCCTGCCGCGCCGCGCGCCGCGGACGGCCCCCGCTACCGCGTGCAGCTCGGCGCGTTCTCCAGGCCGGCCGACGCCCGGCGGGCCAGAACGGCGCTGGCCGGCGCGCTCGAAGACATCCTCGCCGGCGGCGGGCGCGCGCTCGCCGTCGACGCCTCGGGAAGCGACGGCCTGTCCCGCGTGGTCCTCTCCGACAGCTTCGCCGGCCGCAGCGCGGCCACCGCCGTTTGCGCTAAGATCGCGGCGCGCGGCAGGGACTGTTACGTCGCCCGCGCCCGATAACGGAGCGGGGACCATGAACGACAATCTAAGGGACTTGATCGAAGCGAGCGCGCCGCTCTGGGCCGGCGAGGCCGAGGTGGTGCGGACCTATTTCGACTCGCCGTCGCGCACCGCGGAGACCGACCGGGTGTGGCTCAGGCGGCAATGCTTCAAGGAGTTCTACGGCTCCGGATACGGCGAGCCGGAGCATGGCATGCTGGTCGAATGGGGCCGCGAGATCATCGCGCTGCGCCCCGAGCTCGACAACGGGCTCGACCGCCACGAGCTGCTGGAGCTCGTCGAGGCGCACTATGCCGAGTATCACCATTACTGCCTGTTCGCCGACATATACGACGCGCTCGGCGCGCCGGACGATCCGCCGCTGGCGCCGCTCATGTGCGAGAACTGGGACGAAGGCAAGGCGCTCGACGACTACCGCCACGACATGCGCAAGACCCACGGCGCGTTCGGCCAGGCGGCGATGGATTTCACCGAGGGCGGTTACTGCACGCTCTATTCGGAAGGAGCGAAGCTCGCCGGACGCGGCGGGATCGACGACAGGATCGCGGCGGCGTGCCAGCGGGTCTACGACGACGAGGTGGGCCACATGCTGAGGGGCGTGGTCGGGCTGGGCGACCTCGCGCCGGAGGAGACCGATTGGGAGCTCGCAGGGGAGCTGATCGCCGGTCAGCTGAGGCGCCGCATCCGCATGCGCAACGGCCAGTTCGGCCACCCGGTCTCCGAGCGCCGCATCGAGGAGATTTTCGCGGGCGACATCGAGCCGGTCGCCTTCGACTACGCGCTGGCCGAAAAGGCGGCCTGAAGCGCCCCCTTCGATACGCCGCTTGCGCGGCTACTCAGGGTGAGGGGAAGTCGGTGTGACCAAGAAGATCCTCATCCCGAGCAGGCGCGTTAGCGCCGTATCGAGGGACCGTCCGGCGCCCTTCAGTCCCCGCCCATGCGCTCCCGCGTGAGCGCGTTCCGCGCCAGCACCTTGCCGCCCTTGATCACCCAGGACGGCGGCTGTTGCAGGCGAAGGACGTGCTGCACCGTCGGCGCGGCGAGGATGTTGAAGTCCGCCCTGGTGCCGACCTCCAGCCCGTAGCCCTCGAGTCGCAGCGCCTTGGCGGCGTTCTCGGTGATGAAATCGAACACCGCGCGGATCTCGTCGGGATAGGTCATGTGGCAGGCGTGGCAGACATGGGCCGCGACCTCCTGCTGGTCGTTGCGCCCGAACGGGTAGTAGGGGTCGTTCACGTCGTCCTGCGAGGAGAACACGTTGGCGCCGATCTTCCAGAGGTCCTTGGTCCGCGTCACGCCGCGGCGCATGTTGGCGGTGTCGTAGCGCCCCTGCGCGACCAGGCTGATCTGCGGGTTGGACGAGATCGAGACGCCGGCGTCGCGCACCAGGTTCATCACCTTGTGGGCGTGCACCTCGTCATAGGCGGCGAGCGCGCCGCAATGGCTCGCCGAAACGCGGCCCTGATAACCCTCGCGGATGGTCCTGGCGGCGAGATATTCGAGCGAGCGGCTGTTCGAGTTGTCGGTGTCATCCACCAGCATGTGGATGTCCTTGTCGTATTTCTTCGCGAGCTCGAAGCAGAAGTCGATATGGGCGCGCGCGTCCTCGTCGAGATGCTCGTGCCAGGGCAGGCCGCCGACCACGTCGGCGCCCATCCGCATCCCCTCCTCCATCAGCTCGTCGGTGCCGGGGTCGCGGACGATCGCCTCCTGCGGGAAGTCGACCGCCTCGATCTCGACGATGCCGGCGTATTTCTCGCGGAGCGCGATGATCCCCTCGAGCGGCCTGAGCCCGCCGATCGAGTCCACGTCGGCGAAGACGCGGAACACCGTCGTGCCGTGGAGGATCCCTTCCTCGATCGCCCGGCTCGCCCGTTCGACGATGTCTTCGACGGTATAGGTCCGCTTGTGCTCCCAGGTGATCTCCAGGCATTCCTGGAAGCTGTTGGTGAGGTTGGGGCGCATCACGTCGCCCAGATTGCACTTGTCGAGATGGACGTGCCCGTTGACGTAGGTGGGTGCGGCGAGGTTGCCGCCGGCGTCGATCCCGGTGTCGGCGCTTCCATCGATCTTGCGGTCGATGGCGGCGATCCTGCCGTCCTCGACGCCGATTTCCCAGGCGCCGTCGCGGTCGAGCAGGCGCGCGTTGCGAACGATCAGATCCATGAGGTCACTCCCGGCGGCGATCAGGCCTGCCTGATCTTTCCCTCTTCGTCGAGCTCCAGGCCGGTCTCGCGGGCGGCCTCGATGACGCGGTCGTGCCAGTGGACACCCGGCGGATCGCTGCCCTCGATGACCCCGATCAGAACGGCGTACTCGTCGCCCGCGTTCCTGAAGCCCCGCATCACGCCGGTCGGGACGGAGATCACGTCGCCCTGCTCCAGGATCACCTCGTTCTCGCCGTCGTCGCCCCAGTAGACCGACCAGCGCCCGGTCAGCGGGATGAACACCTCGATGGTCTCGTGGCTGTGCAGCGCGGAACCCTTGCCCGGCTCGCAGCCGTTATGGGTGACGGTGAAGCCGCGGGCATCGGCGATGGCGGGCCTGGTGTCGGGGTCCTCGTTAACGCCGTAGCCGATCATGTTGAAGATGTCGCGCTCGTGGTCCGGAAGCCTGGTGTCCACGAAGGCGACCTTGTTCGGCTTCATCCCGGCGAAGCGCGCGACCCGCTCCTCCTCCATTTCTTCCTGGGAAATGCTGCGTGTCTTCATCGTCCGTCCCCGATTCCGTTCGGTCGGAGTCAGCGTAGCGACACGCTGCGGCGCTCCGCAAGCAGGGATGGGTTAGAGAAATGTGCGCTGTGGTGATTTTTGGCTGTCGCCGGTTCGATTTTGGCGGTTGAATATCGTCCGGCCCGCTTCCCCACCGGGCAGGATACGGGCTTCCGGGGCCTGACAAATACGATTACCGGAAGATTGTCTGGCGTGCGGGCGTGGCTTCCCCTCTGCCGTCGGGCGGCGGGATCGGGCAGGATTGTCGGGAGGCAGACGAGCGGTCAGCCGGTGTCGAGATACGGCACGGCGCCGACCAGGGAGCGCATGCGCTCGGGGCGGCCGGCGCGGGCCTGGGCGAGAGCCATCGCCATCATCACCGCCAGGGCGAGGCCGAGGCGGGTCTTCATCTTGGCGCGGCCTCGGATGTAGTGGGTCTCGAAGTTGAAGCTGTTGTCGAGGCGGCTGTTGATCCGCTCCATGGCCGAGCGGCGGTTGTAGCCGCGCCGCCATGACGGACTGCCCCAGGGCGTGGGGGTGAAGATGCGCCGGTCGTGGCTGTCGAGGTCGATGCGCAGGATGCGGCCATAGTCTCCGGGCTTGACCCCGCCGGCCCGGTGGCAGGCCCGGCTGCCGGCGCAGGCGAAGCCGAAGGCGGCTGCCGGGCAGCGGTATTTGAGCGTGCCGCAGCGGCCCCGATCAGCCTCGAACCCCTGAAACGCCATAGCGCGGACCTCGCCGGTCCCGGGACAGACGCAGGACACCCGGCCGCGCTCGTCGTGAACGATGACATCGGCGCGGTCGGGGAACAGCGGCCGCGTGATCGGCTGCGCCGGATCGTATCTCGGCTCCTGCTTCTCCACCCGCCACATCAGCCGTGTATCGATCAGCGGGCGGGCGGTCCACCGGTCCCACAGCCGCGCCTTCAGGCGGGCATCGTCGAGACCGCGGTCGGCGCTGAAGTCGGCGCAGCGCCCGGCGATCTCCGGCGCCCTTGCGAACAGCTCCTCCAGCATCCCGGACAGCACCTTGGGTTCCGAGGCCGAAGCGCGCGTCACCTCGAAGGCCACCGGAACCTCGTAATCGGTGTCGGCGATCAGGTGCAGCCCGTAGCCGAACCACGACTTCACCTTCTTCCACACCGCGCCGGTCCTGGCGTCCACCCCGCCCGTCTCGTGCTTGCCCCAGTCGGCGTCGGGGTCCGAGGTCTTGTCCTCGTCCTTGCCGACCCGGCCCGTCGAGTGGCTCGCGATCGCCTTGCCGTCGTAGCCGAGATGACGCCCGAAGTCCGGCAACGCGGCGAACAGCGCGGCGCGCAGGCTCTCGATCATGGCGGACACCAGCCCCTGCTCGTCCTCAAGCTGCACAACACGCCCCAGAAACCGCGAGAAGTTCCAGTGGCTCGGCGCCGTCGAACGAACCCGCGCCGGGCGCGTTACCGCATGCCCGTCGTGAAGCACCGTCACCGGCCCGCTCTGATACGGCAGAGGGTCGAACCCGCAGATCTCCAGCAACGCCGGGTTGCGCCCCAGCTCCCGCAACAGCGACTGCATCGAGGCGTGTTGCAACACCACCCCCGCGATCAGCGCCCGCCACATCGCCCGCACCGGGTAGTCGTTACGGCCCCGACCGCGACACACTTCAAGCGCCGTCACGATCTCCTCGTCGGGAAGCACCGCCAGAACCAGGCGCAGCCGTTCAAGGTCCGGCAGGACTTCGACATCGCGCCACGAAAAGGGTAGCTTCGCCGCCGTCGCCATCGCTGTTCTCCCGACCAGGGGTGGTGGTGGAACAAGGGCCCCAGGGCCCGATGGCGACACCTTCTATCTCATGCGCACGATCAGGGCGCGCGAGGCCGCCGCAGGAAAACCTCGCTGCCAAGACGCCGCGACCAGCGGCGTGGGGTGAAAATCGCCAAAACGACCGCCGCAGCGAAACTGAAACCCCGGATATCAACGACCACCACGGGGTATCAAAAATCTCGCACCTCCGTGAACGCCTTGTAAATCAACCCGTCCCCGACAGCGCAAACGCCTCGGTTAACAATCAGCTCCTGTCGTGACGCCGCTTTGCCTCTTCCAGAACCGCGGCATCCATCTCTTCGATGGACTTGGTGGGACCGTCGTAGGGCAACGACCCGAACACGTCCTCGGGTCGGGTGACGGGAAACAGCCGCTCGGACTTCGCCGGCTTGGCCTTGGGCGCTTTATCCGCGTTTTCCGCCATTCGCGTCCCCGCAATCTCCTGGCAAGGTCGATAGACTCCCCCGCCCCTACTCCGCCGCCTGGGTACTCGCGTCGAGGAACTGGGCGATGTAGGTCTCCCGCCGGACCAGGTTCTTGGCGAACTCGTCCTCGAAATGGGAGACCACCGAGCCTGTCACCAGCTCCTCGGCGAGTAGCGCGTCGGACCACGCCTTGACCAGCGGGAAGGACTCCAGCAGCCCGGTCTCGAGGTAGCGCTCGGCGAACGCGAAGCGCTGGAAGAACGGCGCGTAGGCCGCGTCGACCAGGCACAGCGTCTCGCCGCTGAAGAACGGCCCGTCGCTGCCGCGCTCGCGCTCGATCGCTTCTTCCAGACGGGCGACGCGCTTGGGAGCCTGGGCGAGCCCTTCGTCCACCTCCTCCCGCGTCCCGGTGTAGTAGACGCCGCTCAGCGCCTTGGCGAAGTCCGGCACGAAGTCGGTCCAGGCGCGGTGGCGGGCACGGTCGACCGGATCCTCGGGGTGCAGCCGGGGCGGCACCACCTCGTCGAGGAATTCCGCGATCGCGTTGGACTCGAAGAGCGGCCGGTCGCCGACGACGAGCACCGGGACCTTGCCGTGCGGCGAGATCTCGAGGAACCAGTCGGGCTTCTCGCGCAGATTGATGTAGGTTACGTCGAACTCGACCTCTTTGGCGCGCATAAGGATCACGGCGCGCTGCACCCAGGGTCAGGTAAACGAGCTGATCAGGTGGTATTTCTCGGTCATTCGGTGCCTCCGTCGGGGACCCCAGCCGGTCCGGGCCCAAGGATAGGGCGCGGGTCCGCCGCGGTCGATGCCTGATTTCGCGCTGGAGCGCGCGGCGGGCGGGATCGTCGCCGGGATCGACGAGGCGGGGCGCGGGCCGTGGGCGGGACCGGTCGTCGCGGCGGCGGTGATTCTCGACCCGGCGACGCTGCCCGCCGCGCTCGCCGGCGGCATCGACGACTCCAAGGCCCTGTCGCCTGCCCGGCGGCGGAATCTCTATCGCGGCCTGCTGGATCGCGCCGAGATAGGCGTCGGCGCGGCGAGCGTCCGCGAGATCGAGGCGGACAACATACTGGGCGCGACCTTGACCGCGATGGCGCGCGCGCTTGCCGCGCTGCCCCGCCGGCCGTCCGCAGCGCTGGTCGACGGCAATCGGGCGCCCGATTTCCCCTGCCGCGTCGAGACCGTGGTGCGCGGCGATTCGCGGTCGCTGTCGATCGCCGCGGCTTCCATCGTGGCCAAGGTAACGCGGGACGAGATCATGGCGCGGCTCTCGGCCCGCTATCCCGAGTTCGCGTGGGAGCGGAACGCGGGCTACGGCACGGCCGAGCACAGGCGCGCGCTGGAGCGGCACGGCCCGACCCCGCACCACCGGCGCAGCTTCGCTCCGATCCGCGCGTTGCTGGGGGACGGGATCGATTAGCGCCGGGGCAGCGGATGGGAAAGCGCGTGCCGAACCGCCTTTTTCATCACCGTGGGCAGGGCATGTTCGCCGAGCCGTTCCACCGGGACCCATATACCGTCGGCATCGCGCCAACCCTTGCCGGCGCGGCCCGCCATGACCGCCAGTTCGAGGCGGAAATGGGTGAAGCCGTGGCGGACCTCCCCGGGAAGAAGCCGCCAGTCCGCCCCCACCGGCGCCAGATCCCGCGCTTCGGCGTTCCCGATGGACTCTTCCGTCCAGCCGGTGGACGGGATCTCCATCATGCCGCCGAGGAGCCCGCTCTCGGCGCGACGGCGAAGGAGCACCGCGCCGTCCGGCCGCACCGCCCAGAACGCCGTACCGTAACGCGTCGGACGGACCGCCTTCGCGGCTCGTTTGGGCAGCCGTTCCGCGATGCCCGCGCGCCCCGCCGCGCAGTCCTCGGCCAGCGGACAGCGCCCACAGTCGGGCGAACGGGGCGTGCAGACGGTCGCGCCGAGATCCATCATCGCCTGGGCGTAATCGCCCGGCCGCCGGTCGGGCGTGAGCCCGTCGGCGAGCCGGTAGAGCGCGGGTTTCGCGCCGGGCAGCGGGTCTTCCACCGCGAAGAGCCGCGCGACGACCCGTTCCACGTTGCCGTCGACCACGGTGGCGCGGCGGTCGAACGCGATCGCGGCGATCGCGGCGGCGGTGTAGGCGCCGATGCCGGGCAGCGCGCGCAACCCTGTCTCGCTGTCCGGAAGCCTGCCGCCGTGATCCGCGGCCAGGGTTCGTGCGCATTTGTGGAGATTGCGGGCTCGTGCGTAGTAGCCGAGCCCCTGCCATTCATTCAGCACCTCGTCG
Organism: Alphaproteobacteria bacterium; assembly: GCA_965203455.1. Lineage (GTDB taxonomy): Bacteria > Pseudomonadota > Alphaproteobacteria > MPNO01 > MPNO01 > MPNO01. Next base: position 105,742 of record CBDBCV010000012.1, read on the forward strand.
AGATCCGCTTCGGCGAGCGCGGGGAGCGTGGGCCATCTGGCGAGGAACCGCCGGAAATAGCCGTCGACCGCGGCGACCGTGGTCTGCTGCAGCATGATCTCGCTGAGCCAGACTCTGTACGGGTCGGGCCGCGCGCCGGGCGGCGCGCGCCAGGCCAGGTCGCGCCGGTGCCGGTCGTACCAGGCGAGCAGCTTCGCCGCCGGGCTTCGCCCGCTGGCGGGTCGGTTCACGCGTCGGCCCCCGTTCTGCCGGGCGCAATTCCATTGTCGCGCCCACGGGACGAGCCTACCATGCGACCCGTGCCCGGACGCCGCTCCGGGGCGAGCCGACAACCGAGGAGCAGCCTGTGCCCGCGCCCCTGGGCCGCCTGATTCCCGGGATCGTCGCCGAAGCCTATCGCCGCCGCGGGTTCACCGAGCCCGCGTTGCTGACCGGCTGGCGCGCGATCGTAGGCGACGAAGCGGGAGACCGCTCGGTCCCGATCAAGGTCGCCTTTCCCCGCGGATCGCGCACCGCGGGCACGCTGCATGTCCGGGTGGAGGGCGCGTACGCCACGGAACTCCAGCACAACGCGCCCCGCATCGTCGAACGGATCAACGGATTTTACGGCTACGCCGCCATCGCCCGGCTCGCGCTGCACCAGGGGCCGGTGGAACGGAAGGCCGGGCGACGGGCCGTTCCGAAGCCGGCCGCCGGCGAACCCCCGGCCGTCGCGGGGATCGACAGCCCCGGGCTGCGGGAGGCGCTGCAGGGGCTCGGCGCTTCGATCCGGTCCGGCTCCCAATAGGGCGGATTCGCCGCGGCGGCCGACGCCGCCGGCGCGACAAGACGCTGGACGGAAGTGGCGGAAATCAACTAAATATTGTGTTAGGATACGGAAAACGTGGAATATGTGGGATATGTTGCGCCGACTCCCGGTTTCCGCCCTCGGCGGCCTCGGCCTCCTCGCGCTGGTCCATGGCGCGGCGTGGGGCGCGGCGTCGAAGGTCGAGGTGCCGCCGCCCGAGGCGACGTTCGACTCGGTTCCGGTGACCGCTGCGGACAACGTGCTGGGCCGGGCCGGCGCGCCGGTCACCATCGTCGAATACGCCTCCTTCACCTGCCCGCACTGCGCGCAGTTTCACGCGGATATCCTGCCCGGGCTCAAGAAGGCCTATATCGACACCGGCAAGGCCCGGCTGGTGTACCGCGACTTCCCGCTCGACCGCGCCGCCTTCGCGGCCTCGCTGGTGGCGCGTTGCGCGACCGGCAACCGCTATTTCGGCGTCGTCGACCTCCTCTTCAGGGAACAGGCGCGCTGGGCGACCGCGCGGGACCCGATGGGCGCTCTCCGCCGTCTCGCGACCTTGGCGGGGATTTCGAAGAAGAAGCTCGACGCCTGCCTCAAGGACGAGAAGATCCAGAACGCCGTGCTCCAGCAGCGGCTGACGGCAACCGAGCAATTCAAGGTGACATCCACCCCGACCCTGATCGTCAACGGCGCGAAATATCACGGCGGCCTGACGCTGGAACAGTTCCGGGCCGTGATCGACCGGGCGCTCGCGGGGAAGTAGCGAGGACGGACGTCGGTGGAATTCACGCGGCTGCGCCTCACGGGTTTCAAGTCCTTCGTCGATCCGACCGACGTCCATATCGATCCGGGTCTGACGGGGATCGTCGGTCCGAACGGCTGCGGCAAGTCGAACATCGTCGAAGCGCTCCGCTGGGTGATGGGCGAGAACGCGCCGCGGCAGATGCGGTCCTCGGAAATGGACGAGGTGATATTCGCGGGCACCGCGGACCGGCCGGCGCGCAACATGGCCGAGGTGCTGCTGTCTCTCGACAACGCCGCGCGAAGGGCTCCGGCGGCCTACAACGAGGGGCCGGAGATCGACGTCACGCGGAGGATCGAGCGCGGCAGCGGCTCGCAGTTCCGGGTCAACGGCCGCGAGGTGCGGGCGCGCGACGTGCAGACGCTGTTTGCGGACGCGGCGTCCGGCGCGCGCACCACGGCGATCGTCAACCAGGGACAGGTCGGCGACCTCGTCAGCGCCAAGCCGGCGGAGCGACGCCGGGTGCTCGAAGACGCCGCCGGCATCACCGGCCTCCACGCCCGGCGTCACGAGGCCGAACTCCGGCTGCGCGCCGCCGAAACCAACCTGGAAAGGCTGGAAGACGTCATCGGGGCGCTGGAGGAGCAGCATCGCGGCCTCAAGCGACAGGCGCGCCAGGCCACCCGCTACCGGAACCTGAGCGACCGCATAAGGCGCACCGAGGCCTCGCTGCTCCACCGGCGCTGGCTTGCGGTCACGCGGGCGATGGCGGCCGCGCAGGAGGCGCTGACGCTCGCCGAGTCGGCGGTGGTCGAGAGTACGGGCGCCGCCGCACGCGCGACGGGCGCTCACGAGGAAGCCGCGGACGCGCTGCCGCCGCTTCGCGCCGCCGAGAGGGACGCCGCCGAGGCGCTGCAAATGCTGCTGGTCAGGCGCGACGGGCTGGATCAGGAAGCGCGCAGGGTGGCGCAGGCGGTTCAGGCGCTCGATCTCCGCATCCGCCAGCTGGAAGGCGACGCGACCGGCGCGCGCGAGCGACGGTCGGACGCCGAAGGCGCGCTCGCCCGCCTCGCCGCCGAAGCCGAAGACATCGCCGCGCGCCAGGAAGGCCACGACGCGGCGCTTGCCGCCCTGAACGGGGAGCTCGCGGACGCCAGGGAGGCCGACGAGGCGGCGGAAGCGGCGCACGCGGCCGCGATGAAGGACCATACCGCGGCGGAGGCGAGCCGGAGCGCCCTGGAACGCCGGGTTGACGAAGCCCGCACGCGCCGCGAACGCATCGCGGCGCGCGAAAGACAGCTTGCCGACGAGGAGGCGAGGCACGGCCCGCTCGGGCGTTTCGAGCGGGCGCTGGCGGAAGCGGAAGCCGCGACCGCCGCCGCGCGCGAGGAACTCGAACGGAGTCAGGCCGCGCTGGACGCCGCCGAAGCGGAGCGCGTCCGCGCCGTCGACGACGACGACCATGCCCGCGCCGCGCTCCGCGAAGCCGAGGCCGGATTCGGAAAGGCGAAGTCCGAGACCGATACGCTCGCCGCCCTGCTCGATCTCGGCGAGTCGGAGCTCTGGCCGCCGGTGATCGACACGGTCGCGGTCGCACCCGGATACGAGGTCGCGCTTGGAGCCGCGCTCGGCGACGACCTGCTGGCATCGGGCGACGAGGCCGCCCCGGCGCACTGGCGCGAGCCCGCGCCCGTCGGCGGGCCGCCGCCCTTGCCGCCCGGCGCCCGGCCGTTGTCGGACTTCGTGGACGCGCCGGCCGCGCTGCGTCTCAGGCTGTCCCAGATCGGGCTGGTCGCCGACCGCGCGGAAGGCGATTCGCTCGCGCCGCGGCTCGTCCAGGGCCAACGGCTGGTTGCGCCGACCGGGGCGCTCTGGCGCTGGGACGGGTACCGTGTCGCCGCGGGGACGCCGACGGCGGCCGCCAAGCGGATGGAGCAGCGCAACCGGCTGGAGGATTTGCGCGGAACGCTCGGCGGTCTGGAGACCTCGGTCGCGCGCGCCGCGGCGGCGGCGAATGCCACGGGCGAGCGCCTGCGCGCGGCGGTCGCGGCGGAAGAAGCGGGTCGCGCCGCGAGACGGGACGCGGAAACCGCGCTGGCCGGCGCCCGGGCGGTCGAGACGGAAGTGGCGGCGGCGCTCGCCGGGGAACGGTCCTACCGCCGCTCGGCGGAAGAGGCGCGGGCCGGCATGGCAGTCGAGCTCGACGAAGCCGATGCGGCGCTGGCGGCAGCGGAGGAGGAGCTCGAAACCCTTCCCGATCCGGCGGTCCGGAACGAGGCCGTCGAGCGGACGCGGAAGGCTCTCGAGGACGCGCGCGGCCGCGCCGCCCGGATCGCTCAGGACTATCAGCGGCACGTTGCGGAGGGCGAACAGCGGGCGCGGCGCAGGACGGCGATCGAGTCGGAGCTCGAGTCGTGGCGCGGGCGCGCAACCGCGGCCGACCGCGACATCGCGGGCTTCGCGGCCCGCATCGACGAGGCTTCCGGGGAGCGCGCGGCGCTCAGGCAGCGGCCCGAAGCCCTTGCCCGCGAACGGGACGCGCTGGCCGGCGAAATCGCGGAGGCGGATCTCCGCCGCGAGCGGGCCGCCGGATCTCTGGCGGACGCGGACGCCCGGCTCGAAGAGGCCGCCCGGACGCTGCGGGCGGCGGAAGGACGGCTCGCCGAGAAGCGGGAGGACCGGGTGCGCCGCGAAGCCGACCTCGAACAGGAACGGCAACGCATGGACACCGTCGCCGAACGGGTCCGGGAGCGGCTCGGCTGCTCGCCGGAAACGATTCTGGAGACGGCGGGGATCGAGCCGGACGCCGACCTGCCCGACGCGGAAGCGCTGGAGGCGCGGCTCGAAAAGCTCAACCGCGAACGCGCCAATATCGGGCCGGTCAATCTTCGGGCCGACATGGAAGCGTCGGAACTGGATACCAAGATCGGCGAGATGCAAGGCGAACGCGAGGATTTGCTGGGCGCGATCGCCAGGCTGCGCCACGGCATCGCGGGTCTCAACCGGGAAGGCCGCGAACGCCTGCTTGCGGCCTTCGAGGCGATAGACGGCCATTTCCGGACCATCTTCACCCGGCTGTTCGGCGGCGGCAGCGCGCGGCTCGAGCTGACGGAAGCGGAGGATCCCTTCGAGTCCGGTCTCGAGGTCATGGCGAGCCCGCCGGGCAAGCGGCTTCAGTCGATGTCGCTGATGTCCGGCGGGGAGCAGGCCCTGACGGCCATCTCCCTGCTCTTCGCCGTGTTCCTGACCAACCCGGCGCCGGTCTGCGTCCTCGACGAGGTCGACGCGCCGCTCGACGACAACAATGTCGACCGGTTCTGCAACCTCCTGGAGGAGATCGCCCGCGCGGGCGAGACCCGCTTCCTGCTCATCACCCATCATCGGCTGACCATGGCCCGGATGGACCGGCTCTACGGCGTCACGATGCCGGAGCCCGGCGTGTCCCAGCTCGTCTCGGTCGATCTGATGGCCGCCGAACGGCTCAGGGAGCCGGCCTAGTGTCCTGATCGAGAAGTTCGAGTGCATTGGCGGGTTGCCCCCCACCGTCATGCCCGGACTTGTTCCATTGCTGTCCGGTTTAACTTCAGAACGGGCTCTGTGCCGACAGGCGAGCCCGTCTCCGCCCCTCCGCTGTCACCCCGGACTTGATCCGGGGTCCAGGAAAACCGGGCGAGAGCGGCGCCTGACAGGCTTGACCCCGGATCAGGTCCGGGGTGACAGCGGGGGACACGGGCGGGCGGTGCGCGCGTGCCGCAATCCGAGCCTCGACCCGACCGATGCGCCGGAAACCCGCGGATAACCGGGCCATACACCCTGTCCGCCAAAGTTAAACCGGACAGCAGTGGACTTGTTCCGGGCATGACGAGAAAAGCCGCTGGGCTGGGGAGACCGCACAGCCAGCGCGAAGTCATGCGAACTTCAAAATCAGGACACCGGAGGCGGATTCGGCGTGCTCGGGAACCCGGGCGGAGTGCCGGGACGGCGTTTAAATTCATGTTTGATTTCAATCGGTTGTATCGTCTCGGATAGCTCTTGACAGGGTTTCGGCCGCTCCCTATCGTGCCGCCGTCGCTGGCCTTGGCGCTCCCCGCGCCCGGGGTGCGACGGTGCAAGCGGTTCATGGCCGAGCGCGAGCCTCCTCAAGCCCTCAGGGACCTGGATACGCGGCTCAAGCGGCTCCGTGCGGAGGATGACGAAAGAGCGCGTGCCGACGCCGCGCGCGAGCGGGGCCGGGGGCTGAGCGCGGCGCTCAGGGTCGGCGTGGAGCTGGTCGCGGCGCTGATCGTCGGCGTCGGAATAGGACTTCTGCTCGACGGCTGGCTCGGGACGACGCCCTGGCTGTTGATCGTGTTCTTCGTTCTCGGCGCGGCGGCCGGGATGTTGAACGTCTATCGGGCGATGTCCGGCATGGGTCACACCGCCGGCTACGCGAGGGAAGGGAAACGGGCCGGCGACGGCGAATCGGCCGATACGGGATCTAAGGCAGACCGAAGTGGCAAGCGCTGACCATCACGGCCCTCTCTCGCAGTTCGAGATCAAGACCCTGCTGCCGATCCGGCTGGGCGAGGCCGACATCTCGTTCACCAACTCGTCCCTGATGATGGTGATCGCGCTGGTCCTGATCATGCTGTTCCTGATGCTCGGCGTGCGGCGGCGCGCGCTGGTTCCGGGGCACTGGCAGTCGATGGTGGAACTGTCCTACGAGTTCATCGTCGGTCTGCTGCGCGAGACGGTGGGCGCCGACGGCCGGCGCTATTTCCCGTTCGTCTTCACGCTGTTCATGTTCGTGCTGTTCGGCAACATGCTGGGCATGATCCCCTACAGCTTCACGTTCACCAGCCACATCATCGTGACCTTCGCGCTCGCGGCGGTGGTGTTCGTCGGGGTGACGATCCTGGGCTTCGTCAAGCACGGGTTTCATTTCGTCACGTTCTTCGTGCCGCCGGGGGTTTCGGTGGCCTTGTGGCCGCTGCTGATCCCGATCGAGATCATTTCCTACCTGTCGCGGCCCATCAGCCTGTCGGTGCGGCTGTTCGCGAACATGCTCGCGGGGCATACGCTGCTCAAGGTCTTCGCGGGCTTCGTGCCGGCGCTCGGCGCGGCGGGGATCCTGCCGCTCGCCTTCGTCGCCGCTCTGTCAGGGCTCGAACTGGTGATCGCGTTCCTCCAGGCCTATGTGTTCGCGATCCTCACCTGCCTCTACATCAACGACGCGCTGCATCTCCATTGAGCGCGCGCATATTCCGAAAGAGGGGACATCATGGAGCTTGAAGCAGCCAAGGTCATCGGCGCCGGACTCGCGGTCATCGGCGTGGTCGGGTCCGGAATCGGGATCGGCTCGATCTTCTCGTCGTTCATCTCGGCGGTGGCGCGCAACCCGGCGGCCCGGGGCGACGTCTTCCCGATGACGATGCTGGGCTTCGCCCTCGTCGAGGCCATCGCGCTCTTCGCGCTAGTGGTCGCGCTGGTCATCCTGTTCGGCTAGCGATCCGTCCGCCCGCCGTCCGGCGCCGCCATGCCTCAGCTCGAACAGATCGATACCTATCTCAGCCAGGTCGTCTGGCTGGTGCTGACGTTCGGCATCCTCTACCTCGTTCTGTGGCGCTCGGCGCTGCCGCGGATCTCGCAGATCCTGGTGACCCGGCAGGAGCGCATAGACGGCGACCTCCGGAAGGCGGCCGAGCTCAAGGCGGAGGCCGAGACGGTGCTCGCCGCCTACGAGGAAGCGGCCGCCCGGGCGCGGGCCGAAGCCCAGGCGATCCTGCGCGACAGCGCGGAGCGGTTCGCGGCGGAAGCGGCGGAACGGAACGAGGCGCTGACCGCCCGGCTCGCAGAGGAAGCGGCGGCGGGCGAGGCGCGCATCGAGGCGGCGCGAGAACGGGCGATGGCGGACGTGGAAACCATCGCGGCCGAGCTGGCGGGGCTCGCCGCCGAACGCCTGACGGGAACGGCGGCGGACCGGGCCGCGGCCGAGACCGCGGTGGGACAGGTCATGAAAGAGCGCGGCTGATGCTGTCGACGCCGGAATTCTGGGTCGCGGTGGGCTTCGTCATACTGGTCGCGGGCGTGGCGAGACCGGTGTGGCGCGGCGCAACTCAGGGACTCGACGCGAGAAGCGCGCGGATCCGGCAAACCCTCGACGAAGCCCGGACCCTGCACGAAGAGGCGCAGCACCTGCTGGCCGAATACCAGCGCAAGCAGCGCGACGCCGCACGCGAGGCGGAGCAGACGATCGAGCAGGCGCGCGGCGAAGCCGAGCGGTTGCGCGCGGAGGCGGTCGAAAACCTCGAACGCACCATCGAGCGCCGGAAGGCGCTCGCCCAGGAAAAGATCGCCCAGGCCGAGGCCGACGCCGTGCGCGCGGTGCGCGACGCCGCGGTGGATATCGCGATCGCGGCCACGGCGCGCGTGATCGGCGAACGCCTCGGCGATGACCGGGCGGCCGTGCTGATCGACGACGCGGTCCAGGACCTTCCCCGGCATCTCAACTGATCCGCCTATCGGCGCCATGGCCAAGCGCGCCGTGCTTTGGCAGCATGACGGGCGCCGTCAAGCTGACGCCCGGAAAGCCGGCCCATGAACGCAGCCGTCAGGAACTACGCCGATCTGCGGGCGTTTGTCGACCGGCTGGAGAGCGAGGATCGGCTGGTGCGCGTCTCCGGCCCGGTCTCGACCGCGCTCGAAATGACCGAGATCCAGACGCGGCTGCTGGCCGAGGGCGGCCCGGCGGTGATTTTCGAACGCCCCGTGAAGGCGGACGGGACGCCCTCCGAAATGCCGGTGCTCGCCAACCTGTTCGGCACGGTGGAGCGCGTCGCCTGGGGGATGGGGCGCGAACCGGGGGCGCTTCGCGAGCTCGGGGAACAGCTCGCCTTCCTGCGCCAGCCCGAACCACCCGGCGGCTGGCGCGAGGCGGCGGGGATGCTGCCGCTCCTCAGGACCGCGATGGCGATGAAGCCGCGCACGGTGAAGAATGCGCCCTGCCAGGAAGTCGTGCTGACCGGCGACGACATCGACCTCGCGCGCCTTCCGGTGCAGCAGTGCTGGCCGGACGAGCCGGCGCCGCTGATCACATGGCCGCTGGTGGCGACCGCCGACGCGCGCGGCCGGACCAATCTCGGCATCTACCGCATGCAGGTGACCGGGCGGAACACCACCCTGATGCGCTGGCTCCGGCACCGGGGCGGCGCCCGCCACCATGCCGAGCGCGCCGGGGCCGCGGACGCCGGGGCGCGGTCCCTGCCGGCCGCCGCGGTCATCGGCGCCAACCCCGCGACGATCGTCGCCGCCGTCGCGCCGGTGCCGGAAACGATGTCGGAATACCGCTTCGCCGGCCTGTTGCGCGAGCGCCGGATCGACCTGGTCGACTGCAAGACCGTGCCCTTGCAGGTGCCGGCCGACGCGGAGATCGTGCTCGAAGGGCAAGTCTCGCTCGACGAATACGGCGACGAGGGGCCGTACGGCGACCACACGGGGTACTACAACCCCGCCGACCGTTTCCCGGTCTTTACCGTCTCGGCGATGACGATGCGGCGCGATCCGATCTACCTCACGACCTTCACCGGGCGTCCGCCGGACGAGCCGTCGGTGCTGGGCGAAGCGCTCAACGAGGTCTTCGTTCCGCTCCTGATCCAGCAGTTTCCGGAGATCGCCGATTTCTGGCTGCCGCCGGAGGCGTGCAGCTACCGCGTCGCCGTGGTGGGGCTCAGGAAAGAGTATCCGGGCCACGCCAGGCGGATCATGATGGCGGTGTGGTCGTACCTCCGGCAGTTCATGTACACCAAGTTCGTGATCGTGGTGGACGCGGAGCTCGACATCAGGCGCTGGACCGACGTGGTCTGGGCGATCGCCACCAATGTCGACCCGGCGCGGGATCTCACGGTCATCGAGAACACGCCCATCGACACGCTCGATTTCGCGTCTCCCGAGCCCGGGCTCGGCGCCAAGCTGGGGATCGACGCCACCGCCAAGATACCGCCGGAGACCGCCCGCCCCTGGGGCCGGCCGATCCGGATGGACGACGACGTGATCGCCGAGGTCACGCGCAAATGGTCGGAGTACGGGCTGCCCGGCTCCGGCGATCCCATCTGGCGCTGATCCCGAACCAGCGCCGCCGCGAAACCGGAGCCCAGAATGACCGCCGTTTCGGACCCCCTCGAATTGCTCGCCGACCTCCTCGCCACCGCCCGGAAGGCGGGCGCCGACAGCGCGGACGCGGTTTTCTTCGAAGCGGCGTCGCTCGAGGTCGCGCAGCGCCTCGGCAAGTCGGAAAAGCTCGAACGGTCGGAAAGCCGGGACCTCGGGCTCCGGGTGATGGTAGGCCGGCGGCAGGCGATCGTGTCGACCACCGACTTCGCGCGGGAGTCGCTCGACCCGCTGGTCGACCGCGCGCTCGCGATGGCGCGCGCCGCGCCGGAAGATCCCTATTGCGGCATCGCCGATGCGGACCAGATCGCCACCGATGTCGAAACGCTCGACATCTGCGATCCGGAAGAACCCTCGACCGAGAGCCTTGTCGCCCGCGCCGCCGAGGCGGAGGACGCGGCGCGCGCCGTCGACGGCGTCACCAATTCGGAAGGCGCCGAAGCGGGCTGGAGCCGTTCGACCATAGCGCTCGCCGCCACCAACGGCTTCGCCCAGCGCTATGCCACGTCGTCGCAAAGCGTCGCCGCGTCGGTCCTTGCCGGCGAGGGGACGGCGATGGAGCGGGATTACGACTTTCATACCGCCGTCTACGGCGGCGACCTGCGCACCGCGGCGGAGATCGGCCGCAACGCGGGCGAGCGCGCGGTCAGGCGGCTCGGCGCGCGCAAGGTCGAGACCGCCCAGGTCCCGGTGGTCTACGACAGGCGCGTGGCGGGCGGGCTGCTGCGCCACCTAGCGGGCGCGATCGGCGGCCCTTCCGTCGCCCGCGGCACCTCCTTCCTCAAGGACCGGCTGGGAGAACGGGTCTTTCCCAAGGGGATCGATATCGTCGACGACCCGCATCGCCCGCGCGGCCTGCGGTCCAAGCCGTTCGATGCCGAAGGCGTCGCCAACGCGCGGCGCATGGCGGTCGAGGACGGCGTTCTCCAGACCTGGATCCTCGATCTCGCGTCGGCGCGCCAGCTCGGGCTGGAAACCACCGGTCACGCGTCGCGCGGCACCGCCTCGCCGCCCTCTCCCGCGGTGTCCAATCTCTGGATGCAGCCGGGCGCCCAGTCGCCCGCCGCTCTGATCGGCGGGATCGAAAGCGGTTTCTACGTGACCGAGCTGATCGGCATGGGGGTGAACGGGGTGACCGGCGACTACAGCCGGGGCGCGACCGGGTACTGGATCGAGAAGGGGGAGATCGCCTATCCCGTGAGCGAGGTCACGGTGGCCGGCAACCTGAAGGACATGTTCGCCAACCTGACGCCGGCGGACGACCTCGAATTCCGGTCCGGGATCGACGCGCCGACGATCCGCATCGACGGAATGACGATAGCGGGCATCTGAAGCCCTCGCCGGCGCGCATCGTGCTAGACTCCGACCCTGATCGTTGCCGGACCGCAAATGTCTAGCCCGCACAGCAAGGGTCTGCCCGCAGAGGTTGCCGCAAGGTCGAGTACCCATGCACTCGTGGGGCGCTTGCTGCGCGAGCGGATGCGCGGCTATGCCGCTCCCATCGCGGGAGCGCTGCTTTGCATGGCGATCGTCGCGGCGGCCACCGCCGGAACCGCCTGGCTGATCGAGCCCGCGCTCGACAAGATTTTCGTCGCGCGCGATCGGGAAACGCTCTACCTGATCCCGATGGCGATCGTCGCTCTGGCGCTGCTCGGCGGCGGCGCGTTCTACCTGCAGGCGATCCTCGTGGCCTGGGTGGGCGAAAGAATTGTCGCCGATTTCCGGAACGACATGTATGTCAGGCTGATGCGGGCCGATCTGGGGTTCTTCGTCAACACCCAGACCGGCAATCTGATCGCACGGTTCACCAGCGACGCCACGATGCTGCGGGTGGGCCTGCTCCGCGCCCTGACCGGTTTGATCAGACACAGCTTGAGGCTGGTTTTCCTGATCGGGGTGATGCTCTACCAGGAATGGCTGCTGGCGCTGATCGCCGTTGTCGTCTTTCCGCTCGCGTACTGGCCGATCGTCTGGATCGGCCGCAGGATAAGGCACGCCGCTTCGCTCATGCAGGCCCGGATGGCCGACCTCACCGTCCGCCTCGACGAGAGCTTCCCCGCCGCGCGGCTCATCAAGGCCTATCGCATGGAGAAAGCGGAGATCGCCCGCGCGGGAGGGGCGATCGAACAGGTCCGGAAACGTTCCTATCGCGCCGCCCGGATCGCCGCGATCACCCGGCCGGTGATGGAAGCGCTCAGCGGGATCCTGGCCGGGGTGGTCATCCTGATCGGTGGCAGCATGGTGATCGGCGGATCGATGACGACGGGCGAATTCTCCTCTTTTCTCGCGGCGCTGCTGCTCTCCTATCAGCCGGTCAAGGCGCTCGCGGGGCTCAACAACATCCTGCAGGAGGGTCTGGCGGCCGCTCAGCGCGTCTTTGCGGTGCTCGATATCGAACCGGAGATCGTCGACGCGCCGGGCGCGAAGCCGCTGTCGATCGCCGGCGGAGAAATTCGCTTCGACAAGGTCCGGTTCTCCTACAACCCGGGCGTTCCCGCGGTGGCGGGCGTCGGTCTGGTCGCGCCGCCCGGCGCGACGATTGCGCTGGTCGGTCCCTCCGGGGCTGGCAAATCGACGCTCCTGAACCTCATTCCGCGTTTCTACGAGGTCGATGAGGGCACGATCCGAATCGACGGACAAAACGTCCGCGACGTGACCCTCGCCTCCCTTCGCGACTCCATCGCGGTGGTCAGCCAGGAAGTGACCCTGTTCAACGACACGATCCGCGACAACATCGCCTACGGCCGCCGGGACGCGACGATGGACGAGATCGCGGCGGCCGCGAAGAACGCGGGGGCGCACGACTTCATCGAGGCGCTGCCCGAGGGCTACGACACGCAGGCCGGAGAACTCGGCTCGCGGCTTTCGGGCGGTCAGCGTCAGCGCATCGCCATAGCGCGGGCGATGCTCAAGGACGCGCCCATCCTGCTGCTCGACGAGGCGACTTCCTCGCTCGACAGCGAATCCGAGCGCGCCGTCCGCGAGGCTCTGGACCGTCTCAAGAGAGGGCGCACGACAATCGTGATCGCTCACCGTCTGTCTACGGTCGTCGGCTCCGACACCATCTACGTCATCGAGCACGGCCGGATCGTCGAGTCCGGCACCCATGCCGAGCTGATCGCGGCCGGCGGCGCCTACGCGCGGCAATATGCGCTCCAGTTCGTCGATATCGAGAACGCCCCGGAACCCGAGCTGGCCGCGGCATCCCGACGCCGCGGAGTAGACGGGCGGCCGGGCCGACAGGATGACCGTTCCGCCTCGCCGCGGGCCCGGCCTGACGCTCGGGCTTTACTGCGCCGCGTCTAGCGCGGGCGGCGCCGTTCTCCGGCGGTATCTCGATCGCCGGACCCGCATCGGCAAGGAAGACCCGGAGCGCGTCGGCGAGCGGTTCGGCATGCCCTCCCGCGCACGACCCTCCGGACCGCTGGTGTGGCTCCATGCGGCAAGCGTCGGGGAATCGATCTCGTTCCTGCCCCTGGTCGAGACGATCGGGGAGCGATGGCCGCGGCTCGGCCAGCTGATCACCACGGGCACGGTGACCTCCGCCCGCCTGATGGCCGACCGCCTGCCCGCCGGCGCCATCCACCAGTTCGCCCCGGTCGACCGGCCCGGCTGGGTCGGCGCGTTTCTCGATCACTGGCGGCCCGATCTCGCGATCCGCATCGAATCCGAACTCTGGCCGGCGACGATCGACGCGCTGGACGCGCGTTCGATACCGGCGCTGCTGGTCAACGGGCGCATGTCGCGGCGGTCGTTCGGCAACTGGCGGCGGCTGCCCGGGCTCGCCCGCAGCCTGCTGCGGACCTTCGCCCTGTGTCTCGCCCAGACCGAGGACGACGCGGCGCGGTTCCGTACCCTGGGCGCGCGCGACGTCCGCTGCCGGGGCAATCTCAAGTTCGTGGCGCCCGAGCTGCCCTGCGACGCCGCGGCGCTCGATCTGCTGGCGGCGCAATTCGCGGGGCGCCCGGTCTGGTTGGGTGCGAGCACCCATGAAGGGGAAGAAGCGCGCCTCGCCGCCGCCCATGCCGCGATCCGCACCCGCCTGCCGCAGGCGCTGCTGATCCTGGTGCCGCGCCATCCCGAGCGCGGACCCGAGATCGCGTCGGCGCTTCGCGAGGCGGGCCACGCGGTCGCGCTGCGTTCGGCGAAGGAGGCGCCCGATTCGGAGATCTACGTCGCGGACGGCCTCGGCGAGCTCGGCATGTTCTACCGCCTCGCCGGGGTGGGGTTCGTCGGCGGCTCGCTGGTTCCCCACGGCGGGCAGAACCTGCTGGAACCGGCGCGGCTCGACTGCGCCATCCTGCACGGCCCGCACATGGCGAATTTCGAGGAGATCGCCGCCGAGATGGTCCGCGCGGGCGGCAGCATCCGGGTCGAGACCGACGACGCCCTGGGAAACGCCGTCGCCTCCCTGCTGAACGACGAGCCGATGCGGTCCCGAAGCTGCCGGGCGGCGGCGGCGGTGGCGCAGGGCAAGGCGCGGATTCTCGACGCCGTCGTGGACGAGATCGCGCCCTATCTGGACGAGGCCGCGCAAGGTGCGGACGCCTGATTTCTGGCAGCGCGACGGTCTCGTCGCCCGCGCGCTCGGCCCCGCCTCACGGGTCTACGGCGCGGTGGCCGCATCGCGGCGCCGCGGGGCGCGCGCCGTTTCGCCGCCCGTACCCGTCGTCTGCGTCGGCAACCTCGTCGCGGGCGGCGCGGGCAAGACGCCGGTGGCGCTGGCGCTCGGCGAGAGGCTGGCTGCGCGCGGCCGCGCGGTGCATTTCCTTTCGCGCGGCTACGGCGGGCGGGAAAAGGGTCCGCTCCGGGTCGATCCCGAACGGCACGGCGCGGCGGAGGTGGGCGACGAGCCGCTCCTGCTCGCCCGCGTCGCGCCCACCTGGGTCGCGGCGGACCGCCCGGCGGGCGCCGCGGCCGCGGCGGATGCGGGCGCGGCGCTGGCGGTCATGGACGACGGCCACCAGAACGCATCCATCGAAAAGGCCTGTTCCGTCGTCGTCATCGACGGCGCCTACGGCTTCGGCAACGGAAGGCTCCTGCCGGCGGGCCCGCTCCGCGAACCCGTCGCGGACGGTCTTGCCCGCGCGGACGCGGCGATCGTCATCGGCCCCGACGAGGCGGGGATAGAAGGGGACCTGCCGGACCGGATTCCCCTGCTCCGGGGGCGGTCTCGTTTCCGCGGCCCGACGGCGCCGACATCGCCGGCGCGCGGGTGGTGGCCTTCGCCGGCATCGCCCGTCCGGAAAAATTCTTCCCGGACCCTTTCGGCGCTGGGATGCCGTATCGAGGCGGCGAAGGGCTTCCCGGACCATCACCGGTTCGACGAGGCCGAAATTTCCACGCTCGTCGACGCGGCGAATGCCGCCGACGCGGTCCCGGTGACCACCGCCAAGGACGCGGTCCGGCTGCCGCCCGCCTACCGCGACACGGTCCGGGTGCTCCACGTTTCGCTGGAATGGGAGGACGAGGACGCCGCGGAGGCTCTCATCGACGGGATCGAGCGCCGGGCAGGGCTGACGGGCGGTAGCTGACTCGGATTTCTCACCAACGACCGAAGAGAGACCCGCCGCCGCGTCCGACTCCAAGCCTGTCATCCGGGATGCCCCCTCACCCCGGCCCTCTCCCCGCGGGGGAAAGGGGGAGTCGCGCGCCTTCTCCTTGCCTTCTCCCCTCCCGCTTGCGGGAGGGGCTGGGGGGAGGGTCCCGCCGCCCGCCCGGCTCCCTGGACCCCGGCTCAAGGCCGGGGTGACAGCGGGGCGAATGGCAGACCGCGCACTTCACCGGAACCGCCGGCGAGCGGCGAAAACCTCCTACAGCAACGTCCCCTGCGCGTCGTCGCGGCCGCCCTTTTTTCGCCGGGGCGTGCGCCGGGGAGGCCCGTCCGCGCCGCCGTCGAGGCGGGCGCCGACGCGCCCGTCGGCGAACTGGATCTCCACCGCGCTCCCCGGCACGGCGTCGCAGGCGGCGGGGCACGGGATCTCCGGCGCCGTCCCGGACCACCGTGAAACCGCGCTCCAGGACCCGTTCGTAGGAGAGGCTGTCGAGCAGCGCGGCGAGCGAGGCCAGACGCTCGGCGGACGCGCTCTCCCGGCGGCGGACCGACGCGGTCATGCGCCGGGCCGCGTCGGTGGCGGCGTAGCGGGACCGGGCGTTTTCCATTCGGGCCTCGACCGCGTTGGCGAGCCGCTCGCCGAAGCCGCCGGCGCGTTCGCCCGCGCGCGCCACCTGCTCGGCGGGGCTCCGGATGCCGGCGGCGGCGCGCTCGACCCTGGCATCGCGCGCGGCGAGCAGGTTGACGAGCCCGTTGCGCAGCCGGTCGCTCTGGTCGTCGACGGCCTGGTTGGCCTGTTCCAGCAGCCGGTCCGGCCTGGGCAGTCCGCGGGCGAATCCCTCAACGGCGCGCGCGTTGTCCCGCAGAACCCGGTCGATGGCGGCGCCGGTCCGCCGCTCGATGTCGAGGATCCGGGTGCGGAGGTCGGCGCGCACGGGGACGGCGATTTCCGCGGCGGCGGTGGGAGTCGGCGCGCGGCGGTCGGCGGCGAAGTCGATCAGCGTGGTATCCGTCTCGTGGCCGATCGCCGAGATCAGCGGGATGTCGGAAGCCGCCGCGGCCCGTACCACCGATTCCTCGTTGAAGGTCCAGAGGTCTTCGAGGCTGCCGCCGCCGCGGGCGACGATCAGCACGTCCGAGCGCGGGATCGGCCCGTCGGGAGCGAGGGCGTTGAATCCGGCAATGGCGGCGGCGACGCGGGCATCGGCCCCCTCCCCCTGGACCGGCACGGGCCACAGGATCACGCGGCGCGGAAAGCGGTCGGCGAGCCGGTGCAGGATGTCGCGGATCACCGCGCCGGTGGGCGACGTGACCACGCCGATGGTGTCCGGCAGGAAGGGAATGTCCTTCTTGCGCGCCTCCTCGAACAGCCCCTCGGCGGCGAGCCGCTTGCGGCGGTCCTCGAGCAGCTTGAGGAGCGCCCCCTCCCCCGCGAGCTCCACCGCCTCGACGACGATCTGGTAGCGCGAGCTGCGCGGGTAGGACGAGATGCGTCCCGTGCAGACGACCTCCATGCCCTCTTCGAGCTGGAGCCCGAGCCGCCCCACCGTGCCGCGCCAGCAGACGCCGTCGAGCGCGGCCGAATCGTCCTTCAGCGTGAAGTAGAGATGGCCGGAGCCGTGATAGTTGGGCCGGCCCACCTCCCCCCGCACCCGGACATGCTCGAAATTTCCCTCGAGCGTGCGCTTTACCGCCTGCGAGATTTCGCTGACCGAATATTCGACGACATTGCGCTCGGCCGTCGCGAGGGGGGCGTCTCCGCCATCGCGACAGTCTACGACAAGGAGTTTGTACAGACCACTTGACGGGCGTCCGGCCGGCGCGGGTCGCCGATGGGCAGGCCTCTCCTATCCGCCCTATCCGCCCCATCCGCCCCCACCGTCATGCCCGGACTTGTTCCGGGCATCCACGTGGGTCGGCCGGCTCGCTTGTCCCCGCTCACAGCGCGATGTCGCAAGACGTGGATGCCCGGAACAAGTCCGGGCATGACGGGATGGGGCCAGGTGTCGGAGAACGCGCGCACAGCCCGCGCCGCAAATCTTAACCGGACAGCAATGGACTTGTTCCGGGCATGACGACCGGGAGGGCGAGGAGTGCCGGAGAACGCCGGTAATCTATATAAGCCCCTATGATAATGCTGGCGCGGGTTGCACGGGGAGCGCGGACGATGCGGGTGCTGGTGGTCGGCGGCGGGGGACGCGAGCATGCGCTGTGCTGGGCGATCGCCGCCTCGCCGCTGGTGGAAGCGCTGTTCTGCGCCCCGGGGAACGCCGGGATCGCCGGGGATGCCGTTTGCGTCCCCGTCGCGGCCGAGGACATCGACGGCATCCTCCGCTTGGTCCGGGACGAGCGCATCGGGTTCGTCGTCGTCGGGCCGGAGGCGCCGCTGGTCGCCGGGCTGGTCGACCGGCTGGACGCGGCGGGCGTCAAGGCATTCGGCCCGACCGCCGCGGCGGCCCGGCTGGAGGGCTCCAAGGCGTTCACCAAGGATCTGTGCGCGCGCCACGGCATACCGACCGCGGCGTACGGCCGCTTTACCGGGCTCGAAGCGGCGGAGGCGTTCATCGAGGGCCGGCCCCTTCCCATCGTGGTCAAGGCCGACGGACTCGCCGCCGGCAAGGGCGTGACGATCGCGGAGACGCGCGACGAGGCGCGCGCGGCGGCGCGGGAGATGCTGGCGGAAGACCGTTTCGGCGCGGCCGGCAGGGAGATCGTGATCGAGGAGTTCCTCGCCGGCGAGGAGGCGAGCTTCTTCGCCTTGGTCGACGGGGAGACCGCGCTTCCGCTCGCCACCGCGCAGGACCACAAGCGGGTGGGCGACGGCGACACCGGGCCGAACACCGGCGGCATGGGGGCCTATTCCCCCGCCCCGGTCGTCACCGAGGAGGTCGCCGAGCGGGTCATGGCGCGCATCGTCCGCCCGACCGTCGCGGCGATGAAGGCGGAGGGCGCGCCGTTCAGGGGCGTGCTCTATGCCGGGCTGATGATCGAGGACGGCGAGCCCCGCCTGCTCGAATACAATGTGCGCTTCGGCGACCCGGAGTGCCAGGCGCTGATGGTCCGGCTGGCCTCCGACCTGCTGCCCGCGCTGGTCGCGAGCGCGGACGGCGTGCTCGACATGTTCGATCTGCGCTGGCATGAGGACGCGGCGCTGACCGTGGTGATGGCGGCGAAGGGCTATCCGGGCGACTACGCCAGGGGAAGCGTCATCGGCGGGCTCGATGCGCTGCCGGCGAACGACGGGGTGACGGTGTTCCATGCCGGCACCAGGGAAGACGGCGGCACGATCCGGGCGGCCGGCGGAAGGGTGCTGGGCGTGACCGCGCTTGCGCCCTCGATAGCCGCCGCGCAACGACTGGCCTACGAGGCGGTGGACTCCATCGACTGGCCGGAAGGTTTCTGCCGCCGCGACATCGGCGCGCGCGCCATCGGTTGAGGAGAAAGTCATGCGGGCAAATCCGATTCGCCGGATCTGGGCGGAGGGCAAGTGGGTGCTCAACGCCTGGTGCGCCATTCCCAGCCCTTTCGCGGCGGAGGTGATGGCCAATCTCGGCTGGGACTCGGTCACGGTCGACATGCAGCACGGGGTGAACGACTACCAGTCGGCGGTCGGCATGTTCCAGGCGATCTCGACCACCGAGGCGGCGCCGATTGGCGCGCGTCCCCTGGAACGATCCGGCGATCGTCATGAAGATGCTGGACGCGGGCGCCTACGGGCTGATCTGCCCGCTGGTGAACTCGGCCGAGGAGGCGGAGCGTTTCGCGAAGGCCTGCCGCTACCCGCCGCGCGGCTACCGCAGCTCCGGTCCCATCCGGGCGCTGATCTACGGCGGCGCCGACTATTTCGACCATGCCGACGACACGATCGTGACCTTCGCGATGATCGAGACCACGGACGCGCTCGCCAATCTCGACGCCATCCTCGCGGTGGACGAGATCGACGCGGTCTATATCGGCCCCTCCGACCTCTCGCTCTCGCTCGGCTGCAAGCCCGGGCTCGACCGGACCGAGAAGGTGGTGGTCGAGGCGATCGAGACCATCCTCGCGGCCGCCAAGCGGCACGGAAAGCGCGCCGGCATCCAGTGTAACGACACCGGATACGCCAGGCGCATGATCGAATCCGGATTCGACCTGGTGACGGTAATGAGCGACCAGCGCCTGCTGGCCGCCGCGGGAAACAGGGTCGTCGCCGACATGCGCGAGGGCGGCTGAGGCGGAACGGCAGGCGTTCCGGAAAGGGCACCGACCCCCTTGTCGTCATGCCCGGACTTGTTCCGGGCATCCACGTCTTGCGGAATCGCGATGCGAGCCGGGCGAGGGCGAGGCGGCGGCGGGACGTGGATGCCCGGAACAAGTCCGGGCATGACGAGATGGGGCCAGGTGTCGGAGCCCGATTCTTCCCGCGGCCGGGCGGGCGGCGCCGGGGAAATCCCACGGGAATCGCGCGTGGGGACGGATCCAGGGCTCCGAAGGCCGATTTCGGGACGGAATCGGAAGGGAGAAAAAAACATCGTTAAATCCGGAACTTACCAGATTATTTGGGAGCTTATATGAGAAATGTGCGCTGTGGTGATTTTTGGCTGTCGCCGGTTCGATTTTGGCGGTTGAATATCGTCCGGCCCGCTTCCCCACCGGGCAGGATACGGGCTTCCGGGGCCTGACAAATACGATTACCGGAAGATTGTTTGGCGTGCGGGCGTGGCTTCCCCTCTGCCGTCGGGCGGCGGGATCGGGCAGGATTGTCGGGAGGCAGACGAGCGGTCAGCCGGTGTCGAGATACGGCACGGCGCCGACCAGGGAGCGCATGCGCTCGGGGCGGCCGGCGCGGGCCTGGGCGAGAGCCATCGCCATCATCACCGCCAGGGCGAGGCCGAGGCGGGTCTTCATCTTGGCGCGGCCTCGGATGTAGTGGGTCTCGAAGTTGAAGCTGTTGTCGAGGCGGCTGTTGATCCGCTCCATGGCCGAGCGGCGGTTGTAGCCGCGCCGCCATGACGGACTGCCCCAGGGCGTGGGGGTGAAGATGCGCCGGTCGTGGCTGTCGAGGTCGATGCGCAGGATGCGGCCATAGTCTCCGGGCTTGACCCCCGCCGGCCCGGTGGCAGGCCCGGCTGCCGGCGCAGGCGAAGCCGAAGGCGGCTGCCGGGCAGCGGTATTTGAGCGTGCCGCAGCGGCCCCGATCAGCCTCGAACCCCTGAAACGCCATAGCGCGGACCTCGCCGGTCCCGGGACAGACGCAGGACACCCGGCCGCGCTCGTCGTGAACGATGACATCGGCGCGGTCGGGGAACAGCGGCCGCGTGATCGGCTGCGCCGGATCGTATCTCGGCTCCTGCTTCTCCACCCGCCACATCAGCCGTGTATCGATCAGCGGGCGGGCGGTCCACCGGTCCCACAGCCGCGCCTTCAGGCGGGCATCGTCGAGACCGCGGTCGGCGCTGAAGTCGGCGCAGCGCCCGGCGATCTCCGGCGCCCTTGCGAACAGCTCCTCCAGCATCCCGGACAGCACCTTGGGTTCCGAGGCCGAAGCGCGCGTCACCTCGAAGGCCACCGGAACCTCGTAATCGGTGTCGGCGATCAGGTGCAGCCCGTAGCCGAACCACGACTTCACCTTCTTCCACACCGCGCCGGTCCTGGCGTCCACCCCGCCCGTCTCGTGCTTGCCCCAGTCGGCGTCGGGGTCCGAGGTCTTGTCCTCGTCCTTGCCGACCCGGCCCGTCGAGTGGCTCGCGATCGCCTTGCCGTCGTAGCCGAGATGACGCCCGAAGTCCGGCAACGCGGCGAACAGCGCGGCGCGCAGGCTCTCGATCATGGCGGACACCAGCCCCTGCTCGTCCTCAAGCTGCACAACACGCCCCAGAAACCGCGAGAAGTTCCAGTGGCTCGGCGCCGTCGAACGAACCCGCGCCGGGCGCGTTACCGCATGCCCGTCGTGAAGCACCGTCACCGGCCCGCTCTGATACGGCAGAGGGTCGAACCCGCAGATCTCCAGCAACGCCGGGTTGCGCCCCAGCTCCCGCAACAGCGACTGCATCGAGGCGTGTTGCAACACCACCCCCGCGATCAGCGCCCGCCACATCGCCCGCACCGGGTAGTCGTTACGGCCCCGACCGCGACACACTTCAAGCGCCGTCACGATCTCCTCGTCGGGAAGCACCGCCAGAACCAGGCGCAGCCGTTCAAGGTCCGGCAGGACTTCGACATCGCGCCACGAAAAGGGTAGCTTCGCCGCCGTCGCCATCGCTGTTCTCCCGACCAGGGGTGGTGGTGGAACAAGGGCCCCAGGGCCCGATGGCGACACCTTCTATCTCATGCGCACGATCAGGGCGCGCGAGGCCGCCGCAGGAAAACCTCGCTGCCAAGACGCCGCGACCAGCGGCGTGGGGTGAAAATCGCCAAAACGACCGCCGCAGCGAAACTGAAACCCCGGATATCAACGACCACCACGGGGTATCAAAAATCTCGCACCTCCGTGAACGCCTTGTAAATCAACCCGTCCCCGACAGCGCAAACGCCTCTAACGGAGAAATGTGCGCTGTGGTGATTTTTGGCTGTCGCCGGTTCGATTTTGGCGGTTGAATATCGTCCGGCCCGCTTCCCCACCGGGCAGGATACGGGCTTCCGGGGCCTGACAAATACGATTACCGGAAGATTGTCTGGCGTGCGGGCGTGGCTTCCCCTCTGCCGTCGGGCGGCGGGATCGGGCAGGATTGTCGGGAGGCAGACGAGCGGTCAGCCGGTGTCGAGATACGGCACGGCGCCGACCAGGGAGCGCATGCGCTCGGGGCGGCCGGCGCGGGCCTGGGCGAGAGCCATCGCCATCATCACCGCCAGGGCGAGGCCGAGGCGGGTCTTCATCTTGGCGCGGCCTCGGATGTAGTGGGTCTCGAAGTTGAAGCTGTTGTCGAGGCGGCTGTTGATCCGCTCCATGGCCGAGCGGCGGTTGTAGCCGCGCCGCCATGACGGACTGCCCCAGGGCGTGGGGGTGAAGATGCGCCGGTCGTGGCTGTCGAGGTCGATGCGCAGGATGCGGCCATAGTCTCCGGGCTTGACCCCGCCGGCCCGGTGGCAGGCCCGGCTGCCGGCGCAGGCGAAGCCGAAGGCGGCTGCCGGGCAGCGGTAAGCGCCGCGCCGTCACCCTCGTTGTGACCTGAGATTTTCGTGTTCATCTGGCCCTTGTCAACGACGGAGGTGACAGATGACAGACAGATTGCATGAGCGAGTAACGGAGGAGGCCACCGACGCTGCGGTTGCGGTTGCGACGTGCGCGAACGGCGCGCGGGTGTGGCCGGAAGCGGAGAAGGCGCGGATTGTGGCGGAGACGTTCGAGGAGGGAGCGACGGTGGCGGGTGTTGCCCGGCGCCACGGCCTTTCGCGGACGCAGTTGAGCGGCTGGCGGCGCATGGCTCGGGACGGCCTTCTTGGCCCGGTTTCCGGCGCGGTCGACGATCCGTTCGGCCTGGTCCCGGTGACGGTGTCGGTGGCTGCTGAGCGGAACGGCGCGGCATCGGCGCCCGGGGACGGTATCGCGATCGAGATCGCCGACATCCGGGTGGTGGTGCCGCCGGACTTCGACGCGGGGCACCTGTCGCGCATCCTGGTCTGCGTTCGGGCCGCGCCATGATCCTGACCGGGGAGAAGGTGCGGGTCTGGCTGGCGACCCGCCCCGTCGACTTCCGCAAGGGACATGACGGGCTGTCGGCGGTGGTGCAGACGGTGCTGGGCCACGACCCCTATAGCGGCGCGGTCTTCGCCTTCCGCTCCAGGCGGGGCGACAGGATGAAGATC
Organism: Alphaproteobacteria bacterium; assembly: GCA_965203455.1. GTDB lineage: Bacteria > Pseudomonadota > Alphaproteobacteria > MPNO01 > MPNO01 > MPNO01. The sequence goes on from CBDBCV010000012.1 coordinate 128,758, forward strand.
CTGGTCTGGGACCGCACCGGGCTGGTCATGGTCTACAAGCGCCTGGAGGGCGGCGGCTTCCAGTGGCCGCGCCCGTCGGATGGAGTGATCGGGCTGTCGCCAGCGCAGTTCTCGGCGTTGTTCGAGGGTCTCGATTGGCGGGCGGTCCGGGCCGTGCGACGGCCACGGCCGCGCCAGGCGGCCTGATCGCGCACCTTGTCGCCTCACCGGGGAACGGTGTCCATCCCACCGTCTCCCCGGTGTCGCCAGGACGAGCTGTCCGGCCCCGTTTACAGCGGGGCCGGAAGCATGGTCGCCTTGCATTATCTCATTGATTCTGAAAGATGGATCCGATGCCAACAAGCATGGGAAGCGCCGTTCCCGTGAGCGATCTGCAACGCCGTCTGGCGGCCGTCGAAGCCCAACTTGCGAAGGAGCGCGCCGAGCGCAAGGCCGCCGAGGATGCGCTGGCTGTGTCCGAGCAGGCGCGCGAACGCCTGGAGCGGATCATCGCCTCGCTGAACCATGCCGTGTGGGGCGCGCGCTCGGAGAAGCGCCATGCCGATCAGGACCGGCTGCCGCTGTTCGAGGACATCGCGGTCGCCGAGGGGATGTTGGCGGAAGCCCGGGAGAAGGCCGACGCGGCGACCGGCAGACAACGGCGCAAGCCGCAGCCGACCAATCGTAATCTCGGCCATCTGCCCAGGCACCTTGAACGCTTCGAGAAGGTGATCGAGCCGCAGAGCACGGAGTGCCCTTGCGGCTGTGGCGCGATGACCAGGGTCGGCGAGGACCGCACCGAGCGGCTCGACATCGTGCCGGCGAAGTTGAGAGTGCTGGTGACGATCCGGCCGAAATACATCTGCCGCGCCTGCGAGGGCAAGCAGAGCGTCCAGGCGCCGGCGCCGGAATACCTGGTGCCGCGCGGCCTGCCGACCGAGGGGCTGGTGGCGCACACGCTGGTCGCCAAGTTCGCCGACCACCAACCGTTCTACCGTCAGAGCGAGGCATACCGGCGCGAGGGGATCGACCTCGACCGCACCATGCTGGGGAACTGGGCGGGGCGCGGGATGCAGGTGCTGGCCCCGGTGATCGACCGGATGATCGAGCACCTCAAGGCGTCGGACGGTCTGTTCATGGACGAGACCACGGTGCCGGTGATGGCGCCGGGGACCGGCAAGACGCGCCTCGACTATCTGTGGGCGATCGCCCGCGATCAGCGCGGCTATGGCGGGGTCGACCCGCCGATCGTGGTGTTCCACCACTCGCGCCATCGAAGTGCGAAGGTCGCTCTGGAGTTGATGCGGGGCTACACCGGCGGCGGCCCGCTGCATGTGGACGGCTACAGGGTGTACGATGCGCTCGGCGATCCGAAGCAGACGGTCAGCCCATGGGTGCTCGCCTACTGCTGGACCCACTGGCGGAGACGCTTCGTCGACTTCCAGCGCGCCACGGAGTCGCCCCTGTGCGAGGAAATCCTCGCACGGATCGCGGCGCTCTACCGGATCGAGACCATGGTGCGCGGTCACCCGCCAGAGCTGCGGCTGAAGGCGCGGCAGGAGTTGTCGGCGCCGATCGTCGAGGCCATGCGGCCCTGGCTCGAGGCCCGGCTCGACCGTCTGTCCAGCGCGTCCGAACTCGCCAGGCACATCCGCTACGCCCTCAAGCGCTGGGATGGCCTGTGCCGGTTCCTCCATGACGGACGTATCGAGATGGACACCAACCCTGTCGAGAACCTCATCCGTCCGGTGAAGCTCACAAAGAAAAACGCGCTGTTCGCCGGCAGCGACGACGGCGCCAGGACCTGGGCGCGGTGCGCCAGCCTGATCGGCACCTGCAAGCTCAACGGCGTCAATCCGCAGGTCTACCTGACCGACACCCTGCGCCGGATCATCGACATGCACCCCCTGTCACGCATCGACGAACTCATGCCCTGGAACTTCGACCCGAAAATCCCGGGCCTCACACGTCAACAAGGGTAACCGCGCGGCGCTTACGGTTCAGCTGCATCGTGGCCTGTCGAAGTCGCCCACCCGATCTCTCCCGCATATGGAGCCGGTGAGTCGATCTGGAACATGTCAGGGTTGATCGCGCCACCGCTCGAAGCTGCGGCCGCGCCGGTTGGCGAGCCGCCCGCAAGGGTCGGTGCCGCGCCGGCCGTCCATGCAGGCGCGGGGGCTGGCGATGCGGCCGGGTCGGCCTCGGACGACAGTCGATACCTGAAGCAGGACAGTCGACGACTGAAGAACATCGGCGCCGCCGACCTGCGCACGAGCTGGAATGATACCGGCCCCGTGGCTGCAACGCTTGGAATTGCGCCGCCGACGAAGGCCCGGGCCGGGGCGTTGAAGAGCGCACTCGGGAAACTGAAGGCCCCGCATGTCAGTGCTGCGGAATCGGCGGCGGCGCTGCCCAAAGTCCCCGACGCGTCCATCACCGTGCTCGGTGAGCGCGACGGCATCGCATACGGCGCCTGGAAGGGCGGTCCGGCCGGCACGATGCCCGTCACGTTCTACTTCGGTCCGCACGAAACGCCGTCGGCGACGGGGTTTGTCGACCGGAAGGGGGGCGTGTCCCGAGAGTTCATGGCCGTCCTGCGCCGCTCAACGAGAATCTGGACCAGACGTCTGCTCAGCGATGGGAAACGCCGTGACGTCACGATCAAGGTCGTTGAGGGCAACAAGTACAAGGATATCGACACGATCAGGGATGTCGAGGGCATTGTCGTTCAGGTCCGGGTCAACGATTTCGGCCGGGTGTCCGCGGGACCGATATCCTACGATTCGGGCACGGACGGAGACAAGTTCATGCCCTACTACGGCAACATGCGCATCTCCAGTCATGTGCACGACAATCTCCATGACGGCATGGCCCATTCGGTCGCCCACGAATTCGGCCATGTTCTGGGGATCGCCCCCTACGGCTTCACTCTGTATACGGGCACATACTACGACCCGAAGGCCCACACCTGGTCCGGTCCGAATGCGCTGCGCGCCAACGGCGGCAAGCCGGTTCCCCTGCAATGGGTGGATGGGAGGAAGTGGTGGGAGGTAGAGGAACCTCACGCCGAAGGTGCGAGGCGCGATACGGGGCATCTCGGCGTCTGCTCGTCGGTAATGGCCTATTGCGCCGACACCTATGCCGGCGGCACTCCGTCGGAGCTGGACTTCGCCATCCTGGCCGACCTCGGATTCAATGTCCTCGATGCGAAGGTCGCAGCCGAGACCGAACGCTACGGCCATGCGGCATGGGGCGCCTGGGCGGCATGGGGGGTCAGCGTCGAACGCGACCTGCGCGACAATTTTCACGAGGCGCACAACGATTTAACCCCGACTCCCCACGACTTCCTCCAGGTCCAAGCGGACGCCTTCGGCACGGCGCCCACGACGGCCCTTTCCGACAACGCCGCGCTTCGGGGCAGGGCCGTGTGGAACGGCAGCCTGCTTGGCGTCGATCTCGGCAGCGGGCGTCTGCCCCCGGTGGTCGGCGATGCGAAACTGCGGGTGAATCTTGACAGGCTCGACGGCGAACTCCGTCTGCAGAACCTCACCGTGCATCTCGGTGGGGGCAGTCAACCGATCCGTACCCTGCCCTTCCGCCAGGCCGCCCTGCGATATGATATCGATATCTCCGGAAACGGCTTCGCCAGCGCGAGAAACAGGGTCCGGGGGAACTTCCACGGACCGGCGCATCAGGAGATGGCGGGCGTGATCAAGGATGTTCGGCCCGAAGTCCAGTTGCTCGGCGGTTTCGGAGGCGTCCGGGCCGCCGACTGAGCCCCGGCGGCCGGTCAGTTTCGCCTGAGGGTCCAGACGACCTTGCCGACGATGTGGGCTTCTTCGGCGAGGCATGCACAGGGTTCGTAGGCGGGATTGGCGGAGATGAGGCGCACAGACGAATGCAAGCTTGACGGCGTCAATCCGCAAGTCTACCTGACCGACACCCTGCGCCGCATCGTCGACATGCACCCCGTGTCACGCATCGACGAGCTCATGCCCTGGAACTTCACCCCGACAATCCCGGGCGTCACCCGTCAACAAGGGTAACGACGCGGCGCTTACGGGCAGCGGTATTTGAGCGTGCCGCAGCGGCCCCGATCAGCCTCGAACCCCTGAAACGCCATAGCGCGGACCTCGCCGGTCCCGGGACAGACGCAGGACACCCGGCCGCGCTCGTCGTGAACGATGACATCGGCGCGGTCGGGGAACAGCGGCCGCGTGATCGGCTGCGCCGGATCGTATCTCGGCTCCTGCTTCTCCACCCGCCACATCAGCCGTGTATCGATCAGCGGGCGGGCGGTCCACCGGTCCCACAGCCGCGCCTTCAGGCGGGCATCGTCGAGACCGCGGTCGGCGCTGAAGTCGGCGCAGCGCCCGGCGATCTCCGGCGCCCTTGCGAACAGCTCCTCCAGCATCCCGGACAGCACCTTGGGTTCCGAGGCCGAAGCGCGCGTCACCTCGAAGGCCACCGGAACCTCGTAATCGGTGTCGGCGATCAGGTGCAGCCCGTAGCCGAACCACGACTTCACCTTCTTCCACACCGCGCCGGTCCTGGCGTCCACCCCGCCCGTCTCGTGCTTGCCCCAGTCGGCGTCGGGGTCCGAGGTCTTGTCCTCGTCCTTGCCGACCCGGCCCGTCGAGTGGCTCGCGATCGCCTTGCCGTCGTAGCCGAGATGACGCCCGAAGTCCGGCAACGCGGCGAACAGCGCGGCGCGCAGGCTCTCGATCATGGCGGACACCAGCCCCTGCTCGTCCTCAAGCTGCACAACACGCCCCAGAAACCGCGAGAAGTTCCAGTGGCTCGGCGCCGTCGAACGAACCCGCGCCGGGCGCGTTACCGCATGCCCGTCGTGAAGCACCGTCACCGGCCCGCTCTGATACGGCAGAGGGTCGAACCCGCAGATCTCCAGCAACGCCGGGTTGCGCCCCAGCTCCCGCAACAGCGACTGCATCGAGGCGTGTTGCAACACCACCCCCGCGATCAGCGCCCGCCACATCGCCCGCACCGGGTAGTCGTTACGGCCCCGACCGCGACACACTTCAAGCGCCGTCACGATCTCCTCGTCGGGAAGCACCGCCAGAACCAGGCGCAGCCGTTCAAGGTCCGGCAGGACTTCGACATCGCGCCACGAAAAGGGTAGCTTCGCCGCCGTCGCCATCGCTGTTCTCCCGACCAGGGGTGGTGGTGGAACAAGGGCCCCAGGGCCCGATGGCGACACCTTCTATCTCATGCGCACGATCAGGGCGCGCGAGGCCGCCGCAGGAAAACCTCGCTGCCAAGACGCCGCGACCAGCGGCGTGGGGTGAAAATCGCCAAAACGACCGCCGCAGCGAAACTGAAACCCCGGATATCAACGACCACCACGGGGTATCAAAAATCTCGCACCTCCGTGAACGCCTTGTAAATCAACCCGTCCCCGACAGCGCAAACGCCTCTTACTTGACAGGAGCGGGGCTGACAGGCGTTCCGGGCAGCGCCGGGGCGCATTCGGGTCCCGGCGGGCCGTTCCTCCCCGTCATGGTCGGCGAAGGCCGACCATCCACGAGTTTTTGCGGCGCCGGAAACGAAAAACAAATCGTGGATGGTCGGCCTTCGCCGACCATGACGGGGGGGAGTCTGGGCGGTTTCCATGCCCGCCGCGACGCGACGGCGTCCCCGGCCCCGATCCGCGCCCGACAGCCGGCCGTCAAGTAATCGATATAAGCCCCCAGATTTATCCTGAATTAACATTTTTAGCTTGACTCGGGACGCGTTTTGGGGTATATTTCTCATAGTGGGGAAGTGGGCAAGGGCGCCGGGAGAGAGGCCGGTGCCCTTTTCCGTCGGCGGCAGGGAGCGGAGCGATGACAGCGGACAGGAACGGCCCGTACGAGAGCATCTGGGCGGATTTGCAGGGGGTTCCCTTCGAGCAGGGCTACGCCGATGCGGGCGGGATCGCGACCCGGTATCTCCGTGCCGGCGGCGCGGACAAGCCGGGCCTGGTCTTCCTGCACGGCACCGGCGGCCACGCGGAGGCCTATGTCCGGAATCTCGCCGCGCACGCGCCCCACTTCGACACCTACGCGATCGACATGCTGGGCCACGGCTACACCGGCAAGCCCGACTACGACTACGAGATCCCGCGCTATATCGACCATCTGGCGGGGTTCCTCGACGCGGTCGGCATCGAGAGGGTCTCGCTCTCCGGCGAATCGCTCGGCGGCTGGGTGGCGGGCGCCTTCGCGGTCGCCCACCCCGACCGGGTCGACCGGCTGGTGCTCAACACCGCGGGGGCGGACATGGTGAATCCGAAGGCGCTCGCCGCGCTTCGGGCTTCCACGGCGGCGGCGGTGGAGGATCCGAGCTGGGAGCGCGTGCGCACGCGTCTCGAATGGCTGATGCGCACCGAGTCCGACGTCCACGACGACCTCGTGGCGAGCCGGCAGGCGATCTATTCGCGCCCCGAGATGAAGGAGGGCGTCAACCGCATCCTCTGCCTCCATACCCCGGAGGCGCGGCGGCAGTTCGCGGTCAAGCCGGAGGAATGGGCGAAGATTACCGCACCGACGCTGGTGCTCTGGACCAGCCACGACCCGACCGCGGCCGTCGACGTGGGCGAGACGCTGGCCGGGATGATCCCGGGCGCCAGGTTCGCCGTCATGCAGGATTGCGGTCACTGGCCGCAGTTCGAGGACGCCGAGACCTTCAACCGCATCCATATCGACTTCCTGCTCGGCCGCGGCTGAGCCCGACCCCCCGAGGAGAAAACCCGCCATGGCTGACCATCACGACATGCTCGGCAAGACGTTCTTCGCGATCGTCACCCAGCCGGCCCCCGGCACGACGCCGGACCAGCTGCGGGCCGCCCTGCCCGCGCATCTCGACCACCAGGTGAAGCTCGAGCAGGAGGGCGTCCTGTTCGCGGCCGGCCCGCTGGACGCGGAGGACGGCTCGCGCCGCGGCCTGATCGTGATCCGGGCGGCCTCGTTCGCCGAGGCCAGGAAGATCGCCGATACCGATCCGTTCCACGCCCAAGGGCTCCGGACCTACACCGTCGAGCAATGGACCGTGAACGAGGGGAGCTACACGGTCCGCCTGACATACTCGGACCAGCGTCTCGCGCTCGACTAGGCGCGGCGGAGGTGCGTCCTTCGATACGCGGCTTCGCCGCTACTCAGGATGAGGGAAGTGTCGTGGGCGGCCAAGAATCTCCCTCATCCCGAGCAGGCCCGAAGGGCCGTATCGAGGGACGCCTCGACGGAACGGTTCAACCTGAAACGGACAGACTCTAGTGCGCAATTTCGAACTGCCGGGACGGTCTCCCGTCTACGGAACGGGCGGCATGGCGGCGACCTCGCACCCGCATGCGACGCTGACCGCCGTGGAGACGTTGAAATCCGGCGGCAACGCGGTCGATGCGGCGGTGGCGGCGGCGGCCGTGCTCGCGGTGGTCGAGCCGCAGATGACCGGGATCGGCGGCGACTGCTTCGTCCTCTACGCGCCAGCCGAAGGCGGGGTTCTTGCCTTTAACGGCTCCGGCCGGAGCCCGGCGGCGGCGAATGTCGATTGGTATGTCGCGAACGGCATTCGGCAAATGCCGGCCATCGGAGCTCATGCCGTCACCGTCCCGGGCGCCGTGGAGGCCTGGAACCGGCTGGTGGGCGACCACGGGCGGAAACCGTTCGGCGATCTGCTGGCGCCCGCGGTCCGTCTGGCGGCGGACGGATCGGCGGTTCACCCGAGGGTCGCCTGGGACTGGGCCGGCTGCGAACGCCTGCTCGCGCAGACGCCGGAAACGGCGGCGATCTATCTCAACGGCGGCCGCGCCTACCGCGCCGGCGAAATCCACCGCATGCCGGCGCTTTCCGCGACGCTCGCCCGCATCGCCGCGGACGGACCCGCAGCGTTCTACGAGGGCGAGGCGGCGGAGAGCATGGCGGCGACGCTCGCGTCCTATGGCGGGCTTCACACGGTCGCGGACTTCGCGGCGCATCGCGGCAACTATGTCGACCCGATCGTCACCTCCTATCGCGGTCACGAAATCTGGGAGTGCCCGCCGAACGGCCAGGGGCTGACGGCGCTGCTGATGTTCAACATCCTGTCCGGCTTCGACCTGGGAGGGCTCGGGCCGACCGACCCGACGCGCCTCCACCTGGAGGCCGAGGCGGGCCGGCTCGCCTATCGCGACCGGGACCTGCATATCGGCGATCCGGCGAACACGGACATCCCCGTCGGGGACCTTCTCTCGGAGGCCTACGCGACGGAATTGCGCCGGCACATCCGCCCCGACCGCGCCATGGACGGCCTGCCGCCGGCCGGATCGCCGGCGATGTCGGACACGGTCTATCTCGCCGTCGTCGACGGCGAGGGCAACGCGATCAGCTTCATCAACTCGCTGTTTGCCAAGTTCGGCGCGGCGGTCGCCGACGCCCGGACCGGCGTGCTGTTCCAGAACCGGGGGAGCGCCTTCCTGATCGACCGCGGCCACCCCAACGCGATCGGCCCGTCCAAGCGGTCGCTGCATACGATCATGCCGGGGATGATGACGAGGGACGGCGAGGCGGTCATGCCGTTCGGCGTGATGGGCGGGCACTACCAGCCGTTCGGCCACGTCCATCTGGTGACAGGCCTGCTCGATTGCGGGCTCGACGTGCAGCAGGCGATCGACGCGCCCCGCATCTTCCATTTCGGCGGCATGCTGGCGATCGAGGACGGCATTCCGCGCGAGACCGCCGAAGCGCTCGCCGCGATGGGCCACGAGGTCTGCCCGGCCGGCGCCCCGCTCGGCGGCGGGCAGGCAGTCGCGATCGACCGCGAGGGCGGCGTGCTGATCGGCGGCTCCGATCCCCGCAAGGACGGCTGCGCCCTCGGCTACTAACCGGGATCGTGCTAGGTTCGGGGCGAGCGCCCGCAGACAGGGAGGAAACGACATGGCGAAGCTGCGCCATATCGCGATCGCGTGCGACGATGTCGAGGCGACCGCCAAATTCTACGAAGAGGTCTTCGGCATGGAGCGCGTCGGCGAGACCAGCGCCTCGCTCGCCGACGGCGTCTATCTCTCGGACGGCGTCATCAACCTCGCGATCCTCGACTACAAGACCGACGAGGCGGCCGGCGAGGAGCGCGGCAAGGATTATGTCGGCGTGCATCATTTCGGCTTCTGGGTCGACGATCTCGAGGATGCCGAGAAGGACATCGAGGCGAACGGCGGTACGTTCTTCCTCGATTTGCCGATCGACAAGGAGTCGCTCTACTACGAGAAGAAGTACCGCGACCCGAACGGCATAATTTTCGACATTTCCCAGAACGGCTGGGTCGGCACGTCGAAATAGCGCTCGGCATTCGGCAAACGATGTCGACAAATCCCTCTCGGAGACAGCGATGAGCGATGCGCGGGTAACGGCGGTCAGAAGCGTCGAGTTCGGCGTGCGCGACGTGGACGCGGCGGCGGACTTCTACGGCGGGGTCTGGAACCTCGATCCGGTGGCCGAGGACGACGGCGCGCGCTATTTCCGCGGCACCGGGCCGGAACACCACATCCTCGCGCTGCACGAACGGGAAGAGCCGGCGCTGATCCGGGTCAATCTCGCGGCACCGGACAGGCAAGGCGTGGACGGCCTGCACGCGCGGTTGTCGACGCTCGACCTGCCGTCGCTCGGCACGCCGGACGCGCTGGGCGGGCCGGGCGGCGGGTACGGGTTCGCGTTCGAGGACAAGGAGGGGCGCAAGTTCGCGGTCTCGTCGGACGTGGCGATCCACCGCGACACGGCGGACGCGCGCGACAGGCCGCGCAAGATCTCGCACTGCGTGCTGAACGCCGCCGACATGGAGGGCTCGGCCGCGCTCTTCACCGACGGGCTCGGCTTCGCGGTCAGCGACCGGACCGGCCATCTCTGCTTCCTGCGCTGCAATTCGGATCATCACAGCATCGCGCTCGGCCACGGCGACGCGCCGACGCTGCACCACATCGCCTTCGAGATGACCGACCTCGATTCGGTGATGCGCGGGGCGGGAAGGATGCGGGACGCGGGCTATCCCATCGAATGGGGCGTCGGCCGGCACGGCCCGGGCGCCAACGTGTTCTCCTACTTCCTCGGCCCGGACGACTACATCATCGAGTACACCGCCGAGGTCGAGCAGGTGGACGACAGCTACCCGAAACGGAGCGCCGAGTACTGGGCCGGGCTCAACCCGCCCGGCTGGACCGACCGCTGGGGCATCGCGGGTCCGCCGTCGGACAGGATGAAGGCGGCGCAGGCCAGAATCGCCTTCGCTTGAGGAACGCCAGGATGAAATTCGTCGACATCGATACGCTGGTCTTCGCCGCGCCGGACATGAAGACCGCCAAACGCTTCTACACCGACTGGGGCCTCACGAAGGTGAGCGACCGGCGCTCGGGCGCCGTCTTCGAGACCGGGATCGGCGCCAGGCTCGACATCCGCCCCGCCGGCCACCGCTCGCTGCCGCCGCCCGCGGCGCCCGGCATGAACTTCCGCGAGGCGATCTGGGGCGTCGAGACTCGGGAAGACCTCGATGCGGTCGGCAACGAGATCGCGCGGGACCGGGAGGTGAGGGTCGACGAGGACGGGACGATCCACTGCGTCGATCCCTACGGCATCGCCGTCGGCTTCCGCGTCTGGGAACACGACAGGCGCGTGGAAGCCGCGCGTTCGGCGGTCAACGGCTACGGCAATATCGAGCGCCCGGACGAGCGCGCGAAGATCTACAGGCGCGCGCGGCCGATCCGGATGGGTCATATCGGCTTCCTGCTGCCCGACCTGAAGCCGGCGGAGAAGTTCTTCGGCGACCGGCTGGGCTTCCCGGTCTCCGACCGCTATGCCGGCGGGCGCGGGCTGTTCCTGCGCTGCGCGGCCGAGACCGACCACCACAATTTGTTCCTGATCAGGAGCGGCGACGGGCGCATCGCCTTCCACCACGTCGCCTTCGAGGTGCGCGACATCCACGAGGTGTTCGGCGGCGGCATCTATTTCGACCGCAAGGGCTGGGACACCGAGGTCGGGCCGGGACGGCATCCGGTGTCGTCGGCCTATTTCTGGTACTTCAAGAGCCCGTGCGAGGGCGCGGTCGAGTATTTCGCCGATTCCGACTACCTGACGGCCGACTGGAAACCGACCTCGTTCCGCAAGAACCGGTTCTCGGAATGGCACCTGGTGGACGGGATAAACACCGGACGGAACGCGATGCCGCGCCCGACGATGGCCGCCAACGCGGGACGGTAGGGAGAGCGATGTATCTGAGGAATTGCTGGTACGCCGCGTACTGGTCGAAGGATCTCGGCCGCGGGCCGGACGCACGCACGATCCTCGGCGAGCCCCTGGTCTTCTTCCGCAAGGAGGACGGCACGCCGGTGGCGCTCGCCGACCGCTGCTGTCACCGCGCGGCGCCGCTGTCGCGCGGCGAATGCGTGGGCGACGAGCTGCGATGCGGCTATCACGGGCTGCTCTACGACGGCACCGGCGCGGTCGTCGCGGTTCCCGGGCAGACACGGGTTCCGCCGGACGCGCGCGTCAAATCCTACCCTGCACGCGAGAAGTGGAAGACGGTCTGGATCTGGATGGGCGATCCCGAAAAGGTCGACGAGAGCGCGATCCCCGAGCTTTTCTGGCTCGACGATCCGGGCTGGGTCAGCACGCCGGGCCGGTTCCACGTCAAGGGCAATTACCAGCTGCTCTCCGACAACCTGCTCGACCTCACCCACGTCATCTACCTGCACAAGAACACCATCGGCGGCGACCCGGCGGAGGCGACCTGGCCGACCGAGACCGAGCGCATCGAGAACGGGGTGCGCGTCGGCCGCTGGATGATCGATTTCAAGACCCCGCCGCTGTTCGCCAGGGTCGGCGGGTTCGAGGGCAATTGCGACCGCTGGCAGCACGTGACCTGGCTCGCGCCGTCCAACATCTATCTCGACATCGGCGCCGCGCCGACCGGGACCGGCGCGCCGGAAGGCGACCGGAGCCAGGGCTTCTCGATCTGGTCGACGCACCTGCTGACGCCGGAAACCGAGACCACGACCCACTATCACTGGGGCTACGCGAGGGACTTCCGGCTCGACGACGAGGCACTGACCAAGACCCTCTTCGAAGGCTCGCGCGACACGTTCTACGAGGACGTCGAGATGATCGACGCGCAGCAGGAGCGGCTGGGCGCGACCGTCCTCGACGGGCTGGTCGACATCAACGCCGACTACGCCCAGCTCCAGGCGCGCAGGATGCTGGAAGACCGCATCCGCGCGGAGGCGGCGGGGGGCGCGTAGGCCGGATTTTCCGTCGGGACGACTGCCTCAGCCCGATCCCTCGATACGCGGCTTCGCCGCTACTCGGGATGAGGCATTCTTGGGGCATTCCAGCCTCTCCTCATCCTGAGTAGCTCTCGAAGAGAGCGTATCGAAGGACGCTTATATCGACGACTTGAAAGGCGGGAGGACCACAACACTTCTTCCGTCATGCCCGGACTTGTTCCGGGCATCCACGTCCCTCCGCCGCCTCGCCCGCGCCCGGGCGGCACCGCGATGCCGCAAGACGTGGATGCCCGGAACAAGTCCGGGCATGACGGTGGGGGAAAGCGTGGCGGCGAAGTTGACCCAAGCAGAACTCGCCCGACGCCTCGGCACCACCCAGTCCGCCTTCGCGCGGCTGGAAGGCGGCAGGGTATCGCCGTCCTTCTCCACCCTGCGCCGCTACGCCGAAGCGACCGGCACGCGGCTGACCGTGGGCCTCGTGCGGGCGGATACCTGACAGGCCCGCCGCTACTTGAGTTGCGTGTGCACGTCGACCAGCGCCACGCCGCCGCGCGCGACCTCGGCCACCGCATCGCGGAACGCATCCGCCAGGTCCCCCGGTTCCGTAATCGGCCCCGCCCCCCAAGCGCCGTAGCCGCGCGCTATCGCGGCGTAATCCGGTTCCGGCGCGACCATGCGCTGGCCGATCCAGGCGTTGTCGACGGGACGCCCGCGGGCTTCGGCCAGCGCGATCTGGTGCTCCTCGTCGTTGCCGAAGGAGGTGTTGTTGTGCAGCACGATCAGGCACGGGATGCGGTAATGCGCGGCGGTCCACAGCGCGGACGGGTTCATCGTGAAGTCGCCGTCGCCGAGGATGGCGAGGGGGAGTTTCCCGCTGCCGCGCAGCGCGAGCGCGGCGCCGACCGTCCCGCCCGGCCCGTAGCCGACGCCGCCGCCGCCGTTGTGGCCGAGGAAGCGGCCCGCGCCCGGGAAGTCCCAGATCCCCTCGTACCAGCAGCGCCCGTTGCGGGAGACGAGAACCCAGTCGCGGTCCCGGACGGCCTGCCACAACTCGCCCATCATGCGGGGGACGGAGATCGGTTCGGCGTCCCAATCCCGCTCGGCCCGTTCGCGCTGGGCCTTGCGGAGCGCCTCGTGGCGTTGCGCGAGGTCCGCGCGGCGTTCCCGCGCGCGGCGGTACCACGTGGGTTCGCCTTCCGCCCGGCGCTCGACTTCCGAGAGGAGCTGCCGGAGCCCATGGATCGGGTCGGCGAGCAATTGGACGTCGCGGGGCGCAAGCGCGCCGCCGGCGTTCGACCAGTGATCGACGCCGAGATCGTTGACCGAAAGGTCGATCACCTTCCGCTCGCCCGTCATGGCGTTCCGCATGTCGCCCCGCGCGCCGGCATAGCCGCCCACGAGGGCCGTCATGTCGGGGCAGTCGATTCCGAGCACGACATCGGACTCGCTGCGGACCGGGTTGGGCGGCGACCGGTAGCCGCCGTTCAGGTTCTGCGGATGGGACGTGGGAACGCAGACGATATCGGTGCCGTCCTGGTAGGCGGCGCCCAGCAACTCGATCAGCCTGACCAGGGGCGGTCCCGCCTCCGTCCGGCGCCCGAAGCGTCCGCCGAAGACGAGCGGCATGGATGCCCCGGTCAGGAGGTCCGCCGCCGCCGCGATTTCCGACTCCGCCGCGGCGATGGGGGGCGCCGGGCGAAACCGCGGCAGGTCGACATCGGGAAGCCCGGCCGCCTCGTCGACCCGGTCTTCCTGGAGCCCGGCGTCGACCGAGACGTAGGTCGGGCGCTGCGGCGCGCTCTCCGCGATCCGCCGCGCGCGCAGGACGGAATCGAACAGCGCCTCGAGCGTCACCGGCTCGTCGGTCCACTTGGTGTAGGGCCGCACCGACTCGGACTGCGTGTTGGCCGAGTGAAGCCAGTCGATGGCGCGGCGCTCGGCGGGGTCGGCCGGCCCCGACCCGCCCAGCACGAGGATCGGCACCTCGTCCGCCCAGGCGTTGTAGAACGCCATCATCGCGTGCTGCAGCCCGACCAGGTCGTGGAGGATCACCAGGCTCGCCTTGCCGGTGACCTTGCTGTAGCCCTGCGCCATGTGGAGCGCGATCTCCTCGGCCCCGCAGAGGACGATCTCGGGCCGCGCGTTGCGGGTGTGGTTGACCAGAGAATCGTGGAGCCCCCGGAAGCTCGAACCGGGGGTGAGCATGACGTGCTCGAACCCCATCGCCTGGAGCAGATCGCAGATCAGGTCGGACCCGTATTCGGGCTCGGACCGGTTCCGCGGCAGGTTGACCGGAACCTCGGAAGCGTAACGATCTGCGTGCTGGTCCATCCCCGTCTCCTCGTGCGGCCGGGCGCCAGTCTGGCGTCGCGTCCCGGCGGTGCCAAGCGGGCGGCGGCTCCCCCACGTCATGCTCGGCGGGATGGGGCGGGCTGTGCGCCCATGGGCGGGGACGATGCCGGGCGGGGCGGGCATTCTTCGGCACGCCTCTCCCCCACCGTCATGCCCGGACTTGTTCCGGGCGTCCACGTCCCTCCGACGCCTCGCCCGCGCCCGGCCCGCACCGCGATGCCGCAAGACGTGGATGCCCGGAACAAGTCCGGGCATGACGGTGGGGGGCGGCGGAGGAGGAGACGCGACCGTGACGGAGAGGCCTGCCCGTCGACGACCCGCGCCGGCCGGGCGCCCGTCAAGTCGTGTATATAAGCTCCGGGAGTTCCCGTCCGAGACAGGGAGGCGACGATGGCGAAATCGATCGTGCACGTGCACTGGCCCGACGCGCCGGACATGTGGATGCCCTACGCCCCGGCGATCACCGTCACCGGCGGAAAGACGGTGTTCCTCGCCGGCGTGACGGCGGCGCCGGTCTACCACCACCACCCGCACCGTCCCGAAGAGTTCGACCGGATGCCCGTCGACATGGAGGGGCAGACGCGCGCCGCGCTCGACCAGTTGAGGCGCGGACTGGAATCGGTCGGGGCCGACTTCTCCGACATCGTCAGCGCCAACCGCTTCGTGACCGACCTTTCCGACCAGGATTCGCTCAACAAGGTCTGGGCCGAATATTTCGGCGACAACAAGCCGACGACCACGACCGTCCAGGTGGTCCAGCTCGCGACCGACCCCCGCTGCCTGGTCGAGATCACCGCGATCGCGGTGATCGACTGACCGCCGCATGGGTAAGCGCCGCGCGGTTACCCTTGTTGACGTGTGAGGCCCGGGATTTTCGGGTCGAAGTTCCAGGGCATGAGTTCGTCGATGCGTGACAGGGGGTGCATGTCGATGATCCGGCGCAGGGTGTCGGTCAGGTAGACCTGCGGATTGACGCCGTTGAGCTTGCAGGTGCCGATCAGGCTGGCGCACCGCGCCCAGGTCCTGGCGCCGTCGTCGCTGCCGGCGAACAGCGCGTTTTTCTTTGTGAGCTTCACCGGACGGATGAGGTTCTCGACAGGGTTGGTGTCCATCTCGATACGTCCGTCATGGAGGAACCGGCACAGGCCATCCCAGCGCTTGAGGGCGTAGCGGATGTGCCTGGCGAGTTCGGACGCGCTGGACAGACGGTCGAGCCGGGCCTCGAGCCAGGGCCGCATGGCCTCGACGATCGGCGCCGACAACTCCTGCCGCGCCTTCAGCCGCAGCTCTGGCGGGTGACCGCGCACCATGGTCTCGATCCGGTAGAGCGCCGCGATCCGTGCGAGGATTTCCTCGCACAGGGGCGACTCCGTGGCGCGCTGGAAGTCGACGAAGCGTCTCCGCCAGTGGGTCCAGCAGTAGGCGAGCACCCATGGGCTGACCGTCTGCTTCGGATCGCCGAGCGCATCGTACACCCTGTAGCCGTCCACATGCAGCGGGCCGCCGCCGGTGTAGCCCCGCATCAACTCCAGAGCGACCTTCGCACTTCGATGGCGCGAGTGGTGGAACACCACGATCGGCGGGTCGACCCCGCCATAGCCGCGCTGATCGCGGGCGATCGCCCACAGATAGTCGAGGCGCGTCTTGCCGGTCCCCGGCGCCATCACCGGCACCGTGGTCTCGTCCATGAACAGACCGTCCGACGCCTTGAGGTGCTCGATCATCCGGTCGATCACCGGGGCCAGCACCTGCATCCCGCGCCCCGCCCAGTTCCCCAGCATGGTGCGGTCGAGGTCGATCCCCTCGCGCCGGTATGCCTCGCTCTGACGGTAGAACGGTTAGCGAGTCGCGCGGGGGAATCTCACCCCCACGCGCTCCCAGAACCGTACGTGAACCTCTCAGCTCATACGGCTCCCAGCGTCCGGCCCTGCCCGTGCACAAGGGTCCAATGGGCGAACCGCCACGGCTCCGCTTTCGCGATTCTGGCAAGCCAGAGACGAGCCTGACGCGGTCGTTGTCGGAAGCGTTTGAACTTCCGCATTGCCCATCGCTGCAAGTGGGCGTCTATCAGACGAAGGGTCGGATAGAGCGCCGACTTGTAGAATGCGCCGAAGTAGCCGATCCACCCTGCAATTTCGCGATGAAACATGCGGGCAAGGTCAAGCAGTGCCTTGTCGCTACGCCGTTGCAAACGCCACTGTCGCACGCGGCGCCGAAACGCCTTGAGCGCAGTCGGGCTGGCAGCCGGAAGGAACGAGACCCCGAACAACCCGCCGCGCCACGCCGCGAACCTTGGCTGGAAACGGTAGCCCAGGAAGTCGAACGCGACCGTCGGGTAGTCCGCCTTGCGGTTGGTATCCTTGCAGTAGACCACCTTGGTCTTCTGCGGATGGACCTCCAGGCCGCACTCGGCCAATCGGTCCGCAACCCGCCGCCAGAGGGTCTTTGCCGCCTCCTCCGTTCGACAATGGCAGATTATATCGTCCGCATACCGTTCGAACGGAACATGCGGCATCGACCTTTTCATCCATTGATCGAACGCATAGTGCAGGAACAGGTTGGACAATACTGGCGAAATTACCCCGCCCTGTGGCGTGCCCCTGTCCCGTGCGACAACGGTGCCGTCCTCCTCGATCACGGGAGCCTTCAACCAGCGCTCGACATAGAGCAGCACCCACCGGCAGTCCGTATGGTGACGAACGGCCTTCAGCAGCAACTCGTGGTCGATGTTGTCGAAGAACCCCTTGATGTCCATGTCCAGCACCCAGTCGTAGCGCCAGCATCGCCGACGCGCTGTCCGGATGGCGTCAATGGCGGATCGCTTCGGCCGATATCCGTATGAGTCCTCATGGAAAATCGGTTCCAACAAGGGCTCCAGATGTCGGCGAACAACCTCCTGAGCGATGCGGTCCGTGACCGTCGGTATGCCCAACGGGCGCTTCCCGCCGCCCTCCTTGGGGATGTTCACCCTGCGAACCGGAGGCGGCATATAGCTGCCTGAGGACATGCGATTCCAGAGCTTGTAGAGTTCCGGACCAAGCCGTTCCTCCAGACTCTCGACCGTCTGCCCATCTACTCCAGCCGCTCCCCGGTTTGCCTTCACATGCTTGAAGGCTTCCCAGACTTCCCTCTTTGCTATCGGGAACGGCTTTGCCCCTGTCATCCGGCTCCTCCTGTCACCAGTTGGCCGACGGCAGCGGCTGAACACCACAGCCCCTTCGGTCCAGCGCCATTACAGCGCCTTCATCCCTACTACGGGCTGTTCTGCCCCTGTGCCCCGCATCGGTACTCTGAGCCTTCCGGGGGCTGCCCGGTTGGCCGTCTCCCTTGGCATCGGGACGACAGGTTCTCCTGTTCCGCAAGAAAGCCTGTTCCGGGTTCACGCCGCCTTCGAGCCGGATGCCGCGTGGGCCGGACTCCAGGACTCCGCCCATGCTTGTCCCGGAGTGACCACCACCCCCGGTTCTGACATCGACCATACGCTTTCGGCAGTTCATCGGCGGTTCGCTTTCGCTCGTCTCCCCGGACCTCACCTGACGAGATCGTCGTCCCGCCGTTTCCACGACGCTCACCACCATCGCTCTTTACGACAGCAGCTCGTGGTGGTTTGAGACCGACGCCTGATCGTCGACCCCGAGGGGCCTACCCTCATCTCTCTTGCAGTTGCGCACCTCCTTTCATGGCGGTGCTTCAGGACACACGGTGGTCGGCGAACTTGGCGACCAGCGTGTGCGCCACCAGCCCCTCGGTCGGCAGGCCGCGCGGCACCAGGTATTCCGGCGCCGGCGCCTGGACGCTCTGCTTGCCCTCGCAGGCGCGGCAGATGTATTTCGGCCGGATCGTCACCAGCACTCTCAACTTCGCCGGCACGATGTCGAGCCGCTCGGTGCGGTCCTCGCCGACCCTGGTCATCGCGCCACAGCCGCAAGGGCACTCCGTGCTCTGCGGCTCGATCACCTTCTCGAAGCGTTCAAGGTGCCTGGGCAGATGGCCGAGATTACGATTGGTCGGCTGCGGCTTGCGCCGTTGTCTGCCGGTCGCCGCGTCGGCCTTCTCCCGGGCTTCCGCCAACATCCCCTCGGCGACCGCGATGTCCTCGAACAGCGGCAGCCGGTCCTGATCGGCATGGCGCTTCTCCGAGCGCGCGCCCCACACGGCATGGTTCAGCGAGGCGATGATCCGCTCCAGGCGTTCGCGCGCCTGCTCGGACACAGCCAGCGCATCCTCGGCGGCCTTGCGCTCGGCGCGCTCCTTCGCAAGTTGGGCTTCGACGGCCGCCAGACGGCGTTGCAGATCGCTCACGGGAACGGCGCTTCCCATGCTTGTTGGCATCGGATCCATCTTTCAGAATCAATGAGATAATGCAAGGCGACCATGCTTCCGGCCCCGCTGTAAACGGGGCCGGACAGCTCGTCCTGGCGACACCGGGGAGACGGTGGGATGGACACCGTTCCCCGGTGAGGCGACAAGGTGCGCGATCAGGCCGCCTGGCGCGGCCGTGGCCGTCGCACGGCCCGGACCGCCCGCCAATCGAGACCCTCGAACAACGCCGAGAACTGCGCTGGCGACAGCCCGATCACTCCATCCGACGGGCGCGGCCACTGGAAGCCGCCGCCCTCCAGGCGCTTGTAGACCATGACCAGCCCGGTGCGGTCCCAGACCAGGATCTTCATCCTGTCGCCCCGCCTGGAGCGGAAGGCGAAGACCGCGCCGCTATAGGGGTCGTGGCCCAGCACCGTCTGCACCACCGCCGACAGCCCGTCATGTCCCTTGCGGAAGTCGACGGGGCGGGTCGCCAGCCAGACCCGCACCTTCTCCCCGGTCAGGATCATGGCGCGGCCCGAACGCAGACCAGGATGCGCGACAGGTGCCCCGCGTCGAAGTCCGGCGGCACCACCACCCGGATGTCGGCGATCTCGATCGCGATACCGTCCCCGGGCGCCGATGCCGCGCCGTTCCGCTCAGCAGCCACCGACACCGTCACCGGGACCAGGCCGAACGGATCGTCGACCGCGCCGGAAACCGGGCCAAGAAGGCCGTCCCGAGCCATGCGCCGCCAGCCGCTCAACTGCGTCCGCGAAAGGCCGTGGCGCCGGGCAACACCCGCCACCGTCGCTCCCTCCTCGAACGTCTCCGCCACAATCCGCGCCTTCTCCGCTTCCGGCCACACCCGCGCGCCGTTCGCGCACGTCGCAACCGCAACCGCAGCGTCGGTGGCCTCCTCCGTTACTCGCTCATGCAATCTGTCTGTCATCTGTCACCTCCGTCGTTGACAAGGGCCAGATGAACACGAAAATCTCAGGTCACAACGAGGGTGACGGCGCGGCGCTTACCCGCATGGCGGCCGACCGCCTGATAATCCCCTATGGCTGCGCGCGTTGGCGCGAAGGCTGGATCTCGGAAGATCCCGGCGGCGGGTTCCGCTGTTCGGTCCCGCATGTGGTCGTCGACCGGGCCGCCGGCGCGCCGCTCCGCCTCCAGGACGGCCCCTACGCGATCCCGCGGCCGCTGCGCGGCACGCCGGAGGAGGAGCTGCGCCAGATCGAGGACGATGCGATTGCCCGCGCCGATCCGTGGTCGAAGCCGCAGGCCGCGTTTCTGCGGCGCTACTTCGCGCATGTGCGGGACCGGATCGGGACCGAAGAGGAAACGTTGAGGGCGCGGCTCGGCCCGCTGGATTCGCTCTTCGACTATCGCGCCTTCGCGTTCGCCGCGCCGCGGCCGCTGCCGCGCGCCTTCCTGCGGGCGGACGGGGACATGATCCGCTGCGACTGCGCGTTCTGGACCGGAACCAGGGTGCTGACCATCGAGATCGAAGGCCGGGCCGCGCCCGACCCCCGCCGGCAGCGCGAGCTCGCGCGGCTCCGGGAGGCGGGCGTGGCGGTGATCCGCTGCCCGCCCGATTCGGAGATCGACGCGCTCCGCCTTCCGCCCCTCTTCGAGCGCTTCGCCGACGGTGTCGCGATCCCCTCGGGCCCGTTCAAGGCGCGCGGAATCGAGGCCTACGCCGACCCTCAGATATCGAGCTCCAGCACGTAGAGACCGCCGGTGAACCGGTCGACGGTGTAGACGATCCGGTTCTCGTCGACGAACACGTCGTTGAGCTGGATCGCGCCGACGCGCGAGCCCTCGGGCGTCGCGGGCACGTAGTACGCGACCTCCTCCGGCCGGTAGGGGTCGGAGATGTCGTGAACCCGGATGCCGCCGTTGAAATAGGTGCCGAACACCAGCGTGTCGGACGAGAACGAGCCCGGCTGGTTCTCGTGGATGTTGTGCGACCCGTAGCGCCCGCCGCGCTGGCCGAACTCCTCGACGGGCGGCAGCGGCAGGGTCGAGATCGGCACCGGGTTGCTCTCGTCCCGCGCGTCGAGCACCCAGGTCAGCTTGGGCCAGTCCCGGCCGCCGTCCTGGATGCACTCGTCGCTGACGATCAGCAGGTCGCGGTCGAACAGCGGCAGGACGGTATGGCTGAACCCGTTCTGCGGCGGGTGCGGGTTCCAGTGGCCGACCGGTTTCGGGTCCGCCATGTCGGAAATGTCGAGTATGTAGATCCCGCCGTCGATATAGGCGAGATAGACCCGGTCCGGCCGCTCCGGATAGACATTCGTGTTGTGCGCCCGGATGCCGATGTCGTAAGTGGGATGTCGACTCGGCGGCGGGGCGTCGTCGCCCACGCGCGTTCCCGGCACCCACCAGCGTCCTACCTCGGCCGGCTTTGCCGGGTCGGAAATGTCGATCGAGCGGTAGAACTGCGAATCCGCCGGGTGTGTCGGCTCGAAGTCGGCCGCGCCGCCCGAGAAGTGGATGTACTTCCCGTCGGCGAACCAGAGCTGGTGCACCCCCATCGAGTGCGGCCCGGAGCAGTCGAAAAAGCCGATCGTCCTGGGCGATTCCGGATCGCTCACGTCGAACAGCTCGATGCCTGCGGGCTCGATTCCGAACCCCGGGTCCATCAGCCCGCCCGGACCGCGGGTCTGGTAGGCGACCGCCATGATGTCGCCCACGAGGTCGAGCGAGTTGGACCGCATGTTGTTGTGCGCCAGATCGGTCTGGACGACGACCCTGGGCTTGCGCGGGTCGGTCACGTCGACGCCGGTGAAGTTCTTGGGCGGCCTCTCGTGCGCGAGCCACAGGATGCGGCGCCCGCCGCCGGCCTCCTGGATCACCATCCCCTCGCCCATGCCGCCCCATCCGGCCAGCGGATCGTGGGCGATCAGCGTCATGTTGAGCGACTCGTCGCGCGTCATTCTCTTCTCCGTCCTCTTGTCGTCATGCGCCCGCGGCTTCGAGGCCGGCGCGGAGATCGAGTCCCTCGATTCCGTCGGCGATGATAACAAGCCGGGTCTCCCTGCGCCCGTCCGGCCACGCGTCGAGCGGCGTCGGCGGGTGCAGCAGATGATGGATGCCGTTGACCGCGACGGGCCGGTCGAACTCGTGCGTTCGCACGATCCCCTTGATCCGCAGCACGTCCGAGCCGCGGAGCGCGGTCAGCGAATCGAGCCAGCGGACGAACCCGGCCCAGCGGAGCGGACGCTCGATGACGAGGCAATGGGCGGAAATGCCGTCCCGATGGCTATGGGCATTTGCGTCGACATTTCTCACGGCAAGGTCCGCGGATGCCGTCAGCATTTCCGCGTCGACCGCGTCGCGCGGCAGGATGGGACCGGTCGGGTTGATTCCCGTCACCTTCTCCTTCAATGCCGATTCCGCGCCGGCATCGGCAATATCGAGCTTGGTGAGCACGATCCGGTCGGCGGCCGCGATCTGGCGGCGCGCCTCCTCGTGCCTCTCGATCTGCCGGATTCCGTTGACGGCATCGACGGTGGTCGTCACCGACCCCGCCCGATAGCGGCCGGTGAGCGCCGGGTCGGTCGCCAGGGTCTGGAGGATGGGTCCGGGGTCGGCGAGCCCGGTGGTCTCGACGACGACCCGCGCGAAGGGCGGCACCGCGCCGGCGTTCCGGCGGCCGGCGAGGTCGGAGAGCGAATCGACCAGGTCGCCGCGCACCGAGCAGCAGATGCAGCCGCTCTTGAGGATCATCGTCTCCTCGGCCGCCTCGGTGATCATCGCGTGATCGACGGCGATTTCGCCGAACTCGTTGACGATCACCGCGCTGTCGCCGAGCTCGGGCGAGGCGAGCAGGCGGTTGAGCAGCGTCGTCTTGCCGCTGCCGAGGAAGCCGGCGAGCACGTGGACCGGGATGTGCGCCCCGGCGTTCACTCCAGGAACGCCAGCTCGGCCAGCTGGTCGTGGGTGGTGAGCCAGACCCAGTCGAGGCGCTTCACCATGTCGATCGCCGCCTTGTACTCGATCGCGCCGGCGGGCCGGCCGAACACGTGGGCGTGCGCGGTGACGTCGAGCGTCGCCACCGGGCTGCCGATGTCCCGCCAGCGTTCGAGGATGCGCGCGAGGGTCCGCGTGAACGCTTCCGGCTCGTGGCCGTAGCGCATGGTGATCGGCAGGTCGTTGACCTCCGTCGTGAAGGGAACGCAGGCGAGCAGGCCCTCCGCCGTTCGGGTGAGATAGGGCAGGTCGGCGTCGAACGTGTCCGCGGTCCAGCGAAACCCGTGCCTGGCGAGCAGTTCGGGGGTGCTCTCGCTGCCGGTTCCGCGCGGGCTGATGAACCCCTCCGGGCGCTTGCGGATGCAGGCTTCGAACGCCTCGATCCCGCGCACCAGATCGCGCTCCTCGCTTTCCCGGTCCTGGTAGACGGGCAGGACGTTCTGCGACCAGGCATGCGCGCCGATGGCATGGCCGTCGCCGTCGATGCGCCGCAGCAGTTCCGGCCAGCGCTCGGCGATGATCCCGTTCGCGTAGGTGGTGCACGGAATGCCGGCCTCGGCGACGATGTCGAGCAGCCGCCAGGCGCCCTCGGTCATGCCGTAGCGCGCCCACGACCGCGCCTGGGTGTCGAGCACGCCCGCCCTGATCGGATTCCCCATCGGCCCGACGCCCGGCGCGGCGTCGTCCGGCCACGCCTCGCACATGATGTGGAAGGAGATCGCGAGCGGCCGGCCGGCTGGCCACCCGCGCGGCGGTTCGGTCCGCGGCATGGGCTGCGACTCCGCGTCGGTTCCGGGGTCCTATTCTTTCATCCCGCGACGGCGGGACCAAACGGCCGCGGCGATCAGAGCAGCCACCACGCCGCCAGACCGAGAAAGGCGAGGAAGGCGATCGCATCGGTGATCGTGGTCAAGAGCACGCCCGAAGCGACCGCGGGATCGATGGCGGTGCGCGACAGGCAGAACGGGATCGCGGTGCCGGCGATCCCGGCAACCGCCATCGTGACGGCCATCGCCGCGGCCATCACGAGGCCGATGGAGACCTCGCCCGACCAGACCCAGGCGACGAGCCCCACGATCAGGGCGAACAGGACTCCGTTCAGCAGCCCCACGAGGCCTTCCTTCGACAGCACGCGCCAGGCGTTGGCCGACGTCAGGTCGCGCATCGCGATCGCGCGCACCGCGACCGTGAGCGACTGGGTCCCGGCATTGCCGCCCATCGAGGCCGCGATCGGCATCAGCACCGCGAGGATGACGATCTGCTCGATGGTCGCCTCGAAGAAGCCGATCACGATGGAGGCGAGGATGGCGGTCAGCAAATTGACGAACAGCCAGGAGAACCGCGCCTTTCCGGTATCGAGCGCGGCCTCGTAGATGTCGGTCCCGGTGACGCCGCCGAGGCGCATCAAATCTTCCTCCGCCTCCTCGTGGATCACGTCGACCACATCGTCGACGGTGATCACGCCGATCAGCCGGCCCCCGTCGTCGACCACCGGGGCGGAGACGAGGTCCTTCTGCGCGAAGGCATAAGCCACCTCTTCCTGGTCCATGCCGACGGGCACGGTCGCCACGTCGCGGCGCGAGAGATCCCGCATCGGCACGGGACGCCGGGTGCGGAGCACGTGGCTGAGCGCGACCGTTCCGACCGGGCGGTGTCCCGGATCGACCACGAAGATGTCGTAGAAGTCGTTCGGCAGGTCGTCCGCCTCGCGCAGATAGTCGATGGTCTCTCCGACCGTCCAGAACGTCGGCACCGCGACGAGGTCGCGCTGCATCAGCCGGCCCGCGCTGTCCTCCGGATAGGCAAGTCCCCGTTCCAGCGCGGCGCGCAGCGCGGCGGGAATCGCCTGCATGACCCGGCGTTGGTGATTCTCGTCGAGCGAGGCGATCAGGAGCAGCGCGTCGTCCGACTCGAGCCCGGCGATCGCGCCCGCCAGACGCCGGTCGCCGAGACGTTCCGCGACGTCCTCCAGCACCGCCTCGTCGAGCTCCGGCAGGATTTCCGGCGGGAAGGCGGGCGCGAGAATGTCGACCGCCGCGGCGCGGTGGTCGGGGTTCAGCTGTTCGAGAAGGTCGGCCACCTCGGCATAGTGGAGCGCGGCGATGAGATCGGCGGCCTCGTCGGTCCGGCCGGAATCGAGCGCGTCGATCACGGAGCGGGCGACCTCGGGGTTGAGCCCGATCAGCTCCCCGACCACGACGCCGTCGCCGTCCTGGGCCGCAACCGCGCGCGACTGGGTCATATCGGCCTCCGAACGGCTTCGACGCGGGAAACGCAACGGGCCCGCCCATCGATTGGGCGGGCCCGGCGAAATGGTGCGGTCGAGAAGACTCGAACTTCCACGGGATTGCTCCCACAGCGACCTCAACGCTGCGCGTCTACCAGTTCCGCCACGACCGCATAGTTGTTGGACTCAAGCCCGGTTACCGCCAAATTACGGGGAGCGGACATAGCAAAATGAACTGCGCGCCGCAAGGCGCGAGACATGACGCGGGATCGCCGATGACGATCGAATGGCGGGTGGAGCCGGGGCTGCAGCCCTACGAGGACGCGGTCCGCAGGATGGAGGAGCGCGTCGCGGCGATCCGCGCCGGGAGCGCGGACGAGCTTGCCTGGTTGGTCGAGCATCCGCCGCTCTATACCGCGGGAACATCCGCAAGGAAGGAGGACCTGCTCTCGCCCGGCCGCTTCCCGGTCCACGCGGCGGGGCGGGGCGGCGAGTTCACCTATCACGGCCCCGGTCAGCGGGTGGTCTATCTCATGCTCGACCTCGCCCCTCGCGGCCGCGACATCCGGCGTTTCGTCCGTTCCATCGAGGCGTGGCTGATCGCCACCCTGGCGGAGTTCGGCATCGAAGGGGAACGCCGCGCGGGACGGGTCGGCATCTGGGTCGAACGCCCCGGCGGCGAAGCCAAGATCGCAGCGGTCGGGCTCCGCCTGCGGCACTGGATCAGCTATCACGGCGTGTCGCTGAACGTCGCGCCGGACCTTTCGCATTACGACGGCATCGTGCCCTGCGGAATCGGCGAATACGGGGTGACCTCCCTCGCGGAGATGGGCGTCGCCGCTTCGATGGAAGAGGTGGACGACGCGCTGTTGCGCCGGTTCGCGGCGGTCTTCAGGGAAAGGCCGAAGGAACCGGTTCCGGCGGGATCTACGAACCGCAAAGCCGGATGAAGCGGTCCGCGGCCAGCAGCTCGGACCGCAGCACCTCCCGCGCCTCGCCGGCTTCGCTGTCCTCGCCCCAGCGCTCGGCCTGATACGCCTCGTCGATCGTCGACGCGGCCCAGGCTTCCTCGGCGCCGAGCCGCCCGTTCGTCATCGCGAGCGCCAAGACGACGGAACCGAGCGCCCCGGTGGCGCGCTGGAAAGCCGCGAGGACGAAATCGTCGAGCGCCGCCACCCGCGCGCGCAACGCCGCGACGGCGTCTTCGGTCTGCGGCGCCGGGATCAGCCCGGCGGTCACCTCCAGGCGGACGCCGCACTCTTCGCCGATCCACTCCACCAGCGGATCCCAGGCCGCCTCCTGCCGCCGCCGCAGCTCCTCCGGCCGGTCGACGCGGTAGCAGACGAGGTCGGTTTCGCCGTAACCCGCGATCTCCGCCACCACCTCGTCGCGCTTCCCGCCCACGATGTCGAGCGCGGTGTTGGCGAACCGGGTGAGCGGCATCGACATGGGATCGACCGTCTCTTCCTGGGCGGACCATTCGCCCGCGACGGCATCGCCGAGAGCCGCCCGGGGCACCGTCAGGATCCGCTTGCCCGGCGTCATCACCGGGCGGTCGTCGAGAAAGACGCCGAACCCGCCCTCCACGGGGGCGGAACGCGCGCCCTTGTAGAACCGCCGCAAGCCTCAGGCCGCTTCGGACGCGCGGAAGACCGCCAGCGCGGCATCGACGCCGGCACCGGGCGGCGCCGAATAGCCGCACTGGCGGAGCGTCGCCTCGAAGGCGGCGAGCGTGGTGAGGACCGCATCCTTGCGGCAGTTATAGGCCATCGTCCCGATCCGCCAGATCTTTCCCCGCAGCGGACCGAAGGAGGTGCCGATCTCGATGCTGAAGTCCTCCAGCATGCCCCGGATCACCCGGTCGCCGTCGACGCCGTCGGGGATCACGATGCCGGTGACGTTGGCCATCTTGTTGGCGATGTCGCCGAAGATCCCGAGCCCCATCGCCTGAAGCCCCTCGACGAGGGCCCGGCCGACCAGCGCATGGCGGACGAAGCGCGCCTCGAGCCCTTCCTGGAGGGCGATGCGGAAACACTCCCGGGCGCCGTAGAGCATCGTCGTCGCCTCGGTGTGGTGGTTGAGGCGCATCTCGCTCCAGTAATCCATCAGCATCGGCAGGTCGAAATAGTTCGAACGAATCTGCGCGCCCTCCCCTTCGGCGATCCCCTCGGGCCGGATGCCCTGCTCGATGTGATGCCGGGGGCGGAGCGTCTCGACGACGCGCTCGTTGAAGGTGATGGGCGCGGAACCCGACGGCCCGGAGAGGCACTTCTGCAGCCCGGCGGCCGCCGCGTCGATCTCCCACTCGTCGATCGGCAGCGGCATCCCGCCGAGCGTCGCCGTCGCGTCCACGAACAGGAGCGCGTCGTAGCGCCGGCAGAGCGGGCCGATCTCGTCGAGCGGCTGGGCCATCGTCGTCGAGGTATCGCCATGCACCGCCGCGACCAGCTTGGGCCGCTCCCGCCTGAGCGCGTCCTCGACCCGGTCGGGCTCGAACACCGTGCCCCACTCGGTCTCGATGACGCGGACCTCGGCGCCGGCCCGCTCGGCGATCTCGCAGAGAAGCTGTCCGAAGCGGCCCGAGACAGGGACCAGCACCCGGTCGCCCGGCTCGATCAGCGACACCAGTATCGCCTCGATCGCCGCCCGCGCGGTGCCGTCGACCAGCAGCGACCACCGGTTCCCGGTCCGCCAGACCTGCCGCGACAGCGCCATGATCTCGTTCATGTAGCCGGTGAAGACCGGGTCGAACTGGCCCAGCATCGGCATCGACATGGCCCGCAATACGCGCGGATCGACGTTGATCGGCCCCGGCCCCATCAACAGGCGCGGCGGCGGATTCAGATCTCCGAACAGTTCCGACATGCGGTCACGCTTCCCCGGACTCCGGTCTTTCCGACAGGGGGCGATAGCCTAATTCGGCCGGCGCGACAACGATTACGCGTCGCAAAGCGCCTGGTGTCGTGTTTCCGAAGTTCTTATCCCGTCCCACGCCCCCAACGTCGTCATGCCCGGACTTGTTCCGAGCATCCACGTCTTGCGGCATCGTGGCGCAAGCCAGGAGAGGGCGAGGCAACGGAGAGACGTGGATGCCCGGAACAAGTCCGGGCATGACGAGGGAGGAAACCAGGGCGAGACCGGGGACGGCGACGGGAGATGCCGGTGTACCGAAATCCGAGCCTCGACCCGCGCGATCCGCCGGATCGGGACACGGATCGCGGCCCACCCGCCTCCGCCGTCCTTCTCCCCCTCTTGTCACCCCGGACTTGATCCGGGGTCCAGGGCCACAGGCACCGCCCTCGCCCGGCTTCCCTGGACCCCGGATCAAGTCCGGGGTGACAGCGGAGGGGCGGAGACGGCCTCGCTCATGGGCGCGAAGCCTGCCCCGAAATCTTAACCGGACAGCAATCGAACAGGTCCGGGCATGACGGGGTGGGGGCACCGTCCGGATGGATGGTATCTTCGGAGACAAGACACTAGGCTCGACGGGATCGAGGAGCGATCCGCCTTGGCCCAATTCCCGATTCCGGACCGTCTTCTGGTGGCGATCGGCGGCAACGCGGTCCACCCGGAGACGACCTCCGGCACCGTCGCCGAACAGCGCGACTATGCGGAGCGGACGGCGGCGTCCCTGCTGCCCCTGATGCGCCTCGGCAACGAGCTCGTGGTGACCCACGGCAACGGACCCGTCGTCGGCAAGATCATGATGCGCCAGGCGATCGCGCGGCACCGCGTGACGCCGATGTCGCTCGACATCTGCGTCGCGCACAGCCAGGGCGGGGTCGCGTATCTCCTGTTGCAGGCGATGGAGAACGCGTTGCGCGCGGTGGGCGATCCGCGCCACGTGGTCTGCCTTCTCACCCAGGTCGAGGTCGATCCCGACGACCCCGCCTTCGACAACCCGACCAAGCCGATCGGCTATTTCTACTCGGAAGAGGAGGCGAAGGCGCTTGCCCGCGAAACCGGCTGGGAAATGCGCGAGGATTCGGGCCGCGGCTGGCGTCATGTCGTCCCGTCGCCCCGACCGCGGCACATCGCCGACCTCTCGCTGGTGCGCGACATCGCGGCGCAGGGCGCGGTGGTGATCGCGGGCGGCGGCGGCGGCATTCCGGTCCTGCGCCGGCCGGACGGCACGCGCACCGGCGTCGAGGCCGTGATCGACAAGGACCTGACCTCGGCGGTGATGGCCGAGGCGCTCGGCATCGACACGATCATGATCATGACCGGCGTCGACCGGGTCGCGATCGATTTCGGCACCCCCTCCCAGCGCAGCCTCGAAACCGCCACCCTCTCGGAGATCAAAGCCCACCGCGACGACGGTCAGTTTCCGCCGGGCAGCATGGGCCCCAAGATTGACGCGGCGATCGACTTCATCGAGCGCGGCGGAAAGCGGGTCGTCATCGGGCCGCTGGACCGCGCGGCCGATGCGCTGGAAGGCAGGACCGGAACCCATATCGTCGGCGATGGCTGAGGCGCCGGGGGCGATCCGCCTGGTCCTGGTCGGCGTGGATGCCGCGGACTGCCTGCGTGCGCTCGCGGCCGACGGCGGTTCCGTGCTCGCCGTGTTCCGCCGGAGCGTCTACCTGAGTCACGACGGCTCGGGCGCCATCGCCTGCGTCGGCCCAGCCGCTCTCGGCGCCGGCCCGCTCAACGCGCTTGCCGATCCGGGCCGGAGCGTGCCGGACTGGCAGGATGCCGGCCTGCGTCCGGGCGATCCGGTCGGTCGCGAAAACGGCGGCTTGCGGATCGGTGAGGTGGACGCCTTGCGCTTCTCCGGCGCATGCCTCCACGACCCGCCGCGCGGTCCTTGCCTATGGACCGCGGACCAGCTTGCCGCGGCTTTCGCGCGACTTTCCGATGCGCTTCGCGGCTTCGATCTGGACGAGGGGCTTGCGCCGCTCGCCCGACCGGACGGCCCCGCGCCTTCATCCGATTCGCCGCTGTTGCGGAGAGCGCGACCGGCGATCTCCGCGCTGGAAAAGTGGCTGGCGGGGGATGCGGACGTGGTGCCGCACAACATCGTCCCGGGGCTGGTCGGGCTCGGCCCCGGCCTTACGCCCTCGGGCGACGACTACCTCGGCGGGACGATGATCGCGCTCGTCATGTCGGGCCGCGCGGAAGACGCCGCTTCGCTGGCGAGCCCGGTGCTCGCGATGGCGGCGGAGGGCACCAACCGCATCAGCGCCGCGCATCTGCGGGCGGCGGCGAAGGGACTCGGCGCCGACGCGCTGCATCGGTCCATCGACGCGCTCGCCCGCGCCGACGACACGGCGCTTGCCGCGGGGCTCCGGGGGCT
Organism: Alphaproteobacteria bacterium; assembly: GCA_965203455.1. Taxonomy (GTDB): domain Bacteria; phylum Pseudomonadota; class Alphaproteobacteria; order MPNO01; family MPNO01; genus MPNO01. The sequence continues at coordinate 159,136 of CBDBCV010000012.1, forward strand.
GGACGCGATCGGCCACAGCTCCGGCTGGGACGCGCTGGCGGGCGCGGTCTCGGCGCTGAAGGCGATAGGGCGGCGACTTGCGGCTCAGCCGGCGAGAAGCGCCGCCGCGGTCTCGGCCGCGCCCGCGTTGGACTCGGCGACCACGACGCCGGCGTCGCGCAACGCCTCGACCTGAGCGGAGCGGTTCTGCGGATCCTCGTCCGTGCCGCAGACCGAGGCGATCACGGCCGGGGCCTCCCGGCCGTGCGCCGCCAGCACCGCGGCGAGCCGCCCGGCGGGATCTTCGTGCGCGCCGTGCCCCACCACCACGTCGACCAGGACGACGCCGACCTCGGGATCGGCGAGCGCCCTGGCCAGCGGCCTGTCCCGCACGGCGGGCTCGATCATGGGGTGGGGGCGCCCGCGCGTGTACTCGTCGGCCCCGAGATCGATCAGGCGGTGGCCGGATTCCGCGCCGCCCGCGCCGGGTATGGGCACGTTGGAAGAGACTTGCATACCGGCGGACATCAGCACCGCCTGCGCTTCGGCGCACAGCGATCCGCCGCTGAACAGACCCCGAACCGTTCCCCGTTTGCGGCCGGGTCTTCCGCGGGCGGCTTGGAGCGTGCGCTCCGGTTCGGCGACGCCAGCCCCGGCGAACGCCTCCCCGGCCGCCTCGCGCAGCGTGGCCGCCTGGCGGGCGTTGCCGGGCAGATCCATCGGTTCCATGCCGATGCAGCAAAGGGTGAAGCGCTTCGGGCTCGCCGAGATCCGGTCCGCGATCCGCCTCGCCGTTTCCGGGTCCGGCGGTTTCGAAATCAGGACGACGCGCCGGGTCGCCTCGTCCCGGTCGAGCGCGTCGATGGCGGACAGGGTCGCCGCGCCGCCCACCGCGACGCCGAGATCCCGGCCGCCCACGCCGATCCCGTGGCTGATCCCGCCACCCGCCCGCGCGATCAGGCAGGCCACCTCCTGCAACCCGGTGCCGGAGGCCGCGATCAGACCGATATCGCCGCGCGGGACGGCGTTGGCGAAACCGATGGGCGCGCCGGCGACGATGGCCGTGCCGCAATCGGGTCCCATCATCAGGAGGCCGCGCGCGCGCGCGAGGGTCTTCAGCGCGACCTCTTCCTCGACCGCCACGTTGTCGGAGAACAGCATGACGTTGAGGCCGCGTTCGAGCGCGCGGCGGGCCTCGCGCGCGGCGAAGTCGCCGGGCACAGAAACGATGGCGAGGTTGGCGCCGGGAAGCGCGCGAAGTCCGGTCTCCAGCGAGCGCGGGTTCCACCCCGCCTCGTCCCGGCCGCCTGCCGCCGGCCCCCGGAGCGCCGCCTCCGCAATTTCGAAGGCCGCCCGCAGGACGTCCCCGTCGTCGGCGCGCACCGCGATCACCAGATCGTTGGGACCGGCCGCTTCCGCATCGGCGTCGAGAAGCCCGGCGTCGCGCAGCAACTCCTTGTTGGACGGGCTGCCCATCATCAGGGAAGCGGCGGAGACTCCGGCGATATCCTGAACGGCCTGCGAGATCCGCATCAGCGCGACCGAATCGAGATAGAAGCCCGCGCGCGTCCGGGTCGCGGCGACGCCGGCGGTCATGCGACGCCCATCCCGGCCGCAAAGGCTTCGAGCGCCCGTTCGAAGCAGGCCATCGGCGCGCGCACGACGCCCGCGCCGACCTGACCGATGCCCGCCTCCCTGTGCGCGATGCCGGTATTGATGGTGGGCGTCCGCCCGCCGGCGACGACCTTGCGGATGTCGATGCCCGTCGGAACGCCCGCGAAGTCGAGCGCGGGGATCGTCCATTCGGGGTTCCGCGCGACGGTGATCTCCTCCATCGCGCGGGTGTAGTTCAGCGCGTCCGCGGCCGTGCCCGCACCGACGAAACCGGCGACCGCCGGCGCGGCGGCCATCGCGAAGCCGCCGAGCCCGACGGTCTCGACGATGGTGGAGTCGCCGATATCCGGATTGGCGTCGTCCTCCGAGAACCCCGGGAAGTAGAGGCCCCGGGGCATTTCCACCGGGGCGGTGAACCAGCGGTCGCCGAGCCCGCTCACCCGGATGCCGAACATGGTCCCGTTGCGGCTCATCGCGGTGACCACGCTGGAGCCCTCGATGCCGCGCACCGGGTCCATAATCGCCTTTCCCATCGCCATCGCGACGTTGAGGAAGAACTGGTCGTTGCCGCCGATGAATTCGAACAGCCCGGCGAGCCGTTCCCGGTCATCGACCGCGCGCGCGAGCGCCGGCGCGACGGCGCGCAGCAGCAGGCTGGTGCAGCCGACATTGCGCTGGTGCATCTCGTCGCCCATCGAGAGCCCGCGCGCGATCATCGCCTTGAGCGGTATCCCTCCGGCCTCCCGCAGGGCGGCGCCGAAGGCGGGCCCGAACGTATCGGCGAGCCAGCGAAGGCGGGCGAGAACCTCGGCATCGTTGCCGCCGAAGCGCATCACCTTGCCGAGGCCTTCGTTCAGGGTGCAGTAGGCGCGGTTTCCGAACGCGCGGTTCTCGACGACCATCACCGGCATCGACCGGGTGACGATGCCGGTCATCGGACCCACCGCGTCGAAATGGTGGTTCGGGTGGAAGGCGACCCCGCCCGCCGCGGCGAGTTCGGCCGCTTCGTCCAGATCCGCCGCCCAGCCTTCCAGCACGATCGCGCCGGCGACGGCGCCCTTGAGCGGGCCGCACATGTCGGGCCATTCGATCGGCGGCCCGGCATGGAGGATCGTGCGGTCCCCGAGCCCCTCGATCGCATCGCCGGCGACGGCGACATCGACGAGAACGGGGTCGGCCGCCAGCATGCGTTCGACCGCGCGCGCGTTTGCCGCCTCGACGGCGGCGGCGACGTCACCTTCCGTCATGCGCCGAGCTTGTCGAGGAGATCGATCAGCCGCCGGTCGCCGCCCGCGGGCGGGCTCCAGTCGACCTGGACCACGGCGACCCCCTCCCCTTCCAGCGTCCGCGCGAACTGCGCGAGCCCGATATTGACCACGGCCACGGGGCCGTCGAGCAGTTCCTGGATCGGGTCCTTGCGGTCATCCACCGGCGGAATTTCCTCGGGGTTTCGGCGGCGCTAGTCTACCGGCTCGATGGGGGCGGTTGAACCGTGCCCCGACAGACCGCAGAATCGCGGCGGGCCGACATCGGGAGGGCGACATGCCGGAGAACGGCGATCTGTCCGGGCTGGTGGCCGACGACAGGGTCCACCGGAAAATCTTCCAGGACCCGGCGATCTTCGACCTCGAAATGGAGCGGATTTTCGCCCGGAGCTGGGTCTATGTGGGCCATGACTCCCAGGTGCCGGAGCCCGGCGACTTCCTGTGCACGCGGATCGGCGCCCAGCCCGTCGTCATGACCCGCCACACCGACGGCAGGGTCCACGTCCTCTACAACCGCTGCGGCCATCGCGGCGTCAAGGTGGTCGCCGAGGAACAGGGCAACGCCCGGCGGTTCGTGTGCATGTATCACGGCTGGACGTACGACACGAACGGCGACCTCGACTTCGTGACCCAGCGGGAGGGCTACCCCGAGGGGCGCCACCCCGACAAGGTGCGCGACGGCATGGGCCGGGTCGCGCGCGTCGACGACGTCTGCGGCTTCGTGTTCGCCAACCTGTCTCCGGACGGGCCCGGGCTGCGCGACTGGCTCGGCGCCAACGTCATCTGCCTCGAGGACCTCGCGGCCAGCGCGCCGGACGGCGAGGTCGAGATCCGGGGCGGCGTCCACCGTTACATGTATCGCGGCAACTGGAAGTTCCAGATCGACAACCTGTCGGACATGTACCACCCGGCCTACAGCCACGAATCCTCGTCGCGGCCCACCGGGCAGCAATTCACCCGGCGCAAGGGCGACAAGGGCGGCATCGAGTTCCGCGGGAAGCGGGGCCGGGTGAAGTCGATGGACCCGCTCGGCGTCTCCGCGCTCCCCAACGGCCATTCCTGGCAGGGCGGGCTGCCGCAGATCGAGAACACGTCGGAGCTCCACCGGGAATACGTGGCGCGGCTGGAAGCGCGGCTCGGGCCGGGGCGCACGAAGGATATCCTCACCAAGACGCGGCACAACGTCATCTTCTATCCCAACATGGCGATGCAGGAACTCAACCCGCATATCCGCGTCATCCGCCCGGTCGCCGCCGACCTGACGGAGATCTTCGTCTACCCGATCCGGCTGAAGGGCGCGCCGGAGCAGATGTTCCGCGAGCAGATCCGCATCCTGAACGGCACCCATTCGGCGTCCTCGATGGTCCAGACCGACGACGTCGAAGCGTTCGCGCGTGCGCAGGAAGGGCTGTCGACAACCGGCAACGAGTGTATCCTGCTCGCCCGGGCGGGGCCGGAGACGCTCGACCACAATACCGGGCGGGTGAGCTCGATCGGCACCAGCGAGGTCGCCATGCGTAACCACTACGCGACCTGGCTTTCCCTGATGTCGCGCGAGCGATGACCGGCGCGGAGAACGGGCAGGGCGACGCCGCGCTCGCCGAGCTGATCGTCGCGCGCGAGGTCGAGCGTTTCCTGATCCGCGAGGTCGGGCTGCTCGACGACCGCCGGTTCGAGGATTGGATCGAACTGTTCGCCGAGGACGGGACCTACTGGGCGCCGGCCCGGATCGACCAGGACGACCCGTGGGAGCACGTCTCGCTCTTCTTCGACGACCGCGAGCTGATGACGACCCGGCTCGGCCGGCTGCGCCACCCCCGGGTCTATGCCCAGATCCCGCACAGCCGGACCAGTCACACCATCGGCAACGTCACGGTCGACCCGCCCGATCCCGCGGCCGACGAATACGAGGTCACCGCGCGCTTCGTCATGCTCGACTACCGTCCGGGGCACGGGCAGCGGTCGTTCGGCGGGCGTTACGACTACCGGCTGGTGCGCGACGGCGCGGGCTTCCTGATCGCCGCCAAGAAGGCGACGCTGCTGAACTGCGACGATGTGCACGAGGCTATCTCGATCCCGTTCTGATACGGGCCGATACCCGGCTATGATCCGGTCAATTGCGCCACAACGGGGAGCACATCCAATGCCGGTTCCGTTTTCGGGCGGCTGCGCCTGCGGTGCGATCCGCTATACATCCTCGAAGGAGCCCTTCGTCTCCTACGCCTGCCACTGCACGGAGTGCCGGAAGCGGACCGGGGCGGCGTTCGGCACCTCGATCCAGGTGCCGGCCGAGGGGCTCGCCGTCGACAAGGGCGAGCCGAAGGTGCGGCGGCGCGTCGCCGACAGCGGCAACGAGATCGACGTCCGGTTCTGCGGCGATTGCGGCACGTCGGTGTTCGCCGGCGGACCGGCGCGCCCGCATGTCAGGGTGATCTTCGTCGGCACGCTCGACGATTCGGGCTGGGTGCCGATCCAGGCGAATATCTGGACGCGGAGCGCGCTGCCCTGAGTCCATCTCGACCCGGCGGTCGAACGCTTCGAGATGCTGCCCGATTTCGCCAGGTACTTCGAGAACAGGTAGGGGGACGCAAGCATGGGCAGACGCAAGAGCATCGAGATCGAGAGCTTCCGGCACGCCAACCCGATCCCCAACGCGTCCCGGATCGGCAACCTGGTGATGTCGGGGGTGATCCTCGGCCGCGATCCCGAGACCGGCGACTACCCGCCGAGCCTCGCCGAGCAGGCGGCGCTGGTGTTCCGTTTCATGCGCGAGACCGTCGAGGCCGCCGGCGGCACGACCGACGACATCCTGAAGGTCAATTTCTACCTCAAGGACGCGTCCGACCGCGCCGCCCTCAACGCGCTGTGGACCGAGATGTTCCCCGACCCGGACGCCCGTCCCGCGCGCCATTCGCAGCCGGACGTCTCGGGCCGCGAGGGCGTGTTCGTCCAGTGCGACTTTACCGCGGTGATCGGCTGAGGGGACCGGATGGATGGTGGGCCCGGCCGGACTCGAACCGGCACTCCCTGTCGGGAAGCGGATTTTAAGTCCGCTGTGTCTGCCAATTCCACCACGGGCCCACGCGTTCCGCGGATGATACGCCGGAGGCGGACGGGGTCCTAGCGGAGACTGCGACCGGTCCCTCGATACGGCCCTTCGGGCCTACTCGGGATGAGGTTGAAAGAAAGAGTCCCTCACCCTGAGTAGCCGCGAAGCGGCGTATCGAAGGGCGAGGCCGCGGTTGCGTCCGTCCCGGACGGGTGCGAGCATCCTTCCCGTCGAAACCGGCAGGACAACGCCGATGCTGCGCTCGGGTGAGGCGTATCTGGACGCGATCCGCGACGGGCGGGCGGTCTATATCGGCAAGGAGCGGGTGGGCGACGTCACCGACCATCCGGCGTTCGCCAACGCGGCCCGGATGTACGCCGCGATGTACGACCTCAAGCGCGCCGACGCGATGCGGGACGTGCTCTGGGTCGAGGAGAACGGCGGGCGGTTCCCGGCATATTTCCTGCAACCCCGCAGCCGGCGCGATCTCGAGATCCGGACCGCCGCGCACCGCGCCATCGCCGCCTTCTCGCACTGGCTGCTGGGGCGCTCGCCGGACCATGTGGCGTCCTCGATCGCCGGGCTCGCCATCGGGTCTTCGACGTTCGACCGCGACGGCGGCGACTACGCGAAGCGGATCGAGGCCTATTACGAGCATGCGCGGTCGCGCGACCTCTACCTCGCCTACGCGATCCTGCCGCCGCAGGGCGCGCGCAAGCCGGAACTCTATCAGAGCGCCGACAAGAGCCCGCCGACGCTCCGCGTGACCGCGGAAGACAATGAGGGCGTCGTCCTCAACGGGATGAAGATGCTGGCGACCGGCGCGGTGTTCGCCGACGAGCTCTGGATCGGCAACATCATCCCGCTCGCGCCGAGCCAGGTGAAGGAATCGGTGACCTGCGCGGTGCCGGTGAACGCGCCCGGCGTTGCGCTCTGGGCGCGCAAGCCGTTCGGCGCGGCGCAGGGGATCGAGTTCCACAACCCGCTCTCCCACCGCTTCGACGAATCGGACTCGATGATCGTGTTCGACGACGTGCACGTGCCCTGGGAGCGCGTCTTCGTGCACGACAATCCGGCGCTCTCGCGCGACATCTATGTCGAGACGCCGGCGCATTACATGTCGAACCACCAGTCGAACGTGCGCTTCGCCGCCAAGCTGCGGCTGCTGATCGGGCTGGCATCGAAGATCGCGCGGTCGAACGGGGCGCGCGACATCCCGGCGGTGCGCGAGGTGCTGGGCGAGCTCGCCTCGATGGAGGCGGCGTATAGCGGCATCGTCGACGGTCAGCTCCAGGCGTTCGGCGAGACCGGCAACGGCTATGTCCACGTGAACGAGCGCTACATGTACGCCGCGATCAACTACGCCGTCGAGAACTACGGGACGATCTGCGACCGCATCCGCACGCTGATGGGCGGCGGCGTGTTCCAGATGCCGGCGAGCATCGATGTCCTCGATGACCCGGCGCTCCGCCGGCCCTTCGAGGATTACTGGTCGACGATGGACGAGACCGCGGTGGACCGCATGAAGCTGTTCCACCTCGCCTGGGACATGCTGGGTTCCGAGTTCGCGATGCGCCACGACCAGTACGAGAAGTTCTATGTCGGCCAGCGCTTCATCGTGCGCGACTACAATTTCCGCCACACGCCGTGGCACGACTACGAGGGCATCGCCGACGGGATCATGGCCGGCTACGACGCGCCGTAAGCGCGCGCGGTTGCCGTCCCGTGCGGCGCTGCCTAGAGTTTCGGGCCGGACGAAACCGTGCGCGGTAGAAACAACTGACAGGGATGCGAAACATGCTCAAACGGATTGCGGTACTTGGGGCGATCGCCGCCACGGCGGCAGCAGCGGGCGCGGTCTTCCCGACCGGCGCGGTCGCGGCGGACAAGCAGAACCTGCGCTACAGCCAGTGGCTGCCGCCGGCGCACTGGACCCAGCGGCCGCTCCTGCACAAGTGGTACAAGAAGGTGTCCAAGGCGACCGACGGCCGGGTCAATATCCAGCCGACCGCGAAGGGGCTCGGCGCACCCCCCAGGCAGTACCAGCTCGCCCGCGACGGCATCGCCGACGTGGTCTGGGTGGTCCACGGCTATACCCCGGGCTCGTTCCCGCTGAGCGAGATGGTGGAGCTCCCGTTCATCACCCGCAGCGGCGAGGCGAACTCGGTCGCCTACTGGCGGATATTCAAGAAGGTCCTGGAGCCGGCGGGGATGCACAAGGAGGTGCACACGCTGACGATGTTCGTCCACGTGCCGGGGCAGGTCTACAACAACAAGCGGCCGATCAACGCGCTCGCCGATTTCAAGGGGCTCAAGCTGCGTATCCCGAACGCGATCGTGTCGGAGGCGCTGAAGTCGCTCGGCGCGGTGCCCATGTCGGCGCCCGTCACCAAGCTGCGCGACGGTCTCGCGAAGGGCGTGTTCGACGGCACCAGCCTGACCGACGAGGCGATCTACGCCTTCAAGATCGCCAAGTTCACCAAGTACGCCACCCATATCCCGGGCGGGCTCTACAACGTCTCGTTCTCGATGGCGATGAACAAGGCGAAATGGCAGAAGATCGCGGCGAAGGACCAGGCCACCGTCATGGAGCTGGCCGGCGAAGCGCTCTCCAGGGAGATCGGGCGCAAGTGGGACGAGCGCGAGGCATGGGCTCCGACCAAGCTGAAGGAGGACGGCGTGGTCTGGAACACGCTCGGGGGCAAGGCGCTCGCCGGCCTCAAGGAAAAGCTGAAGCACTACGAGGCGCGCTGGATCGAGAAGGCGAACAAGAACGGCATCGACGGCGCGAAGACCATCGAGATGTACCGCGCCGAGGTCGCGGGCTACCGCAGCTAGGCGGAACGGCGGCGCCCGCGCGACGGACGATCTAGTCGCGCGGGCGACCGACGGCCCGCATGTCCGCTCTCGGCGAGCACGCGCGCGAAGGCGGGGCGGAACGGCGCCTCGCGCATTTTCTCGACGTCACGCTCGGCACGGTGCTCGCCGTGCTCGTTTTCGCGATGATGGCGCTCACCTTCGTCGACGTGTTCGGCCGTCAGGCGTTCAACGCGCCGTTTCCCGCCGGGTTCGAGGTGACCGAGGTGATGATGGGCTTCACCGTCTATCTCGGCCTCCCCATCGTCTGCGCCCGTCAGGACCACATCGCGATCGGCCTGCTCGACCGCTTGTTCACCGGCCCGGCCCGGCGCATCCAGAAGTTCCTCATCCACCTGCTCGCCGGTGCGCTCGGCCTGTTCTGGACGCGCGAGATGTGGATCCAGGCGCGCGCGCTGGACGAAGCCAACGAGCTCATGATGTTCCTGCAGATCGAGACCGGGATCTTCGTCTACGGGATGGCGGCCCTGACGCTGTTGGCGGCGGCGATCCTTCTGTTCCTCGCCGGCATGGCGCTCGCCGGCCGCGGCGAAAGGAGCGGCTGAGCGATGGAAGCCGTCGTCATCGGCTTCATAGCCCTGTTCGCGCTGCTGCTGCTGCAGGTGCCGATCGCCTTCGGGATGGGCCTGGTGGGAACGCTCGGCTTCGCCTGGTTCGTCGGGCTGGGGCCGGCGATGAGGAGCATCGGCAACACCGCCACCGACATGGTGATGGTCTACGACTTCTCGGTGCTGCCGCTGTTCATCCTGATGGGCAATTTCGTCGCGCGGTCGGGGATCAGCCAGGACCTCTACGAGGCGTCGAACAAGTGGCTCGGGCACCGGCGGGGCGGTCTCGCGATGGCGACCGTCGTCGCCTGCGGCGGGTTCAGCGCGGTCTGCGGGTCGAGCTTCGCCACCGCCGCCACGATGGCCAAGGTCGCGATGCCGCCGATGCGGCGCTTCGGTTACGCCGACAGCCTCGCGGCCGGCTCGATCGCCGCCGGCGGCACGCTCGGCATCCTGATCCCGCCGAGCATCGCGCTGGTGTTCTACGGCATCATGACCGAGACCGACATCGGCCAGCTCTTCGCCGCGGGGATTATTCCGGGCATCCTCGGCGTCGCGCTCTATTCGGCCGCGGTCGCGGTGATGACCCGGATCAACCCGGCGCTCGGCCCGCCCGCCGACCCGGTGCCGTGGTCCGAACGGATCCGCGCGCTGAGCGGCGTGTGGGGCATGCTGGTGCTGTTCCTGATCGTGATGGGCGGCATCTATGTCGGCTTCTTCACCCCGACCGAGGCCGCCGGGATCGGGGCGACGGGCGCCTTCGTGATCGCGCTCGCCCGGCGCACGCTGACGCTCCGCGTCACGCTGGAGATCCTGGCCGAGAGCGGGCGCACGACGGCGGTGCTGATGACGCTGCTGATCGGCTCGCTGCTGTTCGCCAACTTCATCAACGTCTCGCGCTTGCCCAACGTGCTCGCCGACTGGTTCGAGAGCGTCGACATCGCGCCGATCGCCGTCGTCCTGATCCTCGTCGCGATCTACATCGTCCTGGGCTGCATCCTCGAGAGCGTGTCGATGATGCTGCTGACCGTGCCGGTCTTCTACCCGGTCATGCAGGCGCTCGGCTTCGACCTGATCTGGTTCGGCATCGTCGTCGTGGTGGTGATCGAGATCAGTCTGATAACGCCGCCGATCGGGCTCAACGTGTTCGTGCTCAACGCGATGCTGCCGGACATCAGGCTGACCGAGATATTCCGCGGCGTCCTCCCGTTCGTCGCGGCGGACCTGGTCCGCGTCGCGCTGATCGTGTTCATCCCGGCGCTGTCGCTCTATTTGCCGAGCTTCATGGAATGACCGCATCGCGGGTTTGAATCCGGCAATGAAGGGAGCTTATATCGATTACTTGACAGGAGCGGGGCTGACAGGCGTTCCGGGCAGCGCCGGGGCGCATTCGGGTCCCGGCGGGCCGTTCCTCCCCGTCATGGTCGGCGAAGGCCGACCATCCACGAGTTTTTGCGGCGCCGGAAACGAAAAACAAATCGTGGATGGTCGGCCTTCGCCGACCATGACGGGGGGGAGTCTGGGCGGTTTCCATGCCCGCCGCGACGCGACGGCGTCCCCGGCCCCGATCCGCGCCCGACAGCCGGCCGTCAAGTAATCGATATAAGCCCCCAATGAAGCCTGCGATCATCCGAGGCCATGACGACGACCGTGAAACGGCAACATCTCTCGTCGGAGCAAGCGGAATTCTACCGCGAGCACGGCTATCTCGCGCCGTTCCGGGCGCTGGGCACGGACGAGACCGCCGCCATGCGCGCCTCGCTCGATGCGTTCGAGGCCGAACGCGGGTTCTCCGCCGGCGACATCCACATGAAGGGCCATCTCTGCTTCACATGGTCCTGCGCCGCCGCTTCGCGGCCCGAGATCCTCGACGTGGTGGAGGACCTGATCGGCCCCGACATCCTGCTCTTCGCCTCGAAGTTCTGGATCAAGCCGGGGCGAACCGGGCGCTTCGTCTCGTGGCACCAGGATTCGGCCTATTTCGGTCTCGACCCGCACGAGCTGGCGGCGGTCTGGATCGCGCTCACCGACAGCAACCGCGACAACGGCTGCGTGCGGGTGATGCCGGGCTCGCACCGGGGCGTCGTCCACTGGCACCGGGAGACTCCGGACGAGGACAATCTGCTGGGCCGCGGCCAGACCATCGAGGGCCTCGACGAATCCAAGGCCGTCGACCTCGAGCTGCGGGAAGGCGAGTTCTCGATCCACCACGAGCGCACGGCGCACGGCTCGCTGCCCAACGGGACCGACGCGCCGCGCATCGGGCTGGCGCTGTTCTACATCCCGACCTCGGTGCGCTCGACGATCGGACGGCGCGCCGCGACGCTCGTGCGCGGCGTCGACAGGTTCGGGCATTGGGACGACGAACCGGAGCCGCGGGTCGACGGCGATCCGGCGATTCTGGAATACATGCGCGCCGCGCAACGGCGCTACCACGACCCGGCCTACACGCAGGAGGCCGGCGGGGGTTAGCCCCCCGAGACGTGCAGGATCGCGACCATCGAGACGACGGCGAGCGTCACGCCGGCGTTGAGCCTCCACATGCCCTTCCTGCGCGCCGCGTCGGGCAGCGACCGGTCGGTCATCGCGGCGAAACCCTGGAATCCGAGCAGGACCCCCACCCCCAGCATCAGCCCGAGAACCGGCGCTTCCCAGCTCATCCGTCTTCCGGTTCGGGCGGGCTGTCGGGGGATTCGTCGGTCGGCTCTCCGCCGAGCGCGACCAGCGCCTCCCTGACCTCGGCGAGCGCGCGGTCGAGCTGCGCCCCGTCGGTGCCGCGCAGCACCACGCTGACGCCGAACCGGCGCTGGCGCATCGCGGGGTAGCTGCCGATATCGATGTCGGGATAGCGGTCCTGCACCTCGCCGAGCGCCTCGGCGATGGCGCCCTCGGGCAGGTGGACGTGGACCGCGCGCGCCTCCATGCGCGAACCGCCCGCGAGGTGTTGCTTCATCCCGTCGAACATCGCCTGCATGATCTGCGGCACGCCGGCGAGGACGAACACGTTCTCCTTCCGGTAGCCGGGCGCGGCGCTGACCGGGTTGGCGATCAGCTCGGCGCCCTCGGGGAAGGTCGCCATGCGCATCCGCGCCTCGTTCATCTCGCCGCTGCGCAGGTAGGAGCGGATGAGCTCGACGATTTCGGGGTCGCGGTACATGCCGACGCCGAACGCCTCGGCGACGCATTCCGATGTGATGTCGTCGTGGGTCGGCCCGATCCCGCCGGTGGTGATCACGTAGTCGAACGCGGCGCGGCATTCGTTCACCGTTTCGACGATCTTCCTTCGGTCGTCGGGAACGATGCGGACCTCGCGCAGCCGGATGCCGAGCGATTCGAGCCCCCTGGCGAGGTAGTTGACGTTCTTGTCCTGGGTGCGGCCGGACAGGATCTCGTTGCCGATAACCACGACGCAGGCGGTGACGATTCCCTGTTCGGCCATTGGAGCTCCCGGGCGGCGCGACCGGGCGGCATATTACGCGGGCGCCCGGCGGCGAACCAGACTCGCCGGTCCCGCTATCGGGCTGGACCGCCCGCTTGCGCGGACCGTATAAACGGCCCATGACCGACCGCCGGGGATCTTCCGAAACATCGCGCGAGCCGGTGCCGCACGTGCCGATCCACGGGCCTGACGAGTTCGCCGCCATGCGGCGGGCGGGCCGGCTCGCCGCCGAGGTGCTCGACTTCATCACGCCCCATGTCGTGCCGGGGGCGACGACGGGCGCGCTGGACGAGTTGTGCCACGAATTCATCCTCGACCATGACGCGGTCCCGGCGCCGCTCAACTATCGCGGCTTTCCGAAGTCGATCTGCACCTCGGTCAACCATGTCGTCTGCCACGGCATCCCGGGCGACAAGGTGCTGAAGGACGGCGACATCCTGAACATCGACATCACGGTGATCCTCGACGGCTGGCACGGCGACACCAACCGCATGTTCCCGGTCGGGCGCGTCGGGGTGAAGGGGCGCCGCCTGATGGACGCGACCCACGAGTCGCTGATGCGCGGGATCGCGGCGGTGCGCCCCGGCGCGACGCTGGGCGATATCGGCCACGCGATCCAGAGCTATGTCGAGGGCGAGCGCTACTCGGTGGTGCGCGATTTCTGCGGCCACGGCCTCGGGCGGGTCTTCCACTGCCCGCCGAGCGTCCTCCATTACGGCCGTCCGGGCGAAGGGATGAGGCTCGCCGAGGGCATGTTCTTCACCATCGAGCCGATGGTGAACGCCGGGCGCTACGAGACCAAGATCCTGTCCGACGGCTGGACGGCGGTGACCAAGGACCGCTCGCTGTCGGCCCAGTTCGAGCATTCGCTGGGCGTGACCGCCGACGGCTGCGAGATCTTCACGCTCTCTCCCGCCGGGCTGCACAAGCCGCCCTACGGGTGATCGCCCGAAAGAACGGCAAGGGAGGAACGCGGTGAGCAAGCCCCTCGGCGCCCTTTGGCGCGACCGCTTCGAGCTCGACAACCCGGCCCTGGAGAACGAAGCCGCGGACCCGGCGGTGGAAAGGCTGCTCGCGCACCGGACGCAGCGGCTCTACACCGACGATCCGATCCCGGCCCCGGTCCTCGACACGCTGATCGCCGCCGCGCTCTCGGCCGCGACCAAGTCGGACCTGCAGCAGGTCTCGTTCGTCCGGATCCGCGACCGCGCCCTGCGCGAGCGCATCGGCGCGCTGCTCCCCGGCATGCCGTGGATCGTCCAGGCGCCCGAGTTCTTCGTCGTCTGCGGCGACAACCGGCGGATCCGGCGGGTCTGCGCGCTGCGCGGACTTCCCTACGAGAACGACACGATGGACGCGGTGCTGAACGCCACGATCGACGCGGCGATCGCGATGCAGCAGATGGTCTGCGCGGCCGAGATCATGGGCCTCGGCTGCTGCCATATCAGCCACGTGCGCGACCATGTGGAGACCATCGCGGAGATGCTGGAGATCCCCGACCACGTGTTCCCGATCTCGGGCCTCTGCGTCGGCTGGCCGGCGCGCGAGGGGTTCGTCAGCGTGCGCCTCGCCCCCTCGGCCACCATCCACACCGACCGCTACGACGACAGCCGCCTCGCCGACGAGATCGACGGCTACGACCGCCGCCGCGACGGCCGCTATTCGATCCCGGCGGAGAAGTACAAGCACACCGGCCGCTTCGGCACGCCCGCGTTCTACGGCTGGTCGGAGGACAAGGCGCGCCAGATGGCGGTCGACGACGGCAGCACAATGCGGGTTTACCTGGAAAAGGCCGGCTTCGCGCTGGGGTGAGGAGCCCCACCCTCCCCCGGCCCCTCCCGCAAGCGGGAGGGGAGAAGGTAATGAGCAGTCGGCTAGCGGATCCCCCTCTCCCCCGGCGGGGGAGAGGGTCGGGGTGAGGGGGCGGCGGGTCCCGCCCCTTACCGTCCCGCGAGGAACAGCACCTCGGTCTTGCGCGGCAGGTCGCGGAAGCTGAGCTCGATCGACGGGCCGTCATGGTGGCGGACCGGCCATTTCGTCCGGGCCTTGGCGATGAACGCCTGCACCCCGCCCATCGAGCCGTAATGCATCGGGATCACCAGCATCGGCTTTATCTCGCCGAGCACCTCGAACAGCTCCTGGTGGCTCATCGTCCACATGCCGTCGATCGGCGCGAAGGCGATGTCGATGCGTCCCAGATCGCGCAGCTGGTCCTCGGACAGCACGTGGTGCAGGTGCGAGATGTGGACGATGCAGAGCCCCTGGCTCTCGACGACGAACATCGAGTTGCCGTTGCGCCACTTGCCGCCGAACTCGGCGAGGTTGGTCGGCACGTTGCGCACCCGGACGTCCTTGACCGAGACGTTGTGCCGCGCGATGCCGCCCGCCGGGTCCCAGCCGCGCAGCACGTGCTCGATCGCCTCGTCGACCGCGTAGCTGTAATGCGTGTCGTGCGAGTTGTTCATGGTGACGATGGTGGGCAGGCGCCGCGGCCGGACATAGTCGTTGTAGTCGGTGGCGACGCGCACGCCTTGCGGCGACTCGATGACGAACGTCGAGTGCCCGACGAACTCGATCCGCACGTGATGCGCCTTGACGGCGGCGAGGCGGAACGATGCCGGCATGAAGCCGCCCGGCGCGCGCGCCATCGGATAGCAGCTCGCCTCCGCCGCGCCGCCGGACCCCGCCCAGGCCAGCGCGACCGCGGCCAATGCAACCGAAAATTGCCGGAAAGGTCCCATCGGCTTGCCCACCCGCGAGATGTCGACCGCGGCCATTGTCGCCGCGAAACGCCGCCGACGCCAGCGCCTAGCCCGCATTTCTCACCGGTGTCACGGCCTGCGTCGCGTCCGGGCGTTCGACCCGTCAGGAGCGGGCCGAAGAGCGTAGCGGGGACTACGGTCAAGGCCCGCGACGCAGCGGGCGGACGCCCGGACGCGACCCTTCGGGCGGCGCTGTCCGGCCGACAGGGTGCGTCGAGCCGCTTGCCCGATGTCCCCGCATCGCGCGGCGCGGCTCTCCTGCCCTGTCGGCCGGACAGCGCCGCGCAGGCCATGACACCGGTGAGAAATCCGGGCTGGGGTTTTGACCGGCCGGAACGAACAGGCGAGACTGGCGCCGGCATGAGCGCGGCGACGAAGAAACCGGACCATCACGGCCATCGCGACAGGCTGCGCGACCGTTTTCTCAAAGGGGGCGCGGGCGCGCTGGCCGACTACGAAATGGTCGAATTGCTGCTCTTCCAGGCGGTCGCGCGGCGCGACACCAAGCCGATCGCCAAGGCGCTGATAAAGCGCTTCGGCTCTTATGCAGGGGTGCTCCGGGCCGGGCCGGAGGAATTGCAGACGGTGGATGGCGTGGGAAAGGCGGCTGCCGTGGCGATAAGGGTCGTCGCCGAAGCCGCGACCCTGCTGGGCCAGGAGGAATCCATGAACGGCGAGGTCCTCAACTCATGGGACCGGCTGGTGGCCTATCTGCGCACGCGGATGGCGCACGAGAAGAGGGAGTGCTTCCGGGTGCTCTACCTCGACACCAGGAACCGGCTGATCGGGGACGAGGAGCAGCAGCGCGGCACCGTCAACCACACGCCGGTCTATCCGCGCGAGGTGATGAAGCGGGCGCTGGAGCTGACGGCGAGCGCGGTCATCATGGTGCACAACCACCCGTCGGGCGATCCGAGCCCGTCGAAGGCCGACATCGACATGACCCGACAGGTGCGCGACGTGGGCAAGAGCTTGGGCATCACCCTCCACGACCACGTGATCGTCGCCCGCAGCGGCCATTCGAGCTTCCGCGCGATGGGTCTGCTGGATTGAGCGCGGTTGCCCCTGTCGTCCTTACCCCCTCCTGTCACCCCGGACTTGATCCGGGGTCCAGGGAAGCCGGTCGAGGGCGGTGCCTGTGGCCCTGGACCCCGGATCAAGTCCGGGGTGACAGGAGGGGGCGGGAACACATGAGGAGAAACGCATGTCGCTGCTGCCGCTGACGATGACCTTCTGGGATTACGACCGGGTGCGCCCGCTGGCGGACGGCACGGTGACGATCGAGGGCTGCGACGCGGTCCATTTCGCGCTCGACATCCACGACATCTTCTTCCGCGCGATCCGCAACCATGAGTTCGACGTGACCGAGCTCTCGTTCTCCTCCTACATGATGATGGTCGACCGGGGCGATGCGCCCTATGTCGCGATCCCGGTGTTCCTGTCGCGCATGTGGCGCTATTCGGCGATCTACATCCGCACCGACCGCGGCATCCAGGCGCCGGAGGACCTCAAGGGGCGCGAGGTCGGCGTGCCGGAATACCAGGTCACCGCCGCGCTCGCCGCCCGCGGCATGCTGTCGGACGAGTACGGGGTGAAGGCGTCCGACATCGTCTGGCGCACCGGCGGGATCGAGGACCCGGGCCGGCCCGAGAAGGTGAGCCTCGACCTGCCGGCGGACATCGTCTGCACGCCCATCCCGGCCGACAGGAGCCTGAGCGGCATGATAGTCGCGGGCGAGCTCGACGCGATGGTCTCGCCGCTGCCGCCGTCCTGCTTCACCGGCGGGCACCCCGATATCGGCCGCCTGCTGCCGGATTACCGCGCGCTGGAGAAGGCCTATTGGAACAAGACCGGCGTGCATCCGATCATGCACGTCGCGGCGATCCGCCGCGAGTTGGTGGAAGAGCACAGATGGCTCGCCAACAACGTGTTCGAGGCGTTCGAGAAGGCCAAGAAGCTGACGATGCCGGGGCTGCGCAATTTCGGCGCGGTCAAGGCCACCGTGCCGTGGCTCGCCGCCGAGGTCGAGGAGACGATCGCGCTGATGGGCGAGGACTACTGGCCCTACGGTATCGAGCGCAACCTAAAGTCGATCTCGACCATGACGCGCTGGTCCCGCGAGCAGGGGCTGTCGAAGCGCCTGCTGACGCCGGAAGACCTGTTCGCGCCGGAGACGCTGGAGCAGTCGAAGAGCTAGGGTGCGTCCTTCGATACGCCCCGGATCAAGTCCGGGGTGACAGCGCGGGGCGGAGCCCGTGTCGAAAGTCTAAACCGGACAGCAATGGACTCGTTCCGGGCATCCACGCCCCTCCGCCAGCCCGCTAACCGGCCTTATTCGTGTCATCTTGTGACACGAATAATTCGCCGGGCCCGGCGCCGGACGGCCGTTTCCGTCCCCCGGGGACGCGGACTCGGGCGCGCCGCGAAATGAAATTGCGCGAAACGCCCGTTTTTGTGACTTACGGCAAGTTCTTAAGAGATTGGATAGGTCAATAAGGTTGACCTTTGTTTCACGTGAAACATTAGCGTTTCACGGCAGCCGCACCTGCACCTTCGACGACTTGCCGCCGTCGTCGACGAAGCGCCTGAGCGCGTCGTGGAAATAGGGGTGCTCGACCGAGACCATGACGTTCCTGATCTCGTACTCGGTCGCCTCCTCGATCGAGCGCCGCCAGCCCTGGTGGAAGCTCTCCTTGGCCATCGCCTGGAGGTGGGTCGGCGCGGCGGCGAGGTCGCGGGCGATGGCGTCCACGTTGGCGGCGAACGCGTCCCCGGGGTAGACCCGGTTGGCGATGCCCCAGTCGAGCGCCTCCCGCGCGTCGAGGGTACGGTTGGTGATCATCATCTCCTGCGCACGCCGAAACCCCACGATCTTCGCGAGCGAATACGAGGTGGTCGCGTCGTTGGCGAGCCCGATGGTGTGCCAGGCGCAGAGGAAGCGGGCCTGCTCGGAGCACACCACGAGGTCGGAGCAGAGCGCCATGCCGAGCCCGGAGCCCGCCGCCGCCCCGTTCACCGCCGACATCACCGGCTTCGGGATATGGACGATCTTGTGCAGCACCAGGTGCCACCACATCGCGAGGTCGCGGAAATGGGCCGAGACCGCCGCGATTCCGTCCTCCAGCGGCGGGATCTCCCTGAGGTTGAACCCGGCGCAGAAGGCACGGCCCTCGCCGGTCAGCACGACCGCGCCGATATCGGAGTCCGCCTCGCAGGCGTTGAGCGCATCGAGCAGTTCCCTGACGCCCTGCCCGGTGAGCGCGTTGGCGGCCTCGGGCATCGCGAAGACGATGCGCCCGACCCCATCGGCTTTCTCGAGGCGGAGGCATTCGTAGGTCATGCGATCCCCTCTCCTTGCATCCCGTCCCTCGATACGGCGCTGGCGCGCCTACTCGGGATGAGGGTTTCCTTTTCCCTCACCCTGAGTAGCGGCCGCAGGCCGCGTATCGAAGGGCGCCCCCAGCCGCCGTTCGAGGAAGCCGAGGAAGGCGGCGGCGAGCTCGTCCTCGCGCGCGTCCCAGATCTCCAGCGGGTACATCTCGACTTCGTGTTGCACGTGAAACATCTCGAACAGCTCGGCGTCGGGCATCAGGCGCTGGGCGCGGCGGCCGGTCTCCATCGGGTGGATCCAGTCGCAGCCGGGGATGACGACGACCGGCACGCCGATCGAGGCGAGGTCCGCGTCGGTCGCGCCGATCACCGGCAGGTCCGCGCCTTCGAGGAAGTAGCGCCGCCAGCGCTCCATGGCCGCGACGAAGGTTTCGACCTCCATCGCCATCAGCCGGCCGCGGTTGGCCGGGTTGGCGTCGATGACCTCGGCGAAATGCTCGGTCTCCGCGACCGCCGCCATGCCGCCCGCCCGCGCGGCCTCGATGAACTGGGTGTAGTAGTTGAAGGCGAGCCGTTCCGACGCGTAGCCGCCGCCGGTGACCCGCCAGAGCAGGAGCGCGCGCACGCTCTCGGGATGACGCAGATAGAACAGGATCGAGGTCCGGCAGCCCGACGACGAGCCGCCGAGTATCACCGGCAGCGCGCCGAGCGCGCCCAGCAGCGCATGCAGGTCGTCGGCCCACTGCTCGTATTCCGAGTTGGCGCCGTCGATGGCGAGCGCCGACGCGCCGCAGTTCCGCCGGTCGTGGATGACCACCCGGTAGCCCGCCTCCGCCATGCGCCCGGCGAGCGAGCGCACCGCCGCCATCGAGCGCCGCCCGCCCGGCATCAGCGCGACCCACGGGCCGGAATCGCCGACGATCTCGTAGTTGATGTCGACGCCCCGGACCGTCATGCGCGGCATCAAGCGCCCTCCCCGGTGAGGTCCGAAACGAGCCTGCGCGCCATCGCGCCGACCACCCGGCGGCGGTACCAGGGCTGGACCGTGGTGGTCCGCATCGGCTTCGCTTGCGTCCGCACCGTGTCGCGCAGCGTGTCGAGCTCGTCGTCGCCGAGCGGGCCGCCGACGAAAGACTCGATCTTCCCGACCCGGTGCGGATAGGGGTTGACCGCGGTCAGCGCGATGTCGAGCGAGGCGACCCTGCCGCCCTCCATCGCGAGCGCAACTGCGACGCCCGCCAGCGGGAAGTCGATCGAGCCCCGGATGCGCGACTTGCGGTAGCCCGACGGGATCCCCGCGCCCGCCTTCGGCAAATGGAGCGCCACCAGCAGCTCGCCGTCTTCGAGCGCGAGATGGTCCATCCCGTCGTTGCGGTAGAGCGCGTCGAGCTTCACCCGGCGCCGTCCCTCGGCGGAGGCGAGCGTGACCTCGGCGCCGTGCACCAGCGCCGCCGGCGCGAGGTCGCCCGAGAAGGCGGCGAAGCAGCGCTTGCCGCCCGGCGCGACGTGGCACACCTCGCCCCGGTGCTTGAGGCAGTAGTCGTTCGACTTCCGCCACCATTCGCTCTGGTTGTAGAACAGGCAGCGCGTGTCGAGGCAGAGATTGCCGCCCACCGTGCCGTAGTTGCGGTGGGTGGGTCCCGCGACCTCGGCGGCGGCCTCGGCGACCGCGCGGTAGCCCCGCCCGACCGCCTCGTGCGCCGCGACGGCCGACAGCGGCACCGCGGCGCCGATATCGATCCCGTCCGGCCCGGCGGCGATCTCGTTGAGCTCCTCGATTCCTGTCAGATCGACCAGC
Organism: Alphaproteobacteria bacterium; assembly: GCA_965203455.1. GTDB lineage: Bacteria > Pseudomonadota > Alphaproteobacteria > MPNO01 > MPNO01 > MPNO01. Next base: position 179,797 of record CBDBCV010000012.1, read on the forward strand.
GCGGCGGGCTGCTCGATGCCGCGGCGGATGTTGACCACCATGTCGGTGCCGCCGGCGAGGTACTTCGCGCCCTCTTCCGCGCGCAGCCGGACCGCGTCCTCGACCGTATCCGGCCGCTCCAGGGTCATCGCGGGCATCAGCTCCATCAGGCGTCTCCCCCGCCCGCGCGCGCCGCGACCCGGCGGTCGGTCTCCTGCTTCTCCAGGAGCGCCATCAGCCGGTCCGGCGTCAGCGGCAGCTCGGTCGCGCGGACCCCGACGGCGTCGGCCACCGCGCTCGCCAGCGCCGGCAGGAAGTTGGCGAGCGAGGTCTCGCCCGCCTCCTTGGCGCCGAACGGGCCGTGGGGATCGGCGCTCTCGACGATATGGGTCTCGATGGGGGGCGACTCGACGATGGTCGGCACGCGATAATCCAGCATGTTGCCGGTGATGCCGAGCCCGTCATGGTAGCGGGTCTCCTCCGACAGCGCCTGGCCCATCCCCATCCAGACCGAGCCCTCGATCTGGCCCTCGACCGAGAGCGGGTTGAGCGCCTTGCCGCAATCGTGCGCGACCCAGACCTTGTCGACCCTGATCTCGCAGGTCTCGGGGTCGACCTCGACCTCGCAGACCAGCGCCGAATAGGCGAACGCCATGGTGCCGCCGATCGCCGCACCCCGGTATTTCCGCCCGCCCCAGGATTCCGGGATGGTGTCGAAGGTGCCCTTGACGGCGAGCGTCCCGGTGCCTTCGAGGGCGGCCATCACGACTTCCTTCCAGCTCAGCCCCTCGTCCTGGGTGCCGGCGCGGTAGACGTCGCCCAGGCACTCGACGTCCTCGGGCCGAACCTCCAGCTTCCGCGCCGCCGCCTCGATCAGCAGCGCCTTCAGGTTGTTCGCCGCGTCGATGGCGGCGTTGCCCACCATGTAGGTGACGCGCGACGAATACGACCCGTTGTCCTTGGGCGTCAGCGCGCTGTCCGACGCGACGACGTTGATCCGCGAGATATCGATCCCGAGGACCTCTGCGACGCATTGCGCGAGCACCGTCGATGAGCCCTGGCCGATCTCGGCGGCGCCGGTCAGCAGCGTCACCGAGGCGTCCCAGTCGACCCGGAGGTGGATCGTCGCGTGCGGCTCGCCGGTCCAGTGCTTGGGCTTCGACGCGCCCGAGATGTAGTGCGAGCACGCCATGCCGAGCCCGCGGTTCGGGCCGAGCCTGCCCTTGCGCGCCTTCCAGCCGGACGCCTCCTCGACGATGTCGAGGCATTCGGGCAGCCCGTAGGAGTTCACCATCAGATCGTTGGCGGTGAAGCCCGGCGCGGTCATCAGGTTGGCGCGGCGGACCACGAACGGATCGAGGCCGAGCTCGTCCGCCATCGCGTCCATCAGGCTCTCGAAGGCGAAGCGGATATTGACCGTGCCGTGGCCCCGGAACGCGCCCGGCGGCGGCATGTTGGTCAGCACCCGGAAGCCCTTGTACTTGACGTTCTCCAGATCGTAGATCGCGAACAGCATCGAGCCGTTGTAGAGGATGGTGACGATGCCGTAGCCCGAATAGCCGCCGGCGCGGTGCACCGACTCGCACTCGACGGCGGTGATCCTGCCTTCCCGGGTCATGCCGATCTTCAGCTTGACCGCGGTCTCCTGGCGTCCGCGGTGGGTGATGAAGGTCTCCTCCCGGCTCAGCACCAGGCGGACCGTGCCGCGCGCCTTGCGGGCCAAGAGCGCCGCGACCAGCTCGACGTGCAGCGCCTCGGTGCGGCAGCCGAACCCGCCGCCGACATGGGGCTTGATCACGCGGATGTCGGACTGCTCCATGCCGAGCGTGCGCGCCAGCATCAGGTGGACGTAGTAGGGCACCTGGGTCGAGGCGCGGACGGTCATCCTGCCGCGGCCCGAATCGTATTCGGCCTGGGCGGCGTGGGGCTCGCTCTGGACCTGGCAGACCTCGCCCAGCTGGTAGATGTCCTCGCGCACCAGGTCGGCGGCGGCGAAGCCCGCCCCGGTGTCGCCAATCTCGAAGTCGACCTCGCGCTCGATATTGCCCGGCCGTTCCTCGTGGAGCTGGACCGCGTCGTCGGCCCGCGCCTCCTCGGCGGTGAAGTAGGCCGGCAATTCCTCGTACGCGACCTCGATCAGGTCGAGCGCGCGTTGCGCCGTCGCGGTGTCCTCGGCGGCGACCGCCGCCACCGCCTCGCCGCGGTAGCGCACCCGGTCGCGGGCGAGCGCGTACTCGTTCATCGCGATGGGGAGGACGCCGAACGTGTCGGCGCAGTCCGCGCCGGTGACCACGGCATGCACGCCCGGCAGCGCCTCCGCCTTCGAGGTGTCGATGCCGACGATCCGCGCATGCGCCACCGGGCTCCGCAGGATCCGCCCGGTCAGCTCCTCCTGCGCGATGAAGTCGGCGGTGTAGAGCGCCTTGCCCGAAACCTTCTCGGGCCCGTCGACCAGCGGCATCGGCACGCCGATCGACTGTACCGGCGCCGGCGCGGCTCCCGTCGCGTCGCTCATGCCGCTTCCTCCCGGCCCGCGATCTCGTCGGCGGCGGCGCGCACCGCCTCGATGATCTTGATGTAGCCCGTGCAGCGGCAGATGTTGGCCGCCATCCCGTCGCGGATCGCGCCCTCGTCCGGGTCCGGCTCGGCGCGCAGCAGCCCCTCCGCCGCCATGATCATGCCCGGCGTGCAGAACCCGCACTGGGCGCCGAGTTTCACGTGAAACCCCCGCTGGATCGCCGACAGCCGCCCCGAGGTTTCCAGCGACTCGATCGTCTCGACCCGCGCATCCTGGCAGGAGTTCGCGAGCGTCAGGCAGGAATGGCGCGGCCGGTCGTCGACCAGCACCGTGCAGGCGCCGCACTCGCCGCCGTCGCAGCCGATCTTGGTGCCGGTCAGCCCCGCGACCTCGCGCAGATAGTCCACCAGCAGCATGTTGTCGGCGACCACGTCGTCGCGCCGCCGCCCGTTGAGCGTCAGGGACAGTACGGTCTTCATGCCTCCCCCTTTGCCGGTCGTGGCATTAATGTGACCACAGCAATAATTGACTTGAACAACAATGTCAATGTAGATTCGGGTCCTTCGATACGCCCGCCCGAGGCGGGCTGCTCAGGATGAGGGGAAAGGAAGGCCCTCATCCCGAGTAGGCGCGCCAGCGCCGTATCGAGGGACCGTATCGAGGGACGCCGTTGGAACCCGTATTCGTCTACATCCTGCGCTGCGCCGACGGGAGCTTCTATTGCGGCACCACCCGCAAGTCTCCGGAGGCCCGCGTCCACGAGCACAACGGCGGCGCGCTCGCGGGTTACACCGCGACCCGGCGGCCGGTCGAACTGGTCTGGCACGAGACGTTTCAGCGGGTCGAGGATGCCATCGCCATGGAACGGCGGATCAAGGGCTGGTCGCGGCGCAAGAAGATCGCGCTGATCGAAGGCGACTGGGACGGGTTGACGAGGGCGGCGCGGAAGCGGTCCTTCGATACGCCCCCTGCGGGGGCTACTCAGGATGAGGGGAGAGGAAGGCCCTCATCCCGAGTAGGCGCGGAGCGCCGTATCGAGGGACCGGCCGAGGGCAACCCGCCCAGCCTCGGCATCCTGCCCGGCCTGCTGGGCTATCAGCTGCGCCATGCCAACCTGAAGGTGGTGGGCGGGTTCGCGGAGCGGATCGCGCCGCACAACGTCACCGCGGCGCAGTTCGGCCTGCTGGTCCTGGTCGCCGCCAACCCGGGCGCGACCCAGGCGGCGCTCGCCCGCGCCTTCGGGACCGACCGCTCGGTGATGGTGCGGCTGATCGACCGGCTGGAGGCCGCCGGGCTGGTCGACCGGCGCGCGCGGGAGGGCGACCGGCGGTCCAACGCGATCGTGCTCACCGAACGCGGCGCGGCGCTGCTGGAGACGCTGAAGCGCGAGGTCCGCGCCTTCGAGGACCGGGTGACGGCCTGCCTCACCGCCGGGGAGACCGGGACCCTGCTCGCCCTCCTGCGGCGCATCAACGCCGCGGCCGACGGGCGGGAGAAGCGGGAATGAGGACCTGGCGCGCCCGGTTCTTCGCCGCGTGGTCGCAATGCGACGCGGCCGGCATCGTCTTCTATCCGCACGCCTATGTCTGGTTCGACGAGGCGACCGAGAGTAAGCGCCGCGCGGTTACCCTTGTTGACGTGTGAGGCCCGGGATTTTCGGGTCGAAGTTCCAGGGCATGAGTTCGTCGATGCGTGACAGGGGGTGCATGTCGATGATCCGGCGCAGGGTGTCGGTCAGGTAGACCTGCGGATTGACGCCGTTGAGCTTGCAGGTGCCGATCAGGCTGGCGCACCGCGCCCAGGTCCTGGCGCCGTCGTCGCTGCCGGCGAACAGCGCGTTTTTCTTTGTGAGCTTCACCGGACGGATGAGGTTCTCGACAGGGTTGGTGTCCATCTCGATACGTCCGTCATGGAGGAACCGGCACAGGCCATCCCAGCGCTTGAGGGCGTAGCGGATGTGCCTGGCGAGTTCGGACGCGCTGGACAGACGGTCGAGCCGGGCCTCGAGCCAGGGCCGCATGGCCTCGACGATCGGCGCCGACAACTCCTGCCGCGCCTTCAGCCGCAGCTCTGGCGGGTGACCGCGCACCATGGTCTCGATCCGGTAGAGCGCCGCGATCCGTGCGAGGATTTCCTCGCACAGGGGCGACTCCGTGGCGCGCTGGAAGTCGACGAAGCGTCTCCGCCAGTGGGTCCAGCAGTAGGCGAGCACCCATGGGCTGACCGTCTGCTTCGGATCGCCGAGCGCATCGTACACCCTGTAGCCGTCCACATGCAGCGGGCCGCCGCCGGTGTAGCCCCGCATCAACTCCAGAGCGACCTTCGCACTTCGATGGCGCGAGTGGTGGAACACCACGATCGGCGGGTCGACCCCGCCATAGCCGCGCTGATCGCGGGCGATCGCCCACAGATAGTCGAGGCGCGTCTTGCCGGTCCCCGGCGCCATCACCGGCACCGTGGTCTCGTCCATGAACAGACCGTCCGACGCCTTGAGGTGCTCGATCATCCGGTCGATCACCGGGGCCAGCACCTGCATCCCGCGCCCCGCCCAGTTCCCCAGCATGGTGCGGTCGAGGTCGATCCCCTCGCGCCGGTATGCCTCGCTCTGACGGTAGAACGGTTAGCGAGTCGCGCGGGGGAATCTCACCCCCACGCGCTCCCAGAACCGTACGTGAACCTCTCAGCTCATACGGCTCCCAGCGTCCGGCCCTGCCCGTGCACAAGGGTCCAATGGGCGAACCGCCACGGCTCCGCTTTCGCGATTCTGGCAAGCCAGAGACGAGCCTGACGCGGTCGTTGTCGGAAGCGTTTGAACTTCCGCATTGCCCATCGCTGCAAGTGGGCGTCTATCAGACGAAGGGTCGGATAGAGCGCCGACTTGTAGAATGCGCCGAAGTAGCCGATCCACCCTGCAATTTCGCGATGAAACATGCGGGCAAGGTCAAGCAGTGCCTTGTCGCTACGCCGTTGCAAACGCCACTGTCGCACGCGGCGCCGAAACGCCTTGAGCGCAGTCGGGCTGGCAGCCGGAAGGAACGAGACCCCGAACAACCCGCCGCGCCACGCCGCGAACCTTGGCTGGAAACGGTAGCCCAGGAAGTCGAACGCGACCGTCGGGTAGTCCGCCTTGCGGTTGGTATCCTTGCAGTAGACCACCTTGGTCTTCTGCGGATGGACCTCCAGGCCGCACTCGGCCAATCGGTCCGCAACCCGCCGCCAGAGGGTCTTTGCCGCCTCCTCCGTTCGACAATGGCAGATTATATCGTCCGCATACCGTTCGAACGGAACATGCGGCATCGACCTTTTCATCCATTGATCGAACGCATAGTGCAGGAACAGGTTGGACAATACTGGCGAAATTACCCCGCCCTGTGGCGTGCCCCTGTCCCGTGCGACAACGGTGCCGTCCTCCTCGATCACGGGAGCCTTCAACCAGCGCTCGACATAGAGCAGCACCCACCGGCAGTCCGTATGGTGACGAACGGCCTTCAGCAGCAACTCGTGGTCGATGTTGTCGAAGAACCCCTTGATGTCCATGTCCAGCACCCAGTCGTAGCGCCAGCATCGCCGACGCGCTGTCCGGATGGCGTCAATGGCGGATCGCTTCGGCCGATATCCGTATGAGTCCTCATGGAAAATCGGTTCCAACAAGGGCTCCAGATGTCGGCGAACAACCTCCTGAGCGATGCGGTCCGTGACCGTCGGTATGCCCAACGGGCGCTTCCCGCCGCCCTCCTTGGGGATGTTCACCCTGCGAACCGGAGGCGGCATATAGCTGCCTGAGGACATGCGATTCCAGAGCTTGTAGAGTTCCGGACCAAGCCGTTCCTCCAGACTCTCGACCGTCTGCCCATCTACTCCAGCCGCTCCCCGGTTTGCCTTCACATGCTTGAAGGCTTCCCAGACTTCCCTCTTTGCTATCGGGAACGGCTTTGCCCCTGTCATCCGGCTCCTCCTGTCACCAGTTGGCCGACGGCAGCGGCTGAACACCACAGCCCCTTCGGTCCAGCGCCATTACAGCGCCTTCATCCCTACTACGGGCTGTTCTGCCCCTGTGCCCCGCATCGGTACTCTGAGCCTTCCGGGGGCTGCCCGGTTGGCCGTCTCCCTTGGCATCGGGACGACAGGTTCTCCTGTTCCGCAAGAAAGCCTGTTCCGGGTTCACGCCGCCTTCGAGCCGGATGCCGCGTGGGCCGGACTCCAGGACTCCGCCCATGCTTGTCCCGGAGTGACCACCACCCCCGGTTCTGACATCGACCATACGCTTTCGGCAGTTCATCGGCGGTTCGCTTTCGCTCGTCTCCCCGGACCTCACCTGACGAGATCGTCGTCCCGCCGTTTCCACGACGCTCACCACCATCGCTCTTTACGACAGCAGCTCGTGGTGGTTTGAGACCGACGCCTGATCGTCGACCCCGAGGGGCCTACCCTCATCTCTCTTGCAGTTGCGCACCTCCTTTCATGGCGGTGCTTCAGGACACACGGTGATCGCAATACTTCGAGACCAGCACATGCGCCAGAAGGCCGGGGCCCGGTCGGCCGCGCTCGATCGGTCGCGGCGGCAGCGGCGCCTGGTGGAACTTCTCGCAGCCGCCGCAGGCCAGGCGCGGACGGACGATGCGCTTCACCACGAAGCGGCCGGGGATGTACTCCAGCTCCTCCGTCACATCCTCGCCGAGCCGCTTGAGACGGCCGCCGCAGTCCGCGCAGCGCTCGCCCGGCGCGAGAACCGTCTCCTCGCGCGGCAGGTGGTCCGGCAGGGGACGGCGCTTCGGCTGCTTCTTCGTGGCGGGCGTCGGCTCGGTCGGCGCCTCGGCCGCCCGCGCGATCTCCTCGTCCTCCAGCCCGAGATCAAGCTGGTCGAGGGCCTCCGAGGTGACGCCGAAGCGCTGCCGCCGCAGACCCGCAAGCTGGTGCCTGAGCTTCTCGATCAACAGATCGCGGTTGCGCAGCTCGGCGTCCCGTGCCGCCAGTTCGGCCCGCGAGGCCAGCACCATCGCCTTCAACGCGGCGATGTCGTCGGGCAGGGAATGGGCCGCTTCGAGCATGGCCGCATCCTACCCGAAGGGGCCGACAAAGGGAAGCCCGAATGACAGTCAACCCATTGTTTATAAACGGTGAATCAGCCCGCGGCCAGCGGTCTCCAGGTGCGAACCGGCGCCCGCCAGTCGATCCCCTCAAGCAGCATCGACAGCTGCGCCGACGTCACCGACACCTTCCCTTCCGATGCCGACGGCCACACGAAGCGGCCGCGCTCCAGACGCTTCGAGAACAGGCACGCACCCTGGCCGTCCCACCAGATCATCTTGATCAGGTCGCCCCGGCGGCCGCGGTAGATGAAGAGATGGCCGCAATGCGGATCCGCCTTCAATACCCGCTCCGCCTGCGCCGCGAGACCGGGGAACCCCTTGCGCATGTCGGTCACGCCGCAGGCCAGCCATACCCGGGTCGAGGAGGGAACCGGGATCATCCGCCAAGCGCCCGCACCACCCGGCACAGCGCGTCCGCGTCGAACGACCCGAACGCGCTCACCCGGTGGCCGTTCGACAACGCGATCTCGATCCGACCGTCCGATGCCGCGGCCGGCTCCAACGGCGGCGCATCGGGCACCACCTCCACCGGCAGGAAGGACGGCGCCTCCCCGGCATCGGCCGCCGGCCTGTAACGGGGATCGCGCCGCCAGGTGAAGATCAGGTTGGCGTTGACGTCATAGCGGCGCGCCACAACCGACACCGAGACACCGGGAGCGTAGCGGTCGTGCCCCCAGGCGTGGTGTAGGAGCAGGAGCCAGCATCGGTAGCTGTGGGTAAGTGGCCCGCCGCCGCGACCGTGTGGCGTCTGGCGGCGGCGGGCCACTTATCCATAGCGGATGGCCATCGCGGTGCCGGTTAGGGTTGGGCTTCTACAGTCCATCCGACCGGAGGAGTACCACGATGACCACCAAGGACATGATGACCCTGCAGGCGCTTTTGGAGAAGAGTTCGGACGCCGATCTGCTTCGCGAGATGATCGGGTTCACGGCCGAGCGTTTGATGGCGCTTGAGGTGGAGGGCCTTGCGGGAGCCGCACACGGCGAGCGTTCGCCGGACCGGCTCACCCATCGCAACGGCTACCGGGACCGGGTCTGGGAGACGCGCGCGGGCACGGTGGAGCTGAAGATCCCGAAGCTGCGCAAGGGGAGCTACTTCCCGGGCTTCCTGGAGCCGCGTCGCATGGCGGAGAAGGCGCTGACGGCGGTGATCCAGGAGGCCTACATCAAGGGCGTGTCGACCCGCTCGGTGGACGACCTGGTGCAGGCCATGGGCATGTCGGGCATCTCGAAGAGCCAGGTGTCGCGGCTGTGCGGTGAGATCGACGGCAAGATCCGCGACTTCCTCGACCGCCCGCTGGAGGGCGACTGGCCGTATCTGTGGCTGGACGCGACCTATGTGAAGATGCGCGAGGCCGGGCGCGTCGTCTCGGTCGCGGTCACGATCGCGGTGGCGGTCAACGACCAGGGCCGCCGCGAGGTGCTCGGCATGGCGATCGGCGCGTCCGAGGCCGAGACCTTCTGGACCTCCTTCCTGCGCTCCCTGGCCCGCCGCGGCCTGCGCGGCGTCAAGCTGGTCGTCTCCGATGACCACAAGGGCCTGAAGGCGGCTGCAACGCGCGTCCTCGGCGCCACATGGCAGCGCTGCCGCGTCCACTTCATGCGCACCCTGCTCGCCCATGCCGGCAAGCAGGGCCGGCGCGTCGTGTCCGCCTTCGTCACCACCGCCTTCGCCCAGGAGGATGCAGACAGCGCCTCCGCCCAGTGGCGCCAGGTCGCCGACCAGCTCAGGGCCAAGGCGCCGAAGCTCGCCGCTCTCATGGACGAGGCCGAGCACGACGTTCTCGCCTACATGACCTTCCCGGCCGCGCATCGCCCCAAGCTGCACTCGACAAACCCGCTCGAACGACTCCATGGCGAGATCAAGCGGCGTACCAACACCGTCGGCATCTTCCCCAACGAGGACGCCATAACACGGCTGATCGGCGCCATCCTGCTCGAGCAGAACGACGAATGGGCCGTCCAGAGGGCCAGATACATGACGCTGGAATCAATCGCTCCCGTGAGCGACAATGCAACCGTCAAGCTGCCCGCCGTGGCAGCCTGAGCCTACCGGCCCTACCCGCCGGATACCGCGACGGCCGCCAGGCTCTTACACCACGGCTCGGGACACGATCCGAGCGTAGCTCTGCGCCACGATCCGGCGCTTCTCGTCGTCCGACCAGAACCGGCGTACCCGACGTGGCACCGCAGCCCCCTAAGATAGTGTCCATTAGCCGATAATGGACACTATCGACCTCTGGAACCTCACCAGAGACTGCGGCTCCAAGCCGTCTCGCCACAAGGGCGGTCACGCCAGACGCTTACGTTTGACCGCCGGGTCCGGTTCGCGATACCACGGCCCGGGGGAGGCGGCCCATGACGGAGCCGGCGGGGCTCGGCAGCTTCGACTATGCGATCGTCGGCGCGGGGTCGGCCGGCTGCGTGCTGGCCAACCGGCTGTCGGAAGACCCGCGCAACCGGGTGTTGCTGCTGGAGGCCGGCGGCCGGGACGATTATTTCTGGATCCGCATCCCGGTCGGCTACCTCTACACCCAGAACAACCCGCGCACCGACTGGTGCTTCCAAACCGAGCCCGAGGCCGGGCTCAACGGGCGGGCGCTGAATTACGCGCGCGGCCGGGTGCTGGGCGGCTGCTCGTCGATCAACGGCATGATCTACATGCGCGGCCAGGCGCGCGATTACGACGGCTGGGCGCAGATGGGAAACCGCGGCTGGGGCTGGGACGACGTTCTGCCGTGGTTCCGGAAGTCCGAGCACCATTTCGGCCCGGCCGACGAATTCCACGGCACCGGCGGCGAGTGGCGGGTCGAGCGCCAGCGGCTCGGCTGGGAGATCCTCGATGCCTTCGAGCGCGCCTGCAACGATATCGGCATCGCGCCCACGCCCGACTTCAACGACGGCGACAACGAGGGGACCGGCAAGTTCGTCGTCAACCAGCGCCGGGGCGCGCGCTGGAGCACGGTTCAGGCGTTCCTGAAGCCGGCGCGGGGGCGGCCCAACCTCACCGTGCTGACCGGCGCCCAGGCGAAGCGCGTCCTGTTCGACGGCAGGCGGGCGACCGGGCTCGCGTTCTGGCTCAAGGGCGCGGAGACCCGGGTCGACGTGGCGGGCGAGACGATCCTGGCGGCGGGGTCGATCGGCTCGCCGCACCTCCTCCAGGTCTCCGGCGTCGGGCCGGGCGGCCTCTTGCGCGGGAACGGCGTCGCGGTGCTGCACGACCTCCCCGGCGTCGGCGGCAATTTGCAGGACCATCTCCAGCTTCGCCTGATCTACCGCGTTTCCAACGTCGTCACCCTCAACCAGCGCGCCAACAGCCTGTGGGGCAAGGCGGCGATGGGGCTCGAATACGCGCTGTTCCGGCGCGGGCCGCTCTCGATGGCGCCGAGCCAGCTGGGCGTGTTCACCAGATCCGATCCGTCGCGCGAGACCGCCAATTTGCAATATCACGTCCAGCCGCTGTCGCTCGACCGGTTCGGCGAGCCGCTGCACCGCTTCCCGGCCTTCACCGCCTCGGTCTGCAACCTCAGGCCGGAAAGCCGGGGGACGGTGACGCTCAAATCGCCCGACCCGAGGGAGCCGCCGGCGATCGCGCCCAACTACCTCTCGACGCCCGCCGACCGGCAAACCGCGGTCGACGCGATCCGCCTGACGCGCCGGATCGCCGCCGCGCCGTCGCTCGAATCCTACGCGCCGGAGGAGGTGCTGCCGGGCGCCGAACGCCAGTCCGACGGGGAGCTCGCCAGCGCCGCCGGCGACATCGGGACGACCATCTTCCACCCGGTCGGCACCTGCCGGATGGGCCGCGACCCCGGGGCCGTGGTGGACGATAGGCTGAAGGTGCAGGGCATCGCCAACCTCCGCGTCATCGACGCCTCGGTGATGCCGGCGATCACGTCCGGCAACACCAACAGCCCGACCATCATGATCGCCGAAAAGGGCGCGGCGATGATGCTGGAGGACGCGCGGGGGTGAAGGGAGGCATTGCGGGAACTCTCCGGCGAAACCGTGCGGTCCCGGCAAATCGGCCGAAAGACGGTGCTCCCCCCGAGCCCCCGGGGCGACTATTCGCTTGAAGGCAGGCCGGAGGTTCGGCAAAGTCTCCGGCGCGGGCGGCGCGATGCCGCCGAGGAGGGTATCGGGTGACCCCTGAACTGATCGCGATATTGGCAGTCGGCGTGGCGTTGGCCGGCCTGATCCTGCAGGGCCAGCGAGGTCTTGGCGCGCGCATGGACGGTCTGGAAGCCCGCATGGACCGGTTCGAGGCGCGCGTCGAGGCCCGTTTCGACGCCCTCGCCGAGGAGATGAGGGAGGTCCGCGACCGCCTGAGCCGCCTGGAAGGCAAGATGGACTTCCTCGAAGGCTACATCGTCCGCCGCAACGAACCCGAACCGGCGGCGGAGTAGCCGGCCGAGACGCCGCCGCGACGGCATCCCCCTCACCCTCACCCTGACCCTCTCCCCGCCGGGGAGAGGGGACGCGCTTGAAGATCCCACCTTGCCTTCTCCCCTCCCGCTTGCGGGAGGGGCCGGGGGAGGGCGGGCCGCGGCCGGCGCGGTCCGCTTGACCCGGAGGATCGCCGCCGGGGCGCCGTCTGCCGCTCCGCCTCCCTGCGGTCGGCTCCGGCCGATATGACGGGAGGCGAGGCCTCGACACGTCCCCGGCCGTTGTATTGGCTTTCTATAGAAACATTAGGAGCTTATATCGATTACTTGACAGGAGCGGGGCTGACAGGCGTTCCGGGCAGCGCCGGGGCGCATTCGGGTCCCGGCGGGCCGTTCCTCCCCGTCATGGTCGGCGAAGGCCGACCATCCACGAGTTTTTGCGGCGCCGGAAACGAAAAACAAATCGTGGATGGTCGGCCTTCGCCGACCATGACGGGGGGAGTCTGGGCGGTTTCCATGCCCGCCGCGACGCGACGGCGTCCCCGGCCGATCGTGTCCCGAGCCGTGGTGTAAGAGCCTGGCGGCCGTCGCGGTATCCGGCGGGTAGGGCCGGTAGGCTCAGGCTGCCACGGCGGGCAGCTTGACGGTTGCATTGTCGCTCACGGGAGCGATTGATTCCAGCGTCATGTATCTGGCCCTCTGGACGGCCCATTCGTCGTTCTGCTCGAGCAGGATGGCGCCGATCAGCCGTGTTATGGCGTCCTCGTTGGGGAAGATGCCGACGGTGTTGGTACGCCGCTTGATCTCGCCATGGAGTCGTTCGAGCGGGTTTGTCGAGTGCAGCTTGGGGCGATGCGCGGCCGGGAAGGTCATGTAGGCGAGAACGTCGTGCTCGGCCTCGTCCATGAGAGCGGCGAGCTTCGGCGCCTTGGCCCTGAGCTGGTCGGCGACCTGGCGCCACTGGGCGGAGGCGCTGTCTGCATCCTCCTGGGCGAAGGCGGTGGTGACGAAGTCGGACACGACGCGCCGGCCCTGCTTGCCGGCATGGGCGAGCAGGGTGCGCATGAAGTGGACGCGGCAGCGCTGCCATGTGGCGCCGAGGACGCGCGTTGCAGCCGCCTTCAGGCCCTTGTGGTCATCGGAGACGACCAGCTTGACGCCGCGCAGGCCGCGGCGGGCCAGGGAGCGCAGGAAGGAGGTCCAGAAGGTCTCGGCCTCGGACGCGCCGATCGCCATGCCGAGCACCTCGCGGCGGCCCTGGTCGTTGACCGCCACCGCGATCGTGACCGCGACCGAGACGACGCGCCCGGCCTCGCGCATCTTCACATAGGTCGCGTCCAGCCACAGATACGGCCAGTCGCCCTCCAGCGGGCGGTCGAGGAAGTCGCGGATCTTGCCGTCGATCTCACCGCACAGCCGCGACACCTGGCTCTTCGAGATGCCCGACATGCCCATGGCCTGCACCAGGTCGTCCACCGAGCGGGTCGACACGCCCTTGATGTAGGCCTCCTGGATCACCGCCGTCAGCGCCTTCTCCGCCATGCGACGCGGCTCCAGGAAGCCCGGGAAGTAGCTCCCCTTGCGCAGCTTCGGGATCTTCAGCTCCACCGTGCCCGCGCGCGTCTCCCAGACCCGGTCCCGGTAGCCGTTGCGATGGGTGAGCCGGTCCGGCGAACGCTCGCCGTGTGCGGCTCCCGCAAGGCCCTCCACCTCAAGCGCCATCAAACGCTCGGCCGTGAACCCGATCATCTCGCGAAGCAGATCGGCGTCCGAACTCTTCTCCAAAAGCGCCTGCAGGGTCATCATGTCCTTGGTGGTCATCGTGGTACTCCTCCGGTCGGATGGACTGTAGAAGCCCAACCCTAACCGGCACCGCGATGGCCATCCGCTATGGATAAGTGGCCCGCCGCCGCCAGACACCACACGGTCGCGGCGGCGGGCCACTTACCCACAGCTACCGATGCTGGCTCCTGCTCCTACACCACGCCTGGGGGCACGACCGTAATCGATATAAGCCCCTAAGCATGGGCGGAGTCCTGGAGTCCGGCCCACGCGGCATCCGGCTCGAAGGCGGCGTGAACCCGGAACAGGCTTTCTTGCGGAACAGGAGAACCTGTCGTCCCGATGCCAAGGGAGACGGCCAACCGGGCAGCCCCCGGAAGGCTCAGAGTACCGATGCGGGGCACAGGGGCAGAACAGCCCGTAGTAGGGATGAAGGCGCTGTAATGGCGCTGGACCGAAGGGGCTGTGGTGTTCAGCCGCTGCCGTCGGCCAACTGGTGACAGGAGGAGCCGGATGACAGGGGCAAAGCCGTTCCCGATAGCAAAGAGGGAAGTCTGGGAAGCCTTCAAGCATGTGAAGGCAAACCGGGGAGCGGCTGGAGTAGATGGGCAGACGGTCGAGAGTCTGGAGGAACGGCTTGGTCCGGAACTCTACAAGCTCTGGAATCGCATGTCCTCAGGCAGCTATATGCCGCCTCCGGTTCGCAGGGTGAACATCCCCAAGGAGGGCGGCGGGAAGCGCCCGTTGGGCATACCGACGGTCACGGACCGCATCGCTCAGGAGGTTGTTCGCCGACATCTGGAGCCCTTGTTGGAACCGATTTTCCATGAGGACTCATACGGATATCGGCCGAAGCGATCCGCCATTGACGCCATCCGGACAGCGCGTCGGCGATGCTGGCGCTACGACTGGGTGCTGGACATGGACATCAAGGGGTTCTTCGACAACATCGACCACGAGTTGCTGCTGAAGGCCGTTCGTCACCATACGGACTGCCGGTGGGTGCTGCTCTATGTCGAGCGCTGGTTGAAGGCTCCCGTGATCGAGGAGGACGGCACCGTTGTCGCACGGGACAGGGGCACGCCACAGGGCGGGGTAATTTCGCCAGTATTGTCCAACCTGTTCCTGCACTATGCGTTCGATCAATGGATGAAAAGGTCGATGCCGCATGTTCCGTTCGAACGGTATGCGGACGATATAATCTGTCTGAGGTGGCGTCGGTTTGTCGGACAGGCTGACGGCGTTTTCAAGGTGTATTCCGGTTGAAGTTTGTGCCGCCAGAATCCTCTTGGATCGATCTTTCTGCTGCTGCTGTTGCGCCTGTGGGTATGTGGTCAAGGCGCGAAGCGGCTTGTCCATCATATCCACAGGCGTGTCGCCCCGGTAGGCCTCGGCCGGCGTCCGCCCGCCGAGTGCCGAGTGCGGTCTCTCGGTGTTGTAGAAGCCGATCCACTGGCCGATGACGCGCCGGGCTGCGAAGCCGTCGGCGATCTCGTGCAGGTAGACCGCCTCGTATTTGAGCGAGCGCCACAGCCGCTCGATGAAGATGTTGTCCATGCACCGGCCGCGGCCGTCCATCGAGATGCGGATACCGGCCTCCCGCAGGCGCGCGGTGAAGGCGAAGCCGGTGAACTGGCTGCCCTGGTCGGTGTTGAAGATCTGCGGGGTGCCATGGCGCGCCAGGGCTTCGTCGAGAGCCTCGACACAGAACCCCGCGTCCAGCGTGTTCGACAGCCGCCAGGCCAGGACGCAGCGGCTCGCCCAGTCCATGATCGCCACCAGGTAGAGGAAGCCGCGCCGCACCGGGATGTAGGTGATGTCGGCGCACCACACATGGTTCGGCCGCTCGATCGCCAGACCCCGCAGCAGATATGGATAAACCCGGTGCCCGAGGTGCGGCGCACTGGTCCGCGGCGCCCGATAGACCGCCTGAAGACCAAGCAGGCGCATCAGGCGAGCGGCCCGCCGCCGCCCGATCCGCACCCCCTCGCGGCGCAGATGCCGAACCATCTGGCGGGCGCCGTAGAACGGATACTTGAGGAACAGCGCGTCGATCCGGCGCATCAGAGCCAGCGTCTCCGCGCTCTCCCCCTTCGGCCGGTCATAGAGCGACGAGCGCCCGATCGACAGCAGACGGCATTGCCGGGTCAGGCTCAACGACGGGTGGCCCCGCACAACCATCGCCCGTCTCCCGGACCGGCTCAGCGACCGGACCCGCGTGACAAAAAATCACGCTCTACGATCAACTCCCCGATCTTGGCGTGAAGAGCCCGGACCTCGCTCTCGTGATCCCGCGCCCGGCGCTCACCTCCACCGGAAAAGACCTCCCCCAGACCCTCCATCGCCTGGCGCTTCCACACACCCACCTGGTTCGGATGCACCTGGTGCTTCGAGGCAATCTCCTGAAGCGTCCGATCACCCCGTAGCGCCTCCAAGGCTATCTTCGCCTTCAGCTCCCCCGAAAACCTGCGTCGCTTGCTCATCCGCATTCCTCCGTCACACGGCAGAATACACCTTGACGACATGTCCGATTTTGCGACGCCACCTCAGCCATTGTCGAACGGAGGAGGCGGCAAAGACCCTCTGGCGGCGGGTTGCGGACCGATTGGCCGAGTGCGGCCTGGAGGTCCATCCGCAGAAGACCAAGGTGGTCTACTGCAAGGATACCAACCGCAAGGCGGACTACCCGACGGTCGCGTTCGACTTCCTGGGCTACCGTTTCCAGCCAAGGTTCGCGGCGTGGCGCGGCGGGTTGTTCGGGGTCTCGTTCCTTCCGGCTGCCAGCCCGACTGCGCTCAAGGCGTTTCGGCGCCGCGTGCGACAGTGGCGTTTGCAACGGCGTAGCGACAAGGCACTGCTTGACCTTGCCCGCATGTTTCATCGCGAAATTGCAGGGTGGATCGGCTACTTCGGCGCATTCTACAAGTCGGCGCTCTATCCGACCCTTCGTCTGATAGACGCCCACTTGCAGCGATGGGCAATGCGGAAGTTCAAACGCTTCCGACAACGACCGCGTCAGGCTCGTCTCTGGCTTGCCAGAATCGCGAAAGCGGAGCCGTGGCGGTTCGCCCATTGGACCCTTGTGCACGGGCAGGGCCGGACGCTGGGAGCCGTATGAGCTGAGAGGTTCACGTACGGTTCTGGGAGCGCGTGGGGGTGAGATTCCCCCGCGCGACTCGCTTGCCGCTCTACCGCCAGTCCCGCATCTTCGCCCGCGACGGCGTCGAGCTCGACCGCTCGACGCTCGCCGGCTGGGTCGGCAAGGCGACGGCGCTGCTGGAGCCCCTGGCCGATGCGATCGGGCGCCATGTGCTGGAAGGACAAGCCCTGTTCGCCGACGACACCCCGGTCAAGCTGCTGGCGCCGGGAACCGGCAAAACGGCGACCGGCCGGGCCTGGACCTACGTGCGGGACGAGCGGCCCTGGGCTGGCGAGGCGCCGCCGGCGGCCTGGTACCGCTTCTCGGCCGACCGCAAGGCGGCGCATCCGAAGGCGCATCTTGAAGGCTTCGCCGGCTGGATGCACTCGGACGGCTATGCCGGGTTCGGTGCGCTGGCGCGCGCCGGGCCGGTCCGCGAGGTGGCCTGTCTGGCGCATGTGCGACGCAAGTTCTTCGACGTCCATGCCGCCCAGGGCTCGGCGATCGCCGCCGAGGCGCTGGAACGGATCGCCGCCCTCTACGCTATCGAGAAGGAGGCCCGCGGGCAGCCGCCCGAGAACCGCGCGGCCATCCGCCAGGCCAAGGCCGCGCCGTGCCTCGACGAGCTGGAGCGGTGGCTGCAATCGCAGCTGCCCAGAATCTCCGCCAAGACCCCGCTGGCAGCGGCGATCCGTCATGCCCTGACCCGGATGAAGCGCCTTCGACCCTATCTCGAGCACGGCTTCCTCGAGATCGACAACAACCCCGCCGAACGCGCAATGAGGCCGATCGCGCTCGGCCGCAAGAACTATCTCTTCATGGGCTCGGCCAGCGGCGGCAGGGCCGCCGCCATCGCCTACACCCTGATCGAGACCGCCAGGCTCAACGATGTCGATCCGCAGGCCTGGCTTGCTCAGGTCCTCGAACGCATCCCCGACTACAGGATCAACCGCATCGACGATCTGCTGCCGTGGAACACCGCGCCCGCAGAAGATCGGGAAGCCGCCGACTGACCACGCAGGGGCGGTCACGCCGGACGCTTACGATGCGTCCATAGAGGTATGCAAGCCACCGGACCCAAAAAAACACCATGCCACGGCGTGCAGGGAGAGCTGGCGAAATTTACGAAGAGGTGCACGGTCTCGATACCGAACTTGCGGAATCCCAGGTCCCTTCTTCGTCGAATCGGGAGCGGCCTCACGATCGAGACATAGGTTCGCGCATCGGCCGGTTTTAGGCCAGAATCGGCCGAACCGTCGTTTCGCGCCAATGCCGACGCAGCCGAAGGCGGCAATTGCCCATGAACGAAATTCCTCCTGTATTCGTATTCAGCACCGGGCGGTGTGGATCCACAGTGATTTCACAAATGCTCAACAAGCACCCCGACATCCTCAGCTTGTCGGAGTTTTTTTCGGTGCTGGGCCTGAGGGCGTTCGTCGGCAAGAAAGTCTCCGGCGATTGGATGTGGCGCTTATACAGCGAGCCCGCGCAGCGAACGAGCATTGAGGTGGCGTCGCAAAATCGGACAGGTCGTCAAGGTGTATTCCGCCGTGTGACGGAGGAATGCGGATGAGCAAGCGACGCAGGTTTTCGGGGGAGCTGAAGGCGAAGATAGCCTTGGAGGCGCTACGGGGTGATCGGACGCTTCAGGAGATTGCCTCGAAGCACCAGGTGCATCCGAACCAGGTGGGTGTGTGGAAGCGCCAGGCGATGGAGGGTCTGGGGGAGGTCTTTTCCGGTGGAGGTGAGCGCCGGGCGCGGGATCACGAGAGCGAGGTCCGGGCTCTTCACGCCAAGATCGGGGAGTTGATCGTAGAGCGTGATTTTTTGTCACGCGGGTCCGGTCGCTGAGCCGGTCCGGGAGACGGGCGATGGTTGTGCGGGGCCACCCGTCGTTGAGCCTGACCCGGCAATGCCGTCTGCTGTCGATCGGGCGCTCGTCGCTCTATGACCGGCCGAAGGGGGAGAGCGCGGAGACGCTGGCTCTGATGCGCCGGATCGACGCGCTGTTCCTCAAGTATCCGTTCTACGGCGCCCGCCAGATGGTTCGGCATCTGCGCCGCGAGGGGGTGCGGATCGGGCGGCGGCGGGCCGCTCGCCTGATGCGCCTGCTTGGTCTTCAGGCGGTCTATCGGGCGCCGCGGACCAGTGCGCCGCACCTCGGGCACCGGGTTTATCCATATCTGCTGCGGGGTCTGGCGATCGAGCGGCCGAACCATGTGTGGTGCGCCGACATCACCTACATCCCGGTGCGGCGCGGCTTCCTCTACCTGGTGGCGATCATGGACTGGGCGAGCCGCTGCGTCCTGGCCTGGCGGCTGTCGAACACGCTGGACGCGGGGTTCTGTGTCGAGGCTCTCGACGAAGCCCTGGCGCGCCATGGCACCCCGCAGATCTTCAACACCGACCAGGGCAGCCAGTTCACCGGCTTCGCCTTCACCGCGCGCCTGCGGGAGGCCGGTATCCGCATCTCGATGGACGGCCGCGGCCGGTGCATGGACAACATCTTCATCGAGCGGCTGTGGCGCTCGCTCAAATACGAGGCGGTCTACCTGCACGAGATCGCCGACGGCTTCGCAGCCCGGCGCGTCATCGGCCAGTGGATCGGCTTCTACAACACCGAGAGACCGCACTCGGCACTCGGCGGGCGGACGCCGGCCGAGGCCTACCGGGGCGACACGCCTGTGGATATGATGGACAAGCCGCTTCGCGCCTTGACCACATACCCACAGGCGCAACAGCAGCAGCAGAAAGATCGATCCAAGAGGATTCTGGCGGCACAAACTTCAACCGGAATACACCTTGAAAACGCCGTCAGCCTGTCCGACAAACCGACGCCACCTCACATCACCGCACGGGAATATCCCGGCGGATTGCTTTATCCCTTCGACGATCCCAAAGCGCGCTTCGACGCCACCACGTTGCCGCCCATCATGGCGGTAGCGCTGCCGCACGTCACCGATCGTTACGAGGACCTCTACGACGAAGTTGAGCGGTTCGTGCGCGCGCAACCGAAGGCGCTGCCCGGCGACCATTTCCGCGCACTGTTCAACTGGCTCACCGCGCGTCTCGGAAAGAAATTGTGGATCGAGCGTAGTGGCGGGTCCCTTTTTATGGCTTCTCGTCTGCTACGTCATTTTCCCGAGGCACGGGTCGTGCACTTGTTTCGCGTTTCGCGACGGGCGTGAAACGACGCTCTCGATGAGCAATCATCCGCCCACCCGCATGGGGCTCGCATTGACGCGCAGGGCCAGAAGGCGGGGCATCGACCTATACCGATTGGTGGAAAGGCTTGAGCGCAGCGATCGTCTGACCTACATGCTGGTGACATGGAGACGACAGCGGACCAGTGTCGACAAACTGCTATCCGAGCAGATACCTCTGCCCGAGGTTGCCGAACTCTGGGCAAACATGATCGAAACCGGTGACCGGGTGTTCGGTCATTTCGGTCCTGACCGCTTGTTCAACCTACGGTTCGAGGACATGCAGGCGAATGCGGAACGGGAAGCGCGTCGCCTCGTCAGATTCATTTCGCCCGAGTTGGAAAACGAGGCTTGGATTGATGAAGTTGCCAGTATTCCACGTCAGACCCATTCCAAGTTCGCGAGCCTCGACTCCGATATGCAGCGTGCGATCACCGAGGTGTGTCGCCCGGGACTGGAGCGCCTTGGCTATCATGCTTGAGCCTGAGGTCTGATCCGCGTGCACTGAAGCACCGTGCCCGGACCGTGCCCTCAACTGTGCGCCCAAGGTTCTTGCGGTTACCCTTTCTCGCTTGTAACCGTTTCACCAAGAAGAAGTGATAACCCTAATGGCCCGACCTGGCGCTGTTCCGCGATAACCGATGTTCGGCAAAGGCTTGATCCGCCTATTCGTGCGGCACCGCAACGCCGCCAACCTGCTGATGGTCCTGATCTTCGTCGCGGGCGCGTTTTCGCTGTCGAAGCTGAACACACAGATCTTTCCCGATTTCGGCGTTGACGTGATCTCGATCCAGGTGAACTGGCCGGGCGCGAGCGCCGGCGACGTCGAAGCCAACCTCCTGGAAGCGATCGAGCCGGAAGTGCGGTTCCTGGACGGCGTCGACCGGGTGACGTCCTACGCCACGGAAGGCGTGGGGCGGGTGGTCGTCGAATACGCGGCGGGCACCGACATGCAGTCGGCGCTGTCCGAAGCCGAGGCGGCGCTGCAGCAGATAACCATCCTGCCGGAGGACAGCGAACGGCCGGTGGTCCGCCGCATCGTCCGCTACGACACGATCGTGCGTCTGGTCCTCTCGGGTCCGTATTCCGAAGCCGTGCTGAAACGCCAGGCGAAGCGGATGCGCGACGGCTTGCTGGCGGCCGGGATCGACCGGGTGGAGTTTTTCGGCGCGCGCGACGAGGAAATTCTGGTCGAGATCGAGCCCAGGGTTCTGCGCCAGCTCGATCTGACTCCGGCGGCGGTGGCCGCGCGCATCGGAGCCAGCAACCGGGATATTCCATCGGGCAACCTCGAAGGCTCCATGGAAAAGCAGTTGCGGAGCGTCGGCCTGCAGACCACGTCGCGCGATCTCGGAAGCATCGAGATCAGGTCGCTCGATGACGGCCAGAAGATCTTCCTGCGCGATATCGCGGCCCTTTCGGAGACGTTCGATGAAGGGGCGCCGATCGGGTTGCGAAACGGCCAGCCCGCGATCGAACTGCACGTGCAGCGGTCACCGACCGCCGATGCTCTCGAAGTGGGCGGAATCGTGGACCGCTACCTCGTCGAGGCACGCGGCAACTATCCGCCGGAGCTCCGTATCGAGCAGTACGACGCCCAGGCCGACCTGATCGGGCAGCGCGTCGACGTCCTCCTCGACAATGGGCTGACCGGACTGGTCCTGGTAATGGCGGTGCTCCTGGTGTTTCTCAACGCCCGCACCGCGTTCTGGGTGGCGGTCGGCATTCCCACCGCGTTCATGGCCGCGCTGGCGACGATGATGGCGCTCGGGGAGAGCATCAACATGCTCACCCTGTTCGCGCTGATCATGACCCTTGGCCTCATCGTCGACGACACGATCGTCGTCGGCGAACACGCGGCGGCGCAACGCGAGGCCGGCCTCGGTGCGCGCCAGGCGGCGGAAGCGGGTGCCCTTCGCATGCTGGCGCCGGTGATGGCCGCCTCGCTGACGACGGTCGCCGCGTTTCTCCCGCTGGTCGCGATGGGCGGCATCATCGGCCAGATCGTCGGCGCCATCCCGCTAGTCGTGGTCGCGGTCATTCTCGCCAGCCTTGTCGAGTGCTTTCTGGTGTTGCCGGGCCATTTGCGCGAGTCGCTGAAGAAGCACGGCGGACAGCGCAACTTCGTGATGCGTCGGTTCGATGCGGGCTTCGACCGGTTTCGCGCCGGCCTGTTCCAGCGGGCGGTCCGGTTCTGCGTGCGCTGGCGCTACGCGACGGTCGCCACGGCCCTGGCGTTCTTCCTGGTGTCGGCCGGACTGGTGCTGGGCGGCCGGGTGGGATTCCATTTCTTCCCCTCTCCGGAGGCCGACGTTGTGGTGGGGAACGTCGTGATGGCGCCCGGCACGCCGCGCCTGGACACTGCCGCGATGGTCCAGGAACTGTCGGAAGCAGTTGACAGGACAGTTGCCCGGCTAACCGGAGAAAGCACCGGGCTCGTCGCCATGAGTTTCGGCAGCGTGGGGCGCAGCGGGGGCAGGCGCTTCGCGCGGATCACGGGCGATCAATACGGCGGTTTGACCGTGGAACTGGTGCCCTCCGACGAGCGCTCGGTCCGCACCGACGAGTTTATCGAGGCATGGCGCGAGGAAATCCGACCGCTGCCCAATGTCGAACAGATCAACATCAACGCGCGCGCGGTCGGCCCCCCGGGCCGCGAAATCGACATTCGCCTGCGCGGCGGCGGCGCCGCCGACCTCAAGGCCGCGGCCACGGAAGTCAGGAACCTGTTGGGACGCTTTCCGGGCGTCAGTTCGCTCGACGACGATCTTCCCTACGGCAAGCAGGAGCTGATCCTGGAGGTGACACCGCGCGGCCAGGCGCTCGGCTTTACTACCCAGAGCGCCGGGCTGCAGGTAAGGAACGCGTTCCAGGGCGCCATCGCCCAGCGCTTCGCGCGCGGCGACGAGGAGGTCGCGATCAAGGTGCGCTATCCGCGCCGGCGCTCGGACAGCGCCTCGTTCCTCAACCTCTTCCTGCGCGCTCCGGACGGGACGGAAGTGCCCTTGAGCGAAGTCGTCACGCTCCGTCAGGAGCGCGGGTTCTCCCGCCTTCGCCGGGAGGACGGGGCGCGGGAAGTCGCCATCACCGGGGAAATCGACGAGACGGTCACCAGTCTCGGCGCCCTGCTCCCGGCGATCGTCGAAGGCGGACTCGCGGACATCGCAAACCGCTACGGCCTCAGCTACAAGTTCAAGGGAAAGGCCGAGGAACAATCGGAGTCCGCCACCGACATGCTCGCCGGCGCGACCGTCGGCCTTCTCGCCATCTACATCGTGCTGGCCTGGGTGTTCGCCAACTTCACCCGGCCGGTCATCGTGATGGCGATCATCCCGTTCGGCTTCGTGGGGGCGGTGCTGGGACACCTCGCGCTGGGCTTCGACCTGACGATCCTCAGCATCTTCGGCCTGCTGGGCCTGGCCGGGATCCTGGTCAACAACTCCATCATCCTGGTGCGCACCGTCGACCAGCACATCGACGACGAAACGCCGCTCCGCGATGCCATCGTCATGGGATGCCGCGAACGTCTGCGCCCTGTGCTGCTGACCTCGTTGACCACGATCGGCGGCCTCGTGCCTCTGCTGTTCGAGCGCAGCTTTCAGGCCCAGTTCCTGATCCCGATGGCGATCACGATCGTGTTCGGTCTGACCCCCTCCCTTCTCGTCATCGACGAGGACATCCGCTCGATTTTCCGGCGTCTCCGGCGGCGGCGGAGCGATGCTCCGGCGGAGGCCTGACGGAGACACGTCTCTCCTCGACGCCCCACCGCCCTCCCCGCCGCTGTTGCCAAGGCCGGGCCGGAGAGTCACGCTGCGCACCCGGATCGCAACCGGGAACGCAGGGGAACGAATTGGAGGGGAGCATCATGATCAGGACGTTCGTCACCGCGGGATTTGCCGCGCTCGCGACCGTCGCCGCCCCGGCGGCGATTTCCGCCGATCCCATCGCCGATTTCTTCAAGGGCAGGACCGTCAAGCTGATCTCGGGCGGCAGCGCGGGCGGCGGATTCTCCACCGCCGCGAGGGTGCTGGCGGAAACCTGGGAGAAACATATCCCGGGCAATCCGACGCTGATCGTGGACGCCAAGCCGGGCGCGGGCGGCGCCAAGCTGATGAGCTACATGGCGAATGCCGCCAAGCGCGACGGAACCGAGATCGGCGCGGCGCTCCCGATCGCGGTGAACGCTCCGCTGCTCAGGAAGGTCAAGTTCGACCCGTCCAAATTCCACTGGCTCGGCTCGATCACGCCGATGACCGAGGTCTCGACCGTCTGGCACACCGCGCCCGCCAGGTCGATCGAGGAGGCGAAGAAGGTCGAGGTCATCATGGCGACCTCGAGCAAGCTGTCCTCGGCCTATCTGATTCCGGCCTTCATGAACGCGGTCGCCGGCACGAAGTTCAAGGTGGTGCCGGGCTACCGGGGCGCCGGCCCGATGAACAAGGCGATGGAGACCGGCGAGGTGCACGGAAGGGGCAGTTTCTACAACTCCTACGTCACCACCAAGCCGCACTGGATCAAGGAGGGGAAGATCGTCCAGCTGGTCCAGGTCGGACCCAGCCTGCCGGACCTCAAGGGCGTTCCCAACATGCGCGATCTGGTGACCACCGACGAGCAGCGCCGGATGGTCGATTTCATGGAGGCGCCGGCCTATGTCGGGCATGGTTTCTTCGCGCCCGATGGAACGCCGGCCGACCGGGTGGCGGCGCTCCGCAAGTCCTTCTGGGCGGCGGTCAACGACCCCGCCTTCCGCGCCGACGCGAAGAAGCGGGGGATGGTGGTGAACCCGCTGAAAGCGGACAAGATCCAGCAGGTGATCGGAACCGCGATGGCGACCCCCGAACCCATCCTCGCCAAGTTCCGCGAGATGGTGAAGCTGAAGCCCAGGAAGTAGCGCCGCGGATGGCCGGACCGGAGCCGCGCGGATGAAGTTCGGCATCTTCGACCATGTCGACCGCGGCCGGGAGGTCCCGCTGTCGGACCTCTACGAGGACCGCCTCCGGATGGTCGAGCGGTACGAGGCGGCGGGCATCCACTGCTATCACGTGGCGGAGCACCACGCGACGCCGCTCGGGATGGCGCCCGCCCCCGGCATTTTCCTCGCCGCCGTTGCCCAGCGGACGCGGACGATGCTGTTCGGCCCGCTGGTCTACATCCTGCCGCTCTACGACCCGGTCCGGCTGGCGGAGGAAATCTGCATGCTGGACCATCTCGGGCGGGGACGGTTCCAGCTCGGCGTCGGGCGCGGCATCTCGTTCCTCGAGCTCGGCCATTTCGGCATCGCCCATCCGGAGGTGCGGGAGATCTACGAGGAGTCGCTCGAGATCGTCCTCGCCGCGCTCGGAAACGAGACCCTCGACCACGCGGGCAAGCGGTTCCGCTATACGGGCTTTCCGATGGAATTGCGCCCGTTCCAGGCGCCGCACCCGCCGCTCTGGTACGGGCCGGGGACGCGCGCTTCCGCCGAATGGTCGGCGCGGATGAAGGCCAATATCGTCATCAACGCCCCGGCCGGGGCCGCCGCCCCGCTGATCGAGGCCTTCCGGGAGACCTGGGCCGAAACCCACGGCGCGGCGCCGCCGCCGCTGATGGGGATCACGCGCCAGACCTATGTGGCGGAGACCGACGCGGAGGCCGAGAAGCGCGGCCGGCCGGCCTTCGATTCATGGTTCGCGAGTTTCGCCAGGCTGTGGCGCGACTTCGGCGCCAACCCGACCCGATACCCCGACGATTTCGACGAGGCGCGCCGGATCGGGGTGATCACGGTGGGCTCGCCCGAGACCGTGCGCGCGGAAATCGCCGAGCAGCGGGAGCGGAGCGGCTGCACCTATTTCGTGTCGCGGTTCGCCTACGGAGACCTCACATTCGAGGAGTCGGCCCGCTCGCTCGACCTCTTCGCCGCCGAGGTGATGCCGCATTTCCAGGACGAGGCGGCGCGGCCGGCCGCGGAGTAGGCGTCACACGGCGGGCTTCGCGTCGATCAGGACGAAGGCGATCCGGCACGGCTCGGCGCCGTTGTTGACCCAGGCGTGGTTGGTCCCGCGCTGGATCACCACGTCGCCCGCCTTGAGGTGCACGTCGTCCTTCTCGTCGTCGAGCCAGAGATCGATCTCGCCGGAGATCACGATCGCGTAGTCGACGCTGTCAGTGCGGTGCGAGCCGGGATGGCGCAGCGCGGCGCCCTCGGGCTCGTGCGCGCCGAGCGCGCTCGCCAGCGTGCCGGCGTCGTCCGACCGGGAAATCGCCGACTCGGGCGCGAACTCGACGACCCGGAACACCGATCCGCCCGCCGGCGGCTTGAGCGGGATGTCGCCCGTGACGGCGTCGTCCGACCCCGAATTGTCGGCCGGCGTCGCGGCCGTGCGCCACAGCTGGGTCGAGCCGGTGCCGTGCTCGCGCACCCGCACGTTGGGCGCGTCGCCGTCCAGAATGACGACCGCCATGCCGTTTTCGTCATGCCCCGTGACGACCCGCCTTACCGGTGCGACCATTTGCCGTCTCCCGATGTCGTTTCCATGCCGACTCCGAGTATCCCCTCGGCAAATGTCTAGCGGCAAATGCCTACTTGTCGCCGGAAACGAAACGCGGCATAAGGGGGCGCCATTTCAACAACGGAAAGGAGGTGATCCAGTGTCTCATTGTCGCCAACCGCGGACGCGGGTGAACTGGGTCTCCGCCTCTCGGGGGTCCTGGGTCGCCTAGAGCGACGCTCGCGGCCACACTCCGGCCGCGGTTAGACAATGGAAGGGCCGTCCTCCGGGGCGGCCCTTCTTCATGGGCGGAGCGGACTGTAATGTCGCGCGGCGCTTGAGGGGACGGGCGGGATGGCGGAAACCTACGACTACATCGTCGTCGGCGCGGGATCGGCGGGGTGCGTGCTCGCCGGCAGGCTGACCGAGGACCCGGATTGCCGGGTGCTGCTGCTGGAGGCCGGGCCGCGCGACCGCGATCCGCTGATCTCGATCCCCATCGGCATCGGCAAGATGCATGCCGACCGGCTGCACGACTGGGGATACGACTCCGAGCCCGAGGACGGGCTCGACGGGCGTTCCGTCGAAGCGCTGCGCGGCAAGGTGATCGGCGGCTCGTCCTCGATCAACGTCATGGCCTATGTGCGCGGCCACCGGGGCGATTACGACCGCTGGGCGCAGAAGGGCTGCGCCGGCTGGTCCTATGCCGACGTGCTGCCCTACTTCAAGCGCTGCGAGAGCTGGGAGGAGGGCGGCGACACGTGGCGCGGCACGGAGGGTCCGCTCGGCGTGGTGCGCTCGAAGTCCCGCGATCCGCTGTTCGACGCCTGGATGCAGGCAGGCGAGGAATCGGGCTTCGGCGTCACGCCCGACTATAACGGCGAACGGCAGGAAGGGTTCGGCCGCAGCCAGTGGACCATCCGCGGCGGCAGGCGTTGCAGCGCCGCGGTCGCGTATCTCAGGCCCGCGATGCAGAGGCCGAACCTCACGGTCCTGACCGAGGCCTTGGCGACGCGCGTCGTCCTGGACGGCACGCGGGCGCGCGGCGTCGCCTGGCTGAAAGGCGGGCGGGAGCGTATCGCCCATGCCGAGCGCGAGGTCCTGCTGTCGGGCGGGGTGTTCAACTCGCCCCAGCTCCTGATGCTGTCCGGCATCGGCCCGGCCGAGCACCTGCGCGAGATCGGGATCGGGGTCGCGGTCGACCTGCCGGGCGTCGGGCGGAACCTGCAGGACCATCTCGCGGTCCAGCTGATGAACGCGCGCAGCGGCAACGGACATTTCCACGGCGAGCTTCGCATGGACCGCCTCGCGGTCAACATAACGCGCGCCTGGGCCTTCGGAACCGGACCGGCGACCTGGCTCCCCAACGGGATGCACGGCTTCGTCAGGACCCGGCCGGAGCTCGCCGTGCCGGACATCCAGTTCCTCACCCGCGGCGCGGGGCTCGACGCGCGGCCGTGGCTGCCGGGCGTCCGGCCCGCGCCGCCCGACCAGTACGGCATGCGCCCCGTGGTCCTTCACCCCGAGAGCGCGGGCGAGGTCAGGCTGCACTCCTCCGATCCGGCGGCGCCGGTCCGCATCCGCCCCAATTTCCTGGCGAGCCGGGCGGATCTGGAGACGCTCCGCGCCGGCGTCAAGGCCGCCCGCGAGGTGTTCTCGCAGCCCGCGCTCGCCCCATACCACAAGGCGGAGACCGAGCCGGGGCCGGGCGTCAGGACCGACGCCGAGATCGATGCCTGGATCCGCGAGACCGCGATCACCGCGCACCACCCCTCCTGCACCTGCCGGATGGGGATCGACGGGGACGCGGTCCTCGATCCTGAGCTGAGGGTCCGGGGCGCCGAGGGTCTCCGCGTGGTCGACGCCGCGGCGATGCCCGACCTCGTCTCCGGCAACATCAACGCCTGCGTCCTGATGATGGCGGAAAAGGCGTCCGACATGATCCGCGGCCGTCCGCCCTTGCCGCGGGAAGAGGGGGCGTAGCCAGGCGGCGGCAATTTTGTTGCGCGTAGGTGCCCCCCAAGGACCTGTCCGGATAGAATCGCGCGACTATCAAGCATCACATGCACAAGGGTTCAGTTATGGGTAAAGGCGGAAAAGGCGGTGGCGGCGGCTCGAAGGGCGGCAAGGGTCAAGGAGGCTGGCCCTCCAGGACCGGCAATCCCTCGGGCGGCGGACGAACCAACGCGCCACCCAAGAAATAGGTCTGCAATTCCGGCATTTCGGCCGCTACAGCATTCTCCGACCTGACGGGGTCGCCACCCTCCCCCGGCCCCTCCCGCAAGCGGGAGGGGAGAAGGCAACGAGGAGTCGGCGCGCGAATCCCCCTCTCCCCCGCGGGGAGAGGGTCGGGGTGAGGCGGCCTCCCGGACGACAGCCGGCCGCGATCGTGCCCGGTCGGAAAAATGCTATAGCAAGAATGCAGGGATAGCTGCGGCCTCAGAGCACGCGCACCGCGTAGCGGTGGACGAGGCGGCGCGACAGGCGGCGATCTTCGAAGGTGACGGTGACGCTCGCCGGTCCCGGCAGGGCGTCGGCGCCGGCATGGGCGAAGATGACGGCGGCCCCGGGCACCGCCCCGTCGGCGGGCAGGGCGGCGATGTCGGCCAGCGCGGTCTCGGCCGCGTGCGACCGACCGGCGGCGTCGACCGCTTCGGTCCGAAGGAAGACTTCGTCGAGGTGGCCGGCGATCTCGGCGAAGCGCCAGGTGGCGCGCGCGAGCGGCTTGGCGCAGAGCTGCCGCGCCCGCGCGGGGTCGTCGGCCAGCGCGCCGTCGACATGGTCCGAACCGATCCCGACGAGCGAACCCGCGCTCGCCGCGACGAGGGCGACCGCCCCCTGAGCGCGGGTCTCGGCGCCGACGACCTCGATCGCGGCGTCGCCGGTCAGCCGTTCGACCGAGACCGGGTAACGCGCGTTACCCACCGCGACCGTCAGACCGTCGAGCACGATGTCGGGCGTGAACACGCCCTCGGCGGTCTCGACATGGGGACGGTAGACGAAACCCGCGCACATGTGGCGCTTCCTCCCTGCCTCCGATAGCATCGCGGCATGGCGAGCCGTCCCCACTACAGCGCCGAGGCGCTCGAAAGGCAATACGACGTCACCATCGGCGTCGACGACGTGGACGCGATCCAGGACGGGTACCGCCGGGCGTCGGACGAGGTCGCCGCCTCGGGACACGGAGTCCTCGACCTCGAATACGGCCCCGACCCGCTGCAACGCCTCGACCTGTTCCCCGCGCAGAACGGCGGGCCGGCCCCGCTCATGGTCTATATCCACGGCGGCTACTGGAAGGGCGGCGAGAAGGCCGGGCGCCGTTTCCCCGCGCCGTTCTACAACGACGCCGGGATCGCCTGGGCGCCGATAAACTACCGCCTGTCCCCGTCGTGCACGATGGACGGGATCGTGGCCGACGTTCGCGCCGCGCTCGCATGGCTCTACCGCAACACGGCGGATTACGGGATCGACCGCGACCGGATCCACGTCGCGGGACATTCGGCCGGCGGTCACCTGACGGGAATGGCGCTCGCGCCCGGCTGGCACGCGGAATACGGCGTGCCGGGAGACATCGTGAAGGGCGCCTGCGCGACGAGCGGGGTTTTCGACCTCGAACCGATGCGGCGCACCAGTCACCAGGACAACCTCGCCCTCGACGACGACGCGACGGCGCGCAACTCGCCCGTCGGACACCCGCCGGCGGCGCCGGTTCCCGCGGTCGTCGCCTGGGGCACAAGGGAGTCGGACGAATTCCGGCGCCAATCCGAGGACTACGCCGCAGCGCTCGAGGCGGCGGGCTGCGACGTCACCCTGATCGGCGCCGAGGGGCACGATCATTTCTCGATCATGGGCGACATGGCGCGCCCGGACACCCCGCTCGGAAGCGCGATGCTGAACCTCGTGCGGCGGGCGGTTTAGAGGCGCAGTATTCACCCTGTCATGGTCGGCGAAGGCCGGCCATCCACGAGTTTTTCTCTATCGATCGAAGAAGAAAAAACAAATCGTGGATGGCCGGCCTTCGCCGACCATGACAAGAAAACGAGAGGGGTCGGGACGATGCCGTACAGGGACCTCCGGGATTACATCGACGCGCTGGAGAGGCGCGGCCTGCTGCACGTCGTCGACGGGCGGGTCTGCAAGGACACCGAGCTGGTGCCGCTGGTCCGGCTCCAGTTCCGCGGGCTGCCGGAGGCCGAGCGCAAGGCGTTCTGGTTCCGCGACGTGACGGATGCGCGCGGGCGCGACTATCCGGGCTCCGTGGTGCTCGGATCGCTCGGCAGCTCGCGCGAAATCTACGGCGCGGCGCTCGGCGTCGACGCGGACGGGATCGCCGCCCATTGGGCCGGGGTCGAGGGCAATCACCTGCCGCCGGTCGAGGTTTCGGCCGATGCCGCGCCGGTCAGGGAAACCGTCATCCGGGCGCCCGATCTCGGCGCCGGCGTCGACCTGTTCCCGCACCTGATCTCGACCCCGGGATTCGATCCGGCACCGTTCGTCACCGCCGGGGTCTGGGTGACGCGCGATCCGGAGACCGGATCGTACAATCTCGGCATCTATCGCGGGATGATCAAGGCGCCCGACCGGGTGGGCTGCGCGACCGACGTCTCGACCCAGCATCTGGCGATCCAGTGGGAGAAGGCGCGGCGCCTCGGACGGCATCTCGAGGTGGCGGTGTTCATCGGCGGCCCGCCGACGCTGCTGTTCGCCGCCGCCAGCAAGGTGCCCTACGGGGTCGACGAGTACGGCATCGCGGGCGCGCTCAACGGCGCCCCGATCGAGACCGTCGCCGCCGAGACGGTGGACTGCCAGGTGCCGGCCACGGCCGAGATCGTCATCGAGGGACGCATCCGCACCGACTTCCTCGAACCCGAGGCGCCGTTCGGCGAGGCGTCCGGCTATCTCGGCCCGCGCAAGATGGAAAAGGTGCTGGAGGTGAGCGCCATCACCCACCGCGAGGCGCCGGTCTATCAGGGCATCATCAGCGAGTTCCCGCCGAGCGAGAGCACGGTGATCCGCAAGGCGGCGTTCGACGCGGTCTATCTCAACCACCTCCGGGGGGCGTGCAACATCCCCTCGGTCACCAGGGTCGCGTGCCACGAGATGGCGAGCTGCAACATGATGTTCGTGATCCAACTCGACCGGCCCGAGCTCGGCCAGCCCTGGCAGGCGCTGCGCGCGGCGGCGGCGTTCGACCCCTCGCTCGGCAAGATCTTCATCGCGGTCGATTCCGACGTCGACCCCGATTCGATGGACGCGGTACTGTGGGCGCTCTCCTATTCGATGCAGCCGCACCGCGACACCGAGGTCATCCGCGGCAAGGTGCCCCGGCTCGACCCGTCGATCACGCCTTCAGAGGACGCGCGCCAGTTCGCCTACCCGGACGGCGCGGGCGCCTCGTCGATCCTGATCAACGCCTGCCGGGAGCACCCCTATCTGCCGGTGTCGCTGCCGCGCCGCGACTTCATGGAGAAGGCGCTGGAACGCTGGCGGGCGCTGTCGCTGCCGGAGCTCGACCTGCGGGCGCCGTGGCACGGCTACCCGCTCGACGGCTGGACGGCGGAGAACGAGGAAGAGGCCGATCTCGCCGTGACCGGACGCTATTTCGAGACCGGAGAGAAGCTCGCCGGACGCCGCCGCGAGCAGGGAGATGGGTGAGCGCCAAATTATCCACCCCTTCTCCACCGACTTATCCAAAAACATCGATAATTCAACTGTTTATCCCCCGAACTATCCCCAGAAAAAATTGGAGCTTATATCGATTACTTGACAGGAGCGGGGCTGACAGGCGTTCCGGGCAGCGCCGGGGCGCATTCGGGTCCCGGCGGGCCGTTCCTCCCCGTCATGGTCGGCGAAGGCCGACCATCCACGAGTTTTTGCGGCGCCGGAAACGAAAAACAAATCGTGGATGGTCGGCCTTCGCCGACCATGACGGGGGGGAGTCTGGGCGGTTTCCATGCCCGCCGCGACGCGACGGCGTCCCCGGCCCCGATCCGCGCCCGACAGCCGGCCGTCAAGTAATCGATATAAGCCCCAAAAATTGGTCCGATATGGGACTATTTTCGCGTCCCCCGGGGACGGGAAAGCGCCGCGCAACGCGCCCGCGAAGAGGCCGGAAGGCAGCGGCGAATACCGGTTCGGACAGCCGCGCCAGCGGCTTGCGGGGATACGTCGCCGGGAAGGTGGAAGAGCGGCGCCGGGGACGCCCGGATGGCGGGACGCGCCGAATATTCACTACCGAAGGGTAACGAATTAGCGCGTATCCGCTTTCGTTAGAGCGGCAGGGTCGTGCCCCCAGGCGTGGTGTGGTGTAGGAGCAGGAGCCAGCATCGGTAGCTGTGGGTAAGTGGCCCGCCGCCGCGACCGTGTGGCGTCTGGCGGCGGCGGGCCACTTATCCATAGCGGATGGCCATCGCGGTGCCGGTTAGGGTTGGGCTTCTACAGTCCATCCGACCGGAGGAGTACCACGATGACCACCAAGGACATGATGACCCTGCAGGCGCTTTTGGAGAAGAGTTCGGACGCCGATCTGCTTCGCGAGATGATCGGGTTCACGGCCGAGCGTTTGATGGCGCTTGAGGTGGAGGGCCTTGCGGGAGCCGCACACGGCGAGCGTTCGCCGGACCGGCTCACCCATCGCAACGGCTACCGGGACCGGGTCTGGGAGACGCGCGCGGGCACGGTGGAGCTGAAGATCCCGAAGCTGCGCAAGGGGAGCTACTTCCCGGGCTTCCTGGAGCCGCGTCGCATGGCGGAGAAGGCGCTGACGGCGGTGATCCAGGAGGCCTACATCAAGGGCGTGTCGACCCGCTCGGTGGACGACCTGGTGCAGGCCATGGGCATGTCGGGCATCTCGAAGAGCCAGGTGTCGCGGCTGTGCGGTGAGATCGACGGCAAGATCCGCGACTTCCTCGACCGCCCGCTGGAGGGCGACTGGCCGTATCTGTGGCTGGACGCGACCTATGTGAAGATGCGCGAGGCCGGGCGCGTCGTCTCGGTCGCGGTCACGATCGCGGTGGCGGTCAACGACCAGGGCCGCCGCGAGGTGCTCGGCATGGCGATCGGCGCGTCCGAGGCCGAGACCTTCTGGACCTCCTTCCTGCGCTCCCTGGCCCGCCGCGGCCTGCGCGGCGTCAAGCTGGTCGTCTCCGATGACCACAAGGGCCTGAAGGCGGCTGCAACGCGCGTCCTCGGCGCCACATGGCAGCGCTGCCGCGTCCACTTCATGCGCACCCTGCTCGCCCATGCCGGCAAGCAGGGCCGGCGCGTCGTGTCCGCCTTCGTCACCACCGCCTTCGCCCAGGAGGATGCAGACAGCGCCTCCGCCCAGTGGCGCCAGGTCGCCGACCAGCTCAGGGCCAAGGCGCCGAAGCTCGCCGCTCTCATGGACGAGGCCGAGCACGACGTTCTCGCCTACATGACCTTCCCGGCCGCGCATCGCCCCAAGCTGCACTCGACAAACCCGCTCGAACGACTCCATGGCGAGATCAAGCGGCGTACCAACACCGTCGGCATCTTCCCCAACGAGGACGCCATAACACGGCTGATCGGCGCCATCCTGCTCGAGCAGAACGACGAATGGGCCGTCCAGAGGGCCAGATACGAGGCGTTTGCGCTGTCGGGGACGGGTTGATTTACAAGGCGTTCACGGAGGTGCGAGATTTTTGATACCCCGTGGTGGTCGTTGATATCCGGGGTTTCAGTTTCGCTGCGGCGGTCGTTTTGGCGATTTTCACCCCACGCCGCTGGTCGCGGCGTCTTGGCAGCGAGGTTTTCCTGCGGCGGCCTCGCGCGCCCTGATCGTGCGCATGAGATAGAAGGTGTCGCCATCGGGCCCTGGGGCCCTTGTTCCACCACCACCCCTGGTCGGGAGAACAGCGATGGCGACGGCGGCGAAGCTACCCTTTTCGTGGCGCGATGTCGAAGTCCTGCCGGACCTTGAACGGCTGCGCCTGGTTCTGGCGGTGCTTCCCGACGAGGAGATCGTGACGGCGCTTGAAGTGTGTCGCGGTCGGGGCCGTAACGACTACCCGGTGCGGGCGATGTGGCGGGCGCTGATCGCGGGGGTGGTGTTGCAACACGCCTCGATGCAGTCGCTGTTGCGGGAGCTGGGGCGCAACCCGGCGTTGCTGGAGATCTGCGGGTTCGACCCTCTGCCGTATCAGAGCGGGCCGGTGACGGTGCTTCACGACGGGCATGCGGTAACGCGCCCGGCGCGGGTTCGTTCGACGGCGCCGAGCCACTGGAACTTCTCGCGGTTTCTGGGGCGTGTTGTGCAGCTTGAGGACGAGCAGGGGCTGGTGTCCGCCATGATCGAGAGCCTGCGCGCCGCGCTGTTCGCCGCGTTGCCGGACTTCGGGCGTCATCTCGGCTACGACGGCAAGGCGATCGCGAGCCACTCGACGGGCCGGGTCGGCAAGGACGAGGACAAGACCTCGGACCCCGACGCCGACTGGGGCAAGCACGAGACGGGCGGGGTGGACGCCAGGACCGGCGCGGTGTGGAAGAAGGTGAAGTCGTGGTTCGGCTACGGGCTGCACCTGATCGCCGACACCGATTACGAGGTTCCGGTGGCCTTCGAGGTGACGCGCGCTTCGGCCTCGGAACCCAAGGTGCTGTCCGGGATGCTGGAGGAGCTGTTCGCAAGGGCGCCGGAGATCGCCGGGCGCTGCGCCGACTTCAGCGCCGACCGCGGTCTCGACGATGCCCGCCTGAAGGCGCGGCTGTGGGACCGGTGGACCGCCCGCCCGCTGATCGATACACGGCTGATGTGGCGGGTGGAGAAGCAGGAGCCGAGATACGATCCGGCGCAGCCGATCACGCGGCCGCTGTTCCCCGACCGCGCCGATGTCATCGTTCACGACGAGCGCGGCCGGGTGTCCTGCGTCTGTCCCGGGACCGGCGAGGTCCGCGCTATGGCGTTTCAGGGGTTCGAGGCTGATCGGGGCCGCTGCGGCACGCTCAAATACCGCTGCCCGGCAGCCGCCTTCGGCTTCGCCTGCGCCGGCAGCCGGGCCTGCCACCGGGCCGGCGGGGTCAAGCCCGGAGACTATGGCCGCATCCTGCGCATCGACCTCGACAGCCACGACCGGCGCATCTTCACCCCCACGCCCTGGGGCAGTCCGTCATGGCGGCGCGGCTACAACCGCCGCTCGGCCATGGAGCGGATCAACAGCCGCCTCGACAACAGCTTCAACTTCGAGACCCACTACATCCGAGGCCGCGCCAAGATGAAGACCCGCCTCGGCCTCGCCCTGGCGGTGATGATGGCGATGGCTCTCGCCCAGGCCCGCGCCGGCCGCCCCGAGCGCATGCGCTCCCTGGTCGGCGCCGTGCCGTATCTCGACACCGGCTGACCGCTCGTCTGCCTCCCGACAATCCTGCCCGATCCCGCCGCCCGACGGCAGAGGGGAAGCCACGCCCGCACGCCAGACAATCTTCCGGTAATCGTATTTGTCAGGCCCCGGAAGCCCGTATCCTGCCCGGTGGGGAAGCGGGCCGGACGATATTCAACCGCCAAAATCGAACCGGCGACAGCCAAAAATCACCACAGCGCACATTTCTCAGATACATGACGCTGGAATCAATCGCTCCCGTGAGCGACAATGCAACCGTCAAGCTGCCCGCCGTGGCAGCCTGAGCCTACCGGCCCTACCCGCCGGATACCGCGACGGCCGCCAGGCTCTTACACCACGGCTCGGGACACGATCAGCGGCAGCGGTCCCCGTGCCCGGCTCGCACCGCGATGCCCCAGACGTGGATGCCCGGAACAAGTCCGGGCATGACGATATGGGGGCAGGGCAGGACATCGGCAATGACGGGCGGCGGGGCAGATGTGCGCCCGCCGCGGCGGGCGTCGTTCCCTCCTCGCCCCGCCCGGCACAGCGGCTTTCTTGCGCAACGAATAGAAATGTTATAACATTGTGTTCATGCCCCGCAAGGCGACACAGGCGATGGCGGAACCGCCGGCCCGGCCACGGCCACGGCCCTGCACCGATCCGGATTGCCGCGGACGGCACGCGCCGCGCGAGCGGGTCGCGCTCGCGGTATCGATCTGCGAGGGGCGCGGCGAACGGATGACGGCGTTTCGCAGGCGCATCCTGGAGCTGCTCTGGGCGAGCGGCCGGCCGACGGGCGCCTACGAGCTGATCGAGGCGATCGAGCGCAGGGAGTCGCGCCGGGTCGGACCGCCGACCGTGTACCGGGCGCTCGAGTTCCTGATGGCGCAAGGCCTCGTTTCCAGGATCGAAAGCCTGAACGCCTACGTCCCGTGCGCCCATCCCGAGCGCGACCACGATTGCCTGTTCTTCATCTGCAGCGGCTGCCGGACATCGGTCGAGCTCGAGGATCCGCGGATCGGAGGGCTGCTGGCCGAGGATGCCGCCCTCCTCGGGTTCGTCGCGACGCGCCGCACGGTCGAGGTCGAGGGCATGTGCGCGCGGTGCGCGGACGCCGGCGCGGCATGAGACCGCGCGCCCCTTCGATCCGGCTGCTGCCGCTCGGCGCCGGGCCCCGGCTGGCCGGCGCGGCCCTGATCGCCGCCGTGCTCTGGGCCGCGTTCTTCTGGGCGACGTCCACGCCGGGGGGGGCATGACCTACGCGCTTCAGTTTCAGGACCTGACCCTCGGCTACGACCGGCATCCAGCCGTGCATCGCCTGCGGGGCGAGATCGCCGAGGGCAGCCTGACGGCCATCGTCGGACCCAACGGGGCCGGCAAGTCCACGATGCTGAAGGGGGTGACCGGCGCGCTCCGCCCGCTCGAGGGCCGGATCGTCTTCGGCGGGATCGCTCGGGACGACATCGCCTACCTGCCGCAGCAATCGGACGTCGACCGGTCCTTCCCGATCGCGGTCGCCGACCTCGTGGCGATGGGGCTCTGGCAAGAGATCGGCGGTTTCGCCGGCTTGCGGTCCGGTCACCGGGCCCGCGTCGCCGAAGCGATTTCCGCGGTCGGGCTCGAAGGGTTCGAGAAGCGGCCGATCGGGTCGCTGTCGGGCGGTCAGATGCAGCGCGCGCTCTTCGCGCGGCTTCTGTTGCAGGACGCGGCGCTCGTCCTGCTCGACGAGCCCTTCACCGCGGTCGACGCGAGAACCATGGCGGACCTGATCGGCGTGGTGCGGCGCTGGCACGGCGAAGGCCGCACGGTGCTCGCCGTCCTGCACGACCACGACACGGTGCGGGCCCACTTCCCCCGCACGCTGATGCTGGCGCGCGAGCTCGTCGCCCACGGACCCACGGCGCAGGTGCTGACCGCCGAGAACCAGTTCCGCGCGCGTCAGATGTGCGAGGCCTGCGCCGGCCCGCCGCACGTCTGCGGGCGCAGCGCCGCGTGATGTCGCTGCGGCCAGCCGTCGCCCGGGAGGCCCCCTCACCCCGACCCTCTCCCCGCGGGGGAGAGGGGGAGCCGTGCGCCGCCTCCTCCCTGCCTTCTCCCCTCCCGCTCGCGGGAGGGGTCGGGGGAGGGCCGGACGGCGCGGAGGCGGCATGATGTGGGAGCTCCTCGTCCAGCCCTTCGCCGATTTCGGCTTCATGCGGCGCGCGCTGATCGGATGCATCGCGGTCTCGGTCGGCGCGACGCCGGTCGGGGTGTTCCTGATGCTGCGCCGCATGAGCCTGACGGGCGACGCGATGGCCTGCGCGATCTTGCCGGGCGCGGCCGTCGGCTATCTCGTCGCGGGCCTCTCGCTCGGGGCGATGACCGTCGGCGGGCTGCTCGCGGGCATGGCCGTGGCGCTGCTCGCGGGCTTCGTGGCCCGCGTCACGGCGCTGCGCGAGGACGCGAGCCTGGCGGCGTTCTACCTGATCTCGCTGGCGCTGGGCGTGCTGATCGTGTCCACGAGGGGCAGCAATATCGACCTGATGCACGTGCTGTTCGGGACCGTGCTGGCGCTCGACGACGCCGCGCTCACTCTGCTCTGCTCCTTCGCGAGCGTCTCGGTCTTCGCGCTCGCGGTCCTGTTCCGGCCGCTCGTGCTCGAATGCGCGGATCCGCAGTTCCTGCGTTCGGTGAGCGGGCTCAGCGCCGTGACGCATTTCGCGTTTCTCGCCCTCGTCGTGCTGAACCTCGTGGCCGGCTTTCACGCGCTCGGCACGCTGATGGCCGTCGGCATCATGATCCTTCCCGCCGCCGCCGCGCGGTTCTGGGCCGTCGGCATCGGCGCGCTGATCGCCGCCGCGGTCTCGGTCGCGACGCTCTCGAGCCTGTGCGGCCTTCTTCTCTCCTACCATTTCAGCCTGCCCTCCGGGCCGGCGATCATCCTCGTCGCGGGTCTCGCCTACGCGCTGTCGCTGGTCTTCGGACCGGTGGGCGGTCTCGCCCGGCGGGCGTCCCCGCGCCGCTATCTCGAAGCCTGAAAGGAGTTCCGATGCCCGCCCGCAGAGCGTTCCTGACGTCCGCCGCCGTCCTCGCTTTGTCGTTCGCCCTGGCGCCCGCCGCGCCGGCGACCGCGCAATCCGGCAAGCCGATCCCGGTGGTCGCCACCTTCTCGATCCTCGGCGACATGGTGAAACGGATCGGCGGAGAGCATGTCGCCCTCACGACGCTCGTCGGCCCCGACGGGGATACGCATGTCTACCGGCCGACCCCGGCCGACGCGCGGGCCGTCAGCGAAGCGAAGATCCTGGTGGTCAACGGGCTGCAATTCGAGGGCTGGCTGGACCGCCTGATCGACGCTTCGAACTTCCGCGGCGTCCGGGTGGTGGCGACCCACGGCATCGAGCCGATCGCATTCGAGGACGACCACGACAAGCGCGACGACCACGGCAAGCACGCCGAGGACAGCGATCGCAAAGGCCATGGCCATGCCGAGCACGACAAGCACGACGACCGCGGCAAACACGACAAGCACGCCGAGGCCGACCGTCACGACGGCCACGGCCACGGCGCCTTCGACCCCCATGCCTGGCAAAGCCTCCGCAACGCGGCGGTCTACGCGGACAACATCGCCGCGGCGCTGGCCGAGGCCGATCCCGCGAACGCCGGCGCGTTCCGGCGCAACCGCGCGGCCTATGCGGCCGAGATCGAAGCGCTCGATTCGGAAATCCGCAAGCTCGTCGCCGGGCTTCCCGCGGCGAGCCGGACCGTCGTCACCTCGCACGACGCGTTCCAGTATTTCGGCCGCGACTACGGGCTGACCTTCGTCGCGCCGCAGGGGCTCAGCACCGAGTCCGAGGCGTCCGCGAAGGACGTCGTCCGCCTGATCCGGCAGATCCGCGACGAGGGCATTCGCGCCGTCTTCGTCGAGAACGTCGCGGACCCCCGCCTCCTGAAGCGCATCGCCGACGAGACCGGAGCCGTCATCGGCGGCACGCTCTATCCCGGCGCGCTGTCCGGCCCGGACGGTCCGGCGCCGACCTATCTCGACATGATGCGGCACAACGCAATGACGCTCGCGCGGGCGCTGACGTCGTAAGGCCCCCTCACCCCGACCCTCTCCCCGCGGGGGAGAGGGGGATTCGCTCGCCGACCTCTCCTTATCTTCTCCCCTCCCGCTTGCGGGAGGGGTTGGGGGAGGGTGGCCCGCCGCCACCCCTTTTGTCGTCATGCCCGGACTTGTTCCGGGCATCCACGTCTTGCGGCATCGCGGTGCGAGCCGGGAGCGGGCGAGGCGGCGAAGGGACGTGGATGCCCGGAACAAGTCCGGGCATGACGTGTGGGGGAAGCGGCGTGACAGGCTTGGGGCCGGCCCTCGGCGAGAAGTCCGCCTCGCGCCGACGACCGTAACGCACTGTTACAAATCCCCGTCCGCCCTGAAATACGCGGGCAACGAAGCGCCCTTATGTTGGCCGTGCGATGCGCGGGCGGCGAGGTTTTGCCATGGCGGAAACGAGGCTCGGCTACTCCGGGGCGCAGGTCGCGCTGCACTGGACCGTCGCGGTGCTGGTGGTCGCGCAGATCGTCCTGCATGACGGCATCGTCGCCGCCTACGCGGCCGGGCGGGGGGTCGGGACGGCGACGGAGTCCGAGATGTTCCTCGCCGACCTTCACGTCGCGTTCGGCGTCGCGGTCTTCGGGCTTGCCCTGTTGCGCGTGGCGCTCCGCGTGCGCCGCGGCGCCCCGCCGCCGCCGCAGGACGAGCACCCGGCGCTGCGATTGGCCGCCCGGGCCACGCATTTCGCCCTCTATGCGCTGATCCTCGGGATGCCCGTGACCGGCGGCCTCGCCTGGTTCGGCGGGGTCGAGGCGATGGCCGGGCTGCACGGCGCCGGCAAGGCGGCGATCCTCGTCCTGGTGGGCCTGCACGTCCTCGGCGCGCTCTATCAGCACTTTTATCTCAGGACCGACGTGCTGCGCCGGATGCTGCGGCCCGAACGGTGAGATAATAAAGTCCGGAGACCGACCGGAGGACCGCATGCCCGCCCGTTCACGCGCCGCCGCCGCCGGGATCGCCAGCGCCGCGGCGGGACTCGTCCTCTCCGCCTGCGCGCTGCTCGCGCCGCTGCCCGAGCGCAAGGACATCGCCGGGCGCCTCGCGGCGTTCCCGACGCGCGGCCTGCCGCTGGAGGGGCGGGCGACGGTCTACTGGAGCGACCGGCAGATCCCCTTCGTCGAGGCGGAGACGGACGCGGACGCGGCGTTCGTGCTCGGCCTCGCGCACGCGCATCTGCGGCTGGGCCAGATGGCGACGGCGCGGATGCTGGCGCGCGGACGGCTGTCGGAGATGATCGGACCGCTCGGCGTCGACATCGACCGGGGCCTCCGCACCCTCTCCTATGCCCGCGCCGCGGCGGAGATCGAGCGCGGCATGGACAAGGCGGCGCTCGCCTGGGTCCGCCGTTTCGTCGACGGGGTCAACCACTACCAGGACACCGCCGCCGAGCTGCCGCACGACTTCCGCGTCCTCGGCCTCGATCCCGAGCCCTGGACGGTCGCCGACGTGCTCGCCATCGGACGCCTCGGCGGGACGGACGTGAACTGGCTGGTGTGGGCCGGCCTGTTGAAGCTGCGCGCGCGGGAGGACTGGCCCGAGCTCTGGGCGCGGATGGTGAAACGGGGCCGGACATCGTTCGCCAGCTTCGACGGCGGCGCGCGAATCGCCGCCATGCAACGATTGCTGGCCGGGACCTCCAAGTCGGGCAGCAACAGCGTCGCCGTGGCGGGGCATCGCAGCGCGACGGGCGGCGCGCTGATGGCCAACGACCCCCATCTCGGCATCTTCATTCCCAACGTCTGGCTGATCGCCGGCGTCAAGTCGCCCTCCTACCACGCGGTGGGGCTGATGGCGCCGGGGCTGCCCATCTTCGCCATCGGCCGCAACCCGCATATCGCCTGGGGCGGCACCAACATGCGCGCCGCCTCCAGCGATCTCGTCGATGTCGGCGACCTGCCGGAGTCGGAGATAGAGGAGCGGCGCGAACGCATCGGCGTGCGCTGGTGGTTCGACAGCGAAGTGACCGTCCGCGAGACGGGCTGGGGGCCGATCGTGACCGACACGCCGCTGCTCGCGGATCTCGACCTGCCGCCGCTCGCGCTGAAATGGACCGGCCACGGGGCGAGCGACGAGATCGGCGCCATGCTGGCGGTGAGCCGGGCGCGCGACTTCGCCGGGTTCCGCGCCGCGTTCGACCGCTTCGCCGTGCCGGGGCAGAACATGCTCTATGCGGACGCCGACGGGAATATCGGCCAGACGATGGCGGTAAGGCTGCCGGCGCGAAGCGGCGCGCCGGCCGACATCGTCGTCGACAGGGACGCGCACGACGCCGCCTGGGGGGACATGCGGAGCGGCGCGGATCTGCCCTTCGGCCTCAACCCGGAGCGGGGCTTCCTGGTGTCGGCCAACAACCGGCCGGCGGAGACGGACGTGCCGGTGAGCTTCTTCTTCTCGCCCGACGACCGGGTGCGCCGCATGACCG
The DNA here is from genome assembly GCA_965203455.1 of Alphaproteobacteria bacterium. Taxonomy (GTDB): domain Bacteria; phylum Pseudomonadota; class Alphaproteobacteria; order MPNO01; family MPNO01; genus MPNO01. The sequence goes on from CBDBCV010000012.1 coordinate 222,209, forward strand.
CGCTGCTGGAGGGCGAGGCGAAAGTGCCCGTCGAGGCCCTGAAGACGCTACAGCGGGACGTCTACATGGCGTCCTCGGCGGCGCTGCGCGATCTGTTCGTCGCCCGGCTGGACGCGCTCGGGATGACGGCGGCGGCCGACGCAAGGGGCGCCGAGGCGATCGGCCGCCTGCGCGGCTGGGACGGGCACTATCGGCGCGACTCGGTGGGCGCGGTCGCCTTCGAGCGGTTCCGCGCCGGATTCGTCACCCGCTTCTACACGCTCCGCTACGGCGAGGCGCACGGCGGGTCGTTCGCCTCGATGCGCCGGGGCACGGCGCTGATCGAGGAGGACATCGCCGCCGCCGACGAAGACACGCTGCGCGACGCGCTCGCCGCCGGGCTGCGCGTCGCCGCCGAAGGCCTGGACGAATTCGCCGGCTGGGGCGACATGCACCGGCTCAGGCTCGCCCATCCGCTGTCCCGGCTCCCGCTGATCGGCGGGCGCTACCGCTTCGCCGAGGCGGGGGTCGGGGGCAGCTCGGAGACCGTGATGAAGACCGCGCACGACACCACCGCCGACCGCCATACCGCAACCTACGGCTCCAACGCGCGCCACGTCTCCGACATGTCCGACCCGGACGCGAACTGGTTCGTGCTGCTGGGCGGGCAGGACGGAAGGTTCAACTCGTCGACGGCGCTCGATCAGTGGGATTTGTGGCGCCGGGGCGCGTACGTTCGCGTGCCGCTGACGCTGCCGGAGGTCCGTGGGACCTTCCCGCACGCGCTGGCGCTGGAGAACTGACCCGGCGGCGGGCCATGCACGACGCGACCTGGCTTCTGAGGCTCTACGCCCGAAAGCGGCTCCGGCGTCTCGCGCGGATGGACCCGCAAGCGGTCCAGCGCGGCGTGCTGTCGTCGCTGGTCCGCCGCGCGCGCGGCACGAGGTTCGGGCGGGACCACGATTTCGCCGCCGTCCGGTCGCTCGACGACTACCGTTCGCGGGTTCCGCTCAGGGACTACGACGCGTTCTGGGACGCCTACTGGCGCGTGCCGTTCCCCCACCTGTACGGCTGCACCTGGCCCGGCCCCATCCCGTGGTTCGCCGTGTCGTCGGGAACGTCGACCGGCACCACGAAATACATCCCCGTCAGCCGGGAGATGCGCCGGTCGAACGTGCGCGCGGGCGCCGAGCTGCTGGTCCGCCATGTTGCCGGCCGGCCGAACAGCCGGCTGCTCGCCGGGCGCGTCTTCATGCTCGGCGGCTCGACCGGGCTGGTGCGCCGCGCGCCGGGAGTCCTGAGCGGCGATCTGAGCGGCATCGCGGCGGCGGAAATGCCGGCCTGGGCGAGGCTGCGCTATTTCCCGCCGCGCGATCTGGAGGGCATCGCCGACTGGGAGACGAAGATCGAATGCTTCGCCGAACGCTCGCTGGAGACCGGGATCACGGCGGTGGCGGGCACGCCGAGCTGGCTGCTGATCTTCTTCGAGCGCCTCGCCGAGATCGCCGGCGGGAAGCGCATCGCCGACATCTGGCCCGGGCTCGAGCTGCTGTCGCACGGCGGCGTCGCCTGGGCGCCCTATCGCGACCGCTTCGCCGCCCTGCTCGAAGGGAGCCGCGCGGAGACGCGCGAGGTCTACCCGGCCAGCGAGGGGTTCTTCGCCGTCGCCGACCGCGCCGACGGCGAGGGGCTCCGGCTGCTGCTCGATACCGGGATCTTCTACGAGTTCGTCCCCCTCGACCAACTGGACAGCGCGAACCCGGACTGCCGCTGGATCGGCGACGCGGAGCCGGGCGTCAACTACGCGCTGGCGGTAACCACCTGCGCCGGGCTGTGGCGCTACCTCGTGGGCGACACGGTGACGCTGGTCGACCGCGACCCGCCGCGCGTCCTGGTCACCGGGCGGACGAGCTACATGCTGTCCGCCTTCGGCGAGCACGTGATCGGCGCCGAGGTCGAGCGGGCCGTGGCGGAGGCGGCGCGCGCGATCGGCGCGACGGTCACCGACTTCGCCGCCGGAAGCCTGTTCCCCGGGGAGAGCGGCGCGCGCGGCGGGCATCTCTACATCGTCGAGCCGGGCGCCGAAGCCGGCGGGTCCGGCCCCGACGCCGGCCGCCAAGCGCGCTTCGCCGAACGGCTCGACGCAACGCTCTGCCGCCTCAACTACGACTACGCCGCCCACCGCGCCGGCGGCTACGGCATGGACGCGGCGAAGGTCCAGTTCCTCCCTCCGGGTGCCTTCGCGGCCTGGATGAAGAGCCGCGGCAAGCTCGGCGGCCAGAACAAGGTGCCCCGCATCGTCAACGACCCGGAGCTCTTCGCCGCGCTGCGGGCGTTCGCGGACGGGTACGGCGGGACGGTGGAGTGAGGGCGGGGACAAGGTCGTGCGGCGCGCGCGGCGGCGGTTCCGTCCAGGCGGACGACCCTCTAGACTCGGCCCGGCAACCGAGGGGGCGGGAGGCGCCCGGGACGATGACGCTGACCGACGGGCTGCCCGAGCTCCGGGACCATATCCGCCAGATCCCGGATTTTCCGAAGCCGGGGATCCTGTTCTACGACATCTCGACGCTGCTGCAGCACGCGGAGGCGTGGCGCAAGACGGTCGACGCGCTGGCCGAGGCGGTCGCGCGCCACGAACCGGACCGGCTGATCGGGATCGAGTCGCGCGGCTTCCTCGTTGCCGCGCCGCTGGCGCTGAGGCTCGGGCTCGGCTTCACCATGGTGCGCAAGAAGGACAAGCTGCCCGGCGCCACCATCGGGCACGAATACGCGCTCGAATACGGCACCGACACGGTCGAGATCCAGGCCGATGCGATTACCCCGGGCCAGCGCGTCGTGGTGCTCGACGATCTGCTGGCGACCGGGGGCACGATGAACGCCGCGATCGAGCTCTTGCGCGAGGTCGGCGCGGACGTGCGCGGGGCGGCCTGCATCGTCGAGCTCGCGTTCCTCGACGGGCGCGCCCGGCTCGACGTGCCGGTCGACACACTGGTCGCCTACGACTCCTGAACCACCCGGTTGGCGAGCGTGCCGATGCGCTCGATCTCGACCTCGATCGTGTCGCCCGGCTTCATGTAGAGCCTGGGCGTCCGCCCGTGGCCGACGCCGTGCGGGGTGCCGGTCGAGATGACGTCGCCCGGCGCGAGCGGGGTGAAGCCCGAGACGTAAGCGATGAGCCGCGGGATGCCGAAGATGAAGTCCGCCGTGTTGCCGTCCTGCACGGTCTCGCCGTTGAGCCGGGTGCGGACGGCGAGCGCATGGGGGTCGGGGATCCCGTCGGCGGTGACGAGGCAGGGGCCGAACCCGCTAGTCTGCGGGAAGTTCTTGCCGGCCGAGACGTTCTCCTCCTGCCAGTCGCGGATCGAGCCGTCGTTGAGGATCGTGTAGCCCGCGACGTGGCCGAGCGCGTCTTCCTCGGCGATGTAGCGCCCGGCGCGGCCGATCACGACGGCGAGCTCGCCCTCGAAATCGAACGCCTCCGAGACCCTGGGCCGCACGACGTCTCGCCCATGGCCGACCAGCGCGTCGTGGTATTTGAGGAACAGGCTCGGCACCGTCGGCACCTTCCGGTTCATCTCACGCACATGCACCATGTAGTTGAGGCCGATGCAGACCAGCTTGGCCGGGGGGCCGAGCACCGGCAGGAATGCAATCTCCGAGAGCGATACCTTCGGGGCGTCGCCGACCGCCGCCGCGAGTTCGTTTAGCGCGCCGGCCCTGAGCGCCTCCACGATGCCGGCATGGCCCGTCGCCGCGCCGAGATCGGCGACGGCGTCCCCCGCCAGCGCGCCCCAGCTCGCGGAACCGCCTCGCTCGAAGGTCAGGAGCTTCACGAACCGCTCCGCCGCGCGGCGGGCGGGCTCGCGGCGAAGCGCGAGTCCTTGAGGCAGTGCCGCCCCTCGGCGTCCTGCCACAGGATTTCGTCGGCGTGCAGCCTGCCGAGCGCGCGGGCGACCGCCTGGAACCCGTCTTCGGCGTAGCGTTCGGCGAGCTCGGCGAAATAGGCCGGCGCGTCGGCGATATCGGCGCGGATGCGCCCGGCGAGGCCGTCGATGTCGGCGTCCGGTCCGGCCTCCGGCGCCGCCCCGTTGGCCGGACCGAGATAGTCCTCGAGGCGCACGCTGTCGGCATAGGCGTAGGCGATCCGGTGGAAGCGCGCGCGCGGCACGTCGTCGGCGATGGTGGCGTCGATCCCCATCTTGGCGGTCGTCGGCACCTTGCCGGGCTCGATCCTGAGACTGGGGTCGAGCGGCTTGGAGCGCGCGTTGGAGATTATCAGCACGTCGCGGTCGGCCTGCACCCGGGTCGCCACCGCCCATTCGACGTCCACGGGATCGAACACATCGATATCGTCCTCGACCACGGTGACGTGCTTCATGTCGGCGACCGAGAGCGCGGCGGTGATCGCGTTCTTGCCGTCGCCCGGGTGCGGCTTGATGGCGATCACCGCGTGCCAGTGGCAGCACCCGCCGGGCGTGATGTTGACCGCCGTGACCTGCACGCCCGCCTCGTGGCAAACCCGGCGGACGGCGGCCTCGTAGATCGGCCCCGACGGCCAGATGTTCTCCCACGGCATGTGGAGCGCGTAGTAGACCGCGTCCCGGCGCATGGCGATCGCGTTGACGCGGACCAGCGGGTTCCAGTGCAGCCCGCCCATCAGCCGGGTGAACTCGCCGAACCGCCCCTCCGGGCGGGTCCAGCCGGTCGGCAGGATCTCGGCCTCCAGCACGATCTCGGCGTCGGCGATGCACTCGATGTCGACCGTCTTGCAGGGGGTGAGTGCGAGCCCCTCGCCCCGCATCCCGCCGGCGATGGCGACCTCGCTCACCCCGATCGGCGCCTTGTAGGTGGCGGCGATGACCTCGATCGGGTGGGTGCCGATATTGATCGAGATCGGCAGCGGCTCGCCCCTCGCGAATGCTTTCTCGGCGAAGCGTCGGAGATTGTTGGGCGTGACGATGTCGATGCCGGTGAGCGCGGGCTCCTTGACGAGATAGCGGTAGACCCCGGCGTTGAGCCCGTGCTCGCCGTCGGGGTCGCGGGCGAGCGTCACGCCGGCGGTGATCATCGGCCCGCCGTCGAGCACCGAGAACAGCGGGATCGGCAGGCGGTAGAGGTCGATGTCGCCGCCTTCCAGCAGGATCTCGCGGGCCGGCCCGGCATTGACCGAGCGCGGCGCGACGGGGCGGTCGAGGCCGGCGCGGACCTTCGCTTCGATCCCGCCGAAATCGCACCCCATGGCGACGGCGAGCCGGTCGCGGTGGTTGATCACGCCCGAGACCACCGGCATGTCGTAGCCCGCGACGTTCGTGAAGAGCAGCGCCTTGTCCGACTGGTCGACCAGCGCCGCGATGTGGCGGATATCGACCGGCCGCGAAATCTCGACCAGCTGGTCCGCCGCGCGCAACTCGCCCAGCAGCTCGCGAAAATTCTCCGCCATGCGCCCGTTCCATCCTGTGTGCGGGCGGACGGTATCACCGGGGCGAGGGCGATGCCAACGCGGCCCTTCGATACGCGCCCTTCAGGCGCTACTCAGGGTGAGGGTTTCTTTCTCCATCCTCATCCCGAGTAGGCCCGAAGGGCCGTATCGAGGGACGCGCCCCTACCCCCGCGGCGCCTCGGGCCGCGTGGCGACGAACACGGCCGCGCCGCAGATCGTCGCAACCAGCGCCGCCGTCGCGATCCAGTGGAAGCCCGCGAAGAACACCAGCACCACCACCGCGAGCGTCATGAACCCGAGCGCCGCCACCTTGGCGCGGCGGCGGATCACCCCGTGATTCTGCCAGTCGACCACCGGCGGGCCGAAGCGCGGATGGGCGAGCAGCCAGCGGTGGAACCGCTCGGAACTCCGCGCGAACGCCCACACCGCGACCAGCAGGAACACCACCGTCGGCATCCCCGGCACCACCACGCCGATAGCGCCGAGTCCGACGCAGACCCAGCCGAGCGCGAGATAGGCGTAGCGGACGAGGGGGGCGCGCATGGCGGGACTATAGCGGAATGTTCGCGAAGCTCCCGCCGGTCGCCATTGCTCGGGCCGCCTTACCAGATTACAATAAAGGAAAGGAGGTCGCGAACCATGATCGTCAGGATCACGTCGAAACGCCAGGTCACCTTTCCGGCGCGCGTGCTCGACGCGCTGGGCGTCGGCCCCGGAGACCGGCTCGAGCTCGACGAGGGGCCCGACGGGTTCGTCCTTCGTCCGAGACGCGTCGACCTGTCCCGCCTGGGCACGTTGAAGGACAAGATCCCGCCCGGACATCCACCGTTCGATCTCGGGGCCTTCCGCGACCAACCTCATGACCCGGCGCTTCGGGATTGACACCTCGATCCTCGTGCGGCTCGTCACCGGCGATCCCGAGGCCGGATTCCAACACTGCGTGCGCCGGATCGGCGCCCTGATCGACGAGGGGCACGAGGTGTTCGCGTCGAACCAGGTGATCGGCGAAGCCTATGTCGCGGTGCAGCACCATTACGGCATATCGAAAACCGACGCGCGTTCGGCGTTGCACGCGGCGCTGCGGAGCGGCTTCGTCGCGCCACTGAACGGCCGGACGGCGATCGCGGCGCTCGAAGCCTCCGACGGGGCGGGCCTGCTCGACCGCCTGATCGCGGACGACTATGCGCAAGCGGGCCTGGAGACGCTGACGCTCGACCGCAAGATGGCCCGCCTCGCCGATACGCGCCGCCTGTAGGCCGGGCGGCGCGGCCTAAGCGCCAGCGAACAGCCGGCCGTCCTTCCGCCGGAACGGGATCCAGCCGCCCAGCCGGACGGCGCCGTAGATCAGGTTGCGCTGGAACCAGCCGACCTGCGCTTCCTTCATGGCGGCGGGGAACACGTCGTCGGCGAACCGCCTCATCCGGGCGGTTCCCTCGCGCCCCTCGAACTGCCAGGCGACGTAGAGCCAGTCGTGGACGATGCTGGCTTCGAGATGCGGGCCGACGCGGCTCACCGCCCAGCGACCCGGGCGCGGCACCGAGGAGAGGTCGGTCAGGAAACCGGCGGGAATGGAAATCCGGAGGCGCGAAACCCGGCCGGTGCCCTCTTCCCTGACCGTCACCCAGGCCCGGTAGCGCTGCGCGAGCACGTACTCGGCATCCTCCCCCCGACGGCCCCGCACCGCCTCGATCCCGCGGGTGAGGTGCAGGTCGCTTTCGTAGCGGAAGCCGACGATCTCGACCGGCTCGTCCGGGTAGGCGCGCGTCATCCGCCGGTCGGCTCCGGCCTTGCCGGGTTCCGGGATGTGCCGCAGGCCGTCGTCCGTGTCGGCGCATGGCGTCGCGGCCGAATACTCGCGGATGTTCGTCGATGTTTTAGTATCGTATCAAACAAGGTATATCCCCAATATTGGGGTAATTTGGCCTTATATTTCGTTTTTTCATACATTATTACTCAAAGAGAAATGTGCGCTGTGGTGATTTTTGGCTGTCGCCGGTTCGATTTTGGCGGTTGAATATCGTCCGGCCCGCTTCCCCACCGGGCAGGATACGGGCTTCCGGGGCCTGACAAATACGATTACCGGAAGATTGTCTGGCGTGCGGGCGTGGCTTCCCCTCTGCCGTCGGGCGGCGGGATCGGGCAGGATTGTCGGGAGGCAGACGAGCGGTCAGCCGGTGTCGAGATACGGCACGGCGCCGACCAGGGAGCGCATGCGCTCGGGGCGGCCGGCGCGGGCCTGGGCGAGAGCCATCGCCATCATCACCGCCAGGGCGAGGCCGAGGCGGGTCTTCATCTTGGCGCGGCCTCGGATGTAGTGGGTCTCGAAGTTGAAGCTGTTGTCGAGGCGGCTGTTGATCCGCTCCATGGCCGAGCGGCGGTTGTAGCCGCGCCGCCATGACGGACTGCCCCAGGGCGTGGGGGTGAAGATGCGCCGGTCGTGGCTGTCGAGGTCGATGCGCAGGATGCGGCCATAGTCTCCGGGCTTGACCCCGCCGGCCCGGTGGCAGGCCCGGCTGCCGGCGCAGGCGAAGCCGAAGGCGGCTGCCGGGCAGCGGTATTTGAGCGTGCCGCAGCGGCCCCGATCAGCCTCGAACCCCTGAAACGCCATAGCGCGGACCTCGCCGGTCCCGGGACAGACGCAGGACACCCGGCCGCGCTCGTCGTGAACGATGACATCGGCGCGGTCGGGGAACAGCGGCCGCGTGATCGGCTGCGCCGGATCGTATCTCGGCTCCTGCTTCTCCACCCGCCACATCAGCCGTGTATCGATCAGCGGGCGGGCGGTCCACCGGTCCCACAGCCGCGCCTTCAGGCGGGCATCGTCGAGACCGCGGTCGGCGCTGAAGTCGGCGCAGCGCCCGGCGATCTCCGGCGCCCTTGCGAACAGCTCCTCCAGCATCCCGGACAGCACCTTGGGTTCCGAGGCCGAAGCGCGCGTCACCTCGAAGGCCACCGGAACCTCGTAATCGGTGTCGGCGATCAGGTGCAGCCCGTAGCCGAACCACGACTTCACCTTCTTCCACACCGCGCCGGTCCTGGCGTCCACCCCGCCCGTCTCGTGCTTGCCCCAGTCGGCGTCGGGGTCCGAGGTCTTGTCCTCGTCCTTGCCGACCCGGCCCGTCGAGTGGCTCGCGATCGCCTTGCCGTCGTAGCCGAGATGACGCCCGAAGTCCGGCAACGCGGCGAACAGCGCGGCGCGCAGGCTCTCGATCATGGCGGACACCAGCCCCTGCTCGTCCTCAAGCTGCACAACACGCCCCAGAAACCGCGAGAAGTTCCAGTGGCTCGGCGCCGTCGAACGAACCCGCGCCGGGCGCGTTACCGCATGCCCGTCGTGAAGCACCGTCACCGGCCCGCTCTGATACGGCAGAGGGTCGAACCCGCAGATCTCCAGCAACGCCGGGTTGCGCCCCAGCTCCCGCAACAGCGACTGCATCGAGGCGTGTTGCAACACCACCCCCGCGATCAGCGCCCGCCACATCGCCCGCACCGGGTAGTCGTTACGGCCCCGACCGCGACACACTTCAAGCGCCGTCACGATCTCCTCGTCGGGAAGCACCGCCAGAACCAGGCGCAGCCGTTCAAGGTCCGGCAGGACTTCGACATCGCGCCACGAAAAGGGTAGCTTCGCCGCCGTCGCCATCGCTGTTCTCCCGACCAGGGGTGGTGGTGGAACAAGGGCCCCAGGGCCCGATGGCGACACCTTCTATCTCATGCGCACGATCAGGGCGCGCGAGGCCGCCGCAGGAAAACCTCGCTGCCAAGACGCCGCGACCAGCGGCGTGGGGTGAAAATCGCCAAAACGACCGCCGCAGCGAAACTGAAACCCCGGATATCAACGACCACCACGGGGTATCAAAAATCTCGCACCTCCGTGAACGCCTTGTAAATCAACCCGTCCCCGACAGCGCAAACGCCTCTCAAAATAATGCAAATCTACCTTGCCTTCGTATAAAACATATATTCAATTATTGGGTGAAAAAGGACCGCAGGAGGGGTCCCAGGGCATGTTCGCGTCCAGGCATCGGTCACCCGTGCGTCGGAGGCTCCGGAAGCAGCCGGGGTCAGGGACGGTGCCGTTTGCCGGGTTTCCGCTGCAGCGCGAAGCAGCGAGGCAAAACGGGAGTCGGCCAAACAAGACCGACAGCCGGGGACCGTCGCGGGGCGATGTGGGGTCCGGACCCGCAGAGGATTGCCCCCACCAGGAGCGTTGCCGAGCCGTTGTAGGGAACCTCGACAGGGCTCGCGGATTACCGGTGGAAGACAACCGGAGTCCGAATGCATTGCGGCTTCTCCGACCGTCGCGGCGAAACGACACACTGCGACAACCGACAGTCCAGAGACACGGTTCGGTGTCTGGTCTGCGCGAATCCAGAAGCACCCGGACCAGCCGTCGCAAACGAACGCCGCGGAGGTAACGAAAAGTGCTTAAGCGCGCCAGGAATAAATTCAGGCAACGCGTACTCGTGCTGAAGTCACGAGCGCGCCGTATGTATCGGGCATTATCGAAAGCGCTTGAGAAAAAAATCCTGATTTTCGTGGCGTACGTGTATTTCGTGTCTGTAGCGTTGATATATCTGTGGCGCCACTACAATCATTATGGGCTAGATCTGTTCAAGTATCTTGCATTCGAAGACATCGTCATCCTTACGATTGCGGCGTGGTTCGGTCCGTTTATCGCCGTACCCGTATTGTGTATTCTCTTTGCTGTCTTCCTTTTCGTGGCGTCTTTCCTCGTCGATTTTATTCGCGAAGACGACACGATTCCCAAGTGGGACAAGTTGCTTCCAGAGATTAACCTGATGTATTCGCCAAGGTCTGAGGACAAGGTGGCGGACGTGGCGTAACCCGTTGGTTTCGGGTAGAAATTCGTTTCCGAGCGAAATTCCCCCGAAGCAACGAAAGCGCCACGCCGCCATGACCGAAGATACCCTTCTCCCGTTCGATCTTCCAGCCGTAAGCCGCAAGAAGGTGACCGCCGATTTCGCCGGCGGTTCGATCTCGTCGGACGGCGGGCTTGTGCTGCTGCGCGGGGCCGAGCGCCGGCTTCGTCTGGCCGAGACGCTGGCCGGCTGCATCCGGGAGTGGCGCGACCCGGCGCGGACGGTCCACACGCTGCCTGCGATGCTGCGGTTCCGCATGTTCGCGATCGCCTGCGGCTACGAGGACGCCGACGCCCTTCGACAAGCTCAGGAGCGACACGCTGCGCGCCGATCCGCTGTTCAAGCTGGCGGTGGGCCGGGCGCCGGAGAGCGGCCGCGATCTCTGTTCGCAACCGACCATGAGCCGGCTCGAGAACGCGCCTTCGCGCAGCGAGGTGGGGCGCCTGACGGCCGCGCTGGTCGACATCTTCTGCCGTTCCTTCGATGCCCCGCCGGCGGCGATCACGCTCGACATCGACGAGACCTGCGACGCGGTGCACGGCCATCAGCAGCTGTCGCTGTTCCACGGCTTCTACGACACCCGGTGCTTCCTCCCGGTCCACGTCTACCATGTCGAGAGCGGCAAGCCGGTGGCGGTTCTCCTGCGCCCCGGCAAGACGCCCTCCGGGGTCGAGGTCCGCACCATGCTCAGGCACCTGACGCGGCACATCCGCCGGCACTGGCCGCGCACCCGGCTCACCTTCCGGGGCGACAGCCATTACGGCCGGACCGAGGCGATGGCGTGGTGCGAGGACAACGGCGTCGACTACATCTTCGGCCTGGCGGGGAACGCGGTGCTGCACGCCCTCGCCGACGAGACCGCCGACGATGTCGAGCTGCGCCACGCCGAGACCGGCGCCGACAAGGTCCGCGGCTTCGCCAGCTTCGATTACGCCGCCGGCTCGTGCGACCGCGAGCGCCGCGTGGTCGCCCGGCTCGAGGCCACGGCCCGCGGCTTCGACGCGCGCTACATCGTCACCTCGCTCACCGGCGAGCCGCGCCATCTCTACGAAGGGGTGTATTGCGCGCGGGGACAGGCGGAAAATCTGATAAAGCAGCACAAGTCCCAGCTCGCCTCCGACCGCACCTCCTGCCAGAGCCCGCTCGCCAACCAGTTCCGCCGGGTGCTCCACACCGCCGCCTACTGGCTGATGCTCGCGCTCCGCGACGCCGTGCCGCGCAGGATGGATCTCGCCTGGGCCGAGTTCGCCACCATCCGCCGGAGGCTGCTCAAGATCGGCGCCCGGGTGGTGGAGAAGGCCGCCCGCGTCCGCATCCACCTCGCCTCGGCCTGCCCCGACGCCGCCCTGTTCCGCCTCTTGGCGGGCCGGTTCGCGACCTCCGGACCCTGACCGCCGGGGCGGCGTGCCCCGCGAACCCGAGCCCGTTCAACCCTCAACCCCGAGTTCAAAAACGCCAAATCCCGGCACCGTAAAGGCGCCGAACACAAGCCCCTGCGCACTGGAAAACCGACCAATTTAATCGAACTGTCACGAATAGATGCGGTTAAGTATTTGCCACCGCAGGTGCGTGAGGTGGCGTCGGTTTGTCGGACAGGCTGACGGCGTTTTCAAGGTGTATTCCGGTTGAAGTTTGTGCCGCCAGAATCCTCTTGGATCGATCTTTCTGCTGCTGCTGTTGCGCCTGTGGGTATGTGGTCAAGGCGCGAAGCGGCTTGTCCATCATATCCACAGGCGTGTCGCCCCGGTAGGCCTCGGCCGGCGTCCGCCCGCCGAGTGCCGAGTGCGGTCTCTCGGTGTTGTAGAAGCCGATCCACTGGCCGATGACGCGCCGGGCTGCGAAGCCGTCGGCGATCTCGTGCAGGTAGACCGCCTCGTATTTGAGCGAGCGCCACAGCCGCTCGATGAAGATGTTGTCCATGCACCGGCCGCGGCCGTCCATCGAGATGCGGATACCGGCCTCCCGCAGGCGCGCGGTGAAGGCGAAGCCGGTGAACTGGCTGCCCTGGTCGGTGTTGAAGATCTGCGGGGTGCCATGGCGCGCCAGGGCTTCGTCGAGAGCCTCGACACAGAACCCCGCGTCCAGCGTGTTCGACAGCCGCCAGGCCAGGACGCAGCGGCTCGCCCAGTCCATGATCGCCACCAGGTAGAGGAAGCCGCGCCGCACCGGGATGTAGGTGATGTCGGCGCACCACACATGGTTCGGCCGCTCGATCGCCAGACCCCGCAGCAGATATGGATAAACCCGGTGCCCGAGGTGCGGCGCACTGGTCCGCGGCGCCCGATAGACCGCCTGAAGACCAAGCAGGCGCATCAGGCGAGCGGCCCGCCGCCGCCCGATCCGCACCCCCTCGCGGCGCAGATGCCGAACCATCTGGCGGGCGCCGTAGAACGGATACTTGAGGAACAGCGCGTCGATCCGGCGCATCAGAGCCAGCGTCTCCGCGCTCTCCCCCTTCGGCCGGTCATAGAGCGACGAGCGCCCGATCGACAGCAGACGGCATTGCCGGGTCAGGCTCAACGACGGGTGGCCCCGCACAACCATCGCCCGTCTCCCGGACCGGCTCAGCGACCGGACCCGCGTGACAAAAAATCACGCTCTACGATCAACTCCCCGATCTTGGCGTGAAGAGCCCGGACCTCGCTCTCGTGATCCCGCGCCCGGCGCTCACCTCCACCGGAAAAGACCTCCCCCAGACCCTCCATCGCCTGGCGCTTCCACACACCCACCTGGTTCGGATGCACCTGGTGCTTCGAGGCAATCTCCTGAAGCGTCCGATCACCCCGTAGCGCCTCCAAGGCTATCTTCGCCTTCAGCTCCCCCGAAAACCTGCGTCGCTTGCTCATCCGCATTCCTCCGTCACACGGCGGAATACACCTTGACGACCTGTCCGATTTTGCGACGCCACCTCAGCGATCGAGCGGGCCGGACCGTAGAGTCTTCGATCTGGCGGAATACCGGAAGATCGCGGAATTGGCGGTTCGCAACGTCTTTTACACGTTATGCAACGTTGGGGTGGTATTTGTTCATGGCTTTATAGTTGGCGAGTATCCCCTTGACATACGGTAGCGGCCCGATCACCCTGCCGCCCTGATAGCCGAGGGGACAGGGCATGAGCGGATGGATCACGGCGGCTACGCTGGCGAGGGATGCCGGGGTTTCGCCCGCACGGTTCCGGCGCGAGCTCCAGCTTGCGGAAGAGCGAGGCGAGATCACTTGGCATCGGCGGGGAACTCACTGGCAGGCCCGCGTTGGCAGTCCTGAATACGACGATCTGAACCGTGTGCTCACCGACCTCATCAACGCCGACACGGCCCGCGAGCGGCTACGCGGCCGCTGAACGACGTTCAGCCCGAGACGCGTCATGGAGTGGGTCGTCTGGCTGGGCGCGCTTGTCCTCTTTGGGATGGTCGCGCGGGTCGCCCTCATCGAGCCACTGGGGCGGCTGCTGTTCAAGAAGGCGCGGCGGGGATCGGTGACGGACGAACAGGTGAAGCAGCTCGTCCATCTCGCGTTTCTCAGGGAAGTGTCGCCCTGCCCTTTGGCGAGAGAGCTTGCTGAGATGAGCAGCTTCGAGGCGTCTTCCTTGATCGGCAGCCGGCTGAACAAGCCGAAGCGCGCCATGGTGCCCTCATGGGAAAATCGCGAACGGGGTGCCCTCAAGACGCTGGAAGAGGTCAAGCGCATCCGCGCCCAAGTTCTGGGCAAGTGACCCGCCCTCCTGTGCTATCGTCCCCCCATGTCCGAGGATCGGCCTATCATGAGCAGTGAAGAGTTCGCCATCGCCTACGATGGCCCAGCGCTGGCCAGTCACACCATGGATGTCCAGACACTCGGGCCGGCCCTGGTAGCGATAGGTCATCTGTGCGAGGAAGCGAATCGGGTCATCAACGGTTCGGACTTTGCCGCCGCGACCGTGCGCGTGAAATCGACCGGGGAAGGATGTTTCGACATCGCCCTTGAGATGGTCCAGCGCGTTTACGACAGCGCGGCCGATCTCGTTCGAGCAGACGAGACGGCCACGGCCAAGGAAATCATAGAGTGGCTAGGCTTCGGGGCGATCCCACTGCTGGGGCTTCTGGGTTTCCGGAAGTGGAAGCGGGGCCGGAAGGTCATCAAGCAGGAGACCGCAACGAACGGGGATGGAGCCACCGTCGTCAACGTTACGGTGGAAGGTGACGGAAACAACGTCATCGCGCTCAGCCCCATCGTTCACAAGTTGGCAAGCGATCCGAAGGTCGTTGCGGCCCTGCGGCGGATATTGGACCCCCTGACGGAAGCTGGCGTTGAAGAGTTCCGAATCCGCCGCGGCGGTAAGACCACCGCGTCAGTCAGCGCGAACGAGGTGGACGACGGGTATTTCGATCTCGATCCCGACGAGTTCGGCGGCGAGGAACCGGCCAACGATCCCCAATCGTTCGATGCCGTGTTGGTGCTTCGAGCCCCGGTTTTCGTGCAGGACAGCAGATGGCAGTTTTTCCTCGGCGATCAAAGAGTATCCGCGACCCTTAGCGATGCCGAGTTCATCAAGAGCGTGTTCGAGGGAGGTGCCCGGTTCGGCGTGGGAGACAGGTTCCGGGTTCGCCTTTGCCTGATGCAAGTGCTTCTCTCCACCGGGAAGATCAGGAACGATTACGAGATTCTCAAGGTGATCGAGATCATCCCCGGCCCGAAGCAGTTAGATCTGAGCCTCGACGGCGGCGACCCGGAGGATGACGATGCCAACTCTTCGTGAAGCGCGGAAGAAGGGCCGGATCGAGGACTTCATCGCCGAGCACGAGGCGGACCCCGCCGGCGACATGGACAAGCTTGACGCGGCGCTCAAGCGTCCTGCTGCGGAAACCGGGAAATCAACTCCGGCAGCATCGACTCCGGATTCTGACGACGGTTGAAGCGGTATTCGCACTCCTTCGCGTATTTGGCCAAGTGCTTCGGAGACACGCTGATGTGCGTCCCCGCGATGGTCCGCTTCAACTGCGAGAAAAACCCTTCCACGGCGTTCGTCGTCTGGCCGTAGTCGCCGACATACTCCTCGGCCGCATGGATCACCGCCAGCCGCTTGTAGTCGTCCGTCCGATCCAGCGGGTTATAGCCGCCGTGCTCGTCGGTGTGGATTTCAGTGCCCGGCTCGATGTGGTCGCGGATGTGCTTCATCAATGACTTGCCGGTGCGATCCGGGATGACCTCGGTGATGACCTCGCCATCCTTCTCCACCATGCCCATGACGATGGCCTTACCCTTGCCGCCCTGTCCGCCCGGCATGTAGCCGCCGATATAGGTCTCGTCGACTTCCACGGTGCCGCCCAGAACGCCGTCGCCGTCCACCCGCGCCATGTGCTCCCTGATCTTGTGGCCCATCCGCCAAGCGCACTTGTAAGTGACGCCCAACTGGCGCTGTATCTCTTTCGCCGCGACGCCGTTCCGCGTCGTGGTGAACATGAAGATCGCATAGAACCAGAGTTGCAACGGCGTCCGCGATCCCTCGAACAGCGTGCCGACCATCGGGTGAATGTGGTGGCCGCACCACTGGCAGGTGAACGCCCGCTCCGATTTCAACGGATACCACTTCGCCGACCGCTCGCACTTCGGGCATTCGTGGCCTTGCCCGAACCGGACCTCGAACAGATGCGCGAGGCAGGTGTCGTCATCGGGGAACTTCTGGAAAAACTGGCGGACGGTGGCAGGCTTCATCGGCTATCTCCCTTCACTCTAAGAGATGGTGATTGCCCTACCGTATGTCAAGGGGATACTCGCCTAAAAGAAGAGGCAACGCCCCGCCGACCATTCCGCGCATCGAGACGCGGTGCGGTTTGCGGGGCCGAGCCTCCATCGGGAAATATAGTGTTGCGCCTGGCAGGGGGCAAGACGGGTTTTCAGCTGTCCGGGCTGTTGTCCGGCCGCCCCGCCGTGTATGGAATGGCGCGCGACCACGACGGAGGACGACATGGATCTGGGTCTCAAGGGACGTAAGGCGGCGATCTCGGGGGCGAGCGACGGGCTGGGCTACGCGGCGGCGCTGGCGCTGGCGGACGAGGGCTGCGACGTCGCGATCTCGGCGCGCGGACAGGAGCAGCTCGACAGGGCGGCGGCGGCGATCGGGGCCAGGGGCGTCAACGCCGTCGGGATCGCCTGCGACATGTCGAACGAGGAAGGCTGCGCCGAATTCGTGAACCGGGCCGCCGAAGGGCTGGGCGGGATCGACATCCTGATCAACTGCGTCGGCGGCATGACGCCGGGCAACCTCGATTCGCTCACCGCCGACAACTGGGACGAGATCGTCAACCGCAACCTGATGGCCTATGTCCACACCACCAAGGCGGCGCTGCCGCATCTGGAAAAATCGGACGCGGGCCGCGTGCTCAACATTTCCGGCATCTCGGGCAAGCAGCTGATGCCGGGCTCGTTCTCGACCGCGATCCCGAACGCGGGCATCAACGCGTTCACCAAGCTGATGGCGGGCGAGCTCGCGGCCAGGGGGATCCTGGTCAACAATCTCTGCCCGGGCCTCGTGAACACGCCGCGCTGGACGCCGCGCCGCGAGGCGATGGCGAAAATGCGGGGCGTCACCGCGGACGAGGTCGAGAAGCAGTTCGCGGCCAACGCCCTGCTCGGCCGCTGGGGCAAGCCGGAGGAGATCGGCGACGTCGCGGCCTTCATGGTCTCGCCGCGCAACAGCTACATGACCGGGTCGACGGTTGAAGTCTGCGGCGGCTGGGGCAAGTATTTCTGAGCGGACGAACCAAGGAGGAAACGATGGCGGACCAGGCGGAAATGCCGGCGGTGGAGACCGCCGCCGAGCCCGCGCTCAGGCTCAACTTCCTGTCGCACGGCACGCTGGAGTCGAAGAACCTCGACCGGGCGCGCGCGTTCTACACCGAGTTCCTCGGGCTCCAGGTGGTGCGAACCAGCCCGATCTCGCTGCTGATCCGGCTCGGCGGCCCCAACACCATCGCCGTGGTCGAGCAGAAGAACCGCACCGAGGAGATGCCGATGCTCAACCACAACGGGCTCGATGTCGAGACCCAGGAAGAGGTCGACGCGGCGCACGGGACGGTGGTGGCGGAAGCGGAGAAATGGGGCCTGCACCGGATCTCGAAGCCGAAGCTGCAGCACGGCACCTACAGCTTCTTCTTCTGGGACATGGACAACAATTGCTGGGAGATCCTGACCAACCCGCAGGGCGGCTACAGCTGGCTGTTCGAGAAGGGCGATCTCTCCGGCAAGGGCCATCTCGACCGGAACTTCGAGCGTCCCGGCATGCGGGAGTAGGGGCAGGTCCCTCGATACGGCGCTTGCGCGCCTACTCGGGATGAGGGCTCCCTTTCGGATCTCCCCTCACCCTGAGTAGCCGCGAAGCGGCGTATCGAAGGGCGGTCGGCACCGCCGCATTCATCGGGCGAACACCCCCGCACGGGAGGCATCATGGCGACAGGCGCGCGCGAGGGCGCGAAACGGTATTCCATGCGCGTCGATTCGGGCGTCTTCGCGACGATGCGGGACGGCACGCGGATCGCGCTCCGCATCTACCGGCCGGACGAGGAGGGCGAATACCCGGCGCTGTTCGCCGCCTCGCCCTACATGTACGCGACCGACGACATTCCCCATTCCCGCCTGTTCCTGTGGCGCGAGGTCGGGCCGGTCGAGTGGTACGTCGAGGAGCACGGCTACGCCTATGTTCACGCCGACGTGCGCGGGTCGGGCGATTCCGAGGGCGTCTACAACTTCCTCGATAAGGAGGAGCAGCAGGACTATTACGAGCTCATCGAGTGGATCGCGCGCCAGGACTGGTGCGACGGCAACGTGGGCGGCATCGGCCAGTCCTACTACGCCTGGTCGCAGTGGTTCATGGGGATCGTCAACCCGCCGAGCCTCAAATGCATCGCGCCCTATGACGGCGCCGTCGACCCCTATCGCGGGACCGCCTATCACGGCGGCATCTACTGCGATTTCATGGCCTGGTGGTACAATCTGGTGCGGGTCAACAACCTGCACCGCGCGGCGAACGACCCGTCGGGCAAGGCGATGCCGCTCGACATCGGTTGGGAGTTCCAGCGCCGCCAGACCTACGACGCGTGGTGGCGCGAGCGCACGCCCTGGGAGCGGCTGGACGAGATCGAGGTGCCGGTGCTGTCGATCGGCCACTGGGGCAAGATGGGGCTCCATCTGCGCGGCAACATCCTGGGCTACGAGGAGGTCAGCGCGCCCAAGCGGCTGGTCGTCACCGGCGCGCGCGACGTGTTCGAGGCGCACGACTATTTCGACCAAGTGGAATACCACGAGGCCGAGCTGCTGCCGTTCTACGACCGCTACCTGAAGGGCGAGGAGAACGGCTACGAGGACCGGGCGCCGGTCAAGCTCTACGTCCGGGGCGCCGAGGCTTACCGGGAAGAGGCGAAATGGCCGCTCCCCCGGGCGGAGATGACTCCTTTCCACCTCGCCGCCGGCCCGTCGGGAAGCCTGACCTCGCTCAACGACGGCAGGCTGACCGCGGAGGCGCCGGCGGCCGACGGCGGGACCACGAGCTACGCCTATCCCGACCATGAGTGGAAGCTCGGCGTCGTCGCGATGGGGCCGCAGGGGCCGGATCCGATCCGCCGCGTGCTCACCTTCGTCACCGAGCCGATGGAGGCGGATCTCGAGGTCACCGGGCCCGCGATCCTCGAGCTCTACGCCGCCTCGACCGCCACCGACACGGATTTCGTCGTCAGGATCGCCGACCAGCACCCGCAATCCGGCGAGGACCGGCAGGCCGGGCTCCAGCCGGCGTCGGTCAACGTCTCGAAGGGCTGGCTGAGGGCGTCCCACCGCGCGAAGGACGAGGCCCGGAGCACGCCGCACCGGCCGATCTACACCCACGCCGACCCGCAGCCCATCGAGCCGGGCCGGGTCTACCGCTACGAGATCGAGGTGATGCCGTTCTCCAACGTCTTCCGCAAGGGCCACCGCATCCGGCTGGAGATCGTCAACGGCGACTCGCCGCTGACCGACTCGATCTTCACCCACCAGTATCTCTGGTACAAGGTCGGCGCCGACACCTTCCACCACGCCGCCGCGCACCCCTCGCGCCTGTGGCTGCCGGTGGTGCCGGCGGGGGAGAGCTAGGCCGGCCATGATCACGCTCTACCACAACAACATGTCGACCTGCGCGCAGAAGGTCCGCTACGTCCTCGCCGAGAAGGGGCTCGAATGGGAGAGCGTCGAGCTCAATTTGAGGAAGGGCGACCAGCACACCGCGCATTACCTCAAGCTCAACCCCGCCGGCGTCGTGCCGACCCTGGTCAACGGCGATGCCGTCATCGTCGAATCCGGCGTCATCTGCGAGTACCTGGACGACCTCGTTCCGGCCCCGCCCTTGCGGCCCGGGACGGCCGACCGGATCGCCGCGATGAGGCTGTGGATCAAGTATGTCGACGAAACGATCCATGCCCAGGCCGGCGTCGTCAGCACGGCGATCGCCTTCCGGTTCCAGCATCTGGCGAACGGCGAGGACGCGGTGCGGGCGCGGATCGAGGCGGTCCCGGACGAGGCGAAAAGGGCGCGGATGCGGACGCTGATCTTCGAGGGCGTCGATTCGCCGCTCTTCCCCGGCGGCGTCCGGACGTTCGCCGAAATGCTGCGCCGGATGGAGGCCGCGCTCGAAGGAAGCGCCTTCCTCGCGGGCGAAAACCGCACGATCGCCGACGCGGTCTGCCTGCCCTACGTCGTCCGTCTGGAGCATCTGCAGCTGGCGTGGCTGTGGGACGACCTTCCCCGGGTCGCCGGCTGGTACGCCCGCCTGCGGGAAACGCCCGCCTTCGCCGCCGCCTTCGTGGACTGGGAAGACCCGGACTATCTCACCCTGATGGAGGCCCGGGGGACCGAGTACCGCCCCAAGGCGGAGGCAGCGCTGGCCGGGTAGGGCTTATCCGGTCGGACGCGGCCGCACCCGGTTGCCGACCCCCCTCACCCTGACCCTCTCCCCCGGCGGGGGGGAGGGGACTCGTTTGCCCGTTCCTCCTTATAGCCTTCTCCCCTCCCGCTTGCGGGAGGGGCCGGGGGAGGGCGGGCCGAGACGCCGTGAACCGATACCCGCGAAAACAGCTGTGAAGAACGTCAGACCCCCGCCCGCCACACCACGGGGAACAGAGCGTCGTCGTCGGGGAAGGCGCCGACTTGCAGCGCTGCCTTCTCGGCGCCGGGGATGTTGAACGCCGTCCGCGGCCCGTACCAGACGATGTCGCCGCCGAAGAAGCGGCACGACAGCGCCACCCTGCGAACCGCGTCGGCCGGGTTGCCGCCCGCGCCGTGCACCGCCAGCGGGTGGTGGACGATGCAGTCGCCCGCCTCCATGTCCCAGGAGAGGAACCGGTAGGCCGGGTTGTCGAACTCCCGGTGGAACGGCGGGCAGTCGGGAAACGCGTCGGCCTCGGCGAGCGCGAAGCCCTCGCGCGGCACGGCGGGGACCGGGCGGTACATCGTGCCCCACCGGTGCGAGCCCGCGACATAGACCAGCCCGCTGGTCTCGCGCGTCACCGGGGTCAGCGCGAGCCACACCGAGGCCACGTGGTTGCCGGCCAGCGGCCAGAACGGCAGGTCGTGGTGCCACGCCGTCGGCATCCGGGTGCCGGGATCCTTGATGAAGAGCTGGTCGTAGAAGAACCGGACCTCGTCGAGCCGCATCAGCCGCGCCGCGATCTCCCGCGCGGGCGAGTGCCTGACGAAATCCATGAACGCCGCGCTGCTCCGCGCCATGTGCGAGTTGGCGATGACCTTGCCCGGCTCGTCGTCGCCCGACTCCAGCACCCTGCCGGCGGGGTTTTCCCGGTTGGCCTCGACCAGGGCCAGCATGCGGCCGATCCAATCCCGGTCGAACTGCCCCCGGATGCAGACCGCCCCGTCCTCGGCGTAGGCGCGGATCTCGTCGTCCGTTATCGGCCTCAGCAATTCCCGGTTCATCGCGCTCCCCCGCGGCGGCGTGCAGCTTACCATCCGCGGGCTGGTAAAGCGGGCGAAACCGGCCTATGTCTTTTGCCGTGCGCGGTCCCCGCGGACGGCGGACGGGAGGAACCGGTCGAGGTCGGAGACATGCAGCTCACGCAATACAGCGACTATGCGCTCAGGGCCCTGATCTATCTCGGCGTGAACCGCGGCCGGCGCTGCACGGTGGGCGAGATCGCGGGCGCCTACGGCATCTCGGAGAACCATCTGACGAAGGTCGTCCACCGGCTCGGCCGGGCGGGCTTCGTGACGACGACGCGGGGCCGGAACGGCGGTCTGGAGCTCGCGATGGCGCCGGACGAGATCGGCATCGGCGCCGTGTTCCGCGCCACCGAGGGCAATTTCGACCTGGTCGAGTGCTTCGCGGACGGGACGGGGAACGGCTGTCCGATATCGGGGCCGTGCGCGCTGACGCATGTCCTGGAGACGGCGCTCGACGCCTTTCTCGACGTGCTCGACCGGCACACGCTGGAGGACCTGCTGCGGCCCCGCGACGCGCTGAAGCTCGTATTCGCCGCGGCCGCGGCGGCCCGGGAGGAAACGCACCCGGGATAGGGCGGGCGGCGGCCCGGCGTCTCCCCGTCGCCGTTCCCGCTACCGCCCCGCTTTCCCCACCGTCATGCCCGGACTTGTTCCGGGCATCCACGTCTTGCGGCGTTGCGGTGCGAGTGGGGAGCGGACGAGGCTGCGGAGAAACGTGGATACCCGGAACAAGTCCGGGCATGACGCGGGAAAGCCCGAACCGGGCAACGCCGCGACCCGTCCGGCCGCAGCGGCGCGGGGAGGGAACCCGGCCCCGGGGACGGGGCCGGGTCCTGTCGGCTACCTCCGCTGCAGGAGGTAGAGGACGATGCCGAAGGCGATCAGGCCGACCAGACCGGCGCCGGAGAACTTGTTGATCAGCGCGATCAGGTTGCCGGTCACGTCGGCGTTGATGAACACGAGCGCCTCGGGAAACAGAATCTGCAGCACGACGCCGAGCGCGATGATCGCCAGCGCGACCTCGGTTCCGCCCCGCAGCCAACGATTTACGTTTTCGAACATCTGGGAGCCTCCTGGTTGTTGCACGCCGGTTTCGAAAGAAAAGAATGCAATGACGCCAGGCTCGCTACGCAATGCCGTCCGGCCCCGCCTCGGGGGCCGTCAGTTGGGACCGGTCCCGGTCTTCGGCCGGTCCCCGGGGATCAGGGGCCGTCCGGCGGCCGGTCGGGCGAAACCGGCGTGCCGCGCGGGCGTTCCGGCCGGTTGCGCATGATCAGCCAGGCGATCAGCCCCGCCGCGACGATGCCGACGAGGCCGACATTGCCGAATTTCTGGGCGAGCTCGCCGATATTGCCGACGATGTCGATGCCGAAGAACGCCGTGAAGCTTTCCCCGAACAGCACCTGCAGGAGCGTCAGCAGTCCGACCAGCCAAAGCAGCAGTTCCAGCGTGGCTGACAGCCAGCGCCGTATTTCCTCCATCGCCGCCTCCATCGTTCGGGTCCTTGGAATCCAGATCACGAAGGCTGTTTTTCCGGCAAGCGTATGCGGTATCGCGCCGCATGGCAACGGCGTTCTCGGAGATGCGGGGTTGCCGCGCGCCGCGCGTCCCGGGCGCGGGCCAAGCGGTTGATTCCACTGGATTTCCGGCCGGCGGATCGGTGCGCGGCAGAGCGGCGGGAGGCGCGGCCGGCGGCCGAACCGATTCGGGGGCGGGGGCGAAGGGCGAGAGCCTGTCCGTTTCGAATCGAACCGCCCTCTCCGTCATGCCCGGACTTGTTCCGGGCATCCACGTCTTGCGGCACCACGGTGCGAGCCGGGAGAGGGCGAGGTGTCGGAGGGACGTGGATGCCCGGAACAAGTCCGGGCATGAAGGTAGAGGAGAGGCCAACTCGGCGCCCGTCGGCGCTTCCACGGCCCTCGAACGATCCGGAAAACCGGTCCATAGTCGCCGGCGCGCGAACCGGGAAAGGGGATTGGCGTCCGATGGACTACGAGAACGTGCTGACCGAGACCGACGGCGACCTGCTGGTCGTCACGCTGCACTGGCCGGAGCGCCGCAACGCGATGAGCCACCGGATGCGGGTCGACCTGCTGGACTGCGTCCGCCGCGCCGAGACCGACGGGGCGGTCAGGGCCATCGTGATCACCGGGCACGGCGACAAATCGTTCAGCGCGGGCGCCAACATTCCCGAGCTGGAGCAGCGCACGCCGGTCTCGGAGATGGGGCCTGCGGCGACGCTGAGGAAGGACCTGCCCACGGCGATCGAACGCCTCGGCAAGCCGACCGTCGCCGCGATCAACGGCTATTGCTTCGGCGCCGGCCTCGAGCTCGCCATGGGGTGCACGATCCGCATCGCCTCGGAGAACGCCCTGCTCGGCCAGCCGGAGATCGCGCTGGGGCAGATCCCGGGCAGCGGCGGGACGCAGCGCCTCTACCGGTTCGTCGGTCTCGGCTGGGCGATGCAGATGGTGCTGACCGGACAGCGCATCGACGCCCGCACGGCGGCGTCCATCGGCCTGGTCACCGAGGTGGTGGCGCAGGCGGACCTGTTGCCGCGCGCGAAGGATCTGGCGCGCGACATGGGCTCGCGGGCCCCGATGGCGTTCGTCGCCGGACGCGACGCCGTGCTGCGCTCGACGGAGACCGACCTGCTGACGGGGATCGACTACGAGCGCAAGCTCTACGCGCTCTGCATGGGCACCGAGGACGCCCGCGAAGGCATGAGAGCCTATGCGGAGAAGCGCGCGCCGGAATACAAGGGGCGGTGAGGCCGGGGGCGGACATGGCGATTGCCGGCGAGCGCTAGAATAGACATCTTATAGGATATTACATAAGTTTACCTCGTGAGACTGGTGCTGGACACGAATGTCGTCGTCGCCGCATTCCGAAGCCGTCGTGGCGCAAGCAACGCACTCCTCAGGACGGTAGAAGCGCGGCGCGTCACGCTCTTGTGCTCCACCGCTCTGTTTCTGGAGTACGAGGCGGTTCTCTGTCGCTTGCAGACCCGCGCGATCACCGGGCACAGCCTGGAGGACGTGAACGCAATCATGAACGCCCTTGCCGCGCTCTGCGAGCCGGTCGATATATCGTTCCGGGTACGGCCGGTGTTGCGGGATGCCGATGATGAAATGGTTTTGGAGGCGGCTCTGAACGGCCGGGCCGACGCCATCGTGACCCATAATGCCAGAGACTTCGAACCCGCCCGGGTGCTCGGAATCGCGATCGCCAGACCCGGCGAAATCCTGGGGAGACTCATCCAATGACGGATGCCCGGCGCTACAAGTATCCGCTGCAATTGCCCGCGTCGCTGAAAGACACGGCCGCGCGCCTGGCGAAGGAGGACGGCGTGTCGCTCAACCAGTGGATCGTCGCGGCCGTCGCCCAGAAGATCGGCGCGGTGGAGACCGCGGAAATCTTCCTGCGCGAACGGGCCGGGGGCGCGCGCGAGGGCGATCTGTCGCGCTATCTGGAACGCGCGCCCGATGCGCCGCCCGAGCCGGGCGACGAGTTGACGGGGTGAGCCGCGGCCCTCGCATATCGACCGGACGATGGCGGGGTGGAGATATCCGCCGCGCGCGGGGAGCACCGGGGAGGGAAGATTGCTCCGCTCCCTTCGGTCGGTCGAAATGACGATGGGTGGGCGCGTTGCGTCCCCCGGGGACGAGGCGGGAGGGCGGACGCTGGATCGTCGCCGCGCGAGAATCCCCGATCAACGACTTGGCCGACGTTCTTCTCACAACGGTTGAGGAAGCGACTCCGCCTAATGTTTCACGTGAAACACCGCCCCCCTCAATACCGCGAAAAGCTCTGCCCTTCCTTCACGATGCATTCGATCAGGAACGGCGCGCCGGCCTCCGTCACCGCGATGCCCTTTTCCAGCGCCGGGATGAAGTCGTCCGGCGCCTCCACCCGCGCCGCCGCCACCCCCAGCCCCTCGGCCACCCTGGTGTAGTTGCCGCCGACCGTCATCGCGCCGTATTTCTCGTCGGAGACGATCAGCACGTCGCGCTCGGCGGCCATGATGCCGTTGTTGAGCACGATGGTGAGGATGGCGATCCGGTCCCGCGCGGCGGTCTCGAGGTCCATCCCGGTCATGCCGATCGCGGCGTCGCCCATCACGTTGATGCAGAGCTTGCCGGGCGCGGCGAGCTTGGCGCCCATGATCACCGCCAGGCCGTAGCCGAGCTGGGTCGACTTGCCCCAGCCGATATAGGAATCGGGCGCCGTGGTCTCCCACATCGGCAGCAGCTGCTCGCGCGGGCTCCCCGAATCGTGGGTGATTATGACGTTGTCGCGGTCCACGTTCGCCATCAGGTCGCGGATGATGCGGTACTGGTTGATCGGCACCTCGTCGGAATCGCGCTCGGCCGCCCACTCGGCGCGCCAGTCCGCCTTGACCTCCGCGACCGCGCCCGAGACCTCGGCCAGCGTGCGCGCGCCGCTGTTGGCGCGGCGGAGGTCGCCCACCGCCTCGATCAGCCCGTCGAGCACCAGCTTCGCGTCGCCCACCAGCGCGTGGTCGGCGCGGTAGTCCTTGTGGATGTCGTCCGGGTCGTTGGTGGAGTGGACGATGGTCTTGCCGGGCGGGATCGCGGGGCCGAACGGGGTCCTGGTCAGGCTGGAGCCGACGGCCAGCACGAGGTCGGCGCGGCGCAGGAACTCGAACAGCATCTTCGGGCCCGAGCGGGTCGACGAGCCGCAGGCGAGCGGGTGGTTCTCCGGCATCGCGCTCTTGCCGGGGTTGGTGGCGACGACGGGGGCCGGCACCAGCTCTGCGAGGCGGACCAGGGCTTCGCTCGCCCCGGCATAGAGCACCCCCTGCCCGGCCCAGAGCACCGGGTTCTCCGCCGCCGCCAGCATCCCGGCGGCCTTCTGCAACGCCGCCGGGTCGGGCGCCGCGCGCTGGGGGACGACCGGCGCGTAGTCGAGTTCGCCCGCGAGCTCCTCCTCCCACACCTCGGCCGGGATCTCGACCAGGACGGGGCCGCCCTTGCCGGTCCGCATCGCCTGGAAGGCGCGGCGCATCAGCTCGGGCAGCTCGGCGGCCGCGTGCGCCCGGGCCGACCATTTGGTGACCGGCGCATAGACCTCGGACGCATCGAAGGTCGGGTGGCGGTACTGCCTGGCCAGCGCCTGGCCGGCCGGCAGGATCAGCATCGGCACGTTCTCGGAATAGGCCTGGGCGATGCCGGGGAAGGCGTTCTCGATGCCGGGCCCGGCCTGGGCGGCGAACACCCCGTTGCGGCGGCCGCGGTGGATCCGGCTGTAGCCGTCGGCGAGCCCGACGCCGACCCGCTCCTGGCGGCACAGGATCGGGCGGATGCCGATCTCCGCGCAGGCCTCGATCAGCGGGTTGCGGGGATAGCACGACAGGAACTCGGTCCCCTCGCGCCTCAGGATCTCGGCGATCGCCTGCGCGCCGTTCATCATGTGCTCCTTCCGGTCAGGTCGATCACGTCCGCGTCCGGCGCCGCGGCGTGGAGCCGTTCCACCTCGGCCGCGCGGCGGGCGAGCACCGCGCGCTGGTTGATGTAGCCCTTGTCGGTGATCTCGCCGGCGTCGATGGCGGGCGGCTCGGCGGTTAGGACGGCGCGGGCGATGCGGGTCGACGAGCCCCGGTTCTCGGCGTTGTGGGCGGCGAGCCCTTCGGCGAGGCGGGCGCGGATCTCGGGCCGCGCGACGACATCCTCGAGCGTCGCGTCGTCGGCGAGGTCGGGGCAGAGCGCGCGGCAGCCGGGCAGACTCGGGAAGCCGACGATGCCGATCTCGTCGCGGTCGTGGCCGGTGATCGCGGCGTCCTGCAGCACCGGCGCGGCGGCCGAGATCACCGCGAGGCGGAGCGTGCCGACCGCGACCCAGGTGCCGGAGAGCAGCTTGAAGTTCTCCGTCACCCGCCCGTCGAAGACCAGCCCTTGCGCCGGGTCGTCGGGGTCGAGGAACGTGACCGCGTCGCCGATCCGGAAGTAGCCGTCCGCGTCGAACGCCTTCGCGGTGAGGTCGGGGGCGCCCCAGTAGCCGGGCGAGATCGTCGGCCCGCGGAAGCGCGCCTCCAGCTTGTCGCCGTTGGGCGCGAGCTTCATCTCGACGCCCGGCAGCGGCACGCCGATATTGCCCCAGGCGTCGGAGTCCCAGGTCATGTAGGTCCCGGCCGGCGCGGTCTCGGTCGAGCCGAGCGAGGTGACGATGGGGGTCCTGGCCCCGCGCGCAGCGACCGAGAGCGCGTCGAGCTTCTCCCTGAGCGACTGGGGCAGCGCGGCGCCGGCGAAAAACAGCACGTCGAGGTCGCCCAGCAGGCGGTCGCGCAGGCCCGGGTCGGCCTCCAGCGCTCGCACCAGCACGTCGTAGCCGCGCGGCACGTTGAGGTAGAGGGTCGGCCTGACCGCGCGCAGATTGGCGAGCGTCTTCTCGAACAGGCCGGGCGCCGGCTTGCCCTCGTCGAGCCAGAACGTGCCGCCGTGGAACAGGATCAGGTTGAAGCAGAAATTGCCGCCGAACGTGTGGTTCCACGGCAGCCAGTCGCAGATGACCGGCGGGCGTTCGAGCAGGAACGGGTAGGCGTGGATCGTCTGCACCTGGTTGGCGCACAGCATTCGCTGGGTGTTGATCACCCCCTTGGGCAGCCCGGTCGAGCCCGAGGTGAGCAGGATCTTGGCGACCGTGTCGGGGCCGACCTCCGCGAGCCGGGCCTCGAGCGCGTCCGTGACCGGGGTCTCCGCCCATGCGGCGAGGCTCTCGCTGCCGTCCGCCCCGTCGGAGGTCAGGAGCGTGCGGCCGTCGAGGTCGAGCGCGTCCAGCGCGGCGGCGAACGGGCCGGGGTTGTCCACGAAGACCGCGCTCGGGTCGTGATGCGCGATCACCCCCTTGAGCTTGGCGAAGTCGCGCGACATCAGCGAGTAGGCGGGCGAGACCGGCATGACCGGCACCGAGACGTGCATGCAGCCGAGCTGGAGCAGGCCGAAATCGATCGAGTTGTCCGACAGGATCGCGACCGGCCGGTCGGGCCCGTGGCCGCGCTCGATCAGGGCCTGGCCGATGGCGGCGCTCTTCGCCGCGGCGCCCGCATAGTCGAGCGTCCGCCAGCCGCCCGACCCGTCGCGCTCGGCGAGGAAGGTCCGGTCGGGCGTCTCGGCCGCGCGGTCGCGCAGCACCCCGATCAAATGGTCCGGCACCGCGCCGAGGGGCACCGGCTGCCGCAGCAGCCAGCCGCCGTCCGCCGTCGCCTCCGCCTCGACCGTGGGCGGGGCGAGCGCGGTCGCCGCGAACGGCGCCTTGGCAGCGGCGGCGATGTCGTCCATTCTGCTCTCCCTTGCGTCAAATCTGGATGCGGCGCTCGCGGCGTGTCAAGCGAACCGCAGGGAGGAACGGCCATGGACGTCACCGCCTACGCCGCCTCGGTCGGCCACTCGGTCTGGTTCAGCCACGATGTCGGCGAGACCTGGAACCGGGCCTGGACCCCGACCGGCGGGATCTACAACGAATCGCGCTGCTGGTGCCTCTCGATCCACCCCGACCGGCCGGGCGAGGTGCTGTCGGGCACCGACCAAGGGGTCTATCGCTGGCGGCCCGACCCGCGCGCCGAGCGGGACGGGGGCAGCTGGAACTACGTCCCCTCGCCGCTCGACGACCTCCAGATCCTGCAGATCGCCCAGTCGCCGCACGACCCGGACGCGATCTTCGCCGGCACCCGCCCGGCGCAGATCTGGCGCTCGCTCGACGGCGGGGAGAGCTGGGACCGCTGCGACCTCGACAATCTGAGCGAGTGCTGGTTCATCAACACGCCGCGGGTGACCTCGATCCGCTTCGACCCCGTGGAGCCCGAGACGGTCTGGGTCACGGTCGAGATCGACGGGCTCTACCGCACGCGCGACCTGGGCGAGACCTGGGAGAAGCTCAACGAGGGGCTGGTCTCGGACGACACCCACAACCTCGTCTTCTTCGACGACGCCGACGGGCGCACGCTGCTGATCTCGACCGAGGAGGGGCTCCACCGGAGCGCCGACAACGGGGCGAGCTGGCAGCTGATCGAGGTGCCCGAGGCGGCGCCCTGGGTCTACATGCGCTGCATCGAGCGCCGCGCCGACGATTCGGGCGTGGTGTTCATGTCGGCCGGCGACCGCCCGTCGAGCGACCGGGGCCGCCTGCTCCGGAGCCGCGACCGGGGCCTCACCTGGGAGGACGCCGGCCTGCCGCGCCCGATCAACTCGACGATCTGGTGGATCGGCACCAACGCGGCCGACCCGATGCTGATCTTCTGCTGCACCATCATGGGCCAGATCTTCCGGTCGACCGACGGCGGCGAGACCTGGCGCAAGATGGACCGCGAGCTCGGCGAGCTCCGCATGATCGCCTGGCA
The DNA here is from genome assembly GCA_965203455.1 of Alphaproteobacteria bacterium. Classification (GTDB taxonomy): domain Bacteria; phylum Pseudomonadota; class Alphaproteobacteria; order MPNO01; family MPNO01; genus MPNO01. The sequence goes on from CBDBCV010000012.1 coordinate 251,826, forward strand.
GCCGAACGGCGCGGCGGCGTAGGCGTCTCGGCCCTGGCCCCACCGCTCGCGCCTCCATCGTCATGCCCGGACTTGTTCCGGGCATCCATGTCTTGCGGCATCGCGGTGTGAGCCGGGAGCGGGCGAGGCGGCGGAGGGACGTGGATGCCCGGAACAAGTCCGGGCATGACGGAGGGGGTGCCGGGTTGCTCAGGGTGGAGAGCCTAATGTTTCATGTGAAACGCTAATGTTTCACGTGAAACAAAGGTCAACCTTGTTGACTTATGTATCGCGTTAAGAAAATGCTCTAACTGGACAAAACCGAGGGCACGCGAAACATCGTTTCGTCCATCGCCCGGTTTCCCGTCCCCGGGGGACACGAATCGCCGTTTTCCGGCCTCCGGCCCGATCCGCCGACGCGCCGGGCCGCGAAACGCGGCTGCTATTCGTGTCACACAATGACACGAATAGGGGGCATTAACTGTCCCCCACCTCGACCACCACCGCCATTGCGCTGTCTCCGGCGGCGCAGCCGGTGAAGAGGCCGTAGCCGCCGCCGCGCATCGCGAGTTCCTCGATCAGCTCGATGACGGCGCGCATGCCCGTGGGCCCCTGCGGGTGGCCCCAGATCAGCGAGCAGCCGTAATTGTTCATCCTGTCCACGTTGGCGCCGGTCTCGCGGCAGAACACCACGTCGTTCACCGCGAACGGGTTGTGGGTCTTGATCGCGGCCACGTCGTCGAGCGCGATCCCGGCGTCGTCGAGCGCGCGCCGGGCGGCGCCGATGGGGGCTTCCGGCATGTGGCGCACCCCGGCGCGCGCGGTGCCGAAGCCGGCGAGCCGGACCGAGATGCCCGCATCTCGCGACATCGCGCGGGCGCGCTCGCGGCCGGTCACGACGAAGCCCGCGTTGCCGTCCGCCGGGTGGGTCTGCCCGGCATAGGTCACGGTGCCGTCCTCCTTCACCGGGCGCAGCCGGTCGAGCCCGTCCCGCGTGGTCTCGTGGATCCCCTCGTCGCCTTCCAGCACCCCGGCGGTCTTGCGGTAGCGCGCGTCCGGCACCTCGAGCGGCAGTGTCATGTAGCGTTTCTGGAACGACCGGTCGTCGGCCACGGCATCCCCGTACTGCTCGTAGCGCCGGAGCACCACGTCGTGCTGCTCCTCCGTCGTGATCTGCCACTTGCGCGCGACCGTTTCGGCGGTGTCGATCATCCCGCACTTCGCGTAGGGGTCGTCGGAGAAGTTGCCCAGCACCCAGTCCTCGTGCGCGCCGGTGCCGCCCGGCGCGTGCGGCGCGGGGTAGTAGATGTGCGGGCCGTTCGACGTCCGGTCGCCCGACATCGCGAGCGCGACCTCGGCGCCGCCGGTCTCGACCTCCTGGCTCGCCGCCTGGAGGCAGCGCGCGCCGGTCGCGCAGGCATGGTTGATCGTGGGGCCGGGAATGTGGTCGGCGCCCATCATCCCGGTCACCCAGGGCAGGCCGAAGAAGCACTGCTTCTGCGCCACCGTCAGCCCGAGCACGCCGTAATCGATCTCGTCGAGCGCGACGCCGCGGCGCTCCAGCTCGCCGCGCGCGGTGTGGGCGAGGAACTCCATGCTGTGCAGATGCGCGAGCCCGCCCTGCCAGCGCGAGAACGGCGTGCTCCAGTAAACGCCGTAGGGAATGTGCGCGTCGTGCATGGTACCGTTCCTCCTGTTTCCGCGCGCCATCGTCGGGTCCCTCGATACGGCGCTGACGCGCCTACTCGGGATGAGGTTACGGTTAAACGACTCCCTCACCCTGAGTAGCCGCGTAGCGGCGTGTCGAAGGGCCGCCGCGACGGCGCTTCCAACCGAAAGGGACACGCCCTAAATTACGCCCTCGAACGATGTCCTCATCGCCGGGAGCGAAGATACCGATGCCCCTTCTCGATATCCATCACGTCGCGATCAAGACGCAGGACCTCGAAGCCACCGACCGGTTCTACGAAGAGGTGCTCGGCCTGGAGAAGATCGACCGGCCCGATTTCGACTTCCCGGGCACCTGGTTCGACCTGGGCAGCACCATGTTCCACATCATGGCCGGCAACGCCGGACTCGACAACGAGGGCAAGCCGACGCACGGCAGCGCCTCGGTCGACCATGTCGCGGTCAAGGCGCACGACTTCGACACGATGAAGAAAACGGTGGTCGACCTCGACATGCCGCACCGCGAGTTCGCCATCCCCGATTTCGGGCTGTGGCAGCTCTTCGTGCGCGATCCGAACGGGGTCATCATCGAGCTCAACTTCACCGTCGACGACGAGCCCGAGGGGAACGAGGGCCCGGGCACCGACAATTTGTTCGTCCCAGGCGAGTTTTGAGTTCCGCGCAAGCGCCGGCGGCGCCGCCGGAAACGGCGGCGCCGCGCCCCATGCGGCCCGAGATCGAGCGGCTCGGTGGATCGCTGATCCGCGCCGTCGCCGAGGCCAATATCGGCCGGGGCGACGTGATCCCGCTGTGGTTCGGCGAGCCTGACACGGCGACGCCCGACTTCATCAAGGAGGCGGCGGTCCGCGCGCTCGCGGCCGATCATGTGTTCTACACCCAGAACCGCGGGATCCCGCCGCTTCGGGAGGCGATCGCGTCCTATGCGAGCGGCCTCCATAGCCGCGACATCGGGACCGACCGGATCACCGTCACCGCGTCCGGCATGAACGCGATCATGCTCTGCTCCCAGCTCATCGTCGCGCCCGGCGACAACATCGTCGCGGTCGGCCCGATCTGGCCCCAACTGCGTCGAGACGGTCCACGTGATGGGCGGCGAGACGCGGATCGTCCCGCTGGAGGCGGACGGCGGCACCGGCTGGCGGCTCGACCTCGACCGGCTGCTCGACGCCTGCGACGACCGCACGGTGGGCGTCCTGGTCAACTCGCCCGCCAACCCGACCGGCTGGGTGATGACGGCGGACGACCAGCGCGCGCTGCTGGAAAGCTGCCGCGAGCGCGGCATCTACGTGATCGCCGACGAGGTCTATATCCGGCTCGCCTACAACGCCCCGCGCGCGCCCTCCTTCCTCGACATCGCCGAGCCGGACGACCGGCTGCTCGCGATCAACAGCTTTTCCAAGTCGTGGTCGATGACGGGCTGGCGGCTCGGCTGGCTCACCCACGCGCCGGAGCTGGGCGACGCCTTCGCCAAGCTCAACGAGTACAACGTGGCCTCGCCGACGACCTTCGTCCAGCACGCCGGCACCACCGCCATCGGGGAGGGCGAGCCCTTCGTCGAATCTCTGCTCGAACGCTACCGGCGCAACCGCGACCTCGTGGTCCAGCGCCTCGGCGCGATGCGGCGCGTCCGGCTGCCGCGCCCGGACGGCGCGTTCTACGCCTTCTTCGCGGTGGACGGGATGTCCGACAGCCTCGCGCTCGCGCACGAGCTGATCGCCACCGCCGGCGTCGGCCTCGCCCCCGGCCGCGCCTTCGGCGAGGCGGGTGAAGGCCGGCTCAGGCTCTGCTTCGCCGCCGAGGCCGAAACGCTCTCGCGGGCGCTGGACCGGCTGGAGCCGCATCTGAGCTGATCCTGGCGCCACCCTCCCCCAACCCCTCCCGCCAGCGGGAGGGGAGAAGAAGTTTAGGAGGGGTCGGCGAGCGAATCCCCCTCTCCCCCGCCGGGGGAGAGGGCCGGGGTGAGGGGGGGGGGGAACCGCGCAACAATATGTCGCCCGCGCGGCGCTGCGGGTCACGATGCTGCGATTGTGCCGTCGCGGCCTTGCGCCGGGTCCGCGCGTCCCCATGTCCCAATCCTTCCCACCGAGGAAGGAGATCGTCATGGAAGCGCTTGCCGTTCGCGAGACTCCGGAAATGCCGGGCGACATCGAGATAACGGACATCACCGCCGAAGCGCGCGCCAACCCCGCCTTCGACGGCCACGAGCGGATCGTCCGGACGGTGGATCCGGCCGCCGGCCTGCACGCGATCATCGCGATCCACGACCGGACGCTCGGCCCCGCGATCGGCGGCTGCCGCATGTGGCCCTACGAGGGCGAGGACGCGGCGCTGACCGACGCGCTCAGGCTGTCGCGCGGCATGACCTACAAGAGCGCCATGGCGGGCGTCCCCTTCGGCGGCGGCAAGGCGGTGATCCTGGGCGATCCCCAGACCGGCAAGTCCGGCCCGCTGTTCCGCGCCTTCGGCCGCGCGGTGGACGCGCTCGGCGGCAGCTACATCACCGGCGAGGACGTGGGCGTCGGCGTGGACGACATGAACCGGGCGGCGGAGGAGACCCGCCATGTCCTCGGTACCGGCGAGCGCGGCGGCGACCCCTCGCCCTGGACCGCCTACGGCGTTGCCGTCGGCATCGAGGCGGCGGTCCGGCACCGGCTGGGACGCGACTCGCTCGCCGGCACGACCGTCGCCGTGCAGGGCGCGGGCAGCGTCGGCTACAAGCTCTGCGACCGCCTGGCCTTCCAGGGCGCCAGGCTGTTCGTCGCCGACGTCTCGCCGGAGGCGGCGGAGCGCGCCGGCGCGGCGTTCGACGCGACCGTGGTCGCGCCGGAGGCGATTTACGACGTGAAGGCGGACATCTTCGCGCCCTGCGCGCTGGGGGCGGCGATAAACGACGATACCGTCGGGCGCCTACGCTGCGCGATCGTCGCGGGCTCGGCCAACAACCAGCTGCGCGAGGCGCGCCACGACGATCTGCTCCGCGACCGCGACGTGCTCTACGCGCCCGATTACGTCATCAACGCGGGCGGGGCGATCGCGCTCACCCTCCAGCTCCACCCGGACGGGTTCTCGCCGGAGCGCGCCGGGGAACGGGTCGCGGCGATCGGATGGACGCTGGCCGAAATCTTCGAGCGCGCCGACGGCGAGGGCGCCGCCCCCGGCGCGGTCGCCGACCGCATCGCAAGGGAACGTCTCGCCGACCCCGCCCGCCGCGCGTGGTGAGGCAGCCCGCCCTCCCCCCGCCCCTCCCGCAAGCGGGAGGGGAGAAGATGGGGAGGTGTGGACAAGAACGTCCCCTCTCCCCCGCCGGGGGAGAGGGCTAGGGTGAGGGGGGCGGGAGTTGGACGGATATCGCCCTAATAATCGCCCCAGGCGCGCTGCACCGCCGGGCGGGCCTCGATCGCGTCGTGCCAGCGCTTGACGTTGGGCCAGGCGTCGAGGCCGATGCCGTTGGCGCCGTGGATGTGCACGTCGGGATAGGACGAGATGTCGGCGATCGAGTAGTCGCCGGCGAAGTACTCGTTGTCCGCGAGGTGCCGGTCGAAGACGTCGAGCAGGTCGCGCAGCACGGTCTCGTAATGCGCCTTGGCGGGCGGCACGTCCGAGCCGAAGCGGTGGAAGAACAGGCCGTACTGCTGGGCGAGCGGGGTGAAGGTGGAGGTGCCGTAGAAGAACCACTGGTCGACCGCGGGGTCGTCGGGGTAGAGCGCGCCGCCCGCCTTCCGCGCGACGTATTTCAGGATCGCGCCCGATTCGCAGAGCGTGACCCTGCGCCCGCCGGGGCCGTCCGGATCGACGATCGCCGGGATCTTGTGGCCCGGGCTGATCTTGAGGAACTCGGGGTCGAACTGCTCCTTCTCGCGGATGTTGACCGGCACGACCCTGTAGTCGAGCCCGGTCTCCTCGACCGCCTGCCGCGCCTTGTAGCCGTTGTCGGTGGTCCAGAAATAGAGATCGATCACGGCGTCCTCCTCCCGGTTGGCCGGGCGCAGTCTACCGGACGGCCCCGGCATCACCTATCGTCCGGGCCGCAACGCCGATTTCACGGAGACGCCGCCGTGGCCGACGACCTCAGAGCCTGTCTCGAAGCCGAGCTCGCGAAGCCGCCCTTCCACCATTGGCTGGGGCCGGTGCTCGAATCGGTCGAGGCCGAAGCGGAGGCGCTCACCGTGCGGATCCCGGCGCGGCCCGAATTCGCCCGCATCCCGGGCGAGCCCGGCTTTCACGGCGCCATCGTCGCCGGCGCGGTCGACATCGCCGCCCACGCCGCGATCGTCATCAGAACCCGCGGCCCGACGCCGACCGTCGACCTCCGGGTGGACTATCTGCGGGCCTCCACCGGCGCCGACCTGCTGGCCCGCGCCGAGATCGTCCGCGCCGGGCGCAGCCTCGGCACCGTCCGGGTCGAGGTGTCGGAGCCCGGCGGCCGGGCGGTCGCGGCGGGAATCGCGACCTTCTACTTGCGGCGCGACTAACCCTCTGACGGGATTGACGAAAAAATTTTTGTACAGGAGGCGTTTGCGCTGTCGGGGACGGGTTGATTTACAAGGCGTTCACGGAGGTGCGAGATTTTTGATACCCCGTGGTGGTCGTTGATATCCGGGGTTTCAGTTTCGCTGCGGCGGTCGTTTTGGCGATTTTCACCCCACGCCGCTGGTCGCGGCGTCTTGGCAGCGAGGTTTTCCTGCGGCGGCCTCGCGCGCCCTGATCGTGCGCATGAGATAGAAGGTGTCGCCATCGGGCCCTGGGGCCCTTGTTCCACCACCACCCCTGGTCGGGAGAACAGCGATGGCGACGGCGGCGAAGCTACCCTTTTCGTGGCGCGATGTCGAAGTCCTGCCGGACCTTGAACGGCTGCGCCTGGTTCTGGCGGTGCTTCCCGACGAGGAGATCGTGACGGCGCTTGAAGTGTGTCGCGGTCGGGGCCGTAACGACTACCCGGTGCGGGCGATGTGGCGGGCGCTGATCGCGGGGGTGGTGTTGCAACACGCCTCGATGCAGTCGCTGTTGCGGGAGCTGGGGCGCAACCCGGCGTTGCTGGAGATCTGCGGGTTCGACCCTCTGCCGTATCAGAGCGGGCCGGTGACGGTGCTTCACGACGGGCATGCGGTAACGCGCCCGGCGCGGGTTCGTTCGACGGCGCCGAGCCACTGGAACTTCTCGCGGTTTCTGGGGCGTGTTGTGCAGCTTGAGGACGAGCAGGGGCTGGTGTCCGCCATGATCGAGAGCCTGCGCGCCGCGCTGTTCGCCGCGTTGCCGGACTTCGGGCGTCATCTCGGCTACGACGGCAAGGCGATCGCGAGCCACTCGACGGGCCGGGTCGGCAAGGACGAGGACAAGACCTCGGACCCCGACGCCGACTGGGGCAAGCACGAGACGGGCGGGGTGGACGCCAGGACCGGCGCGGTGTGGAAGAAGGTGAAGTCGTGGTTCGGCTACGGGCTGCACCTGATCGCCGACACCGATTACGAGGTTCCGGTGGCCTTCGAGGTGACGCGCGCTTCGGCCTCGGAACCCAAGGTGCTGTCCGGGATGCTGGAGGAGCTGTTCGCAAGGGCGCCGGAGATCGCCGGGCGCTGCGCCGACTTCAGCGCCGACCGCGGTCTCGACGATGCCCGCCTGAAGGCGCGGCTGTGGGACCGGTGGACCGCCCGCCCGCTGATCGATACACGGCTGATGTGGCGGGTGGAGAAGCAGGAGCCGAGATACGATCCGGCGCAGCCGATCACGCGGCCGCTGTTCCCCGACCGCGCCGATGTCATCGTTCACGACGAGCGCGGCCGGGTGTCCTGCGTCTGTCCCGGGACCGGCGAGGTCCGCGCTATGGCGTTTCAGGGGTTCGAGGCTGATCGGGGCCGCTGCGGCACGCTCAAATACCGCTGCCCGGCAGCCGCCTTCGGCTTCGCCTGCGCCGGCAGCCGGGCCTGCCACCGGGCCGGCGGGGTCAAGCCCGGAGACTATGGCCGCATCCTGCGCATCGACCTCGACAGCCACGACCGGCGCATCTTCACCCCCACGCCCTGGGGCAGTCCGTCATGGCGGCGCGGCTACAACCGCCGCTCGGCCATGGAGCGGATCAACAGCCGCCTCGACAACAGCTTCAACTTCGAGACCCACTACATCCGAGGCCGCGCCAAGATGAAGACCCGCCTCGGCCTCGCCCTGGCGGTGATGATGGCGATGGCTCTCGCCCAGGCCCGCGCCGGCCGCCCCGAGCGCATGCGCTCCCTGGTCGGCGCCGTGCCGTATCTCGACACCGGCTGACCGCTCGTCTGCCTCCCGACAATCCTGCCCGATCCCGCCGCCCGACGGCAGAGGGGAAGCCACGCCCGCACGCCAGACAATCTTCCGGTAATCGTATTTGTCAGGCCCCGGAAGCCCGTATCCTGCCCGGTGGGGAAGCGGGCCGGACGATATTCAACCGCCAAAATCGAACCGGCGACAGCCAAAAATCACCACAGCGCACATTTCTCTACAGGGTTTGTTCTTTTCTCTTGCATGGGTGAACATATCGTGTACAAATAGCCTCCGTTGCACGGCAAGAGCGGCTATGGAATAAGAAGCGGAGGGTTCGATGAACAACGGCAGTCTGAGGCTGGTCGAGAAGGACGCGATGGATCGAAACAAGGCACTGGACGCCGCGCTGGGCCAGATCGAGCGGGCCTACGGCAAGGGCTCGATCATGAAGCTCGGCGAGACCGACCGCCCGGCCGATATCGAGGCGATCTCCACCGGCTCGCTCGGGCTCGACATCGCGCTCGGCATCGGCGGGCTGCCGCGCGGGCGCGTCGTCGAGATCTACGGACCCGAGAGCTCGGGCAAGACCACGCTCGCGCTCCATGCCGTCGCCGAGGCGCAGCGCACCGGCGGCACCTGCGCCTTCATCGACGCCGAGCACGCGCTCGATCCGGTCTACGCCGCCAAGCTTGGCGTCGACGTGGGCGAATTGCTGATCAGCCAGCCGGACGCCGGCGAGCAGGCGCTCGAGATCGCCGACACGCTGGTGCGCTCGGGCGCGATCGACGTCATCGTCATCGACAGCGTCGCCGCCCTGGTGCCGCGCGCCGAGCTCGAGGGCGAGATGGGCGACACCCATGTCGGCCTCCAGGCGCGGCTGATGAGCCAGGCGCTGCGCAAGCTGACCGGCTCGATCGCGCGGTCGCGCTGCCTGATCGTCTTCATCAACCAGATCCGGATGAAGATCGGCGTGATGTTCGGCAGCCCCGAGACCACGACGGGCGGCAACGCGCTCAAGTTCTACGCCTCGGTCCGGCTCGACATCCGCCGCATCGGCGCGATCAAGGACCGCGACGAGGTGGTCGGCAACCAGACCCGGGTCAAGGTGGTCAAGAACAAGCTCGCGCCGCCCTTCAAAGCGGTCGAGTTCGATATCATGTACGGTGAGGGCATCTCCAAGACCGGCGAGCTGATCGACCTCGGCGTCAAGGCAAACATCGTCGAGAAGTCGGGCTCGTGGTTCTCCTACGGCGACCAGCGCATCGGCCAGGGGCGCGAGAACACCAAGCAGTTCCTGCACGAAAACCCGGAAATCGCCGACGCCATCGAACGCGCGGTGCGCGAGAACGCCGGCCTGCTGGCCGAGGCCATCGTCATCGACCGCGAGGACGACAACGACGAGGGCGAGCAGCGCGCGATGTAGGGCGTTGCCGTCCGGAGCGGCGTGAAGGCCCTCCCCCGACCCCTTCCAGAGGGAGGGGAGAAGAAGTGAAGGATCCAGCGGCAAGTCCCCTCCCCCGCTTGCGGGGGAGGCCGGGTGGGGGTTGAGCGACCGGCTTGACCGGCGGACGTCCCTCCCCGCCGCGCTGGACAGACGCCTGCCCGCGCTATACTCAATCCGGGCACGGCAGGGGCGGCACAGGCGGGCGGCGGCGGACATCATGCTCGGCACCAACGACTTGCGGACGGCGTTTCTCGACTATTTCGCCGCCAACGGGCACGCGATCGTCCCCTCCTCCCCGCTGGTGCCGGAAAACGACCCGACGCTGCTCTTCACCAACGCCGGCATGGTGCAGTTCAAGAACGTCTTCACCGGCATCGAGACGCGCGACTATTCCCGCGCGGTGACCTCGCAGAAATGCGTCCGCGCCGGCGGCAAGCACAACGATCTCGAGAACGTGGGCTACACCGCGCGCCACCACACGTTCTTCGAGATGCTGGGCAACTTCTCGTTCGGCGACTACTTCAAGGAGACCGCGATCGAGCTCGCCTGGTCGCTGATTACGCGCGATCTCGCGGTGCCCGAGGACCGCCTGCTGGTCACGGTCTATGCCGACGACGACGAGGCGTTCGATCTGTGGCGCAGGATCGCCGGGCTCGGCGAGGACCGCATCCTCAGGATCGCCACCAGCGACAATTTCTGGTCGATGGGCGAGACCGGGCCGTGCGGGCCGTGCTCGGAGATCTTCTACGACCACGGCGAGCACATCCCGGGCGGCCCGCCGGGCAGCCCCGACGAGGATGGCGACCGCTTCGTCGAGATCTGGAACCTCGTCTTCATGCAGTTCGACCAGCCCCGGCCGGGCGAGCGCGTCCCGCTGCCGAGGCCCAGCATCGACACCGGTATGGGGCTGGAGCGGATCGCCGCCCTCATGCAGGGCACCAACGACAACTACGCGATCGACGCGCTGAGGACGCTGATCGAGGCCTCCGCCGACCGGTCGGACACCGATCCCGACGGCGCGCACGCGGTGGCGCACCGGGTGATCGCCGATCACGTGCGCACGTCGAGCTTCCTGATCGCCGACGGCGTGCTGCCGTCGAACGAGGGCCGCGGCTACGTGCTGCGGCGTATCATGCGGCGCGCGATGCGCCACGCCCACATCATGGGCGCCGGGGAGCCGCTGCTGTGGAAGCTGGTGGCGACGCTGGTCGCCGGCATGGGCGCCGCCTTCCCGGAGATCGCACGCGCCGAGCCGCTGATTACCGAGACGCTGCGCCACGAGGAGACCCGGTTCAAGGAGGTGCTCGAACGCGGCCTCCGGCTGCTCGCCGACGAGACCGCCCGGCTGGGCGAGGGCGAGAAGCTGCCGGGCGAGGTCGCGTTCCGCCTCTACGACACTTACGGCTTCCCGCTCGACCTCACCGAGGACGTGTTGCGGGGCGAGGGCCGCGCGGTCGATTCGGCGGGCTTCGAGGCGGCGATGGAACGCCAGCGCGCCGAGGCGCGAAAGAGCTGGGCGGGATCCGGCCAGGCCGCCGAGGACGAGCTCTGGTTCGACCTCCGCGAGCGCGTGGGCGCGACCGAATTCCTCGGCTACACGACGCTTTCCGCCGACGCCGTGGTGGCCGGGCTGGTCTTGGACGGCAAGCCCGTCGACCGCGCGGAGGCGGGTAGCGAGGTCTCGGTCATCGTCAACCAGACGCCCTTCTACGCCGAGGCGGGCGGCCAGATCGGCGACCGCGGCGTGCTGGAAGGCGAGAACGGAACGGCGGTCGAGATCGCGGACACGCGGTATTGCGCCGAGGACCTGATCGTCCATGCCGGCACCGTCAGGAGCGGCGCGGTCGCCGTCGGCGACGTACTGGAAATGCGGGTCGACGCGGCGCGGCGGGCGGCGCTCCGCGCCCACCACTCGGCGACCCACCTCCTCCATTCGGCGCTCAGGCGCGAGCTCGGCGCGCACGTCACCCAGAAGGGCTCGCTGGTCGCGCCGGATCGCCTGCGTTTCGACATCAGCCACCATGCGCTGATCGAGCGCGACGCGCTCGCCGGGATCGAGACGACGGTCAACCGGCAGATCCGCGTCAACACCGAGGTCGCGACCCGGCTGATGACGCCGGACGAGGCGATCGACGCGGGCGCGATGGCGCTGTTCGGCGAGAAATACGGCGACGAGGTCAGGGTCGTCACGATGGGCGAGGACGCCGGCGAGCCCTGGTCCGTCGAGCTGTGCGGCGGCACCCATGTCGCGCGCACCGGCGACATCGGCGCCTTCAAGATCGTCGGCGAAAGCGCGGTCGCGGCCGGGGTACGGCGGATCGAGGCGGTGGCGGGCGACGCCGCCATCGCGCATCTCGCGTCGCAGGAAGACCTGCTGACGCGCGCGGCGACGGCGCTCAAGACGAGTCCCGCCGAGTTGCCGGAGAGGATCGAGGCGCTGCTCGACGAACGCCGCCGGCTGGAGCGCGAGCTGTCGGACACCAGGCGCAGACTCGCGACCGGCGGCCAGGGCGGCGAGCCCCAGGCCACGAAGAAAATCGACGGCATCGCCTTCGCCGGCCGCCGCGTCGACGGGGTCCCGGCGAAGGAGCTGCGCGGCATGGCGGACGACCTCAAGAAGCAGATCGGGTCAGGCGTGGTCGCCCTGGTCGCGGTCGGCGACGGCAAGGCATCGCTCGTCGTCGGCGTGACGGACGATCTCACCGACCGCTTCGATGCCGTCGCGCTGGTGCGGGAAGGCGCCGCGGCGCTCGGTGGCAAGGGCGGCGGCGGCAGGCCTGACATGGCCCAGGCCGGCGGTCCCGACGCGGCCGCGGCCGGGAAGGCGCTGGAGAGCATCGAGCACGCGCTTTCGGCACGCGCCGGCTGAGCCCTCACGGGAGCGCAATGGGCGCCGGAGTCTCAGCCGAACCCGCTCTGGTGCGGATGGAGGGCGTCGGCAAGACGTTCGCCAACGGGACCGTCGCGCTGGACGGGCTGACGCTGGCGATCGAGGCGGGGTCCTTCACCAGCATCCTCGGCCCGTCGGGCTGCGGCAAATCCACCGCGCTCAGGCTGATCGCCGGCCTCGGCGAGGCGACCGCCGGCGCCGTCCGCCTCGCCACCGAGACCGCCCGGCGCGACATCGGCTTCGTCTTCCAGGAGCCGACGCTGATGCCCTGGGCCCCGATGTTCGACAACGTGTTCCTGCCGCTGCGCCTCGCGGGCCGGACCAGGGCGGAGGTGCGGGAGGATATCGACCGCGCTCTCGACCTCGTCGGGCTCGCCGGGTTCGCCGACGCCTATCCGCGCGAGCTGTCGGGCGGGATGCGGATGCGCGCCTCGATCGCGCGGGCGCTGGTGACGCGGCCGCGCCTCCTGCTGATGGACGAGCCCTTCGCCGCGCTCGACGAGATCACCCGGTTCAGGCTCAGCGACGACCTGCTCGCGCTCTGGCGAAGCGAAGGCTGGACGGTGGTCTTCGTTACCCACTCCGTATTCGAATCGGTCTATCTCTCGAACCGCATCCTGGTGATGACCCCGCGGCCGGGCCGCATCGCGGCCGACATCGCGGTCGACGCCCCTTACCCCCGCAGCGACACCGGTTTCCGCACCTCGGATGCCTACAACCGCCACTGCCGCGAGGTTTCGGCGCGGCTCGCCGAGGCGATGGGTGGCTGAGGACGCGGACCTCGCCCGCGCGGCGGCGCTGCACCGCGACGGGCGCCCGGTCGAGGCGGCCGCGGCCTACCGGGCGCTGCTCGCGGACGATCCGGGAAACGCCGGCATCTGGCACAATCTGGGCGTGGCGCTGGCGGAAACCGGCGATCCGGGCGGGGCGCTCGATGCCTTCGACCGCGCGCTGGCACTCCAGCCCGATTATCTCCACGCCCACGTCAACCGGGGCGGCGCGCTGCAGTCGCTCGGCCGTCACGCCGATGCGGCGGCCGCTTACGGAGAGGCGCTGAAGCTCGAGCCCGCGCTCTACGAGATACGCCTGCGCGAGGGGCTTATGCTGCTCGCGGCGGGAGACCGGTCGGGCGCGCTCGAGTCCTTCCGCGAGACCCGGGCGATCCGGCGCAACCCCACCGCGATGGGCGCCGACCACCCTTCCTTTGCCCGGTCGTCGCGCGCGAAGCTCGCTCACGACGCGGCGCAATTCCGCCATCTTGCCGAATCCGGGCGGGAGGTCGAACGCTTTTCCGCCCTCGCCGCGCTCTATGACCGGACGGCAGCGGAAATGCCTTCCGGCACGGACCCCGTGCCTTTACCGGACCACGTCCGCGCCGAACTGAACGCGACCTACAACCGCGCGATCCACAGCCGCGAGGCGGGGGAAATCGCGGCCGGTGCGCTCCACCCGTCCTTCTCCGGGGCGGACGTGCAGGCACGCTACCGGGAGACCTCGCCGGGCATCGCCGTCATCGAGGAGCTGCTGAGCCCGGCGGCACTCGAAGCGCTCCACCGGCAGATGCTCGAAAGCACGATCTGGCACGACTGCGAGCACATACCGGGCTTTCTCGCGGCCTATCTGGAGGACGGGCTTGCCTCGCCGCTGCTGTTGCAGGCCGTCGACGAGCTCCGCGCGGCACTGCCGGAAACCCTCGGTCCGCACCCGCTGACGCAGGCCTGGGCGTTCAAGTGCCTGACCGGGTCGCGGGGGATCGACGTGCACGCCGATTCGGGGGCGGTCAGCCTCAATTTCTGGCTCACCCCGGACGCGGCCAATCTCGAACCCGGCGCGGGCGGGCTCGTCGTCCATCGCGCGCGCGCGCCGGACGGCTGGGCGATCGCGGACTACGATCGGGACAAGGGCAGGATCCGCGCTTTCCTCGACGGCAACGATGCCGGCTCCGTCACCATCCCCTACCGCCGGAACTGGGCCGTGCTGTTCCGTTCCGACCTGTTCCACGAGTCCGGACGGGTGCGCTTCCGGCCGGGCTACGCGAACCACCGGATCAACATGACCCTGCTGTTCGGCGACAAGGGCTGATCTCCGTCCCGTGCGTGCCAAAATTGGGATTTTTCTTTATTTTGATACAGACTCACTATAGACTGTCGGCTCCCTGAACACGGAACCCGGGCGATGCAGGACCTCACCGCCTCCGACAAATACACCGCCGCGCCGGTGCGCCTCGGCGAGCCGGACCCCTATCCGGACCGGGTCGCGGGCGAGTTCGTCTGCCGCGTCGTCTCGAACGACATGGTGAACGAGTCCAACCGGCTGCTGGTGCTCGATGCGCCGGAGCGCGCGCTCAGCGCCAGGGCGGGCCAGTTCTTCCACCTCCTCTGCCCCACCCCGGACGGCGCGGAGGTGTGGATGCGGCGTCCGATGAGCATCTACCGGATCGACAAGCCGGGCGGACGGCTCGAGTTCCTCTACAAGGGCGAGGGGCGCGGCACGCTCGGCATGTCGATGCTGGAGCCCGGCGGCGAGTTCAACATCGCGGGCCCGCTCGGCATCGGCTTCAGCCTCGAGCCCGGCTGGAAGAACATCGTCGTGCTCGGCCGCGGCGTCGGGCTCGCCACGCTCGCGCCCTTGTCCCAGCTCGCCGCCGAGCACGACGTCAGGATCACCGCGATCCTGAGCGCGCGCACGCCGGAACTCCTGATGTCGCGCGACTTCTTCGCTGACCTTGGCGCGAACGTGATCACCGTGGTCGACAGCGACGGGTCGAGCGCGGTCGAGAACGTCGAGGCGATCCTCGAAGGGCTGATCGCGGACGGCAAGGCCGACGCCTTTTTCACCTGCGGCTCGAACCGCCTGCTGATGCTGATGAAACGGCGCGGCGCGGCGCACGGCATCCCGGGCCAGGTGGCGATGGAGCAGCTGATGTGCTGCGCGCTCGGCGCCTGCTACATCTGCGTCCGTACCTTCGAGGTGGACGGCAAGCGCGTCCTCAAGCGGGTCTGCCGGGAAGGCCCCGTGTTCGATATCCAGGAGGCAGTCGGATGGTAGACCTTTCGATCAGGATCGGCGACGTCGATCTCGCCAATCCGGTGATGCCCGCCTCGGGCGCGTTTTCCTGGGAATATGCCGACGTGATCGATCTCAACCGGCTGGGCGGGCTGGTCGCCAAGACCATCTGCAAGGAGCCGCGCAACGGCAACCCGACGCCGCGCATGGCGGAGACCGAGGCGGGGATCATCCAGTCGATCGGCCTGCCGGGGAAGGGCGTCTACTACTTCCTCGACCACATCGTGCCGGAATACAAGAAGTTCACCCCGCCCTTCATCGCCAGCATCTCGGCCGAGACGGCGGACGAGTTCGCCGAGATGTGCTCGATCCTCAGCGTCCCCCAGATCGACGTGCTGGAGGTCAACATCTCGTGTCCGACGCGGAACGCCACCGGGGGCAATTTTTCGCTGCACGAGGAGCACACGGCGAAGGTCATGCGCGACATCCGCGCCGCCACCGACCACCCGGTCTGGGCCAAGCTGTCCCCCAACGCCGGCGACATCGTCTCGATCGCGGTCGCCGCCGAGGAGGCCGGCGCCGACGCGCTGGTGATCGCCAACACCTTCCTGTCGCTCAAGATCCGGACCGACAATTTCCGCCCGGCGCTCGGCAACAAGTTCGGCGGGCTGGTCTCGCCGGCGCTGAAGCCGATCGTGCTCCGGATGGTCTACCAGGTCGCCAAGGAGGTGACCGTGCCGGTGATCGGCATCGGCGGCGTGACCAAGGCGGAGGACGTGGTCGAGTACATGCTGGCCGGCGCGCACGGGGTCGGCATCGGCTATGCCGGGTTCCGCAACCCGACCGCGCTCACCGCCATCATCGACGACCTCGAAGCGTGGTGCGACGCGCGCGGCATCGAGCGGATCACCGACCTGATCGGCGCGGTGCGTGACGACGACATGGAGACCGACACGCTGGTCGCCGCGTCCGCCGGGATCTGACGCGGCGCTCAGTTGGTCGACTGGATGTCCTGCTCCTGCGCCTCGTAGGCGCGCAGGCGCTTTTCCTGCTCGCCTGACGCCTCGCCGACGACGCGCTCCAGCACCTGATCGTCGGTGACCTCTCCGGGCCGGCGGAGGGCGCGGAGCTTCTTCAGCACCTCTTCCGATACGACGATGGTCGGCACCCGGCCCTCCCCGGCGACCGTTCTACAGGATCGCCTTCAGCGCTTCCTCGAAGGCTTCGTCGTCCCAGCCGAACGGCCCCTTGGCCCCGGCATAGGCGATCCTGCCCCCGGCGTCGATCAGGAACTGGCGCATCGGCAGGCCGACATATTTCTCTTCGACGTCGTTGTCGATGCGGTCGACCAGCATCGGCATCTCGATGTCGAGAGCGATCTGGCAGGCCGACGCGACTTCGGCGCGTTCCTTGTCGGTGGTCGGCTCGTCGTAGACGACATCCTCGATCAGGTTGTTGGGCACCTGCCAGCCGTTGGCGGGGTGCGCTTCGCGGATATAGATCAGGAAGAACTCCACCCGGTCCCGGTAGGTGTCGTAGAGCTCGTTAAGGCGCACGGCCTTGCCCCGGAAGGGGGGTCAGGTGAACGAACCGAACGCGATGGCGACCGGCTTCCCCCGGTAATCCGAAAGGCGCACCTGCTCGCCGGTCCGCTTGCGGTCGCGGTCGAGCCGGTCGGCGACGAAATCGGGCGCGACGGAGCCCACGCGGGGCACCGCCGCCTCGCGCGCCTTCTGCTCCTCCATGTGGGCATCGAACTGAGCCTCGGTGATATCCGAGATTTCGAGCCACACGCCGCGCCGCTGCGCCATGTCCATGGCGCGGTATTCCTCGAGCGTGACGGGGCTCTCGGTCGCTGCGTTCGTCATGAGCGCGTCCCTGTCCGTACTGCCGCCCCAACTTATGTCAGGCGCCGTGCGCCTTCAACAAACGGGATTCAGATCAGCTCGCGCGAGCCGTCGGAGTAGCGGATCTTCACCGTTACCGTGCCCTCGTTCATCAGCCACGGGCGGACGGTGAAGGACCGCGCGCCGGAGGAATGCATCGGGTCGGAGGCGGCGATCTCCTTCGCCTCCTCCAGGCTGCCGGCGCGGATGATGACCATCCCTTCGCCCAGCCACTCGGTCTCGTCGTCGCTCCAGAACGGCCCGGCGCCGAACATGATGCCGCGCTCCTCCAGCGAGACCTGGAACTTGAGATGCGGCTCGATGTTCTCCATCACCGGGCCGAGCCCGTCGGTCGGCGTGGTGAAGACGACGTAGAGCTGCTTCTGCAGCATGCCCTCGCAGGCATTCATCACGTCTTCCTTCATCACCTTGGGTCCGGCCATCGTCTTCTCCTTCGTTGGGTCAGCGGAACGGGGCCCGGCGGCGGCGCGCGAAGGCGGCCTTGTGGCGGTGCTGCCAGACCTCGATCGTCCACGGCGTATCGGTCGGTCGGGCGAGCGGGCTCGCAACGAACACCCGCGCCCTCACCGTCCGGCCGTCACCGACCAGGACGGTGCGTTCGGCGTCTACATATTCATCGCTCTCGAACTCCGCAAGGCGGCGCACCGCGCGGCGGTCGAGCCCTTCGGCGAGCAGCCCCTCGACATACGCCCCCTCGTCCGGCACCACGACCGGGTAGTGGCGGCCGCGGATATAGACCCGCCGGTATCCGGGGAGCCGCGCCGGCGCGAGCGGGCGGCGTCCGATCCAGGAACCGAGAATGTACGCCCTGACGTCCGGATCGAGCAGCGTGCCGTAAAAGAAATAGCGCAACGGCGGTCCGGGCTCAGTGGACTTCCGCCGCCAGCCGCGCGCCCCGCGAGGCCATGAAGTAGAGCCCCAGATGATGGGCGAGCGCCTGGGGGTGGGACGCCGTCTCCGGCAATCCCAGCTCCTCCGCGGTCTCCAGGTCGAGGCCGTAGGTCGCGCAGCCGGGCTCGTACACCACGATCTCGGCAAGGTCCGGCATGAGCCCGTGATTGCGCGCCGACAACATGGTGAGCACGAAATCCATCACGCAGATATCGGTGCAGATGCCGACCACCAGCGCGGTCTCTATGCGTCCCGCGCGTGCCCAGTCGACGATCCGGTTGGTCCCGCCGTCGGCGTCGATCGCGCCCACGAAACCGTTGATGCAGTCTTTCTCGATCAGCGTCGCGTGCGCGCAGTCGTGCAGCCAGGCGAGTTCCGGCACCAGCTCCTCCTGGCCGGTGCCGCGCTCGCAATGGGGCGGATAGGGCGGCTCGGGCTTGCCGGGCGTGTGGGTGTCGAGAAAGGCGGCGATGGGCCAGCCCTCGGCGGCGAAGCGGCGCGCCAGGCGGTCGGTCTCCTCGACCATCCGGCTGACCTGCGGGTTGGGAACCGGCGGCGCGAGGGGCCCGGCGCCGACGGTCGCGAAGCCGTTCACCTCGTCCACGATGACGAGACCGGTGCGCTGCGCCGCCGCGTCGAACGGCGCCGTCGCGACCGGCATGTGCGTCTGAAGCCCCTGCAGGAGGGTGTCGATGTCCGTGCTCATCCCCGACCTCCGCGAACCGGATGCGAGACGGGAAGTCTACATGTCGGGGGCGTCGACGCCAGATTCGTCGAGCTGGCGGCGGAGCGACCCCTTGAGGCGGTCGAGCCCGTCCTCGTCCGCCGCCTCGCAGCGCGCGACGAGGGCTTCCTCGGTGTTCGACGCCCGGAGCAGCCACCACCCGTCGCCGGTACGGACCCGGACTCCGTCGACCTCGCTCATCTCGGCCCCTTCCCCGCGCAACCGGCCGCGGATTTCCTCGACGACCGCGAACTTGCGCGCGCCGTCGCACCGGAACCGGAGCTCGGGCGTGGCGATCGCCGACGGCAGACGATCGCGGATCTCGGCCAGGGTCCGGCCGGAGCGGGAGAGGAAACCGAGGAGCCTGACCGCGGCGTAGATCGCGTCGTCGTAACCGAAATAGCGGTCGGCGATGAACACGTGCCCGCTCATCTCGCCGGCGAGCAGCGCGCCGGTCTCGGCCATCTTCGCCTTGATCAGCGAATGTCCGGTGCTCCACATCATCGGAACCCCGCCGAGGCGGGCGATTTCGTCGAACAGGGACTGGCTGGCCTTGACATCGGCGATCACCGTCGCGCCGGGATGGCGGGCGAGCACGTCGCGCGCCAGCAGCATCAGGATCTGGTCGCCCCACAGGATTCGGCCGGCCCCGTCGACGACGCCGATCCGGTCGCCGTCGCCGTCGAAGGCGATGCCGAGCTCGCATGCCTCGCCGGCCACGGTATCGACCAGCTGCCGCAGATTGTCCTCCACCGCGGGATCGGGGTGATGCGAGGGAAAGGTTCCGTCGATCCGCTCGTTGAGCAGGATGTGCGTGCCGGGCAGGCGCGCGCACAACATCCGCATCGCCTCGCCGGCCGAGCCGTTGCCCGCGTCCCAGGCCACCCTTAGCGGCCGGTCGCCGTCGAAGTCCCGGATGATCCGCCCGACATAGGAATCGAGAACCGACCGGTCCTCGCGCGACCCCTCGCCGGACTCGAACGCCCCGCCGGCAACGATCCGGCCGAGCCCCGCGATATCCCCGCCGTGGAACGGGCCGGACGAGGTCAGGAACTTGAAGCCGTTGTGGTCGGGCGGGTTGTGGGAGCCGGAGACCATGACGCCGGCATCGGCCTTGAACCGGTTGACCGCGAAATAGAGCATCGGGGTCGGGCCGAGACCGACCCGGACGACATCCGCGCCGGCGCCGGTCAGACCGTCGACGAGCGACGCTTCGAGCGCGGGCGAATGCAGCCGCCCGTCATAGCCGACGCAGACCGACCGGCCCCCGGCCCTGCGCACGACGGTTCCGAAGGCGCGACCGATCGCCTCCGCGTCGTCCGCCGACAGGGTCTTCCCGACGATCCCGCGGATGTCGTAGGCGCGCAGGATCGACGGATCGAGCTGGCTCGCAGCGCTCATTCGGAGCCCGCGACCGGCCTGCGCCCGACGCTCCGGTAGTCGAAGGCGGCGCGTTCCATCTCGCCGAGCTCGTAGATGTTGCGCATGTCGACCATCGCCGGCGTCTTCATCAGCCCGCGTACGCGGGCGAGGTCGAGGGCGCGGAACTCGTTCCATTCGGTGACGATGGCGAGGCAGTCGGCGCCTTCCATCGCGGCATAAGCGTCCTCGCACCATTCGACCCCGTCGAGCAGGCGTCTGGCGGCATCCACGCCTTGCGGATCGAAGGCGCGCGGCTTCGCACTGCGCTCCAGCAGCCCGGCCAGGATGCCGATGCCGGGACTCTCCCTGATATCGTCGGTATTCGGCTTGAAGGTGATCCCGAGCACCGCGATGCGCTTGCCCGAGACCGAACCGCCGCAGGCCGCCTCGATCTTCTCGATCATGCGCCGCACCCGGGCTTCGTTGACCTCGACGACGGTCTCGACGATCCGTACCGGCGCGCCGGCCTGCCGCGCGGTGGACACCAGAGCGCGCGTGTCCTTCGGCAGGCAGGAACCGCCATAGCCGGGACCCGCGTGCAGGAACTTGGAGCCGATACGCCCGTCGAGCCCGATCCCGCGGGCGACGTCCTGCACGTCCGCGCCCACCTTCTCGCAGAGATCGGCGATCTCGTTGATGAAGGTGATCTTGGTCGCGAGGAAGGCGTTGCCGGCGTACTTGATCATCTCCGCGGTTTCCAGCGCGGTCAGAACGACGGGGGTCTCCAGCAGGTAAAGCGGACGATAGACGGCCTGCAAAATATGCGCGGCGCGTTCGCTCTCGACCCCGATCACGACCCGGTCGGGGCGCATGAAGTCGCCGATCGCCGATCCTTCGCGCAGGAACTCGGGGTTGGAGGCGATGCCGAACGAGTCCGGCGGGCGATGCCTCGATATGAGCTTTCCGATCTCGCGGGCGGTGCCGACCGGGACGGTGGACTTCATCACGACGGCCTTGTAGCCGTCGTCCATGCACCGGGCAACGTCCTCGGCGGCCGCGCGCACGTCGTGAAGATCGGCCTGGCCGTCGCCGTGCCTGCCGGGGGTTCCGACGGCGATGAAAACCGCCTCCGAGCCCGCCACCGCCTCTTCGGTTTCGGCGGTGAAGGAAAGCCGGCCGGCGCCGACATTCGACCGGATCAGCGCTTCCAGGCCGGGCTCGTAGATCGGGATCTCGCCTGCACGCAGCATTTCGATCTTCGACGGATCCCTATCGGCGCAGACCACGTCGATGCCGAACTCCGAAAAGCAGGCGCCGGACACGAGACCGACATAACCCGCACCGATCATTCCGATGCGCATCGCTCGAACCCTTGCTCCTGGATCGCCGGGCGGGTGAATCGCCGCCAGGGACCGCGCTTTGTGCCACGCGTTACGGGACCGCGCAATCGAATCGCCGCCCCGGCGGCTCAGCTCCCGAGCAGAATTTCCTTCGCCTGGTTGATCTTGGCCGCGAGGTAGGTCGAGCCGCCCTGGTCGGGGTGGATCTTGAGCATCAGCTTGCGGTGGGCGTCGCGGATTTCGTCGGCATCCGCGCTGCGGCGGACTCCGAGAATCTCGTAGGCCTCGTCGACCGTCATTGGCCGTCCGTCCGACGATCCGCCCTCTCCGCCATGCGCGCCGGCATCGCCGCCGCGCCATTCGGGGCCGTGCACCCGATCGAGATAGGACTCGATGAGCTCCGCCGATTGCGCGTCGTTGACACGGCAATCGCGCAGCAGCGCGAGCAGCTCCTCGAGGCTGAGCTCCTCGATCAGCCGGCCGCGGAACGGCCCCTCCAGTATCGTGCCCTTAAGCTCCCCGGTGTCGTGGTCGAGCGACATGCGGAGATAGTCGGTCTCGACGTCGGAAGACTGGCCGGGAGACGGGCCGCGGAAGCTGCGGGCCGCCTGGGCGATGCGCCGCGCGCGGAACAGCATGGGCAGCAGTCCGGCGGCGATCATCGCCGCGTAGGCGATCCGGCCGGTCACCGTCAGATAGGTCGCGATGCCGATGCCGAGGATCGCGAAAGTCCATTTGAGGATGCGCAGCAGCACCCTCGGGTCGATGCCCTGGATCCCGCGGATCAGGAGATAGAAGCCGATGGCGACCGCAACGACGAGGATCAGATAGGACATGGCCGGGCGTCGAGAGCGTTCAGCCGATCTGCTTGGTGATCTGCAACGCCGCGCCGCCGGTGCGCTTGCCGTAGTCGCTGAGCGCGAGACGGCCGCCGGCGGCGAACACCGCGACGGCGCCGAGCAGTTCCCGAAGCTGCCGGGCGGAAGAAGAATCGAAGCTGCAATAGGCCCCGCCGGTCAGCCTGGCGATCTGCCGGAAGGCGCGCGTCGCGATCGGTTCGCCGCCCTCCTGGAACATGAAGGCGGGCGTCCCGAGCACTCCGAGGCGGCCAGCATGGTGGCACAGCCGGTCCATGTCCTCCTCCATGCAGTCGCCGACGAAGACCAGCGCGTTGACCTTCTTCTTCTCGGTCTCCTTGAGGGTGTGCCTGAGCACCTTGCCGATCTGGGTCTGCCCGCCGAGGCAGCGGACGGCGGTCATCCGCCGCACCAGGTCGCCCGAGGAATCGACCCACGGGCTCGCCTTGCACTCGCCGAAGCCGCGGTAGAAGACGAGCTGGACCTCGAGCCCGCCGAGAACCTCGGTTTCGCGGAACATCTCGGCCTGGATGTGGCAGGCCCGGTCCCAGGTCGGCTCGCGGCTCGCCGTCGCGTCCATCGCGAAGACGAGCCGCCCTTTTCCGCCCGCGGCCTTCAGGTTCGGGGTCTGCGCCAGCCGGTCCAGGAAATTCGCCACGTCGCCGCTGCTCGACCTGGCGGCCTCTCTGCCGGATCTGCGGGTCACATCCTTCGACATCGGTCCCACTCGCTCTCACCGGAGAGATAGTGTACGCGCCTCCCCGTATCCAGAAGTTTCGCCGGGCGCATTCCAGACTGCGGTAACGTGGAACCCCGCCCCGCCCGGCGGCGGGCGGGGGTCGGCGCTCGTACGGTCATGCGGACGAACGGAGCGGGCGATGTCCGGATGTGCTGCGTCCAAGGGCATCTAAAGCCGGACCCTCGCAAGACAGCCTCGTTGCGACCTTTCCGAATATAAGCGCCGTCCGCCGAGGCGACAACGGGACGGACGGCCCGGCCGAGCGGACATTCCCCGGGTCACTTCGCCAGCGCGGGCAGGTAAACGGCGATCTCGGGAAACAGGATCAGCAGCAGGATGCCCGCGGCCAGAGGCACGATGAAGATCAGCGAGCCGTTGATGACCTCGCCGAGCTTCGCGTCCGGCACGACCGACTTCAGGACGAAGAGGTTGAACCCGATCGGCGGGGAAATCGCCGCAATCTCGATGTTTATGGTCACCAGGACCCCGAACCACACGGGGTCGTAGCCCATGGCGAGGATCGCCGGGAAGAATACCGGCACGATGATGACCAGGACGCTCATCGGATCCATGAACATGCCGAGGGCCATCAGGAGCAGGTTGATCAGGATGACGATCAGCCATGAGGGCAGATCGAGCGCGACCAGCGCGTTCGCCATTCCCTGGGGCACGCCGAGCCGGGTCAGCATGAAGGCGCTGAACAGCCCGCCGATCAGCAGCAGCATGAACATCGCGGTGGTGCGCACTGTGTTGCCGAGGATGCGGCCGACGATTTGGCGGTCGAGCTTGCCCCAGACCGCCGCGATGCCGAACGCGCCGGCGGCGCCCACCGCGCCGGCCTCGGTGGGCGTGGCAACGCCGAAATAGATCGATCCGAGCACCATGAAGGAGAGCGCGAGGACGGGGAACACCACCCTGAGCGACTGCAGCCGCTCGGCGAGCGGCGCCTTCTCCACCACCCGCGGCGCCAGTCCGGGACGGAGCAGGACCAGGCTCACCACGGTGAGCGAGAGCAAACCGGCGATCAGCAGGCCCGGCAGCAATCCCGCGATGAACAGATCGCCGATCGAGGTCTCGGTGATCACTCCGTAGAGGATCATGGCGATCGAGGGCGGAATCAGGATGCCGAGCGTCCCGCCGGCCGCGGTCACGCCCAGCGCAAGACGCCGGTCGTAGCCGTGCCGCACCATCTCGGGAACCGCCATCGCGCCGATAGTGGCGGAGGTCACCGGGCTGGACCCGCAAACGGACGAGAACCCGGTGCACGCGAAGATCGTACCGACGGCGCGGGACCCGGGGATCCGGTAGAGCCATAACTGGGCCGCGCGGAACAGATCCTTGCCGATGCCGGTAACCGCCAGCGCCTCGCCCATCATGATGAACAGCGGCACCACGGTGAGGATGAAGTAGCTGGACGTCGAGAAGGCGACGGTCGCGATGTGCCCCACCGCGAAGGGCGACACGAACAGATACGTCCCGATCAGCCCGATCAGCCCGGTCGCTACGGCGACGGGCACGCCGGTGGCGAGGAACGCAATCAGCGCGAGGGCGAAGACCAGGAAGCTGGCGAAAGCCTCCACCGGTCACCCGTCCGTTTCGCGTACGCCCATCGCGAGAAGCACCAGCGCGGTGAGGACGAACTGCGCGACTCCGACCGGACCGATCACCCATATGTATTTCATCTTCATCGGGATCGTCGAAGCCGGAAAGGGGTTGTCGTCGGCGAATGCCTCCAAGGTGTCGTTCAGCAGCATCCGCCACAGGATCGCGCCGAACGCGACCGTGAGCGCGCCGCCCAGCAGCAGCACGCCGCGCCGGTAGCGTTGCGGAACGAGCTGCCTGAACAGGTCGACGGAAACGTGGCTGCCCGCCTCGAGCGCCGGGGCAAGGGCGAGGAAAAACAGGTACACCAGCATGAACGAGCAGATGTCGAGGACCCAGGCGCTGGGGTCGTTGAACGCGTAGCGCCTCACCACATCCTGCAGGATCACCAGCATGATCGCGGCGGCAAGCGCGCCGCTCACCGCCAGAAAGACGGCGTTGATACGGCGCGTTATACGCGAGGCCGCGGCCAGCCAGGGAGGAAGCGCGTCCGTCTGGCCGGCCGGGGTCATGCCCTTTCTACCAGTGCGGCTCGAGGATCTTCCGGACCAGCTTGCCGTCGGCGCCCGACACGCCGTCCATCTTGTCGAAGACCGGCCTGATCGCATTGACGAAGGCCGCCCTTTCCGCGTCGCTCAGCGAATAGACGTCGCCGCCGGCCTTCTTGATCTTGCCCCGCAGCTAACGTGCGGCCACCCCTTCGGCCTCGATCGCCAGCCGCTCGACCGTCTTGCGGTCGGCGGCCGAAATGCTGCCCCACACCTTCTTGTTGGCGATGTAGATCAGCACATTCACCGGAACGCCCAGGTTAACAATCTTGGGCGCGACCTCGTAGAGCTTGAAGGCGAAGGTGATCTCGTGGTTGCTCAGCACGCAGTCGAGCGTGCCGTTCTGCAATGCCACGTATTGTTCGGCAGGGTCGGTCGCCACCGGGTTGGCGCCGAGCGCCTTGATCTGTTCCACCTGCCAGCGCCCGGCCGTGCGGACCCGGAGGTTCTTCCAGTCGGCCGGTTTCTTGAGCAGGCGTTCGCGGCAGTTCACGGTGCCGCCGAAGGAGGGCTGCATCCAGAGATATTTCACGCCCTGGCCGTCGAACAGCCGGTCCAGTATGGGGCGGAGCTGCCCCGCGACCTTGAGCCACGCGTCGGCGTGGTTGGGCATCCCCGCCTCGCCCTCGACATAGGACAGCGCCGGAATCCTGCTCGACTCGACGCCGGCCGCGGTGGTCCCGAAATGCACCGCGCCGCTGCGGACCGCCTTGAAGGTCTCGGTGATCCTGCCGAGCGCGCCGGAATAGAACGGACGGAATTCGACCCGGCCCTCCGTCTTCTTCTTCGTTTCCTCCATCCAGACCTTGAGGGCGTGGGTCCACGCGAACCGCTCCGAATGCCACACGGAAACGTCGAAAGTCGCCGCCCCGGACGAGACCGGCGCGGCGCAGGCCAGCATCCCGAGAAGAACGGCGGAAAGGATTCCTTGCTTACACCTGACCATGCGCTTTCTCCCTGGCCGTATTGGACGATAACCGCATCATGCTACACGGAATCGCCCGGCGGCAAGCTTGTCGCCACGGCGCGGGGAGAACGGGCCGGCTACATGGCAAACCGCCTCCGCCTCAGCCCTTGTGCAGCGTTCCGTCGGGCACGAAGGCGTGGAACACGAAGGCGAAGGTGAGATCGTGTACCTCGTCCTTCCACGCATCGCCGTCGCGGCGCTCGACGATCAGGTTGCCGATGTCGCGGCCTTCCGCGATCACGCCGCTGTCCAGCGCCGAGTTCTGTCCCGCCACCCAGCGGAGGCGGATGTCGCCCGCGATCAGTTCGCCCTTTTTCCGGATCAGATCCAGCGGCCACGCCTCCTTGCCGACCTTGACGACATAGGCCATCGGCGCGATGCCCTCCGGGAAGTCTCCGCGGTAGAGGAACGGGCGGGCCGCGCTGTCATAGCCCTGGTAGGGATTGGCGCCGTAGGGCCGCATCCTCGGGTTGTTGGGCACGAGGACGCGCCCGTTTGCGTGGCGCTTCTTGAAGAGCGCGAAGGACTCCACACGGGACGGCAGGAACTTGAGGACCCTGCCGTCGAACTCGCCCACGATCCCGGCGCCGGTGAACTGCTGCCACCAGCTTTCGGTCTGGCGGTCGTACATGACGAGGTCGCTGTTGCGCAGCTTGCCGGTGGTGCCGAAATCGAGCACGCGGCCGTCGATCCGCCGGTCGAACACGATCGCCGAATTGCAGAGCGGGCAGTAGGTGACCGAGACCGGAACGCCGCCCACCGTGTCGTTGACGATCTCGTGCCAGATCAAAATGCGCAGCGGGTAGGCCCGGGCATCGTCGCCGATCCGGAAGCTGACCACCGGCTCGGTCGCCGCGAGATCCTTCGCCTCGGCGAGAGGAACGAATTTGGGATCGTCGATCGACGGTATCCCGTCCTTCGGCGGGCCGCCCGACATGATCTCCTCGAACGCGACCGAATGTCTGGAGAAATCCGTCTTGGGCCAGGCCGGTTTCCAAAACTCCGGCTTGGCCATCGCCGGTCCCGCGAGCAGGAGGAACGCCGCGGCGCTCCCGATTGCGAGCGTGCGGCTGAGAATCCTGGACGTCTGCATCATGGTCCTGTTCCTCCGGAACGACATGCAGCCCCATAGGTTGGGTCCCGACCAACAACCGCAAGGATGCCGGTCCTCACAATCGGGTGAGCATGGCCTGTCGATGCGGGGAGCGCGGTCAGACGGGCCGGGCCTCGCCCGTTTCGGCCGACCGGACGATGGCTTCGAGCGCCCCCACCGCATGTCCGATCTCGCCGGGCGGGATCGGAAACGGGGCGCCGCCCGACGCCGCGGCCGCGAACGCCTCCAGGCATTCGCGGATCGTGCGGTAGCCCGGATAGTCGTATCCGTCCCAGCCCCTGTCCTCGCGCGTGCCGTCGCGGAAATCCGCCTCCAGCCGGTCGAGAGCGTGGATCTGCGCCCATCCCTCGGTCCCGAACGCGCGCACCTGGTAGAGATGGGCGGTCGCCGCCACGGTGCCGAGATAGCCCGTGCAGCCGCTTTCGAAGTCGATCAGCACCGAGGTCGCATCGTCGATCCCGAAGGGCAGCGCTATGCGCTTGCTCGATGCGCGGACCGATGTCATCCGGCCGGCGAGCGCGATGAAGGCATCGACGACGTGGATACCGAGCGAGGTCATGCCGCCGGCCGGACTCTCCGCCGCATCCGCACGCCAGGTGTCCTCCGCGCGGGTGAGATCGGCCGAGAAATTCCCTTCCAGATGGAGGATTTCGCCCAGCCGGCCCTCTTCGAGGATCGCCCGCAGCGCGAGGAAATTGGGCGCGAACCGCCGGTTGTGGCCGATCGCCAGCGTGACCCCCGCCTTTTCCGCGGCCTCGATCGAAGCGGCCGCGTCGGCCGCGGTCAGGGTCAGCGGCTTTTCGCAGAAGACATGCTTGCCGGCGGCGGCGGCCGCGACGATCTGGCTGCAATGGAGGGTGTGCGGCGTCGCGAGCACGACCGCGTCGATGCCCGGGTCGGAGAGCGCCTCATCGTAATCCGCCCCCAGCGCCATCCCCTTGGCCGCCGCATAGTCCTCGACCTTCGATGGCGTGCGGGTGACGGCGCGGGTGAACCGGATGGCATCGGACCCCTCGCCGAGCGAGTCGACGAGCGTCTGGCCCCAGCGGCCGAGGCCGACGACGGCCGCGCGAATCACGGTCAGGCGTCCGTCTTTTCGCGCGGAACCAGCATGTCGTACCAGGGCTTGTTGTCGCGCGTCCTGGTGTCATCGACATGGAGCGCCTTGACCTCGGTGTACTCGTTCAGCCCCTCCTCGCCGAACTCGCGCCCGATGCCGGATTGCTTGTAGCCGCCGAACGGCATCCGCTCGCTCAACAGGTGCCAGTCGTTGATCCACACGGTGCCGGTGCGCATCCCGGCGGCGATCTCCCGCGCGCGGTCGAGGTCCTCGCTCCACACGCCGCCGCCGAGGCCGAAGATGGAGTCGTTGGCGATCGCGACCGCCTCGTCCTCGCTGTCGTATTTGAGGACGCAGAGCACCGGCCCGAAGATCTCTTCCTGGGCGATCCTCATGTCGTTGGTGACGTCGACGAAGACGGTGGGCTCGATGAAATAGCCCTTTCCGAGCGGGCCTTCGGTCGCTCGCGCGCCGCCGCAGGCGAGCGTTGCGCCCTCCTTCTTGCCCAGCTCGATATAGTCGAGGACGGTCTCCATGTGGCGCTCGGACACCACGGGCCCGAGCCTGGTCGCGGGATCCAGCGGATCGCCCATCGGCAGCGCTTCGAGCTTGGCAACCATCTGCCCGACGAAGTCGTCGTGCCGGTCCCTGGGCAGCAGCAGCCGGGTGCCGGATTCGCAGACCTGGCCCTGGTGGTAGAACGAGGCGAAGATCGAGCCGTCTATGGCGATGTCCCAGTTGGCGTCGTGCAGCACGATATTGGCCGACTTGCCGCCGCATTCGAGCGTGACCTTCTTCAACGTGCCGGACGCCTTGGCCATGATGTCGCGGCCGACCTCGGTCGATCCGGTGAACGCGACCTTGTCGACCAGCGCACTCGTGGTCATGACCTCACCGATGCTGCCGCCGGGACCGGCGATGATGTTGACCACGCCGGGCGGGAAGCCGATTTCGTCGACGATCCGGGCAAGCTCCATCGCGTTGAGCGGCGTATCGCTGGCGGGCTTGAGAACGATGGCGTTGCCGGTGGCGAGCGCGGGACCGAGCTTCCAGACCGCCATCAGGAGCGGGAAGTTCCACGGGATGATCGAGGCGCAGACGCCGATGGGCTCGCGGATCGTGTAGTTGAACGACCGCCCGGGCCGGGACATGCCCTCGATCTCCCTGGCCTCGGCGTTGTAGCCCTTGGCCATCTCGCCGAAATAGGCCATCTGGCGCTGCGCGAGATAGGCGTCGGCGCCGCACTTCGCGATGGTGCCGCCGGAATCGCGGGATTCGTTGGCCGCCAACTCCTTCTGCCGTTCCTTCATCGCGGCGGCGAGCTTGCCGATCAGCGCCGAGCGCTCCTCGCCGCTCATGTGCGGCCACGGCCCCTCGTCGAACGCCTTCCGCGCGGCGAGGATCGCCTTCCCCGCGTCGGCGGGACTCGCCACCGGGATGTCGGCGATCGCCTCGCCGTCGAACGGGTTGATGCTGGGCTGCGTCCTGCCGCCCTCGGCGTCGACAAAGGCGCCGTCGATATAGAGTTGATAGGTCTCCATCGTCCCCGTTCTCCTTCCCGGTAGGGCCCCGGCGGGCCGCGCGGAGATATAGCGGGGGCCGTCCGGGCGGTCCATAGCAGAGAAATGTGCGCTGTGGTGATTTTTGGCTGTCGCCGGTTCGATTTTGGCGGTTGAATATCGTCCGGCCCGCTTCCCCACCGGGCAGGATACGGGCTTCCGGGGCCTGACAAATACGATTACCGGAAGATTGTCTGGCGTGCGGGCGTGGCTTCCCCTCTGCCGTCGGGCGGCGGGATCGGGCAGGATTGTCGGGAGGCAGACGAGCGGTCAGCCGGTGTCGAGATACGGCACGGCGCCGACCAGGGAGCGCATGCGCTCGGGGCGGCCGGCGCGGGCCTGGGCGAGAGCCATCGCCATCATCACCGCCAGGGCGAGGCCGAGGCGGGTCTTCATCTTGGCGCGGCCTCGGATGTAGTGGGTCTCGAAGTTGAAGCTGTTGTCGAGGCGGCTGTTGATCCGCTCCATGGCCGAGCGGCGGTTGTAGCCGCGCCGCCATGACGGACTGCCCCAGGGCGTGGGGGTGAAGATGCGCCGGTCGTGGCTGTCGAGGTCGATGCGCAGGATGCGGCCATAGTCTCCGGGCTTGACCCCGCCGGCCCGGTGGCAGGCCCGGCTGCCGGCGCAGGCGAAGCCGAAGGCGGCTGCCGGGCAGCGGTATTTGAGCGTGCCGCAGCGGCCCCGATCAGCCTCGAACCCCTGAAACGCCATAGCGCGGACCTCGCCGGTCCCGGGACAGACGCAGGACACCCGGCCGCGCTCGTCGTGAACGATGACATCGGCGCGGTCGGGGAACAGCGGCCGCGTGATCGGCTGCGCCGGATCGTATCTCGGCTCCTGCTTCTCCACCCGCCACATCAGCCGTGTATCGATCAGCGGGCGGGCGGTCCACCGGTCCCACAGCCGCGCCTTCAGGCGGGCATCGTCGAGACCGCGGTCGGCGCTGAAGTCGGCGCAGCGCCCGGCGATCTCCGGCGCCCTTGCGAACAGCTCCTCCAGCATCCCGGACAGCACCTTGGGTTCCGAGGCCGAAGCGCGCGTCACCTCGAAGGCCACCGGAACCTCGTAATCGGTGTCGGCGATCAGGTGCAGCCCGTAGCCGAACCACGACTTCACCTTCTTCCACACCGCGCCGGTCCTGGCGTCCACCCCGCCCGTCTCGTGCTTGCCCCAGTCGGCGTCGGGGTCCGAGGTCTTGTCCTCGTCCTTGCCGACCCGGCCCGTCGAGTGGCTCGCGATCGCCTTGCCGTCGTAGCCGAGATGACGCCCGAAGTCCGGCAACGCGGCGAACAGCGCGGCGCGCAGGCTCTCGATCATGGCGGACACCAGCCCCTGCTCGTCCTCAAGCTGCACAACACGCCCCAGAAACCGCGAGAAGTTCCAGTGGCTCGGCGCCGTCGAACGAACCCGCGCCGGGCGCGTTACCGCATGCCCGTCGTGAAGCACCGTCACCGGCCCGCTCTGATACGGCAGAGGGTCGAACCCGCAGATCTCCAGCAACGCCGGGTTGCGCCCCAGCTCCCGCAACAGCGACTGCATCGAGGCGTGTTGCAACACCACCCCCGCGATCAGCGCCCGCCACATCGCCCGCACCGGGTAGTCGTTACGGCCCCGACCGCGACACACTTCAAGCGCCGTCACGATCTCCTCGTCGGGAAGCACCGCCAGAACCAGGCGCAGCCGTTCAAGGTCCGGCAGGACTTCGACATCGCGCCACGAAAAGGGTAGCTTCGCCGCCGTCGCCATCGCTGTTCTCCCGACCAGGGGTGGTGGTGGAACAAGGGCCCCAGGGCCCGATGGCGACACCTTCTATCTCATGCGCACGATCAGGGCGCGCGAGGCCGCCGCAGGAAAACCTCGCTGCCAAGACGCCGCGACCAGCGGCGTGGGGTGAAAATCGCCAAAACGACCGCCGCAGCGAAACTGAAACCCCGGATATCAACGACCACCACGGGGTATCAAAAATCTCGCACCTCCGTGAACGCCTTGTAAATCAACCCGTCCCCGACAGCGCAAACGCCTCTAGCACCCCCGGGCCGCGCGGCTATAATGCCGCCCTTTGCGGGACAGGCCGGAGGCTGGCGTGGCGGAAGAGAGCGGGGGCTACGAGACCATCGGGGTGGAGAGACGGGACGGCGCGCTCGAAGTCACGCTCGACCGGCCGGAGGTGATGAACGCGATCAACGAGCCGATGGCGGACGAGATCATGGACGCCATGGCGGCGGTCGAGCTCGACCGGGAGATCCTCGTCGTGATCCTCCAGGGGAACGAGCGCGCGTTCTGCGCCGGCGCCGATTTGAGCGGGTTCAAGGACGAGGTCCACGAGCGCTACGACAATTACCGCGCGCGCTACAACGTCCGCCGGAACCGGGTCCTCTACAAGTTCATGCAGGCCTACACCAAGCCGGTGATCTCGGCGGTGGAGGGGTACTGCCTCGGCGGCGGGTTCGAGCTCGCCATGTTCGGCGACATGATCGTCGCGGGCGAGGACGCGCAGTTCGGCCTGCCGGAATCCCGCCACGGCCTGATCCCCGGGGCCGGCGGCACCCAGAACCTGCCCCGCATGATCGGCGCCGCGCTCGCCAAGGAGATGATCTGGACCGCGCGCCGGATCGGCGCCGAAGAGGCGAAGTCGTACCGCATCGTCAATCACGTCACGCCCAAGGGCGAGGCGCTCGCCAAGGCACGCGAGATCGTCGCGGCGATGCAGAAGAACGGCCCGCTCGCCATCATGATGACCAAGCAGGCGATCGACCGCGGCACGGACCTTCCGCTGATGCACGGCTTCCTGCAGGAAGCGGATCTCGCCTACATGCTCGCCTGGTCGGAGGACCGGGCCGAGGGCCTCAAGGCATTCGCCGAGCGCCGTCCGGCCAAGTTCAAGGGGCAGTAGCGCCCGCCCCGTCCGCTCTCTAAAACCATGCCGAAGCCCGGACCGACAGACGTTCGGCCGCGCGTTTCCCGGAGTCCAGGCCATGCCCGACCAATCGTACCGCACCTTCCTCGCCAACCTGCAGCAGCAGGGCGAGATGATCCATTTCACCAAGGAGGTCGATCCGCTGGCCAACATGTCGGCGGTGGAGTGGAAGACCTACAACGACCTCGGCAAGTCCAGCCTCTTTACCAACATCAAGGGGCATGACGGCTGGCAGGCCTGCAGCCAGATCCTCGCCGACCGCGGCAAGTGGTCGATCGGCCTCGGCATCCCGGAGGACGAAATGCTGGAGACGATGTCGCTCCGGCTGCGCGAGCCGATCCCGACCGAGGACGTCGACCTCGACGGCGCGCCGGTCAGGGAGGTGATCCTCAAGGGCGACGAGGTCGACCTCAACGATATCCCGGCAATGATCACCTCGGAGAAGGACGGCGGCCGCTTCCTCGCCTCCGGCATGGCGATCATCAAGGATCCCGAGACCGGAATCCGCAACATGTCCATCCACCGCCAGCAGATCATGGACCGCGACAAGACCGGGTTCCTGATGCTGCACCGCCAGGCGCGGCGGATCTACGACATGTATTGCGCGCGCAACGAGCCGACCCCGGTCGCCATGGTGTTCGGCGTGCACCCGGCGATCTTCTTCGGCTCGGCCTACACGACGCGCTTCGGGGTCGACGAGCTCGAGCTCTCCGGCGGGCTGCTCGGCGAGGCGGTACGCATGGTCAAGTGCGAGACCATCGACGTCGAGGTGCCGGCCGAGGCCGAGCTCGTGATCGAGGGCGAGGTTCTACCCAACCACCTGGAGCCGGAGGGGCCGTTCGGCGAGGTGCCCGGCACCTACGCCATGCAGGGACATTCCGAAATCTTCAAGGTCAAGGCGATCACCCGGCGCAAGGACCCGATCTTCTACGCGATCCATTGCGGGTTCCCGGTCACCGATACCCAGCAGACCACCGCGCTCGGTATCGAGATCGCCACCCGCGAGCATCTGCGCAACGTCGAGGGCGGGCTCGATTTGCGCGACATCCGCTGCGTCACCGCGGCCGGGCTGATGATGCTGGTGCTGAAGATTCGCCCGCGCGTCGAGGGCCAGGCCAAGACCGCGCTGATGGCGGCGCTGTCGGGTCCCTATCTCCACCCCAAGGTCGCGATCGCGGTGGACGAGGACATCGACGCCGCCGATTTGCGCCAGGTGATGTGGTCGATGACCACCCGGGTACACGCGGAGAAGGATGTCGTGCTGATCCCGAACACTCGGGTGTTCCCGCTCGACAACATCTCGCCCATCGTCGAGGGGATGGACAGCCTGCACCGGATCGGCACCAAGTGGATGGTCGACGCAACCATGCCGGCGCCGACTCAGGTCGAGGCGCGCGCCCGCTTCGAACGCGCGATTCCGAAGAACTTCGACAGCGTGAACCTGGACGACTTCCTGCCCTGACGAAGGCCCGTCAGGCCGCGACGCCGGGCGGAAGGATCTCGGCCTCGTTCAGCACGTGCTCGCGGTAGATCTCGGTGATCGACGCCCAGCGCAGCCGGACCGCCTCCTCGCAGACCCGGAGGGTGCGCTCCTCGAGGTCGGGCGTGACGTATTTCTCGCAGAGCGCCATCTGGCGGTTGGAGTGCTCGAGGTCGGCCTCGGCGTGCTCGACGAAGAAGGCGATCTCCCTCGCGTCCGCCCCGTAGCCGTAATGCTTCGCGAAGGACGGGATGGTGATCTCGACGTTGAGCGCGACCTGCTGGCCTTCCTGGGTCGACTGCATGGCGAGCGCGACCCCGACCGGCTCGTCCCGCAGGCAGTGGACGTAGTGGAGCGTGCGCGCCCACCAGGCCGGACCCATCTTCAGCGACTTGACCTCTTGCGTGGTCAGTCCGGCCGCGTTGCAGAAATCGAAGATCATCTCCATGTGATCGTGCGGTTCCTTGCCCTCGCCGGGCGAGGCCATCAGCCCTTCTTCCTCGGCCAGGTTCTCAACCAGCGACAGGCCGACGTCCTTGGGCGCCCGATAGAAAAGGAGGCCGAACGAGGGGAGCGCCTGTTCGACGAACTTGTAATGGTTCGCCATGTAGAACCCGAGCGCCCTGAGCGGCAGGGACCCGTCGGTCATCGCCTGGAAGAACGGGTGCTTCTTGGTGTGCCAGGCCTCCCTGAGGGCGACGACCCTTTCGCCGATCCCAGTGGTGGTGCCGTCCATGTCGCGCTCTCCCTCCGCGTTGAAGCGCGGCGATGCTACACACCGGCCACGCCAGCGACAATCGGAGGACGGCGTCAGCTCATCAGGCGCTTCCTGACGCCGCGGCGCGCGAGTTCGAGCAGCACCACCGAGACGACGAGGATGTAGCCCAGGTCCCACAGCGCGACCCAGCCCCACTCGCCCTGGAAGGCGGAGCGGGCGAGCCGCACGGGGTGCAGGAGCGGCAGCGCCTCGGCCACGATCAGCCACGCGCCCGGCAGGCGCTCCCGGATGGGGAAAAACACGTCGGAGAACAGGAAGAGCGGCGTGAGGAACAGGGTGAAATAGAAGCTGAACACGTCGATGGTGGGAATTCGGATGGTGAAGGCGAAGCCGATCGCCGCGAACAGAAGTCCCGCGAGCGGGATCACGACCAGCGCGGCGAGCCCTCCGGGGAACGGCACCAGCCCGAACAGCATCGCGACGACGAAGAACCCGCCGCCGTAGAAGAGCGAACGGGTCATGGACCACAGAACCTCGCCGATCAGGATGTCGTCGGGCCCGACCGGCGTGGTCAGGATTCCGTCATAGGCCTTCTCGAAATGGATCCGGACATAGACGTTGTAGGTCACCTCGAAGCTCGCGCCGTGCATCGCGGCGACCGCCAGCATCCCGGGCGTCAGGAACTCGATATAGCGCATCCCTCCGATGTCGGAGATATAGGCGCCGACGCCGATACCGATGGCCGTCAGGTAGAAGACGGGCTCAAAGAAATTCGGCAGGATCGTGAGCTTCCAAGTGCGCCGGTAGAGCGTCGCGTTGCGCCGCCAGATCGACCAGGCATGACGGAACGACAGATCCAATTCAGCCGTCCTCGTCGAGACGCGTTCCGCTGAGCGAGAGGAACATGTCCTCCAGATTGGCCGGGCGGAGGACGATCGGCCTCCGGTCGCCGCCGTCGAGATCGCGCAGCGCGTCCTGCAACCGGCTTGCGTCGTCGGCGAAGGCCATCGTCCGGTTTCCGGTACGGAGATGCGGAACGCCGTTGCCGAGACTCGCGAGAAACCGGCGCTCCTCGGCCTCGTCGCAGTCGAACTCGATCGCCTCGCGCGCGAGATGGGTCGAGATCAGCGCGGACGGCGCGTCGTCGGCGATCGCGCGCCCTTTCGCCATGATCACCACCCGGTCGCAGAGACGCTCCGCCTCGTCCATGTAGTGGGTGGTGATCAGCACCGTCGTCCCCGAAGCCCTGAGCGCGCGAACCCGTGACCACAGCCCCTGCCGGACATTCGGATCGAGGCCCGTCGTCGGCTCGTCCAGAATCAGCAGTTCCGGCATGTTCATCAGCGAAAGCGCGATCGCGAGTCGACGCTTGAAGCCGCCGGAGAGCCGCCGGACGACCATATCGGCATGCGAGCCGAGCTGGAGGAACTCGACCAGCGTGTCCACCCGGCGCGCGATGGTTTCGGCGTCGAGCAGGTAGTGCCGTCCGAAGATCCGCATGTTCTCGCGCGCCGTCGCGGTCTCGATCAGCACGTTGTCCTGCAGGGTGACGCCGAGCCGCGCACGCACCTCCCTCGAGCGCCGCGCGACCGCGAGGCCGAACACCGAGACCGTGCCGGCGCTGGGCTGGGCGGCGCCGTAGATCATCCTGAGCGTGGTCGTCTTCCCCGCGCCGTTGGGACCGAGCAGCCCGAAGCACTGCCCTTCCGGCACGTCGAGGTCGAGACCGTCGACCGCCGGGCGCTCGCCGTAGCGCTTGGTCACGCCCCGCATCGAAACGACGGGCGGTTCGGGCTCGGTCGAGATCATCACGGTGTCGTGGTCCCTTCCTCTACACACCTGGCGGCGTGGAATGCCATTATACGCCGGTCCATGAATCCGCCGCGTCGATGCCGACACCACGGAGACAACCGCCATGATGGTCAGCGGTCACAGGGATTCCCGGCTCGTGCTCGTCATGCAGACGGACCACTCCAAGGTCGCCGGGCTGCTGGCGGCGCACTGGGGAAACGCCGAATTCGCCGCGCCGGCACCCTACGAGTCGATGGTGCTCGCGGCGGAGGAGCACGACGCCGGATGGTGGGAGTGGGAGGCGCGGCCCACGCTTACCGACGACGGCTACCCGATGGACTATATCGGGAGCGTCAGGAACCTCGGTTCCGTCTGGCTCGAGTTCTTCCGGCGCGCGATCGAGCGCGTCGCGGACCGGGACCCCTATGCCGGCCTCATGATCCTCATGCACGCCGAGGGGCTGTGCACGCGGGGCAAGGGGTTGATTTCGCACATGCCGGATTTCTCGGCGATCCCGGAGGTGCGCGATGCGCTCGACCGCTGGGAAGCCAGGCGGGAGGAGCTCGTCGACCGGCTGCGCGGTTCGGCGACGTATCGCGACTTCGCCACGGAGGGGGAACTCTGGCGGAACTTCAAGCTCATGGAGGTTTTCGACCAACTGGCACAGTTCATCTGCAACCGCTACCCGTTCGACAGCGAGGCGCGAAAGAACGGCCCGTCCAACAGCATCGGGCACGTTCCGGTGGGCCCGGGACGGGACGACGTTACGCTGACGGTGGACGTGCTGGACGGCGAACGCGCCCGGGTCGACCCCTATCCGTTCGACCGGAGCCCCCTCCGGATCCCGATCCCGGCGCGCCTCGTCCCCGACCGGTCCTACGCCAGCCAGGAGGCGTTCCTGCACGACTTCTACAGGGCGGAACGCTGCGTCATCGAGTACAGCCTGCACGCCGGGTAGCGCTGCCGCGACCGCTTGGTTGAACGGCTGGAATTGTCTTAGGATGACGGACCCGGAGAAACGAAGGATGTTTAGCATGGCCGAAACCACTGTCGCCGAACGAAACGTCGGCGTCGCCGGCCCGCCCCGCCTCGACGGAATCGATCATGTCAGCTTTCCGTGCCGCGACCTCGACGAGGGAATCCGCTTCTACCGCGACGTGCTCGGCGGCAAGATGCTGGTCAGGGAAGACGCCTTCGCATTGTTCGAAATTTGCGGCGCACGGTTCGGGATCGGCTCGGCGGGCTGCACCTTCATCGAGCCGGGCGCCGAATATCCGCATATCGGTTTCGCCTGCAGCGCGGACGCCCTCGTCGCGATGCAGAACTGGCTTGCCCGGTGCGGAATTCCGACGACGAACCCGTGGACCCGCCATGGGGTGGAAGCCCTGCTGTTCTTCCGCGATCCGTCGGGAAACGTGATCGAGCTGTTCTGCCACGAAGGCTACGAGGACGCGCCCAACCTGCCCAGGGGCCCCGCGCGCGGGCACGGCATCACGATCGATATCGACGCCATCTCCTATTCCGAGTGGCACCTGCCGGAGGGCTTCGATCCGGCATAGCGGATCGACCCGGTCACGGCCTTTCCCAGTCCGCGACCCCGCCCTCGACGATCCGGAACAGCGGGTGCGGGCGGGGAGCCGTCACCGATGCCAAACGCTCGCGCAGTTCCGGGGCGCGGTCGGCGAGCTTTTTCATCAGATGCGTCCACTCGAAGGCGACCTGACCGTGGGAAACGTCGATCGGCGGGGCGGGGCCGGATAACGCCATCCGGGTCGCATCGAAGCGGTATCCCCGCGCGACCGCCTCCTCGTGGACGGCCTTCAGATAGGCGGCGATCGACGCCGGCGGGTCGTTCCGATCCCGGAACCGGCTCAGCTGCGGATGACGGCGGTAGCCCTTCGTCCGGCCGAGCAGCACCGCCTGGGCGAGAAGGGACTCCCGCCACAACGCCACGAGACCGCGCGAATCGAGGTATTGGGGATGAAGACTCCACAGCCGCATGGCGGCGCTAACCCGCCTGACCGGCGCTTTGCTTCGGCGGCTCCTGCGGCACCGTTTCGGCGGGCGAGACGCGGATTCGGGTCAACTGGTTCCGCTCGCGCCCTACCACCTCGAAGCGAAAACCGTGAAAGACGAAGATCCGGCCGATCTCGGGAATGATCCTGGCCTCGTGAATGACCAGTCCCGCGATGGTCGCCGCCTCCTGGTCCGGCAGCTCCCAGTCGAAGCGCCGGTTGAGGTCCCGGATCGTCACGTCGCCGTCGATCAGATACGAGCCGTCGCGTTGGCGCCGGACCCCGATGGGGACGATATCGTGCTCGTCGGAAATGTCGCCGACGATCTCCTCGATGATGTCCTCGAGCGTGATGATGCCCATCAGCGACCCGTACTCGTCGACGACCAGCGCGAAATGCTCGTGACGGCGCCGGAAGGCCTGCAGTTGATCGTGCAGCGTCGTGGTTTCGGGCACGAACCAGGGGCGCGCGGTGATGCGGTCGATTTCGAGCGTATCGAGATCGCCCGCGTGCGCGCGGACGGCGCGCGCGAGTTCCCGGGCATGGAGCACGCCGACGATGTTGTCCGGGTTCCCGCGCCACAGGGGGATCCGGGTGTGCGGACTGCCCAGCGCCTGGTCGACGATCTCCGATGACGGCAGGTCGGCATCGAGCGCGACCACGTCCTTGCGATGCCGCATGACCATCTCGACCTCGACGTCGTTGAGATCGAGGATGCTGCGCAGCATCGCCCGTTCCTGGTCGGCCGAACTCCCGCTGCCGGGGTGAAGCTCGATCGCGCCGCGAAGTTCCTCCAGCGCCCTGGCGCGCTCCTCGCCCTCGCGCGAATAGACCTTGAAGGCACCGAGGATGCCGCGGATCACGATCTGGAACCCGTCGGTGATCGGCCCGAGCACGGCGACGATCACGCGGAAGACGGGGGCGAACAGGAGCGCCACGCGGTCGGGATTGTGGAACGCGTAGGTCTTGGGAAGGATTTCGCCGAAAATGAGGACCAGCAGGGTCATCGCGATCGTCGCGTAGACCACCCCCGCCTCGCCGACGGCGGAGATCAGGACGCTGGTGGCGAGCGCGGAGGCGAGAATGTTGACCAGGTTGTTGCCGAGCAGGATGGCGCCGATCATCCGCTCCTTGCGCTGGCGCAGCCGATTCACGATCCCGGCGCGCCGGTCTCCTTTGCGCTCGAGCTGATGCATGCGGGGATGGGACGCGGCGGTCAACGCCGTCTCCGAGCCCGAGAAGAAGGCCGAGAGCAGGATGAGGATGGCGATGCCCGCAAGCGTCGCGACCAGCGCGATGGTCATTCGGCGAGCGCTCCGGCGAGCAACCGGTCGAGGGAGGATGGCTCGACGTCGGAGGTGATGAAGGCCCCGCCGATGCCGCGGGCGAGGATGAAGGTGAGCCGGCCGTCGCGCACCTTCTTGTCGCGCTTCATGGCCGAGACGAGGTCATCGACTCCGCCCGCATCGATGCCGAGATCGGCGACCGTGACGGGCAAACCGACCGCTTCCAGATGGCGCCGTACGCGGGCCGCGTCCTCGCTCGGGCACAGGCCCAGCTCGGCCGACAACGCGAAGGCGAGGACCAGACCCACGGCGACCGCCTCGCCGTGGAGCAGCGCGCCGTCGTAACGCGCCCGCGCTTCCAGGGCGTGGGCGAAGGTATGGCCGAGATTGAGCAAAGCGCGCGCGCCCTGCTCGGTCTCGTCGCCCGAGACGATGGCGGCCTTGGCGGCGCAACTCTTGCGGACCGCGTACGCCCGGGCGCCGCCCTCGCCGTCGATCACCGAACGGCCGTTCTTCTCCAGCCACGCGAAGAAAGCGGGGTCGCCGATCAGCCCGTACTTGACGATCTCGGCATAGCCGGCGAGGCGTTCGCGGCGCGGCAGCGTATCCAGCGTCCCGGTGTCCGAGAGCACGAGGCGCGGCTGGTAGAAGGCGCCGATCAGGTTCTTGCCGTAGGGGGCGTTTATCGCGGTCTTGCCGCCGACCGCGCTGTCCACCTGCGCAAGGAGCGTGGTCGGGATCTGGACGAAGCCGATGCCGCGGAGGATCAGACTTGCCGCCACGCCCGCGATATCGCCCACCACGCCGCCCCCGAGGGCGACCAGAACGGACGACCGTTCCGGCCGGGTTTCGAGAATGGCCTCCACCAGGCGCTGCAGTTCGGCGAAGTTCTTGGTGCCCTCGCCGGGCGGAAGCACGAAGCGGCGACAGGCCAGGCCCTCGGCGGCGAGCGAGGACTCCAGGCGTCGCAGATGGAGCCCGGCCACGGTTTCGTCGGTGACGACGAGCAGCGGCGCCGTCCCCGAAAGCGGCGCCAGATGCTTGCCGGCGGCGTCGATCAGCCCGTCGCCGATCAGGATGTCATAGGAGCGATCGCCGAGATCGACTCGAAGGGTCTCGCTCATATCGCCGGCTGCGCCGTCCGCTCCTCTGCGAGGAATTCCTCCAACGCCCGGGCCACGCGGGCGGCAGTCGCGCGCGGCTTTTCGTCCGTCGTATCGACCACCAGATCGGCCTCCGCGTACACGGGATAGCGTTCCTCGATCAGGCGCGTAAGAACCTTGCGCGGATCGTCCGCCTTCAACAGCGGACGATCGTTCCGCCGGGCCACCCGGCGCAGCAGGAGGTCGAGGTCGGCCCGCAGCCAGACCGAGATCGCCCTGGCGCGAATCTCGGCCCGCGTGTCCGGGTCCATGAACGCGCCACCGCCGGTCGCCAGCACCTGCCTCGGCCGGTCGAGAAGCCGCGCGATCACCCGGCGCTCGCCGCTGCGGAATTCCCGTTCTCCGTAGAGCGCGAAAATGTCCTCGATGGAGCAGCCCGCCGCCGCCTCGATCTCATCGTCGGCGTCGGCGAAGGGAAGCCCAAAGCGGCCCGCCAGCTCGCGGCCGATGCAGGTCTTGCCGGCCCCCATCAGCCCGACAAGGACGATCGAGCGTGGAATCTCCGGGGTTTCGCGCTCGGTCAAGACGACCGTCCTTCGACGAGTTGGGAGAGACGGCGAATTTTCGCGGCGGCACGGCGGCCCGCCGTAAATTTGCCACAGTCATCCATTACCGACGAAATTATAGTATGGATCGCGGTCATTGTCGCCGGCATCCGGCAGGTAGCGGTTTCCGTCCGGCTTTCTTCGAGGTTCGATTCGTTCGATGTCCAGGTTGTCCCGCGTTCTGCTCGTCTGCGTCTTGGTGGTGCTTGCCGCGGGCGCGATATTCTTCGCTGTATCCGATATTCCGCCGCCCCTGGCAAAAGTCGAGAGGGTCATCCCGGATGATCGCCTGCCCCGATAGGTCCCGGACTCGCTTCGCCCTCGCGGGCACGATCGCGGCGGCGAGCATCGCCCTCGCCGCGCCGGCCGGGGCCGCGGACGATGGGCGCATCGTGCTTGCCCAGGCTGCGCCGGCCGATTCGCGCAATTCGCCGGTTCGACTGGTGGCACCCGGCGGCGCACCGCCGGGTTCCGCGCGGTCGGAGGAGGCGCGACAAACCAAACCGCCGCCGACCGCGGGGGCGGGCGCTCGCCCGCCCGATGGCGGCGGGGTGACGGCAACCGCGCTCAGCGTTCTCGATACCGCGGCGGTAGGGCTGCTCGATTCGGCGGAAGGAGGGCTCGGAATCTCGATCTGGCAAGGGTCGAAGCGCGGCCTGATCGAGAAGCTGATCTCGAGGTTGCCGGCGCGGACGCGCTCGGTCGCGGCCCGCAAACTGGCAGTCAGGCTGCTTGCCACCCGGGCGAAAGCGCCGCAGGGCGCGTCGAGCGGGCCGGACCTTCTGACCTCGCGGGTGTCCCGGATGGCGGAACTCGGCGAAGTGGATGCGGCGAGCCGGCTCGCCGACCAGATCTCGGTAGAGCGTACCGGCGAAACGCTCGCGCGCAGCACGGTGGAGGCGCTTTTCCTGCAGAACGACAATGCCGGCGCCTGTCAGCGGGTCCGGGATTTCGTCCGCCGTTCCGCGGATCCCTACTGGCAGCGCGCGTTTGCGTTTTGCCTGCTGCTGTCGGGCGACGGGGCGCGGGCGGACATGATCGTCGATGTCCTCGCCGAACGCGGCGAGGCCGACGCCGAGCTGTTTTCCGAACTGATCGAGACGCTCAACGGGGGCGACCCCGCGGCGGTGGAAAGCCTGCCCGACCCCGCCGGTCTCGATCTCGCGATGATGCGGGCCGC
Organism: Alphaproteobacteria bacterium; assembly: GCA_965203455.1. Lineage (GTDB taxonomy): Bacteria > Pseudomonadota > Alphaproteobacteria > MPNO01 > MPNO01 > MPNO01. The sequence continues at coordinate 294,833 of CBDBCV010000012.1, forward strand.
CAACATCTCCCTGCCGGCCGACGTTCTGAGCTCCGACCGGCCGGCGGTCCTGCGTACGGTGGTGGCGAGCCCGAACGCCGATCTCGACCTCCGCCTGGAGGCGGGAGAACGGGCCTTTCTCTACGGCGCCATCGGCGCGGACGGACTCGGCGAACTCTACGCCGCGGTGCAATGGCCGGAGGAGGAACTCAACCATCCGGTCGCGACCGCGGAAGGGAGATGGGGACCCCGCGGCCGCGCGCTGCTGCTGCGCGAGGCCGCGGCCGCCGAAGGTCCTTCGATGAAGGCTCTCATCCTCAGCCGCGCTTTCGGTCTGGCCCGGGAAAAGGGCGGCGGGGATATCCTCGCCGGCGCCAGCGCCCCGGTCCTGAAATCGATCCCCCCCGATCCCGCGCTCGCCTGGTTCGCGCCGGAGGCGGTGTCCGCCCTGCTGGCGACGGGCCATGTGGAGGAAGCGCGCGGCTGGCTCCGAATGACCGGAAGCGGGACCGAAGACGGCCCGCAGACGAGCCGGGGCGCGGCCCGGTTGTGGGCGCTCGGCCTCCTCGCCGCGCCGGATATCGAATCGCGGGCGGTGGACGAGCAGGCCTTGCGGAAGTGGCGAGACGCGACCTATGCGGACGACGGAGAAAGGTCGCGACGGGCGACGGTTCTCGCGCTCACGCTCCTCGAGGCCCTGGGCGTCGAACCGGGTCCGGATCGATGGGGCGAGCTGCTCGCCGAAGGGCTGCCCGCCCGTGTCCCGGCCCCGAACGTCGCATGGGCGCGCGCGCTCGACGAGGCTTCCGCGGCGGGTCGGGTCGGGGAGACGGTTCTGATCGTGCTGCTCGGCCTCGCGGGCCCCAACGCCGATCCGCCCGGCCCGGCGGCGATCCGAAAGGCGGTCGAGAGCCTGCGGCGGGTCGGCCTCGCGTCGGAGGCGAGAGCGCTGGCCCTCGAGACCGCGGTCGTCCACGGGCTGTAGCGCGCATGGCGGGCGACGCCCGACATCTCGAATCGTTTCTGGAGATGATGGCGGCCGAGCGGGGCGCGGCGGGCAACACCGTCGCCGCCTATCGCCGCGATGCGGAGGATTTGCTGCAATTCCTCGCCACGCTCCCGGACTGGCCAACGCTTGCGAACGTGGAAGACAGGCATATACGGCTCTACCTCGCTTCGCTTGCCGCGCGGGAGCTTTCGACGCGGACCGTGTCGCGGCGCGTGGCGGCGCTGCGCCAGCTCCTGGGGTTCCTGATCGCGGAGGGCGTGCGCGGCGACGACCCGTTCGCGCGGATCGATTCGCCGCGGCGCGGCCGCCCTCTCCCGTCCGTGCTGAGCGAGGACGAGGTCGCGCGACTCCTCGCCGCCGCGAAGGCGCGCCCCGGTATCCGGGGACTCCGGCTGCACGCCCTTATGGAATTGCTCTATGCCAGCGGGCTCAGGGTCAGCGAGCTGGTCTCCCTGCCGGTCGGCGCGCTGGCCGGCGACCGCAACCTGATCTCGGTCCGCGGCAAGGGGGCCAAGGAGCGCCTGGTCCCGATCGGCGAACCGGCCCGCGCTGCGGTCGCGGCCTATCTGCCCCATCGCCGCAAATTCGCGCCGGGCGGCGGCGGATCGAAATTCCTTTTCCCTTCGCGCTCTCGCGAGGGACATCTCTCGCGTGCCCATTTCGCCCGTGAACTCAAGGCGTTGGCGGGCGAATGCGGCCTTGACGCGACTCGGATATCCCCGCATGTACTTCGTCATGCGTTCGCGACTCATCTGCTCGCCAACGACGCAGATCTCAGAAGCGTGCAACGAATGCTGGGCCACGCCGATCTCGCCACCACCGAGATCTATACCCATCTGGTGGACGAGCGGCTCAAGCGGCTGGTCGAGGTCCACCATCCCCTGGCGAAGGGCGAATAGGCGGTGACCGACCGGGGCATGCCGAGCTTTCTCGATTTCGAGCGGCCGATCGCCGAACTCGAAGGCAAGATCGAGGAGCTCCGCCATCTGGGCGACGTCAACGATCTGGAGATCGCGGACGAGGTCCAGCGGCTGCAACAGCGGATCGAGCGCCTGCTTCGCCAGACCTACGGCAAGCTTACGCCATGGCAGATCGTCCAGGTCGCGCGACACCCGTCGCGGCCGCATTGCGTGGACTATCTGCGCGAACTGTTCGACGGATTCCGGACGCTCGCCGGCGACCGTCTCTACGCCGAGGACGCCGCGATCGTCGGCGGGATCGGCCGGTTCCGGGGCCGGTCGGTCGTCGTCGTCGGCCAGGAGAAGGGGGCCGAAATCGAGTCCCGGATGAAGCACAATTTCGGCATGGCCCGACCGGAGGGCTACCGCAAGGCGCAGCGGCTGATGCGCCTCGCCGACCGGTTCGGGCTGCCGGTGGTGACGCTCGTCGACACCCCCGGCGCCTATCCCGGGATCGGCGCGGAGGAGCGCGGGCAGGCCGAGGCCATCGCCCGCTCGATCGAAACCTGCCTGTCGCTGCGCGTCCCTCTGGTAAGCGTGGTGATCGGCGAGGGCGGCTCGGGCGGCGCGATTGCGATCGCGGCCGCCAACACGGTCCTGATGCTGCAGCATTCGATCTATTCGGTCATCTCGCCCGAAGGCTGCGCGTCCATTCTCTGGCGCGACGGCGACCATGCGCGCGAGGCGGCGGAGGCGCTCAAGCTGACCGCGGAGGATCTGCGGGAGCTCGGCGTCGTCGATACCGTCATCGAGGAACCGCTCGGCGGCGCGCATCGCGCCCCGCCTGACACGATCGCCCGCGTCGGCGAGGGGATCGCGGACGCGCTGGACGCGCTGGCCGGGATGGACGCCGACGCGCTGGTCGATCACCGGCGCCGGAAATTCCTCGAGATGGGGGCGGCCTCGCTCGCTTGAGGCGAACCGGGGTCAGGCGACCCGGCCGTGGCAGTGTTTGTATTTCCTGCCCGACCCGCAGGGGCAGGCCGCGTTGCGCGGAACCTTGCCCCAGGTCTCCGGATTTTGCGGGTCGAGATGGCGGCCAAGCGGTTCGTAGAACGTCCAGCCGGGCGGCACCTCGTCGACCGCGCCGGCGAGCGCCGCGCCGCGATGGATCGGCCCCTGCGCGAGCGCCGCCGCCGGGTGCAGCCCGTCCGGTTCCGCGTCGGCGAAGGCGCCCGCCATGGCCGGATCGTCGCGGCGTTCGACCATTCCTTCCTGCTCGGCGCGAGGCGCCAGCTCGTCCGGATCGCGGATCTCGAGGTCGAGATGGCACATCACCGACGTCGTCGTCTCGCGCAGCTGGTCCAGCATCCCGTTGAACAGGTCGAACGCCTCGCGCTTGTACTCGTTGAGCGGGTCCTTCTGGCCGTAGGCGCGCAACCCGATGCCCTGGCGCAGATGGTCGAGCCCCAGCAGGTGCTCCTTCCACGTCTGGTCGAGCAGCTGGAGAAGGATGCTCTTTTCGGCGAGCCGCATGATGGCCGGCGTGTAGTTGGCCGCCTTTTCCGCCATCAGCCGGTCGCCCTCGGCGATCATGCGCTCGGCGATCTCCTCGTCGGCGATCCCCTCTTCCTTGGCCCAGTCGGCGACCGGCAGATCCCGTCCGAGCAGGCGCAGACCCTCCTCGTGCAGCGTGTCCACCTCCCACTGCTCGGCATAGGCGCGTTCCGGGATGCATCGCGCGACGGCGGTGCGGATCGCCTCGTGGCGCATGTCGGAGATCGTCGCGGACATGTCCGTGGCGGTCATCAGGTCCTTGCGCTGGTCGTAGATGACCTTGCGCTGGTCGTTCATCACGTCGTCGAAGCGGAGCAGGTTCTTGCGGATTTCGAAGTTGCGTTCCTCGACCTTCTTCTGCGCCTTTTCCAGCGCCTTGTTGATCCACGGATGGACGATGGCCTCGCCCTCTTCGAGCCCGAGGCGGCGCAGCATGCCGTCGATCCGCTCCGAACCGAAGATCCGCATCAGATCGTCTTCCAGAGACAGGAAAAAGCGCGACTGGCCGGGATCGCCCTGGCGGCCGGACCGGCCGCGCAGCTGGTTGTCGATCCGCCGCGCCTCGTGGCGCTCGGTCCCGATCACGCAGAGCCCGCCGGCCTCGATCACGATCTTCCGGTTGGCCTCGACCTCGACCTGGATCCTGGTGCGGACCTCGGACTCGTTCTTCTCGCGGTCGGCGTCGGAGTTGAGCGCCGCAAGCTCCTGCACGACCCGCATGTCGGCGTTGCCGCCCAGCTGGATATCGGTGCCGCGCCCGGCCATGTTGGTGGCGATGGTGATCGCGCCCGGCTGACCCGCCTGGGCGATGATATAGGCCTCCTGCTCCTGATAACGGGCGTTGAGCACGCTGTGCTCGATCTTGCGCTCCTTGAGCAGAGCGGAAAGGTGCTCGGATTTCTCGATCGACACGGTGCCCACCAGCACCGGCTGCCGGCGCGCCTGGCAGTCCGCGATCATGTCGAGGATCGCCTTGTTCTTCTCCTCGAGCGTGCGATAGACCTCGTCGTCCTCGTCCGCCCGGATGCAGAGCTCGTTGGTCGGGATTTCGGCGACTTCGAGCCCGTAGATCTCGGCGAGCTCGGCCGACTCGGTCATCGCGGTCCCGGTCATTCCCGCGAGCTTGGGGTAGAGGCGGAAATAGTTCTGGAAGGTGATCGAGGCGAGCGTCTGGTTTTCGGCCTGAACCTCGACGTCTTCCTTGGCCTCGAGGGCCTGGTGGAGGCCCTCCGAGAAGCGCCGCCCCTCCATCATCCGGCCGGTGAACTCGTCGATGATGACGATGCGGCCGTCCTTGACGATGTAGTCGGTGTCGCGTTCGAAGAGCGCATGCGCGCGCAGCGCCTGGTTGACGTGGTGCACCACCGAGACGTTGGAAATGTCGTAGAACCCGGCGCCCTTGAGGAAGTCGCCCTCGGCGAGCAGCTCTTCCATCTTCTCGGAGCCCGATTCGGTGAGGGCGACGGTGCGCTGCTTCTCGTCCTTTTCGTAGTCGTCCGGACCGAGCTTCGGGATCAGCTTGTCGATCCGGCGGTACATGTCCGTCGTATCGTCGGTCGGCCCCGAGATGATCAGCGGGGTCCGCGCCTCGTCGATGAAGATGTTGTCCACCTCGTCGACGATCGCGTAGTGGAAGGGCCGCTGGACCATCTCGTCCATCTGGAACTTCATGTTGTCCCGGAGATAGTCGAAGCCGAACTCGTTGTTGGTCCCGTAGGTCACGTCGGCGGCATAGGCGGCCTTGCGTTCGGCATCGGTGAGCCCGTGGACGATGCAGCCGACGGAGAGCCCCAGAAACTCGTAGATCTGGCCCATCCACTCGGAGTCGCGCCGGGCGAGGTAGTCGTTGACCGTCACCACGTGGACGCCCTCGCCCGCAAGCGCGTTGAGGTAGACGGGAAGCGTCGCCACCAGCGTCTTCCCCTCGCCCGTCTTCATCTCCGCGATCATGCCGCGGTGCAGCACCATGCCGCCCATGAGCTGGACGTCGTAGTGGCGCTGCCCGAGCGTGCGCCTGGCCGCCTCGCGCACGGTTGCGAAGGCCTCGTAGAGGAGATCGTCGAGCGCCTCGCCGCCGGCCAGCCGCTCGCGCAGCCAGCCGGTGCGCGCCTTCAGCGCTTCGTCGGAAAGGGCCTCGACTTCCGGTTCGAGCGCGTTGATCGTCTCGGATTCGCGCGCCAGGCGCTTCATCAGGCGCTCGTTGGCGCTGCCCATCAGACTTTGCGCGATACGGCCGAACATGGGGATTCCTCGGACCAACCTGTCGGGTGTATCGGGACGGGCATGCTCCCGGAGTTCTCCACAGATAGGCAGACCCATGGGCGCTGTCAACGAAGCCCGAAAACGCCGGCGCCGCCGATCGGGGCCGCCGCGCGATGGACAGCGCCGCGCGGCCGGGGCATAAGCCTGCGATCCGACAACCCCATTATCGGGAAACCCAAGCCGTGGCAAATATTTCCCCCCTGGCGCCGGACAGATTTCCGGCGCTGGATCCGGTCGCGGGCGTCCGGCTGGCCGCCGGCGCCAGCGGAGAACGCTATGCCGGGCGCGTCGACCTGCTGCTGGTCGATCTCGCCCGCGGGACGACCGTGGCGGGCGTCACCACCCGCTCGAAGACGGCCGCGCCTCCGGTCCTCTGGACCCGCGCGATGCTGGAAAACGGCCGCGCCTCGGCACTCGTCGTCAACGCCGGAAACGCCAACGCCTTCACCGGCCCCGCGGGCGCGGACTGCGTGGCGACGACCGCCAAAGCCGCGGCAGCCGCGCTGCGCCGCCGGGCGCGCGACATCGCGATCGCTTCCACCGGCGTCATCGGCGTACGGCCGAATATCGAGCGTATCACGGATGCGATCCCGGGCCTCGCCGCGTCGCTGACCGACGACGCCTGGGAACCGGCGGCGGAGGCGATCCGCACCACCGACACCTTCGCGAAGGGCGCGGGCGCCACGGCGCGCATCGGCGATACTCCGGTGGCCGTCAGCGGCATCGCCAAGGGGTCGGGCATGATCGCCCCGGACATGGCGACCATGCTTGCCTTCGTCTTCACCGACGCGAACCTTCCGGCGCCGGTTCTCGACCGGCTGCTGCGCCAGGCCGCGAACCGCTCGTTCAATTCGATCACCGTCGACGGCGATACCTCGACGAGCGACATGGCGCTCCTCTTCGCGACCGGGCAGGCCGGCAACGACGCGATCGAGGATTGGCGCGACCGCCGGCTCGGGCCGTTCCGCGAGGCGCTCGGCGCGGTCTGCGGCGACCTCGCCCGGCAGATCGTCCGGGACGGCGAGGGCGCGACGAAGTTCGTGACGATCCACGTCTCCGGCGCAACCTCGGAAGGCGCGGCAAGGCGGATCGGCCTTACCGTCGCCAACTCGCCGCTGGTCAAGACCGCGATCGCCGGCAGCGACGCCAACTGGGGCCGGATCGTGGCCGCCCTCGGCAAGACGAACGAGCGCATCGACGTGGCCGCGCTCGCCATTTCCATGGGCGGCGTGCAGATCACCGACGGCGAGGCGCTGGTCGACGGCTACGACGAGACGCCGGTCGCCGCGCATCTCGCCGGGACCGAGATCGAGATCGGCATCGATGTCGGCGTCGGACGCGGCCGGGCGACGGTGTGGACGTGCGACCTCACGCACGGCTATATCGACATCAATGCCGACTACCGAAGCTGATCGGCCGGTTCTTCTGGTCGCGGCGGTGGCGCTGGTCGATGGGGACGGCAGGGTCCTCATCGCGCAACGCCCGGAAGGCAAGCCGATGGCGGGGCTCTGGGAGTTTCCCGGCGGGAAGGTGGCCCCCGGCGAGACCCCGGAAGAGGCGCTGATCCGCGAGCTTTCGGAAGAGCTCGATATCGACGTGACGGAGAACTGCCTCGCGCCGTTCACCTTCGCGTCGCACCGCTACGACGATTTCCACCTTCTGATGCCGCTCTACGTATGCCGGGTGTGGAACGGCTCTGTGCGGCCGCAGGAGGGCCAGGCCGTGAAATGGGTGCGCCCGATGCGGCTCGGCGACTATCCGATGCCGCCGGCCGACCGCCCCCTGGTCGCGATGCTGCGGGACCTGCTTTGAGCGGCCCGTCGGCATTCCGGGTGTGGGGGATCGTCGCGCTCTGCTTCTGCGCGCTCGGCCTCACCTTCGCGGCGCGCTCGTCGGTCGGCGTGCTGATGCCGATATGGGAGGTAGACCTCGGCTGGTCGCGCGGGCTGAGCTCGACCGGAAGCTCGCTGGTGCTGGTGATGATGGCGCTGATCTCGCCGATCGCGGGCGACATCATCGACCGCGTCGGTCCGCGCCACGTCTTCGCGGGCGGGCTCGTCTTCATGGGCGGGGCGATCGTCGCCAGCTCGCAGATCTCGCGCGAATGGGAGTTCCTGCTTCTGTTCGGGGTGATCGGAGGCATCGGTCACGGGGCGATCTCCCTGCCGCTGGTGACCACGATGATGGCGCAGCTGCTCAAACGCCATAGCGGGCTCGCCACCGGCTTCGCGCTGTCGGGCTCGACGGCGGGCCAGCTTCCGGTGCTCACCCTGCTCGCCCTGCTGGTCACCGCGCTCGGCTGGCGCAACGCCTATCTGAGCTTCGGGCTGGGCCTGCTGGTCCTGATCCCGCTGGCCTGGCTGATGCTCAAGGGGATCGGGAGCGAACCGCGCGGCACCGCGGGGCACCATTCGGACGCCGCGACGCTGTGGGCACGTCTCGGGATCCTCGCCCGCAACCGGACCTTCGTCCTGCTGTCCTGCTCGTTCGTGCTCTGCGGCTTCACCACCGCCGGCGTGTTCGACATCCATTTCGTGCCCTACGCGGTGAGCTGCGGCTTCCCCCTTGTCGATTCGACGGCGGCGCACGGCGCGCACGGCCTAGGCAACATGATCGGGCTGATCCTGTTCGGCTGGCTGTCCGACCGGATGCACCGGGCGCGGCTGCTGGCCGCGATGTACGCGGCCCGCGCACTCCTCTTCATCCTGCTGCTCAACACGACGGGGAATTTGACGCTCCTGTTCGTGTTCACGATCGCCTTCGGCATCCTCAACTTCGCCACCCTCGCCCCCATCGCCAGCCTGATCGCGTCCCATGTCGGCATCCGCATCATGGGGCTCTCGATGGGGCTTATCTTCGGCGCGCATTCGATCGGCGCGGCGGCCGGCGCGATCTTCGGCGGCTATTTCTACGACCTCACCGCGCGCTACGAAGGCGTGTGGCTGATCGCGCTCGGGCTCGCCCTGGTCGCCGCCGTCTTCGCCATCCTGGTCCGCGAGGAACCGGACGAGAACCGCCCCCGCATGGGCGTGCCCGCCGCCGCTCCCGCCTGACCCCGATTTATGTCGGATGGGCATTCGACCGCGGGGTTCGGGTGATTCCGTTAGGATGGGACGTCGGACGGGATGAGGTGGGCCGAAACGGCATGAACGGTGCTGGCAGCGTTGCGGATCGGCTTGCGCCGCTTTCAGAGCGCTTGACCTCAATCAGACAGACGGATCGAGACCGTTACGGGCGGTTTTTCACAGCACTGGGCGCGCGGATGGAAGGCGCGCGGGCGGTGGAACGCGAGCTGGACCGACTGCTGGCCCCTGGATTCAACGCTCTCGACTATCTGCGCACGGACGAACTCGGTCTATCGCGAATTATCGGGGACCTGCTCGATCCTGGCGGCACCCACGGTCAGGGAACGCGTTTCCTCGCGAGGTTCGGAGACCTGGTCGGACCGGATCTATGGCCAGCGGGTCAAACCGTTCGGTACGACGATTTCGATGTCCATGTTCTGCGGGAACGAAGCACCGACGGCGGCGGACGCCTGGATATCTCCGTCGAGCTTCGCTCACGGGGGCGGGAGCCGACCTGTATAGCCTTCGAGAACAAGCCTTATGCCGCGGACGGCGAGGGTCAGATTGCGGACTATCTCGCGTTCCTGAAACGACACTATGGCGACCGTTTTCTGCTGATATATCTGAGCGGACATGGAGGCGCGCCCTCGGAACGGGGTCTTCCCAGAGCCGCCCGCAAGGATGGGCTGGCGATCATGTCGTTCTGTCCGCGCGACGAGACCGCTGGGTATGAGGAAAATCTCCCGCTGCGCCTGTCCTTCTCATTGAGCAAATGGCTGCGGGAGTGCCGGCAGATATGCGAAGCGGAACGCCTGCGCTGGTTCCTGGGTGAGGTCGAGACGTTCTGCCACAAGACGTTCGGAGGAATCGTGACGACAACGAGCGAGCGGAAGGAAGTGAGGGATTTCATCCTCGCCAGCGACGACAACGTGCTGACGGCTATCGCGGTTGTCGAGGCCTGGCCGGAAACGAGGAATGAAGTCGTGAAGCGCTTTCTCGAAGTACTGCGCGATCGGATCGCCAGCGACCTCGGTCCGATCGAGGACCTGCGGACGGGTTCCGACCTCAGCAACCAGAGCGGGCCGAAGAACGGCGTCTGGGCCTTCAGGAAAGCGTGGTCCGAGGCTGGCGGTGCGATTCCCATGATCAGTCTCAGGCACGAACGCGATGCCAATGATTGGTTTGTCGGCGTCGGCCTCGATTCCGGAACTGGCGACGCCGACACCGAGGAAAACTCGAGGGAACGGCTACGCGATCGCCTGGGCGCTGATACAGCTTTGCGGGGTAGAACGGATTCCCGAAGCTGGCCCTGGTACCGTTATCTGGAAGAGCATAGGGACTGGAGGCCGCTGCTGGCCCGCTTGCACAAGGAAACGCAAGACCCGGGCGACCTGACCGAATATTTCAGCCGTCAATTCGTGGAGGCGGCGAAGCTGGCAATTCCAATCGTCGACGAGGTCTTGCGAACCGCTGAGTGAGTAGCCTCGTCTGCTTGACTTCCAGGATTGGAGCGTCGCCGTGAAGGAATCCCGACACGAAGACATCCTGACGATGCTCAGGCGGCGCTACGACGGGCCGATCATGAACAACGTCTGTCGCGGCGACTATGTCGAGTGCATGATCGCCTCGGCGCTCGGGGACGATTGGCGCCTCACCTGGATGGACGGTTGGGATTGGGCGGCGTGGGATTGCGAGCAGACGCCTTCCGGCGCCCGGCTGGAGATCAAGCAGGCCGCGGCGCGGCAAACATGGGACAAGGGGCCGGCCCCGCGGCAGCGCGCCCCGGCCTTCGATATCGCGCCCCGCAGCGGGTTCTGGACACGAGAGGGCGTGTGGATCGATACCCCGGGCCGGCAAGCGGACATGTACGTCTTCGCTTGGCATGGGCGCGACGATGACCGTGCCGACCACACGGATTCCGGGCAGTGGCTCTTCTTCGTCGTGGCGGAGCGCGACCTTCCCGAAAACCAGAAGAGCATCGGACTGGGGCGGCTGAAGGCAATCGCCGCGCCGTGCGGCGTGGCCGACCTGCGGACCGCGGTCGACACGGCGCGACCGGCGGAGGGCGACCTCAAGGCCGCCAAGTGACGCAGGCCTCCTGGACATGAGAAGATCACAGGATGGCGCGTGAAACCTCGAGAGTCGGAGTGGCGCGCCATGTGGCGGTACGGCTCGTGCGGTCTCTCCTCGGGTCTGGAACGGGAAACGATCGCGCCACGCACAGCGCGACGCCGCCTTTGCGGTCAAGTCTCAAGGCCAATCAACAGGGTATCGGTCTCGGCCGAAACGGGGACGCGTTTTGGGTATATTTCTAGGCTACGCGAAATGGGGGCGCCGGAGAGTTCGGTGCCCCTTTCCGTTGCCGCTCGTATCGACAGCTCGACGGGCGGTTTCGCCGGTTCCGGGCAGGATCAGGACGGCTTCGTCCTCCGCCCGGCCCGCTCTCCCGCCGAACGCTCCTCGGCGCCGAGAGCCTCGGCGAGTCGGGCGGCGGCGCTGCCGGGGCGGAGCGGCCGCTGTTGGCTCTGGGCCGGCGCCCAGCCGGTGAGGAAGAGCACCTGGAAGGTCGCGGGGATACGCCCGTCGTCGTCGCCGAACAGCGACTCGTAGCGCGCCGCCGCCGCCGCAAAGACCGCGCGCGGCGTCGGAGTGCGCCTCCGCGCGGCGAGCGCGTTCCCCTCGCCCATGGCGCGCAGGTCCCGCATCAGGGCGAACGCGTCGGGCCAGGTCACGGTGAGGGTGTCGCCGTCCGCGACGGGCAGCGCGAAACCGGCGCGCTGAAGCAGCGCCCCGCCGTCGCGGATATCGGCGAAGGGCGCGACCCGGGGGCTTGCGCCGCCCACCGTCTCGCTCTCGGCTTCGAGCATGACGCGGCGGAGCTCGTGAAGGGTCTCGCCGCCGAAGCAGGCGGCGAGGAACAGCCCGTCCTCGACCAGCGCCCGCCGGATCTGCGCCAGCGCCCCCGGCAGGTCGTTGACGGCATGGAGCGTGAGCGCGCCGAGCACGAGGTCGAAGCTACCCGGGGCGAAGGGAATCGCTTCCTCGTCGGCGACGACGGCGATCCCCGTCCGCCGCCGCACCAGCGCTTCGGCGGTGTCGCAGACGACGACGCGTTCCACCCCGGCCCGCGCGGCGAGGAGCGCGCACAAGCGGTCGCCGAGCGCGCCGAGTATCAGTACCCGGCGAAACGCGCGCTGGATGTCGTCGAGCCGGTCGGCAAGGCGGTCGGCGATCTCGTCGTGCAGAAAGGTCGCCCGTTCGCCCAGCCGGGCGCCGCGGTTCCGCCGCCGGCGGACCGCCGCCCGGTCGAACACTTCGGCGGGTCCGGCCATGACGGCGTTATCGCATTGGTTGGGGGCCGGCTCAATCGAGTCGGTTTCGTCGCGGAGGGACGGACGGAAAACCGGAAACCGAAAAAATGATCTAAAAGAGAAAAATCCTCTTGACCCGGGACACGAATTGCACCATATTTTCCATAGTGGGGAAGTGGGGGCGCCGGAGATGCCGGCGCCCCTTTCCGTTGCCGGGCATCCACGTCTTGCGGCATCGCGGTGCGAGCCTGGCGTGGGCGAGGCGGCGGAGGGGCGTGGATGCCCGGAACAAGTCCGGGCACGACGGAAGAAACGTCGCGGGCCGCCGACGGCGCTCCCGGTGACGGAGGGGTTCCCGGACGAGCATCGCTGCGACATGCCGACCCGCGGATCGAATATGCCGACTCCCCGGCACCGCGCGCGCACGGTCGGCATTTGCCGACGGAAATGTCGACAGGCCGGTCGAGTCGGCAAAGGTCGGCATTCCCGCTCGGCATCTGCCGGACGCGAATGTCGACCCGGTCGCGATTTGTCTACGCGATGCCTATGTCGACGGCAGGCTCCGGATCGCGGCCCGACCGTACGCGTCGCCCTCCCCGCCGTCATGCCCGGACTTGTTCCGGGCATCCACGTCTCGCGGTATCGCGGTGCGACCCGGGAGAGGGCGAGGCGGCGGAGGGGCGTGGATGCCCGGAACGAGTCCGGGCATGACGAAAAAAGGGGTAGATGTCGGACGGGGGTTCGGTCCGGGCGTTCCCGCCGGAATCGCGCATGAGACGGATTCGGGGGTTTCGGAGCCGGATTCGGGGCGGAATCGGAAGGGAGAAAAAATTGCCTTCTTTCCGAGACTTAGCGACTGATTTATCCTGAACAAGCATTTTTTCCTTGACTCGGGACGCGTTTTGGGGTACATTTGGCAGAGTGGGTAAGTGGGGGTTGACGCGGAAGCGGGGCGATACCGGGTTTCGATCGACGAAGGAGGAACGAAAACGATGACGAAGACGGTGACGGCGGAAGAGTTGCGGGCGATGTTGCTGGACGGCGGAGAGCTTGCCCTGCTGGACGTCCGCGAGGAGGGCGAGTTCTCGGAATCGCACCTGTTGTTCGCGAGCTCGCTGCCGCTCAGCCGGCTCGAATTCGGCATCGACGCGCTGGTGCCGCGGCGCGGAACGCAGATCGTGCTGTGCGACGACGGCAGCGGGCTCGCCGAACGCGCCGCCGGGAAGCTGGCCGGTTTCGGCTACGCCGACATCGCGGTCCTCGACGGCGGCACCGGCGGGTGGGAACGCGCCGGCCATGTCCTGTTCAGCGGCGTCTACGTGCCGAGCAAGGCGTTCGGCGAATATGTCGAGGAGACCTGCCACACTCCCAACATCACCGCCCCGGAGCTCAAGGCGCGGCTCGACGCCGGGGACGATCTCGTGGTGCTCGACAGCCGGCCGATGGACGAGTTCCGGCGGATGAACATCCCGACCGCGATCGACGTGCCGGGCGCCGAGCTCGCCTATCGGGTCCACGACATCGCGCCGTCGCCGGACACGACGGTCGTCGTCAACTGCGCCGGCCGAACCCGCAGCATCATCGGCGCGCAGTCGCTGATCAAGGCGGGGGTTCCCAACAGGGTGATGGCGCTCCGCAACGGCACGATGGGCTGGGAGCTCGCGGGGTTCGAGCTCGAACGGGGCAACGAGCGCCCGCCGCCCGAGGTCAGCCCCGAAGGACTCGCCCGCGCACAGGAGTCCGCGGCCAGCGTCGCGGCAAGCCGGGGCATCGGGACCATCGACCGGAAAACGCTCGACGCCTGGCGCAAGGAGGCCGACCGCCGGGCGCTGTTCCTGCTCGACGTGCGCGGCGTCGACGAATACGAGGCAGGCCACCTCGCCGGCTCCCGCCCGATCCCGGGGGGCCAGCTGGTGCAGACCACGGATGCGGTGATCGGCATCCGCAACGCGCGCGCGGTCCTGATCGACGACACCGGCGTACGCGCCACGATGACGGCGGCCTGGCTGGTCGAGATGGGCTGGCCGGAGGTCGCGGTCTACCGGCTCGATCCGGAGGCCGACGAGATCGAGACGGGGGCGTGGGAGCCAGTCGTTCCGGGGCTGGAGAAGGCCGCGGCCCGGTCGGTCGGGACGGATGAGCTCGCGGCGGGCCTCGCCGGCGGGACGATGGCGGCGGTCGACCTCGGCGGCAGCCGCGCCTATCTGGCGGGCCACGTGCCGGGCGCCGCCTTCGCGCTGAGGTCCCGCCTCGACGGTGCGCTGGAAAAGCTGCCTGCGGCGGACACGGTGGTGCTGATCTCGTCCGACGGCCGCCTCGCCCGGCTCGCGGCCGCCGAACGCGGCGGCGGGTTCGCGTATCTGGAGGGCGGCACGGAAGCCTGGATCGCGGCGGGAATGCCGCTCGCCGAGGGCGAGGAGACGATGCTCGACAGCGCGGACGACGTGTGGCTCAGGCCCTACGACCGGGGCGGAGATGTCACCCAGGCGATGAACGCCTATCTCGAATGGGAGCTTCAGCTCGTCCAGCAGGTCGAGGCCGACGGCACCGCGCGGTTCCGCCGCTTCGACGGGTGAACGCCGCCGTCCCGTCCGTCGTCGCCGCCACCGGGCGGGCGCTGATCGACCTGATCCTGCCGCCGCGCTGCCTGTCCTGCGGCATACCGGTGACCGAACCGGGGACGCTCTGCGGAACCTGCTGGCCGGCGCTCACCTTCATCGGCGCGCCGTTCTGCGACCTTTGCGGGGCTCCGTTCGTTTTCGAAGTGCCGGGCGACACGGTGTGCGCCGACTGCCTCCGCCGCCCGCCGCGCTACGACCGGGCGCGCTCGGTGCTGCGTTACGACGATGCGTCGCGCGATCTCCTGCTGGCGTTCAAGCACGGCGACCGCACGGATTCGGCTCCCCTTTTCGCGCGCTGGCTGGCGAACGCGGCAGGAGATCTGCTGGAGGGCGGCCCGCTGCTGGTGCCGGTGCCGCTCCATCCTTCCAGGCTGTTCGCCCGGCGCTACAACCAGTCGGCTCTGCTGTGCGCAAGTCTTGCCCGGATCGCGGGCCTCGACTGGTCAGCGGACGGCCTGGCAAGGCGGCGGCGAACGCGGTCGCAGGGACGGTTGAGCCCGGCGGAGCGCAGACGCAACGTGGGCGGCGCGTTCGCGGCAACCGAGGCAGGGAAGGCAACCGTTTCCGGTCGGCGCGTGGTCCTCGTGGACGACGTGCTGACCACGGGCGCCACCGCCGAAGCCTGCGCAACCGCGTTGCGCCGGGGCGGGGCGGACGGCGTCGACGTATTGACGCTCGCGCGCGTCGCGACGCTCAATGGGGCCGGTAGCGGGTAGAAAATGCGGCGGGAAAAGGCATATTGGAGGCTGGAGAAAACGGGGTCCGAACGGTGAGCGGAATTGAAGTCTATTCGAGCCTCTGGTGCCCGTTCTGCGCCCGGGCGAAGGCGCTGCTCGACCGCAAGGGCGTCGAGTACCGCGAGATCGACATCGACCGCGACCCCAACCTGCGCCAGCAGATGATGCAGCGGGCGGGCGGGCGCCGCACCGTGCCGCAGATATTCGTGGACGGCCGCCATGTCGGCGGATCGGACGACCTCGCGGCCCTGGAACGCGCCGGCGAACTCGACGCCCTGCTCGGGATCGACTAGTGGCGGGACCGTTCACGGTCGCCTGCATCCAGACCAACACCGGCAACGACCTCGCCGCGAACCTCTCGGCCGCGCTGTCGCTCGCCCGCGAGGCGCGGGCCGCGGGCGCGGAGCTGATCGCGTTTCCGGAGGTGGTGGGGCTGATCGAACCGGATCACGCGAGGCTGGTCGCGCAGGCCCGGGGCGAGAACGGGTACGAGGCGCTCGCCGCCCTTTCGGCGTTCGCGTCTTCATCGGGGACATGGCTGCTGGTCGGTTCGCTGACCGTCGCGCTCGGCGGCGAACGGCTCGCGAACCGGTCCTTCCTCCTCGACCGGGAAGGCCGAACCGTCGCGCGCTACGACAAGATCCACCTCTTCGACGTCGATCTTCCGGACGGCAAGACCTCCCGCGAATCGGAGCGATACGAAGCGGGGCAGACCGCGGTGCTGGCGGAACTTCCCTGGGGCGGGCTGGGCATGACCGTCTGCTACGATCTCCGCTTCCCGGTGCTCTACTGGAAACTGGCGCAGGCTGGCGCGAGTTTCCTCGCCGTGCCGTCGGCGTTCACGCGGACAACCGGCCGCGCCCACTGGCATGCGCTGCTCAGGGCGCGCGCGATCGAGACCGGCTGCTACGTCATCGCGCCCGCCCAGTGCGGCGACCATGCGGGCGGGCGCGAGAGCTACGGACACTCGCTGGTGGTCGAGCCGTGGGGCGACATCGTGGCGGACGGCGGCGAGGAGGTGGGCTTCGTGCTTGCCGAGATCGACCCCGCCAGGGTCCGCGACGCCCGTGCGGCGCTGCCCGCGCTCCGGAACGCGCGGCGCTACGATCCGCCGTCGAGCCTCCGCGCGGCGGAATAGCCGGACCCGCGGCAGGCGCAGATCCGCTGTACCAGCGCGGGCGCGGGACGGGCCACTTCGCCGTGCTCGTAGGCGATCACGGTGAGCGTACCGTCGACCGCGTTCAGGAGCTCGCCCGGCCGCAACAGGAAATCGGGGTTGCGCGGCCGTCCGAACCGCGCGTTGCCCTCGGCAAAGGTCTCGTAGATCAGAACGCCGCCTTCCGAAACCGCGCTGACGATACGCGGAAGGATCGGACGGAAGAGGTAATTCGTCACCACGACCGCGGCGAACTCCCGCGTTCCGAGGGGCCAGTCTCCACCACTCTCGAGGTCCGTTTCGATCAGCGTGAAGTCTTCGCGTCCGAGGAGATCGGCTACGCCCGCGCTGTAGCGGTCGACGCCGGTCACCGGGTGTCCGCGTTCGAGGAAGAACCGGGAATGCCTGCCGGTCCCGCAGGCGAGGTCGAGCACGGCGGCGCCCGACGGCACCGCGGCGGCGAACCGGACCACCCAGTCCGAGGGCGTTTCCAGGCGCGCGTGCGATGTCATCGACGGCTTGCCCCGCTTGGCGACATCGACCAAATTAGGGGTAACGGTTCTGTCATCGGGAACAATCTGTAGGTCTCGGATGATCTTGTACAACCTGCGTTGCGCCGAGGACCACGAGTTCGAAGCCTGGTTCAAGGACAGCGAAACCTACGACCGTCAGGTCGCGGATGGCGAGGTTGCCTGCCCGGTCTGCGGCGATGCCCGGGTCGGCAAGGCAATCATGGCGCCGCGCCTGTCGCGGACCGCCAGGAAAGGAGCGGACGATGCGCCCAACCCGGCCGAGATCCGCGGCCGATACGTCCAGGCGCTGCGGAACATGCGGCGCCAGGTCGAAGAAAATTGCGACTATGTCGGCCCCGACTTCGCCGCCGAGGCGCTGAAGATCCACAAGGGCGAGACCGACGAGCGCAACATTTACGGCGAAGCGACCGAAGACGAGACCAAGACCCTGATCGAGGAAGACGTCCCGTTCGGCCGCGTCCCCTGGGTCCCCCGCGAAGACGCTTAGCGCCCGCCGCTCGACGCAACGGCTAACGAGCATACCGTGGTCGGACGGGGTCGGTACGGGGAAGTCGACGCAAATGCCGCAATTGGCGCGACGGCAGCGCTGGCCGGCTTCTGCTACCTGGCAGGAATAGAGTTTGCCTAGGGGTCGGATTTTGGTCCGGTTTCCGTCGGTGCCGCTTTGTTCTTTGCCGCGTTCGGCACATGGTTCTGAGGCAATCGTCTCGGACACAAGGCCAAGCTCAAGGCTGAGCAGGTCGAGCACGAGGCCCGGCTGGAACGGGCGAGGGCACGGAGGGATAGCGAACGAGCGGCCTAGACCGAGCGGCTAGCGTCCTGATCGAGAAGTTCGAGTGCATTGGCGGGTCGCCCCCATCACGTCATGCCCGGACTTGTTCCGGGCATCCACGTCTTGCGGCATCGCGGTGCCAGCCAGGAGCGGGCGAGCCGGCGGACCCATGTGGATGCCCGGAACAAGTCCGGGCATGACGGTGTGGGGGCGGGTGGGGCGCCGACTGTGACGGACGATCGGAGATGTACGCCGGCCGCGGCGGAGAGGCCTGCCCGTCGACGACTCGCGCCAGCCGAGCGCCCGTCAAGATGCCAAAGCGCTGTCGCGGCTGGTGGCCGCGATCGGGAAAGAGAGGGGAGGATGACGACGAAACGGACCGAAATCGGACGAGAGACGGAAACGGCTTTGGAAGAGGTTCTCGCCCACCTGCGCGGCGAGGTAGCGCTTTCCTGCCGGATCGTCGATGACCCCTCCGCCGACAGGATCGTCGCCCTTCGCAAGCGCTTGCGGTTAAGCCGGCAGGGTTTCGCCGACCGGTTCGGCCTCGACGTGCGCGCGATCCAGGAATGGGAGCAGGGCCGCCGCGTTCCTGATCGTGCCGCGCGCGTGCTGTTGACGGTCATAGACCGCGACCCGGATGCGGTCGCACGGGCGCTCGACGCGGGGGGAAGCAGCGGCGAGGCGACCGCAGCGCGAACGTCATGAACCCCGCGCCCGGGTCCGAACAGCGCGCCCTACGGCCCCAGAGTCCATCTGTATAAGCGATAAGAAAATACGGCGGTCCGCCTCTCTTACGCTCCGATGCGTTCGCCCACGGCCATGTAATTCACCGAGAGGCTGCGGGTGAGCTTCCACTCGTCGGTCAGCGGGTCGTAACCGACCCCGTCGAGGGCCCTTAGCTTCGCGCCGCAGGACTCCAGCGCGCGGGACAATTCCGACGGACGCACGAAGCGCCGCCAGTCATGGGTGCCGCGCGGCAGCCAGCGGAGGACGTATTCGGCGGCGACGATGCCCAGCGCGAAGGACTGCGGCGTCCGGTTGAGCGTCGCGAAGAAGAGCTTGGCGTCGGGCCTCGCCGCGGAGACGCAAGCCGCGACGAACGCCCGGAGGTCGGGCACGTGCTCCACCACCTCGAGCGCGACCACCGCATCGAAGTCCCGGTTCTCCGAGATGACATCCTCGACCGTGCCGGTGCGGTAGGCGATATCCAGCTCCATCCGGGCGGCATGGTCTTCCGCGATCGCGATATTGCGCGCGCTCGGGTCGACCCCGGTCACCCGGGCGCCGAGCCGCGCCAGGGGCTCGCACAACAACCCGCCGCCGCAGCCGATATCGACGATGTCCAAACCGGCGAGCGGCGCCGGCTCCTCCGGCATCCGGCCGTTTGCGCGGCACAGGGCGTCGCGGATATAGCCGACCCGGACCGGGTTCAGCTTGTGCAACGGGCGGAAACTGCCCTCGGGGTCCCACCACGCGTCGGCCATCGCGGAGAACTTCGCCAACTCCGCCGCATCGACCCGCGCCGCGTTCGGTTGCTTGCCACCCATCTTCCGTATATGTATGCGCGCCCTCGCGGAAGGGCCAGCCGGATGTCGTGCCGGACCTCGCGGCGGCGTCGGACAGCATGGCTCCGCGACGGCCGGAACTCCAGCGTATGCGGCTTGGCGCCGTCCGGGCAGAGGAGCGCTGACGGGTGCGTCTCGTCCAGAAATTCGGTGGGACCTCGGTTTCCGACATCGACCGTATCCGCGCGGCCGCCGGGCGCGTCGCGGCCGCCGTCGAGGCAGGCAACGAGGTCGCCGTGGTCGTCTCCGCGATGGCCGGCACCACCGACCGGCTCGTTGAATGGACCCGCGAGATCGCGCCGTTCCACGACGCCCGGGAATACGATGTCGTGGTTTCGTCCGGAGAGCAGGCGACGGTGGGGCTTATGGCGCTCGCTCTCCAGGCGGCGGGCGTCGACGCGCGGTCCTGGCTCGGTTGGCAGGTCCCGATCCTGACCGATGACGTCCACGGGCGCGCGCGCATCAGCGACATCGACGCGAGCGAACTCCTCAACCGGATGGCTCAAGGGCAGGTGCCGGTGGTCGCGGGGTTCCAGGGGTTGAGCTCCGCGCGGCGTATCACGACGCTCGGGCGCGGCGGCTCCGATACGTCGGCGGTCGCCCTCGCCGCGGCGCTGGACGCCGATCGCTGCGACATCTTCACCGACGTGGACGGGATCTATACCACCGACCCGCGCATCGTCGCCAAGGCGCGCAAGCTGGACAAGGTGACCTTCGAAGAGATGCTGGAGATGGCATCCCAGGGCGCCAGGGTGCTGCAGACCCGGTCGGTCGAGATGGCCATGAACCACGGAATCGAGCTGCAGGTATTGTCGAGTTTCGTGGACGCGCCCGGTACCTTTGTCGTCAACGAGGACGTGGATGTGGAACAGCAAGTCGTCAGCGGCATCGCCTACACGAGGGACGAGGCCAAGATCACCATCGTGGGCGTGCCCGACCGTCCGGGGGTGGCAGCGGGCATTTTCGGGCCGCTCGCCGATACCAGCATCAATGTCGACCTGATCGTCCAGAACGTCTCGGCGGACGGGCAGCAGACCGACATAACCTTCACCGTGGGACAATCCGATTACGAGCGCGCGCTGGCCATTATCGAGGCCGCGCGGGAGCAGATCGGGTTCAGCCGGGTGGAGGGCGACCCGGAAGTGGTCAAGATCTCCGTGATCGGGGTCGGCATGCGCTCCCACGCGGGCGTCGCGCAGAAGATGTTCAACGCGCTGGCGGAGAAGGGCATCAACATCCAGGTGATATCGACCTCCGAGATCAAGGTGAGCGTCCTGCTGGCCGAGGAATACACCGAGCTCGCCTTGCGTTCGCTCCACACCGCCTACGGACTCGACGACGGGGAGACCGCATGAGCACGGCGGCTTCACGGCCTCCGGAAGGCACGGGATGAAACGGCCCGCGGCACGAGCCCGGCTGGATGGCCTGTGGCGCCGGGGCTGCGAGTTCCTCGGCGTGGAGTACGCGATCCTCGGCGGCGCCATGACCTGGGTGTCCGAGCGCAACCTGGTCTCGGCGCTGTCGAACGCCGGCGGGTTCGGCGTGATCGCCTGCGGCGCGATGACGCCCGACCTGTTGAGCGGCGAGATCGCGGCTACCGACGGCCTCACGTCGCAACCCTACGGCGTCAATCTGATCACCCTCCATCCCGAGCTCGATACGCTGATCGACGTCTGCGCCGACCACGGGATTTCGTATGTCATCCTGGCTGGCGGGCTGCCCCCCGCCCCCGCGATCAAGAGGATCAAGGCGAGCGGCGCGCGGGTTCTGTGCTTCGCGCCGACACTGGCGGTCGCGCGCCGGCTGGTGCGGCTGGGCGCGGATGCGATCGTCATCGAGGGCGCCGAGGCGGGCGGTCATGTCGGGCCGGTGGCGACCAGCGTGCTCGCGCAGGAGATTCTGCCCAACATGGACCAGGTGCCGGTGTTCATCGCGGGCGGGATCGGACGCGGCGATGCGATCCTGGGATATCTGGAGCTCGGCGCCTCGGGCTGCCAGCTCGGCACCCGGTTCGTTTGCGCGACGGAATCGATCGCCCATCCCGACTTCAAGCGCGCCTTCATCCGCGCCAACGCGCGCGATGCCGTGACCTCGGTGCAAATCGATCCCGACTTCCCGGTGACGCCGGTCCGCGCGCTTCAGAACAGGGGCACGCAGGAATTCATCGAGACCCAGAGACGGGTGATCGCCAGGGTCCGCGCGGGGGAGATGGCGCAGGACGAGGCACAACTCGAAATCGAGCATTTCTGGGCCGGCGCACTGCGGCGCGCGGTCATCGACGGCGACGTCGAGTCCGGATCTCTGATGGCGGGCCAGAGCGTGGGCATGGTCGTCAGCGAACAACCGACCGCGGAGATCATCCGCGAACTCGTCGAACAGGCTCTCGCGGCCATCGAGGCGAGGGCCGGACTCCCGGAGTGACCGCAATGGTGCAGACAGGCATCGGCGGTCATCGCCAGGCACTCCGGAGCCTCCGGACGATCATGGCCGGCGACGGCTCGGCGCAGGAGCGCCTCGACCGGATCGTCAAGGTGATCGCGGCCGAGATGGTCGCCGAAGTGTGCTCGGTCTACGTGATGCGCGCGGGCGAGCTGCTGGAGTTGTTCGCGACGGAGGGCCTCAACCCGTCAGCGGTGCACCGCACCCGCCTCAGGGTGGGCGAAGGGCTGGTGGGCGAGGTCGCGGCGCGGGCACGTCCCCTCAACCTACCCGATGCCCAAAGCCATCCGCTGTTCAGCTACCGGCCGGAGACGGGGGAGGAGATTTACCGCTCCCTCCTCGGGGTGCCCGTCCTGCGGGGCGGACGGGTGCGCGGCGTGCTCGTGGTCCAGAACCGCGCCCAGAGGCATTACACCGAAGAAGAGGTCGAAACGCTCGAGGTGATCGCGGTCATCATCGCCGAGCTGATCGCCTCGGGCGGTCTGGTCAGCCCGGTCGAGACCGCGCCGGCGCAAGGCAACGCGATCCTCGCCATCCGCCTGGAGGGGGTCAGGATCAACGAGGGCCTCGCCATGGGCGAGGCGGTCCATCACACCCCGCGGGTCGCGGTTCCCCAACTCGTCGCCGAAGACGCCGATACCGAGCACCGGCGGCTGGCCGAAGCGCTGTCCTCGATGCACAGCGAACTCGACGACATGTTGACGCACGACGCGTTCGGCCGGCCGGGAGAGCATCGCGACGTGCTGGAAGCGTACCGCAAGTTCGCCGAGGACCGGGGGTGGCTGCGGCGGATCCGCGAGGCGATCGACGGGGGGCTGACCGCCGAGGCCGCAGTCCAGAAGGTCCTGGACGATACCCGGGCGAGGATGCGCCAGATCACCGACCCATACCTGGCGGAACGGATGGCGGATCTGGAGGATCTCGCGTACCGGCTGCTACACCACCTCTCGGGAGAGGTTCGCCCCGCCGATCTCGGGGAGCAGCCGGAATCGGTCGTGCTCGTCGCCCACTCGATCGGTCCGGCCGAGCTTCTCGACTATGCGGGGAAGCGACTGAAGGCGCTCATCCTCGAAGAAGGGTCGTCCAATTCGCACGTCGCGATCGTCGCCCGTGCGCTTGACATCCCGGTGGTCGGACGGGTCAAGGACGCCCTGTCACAGGTCGACCCGATGGATCCGGTGATCGTCGACGGCGACCATTCCCAGGTTTACGTCCGGCCGGGCGAGGACATCCAGCAGATGGTGTCCGAGCATTTTTCCGAGCGCCAGCGACGTCTCGCCGCCTACAGCGCGCAGCGCGACGAGCCCGCCGTCACGCGCGACGGGGTGGAGATCAGCCTCAACATCAACGCCGGCCTCCTGATGGACCTCCAGTCGCTCGACGCGAGCGGGGCGGACGGAATCGGGCTCTACCGCACGGAAATCCCTTTCATGGTCCATTCGGAGTTTCCGAGCGTCGAGGCCCAGACCGATCTCTACCGCCGTGTGCTCGAGGGCGCCGCGGGACGGCCCGTCAAGTTCCGCACCCTGGATATCGGCGGCGACAAGCAACTCCCCTATTTCCGCGAAACCGCCGACCAGAATCCGGCGATGGGCTGGCGGTCGATCCGGGTCGCGCTGGACCGGCCGAGCATGCTGCGCCAGCAACTCCGCGCCCTCATCGTCGCCTGCGACGGACGACCGCTCAGCGTGATGTTCCCCATGATCGCGGAAGTCGCGGAGTTCCAGGCCGCCCGTTCGATCCTGGACATGGAAACGAGCCGGGCGCGGCGCCGCGGCCAACCCATGCCGGAACCGCTCGAAGTGGGCGCCATGCTGGAAGTTCCCAGCCTGATGTGGCAACTCGACTCGCTGCTGCCCGAGGTCGACTTCCTCTCCGTCGGCAGCAACGACCTGTTCCAGTTCCTGTTCGCCGTGGACCGCGGGAATCCGCGCGTCGCGGACCGCTACGACGTGCTTTCCCCGGGTCTGCTCTCGGTGCTGGAGAGTCTGGTCCGACGTTGCAGGGAGCAGGATGTCGAGCTATCGCTGTGCGGCGAGATGGCCGGCCGGCCGATCGAGGCGATGGCATTGATCGGCATCGGATTTCGCAACCTGTCCGCACCCGCGGGCACCGTGGGCGCGGTGAAAACGATGATCTGCGGGCTGGACGCCCGCGCACTGGCCGCTTTCGTGGATACGCTATTGAGTCTGCCGGACCACAGCATCAGGGAACGGCTGCGGGATTACGCGATCGACCATGGGATCGAGTTGAGCGAACACTGATCGAACGCGTCCCGCCATAGGAAAAGCCTGCCTTCCATGAACACGGGTTAACCCTATATTCAGGCCTTACACGCCCATGGATAACCAGGGCCGCCGCGGCGGACGACCCGGCGGCCATAAGGGAGACCGAGCCGATCGACAGAGCCAAGCGCGCGCCGGATAGCGACGCCTTCGCGGACAGGTACGACGCCGTCGAAGTGGGCGCGAGCTTGCGCGAGGCCCGGATCCTGCTTCGCCGGAGCCTGCCGGACGTAGCGCGCGACCTGCGCATCCGTCACACTTATCTGCTGGCCATCGAGGAAGGATGTCTGGAGGACCTGCCGGGCGTCGCCTATCAGACCGGCTTCCTGCGCGCATATGGCAACTACCTGGGGCTCGACGGAGCCGGTCTGGCAGAGGACCTCAAGGAGGCGCGTGACGCGTCGGGGAACCGGGATCCTCTTCAGGTGTTCTCCCCCATCGACGAAGGTCATCTGCCCACCCGGTCGATTTTCCTGCTGGCGGCGCTGCTCGCCATCGTGGTCTACGGCGTTTGGCACTTCGTCTCCAACACCGATGGAGATCCGGTCGAAAGGGTCGCGGCGCTGCCGGACCGGCTGGCCGGCCTGCTGGACGACGAGCCCGCCGAAAAGGGCGAGCCCGCCGAAAAGAATCCTGCCACGGTTGTACCGCCGTCCGGGCCTGCCCCCGGTTCCGCGTCTCCGCCGCCCGAACCGAAAGTCCGCGACGAAAATGTCCAGAGCGGCGGGGAGACCGTGCCGGCGGCCTCCGGCGCGCCGGAACCGTCGACGCCTCCTGTGGAGCCAAGCGACGCGCCGCCTCCTGCCGAACCTGTTGCCGAGACAACCGCGCCGGACCCAACCGGCGAAGCGCCTCCCGCGACGCCGACCGCGGAGGCGCGTCCTACGGAACCCATCGCCGAGCCGCCCGCAGCGGAGACGCCTCCTTCGGAGACCGCCTCGGAAGCGCCTCCCGCCGAGCCCGTTGCGGGGCCGCCCGCCGACGCGCCCCCGAACGAGACCGCACTGCCCGCGGAAGACAGCGGGACGCGGACCCCGCCTGTCCAGCCTCTCGAGGAGGAGAACGAAGTCGACCCGCCCGTCGAGATCGCCGCGACGACTCTCCCCGCGCCCGCCCAACCTATCGTGCAAGAGCCCGGCACGACGCGGGAAACGCCGGCCGCCAACGTCGAGGAAGAAGCCGCCGCTTCGCGTATCGTGCTCCGCGCGGCGACGGAGAACTGGATCGAGATCCGTACCGACGATGCATCGCTGGTATATTCGGGGTTGCTGCGCGAAGGACAAAGCTATCCCGTCCCCGAACGACCGGGACTCAGGATGGTCACGGGAAATGCGGGAGGCCTCGAGATCGTGGTCGACGGCGAGGCGATCCCGCGGCTCGGCCCGCCGGGTGCGGTGATACGCGACATCGCTCTCGATCCCGACAGCCTCCGGGGCCGCGCCAATCCTTGACCGGGTTCGCGGCGGAGCCGCGTTTTCGCCGTTCACTCAATTGCGCTATAACCCGCGCGTTCAAGAGCGCGGGATGCAGCGGATGACTGCGCGAACAAACGAATTCTCCCCGCCGCGCGCCGGCCGGGTCTAGCCGCCGAAGGTCGACATGTCGAAGCTCCAGCCGGTTCGCGGCACGCACGATCTCCTGCCCGACCGGGCGCGCGCCTTCCGCCGCGTTTCGGACGCCGCGCGGACGGTGGCGGGCCGTTACGGCTATCACGAGATGGCGACGCCGATCTTCGAGTTTTCCGAGGTCTTCAAGCGCACGCTTGGCGACACGTCGGACATCGTGACCAAGGAGATGTACACCTTCACCGACCGCAGCGGCGCGGAGGTGACGCTGCGCCCCGAAGGGACCGCAGGCGTGGCGCGTGCCGTCATCTCGGGCGGTCTCGCCCAGCAGATGCCGCTCAAGTACTTCTATGCCGGCCCGATGTTCCGCTACGAACGGCCCCAGAAGGGACGGCTGCGCCAGTTCCATCAGATCGGCGTGGAACTTCTCGGCGTCGGAGAACCGATCGGCGATGTCGAGGTCATCGCGCTCGGCGCCGCGATTCTGGAAGAGCTCGGCGTCGCCGGGCAGACGGTGCTGGAACTCAACACTCTCGGCAATACCGGCAGCCGCGAAGCCTACCGCGGTGTGCTGGTCGATTACCTGGAAGCCCGGCGGGACGCGCTGTCCGAGGACAGCGTTTCGAGGCTCGCGCGCAACCCGCTTCGAATCCTCGATTCCAAAAACCCGGGGGATCGCACGGTCGTCGCGGAAGCGCCTCTGCTGGCCGACAGTCTCGATGCCGAATCGGCGGATTTCTTCGCTTCCGTCCGCGCCGGACTCGACCGGCTGGGGATCGCCTACACGCTGAACCCGCGTCTGGTTCGCGGACTCGACTATTACTGCCATACGGCATTCGAGTTCACCACCGATGCGCTCGGCGCCCAGGGCGCGGTTATCGCCGGCGGACGCTATGACGGGCTGGTCGCCCAGATGGGCGGACCCCGGACGGCCGGCATCGGCTGGGCCGGCGGCATAGAACGCCTGTCGATGCTGGCGGACGAACCGGAACCGCCGCCGAGGCCGATCGCGCTGGTTCCCGTCGGCCCTGAGGCGGAGGCCGAGACCCTCGCCCTGGCCGAGAGGCTGCGGCGCGCGGGACTGGTCATCGAGCTCGGCTACCGGGGCAACCTGAAACGGCGGTTGAGCCGCGCGGATCGTCTCGACGCGCGCGCGGCGGTCATCCTCGGCGAAGACGAGCTCGCGCGGGACGTGGCGACGGTGCGCGACCTCGACAGCGGCGACCAGGAAGAGGTCGCCCTGTCCGCCCTGGCCGACCGGCTGGCACTGTTTTCGTGAGGGAGCGGTTCGGCCGGTGAGCATGGACGAAAAGCTGGATAAGCTGCTGCAACGCCACGAGGAATTGGCCGCGCAGATGAGCGGCCAGGACTTCGCGGACACGCAGGCCTTCGTCCGCGCCTCCAAGGAATATGCCGACCTGACCCCGGTCGTCGAAGCGATCCAGGCGCTGCGCGCGGCGGAGCGCGAGGCGGAAGGGCTCCAGGAGCTGCTGGACGACGAGGACGGGGACGCAGAAATGCGCGCGCTCGCGCAGGAGGAGCTTCCGGAGGTCCAGGAGGCCATCGCCCGGCACGAGCACCGGTTGAAGGTGTTGCTCCTGCCGAAAGATGCCGCGGACGAAAAGAACGCCATCCTGGAAATCCGGGCCGGCACGGGAGGGGACGAGGCGGCGCTGTTCGCGGCCGATCTGTTTCGCATGTATCAGCGCTATTCGGAGGTCCACGGCTGGCGGCTCGCGCTGATGCAGGCGACGGAAACCGGGATCGGGGGATTCAAGGAGGCGATCGCCGAGATTTCGGGAACCGGCGTGTTCGCCCGGCTCAAGTTCGAATCGGGAGTCCACCGGGTTCAGCGCGTGCCGGAGACCGAATCGAGCGGCCGCATCCACACCTCGGCGGCGACCGTTGCCGTGCTGCCGGAGGCGGAAGACGTCGACGTGACGATCGACGAGCGCGATCTCCGGATCGACGTTTTCCGGGCCTCCGGTCCTGGCGGCCAGTCGGTCAACACCACCGACAGCGCCGTGCGCATCACCCACCTCCCGACGGGAATCGTGGTTTCCCAGCAGGACGAGAAATCGCAGCACAAGAACCGCGCCAAGGCCATGAAGGTGCTGCGCGCGCGGCTCTACCAGGCGGAGCGCGCCGCGCGCGATGCCGAGCGCGCGGCCGACCGCAAGTCACAGGTCGGCTCGGGCGACCGGTCGGAGCGCATTCGGACCTACAACTTCCCCCAGGGCCGGGTCACCGACCACCGGATCAATCTCACGCTTCACAAGCTCGACCGTATCCTCGCCGGGGAAGGATTGGACGAGGTCATCGACGCGCTCACAACCCACGACCAGGCCGAGCGCCTCGCCGAACTCACTTGAGCCGCACCGTCGAAACCCTGCTTCGCGACGCGGGAAAAAGGCTGCGGGCCGCGGGCGTCCCCTCGCCGCGCGCCGACGCCCGGCTCTTGCTTCGGGCGGTTCTCGACCGATCCGCGGAAGCGTCGATCCGCGATCCCGACGAACCGGTGCCGATCGCCGCGGCGGACCGTTTTCTGGCCCTTGTGGAACGCCGCGCCGGACGCGAGCCGGTGTCTCGAATCCTGGGCGAACGGGAATTCTGGAGCCTCGGTTTCTCGCTCGTGCCTGACACGCTGGACCCCCGCCCCGACAGCGAGGCGGTCGTCGAGGCCGCGCTTGCCTGGTGCGGCAACCGGTCGGCGCCGCTTCGCGTGCTCGACCTCGGAACGGGAACCGGGTGCCTCCTGCTGTCGGTCCTCAGCGAACTGCGCGGGGCCACCGGCGTGGGTACCGACATCGCGGAGGCGGCGGTCGCGGCGGCCGCGCGAAATGCCGCCCGACTCGGTCTGTCTCGCCGTGCGTCCTTTCGCCGTGCCGATTGGGATGCCGATATCGACGGACGATTCGAACTGATTCTGAGCAATCCCCCCTATATCCCTTCCCCGGAGATCGGCCGGCTCGAACCGGAAGTATCGCTCTGGGAGCCGAGGGCGGCGCTCGACGGCGGCGCGGACGGCCTTGACGCCTATCGGCGGCTTGCCCCGGCGATTGCCGGCCGGCTGGCGCCGGGCGGCGCCGCTTTCCTTGAAATCGGATCGGGGCAGGAAGAGCCGGTCGAAACGATCATGGCGGCGGACGGCCTTGCACGATTCGTGCGCAAGGCCGATCTGGGCGGTATCGTCCGCTGTCTCGGCTTCGTACGCCGGGGTTGATCCGATCGGGATCAGAAAGATAATGGTTGGAAGTAGGGGGCTCGCGGTCTAGCCTGACGAAGGGGCAAAGCAGCAAGCCAAGGGCTCAGGACCGAAGGCCGAAACAAGGCGACCCCAACAGCATGTCTTCCGCGCCGATAGACGCCGCCGCCGAGCGTGGCCGGGCGCGACGGCCGGAGGCGGGACACAAGCTTGGCTTAACAGAGAAGTGGGACCCATGAGACAAGGATCGAATCCGAAGCGCCTGCGCGGCCGCACAGGACGCAAGAACACGCATCCACGGTCACAGACGTTCGAGAGCAACGGTCCCGAAGTAAAGGTTCGGGGTAACGCCCAGCAGGTGGTCGAGAAATATCTGGCGCTCGCCCGCGACGCCTCGTCCGTAGGCGACCGCATCACGGCGGAGAGCTATTTTCAGCACGCCGAACACTATTACCGGGTAATGACGGCGAACGGCGGCGGCGAGGACCGTAACGCCCAAGGCCATCGGCAGAACCAGCAACACGAGCAGCGAGCCGAAGGTAACGGCGGCGCTCTGCAGCAGCAGCCGATCGAAGTCGTCGCCAACGGCGGCGCGCAGCCTCCGGAACAGCCGGCGCAGAACGGTCTGTCCGCCAATCCGCCCCAGGAAAGCCCCGCGCCGGAGCCGCAGACCCGGGAATAGCGGCCGGCCGCCGCGCACTTCAGGAGCGCGGCTCCTCTCCAGAAAAATCGCGGGTCTTGCGAGGCCCGCCGGCGATTTCCATATATCGATTGTCGAGCGGATGCCCCACGGGTCCGCTCGATCGCCCGCCTGTCTCAGGGGGCAGCCGATGCAATGTCTGTGATCGGAGTTGCAGAACATGGATTTCGACCGTTACACGGAACGGGCGCGCGGCGTCGTGCAAGCGGCCCAGGCTCAGGCCGTCTCCCGCCACCATCAACGCCTGACCCCCGAACACATTCTCAAGGTCCTCCTGGAAGACCGCGAAGGCCTGTGCGCGGGCCTGATCCAGGCCGCCGGCGGCGATCCCAGGGCGGCGCTCGAGCGCACCGAGACGGTCCTCGACAAACTTCCAAGGGTCGAAGGCGGCAACGGTCAACTCTACATGACCAACGAAGCCTCGCGGCTGCTGACGGCGGCGCAGGAGGCCGCGGAAAAGGCGGGCGACAGTTACGTCACCGTCGAGCGCCTGCTGCTCGGCGCTTCCCTCGCGAAGGGCTCGGAAGCGGCCGACATCCTGAAGGCGAGCGGCGTGACCCCGCAGTCGCTCAACGCCGCCATCGAGGCGCTGCGCAAGGGCCGCACGGCGGACACCGCGAGCGCGGAACAGTCGTACGACGCGCTCAAGCGCTATGCCACCGACCTGACGGAACAGGCCGAGTCCGGCAAGCTGGACCCGGTAATCGGGCGCGACGAGGAAATCCGCCGCACCATCCAGGTGCTGGCCAAGCGCACCAAGAACAACCCCGTCCTGATCGGCGAGCCCGGCGTCGGCAAGACGGCGATCGTCGAGGGCCTTGCCCAGCGGATCGTCAACGGCGACGTGCCCGAACCGCTCCGCGGCAAGAGGCTGATGGCGCTCGACCTGGGCGCGATGGTCGCAGGCGCCAAATATCGGGGCGAGTTCGAGGAACGGCTGAAGGCGGTACTGGAAGAGATCAAGGCGGCGGAAGGCGAGATCGTCGTGTTCATCGACGAGCTACACACGCTCGTCGGAGCCGGCGCGGCGGAGGGAGCGATGGACGCCTCCAACATGCTCAAGCCGATGCTCGCACGCGGCGAGCTTCACTGCATCGGCGCGACCACGCTCGACGAGCACCGCAAGCACATCGAGAAGGACGCGGCGCTCGCCAGGCGCTTCCAGTCGGTCTTCGTCACCGAGCCCACGGTCGCCGATACGATCTCGATTCTTCGCGGGCTCAAGGAGAAATACGAACTCCACCACGGCATCCGGATCACCGACGGCGCCATCGTCGCGGCGGCCACGTTCGCCAACCGTTACATCACCGACCGGTTCCTGCCGGACAAGGCGATCGACCTCGTCGACGAGGCCTCCTCCCGCCTCCGCATGACGGTCGATTCCAAGCCCGAGGAAATCGACGAGCTCGACCGGCGCATTATCCAGCTCAAGATCGAGCGCGAGGCGCTCGGCAAGGAAAATGACGATGCCGCGCGAGAGAGGCTGGAAGCATTGGAACGCGAGCTCGCGGACCTCGAAGAGCAGGCGACGGAGTTGACCGCGCTCTGGACCCGCGAGAAGGACAAGATCTCGGAAAGCCAGAAGGTCAAGGAACGGCTGGACCAGGCGCGCTCGGAACTGGAAGCGGCGCAGCGCAACGGCGATCTCGCGCGCGCGGGCGAGCTCGCTTACGGACTCATTCCGGAGCTGGAACGGAGCCTCGCCGAATCCGAGGAAGAGCCGGAGAGCGGCGACAGGCGGATGCTCAAGGAGGAAGTCACCGACGGCGACATCGCCTCGGTGGTGTCCCGCTGGACCGGGATCCCGGTCGACAAGATGCTGGAAGGGGAGCGCGACCGCCTGCTCGCGATGGAAGAAACCCTCGGCCTCCGGGTGATCGGCCAGGACGAGGCCGTCTCGACGATCGCCAACGCCGTCCGGCGCGCCCGCGCCGGGCTGCAGGATCCCAACCGACCGCTGGGCTCGTTCATGTTCCTGGGCCCGACCGGGGTGGGCAAGACCGAGCTCACCAAGGCGCTGGCCGAATTCCTGTTCGACGACGAAGCGGCGATGATCCGCATCGACATGTCGGAATTCATGGAAAAGCACTCCGTCGCCCGGCTGATCGGCGCCCCGCCGGGCTATGTCGGCTACGAGGAGGGCGGGTCGCTGACCGAGGCGGTGCGCCGCCGGCCTTATCAGGTGGTCCTGTTCGACGAGGTCGAAAAGGCCCATGCCGACGTGTTCAACGTGCTCCTTCAGGTTCTGGACGAGGGGCGGCTGACCGACGGGCACGGAAGACAGGTGTATTTCCGCAACACGCTCATCGTGCTCACCTCGAATCTGGGCAGCGAATTGCTCGCCGAGCAGCCGGAGAGCGTGGACACGGCCAGCCTGCGCGACCGGGTGATGGAGATCGTGCGCGCCGCCTTCCGTCCCGAGTTTCTCAACCGGCTTGACGAGATCCTGCTCTTCCGGCGACTGGAACGCGGTCACATGGCGGCGATCGTCGACATCCAGCTAGGGCGGCTCGGGACCCTTCTAGAGGACCGCAAGATCGCGCTGGAGGTCTCCGACGACGCCAAGGCGTGGCTCGCCGAGCAGGGCTACGATCCCGCCTATGGCGCCCGCCCACTCAAGCGGGTGATTCAGCGCAGCCTGCAGAACCCGCTCGCGACCCTGATCCTCGAAGGCAAGGTCAAGGACGGGGAAACGGTGCGGATCGGCCGGGGCGAAGACGGGCTCTCGTTTAACGGAGCCGCCGTCGAAACGTCCATCGCAGCCTGATGTCCTGTACAGCGGCTCGGCTGCGTGCCTACCCCTTGGGCACCAGGCAGTTCCTGAACGACGCGGCCATGTTTCGGAGGAGCGCGAAGTAAAGTCCGGGTCCGTCTTCGATGGCGGCGCCGAGGGGATCGAGGGTGCCGGACCGGACCTGCGTTCCTTCCAGAACCAAGCTTACCGTCCGCTTGTTGAATTGGGGTTCGTCGAACACGCAGACGACCCCGAGTTTGCGCACCTTCGCGCGAAGTTCCCGAATTCGCCTGACACCCGGCGACCTCTCCGCGCTGACCACCGCGGACCCGACGGCATTGAGGCCGAAGCGATCCTCGAAATACCGGTAGCCGTCATGAAAGACGATGAACGGTTTGCCGCGGGCCGGCGCGATATCGGCCGAAATCCGTTCGGTCACTGCGTCGAGCTTGAGAAGAAGGGCGCGGGCGTTGGCCTTGTATCTGGCCGCATTCGCGGGATCGGCTTCGGACAGGGTGTCCGCGATCACCCGCGCCATCGTCCAGGCATTCCGTGGGTCGAGCCATATGTGCAGGTCGAACTTGCCGTGCGCGTGCCTGTGTCCGTGATCGTGGTCATGATCGTGATGGGGATCCGCCTCGAACGCACCCCCTTCCCTCAGCGGTCTTCGGACCAACCCCCCGGCATCGGCCAGCGGTATCACGCGGGCCTTGGCGGCGAGCGACTCGATCGCGCTTGCCAAGGCGGTTTCCATCGCTTCGTCGATCAGGAACACGATGTCGGCATCCGCGATGGCCGCGGCGTCGGACGGGCGCATCGTGAAAGTGTGCGGCGAGGCCTTTCCCCGTATGAGCAGGTGCGGCGTACCCATGCCCGCCATGATGGCGCTGACCAGAGAATGCACCGGCTTTATGGAAGCGACGACGCGCGGTTCCCCGGCCGCGGCCGACGAGACGACGATCCCGCCGAAGGCGAGCGCCGTCGCGATCACCGCGATCCGGCGGCGCCAGGCAGCATAGGGCAAGATATTCATGAAGTGGCTCCAACAATCTTGGGATATCGTCGCCGATGACTTGAGTATGGTCTATTTGCTTGTACGGTCGTCCGCACACTGTCAGGAGTCGAAGATTCGATTGGCACGATTCCATTTTGTCATCCCCCGCTATTCATGCGAACCGACATGACGATCGCAAGTCTCAGCCCCACCCGGCCGCTGACAGCGAGAGGCCGATGCGCCTCGCTCCCCACGGGAGGAGAGCGGTGATCGTAGCGAGCGTTCAGGCCAAAGACGCGGGACAGCTGGTCGCGGCCCGAGGCGTTGGCGTTCGGCGCGGGGAAGGCTGGATCGTTCGGGATGTCGACCTGAAGGTCGGGCGTGGCGAGTTGGTATTCCTGATCGGCGCCAACGGCGCGGGCAAGTCGACCTGCGCCAAGGCCGTTCTCGGCTTGATCGAAATCGATGAGGGTACCGTCGAGCGGGCCGAACCTCTTGAGGTGGGTTATGTGCCGCAACGCTTGGCGGTGGGCCCCAACCTGCCCCTTTCGCTGCGCCGCCTGATGACTCTCACCGGCCGTTTCCCTGCCCGCGATATCGACGCGGCGCTCTGCGCCGTTGGCCTCGAACGCCTCGGCGATCCGCCGGTGACCACCCTGTCGGGCGGCGAATTCCAGAGGCTCCTGCTGGCCCGGGCGCTGATCCACCGCCCGGATCTTCTGGTCCTGGACGAGCCGGCCCAGGGCGTCGATGTTGCGGGCGCGGATGTGGTCCACACGTTGATCGAGGGAATTCGCCGCGATCTCGGATGCGGGATCCTCTTGATCTCCCACGATCTGGAGAGGGCGATGGCGACCGGAGACGACATGGTCGTCCTGGTGCCCCACGAGCATGACGAGCCGGCAGCGGGCTGAGCCGTGCTGGACGACTTCCTCGTTCGCGCTGTGCTCGCCGGTATCGGACTGGCCCTTGTCACCGGACCGACGGGGTGCTTCATCGTCTGGCGGAGGCTCGCCTATTTCGGCGAAACCATCGCCCATTCGGCGCTTCTGGGCGTTGCAATCGCCATACTGATCGACTTCCATCTGGCGGTCGGCATTTTTGCCATCGCGGCGATAATCGTGCTCGCGATGTTCTATCTCGAACGGCGCGATTCGCTGCCGACGGACACGTTGCTCGGCCTGTTCTCGCACGGCGGACTCGCGCTCGGCATCGTACTGTTATCGTTTTTCCCGAGCATGCGGCTGGACCTGCATGCGCTTCTATTCGGGGATATCCTCGCCGTATCGCGCCTCGACCTGGCGGCGATCTGGATGGGAGGCGCGGTGGGACTGGCGGTTCTGTGGTGGATCTGGCGTCCGTTGCTCGCGGCGACCGTCAGCACGGAACTTGCCGCAGTGGCGGGGCTGCGGCCGGAGCGCGCACGCCTGATTTTCGGCTTCCTCCTGGCCGCTGTGATAGCCGCGTCGATCAAGATCGTGGGCGTGCTGTTGATCGTCGCCCTGCTGATCATTCCCGCCGCGACCGTGCGACGCTTCGCGTCGAGCCCGGAGAAAATGGCGGCGGGCGCTGCGGCCATGGGTATCCTCGCCGTCGCGGGAGGTCTATTCGCCTCGGCAACGCTGGACACGCCGTCCGGTCCTTCTATCGTGGTCGCGGCGCTGGCGTTGTTCTTCGTCACCCGGGTCGGCGGCTCGCGACCGCGTTGAACCGGGCTCCCGGAAATCCGGCAAACCGAAACGTTCAGCAGGAGCCGGCGACGGGTTCGTCGACGCAGCCTTCCAGTTCGACCTGCACGGTGACGTGCCCGATGTCGAAGCGTTCTGCGAGACGGTCCCGGATCGCGGCGACCGCCGCGTCGGGATTAGCGCCGTCCACGATCCGCGCATGCAAGGTCAATAGAGAGCGTTCCTGAGACAGCGACCAGGCGTGCACATGGTGCACGTCTTCCACGACGGCGAGATTCGAGACCAGATCGCGGCCGATTTCGCGGATATCCAACCGCTCGGGCGTACCCTCGAGCAGGACATGCGCCGAGTCCCTGACCAGGAACCAGGCGCTGCGCAGCACCAGCAGTCCGACCAGGATCGAGAGCAGCGGGTCGATCGGAGTCCAGCCGGTCGTCATGATGACAACCGCTGCGCCGACCGCCGCCGCAGAGCCGAGAAGGTCGCTGATTACGTGGACAAGCGCGCCACGGATATTGAGGTTTTTCCGGTCGGCCCCGTGCAACACCGCGAATGCGCCGACATTGACCGCAAGGCCTATACCGGCCACGACGAGCATCGGCCCGGCGAGAACGTCCGTGGGCTCGGCGAGCCGGTCGGCGGCCTCGACGAATATCCAGGCCACGATGAAGAGCAGGCTGATGCCGTTGGCAAAGGCCGCCAGAACCGGGAAGCGATGGTAACCGAAAGTACGTGCGCTATCGGCGGGACGGCGGCTGAGCCTGAAGGCGATCCAGGCAAGCAGCAACGCCACCGCATCGACCATCATGTGCGCGGCGTCGGCAATCAACGCCAGCGATCCCGAAATTAGGCCGCCGACCACCTCGGCGATCATGAAGCCGCCGATCAGCAGCATTGCCCAGAATATGCGCCGGGCGTTGTTGTCCAGACGGGCGCCTGCATATGCGTGGCCGTGCACGTGTCGATCGAGACTCATCAGAAAGCCTCCTCGGAGCAGGCTGCCGTCAGCCCCTTGAAACCGCCAGTTTTGCGACCATGTTTAGAACTCTTCTAAAACAAAGGCAGGAACGCCATGTCGCGGACACTGCACCCCACCAGGATCGACATTCCCGACAACGCCCGCGCGGCGATGGTCGACCTCCTCAACGCCAGGCTCGCCGACGCCGTCGATCTTGCAGGCCAGATGAAACAGGCCCACTGGAACGTCAAGGGTCCCGCGTTCATCGCGCTGCACGAGCTGTTCGATACCGTCCACAACGCCGTGCAGGCCCATGTCGACGACATCGCGGAACGCATCGCGGCGCTCGGCGGAACCGCACGGGGAACGGCGGCGGCGGCCGCCTCGGCTTCGACCCTGCCGCGATACCCGCTCGGCATCCACTCGGGCAGCGAGCATGTGGACGCGGCAAGCACCGCGCTCGCGGCGTTCGGCAAGGGTGTCCGGGCGGCCATCCCCGCGGCGGGAGAGGTCGGCGACGCGGACACCGAGGACCTGTTCGTCGGCGTCTCGCGCGACATCGACAAGAGCCTCTGGCTGATCGAGGCGCACGCACAGTCGGATCGCTGAACCGGGGTTGTTCCGGGGCGGCTTCTGGCCGCCGGCAATCGCGGCTTGCGCGGCGATCTTGAGCTTGCCTGTTTGGATCGACCGACCGTCGGGAAACGCGGTCGCCCCGCCTACCCTGTCGACGGCGCCGTCAACGACTCGCTCACCTCCCAGAGGCGCCGCGCCGCGTCCGCGTCGTAAGAAACCGGCGACGAACGGACCTCCTCCCGCTTCTCGAAATATTTCCCGGTCACGCCTTCCACTTCGGGGGCGCCGGCGAGGTAAACGGCGGTATCGGCCCCCGCCTCAGGCTTCAGCAGAAACGGTCGCCCCAGCCACAGCGCCACACGCTGCCAAGGTCTCATCTCGCGGAACAAAGCCGTCGAGACCACCCCGGGATGCAGGCAATTGGCGGTAACGCGCGTTCCTTCGAGACGGCGCGCAAGCTCATAGGTGAAATAGACATTCGCCAGTTTGGACCGGCTGTAGGCCTCGAATGGCGAATAGTCGCGCTCGTTCTGCAAATCGTCGAAGTCGAGCTCGGCCCTCCGGTGCGCCCCGGACGCGACGGTGACGATACGCGTGGGCGCGCATTCCTTGAGCCGGTCCAGCAACAGACCGGTCAGCAGGAACGGCGCCAAATGGTTGACCGCGAACGTCATCTCGAGCCCGTCCTCGTTCAGACGGCGGTCCCGCCACGCGAGCACGGCCGCGTTGTTGAGCAGCACGTCGAGGCGGTCGAACCGTTCTAGGTACTCTTCCGCCGCCTCGCGGATCCGTCGCTGGGACGCGAGGTCGGCGATCAGCAGGTCGAGCGATCCGTTGCCGCTGCGCCGTGCTATCTCGTCCATGGCCGCGCGGCCGCGGGCTTCGCTGCGGCACAGCAGCACGATCCGGGCGCCCTGCCGCGCGAGGTCGATCGCCGCCGCCTTGCCGATACCGGCGTTGGCGCCCGTGATCAGACAGGTCTTGCCGTGCATGGAACCGCTATACGCCCGCCGGCGTGGGCGCGTTCGTATCGTCCCGCTCGGTTTCCGCGATCACGGAATCGACCACCGCCCGCAACGCTTCAGGGCTGTCCGCGCCGTCGAGCATGGCCTGCCGGTAAACGTCCTCCTGCCGGTCCGCGCTGTTGCCTTCCGCAATGATCCGCGGAATCCGCGCGAGTTGCGCTTCGCATCCGAGCGCCCGCGCGTCGTCACGGAGCGTCGTGACGAGTTCGTCCACCAGATCCGCGACGTCGATCCGGCCGCCGCTTCCGTTCGGGCGCGGCAGGAAGGCAAAAGTGCCGTAACGCTGCGCGATCCAGCGCCCCTCTTCGACCGATTCGGGCGACAACTCATCCAGCCTTTCTCCGGCATCCAGCCCCGCGTTCAGATGGCGTATGAGGCAGGCATAGAGGGCGGCGACCGCCACCGCGTCCTCGATCCGCGGGCAGATGTCGCAAATCCGGAGCTCGATGGTGGCGTAGTTCGCCGACGGGCGGATGTCCCACCACAGCTCTGTTCCATCGGTGATCGCCTCGATCGCGCGGTAGCGTTCCACCACGGCGTCGTATTCGCCGCGCGTGCGCATCGGCGGCGGCGTTCCGGTGCGGGGCAGCGCGCCGATCGCCATCTGGCGGTAGGACTTGAGCCCGGTCAGCCGCCCCCCGTAAAAGGGCGAGGAGCACGAGAGGGCGAGAAACACCGCAAGATAGCCGCGCAGCGCGTGCATCACCTCTACCCTGCGGTCGTCCTCGCCGAAGCCGGCATGGATGTGCATCCCACCGATGAAGAACTGCCGCACGCTGTCCTGGTAGTCGATCTCGGCGCGCTGGTAACGCTCCTTCTCCGTCACCTTCTGGTCCTGCCACCGCGCCCAGGGATGGGTGGAGGATGCGATGACGCGTGCGCCGTGCGCACGGGCAGCTTCGATCGCGCAGCGCCGCGTCTCCTTCAGGCTTTGTTCGATCTCGGCGATCGAAGCGCACACCCTGGAATTGGTCTCCATCTGCGAGCGCAGGAGCTCGCTGACCACCTTGTGCTCGCCCGCCCGTTCGCTGGCCTGGGCCAGGATCCGTTCGTCGGGATCGGGGACGACTTCGCGCGATCCCGGATCGACGACCATCAGCTCTTCTTCGATACCCAAAGTAATCTCGGTCATCGCATTGTCCGCATCTTCCCAATCGGCCGCGCCGCGCCGCGACAGTTTACCCGATGCCGGCGCGGGCTGAACCGCGACGCTCTACTCGCGGTGGAATGCGAGATCGCCGTACCAGGCCCGGGCGCTGAGCCCGCTATTGTCGGAATCGGTCATGATCGCGACCCCTTCGAGCCGGTCGACCTTGCGCCCGAAGAGGCGGAGGAAATCGGCCCGTACGTCCCTCCTGTGGCTCCGCCACGTGCCGGCTGCCCGGTTCCCCGAATCGAGGGCAAACATCATCACCCGAGAGGTGAACGGGTTGGGCCAGAATTCGCCGACCCTGGCTTGCCCCGCCCACACGTAGCTGATGCTCAGAGGCAATCCGAAAATTCCCTCGCCGGGCGCCACCACGTAGACCCGGGCCGCGAAGTCGTCGCCGTCCTTGGTCCGTTCGTCCGTCACGCCGGGTAGCTTCTCGACCCGCCAGCTCCATTCGAGAACGGGCGTCTCGGAAAGGTCGGTCTTCCGCTCCAGATAGAGGCTGGACGCCGTGGAGACGCTGTGGGCCTCAAGCACCTTGCGGCCTTCGAGCTCGACGATGCGGTAGCGCGTCTCGCCCTCGAACTCGCGCACCTGCCAGCCGCCGATGTCGCCGGCGGAGAACCGGCCCAGCACGAGCGGGTCGGCGACCGCCGGCAGCGAAATCAGGACCGCCGCAAGAACGATGGAAACGCAGCGCTTCACGTGGCTCGAACGCCCGCTATCTCGGCGTGGATGTCGAGCAGCGGGCCGATCGTTTCCGCCGGCCGGCGGCCGAAGCCGCATTCGGTCGCGATGCCGTAGCCATCGACGTACTTGCCGGCCGTCGCCATCCGCCGGCGCGTCCCCTCGACGCCATCGGTGTCGTGGACGAGGCCGAGAAAGAGCGTCGTATCGGGTTTCAAGGCGAGGTCGCGGAGCGGCTCGAAATAGGCGTCGTCGTCCCGCTCGACGGGCACCGGCATGTGGATCCAGTCGATCGAACGCGCGACGCCGGCAGAGAGCCGGTTTGCCAGATCCACCATGGGCCCCATGTCGCGCGGCTCGACAAAGTGCCGGCCGCCGAACGAGCCGTAGCAGAAGTGATAGCCCATCTCGATACCGGCCGGGATCGCGTCGCCACACTCGATCAGGCGCTCCGCGATGCCGTCCCGATGGAAAGGAAAATAGCTTTGTCGCGCGCCGTCGAAAGCCTGCATGTCGTGCGCGTTGTCCCACTGCCAGGCGATCCGGTCGTGCGGGAGAGCGGCGGCGACCTCCTCGATCTCCCGCATCATGCGCGCGACGTATGCGGGCTCGACCCGTATCCTGTCGCGCGGCGCGATCGCCGAGTTCAGGACGTTGAACGGGCTCGGCACCGCGATCAGGAACCGGGTATCCGGCGCTATTCTTCCCGAATCCTGCAGCCCTTCGAAGGTCGCGAAGCTTTCGATGGCGCATCGGGCATAGCCGAGCGGCCGCATTTCCAGCGCGTCGGGCGAAACGCCCTCCCCGATCCGCCACCACGTCGTGTGCGCGATACTCTTGCCGCCGAGAACCGCGGTGGCGTTCCGGTAATCGCCTTCCGACGCGACGGGTTCGAGCTGGGGATGGTCCCTGAATACATGGTCCTGCCAGCGAATCCAGGTCAGGCGTTCGCCGGTCTCACCGTCGGGAATGCGCTTCACCGCGCCGCCGAGCCTGTCCGAAACGGTCACGAAAACCGCTTCCTCGTCCGCCAGGGGAATACTGCCGCAGAGATGGATCTCGCGCTCGTTCAAGACAGGAATCCCCCGTTCGTCCCGGTGCGTTCGATCTTGAGGGAAAGTCGGAGGTCGGACAACCGGAGGAAGGCGCTGCCTCCTTCCGTTATTTGGTTGCTTCGGCAACTATTTTGCCGCAACCTCTGCCCTCTCGTACAGGAACAGCGTCGTGCCGCGTTCACCCAACATCCTGCTCATCACCTCGGACCAGCACCGCTGGGATTGCTTCGGGTTCGAAGGACGGCGCATCAGGACGCCCTGGCTCGACAGGATGGCAAAGGCGGGAACGCGATTCTCGGCCGCCATCACGCCCAACCTGGTGTGCCAGCCGGCGCGCGCGTCGATCCTCACCGGCATGCTGCCGCTGACCCACGGCGCCTACGACAATTTCGTCGACCTCGACGCACGCACCGCCGAGCGCGGCTGGGCAAGGCGGCTGGCGGATGCCGGCTATGTCGGCAAGTTCATCGGCAAAGGCCATTTCGGCGAGGATCCGGCGGCGACCCCCTACGGCGCGCCGGAGAGTCGCGAACAGTCGGCCGGATTTCCGGAGGGCTGGTCGGGACCCTATATGGGCTTCGACGATGTCGAGCTGATGATCCTCGGCCATTGGCACGAGTTCCTCCCCTGCGAGAAACCGCCGCGCGGCCACCATTTCGAGCGCTGGTTCTGGAACCATGGCGGCGACGGCGAGGCGTGGTCGCTCTGGGCGCAGGATTTCGGCCCCTCGTCCGAGGCGGCGCAGACCTGGTTCTCGAAGCTTCCGGCGCCATGGCATTCAACGACCTGGGTGACGGATCGCACGCTGGCCTTCCTCGACAGTCGCGACCCGGACGAGCCCTTCTGCCTCTGGGTTTCCTACCCCGACCCCCATCATCCATTCGACTGTCCGGAGCCGTGGAGCCGGCTTCACCATGCCGACGATGTCGACATCTCCCGGACCCATGCCCGGGATCTCGACCGGAGGCCGTGGTGGCACCGCGCCGCGCTGGAAAACGAACCGCAGGGACGGACCGAGCGCTCCCGCATCCTGCGCCGCGAATACAGCCGGATCGAACCCCAGACGGAGCGGCAGCTCGCGGAGATGACCGCCAACTACTTTGGCGAGATCGCGTTCATCGACCACGGCGTCGGCCGCATCCTGGGCCGGCTGGACGAGCTGGGTCTCGCCGCAAATACGCTCGCCGTGTTTACCGCCGACCACGGCGAATTGCTAGGCGATCACGGGCTCTACCTGAAGGGGCCGACGCCTTACGAGGGTTTGCTCAAGGTGGGGCTGATCGCACAGGGGCCCGGCGTCGAGGCGGGCCGCGTCGTGCCTGATCCCGTCTCGACCGTCGATCTCGCCGCGACGTTTTACGACTACGCCGGGATCGACTGCCCGGAAGATATCCAGAGCCGGTCGCTGAAACCGGTCATGCAGGGCGGCGAAGGCCGCGACATGGCCTACAGCGAATGGAACCTTCACCCAAGCCGGGCCGGAGTGGAACTGCAGCTTCGCACGGTTCGTACGGCGGAGGCCAAACTGACCGTCGACCTGCTGTCCGGGGCGGGCGAGATGTACGACCTCGCCAACGACCCGGACGAGATGGACAATTTGTTCGACGACGCGGGCCATCGGGGTCTTCGTCGTGAGCTGACGGATATGATTCGAGCCCGGCCGGGTACCGTCCTTTCCGAGTTCCCCGAGCATCGCGAATAGCCCCGCATGACGAACCGGAAACAAACGCTCGACGCATCCGACTTCGACCTGAACCGCATCGCGGGCTACAGGCTCTCCGCGCTGTCGAATCGCCTGACGCTCTGGTCGGCGCGAGTCTATCGGCGCGAGTTCGGCGTGAGCTCGCTGGAATGGCGGGTGCTCGCGAGCCTCGCCGCACTCGGTTCCGTCACGGCGCGCGATGTCGCCGAGTTCGCGGTGCTCGACAAGAGCAATGTCAGCCGGGCCGTTCACCGGCTGACCCATCGCGGGCTTGTCGAGCGAGCCGGCCACCCGGTCGACGGACGAAGCAGAATCCTGGCCCTGACGAGGGAAGGCCGGACATTGCACGGAAAGATCGCCGCCCACTCCCGCCGGCGCGACGAGGATTTGTTTCGGGGCTTCACGGAATCCGAACGCGAAAGCTTCACGGCGTTCTTGACCAGGCTGGACGAACGCGCCCGGCTGCTGCTCGAAGCCACGGAGAGATAGCGCGCGATGAAGATCGTCCTGCTGGGCACCGGAACTCCCGCGCCGTCGCTCGATCGGGCGAGTTCGAGCTATCTGGTCGAGCTGGACGGCAGCGTGATCCTGTTCGACTGCGGGCCCGGCGCCTACCACCGGATGATGGAGGCGGGATACCGGGCCACCGACATCACCGACCTGGTGTTTTCCCATCTGCACTACGACCACTGCCTCGACTATGCGCGGCTGGTGATGACTCGCTGGGACCAGCGCGCGGGGCAGATTCCCGAGCTCAACGTCTATGGACCGGCGCATACCGCGCGCATGACCCGTCTCCTGTTCGCCTCCGACGGCGTGTTCGGGCCGGACATCGAGGCGCGCACGACGCTGGAGCCGAGCGTGCAGGTGTTCGAGTCGCGTGGCGGCACCCGCCCCCGGAAGCGGCCCGATCCGCTCGTACGGGAGCTTGCGAGCGGCGATGTCGTCGAAGGCCGCGGCTGGACCCTGAAGACGGTGAGCGTGCCCCACGCCCAGCCGGCGCTCGAATGCCTCGGGTTCCGCCTCGACGCACCCGGCGGATCCTTCGCCTATTCGGGCGACGCCGGCCCCTCCAGCGCCTTCGCGCGGCTGGCCGCAGGGTCGGACGTGCTGGTCCACATGACATACCAGATCTCGGGCACCGCGCCGGGACCGGAATGGACCCGCGGCGCGGCCGGACACCTGGAGGCGGCGCAGGTCGCGGCGGATGCGGATGTCCGCACCCTGGTCGTGAGCCACGTTTCCAACCAGATGGACGTGCCGGGCGTGCGCGAACGCCTGATCGCGGAGATGGCGGAAGTCTTCGAGGGCAACATCGTCTGGGGCGAGGATTTGATGCATGTCCCCGTGGGCGATCCGCAAGCCGAGCGTCACACCGGCTAGGTCAAGCGCGTTGCCGGGTGCCGTCGGAGGGTGATAAAGTTGCTATGACAACTAAAATGAGCGTTGGCTCGACAGGAGGCAGGAAATGACGTTCGAATCTCTTCGCAGTTGCGCGGTCGCGGCCGGGATGGCCGGTGTGCTCGCCTTGGCCGCGGGCCCGGCGGCCGCGGCATGGAAACCGAGCGGTCCGATCAATCTGATGATCGCGTTCGCGGCGGGCGGCGGCGCCGACACCCAGGCGCGGCTGATCGCGACCGAGCTCGAAAAGACCAAAGGCTGGAAGATCATCCCGCAGAACGTCACCGGCAAGGGCGGGGCGGTGATGGCGCGCAAGCTGAAGACCCAGCCGAATGAAGGGCTCACCATCGGCATCGCCGTTACCGAGACCTTCGGCTACAACATGCTCGCAGTGAAGAAGGCGGGTTACTCGGTCGACGATTTCACTTACGTCACGACGACGGCGGGCTCGCAGATGGGGATCGTCGCGAAGACGGGCCGCGGCTGGAAATCGATCCAGGACGTCATCGCAGCGGCGAAGGGCGGCGCGCCCATAAAACTCGGCGCCATGA
The DNA here is from genome assembly GCA_965203455.1 of Alphaproteobacteria bacterium. Lineage (GTDB taxonomy): Bacteria > Pseudomonadota > Alphaproteobacteria > MPNO01 > MPNO01 > MPNO01. Next base: position 339,017 of record CBDBCV010000012.1, read on the forward strand.
GCGCGAAGCTCGCCGACATCGCCTACACCATCGAGCAGAAATACGGCGTCAAGTTCAACACCGTCGTGTTCAGGGGCGGCCGCAAGGTGCTGAACGCGATCACCGCCGGCGATGTCGATGTCGGCTGGGTCGCGGGCATCCAGGCGAAGGGCGTCCGGGCGGGCGATCTGGTCAACCTCATGTCGGGCGAGACCACCCGCCTCAAGATCTCCCCGGACGTTCCGACCCTGGGCGAGCTCGGCATCCCCTACGATGCGGGCGCCAAGTTCCTGATCGTCGCTCCCAAGGGCATTCCCGCGGATGCCCGCAAGGGGATCGCCGATGCGGTCGCCACGGTGCTGACCGACAAGTCCACCAAGGCGGCGCAGTTCGTGCAGCGCGCCTTCGGGGGTCCGCAGCTCATTTCCGGCGCAGCGCTCGAGAAACTGATCTCGGACGGCATCGCCGGATCGAAGAAGCTGATGATGGCCACCAAATAGGCCGGCGCCCCGGAGCCGGTTCCGGCTGCGGGGACGGATATGCGTTTCGATCCCCGGTCGCTGGGCGTCGCGGCAGGCATCGCCGCGTTCGCCCTGTTGACCCTGGGGATCTGGATCCCTGCCGACATGGAGAGCGGCGTCGTCGAGACGTTCCGGCGGCGCACCGTCATCGGCGACGCGCTTGCCCCGACCGCCGTCGCGATCGGCATGGTCGGGGCGGCGGCCCTTCTCGCGGTTTCCGAAATCCTGAACCGCCGCGGGTCGGGGGCGCAGCTGGACCGGCATAGCCTGGCGTTCATCGCCCGCTTCGCGGCCGTGATCGCCGTCGGGCTCGCGTTGATGAGCCACACGGGGCCGCTGGTCGTCGACGCGATCAACGCGCTCGGCGGTGCCATCGGCACCTATCGCGAGCTGAGGGACACCGTCCCGTACAAGTATCTCGGCTATCTGCTGGGCGGCGCGGTCCTAGCCGGCGGCGCGATCGCGGTCGTCGAACAGCGGCTGACGCGCGGCGCGGCGTTGGCCGGCGTCGTGGCCGCGCTGGTGCTTACCGGCCTCTACGACCTGCCGTTCGACGACCTGCTGTTGCCGCCGAACGGCGATCAATGATGGGCATCCTCGACCATGTCTGGCTCGGGGTCGTCGCGGTGTTTACCCAGGCGCCGGTCGCGACGGTGTTCGGCCTGCCGATCTCGATCGTGGTCGTCATGGTGGTTCTGGGTTTCCTCGGAGGAATCGTGGTGGGCGCGACGCCGGGCCTCGGCGGACCCTTCGCCATGGCGATCTCGCTGCCGATCCTGATCACCATCTTCGGTTTCAATCCCGACGCGCTCCTGCCGGTCCTCGGTTTCCTGATCGGCATCATGAAGGGAGCGACGGTAGGCGGCGCGGTGCCGGCGATCCTGTTCAACACCCCCGGCGCGCCGGATTCGCTGATGACCACGCTCGACGGGTTTCCGATGACCCGGAAGGGCGAGGCCGGCAAGGCGCTCAGGATCGCCCATTTTTCCTCCGCCTCCGGCGACACGTTTTCCGATCTCGTCTTGTTCACCTGCGCGCCGTTCCTCGCGATCACGGTGGAGGCCTATCTCGACTTCCCGGAGAAGGCGGCGTTGATCGTCCTGTCGCTCGCCTTCATCTCCGCGGTGGTGGGCGACTCGGTCTGGAAGGGCATCCTCGCCGCTTTGTTCGGCATGTTCGTCGCGTTTATCGGCACGGGAGAGGATCACCATCCGCGGCTTTCGCTCGGCACCGATGCGCTGGCCGGCGGCTTGCCGCTCATCAGCGTCGTTCTCGGCGTGCTGATCCTCGGCGAGGTGTTCGCGGCGCTCGAGGACATGTGGCGGGAGAAGCGCGCGACCGACGCGATCTCGACCCCGACGGCCACCGGCGACAACCGGCTCAGGCTCCGCGACATAAGGCGGATCCTGCCGTTCGTCGGGATGTCCGCCGGTATCGGCACCATGGTGGGCGCCCTGCCCGGCATCGGCTCCACGCTCGCGGCGACGCTGGGCTATGCGACAGGGCGCAGGCTTCACAGGGGCGAGGTGCCGTTCGGAGAAGGCGCGCCCCAGGGTGTGGCGGCGACGGAGGCCGCCAACAGCGCTGTCTCGGGCGCCAACCTGATCCCCGTCCTGTCGCTCGGCATCCCGGGCAACGTCGCGGCGGTGTTCATCATTCTCGCGACCGAGACCATCAGCGGCTTCAACCCCGGTCCCGCGGTGTTCCGCCTGACCCCGGACCAGATCAACAGCGAGATGGTCGTCGCCTTCGGCCTGTTCACCGCGATGGTCTTCGCCAACCTGCTCAACTGGACCGTCGGCGGCGTCTTCATGCGCTCGATGGGGATCATGGTGCGGATTCCGAAGCAGCGCCTTTTGCCGATCGTGCTGCTGCTGGCCCTGACCGCGATCTACGCGCAGCGCCCCGAAATGCTGTCGATCTACGTGACGCTGTTCTTCGGCCTGGTGGGCTATCTGATGCGCAGACTCGAGTTCTCGGTGCTGCCCTTCGTGATCGCCTTCATCCTGGCCAACAACCTGGAGGACGCCGTGCGCCAGGCATTTTCCGCGACCGGCGCCGATCCGTGGTTCCTCTTCTCCAGCCCGATCTCGATCGTCTTCATGGCGCTCGCCGTGCTGGTCGTCGTTTTCTTCGCCCGCGGCCGCGGCGGACAGTAAAGGAAAGGAAACCGGTATGACGCCGGACGGTCGGAACCTCCTCTTCATCATGTCGGACGAGCACAACCCCAAGATGCTCGGCTGCTACGGGCACGACACGGTGCTGACGCCGAACCTCGACCGGCTGGCCAAGCGCGGCACACGTTTCTCCGCCGCCTATACCAATTCGCCGATCTGCATCCCGGCGCGCGCCGCATTCGCGACCGGGCGCCACGTCCACGAGACGCGGTACTGGGACAACGCCCATCCCTATGACGGGGCGATTCCGAGCTGGGGGCATCGCCTGCAGCGCGAGGGGCATCGCGTCGAGGCCATCGGCAAGCTGCACTATCGCGGCGGCGACACCGATTCGGGGTTCGACCGCGAGATCGAGGCGATGCACGTCATGGACGGCATCGGCCAGGTCTGGGGCTCGGTCCGCGATCCGCTGCCGCCTTCGCGGCCGGCGAAAATGCTGAACCGCATCGGGCCGGGGGAATCGAACTACAACCGCTACGATCGGCTGATCGCGGACCGGGCCAAGGCCTGGCTCGCCGACGCGGCGAAGCGGGACGAGAAACCCTGGGTGCTCTATGTCGGGTTCGTCGCGCCCCACTTTCCGCTGGTCGTGCCGGAGGAATATTACGACCTCTACCCGCTGGACCGCCTGCCGGAACGCAAGCTGGACCCGGAGAAGGGCTATGCGCGCCATCCCTGGCTGCAGCGGATGGACGATTTCCAGCAGGTCGACCGCAACCTCTCGGCGGAAGAGCGGCTGAAAGCGGTGGCGGCCTATTTCGGGCTCTGCACCTATGTCGACTCGCTGATCGGCGAGGTACTGGAGACGCTGGAGGCGCTCGGTCTCGGCGAGATGACCCGCGTCGTCTACGCCAGCGATCACGGCGACAATGTCGGTGCGCGCGGCCTCTGGGGCAAATCCAACATGTACGAGGAATCGGCGGGAATTCCGCTGATCCTCGCCGGTCCGGATGTCGCCGCGGGCGCGGTGTGCGACACGCCGGTCTCGCTGCTCGACGCTTATCCCACGATCCTGCAAGGCGCGGGGCTCGCACCGACCGACGATGAGGAGGCGTTGCCCGGCCGGTCGTGGCTCGACATCGCCGCCGCGCCCTACGATGCCGAGCACGTCGCGTTCGGCGAATACCACGCCGCCGCCTCGCCGAGCGCCGCCTTCATGGTGCGACGGGGGAGCAGGAAGCTCATTCATTACGTCGGCTACGAGCCGGAGCTGTTCGATCTCGCGGCCGATCCGGAGGAAACCCGGAATCTCGCCGCCTCGGATCCCGCTTCGGTGGCGGAATACGAAGCGCTGCTGCGCGCGATCTGCGACCCCGAACGCGTCGACCGCCGCGCCAAGGACGATCAGAACGCCCTCGCCGCCCGCTTCGGCGGACCCGAAGCCGCCTTCAAGACCGGCACGCCGGGGGCGACGCCGGTTCCGGGACAGAGGCATGAGTGATGAAAACGTCCACCGACCGGATACTCGCCACCCACGTCGGGTCTTTGCCCAGACCGGAATCGCTGCTCACGCTTCTGGAAGCCCAGGATCAGGGGCGGGAATACGACCCGCAGGAACTTCGCTCGGAAAAACGCCGCGCGGTCGCTGACATCGTCAAGTTGCAGGTGGACAACGGCGTCGACATCGTCAGCGATGGGGAGATGGGCAAGCTCTCCTACACCGTCTACGTGAAGCACCGGCTGAACGGCGTCGAAGACGGCGGCGCGCCGCTCGATGAACAGGACGGTCGGCCGCGCGGGCCGAAGGACATGCAGGAGCATCCCGGCTACATGAAGTGGCGGGAATCGCTCCGCGACATGCCGACGACCCGGTACACGCCGCCGCAAACCGTATCCAGGGTTTCATACGGCGACACCGGGCCGGTGGAAGAGGACGTCGCCGATCTCTCGGCGGCGGCAGAGGCGACCCCGCCAGTGGAAGCCTTCCTCAACACAGCGTCGCCGGGAGTATTGCCGGGCTTCGTAAGGGATGCCTTCTACGGAAGCGAAGATGCCTATGTGGCCGATCTCGCCGACGCCATGAAGACAGAATACGACGCCATCCACGCGGCGGGCTTCCTGGTGCAGATCGATTGTCCTGACCTCGCGATGAGCCGCCACATCGCGCATCAGGACAAGACCGATGCGGAATTCCTCAAGATCGCGGAACGCAACGTCGAGGCGCTTAACCATGCCTGCCGCGACATTCCCGCCGAGCGACTCCGCATGCATATCTGCTGGGGCAACTATCCGGGTCCGCACACCCACGACATCGCGATCTCCAAGATCGTGGGCGTGGTGGTGAAGGCCAAGCCGCAGGCCGTGCTGTTCGAGGCGGCGAATTCGCGCCACGCCCACGAGCACGAGGACTGGGCCCGGGCGCGGATCCCGGACGACAAGATCCTGATCCCCGGCGTCATCGATTCGACCGACAACTTCGTCGAGCACCCGCGCCTGGTCGCCCAGCGCCTGATGCTGTTCGCCGGCATCGTCGGCAGGGAGCGGGTCATCGCCGGCTCGGATTGCGGATTCTCCACCGTCGCGGGGATGATCCGGGTCTACCCGTCGGTGACCTGGGCCAAGCTCCGGGCGATGGCGGAGGGCGCCGAGATGGCCTCGCGGGGGCTCTGGGGAAACGGCTGACGGCATGGCGCGGTCGTTGACTCGCGCTGGGCGCCGCCCGACGCTGTACCCGGTCCGACGGGGAGAAAAGCGCGCATGGCGGCGAAGAAGACTCTCTATCTCGCGAACCCCTACGGGTTCTCGGCGCAGCAGAACCAGGGACCCCTGCGAGAGCTGAAGGCAGCCCTGGAAGCCCTGGGCGCCGAGGTCTGGGAGCCGTTCGAGCGCAACAACCAGATCGACCGCGCGAGCTCCGGCTGGGCCTACCGGATCGGCCAGGCCGACCTCAGCGACGTGCGGGACTCGGACGGGCTGTTCGCCGTGGTCAACGGCTGCCCGCCGGACGAGGGCGTGATGGTAGAGCTCGGCATGGCGATCGCCTGGGACAAGCCGGTATTCCTGTTCCGCGACGACTTCCGCCGCTGTACCGACAGCGACGCCTATCCGCTCAACCTGATGCTGTTCGCCGGCCTGCCCGAAACGGGATGGGAAGCCTGGTGGTACGGCTCCGTCGAGGAGATCGCCGATCCCGGCAAGGCACTGGTGCGCTGGCTGAAGGGCGGCACGCCGGGCTGAGCGCCATGACGAACCGCCCCCCCGATCCGGACAGGACCGTCCGGGACCTCATCGACGGCAAGACCAAGCCGGTGGGCGCTCTCGGGCAGGTGGAATCCGTCGCGCTGCAACTGGCGCGGGCGACGGGGAGGCCGGCGCCGCGCCTGGAGACCTGCGAGTTGACCATCTTCGCCGCCGATCACGGTATTGCGGCCGACGGAGTTTCCGCCTACCCGCAGGAAGTAACCCGGCAAATGGTGCTGAATTTCCTGCATGGCGGGGCAGCGGCCAATGTCTTCGCGAACGCGGTCGGCGCTTCGGTCCGGGTCGTCGACGCGGGCGTGGCGGGAAACCCCATAGAACATTCGGATCTTCTGCCGCGCCGCATCGCAGCGGGCACCCGAAATTTCCGCATCGAGCCCGCGATGACGGAGACGCAGCGCGACGACGCCCTTCGGGCGGGTCGCGCGTTGGCCGGGAACAGCCCGGCGGACGTCCTGTGTTTCGGCGAAATGGGGATCGGCAACACGTCGGCGGCGACGCTGATCGCGCACAAGGTCCTCGGCCTGCCGCTCGCCGGCTTGACCGGGCGCGGCACGGGTCTGGACGACGCCGGTCTGGCGCGCAAGGGCGCCGTCCTTGCGGCCGCATCGGAGCGGACCGCAACGACCCTCGATGCCGAAGCGGCGCTCGCCGAGTATGGCGGCTTCGAAATCGCGATGATGGCGGGCGCCATGCTGGCCGGCGCGCTGACGAACCGTCCGGTCCTGGTGGACGGGTTCATTTCGACCGCGGCGGCGCTGGTGGCGATCCGCATGGAACCGAAGGCGGAGCGCGGCCTGATCTTCGCCCACCGCTCGGCGGAGCCCGGACACTCGGAAATGCTGGAAGCGTTGAGCGCCCGGCCGATCCTCGATCTGCAGATGCGCCTCGGCGAAGGCACGGGCGCGCTCCTGGCCTGGCCGGTGGTGCGCGCGGCGTCCGCCATGCTGACGGACATGGCGAGCTTCGATAGCGCCGGCGTCAGCGGGCCGGCCTGACGGCGGGCTTGCGGGATGACGCGCGCGTTTGCCCGCGAGTGGATATTGCTCCGCCTGGCATGCCAGATGCTGACCCGGTTTCCGGCGGCGCGCGGGATCGATTACGCCGCCGCGCTCGACGCCGCGGCCGTTCGGTACTATCCCGCCGTCGGAATTCTGGTGGGCCTGGCGGGGGGCGCCGTATTCGCCGCGGCCTTCAGCCCGTTCGGCCCTTTGCCGGCGGCGGTTCTGGCGATCGCGGCATCCGTCCTCCTCACCGGGGCAATGCACGAGGACGGCCTCGCGGACACCGCGGACGGTATCGGGGGAGGACAATCGGCGGAGCGCGCGCTCGAGATCATGCGCGACAGCCGCATTGGCGTATACGGCGTGCTCGCCCTCGTCCTCGTCATTGCCGCCAAGGCGTTCGCCCTGGCAACGCTTTCGCCGTGGCTGGGGCTGGCGATCCTCGTCGCGGCGCACGGGCTCAGCCGGTGGAGCGTCGTTGTCGTCATCGCGACCGCGCGCTACGTCCGCCCATCCGGTACGGCCAGCCCGGTCGCAGGCGCGGTCTCGCCCGTCTCCCACGTGATCGCGGCGGTCACGGCCGTCGCATGTCTGCTGCTCGCGGGATACGCGGCATCGCCCCAGGCGGCCGCCGGGCTCCTCGTCGGGCTCGCCTGCGGGCATGTCGCGGTCCGCGCCGCATATCAAGCGAAGCTGAAGGGCTACACGGGCGATTGCCTGGGGGCGACTCAGCAGGTGAGCGAGCTGGGCGCCTATCTCGGCCTGCTGGCCTGCCTCTAACCCGAGATCGCGGCGGCAAGGGCGGCTTCGAGCCGCTGCCACGCGGGCCCATCCGGCGGCATGCCGAATCTCAGCCAATCGGACCGTTCGGGAAAATCGCGTACCAGAATACCGGCGCGGCCCAGCGCCGCGGCGATGGCCGACGCCCTGTCGTGCCTGACCAGGCGGAACAGCGAGGTTCCGCCGACCGCCTCCAGCCCGTGCGAGGAAAGGAGCGAATCGAGCCGTTCGCCCGCCCGCGCCAGCCGGTCCGCCGTCTCCTGCCGCCAGACCTCGTCCCCGAGCGCCTTGACGGCGGCATGGATCGCAATTCCGGAAACCGGCCACGGCCCCAGCGCCTCTTCGACCCGCCCGGCGATCTCCGGTTCCGCGATCAGAAAACCGAGTCGCAGCCCGGCCAGCCCATAGGCCTTTCCGAACGAGCGCAGGACGATCAAGCCCTGCCGCGGCAGCGCGGGCACGACGCTTCGATTCGCCTCGGAAAATTCGGCGAAGGCCTCGTCGACGATCAGGCACCCCCCGGCACGCGCCCTGCGGACTTGCAATTCCAGCACCTGCCCGGGGTCCAGCCCGCGGCCGTCGGGGTTGTTGGGATTGCAAAGGATTGCGACATCGCCTTCCTCCAGCACCTCGGTGCCGGCGCCTTGGACGACATTGGCGCCGGCGGCGTCCCAGACGGGGGCGAACTCGCCGTAGGTCGGCGAACGGATGGCGACGCGCTGGGCCGGAAAGAGCCGGGGCAGAGAGGAAATCAGGATCTGGGTGCCGGGCGCGACGGCGACCATATCCGCGTCGCGCGCGCCGTAGGCCGCCGCCGCGGCTTTCTTGAGCGTCCGGATGTGTACCGCCTCGGGCAGCCGCGTATAGGCTGTCTCCGGGATCGGCGGCACGGGATAGGGAAACGGGTTGATGCCCGTCGACAGATCGACAAGCGGCTCGGGCGCGTCGGGGTATCTTTGCCGGAGGAAGGAAAGCTCGCCGCCGTGGTGGATCATGCGCCGGTGCCGATCGTGACATTCGCGGTTTGGTTCGAGACCGACCTGCTCATCCTCGTCGCCGCTCTCGCGCTTGAGGCGGCTTTCGGATATCCGAAGCCGCTCTTTGCCCGGCTCGCCCATCCCGTGGTCTGGATCGGCAACCTCCTGGATCGGATGGAGCGCCGCTGGAACGGGCAGACCTTGCCCGAACGCCGCCGCTGCCTCAACGGCACCTGGTGCGTTTTGCTTCTTCTGATCCTCTCAGCCGCCGCCGGTGCCGCCCTTCAGGCTGCCGCCCTTTCGTTCGTGCCCTGGTGGCTCGCAGGGCTGGCGCTCGCCGTCCTCGCATCGTCTCTGTTCGCGCAGCGCAGCCTTCACGAGCACGTCGCGGCGGTACGGGACGGTCTGGCGGCGGGCGGGCTGGCCGAGGGCAGGGTCCGACTGCACCATATCGTCGGCCGCGACACGGAGACCCTGGACGAAGCCGGCGTGGCCCGCGCCGCGATCGAGAGCCTCGCCGAGAATTTTTCCGATGGCGTCGTCGCGCCCGCTGTCTGGTGCGCCGTCCTGGGACTGCCGGGCGCAGCCGTCTACAAGGCGATCAACACGGCGGACAGCATGATCGGTCACGACAACGCGCGTTTCCGGCATTTCGGCCGGTTCGCCGCGCGCCTCGACGATGTCGTCAACCTGCCGGCATCACGGCTCAGCGCCCTCTGGATCGTCCTCGCCTCCATCGGGACACGCGATGCTTCTCCTCTCGGCGCGCTGCACGCCGTCAGGCGGGATGCCTCCCGTCACCGCTCGCCCAACGCCGGATGGCCGGAAGCCGCGATGGCGGGCGCGCTGGGGCTGCGCCTGGGCGGACCGCGGCAGTATCCGGATGCCTTCGTCGACGACGCATGGATGGGCGGCGGGCGGGCCGAAGCGACGCCGGAAGATATCGGGCGGGCCCTCCGCCTCTACCGCCGCGCCTGCGCGATCCAGATCGCGGCGGCCGCGCTCCTCTTTCTCTCTATCGTGCGAGGCTGATCAGGCGGTCGATATCGAGATGCGTCTCCAGATGGTCGGCCAGCTCGTCGAGCGTCCGATCGACCAGCCCGTCGTGATCGCCGATACCGGCTTCCACCCCGAACGCGCGCAGCCATTCCGCGCGGTACCGGTCGTTAGCGAAGATCCCGTGCACGTAGGTGCCGGCGACCCGGCCGTCGATGGTCTGGGCGCCGTCCGTCCGGCCGTCCGCGAGGCGGTGGAGCGGCCTCTCCGCATCGGGCCCAGACGTTCTCCCCATGTGAATCTCGTAACCCGAAAACCCGATGTCGCCGCGCGCGGTCTCGCCCGCGACTTCCCGGACCGTCTTCGGATCGGCCAGCACGGTGTCGACCTCAAGGAATCCCAGACCTGCAACCGTTCCGGGCGGACCCTCGAGGCCCTGCGGGTCCGAGATCGTCCGTCCCAGCATCTGGAAGCCGCCGCAAAGACCGAGAACGCGTCCGCCGTGACGCCGGTGCGCAAGGATGTCGATGTCCCACCCCTCCTCCCGCAACGCTGTCAGATCCGCCACGGTCGCCTTGCTGCCGGGAAGGATGACGAGATCGGCGTCCGCCGGCAGAGGGGTGCCGCGCTCGACCATGGTCAGCTCGACCGACGATTCCGCGCTCAGCGGGTCCAGGTCGTCGAAATTCGCGATCCTCGGGAGATGGGGCACGGCGATCCGCACGCGCCGGTCGTGCTCACCCTGGGATGGCCTCCCTGGACGTCTTTCGGACAGGTCGTAAGCATCCTCCGCCGGAAGCAGTCTCGCGCGGTCGAAGAAGGGCACCAGCCCCAGCGCCGGCCACCCGGTCCGCGCGGCGATGTCCGCCATGCCGTCTTCGAACAGGGTTGGGTCGCCCCGCATCTTGTTGACGACAAAACCGACGACCAGCGCGGCATCGGAAGCGTCGATCACCGCTTTCGTGCCGACCAGCGCGGCGATGGCCCCGCCCCTGTCGATGTCCCCGACCAGCACCACCGGAATATCGGCGGCGGCGGCGAAACCCATATTCGCGATGTCCGCTTTCCGCAGGTTGGTTTCCGACGCGCTGCCGGCGCCTTCCACGACCACGAAATCCGCTGTCTCGCTCACTCTCCCGAAACTTTCCAGCACGCGCGGCATCAGCCCGCGCTTGGCGTCCTGAAACTCGCGCGCGCGCGCGGCACCCTCGACCCGTCCCTGGACGACGATCTGCGCGCCGATATCGGAGCTGGGCTTCAGAAGGACCGGGTTCATGTGCACGCTGGGCGCGACCCGCGCGGCGCGCGCCTGGAGTGCCTGCGCCCGGCCGATTTCGCCGCCACCGGCCGCGACGGCGGCGTTGTTCGACATGTTCTGGGGCTTGAAGGGAGAGACCGCGTGTCCGCGGTTGGCGAGCGCTCTCAGGAGCCCGGCGGCGAGTACGGACTTGCCGACATTCGAACCCGTCCCCTGCAGCATGATCGCCCTTCCGGGCATCAGTATTCGATGCCCTCCTGGGTCTTCACGCCCGCCTTGAAGTGATGCTTGACGAGGGTCATCTCGGTCACCAGATCGGCGGCCTCCACCAGCGGCGCCTTGGCGTTCCGGCCCGTGACCACGACATGAAGGTCCGTCGGCCTTGCGTCCAGCCCGGCAAGAACCTCGTCGAGGGAAAGGTAGTCGTAGCGCAGCGCGATGTTGAGCTCGTCCAGGACGACGAGGCCGAAATCCGGGTTCGCCATCATCGCGACGGCGGTGTCCCAGGCTTTCCTGCACGCGGCGATGTCGCGTTCCTTGTCCTGGGTTTCCCAGGTGAATCCCTCGCCGAGCGCGTGCCACTCGACCATGTCCGGCGCCATCGATTCGAGCGCGATCTTCTCGCCGGTCGACCAGGCGCCCTTGATGAACTGCACCACGCCGACCTTGCGGCCGCGGCCGATCATCCTGAGGGCGAGCCCGAACGCGGCCGTCGACTTTCCCTTGCCGGTGCCGGTATGAACCATCAGAAGGCCCTTCTCGATGGTCTTCGAGGCGACTTCGGCATCCTGAACGGCCTTTCGGTGGGCCATTTTCGTCTTGTAGCGCGCGCCGTCGTCTTTCCGTTCGATCATCCTGTCCCTTTTACGATCGTGGGGATCCCGGCAACCATGAAGTGCACATGTTCCGCGCGCGCGGCAAGCTTGGCATGAAGGTCGCCGGCCGCGTCCCGAAAATCGCGTGCCAGCGCGTTGTCGGGAACGATCCCCAGACCGACCTCGTTGGAAACGAGCACGGTCGGGGCGCGCCGCCTCTCGAGCGCCGTCAGCAAACCGTCCACCGCCTCGTCCACCCGGCGCTCGTTCAGCATCAGATTGCTCAGCCACAGCGTCAGGCAGTCGACCAGCACGGCCATTCCGTCCGCACGGTCATCGAGGGCGGGAGCCAGCTCCAGCGGCGCCTCCACGGTGTGCCAGCCGCTCCCCCGGCGGGCCTTGTGCGCGTCGATGCGCCGGCGCATTTCCTCGTCCAGGGGCTCGGCCGTCGCGATGTACCGCCAGGGCGGCGGACGGGCTTCGACGAGGGATTCGGCGTGCCGGCTCTTGCCCGAGCGGGCGCCTCCCAAGACCAGATAGAGCTTGTCGACCGGCATTCGGTTCCCTGCGGATGCATGGACCGCCGCAGCGGCGCCTTGTAACATGGCGCCGAGGGGAATGCAGGGGTTTCGGCCCTGAGCCGCGACTGTCCTCGCCGCCGCGGGAAAGATCTTGGTCGACCCAGAAAACCGCACGAACGGAGAGTCCGAACCGCGCGACCGGCGGCCGGTCCTGCATATCTGCATGACCTGCCGGCCTGCCGACGCGGCGCCGAACGACCCCGCCGCGGGATCGGAGTTCCACGAAGCGGTGCTGCGTCGCCTGAGCGCCCGACGACTGGAATCGTCGATCCGGGTCAACCCGATAAGCTGCATGGCGAATTGCGAGCAGGGTTGCAGCGCCGCGCTCTCCTCCCCCGGAAAATGGTCCTATATCGCGGGGTTCCTCCGCGCCGAGCTGGCCGACGACGTGATCGATTACGCGCTGGTCTACGGCGCTTCCCGGACGGGCGTCGTCATGCCGTCGAAGCGCGCGCCCTCGCTGCGCGACGCGGTCGTCGCCCGCGTGCCCGCCCATCCCGACGACGTTCCCGAACAGCGAGACGGCGCATGAGTTTTTCCGCCGAAAAGATACCGGCGACGATCATCACCGGCTTCCTCGGCGCCGGAAAGACCACGATGGTCCGCCATCTCCTGAGCAACGCGAACGGAAGGCGTCTCGCGGTCATCGTCAACGAGTTCGGCTCCGAAGGCGTCGACGGCGACACGCTCAGGAGCTGCGGCATCGAGGACTGTCCGGAAGAGAACATCGTCGAGCTCGCCAACGGGTGCCTGTGCTGCACCGTCGCCGACGACTTCGTGCCTACCATGCGGACGCTGATCGACCGCGACGAGCCACCGGACCATATCGTCATCGAAACCTCCGGCCTCGCGCTGCCGAAGCCGCTGATCAAGGCCTTCGAATGGCCGGAAATTCGCTCCCGCATGACGGTCGACGGCGTCATCGCCGTGATCGACAGCCCGGCCGTCGCGGAGGGCCGGTTCGCCGACGATCTCGACGCGGTGAACGCGATGCGGGAGGAGGACCCGTCGATCGACCACGACAACCCGCTGCAGGAGCTGTACGAAGACCAGCTGATGGCGGCGGACATCGTGGTGCTCAACAAGACCGACCTGCTGGAAGCGGATCGGCTGCCGGAGCTGCGCGACGAGATCGCCGCCTCCGCGGGACGATCGCTGAGGATGATCGCGGCGAAGGGCGGCGCGGTCGATCCGGCGATCCTGCTCGGGCTGGGCGCCGCGGCGGAGGACGATCTCGCGGCCCGTCCGTCGCATCACGACGGCGAGGACGACCACGAGCACGACGATTTCGAATCCTTCGACGTCGCGCTCGGCGAGATCGAATCGCCCGCGGCCTTTGCCGAACGCCTGGTCGGCGTCGCGGACGAGCACGACATCCTCCGCGTCAAGGGGTTCGCCGCGGTTTCGGGCAAGCCGATGCGCCTTGCGATCCAGGGGGTAGGCCGTCGCATCGATCATCATTTCGACCGCCCGTGGGCAGCGGGCGAGAGGCGCGAGACCCGTCTGGTGGTGATCGGGCAGACAGGCTTGGACCGCGCGGCCATCACGGAGGCGCTTGCGTCCTGAGCCATGCACCTTCTGTTCCGCGAAGCGCATAGCCTCGACGAAATCGACGCCGCCGTCGATCTCGGTCAGAGCCCGGCGGACATGGTGTTCCTGTCCTTCGCGGACACCGATCTCGCCGCGGCGACCGTGGCGTGCAGCGAACGGGGCGAGGCGCTGCCCACGCTGCGGCTCGCCAACATCGGCAAGCTTCGCCATCCCCTGTCCGTGGATGTCTATGTCGACGAGGTGATCGCCCGGTCGCGCATCGTCGTGGCGCGCCTTCTGGGCGGGCTCGAATACTGGCGCTACGGCATCGAGGAGATCGGGCGGGTTTGCGCGGAGTCGGACATCCGGCTGGCTTTCGTGCCGGGCGACGGGCGGCCGGACCCGCGGCTTGCCGAACTGTCGACCGTCCCCGCCGGAGATCTCGACCGCCTCGACCGCTGCTTCGCCGAAGGCGGACCCTACAATGTCGGCCTCGCGCTGGAGCACATGGCGTATCTTGCCGGTCTCGGGCCGCGGCCGGCCGCCCCCCTCCGGCCCGTCCCGCAGTTCGGCGAGCATCCGCTGACCCCAAACGCGGAGCCCGGCGCGGCGACTGCGGTCATCGTCTTTTATCGCGCCTATCTTCTGGCCGGCGATATCGCGCCGCTGGAAGAGCTTGCCGCGCGCCTGTCCGAGCGTGGCGTGCGAACGGTGGGCCTCTACGTGGACAGCCTCAAGGCACCGGAAACCGCCGCGTATATCGCCGGGCGGATGCGCGAAATCCGCCCCGACCTCGTGCTCAACGCGACGGCGTTCTCGGCGCGCCGGGGCGATAGCGGATCGCCGCTCGACGCCGCCGGCGTGCCGGTGCTGCAACTCATGCTCGCGGGTTCCTCCCGCGACGCCTGGGCCGAGTCGGCCCGCGGGCTCTCGCAATCCGACCTCGCCATGCAGATCGTCCTGCCGGAACTCGACGGCCGGCTCTCCTCGACGGCGATCTCCTTCAAGTCGGAGGACGCTCGGGAGGACCGGCTGGAATACGCCCGGACGAGCCATGCGCCCGATCCGCGGGGCGTCGAGCTGGCGGCGGAGCAGGCGGCGCGCTGGATCCGCCTCGCGCGGCGTCCGCGCGGCGAACGCAGGATCGCGATGGTGCTGTCCGATTACCCGGCGGCCGGCCAGCTCGCCCATGCTATCGGCCTCGATACGATCGAGAGCGGGGTCGAGATCGTTTCTCTGCTGGGGGAAGCCGGCTACGACGTCGCGCCGGACATCTCTTCGCTGGACCTCGTGTCCGCCCTGTGCGACGAACCGCCGCGTCCCGTGCTCGACATTTCGGCCTATCGTCGGCTGTTCCGGACGCTGCCGGAAGAAGCCCGGGCGCGGATCGACGAGGTGTGGGGACCGCCCGAAGACGATCCCGCGGTGGAAGACGGGGCGTTCTTCCTTCGCTACGGCCGTTTCGGCCGCCTCGTCGCGGCGATCCAGCCGGATCGCGGCCAGGTTCTCGAGCGCAAGACGCTCTATCACGACCCCGACGTGCCGCCGCGCCATGCCTACGTCGCCTTCTACCTGTGGCTGCGCTGCGTCGAGGACATCGACGCGATGATCCACCTGGGCGCCCACGGGACGCTCGAATGGCTGCCGGGCAAGGCGGTCGCGGTTTCGGAGGCGTGCTTCCCGGCGGCGCTGCTGAGCGGCATCCCGGTGGCCTATCCCTTCATCGTCAACAATCCGGGCGAGGCGGCGGCCGCCAAGCGCCGGCTCGGGGCAGTCACCATCGGGCACCTGACCCCGCCGCTGAAAGCCGCCGGATCGCACGGCGCCGCGCTGGAACTGGAGCGGCTGATCGATGAGTACGCGGGGGCCGACGGCCTCGACAAGCGTCGCACCGCGTTGCTGCGCGCCGACATTCTGGACCGCGCCGACGCGCTCGGCTTGCTGGAAGAATGCGGGGCGGACCCCGGGATGTCGGAAGACGACCGGCTCGCGCGGCTCGACACCTATCTGTGCGACGTCAAGGACCTCCAGATCCGGGACGGGCTTCACGTGTTCGGCCGCATTCCCGCGGCGGGGCGGCGCGCGGCGCTTCTGGACGCGTTGCTGAGAGACGCCCCGGACGGCCTTGCCGCCGATCTGGAAGCCCGACTCGACGCCTGCGCGGCCTCGGAACGGCGGGCGCTGATCGATGCGCTCGACGGCAGGTTCGTCGAGCCGGGGCCCGCCGGCGCGCCGACCCGCGGCCGCGGCGACGTGCTGCCCACCGGCCGCAACATGTTCACCATCGATCCGCGCGCGGTGCCGACCCGTTCGGCCATGGTCCTCGCGAGGCGCACCGCCGACGAGATCGTCCGCCGCCACCTTCAGGAAAAGGGCGACTGGCCGCGGTCGCTGATGATCGATTTGTGGGGCAGCGCCACGATGCGCACGGGCGGCGAGGACCTCGCGCTGGCCCTGGTGCTGGCGGGCGCGGAGCCGCTATGGGGTGAGGGCTCCAGCCGCGTGACCGGCTTCGAGATCGTCCCCGTGGACCGGCTGGGCCGCCCGCGCGTGGACGTGACGCTGCGCATCTCCGGCCTGTTCCGCGACGCCTTCGAGGCGCAGATCGCGATGTTCGACGCGGTTGTCCGGGCGATCGGCAGGCGCCAGGAGCCGGACGACCTCAACCCGCTCGCGGGACTCGCGGGGAATCTCGGCGACGAGGCCTTCCGCCGGGCGACGACCCGGATTTACGGCGCCGCGCCTGGTGCCTATGGCGCCGGCGTATCCGCGCTGATCGAAGCCGGTGCATGGTCGGCGCGGGACGACCTCGGCAACAGCTATCTGGTGGCATCGGCCAGCGCTTACGGTCAGGGGCTCGAAGGCCGGTCCGACCCGCAAGGGTTCTCGGACCGGATCCGCAGTGCGGACGCGCTCGTCCACGCCCAGGACCATGGCGAGGTCGACCTGCTCGATTCGACCGATTTCGCGGCCCATGAGGGGGGCTTCGTCGCCGCGGCGAACGGTCTCGGCAACGAACCGGAGGTGTATCACGTCGATACCGCCCGGCCGGAGGAACCGCGGGCGCGCACGCTGACCGAGGAAATCGCCCGGATCGTCCGCGGCCGTGCCTCCAACCCGGCCTGGATCGCGGGGATGACGCGCCACGGCTATCGCGGCGGGGCCGAGATCGCGCGCTCCGTCGAGGGGCTGTTTGCCTTCGCGGCGACGCTGCCGGACAGGCTCGACCGCCAGTTCGACGGGATCTTCGATGCGACGCTGGGCGATGGCGCGGTCGACAGGTTCCTCAGAGAGAACAATCCGGCCGCGCGCGGCGCGATGATCGACCGGTTCAACGAAGCCCTGGACCGCGACCTGTGGCGGCCGCGCCGCAACTCGACCGCGGTCTTTCTGCGCGGGGAGTCCGGATGAACGCGCCGACCGTCAAGGGCCGGTGCCCGTCGCTGATGGCGCCGATGGAAGCGGGCGACGGGCTGCTGGTGCGCGTCAAGCCGCGCGCCGCGACGCTCTACGCCGAACAGGCGGATGCGGTCTCGGAAGCATCGAGGCGGTTCGGCAACGGGATCGTCGAGCTGACCAACCGCGGCCACCTGCAAATTCGCGGCCTCTCGGAGACCGGCATCGAAGATCTGTGCCGTTCGATGGCGGAAATCGGGCTGGCCGGGCCGTCGCCCCGCGCGGAAGCGGTGAGGAACGTTCTGGCCGACCCGCTCGGGCCGGACGACCCTCGTGCCCGCTTCGATTCGCACGATCTGGCGCGCCGTCTGGGTGCGGTTCTGGAAGGCGACCCCGCGCTGCATGCCCTGCCCGACAAGTTCGGCATTCTGGTGGATGCCGGGATCGCGCTGCCGCTCGCCGGCTGCACCGCCGACATCATGGTCCGGTCGGAAGGCGACGGTGCGATTGTCGCCCTGGACGGCGGCGACCGGTCGCTGCCTCTCGCCGTTGGGGATGCGGAAGACACGGTCCGCCGTTTGCTGTCGGCGTTTCTGTCATGGTTGGAGGATCGAGACCGGCACGACGCATCCCGGCCTCCGCGCATGAAGACCATGGTCGCGGCCTGCGGCACCGACGGCGTTTTCCGGGCGGCGGGACTGCACGGGAAGACCCGACCGGACGAGCGCGCCGGCGAGCCGGCGAAACGCCCTCTGCCGGGTTTCGTGCAGGCGGCGGATGGACCGCGCGGTTGTTTCCTGCTGGGCACGCCGTTCGGAGGTATCGAAGCCGAGAAGCTTGCCGATCTCGCGAAGATGGCCCGGATATTCTCGGATGGGACGATCCGGATTTCCCCCTGGAAGGCTGCCGTGCTGTGCCGCGTTTCCCGGGCGGACGCCCCTGCCCTTCGCGGCCGGGCCGCGAAAGCGGGATTTGTCGTGGAACCGGACGATCCCCGGGCCCGGATCGTCGCCTGCGCCGGACGCCCGCGCTGCGCCTCGGCCGAGGCCGATACGAGGGTGGACGCCGCCCTTGTCGCTGCGGCAAGTCGGATGCCGGAGGGTGTCGTGCACATTTCCGGCTGCGCCAAGGGATGCGCCCACCCCTCGCCCGCGGCGGTCGTTCTCGTCGCGACGCCGCGAGGTTACGACCTCATCCGGAATGGTGGGCCGGTCGATACGCCGGAGCGCACCGGGTTGACACCGGAGGAAGCGGTGCTGGCCCTCGCCCCGCCTCCCGGTACCGCAAGCTGAGCGGCGAAACGATGACGGGCGGCTACGACTACGTCCGCGACGGTGCGGCGATCTACGAAAAATCCTTTGCGGCCATCCGTTCGGAAGCCGATCTTTCCGGCCTGTCCGCCTCCGAATCCCGGGTGGCGGTCAGGATGATCCATGCCTGCGGCATGGTCGATCTGACCGACGACATTCTGTTCTCGCCCGGCTTCGCAGACGCGGCGCGCAAGGCTCTGAAAGCGGGCGCACCGATCCTGTGCGACGCGAAAATGGTGGCGAGCGGGATTACCCGGCCGCGCCTTCCGGCGGACAACGCGGTGATCTGCACGCTCGGAGACGACGCCGTTCCCGACCTCGCCCGGCGCCTGAGCACGACCCGGTCCGCGGCGGCGCTGGAACTGTGGCGGGACCGGCTGGGCGGCGCGGTGGTCGCGATCGGAAACGCGCCGACAGCGCTGTTCCGGCTGCTGGAGCTTGTGGACGAGGGAGCGCCTGCTCCGGCGGCGGTGATCGGCGTGCCGGTGGGTTTCGTCGGAGCGGCGGAGTCGAAGGAGGCGCTGGCGGCGAGGCACGACCTGCCGCATCTCACGGTGCGCGGCCGGCGCGGCGGCAGCGCCATGGCGACGGCCGCCGTCAACGCGCTGGCGAGCGAGCGCGAATGAGCGGCGCGGGAAAACTCTTCGGCGTCGGAGTCGGGCCGGGCGATCCCGAGTTGATGACGCTCAAGGCGGCGCGCGTCGTGCGGGAAGCCCCGGTCGCCGCCTATTTCGCCAAGACGGGCGAGACCGGTCACGCGCGGCGGATCGCCGACGCCTATTTGGGGCCGGACACGGATGAACTCCGCTTCGACTACCCCTACACCACGGAAATTCCGAAACGGTCCGGCCGTTACCGCGATGCCATGGCGACGTTCTACGACGGGGCCGCGGAGAAAGTAGGGGCAGTGCTCGAAGACGGGCGGGACGTGGCGCTTCTCTGCGAAGGCGATCCGCTCCTGTACGGCTCGTTCATGTACGTGAACGATCGGCTGGCATCCCGGTTCGACATCGAGGTGGTGCCGGGCGTGACGGCAATGTCCGCCTGCTGGAGCCGGGCGGGCGCGCCCATGGCTCGGGGAGACGATTGCGTCTCGGTCCTCGCGGGAACCCTGGAGGAAGACGCGCTGGAGCAGCGCCTCCAAGCGGCGGACGCAGCCGTCGTCATGAAAGTCGGGCGGCACTTGCCGAAGGTTCGCCGCGCTCTCGACCGGGCCGGGCTACTGGACCGCGCAGTGCTCGTGGAGCGCGGCTCGATGCCGGACGAACGGATTGTCCCGCTCGTGGACTGCAAGGGCGGCGAAGCGCCCTATTTTTCTCTCGTGCTCGTGCCGACGGCGAGGACGATGTCGTGAGCGGCACCATCCATGTCGTGGGGCTGGGGCCGGGCGACGATCGCCACCGCACGCCGGCCGCGGAAGACGCGATGCGCGAGGCCCGCCATCTGGTGGGTTACGGGCCGTATCTCGCACGCATAGCGTTGCGCGACGGCCAGACCGCCCACCCCTCGGACAACCGGGAAGAGCTCGACCGCGCACGCCACGCCCTGCGGCTGGCAGCGGAAGGCGAGACGGTCGCGCTGGTGTCGTCGGGCGATGCCGGCGTGTTCGCGATGGCCACAACCCTGTTCGAGGCGGTCGAGGCGGAGGGCGCTGCCGATGTCGAAATTACGGTCGTTCCCGGCGTTACCGCGATGATCGCGGCGGCGGCCCGGACCGGCGCGCCGCTGGGCCACGATTTCTGCGCCATCTCGCTGTCGGACAATCTGAAACCGTGGGACACCATCCTCGCGCGGGTTCGCGCCGCCGCCGAGGCCGACTTCGTCGTGGCGCTCTACAACCCGATATCGAAGGCGCGTCCCTGGCAACTGGGAAAGGCGCTGGAGATGGTGCGCAAGCATCGCGCACCGGACACGCCGGTCATCTTCGCGACGGCGGTAAGCCGGCCCGACGAGGAAATCGCGGTGACGCCGCTGTCCGACGCCCGGCCGGAGATGGCGGACATGCGGACGCTGGTGATCGTGGGCTCCAGCGAGACCCGCTGCATTCCGCGCGGCGATGACGGCGTCTGGGTCTACACGCCGCGCAAGGCACCGGTTCCGGCATGATGCGCGATCAGCCGGCGCCAGGCGTCCTCGACCGTCGGCACGGCGGGTCTGGCCGGCGGCGGACGGTCGACCATGACGACGGGAATCCCCAGATGTCGCGCCGCGCCGAGCTTGGCGGCCGTCGCCGAGCCGCCGGAATTCTTGGTAACGATCATGTCGATCCGATGGTCCCGCAAAAGGCGCTCCTCGTCCGCCAGCGCAAACGGACCGCGCGCCGCGATGACCGTCGCGTTCGGCGGCAGGAGATCGGACGGCGGGGGATCGACGCTGCGGACGATATAGCGGTGCCGAGGCGTGTCTCGGAACGGAGCGAGGTCCTTGCGGCCGATGGTGAGGAAGACGCGACGCGGCTCCTCTCCCAGCGCGTCCGCCGCCGATCCGATGTCCGGCACGTGGATCCAGCGGTCGCCCGGAACCTCCTCCCAGGCCGGGCGCCGCACCGCGAGACAGGGAATTCCCGCGGCCGCAGCGGCCGCGACGGCGTTGGCGGAGATCGTCGACGCAAAGGGATGGGTGGCATCCACCAGCACGCCGATCCCGTTCCGCCGGAGGTAGTCCGCGAGCCCGTCCGCGCCGCCGAACCCGCCGGTCCGGGTGTCCAGCGGCGAGGGCACGGGCGACCGCGTCATGCCGGCGAGCGACAGGGTCCCCTCGAACCGGTCGTCCCCGGCGATCAGCCGGGCCAGTTCGCGGGCCTCGGTCGTACCGCCGAGCAAGAGGAGTTTCAGTCGTGACACCGTCCGGCTCTCCCGCGCCGACGGAAATCGCCGGTCCCGTCCGGCGGTGGCTGTCGATTATCGGGGTCGGCGAGGACGGCGTCGAGGGACTGTCCGCCGCGGCCAGGCGCGCGGTCGAAGACGCG
Source organism: Alphaproteobacteria bacterium (assembly GCA_965203455.1). Classification (GTDB taxonomy): domain Bacteria; phylum Pseudomonadota; class Alphaproteobacteria; order MPNO01; family MPNO01; genus MPNO01. Next base: position 360,507 of record CBDBCV010000012.1, read on the forward strand.
GAGATGGTCTTCGGCGGGCAGCGCCATCTGCGCTTGCTGTCGAGCCTGATCCGGGGGGAAACGGTCGCGTGGCCGAGCCCGATCCGCTCCGCCATTCCGAAGATCGAGGCGCTGAGGGGAACGCGGGTCGCTGTGCTGGCGTCGGGCGACCCCTTTCACCACGGGATCGGCTCGCTGCTGACCGAGGCGGTGGCAGCGGACGAAACCGCCGTGTTTGCAGCGCCGTCCTCGTTCAGCCTCGCGGCAGGCCGCATGGGCTGGGCGGTTCAGGATACCGGGCTGGTATCGCTCTGCGGCCATCCGGTGGAGACGATTTTTCCCCATCTGCAGCCCTCGCGGCGCCTGATCGTGCTTTCGGCGGACGAGACGACGCCGAACGCGGTCGCGCGTTTGCTGAGCCGGCACGGGTTCGGCGCCAGCCGGATCGCCGTTCTGGAGGCGTTGGGCGGGCCGTCGGAGCGGGTGCGGGAGTGCCGCGCCGACGCGTTCGATCTCGCGGACGTCGCGCGGCTGAACACGATGGCGATTGCCGTCGAAGCGGAAAGAGAGGCACGGGTCATCCCGGTGGGCGCGGGTCTGGACGACGCGCTGTTCGAGACCGACGGCATGCTGACCAAGCGCGAGATCCGGGCGGTGACGCTGTCCAGCCTCGCCCCGCGCGCGGGCGATCTCCTCTGGGACATCGGCACGGGCTCGGGGTCGGTCGCGATCGAGTGGCTTCTCGCCCATCCGGCCAACCGAGCGGTCGGCGTGGAGCGGCGCGAGGACAGGGCTGCGCGGGCGAGAGAGAACGCCGCCGCGCTCGGCGTGCCCCGCCTGGAGGTCGTCGTCGGCGAAGCGCCCGGCGCGCTTGCCTCCCTGCCGGCGCCAGACGCTGTCTTCATCGGCGGCGGAATCGCCCGAGACGGCACGCTGGAGGTCGCCTGGGATGCGCTTTCGTCGGGCGGCCGTCTGGTGGCGAACAGCGTCACGCTAGAAAGCGACATGGTGCTCGGCGGGTTCGTCGGAAAGGCAGGCGGCACGCTCACGCGGCTCTCGGTCGAACGGCTCGACCGGATCGGCGGGATGCAGGGGTTCCGACCGGCGATCGCGGTTACCCAATTGCGGGCGACGAAGTCGTGATCGTCGTCGGGATCGGGTGCCGGCGCGACAGTCCGGCGTCCCGGATCGCCGGGGCGGTGGGCGAGGCTCTGACGACGGCGGGAATACCGGTCGACAGTGTCGATGCCTTCGCGACGCCCGAATTCAAGGCGGACGAGGCCGGCATCGCAGAGGCAGCGGCGGCGTTCGGCCTGCCGCTCCGGGTGATCGACCGGTCGCGGCTGGACGCGGTTCAGCCGCTCTGCGCCACCCGTTCGCGGGCGGCGGAGAAGGCGACCGGGCTGGGCGCGGTCTCCGAGGCCGCCGCCCTCGCCGCCGCGGGGCGGAACGCCACGCTGGTGCTCACCCGAATCGCGCGCGGCGGGGTCACCTGCGCCGTGGCGCGCGGAGACGGCGCGTGACCGTCCATTTCATCGGCGCCGGACCGGGCGCGCCAGACCTGATCACACTGCGAGGCCGCGAATTGCTGGGCCGCTGCCCCGTGTGCCTTTACGCCGGATCGCTGGTGCACCGCGACATCCTTGCCCACTGCCCGGCGGGGGCGAGGATCGTCGATACAGCGCCGATGACCCTCGACGAGATCGTCGGGGAAATCCGCGCCACCCACGAATCGGGAAAGGACGTTGCCCGGCTGCATTCGGGCGACCTCTCGGTCTGGAGCGCGGTGGGCGAACAGTTCCGCCGGCTCGACCGGCTCGGCATCCCCTACACCATGACACCGGGCGTTCCGGCCTTCGCCGCCTCGGCCGCGGCGCTGCGGCGCGAGCTCACGCTTCCGGGCGTCGCGCAATCGCTGGTGCTCACCCGTACCTCCGGCCGCGCCTCGAAGATGCCGGAGCGCGAGACCCTTGAAACATTCGCGGCGTCGGGCGCCACACTTGCGCTCCATCTCTCGGTTCACGCGCTGGACCGGGTCGTGGCGGCACTCCTTCCCCATTACGGCCCGGACTGCCCGGTCGCCATCGTCTGCCGCGCGAGCTGGCCGGAGGAGCAGATCGTCCGCGGCACGCTCTGCACCATCGAGGCGGCGGTTGCCGCGACGCCCATCGAGCGGACGGTGACGATACTGGTCGGTCCCGTGCTGGCGGCCGAGGATTTCGGAGAGAGCGCGCTCTACGATCCGGACTACCGGCGACGTTTCCGCCAGGGTCCGACCGGATGAGGCTAACCAGGCGCCTTTCCGACGAGCCTGCCGTCCCGGTCGAAGATCAGGACATCGATCTCGATTTCGGCTCCGGCGACCGTCGCCTCGGCCGTGCGCCGGGCGGCGCGCGCGATTTCGTCGCCGAGCGCCAGCCCCTCCTCCTCCGCGATCCGGAAGGCAAGCGCCGTCGTGTTCGCTTCCGCGATGGCCTCGGCGGCCGACTCGCTCGCCCCGACCTCTCTCGCCACGGCGGCGAGCGCCGGCAGGTCGACGGCGCCCTTGCGCGAATGGAGATCGAGCCGACCCTGGGCAAGCTTCGTCATCTTCGCCACGCCGCCGGCGACGGTCACGCGCGGCACGGGGTGCCTGCGCAGGTATTTGAGCATCCCCCCGACGAAATCGCCCATGTCGATGAGCGCGGATTCGGGAAGATCGTAATGGCGCTGAACCGCCGCTTCGGAGGTGGACCCGGTCGCGCCCGCGACATGGGTCAGGCCGGTCGCGCGGGCGACGTCGATCCCGCTGTAGATCGAGTGGATCCACGCGGCGCAGGAATAGGGAACGACGATCCCGGTCGTCCCGAGGATGGAGAGACCGCCTACGATCCCGAGACGCGGGTTCATCGTTTTCCTGGCCAGTTCCTCGCCGCCGGGAATGGAGACCTCGACTTCCGCGTCGCCAGGCACGCCATGGGCTTCGGCGACCTCGGCGATGGCGGCGGCGATCATCTGCCGCGGCACCGGGTTGATCGCGGGCTCGCCCGGTTCGACCGGCAATCCCGGCTTGGTCACCGTGCCGACGCCCGGCCCCGCCCGGAATTGCACCCCGTCCCGGGATTTCCGCACCGTGACCTCGACCAGGGCGCCATGGGTCACGTCGGGATCGTCCCCGGCATCCTTGACCACCGCCGCCGTCGCCGCGTCGGGCGCGAGCTCATGGCGCGCCAGCACGAAATCCACCCGGCCGCCGCGCGGCAGGGTAACCGTCACCGGATCCTCGAACGTGCCGGTCAGCAGGGCGCCGAAGGCCGATTTCGCGGCTGCGGTGGCGCAGGCGCCCGTGGTCCAGCCCCGCCGCAACGATCGTTCGCGTACCATCGCATTGGAGATAGACATTTGCCGCGCGGCTGTCATCGGGCTATGGCATCCCGATGATCGGCGAAAAGCTGGAAAGCATGCTGGACGGCAGCCCGGTGTTCGAGCCGGGCACCGTGTGGCTGGTCGGCGCCGGGCCGGGCGACCCGGGCTACCTCACCGTGAACGCGCTGCGCGCCCTCCAGCAGGCGGACACGATCCTGCACGATGCGCTCATCGACGACCGCATCCTCGAACTCGCGCGTCCGGAGGCCGCGAGAATCTATTCCGGCAAGCGGGCGGGCGAGCACTCCATCGACCGGGCAGCCCTTTGTGCCCGCATGGTCGAGCTGGCGCGGTCGGGCCAGAGGGTGCTGCGGCTGAAGGGCGGCGATCCGATGATCTTCGGACGCGGCGGCGAGGAGATCCTGAAGCTCGCCGAAGCCGGGATTCCGTTCCGGATAATCCCGGGCGTCACGGCGGGACTCGCGGCCATGGCGGTGGCGACGATCCCGGCCACCCAGCGCGACGTCAACCGCGCGGTGGTGTTGGCGACCGGACACGCGGCGTCCGACGCCGACGAGACGGACTGGGCGGCGCTCGCCCGGCTGGGGCAGCCCCTGGTCCTCTACATGGCGTTGCGGCGGCTCGACCGGATCGCCGGGGAACTCATCGCGGGCGGCATGGGTCGGGAAACGCCGCTCGCGGTGATCTCGTCGGCCACGCGCTCGGACGAAGACATACTGGTGTCCACGCTGGGCACCGTCTCCGAGGACAGGAAACGCCATCCGATCGAACCGCCGGCAGTGGTCGTCATCGGGGAGATCGTGACCATGCGCGAACGGCTGCTGCGCATCGCGCCGGCCTTCGCGGGGGCGCTTGCTTGACGGCCTCGGCGTTGCTGATCGGCGCGCCCCGCTCGGGGGCCGGCAAAACGACATTGTCGATCGGCATTATCGCCGCGCTTTCCCGGCGCGGACGGCGGGTGCGTGCGCTGAAATGCGGACCGGACTACATCGATTCGGCATTTCATGCCGCCGCCAGCGGGGCGGGCTGCGCGAATGTCGACAGCTGGGCGATGTCGCCCGGCCACATGTCGGCAATTCTGCATTCGGCGGCGGCGGAAAACGACATTCTGGTCGTCGAATCGGCGATGGGCCTGTTCGACGGCATCGCGGGGAATCGCGGACATTCCGGCGCGGCGGCAGATATCGCCATTCGATTCGGCATTCCCGTGATCCTCGCGATCAACATCGCGGGACAGGCGCAGTCGGCGGGCGCCGTCGCCAGGGGATTCGCGACCTTCGATCCCGGACTGGAGGTGGCGGGCGCAATCCTGAACGGGGTCGCCAGCGAACGTCACCTCCGGACGGCCTCAGAAGGGCTCGAAGCGGCCGGGATTCCCCGGCTTGGCTGGCTGCCGAGGGACGCGCGCTTCGCGTTTCAGGATCGGCATCTCGGCCTCATCCAGGCGCGCGAACGACATGACCTGGCGCACGAGATCGAAGCCCTCGCGGATCGGGTTGCCGAGACCGTCGACCTCGACCGGATCGAGGCAATCGCCCGTCCTACGCGGGACTCGGGCGAGTCCGACGCGGCGGATCGTTTCGCCACATGCACGCTCGACCCGCCCGGCCAGCGGATCGCGCTCGCGGACGACGACGCGTTCTCGTTCTTTTATGCCCACACGGCCGCGGCGTGGCGGGAGCGAGGCGCGGAGATCGTCCGCTTCTCCCCGCTCGCCGACGAGCCGCCGCCCGAGGATTGCGACTGCTGCTGGCTGCCGGGCGGGTACCCGGAGCTTCACGCCGACCGGATCGCGGCCGCGCGGCGGTTCCTGAAGGGGCTGAAAGCCTTCGCCAATACCCGTCCCGTGCACGGCGAATGCGGCGGCTACATGGTCCTCGGCAGGTCGATCGAGGATGCCGATGGCGAGGCCCACGAAATGGCGGGACTGATGGGGCACCGCACGAGCTTCCGGAACCGGAAGCTGCATCTCGGATACCGGCGCGCGGCGATCGGCCGGGATTGCGTGCTGGGGCGCGCCGGGACGGCCTTGCGCGGCCACGAGTTCCACTACGCGACGCCGCTGGACGAAGGGGCGGACGAAGCCTTCCTCACCGTCTTCGACGGCGAAGGCAGGGAACTCGCGAGCGGCGGCGGGCGGCGCGGCAACGTGACGGGGACGTTCTTTCACGCCATCGCACGGGAAACCTGAACCGCCCTCGCGGCTTGACCGCATTCGGGGCGAAAGGCTATTGCTTACGGGCGCGGCCCGAGTAACGCGCGCCGGGCGACACGACGGAGAAACGCATGACCGCTCAAACGCAAAGTCGGGTGTGGATCCCGACGAATCTTGTCGCCATCGCCCTCTGCGCCTTCATCGGGCTCGCGATCGTCGGAATCGCCGGTCATGCGCAGACCTCCGCGCTGCATGACGCCGCGCACGACACGCGCCACGCAGCGGGCTTCCCCTGCCACTAGGCATGTTCTCCCGCATTCTGGTCAGCGGGCTCTTCGCTGGCTTCGCGGCGGGGCTGATCGCGGCCCTGCTTCAACTCGCTTTCGTCCAGCCGATCCTGCTCCACGCGGAGCTCTATGAGAGCGGCCAGCTCGCCCATTTCGGCGGGGCCAAGGCGGGCGCGGCGGCTGCCGCGGGCGGCATCGACCTCGTCCGGGACGGGTTGAGCGTCCTGTTCACCACCCTGCTCTATACCGGCTACGCCCTGATCCTGGTCGCGGCGATGACGTTCGCGGAAGATCGCGGGCTCCGGATCGTCGTCCGACAAGGCCTTCTCTGGGGTGTCGCCGGGTTCGTGGCGGTGCAGTTCGCGCCCGCCGTGGGGGTGCCGCCCGAGCTTCCGGGCTCGGCCACCGCCGACATCGGCCTGCGCCGACTCTGGTGGCTCGGCACCGTGGGCGCCACCGCGGCGGGCATCGCGCTGATCGCCTTCGGCAAGGGATGGACGGGACGGGCCGTCGCTGCGGTCCTGATCCTTGCCCCCCATGCCGTCGGCGCGCCGCATCCGGAGACGTTCGCCGGACCCGCACCGCCGGAGCTCGCCGCCATGTTCGCGGGCCGGGCGCTCGGCGTCGGGCTGATCGCCTGGGTGCTGCTCGGCCTGTTCGCAGCCTGGTTCTGGATCCGCGAAGGCAAGCGGGCGGAGGACGCTCCACACACCGCCTGACCGGCGGTCAGCCCTCCCCGGTTCGAGCAGGATCGCCGCGCTTTCGGTTCGCCTGTCCCTGCGCGTCCACTGCCCGGCATCGACCGTGGCGATGAAGTCCTGCACCGCGGCATTGAAGGCGGCCGGCTCCTCGAGGTTCGCCGTGTGTCCGGTCCTCGGCAGCACCACGAGGCCGGAGGTGGGGATGGTCTCCTTGAGGAACACGCCGGTCGCGAGCGCCGGGCGATCCTCGTCGCCGTGCAGAATCAGGGCGGGCACCGTCATCTCCGCCAGGCGCTCGCGCAGGTCCCACGGCGAGGGGCGGCGCATCTGGACGCCGCGAAGGGTGAGCGCCGCGCCGCGCGCGGAGTGCTCCCGGAGCTGTTGGATGAACTCGGCGAAACCGCGCGGGTCCTTGTTCTCCAGCTGCTCGCGTCCCGGGCCCGATCCGTAGACCGGCGCGAAGCTCTCCGCTCCCTCGCTCTCCCAGCGTTGGGCTACCGCCTCGACCTCGGCGCGGAAGCGGTCGGCGGTGTCGAGCTCGGCGCCGAAACCGACCCCGCCGATGACCACGGAGAGGGCCCGGTCGGCATGGTCGAGGCCGAAATGCATCGCCGCGAAGCCGCCCATCGAGAGGCCGACGCAATGCGCCTTGTCGATGCCGAGACGGTCGAGCGTCTCGGCGATGTCGGCGACCGCCCGGGACTGGCTGTACATCGCGAGGTCGTCGGGCACGTCGGACGGGGGATAGCCCCGGGCGTTGAACGCGATGCAGCGGTAGCGGCGGCCGAAGTACCGCATCTGCTGCTCCCAGGCGCGGCAGTCGCCGGCGAATTCGTGCACGAACACGATCGGCGTGCCCGACCCGGTTTCCTCGTAGTAGAGGCTGACTCCGTCGCTCGCGGTGACGTGGGGCATGGTTCCTCGCCGATATCGTTCCGGCAAGACCATAGTCTCTCCTTGCCGCGGGCAGTAGCACCGGGCTCTACTGCGCATCGGGAAACAGGGAGGGCGACATGGCGGGACAGACCGGGAAAAGCGACGAGGAATTCTTCGCCGAACGCGGGTTCGGACTCAAGATCGGCTTCGGCGAGCGGCCGGCGCTGATCGTGATCGACATGCTCAAGGCGTTCACCGACCCGGACCGGATGCTGGGCGCCGACCTCGATGCAGAGATCGAGGCCATCAAACCGCTGCTCGATGCCGCGCACGAGCGCGACATTCCGGTCGTATTCTCGACGGTGATCTACGAGGACGACGACCTCAAGGACGCGGGCATCTGGGCGCTCAAGCAGAAGGGCGTGGTCACGCTCAAAGCCGGCGACGACGGGGTGGAGGTCGATTCGCGGCTCGACTTCTGGCCGGGAGACACGCTGCTGGTCAAGAAATACGCATCCTGCTTCTACGGCACCGACATCGTCTCGCGGCTGATGGCGCACGGCGTGGACACGCTGATCATCACCGGCTGCACGACCTCGGGCTGCGTTCGCGCCACCGCCGTCGATGCCTGCCAGGTGGGATTCCGGCCGATGGTGGTGCGCGAGGCGGTGGGCGACCGCTCGCAGGCGGCGCACGACCAGAGCCTGTTCGACCTCAACGCGAAATACGCCGACGTGGTCTCGCTCGACGAGGCGCTGCAATATTTGTCCACGATCGGCCACAACAGGCCTGCCGCATAGGGCTAGGCCAAAGGAGGCAGCCATGGAACATGGACGCTTCGACTATTCGGCGATCGCGGACCGGGAGCCGTTGCGCTTCCCGAACGGCGCGCGCGTCGCGGTGTGGGTGATCCCCAATATCGAGCATTTCCACTGGGACAAGCCCTCGACCTCGGTCACCGCAGTGACCGTGCATCTCAAGCCCGACGTGCTGAACTACTCGTGGCGCGATTTCGGCGTGCGCGTCGGCATCTGGCGGATGATGGAGGTGATGGAACGCCACGGGGTCAAGGGCACGGTCGCGCTCAACTCGGAGGTCTGCGGGCAGTACCCGCGCATCGTCGAGGCCGGCAACGAGCTCGGCTGGGAGTGGATGGGCCACGGCAGCACCAACTCGGTGCTGTTCAACGACCAGCCGGAAGAGGAGGAGCGCCGGCTGATCGGCGACATCGTCTCGACCATCGCGGACGGCACCGGAACCGCGCCGAAAGGCTGGCTCGGCCCGGCGCTCAGCGAGAGCTTCAACACGCCCGACATCCTCGCCGAGAACGGCATCGAATATGTCTGCGACTGGGTCAACGACGAGCAGCCCTATCCGATGAACGTCAGGACGGGCTCGCTGATCTCGATGCCCTATTCGATCGAGATCAACGACATCCCGGCCTTCCTCGACCGCGGGCTGGGGGCGGAGGAGTTCTACCGGATGATCGTCGACCAGTTCGACGTGCTCTACGAGGACGGCGCCGCCTCGGGCCGGGTCATGGCGATCTGCCTGCACCCGTTCCTGATCGGCCACGCCTTCAGAGCCAAGTATTTCGACCTGGCGCTCCGCCATATCACGGAGCGCGAAGAGGTCTGGGTTACCCGGGGCGGCGAGATCAACGTAAGCGTCTGGCGTGACCGCCCTTGTGGCGAGACGGCTTGGAGCCGCAGTCTGTGGTGAGGTTCCAGAGGTCGATAGTGTCCATTATCGGCTAATGGACACTATCTTAGGGGGCTGCGGTGCCACGTCGGGTACGCCGGTTCTGGTCGGACGACGAGAAGCGCCGGATCGTGGCGCAGAGCTACGCTCCCGGTGTCTCGGTGTCGGTTGTGGCGCGCCGCTATGACGTCAACGCCAACCTGATCTTCACCTGGCGGCGCGATCCCCGTTACAGGCCGGCGGCCGATGCCGGGGAGGCGCCGTCCTTCCTGCCGGTGGAGGTGGTGCCCGATGCGCCGCCGTTGGAGCCGGCCGCGGCATCGGACGGTCGGATCGAGATCGCGTTGTCGAACGGCCACCGGGTGAGCGCGTTCGGGTCGTTCGACGCGGACGCGCTGTGCCGGGTGGTGCGGGCGCTTGGCGGATGATCCCGGTTCCCTCCTCGACCCGGGTATGGCTGGCCTGCGGCGTGACCGACATGCGCAAGGGGTTCCCCGGTCTCGCGGCGCAGGCGGAGCGGGTATTGAAGGCGGATCCGCATTGCGGCCATCTCTTCATCTACCGCGGCCGCCGGGGCGACCTGATCAAGATGATCTGGTGGGACGGCCAGGGTGCGTGCCTGTTCTCGAAGCGTCTGGAGCGCGGCCGCTTCGTGTGGCCGTCGGCATCGGAAGGGAAGGTGTCGGTGACGCCGGCGCAGCTGTCGATGCTGCTTGAGGGGATCGACTGGCGGGCGCCGGTTCGCACCTGGAGACCGCTGGCCGCGGGCTGATTCACCGTTTATAAACAATGGGTTGACTGTCATTCGGGCTTCCCTTTGTCGGCCCCTTCGGGTAGGATGCGGCCATGCTCGAAGCGGCCCATTCCCTGCCCGACGACATCGCCGCGTTGAAGGCGATGGTGCTGGCCTCGCGGGCCGAACTGGCGGCACGGGACGCCGAGCTGCGCAACCGCGATCTGTTGATCGAGAAGCTCAGGCACCAGCTTGCGGGTCTGCGGCGGCAGCGCTTCGGCGTCACCTCGGAGGCCCTCGACCAGCTTGATCTCGGGCTGGAGGACGAGGAGATCGCGCGGGCGGCCGAGGCGCCGACCGAGCCGACGCCCGCCACGAAGAAGCAGCCGAAGCGCCGTCCCCTGCCGGACCACCTGCCGCGCGAGGAGACGGTTCTCGCGCCGGGCGAGCGCTGCGCGGACTGCGGCGGCCGTCTCAAGCGGCTCGGCGAGGATGTGACGGAGGAGCTGGAGTACATCCCCGGCCGCTTCGTGGTGAAGCGCATCGTCCGTCCGCGCCTGGCCTGCGGCGGCTGCGAGAAGTTCCACCAGGCGCCGCTGCCGCCGCGACCGATCGAGCGCGGCCGACCGGGCCCCGGCCTTCTGGCGCATGTGCTGGTCTCGAAGTATTGCGATCACCTGCCGCTCTACCGCCAGTCCCGCATCTTCGCCCGCGACGGCGTCGAGCTCGACCGCTCGACGCTCGCCGGCTGGGTCGGCAAGGCGACGGCGCTGCTGGAGCCCCTGGCCGATGCGATCGGGCGCCATGTGCTGGAAGGACAAGCCCTGTTCGCCGACGACACCCCGGTCAAGCTGCTGGCGCCGGGAACCGGCAAAACGGCGACCGGCCGGGCCTGGACCTACGTGCGGGACGAGCGGCCCTGGGCTGGCGAGGCGCCGCCGGCGGCCTGGTACCGCTTCTCGGCCGACCGCAAGGCGGCGCATCCGAAGGCGCATCTTGAAGGCTTCGCCGGCTGGATGCACTCGGACGGCTATGCCGGGTTCGGTGCGCTGGCGCGCGCCGGGCCGGTCCGCGAGGTGGCCTGTCTGGCGCATGTGCGACGCAAGTTCTTCGACGTCCATGCCGCCCAGGGCTCGGCGATCGCCGCCGAGGCGCTGGAACGGATCGCCGCCCTCTACGCTATCGAGAAGGAGGCCCGCGGGCAGCCGCCCGAGAACCGCGCGGCCATCCGCCAGGCCAAGGCCGCGCCGTGCCTCGACGAGCTGGAGCGGTGGCTGCAATCGCAGCTGCCCAGAATCTCCGCCAAGACCCCGCTGGCAGCGGCGATCCGTCATGCCCTGACCCGGATGAAGCGCCTTCGACCCTATCTCGAGCACGGCTTCCTCGAGATCGACAACAACCCCGCCGAACGCGCAATGAGGCCGATCGCGCTCGGCCGCAAGAACTATCTCTTCATGGGCTCGGCCAGCGGCGGCAGGGCCGCCGCCATCGCCTACACCCTGATCGAGACCGCCAGGCTCAACGATGTCGATCCGCAGGCCTGGCTTGCTCAGGTCCTCGAACGCATCCCCGACTACAGGATCAACCGCATCGACGATCTGCTGCCGTGGAACACCGCGCCCGCAGAAGATCGGGAAGCCGCCGACTGACCACGCAGGGGCGGTCACGCCGGACGCTTACAGATCAACGACTGGTACCGGGCGAACTACATGGAGTCCTGACCCCCGCCCTCCCCCGCATGGGGGCAGGCGGCGAAGTGGCGGTCGCCGTATTCGAGCATCGCGGGGTCCTCGCCGGCGCAGGATTCGCGGGCGATGGGGCAGCGGGTGCGGAACACGCAGCCCGAGGGCGGCGCGAGCGGCGACGGCAACTCGCCTCCCAACGACTCGCCACGGCGACGGCGCTCCACCGCCGGGTCCGGCACCGGCGCGGCGGCGATCAGGGCACGGGTGTAGGGATGGAGGGGACCGCGGACGAGATCGTCGGCGGGTCCCAATTCCATCGCCCGGCCGAGATAGAACACCATGATCCGGTCGGCGACGTGCTTCACCACGCCGAGATCGTGGGAGATAAAGATCAGCGACAGGCCGAGCTCGCGCTTGAGATCGCCGAGCAGGTTGACGATCTGCGCCTGCACGCTGACGTCGAGCGCCGAGACCGGCTCGTCGCAGATCACCAGCCTGGGCCGCGCGATCAGCGCCCGGGCGATGGCGATGCGCTGGCACTGGCCGCCGGAGAACTCGTGCGGGTAGCGGTCGATGTGCTCGGGCAGCAGCCCGACTCGTTCCATCGTCTCCGAAACTCGCGCCCTCGCCTCGCCCCGCGCCAGGCCGGGTTCGTGGACGGCGAGCGGCTCAGCGACGATCTCGCCCGCCGTCATCCTGGGATCGAGGGCGGCCAGCGGGTCCTGGAAGATCATCTGGATGTCGCGGCGATGGCAGTGGCGCTCTTCCGCCCCCATAGAGAGAAGGTCCCTGCCCTCCCACAACGCCTGCCCGCCGGAGGCGGGGACGGTGCCGATCAGGGCGCGCACGAGGGTGGATTTCCCCGACCCGCTCTCGCCCACGATCCCGAGGGTCTCGCCTGCATCCAGGTCGAAGCTCACGCCCCGGACGGCCTGCAGCTCCCGCATGCGCGCCCAGGGGGGTGCGCCTTCCGGCCGGACCGGGAAGGAGACGGACAGGTCCTTGACGGAGAGCAGCGGCGCGCTCACGGCGTGCCCTCCATCGGGAAGTGGCAGGCGGCGAGCCGGTCCGGCGCGAGCGGCGCGGTCTCGGGCCGTTCGCCGTGGCAGCGGTCTTCGGCCCGAGGGCAGCGCGGCGCGAACGGGCACCCGGCCGGCAGCCGGTTCGCGCTGAGCGGATCGCCCAGGATCGCCGGCAGGCGCCTGTCGTCGCGGTCCATCCGCGGCACGGCGTCGAGCAGCCCCCGCGTATAGGGGTGGAAGGGCGCGGCGAAGACGCTCTCGACCGGGCCGCTCTCCATCACCCGGCCGCCATAGAGGACGACCATCTCGTCGCAGCTCCCCGCCACCACCCCGACATCGTGGGTCACGAGCAGGATCGCGGTGCCGAGATCGGAGCGAAGCTCGGCGAGCAGGCGCACGATCTGCGACTGCACCGTGACATCGAGCGCGGTGGTCGGCTCGTCGGCGATCAGCAGCCGCGGGCGGCAGAGCAGCGCCATCGCGATCAGCACCCGCTGGCGCATCCCGCCGGAGAATTCGTGCGGGTACATACGGATCCGCGCGCGGGCGTCCGGCACCTCCATCGCATCGAGCAGGCGCACCGCCTCGTCCAGCGCCGCGCGCCGCCCCATGCCCCGGTGAAGCGTCAACGCCTCGGTCATCTGGTCCGAAATCCGCATATAGGGGTTGAGCGCCGTCATCGGGTCCTGGAAGACCATGGCGATCTCGCGCGCGCGGAACCGGTTGAAGGCGGCCTCATCGAGCCCGAGGAGCTCGGTGCCGTCGAACGTCACCGAGCCGGCGGCGGTTCCGTTGCGCGCGAGCAGGCCCATGACGGCGAGCATGATCTGGCTCTTGCCGGAACCGCTCTCGCCGACCACGGCGAGGGCCCGGCCGGCCTCGACGGAGAGATCGACCCCGTTGACCGCGTTGACCGTGCCGTCGGGCGTCTCGAACGACACAAGGAGGTCGCGCACCTCGAGGAGCGCCATCGCTCAGCGGTCCTTCGGGTCGAGCGCGTCGCGCAGCCCGTCGCCGAGGAAGAAGAACGAGAACAGCGTGACCACGAAGAAGAAGAGCGGGAACAGGAGCTGCCAGAGCGTGCCGTACTGCATCTGGCCCGCGCCCGAGGCGATCAGCGCGCCCCAGCTGGTGGCCGGTTCCTGCACGCCGAGGCCGAGGAAGCTGATGAAGCTCTCGTAGATAATCATCGAGGGCACCAGCAGGGTGGCGTAAACGATGACCACGCCGAGCAGGTTGGGGACGATGTGGCGGAGGATGATCCGGCGCGGCCGAACGCCGATCGCGACGGCGGCCTCGACGAATTCGCGGTTGCGGATGCTGAGCGTCTGGCCGCGCGCGATCCGCGCCATGTCGAGCCAGCTGATCAACCCGATGCCGACGAACAGCATCAGGATCGACCGGCTGAAGACGACCATCAGCAGGATCAGCACGAACATGTAGGGGATCGCCATCAGCACGTCGACGACGCGCATCATCGCGCCGTCGACCCGGCCGCCGAAATAGCCCGCCGTCGCGCCGTAGAGCGTGCCGACCGCGACCGAGATCAGCGCGCCGACGATGCCGACGGCGAGCGAGATCCGCGTCCCCTGCACGGTGCGGGCGAACAGGTCGCGGCCGACCTCGTCGACCCCGAAATAGTGCCCGTTGGCGAGCGACGGCGCGCCCTTCTCCGCGACGCTGCCCAGCATCGACCAGTCGATCTGCTCGTTGGTCCAGGGCGTGACGAGGTCGCCGAAGACGGCGAAGGCGGCGACGAGACCGAGCGCGGCAAGGCTCGCCACCGCGGCCCGGTTGTGGAAGAACCGCGCCCTCGCGTCCTGCCAGAGCGAGCGCCCGCCGGGGGCGGGATCGGCGAGGGCGCGCAGGGCCCGCCGTCCGAAGAGCGGGTTCATCGCCTCAGTACCGGATCCGGGGGTCGATCCAGGCATAGAGCAGATCGGCCAGCAGGTTGAAGGCGACGATCAGCGCGCCGGTGAGGATCGTCACCCCCATGATGACCGGATAGTCGCGGTTGAGCGCCGAGTTGACGAAGAACTGTCCGATGCCGCCGGTGGCGAAGAAGACGTCGATCACCACCGATCCCGTGATCATCCCGACGAAGGCGGGGCCGAGATAGGAGATCACCGGCAGCATCGCCGGCTTGAGCGCGTGGCGGAACACGATCCGCCGCCCCGGCAGCCCCTTGGCGCGGGCGGTGCGGATGAAGTTCGCGTTCAGCACCTCAAGCATGGACGACCGCGCGATGCGGGCGATCGAGGCCATGAACGAGGTCGAGAGCGCGATCACCGGCATCACCACATAGGGCCATTGCCCGCCCTGCCAGCCGCCGCCCGGCAGCCAGCCCAGCCAGAGCGTGAAGACCAGGGTGAGGATCGGCGCCATGACGAAGTTCGGCAGCACCTGCGCGCCGACCGAGACGCCGACCGCGAGATAGTCGAGGAACGAGTTGTGGCGGACCGCCGCTGCGATGCCGAGCGACACGCCGACGAGGACCGCCACCGCGAACGACCACGCGCCGTAGGTCAGCGTGACCGGGAAGCCCTGCGCGACGATCTCGTTGACCGTCTGGTCCTTGTACTGAAAGGACGGGCCGAAATCGAACTCGGTGACGATGGCGACGAGATAGCGCCAGATCTGTACCGCGAGCGGTTCGTCGAGCCCGTACTTGCGCTGGAGGTTGTCCATCACCTCGGGCGGCAACGCGCGCTCGGTGTCGAACGGCCCGCCGGGCGCCGCGTACATCAGGACGTAGGAAACGACGATCAGGATCAGCAGCGTCGGAACCGCCACCGCCACCCGCTTGAGGAAGTACGAGATCATCGGGCCGTCTGGAACGGGTCGCGCGTGCGCAGTTCCGGAAACAGCGAGAAGTCCCGGTCCCTGGTGAGCAGTTCCTCGACGCCGTGCGCGATGCATATCGCCGCAATGCGGGCGTCGTGTACCACGCCTCCGACGACATGCGGCCGGCTGACGAATGCTTTCAGAATGTCGATGAAGTCGCCGGTCTCGCCGATCATGCGGTTGGATGGCGAGTCGGCCCAAGCGCGGAACTGGCGCCAGGCACGGTCCGGCGGGGTCGCCCGGTCCCGCCAGATACGCCGATTGGTCGCCACGCTGAGAAACTCGTAGCAGCACGGCCAGGGGATCGCCCATCCCCGGTCGCCCTCGGCGAGTTCGGTCATCACCGCATGGGCTTCGTCGCCGAGACGCGCCTCGCGGCGGTGCGCGTAGACCAGCAGATTGGTGTCTACCGCGATCACCTCGCGCCGGGGTCGCCGTAGATCGTGTCGCGCAGTTCGGGCCAGGAATAGCCTTCCAGCGGGTCCGGCGCGTCGGGCTCTCCCGTCCTCAGATCAGCCAGCCGGTATCGCGTGCGCGGCGTGGGAGCAGCGAGCACCCGGCGCAGCCCGTCCTCCACCAGGGCGCGCAAGGGGCGCCCGGTTTCCTTGGCATGACGCTTGGCGCGCAGCAGCAGCTCGTCGTGGATGTCGAGCGTCGTCTTCATTGACCCATATTACCCATATATCTATATATGGCAAAGCAATTCATTTCTCTGGTCACTTCGCGACACGGTAGAGGTTCTTCGCGTACCAGTTGTTCTCGACGTTGTTGTAGGGCCAGCCCCTGATGTCGCTCTTGAGCAGAAAGGTATTGGCGTAGTGGTAGATCGGGACGATCGCCATGTCGTCCGCGAGTATTTCCTCGACCTCGGCGTAGATCGCCGTGGGAGCCTTCGCCGTCCGGGACTCCCGCATCAGCGCGTCGACCTTCGCGCTCGAATACCCGCCGTCGTTTGCGCCGTGCGTGGTGGTGAGCAGATCGAGAAAGGTGGAGGCCTCGTTGTAGTCGCCGCACCAGGCCGACCGCGCCACGTCGAACTCCCGGTTCTTGCGGATGTTGAGATAGGTCTTCCACTCGAAGTTTGCGAGCGTCGCGCGGACCCCGAGCTTCTGCTTCCACATCTGGCCGATCACGGTGGCGATCTGCTTGTGGCTCTCCGACGTGTTGTAGATCAGCTTCAGCGTCAGGTCGCGGACCCCGGACTCCCTGAACAGCCGCTTCGCCTCGGCGTCGCGCTCGCGCTGGCTCAGCTTCGCGTAGGCGATGTCGGGCATCCGGAACCCGGCGGTCTTGAAATGGGTGAAGTTGTAGGCCGCCCACTGCCCGCCCTTGAGGAGCCGCTTGACGATCACGTCGCGGTCGACCGCCAGGCTGAGCGCCCGGCGGACGCGCACGTCGCGGAGCGCGGGGTTGCCGCTCTTCGTGTGGTTGATCGCGTAGTAGTAGGAGCAGAGGCGCGGGACGCTCTTCGCCTCGTCGGGGCGCTCCTTCTTCAATCTCGGATACTGCCCGGGCGGCAGCGGCTCCAGATGGTCGAGCTCGCCCGCCCGGTAGCGGGTGAGCGCCTGGTTGACGTCGTTGATGACGAGCCCCGTCACCTTCTCGACGATCACACTGTCGGCGCCCCAGTATTTCGGGTTCTTCACCCGCGTGTGGAACTCGTTGAGCACGACCTCCTTCAGGACATAGGCGCCGTTCGAGACCATGTTTCCGGGCGCGGTCCATTTCGTGCCGTGCGCCTCGATCGTCGCCCGGTGCGCGGGGAACAGGGTGGCGTAGGTGGTCATCGCCGGGAAATAGGGGAGCGGCCGGTCGAGCCTGACCTCCAGGGTACGGTCGTCGACCGCGCGCACGCCGAGCGCCGACGGCGGCTTCCTCCCCGCCAGGATGTCCCCGGCGTTCGCCATCTGGGTCAGCGCGACGTACCAGCCGTAGGGCGAGGCGGTCTTCGGGTCGGCCGCGCGCCGCCAGGCGTAGACGAAGTCGTGCGCGGTCACCGGGTCGCCGTTCGACCACTTTGCGTTCGCGCGCAGGGTGAAGGTGTAGGTCCGGTTGCCGTCGGACGCCTCGTAGGACGTGGCGACGCCCGGCACGAGATTGCCGTCGGCATCCTGGCTCAAGAGCCCCTCGAACAGGTCGCGGATGACGTGGAACCCCGCGACCTCCTCGTTCAGCTGCGGATCGAGGGTCGGGAACTGGTCGAGCAGCCGGTAGGTGAAGCTCTGGTCGTCGGACAGCGCCTCGCCGGTGACCGGATGGGTCCCGGCGGCATGGGCCTGGGCGCCCGCGGCCAGCGCCACCACGGCTGTCGCCTTGAGGATTGCGGTAAGCGTCGTTCGCGGTTTCTCGACCGGCATGGCTCTCTCTCTTTCGGGGTCCAGCTTTCCCGCCGGGAGGCTAGTCGATTGCCGGATTCGGCTCTAGCGGGATCGCTGGAAGCCGCGGCGCTCAGGTGAGACGGTCGATCTCCGCGAGCTCGGCCGCGGTGAGCGCCCACCCCGCCGCCTGCACGTTGCGCTCGACCTGCTCGGCCGAGGTCGCGCCGCCGATGACGCTGAGGATGCCGGGCTGGCAGGCGAGCCACGAGACCGCGAGCTCGAGCAGGCTCCGGCCGCGCGCCGCGGCGAAGCGCTCCAGCCGCTCCACCGCTTCCCACCGCGCCTCGGAGACGAAACCGGCGGAGAGGCGCGTCCCCCTCGGCCATTCGGCGCCGCGCCGGTACTTGCCGGTGAGCAGCCCGTTGGCGAGCGGGTAGTAGGGCAGGATCCCCATGCCGGCATCCGCGCAAGCCGGCACGACGTCGTCCTCGATATCGCGTTCCAGCAGGCTCCAGGGGTTCTGGGCGGTGACGAAGGCGCACCGGCCGCGCGCTTCCGAGACCGCCCGGGCTCGCGCGATCTGGTCGCCGGAGAAATTGGAGCAGCCGACGAAACGTACCTTGCCCTGGCGCACCAGCGCGTCCAGCGACTCCAGCGTTTCCTCGATGGGCGTCGACGGGTCGGGCCGGTGGATCTGGTAGAGGTCGATGACGTCGGTCCGCAGGCGATTCAGGCTGCCCTCGACCGCCTTCGTCACCTTGCGGCGGGACGCGCCGCCGCTCCAGCCGAACTTGGTGGCGATCAGGACGTCGCGGCGGCGCGGCCCGAGCGCGTTGCCGATGAACGTCTCCGATTTCCCACCGCCATAGGACTCGGCGGTGTCGAACAGCGTGATCCCGGCATCGAGCGCGGCATGGATCACCGCCCGGGACTCGCGCTCGCGCAGCCGTCGCCCGGAATTGTTGCATCCGAGCCCGACGACCGAGGCCGTCAGACGGTTGCTGCCCTCGCCGACCGATCTGAATTCCATGCGCCGCGCTCCGCCCTGTCCCGGACCGTCATGGTAGGGGAGCCGGGGGGTGCTTTGGAACGCCGTTGCATCTTGACGAAAGGCCCGCCGTTCACTCTCCCGCGACCGGGCGGTGCGGATCGAGGCGCCCTTCGATCCTGGCGACGCGCTCTCCCATGATATGGAGTTCCTTGCGCATGTCGGTCAGCCCGTTGTGAACGGCCAACCAGATCGCGCCGAAGCCGAGCACGAAGGCGGGGACCAGTACGGCGGCCAGGGGAAGCGCTGCGTCGAGGATATTCGCGAAGCCCATACCCGCTCTCTCCCGTGCACGCCGAAGATACCAACAACGTCGCGGAAATGCGACCCCCGGTTGATTTTCTCGTGCGCAGGAGCGTCGCTACCGGTCGTGGGGCGGACTTCGGGCGGCCTGTATGTGCTCGATGCGCTCGGGCCAGGTTGAGCGAATGTAGGCCAGTATGTCCCAGATCTCGTCGTCGCTGAGCACGCCGGCAAAACCCTCCATGCTGCTCTTGAACCCGGTAATTCCCCGCGCCTCCATCAGTTTGACCTCTGCGCCAACGACGTTCCCGGTCACCATCGTCTCTGTCCGGCAGGCGCATGGGAGCGAGACCGCCCCCAAGCGCCTCGCCGAGGGTTAGCCGTCCCCGTGGGATTGTCCCCGAACGGGGATCAGCAGGCTGGCGGCGAAGATCCCGCTCGCGACCAGCACGATCGCCGGCCCCGCGGGAATGTCCCAGAGGAGCGAGGCGAACAGGCCGGCGACGACCGAGGCGATTCCGATCGCGGTCGACGCCACCGCCATCTGCTCGGGCGTCGCCGCCATGCGGCGCGCCGCCGCGGCGGGGACGATGACCAGGGCCACGACGAGCAGCATGCCGACGATCTTCATCCCGACCGCGATCACCGCGGCGAGCAGGAACAGGAACAGGAAACGGACCCGCTGCACCGGCACGCCTTCCGCCGCCGCGAGATCCTGGTTGAGGGCGACGGCGAGGAGGTTGCTCCATTGCCAGGCGAGCGCCGCGGCGACGACGGCCGCGGTGCCGAAGATCAGCCAGAGATCGACGACGCCGACCGACAGGATGTCGCCGAACAGATAACCGATCAGATCGACCCGCACCCGTTCCATGAACGCGACGACGACCAGCCCGGCCGCGAACACCGCGTGCGCGAGAACCCCGAGCAGGGCGTCAACGGAAATGACCCGCTGGCGCTCCAGCAGAAGGAGACAGACCGCGAGCAGGAGGCATATCGCGAAGACCGCGACGATGGGCTCGATGTCGAGAAGGAATCCGAGCGCGACCCCGAGCAGCACCGCGTGCGCGAGCGCGGTGCCGAAATACGCCATGCGCCGCCACACCACGAAACACCCGACCGGTCCGGCGGCGAGCGCCGCCCCGATCCCGCCGCCAAGGGCGCGCAGGACGAAATCCTCGATCACGGATGCCGGCCGGCCGCCTCCGACCGCTCCGGTGAACCCGCCTCGATCGGGAGCGGCTCGCCCAGCGCGTCGTGACGGTGGTCGTGGGCATGTTGGTAGACCGCGAGCGTCTCCGATAAATGCGGTCCGAACAGGGAGATGAACTCGGGGTCGCGCAGAACCGCCTGCGGCGGCCCGGTGCAGCACACATGCCGGTTGAGGCAGACCACGGTGTCGGTCGCGGCCATCACCAGGTGAAGATCGTGCGAGACCAGGAGGACCCCGCAGCCGCGTCGGTCCCGGATATCGGCGATGAGCCGGTAGAGATCGCTCTGGCTGGTGACGTCCACCCCGGCCAGCGGCTCGTCGAGCACCAGGAGCCGGGGCTCGCGCAACAGGGCCCGCGCGAGCAGCACGCGCTGCATCTCCCCCCCGGAGATCTCGGCCAGGGGATAGCCGAGAATCGGATCAGCGCCGACCTCGTCGAGCACCTCCAGGAGCCTCCCGCGGGGGGCCGGCGCGCCGAGCGTCATGAAGCGTTCCACCGTCATCGGCAGAACCGGGTCGCGCTGCATGTGCTGCGGCGCGTAGCCGATGCGCAGGCCGGGGCGCTGCAACACCTCGCCGCTATCGGGTTCCACGATGCCCAGGATCACGCGGATCAGCGTCGACTTGCCGGCGCCGTTCAGCCCGACCAGGGTGACGATTTCCCCGGCGCGGACGGCGAGATTCACCGAGTCGAGCACGCTCCGGCGCCCGAAGCGCAGGCTGACGCCGCGCGCCTCGACGAGCGGCGCGGCCTGGAACGGATCGTGGGAAGGTGCGCCGGTCATTCGGGAACCTGCCATGGCCATGCCCTTCGCGGCGCCCCCGGGGGGCAGCGGTCAGCTCCTGCCGAGACAGCCTGCGATCGCGTCGCCCAGGCCGCGCATGATCTCGACCCAGGCGTCCGGACCCGGCCGCGTGTCGGCGCCGACAGGATCGAGCACCGCGGTCCGGACGTCGCTGCCCTCGATCACGGTGCGGACCAGATCGGGCTCGAACTGGGGTTCGGTGAACACGCAGCGGATCTTGTGCTCGGCGAGCGCGGCGCGCAGCTCGACGAGCCGCTTGGCGCTCGGCGCCCGCGCCGGGTCGACCGCGACCGCGCCCTTGCCGTTCAGCCCGTAGGCGCGCTCGAAATACTGGTAGGCGTCGTGGAAGACCACGAAAGCGTGTCCCCGCACCGGCGCCAGGCGGGTTTTTAGGGACGCGTGCAGGTCGGCGATCCGCTTGCGCGTCGCGGCGGCATTGGCGCGCCAGGTCGCCGAGCGGGCGGGGTCGAGAAAAACCAGCGCCTCCGCGACCTCATCGACGATCCGGCCCGCATTGCCGGGATCGAGCCAGAAATGCATGTTGAACTCGCCATGCTCATGACCGTGATCCTCGTGCTCGTCGACATGGGGCTCTTCATGATGGTCTTCGTCTTCCCATATCCCCCCTTCGCGGTTGCGCAGCAAGCGTATGCCGGACACCTCGTGAAGGGTCACGACCCTGGATCGGGAGCCGAGATTCTCGACGGCACGGTGGAGGAAGGTCTCCATCGCTTCGCCGACCCACACGATCAGATCGGCCTCGCTGAGTGCCCGGGCGTCGGACGGGCGCATCTGGTAGGTGTGGGGCGATGCGGTGCCCTTGAGCAGAAGCCGGGGTTTTCCGGCGTCGCCCATCACTCCGGCGACGAGGGAATGGATCGGCTTGAGGCTGACCACGACGTTCGGGGTCTGC
The DNA here is from genome assembly GCA_965203455.1 of Alphaproteobacteria bacterium. Taxonomy (GTDB): domain Bacteria; phylum Pseudomonadota; class Alphaproteobacteria; order MPNO01; family MPNO01; genus MPNO01. The sequence continues at coordinate 382,394 of CBDBCV010000012.1, forward strand.
GCGCTCAGCCCATGCGGAACCAGCGGCGCGCACAGCGCGGCGAAAATCAATGTCCTGCGGATGAAGTCCACCTCTGCCCCCTTGGATACCCGGCGCCGTCGCGTTCCAACGATCGGATGTTCCATCGAGCGACGCGTCGATGTCGCTATAATGTTATACTGTACCTATCGTTTCCATCGCTTATTGGTATTGGCGGTTCCGGCGCGTGCAGGCCACCTCATCCTAAGGCTGGAAGGCGGATTTCAGCCCCGGAGCTATGGCTCCAAGCCCGTTGCGGAATCGTTCGAGAACCGAGGCGGCGCGGTCCCTTCCGCTACCGGTCGTGCGGCGGGTTCCGGGAAGCCTGAATTTTCCGGATGCGTTCGGGCCAGGTCGAGCGGATGAAGGCGAGGATATCCCAGATCTCGTCGTCGCTGAGCGCGTCGGAGAAACCCTCCATGCCGCTCTTGAACCCGGTAACTCCCCGCGCCTCCATCAGCCCCTTGCCGCCCAATTTGGTGTAGTCGAAGAGCAGCCGGTTGTCGTGGTGCCAGGTATGGCCGGTCGCGTCGTGCGGCGGCGCCGGCAGCAGCCCGTCCTCGCCGATCCGCCGCCAGTTGGGCTGGCCTTCGAGCTCGGCGCCGTGGCAGGAGGCGCAGTGCTCCTTGTAGAGGACCTGCCCGTTGCGGAGGTCGCGGTCGTCCAGCTCGTGGCCGGCCATCGCCGCGGCGGGGAGCAGCAGCGCGAGGACCGTCAGGAGCCGCTTCACGCCACCTCGACCCAGGTCTTCATCCCGGACGCCTGGTGCCCCAGCGTGTGGCAGTGGATCAGCCACTTGCCCGGGTTGTCGAAGACGCAGAGCACGTCGCGGCTCTTGCGGGGGTCGACCAGGGTGGTGTCGCGGTAATGGCCTAGGGACCCGTCCGCGCCGAGCTCGTGAAAATGGTGGCCGTGGAGGTGGATGCCGTGCGGGAACGCGGTGTCGTTCCGCATGGTTATCCGCGCCGTCTCGCCGCGCGCGAAGCGCTGCCAGGGCGCGTCGGGCATGCCGGAGCGGTCGTTGAACGCCCAGAAATCCTCGCCGCCGTGGCGCCCGCCCATCGCCCCCCCTGCATGGCGAGCGTCAGCCGCCGCGCCCCGTTCGCGTCGGGCGCAGGCACGGCGGTCGGCGGCAGGGGCTCGACCGGGCCGCGCGCGGGCGCGGGGTTGCTGCCCTCGACGGCGACGGTGCCGAGCGGATAGGGCTCTCCGCGCGGCAGGAGGTGGAAGGTCACCGGCCCGGCCACGTCGAGCACGATGTCGGTCCGCTGCGCCGGCGCGAGGACCGGTTCGTCGATGGGCTCCGGCACGGCGAGCGGCATCCCGTCCTGCGCCACGATCTTCCCGGCGCCGCCGCCGATCCTGACGCGGAACGTGCGCGCCGTCGCCGCGTTGATCAGCCTGAGCCGCACCCGGTCGCCCCTGCGCACCCGGTCGTGCGAGAAGAACGCGCGCCCGTAATTGCCGAGCCTGCCGGCATGGGAGAAGTCGTGCCGGTTGCCGAAGCTCGGATGGAGCTTGCCGTCCGGAGTCAGGCGCCAGTCGTCGAGCACCACCGCGATGTCGCGGTCGACCTTCGGCGGGTCGCGTTCCTCGACGATCAGCGGACCGTAGAGCCCTTGCGCCACCTGCTCCCAGGACCGGTGGTGCGCGTGGTACCAGTAGGTGCCGGGATAGGGCGCGGCGAAACCGTATTCGAAGGTCTCGCCGGGCGGCACCGCGTCCTGGGTGAGCCCCGGCACGCCGTCCATCGTGTTGTCGATGTGGATGCCGTGCCAGTGGATCGCGCTCGGCTGTCCGATCCCGTTCTCGAACGCGACCGACACCCGACCGCCCTCGACGACGCGAATCTCGGGTCCCGGGGTCCGGCCGTTGAACCCCAGCATCGCCGTCGGCCCGTGCCCCTCCTCGTCGGGCAGCAAGCGGACGGCGACGGGTTCCGCCCGCAGCCGCATCGCCTCCGCCCGCCCGGTCGCCGGCAGGAGCGCGCAGGCGGCGGAGGAAGCGAGGAACTGCCTTCGGTTCATGGCGCGGCAAACATGGCACGGATCGGGGCGGGGTCCAAGGCGGGAAGCGCTCCCCCGGAACCCTCGCGCGCCTCGCCCCGCTTTGGCAGGATGGCGGGCATGGCGGGCGGGAAGACGGACGAGCCGCCGCTCTACCTCACCACGCGCGAGGTGGCGGCGATGCTGCGGGTGAAGGAGCGCAAGATCTACGATCTCGCGGCGGCGGGGGAGATCCCGCATCGCCGGATCACCGGCAAGCTCCTGTTCCCGCGCGCCGAGCTGATGGACTGGGCCGGGCTCGGCGCCGAGGGCGCGCTGTCGGAACGGCCGATGGTGCTGGCCGGCTCGCACGACCCGCTGCTCGAATGGGCGGTGCGCGAATCCGGCTCGGGGCTCGCGACCATCCTCAACGGCAGCGCCGACGGGCTGCAGCGCTTCGTCGACCGGCAGGCGGCGCTTGCCGGCATCCACTTCCACGAGGAGGGCGGCGGCTGGAACGTCGCGACGGTGGAGCACTGGCGGCTGGTCGGCTGCGTGCTGCTCGAATGGGGGGTGCGCTCGCGCGGGCTGATCCTGTCGGAAGAGGTCGGGGACCGTGTCGAGAGCGTCGCCGATCTGCGGGGAATGCGGGTCGCGATGCGCCCGCCGGGCGCGGCGGCGGCAGCGCTGTTCGAGACGCTGCTGCGCCAAGCCGGCATGAAGGAGACCGACATCGTGCGCCTCGCCACCCCGGCCTGGACCGAGAGCGACGCGGCGGCGGCGGTGGCGGCGGGCGAGGCCGACGCGGCGCTCGGCATCGAGGCGATGGCGCGCCAGTTCGACCTGCCCTTCCGGCTGCTGGTGCTGGAGCGATTCGACCTGGTGGTCGACCGCCGCGCATACTTCACCCCGCCGGTGCGCGCGCTGCTCGACTTCGCCGGCGGCGGGGCGATGCGGGAGAAGGCGATGGCGATGGGCGGCTACGCGCTGTCGGAGACCGGCAAGGTGCGCTGGCTCTCGCCGTAAGACGGAAGCAATCCGTCCCTCGATACAGCGCTATCGCGCCTACTCGGGATGAGGAGTTTGTTTACACGCCGTTTCTCCCCTCACCCTGAGTAGGGGCGAAGCCGCGTATCGAAGGGCCGGTACCTGCTGCGCCATCGCGCGCGAGCGAGGGGACGCAGACGGTCCTTCCGTCGGCCAGCGCCTCGACCTGCACGTCGACGCCGTAGACCGCCGAGAGCGCGTCCGCGGTGAGCGCGTCTTGCGGCGCGCCGGTGGCCCGCACCCTGCCCTGGTGCAGCAGCGCGACGCCGGTGCCGACGGCGAAGGCGTGGTCGGGGTCGTGGGTCGACAGGATCACCGTGAGCCCGTCGGCGGCGAGCCCGGCAACCTCCCGCAAGACCAGCGTCTGGTTACCGAAATCGAGACTGGCGGTGGGCTCGTCCATCACCAGGACGGGCGTCTCCTGGGCGAGCGCGCGGGCGATCAGCACCAGCTGGCGCTGGCCGCCGGAGAGCCTGGTGTAGTCGGACCCGGCGAGGTCTTCGATGCGGAGCCTCGCGAGCGCGTCGAGTGCTGCCTCGCGGTCGGCCTCGCCGGGCTGGGAGAAGAGGCCGAGCCGCGCCGTCCGGCCCATCAGCACGACCTCCAGCACCGGATAGGCGAAGGGCGCGGCATGGGCCTGCGGGACGTAGGCGGCGCGGGTCGCGATCTCGGTCCGCGCGAGCGACCCGAGCGCCCGGCCGCCGAGCAGCACCTCGCCGCCGCGCGCCGGGATCAGCCCGAGCAGGGTCTTGAACAGGGTCGTCTTGCCGGACCCGTTGGGGCCCAGAAGGCACAGCACCTCGCCCGGCCCGGCGTCGACCTCGATGCCGCTGCCGACCTCGTGGCCGGGATAGCCGATCGCGAGGCCGCGGGTCTCGACCGTCACGCCCATGTCCGCCGCCCCCGCGCGAGAAGCCAGAGGAAGAACGGCGCGCCGACCACGGCGGTGAGGATGCCGAGCGGCACCTCGACGGCGGAGACCGTGCGCGCGAGCGTGTCGGTGGCGAGCATGTAGCCCGCGCCCAGCAGCGCCGCGGCCGGCAGGAGCCGCCCGAAGCCGGGGCCCACGAGCATCCGCGCGATATGCGGGATCACCAGCCCGACCCAGCCGACGACGCCCGCGACCGCGACGGCGCTCGCCGTGATCAGCGTGGCGCAGACGATGACCACCAGCCTGAGACGCCCCGCCTCGACCCCGAGCGCGCGCGCCTCCTCGTCGCCGAGCGCGAGCACGTTGATCCGCCAGCGCAGCAGCACCAGCGGCACCAGCCCGGCCAACACCACGGGCGCGGCCGGCAGGATGTCCTCGGTCTTCACCCCGGCGAGGCTGCCGAGCAGCCAGAAGGTGATCGCGGGCAGTTGGTCGTAGGGATCGGCCAGCACCTTCAGCAGTGAGGTCGCGGCGCCCGTCAGCGCGCCCACTACCACGCCCGCCAGCACCAGGATCAGCGTGCGGTCGCCGACCCGGACCGAGGCGGCGACGAAGCCGACCAGCGCCACCGCCCCGAGCCCGCCCGCGAACCCCATCAGCTGGATCGCCAGGACCGGGAGGGACAGGAAGATGCCGAGCACCGCGCCGAGCCCGGCGCCCGCCGAGACGCCGAGGATGTCGGGCGAGACCAGCGGGTTGCGGAACAGCGTCTGGTAGCACGCCCCGGCGGCGGCGAGCGCGGCGCCGACCAGCAGCGAGGCCGCCACCCGGGGCAGGCGGATCGAGAGCAGCACGGTCTCCGCCTGCCCCCTGCCCTCGCTGCCCGCGAGGATCGAGAGCGCCTCGCCGAGCGCCAGCGGATAGGGCCCGATCAGCAGCGCGCCGAACGAGCCGGCGACCAGCGCGGCGGTGAGCCAGAGCGACGTTCCGGCCCGCGCGCCGCCCGCGATCCGCCCGCTCAGGGCGCGCGCCCCTTCGCCCATTCCAGCAGCCGGTCGAGCTCGGCCTCGCCGAGGTCGACGTGGTACCAGAGCCGGTAGAACGCGGCGGCGTCGGCGCGCAGGTCGCCCTTCCAGCGCTCCGGGTAGAACAGCCCCGCGAGCCACTTCAGCCCGATCAGCCGGTTGACCGAGGGCGGCCGGTCGATCCAGCCGAACGGCGCGGTGGGCGAGAGATAGACCCGGCCCCGGCGAACCGCCGCGATCCCCCGCCACAGCGGATCGCGCCAGACGCGGGCGAAGAAGATGCGGTCCCAGGTGACGATGGTGTCAGGGTCGGCCACGATCACCTGCTCGGGCGAGGCCTGCACCAGCCCGTAGCGGCCCGGCACCTCGGCCACGTTGCGCCCGCCGGCGCGCTCGACGATCTCGGTGTTGATCGAGCCCTTGAGCCCGGTCTCCAGCCCGTCCGGGCCGCGCGCGAGATAGACGCGGGGGCGCCCGTCCGGGGGCACCGCGCCGAGCGCCTCGTCCAGCGCGGCGAAGGTCGCCTCCACGTCGCGGGCGAGCGCCTCGCCGCGTTCCGGCGCGCCGAGCGCGCGCCCGATCAGGCGGAGCGAACGCGCGGTCTCGGAAAATCGGCCGTTCACGAGGATGTAGGGGATGCCGGTCTGTTCCTGCACCCGGTTCGCGAGGTCGATATAGGTGCCGCGCACCGAGCCGAAATCGACGATGAGGTCGGGCTTCAACGCGAGCACGCGCTCGAGGTTCGCCTCCCCGCCCCGCCCGGTGAGCCGCCCGGTCTCGGGCAGTTCGCGGTAGGGCGCCGCGATATAGGGCTTCTCATAGTCCTGGAGCGCCCGCGGCCAGCCCAGCAGCACCTCGGGCCTGAGCGCATAGATCGCGATCGAGGCCGGCGGGCCGGACGCGAAGACGCGCGTCACGGTGTCGGGGATATCCACCGTGCGCCCGGCCGAGTCGGTGACCGTACGCGCGTCGACCGGAGCGGCGAGAAACACGAGGCCGACAAGGGCGGCGGGAAGAATGCGGGCGGTCATTGCGCCTCCAACGCCAACATATCAGGAAGAGCCGCCATGCAGGAGCGGCGAACCGCCCGCTCGTTGACACCGATGGAACGCAATCGCAAGGTCCCGTCAGGCAAAAAACAACGGAGAACCTTCCCATGGCGGTGATCGTTCCGGCCGACAAGTCCGTGGCCGCGCTGGAGGGTATCCACCTTTACCACGGCGATATCTCGAACTGCTCGATGCGGGTCCGCATGACGCTGAGCGAGAAGGGTCTGCCGTGGACCAGCCATCACCTCGACCTGAAGCTGAAGGAAAACGTTTCGGACGCCTATTTCGCCATCAATCCGAACGGCCTGGTGCCGACCCTGATCGACAACGGCGTCGTCCATATCGAGTCCAACGACATCATCGACTATCTCGACGAGACCTACCCCGAACCCGCGCTGCGCCCGGCCGGCGATGAGGACGGGATGCTCGAATGGCTTCGTCTTGCCGCGTCGATCCACGTGCCGACGGTCAAGCCCTATGTCTACGCGACCAAGATGCAGAAGAAGCTCAAGAAGACCGCCGAGGAGCAGGAAAAATACGACGCGCTTCAGAAGAACCAGGAGCTGAAGACGTTTCACGCGAGGCACGCCGGCGGCAGCGCGCTGGGCGAGGCGGATATCGCCAGCGCGCGCGAGACGCTCGAGGCGTGTTTCGACAGGCTGGAAGACGCCCTGAACGGCCGCCGTTGGATCATGGGCGACCGGTTCACCCTGGCGGACATTTCCTGGATCCCGGTGCATTTCGTGCTCGTCGGATGCGGCTATCCGTTCGGGAAATACCCGAACGTCGCGCGCTGGGCGGCGGCCCATCGGGACAGGGAGAGCTACCGGGAGGGCATCCTGAAATGGTGCCCGGATTTCGCGAAAGTCTGAGCCGCGGGCGCGCGCTGCCCTCCCCCGGCCCCTCCCGCGAGCGGGAGGGGAGAAGACGGGCGGAAACCGCCGAAATCCCCTCTCCCCCGCGGGGGAGAGGGTCAGGGTGAGGGGGCGGCCGCGAGGCCCGTGGCCTAGATGCCGTCCTGCTGCGGTTCCTCGTGGAACACGAAGTCCGACGCGTCCAGGTCGCTCTGCGTGAAGTTCTGGAGCGTGATCGTGCCGCCGCCCGGGATCGTGATCACGGTATTGTTTCCGTTCTGCGTAACGGTCAGGTCGTCGAACCCGGTGATGCCGGTGAACGCGCTCAGATCGATCGTGTCCTCGCCGTCGGTGAAGTCGGTGATCGTGTCGTTCCCGTGGCCCGAGGCGAAGACGAACTTGTCGGCGCCATCCCCGCCGGTCAGCGTATCGTCGCCGGCGAGGCCGGTGATCGTGTCGTCACCCGCCCCGCCGGTCAGCGTGTCCGCGTCTGCAGTGCCGGTATACTCGTTCTGGTAGAGGATGAAGTCGGTCGCGCTCAGGGAACTCAGCTGGACCCCCTTCAGCGTGATCGTGCCCCCGCCGCAGAAGCCGAGGAAGATCACCGCGTCGTCGCCGGCCTGGAAGCCGACCAGGTCGCCGAACGACGTGATGCTGGTGAAGGCGCTCAAATCGATCTTGTCGGTGCCGCTGGTGAAGTCGGTGATCGTGTCGTGGCCGCTGTCCTGGTTGAACACGAACGTGTCGGCGCCGCCGCCGCCGGTCAGCATGTCGTCGGTGGTGCCGCCTTCGATGGTGTCATCGTCGTCGCCGCCGGCAAAGTCGTCGAGGACGAACATCTCCGCGGTCAGGTCGCTCAGCGAGACGCCCTTCAGCGTGATCGTGCCCCCGCCGAAGCTCGTCAGGTCGATGACGGTCCCGGACTCGGTCTCCGGCGTGTTGGGATCGTCCTGGATCGCCGTCATCGCCGCCAGCAGCTGCTGCCACGTGATCGAGGCGGTGAAGGCGGTCAGGTCGATCTTGTCGCCCTCGGTCGTGCTGAAGTCGGTGATCGTGTCGTTGCCGCTTTTCTCGTCGAACACGAAGGTGTCGGCGCCGGTCCCGCCGGTCATCGTGTCGGCGCTGGTGCCGCCCTGGAGCACGTCGTCCGAATCGTCGTCGCCCACGATCCGGTCGAGAACGAACATGTCCTCGGTGAGGTCGGAGACCGACGTGAGGCCGTCCAGCGTGATGGTTCCGCCGCCCCAGTCGCTGAGATCGATCTTCAGGCCGACGACGACGCCGTTTTCCAGGACCGTCGTGATCTTGGTGCTCAGCACGTCCCAGGTGATCGTCTGCGAGAAGGTCCTCAGATTGATCTTGTCCTGGGTCGTGTCGAAGTCGGTGATGGTGTCGTTGCCGCTGTCCTCGCCGAACACGAAGATGTCGGCGCCGCCGCCGCCGGTGAGCGTGTCGTCGCCCTCGCCGCCGATCAGCAGGTCGTCGCCTTCGCCGCCGATCAGAACGTCGTCGCCCTCGCCGCCCATCAGCAGGTCGTCGCCGGCGCCGCCTTCCAGCCTGTCGTCGCCTTCGCCGCCGAAGATCATGTCGTCGCCGCCCTCGCCGCGCAGCGTGTCGTCGCCCTCCATGCCGTAGATGATGTGTAAGCGTCCGGCGTGACCGCCCCTGCGTGGTCAGTCGGCGGCTTCCCGATCTTCTGCGGGCGCGGTGTTCCACGGCAGCAGATCGTCGATGCGGTTGATCCTGTAGTCGGGGATGCGTTCGAGGACCTGAGCAAGCCAGGCCTGCGGATCGACATCGTTGAGCCTGGCGGTCTCGATCAGGGTGTAGGCGATGGCGGCGGCCCTGCCGCCGCTGGCCGAGCCCATGAAGAGATAGTTCTTGCGGCCGAGCGCGATCGGCCTCATTGCGCGTTCGGCGGGGTTGTTGTCGATCTCGAGGAAGCCGTGCTCGAGATAGGGTCGAAGGCGCTTCATCCGGGTCAGGGCATGACGGATCGCCGCTGCCAGCGGGGTCTTGGCGGAGATTCTGGGCAGCTGCGATTGCAGCCACCGCTCCAGCTCGTCGAGGCACGGCGCGGCCTTGGCCTGGCGGATGGCCGCGCGGTTCTCGGGCGGCTGCCCGCGGGCCTCCTTCTCGATAGCGTAGAGGGCGGCGATCCGTTCCAGCGCCTCGGCGGCGATCGCCGAGCCCTGGGCGGCATGGACGTCGAAGAACTTGCGTCGCACATGCGCCAGACAGGCCACCTCGCGGACCGGCCCGGCGCGCGCCAGCGCACCGAACCCGGCATAGCCGTCCGAGTGCATCCAGCCGGCGAAGCCTTCAAGATGCGCCTTCGGATGCGCCGCCTTGCGGTCGGCCGAGAAGCGGTACCAGGCCGCCGGCGGCGCCTCGCCAGCCCAGGGCCGCTCGTCCCGCACGTAGGTCCAGGCCCGGCCGGTCGCCGTTTTGCCGGTTCCCGGCGCCAGCAGCTTGACCGGGGTGTCGTCGGCGAACAGGGCTTGTCCTTCCAGCACATGGCGCCCGATCGCATCGGCCAGGGGCTCCAGCAGCGCCGTCGCCTTGCCGACCCAGCCGGCGAGCGTCGAGCGGTCGAGCTCGACGCCGTCGCGGGCGAAGATGCGGGACTGGCGGTAGAGCGGCAAGCGAGTCGCGCGGGGGAATCTCACCCCCACGCGCTCCCAGAACCGTACGTGAACCTCTCAGCTCATACGGCTCCCAGCGTCCGGCCCTGCCCGTGCACAAGGGTCCAATGGGCGAACCGCCACGGCTCCGCTTTCGCGATTCTGGCAAGCCAGAGACGAGCCTGACGCGGTCGTTGTCGGAAGCGTTTGAACTTCCGCATTGCCCATCGCTGCAAGTGGGCGTCTATCAGACGAAGGGTCGGATAGAGCGCCGACTTGTAGAATGCGCCGAAGTAGCTGAGGTGGCGTCGGTTTGTCGGACAGGCTGACGGCGTTTTCAAGGTGTATTCCGGTTGAAGTTTGTGCCGCCAGAATCCTCTTGGATCGATCTTTCTGCTGCTGCTGTTGCGCCTGTGGGTATGTGGTCAAGGCGCGAAGCGGCTTGTCCATCATATCCACAGGCGTGTCGCCCCGGTAGGCCTCGGCCGGCGTCCGCCCGCCGAGTGCCGAGTGCGGTCTCTCGGTGTTGTAGAAGCCGATCCACTGGCCGATGACGCGCCGGGCTGCGAAGCCGTCGGCGATCTCGTGCAGGTAGACCGCCTCGTATTTGAGCGAGCGCCACAGCCGCTCGATGAAGATGTTGTCCATGCACCGGCCGCGGCCGTCCATCGAGATGCGGATACCGGCCTCCCGCAGGCGCGCGGTGAAGGCGAAGCCGGTGAACTGGCTGCCCTGGTCGGTGTTGAAGATCTGCGGGGTGCCATGGCGCGCCAGGGCTTCGTCGAGAGCCTCGACACAGAACCCCGCGTCCAGCGTGTTCGACAGCCGCCAGGCCAGGACGCAGCGGCTCGCCCAGTCCATGATCGCCACCAGGTAGAGGAAGCCGCGCCGCACCGGGATGTAGGTGATGTCGGCGCACCACACATGGTTCGGCCGCTCGATCGCCAGACCCCGCAGCAGATGAGGTGGCGTCGCAAAATCGGACAGGTCGTCAAGGTGTATTCCGCCGTGTGACGGAGGAATGCGGATGAGCAAGCGACGCAGGTTTTCGGGGGAGCTGAAGGCGAAGATAGCCTTGGAGGCGCTACGGGGTGATCGGACGCTTCAGGAGATTGCCTCGAAGCACCAGGTGCATCCGAACCAGGTGGGTGTGTGGAAGCGCCAGGCGATGGAGGGTCTGGGGGAGGTCTTTTCCGGTGGAGGTGAGCGCCGGGCGCGGGATCACGAGAGCGAGGTCCGGGCTCTTCACGCCAAGATCGGGGAGTTGATCGTAGAGCGTGATTTTTTGTCACGCGGGTCCGGTCGCTGAGCCGGTCCGGGAGACGGGCGATGGTTGTGCGGGGCCACCCGTCGTTGAGCCTGACCCGGCAATGCCGTCTGCTGTCGATCGGGCGCTCGTCGCTCTATGACCGGCCGAAGGGGGAGAGCGCGGAGACGCTGGCTCTGATGCGCCGGATCGACGCGCTGTTCCTCAAGTATCCGTTCTACGGCGCCCGCCAGATGGTTCGGCATCTGCGCCGCGAGGGGGTGCGGATCGGGCGGCGGCGGGCCGCTCGCCTGATGCGCCTGCTTGGTCTTCAGGCGGTCTATCGGGCGCCGCGGACCAGTGCGCCGCACCTCGGGCACCGGGTTTATCCATATCTGCTGCGGGGTCTGGCGATCGAGCGGCCGAACCATGTGTGGTGCGCCGACATCACCTACATCCCGGTGCGGCGCGGCTTCCTCTACCTGGTGGCGATCATGGACTGGGCGAGCCGCTGCGTCCTGGCCTGGCGGCTGTCGAACACGCTGGACGCGGGGTTCTGTGTCGAGGCTCTCGACGAAGCCCTGGCGCGCCATGGCACCCCGCAGATCTTCAACACCGACCAGGGCAGCCAGTTCACCGGCTTCGCCTTCACCGCGCGCCTGCGGGAGGCCGGTATCCGCATCTCGATGGACGGCCGCGGCCGGTGCATGGACAACATCTTCATCGAGCGGCTGTGGCGCTCGCTCAAATACGAGGCGGTCTACCTGCACGAGATCGCCGACGGCTTCGCAGCCCGGCGCGTCATCGGCCAGTGGATCGGCTTCTACAACACCGAGAGACCGCACTCGGCACTCGGCGGGCGGACGCCGGCCGAGGCCTACCGGGGCGACACGCCTGTGGATATGATGGACAAGCCGCTTCGCGCCTTGACCACATACCCACAGGCGCAACAGCAGCAGCAGAAAGATCGATCCAAGAGGATTCTGGCGGCACAAACTTCAACCGGAATACACCTTGAAAACGCCGTCAGCCTGTCCGACAAACCGACGCCACCTCACGAGACCCCGAACAACCCGCCGCGCCACGCCGCGAACCTTGGCTGGAAACGGTAGCCCAGGAAGTCGAACGCGACCGTCGGGTAGTCCGCCTTGCGGTTGGTATCCTTGCAGTAGACCACCTTGGTCTTCTGCGGATGGACCTCCAGGCCGCACTCGGCCAATCGGTCCGCAACCCGCCGCCAGAGGGTCTTTGCCGCCTCCTCCGTTCGACAATGGCAGATTATATCGTCCGCATACCGTTCGAACGGAACATGCGGCATCGACCTTTTCATCCATTGATCGAACGCATAGTGCAGGAACAGGTTGGACAATACTGGCGAAATTACCCCGCCCTGTGGCGTGCCCCTGTCCCGTGCGACAACGGTGCCGTCCTCCTCGATCACGGGAGCCTTCAACCAGCGCTCGACATAGAGCAGCACCCACCGGCAGTCCGTATGGTGACGAACGGCCTTCAGCAGCAACTCGTGGTCGATGTTGTCGAAGAACCCCTTGATGTCCATGTCCAGCACCCAGTCGTAGCGCCAGCATCGCCGACGCGCTGTCCGGATGGCGTCAATGGCGGATCGCTTCGGCCGATATCCGTATGAGTCCTCATGGAAAATCGGTTCCAACAAGGGCTCCAGATGTCGGCGAACAACCTCCTGAGCGATGCGGTCCGTGACCGTCGGTATGCCCAACGGGCGCTTCCCGCCGCCCTCCTTGGGGATGTTCACCCTGCGAACCGGAGGCGGCATATAGCTGCCTGAGGACATGCGATTCCAGAGCTTGTAGAGTTCCGGACCAAGCCGTTCCTCCAGACTCTCGACCGTCTGCCCATCTACTCCAGCCGCTCCCCGGTTTGCCTTCACATGCTTGAAGGCTTCCCAGACTTCCCTCTTTGCTATCGGGAACGGCCTTGCCCCTGTCATCCGGCTCCTCCTGTCACCAGTTGGCCGACGGCAGCGGCTGAACACCACAGCCCCTTCGGTCCAGCGCCATTACAGCGCCTTCATCCCTACTACGGGCTGTTCTGCCCCTGTGCCCCGCATCGGTACTCTGAGCCTTCCGGGGGCTGCCCGGTTGGCCGTCTCCCTTGGCATCGGGACGACAGGTTCTCCTGTTCCGCAAGAAAGCCTGTTCCGGGTTCACGCCGCCTTCGAGCCGGATGCCGCGTGGGCCGGACTCCAGGACTCCGCCCATGCTTGTCCCGGAGTGACCACCACCCCCGGTTCTGACATCGACCATACGCTTTCGGAAGTTCATCGGCGGTTCGCTTTCGCTCGTCTCCCCGGACCTCACCTGACGAGATCGTCGTCCCGCCGTTTCCACGACGCTCACCACCATCGCTCTTTACGACAGCAGCTCGTGGTGGTTTGAGACCGACGCCTGATCGTCGACCCCGAGGGGCCTACCCTCATCTCTCTTGCAGTTGCGCACCTCCTTTCATGGCGGTGCTTCAGGACACACGGTGATCGCAATACTTCGAGACCAGCACATGCGCCAGAAGGCCGGGGCCCGGTCGGCCGCGCTCGATCGGTCGCGGCGGCAGCGGCGCCTGGTGGAACTTCTCGCAGCCGCCGCAGGCCAGGCGCGGACGGACGATGCGCTTCACCACGAAGCGGCCGGGGATGTACTCCAGCTCCTCCGTCACATCCTCGCCGAGCCGCTTGAGACGGCCGCCGCAGTCCGCGCAGCGCTCGCCCGGCGCGAGAACCGTCTCCTCGCGCGGCAGGTGGTCCGGCAGGGGACGGCGCTTCGGCTGCTTCTTCGTGGCGGGCGTCGGCTCGGTCGGCGCCTCGGCCGCCCGCGCGATCTCCTCGTCCTCCAGCCCGAGATCAAGCTGGTCGAGGGCCTCCGAGGTGACGCCGAAGCGCTGCCGCCGCAGACCCGCAAGCTGGTGCCTGAGCTTCTCGATCAACAGATCGCGGTTGCGCAGCTCGGCGTCCCGTGCCGCCAGTTCGGCCCGCGAGGCCAGCACCATCGCCTTCAACGCGGCGATGTCGTCGGGCAGGGAATGGGCCGCTTCGAGCATGGCCGCATCCTACCCGAAGGGGCCGACAAAGGGAAGCCCGAATGACAGTCAACCCATTGTTTATAAACGGTGAATCAGCCCGCGGCCAGCGGTCTCCAGGTGCGAACCGGCGCCCGCCAGTCGATCCCCTCAAGCAGCATCGACAGCTGCGCCGGCGTCACCGACACCTTCCCTTCCGATGCCGACGGCCACACGAAGCGGCCGCGCTCCAGACGCTTCGAGAACAGGCACGCACCCTGGCCGTCCCACCAGATCATCTTGATCAGGTCGCCCCGGCGGCCGCGGTAGATGAAGAGATGGCCGCAATGCGGATCCGCCTTCAATACCCGCTCCGCCTGCGCCGCGAGACCGGGGAACCCCTTGCGCATGTCGGTCACGCCGCAGGCCAGCCATACCCGGGTCGAGGAGGGAACCGGGATCATCCGCCAAGCGCCCGCACCACCCGGCACAGCGCGTCCGCGTCGAACGACCCGAACGCGCTCACCCGGTGGCCGTTCGACAACGCGATCTCGATCCGACCGTCCGATGCCGCGGCCGGCTCCAACGGCGGCGCATCGGGCACCACCTCCACCGGCAGGAAGGACGGCGCCTCCCCGGCATCGGCCGCCGGCCTGTAACGGGGATCGCGCCGCCAGGTGAAGATCAGGTTGGCGTTGACGTCATAGCGGCGCGCCACAACCGACACCGAGACACCGGGAGCGTAGCGGTCGTGCCCCCAGGCGTGGTGTAGGAGCAGGAGCCAGCATCGGTAGCTGTGGGTAAGTGGCCCGCCGCCGCGACCGTGTGGCGTCTGGCGGCGGCGGGCCACTTATCCATAGCGGATGGCCATCGCGGTGCCGGTTAGGGTTGGGCTTCTACAGTCCATCCGACCGGAGGAGTACCACGATGACCACCAAGGACATGATGACCCTGCAGGCGCTTTTGGAGAAGAGTTCGGACGCCGATCTGCTTCGCGAGATGATCGGGTTCACGGCCGAGCGTTTGATGGCGCTTGAGGTGGAGGGCCTTGCGGGAGCCGCACACGGCGAGCGTTCGCCGGACCGGCTCACCCATCGCAACGGCTACCGGGACCGGGTCTGGGAGACGCGCGCGGGCACGGTGGAGCTGAAGATCCCGAAGCTGCGCAAGGGGAGCTACTTCCCGGGCTTCCTGGAGCCGCGTCGCATGGCGGAGAAGGCGCTGACGGCGGTGATCCAGGAGGCCTACATCAAGGGCGTGTCGACCCGCTCGGTGGACGACCTGGTGCAGGCCATGGGCATGTCGGGCATCTCGAAGAGCCAGGTGTCGCGGCTGTGCGGTGAGATCGACGGCAAGATCCGCGACTTCCTCGACCGCCCGCTGGAGGGCGACTGGCCGTATCTGTGGCTGGACGCGACCTATGTGAAGATGCGCGAGGCCGGGCGCGTCGTCTCGGTCGCGGTCACGATCGCGGTGGCGGTCAACGACCAGGGCCGCCGCGAGGTGCTCGGCATGGCGATCGGCGCGTCCGAGGCCGAGACCTTCTGGACCTCCTTCCTGCGCTCCCTGGCCCGCCGCGGCCTGCGCGGCGTCAAGCTGGTCGTCTCCGATGACCACAAGGGCCTGAAGGCGGCTGCAACGCGCGTCCTCGGCGCCACATGGCAGCGCTGCCGCGTCCACTTCATGCGCACCCTGCTCGCCCATGCCGGCAAGCAGGGCCGGCGCGTCGTGTCCGCCTTCGTCACCACCGCCTTCGCCCAGGAGGATGCAGACAGCGCCTCCGCCCAGTGGCGCCAGGTCGCCGACCAGCTCAGGGCCAAGGCGCCGAAGCTCGCCGCTCTCATGGACGAGGCCGAGCACGACGTTCTCGCCTACATGACCTTCCCGGCCGCGCATCGCCCCAAGCTGCACTCGACAAACCCGCTCGAACGACTCCATGGCGAGATCAAGCGGCGTACCAACACCGTCGGCATCTTCCCCAACGAGGACGCCATAACACGGCTGATCGGCGCCATCCTGCTCGAGCAGAACGACGAATGGGCCGTCCAGAGGGCCAGATACATGACGCTGGAATCAATCGCTCCCGTGAGCGACAATGCAACCGTCAAGCTGCCCGCCGTGGCAGCCTGAGCCTACCGGCCCTACCCGCCGGATACCGCGACGGCCGCCAGGCTCTTACACCACGGCTCGGGACACGATCGTCGGAGAAGAGACGGCCCGCGGAGACGATCCCCGCGGGCCCTGATTGTCGTGGCCGCTCTACCTGAGCAGGCGGCGGCTCAGTCCTTGGTGTTTTTCTTGGTTGCGTAGCTTGGCGGCCGGCCGGCCTTTCGCTTGCCTCTGTCGAGAGCGGCGCGGCGGCGGTAGCTCTCGATGTTCATCTCGAGGATGGTGGCGTGGTGGACGAGGCGGTCGACGGCAGCCACCGCGGTTGTTTCGTCCGGGAACACCTTTCCCCACTCGCCGAAGGGCTGGTTTGCGGTGATGAGCAGGGATCGCCGCTCGTAGCGCGCCGAGATGAGTTCGAAGAGCACGCCGGTCTCGGCCTGGTCCTTCCGCACATAGGCGAGGTCGTCGAGGATCAGGAGGTTGAAGCGGTCGAGCCGCGCCAACAGGCTTTCCAGTGCAAGCTCGCGCCTTGCAACCTGCATGCGCTGCACGAGATCGGTGGTCCTGGTGAACAGCACACGGTATCCGCTCTCAACCAGGGCCAGGCCAATGGCGGAGGCGAGATGGCTCTTGCCGGCCCCTGGCGGTCCGAAGATCAGGCAGTTGGCGCCCTGGCTGAGCCAGGCGTCGCCGGCGGCCAGCGCGCTGACCTGGGCCTTCGAGATCATCGGCACGACGTTGAAGTCGAAGGAGGCAAGCGTCTTGCCCGGAAGCAGCTTGGCCTCCCTGAGGTGGCGCTCGATGCGCCGCCGGTCGCGTTCGGCGAGTTCGTGTTCAGCCAGGGCCGCGAGGAAGCGAGCCGCGGTCCATCCTTCCTTGTCGGCCCGCTTGGCGAAGCTCTGCCAGAGTTGGCTGATCGTCGGCAGGCGGAGCTCGGCAAGCATCAAGGAGAGCTTCATGGCGTCGATCTTGTTGGGGTCGAGCGCGGTGTTGTTGTCGTCTTTGTCGGTCATGCCGCCTCTCCTGCGCTCAGCAACGAGCCATAGCCGCCGAGCGGCGGCCTGACGACATCGACGCTGGGCATTTTGCTGCGGCGCGGCGCGAAGCGCGCCTTGAGCTCGCCGGGGTCGGGGAGACGGCCGATCCCGAGCGCGTGGTTGATCGCCGCGGCCAGCTCGGCCTCGCAACTCTCCTCATGCGCCAGCGCCAGGAGGCCGACGGCGAGGCGGCAGGCCTCGCGCTCGCCGATCCGCTCCAGGGCCTTCTCGAAGCAGCGTCGGTAGGGCTCGCGAGGGAACAGCTCGTCGCGATAGACCAGGTTCATCAGCGCCATCGGCTTCTTCTTCAAGGAGTGGATGACGTGACGGTAGTTGACGACGTGACCGCCCGGACCGCTCGCGCCGACGCGCGCGCGCGGCAGGGTGAGGAGGTGAGTGCCCGAGAGGAAGAGGTCGATCCGGTCGTCGTAGACGCGCGCCCCGAGCCGGTGCCCGATCAGGCGTGAGGGCACGGTGTAGAACACGCGGCGGAGAACGAAGCCGGAGGACTGGCCGATGTTGACGCTGATCGTCTCGTAATCGACAGTCCGCTCGACCGGCAGGTCCCGCAGCACCGCGCGCTCGGCTTCGATCGCCTTGGAGCGGTGTGCGTTGGCGCGGCCGACCACCTCGGCGACAAAGCGCCGATAGGCGTCGAGGGTCTCGAAGTCCGACGAGCCGCGCAGCGCCAGCGCATCCGCGATCCGGCGCTTGAGGTGTCCGTGCGGCCCTTCGATCGAGCCGTTCTCATGCGCCACGCCGCGGTTGTTGCGGGTGGCTTCCATGCCGTAATGCTCGCACAGCGCCCGGTAGCGCCCGGTCATGTCCTCGACCGCGTCCTTGCCCAGGTTGCAGAACGCCGCCGACAGGCTGTCGGTGCGGTGCTCGCCGGGCGCGCCGCCGAGATGCCACAGCGCGTCCTGCAGCCCCTCCGCGAGCGCCGTGAAGCTCTCGCCGCCCAGCACCACCCGGGCATGGGTGAAGCCTGACCAGGCGAGGCGGAAGTGGTAGAGCATAGGGTCCAACGGCTGCCCCGCGACGGTCACGCCGAGCGAACCCATGCGGGTGAAGTCGGACAGGCCCTGCCGGCCCGGCTCGTGCTTCTGGCGGAAGATCACGTCCTTCTCCGCGCCGTGCTCGGCGCGCCAGGTGCGGATCCGCCGCTCCAGCGTGCGCCGCACCCCCGGGTCCAGTTCGGGATGGCGGCGCCTCAGCTCCTCAAACACGCCGACCGGGCGGATCAGCGGGCTGGCCTCAAGGATCGGCACGACATCCTCCTCGAAGATATCGGCCAGCGGGTCCGGGCGGCGCCGGCCTCGCGGCTTCTTCTCCCGAGCGGGAAGCGGATCGGCAGCGAGCCGGTAGCCGGTGGCACGGCTGAAGCCCGCCTTGGCGGCCGCCACCGCGATGGTGTCGGTCTTCTTATGGGTCATGAACAGCCTCTTCTGGCGATCGGTTATGTGACGCCCGGGCAACGACGCGCTCCCCCACTCGGAAAAGCCTCACCGTTCGCCCGGCCGGCCCTGGCCGCCAGAAGGCCCGGGGGAAATTTTTCGAGCCGGCGGCCCGGAACTCCGGTCGGGCTACGCCCTCCCTGCGTTCCGGGCCGCCGCCTTCCCCCGTCTCATCCTGATTGACGCAAACGTCTCAGCTTGATTGACGCGCCGCATTGATCAGGTCGCCCCGGCGGCCGCGGTAGATGAAGAGATGGCCGCAATGCGGATCCGCCTTCAATACCCGCTCCGCCTGCGCCGCGAGACCGGGGAACCCCTTGCGCATGTCGGTCACGCCGCAGGCCAGCCATACCCGGGTCGAGGAGGGAACCGGGATCATCCGCCAAGCGCCCGCACCACCCGGCACAGCGCGTCCGCGTCGAACGACCCGAACGCGCTCACCCGGTGGCCGTTCGACAACGCGATCTCGATCCGACCGTCCGATGCCGCGGCCGGCTCCAACGGCGGCGCATCGGGCACCACCTCCACCGGCAGGAAGGACGGCGCCTCCCCGGCATCGGCCGCCGGCCTGTAACGGGGATCGCGCCGCCAGGTGAAGATCAGGTTGGCGTTGACGTCATAGCGGCGCGCCACAACCGACACCGAGACACCGGGAGCGTAGCTCTGCGCCACGATCCGGCGCTTCTCGTCGTCCGACCAGAACCGGCGTACCCGACGTGGCACCGCAGCCCCCTAAGATAGTGTCCATTAGCCGATAATGGACACTATCGACCTCTGGAACCTCACCACAGACTGCGGCTCCAAGCCGTCTCGCCACAAGGGCGGTCACGCCAGACGCTTACGTACTAAAAAGGTGGATGCTCGGCTTTCGCCGAGCATGACGCGTGGGGAGTGCCGAGCTCCGAGGCGGTCAAGCGGCCCCGCCGTCCTCCCCCGCCTCCGAGAAGTTCGTGATGACCACGCTCCCCTGCGGGAACTCGGCGACGATGTTGAGCCGCCCGCCCATCGCCTCGATGTAGGCGCGGAGGTTGGAGACGTACATGTCCGCGCGCCGCTCCAGCTTGGCGACAGCCGGCTGCTTGACCTTGAGCGCGTCGCCGACCGCCTTCTGCGTCATCGCCCGCGCCCGGCGCAGCTCGTGAAGCGGCATCGCCGCGCGAAGCTCGGCCTTGCGGGCATCGACGCGCGCGCGGCGCTCCGGCGTGAAGCCCTTCGTCAATTCGTCGAATGCCTGGCGTCCGGTCATTGGATCGACCCTTCGTCCTTCAATTCCTTCAAGTGCTCGTCATAGAGCCTGTCGGCCAGCGGAACGAACCGCTCGTAGAACCGGCCGTCCCCCGTCTTGTCGCCGCCGATCAGCAGGATCGCCGTCCGCCGCGGATCGAAGGCGTAGAAAACGCGGATCGGACGACCGCCGCTCTGGATGCGAAGCTCGCGCATGCGGCCGTGGCGGGAGCCCGATATGCCGGAGGAGTAGGGAAAAGGAAGCGCGGGTCCGTGCTCCGCCAGCAATTCCACCGTGGCGGCGATGTCCTCCTGTTCGGTCTCCCCGAGATCGTCCCACCAATCCCCGAACTCGTTCGTGTACTCGACCTCCCAACTCATGCGTCGATATATTCCGTCAATGGAATGATGTCAAGGTCTTGAAATTAGACCCTGCGTCTCCTCGATTATAGTTTGCCACCGGCCCCCGTATGACCGAACCTCCCGCCCAACCGGGAGCGCCGCGGGACCGCGACGGAGCACGCAACCCCCATGACCCACGTCGACGAACCCCTCCTCCAGCGCATGGTCGCCGCCATCGTGGAGGCGGCCGATCCCGAGCAGGTGATCCTGTTCGGCTCCCGCGCGCGCGGCGACGCCCGGCCGGACTCGGACGTCGATCTCGTGGTCGTCGAGGCCGAGCCGTTCGGACCGGGCCGCTCCCGCCTCGCCGAGATCAACCGCGTGATGCGCACGCTCGACGGCCTCGGCGTCGCCAAGGACGTTCTGGTCTACAGCCTGGACGAGGTCGAGTACTGGCGCGATTCGCTCAACAACGTGCTCGCGCGGGCGCTGCGCGAAGGAAGGGTGCTCTATGAGCGACCCCAGGCAGGCGCGGGTTCTTCTTGAAGCGGCAGGCGCCGCGTAACCCGGCCTCCCTCACGTCATGGTCGGCGGAGGCCGACCATCCACGAGTTTTTTTCTTTCCCGCTGGCCGGACAAAAAACAAAACGTGGATGCTCGGCCTTCGCCGAGCATGACGGGTGGGAGAGGTGCCCCGACCGTTTGCCGCGCCGCCCGGCTTGACCCCGACCGGTGTACGGACCATTTCCCGATCCGCTCCCGTCTGGAGGCTACCGGCATGGATATCCCCGTCACCGCCGCCAGGGCGCGGCTGAGCGAGCTCGTCCGCCGCGCCGAGGCGGGGGAGGAGATCGTGCTGACCCGCCACGGCAGGCCCACCGCGAGGCTCGTGCTGGCCGCGCCGCCGCCCGACGAACGCGCGCTGCGCGCCCTCATCGCCTCCGTCCAGGCCGCCGCGAGGCACCGGATAAAGCCCGGACCGACGGCGGCGCGCAGCCAGGACTTCCTCTACGACGGTCGCGGCCTGTCCCGGTGATCGCCCTGGCCCCCGGCTCGGGGCCGGGGCGACGGAAGGGGGCCGTCTCCGCCCCGCCCCTCCACCAGCGCGTAGCGCGTGCTCCTGCCGCCGGCCCCGCTCTTCGCCAGGATCCCGCGCGCGACGAGATCGTTGATGTCGCGGAGCGCGGTGTCGCGGGAGCAGCCCGTCATGGCGGCCCAGCTCGACGAGGTCGTCGGGGCCGGGTCGTCCGCGCGGAGGCGGTCGAGGACGGTTCGCTGGCGCGGGTTCAGCCCGCCGTCCGCGTCGTCGGCGCGCGGCGCGGCAGCGAGCGTCGGGTGCGCGGCGGCGCAGGCGCGCGCGATGCAGCCGAGGAACCAATCCAGCCATCCGGTCGCGTCTTCCCCGCCCGCGAGCGCCGCCGCCAGCGCGCCGTCATACGCCGCCTGCTCGTGCCGCATCCGGGCGGTCAGGCTGTAGAACCGGACGCCGGTCTCCTCCGCGCGGGCCAGCGCGAGGTCGGTCACCGCCCGCGCGATCGGCCCGTTGCCGGCCACGAACGGGGAGACCGTGAGGAAGCGGAGATGGGCGAGGCCGGCGGCGAGCACCGGCTCGGCATCGCGCGCGTCCTCGAACCGGTCGACGAAGGCCGCCAGCGCGTCCCCGGCGGCCTCGTCGCGCCACGCCCCGGCGCGGACCCCGCGCCCGGCCGGGCGGAGCGCGGCGTGCCAGTCGAGCAGCCGCGCCGCCGTCAGCGGCGCCGCGGGGTCGCGGGCGGCGTCGAGCGCGATCCGGACCAGCCCTTCGGTCGGACGGTTCCGCGCCCGCCCGAACCGGCCGGCGATCGCCGCGCGCACCCGCGCCCGGTGGAGCCGCCGCCCCTCCATCGCGGCCGAGGCGAGCACGTCGTCGGCCAGCGTGCCCAGCGCCGCCGCGCGGCGCGTGACGGGATCGAGCGCGTCCGCCCGGCCCGCGAGCCTGCCCTGCTCGTAGCGCGCCCGGGCGAGCGGCGCGGCCAGCCTGCCCATGTCCAGCCGGTAGGACATGAACTATTCGTCGCAAACTGTACGGCAAATAGCAAACCCGTTTCCGCGCCCGTCCCGCCGCGCGCGCCCGGAATCGCCCGATCCCGTCCCCCGGGGACGCGGATCGCGCCGCCCCGCGAAACGATGTTGCGCGCGGGGCCGGGTTTTGCCACTTACGGCGCGTTCTTGCCATATTGGATAAGTCAACAAGGTTGACCTTTGTTTCACGTGAAACCTTAGACGAGGTTGGGTCGCCCTTCGATACGCCGCTTCGCGGCTACTCAGGGTGAGGGACTCCCTTTGCGTCCTCATCCCGAGCAGGCGCCGCAGGCGCCGTATCGAGGGACGGGCGGCCGCTACCCCAGCCCGCGGCCGCGGGCGATGGACTCCTCGCCGAACCGCTCGCGGATCGAGTCGATGGCGCGCTCCGTGTCGCGGCGCCAGAGCGAGCGCGGGTCGGCGAGGTCGGGCGGGTCGGCGTCGGCGGCCGGGACGTAGCGCGACGCGCCGATGCCGATCAGCCGCCACGGCGTGCCGTCGGCCTCCTTCTCCGCCAGCCGGACGCCGGCGCGCCAGATCGTCTCGGCGAGCTGGGTCGGGTGGGCGAGGGTGGCGCTCCGGGTGAGCACGCGGAAGTCGGCGCGCTTGAGCTTGAGCACGACCGTGCGCGCGCCGATCCCCTCCGCCTTGAGCCGGCGCGAGACCTTCTCGGCGAGCGGCCAGAGGCGGGCTTCCAGATCCTCGATGCGGGTGAGGTCGCGGGCGAAGGTGGTCTCGGCGGAGAGGCTCTTGCGCCCGCCGCCGGCCGCCACGGGGCGCGGGTCGTGGCCGCGCGAGAGCCGGGCGAGGCGGCGTCCCATCGCCCCGTAGCGGCGGACGAGCGCCGCCTCGCCCATCCCCTGCAAATCGCCCACCGTCGCGATTCCGTCGGCGGCGAGCCGCCCGCGCATCGCCTCGCCCACGCCGGGGATCGCGGTAACCGGCCGGTCCGCGAGGAAGCGCATCGCATCGCCCCTTCCGATCGCGAAGAAGCCGCGCGGCTTGTCCATGCCGGACGCGATCTTGGCGAGGAACCGGTTGTAGCTCAGCCCGATCGAGACGGCGATGCCGATCTCCGCCTCGATCCGGCGCGCCAGCCGCGCCAGAGTCGCCGCCGGGGCGGCCCGGTGCAGCCGGCCGGTGCCCGACAGGTCGAGCACCGCCTCGTCGATCGAGACCGGCTCGACCGCCGGGGTGACGCCGTTCAGCAGCGCGCGCACCTCGCGGCTGACGGCGGCGTATTTCCGCATGTCGGGGCGGACCACCGCGGCGTCGGGGCAGGCGCGGAGCGCCTCGAACATCGGCATCGCCGAGCGGATTCCGAAGGCGCGCGCGTCGTAGCAGGCCGCCATCACCACGCCCCGCCTTCCGCCGCCGACCAGCACCGGCCGGCCGCGCAGGGCGGGGTCGTCGCGCTTCTCGACCGCGGCGTAGAAGGCGTCGCAGTCGACATGGGCGATCGCGAGGCGCGCGAGCTCGGGGTGGCGGACGATCCGGGCCGACCCGCAGGCGCCGCACGCGGTCCCGCCGTCCGCGGGTGCCGGGGCGAAGCAGTCGCGGCAGAGCGCTTCCATGGGGGGAAACTGGGGCGCGGCCCGAGGGCGGTCAACCGGGCGGCGTATGGACGGGGCGAGGGCCGTTGCCTAGGATTCGGCGATGATCGACAAGCGGGTCGCGGACATTGCCGAGGCGGTCGCCGACATCCCGGACGGCGCGACGGTGGCGATCGGCGGGTTCGGCGAGGCGGGCTCGCCGACCGAGCTGATCCACGCGCTGATCGACCGGGGCGCGCGCGGCCTCACGGTGGTCAACAACAATGCCGGCAACGGCCATATCGGGCTCGCCGCGCTCCTGGAGCAGCGCCGCGTCGCGCGGATGATCTGCACCTACCCCCGCTCGTCGCACTCGGAGGTGTTCGAGGCGCTCTACCGCGCCGGCGAGGTCGCGCTCGAGGTGGTGCCGCAGGGGACCCTCGCCGAGCGGCTGCGCGCGGCGGGCGCCGGGCTCGGCGGGTTCTACACCCCGACCACGGTCGGCACCCCGCTCGCCGAGGGCAAGGAGACCCGGACCATCGACGGGCGCGACCATGTGCTCGAATACCCGCTGCATGCCGATTTCGCGCTGATCAAGGCGGAGCGCGCCGACCGCTGGGGCAACCTCACCTACCGGCTGGCGGCGCGCAATTTCGGGCCGCTGATGTGCATGGCGGCGGCGACCACCATCGTCCAGGCGCGCGAGATCGTGGAGCTCGGCGGGATCGACCCGGAGACCGTCGTCACCCCCGGCATCTTCGTCGACCGGGTGGTCGGCGTGCCCGAGCCGGTCAGCGAGCGCGCGGCGATCTTGAGGGGGGACCGTTACCCGTGAAACAACCGGGCCTCACCCGCAACCAGGTCGCCTGGCGCATCGCCCGTGACATCCCGGAGGGCGCCTTCGTCAATCTCGGCATCGGCCAGCCGGTGCTGGTGGCGAACTTCGTGCCGCCGGAACGCGAGGTGATCTTCCACAGCGAGAACGGCATCCTCGGCATGGGCCCCGAACCGCCCGCGGACGCCGAGGACGAGGACCTGATCAACGCCGGCAAGCAGCCGGTCACGCTGCTCCCCGGCGCGTCCCTGTTCCACCACGCGGACTCGTTCGCCATGGTGCGCGGTGGGCATCTCGACCTCTGCGTCCTCGGCGCGTTCCAGGTGGCGGCCAACGGCGACCTCGCCAACTGGTCGACCGGGGCCGAAGGCGCGGTCCCCGGCGTCGGCGGGGCGATGGACCTCGCGGTGGGCGCCAAGGCGGTCTACGCGATGACCGACCACTGCACCCGGCGCGGCGAGCCCAAGATCGTCGAGCGCGTGACTTACCCGCTGACCGGGCGCGAGGCGGTCGACCGGATCTACACCGACCTCGCGGTGATCGACGTGACCCCGGCGGGGCTGGTGGCGCGCGAGATCGTGGCGGGCCTCGACTTCGCGGCGCTCCGCGAACGCACCGGGGCGCCGATCGCGCCGGCGGACCGGCTCCGCACGCTGGAGGCACCCGCGCTGTGAGGGCGCGCGCCGCGATCCCGGCCGCCCTCGCGATCGTCCTCCTGCTCGCCCGCGCGGCGGCGGCGGCGACCGCGCCGGGAAGCCTCGCGGGCTGGTTCCTGGTCGCCGCGCCCGACATGCCCGACCCGCGCTTCGCCGGGACCGTGATCTACATGATCCGCCACGGGCCGGACGGGGCGATGGGCTTCGTGATCAACCGCGTGCTCGCCGAGGACTGGGCCGAGAACATCCTCGATCCCGACTCCGCCCCGGCCGAGCGCACCGGCCGCAAGATCGCCGTCCACTATGGCGGGCCGGTCGGGCCGACCGAGGGCTTCATCCTGCATTCGGGCGACTACGAGACCGGCAACTCGGTCAGGGTGACCGGGAACGTCTGGCTCTCCGCCGACCCCGAGATTCTGCGCGAGATGGCGCGCCGCGAGGGGCCGGTGCGCGGCCTGTTCGTCCTCGGCTACGCGGGCTGGGCGCCGGGGCAGCTCGAATCCGAGCTCGCGCGCGACGACTGGGCCATCGCCCCCGGCGACACCGAGCTCCTGTTCGACCCCGACCTCGCCAACAAGTGGCGCCGCGCCTGGGACAACCGGGGGGTGGAGCTGTAGGGCGGGACCGCCGCCCAATGTTTCACGTGAAACATAAGTCAGCATCGTTGACCTTTGTTTCACGTGAAACATTGACGTGAAACGGCATATTTACTGTCCCCCGGGGACGGGACAGGCCGGCATCCGCGCCGCCGGGAGCCGGCCGAGAACGGCGCGCGGCGGCGGAAACCGCCGCGCCGCCAACATCTTGCGAACCGGTCTTCGCAGGACGGTTCCGCGCGGCGCGGAGTCATCATTGCATCAAAATTCGAGGCATCATGATGACTCGGGATGCCGGGCGGGACGTGATATGGCGGGCTGTCCACGAACCCGCGCGGGCGGTATACACGTCAACCGCTGGAGGCACCCATGAAACGGACCGCCGTGCGTCTGCCCGACGCCACGGTCGTGCCCCCAGGCGTGGTGTGGTGTAGGAGCAGGAGCCAGCATCGGTAGCTGTGGGTAAGTGGCCCGCCGCCGCGACCGTGTGGCGTCTGGCGGCGGCGGGCCACTTATCCATAGCGGATGGCCATCGCGGTGCCGGTTAGGGTTGGGCTTCTACAGTCCATCCGACCGGAGGAGTACCACGATGACCACCAAGGACATGATGACCCTGCAGGCGCTTTTGGAGAAGAGTTCGGACGCCGATCTGCTTCGCGAGATGATCGGGTTCACGGCCGAGCGTTTGATGGCGCTTGAGGTGGAGGGCCTTGCGGGAGCCGCACACGGCGAGCGTTCGCCGGACCGGCTCACCCATCGCAACGGCTACCGGGACCGGGTCTGGGAGACGCGCGCGGGCACGGT
This sequence comes from Alphaproteobacteria bacterium, assembly GCA_965203455.1. Lineage (GTDB taxonomy): Bacteria > Pseudomonadota > Alphaproteobacteria > MPNO01 > MPNO01 > MPNO01. The sequence goes on from CBDBCV010000012.1 coordinate 408,790, forward strand.
GGAGCTGAAGATCCCGAAGCTGCGCAAGGGGAGCTACTTCCCGGGCTTCCTGGAGCCGCGTCGCATGGCGGAGAAGGCGCTGACGGCGGTGATCCAGGAGGCCTACATCAAGGGCGTGTCGACCCGCTCGGTGGACGACCTGGTGCAGGCCATGGGCATGTCGGGCATCTCGAAGAGCCAGGTGTCGCGGCTGTGCGGTGAGATCGACGGCAAGATCCGCGACTTCCTCGACCGCCCGCTGGAGGGCGACTGGCCGTATCTGTGGCTGGACGCGACCTATGTGAAGATGCGCGAGGCCGGGCGCGTCGTCTCGGTCGCGGTCACGATCGCGGTGGCGGTCAACGACCAGGGCCGCCGCGAGGTGCTCGGCATGGCGATCGGCGCGTCCGAGGCCGAGACCTTCTGGACCTCCTTCCTGCGCTCCCTGGCCCGCCGCGGCCTGCGCGGCGTCAAGCTGGTCGTCTCCGATGACCACAAGGGCCTGAAGGCGGCTGCAACGCGCGTCCTCGGCGCCACATGGCAGCGCTGCCGCGTCCACTTCATGCGCACCCTGCTCGCCCATGCCGGCAAGCAGGGCCGGCGCGTCGTGTCCGCCTTCGTCACCACCGCCTTCGCCCAGGAGGATGCAGACAGCGCCTCCGCCCAGTGGCGCCAGGTCGCCGACCAGCTCAGGGCCAAGGCGCCGAAGCTCGCCGCTCTCATGGACGAGGCCGAGCACGACGTTCTCGCCTACATGACCTTCCCGGCCGCGCATCGCCCCAAGCTGCACTCGACAAACCCGCTCGAACGACTCCATGGCGAGATCAAGCGGCGTACCAACACCGTCGGCATCTTCCCCAACGAGGACGCCATAACACGGCTGATCGGCGCCATCCTGCTCGAGCAGAACGACGAATGGGCCGTCCAGAGGGCCAGATACATGACGCTGGAATCAACCTAAATCCGGCGGTTGGAGGGCGTGATCGCCCTCTCGGCGCGGTTGGAATGGTCGATTTCGGGTTCGATTTCAGCACGCTGGCGCGGCCCGAGGGGGCGGCAGCCAGGGTTGATGGCCCGGCTCGCGGCCGTGGAGGTATTTTTTGAGCGCTTCGGCGAGGATCCGGCGCCAGCGATCCTCGGCGCTCAACTGCTCCGCATTTTGCGTCAGGGCCCGGAAGAAGCCGGCGATCCGCCGCAGGGCAGCAGCCACCGCCTCGCGCCGCCCGTGGTGGGAGGTCACCGTCAGCCGGGTCTGGCCGGCGTGCCAGGTCTGGCGGGCGACGCCGTGCAGCAGCAGCGGTCGGCTGGTGATCGCCTCGCGGTGGCGCTCGGGGTCGGCGAGGCGGACGAACAGGCTCCACCAGTCGTAGATGAGCGCGATCAGCCGGGCCATGTGGCGGCAGCGCGTCAGGTCGCGCGTGGTGAAGCCGCCCCAGCCCCACTGGTTCTTCAACTCGTCGAAGCCGTTCTCCGCGTCGGCCCGGTCGCGGTAGAGCTGGGCCACAGAGCGCACCTCCAGATCGAGCGAGGTGGCCAGCACCGCGAACTCCCATACCCCGGTGCCGGGCTGCGCCTCGGTCCAGAACAGCTCGCCCTGGGCGGTGTCGCCGCGCGTCAGCGCCAGTGTCGCCGGAAGCCGGCGGCGCAGAACCACGGCCCGGCGCAACCGGCTCCAGCCCTGCAAGCGCAGATCGGCCCCGATCCCCTGCCAGCCCTGGCCCGCATCCTCCCAGCCGTCCCGCGCCATCTGCCGCTCGGCAAGCCGGCGCGCGCCCCTGGTCAGGCGCAGCTTGAACAGATAGTCCAGACCCGCCGCCTCGCACGACGCCATATTGCCCTCGCTGCCCCAGTCCTTGTCCCCCCGCACCAGGCGCGGCCAGCGGTCCCGGCCGAGACGGTCCAGCAAAGCCCACAAGGACGGCGCCGCCCGGTTCGAGCGGTGATGATTGCCCGGCGCAACCTCGACATCCAGAACCAGCCGCGTGCCCGCCATCAGGAACGCATGGCAGGCGTGCGAGGGACGGCCCGGCTTCTTCGGGTTGTAGCTCACCACCGCCCCCTCCTGGCCGCCGTAGAGCGGCTTGATCGTCGTGTCGCAGTCCAGAACCCAAGGCTCGCTCAGCAGCGGGCGGACCGTGTCGTCGAGATGGCCCTGAAGCCACGTTGTGCCCTCATCCGCCCCGATCCGCTCCAGACCGCGCCGGACCGAATCCTCGCTCGCGACCTTGCCCATCCCCAACAGCGCCGGGTTCACCCCGTCCCCGCGCAGCGCCGTGATGTGCGCATAGCGAGACTGGCCCGCCAGAACCGAAAGCAGCACCGTCCCCAGAACGTCCCGCTTCGAAGGCGCGTTCGGGCTCGTGTAGACGAGCGGGCAGTCCGCCACCAGCGCCTCGAAGCGACCGCTCACCTTCAGATATTCCGCGAAGAACGCCAGATGGCCAAGCGGCGTCACCGCCGCATCCGGGTCCCATTCGACGTGAACCGTGCCGCCGAAGGTGTCCACCTTCACAGCCTCGCAGGCGAGATCCCGCACAGCGCCAGAACCCTCACCCGCAGGGTGACCCTCTCGGCCCCATCCAAATCCGCTCATACCCGCAGTCTACAAGGGCCACGGCGAATCCAGACCCCGATCAACTGCCGGATTTAGGATCAATCGCTCCCGTGAGCGACAATGCAACCGTCAAGCTGCCCGCCGTGGCAGCCTGAGCCTACCGGCCCTACCCGCCGGATACCGCGACGGCCGCCAGGCTCTTACACCACGGCTCGGGACACGATCGGCGCTATCCCCGCCGGCAGACCCCGCCCCACTTCGCCGGACGCCCGGTCGCCGACATCGAACCGCCCTGAGGTCGGGGCTGGTTCGCCGCGCTGCGCGCGACCCTCGCGACCGCCGACAGCGCCGTGCTGGTGCTCTCCGTTGTCATTCAGGAGGCCGAAGCCATGGGGCTCCGGCCCCAAGGCTCCAACCTCTGCCGGGGGATGGCGATGGAAGCCGCCGAGATCGTCCGCGCGGTGCTGGAGGGAGCTGAATCGTGGCGGCTAGCGAACGCATGCGACTCACCGACGCGGCGATCGCCCGGCTCCGTCCCCGCGAACGGGAATATACGGTGACAGCGATTTCTTGGGGATCGGCTTGAGCGCCGCGATCAGCCGGTTTCGACGTCGGCCTCGGGATCGAAGTTCCACGGCAGCAGCTCGTGGATCTTCGACCGGGCATGGCCGGCCGCGATCTTTTCCAGCGTGCTCTTGAGCCAAGCGAGCGGCTCGACGCCGTTCATCTTGTAGGTCGATCAAATGTCGAGCTCAACATTCGATCAGCTCGTCGATGCGATCGGCGATGCGCTGGGCCGCCTCGCGGAGCTGCGCCATCGTCCAGTCCGCCGCGTAGCCCTCGGTCACGTCGCGCGGCCTGGCATGGTTGACCAGCCGCCGGGTCAGGCTGGTCGGCAGCATCAGCTCCCGGTCCGCCACCGTGATGAAGCAGTTCCTCAGCGCGTGGAACCAGAACTTCGCACCGCCTTCCTCGCCGATCCGCGCATTCAGCTGCTGCAGCGCCACGATCCGACCCGAGGCGCTGGTCTCCGACGGGAACACCCAGCCCCGGCTGCGCTCCGGGAACCGCCCCCGCTCGGCCAGACGGCGCTCCAGCACCGCCGCCAGCTGCCGCGTGACCGGAAGCTCCAGCGGCCCGCCCGTCTTGGTTTCCTCCACCACGAGCGTCATCGCGCCCAGATCGACCCGCTCCCAGCGCAGACCGATCGCCTCCGAGATGCGCATCCCCGTATAGAGCCCGCAGCGCAGCGCATCCCGCGCCACCGGGCTCTTAACCCCCCGCTCGATCCCCCGGTGCCAGCACGGCAGGACCTCGGCGGGAGGCGCGATGCGGCGCCGGCGCTGGCGGTGCAGACGCCCGCCCGCCGCGCGCCACTGCTGGACCGGGTTGGGCAGGCCCGGCACGTCGACGCACTGCCGCCGGTAGAGCGCCCCCAGCATGGTCAGCGCGGAATTCGCCCCCACCCAGCCGATCTCCGACGTCAGACGGTGGAAGCACTGCTCCACGTCCCGGCGCGAGATCGTGTTGAGCGAGCGGTCGAGCCACGGCGCGAGATCCATGTGGACCGTCCTGCGGTAGCTCCCGAGCGTGCTCTCCTTCCGCGCCGGCCCCACCGAGAGGAACTCCGCGAAGGCCTCGCGCAGCGTGGGCACCGAGCGCGACCGGGTGCGCCCCTCCGCCGGGTCCTCCCCGGCGGCGACCTTGCCCAGCGTCTCGTGCGCGATGCGCCTTGCCTGCTCCGCGGTCACCCGCCCGTGGCGGCCGATCACCAGGCGCCGGTTGACCGCCCGCCTGCCGCCCTCCCCCACACGGTAGTTGACGATATACGACCGCAGGCCCGAGGGCTGTACCCTGACGCCGAAGCCGGTGAGCTTGTCGTCCCATGCGATGAAGGGCTTGCCGGCGGGCCTGAGCCCCTCGACGGCCCGCTTGTTCAATGTGAGCTTGAGGTTCGCGACGCGCTTTCCGACAGGTGATGACATCCGATTGCCTTATCCAGCAACATCCCGAATATCATCTAGACGTTCAACACGACGCTGTCAATCCATTCGCGCCCAGGCGCGCGCCTGTCCTCGGATGGCGCCCCGGAACCGTCCCAAACTACTGAAACAAAGCAGCAATTAACGTCCCAAGTCTTCCCATGTCGGTCTATGCCGACCGATGATGTTTAATGTTTCACGTGAAACATAGGTCAACAATACTGTCCTTTGTTTCACATGAAACATTGGTCCGATATGAGACTATTTTTCGCGTCCCCGGGGGACACGACGACGCGCCGTCCGGGCGCTCGGCGGCGCGGACGCGACGGCGAATCTCCCTGCCGCACCAGCGCCCTGGCGGGGATTGCTGCCGGACCGGTTCGGAAAACCGGCGCGGCCGCCCGGACGACGCGGCCGGGTTGCCGCACTGTCAACTGTGGTTAACATAGGCTCCGCCATGACGGACCCGGACATTCCCCGGAACGCGCGCCTCTATCTGGAAGCGTGCGTCGAGGCCGATCCCGGCGACGGCAGCCTGATCCGCGCCGGCCTCGCCGAAATCGCCCGGGCGGGCAACATGAGCCGGCTGGCGCGCGATGCCGGGCTGAGCCGCGAGGGGCTCTACAAGGCCCTGTCGAAGGACGGCAACCCGAGCTTCGCCACGGTGACGCGGATCGCCCGGGCGCTGGGACTGCGGCTGCGGATCACGATGTAGCGCGGACCGGCCACCCTCCCCCGGCCCCTCCCGCAAGCGGGAGGGGAGAAGGCACGGAAGGGACGGCGAGCGAGTCTCCCTCTCCCCCGCGGGGAGAGGGCCGGGGTGAGGGGGCTCTCGGGCGACAGCCGGCGTCGCCCTACAGAATATACTTCGACAGGTCCGCGTCCTTGGCGAGGTCGGCGACGCGGTCGCGGACGTAGGCCGCGTCGATCGAGACCGTCTCGCCGGACTTGTCGGTGGCGGTGAAGCTGATCTCGTCGAGCAGGCGTTCCATCACGGTCTGGAGGCGGCGCGCGCCGATATTCTCGACCGAGCGGTTCACCTCCGCCGCGACATGGGCGATCTCGCTTATCGCGTCCTCGGCGAAGTCGAGCGCCACGTCCTCGGTGCCGAGCAGCGCCACGTATTGCCGGATCAGGCTGGTCTCGGGCTCGGTCAGGATACGCCGGAAATCCTCCTCGGTGAGCGCCTTGAGCTCGACCCGGATCGGCAGGCGGCCCTGCAGCTCGGGCAGCAGGTCGGACGGCTTGGCGAGGTGGAACGCGCCCGAGGCGACGAACAGGATGTGGTTGGTCTCCACCGTGCCGTGCTTGGTCGCGACCGTGGTCCCCTCGATCAGCGGCAGCAGGTCGCGCTGCACCCCCTCGCGGCTCACGTCGGCGCCGTAGCGGTCGGAGCGCGCGCAGATCTTGTCGATCTCGTCGAGGAAGACGATGCCGTTCTGCTCGACGCTGTCGATGGCCTCCCGCACCACCGCGTCCTCGTCGAGCAGCTTGTCGGCCTCCTCCTCCACCAGGATGTCGTGCGAGTCCGCGACCGACATCTTGCGCGGCGCGGTGCGCCCGCCGAACGCCTTGCCGAAAATGTCGCCCAGGTTGACCATCCCCATCTGGGCGCCCGGCATGCCGGGGATCTCGAAGGTCGGCAGCGACGATCCGCCTTCCGAGACCTCGACCTCGATCTCCTTGTCGTCGAGCTTGCCCTCGCGCAGCAGGACGCGGAATTTCTGGCGCGTCTCGGCGCTCGCCTTCTCGCCCACCAGCGCGTCGAGCACGCGTTCCTCGGCGGCGATCTCGGCCCTCGCCTCGACCTCCTTGCGCTGGCGCGTGCGCACCATGTGGATGGCGATCTCGACCAAGTCGCGGACGATCTGCTCGACGTCGCGGCCGACATAGCCGACCTCCGTGAACTTGGTCGCCTCGACCTTGAGGAACGGCGCCTGGGCGAGCCGGGCGAGGCGGCGCGCGATCTCGGTCTTGCCGACGCCGGTCGGGCCGATCATCAGGATGTTCTTGGGCAGCACCTCGTCGCGCAGATCGTCGTCGAGCTGCTGGCGCCGCCAGCGGTTGCGCAGCGCGATGGCGACCGCGCGCTTGGCGTCGTCCTGGCCGACGATGTAGCGGTCGAGCTCGGAGACGATCTCGCGGGGGCTGAAATTGGTCAAGGCGACTCGATGCTCTCGATGACGACGTTGTCGTTGGTGTAGATGCAGATGCCGGCGGCGATCCCCATCGCCTTGCGCGCGACCGCCTCGGCGTCGAGGCCCTCGACGTCGATCAGGGCGCGCGCGGCGGCGAGCGCGTACGGCCCGCCAGAGCCGATGCCGATCACCCCGTCGTCGGGCTCCAGCACGTCGCCGGTGCCGGACAGGATGAGCGAGGACCGCGCGTCGGCCACCGCCATCATCGCCTCCAGCCGGCGCAGATAGCGGTCGGTGCGCCAGTCCTTGGCGAGCTCGACGCAGGCGCGCATGAGCTGGCCCGGATGCTGGTCGAGCTTTCCCTCCAGCCGCTCGAACAGGGTGAACGCGTCCGCCGTCGCGCCGGCGAAGCCGCCGATGACGGACCCGCCGCCGAGCCGGCGCACCTTGCGCGCGCCCGATTTGATCACCGTGTTGCCGAGGCTCACCTGGCCGTCGCCGGCGATGACCGTGGTCCCGCCCTTGCGGACGGAAAGGATCGTCGTGCCGTCGAGCGCGTAGCGGTCCCTCGTGCCCGTCACGCCCGCCCCGGCCCCCAATTCAGTGCCTGTCCCATCGCCGCTCACAATGTGGGGCCGGCCCGGTCGAGGTCAAGGCCGGGCGGGGAGTGGGGCCAACCGCTTGCGCCCCGCCTCGTCCCCCACCGTCACCCCGGACCCGATCCGGGGTCCAGAGCCGCGGGCATCGTGCGGACGACCTGGACCCCGGCTCTCCGCTGCGCTCCGGCCGGGGTGACATCGGCGGTCTGTCCGACGGCGGTGGCTTCCCTTCAATGCCCGGGCTAACGGTCCTTCCTTTCGAGGGCTGCAAACATCTCGTCAGCCGAGGCAAAGCGGGTCTTGCCGGCGCTCAGGATTTCTTCCGCCTCGGCCATAGCAGCGCGGGTCTGGGCGTTCGGCACCTTGAGTTCCGGTGGAAACGCCCCATCGCACGAAGTGTCCGTCCGGACATGCCGCGTGGAACTTCGCTCTGTCATGTCGAACCTCCGTATCTCGTTCGAGAGATAGCAAGCAGAAGAGCGGCGTCAAACGCCGCGATGGTCTTGCGCAGGCCGATTTGCTAAACAACCGCCTCGCGGAACGGGAGCGGCAGGATGCGCACGGCCTCGCTCGCGCGGGAGACGCGCGAGACCCGTATCGAGGTGTCGGTCGACCTCGATGGCGGCGGCGTCTACGACGTGGCCACCGGGATCGGCTTTCTCGACCACATGCTGGAGCAGCTGTCGCGGCACAGCCTGATCGACCTCAGGGTGCGCGCGGACGGCGACCTGCACATCGATTTCCACCACACCACCGAGGACACCGCGCTCGCCATCGGCCAGGCGGTCTCCAAGGCGCTCGGCGACCGGGGCGGGATCGTCCGCTACGGCTCGGCCCTGATCCCGATGGACGAGACCCTGACCCGGGTGGCGATCGACATTTCGGGGCGGCCCTACCTCATCTGGAAAGTCGATTTCAGCCGGCCCAAGCTCGGCGAGATGGACACCGAGCTGTTCAAGGAATGGTTCCAGGCGTTCGCGCAGGCGTCGGGCTCGACGCTCCATGTCGAGAACCTCTACGGCGAGAACAACCACCATATCGTCGAATCGTGCTTCAAGGGGCTCGCCCGCGCGCTCAGGACCGCGACCGCGACCGACCCCCGCGCGCCCGCCGCGATCCCATCCACCAAGGGCACGCTCGGCGGGGTCTGATGCGCATCTACGCGGCCTATCTCGATCCCGCTTCGCTGGAGCGGGACCGCGGCGTCACGATGGTGAAGGAGGGGATGTGCTGGCCCGCCTTCTTCTTCTCCTTCCTGTGGGCGGCGTGGCACGGGCTGTGGTGGGCGGCGCTCGCCCTGCCGGCGGCGGCGCTCGGGATCGCCGCGATCCTGACGGCCGCCGGGGCCGGGGGCATGACGGGGCTCCTCTGCGCGCTCGCGGCCGCCGCGTTCGTCGGCGGGACGGCGAACGACTGGCGCTGCCGCGCGCTGGAGCGCCGCGGCTGGCGGCCGGTCGCGGTCGTCGCGGGGCGCAACGCGGAGGACGCGGCCCGGCGGTTCCTCGAACGCGGTTCCGGGGACCTTTCCGTAAGGCCCCCTTCCTCCCAGGACCGGGCGCCCGCGTGACCGTCGTGATCGTCGATTACGGCTCGGGGAATCTGCGCTCGGCGGCGAAGGCGTTCGAGCGCGCCGCTTCCGACGCGCCCGGACGGCCCAGGGTGGCGGTGACCGCCGATCCGGCCGAACTCGCCCGGGCGGACCGCATCGTGCTGCCGGGCGTCGGCGCCTTCGTCGACTGCATGACCGGGCTCGCGCGGCTGCCGGGCATGGTGGAGGCGCTGCACGAACGGGTGCGCGCCGGGGTTCCGCTGCTCGGGATCTGCGTCGGCATGCAGCTCATGGCGACCGTCGGCGAGGAGCACGGCATCCACGACGGGTTCGGCTGGGTGCCGGGGCGTGTGGTCCCGCTTCCCCCGGGCGACGGTCTCAGGATCCCGCACATGGGATGGAACGAGATCGAGGCCAGCGCGGACCATCCGGTGCTCGCCGGGCTGGAGGCGGGGGCGCACGCCTATTTCGTCCATTCCTACAAGATGGTGCCCGACCGGCCCGGCGACGTGCTCGCGGTGACCGATTACGGCGGGCCGGTCGCGGCGGTGGTGGGGCGCGGCAACGTGCTCGGCACCCAGTTCCATCCGGAGAAGAGCCAGCGCAACGGGCTCGCGCTGATCTCCCGGTTCCTCGAGTGGCGGCCATGAGCGACGAGTCGCCCGATATCTCGGTCGAGAAGGTCGAGAGCTTCGCCGCGCGCGACCTCGCCGACCTCTGCGATGCGTCCGAGAACGCGATCCTCGAGGGCGGCGGCTTCGGCTGGCTTATCCCGCCGCCGCGCAGGATCATGGAGCGGTATTGGCGCGGCGTGCTGCTGGTGCCCGAGCGCGAACTGTTCGTCGGCCGGCTCGGCGGGACGATCGCGGGCTCCGCCCAGCTCGTCAGACCGCCGCGCAACAACGAGGCACAGAGCTTCGCGGCGTCGACCACGACCCATTTCGTCGCGCCCTGGGCGCGCGGGCACGGGCTCGCGCGGATGCTCGCGCTCGCGGTCGAGGACGCGGCGCGGGAACAGGGGTTCTCCGCCCTCAACCTGGATGTCAGGGCGACCCAGGACGCCGCTATCGCGGCCTACGAATCGCTCGGCTATGCCCGTTGGGGAACCAACCCGACCTATGCGATCGCCGACGGCAAGCTGATCGCCGGCTACTACTACACCAAGGCTCTCGCCACCCTTCCCGAACCGGACGGGGACGCGTCGTGATCCTCTACCCGGCCATCGACATCAAGGACGGTCTCTGCGTCCGCCTGCTGCGCGGCGAGATGTCGGAGGCGACCGTGTTCAACAACGACCCCGCCGACCAGGCGAAGGAGTTCTCCGGGACCGGGTTCGAATGGCTGCACGTGGTCGACCTCAACGGCGCGGTCGAGGGGCGACCGGTCAACGCGGACGCGGTGGCCGCGATCCTCGGCGCGACCGATTTGCCGGTCCAGCTCGGCGGCGGCATCCGCGACCGGGCGACGCTCGACCACTGGATGGAGGCCGGAGTCGCGCGCGCGGTGCTCGGCACGGCGGCGCTCGCCGATCCCGATTTCGTGCGCGAGGCCTGCGACAGCTATCCCGGCCGGGTCGCGCTCGGGATCGACGCGCGCGGCGGCCGGGTCGCGACCGAGGGCTGGTACAAGACCACCGACGTGAAGCCGCTCGACCTCGCCCTCGGCTTCGAGGGCGCCGGGCTGGCCGCAATCATCTACACCGACATTGGCCGCGACGGCGCGCTCGGCGGCCTCAACGTCGAGGCTACCGTCGACCTCGCCTTCGCGCTGACCACGCCGGTGATCGCCTCGGGCGGCGTCTCCTCGACTCAGGACCTGCTCGAGCTCAAGGCCAACGAGCGGGCCGGGATCGAGGGCGTGATCTGCGGCCGCGCGCTCTATGACGGGCGGATCGACCCCGCCGAGGCCATCGCCATCCTGTCCGGCTGAGAATGCTCAAGGCGCGCGTCATCCCCTGCCTCGACGTCAAGGACGGCCGCACCGTCAAGGGCGTCAACTTCGTCGACCTGGTCGATGCCGGCGATCCGGTGGAGCAGGCGCGGATCTACGACGGGCAGGGCGCGGACGAGCTCTGCTTCCTCGACATCACCGCCTCGCACGAAAACCGGGACACGCTGTTCGGCGTGGTCAACCGGACGGCGGAGCAGTGCTTCATGCCGCTCACCGTGGGCGGCGGGGTGCGGACGGTGGACGATATAAGGAAGCTGCTGATCGCCGGCGCCGACAAGGTCTCGATCAACACCGCCGCCGTCCACCGCCCGGACTTCGTGGCCGAGGCGGCGCGCAAGTTCGGCTCGCAATGCATCGTCGTCGCCATCGACGCCAAGGCGGCGGCGCCCGGCAGGTTCGAGATCTTCACCCATGGCGGGCGCCGCGGCACCGGAATCGACGCCGTGGACTGGGCCCGGCGCATGACCGGGAACGGCGCGGGCGAGATCCTGCTGACCTCGATGGACCGGGACGGGACGGGGGAGGGGTTCGACATCGACCTCACCCGGCGGATCGCCGACGCGGTTCCGGTGCCGGTGATCGCCTCGGGCGGCGTCGGCACCCTCGACCACCTGGTGGCGGGCGTGCGCGAGGGCGGCGCGACCGGCGTGCTCGCCGCCTCGATCTTCCATTTCGGCACCCACACCATCGCCGAGGCCAAGGCGCACATGGCGGAAGCCGGCGTGCCGGTGCGTCCGTGACCTCGCACGGCCGATCTGCTATTGCAACGCCCATGGCGGAAACCGGAGAGTCAGATGTCCTCGCGCGGCTCTACGCGGCGATCGAGGCGCGCAGGGGCGCCGATCCGGAGGAGTCCTACACTGCGCGCCTGTTCGCGCACGGACCGGAGAAGATCGCCCAGAAGCTGGGCGAGGAGGCGGTCGAGACCGTGATCGCTGCCGCCGCCGGCAAACGCGCGGAGGTCGTCACGGAGAGCGCCGACCTCCTCTACCACCTGCTGGTGGTCTGGGCCGAGGCCGGCGTCGCGCCCGAAGACGTCTGGGCCGAGCTCGCCCGGCGCGAGGGCGTGTCGGGCATCGCCGAGAAGCGTGCGCGCAGCAAGGGAAACGCCGATGGCGTATGACGACGGGAACGTGTTCGCGAGGATCGTCCGCGGCGAGCTGCCCTGCAACAGGATCTACGAGAACGACTACGCGCTGTCGTTCCACGACATCGCGCCGCAGGCGCCGGTGCACGCGCTGGTGATCCCCAAGGGGCGCTACGTTTCGATGGCGGATTTCGCGGCCGGGGCGCGCGCCGAGGAGCAGGCTGACCTGTTCCGCGCGATCGGCGCGACCGCCGAGGCGCTCGGCGTGACGGAGCCCGGCTACCGCCTGCTCACCAACACCGGGCCGGACGCGCACCAGGAGGTGATGCACCTCCATTTCCACATCCTCGCCGGAAAACGTCTCGGGCCGATGCTCGTGGGCGGCCCGATGCCGCCCTCCTCCGGCGGCTGATCCGCGCGAGAGCATCGACTCGCCGCGCGTTTCGGCGCAAGCTTGGGGCGGAAGCGATCTCAAGCGGGAGGAAACGGATAATGCGCAAATCGCTGGCCGCCCTGGCGGCCGTCGTCGCCATCGGACTCGCCGGAGCCGCGCACGCCAAGACCATCGGCGTGGCGCTCGCCTCGGACACCAACCCGTTCTACATCGCGATGCTCAAGGGCATCGAGGCGCGCGCCAAGGCGCTCGGCTACAAGGTCAGCGTGGTGACCGCCGAGGAAGACGTCGCGCGGCAGTTGAACGGTATCAACGACCTGATCGCCAAGGGCGTCGACGGGATCCTGGTCTCGCCGATCGACGCAAAGGCGCTGTGCAGCGCCTACGACAAGGCCAAGGCCGCAGGGATTCCCATGATGTCGATCGCGCGGGGCTCGGCGTGCAAGTCGCAGGTGCTGCACGTCGCCTCCGACGAACACCGGATCGGCAGCGAGATCGCCGAATGGACCGCGCAGAAGATCGGCAAGAAGGGCAAGGTCGCCATGCTCGCCGGCCCGTCCGGGGCGCAGGCCTTCATGAACTTCGCCCGCGGCTATGAAGACGCCATCGCGCGTCATCCCGGCATCGAAGTCGTTTTCAGGCAGGAGCTCGCGTTGACCCGCGAGATGGGGCTCAAGCATGGCGAGGACGCGCTGGTCGCCCATCCGGACCTTAAAGCGATCTACGGTGCCAACGACGAGTTGGGCATGGGCGCCGCCCAGGCGGTCGCCGCGGCGGGCAAGAAGAAGGACGTGATCGTCACCGGGATGAACGGCATCCCGCCGGCGGTCCGGGCGGTCAAGCGCGGCGCGATGGACCTCACCGTGGCGCTCAACCCGGTCAAATGGGGCACGCTCGGGGTCGACACCATGGACGGGCATTTCAAGGGCCGCAAGCACGACCCGCGCGTCTATGTCGAGCACGTCCTGGTCGACAAGGCGAACGTCGACAAGTTCATCCGGCCGAAGAAGAAATAGGCGGGGCTCACCCATGGCCCGGCGGGCGGATGCGGAGCTGATCGAGGCGCTCGAAGCGGCCCGCATCCACCCGCTCTGGGACCGCTACAAGAAGATCACGCCCGTCCTGCCCGACGCGCCGGACGGCGCCTCGGTGTGGCGCTGGCGGGACATCGAGCCCTTCGCGGAACGCGCCGCCTGGGAAGTCGCGGTCGAGGATATCGAGCGCCGCGCGCTGATCCTGTGCAACGCGGCGTTCGGCGGCGAGACGGTGACGACGACCGACCTGATCGCCGCCTTCACCGTGCTGGAGCCCGGCGACCGGGCGGTGCCGCACCGCCACACCGCGTCCGCGATCCGGTTCGCGACCCGGGCCGAGGGCGCGGTCACGATCGTCAACGGAAGGCGCTGCGCGATGGAAGAGGGGGACCTCGTGCTCACGCCTCCGATGTGCTGGCACGGCCACATCAACGAGGGCGACGCGCGGACGGTCTGGTTCGACGCTGCCAACATCCCGCTGGTCAACGCGCTCCACGCCAATTTCTTCGAGCCCGGCGCACGCGGCGAAAACGCGTTCTGGGAGGTCGACGAGGGTGACGAGCGGCTCTGGCAAGAGGCGGGGCTGGAGGCCGAGGGACACGGGCGCGAGGCCGCCCATTCGCCGAAATACCGTTACCCGGGCGCGGCGACGCGCCGGCTGCTGGACGCGGCGCCTCCCGGCGCGGACGGGGCGAAGACGGTGCGCTACGTGAACCCCGTCACCGGCGGGCCGGTGATGCCGAGCCTCGACTGCTACGCGCGGCGGCTGATCGCGGGCGAACCCACGCGGCCGCGCCGGATGCTGTGCAGCCAGGTCTGCCTCGCGGTGTCGGGCGCGGGCCGCTCGACGATCGGCGACGAGACGTTCGAATGGTCGCGCCACGACGTGTTCACGATCCCGCAATGGGGTTGGGCGCGGCACGAGGCGCTGGACGGCGACGCCGATCTCTTCGTGGTCACCGACCGCCCGGCGCGCCAAAGCCTCGACCTGATGCGCGACGAGCTGGGCTGAGCGGAGAGGGGCGGCGCCCGCTTTCAATCGCCTTCCCGGACTCCCCAGGTGTCGGCATGGTTGGCCCAGAGCCGGTATCCCTCCCGCGCAAGGCGCCGTGTCAGCCGCCTTCGATCCTCCCCGGACAGGTGCTTGTGCTCCCATTGCAGGAGCTTGGGCCGCCAGCCCAGATCGAGCGCCATTCCGACGACCTCGCCGTCGTAGCCTTCCGTATCGACAACCAGAATGCAGGGGTGTTCCATGCCTGCGTTTTTCGCCGCCAGGTCGAGAGTCGTGACCGGAACGCTCAAGGTCCGGAGCATCGTAAGCGTCTGGCGTGACCGCCCTTGTGGCGAGACGGCTTGGAGCCGCAGTCTCTGATGAGGTTCCAGAGGTCGATAGTGTCCATTATCGCGGTCGTGCCCCCGGGCGTGGTGTGGTGTAGGAGCAGGAGCCAGCATCGGTAGCTGTGGGTAAGTGGCCCGCCGCCGCGACCGTGTGGCGTCTGGCGGCGGCGGGCCACTTATCCATAGCGGATGGCCATCGCGGTGCCGGTTAGGGTTGGGCTTCTACAGTCCATCCGACCGGAGGAGTACCACGATGACCACCAAGGACATGATGACCCTGCAGGCGCTTTTGGAGAAGAGTTCGGACGCCGATCTGCTTCGCGAGATGATCGGGTTCACGGCCGAGCGTTTGATGGCGCTTGAGGTGGAGGGCCTTGCGGGAGCCGCACACGGCGAGCGTTCGCCGGACCGGCTCACCCATCGCAACGGCTACCGGGACCGGGTCTGGGAGACGCGCGCGGGCACGGTGGAGCTGAAGATCCCGAAGCTGCGCAAGGGGAGCTACTTCCCGGGCTTCCTGGAGCCGCGTCGCATGGCGGAGAAGGCGCTGACGGCGGTGATCCAGGAGGCCTACATCAAGGGCGTGTCGACCCGCTCGGTGGACGACCTGGTGCAGGCCATGGGCATGTCGGGCATCTCGAAGAGCCAGGTGTCGCGGCTGTGCGGTGAGATCGACGGCAAGATCCGCGACTTCCTCGACCGCCCGCTGGAGGGCGACTGGCCGTATCTGTGGCTGGACGCGACCTATGTGAAGATGCGCGAGGCCGGGCGCGTCGTCTCGGTCGCGGTCACGATCGCGGTGGCGGTCAACGACCAGGGCCGCCGCGAGGTGCTCGGCATGGCGATCGGCGCGTCCGAGGCCGAGACCTTCTGGACCTCCTTCCTGCGCTCCCTGGCCCGCCGCGGCCTGCGCGGCGTCAAGCTGGTCGTCTCCGATGACCACAAGGGCCTGAAGGCGGCTGCAACGCGCGTCCTCGGCGCCACATGGCAGCGCTGCCGCGTCCACTTCATGCGCACCCTGCTCGCCCATGCCGGCAAGCAGGGCCGGCGCGTCGTGTCCGCCTTCGTCACCACCGCCTTCGCCCAGGAGGATGCAGACAGCGCCTCCGCCCAGTGGCGCCAGGTCGCCGACCAGCTCAGGGCCAAGGCGCCGAAGCTCGCCGCTCTCATGGACGAGGCCGAGCACGACGTTCTCGCCTACATGACCTTCCCGGCCGCGCATCGCCCCAAGCTGCACTCGACAAACCCGCTCGAACGACTCCATGGCGAGATCAAGCGGCGTACCAACACCGTCGGCATCTTCCCCAACGAGGACGCCATAACACGGCTGATCGGCGCCATCCTGCTCGAGCAGAACGACGAATGGGCCGTCCAGAGGGCCAGATACATGACGCTGGAATCGATCGCTCCCGTGAGCGACAATGCAACCGTCAAGCTGCCCGCCGTGGCAGCCTGAGCCTACCGGCCCTACCCGCCGGATACCGCGACGGCCGCCAGGCTCTTACACCACGGCTCGGGACACGATCGCCGCGGGCTGATTCACCGTTTATAAACAATGGGTTGACTGTCATTCGGGCTTCCCTTTGTCGGCCCCTTCGGGTAGGATGCGGCCATGCTCGAAGCGGCCCATTCCCTGCCCGACGACATCGCCGCGTTGAAGGCGATGGTGCTGGCCTCGCGGGCCGAACTGGCGGCACGGGACGCCGAGCTGCGCAACCGCGATCTGTTGATCGAGAAGCTCAGGCACCAGCTTGCGGGTCTGCGGCGGCAGCGCTTCGGCGTCACCTCGGAGGCCCTCGACCAGCTTGAGCTCGGGCTGGAGGACGAGGAGATCGCGCGGGCGGCCGAGGCGCCGACCGAGCCGACGCCCGCCACGAAGAAGCAGCCGAAGCGCCGTCCCCTGCCGGACCACCTGCCGCGCGAGGAGACGGTTCTCGCGCCGGGCGAGCGCTGCGCGGACTGCGGCGGCCGTCTCAAGCGGCTCGGCGAGGATGTGACGGAGGAGCTGGAGTACATCCCCGGCCGCTTCGTGGTGAAGCGCATCGTCCGTCCGCGCCTGGCCTGCGGCGGCTGCGAGAAGTTCCACCAGGCGCCGCTGCCGCCGCGACCGATCGAGCGCGGCCGACCGGGCCCCGGCCTTCTGGCGCATGTGCTGGTCTCGAAGTATTGCGATCACCGTGTGTCCTGAAGCACCGCCATGAAAGGAGGTGCGCAACTGCAAGAGAGATGAGGGTAGGCCCCTCGGGGTCGACGATCAGGCGTCGGTCTCAAACCACCACGAGCTGCTGTCGTAAAGAGCGATGGTGGTGAGCGTCGTGGAAACGGCGGGACGACGATCTCGTCAGGTGAGGTCCGGGGAGACGAGCGAAAGCGAACCGCCGATGAACTTCCGAAAGCGTATGGTCGATGTCAGAACCGGGGGTGGTGGTCACTCCGGGACAAGCATGGGCGGAGTCCTGGAGTCCGGCCCACGCGGCATCCGGCTCGAAGGCGGCGTGAACCCGGAACAGGCTTTCTTGCGGAACAGGAGAACCTGTCGTCCCGATGCCAAGGGAGACGGCCAACCGGGCAGCCCCCGGAAGGCTCAGAGTACCGATGCGGGGCACAGGGGCAGAACAGCCCGTAGTAGGGATGAAGGCGCTGTAATGGCGCTGGACCGAAGGGGCTGTGGTGTTCAGCCGCTGCCGTCGGCCAACTGGTGACAGGAGGAGCCGGATGACAGGGGCAAAGCCGTTCCCGATAGCAAAGAGGGAAGTCTGGGAAGCCTTCAAGCATGTGAAGGCAAACCGGGGAGCGGCTGGAGTAGATGGGCAGACGGTCGAGAGTCTGGAGGAACGGCTTGGTCCGGAACTCTACAAGCTCTGGAATCGCATGTCCTCAGGCAGCTATATGCCGCCTCCGGTTCGCAGGGTGAACATCCCCAAGGAGGGCGGCGGGAAGCGCCCGTTGGGCATACCGACGGTCACGGACCGCATCGCTCAGGAGGTTGTTCGCCGACATCTGGAGCCCTTGTTGGAACCGATTTTCCATGAGGACTCATACGGATATCGGCCGAAGCGATCCGCCATTGACGCCATCCGGACAGCGCGTCGGCGATGCTGGCGCTACGACTGGGTGCTGGACATGGACATCAAGGGGTTCTTCGACAACATCGACCACGAGTTGCTGCTGAAGGCCGTTCGTCACCATACGGACTGCCGGTGGGTGCTGCTCTATGTCGAGCGCTGGTTGAAGGCTCCCGTGATCGAGGAGGACGGCACCGTTGTCGCACGGGACAGGGGCACGCCACAGGGCGGGGTAATTTCGCCAGTATTGTCCAACCTGTTCCTGCACTATGCGTTCGATCAATGGATGAAAAGGTCGATGCCGCATGTTCCGTTCGAACGGTATGCGGACGATATAATCTGCCATTGTCGAACGGAGGAGGCGGCAAAGACCCTCTGGCGGCGGGTTGCGGACCGATTGGCCGAGTGCGGCCTGGAGGTCCATCCGCAGAAGACCAAGGTGGTCTACTGCAAGGATACCAACCGCAAGGCGGACTACCCGACGGTCGCGTTCGACTTCCTGGGCTACCGTTTCCAGCCAAGGTTCGCGGCGTGGCGCGGCGGGTTGTTCGGGGTCTCGTTCCTTCCGGCTGCCAGCCCGACTGCGCTCAAGGCGTTTCGGCGCCGCGTGCGACAGTGGCGTTTGCAACGGCGTAGCGACAAGGCACTGCTTGACCTTGCCCGCATGTTTCATCGCGAAATTGCAGGGTGGATCGGCTACTTCGGCGCATTCTACAAGTCGGCGCTCTATCCGACCCTTCGTCTGATAGACGCCCACTTGCAGCGATGGGCAATGCGGAAGTTCAAACGCTTCCGACAACGACCGCGTCAGGCTCGTCTCTGGCTTGCCAGAATCGCGAAAGCGGAGCCGTGGCGGTTCGCCCATTGGACCCTTGTGCACGGGCAGGGCCGGACGCTGGGAGCCGTATGAGCTGAGAGGTTCACGTACGGTTCTGGGAGCGCGTGGGGGTGAGATTCCCCCGCGCGACTCGCTTGCCGCTCTACCGCCAGTCCCGCATCTTCGCCCGCGACGGCGTCGAGCTCGACCGCTCGACGCTCGCCGGCTGGGTCGGCAAGGCGACGGCGCTGCTGGAGCCCCTGGCCGATGCGATCGGGCGCCATGTGCTGGAAGGACAAGCCCTGTTCGCCGACGACACCCCGGTCAAGCTGCTGGCGCCGGGAACCGGCAAAACGGCGACCGGCCGGGCCTGGACCTACGTGCGGGACGAGCGGCCCTGGGCTGGCGAGGCGCCGCCGGCGGCCTGGTACCGCTTCTCGGCCGACCGCAAGGCGGCGCATCCGAAGGCGCATCTTGAAGGCTTCGCCGGCTGGATGCACTCGGACGGCTATGCCGGGTTCGGTGCGCTGGCGCGCGCCGGGCCGGTCCGCGAGGTGGCCTGTCTGGCGCATGTGCGACGCAAGTTCTTCGACGTCCATGCCGCCCAGGGCTCGGCGATCGCCGCCGAGGCGCTGGAACGGATCGCCGCCCTCTACGCTATCGAGAAGGAGGCCCGCGGGCAGCCGCCCGAGAACCGCGCGGCCATCCGCCAGGCCAAGGCCGCGCCGTGCCTCGACGAGCTGGAGCGGTGGCTGCAATCGCAGCTGCCCAGAATCTCCGCCAAGACCCCGCTGGCAGCGGCGATCCGTCATGCCCTGACCCGGATGAAGCGCCTTCGACCCTATCTCGAGCACGGCTTCCTCGAGATCGACAACAACCCCGCCGAACGCGCAATGAGGCCGATCGCGCTCGGCCGCAAGAACTATCTCTTCATGGGCTCGGCCAGCGGCGGCAGGGCCGCCGCCATCGCCTACACCCTGATCGAGACCGCCAGGCTCAACGATGTCGATCCGCAGGCCTGGCTTGCTCAGGTCCTCGAACGCATCCCCGACTACAGGATCAACCGCATCGACGATCTGCTGCCGTGGAACACCGCGCCCGCAGAAGATCGGGAAGCCGCCGACTGACCACGCAGGGGCGGTCACGCCGGACGCTTACCCTGAACCTGGTCTACCGCGACGAGTTGTTCCCTCGCGAGCCCTACCGGCGCTGCTTCGAGAAGGCCCTGGAGCGGCTCGGCGAGCGCGAGGCCTGCCGCCTCGCCGTCGGCCTGCTGACGCTTGCACATGAGGACACCTGCGAGGCCGAACTGGCCGCGGAGATCGATCGCGCCCTCAAGACCGGCCGTCTTCCCGACCCCGACAAGCTCAAAGCCCGCTTCGCGCCGCAGCGCGGCAGCATGCCCGCCATCAAGGGCGCCAGGGCGCCACTCCTCGGCTACGGCGCGTTGCTGCAAGGAGACGCGGCATGACTGACAACCGGGACAGACCCGCCGCCGACCCCAACAAGGTCGACGCCATCAGGCTCTCCCTGATGCTCACCGAACTCCGCCTGCCGACCATCAACCGGCTCTGGCAGGGCTTCGCCAAGAGGGCCGACGCCGAGGGATGGACCGCAGCACGCTTCCTCGCAACCCTCGTCGAGCACGAACTCGCCGAGCGCGACCGCAGGCGCATCGAACGTAAGCGTCTGGCGTGACCGCCCTTGTGGCGAGACGGCTTGGAGCCGCAGTCTGTGGTGAGGTTCCAGAGGTCGATAGTGTCCATTATCGGCTAATGGACACTATCTTAGGGGGCTGCGGTGCCACGTCGGGTACGCCGGTTCTGGTCGGACGACGAGAAGCGCCGGATCGTGGCGCAGAGCTACGCTCCCGGTGTCTCGGTGTCGGTTGTGGCGCGCCGCTATGACGTCAACGCCAACCTGATCTTCACCTGGCGGCGCGATCCCCGTTACAGGCCGGCGGCCGATGCCGGGGAGGCGCCGTCCTTCCTGCCGGTGGAGGTGGTGCCCGATGCGCCGCCGTTGGAGCCGGCCGCGGCATCGGACGGTCGGATCGAGATCGCGTTGTCGAACGGCCACCGGGTGAGCGCGTTCGGGTCGTTCGACGCGGACGCGCTGTGCCGGGTGGTGCGGGCGCTTGGCGGATGATCCCGGTTCCCTCCTCGACCCGGGTATGGCTGGCCTGCGGCGTGACCGACATGCGCAAGGGGTTCCCCGGTCTCGCGGCGCAGGCGGAGCGGGTATTGAAGGCGGATCCGCATTGCGGCCATCTCTTCATCTACCGCGGCCGCCGGGGCGACCTGATCAAGATGATCTGGTGGGACGGCCAGGGTGCGTGCCTGTTCTCGAAGCGTCTGGAGCGCGGCCGCTTCGTGTGGCCGTCGGCATCGGAAGGGAAGGTGTCGGTGACGCCGGCGCAGCTGTCGATGCTGCTTGAGGGGATCGACTGGCGGGCGCCGGTTCGCACCTGGAGACCGCTGGCCGCGGGGGTCGTGCCCCCAGGCGTGGTGTAGGAGCAGGAGCCAGCATCGGTAGCTGTGGGTAAGTGGCCCGCCGCCGCGACCGTGTGGCGTCTGGCGGCGGCGGGCCACTTATCCATAGCGGATGGCCATCGCGGTGCCGGTTAGGGTTGGGCTTCTACAGTCCATCCGACCGGAGGAGTACCACGATGACCACCAAGGACATGATGACCCTGCAGGCGCTTTTGGAGAAGAGTTCGGACGCCGATCTGCTTCGCGAGATGATCGGGTTCACGGCCGAGCGTTTGATGGCGCTTGAGGTGGAGGGCCTTGCGGGAGCCGCACACGGCGAGCGTTCGCCGGACCGGCTCACCCATCGCAACGGCTACCGGGACCGGGTCTGGGAGACGCGCGCGGGCACGGTGGAGCTGAAGATCCCGAAGCTGCGCAAGGGGAGCTACTTCCCGGGCTTCCTGGAGCCGCGTCGCATGGCGGAGAAGGCGCTGACGGCGGTGATCCAGGAGGCCTACATCAAGGGCGTGTCGACCCGCTCGGTGGACGACCTGGTGCAGGCCATGGGCATGTCGGGCATCTCGAAGAGCCAGGTGTCGCGGCTGTGCGGTGAGATCGACGGCAAGATCCGCGACTTCCTCGACCGCCCGCTGGAGGGCGACTGGCCGTATCTGTGGCTGGACGCGACCTATGTGAAGATGCGCGAGGCCGGGCGCGTCGTCTCGGTCGCGGTCACGATCGCGGTGGCGGTCAACGACCAGGGCCGCCGCGAGGTGCTCGGCATGGCGATCGGCGCGTCCGAGGCCGAGACCTTCTGGACCTCCTTCCTGCGCTCCCTGGCCCGCCGCGGCCTGCGCGGCGTCAAGCTGGTCGTCTCCGATGACCACAAGGGCCTGAAGGCGGCTGCAACGCGCGTCCTCGGCGCCACATGGCAGCGCTGCCGCGTCCACTTCATGCGCACCCTGCTCGCCCATGCCGGCAAGCAGGGCCGGCGCGTCGTGTCCGCCTTCGTCACCACCGCCTTCGCCCAGGAGGATGCAGACAGCGCCTCCGCCCAGTGGCGCCAGGTCGCCGACCAGCTCAGGGCCAAGGCGCCGAAGCTCGCCGCTCTCATGGACGAGGCCGAGCACGACGTTCTCGCCTACATGACCTTCCCGGCCGCGCATCGCCCCAAGCTGCACTCGACAAACCCGCTCGAACGACTCCATGGCGAGATCAAGCGGCGTACCAACACCGTCGGCATCTTCCCCAACGAGGACGCCATAACACGGCTGATCGGCGCCATCCTGCTCGAGCAGAACGACGAATGGGCCGTCCAGAGGGCCAGATACATGACGCTGGAATCGATCGCTCCCGTGAGCGACAATGCAACCGTCAAGCTGCCCGCCGTGGCAGCCTGAGCCTACCGGCCCTACCCGCCGGATACCGCGACGGCCGCCAGGCTCTTACACCACGGCTCGGGACACGATCGCCGCGGGCTGATTCACCGTTTATAAACAATGGGTTGACTGTCATTCGGGCTTCCCTTTGTCGGCCCCTTCGGGTAGGATGCGGCCATGCTCGAAGCGGCCCATTCCCTGCCCGACGACATCGCCGCGTTGAAGGCGATGGTGCTGGCCTCGCGGGCCGAACTGGCGGCACGGGACGCCGAGCTGCGCAACCGCGATCTGTTGATCGAGAAGCTCAGG
The DNA here is from genome assembly GCA_965203455.1 of Alphaproteobacteria bacterium. Classification (GTDB taxonomy): domain Bacteria; phylum Pseudomonadota; class Alphaproteobacteria; order MPNO01; family MPNO01; genus MPNO01. The sequence continues at coordinate 431,435 of CBDBCV010000012.1, forward strand.
CACCAGCTTGCGGGTCTGCGGCGGCAGCGCTTCGGCGTCACCTCGGAGGCCCTCGACCAGCTTGAGCTCGGGCTGGAGGACGAGGAGATCGCGCGGGCGGCCGAGGCGCCGACCGAGCCGACGCCCGCCACGAAGAAGCAGCCGAAGCGCCGTCCCCTGCCGGACCACCTGCCGCGCGAGGAGACGGTTCTCGCGCCGGGCGAGCGCTGCGCGGACTGCGGCGGCCGTCTCAAGCGGCTCGGCGAGGATGTGACGGAGGAGCTGGAGTACATCCCCGGCCGCTTCGTGGTGAAGCGCATCGTCCGTCCGCGCCTGGCCTGCGGCGGCTGCGAGAAGTTCCACCAGGCGCCGCTGCCGCCGCGACCGATCGAGCGCGGCCGACCGGGCCCCGGCCTTCTGGCGCATGTGCTGGTCTCGAAGTATTGCGATCACCTGCCGCTCTACCGCCAGTCCCGCATCTTCGCCCGCGACGGCGTCGAGCTCGACCGCTCGACGCTCGCCGGCTGGGTCGGCAAGGCGACGGCGCTGCTGGAGCCCCTGGCCGATGCGATCGGGCGCCATGTGCTGGAAGGACAAGCCCTGTTCGCCGACGACACCCCGGTCAAGCTGCTGGCGCCGGGAACCGGCAAAACGGCGACCGGCCGGGCCTGGACCTACGTGCGGGACGAGCGGCCCTGGGCTGGCGAGGCGCCGCCGGCGGCCTGGTACCGCTTCTCGGCCGACCGCAAGGCGGCGCATCCGAAGGCGCATCTTGAAGGCTTCGCCGGCTGGATGCACTCGGACGGCTATGCCGGGTTCGGTGCGCTGGCGCGCGCCGGGCCGGTCCGCGAGGTGGCCTGTCTGGCGCATGTGCGACGCAAGTTCTTCGACGTCCATGCCGCCCAGGGCTCGGCGATCGCCGCCGAGGCGCTGGAACGGATCGCCGCCCTCTACGCTATCGAGAAGGAGGCCCGCGGGCAGCCGCCCGAGAACCGCGCGGCCATCCGCCAGGCCAAGGCCGCGCCGTGCCTCGACGAGCTGGAGCGGTGGCTGCAATCGCAGCTGCCCAGAATCTCCGCCAAGACCCCGCTGGCAGCGGCGATCCGTCATGCCCTGACCCGGATGAAGCGCCTTCGACCCTATCTCGAGCACGGCTTCCTCGAGATCGACAACAACCCCGCCGAACGCGCAATGAGGCCGATCGCGCTCGGCCGCAAGAACTATCTCTTCATGGGCTCGGCCAGCGGCGGCAGGGCCGCCGCCATCGCCTACACCCTGATCGAGACCGCCAGGCTCAACGATGTCGATCCGCAGGCCTGGCTTGCTCAGGTCCTCGAACGCATCCCCGACTACAGGATCAACCGCATCGACGATCTGCTGCCGTGGAACACCGCGCCCGCAGAAGATCGGGAAGCCGCCGACTGACCACGCAGGGGCGGTCACGCCGGACGCTTACCATCGAACGCCATCTCAGGGAGGCGAAGCTGCTCCCCGGCAAGAGCCTCGACAGCTTCGACTTCAACGCCGTGCCGATGATCTCGAAGGCCCAGGTCAACGCGCTGGCCGCCGGCGATGCCTGGCTGACCCAGGGCGCCAATTGCCTCATCTTCGGACCGCCAGGCGCCGGCAAGAGCCATCTCGCCTCCGCCATCGGCCTCGCCCTGGTCGAGAACGGATACCGCGTCCTCTTCACCAGGACCACCGATCTCGTCCAGCGCATGCAGGTCGCCCGCCGCGAACTCGCCCTCGAAGCCATGCTCGCAAGGCTCGACCGATACCACCTCCTCATCCTCGACGACATCGCCTATGTCCAGAAGGATCAGGCCGAGACCAGCGTCCTCTTCGAACTCATCTCGGCGCGCTACGAGCGCCGATCCCTGCTGATCACCGCCAACCAGCCCTTCGGTGAGTGGGGAAAGGTGTTCCCGGACGAAACAACCGCGGTGGCTGCCGTCGACCGGCTCGTCCACCACGCCACCATCCTCGAAATGAATGTCGAGAGCTACAGGCGCCGCGAAGCCCTCGACAGAGGCAAGCGAAAGGCTGGGCGCCCGGCAAGCTACGCCACCGAAAAAAACACCAAAAACTGAACCGCTGCCGCCAGATCGGCCCAGCGGCCACAACACTCACGGCCCGCGGGAATCGCCTCCGCGGGCCGTCTCTTCTCCGACCCGACGGCCCCCCGCGACAATCAAAACGCTCTCCGAAAACCCTGTTTGTCGCGCCGCGACAATCAAAATCCGAAACCGCTTGCAATCCGCGCCCCGCGCGACAATCATCAACTCGCCGATGCCGCCGGGGAATCTCATCCTGATTGGCGCGCGGCTCTCACCCAGATTGTCGCGCTATAAACGGTGTCAAACTACATCTTCGGCCTGGCGGGCAATGCTGTGCTGCACGGCATTGCCTATGAGACCGCCGATGACCTCAAGGTGCGCCGTGCTGAGACCGGCGCCGACAAGGTGCGCGGCTTCGCCGACTTCGATTACGCTGCCGGCTCGTGGGACCGCCTGCGCCGGGTCGTCGCCCGGCTCGAGGCCACGCCGCGCGGCTCCGACGCCCCCTCGTCAAGCAGCACAAGGCCCAGCTCGCCTCCGATCGCACCTCCTGCCAGAACCCGCTCGCCAACCAGTTCCGGCTGGTGCTGCACACCGCCGCCTACTGGCTGATGCTCGCCCTCCGCGACGCGGTGCCGCGCAGGATGGACCTCGCCTGGGCCGAGTTCGCTACCATCCGTCAGAAGCTGCTCAAGATCGGTGCCCGCGTCGTCGAGAAGGCCGCCCGCATCCGCATCCACTTCGCATCGGCCTGTCCCGACGCCGCCATGTTCCGCATGCTGGCGGGCCGGCTCGCGACCTCGGGACCCTGACCACCGGGGCCGCGTGCCCCGCAAACCCGAGACCCGTCAACCTCAAACCAAGATACCGACAATCTCAGATCCCGACGTCCCAAAGGCGCCAAACGGAAGACCTTGCGCGCTCGGAATTGACTGATAAAAGCGACCTCACGAGTAAGTTAGGCTAACATCCATTTTCCCCGTTCGGGCGCTCTATGAAACCGCCTTCAAATAGAAGACGCTCGTATTCTTCGCGGGACAGGTCGCAATCGATCAAGTCTTTGAACTGCTGTGTGGAGAGTTGGCACTGCCTCGCCATGGCGCTGATAACACCATCATGTACATCGTTCCCGGATGCTCCGTGCGAGTAGTGCGTGATAACGGATGTCCGAACGCCGCCTTCGGTGACGTAGGACATGACCTTGTGGCTTTTGTTCTTCCTGACGAATCCCTTGGCTTCCAGTCCTGATCGCAGTGTCCTGATCGCCATAGGCATCAAGGCGCAATCCGGCTTAGGAAATCGGCCTTCAGGAGCCGAGCGCGGCGGGAAAGGCGTGCGTCATCCTCGTTTGCGTAGTCTTCCCACAAGCACGGAAGAACCTCTTGTTCGAGAATCACGGCTGCACGATCCCAGCTATCTCCATAGACCAAGATATCTTGGTAAGGACCTTCCCCCTTGATCTCGTAGAGGTCGGTTTGCGGATTGAAGGTCCAAAGGAAAATCAGAGGATTGAGAAGATCCTTCTTGTCGTTCTCGAATACGAACGAAAAGATCTTCATCTCCTGATATACCGGATCTTCAAGTGCAGTGAAGACCGTCTCGTGCACCAAGCGGGACAGCATCGAAGAAGGGTTATCCATGTTCTCCAAGGGTTTCGTCGCGGTGAGGTTCTCCAAGGGTTTCGTCGCGGTGAGGTTCTCCAAGGGTTTCGTCGCGGTGAGGTTCTCCAAGGGTTTCGTCGCGGTGAGGTTCTCCAAGGGTTTCGTCGCGGTGAGGTTCTCCAAGGGTTTCGTCGCGGTGAGGTTCTCCAAGGGTTTCGTCGCGGTGAGGTTCTCCAAGGGTTTCGTCGCGGTGAGGTTCTCCAAGGGTTTCGTCGCGGTGAGGTTCTCCAAGGGTTTCGTCGCGGTGAGGAACGCATTGCTACACACTGGAATTTGCGGCATAGCTACTGGACCTTCTTCCGGAGGTTCTCCGGAGATTCGAGAATACCTAGGAGGTTGCCGCTTCGAACGCTATAGAACGGGAGCCCGTCTCGGTCCCATTCGCCTTCGAAGCGGGTAACCTCGACCACATCCACTCTCAATCGCAGGACTGACCCATCAGCCAAGTAAATGATGGCCGGCCGATCCCTGATCTCCTCAATCTCCACGACAGTGGCGTCAACGAGCTTTCCCGTGGTCGGGCTGGGGAGTTTGCGTGTGGCCATCACACGTGGTCCACACCCTTGGTGCGCTCCTGCATTTCTTGTCTCCCTTTCCTATGCTCTCGCCCAGCGGGCCTCTGCGGCCTGACGGGCGATCTCCTTGTGCCTTTCCGGCGTCAAAGTGCTCGCACAGGCGCGTCCAGACTGCACCTTGGCAGGCTGCCTGAGCTATTCCTCGGTGTCTTCGATTTCGCCGGTGGCGACCTTCGCCACGGTGACGGCGCAGCCGACCGTATCGGCAGGCCGCCGTTTGCCCCGCGGGCCTTGTGGCACCGCTAGAGCCGTGCCTTTCGTGTGTCGATCATATCCAAGTCTCCGTCTGGTTTTCATAGGTCAGTCATGCGTTGGCTTGGTCAATGTCAATCGGAGCGCGGCCAGAGTCAAGCTGCATCGCCCGCACGACGCCTAATGTCCACCGGCAGGTGCCGATGGGAAGCGGGTTGGAAGGCCAAGAGGCACGGGCTACGCTGGCGATCCGTGGGAAGAATGTCCATGCGCCCACCGATCCTGCCGACCGTTGCCTTGGCCCTCGTACTCGCGTTGCCGGCCGGTGCGGCGGAGAAGGTCACGAAAACTGACCGTTTCGAGTTGTGGAACGGTTATTCATCGACGAGTACCTGCGGGTGAACGAGTCGGCCTGCGGAACTTCAAACTGGGACATTACCTTTTCTCCGGCGCGCCTTGGCAAATATGTTCCTGCTGTCCCTCCTTCGACAATTGTCCGATCCGGCAACGGCGCATGTCCAGAATGAGTCGCGCCGCGCGATGTCATACCCACCGCCCGTAACTGCGGCGCGGGCGAGGACGGGACGGCGGCACGTTTTGAAGATTCATCGCTTCGGCGATGAGGCTTCCGACCTTCTCGGCGGTCTCGACCAGATGGCCGTCGGCGAGATGGGCGTAGCCTGCGGTGGTCTCGTGCCGCCGGTGGCCGAGCAGCTTTCCGACGAGCGGCAGGGTCTCGCCGGACATGACGGCGTGGCTGGCCGCGGTGTGGCGCAGGTCGTGGAGGCGGAGCCTGCCGAGCCCGGCGTCTTCGCAGACCGCGCGCCAGCAGGCGACGATGTTTGTGGGCGATGGCCGCCCGGCGTTCTTCGGAAACAGGAAGGCGTCCGGGTCGCGGGGCCCGGGCAGCGCCTCGACGATGGCCCGCGCGGCCTCGCCGAGCCGCACGGTGCGCGGACCCGTCTTGCCGTCCTCGAGCTTCAACGCGCCATCGCCGATGTTGCGCCAGCGCAGGTCGAGCACCTCGCCCCGGCGGCATCCGGTGAGCGCCAGCAGGCGGATCGCCGCGACCGCCTCGGGCCAGCGCGCCTCGTGCGCATCGAGCGCGCGGCCGAGCCGGGCGAGTTCTCCGGTGTCGAGGCACCGGGCGACGTTGCGCCTGGGGTTCTTCCCGATGCCGATGCAGGGGTTGGAGCCGCGCTCGCGGAAGCCGAACTCCTCGGCGCGGAACATCATGGACCGGAATATCTCGAAGGCGCGGTTGGCCGCGCCGGGCCTGTCCCTGCTGGCCGCGTCGAACCACGCGGCCATGTCCTCGGGGCCGACGCTGTCCACCGGCATCCTGCCGAAGGCGGGCAGGATGCGGGCCTTGAGATAGATGCGCACGGTCTCGCGTCCCGAGGGCTTCCAGTATGGATCGCAGCGGCGCAGATACTCGTCGGCCAGGTCCCGCACCGTGGGGGCGGTCTTCTCCTTGCGGATGTCTTCGGCGGGGTTCTCGCCGGCGCGGATGCGGGCGAGCAGGTCGCGGGCGCGTCGTCGTGCCTCGACGAGGTCCATCTCGCCGTGGCGGGCGACGACGATGCGGCGGCTGCGCCCCTCGATGCGGGCCTGGACGATCCAGACCTTGCGGCCCGAGGGGTGGATGCGCAGCCCGAAGCCCGGCAGCGCCCTGTCGAACAGGATGGTGTCCTTCGGGCCGGGCGCGGCGTCACGGGCCAGCTTCGGGGTAAGGTCAACCTTGGGCATGATCGCACCCTCCCTGATGCTCCGCGCCGCTTCCGGCCAAGGCCGCATGGATGCGGCCCGACACCCGGTCGGCGGCGTCGGCGACGGACCGGTCGGACAGGTGGACATAGCGCTCGGTGGTCTCGACCAGCGCATGACCGAGCAGTTTGGCGACGGTCACCATGTCCACGCCGTTCATGGCGGCGACCGAAGCCCAGCTGTGGCGAAGATCGTGCAGCCGCAGGCCGGGCAGGTCCGCTTCCTCCCGGATGCGGTTCCATTCGAACGCGATGTTGGTGACATGCCGGGTGGCGGGACGGCCCGGAAACAGGAACGGGCAATCCGCGCTGTATCGCGGGATGGCGTCGATGACCGCGCGGGCCGCGCTGGACAGCCAGACCGTGCGCGGGCCGGACTTCGCATCGGGCAAGTGGATGCGCTTGCCCCTGATCCAGTCCCATTCGAGAGATGCGACCTCGCCGAAGCGGCAGCCGGTGAGCATGAGCAGGCGGACGATGGCGACGACATCGGGGCAGCGGAACTCGTCGCGGGTGAGCACGGCGTTGAGCCGGGCCATCTCGTCGGCCGTGAGGAACCGCTCCCTGGGCTTCATCCTGTAGCGGCGGGTCCGCTTGCAGGGGTTGGTGTTGTGGGCGCGGTATCCCCAGAGCTCGGCCATGCGCATCATCACCGACAGCACCGGCATGGTCCGGTTGGCGACGCCGGGCCTGTTCGCCATGGAGGCGAACCAGCGCCTCACGTCGTCGGCCTCGATGGCGTCCACGGTCATGTGGCCGAAGGCGGGCAGGATGTGGTCGCGGACCAGACGGCGGTTGGTCTCCAGCGTTGCGGGTTTCCAGTGGCGGGCGTGGCGTTCGAGGAACTCCCCGGCGAAGGCGTCCATCGGGTGGCCGGGGATCTTCGGCCCGTTGTCCTTCCTCGCCGGTTCGATGAAGCTGGCGATCAGCCTGCGGGCCTCGCGCCGCGCTTCGGGGACGGTCATGGCGTCGGCGCTGCCGATGGTGGCGTAGCGTCTCTTGCCGCGCACCATGCGGGAGAGGAAGTAGGTCCGGACGCCGGTGGGCTGGATGGTCAGTGCCAGTCCGCTCACCATGTCGTCGCGGACTTCGTACTTCCTGGCTCGGGGTCTGGCGGCACGGACGCGCTGGGCGAAGGTGGACTTCGGTTGGTCGGTCATGGTCGCGGCTCCCTGTTCGGGCCGCGCGGCCGACTGGTAATGCAGGAAGCGGCCGCGGCGGCGTTTCGTCGGGGAAGCCGCGCGAAGGCGCGGGAGGGTCTGAACCGTAACACCCTGTCGTTACAGGACTTTCCTCCGGTTCATGCGAAGGCGGGCGCTGGCAGGATTTGCACCACGGGCGCGTTAGGTGTGACGAATTAGCGGCTTTGCCGTAGAGACAGAGCCGTAACGGACAGCATTCACGATGGGGAAATCGGCGCCGGCGAATACGGCGGTTCGGAGCCGCCGCGGCGCCTGATGCGGGCGGCGGTGGCGACACCACGAATGGACGAAGTGTCGAGCACGATGTCGGCGGTTCCGACGGGAGCGCCGTCACGAGGATCGGCGGGAGTGCCGGGAGCGATGCAGGCGACAACGCGCGACGGCGGCGACAGCCGCAAGGCGCTGCTGCCTTGGCAGGCGATCGGACCGGCGGTCGCCAACACCGACGGCGCTGCCGGAGATGGCGGACACGGCGTCGATCGCGAGCGGGGCCCCCGGATCGTGGTCCGGGGCAGGACGAAGCGCCCGCGAGGACGACGGTGCCGCGACACCGTCGGTCGGAAGCGAAGCGGGCCGCGCCGGGGATCGACGCGGCCCGCGCTGCGGTGCGGCCTATGCACTGGCCTGGAGGACCGGTATGCCCATCTGCCGTGCCTTGTCGACGAGGTTCTCGGTGATGCCGGAGCCGGGGAAGGCGATGACGCCCTTCGGCAGGAGGTTGAGCAGTTCGTCGTTGCGGCGGAAGGGCGCGGCGCGTCCGTGTCGGTCCCAGTCGGGCTTGCAGACGATCTGGTGGACGCCGTTGCGTTCGGCCCAGCGCGCGGCGATCTTCTCGACGCCGGGTCCGCCGCCGTGCACGAGGACCATATCGCTGTGCTTGGCGCGGGTCCTGTCGAGCATGCGGATCACCGCGTCGGGGTCGGCGATGTCCTTGCCGCCGGCGATGGCGACGAGGGTTCCCTGGGGCAGGTGCGCCATGGTCTTGCGGTCCTTCCGTGCGCGGACGAAGTCTCGGGCATCGATGCTGGCCGAGGTCAGCCTGCCGGTCTGGCTGACATGGCTGCCGCGCCGGGGCCGCCATGTGTCGCCGGTCTCGGCGCGGTACTGTTCGGCCACCGCATCGCGCAGGGTCTCGAAGGCGTCGCGTCGGTCGCCGAGGTTCTGCGCGCGGTGGGTGGTCATCTCCAGCTCGAACGACCTGATCTCGGTTCCGTCCTGGTCGCGCTGGAGGTCGCGGAGTTCGGGGGTGAGCCTGTCGACGCCGCGGTCGATGCGCTGCGTCTGGGCGTGGAGCATGTTGACGAAGCCCCAGAGCAGGGGTTCGCGCTCGTCGGCGAGCTGTGTGCCGTCGGGGCAGACGCCTTCGGCCATGATGCGGAAGGCTTCCTCGACGGCGGTCAGCGCATCGTCCTTGTCCCAGATGTCGCGGGGATCGAACGCGTCGCGCTCGGGGGTTGCGCCGTAGAGGGCAGCGTTCTCGCAGACGGTTGCGGTGACGGAGTGCTCGGCGGTCTCGACGGTGTTGATGTTCTCGATGAGGGTCATGACGATCTCCTTGACGATCGGTTGCGCGCTGGGGCCGATCCCCAGACGTGATGTCCTGTTGGGAGCCGCGCGCGCAGGGGAAGCACCGGGTCCGGAATGAATGGCCCGGCGGGATGCGCGGGTGGTGCGGGCGCACAAGCGACCGCAGGGAGCGCGGAGCCACGGCCGCGCATTCCGCCGGGCCTAGGCGCTTGCGCCGTTTCATTCCGAGTCCCGGCCGGAACGGAGCGCAAGCGGAGTGGAGGACCCCGCAGGGGTTGCTGGAGCGAGCCCGTGGATCACAATGGGACATCACGTCGTCCGGCCCATTCTCTCCCCCTGCACGGACCCCATCGGCCTCTCGGCGGGCACGGCGCCTGCCGACAGCGGCGCGGCATCGGCCGCTACCACAGCGGATGGGTGCGCAGCATGCGCTCGGTCTCGGCGCGGACGCGGCCGGCATCATGGACCCGCACCGGACCTCTGGTGTCTTCGTCGAGGTGGATCATGAAGACCGTCGCGGGGGCCTCGAGAATGTCGGGCATGCGGAAGACGTCGCCGACGATCTCGCCGTCGAGACGGACGCGCCATTCGTGGCGGGCGATGCGGGTGAAGCTGACCTGGTTCATGACGGGCTCCCTGTCGGATTGCGCCGGAGGCAGGGACGGCTCCCTCTCTCCTCGCGACGTTCGCCCTCATCCCGCTCCACTCCGCCTCCAGCCCGCCCCCGCAAACGACGGCGGGGCGGTGCGAGCCCCCGCCCGGCGCGGCGGGCAGGCCGGGGAGGACTCCGGGCAGGCGGCAAAAGGGGGGCGACCGCGCAGCGGCCGCCCGAGTTGGGAGAAGGGAAGTGTGACCGGTCTAGAACGGAATGATGTCTCTGGCCTCCCCGGCTTGCTCCGGGGCGCCGTCGGCCGGCATGGCCTCGCTGTCCGCCGCCGGCTGGGCGATCCCGGCCTGGGCGCCGTTCCCGTTTGCGCCGACGGGCTTGTCGAGGAACTGGATCTTGTGACCAGGCACGACCAGGATCTCGGTGGGGAAGCGGTCGGAGTCCTCGCCCTCCTTCTTCCAGCGCCGGGTCTGGAGCTTGCCCTCGGCGTGGACCAGCCGGCCCTTCCTGGCATGCCGCTCCAGCATGTCGATGAGGCCGTTCTGGAAGGTCACGACCCGGTGCCACTCGGTGCGGTCGACCCGCTCGCCGGTCTGGCGATCCATGTAGGACTCATCGGTGGCGATGCTGAGGTTGGCCACGCGGCCTCCCGAGGCGAGATGGTTGACGGTGACGTCGGCGCCGAGGCGGCCGATCAGTTCGACGCGGTTCATTCCGAAACTCATTGCGATGCTCCTTCAGCTCTGGTTGCTGACGATGATCGAGCGACAGGGACCGGAGAACCTTCGCTCCGGCCCCGTCCCGCTCATCTTCTCCCCGCTTTCCTTCACTCTGCGTCGCGGCCGGCGAGGACCTCGCGGATGGCCCGGCTGTCGAGACCGGCCTCGGCCAGCAGTTCGTCGCAGGCCGGCGCGCCGTGTTCGGTGTCGGCTGCCGCATCGGCATCGGTGTCGTGGAAGAACTCGGACATGGGCATCTCCCCTGGACGACGCCCGGACATCCGGCCGGAGAAACGACTTCCCCGACCCTCCCGGGCGCTTGCCCGGCGAAAGCCCTTCTCCAACTCCGGCACGCCGGCCCCGACGGAGACAGGACCGGTGGCGCGACGATACGCTCGGCGGCAACACCATGGTCGCGGCCACCGGCGCCGGCCGGCGGCACGTGCCTCCGGTCGGCACTCAGGCCCAGGATGCGAAGCGCGCCATTGAACTGATGTCCGCGACGATCTCGACCTCGTCGCGCGCCAGCCTCGCGAAGGCGAGGCAGAGCGCGACGTCGGCCTCGCTGTCGAACGGCCCGTGCTCGCGGCCGGTCTCCAGTTCGATGACGATCCAGGTCGGGTCCCAGACCGGGATGCCTTTGAAGTGCGCCGAGCCGTGGTAGGATTTCTCGGCGCAGGGCGGGCAGCGGGCCGCGCCCTGGGCCGGCGCCCCGCATGCGGTGCACAATCCGCGCTCGCGCCGGAACCTGTAGCGCCTTCGGCTCTGCGCGTTCTTGCGTTGCGGGTTTCGCCCTGCGCTGTCGGCGACCGCGCAGGGGGCGCAGTATGCCGCGCCGCCGAAGGTGGGGGTCCGGCACCGGACGCAGACCCCGGCGGCGCGCCTGTCGGCATGGCGCCGCCGTTTCGCCTGCCGGCGGTCCTCGCGGCACGGCCGGCACATGGTCCTGCCGTCCTCGGGCGGGAGGTTGCCGCAGCGCACACAGAGCCCGGCGGCCTGGCGGGCCTCGCTGCGCCGGCGGCTGCGCTCCCGGCCGGCCTTGCGCCGGGCTTCCGGGTCGCGCCCGCCATAGGGTATCCCCCGGGCCCTGGCCCGGGCGTCACGCTCGCGATCACGCGCGCGATGCTTCTCCGCGCAAGGCTCGCAGGTCGTGCGGTCCGGTCGCGCCGGCTCTCGGCCGCACCTGGTGCAGATGCCGGCGGCCGCACGCTCGGCATAGAGCCTGCGGTCGCGCTCGCGTCCGTGGCGCCTTGCCCGTTCGGGGTCGCGCCGGGGTTTCCTGCCGGCCCGCAGGCGGGCGTCCCGCGCCCGGCTCGCGCGGTTCTGCTTCTCGTTGCACGGCGCGCAGACCGAGCGCCCGGGCGCAGGCCCGGTTCTGCGTAAGCGGTTAAAGCACGGCGTTCGGCATTTGTGTTGATCCGGCCGACCCTCGCGCGGGAGGGTTTTTCCGATCGATTTCACGATGATGGGAGGATTTTTTGATGTCGGACGATGTGTCGACGGTGACGGTTGACGGCGCCGGCCGGGAGTTTCGCGGCGAGGCCGAGTGGCGGGCGCTGATGGCGGATTTCGAGCGCTGGGACGGCTCTCAGACCAGCTTCTGCAAGGCCCGGGGGGTGTCGCGGAAGACGTTCCAGGGCTGGCGCCGCCGGTTCGGTCTGACCGCCGGCAAGCCGCGCGGCAAGCGCCGTGCCAAGCCCGGCGGCTTTGTCGAGATCGCGGCGGGATCGGGGCCGGGCTGGGATGTCGAGCTGTCGCTCGGCGACGGGGTGGTGCTGCGTCTGCGGCGGTCCTGATGCTCGGCGGCTGGCCGGCGGGCGGCATCTGGCTGTCGACGGAACCGGCGGACCTGCGGCGCAGCTTCGACGGGCTGTGCGCGCTGGTCGCGACCCATCTCGGGGAGAACCCGGCGAGCGGGCGCTGGTATGTGTTCGTCAACCGCCGCCGGACGATGGTGAAGGTTCTCGGCTTCGAGCATGGCGGGTTCTTCATCTGGGCCAAGCGGCTGGAGCAGGGGCTGTTCGCCTCGCCCCGGTCGGCGGGGCGGAAGTCTCTGGCGCTGTCGCGGACCGAGCTTTCGGCGCTTCTGGAGGGGATCGACATCACCGTGCGGCGCCACCGCAAGCGCTATGCCGTCCCGCTGGAGGCGGCGTGAAGCCGCCCCGCCGTGGCGGCCGCGACATCGGAGGTCAACGGATCGTCGGCGAACAGCGTCTTCCACCGCCTCGGCCTCAGCTCGTCGACCCGGGAGGCCGGGTGGGTGTCGATGCGCAGCAGGATGTCGATCAGCCAGACGCGAGGGTCGACGTCTTGCATCCGGCAGGTGGCGAGCAGGCCGTTGACGATCCCGATGTTCTCGGCGCCGAGCTCGGTCCAGGCGAACAGCCAGTTGCGCTGGCCGAGCTTGGCGGGCCGTATCTTGTTCTCGATCCGGTTGGTATCCGGCGGCACGTCCGGGTCGGCGAGGAACACCTCCAGCGTGGCCCTTCGCTCGACGGCGTAGCCGATCGCCTTGCGGATCGGGTGCATGGGCGTCAGCGCCGCCGCCTCCAGCGTGCGGTCGCACCACTCCCAGAACGCCTCGACCGCCGCGCGCGACCGGGTCCGCCGCGCGATCGCCCGCTCGGCCGTCGGCCGGCCGTCGATCTCCTCCTCGATCCTGTAGATCGCGCCGATCAGCGCCAGCGCGTCGGCGGCCATCGCCGGGTGGTTGTCCTTCTGCTCCCAGAAGTTACGGCGGGTGTGGATCCAGCAGCCCTGATGCCGGACCGCCCCTTCGCGCGCCGCGACATAGGCCTCGTAGGCGCCGTAGCCGTCGCTCACCAGGGTTCCGGCATAATCGCCGAGGAACTCGGCCGCGTGCCGGTGCGCCCGGGAGCCGGCGAAGGGGAACACCACCTCGCCCTCCTCGCCGAGCACCGGCCAGAAGTAGCCCTTCTTCATGCTGCCGGACTTGCCCGGGTGCCGCCCGGCCCGGATCGGCGTCTCGTCCATCTGGATCACGGCGCTCCGCAGCACCGAACCCCACTGCGCGTCGTGGATCGGCTTCAGCAGCGCGATCGCCCGGTTGGCCCACAGGCTCAGCGAGCCCCGGTTCACGGTGATGCCGGCGGCCTCCAGCATCCGGTGCTGGCGGTAGAGCGGCAGGTGCCAGAGGAACTTGTCGATCAGCAGGGCGGCGACGAAGGAGACGTCGGCGCAGCTGTTCTTGAACAGGCTTTCGCGGGCCGGCGCGGCGACCAGGGCGCCGGTCTCGCGGAGCTTCACCTTGAGGTGGCGGTAGCGGATGACCACGTGCCGGCATTCGAGCGCGGCGAGCCGGCAGTGGACGCGCTCGGAGACCACCTCGTAATCGTCCTCCGACAGCCCCTCGATCTCGGGCGGCGTCACGGCGATGTCGATCACCGGGGCCTGGCCGTTGAAGCGCAGCCCGGTGTCGTTGAGGGCATCGCCGCGTGCCTTTGTGCGACCGGGCTTGCCACCGCGGCGGCGGTCCTTGCCGTCGGCCGCCTGATTGTCGTCGGAACCGTCCCCGCCCTCCCTGCGCCGTTCCGAGCGCGAGCCGTACAGGTCGCGCTGCAGCTGGACGATCTGGGCGGTGAGCGCGGCGACCTCTGCCGCGAGCTCGGCGATCCGCCCTTCCTGGGCGGCGATCGTGGCCGCCATATCGGCCTTGTCCGACGCCAGTTGCCCGGACAGCGCGATCAGCGACCGGAGCGCCTCCTCGGCCTCCGGCGGCAGGGCGCCGTCGCCGAGCAGGCGGGCGAGCTCCCGGCCGAGCTCCTCGACCTGGCCGGCCTCGGACGGCGCGCTCATTCCTCGGCCTCGACGGCCATCAACGCCGCCAGCACCGCCAGCCGCTCGGCCCGCGGCATCGCCTCGTACCGGCGGCCCCAGCTCGCCGCCTTCCGCTTGACGATCTGGCGGTGGGTGAAGTCCCGCCCCGCGAACGACGCCCAGTGCACCCGGTCGGGCTCGAAGTTGAACCACAGCTTCTCGGTGACCACGCAGGACTGGTTGTTGACCTGGACCTCGAGCGAGCGCCAGCCGGCCAGATGTTCGTCATAGAGCCGGGACGGATAGCCGGACACCATCACCCGGCAGGGCAGCGACTTCAGGATGCCGAGAAGCGCGACATGGTCGGCGTCGGTGTAGTCGAAGCGGTAGCGCCGCCCCGACCGGCGCGCCGACTGCACGTAGGGCGGGTCGCTGTAGACCAGCTCGCGGCCGGCGAACGCGAACCCGGACAGGAAGCGGTGGGCGCAGCCGTGGTGAAGCTCGACCGGGTAGTCGCAGCGGAACCCGTCGAGCGCCCGGCGGTTGAGATCGATGCCGATGTTGCGAAGCGCCGGAGGCTTGCGCTTCATGATCGCGCCGCCCCCCAGATGGGTCTCCACAAAAACGTCGTGCGGCGGCATCAGGCTCACGATCGCCTGGCAAAGCCCCGTCGTCGCCTTCGATCCGTACCATGCCGCCATCGCCGCCCCCGACGCGCTTCGCCCGGACGGCCGGTCTATAGGGCGGACGGCCTATGGTGTCAAACGAAAATCCGTCCCAAATCCAAAATCGACGCCGTGGTTTAACCGCTTACGGTTCTGCCGCATCTCGTGCACAGGCCGGCTTCGATCCGTTCGGCGGTGCGTCTGGCGATGCGCGCGCGGTCACGCTGACGGCGGATCTCCGGATCGGCATGGGCCATGCCGTCCTCCTCGGTTCGTGGGGGAAAGGGAAAGGCGGCCGCCCCGCCGGGCGGCGGGGCGGCCGGACGTCCTGATAGAAGGCCGTCAGCCCTTCTGGCGGCGGTCGCAGAACAGGCCCAGGGCCACCGAGCCCCAGGCCTGCCGCCCGCCCCGGGTGCTGAGGCCGGTGCAGACGATGATCTCCGTGCGGCCGGGACGCATCGCCTCGGCCTGCCTGCGCGAGACGACCTTGTGCGCCGCCTTGCGGCGGCCCTGCGCGCCAGCCGGCCCGGCGGGGACGGGGACAATGTCGCCGTCCGCGCGCGCCTGAAACTTCTCGACCGCATAGCGCTCGTCGGCCAGGCCGGTGCCGAAGAAATGGACCAGGAAGGTGTCCGCCGTGTTGCCGGGCATCGCCATTGCTGCCGTCATGTGTGCCGTCTCCTTCGTGTCGATGAGGGAAAACGGCGGCCGCACGCCCTCTCCCGGACGCCCGACCGCCGCCCCGCTCACGGCCAGCACTCCCCTCCTGCCGGCGAGGAGCGCGCGGGCGGAGACGGCAGCGGGACGGCGGCGCAGTGAGGTGGCGTCGCAAAATCGGACATGTCGTCAAGGTGTATTCTGCCGTGTGACGGAGGAATGCGGATGAGCAAGCGACGCAGGTTTTCGGGGGAGCTGAAGGCGAAGATAGCCTTGGAGGCGCTACGGGGTGATCGGACGCTTCAGGAGATTGCCTCGAAGCACCAGGTGCATCCGAACCAGGTGGGTGTGTGGAAGCGCCAGGCGATGGAGGGTCTGGGGGAGGTCTTTTCCGGTGGAGGTGAGCGCCGGGCGCGGGATCACGAGAGCGAGGTCCGGGCTCTTCACGCCAAGATCGGGGAGTTGATCGTAGAGCGTGATTTTTTGTCACGCGGGTCCGGTCGCTGAGCCGGTCCGGGAGACGGGCGATGGTTGTGCGGGGCCACCCGTCGTTGAGCCTGACCCGGCAATGCCGTCTGCTGTCGATCGGGCGCTCGTCGCTCTATGACCGGCCGAAGGGGGAGAGCGCGGAGACGCTGGCTCTGATGCGCCGGATCGACGCGCTGTTCCTCAAGTATCCGTTCTACGGCGCCCGCCAGATGGTTCGGCATCTGCGCCGCGAGGGGGTGCGGATCGGGCGGCGGCGGGCCGCTCGCCTGATGCGCCTGCTTGGTCTTCAGGCGGTCTATCGGGCGCCGCGGACCAGTGCGCCGCACCTCGGGCACCGGGTTTATCCATATCTGCTGCGGGGTCTGGCGATCGAGCGGCCGAACCATGTGTGGTGCGCCGACATCACCTACATCCCGGTGCGGCGCGGCTTCCTCTACCTGGTGGCGATCATGGACTGGGCGAGCCGCTGCGTCCTGGCCTGGCGGCTGTCGAACACGCTGGACGCGGGGTTCTGTGTCGAGGCTCTCGACGAAGCCCTGGCGCGCCATGGCACCCCGCAGATCTTCAACACCGACCAGGGCAGCCAGTTCACCGGCTTCGCCTTCACCGCGCGCCTGCGGGAGGCCGGTATCCGCATCTCGATGGACGGCCGCGGCCGGTGCATGGACAACATCTTCATCGAGCGGCTGTGGCGCTCGCTCAAATACGAGGCGGTCTACCTGCACGAGATCGCCGACGGCTTCGCAGCCCGGCGCGTCATCGGCCAGTGGATCGGCTTCTACAACACCGAGAGACCGCACTCGGCACTCGGCGGGCGGACGCCGGCCGAGGCCTACCGGGGCGACACGCCTGTGGATATGATGGACAAGCCGCTTCGCGCCTTGACCACATACCCACAGGCGCAACAGCAGCAGCAGAAAGATCGATCCAAGAGGATTCTGGCGGCACAAACTTCAACCGGAATACACCTTGAAAACGCCGTCAGCCTGTCCGACAAACCGACGCCACCTCACAGTACAGGGGAACCGGTATCGCCGGGCGGCGGTCCGCGACAGCGGCCGCATCCGGGGCGCCGGTTCGCAGATCGACCTCGCCCCGGCAGCCGTGGGCGGGGTATCGCCAATGCGTTGTGGCGCAAGGCGCGGCTGGGCCAGATCGGGCGCGCCGATGCCGGCGCCGCCATGGCCTTGCTTGCCGACATGCCGGTGCGCTGGAACGGCGACGAAACCGTCAGCGCGAACGCGGGCGGCTGGCGCTGGCCCTCGACCGTCCGGTTTACGACTGCGTGTATCTCGCGCTCGCGCACCGTATCGGCGCGACGGTGGTGACGGCGGACCGCCGGTTCGCGACGGCCGTTGCACCGACCGAACACGGCGAGGCCGTGATGACGCTGGCAGACCATGCGGAAACGCGATGACCGCGGAATTCTTGTCGATCATGCTGCTGGCGCGGCATGCCGCGCCAGGGGCGGCCAGGGGCGCGCAAGGGCATGATTCGATGCGGGAACTCCCATACATGGCCGGTTTGACAGGGCCGGATCTCAGGCCGAGACCTATTCCCGGAAGCATGGTGTTGCGGGAGTTGCCGGGAGATGCGGGAGAGCGGGGAGCGCGGGATTGCCGCCATGCGGGGTATGGCGGCGAACGACAACCCCGGCCCGGAAGCCGGGACAGACGATCCGCAGGCGCGGGTCGATGCGGCGGTGGCGACGCTGGCCCGGCTGCTCGGACGGCGCATCGCGCGCGAACAATTCGACAGGCGCGCCGCGGCGAACGACAATGCGGCGGGGAAGGATGCCGGCGAGGCCGGCGCATGACAGGAGGCCCGGGACCATGACCCTTCGCTGCGCGCTCTACGCCCGCTACTCGTCCGACCAGCAAAGGGCGGCTTCCATAGAGGACCAGTTCCGGGTCTGCCGCGAGCGCGCCGCGCGCGAGGGCTGGAAGATCGGGAACCTGTATCGGGACGCGGCGATCTCGGGCGCGAGCGTCATCCTGCGGCCCGGCGTCCAGGCGCTGCTCGAAGGTGCAAGGCGCGGCCTGTTCGAGGTCGTGGTCGCGGAGGCGCTGGACCGGGTGAGCCGCGACCAGGCCGACGTGGCGATCCTCTACAAGCACCTGTGCTTCGCCGGCGTGAAGCTGGTCACCCTCGCCGAGGGCGAGGTCGACGAGCTGCATGTCGGGCTCAAGGGCACCATGAACGCGCTGTTCCTGAAGGACCTGGCGGCGAAGACGCACCGGGGCATCCGGGGCCGGGTGGAGAAGGGCAAGGCCGGCGGCGGGCGGAGCTACGGCTACGACGTGGTGAGGGCCTTCGACGCTTCCGGCGAGCCGGTGCGGGGCGAGCGGGAGATCAACGAGGCGCAGGCCGCCATCGTGCGCCGCATCTTCCGGGAGTTCGCGGCGGGAGCGGGCCCGCGCGCGATCGCGCGCCGGCTGAACGCGGAGGGGGTTCCGGGCCCGACGGGGAAGCTGTGGTCGGACTCGTCCATCAGGGGCGACGCGAAGCGGGGAACGGGGCTGCTCAACCACGAACTCTACATCGGCCGTCTGGTGTGGAACCGCCAGCGCTTCGTGAAGAACCCGGAGACCGGGCGGAAGGTGGCCCGGGTCAATCCGCCGGAGGCGTGGATTGTCGTCGATGTGCCCGGACTGCGCATCCTGGACGACGCGCTGTGGCAGGCGGTGAAGGACCGCCAGGAGGCGTTGAGCGGGCAGTATGCCGATGTCATCGCGCTGGTGCGCGCGGCCAACACCAGCCCGGCCACCAACCCGAACCGGCTGAACGGCGCCCACCGGCCCCGGTATCTGCTTTCCGGGCTTCTGTACTGCGGCGTGTGCGGCGGACGCTACACCCTGCGCGGCGCGGGCCGCTATGCCTGCTCGCGGCATGTCAGGTCCGGCAGTTGCCCCAACGGCCGGAGCATCCGCCGCGCCGCCATCGAGGAACGGGTCATGGCCGGGCTCAGGGAGAAGCTGATGACGCCGGAGGCCGCCGCCGAGGCGATGCGGGCGTATGCCGAAGAGACCAACCGGCTCAACCGCGAGCGCCGCGCATCGGGCGCGAGCGACCGGAAGGAACTCGCCGCCATCGGGAAGAAGATCAAGGCCATGATCGCGGTGATCGAGGACGGCGGCTATGTCCGCGGCATGGTGGACCGGCTGCGCGAGCTTGAGGCGCGCCAGGACGAACTCGCCGAACGCCTCGCCGCCGCCCCGGCCGCCCTGCCGGACATCCACCCCAACATCGCGGCGGTCTACCGGCGCAAGGTGGAGCGCCTGTCCGAAGCGCTGGACAGGCCGCAGGAGCGCATCGAAGCCGCGAACGCCATCCGGGGGGCGATCGAGCGCATCGAGATCGTCCCCGGCGAGAAGTGGGGCGAGACGCACGCGACCCTGCACGGCGACCTTGCGACCATCGTGGACTGGACCGCGGCCGGCGGCGCAAGGCAAGGAACCGGCAAGCCCGCCCCCAGTTTGTCGCTCCCGGTGGAATCGGGGGCAATATCAGGAACCCCAGCGTGCCGCCGGCCGCGACCGCGCCGGTCGAGAGCTCGGGCGCGTACTTGAACCGGTTCATCTCCGGCAGCGCGACGCGGCCCATCGTCACCGCGGAGGCGAGCGAGGATCCCGACAGCGCCGCGAACCCCGCGCAAGCCGAGATCGTCGCCGAGGCGAGGCCGCCCCGGAAATGGCCGATCCAGCGGTGCGCCGCGGTGAACAGGTCGCGCGACATGCCCGACACGCCCGCCAGATTGCCCATCAGAACGAACATCGGGATGACCAGCAGGTTGAAGTTGGACGCGACCTCGAACGCCTCGCCCGATAGGTTGGACATCGCCGTGTTCCAGCCGCGCGCCCAGGCCTGGTCGCTCGCCATGCCGAGCCCGATGAAGCGGTTCGCCTGGGCGCAGAGCGTGCCGAGCGTGCCGACGAGGATCATCGCCAGCGCCACCGGGAACCGCAGCGCCAGCAGCGCGAACAGGACGAGCAGCCCGATCACCCCGATGAGCGACATGCTCATCCGGCTTCCCCGTCGGGCTCCGGCATCGGCGCGGGGATGCGGCCGGCCAGCAGCAGGATCAGGTCGGCGATCAGGATCGCGGCGTAGAGCGCGATCATCGCGCCCATGGCGTAGTAGAACGGCTCATACGAGATCAGCAGCTGCTGCGTCGCCTCGCCGAAATCGCGGGCCGACGCGCCTGACTTGAACAGCCGCCAGGCCAGGATCGAGACGAGCGGGATCGCGAGCAGCTTCATCGCGACCAGCGACCAGCGCGCGAAACCCTTCGACATCCAGGTCTCGAAGATCTCGATCTCGATATGCGCGCCGGCGCGGCCGCCATAGGGGATGGCGACCGCGACCAGGATCGCGAGGTTGAGGATCAGGATGTCCTCGGCGCCGACGATCGGGTCGTTCAGCGCCTTGCGCATCACGATCACGTTCCAGCTCGTCAGCAGGACCATGACCGCGAGCCCGATCCCGCCGACGAGGAACGTCAGCCGCTCAACCCACCGGTCCAGCAGGCGGAGCCAGCCGGGCCGGCCGTCGCCGGCGTCCATGCGCGGGGGGTCTCTACTGGTTGATCGCCGCGTAGATCTCGCGCGCGTCCTTGATGCCGCGCTTCTCGTAATCGGCGAACAATGCCTCGAGCCCGCGCTTGACCGCGGCATCCATCTTCGCCCGCTCGGCGGCGGAGACCTGGACCCAGTTGACCCGCGCCATCTTGGGCGAGGACTTCATCATCTTCTCCGAGCGCCGGTCGGCCCCGTCGAACGCTTCCGCGCCCTTGAGCGACATGGTCAGGCCCGAGATGTCGTCGATGATCTTGCGGTGCTCGCGCGACAGCCCCTTGTACCGGTCCTTGTTCATCGCGACGAACGTGGCCGCGAACTGGACCGGAACGTTGCCGACGACGAACCTGGCGACGTCCCAGAAGTTCCACGGCGGGGTGATGTTGTTGAACGAGGCGTAGGTGGCGTCGATCGTGCCGGTCGAGAGGCCCGTGTACATCTGGGTGACCGGCATCTGCACCGGCACCGCGCCCATCGCCTGGACGATCGGCCGCGTCATCGCCGCGTAGGGGACGAGCTTCGCCCCGCGCAGCCCGTCCATGGTCGAGACGTCGCGGGTCGCGGCGATCAGGCTGCCGGCGACGGTGAACACGCCCATCGCCTTGACCGCCTTGTACTCCTGCGCGAGGTAGCGGTCGTAGACCTTCCACATGCGCTTCGTCGATTCATCGGCCGTCGTCGACTTGCCCGGCGGGATGATCAGCATCGAGCGCGGGAACAGGGGGGCGGTGTAGGCCTGGACGCCGAAGGTGATGTCGGCGACGCCCTCGACCACGCGCTTCCACTGCTGGACGGGGCCGGCGCCGAGCTGGCCGGCGGGGAAGAGCTTCATGGTGAGCGTGCCGCCCGAGCGCTTGGCGATCTCCTTGCCGAACCAGCCGAACAGGTTCTTGTTGATGTGGTGCTGCGGCGGCATGAACGTGGCGACCGACAGCTCCTCGGCGGCCGCGGGCGCGCTCGCCAGCAGCGGCGCGACGAGCAGAAGCGCCCCGGCGATCCGGCGGCGACCGGACTTGGTGGATAGCAGAGTCATGGATTCTTCCCGATTTGCGGCCTTGCGGCGCCGGGTTCTCCGCGGCGGCCGGGCGAGCCGACGTTGCGATCATGAACCGCATGGCGTCGTAGGCGCAAACGGGGAACGGGAAAATGACGAAGTGCTAATACAACATATAGGCCTCGCCTATATCCCGTGAGGCCGAGAACGCCTTTGCGTTGGGCGGCAGCCAGCGATACTCGCCGGACCGGATCGACCTGTCGATGTGCTGCCGTATGAGGCCGAAGATCCGCCGCTCCGCCTCGGACAATGTCTGCGCGCGCTTCGAATTGAGGTAGAGCTGGCACCAGATGCTGGGCCGGTCGATGTCGAGGCACCGCAGCGCGCCCGCCTCGATTTTCTCGTGCATGAACAGGTAGGGGCCGATGAAGCCCCGCTGCCCGTTGGCGACCAGCTCCTGGCGGAGCAGCATCGAGCGGATTTGCAGCGACCGCGTGAGCGGCACGCCGAGCTCCTTGGCGGCGCGCGGCGCGACGCTGTACTTGTCGAGCGCGAGCGGCAGGGAAGCGGCCACCTTGAACGGGACGCTGTCCGGCAGGTCGCCGAGAAGCGCCGGACTGCCGATCAGGCGCATCCGGTCGAGATAGAGCGGGGTCGACTCGAACCGCTCGTCCTGGACCGGCGCGAAGGAGAGCGCGCAATCGATCTCGCCCGCGGTGAGCGCGAGCGACAGGTTCTCGGTGAACTCGACGAGGATCGAGATTTCGAGATCGGGGACCAGCGATTCCGCGGCTTCCAGCACGGTCGACATCACGGCGATGCCGATCGACGGGATGACGCCGATCCTCAGCGCCTGCCGCGGCGCGGTTCGCAGGTGATCGACCGCCTGCCCGGCGACCCCGAGGCGCCTGAGCACGTCCTGGATGTGAGAGAAATAGATCGAGCCCGCTTCGGTCAGCTCCACGCCGCGCGAATGACGCCGGAAGAGAAGGAGACCGAGCTCTTCCTCGAGCTTCTTGATCTGCACGCCCAGCGTCGGCTGCGAGACGTTGAGCGCCGCCGCCGCAGCGGTGAAGCTGCGGTGCTCGGCCACCTTGCAGAAATAGCGAAGCTGCCTCAGCTCCATCGCCCGCAACCCGTCGCGGCCCCGCCCGCGCGGGACGGCTCAGGCTCGCGACAGCTATAGGTCGTGTCAATGGCAATATGGGGCGGGTTCGCGCGGAAGACGATCGCTTCGCCTTCTCCTGGGAGCTCACATGGATAGTTCGACGGACGGGAGACTGGCGGCACTTCCGCCCCCACTTCGTCATGCCCGGACTTGTTCCACTGCTGTCCGGTTTAACTTCGGAACGGGCTCTGTGCCGAAAGGCGAGACCGTCTCCACCCCTCCGCTGTCACCCCGGACTTGATCCGGGGTCCAGGGAAGCCGGGCGAGGGCGGTGCCTGTGGCTCTGGACCCCGGATCAAGTCCGGGGTGACAGCGGGGGAGAAAGGACGGCGGGGCGGGCCGCGATCCGTGTCCCGATCCGGCGGAACAGCTGGAAACCCGCCTGTACCAACGCCTCGTGCCGGATCCAACCCATCTTAACCGGACAGCAGTGGACTTGTTCCGGGCATCCACGTCCCTCCGCCGCCCCGCCCGCGCCCGCTTATACCGGATCGTGTCCCGAGCCGTGGTGTAAGAGCCTGGCGGCCGTCGCGGTATCCGGCGGGTAGGGCCGGTAGGCTCAGGCTGCCACGGCGGGCAGCTTGACGGTTGCATTGTCGCTCACGGGAGCGATTGATTCCAGCGTCATGTATCTGGCCCTCTGGACGGCCCATTCGTCGTTCTGCTCGAGCAGGATGGCGCCGATCAGCCGTGTTATGGCGTCCTCGTTGGGGAAGATGCCGACGGTGTTGGTACGCCGCTTGATCTCGCCATGGAGTCGTTCGAGCGGGTTTGTCGAGTGCAGCTTGGGGCGATGCGCGGCCGGGAAGGTCATGTAGGCGAGAACGTCGTGCTCGGCCTCGTCCATGAGAGCGGCGAGCTTCGGCGCCTTGGCCCTGAGCTGGTCGGCGACCTGGCGCCACTGGGCGGAGGCGCTGTCTGCATCCTCCTGGGCGAAGGCGGTGGTGACGAAGGCGGACACGACGCGCCGGCCCTGCTTGCCGGCATGGGCGAGCAGGGTGCGCATGAAGTGGACGCGGCAGCGCTGCCATGTGGCGCCGAGGACGCGCGTTGCAGCCGCCTTCAGGCCCTTGTGGTCATCGGAGACGACCAGCTTGACGCCGCGCAGGCCGCGGCGGGCCAGGGAGCGCAGGAAGGAGGTCCAGAAGGTCTCGGCCTCGGACGCGCCGATCGCCATGCCGAGCACCTCGCGGCGGCCCTGGTCGTTGACCGCCACCGCGATCGTGACCGCGACCGAGACGACGCGCCCGGCCTCGCGCATCTTCACATAGGTCGCGTCCAGCCACAGATACGGCCAGTCGCCCTCCAGCGGGCGGTCGAGGAAGTCGCGGATCTTGCCGTCGATCTCACCGCACAGCCGCGACACCTGGCTCTTCGAGATGCCCGACATGCCCATGGCCTGCACCAGGTCGTCCACCGAGCGGGTCGACACGCCCTTGATGTAGGCCTCCTGGATCACCGCCGTCAGCGCCTTCTCCGCCATGCGACGCGGCTCCAGGAAGCCCGGGAAGTAGCTCCCCTTGCGCAGCTTCGGGATCTTCAGCTCCACCGTGCCCGCGCGCGTCTCCCAGACCCGGTCCCGGTAGCCGTTGCGATGGGTGAGCCGGTCCGGCGAACGCTCGCCGTGTGCGGCTCCCGCAAGGCCCTCCACCTCAAGCGCCATCAAACGCTCGGCCGTGAACCCGATCATCTCGCGAAGCAGATCGGCGTCCGAACTCTTCTCCAAAAGCGCCTGCAGGGTCATCATGTCCTTGGTGGTCATCGTGGTACTCCTCCGGTCGGATGGACTGTAGAAGCCCAACCCTAACCGGCACCGCGATGGCCATCCGCTATGGATAAGTGGCCCGCCGCCGCCAGACGCCACACGGTCGCGGCGGCGGGCCACTTACCCACAGCTACCGATGCTGGCTCCTGCTCCTACACCACGCCTGGGGGCACGACCTTATACCGCGATGCCGCAAGACGTGGATGCCCGGAACAAGTCCGGGCATGACGGTGGGGGGAAGCGGGGCGGCGTTACCGTCGCCGGGATTCTTCGCCCTCCCCGCTACGGATGTCCGGTTCGCCCCATGAAATCCCGCAGCGCCGACACGACCCTGTCGGGCGCCTCTTCCGCCAGGAAGTGCCCGCAATCCGCGAACTCGTGCAGCTCGGAATCCGCCAGCGCGGACATCCACCGTTCGAGCTCCTTGCGGCGGAACGCGATGTCCTTCAGGCCCCAGAGAAGCAGCGCCGGCTTGCCGGCGAAGGCCGCGCGGTCGTCCCAGATCGAGCCCAGCCAGTCGCCCGCGCCGACGATGTGACCCGGGAAGGCGGCCATCGCGGCCCGAGCATCGGGCGAGGGCTGCGCGTTGCGGTAATGCGCCATGATCTCCGGCGTCAGGACGCTCCGGTCGCCCACCGCCCGCGGCATCACCGCGTTCACGAACAGGTTGCGATGGCGGATCAGGTACCGGCCGATCTCGCTCGACATCAGGAAGCTGAACGCCCTGAAGTGGAAATCGTCGCCGACCGGCCAGCACCAGCTGTTCGCGATGACGAGACGCCGGACGCGTTCCGGATGCCTGCGCGCGAAGTCGAGGCCGATCGGTCCGCCCCAGTCGTTCATGAACAGCGTGATGCCGCGAAGGCCGAGATCGTCGAGCAGGGCGGCGAACCGGCGCGCGTGGCTTTCCGGACGGTGGTCCTCGGGCCGGTTGCTGCGCGACGACAGGCCGAAGCCGACATGGTCCGGCGCGACGCAGCGGAATTCCGAACGCAGCTCCCGGATCGCGTGGCGGAATTCGAACGACCAGGCCGGGTGCCGTGGACGAACACGACCGGCTCGCCCGCGCCCTCGTCGACGTAATGCATGCTGTGTCCCGACGCGTCGGCGAAGAACCGGCTCTCGAACGGGTACATGTCGTCGGACACCCAGTCCGGACGAAGGGCCGGCGCGACCGGGTTCATCCCGTCCACAACGCCGCCAGCTTCGCGAGGCAGCCGCTCCAGCCCCGCTCGTGCTCGTCGCGGCCCTCGTCGTCGGCGAACCGGGCATGCGTCAGGGTCAGGCGCGTCCCGCCGGCCTCGTCCCGCTCGAACGCGACGGTGACCAGCGTCTCGACATCGCTGCCCTCCCAGCGCCAGGTGTGAACCAGCCGGCGGTGCGGCACGACTTCCCGGTAACGCCCGCTCGTGAGCCATCGCCGCCCGTCCGCCCCCCGCATCTCGATCAGGAACGTCCCGCCGATTTCGGGCTCGGCAACCGCGCGCACGACCTCGGCATCCCCGGGCGCCAGCCAGCGGCGCAGCATCTCCGGCTCGGTCCACGCGGCATAGACCGCCTCGACCGGCGCGTCGATCGTGCGGTGCAGCGTAAGGTAGACGCCCGGTTCCGCGGCTTCCGCGGACGGGTTCGGCCCGGTCATCGCGATTCGTCCGGGCCGTTCTGGCCGGTGCCGACCAGCGCCTCCAGCGCGTCCAGCCGGTCCCTCCAGAAGCGCTCGTGGAACTCGAGCCAGGCGCGGGCGTCGGCGAGCGCCGCCGGATCGAGCCGGCACACTCGTTCCCGTCCGCGCGCCTCGCGCGTCACCAGCCCGGCGCGCTCCAGCACGCCGAGATGCTTCGAGACCGCGGCCAGCGAGAGGGGGAAAGACCCGGAGAGAGCGCCGACCGTCGCCTCCCCCTCGGCGAGCCGGTCGAGGATGGCGCGGCGGGTCGGATCGGCGAGCGCGCGGAAAACGCCGTTCAGATCATGTTCAACCATACGGTTGAATATGCAGGCTTTCCGGGCAACGTTCAACCCTATGGTAAAATTTTTGGCGGTTGTGGAGCTACAGCGTCTTCCGACCTGACCGGGTCGCCACCCTCCCCCAACCCCTCCCGCAAGCGGGAGGGGAGAAAGTCAGGAGGGTTCTGCAAGCGCTCCCCTCTCCCCCGCGGGGAGAGGGTCAGGGTGAAGGGGGACACCGGAGTCGACGATGGAGGGGTGCGACCGTGCCGCCGCCCCCGACGGGAAATGCCGGGAGGCCGCGTCGTCAGCTCTGGTCCCACTCCACCGGCGCGGCGCCCGGGGTCTCGGGTTCGTAGTACCATTTGAGCCCGAGCTTCTCCTCGCTGAGCACGTTCGTCTTGAAGCTCCGCCACGCCTGGATCTCGAAATAGTCGAGCGGACCGCCGTGGGCGCGAAGCCGATGCGGCACGCCGGGGGGAAAGTAGACGAGCGTGCCGGGATCGAGCTCCTGCGAAGTATCCCCGACCTCGACCACGCCGCGGCCCTTGAAGGTCATGTAGCAATGGGCGGCGCCGTCCGGGTTGGCGTCGGTGCCCACATGTTGGTGATAGGGCGACGAGCCGCCCTCGCGGTAGTGCATTTCGCCGGCCTGGATCGCATTGGTCGGCGTGAGCCTGCTGCCGTCGAGGAGCCTGACGGTGGACTCCGCGCAGAAGCGGCGGACGCGCCTGCCGCTCGCGTCGCTGAGCGCGCGAAGCGTCCGGCGGTTGAAGAAATATCCCGGCCCGCCGGACAGCGCCCCTTCGACGGCGGCGGGAGGCCTGGGCGTCACCATATGCAGCAGCTCCATGTCCGAGCCCGACGCTTCGAACCGCGCCGTTTCGCCCGGGGCGAGCAGCACGCCGGCACCTTCCTCGGCCGCGTGCGACTCGCCGTCGAAGCCGATGAGGCCGTCCTTCGGCGTCGCCATGACGTAGACCAGGTGATAGTCGTCGTCCGCCCGGGGCTCGAACCGGCGGCCCTGCGACACCGTTCGCCGGTAGACGGTCAGCGTCTTCGAGCCGCACAGACTCCGGCCGCAGATCGTCCTTTCGAGCCCGGATTGGACCGTTACCGGCTCGACCGCGTTCGAATCGACGATCGAAACGTCCTCGATTGTCGCCATGGGTCCTTGCTCCTCAACAGCGATCGATCCCGTCGGGGTTGCGCGGCCGGCAGACAGAGGCGGCAGCCCTAGGGACGCAAGGTAGCGCAGGAGCTTCCGTGTTGTACATCGCGGTCGGGCCGGCTTGCGGCCTCGTGAGGGGTGCCGGTCCCGCGAACGCCGGCGGGCGGGCCGGCCTGAAGCGCGTGGAGGTGTTCGTCCACGCCGATCGGGTCGACAGCCTGAAGGCCTACGCTGCCCAGCTGCGGGAAGGCTCGGAGGCTTGAGGTCGACCGCGGCGCGGGCTCCTCTGCGGCCTGACCCCATCGCTCGCCCCCCATCGTCATGCCCGGAACAAGTCCGGGCATGACGACAAGGGGGGGACCCGCGGTCCCAGCGCCCGGGCGATTTCGTTGAAGCCGGCTCGGCTCGGCATTGCGCGCCAGCCGGTGTCAACCACAGTTGACAATCGGATAGCCCGGCCCCGCCGCCGGGGCGGCTGCGCCCGTTTCCCGAACCGGTCCCGCAGCAATCTCCGCCAACGCGCTGGCGGAGCGGGGAGATTCGCGGTCGCGTCCGCGCCGCGCGCCGCCCGGACGGGGTGGACGGGCCGCCCGCCGCGTCCCCGGGGGACGCGAAAAATAGTCCCATATCGGACCAATGTTTCACGTGAAACATAGGTCAACACTCCTGACCTTTGTTTCACGTGAAACATTAGAGGCTATCCCCACAGCGCCTCGCTGGCGATGCGGGCGCCCTCGGCGAGGGCCTCGAACTTGGCCCAGACGATGCTCGGGTGGACCTCGGGCGTCGCGCTCGCGCTGGTGCCGAAGCCGCAATCGCCGCCGGCGATCACGTTCTCGCGCCCCACCAGCCCGGCGAAGCGGCGGATCCGCTCGGCGATCAGCTCGGGATGCTCGACGAGGACCGAGGCGTGGGTGATGACGCCCGGGATCAGCAGCTTGCCGTCGGGCAGCTTCGTGTCCTCCCAGAGCCGCCATTCGTGCTCGTGGCGCGCGTTCGCCGCCTCGAAGGAGTAGGCACCGGCGTCGATCCCCAGCACCAGGTCGAGGACCCAGCCGAGCTCGACCTCGTGCAGCCTTGGCCCCATGTTGATGCCGTAGCAGGTGTGGTAGCGCACCCGGTCCTCCGGCACGCCCTTGAGCGCGTGGTTGATCGCCTCGACGCGCGAGGCGACCCAGCTTCGGTAGGCGTCCATCTCGAGGCCGGGCGTCTTGACGTAGTGGGTCACCAGGTGCGGGTCGTCGATCTGGAGGACGAACCCGGCGTCGACGATGGCGCGGTACTCCTCGTTCATCGCGTCGGCGACGGCGTAGAGGAACTCGTCGTCGGAGGCATAGTGCTCGTTGGTCTGGTTGCCCGCGACGTCGACCGGGGAGATCGCCGGCACGAACGCCTCCGCCGCGCCGTGGGCGTCGACGGCGGCGCGCAAATTGGCGAGGTCGCGGTCGAGCTGCGCCCGGCCCTTGTAGCGGACCGGCCCGACGCACACCGTCTCGACCGAGGGGGCGAGCGAGCCCGCGCCGTGCGGCCGGGTCGCCTCGTAGAACTCGGGGAAGGCGATCGCCTCGCGCGAGCCGGCCCACGGGGTGCCGCGCGGCTTCGGGCGGAACTCCAGCCCCTCCAGCCGCTCGTTGGCGTAGACCGCGAAGCCGCGCTTGGAGAACTCGCCGTCGTCGACGATGTCGATGCCGAGCGCCACCTGGCGGGCGACCACCCCGTCGACCGCCTCCCGCAGCGTCGCCTCGTAGGCCGCGCGGTCGATCGCCACCCCCCGGTCCTCGGCGACGAACGCCTCGATCAGCGGCTGCGGCCTGGGCAGGCTCCCCACATGGGTGGTCAGGATTCTCTCGCTACTGTTTCTCATCGAACTCTCCTCCGCGGTCCCGTCCTCCCCTTGCCATCCCGCCGCCCGAATGTCCATGCTGCACCGCCGCGAGGGAGGGGCGGTGCCCGGTGACGACGCGATGGAAGCCGGCCTGCCGGCAATGGCAGGGCGCGCGCGCCTACCAGGAGGATTCGTTCGGAACGCTGGAGCTCGGGCCGGCGCTGCTGATCGTGCTGGCCGACGGGATGGGCGGCCATGCCGGTGGGGCGGAGGCGAGCCGCATCGCGGTGGACGCCTTCCTGCGCGTCTTCCCGGGCGCGCGCGGCACCGTCGAGGCGCGTCTGCGGGGCTGCCTGGCGGCGGCGGTCTCGGGCCTGCGCGAGAGCGAGGCCGAAGACCGGCGGCTCCGGGGCATGGGCACCACAATCGTCGCGGCGCTCTGCGACCGGCGCGGGGCGGACTGGCTGAGCGTCGGCGATTCGCCGATGTGGCGGTTCGCCGGCGGCGAGCTCGTGCGGCTCAACGCGGATCACTCGATGGCGCCGCTGCTGGGGGAGGCCGCGCGCTCGGACCCGCGGCGCCACATGCTGCGCTCGGCGGTGACCGCCCGCGCGCCGGAGCTCGTCGACACCGGCTACCGCCCCTTCCGCCTCCTGCCGGGCGAGTTCCTGCTGGTCGCGAGCGACGGGATCGAGACCCTCGCCGAGGCGGAGATCGCCGACGTGCTGCGGGCGGCGGGCGGCGGCGCGGAGGAAGCGGCCGACGCGCTGATGTCCGCGCTCCGCGCCGCGGCCGGCCCCCACCAGGACAACGCAACTTTCGTGCTGCTCTCCGGATCGGAGCCCTGATACCCTGCGGCGCGACAGCAACCGGGACGGGAGCGGCGGCATGGGCCCCTATCACAGGATCGAGGACATACCGAGCCACAGGATCGAGGTGGGCGAGGTGAAGGTGCTGTCGGGCGAGCAGGGCATGGTGTTCTTCGGCACCCTCGCCGCCGGCACCGAGGTGCCGCGGCACTCGCACCCCAACGAGCAGATCACCATCGTGCACACCGGCCGGATGCGCTACCGGATCGGCGACGGCGAGACGACCGAGGTCGGCCCCGGCGAGGCGCTGGTGATCCCGGGCGGCGTCGAGCACCAGTCCTGGTACGACGAGGAATGCACCATCACCGAGTTCTTCTCGCCGCCCAGGCTCGACATGTTCCCGGCCGCCGCCCGCCACCCCTACGCGATCGAGGAGTAGCGACGATGCCGAGATGGATCTGGATGTTCTTCCTGGGCGGCGCGCTCGGGACCGCCTTCGGCGTCGCCGTCGGCTTCTTCGTCTTCCCCTACGTGTTCCCGCCGCCCCCGGCGGCGGAGACCCTGGCCGAGGGCGAGGCGACGGCGGTCGCCGCGCGCGGCACCTTCATCCACGCCGACAAGAACGATCCCATCCACTACGGCAAGGGCAGGGTGACGGTCTACGAGGACCTGGTGTTCCTCGAGCCCGACTTCGAGGTCGGGCCGGGCCCGGCGTTCCACGTCTACCTGGTGCCGCGCGAGAAGGTCCGCAGGTCGTCCGACGTCGAGGGCACCATGTTCGTCGACCTCGGCAAGCTGCGCGCCTTCCAGGGCAGCCAGAAATACCCCATCCCGGCCGGCGTCGACCTGAAGAAGTTCCCGAGCGTGGTGATCTGGTGCGCCCAGTTCGACGTGCTGATCTCCCCCGCCGACCTCGCGTTCGGGTCCTGATCGGGGCCTTCGCCGACCATGACGTGGGGGATCGGGGGAACGGCTCCAACCGAACCGGGCCTGCCTAATGTTTGGGGCTTATATCGATTACTTGACGGCCGGCTGTCGGGCGCGGATCGGGGCCGGGGACGCCGTCGCGTCGCGGCGGGCATGGAAACCGCCCAGACTCCCCCCCGTCATGGTCGGCGAAGGCCGACCATCCACGATTTGTTTTTCGTTTCCGGCGCCGCAAAAACTCGTGGATGGTCGGCCTTCGCCGACCATGACGGGGAGGAACGGCCCGCCGGGACCCGAATGCGCCCCGGCGCTGCCCGGAACGCCTGTCAGCCCCGCTCCTGTCAAGTAATCGATATAAGCTCCTAATGTTTCACGTGAAACATTGTCGCGATGTGAGACCGTTCTCGCGTCCCCCGGGGACGGGACGGCCGCCCGACGGCGCCGTCCGCGGCACCGGGCGAAGGCGGCGGATCCCCTTCCTTTCAACGCCTTGCGGGAAAATCCTCCGAGACCGGTTCCGCCCTACCCCGGATAGGCCAGCCTGATCCGCGGCCGGGTGCTCTCGTTGGCGACGCCGTGCGACCACTGCTCCGAATAGGGGGTGGGCGCGCGGAAATCCGGGATCGCGAGCCACAGCCGCCACAGCACCCGCCTGCGTTGGGGCTCCGGCCAGTCCTCGAACGCCGTCCTCGTGTGGACGCAGGTGTAGTTGTTGAGGATCTGGATGTCGCCCGGGCGGAATTCCATCGTCGCGTGGTGCTCCTCGGCGAGCGCCGAGACGAAGTCGATGGCCTCGCGCTGCGCCGGCGCCATGTCGGGCGCTTCCGGCAGCAGGTGGCCCTTCATGATGTGCTGCGGCCCGAAGGCGGTCGAGAGCCTGCGGTCCCGGAAGTTGAACACCGGGCCCTCGAAGAACGGTGCCTCGTGGGCGTATGTCTCGCCGTGCTTGGTCCAGCAGAACGGGCGGGTCAGCACCGCGTGCAGGTCGGGGCGCAGGCGCAGCACCTCGTTCCTCAGCCTGACCGAGCTCGCGACCTTGGAGGTCCCGCCCGACCTGGCGGTGCGGATGCAGAGCAGCGCGACGGCGTCCGTCTGGTCGCAGTGATAATCCATCTCGGCCGCGGTCTGGTAGCCGCGGTGCTTGGGGTGGCCGTACTCCCGCCCGGCGTCGAGCACGTGGCCGATCATGTCGCCCTCGGGGTTGTTCGACCGCGCCTCGCCCATGTGGAGCCCCATCGCCCAGTAGACCGTGGCGGCCTCCAGCGGCGAGAGCGCGTCCATCGGCAGCCCGCGATAGAGCGCGATGCCCGGCCCGTCGCGAAGCGCCGCCAGCATCGCCGCCACCTGCCCGGCGAACGGCCCGAGGTCGAAATCCGCCCGCGCGGCCGCGAGCAGCCGGTTCGGATCGCCGCCGAGCCGGGCCGCGGCGGCGCGCGCCATGTCGACCAGGTGCGCGCTCTCCGCCGCCGTCGCCTCGAAGCGCCAGTCGCTCCGGGCCGCGAGCTCGGCGCCGGTCCAGTCCGCCGGGTCGTCGACCGGCCGGTCGGTGATGGCGGCGGCGGTCGCAACGGCCATGATCGTCCCCCTGGGAGAGTTGTGCGGCGCTCACTATAGAGCATTTTCCGTCCCCATCGGTTCACGGTCCGCCCTCCCCCCGGCCCCTCCCGCAAGCCCCGGACTGCGATCCGGGGCAAGCGGGAGGGGGGAAGGCAAGGAGTCGCCAAGCGCGTCCCCTCTCCCCCGCGGGGAGAGGGTCAGGGTGAGGGGCGACGGGCAGACGCCCGCTTGCGAGTCGCGCCGGGCTGCGCCACAACGGGGCGATGACGGGGACGGGCGCGAAACTGACGCAGGCGGTCGAGGCGTATTTCGCCGATCTCGGGCGCATCCGCGGCTCGGGCGGGGCGACGGGAGAGCTCTCCTACCACCCGGCGCTGCGGAATCTGCTGAACGCCGTCGGCGCGGCGCTCAGGCCGAAGGTGTTCTGCGTCGGCGAGCTTGCCGACCAGGGCGCCGGGCATCCCGATTTCGGCCTCTACGCGGCGCGGCAGGTGCAGAAGGGCCGGCCGCGCGAAGGCCAGTTGCCGGAATGCGGCGTCGTCGAGGTCAAGCCCGCCGGCGACGACGCCTGGCTCACCGCCGAGGGCGATCAGGTCAGCCGCTATTGGGGCCGCTACCGGCTGGTGCTGGTGACGAACACGCGCGACTTCGTGCTCCTGGGCGAGGACGAGGCGGGCCTTCCGGCGCGGCTCGAAACCCTCCGTCTGGCGGAGACCGAGGACGCGTTCTGGCGCCGCGTCGAGAGGCCCCGCGCCTTTGCCCGCGAGGTGGGCGCGGGGCTCGCCGAGTACCTTGCCCGCGCGCTCTCGCACCGCGCCGCGCTGGCCGAGCCGAAGGACCTCGCCTGGCTGCTCGCCTCCTACGCCCGCGACGGGCTCGCCCGGGTCGAGGCGGCGGGCGAGGAACCGCAGCTCGCGGCGGTGCGCGGCGCGCTGGAGGAGGCGCTCGGCGTCCGCTTCGAGGGCGATCGCGGCGAGCGGTTCTTCCATTCGACGCTGGTGCAGACGCTGTTCTACGGCGTGTTCTCGGCCTGGGTGCTGTGGGCGCGGCAGGCGCCGCCGCCGGCCGGGCGGTTCGACTGGCGGACGGCGGTCTGGCACCTGCGCGCGCCGGTGCTGCGGGCGCTGTTCCAGCAGCTCTCCGACCCCGGCCGGCTGCAGCCGCTCGGCCTCGTCGAGGTGCTCGACTGGACGGCGGCGGCGCTCGACCGGGTGGATCGGACCGCCTTCTTCGCCCGCTTCGCCGAGGGCGAGGCGGTGCCCTATTTCTACGAGCCGTTCCTTCAGGCGTTCGACCCGGCGCTCCGGAAGCAGCTCGGTGTCTGGTACACGCCGCGCGAGGTGGTCCGCTACATGGTCGCCCGGGTGGACAAGGCGTTGAAGGACGACCTCGGGATCCCGGAGGGGCTGGCGGCGGAGAACGTCTACGTGCTCGATCCGTGCTGCGGCACCGGGGCGTATCTCGCGGAGGTGCTGCGGAGGATCGCCGCCAACCTCGAAGGCCAGGGGCTCGGCGCGCTCGCCGGCGCGCGGGTGAAGCGGGCGGCGACCGAACGGGTGTTCGGCTTCGAGATCATGCCCGCCCCCTTCGTCGTCGCCCATCTCCAGGTGGGGCTGACCATGCAGGAGCTCGATGCGCCACTCGCCGACGACGATACGGAGCGCGCCGGGGTGTTTCTGACCAACGCGCTGACGGGCTGGGAGCCGACGGACGTAGAAAAGCAGGTGGTCGCGTTCCCCGAGATGGCCGCCGAACGCGAGCGGGCCAATCGCGTGAAACGGGATCGTCCCATTCTCGTGATCCTCGGCAACCCACCCTACAACGGCCATCCGGGGGTCGCGGTCGACGAAGAGCGCGAATTGACGGAAGCGTACCGCACGGTGAAGCGCGTGCGGCGGCCCGAAGGTCGGGGGTTGAACGACCTCTACGTCCGCTTCTTCCGCATGGCCGAACGGCGCATCGCGGAGAAGACCGGCCGGGGCGTCGTCTGCTTCATCTCCAACTACTCGTGGCTCGACGGGCTCTCGTTCACGGGAATGCGCGAACGATACCTTGAGGCGTTCGACGCGATCCGGATCGACTGCCTGAACGGCGACAAGTACAAGACCGGCAAGGTCGCGCCGGACGGCACACCCGATCCCAGCATCTTCTCGACCGAGGGCGATCCGGTCGGCATCCAGGTCGGCACCGCCATCGCGACGCTGGTGCGCAAGGCGAAGCATCAAACCGCGGAAACGGTTGAATTCCGGCACCTCTGGGGACAATCGAAATCGGCCGATCTTGCCGCGACGGCCCAAGCGGAGCCTGACGCTCTCTACCAGGAGATCACGCCTGTCCGACCGCTCGGTCTGCCCTTCGCTACGACCGCAGTGACCGCAGACTGGTTCGACTGGCCAGCGTTACCAGACCTGTTCCCGGACAAATTTCATGGCGTCCTCACCAATCGAGACGGTTTTCTTGTCGACATCGACCTTGACCGTCTTAAGGAGAGGATCGCCGACTATTTCGATCCCGGCGTGAGTGATGCATGGATCACCGACAGATATCCGGCCGCGATGCGGAATCTCTCTGGTTCCGTGGTCTCGGATGCGTCTGAGGTGCGAAAGAACTTCGTCAATCGGGGCGGTCCGATTCAAACCGGATTTGTTCGGTACACCTACCGACCCTTTGATACGCGCTGGCTTTACTGGGAAGCGGAGGGTGGCCTGCTCGATCGACCGCGCCCGGATTATCGGCCACATGTTTTTGCTGGAAACCTCTGGCTTTCATCTGCCCAGCATCTGCGACAAGGGGCGTCGGAACCACAGGCTGTCTTCACGGAAAAGCTCGGTTCTCACCACCTCATCGAACGCGGTTCCAACATGTTCCCCGCATGGCTTCGTGGCGACGGTGTCCGTAATGACGATGTTCGCCGCCCCAACCTGACCGCCACTGCACAACGCTACCTCGACCGCCTCGGCCTCGGCGTGGAGGACCTGTTCCACCACGTCCTCGCCACCCTGCACGATCCGGCCTACCGCGAGGCCAATGCCGGGGCGCTGAGGATGGAGTGGCCGCGCATCCCGCTGCCGGGCTGGCCGGACGGCGGGACGGGGACGCGGCGGCAGAGCTCGCCCGGTCGGCGGCACGCGGGCGCGAACTCGCCGCGCTGCTCGATCCCGACACCCCGGTCCCCGGCGTGACGCGGGCGCCGCTCAGGCCGGAGATCGCCGCCCTCGCCGTCCCCGCCACGGCGGGCGGGCGCAACATGGCGGGCGGGGACTTCGCGGTGACTGCCGGCTGGGGCCATTACGGTCAGGGCGACGCGGTGATGCCGGGCCAGGGCCGTGCCGTCGGACGCGACTACTCGGCGGACGAGCGCGCGGCGCTGAGCGGCGCCCTCCCCGCGCTCGGCGATACCACCTTCGAGGTCGTGCCCCCAGGCGTGGTGTAGGAGCAGGAGCCAGCATCGGTAGCTGTGGGTAAGTGGCCCGCCGCCGCGACCGTGTGGCGTCTGGCGGCGGCGGGCCACTTATCCATAGCGGATGGCCATCGCGGTGCCGGTTAGGGTTGGGCTTCTACAGTCCATCCGACCGGAGGAGTACCACGATGACCACCAAGGACATGATGACCCTGCAGGCGCTTTTGGAGAAGAGTTCGGACGCCGATCTGCTTCGCGAGATGATCGGGTTCACGGCCGAGCGTTTGATGGCGCTTGAGGTGGAGGGCCTTGCGGGAGCCGCACACGGCGAGCGTTCGCCGGACCGGCTCACCCATCGCAACGGCTACCGGGACCGGGTCTGGGAGACGCGCGCGGGCACGGTGGAGCTGAAGATCCCGAAGCTGCGCAAGGGGAGCTACTTCCCGGGCTTCCTGGAGCCGCGTCGCATGGCGGAGAAGGCGCTGACGGCGGTGATCCAGGAGGCCTACATCAAGGGCGTGTCGACCCGCTCGGTGGACGACCTGGTGCAGGCCATGGGCATGTCGGGCATCTCGAAGAGCCAGGTGTCGCGGCTGTGCGGTGAGATCGACGGCAAGATCCGCGACTTCCTCGACCGCCCGCTGGAGGGCGACTGGCCGTATCTGTGGCTGGACGCGACCTATGTGAAGATGCGCGAGGCCGGGCGCGTCGTCTCGGTCGCGGTCACGATCGCGGTGGCGGTCAACGACCAGGGCCGCCGCGAGGTGCTCGGCATGGCGATCGGCGCGTCCGAGGCCGAGACCTTCTGGACCTCCTTCCTGCGCTCCCTGGCCCGCCGCGGCCTGCGCGGCGTCAAGCTGGTCGTCTCCGATGACCACAAGGGCCTGAAGGCGGCTGCAACGCGCGTCCTCGGCGCCACATGGCAGCGCTGCCGCGTCCACTTCATGCGCACCCTGCTCGCCCATGCCGGCAAGCAGGGCCGGCGCGTCGTGTCCGCCTTCGTCACCACCGCCTTCGCCCAGGAGGATGCAGACAGCGCCTCCGCCCAGTGGCGCCAGGTCGCCGACCAGCTCAGGGCCAAGGCGCCGAAGCTCGCCGCTCTCATGGACGAGGCCGAGCACGACGTTCTCGCCTACATGACCTTCCCGGCCGCGCATCGCCCCAAGCTGCACTCGACAAACCCGCTCGAACGACTCCATGGCGAGATCAAGCGGCGTACCAACACCGTCGGCATCTTCCCCAACGAGGACGCCATAACACGGCTGATCGGCGCCATCCTGCTCGAGCAGAACGACGAATGGGCCGTCCAGAGGGCCAGATACATGACGCTGGAATCAATCGCTCCCGTGAGCGACAATGCAACCGTCAAGCTGCCCGCCGTGGCAGCCTGAGCCTACCGGCCCTACCCGCCGGATACCGCGACGGCCGCCAGGCTCTTACACCACGGCTCGGGACACGATCGCCAGGCGCGGCGTTCGACCGGCTGGGCGGCGGCGAAGACGGAACAGGCGAGCACGGCGAGGTTCGTCCCTTTCTCGGGGTCGCGCACCGAGCGGTAGCGGATCAGCGTGCCGCCGGCCTCCCGGACATCTTCGACGAGGCTCTGGCAGGGGCCGTAATCGGCAGGATGGGTCCACACCGGCTCGTCCGCCGACAGCGGCGGTTCCGTCAGGTCGATCGCCCGGCCGGACGACAGAAGCGCCGAAAAGGCGGTGTATTCGACGGCGTTGCCGGGCCACGGCGTCGCGGGCGATTCGGCGAAGAACAGCAGGCGGTGGAACACCGTTTCGGCCGCCGCCGTCTCCGGTCTTTCCGCGGCGTAGAAGACGCCCGGCGTCCTGCCCGCGCGGCGAAACCGGGATCCCTTCGGATAGGGCGCGTCGTAGCGGAACGGCGTGTACAGCAGGTAATCGAGATGCCGGCATTCCGGCGGAACCGGGGGCTTGGTCTCCTCCAGGACGGCTTCCAGCAGGCGCTGTTCGTCGAGCGTGTCGACGAGGCGGAGCGTCGAGACCCGGTGTTGCGCCTCGACCAGCCGCCAGCAGAGGCCGGCATGGGCGCGGAACTCAGAGGACAGCGCGGCGGGCGTCCAGATAGGCGACGACATCGACCAGGCCCGAAACGGTGACGATCCGCTCCTTCGGCGCACCGCCGAGTGCGGCATTGGGGTTCCTCATCCAGGCCCGGACGACCTCGTCCTCGCCGCCGGCGATCGCGTCGAGCGAGCGGAAGACGCGGACCAGCAGGGCGGCGAGCTCGAAGGGCTTCGATCCGTCCTCCAGCACATAG
Source organism: Alphaproteobacteria bacterium (assembly GCA_965203455.1). Classification (GTDB taxonomy): domain Bacteria; phylum Pseudomonadota; class Alphaproteobacteria; order MPNO01; family MPNO01; genus MPNO01. The sequence goes on from CBDBCV010000012.1 coordinate 469,731, forward strand.
CGGCCCCGCCTCATGCGCGATACCGTCGCCTCCGAGAGCCCCGTCGCCGCCGCCAGGGCGCGCGCGCTCAGCCCGAGACGCTCCGCGGCCCGGACGATGGCCTTGGTCAGCACCGCCCCCCGGTCGGTGCGCGTTTCTTCCCGATCGATCCGAACGGTCATGCGTCGTTCCGCTCTCTTGGAATTTATTTATAATATTGAGCCTCTTGCAGAATGGTCTCCTGGACGGGATTTCCGCTGATATGACTTGATTTTGGGGTAGCTGGTTCCGGTTCCGGGGTCGCCGTGCGGTATCCTGGGTTTGCGACAGCCACAAGCGACCGCGGAGGCGACCCCGATGAACCTTGGATCGAAGCTATCGGATTTCTGGGGTCGGTTTCAAGGAGAGTTGTTCCCGGCGCTGTCGGAGGAGGTGGGTCCTCTGCTTGGGACGCACCGTCGTTTTGTGGCGGCGCTCGATCTTGTCGGCGTCGAGGGTTTTGTGGGCGCATTGGGGAGCGGTCCGGGCCGCCCTCCAGAAGACCGCCGCGCTCTTGCGCGGGCATTTCTGGCCAAGGCCGTGTGGGACCTGCCGACGACCCGGCACCTGATCGACAGGCTCGGGGCGGACCCGTCGCTGCGGCGGTTGTGCGGCTGGTCGCGCCTCGGGGCCATTCCGAGCGAGGCGACGTTTTCGCGGGCATTTGCCGAGTTCGCCGAGGCGCGTCTTGCGGAGAGGATGCACGAGGCGCTGGTGGTCGAAGTGCTTGGCGAGGCGCTCATCGGCCATGTGTCGCGGGACTCGACGGCCATTGAGGGTCGGGAGGCGGCGGTTGCGAAGCCGAAGGCCAAGACGCCGAAGCGCCGGCCCGGTCGGCCCCGCAAAGGCGAAGAGAGGCCGAAGGTGCTGACCCGTCTCGAACGCCAGGCGGACGGCATGAGCCTGGACGCGATGCTCGACGACCTCCCGAAGGCCTGCGACCGGGGCACGAAGAAGAACGCCCGCGGCATCCTGGAGACCTGGCGGGGCTACAAGCTCCATATCGACACCGCCGACTGCGGCGTGCCGCTCAGCGCCATACTCACCTCGGCCTCCGTCCACGACTCCCAGGCCGCTATTCCCCTGGCCACCATGACCGCAGGGCGGGTCGTGAACCTCTACGACCTCATGGACGCCGCCTATGACACGACAGAGATACACGCCGTCAGCAAACGCCTCGGCCATGTCCCGGTCATCGACACCAACCCCCGCCGCGACAGGGCCCTCAAGCAAGCCCTGAACCGCGAGGCCCGAGCCCAGCGTGCCGCCGGTTATCCCGATGCCCGAACCGTCCGATACCGCATCCGCACCGCCGTCGAGAGGACCAACGCCCGGCTCAAGGATGAGTTCGGCGCTCGCCATGTCCGCGTGCGCGGCCCTACAAAAGTCGCCTGCCATCTGATGTTCGCCCTGCTCGCACTGACCGCCAACCAGATCATCCGTCTCGCCGCCCCATAGCGCCGATCAACCCTGAACGCCGATCCCGCGCCGCGCTCCCGAACGGACACGGCGCAAAAGGCGCTCGACTCAAAACTCGCCGCACAACCCCGCCGGCACTATCCGGTCTTGCCGCTGACCAAAAAACGCCACTCGGCAGCCCAACCGATACCAAAATTGCGGCCGCTATCCCTCAGACCGGCAATTCTGCAAGAGGCTCGGGGCTTATATCGATTACTTGACGGCCGGCTGTCGGGCGCGGATCGGGGCCGGGGACGCCGTCGCGTCGCGGCGGGCATGGAAACCGCCCAGACTCCCCCCGTCATGGTCGGCGAAGGCCGACCATCCACGATTTGTTTTTCGTTTCCGGCGCCGCAAAAACTCGTGGATGGTCGGCCTTCGCCGACCATGACGGGGAGGAACGGCCCGCCGGGACCCGAATGCGCCCCGGCGCTGCCCGGAACGCCTGTCAGCCCCGCTCCTGTCAAGTAATCGATATAAGCTCCCATGCTTGTCCCGGAGTGACCACCACCCCCGGTTCTGACATCGACCATACGCTTTCGGCAGTTCATCGGCGGTTCGCTTTCGCTCGTCTCCCCGGACCTCACCTGACGAGATCGTCGTCCCGCCGTTTCCACGACGCTCACCACCATCGCTCTTTACGACAGCAGCTCGTGGTGGTTTGAGACCGACGCCTGATCGTCGACCCCGAGGGGCCTACCCTCATCTCTCTTGCAGTTGCGCACCTCCTTTCATGGCGGTGCTTCAGGACACACGGTGATCGCAATACTTCGAGACCAGCACATGCGCCAGAAGGCCGGGGCCCGGTCGGCCGCGCTCGATCGGTCGCGGCGGCAGCGGCGCCTGGTGGAACTTCTCGCAGCCGCCGCAGGCCAGGCGCGGACGGACGATGCGCTTCACCACGAAGCGGCCGGGGATGTACTCCAGCTCCTCCGTCACATCCTCGCCGAGCCGCTTGAGACGGCCGCCGCAGTCCGCGCAGCGCTCGCCCGGCGCGAGAACCGTCTCCTCGCGCGGCAGGTGGTCCGGCAGGGGACGGCGCTTCGGCTGCTTCTTCGTGGCGGGCGTCGGCTCGGTCGGCGCCTCGGCCGCCCGCGCGATCTCCTCGTCCTCCAGGATCGTGTCCCGAGCCGTGGTGTAAGAGCCTGGCGGCCGTCGCGGTATCCGGCGGGTAGGGCCGGTAGGCTCAGGCTGCCACGGCGGGCAGCTTGACGGTTGCATTGTCGCTCACGGGAGCGATTGATTCCAGCGTCATGTATCTGGCCCTCTGGACGGCCCATTCGTCGTTCTGCTCGAGCAGGATGGCGCCGATCAGCCGTGTTATGGCGTCCTCGTTGGGGAAGATGCCGACGGTGTTGGTACGCCGCTTGATCTCGCCATGGAGTCGTTCGAGCGGGTTTGTCGAGTGCAGCTTGGGGCGATGCGCGGCCGGGAAGGTCATGTAGGCGAGAACGTCGTGCTCGGCCTCGTCCATGAGAGCGGCGAGCTTCGGCGCCTTGGCCCTGAGCTGGTCGGCGACCTGGCGCCACTGGGCGGAGGCGCTGTCTGCATCCTCCTGGGCGAAGGCGGTGGTGACGAAGGCGGACACGACGCGCCGGCCCTGCTTGCCGGCATGGGCGAGCAGGGTGCGCATGAAGTGGACGCGGCAGCGCTGCCATGTGGCGCCGAGGACGCGCGTTGCAGCCGCCTTCAGGCCCTTGTGGTCATCGGAGACGACCAGCTTGACGCCGCGCAGGCCGCGGCGGGCCAGGGAGCGCAGGAAGGAGGTCCAGAAGGTCTCGGCCTCGGACGCGCCGATCGCCATGCCGAGCACCTCGCGGCGGCCCTGGTCGTTGACCGCCACCGCGATCGTGACCGCGACCGAGACGACGCGCCCGGCCTCGCGCATCTTCACATAGGTCGCGTCCAGCCACAGATACGGCCAGTCGCCCTCCAGCGGGCGGTCGAGGAAGTCGCGGATCTTGCCGTCGATCTCACCGCACAGCCGCGACACCTGGCTCTTCGAGATGCCCGACATGCCCATGGCCTGCACCAGGTCGTCCACCGAGCGGGTCGACACGCCCTTGATGTAGGCCTCCTGGATCACCGCCGTCAGCGCCTTCTCCGCCATGCGACGCGGCTCCAGGAAGCCCGGGAAGTAGCTCCCCTTGCGCAGCTTCGGGATCTTCAGCTCCACCGTGCCCGCGCGCGTCTCCCAGACCCGGTCCCGGTAGCCGTTGCGATGGGTGAGCCGGTCCGGCGAACGCTCGCCGTGTGCGGCTCCCGCAAGGCCCTCCACCTCAAGCGCCATCAAACGCTCGGCCGTGAACCCGATCATCTCGCGAAGCAGATCGGCGTCCGAACTCTTCTCCAAAAGCGCCTGCAGGGTCATCATGTCCTTGGTGGTCATCGTGGTACTCCTCCGGTCGGATGGACTGTAGAAGCCCAACCCTAACCGGCACCGCGATGGCCATCCGCTATGGATAAGTGGCCCGCCGCCGCCAGACACCACACGGTCGCGGCGGCGGGCCACTTACCCACAGCTACCGATGCTGGCTCCTGCTCCTACACCACGCCTGGGGGCACGACCGACTGGATCGGTTTCGTGCCGTTCAAAGAACTCCCGTGGACCCTTAATCCGAGGTCAGCCATCGTCGTCAATGCGAACCACCGGATTGTCTCCCGCGACTATCCTTGGTTCCTGGCCCGTCGTTGGTCGCCGCATTACCGAGCGCAGCGGATATACGAACACATCGAACAGGAGACGCCGCGGACGCTCGGAACCGAAACCGCGCTGCAGCACGATGAATTTTCAGGGGCGGCTGAAGCCGTCGTCCCGCTGTTACTGGAACTCGTCGCGTCGGATCGACTAGACGAGAAGCAGAAGCGCGAGCTGGCGTCGATCCGCCGCTGGGACAGGCGCATGTCGCAAGACTCTCCCGCTCCGCTCATCTTCACCGCGTGGCTCGGCGGGGTCAATCGGGGTCTCTACGCCGATGAGCTCGGCGAATTCTTCAAACATTTTTTCGACCTGCGGCCACGCACAGTCGTCCATATGCTGAAGAAACGTCGGACGTGGTGCGACAATGTGGATACACCGGCGCGGGAGGATTGTCACACGATCGTCAACGCCGCGCTTGCCCGTGCCCTCGATTTACTCGAACGAAAGTACGGCGAAGACATGGAGGGTTGGCGATGGGGGAACGCGCACCAAGCGGTCTTCGACCACATCATATTCGGTCGAATTCCAGTCCTTAAGAGTCTTGCAGATATTCGCATCGATACCGGAGGCGGAAGTTTCACGGTCAACCGCGGCCGCCACACGATTTCCGACCCGGACCAACCCTTCGCCAGCGTCCACGGATCGGCTTATCGCGCCGTCTACGACCTCGCCGATCTTTCGAAGTCGCTTTTCTCTGTCGGTGCCGGCCCCAGCGGAAATTTTCTTTCCTGGCGCTACGACAACACGACTCGATCCTGGAGGGACGGCATCTATGTCCGCATTGCGCAGACACGCGCCGAAGCCATCCGGAACGCGGCGGGAGTTCTCACGATCTAGCCCGAGCCCTGATCGGAGATTGAAAAGTCTCTTTCTAGCCGCTTGCGACGTACATCCGTTTGGAACAGGTTGTGAGCGGAATGGATCTGGATTGAAAGTATCCTGTATCTTGTGGATGTCAGCACTAATCGAATAGGCACGGAAGAACCTTCCAATGCGAACGTGCTTGAGACGCCACCTGCGGCGATGGTTTCTGGGAACAGGAAATCACGCACCCCGGACCGTGGGCAATAGCGTAGTCGTGCCGCTCGCTTCACAACCGTGCAACTTGACTCACACCGACCATGGCGCCCGGGCCTAGACCAGACGGTGCGTCATCTGGCCCTGTACCGGCCCACTCCCGAGGCAGTCAACGGCGCGACTGTGAATTCGGTCTGGACTCGATTTTCGGTCGGTGGGAAAGTATCGCGTTCACAGAGTACCCGCGAGGCGATTGAATGGTCGCCGCCGATTTTGCGGTCACGCGTGCGGCGTGTGTGCTCTTTCGATCTGGCACCTGCCGTCTACGGGAATTGCAGAAATGAATCTTTTCGACGTTGAATGGTGGCTGAAATCCGTTGCCATACAATTCATGACCCTCGGCGAGCGCAGGAAGTACGGCGTGTGCTACAATCCGCTGTCGTTGGGGATGATCCGTGACCCCTATCCGATCTACGACCGAATAAGGCAAGTTGACAGGGCCTTTGTCGCCCGCGGAGTTTACAACAGCACGCTGCTCACCCGCCATGCGGATGTTCGGGCCTTTTCGCGCCAAGACAAGCTGTTGTCGCATGACGCTGGCAGGCTTGGACTGAAGGACAGCAGAGCCTCCAATCCGGACGTCAAGAATCTCTTTAACCTCGATCCTCCCGAACACACTCGCCTTCGTAAACGCGTCGCCAAGGCGTTTACCCCGAAGACGGTGCGGGCTTTCGAACCGAAAGTTCGGCGTGCTGCGCACGAATTGCTGGATGCCATCGACGATCCGGGCTGCTTCGACTTCATTTCTGCCTTCGCTCTTCCGCTGCCGATTCACACGATCGCGATCATGCTGGGGGTCGAGAAGGGAGATTACCAAAAATTCACCGCATGGACGCTCGCCCGGGCGCGCCTTCTCGAGCCCATACTCAGCTCCCGCGAACGTCGGGCTGCGGAACTAGCGGGCCAGGAGCTGGCCGCCTATTTCCGGCCCATCGTCCAGGACCGGAAAGCCAATCCCCAAGCGGACATTATCACCGAACTCGCACATGCCGAAGAAGACGGAGACGAGCTGACCGAACAGGAAGTGCTCAGTCTGGTGTTTCAAGTGTTGCTGGCGGGTAGCGAGACCACCGTCAGCCTTCTGGGTATGGGGCTGCTGGCGCTAATACGTCACCCGGAACAGCAAAGCGATTTGCGAAGCGATTTCGGTCGTGCCCCCAGGCGTGGTGTAGGAGCAGGAGCCAGCATCGGTAGCTGTGGGTAAGTGGCCCGCCGCCGCGACCGTGTGGTGTCTGGCGGCGGCGGGCCACTTATCCATAGCGGATGGCCATCGCGGTGCCGGTTAGGGTTGGGCTTCTACAGTCCATCCGACCGGAGGAGTACCACGATGACCACCAAGGACATGATGACCCTGCAGGCGCTTTTGGAGAAGAGTTCGGACGCCGATCTGCTTCGCGAGATGATCGGGTTCACGGCCGAGCGTTTGATGGCGCTTGAGGTGGAGGGCCTTGCGGGAGCCGCACACGGCGAGCGTTCGCCGGACCGGCTCACCCATCGCAACGGCTACCGGGACCGGGTCTGGGAGACGCGCGCGGGCACGGTGGAGCTGAAGATCCCGAAGCTGCGCAAGGGGAGCTACTTCCCGGGCTTCCTGGAGCCGCGTCGCATGGCGGAGAAGGCGCTGACGGCGGTGATCCAGGAGGCCTACATCAAGGGCGTGTCGACCCGCTCGGTGGACGACCTGGTGCAGGCCATGGGCATGTCGGGCATCTCGAAGAGCCAGGTGTCGCGGCTGTGCGGTGAGATCGACGGCAAGATCCGCGACTTCCTCGACCGCCCGCTGGAGGGCGACTGGCCGTATCTGTGGCTGGACGCGACCTATGTGAAGATGCGCGAGGCCGGGCGCGTCGTCTCGGTCGCGGTCACGATCGCGGTGGCGGTCAACGACCAGGGCCGCCGCGAGGTGCTCGGCATGGCGATCGGCGCGTCCGAGGCCGAGACCTTCTGGACCTCCTTCCTGCGCTCCCTGGCCCGCCGCGGCCTGCGCGGCGTCAAGCTGGTCGTCTCCGATGACCACAAGGGCCTGAAGGCGGCTGCAACGCGCGTCCTCGGCGCCACATGGCAGCGCTGCCGCGTCCACTTCATGCGCACCCTGCTCGCCCATGCCGGCAAGCAGGGCCGGCGCGTCGTGTCCGCCTTCGTCACCACCGCCTTCGCCCAGGAGGATGCAGACAGCGCCTCCGCCCAGTGGCGCCAGGTCGCCGACCAGCTCAGGGCCAAGGCGCCGAAGCTCGCCGCTCTCATGGACGAGGCCGAGCACGACGTTCTCGCCTACATGACCTTCCCGGCCGCGCATCGCCCCAAGCTGCACTCGACAAACCCGCTCGAACGACTCCATGGCGAGATCAAGCGGCGTACCAACACCGTCGGCATCTTCCCCAACGAGGACGCCATAACACGGCTGATCGGCGCCATCCTGCTCGAGCAGAACGACGAATGGGCCGTCCAGAGGGCCAGATACATGACGCTGGAATCAATCGCTCCCGTGAGCGACAATGCAACCGTCAAGCTGCCCGCCGTGGCAGCCTGAGCCTACCGGCCCTACCCGCCGGATACCGCGACGGCCGCCAGGCTCTTACACCACGGCTCGGGACACGATCCGAGCGCGGCCCGCTGCCCGCCCTGCGCCGAGCGCAGCTACCACGGCTCGGCGCACTTCAAGGGCATCCCGCTCTGGGACCCTGCCTGGACGGTGATCGAGACCGCCACCGGCCGCGAGCACGGGCCGTTCGACAGCGAGGCCGATGTCGCGCTCTGCCTCGCCTTCGCGAAGCTCTCGCACGACGAGGTCGAGATCGTCGCGGACGCCAGCCCCATGGCGCGCTTCGCATCCTGGGCCTGAGCGCCCGCCGGAGGCACATGCCGCCGGCCGGCGCCGGGGGCCGCGACCATGGTGTTCCGCCGAACGCATCGTCGCGCGCCCGCCCTGTCTCCGCCGGGGCCGGCGTCCCGGAGTCGGAGAAGGGCTTTCGCGGGGGCGAGCGCCCGGCGGGGTGGAAGGGAGCGGCCCTTCCGCCGGATGTCCGGGCGTCGCCCAGGGGAGATGCCCATGTCCGAGTTGTTCCACGACACCGATACCGATGCGGCAACCGACACCGAACACGAAGCGCCGGCCTGCGACGAACTGCTGGCCGAGGCCGGCCTCGACAGCCGGGCCATCCGCGAGGTCCTCGCCGGCCGCGACGCAGAGTGAAGGAAAGCGGGGAGAAGGCGAGCGGCAGGGGGCCGGAGCGAGGGATTCCGGTTCCCGCCGTTCGTCAACCCAACGTCAATATCGAGAGCATGAAGGAGAAGATCATGAGTTTCGGATTGAACAGAGCGGAAGTGATCGGCCGCCTCGGCGCCGACGTCACCGTCAACCATCTCGCCTCGGGAGGCCGCGTGGCCAACATGAGTATCGCCACCGACGAGAGCTACGTCGACAGGAACGGCAGCGGTGAGCGCATCGACCGCACCGAGTGGCATCGCGTCGTCACCTTCCAGGACGGGCTGATCGACCTGCTGGTCAAGAACGCGAGGAAGGGCCGGCTGGTCTACGTCTCGGGCAGGATGCAGACCCGGCGGTGGAAGAAGGAGGGCGAGGACTCCGACCGCTTCTCCACCGAGATCCTGCTGGCGCCCGGTTCGCGCGTCCAGTTCCTGGACAAGCCGGCCGGCGCGAACGGCAACGGCGCCATGCCGGCCGGCGGCGCCCCGGAGCAGGCCGGGGAGTCCCGCGACATCATCCCGTTCTGAGGCCGATCGTCTTTCTTCCCTCCCAACTCGGGCGGCCGCTGCGCGGCCGCCCTTTCCTTTTGCCGCCTGTCCGGAGTCCTCCCCGGCCCGCCGGCCGCGTAGGACGGCGGCGTCGCCGTCCTTTGCAAGAGCCGGCTGGAGTCGGCGTGGAGCGGCGGGCGGGCGAACGCCGCGAGGAGAGAGGGAGCCGTCCCTGCCTCCGGCAACATCCGACGGGGAGAACAACATGACCGACATCGTTTTCAAGCGCATCACGCCGGAGGAGTCCCGCATCCATGTCGAGGGCGACTTCGTCGGCGAGGTGCACCGCCATGACGACATCCTGAACCCGGGCGCGCACTACTACGTCTGCTGGCTCGACGAGGACCCCCGCGGCCCCGTGCGCATCCATGATCGCTCGCGCATCCGCGAGACCGTCGCCCGGCGCGTCCTGAGCCACCCTCTCTGGCAATGAGCGCGGCGGCCACCGCCCGCTGGCGGCACGGCCGGTGCGTCGTCCGCCAGCGCCGTGCCGGGCGGGACCGCCCATGGGGTCCGTGCAGGGGGAGAGAATGGGCCGGGCGACGTGACGTCCCATTGTGATCCACGGGCTCACTCCAGCAACCCCTGCGGGGTCCTCCGGTCGCTCCGCTCCCTGCGGCCTGGCCAGGGAAACCCTAAGGGCGGACCGTGAAGATCGCGGAGCGATCTTCCGCACCACTCCGCCCCAAGGGTTTCCAGGGCCAGGTGCTTCCCCTGCGCGCGCGGCTCCCAACAGGACATCACGTCTGGGGATCGGCCCCAGCGCGCAACCGATCGTCAAGGAGACCGTCATGACCCTCATCGAGAACATCAACACCGTCGAGACCGCCGAGCACTCCGTCACCGCAACCGTCTGCGAGAACGCTGCCCTCTACGGCGCAACCCCCGAGCGCGACGCGTTCGATCCCCGCGACATCTGGGACAAGGACGACGCGCTGACCGCCGTCGAGGAAGCCTTCCGCATCATGGCCGAAGGCGTCTGCCCCGACGGCACACAGCTCGCCGACGAGCGCGAACACCTGCTCTGGGGGTTCGTCAACATGCTCCATGCCCAGACGCAGCGCCTCGACCGCAGCGTCGACAGGCTCAGCCCCGAACTCCGCGACCTGCAACGCGACCAGGACGGAACCGAGATCAGGTCCCGCGAACTCGAACTCGTCACCGACCGCGCCCGGAACCTCGGGGACCGACGCGACGCCTTCGAGACCCTGCGCGATGCGGTGGCCGAACAGTACCGCGCCGAGACCGGAGACGTCTGGCGGCCCCGGCGCGGCAGCCACGTCAGCCAGACCGGCAGGCTGACCTCGGCCAGCATCGACGCCCGAGACTTCGTCCGCGCGCGGAAGGACCGCGAGACCATGGCGCACCTGCCCCAGGGAACCCTCGTCGCCATCGCCGGCGGCAAGGACATCGACAACCCCGACGCGGTGATCCGCATGCTCGACAGGACCCGCGCCAAGCACAACGACATGGTCCTCGTGCATGGCGGCGGACCCGGCGTCGAGAAGATCGCCGCGCGCTGGGCCGAACGCAACGGCGTCCACCAGGTCGTCTGCAAGCCCGACTGGGACCGACACGGACGCGCCGCGCCCTTCCGCCGCAACGACGAACTGCTGAACCTCCTGCCGAAGGGCGTCATCGCGTTCCCCGGCTCCGGCATCACCGCAAACCTCGTCGACAAGGCGCGCAGCCTCGGCATCCCGGTGCTCCGCTGCCACGTCTGACCGCAGCGCATCGCGGGCCGCACCGTCGCTCCGGCGCGGCCCGCTTCGCTTCCGACCGACGGCGTCGCGGCACCGTCGGCCTCGCGGGCGCTTCGCGCCCCGCTCGCGATCGACACCGTGACCGGCATCTCCGGCAGCGCCGTCGGTGTTGGCGACCGCCGGTCCGATCGCCTGCCAAGGCAGCAGCGCCTTGCGGCTGTCGCCGCCATCGCGCGTTGTCGCCTGCATCGCTCCCCGCACTCCCGCCGATCCTCGTGACGGCGCTCCCGTCGGAACCGCCGTCACCGCCCCCGGCGCCACGCTCGACACTTCGTCCCTTCGTGGTGTCGCCACCGCCGCCCGCATCAGGCGCCGCGGAGGCTCCAATCCGCCGGGTTCCCCGGCGTCGATTCCCCCATCGCTCATACATCGCAAATCGTGCTCCGACGGGCCGCGCCCGTCTCGGTTCTGCACACCGGAACGCATCCCGATGCAGGGCTGCGGCATGGGATGACAGGCGCAGCCTGGCGCAGCCAGGAGTGGACAGGCGCCGCCAGAATCCCGCCGGCGCAACGCGGATCGAGCGCCACCGATTTGGGCGCTCCGGATCGTCATGCCGGGGCGCAGTCCAGTGCGCGCCTGCCGCCAAAAACAGTCAGGGTGGTTGCGATCGGTGGCAGGACGTATGACGGTGTGTTCCGCCATACGGGCGCCCGAAACACGGAAACAACACCCCCCGGGACCGCCATCCGGGTCGCGGCGGCGCCCTTCGGGGCGTCCGGCCGCGGTGCCGGCGGGGCGGGTGAAGAAGGGTACGGGGGCCGCGTCGGGCGGACCGACCCCGGCCGCAAACGGGCCGCCGGCGTGCTGTTTCAGGGCCGGAAGTTCATTGCGGCCGGCCGGCAGTTCGACCTGGAAAGGACAGAAGGGATGGCGGGAAGCGAACGGGAAAGGCCCGAGACCGGGAAGAAACCTGCGGAGAACCGGAGCAATGCGCGCCGGCAGCGCTCGACCCGCTTCTCCGATTCCGAGTGGGACCTGATCCGGCGGGCCGCCGCGCGGCACGGCATGTCCCCCGGCGAACTCGTGCGATCGAGCGCGGTTGCCGCCGCCGAGGATCGCCTGGGGGAGCTTCCTCCGGCCACGCTGTCGAAGGGCCATGCCGCGCTCATCGAGGAGATCTACCGCCTCGTCTACGTGATGGCGACGCTCGACCGGGAGGAGATGCTCGACGCCGAACGCGGCGCGGAGCTCGACGACCTCATCGCCGCCGCCCGCAGGAGCATGGCGGAGACAATGGACGAGGGACCGGCGTGAAGATCCGGACCAGGACTGTGTGCAATGCGGGCCGCTTCCCGGTTCGGGAGCGGATCGCGTCCGGGAACGTTCGAAAGGAAGTTCCGAAAGCCGCAGTCAGAGACCGAGGTCGATCTCGATGCCCTTGCCCCTGGCGGGCGTCTCCGGCGCCTTGTCCCTTGCCGGTGAGGTGGCGTCGCAAAATCGGACAGGTCGTCAAGGTGTATTCCGCCGTGTGACGGAGGAATGCGGATGAGCAAGCGACGCAGGTTTTCGGGGGAGCTGAAGGCGAAGATAGCCTTGGAGGCGCTACGGGGTGATCGGACGCTTCAGGAGATTGCCTCGAAGCACCAGGTGCATCCGAACCAGGTGGGTGTGTGGAAGCGCCAGGCGATGGAGGGTCTGGGGGAGGTCTTTTCCGGTGGAGGTGAGCGCCGGGCGCGGGATCACGAGAGCGAGGTCCGGGCTCTTCACGCCAAGATCGGGGAGTTGATCGTAGAGCGTGATTTTTTGTCACGCGGGTCCGGTCGCTGAGCCGGTCCGGGAGACGGGCGATGGTTGTGCGGGGCCACCCGTCGTTGAGCCTGACCCGGCAATGCCGTCTGCTGTCGATCGGGCGCTCGTCGCTCTATGACCGGCCGAAGGGGGAGAGCGCGGAGACGCTGGCTCTGATGCGCCGGATCGACGCGCTGTTCCTCAAGTATCCGTTCTACGGCGCCCGCCAGATGGTTCGGCATCTGCGCCGCGAGGGGGTGCGGATCGGGCGGCGGCGGGCCGCTCGCCTGATGCGCCTGCTTGGTCTTCAGGCGGTCTATCGGGCGCCGCGGACCAGTGCGCCGCACCTCGGGCACCGGGTTTATCCATATCTGCTGCGGGGTCTGGCGATCGAGCGGCCGAACCATGTGTGGTGCGCCGACATCACCTACATCCCGGTGCGGCGCGGCTTCCTCTACCTGGTGGCGATCATGGACTGGGCGAGCCGCTGCGTCCTGGCCTGGCGGCTGTCGAACACGCTGGACGCGGGGTTCTGTGTCGAGGCTCTCGACGAAGCCCTGGCGCGCCATGGCACCCCGCAGATCTTCAACACCGACCAGGGCAGCCAGTTCACCGGCTTCGCCTTCACCGCGCGCCTGCGGGAGGCCGGTATCCGCATCTCGATGGACGGCCGCGGCCGGTGCATGGACAACATCTTCATCGAGCGGCTGTGGCGCTCGCTCAAATACGAGGCGGTCTACCTGCACGAGATCGCCGACGGCTTCGCAGCCCGGCGCGTCATCGGCCAGTGGATCGGCTTCTACAACACCGAGAGACCGCACTCGGCACTCGGCGGGCGGACGCCGGCCGAGGCCTACCGGGGCGACACGCCTGTGGATATGATGGACAAGCCGCTTCGCGCCTTGACCACATACCCACAGGCGCAACAGCAGCAGCAGAAAGATCGATCCAAGAGGATTCTGGCGGCACAAACTTCAACCGGAATACACCTTGAAAACGCCGTCAGCCTGTCCGACAAACCGACGCCACCTCACGAGCTTGACCCGCATTCGCCAGCGCTGGGGCGAGGAGCGGTTCCGGAAGATATTCCAGCGCACGGTGAGGGCCTGCCTGGACGCGAAGATCGCCACAGCGGAGGTCGTCCATATAGATGCATCCCTTATCCGTGCCGACGTCAGTTGGGAGAGTCTGGTCGAGCGCCACGCCGATGAGGTGATGACCGAGAACCCCGACGAAGCCCCGGTCGGTGCACAGGGGCGGCGTAGGCCGGGTGCCAAAACCAAGAAGGTGAGCCTGACCGATCCGGACGCGAGCATGGCGACATCGGCCAGCAATCGGCGGCTCGAGCCCTGTTACAAGCAGCACACGGCGGTCGATGACGCGAGAGGTGTTGTGCTCGACGTTGCGGTGACGACGGGCGGGACCAACGAAGGCAGGTTGATCGTGGACCTGGTCGATGAGGTTCGCGAGGTCTCTGGCCGAGAGATTGCGACGGTGACGGCGGATACCGGCTATGCCTACGCGGGCGTCTACGGTGAGCTTGAGCGGCGCGACATCGATCCCGTGATTCCTGCGAAGAAGGAAGGGTTCCAGAGCCGGGTTCCTCTGAGCCGTTTCCGCTACGACACCAGAAACGAAATCGTGAAATGCCCACGGGGAAAGGTTCTTCGCCCGGTATTCCAAAAGCGGCTCGGCCAGTACTTCCGTTCGAAAGTGAGCGACTGCGCGCGCTGTTCGCTCAGGGGCGATTGCCTGCCGAAGACCCGCGCCAACAAGACCGTGCTGATCCCCAGCGACTATCCAGCCCTGCTCAGAGCACGGCGCCGCCGCGCACGATGGAGTGCTGAGGATCGGCAAATGTATCAACGTCACCTCTGGCGCTCGGAAGGCTTCCACGGCGAGGCGAAGACTTGGCACGGGCTCGGCCGCGCTGTCCGGCGCGGTCTCGACAACATGAAGATCCAAGCCTACCTGACGGCGGCGGCAATCAACCTGAAGCGGCTCGCTGCCGCAGTTCTTGCTATTTTGCGGGCGATTCGGGCCATCGAGACCGCCCAGGAGTTCCCGCCGCGCCCTGTTCGGGTCTGAAGGCACCCAACTCACGTTCCGACACCCAAACCGTCGCTTGCGCCGGGCCTCCCATATATTCAGTCCCAAAACCTGGGTTCTTCAACAGCCCCACGGTCGCGGCCCAGGCATGATCCAGATGGGTAAGCGGTTAAACCACGGCGTCGATTTTGGATTTGGGACGGATTTTCGTTTGACACCATAGGCCGTCCGCCCTATAGACCGGCCGTCCGGGCGAAGCGCGTCGGGGGCGGCGATGGCGGCATGGTACGGATCGAAGGCGACGACGGGGCTTTGCCAGGCGATCGTGAGCCTGATGCCGCCGCACGACGTTTTTGTGGAGACCCATCTGGGGGGCGGCGCGATCATGAAGCGCAAGCCTCCGGCGCTTCGCAACATCGGCATCGATCTCAACCGCCGGGCGCTCGACGGGTTCCGCTGCGACTACCCGGTCGAGCTTCACCACGGCTGCGCCCACCGCTTCCTGTCCGGGTTCGCGTTCGCCGGCCGCGAGCTGGTCTACAGCGACCCGCCCTACGTGCAGTCGGCGCGCCGGTCGGGGCGGCGCTACCGCTTCGACTACACCGACGCCGACCATGTCGCGCTTCTCGGCATCCTGAAGTCGCTGCCCTGCCGGGTGATGGTGTCCGGCTATCCGTCCCGGCTCTATGACGAACATCTGGCCGGCTGGCGCTCGCTCGAGGTCCAGGTCAACAACCAGTCCTGCGTGGTCACCGAGAAGCTGTGGTTCAACTTCGAGCCCGACCGGGTGCACTGGGCGTCGTTCGCGGGGCGGGACTTCACCCACCGCCAGATCGTCAAGCGGAAGGCGGCGAGCTGGGGCCGCCGGTACGAGGCGATGCCGCGGGCCGAGCGGCTGGCGGTGCTGGCGGCGTTGATGGCCGTCGAGGCCGAGGAATGAGCGCGCCGTCCGAGGCCGGCCAGGTCGAGGAGCTCGGCCGGGAGCTCGCCCGCCTGCTCGGCGACGGCGCCCTGCCGCCGGAGGCCGAGGAGGCGCTCCGGTCGCTGATCGCGCTGTCCGGGCAACTGGCGTCGGACAAGGCCGATATGGCGGCCACGATCGCCGCCCAGGAAGGGCGGATCGCCGAGCTCGCGGCAGAGGTCGCCGCGCTCACCGCCCAGATCGTCCAGCTGCAGCGCGACCTGTACGGCTCGCGCTCGGAACGGCGCAGGGAGGGCGGGGACGGTTCCGACGACAATCAGGCGGCCGACGGCAAGGACCGCCGCCGCGGTGGCAAGCCCGGTCGCACAAAGGCACGCGGCGATGCCCTCAACGACACCGGGCTGCGCTTCAACGGCCAGGCCCCGGTGATCGACATCGCCGTGACGCCGCCCGAGATCGAGGGGCTGTCGGAGGACGATTACGAGGTGGTCTCCGAGCGCGTCCACTGCCGGCTCGCCGCGCTCGAATGCCGGCACGTGGTCATCCGCTACCGCCACCTCAAGGTGAAGCTCCGCGAGACCGGCGCCCTGGTCGCCGCGCCGGCCCGCGAAAGCCTGTTCAAGAACAGCTGCGCCGACGTCTCCTTCGTCGCCGCCCTGCTGATCGACAAGTTCCTCTGGCACCTGCCGCTCTACCGCCAGCACCGGATGCTGGAGGCCGCCGGCATCACCGTGAACCGGGGCTCGCTGAGCCTGTGGGCCAACCGGGCGATCGCGCTGCTGAAGCCGATCCACGACGCGCAGTGGGGTTCGGTGCTGCGGAGCGCCGTGATCCAGATGGACGAGACGCCGATCCGGGCCGGGCGGCACCCGGGCAAGTCCGGCAGCATGAAGAAGGGCTACTTCTGGCCGGTGCTCGGCGAGGAGGGCGAGGTGGTGTTCCCCTTCGCCGGCTCCCGGGCGCACCGGCACGCGGCCGAGTTCCTCGGCGATTATGCCGGAACCCTGGTGAGCGACGGCTACGGCGCCTACGAGGCCTATGTCGCGGCGCGCGAAGGGGCGGTCCGGCATCAGGGCTGCTGGATCCACACCCGCCGTAACTTCTGGGAGCAGAAGGACAACCACCCGGCGATGGCCGCCGACGCGCTGGCGCTGATCGGCGCGATCTACAGGATCGAGGAGGAGATCGACGGCCGGCCGACGGCCGAGCGGGCGATCGCGCGGCGGACCCGGTCGCGCGCGGCGGTCGAGGCGTTCTGGGAGTGGTGCGACCGCACGCTGGAGGCGGCGGCGCTGACGCCCATGCACCCGATCCGCAAGGCGATCGGCTACGCCGTCGAGCGAAGGGCCACGCTGGAGGTGTTCCTCGCCGACCCGGACGTGCCGCCGGATACCAACCGGATCGAGAACAAGATACGGCCCGCCAAGCTCGGCCAGCGCAACTGGCTGTTCGCCTGGACCGAGCTCGGCGCCGAGAACATCGGGATCGTCAACGGCCTGCTCGCCACCTGCCGGATGCAAGACGTCGACCCTCGCGTCTGGCTGATCGACATCCTGCTGCGCATCGACACCCACCCGGCCTCCCGGGTCGACGAGCTGAGGCCGAGGCGGTGGAAGACGCTGTTCGCCGACGATCCGTTGACCTCCGATGTCGCGGCCGCCACGGCGGGGCGGCTTCACGCCGCCTCCAGCGGGACGGCATAGCGCTTGCGGTGGCGCCGCACGGTGATGTCGATCCCCTCCAGAAGCGCCGAAAGCTCGGTCCGCGACAGCGCCAGAGACTTCCGCCCCGCCGACCGGGGCGAGGCGAACAGCCCCTGCTCCAGCCGCTTGGCCCAGATGAAGAACCCGCCATGCTCGAAGCCGAGAACCTTCACCATCGTCCGGCGGCGGTTGACGAACACATACCAGCGCCCGCTCGCCGGGTTCTCCCCGAGATGGGTCGCGACCAGCGCGCACAGCCCGTCGAAGCTGCGCCGCAGGTCCGCCGGTTCCGTCGACAGCCAGATGCCGCCCGCCGGCCAGCCGCCGAGCATCAGGACCGCCGCAGACGCAGCACCACCCCGTCGCCGAGCGACAGCTCGACATCCCAGCCCGGCCCCGATCCCGCCGCGATCTCGACAAAGCCGCCGGGCTTGGCACGGCGCTTGCCGCGCGGCTTGCCGGCGGTCAGACCGAACCGGCGGCGCCAGCCCTGGAACGTCTTCCGCGACACCCCCCGGGCCTTGCAGAAGCTGGTCTGAGAGCCGTCCCAGCGCTCGAAATCCGCCATCAGCGCCCGCCACTCGGCCTCGCCGCGAAACTCCCGGCCGGCGCCGTCAACCGTCACCGTCGACACATCGTCCGACATCAAAAAATCCTCCCATCATCGTGAAATCGATCGGAAAAACCCTCCCGCGCGAGGGTCGGCCGGATCAACACAAATGCCGAACGCCGTGCTTTAACCGCTTACCCGCATGGCGCAGCTGGGGATCGCCCGGTGTGAGGGTGAGCCTGCGTCCTTCCTCCAGCAGGAACGTCACCCGCCCGTTGCGCACGCCGATCACCTCGGCCGTGCCGGAGTTGACCAGTCCGAGGCCCTTGTCGTTGCGGGTCCAGCGGATGCGGTCGCCAGCGCGCAATGCGACGGTTTCGGTCCGGTAGACTTCGGTCCCGCCCTTGCGTCCGCCGATCTCCGACGGCTTCCAGGCGACGGTTGCGCCGTCAGGGCCTTCGAGACGCACAATCCTGTTCCTGTGATCGACGCCCATGACGCGGCGCTCGTCGCCCTTCTCCACGCCGAGCCGCCTGTAGGGACGGTGGAAGGCGACCACGTCGCCGGGGGCGTAGTTGGAGGCGAGCGCCTTCTCCGCGTGCGTGTAGCCCTTCGAGACCAGCCGCCGGGTTTGCAGGACCGGTCCCGTGATCCGTCCCTCGCGGGCGAGGCGTTCGCGGATATGGGCGTTGATGCCCTCGCGCAACTCATGGCTCGGGGCCATCACCCCGGTGCGCTCGCGCATCTCGGGCGAGAGCGCGAGCCACCGTGCCGCCACCGCGCCGGCGATGTTGTCGGCCTTCACCTCGGCGACATGGGAGCCGAGCTTCTCGAACGCCGTGGCGATCTCGCCCGCGAGGCTCGCCTCGACGGCGGCCTTCAGGCCGGGGTCGCGCTGGCGCAGGATCTCGTCCATCACCGCGGTCTTCATGCCCGCCTGCTGCAACTGGGCGAACGGTTTGCCGGCATCGACGGCGTCGAGCTGCTTTGCATCGCCCACCAGCACCAGCTTCGGGATGCGCAGTTCGCCCGCGATCCTGAGCAGGTCGCGGGCCTGCACGGTGGAGGCGAGGGACCCCTCGTCGACCACCAGCACGGTCTTCGCGAAGGCCGCGCGCATGTCCTTCGCGCTCTTCTTCGTCAGCCTGCCCTCGGCGACGCCGGCGTTCCTTGCGAGAAACCGCTGGAGCGTCTCGCTTTCGATGCCCGATTCCGCCGCCAGCGTGCGGACCGCCGAGGCCGACGGGGCGAGCCCCGCCATGCGCCAGCCCTTCTTCTCCGCCAGCGCCCGGGCGCGGTTCAGCATCCGCGTCTTCCCCGTCCCGGCGAACCCCTGCACCCCGACCGTTCGATCGCGCTCGCTCAGGATCAGCCTCACCGCCTCCCGCTGCCCGGCCGTGAGCGGTCCCTTCCTGAGATGCCGGTCCACCCTCCAGCCGCGCATCGGCGCACGGCCCCGGCCGGCGCCGCCGCGCATCAGCGCGATCGTCTCGCGCTCGTCGGCCACCGCCCTGTCGGTGGTGAGGCTCCCGCTCCCGCGACCGGCCCGGGAGCGGCTCTCCGGCCCCGGCGCCTCGTGCAGCCGGCCCTCGCGCCGGAGCCCGGCGACGGCGCGCTCGATCTCGCCGATGGAGGCCGCACCGGGACTGTAAGCCAGCGCGGCCGCGAACAGGTCGGTCCTGGCGAACACCGCGTCGCGCTCCGACAGATGGGCCAGCGCCCAGTCCACCGCTTCCCTCGCAGGGTCCGCCCGCGCCGCGTGCTCGAACAGGTCCGCATCTCTCGCCGCGCCGGCTTCCCTCTCCGTACCGCTCAGGCTCCGCTCCATGGCCGATGTCGCGAGCGCCTTCGCGTCGAAGCCGAGTTCGGCGGCCTGCCGCGCCCAGGTCTCGCGCAATGCATCGCGGTCCACATCGCGCTTCGCCGCCCGCGTCATCAGCGCCGCGCGGCGGGCGACATGCTGGTTCTCCGCCGTCGACCCGAAGCCCCGGCCCGCCATCGCCGCCTCGATCTCGGCCCGGCGCGTCGAGAACGCATCGATGACCTCGCGGGAAACGCCCGCGATCTCGAAGCGCCCGTCGGCATGGGTCCGCTCGATGCCATAGCCAAGCTTCACGAGTTCCCCCGCAAGCTCGCTCCGGTAGAGCGCGCCCAGCAGCATCTTCGAGCCGTACAGGCTCTCGTTCGCCATCGTCCGCCACTTCCCGTCCGGGCGGAGCAGCATGTTGGCGATCACCGAATGGGTGTGCAGGGCGGGGTCCAGGTTGCGGGATGTTTCATGGCGGAACCGGGCGACCACCGTCTTCTGCTCACCGGCCCGGACCATGCGGCCGGTCGACCTGTCCTGCACCCGGGTTTCGGCGGCGTTGCTCTCGAACCAGTCGAGGGCGCGCCCGACCGCCCGGTCGTGGGCCTCGACAATGCGCCCGTCGCCACCCACCAGCGCGGCGAGGGACACCGACTTCGGCGCGCTGAAGGTCAGGTCGCGGCCCGGGCGGTGCACGATCCCGCCGTCGCCCATCCGCCGGCCGAACCGCTTCCCCGAGCCGTCCGGCACCTCGCCCTCCAGCACCGCCCTGAACGCATCCGCATCGACCGGGCCGTCGAGGCCGAGCGCTTCAGCGCCCCGGCCGGCCCAGGCGCTGGCCGCCCGGTGCTCGGGCGAATCCTTCGCGTAGTAGCATCCACCCCCGCGCGGCACCGGCCCTGTCGCGAAAGTAAAAACGGGCACTTGCTGGCGCAGTTCGAAGATGTGATTCGTCGGGCGGTCGGGGCAGTCGAGGCCGGCTTGGCAATGGCGTGCTCAGGCACCCGTAAAGTAGCGTGGCCCGAACCATGATCGGCTTCTGTCACTGATGGCGCGGGGTTCCCGCGACCTCGTTCAAGAGATTGAGATTTGCCGTGGTTCCTCCCCGACCCGAGTGAAGCGAAGCGGTCAGAGGAGGGATTTGGATGCCACGCAAGCGCCGACGGTCCGAGAGCCTGCAAGTCGTGAACCGGGATTGTGCCGGGATCGATATCGGCAAGGACGTTCACTATGTCGCGGTCGACCCCGAAAGTTGTTCGGAACCGGTCCGGTCGTTCGATGCCTTCACGCGGGATCTTGAGGAGATGGCGGCATGGCTGTCGTCCTGCGGGGTGAACAAGGTGGCGATGGAGTCGACCTCGGTGTACTGGATTCCGGTCTACGAGGTTCTGGATCGCGCCGGCTTCGAGGTGATGCTCGTGCCGCCGCGGATGACGAAGCAGATCGCCGGTCGCAAGAGCGATGTGCTTGATTGCCAGTGGATCCGTCAGCTTCTGTCTTACGGGCTTCTGCGAGGTGCCTTCCGTCCCGGCGATGCGGTATGCCCGCTGCGCTCGTATGTGCGCCAGGCGAAGCGGCTGATCGAAGATCGCGCGCGCTGTGTGCTGCACATGCAGAAGGCGCTGACCGAGATGAACGTGCGGCTTGACTCGGTGATCAGCGACATCACCGGCGTGACGGGACAGAGGATCCTGCGGGCGATCGTCGACGGCGAGCGTGATCCACACCGGCTCGCAGAACTTCGGGACGGGCGGATCAAGGCCAGCGGCGACAGGATCACGGCAGCATTGCAGGGCACCTGGCGCGAGGAGCATCTGTTCGCACTGACGCAGGCGATGCAGCGCTTCGACTTTCTCACTGGCCAGATTGAGGTCTGCGAGGCGCAGATCGCGGCGCAGATCGACAGCCTGACGCCGCCGGACGATGGGACGGACGGTCCGGCGAATGCGGCTCCGGACAACACTCCCACGCGCTGCCCGTCGAAGATCCGGAGCGATGCTGCCAAGCGGGCCGCCAGCGAAAAGGCGATGGCCGAGGCCCTGCACAGGATGATGGGCGTCGATCTCACCGCGATCCCTGCGATCGGGGTTACGACCGCACTCACGATCGCGTCGGAGATCGGCCCGGACTTCTCGGCCTTCCCGTCCGCGCAGCACTTCTGTTCCTGGCTCGGGCTGGCGCCGGGAACCCGCATCAGTGGTGGCAAACCCCTGCCGGGCCGCTCGCCCAAGGTGATCAACAAGGCCGCGCAGTCCCTTCGCATGGCGGCCCTGAACGCTCGCAGGAGCCAGACGTTCATCGGCGCCCGGCACCGTGCGCGCCTCGCCCGCAAGGATGCCCCGGTTGCCATCAACGCAACCGCCCGCGAGCTTGCCTGCCTGGTCTACACGCTGGTCACCCGCGGCGAGGAATATGTGGAGCGCGGGATGGAGACCTATGAGCAGCGCCGGGTGAACCGGACGGTCTCAAACCTCGGCCGCCGCGCCAGACAACTCGGCTACCAACTGGTCAAGGTTGTCGAAACCCCGGATGTGAAAATTGGGGCGGAAGCAATGGCGTAGGTTTTTTTTACTCAAGAGAGAGAGAGCCATCGGCCTCATAGTAGTGCGCCCCCTGGGACGGGCTCGCCACCGCACCGATCGAGGCAACCATCAGACCCAGCGCCCGTAGTCGCGTCTGGCGCCCGCGCGGCGGGCGGACTCAACCGTCTCATCCCTTTCGATGTCGGTCCTGTCCTGTCGAGCCGCGGCGGGATCCGGTTCCGCGGTCGGCAATCGGTTCGTCGGCGCGCGGGCCGGCGCGGCAGCCACTGAAGGCGGTGGAGATTTGGGTCTCGCCGCAACCGACTCGAATACCGGGCTTGTCGGCGCCGATGCCGGCAGCACCCCGAGCCGGCCGCGCCGGACCAGCGCCTCGACTGGCTTGCCGTCGCTCCACATCTCCGGGCGCCGCATCCGGCCCGCATGACCGGGCCGGGCCCGCGGCGCCCGCTCGACAACCGCCCCGCGGCCGTTCCAGAGCCGCCGCAGGCCCGCCGCCGCCCGCACCGCCAGCCACAGCGCCACCAGGGCAAGCCCCGTGCACGCGCCCAGCACCGCCCGGTCCGCCGCCAGGGAGAGGATCAGCCGCCGCGCCCGCCACGGCTCGTGCATGACATAAGCGAGGCGGTAGCGCGCGACGGTGACGGTCTCGCCGGCCGCCATGTGGTATTCGACCAGCCCGTGGTCGCTGAACCCGATGGCCAGCATGGCCTCGACCAGCGTCAGCTTCCAGGCGGCATGCCAGTCGTGCCCGGTCGTGCCGAGCGCCAGCGCGATGCCGGCCACCAGCACCGCCATCGCCGCCGTGCAGAGGCCGGCCAGCACCAGGGGAATGAGCCACCTGTCATGGTCGATCATGACCGCCATCCCCGTGTCCGGGGACGCCCGGCCTCACGGCGATATCCTGCGTTCGGCGGCCCACGCCTCCAGATGGTCGCCCCGGTAGCGCACGCAGCCCCCGAAGCGGTGGAACCATGGCCCCTCCCCGGTGATGCGCCAGCGCGCCAGCGTCGCCGGGGAAAGCCCGAGCCGGGCCGCCGCCTCGCGGGTGTCCACATACCCCCGCTCCCCGCCACGGGCCGGCCGGGCCGGTTCCTCCGCGGGCAACGTCGGCCGCGGCCACGGGGCGCCGGTCAGCAGCGCCGGCATCGCGCCGGCGCGGGCGCGGACCTCATGCCGTTCGACCGGGCTTGCCAGCGACCGCATCGCCGCGCGCACCGCCTCCACCGTCGCCAGCGTCGGCGACACGCCGCCCAGCAGATGCGCGACGAAGGAGGGGTTGCCCGTCGCCTCCTGTCCGAACCACGAGCGCTTGACCCCCGTCACCGCGAGAAACGCCTCGACCTCCCGGCGGAAGGCGCGGCCGGCCGGCGGCTCGCCCATGACGGCGAGCGCCCGGTCCACCGTCCCGAGGCGCAGGTTCCGGCCGTTGCGCACGGAAGCGACGAAGCCCCGGTCGCCGGCCGCCGCCGCGCCGAACGCCCCGGCGCTCATCCCGTTGCCCGCGCACCAGGCCTCGACCGCCCGCAGGAACCGGGCCGTCAGGATGCCGGGCAGGACTGTCTCCGAGGCCTTCATGCGAAGACAGATAGGCAACGCGGACCGGCGGGGAAACCGCCTTCGATATGGCAGATCCTGCACATCATGCCCCTGGCGGCGCATGCCGCGCATGCCCGGCGCTGCAGGATGACAAAAATTTCTCGGGGTTATCCGTCGTGCGATCGGGCCACGCCATTTGCGGGGCTTCGATGAGGCCGGCGCGCGCCCGCAACCGCTCCAGGCCCTCGGAAACACCGATGCCCCGGGGAGCTTTCAGTGTCGGAGCGAAGGGCCGATCCGGCGCAGGCAATCCCGTGGGAAGCGGGGGAACTTCACATTGCGGCAATCATTGGCGGCGATCGGCGCGATTCGGCGGCGTCCGTCGGGGGCCTGCGCGGTCGGCGCGAACCCCGCTCATGCGGGTTCGGCGCGGATGTCGAGAAGGTTGCGCGCCTCGCGCCCGCAGGCCACGCCGACCAGGTGGACAGGCCCGTCGTGGCCGCGATACTTCTCCGCATAGCCCCGCCCGCGCATCTGCGCCATCGCTGCATCCAGCGCGGCCGCGCCGCCGTCCTCGCTTTCGGCCATCTTGAACTCGATCACGAAGACCTGCCGACCGAGCCGCAGCACCATGTCCGCCCGGCCGCGGGAGGAGGACTCCTCCACCCGCAGGTCGGCACCGACCGCGCGCAGGCACATGTAGAGCAGGCTCGCATACCACGCCTCGTAGCGCGCGAGGTCGCCCGTGGCGTGCCACTGATAGGGGATGCCCGACAGCCAGGCCCGCAGTGTCGCGCCGAAACCCGCGAAATCGTGCGCCTCCAGCAGGGCGCAGAACTCCCGGCCCCGTTCCAGCGGCTCAACCCCCTTCTTGCCCAGCCAGGCCAGCAGCCCGTCGTTCAGGCTGATCCGGACCTCGAGGTTGGGATAGTCCAGACGGTAGAGGGTCCGGTGCCCCCGCCGCTCCTCGCCCGCGATGGTGAGGTAGCCGGTCTGGAACAGCAGCGCCTCGATGCCGATGTCGCCCACGTCGAACTTGGAGACCAGATCCATCCCGGCCAGCCGGCCCTCCAGTTCCATCGGGCTCACCGACTGCTCCATCAGCATCCGGAACAGGAAGTCCGGAGACCCGGTCTCGAACCACCAGGGGCGGAACTCGCGGTGCCGCAGGAGAAGCAGGACATCGTAGGGGTTGTAGACCGGCTCCCCGCCGCGCCAGCGGTAGCCGTCGTACCAGGCGCGGATCTCCTCCCGATCCAGCCCGTCGAGTTCTGGAGCGAACACCCGGTCGAGGTCCTCGTCCCGATAGCCGCAGATCGCGGCGTAGCGCGGATCGAGGCTGATGTCCTCCAGGTTGTTGAGGCCCGAGAACAGGCTGACCTTCGAGAACATGCTCACCCCGGTGACGAAGACGAAGCGGACATGTTCGGCGCTGCCCTTGACGATGCCGTAGAAGCCCCGCAGCCAGTCCCGGTTGGCCCGCGCAAGCTCCGGGTCGTGAAGCACGTCCAGGATCGGCTTGTCGTACTCGTCCACCAGCACCACGGCCGGCCGGCCGGCGGTGGTGTGCAGACGGTCGAGAAGGTCGAGAAGGCGTTCGGGTCCGGTCGTGCAGGAGGCGGGCGGAAGGCCGGCATTGCGTTCGATCAGTTCGAGCTGGGTCAGGACGTTGCGCTCGATCTCGCCCGGTTCGTTGTACTTGCCGTCGAAGCTGAGCCGCACCACCGGGTGCGGCGCGGACCAGTCCCAGTGCGGGTGGATGTCCAGCCCCCGGAACAGCGGCTCGTCGCAGGCGAACAGCGACCGCAACGTGTCGAGCAGCAGGCTCTTGCCGAAGCGGCGAGGGCGCGACAGGAAGTAGTGGCGTCCCTCGTCGACCAGCCGCCGGACGAGCGGGGTCTTGTCGACATAGTAGAAGCCCTCGCTCCGGATCGTCCGGAAGTTCTGGATCCCGATCGGAAGACGCTGCCGGGTCATCGGTTTCTCCCTGTGCGACGCCGGACCATGCTGCCGCCGATCACACCCGCCGAACGGGCGCACGGGATTCTGCGCCCCCGCCGTCCCGGCACCCTGCATTCCCGGCGACGCTACTCCTTCGCAGGACCCCGGGCAAGCGCCGTTGCCGCGCGGATTCGCATGGTGCGGGTGCGCCCGGTCCGTACCCCCTGGCTGTCCGGCCCTCCGGCAATGCCGCGCGGCCGCGCGGCAGGGGCTTGCATCGGGCCGCTGATTTTGCCAGAAAGGGAGGCTGAATGCGCAGTTTCCGCCATTGTGAGAAATGTGCGCTGTGGTGATTTTTGGCTGTCGCCGGTTCGATTTTGGCGGTTGAATATCGTCCAGCCCGCTTCCCCACCGGGCAGGATACGGGCTTCCGGGGCCTGACAAATACGATTACCGGAAGATTGTCTGGCGTGCGGGCGTGGCTTCCCCTCTGCCGTCGGGCGGCGGGATCGGGCAGGATTGTCGGGAGGCAGACGAGCGGTCAGCCGGTGTCGAGATACGGCACGGCGCCGACCAGGGAGCGCATGCGCTCGGGGCGGCCGGCGCGGGCCTGGGCGAGAGCCATCGCCATCATCACCGCCAGGGCGAGGCCGAGGCGGGTCTTCATCTTGGCGCGGCCTCGGATGTAGTGGGTCTCGAAGTTGAAGCTGTTGTCGAGGCGGCTGTTGATCCGCTCCATG
Source organism: Alphaproteobacteria bacterium (assembly GCA_965203455.1). Classification (GTDB taxonomy): domain Bacteria; phylum Pseudomonadota; class Alphaproteobacteria; order MPNO01; family MPNO01; genus MPNO01. The sequence goes on from CBDBCV010000012.1 coordinate 496,026, forward strand.
GCCGAGCGGCGGTTGTAGCCGCGCCGCCATGACGGACTGCCCCAGGGCGTGGGGGTGAAGATGCGCCGGTCGTGGCTGTCGAGGTCGATGCGCAGGATGCGGCCATAGTCTCCGGGCTTGACCCCGCCGGCCCGGTGGCAGGCCCGGCTGCCGGCGCAGGCGAAGCCGAAGCGGGTCGCGAAGCCCGTCCGGAGCGTGCATCAATCGGGCGCGCCGGTGTCGCCGGTGTAGAGAAATGTGCGCTGTGGTGATTTTTGGCTGTCGCCGGTTCGATTTTGGCGGTTGAATATCGTCCGGCCCGCTTCCCCACCGGGCAGGATACGGGCTTCCGGGGCCTGACAAATACGATTACCGGAAGATTGTCTGGCGTGCGGGCGTGGCTTCCCCTCTGCCGTCGGGCGGCGGGATCGGGCAGGATTGTCGGGAGGCAGACGAGCGGTCAGCCGGTGTCGAGATACGGCACGGCGCCGACCAGGGAGCGCATGCGCTCGGGGCGGCCGGCGCGGGCCTGGGCGAGAGCCATCGCCATCATCACCGCCAGGGCGAGGCCGAGGCGGGTCTTCATCTTGGCGCGGCCTCGGATGTAGTGGGTCTCGAAGTTGAAGCTGTTGTCGAGGCGGCTGTTGATCCGCTCCATGGCCGAGCGGCGGTTGTAGCCGCGCCGCCATGACGGACTGCCCCAGGGCGTGGGGGTGAAGATGCGCCGGTCGTGGCTGTCGAGGTCGATGCGCAGGATGCGGCCATAGTCTCCGGGCTTGACCCCGCCGGCCCGGTGGCAGGCCCGGCTGCCGGCGCAGGCGAAGCCGAAGGCGGCTGCCGGGCAGCGGTATTTGAGCGTGCCGCAGCGGCCCCGATCAGCCTCGAACCCCTGAAACGCCATAGCGCGGACCTCGCCGGTCCCGGGACAGACGCAGGACACCCGGCCACGCTCGTCGTGAACGATGACATCGGCGCGGTCGGGGAACAGCGGCCGCGTGATCGGCTGCGCCGGATCGTATCTCGGCTCCTGCTTCTCCACCCGCCACATCAGCCGTGTATCGATCAGCGGGCGGGCGGTCCACCGGTCCCACAGCCGCGCCTTCAGGCGGGCATCGTCGAGACCGCGGTCGGCGCTGAAGTCGGCGCAGCGCCCGGCGATCTCCGGCGCCCTTGCGAACAGCTCCTCCAGCATCCCGGACAGCACCTTGGGTTCCGAGGCCGAAGCGCGCGTCACCTCGAAGGCCACCGGAACCTCGTAATCGGTGTCGGCGATCAGGTGCAGCCCGTAGCCGAACCACGACTTCACCTTCTTCCACACCGCGCCGGTCCTGGCGTCCACCCCGCCCGTCTCGTGCTTGCCCCAGTCGGCGTCGGGGTCCGAGGTCTTGTCCTCGTCCTTGCCGACCCGGCCCGTCGAGTGGCTCGCGATCGCCTTGCCGTCGTAGCCGAGATGACGCCCGAAGTCCGGCAACGCGGCGAACAGCGCGGCGCGCAGGCTCTCGATCATGGCGGACACCAGCCCCTGCTCGTCCTCAAGCTGCACAACACGCCCCAGAAACCGCGAGAAGTTCCAGTGGCTCGGCGCCGTCGAACGAACCCGCGCCGGGCGCGTTACCGCATGCCCGTCGTGAAGCACCGTCACCGGCCCGCTCTGATACGGCAGAGGGTCGAACCCGCAGATCTCCAGCAACGCCGGGTTGCGCCCCAGCTCCCGCAACAGCGACTGCATCGAGGCGTGTTGCAACACCACCCCCGCGATCAGCGCCCGCCACATCGCCCGCACCGGGTAGTCGTTACGGCCCCGACCGCGACACACTTCAAGCGCCGTCACGATCTCCTCGTCGGGAAGCACCGCCAGAACCAGGCGCAGCCGTTCAAGGTCCGGCAGGACTTCGACATCGCGCCACGAAAAGGGTAGCTTCGCCGCCGTCGCCATCGCTGTTCTCCCGACCAGGGGTGGTGGTGGAACAAGGGCCCCAGGGCCCGATGGCGACACCTTCTATCTCATGCGCACGATCAGGGCGCGCGAGGCCGCCGCAGGAAAACCTCGCTGCCAAGACGCCGCGACCAGCGGCGTGGGGTGAAAATCGCCAAAACGACCGCCGCAGCGAAACTGAAACCCCGGATATCAACGACCACCACGGGGTATCAAAAATCTCGCACCTCCGTGAACGCCTTGTAAATCAACCCGTCCCCGACAGCGCAAACGCCTCATTGTGCGTAAGCGCCGCGCGGTTACCCTTGTTGACGTGTGAGGCCCGGGATTTTCGGGTCGAAGTTCCAGGGCATGAGTTCGTCGATGCGTGACAGGGGGTGCATGTCGATGATCCGGCGCAGGGTGTCGGTCAGGTAGACCTGCGGATTGACGCCGTTGAGCTTGCAGGTGCCGATCAGGCTGGCGCACCGCGCCCAGGTCCTGGCGCCGTCGTCGCTGCCGGCGAACAGCGCGTTTTTCTTTGTGAGCTTCACCGGACGGATGAGGTTCTCGACAGGGTTGGTGTCCATCTCGATACGTCCGTCATGGAGGAACCGGCACAGGCCATCCCAGCGCTTGAGGGCGTAGCGGATGTGCCTGGCGAGTTCGGACGCGCTGGACAGACGGTCGAGCCGGGCCTCGAGCCAGGGCCGCATGGCCTCGACGATCGGCGCCGACAACTCCTGCGTAAGCGTCCGGCGTGACCGCCCCTGCGTGGTCAGTCGGCGGCTTCCCGATCTTCTGCGGGCGCGGTGTTCCACGGCAGCAGATCGTCGATGCGGTTGATCCTGTAGTCGGGGATGCGTTCGAGGACCTGAGCAAGCCAGGCCTGCGGATCGACATCGTTGAGCCTGGCGGTCTCGATCAGGGTGTAGGCGATGGCGGCGGCCCTGCCGCCGCTGGCCGAGCCCATGAAGAGATAGTTCTTGCGGCCGAGCGCGATCGGCCTCATTGCGCGTTCGGCGGGGTTGTTGTCGATCTCGAGGAAGCCGTGCTCGAGATAGGGTCGAAGGCGCTTCATCCGGGTCAGGGCATGACGGATCGCCGCTGCCAGCGGGGTCTTGGCGGAGATTCTGGGCAGCTGCGATTGCAGCCACCGCTCCAGCTCGTCGAGGCACGGCGCGGCCTTGGCCTGGCGGATGGCCGCGCGGTTCTCGGGCGGCTGCCCGCGGGCCTCCTTCTCGATAGCGTAGAGGGCGGCGATCCGTTCCAGCGCCTCGGCGGCGATCGCCGAGCCCTGGGCGGCATGGACGTCGAAGAACTTGCGTCGCACATGCGCCAGACAGGCCACCTCGCGGACCGGCCCGGCGCGCGCCAGCGCACCGAACCCGGCATAGCCGTCCGAGTGCATCCAGCCGGCGAAGCCTTCAAGATGCGCCTTCGGATGCGCCGCCTTGCGGTCGGCCGAGAAGCGGTACCAGGCCGCCGGCGGCGCCTCGCCAGCCCAGGGCCGCTCGTCCCGCACGTAGGTCCAGGCCCGGCCGGTCGCCGTTTTGCCGGTTCCCGGCGCCAGCAGCTTGACCGGGGTGTCGTCGGCGAACAGGGCTTGTCCTTCCAGCACATGGCGCCCGATCGCATCGGCCAGGGGCTCCAGCAGCGCCGTCGCCTTGCCGACCCAGCCGGCGAGCGTCGAGCGGTCGAGCTCGACGCCGTCGCGGGCGAAGATGCGGGACTGGCGGTAGAGCGGCAGGTGATCGCAATACTTCGAGACCAGCACATGCGCCAGAAGGCCGGGGCCCGGTCGGCCGCGCTCGATCGGTCGCGGCGGCAGCGGCGCCTGGTGGAACTTCTCGCAGCCGCCGCAGGCCAGGCGCGGACGGACGATGCGCTTCACCACGAAGCGGCCGGGGATGTACTCCAGCTCCTCCGTCACATCCTCGCCGAGCCGCTTGAGACGGCCGCCGCAGTCCGCGCAGCGCTCGCCCGGCGCGAGAACCGTCTCCTCGCGCGGCAGGTGGTCCGGCAGGGGACGGCGCTTCGGCTGCTTCTTCGTGGCGGGCGTCGGCTCGGTCGGCGCCTCGGCCGCCCGCGCGATCTCCTCGTCCTCCAGCCCGAGATCAAGCTGGTCGAGGGCCTCCGAGGTGACGCCGAAGCGCTGCCGCCGCAGACCCGCAAGCTGGTGCCTGAGCTTCTCGATCAACAGATCGCGGTTGCGCAGCTCGGCGTCCCGTGCCGCCAGTTCGGCCCGCGAGGCCAGCACCATCGCCTTCAACGCGGCGATGTCGTCGGGCAGGGAATGGGCCGCTTCGAGCATGGCCGCATCCTACCCGAAGGGGCCGACAAAGGGAAGCCCGAATGACAGTCAACCCATTGTTTATAAACGGTGAATCAGCCCGCGGCCAGCGGTCTCCAGGTGCGAACCGGCGCCCGCCAGTCGATCCCCTCAAGCAGCATCGACAGCTGCGCCGGCGTCACCGACACCTTCCCTTCCGATGCCGACGGCCACACGAAGCGGCCGCGCTCCAGACGCTTCGAGAACAGGCACGCACCCTGGCCGTCCCACCAGATCATCTTGATCAGGTCGCCCCGGCGGCCGCGGTAGATGAAGAGATGGCCGCAATGCGGATCCGCCTTCAATACCCGCTCCGCCTGCGCCGCGAGACCGGGGAACCCCTTGCGCATGTCGGTCACGCCGCAGGCCAGCCATACCCGGGTCGAGGAGGGAACCGGGATCATCCGCCAAGCGCCCGCACCACCCGGCACAGCGCGTCCGCGTCGAACGACCCGAACGCGCTCACCCGGTGGCCGTTCGACAACGCGATCTCGATCCGACCGTCCGATGCCGCGGCCGGCTCCAACGGCGGCGCATCGGGCACCACCTCCACCGGCAGGAAGGACGGCGCCTCCCCGGCATCGGCCGCCGGCCTGTAACGGGGATCGCGCCGCCAGGTGAAGATCAGGTTGGCGTTGACGTCATAGCGGCGCGCCACAACCGACACCGAGACACCGGGAGCGTAGCTCTGCGCCACGATCCGGCGCTTCTCGTCGTCCGACCAGAACCGGCGTACCCGACGTGGCACCGCAGCCCCCTAAGATAGTGTCCATTAGCCGATAATGGACACTATCGACCTCTGGAACCTCACCACAGACTGCGGCTCCAAGCCGTCTCGCCACAAGGGCGGTCACGCCAGACGCTTACACTCCTGCCGCGCCTTCAGCCGCAGCTCTGGCGGGTGACCGCGCACCATGGTCTCGATCCGGTAGAGCGCCGCGATCCGTGCGAGGATTTCCTCGCACAGGGGCGACTCCGTGGCGCGCTGGAAGTCGACGAAGCGTCTCCGCCAGTGGGTCCAGCAGTAGGCGAGCACCCATGGGCTGACCGTCTGCTTCGGATCGCCGAGCGCATCGTACACCCTGTAGCCGTCCACATGCAGCGGGCCGCCGCCGGTGTAGCCCCGCATCAACTCCAGAGCGACCTTCGCACTTCGATGGCGCGAGTGGTGGAACACCACGATCGGCGGGTCGACCCCGCCATAGCCGCGCTGATCGCGGGCGATCGCCCACAGATAGTCGAGGCGCGTCTTGCCGGTCCCCGGCGCCATCACCGGCACCGTGGTCTCGTCCATGAACAGACCGTCCGACGCCTTGAGGTGCTCGATCATCCGGTCGATCACCGGGGCCAGCACCTGCATCCCGCGCCCCGCCCAGTTCCCCAGCATGGTGCGGTCGAGGTCGATCCCCTCGCGCCGGTATGCCTCGCTCTGACGGTAGAACGGTTAGCGAGTCGCGCGGGGGAATCTCACCCCCACGCGCTCCCAGAACCGTACGTGAACCTCTCAGCTCATACGGCTCCCAGCGTCCGGCCCTGCCCGTGCACAAGGGTCCAATGGGCGAACCGCCACGGCTCCGCTTTCGCGATTCTGGCAAGCCAGAGACGAGCCTGACGCGGTCGTTGTCGGAAGCGTTTGAACTTCCGCATTGCCCATCGCTGCAAGTGGGCGTCTATCAGACGAAGGGTCGGATAGAGCGCCGACTTGTAGAATGCGCCGAAGTAGCCGATCCACCCTGCAATTTCGCGATGAAACATGCGGGCAAGGTCAAGCAGTGCCTTGTCGCTACGCCGTTGCAAACGCCACTGTCGCACGCGGCGCCGAAACGCCTTGAGCGCAGTCGGGCTGGCAGCCGGAAGGAACGAGACCCCGAACAACCCGCCGCGCCACGCCGCGAACCTTGGCTGGAAACGGTAGCCCAGGAAGTCGAACGCGACCGTCGGGTAGTCCGCCTTGCGGTTGGTATCCTTGCAGTAGACCACCTTGGTCTTCTGCGGATGGACCTCCAGGCCGCACTCGGCCAATCGGTCCGCAACCCGCCGCCAGAGGGTCTTTGCCGCCTCCTCCGTTCGACAATGGCAGATTATATCGTCCGCATACCGTTCGAACGGAACATGCGGCATCGACCTTTTCATCCATTGATCGAACGCATAGTGCAGGAACAGGTTGGACAATACTGGCGAAATTACCCCGCCCTGTGGCGTGCCCCTGTCCCGTGCGACAACGGTGCCGTCCTCCTCGATCACGGGAGCCTTCAACCAGCGCTCGACATAGAGCAGCACCCACCGGCAGTCCGTATGGTGACGAACGGCCTTCAGCAGCAACTCGTGGTCGATGTTGTCGAAGAACCCCTTGATGTCCATGTCCAGCACCCAGTCGTAGCGCCAGCATCGCCGACGCGCTGTCCGGATGGCGTCAATGGCGGATCGCTTCGGCCGATATCCGTATGAGTCCTCATGGAAAATCGGTTCCAACAAGGGCTCCAGATGTCGGCGAACAACCTCCTGAGCGATGCGGTCCGTGACCGTCGGTATGCCCAACGGGCGCTTCCCGCCGCCCTCCTTGGGGATGTTCACCCTGCGAACCGGAGGCGGCATATAGCTGCCTGAGGACATGCGATTCCAGAGCTTGTAGAGTTCCGGACCAAGCCGTTCCTCCAGACTCTCGACCGTCTGCCCATCTACTCCAGCCGCTCCCCGGTTTGCCTTCACATGCTTGAAGGCTTCCCAGACTTCCCTCTTTGCTATCGGGAACGGCTTTGCCCCTGTCATCCGGCTCCTCCTGTCACCAGTTGGCCGACGGCAGCGGCTGAACACCACAGCCCCTTCGGTCCAGCGCCATTACAGCGCCTTCATCCCTACTACGGGCTGTTCTGCCCCTGTGCCCCGCATCGGTACTCTGAGCCTTCCGGGGGCTGCCCGGTTGGCCGTCTCCCTTGGCATCGGGACGACAGGTTCTCCTGTTCCGCAAGAAAGCCTGTTCCGGGTTCACGCCGCCTTCGAGCCGGATGCCGCGTGGGCCGGACTCCAGGACTCCGCCCATGCTTGTCCCGGAGTGACCACCACCCCCGGTTCTGACATCGACCATACGCTTTCGGCAGTTCATCGGCGGTTCGCTTTCGCTCGTCTCCCCGGACCTCACCTGACGAGATCGTCGTCCCGCCGTTTCCACGACGCTCACCACCATCGCTCTTTACGACAGCAGCTCGTGGTGGTTTGAGACCGACGCCTGATCGTCGACCCCGAGGGGCCTACCCTCATCTCTCTTGCAGTTGCGCACCTCCTTTCATGGCGGTGCTTCAGGACACACGGTGGTCGGCGAACTTGGCGACCAGCGTGTGCGCCACCAGCCCCTCGGTCGGCAGGCCGCGCGGCACCAGGTATTCCGGCGCCGGCGCCTGGACGCTCTGCTTGCCCTCGCAGGCGCGGCAGATGTATTTCGGCCGGATCGTCACCAGCACTCTCAACTTCGCCGGCACGATGTCGAGCCGCTCGGTGCGGTCCTCGCCGACCCTGGTCATCGCGCCACAGCCGCAAGGGCACTCCGTGCTCTGCGGCTCGATCACCTTCTCGAAGCGTTCAAGGTGCCTGGGCAGATGGCCGAGATTACGATTGGTCGGCTGCGGCTTGCGCCGTTGTCTGCCGGTCGCCGCGTCGGCCTTCTCCCGGGCTTCCGCCAACATCCCCTCGGCGACCGCGATGTCCTCGAACAGCGGCAGCCGGTCCTGATCGGCATGGCGCTTCTCCGAGCGCGCGCCCCACACGGCATGGTTCAGCGAGGCGATGATCCGCTCCAGGCGTTCGCGCGCCTGCTCGGACACAGCCAGCGCATCCTCGGCGGCCTTGCGCTCGGCGCGCTCCTTCGCAAGTTGGGCTTCGACGGCCGCCAGACGGCGTTGCAGATCGCTCACGGGAACGGCGCTTCCCATGCTTGTTGGCATCGGATCCATCTTTCAGAATCAATGAGATAATGCAAGGCGACCATGCTTCCGGCCCCGCTGTAAACGGGGCCGGACAGCTCGTCCTGGCGACACCGGGGAGACGGTGGGATGGACACCGTTCCCCGGTGAGGCGACAAGGTGCGCGATCAGGCCGCCTGGCGCGGCCGTGGCCGTCGCACGGCCCGGACCGCCCGCCAATCGAGACCCTCGAACAACGCCGAGAACTGCGCTGGCGACAGCCCGATCACTCCATCCGACGGGCGCGGCCACTGGAAGCCGCCGCCCTCCAGGCGCTTGTAGACCATGACCAGCCCGGTGCGGTCCCAGACCAGGATCTTCATCCTGTCGCCCCGCCTGGAGCGGAAGGCGAAGACCGCGCCGCTATAGGGGTCGTGGCCCAGCACCGTCTGCACCACCGCCGACAGCCCGTCATGTCCCTTGCGGAAGTCGACGGGGCGGGTCGCCAGCCAGACCCGCACCTTCTCCCCGGTCAGGATCATGGCGCGGCCCGAACGCAGACCAGGATGCGCGACAGGTGCCCCGCGTCGAAGTCCGGCGGCACCACCACCCGGATGTCGGCGATCGCGATCGCGATACCGTCCCCGGGCGCCGATGCCGCGCCGTTCCGCTCAGCAGCCACCGACACCGTCACCGGGACCAGGCCGAACGGATCGTCGACCGCGCCGGAAACCGGGCCAAGAAGGCCGTCCCGAGCCATGCGCCGCCAGCCGCTCAACTGCGTCCGCGAAAGGCCGTGGCGCCGGGCAACACCCGCCACCGTCGCTCCCTCCTCGAACGTCTCCGCCACAATCCGCGCCTTCTCCGCTTCCGGCCACACCCGCGCGCCGTTCGCGCACGTCGCAACCGCAACCGCAGCGTCGGTGGCCTCCTCCGTTACTCGCTCATGCAATCTGTCTGTCATCTGTCACCTCCGTCGTTGACAAGGGCCAGATGAACACGAAAATCTCAGGTCACAACGAGGGTGACGGCGCGGCGCTTACCATTGTGCGGCCGCAATCCAGTCCGGCAAGGGAGGTTGAGGTCATGACGAACATTGCAAGCGTCGTTGCGATGCGCGGCCTCCTGCGGCGGCTGTCCGGGCGGGGTGAGGACGTGACTGCCTCACGCGCGCGCGACCTTCTGTGCCCCCCCCCCCCCGAGGATTCAGCATCCGGGCGCAGGGCTGATCCGGTGGGCGTTCTCGGGAGATTGTCCCACCGTCTGAGCGCGGCTCTTCTCGCCGTTCTGTTCTCACTGCTGACGCTGGCCGCCGCCCTCGCGCCATCAGCCGCACAGGCGTTATCGATCATCCCCCCCGCAGATATAATTCTTGTCTCCGACCCTGACAGGCCGGTCAGGGCGGGTTCCGGGGGAACGGCGCAGGTATGCTTCAACCTGCTCGGTGTCTACTATCGCTCTGACAGAGGCGGTCTAACCACCTATCTGGAAAGACGCCCCGGCCAACCTCCCATTCCCCCGCATGCCTTGCTCAGGGACAACACTTATGGCGTCGAGATCACGGCCGCTCCGGAGGGCATCGCCAGGGGCCGCAACGTCAACCTCAGTCCCTGCGCCGAACTCGGGCTCGGCACGCATACTGTCACCTGGGCCTGGAACGGTCCCGACGGGACTGTCGCGAAGAGGCGGACCTCCACCACGATCACGGTCTTACAGCGCGTCAGCCCTCCCACTGCGCCGACGGCCATTGCCCGGTTCGAATTCGCCGGCGGGGACCTAACGTCGGCGGTGCTGGACGGCTCTGCGAGTCGAGACCCGAACGGAGACCCGTTGACATATTCCTGGACACAGGTCTCCGGGCCGACCGTGTTCCCCAGCTTACCCTCGACGCAGAAGACGGTAACGGTGACAAACACCGCACCGTCTTCTGCGACCTTGGTGTTCCGCCTCACGGTGACAGATCCAGGTGGGTTGAGCCACACGGACGAGGCGTCGATCCGGTTGGATGGCAGGAAGCCGTTCTTCCTCGGCACTGAACTGAATGGTCGTCAGTTAAGGAACTTGACCCAGGGCGAAGCGATAGCGCCGGTGGTACTGCCCGAGGCAAGACGTGGCAACGGCGCGTTTACCTACACGCTGACCTCGGAACCTCGGGGTCTGGCCGGTCTTGCGTTTGACCCGAAGACGAGGCAACTCTCGGGCACACCCCCGGCGGCGGGCATGTGGCTGTTCACATACCGGGCGGACGACGCCGACCAGTTCCTAACGGACGCGGATGCGGCGATTCAAACGTTCACGATTGCGGTGAGCGGCGTGAATCCTGCTTCCCTGTTTGGTTTCCCGTTTGGGGCACTGAGTTTGTACATAAGCCCGGGCGAGGCCGTGGCCGAAACGCTGCCCGAGGCGACCGAGGGCGACGGCGCGGTTACCTACACGCTGACCTCGGAGCCTCCGGGTCTGGCCGGCCTTGCGTTCGACCCAGCGACACGGCGTCTCTCGGGCACGCCCCCGGCGGAGGGCGACTGGTACTTCTCGTACAGGGCGAAGGACGCGACCGGTAACGCGACGTTCGCGGGAATTCACCTGAGTGTGAGTGTCGACGCTAAGCGGCCGAGTTTCGGTGACGCATCGGTGCCGGCGCTGGAACTGATCCCGGGTGAGGCGATGATGCCTGAGGTTCTGCCCGAGGCGACAGGGGGCAACGGGGCCTTGACCTACACCCTGACCTCCGAGCCGCCGGGCTTGGCCGGTCTCGCGTTCGACCCGGCGACGCGGCGTCTCTCGGGCACGCCCCCGAGGGAGGGTCGTTGGACGTTCACCTGGCGGGCAGACGATGCCGACAGCAACCGGACGGAGGCGGATGCGGCGATCCTGACCTTCACGGTGACGGTGCGCGATGATCAGGTTCCGACTTTCGGCGATGCGTCGGTGCCGGCGCTGGAACTGATCCCGGGTGAGGCGATGATACCTGAGGTTCTGCCCGAGGCGACAGGGGGCAACGGGGCCTTGACCTACACCCTGACCTCCGAGCCGCCGGGCTTGGCCGGTCTCGCGTTCGACCCGGCGACGCGGCGTCTCTCGGGCACGCCCCCGAGGGAGGGTCGTTGGACGTTCACCTGGCGGGCAGACGACGCCGACCAGATCCGGACGGACGCGGACGCGGCGATCCTGACCTTCGAGGTGACGGTGCGCGATGATCAGGTTCCGACTTTCGGCGATGCGTCGGTGCCGGCGCTGGAACTGACCGTGGGCGAGGCGATGGCGCCTGTGGTTCTGCCCGAGGCTACGGGAGGCGACGGCGCGCTTAACTACTTTCTGGAGATACGTTCGGACGACCCAAGTTATTGGCCGGGCTGGCCCTTGGATAGGTCGGGCCTTGTGTTCGACCCGACGACGCGGCGTCTCTCGGGCACGCCCGTTTTGCCGCCGGGCAAGTGGAGGTTCGAATACTCGGTAGCGGACGAGTACCACAATTTCTGGCCGGGTGGAGGCTGGGGCTATCGGGGCCTGCCGTCTCTGACCTTCGATGTGACGGTGCGCGACGAGGCGCCGAGCTTCGGCGATGACGTGTGGGTTTCGACGCTGGCACTGGTTCAGGGCGAGGCGATGGCCGTGACGCTGCCCGAGGCAGTCGGGGGCAACGGCGCGCTCGACTACAAGCTGACCTCGTCGCCGCCGGGCCTGGCCGGTCTCGCGTTCGACCCGGCGACGCGGCGTCTCTCGGGCACGCCATCTCAGAAGGGTCGTTGGACGTTCACCTGGCGGGCGGAGGACGCGGACCGGGACCGGACGGATGCGGACGCGGCGGTCCTGACCTTTGCCGTGACGGTGGGCGATGGTTTGCCGAGCTTCGGCGACGCGTCGGTGGCGGCGCTGAAACTGACCCCGGGCACGGCGATGGCGCCTGTGGTTCTGCCCGAGGCGACGGGGGGCAACGGCGCCCTCGACTACACTCTGAGGTCGACGCCGCCGGGGGGTCTGGCCGGTCTCAAGTTCGACGCGAGGGCGCGGCGGCTTTTCGGCACGCCCCGGTCGGAAGGCCATTGGACATTCGTATATCGGGCGGAGGACGCGGACGGTCGCACGACGGTCCTGACCTTTGCCGTGACGGTGGGCGATGCCGTGACGGTGCGCGACGAGGCGCCGACGTTCGGCGACGCCTCGGTGGCGGCGCTGGCTCTGGCCAGGGACGCGGCGATGACGGCGGTGGTTCTGCCCGAGGCGACGGGCGGCAACGGGGCGCTCACCTACACCCTGACCTCGTCGCCGCCGGGCCTGGCCGGCCTCGCGTTCGATCCGGAGACGCGGCGTCTTTCGGGCACGCCCTCAGAGGGTGGCAGCTGGACGTTCACGTACCGGGCGGACGATGCGGACGGCAACCGGTCGGAGTGGGACGCGGCGATCCTGACCTTCGAGGTGAGGGTGGAGAATGCGCGCACGGCGCTGGTGAAGCAGACGGTGCGGCGCACGCTGGCGGCGGTGGCGCGGCGGGCGCTGACCGGGGCGCTGGACAACATCGGGGCGCGGATGGCGGCGGAGGCGCCGATGAGCGGCCTGACCCTGGCCGGCGAGACGGTGCCGCTCGCCGTGTCCGGCGCCGGGACGAGCCTGGCGGGCGGCGCCTGCGCGGCCGGCGACCCGTGGCGCCACGGCCTCGGCGGGACCGGCCTCGGGGCCGCAACCGCGGACTGCGGCGGTGCCGGGAGCCGGACCGTGGGGTCGGACCAGCTGCTGAACGCGAGCGCCTTCTCGCTGGGCCTGGGCGCGGCCGAGGGCGAGGCGGGCCATGACCCGCATGCGCCGCGCTGGGCGCTGTGGGGCCGGGGCGACTACGGGACCTTCGCGGGGCATCCCGACGGGATGCGCTATGACGGCGAGATGCGCACCGGCTGGCTCGGGATCGACGCGCGGGCCGGGGCCTGGGTGGCGGGGCTTGCGGTGAGCCACGGCACGGGCGAGGCGGACTACGGCCTCGACGGCGGCGAGACGGGCGGCCTGGAGACCGAGCTGACGGCGGTGTATCCCTACGGGCGCTGGACGGTGTCGGAGGGGCTGGAGCTGCGCGGCGTGCTCGGCGCCGGCTGGGGCGAGGCGCGCCACCGGGGGGACGACGGGCCGGAGGAAGCCGGCGATCTTTCGATGCGGATGGCGTCTGTGGGCCTGCGCCACGCCCTGCCCCCGGTGGCCGGCATCGACCTTGCGGCGCAGGCGGATGCCAGCGTGGCGCGGATGGAGACGGACGAGGGTCCGGACCCTGTCCATGGTCTGACGGCGGACAGCTGGCGGCTGCGGGCCGGGATGGAGGCGTCGCGGCGCTTCGCGCTGGACGACGCCACTTCGCTGACGCCGTTCGTGGAGGCGGCGGCACGCCGGGACGGCGGCGACGGCCTGACCGGGACCGGCCTGGAGATCGCGGGCGGTGTGCGCTGGACGGCAGAGCGCCTTCAGGTCGAGGCGCGGGGCCGTTGGCTGGCGGCGCATACCGAGGACGGGGCCGAGGAGAAAGGCATCAGCGTGACGGCGCGGGTCGGGCCGGGAGCCGAGGGGCGCGGCCTGTCGCTGATGCTGAGCCCGCGCTGGGGCGCGGAGGCGGGCGGCGCCGAGGCGCTGTGGCGCGACGCGCTGCCGGCGGCCTCGGCGGCGGACAGTGCCGCCGGTACCAATGCGGCCCTTGACGCCCGCATCGGCTACGGCCTCGGCCTGACGCCGTACGGCCTGCTGACGCCGTTCGCGGAGACCGGGCTGGCGGGCAACGACAGCCGGCGGCTGCGGCTCGGGACCCGGTTCGACGCGCATCATGGCGCCATGGCGGTGGAGCTTGCGGGCGAGCACCGCGAGGGCAGCGCGTCCGGGCCGGAGCAGGCGGTCCGGCTGGACCTGAAGCTGCGGTTCTGAGCGGGGTGCGGACGATGACGAGGAACACAAGAGCGTTCGCAATCAACGGCGCACCCCTGCGTGCCGCGGCCTTCGCGGCGGCCGCGCTGATGCTCGCCGCCTGCGGCGGCGGGGGCTCCGCGACCACCGGCGGCCCCGGGACGCCGCCGGTCACGCCGACACCACCGGTGACCCAGACGCCGTCGGCCCCGGAGGAGACGCCCCTGGACCGGCTGGGGGCGCTGCGCGAGCGCGCCGACATGCTGGCGATGACCGGGCTGCACGCGCGCTGGTCGCTCTCTGCCGAGGGGGAGGACGACATCGACGACGCGTTCGTCGGCGGCGTGACATGTTCGGGCGCGCGCTGCGCGGCGGCGGACGGTACGGCGCTGGCGGCGCGGGACCTGCTCGACCTCTCCGGCGGCGGCGGCATCGATCCGGGCACGGCGAAGACAGGCGCGCGGGGCGGGTTCGACACGGTGAAGACCGTCGGCGGCTTCGCGGTCGCGGAGACCCTGCCCGACCTGACGGTGACCGTCTCGCCGCGGGCGACGAGCTGGGGGTTCTGGGGCGCGCACGGCTTCGCGGCCCTGACCCTCGGCACGGGCCCGCTGTCGGCGGAGATCGGGGAAACGGCGATGACCGGCACGTTCACGCTGGCCCGGGCCTGGGCGGCGGGCGCGGCCGCCGGCGGCAATCCGGCGGGAACCGGGCGCGCGACCTGGACCGGCATCGCCGAGGCGAGCCCGACGGGGGCGTTCGAGCGGGTCGCGGGCACGGCGACGCTGACCATCGAAGACCTGTCGCGGCCCCGGGTCGATGTCGACATCGCCCTCGACGGCGTCGAGGCGCCGCTGAAATGGACAGACATGCCGCTCGCCGGGGGGCGGTTCGCCGCCGGGACGGCCGGGACCGACCGGCTCGAAGGCCGCTTCCACGGCCCGGCCCACCAGGAGGCGTACGGCGTGTTCGATACCGCGGACTGGCTCGGCGCCTTCGGCGCAAGGCGCGCGCCGTGAGCGGCGGAAGTTGCCGAACTTCACCCGGTGCAGCCGCCCTGTCTCAGCAAGGTAGTCACTCCGGAGCGACGCGGCGCGATCGCGACGATATCGGCAGGAGTCCCGCCGCAGTTTTATTTCCAACCAGCTCGGTCTGTTAATGTTCAGAGTTACTCTGTGACCTAGTGGAAAGCATGCTCCGCCGCTCCATCAAGCTTGCAGGCGGCAAGTGCGGCGGTTACCGAGAATTCACCTTGATCCCCGGGATGCCCAGTAAGCGCCGCGCGGTTACCCTTGTTGACGTGTGAGGCCCGGGATTTTCGGGTCGAAGTTCCAGGGCATGAGTTCGTCGATGCGTGACAGGGGGTGCATGTCGATGATCCGGCGCAGGGTGTCGGTCAGGTAGACCTGCGGATTGACGCCGTTGAGCTTGCAGGTGCCGATCAGGCTGGCGCACCGCGCCCAGGTCCTGGCGCCGTCGTCGCTGCCGGCGAACAGCGCGTTTTTCTTTGTGAGCTTCACCGGACGGATGAGGTTCTCGACAGGGTTGGTGTCCATCTCGATACGTCCGTCATGGAGGAACCGGCACAGGCCATCCCAGCGCTTGAGGGCGTAGCGGATGTGCCTGGCGAGTTCGGACGCGCTGGACAGACGGTCGAGCCGGGCCTCGAGCCAGGGCCGCATGGCCTCGACGATCGGCGCCGACAACTCCTGCCGCGCCTTCAGCCGCAGCTCTGGCGGGTGACCGCGCACCATGGTCTCGATCCGGTAGAGCGCCGCGATCCGTGCGAGGATTTCCTCGCACAGGGGCGACTCCGTGGCGCGCTGGAAGTCGACGAAGCGTCTCCGCCAGTGGGTCCAGCAGTAGGCGAGCACCCATGGGCTGACCGTCTGCTTCGGATCGCCGAGCGCATCGTACACCCTGTAGCCGTCCACATGCAGCGGGCCGCCGCCGGTGTAGCCCCGCATCAACTCCAGAGCGACCTTCGCACTTCGATGGCGCGAGTGGTGGAACACCACGATCGGCGGGTCGACCCCGCCATAGCCGCGCTGATCGCGGGCGATCGCCCACAGATAGTCGAGGCGCGTCTTGCCGGTCCCCGGCGCCATCACCGGCACCGTGGTCTCGTCCATGAACAGACCGTCCGACGCCTTGAGGTGCTCGATCATCCGGTCGATCACCGGGGCCAGCACCTGCATCCCGCGCCCCGCCCAGTTCCCCAGCATGGTGCGGTCGAGGTCGATCCCCTCGCGCCGGTATGCCTCGCTCTGACGGTAGAACGGTTGGTGGTCGGCGAACTTGGCGACCAGCGTGTGCGCCACCAGCCCCTCGGTCGGCAGGCCGCGCGGCACCAGGTATTCCGGCGCCGGCGCCTGGACGCTCTGCTTGCCCTCGCAGGCGCGGCAGATGTATTTCGGCCGGATCGTCACCAGCACTCTCAACTTCGCCGGCACGATGTCGAGCCGCTCGGTGCGGTCCTCGCCGACCCTGGTCATCGCGCCACAGCCGCAAGGGCACTCCGTGCTCTGCGGCTCGATCACCTTCTCGAAGCGTTCAAGGTGCCTGGGCAGATGGCCGAGATTACGATTGGTCGGCTGCGGCTTGCGCCGTTGTCTGCCGGTCGCCGCGTCGGCCTTCTCCCGGGCTTCCGCCAACATCCCCTCGGCGACCGCGATGTCCTCGAACAGCGGCAGCCGGTCCTGATCGGCATGGCGCTTCTCCGAGCGCGCGCCCCACACGGCATGGTTCAGCGAGGCGATGATCCGCTCCAGGCGTTCGCGCGCCTGCTCGGACACAGCCAGCGCATCCTCGGCGGCCTTGCGCTCGGCGCGCTCCTTCGCAAGTTGGGCTTCGACGGCCGCCAGACGGCGTTGCAGATCGCTCACGGGAACGGCGCTTCCCATGCTTGTTGGCATCGGATCCATCTTTCAGAATCAATGAGATAATGCAAGGCGACCATGCTTCCGGCCCCGCTGTAAACGGGGCCGGACAGCTCGTCCTGGCGACACCGGGGAGACGGTGGGATGGACACCGTTCCCCGGTGAGGCGACAAGGTGCGCGATCAGGCCGCCTGGCGCGGCCGTGGCCGTCGCACGGCCCGGACCGCCCGCCAATCGAGACCCTCGAACAACGCCGAGAACTGCGCTGGCGACAGCCCGATCACTCCATCCGACGGGCGCGGCCACTGGAAGCCGCCGCCCTCCAGGCGCTTGTAGACCATGACCAGCCCGGTGCGGTCCCAGACCAGGATCTTCATCCTGTCGCCCCGCCTGGAGCGGAAGGCGAAGACCGCGCCGCTATAGGGGTCGTGGCCCAGCACCGTCTGCACCACCGCCGACAGCCCGTCATGTCCCTTGCGGAAGTCGACGGGGCGGGTCGCCAGCCAGACCCGCACCTTCTCCCCGGTCAGGATCATGGCGCGGCCCGAACGCAGACCAGGATGCGCGACAGGTGCCCCGCGTCGAAGTCCGGCGGCACCACCACCCGGATGTCGGCGATCTCGATCGCGATACCGTCCCCGGGCGCCGATGCCGCGCCGTTCCGCTCAGCAGCCACCGACACCGTCACCGGGACCAGGCCGAACGGATCGTCGACCGCGCCGGAAACCGGGCCAAGAAGGCCGTCCCGAGCCATGCGCCGCCAGCCGCTCAACTGCGTCCGCGAAAGGCCGTGGCGCCGGGCAACACCCGCCACCGTCGCTCCCTCCTCGAACGTCTCCGCCACAATCCGCGCCTTCTCCGCTTCCGGCCACACCCGCGCGCCGTTCGCGCACGTCGCAACCGCAACCGCAGCGTCGGTGGCCTCCTCCGTTACTCGCTCATGCAATCTGTCTGTCATCTGTCACCTCCGTCGTTGACAAGGGCCAGATGAACACGAAAATCTCAGGTCACAACGAGGGTGACGGCGCGGCGCTTACCCACGAGGAGGCGTACGGCGTCTTCGACACCGCGGACTGGCTCGGCGCCTTCGGCGCGAAGCGCGCGCCGTGAGCGGCGGCGGTGCGGCGGGGGACGCTGCGTGGCCCCTTCTGCGGCGCGTGTCAGACAGTTGTCGCCGATGTCCGCAGCGGGATTGCAACGCGGTTTCCTGTGTCGGATCAACAGGTTGCGTCGGATCAGACCGGGATTTCGATCAAGTGTCGGTCTCGGTGGTAGCGTGCCCTGGGTCCGGATCCCGAACCTCGGCTCGCATATCCTCGCCATCGTGCGCCGACGCCTGCCAGAGGACTGGACCGCGCGCTACAACATCACCCCCGTGCTCATCGAGACCTTCGTCGAGACCCCGCGCTACACCGGCACCGTCCACAAGGCGTCGGGCTGGACCCGCGTCGGCGCCACCCAGGGGGCGCGGGCGATACGACCGGCATACCAAACGAGCCCAGCCGAAAAAGGACATCTGGCTCCGATCCCTCCGAAAAGATTGGCGGCGCACCCTCAATCGGTCGAAACGAGTCCGGGCGCGGTCGGACGGGTGTGCACATGCCAAGGGGCGGATAACTGTCTTCTCATCCCCCAGGATACGAAGGGTTACCCGCTGTTTCTGCCGACAGCGCCGCGCCGGACTGCGCAGACATTCAATCCAATCCGCTTCCGGATCGCTTACGGATAAGGCAGTGAAAATAAAGTTATGTTTCAATACAACAGGTTACATCGGTAGGATCCAACAAAATACGTTTGTGTCGAATGACGATCGTCGCCACCCGCTCATCCCAGCTCGGGCGGCGGGCGCATCGGGCCCCGCTTGGGAAGTTCGAGGTCGACGCCCCCGAGCTCAGCGAAACGCGCATGGATGGCCTGGCCGAGGTCCTTCGGAGGCGAGGCTTCGCCGACCGCGCGGCGCAGGATGTCGCGGGCTTCCTCCTCCATGGAATGGCCGTTCTCGGCCGCGCGCACGCGCAGGCGGCGTTTCACGTCGTCATCGAGATTGCGGACGGTGATGCTCGCCATGCCCGGTTCCCTCCGTTCGGGGGCAATGTATTCGAATTAATCATCGATTGCGATGCAGTCAATGTCATCCAGGTGTCCCGCCCCGCTACCGCCCCGCAAGGACGCGGCAGGGATAACGGCCCCGGCGCGGTCCGGTCCGG
Source organism: Alphaproteobacteria bacterium (assembly GCA_965203455.1). Lineage (GTDB taxonomy): Bacteria > Pseudomonadota > Alphaproteobacteria > MPNO01 > MPNO01 > MPNO01. The sequence goes on from CBDBCV010000012.1 coordinate 515,108, forward strand.
CGGTCAGCGCCCCCAGCACCGGTTCGAGCCGGAACCCGAGCGCGTCGCCGAGCATCCCCAGACGGTCCGGATCGAGGAACCACGGGGCGAAGCCGGACGGGTCGCGCGTCCCCGGCCTCGTGCAGACTTCGCCGGGTCGGACGCGCCTATCAGATCGTCATGCCGGCACGGCTACTTCAGGCCAGCACCGGGCTCGTACTCCTCCGGGTCGAATTCCGCGAATCCACCCGCCTCGGCCTCGCGGACGGCCTCTTCGAGTTCGGCCTTGAGCGCGTGGAACTCGCGCGCGCCGTCCCGTTCCATCAGTAGCCGGTCCCCCGCCCGCCCCGCCTCTTACTTCCTCCGCACTCCGTTCAGCTTCGCCGGTTCGATCGTCGCGACGTAGGCCATGATGGCGTCGAGGTCCTCCAGCGTCAGGCGGAGCGGCACGATGGGAGGCGGGCGGGACTGGTCGAACGGCTCGGTGGTGCCGGGGATCTGGGTAAACGACGGGTGGGGGTTCAGGAGGTAGAAGCGTAAGCGCCGCGCCGTCACCCTCGTTGTGACCTGAGATTTTCGTGTTCATCTGGCCCTTGTCAACGACGGAGGTGACAGATGACAGACAGATTGCATGAGCGAGTAACGGAGGAGGCCACCGACGCTGCGGTTGCGGTTGCGACGTGCGCGAACGGCGCGCGGGTGTGGCCGGAAGCGGAGAAGGCGCGGATTGTGGCGGAGACGTTCGAGGAGGGAGCGACGGTGGCGGGTGTTGCCCGGCGCCACGGCCTTTCGCGGACGCAGTTGAGCGGCTGGCGGCGCATGGCTCGGGACGGCCTTCTTGGCCCGGTTTCCGGCGCGGTCGACGATCCGTTCGGCCTGGTCCCGGTGACGGTGTCGGTGGCTGCTGAGCGGAACGGCGCGGCATCGGCGCCCGGGGACGGTATCGCGATCGCGATCGCCGACATCCGGGTGGTGGTGCCGCCGGACTTCGACGCGGGGCACCTGTCGCGCATCCTGGTCTGCGTTCGGGCCGCGCCATGATCCTGACCGGGGAGAAGGTGCGGGTCTGGCTGGCGACCCGCCCCGTCGACTTCCGCAAGGGACATGACGGGCTGTCGGCGGTGGTGCAGACGGTGCTGGGCCACGACCCCTATAGCGGCGCGGTCTTCGCCTTCCGCTCCAGGCGGGGCGACAGGATGAAGATCCTGGTCTGGGACCGCACCGGGCTGGTCATGGTCTACAAGCGCCTGGAGGGCGGCGGCTTCCAGTGGCCGCGCCCGTCGGATGGAGTGATCGGGCTGTCGCCAGCGCAGTTCTCGGCGTTGTTCGAGGGTCTCGATTGGCGGGCGGTCCGGGCCGTGCGACGGCCACGGCCGCGCCAGGCGGCCTGATCGCGCACCTTGTCGCCTCACCGGGGAACGGTGTCCATCCCACCGTCTCCCCGGTGTCGCCAGGACGAGCTGTCCGGCCCCGTTTACAGCGGGGCCGGAAGCATGGTCGCCTTGCATTATCTCATTGATTCTGAAAGATGGATCCGATGCCAACAAGCATGGGAAGCGCCGTTCCCGTGAGCGATCTGCAACGCCGTCTGGCGGCCGTCGAAGCCCAACTTGCGAAGGAGCGCGCCGAGCGCAAGGCCGCCGAGGATGCGCTGGCTGTGTCCGAGCAGGCGCGCGAACGCCTGGAGCGGATCATCGCCTCGCTGAACCATGCCGTGTGGGGCGCGCGCTCGGAGAAGCGCCATGCCGATCAGGACCGGCTGCCGCTGTTCGAGGACATCGCGGTCGCCGAGGGGATGTTGGCGGAAGCCCGGGAGAAGGCCGACGCGGCGACCGGCAGACAACGGCGCAAGCCGCAGCCGACCAATCGTAATCTCGGCCATCTGCCCAGGCACCTTGAACGCTTCGAGAAGGTGATCGAGCCGCAGAGCACGGAGTGCCCTTGCGGCTGTGGCGCGATGACCAGGGTCGGCGAGGACCGCACCGAGCGGCTCGACATCGTGCCGGCGAAGTTGAGAGTGCTGGTGACGATCCGGCCGAAATACATCTGCCGCGCCTGCGAGGGCAAGCAGAGCGTCCAGGCGCCGGCGCCGGAATACCTGGTGCCGCGCGGCCTGCCGACCGAGGGGCTGGTGGCGCACACGCTGGTCGCCAAGTTCGCCGACCACCAACCGTTCTACCGTCAGAGCGAGGCATACCGGCGCGAGGGGATCGACCTCGACCGCACCATGCTGGGGAACTGGGCGGGGCGCGGGATGCAGGTGCTGGCCCCGGTGATCGACCGGATGATCGAGCACCTCAAGGCGTCGGACGGTCTGTTCATGGACGAGACCACGGTGCCGGTGATGGCGCCGGGGACCGGCAAGACGCGCCTCGACTATCTGTGGGCGATCGCCCGCGATCAGCGCGGCTATGGCGGGGTCGACCCGCCGATCGTGGTGTTCCACCACTCGCGCCATCGAAGTGCGAAGGTCGCTCTGGAGTTGATGCGGGGCTACACCGGCGGCGGCCCGCTGCATGTGGACGGCTACAGGGTGTACGATGCGCTCGGCGATCCGAAGCAGACGGTCAGCCCATGGGTGCTCGCCTACTGCTGGACCCACTGGCGGAGACGCTTCGTCGACTTCCAGCGCGCCACGGAGTCGCCCCTGTGCGAGGAAATCCTCGCACGGATCGCGGCGCTCTACCGGATCGAGACCATGGTGCGCGGTCACCCGCCAGAGCTGCGGCTGAAGGCGCGGCAGGAGTTGTCGGCGCCGATCGTCGAGGCCATGCGGCCCTGGCTCGAGGCCCGGCTCGACCGTCTGTCCAGCGCGTCCGAACTCGCCAGGCACATCCGCTACGCCCTCAAGCGCTGGGATGGCCTGTGCCGGTTCCTCCATGACGGACGTATCGAGATGGACACCAACCCTGTCGAGAACCTCATCCGTCCGGTGAAGCTCACAAAGAAAAACGCGCTGTTCGCCGGCAGCGACGACGGCGCCAGGACCTGGGCGCGGTGCGCCAGCCTGATCGGCACCTGCAAGCTCAACGGCGTCAATCCGCAGGTCTACCTGACCGACACCCTGCGCCGGATCATCGACATGCACCCCCTGTCACGCATCGACGAACTCATGCCCTGGAACTTCGACCCGAAAATCCCGGGCCTCACACGTCAACAAGGGTAACCGCGCGGCGCTTACGTAGAAGCCGCGGAAGCGGAGCTCCCAGTCGTTGAGCGTCTTGAGCACCCCGAAGGACGGCGTCGAGCCCAGCCCGCCCATCCGGTTCCGCGGCCCGATCACGTGGCAGCGCCCGCAATGGAGGAAGGAGAGCTTCTCGCCCCGGGCGAGGTCGCCGGTGGGCCAGGCGCGGACCGTCTTCGCCTTCGCCCCGGCCGCCGCGAGATAGACCTGGCGCCCCTGCGCGCGGAAGGACTCGACGGTCCGCTGGTCCACCTTCGAGAGCAGCCAGTCGACGAAGCGCCGCGCGTGCTCCGGCTTCGCCGCGCCGCCTTCGGCGACGCGCACCGCATAGACGGTCTTGCCGCCCCTGAGCGCCGCGCGACCGCCCTTTACCACGTCCGCCGGGCCGAGCTTGACGTCGACCTGGATTCCCTCCTCCAGCACCGTCGTCGTCACCCTGATGCCGGTCTTGAGCGAGAACCTGGGCAGCAGGTATTTCAGGAATCCGCTCTCGGTCAGCCCGGCGCTCGCCGCCAGCACGATGCGGCGCTCCTCCGACGCGGCGCCCTGCGCGACCAACAGGATGCAGAGCGCGACCGCTCCCCCCAACCGCCGGACCGGCATGGCAGCCCTCCTCCCCCGACGTTCCCCTTGCAGCCCCGGCCTTGCCGGGGAAACTCGGCTAGTATTCGTCCATGACATGCTAGAGCCTATCGGTTTGGGATGGAACTGCGACGCGGCGGCGTCCCTCGATACGGCGCTGGCGCGCCTACTCGGGATGAGGGATTTTTCTTGGGCATCCCAACCCTCCCCTCACCCTGAGTAGCCGCGAAGCGGCGTATCGAAGGGCGCCAGCGACGAAAGGGAAGGCCATGAGCGAGGGATTCGACGATTTCAACATGACGATGCGCAAGTTCCTCAAGCAGGTGGGGGTGACCTCGCAGCAGGCGATCGAGGACGCGATGCGCGCGGCCGGGGCGGAGAGGACCGCCGGGAAATCCTTCACCGCGCGGGTGGTGCTGACGATCGACGAGCTCGATCTCTCGCACACCGTCGAGGGCCGGATCGACGGCAGGGGCGAATGACCGCGCGCGACGACGTGCTGGCGGCGCTCAAGGGCGTCGCCGATCCGCTCAGCGGCCAGGACCTGGTCTCGGCCGGGCTGGTCCGGGCCTTGACCGTCGACGGCGGCGCGGTGCGCTTCGTGCTCGAGATCGACCCGTCGCGCGCCGACGCCATGGAACCGGCGCGCGCCGAGGCCGAGGCGGCGGTCAAGGCGCTGGAGGGCGTGAGCTCGGTCTCCGCCGTGATGACGGCGCACAAGGCGACCGCGGCGCCCGAGCTCGACATCGGCCGCCGCGGCGAGCCCCAGGGCCCGCAGAAGATCCCCGGCATCGAGCGCATCATCGCCGTCGCCTCGGGCAAGGGCGGGGTGGGGAAATCCACCGTGGCCGCCAACCTCGCCGCCGCCTTCGCCGCCGAGGGCAGGCGCGCCGGAATGCTCGACGCCGACGTCTACGGCCCGTCCCAGCCCCGCATGCTCGGCGTCTCCGGACGGCCCGCCTCGCCCGACGGCAAGACCATCCTGCCGATGCGCAACCACGGCGTCACCATGATGTCGATCGGGCTGATGACCCGCGAGGACGAGGCCGTGGTGTGGCGCGGGCCGATGCTGATGGGCGCGTTGCAGCAGATGATGAGCCAGGTCCAGTGGGGCGCGCTCGACGTGCTGGTGGTCGATCTGCCGCCCGGCACCGGCGACATGCAGATGACGCTCACCCAGAACGCCGAGGTCACCGGCGCCATCGTGGTCTCGACGCCGCAGGACGTGGCGCTGATCGACGCGCGCAAGGGAGTCGACATGTTCCGCAAGATGGAGACCCCGATCCTCGGCATGATCGAGAACATGTCGCTCTACGTGTGCGCCAATTGCGGGCACGAGGCGCATCTGTTCGGCCATGGCGGGGTGCGCGAGGCGGCGGAGCGGCTGGGCGTGCCGCTGCTGGCCGAGATCCCGCTCGACATCGACATCCGCACCACGTCGGACGGCGGCGCGCCGATCGTCGTCTCCCGGCCGTCCTCGCCGTCGGCCGGGGCGTTCCGCGCGCTCGCCCGCGGCCTGATCGAGGACGGGCACGCGTGAACGGCGGCGACGGGCCCAGCTTCCCGCCGCTGCTCGCGGGCCTCGAGGTCGAGGGCGGGACCGACCCCTTCGCCAAGGCCTGCGCCGAGGCGGCGCTCGGCTGCGACGCGGGCACGGTCGTCTACAATATCGGCGCCGACCGGCTGGCGGCGGCGCTCGTCTTCGCGCCCGAGGTCGCGCTCGAGGACGCGATGGCGATGCTGCCGGCCTGCGGGGTCGGGTTCCAGAACGCGCTCGGCGCGCTCGCCCCGCCCGAGGTCGCCGTGCACCTGACCTGGGAGGGCGGCATCCTGGTCAACGGCGCCGCCTGCGGCGGGCTCAGGGTCGCCGCCTCGACGGCCGACCCGGACGCCGAGCCCGAGTGGCTGGTCGTCGGGCTGACCGTGCCGCTGATCCCCGACGACCCCGACGCGCCCGGCGCCGCGCCCGACCGCACCTCGCTCTACGAGGAGGGCTGCGTCGAGGTCGAGCCGGCCCGCCTGCTGGAGAGCTGGTCGCGCCATACGCTGGTCTGGATCAACCGCTGGTCGGAGGAAGGCGCGCGGCCGCTGCACGCCGAATGGCGCGGCCTGGCGCACGGCATGGGCGAGGAGATCGCGCTGGACCGGCCGGACGGGCCGCTGCATGGTACCTTCGTCGGCATCGACGAGCGTTTCGGCATGCTGCTCAGGCAGGGGAAGGAGACGCGCCTCCTGCCGCTGAGCGGCCTTCTCCGGGGATGACGATGAACCTCGCCCGCGCGATCCATTTCGACGAGAGCGACATGCGCGTCTTCTACGCGCCGGCGCGCACCGGCGAGTGGTGCGTCTCAGGCGGGTTCGAGTTCTCCAACTGGAGCGAGGCCGATCTCGCCGGCAAGGCGCGCCAGGCCTTCGCCAACGGCTGGCTCGGGGTCGAGACGTTCGGCCGCGTGACCTTCGTCGCGGTGACCCGGATCGAGGCCGACGAGCTCGAGGCGCTGGCCGAGCGGCTCGCCGGCCATTTCGTCGAGATCTACGGCGCCCCCTCGGTCGAGGCGGCGCTCCCGGTGGCGCGCGAGGAGCTGGGCCAGATGGCCGAGCTCTGCGAGGACCACGCCCCCAACACGCTCTTGACCGTCGCCCGCGAACTCACCGACGCCGGGGTTAAGGAAAGCTACCGCGCCATCGAGGCCGACGACGCCGGGCTGGAGCAGTTCGCGATCCACCCGGACGGGGACGCGATGGGGTAGGCGGCGGCGCGGCATTCCGGCACCCCCCATTGCTGTCCGGTTAAGATTTCGAGGCAGGCTTCGCGCCCATGAGAGAGGCCGTCTCTGCTCCCCCTTGTCACCCCGGACTTGATCCGGGGTGACAAGGGGGAGCAGAGACGGCGGGTGTGGGCGGGCCGCGATCCGTGTCCCGATCCGGCGGAAAAGCCGGAAACCCGCCTCTACCAACGCCTTGCACCCGGTCCACCGAAGTTAAACCGGACAGCAATGGCAACCCCCGGGAACGCGGCGGTTTCCGGGCGTGTCCGGCCTCGTTGTAGAATTGCAACAGCCCTGCACCATCTTGGCGGGAGGGCCACGTCAAAGGTTGCAATCCGCCATACCATATTTTATCCTAAATCCGGCAGTTGATCGGGGTCTGGATTCGCCGTGGCCCTTGTAGACTGCGGGTATGAGCGGATTTGGATGGGGCCGAGAGGGTCACCCTGCGGGTGAGGGTTCTGGCGCTGTGCGGGATCTCGCCTGCGAGGCTGTGAAGGTGGACACCTTCGGCGGCACGGTTCACGTCGAATGGGACCCGGATGCGGCGGTGACGCCGCTTGGCCATCTGGCGTTCTTCGCGGAATATCTGAAGGTGAGCGGTCGCTTCGAGGCGCTGGTGGCGGACTGCCCGCTCGTCTACACGAGCCCGAACGCGCCTTCGAAGCGGGACGTTCTGGGGACGGTGCTGCTTTCGGTTCTGGCGGGCCAGTCTCGCTATGCGCACATCACGGCGCTGCGCGGGGACGGGGTGAACCCGGCGCTGTTGGGGATGGGCAAGGTCGCGAGCGAGGATTCGGTCCGGCGCGGTCTGGAGCGGATCGGGGCGGATGAGGGCACAACGTGGCTTCAGGGCCATCTCGACGACACGGTCCGCCCGCTGCTGAGCGAGCCTTGGGTTCTGGACTGCGACACGACGATCAAGCCGCTCTACGGCGGCCAGGAGGGGGCGGTGGTGAGCTACAACCCGAAGAAGCCGGGCCGTCCCTCGCACGCCTGCCATGCGTTCCTGATGGCGGGCACGCGGCTGGTTCTGGATGTCGAGGTTGCGCCGGGCAATCATCACCGCTCGAACCGGGCGGCGCCGTCCTTGTGGGCTTTGCTGGACCGTCTCGGCCGGGACCGCTGGCCGCGCCTGGTGCGGGGGGACAAGGACTGGGGCAGCGAGGGCAATATGGCGTCGTGCGAGGCGGCGGGTCTGGACTATCTGTTCAAGCTGCGCCTGACCAGGGGCGCGCGCCGGCTTGCCGAGCGGCAGATGGCGCGGGACGGCTGGGAGGATGCGGGCCAGGGCTGGCAGGGGATCGGGGCCGATCTGCGCTTGCAGGGCTGGAGCCGGTTGCGCCGGGCCGTGGTTCTGCGCCGCCGGCTTCCGGCGACACTGGCGCTGACGCGCGGCGACACCGCCCAGGGCGAGCTGTTCTGGACCGAGGCGCAGCCCGGCACCGGGGTATGGGAGTTCGCGGTGCTGGCCACCTCGCTCGATCTGGAGGTGCGCTCTGTGGCCCAGCTCTACCGCGACCGGGCCGACGCGGAGAACGGCTTCGACGAGTTGAAGAACCAGTGGGGCTGGGGCGGCTTCACCACGCGCGACCTGACGCGCTGCCGCCACATGGCCCGGCTGATCGCGCTCATCTACGACTGGTGGAGCCTGTTCGTCCGCCTCGCCGACCCCGAGCGCCACCGCGAGGCGATCACCAGCCGACCGCTGCTGCTGCACGGCGTCGCCCGCCAGACCTGGCACGCCGGCCAGACCCGGCTGACGGTGACCTCCCACCACGGGCGGCGCGAGGCGGTGGCTGCTGCCCTGCGGCGGATCGCCGGCTTCTTCCGGGCCCTGACGCAAAATGCGGAGCAGTTGAGCGCCGAGGATCGCTGGCGCCGGATCCTCGCCGAAGCGCTCAAAAAATACCTCCACGGCCGCGAGCCGGGCCATCAACCCTGGCTGCCGCCCCCTCGGGCCGCGCCAGCGTGCTGAAATCGAACCCGAAATCGACCATTCCAACCGCGCCGAGAGGGCGATCACGCCCTCCAACCGCCGGATTTAGGTTTATATAGGGCCGGATCGGAACGCGGGCCCGCGTTCCGGTCGCGCTGCGCAGCACGTTAGTTCAACAACTCCATGGAGGGGCTATGAGAGCGCATTTGATGGCCGGTACGGCCCTCGTCGCCGCGACGATGCTCGCGGGCGGGGCGCTGGCGGCCGACAAGGAGATGATGAAGCTGTCGATTTCGGTGAACGGCTACTACGAGGGCGTCGTCGGCGGCATCGTCGATGACAGCCAGGAAACCACGTTCACCTACATGGCGGTGGACGGTGCCGAAGACGGTACCACGGGTCTCGTCGCTCCGACCGATCCAGCGATGAAGCGGGACGACAAGAAGGACACGTCGGCTCTCGACACGCGGACGGACGCGGAGATCCACTTCAACGGCCGGGCGACGCTCGACAGCGGCATGAAGATCCATGCCCGGGTCGAGCTCGAAGGCCAGAACAACCACAGCGACGGCGGTTCCGGCGACGACCCGATCGACGAGTACTTCCTGTCGGTCTCCGGCTCGTTCGGCCAGATCATCCTCGGCGGCACCGGCGGTGCCCCGGTGAAGATGCTGACCGGTCTGACCGGCTCGTGGGCGACCGGCGTCGGCGAGACGCTGAACTTCGACAACGCGTGGATCCCGAGCGCGGCGGGCAACCATTACGGCCTGCAGCATGCGCGTCTGGACACCGGCGACGCGGAGAAGGTGACCTACATCTCTCCCAAGCTCGGCGGCTTCCAGGTCGGCCTGACCTACTCGCCGAACCGCGTGAACAACGATTCGAACGCGCGGATCGACGCGGCGGACGGGCCGCATAACGGCATCGAGGGCGCGGTGAGCTACACCGGCAAGTTCGGCGATGTCGGCTTCGGCGTCGGCGGCGGCATGACCTCGTACCAGGGCGCCAAGGGGAAGAAGGACGACGACCGGAGCGACTGGCTGGTTTCCGGGCGCATCGATTTCGGCGGCGGCTTCCGGGTTGCGATCGGACACAAGCGGGTGACCGACGACAACAAGATGAACGAGAGCAGCCTGACCGACGCGGGCGTTCGCTTCGTCCAGGGCGCCAACTCGTTCAGCCTGGTGGGCTCGCATGGCGAGATGGAGAACACCGACGCCAAGCACACGGCGGTGATGGCCTCCTACGCACGGGCGCTCGGCCCGGGCGTCAAGTGGCACGCCAACGTCATCTGGAACTCCACCGAGAGCGCGAACGCGGCGACCGGGGTTCAGTATGGTGCTGACGGCGTCCTGATCACGGACGCTGACGGTACGAACCCGATCGATACCGATGAGGACGTCACCGCGCAGTACGGCCAGTCCGAGAACTCCGGCGCTGCGGTCGTCACCGGCATCAAGGTGGTGTTCTAGCGTCTGACGCTTTTCCGGGACCGGCGCGGCCGGCCCCGGACCCGACTCGAAGGGCGGCGCAAGCCGCCCTTCTTTTTTGGCCGAACGCGCCGGACCGCCGCGCGGTCCTCGCCGCCCGTTTTGTCGTCATGCCCGGCCCCCGAAACAAGCCCGGGGGCCGGGCATGACGGTGGGGGAAAGCGGAGCGCCGATCCAGGCCGGACGCGATGGCGTCTCCGCCGCGCCTGTGCGAGACTTCGGGGACGCAGGTTCGCGAGAAAACGGCCATGCCGAAAACCGTCCTTTCGATCGCCGTGCTGCTGGCGTGCATCGCGCCGCTCCGCGCGCAGGTCGTCGAGATCGACAGCGGCACGCTTCCCCGGCTCATGGCCGAGCATGTCGAGGTCATCGACATAAGGCGGCCGGACGAGTGGCGCCGCACCGGGGTCATAGAGGGGAGCCACCGGATGACCTTCTTCGACGCCAGGGGGAACTACGACGCCGAGGCCTGGATGAGGAAGTTCAAGCCGATCGCGGCCGGGAACCGGAAGATCGCGATCATCTGCCACAGCGGCGGGAGGAGCCGCGCGGTCAGCCGCTTCCTTCACAAGACCGGATACCGGAGCGTCTACGACGTGCGCGACGGCATCGCCGGGTGGATCGCGGCGAAGCGGCCGACGATCCCGTACCCCTGACGGCAGGCGGCCCTCCCCCGGCCCCTCCCGCAAGCGGGAGGGGGGGAAGGTAAGGAAGAGTGAGCCGCGTCCCCTCTCCCCCGCGGGGAGAGGGTCAGGGTGAGGGGGGACTCCAGCGCCCGCGCCGTCATCCGAGCGGTTTGCCCAGGTCCTCGAAATACTGGCGCGTGACCTTGAACACCATCGGCGCCAGCAGCAGGAGCCCGATCAGGTTGGGCACCGCCATCAGCCCGTTGAGCGTGTCGGCCAGGTTCCACACCAGGTCCACCTTCACGTTGGCGAAGGCGAGGGCCGCCAGCACCCACAGCGCGCGGTAGATCACCAGGCTCCGTTCCTTGAACAGATACTGCCAGCACCGTTCGCCGTAATAGGACCAGCCGAGGATGGTGGTGAAGGCGAACACCGCCAGCGCAATGGTGACGATGTACTGCCCGCCCGCCATCGAGGTCTCGAAGCCGGTCGAGGTCAGCACCGCCCCGGTCAGCCCGCCGCCGTCCGGGCCGGTCATGACCCAAGCGCCGGAGGTCAGGATGACCAGCGCCGTCATCGTGCACACCACGAGGGTGTCGATGAAGGTGCCCAGCATGGCGATGATGCCCTGGCGCACCGGGCTGTTGGTCTGCGCCGCGGCATGCGCGATGGCCGCCGAGCCGAGGCCCGATTCGTTGGAGAACACGCCGCGCGCGATGCCGAAGCGGATCGCCGCCGCCACCGCCGCCCCGGCGAAGCCGCCGGTCGCCGCGGCGGGCGTGAAGGCGTGGGTGAAGATCAGCCCGATCGCGTCGGGGATCGCAGTGACGTTGATCGCGAGGATCAGCAGCGCGGCGCCGAGATAGAGCACGATCATCGCCGGCACCAGCTTGCCGGCCACGTCGCCGATGCGCTTGATTCCGCCGATGACGACGACGCCGACCAGCGCCGCGACGACCACCCCGGTCGCCCATTCCGGCACCCCGAAGCTGTTGTCGAGCGCCGCGGCCATCGAGTTGACCTGGACCGCATTGCCGATGCCGAAGGCCGCCACGGCGCCGAATATCGCGAACGCCAGCCCGAGCCACTTGCCGAGCTCGGGCGCGAACTCGCCGACGCCGTTGCGCAGATAGTACATCGGCCCGCCGACATATTTCCCCGTGGCGTCCTGCTCGCGGTAGGTGACCGCGCACACCGCCTCGGCATATTTCGTGGCCATGCCGAACAGCGCGATCAGCCACATGTAGAAGATCGCGCCGGGGCCGCCGAGCGCGATCGCGGTGGCGACGCCGGCGATGTTGCCGGTGCCCACCGTCGCGGACAGGGCGGTCATCAGCGCGTTGAACGGCTTGACCTCGCCCTCGCCCGCCGCGCCGTCCTTGTCGAACAGCAGGCGGAACCCGTACCCCACCTTGCGCCAGGGCATGAACACGAGGCCGAGGGTGAGCAGCACGCCCGTCACCCCCAGAATGCCGAGCATGGGCGGGCCCCATGCGAACGCGTTGATCGCATCGATGATTGCGTTCAGCCGGTCCATCGAAAAACTCCTTCCGGTTGCAGAAGCACCGGAATGTTATCCCGATATGCGTTTCCGGTGGCCTTCAAAATCGAATGGCCGCAAACATGCGGGCCGTTGCCGCGGCGCCCGCCGGCCGGCCCGTCAATTCGTCATTCCGGTTCGCGGTCCGGTCCGCGCGCCGCCCCCGCCTCGACGCGGGCGAGCCAGGTGGTGCTGGCGACGATGATCGCCGCGCCGAGAACCGTCCAGAGATCCGGTATCTCGCTGAAGATCAGCAGGCCCAGAACCGCCGCGTAGACCAGGCGGGTATATTCCATCGGCCCGATCACGCTCGCCTCGCCGACCGCGAAGCCACGGACGAACGCGATCATCCCGAGCGTGGTGAGCAGCCCGATCCCGGCGGCCATCGGCCACTCGATCCCCACCGGAGAGCGCCAGACGAAAATCGCCGGAACCAGAAAAACCAGGACGCCCCCTATGTGGTAGTAGAACAGGATACGAACGGCCGGTTCCGTGCTCGCCAGCATCCTGATCATCACATTGGCGACCGCGAACGACATCGCCGCGCCGACGGCGACCGCGGCGATCGGATCGATCCCCTCGGGCCCGGGACGCAGCATCACGATCACGCCCACGAAGCCGAGCCCGGTCGCCCACCAGCGCTGCCGCGTGACCGCCTCGCGCAACAGCACGATCGCGACGATGGTGGTGAACACGATCCGCGAGAACGACAGCGAGGTCGCGCTCGCCAGCGGCAGGTTGATCACCGAGATCAGCGTGCCGACCTGGGCTATCGAGGCGATGACGAGCCGCGTCGCGTGCAGGCCCGGCCGCCTGGTCTTGAGGCCCGACAGGCCGGCGCGCCAGAACAGCGGCGACAGGACGACCACGCCGACCGAGTAGCGGAACAGAGCGAGCTCCAGGGCGTCGATCGAGCGGCCCAGCGTCTTGATCAGCACGTCGTTGAGCGCGAACGCGACGCTGCCGAACGTAATCCAGAGGATGCCGCGCAGGTTGGGCGGCAACCCGCGCCAGGGCGCGAGCAGACGTTCCAGATGCGCCTTCAATCGGTCAACGACGCCGGTACCCGGCGGGCAAGCTCGGCACTGAAGTCGGCATAGGCGCGGAATCCGGGCGCCGCCCGGCACATCGCTTCGGTCTCGCTCAGCAGGTCTTCGTCGGACTTCGAAAAATCGATCGGCTTCAGGAAGGGCTGGTCGATGTACCACGGCGTATCGGCGAAGAACTCAAGCGAATTGCCTTCCGGGTCGGCGGTGTAAATCGCCCAGCACACGCCGTGCGTGACCGTGTCGATCTTGCGCTCGGACTCCGCGCGGAGCCGGCCGAACATCCGGCGCAGCTCCGTCAGCGAGGCCAGCCGGAAGGACAAATGGTGAAGCACGGGCCCGATCTCCGGCATGAAGCGGTTGGCGGGAAGCTCGCCGTCCGGCTTGCCGTCGACCAAGAAGATCTGATGATGCTCCCCGGGGTCGAGCGTCATGAACGCCATCGTGGCGCCGCTCCCCGTCGTTCCCTTGTCGGTCAGTTCGAATCCGAGCACCCGGGTATAGAAGTCCTGCATCCTCTCCAGATCGGACACCACCAGACCGAGATGGCTGAACTTCATCCTCGGCGCCCCGTCGACGGTTCCGCTCGCGCTCATCGGTCTCCTCCCGTGCCCGTGTTGCGGATCGCCTCCCCGAGGCGGGACGCGATCCCATACCGTAAAATGCCGCTGCCCGACTTTCGCATATAATCCCCCATTCTATCGATGGAGCCGTCATGGCCGATCCCGACCTCGGCACCGCCCCGCTCGAAACGATCGTCGACGCGCTGCGCGCGGGCCGGCTGAGCGCCGCCGCCATCGCCGACTGGGCGGTCACGAACCACGAGGCCCGGGGCGAAGCGTTCCACGCCTACAAGACCTTCGACGCCGGCCGCGTGCGCGCCGAGGCGGGAGTCGCGGACGCGGCGCGCGCCACGCGCAACGATCTCGGCCCGCTGCAGGGCATTCCCGTCTCCATCAAGGACCTGTTCGGCGTCGCCGGCTACCCGACCTTCGCGGGCTGCCCGCGCGAGCTGCCGGACAAGTGGCGGCGCGAGGGGCCTGTCGTCCGGTCGCTGCGCCGTCAGCTCGCCGTGATCAGCGGAAAGACCCACACCGTACAGTTCGCCTATGGCGGGCTCGGCGCCAACCCCCATTGGGGCGCGCCGCGCAACCCGTGGGACGCGGCGGCGCACCGCTCGCCCGGCGGCTCGAGCTCCGGCGCAGGAGTCAGCCTGTGGGAAGGATCGGCGCTGCTCGCGATCGGCTCGGACACGGCGGGTTCGGTGCGCATCCCGGCCTCGATGACCGGCACCGCGGGGATCCGTCCGACGGCGGGCCGCTGGCCGACCGGCGGCATCGTGCCGTTGAGCCCGTCGCTCGACACGGCCGGCGTGCTCGCGCGTTCGGTTGCCGACATGGCGTTGGGCTTCGGTGCCATCGATCCGCTCGTGGAGGGGGACGCCGTCGGCTGGACGCGCCGGCTCGCGACCGCCGACCTCGCCGATTTCCATGTCGGGCTGTGCGACTGGTATTTCGACGATTGCGATCCCGGCATTGCGGAAGGCGTCAGATCCGCGCTCGACGAGCTCGCGCGTTCCGGCCTCCGCGTGTCGGCCGCGACGATGCCCCAATTCGACCCCGCGACGGAAATATTCATGCAAGGCGGGCTTCACGTCGGCGACTTCACCCGCTTCATCAACGGCGAGATGTCGGCTTATCGCGACGACCTCGACCCGGCGGTCGCGATTCGCATCGAGGCCATGGAAGCCTTGCCCGCTTCCGAGCATCTCGAGCGGGTGCACCGGCTGGGCGAGTTGACGCGCGAGGCGCACCGGTCGTTCGACGGGCTGCACGCGCTGGTCGGGCCGACGCTCCCGCTGATCCCGCCCGTCATGGACGAGATCGCCGGCACGGAAGACCATCTCCGGCGGAACCTTCGGCTGGTGCGCAACACCAACACGGCGAGCCTGCTCGGCATGTGCGCGATTACGCTGCCGGTGGCTCTCGACCATGCGGGGATGCCGGTAGGGCTCCACATCGTTGCGCGCGGCGGCGACGAGGAAACCGCGCTGGCGCTCGCGCTCGCCTGCGAGCGCGCGCTCGGCCGGGCGCGCGACCGCATCGGAACGCCGCCGATGTGCCGGACCTGAATGACCGAACCGCCCGGGCATTACGACGACACGGCGCTGCGCGAGATCGCCGACGTCACGATCGGTCATTACGAACGCATGGCCGACGACTACTGGGCGGGCACGAAGCATCACGACGTGAGCCAGAACCGGGCGGCCCTGATCAATGCGATCGAGGGCGAAGCGCCGTACTCGATCCTCGATCTCGGCTGCGGGCCGGGGCGCGACCTGATGGCGTTCCTTGAGGCGGGGCACGAGGCGGTCGGGCTCGACGGCGCGGCGGCGTTCGTCGCGATGGCCCGGCGCGCGGCGGGGTGCGAGGTGCTGCACCAGGATTTCCTCGCGCTGGACCTGCCCGCCGCGCGGTTCGACGGGATCTTCGCCAACGCGTCGCTGTTTCACGTGCCGCGCCAGGAACTGCCCCGGGTGCTCGGCCAGTTGCGCGAGGCGCTGAAGCCGCGCGGCGTGCTGTTCAGCTCGAACCCGCGGGGCGGCAACGAGGAAGGCTGGGTCGGCGGGCGGTTCGGCTGCTTCCTCGATCTGGAGACATGGCGCGGCCGGTTGAACGCAGCGGGCTTCGCGGAGGTCGATCACTATTACCGGCCGCCGGGAAAGCCGCGCCACCAGCAACCCTGGCTGGCCAGCGTCTGGCGTAAGGCGCAACCCGGCTCGGACCGGTCCTGAGCTACCGCGCCGGCTGCCGGCGCATCCAGGCGAAGAACACGGCGAGCCCGAGGGCGGCGAGGACGGTCATCGTCAGCGCGACCGGCCGCATCGTCCCATCGTAGAGATACCCGCTGATCAATATGACGGTGGAGCTGGCGGTGATCTGGCTGAATCCCAGAAACGACGACGCCGCGCCCGCCATAGACGGGAAGGGCGCGATGGCGGCGGCGGAGCCCGGCGGTATCACGAAGCCGACCCCGAACATGAAAACTATGACGGGCAGGACCGTGAACGGCGCGGACTGCACCCCGGCATGGGCGGGCACCAGGGCGAGCGCCGCCGACGCGAGACATATCAGGTGGCCGGCGCCGATCAGGCGCAGGCTTCCCACGCGATTCGAAACCCGTCCCGCAACCATGGACCCGAGAATGAAGCCCCCGAGCGAGACCGAGATCAGCGTCCCCGCGAGGCTCGGCGTGGCGCCGTAGGAGTCGATGAAGACGAGGATGCTGCCCGACAGCCAGCCGAACATCGCGGCGTGGATGCAGCACGTGCACACCGTAATCGCGACGAAGCGGCGGTCGGTGAACAGCACGCCGTAGTTGGGCAGCAGACGCCGCCGGCCCCGCTCTTCCGAATCCCGCGCGGGAAGCGTCTCGGCGAGCCGATACCACACCAGGACGACGACGATCGCCCCGTAAGCCGCCATGTAGACGAAGATCGCGCGCCAGCCGAACCAGTCGGTGAGCACGCCGCCGGCGATCGGGTTGGCGACCGCGACGATGCCGAACGCCGCCATGATGTAGCTGAACACCTGCCCGGACCGCTCCGGCCCGTAGATGTCGCGGACCACCGCGCGCGCGACCGCCGGCGCGGCGCCCGCACCGATCCCCTGAATTATGCGGGACGCTACCAGCGTCTCGAACGAATCGGCGACGACGGCCATGGCCGCGCCGAGCGTGAACACGCTCATCGACCACAGCAGAACGGACCGTCGGCCGAAACGATCGGACAGCGGGCCGTAAACCAGTTGAACCGCCGCGAAGGCATAGACGAACGCGCTCATCGAGAGCTGTCCCTCGCCGGTGCCGACCGCGAACTCCGAACGGATGTCGGGGATCCCGGGAAACAGCGTGTCGATCGTGGACGCGTGCAGCGCCATCAGCATGGTCAGCGTGATGCCGAGAAGAACGGAGTGCAGCTTCATGCCGAGCGACGGGCCTCCCGGGTCGGGCGCGGTGCCGGAGTTTAGCGGATTCGGACGGTGCGGCACCGATGCGGCCCTTGCGCCGGCGACGGCGGCCGTGGTTCGATCCAGAGGGCGGGCGGGAGAGATTACCGATGGCATCGAACGGCATTCCCGAGATCGACATCGCGCCGATGCTCGCGGGCGACCCGGCGGGAAAGCGGCGCATCGCCGAACGGGTCGGGGACGCGCTGGAGACGATCGGCTTCTTCACCATCGTGGGCCACGGCGTCCCCGACCGCATCGTCCGCGAGGCGCGCGATCTCGCATACGAGTTCTTCGCCTTGCCGCTGGAAGAGAAGATGCGCGTGCCGCGCCCGACCGTCGCCGCGACCAGGGGCTACGACCCGCCGGCGAACCAGAAGCTCGCGGCGACCCTCGGTAACGAGTCCCCGCCGGACCTGCAGGAAATGTTCGGCATGGGCGATTTCGACCTGCCGGACGAGCCCTACTACACCGAGGGTCACGGCAGCGACTTCTTCTCGCCCAATCTGTGGCCGGAACGCCCGGCCGGGATGCGCAACGCCTTCGAGACCTACTACCGGGCGCTGAGCGGCATCGGCGACGAGCTGATGCGCGTCTTCGCGATCGCGCTCGGGATCGACGAACGCTGGTTCGACGACAAGATCGCGCGGTCGATCAGCCACATCCGCTTCAACAAGTACATGGCCCAGAAGGAGGCGCCGCTGCCCGGCCAGCTGCGCGCCGGCGCCCACACCGACTACGGAACGCTGACCATCCTCTACGGCGAGGACAGGCCGGGCGGGCTGCAGGCCTTCTCCCCGGAGGGGGAGTGGATCGACGTGCGGCCGCCGCCCGGCGCTTTCGTGGTCAATATCGGCGACATGATGGCGCGCTGGACCAACGACCGCTGGGTCTCGACGCTCCATCGGGTAGTCAACCCGCCGCGCAGCGAGGACCGGGCCGAACGGCTCTCGATCGCCTTCTTCCATCAGCCCGGCCACGATATCGAGATCCGCTGCATCGAGACCTGCCACGGCCCCGATAATCCGATCAGGCACCCGCCGGTGATCTACGGCGACTACCGCTTCCAAAAGGTGCTCAGCAGCCGGATCGCGGAGGAATAGGCGTCTCCGGAATCGGGCGTTCAGGACATCAGATCCATCTCCGTCCCGATCCCGGCCTCCCGGGCGCGCCGGTAGATCGACCACGCGAGGGGCATGTCGACGCTCCCCAGCCCGGTCGGGATCGCCATGATGCGGTCCTCGTCGCTCAGCCGCCCGGGGCGGTTCCCGAGGACGATGTCGCCGAAGGAAACGAAGCTCTCGGGCAAGCGCAAATCGGGCCGCCTCTGCGCCGCGGCGGCTCTCAGCCCCGCGTCGTTGTCCGCGACCAGGCAGTCGATCGCTTCGAACGCCTCGTCGTCCCATGCGGTCAGGACGTCGAGAGGGATGGCCAGCATACCGGGCGTCCACCAGCCGGCCTTCAGCGGGCGTTCCGCGCCCTGCGGTATCGACGAGACGACGATGTCCATGTCGCGCACCGCATCCTCGGCGGACTCCGCCGGGGTCAGCGTCCAGGGCCCCTCATCCGCCATGGCGGCGCAAAATCTCTCCCGGCTCTCCCGCGTCCGGGACGCGACGAACACCTCCGTCAGGGTGGGAAACAGCGCGGACAGGACCCTGAGCGACCACCTTCCGAGGCCGCCGCATCGTAAGCGTCTGGCGTGACCGCCCTTGTGGCGAGACGGCTTGGAGCCGCAGTCTGTGGTGAGGTTCCAGAGGTCGATAGTGTCCATTATCGGCTAATGGACACTATCTTAGGGGGCTGCGGTGCCACGTCGGGTACGCCGGTTCTGGTCGGACGACGAGAAGCGCCGGATCGTGGCGCAGAGCTACGCTCCCGGTGTCTCGGTGTCGGTTGTGGCGCGCCGCTATGACGTCAACGCCAACCTGATCTTCACCTGGCGGCGCGATCCCCGTTACAGGCCGGCGGCCGATGCCGGGGAGGCGCCGTCCTTCCTGCCGGTGGAGGTGGTGCCCGATGCGCCGCCGTTGGAGCCGGCCGCGGCATCGGACGGTCGGATCGAGATCGCGTTGTCGAACGGCCACCGGGTGAGCGCGTTCGGGTCGTTCGACGCGGACGCGCTGTGCCGGGTGGTGCGGGCGCTTGGCGGATGATCCCGGTTCCCTCCTCGACCCGGGTATGGCTGGCCTGCGGCGTGACCGACATGCGCAAGGGGTTCCCCGGTCTCGCGGCGCAGGCGGAGCGGGTATTGAAGGCGGATCCGCATTGCGGCCATCTCTTCATCTACCGCGGCCGCCGGGGCGACCTGATCAAGATGATCTGGTGGGACGGCCAGGGTGCGTGCCTGTTCTCGAAGCGTCTGGAGCGCGGCCGCTTCGTGTGGCCGTCGGCATCGGAAGGGAAGGTGTCGGTGACGCCGGCGCAGCTGTCGATGCTGCTTGAGGGGATCGACTGGCGGGCGCCGGTTCGCACCTGGAGACCGCTGGCCGCGGGCTGATTCACCGTTTATAAACAATGGGTTGACTGTCATTCGGGCTTCCCTTTGTCGGCCCCTTCGGGTAGGATGCGGCCATGCTCGAAGCGGCCCATTCCCTGCCCGACGACATCGCCGCGTTGAAGGCGATGGTGCTGGCCTCGCGGGCCGAACTGGCGGCACGGGACGCCGAGCTGCGCAACCGCGATCTGTTGATCGAGAAGCTCAGGCACCAGCTTGCGGGTCTGCGGCGGCAGCGCTTCGGCGTCACCTCGGAGGCCCTCGACCAGCTTGATCTCGGGCTGGAGGACGAGGAGATCGCGCGGGCGGCCGAGGCGCCGACCGAGCCGACGCCCGCCACGAAGAAGCAGCCGAAGCGCCGTCCCCTGCCGGACCACCTGCCGCGCGAGGAGACGGTTCTCGCGCCGGGCGAGCGCTGCGCGGACTGCGGCGGCCGTCTCAAGCGGCTCGGCGAGGATGTGACGGAGGAGCTGGAGTACATCCCCGGCCGCTTCGTGGTGAAGCGCATCGTCCGTCCGCGCCTGGCCTGCGGCGGCTGCGAGAAGTTCCACCAGGCGCCGCTGCCGCCGCGACCGATCGAGCGCGGCCGACCGGGCCCCGGCCTTCTGGCGCATGTGCTGGTCTCGAAGTATTGCGATCACCGTGTGTCCTGAAGCACCGCCATGAAAGGAGGTGCGCAACTGCAAGAGAGATGAGGGTAGGCCCCTCGGGGTCGACGATCAGGCGTCGGTCTCAAACCACCACGAGCTGCTGTCGTAAAGAGCGATGGTGGTGAGCGTCGTGGAAACGGCGGGACGACGATCTCGTCAGGTGAGGTCCGGGGAGACGAGCGAAAGCGAACCGCCGATGAACTGCCGAAAGCGTATGGTCGATGTCAGAACCGGGGGTGGTGGTCACTCCGGGACAAGCATGGGCGGAGTCCTGGAGTCCGGCCCACGCGGCATCCGGCTCGAAGGCGGCGTGAACCCGGAACAGGCTTTCTTGCGGAACAGGAGAACCTGTCGTCCCGATGCCAAGGGAGACGGCCAACCGGGCAGCCCCCGGAAGGCTCAGAGTACCGATGCGGGGCACAGGGGCAGAACAGCCCGTAGTAGGGATGAAGGCGCTGTAATGGCGCTGGACCGAAGGGGCTGTGGTGTTCAGCCGCTGCCGTCGGCCAACTGGTGACAGGAGGAGCCGGATGACAGGGGCAAAGCCGTTCCCGATAGCAAAGAGGGAAGTCTGGGAAGCCTTCAAGCATGTGAAGGCAAACCGGGGAGCGGCTGGAGTAGATGGGCAGACGGTCGAGAGTCTGGAGGAACGGCTTGGTCCGGAACTCTACAAGCTCTGGAATCGCATGTCCTCAGGCAGCTATATGCCGCCTCCGGTTCGCAGGGTGAACATCCCCAAGGAGGGCGGCGGGAAGCGCCCGTTGGGCATACCGACGGTCACGGACCGCATCGCTCAGGAGGTTGTTCGCCGACATCTGGAGCCCTTGTTGGAACCGATTTTCCATGAGGACTCATACGGATATCGGCCGAAGCGATCCGCCATTGACGCCATCCGGACAGCGCGTCGGCGATGCTGGCGCTACGACTGGGTGCTGGACATGGACATCAAGGGGTTCTTCGACAACATCGACCACGAGTTGCTGCTGAAGGCCGTTCGTCACCATACGGACTGCCGGTGGGTGCTGCTCTATGTCGAGCGCTGGTTGAAGGCTCCCGTGATCGAGGAGGACGGCACCGTTGTCGCACGGGACAGGGGCACGCCACAGGGCGGGGTAATTTCGCCAGTATTGTCCAACCTGTTCCTGCACTATGCGTTCGATCAATGGATGAAAAGGTCGATGCCGCATGTTCCGTTCGAACGGTATGCGGACGATATAATCTGCCATTGTCGAACGGAGGAGGCGGCAAAGACCCTCTGGCGGCGGGTTGCGGACCGATTGGCCGAGTGCGGCCTGGAGGTCCATCCGCAGAAGACCAAGGTGGTCTACTGCAAGGATACCAACCGCAAGGCGGACTACCCGACGGTCGCGTTCGACTTCCTGGGCTACCGTTTCCAGCCAAGGTTCGCGGCGTGGCGCGGCGGGTTGTTCGGGGTCTCGTTCCTTCCGGCTGCCAGCCCGACTGCGCTCAAGGCGTTTCGGCGCCGCGTGCGACAGTGGCGTTTGCAACGGCGTAGCGACAAGGCACTGCTTGACCTTGCCCGCATGTTTCATCGCGAAATTGCAGGGTGGATCGGCTACTTCGGCGCATTCTACAAGTCGGCGCTCTATCCGACCCTTCGTCTGATAGACGCCCACTTGCAGCGATGGGCAATGCGGAAGTTCAAACGCTTCCGACAACGACCGCGTCAGGCTCGTCTCTGGCTTGCCAGAATCGCGAAAGCGGAGCCGTGGCGGTTCGCCCATTGGACCCTTGTGCACGGGCAGGGCCGGACGCTGGGAGCCGTATGAGCTGAGAGGTTCACGTACGGTTCTGGGAGCGCGTGGGGGTGAGATTCCCCCGCGCGACTCGCTTGCCGCTCTACCGCCAGTCCCGCATCTTCGCCCGCGACGGCGTCGAGCTCGACCGCTCGACGCTCGTCGGCTGGGTCG
Organism: Alphaproteobacteria bacterium; assembly: GCA_965203455.1. GTDB lineage: Bacteria > Pseudomonadota > Alphaproteobacteria > MPNO01 > MPNO01 > MPNO01. The sequence goes on from CBDBCV010000012.1 coordinate 537,347, forward strand.
GCAAGGCGACGGCGCTGCTGGAGCCCCTGGCCGATGCGATCGGGCGCCATGTGCTGGAAGGACAAGCCCTGTTCGCCGACGACACCCCGGTCAAGCTGCTGGCGCCGGGAACCGGCAAAACGGCGACCGGCCGGGCCTGGACCTACGTGCGGGACGAGCGGCCCTGGGCTGGCGAGGCGCCGCCGGCGGCCTGGTACCGCTTCTCGGCCGACCGCAAGGCGGCGCATCCGAAGGCGCATCTTGAAGGCTTCGCCGGCTGGATGCACTCGGACGGCTATGCCGGGTTCGGTGCGCTGGCGCGCGCCGGGCCGGTCCGCGAGGTGGCCTGTCTGGCGCATGTGCGACGCAAGTTCTTCGACGTCCATGCCGCCCAGGGCTCGGCGATCGCCGCCGAGGCGCTGGAACGGATCGCCGCCCTCTACGCTATCGAGAAGGAGGCCCGCGGGCAGCCGCCCGAGAACCGCGCGGCCATCCGCCAGGCCAAGGCCGCGCCGTGCCTCGACGAGCTGGAGCGGTGGCTGCAATCGCAGCTGCCCAGAATCTCCGCCAAGACCCCGCTGGCAGCGGCGATCCGTCATGCCCTGACCCGGATGAAGCGCCTTCGACCCTATCTCGAGCACGGCTTCCTCGAGATCGACAACAACCCCGCCGAACGCGCAATGAGGCCGATCGCGCTCGGCCGCAAGAACTATCTCTTCATGGGCTCGGCCAGCGGCGGCAGGGCCGCCGCCATCGCCTACACCCTGATCGAGACCGCCAGGCTCAACGATGTCGATCCGCAGGCCTGGCTTGCTCAGGTCCTCGAACGCATCCCCGACTACAGGATCAACCGCATCGACGATCTGCTGCCGTGGAACACCGCGCCCGCAGAAGATCGGGAAGCCGCCGACTGACCACGCAGGGGCGGTCACGCCGGACGCTTACATCGTTCCAGACGTTCTCACGTCAGGACGCGGAGCGCGGTCTCTGGCGCCCTGTCGAGCATCCGCAGCAAGGCGCGCGCCGCGCCGGTCGGGCAGCGCTTGCCCTGTTCCCAGTTGCGGATCGTCTCCGGCGACACGTCGATGCGCCGCGCCATCTCCGTCTGGCTGAGACCCATCCGCCGCCGGACCCGGCGTGCATACCGCGCCATGTCCTGCAACGCCTCGGCCTCGTCCTCCCACTCCCGGGCCTCGATCTCCGCTTCCGTGGTCGCGTCCACCCTCGCGGCGTCAATGCGCCCCTTGGGGAAAGTGGCCGGATCGTCGGGATCAACCCTGATGCGCGTTGTGCTCATGTTCCGCAACCTCCTTCGGGTTGGCCTTGCGGGCCGATATGATGCGGACGGCCGGACCCCGCAGCGTGTAGACGACGACACAGGCGCGCCCGTCGACCGTGCCGAGCAGCCGGTAGCGGTCCTCGCCATAGTCCCGCCGCCGGTCCTGGACGACGATCCGGTGCGGATCGTGGAAGGCGTTGACGGCATGGGCGAAGTCGAAGCCCCGGCGCTTGAAGCAGGCATTGTTCCTGGCCTCGTCCCGCTCGAACTCCATCCTCGGGACCGTAGGCCAAGGGCCTACTGACATCAAGTGTCCGGATGATGCGGTGACGCCACCGGTCCCGCGTCCACACCGTCCGGCCATACCGGTTCCCGCATGCTGCGCCGCCGTCCCGCTGCCGTCTCTGCCGCGCGCTTCTCGCCGGCAGGAGGAGGGGCCTGGCCGTGAGCGGGGCGGCGGTCGGGCGTCCGGGAGAGGGCGTGCGGCCGCCGTTTTCCCTCATCGACACGAAGGAGACGTCACACATGACGGCAGCGATGGCGATGCCCGGCAACACGGCGGACACGTTCCTGGTCCATTTCTTCGGCACCGGCCTGGCCGACGAGCGCTATGCGGTCGAGAAGTTTCAGGCGCGCGCGGACGGCGACATTGTCCCCGTCCCCGCCGGGCCGGCTGGCGCGCAGGGCCGACGCAAGGCGGCGCCCACGGTCGTCTCGCGCAGCCAGGCCGAGGCGATGCGTCCCGGCCGCACGGAGATCATCGTCTGCACCGGCCTCAGCACCCGGGGCGGGCGGCAGCTGTGGGGGTCGATCGCGGCCGGCCTCCTGTGCGACCGCAAGCAGAAGGGCTGACGGCCCGCACCTCCGGACCTCCCGCCGGCCGGCCGGCGGCCGCGGCCCGCCTTCGGCGCCTGACAAGCGTCCAGGGCCGCCGGCGGGGCGTCCGCCTTTCCCCCACGAACAGAGGAGGACGGCATGGCCTGTGCCGATCCCGAGATCCGCGGCCTTTGTCCCCGCTGCGGAGACCGCCCGCCGGCGCCCGGGCGCTCGGTCTGCGCGCCGTGCAACGAGAAGCAGAACCGGGCAGGCCGGGAACGCGACGCCCGGCTGCGCGCCGGGGGCAAGCCGAGAAGAGACCTCGCCACGGCCAGGGCGGCCGCAAGGAAGCGCGACCGCCGGCAGGCGGACGAACGGCGCGCCGCCGGCATCTGCGTGCGATGCGGAACCGCCCCGGCGGCCGACGGACGGAAGTCCTGCGAGCCGTGCCTCGAAAGGAGGCGCGCGGCCGACCGCGCCCGCTACGCCGCCGGCAAGGCTGCCGGCCTCAAGTATGGCGGCGCCAACGCCGAGGCGAAGAGGCGCGCCGGCCGGGCCGGGAGCCGGCGTCGCCAGAAAGCGCGGGCCGAGGCCGGCCTCTGTGTTCGCTGCGGCAACGTCCCGCCCGAGCAGGGCAGGACCATGTGCGGGCCGTGCCGCGAGGATCGCCGGCAGGCGAAACGCGCCCTCCATGCCGAACGCGTGGCCGCCCATTGCTGCACGCGATGCGGCGGGCCGGTCCATGACGGCCTCACGCGCTGCGCGCCCTGCGCGGTCGCCGACAGCGCCGGGCGAAACCCGCAACGCAAGAACGCGCAGAGCCGGAGGCGATACAGGTTCCGGCGCGAGCGCGGATTGTGCACGGCATGCGGCGCACCCGCCCAGGGCGCGGCCCGCTGCCCGCCCTGCGCCGAGCGCAGCTACCACGGCTCGGCGCACTTCAAGGGCATCCCGCTCTGGGACCCTGCCTGGACGGTGATCGAGACCGCCACCGGCCGCGAGCACGGGCCGTTCGACAGCGAGGCCGATGTCGCGCTCTGCCTCGCCTTCGCGAAGCTCTCGCACGACGAGGTCGAGATCGTCGCGGACGCCAGCCCCATGGCGCGCTTCGCATCCTGGGCCTGAGCGCCCGCCGGAGGCACATGCCGCCGGCCGGCGCCGGGGGCCGCGACCATGGTGTTCCGCCGAACGCATCGTCGCGCGCCCGCCCTGTCTCCGCCGGGGCCGGCGTCCCGGAGTCGGAGAAGGGCTTTCGCGGGGGCGAGCGCCCGGCGGGGTGGAAGGGAGCGGCCCTTCCGCCGGATGTCCGGGCGTCGCCCAGGGGAGATGCCCATGTCCGAGTTGTTCCACGACACCGATACCGATGCGGCAACCGACACCGAACACGAAGCGCCGGCCTGCGACGAACTGCTGGCCGAGGCCGGCCTCGACAGCCGGGCCATCCGCGAGGTCCTCGCCGGCCGCGACGCAGAGTGAAGGAAAGCGGGGAGAAGGCGAGCGGCAGGGGGCCGGAGCGAGGGATTCCGGTTCCCGCCGTTCGTCAACCCAACGTCAATATCGAGAGCATGAAGGAGAAGATCATGAGTTTCGGATTGAACAGAGCGGAAGTGATCGGCCGCCTCGGCGCCGACGTCACCGTCAACCATCTCGCCTCGGGAGGCCGCGTGGCCAACATGAGTATCGCCACCGACGAGAGCTACGTCGACAGGAACGGCAGCGGTGAGCGCATCGACCGCACCGAGTGGCATCGCGTCGTCACCTTCCAGGACGGGCTGATCGACCTGCTGGTCAAGAACGCGAGGAAGGGCCGGCTGGTCTACGTCTCGGGCAGGATGCAGACCCGGCGGTGGAAGAAGGAGGGCGAGGACTCCGACCGCTTCTCCACCGAGATCCTGCTGGCGCCCGGTTCGCGCGTCCAGTTCCTGGACAAGCCGGCCGGCGGCGCCCCGGAGCAGGCCGGGGAGTCCCGCGACATCATCCCGTTCTGATTCGTCAACGTTCTCCTTTCGACCCGGGGGCGGTGTTTCGGAGACTGTGAAAGTATCTGCTTTTCACAGTCTTCGGGGCACCGCCCCTTTTTTCATGCAGCCGGGCCGGCGCCGCGCCGGACGGACAGGAGGAGGAGTGAAGCAAGGAGCGGGCGAACGCCGCGACGAGGGAGGGAGCGGTCCCTGCCTCCGGCAACATCCGACGGGGAGAACAACATGACCGACATCGTTTTCAAGCGCATCACGCCGGAGGAGTCCCGCATCCATGTCGAGGGCGACTTCGTCGGCGAGGTGCACCGCCATGACGACATCCTGAACCCGGGCGCGCACTACTACGTCTGCTGGCTCGACGAGGACCCCCGCGGCCCCGTGCGCATCCATGATCGCTCGCGCATCCGCGAGACCGTCGCCCGGCGCGTCCTGAGCCACCCTCTCTGGCAATGAGCGCGGCGGCCATCGCCCGCTGGCGGCACGGCCGGTGCGTCGCCCGCCAGCGCCGTGCCCGCCGAGAGGCCGATGGGGTCCGTGCAGGGGGAGAGAATGGGCCGGACGACGTGATGTCCCATTGTGATCCACGGGCTCACTACAGCAACCCCTGCGGGGTCCTCCGGTCGCTCCGCTCCCTGCGGCCTGGCCAGGGAAACCCTAAGGGCGGACCGTGAAGATCGCGGAGCGATCTTCCGCACCACTCCGCCCCAAGGGTTTCCAGGGCCAGGTGCTTCCCCTGCGCGCGCGGCTCCCAACAGGACATCACGTCTGGGGATCGGCCCCAGCGCGCAACCGATCGTCAAGGAGATCGTCATGACCCTCATCGAGAACATCAACACCGTCGAGACCGCCGAGCACTCCGTCACCGCAACCGTCTGCGAGAACGCTGCCCTCTACGGCGCAACCCCCGAGCGCGACGCGTTCGATCCCCGCGACATCTGGGACAAGGACGATGCGCTGACCGCCGTCGAGGAAGCCTTCCGCATCATGGCCGAAGGCGTCTGCCCCGACGGCACACAGCTCGCCGACGAGCGCGAACCCCTGCTCTGGGGCTTCGTCAACATGCTCCACGCCCAGACCCAGCGCCTCGACCGCAGCGTCGACAGGCTCACCCCCGAACTCCGCGACCTCCAGCGCGACCAGGACGGAACCGAGATCAGGTCCCGCGAACTCGAACTCGTCACCGACCGCGCGCAGAACCTCGGCGACCGACGCGACGCCTTCGAGAGGATGCGCGATGCGGTGGCCGAACAGTACCGCGCCGAGACCGGCGACACATGGCGGCCCCGGCGCGGCAGCCATGTCAGCCAGACCGGCAGGCTGACCTCGGCCAGCATCGATGCCCGAGACTTCGTCCGCGCACGGAAGGACCGCAAGACCATGGCGCACCTGCCCCAGGGAACCCTCGTCGCCATCGCCGGCGGCAAGGACATCGCCGACCCCGACGCGGTGATCCGCATGCTCGACAGGACCCGCGCCAAGCACAGCGATATGGTCCTCGTGCACGGCGGCGGACCCGGCGTCGAGAAGATCGCCGCGCGCTGGGCCGAACGCAACGGCGTCCACCAGATCGTCTGCAAGCCCGACTGGGACCGACACGGACGCGCCGCGCCCTTCCGCCGCAACGACGAACTGCTCAACCTCCTGCCGAAGGGCGTCATCGCCTTCCCCGGCTCCGGCATCACCGAGAACCTCGTCGACAAGGCGAAGCAACTCGGTATTCCGGTGCTCCGCTGCCACGTCTGACCGCAGCGCATCGCGGGCCGCACCGTCGCTCCGGCGCGGCCCGCTTCGCTTCCGACCGACGGCGTCGCGGCACCGTCGGCCTCGCGGGCGCTTCGCGCCCCGCTCGCGATCGACACCGTGACCGGCATCTCCGGCAGCGCCGTCGGTGTTGGCGACCGCCGGTCCGATCGCCTGCCAAGGCAGCAGCGCCTTGCGGCTGTCGCCGCCATCGCGCGTTGTCGCCTGCATCGCTCCCCGCACTCCCGCCGATCCTCGTGACGGCGCTCCCGTCGGAACCGCCGTCACCGCCCCCGGCGCCACGCTCGACACTTCGTCCCTTCGTGGTGTCGCCACCGCCGCCCGCATCAGGCGCCGCGGAGGCTCCAATCCGCCGGGTTCCCCGGCGTCGATTCCCCCATCGCTCATACATCGCAAATCGTGCTCCGACGGGCCGCGCCCGTCTCGGTTCTGCACACCGGAACGCATCAGGATGCAGGGCTGCGGCATGGGATGACAGGCGCAGCCTGGCGCCGCCAGGAGTGGACAGGCGCCGCCAAAATCCGGCCGGCGCAACGCGGATCGAGCGCCACCGATTTGTGTTCGCCGGATCGTCGTACCGGGGCGCGGTCCAGCGCACGCCTGCCGCCAAAAGCAGTCAGGGTGGTTGCGATCGGTGGCAGAACGTGTGACGGTGTGTTCCGCCGTGCAGGCTCTCGAAACACGGAAAAACACGCCCCCGAGACCGGCATCCGGGTCGCGGCGGCGTCCTTTGGGCGTCCGGTTGCGGTTCCGTCGGGGCGGGTGAAGAAGGGTAAGGCGGCCTTGTCGGGCGGATCGGGCCCGGCCGCAAACGGGCCGCCGGCGTGCTGTTTCAGGGCCGGAATTTCATTGCGGCCGGCCGGCAGTTCGACCTGGAAAGGGCAGAAGGGATGATGCGGACGTGACGGTGCTGGCGCCGCGACAATTGTTCGGCGGCGAGTATCCGGTCACGATCTACGATTCCTATCGCCTGGGAGAGAGCGTGCATTTTCTTGGCTTTCCGTTCGGATTGCGATCCGAGGTTGGCGAGATGAACAGCGAGTTTCCGATACCGTGGGTAAAGTGCGGGATCGTGTCGGGGTTCGAGGGCGACGTCATTTTCCTCGACGGCCACAACAACCCGGGCTTCTCGGGCGGCCCAGTCGTGCGAAACGGGGGATCCGACGCACAGATACTCGGGGTGGTCTCCGCATACAAGAACGAGCCGCGGGCTGTACTTGATTCCGATGGCCAGGAAGGTCCCTACACCTACGATCTGAACACCGGCATCGTCGTCGTTTGCAGTGCGACAATCATCACCCGTCTCGTGTCAGATAATCCTGTTGGCCTCCCTGTTGCATAAGAGGCTGCGCGAAAATGCAGTTCAGATTGATCTTCCTGCCTGTGTCTGAAGTCTGACAGCGGCGGTTATGGATCGCGTTCAAAGACCCATGTCGATCTCGATGCCCTTGCCCTTGGCGGGCGGTTCGGGCTCCGGTGCCTTGTCGCGGGCCGGACCCGGCTCGATATCCTGCGCCGGGGGATGCGGCGCGGACGCCTCCGGGCTCTCCCGCTCCCTGTCGAGCAGCGCCTTCCCGTCCTTTTGCTGCCCGCGTTCGCGCTCCGGGTGGAGGCTCTCGCCGATGGCTTCGAGGGCCGAGATGCGCTCGCCGGTGACCGCTTCCAGCCGCTCCTTCAGCGCCTGGGCGTCGTCCGTGACCAGTTCCGCCCGGTCGCGGGCGCGGCTGATCTCGACATAGAACGCCTTGGCGGTGGTCAGGTTGGGGTGGTTCGCCTCCATCGCCGCGATCACGTTGTCGACGGTGCGGCCCTGGAACGCATGCACGGTCGCGGCCCATGCATGATCGAGATGGCGCAGCTGGGGATAGCCCGGGGTCAGGGTGAGCCTGCGCCCCTCCTCCAGCAGGAACGTCACCCGCCCGTTGCGCACGCCGGTCACCTCGGCCGTGCCGGAGTTGACCGGCCCGAGGCCCTTGTCGTTGCGGGTCCAGCGGATGCGGTCGCCGGCGCGCAGTTCGACGGTTTCGGCGCGGTAGACCTCGGTCCCGCCCTTGCGTCCGCCGATCTCCGACGGCTTCCAGGCGACCCGGCCGCCGTGGCCGTCGTCCAGCAGCACCGCGCGGGCCTTGCGGTCGACGCCCATGACGCGGCGTTCCTCGCCCTTCTCCACGCCGAGCCGCCTGTAGGGGCGGTGGAAGGCGACCACATCGCCGGGGGCGTAGTTGGAGGCGAGCGCCTTCTCCGCGTGCGTGTAGCCCTTCGAGACCAGCCGCCGGGTTTGCAGAACCGGCCCCGCGATGCGCCCCTCACGGGCGAGGCGTTCGCGGATATGGGCGTTGATGCCCTCGCGCTGCTCATGGCTCGGGGCCATCACCCCGGTGCGCTCGCGCATCTCCGGGGAGAGCGCGAGCCACCGTGCCGCCACCGCGCCGGCGATGTTGTCGGGCTTCACCTCGGCGACATGGGAGCCGAGCTTCTCGAACGCCGTGGCGATCTCGCCCGCGAGGCTCGCCTCGACGGCGGCCTTCAGGCCGGGGTCGCGCTGGCGCAGGATCTCGTCCATCGCCGCGGTCTTCATGCCCGCCTGCTGCAACTGGGCGAACGGCTTGCCGGCATCGACGGCGTCGAGCTGCTGCGCATCGCCCACCAGCACCAGCTTCGGGATGCGCAGTTCGCCCGCGATCCTGAGCAGGTCGCGGGCCTGCACGGTGGACGCGAGGGACCCCTCGTCGACCACCAGAACGGTCTTCGCGAAGGCCGCGCGCATGTCCTTCGCGCCCTTCCGCGTCAGCCTGCCCTCGGCGACGCCGGCGTTCCTCGCCAGGAACCGCTGGAGGGTCTCGCTCTCGATGCCCGATTCCGCCGCCAGCGTGCGGACCGCCGAGGCCGACGGGGCGAGCCCCGCCATGCGCCAGCCCTTCTTCTCCGCCAGCGCCCGGGCGCGGTTCAGCATTCGCGTCTTCCCCGTCCCGGCGAACCCCTGCACCCCGACCGTGCGGTCCTTCTCCGAGAGAATGAGCTTCACCGCCTCCCGCTGTCCGGCCGTGAGCGGTCCCTTCCTGAGATGCCGGTCCACCCTCCAGCCCCGCATGGGCGCCTTGCCCCGGCCCGCGCCGCCGCGCATCAGCGCGATCGTCTCGCGCTCGTCGGCCACCGCCCTGTCGGTGGTGAGGCTCCCGCTCCCGCGACCGGCCCGGGAGCGGCTCTCCAGACCCGGCGCGTCGTGCAGTCGGCCCTCGCGCTGGAGACCGGCAACGGCGCGCTCGATCTCGCCGATGGAGGCCGCGCCGGGATTGTACGCAAGGGCGGCCGCGAGCAGGTCGGTCCTGGCGAACACCGCATCGCGCTCCGAGAGATGGGCCAGCGCCCAGTCCACCGCTTCCCTCGCAGGGTCCGCCCGCGCCGCGTGCTCGAACAGGTCCGCATCTCTCGCCGCGCCGGCTTCCTTCTCCGCACCGCCCAGGCTCCGCTCCACCGCCTCGGCCACCAGCGCCCCGGCGTCGAAGCCGAGTTCGGCGGCCTGCTTGGCCCAGGTCTCGCGCAGCGCCTCCCGGTCCACATCGCGCTTCGCCGCGCGCGTCATCAGCGCCGCGCGGCGGGCGGCATGCTGGTTCTCCGCCGTGGACCCCAAGCCCCGGCCCGCCATCGCCGCCTCGATCTCGGCCCGGCGCGTCGAGAACGCATCGATGATCTCGCGGGAAACACCCGCGATCTCGAACCGCCCGTCGGCATGGGTCCGCTCGATCCCGTAGCTGAGCTTCACGAGTTCCCCCGCAAGCTCGCTCCGGTAGAGCGCGCCCAGCAGCATCTTCGAGGCGTACAGGCTCTCGTTCGCCATGGTGCGCCATTTCCCGTCCGGGCCGAGCAGCATGTTGGCGATCACCGAATGGGTGTGCAGCGCCGGATCGAGATTCCGGGACGTTTCATGCCGGAACCGGGCGATCACCGTCTTCTGCTCACCGGCCCGGACCATGCGGCCCGTGACGGCATCCTGCATCCGGGTCTCGGCGGCGTTGCTCTCGAACCAGTCGAGCGCGCGCCCGACCGCCCGGTCGTGGGCCTCGACAATGCGCCCGTCGCCGCCGACCAGCGCCGCGAGGGAGGCACTCTTCGGCGCGCTGAAGGTCAGATCGCGGCCGGGACGGTGCACGATCCCGCCGTCGCCCATCCGTCGGCCGAGCCGCTTCCCCGAACCGTCCGGCACTTCGCCCTCCAGAACCGCCCTGAACGCATCCGCATCGACCGGGCCGTCGAGGCCGAGCGCTTCAGCGCCCCGGCCCGCCCAGGCGCTCGCCGCCCGGTGCGCGGGATCGTCCCTGGCGTAATAGCCGTCCGCCTCGTAGTAGTGCGCCCCCTGGGACGGGCTCGCCACCGCGCCGATCGAGGCAACCATCAGACCCAGCGCCCGTGTTCGCGTCTGGCGCCAGCGCGGTGCGCGGACTCCACCGTCTCGTCCTTTTCGATGTCGGTCCTGTTCTGTCGGGCCGCGGCAGGCTCCGGTTTCGCAGACCGGGAAGGTTCCGCGGTCGGCAATCGGTTCGTCGACGCGCGGGCCGGCGCGGCGGTTGCGGGCGGGGGCAGCGATTGCGCCGGCGGCGGCGCGCCCGGGGTCCGGGCCGGCGAACCGTCCGCCAGCCATTCGGCCTCGGACGCTGATGCCGGCAGCACCCCGAGCCTGCCGCGCCGGGCCAGCGCTTCGATCAGTTCGCCGTCGCTCCACATGTCCGGGCGCCGCATCCGGTCCGAATGGCCGGGCCGGGCCCGCGGCGCCCGCTCGACAACCGCCCCGCGGCCGTTCCAGAGCCGCCGCAGGCCCGCCGACGCCCGCACCGCCAGCCACAACGCCACCAGGGCAAGCCCCGTGCACGCGCCCAGCACCGCCCGGTCCGCCGCCAAGGAGACAATCAGCCGCCGCGCCCGCCACGGCTCGTGCATGACATAAGCGAGACGGTAGCGCGCGACAGTCACGGTCTCGCCGGCCGCCGTGCGGTATTCGACCAGCCCGTGGTCGCTGAAGCCGAGGCCCAGCATGGCCTCGATCAGCGTCAGCTTCCAGGCGGCATACCAGTCGTGCCCGGTCGTGCCGAGCGCCAGCGCGATGCCGACGACCAGCACCGCCATCGCCGCCGTGCAGAGGCCGGCCAGCACCAGGGGAGTGAGCCACCTGTCATGGTCGATCATGACCGCCATCCCCGTGTCCGGGGACGCCCGGCCTCACGGAGATATCCTGCGTTCGGCGGCCCACGCCTCCAGATGGTCGCGCCGGTAGCGCACGCAGCCCCCGAAGCGGTGGAACCACGGCCCCTCCCCGGCAATGCGCCAGCGCGCCAGCGTCGCCGGGGAAAGTCCGAGCCGGGCCGCCGCCTCGCGGGTGTCCACATACCCCCGCTCCCCGCCACGGGCCGGCCGGGCCGGTTCCTCCGCGGGCCGGCGAGGCAACGCCGGCCGCGGCCACGGGGCGCCGGTCAGCAGCGCCGGCATCGCGCCGGCGCGGGCGCGGACCTCATGCAGTTCAGCCGGGCTCGCAAGCGACCGCATCGCCGCACGCACCGCCTCCACCGTCGCCAGCGTCGGCGACACGCCGCCCAGCAGATGCGCGACGAAGGAGGGGTTGCCCGTCGCCTCCTGTCCGAACCACGAGCGCTTGACCCCCGTCACCGCGAGAAACGCCTCGACCTCCCGGCGGAAGGCGCGGCCGGCCGGCGGCGCGCCCATGACGGCGAGCGCCCGGTCCACCGTCCCGAGGCGCAGGTTCCGGCCGTTGCGCACCGAGGCGACGAAGCCGCAGTCGCCGAACGCCGCCGCGCCGAACGCCCCGGCGCTCATCCCGCTCCGGGCGCACCAAGCCTCGACCGCCCGCAGGAACCGGGCCGCCAGACGACCGGACGGGACTGTCTCCGATGCCTTCATGCCAGGACAGATAGGGGAACGCGAAACGGCGGGGAAACCGCCTTCGATATGGCAAATGCCGCGCTTCATCCCCCTGGCGGCGCATGCCGCGCATGCCCGGCGCTGCAGGATGACAAAAATTTCTCGGGGTTATCCGTCGTGCGATCGGGCCACGCCATTTGCGGGGCTTCGATGAGGCCGGCGCGCGCCCGCAACCGCTCCAGGCCCTCGGAAACACCGATGCCCCGGGGAGCTTTCAGTGTCGGAGCGAAGGGCCGATCCGGCGCAGGCAATCCCGTGGGAAGCGGGGGAACTTCACATTGCGGCAATCATTGGCGGCGATCGGCGCGATTCGGCGGCGTCCGTCGGGGGCCTGCGCGGTCGGCGCGAACCCCGCTCATGCGGGTTCGGCGCGGATGTCGAGAAGGTTGCGCGCCTCGCGCCCGCAGGCCACGCCGACCAGGTGGACAGGCCCGTCGTGGCCGCGATACTTCTCCGCATAGCCCCGCCCGCGCATCTGCGCCATCGCTGCATCCAGCGCGGCCGCGCCGCCGTCCTCGCTTTCGGCCATCTTGAACTCGATCACGAAGACCTGCCGACCGAGCCGCAGCACCATGTCCGCCCGGCCGCGGGAGGAGGACTCCTCCACCCGCAGGTCGGCGCCGACCGCACGCAGGCACATGTAGAGCAGGCTCGCATACCACGCCTCGTAGCGCGCGAGGTCCCCCGTCGCGTGCCACTGGTAGGGGATGCTCGCGAGCCAAGCGCGCAGCGTCGCGCCGAAGCCCGCGAAGTCGTGCGCCTTCAGAAGCGCGCAGAACTCCCGCCCCCGCTCCAGGGGCTCGACACCCTTCTTGCCCAGCCAGGCGAGCAATCCCCGGTTCAGGCTGATCCGGACCTCACGATTGGGATAGTCAAGACGGTAGAGGACATCGAAGTCGTCCCGCTCCTCGCCCGCGATGGTGAGGTAGCCGGTCTGGAAGAGCAGGGCCTCGATGCCGATGTCGCCGACATCGAACTTCGAGACCAGATCCATCCCGGCCAGCCGGCCCTCCAGCTCCATCGGGCTCACCGACTGCTCCGTCAGCATGCGGAACAGGAAGTCCGGCGAGCCGGTCTCGAACCACCAGGGGCGGAACTCGCGGTGCCGCAGGAGAAGCAGGACATCGTAGGGGTTGTAGACCGGCTCCCCGCCGCGCCAGCGGTAGCCGTCGTACCAGGCGCGGATCTCGTCGCGGTCCAGCCCATCGAGTTCTGGAGCGAACACCCGGTCGAGGTCCTCGTCCCGGTAGCCGCAGACCGCGGCGAAGCGCGGATCGAGGCTGATATCCTCCAGGTTGTTGAGGCCCGAGAACAGGCTGACCTTGGAGAACATGCTCACCCCGGTGACGAAGACGAAGCGGACATGTTCGGCGCTGTCCTTGACGATGCCGTAGAAGCCGCGCAGCCAGTCCCGGTTGGCCCGCGCAAGCTCCGGGTCGTGAAGCACGTCCAGGATCGGCTTGTCGTATTCGTCCACCAGCACCGCCACCGGACGGCCGGTCGTGGTGTGCAGGCGATAGAGGATGTTCTGCAGGCGCTCCGGCCCCGTGTCGGCGACCGGCCCCGTGTCGAGACCGGCAGCATGTTCGATGATGGCCAACTGGCTGAGGACGTTGCGCTCGATGTCCCCCGGTTCGTTGTACTTCCCGCCGAAGCTCAGCCGCACCACCGGGTGCGGCGCGGACCAGTCCCAGTGCGGGTGGATGTCCAGCCCCCGGAACAGCGGCTCGTCGCAGGAGAACAGCGACCGCAGCGTGTCGAGCAGCAGGCTCTTGCCGAAGCGGCGAGGGCGCGACAGGAAGTAGTGGTCGCCCTGCCCGACCAGCTGCCGGATCAGCGGGGTCTTGTCGACATAGTAGCTGCCGCTCTCCCGGAGGCGCCGGAAGTCCTGGATCCCGATCGGAAGACGCTGCCGGGCCATTCCCCTCTCCCTGCGCAGCGCCGGGCCCTATGGCGCGCGCGGGAGTTTCCCCTGCCACCGTCCCGGCGCACTGCACTCCCGGCGACGCTACTCCTTCGCAGGACCCCGGGCAAGCGCCGTTGCCGTGCGGATTCGCATGGTGCGGGTGCGCCCGGTCCGCACCCCCTGGCTGTCCGGCCCGCGGACAGTGCCGTGCCGCCGCCGCCGCGCGGCAGGGACTTGCAACGTGCCGCTGTTTTTTCCTATGAGAACGAGGCTGAAAGGTCTGCTGCCGCTGTTCTGCGGTCGCATCAATAAAGTCCGGTACAGGGTGTGAGGTCATGACGAACATTGCAAGCGTCATTGCGATGCGCGGCCTCCCGCGGCTGCTGTCCGGGCGGGGTGAGGACGTGACCGCCTCACGCGCGCGCGACCTTCAGTACCCCTCCCCCTCAAGGATTCAGCATCCGGACGCGGGGCTGATCCGGTGGGCGCTCCCGGGAGACCTGCCCGCCGCCTGATCGCGGCGCTTGCTGCCTTTCTGCTGCTGACACTCGCCGCCGTCCTCGCGCCCCAGACCGCGCAGGCCCAATGCGTACTGCTGCCGGGCCCGACGATAACGGTCGCGACGGCGGGTCCCGGACATCTGTCCGTGAGCTGGAGCGCCCTGGCCACTGGCCAGAGTTCTGTTGGCTCCTGGGTCGTGAGATACAGAAAGACGGGAACAAGCGACCAGACCGTGGTCACGGTCAACGATCTGCCGCTTGCGCGCCTCGCTCCAGCGACGGCGGCGGCGAACCCGAACCTCGCCCCCGGCGCCCGACTGCTCCGCGTCGTCCGACATCCGCATAGTGTCCACCTATCCTTGATGGGCACTTACCGCGCGCCCATTCCTGAGCGCGAACCCTCGCCGATACACGACAAAACCGACAGGCGGTCTACGACGGACGCTTACTCTGGATGCTCGATCCGGCGGCCTGCACCGGAATGGAACACGGTACGCCTCGGACCTCTCTGGTCGCCCTCGCGGAGCTCCACGAGCTTCTCGTTACGCAAGGTTTCAGAGCAAGCTCCCGCAATGACCATCCCGTCATCGAGGTGATATGCGATGAAGTCTGTATCGGTTCTACAGCTTCCACCTATCGAACCTCGCCAGTTGAGCATGGCGCTGGACGCACCGAAGCTGCGCGGGCTCGGCCCGAGCGAGCGGGACACGGTGCTCGGCGCGCTGGCCGGGCGGCTGCTGGAAGCTTCGGACATCGCGGCAATGGAGGATGACGACGCGCACGGTGGGCCGCCTGACGGCGGCCCCGGTCGACATCTTCTGCGGTTCCTTCGATGTTCCGTCGTCGGCGATCGTGCTCGACATCGACGACACCTGCGACCGGGTGCACGGCCACCAGCAGCTGTCGCTGTTCAACGCCTTTTACGACACGCGCTGCTTCCTGCCGGTGCACGTCTACCATGTCGAGAGCGGCAGGCCGGTGGCGGTTCTCCTGCGCCCCGGCAAGACGCCGTCCGGTGTCGAGGTCCGCACCATGCTCAGGCACCGGACGCGCCGCATCCGCCGGCACTGGCCGCGCACCCGGCTCACCTTCCGGGGTGACAGCCACTACGGCCGGACCGAGGCGATGGCGTGGTGCGAGGACAACGGCGTCGACTACATCTTCGGTCTGGCCGGCAATGCGGTGCTGCACGCGCTGGCCGACGAGACCGCCGATGACGTCGAGCTGCACCACGCTGAGACCGGTGCCGACAAGGTGCGCGGCTTCGCCAGCTTCGATTACGCCGCCGGCTCGTGGGACCGCCAGCGCCGGGTCGTCGCCCGGCTGGAGGCCACCGTGCGCGCCTTCGACGCGCGCTACATCGTCACCTCGCTCGAAGGCTCGCCCCGCCTCCTCTACGAGGGGGCAGGAGCGCATGGTTGCTCCCGACCGATGGCCCACTCCACCCGATTCGGGTGAAGAGACGATAGTAGGGGAGACCATTCGACCCGCGCTTCTCCTGCTTGGCCCGGAGCGCGTAGCGCGGAGGGCCAAGCAGGGAGAAGGCGGCAGCGGCATAGATGCGCAAAGGCATGGCCAAGACAGGTACAGGGGACCGCACGGGGCAACCGACTGTCGCCTCTACTTCCGTGACATTGCACATGCGCTATCGCATCTATTATACTACGGCAGCTTGAGCCTTGTGTGGGAACATTCTCCGAGAGAAAGCGGTGCAGCTGGCAGGCAACCATATTCCCGAAGATTACCCTGTTCGGGTCCGAGATTTGCGAGAACGGCTCGGGCTGACGCAGACACGGATGGCGGAACGGATCGGCGTATCGTTCGCGACGGTGAACCGATGGGAGAATGGCCAGTCGAGGCCGGCCCGTCTCGCATGGCGGCGGCTCGTCGAGCTGGAGGCGGATGTCCGGAAAGCGACCCGGCGGAGGAAACCCGCCGACGCTTCGGCCGTCCCTCCGCTCGACTTCGCGGCGAACCCGGAAACGGTCGCCGCCGTCGCCGAGGCGACCCGCCTCGCCTACGGCCACCTTGCCAACCCGGCCTTCGCCGCGGAGATTTCGTCGATCGATCCGCTGCCGCACCAGCGTATCGCCGTCTACGAACACATGATCGGCCGGTCGCCGCTCCGCTTCCTCCTCGCCGACGATGCCGGGGCAGGCAAGACCATCATGACGGGCCTCTATCTTCGCGAGATGCTGGCGCGCCGCCTCATCCGGCGCGTTCTCGTCGTTCCCCCGGCCGGTCTGGTCGGCAATTGGGAGCGGGAAATGCGCACGCTTTTCCGTCTTCCGTTCCGCATCGCGCGCGGCGCGGATGCGCGCTCCGGCAATCCATTCGTCGGCCCCCCGAGCGACCGACTCATCGTCAGCATGGATACCCTTGCCGGCGAGCGCATGTTCGAACGGATGCGCGAGGCGGTCGCTTCCGGCGCCGGGCGCCCCTACGACCTGGTGGTGTTCGACGAGGCGCACAAGCTGGCCGCCGACCGCGAGCGGGACTTCCATGTCCGCAAGACCGACCGCTACCGTCTCGCCGAAGCTCTGGCCGGCCTGCCCGTCGACAACGCGCGCTGGCGGCTCGGCTGGTCAGCGGCCAACCTGCTGCTGCTGACGGCGACGCCGCACATGGGCAAGGACTTCCCGTACTACTGCCTCTGGCGGCTTCTTGCGCCGGACGCGCTCGCGACCTTCGACGCCTTCGAGAACTTCCCGGAGGACCAGCGGCGTCGCCACTTCATCCGCCGGACCAAGGAGGAGATGGTTCGCACCGACGGTCGGCCGCTTTATCCGCAACGGCGCTGCGACACCCTGAGCTACGCCCTGAGTGCGGCGGAGCAGGACCTCTACGATGCGACGACGCGCTACATCGCCGAGACCTACGACAAGGCGCGAAAACTGAATCGCTCGGCCGCGCGCCTCGCCATGAGCGTGTTCCAGCGGCGTCTGGCCAGTTCGACCTATGCCCTGACCAGATCGTTCGAGCGCCGCATCGCCCGGCTGGACGAGGCCATCGAGCTCGCCCGGGCCGGCCGCATCGACGATCTGGAGCGACGCCAGACCCGCATCGCCGCAACGCCGGATTTCTTCGAGAGCCGAACCGCCGACGAGGAGGCCGGGGACGACGGCGAACCGGAACGCCACGAAGCGTTCGAAGCGGACGCGCTCGGCGGTCTCGTCACGACCGCCCTGTCGGAGCTGCGGGACGAGCGGGCCGAGGTGGAGATCCTTCTCTCCCAGGCGCGCCGCCTCGCCGAAGCCGGCAACGATTCCAAGTTCGACAGGCTGCGCGCCTTCATGGCCGATCCCGCTCATGCCCGGGAAAAGCTCATCGTCTTCACCGAACACCGCGATACCGCCGAGTTCCTGGTGCACCGCCTGGAAGGACTCGGCTTCACCGGGCAGGTGGCCCTGATCCATGGCGGGCTGGGCTACCGCGAACGGGAAGCCCAGGTCGAGCTGTTCCGGCGCCCGGCCGACACGGGCGGGGCCGGCGTCCTGGTGGCCACCGACGCCGCCGGGGAGGGCATCAACCTCCAGTTCTGCTGGCTGATGGTCAACTACGACGTCCCGTGGAACCCGGCGCGCCTCGAGCAGCGCATGGGCCGCATCCACCGTTACGGACAGAAGCGCGACCCGGTGGTGATCGTCAATCTGATCGCCGGAGAAACGCGCGAAGGACGGGTTATCGGAGTCCTTCTCGAGAAGCTGGAGGACATCCGCGCGCAACTCGGTTCGGACAAGGTCTTCGACGTCATCGGCCGGCTGCTCGAGAACGTCCCTCTCAAGGACTACCTCGAGATGGCGGCGACGGAGTCCGGCGCCCGGGACGCCATCGAAGGACTTGGCAGCCGCCTGACCCCCGAACAGGCGACCGCCGTCGCCGAGCGCGAGCGAACCTTGTTCGGCGGCGGCGAGGTCAGGAGCCGCCTTCCCGAGCTCAAGGCGGCGATGAAGCGGGAACAGTACCGCCGCCTGCTTCCCGGCTATGTCCGCCGTTTCGTCGAAACCGCGTCCCCCTTGGCGGACCTGCGGCTGGAAGGCGACCCCGACGGTCATTTCGACCTCGCTCCCGCACGGCCCGGCGCTGCCGACGCGCTGCGCGAAGCGATGGACACCTACCCGGAGGCGCCGCGCGGCCGCTTGACGGTCCACCGCCCGGACACTGCCGACAGCAGCGCCATCTGGATGCATCCCGGCGAACCCGTCTTCGAGCGCTTCTGCGCCGCCCTGCGGGAGCGTTGCGCGGGCGAGGCGCTGCGGGGCGCGATCTTCATCGACGCCGAAGCCGAAGCGCCCTACCTCCTTCATCTGGCGCAGACATCGCTTTTGCGCCGCGACGGGGAGGCGCTGGAGACGGTCGAGAGCCGTCCGGTCGGCCTGCGGCAGGAGAGCGACGGCGCCATTTCGACCTGCCCGCTGGAGCATCTTCTGCTGTTGCGCGGCGCGCGCGGCATACCGCCCGGAAGCGTGCCGTTGGCCCGGCAGGCGCGCCGCCTCACTGAAAGTGCGGAAACGTGGCTGAAGGAAGACCTGCTCTCGGGCATGGCGCAGGAATGCCGTTCGAGCATCAGGAAAGGGCTGCCGGAACGGCTTCATTGGGCCGCGCGCGGCTACGATCACAGGATCGCGGAACTGATCGCGAAACGCCAACGCTTGAGCAGCGATGCGCGCGAGGGCGATGCCTGCGCCCAGGCGGAACTGGACACCGTGAAGCAGGAACAGGGCCGGCTCGTTGCGGAGAAGAAACACGGCCTGGCGTCCCTGGAAGCGGAGGTCGACCGGATTGAGGCGGGCGAGACAACGATGATCGTCCATGCCCTGGTGCTGCCCACGGACGATCCGGAGGAACGACAACGCCATGACGCCGGCATCGAAGCGATCGCCATGGAACGGGCCCGCGCCCATGAGGAGGCGGCCGGCGCTGTCGTCGATGACGTCTCCCGGCCGGAACTCGCGCGCCGCCAGGGCCTCGGCGACTGGCCGGGCTTCGATCTGCGCTCGCAGCGCCCCGCAGGCCCGCAGGGGCCGGAGGAGGAGCGGGCCATCGAGGTCAAGGGGCGGGCGGCGTCAGGCGCCGTCGAGGTAAGCGAGAACGAATGGGCGGCCGCCTGCAACCTGCGGGATCGTTACTGGCTCTATGTCGTCTTCGACTGCGCGACGCCCCGCCCCCGTCTGGTCAGGGTCCGCGACCCGTTCGGCCGGTTGCTCGCGCGGGCCAGCGGGAGCGTCGTCATCGCGGAGGCCGAGATTCTCTCGGCGAGCATGAACGAGGCCCGAGCATGAAGGTCTGCTACGTCGACGAAAGCGGCAACACCGCGCAAGACCCTTGTCTCGTGATGGTCGGCATTTTGGTTGACTCCTTGCGCCTGCACAGGACGCAGCAGGAGTTCGCCGAGGTCTTCGATATTGTGCAAGGGCTGTTCCAAGAGAATCTGCGCGAGTTGAAGGGTTCGAAGATGATCCTCGGGCGCGACCGTTGGCGAAAGGTAGACCCCGATACCCGGAAACAAATTGCCGGTTACTTCTGCGATTGGATCGCGCAACGGAAACATCGTCTGATCGTCACGGCCTTAGACCGGGCAAAGCTGAAAGAAAACAAAGCGAAACGGGAACCGGAGGAGCGGAATGACGAATGGCTGGCCGCCGGACTGCATGTCGCGCTGCAGATTCAGAAGGCCAATCAGACAAGCAGCAAGCACAAGGGCCACACCTTCCTGATCTTCGATGACAACAAGGTCAAGGCAGACAAGCTCAGCAACCTTCTCTGGAAGCCGCCAGCCTGGACCGACGACTATTACGGCAGAAAAAGGAAGCAGGCGCGACTCGATCAGATCATCGACACGACATTCTCCATCAAATCGCACCATGCGGGACTGGTCCAAGTGGCCGATTTGTTCGCCTTCATTTTCCGCCGCTATGCGGAAATTGAAGACTACGACGCGGAGGAAGAATGGTCAGGCGAGAAGGAGTTAATCGACGAATATGTGAATTCGCTCGCTGGCCGGCTTCTTTCCAAGTCCACGCGATGGCCGATCCGTACTGAAAGCAGTGCTGCCAAATGGTTCAATGGGGTTGCGCCTCCTTCTCTGAAGGCGGTTGGATAACTTGCATGACTCCTTGCGACAGCATTTGACCGTTGTCAAGCAGGGCGACACGGTTTGTTATCGTCCGGTCAGGGTGGACTCAACAGCAGCATGTTCGAATCTGTTCCGTTCGTACCGCATCGTTTTCCAATCTGCGTGGTTTACCGGACACTTGCTTTAATCGGAGGCAATGTGATGATGGTGAAACCCAAAAAGAGGCCCGCCATGAAACCAGAGCGCACAAGGAAATCCTATTCCTCATTCTTCGAGTCGTTCCAATCCTCGACCGCGCGGAAGCCCCCGCTGATTCGCGAGCGGGAGGTACTTCGCCTTGCCGCGACGCTCGGGGATACCGATGGGCGTCAAGCGGCACTCTTGGCCCGAGACGAGATCCTCAAGTGGACCGAGAAGCGGACCGGTGGTCAGTTGCCAGAGTCTGCTTGGATGCATAAAGAATTTGAGTATATCGCCGGAGGTCGTAATTGTGCGGCTGTTCGAATTGCGGATGACACAAAGGACATTTGGGCCATCAGAGCGGACGATCCCGACAAAGGCGTCGCTCAGCGCACATGGACAACGGAAGCCATAGTCGGTCACGCACTGGACCAGAGAGCACTGTTGAGTGTCCGGCTTCTTATCAGTTCGCCCGAACAGGAGTTGCAAATTGAACCGGCGGTGCCCGGTTTCTTGCGGAAACTCGAGTCCGAATGCGGGCTTTACCGAGGTGACGAGCGGTTGAATCCCGAGCCATTGATCATCCGGTCTGAGGAGAATACGGGTAATCTGATTGACATGCTTACCGACCTGGGTCGTCGAGTTCCTGTTTTCGTTCTGAGTGTTCCAGAGTTCGAGACTGATCTGGAGAAACCATTGATTGACCCTTTGCCGATTTCTTACGCGACACTAGCCATCGCGGTCGTCGTGGTGTTACCCGCACGGTTCACCTGGGTGCTAACGGAGCGGTTCGGAAAGCGCTTGTCGGTCTTTGGAGGTGCAGTTCGGGTTTACCTCCCGGGCTTTACGGAAGACGCAAACCCTTATGGCGGCCACGATCTTATTCTCGCTAATCGCCTGTTGACCGCGCAGGATATCAAGAATATCTCTGCTCGGTTGCGGCAAGTGGCGGCAACCGAGAGTATCCGTCAACTGCGGTTGGGCGATCACGTTCTGTCATATGCGGCCGTGAGGCAGCAGAACCTCGACATGGGGCTTGCGCGCCTCAAGCAACAGGGTGCCTCACATGAAGAGCAGTTATCCACCGCGCAGACTCAGATCGATATTTTGAAAAAAGATCTTTCGAAGGCGCTAGAAGATCAAGATTGGTTTTCACGTGAATACGATGAGATGGATGCTCGCTCGCAAGCGGCGGAATCGCAACTAGAAGCAGCCGGCTACCGAATTCGACAGTTGCAGGACCAGATCGAGGCACAAGGTGCAAATCCGGATGCCAATATCTCTCTACCATCGTCATGGGAGAAATTTGCCGATTGGTGCGATCAACATCTTGTCGGCCGAGTTCTTCTCTCACCACGTGCTCGCCGCGAAGTAAAGGCACCCAAATTCAGAGACATCACGGCAGCGGCGCGTTGCCTATTATGGCTTGCCAACGAATACCGTACACGACGCCTCAACGGTGGTGAAGGCGATCTCAGAACTATGGTCGATAGTGGAGTTCAGAATGATCGATGCGGCACCGACTCTTTCCAGATCGACTGGCAGGGCAAACGGGTAGACGTTGAATGGCATGTAAAGAATGGGGGCAATACGCGCGATCCATCTCGATGTCTTCGTATTTACTATTTATGGGACGATGCCAGCCAGCAAGTCATCATCGCTTCCATGCCAGCTCACGTCCGTACTGGCGCAACATGACGAGACGAGAATGACCAACGACAAGCGTCTAATTGACGTCGATTTTCCGTTGGAGCGGGTTTCGCTCGACTCTGTGCATGAGAAGAATGTCCGGCACGGGCATATCTCGACGCTGCACATCTGGCCGGCGCGGCGGCCGCTGGCGGCGTGCCGCGCGGCGCTGATCGCGACGCTGCTGCCGGACCCTGGCAACGCGGCCGAGCGCAGGGAAATCTACCGCCGGCTGGCGGGCGAGGTCGTTGAGACGGTCAAGAGCGAACAGCGGAACGGGCGGACGGTCGAGCGACGCAAGCGGGAGACGAGGGGCGGCATCCTGCATTGGGGGCGCGAGGACGGCCCCGACCTCGACTGGTTCCGCGAGAAGATCCGCAGCGCTCATGGCGGTTGTACGCCCAAGGTGCTGGATCCTTTCGCCGGCGGCGGCGCCATTCCGCTGGAGGCGATGCGGCTGGGGTGCGAGACGACCGCCATCGACATCAACCCGGTCGCCTGGTTCATCCTCAAGTGCACGCTCGACTATCCGCGCCGTCTTGCCGACGAGACGCTCCCGCTGCCCGATTTCGCGCGTGCGGACGGCGATTTCATGGAGGCTTTCTTCAAGGCGAAGGGGTTCAAGGGCAAGCCCCTGGCCCGTCAGCTCGCCGCGCTGAGCCTCGGCGAGGACGGCGGCGAAGCGGAGCCGGCGCTGCTGGACGATGCTCCGGAAAACGGCGGTGTGCTTCTTCGGGCCGATCTCGCCTGGCAGCTGCGCGCCTGGGGCCGATACGTGCTGGGCCGCGCCCGCGCGGCGCTGGCGGGGCGCTATCCCACCTATGCCGAATTCCAGGCGCTCGAACCTAGCGGCAGGTCCTACGAGAAGCGGCCGCTTGCGCTGCTCCCACCGGACGAAAGAGGCGGAACCGTTGTCGGGCCGCTGAATGACAGGTTCGACGAGGCGTATCTGAAGGACCCGCGCAATCCGCGCTGGGTGGCGAAGCCGACGGTAGCCTATCTGTGGGCACGCACGGTGCGTTGCAAGAGTTGCCGGGCGGTGCTGCCGCTGCTCAAGACACTCTGGCTGTGCAAGAAGGACAACAAGCGCGTTCTGCTGACCATGACGCCGAAGGAGGATGGAAGCGGCGTCGATTTCGGCGTCGAGACCGGTGCGCCCCGGACCGGCGGAAATGCGGCGCAGCAGCGCGAACATGACAAGCGGAGCGGCGCCGGCACGATGAGCCGAAGCGGCGCGCGCTGCCCCTGCTGTCCGACGATCATGACCATGGAGGATATCCGACTCGAAGGCCGCGCCGGACGGCTCGGTGCAGTGATGACAGCGGTCGTGGTGGACGGAGTGAAGGGCAAGGAATACCGCCTGCCGGAGGATGAGGAACGCGCCGCAGCCGAAACATCGTCGGAAGAGATCGAAGCGCTCTATGCCGACATCCCGTTCGGGCTGCCGACCGAGCTGACGCCGCGTCAAGGATCGGGCGCATCCCGTGCCTTTTCCGTGGCGAATTACGGACTCGACCGGTGGGCCAAGCTGTTCACGGACCGGCAGCTTCTGGCGCTAGGAACGTTCTTGCGGGAGATACGCGGATGCGCGGACGGGATGGACGGCGTCCCCGAAGAATGGCGCGAGGCGATCATGGCCTGCTTGGCCCCGTCGCTGGGCCGTCTGGCGGACCGGGGCAGCGCACTCGCGACCTGGACCAACGATCCCGAGAAAATCCGCAGCACGTTCGCCCGTTTCGCGCTTCCTGTCGTGTGGGATTTCGCGGAGTCGTGCCCGCTGGCCGATACCACCGGCGGGTTCATCCAGGCTGTCGAGTGGATCGCCCGTGTCATCGAGCACCTGCAAGACGCGGCGAAAGGCGCTCCCGGCGCGTCCGTCTTGCAGCAATCCGCCATCGACGCCGCGCCGGGCGGGTTCAATGTCATCTGTACCGACCCGCCCTACTACGACGCCATTCCCTATTCGGACCTGATGGACTTCTTCCATGTCTGGCTGCGGCGAGCGCTCCATGGCGTCGTGCCGGAGTGCGATTCCATCTTCGCCAATCCTCTCGGCCCGAAATGGGACACAGCCAATGAGAACGGCGAACTGATCGACGACGCCAGCCGGTTCGGCGGCGACAAGGCGGCATCGAAACAGACTTATGAAGACGGCATGGCCCGCGCCTTCGGGCGGTGCCACGAGGCGCTGAACCCGGAGGGGCGTCTTGTCGTCGTGTTCGCCAACAAGTCCCCCGACGCCTGGGAAACTTTGGTCGCGGCGTTGATCCGCGCCGGCTTCACCGTGACCGGTTCCTGGCCGATCCAGACGGAGATGCAGAACCGGCAGCGTTCATTGGCTTCTGCCGCGCTGGCCTCCTCGGTCTGGCTCGTCTGCCGCAAGCGCCCGCCCGCGGCGCGGCCGGGCTGGGACAGCGCCGTCCTTTCCGAGATGCGGGAGAACATCACGTGCAAGCTGCGCGACTTCTGGGATGCCGGCATCCGCGGACCGGATTTCGTGTGGGCGGCGACGGGGCCGGCGCTCGAAGCCTTCTCCCGGCATCCGGCGGTTCGGAAGGCAGACGACCCGGGCGCGCTGCTGACGGTCTCCGAATTCCTGCGCGAGGCGCGGCGAATGGTGGTCGACTTCGTTGTCGGGCGTGTGCTGACCGGCGACGGAGATGCCGACGCCGCAAGCGGGCTCGACGATGTGACCGCCTACTATCTGCTGCATCGGGGCGACTTCGGCCTTGGCGAAGCGCCCGCCGGGGCCTGCATTCTCTATGCACTGTCCTGCAACCTTTCCGACCGGGATCTCTCGGACCGCTTCGCCATCCTCTCGCGCCCCGGCCGAACCTCGTTCGACGAGCTGGCGGATGCCGGAGACAGCGATGAAAACGGCGGCGAAGGCGCCTCAGGCGGCGGCCAGGCGAAGCTGTTGCCCTGGGGCCGGCGCACGGCCAAATGGCTCGGACAGGAAGGGCCGGGCGGGCGGCCCGTGCCGCTGATCGACCGGGCGCACAGGCTGATGCATCTCTGGCGCGCCGGCGACGAGGCGCGGGTGAACGCCTATATCGACGACAACGGCCTCGGGCGCCATGCCCTGTTCGCCCGGCTGTTGCAGGCACTGATAGAACTCGCACCGGACGGTTCGGAAGAACGAACGATCCTCGAATCCCTGTCCAACCACGCCGCCCGCGCCGGACTTTCCCGCCCCCGCCAAGGCGTGCTCGGTCTGGAGACGGCGCCATGATCACCTCTCTCCGCCTGGTCGACTTCAAGAACTTCGCCGACGAAACGCTGAATCTTGGCCCTTTCACCGTTATCGTCGGCGCCAATGCCAGCGGCAAGAGCAACATACGCGACGCTTTCCGTTTCCTCCACGGCATCGGCCGCGGCTACTCCCTGCCGGAGATCATTGGCGGAAAGTACGGTCCTGGCGGGCAGATTGAATGGGAGGCGATTCGCGGCGCGGCCAAGGAGATCTTTCGATATGGGCAATCGACGCTTCGTATGGAGATCGGAATGAGGTTGTTTCCTGCCCCGTGGCCGTTAGGAACGGAAATCGGAGACATTTCGGAGGCTGGGGAAGATGCGAAATACTCCCTAAGTATCAAACCGGAAGAAGGAATAGGATACAGGGTAACGGATGAAGAATTAACCTCAAACTCAGAAATCATTTATTCCAGGAACAATAGCGCAACAGAACATAGCTCCAGTTTGTCGGAATTGTTAGCGGCTAATATGGATATTCTCGAAGATGGCAAGGTGATAGGAGCCACCCTCAATAGGCCGACGCTTTCAAAACCCTTTTTTGTGGGCGATGAAATGTCTCGAGGGAAGTATTTAATTGCAGCCAGCGGGATATTACGGGAAATATCCTTTCTTGACCCGGTGCCTGATCTAGCGCGGAAACCAACTTTTCCTGGCATTACAGAGTTAGGGGATGGTGGAGAGAATTTGCCGACGATTCTGAGAACCATGTGCGGCGACCGCGGACGAAAGGAGGTCTTGATAGACTGGATTCGCCAGTTGACGCCGATGGATATTGAGGATTTCGAGTTTCACGACGATCCTTCGGGCAAAGTTCACCTTGTCATGCGTGAAACCAGCGGCCAATCCGTGTCCGCGCATGCCGCATCTGACGGAACCTTGCGGTTTCTCACCATCCTTGCCGCGCTTCTCGGTGATAATCCGGCCGGTCTCTACTTCATCGAAGAAATCGAAAACGGCATCCATCCGACCCGCTTGAGCCTCTTGCTGGACCTGATCGAACGACAGATCGCCAAAGGCAAGATACAGGTCATCGCCACGACACATTCGCCGGAACTGCTTTCCCTGGCGGGCGATGAGACCTTCGAATCCGCTTCTCTCGTCTGCCGTCTGGAAAGCTCGAACGATGCCGTCATCCGCCGGGCCGCCGATCTGCCCGAAGCGCGCAGGCTGCGCGAGAGCCAAGGATTGGGCAGCCTCCTCGCCGGCGGCTGGATGGAAGACGCGCTCGCCTTCACCGAAGGCGACGACGAGGACGAAGCAAAGTGAATATCCTTGTCATCCCCGAAGACTTCCGCAATGACCAGTACATCCTCAAGCCGCTGTTCAAGAGGCTCTTCACGACCATCGGCCGCCGGCGTGTTCAGGTCCTGGTTTGCCAAGACCCTCTGCTCGGCGGCGTAGGCGAGGCCTTGAAGTCCGAACGCATCCGGGAAATTGTTGACCGATACAAAAGCATGACCGACATCTTTATCCTCTGCGTTGACCGGGACGGCAACCAAGGCCGCAAGCAAAGACTGAACCAGATTGAGGAAACCTTCCGCAGCGGTTGTACTTTCCTTGCCGAGAACGCATGGGAAGAGATCGAAACCTGGGTTCTTGCCGGGCTGAACCTGCCGAGTAACTGGCGCTGGGCCGATGTACGGGCGGAAATCCATGTCAAGGAGCGGTATTTCGAGCCGCTTGCCGTTCAGCGCAGCGTCGCCGACGGTCCCGGCGGCGGGCGCAATGCGCTGGGCATGGAGGCCGCGCGTAACATTGCTGCAATCCGCGGAAAATGCCCTGAGGACTTCGACGCCCTGGCCCGGCGTTTAGAGGCCGCAGTCTGAACCCGTCGAGGGAGGCCGACATGCCGCAGACTCTTCCATGGACGCCTTGGCACAAGGTCGTGACACTGCGCGAGGATCTGCGCACAGGCGAACTGTCGCTCGCCGATTTCGCCGCCGATCTCCACGATGTGGCGATGCAGAAAGGCGTGCGGCCTGTCTATGAGGACCCGGGCCTCTTCTTTGCGCTCACATATCCGACCGTCCCGCTGCGCGAACTCGCGCGCGACGTGGCGCTCCGCCTCGCCGGCCGGAACACCAAGGCCATCCGCCAGCTCGAGCTGACCTATGGCGGGGGCAAGACCCACACGCTGGTGACGCTGCGCCACCTCGCAGAGGACCCGGAGGCGCTGCCGGCCCTGCCGGCGGTCGAGCAGTTCCGGTCCCATATCGGCGCGCCGCTGCCGAAGGCGCGCGTCGCCGCGCTCTGTTTCGACAAGCTCGACGTCGAGAAGGGTATGGAGGCGCGTGGCCCGGAGGGTGAATTGCGCTGGCTCAAGCATCCCTGGAGTGTGCTGGCGTTCCAGATTGCGGGCGCGGACGGGCTGCGCGCGCTGCATCCCGACGGCGCTGAGGATGAGCGCGAAACGCCGCCCGCCGAACCGCTGCTCGCCGACCTGCTGTCGCGGCCGCAGCAGCAGGACCTGGCGACCCTGGTGCTGATCGACGAAGTGCTGATGTACGCCCGCGAGAAGGCCGCGATGGCGGAGGTCTGGCGCGCCCGGCTGATCGACTTCTTCCAGTATCTCTGCCAGGCGGCGGTCAGGGTGGACCGCTGCGCCCTGGTCGCCTCGCTGCTCGCCTCCGACCCCGCCAAGAGCGATGCCTTCGGCAGGGAGCTGAGCCAGCAGATCTTCGATATCTTCAACCGGCAGCGGGAAGAGGGCATCCAGCCGGTGCAGAAGCAGGATGTGGCCGAAGTGCTGCGCCGGCGCTTCTTCGAGCCCGCATCGATCTCCGATCTGGACGCCTTCCGCCCGCATGTCACGGCGGCGGTGGCCAATATCGCCGGCATCGACGACGACGCGCGCAAGGACAGGGCGGGCGCCGAACAGCGCTTCCTCGACAGCTATCCCTTCCACCCGGACCTGACGGAACTCTTCTTCACGAAATGGACGCAACTGGACGGGTTCCAGCGTACACGCGGCATTCTCAGGACATTCGCCGTTGCGCTGCGTAACGCCGAGGTCTGGGACACGGCACCGTTGGTCGGCCCCAATGTCTTTCTCGCCGCGCCCGGGGACGGCGCTCTCGCCGAGGCGGCGCGCGAGCTCGCCGGCACGGCCACGCGGGAAGTGACGGAGGCCGCCGGCAATGATTGGAGCGCCGTCCTCGAAGGCGAACTGGCCAAGGCGCGGACGATCCAGGATGAGCAGCCGGCGCTGAAATTCCGCGAGGCGGAGCAAGCCGTGTTCGCGACGTTCCTCGCCTCGCAACCGATCGGCCAGAAAGCGCATACGCCGGAATTGATGGCGCTGCTCGGCGCCACCCGCCCGGACCGGATCGAGCTCGAAAAGGGCCTTCGGCGCTGGACGGACCTGTCCTGGTTCCTCGATGAATCCGAGTTCCCGGACGCTTCCGGCACCGACTCGCTGCCCAAGGCGTGGCGCCTGGGCAACCGGCCCAACCTCAAGCAAATGCATGACGACGCCTGCACCAACCGGGTGTCGGCAGACCTTGTCGGACAGAGGCTTCTCGAGGAAGTCCGGCGGACGAAAAGCCTGACCCAAGGCGCTGCGGCCGCCGGCGCCCGCGCGCACACGCTGCCGGAGCGGCCGCGGGATATCGAGGACGACGGGGATTTCCATTTTGCCGTGCTGGGGCCCGGGGCGGTTTCCGATTCGGGCAAGCCGAGCGCGGAAGCGCGGCGCTTCATCGACGAGACGACCGGGGCCGACCGGCCCCGTGTCCGCCGCAACGCCGTAGTGCTGGTCGCCCCGTCGCGGGACGGTCTGGAAGCCGCCCGGACGCGCATCCGCGAATATCTGGGCTGGGAGGAGGTTCGAAGTCAGCTTGGAGACCTGGCGTCGGACCCCGTGCGCGAGGGGAAACTGGCCAGTTCGACGGAACAGGCGCGCCGGCGTATTCCCGATGCGGTCCGTCAGGCTTGGTCTATCGTCATTGCCGTCAACGAACGCAACGACATCCAGGCGTTCAAGGCTGTCGTCGGCGCCGAGTCCCTGTTTGCGACCGTCAAGGCCGACCGGCGCGCGCGCATTCAGGAGACGACAATCAGCGCTGAGGCAATGCTGCCCGACGGACCTTACGATCTCTGGCGTGACGACGAGCCCTCACGCCGCGTGAAGGATCTGGCCGGCGCATTCGCCGAGAACCCCAGGCTGCCGAAAATGCTCCGGCACAAGGAAATTCTCGACACCATCGACCAAGGAGTTCGCGACGGTATCTTCGTCGCATCCCTCGTTCGACCCGACAAATCCATCAGGACCTGGTGGCGAACGCCCATCGACGAGGCGGCTCGCACGGACGCCGCCCTGGAACTGTCCTTGCCGACAAAGGCAGAGCTTTCGCAGCTCGACCCGAACGTCCTGGCTCCGCACATTCTGCCGGAGCTATGGGGCAGCGAGGCAATCACGGTAGCGGATGTCATTGCATATTTCGCCGGCGGGCGGACCGTGACCGCGCAGCGTGAGGGCTACACGGAGCAGTTCGTCATTCCCGCCTGCCCGCGCGCTGCCGTGGAGGCTGCCGTGTCGGAAGCCGTCCACCGGGGCGCGCTCTGGCTCGTTAACGGACCTGCAAGCTTCCAAGGCGAAGCCGTGCCGCCTGGTGTCTTGACAGAAACCGCCGTGCTCCGAGTGCCCTTACCGCCGCTAACTTCGGACCAGTTGACTGAGGATGCCGCGCCGGAGGCATGGACAGCCGGACGAACGAATGTCCTGGCCGTGTCTGCCGCCTTGGCAATAAAGCTCGGGAATCCGCTGCCATGGTCGGTCCTTAGTCGCGCGCTCGACGACGCATTTGCTTCGCGCTGGCTGGAGAGAACGCCCGATTCCGGTCCTTGGCCGTGTGATCCGGCAGGCGCAGCGGCCGTGACGCTCATCGCGCCCGAAAGGAAGACGGGACTTGAAGAAGGCGGGGTGGGAGTCGAGGGGACACCGTCAGGAGCGCTTGTTGCCGCCGCCGATCTGGAATCCCACGAACTCCAAGATCTGGTCGAGGCGCTGCCGGACATCGTCGCCAAGGCGGCGGGCGTCCCGCTGAAGCTCCATCTCCGCATCACCCTGGGAGACGGTGCGACGGTGCCGGCCGCATTGCGGTCGTCTCTCAACGAACTTCTCGAAGGGGTCAATGCCAATCTGCGTTTGACCGAGTAGCGCGCACACGCCTCCGCAGATGAGGCGCTCACCGGTCCCTCGTGATCGACGACGACCTCAATGATCCGGCAATCGCCATACTTTGGCAGAATTTCAGTAAGCGTCTGGCGTGACCGCCCTTGTGGCGAGACGGCTTGGAGCCGCAGTCTGTGGTGAGGTTCCAGAGGTCGATAGTGTCCATTATCGGCTAATGGACACTATCTTAGGGGGCTGCGGTGCCACGTCGGGTACGCCGGTTCTGGTCGGACGACGAGAAGCGCCGGATCGTGGCGCAGAGCTACGCTCCCGGTGTCTCGGTGTCGGTTGTGGCGCGCCGCTATGACGTCAACGCCAACCTGATCTTCACCTGGCGGCGCGATCCCCGTTACAGGCCGGCGGCCGATGCCGGGGAGGCGCCGTCCTTCCTGCCGGTGGAGGTGGTGCCCGATGCGCCGCCGTTGGAGCCGGCCGCGGCATCGGACGGTCGGATCGAGATCGCGTTGTCGAACGGCCACCGGGTGAGCGCGTTCGGGTCGTTCGACGCGGACGCGCTGTGCCGGGTGGTGCGGGCGCTTGGCGGATGATCCCGGTTCCCTCCTCGACCCGGGTATGGCTGGCCTGCGGCGTGACCGACATGCGCAAGGGGTTCCCCGGTCTCGCGGCGCAGGCGGAGCGGGTATTGAAGGCGGATCCGCATTGCGGCCATCTCTTCATCTACCGCGGCCGCCGGGGCGACCTGATCAAGATGATCTGGTGGGACGGCCAGGGTGCGTGCCTGTTCTCGAAGCGTCTGGAGCGCGGCCGCTTCGTGTGGC
This sequence comes from Alphaproteobacteria bacterium, assembly GCA_965203455.1. GTDB lineage: Bacteria > Pseudomonadota > Alphaproteobacteria > MPNO01 > MPNO01 > MPNO01. The sequence goes on from CBDBCV010000012.1 coordinate 568,650, forward strand.
CGTCGGCATCGGAAGGGAAGGTGTCGGTGACGCCGGCGCAGCTGTCGATGCTGCTTGAGGGGATCGACTGGCGGGCGCCGGTTCGCACCTGGAGACCGCTGGCCGCGGGCTGATTCACCGTTTATAAACAATGGGTTGACTGTCATTCGGGCTTCCCTTTGTCGGCCCCTTCGGGTAGGATGCGGCCATGCTCGAAGCGGCCCATTCCCTGCCCGACGACATCGCCGCGTTGAAGGCGATGGTGCTGGCCTCGCGGGCCGAACTGGCGGCACGGGACGCCGAGCTGCGCAACCGCGATCTGTTGATCGAGAAGCTCAGGCACCAGCTTGCGGGTCTGCGGCGGCAGCGCTTCGGCGTCACCTCGGAGGCCCTCGACCAGCTTGAGCTCGGGCTGGAGGACGAGGAGATCGCGCGGGCGGCCGAGGCGCCGACCGAGCCGACGCCCGCCACGAAGAAGCAGCCGAAGCGCCGTCCCCTGCCGGACCACCTGCCGCGCGAGGAGACGGTTCTCGCGCCGGGCGAGCGCTGCGCGGACTGCGGCGGCCGTCTCAAGCGGCTCGGCGAGGATGTGACGGAGGAGCTGGAGTACATCCCCGGCCGCTTCGTGGTGAAGCGCATCGTCCGTCCGCGCCTGGCCTGCGGCGGCTGCGAGAAGTTCCACCAGGCGCCGCTGCCGCCGCGACCGATCGAGCGCGGCCGACCGGGCCCCGGCCTTCTGGCGCATGTGCTGGTCTCGAAGTATTGCGATCACCGTGTGTCCTGAAGCACCGCCATGAAAGGAGGTGCGCAACTGCAAGAGAGATGAGGGTAGGCCCCTCGGGGTCGACGATCAGGCGTCGGTCTCAAACCACCACGAGCTGCTGTCGTAAAGAGCGATGGTGGTGAGCGTCGTGGAAACGGCGGGACGACGATCTCGTCAGGTGAGGTCCGGGGAGACGAGCGAAAGCGAACCGCCGATGAACTGCCGAAAGCGTATGGTCGATGTCAGAACCGGGGGTGGTGGTCACTCCGGGACAAGCATGGGCGGAGTCCTGGAGTCCGGCCCACGCGGCATCCGGCTCGAAGGCGGCGTGAACCCGGAACAGGCTTTCTTGCGGAACAGGAGAACCTGTCGTCCCGATGCCAAGGGAGACGGCCAACCGGGCAGCCCCCGGAAGGCTCAGAGTACCGATGCGGGGCACAGGGGCAGAACAGCCCGTAGTAGGGATGAAGGCGCTGTAATGGCGCTGGACCGAAGGGGCTGTGGTGTTCAGCCGCTGCCGTCGGCCAACTGGTGACAGGAGGAGCCGGATGACAGGGGCAAAGCCGTTCCCGATAGCAAAGAGGGAAGTCTGGGAAGCCTTCAAGCATGTGAAGGCAAACCGGGGAGCGGCTGGAGTAGATGGGCAGACGGTCGAGAGTCTGGAGGAACGGCTTGGTCCGGAACTCTACAAGCTCTGGAATCGCATGTCCTCAGGCAGCTATATGCCGCCTCCGGTTCGCAGGGTGAACATCCCCAAGGAGGGCGGCGGGAAGCGCCCGTTGGGCATACCGACGGTCACGGACCGCATCGCTCAGGAGGTTGTTCGCCGACATCTGGAGCCCTTGTTGGAACCGATTTTCCATGAGGACTCATACGGATATCGGCCGAAGCGATCCGCCATTGACGCCATCCGGACAGCGCGTCGGCGATGCTGGCGCTACGACTGGGTGCTGGACATGGACATCAAGGGGTTCTTCGACAACATCGACCACGAGTTGCTGCTGAAGGCCGTTCGTCACCATACGGACTGCCGGTGGGTGCTGCTCTATGTCGAGCGCTGGTTGAAGGCTCCCGTGATCGAGGAGGACGGCACCGTTGTCGCACGGGACAGGGGCACGCCACAGGGCGGGGTAATTTCGCCAGTATTGTCCAACCTGTTCCTGCACTATGCGTTCGATCAATGGATGAAAAGGTCGATGCCGCATGTTCCGTTCGAACGGTATGCGGACGATATAATCTGCCATTGTCGAACGGAGGAGGCGGCAAAGACCCTCTGGCGGCGGGTTGCGGACCGATTGGCCGAGTGCGGCCTGGAGGTCCATCCGCAGAAGACCAAGGTGGTCTACTGCAAGGATACCAACCGCAAGGCGGACTACCCGACGGTCGCGTTCGACTTCCTGGGCTACCGTTTCCAGCCAAGGTTCGCGGCGTGGCGCGGCGGGTTGTTCGGGGTCTCGTTCCTTCCGGCTGCCAGCCCGACTGCGCTCAAGGCGTTTCGGCGCCGCGTGCGACAGTGGCGTTTGCAACGGCGTAGCGACAAGGCACTGCTTGACCTTGCCCGCATGTTTCATCGCGAAATTGCAGGGTGGATCGGCTACTTCGGCGCATTCTACAAGTCGGCGCTCTATCCGACCCTTCGTCTGATAGACGCCCACTTGCAGCGATGGGCAATGCGGAAGTTCAAACGCTTCCGACAACGACCGCGTCAGGCTCGTCTCTGGCTTGCCAGAATCGCGAAAGCGGAGCCGTGGCGGTTCGCCCATTGGACCCTTGTGCACGGGCAGGGCCGGACGCTGGGAGCCGTATGAGCTGAGAGGTTCACGTACGGTTCTGGGAGCGCGTGGGGGTGAGATTCCCCCGCGCGACTCGCTTGCCGCTCTACCGCCAGTCCCGCATCTTCGCCCGCGACGGCGTCGAGCTCGACCGCTCGACGCTCGTCGGCTGGGTCGGCAAGGCGACGGCGCTGCTGGAGCCCCTGGCCGATGCGATCGGGCGCCATGTGCTGGAAGGACAAGCCCTGTTCGCCGACGACACCCCGGTCAAGCTGCTGGCGCCGGGAACCGGCAAAACGGCGACCGGCCGGGCCTGGACCTACGTGCGGGACGAGCGGCCCTGGGCTGGCGAGGCGCCGCCGGCGGCCTGGTACCGCTTCTCGGCCGACCGCAAGGCGGCGCATCCGAAGGCGCATCTTGAAGGCTTCGCCGGCTGGATGCACTCGGACGGCTATGCCGGGTTCGGTGCGCTGGCGCGCGCCGGGCCGGTCCGCGAGGTGGCCTGTCTGGCGCATGTGCGACGCAAGTTCTTCGACGTCCATGCCGCCCAGGGCTCGGCGATCGCCGCCGAGGCGCTGGAACGGATCGCCGCCCTCTACGCTATCGAGAAGGAGGCCCGCGGGCAGCCGCCCGAGAACCGCGCGGCCATCCGCCAGGCCAAGGCCGCGGGTCGTGCCCCCAGGCGTGGTGTAGGAGCAGGAGCCAGCATCGGTAGCTGTGGGTAAGTGGCCCGCCGCCGCGACCGTGTGGCGTCTGGCGGCGGCGGGCCACTTATCCATAGCGGATGGCCATCGCGGTGCCGGTTAGGGTTGGGCTTCTACAGTCCATCCGACCGGAGGAGTACCACGATGACCACCAAGGACATGATGACCCTGCAGGCGCTTTTGGAGAAGAGTTCGGACGCCGATCTGCTTCGCGAGATGATCGGGTTCACGGCCGAGCGTTTGATGGCGCTTGAGGTGGAGGGCCTTGCGGGAGCCGCACACGGCGAGCGTTCGCCGGACCGGCTCACCCATCGCAACGGCTACCGGGACCGGGTCTGGGAGACGCGCGCGGGCACGGTGGAGCTGAAGATCCCGAAGCTGCGCAAGGGGAGCTACTTCCCGGGCTTCCTGGAGCCGCGTCGCATGGCGGAGAAGGCGCTGACGGCGGTGATCCAGGAGGCCTACATCAAGGGCGTGTCGACCCGCTCGGTGGACGACCTGGTGCAGGCCATGGGCATGTCGGGCATCTCGAAGAGCCAGGTGTCGCGGCTGTGCGGTGAGATCGACGGCAAGATCCGCGACTTCCTCGACCGCCCGCTGGAGGGCGACTGGCCGTATCTGTGGCTGGACGCGACCTATGTGAAGATGCGCGAGGCCGGGCGCGTCGTCTCGGTCGCGGTCACGATCGCGGTGGCGGTCAACGACCAGGGCCGCCGCGAGGTGCTCGGCATGGCGATCGGCGCGTCCGAGGCCGAGACCTTCTGGACCTCCTTCCTGCGCTCCCTGGCCCGCCGCGGCCTGCGCGGCGTCAAGCTGGTCGTCTCCGATGACCACAAGGGCCTGAAGGCGGCTGCAACGCGCGTCCTCGGCGCCACATGGCAGCGCTGCCGCGTCCACTTCATGCGCACCCTGCTCGCCCATGCCGGCAAGCAGGGCCGGCGCGTCGTGTCCGCCTTCGTCACCACCGCCTTCGCCCAGGAGGATGCAGACAGCGCCTCCGCCCAGTGGCGCCAGGTCGCCGACCAGCTCAGGGCCAAGGCGCCGAAGCTCGCCGCTCTCATGGACGAGGCCGAGCACGACGTTCTCGCCTACATGACCTTCCCGGCCGCGCATCGCCCCAAGCTGCACTCGACAAACCCGCTCGAACGACTCCATGGCGAGATCAAGCGGCGTACCAACACCGTCGGCATCTTCCCCAACGAGGACGCCATAACACGGCTGATCGGCGCCATCCTGCTCGAGCAGAACGACGAATGGGCCGTCCAGAGGGCCAGATACATGACGCTGGAATCGATCGCTCCCGTGAGCGACAATGCAACCGTCAAGCTGCCCGCCGTGGCAGCCTGAGCCTACCGGCCCTACCCGCCGGATACCGCGACGGCCGCCAGGCTCTTACACCACGGCTCGGGACACGATCAGGCCGCGCCGTGCCTCGACGAGCTGGAGCGGTGGCTGCAATCGCAGCTGCCCAGAATCTCCGCCAAGACCCCGCTGGCAGCGGCGATCCGTCATGCCCTGACCCGGATGAAGCGCCTTCGACCCTATCTCGAGCACGGCTTCCTCGAGATCGACAACAACCCCGCCGAACGCGCAATGAGGCCGATCGCGCTCGGCCGCAAGAACTATCTCTTCATGGGCTCGGCCAGCGGCGGCAGGGCCGCCGCCATCGCCTACACCCTGATCGAGACCGCCAGGCTCAACGATGTCGATCCGCAGGCCTGGCTTGCTCAGGTCCTCGAACGCATCCCCGACTACAGGATCAACCGCATCGACGATCTGCTGCCGTGGAACACCGCGCCCGCAGAAGATCGGGAAGCCGCCGACTGACCACGCAGGGGCGGTCACGCCGGACGCTTACGCCGCATCCGACGAGCCCGAGCCGAACCGGGTTCCGCCGCGCGCAATGCCTGGCCGCGACGGCGCCGCAGGCCGCCGTTCGCACCAGGGTGATCCACATCCCCTCCATGATCGCCACCGGATGCCCGTGCCCGGGATCGTTGAGCACGATCAAGCCGGAGGAATCGGGAAACCCGACATTGTCCGGATAGTAGGAGATCCACTTCATCCCGAGCGCCTTCCCGCCGGCGACCCAGGCGGGCATGGCGTGCAGAAAGCTGTGCGGGCGGCCGGGATGCACGCCCGCCTTAACCGGCACCTCGACCTCGCCGCGGCCGTCGATGCGGTAGGTCTCTTCGACGATCTCGACGATGTCCTCGAGCGGCGGCGCCACCGCCTCGATGTCGGCGCGATCGAGAAGGAGCAGTTCGGGAGGCCGCGACGTCATGACGGTCATTCGACGACAAACAGCTCCCAGCCGGGCTCGGTCGACAGTATTTCGCACCCGTGCTCGCGTATGACCACGTGCTCTTCGGGATTCACCAGACCGTCCGGACTCTCGATCTTCGGTTCCGGGGTCAGCGTCATGCCGACCCGCAGGACGTTGGGGTCGAAGGCGTTGATCGACGGCGGCTCGGTCTCCAGGCCGATGCCGTGGCCGATGCGCTTCGCCGGGTGGTCGGAATAGTTGACGAAATCGGTCGCGGCCAGCAGCGACTGGGAGTATTCGAAAATCTCGGCCATGCCGGTCCCCGGTACCATGCGGTCCATGACCTTGAACAGGATCTCCCACATCCCGTCATGCTCGCGGCGCTGGCGGTCGCTCGGCGCGCCGAACACCGCCCGGCGGGTGAAATCCATCTGGTAGCCCTCGAAACCGCAGCCGCCGTCGAGATAGAGCACGTCGCCGGCCCGGAACATGCCTCCCGGCCCCGTCGCGCCGAGCGCGATCGGAGGGCCGGCGCCGAGATCCGCGCCCTCGTCCATGTAATCCTAAATCCGGCAGTTGATCGGGGTCTGGATTCGCCGTGGCCCTTGTAGACTGCGGGTATGAGCGGATTTGGATGGGGCCGAGAGGGTCACCCTGCGGGTGAGGGTTCTGGCGCTGTGCGGGATCTCGCCTGCGAGGCTGTGAAGGTGGACACCTTCGGCGGCACGGTTCACGTCGAATGGGACCCGGATGCGGCGGTGACGCCGCTTGGCCATCTGGCGTTCTTCGCGGAATATCTGAAGGTGAGCGGTCGCTTCGAGGCGCTGGTGGCGGACTGCCCGCTCGTCTACACGAGCCCGAACGCGCCTTCGAAGCGGGACGTTCTGGGGACGGTGCTGCTTTCGGTTCTGGCGGGCCAGTCTCGCTATGCGCACATCACGGCGCTGCGCGGGGACGGGGTGAACCCGGCGCTGTTGGGGATGGGCAAGGTCGCGAGCGAGGATTCGGTCCGGCGCGGTCTGGAGCGGATCGGGGCGGATGAGGGCACAACGTGGCTTCAGGGCCATCTCGACGACACGGTCCGCCCGCTGCTGAGCGAGCCTTGGGTTCTGGACTGCGACACGACGATCAAGCCGCTCTACGGCGGCCAGGAGGGGGCGGTGGTGAGCTACAACCCGAAGAAGCCGGGCCGTCCCTCGCACGCCTGCCATGCGTTCCTGATGGCGGGCACGCGGCTGGTTCTGGATGTCGAGGTTGCGCCGGGCAATCATCACCGCTCGAACCGGGCGGCGCCGTCCTTGTGGGCTTTGCTGGACCGTCTCGGCCGGGACCGCTGGCCGCGCCTGGTGCGGGGGGACAAGGACTGGGGCAGCGAGGGCAATATGGCGTCGTGCGAGGCGGCGGGTCTGGACTATCTGTTCAAGCTGCGCCTGACCAGGGGCGCGCGCCGGCTTGCCGAGCGGCAGATGGCGCGGGACGGCTGGGAGGATGCGGGCCAGGGCTGGCAGGGGATCGGGGCCGATCTGCGCTTGCAGGGCTGGAGCCGGTTGCGCCGGGCCGTGGTTCTGCGCCGCCGGCTTCCGGCGACACTGGCGCTGACGCGCGGCGACACCGCCCAGGGCGAGCTGTTCTGGACCGAGGCGCAGCCCGGCACCGGGGTATGGGAGTTCGCGGTGCTGGCCACCTCGCTCGATCTGGAGGTGCGCTCTGTGGCCCAGCTCTACCGCGACCGGGCCGACGCGGAGAACGGCTTCGACGAGTTGAAGAACCAGTGGGGCTGGGGCGGCTTCACCACGCGCGACCTGACGCGCTGCCGCCACATGGCCCGGCTGATCGCGCTCATCTACGACTGGTGGAGCCTGTTCGTCCGCCTCGCCGACCCCGAGCGCCACCGCGAGGCGATCACCAGCCGACCGCTGCTGCTGCACGGCGTCGCCCGCCAGACCTGGCACGCCGGCCAGACCCGGCTGACGGTGACCTCCCACCACGGGCGGCGCGAGGCGGTGGCTGCTGCCCTGCGGCGGATCGCCGGCTTCTTCCGGGCCCTGACGCAAAATGCGGAGCAGTTGAGCGCCGAGGATCGCTGGCGCCGGATCCTCGCCGAAGCGCTCAAAAAATACCTCCACGGCCGCGAGCCGGGCCATCAACCCTGGCTGCCGCCCCCTCGGGCCGCGCCAGCGTGCTGAAATCGAACCAGAAATCGACCATTCCAACCGCGCCGAGAGGGCGATCACGCCCTCCAACCGCCGGATTTAGGGTAATAGGTCACGATCCGCTTCTGGATCTCGGCCGACGAAATGCCGACATGGAGCTCCTCCAGGCAGCGCTTCCAGGCCCGGCCGCCGATGGCGCAGGCCTCGCGCTGCGCCTCGATCTCCCATTCCGACTTGATCGTCCGGCAGCCCCAGATGACGGGCCCCGATTCCACGAACCGGACACCGGGCAGATCGTCCTGCAACCGGACGAAATCGCCATGGGGAATGCCGAGCCAGGTATCGCGGCCGAGTTCGATCGCGACGGTTGCGTTCCCGAGCCCCCGGTCTTCCAGAACCCCGCGAATCCCCCAGTCAACGCGTTCGTCGGTGCCGAACGGCACCTCGGGATAGATGCGCCGGTCTTCGACCCAGGACGGGTAGGGCCGGCCGTAAAGCCGCGCGAACATGCCGGGCCCCGACCAGCTGACGATCGCGGGCTCCCCTTCCAGCGGAAGGACGAACGCGTTCGGCCGCTGCTTCATCCACGCGGGCGCCCTCTGACCGCTGAAGTAGAAGAAGGTTGTCGGGTCGGTCACCACGAGGCCGTCGATCCCACGCTCCCTCATGAGGTCGCGTGCGCGTTCCTTCCGGCTCTCGTATTCCTGCGCCGGGGCGGCCATGAGACACCTCGCTCGCGTTGTCTTTCTCTCGCGACACCGAGCTTACCCGTCGGCCCGGGCTGCCGTCAGGGCGTCTTTCCCCGCCCGCTGGCGGATGATAAGGATTCCGTCATGAAAACGGTCTTCGTCAAGGGCGGCGCGGTTGCGGTTCGCCGCGACGGCGCCCGCAATCCGGTGGACGCATCGGCATGCGACGCATCCTCTCCAACGCCCGCATCGTAGACGGGACCGGGCAGGTCCTGCCCGACCGGTTCATCGTCGTCGACGGCGGGTCGATCGCCGACATTCGGCCGATGCCGGACTTCCCCGACACGCCGGACGGGGAAGTCGTCGACGTCGCGGGCCGGACCGTCATGCCGGGAATGATCGACTGCCACGTCCATCTGTCCATCGACGGCGACGCCGATCCCATCGGTCAGGTCGTGAGCGATACCGCGGCGATGTCGGTCCTGCGCATGGCGAGGAATGCCGAACGGACGCTCGCGGCGGGCGTTACCACGGTGCGCGATCTGGGCGCCAAGGACCATATCGACATTTCCTTCCGGCGGGCGCTCGACGAGGGCCTGGCGACGGCCGCGCCGCGTCTGATCCTGAGCGGCCAGCCGGTGACGATGACCGGCGGCCATTGCTGGCAGTTCGGCCGTCAGGCCGACGGGGCGGACGATGTGCGCCGGGCGGCCCGGGAGCAAATTCGCGCCGGCGCCGACTGCGTCAAGCTGATGGCGACGGGCGGTATCCTGACCCAGGGCAACGAGATCGGCGCGGCGCAGCTCGAGGAGGCGGAGATGCGCGCCGCGATCGAGGAAGCCGACAAGGCCGGCAAGCTGACCGCCGTTCACGCGCATGGCGCGTCCGGGATCAAGAACGGCATCCGGGCCGGCGTGCAGAGCGTCGAACATGCCTATTTTCTCGACGGCGAGGGCATCGAAATGATGCTGAAGCGCGACGTCTGGCTGGTCCCCACGGCGGCCGCGGTCGACCTGGTGGTCAAAAACGGTATCGAGTCCGGCATCCAGCCCGACGTGGTGGAGAAGGCGGAAGCGGCCATCGAGAGTCAGCGCGCGTCTTGCGCCAGAGCGCTGCGATCGGGCATGCGAGTCGCGATGGGAACGGATGCGGGCACCCCCTGGAACCGGCACGGCGAAAACGCGCAGGAGCTGGTTGCGCTGGTGTCGCTCGGCATGAGTCCGATGGACGCGATCCAGGCGACCACGATCCGGGGAGCGGAACTCCTCGGCCTGTCGGACCGGCTCGGGACGGTGGAGGCCGGGAAGACCGCCGATATCCTCATCGTCGACGGCGATCCGTTGGAGGACATCTCCGTCCTCTGCGCCCCCGAGCGCATCGCGACGGTCATTCAGGACGGCGAAATCGTCGCGCAAAGGGGAGACCTGGTACGGCCGCGATAAGGAGAGCCCACCATGCCCGTCATTCGAGTCGAAGTCCCCTCGGGAACGCCCGCCGAAACGCAGAAATCCATCCGCGCCGCGGTCAAGGCGGCGGTGCTCAAGACCCTCGCACCCAAGGAAACCAAGTACGATTATGTCGCGGTGCGCGAGGTGGTGGGCGAGATCGGCGACGGCGTGCCCCTGGTCGAGATCGACCTGCGGCCGGGCCGCCAACCGGAGCGCAAGAAGGCGCTGGTCGACGCCATCGCGGAAATCCTGAACGAGACGATGGGCGTAGAGGCCGCCGACATATACGTCCTGTTCCGCGAGAACCCGGCGGAAAATCACTATTGCGGCGGCACACCGCTCCCTCCCTGGGTGCCGGCCGACGCATAGTCTCGCGCGACGTTGTCATCCAGACCTGTAACGGTGTTCGGGGGAACAGGGTTCCTCAGCCGCCGGATCGTGGAATGGCTGGCGGGCGCGGGGAACGACATGCGCGTGGGCGTACGGCATCCGGAGCGCACAACCCTTCACCGGGGGCCGGGCCGGATCGAGCTCATGCGCGCCGATGTATCGGACGAGGCGTCGGTCGCACGGGCGGTGAAGGACTCGGCCTGGGTCGTCAATACCGTCGGCCACTATGTCGAGAAGCGCGGCGCGACGTTCGAGACGATTCACGGGCGGGGCGCGCTCAACGTCGCCCGACAGGCGAAGCGGGCGGGAGTGGAGCGGCTGATCCATGTCTCGGGCCTGGGCGCCGATCCCGCCTCGGATTCGCCCTATGTCCGCGCCGGGGAATAGGAGAGAGGCACGTCAGGGAAGCCTTCGAGAGCGTCACCATCCTGCGTCCGAGCGCGATATTCGGACCGGACGATTACTTCCTGAACCGGATCGCGGGCATGGCACGGCGATCCCCGGTTCTGCCGCTGTTCGGAAGGGGGCTTACCAGGCTCCAACCGGTGTTCGTCGAAAACGTGGTGGAAGCGTGCCTGAAGGTTCTCGACGACCCCTCCACGGAAGGCCGCGTGTACGAACTCGGAGGGCCGAGAGTCTATGCCTACAAGGACCTGGTGAGGCTGGTGACCGAACGGATCGGCAGGCGACCGACCGCGGTTCCGGTTCCCTTTGCCGTGTGGGACATGCTGGCGGTCGCGATGACATTGCTCCCTGAACCGCCGTTGACCCGCGATCAGGTGAAGCTGATGAAACGCGACAATGTCGTCAGCGAACGGGCGTGGACCCTAAGCGACCTGGACATCCTCCCCGTGCCGCTCGAAGAGGTTCTGGTCGATTGCATCGGCGCGCGACCCGAGACCGGCTGAACGGTGCCGTGAAGGAAGAGGGGAGCGACGGCATGGACCGTCAGAAGGCGATGCGCGGCGGTGCGGCCTTGTGGGAAGCCTGGCAGGACGGCAGGCAGATCGACGCGCTGCCGTCCGACTGCCGTCCGGGAACGATCGGCGAGGCCTACGCGGTGCAGGACGGGCTCGCGGCGCGCGCGGGGCTGGCCATCGCGGGCTACAAGATCGGAGCGACCAACGCCCGGGTGCAGGCGCGCTTCGGTGTGGATGCCCCCTTCTCGGGCCGCCTGTTCGCCGATTTCGTGGGCGAGAGCCCTTTCCACGTGCCGCCGGGGCGCGTCAATTTCCATACCATCGAGCCGGAGTTCGATTTCGTCATGGGCCGCGCGCTTGCTCCCCGTGCCGCGCGCTACACCCGCGAAGAGGTGCGGGAAGCGGTCGCGAGCGTCCATCCGGCGATCGAGGTGCCGGATTCGCGCTACACGGACTGGCTCGCGATGAGCGCGGAGGACCTGATCGCCGACAACGCGATCGCGGGCCTGCTCTGCCTCGGCCCGGCGGCCGAGAGCGGACTCACCCACGATCTCGCCGCCCAGCCCGTCATCGTGCTGGTCAACGGCGCCCCGGCGAGCGAAGGCGCGGGCCGCAATGTCCTCGGCGATCCGTGGAACGTACTGGTCTGGCTCGCCAACCATCTGAGTGCGCGGAACGCGACCCTGGAAGCGGGCCATATCGTCACGACCGGCAGCGCGACCGACATCGTCCGCTGCCGCCCGGGCGACGCGGTGACCGCCGATTTCGGCCCCCTGGGCGAGGTGGAAGTCCGTTTCGGGAAATAGGGCCGGCCGGGCTCAGCTGGGGTCCATGCCGTCGACCGGGCCGGGGTCGGCGATGCCGGGGCCGAAGACCTCGCGTCCGCCGAGGAAGGTGCGCTCGACCCGGATATCCTTCAGCGCGTCCTCGGCGCAGCTCAGCGGATCGCCGTCCAGCACCGCCATGTCGGCCATCCTGCCCACCTCCAGCGTACCCTTCGCGTCTTCTTCCCAGGTCACCATGGCGCCGGTCTGGCAGATCATGCGCAGCGCCTCCTCCCGGGTGAGATGGCTCTCGCCGAGCGTTCGCCCGGAATCCGCATCGTAGCGGGCGAGCGCCTCCCACATGGTCCACAGCATGGAATAGGGCACGTTGTCCGACGACAGCGCTACGGGCACACCGGCATCGATCAGGGCGCGGATCGGCATTGCGCGTTCGCCGATCTCGTGCAGATTGAAGCGGTCGGAGGCCATGTACATGAAGTTGGGGGTCACCGTCGCGATCACGCCGAGCGCCTTCATGCGCCGGATCTGGTCGGCATTCGCCTCGATCACGTGGATCATCACCCAGCGCCGGCCGCGTATCGACACCCGGGCGTCGATCGCCTCGTAGGCGCGGAGCACCCGTTCGAGATCGTAGCAGATCAGGCAGCTCAAACGGATGCCGAGCCGGGCGGCATGGACGCCGATCTCGACGAACCGGTCGTGCGACAACGAGTGATAGAAATGCCCGGCCCAGGCTTCGTAGGGATAGTCCGCGCCGATGATCTGGGCGGCCTGCTCGTTGGCGACGTCGACGCAGACGCCTTCGAAGCGCAGCGTCTCGTCGCCGCTGCCGCGTCCGGCGAGCCGCGTCGCCCACTCGTCGAGGATACCCGCCATCCTGCGGTCGTCGACCGATGCGCCGGGCACGCTGAGCGGCAGGTGGGCCCGCACCACGAGGTCGCCGTCCTCATGGACCCGGCGATAGGCCTCCAGGATCGCCGGCGTCAGCCCGTGACCCTCGTAGATGCTGGTGGTTCCAGCCGCTGCGTAGGCGGCGGCGCCCAGCCGGCAGCCGGCCACCCGGTCCTCGAACGTGATCCGGGGCGCCTTGCGCATCAGCGTGTACTCGATCACCGGGGCGTATGAGCGGTCGAAGAACACGCCGCTCGGCTCGCCGTCCTCGTCGGTGAGGATCTCGACATTGTAGGGCGCGGGCGTATCGCGGTCGATGCCGCACAGCCTGAGCGCCGCCGAGTTGGCGACGGCGACGAACGGGCGGTGGACCCACCATCCCCAGGGGACGCGGATATAGACCGGGTTGTCGGGCGAGACCGCATCGAGGTCGTGGCGCGTCGGGAACCGGCCTTCCTCAAGCTGGTCGGGCCGGCTGATGTAGCTGAGCTTGGGCGTGCCCATGGGCATGAAAACCGCCCACTCGCCCTTCGGCGTCCGGGCGCAGGCGCTCGCGACCGCATCGACGATCGCCGCCACCGAATGCCGCCCCGCGAGCGAGTAGCCGCCGCGCGCCTTCAGCCCCTCGCGGTCCATGTGGGCATGGGTGTCGATGAAACCGGGACACACCGTGCGCCCGTCGAGCTCGATTACCCGCGTGCCGCGGCCGCGCCCCGCCAGCACCTCTTCGTCGGTGCCCACCGCCGAAATGCGCCCCGCCGAGGCCGCGACGGCGCTCGCCAACCGGGAACCGCCATCCAGCGTGATCACGTTCCCGCCGTGCAGGATCAGATCGTGTTCGGGAAACATCGCGACCTCCAGCCGCTACCCGGGTGTCCGGACCGGCTGCGAAACGGGAGAACGTCCGGACGCCGGCCGTCCTACTCCGCCGCCTCCAGCTTGTCCTGCGTACGCAGATCGAAGTCGGACGCGTCGTGGCGTTCGTGGAGCTGGTCTTCCAGCGGCCCGTTGATCCGGTTGACCTTGCGTCCCCGGATCACCGCGTCGCGGGACCCGATCTCTTCGTACCAGCGCACGACGTTCCGGTATTCTTCCGCGGCGAGGAACTCCGCCGCGTCATAAAGCTTCCCGGTGGTCAGCACGCCATACCAGGGCCAGATCGCCATGTCGGCGACGGTGTAGCCGTCGCCCGCCACGTAGGGCTTGTCCGCAAGCCGCTTGTCGAGCACGTCGAGCTGGCGCTTCACCTCCATCGTGAAGCGGTCGATGGGGTATTCCATCTTGTAGGGCGCATAGGCATAGAAATGGCCGAAACCGCCGCCCAGATAGGGTGCGGAGCCCATCTGCCAGAACAGCCATGACAGGCACTCGGCCCGTTCCGACGGGTCGTCGGGCAGGAAGGCGCCGAACTTCTCCGCGAGATAGAGCAGGATCGCGCCCGACTCGAAGACGCGGGTCGGCTCGGGCGTGGAGTAATCCACCAGCGCCGGGATCTTCGAGTTGGGGTTGATCGAAACGAAGCCGGAGCCGAACTGGTCGCCCTCGCGGATGTTGACGACATACGCATCGTATTCCGCGCCGGCGTGCCCCGCCGCCAGCAGCTCCTCCAGCATCACGGTGACCTTCACGCCGTTGGGCGTCGCCAGCGAGTAGAGCTGAAGCGGATGCGTCCCGCGCGGGAGATCGGCTTCGTGCGTCGCGCCGGATACCGGCCGGTTGATGGAAGCGAAACGACCGCCGTTCTCGCGTTCCCATTTCCAGACTTTGGGCGGTTCGTAGGCGGGGGCGTCGGTCATGTCGTCGTCCTCCATCGCTGGCTGCCTGCACGCTCGCGCGTCTCATACAGCGCGGTCCATGCGGGGTAAATCCCGCATGCGCGGCGGGCGATCCGGATCGACCCAGCGAACCCCGATCCAGTTGCTTTGTTTGCGGCCGCTCCCGTACCATCGACCCTTGCCCCGGCGGGGTGCCGCGGGTGCGGGGCTCGGCTGCCACGCGCAGAGAGCCAATAAGGGAGGATGGTAAATGTCTGCCAGACGAATGCTGATTTCGTTCGCCGCGGCGCTTATCGCGGTCGCGGGCGTCTTCGCGATGTGCGCGTCCGAAGCGGTCGCCGGATCGAGCCTGAAGATATTGAGAAGCTGGCCGCCGACCCTCGAGGCCGTGCGGATTCTCGACCAGTACCACAAGTCGGTCGAGAAGGCCGCCGCGGGCGATCTCAAGCTCTCGCAGGCCGGACCGGAGGTGGTGCCTCCGCTCGAGCAGCTCAATCCCGTCTCCACGGGCGTGTTCGACATCCTGTTCAGCCACGGCGCTTACCACGCGGGCAGCAACGGGCTGCTGATGGGGGTGGACGCGCTCAAGCTCGACCCCAAGAAGCTGCGCGATTCCGGCCTGTTCGACTACATCAGCCAGAACTACCAGAAACGGCACGGGCTGAAGCTGCTCGCACTGACGGCGACGGGGAAGAACGGCTACCACATGGTGCTCAAGAAGCTGCCGGACCCCGAGACCGGCATCAAGGGGCGCAAGATCCGCGGCACCGCGACCTATCATCCGCTGATCAAGAAGCTCGGCGGCTCGCCGGTCGTGCTTACCCTCGGTCAGCTCTACACGGCGCTCGAAAAGGGCGTGGTCGACGGCTACTGCTGGCCGCTCTACGGACTCCGGACATTCAAGTTCTACGAGGCCGGCGCGAAATACGTCATGCGGCCGGCGCTCGGCGTATCGAAGAGCTTCACCGTGGTCAACGCCAAGGCCTTCGACAAGCTGCCCAAGAACCTCCAGACCATCCTGATCGAGGAGGGCAAGAAGGTCGAATACTGGTCGATCGGCTGGTTCGACAAGTACATCGCCGAGGAAGAGGCGGAGCTCAAGACCAAGGGCGTCACCTACCACGATTATCCCGAGAAGTTCCGCCCGCACGTCCGCAAGTGGTTCAACGAGGGCGTTCTCGACCTCGTCGTGAAATACTCCAAGGCGGACGGCAAGAAGTTCGTCGAGATGGCCCGGGCGGCCAACATGGTGGCCGAGTAACCCGGAAGTACGGGTCGCGGCGGTCGGCACCGATCGCCGCGACCGCGCGCTCGCCGTTGGGCTGCAACACCGCAGGCCCGGCGCTTGTCCGTCACCGGCGTCTTCGGGATGGGAGGCCGGGTTGCCCCGCATAACCCGTGAAGAGAACCAGCTTCTGACGCGGACCGGCCCGGGCACGCCGATGGGCCGGCTGTTCCGCGAGTATTGGCTGCCCGCGATGTTGTCGGAACGTCTGCCCGAACCGGACGGTGCGCCGGTCGCGATCCAGCTGCTGGGCGAACGGCTGGTTGCATTTCGCGACAGCCAGGGCCGGGTCGGGCTGCTCGACGAATTCTGTCCGCACCGCCGCGTCTCGCTCGTGTACGGGCGCAACGAAGAGTGCGGGCTGCGTTGCGTCTTCCACGGCTGGAAGCTCGATGTGCATGGGCGCATCGTCGACACCCCGGGCGAGGTCAACCCGAATTTCGGCGACCGGATCCGCCACACCGCCTATCCGACGCGCGAGGCGGGCGGGATCGTGTGGACCTATATGGGGAGCCGCGCCGATCCGCCCCCCTTCCCCGAATTCCTGTTCATCAGACTGCCCGCGCAGCAAGTGCTGGGATACCACTACCGGCAGGAATGCAATTTTCTGCAGGGCATCGAGATCGATCTCGATATCTCCCACCCGTCCTTCCTCCACAGCACCATCGACCAGGTGCCGATCGACGAACGCCGGGCGGCCATGGGCCACGACCCGAAACCGCGCGCATTCACGCGCGAGGAGCCCTTCGGCATGCAGACGGTCTGGGGCTGGCAGACCGCCGACCCGGGGAAATCGCTGTTCTGGGTCGACCCGTTCGTGCTTCCCTGCCACACCATCGTGCCGGCGGGGCGTACGCTTATGCGCTGGATCTGGCACGCCTGGGTGCCGATCGACGACGAGCATCATTGGCTGTACTATGTGCATTACGATCCGGCAGTCGATCCCACCGGCGAGGAGCGCGCGAAGCTCGAATACGCCTTCGGCCACGACCTAATCGACCCCGACGACGACTACAGGTCGCGCGCCAATCTCGGCAATCTCCATCTCCTCGATCGCGAGCGGCAGAAGACCGCGAACTACACCGGCATCCAGGGCGTCGCCGCCCAGGACATCGCCATGGTGCAGAGCATGGGGCCGATCGTGGATCGCAGCCTGGAGCATATCGGCTCGAAGGATCTGCTGGTCGCCCATCTTCGCCGCTACCTGTTGAAGACGCTGCGCGCGCATATGGCGGGCGAACCCCCGCCGGGGCTCGACGGCTCGGTTTCGTTCGCCGACATCGACAGCCGGATGGTGATCGTGCCCTCGGATACGCCCCTTCCAGACATCCTCGAACACCGCGAATGGACGTGGGGCGAGGCGGCGGAATGAACCGGGAAGAGACGCTCGAAGACCTGGCCCGCCGGGTCCGCAGGCTGGAGGACGAGGCCGCGATTCGGCGGCTGATGGCGGAGATGCTGCGCAAGGCGGACGAGCGCGACCGCCCGGATTGGGGCGACCGGCTGGTCGCGTATTATACCGAGGACGGGATGTGGACCAGCGGAAAGGGCTTTTCGGATGTCGGCATGGCCGGGCGCGGACGCGAAGCGCTCCGGAAGAAGTTCAACGCGGGCACGCGCATCGTCGAATCCAGCCACCTCCTGGGGTCGGAATGGGTCGAGGTCGACGGCGACGAGGCGAAGGGCTCCTGGCTCTGCTTCGAACCGGCGACGCTGAAAGCGCCCGGCGGCGGTCGCGAGGCGGTCTGGGTGATGGGCCGGTATCACTGCGAGTTCAAGCGCGAGGGCGACGGCTGGAAAGTGCGGACCCTCAGCTTCGACGGCATTTTCTGCACCCCATTCGACAAGGGCTGGGCCGAGCAACCCTTCGTCTCCGTCCATCCCGAGGCGACCGACGGATAGCCAACCGCCGAGGCGGCTTGACGCCGGTCCCGGCGGGGTTAACCTTGAAATCGGGCCTCCCCCGCCATTCTCGGCCCGCAATATGGTGTGAGCAGGCATGAGCGCCGTTCTCCGTGTCCACGACCGGATCACCTATGCGCTGTTCACCATTGGCGTGATCCTGATTGCGCTGATCGGCGTCCTCTATGTCTACGAGGTCGCCTCGCGCTACTTCTTCAACGCGCCCACCGATTGGGGCAACGACACGTCGAGCTTCATGCTCTCGGTCGCCACCTTCCTCTGCATCCCGCAACTGGTGAAGGACGGCGGGCACGTGGCGGTGACGATCATCTTCCAGTACAGCCCGGAAGAGGTCGCGGTGTGGATCGCGCGGATAACCGCGGTCGCGGGCGCCATCGTTTGCGCGATCTCCGCCTACATGGCGTTCGAGGAGACCACGCGGCAGATCGCGAACGACATCCTGACCAACACGACGACCGCGATCCCGAAATGGTGGGTGACGTCGTTCATCCCCTACGGCCTCGCCAACGCGTCGCTCTATTTCGTGCGCACGCTGAACCGCATACCCCAGGCAGGGATCTGACCCGGCGATGGAGTGGTACGTCGTCCTGATCGTCGGCCTGACGCTGCTGCTCGGGCTGTTCCTCTCGGGCGCGCCGATCTTCATCGCCTTCATGATCATCAACGTGGTCGGCACGCTGGTCTATTTCGGCCCGGCGGGCTTCGGCATGTTCGCCAACAGCCTCTACGACACGACCACGTTTCCGACGCTGATCGCGGTGCCCCTGTTCATCCTGATGGGGGAGTTCCTTTTCCGCTCGGGCACGATGGACGTGCTCTACAACTCGCTCGACAAGCTGGTGGGGCGGTCCCGGCTCAGGCTCTACTACCTGTCGATCGCGCTCTCGACCATGTTCGGCGCGCTGTCGGGCGCCGCCATGGGCGTCGTCGCGATGCTCGGGCGCTCCCTGTTTCCGGGCCTGATCGCGCGCGGCTACGACCGGCGGATATCGACGGGGACGATCCTCGCCGGCGCCAGCCTTGCCCCGATCATTCCGCCCAGCATCCTGGTCATCATCATCGGCAGCCTGGCCCAGGTCTCGATCGCCAGACTGCTGATCGCGGGCATCATTCCAGGGCTGATCCTGGCCGGCCTGTTCCTCGCCTACATCATGATCCGGGTGAAGCTCGACCCGACCCGGGCGCCGGCGGTGGCGGACGACATCGGCGACGTCACCTGGCGGGACCGCGGCATCGCCGTGCTGCGCATGATTCCGTTCACGATCATCATCCTCGGCGTTCTCGGCACCATCATGGCGGGGATCGCGACACCCGAAGAGTCGGCGGGAACCGGGGTCCTCGGTACGCTGATCGTCGCCTGGATATACGGGCGGCTGAATTACGGGCTGATCAAGGAAGCCTGCGATTCGACGGCGCGGATTACCGCCATGATCCTCGCGATCATGATGAGCTCGAAGATGTTCGGGCAGTTGCTGGCGTTCTCCGGCTCGACGACCGCGCTGGTCGGCTTCATCAGCGACATCGAGGTCAACCGCTGGTTCCTCCTGTTCATCCTGATGGCGGTGCCCTTCATCCTTTGCCTGTTCATCGACCAGGTCGCGCTGATGCTGGTGGTGATCCCGATCTACATGCCGCTGTTGCAGCCGCTCGGCTTCGACCCGATATGGTTCTGGCTGCTGTTCCTCATCAACATCACGCTGGGAGGGATCACGCCGCCGTTCGGCTACACCATGTTCGCCTTCAAGGGGGTCCAGCCAACCGTGCCGATGACGGACATCTACAACGCGTCATGGCCCTTCGTGTTCATCTTCCTGATCGGGATGCTGATCTTCGCCGCGTTCCCCGGCGTGGTGACCTGGCTGCCGAATTTGCTCTAGGCGCTTGGTTAGAGCACATGGGCGGCGGGAATCGGGGCCGCCCTTCCGTATAGTCCTCCGATAGCACCCGACCCTCGGGACCGACCCCCTACCGAAAGGAATCCGGAATGTTCGGATGTTTCTTTCCCAACCCGCGCGTCTTCTTCCTTTCCGCGGCCGGCTGGGGGCTGGTTGCGGTCCTGTTCTGGTACCTGGTCGCGGTCGACTGGGGCGACCCCACCGGCCTCGCCGGGCTCCTCGGCGTCGAGGAGGAGACCGTCTGGGGCTACATCTACGTCTTCCTCTGCTACGCCGGCTTCGCGCTGTTCTGGGTGCGCTACAGCCCGCACAAATGGTCTCTCTGGTCGGTCGCGGGATCCGCGCTGATCGTCTTCGTCACCTGGTTCCAGGTCCAGCTCGACGTGATGATCAACCAGTGGTTCGGCACCTTCTACGACATGATCCAGAAGGCGCTCGCCAAGCCGGGGGCGGTAACGGCGGAGGAATACTACGCGCAGCTCGCCACGTTCCTGATCATCGCGATGGTCTTCATCGTGACCGCCGTCCTCAACGCGTTCTTCACCAGCCATTTCGTCTTCCGCTGGCGGACCGCGATGAACGATCGCTATGTCGAATTGTGGCAGCGGGTCCGGCATATCGAGGGGGCCTCGCAGCGCGTGCAGGAGGACACGATGCGGTTTGCCGGCATCGTGGAGTCGCTCGGCGTCAGGTTCATCGATGCGGTGATGACGCTGATCGCCTTCCTGCCGATCCTCTGGGGGCTCTCGTCGCACATCAAGGAGATCCCCGTCGTCGGCGAGATCGCCTACGCGCTGGTCTGGGTGGCCATTCTCTGGTCGGTCTTCGGGACCGGAATACTCGCGCTCGCGGGCTACCGCCTGCCGGGGCTCGAGTTCCGCAACCAGCGGGTCGAGGCCGCCTTCCGCAAGGAGCTGGTGATCGGCGAGGACCGCGAGGACCGGGCGCAGCCGCCGACGCTGGGCGAGCTGTTCGCCAACGTGCGCCGCAACTATTTCCGCCTCTACCTCAACTATCTCTATTTCAACGTGGTCCGGTACGGGTACCTGCAAGCAGGGGTGATCCTGCCCTATATCGCGCTGGGTCCGACCATCGTCTCGGCGGCGGTCACGCTGGGGGTGATGCAGCAGATCATCCGCGCCTTCGGCAGGGTGGAGAACTCGTTCCAGTTCCTGGTCAACTCGTGGACGACGATCGTCGAGCTGATGTCGATCTACAAGCGTCTGGCCGCCTTCGAGCGCGCGATCGCCGGCGACGAGCAGGCCGCGATCGAGTTCGAGACCGGCACGCAGCTGCCCGCGGGCTAGTTCGCGGGGGAACTCGCCTCCTCGCGTTCCCGCTGGCGCAGGTCACGGCGACGGATCTTGCCGGTGGCGGTCATCGGGAGCGCGTCGACGAAGGCGATCGCGCGGGGATATTCGTGCGCCGAGAGGCGCTCGCGGACATGGGCGCAAAGCGCCGCCTCCAGACCGTCGGAAGGCGTCTCGCTCTCGCGCAGAACCACGAACGCCTTGACGATCTCGCCGCGCACGGGGTCCGGCACGCCGACCGCCGCCGCCATCGCGACCGCCCGGTGGCGCATCAGGCATTCCTCGATCTCGCCGGGGCCGATGCGGTAGCCGGCCGAAGAGATCACGTCGTCCTCGCGCCCGACGAAGCGGAACGTGCCCTCGTCGTCGCGGACGCCGAGATCGCCGGTGAGCAGCCAGTCGCCGCTGAACTTCGCTGCCGTGGCCTCCTCGTTCCGCCAGTAGCCGAGGAACATCACCGGGTCGGGGCTGCGTACCGCGATCTCTCCGGTCTCGCCCGGCGGCAGTTCGCGGCCGTCGCCGTCGAGAACCGCGACCTCGTGGCCGGGGATCGCACGCCCCAGCCAGCCGGGCCTGACGGGAAACAGCCCGGCGCAATTGCCGAGCACGAGATTGCATTCGGTCTGTAAGCGTTTGGCGTGACCGGCCTTGTGGCGGGTCGGTTTGGCGCCGCAGTCTGTGGCGAGGTTCCTGAGGTCGATAGTGTCCATTATCGGCTAATGGACACTATCGTTTGGGGGCTGCGATGAGGCGTCGGGTACGCCGGTTCTGGTCGGACGACGAGAAGCGCCGGATCGTGGCGCAGAGCTACGCTCCTGGTGTCTCGGTGTCGGTGGTTGCACGCCGCTATGACGTGAACGCCAACCTGATCTTCACCTGGCGCCACGATCCCCGTTATCAGCCGGCGGCCGATGCCGGGGAGGCGCCGTCCTTCCTGCCGGTGGAGGTGGTGCCCGACCCGCCGCCGGAGCTGCCCGCGGCATTGGACGGTCGCATTGAGGTCGCGTTGTCGAACGGCCACCGGGTGAGCGCGTTCGGGTCGTTCGACGCGGACGCGCTGTGCCGGGTGGTGCGGGTGCTGGGCGGATGATCCGTAAGCGTCGTAAGCGTCTGGCGTGACCGCCCTTGTGGCGAGACGGCTTGGAGCCGCAGTCTGTGGTGAGGTTCCAGAGGTCGATAGTGTCCATTATCGGCTAATGGACACTATCTTAGGGGGCTGCGGTGCCACGTCGGGTACGCCGGTTCTGGTCGGACGACGAGAAGCGCCGGATCGTGGCGCAGAGCTACGCTCCCGGTGTCTCGGTGTCGGTTGTGGCGCGCCGCTATGACGTCAACGCCAACCTGATCTTCACCTGGCGGCGCGATCCCCGTTACAGGCCGGCGGCCGATGCCGGGGAGGCGCCGTCCTTCCTGCCGGTGGAGGTGGTGCCCGATGCGCCGCCGTTGGAGCCGGCCGCGGCATCGGACGGTCGGATCGAGATCGCGTTGTCGAACGGCCACCGGGTGAGCGCGTTCGGGTCGTTCGACGCGGACGCGCTGTGCCGGGTGGTGCGGGCGCTTGGCGGATGATCCCGGTTCCCTCCTCGACCCGGGTATGGCTGGCCTGCGGCGTGACCGACATGCGCAAGGGGTTCCCCGGTCTCGCGGCGCAGGCGGAGCGGGTATTGAAGGCGGATCCGCATTGCGGCCATCTCTTCATCTACCGCGGCCGCCGGGGCGACCTGATCAAGATGATCTGGTGGGACGGCCAGGGTGCGTGCCTGTTCTCGAAGCGTCTGGAGCGCGGCCGCTTCGTGTGGCCGTCGGCATCGGAAGGGAAGGTGTCGGTGACGCCGGCGCAGCTGTCGATGCTGCTTGAGGGGATCGACTGGCGGGCGCCGGTTCGCACCTGGAGACCGCTGGCCGCGGGCTGATTCACCGTTTATAAACAATGGGTTGACTGTCATTCGGGCTTCCCTTTGTCGGCCCCTTCGGGTAGGATGCGGCCATGCTCGAAGCGGCCCATTCCCTGCCCGACGACATCGCCGCGTTGAAGGCGATGGTGCTGGCCTCGCGGGCCGAACTGGCGGCACGGGACGCCGAGCTGCGCAACCGCGATCTGTTGATCGAGAAGCTCAGGCACCAGCTTGCGGGTCTGCGGCGGCAGCGCTTCGGCGTCACCTCGGAGGCCCTCGACCAGCTTGATCTCGGGCTGGAGGACGAGGAGATCGCGCGGGCGGCCGAGGCGCCGACCGAGCCGACGCCCGCCACGAAGAAGCAGCCGAAGCGCCGTCCCCTGCCGGACCACCTGCCGCGCGAGGAGACGGTTCTCGCGCCGGGCGAGCGCTGCGCGGACTGCGGCGGCCGTCTCAAGCGGCTCGGCGAGGATGTGACGGAGGAGCTGGAGTACATCCCCGGCCGCTTCGTGGTGAAGCGCATCGTCCGTCCGCGCCTGGCCTGCGGCGGCTGCGAGAAGTTCCACCAGGCGCCGCTGCCGCCGCGACCGATCGAGCGCGGCCGACCGGGCCCCGGCCTTCTGGCGCATGTGCTGGTCTCGAAGTATTGCGATCACCGTGTGTCCTGAAGCACCGCCATGAAAGGAGGTGCGCAACTGCAAGAGAGATGAGGGTAGGCCCCTCGGGGTCGACGATCAGGCGTCGGTCTCAAACCACCACGAGCTGCTGTCGTAAAGAGCGATGGTGGTGAGCGTCGTGGAAACGGCGGGACGACGATCTCGTCAGGTGAGGTCCGGGGAGACGAGCGAAAGCGAACCGCCGATGAACTGCCGAAAGCGTATGGTCGATGTCAGAACCGGGGGTGGTGGTCACTCCGGGACAAGCATGGGCGGAGTCCTGGAGTCCGGCCCACGCGGCATCCGGCTCGAAGGCGGCGTGAACCCGGAACAGGCTTTCTTGCGGAACAGGAGAACCTGTCGTCCCGATGCCAAGGGAGACGGCCAACCGGGCAGCCCCCGGAAGGCTCAGAGTACCGATGCGGGGCACAGGGGCAGAACAGCCCGTAGTAGGGATGAAGGCGCTGTAATGGCGCTGGACCGAAGGGGCTGTGGTGTTCAGCCGCTGCCGTCGGCCAACTGGTGACAGGAGGAGCCGGATGACAGGGGCAAAGCCGTTCCCGATAGCAAAGAGGGAAGTCTGGGAAGCCTTCAAGCATGTGAAGGCAAACCGGGGAGCGGCTGGAGTAGATGGGCAGACGGTCGAGAGTCTGGAGGAACGGCTTGGTCCGGAACTCTACAAGCTCTGGAATCGCATGTCCTCAGGCAGCTATATGCCGCCTCCGGTTCGCAGGGTGAACATCCCCAAGGAGGGCGGCGGGAAGCGCCCGTTGGGCATACCGACGGTCACGGACCGCATCGCTCAGGAGGTTGTTCGCCGACATCTGGAGCCCTTGTTGGAACCGATTTTCCATGAGGACTCATACGGATATCGGCCGAAGCGATCCGCCATTGACGCCATCCGGACAGCGCGTCGGCGATGCTGGCGCTACGACTGGGTGCTGGACATGGACATCAAGGGGTTCTTCGACAACATCGACCACGAGTTGCTGCTGAAGGCCGTTCGTCACCATACGGACTGCCGGTGGGTGCTGCTCTATGTCGAGCGCTGGTTGAAGGCTCCCGTGATCGAGGAGGACGGCACCGTTGTCGCACGGGACAGGGGCACGCCACAGGGCGGGGTAATTTCGCCAGTATTGTCCAACCTGTTCCTGCACTATGCGTTCGATCAATGGATGAAAAGGTCGATGCCGCATGTTCCGTTCGAACGGTATGCGGACGATATAATCTGCCATTGTCGAACGGAGGAGGCGGCAAAGACCCTCTGGCGGCGGGTTGCGGACCGATTGGCCGAGTGCGGCCTGGAGGTCCATCCGCAGAAGACCAAGGTGGTCTACTGCAAGGATACCAACCGCAAGGCGGACTACCCGACGGTCGCGTTCGACTTCCTGGGCTACCGTTTCCAGCCAAGGTTCGCGGCGTGGCGCGGCGGGTTGTTCGGGGTCTCGTTCCTTCCGGCTGCCAGCCCGACTGCGCTCAAGGCGTTTCGGCGCCGCGTGCGACAGTGGCGTTTGCAACGGCGTTGAGGTGGCGTCGCAAAATCGGACATGTCGTCAAGGTGTATTCCGCCGTGTGACGGAGGAATGCGGATGAGCAAGCGACGCAGGTTTTCGGGGGAGCTGAAGGCGAAGATAGCCTTGGAGGCGCTACGGGGTGATCGGACGCTTCAGGAGATTGCCTCGAAGCACCAGGTGCATCCGAACCAGGTGGGTGTGTGGAAGCGCCAGGCGATGGAGGGTCTGGGGGAGGTCTTTTCCGGTGGAGGTGAGCGCCGGGCGCGGGATCACGAGAGCGAGGTCCGGGCTCTTCACGCCAAGATCGGGGAGTTGATCGTAGAGCGTGATTTTTTGTCACGCGGGTCCGGTCGCTGAGCCGGTCCGGGAGACGGGCGATGGTTGTGCGGGGCCACCCGTCGTTGAGCCTGACCCGGCAATGCCGTCTGCTGTCGATCGGGCGCTCGTCGCTCTATGACCGGCCGAAGGGGGAGAGCGCGGAGACGCTGGCTCTGATGCGCCGGATCGACGCGCTGTTCCTCAAGTATCCGTTCTACGGCGCCCGCCAGATGGTTCGGCATCTGCGCCGCGAGGGGGTGCGGATCGGGCGGCGGCGGGCCGCTCGCCTGATGCGCCTGCTTGGTCTTCAGGCGGTCTATCGGGCGCCGCGGACCAGTGCGCCGCACCTCGGGCACCGGGTTTATCCATATCTGCTGCGGGGTCTGGCGATCGAGCGGCCGAACCATGTGTGGTGCGCCGACATCACCTACATCCCGGTGCGGCGCGGCTTCCTCTACCTGGTGGCGATCATGGACTGGGCGAGCCGCTGCGTCCTGGCCTGGCGGCTGTCGAACACGCTGGACGCGGGGTTCTGTGTCGAGGCTCTCGACGAAGCCCTGGCGCGCCATGGCACCCCGCAGATCTTCAACACCGACCAGGGCAGCCAGTTCACCGGCTTCGCCTTCACCGCGCGCCTGCGGGAGGCCGGTATCCGCATCTCGATGGACGGCCGCGGCCGGTGCATGGACAACATCTTCATCGAGCGGCTGTGGCGCTCGCTCAAATACGAGGCGGTCTACCTGCACGAGATCGCCGACGGCTTCGCAGCCCGGCGCGTCATCGGCCAGTGGATCGGCTTCTACAACACCGAGAGACCGCACTCGGCACTCGGCGGGCGGACGCCGGCCGAGGCCTACCGGGGCGACACGCCTGTGGATATGATGGACAAGCCGCTTCGCGCCTTGACCACATACCCACAGGCGCAACAGCAGCAGCAGAAAGATCGATCCAAGAGGATTCTGGCGGCACAAACTTCAACCGGAATACACCTTGAAAACGCCGTCAGCCTGTCCGACAAACCGACGCCACCTCACTGGCGCGGCGGCCGAGGTTTGAGACCGTCCGGTTCACCCGGCGCTGCTCATAGGTCTCCATCCCGCGCTCCACATATTCCTCGCCGCGGGTGACCAGCGTGTAGACCAGGCAGGCAAGCTCGCGGGCGGTTGCGTTGATGGCAACCGGGGCATCCTTGCGGGCGAGGCGCGCACGGTGCCGGGCGCCGATGAACGTCTGGCTCCTGCGAGCGTTCAGGGCCGCCATGCGAAGGGACTGCGCGGCCTTGTTGATCACCTTGGGCGAGCGGCCCGGCAGGGGTTTGCCACCACTGATGCGGGTTCCCGGCGCCAGCCCGAGCCAGGAACAGAAGTGCTGCGCGGACGGGAAGGCCGAGAAGTCCGGGCCGATCTCCGACGCGATCGTGAGTGCGGTCGTAACCCCGATCGCAGGGATCGCGGTGAGATCGACGCCCATCATCCTGTGCAGGGCCTCGGCCATCGCCTTTTCGCTGGCGGCCCGCTTGGCAGCATCGCTCCGGATCTTCGACGGGCAGCGCGTGGGAGTGTTGTCCGGAGCCGCATTCGCCGGACCGTCCGTCCCATCGTCCGGCGGCGTCAGGCTGTCGATCTGCGCCGCGATCTGCGCCTCGCAGACCTCAATCTGGCCAGTGAGAAAGTCGAAGCGCTGCATCGCCTGCGTCAGTGCGAACAGATGCTCCTCGCGCCAGGTGCCCTGCAATGCTGCCGTGATCCTGTCGCCGCTGGCCTTGATCCGCCCGTCCCGAAGTTCTGCGAGCCGGTGTGGATCACGCTCGCCGTCGACGATCGCCCGCAGGATCCTCTGTCCCGTCACGCCGGTGATGTCGCTGATCACCGAGTCAAGCCGCACGTTCATCTCGGTCAGCGCCTTCTGCATGTGCAGCACACAGCGCGCGCGATCTTCGATCAGCCGCTTCGCCTGGCGCACATACGAGCGCAGCGGGCATACCGCATCGCCGGGACGGAAGGCACCTCGCAGAAGCCCGTAAGACAGAAGCTGACGGATCCACTGGCAATCAAGCACATCGCTCTTGCGACCGGCGATCTGCTTCGTCATCCGCGGCGGCACGAGCATCACCTCGAAGCCGGCGCGATCCAGAACCTCGTAGACCGGAATCCAGTACACCGAGGTCGACTCCATCGCCACCTTGTTCACCCCGCAGGACGACAGCCATGCCGCCATCTCCTCAAGATCCCGCGTGAAGGCATCGAACGACCGGACCGGTTCCGAACAACTTTCGGGGTCGACCGCGACATAGTGAACGTCCTTGCCGATATCGATCCCGGCACAATCCCGGTTCACGACTTGCAGGCTCTCGGACCGTCGGCGCTTGCGTGGCATCCAAATCCCTCCTCTGACCGCTTCGCTTCACTCGGGTCGGGGAGGAACCACGGCAAATCTCAATCTCTTGAACGAGGTCGCGGGAACCCCGCGCCATCAGTGACAGAAGCCGATCATGGTTCGGGCCACGCTACTTTACGGGTGCCTGAGCACGCCATTGCCAAGCCGGCCTCGACTGCCCCGACCGCCCGACGAATCACATCTTCGAACTGCGCCAGCAAGTGCCCGTTTTTACTTTCGCGACAGGGCCGGTGCCGCGCGGGGGTGGATGCTACTTCGGCGCATTCTACAAGTCGGCGCTCTAGATCGTGTCCCGAGCCGTGGTGTAAGAGCCTGGCGGCCGTCGCGGTATCCGGCGGGTAGGGCCGGTAGGCTCAGGCTGCCACGGCGGGCAGCTTGACGGTTGCATTGTCGCTCACGGGAGCGATTGATTCCAGCGTCATGTATCTGGCCCTCTGGACGGCCCATTCGTCGTTCTGCTCGAGCAGGATGGCGCCGATCAGCCGTGTTATGGCGTCCTCGTTGGGGAAGATGCCGACGGTGTTGGTACGCCGCTTGATCTCGCCATGGAGTCGTTCGAGCGGGTTTGTCGAGTGCAGCTTGGGGCGATGCGCGGCCGGGAAGGTCATGTAGGCGAGAACGTCGTGCTCGGCCTCGTCCATGAGAGCGGCGAGCTTCGGCGCCTTGGCCCTGAGCTGGTCGGCGACCTGGCGCCACTGGGCGGAGGCGCTGTCTGCATCCTCCTGGGCGAAGGCGGTGGTGACGAAGGCGGACACGACGCGCCGGCCCTGCTTGCCGGCATGGGCGAGCAGGGTGCGCATGAAGTGGACGCGGCAGCGCTGCCATGTGGCGCCGAGGACGCGCGTTGCAGCCGCCTTCAGGCCCTTGTGGTCATCGGAGACGACCAGCTTGACGCCGCGCAGGCCGCGGCGGGCCAGGGAGCGCAGGAAGGAGGTCCAGAAGGTCTCGGCCTCGGACGCGCCGATCGCCATGCCGAGCACCTCGCGGCGGCCCTGGTCGTTGACCGCCACCGCGATCGTGACCGCGACCGAGACGACGCGCCCGGCCTCGCGCATCTTCACATAGGTCGCGTCCAGCCACAGATACGGCCAGTCGCCCTCCAGCGGGCGGTCGAGGAAGTCGCGGATCTTGCCGTCGATCTCACCGCACAGCCGCGACACCTGGCTCTTCGAGATGCCCGACATGCCCATGGCCTGCACCAGGTCGTCCACCGAGCGGGTCGACACGCCCTTGATGTAGGCCTCCTGGATCACCGCCGTCAGCGCCTTCTCCGCCATGCGACGCGGCTCCAGGAAGCCCGGGAAGTAGCTCCCCTTGCGCAGCTTCGGGATCTTCAGCTCCACCGTGCCCGCGCGCGTCTCCCAGACCCGGTCCCGGTAGCCGTTGCGATGGGTGAGCCGGTCCGGCGAACGCTCGCCGTGTGCGGCTCCCGCAAGGCCCTCCACCTCAAGCGCCATCAAACGCTCGGCCGTGAACCCGATCATCTCGCGAAGCAGATCGGCGTCCGAACTCTTCTCCAAAAGCGCCTGCAGGGTCATCATGTCCTTGGTGGTCATCGTGGTACTCCTCCGGTCGGATGGACTGTAGAAGCCCAACCCTAACCGGCACCGCGATGGCCATCCGCTATGGATAAGTGGCCCGCCGCCGCCAGACACCACACGGTCGCGGCGGCGGGCCACTTACCCACAGCTACCGATGCTGGCTCCTGCTCCTACACCACGCCTGGGGGCACGACCCAGGGCCGGACGCTGGGAGCCGTATGAGCTGAGAGGTTCACGTACGGTTCTGGGAGCGCGTGGGGGTGAGATTCCCCCGCGCGACTCGCTTGCCGCTCTACCGCCAGTCCCGCATCTTCGCCCGCGACGGCGTCGAGCTCGACCGCTCGACGCTCGCCGGCTGGGTCGGCAAGGCGACGGCGCTGCTGGAGCCCCTGGCCGATGCGATCGGGCGCCATGTGCTGGAAGGACAAGCCCTGTTCGCCGACGACACCCCGGTCAAGCTGCTGGCGCCGGGAACCGGCAAAACGGCGACCGGCCGGGCCTGGACCTACGTGCGGGACGAGCGGCCCTGGGCTGGCGAGGCGCCGCCGGCGGCCTGGTACCGCTTCTCGGCCGACCGCAAGGCGGCGCATCCGAAGGCGCATCTTGAAGGCTTCGCCGGCTGGATGCACTCGGACGGCTATGCCGGGTTCGGTGCGCTGGCGCGCGCCGGGCCGGTCCGCGAGGTGGCCTGTCTGGCGCATGTGCGACGCAAGTTCTTCGACGTCCATGCCGCCCAGGGCTCGGCGATCGCCGCCGAGGCGCTGGAACGGATCGCCGCCCTCTACGCTATCGAGAAGGAGGCCCGCGGGCAGCCGCCCGAGAACCGCGCGGCCATCCGCCAGGCCAAGGCCGCGCCGTGCCTCGACGAGCTGGAGCGGTGGCTGCAATCGCAGCTGCCCAGAATCTCCGCCAAGACCCCGCTGGCAGCGGCGATCCGTCATGCCCTGACCCGGATGAAGCGCCTTCGACCCTATCTCGAGCACGGCTTCCTCGAGATCGACAACAACCCCGCCGAACGCGCAATGAGGCCGATCGCGCTCGGCCGCAAGAACTATCTCTTCATGGGCTCGGCCAGCGGCGGCAGGGCCGCCGCCATCGCCTACACCCTGATCGAGACCGCCAGGCTCAACGATGTCGATCCGCAGGCCTGGCTTGCTCAGGTCCTCGAACGCATCCCCGACTACAGGATCAACCGCATCGACGATCTGCTGCCGTGGAACACCGCGCCCGCAGAAGATCGGGAAGCCGCCGACTGACCACGCAGGGGCGGTCACGCCGGACGCTTACTTCGGTCTGGCCGTAGAACTCGTTGATCGTCAGCCCGAAAACCTCCTGCCCCCAGGCGAGAAGCTCCTCGCCCACGCTCTCCCCACCGCTGCCCAGGCTGCGGAGCGCCAGACCCGCCGGCCGACTGGCTTCGGAGACCTGCCGCATCATCTTGAGCGCGGTCGGCGGCAGAAAGGCGTTTCGCACGCGGCTGCGGGAGAGCGTCGCGAAGGCCTCTTCCGGATCGAATTTGCCGGGGCGCTCGACCAGAACCGGCACCCCCGCCGCCCAGGCGGGCAGCAGGACGTCGAGCAGCCCGCCGGCCCAGGCCCAATCCGCGGGTGTCCAGAACAGGTCGCCCGGCTGGGGAAAGAATTCGGGCTTATATAGATAACTTGAACGGCGGTCGGCTGGCCCGGCTCGGGGACGGGAACGCCGCCCCGCTTGCCCTCAACGCCGTCATGCCCGGACTTGTTCCGGGCATCCACGTGGGTCGGCCGGCTCGCTTGTCCCCACTCGCACCGCGATGCCGCAAGACATGGATGCCCGGAACAAGTCCGGGCATGACGGAAGAAATGCCGCGGACCTCCCGGTCAAGTTATCTATATAAGCCCCAAAGAATTCGTGCGGCAGGGCGACGCCGGGCAGGTGTCCCGGCAGCACCCGGTGGCCGTGCAGCGCGCCCTTGGGCGGTCCCGTGGTGCCCGAGGTGTACATCAGCAGCGCCGGATCGTCGGGCCCGGTCGCCGCGGTCTCGAAGCGGTCGGAGCCGCGCTCCAGCAGGTTCCAGAAATCCTCGGCCACGGTCAGCGAGAGCTCGGGCAGGTCCAGCGCGGCCGTCTTGTCCCGCCCTTCCGCATCGGTAATCAACGCCTTCGCGCCCGAATCGCGTAGCCGGTGTTCGAGCGCCTCGGCCCCGAACAGCGTGAACAGCGGCAGGGCCACCGCGCCCAGCTTGTAGGCCGCGAGATGAGCCAGCCCGGTCTCCACGCCCTGGCCCAGCAGCACCGCCACCCGGTCGCCGCGGCCGACGCCGCCAGCCGCGAGCGCGTTGGCCAGCCGGTTCGAAAGCCGGGAGAGTTGGAGGAACGACCATTCGCGGGGATTCCCGCCCGCCGGGTCGGGACAGATCAGCGCCGGACGCGTATTGCCGACATGGCGTTCGCAGACATGCTCGGCGATGTTGTAGCGGGGCGGCAACCGCCAGCGGAACGCCGCCCTCACCTCCTCCCAGGTGTCGCGGCGCTCGACGATCATGGCGGGACGGGCTACCGCCGCCGCGGTTCCAGCCGCCCGCCCCCGAACAGCGTGGGGACGTAGCGGGGCGCCTCGATGGCGTCCTGGAAGCGGCGCTTGCTCGCCACCGGATCGAACCCCGCCGGCGGAACCACCACTTCGGGATCGGGCGCGGTGGCGAGCGCGAGCAGCGTCGGGCCCGGGCCCTCCAGCGCTTCGGTGAGCGCAGGCCCCAGGACCTCCGCCGTTTCGATGTTGCGCGCGTCCTCGAGACCCGCCGCGAGGCCGAGCGCGGCGAAGTCGAGTTCGGCGTTGGTCAGTTCCTGTCCCCCGGAAGCGGCATGCACGCCGTTCTGGATCAGCAATACGGTCAAGTTCTCGGGCGCCGCGGCGCCTGCGGTAATCAGACCGCCCATGTGCATGAGCAACCCGCCGTCGCCTTCGACCACGACGACCCGGCGGTCGGGCCGAGCGACCGCGAGACCCAGCGCCAGCGGCAGAGCGAGGCCCATCGCGTCCTCGACGTAGAAGTTCTCGGGCCGGTCCCGGATCACCGCCCACAGATAGGATGCGTTGCCGAGCGAGGTGACGACCAGCGTCTCCGGCGGCAGCGCGTCGGCCATCGCGCGGAAATAGGCCTCGCGCGTCGTCACCATTGCACGTCCTCCCGGCCCAGCAGCAGGACGAACGGGCACGACGCCTCCTCCGCATAGGTGGCGGCGCTTTCCACCTGGGGGCCGATCGGCCGGTCGCGGTCGGCGAGGGCATAGCCGAGGCCGAGGCCCCGGAGAACGGGCTCCGTCGCCCGGCCCTTGGGCACGTGATAGAAAACCGGATCGTCGGGCGTTCCCCGGTACGATGCGAGGATGAGCAGCGGAAACTGGTAACGCTGGGCGAGGCACACCATGCCGGCGCCCATGCTCAGCAACCCGACATTCTGGATCACCAGCGCGGTGCGCGCGCCGCCGAGCCTCGCCCCGCAAGAAATCGCGAGCGCCTCCTCCTCGTGGGTCGCGCGGACGAGCGTAATCCACGGCGCCCGTTCGATCCTGACAAGGAACTCGCCGAGCCATCCGTCCGGCACCGTCACCGCGACCGTCACGCCGATGCGCTCGAGAGTTTCCAGAATCTCCGACGGGCGGTGCACGGGGTTCATCACAGTACAAGACCGCCGACGAACAGTGCCGTCAAGCGATCCCGCGAGGTTTGCCGGAAGGGAAAACGCTTGCTGGCGCGTTTTCCGCGGCACTAGACTTCTACCCGACAAGAACGACCCGCCGGCACACGGCAAGGGTCATCGGGAGGGGATGTCCAATGAACAATGCCAAACGAATTACGGGCGCGATTGCAACCGGGTTACTGGCTCTCGCCATTGTGGCGGCAGGCGGTGGCGGGCTCCACGCCGCGCCAGCCAAGCTGACCATGGTCGGATCCTGGCCGCCCAAGGTGTCGTCCGCGGCCGATATCGGGATCAAGTATCTGGAAACGGTGAACAAGCTCGGCAAGGGCAAGGTCGAGATCACGTTCAAGGGTTCGCGCGACGTGGTGCCGACCTTCGACCAGCCCGAGGCGCTGGTGCGCGGCCTGTTCGACGTCTGGTACGGCGCGCCGAACTATTGGGCGGGGGTGGTGCCCGGCGGCTATTTCTCGGAACTGTCGCCATACGAGATCCCGGACAACGGGCCGGGCAGCGAGCTGTTCGCCTTCATCTCCAGGATGTTCGAGAAGCACGGCGTACGCTATCTCGGCCACTACTCGGGCGAGCCGCATACCGGCAACCACTTCATGTACACCCAGAAGAAGATCTCCGGCCTCGGCGATCTCAAGGGGCGCAAGATCCGCGTGCCTCCGCTGACCCGCTTCTTCGTCAAGGCGATCGGCGCGGAGCCGGTCACTCTGCCGCCGAGCGAGGTCTATCTGGCGCTGGAGCGCGGCACGGTCGAGGGCTTCACCTGGCCCTATTACGACGGTTTCACTGCCTTCGGATGGCACAAGATATCGAAATTCGTCATCGCCCATCCGCTCTATCGCAACGGTATCAGTGTCAAGATGAACCTCGCCAAGTGGAACAAGCTGTCGGGCGATGCGAAGAAGGCGTTGATGGACGCCGTGGGCCGGACCCAGGCGTGGTCGCAGGGCTGGGTGTCGGCCTTCCAGGCGACCCAGCTCAAGGACATGCTGAAGGGCGGCATGAAGCTGGTGACGTTCTCCGACAAGGAGGCCGCGCACTGGCAGAAAACCGCCGGCGAGGCGCTCTGGGCCCAGTTCAAGTCGGTGATGAGCGCGGAAGACTACGCCACCGCAAGGCGCCTGCTGGGATACAAGTAGGCGTCGAACGGCAAGTCGACGGGCCGGTGCGTCGCGCCGGCCCGTGGCTCCGGAGCGACTTCCTCGCACGAGGTTCGAATGAGCGCGCAGATCCCGACGGAGATCGATGTCTACGCCGGGACCGGCCTGCCGAAACTGGGCTTCCGGAACTACTGGTATCCGGCGCTGGCGGCATGGCGGCTGCGCCGGAGACCGAAGACGGTGCGGCTGCTCGGCGAAGACGCGGTCCTCTATCGGGACAAGGGCAGAATTTTTGCGCTCAGCGATCAGTGCGCGCATCGTGGCGCACGGCTGTCGCAGGGAAGATGCCTCTATCCCGGCACCGGCACGCTCACCTGTCCCTACCATGGCTGGACGTACTCGGGAGAAACCGGCAAGTGCGTCGCCAAGCTGATGGAAGGACCCGACACCGCCATTCCCGCGGAGGCGAAGGTCAAGTCCTACCCCGTTCGCGAGCATCGCGGCGTGATCTGGCTGTTCGTCGGCGACATGGACGCCGTGCCGCTGGAGGAAGACCTACCGGAATGCCTGGCGGACACCGATGAGTGGCACACGATCTCGACCTGGCGGACCTATCGCTGCAACTGGCGGGTCCTGAACGACAATCTCTGTTACGACCTGCACGCGCCGTTCGTGCACAGGAACTCGCCGGAGCTGGTTTTCCAGCCGGTGTTCCCCTTCGCGAGTCGGATCGCGACCGCCCCGCTGGAAGACTCCAAGGGGCTTGGCTACACCGCGCGTGAGGGCATAACGGAGGCCCACTATCCCGGCCTGGGAGATTTCCCGCCGCCCCGGGAGGCGTTCTGGCGCAGGCTGAAGCCCCGCGGCCGCGGCAAGGAAATGGATCCGGAGACATCGCAGGCGGTAAAGCGGTACGGCATCAGGTACCGGCACATGTCGCGGCTGCCGGCGGTGACGCTGGTAGGGCGTCCGGCGGGAGATTACTTCATGTGCCGCTGGGTTACGCCCGTCGACGCGGAGACCACGCTGTTCTACTCGTTGAACGCGTTCCGCCGCCGCCACGCCCTGGGAACCCTGCTGGACAGGATCGGCTGGGCGCTGTGGCAGTCGTGGGCCCACGACTGGGTGTTCTCGGACCAGGACAAGAGAATCGTCGAGGGTGTGCGTTCGAACGCCGAGCTGTTGTCGCGCAGCGATGCCGGCGTTGTCGCGTGGCGAAAGTTCATGGTGGAAAACGCGCGCCGTCCGGCCGCCATAAATGGGGAGAACGGCGAAGAGCCGGCACCGGCGGCCGGGTTGAGGCTTGAAACGGCTGCGGAATAAACCGCCCACTTCTCGAAGGGAAGTCCCTTTCGTCAACCGCACACCAGGTCGCTGACCGTTGACCGGCAACACCCCTGACGGGCTGGGAACGGACACGCGCGACTCACGGGTGGTGCGCGCGTTCGACCTGATCGTCGACGGCGGGGCGATACTCGCCGCGGTGCTGATGGTCGGGGTCATGCTGACCACCACCGTCAAGGTCGTCTTCCGCTACGGTCTTCGCGAGGGTCTGATCGGGATCGACCAGATCAGCGGCACCATGCTGCTGTACATCACCTTCCTCGGGGCCGCCTGGGTGCTGCGCCGCGAGGAGCACGTCACTCTCGATCTGCTGGTCGGCCGGATCGCACCGGAGGTACGGCGGCATTTCCTGATATGGGGCTCGGTCGCGGGCGCCGCGGTCTGTCTCACGGTGGCTGGGTTCGGAATCTTCGAGACCGTGACGTCATGGCAGAGGGGGATCCGCATCCCGGCCGAGCTCGAGATTCCGCGCGCCGTCAACCTGGTAGCGATCCCGGTCGGATGCCTGTTCCTCGGCCTCCAGTTCGTGCGTCGCGCCTGGCGGCACTGGCGGCGGATGGCGTCCGCGCCGCCCGCAGGGATCGGGTGAGCCGCGATGGAGTGGTGGTTCTATCTGTTGTGTTTCTTCGGGGGCCTGGGTGCGCTGCTGCTCGTCGGTCTCCCGGTGGCAGTCGCCTTCATGCTCGTGAACCTGATCGGCGTCTACGTGTTCTGGGGCGGCGCCATAGGGCTCAACCAGCTGATCCTCAGTATCGACAGCTCGGTCTCGACCTTCGTCCTGGTGCCGCTCCCCATGTTCATCCTGATGGGCACGGTGATGTTCCATTCCGGGGTCGCGTTCAGGATGATCGATGTGCTCGACCAGTGGCTCGGCCGCATCGCCGGGCGGTTGGCGGTGCTGGCCGTCGGCGCAGGCGCGCTGTTCGCGACGCTCACGGGCGTGGCGATGGGAAGCGTCGCCATGCTGGGCTCGACGCTGGCGCCCGACATGGAGCGCCGGGGCTACGCGAAGTCGATGTCGCTCGGGCCGATCCTCGCGAGCGGGAGCCTCGCGATCATGATCCCGCCGAGCGCGCTTGCCGTCATCCTCGCCAGCCTCGGGCGGTTCTCGGTGGGAAAGCTGCTGATCGCGATCATCGTGCCCGGTTTGCTGCTGGCGCTGATCTATGTGGCCTACATCGTGATCCGCTGCCACCTGCAGCCCTCGCTGGCCCCGGCCTACACCGTCGAGCCTACGCCGTTGCCGCGCCGACTCGCGGAGACCGCCCGCTATGTGCTGCCGCCGGTCTCGGTGATCCTGCTGGTGATCGGCTCGATATTCCTCGGCATCGCCACGCCGACGGAAGCCGCGGCGGTCGGCGCGCTCCTGAGCTTCGTCGTCGCCGCGCTTTACGGCCGCCTGACCTGGGAGGTCATGAAGAAGGCCGTGGGCTCGGCGACCTCGCTCTCGGTCATGGTGCTGCTGATCCTCACGGGGTCGGCCGCCTTCGGTCAGCTTCTCAGCTTCTCCGGCGTCACGCCCGCGATCACCCGCCTCGCCACCGACCTGCCGGTCCACCCGATCGTCATCCTGATCCTGATGCAGCTCGCGGTGATCTTTCTCGGCATGTTCATCGAGCAGACCTCTATCGTCATGGTCACGATTCCCATCTTCATGCCGATCGTGGCGGCGATGGGCTGGGACCCGGTCTGGTTCGGCGCGATCATGGTGCTGAATCTGGAGATGGCGACCATCTCGCCGCCCTTCGGCCTGTCGCTCTTCGTCATGAAGGGCATCGCGTCGCCGAGCACGACGATGAACGACGTCTACCGCGCGGCGCTCCCGTTCGTCGGGCTGAACCTGATCGTCATGGCGGTAATGATCGCCTTTCCCGGAACCGTCCTCTGGCTTCCCGGGCTGATGGACTGAACGGCGCCTTTCAACCCACGGACAAGCCGTAGAACTCAAGGGCATTGCTCCAGAGAATTCGCCGGCTCGCCTCCTCGCCGAGCGCTGCCGCCTCCACGAACTCCCTGACGGGTCCGGCGCCGGAATCGAAGTGCGGGTAGTCGGTCGCGAACAGGATCCTGTCCGCGCCGAGCCCCTTCACCGCGAGGGCAACGGTAGGGTCCCCCGGATCGCAGGTCACGACGCATTGCCGCTGGAAATACTCGCTCGGGCGCATCGTGAGGCCTTCCATGTACCCGCCGAGCCTCGGGTGCTCGAAATGGTCGTCGAGACGGGCGACCCAGTAGGGCGCCCATGAGCAGCCGGCCTCGAAAAAGCCGACCTTGAGCTTCGGATGCCGCTCCAGCACACCGCCGCAGATCAGGGCCATCATCGCCATCATCTGCTCGAAGGGATGCGAGATGACGTGGTGGAAGACATAGCTCTCGGGACGCATCATCCCGCCATAGCGGTCGCCGCCCGCGGTCGACGGATCGCCGGTCGATTCGTGAACGACGAGCGGCACGCCGAGCTCCTCGACGGCGGCGTAGAGCGGCTCCCGGTCGGGGTGGTCGATCCGCTTTCCGCCAACCGGGTTGGGACGGATCGTAACGGCTACGGCGCCCAGATCGGCGACGGCGCGACGCGCTTCGCGAACCGCTTCGTCGATATCGTGCAGCGCCACGGAAGCCGCGAATTTCAGCCGGTCGGGAAAGGCGCCGCACCAGTCCGCCATCCAGCTGTTGTACGCGCGCATCGCCGCGTGGCTGAAATCGGGTTCCAGGTAACCGGCCACCAGGGCGGC
The DNA here is from genome assembly GCA_965203455.1 of Alphaproteobacteria bacterium. Classification (GTDB taxonomy): domain Bacteria; phylum Pseudomonadota; class Alphaproteobacteria; order MPNO01; family MPNO01; genus MPNO01. Next base: position 606,786 of record CBDBCV010000012.1, read on the forward strand.
CGACGGGTAGAGCACCGCGAGACGGATACGCTCCTTGTCGAGGACCTTGATGCGGCTCTCCGGCGGCATCGGCTTGCGCACCGAGATTTCCTTCGGAAAGGGCGGATGTTCCTCGCCGTCGACGACAAACCGGCGGTTCCTGTCGGCGTTGAGCGCCCATCCGAGCGTACGATCGCGGCATGCGGGCTCCAGATAGTCGTTGAACAGCGCGTCTTCCTCATGGACGTGTCCGTCCGCGTCGATCGCGAGATAGTCGGCCGTTGCCCGTCCTTCCCTCTCCGGCGATGTGGATGCTTCGGTCATGATCCTGTTTCCCTCCGGCGGGCGCTCGGGGCGCGGCGGTCGAGGCTATCCGATATTGCCGCTCGCCGGGCAGCGGTTTCCCCGATGGAAAGAACGATTTTGCGCCACGGACATTGCAGGACGTTATGGGCACCCCACGAAAACGGTATGCGACCAAACAGCCAGGAGTCGCCAAATACATGCCGGAATGCGCGTTCGGTCTTCCGGAAACGAGGCCCGGCACCATGTTCGAAAAGCGGAGCGACCTGATCAAGTTCCTGACGGTCGCGGAAACGAGCAAGATCCTCGCGGCGGCGGACCGGCTCGGGATCACCCAGCCGGCGCTCTCCCGCGTGATCGCCAAACTCGAGGACCAGTTCGGAGGGCGGCTCTTCGAGCGCGTCCCGACGGGCGTCCGCCTCACCGAGCTCGGAACCATGGTCGCCGGCCTGGCGCGCGACATCCTGCGGGAAATCGAAATCGCGGAAGGCAAGGTCCAGGACACCGTTTCCGGCCGTACGGGCTGTCTGCGGATCACGGCGGGTCCGACCTGGATGTACGCCGTCCTGCCCGACGCGGTCGTCCGGTTCCACGAGGTCTACCCCGGCATCGAGCTCAAGCTTCGCACGGCAAGCGCAAGCGAAGGCATACGCCGGCTGACCGATGGCGAAAGCGATCTGCATTGTGGGGATGTCAACGTCCACGACCCCTTTCCCCCGTTTCTGGCATGTCGGGGATTCCTGAAGGTCGTATCGGGCATCGTCGCCCACAAGGATCATCCGCTCCACCGCGGCTCGGTGACGCTCCCGGACCTCGCGAACTACCCCTGGATCGATTACGACGGGCCGGTTGCGGGGCTCACGGACCGGCTTAACGACCGGCCGTCCATCGCCAAGGTCATGGACGAGCTTTACCGGCGGACGAGCAGGCGGGTGAAGACCATCGTCCGTGCCCGGGCGGTCGGGCTCTTCATGCTGGGAAAGGGGCCCTACCTCTCCTGGCTGCCCCTGCAGTTCCTCGCCAGCATTCGCGAACTGGAGCTCCGGCCCCTGCCCGTCGAGCTGGGTCGGTACAGCTATCGCACCGGGATCGTGTGGCGCCGTTCCGCCGAAGGCCTCGCCCCGTTCCGGCGCCTGCGCGAGATTTTGAAGCAGGTCGCCTCGGAGCGGGCGCGCTGACCGCCTGCAAGTTCGGAAGGGCGTCGACGGCTACAGGCGCCACCTCAGCAGGAAACGTTCCGCCCGGGCGAGCGAGAACAGTCCGATGGAGACGCCGACGGCGATCCCGAGTTCGATCCCCCGCAGGACTTCGACATGCCCATTGCCGTGATGAAGGTCTTCCAGGCGCAGTTCCATGGGACGGTCTTTCCGACGGATCGGCAGTCCGGATTCCGGCGGCGCCTCATGCCGGCGCGGCGCCGAAATCGGGGAAATGCTCGGTCCTGAACGACGACCACGCGACGGGGTTGTCAGCCGAGTCGTCGTTCACGATCAGCTCAAACACCGTCTCGCCGGGCGATCCCGGCGTGACCTCGATCAGCCGGGCCTTGCAATGGCCGGCAAAAACCTTGCCGGACGGAACCCCGTCCACGGTGCATACCCCACCGTAGTTGATGAACGTGTTGCCGGTCGCCGGCAGGCGATACGCGCCGCTCTGAAAAGTGGAGTAGATGCGATCGTGCCGCGGCCCGCGCGACCAGACCTGCCTCACGGTTCGCGTATCCCGGTCGATGGCGAACTCGACGGCACGGCTGTAGCAGTCGGCGTCGTCCGGCTTGGCGTCGGGAGGCGTGGCGCGGTGGTTGCCGTTGTCGAAACACATGAGGGTGCCGGCCGGCGTCACGGAGCAGTCGTGCTGGTGATATTGCCATTCCAGCCCGTCGGCCGGCCGCAACAGCCGGTCGGACCAGGGTGGGCGCCAGTTGGCATGGGTGCCGAGAATCCAGTCGAGCGCGCCGCTCTCCCGGTCGATCCGGATCAGGCAGTCCTGATGGCGCAGCGAGGCGATGAAGCCGCTTCCGTCCCAGGCGAGCCCGTTCGTGTGGCTCCAGTCGCAGGTGTCGGGATAGCCGCGGTGCACCCAGTAGGCGGCGCGGCTGCCATAGCAGACGCGCCGGGGATCGAGCAGGTCGAGCAGCCGGTACTCGTTGACCACCGACCCGTCGCGCGCGAACTCGACGATCACGTCGCCGACCACGCGCGCCGTCTCGGTTTCCCCGTGGGGGTCCTCCTCCGACAACGGGAAACCCTCGATGTCGCGGATCTCCATGCTGCAGACGGCGATGTTCCCCGACGGGAGCTCGATCACGGCGTGGTGGAACATGCCGGCCGCCACCGGGATTGCGCCGGGAGGCGGGGTCTTGTCCCGCCAGCGGCCCTCGGCGTACCACTCGGCAACGGTGTCGCCCAGCGGGTCGATTTCGCATACGCGCCCGTCGGCGACATAGAGGATGTTGCCGTTGGCCAGCCTGCGCACGTCTCCGACCGCCTCGTCGATCCGGTAGTACCAGACGATCTCGCCCTCGCGGTCGACGGCGGCGATCACGCCGAAACCGGGAAGATGTTCCGAGGCCGGCGAATGCCGGATGTTGAACAGCATCGCGCCCGGCTCCCGTTTCTCCGGTACGCAGGTCGTCACCTCGAAGGGCGGGAATTCGTCAGGCAGCGGCGGCGCGGCGAAGGACAGCGGCTCGGGGGCTTCGATCCGGTTTCCTCCGGCATCTTCCGCCGTTACGGTCGCCGTGCAGGTCTCTTCCGGTCGCAGACCGACCAACGGTACCCGGTGCCGGGTCCGCGGTGTCTCGCCCGATTGCACCTGCCACGCCCGTCCGTCGCCCGACACCTCGACGACCCCCCGCGAAACCGTATCGGTCTCGAATTCGACGACGGCGGCAAGCGGGACGCGTGGATTGGGATTGGCCGAGATCGTCGGCCCGGACGTGAATTTCATGCTTTCTTCCTGCGGGCTTTCGTGGATTGGCCGGCCGGCGATCACCCGGGGAAAATATCGTCGAGTGCGCCGACGTACGCGTCTCTTGCCTCCGCGCCGAAACAGGCGAACACGACCTTGTCGAGCGCGCTTCCCGATACGAGATGGCGCCGGGTCTCGTTCAGCGCGATGCGCGTCGCCCGCGCCAGCGGGTATCCATAGACGCCGGTGCTTATCGCCGGAAATGCGATGGACGCGATCCCCAGCTCCTTCGCGACTTCGAAACAGCGGCGGTAGCAGCTTGCGAGAAGATCGGGCTCTCCACGACCGCCGCCCTGCCAGACCGGGCCCACGGTATGGATCACGTAGCGGGCCGGGAGGTCGTAGCCGCCGGTCCCCTTGGCATCGCCGGTCTCGCACCCGCCGAGCGTGCAGCACTCTTCCAGCAGGCGCGGCCCCGCCGCCCGGTGGATGGCGCCGTCGACACCGCCGCCGCCCAGGAGGGCATTGTTGGCGGCGTTGACGATGGCATCGACCGCGAGCATCGTGATGTCGCCCTCGATTACCTCGATCCGGTCCCGCATCCCGCCGCCAGCCCTATTCCGCCGCGTAGAGCAGCCGGTCGGGCGAGCGGTCCTCGATGTACTGGGCGAGATTCCAGCGGTCCACCTGCTCGAAGATTTCCTCGATGAGGCCGTCCGGCAGCGGCGCCCTGACGAACCGTTCGCCGCGGCTGAATCCGGCGAAATCCCACGCGCGGTCCGCGAAGGAATCTGGGATGCAGTGCCGCCATGTCGGCAGGTACTTCCCGAGATCGGACTCGATGACCCGTTCCGCCCGGGCGAACGCGTCGATGTAGCCGCGCACCGCCGCGCGGGGCATGGTTTCCGGGACCCACCAGATGGTCATGAACTCGTCTTCGATGACCGCGCGCATACCGAGCTGCTTCGCCATGTCGATCTGAGGGGGCAGCAGGCTCGCCGCCTCGACCTCGCCCGAGAGCAAGGCTTCCAGGCGCGCCGAGAAGCCGCCGATATTGAGGCAGTTTATCCGCTCCAGCGGCAGGTATTTTTCCAGCCGGTAGGGCACGTTGAAATGGCTGCCGGCGCGCATCCCGACGGCGATCGGCACGTCCGCCAGATCCTCCGGCGTCCGGATGTCGGAATCGGGACGAACGAAGATCCCCCAGGGTGACACGCCGTAGCAGTCGCGCACGGCCTTGCCCATGCCGGACGCCGCGTTGCTCACCGTCCCCCACTGGCAGGCGCACTGGATCAGGTTTTCGGCGCCGTTTTCCGCGAACGGGCGGTCCTGCGGCCGGTCGAAATAGTCCAGCTCCTTCCAGCTCGACTGGGTTCCGCGGAACACCTGCATGTCGAATTGGACGTCGAGTCCCTCGTCCTGGAAGAAGCCTTCCTCCATGGCTACGAACTCGTGGATGCCCATGCCCTTGGGCGCCACCCGGACGGGTATCGGTGCGGGCATCGCTCGATCCTTTCCTGCTTCGCTCGCAACACCGGCCGAGGGCGCACCCCCGGCCGGTCCGCGGACTACGCTATTTCTTTTCGAGCCTCATCATCGTGGCCTTGTGCTTCTCGGCCGCGGCGGCGCGGGTCTTCTCGGCAGCCGCCTTGATGAGGTTGTACATGGGCGCGATTTTCGGGTTGGAGCCGAGGATCTTGTCGCCGAGCGGCTTGGCGCGACGGAAGAACTCCTTGCGGTCGGCGTCCGAGAGATCGATGACCTCGCCGCCCTCCTTGACCCACTGCCCCTCCCAGTGGTGGGTGATCTCGATCGCGATCTCGACCGTCGGATCGGTCAGCTTCGCGCCTTCTTCCCAGATCGCGGTCTGGAGGTCCTTGGGCAGCTTCTTTATCCGCGCCAGGCTGGCATAGGCGCCCACCGGGATATAGCCGCCGGCCGTCCGCGTGAGATACGGCGCCACGGTGTAGAACTTGGACGGCCCCATGACGATGATCGCGCTGCGCGCGCCGTCGACGACCCGCTTCTGGATCGACGGGACGACCTGCGAGTACGGGATCGGGATGCCGGCCGCGCCGAAGACATCCATCAGCGCGATCTCCATCTTGGTGGCGAGCACGCGAAGCTTCTTGCCCTTGAGGTCGCCCAGCGTCCGGATCGGCTCGCGCGCGGCGATCGCGCCGACGCCCGCGCTCCAGACGTAAGCCGGCACGATGCCGGCCTTCTCGCCGAGCTTGTCCCATGCGGCGCGCACGCCCGGGTCGTTCATCGTCAGATGCTGGTGCCAGTGCGAATCGAACATGCCTGGCGCGTCCGGCGCCTGGAAGGCCGCGTTGATGCCCTGGAAGAAGCCGGGCGGGGTGAAGAAGAACGCCTGGGTGCCGAGCTGGATGCCTTCGAGCTGGCGCGGGATGATGCCGAGCTGGGCGGCCGGGAAGATCCTGACCTTGAGCTTCCCGCCGGTCCGTTTCTCCAGCGCCGCCTTGAGCAATTCCGCCGAGCGGTGGTTGGAATCGTTGATGGTGACGAAGCCGATCTTGATCTCGTGGGTCTGCTGGGCCGAGGCCGGGTGCACGGCAAGCGCCGCGAGGACGCAAGCGGCACCGAACGCCGCGTGGCCGGGGAATCGGGTAAGCGTCTTCATCGTGCTGTCTCCCTGTTGCGCCGGGCGACGTGGTCGCGCCCGGACGTTTCCCTCCAGGAAGAGTATGACCCCTGCATCGCCGCCGGGACAACGCTTCCGTTGCATCGACGGGGGCCGACGCCGGGGACGAAACGGATTTGGCCGGGACTGCCGGTCGGACCGATTTCCGCGGACGGGGGCGCTAGACGCCGAAGGTAAAGCGGCTGCCGAGGTTGGAGGCGACCAGCTTGTCGGGCATCCGCCGGCGCATGGCCTCGATGAAGCCGACGCCGGTGCAGTGCATCGGAACGACCACGTCGGGAGACAGGCGTTCCAACTCGTCGACGGTGTGCTCGATGTAGTCGGGCTTCGCCGTCGTCAGGTGGAAACCCCCGATGACCGCGTGCAATTTGTCGATGCCGGAAACCGCCATCGCCGTCTTTACCGAGTTGACGATCCCGGCATGGCCGCAGGACGAGATCACGACGAGACCGCGCCCCTTGACGATGTAGCAGGTCGCATGCTCCTCGGGGTGGCTGTCGGCGACCAGCTCGCCGCGTCGCTCCGACTCGGAGAAGTGGTCGTAGGGCGCGAGCATCGAGCCCCCCGTGACCTCCTCGAAGGTATCGCGGGCGATGTAGCCGGTGGTGAACGGCCCCGGCAGCGCGTGCGGATGCGGACAGCAGACCGGCACCACGTTCTGCGATACCAGGCTCGTCCGGTCGGGCGCGCCCCAGCAGACGAATTCCCGCTCGGCGCCGGGCCTGGGCGGCCCCGCCGGCACCCAGCGGACGGAGAACGCCTCCTCCGCGCCGACATAGAGCGAGAGATCGCCCTTCATCGCTTTCCGGTGTTCGGTCACGAACCCGTCCAGCCCGCCATAATGATCGCGGTGGCCGTGGCTCAGGATCAGCCCATCGAGCCTGGCCGGGTCGATATCGAGCAGGGAGACGTTGCGGTTGAGGATTTCTGGCGTGTAGCCGAAGTCCAGCATGAACTGGGCGCCCGCCCCTTCCACCCGCGATTCGAGATGGAGCGCGAGACCCCATTCGCCGGCCAGCGTCGACATCGGCCGGCCGGGGATGCTGCCGACATGCTCGATCGCAACGTGCTCGTGCTCGGCGCGCGGCAGGAACCTCTCGTAGTGGGAATCGACCACCACCCGAACCGACAGGCTGTCCACCACGGGTGCCCTGAACGGGGTCTGACGGGCCGTGTTCATCGCGGGCCTCTCTCCGTGGCTGCGCTCAGGCGTCGACCGGGTCGGGCACCGGCTTGGTGCCGTCGACGGTGTTTTCCCTGAGGTTGAAGCGGCGCTGGACGACGTTGTCGAGATCGGTGCCGGTCACCCGCACGAAGCGCGCGCCGTCGGGGAACCTGATCGAGTGGATGTCGCTCGGGTGGAAGACGCCGACCATGCCGGGATCGAGCCGGTAACGCTCCGCCGGCTCGACGATGGGCTCGGACCCGCCCGGCGTCTTCCCGGTCTCCCGCCACACCGTCATGTCGGTGTGCTCCACCGCCTGTCCGTAGATCGCCCAGGAGGGGCCGTGGTCGTGCGGCGGCGACTCGACGCCCTTTTCATAGATATGGGCCAGCACCATGAAACCGAGATCGGGATCTTCGTAAAGCGGGTGAATGCCGCGTTCGGCATCCGGTCCGCAATGGGCGGCGACGAAGTCCTCGTTGGCCAGCAGCCGTCCCAGATTGGCGCGCACGATTTCGCGTCCGCCATCGCCGTCATCGGCGCCGAGCGCCGTCCGGCAATCTTCGCAGAACTGTTCGAGCGTGTATGTCATCGCGCGTTCTTCCCGATTGCGTTGGCGCGAGCCGGTCTTGCCGTCCGGGTCGCCGAGTACGAAGGGTACCTTTTTCGTCCGCGCGGAACCAAGATTATTCGCGGCGGGTCGCCTTGGCGGGATCACCTGTCCAACGAGGCGCGTGCGTCCACAAGGGTTTCGTGTATGGGCAGGAGTCGCTCGAAGCCGGTGACCCTGAACACGTCGCGGACCGGATCGGAGAGGCTGCACAACAACAGCTTGGCGTCCCGCTCGAACAGGGATTTGGCGGCCAGAAGGACAACGCGGAGCCCGGCGCTGCCGATAAAGTCGAGCTCGGCGAAATCCATGATCACCGCGCGGTCGGTCTCTTCGACCGTGTCCTTGACCGCCGCCTTGAACGCGTCGGAGTTGGACCAGTCCAGCCGCCCTTTAACGCTTATGGACAAGACATCGTCGTGCCGTTCGGCGATCAGATCCATCGTCTTTTCGTCCCGATCAGGCTTCTCCTCAATACCGGTACAGGGATCGCGATGTAATCGTTCGTTCCCGATGCGCCGCGCGACGGTCGGCTACTTGATCCCGATTTGCCGCGGGCATCCGTCATTTTGCATTGGATCGTGCAGTCTTTCCGCTCGAAAGCCAAGGGAGAAATGTGCGCTGTGGTGATTTTTGGCTGTCGCCGGTTCGATTTTGGCGGTTGAATATCGTCCGGCCCGCTTCCCCACCGGGCAGGATACGGGCTTCCGGGGCCTGACAAATACGATTACCGGAAGATTGTCTGGCGTGCGGGCGTGGCTTCCCCTCTGCCGTCGGGCGGCGGGATCGGGCAGGATTGTCGGGAGGCAGACGAGCGGTCAGCCGGTGTCGAGATACGGCACGGCGCCGACCAGGGAGCGCATGCGCTCGGGGCGGCCGGCGCGGGCCTGGGCGAGAGCCATCGCCATCATCACCGCCAGGGCGAGGCCGAGGCGGGTCTTCATCTTGGCGCGGCCTCGGATGTAGTGGGTCTCGAAGTTGAAGCTGTTGTCGAGGCGGCTGTTGATCCGCTCCATGGCCGAGCGGCGGTTGTAGCCGCGCCGCCATGACGGACTGCCCCAGGGCGTGGGGGTGAAGATGCGCCGGTCGTGGCTGTCGAGGTCGATGCGCAGGATGCGGCCATAGTCTCCGGGCTTGACCCCGCCGGCCCGGTGGCAGGCCCGGCTGCCGGCGCAGGCGAAGCCGAAGGCGGCTGCCGGGCAGCGGTATTTGAGCGTGCCGCAGCGGCCCCGATCAGCCTCGAACCCCTGAAACGCCATAGCGCGGACCTCGCCGGTCCCGGGACAGACGCAGGACACCCGGCCGCGCTCGTCGTGAACGATGACATCGGCGCGGTCGGGGAACAGCGGCCGCGTGATCGGCTGCGCCGGATCGTATCTCGGCTCCTGCTTCTCCACCCGCCACATCAGCCGTGTATCGATCAGCGGGCGGGCGGTCCACCGGTCCCACAGCCGCGCCTTCAGGCGGGCATCGTCGAGACCGCGGTCGGCGCTGAAGTCGGCGCAGCGCCCGGCGATCTCCGGCGCCCTTGCGAACAGCTCCTCCAGCATCCCGGACAGCACCTTGGGTTCCGAGGCCGAAGCGCGCGTCACCTCGAAGGCCACCGGAACCTCGTAATCGGTGTCGGCGATCAGGTGCAGCCCGTAGCCGAACCACGACTTCACCTTCTTCCACACCGCGCCGGTCCTGGCGTCCACCCCGCCCGTCTCGTGCTTGCCCCAGTCGGCGTCGGGGTCCGAGGTCTTGTCCTCGTCCTTGCCGACCCGGCCCGTCGAGTGGCTCGCGATCGCCTTGCCGTCGTAGCCGAGATGACGCCCGAAGTCCGGCAACGCGGCGAACAGCGCGGCGCGCAGGCTCTCGATCATGGCGGACACCAGCCCCTGCTCGTCCTCAAGCTGCACAACACGCCCCAGAAACCGCGAGAAGTTCCAGTGGCTCGGCGCCGTCGAACGAACCCGCGCCGGGCGCGTTACCGCATGCCCGTCGTGAAGCACCGTCACCGGCCCGCTCTGATACGGCAGAGGGTCGAACCCGCAGATCTCCAGCAACGCCGGGTTGCGCCCCAGCTCCCGCAACAGCGACTGCATCGAGGCGTGTTGCAACACCACCCCCGCGATCAGCGCCCGCCACATCGCCCGCACCGGGTAGTCGTTACGGCCCCGACCGCGACACACTTCAAGCGCCGTCACGATCTCCTCGTCGGGAAGCACCGCCAGAACCAGGCGCAGCCGTTCAAGGTCCGGCAGGACTTCGACATCGCGCCACGAAAAGGGTAGCTTCGCCGCCGTCGCCATCGCTGTTCTCCCGACCAGGGGTGGTGGTGGAACAAGGGCCCCAGGGCCCGATGGCGACACCTTCTATCTCATGCGCACGATCAGGGCGCGCGAGGCCGCCGCAGGAAAACCTCGCTGCCAAGACGCCGCGACCAGCGGCGTGGGGTGAAAATCGCCAAAACGACCGCCGCAGCGAAACTGAAACCCCGGATATCAACGACCACCACGGGGTATCAAAAATCTCGCACCTCCGTGAACGCCTTGTAAATCAACCCGTCCCCGACAGCGCAAACGCCTCCAAGGGCAATCCGGGCACTCCGCTCCGCAACGCCTTTCGGTTACCCTGTCCGATGCCGGAGCGGATTTGCGGACCTCTTCACGGATCGCGGGACAGGGAAATGCAAGTCGGATTCTTCTTCTGGCCCTACACGCCGGAGCTGACCGGACGGATGGCGGAAGCGGCGGACCGCTGGGGCTACGACATGATCGGCATCGCCGATACCCCCGGCAACGCGATGGACCCGTGGGTCGCGGCGACGATGGTCGCCCGTGAGGTGCGCGAGGCCCGGATCGCGCTCTGCGTCACCAACCTGTCCTCGCGCCATCCGGCGGTCTCGGCCGCCGCCGTTTCGTCCCTGGAGCTTCTGGCGCCAGGCCGTCTGGTCCTGGGGTTGGGCGCGGGACACAGCGGGACGCGGAACCTGGGATTGGCCAGCTCCGGTCTCGGCGAGCTCGACGACGGGATACGCTTCGTAAAGACGCTGACCTCCGGCGAGCCGGCGTCGCTCGGCGGAGCGGAAGCCCATATACCCTGGGCGCGCGGCGGCGTAAGCGTTTTCCTGGCCGCCTCCGGCCGGCGAACCCTAGGACTTGCCGGCAGGATCGCGGACGGCGCCTTCGTCAATTTCGGCATCGCGCCCGACAATCTCCGCTATTCCGAGTCCCTGGTCGCCGAAGGCGCGCGGGAAGGCGGGCGCGCCGCGGACGGGGTGGAGACCTGGCAGATCGCGAGCCTCGACTGCAACCGCGACGGCGATGCCGCGAGGCAGAGGGCCGGCGCGATCCTGGCCTTCATGGCGGGCGGCTACATTCTCGCCGGCGACGATCTGGCGGAGCGCGGGGTGCCGGCGGAATATCACGAGCCGGTGCGCGAGCTGCGCCGGCGCTACAGCACCCGGCCGGGAGAGGCCGACGCGCGGCTGGTCGACGAGCTGGGGCTGTTCGATTACCTCGCGGGACGCTTCGCGATTTACGGCACGCCCGACCAGTGCCTCGATCAGCTGCGCGCCGCCAGGGCGGCGGGCCTGAAGCGCGTGATGTTCACCGTCAGCGTCGCCTCGGACCCGGCGGGGACGGTGGAACTGTTCGGGGAGCACGTCCTGCCGGCGATCCGCGCCGGTCAGTGAACCTCCGGCGCGGCGGGGATTTCCGCCAGCAAGGGCTCGCCCGCGACCTTGCCGCGCTTCAGCAGGCGGCGCTCGTCGGCCGGAAAATCGGTGCGCGCATGCACCGAGCATCTGTTGTCCCAGATCACGTAGTCGCCCACCCGCCAGACATGCTCGTAGTCGACCCGCTCGACATAGGCGCAGACCTCCTCGATCAACGCTTCGCTCGCCGCGCGGTCATAGCCTTCGACCGCCGCGGTCATCAGCCGGTCGACATAGAGCGCTTTCCTGCGCGTCACGGGATGGACGATCACCGCCGGCTGCCAGAAATGGGGGATTCCGCCGAGATCCGCGATGTCGGGCCGCTCCTTGAGCGTGTAGTCGTAGACCTGAAGAACCCTTCTTCCGGCCAGAGACCGGTGCAGCCTCTCGGGCAGCGCGTCGTAGGCGCGGTAGCAGTTGCCGAACAGGGTGTTCCCGCCGCTTGCCGGCAGCTCGACGGCGTAGAGCCATGTCGCCTTGTCGGGCGCCCGGGTGAAGCTGTTGTCGTGGTGGAACCACATGTCGCCGTCGCCGAGCGCCCCGATGGGCGCGCCGGTCTGATCGCGAATATTGGAGATCAACGCGATCGAAGCATCGTCGTCTCCGCGCCGGTCGACCGGCATCGAGATATCCGCCGCCTCGCCCAGCCAGTCCGCGCTGCGTCGGAGCGCATCGTCGTCGAGCGTCTGGCTGCGGAAAACCAGCACCACACGGTCCAGCCAGGCCGTGCGCAGGGCGGCGGCGACCGCGGGATCGAGCGGGCGGGAAAGGTCCACGCCACGCACTTCCGCGCCCATGTCGGGCGACAGCGGGACGATCTCGATGGACATGGCGGCGATATTATTGCCGATAGCGCTCCGTTGCACGGCGGATGCGGAGTATTCTGGAAGCCGACCGACCGGGATCGCCTGCATGGGCCTGCTCTCGTACGACGCCGCGGACATCTTTATTCGCGAGGATCTGGCCGCCGCCCACCGGCGCGCATGGCAGAGACTCGGATCGCCGGGCACGTGGTTGCGGGCGGAGCGCCGCGTGGCGATCGCCGCCGAGACGAGAGCGGCCCGGGATTGCGCCTATTGCGCGGAATGCAAGGCCGCGCTGTCGCCATACGCCGTCGAGGGGTCGCACCAGGCGGGGACCGACCTGCCGGACAACCTTGTCGAGGTCGTTCACCGGATCGCCACCGATCCCGGCCGCCTGACCCGCGCCTGGTTCGACCGCGCGAGGGATAGCGGTATCGGCGACGCGGCGTTCGTCGAGACGGTCGGCGTCGTTGTGACGACCGTCGCGGTGGATATGTTCTGCCGGGTGATCGGGGCTCCCCCGCACCCCCTGCCCGCCCCCCAACCGGGCGAGCCGTCGCGGCGGCGGCCGGCGGGCGCGAAGCCCGGACCCGCGTGGGTGCCCATGCTGGCGCCGGAGGACAGGACGGCGGACGAATCGTGCCTCGACAACGTCTATGTCTCGCCGGACCCGACCTTCGTCCGGCGCGCGCTCAGCCTGGTGCCCCGGGAAGCCAGCGGGCTGTTCGACGTGGTGGACGCCCAGTATCTGCCGGGCCGGCTGATTCCTGACGTCGCGGGCCGGCACCGCGCCATCAACCGCGCCCAGATGGAGCTGATCGCCGGACGGGTCTCGGCCGTCAACGGGTGCTTCTACTGAACCGTCACCCATGCGGAGATGCTCCGTGCGAGCGCAACGGCAACCGGAACCAGCGTCGACCTGACCGCGATCGTGGACGACGGCGCGGGCGACGGGGGCGTCCCGCACGGCGGCCTGCTCACGACGTTCGCCGAGGCTGCGCTGGGCGATGACGACGCCCTGCTGAACGACACCCGCCAACGCGTGCGGGATACGCTTGGCGATGCGGCGCTGGTCGATGCGGCCGCCGTGATCGCCAACTACTCGGCGCTCGACCGCGTCGCCGACGCTACCGGAATCCCGCTGGAACCGGCGAAAGAATCGGGAACGGCGGATCTGCGTGCGGAACTCGGCATCGACTCCTGGCGGCAGCCGTCTCTGCCGGGTCGGTCAGGCTGAGGCGGAGGCCGCGCGAGAGGTCTCCAGGATTTCCTCGACCCTGGGCCAGCTCCGCCCGCCGTTGGTAGCAAGCGATTCCGTCAGGTCTTCGGGAACCACGTCGATGAGCGCGGGCAGGAAGCTCGCGCGGCTGCGCACCCGGGCGAACCAATCCTCGACATTGGGGCGGCCGTTCCAGAACCCCTCCATCCGCATCATCGACAGCCGGTTGACGTAGGGCGTCATGCCGACGTCGGCGAGCGAATAGGCATCGCCCGCGAGCCACGGCGTCCGCGAAAGCGTCTCCTCCATGTCGGCGAGGGTTTTCTCGAACTCGACGACGGCGGCGCGCGCGCTGGGCGCTTCGATGCCGAGCTCGATCCATTCGCGCTTGCGCTGGCGTTTCACCGGGTCGCGGGTCTCTTCGATGATCGCCTCGACTTGCTCGGGCGTGTTGTTGTCGAGGATGGTGTAGCGGTGCGAGGCCGAATAGGTCAGCACGCTGGTCATCGGGTGCAGCCGCTCGTCGATCCGCTTGGTCCAGACCCGCATCGCGGCCAGGTCGTAGGGGTCGGCGGATCTGAGCGGCGGGTCGGGCAGGATGTCGTCGAGATATTCGCAGATCACCGTCGATTCGACGATCGCGCGGCCGTCGTGGACCAGGGTGGGCACGACCGCGTTGGGGTTGAGCGCCAGATACCAGTCCTGGAACTGCTCGCCCCTCAGCACGTCCACGACCTCGCCCGTCCACTCGGCTTCCTTCTCGTGGAGCACGATCCGCACCTTGGCCGCGCAGACCGAGCTTCCCTGATGGTACAGCGTCAGCATGGTCCCTCCCCGCTCCCGGCGGCTAAAATAACACGCCAACGATTGCCGGGCGGAGCCCTGGGACGGGATTGCGGACATGTTCTTCGAAGACATCTGGTATTGCGTGGCGCTCGCCTCCGAGATTTCGAGCCGCCCGATCGGGCGCGTCGTCTGCAACCGGCCGATCGTCCTGTTCCAGACAGCGAAATCGGGCACGCTGGTCGCGCTGGAGGACCGCTGTCCGCACCGCCAGGCGCCGCTGTCGATGGGACGGGTGATCGGCGACGAGATCATGTGCGGCTATCACGGCTGGGTGATGGCGGCCGACGGGCGCTGCCTGCATGTCCCGCACCAGGAAACGGTGTCGCGCAACGCGCGGATCGAGAGCTACCCGGTCGCGGCGCGGGAGGGGTTCGTCTGGGCCTGGCTGGGCGATGCCTCCAGGGCCGATCCGGCGGCGATCCCGGAAATGCCGTGGCTGGTGGCCGAGGACCGCTCGTCGATCCTCAGCCGGTTCCACGCCAGGGCCAGCGACCAGCTCATGGCCGACAATCTGCTGGACGTCAGCCACGCCGATTTTCTCCACGCCGGCACGTTCGGCTCGCGCGCCGGCCAGAGAGGCGAGACCGACGCGGTCCGCCAGGAGATGGAGACCTGGACGAAGCCGGGCTCGGTGCACAGCCGTCGGGTGCTGAAGAACGTGGCGCTGGGGCCGATGGGATCGTGTCCCGAGCCGTGGTGTAAGAGCCTGGCGGCCGTCGCGGTATCCGGCGGGTAGGGCCGGTAGGCTCAGGCTGCCACGGCGGGCAGCTTGACGGTTGCATTGTCGCTCACGGGAGCGATTGATTCCAGCGTCATGTATCTGGCCCTCTGGACGGCCCATTCGTCGTTCTGCTCGAGCAGGATGGCGCCGATCAGCCGTGTTATGGCGTCCTCGTTGGGGAAGATGCCGACGGTGTTGGTACGCCGCTTGATCTCGCCATGGAGTCGTTCGAGCGGGTTTGTCGAGTGCAGCTTGGGGCGATGCGCGGCCGGGAAGGTCATGTAGGCGAGAACGTCGTGCTCGGCCTCGTCCATGAGAGCGGCGAGCTTCGGCGCCTTGGCCCTGAGCTGGTCGGCGACCTGGCGCCACTGGGCGGAGGCGCTGTCTGCATCCTCCTGGGCGAAGGCGGTGGTGACGAAGGCGGACACGACGCGCCGGCCCTGCTTGCCGGCATGGGCGAGCAGGGTGCGCATGAAGTGGACGCGGCAGCGCTGCCATGTGGCGCCGAGGACGCGCGTTGCAGCCGCCTTCAGGCCCTTGTGGTCATCGGAGACGACCAGCTTGACGCCGCGCAGGCCGCGGCGGGCCAGGGAGCGCAGGAAGGAGGTCCAGAAGGTCTCGGCCTCGGACGCGCCGATCGCCATGCCGAGCACCTCGCGGCGGCCCTGGTCGTTGACCGCCACCGCGATCGTGACCGCGACCGAGACGACGCGCCCGGCCTCGCGCATCTTCACATAGGTCGCGTCCAGCCACAGATACGGCCAGTCGCCCTCCAGCGGGCGGTCGAGGAAGTCGCGGATCTTGCCGTCGATCTCACCGCACAGCCGCGACACCTGGCTCTTCGAGATGCCCGACATGCCCATGGCCTGCACCAGGTCGTCCACCGAGCGGGTCGACACGCCCTTGATGTAGGCCTCCTGGATCACCGCCGTCAGCGCCTTCTCCGCCATGCGACGCGGCTCCAGGAAGCCCGGGAAGTAGCTCCCCTTGCGCAGCTTCGGGATCTTCAGCTCCACCGTGCCCGCGCGCGTCTCCCAGACCCGGTCCCGGTAGCCGTTGCGATGGGTGAGCCGGTCCGGCGAACGCTCGCCGTGTGCGGCTCCCGCAAGGCCCTCCACCTCAAGCGCCATCAAACGCTCGGCCGTGAACCCGATCATCTCGCGAAGCAGATCGGCGTCCGAACTCTTCTCCAAAAGCGCCTGCAGGGTCATCATGTCCTTGGTGGTCATCGTGGTACTCCTCCGGTCGGATGGACTGTAGAAGCCCAACCCTAACCGGCACCGCGATGGCCATCCGCTATGGATAAGTGGCCCGCCGCCGCCAGACGCCACACGGTCGCGGCGGCGGGCCACTTACCCACAGCTACCGATGCTGGCTCCTGCTCCTACACCACACCACGCCTGGGGGCACGACCGCCGATGGCCGCGGCCTGGGGCGGGTTCACCGAGCCGGTCACGCGGACGACCTCGCAGAACTGGCGGCCGACGAACACGATCAACATCGAGCTGGCGATGGAGAACCGGGAGAACCGGATCGTCATCAACCACGACCACATCATGACGCCGGAGACCGAGACCTCGAGCCACTACTTCTTCGCCTTCACCCGCGACTTCGCGCTGGACGGCGGCTATCCCAACGACGAGGACATGCGGCGCGAGCAGGAGACCACGATCCGGACCGAGGATATCCCGATGGTCGAGGCGCAACAGCGCAACAGGATCGCCTTCGGCGACCCCGTCGACGTGCCCGGCCAGGCCGACAAGTTCCTGATCGCGGTGCACAAGCGCATCGCAGAACTGCGCGGCGAGCGATAAGGGGAGACAGGCCATGCACGACTTCACCTTCGGCGACGTGAGCCTGACCCGGATCGTCGAGATGGAAATGCCCCTGCTCGAAGCCAGGGCGTTCTTTCCCGATTGGGACGAGGCGGCCGTCGCCCCGCACGCGGACTGGATGGTTCCCCGGCACTACAGGCCCGACAGCGGGCTGGTGGTGATCGCGATCCAAGCGTTCCTGATCAGGACGCCACGCCACACCATCCTGGTCGACAGCTGCGTCGGCAACCGAAAGCCGCGCAACCGGGAATTCTTCAACGACGCGGAGTTCCCGTGGATGGACCGGTTCCTCGCGACCGGGACGCGACCGGAAGACATCGACTTCGTGCTGTGCACCCATCTGCATGTCGATCATGTCGGCTGGAACACGAGGCTCGAGAACGGGCGCTGGGTGCCGACCTTCCCCAACGCCAGATACATCTTCGCCCGCGCCGAGCTCGATTTCTGGCTGGACCAGTCGGAACAGGGGCTGATGACCCGGACCGGGGACTACGTCGCCGACAGCGTGATCCCGATCCTGGAGGCGAAGCGCGAACTGCTGGTCGAGATGGACCACCAGATCGAGGACGGGATAACGCTCGCGCCGCTCCCCGGCCACACCCCGGGCCAGGTCGGCCTTCGCATCGATTCGGGCGGCGAAGAGGCGCTGCTCTGCGGCGACCTGATGCACCACATGATCCAGTGCCACATACCCGACTGGAGCACGATCGCCTGCGCCGACCGGGCGGCCGCGCGGGCGACCCGGAAGGCCTTCCTCGATCGCTACGCGGAGACGGACGTGACCATCCTCCCGTCGCACTTCCCCAACCCGAGCGCCGGGCACATCGTCCCGGAGGGCGAGGCCTTCGCGTTTCATTATTTGGGAGAGTGATCGCCCCACGAGGTTCCGTGTCGACGCCTGTACGACGGCACGTCCCGTCAAGGTAGCGGGCGGTTCGACATCGAGAACGGGTCGATTCCAGCAGGACTGGATCGAAGCGCACATTCTTCTATCATGGGACGATGTTGCGGGGTCGGGACCGTAATGTCGTCCCGACATCCCATTGGCGAGCGGTCCGCGGTACGACAGTTTCGCGAACGACGACCCGACAACCTGCCGTTCGCCTGCCTGGTAGCGGGCATACCGAGTCCGGTTGGACGGACACGCCGCAGCGCACTCAAGGTCGCGGGGGCCAACATGCACAGAATCGGGATCATTCCATTCGACATGCGAGGCGAAGCGGTGGCCTTGCTGTTCGTCACGTCGCAAACCCGGGGCCGATGGATATTGCCGAAAGGCAGCCAGAAGCCGGATGAAACCCACGTAGAAACATGTTGCCGCGAGGGATTTGAGGAAGCGGGCGTGCGTGGATCCGTGCTTGAGGACTATCCCTTCACCGTTACCGTCACGAAACAGACCGAACGCGGCAAGGACCTCGTTCCCGTGACCTACTACCCGTTCCTCGTGACCGAGCAGACCGACGAGTGGCCGGAAATGGAAAAGCGTCAGCGCCATTGGGCGCTGATCGAAGATTCAGCGCGTGTCGCCTATAGCGAGGATTACCTGTTTCTCATCCATCAATTCGAACGGCTGAAGCCCTGGATCAGAGAATCTGCAAAATTCCATAGATCGTCGCCGCCAACGCCGCCGAAGCCGGCACTGTAATCACCCAGGCGGCAGCGATCGAAAAAACGTACCGCCGCCGCACCAGCCGGCGGACGGAACGGCGGCCCCGACTGTTGAATGCGTCGTGAGACGTCGCATTCAGCTTGTGCCCCGGACGGAGCTTCCGCCTGTTCGGGTTCTCGAGAATCTCACGCAGGAAACCGACGCCGAAGATCGCGCCGAGGGCGATATGGGTCGAGCTCACGGGCAGTCCCAGGGTCGTCGCGATCAGGACGGTAATGGCCGCGGACAGCGCGACGCAATAGGCCCTGGGCGAATTCAGGCGCGTTATCTTCTCTCCGACAACGGCGATCAGCCTCGGCCCGAACAGGCCCAGACCGAGGGCAATTCCGAATGCCCCCACCGCCATGACCCAGAGCGGTATCGTTACCTTGCCCGCGATTTCCCCTTGTTCGCCGATGGTCGAAACGAGGGCGGCCAATGGGCCCACGGCGTTGGCAACGTCGTTCGCGCCATGGGCAAAGGACAGCAGCGCGACGCCCCCGATCAGGGGAACGTCGAACAGGCTGTAAATGTCCTTCTTGCGGTTTTCCAGACGTTCGACGCGCTTGGCGATAAAGGGACGCGACAACAGGTATGCAACCACGAACGAGCCGCCGGAAAACAGGATGATTTCGACGTCCGAGGGTCTCCAGATCTTTTTGAGCCCTTTCATCGCCATGTAAGCGGCGAACGCGGCGGCCATTGTCGCGATCAGGAGCGGCACCCATTTGTTGGCGGCTTCCAGCCGGTTCTCCACGTTCAGCACGCGAGCCTTGATGAAGTACAGAAACGAGGCGGCAATGAGCGCGCCGACAACGGGCGAAATGACCCAACTGGCGGCAATGTTGGCCATCGTTATCCAGTTGACCAGCCCGGGACCCGCCGCGGCGACCCCGGCGCCGAGGACGCCGCCGACGATCGAGTGCGTCGTCGAAACCGGGACATTCAGTACGGTCGCCAAATTTATCCACAGGGCGGCCGCGAACAGCGCGCTCAGCATCAGATCCCTGAACGCGCCGACGCCGACTTCGTCGCCCGGCGCGATGATCCCCTTGGAGATCGTTCTTACGACATCGCCGCCGGCAAGCATGGCGCCTGCGGCCTCGCACACTGCAGCAATCAGAATGGCGGCCGTAACCGTAAGGACCTTGCCGCCAACGGCCGGGCCCATGTTGTTGGCGACGTCGTTGGCGCCGATATTCAGCGCCATGTAGCCGCCGATCACCGCCCCGATGGCAACAATCAGCCAGTCCTCGCCAAAGGTGCTCTGGGACCCGGCGACGAAAAGGCTGACCGTCGCGAGAAAGACGATCGCCAAGCCCAGCGGAACGACGGTACCGCGCAGGCTGTAGAACTGGGATTGGCTAAACCCGTATCGCCTCAAATCGTTGACGTAGCGGGCCGCGGAGTTTCTTCTCGGCGCGTTCAACGATCCTTACTGTCGGCTCGTGCTGTTTCGGGGGAACTGCATCTGGGACAAACCGGTTGCAGAACGACATCGGAGTCATCCCACACGGCGGCCATCGTGTACAGCGCGAGATCGCTGTCCGGCCGAACAAATCCGATCGCGAGAGCGCAACCGGGTAGACGCCATCGCCGGACGAAGACGAAAAAGGACGACGAGGACGACGGCGAGCCCGGCATGTCGGCGTTCGGCATCGACTCACCCGACCCGCGTTCGCGATCCCGGTCCATGTCGGCTACCATCGATTGCAAGGGTGCTGGAAAGGAGCGAGCGATGACCATCGACAGAATAAAGCCGGGCGCCTGGAACGCCCGCGCGGTCGTGCATGGCGGCCTGGCCTATCTTTCGGGCATCGTCGCCCAGGACAAGACAGCGGACGTCAAGGGCCAGACCGAGCAAGTGCTCGCGCAGATCGACGGCTTTCTTGCGGAAGCGGGCACCGACAAGTCGCGCATTCTGTCCGCGACGGTCTACATGGCCGATCTTTCGCAGAAGGACGCGATGAACGAGGTCTGGATGGCCTGGCTCGACCCCGCCTGCCTACCCGCGCGCGCCGCCGTCGGTGTCGAATTGACGCCCGGCACGCAGGTCGAGATCATGCTCGTCGCCGCTGTCTGATTCCTGAGTGCGACGCCCGAAATGCGATAGGCTCGTGCACCGCCCGGACGAAACGGAGGGTCCGGTGGCGGCGTTTTCGGACTTGGTTCACACAAGCTTCGCGCTGATCCCCCCGTCCACCGTCAGCTCGGCGCCGGTGACGTAGCGCGCGTCGTCGCTGGCGAGATACAGCGCGGCGTGGGCGACGTCCCAGCCGTCGCCCATGTAGCCGGTGGGGCACTGCGCGTCGCGGGCCTCGACCATTTTGTCGACATCGCCGCCGCCATAGGCCTCCCTGAGGGGCTCGACGATCATCGGGGTGTTCATCAGCCCGGGCAGAATCGCGTTGGCGCGGATGCCCTTCTCGGCATATTCCAGTGCGATCGAACGGGTCAGCGGCAGGACGGCGCCCTTGGTGACCGAGTAGGTGACGTAGGGAACGCCGGTCCAGCGGATGCCGGAGACCGACGAAACGTTGACGATGGCGCCCCGCCCGATCTTGCGGCCCTCGGCATCGACGCGGAACGCGTTCCGTTCCATCGCCGGCAGCACCGCGCGGCAGGTCAGGAACATACTCTTCAGGTTGACCGCGGCGATCCGGTCCCATTCCGCCTCGTCGACCTCGACGGTGGGTTTGGGCGCGACGATCCCGACATTGTTGTGCAGCACGTCGACGCGCCCGAAACGGTCGAGGCAGGCCGCGACCATGGCATCCACCCGGTCCGCCTTGCTGACATCGGCCGTGAAGGTCTCGGCCGTCCCCCCTTCCCGGGCAACGATGCCGGCGGTCTCGGCGGCGGCGTTTGCGTCGATGTCGACCGCGAAAACCTTCGCCCCCTCGCGGGCGAACAGGACCGCCGCCGCCTTGCCGTTGCCCCAGCCCGGCCCGACCGACCCGGCGCCGACGACGATGACGACCCGGTCGCGCAGCTTGCCGCTCACAACGTCACCCTTCCCGCGGCCTAGCCGGCCTATTTCGACGAGAAGGGCGAAAAGCCGGGCTGCCGCGCGGCGTCGCCGAAGCCCTCGCCGATCTTCTCGAGCGCGATGATCTCGAGCACGTTGCGGTCCGGATCGTGGAAGTAGCACTGCCGGCCGTGGAACACGCCCTCGTGCCGTTCCTCCTCGAAGATGATCTCGATCCCGTGCTCGCCGAGCTGGCGCTTGGCGTCGTCATAGGCGTCGAGATCGACGCGGAACGCGTGGTGGATCAGGAAGTCGTTGCCGGGGTTGGGATCGACCGGCGTCTTGCTCCGGGTCAGGATCACATGGTCGTCGCCGGACTTCATGAACACCATGCCGACCGGCGGCACCACCTGCAGCGTCTCAAGCCCGAGCACCTCGCGGTAGAACTTCTCGCTCCTCTCCGGATCCGTGACCGGGATGGTGAAGTGCACGACGCCCCTGGTTTCGATCATCGGTTGTTTCCTCCCTGGTTGTTGCCCGCGTTCACGCGGACCCTGGCACGGGTTGCGAGGCGGCCTGCCTTCCGAAGCCCTTCCAGGCGATCGGGGCCGACGCCGCTTCCGCCGCTTCGTCCGCCGGAATAGCCGGATCCCAGTCGTTGGCCACGAACCGGCGGCCGTTGACGCCGTCGGACGCCTCGGAAAGCAGCCACACGACAGGAGCCGCCATCCGCTCCGGCCGGATCAGCCGCGAACGGTCGGGCTGAGAGGCGAGCGTCACGAAGGGCGTGTCCGCAGGACCGCCCGGGATCAGCACGTTGACCGTCACCCCCGTCCCGTCGAGATCGCCCGCCCAGTTGGCGGACGACGCTTCGAGCGCCGCCTTCGAAGGTCCGTAGGGCGTCCAGGCCGACCGGATCATCGTATCGAGGCTGGTGGTCACGTTGACGATCCGGCCCCAGCCCCCGGCGATCATGCGGGGCGCGGCGGCCTTCGCCAGCATGAAGGGCGCCTTGACGTTGACGTCGAAGACAGCCTGCCACTTGTCGGTCGGAACGTCCCAGAACTTCACGTTGTCGGCCCAGAAATTCTCGCGGATCGTCGCCATGCCGATCCCGGCATTGTTGACGACGGCATGGACGCCGCCGAACGCCGACAGGGTCTCGTCGACGATGGCGGCGCAGCCGTCCGGATCGCGCAGGTCGCGGCATATCGGAACCGCGCAGTCCTCGCCCGCCGCCTTCCGCGCGTCCGCGGCGATGCGCTCCGCAAGGCCGCGGTTCGCGTCCACCGCGGCGACCCGCGCGCCGGCCTCGACGAGCGCAAGGGTCATCGCGCGGCCGAGCCCGCCGCCCGCCCCGCTGACGATGGCGACCCTGCCGGCTGGCGAAGCCTCGACCATGCCTCGTGTCCTTCCCCGTGACCCGACGGACCGGCCCGTCAGACGCAGCGGCCCCCGTCCACCTCCAGCGCGACGCCGGTGATGAAGCTCGCCTCGTCGCTCGCGAGCCAGAGCGCCGCCCTGGAAACGTCCTCGGACGTAGACAGGCGGCCGAGCGGCACCGTCGCCTCGAACGCTTCGCGGGTGTTGGCGCCCAGGAAGGACGGCAGGAGCGGCGTGTCGCCCGCGACCGGGCAGAGCGCGTTGACCCGGATATTGTCCGGGCCGAGCTCGGCCGCCATCGACTTGGTCATGGTGATGACCGCGCCCTTCGACGCGTTGTACCAGGTGAGCCCGGGGCGCGGGCGGAGCCCGGCCGTCGATGCCGTGTTGACGATGCAGCCGCCGCCCTGCTCGCGCATCAGCGGCACGACCTCCATCGCGGCGAGATAGATCGCCTTCACGTTGACCTCGAAGATCCGGTCGAACTCGTCTTCGCCGACCTCCAGCATCGGCCGGTTGACGTGGGTGACGCCGGCGTTGTTGACCATCGTGTCGAGCCGGCCGTAGGCATCGACCGCCGTCCGCACCATGGCCCGCACATCGTCCCGGTCGGAAACGTCGGCGTGGACATAGGTGCCGCCGATCTCGTCGGCGATCCTGCCCCCCATCTGGTCGTTCAGGTCGGCGAGGACGACGCGAGCGCCTTCCTTCGCATAGCGCCGCGCGATGCCCTCGCCGAACCCAGAGGCCGCGCCGGTAACGACGGCGACCTTGCCTTCGAGCTGCATGGAAATCCGCTCCCCCGGTCAGGGCTTCGTCGCCGTCAGGGTGCCCGTCCGGACCCGCGCTGGCAACCGCCGCGCCGCCTATCCGGCCATGAGCTGCGGCAGCCAGGTGACCGCGGCGGGCACCGCCATCAGGAAGGCGAGGATGCCGATTTCCAGCAACACGAAGGGCGCGACGGCGGCGTAGATCTGGCCCATCGTGGTGTCGGACGGAGCGACGCCGCGCATCACGAACAGCAGCATCCCGAAGGGCGGCGTGGTCTGGCCGATCTCGAGCGCCAGCAGCATCAGGACGCCGAACCAGATCAGGTCGATCCGGATCAGCTCGGCCAGCGGAATGAAGAACGGCAGCGTGATCAGCATGATGCTGACCGGGTCCATGAAGCAGCCCATCAGCAGCATCAGCGCCATCATCGCGATCAGGAGCGAAAGCGGCGTCGGGTCGATCTGCTGGATCAGCGAGAGCAGCCCCGTGGTCGCGCCGGAGAACGACAGGATCTGCGAGAAGGTGAGCGAGGCCGCGATGATGAAATAGATCATCACCGCGAGCTTCCCGGTCTCGACCATCGCGGTCCACAGACCCTTCCAGCTGAGCGAGCGGTAGCAGAGCGCCGCCAGCACCGCCCCGATCGCGCCGAGCGAAGCGGACTCGGTCGGGGTCGCGACCCCGGTCAGAATGCTGCCGACGACCACCGCGAACAGGCCGAGCAGCGGGACCACGTAGATCAGCACCGGGCGCACGCGGTGCCACAGGCTCATGTCGGGCATGTCGTAACGCGGCGCGAGCGACGGGTTGAGCCGGCAGCGGATCATCACGTAGGAGAAGTGGACCGCGGCCATGATCAGCCCGGGGATCGCGCCGGCGATCAGGATGGCGGCGATCGAGATTCCCGACAGGCTGCCGAGCAGCACCGCGAGGCTCGACGGCGGGATCAGCATGGCGATCCCGCCGGTGCCGAGGATCGGTCCCATCGCCATCGAGTTGTGGTAGCCGCGGCGGCGCATCTCGGGCATCAGCGTGGTGCCGAGCAGCGCCGTGTTCGCCATGCTGGAGCCGGACAGCGTCGAGAACACCGTGCCGCCCGCGACCGCCACCAGCGACAGCCGTCCCGGCACCCGGGCGATCAGTTGGTCGACCGCGTCGATCGCGCGTATCGCGACCCCCGTGTGGAACAGGATCTCGCCCATCAGGATGAACATGGCGACCGGCGCCAGGGCGAACCGCACCAGCCCGTCGACCACGTTGCGCTCCAGCTGGATCAGCCCCGCCCCGCCGCCGAGGAACAGGATCGCGCCGATGATGTTGGCGGAGAAGAAGGCTATCGCCACCGGCACGCCGAGGAACATCGGCACCAGCACCATGCCGAGCAGAAACAGGAGCGCCCAGTACCACTCCATCGTTCAGAACGCCTCCGGCCGTTCGCCGCGCGGCGCCTTGTCGCCGGCGTCGGGTCCGAGCGAGCGGATCAGCTGGCGCACCGCCTCGATCAGGAACAGCGCCATCCCGCCCGGCACCACGGCCATCGGGATCCACTCCTTGATGTCGAAGGACTTGTAGAGCGTGGAGTCCTCGACCCAGGCGAGATGGGTGGTGATCGCGCCGTAATAGACGATGACCGCCGCGGCCAGGACGATGACCAGGTTGATGCCGATCCGGAATCGCCGGTAGGCGCGGGGCGGCAGGGCGCCGAGCACGAGGTCGACGGTGACGTGGCGGCCGATGCTGAGGATGTAGGCGGCGCCCACCATGGTGAGGGTGAGCAGCCCGTACTCGACGGCCTCCAGCATCCAGTAGAAGCCGGACAGGCCGAAGTTGCGCGCCACCACCTCGGCGGCGACGCCGACCGCCAGCAGGGCCACGATGATGCCCGGCAGGACCCCGGTCAGCCCGAGCAGCCGGTCAAACAGACCGCCGGTTTTCCACATCCGACCGCCCCGGCGCCATCGGCGGCGGAGCGCGGTCGGGAATGCCCGCGCCCCGCCGCCCTGTCCGCAACGCTACTTGCCGATCAGGGCGCGCAGCTTCTTGCCGACCACCGGATCGCGCTTCTCCACCACGTCCCATTGCGCGGTGTAGGCGATATCGAGGAACTTTTTCGATTCGGCGTCGGACAGCTTGAGGAGCTTCATCCCCTTCTCGCTGATCAGCCTGTCGCCGATCGCCCGGTCCTTCCTGCCGAGATCGGTGGAAAGCTCGTTCTCCAGATAGAGCCCCGTTTTGGTCAGCACGTCCTGCTGCTTGGCGTTCAGCTTCTTCCATTTGCCGATATTGACGCCGACCACGATGATCGGGTGGTAGAAGCCAGGCAGCAGCTTGTACTTCGAGACCTCGAACCAGCCCAGCGCCATCACCTCGCTGTCGAGGTTGGCATAGGCGTCGACCGCGCCGCGCTCCATGGCGGTGAAGATCTCGCGCCGCGGCATGTTCAGGGTCCGCGCGCCGAGCGCGTCGAAGAACGCCTTGTAGGTGTTCGACGTGCGCATCTTGAGGCCCTTGAAGTCGGCGAGCGACTTGATCTCCTTGTTGGAATAGATGTGGAAGACGATGTCGCCGCCGTACATCGACAGGAGATGCATGTTGGCCTGCTTGACGAACAGCTCCTTGAAGATGTCCCAGGCGCCGTTCTTGCGCATCTCGGGCGCCGACTTGGTGGTCGGCGTGAACCCGGTCGCGAGCTTGACCAAGTTCGCCATGTAGGCCGGCGGCGTGCCGGCGAGGTCGAGCAGCCCGGTCTTGACCGCGTTGCCGAGCTGGCGCGACGGGATCGCTTCCGGCCCCACGACGGACCCGATCTGGATCGACCCCTTGCCGTCGGCGTTGACCTTGGCGACGAACGCGTCGAAGGCCTGACGGGTGAGCGACTGCTTGTTGCTGATGAAATAGCCCGCCTTGAACGAGGTCTCGGCGGCCGTGGCGACGGTCGCCGCAACGCAAACGGCACCGGCCGCTATCGTGGCGGTAATCGCTGATCTCATTCCTTCCTCCCTTGGGACGGTTCGCTTTGCTTTTACGAACGAAACGGTGCCGAACGAGGGACTCGCTGTCAATCTTGGGGAGCGCCGCGCCGGCCGTGTTGCCCGCCCGCGCGGCCGGCCTTAGTTTCCCAGGTTCAGGCCGCCGCCCGGAGACCCGCGCGATGCCGCTCGACGCCGCGCCCGAGATCGTTCCCTCGACCTGCCCGCACGATTGCCCGAGCGCCTGCGCGCTCGACGTCGAACGGCTGGACGCGCGCACCATCGGCCGGGTGCACGGCGCGAAGAGCAACCCCTACACCGCCGGAGTCGTCTGCGCCAAGGTCGCGCGCTATGCCGAGCGCGTGCACCATCCGGCCCGCCTGACGAGGCCGCTGCGCCGCGTCGGCGCCAAGGGCGGGGGAATCGAGGCGTTCGCCCCGATCGGCTGGGACGAGGCTCTCGACGAGGTCGCGGACCGTCTGAGGACCGCGGCCGGCGAATGGGGCAGCGAGTCGGTCTGGCCCTATTTCTACGCCGGCACGATGGGGCTCGTGCAGCGCGACGGGATCGACCGGCTGCGCCATGCCATGCGGTATGCGCGCCAGCACTCCACCTTCTGCGTCGCGCTCGCCGACGCCGGCTGGCGCGCCGGGGTCGGCGTGAAGTACGGCACGGATTCGCGCGAGATACAGGACGCCGACCTGATCGTCGTCTGGGGCGGCAACCCGGTGAACACCCAGGTCAACGTGATGACCCATATCGCGCGGGCACGGAGGAACCGGGGGGCGAAGCTGGCGGTCGTCGATCCCTACCGCACCGGCACGGCGGAGCAGGCCGACCTCCATCTGGCGCTCAGGCCCGGCACCGACGGGGCGCTCGCCTGCGCCGTCATGCACATCCTGTTCCGCGACGGCTACGCGGACCGGGCGTTCATGGCGGAATACGCCGACTGCCCGGCGGAGCTGGAAGCCCACCTGCAATCCCGCGGACCGGGTTGGGCGGCCGGCATCACGGGCCTGTCCGCCGACGAGATCGAGGCCTTCGCCGCCCTCTATGGGCGGACCGAGCGCGCCTATATGCGCGTCGGCTACGGCTTCACCCGCTCGCGCAACGGCGCGGCCAACATGCACGCCGTGACCTGCATTCCGACCGTCGCCGGCAAGTGGCGCCACCCCGGCGGCGGGGCGCTCTATTCGAACGCCGACCTGTTTCCGGTCGATTTCACGCTGATCCGCGGCCTCGACGCGATGGACAAGTCCACCCGCGTGCTCGACCAGGCGCGGATCGGCCCGATCCTGACCGGCGATCCTCTCGACGGGACCGACCGGCGGCCGGTGAAGGCGATGTTCGTCCAGAACACCAACCCGATGATGGTCGCGCCGGAAACGACGAGGGTTCGCGAGGGTTTGCTGCGCGACGACCTGTTCGTCTGCGTCCATGAGCAGTTCATGACAGAGACCGCGGCGATGGCCGATATCGTCCTGCCGGCGACGACCTTCCTGGAACATGACGACATGTATCTCGCCGGCGGCCACACATACCTCCAGATCGCGCGCCGGGTCATAGAGCCGCTCGGCGAGTGCCGGTCGAACCACGAGGTTCTGTGCGGCCTGGCGGAACGCCTCGGCGCCGACCACCCCGGCTTCCGCATGTCCGAATGGGAGATGATCGACGCGACGCTCGAGGCCTCGGGGCTCGGCGACGCGGAGGCGGCGGCGGAGGGGCGCTGGATCGACTGCGCCAAGGCGTCGGAAGGCATGCGTTTCCTCGACGGTTTCGGCCATCCGGACGGCAGGTTCCGTTTCCGCCCCGACTGGTCCTCGGTCGGGCGCGACGCCGAGCGGATGCCCGAACTGCCGGACCATTTCGCGATCGTCGACGAAGCCGACGACGAACGTCCCTTCCGCCTCGTGACCGCGCCGTCGCGGGGCTATCTCAACTCGAGCTTCACCGAGACGCCGGGCTCGCGGGAGCGCGAAGGACGGCCGACGATCAAGCTCCACCCCGAGGACCTCGAAGCCGTCGGCGCCTCGGACGGCGACCGGCTGCGGGTCGGCAACCGGCGGGCCAGCATCGTCGTCCACGCCGAGGAGTTCGACGGCCTGCAGCGCGGCGTGGCGATCGTCGAAGGCATCTGGCCCAACGCCGCCTTCGAGGAGGGGCTGGGCGTCAACGCGCTGGTAAGCGCCGAACCCGGCCCGCCCTATGGCGGCGCGGTCTATCACGACACCGCGGTGTGGGTGCGTCCGGCCTGAGGAGCGGAATCCCGGCTCGGGCGGGTTCGTTATCGGACGCCCTTGAGGCGCACGGCAGGAAGCCTTTTCAGCCGCTGGCTGACCGGATCGACCTCGATGCCGACCGACTCGAGCGCGGTCACCCCGAGAAGGGGCTCGGCGTTGGCCGCCCCGTAGAGGATCGTCCCGCCGACGGTTTCCCCCATGAATTCGATCTCGCCGACCGTGATGTCCATGACGATCTCGCTTCCGTCCGCCAGTTCGTAGACCCGCCTTCCCCTGGGCTTGAGCCCGATGGCGTCCAGATGCGGCCCGGGCACCAGGCAGTCGGTCGCGCCCGTATCGACCAGGAAAAGCCCTTCCCAGCATTTCTCCGGATCGGCCGGGTTCCGAACGGTTACCGTGACGTGAGTCGCGCCCATTCTCTTCGCCCTTTTCCGCCGTCGCGCCGCATGGCTCGACTATCGCTGTCCGGAGCGGCGCCGTCCAGCGCCGCGCCTCAGGCGGGTGCGAGCACGAAGTCGAACCGCGCCAGCCAGATATCGCCGGCGCGGTCGAGCCGCAGCAACAACTCATCCCGAAAGATCGGGTCGCCGATATTGTCGTGCGGCCGGTCGGGAAAATAGAGCTGGGTCGTCAGGAGGCGCGTCGCCTCGCCCTTCACCTTGACGTGGAAATGCGGCGCGCGCTCGGGATAGAGGCCGGGCCGGATCGTCTCGAACCGGTACGCGCCGGCCGCGTCGGTGAACTGGTGCCCGCGATAGCGGAAGCCCTCGTTGTCGTACCGGCCGCGCTCGTCGCAATGCCAGAGGTCGATCGCCGCGCCGGGCACCGGCCGGCAGTCGGGCGTGAGCGCGAGGCCCTGGAGGACCAGCGGCTCCCCGCCGCTCCCCGGCTCGCGCAGGTCGGCGCGGCGCGGCGTCGAGGGCGTGTAGTAGGGCCCTTCGATCTGCGACGGCGTGCCGGGCGTGCACGTCCGCGGCGCCGCGAGGCCGAGACCGCGGTCGGGCGCGGCGCCCGCGAACGCATAGCCCGGCGGGGTCGAACGGCCGCGAACCGCGAACGGCAAAGCCACCGCCCCGGCGGCGACGGCCGCCAGCCCGATTACCGCCTTTCGCCGTGTCGGAACGCGGTTCGGCATGGCGCCAGACTATCCCGTTCCCGTCCGGCAGTAGACACGGAATCGACAGGTCCGCGCGGCGGCCGCGGCCCGGAGCCGTCCGTTTCGAATCGAACCGCCTCCCCGCCACGCCCAGACTCGTTCCAATGCCGTCCGGGGTGACGAGGGAGGGGTGGACGGAAAACCGGAAACGACCGAAAATAATCTAAAAGGGAAAATTTCTCTTGACCTGGGACGCGTTCGATACCATATTTCGCATAGTCGGGAAGTGGGGGTAGCGGAAGGGAGAAAAAACCTCGTGGATTCCGCGACTTACCGAGTGATTTGCCCCGAACGAGCATTTTTTCGGGCTTATATAGATAACTTGAACGGCGGTCGGCTGGCCCGGCTCGGGGACGGGAACGCCGCCCCGCTTGCCCTCAACGCCGTCATGCCCGGACTTGTTCCGGGCATCCACGTGGGTCGGCCGGCTCGCTTGTCCCCACTCGCACCGCGATGCCGCAAGACATGGATGCCCGGAACAAGTCCGGGCATGACGGAAGAAATGCCGCGGACCTCCCGGTCAAGTTATCTATATAAGCCCCATTTTTTCCTTGACTCGGGACGCGTTTTAGGCTATATTTGCCAGAGTCGAGAAGTGGAGGCGCCGGAGATGCCGGCGCCCCTTTCCATTCTCCGGCACTCCCCTCCCTCCCGGTCGTCATGCCCGGACTTGTTCCATTGCTGTCCGGTTAAGATTTCGAGACAGGCTCCGCGCCCAAGAGAGAGACCGTCTCCACCCCTCAACTGTCACCCCGGACTTGATCCGGGGTCCAGGGAAGCCGGGCGAGAGCGGTGCCTGTGGCCCTGGACCCCGGATCAAGTCCGGGGTGACAGCGGGGGAGAAAGGACGGCGGGGGCGGGCGGACCACGATCCGTGTCCCGATCCGGCGGAAGGGCCGGAAATCCGGCTGTGCCAATGCCTTGCACCCGGTCCGCCGAAGTTAAACCGGACAGCAATGGAACAAGTCCGGGCATGACGGAAGAACGAAAGAAACGCCGCGGGTCTCGCGCCCGCCCATGTGGAGGACAGGATCATGCATGCGACCGCCATCGTTACCGACCCGGCCGTCACCCGCCGCGCGCGCGTTCGGCATTTCCGGGCGGGTCCATGCCGACGGAAATGTCGACCGGCCGGCCGGGTCGGCAAATGTCGACATTCCCGCCCGGCATTTGCGGGACGCGAATGCCGACCCGGTAGCGATTTGTCTACCCGATGCCTATGTCGACGGCGGGAAGCGAATGGAATCGATGTCATGCACCCTGCCCACGAATTCAAGCCGGACAGCAGTGGACTTGTTCCGGGCATGACGAGGTGGAGGAGAGGCCGACGCGAGGACCGCGGCGGTTCCAACCGAAACGGATACTCTCTAAAGCCCGGCCATGTCGATCAGCGTCTGGCCGGCTTCGCGCTGCCGGCGTTGGTTCTCCTCGACCGCGCGCTGGATCTCCGGCGAGACCTCGACCTCGCGGGCGAAATCGTTGCGCGAGCGGAGCGGCGCGAACCACGCGAACAGGTGGGGGTGCAGCCGTCCCACCGGATAGCCGCAGCGGATCAACCGGTTCACGTAGATGAACCACGCGATGTCGGCCATGCTCAAACGTTCGCCCATGATGTAGGGCGCCGCCTCCAGCCGGCGGTCGAGATCCTCGAACGACTCACGGAACCGCCCCGCCGACGCCCGGACCGCCTCGTCGGTAATGCCGTCGCGCGCAATCCGTTCCCAGAAGCCGATCTCCACCTTCTTGTTGGGATCAGGTTGCCCCAGCACAGTTCCGCTCCCACCGGCGCGGTAGTCGGCAAGCACGTCTTCCGACTTGGGCGCCCGTCCCCTCGGCTGGGTGAAGCGGAAGGAGATCGTGCGCAGGTCGAGATGAAGATCGTCCTCGTGGCGCAGCAGGTCGGCCATCTCCGCCTCGCGGCCTTCCGGGATCAGGCGCGGCTCCGGAAACCGCGCGTCCAGCAGCGAGACGATGTCGTTGCTCTCGATATGGACCTCGCCGTCGATGACGAGCGTCGGCACCAGCCCGCGCGGATTGATGCCGAGATACCGCTCGCCGATGTTCTCGCTCTTCGAAATGTCGACATGGTGGGACGTCCAGTCGACATTCTTCAGATTGAGCACGATCCGCGTCTTCTGCGAACAGGACGAGCCGTGGAAGTGGAACAGGTGCACGCCCTCCCAGCCGAACACCTCGCGCGTCCGGATATCGCTCTCCAGCAGCTGGACCATCCGCCGGTTCTACCCTTCGGCGACGTGGGCCGCCGCGACGCTGTCGCGCGCGCAGAACCGCTCGTAGAAGCCCGCCACGTTGGGATGCTGGCCGAGGTCGTATTGAGCGGGCTTGGTCCAGTTGAGAATGGCGCCGCAATAGACGTCGGCGACGGTGAACGCCTCGCCCGTGAGCCACGTCTTGCCCGCCAGCGCCTCGTCGAGGAATTTGAGCCTCAGCTCCACCCGGGCCCGCGCGA
Source organism: Alphaproteobacteria bacterium (assembly GCA_965203455.1). GTDB lineage: Bacteria > Pseudomonadota > Alphaproteobacteria > MPNO01 > MPNO01 > MPNO01. Next base: position 639,147 of record CBDBCV010000012.1, read on the forward strand.
TGGGCCGCATGGCGTCCGGAATGTGCGGCAGGAAGATCGGCGGCAGGCCCTTGTGCAGCTCCCCGCCGACGAAGCTCAGCCATTCCTGCACCCGGTACCGCTCGTCGGTTCCCGCCGCCGGGATCAGGCCGGCCTCGGGCGCCCGGTCGCCGACCCATTGCAGGATCACCGCGCATTCCGACAGCGTGCTGCCGTCGTCGCGCTCCAGCAGCGGCACGTAGCCGCGCGGGTTGACGGCGAGATAGTCGCTTCCGTCGGCCAGCTTCTTCTCGCGCAGATCGACCGACGCGAGCTCGAAGTCCATCCCGGCCTCGCGCAGCCCGACATGCGGCGCGAACGAGCAGGTGCCCTTGGCGTAGTACAGCTTCATGGTTTCTCCTTGGGTTACGAAGGGTTGACGGTGGCGCCCGGTCACGCCGCGATGGCGAACCGGTCGCGGTCGTGCGGGCGGTCGAGTTCGACGACGGGGCCGCGCGGGACGATCCCGTTGGCGCCGATCGGCCCCGCGGGCGAGAACACCTGCCGCTTCATAGAGGCGACGTCGCTCACCGCGTCGATGCCGGGCGTCCGGTAGAGGTCGCGCAGGTAGTTGGAGAGATGATGGTAGTCCTCCAGCCGGCGCAGGTTGCACTTGTAGCCGACATAGTAGATCGGATCGAAGCGGATCAGGTTGGGATAGAACCGCCAGTCGGCCTCGGTCTGCGCGTCGCCGCAGAGATAACGCCGGCGCGACAGCAGTTGGTCGAGCTCGTCGAGGGTCGAGAACAGAAGGTGGAGGGACTGCTCGTAGGCCTCCTGCGTCGAGGAGCGGCCGCAGCCGTTGACCGCGTTGTTGACGCCGGTCAGCACCTTCCCGTTCATCGCGTCGATCTCGCCCCGCAGCGCGGACGGGTAGTAGTCGGGCGTCGGCTCCGCGACGGCGGAGAACTCGCTGTTGAACATGCGGACGATCTCGGACGATTCGTTGCTCACCACCGTCGCCGTCGCGCTGTCCCACAGCATCGGCACCGTCACGCGGGTCGTGCAGCCGGGCTCGCCCAGCGCATAGATCTCGTGCAGGCAGTTCACCCGCTCGCCGGTGCCGGGGACCGTCGACGAAGGCCCAGCCCTGCCCGTCGGGCGACTGCTCGGTGTCGACCAGCACGATCGCGCCTTCGAGCTTCTTGAGCACGCGGAATATCGCCGTCCGGTGGGCCCACGGGCAGGAAACCGACGAATAGAGCACGTAGCGTTCCGCCTCGGCGGGGTAGCCGGAGGATCCGTCGGCGGTAATCCGGTTGCGAAACCGCGACGGTTTCTTGACGTAGAGGCCGTCGGCGTTCTCCACCAGCATGTCGTCGTGCGTCCAGGCGCCGTTCAGCAGGTGGCCCATCGGGCAGGCTCCGTTCCGTCGTCCGAATTCGCCCCAGAATACCCCGACGCCCGGGCTCGGGTAAGGTTACGGGGGACCGGGCGGGGGAGTAGGTTAGCGGACCGGCGCGTCCGGCATACGCATGGAAAAGGGTGGAGCGTGAACCAACTCCCGAGGCTGACCACCGGCGAGGCCATCGCCAAGTCGCTGCTGCTGCACGGCGTCGACACCGTTTTCGGCATTCCCGGCGCGCACATGTACCACTTCACCGACGCGCTCGCGCGCGAGGGCGGCCGCGTCCGGTTCGTCACCACGCGGCACGAGCAGGGCGCGGGCCACCTGGCCTACGGCTATGCCAAGTCGACCGGCCGGACCGGCGTCTACACCGTCGTCCCGGGCCCGGGCGTGCTCAACTCGGCATCCGCGCTCAGCATCGCCTACGGCGCCAACACCCCGCTCTTGTGCGTGACCGGCAACATCATGTCTCACCTGATCGGCCGCGGCCGGGGTCAGCTCCACGAGCTGCCGGATCAGCTCGCGACCCTGCGCAGCTTCATCGGCTGGGCCGAGCGCATCGACCACGCGACGGAAGCGCCCCGGGTCGTCGCCGAGGCGTTCCGCCAGATGCACGGGGGGCGCGTCAGGCCGGCGGCGATCGAGGCGCCGTGGGACGTGTTCGGCAAGGCCGCGCGGGTCGATCTCGATATCGACCGGACCGTCCCGCCGCCGCCCGTGCCGGACATCGACCGGATCCGGGAGATCGCCGAACTGATCCGCGAGGCGCGCAACCCGCTGATCGTCGTCGGCGCCGGCGCTCAGCACGCCTCGGAGGAGGTGGCGGCGCTCGCCGGGCTGATCCAGGCGCCGGTCACCGCCTTCCGCAGCGGCAAGGGCGTGGTCGGCAACGACAGCCCTTACGGGCTCCTCTCCGCCGCGGCGTACGAGTACTGGCCCAAATGCGACCTCCTGATCGGGATCGGGAGCCGCCTGGAGCTGGTCCATTTCCGCTGGCGCTGGATGCCGGAGGGGCTGAAGACCGTCCGCATCGACATCGACCCGACCGAGCTCGTGCGGATCCGGCCCGACGCCGGCGTGGTCACGGACGCGAAGCTGGGCACGTCGGCGTTGATCGAGGAGCTGACCGGGACGATGGACAAGCGCGCGTCGCGCGCCGAGGAATTCCAGGGCTACACGGCCGCGGCCGAGGTCGCCATCGAGTCGATCCAGCCCCAGGTGAGCTTCCTCAAGGCGATCCGCGAGGCGCTGCCGCCGGACGGGTTCTTCGTCGAGGAGATCACCCAGGCCGGGTTCGCCGCGCGCTACGCGTTCCCGGTCTACGGGCCGCGCCAGTACGTGACCTGCGGCTACCAGGAGAGCCTGGGTTTCGGGTTCCAGACCGCCGTCGGCGTCAAGATCGCCAACCCCGACAAGTGCGTGGTCTCGATCACAGGGGATGGCGGGTTCATGTTCGGCCTGTCGGAATTGGCGACCGCGGTGCAGTACGGCGTCAATCTGGTCACCGTGGTCTTCGACAACAGCGCCTTCGGCAACGTCCACCGCGACCAGTCGACAGTCTTCGAGGGGCGGCTGATCGGCTCGGAACTGCGGAACCCGGATTTCGTCCGGCTGGCGGAGAGCTTCGGCGCCAAGGGGGTCCGCGCCGCCACCCCGGCGGAGCTCAGGACCGCCATCGAGGAAGGCTTCCGGGAAGACGGCCCGGTGCTGATCGAGGTCCCGATCGAGACCGGCAGCGAGGCCTCCCCCTGGCCCTTCGCCCATCCGGAGAGAAAGGGCTAGGCGGGGATGAGCCGCGCCGATTTCCGGCCCTTCGTCCCCGCCCCCGGGCAATCGCGGATCGCCGGCGCCACGCCGGCCGAGCACACCGCCAGAAGGACGCAATCGGCGCGCGCGCGGGAGCTCCTGAAGGGCTGGTCGGACCTGAGCGAACGGCCGTTCACGGGGATCACCGCGGACGGCACGGTCCGGGCCGGGCTGTTCGCGCTGGAGCCCCACGGCGCGCCGGCCGCGGCGATGGCGGAAGCCGCTCGCGCCCTGCTCGACCGCCTGTCGCCCGCTCAGCGCGCGAGGGCGCATTTTCCCGTGAGGTCGGAGATGTGGCGGCGCTGGCAGAACACCGAGCTCTATCTGGAGGAGCACGGACTCCGCCTCGACGAGACGGGGCCGGAACTGCGCGACGCCGTGCTCGATGTCCTGCGGTCCGGGCTCAGCGCGCGCGGGTTCGAGAAGACCCGCGCGGTGATGCGTCTCAACGGCTTCCTGGGCGCGCTGATCGGGGGCGAGGCCGTCCTCGGCGAATGGAGCTTCACGTTCTCCCTGTTCGGAACGCCGTCGCCGGAGGAACCCTGGGGCTGGCAGCTCTTCGGCCACCATCTCAGCCTCAACTGCCTCCTGGTCGGGGAGCAGATGGTGCTCACCCCCTGCTTCATGGGCGCCGAGCCGGCCCACGCCGATGCCGGACCGCATGCCGGTCTGGGCCTGTTCGAGGACGAGGAGCACAAGGGGCTCGCCCTGATGCGCTCGCTCTCGCCGGAGATGCGGGGCCGCGCCCTGGTCTCGTCTTCCATGAAGGGCGAGGACCACCCGCCCGGCCGCTGGCACTTCGCCGATCACCTGCATCTGGGCGGCGCGCACCAGGACAACCGGATCGTGCCCTACGAAGGCCTCCCCTGCGATTCGCTGTCCGCCATGCAGAGGCGCGACCTGCTCGATCTGGTCGCGTGCCATGTCGAGCCGCTTCCCGCCGGGCCGCTGAAGGCGAGGCTCGACGAGGTCGAGCGTCACCTCCCGGACACGCATTTCTGCTGGATCGGCGGGACCGAAGAGATTTCCACCTTCTACTACCGGATCCAGAGCCCGGTCGTGTTCATCGAGTTCGACCACCATTCGGGGGTCTTCCTGACCAACCCCGACCCGGCGCGGTTCCACATCCACACCATCGTGCGCACACCCAACGGCAACGATTACGGCATCGACCTGCTGCGCCAGCACTACGCCCGGTCCGACCACCACGGCGGGGCCGGATAGGGGATCGCACCGGTGATTCCCGCCGCGTCAGGGGTGCACGGACTCCGTGAACCAGTCGGTCGGCAGGTCGTTGCCGATTCCGGCCTCCCTCGCCCGCCTGTGAACCAGATACCCGGCGGCGGCGAACTGGTACCCCAGCCCCAGATTGTTCAGGAAGCAGGTGACCTGGCCGTCGCCGGTCCGGCCTTCGCGTTGCCCGGCGATGATCTGCGGCAGCGACGGCAACGAGGCGTGCCATGCATCGTGCTCGACGCCGTAGCTGCCGAGCCGGTCCTCGCCGACCTGAACGCCGTGCGTGCAGATCAGGTTCGCGTTATCGTCGTGATCCAGCAGCGAGAATACGTCGATCCGGTCGCGGGCGGCGCGCTCGACCTCGGTCGCGCCGGGGCGGACGGTTCCGATATGCATGCCGGGCTCGATCCAGTCCCGGAAAAAGACGGGCGGGTAGGAGTTGGTCGCGCAGGCGACCATGCCCGCGCCCCGGCAAGCGGTCTCCCCATCGTCGCACGGTTGCACCTCCAGGCCGACGAGCCCGGACATTTCGCGCGCGAAGCGCTCGCGGTTGGCCTTGTTGGGGCTGAAAACCCGGATCTCGCTCAGATCGCGCACCGCCGCGTGGGCGGTGACCTGCGCCCCGGCCTGCCAGCCGGACCCCAGCACGGCGAGGGTGTCGGCGTCCTCGCGTCCGAGATACTTCGCGGCCAGCGCGTTGGTGGCGCCGACCCGCGCGCGCTGCATCACGCCGTCCGGCATGATCGCCAGCGGCTCGCCGTTGTGGGAGCTGAAGAGCAGCACCAGCCCGACATAGCGGTTGCCGGGAGCGGCCGGCACCTTGACGCGGCGCATCCCGGTCCCGGTCTCGGGAAAGGTCAGAATGTCGGAGTTGATGCGGATGGCGCCGACGCCGAGCTTGGGAATCACGCCGTCCATCGACTTGAGCGCGTAGAGCCCGTCCTCGCGCAGGGTCGTGGGCGTGACGATGTCGGACCGGAGCCGCGTCCCGACCCGGCCTTCCGCGAGCTCGCGGTACGCGTCCTCGAGAACGGCGATCAGCTCCTCCATGTCGAGGAGCGCGTCGATCTCCTCGTTCGACAGGATCAGGGTCATGGCCGCACCCCCTGCACGGCATTCCGCGGAAGCCGTTTCATCGCACCAGCAAGTCCCTGAGCGCGCGGTCGATAAACGCGGTGTCTTCGGACCTCCGGCCCGACCCCGCCCAGTGGCCCCAGGTCGAGGGGATCGTGCGAAGCTCGGCGTTGGGCATGCGGGCGACCTCGTAGTCGCTGTCTTCGGGCGGGAAGTAGGTATCGGTCTTTCCGGGCATGACGATCGCGCGGGCCTGGATGGCGCCAAGCGCGGCCTCGAAATTCCCCCGGTACAGATCGTTGTCGCCGATGTCGGAACGCAGCCATGTCGCGATCTGGGACAGGATGTCGTTGGCGTCGAGCGAGAGCGCCCAGCGTTCCCAGTAGTCGACCAGGAACGCGTCGAGCGACTCATGTCCGAGCGCCCGGTATCCCTCCTCGCGGTAGAACCCCTGGGAGGGCGGCCATGGCGCCCACGCACGCGCCATCGCGCGCAGGCCGGCGGTCGGCGGCTCTTCGTATTCGCCGCCGCGCCATGCCGGATCGGCGGTCAGCACGCCGCGCATCCCCTTCAGGAAACAGGCGTTGTGGACCGAGGTCCGGGCCGAACCGCAGATCGGGGCGATGCGTTCGACCGTGTCGGGATAGAGCGCGCCCCAGTGAAACGCCTGCTGCGCGCCCATCGAGTGTCCGACGGCAAGCCGGATACGGCGAATGCCCAGCCTTTGCGTTACCAGCGCGTGCTGCAAGCGGACGTTGTCGAGGATCGTCACGACGGGGAAGCGCGGTCCGTCGCAGAGCGGCGTCGCATTGCTGGGCGAGGACGACAGCCCGTTGCCCATGAGGTTCAGGACCACTATGAAATATTTGCGGGGATCGAGCGCCATGTTCTCGCCGACGAGGTACTGGCAATCGCCGTGGCGTGCGCCGAAATGGGTGAATACCAGAACCGCGTTGGACCCGTCGCCGTCCAGCGCGCCGCGCGTGACATAGGCCAGCCTGCAATCGGGCAGCGTCTCGCCCGATTGCAGGACAAAATCGCCCGCCTCGAAGACTTCGCGGTCCGCCATCCGGGCCTTCACCGTTCGTTCGATACCCTCTCGCGGCGGGCACTGTAGGCAGGCCCGCCGGAGGATGACAACGCCGCCGGCGGGAGCGGTGGGGTATAGTGCGGACTTCCGAACGCGTTCCGGATTCCGCGTAACCCTTTTCTTCCCACGGGGGTATCGGAAATGACCCAGGCGGGGATTGGACCAAGGCTGGCGCGTGCCGCCGACATCCTGGCGCGCGACATGATGTGCATCGAAGAGGGCGAGAGCGTCCTCATCACCACCGATACGGGTACGGATGCGCTGGGCGCGGAGGCGGTCCAGGATGCCGCCTACCGCCTCGGCGCCAAGGTCGCCTCGATCGTGCTCGCGCCGCCAGTCCCCTTTCAAGGCGGGCTGGCGGACGAATACCTGCCGGACCACGTCAAGGCGGCGGTCGGCGCGTGCGACGCGTGGATCGACCTCTGCATGCCCTACCTTGCCGGCTCCAAGGCGTTCGACGAAGCGATGGAGAAGGGTCGGGTGCGCTATTTCCTCGGCGCCGACATCGGGGCCGAGGAGATCGTCCGCCTGATGGGCGGGGCCGATCTCGACGGGATGTTCGCGCTGGGAGACGCTTTCGGCGAGCTGATCGCGGAATCCGCCGGCAAGGACTGCCGGATCGCCAATGCGCAGGGCACCGACGTAACCTTCACACTGGGCGAGCCGCAGGGTTTCGCCCTGGCCAAGGCCACCGCGCCCGGCGGCTATTTCGTGCCGGGCACCGCGATGATCTACCCGGAGATGGAGTCGGTCAGGGGATCGGTCGTCACCTCCAACATGTTTCACGAGTACTACACCGAGCTTGCCGAACCGATGACGCTCGAGATCGACGGCAAGGTCAGGGAAGTCATCGGCGGCGGGCCGGAGAACAAGGTCATGCGGCGTGCGCTGGCCCGCGCCGGAAACGGCGAATTCGGCTACGTCGTCCACTTCACCTGTGGATTTCACCCCGCCGCGCGCTACACCGGCAGGTGCTTCATCGAGGACCAGCGGGTGGCCGGCTACAACGCCATCGGGCTCGGGCTGCCATTCTGGGTCCCGGGCGGCGGCGAAAACCACCCGGACTGCGTGATTTCGATGCAGTCGCTGTGGATTGAGGGCCGGCAGATTCTTCGCGACGGCGCGATCGTCGCCCCCGCGCATCTGGCGGCGATGGCCGAAGCGCTGCACCCGCTGTACCGGTAAAGCGCCGGATGGAGGGGTTTCCTAGACCGTCCGGTGACGGCGGACCACGAGGACGTAGACCGCCAGCGCGAACAGCGACGAGATCAGCACCCCGTGCGCGAGCGCGGTCTGCGTGCCGTCGGTGGTGAACGCGGCGACGATCATCCCGGCGGCGGCGCCCACGATCTGCTGGCTGACGCCGACCAGCGACGACGCCGCCCCCGCGACGTGTGGGAACGGCTGCAGCGCGCCGGCGACCGATTGCGGGTAGATGAAGGAGAAGGCGAACATGGAAAAGAACACGGGGCCGATCACCGCCAGCCAGTGATGAACGCCGGCCCAGGCCAGAGCAGCCAGCAGCAGGCCGGCCAGCGAAGCGCCCCACACCCCCCATCGCAGCAGCCGGTCGACGCCGAGGCGGCCCACCAGCCGGGCGCTCGCCAGCATCCCCAGCATCGAGCCGATCATGCAGCCGGCGAACATGTAGGCGTAGGCCGTCTCGGTCTCGCCGAAGAAGGTGATGATCACGTGCGGCGAGGCCGACAGGAAGGAGAACAGGATGCCGTAGGACGCGGCGGCGCAGGCGGTGTAGGCCCAGAACGGCACGCTGCGCGAGATCTCCGCGAAATTCCGCAGCATCGGCGCGATGCGGAGCGCGCCGGGGTCGGGCCGTTCAAGAGTCTCCCGGAAGGCGAGGGCAAAGACGAGCGCGACCAGGGCGCTGTAGGCGGCGATGAACCAGAACATCGCATTCCAGCCGAACGACACCGTCAGGTGCGCGCAGACGATGGGCGCGATCAGCGGCCCGAAGCAGAAGAAGAACAGCACCAGCGACAGCACGCGCGCGGCGGCAGCGCGCTCGTAGCGGTCCCGGACGACGGCGCGCGCGACGATGAATCCCGAAGCGGCCGCCACGCCGTGCAGGAAGCGGAACCCGGTCAGCACCTCGACGGTTTCCGCGAGCGCGCAGCCCAGCGCCGCGGCCGCGGTCAGCAGCAACCCGCCGACGATGACGGGCTTTCTCCCGAACCGGTCGGACAGGGGCCCGGGAATCGGCTGGCCGACCGCGACCCCCACCATGAACATGCTGAGGCTCAACTGCACCAGCGTCCGGGTGGACCCCAGCCCTTCGACCATCGCGGGCATCGCGGGCAGCGTGCCGTCGATCCCGATGGCGGTGGCCATCGACGTCAGCGCAAGCAGGAATGCGAATCCCAGATTGCCGGGCGGCTTCAACTATCGGTTCTCCGGACGGGTGTGCGATCGGCGAGCGACGCGGAGACTAGAGCATTTTCCGACCTTATCGGTTCACGACGGCCCGGCCCACCCTCCCCCGGCCCCTCCCGCAAGCGGGAGGGGAGAAGGCGAGGTGGAGTCGGCAAGCGCGTTCCCTCTCCCCGCGGGGAGAGGGCCGGGGTGAAGGGGATACCGGCGCCGCACCGGTCTCGGAGATCGCTTTCCCGGTCGACTCGGCGCGCCGGGTGGTTACCTTGGGGGCGGCGTCAGCGGGAGGACGACATGGACTATCGCTATCTCGGCAAGAGCGGCCTCAGGGTGTCCGCGATCTGTCTCGGCGCGATGAATTTCGGCGCGACGACCGACGAGCGGGAGGCGCGGCGCATCGTCGACATGGCGCGCGAGAGCGGCGTCAACTTCATCGACACCGCGGACGCCTATAACGGCGGCAAGTCGGAAGAGATGGTGGGCGCGCTGCTCGCCGACGACCGGCGGGACTGGATCCTCGCGACCAAGGTGGGCCAGCAGGACGGCCCGCCGGAGCGCAAGCACGGGCTTTCGAGGAAGTGGATGCTGGAGGCGATCGACCGGTCGCTCGAGCGGCTCCGCACCGACCATGTCGACATCTACTACATGCACCATGTCGACTGGGATACGCCGCTGGAGGAAAGCGTCGGCGCGATGGGCGACATCGTCGCCGGCGGCAAGGCCCTGTTCTGGGGGTTCTCCAACCACCGCGCCTGGCAGGTGGGTGAAATTATCCGGCTCTGCGACCAGCTGGGCACGCCCCGTCCGGTGGTGGCGCAGCCGCTCTACAACCTCGTCAACCGCCAGCCGGAGTCCGACCTGCTGCCGGCCTGCGAATATTACGGAATCGGGGTCGCCCCCTACTCGCCGCTGGCGCGCGGCGTGCTGACCGGCAAGTACGATCGGGGAGCGAAGCCGCCGGCGGACAGCCGCGCCGGGCGGGGCGACGCCAGCATCCTCAATCGGGACATGCAGAAGGAGGCGTTCCGGGCGGTGTCCAGGATCGAGCGGCGCATCGCGAAGCGCGACATGACCGTCGCCGATTTCGCCATGCGCTGGCTGCTCAACAACCGGCTGGTCTCCAGCGTCATCGCGGGGCCCCGCACGGCGGCGCAGTGGCAGGCCTATCTCGGCGCACTCGACGCCGGGTTCACCGCGCGTGACGAGGCCTTTTGCGACAGCCTGGTGGCGCCGGGGCATCCCGCGACGCCCGGCTACACGTGGCCGCGCTATCCCGTGCAGGGGCGCAGGCCGGTGGTGGCATAGGACAGAGCCATGGCCGACAACCCGTCCTTCGACTACGTCGTCATCGGCGCCGGCTCGGCCGGCGCGGTGATCGCCAACCGGCTGACCGAGGACCCTTCCGTCTCGGTCTGCCTGCTGGAAGCGGGACCGCCCGACCGCAGCCCGTTCATCCACATCCCGACCGGCATCATGCGGCTCCCCAACCACCGCGGGGTCAACTGGCGGTTCTTCTCCGAGCCGCAGGAAAACATGAACGGCCGGCCGATCTTCGTCCCCCGGGGCAAGACCCTGGGCGGGACGAGCTCGATCAACGGCATGGTCTATATCCGCGGCAACCCGCTCGACTACGACGAATGGGCGGCGCTCGGGAACTCGGGCTGGTCGTGGGCCGACGTGAAGCCCTATTTCCTGAAGTCCGAGCACAACGAGCAGTTCGGCGACAGCGAGCATCACGGCACCGGCGGGCCGCTCAACGTCACCTTCTGCAACACCGTGAGCCCGCTGGAGAGGGACTATGTCGCGGCCTGCGAGTCGCTCCAGCACCGCCACAATCCGGACTTCAACGGCGACACCCAGGACGGGATCGGCCTGCACCAGGTGACCCAGAAGAACGGGCGCCGCTGGTCCACCGCGATGGGCTATATCCACCCGGCGGGGAAGCGGCCGAACTTCACCGTCATGACCGACGCCCCGGCGCGGCGCATCCGTCTGGAGAACGGGCGCGCGGCCGGGGTGGAGCTGCCGCAGGGCCGGTTCGTCGGCGCCCGCCGCGAGGTCATCGTCGCGGCCGGCGCGATCTCGTCTCCCAAGATTCTCATGCTGTCGGGGATCGGCGACCGGGAAGAGCTGGCGGGTCACGGGATCGAGACGGCCCGTCACCTGCCGGGCGTCGGCAAGAACCTGCAGGACCACGTCTCGATCATGACCATGATGCGCACCGAGTCGCGCATCCCTTGGGGATGGTCCTGGCCCAAATTGCCGGCGCTCGCGTTCGACGCGCTGCGATACGCGTTCGCCAGGCGCGGCATCTTCTCCTCCAACCTGATCGAGTCGGGCGGATTCATGCGCACCGAGCCGGGCCTCGACCGGCCCGACATCCAGCTCGTCTTCGTGCCCGGCCACCGCGGCCCGCCGCCCAAGATGATCGAGTACGGCCACGGCTATTCGGGCCACGCGGTGCTGCTCCGGCCGAAGAGCCGGGGAACCGTCGCCCTCGCCTCCGCCGATCCCGACGCGCCGCCGGTCATCGACCCGCAATTCTTCTCGGAGGAAGAGGATTTGCGGGTGCTGGTGAAGGGGCTCAAGGAGGCGAGGCGGATCAACCATGCCGAGGTCTTCGGGAAGTACCGGCCGCGCGAGATCGAGCCCGGCGAGGACATCCGGACCGACGAGGAGCTCGCGGACTTCGTCCGGCGCTTCGGGGCGACGATCTTCCACCCCGTGGGCACCTGCCGGATGGGCGACGACGATCGCGCGGTGGTCGACCCGGCGCTCCGCGTCCGGGGCGTCGACGGGCTCCGGGTCGCCGACTGCTCGATCATGCCGAGGATCGTCGGCGGCAACACCAACGCGCCGGCGATCATGATCGGCGAGAAGGCCGCCGACCTGATCAAGGCCGACGCGGCGTAGGGCTTGGGCGAGGGGCCTGACCCTTCGATACGGCGCTGACGCGCCTACTCAGGGTGAGGAGCAGGTGTAAATCGTGCCTTCATCCCGAGTAGGCGCGCAAGCGCCGTATCGAGGGACGCACCGTCCCCCCTACCACGGGTGCTCGCGCCCGTCCCAGTTCCAGAACCGGCCGTGCCGGGATTCGTCGAGGCCGGCCATGACGTCGCAGATCCCGCGCACGCTTTCTTCCACCGAGATCGCGGCGTTGCGGCCGCCCATGTCGGTGCGGACCCAGCCCGGGTGGATGACCACCGCGAGGCAGCCGCGCCGGCGCCAATCGTCGGCGCGCGCGCGGAACCGGTCATTGAGCGCCGCCTTGGACTCGCCGTACTTGCCGAGGCCGCGGCGCGAGCCCCGGCGCGCACCCATCGTGCTGGTGATCAGCGCGATCTTGCGCTGCCGGCTGCGGACCACCGCGTCCATCAGCGCCTCGGCGGTCTCGACCGGAGCCTCGGCGTTGACCCGGTTCACCTCGGCGGCGGTCATCCCGTCGCCGTAGACGCCGGCGTTGTGGATCAGGACGTCGATCGCCTCGTCGCCCAGCGCATCGCGCAACGCCCGGCGCCCGGCCGCGTCGGTCACCTCCAGCCCGTGGATCCGCACCTCCCCCGCCACCTGCCCGAGCGCGCCCGGGTCGCGCGGGGTCCGCGTGGTCGCATGCACCCGCCAGCCCTCTTCCGCGTAACGCTCGACCAGCCCGAGACCGATGCCCCGGCTCGCCCCGATGACCGCAACCGTCGGCATGGCCCTCCCCCGGCAACCGCGTTTTCGATGGAGATCGCGCGCGATCTGCTCTATCACCGTATCAGACGGTCCCCAGGGGAGGCAGGGCGCATGGCGATTCCGGTGATCGATGTCGGCCCCTATCTGCATGGCGGGGACGGGGACAGGCGTGGGGTCGCGAGGGAAATCGCCGCGGCCTGCGAGGAGTCCGGGTTCTTCTGCATCGTCGGCCACGGGGTGCCGACGGAGCTGATCGCCCGCACCCGGCAGGCCGCCGCCGACTTCTTCGCCCTTCCGGTCGCCGAGAAGCGCGCGATCCTGCGCCCGGAGAGCCGGGTGGGGCGCGGCTACTACCCGTTCGCCGACCGCTCGCTCGCCTACACGCTCGGGGTCGAGACCCCGCCCGACCTGCAGGAAGCCTATGCGATGGGCCAGCCGGACGTCCCGGACGATCCCTACTACAAGGGCGAGGCGGCGGCGTATTTCTTCGGGGATAACCGGTATCCGGCGAAGCCGGAGAATTTCCGCGAGACGGTGGACGAATATTTCCGCACGCTGCTCGGGCTCGGCGGCCGGCTGATGGGGGCGATGGCGCTCGCGCTCGGGGTCGACGAGGATTTCTTCGCCGACAAGATCGACCGCCCCGCCTGCGTGATGCGGCTGATCCGCTACCCGGCGCAGACCGAGGCCCCGGCCGAGCGCCAGCTGCGCGCCGGCGCCCATACCGATTACGGCACGCTGACGATCCTGCGCGGCGACGACGTGCCGGGCACGCTCCAGGTCAGGATGCCGCGCGACGGCTGGACCGACGTGACCCCGCCGCCGGACGGCTTCGTCTGCAACCTCGGCGACGCGATGGCGCGCTGGACCGGCGGGCGCTGGGCGTCGACCCTGCACCGGGTGGCGAACCCGCCTCAGGGCGCGGCGCAGCGCGACCGGATCTCGCTGGTGTTCTTCCACCAGCCCAACCACGACGCCATGCTCAACGGGATCTTCGACGACGCGGGCGACGCGGTGAGCCTCGCCGAGCACTATATCGAGAAGATCCACCGCGCCGCCGGCGCCGGCGTCTCCCCGCGCCCCGAGGCGGCGGAGTAGCGGCGCGGGCTGCCGTTCGCCCCGCTGTCACCCCGGACTTGATCCGGGGTGACGGTTTGGGCTGTGCCAACGCCAAGGGTGTATCGAGCCCCGGTGGAACGGTGGCTGTGCATCGCCGTGCCCCCGTTTGACCGTAAGCGTCCGGCGTGACCGCCCCTGCGTGGTCAGTCGGCGGCTTCCCGATCTTCTGCGGGCGCGGTGTTCCACGGCAGCAGATCGTCGATGCGGTTGATCCTGTAGTCGGGGATGCGTTCGAGGACCTGAGCAAGCCAGGCCTGCGGATCGACATCGTTGAGCCTGGCGGTCTCGATCAGGGTGTAGGCGATGGCGGCGGCCCTGCCGCCGCTGGCCGAGCCCATGAAGAGATAGTTCTTGCGGCCGAGCGCGATCGGCCTCATTGCGCGTTCGGCGGGGTTGTTGTCGATCTCGAGGAAGCCGTGCTCGAGATAGGGTCGAAGGCGCTTCATCCGGGTCAGGGCATGACGGATCGCCGCTGCCAGCGGGGTCTTGGCGGAGATTCTGGGCAGCTGCGATTGCAGCCACCGCTCCAGCTCGTCGAGGCACGGCGCGGCCTTGGCCTGGCGGATGGCCGCGCGGTTCTCGGGCGGCTGCCCGCGGGCCTCCTTCTCGATAGCGTAGAGGGCGGCGATCCGTTCCAGCGCCTCGGCGGCGATCGCCGAGCCCTGGGCGGCATGGACGTCGAAGAACTTGCGTCGCACATGCGCCAGACAGGCCACCTCGCGGACCGGCCCGGCGCGCGCCAGCGCACCGAACCCGGCATAGCCGTCCGAGTGCATCCAGCCGGCGAAGCCTTCAAGATGCGCCTTCGGATGCGCCGCCTTGCGGTCGGCCGAGAAGCGGTACCAGGCCGCCGGCGGCGCCTCGCCAGCCCAGGGCCGCTCGTCCCGCACGTAGGTCCAGGCCCGGCCGGTCGCCGTTTTGCCGGTTCCCGGCGCCAGCAGCTTGACCGGGGTGTCGTCGGCGAACAGGGCTTGTCCTTCCAGCACATGGCGCCCGATCGCATCGGCCAGGGGCTCCAGCAGCGCCGTCGCCTTGCCGACCCAGCCGGCGAGCGTCGAGCGGTCGAGCTCGACGCCGTCGCGGGCGAAGATGCGGGACTGGCGGTAGAGCGGCAAGCGAGTCGCGCGGGGGAATCTCACCCCCACGCGCTCCCAGAACCGTACGTGAACCTCTCAGCTCATACGGCTCCCAGCGTCCGGCCCTGCCCGTGCACAAGGGTCCAATGGGCGAACCGCCACGGCTCCGCTTTCGCGATTCTGGCAAGCCAGAGACGAGCCTGACGCGGTCGTTGTCGGAAGCGTTTGAACTTCCGCATTGCCCATCGCTGCAAGTGGGCGTCTATCAGACGAAGGGTCGGATAGAGCGCCGACTTGTAGAATGCGCCGAAGTAGCCGATCCACCCTGCAATTTCGCGATGAAACATGCGGGCAAGGTCAAGCAGTGCCTTGTCGCTACGCCGTTGCAAACGCCACTGTCGCACGCGGCGCCGAAACGCCTTGAGCGCAGTCGGGCTGGCAGCCGGAAGGAACGAGACCCCGAACAACCCGCCGCGCCACGCCGCGAACCTTGGCTGGAAACGGTAGCCCAGGAAGTCGAACGCGACCGTCGGGTAGTCCGCCTTGCGGTTGGTATCCTTGCAGTAGACCACCTTGGTCTTCTGCGGATGGACCTCCAGGCCGCACTCGGCCAATCGGTCCGCAACCCGCCGCCAGAGGGTCTTTGCCGCCTCCTCCGTTCGACAATGGCAGATTATATCGTCCGCATACCGTTCGAACGGAACATGCGGCATCGACCTTTTCATCCATTGATCGAACGCATAGTGCAGGAACAGGTTGGACAATACTGGCGAAATTACCCCGCCCTGTGGCGTGCCCCTGTCCCGTGCGACAACGGTGCCGTCCTCCTCGATCACGGGAGCCTTCAACCAGCGCTCGACATAGAGCAGCACCCACCGGCAGTCCGTATGGTGACGAACGGCCTTCAGCAGCAACTCGTGGTCGATGTTGTCGAAGAACCCCTTGATGTCCATGTCCAGCACCCAGTCGTAGCGCCAGCATCGCCGACGCGCTGTCCGGATGGCGTCAATGGCGGATCGCTTCGGCCGATATCCGTATGAGTCCTCATGGAAAATCGGTTCCAACAAGGGCTCCAGATGTCGGCGAACAACCTCCTGAGCGATGCGGTCCGTGACCGTCGGTATGCCCAACGGGCGCTTCCCGCCGCCCTCCTTGGGGATGTTCACCCTGCGAACCGGAGGCGGCATATAGCTGCCTGAGGACATGCGATTCCAGAGCTTGTAGAGTTCCGGACCAAGCCGTTCCTCCAGACTCTCGACCGTCTGCCCAGATCGTGTCCCGAGCCGTGGTGTAAGAGCCTGGCGGCCGTCGCGGTATCCGGCGGGTAGGGCCGGTAGGCTCAGGCTGCCACGGCGGGCAGCTTGACGGTTGCATTGTCGCTCACGGGAGCGATTGATTCCAGCGTCATGTATCTGGCCCTCTGGACGGCCCATTCGTCGTTCTGCTCGAGCAGGATGGCGCCGATCAGCCGTGTTATGGCGTCCTCGTTGGGGAAGATGCCGACGGTGTTGGTACGCCGCTTGATCTCGCCATGGAGTCGTTCGAGCGGGTTTGTCGAGTGCAGCTTGGGGCGATGCGCGGCCGGGAAGGTCATGTAGGCGAGAACGTCGTGCTCGGCCTCGTCCATGAGAGCGGCGAGCTTCGGCGCCTTGGCCCTGAGCTGGTCGGCGACCTGGCGCCACTGGGCGGAGGCGCTGTCTGCATCCTCCTGGGCGAAGGCGGTGGTGACGAAGGCGGACACGACGCGCCGGCCCTGCTTGCCGGCATGGGCGAGCAGGGTGCGCATGAAGTGGACGCGGCAGCGCTGCCATGTGGCGCCGAGGACGCGCGTTGCAGCCGCCTTCAGGCCCTTGTGGTCATCGGAGACGACCAGCTTGACGCCGCGCAGGCCGCGGCGGGCCAGGGAGCGCAGGAAGGAGGTCCAGAAGGTCTCGGCCTCGGACGCGCCGATCGCCATGCCGAGCACCTCGCGGCGGCCCTGGTCGTTGACCGCCACCGCGATCGTGACCGCGACCGAGACGACGCGCCCGGCCTCGCGCATCTTCACATAGGTCGCGTCCAGCCACAGATACGGCCAGTCGCCCTCCAGCGGGCGGTCGAGGAAGTCGCGGATCTTGCCGTCGATCTCACCGCACAGCCGCGACACCTGGCTCTTCGAGATGCCCGACATGCCCATGGCCTGCACCAGGTCGTCCACCGAGCGGGTCGACACGCCCTTGATGTAGGCCTCCTGGATCACCGCCGTCAGCGCCTTCTCCGCCATGCGACGCGGCTCCAGGAAGCCCGGGAAGTAGCTCCCCTTGCGCAGCTTCGGGATCTTCAGCTCCACCGTGCCCGCGCGCGTCTCCCAGACCCGGTCCCGGTAGCCGTTGCGATGGGTGAGCCGGTCCGGCGAACGCTCGCCGTGTGCGGCTCCCGCAAGGCCCTCCACCTCAAGCGCCATCAAACGCTCGGCCGTGAACCCGATCATCTCGCGAAGCAGATCGGCGTCCGAACTCTTCTCCAAAAGCGCCTGCAGGGTCATCATGTCCTTGGTGGTCATCGTGGTACTCCTCCGGTCGGATGGACTGTAGAAGCCCAACCCTAACCGGCACCGCGATGGCCATCCGCTATGGATAAGTGGCCCGCCGCCGCCAGACACCACACGGTCGCGGCGGCGGGCCACTTACCCACAGCTACCGATGCTGGCTCCTGCTCCTACACCACGCCTGGGGGCACGACCGTCTGCCCATCTACTCCAGCCGCTCCCCGGTTTGCCTTCACATGCTTGAAGGCTTCCCAGACTTCCCTCTTTGCTATCGGGAACGGCTTTGCCCCTGTCATCCGGCTCCTCCTGTCACCAGTTGGCCGACGGCAGCGGCTGAACACCACAGCCCCTTCGGTCCAGCGCCATTACAGCGCCTTCATCCCTACTACGGGCTGTTCTGCCCCTGTGCCCCGCATCGGTACTCTGAGCCTTCCGGGGGCTGCCCGGTTGGCCGTCTCCCTTGGCATCGGGACGACAGGTTCTCCTGTTCCGCAAGAAAGCCTGTTCCGGGTTCACGCCGCCTTCGAGCCGGATGCCGCGTGGGCCGGACTCCAGGACTCCGCCCATGCTTGTCCCGGAGTGACCACCACCCCCGGTTCTGACATCGACCATACGCTTTCGGCAGTTCATCGGCGGTTCGCTTTCGCTCGTCTCCCCGGACCTCACCTGACGAGATCGTCGTCCCGCCGTTTCCACGACGCTCACCACCATCGCTCTTTACGACAGCAGCTCGTGGTGGTTTGAGACCGACGCCTGATCGTCGACCCCGAGGGGCCTACCCTCATCTCTCTTGCAGTTGCGCACCTCCTTTCATGGCGGTGCTTCAGGACACACGGTGGTCGGCGAACTTGGCGACCAGCGTGTGCGCCACCAGCCCCTCGGTCGGCAGGCCGCGCGGCACCAGGTATTCCGGCGCCGGCGCCTGGACGCTCTGCTTGCCCTCGCAGGCGCGGCAGATGTATTTCGGCCGGATCGTCACCAGCACTCTCAACTTCGCCGGCACGATGTCGAGACGCTCGCTGCGGTCCTCGCCGATCTTCGCCATCGCGCCGCAGCCGCACGGGCACAGCCGGCTGGCCGGCTCGATCACCTCCACCCGGCGCTCGATATGGGCCGGGAAGCGGACCGCCGGGCGCCCCGCGCGCCGCCGCCGGCGCGGCGCGGCCTCCCCGGCCGGCGCGTCCGCCGCCGGATCGCCGCCGGCTTCCGACACCGCCGTCCCGAGATCGTCGAACGACAGCTGGCGGTCGTCCGCGCCCAGCTTCTCCGACTTCCTGCCGAACAGAAGCTTGCGAAGCTCGTCGTTGAGATGTTCGAGGCGGCGGTTCTGCTCGGCGATCTCCGCCTTCTCCGCCTCAAGACGCGCCGCCAGCGCCTCCGCATCGCACCGCGCCGACCGCTCTTCCTCCAGACGCCGCTCCAGAGCCGCCAGCGCCTCGGAAACCACCGCCGGCGACGCGGCGGCCTCGGGGACGGGGGCGATCGGGGCGGTGCTCGTCATCGCCGCGATATGGGCCGAATCGCCGCCCCCGCGCCAGACAATAATCCGGCCCGCTCACGCCGCCGCCAACGGACGGCGAACCCGAGGCGCACGCACCCGGCGCCAATCCAGCCCCTCGAACAACGCCTCGAACTGGCCCCGGCTGAGACGCAGAACCCCGTCCTCGATCCGGGGCCACGCGAAGCGCCCCTCCTCGAGCCGCTTGTAGGTCAGAACCAGCCCGGTCCCGTCCCAGTGGATCAGCTTCAGCCAGTCGCCGCGCTTCGAGCGGAAGATCACGATCACCCCGGAATAGATGTCCAGGCCGAGCTCCACCGCCGCCGTCGCCGCGAGCGCGTCGTGGCCGCGGCGAAAGTCCACAGGCCGCGTCGCCAGGACGATCCGCGGCGAGGCGCCGGGGATCGTCATGACGCCCGCCCCAGACCCGCCGCGATCGACACGATCCGCTCCGCCGAACTGTCTCCGGGAAGGCTTACGACAACGCCGTTCGCGGCAATCGTCACCGGCCGGTCCGCCGGCGCATCCTCGACCGTCACCGGAACGAAAGCCGGCGGGGTCCCGCCCGACGCCGCCGAAACGCCGCTCCGCGCACGCTTGCGCCAGCGCCCTACCGTGCTCTTGCTGACGCCGAGGCCGCGCGCCACCGCCGCAATCGTCACGCCGGGCCGCTCGCTCTCCGCCACAGCACGGGCCTTCTCGGCCTCGGTCCACCGCCCGACGCTGCCGGAACCCGCCCTGGCAACCGTATACAGCGCCTGGCGCCGCCAGCCGCGCAGCGTGCTCTCGTCGATGCCGTGACGGCGCGCCACCGCCGCAATCGTCACGCCCGGCCGCTCGCTCTCCGCCACAGCCCGCGCCCGCTCCGCCTCGGTCCAGCCGCGCGGCGCAGCGGCCGCGCCGACATCCCCCGAAACCGGCGATCCAGCCGCCCCGGCACCAGAACCGACAGAACCCGCCGCCGTCGAAAACTCCGTCATCGTCATCCCTCCTCCAAAGCCGCCGCCAGGGAAGAGAGTCAGACCGGGAAACACAGCCCGCGAAAGTATGGGGCGCGGCTACCGCTTACGATGGACCCGGATACCGAACCCCTTGAGGTCCCGATCCCAGAACACGGCGTCCTTACCTTCGACCACGAGAGCGTCGACGGTGCGCTTGGTGAGCTTCGGGGCAGAATCGGGCATCATGGTCTCCGGCGGATCGGGGAAGCGTTCGTTCAAGGCGTGGCGATGACCAGGAAAACAATGTCAGTTCCGCGTTCTTCCGGGCTCCGCCCGCCTGCGCTCCATGCCACCGTCCCCTCCATCACCGCATGACCGAACGCTTTCCCGCGGCGGGTTTTCGGTCCCGGAAGTGGAGACGAAATTCGTAATCAATCCGCAAGCGACCGGGCCCGCATCCCGGCGTATTGGAGCGCATCCCGGGCAGGGATGCAAGACCAAAATGGCGGTGCAAATAGCTGTTATGCAATGGTAATTCGTATCTCAGCGCACTCTGGCGCAGGTCTGGCGCAATGGCGCTACATATCATGCCGGAAGCAGGCCGCGACCGTCTTCTGGTTCCCGGCCCGGACCATCGCCCCGGTCGCGGGATCGCGCATTCTCGTCTCGACGGCGTTCGCCTCGATCCAGCCCAGCGTCGCCATCACCGCCCGGTCGTGCGCCCCGACGATCCTCTCGTCGCCGCCCACCATGGCCATCAGGGACACCGACTTGGGCGCGCTCAGGGTCACGTCGCGGCCGGGCCGGTGCTTGACAGTCCCGTCCGGTTCCCTGCGGCCCAGCCGCCGACCGCCCGGGCCTGCCCCGGACCCGTTCCGGGGAACCTCGCCCTCCAGCACGCGGCGGAACGCCTCCGCATCGACCGGGCCGGAGAGACCCAGCGCCGCCGCGCCCCGTCCCGCCCAGGCGCTCGCTTCCTTGTGCGCAGCGTCGTCCCTGGCGTAGTAGCCGTCGCGCTCGAAATACCCCACCCCCTGCGCAGCCGAGGCGATCCTGCCGATGGAGGCTACCATCGCGGCAACGCTCCGGCGGATGCGGGAATGCGGGATCCGTGCGACTCCATGGAAGCCAGATATGCGCTTCCGGGACGGGGAACAAGGAACGAACAGGGAACATCATCCTCCAGGCGGCGAATGGCGCCGATTGTCGTGTCGTCCGGGACAGGCCGCGCCCTCTCCGGGGCCGTGCGGTAACCGGCGCATCCGCCGGACGGTGTGGAGAGGCGGGGAGGAGGCGCCGGGTGAGCGGGCGCCCGCATCCCCGGTCGACCGGAAAGGCCGGCCGGCGTAGGGTGCCGCCATGACGAATGCCGTTCCTGTCCCGGACCGCGGGCGGGATGCCCGCCTGGGTTCCGTCCGTTGAGCCTTCCCGCGACGCCGCACGACGCGCTGTTCCGGGCGCTGGTCTCAGACCCGGCCCGCGCCGGCGCGCTGCTCGCGGACTACCTGCCGCCGGAGGTCGCCGGCCTGCTCGACCCCGACACCCCGCCGGAGGCGGTCGAGGGCAGCTTCGTCGACGAGGACGCCGCGAGGACCCAGTGCGACGCCCTCTTCCGGGTCAGGCTCAGGACCGGCGAGAACGCGCGTATATTCGTACTGCTCGAACACAAGAGCTACATCGACGCCGCCACGCCGCTCCAGATCCTGAAATACCTCGCCAGCATCTGGCTCCGCGAGATCGAGGGCGGCGCTGCCAGGGACCGGCTGCCGGCGATCATCCCGCTTGTCTTCTACCACGGCCCGGGCATGTGGACCGTGCCGCGCTCGGTCGCGGAGATGATCGACGCGCCCGAGGAACTCGGGCCGTTTGTCCGGGAGTTCGCCTATGTGCTGCACGACCTGGGCGGGATCGAGCCGCTGCATCTGTCGCGGACGCCGGAGGTCCGGGCCGGGCTGCTGGCGCTCCGGGTGGTCCATGCCGCGGACATCCCGGCCGACCTCCTCGACCTGATGACCGGCGGGCCGGTTGCCGGGAGCGCGTTCGAGCGTCATATTGTGCGCTACATTGCCGAGCGCATGAACCTGACGCCCGTGATGCTGGAGGCGTCGCTGCGCCGGACGAAGCCGGACCGATGGGAGGCGCTGATGGGTACCGTCGCCGAAGCCTGGATCGAACAAGGCATCGAACAAGGCATCGAACGAGGCCGCACCGAGG
The DNA here is from genome assembly GCA_965203455.1 of Alphaproteobacteria bacterium. GTDB lineage: Bacteria > Pseudomonadota > Alphaproteobacteria > MPNO01 > MPNO01 > MPNO01. The sequence goes on from CBDBCV010000012.1 coordinate 661,157, forward strand.
GCCAGGCCGGGATCGTTCTGCGCCTTCTGGAGTTGCGCTTCGGGATTGTGCCGGATGCGGTGCGCGAGCGGGTTCGCCACGCGTCGGCCTCCGAGCTGGAAGCCTGGGCGGAGGCGGTGCTGACGGCGGCGAGCCTCGACGAGGCGATGGCCGCCCCGCCCAGGCGCTGAGCCGGGTGTCCAGGCCGCCGCTTCCATTCCTGCGGCCGTCATTGGAGGATGGCGTGCAGGCCATTGACAAGCCGGGGGTCGGGTATAGTCTTGACCCGAACGCAGCGAACGGATGGATCCGTTTCTTGACATCGGCAAGCGGACAGTTGTGTAAAATCCGCCTCGCGCCTCGCGCTTCTTCCTGCATCGTGTAAACCGGGAGCCGGGCCGGGCTCGCTCTCCCTTTTCCGGAACCGCGCTACGGGACCGTGCCGGATGCGGCGCGCGTGGCTGCCTTCCCGGCGCGCCGGTCTCCGGGCCGGAAGCCCGGACGGCGGCGACGGCCGCGAGCCTCGGCGAGGTGACAGCCACCCGCCCGGGGGCTGAGCGCCCGGCGATGCTTGCGAACCGGATCGGGCTGGCGCCAGTTGCGGCGGCGGTGCTGGCGGTCGCCGCCCTGGCCTGCCCTGCGGGGGCGGTTGCCCAGGAACGGAAATCCGGGCCGGCGAGCGGCGCGCAGGCTTCCGCCGCAACGGAGCCTCCCGCGGCCTCCGCCGCGCGCGCGGTGGGGAGGCTGATGCAAACCGATGACGGGGCGCGCCGCTTTGCCGCGCACGCGCTGGCGCTGCGGGCAGCGGTCGTCAAGGGAGGCGGGAACGCCGTCCTGTCCCGGATCCCGGGCGGTCTCGCTGAGCGCGCCCCGCCCGGCCTGTGGCCGGCGTTCTTCCGGAACACGATGGTGGCGCTCGGCCGGCTGCGCTCGCCCGGGCCGGCCGCGCTCTACTACAACCCGCTGCTCGACGTTGCCGTCGCCACCCGGTGGGAGAAGCAGGACGACGGCTGGCGGGTCGCCGCCGCACGGGTCTTTCCCGGCGAGGATTCCGGGGGTCCGCCGCGCGCGGCGGCGCCTCGCCCGTCATGGCTGGAGTCCGACGCCGGCATGGTCGAGGCGCTCTCGGCGACCGCGCTCTCCCGTCTGGCCGAATTCCACCGTCTGCACCCGCCGGGGGCGCGGTCCGGCGCGAAGGCCGCCGCCAGCTTCGCGGATGACGCGGCCCGCGCGCACGCCGCCTGGCCGCGGCTGCTGTGGAATGCGCGCCAGCACGCCGGCTGGGCGTCGGGCGCCCCGGAATGGCTGCGCCCGACGCTGGCCAGGGTGACGGCGGCGCTGTCCTCGGGCGATGCCGGCGCGGTGGCGGCAGCGGCGCCCGCGACCGACCCGGCGACGGCGGAAGCGGCGGCGGCCTTGCCCGAGGGTCTGGCGGCCCGGCTCGTGCTCGACATGATCCTGGACGCCGGCGCGGACCGGCGGCTGCTGATCGGGTCGCTGCCCGAGGACGGGCAGGTCTACTTCCTGGTCCAGTGCCGGCTGGAGGGGGCGGCGTGTTCGCTGCGCCGCATCCTGATCGTTTCGCTTCTCGACACGGCCGTGGCGGCCGATGCCGCCGGGCCGGGGAAAGGATAAGGCCATGCTCGCACGACACCCGCTCGCCCTTGCAAACCCGGTCTCCGCCTGCGCGGCCCTCCTGGCGCTGGCGGCGGTTTCCGTTGCACCCGTCCCGGCGCACGGGTTCGGCCTCGAAATGCATTATCTCATGGAGGCCGGGACTGGGGCCATGGAGAAGAAGGATCCGGCAAGGGAGGCCAAGCCGCAGGAGCGGCAGCGACCCGCACCGGGTTCCCCCGAAGCCAGGATCGACAAGGAGATCGACAAGGCGGTCGACAAGACTGTCGATGCGGTCGAGCGGGGAGCGTGGGAGGTCGGGAAGAAGGTCTGGAAGCGGCTGGAGAAGACGAAGGTCCTGGGTCCCGTGTTGAAGAAGCTGGCCAGGCGATGGGGCGGCGCGGCCGCGATGGGGCGGGCCGTTTCTCCACATGTCGAAACCGCCCTCACGGTTTGGGATTTCGGATACGAGGTCGGGTCCGAGCTGCATGAACTGCAAGATGCAGTTCACTCGTCGGTGGCGCCGGGCGATCCGGGAACGCTCGGGGGCGCGGCCGCGGGGGACCGGGCTCCCGGGAACCCCTGGGCCGGGCGCGACCCGTGGGCGCCGGATGCGGCGGAGGTCGGCCTGCCGGCGACCGTTGGACCGGGCGCGATCCCTGGGCGCCGGATGCGGCGGAGACCGGATCGACGTCGCACACGGCCGCGCGGGCGGCGCCGATGGCGGCAAGGGAGGCCGGGACCGGCCTTTCCAACTACGAGAGGGCGATGAACGGCCGAGCGGGCGGCGCCGCGCAATCGGCCGGGTACGCAGGGGCACTGGAGAAGATCGAGGCCGACCGCCGGGCCGAACAGGCGCGGCGGGAAGCCGAGGCGGCGGAGGCGCGGCAACGGGAGACCGCCCGCGCGGAGGCGGAAGCCGCGCGGCACCGCGAGGAGGCGCGCCGCGCCGAGCGGGACCGGAGAGAAGCCGCGGCCGCGCGGCAAAGGGAGGCCGAGCGCGCCGCGGCGGAGAGGCGCGAAGACAGCAGACGGGCGTACGAACGAAGCGTACGCCAGACGAACCGGGCCATACGGATGTTTCAGCAGACCCGCGACCGGCAGCGGCAGGCCTATGAATTCCAAAAGGCTCAACAGGAGCGGCTCGAGCGCCAGAGGCAGGCGGAACAGGCACGGCTGCAGCGGATCTACAAGCAGCAGCAAGAGCGTGAGCTGCTCTCATATCAAGAAGAGCGACACGAACGCGAAAATTGTCCACCTCCTTCCTATTATAATGGACGCCAACTTCCCAGCTCCTGTGGGCTTTTTGGGCGGAGGTAGGTGAGGTGGCTTTCCCTGCGCCGCTTTGCCGTTGCCCCGGCTGCTCCGCCGTGCCGAGATGACCGCCGACAGCGAAAACGGCCTCCCGGAGGCGGACAAGGACCGGTCGAGATCTCCCGTCCGCTGGTGGTCCAACCTGCAGAACCTACGGTTCGAACTCGAATCCGCCCGGATGAAGATCGAGAGGGTCGAGAAACGCGACGATCTCGACGATCGCGGAAAGGCGATACTGACGGGATGCCGGCAATGTCTCAAGCGACGCGGAAAGGGCGTTCCGGCGGCACCTGCCGCGCGAACTGTTCGTCTGGCAGATGCTCTTCTCCATCAATCAGCAACTGTTGCTGATTCAACCGGCGGAGGAGTTGAACGCCAGGTGGCACTCGCTGGAGAAGCGCCTGAAGCGGAGTGCGAAGGTCGCGGAAAAATGTCCATGTGATGACGCGTTTCTCGAGGAGATCAGGCAACAACTGAAGGACTGGGAACAGTCGGGCGGCGGCGAGGACAATCACGACCTCCGCAACAGAATGGCGCAGGTGGAGAAATCGCTGGACGACCTCACGGTCCTCGACCTGTGGCGGAACATCCAGATCCGACGATACAACATGGCGTTCATCCTGCTGGGGCTCGTCTTGACGGTCGCGCTGCTTGTTTTCGTCATGATATTCCCGCCCTTCGAGATTCGTGGCGGCGCAGGCGGGAGCGGCGGGGCATATACTGCCGCCGGTCTGACGCTTTCGGGAGCGTTCGGCGCGGTGCTGAGCGCGCTTGCGCCCGGCGGGCCGCCGGTTGCGACGGGTGTTCCGCAATCGGCGGCGGTCTCGGCCATGCGCCCGGTTGCCGGGGCGGCGGCCGGTTTGTTCCTGTATCTGATCGATGCCGCCGGTCTGCTGTACGTGGACGATGTCGCACTCCATGTACTCGCCGTTGGCCTTGGCTTCGGCGAGCGCCCGTTTTCCAAGCTTCTGGGCGGGATTGCCGCGAGATCGGACGCCGCCATCAAGGCGCGGATTGTCTTAATTCACAAGGAGGAACATTGCCGATGAACACTCAAGCCGCATCGAACAGCCTGCCGGACGCTCTGGTTCTCAGGGCGCGGCAACGGCTGAACCGCCAGGGGGACGTGCCGGAGAGCCCCGGCGACGCCTGCGGCGGGATGCGCTGGCTCTGCGCCGGCGCGGTTCTGGTGCGCGAGGCGGTCGCGATGTATTGGTCGGAAGACGCGGCGGCGCGGTTCGAGCGCCGGGCGGTGGTCCTGGACAGCGACTACATCCGGCGCACCGGTTCGCAGGTGGGCCTTGATCCGGCAACCGTGGGCGGGGTCGTCATAGTGAACGACCGCCTGTCGCGGCAGGCCCGGCTCTCCGGCATGCTTGCATATCTGGACCAGTTGCGGGCGCCGGAGACCGGGAGCGGCCCAACGGCTTGCGCGGCCGACTCCGCCTGCCGGTGAAGCGGGTCCGGCCGAACCGCCGGTGCGCCGCGAAACGATGTACGGGTTTTTCGGCTTTATGCCGTGAGCGTCCCTGCCGGACCGCGGCCGTTGGCGGAACAGGACCGCCGGGCGCAAAGGTTGTGGTTTCCGGCAGCGGGATCGCTCGACTTGGGCGACACGAACTGTCGGCATCGGCCTCCCGACCATGACGGTCCCACTGTGCCGAGAGGGATATTTGAGCAGGAGACGAAGATGTACCGCAACGCAGTTTTTGGAGCCGTCTGCTGCCTTGCGGCGGCGTTGTCTTGCGTCTCTGTCGCGCGGGCGGATTTCGAGGCGGGACAGGCGGGCCGTCCCGCCGAGGCGATGGCGCAATGGGGGAGGGCGGCGGAGGCGGGCGACGCGCGCGCCATGCTGGCGCTGGGCCGGGCGCATGTGAAGGGCCTCGGCGTTTCCCAAGACTTCGTCGAAGCGCACAAGTGGCTGAACCTCGGGGCCGCGCGGGGCAACGCCGAGGCGGCGGCCGAGCGCGACGCGCTGGCCGCGAGAATGACACCGGAGCAGATCGCGTCCGCGCAGGGGCGCGCGCGGTCGTGGCGGCCGGGCGGCAGCGCCTCAGCGCTCGAAGCCGTTGACGCTCCGGCCGTGACGGCATCGTCCCGGCCGGCGGGACCGCCGCCGCCGCGGGCGGTCCGGGAGGCGCAGGCGCTTCTGGCCGCGCTCGGCTACAAGCCGGGTTCGGCCGACGGGCGCTGGGGCCCGCGCACCGGACGGGCCCATGCGGCGTTCCTGCGGGACGCGGGTCTGCCGCTGGCGGACATGCTGACCCCGGAGGCCCTGCGCGCGATGCGTACCGCTGCCAGGGGGTGGAACGTGACGGTAACCGCGGCGGAACGCAGGCCCGCCCCGCCGCCCGGCAACCTGCACCGGCTGGTGCAGACGGGGGATGTCGAGGGCGTCAAGGCGGCGCTGGCCAGTGGAGTGGATGTCAACGCCCGCGATGCCAGGGGCTGGACGGCGCTGATGTACGCGGCGGACAGGGGCTACGCGCTGTTTGTCCAACCGCTGCTCAAGGCCGGCGCCTCACCCAACCTGCGTCTTGCGGACGGCGCGACGGCGCTGTTCATCGCGGTGGTGCACGGGCATTCGGAGATCGTCGGGATGCTGATGAGGGCGGGCGCGGACATTTCGATCCGGGGACCGAAGGGCAAGACGGCGGTGGACGCGGCGCGGATGCAGTATGGCGAACCGGACGCGGCACGAGAGCGGGGAATGGATGCGGCCGTCCTTGCCCTGCTGGCCGGCAGGACGTGGGCGGAGGTGAAGCGGCGGGAGGCGGCCCGGCTGCGGCGCGTCAATCAAGCTGAGACGTTTGCGTCAATCAGGATGGGCCGCCGGCTCGAAAAATTTCCCCCGGGCCTTCTGGCGGCCAGGGCCGGCCGGGCGAACGGTGAGGCTTTTCCGAGTGGGGGAGCGCGTCGTTGCCCGGGCGTCACATAACCGATCGCCAGAAGAGGCTGTTCATGACCCATAAGAAGACCGACACCATCGCGGTGGCGGCCGCCAAGGCGGGCTTCAGCCGTGCCACCGGCTACCGGCTCGCTGCCGATCCGCTTCCCGCTTGGGAGAAGAAGCCGCGAGGCCGGCGCCGCCCGGACCCGCTGGCCGATATCTTCGAGGAGGACGTCGTGCCGATCCTTGAGGCCAGCCCGCTGATCCGCCCGGTCGGCGTGTTCGAGGAGCTGAGGCGCCGCCATCCCGAACTGGACCCGGGGGTGCGGCGCACGCTGGAGCGGCGGATCCGCACCTGGCGCGCCGAGCACGGCGCGGAGAAGGACGTGATCTTCCGCCAGAAGCACGAGCCGGGCCGGCAGGGCCTGTCCGACTTCACCCGCATGGGTTCGCTCGGCGTGACCGTCGCGGGGCAGCCGTTGGACCCTATGCTCTACCACTTCCGCCTCGCCTGGTCAGGCTTCACCCATGCCCGGGTGGTGCTGGGCGGCGAGAGCTTCACGGCGCTCGCGGAGGGGCTGCAGGACGCGCTGTGGCATCTCGGCGGCGCGCCCGGCGAGCACCGCACCGACAGCCTGTCGGCGGCGTTCTGCAACCTGGGCAAGGACGCGGTCGAGGACATGACCGGGCGCTACCGGGCGCTGTGCGAGCATTACGGCATGGAAGCCACCCGCAACAACCGCGGCGTGGCGCATGAGAACGGCTCGATCGAAGGGCCGCACGGACACCTCAAGCGCCGGATCGCGGATGCGCTGGCGCTGCGCGGCTCGTCGGACTTCGAGACCCTCGACGCCTATCGGCGCTTTGTCGCCGAGGTGGTCGGCCGCGCCAACGCACACCGCTCCAAGGCGATCGAAGCCGAGCGCGCGGTGCTGCGGGACCTGCCGGTCGAGCGGACTGTCGATTACGAGACGATCAGCGTCAACATCGGCCAGTCCTCCGGCTTCGTTCTCCGCCGCGTGTTCTACACCGTGCCCTCACGCCTGATCGGGCACCGGCTCGGGGCGCGCGTCTACGACGACCGGATCGACCTCTTCCTCTCGGGCACTCACCTCCTCACCCTGCCGCGCGCGCGCGTCGGCGCGAGCGGTCCGGGCGGTCACGTCGTCAACTACCGTCACGTCATCCACTCCTTGAAGAAGAAGCCGATGGCGCTGATGAACCTGGTCTATCGCGACGAGCTGTTCCCTCGCGAGCCCTACCGACGCTGCTTCGAGAAGGCCCTGGAGCGGATCGGCGAGCGCGAGGCCTGCCGCCTCGCCGTCGGCCTCCTGGCGCTGGCGCATGAGGAGAGTTGCGAGGCCGAGCTGGCCGCGGCGATCAACCACGCGCTCGGGATCGGCCGTCTCCCCGACCCCGGCGAGCTCAAGGCGCGCTTCGCGCCGCGCCGCAGCAAAATGCCCAGCGTCGATGTCGTCAGGCCGCCGCTCGGCGGCTATGGCTCGTTGCTGAGCGCAGGAGAGGCGGCATGACCGACAAAGACGACAACAACACCGCGCTCGACCCCAACAAGATCGACGCCATGAAGCTCTCCTTGATGCTTGCCGAGCTCCGCCTGCCGACGATCAGCCAACTCTGGCAGAGCTTCGCCAAGCGGGCCGACAAGGAAGGATGGACCGCGGCTCGCTTCCTCGCGGCCCTGGCTGAACACGAACTCGCCGAACGCGACCGGCGGCGCATCGAGCGCCACCTCAGGGAGGCCAAGCTGCTTCCGGGCAAGACGCTTGCCTCCTTCGACTTCAACGTCGTGCCGATGATCTCGAAGGCCCAGGTCAGCGCGCTGGCCGCCGGCGACGCCTGGCTCAGCCAGGGCGCCAACTGCCTGATCTTCGGACCGCCAGGGGCCGGCAAGAGCCATCTCGCCTCCGCCATTGGCCTGGCCCTGGTTGAGAGCGGATACCGTGTGCTGTTCACCAGGACCACCGATCTCGTGCAGCGCATGCAGGTTGCAAGGCGCGAGCTTGCACTGGAAAGCCTGTTGGCGCGGCTCGACCGCTTCAACCTCCTGATCCTCGACGACCTCGCCTATGTGCGGAAGGACCAGGCCGAGACCGGCGTGCTCTTCGAACTCATCTCGGCGCGCTACGAGCGGCGATCCCTGCTCATCACCGCAAACCAGCCCTTCGGCGAGTGGGGAAAGGTGTTCCCGGACGAAACAACCGCGGTGGCTGCCGTCGACCGCCTCGTCCACCACGCCACCATCCTCGAGATGAACATCGAGAGCTACCGCCGCCGCGCCGCTCTCGACAGAGGCAAGCGAAAGGCCGGCCGGCCGCCAAGCTACGCAACCAAGAAAAACACCAAGGACTGAGCCGCCGCCTGCTCAGGTAGAGCGGCCACGACAATCAGGGCCCGCGGGGATCGTCTCCGCGGGCCGTCTCTTCTCCGACCCGACGGCCTGCCGCGACAATCAAAACCCTTCCCGAAAACACTGCTTGTCGCGCCGCGACAATCAAAACCGGAAACCGCTTGCAATCCACCCCCCGCGCGGCAATCATCAACTCGCCGCTGCCGCCGGGAATCTCATCCTGATTGACGCGCAGCTCTCACCCAGATCGTCGCGCCATAGGCCCGGGAGCGTCTGGCCCGCAAGTGGCCGCGCGGCAAGGTGTTCCGCGATTGCGAGACGTGTCCCGAGATGGTGGTGATACCGGCGGGCTCGTTCATGATGGGCTCGCCGGCGTCGGAGGAGGGCCGGAGTGACGATGAGGGTCCGGTGCACCGGGTGATGATTTCGCATCCCTTCGCGGTCGGCAAATACGAGGTGACGCGGGAGGAGTTCGGACGCTTCGTGTCGGCGACCGGACGGTCGATGGGCAATTCATGCTACACCTTTGAGGACGGCAAGTGGCAGAAACGTTCCGGGCGCAGTTGGCAGAATCCGGGCTACCGCCAGACGGGCCGCGATCCGGTCGCGTGCGTGACCTGGGAGGATGCGCAGGCGTATGTTCGCTGGCTGTCGGGGGAAACGGGCAAACAATATCGGCTGTTGTCGGAGGCCGAATGGGAGTATGCGGCTCGGGCGGGGATGACGACGGCGCATTCCTGGGGCGATTCGATCGGTCGGAACCGAGCGAACTGCCGCAAGGAATGCGGAGACAATTACGATTACACAGCCCCGGTCGGTTCGTTCGCTGCGAACGGTTTCGGCTTGCATGACATGCACGGGAACGTCTGGGAGCGGGTGGAGGACTGCTGGCACGGCAGCTATGCGGGAGCGCGTGGGTGTCCGGTGGAGATTGCGGTTTCCGGGTCTTGCGCGGGGGCTCCTGGGACGGCAGTCCGGGGAACCTCCGCTCCGCCGACCGGTACGGGAACGGTCCCGGCGGCCGGAGCGGCTACCTCGGGTTCCGTGTTGCCCGGACGCTCGCACCTTGAGTCCTTACCTCCTTACCTCGGGGGTCCGGGGGCGAAGCCCCCGGCCGCGGCCGGAGTTGACTTCCTGCACGGTTTTTCGCGGGAACGGGTCGGGGCGGTCGCGTGACGGTTGAGAGCCGGGGCGGCGGCGCGCGCGAGACCGGGCCCGCGCTCGAATCGCATTACCGCTTCACGCTCTGGCTGGTTCCCGTGCTTGAGCGGTTTCCGAGGAGCCAGAAGTTCCTGCTGGGCGACAGGATGCAGGTCATGGCGATGGAGGTTCTCGAGTCCCTGATCGAGGCGACCTATACGCGCCAGCGCGCCGCTCATCTGGCGCGGGCCAATCTCGGCATCGAGAAGCTGCGCTTCCTGTGCCGGCTCGCCCAGGACCTGCGCTATCTCGACCGGCGGCGTTACGAACATGCGGCGCGCTGCCTCGACGACACCGGACGGCGGATCGGCGCCTGGACCAGGGCGCACCGCGCCAGACAGGAGCCCGGTCCTGTTTGACGAGATCGCCTCCTTCGCCGCCCTGCGTGCGGCGGCCCTGCGGGCGGCCCGGGGCAAACGGTCGAAGCCGGGGGCGGCCGCCTTTCTCGCGGGCCTCGAAACGGAAATCCTGCGCCTCGAACGGGAACTCGCGGCAGGCCGCTACCGGCCCGGGCGCTACCGGACCATCGAGATCTTCGACCCCAAGCACCGCATCGTCTCCGCGGCGCCGTTTCGCGACCGGGTGGTGCACCACGCCTTCTGCACGGTCGTCGAGCCGGTCTTCGAACGGGGCTTCATCCACGACAGCTACGCCAACCGCAAGGGCAAGGGCACGCACCGGGCGATCGCGCGCTACGAAGCCTTCCGGAACCGCTACCGGCACGTTCTGCGGTGCGACCTCTACCGTTACTTCCCGGCGATCGACCATGAGATCCTGAAGCGCGATCTGCGCAGGCGGATCGTGTGCGCGCGCACCCTGGCGCTGGCCGACCGGATCGTCGACGCCTCGAACCGCCAGGAACCCGTCAACATGCATTTCCCCGGAGACGACCTGTTCGCGCCGTTCCGGCGCCGGCGCGGGCTGCCGATCGGCAATCTGACCAGCCAGTTCTTCGCGAACGTCTATCTCGACGGGCTGGACCATTTCTGCAAGGAGGTTCTGCGGGCGCGGGGCTATCTGCGTTATGTGGACGATTTCGCGCTGTTCCATGACGATCCGGCGCAGCTGGAGGCGTGGCGGGACCGGATCGCGCGGTTCCTCGAAGGCAGGCGGCTGCGGCTGCATCCCCGCAAGACATGGATTGCGGGGACCGGCGCGCCTGCGACATTTCTCGGCCTGGTCCTGCTGCCCGACGGTCGCCGCCGGCTGCCGGAGGACAATGTGCGTCGCTTCCGCAACCGCTTGCGGGGCTTGCGCGACCGCTGGCGCCAGGGTGCGGTCGAGCGCGAGGAGATCGAGCGGCGCGTGGGCGCCTGGATCGCCCATGCCGAACATGCCGATACCCGGCGGCTCCGCCGGGCGATCTTCGGGGACGGCTGGTTCGACCCGTCCCGGAAGCCTGGCCGTCCCCCTGTCGCCGGGTCTTGCGCGGGGGCTCCTGGAACAACAATCCGGGGAACCTCCGCTCCGCCAACCGGAACAGGAACGATCCCGACAACCGGAACAACAACAACGGGTTCCGTGTTGCCCGCACGCTCCAACGCCGGAACCGGGGCCGCCATAGCGGCGCCGGGCGCGCAAGCGAGCGTCCAGGGGCGGTCATGATGAGCGGAGGCCCGGCGTCTTTCTTGCCCGCTCGTGGGGAGAGACGCCGGGCCGTCAGCGCGGGCTCGGCCGCATGTTCCGGATCGCGCGCCGGCAGGTCTGTCCCGGCCGTCAGCGGGCGGTCTCGCCTCGCGCCTGCGCGTCCGCACGGGATTGAATCCAGATGGTGCCTAAACGGTACCGGCAAGATCGCCATATCCTGCAGGTCGGATGGCGCATCGCATTAACACATTGTATTATATGAAGAAAATTCCTTAAATCCGCGACATTGCGCGATATTGAAAGCGTCACATTCTACGCCGACATGGTCCTCGTCCACGGTGGCGGCCCCGGCGTCGAGAAGATCGCCGCAGGCTGGGCCGAGCGCAACGGCGTTCACCAGGTCGTCTGCAAGCCCGACTGGGACCGCCACGGACGCGCCGCACCCTTCCGCCGCAACGACGAACTGCTCAACCTCCTGCCCAAGGGCGTCATCGCCTTCCCCGGCTCCGGCATCACCGAGAACCTCGCCGACAAGGCGCGCCAGCTCGGCATCCCGGTCATGCGCTGCGCCGCCTGATCCGCAACACCCTCGCGGGCCGCACCGTCGCTCCGGCGGCCGTGCGGCCCGTTCCCGCGTGCGCACACCGGTCACCGCAACGCCGTCCTCGCGCGCGCTCCGTCCTGCCCCGGACCACGATCCGGGGGCCGCGCTCGGGCGGAGCCTGCACCGGACCGCGATCCGGTGGCTCGCTGCGCTCGCCGCTCGCGCCTGCGTCCCGCTTCCGCGTCACCCGACGCTGCACCATGCCGCGCATGGCTGCACCAGCCACTGTGCCGAACCCGGCGCGCTGCCGCCCGCGCGCCCTCGCATCATGCTGCGCATGAATGCCTCGGACGCCGCGCCCCTTTTCGCCTTCCGGTTGGCGTTGCGGGAGGTTGCCGGGGAACCCTTGTTTTGCAACGGTTTCCGGTCTTCCCGCCTGCCGCTTCCTTGTCCTCCTGCCCGCGAGCCCGGGGCCCTGTCCAGGACACGTTGTGGCATGTCCTGCGGGTCGGGTCCACCCTTTCCGGACGCTCGGCCCCTTCCGGCGCGCCGCGGCCGGGTTCGTTCAGAACTGGCGCACGAAGCTGAGTTCGGCGCGGTTGCGCTGGTAGTCGAGGGCCTGGGCGTTGGTCTTGCGCTCCTCGCGGATGAGGGAGAGGCGGGGGCTGAAGCCGAGCACGGTCACGGCGCGGTTGTGGACCGAGACCGAGAGGGTCCGCGTGTCGTCCCGGCGCGGCTTGCGGTCGATGGTGCGGTGGGCGGAGCCATCACCTTGGTATTCGGTGCGCTGCAGGGCGGCGCGCAGGCCGAGCGTGAAGCCGGCCGGCAGCGCCAGCGTGGCGCCGAGGCTCGCCCGCGGGCCGCTGTTGCGCCAGTGTTCGGCCCTGGCGCGGGCCCAGCTCCAGCCGGCATTGCCGCCGAGGCGCAGGATGGTCAGCGCGGCCCAGCTGGCGCCGAGCGAGACGTCGCCCACCGGGCCGTCGAGCCAGTCGCAGCCGCGGCAGTTGCGCCGGGCGGCGCCGGCGCGGGCGAAGAGCGCGAGGCGCGGCGTCAGGAGATGCTCGCCTTCGAGGCGCAGGCCGACGCTGTCGGTCTCGGGCCGGCCGGCGGTCCATTGCCGGTCCGCGGTCGCGAGCAGGCTCGCTTCGGTGCGGGCGTCGACCAGCCAGCGCGGGCCGACATGCGCGGCAAGGAAATGCCGGTCGAACTCCCCGCCCCTGTATTCCCGGACGCTGGCGTCCGCCCCGGCGCGCAGGCGCAGGCGGTCGTTCAGCGGATGCTGGTATTCGCCGCCGCCCCAGAAGGAGACGCCGAGGCCGGATTCGGGCTTCGCGGGATCGTCCAGGGTGAAGGGCAGCCGTCCGTAGGGGGTGTCGAGGAAGACCGTGCGCTCGCCCGAGGCGGCGTTGAGGTTGCTGTCCGGGACGATGGCCGCCCCGAACCACGCCTCCCAGCGCCGCCGCGCGCGCATGATGTCGAGGAAGCGCCGGATGTTGGCGGCGACCGCCGGGGGCACATCGCCCGCCAGAACCTGCTCGAAGTGACGCCGCGCCAGCGTGTCCTCCTCCTTCAGGAAGAAGGCGCGGGCGAGTTCGAGACGCACCCGCACCAGCTCCGGACGGTCCACCAGGATGGCCCGGAAGGCGGCGACCGCCTCGTCGAGCCTGCCCTCGCGGGCTTCCCGGTCCGGCGCGGCATCGGCCGCGGCAAGCGCCGCCATCCCGGCCCGGAAGCGCATGTCGGTCGCATCCTGGCCCAGGGCGGGGCGCGCGACGGCAGCAACAAGCAGGACCGACAGCCCCGCCAGCACGGGAACAAGGAACCGGAAAGGTCTCATCGCGTCTGTCGCATCGCTTGCTGTCCGGGCTCTCGATCGAAAAAAAAGAAGGGTGGCGCAGGAAGCGCGCCACCCTTGTCACGACCGGGAACCGGGCCGGGCTCCCGCATCCACGGGAGCCCGGCCACCGTGCGTCACGGCGCCTGAAGCTCCGTGCCGAACGCGCCCACCATCCGGTGGGTGCCGCCATGCTCGGCGTGGAACTTGCCCATGATCGCGGTCGGATGGTTGCTGTCGTCGCCGCCATTCTCAACCGTGCCGGGCTTGTCGTCATACAGGTTGGCCACCCAGCTCCCGGCCGGCGCCGCCTTGGTGCCGTTGATCGACCACACCGTCTTTTCCGTGTTGACGATGTGGCCCTTCGCCGACGCCGTGTCACGGGAGGGGTCGGTGGTCCAGGCCGCCTTGTTCAACGTCACGCTCCAGCCCGGATCCCCGGACCCGCCCTTCAGCCTGAAGTCGTGGATCGTGCCGGTCAGGCCCGTGTCGGCGTTCAGGCTGGCGGTCCCGAACTGGGCCTTCAGCGTGGCCGTCGCCGTGAACTCGCCGCCGTCGCCCTTCTCGTTGAGCGGGTCGTTGATGGCGTACCAGCCGATCGCGGGGCCCTCATAGGTCGCCGCCCTGCCTCGGTTGACGTTCAGGCTCTCGCCGTCCGTGGCGAGTTCGACGCCCCCGCCGACGGACTGGTAGAAGGCGCTGACCGCCGCCGGCATGCCGTCGGCGTCGTTCCGCACCCACCAGCCGAAGTACATGTAGCCGAGGTCCCTTTCCAGCACCTTCGCGCCCGTGTCGTGGACGAAGTACCAGCCGTCGGACAGGAAGTAGCCGCCGAACCCGCCGCCTCCGACCCCGGTCCCGACCGTGCAGGTGCCGGAGACGGGGCAGAAGTAGGTGCCCTTCGCGCCGTAGTAGGTGCCGGGGACCTTGATCTCCGCGCCCCCGTCGGTCGGCTTCGGAGCGGTCACGCTCCCTATCCCGACGGTCCACTTGTCGAACGTTTCGGATGCGATCGCCCGGTCGACCCCGGTGCCCAGGGCCAGCTTGCGCTCCGCCTTGGTGTAGTCCCCCTTGTTGATCCAGTCGGTGTCGTTCTCGAAGAACTTCGCGGCATCCATCGGGACGACACCCCATCGCTCCAACGGGCCGCCCTGCCGGTCGTTGTACACCCGGACCTTGTCGGTGACCTTCATGCTGCCGGAGCCGGTGGTCCTCTCGTAGTGCGTGACGTTCCACCGGCCGACCTTGTCCATGGTCGTGTCGTGCCCGGGGCGCCCCTCCGCGCCGTGCCTGAAGTACACGGCGGTGTGGGTGTTCGCAGTCGCGATGCTCCCCGCGCCGGCCGCCGGGTCGATCCGGAAGTCCCCCCGCTCGCCCCTCTGACCGGTCGCCTCCGCCGGGGCGTCGTGCTGGCTATCGGTGATACTGGTGATGTAGTACGGGACGGTCGCGAGGTTGTTCAGCGCGTTCACCGGGGCCGTTGTGTCATCGGACGGACCCATCGCCGCGTACAGCGCCCTGCCCATCCTGTGCCCATCCATGCGCGCCGTCTTGGCGTCGCCGAAGGCGTCCTCCTGCAGGGCGAGCCTCGTGCGCAGCAACTCCTTGTTGGCCTCGGGGATGTTCGCGTCCGCGATCGCCTTCTTGGCCGCCGCGATGGCGGCTTCGACGTCGGTCACGGTGCTTTCCTCGGACAGGGACGTGATCCTGGCGATCGCGTCCATGACCGCCTTGATCTCGCCGTCCGTGATCGTCGTGACGACGCCGTCGATGCGGGTCTCCTCGGCCTTGGCCGCCATGCGGGAGTCCTTGGCCCGGTCGAGCGCGCCCTGATGCATGGCAATCTTCGAGCGAAGCTTCGCCTTTTCAGGCTCGGGGATGTTTGCGCCCTCGATCTCCGCCTTGGCCGCGTCGATGGCGGCCTGGGCGTCCGTCACGGTGTCGTCGCCGGACGTGTTCGTGACCATCTTGACCGCCTTCATGGCCGCCGCGACCTGGGTGCCCTCGATGTTCTTGACAACATGATCGTGGTAATGGCCCTGCGCCACCTTGATCTGCCCGTCGTCAGCGTCCGCACGGTCCGCCTGAGCCTGATACCGGTCCTTTTCGTCGTCGGTCAGATCCTCGGCGCCCGCGATCGCCGCTTTCAGCTCTCTGAGAGCGGCCATGGCGGCGTCGAGCTGCGCCTTCGTGGGCGTCACGCCCGAAAACGCCGCAAGAGCCATGTCGAGCTTTCCGGAAGCGCCCGAAAGCGCGTTCATCTGCTCTTTCCGGTCCACGGCTGTCTGGGCACTGGCCAGTTGCGTCCGATACGTCGCCTTGTCGGCATCGCTCACGTCGGCCGCATCGTCCAGCGCCTCCTCGAGAGCCGCGATGGCCGCCTTGGCCGCGGCAAGCTTGTCCGCGTCCGACAGGTCGGACGTGTCGACCTCGGCGAGCGCGTCCATCAGCGCCTTCTTCTGATCCATCTCGCGAGCCATCGTCGCCAGCGCCGTCTTGCGCGCCGCAGCAGCCGCCTGAAGCTTCGCGAGCTCCGCGCCGGAAACGTCGGCCATTGCATCGGCAACGGCCTTGTCGACCGCAGCGGCCGTCGTGGCCGCCTTGATGGCCGCGTCCGCCTTCTGGTAGGGTGTCTTTTCCATATCCTGCATACCCGCCGCCGGCGGCGCCTTGCTGCCCCCGCCGCCGCAGCCGGCAAGCCCCAGGGCCGTGGCGGCCATCGCCACGATCACCCAATGCTTCACAATTCTCATGAACCCTTCTCCTTTCGGCAGGAACGCCTCGCCGGTCCCAGATGCAAACTCCGGGCAAAGTGTAGATGGAACGCAGGGCGTGTCAACAAACTAAAACACTTCATGCGCCGTTCCCTCAGCAAGCCCCAGCGCAGGCGGAGCATAGGCGGACAGGACGGGAGAATCAACAACTCCGGAGCTTCCGCTCGACCGCCACCGCCACCCGCTCGGCGGCCTGGCCGAGGGTCGCGTCGTCGAGATGGACATAGCGGTTCGTCGTGCTGGCCCGGCGGTGTCCGAGCAGGCGTCCTGCGACATGCAGGCTTTCGCCATTCATGACGGCGTGCGAGGCGTGCGCATGTCGCAGGTCATGAAGCCGCGCATCCGCCACGATCCCGGCCGCATCGCGCGTCGTGGTCCAGAAATAGTGGAGTTCGTTGCTGCCCAACGGCCCGTCTCCGCTCCTGCCCGGAAACACACATTCCCCGGACGCCGATTCGGCGAGGCCGGCCAGCAACGCCCGCGCCGCTTCGCCCAGCAGAACGTGCCTCGGGCCCGTCTTGGTGTCGGTCAACGTCAAGCGGTCGGGCTTGACTTCCGACCACCGCAGACGGCGGATCTCCCCCGGCCTGCAACCGGTCAGCAGGAGCAAGCGCACCGCCGCGGCGCAGACCGGGTGTTCGGCCTCGCGCTCGCGCAGCACCGCGCCCAGCTTCGCCAGATCGTCCGCACCCAGCAGCCGCCCGCGCGGCGGACGCCGGTAGCGGACGATGCCCGTGCACGGGTTCCCGGCGGCCTCGCCGGCGGCCTCGGGCCGATGACCCCACGCGATGGCGCAGTCGAACATGTTGCGAAGGATGTCATGGGCGCGGTTCGCCCCGCCCGGCCTCCGCCGCCCGTAGTCGTGGAAGAAGCGCGCGATGTCGGCCCGCACGACCGCGCCGACGCGCAGATGGCCGAGCGCGGGCAGGATGGCGCTGTCGAGATAGCTCAGGGTCGCCTGCACCGTGGACGGCTTCCAGGACGGGGCGCGCCGCTCGACATATTCCACGGCGAACTTCGCCAGCGTCGGGCCGGAAGCGGGAAGGGGCAGAGAATCGCCGCCGCCCTTCTCGCGGGCGAGGAAGGCGAGCGCCGCAGCGCGCGCCCAGTCGGCCTTCACCGCCTCCGGCCTGCCGAGCGTGACCCGGCGCGGCTTGCCGTCGCGCCGGAAGCGGAACACCCAGGATCGCGCGCCGTTGGGCTGGACGCGCAGCATGAAGCCCTGAAGGGCGGTATCGTGGACGGCGTATTCGCGTTCGCGCGGACGGGCCGCGAGCGCGAGCGCATCGGTCAGGCGGGCGCGTTCGGTCATCGGTCCGCCTCCCCGCCGTCGAGCATGGCGGCAAGGCCGCGCGAGACCCGGTTCGCGGCCTCGAACACGGAGCCCTCGGCAAGGTGCGCATAGCCGAAGGTGGTCTGGATGTCGGCATGGCCGAGCAGCCCGGCGACCGCGACCGGCCATTCCGCCTCCGCGCCGTCGAGCGCCCGACCGAGCGCGGCGAACTCGCCGTCCGTCAGGTAGTGCGCCTCGAAGCCGGTCTTCCGCCGCCGCAGCCCCCTGCACGGGTTGGAGTCCTCGCGCCGCAGGCCGAGCGCCTCCGCGTGCTTCATCATCGACGACAGCACCGCCAGCGCCCGGTTCGCCGATCCCGCCCGCCTGGCCGACAGATCGTCGAACCAGTTGCGCACATCTTTCGCGCCGATCGAATCGACGCGCCGATCGCCAAACACGGGCAGGATGAAGCGGTTCATGCCGTCCGCGTGCGCGCGCCGCGTCGCCGGCTTCCAGCGTTCGGCGCAGTCGGCGAGGAACGCCGGCGCGAACGTCCGCACCGTCGGCACCGTCGCCGGTGCGCCGCCCGTCTCCGCATCGGCGAGCAGCGCTCGCGCCGCGTGCCGCGCATCCTCGACCGTCAGTTCGTCGAGCGCGCCGAGCGTCCGCCTGACGACGGAGCCGCCCGCGCGCCGGTGCACGATCGGTGCACGATCCATGTCTTGCGTCCGTTCGCCCGCACCCGCAGGCCGAGGCCCGGCGCGGCGCTGTCCCACAGCACGGCCTCGCGCCCGTCCGCAGCAGCGAAGGCGCGAGCGCACGCCATCGTGATCTTCGTTCTGTTCGTCATGGTCCGATCTCTTCCGTTCGTTCCGGTCGCGACCGGCGCGCGCTGGGCATCCCCGTTGGGGAACACCCAGGACACGCCGGGGAACGGCGTCGGGTTCGGAAGCTGGAAGTGCCGGAAGTGCCGCACTCAAACGCCGTGCGGGCTGCAAGCCGTTGTCACTCCTGGGCTTTCGGCGCTTCGCGGATGCGTGGGCGGAGTGCTGATTTCTACGCCCTTCGGCGCGTGATTCTCACACCCGACGCATCTGTGATGCAAATCCTGCCAGCGTCCGCCTCCGCATGAACGGACAGAAAAGCCCGTGACGACAGGGTCTTGTGGCCCGTCGCGCTCCGCGCCTTCGCGCGGCTTCCACGACGAAACGCCGCCGCGGCCGCTTCCTGGAGAACCGCCCAGCCGCGCGGCCCGAACGGGAGCCGCGACCATGACCGACCGAAGTCCACCTTCGCCCGGCGCATCCACGCCGCCAGGCCGCGCGAGAAGCGCCGCGAGACCCGCGACGACGTCATCCCCGGCCTGACGCTCCGCATCTACCCGAGCGGGGCGCGGAGCTTCGTCCTCGAACGCACGGTGCGCGGCCAATCGCGTTACGCCACCATCGGCGACGCCGACGCCATGACCGTCCCCGAGGCGCGCCGCGAGGCCCGCAGGCTGATTGCCGCCTTCACCGAAACCGTCAGGAGCGACGGCGGCCCCCGCACGCCGGGCCATCCGATGGACGCCTTCGCCGCCGAGTTCCTCGAACGCTACGCCCGGCACTGGAAACCGGGCACCCTGGCGGACAGCGCCCGCATCGTGCGCAAACTCATCCTGCCCGCCTTCGGCCACATGACCGTGGACGAGATTGCCGTCGAGCACGTCAGGGACTGGTTCGCCGCCATGAGCGAGAGGCCCGGCGTCGCCAACCGCAGCGTCCCGGTGCTGTCGGTCATGATGCGCATGGCCGAACTCTGGGGATACCGCGCCCACAACTCCAACCCCTGCAAGAACACGAGGCGCTACCGGATGCAGCCGAAGGAGCGGTTCCTCACGGCCGACGAGATGGCGCGGCTCAACGCCGTGCTGGTCCGCGACGAGTTCCGTTGCCCCGATGTCGTCGCCATCGTCCGCCTGCTGATGCTCACCGGCTGCCGCTTCGGCGAGATCGCATCGCTCGAATGGGAATGGATCAAGGGCAAGCGCATCCACCTGCCGGACTCGAAATCGGGGTCGCGCAGGGTCTGGCTGTCCAGCGCCGCACGGGCCGTCATCGACGCCATCCCGCGCTACGGCCCCGATTGCCCGTTCCTGTTTCCGGCCCGTCCGCCGACCCGGCCTGTCGACAACATCGAGTACCAGTGGCACCGCATCCGGGAGGAAGCGGACCTGCCCGGCCTGCGGCTTCACGATTTGCGCCACAGCTGGACTTCGGTTGCCGCCATGAACGGCGTCGACATGGTGACCATTGCCAGGCTGCTGGGTCACGTCCTGGCCGAGACCACCGAGCGCTATGTCCATCTGTCCGACAGGTCCGTCGCCGCTGCCGCAGACCGGGTGTCGAACTGCATCCATGCGGCCTTGGCCGGAAGCGGCGCGGAGCATGAGGGAGAGTGCGATCATGCCCAGGGTTGACCTTGCCCCGAAGCTGGCCCGTGACGCCGCGCCCGGCCCGAAGGACACGATCCTGTTCGACAGGGCGCTGCCCGGCTTCGGGCTGCGCATCCACCCCACGGGCCGCAAGGTCTGGATCGTGCAGGCCCGCATCGAGGGACGCAGCCGCCGCATCGTCATCGCCCGCCACGGCGAGATGGACCTCGCCGAGGCACGACGCCGCGCCCACGACATGTTCGCCCGCATCCTGCCCGCCTTCGGCAGGATGCCGCTCGACCGCATCGGCCCCGAGGACATGGCCGCATGGTTCGATGCGGCCAGCAGGGACAGGCCCGGCGCCGCCAACCGCGCCTTCGAGATCCTCCGCGCCATGATGTTCCGCGCCGAGGAATGGGGCTTGCGCGAGCGGGACACCAACCCCTGTCTCGGCATCGCGAAGAACCCGAGGAAGCAGGTCGCCCGCTTCCTCAAGGCGGACGAGCTGGCCCGCCTCGGGGGCGCGCTCGATGCGCACGAGGCGCGATGGCCCGAGGCCGTGGCCGCGGTCCGCCTGCTGGCCCTCACCGGATGCCGCAGGAGCGAGGTGCTCGACCTGCGCTGGCGCAACGTCGCCGATGGCGCGTTGAAGCTCGAGGACTCCAAGACGGGACCGCGCACCGTGCCGCTCGACGAGGCCGCGCGGGCGCTCATCGCGGCGCTGCCCGGTCCCCGCGACCCGGATGCGTATCTGTTTCCGAAGAACGCCGAACGACGGTCCGCCCAGAACATCGTCGATTGCTGGCGCGCGGTCTGCGAAGACGCCAGGCTCGGCAGGCTGCGCCTGCACGACCTTCGGCACACGGCAGCCAGCCAAGCCGTCATGGCCGGCGAGACCCTGCCGCTGGTCGGAAAGCTGCTCGGCCACCGGCGCCACCGCACCACCTCAGGCTACGCCCATCTCGCCGACGGCCATCTGGTCGAGACCGCCGAAAAGGTCGGCAGCATCATCGCCGAGGCGATGAAACTCCACATCGCGCCGCCGTCCCGTCCCCACCCGCGCCGCAGCTACGGACGTTGGGTATGAGATCGCACGGTGCAGCTCATTCCGGACATGCGCCGTTGCCGGGTCGGACAATTGTCGAAGGAGGGACAACGGGAACATATTTGCCAAGGCGCGCCGGAGAAGTCGGTCGCCTTCGGGTTATTGAGTGCCGAAGCGCGTTCGGGACCGTCGCGCCAATTCCGCCTGGGAACACAACTTTTACGGTAGAAGAAAATTTCAAATCAACTTCTGGCGGCCGCTACGTCAAGGAACTGAAGTCGGCCGCAAACTCGCTGTCCTAGTCACCCATTCGCCCGGCCCAATCAGGTTCTCGGCGCGAATCTTGAAAGTGTAGGTGCCATTTTCCAGACCGCTTGCTCTGTAAGCGGTTTCCGTCTCAGGTAAATTTATCGACTTCCATTGGCCCTTCACATCAAGTTGCATATCCTCCAAATTTTCCACTGTAACTGTATTCCCGTTAATTCCTCGGATGGAAGTGTCCAATTCAGACAGACTTCAGCATCTTCCTCGATCACTGTAAAATTTTTCAGTTTGCCAGGAACAGGCGCCATAGGATTACTGATGACCGTTTCAATTTTCTCCAAATATTTGATATATCTGGCGCGCAGGTCATCAAGACCAGGATCGATGACAGGAATCTTGCAGCATAGCCCAGCTATCTTTTCATGATCGAATGTGATTGGCCTGGATTCGTATGCAAATTTATTCCTTATCTGTGAAATTACCCTGAGGTGGCGTCGCAAAATCGGACAGGTCGTCAAGGTGTATTCCGCCGTGTGACGGAGGAATGCGGATGAGCAAGCGACGCAGGTTTTCGGGGGAGCTGAAGGCGAAGATAGCCTTGGAGGCGCTACGGGGTGATCGGACGCTTCAGGAGATTGCCTCGAAGCACCAGGTGCATCCGAACCAGGTGGGTGTGTGGAAGCGCCAGGCGATGGAGGGTCTGGGGGAGGTCTTTTCCGGTGGAGGTGAGCGCCGGGCGCGGGATCACGAGAGCGAGGTCCGGGCTCTTCACGCCAAGATCGGGGAGTTGATCGTAGAGCGTGATTTTTTGTCACGCGGGTCCGGTCGCTGAGCCGGTCCGGGAGACGGGCGATGGTTGTGCGGGGCCACCCGTCGTTGAGCCTGACCCGGCAATGCCGTCTGCTGTCGATCGGGCGCTCGTCGCTCTATGACCGGCCGAAGGGGGAGAGCGCGGAGACGCTGGCTCTGATGCGCCGGATCGACGCGCTGTTCCTCAAGTATCCGTTCTACGGCGCCCGCCAGATGGTTCGGCATCTGCGCCGCGAGGGGGTGCGGATCGGGCGGCGGCGGGCCGCTCGCCTGATGCGCCTGCTTGGTCTTCAGGCGGTCTATCGGGCGCCGCGGACCAGTGCGCCGCACCTCGGGCACCGGGTTTATCCATATCTGCTGCGGGGTCTGGCGATCGAGCGGCCGAACCATGTGTGGTGCGCCGACATCACCTACATCCCGGTGCGGCGCGGCTTCCTCTACCTGGTGGCGATCATGGACTGGGCGAGCCGCTGCGTCCTGGCCTGGCGGCTGTCGAACACGCTGGACGCGGGGTTCTGTGTCGAGGCTCTCGACGAAGCCCTGGCGCGCCATGGCACCCCGCAGATCTTCAACACCGACCAGGGCAGCCAGTTCACCGGCTTCGCCTTCACCGCGCGCCTGCGGGAGGCCGGTATCCGCATCTCGATGGACGGCCGCGGCCGGTGCATGGACAACATCTTCATCGAGCGGCTGTGGCGCTCGCTCAAATACGAGGCGGTCTACCTGCACGAGATCGCCGACGGCTTCGCAGCCCGGCGCGTCATCGGCCAGTGGATCGGCTTCTACAACACCGAGAGACCGCACTCGGCACTCGGCGGGCGGACGCCGGCCGAGGCCTACCGGGGCGACACGCCTGTGGATATGATGGACAAGCCGCTTCGCGCCTTGACCACATACCCACAGGCGCAACAGCAGCAGCAGAAAGATCGATCCAAGAGGATTCTGGCGGCACAAACTTCAACCGGAATACACCTTGAAAACGCCGTCAGCCTGTCCGACAAACCGACGCCACCTCACCCGCAAATTAATCCTGACCCTATTGCTGTAAAATCCAAGCGCAAAGCCAAGCTCAATATTCGAAGCATGAACTCTCGTGGGATCAAATTACGGGAAAATCTTTTTCCAGATTCCAGAAGTTCCAAAATTTCGCGGCTCGTTGAAGAAAATTTGCGTTCTATTGCCTTCCTGAGTTTGCACTCAAAAATCGCTGCCGCCAAAATTGCGGCAGCTTTGTCATTTTCTTCCCAAAGCTCCTTCTCTCGCGCTTCTAGTTCGTCAACGACCCGCTTGATAGTTTCGTACAGTGACTCTTCTTCCATTAGAGGTCTCCGTTTGACGATCTCGCGTGTTCAGGGTTGGCGTTCACGATTCAGAGTCAGCAGGGCGGTCAGTGTATCGTCCTCCGAAATCTCTGTATCCCAAGCGCCCGTGCGACTCTCGTGGGCGGAAAATCTTTTTCCGTCACCAGAAGTTCCAAAATTTCGCGGCTCGTTGATGAAAATTTGCGTTCTATTGCCTTCCTGAGTTTGCACTCAAAAATCGCTGCCGCCAAAATTGCGGCAGCGTTGTCATTTTCTTCCCAAAGCTCCTTCTCTCGCGCTTCTAGTTCGTCAACGACCCGCTTGATAGTTTCGTACAGTGACTCTTCTTCCTTGAGGGTTCCGATTTCGCCGCTGTATCCCAAGGCCCGTGCGACGGCGGCGTCGCGTTCATCACCTTGAGTTCCTTCGCCGCCGCTTCATCGCGTGCGACCGGGCGCTTCGGATAGCCCGGCACGGGCTCGTCCATCCATTCGACCCATTCGGGCGGGTTGAGCCAACGGTCGCGGAGCTCGACCAGCCGCCGCGCGGCATCGGCGATGGCGACGGCGCGCGGGTCGTCCGCATAGTCGGCGGCGGAGATGTCGGGCGAGAGACCCTCCGGGAAGGGGAAGGTCTCGAAGGTGGTGGTCGGGGTGTAGCGCGGACGGTCCTCAAGGCTGGTGCCGAGCCGCAGCGACCATGCCTCGTGGAAGCGGCTGTGCAGGATGCCGAACGCCGTGTCGTCGTCCCGGGCGATGCGATTGTCGCGCTATCGGGACAAATGCGCGAATCCAACCATACGAACAGGCGGTGCTTGGCGCCGCGCGGCGTTGCGATATAGCGCGGCAAGGCGGCGAGGTGCTCGAACAGTGTTTGGCCCGAACGGTCATGCTGCCACCAGAAGCGGCGCAAATCCTGCCTGTTGTTGCGGTTCCGCGCAGGTTTTACCCATTCGCGGACATGGGCGAAGGGAGTTTCATAAAGCGCGGCGTCCGCCTCCGACATGGCATGTCCGAAATCGACGATCCATTTGCCGGAAGGGCGCCGGGTGAGGTGGCGTCGCAAAATCGGACATGTCGTCAAGGTGTATTCTGCCGTGTGACGGAGGAATGCGGATGAGCAAGCGACGCAGGTTTTCGGGGGAGCTGAAGGCGAAGATAGCCTTGGAGGCGCTACGGGGTGATCGGACGCTTCAGGAGATTGCCTCGAAGCACCAGGTGCATCCGAACCAGGTGGGTGTGTGGAAGCGCCAGGCGATGGAGGGTCTGGGGGAGGTCTTTTCCGGTGGAGGTGAGCGCCGGGCGCGGGATCACGAGAGCGAGGTCCGGGCTCTTCACGCCAAGATCGGGGAGTTGATCGTAGAGCGTGATTTTTTGTCACGCGGGTCCGGTCGCTGAGCCGGTCCGGGAGACGGGCGATGGTTGTGCGGGGCCACCCGTCGTTGAGCCTGACCCGGCAATGCCGTCTGCTGTCGATCGGGCGCTCGTCGCTCTATGACCGGCCGAAGGGGGAGAGCGCGGAGACGCTGGCTCTGATGCGCCGGATCGACGCGCTGTTCCTCAAGTATCCGTTCTACGGCGCCCGCCAGATGGTTCGGCATCTGCGCCGCGAGGGGGTGCGGATCGGGCGGCGGCGGGCCGCTCGCCTGATGCGCCTGCTTGGTCTTCAGGCGGTCTATCGGGCGCCGCGGACCAGTGCGCCGCACCTCGGGCACCGGGTTTATCCATATCTGCTGCGGGGTCTGGCGATCGAGCGGCCGAACCATGTGTGGTGCGCCGACATCACCTACATCCCGGTGCGGCGCGGCTTCCTCTACCTGGTGGCGATCATGGACTGGGCGAGCCGCTGCGTCCTGGCCTGGCGGCTGTCGAACACGCTGGACGCGGGGTTCTGTGTCGAGGCTCTCGACGAAGCCCTGGCGCGCCATGGCACCCCGCAGATCTTCAACACCGACCAGGGCAGCCAGTTCACCGGCTTCGCCTTCACCGCGCGCCTGCGGGAGGCCGGTATCCGCATCTCGATGGACGGCCGCGGCCGGTGCATGGACAACATCTTCATCGAGCGGCTGTGGCGCTCGCTCAAATACGAGGCGGTCTACCTGCACGAGATCGCCGACGGCTTCGCAGCCCGGCGCGTCATCGGCCAGTGGATCGGCTTCTACAACACCGAGAGACCGCACTCGGCACTCGGCGGGCGGACGCCGGCCGAGGCCTACCGGGGCGACACGCCTGTGGATATGATGGACAAGCCGCTTCGCGCCTTGACCACATACCCACAGGCGCAACAGCAGCAGCAGAAAGATCGATCCAAGAGGATTCTGGCGGCACAAACTTCAACCGGAATACACCTTGAAAACGCCGTCAGCCTGTCCGACAAACCGACGCCACCTCATTCTGAACGCTGGCCCGACCAATCTGACGTGGACATCGAGAGCTTGATGCGGGTGTTTCCGGCTTGCGCTGCCCAACCAATACTCAAGCTCCAGTTGGACCTTGTACATCTCACGGAACGAAGAAGATGCCCCTGCCGCTTCGGCCTCCAATGTCGCTTCGACCTCCAATGTCGCCGCACGGTCGCGGGCAGCCAAAATCTCATCCTCGGTTGTGAACAGGCCGGCGGCGCGCAAGCGCGATTCGGCGGCGTTGCGCAAGGCATCCTCCGTGAGACCGATTGCCTTTTCGGCCTCGTCATCGATAACCACCTCAAGGATCATGGGCGCGCAGCCGGTGCTCAGGTTTTTCGCCACCCATTCCCCGGGCAGTTGCCCACCCTTCGCCGCTCCGCTCCCGAACGCCAGGCACGCCACCAGGGCGAGCGCGGCGACGGCGGTTTTCCCGCCGCTCATTGCCCGGTCCCGGCTCATGGCAGCCACTTGAGCAGCGCGACCACGGCCCCGATGATGGCGAAGCCCTGAAGCGGCATCGCCCGCCAAAGCGCCGCCTGCATGTCGGACCGCAGCGCCGCCATGTCCGCCCCGGTCGCAAGCTCGCTCATGGCCGGAACGCCATGGCCAGGACAGCGGCGAGCGTTGCCAGGCTGATCGCAATGTTGATCCCGGCAACCCATTGCAGGGCGCGAAGATCGTTCTTGGTCGCAAGCTCGCCCTGCCCGGCGCGGATCGCGGACGCGACGGCTTCCGCCGCCTCCCGCTTCAAACCAGCGTTCTCCATGTCGCGGGCAGCCGCCAGCGTGTCGAATGCCACCGTCATTGCCCGGCCTCCGCCGCCTTCCGCGCCCGCTCGCGCTGGCCGTACAGCTTCTCGCTGCGCTCGCAATGGGCGACGATTGCGGCCCGCACGAATTCCGGCGTGGTCAGCCCGTCCAGGGTCGCGCACGCATCCGCCCGCGCGCGAAGCTCCGGGCGAACCTTGATGTTGATGCCACTCCGGGTGTCGCGGGTCGGGTCTCTTGTCATCGTCATGCCTCCGTTGCCGAGGGTCTCACAATGTACAGGATATGGGCATAAGGGAAACACATCTTCGCACAGCAGGCTTGACACGCCCCGGATTCGGCAACGCCGATCGGTTATCGGTGCACGACTCCCCGCATCCATCTCGTTCCGGTCACCATCCAGTAGCCCCGTGCGGCGTGCAGGCCCGGCGGCGACGGGCCTGAACGCGAACGACCGTTTCCCCGTTGAAGCGCGACGACGATCGCATGACCGCGCCAATAGCCGCGCGCGGTTCGCTGCGCCATGTGGAAGGAACCGACAGCCGGATGCCGCAGCCGGAACGACATCGCGCCGAGCGTCCCGCTCGCCGACACCGACAGCGCGGACCGCACCGGTGATCCCCCCGGTGCGCGGGCCGTTTCGCAATTGCCATGCCGCCATGTGCTTCCTACACTATCGCTCGGAAGCCGCGCGGCGGTTCGGGGACTGTCCCCGCAAGTGCGCAGCGGGCGCTGCCGCTCAAGCGCCGCTCGGGCTGGAGGCTTGTCGCGCAACGGCTTTCATCGCCCGACGGATGGAGCGGCCAGGAAGCGGGATCGGGACGCCTTTCGGCGCGTCCATGACACACCCCACGCATCGTGAATATCGGTCTATATATACCAAAAATGCCTCGAACAAGCGATAGCCAATCAACCATGTTCCGAGCCTGTTTTTCTCTCTGCGTTCAAACGGTTTCTTGATTCAATGACGCTATTGCCTGGTCCATACCCGAGCCTCGCTAACCTCTCGGCAGAGCTCCCGTGTCCGTACACTATGTCAAGAAGAGGCTTGCTGTGCCCGAAGATCACATCCTCCCGGTACGAAAAAGGTGAGGTGGCGTCGGTTTGTCGGACAGGCTGACGGCGTTTTCAAGGTGTATTCCGGTTGAAGTTTGTGCCGCCAGAATCCTTTTGGATCGATCTTTTTGCTGCTGCTGTTGCGCCTGTGGGTATGTGGTCAAGGCGCGAAGCGGCTTGTCCATCATATCCACAGGCGTGTCGCCCCGGTAGGCCTCGGCCGGCGTCCGCCCGCCGAGTGCCGAGTGCGGTCTCTCGGTGTTGTAGAAGCCGATCCACTGGCCGATGACGCGCCGGGCTGCGAAGCCGTCGGCGATCTCGTGCAGGTAGACCGCCTCGTATTTGAGCGAGCGCCACAGCCGCTCGATGAAGATGTTGTCCATGCACCGGCCGCGGCCGTCCATCGAGATGCGGATACCGGCCTCCCGCAGGCGCGCGGTGAAGGCGAAGCCGGTGAACTGGCTGCCCTGGTCGGTGTTGAAGATCTGCGGGGTGCCATGGCGCGCCAGGGCTTCGTCGAGAGCCTCGACACAGAACCCCGCGTCCAGCGTGTTCGACAGCCGCCAGGCCAGGACGCAGCGGCTCGCCCAGTCCATGATCGCCACCAGGTAGAGGAAGCCGCGCCGCACCGGGATGTAGGTGATGTCGGCGCACCACACATGGTTCGGCCGCTCGATCGCCAGACCCCGCAGCAGATATGGATAAACCCGGTGCCCGAGGTGCGGCGCACTGGTCCGCGGCGCCCGATAGACCGCCTGAAGACCAAGCAGGCGCATCAGGCGAGCGGCCCGCCGCCGCCCGATCCGCACCCCCTCGCGGCGCAGATGCCGAACCATCTGGCGGGCGCCGTAGAACGGATACTTGAGGAACAGCGCGTCGATCCGGCGCATCAGAGCCAGCGTCTCCGCGCTCTCCCCCTTCGGCCGGTCATAGAGCGACGAGCGCCCGATCGACAGCAGACGGCATTGCCGGGTCAGGCTCAACGACGGGTGGCCCCGCACAACCATCGCCCGTCTCCCGGACCGGCTCAGCGACCGGACCCGCGTGACAAAAAATCACGCTCTACGATCAACTCCCCGATCTTGGCGTGAAGAGCCCGGACCTCGCTCTCGTGATCCCGCGCCCGGCGCTCACCTCCACCGGAAAAGACCTCCCCCAGACCCTCCATCGCCTGGCGCTTCCACACACCCACCTGGTTCGGATGCACCTGGTGCTTCGAGGCAATCTCCTGAAGCGTCCGATCACCCCGTAGCGCCTCCAAGGCTATCTTCGCCTTCAGCTCCCCCGAAAACCTGCGTCGCTTGCTCATCCGCATTCCTCCGTCACACGGCGGAATACACCTTGACGACCTGTCCGATTTTGCGACGCCACCTCAATTCGCGCCCAAGCGAAGAAATATTTCGTGACAATTTGCCCCTTTACCTCGGACTGATCCGAGCATTCCTCGAAAAATTTCTTTGCCTTCATCTGCGATCAACCTTCCCCTGCTGTCGCCCCGGCGTTACGGCAAAATGGAAAAAAGAACAATTTCAGCGTCTGCAGGCATGGATTGAGCAGAAGCTGAGAACTGCAAGCCATATGAGGTATCCTCAACGCGGTCTTGCGGGCCAGCATGGCGCCTCATTTCCATGAGCCGCCCGCGTCCCATTTCCCGTCGAGGGCCTTTCCAGCGACAAGAGTATGGGTGGGCGGCAACACGAACGCGGCCACCGTGGCCTGCAACAAGGGTATTCCGGACTCCTGTCCACTGGTGTCCACTCCTGTCATCTCCTGGCGCAAGGCGATCTGCGACCCCATAACCTGAAGGTTGCAGGTTCGAATCCTGTCCCCGCAACCACTGAGACCGACATTCCCGGCCTGGGCGTGTCGGTCGCCCCCTTCCCCCTGCCGTTTCCGGCCCATTCCAGGATGGTGCCGAGGTCGCCGTGCGGCGCGGCGTCCATCTCGCCGCGCTTCGCGCCGGGGGTGAGCACGATGCGCTCGATCAGGCCCCGGATGGCGTCGGCCGCCGCGCCGCGGTCCTAGGAATGGTCCAGCGCCTCGGCCAGCCGCTCGACCTTGCGCCGGTAGATGCCGGCGATGTTGGGGTGGATGTCGGGAAGATCGACCGGAGCGGCGGCCAGGCGCTCGTTGATCTCGTCCTGCCGGGCCTCAAGCTCGCGCATGCGGTCCATCATCCCCCGCGCATAGCCGCCGTCCTCGATCACCGCGACCATAGTGGCGATCTTCTTCCCGATCTCGGCCAGCTCCTTGCGGTCCGTCGCGCCCGATGCGCGGCGCTCGCGGTTGAGCCGGTTGGTCTCCTCGGCATACGCCTTCATCGCCTCGGCGGCGGCCTCGCTCGGGCGCCATCAGCTTCTCCCGGAGCCCCGCCATCACCCGCTCCTCGATCTCGACGCGCCGGATGGTCCGGCTGTTGGCGCACGAGCCCGACATGACATGGTTGGAGCAGCCGTAGCGGTCCTGGCCGCGCTTGGCGTAGGAACCGCCGCACACGCCGCACTCCAGAAAGACCCGACAGCAGATAGCGGGGCCGGTGGGTGCTGTTGAGATAGTTGGCATGGGCTGCGCGCGTCGCCGCGATGGACGTGGCGTATTTCTCCGCGATTGCCCCCTGCTGGGCCTTCGCGGCCTGCCACAGCCCGTCGTCCAGGATGCGGAGCCCGGGAACCTCGACGACGATCCATTCCTCGGGCGGATTGATGCGCGCGACCCGCTTGCCGGTGTCCGGGTTCTTCAGGAAGCGCTGGCGGTTCCAGACCTGCCGGCCGATATAGAGCTCGTTGTTGACGATGCCGGTGCCGCGCCCGGCGTGGCCGCGCAACGACGAGTCGGTCCAGAGCTTGCCCGCCGTAGGCGCGGGAACGCCGTCCTTGTTCAGCCGCCGCGCGATCGCGTGCGGGCTGGTGCCTTGGGCGAACTCCCGGAAGATGCGCCGGACGATCTCCGCTTCCGCCTCGTTGATCCGGCGCTCGCCCCGGATCGGCTCGCCGGCGTCGTCGTGGAGCTTCACCACGTCGTAGCCGTAACTCCGCCTGCCGCCCGACTTGTCGGCCTCGACGCGGCCCCGAAGACCGCGATGCGTCTTCGCCGCAAGGTCCTTCAGGAACAGCGCATTCATCGTGCCCTTGAGCCCGACGTGAAGCTCGTTGATCTCGCCTTCGCCTGCCGAGAGCGTGAAGATCGTCACGCTGGCGAAGCGCAGGTGCTTGTAGAGCGTCGCAACGCCGGCCTGGTCGCGGCTTATCCGATCCAGCGCCTCGGCGATGACGATCTCGAACGCGCCCCGCCGCGCATCCTCCAGAAGCACCCGGACGCCGGGGCGGTGGATCACGCTGTCGCCCGAGATGGCCAAGTCCTTGTAGCAGCCGACGACCTTCCAGCCCTCGCGCTCCGCGCGCTCGCGGCAGACCCGGAACTGGTCCTCGATGGAAGCGGCCCGCTGCTGGTCGGACGAATAGACGAATAGCGGGCATAGAGCGCACGGCGAAGGGTCATGGTCTCGGGTCTCCTATCGGTCGTGCGTCTCCTTCTCCGGCGGCGCATTGTCGTTGGCGGCTTCGGACTGCCGGAATTGTTCGCGCACGATCTGGCGTCCGAGCAGGCGGGCGAGCCGCATCACGGCGGCGTCGATCCGCGCTTCCGGCCCGCCGCCCGTCCCGGCCTTCGAGCCGGGGTTGTCGTTCGCGGCAACGCGGGAAACTTCCTCTGCTCGCAGCCGTTCCCGTCTTTTTGCATCGCCTCCGCCTTCCCGGATTCGGTGATCCTGGAAGGGAGGTTTGAACCTGCGAACAGGCGATGTCAAACCGTCGGGCAAGGAGATTTTTTGCATGAAATCAATCTCTTGCACCCTCATGTCCTCTCGTGGTGGGACAGGAGGCGCCTGGAGGATGATCGAAAAAAAATTGTAATTCTTCGTTCGTCGTGTGATGGAGTTGGCGATTTCATCGATTGAGGGTTTGCTTGCAGTCTCGCCTGAAGTCGTCTTGGCCGCCCTGCGCAAGCCTCTGATAACAGCGGCCGGGATTCGATATCGTCTCGCACATGACGATGCGCGACGACGATTTCGGGGCGGCTCTGGCGCTGACCGAGGCGGACGGCGGGCTCTGGTCGCCTTCCATGGCGGCATCGGTGTGCGAGCCTCCCGACTGGCAGTCTCTGTACGAACAGGCGCAGGCCCGCGCGGAGCGGGCGCGGGCGGACGCGGCGGAAGCGCGCGCCGAAGAGTTGCTTGTGGCGGAGAGGACCGCCCGTTCCCAGGCCGGCTCGCTGAAGTCGATCCTCGACAAGAGCCGGGACAAGCTCAAGGCGGCAGTCGAGGAGATCAAGGAGGTCCGGCGCACGGCGAAGGACGCGCTGTTCTCCCGGTCGGAAGCGGCGCGGCTGGAGAAGCTGCTTTCGGAGGCCGGCGTCGGTTCGCGCAAGCGCAGCCCGCTCACGTCGCTGCGCATGGAAGTCGTCCAGTTGCGCCGGGATTTGCGGGCGGCGAAAGCCGCGAAGGATACGGCTGCCGTCCGGCTGCCCAAGACCGCGCCGACACGGAAGGCCGACAAGGACACGATCAGGGCGCGGCGCCGGGACGTCGATTCCCTGACCCGGGAGAACGCCCGGTTGGGCAAGGCGCTGGAACGCCCGCCAGGGCAAGAAGATGGAGGCGCTGCGGGCCCGGAACGCGGAACTGCAAGCGCGGATAGCCCGACTGCAATCGACCCGGAGCGCCTTGTCGCAGGCGCTGTTCGGGAGCAAGAACGAGAAGAAGAAGGGTACGGGGCGCAAGCGCGGCCAGCAGCGCGGTGCGCCGGGCCACGGCCGCACCCCGCGACCCGGGCTCGGAGAGAAGAAGGAACGGCGCCATCCGCCGAAGGCCGCGCGCACCGGCGCGTGCTGCGGCAAGCCCGCCAACGGCGAGCGTTCCACGAGCCTCGTCGAGATCGAGGCCCACATCCGCAGGATCGCGCGCCGGGGTTGCGACTGCGCGCCCCCGCCGGCGCGGTTGTTCGACAACACGCCCTACGGGATCAGCGTCTGGAAGCGCTTTCTCTTCGGTAAGCGGTTAAAGCACGGCGTTCGGCATTTGTGTTGATCCGGCCGACCCTCGCGCGGGAGGGTTTTTCCGATCGATTTCACGATGATGGGAGGATTTTTTGATGTCGGACGATGTGTCGACGGTGACGGTTGACGGCGCCGGCCGGGAGTTTCGCGGCGAGGCCGAGTGGCGGGCGCTGATGGCGGATTTCGAGCGCTGGGACGGCTCTCAGACCAGCTTCTGCAAGGCCCGGGGGGTGTCGCGGAAGACGTTCCAGGGCTGGCGCCGCCGGTTCGGTCTGACCGCCGGCAAGCCGCGCGGCAAGCGCCGTGCCAAGCCCGGCGGCTTTGTCGAGATCGCGGCGGGATCGGGGCCGGGCTGGGATGTCGAGCTGTCGCTCGGCGACGGGGTGGTGCTGCGTCTGCGGCGGTCCTGATGCTCGGCGGCTGGCCGGCGGGCGGCATCTGGCTGTCGACGGAACCGGCGGACCTGCGGCGCAGCTTCGACGGGCTGTGCGCGCTGGTCGCGACCCATCTCGGGGAGAACCCGGCGAGCGGGCGCTGGTATGTGTTCGTCAACCGCCGCCGGACGATGGTGAAGGTTCTCGGCTTCGAGCATGGCGGGTTCTTCATCTGGGCCAAGCGGCTGGAGCAGGGGCTGTTCGCCTCGCCCCGGTCGGCGGGGCGGAAGTCTCTGGCGCTGTCGCGGACCGAGCTTTCGGCGCTTCTGGAGGGGATCGACATCACCGTGCGGCGCCACCGCAAGCGCTATGCCGTCCCGCTGGAGGCGGCGTGAAGCCGCCCCGCCGTGGCGGCCGCGACATCGGAGGTCAACGGATCGTCGGCGAACAGCGTCTTCCACCGCCTCGGCCTCAGCTCGTCGACCCGGGAGGCCGGGTGGGTGTCGATGCGCAGCAGGACGTCGATCAGCCAGACGCGAGGGTCGACGTCTTGCATCCGGCAGGTGGCGAGCAGGCCGTTGACGATCCCGATGTTCTCGGCGCCGAGCTCGGTCCAGGCGAACAGCCAGTTGCGCTGGCCGAGCTTGGCGGGCCGTATCTTGTTCTCGATCCGGTTGGTATCCGGCGGCACGTCCGGGTCGGCGAGGAACACCTCCAGCGTGGCCCTTCGCTCGACGGCGTAGCCGATCGCCTTGCGGATCGGGTGCATGGGCGTCAGCGCCGCCGCCTCCAGCGTGCGGTCGCACCACTCCCAGAACGCCTCGACCGCCGCGCGCGACCGGGTCCGCCGCGCGATCGCCCGCTCGGCCGTCGGCCGGCCGTCGATCTCCTCCTCGATCCTGTAGATCGCGCCGATCAGCGCCAGCGCGTCGGCGGCCATCGCCGGGTGGTTGTCCTTCTGCTCCCAGAAGTTACGGCGGGTGTGGATCCAGCAGCCCTGATGCCGGACCGCCCCTTCGCGCGCCGCGACATAGGCCTCGTAGGCGCCGTAGCCGTCGCTCACCAGGGTTCCGGCATAATCGCCGAGGAACTCGGCCGCGTGCCGGTGCGCCCGGGAGCCGGCGAAGGGGAACACCACCTCGCCCTCCTCGCCGAGCACCGGCCAGAAGTAGCCCTTCTTCATGCTGCCGGACTTGCCCGGGTGCCGCCCGGCCCGGATCGGCGTCTCGTCCATCTGGATCACGGCGCTCCGCAGCACCGAACCCCACTGCGCGTCGTGGATCGGCTTCAGCAGCGCGATCGCCCGGTTGGCCCACAGGCTCAGCGAGCCCCGGTTCACGGTGATGCCGGCGGCCTCCAGCATCCGGTGCTGGCGGTAGAGCGGCAGGTGCCAGAGGAACTTGTCGATCAGCAGGGCGGCGACGAAGGAGACGTCGGCGCAGCTGTTCTTGAACAGGCTTTCGCGGGCCGGCGCGGCGACCAGGGCGCCGGTCTCGCGGAGCTTCACCTTGAGGTGGCGGTAGCGGATGACCACGTGCCGGCATTCGAGCGCGGCGAGCCGGCAGTGGACGCGCTCGGAGACCACCTCGTAATCGTCCTCCGACAGCCCCTCGATCTCGGGCGGCGTCACGGCGATGTCGATCACCGGGGCCTGGCCGTTGAAGCGCAGCCCGGTGTCGTTGAGGGCATCGCCGCGTGCCTTTGTGCGACCGGGCTTGCCACCGCGGCGGCGGTCCTTGCCGTCGGCCGCCTGATTGTCGTCGGAACCGTCCCCGCCCTCCCTGCGCCGTTCCGAGCGCGAGCCGTACAGGTCGCGCTGCAGCTGGACGATCTGGGCGGTGAGCGCGGCGACCTCTGCCGCGAGCTCGGCGATCCGCCCTTCCTGGGCGGCGATCGTGGCCGCCATATCGGCCTTGTCCGACGCCAGTTGCCCGGACAGCGCGATCAGCGACCGGAGCGCCTCCTCGGCCTCCGGCGGCAGGGCGCCGTCGCCGAGCAGGCGGGCGAGCTCCCGGCCGAGCTCCTCGACCTGGCCGGCCTCGGACGGCGCGCTCATTCCTCGGCCTCGACGGCCATCAACGCCGCCAGCACCGCCAGCCGCTCGGCCCGCGGCATCGCCTCGTACCGGCGGCCCCAGCTCGCCGCCTTCCGCTTGACGATCTGGCGGTGGGTGAAGTCCCGCCCCGCGAACGACGCCCAGTGCACCCGGTCGGGCTCGAAGTTGAACCACAGCTTCTCGGTGACCACGCAGGACTGGTTGTTGACCTGGACCTCGAGCGAGCGCCAGCCGGCCAGATGTTCGTCATAGAGCCGGGACGGATAGCCGGACACCATCACCCGGCAGGGCAGCGACTTCAGGATGCCGAGAAGCGCGACATGGTCGGCGTCGGTGTAGTCGAAGCGGTAGCGCCGCCCCGACCGGCGCGCCGACTGCACGTAGGGCGGGTCGCTGTAGACCAGCTCGCGGCCGGCGAACGCGAACCCGGACAGGAAGCGGTGGGCGCAGCCGTGGTGAAGCTCGACCGGGTAGTCGCAGCGGAACCCGTCGAGCGCCCGGCGGTTGAGATCGATGCCGATGTTGCGAAGCGCCGGAGGCTTGCGCTTCATGATCGCGCCGCCCCCCAGATGGGTCTCCACAAAAACGTCGTGCGGCGGCATCAGGCTCACGATCGCCTGGCAAAGCCCCGTCGTCGCCTTCGATCCGTACCATGCCGCCATCGCCGCCCCCGACGCGCTTCGCCCGGACGGCCGGTCTATAGGGCGGACGGCCTATGGTGTCAAACGAAAATCCGTCCCAAATCCAAAATCGACGCCGTGGTTTAACCGCTTACTCTCTTCGAGCACTGCGCCTGTCTTCGTCCGCTGTGCCGGACCGCGGACTGGATGGGGGACCAGGGGCTGGCGATCTCGCCGGGAACGCTGGCCGACAGCATCAAGCGCTTCGTGCCGCTCCACGAAGCGATCCTCGCGCACCAGAACAAGGCGGCGCTGCGCCATGCCGACGAGACCGGCTGGCGGGTGCAGGAGTCCCGCCGCAACGGCCGGTCGAGCCGCCTGGCTGTGGATCTCGGTCAGCGGGGATGCGGTCTCCTACCTCATCGATCCCTCACCCAGCGCCAAGCTCGC
Source organism: Alphaproteobacteria bacterium (assembly GCA_965203455.1). Lineage (GTDB taxonomy): Bacteria > Pseudomonadota > Alphaproteobacteria > MPNO01 > MPNO01 > MPNO01. The sequence goes on from CBDBCV010000012.1 coordinate 697,146, forward strand.
AAAGAGCCTGTTCGGCGACACCGCCTGCACCGTGTACGTGGTCTGCGACCGCTACAGCGCCTACAGGAAACCGGCGCGCGAACGCGGCAGCAAGGTGATCCTGTGCTGATGTTGGGCACACCAGAGGCGCGACTTCGTCCGAAGCGTGGTCGGCCTCTCTGCCTGGAGCGATGGCTGGGTCGAGCGGATCGCGGAGATCTACCGGCTGAACGAGGAGCGGCTGGAACATCACGACCCCGCTCGCTCACTCCACCGGCCTTCGACGCGGCGCAGGCTGCCCTGAAGACCGCCGTCAAGCGTCTGTTCGGGAGCTGGCCGGCCTGTCGGCCGGGTCGCGCAAGGCCAAGCCGCTGCGCAGACGGGTCAAGCATCGCGAGGGACTGTGCGTCTTCCTCGACAAGCCCTTCGTCCCCATGGACAACAACATCGCCGAGCGCGGACTGCGCTGCGCGCTCATCCGGCGCCGATTGAGCTTCGGTTCGAACAGCGAGGACGGCGCGAAGTTCACCGCGATCATGCACTCGGTGCACGGCATCGACGGGCTGCGCTGGCTGACAGCGTGCGCGAAGAATGGCGGCAAGCCGCCGGACGGCCTGTCGCCCTGGTTACCCTGGACCATGAGCGAGGCGCGCAAGCGCAAGGTCACGGCGCCGGGATGACCGGCGCTATCGAGGGCCGCTACTACGGCCGCGACTTCACCGCTGACGAGATGGCGCTCCTGCGCGCCCTGATCGCCGCCGAGGGGAAAGCAGGGCCGGCCCAAGCCCATCGTCTTCGGACCCGACACCGAGCCGCCGCTGTTCCCCTCTCCGACCACCCTCGACGAGGTCCGCCCGCTGGATATGCGCACCGTCGTCCGCGAGACCCGCGAGGGCAGGCTGTGGAACGCGTTCGTCGCCCGCTACCATTACCTCGGCAACAAAACCCTGGTCGGCGCGCAAATGCGCTACGCCGTCCACGATCGCAACGGCTGGCCGCTGGCCATGCTCGGCTTCTCCACCGCCGCATGGAAGCTCGCCCCGCGCGACAGGTCCATCGGATGGACCCCGGAGCGGCGCAAGAAGAAGCTGCCCCTGGTGGTCGACAATCCGCGCTTCCTGATATTGCCGTGGGTCGAGATCCCCAACCTCGGCTCGCACATCCTCGCCCTCGTGCGCCGCCGTCTGCCCGCAGACTGGACCGAGCGATACCGCACCACGCCCGTGCTCATCGAGACCTTCGTCGAGACGCCCCGCTACACCGGCGCCGTCTACAAGGCATCCGGCCGGACCCGCGTCGGGACCACCCAGGGGCGCGGGCGCTACGACACGCACATGAAACGGGCCGAACCCAGGAAGGACATCTGCCTGCGGCCCCTCAGGCGAGACTGGAAGCGAACCCTCAATCAATGAAATCGCCAACTCCATCACCCGACGAACGAAGGATTACAAAAATTTCGCGCAAACCGGAATAGTCGCCATTTTTTTCGGCCCAGCGCACGAAACGCGGTCTCCTGGGCCTTGTCGAGCACCCGCGGCGACTCGGATAAAGGCGCCGGGACACGGGGGCGTCATCCCCGTCTCGATGCCGCAGCCGGTCATCGTTGGCAGTCCTCCAGGCTCACGCGGGATCGAACTGAATCCGCAGCCGGGTGCCGGTTGCCTGGGCGACCTTCTCAAGGGTCCGCGTCGATGGCGGCACCCGGCCGCTCTCCAGACGCGCCACCGCCGATTGCGTCGTCTTCATTCTCGCGGCCAGCTCCGCCTGGGTCATGCCGGCCCGCGTGCGCGCCTCGATCAGCGCGCGGGCCAGCTCGAACTCCGGTCCCAGCCGCTCATAGGCTTCCCGATAGTCTGGGTTCCGGTTCCAGCGTTCATGCAGTTCGTCAAGCGTGCTCATTGCATAACCTCCCTGGCGCGACGAAGCGCCAATTCGATCTCCCGTCGCGGCGTGCGCGGGGTCTTCTTTACGAAGGCCCGCACCACGACCACCCGCCGGCCGGTTGCGACGACATAGAGTGCCCGCGCGATGCCGTCCCGGCCGCTCAGGCGGATTTCCCACAGCGGGCCGGTCAGGTGCCTGACATGCGGTGCTCCCACGCGCTCCAGCCCGAACGTGGCGATCAACCGGCCTGTTCGTGCAAACCGCGCCTGCATGTCGGCAGGCAGCGCGTCCAGCTCCCTCTCCACGGTTTCGTTCAATGTCTCGACGCGCCAAGTCATGAGGCGGCACTGTATAGCAGGTTTGCTATGAGGGCAAGTCACCATGTGGCGCTGGGTGACGTAAGAATTTATGTGTCAGGCGGGAAGGGGGACTCCCCATAAGCGTTAACTTGTTTTCGGACTTTTTTGCTCATGCTATGTTGCCCCGCCGGGATTTTCGGGGGGAGGCAGGGCATGAACGAGGACTGGGAATTGCTCCTGAGCTTTTTTCCGCCGGACTGGGAAGATCTGGCGGCTGAATCCGGCGCCCTCAAGGGGCCGCGCTAAGGACAAGTCGGCGGAGACCCTCGTGCGCGTGCTTCTGCTGCATCTTGGCTGTGGCTGTTCGTTGCGGGAGACCACCGTCCGGGCCCGCCGCGTCGGCCTTGCCGACCTGTCGCCGGTGGCGCTGAAGAAGCGCCTTGCCAAGTCCGGGCCCTGGCTTCATGCGCTGTGCCAGGCGCTGTTCGCGGGGCGCGGGCCGGACGGCGCCGGCTTCGAGGTCCGGGCGGTCGACGCGACGACGGTGAAGGAACCGGGAAAGACGGGTTCGCTGTGGCGGGTTCACTACAGCGTGCGCCTTCCTTCGCTGGTCTGCGACCACTTCCTGGTGACGGAGACCGAGGGCGAGGGCAGCGGCGAGTCGTTCCGGCGCTTTCCGGTCACCGCCGGTGACTGCATGATCGGCGACCGCGGCTATTCGACGGCCTCCGGCATCGCGCATGTCGACGGATCCGGCGGCCATGTCATGGTGCGGGTCAACACCGGCTCCCTCCGCTTTCTGCTGCCGGACGGACGCCGGTTCGACCTGCTGGCGGCGGTCTCGGCTCTTGACCGGCCGGGCCCGGCCCTGTCCTGGGATGTCGCGACCGACGGCAACGGAGCCGCGCCCTGCGTCGCCGGAAGGGTGTGCGCGGTCAGGAAGTCTGACGCCGCGATCGCGATCGCGCAGGAGAAGCTGCGCCGGAAGGCGGCGAAGAACCAGAAGACGCTGAAGCCCCAGTCACTGGAGTTCGCGAAATACGTCATCGTTTTCACCACGGTTCCCGAAGCCCGCTTCACCCCGGAGGCGGTCCTCGACTGGTACCGGCTCCGATGGCAGGTCGAACGGGTGTTCAAGCGTTTCAAGTCGGTCGCGCAGCTTGGCCATCTCCCGAAGCGCGGAAGCGAGAGCTCGAAGGCCTGGTTGTACGGCAAGCTGTTCACGGCCCTGCTGACCGAAAGATTGATCTCTCACGCGAGCGCCGTTTCCCCCTGGGGGGTACGAACTCCACGCCGTCCGGCTCCGTCCCGAGCCGCTGGCGTGAGTTCGGATTCGCGCTGAACCAGGTCCGCAGGGCGATCGAGCCAGGTATGCCCCTGCGGGAACTTCTCACGGATTGGGCGGAGATAGTCCGCGACCTCTCGGAGCCGCAGCGAAAGCGCCGACCGCAAATGGAACAATACTTCGGCAAACCGGGCCCCGAAGAGAAAAGTAAAACAAGTTAACGCTTATGGGGGGACTCCCTGTGGTGATGACAACCACAAGCAGGAGCACCCCGCATGTCCCAGCAAGCTGCGACGATCATGAGCCTGCCGCAGGCGTTTGAGGTGGTGAAGGAGATGCAGGCAGACGGACTGGAGTGGGGCGAGGGTTATCGCCCGCTCGGGCGCCAGGCGCTGGCCGAGATCATCGAAGGTCGGATGGCCGAGGCGGTGGATCGCTGGCTCGACAACCTCGACGCCGGCGCGCTGCGCGACCGGCGCAACGGCACCTCCCGGCGCTGTCTGCTGAGCGAGCTCGGCGACATCGAGCTCAACGTGCCGCGCACCCGGCACTTCTGCCCGACCGGTGTTCTGAAGAGCCATGCAAGGCGCGCGCCGGAGATCGACCGCGCCATCCTGGCCGGCTTCGTACTGGGGCTCTCGACGCGCAAGGTCGGCGAGGTCCTGCTCGCCTTGCTCGGACGCCCGGTCTCGGCCGCGACGGTGAGCCGGGTCGCCAGGACGCTCGACATGGCGGTCGCGGCCTTCCACCGCAGGCCGCTGAAGAACGCCTGCAAGACGCTGATGCTCGACGGCGTGGTGCTGACCCGCAAGACCGGCGCCGGCGCACTCAGGAGGCCGGTCCTGATGGCGCTCGGCATCCGGCATGACGGCAGGAAGGAGATCTACCCCAAGGCCGTCGCCTCCCTGCGCAACGATCTCGACGATCTGCTCACATGCTTCCGCTACAAGACCCTTGACGAGCGAAAGCAGGTCAGGACCACCAACGCCATCGAACAAAGGTTCCGGGAGGTCCGCAGACGAACACGGCCCATGGGAACCTTCCAGGACCGAACCTCAATGGACCGCATCCTCTACGCAGTCTTCATCCACGAAAACAAATCTCAGGGAATCAGTACCCCTCTCTCCCTGACACATAACTCTTGACGTCACCGTGAGCCGCTGACCCTCTCGACAACGCCTTCATCGCCATGCCAGACTCACACCCCACCACGGGGTGAGGTGGCGTCGGTTTGTCGGACAGGCTGACGGCGTTTTCAAGGTGTATTCCGGTTGAAGTTTGTGCCGCCAGAATCCTCTTGGATCGATCTTTCTGCTGCTGCTGTTGCGCCTGTGGGTATGTGGTCAAGGCGCGAAGCGGCTTGTCCATCATATCCACAGGCGTGTCGCCCCGGTAGGCCTCGGCCGGCGTCCGCCCGCCGAGTGCCGAGTGCGGTCTCTCGGTGTTGTAGAAGCCGATCCACTGGCCGATGACGCGCCGGGCTGCGAAGCCGTCGGCGATCTCGTGCAGGTAGACCGCCTCGTATTTGAGCGAGCGCCACAGCCGCTCGATGAAGATGTTGTCCATGCACCGGCCGCGGCCGTCCATCGAGATGCGGATACCGGCCTCCCGCAGGCGCGCGGTGAAGGCGAAGCCGGTGAACTGGCTGCCCTGGTCGGTGTTGAAGATCTGCGGGGTGCCATGGCGCGCCAGGGCTTCGTCGAGAGCCTCGACACAGAACCCCGCGTCCAGCGTGTTCGACAGCCGCCAGGCCAGGACGCAGCGGCTCGCCCAGTCCATGATCGCCACCAGGTAGAGGAAGCCGCGCCGCACCGGGATGTAGGTGATGTCGGCGCACCACACATGGTTCGGCCGCTCGATCGCCAGACCCCGCAGCAGATATGGATAAACCCGGTGCCCGAGGTGCGGCGCACTGGTCCGCGGCGCCCGATAGACCGCCTGAAGACCAAGCAGGCGCATCAGGCGAGCGGCCCGCCGCCGCCCGATCCGCACCCCCTCGCGGCGCAGATGCCGAACCATCTGGCGGGCGCCGTAGAACGGATACTTGAGGAACAGCGCGTCGATCCGGCGCATCAGAGCCAGCGTCTCCGCGCTCTCCCCCTTCGGCCGGTCATAGAGCGACGAGCGCCCGATCGACAGCAGACGGCATTGCCGGGTCAGGCTCAACGACGGGTGGCCCCGCACAACCATCGCCCGTCTCCCGGACCGGCTCAGCGACCGGACCCGCGTGACAAAAAATCACGCTCTACGATCAACTCCCCGATCTTGGCGTGAAGAGCCCGGACCTCGCTCTCGTGATCCCGCGCCCGGCGCTCACCTCCACCGGAAAAGACCTCCCCCAGACCCTCCATCGCCTGGCGCTTCCACACACCCACCTGGTTCGGATGCACCTGGTGCTTCGAGGCAATCTCCTGAAGCGTCCGATCACCCCGTAGCGCCTCCAAGGCTATCTTCGCCTTCAGCTCCCCCGAAAACCTGCGTCGCTTGCTCATCCGCATTCCTCCGTCACACGGCGGAATACACCTTGACGACCTGTCCGATTTTGCGACGCCACCTCACATCTTGGCGCGGCCTCGGATGTAGTGGGTCTCGAAGTTGAAGCTGTTGTCGAGGCGGCTGTTGATCCGCTCCATGGCCGAGCGGCGGTTGTAGCCGCGCCGCCATGACGGACTGCCCCAGGGCGTGGGGGTGAAGATGCGCCGGTCGTGGCTGTCGAGGTCGATGCGCAGGATGCGGCCATAGTCTCCGGGCTTGACCCCGCCGGCCCGGTGGCAGGCCCGGCTGCCGGCGCAGGCGAAGCCGAAGGCGGCTGCCGGGCAGCGGTATTTGAGCGTGCCGCAGCGGCCCCGATCAGCCTCGAACCCCTGAAACGCCATAGCGCGGACCTCGCCGGTCCCGGGACAGACGCAGGACACCCGGCCGCGCTCGTCGTGAACGATGACATCGGCGCGGTCGGGGAACAGCGGCCGCGTGATCGGCTGCGCCGGATCGTATCTCGGCTCCTGCTTCTCCACCCGCCACATCGTAAGCGTCCGGCGTGACCGCCCCTGCGTGGTCAGTCGGCGGCTTCCCGATCTTCTGCGGGCGCGGTGTTCCACGGCAGCAGATCGTCGATGCGGTTGATCCTGTAGTCGGGGATGCGTTCGAGGACCTGAGCAAGCCAGGCCTGCGGATCGACATCGTTGAGCCTGGCGGTCTCGATCAGGGTGTAGGCGATGGCGGCGGCCCTGCCGCCGCTGGCCGAGCCCATGAAGAGATAGTTCTTGCGGCCGAGCGCGATCGGCCTCATTGCGCGTTCGGCGGGGTTGTTGTCGATCTCGAGGAAGCCGTGCTCGAGATAGGGTCGAAGGCGCTTCATCCGGGTCAGGGCATGACGGATCGCCGCTGCCAGCGGGGTCTTGGCGGAGATTCTGGGCAGCTGCGATTGCAGCCACCGCTCCAGCTCGTCGAGGCACGGCGCGGCCTTGGCCTGGCGGATGGCCGCGCGGTTCTCGGGCGGCTGCCCGCGGGCCTCCTTCTCGATAGCGTAGAGGGCGGCGATCCGTTCCAGCGCCTCGGCGGCGATCGCCGAGCCCTGGGCGGCATGGACGTCGAAGAACTTGCGTCGCACATGCGCCAGACAGGCCACCTCGCGGACCGGCCCGGCGCGCGCCAGCGCACCGAACCCGGCATAGCCGTCCGAGTGCATCCAGCCGGCGAAGCCTTCAAGATGCGCCTTCGGATGCGCCGCCTTGCGGTCGGCCGAGAAGCGGTACCAGGCCGCCGGCGGCGCCTCGCCAGCCCAGGGCCGCTCGTCCCGCACGTAGGTCCAGGCCCGGCCGGTCGCCGTTTTGCCGGTTCCCGGCGCCAGCAGCTTGACCGGGGTGTCGTCGGCGAACAGGGCTTGTCCTTCCAGCACATGGCGCCCGATCGCATCGGCCAGGGGCTCCAGCAGCGCCGTCGCCTTGCCGACCCAGCCGGCGAGCGTCGAGCGGTCGAGCTCGACGCCGTCGCGGGCGAAGATGCGGGACTGGCGGTAGAGCGGCAAGCGAGTCGCGCGGGGGAATCTCACCCCCACGCGCTCCCAGAACCGTACGTGAACCTCTCAGCTCATACGGCTCCCAGCGTCCGGCCCTGCCCGTGCACAAGGGTCCAATGGGCGAACCGCCACGGCTCCGCTTTCGCGATTCTGGCAAGCCAGAGACGAGCCTGACGCGGTCGTTGTCGGAAGCGTTTGAACTTCCGCATTGCCCATCGCTGCAAGTGGGCGTCTATCAGACGAAGGGTCGGATAGAGCGCCGACTTGTAGAATGCGCCGAAGTAGCCGATCCACCCTGCAATTTCGCGATGAAACATGCGGGCAAGGTCAAGCAGTGCCTTGTCGCTACGCCGTTGCAAACGCCACTGTCGCACGCGGCGCCGAAACGCCTTGAGCGCAGTCGGGCTGGCAGCCGGAAGGAACGAGACCCCGAACAACCCGCCGCGCCACGCCGCGAACCTTGGCTGGAAACGGTAGCCCAGGAAGTCGAACGCGACCGTCGGGTAGTCCGCCTTGCGGTTGGTATCCTTGCAGTAGACCACCTTGGTCTTCTGCGGATGGACCTCCAGGCCGCACTCGGCCAATCGGTCCGCAACCCGCCGCCAGAGGGTCTTTGCCGCCTCCTCCGTTCGACAATGGCAGATTATATCGTCCGCATACCGTTCGAACGGAACATGCGGCATCGACCTTTTCATCCATTGATCGAACGCATAGTGCAGGAACAGGTTGGACAATACTGGCGAAATTACCCCGCCCTGTGGCGTGCCCCTGTCCCGTGCGACAACGGTGCCGTCCTCCTCGATCACGGGAGCCTTCAACCAGCGCTCGACATAGAGCAGCACCCACCGGCAGTCCGTATGGTGACGAACGGCCTTCAGCAGCAACTCGTGGTCGATGTTGTCGAAGAACCCCTTGATGTCCATGTCCAGCACCCAGTCGTAGCGCCAGCATCGCCGACGCGCTGTCCGGATGGCGTCAATGGCGGATCGCTTCGGCCGATATCCGTATGAGTCCTCATGGAAAATCGGTTCCAACAAGGGCTCCAGATGTCGGCGAACAACCTCCTGAGCGATGCGGTCCGTGACCGTCGGTATGCCCAACGGGCGCTTCCCGCCGCCCTCCTTGGGGATGTTCACCCTGCGAACCGGAGGCGGCATATAGCTGCCTGAGGACATGCGATTCCAGAGCTTGTAGAGTTCCGGACCAAGCCGTTCCTCCAGACTCTCGACCGTCTGCCCATCTACTCCAGCCGCTCCCCGGTTTGCCTTCACATGCTTGAAGGCTTCCCAGACTTCCCTCTTTGCTATCGGGAACGGCTTTGCCCCTGTCATCCGGCTCCTCCTGTCACCAGTTGGCCGACGGCAGCGGCTGAACACCACAGCCCCTTCGGTCCAGCGCCATTACAGCGCCTTCATCCCTACTACGGGCTGTTCTGCCCCTGTGCCCCGCATCGGTACTCTGAGCCTTCCGGGGGCTGCCCGGTTGGCCGTCTCCCTTGGCATCGGGACGACAGGTTCTCCTGTTCCGCAAGAAAGCCTGTTCCGGGTTCACGCCGCCTTCGAGCCGGATGCCGCGTGGGCCGGACTCCAGGACTCCGCCCATGCTTGTCCCGGAGTGACCACCACCCCCGGTTCTGACATCGACCATACGCTTTCGGCAGTTCATCGGCGGTTCGCTTTCGCTCGTCTCCCCGGACCTCACCTGACGAGATCGTCGTCCCGCCGTTTCCACGACGCTCACCACCATCGCTCTTTACGACAGCAGCTCGTGGTGGTTTGAGACCGACGCCTGATCGTCGACCCCGAGGGGCCTACCCTCATCTCTCTTGCAGTTGCGCACCTCCTTTCATGGCGGTGCTTCAGGACACACGGTGATCGCAATACTTCGAGACCAGCACATGCGCCAGAAGGCCGGGGCCCGGTCGGCCGCGCTCGATCGGTCGCGGCGGCAGCGGCGCCTGGTGGAACTTCTCGCAGCCGCCGCAGGCCAGGCGCGGACGGACGATGCGCTTCACCACGAAGCGGCCGGGGATGTACTCCAGCTCCTCCGTCACATCCTCGCCGAGCCGCTTGAGACGGCCGCCGCAGTCCGCGCAGCGCTCGCCCGGCGCGAGAACCGTCTCCTCGCGCGGCAGGTGGTCCGGCAGGGGACGGCGCTTCGGCTGCTTCTTCGTGGCGGGCGTCGGCTCGGTCGGCGCCTCGGCCGCCCGCGCGATCTCCTCGTCCTCCAGCCCGAGATCAAGCTGGTCGAGGGCCTCCGAGGTGACGCCGAAGCGCTGCCGCCGCAGACCCGCAAGCTGGTGCCTGAGCTTCTCGATCAACAGATCGCGGTTGCGCAGCTCGGCGTCCCGTGCCGCCAGTTCGGCCCGCGAGGCCAGCACCATCGCCTTCAACGCGGCGATGTCGTCGGGCAGGGAATGGGCCGCTTCGAGCATGGCCGCATCCTACCCGAAGGGGCCGACAAAGGGAAGCCCGAATGACAGTCAACCCATTGTTTATAAACGGTGAATCAGCCCGCGGCGATCGTGTCCCGAGCCGTGGTGTAAGAGCCTGGCGGCCGTCGCGGTATCCGGCGGGTAGGGCCGGTAGGCTCAGGCTGCCACGGCGGGCAGCTTGACGGTTGCATTGTCGCTCACGGGAGCGATCGATTCCAGCGTCATGTATCTGGCCCTCTGGACGGCCCATTCGTCGTTCTGCTCGAGCAGGATGGCGCCGATCAGCCGTGTTATGGCGTCCTCGTTGGGGAAGATGCCGACGGTGTTGGTACGCCGCTTGATCTCGCCATGGAGTCGTTCGAGCGGGTTTGTCGAGTGCAGCTTGGGGCGATGCGCGGCCGGGAAGGTCATGTAGGCGAGAATGTCGTGCTCGGCCTCGTCCATGAGAGCGGCGAGCTTCGGCGCCTTGGCCCTGAGCTGGTCGGCGACCTGGCGCCACTGGGCGGAGGCGCTGTCTGCATCCTCCTGGGCGAAGGCGGTGGTGACGAAGGCGGACACGACGCGCCGGCCCTGCTTGCCGGCATGGGCGAGCAGGGTGCGCATGAAGTGGACGCGGCAGCGCTGCCATGTGGCGCCGAGGACGCGCGTTGCAGCCGCCTTCAGGCCCTTGTGGTCATCGGAGACGACCAGCTTGACGCCGCGCAGGCCGCGGCGGGCCAGGGAGCGCAGGAAGGAGGTCCAGAAGGTCTCGGCCTCGGACGCGCCGATCGCCATGCCGAGCACCTCGCGGCGGCCCTGGTCGTTGACCGCCACCGCGATCGTGACCGCGACCGAGACGACGCGCCCGGCCTCGCGCATCTTCACATAGGTCGCGTCCAGCCACAGATACGGCCAGTCGCCCTCCAGCGGGCGGTCGAGGAAGTCGCGGATCTTGCCGTCGATCTCACCGCACAGCCGCGACACCTGGCTCTTCGAGATGCCCGACATGCCCATGGCCTGCACCAGGTCGTCCACCGAGCGGGTCGACACGCCCTTGATGTAGGCCTCCTGGATCACCGCCGTCAGCGCCTTCTCCGCCATGCGACGCGGCTCCAGGAAGCCCGGGAAGTAGCTCCCCTTGCGCAGCTTCGGGATCTTCAGCTCCACCGTGCCCGCGCGCGTCTCCCAGACCCGGTCCCGGTAGCCGTTGCGATGGGTGAGCCGGTCCGGCGAACGCTCGCCGTGTGCGGCTCCCGCAAGGCCCTCCACCTCAAGCGCCATCAAACGCTCGGCCGTGAACCCGATCATCTCGCGAAGCAGATCGGCGTCCGAACTCTTCTCCAAAAGCGCCTGCAGGGTCATCATGTCCTTGGTGGTCATCGTGGTACTCCTCCGGTCGGATGGACTGTAGAAGCCCAACCCTAACCGGCACCGCGATGGCCATCCGCTATGGATAAGTGGCCCGCCGCCGCCAGACACCACACGGTCGCGGCGGCGGGCCACTTACCCACAGCTACCGATGCTGGCTCCTGCTCCTACACCACACCACGCCTGGGGGCACGACCCCCGCGGCCAGCGGTCTCCAGGTGCGAACCGGCGCCCGCCAGTCGATCCCCTCAAGCAGCATCGACAGCTGCGCCGGCGTCACCGACACCTTCCCTTCCGATGCCGACGGCCACACGAAGCGGCCGCGCTCCAGACGCTTCGAGAACAGGCACGCACCCTGGCCGTCCCACCAGATCATCTTGATCAGGTCGCCCCGGCGGCCGCGGTAGATGAAGAGATGGCCGCAATGCGGATCCGCCTTCAATACCCGCTCCGCCTGCGCCGCGAGACCGGGGAACCCCTTGCGCATGTCGGTCACGCCGCAGGCCAGCCATACCCGGGTCGAGGAGGGAACCGGGATCATCCGCCAAGCGCCCGCACCACCCGGCACAGCGCGTCCGCGTCGAACGACCCGAACGCGCTCACCCGGTGGCCGTTCGACAACGCGATCTCGATCCGACCGTCCGATGCCGCGGCCGGCTCCAACGGCGGCGCATCGGGCACCACCTCCACCGGCAGGAAGGACGGCGCCTCCCCGGCATCGGCCGCCGGCCTGTAACGGGGATCGCGCCGCCAGGTGAAGATCAGGTTGGCGTTGACGTCATAGCGGCGCGCCACAACCGACACCGAGACACCGGGAGCGTAGCTCTGCGCCACGATCCGGCGCTTCTCGTCGTCCGACCAGAACCGGCGTACCCGACGTGGCACCGCAGCCCCCTAAGATAGTGTCCATTAGCCGATAATGGACACTATCGACCTCTGGAACCTCACCACAGACTGCGGCTCCAAGCCGTCTCGCCACAAGGGCGGTCACGCCAGACGCTTACGCCACATCAGCCGTGTATCGATCAGCGGGCGGGCGGTCCACCGGTCCCACAGCCGCGCCTTCAGGCGGGCATCGTCGAGACCGCGGTCGGCGCTGAAGTCGGCGCAGCGCCCGGCGATCTCCGGCGCCCTTGCGAACAGCTCCTCCAGCATCCCGGACAGCACCTTGGGTTCCGAGGCCGAAGCGCGCGTCACCTCGAAGGCCACCGGAACCTCGTAATCGGTGTCGGCGATCAGGTGCAGCCCGTAGCCGAACCACGACTTCACCTTCTTCCACACCGCGCCGGTCCTGGCGTCCACCCCGCCCGTCTCGTGCTTGCCCCAGTCGGCGTCGGGGTCCGAGGTCTTGTCCTCGTCCTTGCCGACCCGGCCCGTCGAGTGGCTCGCGATCGCCTTGCCGTCGTAGCCGAGATGACGCCCGAAGTCCGGCAACGCGGCGAACAGCGCGGCGCGCAGGCTCTCGATCATGGCGGACACCAGCCCCTGCTCGTCCTCAAGCTGCACAACACGCCCCAGAAACCGCGAGAAGTTCCAGTGGCTCGGCGCCGTCGAACGAACCCGCGCCGGGCGCGTTACCGCATGCCCGTCGTGAAGCACCGTCACCGGCCCGCTCTGATACGGCAGAGGGTCGAACCCGCAGATCTCCAGCAACGCCGGGTTGCGCCCCAGCTCCCGCAACAGCGACTGCATCGAGGCGTGTTGCAACACCACCCCCGCGATCAGCGCCCGCCACATCGCCCGCACCGGGTAGTCGTTACGGCCCCGACCGCGACACACTTCAAGCGCCGTCACGATCTCCTCGTCGGGAAGCACCGCCAGAACCAGGCGCAGCCGTTCAAGGTCCGGCAGGACTTCGACATCGCGCCACGAAAAGGGTAGCTTCGCCGCCGTCGCCATCGCTGTTCTCCCGACCAGGGGTGGTGGTGGAACAAGGGCCCCAGGGCCCGATGGCGACACCTTCTATCTCATGCGCACGATCAGGGCGCGCGAGGCCGCCGCAGGAAAACCTCGCTGCCAAGACGCCGCGACCAGCGGCGTGGGGTGAAAATCGCCAAAACGACCGCCGCAGCGAAACTGAAACCCCGGATATCAACGACCACCACGGGGTATCAAAAATCTCGCACCTCCGTGAACGCCTTGTAAATCAACCCGTCCCCGACAGCGCAAACGCCTCAAACCGCCGATTCCGTCGAGGCATGCACGGCTGTATTCGTGCGGAAGGACCATGGAACCGTCAGCCTGCGGCGAGATCGGCAGCCTTCGGTAACCGGCATCTGGGGATTGTCGCTACTCATCGTCCCTGATCAGCCTGGATGCTCCACGGCCCGCCCGAACAAATGCCCCCGGCTTCTCGGCATGTCCACGATCACGATGCGCACTCGTGTTGACCATGTGTTGACGGAGGACGAATTGTTCGGTTTCCAAAAACGACGAAGCCCCCGAAAACGTCAGTGTTTTCAGGGGCGTTGGTATGGTTGCGGGGGCACGCAACCACCGAGACCGACATTTGATCGAAAAGGGGCTTATATCGATTACTTGACGGCCGGCTGTCGGGCGCGGATCGGGGCCGGGGACGCCGTCGCGTCGCGGCGGGCATGGAAACCGCCCAGACTCCCCCCCGTCATGGTCGGCGAAGGCCGACCATCCACGATTTGTTTTTCGTTTCCGGCGCCGCAAAAACTCGTGGATGGTCGGCCTTCGCCGACCATGACGGGGAGGAACGGCCCGCCGGGACCCGAATGCGCCCCGGCGCTGCCCGGAACGCCTGTCAGCCCCGCTCCTGTCAAGTAATCGATATAAGCTCCATCGAAATCCCGGTGTGATCCGTCCCAATGGGGTGGCGCCAGCTTGCGACTCATGGAGAATACCGCCCGGTTTGCATCGCCCCGGCCCCCGAGGCGATAGCGGGAGGCCGTCTGTCAACGGCGGTTGCAGGCTTCTTCAATGGGCCAGAATGAGCCGGAATCAGACAGAATGAGCCAACACCATGTTCTACAGAGGATGCCAACGTGCGCCCCGACCCACCCCGGTGGTCTCCACCAATCCCCTGGCCTTCAGAGTAGAGAGATCTTCCCGTAGTCGCCGCTCGTTTACCTGAGCCCCCAGAGCAGCGCGTATATTCCGAAGCGCGAGAGCGCTGTCGGAGCGATGAAGAAGTGTCAAGACTGTCCTCTGCTGTTCGGTCAGTTCGCCTTCATCGTGTCGGGGCGGCACGTAGTCGGCGCGCCGGAAGCGCACTGTCACGCAGTCGCCGCGTTCCTCAATCTCGGGGCGTGGCAGACCCGCCGAGGTCGCCAGGTCCGCTATCTTGATTGTACCTCGGCCCCATTCTTCGATAATGCCGCGCCGATAGAACGTGCGGGCGATGAGCGGGTTCCAAGGCCGTGACTCGTGCGGCCCGAAGAGATCGTCTGGAGTCAGTCCGAAGTGCAGCGGACCTGTTGAGGTCACCTCCATTCGGTCGTCGTAAACTGCGAGCCCGATTGAGCCCCCGCCCATGGCATAGTCCCGGTGGCACAGGGCATTCGCCAGCGCCTCCCGCGTTGCGAGGGGTGGGTAGAGCGGCTCGTCAATACGCGCCATGCGGCCCGCCTCGAAGCGGCTGGCGATGGGCACAGTGTCCCGGAGAAAGCGCTCCGCGCTCGCAAGGAGGGCGAAAGCGTTGCCATTGAACTGACGGTTGTCGAGAAACTCCGAGCGGTCGAGACCCCGGAAACGGGCTACGCGGAGCAGACACTGCGGCATCTCGCATTGGAGGCGTTCAACGTTTCCGAACAGGACAGCCGCCGCCCGGACCAGAACGCCGCCGCGGAGCAGTCCCAACCCGCGCAGCAAATCTTCCGGTTCGCGGGTACCAGGCTCGTTCAGACGGCCGATACGCACCGCCTCGGCAACCGTGTTCCGCATCTCCGCCACATCAAGGTCGTCGACAGACCATCCGGCGGCGGGCTGATTTTCCCAGCGCAGCTCGCTGTGCATGCGCTCGAAGAGCATACGATTGTATTCTTCGGCGGACATCGCTTGGGTGGTGTTGCCGACACGCAGATAGGAGGCGCCCCGGTACTGATACGGTGGCGAGGCACCGGGGTTCACCCGAACCGCGATCACTTCCAAATCCCCCGACACTCGAAACCGCTCGATTTCCGGAAACGCGGGCGGTTCTATCCGCTGAATTTCGGCACTCACCTGCTCGATCGTCCGCTCGCCAACCCTCTGACCCACGACCCGGCTGTCCGGCGCGACCCCGAACAGCACATGTCCACCGCGCTGGTTGAGCATGGCGCATATGGTCGCCGCAGCCTCGCGCCGCGTTCCCGTGGTGGCCTTGCATTCGACCGTCTCCGACTCCCCGGCGGCAACGATCGCGGCAATCTGCTCAAGCGTCATGGGCCATCGCCTTCGAGGCTCCCAAATGCAAAAGCCGCCTGATTGAACGAACCGCTGAACACTGAACTTGATGGTGGCCCCCCTTCTATGAGGGAGCCTCCGAAGATCCATCGATCAGCGGACGCTCCGTAGCTGGCACAATCTGCTCCAGAATCTCGAATATGGTCCCGAAGTGGCGGAAATTCTCGCGTGTGCCTTGACTACAGAACCAATCGCATAGGTTCCTTTTTTCGTCTCCGTTTATGCTCCAGTACTCTGGAACCGATACCTTTTTTCCTCTTACATGTTTGATATGTTTTTCACCGATATCGATAAACTCTGGATGTTGTTCCCCAGCTTTCTCAAGCGCCTCTCGGTCAAAAAGATTTTCAACCCCTTTAGCTATGGGATGTTCTTCGAAGTGGGGCATCTTCCTCTTGTGGATATTGCCTTTCTTGTCGTCGCTACTTTGACTTTCAGGATCATGCAGCAGAACTATCGTCTTCTCAGACAATTCGGAGATGCTTGGAAGCCCCTTCAATCCGTTCCAAATCTTCCTGAGCCTCCCTTCGCCTCCGGCGGCTTGCACCTTGAACTTATCTAGGACATGGCTCCTTCCAAGCAGCTTTGCCGCATACTGCAGGTAGTCTCGATCTGTTTCGCCTTCGACGAACAGAATCGATCGATGCGTCTGTTCGACTTGCGCACGGACTTCACTCAAGAACCTGGTAGTGCCCTTGAACGCATAAAATGCATCGCCGAATTCATCAAATCTCTCTGGGTCGATGCGGGAACCGCTCGGAAGGTCGTAGATATCGAAACCCTCTTCTCCGAACTCATTTGCCATTCCGAGGACAAACAACGGCGAGTGCGTGGTCATGACAAACTGCACATGCGGAAACATGTGCACCAGTTTCGGAAGTATGTCGTGTTGATGCCGCGAGTGAAGGTGCAGATCTACCTCATCAATCACTACAATGCCTTTCACGCCTTCGACGCACTCAGAAGGTACATCGCGCCCTTCACGCATGTCAAAATCCCTGAGTATGGAAAGGAACAACGCCAACAGCGCCATTTCTCCGCTGGACAACTGAAAGAGGTTTGGCACTGCTGTACCTTGATCCGACTCTAGGGATATGACCCGGTTGTGTCGTCCGCCGATGCCGAACCGAATATTCTTCGCGGCCAGTTCCGGTATGATCATCTTCAAGCCGGTCAATGTCATATTGTAAGTATCAGTGGCGTCACCTTTATATCCCATAAAAACGGGAAGATTAAACGTTCTAAGTTGGTTATCATCTGATGTAACCGGTACAGAAAGCGATGGGGAAAATATCTCGAAAGCCGCACGATCATAGGCAATATCGTAGAGCCAATCGTGAACGTCTCGAAGCGGTGAATGTGCGATCAACCGGCGCCGGGTCTCGCCTTTGATGCGAGCTCCTTCCGTATACTGCGGTTTGGCGCGCAGGTTGTCCTGGTTGAGCCAGGCAGGTTTCTCCGCCCGATTCGATGGGAAGTAGAGCAGGCAGTTTGCCGATACTGCTTCTTTTAGGGTTGCGGCCTGTGACGATATCAGGATATTGGTCTCGAAATGATCCATTCCATCACTGTCAAAATTTCTCTTCCAGGCATCAAAACCGGGAGCTTCGGTCCCCATCGGAGGCTCGGCATACTCATGCTTCGGTTTCTTCAGTCTAAGCTCCTGTACGAACAACCCAGATCGGAAATCACATCGGGCGTAGGAATATTCGGCACCGACAGAGATGTAGGAGCTACTGCGAATCTTGAATACTTTTCCGGTGCCCAATTCTTGGGACTCTTCGTAAACCGAATCCTTTGCAAGGACCATTGTGTTGACGATGTGAGACAGAACTATCGTCTTGCCGGATCCGTTCTCGCCGACCAACAGAACAGGCTTTGGACGCGGTCCGTCGAACGGGAAGCGGATGTCCAGATTCCGGAGGGGCCCATAGTTCGCAAGCTGAAGTCGCTTCAGGTACACGCGCGCGCTCCGCGGCTTGCTGGCAGTAGCATTATTCAATAATCCTCTATCAGATTGAGTGACATCAGCGCGTGCTTGAGAAGCCGTTCCGGCCAGGCATCGTCGTCGAGGAAGTACACGCCGTCACGCTCCCATGCTTCCTTGCTGCGCGGGTTGTCGCTGCCGATCTTGTCCGGCGCCGTGACGGAGAGGATATAGGCGTGCAGGCGGAGTTTCGGATCCTGCCGACGCACCCGCGCCTCGATGTCCTTGATTTCGGTGTGCAGCCGTACCTTGCGGTTCTCCTCGTGGCCGAAGCGGCCCAACCCCTTGGGATCGAGGAACAGGATGTGCTGGTCCTTGCCCTTCGCCAGCCAGACGATGAAATCCGGGTAGTAGGAGTGGTCGTCGAAGAAGGACACGCCCCGGCCGCGGCTCAGGTTGCGGATCAGGAACAGGTCCCGCCCTTGCAGGCAGGAAGGGCCGCTTCCGGCCAGCGTCGCCAGCGCCTCGACGACCCGCTTCTCGTCCTCGCTCAAAGGCACAGGCTGGACAGCGACGTCTCCTTTGCCGGAGGCGTAAAGCAGGGGTTTGTAGGCGTGAGCATCCCGGAAGAGCTTGCCGAGTTTCAGATGGTGGTCCAAGCCTTCGCGAAGGCTGGACGCAAAGGCCCGGACATCGCGGACCAGCGTGTCTTCCCGCGCGTCCACCGACAAGGTGTATTCGCCGATACTGTTGGGATCGGACTCGTCGAGCGTCCTCACCTCCAGATTGCCGTATTCCCATATCCGCCGCCGCCCCCGCCAGAACCGGCCCGCGTAATCGGCGACCAGTTCGACGGCGACATCCTCCAGTTTCCTCAGGTCGACGAAGCTCTTCGGCTCCAGGCGCTCCGGCGGGAGGCGGAGTTTGTACCAGTCGTCCCGATCCAGCAGGCTGTCGACGGTCGCACGGTCGATCGCGAGATTGTGCCACCCTTCCCTCTGCTTGCGTTCCAGCACCCTGTCGTAAATCCGGGTGCGGTTGAAGAAGGCCCTGTGGCGGCGCTCCAGCCGGACGGGCGGGCGTTGCGCCTGCGCCTCGTACCGTCCTCCGTCGGACCCGATCGCCTGCAGCCGGGAATAGAGGTCCAGCACCGCTCTCGGGCTGTCGGGCCGGTCCGGCGGCGGCAAGGCCGGACAGTCGTGCGAGCGCCCATATTCCAGCCCTTCCCTGAGCCGGACGATCTTCAGCTTCCTCTTCCCGAAGTTCCAGACGACGGGCAGCGGGATGTCCTTCCGCTCCGCCGCAATCCCGTCCGCCTCCAGCATCTGCTTGAAGGTCTGCATGTAGTTGGCCTTGAGGCCGAAGATGCGCAGGGTTTCGAGTTCTGTCAGCCCGTCGCCGTCAGCGGGCGGTTCGCCTGCGGTGTAGCGGTGGCGCTTGAGGCTCATGCCCCGGCCCTTGAGCCGCACGCCGCGCCCGAACATCTGGATGATCTCCGGCCCTTCGCCGACGCCGACATGCATCAGCCCCATCGCGCTCACACGCCATGAGTTCCAGCCGGCGATGAAGCGCCTTGCGCCGATCACGACATTCACGGTCGAATCCGCCCGGTCCACATCGGCGAACAGCCTGCGGACGAAGCCGGCCTCCCGCTCGACCGCGAGGTCGGGGTTGTTCCTGTCAGCCATCAGCCGGTAGAGCGCCGCCGAATCGCCGATATTGACGATGCCGAAGGGGTTGTTGTCGGCCGTGCGCAGGTGGAGTTCGCCTTCGCCCTGGGTCAGGTAGCGCACATGCAGACGTCCGGCCCCGTGGAACAGCCTTTCGCAAATGTCGTCATAGAGCGCGTCCGTGCCGATGCCTTCGAGGCCGCCGAACCGGCCGGCGAAGTAATCCGCGCCGTCCTCGCCGGTCAGCCCCGACTCGCCGGCCAGCAGGCGGGCCAGCAGCGGGCGCGCCTCGCCGCCGTGAGCCAGCACCCAGCCCAGGAAGTCGAGGATCGACACAACATCCGACCGGGTTTCCCTGTTATCCTTCTTCGTGGCTCCGCCTGTCACGGTCTTGCCGAGGAACACCCAGAGCGGCCGGGCGACATTGAATTCAGACCAGCCGGCGCGGCCGTCGCGCCAGATGCGGCATTGACGATAGAAGCTCAGAAGCGCGCCCAGCAGGTAGATGCGACTGTTCTCGTCCTCCGCCCCTTGCGGCAGGTTGGCGATGGCGTAGTCCTTGCCGTAGCCGTCGCCGTGGAAGGCGCGGTAGGGGTAGTCGAACAGCAGGCTCTTGCCGTAGGCGTCCCTCAGGGCGTCGTCCTTGTCGACGATCTGGTTGAAGGTGGCGGAATACTCGAAGGTGAAGCCGCCCTCCGCCAGTTCCCTGCGCCGCTCGCGCCAGACCTTGCCGGACGAGCCCAGATGCCCTTCGTCCACCAGCACGAGATTGTTGGCACCGAAATCGCGGACGGCGACCCGCTTCACGCCCTGTTTCTCGGCCAGCTTGTTCACGTCGATGATCTCGACCGTCGCCAGCAGGTCCGCGCCGGCCTCGCGGGAGAAGAGGCGCGCCGGCAGATTGCTCGCCCGCAATTCGCGCTCGTGCTGCTCGGAAAGCTGCTCGTTCGGCGTCACCAGGACGACATTGCGCGGCGGCTTTCCCGCCGCGCCGGCGATGCGCCGGTATTGCAGGATATGGGCATGCATGACGAGCGTCTTGCCGGAGCCGGTGGCGCTCTGCACGGCGACGGTGCGCAACTCGTCCGTCGTGTAGTCCGGCATCCGCGCGGTCAGCGAATCGCGCCGCTTCTCCGCATTTAGCACCGCGCGCAGCCGCTCCGGATCTTCGAAATAGAGCCGCAGATAGTGTTCGGCGAACAGCAGCGCCAGCCATTGGTGCGGTTTCCAGCCCCGCCCGCGCTCCGGCGTCATGCGAAGCCTTTGGCCTGTCTCGGCAAGGGCGGCGTCGTACTCCGAGAAGCGGCCAAGGCTTATCGCGGCCGTCTCCGGGTTCAGGTAGAGCGCCTTCGCATACTCGCTTTCCCCGCCGGCATCCGCTCCGGCGGGCGCGTCGCGCAGCCGCTCCACCATGGCGGCAAGGTTCGGGTAGCCGAACTGCCGGCAGAGGAAGCGGTGCAGGATGAGCCGGTTTTCGAGTGGTGTCATGTCTCGCCGGCTCGCTGGTGCTTTTGCGTCAGATAAGCGGCGAAGGACGCGCAAGCGCCGAACATGAACTGGGCTTCCTCCAAGCCGACATCGGCGGTATTGCTGTCAAGAAGGGCATGACGGATGCCTTGTTCGTCGTTTGTGTAACCGTAGAGTTTCTGAAATGCATCCTTGAGTGCCGGATGCTTTAGAACACCAGCCTCTTCCAGGGACTTCAGTGCCGGTCCAAGGGTCTTTCCACTTGCCGGGTCGATGATGCGAGCGACGGATTCGACCGCATGGATGCTTTCCCGAATCGAATCGGCGTGTCGTTGCTCATTCATGGATCTGGCTGCCTGATGCAGATGGGCCGTCGCACCCGTCATGCCAGCCTGTCGAATGAATTCGAGAGCGCGTTGCGTCGCGAGTCCCTGTTCCTGGCTTGAGCAAGGGATGAACCGACATGGCGTGGAGGAGGTATCAAGCCAATAGGCAGCCGCATGTTTCGTGAACAAACTGCCAATCTTCTCTGCCAGATCGGATGATTCATGCTCGTCAATCATGATTTCCAGAAAATCCAGGAGGCGGTTGAAGTTTTCTTCCAAGGTTAAACGCTCGGTTATTCTGGATATTTCGCTATATTTCACAGTTATTTGACTAATCGGCCTGCCCACGAATCGACCGAATACCACTGCAATTGTTTTGGCGTAATCGGGTTCAAAGGCTCCACCTTGGTATGTGTCCAACGCATTGTCCAGAAAGAGCAAATAAACAAGATTCCATATTTCGCGTCTCAGGTCCGGTGAAATCTGCTCGAGCTGCATCGGCTCCGGGAACGGTTCGTAGCCGTGGCGTTGCGAGAAGGTCAGATGTCCGGGGAAATCGCCGCGCTTTGCTGTCATCGGTCTTCTTCCTCGAACATCAGTTCGCGGAACAGCGGTTCTATGACCTCGGCCTTCCAGGAGTCCTTCTTTTGCCGCATCGAGTTCAACGTGTGGTCGCCATTGGCGTAGATCGTATCAAGCGCTTCGGGGAGGGCCTCGCGGTAGCGCTGGAGCCAGAGGTTGAGCGCGTCGTTGTCGGTTTCTTCCAGATTGCGCCAGAGGACAAGGCAGCTTTGACCTTGGGGGTTCTTGCCGGCGATGGCAAGCACGCCGTCCAGGCGGCGACGGGATTCGACACGCAGGCCGAGCAGCAGGTTGAAGGTTTCCGGGAGATCGACCGGCGTCTCCCGGCGCACGCCGTCGCGGACGACCGAGAGTGTGTAGGCGAACGGGTCACGGAAGTCGCGGCCCAGCAGGCACGGACTGCCGGCGGTTTCCTCGTTCAGCGCGTAGCGCAGTTTGTAATCTTCAATCAGGGCAGGATCGTTCTCGGCCAATAGATTCTCCGGCGGCACCACTACCAACCCGTCCAGCGTGTCCTCATAAGATTCGAGGTGGATATATTGGAAAGCGCCGCCTCCTTTCCAGCCAACATCTGAAGAAATTCCATAGGGGTCACCCCTGAGAACACGTTTCATACGTGGCAAAGAGTAAGAATAGAACTGTTTCCCCGCTTCGATACCGATATAGCGTCGTCCTAACTTCTGAGCTACAGCCGTTGTTGTTCCCGAACCAAGAAAATAATCCAAAACTAAATCCCCGCGACGAGAAGATGATTCTATTATGCGTGCGACTAAGTTTTCATTTTTCTGGGTTAATGCCTGATTCCCAACCTTCTCTTTGCTGAAACTCATAATCTGAATCGAATGGAGTTGATCTAGGTCACTGCAATTCCAAGTGTCCTCTAATGGATATCCGCTGCCCGATGGAGCATTGCCATCTCTTCTTCTGTAACCTTCGGGATAAGGAATGTATTTCTTGACAAATAGTGGAAACTCGGTCTTGCCATATTGGTATATTGTGTCGTGATTCCGAACAAACTTCTCGGCGGCAGATTTGTATCCCGATACCCATCCTATACGCCAGATGATTTCAGTGATGTAAGAAAAATAGTTATCAAGCAAGAGCTTGAGACGTTCCTTCTCTGTATAGTCGATATGAACATACAAAGTGCCATCGCTTGGTAAGAGAATATTGGTTTCTCGAATTCTTGATTCCATCATAGCCAACCAACTGGAGTGGAAATATCCATCCTTATACAAAAACCCATCCAGCCCCGTATTGAACGGCGGATCGAGATAAACACATTGGACCTTCCCCTTGTACCGTGTCCTTATGAGACGTTGCGCTTGCAAGTTATCTCCGTCAATCAACAAGCCATCGGTTTGCCCCTCCAGCGAGCCGACTTCTGATAACGCCGACAGCAGCCGTTCGGTGAAGTCCGTATCGAAGTGGCGCGTGTCCAGCACCAGATACGGATTTGCCTTGAGGAAGCCGTCGTCGTCAGTGCCGCCCGCCATCTCGTCTATCGCAAACAGTTCCCGCCATTCCACCCATTGCGCCTCGTTGGCGACAATCTCTGGCCAGAGCGTCTCCGGCACCCGGTCCAGGGTCACGCACCACTGGGTTTCCAGCACGAACTTCTTCTTGAGCCAGAGGCGCTTCTGGAAATCCTCCAGTTGTGCGAGAAAAGCGATGAGCTTCTCACCGACCTCGCGCACGGCGCGCATCCTGCCGAGCGCTCGGCGCAGCCGGCCGGAGTCGCCGAGCGCGAGATCCTGAAGGTCCAGCACGTCGGTTTTCAGATAGAGGTCGAGCTCGCGGCGCAGGAAGCCGCCCAGGTCCTTGTGGATGAAGTAGTCGAAGCTGTTCTTCGCCGTGTAGCGTCCGACATGCTTCGCCAGCAGCGAACGTTCCGGGTCTAGTGCGGTCGGGGCGGGTGCGGCCAGTGCTGGGCGCCATGCGGGGGACAGGGTTTCCAGGGCTGTCAGAATGCGCGCCGTCGTGTCTGCATCGATCCGATCCTGCTGCCGTGTGCCGTTGCCGGGCCACTCCCGTTTCTCACGCTCCGTCAGCGGCCGGTGCCCGAAGCGGACAACCAGACTGTCGCCATCAAGCGCAACCGCATCTTCCCCGAGCACGAAGCGGCGCTGCCTGCCGTTCGTCTCCTTGATGTTGTCCTTTTCATTGTCGGCCGCTGCGACCTCGAAACGCACGCGGAATTCGGCGTCTCCCTCGCCGGCGGTGAAGGCGTAGGAGGCGTAGTTCTCGGTCGTCTTCACATAGTACTGGTCCGCATTGGCCCAGTGCAGCTTCACTTCCTCGCCGTCCCACGGGATGAGATAGGTGGGCTTGCCGCCGCTGGAGTAGCGCCGCAGCGACATGAAATCGCCCTCGCTGTAATAGCGGGCGAAGAATTTGGCGAGATGGTCGTAAACATCGGCCTCCGCGTCGGCATCCGCCGTCGCTTCCGCCACTTGCTTCCTGAGATTGATAATCGGCGGCGCTGTCTCAGGGTCGACTTCCAGACTCCGCGCGTTTGCCACCGCCTTGTCGAGTTCCGCCTGGAGCGCAGCCCTCTGTTCGTCGGCCACTCCCGCAAGCGCCGTCTTCACCTGCGGCAGCAGGTCCCGTTCGAGGAACGCCTCGATCTCGCCCGCCTTCATGTTCATGATGCGATAGATGCCGAAATCGAGATCGCCGCGGTCGAGCTGGAACATCTCCCGCAAGAGATCCTTGAGACGGTCGAAGTTCCGCCCGGCCTCACGCGCCGGGTGCATATTTGCTTCCCTCGCCCAGCCTGTCTGAAGAATTGTTCACGGGCTGCATGACGTCAAACTTCGCATTTCTTACATCAGGTGAACGGGGGCGATGATGCACCGCATGAATGGTACTACTCATCGCCTGGGTCGGGGCCACGGACTTGCTCACCCTGCGGGCGCGTTGCGGGCTGCCTGGCTTCGAAGTCGGGCACGATGGTGGAGATGAAGTCGCGGATTTCCTCGACCTCCCGCTCGCGTCCGTCGGCGATGATGTCGCGGGCGAGGGCCTGGGTGACGAACAGCGAGGCCCGCGCGACCTTGGTTTCGGTCTCGCTTCCGGGCCATTGGCTCCGGTCGAGGGCCTCAATGGCGAGCTCGACTACAATTTGATTGGCCGTGAGAGCGCTTCCTCGGGACGCTTGCTCAATGCGTTCCCATTGCTCGGGCGACACGCGAATGTGCTTGCTGAGGGTCTTGTCTACCGATTCCGCCATGGCTTTTCGTCTATTCCGGTCTGGAGTCTCGGAACGAAGATGGCTCCTCGCGGTCTGGCTTGCCCCGAATCCAGACGCGGTTCGGGCTACTAGGAGGACACGCTGCGAACGGCCCGAGAGGCGAACGAGGCGATTGCCAGTGGGCAGTTTGCCATCATGTGGCGCACCCGTCCATGTCACCGATCGGTAGCAACTGTTTCCGGCACGACAGCGCTGCCGCTCAAGCGCCGCTCGGACTGAAGGCTTGTCGCACAACGGCTTTCATCGCGCGACGGATGGAGCGGCCCGCCATGCGCATATCCATCGCCCGGATCTTCACGCCGGTCCCTCGTCCATCGTCTCCGCCATGCTCCTGCGGGCGGCGGCCACGAGGTCGTCGAACTCCCCGCCGCGTTCGGCGTCGAGCATCTCCTCCCGGTCGAGCGTCGCCATCACGTAGACAAGGCGGTAGATCTCCTCGATGAGCGCGGCGTGGCCCTTCGACAGCGTGGCCGGAGGAGGTTCCTCCAGGCGATCCTCGGCGGCGGCAACCGCGCTCGATCGCACGAGCTCGCCGGGGGACATGCCGTGCCGCGCGGCAGCGCGCCGGATCAGGTCCCACTCGGAATCGGAGAAGCGGGTCGAGCGCTGCCGGCGCGCATTGCTCCGGTTCTCCGCAGGTTTCTTCCCGGTCTCGGGGTATTCTCGTTCGCCTCTCGCCATCCCTTCTGCCCTTTCCAAATCGAACTGTCGGCCGGCCGCGATGAAATTCCGGCCTTGAAACAGCACACCGGCGGCCCGTTAGCCCGGATTTCTCACGAGGACATTTAGGGGGTGATTTGCGTTGTGGTTTGGCGGCTCTGCCTGTCACGGCGGTTTTGCCTGGGTGCGCGCGCAGGGATAGCGCTGGCGCCTGAGGCGCGGTCTGTCCGGGGTCTGTGTTCCTGTTGTTGTCGGGCGGGTTGCGGCGCGGCCTTGGGGCCGGGGTCAGATGCATAATCGGGCGTGTGCGCGTGCGAACGCCTCGGCATGGGGGCAGGCGGACGCCATGGCGATGCGGATACGCCGTGCGCTGAGCCGGACCTGGGCGCCGATCTTGAGCAGCTTGAGGCGGATCGAGCCGCATGTGGCTCTGGCGAGGCGGGTTCCGGCGAGGGCGATGCGCCTCAGGGCCGAGAGCAGGACATAGGCCATGGAGGCGAACCAGAGGCGGAGCTGATTGGCGCGCATGGTGGCGGTGGAGGTGCGGTCGGCGAAGAGGTCGATCTGGCACTCTTTGATGCGGTTCTCCATCTCGCCTCTGGCGCAGTAGAGCCCTTCGTAGAGCTCCCGCCGGTCGATGGCGGCCGGGCTCAGCGAGGTGACGACGAAGCGCGGGTTGGCGCCGGCCGGCAGCCACTCCGCCTTGCCAACGACGCGGCGCGGGCGGGACCATGTCTTCAGGGTGCGATAGCGGAACTCGGTGAACAGGCGCGCCGGCTCTCCGCTCTCCCGCCAGCGTGCCCCGGCCCGGTCCAGGGCCGGTTGCAGGCGGGCCGTGAGCCGCTTGTTGCGCGCCAGGCCGAAGACATAGTCGACGCCGTTGTCCTCGCACCAGCCCATCAGCGCCTCGCGGGCGAAGCCGGAGTCGGCGCGCAGCACGATCTCGACCGCCGGCCAGCGGGCGCGGATCCGCCCGACGATCCGCTCCACCTCGTCTGCCGCCCCGGCGCCGGCGTCGATGTTGGCCCGCCTCAGCTTCGCCGCCAGAAGGTGGTCGCCGCAGAAGACGCAGAGCGGCAGGTAGCAGTAGCAGTGTAAGCGGTGTCTGGCCCCACATCCGAGGCGTTTGCGCTGTCGGGGACGGGTTGATTTACAAGGCGTTCACGGAGGTGCGAGATTTTTGATACCCCGTGGTGGTCGTTGATATCCGGGGTTTCAGTTTCGCTGCGGCGGTCGTTTTGGCGATTTTCACCCCACGCCGCTGGTCGCGGCGTCTTGGCAGCGAGGTTTTCCTGCGGCGGCCTCGCGCGCCCTGATCGTGCGCATGAGATAGAAGGTGTCGCCATCGGGCCCTGGGGCCCTTGTTCCACCACCACCCCTGGTCGGGAGAACAGCGATGGCGACGGCGGCGAAGCTACCCTTTTCGTGGCGCGATGTCGAAGTCCTGCCGGACCTTGAACGGCTGCGCCTGGTTCTGGCGGTGCTTCCCGACGAGGAGATCGTGACGGCGCTTGAAGTGTGTCGCGGTCGGGGCCGTAACGACTACCCGGTGCGGGCGATGTGGCGGGCGCTGATCGCGGGGGTGGTGTTGCAACACGCCTCGATGCAGTCGCTGTTGCGGGAGCTGGGGCGCAACCCGGCGTTGCTGGAGATCTGCGGGTTCGACCCTCTGCCGTATCAGAGCGGGCCGGTGACGGTGCTTCACGACGGGCATGCGGTAACGCGCCCGGCGCGGGTTCGTTCGACGGCGCCGAGCCACTGGAACTTCTCGCGGTTTCTGGGGCGTGTTGTGCAGCTTGAGGACGAGCAGGGGCTGGTGTCCGCCATGATCGAGAGCCTGCGCGCCGCGCTGTTCGCCGCGTTGCCGGACTTCGGGCGTCATCTCGGCTACGACGGCAAGGCGATCGCGAGCCACTCGACGGGCCGGGTCGGCAAGGACGAGGACAAGACCTCGGACCCCGACGCCGACTGGGGCAAGCACGAGACGGGCGGGGTGGACGCCAGGACCGGCGCCGACAAGGTCCGCGGCTTCGCCAGCTTCGATTACGCCGCCGGCTCGTGCGACCGCGAGCGCCGCGTGGTCGCCCGGCTCGAGGCCACGGCCCGCGGCTTCGACGCGCGCTACATCGTCACCTCGCTCACCGGCGAGCCGCGCCATCTCTACGAAGGGGTGTATTGCGCGCGGGGACAGGCGGAAAATCTGATAAAGCAGCACAAGTCCCAGCTCGCCTCCGACCGCACCTCCTGCCAGAGCCCGCTCGCCAACCAGTTCCGCCGGGTGCTCCACACCGCCGCCTACTGGCTGATGCTCGCGCTCCGCGACGCCGTGCCGCGCAGGATGGATCTCGCCTGGGCCGAGTTCGCCACCATCCGCCGGAGGCTGCTCAAGATCGGCGCCCGGGTGGTGGAGAAGGCCGCCCGCGTCCGCATCCACCTCGCCTCGGCCTGCCCCGACGCCGCCCTGTTCCGCCTCTTGGCGGGCCGGTTCGCGACCTCCGGACCCTGACCGCCGGGGCGGCGTGCCCCGCGAACCCGAGCCCGTTCAACCCTCAACCCCGAGTTCAAAAACGCCAAATCCCGGCACCGTAAAGGCGCCGAACACAAGCCCCTGCGCACTGGAAAACCGACCAATTTAATCGAACTGTCACGAATAGATGCGGTTAGAGTCAACCCTTTGATAATTTGTAACCGTTCGGCCTTGGGGTGGCGGCAGTCGATTGTGCCGTCTCTGTAGTTCCGCCAAGAGGGTCATTCGGGGGGCGAAAACCGCTCCATCACCGCACGAGCGAACGTTTACTACATAATCCCCTTCGCATGTGATCTCCGTTGTTGACGGAATCCGGATGAATACGAAAATCCCAGGTCACAATCCGGGTGACGAAACGGCGCTTGCCATGTTCGTCAGGGGGCATGCACTGCGCGTGCACCATGCCCCGCCGCCTTGCCGACAAGCCGTCGGCGGTGGTATCGGGAATGAACAGACTGCGGAGGGGCTCCTGCCGGCATCAATGTGATCGCGTCGGTGCGCCACGGGGCGGCTGCCCTGCTGACGGTCGTGCCCCCAGGCGTGGTGTAGGAGCAGGAGCCAGCATCGGTAGCTGTGGGTAAGTGGCCCGCCGCCGCGACCGTGTGGTGTCTGGCGGCGGCGGGCCACTTATCCATAGCGGATGGCCATCGCGGTGCCGGTTAGGGTTGGGCTTCTACAGTCCATCCGACCGGAGGAGTACCACGATGGCTGAGGTGGCGTCGCAAAATCGGACAGGTCGTCAAGGTGTATTCCGCCGTGTGACGGAGGAATGCGGATGAGCAAGCGACGCAGGTTTTCGGGGGAGCTGAAGGCGAAGATAGCCTTGGAGGCGCTACGGGGTGATCGGACGCTTCAGGAGATTGCCTCGAAGCACCAGGTGCATCCGAACCAGGTGGGTGTGTGGAAGCGCCAGGCGATGGAGGGTCTGGGGGAGGTCTTTTCCGGTGGAGGTGAGCGCCGGGCGCGGGATCACGAGAGCGAGGTCCGGGCTCTTCACGCCAAGATCGGGGAGTTGATCGTAGAGCGTGATTTTTTGTCACGCGGGTCCGGTCGCTGAGCCGGTCCGGGAGACGGGCGATGGTTGTGCGGGGCCACCCGTCGTTGAGCCTGACCCGGCAATGCCGTCTGCTGTCGATCGGGCGCTCGTCGCTCTATGACCGGCCGAAGGGGGAGAGCGCGGAGACGCTGGCTCTGATGCGCCGGATCGACGCGCTGTTCCTCAAGTATCCGTTCTACGGCGCCCGCCAGATGGTTCGGCATCTGCGCCGCGAGGGGGTGCGGATCGGGCGGCGGCGGGCCGCTCGCCTGATGCGCCTGCTTGGTCTTCAGGCGGTCTATCGGGCGCCGCGGACCAGTGCGCCGCACCTCGGGCACCGGGTTTATCCATATCTGCTGCGGGGTCTGGCGATCGAGCGGCCGAACCATGTGTGGTGCGCCGACATCACCTACATCCCGGTGCGGCGCGGCTTCCTCTACCTGGTGGCGATCATGGACTGGGCGAGCCGCTGCGTCCTGGCCTGGCGGCTGTCGAACACGCTGGACGCGGGGTTCTGTGTCGAGGCTCTCGACGAAGCCCTGGCGCGCCATGGCACCCCGCAGATCTTCAACACCGACCAGGGCAGCCAGTTCACCGGCTTCGCCTTCACCGCGCGCCTGCGGGAGGCCGGTATCCGCATCTCGATGGACGGCCGCGGCCGGTGCATGGACAACATCTTCATCGAGCGGCTGTGGCGCTCGCTCAAATACGAGGCGGTCTACCTGCACGAGATCGCCGACGGCTTCGCAGCCCGGCGCGTCATCGGCCAGTGGATCGGCTTCTACAACACCGAGAGACCGCACTCGGCACTCGGCGGGCGGACGCCGGCCGAGGCCTACCGGGGCGACACGCCTGTGGATATGATGGACAAGCCGCTTCGCGCCTTGACCACATACCCACAGGCGCAACAGCAGCAGCAGAAAGATCGATCCAAGAGGATTCTGGCGGCACAAACTTCAACCGGAATACACCTTGAAAACGCCGTCAGCCTGTCCGACAAACCGACGCCACCTCAGACCACCAAGGACATGATGACCCTGCAGGCGCTTTTGGAGAAGAGTTCGGACGCCGATCTGCTTCGCGAGATGATCGGGTTCACGGCCGAGCGTTTGATGGCGCTTGAGGTGGAGGGCCTTGCGGGAGCCGCACACGGCGAGCGTTCGCCGGACCGGCTCACCCATCGCAACGGCTACCGGGACCGGGTCTGGGAGACGCGCGCGGGCACGGTGGAGCTGAAGATCCCGAAGCTGCGCAAGGGGAGCTACTTCCCGGGCTTCCTGGAGCCGCGTCGCATGGCGGAGAAGGCGCTGACGGCGGTGATCCAGGAGGCCTACATCAAGGGCGTGTCGACCCGCTCGGTGGACGACCTGGTGCAGGCCATGGGCATGTCGGGCATCTCGAAGAGCCAGGTGTCGCGGCTGTGCGGTGAGATCGACGGCAAGATCCGCGACTTCCTCGACCGCCCGCTGGAGGGCGACTGGCCGTATCTGTGGCTGGACGCGACCTATGTGAAGATGCGCGAGGCCGGGCGCGTCGTCTCGGTCGCGGTCACGATCGCGGTGGCGGTCAACGACCAGGGCCGCCGCGAGGTGCTCGGCATGGCGATCGGCGCGTCCGAGGCCGAGACCTTCTGGACCTCCTTCCTGCGCTCCCTGGCCCGCCGCGGCCTGCGCGGCGTCAAGCTGGTCGTCTCCGATGACCACAAGGGCCTGAAGGCGGCTGCAACGCGCGTCCTCGGCGCCACATGGCAGCGCTGCCGCGTCCACTTCATGCGCACCCTGCTCGCCCATGCCGGCAAGCAGGGCCGGCGCGTCGTGTCCGCCTTCGTCACCACCGCCTTCGCCCAGGAGGATGCAGACAGCGCCTCCGCCCAGTGGCGCCAGGTCGCCGACCAGCTCAGGGCCAAGGCGCCGAAGCTCGCCGCTCTCATGGACGAGGCCGAGCACGACGTTCTCGCCTACATGACCTTCCCGGCCGCGCATCGCCCCAAGCTGCACTCGACAAACCCGCTCGAACGACTCCATGGCGAGATCAAGCGGCGTACCAACACCGTCGGCATCTTCCCCAACGAGGACGCCATAACACGGCTGATCGGCGCCATCCTGCTCGAGCAGAACGACGAATGGGCCGTCCAGAGGGCCAGATACATGACGCTGGAATCAATCGCTCCCGTGAGCGACAATGCAACCGTCAAGCTGCCCGCCGTGGCAGCCTGAGCCTACCGGCCCTACCCGCCGGATACCGCGATGGCCGCCAGGCTCTTACACCACGGCTCGGGACACGATCGTCGGAGAAGAGACGGCCCGCGGAGACGATCCCCGCGGGCCCTGATTGTCGTGGCCGCTCTACCTGAGCAGGCGGCGGCTCAGTCCTTGGTGTTTTTCTTGGTTGCGTAGCTTGGCGGCCGGCCGGCCTTTCGCTTGCCTCTGTCGAGAGCGGCGCGGCGGCGGTAGCTCTCGATGTTCATCTCGAGGATGGTGGCGTGGTGGACGAGGCGGTCGACGGCAGCCACCGCGGTTGTTTCGTCCGGGAACACCTTTCCCCACTCGCCGAAGGGCTGGTTTGCGGTGATGAGCAGGGATCGCCGCTCGTAGCGCGCCGAGATGAGTTCGAAGAGCACGCCGGTCTCGGCCTGGTCCTTCCGCACATAGGCGAGGTCGTCGAGGATCAGGAGGTTGAAGCGGTCGAGCCGCGCCAACAGGCTTTCCAGTGCAAGCTCGCGCCTTGCAACCTGCATGCGCTGCACGAGATCGGTGGTCCTGGTGAACAGCACACGGTATCCGCTCTCAACCAGGGCCAGGCCAATGGCGGAGGCGAGATGGCTCTTGCCGGCCCCTGGCGGTCCGAAGATCAGGCAGTTGGCGCCCTGGCTGAGCCAGGCGTCGCCGGCGGCCAGCGCGCTGACCTGGGCCTTCGAGATCATCGGCACGACGTTGAAGTCGAAGGAGGCAAGCGTCTTGCCCGGAAGCAGCTTGGCCTCCCTGAGGTGGCGCTCGATGCGCCGCCGGTCGCGTTCGGCGAGTTCGTGTTCAGCCAGGGCCGCGAGGAAGCGAGCCGCGGTCCATCCTTCCTTGTCGGCCCGCTTGGCGAAGCTCTGCCAGAGTTGGCTGATCGTCGGCAGGCGGAGCTCGGCAAGCATCAAGGAGAGCTTCATGGCGTCGATCTTGTTGGGGTCGAGCGCGGTGTTGTTGTCGTCTTTGTCGGTCATGCCGCCTCTCCTGCGCTCAGCAACGAGCCATAGCCGCCGAGCGGCGGCCTGACGACATCGACGCTGGGCATTTTGCTGCGGCGCGGCGCGAAGCGCGCCTTGAGCTCGCCGGGGTCGGGGAGACGGCCGATCCCGAGCGCGTGGTTGATCGCCGCGGCCAGCTCGGCCTCGCAACTCTCCTCATGCGCCAGCGCCAGGAGGCCGACGGCGAGGCGGCAGGCCTCGCGCTCGCCGATCCGCTCCAGGGCCTTCTCGAAGCAGCGTCGGTAGGGCTCGCGAGGGAACAGCTCGTCGCGATAGACCAGGTTCATCAGCGCCATCGGCTTCTTCTTCAAGGAGTGGATGACGTGACGGTAGTTGACGACGTGACCGCCCGGACCGCTCGCGCCGACGCGCGCGCGCGGCAGGGTGAGGAGGTGAGTGCCCGAGAGGAAGAGGTCGATCCGGTCGTCGTAGACGCGCGCCCCGAGCCGGTGCCCGATCAGGCGTGAGGGCACGGTGTAGAACACGCGGCGGAGAACGAAGCCGGAGGACTGGCCGATGTTGACGCTGATCGTCTCGTAATCGACAGTCCGCTCGACCGGCAGGTCCCGCAGCACCGCGCGCTCGGCTTCGATCGCCTTGGAGCGGTGTGCGTTGGCGCGGCCGACCACCTCGGCGACAAAGCGCCGATAGGCGTCGAGGGTCTCGAAGTCCGACGAGCCGCGCAGCGCCAGCGCATCCGCGATCCGGCGCTTGAGGTGTCCGTGCGGCCCTTCGATCGAGCCGTTCTCATGCGCCACGCCGCGGTTGTTGCGGGTGGCTTCCATGCCGTAATGCTCGCACAGCGCCCGGTAGCGCCCGGTCATGTCCTCGACCGCGTCCTTGCCCAGGTTGCAGAACGCCGCCGACAGGCTGTCGGTGCGGTGCTCGCCGGGCGCGCCGCCGAGATGCCACAGCGCGTCCTGCAGCCCCTCCGCGAGCGCCGTGAAGCTCTCGCCGCCCAGCACCACCCGGGCATGGGTGAAGCCTGACCAGGCGAGGCGGAAGTGGTAGAGCATAGGGTCCAACGGCTGCCCCGCGACGGTCACGCCGAGCGAACCCATGCGGGTGAAGTCGGACAGGCCCTGCCGGCCCGGCTCGTGCTTCTGGCGGAAGATCACGTCCTTCTCCGCGCCGTGCTCGGCGCGCCAGGTGCGGATCCGCCGCTCCAGCGTGCGCCGCACCCCCGGGTCCAGTTCGGGATGGCGGCGCCTCAGCTCCTCGAACACGCCGACCGGGCGGATCAGCGGGCTGGCCTCAAGGATCGGCACGACATCCTCCTCGAAGATATCGGCCAGCGGGTCCGGGCGGCGCCGGCCTCGCGGCTTCTTCTCCCGAGCGGGAAGCGGATCGGCAGCGAGCCGGTAGCCGGTGGCACGGCTGAAGCCCGCCTTGGCGGCCGCCACCGCGATGGTGTCGGTCTTCTTATGGGTCATGAACAGCCTCTTCTGGCGATCGGTTATGTGACGCCCGGGCAACGACGCGCTCCCCCACTCGGAAAAGCCTCACCGTTCGCCCGGCCGGCCCTGGCCGCCAGAAGGCCCGGGGGAAATTTTTCGAGCCGGCGGCCCGGAACTCCGGTCGGGCTACGCCCTCCCTGCGTTCCGGGCCGCCGCCTTCCCCCGTCTCATCCTGATTGACGCAAACGTCTCAGCTTGATTGACGCGCCGCAGCCAGGCTCTTACACCACGGCTCGGGACACGATCCGACGCTGCCGGAACCCGCCCTGGCAACCGTATACAGCGCCTGGCGCCGCCAGCCGCGCAGCGTGCTCTCGTCGATGCCGTGACGGCGCGCCACCGCCGCAATCGTCACGCCCGGCCGCTCGCTCTCCGCCACAGCCCGCGCCCGCTCCGCCTCGGTCCAGCCGCGCGGCGCAGCGGCCGCGCCGGCATCCCCCGAAACCGGCGATCCAGCCGCCCCGGCACCAGAACCGACAGAACCCGCCGCCGTCGAAAACTCCGTCATCGTCATCCCTCCTCCAAAGCCGCCGCCAGGGAAGAGAGTCAGACCGGGAAACACAGCCCGCGAAAGTATGGGGCGCGGCTACCGCTTACCATAGTGCTGGGTCAGCACCGGGATCACCACCGCCGGATATTCCGCTCGTGCACCGTCGCGGCATGGGCCGGCGCCGGCGCGTCGAGCTCGCCGAAGCCGTACAGGAGACCGCGGCCCCCGAAGCGCGCTATCCGTTCGCCGGCATCCGGCCTGACCGCGGCCCGGACCGTGCCGGAGGCAGGCCCGGGTGCCGGCAAGGCCATGCTCGCCCGATCCGCCGGCTTCCGCCGCTTCGGGGCCACAAGATCCGCGATCGCTCCACCCACCCGGCGGTGGCGGTGGCGCCCCACGGGCGTCGATTCCCCATCAGCCGGATATGCGCTTCGCCACGGCCTCCCGGCCGATACCTTCGCGCTTGGCGATGTCGCGGAGCGGCGTGCCGGCGAGCCACGCCGCGAACATGCGGGCGTCCTGCCGGTCTCTACTGCGGCGGTATCCCTCCCAGCGCCAGACCTTGCGGGCCTCGCGGAGGTCGATCAGCAGCGCGGCGGGGCGCGCCTTCTTTCCCCGGGTCGCTCCGGACCGGATCAGCTCCGGCGCGTCCCGGCGCACCACCTTCTCGACATAGCCCGCGGAGCAGTTCGTCCGCGCCGCGATGCGGCTGAACGGCAGCCCGAGGCGATAGAGCTCCACCAGGAACCGCGCGGCCTCGGGCTCGGTTATCGTCCTGTCCTTCGGCAGTTCGTCGAGAAGCGCCTGAATACGGCTCTCCTCCTCCACGACTTCCCCGATCCCGGCGGCCCGCTTCTCGGCCCGCCTCGCCAGGCGTTCCGCCTTGGCGCGGTCCGGCAAGGGCCATGGCAGGCCGCGCGCCCTGGCATAGCGTCGTGCGGCCGCCGCCGCCCGGACCCGCCGCGCGGGCCGCGGCAGATCGGGGCGCCAGTCGAGCGCGTCCGCGATCTCGGCCCAGGTGGCCGCGCCGTCGCGCCGGAGCTCGTAGAGGCGCTTTCCGGCGGGGTTGGGGTGCAGCGCCGCCTCGGTGCATTTCCTGGAGCAGTAGACCGCCGAGCGGTTCCGCAGGAGCTTCCCGCACTCGGCGCACGCTTTCGGCGGCGGTGTCGTCGATCGCCTGGCAGTCAACCCGGCGTCCTGGCAGATGCGCGAGACCCGCTGGTGAGACATCCCCTCGCGTGCGGCAATGTCCTTGACGCGCTTCCCGCGCCGACGTGCCGCGACGATCCGCGCCGTCTTCCCGGGATCGCGGTAGCGGGGAACCGCGTATTCCAGCCCCTCGTCGTCGACCACCGTCCCCTCCCTCGGCGCGGAAATAATGGACGGCCCGGACCCCGCTGCCTACCCTGCCCGTCCGGCCCACCTCCAGGGGGCCTCGCGGGGCGGGCCTGGCACACCGAGCCGCCATCGAGGGCCGGGCTTGCTGACGGCGTAGCAGGAAATGGCGGCGAGCCCCGCACCACAGAATGACGAGTAGGGCATGTGGCGGACAGAATAGAGGCGTTTGCGCTGTCGGGGACGGGTTGATTTACAAGGCGTTCACGGAGGTGCGAGATTTTTGATACCCCGTGGTGGTCGTTGATATCCGGGGTTTCAGTTTCGCTGCGGCGGTCGTTTTGGCGATTTTCACCCCACGCCGCTGGTCGCGGCGTCTTGGCAGCGAGGTTTTCCTGCGGCGGCCTCGCGCGCCCTGATCGTGCGCATGAGATAGAAGGTGTCGCCATCGGGCCCTGGGGCCCTTGTTCCACCACCACCCCTGGTCGGGAGAACAGCGATGGCGACGGCGGCGAAGCTACCCTTTTCGTGGCGCGATGTCGAAGTCCTGCCGGACCTTGAACGGCTGCGCCTGGTTCTGGCGGTGCTTCCCGACGAGGAGATCGTGACGGCGCTTGAAGTGTGTCGCGGTCGGGGCCGTAACGACTACCCGGTGCGGGCGATGTGGCGGGCGCTGATCGCGGGGGTGGTGTTGCAACACGCCTCGATGCAGTCGCTGTTGCGGGAGCTGGGGCGCAACCCGGCGTTGCTGGAGATCTGCGGGTTCGACCCTCTGCCGTATCAGAGCGGGCCGGTGACGGTGCTTCACGACGGGCATGCGGTAACGCGCCCGGCGCGGGTTCGTTCGACGGCGCCGAGCCACTGGAACTTCTCGCGGTTTCTGGGGCGTGTTGTGCAGCTTGAGGACGAGCAGGGGCTGGTGTCCGCCATGATCGAGAGCCTGCGCGCCGCGCTGTTCGCCGCGTTGCCGGACTTCGGGCGTCATCTCGGCTACGACGGCAAGGCGATCGCGAGCCACTCGACGGGCCGGGTCGGCAAGGACGAGGACAAGACCTCGGACCCCGACGCCGACTGGGGCAAGCACGAGACGGGCGGGGTGGACGCCAGGACCGGCGCGGTGTGGAAGAAGGTGAAGTCGTGGTTCGGCTACGGGCTGCACCTGATCGCCGACACCGATTACGAGGTTCCGGTGGCCTTCGAGGTGACGCGCGCTTCGGCCTCGGAACCCAAGGTGCTGTCCGGGATGCTGGAGGAGCTGTTCGCAAGGGCGCCGGAGATCGCCGGGCGCTGCGCCGACTTCAGCGCCGACCGCGGTCTCGACGATGCCCGCCTGAAGGCGCGGCTGTGGGACCGGTGGACCGCCCGCCCGCTGATCGATACACGGCTGATGTGGCGGGTGGAGAAGCAGGAGCCGAGATACGATCCGGCGCAGCCGATCACGCGGCCGCTGTTCCCCGACCGCGCCGATGTCATCGTTCACGACGAGCGCGGCCGGGTGTCCTGCGTCTGTCCCGGGACCGGCGAGGTCCGCGCTATGGCGTTTCAGGGGTTCGAGGCTGATCGGGGCCGCTGCGGCACGCTCAAATACCGCTGCCCGGCAGCCGCCTTCGGCTTCGCCTGCGCCGGCAGCCGGGCCTGCCACCGGGCCGGCGGGGTCAAGCCCGGAGACTATGGCCGCATCCTGCGCATCGACCTCGACAGCCACGACCGGCGCATCTTCACCCCCACGCCCTGGGGCAGTCCGTCATGGCGGCGCGGCTACAACCGCCGCTCGGCCATGGAGCGGATCAACAGCCGCCTCGACAACAGCTTCAACTTCGAGACCCACTACATCCGAGGCCGCGCCAAGATGAAGACCCGCCTCGGCCTCGCCCTGGCGGTGATGATGGCGATGGCTCTCGCCCAGGCCCGCGCCGGCCGCCCCGAGCGCATGCGCTCCCTGGTCGGCGCCGTGCCGTATCTCGACACCGGCTGACCGCTCGTCTGCCTCCCGACAATCCTGCCCGATCCCGCCGCCCGACGGCAGAGGGGAAGCCACGCCCGCACGCCAGACAATCTTCCGGTAATCGTATTTGTCAGGCCCCGGAAGCCCGTATCCTGCCCGGTGGGGAAGCGGGCCGGACGATATTCAACCGCCAAAATCGAACCGGCGACAGCCAAAAATCACCACAGCGCACATTTCTCTCCTCTGAGGCGTTTGCGCTGTCGGGGACGGGTTGATTTACAAGGCGTTCACGGAGGTGCGAGATTTTTGATACCCCGTGGTGGTCGTTGATATCCGGGGTTTCAGTTTCGCTGCGGCGGTCGTTTTGGCGATTTTCACCCCACGCCGCTGGTCGCGGCGTCTTGGCAGCGAGGTTTTCCTGCGGCGGCCTCGCGCGCCCTGATCGTGCGCATGAGATAGAAGGTGTCGCCATCGGGCCCTGGGGCCCTTGTTCCACTCACCACCCCTGGTCGGGAGAACAGCGATGGCGACGGCGGCGAAGCTACCCTTTTCGTGGCGCGATGTCGAAGTCCTGCCGGACCTTGAACGGCTGCGCCTGGTTCTGGCGGTGCTTCCCGACGAGGAGATCGTGACGGCGCTTGAAGTGTGTCGCGGTCGGGGCCGTAACGACTACCCGGTGCGGGCGATGTGGCGGGCGCTGATCGCGGGGGTGGTGTTGCAACACGCCTCGATGCAGTCGCTGTTGCGGGAGCTGGGGCGCAACCCGGCGTTGCTGGAGATCTGCGGGTTCGACCCTCTGCCGTATCAGAGCGGGGCCGGTGACGGTGCTTCACGACGGGCATGCGGTAACGCGCCCGGCGCGGGTTCGTTCGACGGCGCCGAGCCACTGGAACTTCTCGCGGTTTTCTGGGGCGTGTTGTGCAGCTTGAGGACGAGCAGGGGCTGGTGTCCGCCATGATCGAGAGCCTGCGCGCCGCGCTGTTCGCCGCGTTGCCGGACTTCGGGCGTCATCTCGGCTACGACGGCAAGGCGATCGCGAGCCACTCGACGGGGCCGGGTCGGCAAGGACGAGGACAAGACCTCGGACCCCGACGCCGACTGGGGCAAGCACGAGACGGGCGGGGTGGACGCCAGGACCGGCGCGGTGTGGAAGAAGGTGAAGTCGTGGTTCGGCTACGGGCTGCACCTGATCGCCGACACCGATTACGAGGTTCCGGTGGCCTTCGAGGTGACGCGCGCTTCGGCCTCGGAACCCAAGGTGCTGTCCGGGATGCTGGAGGAGCTGTTCGCAAGGGCGCCGGAGATCGCCGGGCGCTGCGCCGACTTCAGCGCCGACCGCGGTCTCGACGATGCCCGCCTGAAGGCGCGGCTGTGGGACCGGTGGACCGCCCGCCCGCTGATTCGATACACGGCTGATGTGGCGGGTGGAGAAGCAGGAGCCGAGATACGATCCGGCGCAGCCGATCACGCGGCCGCTGTTCCCCGACCGCGCCGATGTCATCGTTCACGACGAGCGCGGCCGGGTGTCCTGCGTCTGTCCCGGGACCGGCGAGGTCCGCGCTATGGCGTTTCAGGGGTTCGAGGCTGATCGGGGCCGCTGCGGCACGCTCAAATACCGCTGCCCGGCAGCCGCCTTCGGCTTCGCCTGCGCCGGCAGCCGGGCCTGCCACCGGGCCGGCGGGGTCAAGCCCGGAGACTATGGCCGCATCCTGCGCATCGACCTCGACAGCCACGACCGGCGCATCTTCACCCCCACGCCCTGGGGCAGTCCGTCATGGCGGCGCGGCTACAACCGCCGCTCGGCCATGGAGCGGATCAACAGCCGCCTCGACAACAGCTTCAACTTCCGAGACCCACTACATCCGAGGCCGCGCCAAGATGAAGACCCGCCTCGGCCTCGCCCTGGCGGTGATGATGGCGATGGCTCTCGCCCAGGCCCGCGCCGGCCGCCCCGAGCGCATGCGCTCCCTGGTCGGCGCCGTGCCGTATCTCGACACCGGCTGACCGCTCGTCTGCCTCCCGACAATCCTGCCCGATCCCGCCGCCCGACGGCAGAGGGGAAGCCACGCCCGCACGCCAGACAATCTTCCGGTAATCGTATTTGTCAGGCCCCGGAAGCCCGTATCCTGCCC
This sequence comes from Alphaproteobacteria bacterium, assembly GCA_965203455.1. Classification (GTDB taxonomy): domain Bacteria; phylum Pseudomonadota; class Alphaproteobacteria; order MPNO01; family MPNO01; genus MPNO01. The sequence continues at coordinate 736,841 of CBDBCV010000012.1, forward strand.
GGTGGGGAAGCGGGCCGGACGATATTCAACCGCCAAAATCGAACCGGCGACAGCCAAAAATCACCACAGCGCACATTTCTCATACCGGTTGAGTATACGCCCCGGCCGCCATTATGTTGTAGGCGCGATCGGCATGGCTCGATCGCGAATGCGGCACGCTCCCGCGATGTCGCCCCGGCAGTGCGCCCGGCGAAGGCCGGCGGAGCACGCTGACGTCGGAATTTGGAGAAAATGACGGCCACGCCCAGGGCAAGCAAAGAATTCGGCGGCCGGATCGACCGTGATCGGACGGAGCGCAATCCGTTCGGCCGGCTTTCCATGGCGCCGCTTGCCGGGGCGGCCGCAACATGGCCGATCGCGCCGCCGGGACGCCCGGCGTCGCGCCGCATCGGCCCCGGAGCATTACATGACCAAACGGATGCTGATCGACGGCACCCACCCGGAAGAGGTGCGTGTCGTGATCACCAGCGCGAACCGGCTGGAAGAGTATGACGTCGAGACCTCGACGAAACGCCAGCTCAAGGGAAACATCTATCTAGCCAAGGTCACCCGGGTCGAGCCGTCGCTCCAGGCGGCGTTCGTCGACTTCGGCGGCGACCGGCACGGTTTCCTCGCCTTCAACGATATCCACCCCGACTATTTCCAGATCCCGGTCGAGGACCGGGAGGCCCTGGTCGCGGCGGAAAATGCCGAAGGCGAGAACGAGCTTACGGCGCAGGCGCTCGTCGACGAGATCGACAGCACGGTCGAGGACATCTCGGAAACCGAGGATCCGGACGGCGAGGAAGGAGGTCCGGTCGAGGGCGAACCCGAAGCCGCGATAGCGGAGGCCGCGGGCGCGCCGGAACCCGAGATCGTCGCCACCGAACCGCCGGAAGAGGATTCTCCGGAATCGGCCCCGGAGGAACCGGACGCGGAAGCCGACGACGCCGACGACACGGCAGAGGCCGACGCCGCGGCGGCGGAAGCGGCCGAAGACGAGTCGGGGTCGGAATCCGGGGACGACGAAGAGGCGGCCGCGGAAAGGAAACCTTCCTCGTCGCGCAGGCGCCGCCGCGGACGCAAGCGGAGCGATGCCGACGGCGAATCCCGCCCGGCCAGCAGCCGGTCCAGACGCTACAAGATCCAGGAAGTCATCAAGCGGAACCAGATCATCCTGGTCCAGGTGGTCAAGGAGGAACGGGGCAACAAGGGGGCCGCGCTGACCACCTATATTTCGCTTGCCGGCCGCTACTGCGTGCTGATGCCCAACACCGCGCGCGGCGGCGGTATCTCCCGCAAGATCACCAACCCGAACGCGCGCCGCAAGCTGAAGAAGATCATCGACGATCTGGAAATCCAGAACGGCATGGGCGTGATCATGCGTACCGCCGGCACCGAGCGAAGCAAGGCGGAAATCAGGCGCGACTTCGAGTATTTGAGCCGTAACTGGGACGACATGCGCGATCGAACGTTCAGTTCGATCGCTCCGACGCTGGTCTACGAGGATGCCAGCCTGATAAAGCGCGCGATCCGCGATCTCTACACCAGGGACGTGGAGGAAGTGCTGGTCGACGGGGTGGAAGCCTATCAGACGGCCAAGAAATTCATGCGGATGCTGATGCCGAGCCACGCCAAGCGCGTCCAGCGCTACCGGGAAGCCGGCATCCCGCTATTCCACCGCTATCAGATCGAGGGCCAGCTGGACGCGATCCACAGCGCGGAGGTGCAGCTCAAGTCGGGCGGCTATATCGTCATCCAGGCAACGGAGGCGCTGGTATCGATCGACGTGAACTCGGGCCGCTCGACGCGCGAGCGCAACATCGAGGAGACCGCTCTAAACACCAATGTCGAGGCGGCGGAGGAGGTCGCCCGCCAGCTCAGGCTGCGCGACCTTGCCGGGCTGGTGGTCATCGATTTCATCGACATGCAGGAAACGCGCCACCTGCGCCAGGTGGAGCGCCGGCTCAAGGATGCGATGAAATCGGACCGCGCGCGTATCCAGATCGGCCGGATCAGCGGATTCGGCCTGCTGGAGCTGTCCCGCCAGCGGCTGCGACCGAGCCTCCAGGAAGCCAGCACCCAGACCTGCCCCCATTGCCGCGGCGCAGGGTTTATCCGGTCCACCGAATCGATGGCGTTGCAGGTCCTGCGCGCGCTCGAGGAAGAGGGAACCCGGCACAAGCTGAGCGAAGTGACGGTTTCGATCCCCGGCGCGGTCGCGCTCTACGTGTTCAACAACAAGCGGCCCATGCTGTCGGACATCGAGAATCGCCACGGATTCCGCATCACATTGCTGGGCGACGACAGCGTGGTGCCGCCCGACATGCGGATCGAACGCGTGCGGGCGCCGGCGCCCGATGCGGGCGAGAAACCGCCGGCCGCGAAAGATCGGGACAAGTCCGCGAAAGCCGAGGAAACGGAATCGCGCGAGGAGGGGGAGAAGAAGCGGCCGCGCCGGCGGCGCTCTCGCCGCAAATCCTCGCCCGAGGCCGCCATAGAGACGACCGCCGAAGAGGCGGCGGATAGCGAACCGGAAGCCGGGGCCGCTGAGGCCGGCGACGGCGAGGGAGCGTCGTCCGAAAAGCGGCCGAGCCGACGACGCGCGGGGCGGCGCGGCGGACGCCGGAGATCGGGCCGTGGGTCGAAGGAATCGGCGACAAAGTCAGAACCTGTCGCGGAGCAGGACGACGCCGCAGCCGCGGGGTCCGACACCGGCGAAGAGATTCCGGCGGCACCGGAATCGGTTCCCGAACCTCCGCCGGCGCCCGAGCCTGAGCCGGTCGCGCCGCCTCCGCCCGAGCCGGAGCCAGTGCCCGTCTCGGCGCCGGAGCCGGAGCCCGCTCCGGTCATGGCGGCGCTCTCCGCGGACGATTCCGCCAGCATGCCCGAGGCCGAGACTTCGGCCGCCGCGGTGGAGGATCCCGACCGGCCGAAACGGCGCGGTTGGTGGCAAAAGATCGTCAAATAGCCGGGGCCGCGTCCACCGGCCGGTTCGCCGCGACCCATCTGCCGAGGCGCGAGAGCGCCTCGCGCATGTCCTCCTGCGACCCGGCAAAGGAAATCCGTACGTAGTCGCCGCCGCGGCGCCGGTCGAAATCGAGCCCGGGCGCGACGGCGACGCCGGCCTCGGCGAGCAGACGGTTGCTCAGTTCCCGGCTGTCCATCCCGAAGGCCCCGACATCCGCGTAGAGATAGAAAGCACCGTCGGCGGGCGCGAAACGGGTCAAACCGACGCGCGGCAAGCCTTCCAGCAGGATTTCGCGGTTCTCCGCGTACCGGGCGACGTTCCCGTCGAGCTCTTCGGCGCAGTCGAAGGCGGCGAGCGCCGCGTGCTGCGCCAGCGTCGGGGGAGAGATGAACAGGTTCTGGGCCAGGCACTCGATCGACCGGTCGAGATCGGGGGGCACCACCAGCCAGCCGATCCGCCAGCCCGTCATCGAGAAGTATTTCGAGAAGCTGTTGACGATCACCGCGCGGTCGGTGAAGCGGAGCGCGCTTTCCGCCGCGCCCCGGTAGACGATGCCGTGATAGATCTCATCGGACACCAGCCGGATTCCGCGCCGCTCGCAATAATCGACAAGCCCCCCGAGCGCGTCCCGGTCGAGCATCGTCCCGGTGGGGTTGGCGGGGCTGGCGACGATCAGCCCGTCCAGGTGCCCATGCTCCTCGAGAAGTCCGGGCGTCGGCTGAAACCGGGTCTCGGGTCCCGTCTCGATGCAGACAGCCTCGATTCCGAGCGCGGTAAGAATGTTCCGGTAGGCCGGATAGCCGGGTTCGGCCAGCGCCACCCGGTCGCCGGGATCGAAGGCGGCGAGGAAAGCGAGAATGAACCCGCCGGACGAGCCGGTGGTAACGAAGATTCGGCCGGGATCCACATCGATCCCGTAGACCTCGCCATAGTGTCGGGCGATTCTCCGCCGGAGATCGGCGATCCCGGTGGCATCGGTGTAGCCCAGCGGATCGGACCGCAACGCGGCGGCCGCGGCCGCGAGCACCGCGCCGGGCGCGGGCGTCGCGGGTTGTCCGACTTCGAGATGAACGATGTCCTCCCCCGCCGCGGCGCGCTCGTTGGCCGCGCGCATGACATCCATCACGATAAAGGGGGGAACCGATCCTCGGGCCGCGCGCTTCAGGGCCACGCTACTCCCCCGCGTTCACGGCATGGCCGAATCCGCGCGGATCGACGCCGTATCGGCAGGCCTCCTGATCCCGAAGGTTGCCGCGCGGGCAATGAATGGCGTTGACCCGGCCGAGCGGCCCGCCGGTGACGGTCCTCAAGCCCCGGCCGCGCAACGGCGCGACGGCCGATTCGGCGCTTCCCGCTTCGACGTAAACCGTGCGCGAGCGGGGGTCCGCGGCAAGGCGCCGTTGGGCGAGCGCGGCCGCGAGGGGACTGTCGTCGAGGAGCACGCTTCCGGCGACCCTGGCGAGCGCGGCGGCGGAAGCCGGCCCGCCGGACGCCGCGGCCGCGAAGAAGGTGTTTCCGGTGTTCTCGTTGTTCACGATCGCCACGGACGCGCCGTCGTTCGCCGCGTCGGATGCGGCCGCTACCGCGAAGACGCCGGTGCCGGGGAGCATTCTGCCGGTGCCGAAGGGTCCGTTCATGGATAGCGAGCAGGCGACCACGCCGCCCACCCGGTCGATGACCGCGAAACCGGTCGTCCCGCTCCTGTCCGGGGCGGCGCCGTCGGCGCCCGGGGCGTTCCCGCCGACGGACAGCGCCGCCATTGCGATCGCGGCGGCTTTCGCATCGCCCGGCGCGTTCCGGTACGCGCCCTCCGCGAACAGGGCCTGCAGCAACCGGGCCGCGGACGTGGAGGGAGCGGTGTTGAGGGTGTGATCGCCGAGAGAGAACTGCACCGGCTTCCCGAGGCTTGGCGTCCAGTCGCGCAGCGCCTGCGGGGACAGGCGGCCGCCGATCGCCCGCGCCGCGTCGGCGTAGCGCCGTGCCAGGGGCCCGCCGTGAAGAGCGCCCGCCCCCTTGAACCGCAGCTGGCCGAGGACGGTGGCGAGCTCGACCTGTTCCAGGCGGTCGCCTTCCCGGAGCGGGGTGCCGTCCGGCCTGAAAAAGAGGGCACGGGCCCGCTCGTCGCGACGCAGACGTTCCGCGTTGGCGGCGACGGCGCGGGCAAGCGCCCGCGATATCCGATTGCCGAACCGCGCCAACCGCTCGCCCGGCTGCACCAGCTGCGGCCATGGGAGACGCCCGAACCGGGCATGCAGAACGGCCATGCCCCTGACATTGCCGGGCAGCGCGACGTCGAAACCGTTTCCGGCGGCTGTCCCGCGGGCACGGAAGTCGATCGTCGCGTTCTCGCTGACCGCGGCGCCATAGACGACGCAAACGCCCCCGCCGCCGATTCCCGCCGCCACGGGGTAGGTGGCGGAAAGCGCGAAATAGAGCGCCACCGCCGCGTCGGCCGCGTTTCCCCCGGCGGACAGGATGTCGCGCGCGACCAGGGCGGCGGCAGGCTCGTCCGCGACGGCGCCGCCGAAGCTCTGGGTGATGTGCCCCACGACCCCCAGCGGTTTGGAATCCGTGCCGCACGCGGCCAGGAGGGGAATCGTCGCGGCGATGATTGTTTGACGACGGAATCGACCCCACATACGCTCACACAAACCAAGGAATTCGATGTTTCCGAGTCTCTTCATTCGCCTCGCCGCGTGGATGAAGGCGGTTGGCGTCGCGCTGGCGGTTGCAGCCGCACCGCCCGCATTCGCCGCGCAAACCGTACATATCTACGACACCGAGATCGAGAACTTAATCCGTTCCTACCTGGAACCGATACTCGACGCGGCCGGAATCGAACGCGGGGCGGTGCGCATCCACCTGATTCGCTCCGACGCACCCAACGCTTTCGTCTCGCGCGGACAGCGCATCTTCATCACTACGGGGCTTCTGCGCAGGACGACCCACCCGCGCCAGGTGATCGGCGTCCTCGCCCACGAGACGGGCCACATCGCGGGGGGCCATCTGGCAAGGCTCGATACCATGTTTCGGGACGCCCAGACGCCGTTGCTGATGAGCGCGGTCATCGGCGTCGTGCTCGGAACGCTGTCCGGCGACCCCGGCGCCGCGCTCGCCACGATAGGCGCGGGCCACCATCTCGCCCAGTCGCAGCTTCTCTCCTTCAGCCGCACTCAGGAACGGTCGGCGGACCGCGCCGCGGTCGACTTCCTCGATCGCTCGGGCCAATCGAGCCGCGGTCTGCTCGAATTCATGGAAACGCTGGACGAGTACCAGAGCCTGTTCGTCAGCCGGAAGGAACAAAAGCAGCTGAGCTACCGGGTCACCCATCCGTTGACCAGAAACCGGATCGAATTCCTTCGCAACCATGTCGAGAAGTCGAAATTTTCGGATGTCCCGGTTCCGGCCGAGCTCGTTGCCGCGCACAAGCGCGCCATCGCCAAGCTGGACGGCTTTCTCGAATTGCCGGCAAGGACGTTCCGGAAATATCCGGCCGGCGACACCTCCGTAGCCGCGCGATACGCCCGCGCGGTCGCGCATTACCGCCAATCGGATTTCGCGAAAGCGCTCGATGCGATGTCCGGTCTGATCGCCGAGTTCCCCGACGATCCCTATTTTCAGGAGTTGAAGGGCCAGATCCTGTTCGAGACCGGCAAGGTCGCCGACGCCCTGCCCTATTACCGTCGTGCGGTCGAGAAAGTTCCGGCGGCGCCCCTGCTTCGAATCGGGCTGGCCCATGTCATGATCGAGACGAACCGCGAGGCGCTGCTCAAACCGGCGCTGTTGCATCTGGAAGAAGCGCTTCGATACGACGACACGATCGCTCTCGCCTGGCGTCTCGCCGCCACCGCCTACGGACGAACGGGAAGGCTCGCGGACGCCGCGCTCGCGTCGGCGGAGTTCGCCATGCGAACCGGGCGGATCGACGACGCCACGCTGATGGCCGAGCGCGCGCGGCGGGGCTTCAAGGAGGGCTCGACGGGGCGTTTGCGGGCGGAGGATATGCTGGCCACGCTGAAGCGCCTCAAGCGAAGGCGGTAGAGACCCCCGATGTCGCACCCGGGCTGTGGTAGGCTTGGCGGCCCCAACGTAAGCGCCACGGATCCACCGGTTCGGAAACGCACGATGCGCCTCGTCAAGACGTTAGCCGCCCTCGCGATCGCCTTGCCGGTCGCGCTCCCCGCCGCCGCGGCCGAAATCCCGGCCCAGCAACGCAAATCCATCGAACGCGTCATCGAAGACTATCTGCTGCGCAATCCGGAGGTGATCGAGCGCGCGATGGAAGCCCTCGAGGCCAAGCGGGAGGCGGCCAAGGAGCGCGCGGCGGTCGCCGCGCTCGAGAAATACCGGCGGGATCTCTACGAAAAGCCGGCTTCGCCCGTCGGCGGCAATCCGGACGGCGACGTTACGGTGGCGGAGTTTTTCGACTATCGCTGCGGCGTCTGCCGGCGCGTCCACCCGATCGTCGGCAAGCTGGTCTCCTCCGACGGCAAGATCCGCAGGGTCTATGTCGAATGGCCCATACTCGGCCCGGAATCGGTTTTCGCGGCGCGCGCGGCGGTCGCCGCCCGGCATCAGGGCAAGGACAAGTATTTCCGCTTCCATGACCTGATGATGGAAGCGCGGGGACGGCTCGACAGGGGGAAGGTGCTGTCTCTCGCCGAGCGGGCCGGGCTGGATCGCAAACGGCTGGAACGCGACCTGGGCGCGCCGGAAATCGCCCGGATCATCACCCGCAACTACGCCATCGCGGACGCGCTCGGCCTCAACGGGACGCCGTCCTTCGTGATCGGCAAGAAGGTGCTTCGGGGTGCGCGGGACCTGACCGCGATGCGCCGGATCGTCGCGGAAGCGCGTGAGGCGAGAGAATCCCGCTAAAGCATTTTCCGTCCGGACGCGGTCGCGGCCGGCTGTCGCCCGGGAGCCCCCCTCACCCCGACCCTCTCCCCGCGGGGGAGAGGGGGATTCGCTCGCCGACCCCTCCTTGCCTCCTCCCCTCCCCCTCCCGCTCGCGGGAGGGGTTGGGGGAGGGTGGACCGTCGTGAACGCATAAGGTCGGAAAATGCTTTAGCGGATCCGCCTAGATGTAATGCTCGTCGAGCGGCGGAAAGCCGTTGAAGCCGACGGAGGCGTAAGCCGCGGTATACGCGCCGGCGCTCAGGATCTGGATTCGGTCTCCCACTTCGAGCGCGAGCGGCAATTCGTATCCGGCGTTCTCGTAGAGGATGTCGACCTCGTCGCAGGTCGGCCCGGCAATGATCACCGGCCCGGTCGGTCCGCCGTCGCGGCCGGTCCGCAGCCGATACTGGATCGCCTCGTCGAGGACCTCGGGCAACCCGCCGAAGCGTCCGATGTCGAGATAGATCCAGCGCGTATCGTCGTCGTAGGACTTGCGCGAGATCAGCACGATCTCCGTCTGGATGACCCCGGCGTCTCCCGGTATGCAGCGGCCGGGCTCTATCATCGTCCGCGGCAGGCTGTTGCCGAAGTGACGGGTCAGCGCCGTCGAGATCGCCTCGGCGTAGCGCTCGACCGGCGGTGCGTCGCGCCGGTATCGCGCGGGGAACCCGCCGCCCAGATCGATCGTCCCGAGGTCGATGCCGCGCCGGTTGAGCGCGGCGAAAACCGCCGCCGAGCGCCCGATGGCGACGTCCCACCGGGTCGTGTCGCGCTGCTGCGAACCGACATGGAAGGACAGTCCGCAGGGGTCGAGTCCGACGTCACGCGCGCGTTCGAGCAGATCGACCGCCATGTCGGGATGACAGCCGAACTTTTCCGACAGCGGCCAGTCGGCGCCGGCCCCCTCCACGGCGATTCGGCACAGCACCCGCGCCCCCGGGGCGGCGCGCGCGAGCTTGTCGAGCTCCGCCTCGCTGTCGAAGGCGAACAGACTCACGCCGTAACCGTGCGCGGCGGCGATATCGCGCTCCTTCTTGACCGTGCTCCCGTAGGCCATGCGCTCCGGAGCGATCCCGAGCGCGCGGCAGCGCTCGATCTCGTAGATGCTGGCGGTATCGAAGCCGGAACCCAGACGATCCAGCCGCTCGATCACCGGACGGGCCGGGTTGGCCTTCACCGCGTAGTAGATCTCAGCCGCGGGCAGCGCCTCCGACAGCCTGCGGTAATTCTCCTCGACGAGGTCGAGATCGACCACCAGGCACGGCGTGGGCGGCCGTCGGGCCGCCAGAAAGCGTTGGATCTTGTCGGTCATCCGATGCGGCCGCTCCCGTCCCCGGGAAAGGCGGGCGCCGGTGATAGACGGCGGTGCGAGACCTGTAAAGGGGCCTCGGACCCGGACACGGCGCCCCCCGCGCGGCAACGCCGTCATTGCACATCGAATCCCGCCTCCCTATAAACATCCGGACCCTGTCAGCGGAAGCGAACGAGCGTGGCCCCGCGCGTCCTCGTCCTGAACGGCCCCAACCTCAACATGCTCGGCACGCGCCAGCCGGAGATCTATGGCCGGGAGACGCTGGCCGAGATCGAGGCGCTGTGCCGCGAGAAAGCGCGCGCGCTGGGCGCCGAGATCGAGTTCCGGCAGTCGAACCACGAAGGCGTGCTGATCGACTGGATCCACGAGGCCCGCGAGACGCAGGACGCGATCGTGATCAATCCGGCGGGGCTTACCCACACCTCGCTGTCGCTGATGGATGCGCTGATCGCCTGCGAGCTCCCGGTGATCGAGCTTCATCTGTCCAACCCGCACCGGCGCGAGGCCTTCCGCCACGACAGCTACGTCTCGAAGGTCGCCGCGGGCGTGATCTGCGGCCTTGGAAGCCACGGCTATACGCTCGCCGTCGAAGCCGCCGCCCGTTTGGCGGAACGGAGCTGATGCCCCCGTTCGAGATCGACGAGGCGCTGATCCGGCGGCTCGCGGCCCTCCTCGAAGAGACCGGGCTCGGCGAGATCGAATATGAGGAGGGCGAACGCAGGATTCGGGTGACCGGGCGGAGCGGTATCGCCTCGCCGGCCGCGCCCGTATCGGCGGCCCCCGCCCCGGCGCGCCCGGAGGCGTCCGAGGAGACTTCCGAAGAGCCGGAAAACAAGGCGGAAGGCGCCGTCCTCGCGCCCATGGTGGGGACGGTCTATCTGTCGCCCGAGCCCGGCGCAGCGCCCTTCGTGCAGCCCGGCGACGCGGTCGGCGCGGGGGATACGCTGGTCCTGATCGAGGCGATGAAGACCTTCAATCCGGTCCGCTCGCCACGCGCCGGCAGGGTGGCCCGCGTCCTTGTGTCGGATGCCGCGCCGGTCGAGTACGGCGAGGTGCTGATGATCCTCGAATAGGCGCCTTTCGCATGTTCGACAAGGTTCTGATCGCCAACCGGGGGGAGGTCGCGCTCCGGATTCACCGCGCCTGCAAAGAGATGGGCATCCAGACCGTCGCGGTGCACTCGACCGCGGACGAGGACGCGATGCATGTCAGGCTCGCCGACGAGAGCGTCTGCATCGGACCGCCGGCGGCGCGGCAGAGCTATCTCAACGTTCCGGCGATCGTCTCGGCGGCGGTGATCGCCAACGCGGATGCCATCCATCCCGGTTACGGCTTTCTCTCGGAGGACGACAAGTTCGCCTCCATCGTCGAGGAACACGGGCTTTGCTTCATCGGCCCGTCGGCGGATCACATCGCGATGATGGGCGACAAGATCGCGGCCAAGCGGGCGATGATCGCGCTCGGCGTGCCGGCGGTGCCGGGTTCCGACGGCCCGGTGAGCGAGGATGCGGAGGCGGCGCGGATCGCGGGCGGGATCGGCTATCCGGTGCTGATCAAGGCGGCCGGCGGCGGCGGCGGTCGCGGCATGAAGGTCGCGGAGACCGAGGCCGATCTGCCCTCGGCGCTCGCCATGGCGCGCAGCGAGGCGAAAGCGGCATTCCGCGACGATTCCGTCTATATCGAGAAGTATCTCCATGGGCCGCGCCATATCGAGGTGCAGATCCTCGCCGACGGCGAAGGCAATGTCGTCCACCTCGGCGAGCGCGATTGCTCGCTCCAGCGCCGTCACCAGAAGGTGCTCGAAGAAGCCGGTTCGCCGGCGCTCAACGACGACCGGCGCGACGAAATCGGCCGTATCGCCTGCGCCGCGGTCGAGCGGCTGGGTTACCGCAACGCCGGAACGCTGGAGTTCCTCTACGAGGACGGCGAGTTCTATTTCATCGAGATGAACACCCGTCTCCAGGTGGAGCATCCGGTCACCGAGGCGATCACCGGGATCGACATCGTCCGCGAGCAGATCCGGATCGCGGCCAGCATGCCGCTGGGTTTCCGCCAGGACGACGTGGTCTTTTCGGGCCACGCGATCGAGTGCCGGATCAACGCGGAATCGTCGGAAACCTTCGCGCCGTCCCCCGGGCGGATCACCGACTACCATCCGCCCGGCGGACTCGGGGTGCGCATCGATTCGGGGATCTATGTCGGCTATTCGGTGCCGCCCAACTACGACAGCCTGATCGCCAAGCTCATCGTGCACGGCGCGACCCGCAACGAATGCCTGATGCGCCTCAGGCGGGCGCTGCAGGAATGCGTGATCGGGGGTATCGAGACGACGCTGGCGCTGCACGACCGGATCATCTCGCACGCCGATTTCATCAACGGCGACTACGACATCAAGTGGCTGGAAGCCCTCGTCGGGGAGGCGGGGTGAGGCGATGGCCACGCTCAGCCCGGAGACGCTGCTGCGCGCCTATGCCGTGGGCCTGTTCCCGATGGCGGAACGGCGCGACGACCCGACGCTCTACTGGATAGACCCGGAGAAGCGCGGCATCCTGCCGCTCAACCGGTTCCGTGCGCAGCGCCGGCTTGCGCGCCGGGTCCGGAGCGGCGTCTTCGAGGTGCGCGTCGACACCGCGTTCCGCGACGTCATCTCGGCCTGCGCGGAACCGGGCCGGGGCCGCGCCGAGACCTGGATCAACGGCGAGATCGTCGACCTCTATTGCGAGCTGCACGCGATGGGCCGGGCGCACAGCGTCGAGTGCTGGCGCGACGGACGGCTGGTCGGCGGTCTGTACGGCGTCGCGCTCGGCGCCGCGTTCTTCGGCGAGAGCATGTTCACGCGCGAGACCGATGCGTCCAAGGTGGCGCTGGTCCATCTCGTCGCCCTCCTGAAGTCGGGCGGCTTCTCCCTCCTCGACGTCCAGTTCGTCACGCCGCACCTCGCCCGTTTCGGCGCCGTCGAGATCCACCGTTCGGGCTACCGGCAACTGCTCGCGGACGCGCTCGACAAGTCGGCGTCGTTTCAGCGCGAGATCGCGCCCTCGGACGTGGAGACGGTCCTGCAATCGACCACCCAGACGTCGTAGATCGGGTGTTCCAGGCTCGCGAGGGCGGGGCTGGACGCGAACATCCAGCCGCTGAACAGCCTGACCTCCGGCCCGTCCCGCGGGACCTCGTCGATCTCAAGGAACGCGGCGGTCTCGGGCGGCTCCTCGGGCGGCCGCTTGCGGCAGTAGCGGGCGACGATGCGGAGCGTGCCGAAACCGACGGCGAGGCCGACGGGGGCGTCGAAGGTCGAGATCCTGGCGGTCACCTTGTCCAGCCCCTGGAGCACCGCGATACGGACCTCTTCCGCCGCCGCGGGCGCGGCGGCGAGAAGAACCGCGGCGGCGGCCAGTTTCGGGATCAACCTTCGGCCGCCCGCGGCTTGACCGCGAGGAAACGCAGCCGGACATAGTCCGCGACCCATCCGGTTCCGGGACGGTAGAGCGCGGGCTCGAGGGCATCCCGGACCTCGGCGATCATCGCCGGGCGCCGGTCCGCGGCCACCGCGCCGAGAAAAGGCTCGGCGAACGTCTCGAGCCAGCCCGATATGTCGCCCGGAAGCGTCGTCGGCCGTTCGACGAGGGCCATCTCCGTCACCTCGAACCCGCGCGCGGCGAGCTTGCGGCGGTAGGCGCCGGGCGTCGGGAAATACCACGGGAAACGGGACTCGCCGTCGATTCCGCGCCGTCCGAGCGCGTCGACCAGCGCTCCCGAAATCCTGGCGACGTTTCCGGCGCCGCCCATTTCGCCGGCGATACGCCCGCCCGGACGGAGCGCCCGCCACATCCCGTCGATCGCGTCGTCCGGACGCTTCATCCAGTGGAGCGCGGCGTTGGTGACGATCGCGTCGAATTCGGAGTCGAAGGGCAGCGCATGGCCGTCGGCCACCCGCGCATCGAGGCCGAGCGCCCTCGCCGCCTGCACCTGCTCGGGGCTGGCATCGACGCCGACGATGCGCCGGCAGCGCGGCGCGATGGAGGCGGTGAGCGCCCCGTCGCCGCAACCGAGGTCGAGAATGTCGTCGTCCGGCCGCGGCGCGAGCAGCGCGACCAGCGGTCCCGCGAGATCGGCCACGAAGCGGCCGTGCTCGGCATAGCGGGCCGGATCCCAGCGCTGCGCCCCGGCGGGCTCCGCTTGACGCGTCGACGGCCTATTTGGTGGCGCCACCGCCCTCACTGCCGGTCTGGCTGAAAATCAACTGGCCGATCATCGAGATGAGATCGATCGCGCCCTGGGTGATTTCGATCTCGCCCCCGTCCGCGATCGCCTCCTCGTCTCCGCCGGGCGTGAGCGACAGATACTTGTCGCCGAGCAGCCCGTCGGAGGTGATCGAGACCGAACTGTCCATGGGAAGCTCGATGTCGGACTCGATGCTCATCGAGACCACCGCGAGATAGGTCTCGGGATCGATCCGATAGCCGAGAACGGTGCCGATCTTGATACCGCTCATGCGCACGTCGCTGCCCCGCTGGATGCCGTCGATCCGGTCGAACTTCGCGGTCACCGCGTAGCCCTCCACCGTCTCCACCTGCGCGGTGTTGTAGGCGAAGACGAAGAACAGCACCGCGACCGCGATGACCAGGGCGCCGACCAGCGTCTCGATGGGGCTCCTACGCATGGAACCGGCCTCCGGGGCGGCGGGTCAGGCGGGCGGCTTCCACGGCTCGTACTCGCTGCGGCCGCGCTCGCGCCCGGTTCCGCTCAGGACATGGCCGGGCGGGCGGTAGGCGTCGGGCGTTCCGGTGGCGTTGGGGCGGTGAGGCTTCTGCCACGGCCGCCGGGGCGACCCGCCCTCGGGCGGGATATCGTCGGTGGTGTAGTGCAGCCAGGCATGCCATTCGGGCGGCACGCGCGAGGCTTCGACCTCGCCGTCGTAGATCACCCAGCGGCGCTCCCGCCGCCCCCCGGACGGCGATTTCTCGCGGTAGTAGCGATTGCCGGTGTCGTCGGTTCCGACCGGCTCGCCCTTCCACCAGGTGAATATCCGCGTGGCGATCGTCATCGCGTTTCCCGGCCGCCGGCGGACCCCGCCGGGCGGTCATCGAAGGGCCGGGACTATCGCACTTGTCCGGCCCATCGTCCAGCGCCGCGATCGAACCCCTCCGCTTGTGCGGAATGCCGCCGCCCCGCACAATGGGCGCCCATCCGATCGGTCCCCGAGGCGGACATGCCCGACGGCGGCGAGCCGGTAAAGGTCAAGGTTCTCAACGATATAGCGGAGGTCGATCCGGCCGAGTGGGACGCCTGCGCGGGGTCCGGCAACCCCTTCGTCTCGCACGGCTTCCTGAGGGTCCTGGAGCAGAGCGGCTCGGTTTCGGGCCGGACGGGGTGGCTGCCGCAGCACCTCGCGATCGAGGACGACGACGGCCGGCTCATGGGCATCGTTCCGTGCTACCTGAAGAGCCATTCCTACGGCGAGTACGTGTTCGACTGGGGCTGGGCGGACGCGTTCGAGCGCGCCGGCGGACAGTATTACCCGAAGCTGCAGATCTCGGTGCCGTTCACCCCGGTCGCGGGACCCCGCCTCATGGTCCGCCCGGGCGCCGAGCGGGAACCGACCCGGCTGATGCTGGCGGCGGGCCTCATGGAGCTCGCCAAGAGCCACGGGGTCTCCTCGTTCCACGTCACCTTCTGCACCGAGGCGGAGTGGAAGACGCTCGGCGAGGCGGGCCTGTTGCAGCGCATGGGCCAGCAGTTTCACTGGCACAACCGGGGCTACGAGTCGTTCGACGACTTCCTGGCCGGGCTGTCCTCGCGCAAGCGCAAGTCGATCCGCAAGGAGCGCCGCGAGGCCAACGCGGGCGGCATGGAGATCCGCGCGCTGACCGGCGACGCGCTGGAAGAGCGCCACATGGAGGCCTTCTACGGCTTCTACCTGAACACCGTCGACAAGAAATGGTCGAACGCATACCTGACGGAAGAGTTTTTCCTCCGGCTGGCCTCGGAGCTGTCGGACAAGGTGGTTCTGGTCGCCGCGTTCCAGGGCGGGCGCCTGGTGGGAGGCGCGCTCAACCTGCTCGGCGGCGATACGCTCTACGGCCGCAACTGGGGCGCGGAGCGGCGCTACCGGATGCTCTATTTCGAGGCCTGCTTCTACCGCGCGATCGACTACGCGATCGAGCACGGGCTCGCCCGCGTCGAGGCCGGCGCGCAGGGCCCGCACAAGATCCAGCGCGGCTACCTGCCGAGCCCGACCTACAGCGTCCACTGGATCCGCGAGCCCCGCTTCCGCGAGGCGGTGGCGAACTTCGTCAACCGGGAGCGCGTGCTGCTCCGCCACGAGATGCACGAGCTGACGGAAGCCGGCCCCTACCGCCGCACCGACAACGACCCGGGGTAGGGCGCGCCCTTCGATAGGCGCTTATCCGGATAACTTGACGGGCGGTCTGAGGTGGCGTCGCAAAATCGGACAGGTCGTCAAGGTGTATTCCGCCGTGTGACGGAGGAATGCGGATGAGCAAGCGACGCAGGTTTTCGGGGGAGCTGAAGGCGAAGATAGCCTTGGAGGCGCTACGGGGTGATCGGACGCTTCAGGAGATTGCCTCGAAGCACCAGGTGCATCCGAACCAGGTGGGTGTGTGGAAGCGCCAGGCGATGGAGGGTCTGGGGGAGGTCTTTTCCGGTGGAGGTGAGCGCCGGGCGCGGGATCACGAGAGCGAGGTCCGGGCTCTTCACGCCAAGATCGGGGAGTTGATCGTAGAGCGTGATTTTTTGTCACGCGGGTCCGGTCGCTGAGCCGGTCCGGGAGACGGGCGATGGTTGTGCGGGGCCACCCGTCGTTGAGCCTGACCCGGCAATGCCGTCTGCTGTCGATCGGGCGCTCGTCGCTCTATGACCGGCCGAAGGGGGAGAGCGCGGAGACGCTGGCTCTGATGCGCCGGATCGACGCGCTGTTCCTCAAGTATCCGTTCTACGGCGCCCGCCAGATGGTTCGGCATCTGCGCCGCGAGGGGGTGCGGATCGGGCGGCGGCGGGCCGCTCGCCTGATGCGCCTGCTTGGTCTTCAGGCGGTCTATCGGGCGCCGCGGACCAGTGCGCCGCACCTCGGGCACCGGGTTTATCCATATCTGCTGCGGGGTCTGGCGATCGAGCGGCCGAACCATGTGTGGTGCGCCGACATCACCTACATCCCGGTGCGGCGCGGCTTCCTCTACCTGGTGGCGATCATGGACTGGGCGAGCCGCTGCGTCCTGGCCTGGCGGCTGTCGAACACGCTGGACGCGGGGTTCTGTGTCGAGGCTCTCGACGAAGCCCTGGCGCGCCATGGCACCCCGCAGATCTTCAACACCGACCAGGGCAGCCAGTTCACCGGCTTCGCCTTCACCGCGCGCCTGCGGGAGGCCGGTATCCGCATCTCGATGGACGGCCGCGGCCGGTGCATGGACAACATCTTCATCGAGCGGCTGTGGCGCTCGCTCAAATACGAGGCGGTCTACCTGCACGAGATCGCCGACGGCTTCGCAGCCCGGCGCGTCATCGGCCAGTGGATCGGCTTCTACAACACCGAGAGACCGCACTCGGCACTCGGCACTCGGCGGGCGGACGCCGGCCGAGGCCTACCGGGGCGACACGCCTGTGGATATGATGGACAAGCCGCTTCGCGCCTTGACCACATACCCACAGGCGCAACAGCAGCAGCAGAAAGATCGATCCAAGAGGATTCTGGCGGCACAAACTTCAACCGGAATACACCTTGAAAACGCCGTCAGCCTGTCCGACAAACCGACGCCACCTCAGTCGGCTGGCGCGCGCCGGCGACGGGAGCGCGGCCCCGCCCGCCCCCAACATCGTCATGCCCGGAACAAGTCCACTGCTGTCCGGTTAAGATGGGTTGGATCCGGCACGAGGCGTTGGTACAGGCGGGTTTCCGGCCGTTCCGCCGGATCGGGACACGGATCGCGGCCCGTCGTCCTTGTCCCCCTGTTGTCACCCCGGACTTGATCCGGGGTCCAGAGCCACAGGCACCGCCCTCGCCCGGCTTCCCTGGACCCCGGATCAAGTCCGGGGTGACAACAGGGGGGTGGAGACGGTCTCGCCCGTCGGCACAGTGCCCGTTCCGAAGTGAAACCGGACAGCAGTGGAACAAGTCCGGGCATGACGGAAGAAATGTCGCAGAGCCCGCCTTCAGCCGCGGACCTCCACCTTCACCGGGGTGCAGTTGTAGGCGTTGCACGGCGCCAGCACGTCCATCGGGCAGTTCGAGAGGCCGACGACGAGCGGCATCTTCGCCTCGAACTCGATGTAGTCGCCGGGTTTCGACACCGGGTAGTCGATGATCCACCGCCGCTGCCCGCAGTCGTGGTGGTAGTTCATGAACAGGTCCATCGTGTCCGGGATGTCCTCGTAGCCGATCCCGTAGGGCTCCATCACGCCCGTGATGATCTCGTGGCAGCCGTCCCGGGGACCGACGCCGTGGCTCTCGTAGAGGTAGCGGTTGCACATCCGGTTGTGCACGTCGTGAACGCCCTTGGGCTCGGGCGTGTCGGCCGTGATCGTCATCATCGGCCGGCACGAGGACGACATCAGCGTGTCGCCGACGCTGAGCGTATCGCGCGGCACGTATTCCGCCCCGGGCGCCGGTATGTAGCGGGTGCGCGAATAGGAGGTGGAGAGCTTCTCGCGCAGGTTTTCCCGGTTGAACAGCGCCATGTCGACGACCTGCTGCCCTTCGAGGTCGATCACGCGGAGGCGCTGCCCGGCCTCCACCTCGACCGCGAGCCCGGTCTTGGGCGGCACCACTTGTTCGAAGATCGTGTCCATCGTTCCCTCCCCTCTTGCGCTCCCGGCCGGCGTCTCAGCGCCAGTCGTCGACGGAGACCGTGCCGCCCTCGCCGTAACGCCCGGCGATCATCTTCCACGCGCCCTGCGTCTCGCCGCCGGCGACGACGATGTTGATGTCGGACGGCTCGAAGATACGGATGGCCTCGTCGGGGGCGGCCTTCAGCCGGGTGGCGAAGGGCTCGACGCCGGCGACGGCGAGCGGGTGGATCAGCGTCTTGACCCACTGGTTGTCCCAGTATTCGCGCGCCGGCAGCAGGGCGTTGTCCGAGAGCCAGCCGATCATCTTTTCCTTGGTGTCGAAGCCGAGCTCGACCAGCCCGCGGGCGCAGATCGGGTCCATGACGAAGAGCGGCGGAAAATGGTGCTCGCAGCCGGCGAGGGACCGGCGGAAATTCTCCTGCCAGGTCTCGCGCGGGCCGTACCCGGCGTGGGTGTACCAGGCGCCGAAGAAGACGCTCGCGGCGCTCTCTTCCGGCGCGAACCCCCTCTGGACGTGGAACGGCCGCCAGGGGCTGCGCTCCTCGGCCTCGGCGAAGGTCGCGGAATAGTTGTACCAGTTGCCGACCGAGCCCATGTAGGTGTCGCCCGGCACCGAGCCGCCTTGCAGGTTGATCGAGGCGAGGTTGTAGGCCCGCCCGATCGTCGCGTTGGCGTGGTTGTAGGGTCCCATCGCGCCGATCCCGTCGTTCATGCCGATTTCCTTGCGGATCGGCCCGTTGACCACGGAGACGACGGCGAACGAGTTGGTGCTCGACGAGCGCGCGGTCTGGCCGGTCGCGGCGAGCGCGAGGATGACCGGCAGATATTCCGGCCGCGCGCCCGCCATGACGGCGTTGACCGCGACCTTCTCGACGGTGAATTCCCAGGCTTCCCGATAGGCGGTGGGCCGGAGCGTGCCGACGATTTCGTCCGGTCGGCGGCCGGTGCCGCGCAGCATCGCCTCGACCCGCTCCTCGGTCGGCAGCACGACGGGCAGATGGTCGGTCCACCGGTTCTCCAGGAACAGCGCGTGGAGGTTGTCCTCGCCGTCCGGCTCCAGCAGGCGCGGCGTGGTTCGCTCGAAGGAAAGCCCGCTCAAATCCGCGTCGTCGAGCGGCCGGGTCAGCCCCTCGACGATCTCGCGCAGGAAAGGCCGGCCGGAGACCGGGTCGGTTCCCTCGATATAGGAGCGGAGCTGGGCCGCGCTGCGGTCGACCACCGGCTGCGGAACGTAGGCCTGGCGCGCGGTCGGCATGCCGTTCGCGAGCGCCACCGATCTGGTGAGCCGCTCGAACGCGTCGGTGTGGACCGCGACCGAGGGAACCCCGGCGCGCTCCAGGTCGAGGGCGAGCCCGACGACCGTCGGGCTGCAGGTGCTTCACAGGCCCACCCCGAGGATCGCGCCGTCGCCGTCGTTCTCGATCCGCTTGCGCATGTCGGGATCGTCGACCCAGCTCTCGCGGGGCTTGACGATCCGCGCCTCGACCGACGGCAGGTTGCCCCCGAACCAGTCGAGCAATTCGCCCATGAACCTGTCGGAATTGTCGAACAGGCAATCGACCAGGTAGATGACCTTGCCGTCGAGGCTCCGGAGCCGGGGAGCCAGCCCCTCGCCGGTCACCCGGGGCGGCGTGCCGCGCGGGTCGTGGACCGTCAGGCTCTGGCTCATCGCAGGCTCTCCCGGGTTGTCGCCAGGACTCTATTGCCGCCCCGGGAATGCTACAACAGGCCCGCCGCCGGGGCGTGCGGCGTTCGTCGTCCGTGCCGGCTTGCCGGCCTCGGCGTTGGTTTTTGCCGTCGACACAGGCATCGGGTAGACAAATCGCTACCGGGTAGACATTCGCGTCCTTCGAATACCGCACGGGAATGTCGATCTCTGCCGACTCGACCCGCCTGTCGACATTTCGCTCGGCAAGAACGCGCCCGGAAATGCCGAACGTGCGCGCGCGGCGCCGGGTCCAGCCCATCCGAACCGGACAGCAGTGGACTCGTTCCGGGGTGACAGGCAGGGACCGCCCGTCCGCCGCTACTCCGCCGGCGGCTCCTCGGGCGCGGGGCGCCGGCGGCACACCGCGAGGGGGCGCGGGGCGGCGGTCACTCGGCGGCTTCGATCCGGCCTTCGACGCGGGACTGCCGTTCGGCGAGGCGCAGCATTTCCTGCCGGAAGGCGTCCATGGACGCCTGCCATTGCCGCCGGTCCGCGTCGGCGGAGGCTTGCGCGGCGCGCCGGTCCGCGTCGGCGGAGGCCCTGTCTTCGCCGATCCGCTTGTCGAGGCGGCTCGCCATGCGCCAGCCCATGCCGGCCAGGGTGAAACCCACGGCAAGGATCGTCCCGATTATCGCGTAGGTGTCCGAAGCGAAATCCATGCCGCAATACTGTGTCCGGCGGGCCGGGGCGGTCAAGCGGCAAGGCTGCCCCCATGTCGCCGGGAGCGGGGCGACGGCCGGGCATCGACGGGACCGCGCGAGAAAAATTTCCATAAATGAGAAAAATATCTTGACGAATGACAGTCTTGATACCATATCTTCCATTATCGGGGGAAAGGAGAAACCGGACGTGTTCACCGACCGCATCGAGGAGCGCTGGATCGCGGCGTTCGATACCGTTTTCGGCCTGTGCAGGGTCGAGAAGGGCGAGGAGGTGGCGATCCTCTCGGAGACCCAGTCGCGGCGGCTCAACGTGGAGCTCGCCGAGCTCGCGCTGCTCCGGCGCGGCGCGCGGCCGTTCCACGTCACCATGGTCTCCCCGCCGCAGACCGCGCCCGTCCCGGTGCGCTCGACCGGCGCGTCACCCGCGTTGCAGGGGCTGGGCCCGGCGGTCAGGGCGCTGGCGGCGAGCTCCCTCGTGGTCGACCTCACGGTCGAAGGGATGCTGCACGCACCCGAACTGCCCGACATCATCGGCGACGGCGCGCGCCTTCTGATGGTGAGCAACGAGCATCCCGACGCGCTCGAACGCCTGATCCCCGACCCGGCGCTCACCGAGCGCGTCAAGGCGGCGGTCAAGCGAATCCGCGCCGCGAAGGAGATGCGGGTCACCTCGGAAGCGGGCTCCGATCTGACGGTCGCGCTCGAAGGGGCGCCGAGCGCGGGCGTCTGGGGCTATTGCGACCGTCCGAAAACCGTCGCCCACTGGCCGGGCGGGATCGTCGTCGCCTTCCCCGCCGCCGGTTCCGTCCGGGGACGGCTGGTGCTGGATACGGGCGACGTCAACCTGACCTTCAAGCGCTACCTCGAGGCGCCGGTCGCGCTCACCATCGAGGACGACTACGTCACCGAAATCGAGGGCGAGGGCACGGATGCGGAGCTCTTCCGGCGCTACTGGGAGGCTTGGGGCGACCGCGAGGCCTACGCCACCTCGCATGTCGGGTGGGGGCTGAACGAGGCGGCGCGCTACGAGGCGCTCACCATGTACGACCGGCGCGACTTCAACGGCATCGAGCTCCGCGCCTTCGCCGGCAACTTCCTCTACTCGACCGGCGCCAACGAGTTCGCCGGCCGCCACACGCTCGGCCATTTCGACCTGCCGATGCGGAACTGCACGGTGAGCCTCGACGGGGAGAACGTCGTCGAGGCGGGCCGGCTGGCCGGCGCGGAAGCATGAGCGCCCCGGTCCGCCATATCGAGGCCGGCGGCGGCGAGGCGGTCGTCTTCCTGCACGGCGTCGGCGGCGATTCCGCGAGCTGGGCGCCGCAGATCGAGGCGTTCTCCGGCGGGTACCGGGCGATCGCCTGGGACATGCCGGGTTACGGCGGTTCGCCGGCGCTCGAACCGATGACGTTCCCGGCGCTCGCCGGTTCGCTGGCCGGGCTGCTCGACCGGCTTGCCCTGGACCGCGTCCACCTGGTCGGGCACTCGATGGGCGGCATGGTCGCGCAGGAGTTCGCCGCCACCCGGCCGGATCGCGTCCGGACCCTGGTGCTGTCGGCGACCAGCCCCGCCTTCGGCCGCCCGGACGGGGATTTCCAGAGGCGCTTCGTCGAGGCGCGGATCGCGCCGCTCGACAATGGCATGACGATGGACGATCTCGCCGACGAGATGGTGGAGACCATGCTCGGCCCCGACGCCGACGCTGACGGCGCGGCGATCGCGCGGCGCTCGATGGCCGGGGTGCCGGAAGCGACCTACCGGGCGGCGATCGCGTGTCTCGTTACCTTCGACCGGCGCGATGCGCTCGCGGGCTACGAAATGCCGGTTCTGGTGCTGGCGGGCGAAACCGACACCAACGCGCCGGCGCCGATGATGGAGAAGATGGCGGGCCGGATCCCCGGCGCGGACTATGTCTGCATGGCGGGAACCGGCCATCTCGGCAATCTGGAGAACCCTGCGGCGTTCAACGAGGCCGTGGGCGCGTTCCTGGCCAGGCGGAGGGCGTGAGGCATGGCGACCGCAAACGACCGGCGCGACGCGCCGATGTTCGACCCGGACTATTACGGGCTCACCGGCGAACAGGCGGCGCTCTGCGCCGAGGCAAGGCGGCTCGGCGAGGACGGGTTCGCGGCGCGCGCCGATGCGTGGGACCGCGACGCGATCTTCCCGATGGCGAACTACAAGGACCTCCACAAATCGGGCCTGCTCGCCGTGTGCGTGCCGAAGCGGCACGGCGGGCACGGCGCGGACCTCAAGACCTACTCCCTGATGGCGGCTGAGATCGGCCGTTACTGCGGATCGACGGCGCTCACCTTCAACATGCATGTGAGCTCGTGCCTGTGGACCGGGGCGCTCGCCGACGATCTGCCGATGACCCGCGCGCAGCGGCGCGAACACAACCGGCGGCGCGGCATCCACTATGCCCGCATCGTCGACAAGGGAGCGATCTACGCCCAGCCGTTCTCCGAGGGCGGCACGGCGGCGGCCGGGTTCCGCCCGTTCGGCACGCTGGCCGACCGCGTCGACGGCGGCTGGGTGATCAACGGCAAGAAGATCTTCGCCTCGCTCGCCGGCTCGGCGGACTATTACGGCGTGCTCTGCACCGAGAAGAAGGAGAACCTCAGCCGCCGCGACACGATGTATTTCGCCGTCCCCGCCGACGCCGAGGGGGTGAGCGTGGTCGGCGATTGGGACCCGCTCGGCATGAGGGGCACGGTCTCGCGCGACCTCCTGTTCGAGGACGTGTTCGTCCCGGACGACGCGGCGCTGATGCCGAAGGGGATCTATTTCGAGGCCGCGACCCGCTGGCCGCACATGTTCACCACGCTGACCCCGAGCTACATGGGCATCGCCCAGGCGGCCTACGACTTCACCGTCCGCTACCTCCGGGGCGAGGTGCCGGGCATGCCGCGGGTCAAGCGGCGCATGTACCCGACCAAGCAGCACGCCGTGGCCGAGATGCTGATCGCGCTGGAGCAGGCCAAGGCGCTCTGGTTCCAGATGCTGGGCGAGGCGCGCCCCAACCCCTCCAAGGCGTCGGTGCTGCGCGCCTACTGCACCCAGTACACGGTGATGGAGACCGCCAACGACCTCTGCCAGAAGGCGATCCGCACCTGCGGCGGGCAGTCGATGCTGAAAAGCCTGCCGCTGGAGCGGCTCTACCGCGACAGCCGCTGCGGCTCGTTGATGCTGCCGTGGACGGCGGAACTCTGCGTCGACAAGCTCGGCCGCGAGGCGCTCTACGAGCGCGGCGAGGAAGACGAATGAACGATTTGTCGTTCTGGGTCGAGAAGAACGCCGCGTTCGCCCCGTCCAAGACCGCGATCCGGTTCGAGGGCGAGGATATCGACTATGCGGGCTTCGCGGAGACGATCCGGGGGCACGCGCGGGCCCTGAAGCATGTCCACGGCGTCGGGCCCGGCGACCGGGTGGCGTTCCTCGGCTTCAACGGCCCGTCGATGCTGGCGCTGTTCTTCGCCTGCGCGCGGATCGGCGCGATATTCTCGCCGCTCAACTGGCGGCTCGTCGCGCCGGAGATCGCCTACATTCTGGGCGACTCGGCGCCGCGCGTGCTGATCGCCGACGCCGACCACGCGGACCTCGCGCGCGAGGCGGCGGCGGGCGGTTTCGCCCGCGTGGCGCCCGTGGAGGCGTTGGCCCGCGACGCGGCGGCGGCGGAGGGCGAAGACCGCGATCCGGGCGCGGGGCCGGAAACGCCCTGCCTGCTGGTCTACACTTCGGGCACCACCGGCCATCCCAAGGGCGCGGTGCTGACCCAGCGGGCGATCCAGGTCACCGCCCACAACTGCATCCACTATTCCGGCCTCACCGATGCCGACCGGGTGCTGACGGTGCTGCCGATGTTCCATGTCGGCGGGCTCAACATCCTCACCTCGCCCGCCTTCTATGTCGGCGGGACGGTGATCCTGCACCGCCGCTTCGAGGCGGCGGCGACGCTCCGCGCGATCGTCGACGAGCGCCCGACCCAGCTCGTGCTGGTGCCGGCGACCATCCAGGCCGTCATCGACCTGCCGGGCTGGGAGGCGGCCGACATCTCCAGCCTACGGCTCCTCACCACCGGCTCCTCGATCGTGCCGCTCCACCTGATCGACGCGGTGCACGCGCGCGGCATCCCGGTGTGCCAGACCTACGGCCTCACCGAAACCTCGCCGGTCTGCATATACCAGAAGCCGGGCGACGGGCTGAAGAAGCCGCGCTCGACCGGGAAATGCGGACTCCATTGCGAGTTCCGGATCGTCGACGACGACGGCAACGACGTCCCCGACGGCGACTCGGGGGAAATCCTGATCCGCGGCGGCAACGTGCTGCGCGAATACTGGAACAACCCGGAAGAAACGCGCCGCGCGCTGAAGGACGGCTGGTTCCATACCGGCGACATCGGCTGGCGCGACGAAGACGGCGACGTGTTCGTCAACGACCGCAAGAAGGACATCGTGATCTCGGGCGGCGAGAACATCTACCCGGCCGAGATCGAGCAGCTGGTCCACCGGATGGACGACATCGACGACGTGGCCGTGGTCGGGCGCGAGGACGCGCGCTGGGGCGAGGTGCCGGTCGCCGTCGTGGTCCCCGCGTCCGGCGCTCAAATGGAGGCCGCCGACTTCCTCGCCCGCTTCGAAGGCCGCCTCGCCCGCTTCAAGCACCCCAAGGACGTGCTGTTCCTCGACGCATTGCCGAAGAACGCGATGGGCAAAACGCTGAAGCACGAGCTGCGGGAGCGGGTGAACGGGGGGTGAGTTTCCGGGGGCGGCCGCCCTGGCCTCCCTCGCCCATCGTCATGTAGACCGGTGTTCCCGCTCGACTCCCCTTGTGGCGACTGACAAAAATTGCAGTATCTATCCGCGGTTGCAGTTCATGAGGATCGTGTCCCGAGCCGTGGTGTAAGAGCCTGGCGGCCGTCGCGGTATCCGGCGGGTAGGGCCGGTAGGCTCAGGCTGCCACGGCGGGCAGCTTGACGGTTGCATTGTCGCTCACGGGAGCGATTGATTCCAGCGTCATGTATCTGGCCCTCTGGACGGCCCATTCGTCGTTCTGCTCGAGCAGGATGGCGCCGATCAGCCGTGTTATGGCGTCCTCGTTGGGGAAGATGCCGACGGTGTTGGTACGCCGCTTGATCTCGCCATGGAGTCGTTCGAGCGGGTTTGTCGAGTGCAGCTTGGGGCGATGCGCGGCCGGGAAGGTCATGTAGGCGAGAACGTCGTGCTCGGCCTCGTCCATGAGAGCGGCGAGCTTCGGCGCCTTGGCCCTGAGCTGGTCGGCGACCTGGCGCCACTGGGCGGAGGCGCTGTCTGCATCCTCCTGGGCGAAGGCGGTGGTGACGAAGGCGGACACGACGCGCCGGCCCTGCTTGCCGGCATGGGCGAGCAGGGTGCGCATGAAGTGGACGCGGCAGCGCTGCCATGTGGCGCCGAGGACGCGCGTTGCAGCCGCCTTCAGGCCCTTGTGGTCATCGGAGACGACCAGCTTGACGCCGCGCAGGCCGCGGCGGGCCAGGGAGCGCAGGAAGGAGGTCCAGAAGGTCTCGGCCTCGGACGCGCCGATCGCCATGCCGAGCACCTCGCGGCGGCCCTGGTCGTTGACCGCCACCGCGATCGTGACCGCGACCGAGACGACGCGCCCGGCCTCGCGCATCTTCACATAGGTCGCGTCCAGCCACAGATACGGCCAGTCGCCCTCCAGCGGGCGGTCGAGGAAGTCGCGGATCTTGCCGTCGATCTCACCGCACAGCCGCGACACCTGGCTCTTCGAGATGCCCGACATGCCCATGGCCTGCACCAGGTCGTCCACCGAGCGGGTCGACACGCCCTTGATGTAGGCCTCCTGGATCACCGCCGTCAGCGCCTTCTCCGCCATGCGACGCGGCTCCAGGAAGCCCGGGAAGTAGCTCCCCTTGCGCAGCTTCGGGATCTTCAGCTCCACCGTGCCCGCGCGCGTCTCCCGGACCCGGTCCCGGTAGCCGTTGCGATGGGTGAGCCGGTCCGGCGAACGCTCGCCGTGTGCGGCTCCCGCAAGGCCCTCCACCTCAAGCGCCATCAAACGCTCGGCCGTGAACCCGATCATCTCGCGAAGCAGATCGGCGTCCGAACTCTTCTCCAAAAGCGCCTGCAGGGTCATCATGTCCTTGGTGGTCATCGTGGTACTCCTCCGGTCGGATGGACTGTAGAAGCCCAACCCTAACCGGCACCGCGATGGCCATCCGCTATGGATAAGTGGCCCGCCGCCGCCAGACGCCACACGGTCGCGGCGGCGGGCCACTTACCCACAGCTACCGATGCTGGCTCCTGCTCCTACACCACACCACGCCTGGGGGCACGACCGGCGCGAAGCCGTGCACGCGGATGTATTCGGCGAAGAGCTTCACGCTGGGCCGGGCGAATCAGGCGGCGCCGACGACGAACTGGTCCTGCCTCTCCCAGGGCGCGCCGTCGGGTCCGGCCACGAACCGGCTGAACTCGGCGGAGAGGTCGAACGGCGCGGGGCCGGGAACCAGCCGGTATTTGGCGCCGGCATCGAAGCTCGTCACCTTGCTGGCCCGGAACCGGGGCATGTCCGGATTGAAGGTTCCCGGCCACACGTCGAGCGTCCGGGCGAACTCCCCCTTGAGCGTCAGGTCGTCGAGGACGAGCCTTCCGTAGACGTCGTAGGCTGGGTTGTTGTCGCGGCACGGCATGAAATGCGCGATGGGGAAATCCTGGCAGTAGGCCGAACCGTGCAGGTAGGAAGCGCCGGCGAGGAACGTCCTGCCCCGGCCCAGCCGGAACGTGTAGTTCGCGTCGAGCGCGAAGTTGTTCAGTCGGCTCGGCACGTCGGTGCCCTTGACCGGAGCGTTCGCGGCGCGGAACTGGGCGCCGCCCTGGATCGCCATCGCGGTCAGGTTCAGGCCGTCGCCCGCATAGCCCACGGTGGCGCCGTTGGCGAGCCCGCCGAACGCGTGCCAGACGGTCGAGGCGGTGAAGGGGTTGACGGTGTCGGTGAGGCCGAACGGAACCGCCATCTTGCCGAGGCTCGCGAACAGCGGCGCGCGGGCGAGGTCGCCGAACAGGACATAGGCCCGCCGGGCCTGGACCTGGTTGCGCTCCAGATCGGTATTGGTGCCCGCCCCGAAGCTCTGCTCCGGGTCGAACAGCATGGCGGCGTGGCCGACGATCCAGTCGCCGAGCAGCGCGGTGAAGCCGAGCTGCGCCGAATGGATCGCCGCTTCGGACGCCTCCTTGCCGACCTGGTTGCTGGCGGTCGGGTGCCGCATGAGGTAGCCGAACTTGTCCGCCCGGTTGCTGGTCTGGTAGTTGGCGACCGCGGTGACCGCGCCGTGCACGTGGACGCTGTCGGGGGCCAGGGTTCCCCGCTTCTTGCGGTCCAGGATCAGGCGCTGCTTGCGGTTGATGTCGGCGGTGGGGTCGAGCACCGCGTATCCGTAGGCGGGATTCCAGCGGAGATACCCCGGTCCCCCGCTTTCGCGCGGCGCGTCCGCCGGCTTCGCCGCCGCGGCGCGCGCGGCCTTGAGCGCGTCGATTTCCTTGCGGAGCTGCCGGTTTTCCCGTTCCAGCCTGTCCAATCGCTCCGTCAGTCTCTGGAGCGTCTGGGCATCGGCGGCGCCGGACGATGGAAGCGGCGCAAATGCGATCAGGGCGGCGGCGGCGATCGCCACGCACCTGCCGCCGAACCTCGTGCCCAAGCCGATCCGCACCGCCCGTCGACCCTCCCCTGGACTCCCCGCGCCCTCGTTCCCGCCCCGCTCCCCGGCGGAGGCATGAACGGCGCGGAACCTATGGGGACAGGACGCCCTCGCGCTTCCCCAACATTGGGGAGGTTCGGTGATTTATTTGGGAGGGCTCATATCGATTACTTGACGAGCGGGAGGCCGGCGGCACCGCCCCTTTTGTCGTCACGCCCGGACTTGTTCCGGGCATGACGCGGTGGGGGAGCGCTCCCCGACCGGCGCCCCTCAACCCTTCCCGCTGCCGCGATAGCGGAACACCGCGTCGAAGCGCTCGCGGATATAGTCGCCGCAGGCTGTCGGCGGGTGGCGCGGCGCTTCGCCCGGGGCGAGGCAGGTCGGCAGGGTCTCGATGCGCGTGTCGTAGTCGGGGTCGAAGAACACCGCCATCGAGTAGCGCTCGCGGCCCGAGCGGTTGATCACCCGGTGCGGGTTGGAGGCGAAGACGCCGTTGGTCCAGCGCGCCATCAGGTCGCCGATATTGACCACCAGCGTGCCCGGGACCGGATCGACCGGCACCCAGTCGCCGGCCCGGTTCTCGACCTCGAGCCCGCCCGAATCGTCCTGCCAGACCAGCGTGATGCCGCCGTAATCGGTATGGGCGGCGGTGCCGAAGGTGCGCGGACCGGCATCGGCCGGGTGCGGCGGGTAACGGACCAGCGAGCCGCGCGCCAGCGGCTTGGCGAAGCGGGGCGCGAAATAGTCCGCCGGCAGGCCGAGCCCGACGGCGAGCCCCTTGAGCACGTTGCGCGCGCATTCGCCCACCGCCTCGTACCAGCCGTAGAGCGCGGCCCGCATCTCCGGCATGTCGCCGGGCCACCGGTTGGGGCCCATCAGCGGCTTGCCCGCCGCCACGTCCGGGTCGTCGGGGCCGAGTTCCAGCCCCCAGACGAAGCTCTCCTTGCGGTCGCTGTCCGCGCCGTCCCGGAGCGTCGCCTCGCCCATCTCGATATAGCCGCGGTGCAGCGCGTCGACCGCGACGCGGCGCTTCTCCGCGAGCGGCCGGGCGAAGAATTCCCGCGAGGCGCGGAGCGCGGCTGCCTGAACGTCATCCGCGACGCCGTGATTGGCGATGCAGAAGAACCCCGCGGTCTCCGACGCCGCGCGCATGGCGGCGGCCGTCTCGCGGATCGCGGCATCGTCATCGCCGGCGAGCGGGCCGGCGTCGATCACCGGGATGCGGTCGAAGCCCGCGCGCGCGGTCACCGGTGCCGCCAGTCGTCGAGATCGGCGCTCGTCGGCGGGGATTCGCCCAGCACATCGCCGTCGGTCGTGATGCCGAGCCCGTTCAGCAGCCGGTTGGAATAGGCGAAATAGGCCGCGACCTGGTTGACCTCGAAGATCTCCCCGTCCGACGCGCCCGCCGCGCGCGCGGCCTCGACGTCCGCCTCGGCCATCTCGCCCGGCGCGCGGGTGAGCTTGGCGGCGTAGGCCAGCAGCGCGGTCTCCTTCGCCCCGAAGACGCGTTCCGGCGCGCCGGCCTCCAGCGCGGCGAGAATCTCCTCCGCGCGCGCCCGGTCGTCGAGCAGCCGCGCGAGCCCCGCGAAATGGTGCGCGACCGAGTAGGCGCAGCGGTTGATCAGGCTGGTATGGATGCCGACCGTCTCCAGAAACCATCCGGGCAGGGCGTTGTCGCTGTGGTGGAGCACCGCTTTGTAGAGCGCGCTGTGCCCTTCCATCGTGTGCGGGCGCAGGCTGTGCGCCTTCATCACGTTGTCGATATTGCCGGCCGGCCCCTTGACCCGGTCGTAGAGCGTGCGGAGCGCGCCCGCGGACTCCTCGTACTCGATACGGCGAATCCAGCTCATCGCGGGATCAGGCGGCCTCGCGCGGCGCCTTGGCGAACAGGCGGCGGACCATCGGCTCGAACGCCTCCATCGGCATGTTGAGAAATGTGCGCTGTGGTGATTTTTGGCTGTCGCCGGTTCGATTTTGGCGGTTGAATATCGTCCGGCCCGCTTCCCCACCGGGCAGGATACGGGCTTCCGGGGCCTGACAAATACGATTACCGGAAGATTGTCTGGCGTGCGGGCGTGGCTTCCCCTCTGCCGTCGGGCGGCGGGATCGGGCAGGATTGTCGGGAGGCAGACGAGCGGTCAGCCGGTGTCGAGATACGGCACGGCGCCGACCAGGGAGCGCATGCGCTCGGGGCGGCCGGCGCGGGCCTGGGCGAGAGCCATCGCCATCATCACCGCCAGGGCGAGGCCGAGGCGGGTCTTCATCTTGGCGCGGCCTCGGATGTAGTGGGTCTCGAAGTTGAAGCTGTTGTCGAGGCGGCTGTTGATCCGCTCCATGGCCGAGCGGCGGTTGTAGCCGCGCCGCCATGACGGACTGCCCCAGGGCGTGGGGGTG
Source organism: Alphaproteobacteria bacterium (assembly GCA_965203455.1). Taxonomy (GTDB): domain Bacteria; phylum Pseudomonadota; class Alphaproteobacteria; order MPNO01; family MPNO01; genus MPNO01. The sequence continues at coordinate 767,264 of CBDBCV010000012.1, forward strand.
AAGATGCGCCGGTCGTGGCTGTCGAGGTCGATGCGCAGGATGCGGCCATAGTCTCCGGGCTTGACCCCGCCGGCCCGGTGGCAGGCCCGGCTGCCGGCGCAGGCGAAGCCGAAGGCGGCTGCCGGGCAGCGGTATTTGAGCGTGCCGCAGCGGCCCCGATCAGCCTCGAACCCCTGAAACGCCATAGCGCGGACCTCGCCGGTCCCGGGACAGACGCAGGACACCCGGCCGCGCTCGTCGTGAACGATGACATCGGCGCGGTCGGGGAACAGCGGCCGCGTGATCGGCTGCGCCGGATCGTATCTCGGCTCCTGCTTCTCCACCCGCCACATCAGCCGTGTATCGATCAGCGGGCGGGCGGTCCACCGGTCCCACAGCCGCGCCTTCAGGCGGGCATCGTCGAGACCGCGGTCGGCGCTGAAGTCGGCGCAGCGCCCGGCGATCTCCGGCGCCCTTGCGAACAGCTCCTCCAGCATCCCGGACAGCACCTTGGGTTCCGAGGCCGAAGCGCGCGTCACCTCGAAGGCCACCGGAACCTCGTAATCGGTGTCGGCGATCAGGTGCAGCCCGTAGCCGAACCACGACTTCACCTTCTTCCACACCGCGCCGGTCCTGGCGTCCACCCCGCCCGTCTCGTGCTTGCCCCAGTCGGCGTCGGGGTCCGAGGTCTTGTCCTCGTCCTTGCCGACCCGGCCCGTCGAGTGGCTCGCGATCGCCTTGCCGTCGTAGCCGAGATGACGCCCGAAGTCCGGCAACGCGGCGAACAGCGCGGCGCGCAGGCTCTCGATCATGGCGGACACCAGCCCCTGCTCGTCCTCAAGCTGCACAACACGCCCCAGAAACCGCGAGAAGTTCCAGTGGCTCGGCGCCGTCGAACGAACCCGCGCCGGGCGCGTTACCGCATGCCCGTCGTGAAGCACCGTCACCGGCCCGCTCTGATACGGCAGAGGGTCGAACCCGCAGATCTCCAGCAACGCCGGGTTGCGCCCCAGCTCCCGCAACAGCGACTGCATCGAGGCGTGTTGCAACACCACCCCCGCGATCAGCGCCCGCCACATCGCCCGCACCGGGTAGTCGTTACGGCCCCGACCGCGACACACTTCAAGCGCCGTCACGATCTCCTCGTCGGGAAGCACCGCCAGAACCAGGCGCAGCCGTTCAAGGTCCGGCAGGACTTCGACATCGCGCCACGAAAAGGGTAGCTTCGCCGCCGTCGCCATCGCTGTTCTCCCGACCAGGGGTGGTGGTGGAACAAGGGCCCCAGGGCCCGATGGCGACACCTTCTATCTCATGCGCACGATCAGGGCGCGCGAGGCCGCCGCAGGAAAACCTCGCTGCCAAGACGCCGCGACCAGCGGCGTGGGGTGAAAATCGCCAAAACGACCGCCGCAGCGAAACTGAAACCCCGGATATCAACGACCACCACGGGGTATCAAAAATCTCGCACCTCCGTGAACGCCTTGTAAATCAACCCGTCCCCGACAGCGCAAACGCCTCATGTTGTCGTAGTCCGGGTCCATCGCGTTCTGGTCGAACTTCGCGCAGAACTCCGCCGTCATCGCGAACGCCGGGTGGCCGCGCCACTTCTCCCGCGCGAAGCGGTCGATCGTCGGGTGATTGCGGCAGTGGAGGTTCTGGAATTCCGCGTGGTTGACCAGCAGCCATTCCATCTCGGGCGAGACATAGGGGCCGACCAGCGCGGCGACGAAGGAGCCGTGCGTCGCGGGCGCGATGTCGAAGCCGATATCGTGCAGGAACGCCATCGCGACATAGTCCTCGTCCTTGCCGGCGCGGTGCGCCATCGTCGCCGACTGGAGGCAGTGCCGGTAGGTGTTGATCCGGTAGCCGAAGGACGGGTCGTCCGCCATGCCGCGCATGATGCGGAGGATCTGCTCGGCCTGGCGCTCGGCGGTGAAGGCCGGGCGCTGGGCGTCGAGCAGGGCGAAGTCGCTCGCCTCGAAATCGTCGAGCGGGATCGCCCCGACATAGTCCCAGTCGTCGCGCAGCAGCCGGCTGTTCGTGCCGTTGGCCGCGTCCGACGGCCCGGCGGTGCCGCTATCCATGGTCTCGCTCCCCTCGCTCGCCGGGCCGGGCCCGGCGTTCCTTAACATGCACCCTCGGGGCGGGGCGGCCAAGGGGCGGGAGAGGCGCTCGCCGGTCAGCGCGGGGCCGTCGGGGGACGACCGGACTCGCGCGGGGACCGTTCGGGTCGTTTCTGCCGGCTAAGGACGCCGGCGATGTCCGAGAAAACCAAGGCTTCCACAAAGGGAGGTTCGACTTTCAAGGCGGTCGCGAACGCCGCCCTTGCGGTTGCGCGCGCATCCTCCCGATCGCCCGCCACGGCGTGGGATGCCGCCACGGTTGCGAGAGCGAAGGCCTTGCGACCGGCGTCCTCGATATCCCCCACGGCCGCGCGCGCCGCATCCACGGTCGCGCGTGCGCCCTTCGGATCGCCTGTCGCCGCCTGCGCCGCAGCCAAGGAAGCGAGAGCGCGGACCCTGGCAGTAACGTCTTCGATGTTCCGGGCGATCGCGAGTGCCGCTTCCACGGTAGTGCGTGCGCCCCTCGGATCGCTCGCCTCGGCTTGCACCGCCGCTAGGGAAACAAGAGCGCCGGCCTTGTTCGAGGCGTGTTCGATCTTCGCAGCGGTCGCGAGCGCGGCTTTCGTGTCGCCCGCCTCGGCCTGCACCGCCGTTATATCCCGGAGAACCCCGCCCTTGCGGGAGGTGTCATACATTTTCCCGGCAGCGGCGAGCGCCGCTTCGAGGGTGGCGAGCGCGCCCTTGGCGTCGCCCGCCTTTACCTGTGCCTTCGCGATACTCAGGAGAGCGTCAGCCCGGGAAGACGCGGGATCGATTTTCTCGGCGAACGCGCGCGCCTTCCCGGCGGTCGCAACCGCGCCGTTCGGATCGTCCGCCTCGGCCTGCGCCGCCGCTATCGATGCGAGAGCGAACGCCTTGTGGGATTCGAGAACGACCGACTTGTCAGCCCCCTCTCCGATCTCTTCGAAGGTTGCGAGCCCTTCCTTCGGATTTCCTGCCGCGGCCTGGAACACCGCTACAAGCAAAGGAGGTATCTCTCGGGCGGAAACGCCTCCGATTTCTCCGATGGTTGCGAGGGCTCCCGCCGCGTCGCCGGCCTTGGCCTGATTAGACGCTATAGCCATCAGGGTCGAATATCTGGCATCGGCGTACAGGAGCTCCTCCCCGGTCGCGCGTATCGCTTCGCCAGTCGCAAGCGCTCCCTTCGTGTCGCCCGCTCTGCTCTGCGCAAGCGCGATCTGCAAGAGAGCCAGGGCCTTCATGAAAGTGTCTTTGCTTTGCTCTGCGGCCGCGAGCGCGTACCGGATGGCGCAGGAATAGTCGGGAGAGTCGAGACACGCGCCGCGTTCCGCCGCCGCGGCGGGCGCGGCGGGCAGGACGAAGAAACACGCCGCGACGAGTCCGCTCGCCAACCCGAACGTCCGCGTCCGGGGGAACCTCAAAATTTCACCGGCCGCGCGAGACGGCCCGTGCCTCCCCTCAATCCGCCGCGTCGATGGCGGCGCCGAGGATGTCGGCGAGCTCGGCGATCTGCGCTTCGGTGATGATCAGCGGCGGCGAGAGGGCGATGGTGTCGCCGGTCTGGCGCGTCATCAGCCCGCCCTGGAAGCACCCGAGATAGATGTCGAAGGCCCGCGCCCCCGGCGCCCCCGGCCGCGGCGCGACTTCCACCGCGCCCATCAGCCCGATATTGCGGATGTCGATCACGTTGCGCCGGTCGCGGAGCGCGTGCAGCGCGTCCTCCCACACCGGTTCGAGCGTCCTGGCGCGCTCGAACAGACCCTCCTCGGCATAGACCTCCAGCGTCGCCAGACCCGCCGCGCAGGCCAGCGGGTGGCCGGAATAGGTGTAGCCGTGGAACAGCTCCACCCCCGCCGGGCCCGCCATCAGCGTGTCGTGAATCCGCTTGCTCACGCCCACCGCCGACATCGGCACCGTCGCGTTGGTCAGCCCCTTGGCCATGGTGATCATGTCGGGCTCGATGCCGAACCGCTCGGCGGCGAACGCCTCGCCCACGCGCCCGAACCCGGTGATCACCTCGTCCAGGATCAGCAGGATGCCGTGCCGGTCGCAGATCTCGCGGATGCGCGCGAGATAGCCCTTCGGCGGCACCAGCACGCCGGTCGAGCCCGCCACCGGCTCGACGATCACCGCCGCGATCGTCGACGGGTCGTGCAGCGCGCAGATGCCCTCCAGCGCGTCCGCCAGGTGCGCCCCCCATTCGGGCTGGCCGCGCGAGAAGGCCATCTTCTCCAGGTTATGGGTGTGCGGCAGGTGGTCGACGCCCGAGACCAGATTGCCGAACTGCTTGCGGTTGTTGGAGATGCCGCCCACCGCGGTGCCGCCGAAGCCGACCCCGTGATAGCCCCGCTCACGCCCGATCAGCCGGGTTCGCGCCGCCTCGCCGTTCTGGCGGTGATAGGCGAGCGCGATCTTGAGCGCGGTATCGACCGCCTCCGAGCCCGAGTTGCAGAAGAACGCGTGGTCGAGGTCGCCCGGCATCAGCGTCGCCAGCCTGGCCGCGAGGTCGAAGGCGCCCGGATGCCCGCACTGGAAGGCGGGCGCGTAGTCCATCGAGGCCGCCTGGTCCTGGATCGCGCGGACGATCTTGTCGCGGCCGTGGCCCGCGTTGACGCACCACATCCCGGCCGAGCCGTCGAGCACCCTGCGCCCGTCGTCGGTGGTGTAGTGCATGCCCTCCGCCGCCACCACGATCCGGGGCGCCGACTTGAACTGCCGGTTCGCCGTGAACGGCATGAAATAGGGTTCGAGCGTGTTGACCGTGCTGCGGCCCTCGTCCGGCATGGCGGCCTCCCCTGCGGCGTGGCGGATCGGGCCGCAAGCTAACAAGCGGCCCGGAGGGCGGCAAGGCGCGCGCCCTTCGATACGCCCCGGAACAGGTCCGGGGCTACTCAGGGTGAGGCATTCTGTTCTCCATCCTCATCCCGAGTAGGCCCCGAAGGGGCCGTATCGAGGGACGGCCGCTTGGCCGGGCTCTCGCCGCTCTGCTATCGTCGGGCTCGCCCCGCGATGACCCGCTCATGACGTTTTCCGCCCGCCTCGATCCGCTTCGAAGCGCGTTCGCGCATCGCGACTTCCGGCTGTTCACCAGCGGCACCGTGGTCTCCAACATCGGCACCTGGGTGCAGCGGATGTCGGTCGGCTGGCTCGCCTGGGAGCTCACCCATTCGGGCACCTGGCTCGGCATCATCGCCTTCGCCGACATGTTTCCGACCGTGCTGCTCGCGCCGGTCACCGGCGCGGTGGCCGACCGGGTGGACCGGCTGCGGGCGCTCCGGGCGGTGCAGGCCCTGAACCTGGTGCAGGCGGCGGCGCTCGCGTGGTTCACCCTGACGGGCGCGATCACCATCGAGATCCTGCTGGTTCTCACGGCAGTCGGCGGGGCGGTCCTCGCCTTCGGTCAGCCGCTCAGGCTTGCCATCGTGCCGAGCCTCGTCCCGCGCCGGGACCTCTCGGCCGCCATCGGGATCAACGCGCTGATCTTCAACGGCGCGCGCGTCGTCGGGCCGATGATCGCGGCGCTGCTGATCCTCCGCTACGGCGTCGGCTGGTCGTTCGTCTTCAACGCCGCCAGCTTCGTCGCGTTTCTCGCCGTCCTGTCCCGCATCCGCCTCGAGCACCGGGAGGCGCGTGCCGCGGCGCGCGCCGTCCGCAACATGCCGGGCGAGATCGCCGAAGGCTACGCCTACGCCGCCCGCCATCCGGGGATCGGCCCGATGCTCGCGATCCTCACCCTGATCGCGATCTGCGGGCGCCCGTTCCTGGAGCTGCTCCCGGGCTTCGCCGACGCGGTGTTCGGGCGCGGCGCCGACGGGCTCGCCTGGCTCACCTCCGCCGCCGGAGTGGGCGCCATGCTGGGCGGGCTCTGGCTCGCCCAACGGGGCGCCGTCGCCGGGCTGACCGCGACCACCGTCTCCGCCATCGCGCTCCTCGGGGCGATGCTGATCGGCTTCGCCGCGACCGACATTTTCTGGCTCGCCCTGCCCTGCGCCGCGGCCGCCGGCTTTGCCCTGATCGTCGTCGGCGTCGGCGAGCAGACGCTGTTGCAGAACGCCGTCGATCCCGGGCTGCGCGGCCGGGTGATGAGCCTCTACGGCATGATCAACCGCGGCGCCCCGGCGCTCGGCGCGCTGATCATGGGAACGCTGTCGGGGTGGATCGGCCTGCAATGGCCGGTCATCGGCGGCGCCGCGATCTGCCTCGGCGTCTGGCTCTGGGCCCGCTCCCGGCGGGAGGCGATGACGCGCGCGCTGGAAGGGGACGAGCCCCGCCGCTCGTGAGAAATGCGGTCTGGCGACCGGCGGCGCAGGGGCTTCAGAGCGCGTTGCAGGGCCGGCGCAGGGTTCGCCACATGTGGGCGGAGGGGGAGTTGTCGTTGCCGAGCCCCTCCGGCGGCTGCCTGAAATGGCGGTCGACGATGTCCTCGAACTGCTCCAGCTCGACATGCACGTCGGGATCGAAGGCGTAGAGGTCGTTGACGACGATCATCCGCGCCGACATGTACCATTTGTGCTTCCTGGCCCGCTCGTACTCGGCGTAGATGTAGGGCTCGGGCCGGTAGTCTTCGCCGAACATCCGTAAGCGTCTGGCGTGACCGCCCTTGTGGCGAGACGGCTTGGAGCCGCAGTCTGTGGTGAGGTTCCAGAGGTCGATAGTGTCCATTATCGGCTAATGGACACTATCTTAGGGGGCTGCGGTGCCACGTCGGGTACGCCGGTTCTGGTCGGACGACGAGAAGCGCCGGATCGTGGCGCAGAGCTACGCTCCCGGTGTCTCGGTGTCGGTTGTGGCGCGCCGCTATGACGTCAACGCCAACCTGATCTTCACCTGGCGGCGCGATCCCCGTTACAGGCCGGCGGCCGATGCCGGGGAGGCGCCGTCCTTCCTGCCGGTGGAGGTGGTGCCCGATGCGCCGCCGTTGGAGCCGGCCGCGGCATCGGACGGTCGGATCGAGATCGCGTTGTCGAACGGCCACCGGGTGAGCGCGTTCGGGTCGTTCGACGCGGACGCGCTGTGCCGGGTGGTGCGGGCGCTTGGCGGATGATCCCGGTTCCCTCCTCGACCCGGGTATGGCTGGCCTGCGGCGTGACCGACATGCGCAAGGGGTTCCCCGGTCTCGCGGCGCAGGCGGAGCGGGTATTGAAGGCGGATCCGCATTGCGGCCATCTCTTCATCTACCGCGGCCGCCGGGGCGACCTGATCAAGATGATCTGGTGGGACGGCCAGGGTGCGTGCCTGTTCTCGAAGCGTCTGGAGCGCGGCCGCTTCGTGTGGCCGTCGGCATCGGAAGGGAAGGTGTCGGTGACGCCGGCGCAGCTGTCGATGCTGCTTGAGGGGATCGACTGGCGGGCGCCGGTTCGCACCTGGAGACCGCTGGCCGCGGGCTGATTCACCGTTTATAAACAATGGGTTGACTGTCATTCGGGCTTCCCTTTGTCGGCCCCTTCGGGTAGGATGCGGCCATGCTCGAAGCGGCCCATTCCCTGCCCGACGACATCGCCGCGTTGAAGGCGATGGTGCTGGCCTCGCGGGCCGAACTGGCGGCACGGGACGCCGAGCTGCGCAACCGCGATCTGTTGATCGAGAAGCTCAGGCACCAGCTTGCGGGTCTGCGGCGGCAGCGCTTCGGCGTCACCTCGGAGGCCCTCGACCAGCTTGATCTCGGGCTGGAGGACGAGGAGATCGCGCGGGCGGCCGAGGCGCCGACCGAGCCGACGCCCGCCACGAAGAAGCAGCCGAAGCGCCGTCCCCTGCCGGACCACCTGCCGCGCGAGGAGACGGTTCTCGCGCCGGGCGAGCGCTGCGCGGACTGCGGCGGCCGTCTCAAGCGGCTCGGCGAGGATGTGACGGAGGAGCTGGAGTACATCCCCGGCCGCTTCGTGGTGAAGCGCATCGTCCGTCCGCGCCTGGCCTGCGGCGGCTGCGAGAAGTTCCACCAGGCGCCGCTGCCGCCGCGACCGATCGAGCGCGGCCGACCGGGCCCCGGCCTTCTGGCGCATGTGCTGGTCTCGAAGTATTGCGATCACCGTGTGTCCTGAAGCACCGCCATGAAAGGAGGTGCGCAACTGCAAGAGAGATGAGGGTAGGCCCCTCGGGGTCGACGATCAGGCGTCGGTCTCAAACCACCACGAGCTGCTGTCGTAAAGAGCGATGGTGGTGAGCGTCGTGGAAACGGCGGGACGACGATCTCGTCAGGTGAGGTCCGGGGAGACGAGCGAAAGCGAACCGCCGATGAACTGCCGAAAGCGTATGGTCGATGTCAGAACCGGGGGTGGTGGTCACTCCGGGACAAGCATGGGCGGAGTCCTGGAGTCCGGCCCACGCGGCATCCGGCTCGAAGGCGGCGTGAACCCGGAACAGGCTTTCTTGCGGAACAGGAGAACCTGTCGTCCCGATGCCAAGGGAGACGGCCAACCGGGCAGCCCCCGGAAGGCTCAGAGTACCGATGCGGGGCACAGGGGCAGAACAGCCCGTAGTAGGGATGAAGGCGCTGTAATGGCGCTGGACCGAAGGGGCTGTGGTGTTCAGCCGCTGCCGTCGGCCAACTGGTGACAGGAGGAGCCGGATGACAGGGGCAAAGCCGTTCCCGATAGCAAAGAGGGAAGTCTGGGAAGCCTTCAAGCATGTGAAGGCAAACCGGGGAGCGGCTGGAGTAGATGGGCAGACGGTCGAGAGTCTGGAGGAACGGCTTGGTCCGGAACTCTACAAGCTCTGGAATCGCATGTCCTCAGGCAGCTATATGCCGCCTCCGGTTCGCAGGGTGAACATCCCCAAGGAGGGCGGCGGGAAGCGCCCGTTGGGCATACCGACGGTCACGGACCGCATCGCTCAGGAGGTTGTTCGCCGACATCTGGAGCCCTTGTTGGAACCGATTTTCCATGAGGACTCATACGGATATCGGCCGAAGCGATCCGCCATTGACGCCATCCGGACAGCGCGTCGGCGATGCTGGCGCTACGACTGGGTGCTGGACATGGACATCAAGGGGTTCTTCGACAACATCGACCACGAGTTGCTGCTGAAGGCCGTTCGTCACCATACGGACTGCCGGTGGGTGCTGCTCTATGTCGAGCGCTGGTTGAAGGCTCCCGTGATCGAGGAGGACGGCACCGTTGTCGCACGGGACAGGGGCACGCCACAGGGCGGGGTAATTTCGCCAGTATTGTCCAACCTGTTCCTGCACTATGCGTTCGATCAATGGATGAAAAGGTTGAGGTGGCGTCGCAAAATCGGACAGGTCGTCAAGGTGTATTCCGCCGTGTGACGGAGGAATGCGGATGAGCAAGCGACGCAGGTTTTCGGGGGAGCTGAAGGCGAAGATAGCCTTGGAGGCGCTACGGGGTGATCGGACGCTTCAGGAGATTGCCTCGAAGCACCAGGTGCATCCGAACCAGGTGGGTGTGTGGAAGCGCCAGGCGATGGAGGGTCTGGGGGAGGTCTTTTCCGGTGGAGGTGAGCGCCGGGCGCGGGATCACGAGAGCGAGGTCCGGGCTCTTCACGCCAAGATCGGGGAGTTGATCGTAGAGCGTGATTTTTTGTCACGCGGGTCCGGTCGCTGAGCCGGTCCGGGAGACGGGCGATGGTTGTGCGGGGCCACCCGTCGTTGAGCCTGACCCGGCAATGCCGTCTGCTGTCGATCGGGCGCTCGTCGCTCTATGACCGGCCGAAGGGGGAGAGCGCGGAGACGCTGGCTCTGATGCGCCGGATCGACGCGCTGTTCCTCAAGTATCCGTTCTACGGCGCCCGCCAGATGGTTCGGCATCTGCGCCGCGAGGGGGTGCGGATCGGGCGGCGGCGGGCCGCTCGCCTGATGCGCCTGCTTGGTCTTCAGGCGGTCTATCGGGCGCCGCGGACCAGTGCGCCGCACCTCGGGCACCGGGTTTATCCATATCTGCTGCGGGGTCTGGCGATCGAGCGGCCGAACCATGTGTGGTGCGCCGACATCACCTACATCCCGGTGCGGCGCGGCTTCCTCTACCTGGTGGCGATCATGGACTGGGCGAGCCGCTGCGTCCTGGCCTGGCGGCTGTCGAACACGCTGGACGCGGGGTTCTGTGTCGAGGCTCTCGACGAAGCCCTGGCGCGCCATGGCACCCCGCAGATCTTCAACACCGACCAGGGCAGCCAGTTCACCGGCTTCGCCTTCACCGCGCGCCTGCGGGAGGCCGGTATCCGCATCTCGATGGACGGCCGCGGCCGGTGCATGGACAACATCTTCATCGAGCGGCTGTGGCGCTCGCTCAAATACGAGGCGGTCTACCTGCACGAGATCGCCGACGGCTTCGCAGCCCGGCGCGTCATCGGCCAGTGGATCGGCTTCTACAACACCGAGAGACCGCACTCGGCACTCGGCGGGCGGACGCCGGCCGAGGCCTACCGGGGCGACACGCCTGTGGATATGATGGACAAGCCGCTTCGCGCCTTGACCACATACCCACAGGCGCAACAGCAGCAGCAGAAAGATCGATCCAAAAGGATTCTGGCGGCACAAACTTCAACCGGAATACACCTTGAAAACGCCGTCAGCCTGTCCGACAAACCGACGCCACCTCAGGTCGATGCCGCATGTTCCGTTCGAACGGTATGCGGACGATATAATCTGCCATTGTCGAACGGAGGAGGCGGCAAAGACCCTCTGGCGGCGGGTTGCGGACCGATTGGCCGAGTGCGGCCTGGAGGTCCATCCGCAGAAGACCAAGGTGGTCTACTGCAAGGATACCAACCGCAAGGCGGACTACCCGACGGTCGCGTTCGACTTCCTGGGCTACCGTTTCCAGCCAAGGTTCGCGGCGTGGCGCGGCGGGTTGTTCGGGGTCTCGTTCCTTCCGGCTGCCAGCCCGACTGCGCTCAAGGCGTTTCGGCGCCGCGTGCGACAGTGGCGTTTGCAACGGCGTAGCGACAAGGCACTGCTTGACCTTGCCCGCATGTTTCATCGCGAAATTGCAGGGTGGATCGGCTACTTCGGCGCATTCTACAAGTCGGCGCTCTATCCGACCCTTCGTCTGATAGACGCCCACTTGCAGCGATGGGCAATGCGGAAGTTCAAACGCTTCCGACAACGACCGCGTCAGGCTCGTCTCTGGCTTGCCAGAATCGCGAAAGCGGAGCCGTGGCGGTTCGCCCATTGGACCCTTGTGCACGGGCAGGGCCGGACGCTGGGAGCCGTATGAGCTGAGAGGTTCACGTACGGTTCTGGGAGCGCGTGGGGGTGAGATTCCCCCGCGCGACTCGCTTGCCGCTCTACCGTCAATCGCAGATCTACGCGCGTCTGGGGCTTGAGCTGCCCCGCGCGACGCTGGCCGACTGGGTGGGCAAGGCGTCGTTCCATCTTCGCCCCCTGGTGGACTGCCTGGCGGCGGACCGTAAGCGTCTGGCGTGACCGCCCTTGTGGCGAGACGGCTTGGAGCCGCAGTCTGTGGTGAGGTTCCAGAGGTCGATAGTGTCCATTATCGGCTAATGGACACTATCTTAGGGGGCTGCGGTGCCACGTCGGGTACGCCGGTTCTGGTCGGACGACGAGAAGCGCCGGATCGTGGCGCAGAGCTACGCTCCCGGTGTCTCGGTGTCGGTTGTGGCGCGCCGCTATGACGTCAACGCCAACCTGATCTTCACCTGGCGGCGCGATCCCCGTTACAGGCCGGCGGCCGATGCCGGGGAGGCGCCGTCCTTCCTGCCGGTGGAGGTGGTGCCCGATGCGCCGCCGTTGGAGCCGGCCGCGGCATCGGACGGTCGGATCGAGATCGCGTTGTCGAACGGCCACCGGGTGAGCGCGTTCGGGTCGTTCGACGCGGACGCGCTGTGCCGGGTGGTGCGGGCGCTTGGCGGATGATCCCGGTTCCCTCCTCGACCCGGGTATGGCTGGCCTGCGGCGTGACCGACATGCGCAAGGGGTTCCCCGGTCTCGCGGCGCAGGCGGAGCGGGTATTGAAGGCGGATCCGCATTGCGGCCATCTCTTCATCTACCGCGGCCGCCGGGGCGACCTGATCAAGATGATCTGGTGGGACGGCCAGGGTGCGTGCCTGTTCTCGAAGCGTCTGGAGCGCGGCCGCTTCGTGTGGCCGTCGGCATCGGAAGGGAAGGTGTCGGTGACGCCGGCGCAGCTGTCGATGCTGCTTGAGGGGATCGACTGGCGGGCGCCGGTTCGCACCTGGAGACCGCTGGCCGCGGGCTGATTCACCGTTTATAAACAATGGGTTGACTGTCATTCGGGCTTCCCTTTGTCGGCCCCTTCGGGTAGGATGCGGCCATGCTCGAAGCGGCCCATTCCCTGCCCGACGACATCGCCGCGTTGAAGGCGATGGTGCTGGCCTCGCGGGCCGAACTGGCGGCACGGGACGCCGAGCTGCGCAACCGCGATCTGTTGATCGAGAAGCTCAGGCACCAGCTTGCGGGTCTGCGGCGGCAGCGCTTCGGCGTCACCTCGGAGGCCCTCGACCAGCTTGAGCTCGGGCTGGAGGACGAGGAGATCGCGCGGGCGGCCGAGGCGCCGACCGAGCCGACGCCCGCCACGAAGAAGCAGCCGAAGCGCCGTCCCCTGCCGGACCACCTGCCGCGCGAGGAGACGGTTCTCGCGCCGGGCGAGCGCTGCGCGGACTGCGGCGGCCGTCTCAAGCGGCTCGGCGAGGATGTGACGGAGGAGCTGGAGTACATCCCCGGCCGCTTCGTGGTGAAGCGCATCGTCCGTCCGCGCCTGGCCTGCGGCGGCTGCGAGAAGTTCCACCAGGCGCCGCTGCCGCCGCGACCGATCGAGCGCGGCCGACCGGGCCCCGGCCTTCTGGCGCATGTGCTGGTCTCGAAGTATTGCGATCACCTGCCGCTCTACCGCCAGTCCCGCATCTTCGCCCGCGACGGCGTCGAGCTCGACCGCTCGACGCTCGCCGGCTGGGTCGGCAAGGCGACGGCGCTGCTGGAGCCCCTGGCCGATGCGATCGGGCGCCATGTGCTGGAAGGACAAGCCCTGTTCGCCGACGACACCCCGGTCAAGCTGCTGGCGCCGGGAACCGGCAAAACGGCGACCGGCCGGGCCTGGACCTACGTGCGGGACGAGCGGCCCTGGGCTGGCGAGGCGCCGCCGGCGGCCTGGTACCGCTTCTCGGCCGACCGCAAGGCGGCGCATCCGAAGGCGCATCTTGAAGGCTTCGCCGGCTGGATGCACTCGGACGGCTATGCCGGGTTCGGTGCGCTGGCGCGCGCCGGGCCGGTCCGCGAGGTGGCCTGTCTGGCGCATGTGCGACGCAAGTTCTTCGACGTCCATGCCGCCCAGGGCTCGGCGATCGCCGCCGAGGCGCTGGAACGGATCGCCGCCCTCTACGCTATCGAGAAGGAGGCCCGCGGGCAGCCGCCCGATAACCGCGCGGCCATCCGCCAGGCCAAGGCCGCGCCGTGCCTCGACGAGCTGGAGCGGTGGCTGCAATCGCAGCTGCCCAGAATCTCCGCCAAGACCCCGCTGGCAGCGGCGATCCGTCATGCCCTGACCCGGATGAAGCGCCTTCGACCCTATCTCGAGCACGGCTTCCTCGAGATCGACAACAACCCCGCCGAACGCGCAATGAGGCCGATCGCGCTCGGCCGCAAGAACTATCTCTTCATGGGCTCGGCCAGCGGCGGCAGGGCCGCCGCCATCGCCTACACCCTGATCGAGACCGCCAGGCTCAACGATGTCGATCCGCAGGCCTGGCTTGCTCAGGTCCTCGAACGCATCCCCGACTACAGGATCAACCGCATCGACGATCTGCTGCCGTGGAACACCGCGCCCGCAGAAGATCGGGAAGCCGCCGACTGACCACGCAGGGGCGGTCACGCCGGACGCTTACGGCGGACCTCAAGCGGTCGGCGAAGCTCGGGGTGGACGAGACGCCGATCCGGGTTCTCGACCCGGGCCGGGGCCGGACCAGGACGGGCTACATGTGGACGATGGTGCGCGACGAGCGGCCGTGGTCGGGGGCGGACCCGCCTGGGGTGGTCTATGCCTACGCGCCGGGCCGCGGCGGCAAGCATGCGGAGACGCTGCTGGAAGGGTTCTCGGGGACCGCGCAGATCGACGGCTATAGCGGCTACAACCCGCTGCGCCGTGCGGACCGGCCGGGGGGAGCGCTGACGCTCTCGGCCTGCTGGGCGCACGCCAGGCGCGCGCTGAAGGACATCTTCGATTCGAACGCCTCGCCGGTCGCGAAGGCCGGTCTGGAGCGGATCGCGCGGCTCTACGCGATCGAGGACAGGATCCGGGGCGCGGCGCCGGCGACGCGCCAGGCGGTGCGCTGGACGGAGTCCGCGCCGCTGGTGAACGCCTTCGGAGTGTGGCTCGACGAGCAGCGCTCGCGCGTCTCGCCGCGCTCGCGCCTGGGCGAGAAGCTGACCTACATCGCCAACCGGTGGGACGGGTTGCTGGTGTTCCTCCGCGACGGGCGCGTCGAGATCGACTCGAACTTCGTCGAGAACCGCATCCGCCCGCTGAAGCTCACGGCAAAGAACGCCCTGTTCGCGGGCCACGACGAGGGCGCCGCCGCGTGGGCCCGGATCGCCTCGCTGATCGAGACCTGCAAGATGAACGGCGTCGAGCCGCACGCCTGGCTCAGGAGCGCGCTCGAGAAGATCGCCGCGGGTCACCCACAGTCGAGGATCCACGAGCTGCTGCCGTGGAACTTTGATCCCAAGCCCGACGTCGACACCGGCTGATCGCGGCGCCCAAGCCCACCCTCAAGAAAACGCTGTCAATCCAGACCCGATATGGGGTCTGAACACCGCTTACATCGCAGCTGCCCAGAATCTCCGCCAAGACCCCGCTGGCAGCGGCGATCCGTCATGCCCTGACCCGGATGAAGCGCCTTCGACCCTATCTCGAGCACGGCTTCCTCGAGATCGACAACAACCCCGCCGAACGCGCAATGAGGCCGATCGCGCTCGGCCGCAAGAACTATCTCTTCATGGGCTCGGCCAGCGGCGGCAGGGCCGCCGCCATCGCCTACACCCTGATCGAGACCGCCAGGCTCAACGATGTCGATCCGCAGGCCTGGCTTGCTCAGGTCCTCGAACGCATCCCCGACTACAGGATCAACCGCATCGACGATCTGCTGCCGTGGAACACCGCGCCCGCAGAAGATCGGGAAGCCGCCGACTGACCACGCAGGGGCGGTCACGCCGGACGCTTACAGCCCACCCTCAAGAAAACGCTGTCAATCCAGACCCGATATGGGGTCTGAACACCGCTTACCGAGCATCCTCTCGTTGCGGAAGCATGCACGATCGGCGTGTCGGAACGCATCCAGGGGGAAGCCGTCGTCAGCCATGTCGTGCCGGCGCCCGGCGCGGAACCCGGCGAGGAAGAATTGCGGCAACACTGCGCGGCGCGGCTTCCCGCCGCCAAGGTCCCGGCCCGGATCCTCTTCCGGAGCGCACTCCCGCGGAACGATCGCGGCAAGCTCGACCGCAACGCGCTGCGGCAGGAATGGCGCAAACGGAATCCGCCGCCGCGGTCCTGAGTCCCGCCGCTCAGCGCGGATACCGGCCGGCGATCACGTCTTCGGTCACCTCGTGCCCGATCCGGCGCAGCTGTTCGAGCTCCGCCGCCTCGTCGTCCATCGCCGGCGCGGCCACGATCGTGTCGTGCGCGAAGGTGCGGATCGGCCCGTCGGCGCGCTGCGCCGGCGGCACGGGGTCCCTCCCCTCCGCAACGTCCCGGATGCCCCGGCGCACCAGGCGGCGGAACAGGCCCACGCCGCGGTCGGTCGCGCCCAGATGCTCGCGCGCGTGGATCGCGGTCGGACCGATGCTGACCTGCGCGTCGTAATCGCCCGGCAGGCGCTGGCGCTCCTCGTAGGGGCGGTCCGGCATCTGGCCGAAATCGGTGCCGAGGTAATAGCGCTCCATGTCCGGCGGATCGATCTCGTCATAGTGGTTGAAGCCGATATTCATCGTGTGGGTGTCGTCGAGCGGCACCGCCCAGATCGACTGCATCGGGCGCGAGAAGGTCTTGGGCGTCTCGCCGGTCTCGAAGGTGGGCGCGAGCTGGTGCAGATTGGGCATGATCATCTCGGTCGAGCGCACCCAGACATTGCCGCCGATCCGCCGCACCCCGACATACATCATGCCGAGCGGGTTCTCGCGGAAGTCGAGCTCGGGGATGACGCCGAAGGATTCGGTGAAGTTGATGCTGTGCAGGAACGCGGTGTGCACCGGGTCCATGGCGTTCTCCTTCACCTGGATCCAGTTGCACGGCAGCACGTTGCCGCCCCAGGGCTCGAGCCGGTAGTTCTCCAGCTCGAAGGAATCGTAGACCGGGAAGGGCGGGCGCGCCTCGGGCGGGCCCATATAGGCGAAGACCAGCCCCTTGAACTCGCGCACCGGATAGGCGCCGTGCCACAGCCGGTCCTTCAGCGTGCTGTCGGCGGGCTCGCCCGGGGTCTCCAGGATCCGGCCGTTCACGTCGAACACCCAGCCGTGATAGCAGCACATGATGCCGCGTTCGCGGACGATGCCGAATTCGAGCGACGTGCCCCGGTGCGGGCAGTGGAGCGCGAGAAGCCCGACGCGGCCGGACCTGTCCCTGAACAGCGCGAGGTCCTCGCCCAGCACGCGGACCCGGCGCGGCACGTCCTTGAGGTCCGCGGCGAATGCGACCGGGTGCCAGAACCGGCGCAGATACTCGCCTCCCGGCGTGCCCGGCCCGACCTGCGTCAACGCCTCGTCGACGGCGAGCCGGTCGAGCGCGGCCCGGTATCCCGCGTACTCGCCTTTCAGATATGTCGCGCGTTTCGCCATCCCGGGCTCTCGTGAACTGCTATCCTGCCCGCCGATCATATTACCGGGAGGCTCGAATGCCCAAGCGCAGCTACATCAACCCCGACGCCGTCGTCGCGCCGCCGGGCAACTTCTCCTGGGTGGTGCAGGCGGACAAGACGCTCTACCTCGCGGGCCAGGTCGGGATCGACAAGGACGGCAAGACCGTCGATCCAAAGGACGCCGGCGCCCAGGCGAAGCAGGCGCTCCTCAACATCGACGCGACGCTGCGCGAGCTCGGCGGCACGCTCGACAACGTCGTCCGCACCACGACCTACGTGGTGGGGCGGGAGAACCTCCCCGGCGTCCGCGCCGGACGCAAGGCGGTGATGGACGAGGGGCTGATGACGGTGGTCCCGGCCAACACGCTGCTGGTGGTGTCGGGCCTGGCAAGCGAGGACTGGCTGGTCGAGATCGAGGCTACCGCGGTGCTCGACTGAGCGGGGCGGGTCCCTCGATACGGCGCTGACGCGCCTACTCGGGATGAGGGGCTCTCGGCTTGCTCCTCCTCACCCTGAGTAGGCGCGTCGGCGCCGTATCGAAGGGCGCCCTAGTGCAGCGAGCGGATCATGCCGCCGTCGACGATGACGGTGGCGCCGGTGATGTAGGACGCGCGCTCCGAGGCCAGGAAGGCGACCACGTCGGCGATCTCCTCGGGCCTGCCGATCCGCCCGAGCGGGACCGTGAGGCGGTGCTTCTCGGCGTATTGCTCCTCGGTCACGCCGACGTTCTTCGAGCCGGCGAGGAAGCGCTCGGTCATAATGCGGCCGGGCGCGACGCAGTTGAACAGCACGTTGTCCCGGCCCATCGTGACGGCGAGCGACTTGAACAGGCCGACGATGCCGGGCCGAAGCGCGTTGGAAAGCTCCAGCTGGTCGACCGGCTGGCGCACCGAGGACGAGACGACCGTCAGCACCCGGCCCCATCGCCGCTCCCGCATGCCGGGCAGCACGCCCCGGATCAGGCGGACCGTCGACATCATCGCGACGTCGAAGCCCGCCTGCCATTCCGCGTCGTCCAGCGCATCGAAGCCGCCGCGCGGCGGACCGCCGTTGTTGGCGAGAAGGATGTCGACCGGTCCCAGTGTTTCCGCGACGCCGGAGAGCAGGCGGTCCACATCGTCAGGGCGCGCCACGTCGGCGACGAAGGGAACCGCCTCGCCGCCGGTCTCGGCCGCGATGTCGCGCGCCGCCGCCTCGACCGCCTCGCGCCCGCGCGCGCAGATCGCGACCCGCACGCCCTCCGCCGCCAGCGCGCTCGCGCAGGCGCGCCCGATTCCCCGGCTCGCGCCCGTCAGCAGCGCGACCCTGCCCCCGATCCCGAGATCCACGCCGCCCCTACTCCGCCGCCGCCGCGGACTCTTCCGCGCGCAACCGGTCCATCAGGCGGCGCGCCTGGAGGTGGGCCGCGTCGGCGTTGATGTCGATGCGGGCGGCGCCCCGCCCGGCTTCGTTCCGCTTCTGCTGCGCTTCGAGGAAGGCTATGTCCTCGAGGAACGCAGTCCGGACCTGGTCGTGCATGCCTTCGGTGATGCCGGGCATGGTGAGCTTCGCGCTGTGCGCCTGGGCCCAGAACTGGTGCAGGCTGGTCTCGGTCTCGGGCGTGATGGCGTTGAGGTTGCAGTTCGACATGCCCCGGCTGCGGTCGCCCTCGGGCGCGCCGGTGCCGGTGGGTGCGCCGCCCACGTCGAGGATCACCGCCGACGGCGCGATGAAGTCGACGATCTGCCAGCGGTCGATATTGCCGGCGAACCCGCCGAGCTTCGCCAGCATCGGCGGCGGCGGGCGGTCCACGATCCAGCGGGTCGTCCGCACGCCGCGCGGCGTGCGCTCGGTCGCGGCGGGCGTCTCCGCCACCCCCATCTCGCCCAGCGTGGTGGGGTGGACGAAGGGCAGGTGCGAGAGGTCGAGCAGATTGTCGATCAGCAGCTGGTAATTGCAGCGGATATGGAGATAGGCCGGCTTGGCCCGCCAGTCCGGGTGGTCGAGCCAGTGGAAATCGGGGATGTCGGCCGGGTCCATGCGGCCCGCGTCGCCCATCCAGATCCAGACGAACCGGTCGCGCTCGACCAGCGGATAGGCGGGGACGCGGGCGCCGGGCGGGATCGCGCTCTGGCCGGGGACGGCGACGCACGCGCCGGTGCGATCGAACTGGAGCCCGTGATAGCCGCATTCGATCCGCTCGCCCAGAACCCTCCCCATCGAAAGCGGGAGCGCGCGGTGGCAGCAGCGGTCTTCCAGCGCGGCCGGGGCTCCGTCGGGGGTCCGGTAGAGCAGGACGGGCGTGCCCAGGATCTCCCGCGAGAGGGCCCGGCCGGCCTCCACCTCGTGCTGCCACGCGGCGACGTACCAGGCGTTTCGGACGAAGGCGCTCATCGGCGGCGATGGTGACTCGGCGCGGCGGCGCGGGCAAGCGCGGACCGGATGGGCGGTTGCCGCGGCGGCGGCTAATCTCCATCCTTCCGCACGAGAGCGCCGCGTCCCGCTGGAGTCCCCATGCCCGACACCGTGAACACCATCTTCGGCCGCGAAGCCTTCCTCGCCCTGCTGGAGAGCGAGGGGGTGACGCATCTCTTCGGCAATCCCGGCACCACCGAGCTGCCGATCATGGCGGCGCTGCCCGGCCGGCCGGCGATGACCTACGTGATGGCGCTGCAGGAGGCGCTGGTGGTGGCGATGGCGGACGGGTTCTCGCGCGCCTCCGGCACGCTCAGCGCCTGCAACGTCCATGTCGCGCCCGGGCTCGGCAATGCCATGGGCTCGCTGTTCAACGCCAACTGGATGGGCTCGCCGATCATCGTCACCGCGGGCCAGCAGGAGCAGGGTCACGGGCTGACCGAGCCGATGCTGTATGCGCCGCTGGTGCCGATCGCCCAGCCGCTGGTCAAATGGGCGGTCGAGGTCAACCGGCTCCAGGATCTGCCGAGGATCGTCCGCCGCGCCGCCAAGGTCGCGATGACCCCGCCGACCGGACCGGTGTTCATCTCGCTGCCGGGCGACGTTCTCAACGAGCAGGACGCGCTGGAGCTCGGCCACGCGACGCGGGTCGACACCGCCGGACGTCCGACGGAAGCGGCGCTGGAACGCCTCGCCGACCGGTTGCTCGCCGCCACGCGCCCGGTTCTGCTGGCCGGGCACGAGATCGCGACCTCGGATGCGCTGGACGAAGCGGCGGCGGTCGCCGAGATGCTCGGCGCACCGGTCTACCAGCAGACGGTATGCGACGGGGCGCATTTCCTGTCCGAGCATCCGGCGTTCATGGGCGGGCTCAGCCGCGAGCAACAGGACGTCCGCGAGACCCTTTCGCCCTACGATTTGATGTTCTGCATGGGCTCGGACGTGCTGCGCATGTCGGTGTTCAGCGAGACCGACCCGCTGCCCGACGGCATGGCGCTGGTCCAGGTCGGCCTGCGCGACTGGGAGATGGGCAAGAACTACCCCGCCGAGATCGCGCTCCGCGCCGACGTCAAGGAAACGCTCGCCGCGCTCGCCGCCGTCATCGGGCGCAGACGGGGCGCCGACGGGGCCGAGCGGGCGGAGGCCTCGCTCGCGGCGCTGTCGGAATCCAACTGGACGGCGAAGCGCGAAGCCCTCCGCGCGAAGACGCTGGCGCGCGCCGGCGCCGCGCCGATCCCCCCTGAGCTCGCGATGCTCCGCATCGTCGACGCCCTGCCGGAGGACGCGGTGATCGTCGAGGAGGGAATCCTGAGCGGCCGCTCGATCCCCGCGCTCTACCCCTTCCGCGACTCGAAGGCGTTGTTCGGCCTCGGCAGCGGCGGCATCGGCTTCGCCATGGCGGGCGCGGTCGGGGTGCAGCTCGCGCTCCGGGACCGGCCCGCGGTCGCCGTGGTCGGCGACGGCAGCGCGATGTACAGCATCCAGGCGCTCTGGACCGCCGCCAACGCGAACCTCCCGATCACCTACGTCATCGCCAACAACGGCGGCTACCGCATCATCAAGGAGCGGCTGAAGGCGTTCCACGGCGTCGAGGACTATACCGGCATGGAGTTCAAGGACCCGCCGATCGACTTCACCGGCCTCGCCCGCTCGATGGGGGTGGCGGCGCACCGGATCGAGGATGCCGACGACATCGGACCCGCCATCGCGGAGTCGACCGGAAGGAACGGCCCGACGCTGCTCGACATCGTCCTCGACGACGGCTTCGGCAACGAGGGGCGGTAGGACCCGCGCCGTCTTGTCCGCACCCCGGGCCGGGCCATAGACTGAAGGCGGAGGAACGGGGATGGCGACGGCGAACGCGCGAACCACGAAATTCGGCGGCTATCACCGCCGCCGCAGCGCCAGGGAGGATGCCGAGCTCACTCATGTCGGGCCGGGTACGCCGGGCGGGGAGTACCTGCGCCGCTTTTGGCACCCGATCGCACTGTCTTCCGAGCTCGGCGAGTTGCCGCTGGCGATCCGTATCCTGGACGAAGAGCTGGTCCTGTTCCGCGATCTCGGCGGGCGGGTCGGGCTGTTGCATCTCCGCTGCAGCCATCGCAACACCTCGCTCGAATACGGCTTCATCCAGCAGCGCGGCATCCGCTGCTGCTATCACGGCTGGCACTACGACGTGGACGGGACGATCCTGGACACGCCGGGCGAGCCGCCCCGCAGCCGGATCAAAGACAAGCTCTGCCACGGCGCCTATCCGACCCGCGAATATGCCGGCCTCGTGTTCACCTATATGGGCCCGCCCGACGAGATGCCGGAATTTCCGGTCTACGACAGCTGGATCCATCCCGAGGGCAACCGGCTTGTGCCCTACAAGATCCACAACCCGTGCAACTGGCTGCAATCGCACGAGAACGGGGCGGACCCGATCCACACCTGCTTCCTGCACGCGCGCGGCAACGAGTTGCAGTTCAGCGAGCAGTACACGGCGCTCCCCACCCTCTCGTTCTTCGAGACGCCCATCGGTCTCCTGTCCCTCGGGACGCGCCGCTGGGACGACTATCTCTGGGTCCGGGCGAGCGACGTGATCCTGCCCAACGCGGCGCAGTTCGGCCTCGCCGAGGTCGCGTCCGAGGAGAAGTTCGCGCTCTGCGCCTGGGTCTCGCGCTGGATCGTCCCGATCGACAACACCAACGCCTATGCCATCGGGCTCCGCCACTTTAACCCGGTGATCGATCCGCACGGAACCGGCGACCCCGACGGCATCGGCCTCGGCAAGGTCGACTTTCCGGGCCAGGTGGCCGCGCCGACCCACGAGGAGGGCCAGCGCAACCCCGGCGACTTCGAGGCCCAGGTCGCCCAGGGCCCGGTCACCATCCACGCCAACGAGACCCGCGGCGTCACCGACGAGGGCGTCATCATGGCGCGGCGCCAGATTCGCAAGGGAATCCGCGCGCTCAAGCAGGGCAGGCCGCTCGACTGGCCCTCACGCGCTGGCGCCGACCCCCTGCCGACCTACAATATCGAGCTGGTCTCGCGCGTGCCGAGGAAACCCGGAACCGACGACGACGAAGTGGTCAGGCGGTTCGGCAAACGGGTCGCCGAGATCGTCATCGAGAGCGGCGACCTGCCGCCCGGCACCCGTCAGGAAACGGCGAAAGCCCGCGTCGATGCGATGATCGCCGAAGAATTTTCCTGATCCCGGGCGGGGCCGCCGTGTCCGAACTCCGCTGCGTGGTCGACGAGCGCTTCATCGTCGGCGAGTCGCCGCGCTGGCACGAGGGCGAGCAGGCGCTCTACTGGGTCGACATCTACCGGCCCTCGGTCGAGCGCCTGGAGCCCGCGACCGGCGCGCGCCGCACCTGGCCGATGCCGGAACGCATCGGCTGCTTCTCGTTCTGCGAGGACGGCCGCCTGATCGCCGGCATGCAGTCGGGCATCGCCTTCGTCGACCTCGCGTCCGGCGCCGTCGACCGAGTCTTCGATCTCGAACCGGACGATCCGGAGGTCCGCTTCAACGACGGGCGCGCGGACCGGCAGGGGCGGTTCTGGGTCGGAGGTCTCGTCGAAAGCATGGACCGCGAGACCAACGCGCTCTACCGCTACGATCCCGACGGAACCTGCCGGGCGATGGTGGGCGGGCTAATCTGCCCCAACGGCCTCGCCTTCAGCCCGGACGGGGCGATCCTCTACCACTCCGACAGCCGGCGGGACTTCGTCTGGGCCTGGGACCTCGACCCGGCCACGGGCGACATCTCCGGCCGCCGGGTGTTTGCCGCCAACGACCCGACGGAGGGAAGGCCCGACGGGGCGGCGGTGGACGCGGAGGGCCATTACTGGATCTGTTGCGTCGGCGCCTGGCGGGTCGCCCGATACGCGCCGGACGGCAGGATCGACCGCGTCGTCGGCGTGCCGGTGCAGCGGCCGACCGCCTGCACCTTCGGCGGCCCCGACCTCGCCACGCTCTACATCACCACGGCGACGTTTCCCCTGTCGGACGAGGCGCTGTGGAAGCAACCGCTCGCCGGGGCGGTGTTCGCGCTGGACGCCGGGGTAACGGGTCTGCCCGAGCCGCGATTCGGGGCCTGATCTCCTAGAGCATCGCCTCGGCGTAGCGTTCGCGCTGCGCGGCGGCGTTGCCGAGCCAGGCGGAAAGCGTCATCGCGCGCTTGAGATGGAGCCCGGCGTCGTGCTCGTCGGTAAACGCGATGGCGCCATGCATCTGGATCGCCGACTTGGTCACCCGGAGCGCCGACTCGGATGCGTAGGCCTTGAGCGCCGCCGCCATGGCGGGGGCGATATCCCCCTCCCCGCCCGCGATCCGGAAGAGGAGCGACCTTGTGCCCACGATACGGGTGAAATCGTCGACCGCGCGGTGCTGGAGCGCCTGGAATGCGCCGAGCGGCCGGCCGAACTGCTCGCGCGTCCTGAGATATTCGAGCGTCATCTCGAGCGCCGCGTCCATCGCGCCCAGCAGCTCCGCGGACACCGCGACGAGCAGCCCGTCCCGGAGCGATCCCGGGCGCCCGAAACCCCGGTTCTGCCGCGCGGCCAGCGGCACGGCGGCGACACCGTCGAACGCGACGTTGCCGAAGGACGCGCCGTCCACCGTGCGCCGCGTTTCGATGCGGAGCCCCTTCGCGCCCGCCTCGACGAGGCAGAGCGTCGGCCCGTCGGGGCCCGACGCCGCGACCAGAATCGAGTCGGCCGCCGCCGCGGCGGGAACGCCGAGTCGGGAACCTTGGAGCACCGCCGCGCCTTCCGCGGTCCGGGCCGCGCGGACTTCGCCGGCGCCGTCTACGGCATCGACGGCAGGGACCACGAGAGCGTCACCCGAAACCGCGCGGGCAAGCAGCGCATCGTTCCCCTCGCAAGCGGCGAGCGCGGTGGCGGCCATCATCGATGCGCCGACCGGTTCGGGGGCGAGCGTGCGCCCGGCCTGTTCCAGCAGGAGCGCTGCCTCGGTCATGCCGAGGCCGAGCCCGCCGCGGTCCGTCGGCACGAGGACGCCGAGCCAGCCCTCGGCCGCCATTTCCCGCAGCACGTCCCGGTCGAACCCGTCCGCTCTGTCGCGCAGCCGCCGCAGCCGCTTGGCGCCGCCGATCCGGGCGAGAAGCCGGGCCGCGCTTTCCCGCAGCATGCGCTGCTCTTCGGAGAGAAGAAGGTCCATCTAGGGGCGGGAAAGATTGGTAGCGGAGGCCGGACTCGAACCAGCGACCCACGGATTATGATTCCGCTGCTCTACCAACTGAGCTACTCCGCCACCGGAAGGGGACGCTTTACGACCGGCCCGGAACGGAGTCAAGGATGAACGGCGGCCGCCGCGCAGCGGATCCAGCCGCCGCCGAGCACGCGCTCCCCGTCGTAGAAAACGCAGGCCTGGCCGGGAGCGACGCCGTGCTCCGGCGCATCGAGCGCGACCGTGGCGGTGCCGTCGGCGGAGGCGCTGAGCGTCGCTGCCGCAGGCGGGCGCATGGAGCGGATCTTCGCCCGGACCGGAATCGGGCGGCGGGGCGGTTGGGCGCCGGCGAGCCAGTTGAGCCCGCCGACCGCGATCTCGCTCCGGGCGAGCGCCGCGCGGGGCCCGACCACGACGCGGCGCGCCTCGGGCTCGGTGCGGATCACGTAGAGCGGCTCGCCGGCGCCCCCGACCCCGAGCCCGCGGCGCTGCCCGACGGTGAAGGCGATCGTCCCGTCGTGGCTGCCGAGACGCCTGCCGTCGAGGTCGACGATCTCGCCCGGTTCCGCCGCGCCGGGGCGGAGCCGTTCGACGACGCGCGCGTAACCGCCGTCCGGCACGAAGCAGATGTCCTGGCTGTCCGGCTTGCCGGCCACCGGCAGGGCGCGGCGCCCGGCCTCTCCGCGGACCGCGTCCTTGGTCATCCCGCCGAGCGGGAAACGCAGATAGTCGAGCTGTTCGCGGGTGGTCGCGAAAAGGAAATAGCTCTGGTCGCGGTCGGCATCGACGGCGCGATGAAGCTCCGGCCCGTCCGGCCCCGGCAGGCGGCGCACGTAATGGCCGGTCGCCAGCGCATCGGCGCCCAGGTCGCGCGCGAGCCCCATCAGGTCGCGGAACTTGACCGTCCGGTTGCAGGTCACGCAGGGGATCGGCGTCTCGCCGGCGACATAGGAGTCGGCGAAGGGCTCGATCACGCTCTCGCGGAACCGGGTGCGGTAGTCGAGCACGTAGTGCGGGATGCCGATCGCGTCGGCGACCCGGCGTGCGTCGTAAATGTCCTGCCCCGCGCAGCACGCGCCCTTGCGCGCCGACGCCGCGCCGTCGTCGTAGAGCTGGAGCGTCACGCCGACCGCGTCGTAGCCCGCCTCGGCGACGAGGGCCGCGGTCACCGCGCTGTCGACGCCGCCCGACATGGCGACCACGACGCGGGTGTCCGCGCGCGGCTTGTCGATGTGGAGCGAGATCATGGCGGCGGCTCAGTCGTCCAGGTGGTTGACGGTCTCGGAGGGCAGATTGAATTCTATCCCGTCGAGCCCGTCGGTGAGCAGGATCTGGCAGCCGAGGCGCGAATTGGGCGTTACCCCCCAGGCCAGGTCGAGCATGTCCTCCTCGTCCTCGCTCGAAGGCGGCAGCCGGTCGTAATCGGCATCGCTCAGGATCACGTGGCAGGTCGAACACGCCATCGAACCCTCGCAGGCGCCTTCGACCCCGATCCCGTATTCCCAGGCAATTTCCAGCACCGACCGTCCGGCCTCGGCGTCGATCTCGCGCCGCGCCCCGTCCGCGGATATGAATGCGACGCGCGGCATCGGCAAGCCCCTCAGGCGACGCGCCGGGCGGTGCGCCGCCTGAGGCCCGCCCAGGACGCGGCGAAACGGTCGATCTCGTCCGGCGTCGTCCGCCAGCCGAGGCTGACCCTGAGGGCGCACGTTGCCGCGGCCTCGTCCACGCCCATCGCATCGAGCACGTAGGGAATCTGGACCCGCCCGGACGAGCACGCCGAGCCCGCGCTGACCGCGATTCCGTCGAGGTCCATGGCGATCACCTGCGCCGCGCTCTCGCAGCCCGGCATGACGATCATCGACGTGTTCGGTAGCCGCGGCGCATCGGCGCCGACGATCCATGCCTCCGGGTCGATCGCGCGGATTTCCGCCTCCATCGCGTCGCGGAGAGCCGACAGTCCGGCGAAGTCGTCCAGCCTCTCTCCCACGATTTCGGCCGCGCGTCCGAAGCCGGCGATGCCCGCGACGTTCTCGGTGCCTGCCCGGCGTCCGCGCTCCTGCCCGCCGCCGTGGATCAGCCGCCCGGCCGCGTCCGGATCGCGCAGGACCAGCGCGCCGACGCCCTGCGGCCCGCCCGTTTTGTGGGCGGACAGGGCGTAGCTGTCCGCGCCCAGCGACGCCGCGTCGACCGGGATCTTGCCGGCGGCCTGGACCGCGTCGCAATGGACGCGGGCGCCGTGGCGGCGGGCGATTTCCGCGACCTCGGCCACCGGCTGGATGACGCCGGTCTCGTTGTTGGCGAGCATGACCGCGACCAGGGCCGGGCGTGCGTCCAGGGAGAGAGCGCGGTCCAGCGCCTCCGGGTCTACGGTGCCGCTTGGGGTGACCGGCAGGATTTCGGCTTTCTCGTCGGCCGACAACACGGATTCGTGCTCGATCGCCGAGATCAGCACCCGCTCCGCGCCGGAGCAGCGTAGCGCCTGATTGTTGGCTTCGGTGCCGCCGCCGGTGAAGACGATCCCGGCCGGATCGGCCCCGACGAGCCGGGCGACCGCCTCCCGCGCGTCCTCGATGCGCGCGCGGGCGGCGCGGCCCGGGGCGTGGATGGACGACGCGTTGGCGCCGGCGCGCAACGCTTCGTCGACCGCGTTCGCTGCTTCCGGCCATACCGGCGCGCTCGCGTTGTAGTCGAGATAGGCCGTGGCGCTCATGGCTCGTCTTCCGTGGCCGCGCCGCGACAGGCTTGGAGTCCGCCGCCGCCGCTGTGCTATAAACGCCGACGCTTTCGCGGGCCCGTCATCCGCCGCCCGCGCCAACCTGTCAA
Organism: Alphaproteobacteria bacterium; assembly: GCA_965203455.1. Lineage (GTDB taxonomy): Bacteria > Pseudomonadota > Alphaproteobacteria > MPNO01 > MPNO01 > MPNO01. The sequence goes on from CBDBCV010000012.1 coordinate 794,501, forward strand.
CCTGCGGCGCCGCAACCCTAGTTGCGCGGCCCGACCTGTCAACCGCACGGGCTTTCCGTCGGTTTCGCGGCAAGGAGGGATTTCCGGCCATGCCCGAGGTCATTTTCAACGGCCCGGAGGGACGGCTCGAAGGCCGCTACCATCACAGCAAGCTCGACAACGCACCGATCGCGATCCTGCTGCACCCGCACCCGCAATACGGCGGAACGATGAACAACCGGGTGGTGTTCCAGGCCTATCAGGCGTTCACCAGGCGGGGCTTTTCGGCGCTCAGGTTCAACTTTCGCGGGGTCGGGCGGTCGCGCGGCGCCTATGACGAGGGGCTGGGCGAGCTGAGCGACGCGGCGGCGGCGCTCGACTGGCTGCAATCCTGCAACCCGGACGCGCCGCAATGCTGGATCGGCGGGTTTTCGTTCGGCGCGTGGATCGGCATGCAGCTGCTGATGAGACGACCGGAGATCACCAGCTTCATCTCCATCGCGCCCCCGGCGAGCCTGTACGATTTCACCTTCCTGGCGCCTTGCCCGTGCTCCGGGCTGTTCGTGCACGGAGACGCCGACCAGCAGGTGCCGGAAGAATCGGTCGCCCAGCTCGCCGAACACCTTTCCAACCAGCGCGGCGTCACCATCGACTACCGGGTCATCGGAGGCGCGGATCACTTCTTCAACGCCCATCTCGACGTGCTGACCGGGCACATCGACGACTATCTCGACGAGCATTTCGTGCTCGAGGACGGGGACGAATGAACGGACCACGGAAAAGGCCGAGAAACGCTGGACCGGCGGTAAGCGTGGGTCAGGATGGCGCACGCGCAGACAACCGGATCGAGGTGAAGATCGGTTCTGGCGGCCGCATCGCGATCCCGGCGGCTTTTCGCGAGGCGATGGAGGCGGGAGAAGGCGATACGCTGGTCGCGACGATCGACGGCGACGGCATCGTCCAGCTTACCAGCGCTTCGGCGGCCCTCCGCATGGCGCGGCGCATCGTGTCGGAAGCAATCCCCGGCGATGTCAGCCTTTCGGACTCGCTGATCGGGGATCGTCGCCGGGAGGCCGGACGCTAAAGCCTGTCCGTTTCAGTTTGAAGCGTTACCGACCGGTTCTCCTGCTCCGCCCACCGTGACGTGTGAAGGACCGGGTTCGCGGCGGATCGCTGCTTCGCGGGAAGCCCGATCAAGGCAAATGCAGCCTGCCGCCGGTTGCCGGCTCGGCCACACCGGTGGTCGTGGGCAGGCTGAGCGGGAGGCCGCGGCGGCTGCGCATGGCGAGGAAGGCGAAGGCCTGCGCCTCCAGCGCGTCGCCCTGCCAGCCGAGCGCCTCGACCGGATCGCAGGGAACGCCCAGCCGCGCGGCGAGTCTATCCATCATGCAACGGTTGCGGCGCCCCCCGCCGGTGACGTACCAGCGCGCGGGCGCTTCGGGCAGGTACGCGACCGCCTGCACCACCGCGGCAGCGGTGACCTCGACCAGCGTTGCCGCGCCGTCCTCGACCGAGAGCCCGACGGCGCCGTCGAGCGAGAAATCGAGCCGGTCGACCGATTTGGGCGGCGGGCGGTCGAAGAAGGGATCGGCGAGGTAAGCCGCGACGACATCCTGCGAGACGGTCCCGCTCGCCGCGAGCGCGCCGCCGTCGTCGAAGGGCCGCCCGGTGTGGCGTTCGACCCATCGGTCGATCAGCGCGTTGCCGGGACCAGTATCGAAGGCGATGGGCGGTCGGCCGCCGGCGACCCAGGTCAGGTTCGCCATGCCCCCCAGGTTGAGCACCGCGACGGGACGCCCGACATCGGCCAGCAGGGCGACGTGGTAGAGCGGCGCCAGCGGCGCCCCCTGCCCGCCCGCGGCAACGTCCGCGCCGCGGAAATCGTTCACCACCGGGATGCCGAGCGAGCGCGCAAGCACCATGCCGTCGCCGATCTGCACGGTCATCCCGTCGGCGGGGCGGTGATAGACGGTGTGACCGTGAAAACCGGCCAGTTCCGGGAAAGGATGGCCGGCGGGAAGTCGCGACAGCAATTCCCTTACCGCGTCGGCATGGCGGCGGGTGAGCTCCGCCTCGACCGTCTCGTGCCCGGACGGACGGCCGAGCGACGCGGCGAGGCGGGCGCGAAATTCCGCGGGATAGGGAACGGTGGCGGACGGCCCGAAGGCGCTGACCGTCTCTCCGTCGGTCTCGATCAGCGCCGCGTCGATCCCGTCGAGGGACGTTCCGCTCATCAACCCGACGACCCAGGCGGGGCCCTCCGGGACGGCCATGCCCGCGACCCGGCGATCAGCTGGCGGGGACATTGGCGAGGTAGTGGTCGACGATCTCCGAACCGGTGGCGAGCCAGACGCCGTCGTGGGCGCAGATATATTCGAGCCCGCCATCGAGCGCGCCGATCCGATGCGGCATGCCGATCACGAACGGGTGGAGGCAGATCGCCATGACCCGGCCCGATTCGGCGCCCTCGCGGTAGAGCACGTCAAACTGGCGCTTGATCATGGTTTCGAACTCCTCGGCGGTGCGTCCCATGCGGATCATCGCCGGCAGGTCGTTGATCTCGCCGGAATAGGGGATCGAGCAGATCGGGCGGCCGTCGACGTCCATCCGGTAGGGCTGGTCGTCGTTGATCCAGTCGGCGACATAGTCGGCGCCGTTGTCGATCAGGTAGTCGAGCGTGTGCCAGCTCTCCTGCAGCCCCGATGACAGCCAGCCGCGCGGCTTGGCGCCGGTCGCCTCTTCGATCCGGTCGAAGACGCGCTTCACGGTCTCGCGCTCGGCCTCGGGCTCCATGAGGTGGAGGTAGCGGGAGTTGCTCTCGTTGTGCCCCATGAACTCCCAGTCGAGCGCTTTGGCGTCCTCGATTATCTGGGGGTAGTCGTCGCAGACCTCGCTGTTCAACGCCACGGTGCCGCGCACGCCGTGACGTTCCAGCACTTCCATGATGCGGAAGACGCCGACCCTGGCGCCGTAATCCCTGGGCGCCCAGTTGATGAGGTCGGGCGCCATCCCGGTACCTGTGGGCACCGGCTCGTTGAGCGGGAAGATCTCGATATTGGGGATCACCCAGACCGCGAGCCGGGCGCCGCCGGGCCAGGAAAGCTTCGGCCGGCGGTTGATGGGGACGTAGGGGAAGGGCCCGGTGCGGCTCGGCTGCATCGTCGATCTCCGGCAGGTTCGTGGACGGCGGGATGTTAAACCGGCTGGGGAAGCCGGCGCTAACGGTTTCCGAACGCGCGGCACCTGTGCTAGAGCGTCGCCGCGTCGCGTCGCGCGCTTGGGAGACTGCAATGGCTGGCCACCGCTCGGAGTTCATGAAGACCGTCGCCGGGCGCGGCTTCCTGCACCAGTGCACCGACTCCGAGGGACTCGACGCGGCGCTCTCGGAAGGCGTGCCGAAGCTCTGCTATATCGGCTTCGACTGCACCGCCGACAGTCTCCATGTCGGCTCGCTGATGCCGATCATGCTGCTGCGCTGGTGGCAGCAGTCCGGCCACAAGCCGATCGTTCTGATGGGCGGCGGGACAACCAAGGTCGGCGATCCTTCGGGCAAGGACGAATCCCGTCAGCTCCTTTCGGAGGAGCGCATCGCGGCCAACATGGACGGGATAAAGCAGGTTTTCTCCCAGTTCCTGGTCTTCGGCGACGGTCCGACCGACGCGGTGATGATGAACAACGCGGACTGGCTGGACGGGCTCTCCTATATCCCGTTCCTGCGCGAGTTCGGGCGTCATTTCTCGGTCAACCGCATGCTGGGCTTCGATTCGGTGAAGCTCCGGCTCGACCGCGAACAGCCGCTGAGCTTCCTCGAATTCAACTACATGGTGCTCCAGGCCTACGACTTCCTGGAGCTTTACCGCCGGACCGGCTGCATCCTTCAGATGGGCGGGTCGGACCAGTGGGGGAACATCGTTTCCGGGATCGAGCTGGGGCGCCGCACCGATGGCGCGGCCCTGTTCGGGCTGACCTCGCCGCTGATCACGACCGCCTCGGGCGAGAAGATGGGCAAGACCGCGGGCGGCGCCGTATGGCTCAACGCCGACCGCGTGAGTCCCTACGACTACTACCAGTTCTGGCGCAACGCGGCGGACGGCGATGTCGGCCGGTTCCTGCGCCTGTTCACGACGCTGCCGCTCGACGAGATCGCCCGGCTGGAAGCGCTTCGCGACGCGGAGATCAACGAAGCCAAGAAGGTTCTTGCCCGCGAGGCGACGGCTCTTTGCCACGGCGCCGACGAGGCGGCGCGCGCCGAAGGCACCGCGCGCACCACGTTCGAGGAGGGTGCGCTGGGCGCCGACCTGCCGCGCTATCCTCTGGACCGTGCCGAACTGGAGTCGGGGATAGCGGCCTTCGACCTGATCGCCCGCGCCGGGCTCGCGGCGTCGAAGGGGGATGCGCGCCGGCTGATCAGGGGCGGCGGCGGACGGCTGAACGACCGCGCCTTCGACAACGAGATGCAGACGGTGACGCTCGGCGACCTGACGGCAGAAGGGATCATCAAGCTCTCCGCGGGCCGCAAGAGGCACGTGATCGTAACCCCGGTGTGAGACGGGATCCGGCTCTCCCGGTCATTCGGTGAGCGGCGGCTCCGGCGGCAGATCCTCCCGCTCCGCGTCGAAGATCCGGAAGATGTTGCGGAACACGCCTGGCGTCAGCACGCCGAGCGGATTGACCGAGAAAGCCGGCTTCTCGATCTTGCCCCGGATGGCGTAGGGAGCGGCGAACACGCCGCCGTGCTTCTCCCCGGTAAAGAGGATGCCGATACCCGGCAGTTCGCCGAGCGCCGCGTTCAGCTTGTAGGCGGGCACCAGCGTGCCGTCGATATCCAGTGTCTCTTCGTCGACCTCGATCGTGCCCCGGCCGGTCGCGCCGAATCCGGTTCCGAACGCGCGGCCTCCCGAGATCCGGATCGAGGATCCGTCGTAGGCGAAGGGAAGGGCGAGCTTCTTCACGCCGACCCCGCGCCCGCCCAACTCTTCCGACAGCGAACCCAGGGACGCGACGCGAAGCGCTTCGACCAGTCGCGGCGCGCCGGTGAGGACGAAGTCGCGAACCACGAGCTCGCCTTTCCACAGCCGGGCTTCGTCGCCCGTCCCGGGCTTCGCCGACATGACCGCGCGGCCGCCGCGCACCCATTTGGTATCGCCCAGGAGGCCGAACAGTTCGCCGGCGTCCTCGCTGTTCATACGGAACTGCCCGGTCGCTTCGCCCGGCCGGTAGCCAAGGTCGAACCGCTTTCCGTTATCGAATCGCCCCGCGAGCTCGATCGCGCGCCACCCGTCGTCCTCCCGTTCGGCTTTCAGCGACGTGTCCCGAATCTCCCGGCCCCGGGTCAGCTTCGCACGGTCGAACTCCGCGGCGAGGCGCAGCGGCGGCAGCGACCCCCCGCTCTCGCCCTGCATGAGCCGTTGGATCGGCGCGGCATCGAACAAAGCGCCGCGCACATCGACAACCCAGCCGCGGTCATGGTCGAAGGCGAGCGCGCCCGTGAGATCGAAGCGGTTGGGCACGGAAAAATTGTCGATTTCCACCTTGTCGATGCGGCCGCGATCCAGCGTCACCCGCCCCGCCGCCCGGAGGTCGCCCGCGGCAAGGCTGGCGATCCGGATCGTGCGAGGCTCGCCGTTCTCGAATGCAATTCCGAACGCCGCCCTGCCCGCCACGCCGGACGGCTTCCACCACTCCAACGGCACCAGCGAGAGTTCGGCCTCGGCGGCGTCCAGCGTGCCCGTCACACGCGGTTTCCCGTCGGAAGTCACTTCGTACGCGGCGTCGACGGAGAGCGGACCCTTGACCACGGGCGCGAGGGAGACACCCAGGCGCATTCTGTCGGGTTCGGCAAGCCGGGCGCGGACCGTATACCGGCGCGGTGTCTCGGCCGTACCGGTGAAGTCCTCCTGCCAGCCGACGGCGGCGGGAATCCCGGAGATCCGCGCGTCTCCCTCGATCTTCATTCCCTTCGTGTCGAGAGCGAAGCGGAGCGCACCCGCGGTCAGATCCTGGCCCAGAAAAACGCCTTCCGCGGCGGCGCCGTCCAGGCTTCCGGAAGCGTTGAGCGCGGCATCCTCCAGTGCCAGCGCATCGATCAGGGGGAAGCTTCCCCGTATCCTTGTCGCGAGCGTGCCGCGGACCTGTCCCGGAACCAGCCCCACGCTGGACGCGTAGCGGAGACGCGGATGATCCAGTACCGAAAGCGCGGCGGCGACGGGCCCGGATACTTCGGTCTCCAGCGTGAGATGCGCCCGGTCGACCGAGAGGCCGGCAATATCGATCCGTCCCGACGCGATCCGGAGGTCGCCCACCCGCCCCTCCTTGACCGCGATCTGCACGCGATCCCGGTCGATCGTGACCGTGCCTTTCGCGTGCGTAACGGGTGGAAGCAGCTTCAGGTAGTGCACGGTGGCCCGTTCGAGACCGAGCGTCACCTTGGCCTGCTCGATCCTGGCACCGGCGTCGGGGAAAGAGGCGACCAGACGGGCGTCCACATCGCGCACATCGCCCTCGTTCAGGTTGGCGGTCAGCCAGCGCCGCGCACCCGTGGCGATTCCATCGGGCCAATAGCGCCCGAGCGCCGACATCGACATCCCTTCAAGCCTGGCGCGCGCCCGGAGGCGGGGTGTCTTTCCGACACCGGCGATCCTGCCGGTGAGCGACAGTTTCGGCGCGCCGAGGTCGATGTCCAGACGGTCGATCGCGACCGCGTCGTCGGCACCGCGGTAACTGCCGTCGAGCACGAGCGACCGGACGGCGTAGCGATGGCCGCCGAGCGCGCCGGGGCTCAGCGATCCCGCCCCGCCGCTGAGGGTGAACCTTGCTTGCCGGAGCCCCCCGTCGGCATCGGAAGACGCCTCCAGACGACCTTGCAGAGGTAACGCGATGCCCGCCGGGTCGGGGAAATGAGGGAACCAGCCGGAGAGGATGGGGTCGAGGCGGCTGGGGTCGAGGCCCCGGAAATCGAGCGCGATATGCGTTGTCCGGTCCTTCAGCCGGTATTCCGCGGTGCCGCCCAGGGAAAGCCGCCGGTCGCCCGACCACGAATCGATGTCGAACACGCCAACGACCCCGTGTTCCGTGCGTTCCAGGTCGATCGATACGCGCTCCGGGCTCATCCGAAGGCCGAGCAGCCGGTCGTCGAGCGAGATCGAGGCGCGATGGATGGCGATACGGTCGAGCTTGCCCAGAAGGGACCTGCCGGACCGCTCTCCGTTGCCGGACTCGAACAGCGTGAGGGAGTCGCGGCTGTCTCCGGCCAGACCGATGCTGAGCGAACCGTCCTTTCTCCGGACCGCGGTAACATCGGCATCCGCAAGCCCGATCGTCTTCACCACCAGCGCGCCGTCGAGCAGCGCGGGAAGCGATAAACCCATGGAGATTTTGGAAATCCGGGCCACGACGCGCTTGTCTTCGCCGCGCAGCTCGGCATCGGAGATCACCAGGTCCAGCGGTCGCTCGGTTCCGCCCCAGTTCAGAACGAGATCGGAGAACGCGACGCGGTAGGGCAAGCCCAGGGCCTCGAGCCGCTCCTCCAAATCGGGCTTGAGAACGCCGAGCGAGACCGGACCCTGGGACAGTCTCCAGGCGCCGAACAGACCGAGCAGAACCATCGAGACCGCGCCGACGGCGACGATTCCGAGCGCGATGCGCGACAGGCGGCGTATCATCGCGCGGCGCCGCCCGCTTGACCGGAAACGGTTGGCGGCACAATTTCGGCCTCCGTCCCCGCAACCGGAGAGGCGCGCGTGACGCGGATCGCGGCCGAGCTGATCGCCGATACCGAATCCCTGCCCCGGCCCGCGAACCGGCCGGCGGCGGATCTCGCCTTCGAACGCTGGGAAGAGGCCGCGTCCGAGGCTTCCCCGGAGACCGCGCAGATCGCCCGCGCGCTCGCCGCCGATCCGGCCGCGAGAACGGTTCTATCGGCGGTGTTCGGAAACAGCCCCTTCCTCACCCATTGTGCCATCCGCGATATCGCGTTCGCCTGTGACTTGCTATCCGATGGCGTGCAGGCGGCGTGGGATCGGACGATGGCGGCGCTCGATCGCATCGAGCCGCACGATGTCGGCACCGAGGACATAATGTCGGCATTGCGGATCGCCAAGAGAAGAACCTCGCTCGCAACCGCGCTCGCCGACCTCAGCGGCGCCTGGCCGGTCGAGGTCGTCTGCACCCGCCTCTCCGACTTCGCCCAGCGGGCGCTGACCATCACTTCCGACCACCTGCTCGCCGGGGCGGCCGCCGCGGGCGACATCGCGCTGCCCGTCCCGGACGATCCATCGCTCGCCTCCGGCTGGATCGTGCTCGGCATGGGGAAGCTCGGCGGTCGGGAACTCAACTACTCGAGCGATATCGACCTGATCGTGCTCTATGACGGCGCGCTGATCGAATACACGGGCAGGACCAGCCTTCAGCAATGCATGATCCGCCTGACCCAGAGCCTCGTCAAGGTGATGGCCGAACGCACCAGCGACGGCTATGTCTTCCGCACCGATCTGAGGCTGCGTCCCGATCCGGGATCCACGCCGGTCGCGGTCGCCACCCGGGCGGCGGAGATCTATTACGAGAGCGCCGGCCAGAACTGGGAACGGGCGGCGATGATCAAGGCCCGTCCGGTCGCCGGCGACATCGTGGCGGGAGAGGCGTTTCTCGAACTGCTGCGGCCGTTCGTCTGGCGCAAGAGCCTCGATTTCTTCGCCATCCAGGACATCCACTCGATCAAGCGACAGATCAACGCGCAACGCGGCGGCTCGACGACTGTGGCCGCCGGACACGACATCAAGCTCGGCCGCGGCGGCATCCGGGAGATCGAGTTCTTCGCCCAGACCCAGCAACTCATCTGGGGCGGGCGCGATCCCTCGCTGAGGGTCCAGGACACCTGCGACGCGCTGCGCTCGCTCGCCGAGGCGGGACTGCTGGAATCGATCGTCAGCAGCCGACTGATCCAGGCGTACCGGTTTCACCGCCGGCTCGAGAATCGCCTGCAGATGATCGACGACCAGCAGACCCATACCCTGCCGGAGGACGAGGCGGAGCTGGAACGCATCGCCCTCCTGATGGGCTATGAGGGCCGCGAGGCGTTCGAGGCGGCGCTGCTGGAGGAGTTGCGCGCAGTCGAATCGCACTACGCCGTCCTGTTCGAAAAAACCCCCGATTTGTCGGGTCCGGGAAACCTGGTCTTCACCGGCGCGGACGACGACCCGGAAACGCTGGAAACCCTGGCGCGGCTGGGCTTCCGGGAACCTCGCCGGGTCGCCGAGCGCATCCGCATCTGGCATCACGGACGGTACAGCTCGACCCGCAGCGCGCGGGCGCGCGAGCTCCTGACCGAGCTCATCCCGACCGTGCTGGAGACCCTTTCGACCACCAACGACCCCGACGCCGCGCTGCTCCGGTTCGACGACTTCCTGCGGACGCTGCCGGCCGGGGTGCACATCCTTTCCCTGTTCACCAACAACCCGGCCCTGCTCGGGCTGCTCGCCAGGATCATGGGAAGCGCCCCCCGGCTGGCGGACTGGCTCAGCCGTCATCCCGTCATGCTCGAAGGCGTGCTGCAGCCCGAAGCGCTGGACTTCAACGCCGGCAGCGACCGGCTCGCCGCCGACCTCGAGCGGGCGCTCGACGAGGTCTACTATTTCGAGGAAAAGCTCGACATCTGCCGCTACTGGAACAATGCCCACGTCTTCGAGATCGGCGTGCAGATGCTCAACGGCCGGATCGACGGGGCGGATGCGGGCCGGCCGCTGGCCGATCTCGCGACGGCCTGCGTGCGTGCCCTGCTGCCCGCTACCGCGCGCGAATTCTCGCGCAGACACGGGGCGGTGCCGGACAGCGCCTTCGCCGTGCTCGGATTCGGCAAGCTCGGCGGGCGGGAGCTCACCACCGAGTCGGACCTCGATCTCCTCTTCCTCTACGAGACGCGGGACGAGCATGCCGAATCGGACGGTTCGCGCCCGCTGCCCTGCCAGACCTACTTTGCCCGGCTGTGTCAGCGTTTCATCGCCGCCATGTCCGCGCCGACCAACGAAGGGAAGCTGTACGAGGTCGACATGCGGCTGCGTCCGGCCGGCGCGTCGGGGCCGATCGCCACATCGCTCGCCGCGTTCACGCGCTATCAGAACGAAGACGCCTGGACCTGGGAGCATCTGGCGCTGACCCGCGCCAGGACGATTGCCGCGCCGGAAGCGTTCGCCGCGCGCATCGAGGAGACCATCGCGTCGGTGCTCACCCGGGAGCGCGACCCCGACCGGCTGGTCTGCGCGGTGGCCGACATGCGGGAGAGAATGGAGCGGGAGCTTGCGGTCGACGACTTCTGGTCCATCAAGCGATTTCGCGGCGGCATGATCGATATCGAGTTCATCGCCCAGTACCTCCAGCTTCGCCACGCCAACAGGCATCCCGAGGTGCTGTCGACCGACACCACGGACGCGCTCGAACGGCTCGCCGCGGCGGGTTGCCTGGAACCGTCGGTGGCCGGCGAGCTGATCAAGGCGATGACCCTGTGGCGACGGTTGCAGGGCATCGTTCGCCTCGCCTTCGGCGCGGGTGTGGCGGGCCGCCATGAATCGCCGGCCCTGCAGGAATTCGTGGCCAGCGCGCTGGGCGCGGCGGACTACGCGGCACTGGAGGAGCTGTGCCTGGCTCTCGCAACGCGCTCCCGCCGGCATTTCGACGAAATCGTCGCCGGGCCAGCGGCGGCTCTGGCGGCCCAGGGCCTTACCACGACAGGAAAGGATCGCTGATGACGCTCGACATCGGACAGCGCGCACCGGACTTCGAGATGGCGACGGACGGCGGGGGCACGGTCTCGCTCGCCGGCCTCGCCGGCAAGAAGGTCGTGCTCTACTTCTATCCCAAGGACGACACGCCGGGCTGCACCAAGGAGGCCTGCGGCTTTCGTGATTCCCATCCCGACTTTGCCGGGCTGGACGCGGTCGTCGTCGGGGTGTCCAAGGACAGCGTCGTCAGGCACGACAAGTTCAAGGCGAAGTACGATCTGCCCTTCACCCTGGCCTCGGATACCGACGGCGGCGTGTGCGAGAGCTACGGCACCTGGGTCGAGAAATCGATGTACGGGCGCAAGTTCATGGGGATCGAACGCACGACCTTTCTGATCGACGAGGCCGGCGTCATTCGCAATATCTGGCGCAAGGTCAGGGTCAACGGGCACGTCGACAACGTTCTGGAAGCCGCCGGTTCGCTGTGACCGGCGCGCGGCCGCTCAGTGCGGGCGCGGCAGCTTGAGATAGCTGTACCGGTCGCCCGAACGCACCCGGATCGACAGCACGTCGTCGTCCCGGAGCACGGTGAGGCGGATTTCCGCGCCCGGCTCTCCGGCCGACCATATCGTCCGGTAGTATTCGGGCAGGCCGGAAACGGCCACGCCTTCGGCCGAAAGGATCACGTCGCCCGGCTGCACGCCGCACTGGTCGCCGGGCGCGTTCTCGGCGACGCCGGTCACCACCAGCCGGTCGTCGGCTTCGTTGACATAGACGCCGAGCCAGGGGCGCGGGAGGCGGCGCGCGCGTCCGGTCCGGACCATGTCGTCGCGGATCGGCGCCAGCAGGTCGATCGGCACGAACAGGTTGCCGGGGACGGATTCCCCGCCGTCGAGGGAATGCTCCACGTAGAGCGACCCGCAGCCGACCAGGCTGCCCGACCCGTCGATCAGCGCCGCACCGCCCCAGAAAGGGTGGACGGGGACGGTGCAGATCGCCTCGTCCAGCATGTACTCCCACGACCCGGCGAACTCCCGGACGGTTGCGACCTCCCCCTGGATCGCGTGCTTGATGCCGCCGAACGAAGCGACGACGACGGAATCCTTGACCGACACGCCCTCGGAGCTTCCGATGGGGATGGGCGAAGCGTCCACCGCTTCGTCGGCGCGCACGAGGCCGAAGCCGGTCTCGTGGTCGTAGGCCACCGGGCTCGCCGAGATCGTGCGGCCGGCGTTGTCGATGAGGGAGATCGTCTCCGCCTCGGTGATCAGGTAGCCGATGGTGAGAACCAGCCCGTTCTCGTCGATCAGGACGCCGTTGCCCTCGCGCTCGGTGCCGAGGATCGTCGCGGTGAACGCCGTCGGCGGAACCTCGGCGCGCAGCCGGAAGACGGCGCCCAGCACCCGATCGAGTTCGTAGGAAAGCGCCACGGGATCGGGGCGGGACGCGCCCATCAGGGCGGGATGGACGATGTCGAGAACGCCGTTGGACCGATGCCCGTTGGCGTGCTGGATACCTGACATGATGCTCCGATCGGTTGGCGGCGTTCCGGGGCGAGGCTAACCGCTCGCCGTGATCGACACAAACGGGAGGCCGATGCGCCCTAGCCGTCGTCGACCGTCACGAGGGCCGCGGTCAGCAGCGCCCTTATATCGTCGGGCATGGGTGCGGAGACCCGGGCGACGGGATCGAAGAACACCTCCACCGATTCGAGCGTCGCGGTCAGGGTTCCGGTGTCGACGTTGTACATCCGGTTCAGGTGGGTGCAGCTCTTCTCGCCGACGCGGACGAATGCGGTCTCGATCCGCAGCAACTCGCCGGCCTTCATCTCGTGGATGAAATTAAGCGTGTTGCGCGCCACCACCAGCATCACGCCGCGCGCCTTCATCTCGGAATGGGGACAGCCGATATGGCTCCAGATGTGGAACCCGGCATCGTCGAAGAAGTTGCAGTAGTAGCGGACGTTCATGTGTCCGAACTGGTCGCAGTACCAAGGATGAACGACCGCGCGGTGCGTTTCGTGCCAGCGTCCCAACCCGTCTCTCCTCACCGAAGGCTGGCGCTCTCTTTGACGATGGCGGGCGGGGTGTCAAGCGGCCGCTCGCACGGGGTTGACGGAGCGCGGCCCGGCCCGCCCATTATCGACCCGCAACGGGCGGAGGTCGGGCCATGGATTTCGGCGTCAGCTTCGCGACGGCGGCGGAGCACTGGAAGACCGTCAAACGCGCCGAGACGCTCGGCTTCGACTATGCTTGGTTTTCCGATACCCAGCTGCTGAACGCCGACGTGTTCGTCGCCATGGCGGCCGCCGCCGTGGAAACCTCGCGAATCCGCCTCGGCACCGCGGTGGCGGTGCCGTCAAACCGGATCGCCCCGGTCGCCGCCAACGCGCTCGCCTCGCTCAACAGGCTCGCGCCGGGGCGGATCGATTTCGGCATATCCACCGGATTTACCGCGCGCCGCACGATGGGCCGGGGCGCGGTCCCCCTGGCGGAGATGGCGGAATATATCGAGGCGGTCAAAGGCCTGCTCGACGGCGAGACGATCGAATGGAACGACGGCGCGGGGACGCAGAAAATCCGTTTCCTCAACCCCGAGCACGGGCTGATCAACATCGACGATCCAATCCGATTTCACGTCTCGGCGTTCGGCCCGAAGGGGCGCCGGCTGACGGCCCGGATCGGGGCGGGCTGGATGTCGGCGGTGGGCAATCCCGACCGCGCGGCCGCCGATGCCGCCGACATGCGGGAAGCCATGCGCGAAGAGGGCCGCGATCCGGACGGCCTCTACGCCACCGCGATCACCGGCGGCTGCGTGCTCGCCGAGGGGGAGGCCTTCGACAGCGATCGCGCGAAGGCTCTCGCCGGGCCGGCGGCGGCCGTCGTCCTGCACAACCTCGTCGAGCAGGAGCAGTTCGGCACGATCGGGCTCGGCCTCCCGGACGCCCTCGCCCCGCTTCTTGAGCGTTACCGCAGGCTATACCGGAGCTACACGCCGGAGGACGCGCGCTACCTCACCCTTCACCGCGGCCACCTGCTGTTCCTCAGGCCGGACGAAGCGCCGCTGATCACCGCCGACCTGATCCGCAACGCGACGATCACCGGCACGAAGGCCGCGCTGCGCGAGAAGATCCGGGCGCTGGCAGAGGCCGGCTTCACCCAGTTCTCGTGCCACATCCGCTTCGGGCACGAGGAAACGCTCGAGGAATGGGCGGACGTGATCGAAGGGTTGTGACGCCCGGGGGCCGGAAGCCTACGACCCCTCCGAACCCGCGCCCAGTCTCGCGGCGAGCGCGGCCGACATGAACGCGTCGAGGTCGCCGTCGAGCACCGCTTGGGGATTCCCCTTCTCGATATCGGTGCGCAGGTCCTTGACCATCTGGTAGGGCTGGAGGACGTAGGAGCGGATCTGGTGGCCCCAGCCGATGTCGCTCTTGGCGGCGTGCTCGGCCTGGGCTTCGGCCTCGCGCTTCTGCAGTTCGAGCTCGTAGAGGCGCGCGCGCAGCATCGCGAAGGCCGCCGCCCGGTTGCGGTGCTGCGAGCGGTCGTTCTGGCACTGGACGACGATATTCGTCGGTATGTGGGTGATCCGCACCGCGCTGTCCGTGCGGTTGACGTGCTGGCCGCCGGCGCCGGACGCGCGATAGGTGTCGATCCGGATGTCCTTGTCCTCGACCTCGATCTCGATGTCGTCCTCGATCACCGGATAGGCCCAGACCGACGCGAAGCTGGTATGCCGCCTCGAGCTCGCGTCGAAGGGCGAGATACGGACCAGGCGGTGGACGCCGCTCTCCGTCTTGAGCCAGCCATAGGCGTTCTCGCCCTTGACGCGCATCGTGACCGACTTGACGCCGGCTTCCTCGCCCGGGCTTTCCTCAAGCAACTCGACGGAATAGCCGTGGGCCTCGGCCCAGCGCGTGTACATCCGGGCCAGCATTTCCGCCCAGTCCTGGGATTCGGTGCCCCCCGCCCCGGCGTGGATTTCGACGAAGCTGTCGTTGGAATCGGCCTCGCCGGACAACAGGCTCTCGGTCTCCATCCGGGCCGCCCGGGCGTGGAGATCGAGCAGCGCGGCCTCGGCCTCGCCGACGACCTCCTCGTCCTCTTCCGCTTCGCCGAGTTCTATGAGGTCCCGGTTGTCCCGCATCTCCCGGTCGAGGGCGCGGTAGCCTTCGAGCGCGTTCTCGATCCGCGTGCGCTCGCGCATCGTCTCCCGGGCGCGTTCCGGGTTCTCCCAGAACGCCGGGTCCTCCACCAGGGCGTTCAGCTCCGCGAGGCGGGCCTCCGACCGGTCCGGGTCAAAGATGCCTCCTCAGCAGTGCAAGCGACCGCTCGATATCGCCGAGGACGGATTCGATCTCCGCGCGCATGTCTGTCGACCCTGGAATTTCCCGGTGGCGTGATGGGCGGCGCTAATATAGGTCGCGGCGGCGCGCGGGTGTAGCCGGGCTCTCCGCGCCCGGCGCGGGGCTTTCGCCGACCACCGGGCCGGCCTGGATCGGCTCGGTTCCCGGCTTGAAGGCTTCGAGGATCACATCCTTGCCCGACCCCCGGGCGACCAGACCGGTTTCCGCGTCCACCCGGACCAGCCGGATGCCGGGAGGAATACGAAACGGTATCGCTGGCTTGTCCTCGAGCGCCGCCTTCATGAAGTCGCGGAAGATCGGCGCCGCGACCGAAGAGCCGCTTTCCCCAACACCGAGGGTCTTCGGCGCGTCGAAGCCCACGAAGACGCCCACCGCCAGATCGGGCGAAAACCCGATGAACCATGCATCGAGGCTGTCGTTCGTGGTTCCGGTCTTTCCGGCGAGCGGTTTCCCCACCGCGCGGATCCGGCGCCCGGTGCCGCGCTCGACCACGCCCTCCAGCATGGAAACCACCTGGTAGGCGTTACCGGGATCGGCGACCCGCTCCCGCGTGTCCGGCACCTCGGGCTCCTCCTGGCCGGTCCAGGCAATTTCGACGCAGTCGGGACACGCCCGGCTGTCGTGCCGAAAGACGGTCTTGCCGTTGCGGTCCTGGATGCGGTCGACAAAGGTGGGCACGATCTTCCTGCCGCCATTGACCAGCATGGCATAGGCGGTCGTCAGGCGAAGCAGCGTGGTCTCGCCCGCACCCAGCGCCATCGACAGCATCCGCGGCAGACGGTCGACCACGCCGAAGCGTTCCGCCTGGCGCGCCACCGCCTCCATGCCGACGCGCTGGGCCACGCGCACCGTCATAAGGTTGCGGGACTTCTCGACGCCGATCCGCATCGGGGTCGGACCGTAGAACCGCCTCGTGTAGTTCGCCGGCTTCCACTTTCCGACGCCCGGACCCTGGTCGATGACGAACGGCGCATCGAGAACGAGGCTCGACGGGGTAAGCCCGCTGTCGAGCGCGGCGAGGTAGACGAAGGGCTTGAACGCCGAGCCGGGCTGGCGCCTGGCCTGGGTCGCGCGGTTGAACTCGCTCGCCTCGAAGCTGAAACCGCCGGTCAGCGCGAGCACCCGGCCGGTATGGGGGTCGAGCGCAACCAGCGCGCCGTCGATGTCGGGAATCTGGCGGAGCGCGAAACCATCGCCCGGCGCGCCGTCCTGCCCGGCCTCGCGCTCGACGAGGATCGCGTCGCCGGGGGCGAGCACATCGGTAACCCGCTTGACCGCGGGACCCCGCTTCTGACCCTCGAGCCGTTTCCGGGCCCAGCGCAACCGCTCCAGCGGGATCGTCCCCGTCTCTCCGGACGCCAGACGGATCCGGGCGGCGGTCCCGGTGACCGATTCGACGGCGGCCGCCAGCCAGCCATCGGGCAGGCCCGCCGCCTCCAGCGGCGCGAGTTGGGGGACGACGGGCCGATCCGGATCGATCCGGGCGACCGGGCCGCGCCAGCCGTGCCGGCGATCGTAGGCGATCAGCCCGCTCCGCAGCGCCCGGTCGCCCTCGACCTGCAAACGGGGATCGAGCGTCGTCCGCACCGACAGCCCGCCGCCGTAGAGCTTGGCCTCGCCGAACCGGTCGGCGAGCTCCCGGCGGACCTCCTCGACGAAATATTCGGCCTTGGCGACCAGCACCTCGTCGGGGGTCCGCACTTCCACCGGGCCGGACCGGGCCAGCGCCGCCTCGGCCTCGCCGATGCGGCCGTCCTCCAGCATCCGGCGGATCACGTAGTTCCGCCTCGCCCGCGCGGCGTCGGGCCGGCGCTTCGGATCGTAGTTGTTGGGCGCCTTGGGAAGTCCGGCGAGAAAGGCCGCCTCGGCCAGCGTGAGATCGTCGAGGGATTTGTTGAAATAGTTTATCGCCGCCGCCGCGACGCCGTAGGAGCCGAAACCGAGATAGATCTGGTTGAGATAGAGTTCGAGGATCCGCTCCTTGGACAACGCCCGTTCGATCCGCAAGGCGAGAACGATCTCACGCATCTTGCGACGGTAGGAAACGGCGTCGGTCAGGAGGAAGTTCTTCGTCACCTGCTGGGTAATGGTGGACGCCCCGACGGGCCGCCGGTCGGTGCCGATCCGCATGACGTTCTTGACCGCCGCCGTCGCGATGCCGGGGAGGTCGATCCCGGGATGATCGAAGAACGTCTTGTCCTCGGCGGAGACGAAGGCATCGACGACCCGCCGGGGCATGGCCGAGACCGGAACGAAGACCCGCTTTTCCGTGGCGAATTCCGCGAGAAGCCGCCCGTCTCCGGCATGGACCCGGCTCACCATCGGGGGCTCGTAGTCGGCAAGCTGGGCATGATCCGGGAGATCGCGGCCGTAGCTGTGGAGCAGCCAGACCACGCCGCCGCCGGCGAGAAGCCCGACGACGATAAGCAGCAAAGCCAGTACGCCGACCGTCTTAAGAACGCGCATGTCGTCCGCGTTAGACTTGGCGGTCCCGGTCGAATCGACCCCTTCCCCCGCCAATGGGCGGAGTCACCGGAACCGTTCACGTGGATATGGACACGGACACTACCGTTTAAAGGCCTGTTCGCGGGCAAAATATCGATCGACGGCCCGCGCGATCGCGGCCACGACGCGATTCCGCTCCCGCGCATGGTTGAGACGGCGTTCGTCCGACGGGTTGGAAAGATAGCCGAGTTCCACCAGCACCGAGGGAACGTCGGGCGCCTTGAGGACCGCGAACCCCGCGAAACGATGGGTGTTGCGAAGCAACGGCCGGACCTTGCCGATCTCGTTGGTGAGGATCCGCGCGAAGTCAGCCGAATCGTTCATGGTCTGGCGTTGGGCAAGGTCGATGAGAAAGCTGGCGACGTCCGAGGTCTGCTCGTTGAGATCGATTCCCGCGATCAGATCGGCCTTGTTCTCCTTGGCGGCCAGCCTCGCCGCCTGACGGTCGGATGCCCGTTCGGACAGGGTGTAGATGGATGCGCCGCGCACGCTGGACTTGGGGATCGAATCGGCGTGGAGCGAAACGAAGAGATCGGCGGCCCGGCGGCGCGCGATCGCGACACGCATCCTTAGCGGCACGAACACGTCCCGCGTCCGGGTCAGAACCACCCGGTAACGCCCCGAGGCCCGGAGCTTTCTCGCCAGAGCCAGAGCGTGGCTCAGCGTCACCCGCTTTTCCCGCGTGCCGCGCACTCCGATCGCACCCGGATCGACACCCCCATGTCCCGGATCGATGGCCACCGTCTTCACGCTTCGCGGGACGCGGCGCTTGGGCAGCGGTATCGATGCGGTTTCCGCCCGCGGCGCGGCCGTGGGCTTGGGTTTGGCCCCGCGCGCGAACTCCGCCGCGCTTACGGGACGCAAATCGACGACCAGACGGTGGATCCGACCGCGCTTCGGCGGCAGCACGAAGGCCCTCGCTATGGCCACCGGCCTGGAAACATCGAGCACGACGCGCGAGACATCTTCCCGGAAATGCCCGTAGCGGAACGCCCGGACCAGTCCGCCCCTGGGCGTCCTCAGCGGATCGAGCCGCCACGTGACGGCCGGCAGATCGATGACCACCCGGTAGAGCTTTTCCAGGGTAAAGGCGTTGAACGAGACCGAGGTGTTCAGGTCCAGGACGAACCGCGTGCTGGCCTTGCCGGGACCGATTCGCGCGCCCAGCACCTCGGTGGCGGCCTGGGCGGCGGACATCTCGGGCGCGGCCAACGCCACCGCAACTCCGACGCATGTCAAGAGTTGCGATCGTCTCAGGAACATATGGCCGACCCCGGATCCCCGTCCGCATCTATACGCGGGGCGAAGGACTTAGTCCACGGCGAGAACTGTATCCTGGCCGAATCGGTTGCCGTCCGGTCCGGACGGGATTCGGTCAGTCGCGAAGATCGGCAAGCGCGATGATTTGGTATTCCTCGATATTCCCCATCGCGTTGCCCGCCACCACCTCGCGCAATTCCTCGTGGTCCTCGACATCGACCAGGGTGGCATAGCCCTTGAGCCCGGCGATCGGGTAGACCGAAGCGCGGTTGCTTTGTCCCAGGGAAACGAAATGGTTGACGCACTGGCCCACGGGCGCGTCCTTGGTGCGGTGCGGCGGCGGACGGTTGATGATCAG
The DNA here is from genome assembly GCA_965203455.1 of Alphaproteobacteria bacterium. Taxonomy (GTDB): domain Bacteria; phylum Pseudomonadota; class Alphaproteobacteria; order MPNO01; family MPNO01; genus MPNO01. Next base: position 813,681 of record CBDBCV010000012.1, read on the forward strand.
GAATTTCGCCATGATTCGTTCCTTGAGCGCTACGGGATGATTCCGGCTTCGCGCATCGCCCGGGTTTCGCCCTCCAGCGTGCCGAGCGGATAGACCTCGTACGAACCCCAGCTCCCGCCCGGGTTCCGGAACAATAGGGTCATCAGCTCGTCATGGTCCTCGACGTCGACCAGGACCGCGAAGCCCGCGCCGTTGTCCTCGACGATCTCATAGACCTCGGCCTTGCCCTCATCGCGCAGCGTCCGCCATTGGGCGCGCGCGCCCTCCACGTTGGCCTTTTGCGGCAAAGGCTTCTTGGGCCGCGCCAGAACCAGAAACTTCGCCATCGTCGCTCCTCAGCTCCGGATCGCCCCGATCAGGTCGATCTCGATCAACGCATCCTTCACCAGAAGACCCGTGGTGCCCACCGTCGTGCAGGCGGGCGGAGTCGCGAAATATTCTTTCCAGACCTCGTCGAAAGCATTGAAATCGTTCAGGTCCTCAAGGAAGACCTGCGCCTTTATCACCTCGTCGAGCGAGCTTCCGGCGGCGGCGAAGGTGCGCGCGAGATTGTCGAGGACATAGCGGGTCCGCTTCTTGATGTCGGAGCCGTAATAGGGGAAGGCCGGATCGGTCCGCGCCTCGGCCGGGATGCCGGTCCTGAAGTCGCTCGGAAGCTGGCCGGCGGCGAAGACGTAGTCGCCCAGCCGATAGGCCTCGGTGTAGTTGGCGAGCGGCTGCGGCGCATCCGATCTGACCGCGGTGCAATCGAGTTCGCCCGGGACATAGCCGATCAGGTCGATCTCGATCATCGCGTCCCTGACCAGCAGACCGCTGGTGCCGACCGTCGTGCGCGCGGGCGGGGTGCTGAAATACTCCTTCCAGACCTCGTCGAACGCGTCGAACTGGTTGAGATCTTCGAGAAACACCTGCGCCTTGACGACGTGGTCGAGGGACGAACCGGCCGCCTCGAACGTCCCGGCGAGGTTCTTGAGCACGTAGTGCGTGCGCTTCTTGATGTCGGAGCCGTAATAGGGAAACGCCGGATCGGTTCGCGCCTCGGCCGGGATGCCGGTCTTGAAGTCGCTGGGCAGTTGCCCGGCGGCGAAAACCAGTCCGCCGACCCGGTAGGCTTTGGTGTAGTTCGCCAAAGGCTGCGGCGCATCCGACGTGACCGGGATGCAGTCGACCTCGCCCGGGACGTAGCCGATCAGGTCGATCTCGATCATCGCGTCCCTGACCAGGAGACCGCTGGTGCCGACCGTCGTGCGCGCGGGCGGGGTGTTGAAATACTCCTTCCAGACCTCGTCGAAGGCGTTGAAATCGTTGAGATCTTCGAGAAACACCTGGGCCTTGACGATGCGGTCGAGCGAGGAGCCCGCTGCCTCGAAGGTTTTCGCGAGGTTCTTCAGCACGTAGTGCGTGCGCTTCTTGATGTCGGAGCCGTAGTAAGGAAAAGCCGGGTCGGTCCGCGCTTCGGGCGGAATGCCGGTCTTGAAATCGGTCGGAAGCTGGCCGGCGGCGAAGACCAGCCCGCCCGCGCAAAACGCCTCGGTGTAGTTGGCGAGCGGCTGCGGGATATCCGATTTGACGGCCTCGACGCGCATGAGTCCTTCCCTAGCGGCCCTGTCGCGGACCTTGACCGGATTGTCTATCGACCCGCGTCCGAAGGCGCAACCGGGCCGGATTTCTCTCGCGGGACACCTCTCGCGGGACACCTCTCGCGGGACACCTCTCGCGGGACACCTCTCGCGGGATACGAGGCGTTTGCGCTGTCGGGGACGGGTTGATTTACAAGGCGTTCACGGAGGTGCGAGATTTTTGATACCCCGTGGTGGTCGTTGATATCCGGGGTTTCAGTTTCGCTGCGGCGGTCGTTTTGGCGATTTTCACCCCACGCCGCTGGTCGCGGCGTCTTGGCAGCGAGGTTTTCCTGCGGCGGCCTCGCGCGCCCTGATCGTGCGCATGAGATAGAAGGTGTCGCCATCGGGCCCTGGGGCCCTTGTTCCACCACCACCCCTGGTCGGGAGAACAGCGATGGCGACGGCGGCGAAGCTACCCTTTTCGTGGCGCGATGTCGAAGTCCTGCCGGACCTTGAACGGCTGCGCCTGGTTCTGGCGGTGCTTCCCGACGAGGAGATCGTGACGGCGCTTGAAGTGTGTCGCGGTCGGGGCCGTAACGACTACCCGGTGCGGGCGATGTGGCGGGCGCTGATCGCGGGGGTGGTGTTGCAACACGCCTCGATGCAGTCGCTGTTGCGGGAGCTGGGGCGCAACCCGGCGTTGCTGGAGATCTGCGGGTTCGACCCTCTGCCGTATCAGAGCGGGCCGGTGACGGTGCTTCACGACGGGCATGCGGTAACGCGCCCGGCGCGGGTTCGTTCGACGGCGCCGAGCCACTGGAACTTCTCGCGGTTTCTGGGGCGTGTTGTGCAGCTTGAGGACGAGCAGGGGCTGGTGTCCGCCATGATCGAGAGCCTGCGCGCCGCGCTGTTCGCCGCGTTGCCGGACTTCGGGCGTCATCTCGGCTACGACGGCAAGGCGATCGCGAGCCACTCGACGGGCCGGGTCGGCAAGGACGAGGACAAGACCTCGGACCCCGACGCCGACTGGGGCAAGCACGAGACGGGCGGGGTGGACGCCAGGACCGGCGCGGTGTGGAAGAAGGTGAAGTCGTGGTTCGGCTACGGGCTGCACCTGATCGCCGACACCGATTACGAGGTTCCGGTGGCCTTCGAGGTGACGCGCGCTTCGGCCTCGGAACCCAAGGTGCTGTCCGGGATGCTGGAGGAGCTGTTCGCAAGGGCGCCGGAGATCGCCGGGCGCTGCGCCGACTTCAGCGCCGACCGCGGTCTCGACGATGCCCGCCTGAAGGCGCGGCTGTGGGACCGGTGGACCGCCCGCCCGCTGATCGATACACGGCTGATGTGGCGGGTGGAGAAGCAGGAGCCGAGATACGATCCGGCGCAGCCGATCACGCGGCCGCTGTTCCCCGACCGCGCCGATGTCATCGTTCACGACGAGCGCGGCCGGGTGTCCTGCGTCTGTCCCGGGACCGGCGAGGTCCGCGCTATGGCGTTTCAGGGGTTCGAGGCTGATCGGGGCCGCTGCGGCACGCTCAAATACCGCTGCCCGGCAGCCGCCTTCGGCTTCGCCTGCGCCGGCAGCCGGGCCTGCCACCGGGCCGGCGGGGTCAAGCCCGGAGACTATGGCCGCATCCTGCGCATCGACCTCGACAGCCACGACCGGCGCATCTTCACCCCCACGCCCTGGGGCAGTCCGTCATGGCGGCGCGGCTACAACCGCCGCTCGGCCATGGAGCGGATCAACAGCCGCCTCGACAACAGCTTCAACTTCGAGACCCACTACATCCGAGGCCGCGCCAAGATGAAGACCCGCCTCGGCCTCGCCCTGGCGGTGATGATGGCGATGGCTCTCGCCCAGGCCCGCGCCGGCCGCCCCGAGCGCATGCGCTCCCTGGTCGGCGCCGTGCCGTATCTCGACACCGGCTGACCGCTCGTCTGCCTCCCGACAATCCTGCCCGATCCCGCCGCCCGACGGCAGAGGGGAAGCCACGCCCGCACGCCAGACAATCTTCCGGTAATCGTATTTGTCAGGCCCCGGAAGCCCGTATCCTGCCCGGTGGGGAAGCGGGCCGGACGATATTCAACCGCCAAAATCGAACCGGCGACAGCCAAAAATCACCACAGCGCACATTTCTCAGAATATACGCGATGGATGGTGAGCGCTTGCCTTTTTGCAGCGGAGACGGCGATAGCGTGGATTGAGCATATTACTCGACGATGACGGTGTCGCCGCCTGTCTATATCGGCCTGCTCATTTTGTATTCGGACCAAAGGGTCTTGAGCCACAGAACTCTCTTCTCCGTGCTCCTCGGAAGGGGGCTTATATCGATTACTTGACGGCCGGCTGTCGGGCGCGGATCGGGGCCGGGGACGCCGTCGCGTCGCGGCGGGCATGGAAACCGCCCAGACTCCCCCCCGTCATGGTCGGCGAAGGCCGACCATCCACGATTTGTTTTTCGTTTCCGGCGCCGCAAAAACTCGTGGATGGTCGGCCTTCGCCGACCATGACGGGGAGGAACGGCCCGCCGGGACCCGAATGCGCCCCGGCGCTGCCCGGAACGCCTGTCAGCCCCGCTCCTGTCAAGTAATCGATATAAGCTCCATTATCTTGACGGGCTGCGCCGGGCCGCCGAGGCGGAAGACGGCGATCTCTCCGCCTTCGTGCTCCAGGCGATGCTGGAGAATTACGACGCGGCGAAGGAAGACGGCCGGGCGATGTGCGGCGACACCGGCTGCCCGCGCTGGTACGTCAAGCTGGCGAACGAAGCGCAGATCGAGGGCGGGCCCGTGGCGCTCGAACAGGCGCTGCGCCGCGCCACGGCGGACGCGACCGCCGGCATCCCCCTGCGCCCGAACCGGGTCCATCCGCTCTGGCGCACCGACCACGACAACAATGTCGGCATCGCCGCGCCGGAAATCGAGGTCGCCTTCGAGCCGGAGGGCGACTGGATCGACCTCACGACCGTGCACAAGGGCGGCCTGTTCGGCACCGACTATCGGATGCTGTTCCCGTCGGACGGCATCGAGGGCATCAAGCGCTTCTATCTCGATTCGCTGGTCGCCTTCGGCAAGCGCGGCCTGGCCTGCCAGCCGGCGATCGTCGGCATCGGCCTGGGCGGCTCCAAGGACAGCTGCATGGTGCTCGGCAAGCGCGCGGCCTGCCTGCGCACGGTCGGCGACCGCAACCCGGACCCGAAGATCGCGGCGCTGGAGCGGGAATTCACCGACCTCGGCAACAGCATCGGCATGGGCGCCATGGGCTTCGTCGGCAAGTCCATGGTCGTCGATTGCCATATCGAGGTCGGCTACTGCCACACCGGCGGCATGCAGATGAGCGTGCACGCCTTCTGCCTGTCGTCGCGCCGGGCCTGCGCGCGGCTGCATGGCGACGGCCGGGTCGAATATCGCACCGACCCCATGTGGTTCACGCCCTATCAGCGCCGCGAGACCGTCGAGTGGCCGCCGGCTGCGGTCGCGGCCGCATTGGCATGAAGCCCGGGACATGAAGCCCGGGGCATGAAGACGGGGGCATGAAAAAGTTCCGCCTGAGCACCGAGCCGGACCGCGCGGCGCTGGCCGCGCTCTCGCTCGGCGACGTCGTCCATCTGGACGGCACGGTCTACACGGCCCGGGAAGGCGTCTACCGGCGCGTCGTCGAGGACGGGGAAGCCCTGCCGCTCGACCTGCCGGCGGAGAGCGGCACAAACTTCCATTGCTCGCCGGCCGCCGCGATCGGAGCCGACGGCAGCTACCGGGTCGGCGCCGTGACGGCGACCGCCTCCTTCCGCTTCAGCAAGTGGATCGGCCCGTGGCTCGACCGCTCCGGCGCGACGCTGATTCTCGGCAAGGGCGGCATGAACCCGAAGGACTACCGCCGCCATTTCGTGCGCAACGGCGCGATCTATCTCATCACCGTGGGCTACAGCACCGGCGCCCTGCTCGGCCGCGGCATCCGGCGGGTGAAAGACGTGCATTGGCGCGAGGAACTCGGCCTCGCGCAGGCCGTCTGGGTCGTCGAGGTCGAAAATTTCGGCCCCTTCCTGGTCGAGAGCGACCTTGAGGGCAACAGCCTGTTCGAGCGCGAGAACGCGAAGATCGCGGCCGAGCTGGACCGGGTCTACGAAGGCACCCGCCCGGCCGTCATGAAACGCTTCGGCGAAACCGACGACCGGCGCGACGAGATGATCTGAGGGTACGCACGGTCGGTAGCGTTTGTTTCTTCCGTAAGCGGTTAAACCTCGGCGTCGATTTTGGATTTGAGCGGGTTTTTCGTTTGAGAGCATGGGCCGTCCGCCCTATCGACCGACCGTCCGGGCCAATCGCGTCGGAGGGGGCGATGGCGGCATGGTACGGATCGAAGGCGACGACAGGACTCTGTCAGGCGAGCGTGAGCCTGATGCCGCCGCATGACGTTTTTCCGGAGTCCCATCTGGGGGGCGGCGCGATCATGAAGCGCAAGCCTCCGGCGCTGCGCAACATCGGCATCGATCTCAACCGCCGGGCGCTCGACGGCTTCCCCGGCGCTCCTCAGCCGCCTGCCGCCCTGCTTGGCGGCGGTCTCGGCCGAGAGCCTGACGACGCGCGACGCCGCGCCGATCGCGGCCGCGAGCCCGTCGCCGGCCGCGGCGACCGCCCAGTCCCCGTCGCCGGAGCCCCGCGCCGCCCGGCGGAGGAACAGCCGGAACAGCGAGAAGCGTGCGATCTCGCCGACCGCCGCCCGGCGGAGCTCCGTAAGCGTCCGGCGTGACCGCCCCTGCGTGGTCAGTCGGCGGCTTCCCGATCTTCTGCGGGCGCGGTGTTCCACGGCAGCAGATCGTCGATGCGGTTGATCCTGTAGTCGGGGATGCGTTCGAGGACCTGAGCAAGCCAGGCCTGCGGATCGACATCGTTGAGCCTGGCGGTCTCGATCAGGGTGTAGGCGATGGCGGCGGCCCTGCCGCCGCTGGCCGAGCCCATGAAGAGATAGTTCTTGCGGCCGAGCGCGATCGGCCTCATTGCGCGTTCGGCGGGGTTGTTGTCGATCTCGAGGAAGCCGTGCTCGAGATAGGGTCGAAGGCGCTTCATCCGGGTCAGGGCATGACGGATCGCCGCTGCCAGCGGGGTCTTGGCGGAGATTCTGGGCAGCTGCGATTGCAGCCACCGCTCCAGCTCGTCGAGGCACGGCGCGGCCTTGGCCTGGCGGATGGCCGCGCGGTTCTCGGGCGGCTGCCCGCGGGCCTCCTTCTCGATAGCGTAGAGGGCGGCGATCCGTTCCAGCGCCTCGGCGGCGATCGCCGAGCCCTGGGCGGCATGGACGTCGAAGAACTTGCGTCGCACATGCGCCAGACAGGCCACCTCGCGGACCGGCCCGGCGCGCGCCAGCGCACCGAACCCGGCATAGCCGTCCGAGTGCATCCAGCCGGCGAAGCCTTCAAGATGCGCCTTCGGATGCGCCGCCTTGCGGTCGGCCGAGAAGCGGTACCAGGCCGCCGGCGGCGCCTCGCCAGCCCAGGGCCGCTCGTCCCGCACGTAGGTCCAGGCCCGGCCGGTCGCCGTTTTGCCGGTTCCCGGCGCCAGCAGCTTGACCGGGGTGTCGTCGGCGAACAGGGCTTGTCCTTCCAGCACATGGCGCCCGATCGCATCGGCCAGGGGCTCCAGCAGCGCCGTCGCCTTGCCGACCCAGCCGGCGAGCGTCGAGCGGTCGAGCTCGACGCCGTCGCGGGCGAAGATGCGGGACTGGCGGTAGAGCGGCAAGCGAGTCGCGCGGGGGAATCTCACCCCCACGCGCTCCCAGAACCGTACGTGAACCTCTCAGCTCATACGGCTCCCAGCGTCCGGCCCTGCCCGTGCACAAGGGTCCAATGGGCGAACCGCCACGGCTCCGCTTTCGCGATTCTGGCAAGCCAGAGACGAGCCTGACGCGGTCGTTGTCGGAAGCGTTTGAACTTCCGCATTGCCCATCGCTGCAAGTGGGCGTCTATCAGACGAAGGGTCGGATAGAGCGCCGACTTGTAGAATGCGCCGAAGTAGCCGATCCACCCTGCAATTTCGCGATGAAACATGCGGGCAAGGTCAAGCAGTGCCTTGTCGCTACGCCGTTGCAAACGCCACTGTCGCACGCGGCGCCGAAACGCCTTGAGCGCAGTCGGGCTGGCAGCCGGAAGGAACGAGACCCCGAACAACCCGCCGCGCCACGCCGCGAACCTTGGCTGGAAACGGTAGCCCAGGAAGTCGAACGCGACCGTCGGGTAGTCCGCCTTGCGGTTGGTATCCTTGCAGTAGACCACCTTGGTCTTCTGCGGATGGACCTCCAGGCCGCACTCGGCCAATCGGTCCGCAACCCGCCGCCAGAGGGTCTTTGCCGCCTCCTCCGTTCGACAATGGCAGATTATATCGTCCGCATACCGTTCGAACGGAACATGCGGCATCGACCTTTTCATCCATTGATCGAACGCATAGTGCAGGAACAGGTTGGACAATACTGGCGAAATTACCCCGCCCTGTGGCGTGCCCCTGTCCCGTGCGACAACGGTGCCGTCCTCCTCGATCACGGGAGCCTTCAACCAGCGCTCGACATAGAGCAGCACCCACCGGCAGTCCGTATGGTGACGAACGGCCTTCAGCAGCAACTCGTGGTCGATGTTGTCGAAGAACCCCTTGATGTCCATGTCCAGCACCCAGTCGTAGCGCCAGCATCGCCGACGCGCTGTCCGGATGGCGTCAATGGCGGATCGCTTCGGCCGATATCCGTATGAGTCCTCATGGAAAATCGGTTCCAACAAGGGCTCCAGATGTCGGCGAACAACCTCCTGAGCGATGCGGTCCGTGACCGTCGGTATGCCCAACGGGCGCTTCCCGCCGCCCTCCTTGGGGATGTTCACCCTGCGAACCGGAGGCGGCATATAGCTGCCTGAGGACATGCGATTCCAGAGCTTGTAGAGTTCCGGACCAAGCCGTTCCTCCAGACTCTCGACCGTCTGCCCATCTACTCCAGCCGCTCCCCGGTTTGCCTTCACATGCTTGAAGGCTTCCCAGACTTCCCTCTTTGCTATCGGGAACGGCTTTGCCCCTGTCATCCGGCTCCTCCTGTCACCAGTTGGCCGACGGCAGCGGCTGAACACCACAGCCCCTTCGGTCCAGCGCCATTACAGCGCCTTCATCCCTACTACGGGCTGTTCTGCCCCTGTGCCCCGCATCGGTACTCTGAGCCTTCCGGGGGCTGCCCGGTTGGCCGTCTCCCTTGGCATCGGGACGACAGGTTCTCCTGTTCCGCAAGAAAGCCTGTTCCGGGTTCACGCCGCCTTCGAGCCGGATGCCGCGTGGGCCGGACTCCAGGACTCCGCCCATGCTTGTCCCGGAGTGACCACCACCCCCGGTTCTGACATCGACCATACGCTTTCGGCAGTTCATCGGCGGTTCGCTTTCGCTCGTCTCCCCGGACCTCACCTGACGAGATCGTCGTCCCGCCGTTTCCACGACGCTCACCACCATCGCTCTTTACGACAGCAGCTCGTGGTGGTTTGAGACCGACGCCTGATCGTCGACCCCGAGGGGCCTACCCTCATCTCTCTTGCAGTTGCGCACCTCCTTTCATGGCGGTGCTTCAGGACACACGGTGATCGCAATACTTCGAGACCAGCACATGCGCCAGAAGGCCGGGGCCCGGTCGGCCGCGCTCGATCGGTCGCGGCGGCAGCGGCGCCTGGTGGAACTTCTCGCAGCCGCCGCAGGCCAGGCGCGGACGGACGATGCGCTTCACCACGAAGCGGCCGGGGATGTACTCCAGCTCCTCCGTCACATCCTCGCCGAGCCGCTTGAGACGGCCGCCGCAGTCCGCGCAGCGCTCGCCCGGCGCGAGAACCGTCTCCTCGCGCGGCAGGTGGTCCGGCAGGGGACGGCGCTTCGGCTGCTTCTTCGTGGCGGGCGTCGGCTCGGTCGGCGCCTCGGCCGCCCGCGCGATCTCCTCGTCCTCCAGCCCGAGATCAAGCTGGTCGAGGGCCTCCGAGGTGACGCCGAAGCGCTGCCGCCGCAGACCCGCAAGCTGGTGCCTGAGCTTCTCGATCAACAGATCGCGGTTGCGCAGCTCGGCGTCCCGTGCCGCCAGTTCGGCCCGCGAGGCCAGCACCATCGCCTTCAACGCGGCGATGTCGTCGGGCAGGGAATGGGCCGCTTCGAGCATGGCCGCATCCTACCCGAAGGGGCCGACAAAGGGAAGCCCGAATGACAGTCAACCCATTGTTTATAAACGGTGAATCAGCCCGCGGCCAGCGGTCTCCAGGTGCGAACCGGCGCCCGCCAGTCGATCCCCTCAAGCAGCATCGACAGCTGCGCCGGCGTCACCGACACCTTCCCTTCCGATGCCGACGGCCACACGAAGCGGCCGCGCTCCAGACGCTTCGAGAACAGGCACGCACCCTGGCCGTCCCACCAGATCATCTTGATCAGGTCGCCCCGGCGGCCGCGGTAGATGAAGAGATGGCCGCAATGCGGATCCGCCTTCAATACCCGCTCCGCCTGCGCCGCGAGACCGGGGAACCCCTTGCGCATGTCGGTCACGCCGCAGGCCAGCCATACCCGGGTCGAGGAGGGAACCGGGATCATCCGCCAAGCGCCCGCACCACCCGGCACAGCGCGTCCGCGTCGAACGACCCGAACGCGCTCACCCGGTGGCCGTTCGACAACGCGATCTCGATCCGACCGTCCGATGCCGCGGCCGGCTCCAACGGCGGCGCATCGGGCACCACCTCCACCGGCAGGAAGGACGGCGCCTCCCCGGCATCGGCCGCCGGCCTGTAACGGGGATCGCGCCGCCAGGTGAAGATCAGGTTGGCGTTGACGTCATAGCGGCGCGCCACAACCGACACCGAGACACCGGGAGCGTAGCTCTGCGCCACGATCCGGCGCTTCTCGTCGTCCGACCAGAACCGGCGTACCCGACGTGGCACCGCAGCCCCCTAAGATAGTGTCCATTAGCCGATAATGGACACTATCGACCTCTGGAACCTCACCACAGACTGCGGCTCCAAGCCGTCTCGCCACAAGGGCGGTCACGCCAGACGCTTACACCGGAAGGAACTCGCCGGGATCGAGAAGCGGATCGCATCGATGATCGCGGCTATCGAGGAGGGCGGCTATGTGCGGGGCATGTCCGACCGGCTGCGCGAGCTGGAAGCGCGCCAGGACGCGTTGAACGAGCGCCTCGCCGCCGTGCCGGCCGACATCCCGGACATCCACCCCAACATCGCCGGCATCTACCGCCGCAAGGTGGCGCGGCTGGCCCAGGCGCTGGACCATCCCGAAGACCGCGACGCGGCGGCCGACGCCATCAGGGGCCTGATCGAGCGCATCGTGCTCACCCCGAGCGCGAAGCGCGGCGAGATGCACGCCTCCCTCCACGGCGATCTCGGCGCCATCCTCGAATGGGCCGGAAGCGGGGCCGGGAAAGGAGCGACCGACACTCCCAAATCGGGAATGTCGGTCTCGGTGGTTGCGGGGGCAGGATTTGAACCTGCGACCTTCAGGTTATGAGGTCGCAGATCGCCTTGTGCCAGGGGATGACAGGAGTGGACATCGGTGGACAGGAATCCGGAATATCCTTGTTTTCCCGCCGGTTGACAGGTTTGCACCATGGCATAGAATGACAGGAGTGGACAGGATCGGTCGGGAGAAAATTTCCGAATGCATTCCGAAGGCGTTTCATGCCCAGGCTGACCAAACGCCATGTCGACGGCCTGCCCGCCCGCGACAAGGAGTATTTCGTCTGGGACGACACCCTCAAGGGCTTCGGCGCCCGCGTCTATCCCAACGGCGGCAAGCGCTACGTCGCCCAGGCCTTCCGCAGGGGCAGGACCGTCCGGGTCCAGATCGGGCGCCACGGCGCCCTGCCGTTCGAGGAGGCCAAGGCCAGGGCGCGCGCCATCATCGCCGACATCGACGACGGCCGGAACCCCAACAGGGAGAAGGAGGCCGAGCGCCTGTCGCCGACGGTGGCGCAGCTGGCGGCGCGGTTCCTGGAGGAGTACGTCCCGGCCCACTGCAAGCCGCGCACCCGGGTCGAGTACCGGCACGCCGTGGAGCGCTACATCCTGCCGGCGCTGGGTCCGGTCAAGGTGGTGGCGCTGGCGCGCGACGACATGGCGGCGCTGCACCACGACATGCGGGACAAGCCCTACCAGGCCAACCGGACGCTCGGGGTGATCTCGAAGATGATGAACCTGGCCGAGGCCTGGGGCCTGCGGCCGGACCGCTCCAATCCCTGCTACCATGTCCGCAAGTACCGGGAGAAGAAGCGGGAGCGGTTCCTGACCGTCGAGGAGCTTGCGTGCCTCGGCAGGGCGCTGGACGAGGAGCAGTCCCTCGCCCCTTCGGCCGTCACGGCATTCCGCCTGCTGCTGTATACGGGCGCGCGGCTGTCGGAGATCCAGACGCTGAAGTGGGAGCACATCCGGGGTGACCGCATCCATTTGCCGGACTCGAAAACCGGCGCCAAGACGATCCCGCTCAACGGCCCGGCCCTGGAGGTTCTGGCAACGGCCGCGCGCGTGGACGGCAACCCTTACGTCATCGTTGGAACCGGCGAGGGGGCGCATCTGACGGACCTTCAGAAGCCGTGGCGGCGAGTGCGCAAGGCGGCGGGGCTGGAGGACGTGCGCATTCACGACCTCAGGCACACGTTCGCTTCGGAGGCGGTGATGGGCGGCGAGAGCCTGCCGATGGTGGGGCGCATCCTCGGCCACACCCAGGCCCAGACCACCGCCCGCTACGCCCATCTCGCCGACGACCCGCTGCGCAAGGCATCCGAACGCATCGCCTCGTCGCTCAGGGAGGCCATGAAGGGCTGAAGGGTCGGAAGCGGGCGCCGAAAGGATCCGGTGCGCGGCGACAGAACGCCGGGGTTCAAGAGGTCTGCGACGGGACGCACGGGAATGGGGAAGCTCGCGCCGGTTGACGCTGCCGTCTGGCGGTCCCGTGCCCCGAAGGATCGGGGACAGGCCGGGGGAACGGGGCGGTGAGCGAACGGATCGCAAGGCTGCGCATCGAGCTTCGGGAGCTTGAGCCGAAGATCTGGCGGCGGATCGACATGCCGCTCTCGACGACTCTGGAGGCCTTGCACGAGGCGATCCAGCTGGCGATGGGCTGGACCTTCTCGCACCTGTGGGAGTTCGAGATCGACGGCCGGAGCTACGGCGATCCCTCGTTTCGCGAGTTCGACGACGAGCCTGTGATCTACAGGGCCGGGAGACTGCGGCTGGGTACGGCGGTCGCGCGCGGCGCGGACCGGTTCGCCTATGTCTACGACTACGGCGACGACTGGCGGCGCGACGTGATCGTCGAAGCGGTTCGCGACGGCGATCCGGGGATCGAGTACCCCGTCCTTGTGGACGGAGATCGACGGTGTCCGCCGGAGGATGTCGGCGGTCCGGACGGCTTCATGGACTTTCTGGAGGCGATTCTCGATCCGGGGCACGCGGAGCACCGGGCGATGCTCGAATGGTACGGCGGGCCGTTCGACCCGGTCGGGTTCGACGAGGCGCCGGCCCGCATCGGCCTGGAGAGCATGGCGCGGCGGCGGCGCGGACCGCTCGCGAGCCACGGGAGCGGATCGCGGCGCACGCGACGGTGAACACGGCTCATCGGGCATCCATGGTCCCGAGAGGGTTTCGCGGCCCGGTCGCCGTATTCGGCCCTGCCGCCATGACGCGGCGGCAAACCGTGCCCGCAGGCGGCAAGGATGGGCAGGACAGGCAAACAAGGGGAAACAGGCGATCGGGGCGAGGTTCCGAAGCCCCGCCGCCGGATGTCGGGGAGAGCGTGACCGGGTCGCCGCAAACGCCCCGGATCCATACGGCAATCGCCGCGAACGGCGATACGTGGTAGGGCTTCTGCCATGCTCCGCCATGCCACGGACAGCCTGCCTGCTCCCCGATCCGATGAGCGCGGCGCGCCTTGTGCGGAAGGAGGGCGGCTGAGCGCGGCGCGGAATGTGCTGCGGGAAGTCTTCGGCTTCGAGGGTTTCCGCCCGGGCCAGGAAGCCGTGATCGAGGCGCTGCTGGCGGGCCGCCATGCGTTGACCGTGATGCCGACCGGATCGGGCAAGTCGCTCTGCTTCCAGATCCCCGCCCTGGTCATGGACGGGCTCACCGTTGTGGTGTCGCCGCTGATCGCGCTGATGCAGGACCAGGTGTCCGCGCTCCGGCTGGCGGGCGTCGCGGCCGACTGCATCAACTCGGCGAACGACAGGGCCGCCAACGTCGCGGCCTGGCGGCGGGCCGCGGCGGGCGGGACGCGGCTTCTCTACATGGCGCCCGAGCGGCTGATGACGGAGCGCATGCTGGCGGCGCTCGCACGGCTCCCGGTCAGGCTCTTCGCCGTCGACGAGGCCCACTGCATCTCGCAGTGGGGCCCGGCCTTCCGGCCGGAATACGAGAGCCTCCGCCGGCTGCGCGATCTGTTCCCCGGCGTTCCGATCGCGGCGCTGACCGCGACCGCCGACGAGGTGACGCGGAACGACATCGTGGACAAGCTGTTCGGCGGCCGGGCGGAGCAGTTCGTGCTTGGCTTCGACCGCCCCAACGTCAGACTTTCGGTAGCAATGAAGCGCGACTGGAAGCGTCAGCTCAGGAGCTTCGTCGCCCGGCACGAGGGCGAGGGCGGCATCGTCTACTGCCTGTCGCGGCGCAAGACGGAGGAGACCGCCGCCATGCTGGCGGCGGACGGGGTGCGCGCGCTGCCCTACCACGCCGGCATGGAGAAGGCGGAGCGGGAGGCGCACCAGAACATGTTCATGACCGAGCCGGGCGTGGTCATCGTCGCCACCATCGCCTTCGGCATGGGGATCGACAAGGCGGACGTGCGCTATGTCTTCCATGCCGATCTTCCGGGCAGCGTGGAGGCGTACTACCAGGAGATCGGCCGCGCGGGCCGTGACGGCGCCCCGGCCGAGGCGCACATACTCTACGGCCTCGAGGACATCCGGATGCGGCGGCAGTTCATCGAGGACGAGGATGCCGGTCCGGACCGCAAGCGCCGAGAGCACAAGCGGCTCGATGCCCTGCTCGGCTATTGCGAGGCGCCGGCCTGTCGGCGGGTGGCGCTGCTGGCGTATTTCGGGGAGCGGATCGAGGCCTGCGGCAACTGCGACGTCTGCCTCGATCCCTCGGAACGCGTCGACGGGACCGGGGATGCGCGGAAGGTTCTCTCGGCCGCGTACCGGTCGGGCCAGCGCTTCGGGGCAGCGCATCTGATCGACATTCTGCGGGGGACCGGGACGGACAAGACCGCGCGCTTCGGCCATGACCGGCTTGCGACCTTCGGGGTGGGCGCGGAGCGCGGGAAGAACGAGTGGCGCTCTCTGATCCGCCAGATGGTGGCGACGGGGTTCCTGCGGATCGACATCGGCGGCTACGGGGGGATCGGGATCACGGAGAAGGGGCTGGGGCTGCTGCGCGGCGAGGGCGCGTTCCACTACCGCGAGGATACGGTCGTCGCACGTACCTCCACGAAGGCCCGGGACTCCGGCGCGGGCCGCGGCGAAGGCGCGGAAGCGCCCCTGGACGGCGAGGACACGGCGCTGCTGGGCGCGCTCAAGGCGCTGCGCCTGGAACTCGCACGGGAGCGCGGGGTGCCGGCCTATATCGTGTTCCCCGACCGGACGCTGATCGACATGGTGCGCCGCCGCCCGCGCACGGAGGCGGCGTTCGCCGAGGTCAACGGCGTGGGCGCGGCCAAGCTGAAGGCGTTCGCCGCGCCGTTCCTGGCCGCCATCGCGGCGGCGGGGAACCCGGGAGACGGCGGCGGGGCCTCGCAGGAGGGCCCGCCATGACGCGCCAGATCGTCATCACGGAGAAGGCGAGCCAGGCGAGGGATGTGCGAGCCGCCGTGGGTTCCCGCTACGGGACGGTTCTCGCGGCGGAGGGCCACCTGCTGGACCTGTGCGAACCCGAGGACGTCAACCCGGCCTGGAAGCGCTGGTCGACGGCGCTGCTGAAGCCGGACGGGCTCTACGGCGCCAGGCCGGCCACGGGCGGCAACAAGGCGGCGAAGCTGAAGGCCATCCGGGCCGCGCTGAAGACGGCGGACCGGGTGTGGCTCGCCACCGACTGCGACCGCGAGGGCCAGCTGATCGGCCAGGAGATCCTGGAGCACTGCCGCTACCGCGGGGATGTGATGCGGGTGATGTTCACCGCGCAGGACGCGGAGACCATCCGCCAGGCGTTCCGGCGCGCCCGTCCCAACGACGAGCACATCAGGCTCTACGAGGCGGCGGTGGCGCGCCGGCAGGCGGACCAGATCTACAACCTGTCGCTGACGCGGACGGCAACGGTGACGCTGGGCCGGGGCTCGCGGGGCGTGATCGGGATCGGGCGGGTGAAGACGCCGACGCTGGCGATCGCGTGCCGCCGCGAACTGGAGATCCGCGAGTTCGTGCCGGTTGGGTATTTCGAGGTGGTGGCAACGGCGCACGCCGAAGGCGGGACATTCCGCATGCGGCACGCGCCGAAGGAGCGCATCGTCGAGCGGGCCAGGGCGGAGGCGGTCGTCGAGGCGGCGCGGGACTTCGAGGGGCCGCTCGGCGTGCGCGTCGAGGACAAGCGCCAGCGTCCGCCTCGGCTGCACGACCTGCCCTCGCTGCAGAAGCTGTGCAGCGCGCGCTTCGGCTGGACGGCGTCGAAGACGCTGGAGGTGGCGCAGGCGCTCTACGACGGGGAGGGCAGGAAGATCCTGACCTACCCTCGCGCCGAGGTGCGCTACCTGCCGGAGAGCGCCGCCGGGGATGTGCCGAAGATCGTGGCGGGGCTGCGGGCGGGCCGGGCATACGCGGCCATTCCGGTTCCGTCGCCGCCGATGGTCCGCAAGGGCCGGAACGGCGCCTTCCACGACAGGGGGCTGGAGGGCGCGAGCCATCACGCGATCGTCCCCAACGTGAACAGGATCGGCGCCCTGCCCGAGGTCTGGCCGCGTCTCACGGCGGACGAGAAGAAGCTGTTCGATGCGGTGGCGCGGTCCTACCTGGCCTCGGTCATGCCGGACTACCGCTACCGTCAGACCACGGTGACGATGGACGCGCGCGGCTTCGGGTTCCGCGCTGCCGGACGCCAGCCCGTCGAAGCCGGCTGGCGCGCCGCCTTTCCGGACTGGAAGCCCGACGAGGAGAAGGGCGAGGCGGCGCAGGCGCTGCCGCCCCTGCGGGACGGAGAGACCGCGCGCATCCGCGATACGGAGATCGAGAACAAGGAGACCCGCCCTCCGCCGCGCTACAGCGAGGGCACGCTGATCGAGGCGATGCAGAACGCCTGGCGCTTCGTCGAGGACGAGGCGCTGCGCGAGCGCCTGCGGGAGGCGAAGGGGATCGGCACGCCGGCGACGCGGGCAGAAATCATCGCGGGCCTGAAGAAGCAGGGGTTCCTGATGGCGCAGGGAAAGAACATCGTGCCCACCGACCGGGGGCTCGCGCTGTTCGGCGTGCTGAAGCGTGCCGACCCGGCGCTGGTTGACCCGGGCGTCACGGCGGAGTTCGAAGGCCTGCTCGACGATGTGCTGACGGGCCGGCAGGAGATGACGGGGGGCGATCGACGCGGTATGCGATTCGGCCCGGCGCATCATCGGCCGGCTGGAGGAGCGCGGCGCGGATGCGGGGGCTGCGGTGCCCGGCGAAGCCGATGGCGGCGGGGACAGGCCGCCAACGGCGAAGATGCGGAAGTTTGCGGCCTCGGTCGCGAAGGGCAAGGGGATCGGGCCGCCGGCCGGATACACGAAGTCGGCGGCGGTCTGCCGGGCCTTCCTCGACGAACACGCCCCCGGGCGGAACCCGCGACGTGAGGCGGCGATGCCGGGCTGCGGGACCGGAGGAACTGCGCCGCAGGGCGGGGCGGAGAGAGCGAAGTCAGCCGGACCGGAACCTGTACGGACCGGCCCGCCGGCCGCTGCGGCGCGGGCGGGTGCGGCGACGCCGCTTCGGATTCCCTACGGTAACAAGGAAGCGGCGTTCGCCATGGGCGCCCGGTACGGGGCGGCGGGCTGGTATGCGCCGCCCGGCGTGGACCTGGACCCGTTTCGCCGGCGGGGATGGCTGTAGGGCGGCGGGCTGCATCGCAGACCCGTCGGAGACGCGTCCGGCCGGCACCCACGCGGCACGCGAAGCGCCGGAACTCCATCGGGGAACCTTTCAATTACCCACAATGTCGGCTTGCAGGGTTGCTCCCAGGGTTATGTCGGTCAGACGAGAGAGACCACGCCACATGACGATGTTTCCGGGCGGCGGATCCTTGGCACGGGCGAGGTAACCGCCGAGCCGGGCGATCTTGGTGAGATAGAGCGAGAGCGTCCTGGCTGCGGGAGGATGGTGAGCCGGGTTGGGAATCAGGCGATCGAGGATGCTCGTTTCGAGTTCGCTGAGCACGAGGACGGGTTCGAGGTCCGGCTCGACCCGGTTGAGCATCGTCAACCAGAAGACTCTCCAGCTCAAAATGCAGAAGACTGCAATCAGCCTGACGAGCCTCTCGGCGGCCCGCAGGCGAGCCTGTTCAGCGCGACAGCCTGATTTCAGGATCTTGTGGAAGACCTCGATCTTCCAGCGCATGGCATACCAGCGGAGCTTCTCCACCGCGTCGTCGTGGCTGTCGACCGGCAGATCTGTGATCAGCTTCCAGTCGAGGCGTGTGCGGCCCACCGGCTCCTGCGGCTCACGGGCGTGTACCAGCGTGAGGACGAGTGTCGGATAGCGTTTCTGCTTGCCGATTGGGGGCCGGACCGTCATGCGGCAATATGAGACCTCGACCTGCGCGATGCCGGGCTTGCCCTTGTCGTCGCGGACGGCGACCCGGTGCAGTCCCCGGACCTTCACCTCGGCCATCGCGTCGGACACCTTGTGGGAGCCGTCGCCGGCGAGCCGGTCGACACAGCGCCTGACGAGGACGTGGGTGTCCAGTTCCCGGGCCAGACAGAACAACTCCCAGATGTCGCCCTCGCGGTCGGCGATGTGAACGCAGCGTGCCGCCTCGCCGAGCAGTTCGGTGGACTGGCGCAGGTTGGCCAGCCAGCGCATGCTCTCCTTGCCCTCGATCGGCACGCGCGTCGGATTGACCGTCCTCTTGAGCGCGGCCGTGCCCTTGAACTTCTTGCGGTTCCAGAACTTGACCGCAGCCATGCCGAGCGGCAGCCCGTCCGTCGTTACCGCCAGGCTCGAATGCATCAGCAGCCCGCAGACCGTGTGCAGACGGTCGCGACCCGCCTTGTCCTTGCCGCTGTTCACCATCGAGGTGAAACCCACGGCCTCCGGGCGCTTGCGCCGCCAGGAGAACTCCGTCGTGTCGTGGAGCACCAGGATCGGGCCGTCGCTGGCGGCAAACCTGTGACGGGTCGCATCGAAATGGCCGCGAAGAATGTCCTCTTCGCTCACTCGCTCGTTTGAGAAGAAGCGGTAGGCCGCCTTCGTGCCGGCCCAGTCCTGGCAGGCCAGCGGGATGCTCTCTCCGAACCCGGCGGTCATTTGCTCAACCAGCTGGCGAAGCCGCCGGTCCAACCGACCGTCGCCAAGCCGGCACCCCGCAAGCTCCTCGTCGAACCAACGGTCCTCCATATCTCGCACCCTCTCGCTGCCGATCCGGTGCCAGACAAGGAATCACGGCCGATTCCCTCAACGCAACTGCTGGGGGCAGAAAAACCCCAACCGACAAGATGTGGGTAATTGAAAGTCGGGGAACGCCATGTGCCGGGAGCCGGGGCGGACCGCCTCGCCCGCCATGCGGCGCGCCCCCTTCATCAGGTTGCCTCGGAGCCTTGCCACGGGCACTCTCCCATAGTGCGCAGGCGGTCGCCGCCTGAGTCCGTCCGGAGACCTCGCATGCCCCTGCCGCCGACCCGGCATGACGCCCTGTTCCGCCTGCTCGTCTCCGACCCCGGACGCGCCGCGGCCCTGCTTCGCGACTACCTGCCGCCCGAGGTCCGCGAACGGCTCGATCCCGACCATGCGCCCGAACACATCGAGGGCACCGCCATCGACGGCGACGGCCGGGCCACCCAGGCCGACGCCATCTTCCGGGTGCGGATGAAGGACGGCGCCTCGGCTACGGTATACGCATTATTGGAACACAAGGCACAAGCCGATGCCCGCACGCCGTTGCAGCTGATGCGCTACATCCTGCGGCTCTGGATGGCGGACATCGAGAGCGGAAACCTGCCCGCCGGGCGGCTGCCGCTGGTCATCCCCATGGTCTTCTTCAACGGCCGCGAACCGTGGACCGTCCCGCTCTCGATCGCGGAGATGATCGACGCCCCCGAGGGTCTTGGCCATCTCGCCCGCGCCTTCGGGACCTACGCCCTCCACGACCTCTCCCGCATGGACCCGGACAATCTCTCGACAGACGCGGCCGTGCGCAGCGCCCTGCTCGCGCTGGCCCGGGCCTTTGCCGACGACATCACCGAGGCGGAGGCCGACGCGCTGGTGGTGGCGATTTCGGATACCGAGTTCGGGCGCTACATGCTAATGTACATTGCTGAACAGGTCAGCTTGGCGCCGGAGCGCATCGAGGCCGCGCTCAAGCGCACCGGCGCCGACCCCGACGAAGTGGAGGCACTCATGGGAACCGCAGCCCAAGCGTGGTTCGAAGAGGGTGAGGCAAGGGGCAAGACCTCGGGGATCACCGAAGGCAAGTCCGAAACGCTTGCCCGGCTGCTTGAGCGCCGCTTCGGTCGCCTGCCCGACGATATCCAGACGCGTATTGCCGGTGCCGGCCTCGAACATCTCGACCGGTGGCTCGATGCCGTGCTCGATGCGCCGACCCTCGATGCGGTCTTCCGTTCGAACTCCGAACACTGATCGCCGAGGCCCGGTCCGCTTCGGGGAGCGGGCTTCAGGCACTCCCCAACCCGGCCTTCGACACGTTATCCGGGACCTCTTCGATCAGCGTTGCCGTCCGTTCCACATCTTCGTCCGGCATTCCAAAACCCGGACTGGAGAATGCGGTCTGCGGCGTCTTCTCCAGTCAGGTCGATGACCTGCGGGCCATGGCGCCGGTCAACGGCCGCTCCCGAAGAACCGGGCATCGCCGACGATACCGGTTTCCGCGCCGACCTTCGCGCCGGCCAGCCACTCGTCCAGCTTCGACCAGCGGCGGCGTCCCGAGGCGTTGCGCACCGCGATGGCCATTGCCTTCTTCTGTCCCACCAGCACCACCAGCCGCCGGCCCCGCGTCACCCCGGTATAGAGCAGGTTGCGCTTCAGCATCGCGTAGTGCTGCGTCAGCACCGGGATCACCACCGCAGGGTATTCCGAACCATGGCTTTTATGAGGCTGTAGAAGTCAAGCCGAACGCCCGGACCAGCTTGCGGGCGTAGACCGGGCCGATGCCCCGGATCATGCCCGAGCCGAGATACTTCTCGATGCCCTCGACCGAGGACGGCGCGGCGGTGCGGATGAAGCGCGCCCGGAACTGCTGGCCGTGGGTGCGGTCGTTGACCCATTCGCCCGAGGCGGTGATCCATTCCCCGGCTGAGACCGCCGCGGCATGGCCGACCACGGTCACCAGGTCGCGATGGCCCCGCGCCTTGACCCGCAGCACGCAGAAGCCGTTCTCCGGATTGTGGAAGGTGACGCGCTCGACCGGCCCGGCCAGAACCTCCCGGTCCGGCGATCCCTCCTGCCGGCCGGCGGCGGGCCTCAAGACGTCCCGTGCCGTTGCGGCGAGCGCCGCATCACCTGCTGGTCGCACCAGTTCGCGCACCTTTCGCCATCACAGGCCCGCCCGTGGCCGGCCGCGATCAGCGCCGCCGCCAGAGACGCCCCGTCCAGGATCAGGTCGGCGATCACGCGGCCGCCCCACTTGCCCCACGCGGGGTCGCGCACGACTACCTCCGACGCATCGGCGAGCGCCGCCGCGGTGAATGCCGTCGCCGCCTGCCCGCCTGCCCGCTCCCTCTCGCACTCCGCGCGCCCGCCTGTCTCCGGCGTGTCCACCCCGCGCAGCCGGACCTTGAGGTCGGCCAGCTCCGGCGGCAGGTCCGCCGAGGCGTCCACCGCCACCGTGTCGCCGTCGATCACCCGCACCACGGGCCAAGTGTAGTCGGCGGCCATGGCGGGAGCGGACAGCAGGCCGGCGAGCGCCCAGGCCAGCGCAACGGCGCGCGAGTTCACGGTTCCATCTCCGGCCCCCGGTCCGGGCGCGCACGAAGCATCGGCCCGCCATACTCGCCCGCCTCCTCGCCTGTCGTCGCCATGAAGGCGTCTCCCCTCGCTCAGCGTCCCGCTTCGGACGGCCTTTCGGGCCGCACCGCGCCCCCGGAGCCCGCCGCCGCCATGCTGCACGGCTTCTCCCGCGCACTCAACGGCGCGCTGTCATGCACAGCGCGGCAGGGCCGCACGACAGGCCGGATCGCCGCCGCCGCCGCCCATCGCCTGACCTGGCGGCATTCGACGGCCTCGCCGCGCCGGCCGTGCGCCTTGCGCCGCGGAAAGGAGTGGCGAAGCGCCCGGCGGGGCGAAGGTCGGGGGCCGGAGGGCGCCGGTCCTTCGCCGTCTTCCCGCCATCCGGAGGCAGCCGATGACCGATCCCGACACGATCTCCGCCGACTACAGCCTGCGCCCGAGCGAACTCGCCGCGACCCTGGCCCTGCTGGTCGAGGCCCGCCAGCCCTGCATCGTCCACGGACCGCCCGGGGCGGCCAAGAGCGCCATCGCGCGGCAGGTCGCCGCCGAGGCGGGACGCGCCTATGTCGACGTGCGCGCGCTGCTGCTCGACCCCGTCGACCTCAGGGGCATCCCGTGGCGCGACGGGTCCGGCCGCACCCGCTGGGCGCCGCCGGCCTTCCTGCCGCCCGCGGACGATCCCGGCCGCTGGCTCATCAACCTCGAGGAGCTGCCCTCGGCCGTGCCGATGGTGCAGGCCGCCCTCTACCAGCTGGTGCTCGACCGCCGGGTCGGGGAATACGAGCTGCCCGAGGGCGCCTCGCTGATCGCCTGCGGCAACCGCGAGAGCGACCGCGGCGTGGTCCACCGCATGCCGACGCCGCTGGCCTCGCGCTTCGTCCATCTGGAGATCGGGGTCGACGCCGACGGCTGGCTTGCCTGGGGCGCGGCCAACGGCATCGCCCCGGAGGTCCTGTTCTGGATCCGCATGCGCCCGGACCTGCTGCACGCCTTCGATCCCCAAGCGAAGGAGAAGGCGTTTCCCTGTCCCCGCACCTGGGAGATGGTCTCCGGCATCGTCAACCGGCGCGCCGGCCTCGATGCCGGCGTCGAGCGCGCCCTGTTCCGGGGCACGGTGGGCGAGGCGGCGGCGGTGGAGTTCTCCGCCTTCCTCAAGGTCTGGCGCGAACTGCCCCATCCAAGGGCCGTCCTCGACGATCCCGAGAACGCGATCGTGCCGGACAATGCCAGCGCGCTGATCGCGCTGTGCGGCGCGCTCTACCGCATGGCCGACGACATCACGCTGGACGCCATCGTCACCTGGGCCGGGCGGCTGCGGCGCGAGGTCGGCGAGTTCCTGGTTGGGTCCTGCATCCGCCGCGACCCGGACCTCCAGCACACCCCCGCCTTCATCCGCTGGGCGGCTGCGAAGACCCGGTGACCGGAGAAGCGTCATGCCCAAGACCCGCAACGCCCGCCTGCGTGTCTTCCCGGACCGCCAGGCGGCAGCCGCGGCTGCCGGGCAATGCCGCACGAGGCGTTTCCCGAAGGTCGTGCCCGACATCATCGCGGACGGCCTGAACATCGTGCGCCGCGACACATACCGGGGCCGCAGCGTCTCCTCGACCTGGCTCTGCGAGGACGGGCGCTTCCGCTTCCTCGACACCTGCGACCGGTGACACCGCCATCCGGGCGCCCCGCGCCCGGCCATCCGCACCCGATCGACCCATCACGGGAGGACCCCATGAACCTCACCCACGACGCCATGCTGGTCGGCTTGCGCATCGCCGCCTGGTCCGGCCGGCTCCACGACCGGCAGGCCTCGACCCATGTCGCGGTCCACCACGAGGCCAGCGCCGCCGCCGGGCGCTACAACAAGCGCCTGCTGCCGAAGGCCGCCTTCGCCGCGCTGAACGCGACCGTCAGCGCGGCGCGCGGCGCCCACCATGCCAACACGCTGCCCTGGGACGACCAGGGAAGCCGGCTGCTCCCGGTCGCCAACCACGAGCGCTACACGGAGCTGATGGAAGGCCTGCGGGAGCGCCTGGTGCGCGAGCGCGCCCGCTTCATCGAGGACTACGACGACAACATCGAGCGGGCCCGGCTCGACCTCGGCCGGCTGTTCCGCATCGCGGACTATCCCGCGAAGGAGGACCTGCAGGAGAGGTTCGGCCTGCGCTGGCGCATCGTCCCGGTGCCGGACGCCGGCCACTTCATGGCGAAGCTGGCCTCGGACGACACCGAGCGGGTGAAGCGCGACATCGAGAGCCAGATCGAGGAGCGGCTGCACGATGCGGTGGGGGACCTCTACCGCCGCCTGGGCGAAGCCGTGGAACGGGTCTGCGAGCGTCTCCGGGAAGACGACGAGGGCAGGCCGCTGGTGTTCCGCGATTCGATGATCGGCAACATCCGCGATCTGGTGGACGTGGTGCCGCGGCTCAACATCTTCGGCGACGACGAGCTTGCGCGGCTCTGCGGGCAGATCAGGGAGAAGATCGCCAGCGTCGAGCCGGACGCGCTCAGGCCCTCGAAGAGCTTCGACCCGGCGGCCCGGATGCGGGTCAAGCGCGAGGCCGACGCGCTCGCGGAGAAGTTCGCGGGGTATCTTGCGGCCCCGGCCGACAGCGCCGCCGTGCCCGAGCGGGAGGCGGCGTGATGGCGGCCCGGCCGCGCGGCGAGTCGGCCGAGCGGGTGAGCCGCTGCGTCACGGCGCTGCTGCGCCGCCAGCCCTTCTTCGGCTCCCTCGCGCTCAGGCTGCCGATCCGCCCCGACGCCAGCCGGGAGACGCTCGCCAGCGACGGGCGGGAGATCCGCTATTCTCCCGACTGGATCGCGGAGACCGACGCGCACCTCGTCGAGACCGCGATCGCCCGTGTGGTGCTGGCCTGCGCGCTCAAGCACCACACGAGGCGGGGAGGGCGCGACCCGGAGCGCTGGCAGCGCGCCTCGCAGCTGGTCACCCACGGCCTCCTGAAGGACGCCGGGTTCGTCCTGCCGCCGGACGCGGAAGCCTGGGACGGCATCAGCGTCGAGCAGGCTTATGACCGCCTGCCCGAACCGGACGGGTCGGGCGATGGCGGCAGTCCGCCGTCTGGCGGCGGCGACAGCCCCGGTGAGGCGGGTGGTTCGCCCGGCAATGGCGATGACTCCGGTTCCGGCGGGGCGACCGATGATTCCGGGAGCGGCAACGATCCCGGACAACCGGATCGCGGACAGGATGGCGCCGGCGCGGCGCCGGCGAGTTGCGATCCCGCCGGCACCGGGGAAGTGATGGATGCGCCCGTCGGCGGCGATCCGAACGACGACGGCGCGGCCGCCCCGTCGCCGGGCGACCTCGCTGCCGAGGAGCAGGCCTGGGACGAGGCCATGCACCAGGCCGCCAGCCTCGCGAAGGCCGAAGGCCGCATGCCCGGCGCCGTCGAGGATACGGTGAAGGGCGCCCATGCGAGCACGCTGGACTGGCGGACGCTGCTGCGCCGCTTCATGACCGAGGCGGCGAAGAGCGACTATTCCTGGAGCGTCCCCAACCGGCGCTTCATCGACGCCGGCCTCTACCTGCCCTCGATCCGCTCGGAGGGCATGGACGCCATCGCCGTCATCGTCGACACCTCCGGTTCGGTCGACACCCAGGCCCTGGCCGCCTTCTGGGCGGAAGTGCGCGAGGTCGCGGCGGAGATCCGGCCGGAGCGCGTCGTCGTGCTCCAGGTCGACACGGCGGTGCGCGACGCCGCCGAGTACGCGCCCGACGACCTGCCGGACGAGATCGTCGTCAAGGGCCGGGGCGGCACGGACTTCCGGCCCGGCTTCGCCTGGCTGGAGGAGCATGACGTGAGGCCCGCGGTCTGTCTCTACTTCACCGATCTGGAGTGCAGCCGCTACCCCGAGGCTGAACCCGGCTACCCGGTGCTGTGGTGCGGCTGGCAGTCCGGCGCCGGACCCTTCCGGCCCCCGCCGCCCTGGGGCGAGCGCATCGACATCGCCTGAGCTTCGGCCCCCCGGCCCGCGCCGCCGGGAGAGGAGCCGGGCGGCGGTCCGGGGCGAAGCGGCCGGGCCGGCGGGAGCCGGTCCCCGACGCCGCTTTCTCCCCTTCTCCATACACCATCCAGGAGGTTTGCATGAACCGCACCGCCACGACCGGCGCTCCCGGGGACGGGCCGCGCATCCGGGAGATTCCGCTCTCCCGGCTCGGCCTTGCGCCCGAGAACGTCCGCAGGACCCCGCCCGATGCCCAGGCCGACGCCGCGCTCAGGGCCTCGATCGCCGCCTTCGGCTTGCTGGAGAACCTGGTCGTCCGGCCGGACGAGCCCGACGATGAGGGCACCGAACGCTTTGCCGTGGTCGCCGGCGGCCGCCGCCTGAAGGCCATGCAGGCGCTGGCCGCGGACGGCGCGCTGGATGCCGGTCATCCCGTGCCCTGCCAGGTCAGAACCGACACTGACGCGCCCGGCGAGGTCTCGCTCGCCGAGAACGTCATCCGCATCCCCATGCACCCGGCCGACCAGGTGACCGCCTTCGCGGCGCTGGCCGCCGCCGGCCGGTCGGTCGCCGCCATCGCCGCGCGCTTCGGGGCGTCGGAACGCATCGTCGAGCAGCGCCTGCGCCTCGGCAACGCCGCGCCGGAACTGCTCGATGCCTACCGGGCCGACGAGATCGACCTGGAGGCGCTCAAGGCCTTCGCCGTCACCGCCGACCGGGCGCGCCAGCTGGCGGTCTGGGAGCAGGTCTCGGCCCAGGGCTACCGCCCGTCCGCCTGGCAGGTGAAGCGCCTGCTCACCGAGGAGCGGGTGCCGGGGGCATCGGCCATCGCCCGCTTCGTCGGGGCACAGGCCTACGAGGCCGCCGGCGGGCAGATCATGCGCGACCTGTTCGCCGATGACGACGAGGCCGGCGTCTGGTTCGAGGACCCGGCGCTGCTGGAGACCATCGCCATGGCGAAGCTCAGGGCGGCGGCCGACGAACTGGCGACACGCTGGAAGTGGGCCGTGCCCATGGTCGAGGTCGACTGGAGCACGACCGCCCGCCATGGCCGCGTCCATCCGCAGCCTTCGCCGCCGACCGATGAAGAACGGGCCGAGATCGAAAGGCTGGAGACCCGCCAGGACGAACTGGTCGATCTCGACGAGGACGACTGGACGGAAGAGCTGGCCACCGAGGCCGAAGCCGTCGAAGCCCGGCTCGACGCGATCGCGGCCGCCGTCGAGGCCCGCGCGGTGTTCCGCCGCGAGGACTTCGCCATGGCGGGCTGCATCGTCACCATCGGCCATGACGGCGCGATGCAGGCCATCCAGGGGCTGGTCAGGCCCGAAGACATGCCGGCGGAGTCCGGCGCCGCGGTAGCGCAGGCCGGCAACGGCCGCGACCCGGATACCGCGGACCACGCAACGCATGCCGCCGGCCCGTCGGTCTCCCGGCCCATGGCCGCGCCGATGGCGGGGCCGAGGGACCGCGAGGCCGAGGCGCGCAGGGAAGCCGGCGTCGGCATCGGTCTCGCCGACGACCTGCGGTCCATCCGCACCGCGCTGGTCAAGGCCCATCTGGCCAGGGACTTCGAGGCCGCCTTCGACCTCATGCTGTTCCAGATGGGCCGCGCCCTGTTCGCGCCGGGCCATGCGGGCCATGCGCTGGACATCGCCATCAAGGAGACCCCGGATCGGCCCATGACGCGGATGAACGACCCCGACTTCGCGGCCTGCTCGCCGGGCGAGGCGATGCTGGCGGACCGTTCCGGCCTGCCGCTGGACTGGCTGGAGGCCGGAGACGACGGCCAGTCCTTCGCGGCATTGCGGGCGCTGCCCAACGCTGACAAGCAGGCGTTGTTCGCCGCCTGCGTCGCGCGCACGGTGAAGGGCCAGCTGGCCTTCGAGCCGCAGGCCCGTCCCGAACTCGAAGCCACCGTCGCCCGGCTCGGCATCGACTTCGCCGCCCATGTCCGCCCGACCGCCGACCTGCTGTGGTCGCGCATGCCGAAGGGCCGCATCCTCGACATCGCCCGCACGGTGTTCGGCGCCGCCTGGGCCTCGGCGCGGTCCAAGTACAGGAGGCCGGCGCTGGCCGAGGCGATGGAGGCCGCTTTCGCGGCGGGCGAGCGCCCGCTCGGGCTTTCCGCCACCGCCCACGCGGCCGCGCTGGCCTGGACGCCGCCGGGGTTCGCCGCCTTCGATGCCGGAGACGCACCGGACTCCGGGGCCGGTCCGACAGCCGATGCGGTCGACACGGCGGAGACGCCCGCCGCGCCGGCGCCCGAAGCCGGGCCGTCCAACGGCGATGCCGATCACGGCGGCGCCGGCGAGACCAGTGCCGATCCGGACGCCATCGCCGGAACCGGTCCGATGCCTCCGGTTCCGGTCAACGGCCATGACGCCCATGCCGGTCCGGCGGAGATCCCCGAGTTCCTGCGCCAGGTCCGGTAGCCGTCCCGCCTCGATCAAGCGCCCCGCCGGGTCTGCCGCCCGGCGGGGCGTTTCCGTTTCCGCATGTCTCAACGGAGGTCCACCCATGAACCGCACGATCCGCGCCCGCATCCACGACAGCGCCGTCAGGCGCGTCACCCGCATCTACGCCGCCACCCTCGCCGAGATCTTCGTCGAACTGCTGCAGAACGCCCGCCGCGCCGACGCCGCACGGGTGCGCATGTCCGTTGCCGCCGCCGCTCCCCGGCCGGCCGATTCCGTTCCCGCGACGGACGACACGCCGTTCACCGTCACCGTATCCGACGACGGCGCCGGCATTGCCGATCCGGCCGTGCTGCTGTCGTTCGGCGAGAACGGCTGGTCGGACGCCCTGGTCCGGCGCGAGGACGCCGCCGGCTTCGGCTTCGCCAGCCTGGCGCGGCGCACCTGCGCCGTCTCCTCCAGGCCGCGCGCCCTCGACGGCGGGATACACTCCGGCTGGCGCGTCGAGCTCACACCGGAGCACTTCCTCGGCGAGGCGGACGCCGAGGTCCATGCAGACGACAGCACGCCGCATCCGCACGGGACGGCGATTTCGTTCCGGGCCACGGAATCCGCCGCCGCGACCCGCAGCGCCGTTGCGGCCGCCGCCCGCCACTGTCCGCTGCCCGTGACGTTCGAGGACCGCGCGCAAGACGATGCCGCCGGCCCGGAGGAGCTGCCGCGCCGCGCCTTCCTCGACGGCGCCGTCCATGCCGAGCCCTGGCGGGGCCTCGTCTTCGGGGTCTTCCGCAACCGCCACAGCGGCTACAGGGACCCCGACCTCAACGTCTTCGGTCTCACGCTTGCGGTCGGCCTGCCCACGGTCGAGACCGTCCACAGCGCCACCTGGACCGTGCTTGCCGACGTCGAGGACTGCCCCGACCTGGAACTGGTCCTGCCGGCGCGCAAGGAGGCGGTGGAGAACGCCTTCCTCACGGAGATGCGGGACGCCGCCCGTCTCGCGGCCTGGCGCGCCATGGCGGCCGATCCCGACCCGCGCCCCGCCTTCGAGGACTGGACCCGGGCCCGCGAGGCGGATATCGACATCGCGCCGCCGCCGGCCGAACTGCGCCCGTGGCGGCCCGGCATCGCCGATCTCGACGACTGGCGCGAGGCGCCCAGACCCGCCCCGGTCGGCACCGACGCCATGGTCATGGCCTGCGATCCCGAGCCGCCGGAAGCCCAGGCGCTGTGGCGCGCCGCCGAACGCGCCGGCCTCGCACCGAGCCTGTTCGAGGCCGACCGCAGGCTCGAAGGCTATGCCT
The DNA here is from genome assembly GCA_965203455.1 of Alphaproteobacteria bacterium. Taxonomy (GTDB): domain Bacteria; phylum Pseudomonadota; class Alphaproteobacteria; order MPNO01; family MPNO01; genus MPNO01. The sequence goes on from CBDBCV010000012.1 coordinate 843,043, forward strand.
GGTATGACGCCATCGAGAAGGTCGTGCGCATCCGCACCGAGGTCACCAGCGGCCGACGTCCGTACCCGCTCGACCGCTATCCCGTTCCCGAGCGCACCGGCGCGCCCGAGGCGCCCCTGCCGCAGCGCCCCGACGCCATCCGCATGAGCCTCACCGTGCGGGGCGGCAGCAACGTCGGACGCATCCTCGATCTCGACGCCGATCTCGCCTTCGCCGGCGACGCCTGGTCCTGGGTCGGCGACGCCCTGCCGCTGGTCGCCGCAACCGGCACGCTCCGGCCCCACGAACTCGCCGACCTGCTCCGCGCCGCCTTCTTCTCGGCCTCCGACGACGCCGACGCGGACGCCTGGGAGACCCAGCGGGAGCGGTTCGAGCAGGAGGCGCTCCACATCGCCACCCGCCTGCTGGTCTCCGACGACGAGGCCCGGCGCAGCTCCATCGCCGATGCGGTCGCGCGCGAACTGTTCTGGCTCATCCCGCACGAGCGGGGCGTCGACATCGCCGTCCGCGACCGCAGGGTCGCCGTCACCTTCGGCAAGCCTGCCGGGGAGACGGCGTGACGGCCCGCCCGTTCACCGTGCAGTGCGGCCATGCCGGCTGTTTCGCCAACACCGTCACCGTCGAGGCCGACACGATCGAGGAGGCCCTGGAGAAGGCCATCGAGGCCGCCGACCGGAGCGACGCCTGGCGCTCGATCGACCATTGCGGCGACACCTTCGCCGCTGCCGTGTGCGAGGGCGCCGACGCCGACCCCTGGGACACGGACGCATCGCTCCCGGTCCCCGCCCGGTTCTCCGAACACGGCGAGCCGCCCCTGGTGACGGTCTCGCTCGATGCCCGCGGCAAGCCCCATGTCCGGGTCTCCGGCGGCCGCGCCAGGGTGCGCATCCTCGACCGCCGATGCCCGGACCCCGGCGCTGTCCCGCACCGCCCGGAGCGGGGGCCGGCCGACGTTCGGGCGACCGGGACCCGGGGCGCGGAAGGCTCCCAGGGGTCCGCCGCGTCCCGCAACCGGCCAGGGGAGACCGCAATCATGAGGCACGACGCCATGCCCGCCGCCTGTCCGCCCGGATCGTCGTCCGGATCAGGCCAACCGCGATCCGGGGTTCCCGCACCGCAGGCCCCGGCCGACGAAGCGCGGAAGCGCGCCATCGCCCGCGCCGTGTGGACCGACCTGCTCTGGCTCATGCCGCCCGACCGCACCGTCACCATTACTGCGCGCGACGGTAGGGTCGCCGTCGACCTCGGACCGGCCGGTCCGGCGCCGGAGACCGCTGCGCTGCCTTGCGCCCCGTCCCGCCTGCTTCCGCGCGGGACGTTTCCCCATCCACCCCTCCGAGGAGGTTGCCGTGATCGACGACGCACCGGGCTTCGACGAGATGCCGTTTTGCGGCGCACCTGCCCCGGCGGCCCCGGATCGGGGTCCGGTCCCGGCCCGGAAGGCCGCGGGACGGCGGCGGCTCCGAGCCCGCTTCCTGCGCGCCGGCCGAGAGGCGGTCGACGACCGAGAACTGCTCGAACTGCTGCTCGACGGGCATCACGCCGCCGGCGGTGCCGGGGATCTGGCCGACGCGCTGATGGACACCTTCGGCACGGCGCCGTGCGCCCTTGCCGCCCGGCCGGACCGGCTGCGCACCGTGCCCGGCCTCCGCGAGGACGCCGTCGCCGCCCTCAAGGCCGCCGAGGCGCTCGGCATCCGCATGGCCCGGGCCGACCTGCCCGAGACCCTGCGCCCCTCCCTCGGCAGCTACGACAAGGTCATCGACTACTGCCGCGCCCTCGCCGGTCATTGCGAGGTCGAGGAGTTCCACATCCTCTACCTGAACCGCAGGAACCGTCTCATCCGCCACGACCGCCACCAGACGGGCACCGTCGACCGCGCCCCCATCTATCCGCGCGAGGTGTGCATGCGCTCGCTGGAGGCCGGCGCCACCGCGCTGATCGCCGTGCACAACCACCCGTCCGGCGATCCCGCCCCGTCTCGCGCCGACATCGACACGACGAAGCGCATGCGCGACGCGCTCAGGACCATCGAGGTCACCCTGCACGACCACATCGTCGTCACGCCGACCGGCGCGGTCAGCTTCCAGGCCCGGGGGCTGCTCTGACCGGACGCACCGGCCGGTCCCGCCTCCACGCCGCTTCCGTTCAACCCATGGAGGATCCCGCCATGCCCGAACCCGCCAACGCCGCGCCGTTCGGCCCGGTCGTCTTCGCCTATACCCGCCGCCAGGCGATCGCCGACGGCGTTCTCGTCGACGTCACCGGAACCGCCCGCGAGGCCGGCTTCCGCATCTCCGTCACGCTCAGCCGCAGCGTGTGGGACCGGCTCGTCGCCCTGCCCGAGGGCTACCTCGGCGTCCAGGACGAGGCCGGACGGCTGTGGGACGTGCTCTGGATGGCCCGCTACTACGCGCTCCGCGCACCTGGCGAGAACCGGGTGACGATGTGCGTCGCCGTCCGCGACATCGCCGAGGACCTGCGCGACAGCAGCCGGCCGCCGCGCCGGCACTTCCCCGTCGTGGCGCTCGGCCCGGGCGACGAAGGGGAACCCGTCATCACCATCATGTTCCCGGAGGATGACTGAACATGCCGATCCTCAGCCCCGGGCAGCAGTTCGAGATCGCCCGCCGCGTCCACGAAACCTACGACCGCCCCAGGCGCTGGCGCCAGGGCGGGTGGGGCCGCGACGATGACGGCGACGTCATCGAGTTCGACGGCGACTTCCACGTCTTCGACAACGACGAGGTCCGCCACCCGCCCGCCTTCCGCCTCGCAACGCCCGAAAGCCCCCGCTGCTTCTGCCTCGGCGCCGCCATCCGCATCCACACCGGGGCGGTCCTCCACTGCGACCCGCCGCATGCCGGGGAGGCCTCCGAGACCATGTGCGCCGTCTACTCCGGGCTCGCCGGCATCGACACGAGGGACCGTCCGCTCGACGCCGCCGACGTCGAGCCTCACCTCGACGGCCTCATCGAATGGAACGACTGCGACGAGCGTTCCTTCGAGGACATTCGCGCGCTCACCGCCGCCGCGCTCCACCGCCTCGACCCGCGGCGCCGGTGATCCCGCCGTCCGAAGGCCGAGCTTCCCTCCGCTTCGTCCCTTCCTGCCGCACCCCCGTGCGCCGCTTCGCGCCGGTCAGCCGCGACGGCGCCCGGCGTTTCCCCACCCGACAGGAGTGCTGAGCCATGCCCCGCATCATCGAGACCGTGGTCTACGACATCGGCGAGCTTTCCGGCGCGGCAAAGGAGGCAGCCCGGCGCTGGTATCGCCAGGAGGGCCTGCACGACGACTGGCACGATGCCGTCCGCGCGGACTTCGAGACGGTCTGCGGCATCGTCGGCGTGACGCTGGCCACCACGCCTGTGCCCCTCCATGGCGGCGGAACCCGCGACAGGCCCCGCATCTTCTTCCGGCTCGCCTTCTCGCAGGGCGACGGCGCGAGCTGGGAAGGCAGCTACAACTACGCCAGGGGCGCCGCCAGGGCCATCCGCGCTTATGCGCCCGTGGACAGGGAGCTCCATCGCATCGCCGATGTCCTGCATGCGACCCAGAGGCGTAATTTCCATCAGCTGCACGCCTCGGTCCGGCACCGGGGCCGCCATTGCCACGAATACGCCATGGCGGTCGAGGTCGAGCGCGACAGCCCGACAGGCCAGCCCCCGACCGACGGTGCCGAGAGTGCGGTGACCGAGGCGCTGCGCGACCTCGCCCGCTGGCTCCACCGCCGGCTCCGCTCCGAGTACGAACACCAGACCTCCGACAGGGCCGTCGACGAGGCGCTCGCGGCGAACGACTACACCTTCACCGCGAACGGACGCCGCTTCGGCTGACCGGACCGCAGGCGCCCGCCCGGCGGTGAACTCGACCGCCTGAACCCGCCCGCCGCATGCCCCGAACGCACGTACCCGCCGCCTGAACCCGGCGCCGCCGGGAGTCCGGCCAGCCGGCCGGGGTCGGTCCGGCGGAGCGGAGCGGGAGTCCCGTTCCGCCGTCCCGGCCTGCCGCCATCCTTCCAGCACGGAGAGTGCCCATGCTCGACGCCCGCCCGGCGCCGGACGCCCTTGCGCGTCCGCCCCTTCGCGCCAACGCCATCGACCGTCCCGCCGCCCGCCCGGGCCGGGCCGACGCGATCCTCGCCGCGGCCCAGGCCCTGCTGCCGGTGCTGGAGGCCGGCACGCCCCTCGACGCCGGGATCCTGCGCGATGCCATGACGGCCGCCTTCGGCGCGACCGACGCCGCCGGCGGCTGGGTGTGGAAGGACGCCTGGGAGGCCGCCGAGGCGGCGGTCGTGCTGTTCCTCCGGCGCCACGGCCGCGCCATGCGCCGCCATGCCGGCCCGGGACCGGACGGCCCCCACCGCATGCTGGCGATGCTGGAAGCGGTCGCGGCGCTGGAGCCCTCGCACACAAGACGCTCGGAAGAACAGGTCCGGCTCCAGCAGTTCTCGACCCCGCTGCCGCTGGCCTATGCCGTGCTCCAGGCCGCTGCCATCCGGCCGGGCGATGTGGTGCTGGAACCTTCCGCCGGCACCGGCATGCTGGCGGTCATGGCGGCATGCGCGCTGGGAGACCGGGCGGCGGGCGCACTCCATCTCAACGAGGTGGCCCGGACCCGCGCCGGGCTTCTGGCAGGGCTGTTTCCAGAGGCCCCGGTGACGCACCACAACGCCGAGGCGATCGCCGACCGGCTGCGCGGCGTCCGCCCGACCGTGGTGCTGATGAACCGTAAGCGGTTAAAGCACGGCGTTCGGCATTTGTGTTGATCCGGCCGACCCTCGCGCGGGAGGGTTTTTCCGATCGATTTCACGATGATGGGAGGATTTTTTGATGTCGGACGATGTGTCGACGGTGACGGTTGACGGCGCCGGCCGGGAGTTTCGCGGCGAGGCCGAGTGGCGGGCGCTGATGGCGGATTTCGAGCGCTGGGACGGCTCTCAGACCAGCTTCTGCAAGGCCCGGGGGGTGTCGCGGAAGACGTTCCAGGGCTGGCGCCGCCGGTTCGGTCTGACCGCCGGCAAGCCGCGCGGCAAGCGCCGTGCCAAGCCCGGCGGCTTTGTCGAGATCGCGGCGGGATCGGGGCCGGGCTGGGATGTCGAGCTGTCGCTCGGCGACGGGGTGGTGCTGCGTCTGCGGCGGTCCTGATGCTCGGCGGCTGGCCGGCGGGCGGCATCTGGCTGTCGACGGAACCGGCGGACCTGCGGCGCAGCTTCGACGGGCTGTGCGCGCTGGTCGCGACCCATCTCGGGGAGAACCCGGCGAGCGGGCGCTGGTATGTGTTCGTCAACCGCCGCCGGACGATGGTGAAGGTTCTCGGCTTCGAGCATGGCGGGTTCTTCATCTGGGCCAAGCGGCTGGAGCAGGGGCTGTTCGCCTCGCCCCGGTCGGCGGGGCGGAAGTCTCTGGCGCTGTCGCGGACCGAGCTTTCGGCGCTTCTGGAGGGGATCGACATCACCGTGCGGCGCCACCGCAAGCGCTATGCCGTCCCGCTGGAGGCGGCGTGAAGCCGCCCCGCCGTGGCGGCCGCGACATCGGAGGTCAACGGATCGTCGGCGAACAGCGTCTTCCACCGCCTCGGCCTCAGCTCGTCGACCCGGGAGGCCGGGTGGGTGTCGATGCGCAGCAGGACGTCGATCAGCCAGACGCGAGGGTCGACGTCTTGCATCCGGCAGGTGGCGAGCAGGCCGTTGACGATCCCGATGTTCTCGGCGCCGAGCTCGGTCCAGGCGAACAGCCAGTTGCGCTGGCCGAGCTTGGCGGGCCGTATCTTGTTCTCGATCCGGTTGGTATCCGGCGGCACGTCCGGGTCGGCGAGGAACACCTCCAGCGTGGCCCTTCGCTCGACGGCGTAGCCGATCGCCTTGCGGATCGGGTGCATGGGCGTCAGCGCCGCCGCCTCCAGCGTGCGGTCGCACCACTCCCAGAACGCCTCGACCGCCGCGCGCGACCGGGTCCGCCGCGCGATCGCCCGCTCGGCCGTCGGCCGGCCGTCGATCTCCTCCTCGATCCTGTAGATCGCGCCGATCAGCGCCAGCGCGTCGGCGGCCATCGCCGGGTGGTTGTCCTTCTGCTCCCAGAAGTTACGGCGGGTGTGGATCCAGCAGCCCTGATGCCGGACCGCCCCTTCGCGCGCCGCGACATAGGCCTCGTAGGCGCCGTAGCCGTCGCTCACCAGGGTTCCGGCATAATCGCCGAGGAACTCGGCCGCGTGCCGGTGCGCCCGGGAGCCGGCGAAGGGGAACACCACCTCGCCCTCCTCGCCGAGCACCGGCCAGAAGTAGCCCTTCTTCATGCTGCCGGACTTGCCCGGGTGCCGCCCGGCCCGGATCGGCGTCTCGTCCATCTGGATCACGGCGCTCCGCAGCACCGAACCCCACTGCGCGTCGTGGATCGGCTTCAGCAGCGCGATCGCCCGGTTGGCCCACAGGCTCAGCGAGCCCCGGTTCACGGTGATGCCGGCGGCCTCCAGCATCCGGTGCTGGCGGTAGAGCGGCAGGTGCCAGAGGAACTTGTCGATCAGCAGGGCGGCGACGAAGGAGACGTCGGCGCAGCTGTTCTTGAACAGGCTTTCGCGGGCCGGCGCGGCGACCAGGGCGCCGGTCTCGCGGAGCTTCACCTTGAGGTGGCGGTAGCGGATGACCACGTGCCGGCATTCGAGCGCGGCGAGCCGGCAGTGGACGCGCTCGGAGACCACCTCGTAATCGTCCTCCGACAGCCCCTCGATCTCGGGCGGCGTCACGGCGATGTCGATCACCGGGGCCTGGCCGTTGAAGCGCAGCCCGGTGTCGTTGAGGGCATCGCCGCGTGCCTTTGTGCGACCGGGCTTGCCACCGCGGCGGCGGTCCTTGCCGTCGGCCGCCTGATTGTCGTCGGAACCGTCCCCGCCCTCCCTGCGCCGTTCCGAGCGCGAGCCGTACAGGTCGCGCTGCAGCTGGACGATCTGGGCGGTGAGCGCGGCGACCTCTGCCGCGAGCTCGGCGATCCGCCCTTCCTGGGCGGCGATCGTGGCCGCCATATCGGCCTTGTCCGACGCCAGTTGCCCGGACAGCGCGATCAGCGACCGGAGCGCCTCCTCGGCCTCCGGCGGCAGGGCGCCGTCGCCGAGCAGGCGGGCGAGCTCCCGGCCGAGCTCCTCGACCTGGCCGGCCTCGGACGGCGCGCTCATTCCTCGGCCTCGACGGCCATCAACGCCGCCAGCACCGCCAGCCGCTCGGCCCGCGGCATCGCCTCGTACCGGCGGCCCCAGCTCGCCGCCTTCCGCTTGACGATCTGGCGGTGGGTGAAGTCCCGCCCCGCGAACGACGCCCAGTGCACCCGGTCGGGCTCGAAGTTGAACCACAGCTTCTCGGTGACCACGCAGGACTGGTTGTTGACCTGGACCTCGAGCGAGCGCCAGCCGGCCAGATGTTCGTCATAGAGCCGGGACGGATAGCCGGACACCATCACCCGGCAGGGCAGCGACTTCAGGATGCCGAGAAGCGCGACATGGTCGGCGTCGGTGTAGTCGAAGCGGTAGCGCCGCCCCGACCGGCGCGCCGACTGCACGTAGGGCGGGTCGCTGTAGACCAGCTCGCGGCCGGCGAACGCGAACCCGGACAGGAAGCGGTGGGCGCAGCCGTGGTGAAGCTCGACCGGGTAGTCGCAGCGGAACCCGTCGAGCGCCCGGCGGTTGAGATCGATGCCGATGTTGCGAAGCGCCGGAGGCTTGCGCTTCATGATCGCGCCGCCCCCCAGATGGGTCTCCACAAAAACGTCGTGCGGCGGCATCAGGCTCACGATCGCCTGGCAAAGCCCCGTCGTCGCCTTCGATCCGTACCATGCCGCCATCGCCGCCCCCGACGCGCTTCGCCCGGACGGCCGGTCTATAGGGCGGACGGCCTATGGTGTCAAACGAAAATCCGTCCCAAATCCAAAATCGACGCCGTGGTTTAACCGCTTACGATGAACCCGCCCTTCTCCGCGACGCCCGGCGTGGAGCGGATCAACCACGACGCCGACCTGCGCCATGTCCGCTCCGCCGCCTCGATGCTGCCGGCCGGCGGGCGGCTGGTCGCCATCACCTCGGCCCACTGCGTGCCGGGCGACGCCGTCGGCCGCCTGGACGGGTGCGACCCGAGCGGTCATCCCACCCGCTGCCTCTTCACCATGGCCATCGACGGACGCGCCTACGCCCGGCGCGGCACCGCCTTCGACACCCGCATCACCGTGCTGGAGCGCGGCGCCGGTCCCGCCGTCGAGCTGGACGGGACCACCCGCGCCGCCAACGCCGCCGAACTGCTCGACGCCATCATCGCGCAGGTGCCGCCACGGCAGCCCATTGCTCCAACGCCGGTCTCCGCCGGCCCGGTCCGGACCGGCACCGCGCACGACCTGTTCGGCAAGCCCGTCGCGCTCAAGCCCGCCACGCGCCGGGGTCCGAAGCCCGTATCGACGCCCGAGAGTCGCCGGTCCCACGACTGGGGACCGGTCTGCGAGCTCACGGTCGAGACTCGTCCGGACGAGACCGGCCCGGTCGAATCCGCGGCCCATACCGATTCTTCCGCCAGCGACGCCGGCCCCTGGGCGCCATGGCGGCCGGGCGCCGTGCGCGTGCCCGGCGCGGTTGTGCACCCGACGCCGCTGGTCCAGTCCGCCGCCATGGCCGCCGTGCCGCATCCCGGGCCGGCCTACAGGCCCATGCTGCCCGAACGCGTCGTGACGGAGGGCCTGCTGTCCGACGCCCAGCTGGAGAGCGTCGTGCTGGCGGGCGAGGCCCATGCCCGCCACCTGGCGGCGGACTACCGCATCGGCTCCGGCTGGGAGACCGTCCACCGCTGCCGCGAGGACGGCGACGATGATGGGGAGAAGGTCGACGCTTCATTCGTCACGTCCGATGGCGAGACGTTGTCGGCGCCGGTGCGCTTCCGCCGGGGCTGGATGCTGGGCGACGGCACCGGCTGCGGCAAGGGCCGCCAGGTCGCCGCCGTCATCCTCGACAACCGCCTGCGCGGCAGGAAGAAGGCGCTCTGGCTCAGCCAGTCCGACAAGCTGCTGGAGGACGCGCGACGCGACTGGACCGCCCTGGGCGGGCGGGAGAGCGACGTCATCCCGCTCGGCAGGTTCCGCCAGGGCATGGAGATCCCCCTCGACGAGGGGATTCTCTTTGCGACCTACGCCACGCTGCGCTCGCCCTCCCGCCAGGGCAAGCCTTCGCGGCTCGAACAGATCGTCGCATGGCTCGCCGGCTCGCTCGACGAGGAGGACCGCCACGCCTTCGACGGGGTCATCGTCTTCGACGAAGCCCACGCCATGGCCAACGCGGCGGGCTCGAAGTCCGAGCGCGGCGAGACGAAGCCCTCGCAGCAGGGACGCGCCGGGCTGCGCCTGCAGAACGCGCTCCCCGACGCCCGCATCTGCTATGTCTCGGCCACCGGCGCCACCACCGTCCCCGGCCTCGCCTATGCCGGACGCCTCGGCCTGTGGGCCGCCGGCGAGACGCCCTTCGACAAGCGCACCGCCTTCGTCGCCGCCATGGAGGCCGGCGGCGTCGCCGCGATGGAAGTCGTCGCCCGCGACCTCAAGGCCCTCGGCCTCTACCAGGCCCGCGCGCTGGCCTATGACGGCATCGAGGTCGACATCCTCGAACATCCGCTGTCTCCGGAGCAGCGGCGCATCTGGGACGCCTATGCGGGCGCCTTCAAGGTCATCCACGCCAACATCGAGGAGGCGCTCAAGGCCACCGGCATCGTCCAGGGCGCGGACACGCTCAACCGGAACGCCAAGGCTGCTGCCCTGAGCGCCTTCGAGGCCACCAAGCAGCGCTTCTTCGGCCATCTGCTCACCGGCATGAAATGCCCCTCCCTGATCCGCGCCGTCGAGGCCGATCTCGACGCCGGGCGCTCGGCCGTCATCCAGCTGGTCTCCACCGGCGAGGCGCTGATGGAACGCCGCATCGCCGAGATCCCGGCATCGGAGTGGGACGACCTCAACATCGACCTCACGCCCAGGGACGCCATCCTCGCCTATCTGATGCACGCCTTCCCGGTGCAGTTGCAGGAGCCCTTCACCGACGACGGCGGCAATCTCCTCAGCCGGCCTGCCATGGACGCGGACGGCAACCCGATCGTCTGCAAGGAGGCCGAGGACCGGCGCGACGCGCTGATCGGGAAGCTCGCCGCATTACCCCCGGTCCCGACCGCATTGGACCGGATCGTGCAGCACTTCGGGCACGAGGCGGTGGCGGAAGTGACCGGGCGCTCGCGGCGGGTGCTCAGGATCACCGACACCCGGGGCGAACGCCTGGCGCTGCGCTCGCGGCCGGCCTCGGCCAATCTCGCCGAGACCGCGGCCTTCATGGACGGGAGCAAGCGCATCCTGGTCTTCTCCATGGCCGACGGCACCGGCAGGAGCTACCATGCGGATCTTTCCTGCGGCAACACCGAGCGGCGCATCCACTACCTGCTGGAGCCGGGCTGGCGCGCCGACCAGGCGATCCAGGGTCTGGGCCGCACCCACAGGACGCACCAGGCCTCGGCCCCGCTGTTCCGGCCGGTCGCCACCGACGTCAAGGGCGAGCGCAGGTTCATCGCCACCATCGCCAGAAGATTGGACAGCCTCGGCGCCATCACAAGGGGCCAGCGCGACAGCCAGACCGCCATGGGCGGCAAGGACGCGGCGCTGTTCCGCGAGAGCGACAACCTGGAGAGCCTCTACGCAAGGGCCGCGCTGCGCCAGTTCTACGGCGCGCTCTGGCGCGGCAGCATCGAGGACTGGACCCTGGAGCGCTTCGAGACTGCCACCGGGCTGAAGCTCACCTGGGAGGGAAGTCTCAGGGACGACCTGCCGCCCATGCCGAAGTTCCTCAACCGCCTGCTGGCGCTCCCCATCGCCGAGCAGAACGAGCTCTTCTCGGAACTGGAGGACCGCATCGCCGCCAACATCGAGCAGGCGATCGAGGCCGGCACCCATGAAGTCGGCGTCGAGACCGTCACCGCCGACTCGCTCCTGATCGCCGGCCGGGAGACCCTTCACGAGCATCCCGGCGCAGGCGCCGCGACCGAGCTGGTCGAGATCGTGCGCCGAGACCGGCTGGTCCCGCTCACGGCCGATGCCGCGCTGGAGATCGGCGGGCGCGATCCCGGACCCGACAGCCTGCCCCGGACTGGATCCGGGGGCAGGCGGCGCCTCGCCGTCAACGCCCGCTCGCAGCGCGCCGCCGTCATTCTGCCGGCGCCGTCCCGCCTGTTCGACGACGGCGGCGTCCAGGAACGGGTCCGCCTCGTCCGGCCCGCCGCAGCTGAGACCATGGCGAAGGCAGAACTCGACGCCTCCAACTGGCGCCGCGCCGACGAGGCCGCTTGGCGCCGCGTCTGGGACGCCGAGACCGCCGGCCTGCCGTCCCACCGGGAGTCCCGCTTCTGGCTCGCCACCGGCCTCCTGCTGCCGGTCTGGGACCGCCTGCCCGCCGACAACATGCGCGTCCGCCGGCTCAGCGCCGACTGCGGCGCCGCCCTCATCGGCCGCGTCCTCGACGCCGAACAGGTCCGCGCCGTGCGCGCAGGCTTCGGCCTGGACGGCGGCCCCGCCATGACCGGCGCGGAGGCCTTCGAGGCGGTCATGGGACGCGGCCATGCGCTTGCGCTCGCCAACGGCTGGCGCCTCGCCCGCCGGCGAATCATGGGCGCCGACCGGATCGAGGTCGAGGGGCCGGACGACACCGACATGGACGCGCTCAAGCGCATGGGCTGCACCGTCGAGATCGTCTCCTTCCGCGCGCGCATCTTCGCGCCGAACCCGGACACACTCGACCGCATCCTCGACCGCTGGCCGCTCGCCGCCTGAGCGGCGCGCGTGCTGCCGGCCGGAATCCGTATGGCCGGCCGCCGGTTGAGAACCCCATCACACATGTTGCCGGCCCGGCGGCATCGCCGCGCCGGCGCTTCCGTCACCGGTGCGTGCGGGATAGACACTCCCGACGCGCCGACCCCGGCTTCCCGACAGAGGACACCGCCATGACCGCGCAGACCCTGCCCGACGAACCCGACTTCTGCTTCGTGCCGGCTTACGATGTCGAAACGGAAGTCCAGCAGATCCGCATCGTCATCGAAGGGCTGGCCGGGCATGTCCCGACGGCCCTCATCGCGTTGACCCTCGACGACGCGCTGAACGTCTGCGACAAGCTCAACCGCCGCCTCGGCCACGACCGCGAGGCCTGGACCGCCATGGCCGCCGCCTCCATGCACGCCGAGGACGACGAGCCCGGCGACCCCACCGCGCACTGACGCCTCGGCATGCTGCGCCGCCGGCACGCGAACGGCCGTCGGTCTGCCACCTTCCGCCGTACCATGCGATCCCCCGTCAGGCGGTCCGGAGCGGGACCGCCCACGCTGCCATGGCCGCCGGCCCGAGCAGCCCGACGAACGCGGCTACCGGCATCCCCGGCGCGTCGAGGCCGATGCTCGCCGCCCGGGCCGTGCGCCGGCAGCCCGGCGCCAGAGGCAGGCAGCAGTGGACAGTGACGGCAAGCGGCCCCAGCGCTTGCCATCGCCTCCCCGGACTCCGCGAAGCCGCAAGGCGGCAGGCAAGCCGGCCGGTCCGTGCGGGAGAGGCAGAGAGACGCCGGCCGGGGAGCGACGCCGCTGCCGGCGAGGGAGCGGCGGCATTCGCAATCCGGGAGGCGGAACATGACGACACCGACCCATGCCGGCATCGGGGCGCGGGCGACGCCGGCGGCCGTGCTGGCGGACATGACGGTGATGGCGGGGTGGCTGGCGCGCACCGGCTGGCATCTGGCGAGCGGCGGCGCGGATGGAGCGGACAGCGCGTTCGCGGCGGGGGCGCCGGCCGGCCGACGGACGCTGTGGCTGCCATGGCGGGGCTGCAACGGGCTTGACGGGCCGGACTGCCGGGTGCTCTCCGCGGCCGAACTGCCGGCCTGCATGGCGACCGCGGCGTCCCTGCATCCGGCCTGGGACCGCTGTTCGCCCGCCGTCCGCAAGCTGCATGCGCGCAACGTCGCGACCCTGCTGGGCGAGCGGCGGGACCGGCCGGTCGATGCGGTCATGTGCCGGTCGGCCGGAGGGCGCAATCATGGCGGCACCGGCATGGCCATCCGCATCGCCGAGGCCCGCGGCATCCCGGTGCTGAACCTCGGGTCCATGGCGCCGCGGGCGGTGTGCAAACGGCTGCGGGACATCGGCCGGGCCGGTTCGGGCGCGTAGAGGCGGAGAAGAGCGCCTGTCGGGCGAGTGTCCGGCAGGGGGAGGGAGAAGGACTCCCGCGCCGATGCCGGGCCGGACAACGGCAGAGGAGACCCCGCCATGTTCCATCCCGACCATCCCCTCGACCTTCCGACCGGCGAACTGCTGGCCGAGCTGGGCATCCCGTCCGCCTGCGTGCGCGAGGTCATCGCCGAGGACCGGGCGCTGCGCTGCGCCGACCGCGAGGCGGTGTTTCCCGAACGGCGCATCGCGGACCTCCTCCCGGCTCCGGCGTGCAGGCCGGCAACCCGGAGGTCGAGGAGGGCTTGAAGGAGATCGAACGGTCGGGGGTTCGGGGGAGTGACCCCGGCCCCGGCCGTTTCGCAAGCAAACGTCAGCAACCAGCCATTCAAGGAGAATCCCATGGCCTTCGGTCTCAATCGCGCGGAACTGATCGGCCGCCTCGGCGCCGACGTCACCGTCAACCACCTCCAGAGCGGCGGCCGCGTCGCCAACATGAGCATCGCCACCGACGAATCCTATATCGACAAGAACGGCGAGCGGATCGACCGCACCGAGTGGCACCGGGTCGTGACCTTCCAGGACGGCCTCATCGACATGCTGGTCAAGAACGCGGTGAAGGGTCGTCTGGTCTATGTCGCGGGCAAGCTCCAGACCCGGCGCTGGAAGAAGGAGGGCGAGGACTCCGACCGCTTCTCGACCGAGATCCTGCTGGTCCCGGGCGGGCGCGTGCAGTTCCTGGACAAGGGCAACGGCGCCCGGAGCCAGCCCGGCCCCGACATGGCGGGCGACGCCGGCACGGCTCCCGCCCCGGCGCCCTCGGACATGGACGCCGACCAGATTCCGTTCTGATCGGCATCACGCTTCCTCCCTCCCAACTCGGGCCGGCGCTTCGGCGCCGGCCTCTTTTTTGCTGCCGATCCGGAGGCGTCCCCGGCCCCCATGGCGCGTCCGCGTTTCGCGCGGCGCGCGCCTTCTCCGGCGCCAGGCGGGGGCGGAGACCGGCCGGTATCGAGCGTTCCGTCCCGATGGAGGAGTCCCGCCATGTCCCGCGATCCATTGCCGTCCCGCCTGCCCGGGCGGGGGCCGGCCATGAATGCCGGCGCCCTCGCCGCCGCGCTCGCGGAGCGCGCCGAGGAAGTCTGCCGCCACTACCTGCCCAACGGACGGCGGCAGGGCCGCTATTGGATCTGCGGCGATATCGACGGCGCCCGCGGCCGCTCCCTCTTCGTCCGCCTCTCCGGCCCCGGAACGCCCGGCAAGTTCACCGATTCCGCCACCGGCGAGCACGGCGACCTGCTCGATATCGTTCGCCACCGCTCCCGCGCGCCGACGCTGCGCGCGGCGCTCGACGAGGCGCGGCGCTTCCTCGCCGTGCCGGCGGACCCCGTCCCTGTATCCAGCGAGCGGTATGACGCCACCGAGGCGGCGCGCCGCCTGTGGCGCGGCTGCCGCGTCCTCGACGGCAGCCATGCCGAGCGCTATCTCCACGCCCGCGGGCTCGCGCGCTGCCGCTTCGCGGCGCTGCGCTTCCACCCGGCGCTTCGCTACCGCGAAGGCCCCTCGGTGCGTCGCCTCCCGGCGCTGGTCGCCGCCGTCACCGGCGACGACGGCCGGCTCTTCGGCGTCCAGCGCACCTGGCTCGATCCCCGCTCGCCCGCCAAGGCGGATGTCGCCCATCCGCGCAAGGCGCTCGGACGCATCCATGGCCTCGCCGTGCGCTTCGGCCAGCCCGGCGACGGCGCTGCGCTGGTCGTCGGCGAGGGCATCGAGACCGTGCTCTCGCTGGTCGCCGCCCTGCCCGAGATCCGCGCCGCGGCGGCGCTCTCGGCCGGCAGCCTCGGTGCCTTCTCTCCGCCTGCCGGCGTCGCCCGCCTCGTGATCGCGCGGGACAACGACGAGGACGGCGCACGCGCCGCCGAACGCCTCGCCCGGCGCTGCGCGCGGGCGGGCGTCGCCGCCACGGCGATCGTGCCCCAGGGCAACGACTTCAACGACGACCTGGTCGATCTCGGCGCGGCGGCGCTGCGCGCCCGCCTCGCGCCCCTGTTCCGTGCCGGCGCCTGATCCGGCGTGGCAGGGGGAAGAGGCAAGCGAGGGTCGGGCAAGCCGACCCGGGGAGAGGAGGGAGCCGATGGACGCCGTCATCAATCTGAAGACCGAACCGAGACTGCGGGAAGCGTTCGACCATGCACAGGTAGTCAACAACACCGTGCTGATCGACCGCCGCACGAAGTGGGGAAACCCGTTCCGGATCACACCGGCCTGTTCGAGGGAACAGGCGATCGCCCGCTACCGCGCCGATCTCTGGCGCCGCATCCGCGCCGGCGAGGTGTCACTGCAAGAACTCGCCGCGCTCGACGGCTGCTGGCTTGCATGCTGGTGCGAGCCGGAGCCGTGTCATGGCGACGTGCTGGCCCGCGCCGCGGCCTGGGCGGCGCGGCAGCTGGCGGAACGCAGCGCCCGCCAGGCGGAGGGGGGCGCGTCATGAGCGCCATCGCCTTCCGCCGCATCGCCCCGGACCAGTCCCGCATCTACTGCGACGGCGACCATGTCGGCGACGTCTGTGCCCTCGACGATCCGCTGCGCGAGGGTGCGCGGTATTTCGTGGTGCATCTCCACGAGGATTCGCGCGGTCCCTGCCGCGTCCATGACCGCAACCGCATCCGCGAGGTGGCCAGGCAGCGGATCCTCTCGCATCCGCTGTGGGGGTGACCCGCCATGACTGTCAAGCTGCGCGCTCCGCTTGCAAGGCTGACCGACAGGTCCGGGGATTCTCCCGAAGGCCGTGCAGGGCGGCAGCGCCCATCGGGTCCGTGCAAGGGGAAAGAATTTGCCTGCGTGCGTGCTGTCCCATTGTGCCACACGTGCTCACTACACCAACCCCGCCGCCGGCGGGGTCCTCCACTCCGCTCGCGCTCCGTTCCGGCCGGGACTCGGAATGAAACGGCGCTGAAGCGCCTAGGCCCGGCGGAATGCGCGACCGTGGCTCCGCACTCGCTCCGCTCGCTTGTGCGCCCGCACCACTCGCGCATCCCGCCGGGCCATTCATTCCGGACCCGGTGCTTCCGCTGCGCGCGCGTGACCCAACAGGACATCACTTCGGGGCGCAACGCTCCGATAGCTGCAACCCGATCGTCAAGGAGATCGTCATGAACACCATCATCGAGAACATCGACACCGTCGAGAGCACCGAGCACTCCGTCACCGCAACCGTCTGCGAGAACGCCGCCCTCTTCGGCGCAACACCCGAGCGCGACGAGTTCGACCCCCGCGTCGTCTGGGACAAGGACGATGCGCTGACCGCCGTCGAGGAAGCCTTCCGCATCATGGCCGAAGGCGTCTGCCCCGACGGCACACAGCTCGCCGACGAGCGCGAACCCCTGCTCTGGGGCTTCGTCAACATGCTCCACGCCCAGACGCAGCGCATCGACCGCGGCGTCGACAGGCTCACCCCCGAACTCCGCGACCTCCAGCGCGACCAGGACGGAACCGAGATCAGGTCGTTCGAGCTGGAGATGACCACCCACCGCGCGCAGAACCTCGGAGACCGCCGCGACGCCTTCGAGAAGATGCGCGACGAGGCCGCCGTCGCCTACCGCGAGGAAACCGGAGAGGTCTGGCGCCCGCGCCACGGCTCGCACGCATCCCGGACCGGCAAGCTCACCTCCGCCGCCATCGACGCCCGCGACTTCATCCGCGCACGCAAGGACCGCGAGACCATGGCCCACCTGCCGCAAGGCACCCTCGTCGCCATCGCAGGCGGCAGGGACATCGCAGACCCCGCCGCCGTCATCGCCCGCCTCGACCAGGCCCGCGCCAAGTATGCGGACATGGTCCTCGTCCACGGCGGCGGTCCCGGCGTCGAGAAGATCGCCGCGCGCTGGGCCGAGCGGAACGGCGTCCACCAGGTCGTCTGCAAGCCCGACTGGGACCGCCACGGACGGGCCGCGCCCGTCTCGGTCCATACACCCGACGCATCAATGATGCAGGAGAAAACCATGCCGCCCATGTCCACCTATGTCGCCCCATGCCGCGGTCATCGGAACCGGTGTCAGCCCCTGTCATCTCCCGTCATGCCGGAAACAGTTGCCACCGATCGGTGGCGGAATGCATCGATCGCATCCCGGAAAATCGCACGGTTTATCAATGCGTTGTGGATCATAGCACCGATTGCGACCGCCCCGTGTGACAGCTGTGTTTATGGCATTTCCTGCGCACCACCGATCGGTGACATGGACGGGTGCGCCACATGATGGCAAACTGCCCACTGGCAATCGCCTCGTTCGCCTCTCGGGCCGTTCGCAGCGTGTCCTCCTAGTAGCCCGAACCGCGTCTGGATTCGGGGCAAGCCAGACCGCGAGGAGCCATCTTCGTTCCGAGACTCCAGACCGGAATAGACGAAAAGCCATGGCGGAATCGGTAGACAAGACCCTCAGCAAGCACATTCGCGTGTCGCCCGAGCAATGGGAACGCATTGAGCAAGCGTCCCGAGGAAGCGCTCTCACGGCCAATCAAATTGTAGTCGAGCTCGCCATTGAGGCCCTCGACCGGAGCCAATGGCCCGGAAGCGAGACCGAAACCAAGGTCGCGCGGGCCTCGCTGTTCGTCACCCAGGCCCTCGCCCGCGACATCATCGCCGACGGACGCGAGCGGGAGGTCGAGGAAATCCGCGACTTCATCTCCACCATCGTGCCCGACTTCGAAGCCAGGCAGCCCGCAACGCGCCCGCAGGGTGAGCAAGTCCGTGGCCCCGACCCAGGCGATGAGTAGTACCATTCATGCGGTGCATCATCGCCCCCGTTCACCTGATGTAAGAAATGCGAAGTTTGACGTCATGCAGCCCGTGAACAATTCTTCAGACAGGCTGGGCGAGGGAAGCAAATATGCACCCGGCGCGTGAGGCCGGGCGGAACTTCGACCGTCTCAAGGATCTCTTGCGGGAGATGTTCCAGCTCGACCGCGGCGATCTCGATTTCGGCATCTATCGCATCATGAACATGAAGGCGGGCGAGATCGAGGCGTTCCTCGAACGGGACCTGCTGCCGCAGGTGAAGACGGCGCTTGCGGGAGTGGCCGACGAACAGAGGGCTGCGCTCCAGGCGGAACTCGACAAGGCGGTGGCAAACGCGCGGAGTCTGGAAGTCGACCCTGAGACAGCGCCGCCGATTATCAATCTCAGGAAGCAAGTGGCGGAAGCGACGGCGGATGCCGACGCGGAGGCCGATGTTTACGACCATCTCGCCAAATTCTTCGCCCGCTATTACAGCGAGGGCGATTTCATGTCGCTGCGGCGCTACTCCAGCGGCGGCAAGCCCACCTATCTCATCCCGTGGGACGGCGAGGAAGTGAAGCTGCACTGGGCCAATGCGGACCAGTACTATGTGAAGACGACCGAGAACTACGCCTCCTACGCCTTCACCGCCGGCGAGGGAGACGCCGAATTCCGCGTGCGTTTCGAGGTCGCAGCGGCCGACAATGAAAAGGACAACATCAAGGAGACGAACGGCAGGCAGCGCCGCTTCGTGCTCGGGGAAGATGCGGTTGCGCTTGATGGCGACAGTCTGGTTGTCCGCTTCGGGCACCGGCCGCTGACGGAGCGTGAGAAACGGGAGTGGCCCGGCAACGGCACACGGCAGCAGGATCGGATCGATGCAGACACGACGGCGCGCATTCTGACAGCCCTGGAAACCCTGTCCCCCGCATGGCGCCCAGCACTGGCCGCACCCGCCCCGACCGCACTAGACCCGGAACGTTCGCTGCTGGCGAAGCATGTCGGACGCTACACGGCGAAGAACAGCTTCGACTACTTCATCCACAAGGACCTGGGCGGCTTCCTGCGCCGCGAGCTCGACCTCTATCTGAAAACCGACGTGCTGGACCTTCAGGATCTCGCGCTCGGCGACTCCGGCCGGCTGCGCCGAGCGCTCGGCAGGATGCGCGCCGTGCGCGAGGTCGGTGAGAAGCTCATCGCTTTTCTCGCACAACTGGAGGATTTCCAGAAGCGCCTCTGGCTCAAGAAGAAGTTCGTGCTGGAAACCCAGTGGTGCGTGACCCTGGACCGGGTGCCGGAGACGCTCTGGCCAGAGATTGTCGCCAACGAGGCGCAATGGGTGGAATGGCGGGAACTGTTTGCGATAGACGAGATGGCGGGCGGCACTGACGACGACGGCTTCCTCAAGGCAAATCCGTATCTGGTGCTGGACACGCGCCACTTCGATACGGACTTCACCGAACGGCTGCTGTCGGCGTTATCAGAAGTCGGCTCGCTGGAGGGGCAAACCGATGGCTTGTTGATTGACGGAGATAACTTGCAAGCGCAACGTCTCATAAGGACACGGTACAAGGGGAAGGTCCAATGTGTTTATCTCGATCCGCCGTTCAATACGGGGCTGGATGGGTTTTTGTATAAGGATGGATATTTCCACTCCAGTTGGTTGGCTATGATGGAATCAAGAATTCGAGAAACCAATATTCTCTTACCAAGCGATGGCACTTTGTATGTTCATATCGACTATACAGAGAAGGAACGTCTCAAGCTCTTGCTTGATAACTATTTTTCTTACATCACTGAAATCATCTGGCGTATAGGATGGGTATCGGGATACAAATCTGCCGCCGAGAAGTTTGTTCGGAATCACGACACAATATACCAATATGGCAAGACCGAGTTTCCACTATTTGTCAAGAAATACATTCCTTATCCCGAAGGTTACAGAAGAAGAGATGGCAATGCTCCATCGGGCAGCGGATATCCATTAGAGGACACTTGGAATTGCAGTGACCTAGATCAACTCCATTCGATTCAGATTATGAGTTTCAGCAAAGAGAAGGTTGGGAATCAGGCATTAACCCAGAAAAATGAAAACTTAGTCGCACGCATAATAGAATCATCTTCTCGTCGCGGGGATTTAGTTTTGGATTATTTTCTTGGTTCGGGAACAACAACGGCTGTAGCTCAGAAGTTAGGACGACGCTATATCGGTATCGAAGCGGGGAAACAGTTCTATTCTTACTCTTTGCCACGTATGAAACGTGTTCTCAGGGGTGACCCCTATGGAATTTCTTCAGATGTTGGCTGGAAAGGAGGCGGCGCTTTCCAATATATCCACCTCGAATCTTATGAGGACACGCTGGACGGGTTGGTAGTGGTGCCGCCGGAGAATCTATTGGCCGAGAACGATCCTGCCCTGATTGAAGATTACAAACTGCGCTACGCGCTGAACGAGGAAACCGCCGGCAGTCCGTGCCTGCTGGGCCGCGACTTCCGTGACCCGTTCGCCTACACACTCTCGGTCGTCCGCGACGGCGTGCGCCGGGAGACGCCGGTCGATCTCCCGGAAACCTTCAACCTGCTGCTCGGCCTGCGTGTCGAATCCCGTCGCCGCCTGGACGGCGTGCTTGCCATCGCCGGCAAGAACCCCCAAGGTCAAAGCTGCCTTGTCCTCTGGCGCAATCTGGAAGAAACCGACAACGACGCGCTCAACCTCTGGCTCCAGCGCTACCGCGAGGCCCTCCCCGAAGCGCTTGATACGATCTACGCCAATGGCGACCACACGTTGAACTCGATGCGGCAAAAGAAGGACTCCTGGAAGGCCGAGGTCATAGAACCGCTGTTCCGCGAACTGATGTTCGAGGAAGAAGACCGATGACAGCAAAGCGCGGCGATTTCCCCGGACATCTGACCTTCTCGCAACGCCACGGCTACGAACCGTTCCCGGAGCCGATGCAGCTCGAGCAGATTTCACCGGACCTGAGACGCGAAATATGGAATCTTGTTTATTTGCTCTTTCTGGACAATGCGTTGGACACATACCAAGGTGGAGCCTTTGAACCCGATTACGCCAAAACAATTGCAGTGGTATTCGGTCGATTCGTGGGCAGGCCGATTAGTCAAATAACTGTGAAATATAGCGAAATATCCAGAATAACCGAGCGTTTAACCTTGGAAGAAAACTTCAACCGCCTCCTGGATTTTCTGGAAATCATGATTGACGAGCATGAATCATCCGATCTGGCAGAGAAGATTGGCAGTTTGTTCACGAAACATGCGGCTGCCTATTGGCTTGATACCTCCTCCACGCCATGTCGGTTCATCCCTTGCTCAAGCCAGGAACAGGGACTCGCGACGCAACGCGCTCTCGAATTCATTCGACAGGCTGGCATGACGGGTGCGACGGCCCATCTGCATCAGGCAGCCAGATCCATGAATGAGCAACGACACGCCGATTCGATTCGGGAAAGCATCCATGCGGTCGAATCCGTCGCTCGCATCATCGACCCGGCAAGTGGAAAGACCCTTGGACCGGCACTGAAGTCCCTGGAAGAGGCTGGTGTTCTAAAGCATCCGGCACTCAAGGATGCATTTCAGAAACTCTACGGTTACACAAACGACGAACAAGGCATCCGTCATGCCCTTCTTGACAGCAATACCGCCGATGTCGGCTTGGAGGAAGCCCAGTTCATGTTCGGCGCTTGCGCGTCCTTCGCCGCTTATCTGACGCAAAAGCACCAGCGAGCCGGCGAGACATGACACCACTCGAAAACCGGCTCATCCTGCACCGCTTCCTCTGCCGGCAGTTCGGCTACCCGAACCTTGCCGCCATGGTGGAGCGGCTGCGCGACGCGCCCGCCGGAGCGGATGCCGGCGGGGAAAGCGAGTATGCGAAGGCGCTCTACCTGAACCCGGAGACGGCCGCGATAAGCCTTGGCCGCTTCTCGGAGTACGACGCCGCCCTTGCCGAGACAGGCCAAAGGCTTCGCATGACGCCGGAGCGCGGGCGGGGCTGGAAACCGCACCAATGGCTGGCGCTGCTGTTCGCCGAACACTATCTGCGGCTCTATTTCGAAGATCCGGAGCGGCTGCGCGCGGTGCTAAATGCGGAGAAGCGGCGCGATTCGCTGACCGCGCGGATGCCGGACTACACGACGGACGAGTTGCGCACCGTCGCCGTGCAGAGCGCCACCGGCTCCGGCAAGACGCTCGTCATGCATGCCCATATCCTGCAATACCGGCGCATCGCCGGCGCGGCGGGAAAGCCGCCGCGCAATGTCGTCCTGGTGACGCCGAACGAGCAGCTTTCCGAGCAGCACGAGCGCGAATTGCGGGCGAGCAATCTGCCGGCGCGCCTCTTCTCCCGCGAGGCCGGCGCGGACCTGCTGGCGACGGTCGAGATCATCGACGTGAACAAGCTGGCCGAGAAACAGGGCGTGAAGCGGGTCGCCGTCCGCGATTTCGGTGCCAACAATCTCGTGCTGGTGGACGAAGGGCATCTGGGCTCGTCCGGCAAGGTCTGGCGCGAGCGGCGCAGGGAACTGGCGGAGGGCGGCTTCACCTTCGAGTATTCCGCCACCTTCAACCAGATCGTCGACAAGGACGACGCCCTGAGGGACGCCTACGGCAAGAGCCTGCTGTTCGACTACCCCTACCGCGCCTTCCACGGCGACGGCTACGGCAAGGACTACGCCATCGCCAACCTGCCGCAAGGGGCGGAGGACGAGAACAGTCGCATCTACCTGCTGGGCGCGCTTCTGAGCTTCTATCGTCAATGCCGCATCTGGCGCGACGGCCGCGCCGGCTGGTCTGAATTCAATGTCGCCCGGCCGCTCTGGGTGTTCCTCGGCAAGACCGTGACAGGCGGAGCCACGAAGAAGGATAACAGGGAAACCCGGTCGGATGTTGTGTCGATCCTCGACTTCCTGGGCTGGGTGCTGGCTCACGGCGGCGAGGCGCGCCCGCTGCTGGCCCGCCTGCTGGCCGGCGAGTCGGGGCTGACCGGCGAGGACGGCGCGGATTACTTCGCCGGCCGGTTCGGCGGCCTCGAAGGCATCGGCACGGACGCGCTCTATGACGACATTTGCGAAAGGCTGTTCCACGGGGCCGGACGTCTGCATGTGCGCTACCTGACCCAGGGCGAAGGCGAACTCCACCTGCGCACGGCCGACAACAACCCCTTCGGCATCGTCAATATCGGCGATTCGGCGGCGCTCTACCGGCTGATGGCTGACAGGAACAACCCCGACCTCGCGGTCGAGCGGGAGGCCGGCTTCGTCCGCAGGCTGTTCGCCGATGTGGACCGGGCGGATTCGACCGTGAATGTCGTGATCGGCGCAAGGCGCTTCATCGCCGGCTGGAACTCATGGCGTGTGAGCGCGATGGGGCTGATGCATGTCGGCGTCGGCGAAGGGCCGGAGATCATCCAGATGTTCGGGCGCGGCGTGCGGCTCAAGGGCCGGGGCATGAGCCTCAAGCGCCACCGCTACACCGCAGGCGAACCGCCCGCTGACGGCGACGGGCTGACAGAACTCGAAACCCTGCGCATCTTCGGCCTCAAGGCCAACTACATGCAGACCTTCAAGCAGATGCTGGAGGCGGACGGGATTGCGGCGGAGCGGAAGGACATCCCGCTGCCCGTCGTCTGGAACTTCGGGAAGAGGAAGCTGAAGATCGTCCGGCTCAGGGAAGGGCTGGAATATGGGCGCTCGCACGACTGTCCGGCCTTGCCGCCGCCGGACCGGCCCGACAGCCCGAGAGCGGTGCTGGACCTCTATTCCCGGCTGCAGGCGATCGGGTCCGACGGAGGACGGTACGAGGCGCAGGCGCAACGCCCGCCCGTCCGGCTGGAGCGCCGCCACAGGGCCTTCTTCAACCGCACCCGGATTTACGACAGGGTGCTGGAACGCAAGCAGAGGGAAGGGTGGCACAATCTCGCGATCGACCGTGCGACCGTCGACAGCCTGCTGGATCGGGACGACTGGTACAAACTCCGCCTCCCGCCGGAGCGCCTGGAGCCGAAGAGCTTCGTCGACCTGAGGAAACTGGAGGATGTCGCCGTCGAACTGGTCGCCGATTACGCGGGCCGGTTCTGGCGGGGGCGGCGGCGGATATGGGAATACGGCAATCTGGAGGTGAGGACGCTCGACGAGTCCGATCCCAACAGTATCGGCGAATACACCTTGTCGGTGGACGCGCGGGAAGACACGCTGGTCCGCGATGTCCGGGCCTTTGCGTCCAGCCTTCGCGAAGGCTTGGACCACCATCTGAAACTCGGCAAGCTCTTCCGGGATGCTCACGCCTACAAACCCCTGCTTTACGCCTCCGGCAAAGGAGACGTCGCTGTCCAGCCTGTGCCTTTGAGCGAGGACGAGAAGCGGGTCGTCGAGGCGCTGGCGACGCTGGCCGGAAGCGGCCCTTCCTGCCTGCAAGGGCGGGACCTGTTCCTGATCCGCAACCTGAGCCGCGGCCGGGGCGTGTCCTTCTTCGACGACCACTCCTACTACCCGGATTTCATCGTCTGGCTGGCGAAGGGCAAGGACCAGCACATCCTGTTCCTCGATCCCAAGGGGTTGGGCCGCTTCGGCCACGAGGAGAACCGCAAGGTACGGCTGCACACCGAAATCAAGGACATCGAGGCGCGGGTGCGTCGGCAGGATCCGAAACTCCGCCTGCACGCCTATATCCTCTCCGTCACGGCGCCGGACAAGATCGGCAGCGACAACCCGCGCAGCAAGGAAGCATGGGAGCGTGACGGCGTGTACTTCCTCGACGACGATGCCTGGCCGGAACGGCTTCTCAAGCACGCGCTGATGTCACTCAATCTGATAGAGGATTATTGAATAATGCTACTGCCAGCAAGCCGCGGAGCGCGCGCGTGTACCTGAAGCGACTTCAGCTTGCGAACTATGGGCCCCTCCGGAATCTGGACATCCGCTTCCCGTTCGACGGACCGCGTCCAAAGCCTGTTCTGTTGGTCGGCGAGAACGGATCCGGCAAGACGATAGTTCTGTCTCACATCGTCAACACAATGGTCCTTGCAAAGGATTCGGTTTACGAAGAGTCCCAAGAATTGGGCACCGGAAAAGTATTCAAGATTCGCAGTAGCTCCTACATCTCTGTCGGTGCCGAATATTCCTACGCCCGATGTGATTTCCGATCTGGGTTGTTCGTACAGGAGCTTAGACTGAAGAAACCGAAGCATGAGTATGCCGAGCCTCCGATGGGGACCGAAGCTCCCGGTTTTGATGCCTGGAAGAGAAATTTTGACAGTGATGGAATGGATCATTTCGAGACCAATATCCTGATATCGTCACAGGCCGCAACCCTAAAAGAAGCAGTATCGGCAAACTGCCTGCTCTACTTCCCATCGAATCGGGCGGAGAAACCTGCCTGGCTCAACCAGGACAACCTGCGCGCCAAACCGCAGTATACGGAAGGAGCTCGCATCAAAGGCGAGACCCGGCGCCGGTTGATCGCACATTCACCGCTTCGAGACGTTCACGATTGGCTCTACGATATTGCCTATGATCGTGCGGCTTTCGAGATATTTTCCCCATCGCTTTCTGTACCGGTTACATCAGATGATAACCAACTTAGAACGTTTAATCTTCCCGTTTTTATGGGATATAAAGGTGACGCCACTGATACTTACAATATGACATTGACCGGCTTGAAGATGATCATACCGGAACTGGCCGCGAAGAATATTCGGTTCGGCATCGGCGGACGACACAACCGGGTCATATCCCTAGAGTCGGATCAAGGTACAGCAGTGCCAAACCTCTTTCAGTTGTCCAGCGGAGAAATGGCGCTGTTGGCGTTGTTCCTTTCCATACTCAGGGATTTTGACATGCGTGAAGGGCGCGATGTACCTTCTGAGTGCGTCGAAGGCGTGAAAGGCATTGTAGTGATTGATGAGGTAGATCTGCACCTTCACTCGCGGCATCAACACGACATACTTCCGAAACTGGTGCACATGTTTCCGCATGTGCAGTTTGTCATGACCACGCACTCGCCGTTGTTTGTCCTCGGAATGGCAAATGAGTTCGGAGAAGAGGGTTTCGATATCTACGACCTTCCGAGCGGTTCCCGCATCGACCCAGAGAGATTTGATGAATTCGGCGATGCATTTTATGCGTTCAAGGGCACTACCAGGTTCTTGAGTGAAGTCCGTGCGCAAGTCGAACAGACGCATCGATCGATTCTGTTCGTCGAAGGCGAAACAGATCGAGACTACCTGCAGTATGCGGCAAAGCTGCTTGGAAGGAGCCATGTCCTAGATAAGTTCAAGGTGCAAGCCGCCGGAGGCGAAGGGAGGCTCAGGAAGATTTGGAACGGATTGAAGGGGCTTCCAAGCATCTCCGAATTGTCTGAGAAGACGATAGTTCTGCTGCATGATCCTGAAAGTCAAAGTAGCGACGACAAGAAAGGCAATATCCACAAGAGGAAGATGCCCCACTTCGAAGAACATCCCATAGCTAAAGGGGTTGAAAATCTTTTTGACCGAGAGGCGCTTGAGAAAGCTGGGGAACAACATCCAGAGTTTATCGATATCGGTGAAAAACATATCAAACATGTAAGAGGAAAAAAGGTATCGGTTCCAGAGTACTGGAGCATAAACGGAGACGAAAAAAGGAACCTATGCGATTGGTTCTGTAGTCAAGGCACACGCGAGAATTTCCGCCACTTCGGGACCATATTCGAGATTCTGGAGCAGATTGTGCCAGCTACGGAGCGTCCGCTGATCGATGGATCTTCGGAGGCTCCCTCATAGAAGGGGGGCCACCATCAAGTTCAGTGTTCAGCGGTTCGTTCAATCAGGCGGCTTTTGCATTTGGGAGCCTCGAAGGCGATGGCCCATGACGCTTGAGCAGATTGCCGCGATCGTTGCCGCCGGGGAGTCGGAGACGGTCGAATGCAAGGCCACCACGGGAACGCGGCGCGAGGCTGCGGCGACCATATGCGCCATGCTCAACCAGCGCGGTGGACATGTGCTGTTCGGGGTCGCGCCGGACAGCCGGGTC
>CBDBCV010000013.1:0-628110 GCA_965203455.1 Alphaproteobacteria bacterium
AGCCGGCCTTTCCGTGCACACGGCCGGGTTGCGCCCTCACGATCCGATTAACGCGACTGTGATTTGTTGTGATGGTGGGTATCACATACGTTGATGCCGTGGCGATTCCCCGACGCCGGGGGGCGCCATGTCTTTTTTCTCTAGCCATTCCATCGACGAGGAGATGAGCCGATGAACAAGAGCCCCGTGTTCCTCGCGGCCGCGCTTCTGGCCGCCGCCAACTTCGCCGCTTCCGACGCGGCGCAAGCGGCGGACAAGCAGGAGAAGTGCTTCGGCGTCGCGCTCGCCGGCAAGAACGATTGCAAGGCGGGCCCGGGAACGAGTTGCCAGGGCAGCTCGACCGTGGACTACCAGGGCAATGCCTGGACGCTGGTCCCCGCCGGCACGTGCGAGACCATGACCTTCAAGACCAAGGACGGCCGCACGGTCAAGGGCAGCCTGAAGGAGTTGGCGCGCGACGTTCCGAGCTGACCGGTCGAGTTCCGGCCCCCGCCCGGCTCCAGGGCCGGGCGGCGGCCGGACGACGCTTCACGGATCGTCCCGATGCCCGTTTCATCCGGCCCCGCCGTCTTTCGATCCCGGATGCCTGCCCGCGCCGGCGTCGGGTTCAAGGGCGAACACGCCGAAGCGGTATGCGGCGACCTGCCGGATGTCGGATGGTTCGAGGTCCATCCGGAAAACTACATGGTCGCCGGCGGAGCGAGGCTCGCCATCCTCGAGGAGCTGCGCGCCAGCTATCCGCTGTCGCTGCACGGCGTGGGCCTGTCGCTGGGCGGCGCGGAGAGGCTCGACGCCGGCCATCTGGCGGCCTTCCGGACGCTGGCGGACCGCTTCGAGCCGGCACTGATTTCCGAGCACATCGCCTGGTCGGCGCATGGCGGGGTGTGGTTCGCCGACCTTCTGCCGCCCAGCCTCAGCCGGGCCGGGCTCGACCGCCTCTGCGACAATATCGACGAGATGCAGGACGCCCTCGGCCGGCCGATCCTGGTCGAGAACCCGGCCAGCTATCTCGTGTTGCCGGACCGGGACATGGACGAGGTCGCGTTCATCGCCGAAGCGGCACGGCGGACCGGTTGCGGACTCCTCGTCGACGTCAACAATGTCTATGTCAGCACCCAGAATATCGGCCTGGACGCGGACGCCTATATCGATTCCATGCCGGCCGACCCGGTTGGGGAAATCCATCTCGCCGGGTTCACGGTCGACGGCGACGACGGCGAGCGCCTGCTGATCGACAGCCACGGCGCGGCGGTCGACGACGCGGTGTGGCGCCTCTACGACCGGCTGATCGCCCGCATCGGACCGCGGCCGACGCTGGTGGAGTGGGACAAGGACATTCCCGACTGGCACGTGCTGCATGCCGAGGCGATCGAGGCCGAGACCCGCCTGGCCCGCCTTTCCGAGCCGGTGCCGGCGTGAGGCGGGGCACGAAATGAACGCGCCGCTCGCCGCCCTTCAGGCGGATTTCGCCGCCGCCCTGAGAGACCGCTCGCCCGACGCCGTGCCGGACGGTTTTTCCGGCGCCACCGCCCGGCGCTTCCGCGTATACCGCAACAACGTGCGCGTCGCGCTGATCGAGGCGCTTGCGGCCGCCTACCCGGCGGTGTCGAGGCTCGTCGGCGAGCCCTTCTTCCATCGCATGGCCGGCGTCTACGCGGCGGCGGAACCCTCGCGCGAGCGCACGCTCAATCTCTATGGCGAAACCTTTGCGGAGTTCGTTGCCGGCTTCGCTCCGGCGCGGGAACTGCCCTATCTCGCCGATGTCGCCCGGCTGGAGCGGGCGGTGCTCGAAGCGCGCCATGCGGCGGACGCTCCGGCGCTCGACCCGGCCGCGGCGGCCGCGCTCGGCCCCGGGCTCGCCTCGGCGCGGCTGATACCGCACCCGGCGACCCGCCTGGTGAAATCCCGATACCCCGTCGCCGAAATCTGGCGTGCCAATACCGGCGATACGCCGCCGGTCGGGGAGCTGGCGGTCGAACCCGGAGCGGCGGGCGCGCTCGCGCTTCGGCCGGCGCTTGCCGTCTCGGTCGAGAGCCTGGATTTGGGCCGGTGCGCGTTCGCGGAAGCCCTGCTGACCGGCGGCGATCTTGGCGCCGCGCACGCGGCGGCGGGCTCGCTGGACGAGGACTTCGACGTTATACCGGCGTTCAGGGAGCTGTTGACCGCCGGCGCCTTCGCGGGCGTTTCGGGCGAACCGGGCAAGGGAGGATAGCGATGGGCGGCGTGTCGAACCTGGTGCGGCAACTGGTCGATCTCGGCCACCGTATCGCCGACCCCGTGACGAGCGGGCTCGGGCCGGTCGCGCTGCTCGCGCTCAGGCTTCCGGTGGCCATCGTCTTCTGGCGCTCCGGCCGCGCCAAGGTCGAAGGCTGGAACATCTTCTCCGTCAAGGACAGCCAGTATTTCCTGTTCCGCGAGGAGTTCGGCATGCCGATGCCGGAGCTGACCGCCCACGTCACCGCGATCGCCGAGCATATCCTGCCGGCCCTTCTGGTGCTCGGCCTGTTCAGCCGGCTCAGCGCGCTCGGCATGTTCGTCATGACCATGGTGATCCAGTTCTTCGTCTTTCCGGACGCCTGGCTGGTCCACATGTTCTGGGCGGCGATCCTGTTCGCCGTGATGGTGCTGGGGCCGGGACAGATCTCGCTCGACCGGCTGTTCTTCAGGCGGTAGGGCGCGCGGGCGCTCAGCGAAACCGCGGCGGGTCGCAGCTACATCGTCAACGCGGTGCTGCCGGAGTAGGCCGTAGCTTCGACCGTTGCGGTGGTCGAAGCGGCGCGCTAGGATCGGCCAACAAATCGGCCAATTTCATCACGACTACAGTTTAAGCCGTTGACAAACAGACCTTTGTGTTATCATGACATCGGCCAACGACGTCATTGAAACGCCGTCGCGGATCGAGCCGGCCCGGCTGGAGGAGACGCCGGAACAGGTTGCCGACGCGGTCGCAGCGCTCTCTTCGGCAAGCGCCGCATTGGGCACCCGGCTGCATCCCGCAACGGCCGGGAACCTCGCCGGTCTCGTACGCCTGATGAACTGCTACTACAGCAATCTCATCGAGGGCCATAACACCCGGCCCCGGGATATCGAACGCGCGCTCGCCGGCGACCTCGATGAAGACGAAGAGCGGCGCAACCTCCAGATCGAGGCGGCCGCCCATGTGCGTCTCCAGGAGAAGATCGATCGAATGGCCGCCGAGGATCGGCTGCCGGAGCCGGCGTCCCGCGACTTCATCCGCTGGCTGCACGCCGAGTTCTACCGCGACGCGCCGGAAGCGATGCTGAACATCGTGTCCGCCCATGCCGAATTTCGCATGGCACCGGGGGAGTGGCGCTCGGCGCCCGAGCACGACGTCGCCGTCGGCCGGCACATCCCGCCGTCGAGCCACTCGCTGGAACCGTTCATGGCGCATTTCGAGTGGCGCTATCGTTTCGAGGGGATGGGGCCGGCGACGCGCATCCTGTCCATGGCGGCCGCCCACCACCGGTTCAACTACATCCACCCGTTTCCGGACGGGAACGGCAGGGTAAGCCGTCTCATGAGCCATGCCATGGCGTTGAAAGCCGGCATCGGCGCCCACGGCCTCTGGTCGGTTTCGCGCGGTCTGGCCCGGGGACTCGAGAGCCGCCGGGAATACAAAACACAAATGGACCTCGCCGATACGCCGCGTCGGGGCGACCTGGACGGGCGTGGCAACCTTTCGCAGAGCGCGCTCGTCGACTTCACGCTCTGGTTCCTGAGGATATGCCTCGACCAGGTGACGTTCATGGTCGAACTCTTCGACCTCGACAATCTGGACGCCCGCCTGACGCGCCATGTGGAGCGCAGCGACGGTCTGAAACCCGAAGCTGGGCCACTGTTGCGGGAAGCCCTGGTGCGCGGCCGGATCGAGCGCGGCGAAGCATCCCGGATAACGGGATTGCCGGAGCGCACCGCCCGGCGCGTGTTGGGTGACGTTATCGACGCGGGCCTGCTCGCGTCGGCAACGCCCAAAGGCCCCGTCTCGCTGCGCTTTCCGGTCGATGCGTTGGAAGCGCTTTTTCCGAGACTCTATCCGGAGACATGAGGCCGCCGAGTATCGCAGGATCGGGGAAGCCTACGGCGTCGCCTTCATCATCACGCGGACGCGGCGGCTACTCTGCGAGCGCCGCTACCAGAGCGGCTAGCGCCAGCGTCTACGGTCCCCTGTGGATGAGCAGGGGCGCTCAGATTGGCATGGGCGGCGGGGGCCGCTATACGGAACCGTGGGGCGGTTTCGGCTGCCCCGTTCTGCTTCCCCTCACCGAGGATCAAGCATGGCCGATCGACAGCTCGCAGCCGACAAGCTCTCCGAGTGGCTGGCCGAATACGACGCCTGCCTCTCCACGCCCGAACGCATGTGGGCCAACAATCTCATCGAAGCCCTCGCGGACCCGAACACGGTCCCGGAAGGCAGCGTGGGCGGCGAACCCACGACCTAACCCCTCCCTCCCCCGCCAGCATAGACGGGCGGGCACTACAGCGATCTTCGCATTTTCTTGAGCGTTTCTCGTTCTTCATGTGCCGCGACTCGCGACGCCTCAAGCGCGGCTTCACGCCTAAGCTCGTTATTCCTCCCCTGTCATTCGCACGGCCCCACCAAGACGCGCGCCAAGTCGAGCAATCCGGTTTTGTGGGCGGTGAGCGCGAGCTGCTTCCGCTTGAGATCGAACGAGTAGAGCTCGGTATCCGGTCCCCAAGCGACAAGGACGTGCCAGATGTCCTTGCTCCCGCCGACCTTGACGACCGGCGCGCCATAGTCGCTCGCGCTTCGGGTCCATGTCCCTCCACCGCCCGGTTTCCTGCCCGTGATAATTAAGTCCAGCGTCTCCCCTGACTTCACCAATACGCTGGTCGAGTTGAGCTGTTCCTCCTCCCACCCGAGCTCTCCCGGCTTGGTCCATGGCAAGGGGAAGTAATAGCCATGCCCGGCAAGCGGGCCGCACGACGCGATAACTTTCGCCCCCGCCGGCCCCGCCAGCATGACCGCCAGCCCGGCAGCGGCGATGATCTTCCTCACGGTCTGTCTCCTCCGTTTCCCGGGACCAGATTGGGACCAGAAATCGAAACGGCTTTTTCTTTCCTCTCGCCGACTCCTCTAACCTACTGAGATAATTGGGAGATATGGTGCGCGCACCAGGACTCGAACCTGGGACCCACTGATTAAAAGTCAGTTGCTCTACCACCTGAGCTATGCGCGCACGGGTCGGCGGCGGCACGGTCGCGGCGGGAAGGTATGGGCCGCCGGTTACGGGGTCAAGCGAAGTTCCCGCCCCGGCTACCGCCCGGCGCAGCGCTCGACCAGAAGCTCCGCGACGCGGGGCGAGACGAAGGCCGAGATGTCGCCGCCCAGCATCGCGATCTCCTTGACCAGGCGGGAGGCGATGAACTGGTGCTTGTCCGACGCCATCAGACAGACGGTCTCGACGCCTGCGTTGAGCTTCGCGTTCATGCTCGCCATCTGGAACTCGTAGTCGAAGTCGGAGACCGCGCGCAGGCCGCGGACGATCATGCAGGCGCCCTGCTCGACGGCGAAATCCATCAGCAAATTGTCGAACGGGGCGACGCCGATCCGCTCGCCGTCGCCGCTGTTGAGCGCGGCGACCTCGTCGCGAACCATCCGCACCCGCTCCTCGACCCCGAACAGCGGCCCCTTTCCCGCGTTCACCGCGACGCCGACGACGAGCCGGTCCATCACCGTCGCGGCGCGCTGGATGATGTCCATGTGGCCGTTGGTGATGGGGTCGAATGTGCCCGGATAGACCCCGATTCGCTCGCTCGCCATGACTGTCCCTTCGCCGGCCGGCGGCTATTCGGCCGTTTCTTCGTGCCCGTTGCCGTTGCCGTTTCCGAGCTCGTCGAACCCCCTGGCGAACCGCGCGGCGGAAACCACGTGCTCGCCGTCGGCGGTGTCGAACAGCGTGACGCCCTGGGTGTTCCGCCCCATGATGCGGATATCCGCGACCGGGCACCGGATCAGGGTGCCGGCATCGCTCACCAGCATGATCTCGTCCGAGTCCTCGACCGGGAAGGTCGCGACGACGGAGCCGTTGCGCCCGGATGTCCGGATGTTGACGATCCCCTGCCCGCCCCGGCGGGTGGTGCGGTATTCGTAGGCGGAGCTGCGCTTGCCGTAGCCGTTCTCCGTGACGCTCAGGATGAACTCCTCGGCCTCCTCGAAGCGCCCGATATCCTCGGGCCCGAGCCCGTTCGTCGGAATGTCGCCGACCGGGTCCCCCCGCCGTTTGGCCGTGGCGTAGCGAAGATAGGCGTCGCGCGCCTCGGTATCGAGCTCGGCGTGGCGCAGGATCGTCATCGAGACGATGCTGTCCTTCCTGCCGAGCCTCATCCCGCGCACGCCGGTGGAGGTGCGGCCGCTGAACACGCGGACCTCGTCGACGGGAAAGCGGATGCACTTTCCGCTGCGCGCGGCGAGCAGGATGTCCTCGCCGGCCGCGCAGGTCTCGACGCCCACCAGCCGGTCGCCGGCGTCGAGCTTCATCGCGATCTTGCCGTTCGCCATGACGCTCGCGAAGTCGCTCAGCCGGTTGCGCCGCACCCGGCCGCTCGCGGTCGCGAACATGATGTCGAGGGTCTGCCATTCGGCCTCGTCCTCGGGCATCGGCATGATCGTGGTGATCGTCTCGTCCTTCTCCAGCGGCAGCAGGTTGACCAGCGCCTTGCCGCGCGCCTGCGGTGTCGCCTCCGGCAGCCGGTAGACCTTGAGCCGGTAGACGATGCCGCGCGAGGAGAAGAACAGCACCGGGGTGTGGGTGTCGCAGATGAACAGCTTTTCGAGGAAATCGCCTTCCTTGGTCGCCATCCCGGCGCGGCCCTTGCCGCCCCGCCTCTGCGCCCGGTAGGTGGAGAGCGCGACCCGCTTGATGTATCCCGCGTGGGTCACGGTCACGACCATGGCCTCGCGCTGGATCAGGTCCTCGATGTCGTGGTCGACCTCGGAATCGACGATCACCGTGCGCCGGGGCGTGGCGTAGGACTCCTTGATCTCGCGCAGCTCGTCGCGGAGGACCCCGATCACCCGGTCGCGCGAATCCAGGATATCCAGATACTCGACGATCTTCTCGGAAAGCGACTTCAGCTCCTCGCCGATCTTGTCGCGCTCCAGCGCGGTCAGGCGTTGCAGGCGGAGCTCCAGGATGGCGCGCGCCTGGGCTTCGGAGAGACCGTATTTGCCGTCCGCCACGCCGCCGCCCGGCTCGTCGAGAAGCGCGATGATCGGCGCGATGTCCTCCGCGGGCCACTGCCGCCCCATCAGTGCCGCCCGCGCCTCGACGGGATCGGGCGCGGCGCGGATCAGCGCGATCATCTCGTCGATGTTGGCGACCGCCACGGCGAGCCCGGCCAGCACGTGGGCGCGTTCCCGCGCCTTCTTGAGCTCGTAGACGGTGCGCCGGCGGATCACCTCCTCGCGGAACTCGATGAAGGCCCGCAGCATCTGCTTCAGGTCCATCAGCTGCGGCTTGCCGCGGTCGAGCGCGAGCGTGTTGACCCCGAAGGTCGATTGCAGCGGCGAGAACCGGTAGAGCTGGTTGAGCACGATCTCGGCCATGGCGTCGCGGCGCAGCTCGATCACCACCCGGACGCCCGCGCGATCCGACTCGTCGCGCAGGTCCGAGATTCCCTCGATCCGCTTCTCGCGCACCAGGTCGGCGATCTTCTCGATCATCCGCGCCTTGTTCACCTGGTAGGGGATCTCGGTGACCACGATCGCCTCGCGGTTCTTGCCGATCTGCTCGACATGGGTGCGCCCCCGCATCACCACCGAACCCCGGCCGAGATGGTAGGCGGACCTGATCCCGGAGCGGCCGAGCACGATGCCGCCGGTCGGGAAGTCAGGGCCCGGCACGATGCCGATCAGGCCGTCGATCCCGATGCCGGGGTCGTCGAGCACCGCGAGGCAGGCATCGACGATCTCGCCCAGATTGTGGGGCGGCACGTTGGTCGCCATGCCGACCGCGATCCCCCCGGCGCCGTTGACCAGCAGATTGGGGATCCGCGCCGGCAGGATTTCCGGTTCGTGAACGCTCTCGTCGTAGTTGGGCCGGAAATCGACCGTCTCGCGCTCGATGTCGTCGAGCATCTCGTGTGCGGCGCGGGTCAGGCGGACCTCGGTGTAGCGCATCGCCGCAGGCGGGTCGCCGTCCATCGAGCCGAAATTGCCCTGCCCGTCGATCAGCGGCAGGCGCATCGAGAAGTCCTGCGCCATGCGCACCATGGCGTCGTAGATCGCCTGGTCGCCGTGCGGGTGGTACTTGCCCATCACGTCGCCCACGATGCGCGCGGACTTGCGGTAGGGCCGGTTCCACTCGTAGCCCTCCTCGTGCATCGCATACAGGATGCGGCGATGGACCGGCTTGAGCCCGTCCCGCGCGTCGGGCAGCGCGCGCGAGACGATCACGCTCATGGCGTAGTCGAGGTAGGAGCGCTCCATCTCCTCCTCGAGGCTCACCGGCGTGATGTCGAATTCGGGCGTCGGCGGCGGGGCCAGCGTGTCAGTCAAGGCGATTCGCCTGTCCGTTTCGGGGGCTTCGGGATCGGTTCAAACGCGGCGTTTCGACCGGTTCGGAGACGCCGCGACCATGTCCCCGGATATTAGCAGAATCGGTCGGGAATCTCAAATCCGGCAGGGCGCGCGGGAACCCTCGGACCGCCCGCCGAGAGGGACCGCGAGCGACAAAGAAGATTGTCAAGAAAGGAATTTAGAAAGTTGATCTGAAACCTTTTTCCGTTCTTCGTTCGAGGCCCGCCTTACGGACCTCGTCAGAACGGAATCTCGTCGTCCAGATCGCCGCTGCCGGAACCCGAACCGCCGCTGTCCATGCCCCCGCCCGACGTGTCGTAGCCGCCACCCCCGCCACCGCCTTCGCCGCGGCTGTCGAGCATGGTGAGTTCGCCTCGGAAACGTTGCAGAACGACTTCGGTGGTGTAGCGTTCCTGGCCGTCCTGACCGGTCCACTTGCGGGTCTGGAGCTGACCCTCGACATAAACCTTCCGTCCCTTGTGCAGGTATTTCTGGGCGAATTCGCCGAGCCGTTCGTTAAAGATCACCACGCGGTGCCACTCGGTGCGCTCCCGCCGTTCGCCCGAATTCCGGTCGCGCCACTGTTCGGAGGGTGGCGACCGACAGGTTGACGATCGGATTGCCGTCATTGGTGTGCCGGACCTCGGGATCGCGCCCGAGATTGCCGACGAGAATGACCTTATTGACGCTTCCGGCCACCGCTGCCTCCCCTGCCCGATTGGTCGGCGAAACATAGCGGATCGAGCCACGGACGGCACGCCCCAAAGGCGAATTTCCCACAAGAGATTCGTGCCTGCGCCTGCCGTCCGTGTCCCCCCTGTTGTCACCCAGGAACAAGCCCGGGCATGACAAGGGAAGGACGGACGGAAAACCGGAAACGGCCGAAAAATGATCTAAAAAAAGAAAAATACTCTTGACCCGGGACACGAATCGACCCATATTTCCCACAGTGGGGAAGTGGGGGCGCCGGAGGAGATGCCGGCGCCCCGTTTTCGTTGCCGATCTATCCGGTCCGTACCCTGGGCTGACCCTCCCCCGACCCCTCCCGCAAGCGGGAGGGGAGAAGATGAGGCGAGGAGTCGGCAGCAGCGTCCCCTCTCCCCGCCGGGGAGAGGGTCAGGGTGAGGGGGAAATCTCCCCGGAACCGCGCATGGGACGGATTCGGGGGGTTCGGAGCCAGATTCGGGGTGGAATCGGAAGGGAAAAAAAAGGGGCTTATATAGATAACTTGACCGGGAGGTCCGCGGCATTTCTTCCGTCATGCCCGGACTTGTTCCGGGCATCCATGTCTTGCGGCATCGCGGTGCGAGTGGGGACAAGCGAGCCGGCCGACCCACGTGGATGCCCGGAACAAGTCCGGGCATGACGGCGTTGAGGGCAAGCGGGGCGGCGTTCCCGTCCCCGAGCCGGGCCAGCCGACCGCCGTTCAAGTTATCTATATAAGCCCGAAAAAAAACCTCGTGCAATCCGTGACTTACCGGATGATTTTTCCTCAAGAAGAATTTTCTTCTTGACTCGGGACACGTTTTAGGGTATATTTCGCATAGTGGGAAAGTGGGGGCGCCGGAGATGCTGGCACCCCTTTCCGTTGCCGGGCACACCGCTCGGCCTGTTCCAATGCCGTCATGTCCGGACTTGTTCCGGGCATCCACGTCCCTCCGCCGCCTCGCCCGCGCCCGGTTCGTACCGCGATGCCGCAAGACGTGGATGCCCGGAACAAGTCCGGACATGACGGAAGGACGGAAGAAACGCCGCGGGTCTCGCGCCCGCCCATGTGGAGGACACGATCGTGCATCATGCAACCGCCATCGTTACCGACCCGGCCGTCGCCCGGAGCGGGCCGCCCACGGCGCTCCCGGCGACGGAAGGGTTCCGGGACGCGCACCGCCGCGACATGCCGACCCGCGGCTGGTGCTGTGCGAGCGCGTTCGGCATTTGCCGACAGACATTTGCCGACGGGAATGTCGACAGGCCGGTCGAGTCGGCAAATGTCGACATTCCCGTCCGGCATCCGCGGGGCGGGAATGTCGTGTCGGTAGCGATTTGTCTACCCGATGCCTATGTCGAGCGGCATCGCCCTGGCCGGGGCGACGGCATCGTTTCGGTCGAGGGCGCGGGCCCGGGGTCTCAAAATTCGAGCACCCGCACCGGCTTGCCGTCCAGCCACGCCCGGATGTCCTCCACCATGGCCGGGAAGTAGCACCGGTAGTTCTCGACCGAGACATACCCCAGATGGGGCGTGACCACGGTGTTGTCGAGCCGCCGGAACGGATGGTCCGCCGGCAGCGGCTCGACGTCGAACACGTCGAGCCCGGCGCCCGCGATCGCCCCCCTTTCGAGCGCGTCGATCAGCGCCGCCTCGTCGACGATGGGGCCGCGGGAGGTGTTGACCAGGAAGGCCCCGGGCTTGAGGAGGGCGAGGTCGGACGCGCCGATCAGCCCGCGCGTGCGCTCGCTCAGCAGCAGGTGGATCGTCACCACGTCGGAGGTCCGCAGCAGGGTTTCCTTGTCGGCGAGGGCGACGCCGACCTCGCGGCAGCGTTCCTCGGTCAGGTTCCGGCTCCAGGCGACGACCTCCATTCCGAACGCCTTGCCGATCCTCGCCACCCGGCTCCCCAACCGTCCCAGCCCGATGACGCCGAGCGTCCTGCCCTCCAGACCGACGCCCAGCGTCTCCTGCCAGCCCCCGGCGCGGATCGTCCGGTCCTCGGCCGGGATCGAGCGCGCCAGGGCGAGGATCAGCCCCCAGGCGAGCTCCGCCGTGGGCGTACCCACCGCGGGGGTGCCGCAGACCGTGACCCCGTGGTCCCGCGCCGCCGCGCCGTCGATCGAGAGGTTTCGCATCCCGCTGGTCAGCAGGAGCTCCAGCCGGGGCAGCTTCTCGAACATGGACCGCGGAAACGGCGTCCGTTCGCGCATCGCGCAGACGATCTCGAACCCGCCGAGGCGTCGGGCGAGCGCATCCTCGTCGGCAAGATGGTCGCGGAAGGCCTCGACCTCGACATCGGGTGCGAGCGCGCTCCAGTCCGCCATGTCGAGCGCGCAGCCCTGATAGTCGTCGATGATCGCGCAGCGTTTCATTGCCCTCTCCCTCGCCTCGGGCGCAGGTTAGCAGACAGGACCGTTGCAGGCCGGTCGGGGCGACTGTATTCCTGCTCAGGAAGGCCGATGGAAATAGTCCGAAGCGGCATGCAGTCCAAGATCGTCGTTCGCGGCGCCCGGGAACACAATCTCAAGAACGTCGACGTGGAGATTCCGCGCAACGCGCTCGTCGTTCTGACCGGGCTGTCCGGATCGGGGAAATCCACCCTCGCCTTCGACACGATTTATGCCGAGGGGCAGCGGCGCTATGTCGAGAGCCTGTCGGCCTATGCCCGCCAGTTCCTCGAGCTGATGCAGAAGCCCGACGTCGATTCGATCGACGGGCTGTCGCCGGCGATCTCCATCGAACAGAAGACAACCTCCCGCAACCCGCGCTCGACGGTGGGCACGGTGACGGAAATCTACGACTACATGCGGCTCCTGTTCGCGCGCGTCGGCGTCCCCTACTCGCCCGCGACCGGCCTGCCCATCGAGAGCCAGACGGTCTCCCAGATGGTCGACCGCATGCAGGCGATGGACGAAGGCACGCGGATCTACTTGCTCGCGCCCATCGTGCGCGGGCGCAAGGGCGAGTACCGCAAGGAGTTCCGCGAACTCCAGAAGCAGGGCTTCGCCCGGGTCAAGGTGGACGGGACGCTGCACGACATCGACGCCGTGCCGGCGCTCGACAAGAACCTCAAGCACGACATCGAGGTGGTCGTGGACCGGCTGGTGATCCGGCCCGATCCCGGCAACCGGGTCGCCGATTCGCTGGAGACCGCGCTCGCGCTGACCGAGGGGATCGCGGTGGCGGAGAACGCCGACGACGGCGAACGGACGATCTTCTCGGCCAAGTTCGCCTGCCCGGTCTCCGGCTTCACCATCGACGAGATCGAGCCCCGGCTGTTCTCGTTCAACAACCCGTTCGGCGCCTGCCCGGCCTGCGACGGCCTGGGGACGAGCATGTTCTTCGACCCGGACCTGGTCGTCCCCGATCCCGGCAAGTCGCTGCGCGCGGGGGCCATCGCGCCGTGGGCGAACTCCTCGTCGAGCTATTACGAGCAGACGCTGGAGTCGCTGGCCCGCCATTTCGGCGTCTCCGCCGCGACCCCGTTCGCGGAGCTCGACAGCGCGGTCCGCGACGGGATTCTGTACGGCACCGGCGAAGAACCGGTCGAGATGTCCTACAACGACGGCAAGCGCAGCTACACCATCGACCGCCCGTTCGAGGGCGTGCTGCCCAACATGGAGCGCCGCTTCCGCGAAACCGATTCGTCCTGGGTGCGCGAGGAGCTCGGGCGCTATCAGAACGTGGACGATT
Source organism: Alphaproteobacteria bacterium (assembly GCA_965203455.1). Lineage (GTDB taxonomy): Bacteria > Pseudomonadota > Alphaproteobacteria > MPNO01 > MPNO01 > MPNO01. The sequence continues at coordinate 12,963 of CBDBCV010000013.1, forward strand.
GCGATACCTGCGCCGGCATGCGGCTCAAGCCCGAGGCGCTGGCGGTCAAGCTGGCCGGGCTTCACATCAGCCAGGTCGCGGAAATGTCGATCGCCGAGGCCGCCGAATGGTTCCGGGCGCTCTCGCCCACGCTGCCGCCCACGAGCCAGGAGATCGCGCGCTCGATCCTGAAGGAGATCAACGAGCGGCTCGGCTTTCTCGCCAATGTCGGGCTCGAATACCTGACGCTCTCGCGCAGCTCGGCGACGCTGTCCGGCGGCGAGAGCCAGCGCATCCGGCTCGCCTCGCAGATCGGGTCGGGCCTGACGGGCGTGCTCTACGTCCTCGACGAGCCCTCCATCGGGCTGCATCAGCGGGACAATGTGCGGCTGCTCAAGACGCTCAAGCGCCTCCGCGACCTCGGCAACACGGTGATCGTCGTGGAGCATGACGAGGAGGCGATCAGGAGCGCCGACCACCTGATCGACCTCGGCCCCGGCGCTGGCGTCCACGGCGGCGAGGTCGTCGCGGCGGGCAAGCCCCAGGCGGTGATACGCTCGCGAAAGAGCCTCACGGCCAAGTATCTCCGGGGCGACCGCGCCATCGAAGTGCCGGAAGAACGCCGCCCTGTCGAAGCCGGCCGCCGCATCCGCATCGAAGGGGCGAGCGCCAACAACCTCGACTCGATATCGGCGGACATCCCGCTCGGCGCGTTCGTCTGCGTGACCGGCGTTTCGGGCAGCGGCAAGTCGACGCTGATCATCGAGACCCTCTACAAGGCGATCGCGCGCCGGATCCACGGCGCCCGCGCCCATCCCGGCGCGCACGAGGGAATCGAAGGGCTGGAGCTGATCGACAAGATCGTCGACATCGACCAGTCGCCCATCGGGCGGACGCCGCGGTCGAACCCGGCAACCTATACCGGCGCCTTCACCCCGATCCGGGACTGGTTCGCCAACCTCCCGGAGTCGCGGGCGCGCGGCTACAAGCCGGGCCGGTTCTCCTTCAACGTCAAGGGCGGTCGCTGCGAGGCGTGCCAGGGCGACGGCGAGATCAAGATCGAGATGCACTTCCTGCCCGACATCTACGTCCAGTGCGACGTCTGCAAGGGCGCGCGCTACAACCGCGAGACGCTGGAGATCGGCTTCCGGGGCAGGTCCATCGCCGAAGTGCTGGACATGACGGTGGACGAGGGCTGCACCTTCTTCAGCGCCGTCCCGGCGATCCGCGACAAGCTCCTCATGCTTCAGAAGGTGGGGCTGGGCTATATCAGGATCGGCCAGCAGGCGACGACGCTTTCGGGCGGCGAGGCCCAGCGCGTGAAGCTCTCGAAGGAGCTGTCGCGCCGCTCGACCGGCAAGACCGTCTACATTCTCGACGAGCCCACCACCGGGCTCCACTTCGAGGACGTGCGCAACCTGCTCGCCGTGCTCCACGCCCTCGTCGACCAGGGGAATACCGTGATCGTCATCGAGCACAATCTGGAAGTCATCAAGACGGCGGACTGGATCGTCGATCTCGGCCCGGAGGGCGGCGACAAGGGCGGCCGGATCATCGCCGCGGGCAGGCCGGAGGACGTCGCCCGGGTGGATTCGAGCTTCACCGGCCAGTACCTGGCACGGGTCCTCAACGGCGATGTCGCGCCCCGGCGCGCGAGGGCCTGACCGTTGCCGCGCGCGGCGGTAACGAAATGACGCCCGTCCACGTCATCGGCGGCGGTCTGGCGGGTTCGGAAGCGGCCTGGCAGATCGCCCGCGCGGGGGTGCCGGCGATCCTGCACGAGATGCGGCCGGAGCGGGCCACGGAAGTGCATCGGACCGACGGTCTCGCCGAGCTCGTGTGCTCCAATTCCTTCCGCTCCGACGACGCGGAATCCTCGGCGATCGGCCTCCTCCACGAGGAAATGAGGCGCCTTTCCTCGGTCATCCTCGCCGCCGCCGACGCGAACAAGGTGCCGGCCGGCGGCGCGCTTGCGGTGGACCGCGACGGCTTCTCGCGGGCCGTCGGAGCCGCCATCGAAGCGGAACCGCTGATCGAGATCGAACGGGGCGAGGTCGCGGGCCTCCCGCCGGAAGACTGGCCCGACACGATCGTCGCCACCGGACCGCTGACCTCGCCCCCGCTGGCAGACGCGATCCAAACCCTGACCGGCGAGGACTCGCTCGCCTTCTTCGATGCGATCGCGCCCATCGTCTACCGCGAGTCGATCGACTTCGACGTCGCCTGGTTCCAGAGCCGCTACGACAAGGCGGGACCGGCGGGGACCGGCTCGGACTACATCAACTGCCCGATGGATGAGGCGCAGTACGACGCCTTCATCGACGCGCTGCTTTCGGCGGAGAAGACCGGGTTCAAGGACTGGGAGCGCGACACGCCCTATTTCGAGGGCTGCCTTCCCATCGAGGTGATGGCCGAGCGCGGCCGCGACACGCTCCGCTTCGGTCCCATGAAGCCCGTGGGCCTGACCGACCCGCGTACCGGCAAGCGCGCTCACGCGGTGGTCCAGCTGCGGCAGGACAACGCGCTCGGCACGCTCTACAACCTGGTCGGTTTCCAGACCAAGCTGCGCCACGGCGAACAGCGGCGGGTCTTCCGCACCATTCCCGGCCTTGAGAGGGCGGAGTTCGCCCGGCTGGGCGGCCTCCACCGCAACACCTTCATCAATTCGCCCCGGCTGCTCGACCGCGAACTGCGGCTCCGCGCCGCGCCGAGGCTGCGGTTCGCGGGACAGATCACCGGGGTGGAAGGCTATGTCGAGAGCGCCGCCATCGGCCTGCTCGCCGGGCGGTTCGCGGCCGCGGACAGTCTCGGACGGCCGCCCGCGCGGCCTCCCCCGACGACGGCGCTCGGCGCTCTTCTGGGCCACATCACCGGCGGCGCGGAGGCGGACGTGTTCCAGCCGATGAACGTCAATTTCGGCCTGCTGCCGCCGCTCGCCGAGCGAAAGCGCGGCCGCGAGCGCAAGCGCGCCTATTGCACGCGGGCGCTGATCGATCTCGAACGCTGGTCCGGTCCGGTACCCGACGCGGCCGAGTAGCGTCTCGTGAGCGCCGCCCAGCCGATGCGGCCCTGAACCGCGAGCGGCGAGAATGCGAGACCCGGATCGAAGGCGTCATGGCCGTTCCGGGCGAGACGCCGCAGATACGCCTCGGACATCGCCAGCGGAAGGAAAGCCGCCCGCGCCGCGACGGGAATATCGTGGCGTCCCTTGCGCAGCGCGGCGATGTGCGCCCGGGCACGCGCCGCGATGGGCTTTACGGCCTCGGCGAAAGAACTAGGCGGGGCGCGGTCGAAAAGCGCGGCGGGCGCGATCCCGGCTTCGGCCAGCAGCGACAGGGGGGCGTAGAGCCGCCGTTGGCGGGCATGAAACGGGATCGCCCGCAGCACGCCGGCGAGGCCGAGACCGAGCCCCGCCTCCCGGGCGAGGCGCATGGTTTCCTCGCCTTCCGCGCCGAGCACCTGATAGGCGAGTTCGACCAGGGGGACGGCGGTGTCCCCGATGTATTTCTCGAGCGCGTCCAAATCGTCGAACGGCGCGTCGCGGAGATCGGCCGCACGGCCGTCGAGGATCGCGTGAAAGCGGGAACGCTCCAGGCCGCAGGTCGCGATCGCTTCGCCGAGCGCCGCGACAACCGGGTGTTCGCGCACCGACCCGTCATAGAGCCCGTCGATCGCCTCGCGCCACCATTGCAGCCGGATCTGTCCCAGCAACGGCTCCGATACGACTTCCGCGGTCTTGGCGGTCTCCAGGTTGAAGGCGTAGAGGGCGAACAGCGCGTCCCGCCGCCTGCCGGGGGCGAACAGCGCGGCAAGGTAGCGCTCGCGGTCGAGACGGCGGACTTCGGCCGCGCAGTAGGAACGGGAATCGGACAGCATTTGCGCCTCACCGAACCGGCGTATATTGCGGCGATGCGCCCGACAACGCCATTGGATCCGCGCCGGTTCGCGGCCTGGCCGGACGTTTTCGCCGGCGCTCCCGCGCTCGAAGAGGCGCGCGCGCTGGCCGACGATACGACACGGTCGGCCGAGGCGCGCGGCGATGCGCTCGGCCGGCTTGCGGAGTCCTCGGACGATCCGGTTCTGAAACGCTGCTACGAGGCGCACCGGAAGGCGGTCACCGCGGGGCGATTTCGGAACTGGAGCGATCTCGTGTCCTATGCCGGCTTCGCGGTCGCCCCCGTCGCACAGCCGTTCGGCGAGGCATCGGCAGTCGATTCCGGCGCCCGCCGGCACCTTGAGGCGTTCTGCATGGCCGCGCACCTGCTCGACCTGCTGGCGCACTGCCGTGCCGAGTTCGCCGCGCACGGGCGGATCTACCTTCCCGGGGACTGGATGCGCCAGGCGGGTGTCGCCCCCGAGGACCTGGCCGCGCCGAACGCCGCTTCCGGCCGTCGGGAGACCGTCGATCGTATGCTGGACCGCATCGAGCCCACGCTGGAGGCCGCAATCCCGGTCGCCCGCTCGATCCCGGATTCGCGCCTGCGTCTGGCGACGACCGCCGAGATCGCGGAACGCCGCAGACTCGCGCGCCGGCTGCGGAAGGCGGATCCGATGGCCGGGACGGTGAGCCTGACCGCGCTGGACCGAATCGCGGTATGGCTCCGGACCCGTCCGGGTCGCAGGAGAAGGGCGTGAGCGGAGTCCATGTCGTCGGCGCCGGGCTCTCCGGCCTTGCCTGCGCGCTGCGCCTCTCGCTGGCGGGCGTGCGGGTAACGGTATACGAGGCGGCCGGCCATGCGGGAGGGCGGTGCCGATCCTTCTTCGACGAGAACCTGGGCTGCGTGATCGACAACGGCAGCCACATGATGCTGGGCGCCAACGAGGCGACCCGCAGCTATCTGGCGGACGCCGGATCGGAGGATGCGGTGACGGAGATCGCGCCTGCCGCCTTTCCCTTCGTCGACGTTCCGAGCGGAGAGCGATGGCGCGTCGCCCCCGGTCCCGGTCCCATACCCTTCTGGCTGCTGGACCGCGACAGGCGTGTCGCGGGAACCGGACTCTCCGACTATTTCGAGATCGCGCGCCTCGCCTTCGCCGGGCCAGGCGATACCGTGAGCGACCGCGTGGACGGCGCGGGGAGGCTCTACGAGCGATTCTGGCAGCCGCTTTGCCGCGCGGTGCTCAACACCGACGCGAGCGAGGGTTCGGCCCGCCTCCTGTGGCGCATGATCGGAGATACCTTCCTGCGGGGCGAGAAGGCCTGCCGTCCGTTCTTCTTCGGGAAGAGGCTTTCGGCCGCGCTGGTAGACCCCGTGCTGAAGACGCTCGCCGACACGGGCGCCGCGATCCGCTTCCATACGCGGCTCCGGGCGATCGTCCTCGATGACGACCGGGCATCGGCCCTGGCATTCGCCGACGACACCGTCGAGGTCGGCCCCGACGGGACGGTGGTGCTGGCGGTGCCGCCGGATGTCTGCGCCGCGCTGGTTCCGGAATGCGGCACACCCATCCGGTCCAACCCCATTCTGAACGCGCACTACCGTCTGCGGGATCCGGTCGAGCTGCCGTGGGGGATGCCCTTCCTCGGGCTGACCGGCACGGAGGCGCAATGGCTGTTCGCCCGCGACGATTCGGTTTCCGTCACGGTCAGCGCGGCCGACCGTCTGATCGACCGGCCGGGAGACGATCTCGTGAGCTTTCTGTGGCGGGAAATCGCGCCGGTGCTCGACCGACCGCGGGACCCGATTCCGCCGTGCCGCATCATCAAGGAGCGCCGGGCGACGATCGCGCAGACCCCGTCAGAGGTCGCCCGGCGACCGAAAACCCGTACCGGGCTCCGCAACGTGCTGCTCGCCGGCGACTGGACCGATACGGGCCTGCCGGCGACAATCGAAGGTAGCATTCTGTCGGGCTTTCGCGCCGCGGAGGCGGCGAGCGGGACCGGCGGGAGTGCGCGGGCCGCTTGACGCGACTCGGTTGGGCGCCGAAACTTAAACGGAATACCGGACTGGAGTGCGGATCGCCTTAGCCGCGGCCGCGAGAACTTTGGGGGAGGAAATGGCGAAGATCCTAGAGAACCTCAACAATACGATTATCGCGGGCGTCGTGCTGGCGGTCGTATTGCTCATTGTCGTGGGGTGGTGGCACGGCGAGGGCGTGGCGTTCGACCAGGCTTGGTGGTCGTTCCTGTTCCGCTGGCTGCACGTGCTCGGCGGGATCATGTGGATCGGCATCCTTTACTACTTCAATTTCGTCCAGATCCCGAACATGCCGAAGATCGACGCCGACAAGCGGCCGGCGATCACCGGCGTGATCGCGCCGGCGGCGCTGTTCTGGTTCCGTTGGGGCGCGATGTGGACGATCGTCACCGGCATCATCCTGGCGCTGCTGAACGGCTACTTCGTCGAGGCGGTTCTGATCGGGCTGACCGACGACGTCGCCAGGCACACCCAGATCGGCATCGGCATGTGGCTCGGCACGATCATGTGGTTCAACGTGTGGTTCATCATCTGGCCGGCGCAGAAGATCGCCCTTGGCATCGTCGAAGCCGAGAGCGACGCCGCGAAGGCCGCGGCGGGACGGCGCGCCATGCTGTTCTCGCGGACCAACACCATGCTGTCGATCCCGATGCTGTATGCGATGACTTCGGCCCAGAACATTTTCTAGGCCGACACGAGTCCGACACGTTAGACGGGGGCCCTCGCGGCCCCCGTTTCTTTTGGGGCTTACAAAGCCAAGTTGACGAGCGGGAGGCCAACGACACCCCGTCCGTCATGCCCGGACTTGTCCCACTGCTGTCCGGTTAAGATTTCGGGGCGGGCTCCCCGCCGATGGGCGAGGCTGTCTCCGCCCACCGCTGTCACCCCGGACTTGATCCGGGGTCCAGGGAAGCCGGGCGAGAGCGGTGCCTGTGTAAGCGTCTGGCGTGACCGCCCTTGTGGCGAGACGGCTTGGAGCCGCAGTCTGTGGTGAGGTTCCAGAGGTCGATAGTGTCCATTATCGGCTAATGGACACTATCTTAGGGGGCTGCGGTGCCACGTCGGGTACGCCGGTTCTGGTCGGACGACGAGAAGCGCCGGATCGTGGCGCAGAGCTACGCTCCCGGTGTCTCGGTGTCGGTTGTGGCGCGCCGCTATGACGTCAACGCCAACCTGATCTTCACCTGGCGGCGCGATCCCCGTTACAGGCCGGCGGCCGATGCCGGGGAGGCGCCGTCCTTCCTGCCGGTGGAGGTGGTGCCCGATGCGCCGCCGTTGGAGCCGGCCGCGGCATCGGACGGTCGGATCGAGATCGCGTTGTCGAACGGCCACCGGGTGAGCGCGTTCGGGTCGTTCGACGCGGACGCGCTGTGCCGGGTGGTGCGGGCGCTTGGCGGATGATCCCGGTTCCCTCCTCGACCCGGGTATGGCTGGCCTGCGGCGTGACCGACATGCGCAAGGGGTTCCCCGGTCTCGCGGCGCAGGCGGAGCGGGTATTGAAGGCGGATCCGCATTGCGGCCATCTCTTCATCTACCGCGGCCGCCGGGGCGACCTGATCAAGATGATCTGGTGGGACGGCCAGGGTGCGTGCCTGTTCTCGAAGCGTCTGGAGCGCGGCCGCTTCGTGTGGCCGTCGGCATCGGAAGGGAAGGTGTCGGTGACGCCGGCGCAGCTGTCGATGCTGCTTGAGGGGATCGACTGGCGGGCGCCGGTTCGCACCTGGAGACCGCTGGCCGCGGGGGTCGTGCCCCCAGGCGTGGTGTAGGAGCAGGAGCCAGCATCGGTAGCTGTGGGTAAGTGGCCCGCCGCCGCGACCGTGTGGCGTCTGGCGGCGGCGGGCCACTTATCCATAGCGGATGGCCATCGCGGTGCCGGTTAGGGTTGGGCTTCTACAGTCCATCCGACCGGAGGAGTACCACGATGACCACCAAGGACATGATGACCCTGCAGGCGCTTTTGGAGAAGAGTTCGGACGCCGATCTGCTTCGCGAGATGATCGGGTTCACGGCCGAGCGTTTGATGGCGCTTGAGGTGGAGGGCCTTGCGGGAGCCGCACACGGCGAGCGTTCGCCGGACCGGCTCACCCATCGCAACGGCTACCGGGACCGGGTCTGGGAGACGCGCGCGGGCACGGTGGAGCTGAAGATCCCGAAGCTGCGCAAGGGGAGCTACTTCCCGGGCTTCCTGGAGCCGCGTCGCATGGCGGAGAAGGCGCTGACGGCGGTGATCCAGGAGGCCTACATCAAGGGCGTGTCGACCCGCTCGGTGGACGACCTGGTGCAGGCCATGGGCATGTCGGGCATCTCGAAGAGCCAGGTGTCGCGGCTGTGCGGTGAGATCGACGGCAAGATCCGCGACTTCCTCGACCGCCCGCTGGAGGGCGACTGGCCGTATCTGTGGCTGGACGCGACCTATGTGAAGATGCGCGAGGCCGGGCGCGTCGTCTCGGTCGCGGTCACGATCGCGGTGGCGGTCAACGACCAGGGCCGCCGCGAGGTGCTCGGCATGGCGATCGGCGCGTCCGAGGCCGAGACCTTCTGGACCTCCTTCCTGCGCTCCCTGGCCCGCCGCGGCCTGCGCGGCGTCAAGCTGGTCGTCTCCGATGACCACAAGGGCCTGAAGGCGGCTGCAACGCGCGTCCTCGGCGCCACATGGCAGCGCTGCCGCGTCCACTTCATGCGCACCCTGCTCGCCCATGCCGGCAAGCAGGGCCGGCGCGTCGTGTCCGCCTTCGTCACCACCGCCTTCGCCCAGGAGGATGCAGACAGCGCCTCCGCCCAGTGGCGCCAGGTCGCCGACCAGCTCAGGGCCAAGGCGCCGAAGCTCGCCGCTCTCATGGACGAGGCCGAGCACGACGTTCTCGCCTACATGACCTTCCCGGCCGCGCATCGCCCCAAGCTGCACTCGACAAACCCGCTCGAACGACTCCATGGCGAGATCAAGCGGCGTACCAACACCGTCGGCATCTTCCCCAACGAGGACGCCATAACACGGCTGATCGGCGCCATCCTGCTCGAGCAGAACGACGAATGGGCCGTCCAGAGGGCCAGATACATGACGCTGGAATCAATCGCTCCCGTGAGCGACAATGCAACCGTCAAGCTGCCCGCCGTGGCAGCCTGAGCCTACCGGCCCTACCCGCCGGATACCGCGACGGCCGCCAGGCTCTTACACCACGGCTCGGGACACGATCGCCGCGGGCTGATTCACCGTTTATAAACAATGGGTTGACTGTCATTCGGGCTTCCCTTTGTCGGCCCCTTCGGGTAGGATGCGGCCATGCTCGAAGCGGCCCATTCCCTGCCCGACGACATCGCCGCGTTGAAGGCGATGGTGCTGGCCTCGCGGGCCGAACTGGCGGCACGGGACGCCGAGCTGCGCAACCGCGATCTGTTGATCGAGAAGCTCAGGCACCAGCTTGCGGGTCTGCGGCGGCAGCGCTTCGGCGTCACCTCGGAGGCCCTCGACCAGCTTGATCTCGGGCTGGAGGACGAGGAGATCGCGCGGGCGGCCGAGGCGCCGACCGAGCCGACGCCCGCCACGAAGAAGCAGCCGAAGCGCCGTCCCCTGCCGGACCACCTGCCGCGCGAGGAGACGGTTCTCGCGCCGGGCGAGCGCTGCGCGGACTGCGGCGGCCGTCTCAAGCGGCTCGGCGAGGATGTGACGGAGGAGCTGGAGTACATCCCCGGCCGCTTCGTGGTGAAGCGCATCGTCCGTCCGCGCCTGGCCTGCGGCGGCTGCGAGAAGTTCCACCAGGCGCCGCTGCCGCCGCGACCGATCGAGCGCGGCCGACCGGGCCCCGGCCTTCTGGCGCATGTGCTGGTCTCGAAGTATTGCGATCACCGTGTGTCCTGAAGCACCGCCATGAAAGGAGGTGCGCAACTGCAAGAGAGATGAGGGTAGGCCCCTCGGGGTCGACGATCAGGCGTCGGTCTCAAACCACCACGAGCTGCTGTCGTAAAGAGCGATGGTGGTGAGCGTCGTGGAAACGGCGGGACGACGATCTCGTCAGGTGAGGTCCGGGGAGACGAGCGAAAGCGAACCGCCGATGAACTGCCGAAAGCGTATGGTCGATGTCAGAACCGGGGGTGGTGGTCACTCCGGGACAAGCATGGGCGGAGTCCTGGAGTCCGGCCCACGCGGCATCCGGCTCGAAGGCGGCGTGAACCCGGAACAGGCTTTCTTGCGGAACAGGAGAACCTGTCGTCCCGATGCCAAGGGAGACGGCCAACCGGGCAGCCCCCGGAAGGCTCAGAGTACCGATGCGGGGCACAGGGGCAGAACAGCCCGTAGTAGGGATGAAGGCGCTGTAATGGCGCTGGACCGAAGGGGCTGTGGTGTTCAGCCGCTGCCGTCGGCCAACTGGTGACAGGAGGAGCCGGATGACAGGGGCAAAGCCGTTCCCGATAGCAAAGAGGGAAGTCTGGGAAGCCTTCAAGCATGTGAAGGCAAACCGGGGAGCGGCTGGAGTAGATGGGCAGACGGTCGAGAGTCTGGAGGAACGGCTTGGTCCGGAACTCTACAAGCTCTGGAATCGCATGTCCTCAGGCAGCTATATGCCGCCTCCGGTTCGCAGGGTGAACATCCCCAAGGAGGGCGGCGGGAAGCGCCCGTTGGGCATACCGACGGTCACGGACCGCATCGCTCAGGAGGTTGTTCGCCGACATCTGGAGCCCTTGTTGGAACCGATTTTCCATGAGGACTCATACGGATATCGGCCGAAGCGATCCGCCATTGACGCCATCCGGACAGCGCGTCGGCGATGCTGGCGCTACGACTGGGTGCTGGACATGGACATCAAGGGGTTCTTCGACAACATCGACCACGAGTTGCTGCTGAAGGCCGTTCGTCACCATACGGACTGCCGGTGGGTGCTGCTCTATGTCGAGCGCTGGTTGAAGGCTCCCGTGATCGAGGAGGACGGCACCGTTGTCGCACGGGACAGGGGCACGCCACAGGGCGGGGTAATTTCGCCAGTATTGTCCAACCTGTTCCTGCACTATGCGTTCGATCAATGGATGAAAAGGTCGATGCCGCATGTTCCGTTCGAACGGTATGCGGACGATATAATCTGCCATTGTCGAACGGAGGAGGCGGCAAAGACCCTCTGGCGGCGGGTTGCGGACCGATTGGCCGAGTGCGGCCTGGAGGTCCATCCGCAGAAGACCAAGGTGGTCTACTGCAAGGATACCAACCGCAAGGCGGACTACCCGACGGTCGCGTTCGACTTCCTGGGCTACCGTTTCCAGCCAAGGTTCGCGGCGTGGCGCGGCGGGTTGTTCGGGGTCTCGTTCCTTCCGGCTGCCAGCCCGACTGCGCTCAAGGCGTTTCGGCGCCGCGTGCGACAGTGGCGTTTGCAACGGCGTAGCGACAAGGCACTGCTTGACCTTGCCCGCATGTTTCATCGCGAAATTGCAGGGTGGATCGGCTACTTCGGCGCATTCTATGAGGTGGCGTCGCAAAATCGGACAGGTCGTCAAGGTGTATTCCGCCGTGTGACGGAGGAATGCGGATGAGCAAGCGACGCAGGTTTTCGGGGGAGCTGAAGGCGAAGATAGCCTTGGAGGCGCTACGGGGTGATCGGACGCTTCAGGAGATTGCCTCGAAGCACCAGGTGCATCCGAACCAGGTGGGTGTGTGGAAGCGCCAGGCGATGGAGGGTCTGGGGGAGGTCTTTTCCGGTGGAGGTGAGCGCCGGGCGCGGGATCACGAGAGCGAGGTCCGGGCTCTTCACGCCAAGATCGGGGAGTTGATCGTAGAGCGTGATTTTTTGTCACGCGGGTCCGGTCGCTGAGCCGGTCCGGGAGACGGGCGATGGTTGTGCGGGGCCACCCGTCGTTGAGCCTGACCCGGCAATGCCGTCTGCTGTCGATCGGGCGCTCGTCGCTCTATGACCGGCCGAAGGGGGAGAGCGCGGAGACGCTGGCTCTGATGCGCCGGATCGACGCGCTGTTCCTCAAGTATCCGTTCTACGGCGCCCGCCAGATGGTTCGGCATCTGCGCCGCGAGGGGGTGCGGATCGGGCGGCGGCGGGCCGCTCGCCTGATGCGCCTGCTTGGTCTTCAGGCGGTCTATCGGGCGCCGCGGACCAGTGCGCCGCACCTCGGGCACCGGGTTTATCCATATCTGCTGCGGGGTCTGGCGATCGAGCGGCCGAACCATGTGTGGTGCGCCGACATCACCTACATCCCGGTGCGGCGCGGCTTCCTCTACCTGGTGGCGATCATGGACTGGGCGAGCCGCTGCGTCCTGGCCTGGCGGCTGTCGAACACGCTGGACGCGGGGTTCTGTGTCGAGGCTCTCGACGAAGCCCTGGCGCGCCATGGCACCCCGCAGATCTTCAACACCGACCAGGGCAGCCAGTTCACCGGCTTCGCCTTCACCGCGCGCCTGCGGGAGGCCGGTATCCGCATCTCGATGGACGGCCGCGGCCGGTGCATGGACAACATCTTCATCGAGCGGCTGTGGCGCTCGCTCAAATACGAGGCGGTCTACCTGCACGAGATCGCCGACGGCTTCGCAGCCCGGCGCGTCATCGGCCAGTGGATCGGCTTCTACAACACCGAGAGACCGCACTCGGCACTCGGCGGGCGGACGCCGGCCGAGGCCTACCGGGGCGACACGCCTGTGGATATGATGGACAAGCCGCTTCGCGCCTTGACCACATACCCACAGGCGCAACAGCAGCAGCAGAAAGATCGATCCAAGAGGATTCTGGCGGCACAAACTTCAACCGGAATACACCTTGAAAACGCCGTCAGCCTGTCCGACAAACCGACGCCACCTCACTACAAGTCGGCGCTCTATCCGACCCTTCGTCTGATAGACGCCCACTTGCAGCGATGGGCAATGCGGAAGTTCAAACGCTTCCGACAACGACCGCGTCAGGCTCGTCTCTGGCTTGCCAGAATCGCGAAAGCGGAGCCGTGGCGGTTCGCCCATTGGACCCTTGTGCACGGGCAGGGCCGGACGCTGGGAGCCGTATGAGCTGAGAGGTTCACGTACGGTTCTGGGAGCGCGTGGGGGTGAGATTCCCCCGCGCGACTCGCTGTGTGTCCTGAAGCACCGCCATGAAAGGAGGTGCGCAACTGCAAGAGAGATGAGGGTAGGCCCCTCGGGGTCGACGATCAGGCGTCGGTCTCAAACCACCACGAGCTGCTGTCGTAAAGAGCGATGGTGGTGAGCGTCGTGGAAACGGCGGGACGACGATCTCGTCAGGTGAGGTCCGGGGAGACGAGCGAAAGCGAACCGCCGATGAACTGCCGAAAGCGTATGGTCGATGTCAGAACCGGGGGTGGTGGTCACTCCGGGACAAGCATGGGCGGAGTCCTGGAGTCCGGCCCACGCGGCATCCGGCTCGAAGGCGGCGTGAACCCGGAACAGGCTTTCTTGCGGAACAGGAGAACCTGTCGTCCCGATGCCAAGGGAGACGGCCAACCGGGCAGCCCCCGGAAGGCTCAGAGTACCGATGCGGGGCACAGGGGCAGAACAGCCCGTAGTAGGGATGAAGGCGCTGTAATGGCGCTGGACCGAAGGGGCTGTGGTGTTCAGCCGCTGCCGTCGGCCAACTGGTGACAGGAGGAGCCGGATGACAGGGGCAAAGCCGTTCCCGATAGCAAAGAGGGAAGTCTGGGAAGCCTTCAAGCATGTGAAGGCAAACCGGGGAGCGGCTGGAGTAGATGGGCAGACGGTCGAGAGTCTGGAGGAACGGCTTGGTCCGGAACTCTACAAGCTCTGGAATCGCATGTCCTCAGGCAGCTATATGAGGTGGCGTCGGTTTGTCGGACAGGCTGACGGCGTTTTCAAGGTGTATTCCGGTTGAAGTTTGTGCCGCCAGAATCCTCTTGGATCGATCTTTCTGCTGCTGCTGTTGCGCCTGTGGGTATGTGGTCAAGGCGCGAAGCGGCTTGTCCATCATATCCACAGGCGTGTCGCCCCGGTAGGCCTCGGCCGGCGTCCGCCCGCCGAGTGCCGAGTGCGGTCTCTCGGTGTTGTAGAAGCCGATCCACTGGCCGATGACGCGCCGGGCTGCGAAGCCGTCGGCGATCTCGTGCAGGTAGACCGCCTCGTATTTGAGCGAGCGCCACAGCCGCTCGATGAAGATGTTGTCCATGCACCGGCCGCGGCCGTCCATCGAGATGCGGATACCGGCCTCCCGCAGGCGCGCGGTGAAGGCGAAGCCGGTGAACTGGCTGCCCTGGTCGGTGTTGAAGATCTGCGGGGTGCCATGGCGCGCCAGGGCTTCGTCGAGAGCCTCGACACAGAACCCCGCGTCCAGCGTGTTCGACAGCCGCCAGGCCAGGACGCAGCGGCTCGCCCAGTCCATGATCGCCACCAGGTAGAGGAAGCCGCGCCGCACCGGGATGTAGGTGATGTCGGCGCACCACACATGGTTCGGCCGCTCGATCGCCAGACCCCGCAGCAGATATGGATAAACCCGGTGCCCGAGGTGCGGCGCACTGGTCCGCGGCGCCCGATAGACCGCCTGAAGACCAAGCAGGCGCATCAGGCGAGCGGCCCGCCGCCGCCCGATCCGCACCCCCTCGCGGCGCAGATGCCGAACCATCTGGCGGGCGCCGTAGAACGGATACTTGAGGAACAGCGCGTCGATCCGGCGCATCAGAGCCAGCGTCTCCGCGCTCTCCCCCTTCGGCCGGTCATAGAGCGACGAGCGCCCGATCGACAGCAGACGGCATTGCCGGGTCAGGCTCAACGACGGGTGGCCCCGCACAACCATCGCCCGTCTCCCGGACCGGCTCAGCGACCGGACCCGCGTGACAAAAAATCACGCTCTACGATCAACTCCCCGATCTTGGCGTGAAGAGCCCGGACCTCGCTCTCGTGATCCCGCGCCCGGCGCTCACCTCCACCGGAAAAGACCTCCCCCAGACCCTCCATCGCCTGGCGCTTCCACACACCCACCTGGTTCGGATGCACCTGGTGCTTCGAGGCAATCTCCTGAAGCGTCCGATCACCCCGTAGCGCCTCCAAGGCTATCTTCGCCTTCAGCTCCCCCGAAAACCTGCGTCGCTTGCTCATCCGCATTCCTCCGTCACACGGCGGAATACACCTTGACGACCTGTCCGATTTTGCGACGCCACCTCAATATGCCGCCTCCGGTTCGCAGGGTGAACATCCCCAAGGAGGGCGGCGGGAAGCGCCCGTTGGGCATACCGACGGTCACGGACCGCATCGCTCAGGAGGTTGTTCGCCGACATCTGGAGCCCTTGTTGGAACCGATTTTCCATGAGGACTCATACGGATATCGGCCGAAGCGATCCGCCATTGACGCCATCCGGACAGCGCGTCGGCGATGCTGGCGCTACGACTGGGTGCTGGACATGGACATCAAGGGGTTCTTCGACAACATCGACCACGAGTTGCTGCTGAAGGCCGTTCGTCACCATACGGACTGCCGGTGGGTGCTGCTCTATGTCGAGCGCTGGTTGAAGGCTCCCGTGATCGAGGAGGACGGCACCGTTGTCTGAGGTGGCGTCGCAAAATCGGACAGGTCGTCAAGGTGTATTCCGCCGTGTGACGGAGGAATGCGGATGAGCAAGCGACGCAGGTTTTCGGGGGAGCTGAAGGCGAAGATAGCCTTGGAGGCGCTACGGGGTGATCGGACGCTTCAGGAGATTGCCTCGAAGCACCAGGTGCATCCGAACCAGGTGGGTGTGTGGAAGCGCCAGGCGATGGAGGGTCTGGGGGAGGTCTTTTCCGGTGGAGGTGAGCGCCGGGCGCGGGATCACGAGAGCGAGGTCCGGGCTCTTCACGCCAAGATCGGGGAGTTGATCGTAGAGCGTGATTTTTTGTCACGCGGGTCCGGTCGCTGAGCCGGTCCGGGAGACGGGCGATGGTTGTGCGGGGCCACCCGTCGTTGAGCCTGACCCGGCAATGCCGTCTGCTGTCGATCGGGCGCTCGTCGCTCTATGACCGGCCGAAGGGGGAGAGCGCGGAGACGCTGGCTCTGATGCGCCGGATCGACGCGCTGTTCCTCAAGTATCCGTTCTACGGCGCCCGCCAGATGGTTCGGCATCTGCGCCGCGAGGGGGTGCGGATCGGGCGGCGGCGGGCCGCTCGCCTGATGCGCCTGCTTGGTCTTCAGGCGGTCTATCGGGCGCCGCGGACCAGTGCGCCGCACCTCGGGCACCGGGTTTATCCATATCTGCTGCGGGGTCTGGCGATCGAGCGGCCGAACCATGTGTGGTGCGCCGACATCACCTACATCCCGGTGCGGCGCGGCTTCCTCTACCTGGTGGCGATCATGGACTGGGCGAGCCGCTGCGTCCTGGCCTGGCGGCTGTCGAACACGCTGGACGCGGGGTTCTGTGTCGAGGCTCTCGACGAAGCCCTGGCGCGCCATGGCACCCCGCAGATCTTCAACACCGACCAGGGCAGCCAGTTCACCGGCTTCGCCTTCACCGCGCGCCTGCGGGAGGCCGGTATCCGCATCTCGATGGACGGCCGCGGCCGGTGCATGGACAACATCTTCATCGAGCGGCTGTGGCGCTCGCTCAAATACGAGGCGGTCTACCTGCACGAGATCGCCGACGGCTTCGCAGCCCGGCGCGTCATCGGCCAGTGGATCGGCTTCTACAACACCGAGAGACCGCACTCGGCACTCGGCGGGCGGACGCCGGCCGAGGCCTACCGGGGCGACACGCCTGTGGATATGATGGACAAGCCGCTTCGCGCCTTGACCACATACCCACAGGCGCAACAGCAGCAGCAGAAAGATCGATCCAAGAGGATTCTGGCGGCACAAACTTCAACCGGAATACACCTTGAAAACGCCGTCAGCCTGTCCGACAAACCGACGCCACCTCAGGATCGGCTACTTCGGCGCATTCTACAAGTCGGCGCTCTATCCGACCCTTCGTCTGATAGACGCCCACTTGCAGCGATGGGCAATGCGGAAGTTCAAACGCTTCCGACAACGACCGCGTCAGGCTCGTCTCTGGCTTGCCAGAATCGCGAAAGCGGAGCCGTGGCGGTTCGCCCATTGGACCCTTGTGCACGGGCAGGGCCGGACGCTGGGAGCCGTATGAGCTGAGAGGTTCACGTACGGTTCTGGGAGCGCGTGGGGGTGAGATTCCCCCGCGCGACTCGCTTGCCGCTCTACCGCCAGTCCCGCATCTTCGCCCGCGACGGCGTCGAGCTCGACCGCTCGACGCTCGCCGGCTGGGTCGGCAAGGCGACGGCGCTGCTGGAGCCCCTGGCCGATGCGATCGGGCGCCATGTGCTGGAAGGACAAGCCCTGTTCGCCGACGACACCCCGGTCAAGCTGCTGGCGCCGGGAACCGGCAAAACGGCGACCGGCCGGGCCTGGACCTACGTGCGGGACGAGCGGCCCTGGGCTGGCGAGGCGCCGCCGGCGGCCTGGTACCGCTTCTCGGCCGACCGCAAGGCGGCGCATCCGAAGGCGCATCTTGAAGGCTTCGCCGGCTGGATGCACTCGGACGGCTATGCCGGGTTCGGTGCGCTGGCGCGCGCCGGGCCGGTCCGCGAGGTGGCCTGTCTGGCGCATGTGCGACGCAAGTTCTTCGACGTCCATGCCGCCCAGGGCTCGGCGATCGCCGCCGAG
This sequence comes from Alphaproteobacteria bacterium, assembly GCA_965203455.1. Lineage (GTDB taxonomy): Bacteria > Pseudomonadota > Alphaproteobacteria > MPNO01 > MPNO01 > MPNO01. Next base: position 30,445 of record CBDBCV010000013.1, read on the forward strand.
GCGCTGGAACGGATCGCCGCCCTCTACGCTATCGAGAAGGAGGCCCGCGGGCAGCCGCCCGAGAACCGCGCGGCCATCCGCCAGGCCAAGGCCGCGCCGTGCCTCGACGAGCTGGAGCGGTGGCTGCAATCGCAGCTGCCCAGAATCTCCGCCAAGACCCCGCTGGCAGCGGCGATCCGTCATGCCCTGACCCGGATGAAGCGCCTTCGACCCTATCTCGAGCACGGCTTCCTCGAGATCGACAACAACCCCGCCGAACGCGCAATGAGGCCGATCGCGCTCGGCCGCAAGAACTATCTCTTCATGGGCTCGGCCAGCGGCGGCAGGGCCGCCGCCATCGCCTACACCCTGATCGAGACCGCCAGGCTCAACGATGTCGATCCGCAGGCCTGGCTTGCTCAGGTCCTCGAACGCATCCCCGACTACAGGATCAACCGCATCGACGATCTGCTGCCGTGGAACACCGCGCCCGCAGAAGATCGGGAAGCCGCCGACTGACCACGCAGGGGCGGTCACGCCGGACGCTTACGTGCCTGTGGCCCTGGACCCCGGATCAAGTCCGGGGTGACAAGAGGGGATACGGACGGGCGGTGCGCGCGCTCTCCGACACCTAACCCCACCCCGTCATGCCCGGACTTGTTCCGGGCATCCACGTGGAACCGCCGCCTCGCCCGCGCCCGGCGCGCACCGCGATGCCGCAAGACGTGGATGCCCGGAACAAGTGTAAGCGTCTGGCGTGACCGCCCTTGTGGCGAGACGGCTTGGAGCCGCAGTCTGTGGTGAGGTTCCAGAGGTCGATAGTGTCCATTATCGGCTAATGGACACTATCTTAGGGGGCTGCGGTGCCACGTCGGGTACGCCGGTTCTGGTCGGACGACGAGAAGCGCCGGATCGTGGCGCAGAGCTACGCTCCCGGTGTCTCGGTGTCGGTTGTGGCGCGCCGCTATGACGTCAACGCCAACCTGATCTTCACCTGGCGGCGCGATCCCCGTTACAGGCCGGCGGCCGATGCCGGGGAGGCGCCGTCCTTCCTGCCGGTGGAGGTGGTGCCCGATGCGCCGCCGTTGGAGCCGGCCGCGGCATCGGACGGTCGGATCGAGATCGCGTTGTCGAACGGCCACCGGGTGAGCGCGTTCGGGTCGTTCGACGCGGACGCGCTGTGCCGGGTGGTGCGGGCGCTTGGCGGATGATCCCGGTTCCCTCCTCGACCCGGGTATGGCTGGCCTGCGGCGTGACCGACATGCGCAAGGGGTTCCCCGGTCTCGCGGCGCAGGCGGAGCGGGTATTGAAGGCGGATCCGCATTGCGGCCATCTCTTCATCTACCGCGGCCGCCGGGGCGACCTGATCAAGATGATCTGGTGGGACGGCCAGGGTGCGTGCCTGTTCTCGAAGCGTCTGGAGCGCGGCCGCTTCGTGTGGCCGTCGGCATCGGAAGGGAAGGTGTCGGTGACGCCGGCGCAGCTGTCGATGCTGCTTGAGGGGATCGACTGGCGGGCGCCGGTTCGCACCTGGAGACCGCTGGCCGCGGGCTGATTCACCGTTTATAAACAATGGGTTGACTGTCATTCGGGCTTCCCTTTGTCGGCCCCTTCGGGTAGGATGCGGCCATGCTCGAAGCGGCCCATTCCCTGCCCGACGACATCGCCGCGTTGAAGGCGATGGTGCTGGCCTCGCGGGCCGAACTGGCGGCACGGGACGCCGAGCTGCGCAACCGCGATCTGTTGATCGAGAAGCTCAGGCACCAGCTTGCGGGTCTGCGGCGGCAGCGCTTCGGCGTCACCTCGGAGGCCCTCGACCAGCTTGATCTCGGGCTGGAGGACGAGGAGATCGCGCGGGCGGCCGAGGCGCCGACCGAGCCGACGCCCGCCACGAAGAAGCAGCCGAAGCGCCGTCCCCTGCCGGACCACCTGCCGCGCGAGGAGACGGTTCTCGCGCCGGGCGAGCGCTGCGCGGACTGCGGCGGCCGTCTCAAGCGGCTCGGCGAGGATGTGACGGAGGAGCTGGAGTACATCCCCGGCCGCTTCGTGGTGAAGCGCATCGTCCGTCCGCGCCTGGCCTGCGGCGGCTGCGAGAAGTTCCACCAGGCGCCGCTGCCGCCGCGACCGATCGAGCGCGGCCGACCGGGCCCCGGCCTTCTGGCGCATGTGCTGGTCTCGAAGTATTGCGATCACCGTGTGTCCTGAAGCACCGCCATGAAAGGAGGTGCGCAACTGCAAGAGAGATGAGGGTAGGCCCCTCGGGGTCGACGATCAGGCGTCGGTCTCAAACCACCACGAGCTGCTGTCGTAAAGAGCGATGGTGGTGAGCGTCGTGGAAACGGCGGGACGACGATCTCGTCAGGTGAGGTCCGGGGAGACGAGCGAAAGCGAACCGCCGATGAACTGCCGAAAGCGTATGGTCGATGTCAGAACCGGGGGTGGTGGTCACTCCGGGACAAGCATGGGCGGAGTCCTGGAGTCCGGCCCACGCGGCATCCGGCTCGAAGGCGGCGTGAACCCGGAACAGGCTTTCTTGCGGAACAGGAGAACCTGTCGTCCCGATGCCAAGGGAGACGGCCAACCGGGCAGCCCCCGGAAGGCTCAGAGTACCGATGCGGGGCACAGGGGCAGAACAGCCCGTAGTAGGGATGAAGGCGCTGTAATGGCGCTGGACCGAAGGGGCTGTGGTGTTCAGCCGCTGCCGTCGGCCAACTGGTGACAGGAGGAGCCGGATGACAGGGGCAAAGCCGTTCCCGATAGCAAAGAGGGAAGTCTGGGAAGCCTTCAAGCATGTGAAGGCAAACCGGGGAGCGGCTGGAGTAGATGGGCAGACGGTCGAGAGTCTGGAGGAACGGCTTGGTCCGGAACTCTACAAGCTCTGGAATCGCATGTCCTCAGGCAGCTATATGCCGCCTCCGGTTCGCAGGGTGAACATCCCTGAGGTGGCGTCGCAAAATCGGACAGGTCGTCAAGGTGTATTCCGCCGTGTGACGGAGGAATGCGGATGAGCAAGCGACGCAGGTTTTCGGGGGAGCTGAAGGCGAAGATAGCCTTGGAGGCGCTACGGGGTGATCGGACGCTTCAGGAGATTGCCTCGAAGCACCAGGTGCATCCGAACCAGGTGGGTGTGTGGAAGCGCCAGGCGATGGAGGGTCTGGGGGAGGTCTTTTCCGGTGGAGGTGAGCGCCGGGCGCGGGATCACGAGAGCGAGGTCCGGGCTCTTCACGCCAAGATCGGGGAGTTGATCGTAGAGCGTGATTTTTTGTCACGCGGGTCCGGTCGCTGAGCCGGTCCGGGAGACGGGCGATGGTTGTGCGGGGCCACCCGTCGTTGAGCCTGACCCGGCAATGCCGTCTGCTGTCGATCGGGCGCTCGTCGCTCTATGACCGGCCGAAGGGGGAGAGCGCGGAGACGCTGGCTCTGATGCGCCGGATCGACGCGCTGTTCCTCAAGTATCCGTTCTACGGCGCCCGCCAGATGGTTCGGCATCTGCGCCGCGAGGGGGTGCGGATCGGGCGGCGGCGGGCCGCTCGCCTGATGCGCCTGCTTGGTCTTCAGGCGGTCTATCGGGCGCCGCGGACCAGTGCGCCGCACCTCGGGCACCGGGTTTATCCATATCTGCTGCGGGGTCTGGCGATCGAGCGGCCGAACCATGTGTGGTGCGCCGACATCACCTACATCCCGGTGCGGCGCGGCTTCCTCTACCTGGTGGCGATCATGGACTGGGCGAGCCGCTGCGTCCTGGCCTGGCGGCTGTCGAACACGCTGGACGCGGGGTTCTGTGTCGAGGCTCTCGACGAAGCCCTGGCGCGCCATGGCACCCCGCAGATCTTCAACACCGACCAGGGCAGCCAGTTCACCGGCTTCGCCTTCACCGCGCGCCTGCGGGAGGCCGGTATCCGCATCTCGATGGACGGCCGCGGCCGGTGCATGGACAACATCTTCATCGAGCGGCTGTGGCGCTCGCTCAAATACGAGGCGGTCTACCTGCACGAGATCGCCGACGGCTTCGCAGCCCGGCGCGTCATCGGCCAGTGGATCGGCTTCTACAACACCGAGAGACCGCACTCGGCACTCGGCGGGCGGACGCCGGCCGAGGCCTACCGGGGCGACACGCCTGTGGATATGATGGACAAGCCGCTTCGCGCCTTGACCACATACCCACAGGCGCAACAGCAGCAGCAGAAAGATCGATCCAAGAGGATTCTGGCGGCACAAACTTCAACCGGAATACACCTTGAAAACGCCGTCAGCCTGTCCGACAAACCGACGCCACCTCACCCCCCAAGGAGGGCGGCGGGAAGCGCCCGTTGGGCATACCGACGGTCACGGACCGCATCGCTCAGGAGGTTGTTCGCCGACATCTGGAGCCCTTGTTGGAACCGATTTTCCATGAGGACTCATACGGATATCGGCCGAAGCGATCCGCCATTGACGCCATCCGGACAGCGCGTCGGCGATGCTGGCGCTACGACTGGGTGCTGGACATGGACATCAAGGGGTTCTTCGACAACATCGACCACGAGTTGCTGCTGAAGGCCGTTCGTCACCATACGGACTGCCGGTGGGTGCTGCTCTATGTCGAGCGCTGGTTGAAGGCTCCCGTGATCGAGGAGGACGGCACCGTTGTCGCACGGGACAGGGGCACGCCACAGGGCGGGGTAATTTTGAGGTGGCGTCGCAAAATCGGACAGGTCGTCAAGGTGTATTCCGCCGTGTGACGGAGGAATGCGGATGAGCAAGCGACGCAGGTTTTCGGGGGAGCTGAAGGCGAAGATAGCCTTGGAGGCGCTACGGGGTGATCGGACGCTTCAGGAGATTGCCTCGAAGCACCAGGTGCATCCGAACCAGGTGGGTGTGTGGAAGCGCCAGGCGATGGAGGGTCTGGGGGAGGTCTTTTCCGGTGGAGGTGAGCGCCGGGCGCGGGATCACGAGAGCGAGGTCCGGGCTCTTCACGCCAAGATCGGGGAGTTGATCGTAGAGCGTGATTTTTTGTCACGCGGGTCCGGTCGCTGAGCCGGTCCGGGAGACGGGCGATGGTTGTGCGGGGCCACCCGTCGTTGAGCCTGACCCGGCAATGCCGTCTGCTGTCGATCGGGCGCTCGTCGCTCTATGACCGGCCGAAGGGGGAGAGCGCGGAGACGCTGGCTCTGATGCGCCGGATCGACGCGCTGTTCCTCAAGTATCCGTTCTACGGCGCCCGCCAGATGGTTCGGCATCTGCGCCGCGAGGGGGTGCGGATCGGGCGGCGGCGGGCCGCTCGCCTGATGCGCCTGCTTGGTCTTCAGGCGGTCTATCGGGCGCCGCGGACCAGTGCGCCGCACCTCGGGCACCGGGTTTATCCATATCTGCTGCGGGGTCTGGCGATCGAGCGGCCGAACCATGTGTGGTGCGCCGACATCACCTACATCCCGGTGCGGCGCGGCTTCCTCTACCTGGTGGCGATCATGGACTGGGCGAGCCGCTGCGTCCTGGCCTGGCGGCTGTCGAACACGCTGGACGCGGGGTTCTGTGTCGAGGCTCTCGACGAAGCCCTGGCGCGCCATGGCACCCCGCAGATCTTCAACACCGACCAGGGCAGCCAGTTCACCGGCTTCGCCTTCACCGCGCGCCTGCGGGAGGCCGGTATCCGCATCTCGATGGACGGCCGCGGCCGGTGCATGGACAACATCTTCATCGAGCGGCTGTGGCGCTCGCTCAAATACGAGGCGGTCTACCTGCACGAGATCGCCGACGGCTTCGCAGCCCGGCGCGTCATCGGCCAGTGGATCGGCTTCTACAACACCGAGAGACCGCACTCGGCACTCGGCGGGCGGACGCCGGCCGAGGCCTACCGGGGCGACACGCCTGTGGATATGATGGACAAGCCGCTTCGCGCCTTGACCACATACCCACAGGCGCAACAGCAGCAGCAGAAAGATCGATCCAAGAGGATTCTGGCGGCACAAACTTCAACCGGAATACACCTTGAAAACGCCGTCAGCCTGTCCGACAAACCGACGCCACCTCAGGATCGGCTACTTCGGCGCATTCTACAAGTCGGCGCTCTATCCGACCCTTCGTCTGATAGACGCCCACTTGCAGCGATGGGCAATGCGGAAGTTCAAACGCTTCCGACAACGACCGCGTCAGGCTCGTCTCTGGCTTGCCAGAATCGCGAAAGCGGAGCCGTGGCGGTTCGCCCATTGGACCCTTGTGCACGGGCAGGGCCGGACGCTGGGAGCCGTATGAGCTGAGAGGTTCACGTACGGTTCTGGGAGCGCGTGGGGGTGAGATTCCCCCGCGCGACTCGCTTGCCGCTCTACCGCCAGTCCCGCATCTTCGCCCGCGACGGCGTCGAGCTCGACCGCTCGACGCTCGCCGGCTGGGTCGGCAAGGCGACGGCGCTGCTGGAGCCCCTGGCCGATGCGATCGGGCGCCATGTGCTGGAAGGACAAGCCCTGTTCGCCGACGACACCCCGGTCAAGCTGCTGGCGCCGGGAACCGGCAAAACGGCGACCGGCCGGGCCTGGACCTACGTGCGGGACGAGCGGCCCTGGGCTGGCGAGGCGCCGCCGGCGGCCTGGTACCGCTTCTCGGCCGACCGCAAGGCGGCGCATCCGAAGGCGCATCTTGAAGGCTTCGCCGGCTGGATGCACTCGGACGGCTATGCCGGGTTCGGTGCGCTGGCGCGCGCCGGGCCGGTCCGCGAGGTGGCCTGTCTGGCGCATGTGCGACGCAAGTTCTTCGACGTCCATGCCGCCCAGGGCTCGGCGATCGCCGCCGAGGCGCTGGAACGGATCGCCGCCCTCTACGCTATCGAGAAGGAGGCCCGCGGGCAGCCGCCCGAGAACCGCGCGGCCATCCGCCAGGCCAAGGCCGCGCCGTGCCTCGACGAGCTGGAGCGGTGGCTGCAATCGCAGCTGCCCAGAATCTCCGCCAAGACCCCGCTGGCAGCGGCGATCCGTCATGCCCTGACCCGGATGAAGCGCCTTCGACCCTATCTCGAGCACGGCTTCCTCGAGATCGACAACAACCCCGCCGAACGCGCAATGAGGCCGATCGCGCTCGGCCGCAAGAACTATCTCTTCATGGGCTCGGCCAGCGGCGGCAGGGCCGCCGCCATCGCCTACACCCTGATCGAGACCGCCAGGCTCAACGATGTCGATCCGCAGGCCTGGCTTGCTCAGGTCCTCGAACGCATCCCCGACTACAGGATCAACCGCATCGACGATCTGCTGCCGTGGAACACCGCGCCCGCAGAAGATCGGGAAGCCGCCGACTGACCACGCAGGGGCGGTCACGCCGGACGCTTACGAACAAGTCCGGGCATGACGGTGCGGGATGGTGGGACGGTGGCGGCGTCTCCGTCGCCGGTCCGCGCCAGCCGACCGCTCGTCAACCGATCCGTGTAAACCGTTTCTTTTCGGGGTCAGGCGTCGGCCATGAGCGCCGCGGCGACCCGCCTGTCCTCTCCGGCAAGGACGTTGAAGGTGCGGCACGCGGCGCCCGTGTCCATCGCATCGCCGACGATGCCGTGCCGCTTGAGGGCGCCCCGCAGATCGGGGTCGAGGGGCCGCATCGTGCTTCCCGTCCCGAGAAGCAGGATTTCGACGGCCGGCTTCGCCTCCACGACCGAAGAGAGGCCCGCGATCGACACGTCTCCGCGGTCGCCATCGGACCACGGCAGGACCGCATCGACGAGGACGATCACCGACCCGGCGAACTCGGTCCCGGAAATCCGGAACCGGCCCCCGCCATAGGCCTGGATGACGCTGCGCCCCTGGGGATCGACCGGCGCGATCTCCGTCACCGGGTCAGCCGCCGGCGGTGGGCCGGTCGTCGTCGACCTCGCCCACGATCAGGCCGCCGCGCTTGAGCTTCATGTAGACCAGCAGCGGCACCGCGACCCAGATCGAGGAATAGGTCCCCACGATCACCCCCCAGATCATCGCGAAGCTGAAGCCCTTGATGACCTGCCCGCCGAAGAAGAACAGGCAGAGCAGCGCGAGAAGCGTGGTCACGCTGGTGAGGATCGTCCGGGAAAGCGTGTCGTTGACACTGAGGTTCAACAGGTCTTCGAGGGGCAGGGTCTTGTATTTCCTCAGGTTCTCGCGCACCCGGTCGTAAATCACCACGGTGTCGTTGATCGAGTATCCCGCGATGGTGAGCACCGCGGCCACGGTGGACAGGTTGAATTCCAGCCCGAGGACCGAAAAGACTCCGATGGTCAGGATCACGTCGTGCATCAGCGCGATGACGGCGCCAACGCCGAACTGCCATTCGAAGCGGAACCAGATGTAGACCAGCATCGCCGCCAGGGCGAGCAGCACGGCGGTGATCCCCGCCTCGATCAGCTCCGCGCCCACCTTGGGCCCCACGAACTCGACACGGCGGTAGTCGACCCCGGGGCCGAGCGCTTCCTTCACCACCTCGACCGCCTTGAGCTGCTCGCGCTCGGCGCCGGCCTGGCGTTCGATCCGGATCAGCACGTCGGTCGGCTCGCCGAATTCCTGGAGCTCGACCTCGCCGAGATTCAGATTGGACAGGTCCGACCTCAATTGACCGATGTCCGCCGGACCCTCGGTCCTGATCTCGACCAGGATGCCGCCGCGGAAATCGATGCCGTAGTTGAGCCCGACGCCCAGGAACAGAATGACCGAGAGCGTCGCCAGCGCCACCGACGCCATGCCGGCAATCCGGCGCCACCGCATGAAATCGATCTTGGTTCCGGTCGGGATCAGGCTGATAAGACGCATGCCGGTCGTCCGCGGTTCAGAGAGGCAGGACCTGCGGCCGGCGCCGCCGGAGCCAGGTCACCACCATCAGCCGGGTCACCATGATCGCGGTGAACATCGACGTGAGAAGCCCGATCGCGAGCGTCACCGCGAACCCCTTGATCGGCCCCGAGCCGAACTGGAACAGCAGGACCGCCGCGATGAACGTGGTCAGGTTCGCGTCGATGATCGTGGTCAGCGCGCGCTGATAGCCCGCATCGATCGCCGAGATCGGCGTTCGGCCGTTTCTCTGCTCCTCCCGTATTCGTTCGAAGATCAGGACGTTGGCGTCGACCGCCATGCCGATGGTCAGCACGATCCCCGCGATTCCGGGGAGGGTAAGCGTCGCCTGCAGCAGCGACAGCGCCGCGCCGATCAGGATCATGTTGAGAGTCAGCGCCATACAGGCCATCAGGCCGAACACACCGTAGACCGCCGCCATGAAGACGATCACGATCACGATGGCGAGCACGCTCGCGATCTTGCCGGCACGAATGGAGTCGGCGCCCATGCCGGGCCCGACGGTGCGCTCTTCGAGCACCGTCAGCGGCGCCGGCAATGCGCCGGCGCGCAGCAGAAGGGCGAGGTCGCGCGCCGACTGTACGGTGAAATTGCCGGAGATGATGCCGGACCCGCCGAGGATCGGTTCGCGTATCACGGGCGCGCTGATGACCTTGCCGTCGAGCACGATCGCGAAGGGCCTTCCGACATTGCGCCGCGTGGTATCGCCGAACCGCCGCGCCCCCACCGCGTCGAAGCGGAAGCTGACGACGGGCTGGGCGTCCTGGACGGTCGGCTGAGCATCGACCAGCGTGTCGCCGCTCACCATCACGCGCTTGCGGACCAGATACTGCACCGGCTGGCCGTCCGGACCGACCTCGTTATCCGCGGGCAGGAGTTCCGAGCCGGGCGGCGGATGTCCGCGACGGGCCTGCTCCGCCGACATGGACTGATCGACGAGGCGGAAATTCATCTTCGCGGTCTTGCCCAGCAGGCGCTTGATCCGCTCGGGGTCCTTGACGCCCGGGAGCTGGACCAGAATGCGGTCTGCGCCCTGGCGCTGGATCGCGGGCTCCCGCACGCCGGTCTCGTCGATCCGGCGCCGGACGATTTCTATCGACTGGTTGACGGCGGATGTCTTGACGTCGCGGACCGTCAGTTCGGTAAGGGTGATGGTGAACCGGTTGCCGCTGACCAAGGTCTCGGTCCCCGTCTCGAGCCGCCGGGCGATGCGGCGCGCCTCCTCCAGCTTGCCGGGATCGCGCACCGTGAACGCGATGCCCTGGCCTTGCACGCCGAGCCCCTGATAGCCGATCCGGCTACGCCTCAGCTCGGTCCGGGCGGCATCGACCAACGCGACCAGACGTTCGCGAATCACCGCGTCGACCTGCACCTCGAGCAACAGATGCGAGCCGCCCTGAAGGTCGAGGCCGAGGCTGATCTGCTTGTTGGGAAGCCCGTCGGGAATGCCTTCCAGCACGCCGCGGTCCACCACGTTGGGCGCGGCATAGAAGATGCCGAGCACGCACACGACGGCGATAAGCAGAATCTTCCACCTGGCGAAATAGATCATCGTGCGTGTCGGCCGGCGGTCCGGCCCGGCCGATCGGCTCCCCTGCCGGCCGGACCGCTAGGGGCGGTCCTCATCGGGCCCGTCCGCGTCCGCGTCCTCGTCGTCATCGTCGTCATAGTCGTCATAGTCGTCGTCACGGGCGCGGCTGGGCTCGGGCTTGGCGACCAGTTCGGCGATCATCGCCCGCATGACCCGAACCCGGACGCCCTCGGCGATCTCGACGCTGAGCTCGGAATCGCCGATCACGCGCTGGACCTGGCCGACGATGCCGCCGGACGTGACCACGCGGTCGCCGCGCCGCAGACCGGCGATCATCTCGCGGTGCGCCTTGGCCTTCTTCTGCTGCGGACGGATCAGAAGGAAGTAGAAGACCACGAAGATCAGGACCAGCAGGATCGGCCGCTCGATGCCGCCCAGCCAGTCGCCGTCCTGCGCGAACGCCGGCGAAATCAACATGGGGTGGTCCTCCTTCCAAATTCGCTGGGTTTCCGCGAGGAGGCTGCCGCGACACAGTGCGCGCCGGGCGTCGCGACCGCACGGACTATAGCGACAGGCATCGGCCATGCAACCGGATTGCCCGCCGGTGGCGCGGCCTTGACTGCAAGGCGCGGTGTATTAGGGTCTCGCGTCGGCCGGTGCCGGCGCAGGCCGCAAGACGGGGAGCGGACCGATGACGCGGGGCGGAAGCGGCGAACCGGACGATACCGAGATCCCGGCCCTGCTCGCGCGTATTGCCGAAGCGCTGGAGCGCGCGGCACCGGGGGATCCGGCGCCGGCGGACCTCCGGAACGGCGAAGCCTTCATCTGGCACGCCGAGGACAACCGTCTGGTTCCGGTCCGCGAGATCAATCGCCTGGACCTGGACCTGCTGGTTGGCATCGATCGGCCGGCGGCGACCCTGCTCGAGAACACGCGGCGGTTCGCGCGCGGCCTTCCGGCGAACAACGCCCTGCTGTGGGGCGCCCGCGGCATGGGCAAAAGCTCTCTCGTGAAGTCGGTGCACGGCGCGATCAACGCGGAGGCCGGCGGCGGGCTGGGGCTGGTCGAGGTGCATCGCGAGGACCTGGGCAGCCTGCCGGTGCTTCTCGCCATGCTGCGCTCCGTCGACCGACGCTTCATCCTGTTCTGCGACGATCTCTCCTTCGAGGCGGAAGACACGACCTTCAAGTCGCTGAAGGCACTGCTCGAGGGCGGGATCGAAGGCCGGCCCTCCAACGTGATCTTCTACGCCACCTCCAACCGGCGTCACCTGATGCCGCGGGAAATGATCGAGAACGAGCAGTCGACCGCGATCGTTCCGGCGGAAGCGGTCGACGAGAAGGTCTCCCTGTCGGACCGGTTCGGCCTTTGGCTCGGCTTCCACAACTGCGACCAGGAAACCTATTTCCGCATCGTCGAGGGCTATGCGGCACGCTTCGGTCTCGAGGTTCCGCGGGATCGCCTGAGGGCGGCGGCGAACGAGTGGTCGGTGACCCGGGGCGCCCGGTCCGGGCGCGTCGCCTGGCAGTTTATCCAGGACCTGGCGGGACAGCTCGGCGTGACGCTGGATCGCGCGGAATGAGGAAGCTGATGGCTCGGCGCGCCGGCGCCAGATAGCGCATCGGATCGACCGCACGCCTGCCCCGCCTGAGCTCGAAATGCAGCTGGGGCCGGCTGACATTGCCGGTCGAGCCGACCCTGGAAATCGTCTCGCCGCGGCGTACCCGTTGCCCGGTGCGGACCAGCAACACGTCGTTATGCGCGTAGGCGCTCATCCAGCCTCCGGCATGCTTTATCAGGACCAGATTGCCGAAGCCCCGCACCGCGTTGCCGGAATACGCCACCACCCCGTTCTCGGCGGCGCGCACGCCGGTGCCGCGCCGCGCGAGGATGTTTATCCCGTCATTGCGCAGACCCTTCCCCCGGCTGCCGAAGCCGACCGCGACGGGACCGTCGACCGGCCACAGAAAGCGCTTGCCGGAACGCGGGGCGGGCGGGGCGAGCGCAACGGCCTTGGGCGGTTTCGATTTGACCCGGCCGGGCGGCGGCGACCGCTTCGCGACCTGCCTCCCGCCGGCCGTTTCCTTTCCCGGCAGACGCAGGGTCTGACCGGGATAGATCCGATAGGGCGGCTCGATCCGGTTGGTGGACGCGACACGTGCTACCGACACGCCGTAGCGCCGCGCGATACCGCCGACCGTGTCCCCGCGGCGCACCACATGCGCCCTCGCCCCCGGCAAGCGAAGCCGTTGGCCGGGATGAATTTCGTAGGGCGGACGCAGCCCGTTGGCGACGATCAGGTCGCGGAGCGGCACCCCGTGCCGGCGGGCGATCTTGTAGAGGCTGTCGCCCCCGCGGACGACGACGGCGGCGCCCCCGCCCCTGTCGGCGGGCGCATTTCGGTTCCAGCTTCGCCCCGAATCGGCGCTAGAATCGTGACGGCTGCTGCCGCACCCCGCTGCTGCGAGCAACGCGGCTATCAGGACAAGGGATCGAAGCACGGTCAAAAAGAGTCCGTTGAATCAATCTATTCTCAAACTAACCTCATCCATTTCCAAATACAATTGCCGTAACGAATCGACGGCTCAGCGTCCCGAATCGTCCACGGTGTCGGCCAGCAGCGGAACGAAACGGACGGGCCACAGGGTCTCGTAGTGCACTTCTTCTCCCCGCTTGCGGCACTTGAGAAGCTGTTGGTCCTCATCGTCCCCCCCGACCGGAAGGATCATGATTCCGTCGGGCGCCAGCTGGTCCAGCAGCACCGGCGGCACGTCCACCGCGGCCGCGGTAACGATGATGCGCTCGAAAGGCGCCACCTCGGGCCAGCCCCTCGAGCCGTCGTCCCACCGCGTCGTGATGTTGGAGAAACGCAGCTCGTCGAACCGCCATTCCGCCTGCCGCAGCAGGGCCCTGTAACGCTCGATCGTGTAGACCCGTCGGCACAGCCTCGACAGCACCGCCGCCTGGTAGCCCGATCCGGTGCCGATCTCCAGCACCTTCATCCGTCCGCCGAGTTCGAGCTCCCCAGTCATGTAGGCGACCACGACGGGCTGGGAAATGGTCTGGCCGTGTCCGATCGGCAGCGCGTCGTTGTCGTTGGCGCGGGAACGGAAGGCTTCCGGCACGAACATCTCGCGCGGCACGCGCTCGATCGCGGAAAGGACGTCGGGGTCGGCGATGCCGTGGCCCCGGAGCTCCTTCAACAGGCGGATCTTGGATTCGTATTCGATCACGAAAAGGCTTCGCGTCGTTCGGCAAGCGGGAGAGCGGCTCTCCTTTACCGCGTCGGCCGAATCGCGTCGAGTCCGCCGAGATAGGGGCGAAGCGCGGCGGGCACGGAGACCGAACCGTCCGCTTGCTGGCCGTTCTCCAGCACCGCGATCAGCAGCCGGCCGACCGCCACGCCGGAACCGTTGAGCGTGTGGACGAATTCCGTTCCCTTCCGGTTCTCCGGACGGTAGCGCGCGCGCATCCGGCGCGCCTGGAACGCCCCGCAGTTCGAACAGCTGGAGATTTCCCGGTAGGTCCGCTGTCCCGGCAACCAGGCCTCGATGTCGTAGGTCTTCTCGGCGGCGAAACCCATGTCGCCGGTGGACAGAACCACCACCCGGTAAGGGATATCCAGGCGCTTCAGCACCTCTTCCGCGGCCCCGGTCATGCGCTCCAGCTCATTGGCCGATTCTTCGGGCCGGACGATACTGACCAGCTCGACCTTCTGGAACTGGTGCTGGCGCAGCATGCCGCGGGTGTCACGCCCCGATGCCCCGGCTTCCGAGCGGAAGCAGGGGGTCAAGGCGGTGAAGCGAAGCGGCAAAATTGCGGCGTCGAGAATCTCGTCGGCAACGAGGTTGGTCAAGGGCACCTCGGCGGTGGGGATCAACCAGTGGTCCGTCGTCGTCTTGAACAGATCCTCGCCGAACTTGGGAAGCTGTCCGGTCCCGTAGAGCGCCGAATCGCGCACGAGGAACGGCGTGCTGACCTCGGTATAGCCGAACTCGGTTGTGTGCAAGTCCAGCATGAAGCCCGCCAGCGCGCGTTCGAGCCGGGCGAGCGCGTCGTTGAGCACCACGAACCGCGCGCCGGAAAGTTTCGAGGCGGCGGCGAAATCCATCATTCCCAGCGCTTCGCCGATCTCGACATGGTCGCGCGTCTCGAAGCCGAAGGACGGAGGCGCGCCGACCCGCCGGATCTCGACATTGGCGCTCTCGTCGGGACCGTCGGGAACGTCCTCCGCCGGAAGGTTCGGCATGTTCATCAGGCGGGCGTCGATCCGGGTGTCGAGACTGGCGCATTCGTCTTCCAGGGCCTGCATCCGGACCTTGATGGCGCCCACCTCGTCGATCAGGGCGGCCGCGTCCCGGCCCGCCTTCTTCGCCGCGCCGATCTCGCGCGAAGCCTCGTTGCGCCGGGTCTGATGGCCCTGAAGTTCGGTTTGCCGGGCGCGGCGGTCGCTGTCGAGCGCGAGGATTCCGGCGCTCATCGGCTCCAGCCCGCGGCGCTGGAGCCCGCGGTCGAGCCCATCCGGGTTTTCCCTGATCCAGGGCAGGTCGAGCATCGAGAACTCCGCCTAGACGGCCGCGTCCTCGGCCGCTTCACGCTCGGCGCGTTTGCGCTCCATCACCCGCGCCCCGAAAATCGAGGCTTCGTACAGCAGGATGATCGGCAATGCGAGCCCGATCTGACTGAAAACGTCCGGCGGAGTCAGGATCGCGGCGGCGATGAACACCGCGACGATCGCGTAGCGCCGCTTGGCGGCGAGCCCGTCGGCGGTGACGATTCCCGCCCGCGCGAGCAGCATCAGGAATACCGGCAGTTCGAAGCCGATGCCGAACGCGAAGATCAACCGCATGACGAGCGACAAATACTGGTCGACCTTGGGCTCGACCTCGATCGCGAGGTCGCCCGGATCGGCGGGCTTCTGGAAGTCGAGGAAGAACTCCCAGGCCACCGGCATGACGCCGTAATAGACCAGCGCGGCGCCCATGCAGAACAGGATCGGCGTCGCGATCAGGAAGGGAAGGAACGCCCGCCGCTCGTTCCTGTAGAGGCCCGGAGCCACGAACAGCCAGACCTGCATCGAGATCAGGGGAAAGGCGATCAGGGCGGCAGTCCAGAACGCGACCTTGACGTAGGTGAAGAACGCCTCGTGCAGGGCGGTGAAGATCATCCGCCCGCCCTCCTTCTCGTCGAGCGCGGCCGCGAGCGGCCGGACGAGAAACTCGAAAATCTCCTCGGCGACGAAGAAGCAGGCGAAGAACGCGACGATGAAGCCGACGGCGCAGAATATCAGGCGCTTGCGGAGCTCGATCAGGTGATCGAGCAGCGGCATCGCCTTGTCTTGCGCTGCGTCGTCGTCGGCCACGGTCAGTCACCCGATCCGGATTTCGCGGCGACGGGTTCCTCCCGTTCTTCCCCGGCGGGCGGGGCGTCGGCCTCTTCCCCGGACTCGGTCGTTTGGGTCTCGTCGGCCCGGGTGTCGGTCTTGGCCGCGGCCGCCTGTTCGGCATCCTCGAAGTCGAAGACCGATTCGTCGCCGAGCCATTCGTCCTCAATCTCGTCCTCGATGTCGCGCTTGATGGTGTTTACCACCCCGTCGGGATCGAGTTCGGTCTGGAGAGAGTCCTTCACCTTGTCCAACTCGGCCTCGCGGGCCATGTCCTCCAGCCCGCCCTGGAACTCGCGTGCGAGCTCCCTGGCGCGGCGGACCCACTGGCTCACCGTTCTGACCAGGCCGGGCAGCTCCTTGGGACCGACCACGATCAGCGCGATCACGATAACGATCAGGAATTCCCAACTGCCGATGTCAAGCATCGGCCGGCCGTTCCATCATCGGGTTGCCGCTCTGGCGGGGGGCCTGTCCACGGCAGCGTCCGTGGCGCGCCGCCGCACCGTTCAACGAGGATTCAGCTCTTGGCGGCCTCGTCCCGTTCCGTCGCTTCCGCGGGAATTTCCTTCGCGGTTTCCTGGGCTTCCGCCTTCACCGTGCCCGCGGGCTCGGTTTCCTTCAGGCCCTTCTTGAAGGCGTTGATGCCGCGCGCCGCATCGCCCATGAGACGCGAGAGCTTGCCTCCGCCCCCGAACAGGACAAGGACCACAACGAGGACGACGAGCCAGTGCCAGATGCTAAACGATCCCATCGCGGGTGCTCCTGCCTTCCATCCTGCCATCGCCGCAGGCGACGATGCCGGAAAGCGTATATACCCGAAACCGCGATGTCGTGCACTCGCGTTTGCGGCGGGCGTCCCGGCCGTGGCCGGGCAGGCGTGTCCCTATTCGGCGGCGGCGGCCGGGGCGAACTCGGGTTCCTGCGGAAGGTCGGACAGCTCCCGGCGAGGAATTGAGAAGGCCAGGACGCTCTCGTCGCGCTCCGTCTCGTCGTCCGTCTCCTGGCCCTTATCGGCCAAACCGATGATCGCGCTCGCGGGGCGGGTATCGAGCAGTCCGGTCGCCTTGAGCTCGTCGAAGCCGGGCAGGTCGGCGAGGCCGGACAGTCCGAAATGGACCAGAAACTCATCCGTCGTCCCCCAGGTTACGGGACGACCCGGCGTCCTGCGCCGGCCGACCGGACGTATCCAGCCCGCCTCCAGCAGGATGTCGAACGTGCCCCTGCTCGCCGCGACGCCGCGAATTTCCTCGACCTCGCTGCGGGTCGCCGGCTGGTGGTAGGCGATGACGGCAAGCGTCTCGACCGCCGCGCGCGAAGGCTTGCGGGTCACCTTGCGCTCGACGCGCATGTGTCCGGCGAGATCCTCCGCCGTGCGGAAACACCAGCCGCCTGCGACCCGTACCAGGTTGACGCCGCGTCCGGCGTAGACCGCCGCGAGCTCGTCGATCAGGGCCGCCACGTCGGTATCTTCGGCGAAACGCCCGGCAAGCGCGACCTCGTCGACCGGTTCGGAAGCGGCGAACAGGATCGCTTCCATAAGGCGCAGATCATGCTTCATTCGTGGCCTCCCGAACGGGTTGAAGGGCGTTCCGGCCCCGTACGTAGATGGGGCCGAACGGGTTCATTTGCCTGAACTGGAGCCGGCCCATGCGGGCGAGCTCGAGGCCCGCGACGAAAGTCGACGCGATCGCGGAGCGGAGCCGGATGCCGCCGCCCGCCTCCGGCGGGAGGAACTCGAACAGGGTCCGCCAATCGGCGGTGCCGCCGCTGAGGCCGCTCAGCCGCTCGATCGCCTCGGCGATCGAGTAGAGCGTGCTGGGCTCGATTTCCAGCACCGCGTCGTCGGCTCTCCGGCGGCTCTCGCCATAGGCGGAAAGGAGATCGAAGAGGGAAACCTCGTATACGGAATGGCGGACGACCTCGATCTCCTGCGGCTCGCCGCGGGCGAAGACTTCCCGGCCCAGAAGCGGTCGTGCCAACAATTGCTGGCCCTTCTCCTGCATCGCCTGCAGCCGCCGCAGCTGGAAAGCGAGCGCCTCGGCGAGCTCGGGGCCGCTGGGTTCTTCGTCGTCCTCCTCGTCGGGCAGCAGCAGCCGCGACTTGAGGTAGACCAGCCATGCGGCCATCACCAGGTAATCGGCGGCGATCTCCAGATCGAGCCGCCGCGCCTCGGCGATGAACGCCAGATACTGTTCTGCGAGATCGAGGATGGAAATGCGGGTGAGGTCGACCTTCTGCTGGCGCGCCAACACCAGGAGCACGTCGATCGGCCCCTCGTAGCCGTCGAGATCGAGCAGAAGGGTTACGCCGGGCCTGTCCGGCCAATCCTCTTCCGCCACCAGGTTTCCGTCTTCAGTCAGGGCGCAAACCCCGCGAGCCCCGCGATCACACCCATCAGGAAGCGCACCGGCTCCCCGATCAGCCAGGGGAAGACGTTGAGGTCCACCCCGAACTCCTGCCCCGCGTAAGGCAGGACGAACAGCACGCCTATTATCACGAACAGGCCGAATCGCTCCATGCGGGCCAAGGGGCGTGCGAGCGGCAACGGCAACAGCCCGACCGCGATGCGCCCTCCGTCGAGCGGCGGCAAGGGCAACAGGTTGAACACCGCGAGCACAAGGTTGATCACGATCGAGTTCCGCAGGTTCTCGAAAACCCAGGGCTCGACCGCGACCGGCAGCAGCGGAACCAGGTGCATGAGCGCGGCCGAGGCCGTCGCAAGAGCTATGTTGACCGCCGGCCCCGCGGCGGCGACCCAGACCATGTCCCGGCGGGGCCGTTCCAGGCGGCTGAAATCGACCGGAACGGGCTTCGCCCAGCCGAAGACGAAATTGCTGAACGACAGCAGCAGCGCCGGTATCACGATCGTGCCGTAGGGATCGACGTGGCGCAGCGGGTTGAAGGTCACCCGTCCCAGGCGTTTCGCCGTGTCGTCGCCGAGCCGCCACGCGACATAGCCGTGCGCCGCCTCGTGCAGGGTGATCGCGATCAGGACGGGCGCGATCCAGGTCGAAGCCGTGTAGACGAAATCCATCAATCGCCCGCCGTCACCGGGAGCCTCGCGCGGCGGGCCAGCGCGACACCGTTCCGGAACCGCGCCATCGCGCGGTCGCTCATCCGCCCCGTGCCATGCATGGTCTCGCGCATTTCGTCCAGATCGCCGTTGCAGTGCAGCACCACGTCGCAGCCCGCGTCGAGCGCGGCCCGAGCGCGGGCGCCGAAACCTCCGGTCAATGCCTTCATGCAGAGATCGTCGGAGACGAGCAGGCCCTCGAAGCCGATGGAACCGCGGATCGCGCGCTCTACGACCGTTCGGGATGCGGTCGCCGGGGCGTCCGCGTCGAAAGCCGTATAGACCACGTGCGCGGTCATTGCCCAGGGCATGTCTCGCAGCGCGCGAAACGGCGCGAAATCGGCTTCCAGCGCTTCGGCCGGGGCATCCACAGCGGGGAGCGCCAGATGGCTGTCGACCGTGGCCCGCCCGTGGCCCGGAATATGCTTGATCACCGGGACCACCCCCTCGGAGAGGAGCCCTTCGCAGACGGCGCGCCCGAGCGCGGCGACGATGTCCGGATCCGAGGAGAAGGCACGATCTCCGATGACGGCGTGGCCCCGGGGGGCCGGCACGTCGAGCAGCGGCAGGCAGTTCACGTCGATGCCGAGATCCGCGAGTTCGCCGGCGATGTCCCGCGCGGCGACGCGCGCCGCTTCGATCGCGCGGTCGAGACCCCGTTCGGCGGCCATGTCCCCGAAACCGCGCCAGGCGTCTCGTCGCCGCCAATGCAGCGGCCCGAGGCGCTGCACCCGTCCGCCCTCCTGATCGATCAGCACCGGGGCGTCGTCCCGGCCTACGGTATCGCGAAGCGCCGAGACCAGGTCGCGCACCTGCCGGGGCTCCCGGCAGTTGCGCCCGAACAGGATGAAACCGAGCGGATCGGCATCGGCGAAAAACCTCCGCTCCTCCGCGCCGAGCGTCTCGCCCGCGCAACCGAAGATTACCGCGGCCGGGTGCGTCGGTTCAGCGCTTGACGACGAGGCAGCCGACATTGCGCTTCTCGAGATCGGCGCACAGGCGCAGGGCCTTATCCCGGTCGCTCACCGGGCCGGCGAGAAGCCTGTAATAGACGCCCTTGGGCGGACCGAGATCCTTCTTCTCTACCGCGAGTCCGAGACCGGAGAGGAGATCGCGGTGGCGCGTCCGGAGACGCTTCCACGCCTTGTCGACGTCGGCTTTCCAACGGAGCGCGGCGAGTTGCAGCCGGTATTTCTCCGCCTCCGGAGGCGGGGCGGGCGGTTTCCCGGTTTCGGCGCCGGCCTTCGCCGTGTCCGTACTCTTCGCGGGGCTTGCCGTTTCGGGTTGCGCCGGTTCCGGGTCGGGAGTCGCGGCGGCCTGCTCCTCGGGCGGTTCCGGCTCGTATTTGGGAGGCGGCAGCGGGACTTCCGGAGGCGGCAACAGACGTTCGGGGGTCCTCTTCGGCGGCGCCGCGGCCAAACGGTCGTAAATCCGCTTGTCCCGGTCGGGAACGGCGCGGCCGCCGGGAGAGTCCGGCTTGACCTTGAACGGCCCCGGATCGGCCTTGATCAGCACCGGCGTTCCGCCGGACGCCGACGACCGCCCTTCGCTGTAGGCATGGACCATCGCCACGCCCGAAGCGGCCAGCGCCACGATTCCCACGGCGCCGGAGACCAGTTTCGGGAGCCAGCGCATGCCGCTCCCCTTCCGGTGCCCGTCGCGGACGGCTGGATCGGCGCCGGGCCTCCTCGCCATCAGCGCATTTCCTCGACCGGGGTCACGCCCATGACCCCGAGCCCGGACGCTATGACCAAGGCGGTTGCCCGCACCAGGGCAAGGCGCGCCCGGCTCAACGCGAGATCGCCCGCGACGACGAAGCGGCGATCGTCATCGACGTTGCCGCGGTTCCAGAGGGCGTGGAAAGCGGCCGCTATCTCCGACAGCGCGAAGGCGATCCGATGGGGCTCGGCCGCTTCGGCGGCGGCCTCGACCGTGCGCGGCCAGCCGGCCAGCATGCGGATCAGGGAGAGCTCCTCATCCTCGTCGAGCCGGTCGAGCGGCGCCGCGGCGAGCGCGGGATCGGAAAAATCCTCGCCGGGAAACGTCTCCGCCGCGTTGCGCAGCGCCGAACAGGCCCGCGCATGGGCGTATTGGACATAGAAGACCGGGTTGTCCTTCGATTGCTCGACCGCCCGGGCGAGGTCGAAGTCGAGCGAGGCTTCGTTTCCCCGCGTCAGCATGATGAACCGCGCCACGTCCTTGCCGACCCGGTCGACCACCTCGCGCAGGGTGACGAACGTGCCCGCGCGCTTCGACATCTTCACCGGCCGGCCGGCCTCGGAAAGATTGACCAGGTTGCAGATAAGGACGTCGAATTCCGCCCTGCCCCCGCTCAGCGCCGCGACCGCGGCCTGCATGCGCTTCACGTAGCCCTTGTGATCGGCGCCCCAGACATCGATCAGGATGGGGAAGCCCCGGCGGAACTTGTCCCGGTGATAAGCCATGTCGGTAGCAAAATAAGTCCAGCTGCCGTCGGATTTGCGAATCGCCCGGTCGGTGTCGTCGCCGAACCCGGTCGAGCGGAACAGCGTCTGCGGCCGCGGCTCCCAATCCTCGTCCGTCCTTCCCTTGGGCCGTTCGAGGACGCCGACATGCAGGAGCCCGCGGCTTTCGAGGTCGGAGAGCGTATCGTCGACCGCCCCCGACGCGGCGAGCGCGCGTTCGGAGGAAAAGACATCGTGCGAAATGCCGAGCGCCGCGAGATCGTCCCTGATCAGGTCCATCATCGCGTCGATCGCGAAATCGCGCACCGGCGGAAGCCAGTCCTCCTCCTCGCGGTCGAGCCATCTCGCGCCGTCCCGCTCGAAAAGCGCCGCGCCCGCCTCGACGAGATACTCGCCGGGGTAATGGTCCTCCGGCAGTTCGCCCGCCTCCTGCCCGGCCGCCTCTCGGTAACGGTGGTGAAGCGAGCGCGCCAGCACGTCGACCTGAACGCCGGCATCGTTGATGTAGTACTCGCGGGTGACGTCGTACCCCGCCTTGGCGAAGAGCGCGGCGAGCGCATCGCCGACGACCGCGCCCCGGCCGTGGCCCACATGCATCGGGCCGGTCGGATTGGCCGATACGTATTCGACGTTGACCTTGTTGCCCTTGCCGAGGTCCGAGTCGCCGTAAGACGTGCCGGCGGCGAGAATGTCGCGGAGCCGCGCGCGCCAGACCTCGCCGCGCAGGCGGAGATTGATGAACCCGGGTCCGGCGACCGAGGCGTCGACCACGTCCGCGTGCGCGGCGAGCGCCGTGGCCACCCGTTCCGCGAGGTCTCGCGGCTTCATGCCGGCCGCCTTCGCGTGCACCAGCGCGACATTGCTCGAAACCTCGCCGTGGCGCCCATCCCGCGGCGGCTCGACGGAGAAATCCGCGCCGTTGGCGACGGGGGCCTGCCCGACTTCTTCCAAAGCGGCGGCGAGGGAGTCCTCGATAAGCTCCCTCATGGCCTCGAATATGTTCATTTCGGCCTTCGGCGATCGTGCGACGCGGTTGGCAGCCCGTAATTGCGCGACGAAGGAAACGATTTCAAGTGCTTAATGTCGACCGCCGCTTGACGGCACAGCGACCCCGGCCTAGATAAGCTGCCATGTCGGAGGGCGCGGAAAGCGGCACCGGGCCGGCGGTTGCGGCGGTCACGATCAGCGACTCGGCGGTGCGCCGGATCCGGGAACTCGAAGCGGCCGAGGACGCCTCGGGCACGATGCTTCGGGTCGCGGTAGGCGGCGGCGGCTGCTCCGGCTTCCAATACAGCTTCACCTTCGACGATGCCTGCAACGGCGACGATACGGTGTTTTCGCGCGATGGCGTTCGAATCGTGATCGACGACATCTCGCTCGAATTCCTCGGCGGTTCCGAGATCGACTATGTCGAGGAGTTGGTCGGCGCCTATTTCACGGTTCGCAACCCGAACGCGGCGTCGACCTGCGGCTGCGGAGTCTCGTTCGCGGTCGGATGACCAGGATCGCCACCTGGAACGTCAATTCCATCCGCGCCCGGCTGCCCCGCGTGCTCGAATGGCTGGCCGAATTTTCCCCTGATATTGTTCTCGCCCAGGAGCTCAAGGCGACCGACGAGACCTTCCCGCGCGAGGCGATCGAGGATGCGGGATACAACGTCGCCATCTGCGGGCAGAAGAACTTCAACGGCGTCGGCATCTTCGCGAGACAGCCGATCGAGGATGTGCGGACCGGGCTCCCGGGCGACCCGGACGACGACCAGGCGCGCTATATCGAGGCTTTCGTCGGCGACCTCAGGGTGGCGTCGATCTATCTGCCCAACGGCAACCCGGCGCCGGGCGAAAAGTACGATTACAAGCTGCGCTGGATGGACCGTCTGCTCGCGCACACCCGCGACCTGCTGCACCAGGAGGAGGCGCTGGTTCTCGGCGGCGACTACAACGTGGTGCCGAACGACGAGGACTGCTACGACCCGGACGGCTGGGCCGACGACGCGCTGTGCCGGCCGGAATCGCGAACGCGTTACCGTTCCCTGGTCCATCTCGGGCTGACTGACGCCTACCGGGCGTTCAACGGCGCGCCGCACACGTACAGCTTCTGGGATTATCAGGGCGGCGCATGGCAGAAGGATTTCGGCCTTCTGATCGACCATCTGCTGCTGTCGCCGCAGGCCGCCGACCGGCTGTCGGCATCCGGTATCGACAAGGGGCCGCGCGGCAAGCAGAAGGCCTCGGACCACACCCCCGTCTGGTGCGAGATCGACCCGCCGCCCTGACCGCTATTCGCCCCTCGGCAGCTTGAGGTCCTCGAGCGGCGGCAGGCCGTAGCTCTCCCAGTCCTCCGCCACCCCGCGCAGTTTTTCCAGCGGCGGCAGGGAAATTCCCGGATAGCCCCATTTCCGGGTGGCGTCGATCACCACCTTGGCGCCCGGCGCCTGGCCGCCCTCCGGCGCGTCCGGGCCGAAGGAGGACGGGTCGAGCTCGACCGCGGCCGGGGTCTCGATCACCCGCAGATCGTGCTCCGGGCGGACCCGCCAGGCGAGGATCCAGTCCCGCATGAACGGATCCTCGATGTCGATGTCGTCGTCGGTGACGACGATCCACTTGAAATAGCTCATCCCCATGTGCCCGAAGGTGCCGAACACAGCCTGGTCGACATGGCCGGCGTACATCTTTTTCAGCGAGATCCAGAGCGTCGCCGTGCATCCGCCGGCCTCCAGCGCGTGCACGTCGACGATGCCGGGGATGCGGAGATCCTCGCTGAGGTGCTTCTTCAGCCCGGCCTCGAGCAGCGACCGCTTGATCATGCTGCTCTCGGACGGCGGCAGCTGGCTGATGATGCCGAGCAGGATCGGGTCCTTCCGGTGGGTGATGCAGTTCACCTTGAACACCGGCGCGTGGCGGCCGCCTGCCATGTAGCCGGTGAACTCGCCGAACGGGCCCTCGGGCTCCAGCGAATCGGTCAGCACCTCGCCCTCGATGACGATCTCCGCGTGTGCCGGCACTTCGAGATCCACGGTCTCGCAGCGCACCATCGGGATCGCCTCGCCGCGGATACCGCCGGCGACCGCGAGCTCGTCGGCGCCATAGCGCGCGGGCGCGACCACGTACTGCACCGGATCGCCGCCGATGAAGATCGCCGCCGGCATGTTCCTGCCGCGCGCCTTCCACTTCTCCCAGTGGATGGCGCCGCCCCGGTCGGGCGCTCCGAACAGGATGCCGGTCTTGTCCCTGCCCTTTATCTGGCAGCGCCGGATACCGATATTGCGCCGCCCGTCATCCGGGTCCTTGGTCACCCAGAGCGGCGTGAGGTAGGGACCGGCGTCCTTCTCCGGCGTCCACACCGGGATCGGCAGCGCGTTGAGATCCACGTCGTCGCCGGAGACGATCACTTCCTTGCACGGCCCGTCGTCCACGATCACCGGCTCGATCGGATTGGCGATGCCCTCGATGACCCTGGCGTGGATGGCGGCGAAGTTGGGCTCACAGCCGATCGCGGTGGCGATCATCTCGCGCGACGACGCGACCACCCCGGCCACGACCCGGCCGCCGGGATAGCCCTTGATGTTGCGGAAGCCGATGCCGTAGCGGTTCTGCTCCGACATCGCGCGGAAGATCATGCGGAGCACCGCCGAGATCTCCCAGTCCTTGTCGACCTCCTTGTCGACCCAGCGCATCATGCCCCGCTGCTCCAGGACCTGGAGATAGGGCCTGAGCCCGTCATAGCTCATCGCTCGTCCGCCTCCCGTCGATGCCGGTGCGCGCTAGACGCCCACATTGGAACCGCTTTGTCCAGCGGAGCCCGGTTGAACGGCGCGGACCGCTTGGCTATCACCTTCGAAGTTCCCGGAACGGCGAAGGAGGCTGTCATGGGCGGCGAAGCGAACTCCATCGGCAGACGCGCGGCAGCCGAAATCGTCGCCTTGCGCGAGACCTGGCATACCAAGGACCACCCGTTCTATGTCGGGTTCCACGAGGGAACCGTCGGGCTCGCGGCGATGGCGAAGCTGATGGCGCAGCACTATCAGCACGTCGTCCGGGCCCTGGCGAGCTTCGGGCTGATCTACGCCAAGGCCCCGCCCGACGGGCGGCGGTTCATCCTGGAGAACCTCGCGGAAGAGGAAGGGCTCGTTGCCGGTCCCGGCGAGGACCGGGAACCGCACGACCACATGGAGCTCATCTTCCGCTATTGCCGGTACGCCGGCATGACCGACGAAGACGTGCTCGCGACCGAGCAGCTGCCCGCCTGGCGGGCGCGGTCATATTTCTACCTCGCGACCGTGCGGGACGAGGCCTTTCCGGTCATCGTCGCCATGCAGTCGACCCAGGAAGGCCAGCAGCCGGCGATCAACGGCGAACGGACGCTCCCGGCCTTCAAGAAGTTCCACGGGCTTGAGATGGACGACAGATGGACGACCCGGCGATCGAGTTCTTCGCCGAGCACTACATCGCCGACGCCGACCATTCGAGCCGCCAGATCCAGCTCGTCGAGCGGCTGGTCCGGACCGAGGAGATGGCCGCGCGCGCCGTCGAGGTCGCCACGGTCGCGGTCAAGACGCGCTGGGCCTGCATGAACGAGATCTACCGGACGGCGGTCCTCGGCGAGACCGATCCGCTGCCCGAGGGAATCGCCGACTGACCAGCCGCGACCCGGTCAGTTGCCCTCGGCGGTCTTCGGCGCGGCATCCGGGTTCCACTGCCCCCGGCGCATGCGGTTGATCTCGACCCGTTCGAACAGCCCCGCCTTGCGGAACGGTTCGTTGCTGGAGAACGCCTCGGCCTCCTCTCTGGAAGGCACGTTGACGATCAGCACGCTCCCGGTACGCGTCGTGCCGTCCTCGCCGAGCAGCGCGCCGCCGAGCACCAGGATGTCCTCGTGCGCGTCGAGATAGGCGAAGTGATCTTCCCGGGTTCGCGCCCGAATCTCTTCCGAGCCGGGCTTGTCGATCTGGTAGATGATGTAGAGCATGGCCCCGCGCCTTCTTTACCGCTCCGTCAGGATCACAGCCGGGGCGGCCGGGATCAAGAGTGGGGGTCCGCGGGAGAACAGGAATGACGGTCGAGATCGGCGTCGTCTTCGACGGCTTCGACGACGCGCGCGAGATGATCCGCCTCGCCCGGGGGGCGGAGGCGGCGGGAGCCGCGAGCGTCTGGGTCGCCGAGCACATGGGCTGGCGCGAGGCGGTGACCGCCTGCGCGGGAATCGCGGTCGCGACGGAAACCGTCCGCCTCGTGCCAACCGCGATCAGCCCCTATCTCTGGCATCCGACCCCAACGGCAATGGCGGTCGCGACGCTGGAGGAGCTGGCCCCGGGCCGCGTCGCCGTCGCGGTATCCGTCGGCAACCTGCTCAATCTCAGGGAATCGGGTCACGAGCCCGTGCGTCCGGTCGCCGCCATCGGCAACATGGTCTCCGACCTGCGCGCGCTCTGGACGGGCGAGCCGGTGCGGCGCGACGCCCCGGCATACCGGCTCGACGGCGCCTACATGAACTTCGCGCCCTCGGCAGCGCCGCCGATCTATGTCGCCTCGACCGGACCGCAGGTGCTCCGCCTCTCCGGGCGGATCGCCGACGGCGTGCTGCTGTCGGGCGGGCTAACCCTAGAATCGACCCGGCGTTGCCTCGCCTTCGCGGAGGAAGGGCTGGAGGCTTCGGGACGGGACCGCGATGCGCTCCGCCGCGCGAGCCTGATCTATTTCTCGGTCTCGCCGGACGGAACGGCGGCGGTCGAAGACCTGAAGACCAAGCTCGCCTACCTGTTCCGCAGCGCGCGCCACGCCGACAACATCGCGACCTCGGGTCTCGCGATCGACCACGAGGCGATCATGGACGCGGTGGGGCGGCGGGACCTCCCGGCGGCGGCAGCGATGATCCCCGACGAGGCCATCGAGGCGTTCTGCGTCGGCGGCACGCCCGCCGATTGCCGCAGGCTGCTCACGGATTATCTCGACGCAGGGATCGAGGAACCCATCCTCCAGATCAGCGGCACGCCGGAAAACAAGGCGCTGGCTCTGGACCTGGTGCGGGAATTCGCGGCCCCTCAGGGTCCTATCAGCCCAAGCTCGCGGTAGGCTGACGCGGCCGCCGGATGGAGCGGCACGCCGTCGATCGTAAGGCCGGCCGCCCCATCGCTCCGCAACGGATCGAACAGTCGGTCCAATCCTTCGAACAGCGGGTTGAGCGCGGCCAAGCGCTCGTGCTGCGTCGCCATCAGCCGCGCCAGCCGGCCCACCGTGTCGTCGGGCGTGCGGGCATGGGTGGCGATCACGTTGAGCACACCGATCTGGTCGCTGTCCCGCTCGTGGCCGCGCAGCGCGCCCGCCTTCACCCGGGCGGGACGGTAGAACCCGACCCGCTCGAGCAGGGTTTCGAGCTGGCCAGCGCCGTAATCGAGCACCCTTATGTCGACCCGTTCCGCGAGCCCGGTCATCACCTTGTTGGGAATCGGGCACTGGAACTGGGCGTCGATCTCCCCCGCCGCCAGCGCATTGGCACCGTCGAGGAAGTTGAGATGGATCTGCTCGAAGGTGTCGAAGCCGATACCGAGCACCCCGAACATGGTCGCGACGTGCTGCGCCATGCCGCTGCCGGCGGGGCCGATGGAGACCCGCCTGCCGCGCAGATCGTCGACCGTCTCCAACCCGGACCCGCGGAGCGCGACGAAGAACATCGGCCCCGAATTCGCCGGCGCCGCCATGCGGATGTCGAGCGCGCGCTCGAACGGCGCCTCGCCCCGCGCCGCGCGGCCGATCCAGTTGGCGGCAAGGAGTCCGAACTCGATCTGTCCGGCCTCGAGGCGCTCGGCGTTCCCGACGCTCGCCGTCGGCGTCGCGAAAATGTCGACGCGGTCGAAAACCCCACGCTCTTTCGCGACCGCCGCGATCGCCTCGGCCTGGGTGTAGAACGTGCTCTCGAATTCCGATGTCCCGATGGTGATCTGCATGGCATTCCCGCGATAGCGTTACCCCGTCCCCTGCCCCGCCCGCGGCAACAGCCGGAGGGCGGTCAGGCCCAGCGCCGACAGCATAACCGCGCCAAACCCGAAAAACGCCGCATGAAGGCCGAACCACTCGACCGCGGCCCCCCATGGCGACCGGAACGACGAATCCCGCGAACCGGTTCACCGTGGACCTGATCCCGACGCTGATCCCCTGGCGCTCGGCGTTCACGGAACGGGCCAGGACGTAGAGCATCAGCGGAAAGGCGATGCCCGACGCCACGCCCCATCCCGTGGCGACGCCGAGGAGTTGCCAGAATTCGCGAAAGAGCACGACGCTGGAAAGGAGCGCGGCGGCGGTACCGATCGTGACGACCAGCAGAATGTTGGGACGCACTTTCCGCGAAACCGGGCCGGCCGTGAGCCCCGAGAGCCCCGCCATGACGGAACCGACGGCGACCAGCACGCCGATGGTGGTCCCGCTGAAGTCGAGCGATTCCAGATAGACCGGATAGAACGAATGCCGGAGCGCGTGGACGCAGGTCATCAGGAACGAGCACGCGACGACGAACGCGACCGCGGGCACGCCTATCATCCTCAGCGCGTCACGGTAATCGCCAAGCCAGGATCCGCGCGCCACGGGCTCGTCCGACCGCACATCCTTCGGCAGGAACCCGATCACCACGAGGGTGGCGACCCCCCAGGCGCCGATGACCGAGAACGCACCCACCGGGCCGAAGACGTCCCAGGCGGTTCCGCAGAGCACCGGCGCGACCAGGTTTCCCGAGGTCGAGACGAAGCTGAACCGCCCCATCAGCCCGGGATCGTCGCGGTTGATCCGCCCCATATGGGCCTGCGCCGCCATCCACACCATCGCCTGCGCGAAGCCGGTCAGGAGTTGCAGGACGATCAGCACCGCGACGGAGGGCAGCGCGGGGTAGAGCGGAAACAGCACCGCCGTCGCGATCGCCGCCGCGGCGGCGATCCGGTTGATCCCGAGCCTGTCCATCAGCGCGCCGCCCGGAATGGAGAGCACCACCGAAAGCGCCGCGCGGGCGCCCAGCACAAGACCGATCATGAACGGCGTCGCGCCGATCTCGAGCGCCCAGAGCGGCACCGCGACCGTCATCATGGGGACGAAGCCGAGGCCGAAGAAGCCGACCGCGAAAATCGCGGCGTGCGCGCCGGAAATCCGCAAGGCGGGGCTCAGCCCGGCTTGTCGACCGCCCCGAGCAACAATCGCCGCTGCACCGGGAACAGCGCGATATCGAAGCGCTCCGCGAAAAGGCCCCAGAGCCCCTTGGGCGCCTTCAGCATGACCACCACGGCGGTCACCCCGAGCAGGATCAGATACCAGGTCCCGTAGGGCGCGAGCGGCTCCCGCAGCAGGAAGAAGATGAGCGTGCCGACGATCGGACCCTCGATCGAGCCGATCCCGCCGATCACGACGATGAAAATGATCGTGACGGTCCAGTTGATGTCGAAAGCGGCGCTGGGCGTGATTCGTATCTTGGTGATGTAGATCAGCGCACCGATGGCCGACGTCCCGAAGGCCGCGAGGATATAGACCAGCAGCTTGGCGCGGAAATTGTCGACTCCGAGGCTGCGCGAGGCCTCCTCCGAATCGCGGATCGCGGTCAGCGCGAGGCCGTAGCGCGAGCGCAGCAGCAGGTAGATGCCGGCGATCACCGCGACCGCGAGGGCCAGCGCGAGCCAGTAGATCGTGGCGTCCCGGTCTGCCCGCGACGCGGCGATGGACTTGATCGCTGCGATGGGCAGGCTCATTCCCGACCCGCCTCCGAGCGCCTTTACCTGCGCGAAGCCGAGCAGGAACACTTCCGCGACCACCCATGTGCCGATCGCGAAATAGTGCCCCCGCAGGCGGAACACGATGAAGGCGATCGGGAGCGAGATCACCGCCCCGAGGACGCCGGCCATCGGCACGGTCCAGATCGTGCCGATATCGAGGAAGATGACGAGGATGAACAGCAGGTACCCGCCGAGGCCGACGAACGCCTGCTGACCCACCGAGACCAGCCCGCCATAGCCGGCGAGCAGGTTCCAGAGCTGCGCCAGGGCAAGGATGTAGAAGATTTCGACGAGGAGGCGCATCGTCGCCCGGTCGCCCCACCAGGGCACCGTCAGCAGGACCAGGATCAGCAGCGCGGCGACGGACATGCCGATCCGGCTCGCCCGGGTCGAATGGACGACACGGCTAGTCATCGCGCGTCCTCGGGAACAGCCCGTTGGGGCGCAGGACCAGGATGACCAGGAAGGCGATATGGCCGGCGAGGAACTGCCAGCCGGGATCGATCTTGGCGCCGATATTCTGCGCCACGCCCAGGATGACCCCGCCGGCGAGCGTGCCCCGCATCGAGCCGAGCCCGCCGATGATCACCGCTTCGAACGCGAACAGGAGCCGCGTCGGCCCGAGCGCGGGATCGAAATTGGTCCGGATGCCGATGAAAATGCCGGCGATCGCCACCAGGACGAGGGAAACCGCCATGGCGAGGCCGAAGACGTGCTTCTGGTTTATTCCCATCAGCCGGGCGGTGGACGGATCGTCGGAGGTCGCGCGGAACGCGCGGCCGAGCCGGGTCCGGCTGAAACCGATCTGAAGCCCGGCGATCAGCACGACGGCGATGACGAAGACGACCAGCGGCAGGATACCGAGCTCGATCCCCTCGACGAGCTGGACGCTGGAGACCTCGATGGGGCCCGCCTTCAGGCGTTGCGAATCCGCGGAAAAAATCTCGAGCAGCAGGTTCTGGATGACGATAGAGATCCCGAAAGTCACCAGCAGCGGCGGCAGGAGGTCGTCGCCCAGCGTGTAGTTGAGGATGCCGCGCTGCAACACGTAGCCGAAGAAGAACATGAAAGGGAGGACCGCGACCATGCTGACGAAGGGATCGACCCCGGTCGTCTCGATCACCACCATCGCGACGAAGGCGGCGAGCACGATGAGGTCGCCATGCGCAATGTTCACCAGCCGCATCACGCCGAAGATGATCGTGAGCCCGGCGGCAAAGAGCGCGTAGAGCCCGCCCGTGAGCACGCCCTGGATGATGCTGTTGATCCACTCGATCATGGCTAGGTACCGAAATAGGCGGCCGCGATCCGGTCCCGCGTCAGGTCCCCGGGAGCGCCGGTGAGCGCGAGCCGGCCCTCCTGGAGGCAATAGACGCGGTCGGCGACCTCGAGGGCGCGGTTGATGTCCTGCTCGACCACCACCATCGCGGTTCCTTCCGCCTTGATGACGGGCAGCACCTCGTAAATTTCCCTGACCACCACGGGCGCGAGGCCGAGCGACAATTCGTCGAACAGGATCAGGTCAGGGTTCGACATCAGGGCGCGGCCAATGGCGGTCATCTGCTGCTCGCCGCCGCTGAGCGCGGTGCCGGGGACCGAGCGCCGGTTGCGCAGCGCCGGGAACAGCTCGTAGACGCGCTCCAGCGACCAGCTTCCGGGCCGGCCGCTGTAGCTGCCGATGATCAGGTTCTCCTCGACGCTGAGGCTCGGGAACAGGCGGCGCCCTTCCGGCACCATGGCGACGCCGAGGGCGACGATCTCGGCGGCCTCGCGGAACTGGATGCTGTCCCCGCGATAGGACAGGACGTCGCTGGTCGCTTCGACCATGCCGGTGATCGCCCGCAGCAGCGTCGTCTTGCCGGCGCCGTTCGCGCCGATCGCGGCCACCGTCTCGTGCGCGTCGAGGTCGAAGTCGAAGCCGAACAGGGCCTGGAAATCCCCGTAGAACGCGTCGAGGTTGCGGATCTCCAGGAGGCTCATTCGACGGCGATCCCGAGATAGACCTCGCGCACCGCCGGATTGTCGATCACCGCCCGCGGGTCGCCCTCGTCCAGCTTCCTGCCGAAGTCGATCACCACCAGCCGGTCGACCACCGACATCAGCGCATGCACGATGTGCTCGACCCAGACGATCGAGACACCGTGGCTTCTGATGTCGCCGATGGTGGCGACGAGTTCGCGTATCTCGTGCTCGGTCAGACCGCCGGCGATCTCGTCCAGCAGCAGGACGCGCGGGCGGGTCGCCAGCGCGCGCGCCAATTCGAGGCGCTTGCGCTCCAGGAGGGTCAGCGAGCCGGCCAGCGCGTTCGCCTTGGGCGCGAGCCCAGTCCGCTCCAGCACCTCGACGCAGTGATCGTAGGACGCCGCCTCGGACTGGCCGGCGCCGAACGCGCCGCCGACCAGCAGGTTCTCGAACACCGTAATCCCGCCGAACGGGTGGGGGATCTGGTAGGAGCGCCCGATCCCGGCGCGGCAGCGGAGATGGGCCGGCAGGTGGGTGATGTCCTCGCCGGCGAACACGATCCTGCCGTCGTCGGGCGGCAGGCTCCCGGTGATCAGGTTGAAGAGCGTGCTCTTCCCCGCCCCGTTGGGACCGATGATGCCGAGCGCCTCACCCTCGTCGAGCGCCATGTCGAACGAGTCGACCACCAGGAGCGAGCCGAAACTCTTGGACAGGCCCTCGACCGAGAGAATCGCGGTCATGGCGCGGGCCGTCCCTCGATACAGCCCTCCGGGCCTACTCGGGATGAGGCCATTCGCTGTTCCTCACCCTGAGCAGCCGCGAAGCGGCGTATCGAAGGGCGCGCCCAAGCACCTCGTCAGCTCAGCGATTCGAGCTTGCCGGTCAACGGGATATTCTTCGCCCGTTCGTTGTGCACGACCTCGAGCTCGTACTTGAACTTCTTGCCGCGCTTCCACTGGCCGCCGACCAGCGGCGTGCGGCACGCATTCTTCACCGGATTCCGGGCGTCGCCGAACTTCCATGACACCGGTCCGACGATCGACTCGTAGTTGGTATTTTCGATCGCGTTCAGTATGGCGTTCGGATCGCCGGGGTCCCCGCAGCGCTTCAGCACGTCGATCGCCACCTCGATGTTGGCGTGCTTGAAGCCGAGGGGCTGGGTCCATTGCCGCCCGGTCTTGGCGGTATAGGAATCGGCGTACTCGCGCGAAGACTGGCCGGTCAGGTTGGACTTGAAGGGGTGGGAAGACGACCACCACACCTCCGTCGTCAGCCCGTGGCCGCGCTCCCCGAGCGCCTCGACCGCCGGCGGGAACAGGAGCGCCTTGGCCATGGTTCCGGCCTTGAGCTGCTTGATCAGCCCCTGCTGCGCCGCCTGGGTCCAGAAAGTCGAGAAGTCGGGCGGCGTCGCGATGCCGGTAAGGATCTCGACGCCTTCCTTCTTGAACTCCGCGATCTGGGCGGTGAAGTCGGGACTTCCCATCGAAAACAGGGGCGGCTGCAAATACTCGAACCCGCGGGCCTCCATGGGCGGCCTGAAGCCGCGCTTGGGGTCGCCGCCGTTCACCCCGTCCTCGCTGTTTTCGATCAGGCTGCCGATCTTCTTGTTGGTGCCGAGCGCATCCCACATGTCCATGAAGATGCTGAACATGTCCTCGAAGCCCCAGAAGAAGTGGTAGGTCCATTTGAAGGGCTTGTCGGGCGTCGCACCGCGGCCGAAATAGACGATCTGCCAAGGCGTATCGGCGGTCACGCAAGGCACCTCGTTGGCCTCCGCTTGGTCGGACACCGGGTTGACCGTGGTGCCGCTCGACGAGCCGATCATCAGATTGACCTCGTTCTTGAGGATCAGCTCGGCGGCGACCTCGGCGGCCCGGTTGGGGTTCGACTGCGAGTCGCGGGAGATGATCTCGACCGGGTATTTCTTCTTGCCGATGGTGATCCCGTCGCCGATCGCCGCGCGCGCGTCGGCGAGGACGAACCGGTCGGCCTCGCCGAAGGCGGCGAGCGGGCCGGATTGCGGGCTGACGAAGCCGATCTTGACCGGCCTGGTGGCGGCGTGGACGGTGGGCGCCGGCAAGCCGGACGCCGCGGCCGCGGCGAGCACGCCGCCGCCGTATTTGAGGGCGCGCCTGCGGCCGATCTTCGACTTCAACGCTGTTCCGTTTTCGCTCTTCGACATTTGGGCTCTCCCATGTGTTTCCGACAACACTTTAATTCTAATCTTCAAGTCATTATTTTTACTCGTATTTTTTTTGATTCTCTAAATCAAAATAGTGTTGGGCTCCAGGCCGAGCAGCACCCTCCCGTACAACTCAGCGCTCGCCTCCGGCAACAACAGCCCGTGCATGTTAATCGCGTGGAGGTCGCGCGAAGCCTGCTGCAGCTGGCTTCCGAGCGCGAGGCTGGAGCCGCCGGCCATCAGGAACAGCTTCTCCGCGCCGTCGAGCGCGAACCGTACCCCCTGCGAGCAGTCCATGCGGATGCGGGCACGCATTTCCATGGTCATCGGCGTCCGCGACCGCCCGTAGGAGTCGATGTCGTCGGCCACCCGGTAGAGCATCAGGTGCGCCGCGTCGAT
Organism: Alphaproteobacteria bacterium; assembly: GCA_965203455.1. Lineage (GTDB taxonomy): Bacteria > Pseudomonadota > Alphaproteobacteria > MPNO01 > MPNO01 > MPNO01. The sequence continues at coordinate 64,924 of CBDBCV010000013.1, forward strand.
CAGGGATGCGGCCTCTCCCAGCTTGATATGGGTCGCCGACCATTCGGAATGGATGTGCGGCGTGTAGGCGACCGGCTTGTCCCGGACCGTCCTGCGAAACTCGGCGAGCGCCGCGCGGGCCAGTCCGAGCGCCGCGCCGCAGATGCAGAGCGCCAGCACCGGAACGGCATCGGCCTTGTGCAACCAGCCGTCATATCCCTCCGCCATGCCCGGCGTATCGCCCTCGATCAGCGCGGGGATGGAAAGACGCCGGTGCGCGGGCACGTTCAGCCCGTCCACCTTGATCGAGCAGCTTCCGGTGCCGGAAAGCCCGGCCACGAACCAGTCGTCCTGTATGGCGACGTCGCCCGTGGGAACCAGGAAGTCCGCGAGGTCGACCATCTCGCCCGAAGAATCGAACACCTCTGCGCCAAGCAGCAACCAGGCCGCGTGCTCGCAGCCGGAACCGAACGGCCAGAAGCCGCTCAGCGTCGCCGACCCGTCGCCGTTGAGCGTTGCCTTGCCGCGCGGCGCGATCACCGCGGAGACCATGGTGTCGGGATCGGCGCCGTAGACTTCCTCGCGCGCCGCGCCGGGGAAATGAGCCATCATCCAGCTGTGGGCATGCATGACGCCGAGCACCCAGGCGGTGGAGGAACAGCCTTCGGCGATCGCCGAGATGACGTCGAGATGGGCGCGCATGGACAATTCGTGGCCGCCGCAGTTGCGCGCCTGGATCACGCGAAGCAGGCCCGACTCCCGGATCCGCGCCATGTTCTCGGCCGGTACGCGCCGGTCCCTGTCGGCCTGACGCGCCCGCGCCCTGAAATCCTCGCCAGCGGCTTCGGCGCGCTGTCTGAGCTCGGCCACAAGACCGGAAAGATCGTCGCCAGGCGCCTCGTCGCTCGCTGCCGCCATCGCCCGTCTCCCCACGGCTCCCGGCCCATTTTGCATAGTACGGGACCCGATGGCCACCAAGGACGGCGTGGAGCGTTCTAGCGGGCGCTCGCAGCCGCCGCGCCGACGGCGGCGCCCTTGGTCTCCCATTCGTCGGCGCCGGCGTCGCGGCGGAACTGTCGCCGGGCGGCGTGCTCGGCCGGCCTCGCCGCCTCGCGCAGCTCCTCGATCGCCTGGCGGTCGCGCGCGAACTGGCGGAAGGCAGCGAACTTGGCGGACAGATACTGGTCCGGCCACGGCACCGGATCCCAGCCGTACCAGGCCGCGGCCTGCTGGGTGAAGTTGGGGTTGTAGAGATGGGTGCGGGCGAGCGCGACGAGATCTGCGCGGCCCGCCGCGACGATGGTGTTCACCTGGTCCCAGGTGAAGATGTTGCCGGCGACCAGCGTCGGCACCCCGGCCTCGATCCGGACCTGTTCGGAGAACGGGGTCTGGAACATGCGGCCATACACCGGCCGTTCCTCGGACGCGGTCTGGCCGGTGGATACGTTGACCAGATCGACACCGTGCGCGGCGAAGGCCTTCGCGATCGCCACCGCGTCGTCGCCCTCGTTGCCGCCGGGCACCCAGTCATGCGCCGAGATGCGGATCGAGACCGGCCGGTCGGAGGGCCACGCCGCCCTGACGGCGTCGAACACTTCCAGCGGATAGCGCAGCCGGTTCTCCAGGCTGCCGCCGTAGCCATCGGTCCGCCGGTTGGTGGCGGGCGAGAGGAACCCGCCCAGCAGGTAGCCGTGCGCGCAGTGGAGCTCGGCCATGTCGAACCCCGCGCGCGCGGCACGTTGGAAGGCAGCGACGAACTCCGCTTTCACCCGGTCCATGTCGGCGCGGTCCATCTCGCGCGGCACCGCCGAATGGGGCAGGTAGGGCAGCGACGACGGCGCGACGATCTCCCACGCGCCCTCGTCCAGCGGCTGGTCGATCCCCTCCCAGGCGAGCTTCGTCGCGCCCTTGCGCCCGGCATGGCCGATCTGCATGCAGAGCTTCGCGGCACTGTAGTCGTGCGCGAAATCGGCGATCCGCTTCCACGCCGCCTCCTGCTCGTCGTTCCAGATGCCGGCGCAACCGGGCGTGATCCTGGCGTCGGGGCCGATGCACGCCATCTCGGTATAGACCAGCCCGGCCCCGCCGAGCGCGCGGCTCGTCAGGTGGACGTAGTGCCACTCCCCCGGCACGCCGTCCTCGGCGCAGTACTGGCACATCGGGGCGACGACGACCCGGTTCTGCAGCCGCATGCCGCCCACGGTGAACGGCGTGAACATCGGCGGCGGGGGCGTTGCCGCGACCTCTGGCAGGTTCTCCTTCTCGGCCACGCCGGCGGCGAAGTCCCGGTCGACGGCGGCGATGAAGTCCGCATCCCGGGTGCGCAAATTGTCGTAGGTGATCGCCTTGGAGCGCGACAGGAGGCTGAAGGCGAACTGGGTCGGCTCCATCCCCCAGTACCGCTCGACATGCTCGAACCAGGCGAGCGAGACCTCGGCCGCGTGCTGCAGCCGGCCTACCTCGTCGCGCCGGTTGACGTCGTAGGCGGCGAGCGCGCCGGCGACGTCGTCGTGGACGCGGAACTCCTCGTAGAGCGCGATCGCGTCCTCCATCGCGAGCTTGGTGCCGGAACCGATGGAGAAGTGCGCGGTGTGGGCGGCATCGCCCATGATCACCATGTTGCCGCGCACCCAGCTCTCGCAGCGGATGGTCGGGAAACTGCGCCAGAACGAGCGGTTGACGATGACGGGGTGGCCGTCGAGGAGATCCTCGTAGAGGGCGCTCACATAGGCGACGGTCGCTTCCTCGTCCTCCTCCTCGAGGCCGGTTCTGGCGAAGGTCTCCGCCGTCGTCTCGACGATCCAGGTGCTCATGTCCGCGTCGTACTGGTAGGCGTGGAGGTTCCAGATGCCGGCGTCGTTCTCGCGGAAGTCGAAGGTGAACGCGGGCAGCGGGCGCGTGCTGCCGAGCCAGACGAACTTGTTGGGCCGCCAGTCGTAGCTGGGGCGGAAATCGGCGGCATATTGCTCGCGGATCCAGCTGTTGATCCCATTGCAGGCGATCACGAGATCGGCCTCCGGGAGGTCGTCGAGCGAACGGATCTCGCGCTGGAACGCCATCGATATGCCGAGCTCGCGGCAGCGCTCCTGGAGGAGAAGCAGGAGCGCCTTGCGCGACATGCCGCAGAACCCGTGCCCGCCGGATGTGGTCCTGTGGCCCTTGTAGAAGATGTCGATGTCGTCCCAGTAGGCGAACCCCGACCGGATCGCGTCGTAGCTCGCGGCGTCGTAGTCGCGGAAATGGCCCAGCGTCTCGGCCGAGAACACCACCCCGAAGCCGAACGTGTCGTCGTGGCGGTTCTGCTCGTAGATCGTGATCTCGTGGGCCGGGTCGTTCGCCTTCATCAGGAGGGAGAAATAGAGTCCCGCCGGCCCTCCCCCGATCACCTCGATCTTCATCGCCGTTCCCCTCGGTCCGCTTGCGCCGAACAATTGTTTTATACTTAAACTAATTGAGTCGGGAACGCAATTTGGTCGAGGCCTCAAGCAAAATCGGCAGCGCGCGTCGGGCCGCTCCGCGATCTCTTGCAGGGCGGTTTTTCCCGATATATTGGAACGTTGAAGCGTTGGGTTGAGCGAAGAGGAGCGCGGAGAGGTGGTCGACCTGCCGGCGCGCGGGCTTGCGCCTTGTGAAAACGACCCGGACTCGCTCCCCTGACACGGGTACCGAGAATAGCCGTCATCGGCGGCGGGCTGGGCGGCGCCGCGGCGGCGCTGGCCCTCTATCGCCGCGGTTGCGAAGTCGCGGTTTATGAGAAAGCCGCCGAGCTCGGCGAAATCGGCGCGGGCCTCAATCTCAGCCCCAACGCCTTGAAGGCATTCAGATATCTCGGTATCGAAGACGATGCGCTGAAAACCGGATTTCAGGCGGCGGAACAGCTCATCCGCAGCTTTCGCAGCGGCCGCGTGATCGCCAGACCGAAGCGGTCCGGCGATATCGCCGCGCGTTACGGTGCGTCGTTTCTGACCATGCACCGCGCCGATCTGCTGTCCCTGTTGATCGCGGAGCTGCCGGACAGCGTGTTCCATCTGGGTGCCGAGTGCACGGGCGCCGAAACCCGCGACCGCACCGCGGTTGCGCATTTCGCCGACGGCACGTCGGTCGACGCGGATATCGTGGTGGGCGCGGATGGAATTCATTCGGCGGTCCGCGACAGCGTTTTCGGTCATATCGAACCGCGGTTCACGGGTTGCATCTGCTGGCGCGGCCTCGTGTCCGGCGAGGCGCTCCCCGACCCCGCCTTCGCGCGCCAGATGGTCGCGTGGTGGGGACCGCACGGCCATATCGTGCATTATCCGGTTCGCAGCGGGGGCAGCCTGGTCAATTTCGTCGCCCATCGCGACAGCGACGGCTGGACCGGGGAGTCGTGGACTCACGAAACCGACCGGTCCGAGCTGATGGAGACCTACGCCAGATGGCATCCCGATCTGCTGGGACTGATCGAGGCCAGCGACACGTATTACAAGTGGGCGCTGTACGACCGGGACCCGCTGGAGCGATGGACTCACGGACGCGTCACGCTGCTCGGCGATTCCGCTCACCCGATGTTGCCTTATCTGGGCCAGGGCGCCTGCATGGCCGTGGAGGACGGCTGCATTCTGGCGGAAGCCATCTCGTGGGCGTCCGGCGATCTCGATGCGGCGCTCGGCGAATACGAACGGATTCGAATGCCACGAACCACCCGGGCGCAGCTCGGTTCGCGTGTCCGGGCGAAGCAGAACCACCTCGCCTCTCCCTTCGCCCGATTTTACAGGGATATGAAAATGGCGTGGAGGAGCATGGCGGGCGCCGACAGCTCCGCCGGCCAGGCAGCGGAATTCTACGACTACGACGTTGCCCGGGAGGAACGGTTCGAGGCGGGGTCCGGGTCGAATTGAAAGGAAAAGCCGGGGCCGTTGATCGCCGGTGCGGAATCGTTACCCTGCGCGGCGCGTCCTTCGCGGCGCTCGGGCATATCCAATCCGGAACCGCCAACGGTGAATTCCGACTCCCTGTTCCCGTCCGGCGGAATGTCCGCCCCGTCCGGAACCGGCGTCTTTCCCTCGCAGACCATCGCGGCGCTGATCCGCGACCGGACGATCTCCTCGACCCGGGAGTTTCCCGCCGGCACGATCCAGCCTGCGAGCCTCGACCTGCGCCTCGGACAGGCCGCCTACCGGGTCCAGGCGAGCTTCCTCCCCGGACCCGCCGCCACGGTCGAGGAGAAGATCGACGCGCTCGGCATGCACGAGATCGACCTCGAGAGCGGCGCGGTGCTGGAACGCGGCTGCGTCTACATCGTGCCCCTCCTCGAACACCTCGCGCTCGACAACCGGATCGCCGCGTTCGCCAACCCGCGGAGCTCGACCGGCCGGCTCGACGTGTTCACCCGGCTGATCACCGACCGTTCGAGCCGCTTCGATGCCGTCGCGCGCGGCTATCACGGCCGGCTGTACGCCGAGGTCTCGCCCCGCACCTTCTCGATCCTGGTGCGAACCGGAAGCCGCCTGAGCCAGCTTCGCCTGCATCGGGGCACCCCGGCCGTTCCGGCGACCCGGTTGCGGCAATTGCAGGACGAGATCGGCCTGGTGAATCCCGAGATGGATCCGGGCGGGGCGCAACGGGACGGTGGGCTGCCGCTGCGCCTGGACCTCGAAGGGGACGGCCCGGGCAGCCTGATCGGCTACCGCGCCAAGCACCACACCGGGATCGTCGACGTGGATCGGGTCGGGCACTACGACGCGGCGGATTTCTGGGAGCCGATCCACGCCCGGCCGGGACGCGGGATCATCCTGAACCCCGACGATTTCTACGTCCTGTCCACGCGGGAAGCGATCACGGTGCCGCCGGACCGCGCCGCCGAGATGATCGCCTACGACACCGAGGTGGGCGAGTTCCGCGTCCACTATGCCGGATTCTTCGATCCCGGCTTCGGCTGGGCGGGTTCGGGCGGCGGCGGCAGCCGCGCGGTGCTGGAGGTCCGCAGCCACGACGTTCCGTTCCTGCTGGAGCACGAGCAGGTCATCGGCGGGCTGCGCTACCTGCGGCTGACGGATACCTCCGACCGGCTCTACGGGCGCGATATCGGCTCGGCCTATCAGGGCCAGCGGCTCCAGCTCTCCAAGCATTTCAGGACGTGACGGCTCGGAGATAGCGCGGCCCCGTGGCGCTCGCGCGCTCACACCCCGAGATAGGTGTGCTGGACATCCTCGCTGGCGCGGAGCTCGGCGGAATCGCCCTGCCAGACGACGCGGCCGCGCTCGACGATGTAGTGGCGGTCGCCGATCCGGGTGAGCGCGTCCACGCTCTTGTCGATCACCAGGATCGACTGCCCCTCCGACTTGAGGTTGGAGAGGCAGTTCCAGATTTCCGCCCGGATCAGCGGAGCGAGCCCCTCGGTCGCCTCGTCGAGGATCAGGAGCTTCGGATTGGTCATCAGCGCGCGGCCGATGGCGAGCATCTGCTGCTCGCCGCCGGAAAGCTGGGCGCCCATGTTGCCGGCGCGCTCGGCGAGCCCCGGGAACAGGTCGAACACGCGATCCAGAATCCATGGCGCCGCGTTGCCGGCCCGGTTGGCGGCGGTCGCTACCAGGTTCTCGCGCACCGAGAGGTTGGGAAACACCTGGCGGCCCTCCGGCACCAGCCCGAGTCCCAGCTGGCCGATTTTGTAGGACGCCGAGCCGCGAACCTCCTCGCCCTCGAAGGCGATCGAGCCCGCCCTGGTCGGCACCAGCCCCATGATCGAGCGGATGGTCGTGGTCTTGCCCATGCCGTTGCGGCCCATCAGGCTGACCACCTCGCCGGCCCCGACATCGAAGCTCATCCCGAATAGGACCTGGCTGGCCCCGTAGGCGGTCTCGAGATCCCTGACCTCAAGCAATTTCCGCCTCCTCCTCGCCGAGATAGGCGGCCCTGACCTCGTCGTTGGCGCGGATCGCCTCCGGCGTCCCGGTGGCGATCGCGCGGCCGTAGACCAGAACGGTGATCCGGTCGGCGAGCGCGAAGACGGTGTCCATGTCGTGCTCGATCAGGAGCATCGAGTAGGTGCCCTTCAGCCCGGCGAGGAATTCGGTGATGCGCTGGGTGTCCTCGGGCCCCATCCCCGCCGTCGGCTCGTCGAGGAGCAGCATCTTGGGCCGGGTGGCGAGCGCCATCGCGATCTCGAGCTGGCGCTGCTCTCCGTGGGCGAGATTGGCCGCGAGGATGCCGGCGCGCGCGCCGAGACCCACCTGCTCCAGGATCTCCTGCGCGGGATCGTTGAGCGCGGCGTCGGTGGCGGCGGGTTTCCACATCCGGAAGCTGTGCCCCGAATGCGCCTGGATCGAGAGCGCCACGTTCTGTAGCGCGGTGAAGTTGCGGAACACGCTGGTGATCTGGAACGAGCGCGCGAGCCCGGCATGCGAGCGCGCCGGGGCGGAGAGCTCGGTCACGTCGTTGCCGTCGAACACGATGCGCCCGCTGTCGGGCTTCAGCATCCCCGAAAGCTGGGCGACGAAGGTCGTCTTGCCGGCGCCGTTGGGACCGATCACCGCATGGATTTCGCCCTGCTCGACCTCGAAGTCGAGATTCTGCGTGGCGACGACGCCGCCGAAGCTCTTGTTGAGCCCCTCGACCCTGAGGATGGGTTCAGCCATCGCGCCGGCTTCGGTCGGGAATCAGGCCCCACAGCCCCTGCTTGGCGAACAGCACCAGGATGACCAGCAGCGGGCCAAAGATGAAGTGCCAGTTCTCGCCGGTGCCGGTCGCCACGGCTTCCATCAGGTCGGGCACCCATTCCTCGAACAGGAGATAGGCCGCCGCCCCGAAGGCCGGTCCGAACAGCGAGCCCATGCCGCCGACCAGCACCATGATCATGATCTCGCCCGAGCGGAACCAGTGCATGAATTCCGGCGTGACGAACTCGGTGAGGTTGGCGAGCAGCGCGCCGGCGATGCCGCACATCGTGCCGGAGATCACGAAGGCGGCGAGCTTGTAGCGGAAGGTGGGGAAGCCGATCGCCTGCATCCGGTCCTCGTTCGCGTGGCAGCCGCGTACCACCATGCCGAAGCGCGAGTTGATGACCCGGTGCATGATGAACACGCAGGCGATCAGGAAGGCCAGGATCAGGTAGTAGAGATTGACCTCCTCGTAGAGGTCGAACCCGGCGAAGAACTCGCTCCGGTCGGTATTCAGCCCGTCGTCGCCGCCATACTCCTCGAGGCTGATGCCGAGGAAATAGAGCATCTGGGTGAGCGCGAGCGTGATCATGATGAAATAGATCCCGCGCGTTCTCAGGCAGATCGCCCCGATGACGAGCGCGACCAGCGCGGAGCCCACGATGGCCACGAAGAACTGCAGGAAGCCGTCGTTGATGCCGTAGAACGAGAAGATGCCGACCGCGTAGGCGCCCAGGCCGAGATAGGCGGCGTGGCCGAAGCTGATCATCCCGCCGAAGCCGAGGATCAGGTCGAGGCTCACCGCGGCGATGGCGAAGATCATGATGCGCGCGAACAGCGTGACGTAGAAATCGTCCCCCGCCGCGCCCGCCACCGGCGGGACCAGTGCGCAGATGACGATGCCGCCGATCAGGAACAACAGCTTGATTCGGTCGACCATCGCTTCAGCCCGCCTGGGCCGGGAACAGCCCGGCCGGTTTGAAGAACAGCACCGCGGCCATCAGCACGTAGATCAGCATCGAGGCGACCGCGGGGCCCGCGGTTTGCGCCGCGTCCTCCCCCATGAAGTTGGCCATCGCGAAGGGCAGGATCGACCGCCCCACCACCTCGACGATGCCGATCAGCACGGAGGCAATGACGGCCCCCCTGATCGAGCCGATGCCGCCGATCACGATCACCACGAAGGCCAGGATCAGCATGTCCTCGCCCATGCCGGGTTCCACCGACTGGATGGGGCCCGCCATCATGCCCGCCAGCCCGGCGAGGATCGCGCCGAGGCCGAAGACGAGGGTGTAGAGGAGGCGGATATTGACGCCGAGCGCGCCGACCATCGCCCGGTTGCTGGCGCCGGCGCGGATCAGCATGCCGATCTTGGTCCGCGTGATCAGGAAATAGAGCCCGGCGCCGACCGCGAGCCCGACCAGGATCACCACGATCCGGAACACCGGATAGGGCGCCTCGGGCAGGATCTCCACGCTGCCGTCGAGGAAGTCCGGCACCGGCATGGGCTGGCTCTCCGGCCCCCAGACGAGGCGGACCGATTCGTTGAAGAACAGGATCAGCCCGAACGTCGCCAGCACCTGGTCCATGTGGTCGCGGTCGTACATCGTCCTCAGCGCCACCACCTCGATGACGATGCCGCTGATCAGGGCGAGCGGCACCATGATGACCAGCGCCAGCAGAAAGCTGCCGGTCAGGCCAAAGAACGTGGCCGCGTAGTAGGCGCCCAGCATGAACAGCGAGCCGTGCGCCAGGTTGACGACGTTCATGATGCCGAGCACGAGCGTCAGCCCGGCGGAGACCAGAAACAGGAAGACGCCGAACTGAGCGCCGTTCAACGTCTGCTCGACGAGCAGGAGCCAGGTCATGCGAAGAGCTGGATAGGCCGGTTACGAAATTCGCGCGGGCGGAAAACGGGCGGGGCTAGCTTGCCCCGCCCCGGATTTCCGCGCCTACCACTTGAACGTGCACTGCTTGTAGTACGAATCCTTGTGGTTCTCCTTCACCACGCCGGTGGTCACGATCACCGGATTGCCGTCGGCATCCGCTTGGACCTCGCGCCGGTAGAAGTTCTGGATCGGGATGTGGTTGGTGTTGTAGGTGAACTTGCCGCGCGTTGACGGGAAGTCCGCCTTCTCCATCGCCGCCACCATCGCGCGAACGTCGTTGGGATCGCCCTTCGCGCCCACGACGCCGCTGTTGACCAGCATCGGCATGTCATACGCCTGGGCCGAGAACATCGACGGGTGATAGCCGTACTTCTTCTTGAAGTCGGCGATGAACCGCTTGTTCACCGGATCGTCGGAATTGTTGTTCCAGTACGAAGTGTGATAGGTGCCGATCGCCGCCTTGCCGTGGCCGCCGAGGGTCAGGTAGTCGACCGTGAAGACCGAATAGAACGGGATGGTCTTGTGCAGCCCGGCCGCCCGGTACTGCTTGACGAAGGCGATCCCCATCGGCCCCGGCACGAAGCCGAACAGCGCCGCCGGCTTGGCGGCGCGGATCTGCGAGATCTCGGCCTGGTAGTCGCGCTGGCCGAGGCGATAGAGGATGCGCTTGGCGACCTTGCCCTTGTAGGTCCGCTCGAAGCCGGTCAGCATGTCCTTGCCGGCCTGGTAGTTGGCCGAGATCAGGAACACGTTGTCGAGCTTCTCCTGGTTCATCAGCTCGCCCATCGCCTCGGGCGTCTGGTCGTTGTTCCACGAGGTGGTGAAGAAATACGGGCTGCAGTTCTTCCCCGCCATCGCCGACCAGCCTGCGTTGGTCGAGATGATGATCTTCTTGGAGCGGATCACCCGCTTCTGCACCGCGGCCAGCACATTGGACCAGGTGATGCCGGCGACCAGGTGCACCTTGTCCTTCTTGAGCAGCTTGTCGGCCTGCTGGCGGCCCACGTCGGGCTTCCGCTGGTCGTCGCCGTAGATCATCTTGACGTCGAGCCCGCCCATCTTCCAGCCGAGATGGTCGAGCGCCAGTTCGAGACCGTCCTTCTGGTGCTTGCCGTAGACCGCGGCGCCGCCCGAGAAGGTATTGATGTAGCCGATCCTGACCTCTTTATCCTGAGCCAGGCCCGGCGTCGCCGCCAGCGCAAGCGCCGGCGCGATCAGCGCAGTCCGAAACCTCATTTCGTCCCCCTGTCCGGTTCAACGATTTTCGGTGAACGGGCAAGTTCCACCGTCAGGCCGCAATTGTCAAACCCGTTATCGGAAAACGCGCGGCCCGTTTTTTTCCGGCTGCGGATATCCGAACGCCCACCCGTCATTTCGACCGGGCGTAGCGAGCGGGAAAATCTTCCTTCATGGGCGTGACAATACCGCGCGTGGCAGATATCTCCGCTCCGCCGCGCTCCGCGCGGCTCCGGTCGATATGACGGAGGCCGGCCTATTCCGCCCCGCCAAGTCCGACCGGCATGCGCGCCTCGTCCTCCACCATCTTTCGCCAGGCCTCGATCGAGACATCGGGGCGGAAGAGCGGCGCCGGGTGGCTGTCCCCCATCAGCGGCACCACCGAGAGGTCCTGGTTGTTGAAGTTGTAGTGGTGGACCCAGAGGATGTAGGTCCAGTAGCGCAGCCACCAGAGGACCCGGCGCCAGCCGTTCGCCCAGGCGACCGCGAAGACGAGGTAGTGGTAGCGGCCGCGTTCGACCGGCGTGTACCACTCGTAATGCGTCTAATTGGAGCGCCCGGGCTGGCGCACCCGGAGGTTGGCCGGCAGGCGGATCGACACCGCGTGCTCGTTCGAGCCCTGCGCAACCTTCTTCTGCCGGCGCTGCCAGAAGTTGAAGCGCGGCCAGCGACCGAGCCCGGGATAGTCGTCGTCCTCGTGCACCGAATGCTGGTAGCGGCTGAGCCAGCGATCGTTCTCGCCGCGCACGATCTCGGTCTCGTTCCAGCCCGCCATGCGGCGGAAGACCACCCACCAGGAGCTGCGGTGCAGCATCTTGCCGTGCGATTCGTCGAAGCCGTTCTCCGCGGCGTGGCGCCAGTCGCCCTCGGCCTCGCGGTAGAGCGCGTAGATCCTGGCGTCGGAGCGCAGAAGCTCGTCCGGGATGTCGTCCTCCACCGGAACCGGCGCCCCCTCCCCCATCCACACCCAGACCATCCCGCAGCGCTCCTCGACCGGATAGCTGCGCACCCGCGCCCTGCCCCTGACCGGCGAGTCGGGCCCGTCGGTCAGCGCGGCGACGAGATTTCCGTCCGCGAGGTCGAAGGTCCAGCCGTGATAGATGCAGGTGACCGTACCGGGAAACTCGCATTTTCCCGCCGAGAGCGGGATCCCGCGGTGCGGGCAGCGGTCCTCCAGCGCATACGCCCTGCCCGCGTGGCGGACGAAGACGAGATCGCGGCCCAGGAGCCGCCACGCCTTGGGCTTCCTGCCGAGCTTCGAGGACGGCATGGCGGGGTGCCAGTATTCCGGCAGTCCGTCCGCCGCCGCGGCGTAGCGCTGCCAGGGCCCGTTGGCTTCCGTCGAAGCGCTCATAACCCAACCTCTGCCTTCGACCGGGTGCAGGTGTCAACGGCGGTGTAGATCAGGCATCGCGCGAAGCGCCGCATGCCGGACGTCTCGACCATGCCCATGGTGTGGCGCGGGCGCTCGGCGGACGCGGTCATGACCGCGGGCAGGCCGAACCGCGCGGTCGGAATACCGGCCGCGCGGAGAATCACCGCCTCGGTCTGGCCGCTGGTCTCCAGGAACGGCGCGTGGGGCGTGCCCTCGGTGTCCTCGAAACCCCGGATCGCCGACTGGATGATCCAGTTCTCGGGGTCGGTGCCACGGCCGGGTATTTCGACCAGTGTCTCGCATGTCGTCTCGAGCCCCTCATGCGCGGCGGCGATTTCGGCGAGCGCCTCCTCCAACTCCCGCCGCGCCTCTTCGGGCGTCGTCCGGGGGCTTATACGCATGTCGACATAGAGGTCGCAGGCCGCCGGCACCATCGAGGGCTTGTAGGTCCAGCCGCCCTGGATCGCGCCGACCGCGCCCTGCGGCGCGACCAGCCCGTCGGTGTGCCGCCGCGCGTAGTCGCCGAACCAGGCTTCGAGGCGGGTCACCACATGAGCCGCGTCGGCGATCGGGTTGCGGTAGGCCAGGAAATGCTTGCGCCCGACATAGGTCTGGACGCCGCGCACCCGCACCCGGAACCAGCAGAGCCCGACCTCCTCCCACGCCACCGCGTAGCCTGGCTTGGCGATCAGCGCGAAATCGGGCGCCGGCCCGCGTTCCAGCATGTGCCGGCCGGCGCGCCCCCCGCCCCGAAGGCGACCGTGAGGCCGCCCGAAAGCTCAATACCGGTTGAAAGAACGGAACGTATCGCACTGATAATACTGACTATATGGGCCTTCGGATTATCGGCGCTGAGCCCGGTGACCGTACCCTCGCCGACGATCGCCGTGGGGATCATGTGATCGGGCAGCCTGTCGCCGACCCACGGCACCTCGTCCTCGGCGCGGCCGGTAAACGGGCTGTCGAGCGGCGCGAACAGCATCAGTTCCGGCCCGCCGCCAGTGCCCCGCAAACGGCCGATGGCGTTCGCCGAGCGGGAGTCGAGCGCCTGCACCTCGGCATCGAGTCCGATTTCGGCCATCGTGTCGGCGAGCAGGTCCGCGATGGCGCGCTCCTCGCCGAACGGGCTCGGCGTCTCCACCAGCCGCACCAGCAGGTCCTGCATCCACCGTTCGTCGAGCGACGCGGCGCCGCGGTCGACGGCATCGCGGCGCGCGGCGTCGAGCGGAAGGGCCACGGTTTCGACCGATTGCGGTGCCGACATGGCGTTCGCCCCCAAGGGTCGGCCCGAGTCTGCAAGAAACCGCGGAGGGGTACAATCGCGCGCCGTTCGCGGTGTTTTTGCTCTTCTTCCTCGTCACCCCGGCCTTGAGCCATTGCTGTCCGGCTTGGATTTTCGGGCCGGGCTGTGCGCCGATGGGCGGGAACAATGACGGGCGGGGCGGGCATTCTCCGGCACACCTCTCCCTCCCAGTCGTCATGCCCGGACTTGTTCCGGGCATCCACGTCCCTCCGCCGCCTCGCCCGCTCCAGGCTTGCACCGCGATGCCGCAAGACGTGGATGCCCGGAACAAGTCCGGGCATGACGGTGGGGGAGAGCGGACGACGAAAGGAACGACACCGGGGAGGGTCGGGTGCGTTGTCATGCCGATCCGGCCTCGTGTAGGTTCGCGGCGATCGTCGAAAGGGCTGGCCATGGAGAAGGATGCGGAGGCGTTCGTCGACCGTGCCGCGGCGCTGCTCGGGGTCGGGATCGATCCCGATCTGCGTCCCGCGGTCGTCGCCAACTTCGCGCATTTCATCGCGCTGATGGAGCGTGTGGAAGGCTTCGAGCCGCCCGAGTCTCTCGACCCGCCCGCGGTCTACCGGCCTTGACGGGAACCGCGGAAACCGCCGTTTCGGCGGCACTGGAAGCCATCGGGCGCGAGAACCCGCGGATCAACGCCTTCGCCGACGTTCTGGGCGAGGAAGCGACCGCCCATGCGCAAGAGCTCGACCGCGGGGGCCCGACGGCGGGACCGCTCGCCGGCCGGCCGTTCGCGGCCAAGGACCTGTTCGATGTCTCCGGGCGCCCGACCCGCGCGGGATCGCGAATCCGCGCCGACGCCGCGCCAGCCGCGGAGGACGCGACGGCCGTCGCACGGCTGAAGGCAGCCGGCGCGATTCTCGTCGGCCTGACCCACATGGACGAGTTCGCCTACGGTTTCACCGGCGAGAACGCGCATTACGGCGCGGTGCGCAACCCGCGCGATCCGGAACGCATCACGGGCGGCTCGTCCAGCGGGTCGGGCGCCGCGGTCGCCGCCGGGCTGGTGCCGTTCGCGCTCGGCTCCGACACCAACGGCTCGGTGCGGGTGCCGGCGGCGCTCTGCGGCATATACGGTTTCAAGCCGACCTACGGGCGGGTCTCGCGGGCCGGCGTCGCGCCGCTCGCCTGGAGCTTCGATCATGTCGGCGTGCTCGCCGCGACGCTGGAGGACACCGCCGCCGCGCTCGACGCGATCCAGGGACCGGACGCGCCCGATCCGGCGGCGAGCCCGGACGCGCCCGATCCGCTCGCGCCGCATCTCGGCGCCGGCGTCGAGGGCCTGCGCATCGCCGTCGCCGGGGGGCATTTCGCGACCGGGGGAATGCCGGAGGTCTTCGCCGCCGTCCGGCGCGTCGCCGAATGTCTCGGCGCCGGCCGCGAGGTCGCGATCCCGGACAGCGACCGGGCGGGACCGGCGGCGCTGCTGATCACCTCCGCCGAGGCGGCGACGCTCCATCTCGACGAGATCCGCACGCGCGACGCCGAGTTCGACCGCTTCACCCGCGCGCGCTGGGTCGCGGCAACGATGATCCCGCACGCCTGGGTGGCGCGGGCGCAGCAGTTCCGGCGGCGCTACCGGGAGACCGTGCGGGCCGCGTTCGAGGCGGTCGACATACTGATTACGCCGACGACGCCGTTCCTTGCGACGAAGATCGGCCAGTCGCAGATCGAGATCGGCGGCGAGACGCTGCCGGTCCGGGGCACGCTCGGGCGGTTCACCGCGCCGTTCTCCTTCGTCGGCTGCCCGGCCTTGTCGGTGCCGGTGCCGGGCGAAGGGCCTCTCTCCCCCGGCGTCCAGCTCGTGGCGGCGCCGGGCAATGACGGGTATCTGCTGCGCGCGGCATCGAAACTGCGCGACGAGGGGGCGGTGCGCGGGTGAGCGAGAACCTGTTGCAGCGGACGTTTCAGCGCGTCCTCGGACAATGGCGTGACATCGCGGCGGGCGACGACCGCGCGCCGCTCTCCGCCGATCTTGCCGGACGCGACGCGGACCGGGTGCGCAAGCAGATGCGCGCCTGCCTGGAGGGTCGCGGCGGCGAGGTCTCGGCCCGCGGCCGCGCCGCCGCGCTCGGCCGGGCCTACCTGTCGCTGACCGACGAGGGACGGGCGCGGTTCCTGCGCATCCTCGCGACCGAGTTCGACACCGACCGCCAGGCCGTTACGGCCGCCGCCGCGGGCCTCGACGAGCTCGACGACTGGGGCGGGCGCAAGCGGCGCGAGCGCCAGTTGCGCGCCGCGCTGGAACCGCCCCGGCTGCGCCTGCTGACCCAGTTCAACGCGCTGCCGGACGGGGTCAAGTTCCTCGTCGACATGCGCGCGACCCTGCTCGGACTCGCCGCGCAGGACGAGGTGTTCGCCGATCTCGAGGCCGACCTCAAGTCGCTGCTCGCCAACTGGTTCGACGTGGGCTTCCTCGAGCTCCGCCGGATCACCTGGGACACCCCGGCGGCGATCATCGAAAAGCTGATCGAATACGAGGCGGTGCACGAGATCTCCGACTGGGACGACATGAAGTCCCGGCTCGGCACCGACCGCCGCTGCTACGCCTATTTTCATCCCCGCATGCCGGAGGAACCGCTGATCTTCGTCGAGGTCGCGCTGACCGAGGGCATCGCCGACAACATCCAGGCCCTGCTCGCGCCGCGCGGCGAGCCGGAGGCGGACGACGCCGACACGGCGATCTTCTACTCCATCTCGAACTGCCAGCGGGGGCTCGACGGGATCGGCTTCGGCGGTTTCCTGATCAAGCGCGTCGTCGACCAGCTCTCGGCGGAGCAAAGGAAGCTCGAGACCTTCGCCACGCTCTCGCCCATCCCCGGTTTCCGGCGCTGGCTCGCGGGGCATCTCGACGGCGAGCCCGGAGAACTGCTCACGCGCGGCGAGAGACGGGCGCTCGACCCGTTCCACGTCGAGGACGACGACGGCAAGCGCCTCTCCTCCCTGCTGGCCCGCCCGGGGTGGCACCGGGAGGAGGCGCTGGCGAAGGCGCTCGCCGCCCCCCTCACCCGGCTCTGCGCGCAATACCTCGCGCGGGAGAAAAGAGGGTCGGGGCGCGCGCTCGACGCGGTAGCCCATTTCCATCTCTCGAACGGGGCGCGCATGGAGCGCATGAACTGGCTTGCCGACACATCGCCGAAGGGAATCGCCCAGTCCTGCGGGTTGATGATCAACTACCTCTACAGCGTCGACCACATCGCCGGGAACCACGAATCCTACACCGGCGCCAGCGAAATCCCCGCCTCGTCGCGCTTCCG
Source organism: Alphaproteobacteria bacterium (assembly GCA_965203455.1). Classification (GTDB taxonomy): domain Bacteria; phylum Pseudomonadota; class Alphaproteobacteria; order MPNO01; family MPNO01; genus MPNO01. The sequence continues at coordinate 81,600 of CBDBCV010000013.1, forward strand.
CGCGCTGCTTCGCTGAAGGGTCCGGGCCGTGAGAACGATGCTCGCGCGCTGTTCCGCGGAGAGGACGGACCCATGACCGCGACCCCCACGCCCGACCCGGCGGACGCAAGCCCGCGCCTGGTCGGCGCCCGCGTCACCCGGCGCGAGGACCGCCGGCTGCTGCGCGGGCTCGGCGACTTCATCGACGACCGGCGGCTGCACGGGCTTCTCCACGTCGCCTTCCGGCGCTCCGACGTCGCGCACGGGCGCCTGAACGGGATCGACGCCGGAGAAGCGCGCGCCATGCCCGGCGTGGTGGCCGTGTTCGCCGCCGAAGACCTCGCCGGGACCGTGCGGCCGATCCGGGCGACCTCGCGCATGTCGGACTACTACCCGACGCCGCTCTGGCCCCTCGTTCCCGACACCGTGCGCTACGCGGGCGAGCCGGTTGCCGCGGTGGTCGCCGAAAGCCGCTATGCCGCCGAGGACGCGGCGGACCGCATCGCGCTCGACATCGAACCGCTCGCCGGCGAGGCCGATCCGGAACGGGCGCTGGCCCCGGACGCGCCGGCTATCCACGACGAAGCCGGCGGCAACACGCTCGCCGCCCGCCGGTTCGCGCGCGGCGACGTGGACGATGCGATGGCCTTGGCGGCGGTTCGGGTCGGGGGACGATTCCGGGTGCATCGCAAGACGCCGATGGCGCTGGAGCCGCGCGGTGCGGTCGCGAGCTACGACCGGCGGACCCGGGTGCTCGACCTCTGCGCGACCACTCAGGTGCCGGGGATCGTGCGCGACGCGCTGGCCGAGATCCTGGACCTGCCGGGGAGCCGCATACGGGTGTCGACGCCGGACGTGGGCGGGGGTTTCGGCGCCAAGACCGCGCTCTACGCGGAGGACGTCTGCCTCACCGCGATCGCGCTGAAGCTCGGCCGTCCGGTCAAGTGGTTCGGCGACCGCCGCGAGGATCTGCGGGCGACGACGCAGGCCTTCGACGAAATCCTCGAGACCGCCCTCGGCCTCGACGCGGACGGACGGATCGTCGCGCTCGACGCCGACGCGGTGTGCGACGCGGGCTCCTATTCGGTCTATCCCTGGACCGCCTGCATCGAGCCGGTCCAGGTGGTGAGCTTCCTGCCCGGCCCCTACCGCGTCGGCAACTACCGGGCGCGGGCGCGCGCCGTGGCGACGCCCAAGCCCGCCGGCGGACCCTATCGCGGCGTCGGCCGGCCGATCTCGACCTTCGTCATGGAGCGCATGATGGACATGGCAGCGCGCGAGCTCGGCCTCGATCCGGTCGAGATCCGCCGCCGCAACATGATCGCGGACGACGAGTTCCCCTACCGCACGGCGTCCGGCATCGTCTGGGACCGTTCGAGCTTCCTCGACTGCCTGGAGACCGCCCGCCGCGCGATCGGTTACGACGCGCTTCGCGCGGAGCAGGCGGAGGCACGCGCGGAAGGCCGGCTCGTCGGCATCGGGGTCGCCTCCTACGCCGAGCTCACCGGGCTCGGCTCGCGCATCTCGGCCGCCCCGGGGATGCCGGTCAACACGGGGACGGAGACCGCCACCGTCGCGGTCGACGCGACCGGCGCGGTGTCTGCGATCTTCGGCGTCCCGTCGCAGGGCCAGGGGACGGAGACGACGTTGAGCCAAATCGTCGCCGACGAGCTCGGCGTGCGGATGGACGACGTGGAGACGACGATCGGCGACAGCGCGACCCTCGGCCACATGACCGGCACCTATGCCAGCCGCGGGGCGGTGCTGGGCGGCGGCGCGGCGATCCTGGCGGCCCGCGCCGCGCGCGAGAAGATCGTCCGCTGCGCCGCGCACCTGCTGGAGGCCGCGGAGACCGACATCGAGATCGCCGAGGGAGAGGTCCGCGTCGCCGGCACCGACCGGTCGATGAGCCTCAGGGAGCTCGCCCGCGCGGTCTATTCGGACATGGGCCGCGTGCCGAAGCCGATCCGGGACGAGATCGGCAACCTGGAGGCCACCAGGGTCTACGACCCGTTCACCGCCACCGCGACGTCGGCGACCCATATCGCGGCGGTCGAGATCGACCGCGAGACCTTCGGCGTCGCGGTAACCCGATACGTCGCGGCGGAGGATTGCGGGCGGATCATCAACCCGATGATCGCCGACGGCCAGGCGCATGGCGGCATCGCCCAGGGGATCGGCGCGGCGCTGATGGAGGAGGTGGTCTACGACGCGGGCGGGCAGCTGCTGACCGCGACGCTCTCCGACTACGTGGTTCCGGGCTCGTGCGACGTGCCGCGGATGGGGGTGACGCATCTCGAAGCCGAGCCGCCGGATACGCTCGGCGGGTTCCGCGGCCTCGGCGAAGGCGGCACCATCGGCGCCGTCGCCGCCATCGCCAACGCGCTCGCCGACGCGCTCGCCCCGCTCGGCGTCGAGGTCAGGGAGCTCCCGCTGACGCCGGCGCGGATTCACGCGCTGATCGAGCAGGCGGCGCGGCAATGACCGTGGAAGCAACGACATTCCAAACCCTCCCCCTCTCCCCCGCCCTCGGCGCGGAGATCCGGGGGCTCGACCTGTCGCGGCCGCTGGACGGAGAGACGGTCGCGGCGCTACGCGCCGCGTGGCTCGAACATCTCGTGCTGCTGTTCCGCGGCCAGACGCTCGACGTCGAGGCCCAGATCCGCTTCGCGGGCTATTTCGGCGAACCGAGCGAACCCCGTTCGGGCGGCGGGCGCGATCTCGACCCGCACATCCTCCTGGTCACCAATATCCGCGAGGACGGCAAACCGATCGGCGTCCTGCCCGACGGCGAGCTCCAGTTCCATTCGGATTCGGCGTTCCTCGAACGCCCGCTGATGGCGACCGTGCTCTACGCCGTCGAGATCCCCGACCGCGGCGGCGAAACGCTGTTCGCCAACACGTACCGGGCCTTCGAGACGCTCGACCCCGCCCTGAAACGGCGGCTGGAGGGCCGCCGCGCGTTCAACGTCTACGACTACGCGACCCAGGTGAAGGCGGGGACGCTCGACCGCGCCGGGCTGCCGCAGGCGGCCCATCCCGTCGTCCGCACGCACCCCGAGACCGGCCGCAAGGCGCTCTACGTCAACCGGCTGATGACCGAGGAGATCCTCGACATGCCGCCCGAGGACAGCGCCGGCGCTGCTGGAGACGCTGTTCGCCGCTATCGAGCGCCCGGACTGCGTCTACGAGCATGTCTGGCGGAAGGGAGACCTCGTGATCTGGGACAACCGCTGCACCCAACACGCGCGGCGCGACTTTCCGTCCGACCGGACCCGGCTGATGCGCCGCGTCGGCATCGTCGGCGACGTGCCGGTGTGACGGGTTACGGCTCGTCCCGGCAGATTTCCGGCTCCCCAGGCAAGGACGCGCCATGACCCTCAAGCTGGGCTATCTCCTCCCCACCCGCCAGCGCGTGATGGGGGGCGAGCACGATACCGACCGCATTCTGGAGCTCGGCGACCTGGCCGAGGAAATCGGGCTCGACTCGGTCTGGATCGGCGATTCGGTGATCGCCAAGCCGCGCCACGACCCGATCGTTCTGCTCTCCGCGATCGCCGCGCGCACCGCGCGGATCGCGCTGGGAACGGCGGTGCTGGTGCCGATGCTGAGGAACCCGGTCCTCCTCGCACACCAGCTCGCGACGCTCGACCGGATCTCGCGCGGCCGCTTCGTCCTCGGCGTCGGCCTCGCGCGCGACGTGCCCGCGATCCGCGCCGAGTTCGAGGCCGTGGGCGTGCCGTTCGAGAAGCGCGTCGGGCGGATGCTGGAAGGGCTCCGCCTGTGCCGCGCGCTGTGGTCGGGCCGGCCGGTCGACTGGGACGGGCGCTGGAAGCTGGAAGGCGCGACGCTCGCGCCGGAGCCCTTCACCCCGGGCGGGCCGAAGATCTGGGGCGGCGGCGGGGTGCCGGCCGCGCTCCGGCGCTGCGCGCGCGATTTCGACGGCTGGTTCCCGTCGGGCCGCGGCGGCGGCGCCGAATGGGGCGCGGACTGGAAGACCCTCCGCGCATACGCGGAGGAGGCCGGCCGCGACCCGGCGGAGATCGCCGGCGCCGCCTATGTCACGGTGGCGATCGACGACGACCCGAAAGCCGCTGAGGCGGCGCTCGATTCCTACCTCGTCCGCTATTACAACCTGCCGGCCGAACGCATCCGCGCCGAAGAATACGTGTTTGCCGGCGACCGGGCGGCGGTGGCGGGCTGGATCGCCGGCTTCGTCGAGGCGGGCTGCGACCATCTCTGCGTCCGCGTTACCGGTTCCGACGACGCGCGCCAGATGGAAGACCTCGCCGCGCTTCGCGATCGGATCGGGTGAGGCCGTTTGCCGCCGCGGGAGCGTTCCGGCAAGTTGCTCCTTTCTCCGGTAAGGTGCCTCCGATGACCCTCAAGCTCGGCTATCTCCTCCCCACCCGCGAGCGCGTGATGGTGGGGGTGCACGACACCGACCGCATCCTGGAGCTCGGCGACGTGGCCGAGCAGGTCGGCCTCGATTCGGTCTGGATCGGCGATTCGCTGATCGCCAAGCCGCGCCACGACCCGATCACGCTCCTGGCCGCCATCGCGGCACGCACGGAGCGGATCGCGCTGGGGACGGCGGTGCTGCTGCCGATGCTGAGGAACCCGACGCTGCTCGCCCACCAGCTGGCGACGCTCGACCGGATCTCGCGCGGGCGCTTCGTTCTCGGCGTCGGTACGGCGCGCGACGTGCCGGCGATCCGCGCCGAGTTCGAGGCGGCGGGCGTCCCGTTCGAGAAGCGCATCGGGCGGATGCTGGAGGGGCTCCGCCTGTGCCGCGCGCTCTGGTCCGGCGAGCCGGTCGACTGGGACGGGCGCTGGAAGCTGGAGGGGGCGACGCTCGCGCCCGAGCCCTTCACGCCCGGCGGGCCGAAGATCTGGGGCGGCGGCGGGGTGCCGGCGGCGCTCAGGCGGTGCGCGCGCAATTTCGACGGCTGGTTCCCGTCGGGCCGCGGCGGCGGCGCCGAATGGGGCGCGGACTGGAAGACCCTCCGCGCATACGCGGAGGAGGCCGGCCGCGATCCGGCGGAGATCGTGGGCGCGGCCTATGTGACGGTCGCGATAAACGACGACCCGGGGGTGGCCGAAGCGGAGCTCGATTCCTACCTCTCGCGTTACTACAACCTGCCGGCCGAACGCATCCGGGCCGAGCAATACGCCTTCGCCGGCGACCGGGCGGCGGTGGCCGGCTGGCTGGGCGGCTTCGTCGAGGCCGGCGCAAGCCATCTCTGCGTCCGCGTCACCGGTTCCGACGACGCGGCCCAGATGGAGGAACTCGCCCGGCTGGGCGAGAATTTCGGCTGAGGGGAACGGACCATGGCGACGACGCTCCGCGGCGACCTCAAGCGCCAGAGCAACGACTACAACTGGGAAGGGGAGATGGCCGCGCTGCACGAGCGCACCCGGGCGCTCGACCTCTACGAGTTCTGGTCGGTCGGCAAGGCGGGCGAGCATGAGGCGGTGCGCGACCTCGCCCGTTTCGACAGGGCGGTGCCGCATATCTGGAAGTACCGCGACATATGGCCCTGCCTCGAAAAGGCGGGCGAATTGATCGACATGAACGAGAGCGAGCGCCGCTCGCTGATCATGTGCAACCCGGCGCTCAAGGGGCTGATCGCCACCGTGACGACCATGTTCGCGGCCTACCGCATCAACAACCCGCACGAGATCGCGCCGGCCCACCGCCACTCGCCGAACGCGATCCGCTTCGGGCTGACCGGGCATACCAACTTCACCGGGGTCGAGGGCGAGCCCATCACCTTCGGCCCGGGCGATCTCGTGCTCACGCCGCACGACACCTGGCACAATCACGGCAACGAGGGCGAAGGCGGGGCGGTCAATCTGAGCGTGCTCGACATGCCGCTGGTGAACGTGCTCAACGCCACCTATTTCGAGAGCGACTATTTCGAGGAGGACGAGCAGGGCCGGAGGATCCGCAAGGAAACCCAGGACGCCCGCTTCCATCCCGAACATTCCCGGCGCACCTACGGCCAGGGCGGGCTGCTGCCGCGCAGCGTCTCGCACGACCGCGGCACCGGCAACGCGTCGCCGATGTACGTCTATCGCTGGGAGGCGACGCGCGAGCTGCTGGAGAATTTGCGCGACCTCGAAGGCACCCCGTGGGACGGGGTCATGGTCGAGTATGTGGACCCCACCACCGGGCGGGCGCCCTACGCCACCATGACGTTCTTCGCCCAGATGCTGCGGCCGGGCGAGAAAACCCTGCCCTCGCGCCAGAACGCGAGCCTGATCTACACCGTGTTCGAGGGGCGCGGGCACTCCGTCGTCGGCGGCAGGCGCTTCGACTGGGAGCCATTCGACACGTTCTGCGTGCCGGGCGGCGAATGGGTCGAGCACGTCAACGGGAGCGAGCGGGACGACGCGATCTTCTTCGTCTCCTCCGACGAGCCAGCGCTCAAGACGCTCCACTTCTACAGCCGCCACGGCCGCACCGAATCGGGCGAGGAAACGCTGCTGGAAACCTCGCGCCGGTTTTGAAGGGGAAGCGGGGTCGGCGACGGAACAGACTACCGTTCATGGGGACTCCGCTCGGCAACCTCGCCCGGCGAAGGGTGACTTGCTCGTTTATGGTGGAACCCCTATAGTCCTCGATGAACGGTGCCCCGTTGAGACCGGTCCAATGGGTGGGTTCGAGCAAGGCGGATCTGAAGCGGTTTCCGGAACCCGTGCGGGCGCGCATGGGCTTTGCGATCTACGAGGCCCAGACGGGTCTTCGGCACCGGGATGCCAAGCTGCTCAAAGGCTTTGGCCCCGGCGTCCTCGAAGTTGTGGCGCGCCACGACGGAGACACTTTCAGAGCCGTGTACACGGTCCGGTACGAAGCGGCGGTCTACATCCTTCACGCCTTCCAGAAAAAGGCGAAACGCGGCGTCGCCACGCCGAAATACGAGCTCGACCTGGTGCGGCGCCGACTAAGGGTCGCCGAGCGGCACTACCGGCGGACGCATGGCGGAGGCTAATACCATGAACGCATCCGACCCTGCCGTCGAACGCGGCAGCGGCAACATCTTCGCGGACCTCGACCTTCCGGACGCCGACGCGCATCGGCTGAAAGCGGAGGTCGTCAGCCGGATCGACGCGATCGTCCGGCAGCGGGGTGTCACCCAAACCGAGGCCGCGCGGTTGCTGGGGCTGTCGCAGCCCGACGTGTCGAGGCTGCTGCGGGGCGATTTTCGCGACTATTCGCTCGAACGCCTGTTGCGGCTGCTGACCAAGCTCGGACGCGATGTCGAGATCGTCATCCGGCAGCGGCACTCAGGGGCCGGCGGAAGGCTGCGCATCGCCGCCTCGGAAACCGCCTGACGCCCGCCTCACGCGCTGCCCCAGATCTCCCCGGCCGTCTCGGCCACCAGGGCGAGCTTGTCCCACTGGGCCTGCTCGCTGACCTCGTTGCCGACGGCCATGCTGGCGAAGCCGCATTGCGGGCTGAGGCAGAGATTCTCCAGCGGCAGGTAGCGGGCGGCTTCGTCGACCCGGCGTTTGAGGTCGTCCTTCGATTCGAGCTCGGGGAACTTCGAGCTGACCAGCCCGAGCACCACCATCTTCTCGCGCGGCGCGAAGCGGAGCGGCTCGAACCCGCCGGCGCGGTCGGTGTCCCACTCCATGAAGAACCCGTCGACGGGAACGCCGCCGAACATGTCCTCGGCCACCGGCTCGTAGCCGCCCTCGGCGATCCACGAGCTCTTGAAGTTGCCCCGGCACATGTGGACGGTGACGGTCATGTCGTCCGGCCGGTCCTTGAGCGCTTCTGCAATGCCGCGCGCGTAGATCCGGACGAGCTCCGCCGGGTCGTCGCCGCGCCCGTTCATCTGGTAGCGCACCTTCGGATCGCACAGCATGGCGAAGGTGGTGTCGTCGAGCTGGAGATAGCGGCAGCCCGCGTCGTGGAGCATCCGCACCTCGTCCCGGTAGGCGGCGTAGAGGTCCTCGCGGAATTCCTCGAGGTCGGGATAGACCTCGCGATCGATCAGGGCGCGGCCGCTGCGGTGATAGGCGAGGCTGGGGGACGGGATGCAGAACTTGGGCGTCTCCCTCGTATGCGCCTTCAGGAAGCGGAAATGGTCGAGCATGACGCCGCCGGGGTTGCGTATCCGGCCCACGATCTCCAGCGAGGACACCCCCTGCCCGCCCCGGAAGGTCGGTCCCTGGTGCGGCGCCGTCTGCTCGATTCCGTCGAGGCCGCAGAGGAAATCGTAGTGCCAGGCCTCGCGCCGGAACTCCCCGTCGGTGACGCTCTTGAGGCCCGCCCCCTCCTGCCCGGCTATGGCGTCGGCGATGCAGCGATCCTCGATCGCGGCGAGTTCCGCGGCCGAAATCTCCCTCGCCGCCGCCTTCGCCCGCGCCGCGTGGAGTTCCGGCGGACGCAGCAGGCTCCCGACATGGTCGGCCCGGAACGGGGGTCTGGTGGAATCGGTGAACGTCATGTCTCTCTCCCTGGCGTACCCGGCGTCAGATCGGGAGCGCCGTCGTGTCCTTGATGTCCTCCATCACGAAGCTCGCCGAGATGTCGGCGATCGGGACCTTCGCGATGAGGCGCTGGTAGAACCGGTCGTAGTCCCTGACGCTCGCCACCCGGAGACGCAGCACGTAGTCGATGTCGCCGCTCATCCGGTGGGCCCCCTGGATCTCGGGCAGGGTGCGAACCGCCTCCTCGAACTTGCCGAGCCAGTCCTTCTCGTGCGCGTTGGTGCGGATGACCACGAAGACCGACAGCCCGAGACCGACCGCCTCCGGGTCGACCAGGGCGACCCGCCTCCGGATCGCCCCGCGCTCCTCCATGCGCTTGACGCGGCGCCAGCACGCGTTGCGCGACAGGTTCGCCCGGCCGGCGAGCTCGTCCATGCTGATCGAGGCGTCCTCCTGCAGGCAGCGGAGGAGCCTGAGGTCGATATCGTCCAAATTCTCGCTCATCCTGGGATGATGTCCCAAACAAAAGCCGAAATGCAATCCGTTTGGGACAAATGCCCGCGCCCGCCGCGCTAACCTCGGTCGAACGAAGCGGCAAGGGGAGCGACCGGGATGGGCCGGCAGCGCGCAACCGCCCCGACGCGGCCCTTGCTGGGCGCGTTCACCGAGCACCCGGCAAGCGTCGGCGAGACCTATACCGAGCACATGGCCGTCGCGCTCGGCTACGGCGCCCGCCTGCTCGGCGCGGGATGCGCCGCGATCGTGCATGCCATCGTCCCGGCGCTGTTCCAGACGACCGCCAGCGACTCCATCAGGGCAATGCACGCGGAGATCGAAAGCCGCGGCGGCGTGGCGAAGGGCTCGGCACGGGTCGATTAGACCCGATTTCCCGCCGGCGGACGCGCAGGCGCGCTATTCCGCTTCTTCGGGCGCCGGAGGCGTTTCGCCGGCCCGATCGCCGTTTCCGTCGTCCGAGCCCTCGGCCGCTCGCCGCTCGCGTTTCCTGGCCTTGGCTTCGAGCCGCGCCGCTTTCTTCTCGGCTTTCGCGCGCTCCCGTTGGCGCCGTTCGAAACCGTAGTTCGGTTTTCGGGCCATTCGCGACCTCCAGGATGTTTCGGCGGGACGGACGGAGTCCGCCCCGCCATGGCGCTAGCCCTCGAGGACGAGGTTCTCGGCGGACATCTTGCCGTTCCGGCCGGACACGAGCTCGAAGGAAACCTTGCGCCCTTCGTTCAACGTGGCGAGCCCGGCCCGCTCGACGGCGCTGATATGGACGAAGACGTCCCTGGAGCCATCCTCGGGCTCGATGAATCCGTAACCCTTGGCGGGGTTGAACCATTTGACGGTACCTGTAGCCATGATCGCTTCCTTTCACGACATTTGGGCGAAGCGCCGCGTCATGCGGCGCCCCTCGAAGAACGTTCTCAATGTCGGGAAAGAAACCTGGCCGCCCGCGCGGGCAATCGGGTCACCAACAACGACCTGGCAACGCGGGGCGGACCATACACGCAATATCGGGGCGCGCAAGGGCTGGCTGGCGGATGGGCCGGGCGCCGGGGCGGGCGGGGCTATTCAGCTTCCGGTGGAACCAGGGTTTCGAGTTGGGGGATGAGGTGTGGAATGTCGCGCTGCACGACTTCCCAGACCCGTTTCAGATTGACGCTGGAATATTCGTGCACCAGGCGGTTACGCATTCCCACGATGGCGGTCCATGGAATCTCGGGATGTGCCGCCCTGGTCTCGGGTCCGACGCGAGACGCCGCCTCCCCGACGATCTCCACGGACTTCAAAACGGCGCGTTGCGCCATTCGGTTCCGCTCGAATGTCTCCAAGGTCAATCCGTCCGCGAATTCCACCGCGTCGCGCGCCGCCAACAGCATGTCGAGCAGAAGGACATGGTCACGCCGCATAAATCGTCTCGGCGGACTCCAGGATGGCCTTCCGGCGCAGATAGTTGCGGCTTCGCTCGACGCCCGCACGCTCGACCAGATCGACATCGCGACCGAGCATACCTTTCAACTCCTCCTCCATCCGAATCATGTCGAGCAGGCTGTGCCGCGCCTCCTCGGCAAACTCGACCAGCAGGTCGACATCGCTCTCCGGTCCGAAATCGTCCCGCAGGGCCGAACCGAAGATCGAAAGCCGGCGGATCCCGTTCGTCCGGCAGAACGCGGCGAGGTCGGCTTCGGAGATGGTGAGGTGCGGGTTCATGGTTCGCAGACCCGATTGGCCCTGAATTCAAGTCAGGCGGAGTCCCTGTCCCGCCGCGCTTTCATGGCGATTGTAACATGCGGGTCGCGCCGCTCTGGGCGAAACGACAGGGCGGCGAATTACACCCTCGCCGGCGGCAGCGAGCCTTTCACCGAGGGCAGCGCCGCAATGCGCACGTGCCACGCCACCAGCCCGGGCCTGCCGGTCCGCCAGTCGAATTCCGGCAGTCGCCGTTCCACGTCCAGCGTGCAGAACAGCAGGAGCTGCGGCATGTCGAGCGGGCCGTCGAACGCTTCGATCTCCGCCTCGAAGGCGTCCGCCAGCCGTGCGGCGCGGCGGCGTTCGTGCTCGACGATGCCGGGCGAGCGCTCGCCTTCCGGGCGGATGATCTCGCGCGCCCAGACCGCGACCCCGTCGAGCATGCTGCGCGCGGCCGCCCGGCGGCGGCGGTAGGGCCAATAGGCTTCGCCCCAGGGCGGGGCGAAGCGGCAGGGCGGCGCGAGCGTGTCCATCCAGTCGACGATGACGTCGGTGTCCTCGAAGCCGGTGCCGTCGTCGAGGCGGAGGAAGGGGATCCGCCCGGACGGGTTGAAGGCGAGCATCGGGTCGTCGGGCACCCGGGTGCGCGTCCAGACGAGCTCGATCCCGTCCAGCCCCTTCTCCAGCCGGACGATCATGGCCAGCCGGGCGTAGGGGGATGTGGGCGTGACGTAGAGCTTCATTCGACCGTCATGGCGTCCCTCGATACGGCGCTGGCGCGCCTACTCGGGATGAGGATAAAGGAAAAACGCCCTCATCCTGAGGAGCCGCCGAAGGCGGCGTATCGAAGGACCCCTACCCCGCCTCCAGCGTGTGCAGCTCGCGCCTGAGGATCTTGCCGGTCGAGGTGGTGGGCAGGTCCGGCACGATCTGGATCTCGCGCGGCACCTTGTAGGCGGCGAGCCGGTCGCGGCAGAACGTCGCGATCTCGCCGGGCTCAGCCGCCTCGTTGGGCTTCAGCACCACGTAGGCCTTGGCGACCTCGCCCTTGGCCTCGTCCTTCTTCGCGCCGACGCCGACCATTGCGACCGCGGGATGGGCCGAGATCACCCGCTCGATCTCGGCCGGGTAGATGTTGAACCCGGCGGTCAGGATCATGTCCTTCTTGCGGTCGACGATGTAGAAATAGCCGTCCTCGTCGACCTTGCCGAGATCGCCGGAGTGCAGCCAGCCGTCGGGCTCGACGGTCTCTTCCGTGGCCTTCTCGTTGCCGTAATAGCCCATCATCACGAACGGGCCCTTGAACATCAGCTCGCCCACCTCGCCCACGGGGAGCTCCTTCGACGCGTCCTCGGGATCGACGATCCGGGCGCGGTGGTAGAACATCTCGATCCCGACCGAGCCCAGCCGGTTCTCGCCGTAGCAGTGCTGCATCAGCCCGGGCCCGGCGAGCTCGGTCATGCCCCACAGCTCATAGACCTCGCAGCCCGCGCGCTCGCGCCACTCCTCGGCCTTGGCGACCGGCATGGTCTGCCCGCCGGTGACCGAGCGGGTAAGCGAGGAGAGGTCGAATTTCTCGAACTCCGGGTGCGCCAGCATGTAGAGATACATCGTCGGCACGCCGTCGGTGATCGTCGCGCCGTAGTCCTGGATGCCCTGCAGCGCCTCGCCCGCGTCGAACTTCTCATAGAGCACGAGCGTCGAGCCCAACAGGAAGTTGAGGTTCATCAGCGTGCCGCCATAGACGTGCGCGCAGGGGAGCGCCGTCAGCTGCACGTCGTCGCCGGTCCTGACGTTCATCGCCGCGGTGACCGCCGCGTTCAGCACCACCGAGCGGTGGCTCAGCATCGCGCCCTTGGGAAAGCCCGTCGTGCCCGAGGTGTAGCAGATGGTGGACAGCGATTCGGGGTCGACCTTCGCCGGCGCGAATTCGTTCGAGCCCGAATCGGCGAGATCGTCGAACGAGGCCGCGCCGTCCGCCTCGCCATAGACGACGATCTCGGCCAGATGCCCGTCCTTCTTGAGCGACATGATCGGCGCCGCCCGGTCAGCGGTGGTGAACAGCGCCTTCGCGCCGCAATCCTTCACCACGTAGGCGACCTCGTCCGGGGGTCAGCATCACGTTGACCGGGTTGATCACCCCGCCGGCCCGCGCGATCGCGTAGTAGCTCGCGATCCACTCGACGCTGTTCTGGGCGTAGAGCGTCACCCGGTCGCCGGGTTCGACGCCGAGCGCGCGGAGCCCGCCCGCGACCCGCGCCGAGAGCCGGTCGATCTCGGCGAACGACACGTGCCGCCCGCCGAAGATCAGCGCGGTCTTGTCGCCGAAGCGCGCCGCCGCCTCGCCGGGAATTTCACCGATCGTCTTGCCGAACATCGAGGCCTCTTTCGCCGGGGTGTGAAGCGCCGGCGATCATGCCACCGCGGAGCCTCGGATTGAAGCGGGGCGGAGAGGGCGTTTCGACCGGCTACTCCGCCGGCGCGCCGGTCTCGTTGCGGCGGACGATATAGCCTTCCAGGAAGTCCATCTTGCCTTCGAGGCGGCTCAGACGGTCGCGAACTTCCCGCATTTCCGCCTCCAGCCGGTCCATGCGCGCCTCCAGCCGGTCCATGCGCATGCCGAGCCCCTGGTGGCCCCGGAGCATCAGGCCGGCCAGCGCCACGCCGACTGCCAGGATCGCGATCAGTTCCGGGCTCACCCGACACCCTCCCCGGCGGCAGGACACCGCCCGCGCGGGAGACTCTGCCGAACCTCCGGTTCGTCATCAAGCGAATAGTGGCCGCCCGGAACGGCGTCGCGAAGACCGCGTCCGTCGAGGAAAATCCGGCCTAGCCGCCGAGCGAGGCGGCGATGCCGGGCATGATCCGGCACAGGCGCAAGGCGATGAACGACGCGCCCTGCTGGTCGGCGAACGCGCCGTAGGCCGGGGGGCCGACGATCCGCAGATGCGGGTCCGGGCGTCCGCCGGCGCCGATCGCGCGGCATTCGTCGTCGACGGCGAAGCCGACGCCCGCCGGATGGGGCGCCGCGTATCCGCGCGCGGCCAGCATCCTCACCAGAGGGTTCGGCGAGAATTCCGGCCGCGTGTCCGGCCCGGTGCAGTTCACGACGGCGTCGAAGGCTTCCCGGCGGCGCTCCCCGCCGCCCCTCGGTTGCAGGACGACCGACAGCGTGCCGCCCTCGCGCGCCGCCGATACGCAGGTCGCCGCCTCGAACGAGACCTGCCCGGCGGCCTCGGCCCCGGCGATGCGGGCCTCGATCTGGGGCGGAAGCTGGAAACGGTGGACATCGTACCAGACCCGCAAGTGGCGCAGGAACCGCCGCTTCTCCGCCAGCGGCAGGGCGGGCCAGATATCCCAGACCGAATCCCTGAGGTCGCCGAACGGCTCCAGCCAGGTGCCGCCGGCGGCCTCGGCCCGGCGCGCCGCGGCGCGCAGCGTGCGCAACAGGCCGCGCACGCTCTCGTGCCGTCCGTGCGCCGCCGCGAACAGGGACACCGGCCGGGCGACGCGGTCCACGAGATCGGGGGGAAAACCGGAAACCGCCCCGGGCCGCGGCCGGGTCCGCAGGCCGCGGCGCGAGACCGCCGCGATCGGCCCCCGGTGCCCGGAGCGGAGCAGGACGGCGATCGCATCCGAGGCGGTTTGCGAGACGCCGAGCACCAGGACCCTGGCATCGGCGGGAATCTCCCGCAGCCGCGCGGTGTCCCACGGGTCGGCGAGGAAGCCGGGACCGTCGGAGACCGCGCCGTCGAAGGGCGGCGGCGCTTGCGGGCGGTCGTAGCCGGTGGCGAGGACGGTCAGCCCGGCCGACAGTTCCCGCCCGTCTTCCAGGGCCAGCCGGTAGCCGCCTTGGGTCCGCCCGGCGGCGAGAACGCGCGACCGGAGGTGACGGATCGCGGAGCCCGAGGCGTTGCCGTCGGCATGCGCGCGCAGCTGCTCTTCGACGTAGCGCCCGAACTCCCCCCGCCGCATGTAGACGTTGCCGTCCGCGGCCAGCGCCTCCGGATCGCGCGCCGGGCCGGCCCCCGCGGCATGCCAGTCCCGCAGGTGGTCCGGCGCGTCGGGGTAGACGAGATGGACCGCCAGCGGCCCGTTCAGCCGGTGGTCGGGATCGGCGGTGTCGTAGGCGAGACCGCGGCCCGGCCGTTCGCGCGGCTCGACGATGGCGATGTCGAGCTTCCGTTCGGCCATGCGCGACAGGTGGATCGCGAAGACCGCGCCGGTGAACCCGCCGCCGACGATGGCGACATCGACCGCCGTCACCTTCTATCCCATCGTGCCCGGCAGCCAAGTCGCGAGCCCGGGGAACGCGACCAGGATCGCGATCAGCAGCACTTCCGCGACGACGAACGGCAGGACGCCGGAATAGATCCGCGACAGCGGCACGTCGGGCGCCATGCCCTTGATGATGAAGACGTTCATGCCGACCGGCGGGGTGATCAGCCCGAGCTCGACCACCATGACGACGATGACGCCGAACCAGATCGGGTCGAACCCGAGCTGCAGCACGATGGGAAAGAAGATCGGGATGGTCAGCAGGATCATCGCCAGCGCGTCGAGCGCGCAGCCGAGCAGCAGGTAGATCAGGAGGATGACCGCCATGGTCGCGAGCGGCCCGGTGCCCAGCCCGTCGACCCAGCCGCCCAGCGCGTCGGCGAGCCCGCCGAGGGTGAGGAACTTGTTGAGCAGAATCGCGCCGATCAGGATGGTGAAGATCATCGCCGTGGTCTTGACCGTCTCGAGCAGGCAGGGCGCCAGCTTCTTGCCGGCGAACAGCCCGAGCCAGACATAGAGCGCATGGGCGGCGAAAATGCCGGCATAGGCGAGATATCCCACCCAGGCGGGCCAGCCCGAGGGCTCGGCGCCGGTCGACAGGTTGACGACCACGGCGACGAACAGGACCGACAGCGAGGCGACGAGCAGGAGGTTCGCCGCCCGCAGCAGCCGCCTGCGCCCGGGCGGCGCGTCGCGGGTCCAGGTGTTGACCGCGAGGTCGAAGGCGCCCATCGCGCCGATGCCGGCGGCCTCGGTGGGGGTGAACGCGCCGGTATAGATGCCGCCGATCACCAGCACGAACAGGACGATGGTCGCCCACACGTCCTTGATCGCGGCCAGCTTCTCGCGCGTCGAGGCGCGCGCGCCGGGCGGCCCCATCTCCGGGTTGCGGTGGGCGATGACCGACACCGTCGCCATGAAGACGAGGACGGTCAGGATGCCGGGCACGATGCCGGCGGCGAAGAGCTGGCCGATATCGGATTCGGTCAGGATGCCGTAGAGCACCAGGATGACGCTCGGCGGGATCAGGATCCCGATGGTGCCGCCGGCGGCGATCGCCCCGGTCGCCAGCCGCTCGTCGTAGCGGTAGCGGCGCATCTCGGGCAGCGCGACCTGGCTCATCGTCGCCGCCGTGGCCAGGCTCGACCCGCAGATCGCGGCGAACGCGCCGCAGCCGCCGATCGTCGCCAGCGCCAGCCCGCCGCGCCGGTGCCCGAGCCAGGCGTTGCACGACCGGTAGAGGTCCTCGGACAGCCCGGAGCCGGTGGCGAAGAAGCCCATCAGCACGAACAGCGGGACGACGCTGAGCTCGTTGGTGATCACGGTCTCGTAGACGGTCAGGCCCAGCAGCGACAGCGACGGCTCGACGCCGATCAGCAGCACCGCGCCCGCGGTGCCGACGGCGCCCATGGCGAACCCGATCGGCATGCCCATGGCGAGCAGCACGAACATGACGGCGAGGCCGGCCAGGTTCAGGAGGATCGGATCCATCGTAAGCGGGCGGGCTCCGGTTCAGCCGCCGCCGAGGCCGGAAGGGGGCGCGGCGTCGTCCGCAACCTCGGCCCCGGCGGCGACACGGATCGCCCGGACCCACTGGATCGCCAGCGCGGCGAGCATGACCAGCGAGCACAGCACCATGACGGCGGTCACCGGCCACAGCGGTATTTCCCAGATCTGGGTCAGGTCGCCCTTGTCCCGCTGGGCCGCCGCCCACTCGGCGAGACGCCAGCAGATCAGCGCGACGAAGAGCAGCGACACCGCATAGGTGACGCCGTCGAACGCCGCCCGCCAGCGCGGCGGGAGATGGGAGATCACGATGTCGACCCGGGTGTGGCCGCGCAGGAACGTGGTCAGGCCGATCGCGAGGAAGACCGTGAGCCCCATCAGCAGCTCGGTCGCCTCGACCTTGGCGGTGACCGGCGCGGACAGCAGCTCCCGGCCCAGCACGTCGACGAAGGTCAGCAGCGTCATCGCCGCGAGCGTCGCCGCGCCGAGCCAGGCGAGCCGCGAGGAGGCCCGCCCGGTCAGCGCCGCGATCCTCGACATGCCGGCGTCCCCCGATACGGCGCTTCGCGCCTACTCGGGACGAGGGTTCGCGGAAAGCTCCCCCTCACCCTGAGTAGCGGCGAAGCCGCGTATCGAAGGGCGCGCCACGGCGGAGCGGCGGCTACTGGATCGACTTCACCGTCGCCTTCAGGTCGGCCAGCAGCGCCTCGCCGTCATGGCCGGCCTTCTTCATCTTGGCGAGATAGTTGACGACGATCTTGTCGGTTCTCGCCGACCACTTCGTGAACTCCGCCGGCGTGATCTGCTCGATCGTGTTTCCGTTGTCCCTGGCGATCTGCATCCCGATCTTGTCGCCTGCGTCCCAGTGCTTGCCGATCAGCTTGGCGCCGGCGCGGCCACCCGCCTTGGTCAGCGCGTCCTGGGCGTTGCGGCTCAACGAGGCCCATTTCTTCTTGTTCATCGTCAGGAAGAAGGGAACCGTGTAGAGCCCGCCGGGGACCATCAGGTGATGGGTGACGAGCTTCTGCAGGCGGAACCCCCTGATCGCCTCGAACGGGAAGAACGCCCCGGCGGTGATGCCGCGGAGCAGGCTCTCATGCGCCTTGGTCGCCGGCATCGCGACCGGAACCGCGCCCAGCTGCTCGGCGAGGAAGATGCCGCCGCCGCCGACCCGGAGCTTGACCCCCTTCAGGTCCTCGAGCGTAGCGATCCTCTTCTTGGTGTGGAGCACGCCCGGGCCGTGGACCCAGACGGTGAGCAGGTGGGTGTCGGCAAACTCCTTTTCGACCAGCCCGTTCTTCTCGTACCACATCCAGGCGGCCTGGCTGCCCACCTCGGCGCTCGGCGACAGGAACGGGATCTCCCACAGCCGCAGCGCGACGAAGCGGCCCGGGGTATAGGCCGGCACGCCCCAGGTGACGTCGCGGATGCCGTTGACCGCGAGATCGTACTGCCCGGGCGGCTTGGCCAGCGCCGTCTTGTCGACCGTCAGCGTCAGCTTCCCGCCGGACGCCTTCGCCGCCGAGGCGGCCCAGTCGGCCAGGGTGTTCGTCATGTGGTGCACCGACGGCACCCAGTTGGCGATCCGCACGGTTTCCGCCTGGGCGGGAACCGCCGCGAGCGCCGCGGCGGCGGCGAAAGCGCCCGCCGCGAGATACCTGAACGTTCCGGACATGGTGACTCCCTTTCTTCCGTTGGGTTTCCGCATCGCTCCCGCGGCCGCGCCGTCAGGACAGGCGGATCCGTTCCGCCGTGTCCGCGAGCCTGACGCCGCGGCGCCACTGTAGCGCATAGGCGTTGGGCGGCCGCAAATCGTCGTTGGCGAGCCACAGCCGCCACAGCAACCGCTTCCGGTCCTTCTCCGGCCAGTCCTCGTAGGCGTCGCGGGTGTGCAGCATGACGAAGTTGTTGAGGAACTGGATATCGCCGGCCTCGAAGTCGATCTCGTAGCGGTGCTCGTCCGCCAAATCCTCGGCCACGCGAAGGGCTTCGAGCTGGGCGTCGGTCAGGTCCGGCGTTTCCGGCAGGGCGTGGCCCTTCACGATGTGCATCGGGCCGAACGAGGTGCACAGATAGCCGTCGAGGAAATTGAACACCGGGCTCTCGTAATAGGCCGCCTCGTCGGCGTCGGCCTCGCCGTGCTTGGACCAGCAGACCGGCTGCGACAGCGCCGCGACGAGATCGGGCCGGCGCGCCAGCAGGTCGTTGTAGACCGCGACCGAGCTCGCGATCTTGGACGTGCCGCCCGACATCGCGGTGCGCCGGCACAACAGCCCGACGATGGCGCACTGGTCGCAGTGATAGTCCATCGCCGCGCGCGTCTGGTAGCCGCGCACCGCGGGATCGCGGTAGTCCTTGCCGAGGTCCGTGACGTGCCCGATCAGGTCGCCCTGGGGGTTGTTCGACATCGGCTCGCCGAGCTGCCGGCCGATCGCCCAGTAGGCGATCGCGGCGTCGATCGGTTCCATGTCGTCGACCGGCAGGCCGCGCAGCATGACCGCGCCGGTGCCGTCCTTCAGCTCGGCCCGGACATGGGGGATCCGGTCGCCGAACCGGCCGAGCGCGAAGGCGTCCGGCGGCATGCCGATGAGCCCGCCGGGATCGTCGCCGATGACCGCCCTGACCGAGCGGCACATGTCGAGCAGGTCCCGGATTTCGCCGTCGTCGAAGCGCAGGAACCACCCGTCCCGCGCGTCCAGCTCGCGGCCGCGCCACTCGGCCGGGTCGGAGACCGGCTGTCCGGGCCGCGCGACGCCGCGCACGCGTCCGGTCTCGCTCGGCACGGTCGACATGATCCACCTCCCGGCACGGTCGAGGACAAGGAGGCCCCACGATACCGGTTCGCGCCGGCCCCGTCATCGGCGTCGCTCCCGCCCTTCGATACGGCGCTGTCGCCCCTACTAAGGGTGAGGAGAATTCCATGAGGAACCCTCATCCCGAGTAGGTGCGACAGCGCCGTATCGAGGGACGCGCCACGGTCGGGCCGTACCGCGCGCTTCCCCTTTGTCGTCATGCCCGGAACAAGTCCACTGCTGTCCGGTTAAGATTTCGGGGCAGGCTTCGCGCCCATAAGCGGGACCGTCTCCCCCCCCTGCTGTCACCCCGGACTTGATCCGGGGTCCAGGGAAGCCGGGCGAGGGCGGTGCCTGTGGCTCTGGACCCCGGATCAAGTCCGGGGTGACAACAGGAAGCGACAAGGCCGGCCGCGTGCTTTGCCGCGCCCCGCGGGACCGCTAGGCTCCGCGAACCCTGGAAACCGGAGGCGGCGGATGATCGAGCTCTATCATTTCTGGGATTCGCCCTGCTGCTTCAAGGTGCGCCTGGTGCTGGCGGAGAAGGGGCTGGACTGGGACGAGCGCTACATCGCCACGCACCGGTTCGAGCATTTCCAGGCCGGTTACGGGGCGCTCAACCGCCACCGCAAGGTTCCGACCCTGGTCCATGACGGCAAGGCGCTCATCCAGTCCTCGGATATCGCGCTCTATCTCGACGAGGCGTTTCCCGAACCCCGCCTGCGGCCCGGCGACCCGGCCGCGCGCGCGGTCATGCGCGAATGGATGGCGGAGGAGGGCGAGTACCTGTTTCCCCTTGTCGTGACGCTCAGCTTCAACCTGATGATGAAGCTCAGGAGCGAGGGCTTCGGCATGGACCGGCTGCGCGAGTGGTCGTCGCGCCACCCCGACCGGGAGCGCGCGCGGGACTATCTGCGGCGGGTGTCCGGCCCGCCCGACCGGGACGCGGTGGACGCCGCCGCATCCCGGTTCGCGTGGCACATGACGCATCTCGAGGAAACCCTCGGGCGCGGCGGCGGCCCGTGGATATGCGGCGCCGCGTACTCGCTCGCCGACATCTGCGTGGCGCCCATCCTCGACCGGGTGGAGAGCCTCGACCTGGAAACCCTGTGGGACGACCTGCCCGCGGTCGCCGCATGGTACGCGCGCATGAAGGACCGCCCGGCCTTCCGCCGGGCCATGCCGCCCTTCGAATACCGCATGTGGGGCCCGAGAAAGCCGGTGCCCGCCGGCGGGGTGGACCCGGACGCGGCGGGGGATACGTTTCCCGCGGGGTGATGGGGGCGGCCCGGGGGGTGCTCCGCTCCCGGCTATTCCGCCGGCGCGCCGGCCTCGTTGCGCCGGACGATGTAGCCTTCGAGGAAGTCCACCTTGCCTTCCAAACGGCTCAGACGGTCGCGGACTTCCCTCATTTCCTCGGCGAGGCCGTCCATGCGCGAATCCAGCCGGTCCATGCGCGAATCCAGCCGGTCCATGCGCGCGTCGAGGCCGTCCATGCGCGCGCCGAGACCGTGATGGCCCCGGAGCATCAGACCGGCCAACGCCACGCCGACTGCCAGAATCGCGATCAACTCGGGGGTCACAGTACTCCTTTCCCGGCGGTGCGCCGACGCCGCCCGCGCGGGAGACTCTGCCGGACCTCCGGCACGGCTTCAAGGGAATAGTGGGGGCCGCGGGTGCGGCGAGTCGGAGCGCGCTGCCGACGGTCCGATCAATCCCACCACCATCCCGTCATCCCTTCTTCCACATACGCGTGGACTTCCAGCTTGCCGTCGCCGAAACGAACGGTGTTGACAATATCATCCAAAGGCTCGATTTCGTCCGATGTGCTTCTGGACCTCCATAGGGAGACAAACAGTTCCGTCTTGCCGCCATAGTGGTCGACGAGCGTCGTGAAAATTGCGTTCGTTTCGCCTTCGACTAGCTCCATCGCCAGTTCGTACAGAGATTCGTCGTCGGTGTCCTCGTCTTCAGGGTAGCTCTCCGCATCGGTCTTGAGCGTGCCCATCCGACGAGCAACCTCCCACAGATCCTTGGTGTCGACGTTCAAGGAATTGAGATACCAAGAGAAGGGAGCGTGTTCGGAAAAATAGCCGCCGAGTTCGGAAAATTTGCCGGCCGCTTGGTAAATGCCAAGATACATCGCCAGCAGGCAAGCGGCCCGCAGTCTAGCCCGGATTTCTCAAGCCCTGGACTGGGCCGGTGATTGTGGGCGGAGTTTTTGCGTCTGGGTTGGGGAGGTCGGGGGCTGCGCCGGGGTGGCGGGTTGGAGGCGCGTTGCAGCGCCCACGCTCTGGCGGGCGGTCTGTCCGGTGCTGTGCCTGTGCTGTTGCTGGGACGGGTTCGGTTGGGCCGCTTACGCGGCGGCGGCGGATAATCGGTCGTGGGCGGTCTGGAACTCTCTCTGGTAGGGACAGCCCGAGGCCATGGCGAGCTTGATCCGCCGCACGCTGATGCGCACCAGGGCGGCGATCTTGAGCAGCTTGAGCCGGATCGAGCCGCAGCTTGCCCTGGCGAAGCGGGTCTGGGCCAGGCCGATCCGACGCAAGGCGCAGAGCAGCACATAGGCCATGGAGGCGAACCACAGCCGGAGTTGGTTGGCGCGCATGGAGCGGGCCGATGTGCGGTCGGCGAACAGGTCGAGCTGGCATTCCTTGATCCGGTTCTCCATCTCGCCGCGGGCGCAATACAGCGTCTCGTAGAGCCGGCGGGAGCGCGCGTCTGCGGGCTTCAGCGAGGTCACCACGAAGCGGGGGTTGGCCTTGCCGCCGGTCCACTCCGCCTTGCCGACGACGCGGCGCCGGCGCGACCAGCTGTCGCGGGTCGACCACAGGAAGTCCTTGTAGCGCCGGGCCGGTCGACCCTTCGCCTCGGCCCGGGCCGCCGCCAGCGCCCCCTCGAGCACCGCCGCCAGCCGGGGATTGCGCGCCAGGCCGAACAGGTAGTCGACCCGGTTGGCTTCGCACCAGCCCATCAACGTCTCGCGCGCGAAGCCCGAATCCGCCCGCAGCAGGATGCGCACACCCGGCCAGTGCCGGCGCAACTGGCGAACGATCCGGGCCACCTCATCGACCGCGCCGGCCGAGGCATCGATGTTCGCGCGCCGCAGCTTCGCCGCCAGCAGATGCCGGCCGCAGAAGATGTACAGCGGCAGATAGCACCAGGCGTCGTAGTAGCCGTGGAAGAAGCGCCCCTCCTGGTGCCCATGCAACGGATCGTCGGTGGCATCCAGGTCCAGCACGATCCGCGCCGGCGGCCTGCGCTGCGCCGCCACGAACTGCTCCACGAACACAGCCTCGACCGCCGCCGGGCGATGGCCGATCTTGTGATACAGCCCGGGTTGCGTGCCGCCCAGTTCCAGCCGGTTCAGCGTCGACTTGCCGGCCAGCGGCGCGCAGCCCCGACGCTTCGCCGCCAGCTTGCCGGCCAGCACCGCCATCACTGGATCGTGGCGCAGCTCATCGTGATCGATCAGATCCTCGTAGCCCAGCGCGATACCGAACACCCGCTGGCCCACCAGGGTGCGCAGTTCGTGTTCGATCAGCCGCCCGTCGCGGCGGTCCACGAAGCAGGCGGCGAAGCGATCGATCAGCCCGACCGCCCGATCGGCGGCGCCGAGCAGCAGCGCCCCGGCGTCCGAGGTCATCGCCCCGCCATCGAACGCCGCGACCACCGAACGCCCCTCGACGGGTGCAAAACCGAACAGATCCGGGGTACAGTGCGTGGCCATCGGGGACTCCCTCCGGTCCAGGATAAGCCTTTGTCGCAAAAAGCATTATCCCAAAGAGAAATGTGCGCTGTGGTGATTTTTGGCTGTCGCCGGTTCGATTTTGGCGGTTGAATATCGTCCGGCCCGCTTCCCCACCGGGCAGGATACGGGCTTCCGGGGCCTGACAAATACGATTACCGGAAGATTGTCTGGCGTGCGGGCGTGGCTTCCCCTCTGCCGTCGGGCGGCGGGATCGGGCAGGATTGTCGGGAGGCAGACGAGCGGTCAGCCGGTGTCGAGATACGGCACGGCGCCGACCAGGGAGCGCATGCGCTCGGGGCGGCCGGCGCGGGCCTGGGCGAGAGCCATCGCCATCATCACCGCCAGGGCGAGGCCGAGGCGGGTCTTCATCTTGGCGCGGCCTCGGATGTAGTGGGTCTCGAAGTTGAAGCTGTTGTCGAGGCGGCTGTTGATCCGCTCCATGGCCGAGCGGCGGTTGTAGCCGCGCCGCCATGACGGACTGCCCCAGGGCGTGGGGGTGAAGATGCGCCGGTCGTGGCTGTCGAGGTCGATGCGCAGGATGCGGCCATAGTCTCCGGGCTTGACCCCGCCGGCCCGGTGGCAGGCCCGGCTGCCGGCGCAGGCGAAGCCGAAGGCGGCTGCCGGGCAGCGGTATTTGAGCGTGCCGCAGCGGCCCCGATCAGCCTCGAACCCCTGAAACGCCATAGCGCGGACCTCGCCGGTCCCGGGACAGACGCAGGACACCCGGCCGCGCTCGTCGTGAACGATGACATCGGCGCGGTCGGGGAACAGCGGCCGCGTGATCGGCTGCGCCGGATCGTATCTCGGCTCCTGCTTCTCCACCCGCCACATCAGCCGTGTATCGATCAGCGGGCGGGCGGTCCACCGGTCCCACAGCCGCGCCTTCAGGCGGGCATCGTCGAGACCGCGGTCGGCGCTGAAGTCGGCGCAGCGCCCGGCGATCTCCGGCGCCCTTGCGAACAGCTCCTCCAGCATCCCGGACAGCACCTTGGGTTCCGAGGCCGAAGCGCGCGTCACCTCGAAGGCCACCGGAACCTCGTAATCGGTGTCGGCGATCAGGTGCAGCCCGTAGCCGAACCACGACTTCACCTTCTTCCACACCGCGCCGGTCCTGGCGTCCACCCCGCCCGTCTCGTGCTTGCCCCAGTCGGCGTCGGGGTCCGAGGTCTTGTCCTCGTCCTTGCCGACCCGGCCCGTCGAGTGGCTCGCGATCGCCTTGCCGTCGTAGCCGAGATGACGCCCGAAGTCCGGCAACGCGGCGAACAGCGCGGCGCGCAGGCTCTCGATCATGGCGGACACCAGCCCCTGCTCGTCCTCAAGCTGCACAACACGCCCCAGAAACCGCGAGAAGTTCCAGTGGCTCGGCGCCGTCGAACGAACCCGCGCCGGGCGCGTTACCGCATGCCCGTCGTGAAGCACCGTCACCGGCCCGCTCTGATACGGCAGAGGGTCGAACCCGCAGATCTCCAGCAACGCCGGGTTGCGCCCCAGCTCCCGCAACAGCGACTGCATCGAGGCGTGTTGCAACACCACCCCCGCGATCAGCGCCCGCCACATCGCCCGCACCGGGTAGTCGTTACGGCCCCGACCGCGACACACTTCAAGCGCCGTCACGATCTCCTCGTCGGGAAGCACCGCCAGAACCAGGCGCAGCCGTTCAAGGTCCGGCAGGACTTCGACATCGCGCCACGAAAAGGGTAGCTTCGCCGCCGTCGCCATCGCTGTTCTCCCGACCAGGGGTGGTGGTGGAACAAGGGCCCCAGGGCCCGATGGCGACACCTTCTATCTCATGCGCACGATCAGGGCGCGCGAGGCCGCCGCAGGAAAACCTCGCTGCCAAGACGCCGCGACCAGCGGCGTGGGGTGAAAATCGCCAAAACGACCGCCGCAGCGAAACTGAAACCCCGGATATCAACGACCACCACGGGGTATCAAAAATCTCGCACCTCCGTGAACGCCTTGTAAATCAACCCGTCCCCGACAGCGCAAACGCCTCCAAACCAGGAGCCCCGATGCAGCAGTCCCGTGAGAAATCCGGGCTAGCCGCATCTATTCGTGACAGTTCGATTAAATTGGTCGGTTTTCCGTAAGCGTTTGGCGTGACCGGCCTTGTGGCGGGTCGGTTTGGCGCCGCAGTCTGTGGCGAGGTTCCTGAGGTCGATAGTGTCCATTATCGGCTAATGGACACTATCGTTTGGGGGCTGCGATGAGGCGTCGGGTACGCCGGTTCTGGTCGGACGACGAGAAGCGCCGGATCGTGGCGCAGAGCTACGCTCCTGGTGTCTCGGTGTCGGTGGTTGCACGCCGCTATGACGTGAACGCCAACCTGATCTTCACCTGGCGCCACGATCCCCGTTATCAGCCGGCGGCCGATGCCGGGGAGGCGCCGTCCTTCCTGCCGGTGGAGGTGGTGCCCGACCCGCCGCCGGAGCTTGAGGTGGCGTCGGTTTGTCGGACAGGCTGACGGCGTTTTCAAGGTGTATTCCGGTTGAAGTTTGTGCCGCCAGAATCCTCTTGGATCGATCTTTCTGCTGCTGCTGTTGCGCCTGTGGGTATGTGGTCAAGGCGCGAAGCGGCTTGTCCATCATATCCACAGGCGTGTCGCCCCGGTAGGCCTCGGCCGGCGTCCGCCCGCCGAGTGCCGAGTGCGGTCTCTCGGTGTTGTAGAAGCCGATCCACTGGCCGATGACGCGCCGGGCTGCGAAGCCGTCGGCGATCTCGTGCAGGTAGACCGCCTCGTATTTGAGCGAGCGCCACAGCCGCTCGATGAAGATGTTGTCCATGCACCGGCCGCGGCCGTCCATCGAGATGCGGATACCGGCCTCCCGCAGGCGCGCGGTGAAGGCGAAGCCGGTGAACTGGCTGCCCTGGTCGGTGTTGAAGATCTGCGGGGTGCCATGGCGCGCCAGGGCTTCGTCGAGAGCCTCGACACAGAACCCCGCGTCCAGCGTGTTCGACAGCCGCCAGGCCAGGACGCAGCGGCTCGCCCAGTCCATGATCGCCACCAGGTAGAGGAAGCCGCGCCGCACCGGGATGTAGGTGATGTCGGCGCACCACACATGGTTCGGCCGCTCGATCGCCAGACCCCGCAGCAGATATGGATAAACCCGGTGCCCGAGGTGCGGCGCACTGGTCCGCGGCGCCCGATAGACCGCCTGAAGACCAAGCAGGCGCATCAGGCGAGCGGCCCGCCGCCGCCCGATCCGCACCCCCTCGCGGCGCAGATGCCGAACCATCTGGCGGGCGCCGTAGAACGGATACTTGAGGAACAGCGCGTCGATCCGGCGCATCAGAGCCAGCGTCTCCGCGCTCTCCCCCTTCGGCCGGTCATAGAGCGACGAGCGCCCGATCGACAGCAGACGGCATTGCCGGGTCAGGCTCAACGACGGGTGGCCCCGCACAACCATCGCCCGTCTCCCGGACCGGCTCAGCGTAAGCGTCCGGCGTGACCGCCCCTGCGTGGTCAGTCGGCGGCTTCCCGATCTTCTGCGGGCGCGGTGTTCCACGGCAGCAGATCGTCGATGCGGTTGATCCTGTAGTCGGGGATGCGTTCGAGGACCTGAGCAAGCCAGGCCTGCGGATCGACATCGTTGAGCCTGGCGGTCTCGATCAGGGTGTAGGCGATGGCGGCGGCCCTGCCGCCGCTGGCCGAGCCCATGAAGAGATAGTTCTTGCGGCCGAGCGCGATCGGCCTCATTGCGCGTTCGGCGGGGTTGTTGTCGATCTCGAGGAAGCCGTGCTCGAGATAGGGTCGAAGGCGCTTCATCCGGGTCAGGGCATGACGGATCGCCGCTGCCAGCGGGGTCTTGGCGGAGATTCTGGGCAGCTGCGATTGCAGCCACCGCTCCAGCTCGTCGAGGCACGGCGCGGCCTTGGCCTGGCGGATGGCCGCGCGGTTCTCGGGCGGCTGCCCGCGGGCCTCCTTCTCGATAGCGTAGAGGGCGGCGATCCGTTCCAGCGCCTCGGCGGCGATCGCCGAGCCCTGGGCGGCATGGACGTCGAAGAACTTGCGTCGCACATGCGCCAGACAGGCCACCTCGCGGACCGGCCCGGCGCGCGCCAGCGCACCGAACCCGGCATAGCCGTCCGAGTGCATCCAGCCGGCGAAGCCTTCAAGATGCGCCTTCGGATGCGCCGCCTTGCGGTCGGCCGAGAAGCGGTACCAGGCCGCCGGCGGCGCCTCGCCAGCCCAGGGCCGCTCGTCCCGCACGTAGGTCCAGGCCCGGCCGGTCGCCGTTTTGCCGGTTCCCGGCGCCAGCAGCTTGACCGGGGTGTCGTCGGCGAACAGGGCTTGTCCTTCCAGCACATGGCGCCCGATCGCATCGGCCAGGGGCTCCAGCAGCGCCGTCGCCTTGCCGACCCAGCCGGCGAGCGTCGAGCGGTCGAGCTCGACGCCGTCGCGGGCGAAGATGCGGGACTGGCGGTAGAGCGGCAGGTGATCGCAATACTTCGAGACCAGCACATGCGCCAGAAGGCCGGGGCCCGGTCGGCCGCGCTCGATCGGTCGCGGCGGCAGCGGCGCCTGGTGGAACTTCTCGCAGCCGCCGCAGGCCAGGCGCGGACGGACGATGCGCTTCACCACGAAGCGGCCGGGGATGTACTCCAGCTCCTCCGTCACATCCTCGCCGAGCCGCTTGAGACGGCCGCCGCAGTCCGCGCAGCGCTCGCCCGGCGCGAGAACCGTCTCCTCGCGCGGCAGGTGGTCCGGCAGGGGACGGCGCTTCGGCTGCTTCTTCGTGGCGGGCGTCGGCTCGGTCGGCGCCTCGGCCGCCCGCGCGATCTCCTCGTCCTCCAGCCCGAGATCAAGCTGGTCGAGGGCCTCCGAGGTGACGCCGAAGCGCTGCCGCCGCAGACCCGCAAGCTGGTGCCTGAGCTTCTCGATCAACAGATCGCGGTTGCGCAGCTCGGCGTCCCGTGCCGCCAGTTCGGCCCGCGAGGCCAGCACCATCGCCTTCAACGCGGCGATGTCGTCGGGCAGGGAATGGGCCGCTTCGAGCATGGCCGCATCCTACCCGAAGGGGCCGACAAAGGGAAGCCCGAATGACAGTCAACCCATTGTTTATAAACGGTGAATCAGCCCGCGGCCAGCGGTCTCCAGGTGCGAACCGGCGCCCGCCAGTCGATCCCCTCAAGCAGCATCGACAGCTGCGTCGGCGTCACCGACACCTTCCCTTCCGATGCCGACGGCCACACGAAGCGGCCGCGCTCCAGACGCTTCGAGAACAGGCACGCACCCTGGCCGTCCCACCAGATCATCTTGATCAGGTCGCCCCGGCGGCCGCGGTAGATGAAGAGATGGCCGCAATGCGGATCCGCCTTCAATACCCGCTCCGCCTGCGCCGCGAGACCGGGGAACCCCTTGCGCATGTCGGTCACGCCGCAGGCCAGCCATACCCGGGTCGAGGAGGGAACCGGGATCATCCGCCAAGCGCCCGCACCACCCGGCACAGCGCGTCCGCGTCGAACGACCCGAACGCGCTCACCCGGTGGCCGTTCGACAACGCGATCTCGATCCGACCGTCCGATGCCGCGGCCGGCTCCAACGGCGGCGCATCGGGCACCACCTCCACCGGCAGGAAGGACGGCGCCTCCCCGGCATCGGCCGCCGGCCTGTAACGGGGATCGCGCCGCCAGGTGAAGATCAGGTTGGCGTTGACGTCATAGCGGCGCGCCACAACCGACACCGAGACACCGGGAGCGTAGCTCTGCGCCACGATCCGGCGCTTCTCGTCGTCCGACCAGAACCGGCGTACCCGACGTGGCACCGCAGCCCCCTAAGATAGTGTCCATTAGCCGATAATGGACACTATCGACCTCTGGAACCTCACCACAGACTGCGGCTCCAAGCCGTCTCGCCACAAGGGCGGTCACGCCAGACGCTTACGGCTCAGCGACCGGACCCGCGTGACAAAAAATCACGCTCTACGATCAACTCCCCGATCTTGGCGTGAAGAGCCCGGACCTCGCTCTCGTGATCCCGCGCCCGGCGCTCACCTCCACCGGAAAAGACCTCCCCCAGACCCTCCATCGCCTGGCGCTTCCACACACCCACCTGGTTCGGATGCACCTGGTGCTTCGAGGCAATCTCCTGAAGCGTCCGATCACCCCGTAGCGCCTCCAAGGCTATCTTCGCCTTCAGCTCCCCCGAAAACCTGCGTCGCTTGCTCATCCGCATTCCTCCGTCACACGGCGGAATACACCTTGACGACCTGTCCGATTTTGCGACGCCACCTCAGCTGCCCGCGGCATTGGACGGTCGCATTGAGGTCGCGTTGTCGAACGGCCACCGGGTGAGCGCGTTCGGGTCGTTCGACGCGGACGCGCTGTGCCGGGTGGTGCGGGTGCTGGGCGGATGATCCGTAAGCGTCGTAAGCGTCTGGCGTGACCGCCCTTGTGGCGAGACGGCTTGGAGCCGCAGTCTGTGGTGAGGTTCCAGAGGTCGATAGTGTCCATTATCGGCTAATGGACACTATCTTAGGGGGCTGCGGTGCCACGTCGGGTACGCCGGTTCTGGTCGGACGACGAGAAGCGCCGGATCGTGGCGCAGAGCTACGCTCCCGGTGTCTCGGTGTCGGTTGTGGCGCGCCGCTATGACGTCAACGCCAACCTGATCTTCACCTGGCGGCGCGATCCCCGTTACAGGCCGGCGGCCGATGCCGGGGAGGCGCCGTCCTTCCTGCCGGTGGAGGTGGTGCCCGATGCGCCGCCGTTGGAGCCGGCCGCGGCATCGGACGGTCGGATCGAGATCGCGTTGTCGAACGGCCACCGGGTGAGCGCGTTCGGGTCGTTCGACGCGGACGCGCTGTGCCGGGTGGTGCGGGCGCTTGGCGGATGATCCCGGTTCCCTCCTCGACCCGGGTATGGCTGGCCTGCGGCGTGACCGACATGCGCAAGGGGTTCCCCGGTCTCGCGGCGCAGGCGGAGCGGGTATTGAAGGCGGATCCGCATTGCGGCCATCTCTTCATCTACCGCGGCCGCCGGGGCGACCTGATCAAGATGATCTGGTGGGACGGCCAGGGTGCGTGCCTGTTCTCGAAGCGTCTGGAGCGCGGCCGCTTCGTGTGGCCGTCGGCATCGGAAGGGAAGGTGTCGGTGACGCCGGCGCAGCTGTCGATGCTGCTTGAGGGGATCGACTGGCGGGCGCCGGTTCGCACCTGGAGACCGCTGGCCGCGGGCTGATTCACCGTTTATAAACAATGGGTTGACTGTCATTCGGGCTTCCCTTTGTCGGCCCCTTCGGGTAGGATGCGGCCATGCTCGAAGCGGCCCATTCCCTGCCCGACGACATCGCCGCGTTGAAGGCGATGGTGCTGGCCTCGCGGGCCGAACTGGCGGCACGGGACGCCGAGCTGCGCAACCGCGATCTGTTGATCGAGAAGCTCAGGCACCAGCTTGCGGGTCTGCGGCGGCAGCGCTTCGGCGTCACCTCGGAGGCCCTCGACCAGCTTGAGCTCGGGCTGGAGGACGAGGAGATCGCGCGGGCGGCCGAGGCGCCGACCGAGCCGACGCCCGCCACGAAGAAGCAGCCGAAGCGCCGTCCCCTGCCGGACCACCTGCCGCGCGAGGAGACGGTTCTCGCGCCGGGCGAGCGCTGCGCGGACTGCGGCGGCCGTCTCAAGCGGCTCGGCGAGGATGTGACGGAGGAGCTGGAGTACATCCCCGGCCGCTTCGTGGTGAAGCGCATCGTCCGTCCGCGCCTGGCCTGCGGCGGCTGCGAGAAGTTCCACCAGGCGCCGCTGCCGCCGCGACCGATCGAGCGCGGCCGACCGGGCCCCGGCCTTCTGGCGCATGTGCTGGTCTCGAAGTATTGCGATCACCGTGTGTCCTGAAGCACCGCCATGAAAGGAGGTGCGCAACTGCAAGAGAGATGAGGGTAGGCCCCTCGGGGTCGACGATCAGGCGTCGGTCTCAAACCACCACGAGCTGCTGTCGTAAAGAGCGATGGTGGTGAGCGTCGTGGAAACGGCGGGACGACGATCTCGTCAGGTGAGGTCCGGGGAGACGAGCGAAAGCGAACCGCCGATGAACTGCCGAAAGCGTATGGTCGATGTCAGAACCGGGGGTGGTGGTCACTCCGGGACAAGCATGGGCGGAGTCCTGGAGTCCGGCCCACGCGGCATCCGGCTCGAAGGCGGCGTGAACCCGGAACAGGCTTTCTTGCGGAACAGGAGAACCTGTCGTCCCGATGCCAAGGGAGACGGCCAACCGGGCAGCCCCCGGAAGGCTCAGAGTACCGATGCGGGGCACAGGGGCAGAACAGCCCGTAGTAGGGATGAAGGCGCTGTAATGGCGCTGGACCGAAGGGGCTGTGGTGTTCAGCCGCTGCCGTCGGCCAACTGGTGACAGGAGGAGCCGGATGACAGGGGCAAAGCCGTTCCCGATAGCAAAGAGGGAAGTCTGGGAAGCCTTCAAGCATGTGAAGGCAAACCGGGGAGCGGCTGGAGTAGATGGGCAGACGGTCGAGAGTCTGGAGGAACGGCTTGGTCCGGTGAGGTGGCGTCGGTTTGTCGGACAGGCTGACGGCGTTTTCAAGGTGTATTCCGGTTGAAGTTTGTGCCGCCAGAATCCTCTTGGATCGATCTTTCTGCTGCTGCTGTTGCGCCTGTGGGTATGTGGTCAAGGCGCGAAGCGGCTTGTCCATCATATCCACAGGCGTGTCGCCCCGGTAGGCCTCGGCCGGCGTCCGCCCGCCGAGTGCCGAGTGCGGTCTCTCGGTGTTGTAGAAGCCGATCCACTGGCCGATGACGCGCCGGGCTGCGAAGCCGTCGGCGATCTCGTGCAGGTAGACCGCCTCGTATTTGAGCGAGCGCCACAGCCGCTCGATGAAGATGTTGTCCATGCACCGGCCGCGGCCGTCCATCGAGATGCGGATACCGGCCTCCCGCAGGCGCGCGGTGAAGGCGAAGCCGGTGAACTGGCTGCCCTGGTCGGTGTTGAAGATCTGCGGGGTGCCATGGCGCGCCAGGGCTTCGTCGAGAGCCTCGACACAGAACCCCGCGTCCAGCGTGTTCGACAGCCGCCAGGCCAGGACGCAGCGGCTCGCCCAGTCCATGATCGCCACCAGGTAGAGGAAGCCGCGCCGCACCGGGATGTAGGTGATGTCGGCGCACCACACATGGTTCGGCCGCTCGATCGCCAGACCCCGCAGCAGATATGGATAAACCCGGTGCCCGAGGTGCGGCGCACTGGTCCGCGGCGCCCGATAGACCGCCTGAAGACCAAGCAGGCGCATCAGGCGAGCGGCCCGCCGCCGCCCGATCCGCACCCCCTCGCGGCGCAGATGCCGAACCATCTGGCGGGCGCCGTAGAACGGATACTTGAGGAACAGCGCGTCGATCCGGCGCATCAGAGCCAGCGTCTCCGCGCTCTCCCCCTTCGGCCGGTCATAGAGCGACGAGCGCCCGATCGACAGCAGACGGCATTGCCGGGTCAGGCTCAACGACGGGTGGCCCCGCACAACCATCGCCCGTCTCCCGGACCGGCTCAGCGACCGGACCCGCGTGACAAAAAATCACGCTCTACGATCAACTCCCCGATCTTGGCGTGAAGAGCCCGGACCTCGCTCTCGTGATCCCGCGCCCGGCGCTCACCTCCACCGGAAAAGACCTCCCCCAGACCCTCCATCGCCTGGCGCTTCCACACACCCACCTGGTTCGGATGCACCTGGTGCTTCGAGGCAATCTCCTGAAGCGTCCGATCACCCCGTAGCGCCTCCAAGGCTATCTTCGCCTTCAGCTCCCCCGAAAACCTGCGTCGCTTGCTCATCCGCATTCCTCCGTCACACGGCGGAATACACCTTGACGACCTGTCCGATTTTGCGACGCCACCTCAGTCCAACCTGTTCCTGCACTATGCGTTCGATCAATGGATGAAAAGGTCGATGCCGCATGTTCCGTTCGAACGGTATGCGGACGATATAATCTGCCATTGTCGAACGGAGGAGGCGGCAAAGACCCTCTGGCGGCGGGTTGCGGACCGATTGGCCGAGTGCGGCCTGGAGGTCCATCCGCAGAAGACCAAGGTGGTCTACTGCAAGGATACCAACCGCAAGGCGGACTACCCGACGGTCGCGTTCGACTTCCTGGGCTACCGTTTCCAGCCAAGGTTCGCGGCGTGGCGCGGCGGGTTGTTCGGGGTCTCGTTCCTTCCGGCTGCCAGCCCGACTGCGCTCAAGGCGTTTCGGCGCCGCGTGCGACAGTGGCGTTTGCAACGGCGTAGCGACAAGGCACTGCTTGACCTTGCCCGCATGTTTCATCGCGAAATTGCAGGGTGGATCGGCTACTTCGGCGCATTCTACAAGTCGGCGCTCTATCCGACCCTTCGTCTGATAGACGCCCACTTGCAGCGATGGGCAATGCGGAAGTTCAAACGCTTCCGACAACGACCGCGTCAGGCTCGTCTCTGGCTTGCCAGAATCGCGAAAGCGGAGCCGTGGCGGTTCGCCCATTGGACCCTTGTGCACGGGCAGGGCCGGACGCTGGGAGCCGTATGAGCTGAGAGGTTCACGTACGGTTCTGGGAGCGCGTGGGGGTGAGATTCCCCCGCGCGACTCGCTTGCCGCTCTACCGCCAGTCCCGCATCTTCGCCCGCGACGGCGTCGAGCTCGACCGCTCGACGCTCGCCGGCTGGGTCGGCAAGGCGACGGCGCTGCTGGAGCCCCTGGCCGATGCGATCGGGCGCCATGTGCTGGAAGGACAAGCCCTGTTCGCCGACGACACCCCGGTCAAGCTGCTGGCGCCGGGAACCGGCAAAACGGCGACCGGCCGGGCCTGGACCTACGTGCGGGACGAGCGGCCCTGGGCTGGCGAGGCGCCGCCGGCGGCCTGGTACCGCTTCTCGGCCGACCGCAAGGCGGCGCATCCGAAGGCGCATCTTGAAGGCTTCGCCGGCTGGATGCACTCGGACGGCTATGCCGGGTTCGGTGCGCTGGCGCGCGCCGGGCCGGTCCGCGAGGTGGCCTGTCTGGCGCATGTGCGACGCAAGTTCTTCGACGTCCATGCCGCCCAGGGCTCGGCGATCGCCGCCGAGGCGCTGGAACGGATCGCCGCCCTCTACGCTATCGAGAAGGAGGCCCGCGGGCAGCCGCCCGAGAACCGCGCGGCCATCCGCCAGGCCAAGGCCGCGCCGTGCCTCGACGAGCTGGAGCGGTGGCTGCAATCGCAGCTGCCCAGAATCTCCGCCAAGACCCCGCTGGCAGCGGCGATCCGTCATGCCCTGACCCGGATGAAGCGCCTTCGACCCTATCTCGAGCACGGCTTCCTCGAGATCGACAACAACCCCGCCGAACGCGCAATGAGGCCGATCGCGCTCGGCCGCAAGAACTATCTCTTCATGGGCTCGGCCAGCGGCGGCAGGGCCGCCGCCATCGCCTACACCCTGATCGAGACCGCCAGGCTCAACGATGTCGATCCGCAGGCCTGGCTTGCTCAGGTCCTCGAACGCATCCCCGACTACAGGATCAACCGCATCGACGATCTGCTGCCGTGGAACACCGCGCCCGCAGAAGATCGGGAAGCCGCCGACTGACCACGCAGGGGCGGTCACGCCGGACGCTTACGTTCATCTCGCCGATGAAGAACGGAACGCCGCTCAGCGCGAGGAAGCGGGTGAGCAGCACCGCGCCGATGGCGATGAAGAAGATTTTGGCGGTGCCGAGGAGCGCTTCCATCACGCTGGTCCGGAACAGGTCCCAGCTCATGCGCCCCTGGAAGCCGGCGATGACGAAGGACAGGAACGCGCCGAAGGCGCCCGCCTCGGTCGGCGTCACCAGCCCGGAGTAGATCCCGCCCACGATACCGAGGATCAGCACGACGATCGGCCACACGTCGGCGAGCGAGGCGAGCTTCCGGCCGAGCGGTATCTTTTCCCTTACCGGCGGGGCGAGCGAGGGGTTGAGGCTGCACCGCGTGACGATCATCGCGGCGTAGACGACGGCGGTCAGGATCCCGGGCAGCACGCCCGCGATCAGGAGCTGCGCGATCGAGGTCTCGGCGAAGATGCCGTAGAGCACCATCAGGATGGAGGGCGGGATGAGCGAGCCCAGCGTTCCCGCCGCGACCACGACCCCGGTCGAAAGCCCCCTGTCGTAGCTGTGGCCGATCATCTCCGGGATTGTGATCCGGCCCATCGCCGCCGCGGTCGCGAGGCTCGATCCCGACGCGGCCGAGAAACCGGCGCAGGCGAAGTTGCTGGCGACCGCGAGCCCGCCCGGCAGATTGCCAAGCCACAGCCGCGCGGCGTTGAACAGCGACGCGCTGATCCTCGAATGATGCGCCACCGCGCCCATCAGCAGGAACATCGGGATCGCCGAGATCGACCAGTTGGCGGCAAACTCGAACGGCGTGTTCTTGACCACGCCGGCGGCCACGTCGGGGCCGCGGATCAGGACGATGCCGACGATCGACACGCCGCCCAGCGCGACGCCGATCGGCACCCGGATCGCGATCAGCGCGAGAACCGCGCCGATTCCGGCAAACCCGATTTCGAGATGGCTCACGTCAGGCGCCCCGGCTCAATAGCCGTCGCGGGCGTGGACTTCGAGTCGGGCTGAATCCGGATCGCCCGAATTGCGACCGAAGTGGCGGACCAGCGCCAGCGCGACGTAGAGCGCCATGGCGGCGAGGCCGACCGTCAGGAACCACCGGCTCGGCCAGACCGCCACCAGATCGACCGAGGTCTCCCATGCCTCCCCTTCCCGGGTCCGGCGCACCGCCTCGACGCCGGTGTGGTAGGCGAGGAACAGCAGGTACAGGAGCGTTACCAGCCCGGCGCAGCCGACCAGAGCGGCGAGCGGACGGCCGCTCATCCGCGCGGTGAACAGCTCGACGATCAGGTGACCCTCGGCGAAGGTCACGTAGGCCAGCGGCAGGAACACCACCGCCACCATGTAGTAGGCGGCGACGATCTCGGTGGTGCCGTCGATCGGGTCGTTGAACAGGTACTTGGTGGCGACATCGGCCACGATGTGCAGCATCATCAGGACCAGCGCCACGCCGCCCGCCACGGCGAGACCCTCGCCCAGCCTCTTGAGGGGACGCTCCGGGTTGAACGACGCCATGCGGCCCTCCCCCGTTTCGGGCCCCTCACACTGGCGGCAATCGAGGCGCAGGGTCAAGCTTCGGACCGGGCGGCGCGGGATTCGGACTTGGACGCCGGACCACCCGGCCGATAGAGTCGGGACCGAACGCCCGATACCGGGACAACGAAAACCGACAGGGGGAGGAAAGATGTTCAGACGATCGATACCCGCGACGCTTTTTGCCGTCGCGCTGGCCTTTGCGGCGCAGCCCGCCTCGGCGGCCGAATATGTTTACGGATCGTGGAACGGCCCGAAGAACGTGGTGCTGACCAAAGGCGTCGCGCCCTATCTCAAGGCGGTCACCGGGGAGACCGGCGGCTCGCTGAAATGGAAGCTTCTGGCGGGCGCGCAGCTGTTCGGCGGCCGGGCGACGCTGGCCGGCATCCGCGACCGGGTCGCCGACGCGGGCGGGCCGGTGATTCCGGCGTTCACCCGCAAGGAGCTCCGCGCCGCCAACGTGGTCTACGACCTGATCAACGCGTCGGTCTCGCCCGTGGTCATGGCGGGCGCGGTGGCCGAGACCTATCACGTCGATTGCCCCGCCTGTAAGGGCGATTTCTCCAAGAACAACGCCCTGTTCCTCGCCAACTACGCGTCGACGCGGTTCAACCTCCTGTGCCGGGCGCCGAGATTACCAAGGCGTCGGACATGAAGGGCCGCAGGGTGCGCGTCGTCGGCGCGCTGGGCCGGTTCCTCAAGTCCCTCGGCGCCGTTCCGGTCGGCGGAAGCCCGGCCAAGGCGGTCCAGGCGATCCAGCGCGGCAATCTCGACTGCATCGCCGGGCCGATCAGCTGGCTGCAGTCGTTCGGCCTCTTCGATCTCACCAAGCACGTGCTGGACGCGCATCTCGCCATCCAGCCCACCCCGTCGGCCATGGTCGTGAACCGCGACTCGTGGAAGGCGCTGTCGAAGTCCGAGAGGGCGGCGATGGTCAAGCACGCGCCCGGCCTGATCGCCAACATCACCATCCGCGGCTACATGGCCGAGGACGGGCAGGTGCGCGCCGAGGCCAAGAAGCGCGGCGTCACCATCACCGTCGAAGACGGCTCGATGGGTCCGGCCTTCAACGCCTACAAGAAGAAGGAGCTCGATATCGTTCCGTCCCTGGCGAAGAAGGACGGGGTGAAATCGGCGGACGCGATCGTCAAGGCGCATCTTGCCAACGTCGCCAAGTGGGAGAAGATCCACACGAAGATCGGCGACGATCCCGACAAGTTCGCGAAAGCCCTGTGGGACGAGGTGTTCAGCAAGCTCGATCCCGAGAAGATCTAGCGTGAGCTCAGGCGGGGCGGGCGGCGCCCGCCCCGCCGCCGATCCGGGCACGTCGGAGCGTTCGCGATGACCGGAGCACTTTTCCGGGATATCGAGATCGGTCTCTACAGCGTGTCCGCCACCGCCGACAACCGGGCGGTGGCGCAAAGGGCCGAGGCGCGCGGATTCCGCCGGCTGTGGCTTGCCGAGGACCATCACAGCCGCGACATCTTCGTCCAGGCCACCGCGATCGGCACGGCAACCGGGTCGATCGAGATCGGGCTCGGGATCGTCAACCCCTACACCCGGCATCCGGCCCAGATCGCCATGGCCGTCGCCGATCTGGAGGAGCTGGCCGGGCCCCGTTTCATCCTCGGGCTCGGCGCCGGCTGGTCGTCGATCGCGGCCCACGGGCTGGAAAACCCGCGCCCGATTACGGCGCTCAAGGAAGCCGCGACGATCTGCCGGGGGATGTTGAGCGGCGACCGCGTAGCCTTCGAGGGCGCGCTCTACCGCTTGCCCGCGCCGGGAGCGCGGCTCACGTTCGTCCCGCCGCGGCCCGACGTGCCGCTCTATATCGGCTCGATGGGGCCGCGCACGCTGAGGATGGCGGCGCCGACGGCGGACGGGGTGTTCTTCAGCGTCTTCGCGGGCCCGGCCTATGTCGAGCACTGCCTCGGCCATGTCCGCGAGGCGCTCGACGGCACCGGCCGCACGGTCGAGGATATCGACGTCGCCTGCTACGTCGTCTTTTCCGTCGACGAGGACGGCGACGCCGCGCGCGCCGCAGCCAAGGGTCTGATCGCCCATTACCTGATGCGGATTCCGGACACGATCCGCTTCGAGTTCGCCGGCCTCGACGTTGCCCGTATGCAATCCCTGCAAGCCGGGCTCAAGGCCGCCCGCGCCGGGACCCGGCTTGAACGGGCGGTCGCGGCACTGGACGACGATGTGGTCGCCGCGCTCGCGGTGGCGGGCACCCCGGAGGAATGCATCGAAGGCCTGAAGCCTTACGCCGCCGCCGGGCTGAAGACCCCTGTGCTCTACCAGGTCCTGGGCCCCGACCGGCTGGCATCCGTCGATCTGATCGCGGATCGCATCCGGCCGGCGCTCGCCGGCTGAAGCGGGTATCTGGACGGCGGCCGACCCCCGCGCCTAGACTCCCGCCGGAACGAAGTCGAGCCCGTCCGAGGCCCGCAAGGAGGCCCGCTCATGTCATCCCGCGACCGCGCGGCATGGGAGCGTCCGCCCGACCTTCCGTCGACCCATTACGTGGACACGGCGGCCTATAGCGACCCCGGCATCTTCGCCGACGAGATGGACCGGATCATGGCGCGGTGCTGGCGGTTCGCCTGCCACGAAAGCGAGCTGGCGGACCCCTTCGATTTCCGCGCCTTCGACCATGCCGATGCGCCGCTGGTGGCGATCCGGGGCGGCGACGGCCGGATCCGCATCTTCTACAACGTCTGCCCGCATCGCGGCGCCAGACTGTTCAACGACCTCTCCGGCAACGCGCGGCACCAGACCTGCTTCTTCCACCACTGGACCTTCGACTGGAAGGGAGCCTGCGTCAGCCGCCCGCGGCCCGGACCCTACGAGGATGCCAACCTGTCCGCGGAGGATTGCGGGCTCCGGGAAGTGCGGACGGAGACGCTCCACGGCCTCGTCTTCTTCAATCTCGACGACGACCCCGTTCCGCTCGCCGAATATCTCGGCGACGCGCTGTCGTCCTACGAGCGGACCCTGACCGAGGAGCCGGTCGAGGTCTTCCATTACCACCGGGCCACGATCCGGGCGAACTGGAAGCAGTGGGTCGAGTCCAACATGGACCACTATCACGAGTGGATGCACGTCATGCTGCGGCGCACCAACGTGCTCACCGAGGAGACGTTCTTCAAGCGCCGCGTCGAGCTCCATCCGCACGGCCACATCGTGTTCCGCGGCATGGAGATCGATTACGGGGACCAGGCCACGATCCTGCCGCGCGAGCGGACGAAACTGCTGCCCGGGCTTTCCGCCGAGACCTTCCACTCGACGCCGATCTTCCCCAACACGGTCCTGATGACCCGGGGCACGGTGATGCGGATCGACACCACCACGCCGCTCACGCCTGACACCTCGCTGGTGGAGTTTCGCGGGCTCGGTCTCAAGGGCGACAGCGCGGAAGACCGGATGGTCCGGATCCGCCAGCACAACGAGTTCTGGGGACCGATGAGCCACAACCTGCCCGAGGACCTGTTCGCCGCCGAGCAGTGCGCGCACGCCTACCGCTCCGGCGCCGCGTCCTACGGCAACATCTGCCGCGAGGAGAACCTGTCGGCCCAGGACGACGGCGGCATGCGCCACTTCTACGCCGAATGGAGCAGGCGGATGGGCCGGCCGGCGAGCGATCCCCTGGCCGCCTGAGGGTCGGGCTTGGGCGCCGGCAAGGAAGAGATCCGCGACTTTCTCAGTGGGGTCGCCGACGCGCTCGACCGGGAGGCCTGGGACGAGTTCCTCTCGATGTGCGCGCCGGAGTTCGAGTACCGGGTCACCGCGCATTCCTACGAGCTCGACGAGGACATGATCTGGCTGATTCACGACCTGGACGGGCTGCGCCACCTGTTCGAGGTGCTGCCGGAACAGCTCGGCCGCAAGGGAACCCGGATGCTGCGCCACGTCTCGTTCATAGGCATCGAGCCGGGCGAGGCGGACGGACAGACGGTCGCGACCAGCAAGGTCATCGCCGTCAAGACCTCGCCAGAGGGCGTGTCCGAGCTGTTCGCGGCGGGCCGCTACATCGATGTCGTCGACGGTGCGGGCGCCGCGCCCCGTTTGATCCGGCGCGAAACCCGGCTCGACACGCGCGAACTGGGCATCGGCTCACACGTGCCGATTTAACCTGCATTTTCTACAAGCGGCGGGCGCTTCGAGTGTCGATCCCGGAAGAACGGCTGGGTGATAAGGGCTTGTCCGCTGGCCGGCGGTACCGGCGACGTGCGCAGCCTGCTGTTCGCCCCGCTGTCCTCCATCGTCACGCCCGGACTTGTTCCATTGCTGTCCGGTTTAACTTTGGCGGACAGGGTGTATGGCC
This sequence comes from Alphaproteobacteria bacterium, assembly GCA_965203455.1. Classification (GTDB taxonomy): domain Bacteria; phylum Pseudomonadota; class Alphaproteobacteria; order MPNO01; family MPNO01; genus MPNO01. The sequence continues at coordinate 121,940 of CBDBCV010000013.1, forward strand.
CGGTTATCCGCGGGTTTCCGGCGCATCGGTCGGGTCGAGGCTCGGATTGCGGCACGCTCGCACCGCCCGCCCGTGTCCCCCGCTGTCACCCCGGACTTGATCCAGGGTCCAGCCTGTCAGGCACCGCTCTCGCCCGGTTTTCCTGGACCCCGGATCAAGTCCGGGGTGACAGCGGGGGGGGGCGGAGACGGTCTCGCCTGTCGGCAAAGAGCCCGCCTTGAAGTCTTAACCGGACAGCAGTGGAACAAGTCTGGGCATGACGAGGAAGAGGGAGGGAGTGCCGGAGAATGTCTGCCCCGCCCGGCATTGTCCCGCCCATCGGCGTGGGCCGGCTGTCCGCCGCTGGCGAGAAATCCGGGCGGAGCCGGTTCGTTTCAGATAGAAGCGCCGTTACCTTTGCCTCTCCAACGTCGATCGTCGGCCGTCACGGATCCTCGTCGTCAAAAAGGTCTTCTGGCAGGTTCAGATGACGCAGCGGTGCGTACTCGCGCTCTGTGGCTCGGGCCGGACGAAGGAGACGGGCCTGAGGCTCCCCACCCTCCGTGATGACGATTTCCTCGCCGCTATTGGCCCGCGCCAGAAGGTCGGAGAAACAGGCGCGGGCTTCCGCGATGTCGTATATGGCGAGAGACATGATCGCTTTCCCAGTTGGCGCAACCGACTTTACGTGTTTTCCGGCCCAATGCACACGCGGCGGGCCATGTTTGAGCGCCGCTACCCGGCGCGGCGTTTCAACTCCCTGAGCACCCCCGGCACGAGATCGGGGAGATCCTCGGCGATGAGTCCGGGGCCGAAGGCGGCGGCGGCCGCGCCGTGAATCCAGGCGGCGGCCGAGGCGGCCTCGAAGGGTGGCAGCCCCTGGGCGAGGAGTCCGAGCGCGAGACCCGCCAGCACGTCGCCCGCCCCGGCGGTCGCGAGGTCGGGCGGTGCATTGGCGTTGATCGCGACGCGGCCGTCCGGCGCCGCGATCACGGTGTCTGTGCCCTTGAGAAGCACCGTCGCGCCGGATCGTGCCGCCGCCCGGCGCACCCGGGACGGCTTGTCGCCTTCGGCCTCGAACAGGCGGGCGAACTCGCCCTCGTGCGGGGTGAGGACCGCGGGCGTGCCTTCGATCGCCGCGAACAGGGTTTCCGGCGCGTCGGCGAACACGGTCAGCGCATCGGCGTCGAGCACCGTGGGCTTGCCGGCGGAAAGCGCTTGGAGAGCGAGCTCCCGCGTCTCCTCGGAGATCCCTGCCCCCGGCCCGACCAGCGCCGCGCTGCGCCTCGGGTCCTCCAGATATCCGGCGAACGCCTCCGGGCTGTCGGCGGCGACGACCAGCGGGCCGACGAGGCCGGCCGCGTAGATCGTCCGCGCCTCCTCGCGGCACAGAACGCTGACCATTCCGGAGCCGATGCGCATTGCCGCGCGTGCCGCGAGTCTCGCCGCGCCGGTCATTTCGCTGCCGCCGGCGATGACGGCGTGGCCGCGGCTGTATTTGTGGTCGCCCGGCCGCGGCCAGCGGAGCGCGCCCGACCACAGGCCAGGTTCGTTGGCGAAGGCGGCGGGGCAGATTTCGTCGAGTACGGACTCGGGAATGCCGATGTCGGCGACATAAACCTCGCCCATGGAAAATCGTCCGGGATCAAGCAGATGGCCGGGTTTCCTCCGAAAGAAGGTGACCGTTATAGCGGCCTTTGGCGCGACGCCTCTGATTTCGCCGGTGTTGCCGTCGACGCCGCTCGGTACGTCCACCGCGACGCAGGGGCGGTCCCCGATCGCCTCGATCGCGGCGCGCGCCTCGCCGTCCACGTCGCGGACGAGCCCTGCGCCGAATACCGCGTCGACGACCAACTCCGCATCGGCGACCGCGCCGGCCGATATGGCCTCGACCGGGCCGGTCCAGCGATCGGCGTTGATCCTGGCGTCGCCCTTCAGCCGGTCGCGCTTGCCGAGCAGCGCCACGCGCACCGGCCACCCGCGCCCGGCCAGCAGGCGGGCGATCACGAAGCCGTCGCCGCCATTGTTGCCCGGACCGCAGAGCACCGACGTCGGCCGGCTCGCCCAGCGGAAGCAGATCCGGTCCGCGACGGCGCGCCCCGCCGCTTCCATCAGCTCGACCCCGGGGATGCCGCCGGCAATGGTGAGCGCGTCCGCCCGCGACATCTCCTCGACGGTCAGCAGCTCGACGGCCATCGGCTCGCCTCCGGATGCGGTCAGGCGGCCGTTTCGCTGCTTTCGCGGCGGGCGAGCTCCTCCAGCACCTCGTCGAGGGTCATCACGTCGGCATATTTGTGGTGCAGGTCGAACAACGCGATCTTGTGGATCAGCTCGGCGCGGTCGAACACGCATTCCTCGACCACGGTCGCGTGATAGCCGTTCGAATAGGCGTCCACGGTGGACGCCCGCACGCAGCCCGACGTGGAATCGCCGCAGATCAGCACGCTGTCGACGCCGAGCCGGGTGAGATGCGCGACCAGCGGCGTGCCGTAGAACGCGCTCGCCCTCTCCTTCTCGATCAGCAGGTCGCCCGGGCGCGGCGCGAACGCCTCGTAGATCTCGTAGTCGTCGCCCGACCCGGTTCCGACCTGCCGGTTGGTCGCGACGACGCTGCCGCGCTTCGTTGCGGCGGTGGTGTAGATCACCGGCAGCCCCAGCGCGCGGGCGGCCGCGAACAGCCTCTTGGTGGGCTCGATGGCGGCGTGGGCGAACACGCCGCAGGCGCTCGGATAGTGGTCGATCAGCTCGTTGACCGGCTTCGCGCCGCCGCGATAGACGAGCTTGTAGAGGTCGATCGCGAGCAGCGCCGGGTTGCGCCCGACATAGACCTCCCGGCGGTAGGCGGCGTAGATCTCCAGCACGTCCGCGGGGATCACGTCCTTCCAGCAATGGTCTTCGAAATCGCGGGCCATCAGGCTCCTCCCTTCCTCTTGCGCAGCGCATCCATGCGCCTGACGAGCTCGTCCTCGCCGATGACGTTCTTCTCCGCGAGTGCCTTCGCCATGGCGGTGATGCGGAGCTCGTGATAGCCGAGGCGCGCGTATTCCGCCGGTCCCAGCTCCTCGATGCGGCGCCGCTGCTCGTGCAGGCAATAGCGCGGATCGATCAGCGAGCGGAGCGCCTCGGCGAGCCGCGCCCAGGCCGGGGTCGCCTTGAGCGTCCGGTCGACCGGACCCGCGATCATACCGCCGATGTCGTGATGGGACCGCATGCGTTCCAGTCTCCCAAATCCCCCCGCGCGGGTCGATACCCGAGGGTCCGCTTGCGCGCTCTCCGGTTTCCCTATACGCCAGAGTAAGGAGGCCGCGATGACCACCAGAATCGCCCGAATGGAAACCGTGCAGGTGTCCCTGCCCACGCGCCGCGAGCACAAGTGGACGGGGCTGACCGAGCCCATCGGCGGCTACATCCTGGTCCGGATGGAGGGCGAGAACGGGCTGGTCGGCTGGGGCGAGGCGCCGGCGCTGAAGGACTGGGGCGGCGATTACGGGCGCTATTTCGGCGAATCACCCGCGACGGCCGGGCTCGTGATCGAAACCTATCTTGCACCGACGGTCACCGGCCTCGACCCCGCCCAGCCGGCGTTGCTGCACGGCGCGATGGATGCCGCAATCAAGGGCTATCCCTATGCCAAGGGCGCCGTGGAGATGGCTGCCTACGACCTCGCGGGCCGCACCTACGGCGTGCCGGTGCACCGGCTGCTGGGCGGCAAGGTGCGGGATGCGGTCCCCATCACCCATTCGATCGGGCTGCTCCCGATCGACGAGGCGGTCGAGGAATGCAGGATCGTCGTCGCCGAGGGAATCAAGACGATCAAGATCAAGGTCGGCGTCGATCCCGAGCGCGACATCGAGATCGTCCGGCGTATTCGCGAGGCGGTCGGTCCCGCGACCAGGCTCTGCGTCGACGCAAATTGCGGCTACCGGACGCCCTACGAGGCGGTAAAGATCATCCGCCGGATGGAGCCCGCCGACCTGATCTACGCCGAGCAGCCGGTGGAGGGGATCGACGGTCTCGCCGAGGTCAGGCGCGGTATCGGCGTGCCGCTGATGGCCGACGAGAGCGCATGGAACGCGCGCGACGTGCTGGAGATCGCCGAGCGCCGGGCCGCCGACATCGTTTCGATCTACACGACCAAACCGGGCGGGCTCTACCGGGCGATGCAGGTGGCCGCCGTGGCGCGCGCGGCGGGGCTGATCTCCAACGTCAACGGATCGGTGGAAACCGGGGTCGGCAACCTCGCCAACCTGCAACTCGCCGCCGCCGCCGAGCCGGTGGTCTTGAGCTGCGTGGTTCCCGTTTCGATGCCGGCGGAGCACCGCGCCGGGCGCATCGGCGGGGTCTATTACGTCGACGACCTGATCGCGGAACCCCTCGCCCATGTCGACGGCGCGGTTCCCGTGCCGGACGGGCCGGGCATGGGAGTCGACATCGACGAGGCCAAGGTCGCGCTTTACCGCGTGGAGACGGAAGATACGTGATGCCGTCGTAACCCGCTTGCGGGAGGAAATGGAGCGCGCGGGACTCGACGCCGCTGTCGCGGTCTCGCCGGAAAATTTCGGATGGGTCGCGGGATTCGTGGTCCCGTCGCAGCCGATCATGCGCTGGCGCCACGCGATGGCGATCGTCTGCAAGAGCGAGACCGCCTATGTCTGCGTCGACATGGAGGAGACCACCGTCGCCGGGCAGGCGGGCGACGTGCCCGTGCGCGCCTGGGGCGAGTTCTCCGACGACGCGATGGCGGTCCTCGCCGACGAGCTCAAGCGTCTCGGCCTCGCGCGGGCGCGGATCGGGACCGAGCTCGATTACCTGCCGGCGGCGGATTTCGCCCGGCTGAAGGCGGCGATGCCGGAGGCCGAGTTCGTCGCCATCGATGCTGCGCTCGACCGGATGCGCCGGATCAAGACGCCCGACGAGATCGACCTCCTGCGGCGGCTGTCGCGGATTTCCGACAAGGCGATCGGCGATGCCTTCGCGGCGGTGTCTCCGGGCGATACCGAGATGGATCTCGGCGCGGCGCTCACGAGGAGCGTCTACGAGCAGGGCGCGGAGCAGTTCCGGCTGATGATCGTCGCGACGGGCCCGCGCAGCGAGCTTCCCAATGTCGGACCGACGGACCGGGTGCTGCAGCCGCGCGATGTCTGCCGGGTGGAGATCTTCTCGATGATCGGCGGCTATCACGCCGGGGTCTGCCGCACCGCGGTGGTGAGCGAGCCGCCCGAGCACGCCGAGCGCATCTGGGCCAATCTCGTCGGCTGCAAGCACATGCTGCTCGAGATGATCCGCCCGGGCGCGGTCGCGCGCGACATCTACGCCGCTTTCCTCGCCGAGTTCGGCAAGCTCGGCCTGCCGCCCATCGCCTTCGTCGGGCACGGGATCGGGCTCAACCTGCACGAGGCTCCCTATCTCGCCGCCCATGACGACACGGTGCTGGAGGCCGGGACGGTGATGGGCTTCGAGCCGCTGGTCTACCGCACCGGCTACGGTTACGGGATGCAGCTCAAGGACATGGTCCTGGTCTCGGACGACGGCGGCGCCGATCTCCTGTCGGACTCCACCGACAACGACCGGCTGATCGTCATCGACTGAGTGTCCGCAACAGGTCGAGCGCTGCCGCCTCGCCCTTCGCATCGCCGACGATCAGCAGAACCGCCTCGTCGATTCCCGCCGCCTCGTATTCCGCGATGCGTCGCGCGCAGTCGTCCTGCGTTCCGCAGATTGCGAAGGCCTCGACCGCCTCGTCCGGGATCAGGGCCGCCGCCGCGCCCATGTCGCGCCGCGAAATCGCTTCCTTCACCGCATCGCGGTCGATGGCGATGCCGGAGCCCGCGACGCTCGGGGCGACGAAGTCGTTGCGCATCATGAAGGCGATCTTCGGGCGCAGCAGGTCGACGGCGGCCGTCCGGTCGTCGCCGACCGCGGTGTAGAGATAGGCGGCGCGCCGCATCGCCGCGGGGTCGCGGCCCGCGGCTTCGGCGCCCGCTTTGGCCAGGGCGAGCGACTGGGCCGCGTATCCGGTCGTCAGACCGGCGGACAGCACGACCCCGTCGGCAATCTCGCCGGCGAGCCGGAGCATCTTCGGGCCCATCGCCGCGACGTAGAGCGGAATCGGTTCGGGCGGCCGGAACGCCATCCGCATGCCGTCGAGCCGGAACATCTCGCCCTCGTAGGCGCCCGCCTCGCCCGACCAGAGCTGGCGCAGGCAGGCGATGAACTCGCGCATCGCCACGAGCGGCCTCTCGAGCCTCGCGCCGGCCTCGGCCAGGAACATCGGATTGCCGGAACCGAGCGCCAGCGCGGCGCGCCCGGGAGCCGCCTCGGCGATGGTCGCCATCGCCATCGCGACCGAGACCGGCGACCAGAGATAGGGGCTGATCGCGGTCGGCACGACGGTCGCGCGTCCGGTCTTCAGCGCGAAAGCGGTGCAGGAGACCAGCGATTGGCGATAGCCCAGATGCTCGGCCATCCAGAGACTGTCCGCGCCCGCCTCCTCGGCCCGGCGGGCGAGCGCGAGCGCGTCGCCGAACGAGGCGAAGCCGTCGAAGCTCACCCCGAACGCGGTCACGCCGGCCCTTCTCGTACGAAACGATGGAGCGCCGCCGGGTCGAGCCCGGCAATTCCCATGCGCTCCAGCGTCAGCCCCTCGGCAGCATAGTCGATTCCCGTCGCGGCCGAGAGCAGCGCGATATGGCTGTCTATGGTGGGCGTGGGCACGCCCGCGAGGCGGCCGAAGGCGGCGAAGGGCACCAGGCCGTAGCCGACGTCCTCGTGCACGTAGCGGTGGTCGAGCGAGGGCGGGCTACGCAGCGTCGCGTTGGGCGCGCTGTCCCGGCACGCGCGCGAGATCGATCCGCTCTCCATCGCCTCCCGGGTGGTGAGTCCCGCGTTGTGGAAGACCTCGAGGAAGGGAATCGCCGGAACGTCGAGCGCGCGGGCGACGGCGAGGCGCTCGGCGTCGATCTCCGCCGTCACCCGGCCGACCGCGTCGGTCACGCCCTCCCGGTAGAACAGGAAGTCCCCGCCGGTCGATTCGATCCATCCCGCGTTCAGCAGCATCCCGGGCGGGTGGAAGACCGCGTTGATATTGGCGAGCCCGGTTTCCAGCACGCTGGAGGCCGGCCGGATCTCGGGAAAGAGCGGCGAGACCGCCGCGTGCAGCCGCGCGGTCGCGTTGCCGGGAAGCGCCGCGAACATCAGGGATTTCGTGTAGCTGTAGATTCCGACCGCCGCCGGCGCCTCGATCCGGCTGATGAAGGTGAGGGTCACGGTCTCGCAGGTTTCCAGCGGCGCCCGATGCCCGGCGCGGCGCATCTCGCACTGGAAATGGAGCCCGCCGCCCGTGTGCCCCGGATCGAGGAACACCGGCACCCCCTCCTCCAAGACGCCCGCGAGCCGTTCGGCGTAGTAGGCGTGAGCGACGGAGGGGACGACCAGCATCGCCAGGTCCGCGCCGGCGACCGCCTCGGCCACGTCGGTCGTCATCAGGGCCGGCATCTCGCGGCCCTCGAAGATGCCGCGCGCTTCGATTCCGCCGTTGGCGCGAATCGGCTCCAAGCTTTCTTCGCGGCGCGCGTGCAGCCGGACCTCGAACCCCCGCCGCGTCAGGTCGGCCGCCGCGGCATAGCCGCCATGCCCCGCCCCCATCACCGCTACAGACCGGATTTCCATGCTGCCTCCTTCGCCGATCTTGCGTTCGCCCGCGATTGCAGGCAAGCGCACCCGTCCGTGCCGCCGGTGGCAGTCGGCCGTCTGTTTGGCTAATCTCGCGCGCGATGTCGGGGACAGGCGTGATAGCGAGACGACCTCCGGGGAACGACCGGAGCGAAGCCCGCGCGAGGCTGGCGGAGGCCATGGCCTACGATGCGGACCTCGCCGCGCGCTACCGCGCCGAGGGGCTGTGGCGCGACGAGCTCCTGACCGACTGGCTCGACCGGACCGTCGCGGAAACGCCCGACGCCACCGCGATCGTCATGGCCGAAGGGAGCATGACGTTCGCCGGGCTCCGCGCGTTGAGCGACCGCCTCGCCGCCGGATTCCGGCGCCTCGGTATCGGGATGGGCGATGTGGTCGGCGTCCAGCTGCGCAACGGACCCTATTGGGTGGCCATTCACGTCGCGCTTTGCCGCATCGGGGCGGTGATGACCGGTATCCACCTGACTTTCCGTGAGTCCGAGTGCGAGCGGGCGCTCGCGTTCGGCGAGGCGGTGGCGATCGTTTGCGAAGAGGCGATGGGGGATTTCGACATCGCCGAAACCATGCTTCGTCTCAAGGCGCGGCTGCCGTCGCTGGAACACGTGATCGTCGCGCGCGGCGGGCCGGAGGGTACCGTCGCGCTCGAATCGCTGGAGGACACGCCGGAGCATGTCGCGGAACGGGCGGATGCGTCCGGTCCGTTCATCATGCTTTACACGTCGGGCTCCACCAGCCGGCCCAAGGCGGTGCCGCTCAGCTACAACAACCTGCTCACCAACGCGCGGGGCAGCGCCGGCGTCTTCGGGATCACGCCAGACGACCGGATCATGGCGGCCGGGCCCTTCGCGCATCTCTACTCGCTGCACAGCCCGCATTTTTCGCTGCTGACGGGCGCGGCGCAGGTGATTCTGCCGACCTACGAAAAAGGCGCGTTCGTCGATCTGGTCGAAGAGGCGCGGCCGACGGTGGTGTTCGCCGTGCCGGCGCATATCTTTCCCTGCCTTGCCGAAGGTTTGCTGGACAACCGCGACTGGTCATCGCTGCGGCTCCTCCTGATCGCCGGCGCGGCGGTTTCCGGGGATCTTGTGCGGGAACTGGACTCCAAGCTGCCGAACGGACGGGTGATCCAGCTCTGGGGCATGACCGAGATGCAGGCCGGCCTCTATACGCGGCCCGATGATCCTGTCGACTTCCCGGCGACAACCTGCGGACGGCCGAGCCCGGGGACCGAGATCCGCATCGCGACGGACGAAGGCGAAGCGCTGCCTCAGGGCGCCGAGGGGGAATTGCAGGTGCGGGGCGCTTCGGTCTTTCCCGGCTATCTCCACGACCCGGAGGCGAACGCCGAAGCGTTCACCCGTGACCGCTGGTTCCGCACCGGCGACCTGGCCGCGGTCGACGAGCACGGCAATGTCGTGCTCAAGGGCCGCATCAAGGACACCGTCAACCGGGGCGGCGTGAAGTACAGCACCCGCGAGGTCGAAGACCTGCTGCTCGGCCACCCGGCGGTGGACCAGGCGGCGGTCGTGCCGGCGCCCCATCCGCGGCTGGGAGAGATCGGGTGTGCCTTCGCCGTTACCCGCGACGACAGGGCGGTGACGCTCGACGACCTCTGCGTCTGGCTTCTCGGCCAGGGCATTGCCAAGTACAAGCTTCCCGAACGGCTGGAATTGATCGGCGAAATGCCGCTCGGGCCGTCGCGGAAGATCGACAAGGAGGCGTTGAAGGCGATGGCGGCCGAAGCCCGGTCGGCTCATGTGGAGGCGCGGTGAACAAGCAAGACCTCCGTTCCTACCTGCTCACGACACCGTTCGACGAACTCGCGGCGGAAGCGCGCCGGCTGCGCGACGCCGGGTTCGGCCACTCGGTGTCGTATTCGCGCAAGGTGTTCGTCCCCCTGACGCGGCTGTGCCGCGACGTCTGCCACTACTGCACCTTCGCCGCGCCCCCGCGGCGGGGCGTCTCCGCCTATCTCTCGCCGGAGGAGGTGCTGGCGATCGCCGGGGCCGGACGGGACGCCGGCTGCAAGGAGGCCCTGTTCACGCTCGGCGACAAGCCGGAGCTCCGCTACCGCGCGGCCCGCGAGGCGCTCGCCGTGCTCGGTTTCGAAACCACGGTCGAATATCTGGCCCACGCGGCCCGGCTGGTGTTCGAGGAAACGGGCCTTCTGCCCCACGTTAATCCGGGCGTGCTGACCCGTCAGGAGATCGCGGCGCTGCGCGAGGTCTCGGTCTCGCAGGGGATCATGCTCGAAAGCCTGTCGCCCCGGCTCGCCCGCCGCGGCGGCCCGCATTTCGGCTCGCCCGACAAGCGGCCCGGGCCCAGACTTGCGACTCTCCGAGAGGCGGGCGAACTCGCCGTTCCCTTCACCACCGGCATCCTGATCGGTATCGGCGAGACGCGGTCGGAACGGCTCGATGCGCTGTTCGCCATCGCCGACCTCCAGCGAGAGCACGGGCATATCCAGGAAGTCATCGTCCAGAATTTCAGGGCGAAGCCGGGAACCCGGATGGCCGACGCGCCGGAGCCGACCCCGGAAGACCTTGCCTGGACCGTCGCCGCCGCGCGCCTCGTCCTCGGCCCCGCGATGAGCGTCCAGGCCCCGCCCAATCTGAGCGCGGAGACCTATCCCGACCTGATCGCCGCGGGCCTCAACGACTGGGGCGGCGTTTCTCCGGTGACGCCCGACCACGTCAACCCCGAGGCGCCCTGGCCCGCGCTCGACGCGCTCGCCCGGCGCAGTGCGGCAGCCGGGAAGACCCTCGTCGAACGGCTCGCGATCTACCCGTCCTACGCTCTGGAACCCGACCGCTGGCTGGACCCGGCGCTTGCGCCGGCGGTACGGCGGATGACCGACTCGGAAGGCTTCGCGCGCACCGGCAACTGGGCGCCGGGCGTGGCGGAGGACCCGCCCGCCGAAATCCGGGTCGCGGCGCCGGCGGTCAGGACCGACGACCTCGTCCCGATTCTCGACAAGGCAGCCGCCGGGCGACGCCTCGATACAGGCGAGATCGTCGACCTGTTCGGCGCGCGCGGCAGCCGGTTCGATGCGGTCGTGGAAGCGGCCGACGCGGTGCGCCGCGACGTCTGCGGCGGCACCGTCTCCTATGTCGTCAACCGGAACATCAACTACACCAACATCTGCTCCTACGCGTGCCGGTTCTGCGCCTTCTCCAAGGGGCGGTCGAGTGCCGGACTGCGCGGAACGCCCTACGACCTGGACCTGGAGGAAATTTCGCGGCGGGTGCGCGAAGCCTGGGACCGGGGCGCGACCGAAGTCTGCCTGCAGGGCGGTATCCATCCCGACTACACCGGCCAGACCTATGTCGCCATAACCCGCGCGGTGAAGGAAGCGGCGCCGGACATGCACGTCCACGCCTTCTCGCCGCTCGAGATCAGCCAGGGCGCGGCGACGCTCGGTCTGCCGGTCGACGCGTTCCTCGAACGGCTGGTCGACGCGGGGCTCGGCTCGCTTCCCGGAACGGCGGCCGAAATTCTCGATCCGCCGGTCCGGAAGATCCTCTGCCCCGACAAGGTCACCGTACGCGAGTGGCTGTCGGTGATCCGCACCGCGCATCGGCTGGGCCTCAGGACCACCGCGACCATCATGTTCGGCAGCGTCGAGGGGCCGGCCTCATGGGCGCGGCATCTGAACGCGATCCGCGATTTGCAGGAAGAGACCGGCGGGTTCACCGAATTCGTTCCCCTCCCCTTCGTCCACATGGAGGCGCCGATCTACCTTCGGGGCAAGGCGAGGAAGGGGCCGACCTGGCGGGAGGGAGTCCTGATGCATGCCGTCGCGCGGCTCTCCCTAAACCCGGTCATCCCCAATATCCAGGTTTCCTGGGTGAAGATGGGGCGGCAGGGCGCGGGGGCCTGCCTCGATGCGGGCGTCAACGACCTTGGCGGCACGCTGATGAACGAGAGCATCTCGCGCGCGGCGGGCACGACCCACGGCCAGGAACTGCCGCCCGAGGAAATGGATGCCCTGATCCGGCGCGTCGGGCGCCTGCCTCTCCAGCGCTCGACGGTCTACGGCGCCGTCACCGAAGAACGCATCGCCGCGGGACGCGCCGCGCCGCCGCTCGAACCGATCATGGCCGCGCGGTGAGCGATCTTCCCGTCATCGCGATCGTCGGCGGCACCGGCGCGGAAGGCTCCGGCCTCGCGGTGCGCTGGGCGCGGGCCGGCTATCGCGTGATCCTGGGCTCGCGCTCCGCCGAGCGCGCGGCGGACAGGGCAGCCGCGCTCGCGGAACACGGTACGGTGGAAGGCGCGGCCAACGCCGATGCCGCCGCGCGGGCCGATATCGTGGTCGTCACGGTCCCGTTTTCCGCCCAGCGCCAGACCATCAGCGACATCGCCGATGCGGCGCGGGGGAAGATCGTGATCGACGTGACCGTGCCGCTCGTTCCCCCGCGCGTCGCCAGGGTACAGCTCCCCCCCGAGGGCTCCGCCGCCGCTATCGCGCAGGAGGTTCTGGGCGAGGAGACCCGGGTCGTGTCGGCCTTCCAGAACGTCGCGGCGGATCACCTTGCCGATCCCGGTTACGAGCTCGATTGCGACGTGCTGGTCTGCGGCAACAGCAAGGACGCGCGGGCGGAGGCGGTCGGTCTGATCGAAGCCGCGGGGCTGCGCGGGATCGAGGCGGGACCGCTCGACAATGCGGTTGCCGCCGAGGCCCTGACGTCGGTGCTGATCTGGATCAACCGGCGCTACGGGTCGCCCGGCTCCGGGATCCGCATCACCGGTCTTCCGGAGGACGGCGCGGATTGACCGCGAGCGCGCCACGGCTCGAAATCCTTGCCCTCGAACGTGTGCCGGATATCTCGGAAGGCGACGATTTGTGCGGGATCGTCCTCGAAGCCTATCGGGCGAGCGACCTCGCGCCCGCGACGGGCGACATCCTGGTCGTCGCCCAGAAGATCGTCTCCAAGGCCGAGGGAAGGCAGGTCGCCCTCGCCTCGGTATCGCCCTCTCCGGAGGCCGAAAAGCTTGCCGCCGAGACGGAGAAGGACGCGCGGGTGATCGAGCTGATCCTTTCCGAATCCGAGGAGGTGATGCGTGCGCGTCCCGGATTGATCGTCGTCCGCCACCGGCTCGGCTTCGTGCTCGCGAACGCCGGAATCGACGCATCCAACGTGGAGGAGGGCGGCGATGCGCATGTCCTGTTGCTGCCCCGGGATCCGGACGGGAGCGCGGCGTCTCTGCGTGCCGACATCGAGCGGCGTACGGGAGTTGCCCCCGGAGTAATCGTCGGCGACAGCCTGGGACGCGCGTGGCGGCTCGGCACGACCGGCACCGCGCTCGGCGCGGCGGGCGTGACGGCGCTCGCGGATCTCAGGGGAACGCCCGACATGTTCGGCCGGCCCCTGCTGGTGAGCGAGGTCGGGCTCGCCGATCAGATCGCCTCGGCGGCGGCGCTTGCGATGGGCGAGGCCGGCGAGCGCCGTCCGGTCGTGCTGGTGCGGGGCCTCGCGGCGGCCTCGGACGACTCGCGCGCCGCCGACCTGATACGCCCGCGCGAATTCGATCTGTTTCCCTGACGATGACGGGCACGATCCTGGCATTCGCGGGCGGCGTCGGGGGCGCGAAGCTGGCGCGCGGCCTCGCGGACGTGCTCGATCCGGGCCGGCTGACGGTCGCGGTCAACACGGGCGACGATTTCGAGCATATGGGGCTGCCGATCTCGCCGGACCTCGATACGGTGATGTACACGCTCTCCGGACGCGCCAACCCGGACACCGGCTGGGGCGTCGCGGGCGAGACCTGGTCGTTCATGGAAGCCGTCGGCGATCTCGGCGGGGAAACCTGGTTCCAACTCGGCGACCGCGACCTCGCGACCCACGTCCTGCGGCGCCGGATGCTGGACGGGGGCGCGACGCTCTCGAAGGCGACCGATGCGCTCGCCGGGGCGTTGGGCATTCGGCACCGGATCGTTCCGATGAGCGACCGGCCCGTCCGTACCGTCGTCGAAACCGACGAGGGCACCCTGCCCTTTCAGGACTATTTCGTTCGCCGGCGTTGCGACCCGAGGGTCTCGGCGTTCCGCTTCGAGGGGATCGAAGCGGCCACGCCGTCGCCCGGCCTGTCCGCCGCGCTTGCGGATCCGAACCTGGAGGCGGCGGTGATCTGCCCGTCCAACCCCTATGTGAGCGTGGCGCCGATTATCGGCATACCGGCCGTCGCCGAATTCATCGACGCCCGCGAAGTCCCGGTCGTCGCCGTTTCCCCGATCGTCGGCGGGCGGGCGATCAAGGGGCCGGCGGCGAAGATGATGGCGGAACTCGGCGCGGAGACCAGCGCGCTCGGCATTGTCAGGCATTACGGCGAACGCATCGACGGTCTCGTGATCGACGAGGTCGACGGCGCGCTCGCACCCGCTATCGAGGCCCTGGGCACCGCGGTCCATGTCGTTACGACGGTCATGCGGAGCGAGGAAGATTCCCGAATGCTGGCTCGGGAAACGCTCGCCTTCGCAGCCGGACTGCGATGACGATCTGCGCCATCGTTCCGGTCCGTTCGCTGGCGGACGGCAAGCGCCGCCTCGCCGGTGTCATGGAGGACGCACAACGCGCCGCGCTCAACGAGCGGTTCCTGGTCCACACGCTCGGTCTCGCCGCCGCGCTGCCGGGCCCGACGATCCTGGTCAGTCCGGACCCGGCGGTCGCCGCGCACCCCGCGGCCGGGAAAACCATTCGCGTCTTCGACCCCGGGCGGGGTCTGAACGCGGCCATAGAGGCAGGAAGGCAACGCGCGCGGCGCGAGGGCGCCGAACGGATCGTTGTTCTGCCCAGCGATTTGCCGACGGCGCGGCAAGAGGACGTACAGGCTCTGGCCGGGGCCGCCGGCACGGTCGCCATCGCGCCCGACCGGCGGCGGCAGGGCACCAACGGGCTGTCCGTCGCCGCCGGGCTCGATTTTGCGTTCAGGTTCGGCGCCGGAAGTTTCGCGGCGCATCTCGCCGAAGCGGAGCGGCTCGGCGTGGCGCCCGACGTGATCGAAAACCCCCGCCTCGCGCTCGACATCGACACGCCGGAAGACTGGCGCCACTGGCGCGAGAACGCCTGATGCGATATTGCCGCGGCTCCTGTCAGGAAGGGAACCAGAGATGCATTACGACTACGTCCCGCTGTCCCAACGCAAACCTCTCCGCTGGCCGAACGGGTCGCGGCTTGCGCTGATCCTTACCTTCAACCTCGAATACTGGGATCTGACCAGGGACACGGACGGGGCGTACTACGCGGGCGGGCCGGCGATTCTTCCCGATCCCCTTCCCGGCAACGTGCCGGACTTTCCCAACTACACCTGGCGCGAATACGGCCAGCGGGTGGGTATCTGGCGGCTGATGGATATCTTCGACCGCGCCGGCGTGCCGGCGAGCTGCACCATGAACGCCAAGATGGGGCTGGAACGCCGGGCCGTGATCGACGCGGCGAACGAGCGCGGCTGGGAGTTGGTCGCGCACAACTACGTCCAGACCGACCTTCTCACCAACTATTTCGAGGATCCGGAAAAGGAACGGGAAATCATCCTGGAAACGCTGCGCGTCTACGAGGACACCGTCGGGCGCCCGGCCAGGGGCTGGCTTTCCTCCTCTCTCCGCTGCAATGCGAGCACGGTCGAGACGATCGCGGAGCAGGGTCTGATCTACACCAACGATTTCATGAACGACGACCAGCCCTACCTGATCCAGACCGGGAGCGGCCCGATCGTTTCCGTCCCCTACTCCAACGAGGTCAACGACTTCACGATCTATTTCCGCCGCGGCATGTCCAACGACCAGGCGTTCGAGGTGCTCAAGGACCAGTTCGACGAGCTCTACCGGGAGGGCGGGGAGAGCGGACGGCTGATGAACGTCGGCATTCACCCGCATGTCTGGGGCCAGCCGTTCCGCGTCCGGGCGCTACGCGATTTCCTCGACTACGCCAAGGGGTTCGAGGGCGTCTGGTTCGCCAAGCGGGAAGAGATCGCCGAGTGGTATCTCGAGAACCACGAGAGCCACATCGGCTGACGGCCGCGCGTCCCTCGATACGGCGCTGTCGCGCCTACTCGGGATGAGGGAATTTCCTGATGGGACTCCCTCACCCTGAATAGCGGCGAAGTCGCGTATCGAAGGGGGCTTATATCGATTACTTGACGGCCGGCTGTCGGGCGCGGATCGGGGCCGGGGACGCCGTCGCGTCGCGGCGGGCATGGAAACCGTCCAGACTCCCCCCCGTCATGGTCGGCGAAGGCCGACCATCGTAAGCGTCTGGCGTGACCGCCCTTGTGGCGAGACGGCTTGGAGCCGCAGTCTGTGGTGAGGTTCCAGAGGTCGATAGTGTCCATTATCGGCTAATGGACACTATCTTAGGGGGCTGCGGTGCCACGTCGGGTACGCCGGTTCTGGTCGGACGACGAGAAGCGCCGGATCGTGGCGCAGAGCTACGCTCCCGGTGTCTCGGTGTCGGTTGTGGCGCGCCGCTATGACGTCAACGCCAACCTGATCTTCACCTGGCGGCGCGATCCCCGTTACAGGCCGGCGGCCGATGCCGGGGAGGCGCCGTCCTTCCTGCCGGTGGAGGTGGTGCCCGATGCGCCGCCGTTGGAGCCGGCCGCGGCATCGGACGGTCGGATCGAGATCGCGTTGTCGAACGGCCACCGGGTGAGCGCGTTCGGGTCGTTCGACGCGGACGCGCTGTGCCGGGTGGTGCGGGCGCTTGGCGGATGATCCCGGTTCCCTCCTCGACCCGGGTATGGCTGGCCTGCGGCGTGACCGACATGCGCAAGGGGTTCCCCGGTCTCGCGGCGCAGGCGGAGCGGGTATTGAAGGCGGATCCGCATTGCGGCCATCTCTTCATCTACCGCGGCCGCCGGGGCGACCTGATCAAGATGATCTGGTGGGACGGCCAGGGTGCGTGCCTGTTCTCGAAGCGTCTGGAGCGCGGCCGCTTCGTGTGGCCGTCGGCATCGGAAGGGAAGGTGTCGGTGACGCCGGCGCAGCTGTCGATGCTGCTTGAGGGGATCGACTGGCGGGCGCCGGTTCGCACCTGGAGACCGCTGGCCGCGGGCTGATTCACCGTTTATAAACAATGGGTTGACTGTCATTCGGGCTTCCCTTTGTCGGCCCCTTCGGGTAGGATGCGGCCATGCTCGAAGCGGCCCATTCCCTGCCCGACGACATCGCCGCGTTGAAGGCGATGGTGCTGGCCTCGCGGGCCGAACTGGCGGCACGGGACGCCGAGCTGCGCAACCGCGATCTGTTGATCGAGAAGCTCAGGCACCAGCTTGCGGGTCTGCGGCGGCAGCGCTTCGGCGTCACCTCGGAGGCCCTCGACCAGCTTGAGCTCGGGCTGGAGGACGAGGAGATCGCGCGGGCGGCCGAGGCGCCGACCGAGCCGACGCCCGCCACGAAGAAGCAGCCGAAGCGCCGTCCCCTGCCGGACCACCTGCCGCGCGAGGAGACGGTTCTCGCGCCGGGCGAGCGCTGCGCGGACTGCGGCGGCCGTCTCAAGCGGCTCGGCGAGGATGTGACGGAGGAGCTGGAGTACATCCCCGGCCGCTTCGTGGTGAAGCGCATCGTCCGTCCGCGCCTGGCCTGCGGCGGCTGCGAGAAGTTCCACCAGGCGCCGCTGCCGCCGCGACCGATCGAGCGCGGCCGACCGGGCCCCGGCCTTCTGGCGCATGTGCTGGTCTCGAAGTATTGCGATCACCTGCCGCTCTACCGCCAGTCCCGCATCTTCGCCCGCGACGGCGTCGAGCTCGACCGCTCGACGCTCGCCGGCTGGGTCGGCAAGGCGACGGCGCTGCTGGAGCCCCTGGCCGATGCGATCGGGCGCCATGTGCTGGAAGGACAAGCCCTGTTCGCCGACGACACCCCGGTCAAGCTGCTGGCGCCGGGAACCGGCAAAACGGCGACCGGCCGGGCCTGGACCTACGTGCGGGACGAGCGGCCCTGGGCTGGCGAGGCGCCGCCGGCGGCCTGGTACCGCTTCTCGGCCGACCGCAAGGCGGCGCATCCGAAGGCGCATCTTGAAGGCTTCGCCGGCTGGATGCACTCGGACGGCTATGCCGGGTTCGGTGCGCTGGCGCGCGCCGGGCCGGTCCGCGAGGTGGCCTGTCTGGCGCATGTGCGACGCAAGTTCTTCGACGTCCATGCCGCCCAGGGCTCGGCGATCGCCGCCGAGGCGCTGGAACGGATCGCCGCCCTCTACGCTATCGAGAAGGAGGCCCGCGGGCAGCCGCCCGAGAACCGCGCGGCCATCCGCCAGGCCAAGGCCGCGCCGTGCCTCGACGAGCTGGAGCGGTGGCTGCAATCGCAGCTGCCCAGAATCTCCGCCAAGACCCCGCTGGCAGCGGCGATCCGTCATGCCCTGACCCGGATGAAGCGCCTTCGACCCTATCTCGAGCACGGCTTCCTCGAGATCGACAACAACCCCGCCGAACGCGCAATGAGGCCGATCGCGCTCGGCCGCAAGAACTATCTCTTCATGGGCTCGGCCAGCGGCGGCAGGGCCGCCGCCATCGCCTACACCCTGATCGAGACCGCCAGGCTCAACGATGTCGATCCGCAGGCCTGGCTTGCTCAGGTCCTCGAACGCATCCCCGACTACAGGATCAACCGCATCGACGATCTGCTGCCGTGGAACACCGCGCCCGCAGAAGATCGGGAAGCCGCCGACTGACCACGCAGGGGCGGTCACGCCGGACGCTTACCGACCATCCACGATTTGTTTTTCGTTTCCGGCGCCGCAAAAACTCGTGGATGGTCGGCCTTCGCCGACCATGACGGGGAGGAACGGCCCGCCGGGACCCGAATGCGCCCCGGCGCTGCTCGGAACGCCTGTCAGCCCCGCTCCTGTCAAGTAATCGATATAAGCGTAAGCGTCTGGCGTGACCGCCCTTGTGGCGAGACGGCTTGGAGCCGCAGTCTGTGGTGAGGTTCCAGAGGTCGATAGTGTCCATTATCGGCTAATGGACACTATCTTAGGGGGCTGCGGTGCCACGTCGGGTACGCCGGTTCTGGTCGGACGACGAGAAGCGCCGGATCGTGGCGCAGAGCTACGCTCCCGGTGTCTCGGTGTCGGTTGTGGCGCGCCGCTATGACGTCAACGCCAACCTGATCTTCACCTGGCGGCGCGATCCCCGTTACAGGCCGGCGGCCGATGCCGGGGAGGCGCCGTCCTTCCTGCCGGTGGAGGTGGTGCCCGATGCGCCGCCGTTGGAGCCGGCCGCGGCATCGGACGGTCGGATCGAGATCGCGTTGTCGAACGGCCACCGGGTGAGCGCGTTCGGGTCGTTCGACGCGGACGCGCTGTGCCGGGTGGTGCGGGCGCTTGGCGGATGATCCCGGTTCCCTCCTCGACCCGGGTATGGCTGGCCTGCGGCGTGACCGACATGCGCAAGGGGTTCCCCGGTCTCGCGGCGCAGGCGGAGCGGGTATTGAAGGCGGATCCGCATTGCGGCCATCTCTTCATCTACCGCGGCCGCCGGGGCGACCTGATCAAGATGATCTGGTGGGACGGCCAGGGTCGTGCCCCCAGGCGTGGTGTGGTGTAGGAGCAGGAGCCAGCATCGGTAGCTGTGGGTAAGTGGCCCGCCGCCGCGACCGTGTGGCGTCTGGCGGCGGCGGGCCACTTATCCATAGCGGATGGCCATCGCGGTGCCGGTTAGGGTTGGGCTTCTACAGTCCATCCGACCGGAGGAGTACCACGATGACCACCAAGGACATGATGACCCTGCAGGCGCTTTTGGAGAAGAGTTCGGACGCCGATCTGCTTCGCGAGATGATCGGGTTCACGGCCGAGCGTTTGATGGCGCTTGAGGTGGAGGGCCTTGCGGGAGCCGCACACGGCGAGCGTTCGCCGGACCGGCTCACCCATCGCAACGGCTACCGGGACCGGGTCTGGGAGACGCGCGCGGGCACGGTGGAGCTGAAGATCCCGAAGCTGCGCAAGGGGAGCTACTTCCCGGGCTTCCTGGAGCCGCGTCGCATGGCGGAGAAGGCGCTGACGGCGGTGATCCAGGAGGCCTACATCAAGGGCGTGTCGACCCGCTCGGTGGACGACCTGGTGCAGGCCATGGGCATGTCGGGCATCTCGAAGAGCCAGGTGTCGCGGCTGTGCGGTGAGATCGACGGCAAGATCCGCGACTTCCTCGACCGCCCGCTGGAGGGCGACTGGCCGTATCTGTGGCTGGACGCGACCTATGTGAAGATGCGCGAGGCCGGGCGCGTCGTCTCGGTCGCGGTCACGATCGCGGTGGCGGTCAACGACCAGGGCCGCCGCGAGGTGCTCGGCATGGCGATCGGCGCGTCCGAGGCCGAGACCTTCTGGACCTCCTTCCTGCGCTCCCTGGCCCGCCGCGGCCTGCGCGGCGTCAAGCTGGTCGTCTCCGATGACCACAAGGGCCTGAAGGCGGCTGCAACGCGCGTCCTCGGCGCCACATGGCAGCGCTGCCGCGTCCACTTCATGCGCACCCTGCTCGCCCATGCCGGCAAGCAGGGCCGGCGCGTCGTGTCCGCCTTCGTCACCACCGCCTTCGCCCAGGAGGATGCAGACAGCGCCTCCGCCCAGTGGCGCCAGGTCGCCGACCAGCTCAGGGCCAAGGCGCCGAAGCTCGCCGCTCTCATGGACGAGGCCGAGCACGACGTTCTCGCCTACATGACCTTCCCGGCCGCGCATCGCCCCAAGCTGCACTCGACAAACCCGCTCGAACGACTCCATGGCGAGATCAAGCGGCGTACCAACACCGTCGGCATCTTCCCCAACGAGGACGCCATAACACGGCTGATCGGCGCCATCCTGCTCGAGCAGAACGACGAATGGGCCGTCCAGAGGGCCAGATACATGACGCTGGAATCAATCGCTCCCGTGAGCGACAATGCAACCGTCAAGCTGCCCGCCGTGGCAGCCTGAGCCTACCGGCCCTACCCGCCGGATACCGCGACGGCCGCCAGGCTCTTACACCACGGCTCGGGACACGATCGCGAACCGCCGATGAACTGCCGAAAGCGTATGGTCGATGTCAGAACCGGGGGTGGTGGTCACTCCGGGACAAGCATGGGCGGAGTCCTGGAGTCCGGCCCACGCGGCATCCGGCTCGAAGGCGGCGTGAACCCGGAACAGGCTTTCTTGCGGAACAGGAGAACCTGTCGTCCCGATGCCAAGGGAGACGGCCAACCGGGCAGCCCCCGGAAGGCTCAGAGTACCGATGCGGGGCACAGGGGCAGAACAGCCCGTAGTAGGGATGAAGGCGCTGTAATGGCGCTGGACCGAAGGGGCTGTGGTGTTCAGCCGCTGCCGTCGGCCAACTGGTGACAGGAGGAGCCGGATGACAGGGGCAAAGCCGTTCCCGATAGCAAAGAGGGAAGTCTGGGAAGCCTTCAAGCATGTGAAGGCAAACCGGGGAGCGGCTGGAGTAGATGGGCAGACGGTCGAGAGTCTGGAGGAACGGCTTGGTCCGGAACTCTACAAGCTCTGGAATCGCATGTCCTCAGGCAGCTATATGCCGCCTCCGGTTCGCAGGGTGAACATCCCCAAGGAGGGCGGCGGGAAGCGCCCGTTGGGCATACCGACGGTCACGGACCGCATCGCTCAGGAGGTTGTTCGCCGACATCTGGAGCCCTTGTTGGAACCGATTTTCCATGAGGACTCATACGGATATCGGCCGAAGCGATCCGCCATTGACGCCATCCGGACAGCGCGTCGGCGATGCTGGCGCTACGACTGGGTGCTGGACATGGACATCAAGGGGTTCTTCGACAACATCGACCACGAGTTGCTGCTGAAGGCCGTTCGTCACCATACGGACTGCCGGTGGGTGCTGCTCTATGTCGAGCGCTGGTTGAAGGCTCCCGTGATCGAGGAGGACGGCACCGTTGTCGCACGGGACAGGGGCACGCCACAGGGCGGGGTAATTTCGCCAGTATTGTCCAACCTGTTCCTGCACTATGCGTTCGATCAATGGATGAAAAGGTCGATGCCGCATGTTCCGTTCGAACGGTATGCGGACGATATAATCTGCCATTGTCGAACGGAGGAGGCGGCAAAGACCCTCTGGCGGCGGGTTGCGGACCGATTGGCCGAGTGCGGCCTGGAGGTCCATCCGCAGAAGACCAAGGTGGTCTACTGCAAGGATACCAACCGCAAGGCGGACTACCCGACGGTCGCGTTCGACTTCCTGGGCTACCGTTTCCAGCCAAGGTTCGCGGCGTGGCGCGGCGGGTTGTTCGGGGTCTCGTTCCTTCCGGCTGCCAGCCCGACTGCGCTCAAGGCGTTTCGGCGCCGCGTGCGACAGTGGCGTTTGCAACGGCGTAGCGACAAGGCACTGCTTGACCTTGCCCGCATGTTTCATCGCGAAATTGCAGGGTGGATCGGCTACTTCGGCGCATTCTACAAGTCGGCGCTCTATCCGACCCTTCGTCTGATAGACGCCCACTTGCAGCGATGGGCAATGCGGAAGTTCAAACGCTTCCGACAACGACCGCGTCAGGCTCGTCTCTGGCTTGCCAGAATCGCGAAAGCGGAGCCGTGGCGGTTCGCCCATTGGACCCTTGTGCACGGGCAGGGCCGGACGCTGGGAGCCGTATGAGCTGAGAGGTTCACGTACGGTTCTGGGAGCGCGTGGGGGTGAGATTCCCCCGCGCGACTCGCTTGCCGCTCTACCGCCAGTCCCGCATCTTCGCCCGCGACGGCGTCGAGCTCGACCGCTCGACGCTCGTCGGCTGGGTCGGCAAGGCGACGGCGCTGCTGGAGCCCCTGGCCGATGCGATCGGGCGCCATGTGCTGGAAGGACAAGCCCTGTTCGCCGACGACACCCCGGTCAAGCTGCTGGCGCCGGGAACCGGCAAAACGGCGACCGGCCGGGCCTGGACCTACGTGCGGGACGAGCGGCCCTGGGCTGGCGAGGCGCCGCCGGCGGCCTGGTACCGCTTCTCGGCCGACCGCAAGGCGGCGCATCCGAAGGCGCATCTTGAAGGCTTCGCCGGCTGGATGCACTCGGACGGCTATGCCGGGTTCGGTGCGCTGGCGCGCGCCGGGCCGGTCCGCGAGGTGGCCTGTCTGGCGCATGTGCGACGCAAGTTCTTCGACGTCCATGCCGCCCAGGGCTCGGCGATCGCCGCCGAGGCGCTGGAACGGATCGCCGCCCTCTACGCTATCGAGAAGGAGGCCCGCGGGCAGCCGCCCGAGAACCGCGCGGCCATCCGCCAGGCCAAGGCCGCGCCGTGCCTCGACGAGCTGGAGCGGTGGCTGCAATCGCAGCTGCCCAGAATCTCCGCCAAGACCCCGCTGGCAGCGGCGATCCGTCATGCCCTGACCCGGATGAAGCGCCTTCGACCCTATCTCGAGCACGGCTTCCTCGAGATCGACAACAACCCCGCCGAACGCGCAATGAGGCCGATCGCGCTCGGCCGCAAGAACTATCTCTTCATGGGCTCGGCCAGCGGCGGCAGGGCCGCCGCCATCGCCTACACCCTGATCGAGACCGCCAGGCTCAACGATGTCGATCCGCAGGCCTGGCTTGCTCAGGTCCTCGAACGCATCCCCGACTACAGGATCAACCGCATCGACGATCTGCTGCCGTGGAACACCGCGCCCGCAGAAGATCGGGAAGCCGCCGACTGACCACGCAGGGGCGGTCACGCCGGACGCTTACATATAAGCTCCTATCGAAGGGTCCGGCGGTAGTCCCGAAAGACCTAAATCCCGACGATGGTCTCGCCCGCGTTCGGGCTCACCACCTGTCCCGTGATCAATTCCGTCTCGTCCGAGGCAAGCCAGGCGACGGCATAGGAGATGTCCTCGGGCCGGGTAAAGCGTCCGAGAGGCATTCCCTTTTCGCGCTCGGCGATCTGCTCGTCGGTGTTGGAGCCGCGCGTCATGCCCGTGACGACGAATCCCGGCGCGACCGCGTTCACCGTGATCCGGTGGGGCGCGAGCTCGCGCGCCCAGCACTTGGTGAAACCGGAAATGGCCGCCTTGGCCGCCGCGTAGTGCGACGCCCTGGGAGTTCCTCCCATGGCGTAGATCGAGGATATGTTCACGATCCGGCCGTATTTGCGCGCCGTCATTCCGGGCACGACGGCCTGGGTCGCGAAGAACGTCCCGCGCACGTGAACCTCGAACATCCGGTCGAAATCCTCGACGGCTATTTCGTCGATGAGGAGGCGCCTGCCCCCGACCCCGGCGTTGTTGACCAGGATATCGACCGGCCCGAACGCATCGGCGGCATCTCGGATGCCGGATTGCAGGGCGGCGACATCCCGGATGTCCACCTTCAGCGGGTGAGCCCGGCGGCCTCGTTCGCGCACCATTGCCGCCGTTTCCTCGATCCCGTCGATGATGTCGTGGACGATCACGTCGGCGCCGCGCTCGGCGAGGAGAAGCGCATGGCTGCGTCCCATTCCGCCGCCGGCGCCGGTCACCAGAGCAATTCTACCTTCGAGTGAGCTTTTCATCATAACCGGTTCCTGTTCTTATATTCCTACGATCGAGACACCGCCGTTGGGCGAGATCACCTGTCCGGTCATGAAGTCGGTCTCTGCCGAGGCGAGCCAGGCGACCGCGTAGGAGATCTCGACCGGGTCGGCGATGCGGCCGAGCGGCACTTCGGCGGCCATCGCCTCGATCCGCTCGCGTCCGATCGAGCCCAGGGTGAGGTTGGTTTCGAGCAGTCCCGGAGCGACCGCGTTTACGGTGACGTTGAAGGGCGCGAACTCCCGCGCCCAGCACTTGGTCAGTCCGGAGATCGCCGATTTCGCGGCCGCGTAGTGCGATGCGAAATGGCAGCCGCCCATCGCGAAGTTCGAGCTGATATTGACGATCTTGCCGGCGCGCCGCGCCTTCATGCCGGGGATCGCGGCCTGCGTGGCGAAAAAGGCGCCCCGGACGTTCACCTCGAACATCGCGTCGAAGGTCTCGACATCGATGTCGCCGAGAGCGAGTCCCTGCCCGCCTATCCCGGCATTGTTCACCAGCACGTCGATCGGCCCGTAATCCCGCTCCGTCCTCGCGATGGCGTCCGCGAGCGCGCCGGTGTCCCGTATGTCGACGCAGATTTCATAGGGCGGAAAACCGGACGCGCGCACCATATCCGCGGTCTCGGCAACACGGTCGGGGTCGATGTCGTGAACGACCACCCTGGCGCCCCGTTCCGCCATCAGCACGGCATGGCTGCGGCCCATGCCGCTGCCCGATCCGGTGATCAGGACGACCCTTTCCTCGAGTGTTCGGCTCATTCCCCCGTCGTCCCTGATTTGCGGCCATTCGCGCCGCCGTTCGGATGCGGTTATTTTCCGTGCGCCGCCGCGACCCCACAAGACCGGACCGAAGCCGCCGCATGGTCTCGACCGCAATCCGCTCGATCTACAGCAACGGCCTTTCTCTCGCGGCGGCTGTCGTCGGCGGGTTGGTTTTCTCGGCGCTCGACACGCCGATACCCTGGCTGCTCGGCCCCCTCGCCTTCGTCGCCGGGATCAACCTTGCGGGATTCCGCATCGGCTGTCCGAACGGCACGCGCCAGGTCGGACAGATCGTCATCGGCACCGCCATCGGCCTCCGCTTCACGCCCGACGTCGCGGCGATCGTGCTCGGCCAGTTGCACTGGATGGCCGTCGCCGCGGTGATCGCCGTGGCGCTGGGCGGGGTCGGCGCCCTGATCCAGATCAGGATCGCGCGCCTCGACCCGGCGACCGCCTATTTCGGCAACGTCCCGGGCGGAATGGCGGAGATGCTGACCCTGGGCGACCGGTTCAGGGCGGAACCCGTCGCCGTGGCCCTGTCGCAGACGGTTCGCGTCGGCATCATCGTCGTGACCGTGCCCGTCGGGCTGACCTGGCTGGGAACGGAGGGCGGCGATCTCTTCAGCCTTCGTTCGATCCCGGTGGACTGGTCCCTGCTCCCGATCCTGATTGCCGGCTGTGCGGGTTCCGCCTTTCTTCTCAACCGGCGCGGCGTCACCAATGCGTGGATGCTGGGGGCGGTCGGGTTCGCGGGTCTGCTGACGGCGAGCGAGATCGAGCTCTCCGGCTTGCCCGACAGCTTCCTGATCCTCGGCCAGCTTCTCATCGGCGCGGCGCTCGGCGAGCGATTCGACCGCGAACCCATGCGCCGGGCCCCGCGTGTGATCGTCGGCGCCGTGTTGTCGACGATCATGCTGCTTGTCGCGAGCATCGCCCTGGCGGCGGCGATCGGCGCGGTATCGGGGATTCCGCTGACCACCATGGTCGCGGCAACCTGCCCGGGGGGGCTCGCCGAAATGAGCATCACGGCCGAGATTCTCGGCCTGGGCGTGCCTCTCGTGACCGCCTATCACATCACCCGGATCGTGCTGATAACCCTGGTGACGCTGCCGCTTTTTCGAATGATCCAGCGACGACCGGCGGCGTGATCCCTAGCGTGCCGCCTGGTTGGCGACGGCGTCGGCGGCGGCTTTCACCGTTTGCTCGTCCGCAAGGTACCGGCTGGATTTTACGCTCAGGTCCGTTTCCAGATCGTAGATCAACGGCAGCCCGGTCGGGATGTTGAGTTCCAGGATGTCCTCTTCCGATATCCCGTCGAGATATTTGACGAGCGCCCTGAGGCTGTTGCCGTGCGCGGCGATCATGACCGTTTCGCCGCGCACCAATACGGGCGCCACGGTGTCGTGCCAGTATGGCAACACACGCTCGAGGGTCGTTTTCAGGCTTTCCGCCGACGGCAGATCGCCTCGCGAAAGATGTCCGTAGCGCCGCTCGAACCGGGGATGAGTCGGATCGTCGGCATCCAGCGCCGGCGGAGGGGTCGCATAGCTTCGGCGCCAGATTTTGACCTGCTCCACGCCGTGCACGGCGGCGGTCTCCGCCTTGTCGAGACCCTGGAGCGCGCCGTAATGGCGTTCGTTGAGACGCCACGAGCGTTCGACCGGCACCCACATCTGGTCCATTTCGTCGAGAACGATCCAGAGCGTGCGGATCGCGCGCTTCAGCACGGAGGTATAGGCGCGGTCGATGCGAATCCCCTCTTCCGCCAGCGCCCGCCCGGCGGCCCGCGCTTCGTCGACGCCGGCGGGTGAAAGGTCGACATCGACCCATCCCGTGAACCGATTCTCGAGGTTCCAGTCGCTTTGGCCGTGACGCACCAGGATCAGCGTGGGCAACGACGGCTCCTTTCGTTCAGGCGGCAATAAAGGCCTCAGACCGGGCGCGGACTGTCTATTCGTCCGGCGGGTGGATCGCAAGGCTCGAAAGCCGGATCGCTCAGACGGGTTCGCTCGTCTCGGGCCGTTCCGCCGGAGGCTGGTCGATCGGGGGCTGGCCCGGTGGGCGCGGCACGCTGTCGTCCGGCCACGGCTGTTCCTTGCGTTCGTCCTCGTCGACGTCGCGCCCGTTGCCCTTGCGGCGGTCTTCGGTTTCGCTGTGCATCGGCGCCTCGAATGCGCGGACTACGCCGAATTCTTGCGCCATCCCGGACCGAATGTCGAGACCGCGGCGCAAGCTGCTGGGGTGGCTGAGGGGATTCGAACCCCCGACCTCCTGGACCACAACCAGGCGCTCTAACCGACTGAGCTACAGCCACCGCAGGGGAGCGCCTCTCTAGCGCCCGTCTCGCGCGCGCGTCAAGACCCGCCGAAATGGGCTCGGAGGCGTACGATGGCCTCCTCCAGCGCGGCTTCCTCCTTGCAGAAGGCGAAGCGGGCGAAATGGCGGACTTCGCCGCTCTGGTAGAACGCGCTGACCGGGACCGCGGTGACCCGCGCCTCGGTGGTGATGTGGCGGCAGAAATCGACATCGTCGCCGTTGAAACCGAGCGGGCGGAAATCGGTGGTCAGAAAATAGGTGCCGGCGCAGGGCACGATCCCGAAGCCGATTTCGCCGAGACCCGCGGCCAGGAAATCGCGCCGCGCCTGCATGTCGGCATTGAGCCCTTCGAAATAGGAATCGTCCTTGCGCAGCCCGTAGGCCACCGCGCTCTGCAAATTGGGGGGCGTGGTGAATGTCAGGAACTGGTGCGCCTTGGCGATCGGGGTCAGGAGGTCGGGCGCCGCCGTGACCATGCCGACCTTCCAGCCGGTGAGGGAGAAAATCTTGCCCGCCGAGGCGATCCTGACCGCCCTCTCGCGCATGCCGGGCAGGGTGATCATCGGGATATGGGGTTTGCCGTCGAAGGCCAGATGCTCGTAGACCTCGTCGCACACCGCATAGGCGTCGTGTTCGATGCAGAGCGCGGCGATCAGATCGAGCTCCTCGCGCGTGAACACCTTGGCGCAGGGATTCATCGGCGTGTTGAACAGGATCAGCTTGGTCTTTTCCGAAACTGCCGCGCGCAGCTCGTCGACCGGCAACGCCCAGTCGGGCGGTTCGAGGCGGACCGTCCTCGGAGTCGCTCCCGCGCGGCGCACGATGGGCAGGTAGGAATCGTAGAGCGGTTCGATCAGCACGGCCTCGTCGCCGGGTTCGATCAGCCCGAACAGGGCGGCCCCCAGCGCTTCCGTTCCGCCGGACGTGACCAGCACCTCGCGCGGCCAGTCCACGTCGAGGTCGTAGAACCGCTTGGCGTGCTCGGCGACGGCCTCGCGAAGCGGGGGAATCCCCATCATAGAGGGATATTGGTTGACGCCGTTCTCCAGATAGTCGGTCGCCGCGGCGACCACGTCGGGCGGTCCATTGCCGTCCGGAAATCCCTGTCCCAGATTGACCGATTCGTGCTCCTGGGCCAGGCGCGACATGACCTCGAAGATCGTCGTCCCATAGCCCGAAAGAACGCTGTTGGCGGCCTTCACCGAAAATCTCCCGTCTGCGGCGCGCGGCGTCGTCTAACATGAACGCCGGCGGCGGGCAAAATCGGCGCGACGGGTTTTCCCGGCTTCCGCCATGTCAATCGGTAACGGAAACCCAACGGGAAGGAACCTGAAATGGCCGGTTTGACGAAAACCCTGGGCGTTGCTTCCGTCGCCGCCCTGATCGCCTTCGGAGCGGGGCCCGCCCTCGCGCAATCGCCGCCCGCGAACAGCGGTCAGGAGACGAGTGCCGCCGGAAAGGAAGCGCGTCCGGGAAAGGGCCGGCACGGCGCCCGTTTCCTGCGCATTTTCGATACCGACGGCAACGGCAGCGTTTCGCTCGCGGAAATCCAGGCCGAGCAGAAACGGATCTCCGGTGCGGCCGACGTGAACGGGGACGGCGTGCTCTCCGTCGACGAGTTCCGGCGCCGCGGCCGCCTGATCCGCAGTCTCGGGGCGACCAGCCTGTTCGACATGCTGGACACCGACGGCGACCAGAAGGTCTCCCAGGCGGAAATCGAGGCGCCGTCGGCGCGCTGGTTCAAGCGCTACGACGCCAACGGCGACGGCGCGGTCGCGACCGACGAATTGCCGCAGCGGCGCTGGCCCCCCGGCTGGCGGCGCGGTCCGCGTCGGTAGCGGATCCGGCCCGGCGAATGAACGGTGCGCATCCGCAGCCGGCCGTCGAGGAGACGGACGACGGTCTCGTCCTCCGCCTCGCGGACGGCTGTGGCGGCGCGATGTCGGCGCTTTCCGATCGCCACCTTCCATCGGTGCTGGCCTGTGCCTGGCGCATCCTCGGGGACCGCGCGGAGGCCGAGGACATCGCTCAGGAGACCTTTGTCCGTTTGCTCCGGAAGGCGCCCGAGTGGAGTCCGGACGGTCCCGCTCTCAGATCGTGGCTTCTGCGGGTCGCGACCAATCTGTGTATCGACCGTCGTCGGGTCCGCGCCCGTATCTCTCCGATGCCCGACGATATCGAGCGATTGGAAGACCGCGAAAAGGCGCCGTTGGACGACGACCTTGCGATCCGGCACGCGGTCCGGAGCGCGGTCGCAGGCCTGCCCGATCGCCAGCGGGCGGCACTGGTGCTCGTTCACTTCCACGGGTTCAGCGGACAGGAAGCCGCAAGCGCCCTGGGAGTAAGCGCGGAAGCGGTTGAATCGCTCCTTTCCCGCGCCCGCAGACGGCTGCGCAAGGTGCTCTCGCCTCATATGAAGAACTTGCTCGAAGTGAGGTCATAGAAATGAAAAACCGGGATGAAAGGGGTTCGGTTTCGATGCCCGGCATGTCGCTGGAACGGTTCGCCGAACTTGCGGAGGCCTATGGCGGCGATTTCCAACGCTGGCCCGAAGCGGAACGCTTTGCCGCGATCGCGCTCGCGGGTCGCTCCGAGGAGGCGAGAGCCCTGCTTGCCGACGCTCATGGGCTCGACTACCTGCTGGCGCGGTTCGGCACCCCGCCCGCCCCGACGGACGCGCTTGTGGAGCGAATCGCCGCGCGGGAACGGGAATCCGGCGGCGTCGCGGATATCTCCTCTCCCGGAGACCGCACCGGCGTATCCGCCGCGGCAACGGACCGGCGAGGATTGTTTCCCGCCATGCGGTCGAACGCGTTGATGTTGTCGGTCCTGCTCAACGTGGTTCTGGCCGGCGCGCTGGGCGGGGTCTGGATCGGGTCCGGCCCTGCACCGGGCACGGCGTCAGAGGCCGCTTACGTTCAGGCGGATGTCGAGGCGATGTTGCCGGGCGAGGCTGAAGCCGGTTTCGGCGAAGAGCTGGGAACGCCGCTCCCGGCGGACCCGGACTTTGCCGAGTTCGATGCGGACACCACCGACGATTTCGAAATGGCCGGCTGGCCGGACGGGGATCAGCCTTCGATCGCCGGGATTTCGTCGATATAGCAAGGGTTCCCGGCCGGAAACTGCGTTGACGAAAACGCATCGCAGTGCGCTAAAAACGGAACTTGTTACAACACTTCCCTGAAAGTATACGCTGACGGTGTATGGCGTCGGCGGTCGATTCGGCGTCGAACGCGGCAGGACGCCCCGACCGACAACCGCCAGGTCCCGAATTCCTCCTGTCCTCTCGGGAAACGACCCATGAAAAAGATCGAAGCGATTATCAAGCCGTTCAAGCTCGACGAGGTGAAGGAAGCGCTTCACGAGGTCGGGGTTAAGGGGCTGACCGTCACCGAGGCCAAGGGTTTCGGACGCCAGAAGGGCCACACGGAACTTTATCGCGGCGCCGAATACGTCGTGGACTTTCTTCCCAAGGTGAAGATCGAGGTCGTGCTGGAGGACCAGCAGGTCGAGCGCGCCATCGAAGCCATCCAGCAGGCGGCACAGACCGGCAGGATCGGCGACGGCAAGATATTCGTCACCAGCGTGGAAGAAGCCATCCGCATCCGCACCGGCGAGACCGGCGGAGAAGCGCTTTAGGCGCGCCCGCTCCGAAGCCCGGCTTCACGCAACCCATCGTTCCAGGGAATCCAACCATGTCCGACGCATCCAAAATTCTCGATCTCATCGAGGAGCACGACGTCAAATACGTCGATTTCCGCTTCACCGACCCGCGCGGCAAGTGGCAGCACACGGCGCAGGCGGTAAAGACGGTCGATGAGGACCTGATCGCCTCCGGAATCATGTTCGACGGCTCGTCCATCGCCGGCTGGAAGGACATCTCCGAGTCCGACATGTGCCTCATGCCCGACCCGGACACCGCCGTCCTCGATCCTTTTTCCGCGCAGACCTCGCTGATCGTGTTCTGCGACGTGCTGGAGCCGACGACGGGCCAGCCCTACACCCGCGACCCGCGCTCGACCGCAAAGCGCGCCGAGGCCTATCTCAACCAGTCCGGCATCGGCGACCGGGCGATGTTCGGCCCCGAGCTCGAATTCTTCGTGTTCGACGACGTGCGCTTCGAAGTCTCGATGAACAGCACCTTCTACGCGATCGACGAGGAGGAGGGTCCGTACAACACCGCGCGCAGCTTCGAAGGCGGCAATGTCGGCCACCGCCCGGCGATCAAGGGCGGCTATTTCCCCGTTCCGCCCGTGGATTCGCTGAGCGATCTGCGCGCGGAAATGCTGAGCGTGATGGGCGAGATGGGCGTCGACATCGAAAAGCACCATCACGAGGTGGCGCCCAGCCAGAACGAGCTCGGCATTCGCGGCGACGACCTGCTGGGGATCGCCGATCAGGTGCAGATCTACAAATACGTCGTACAGTGCGTCGCCCATTCCTACGGCAAGACCGCGACCTTCATGCCGAAACCCATCGTCGACGACAACGGATCGGGCATGCACGTCCATCAGTCGATCTGGAAGGACGGCAAGCCGGCCTTCGCCGGTTCCGGCTACGCGGATCTCTCGGAGAACGCGCTTTATTACATCGGCGGCATCATCAAGCACGCCAAGGCGATCAACGCTTTCTCGAACCCCACGACGAACAGCTACAAGCGCCTCGTCCCGGGCTTCGAGGCACCGGTGCTGCTCGCCTACTCGGCGCGCAACCGCTCCGCCGCCTGCCGCATTCCGTTCTCCTCCAGCCCCAACGGCAAGCGCGTCGAGGTCCGTTTCCCCGATCCGTCGGCGAATCCCTATCTCGCCTTCGCCGCCATGCTGATGGCGGGCATCGACGGCATCGAGAACAAGATCCATCCGGGCGATCCGATGGACAAGAACCTGTACGACCTGCCGCCGGAGGAGCTGAAGGGCATCCCGACGGTCTGTCAGTCGCTTCGCGAGGCGGTCGACTCGCTCGACGCCGACCGCGACTTCCTCAAGAAGGGCGACGTGTTCACCGACGATCTGATCGACGGCTATCTCGACCTCAGGCGGGAAGATATCCAGGCCTTCGAATACACGCCGCACCCGATCGAGTTCGCGCTCTACTACAGCGTTTGAGCGTCGCGGCGAGCGAAGATCCGCAACGGGGCCGGTCATCGGACCGGCCCCTCTTTCCCGCCTGTTCCAGTCCCGCAACGCAGGGTCTTGTTATTCTTTCGGGTCCCGCTACCATATCCTGCGTTTCCCGTTGAACCGATCGGCTCCGCATTCTCCGCACCGATGCCGCGCGCCGCCGCCAGATCCTCTTCGAAGGCCGAGCGTTACTCGGCGCAGGACATCGAGGTTCTCGAGGGCCTCGAACCGGTGCGCCGGCGTCCCGGCATGTATATCGGCGGCACCGACGAGGCGGCGCTGCACCACCTGGCGGCCGAGGTGCTCGACAACGCCATGGACGAGGTGGTTGTCGGCCACGCGACATGGATCGACATCGCGCTCGAATCTGACAGGTCGGTCGCGATCCGCGACAACGGGCGCGGCATTCCGGTCGACCCGCATCCCCGATTTGCCGACAAGTCGGCATTGGAGGTCGTGCTCACCACGCTCCATGCCGGCGGCAAGTTCGGCGGCGATGCCTACAAGACGGCAGGCGGTCTGCATGGAGTCGGAATTTCCGTCGTCAACGCGCTCAGCGACCGGATGACGGTCGAGGTCGTGCGCGACCAGACGCTCTGGGTGCAAACCTACAGCCGCGGCAAGCCCGACGGTCCGCCGGAGAACAGGGGCAGCGCCAGGAACCGGCGTGGCACCTCCGTCCGGTTCCATCCCGACCCGGAGATCTTCGGCGATTCGGCATCGCTTCGCGCCGACCGGCTCTATGGGCTCGCGCGGTCCAAGGCCTACCTTTCGAAAGGGGTCGAAATTCGCTGGCGCTGCGCCGAGGATCGCCGCCGCGACTGCCCGGACGTGCCGGCCGAGGACACGCTCTGCTTCCCCGGAGGGCTCGCCGACGACCTCAGGGACACGCTCGCCGACGCGGAACTGATCGGCGACCGCCCGTTTACCGGCGAGGCCGCGCTGAACGGCGGCGGGCGGGCGGAATGGGCGATCGCGTGGCCGGAGGACGGACCGCGCCAGTTCCGGTCCTATTGCAACACGGTTCCGACCTTGCAGGGCGGAACGCACGATAACGGCCTGCGCGCCGCGCTGATGCGGGGACTCAAGGCCTATGGCGAACTCGTCGGCAATCGGCGCGCGGCCCAGATCACCGGCGAGGACATTCTCGGCGGCGCCTGCGGGCTGCTGTCGGTGTTCATCCGCGACCCGGTGTTTCAGGGACAGACCAAGGACCGGCTGTCGACCGCGTCGGTGACGCGGCTGGTCGACACCGCGGTCAAGGACCATTTCGACCATTTCCTGACCGGCGATCCGGCGAGCGCCAACGCGCTCCTCGATTACGTCGTGGAGCGTGCCGAGGACAGGCTCAAGCGCAAGCAGGACCGCGCGTTCTCGCGCAAGACCCCGACGCGGCGCGTCCGGCTTCCCGGCAAGCTCACCGATTGCAGCCGGGCGTCGGCCGAAGGCACTGAGATCTTCCTCGTCGAAGGCGATTCGGCGGGCGGGTCGGCGAAGCAGGCGCGCAACCGGGAGACCCAGGCGATCCTGCCGCTCAGGGGCAAGATTCTCAACGTGGCGAGCGCTTCGATGGAGAAGCTGCGCCAGAACCAGGACCTCGCCGATCTCGTCCAGGCGCTCGGCTGCGGGAGAGGCGCCGACTACGACGGCGACAAGCTGCGCTACGAGCGCGTCATCATCATGACGGACGCCGATGTGGACGGCGCCCACATCGCCTCGCTCCTGATGACGTTCTTCTTCCGCGAAATGCCGGAATTGATCCGAAACGGCCACCTCTATCTTGCCGCGCCCCCCCTCTACCGGGTGAGCCAGGGCGGGCAAACGCTCTACGCGCGGGACGACGAGCATCGCGACCGCCTGATCGCGGATCATTTCCATGGCCGCGGAAAGATCGAGGTCAGCCGCTTCAAGGGTCTGGGAGAGATGCCCCCGGCGCAGCTTCGAGATACCACCATGGACCCGGCGCAGCGGAGCCTCTACCGGATCGGCATCGCCAACGGAGAGGCCGCGGACGAGGCCGGGTCGACGGAAGACCTCGTCGAGCGGCTGATGGGCCGCAAGCCGGAACTCCGGCTCGCCTTCATCCGCGAACGCGCGCCGGCCGTCGATGAGCTGGATATCTGAGCGTCCGCCGTTCCGGCGTCACCGAACGATAATTTGACAAAAGGGGCCGGAAGGACCAAATGAGGTGCAGCCGCAAGGCACCGCATCTCCTTGGGTAGAATTCTTTCCGGATATCAATGGGTTTCGATGAACTTGGGCTTGGGCCCGACGTCCTCCGCGCAATCGAGGAAGTCGGCTACGAAACGCCGACGCCGATTCAGGAACAATCCATCCCCGCCGCCCTGACCGGGCGCGACATACTGGGCTGCGCCCAGACGGGGACCGGCAAGACGGCCTCGTTCGTCCTGCCGATGATCGAGATCCTGTCCTCGGGACGGGCCCGCGCGCGGATGCCGCGCTCGCTGATCCTGACGCCGACGCGCGAACTCGCGATGCAGATCTCCGAGAACTTCGACGACTACGGCAAGTTCCACAAGCTTTCCCAGGCGCTGCTGATCGGCGGCGTCTCGATGGACGACCAGACGAACAGGCTCGATCGCGGGGTCGACGTGCTGATCGCGACACCCGGACGCCTGATCGACCATTTCGAGAGCGGCCGCATCCTGTTGAACGACATCAAGGTCCTGGTGATCGACGAGGCCGACAGGATGCTCGACATGGGTTTCATCCCCGACGTCGAGAAGATCGTCGGCCAATTGCCGAAGATCCGCCAGACCCTGTTCTTCTCCGCCACCATGCCGGCGGAAATCCGGCGGCTCGCCGATGCCTTCCTGATGAATCCGAAGGAAATTCATGTAACGCCGCCGGCGAGCCCCGCCGAAACGGTGGTCCAGAATCTGAGCGTGGTCGGGGCGCGGGACAAGCGGGAGGCGCTGCGCTGCATCGTCCGGAGCGAGGATGTCCAGAACGCCCTCGTCTTCTGCAACCGAAAACGCGATGTCGACACCCTCTACCGCTCGCTCAAGAAGCACGGTTTCGCGGCGGCGGCGCTGCACGGCGACATGGCGCAGCCCGTCCGGCTGGAGACCCTGGAGGCATTCCGCAACAACGAGGTGCGGATCCTGGTCGCCAGCGACGTCGCGGCGCGGGGGCTCGATATCGTGGACCTTTCCCACGTCTTCAATTTCGACGTTCCCTACAACCCGGAAGACTATATCCACCGGATCGGCCGCACCGGGCGGGCCGGGAAGGAAGGCCGGGCGTTCACCATCGCCACGCCGGACGACGCGGATGCGGTCGCCGCCATTACCCGGATGCTGGGCAAGGAAATTCCCGGCTTCGCGGTGTCGGGTCTGGAAGGCCGCGATCTCGGGGAACCGGCGCCGAAACGGGGCCGGAGAGGCCGTCCGTCGAGCGCCAGAACCGCTCCGAAGGCCGAAGCCAAACCGGCTGCCGTCCGCAAACCGGAACCCGCCCAGGCCAAACGCCAACGGCGCAAACCGGAAAAAGCCAAGGAAAAGACGCCCGTCGTCGAGTCGGTCGTGGGCATGGGCAGTCACGTTCCCGCCTTCCTGCTGAAGCCCCCGCGTTCCGGGGAGGCGGGCTGATGCAGACCATCTTCGTCATGGTCAAGTGCGAGTTGGGCCAGTCCTACACGGTCGCGGCCGAAGCGGTCGAACAGATCGAACAGGCCTCGGAGGTCCATTCCATCTCCGGCCAGTTCGACCTGCTGATGAAGTTCTACCTCGCGGACGACCAGGACATCGGCCACTTCGTTACCGAAAAGGTCCAGCTCCTGCCAGGGGTCAAGGACACGTTCACGCTGATCACCTTCAAGGCGTTCAGCTGACGCCGGGCCCGGCCGGGCCCGAACCGCTCAATCCGTATCCTCGACCAGACGGTTGGTCATCTTCCCAAGGTTTTCGACCTCGGTTTCCATCACGTCTCCCACCTTGAGGAAGGTGCCGGTCCCCATCCCGACGCCGCCGCAGGTGCCGCAGACGAAGATATCGCCCACTTCGACGCCGGAGATGTTGGAGGCGAATTCGATCTGCTCCTCCGGCGTATAGATGAACTGCGAGGTATTGCCGTCCTGCTTCGTCTCGCCGTTGACCGCGAGACGGATGAACAGGTTCATGTGGTCCCCGACGAAGGCCTTCGGCACCATCACCGGTCCCATCGGTGCGAAGTTCTCGTGGCTCTTGCCGCCGTACCAGTCCGACTTCAGCGCGGGGCGGTCCGGGCGCATGTTGAGGTCGCGGCACGAGACGTCGTTGGTCGTCATGAACCCGGCAACGTGGTCGAGCGCCTTGTCCGCGCCGATTCTCTTGCCGCCCTTCCAGATCGCGCAGGCGATCTCCGCCTCCCAGTCGATCCTCTCCATGCCGCGCGGGATGGCGATGTCGTCGTTGGCGCCGGCCAGCACGGTGGATGCCTTCAGGAACAGGTAGGGCATCGAGGTCGACCGGTCTCCGGTGAAGCGGCGCTCGCCCTCGGGCGTGTTTCCGGCGCGGATCATCTCGTCCACATGTTCCTGGAAGTTCTGCGCCGCGTTCAGGATCTTGCCGGGCCGCCGGACGGGCGGCAGAGCGCGGAGGCCGCCGGTCGGGGCCGATACCTCCGCGAAGCGGTCGCTTTCCGCTCCCTCGTCCTCGATGAAGGCGACGATCTCCTGAAGCACCGGAAAATTGTGATCCCAGCCCTCGAGCATGTCCTGGATGTCGCCCGTCGCCGTCAGGGGGCCCGCCTTGCCGCGTGCGCTGTCCCTGTACGCGGGGTAGATGCCCGCGACCGAGAAGGCCCGTTCCCCGAGCACGATCGCGGCGAACGTGCCGGCGGGTCCGCCCGTATAGGTGGCTAGCGAAAAGCTGGTTCCGTTCATCTTGGTCCTCCGGATCGGGTGTTCAGATGGGTCGCTCGCGCCCTTCCCAATAGGGTGCGCGGATCAGGTTCTTCTGGATCTTTCCGACGGGCGTCCTGGGCATCGCGTCGACGAAGCGGATGCGGCGCGGCCGCTTGTGGCGAGCGAGGCGGTCCGCGACGAACGCGATCAGCTCCTCTTCTTCGGTTCCGGCATCGGCTTCGAGCACGACATGAGCCGCCGGCACCTCGCCCCAGCGCTCGTCCGGGATGCCGAACACCGCGCATTCGTTGACCGCCGGATGCCGGCAGAGCGCTTCCTCGATTTCCGTGGGATAGATGTTCTCGCCGCCCGAAACGATCATGTCCTTCGACCGGTCGACGAGGAACAGGAACCCGTCCCCGTCGAGATACCCTATGTCGCCGGTTCGAATCCACCCGTCGGCGGTGATGGCTTCGGCCGTGGCGTCCGGGTCGTTGTAGTAGCCGATCATCCGATGCGCTCCCCGGGTGACCAGCTCGCCGATCTCGCCCGGCGGCAACGGCCGGTCCTTGTCGTCCAGGATCGCGATGTCCACATCGCTGAACGCGCGCCCGGCGCTTCCCATCTTCGAGCGGGAGAACCGGGGCGGGCGGACGGTCAGGTTCCCGGTTTCGGACTGGCCGTACTGCTCCACCCATTCGAGATGGGGCAGAGCCGCCATCATCCGCTCCGCGAGCGCGTTCGGCATCGGCGCACCGCCGAAATTGCAATATCTCCATCTCTTGAGGCGATCCGCAGAGAAGCGCGGATGGCCGATCACCGCATTGATCTGGGTCGGAACCAGGAAGGCCGCGGTCACGCCCTCCTCTTCCACCAGCCTCATGAATTCTTCCGCGTCCCAGGCCGGCATCAGCACTTGCGTGTTGCGGTTTAGCACCCCGGTCTGAAACCAGACCAGGAGACCGGCAATATGGAACAGGGGGGTCGAGCAGCAGAACACGTCGTCGTCTTCCAGCTCGAATTCCCGCCGCGCCCGCACCGACCCGATCGCCCGCGCTTCCTGGCTCGCCACGACGCCCTTCGGCAGTCCGGTGGTGCCGCCGGTGAAGGTGATGACGCAGGGATCGTCCGGCGCGACCGTGACATGAGGCGGCTCCTCGGAAACGCCGGAAAGAAAGTCTTCGAAGCGCTCCATGCCTCCGGACGCGACGCCGCCGATGACGACGATCCGTTCCAGTTCAGGAGCGTCTCCCCGCAGCCCGACGGTCTCTCCGGCCAGGCTCGCGTCGACGAACAGCGCTTCGATATGGGTGGCCGCGACGATCCGCCCGATCTCTCCGTCGGAGGCCCGCGTCGACAGATGCGCGAGCACCGCGCCGGACCGGGCCGCGCCGAAGTGAACCGCGGCGTATTCGGGCCGGTTGGGCGAGAGGATCGCGACATTGCGGCCCTTGCCGTAGCCGGCCCGGAGCAGGGCGTTGGCAACGCGGTTGGCGGAGCGGTCGAGCGCCGCGAAGCTCTGCTGGAACCCGCCCATCCGGATCGCGGTCTTCTCCGGCGCGTGCGCCGCCGCGTCGGACAGGATTTCGCCGATCAGCATCGTTCCGTGGGTCTCCCGCCCGGGCGGTGGACATTGCGCGCGCCGGGCTCGATATAGGAGGAATGAACTATCGCGTCAGCCTGAACAAGCCCGACGGGGAGCGCTGGGCCGGGATCGACGTGCCCGCGGGGCGGACGATCCTGGAGACCGCGTTGAGCGAGGGCATCGACTACCCGCATGGCTGCCGGTCGGGCAATTGCGGGGGGTGCAAGTCGCACTTGATCTCGGGAGAAGTCGAGATGGCCCCCTACTCTCCCTTCGCGCTCACCGGGGAAGAGCGGGACCGGGGCCTGATCCTCGCCTGCCGCTCCGTTCCCTGGTCGGATTGCACCGTCCGGCCCGTCGAGGCCGAGGATGAAGCGGTCCATGCGAGCCGGCGCCTCGGTTGCCGGGTCGCCGGGATCGACCGTGCGACCCACGATATCCGTATCCTGTCGCTCGATATCGAAAGCGGAGGGCCGTTCGACTTCACCGCGGGGCAGTATGCGGCGCTTGCCTTCGAGGGCCTCCCGGCGCGCGATTTCTCGATGGCGTCCCCGCCCGGCGCGGCACGGCTGGAGTTCCATATTCGCCTCGTGGCCGGGGGGCAGGTCACGCGCCACGTCATGAACACGCTCAGGATCGGGGATCCCGTCTCCGTCAACGGTCCGATGGGAACCGCGCACTATCGGAAAAGCCACCGCGGACCGATCCTGCTGGTCGCGGGCGGCTCGGGCCTCGCCCCGATCAAGTCGATTGCCGAAAGCGCCCTTGCCGGCGGCGCCGGGCAGGGCATGTTCCTCTATTTCGGTGCCCGGGCGGAGCGCGACGTCTACCTGGAAGCGCATTTCGCCGCCCTGGCCGCGCGACACCCCAATCTGCGCATTGTTACCGCGCTTTCCGAACCGGACGCGCCGACCCCCCGGCGCACCGGCTGGCTCGCCGACGCGCTCGCCGCGGATTTCGACGACATCGAGGGGTTCAAGGCCTATCTCGCCGGTCCTCCCGCGATGGTGGAGAGCTGTACCGAATGCCTCCTCGCGCTCGGCCTTGCGCGCAGGGATTGCCACGCCGACGCGTTCTATACTGAGGCCGAGAAGGCGAGCGGCAGGACGGGCCGAGGAGCTGCATGAACGACTTTCCGCAGATCGAGAGCGTGGAGGCCTATCGCAGCGCCCCGGAAGAATACCGGGAGTGCTGCCGCAAGATCGTGATCAGCCATGCCATCAACGAGCTCTACGGCTCGCGTGTCTACGACGAGCCGGCGATCGCTCTCGCGCCCACGCCCTACGCGAAATGGCTGACCTGCCGCATCGTCATGGAAGAGTACGGTCACCACTACCGCTTCTTCGAGCTGGGCCGGGAAATGGGGATCCCCGAGGGACTCATGCTGCCCGAAAAAACAGAAAAAAGCCCGCTGTCCGTCATGAATTTCGACCTCAAGACCTGGGAGGAGTTCTGCGTCATCAAGATGCTGGGGGATCTGGCAGAAATCCTTCAAGTCGAGGACCTTGTACAATGTTCTTTCCATCCGGTACGAAGGTTGGCCCGGATGACGATGCCGGAAGAACACTTCCATGCGGAGTTCGGCGAGAACTTCTGCGCCGACATCTGTCAGAGCGACGACGGCAAGGCGCTGATCCAGGGCCACATTGACCGGATCTTTCCCCTGTTCCCGCCGTTTTTCGGACGCTCGGGCTCGCGCAACAACGCGCTCTACCGCAAGTGGGGCATCAAGAAGCGGACCAACGAGGCGATGCGCGAGGACTACGTTCGTCGCGCACGCGAGGTCGTCGAAGGCAAGCTCGGCCTCGCCCTGCCCGCCTTCGACGCCGACGATCCGGCCTTCGCCGCAAGCCATTGACGCAACCGTTCGATCCTGCCCGTTACGCCAAGGTCCGCCTTCCCCTTCTCGAAGCGGAGACGCTGCCGCCGGCGTGTTACACCGATCCCGCCTTTTTCGCGCGGGAGATGGAGCGCATTTTCCGCGTTCACTGGAACCTGGTCGGCCGCGCCGATGAAGTTCCCGAACCCGGCGACTACTTCACGATCGACCTCGCCGGAGTGCCGGCGATCGTGCTCCGTGACGATGACGGCGGGCTCCGGGCCTTCGCCAACACGTGCCGGCACCGCGGTTCCCGGCTCGTCTCCGAAAACGGAAAAACCAAAGCGATCTCCTGCCCGTATCACGGCTGGAGTTACGGGCTCGACGGCAGGCTGATTGCCGCCGCCGGAATGGAGAACACCGGGAATTTCGATCCCGCCGACTTCGGCCTGATCTCTCTCGGGATCGCGGAACGGTCCGGATTCGTCTTCCTCAATTTCAGCGCTGACGGTTCGGGAATCGACGACCATCTCGGCAATCTGACGGGTTATCTCGGTTCCCACGATGCGCGCGGCATGATCTGCGTCCATCGCCGGGTCTACGATGTCGCGTGCAATTGGAAGCTCTGCCTGGAGAACCAGCGCGAGAGCTACCACGTCGCCACCGTTCACCGGGGCACGCTGAAGGACCAGCTTCCCGAGCAGCTGCCGGCATCCGGGAACTGGTCGGGCTCGTGGTTCCGCCATGAGGGTTCGATAGCGGCGCGGCTCGGTGCCGGGAGGACGTTTCCGGCGATACCGTCGCTCGAAGGACGCGCGGCCGAAGGGACCTATTTCATCGGCCTCTACCCGGCGTCGTTCCTGGTCTTCACGGTCGACTGCATGTGGTGGATGTCGTTCCGCCCGTTCGCGCCGGACCGCACGCAGGTGGTCACCGGCCTCTGCTTTCCCGAAACCGCGACGCGGCGGCCCGATTTCGAGGCGATCCTGCCGGATTACGTCGCGAGAACCGATGCGTCGCATCCCGAGGACAACCGCGCGACCGAAATGCAGCAACAGGGACTGGCCTCGCCGCATGCGCGGCCCGGCCGCTTCAGCCACCGCGAGGCGGGCGTTCACGCGGTGGACAACTGGATCCTCGACCGGGTGCTCGATTCCGAAGAGAAAGCCTGAAACGCCGTTCAGCGCGAGGAAAGGATGACCGAGAGCAGATTGCCCGCGTAATCGGCGGCCTTGTCGGTCTCCATCAGCCGAGCGTTGGAAAGGAACTGCTTGCAGGTAATCAGCGCGTCGCGGCGTCGCGCGGTCAGGGTCGCGAGCAGCGACTCGGTTTCGTCGCGCAGCGTGTCGGCGGGAACGACGTTGCTGACGAAACCCAGCGTCCTTGCCGTTTCCGCGTCGACCGTTCCGGTCGAATAGACCAGCCACGCGATGGCCTTCGGCATGGTGCGGTCGATATGCGCGCACATCGCGAGAGTCGGCGGCAGGTCGTGCGTCATCTCGGGCAGGCTGAATACCGCGTCGTCCGCCGCGACGGTGATGTCGCACACCGCGGCCGTCGCGCAGCCGAATCCCGTGGCCCGGCCCTGGACGGAAGCGACGATGGGGATTTCCGCGCCTCGCACGGCGGCGTATAGGCCAAGGATCGGGCTCGTCAGCGTCGCGCGCATCTCGAGCGCGGTCTTGCTGTCCCCGCCGGCGCCGGGCTCCCGCCCGAGGCAGAAATCGCCACCTGCCCCGGTCAGCACGATCGCCTTCAGCGAGGGGTTGCGGCCAGCCTCATTCAGGAGCCGCGTGAGTTCCGCGATCATCGCGGCCGACATCAGGTTGCCGTCTTCCGGCCTGTCGATGCTCACGCGAGCGATTTCGTCGTCCGTCGCAAGTACGATGCGATTGTCTGCCATTTCTAATCCTCCCGGGTGCGCGGTTCCCCGACGACACCGGCGGCGAGCGCCGCCGCGATTTCTTCTTCGTCCAGCCCGAGGACGTCCGCCAGCACGTCTCGGGTGTTCTCGCCCAGCAACGGCGGAAAGCCGGCCTGGGGCGGCTCGTCGTTCGCGAACTTGATCGGATTGCCCGCGACACGAATCCGCCGGCCGTCGCGCGCGGTCAGAGCGAGCACCATCTCGCGGTGAACGATCTGCGGATTGGAAAGCGCGGCCTCCAGCGTGTTGACCCTGCCCACGGGGATTCCCGCCTCGAGCAGCAGCGGCACCCAGGCATCGGCGTCCTTCTCCTGGAAGGCCGTTTCCAGCAGCGGCCAGAGTTCGAACCGGTTGGCGTAGCGGTCGTCGTTGGTGGCGAACCAGGGATCGTCGGCGAGCTCCATCCTTTCCAGCACGCCGCAGAGCGCCCGCCACATGCGTTCGGTGTTGGCGGTGATGACGAGCTCGGTGTCGTTTCCGGCGTCGAAGGAGCGGTAGGTCGGGATCGAGGCATGGCCGCGCCCCTGACGGCCCGGCTCGCTGCCCGAATGGAGAAAATAGGCCGCCTGGTAGCACAGCATCGCCACCTGGCAGTCGAGCATGGCGACATCCACCAACCGGCCCTTGCCGGTGCGCCGTCTCGCTTCGAGCGCGGCGAGAACGCCGATCGCGCCGTACATGCCCGCGCAAAGATCGCCGATCGGGATGCCGGCGCGGACCGCCGGCTCGCCGGGTACGCCGGTCATGCTCATCCCGCCCGACAGGGCCTGCACGATCATGTCGTAGGCCGGGCGGTCGCGATCCGGGCCGTCCTGGCCGAAGCCGCTGATCGAGCACCAGATCAGCCCTTCGTTCTCCGCCGCGAGGTCCCCGTAAACGAGGCCCAGCCGGTCGAGGACGCCCGGACGGAAATTCTCCATCACGATATCCGACGCGCCGGCCAGCCGCTTGACCAGCGCGAGCCCGTCGGTCGATTTCATGTCGGCGACCACGCTCTTCTTGTTCCGGTTGACGCTGAGATAATAGGCGCTGTCGGGACCGACGAAATGGGGCGGCAGGCTGCGCGACCAGTCTCCCGACGGGGCTTCGAGCTTGATGACCTCCGCGCCCAGATCGCCGAGAATCTGGGTTGCGAAAGGACCGGCAAGAAACTGCGTCAGGTCGAGGACGCGGACGCCTGCAAGGGGACGCGGCTCGCTCACCCCATGCGCGCCCGTGCGTCGTCGATCAGCCCGGCGAGACGGCCCGGCATGATCGGGACGTCGTCGAGCGCGATGCCGAACGGGCTGAGCGCGTCCTCGACGGCGGCGACGATCGCCGCGAGCGCCGGGATCGTACCGCCCTCGCCCGCGCCCTTGACGCCCAGCGGGTTGTTCGGCGTCGGCGATTCGACGTGCACCACGTCTATCCTGGGCACGTCCGGCGCGCCCGGCAGCAGGTAATCGGCGAAGGTCGTGGTCAGCGGCTGGGCATCGTCGTCGTAACCCATCCATTCGAGGAGCGTGTTGCCGATACCGTGCGCGCAGGCGCCCTGAACCTGCCCGTCGACGATGAACGGGTTGATCAGGTTTCCCGAATCGTGCGCCATCGCGAAGTTCACGATCTCGACACGTCCCGTTTCGGGATCGACCTCGACCTCGACGACGGCGGTGCCGTTGCAATAGGCGGCCTGCGGCGGCAAGAAATACTCCGTCGATTCGAGGCCCGGCTCGACGCCGCCCGGGAGCGAGAAGCCCGGCATTCCGCGCACCGCCCGGGCGACGTCCCGCAACGTGATCGAGACGTCGGGTACGCCCTTCACGAAGATGCGCCCGTCCTCGATGTCGAGATCTTCCTCGGCCGCTTCGAGCAGGTGGGAGGCGACCTTGATCGCCTTTTCGCGCACCGAGGTCGCGGCCAGATGCACCGAGTTGCCCGCGTTGACGGCGATCCGGCTCGCGAACGTCCCGATGCCGTTGGCGATCTTTCCGGTGTCGCCCACCTCGACCCTGATGTCCTGGGGATCGACCCCCAACGGCTCGGCGCAGAGCTGCGCCAGCGTCGTCCAGTGCCCCTGCCCCGAATCCCCGCCACCGGTGTAGACG
This sequence comes from Alphaproteobacteria bacterium, assembly GCA_965203455.1. GTDB lineage: Bacteria > Pseudomonadota > Alphaproteobacteria > MPNO01 > MPNO01 > MPNO01. Next base: position 166,529 of record CBDBCV010000013.1, read on the forward strand.
GTGACCTTCCCGTTCGCGTGCACGCGGACCGTCGCGCCCTCGAACGGCCCGAGCCCCGTGCCTTCCACGAAGTTGGCGATCCCGATCCCGACATGGCGGCCCTCGGCCTCGGCCTTCGCCCGGCGGCCGGCGAAACCGTCGTAATCGGCGAGCGCGAGCGCCTCCGCCTGGCAGCGGGGATAGTCGCCGCTGTCATAGGTCATCGGTTTGCCGTCGCGGAAGATCAACCCGAACGAGTAAGGCATCGCCTCGGCCGGGATGAAGTTGCGGCGGCGGATCTCCGCCCGGTCGATGCCGAGCCCGTCCGCCGCGCGGTCGAGCAGGCGCTCCATCGCGAATACCGCCTGCGGCCGCCCGGCGCCGCGCACCGGGGTCACCGCGACCTTGTTGGTCAAGGCGACGCGGGTCGTGAGCTCATAGGCCGGAACGACGTAGGGTCCCGGCACCGTCGTCGCCGAGATATAGGGGCTGATGATGCCCCACGGCATGTAGGCGCCGGTGTCGTGGATCATCGTGCCGCGCACGGCGAGGATCTTTCCTTCGCCGTCGCAGGCGAGCGCCATGTCCCAGTACTGGTCGCGCTCCTGGTTGGTGGCGACGAAGTTCTCGCGCCGGTCCTCGACCCACTTGATCGGACGGTCGAACATCATCGCGCAGAGCGGGATCAGGGCTTCTTCGACGTAGTAGACGGTCTTGGGGCCGAACCCGCCGCCGACCTCCGGCGCGATCACGCGCAGGCGGTCCGCCGGCCAGTCGAGCATGTCGACGACGTTCTGCTTGACCAGGAACGGCGATTGCGTCGCCGACCACAGGGTCACCACGTCGCGCAGCATATCGGGCTCGGCGACGACCGCGCGGTTTTCGATGGCGAGGCCGGCGCCCCGATGGCTCCAGAGCGAGACCCGGAACGTGTGCTCGGCGTTCGCGAACGCGGCGGGCGCGTCGCCGTAACCCAGCTTGAACTCGGCGCAGAGATTGTTGTCGCTCTCGGCGTGGCAGGGCCCGGCGCCGTCGGCCAACGCGTCCCGGCAATCCGAGGCGGCCGGCAGGACTTCGTAGTCGACGGCGACCGCGGCGGCGGCGTCCTCCGCCTGATAGCGCGTCCCGGCGAGCACCATCGCGATCGGCTCGCCCACGAAACACACCTCCTCGTCCTCCAGCAGACGTTGCTGGAACGGTTGCGTGATCGCCGGGTTGGGCACCTGGAACGGGACGCGGACCGTCCGCAGATCGGCCGGCAGGTCCGCCGTCGTCACCACCTTGAAGACGCCCGGCATCGCCTCGGCCGCGGACGCGTCGACACCGCGAATCCGGGCATGCGCGTGGGCCGAGCGAACGAACGCGGCCTCCAGCATTTCCGGCAGGTGAATGTCGTCGGTGAAGACCGCGCGGCCGGTCAGAAGCGCCGGGTCCTCCATGCGTCGGACCCGGGCGCCCATCGCCTTCGCACCCATGGGTTCAGGTCCCGGCCTCGCCTCTCAGACGGCCCGCCGCATCGAGCGCGGCGTCGACGATCCCCTGATACCCGGTGCAGCGGCAAAGATTGCCGGAAATGGCGACCCTCACCTCTTTCTCGGTCGGGTCCGGGTTGTCGCGCAGGAATTCGAGCAGCGTGGTCAACATGCCCGGCGTGCAATAGCCGCATTGCAGCCCGTGATTGTCCATGAAGGCCTGCTGCAGCGGATGCAACTCTTCCTCGTTGGGCGCGATGCCCTCGATGGTCAGAAGCTCGTGCCCGTCGGCCTGAACGGCGAGCATCAGACAGCTTCGAGCGGTCATGCCGTCGAGCAGGATCGTGCAGGCGCCGCAGACCCCGTGCTCGCAGCCGACATGTGTTCCGGTGAGCTCGCATTCGTGGCGGATGAAATCGGAGAGCAGCAGCCTGGTCTCGACCTCGCGCTCGTAGGTGTCGCCGTTGATCGTGACGCTGATTCGGCGCCGGTCAGCCATTGGAACCTCCCAGGCGCGTCTGCGCCTTCTCGAGCGCGCGCCGCGACAGGACGGCCGCCAGGTGCTGCCGGTAGGAAGACGGGGCGTGTATGTCCTCCATCGCGTCGAACGCGCGTGCCGTCTCCGCCGCCTCGCGGAACAGCTCAAGCTCCGGCGTCTGACCGAGGATCATCCGTTCGGCATCGGTGCAGCGGAGCGGTGACGGGCCGACGCCGCTGACGACGATCGAGACCCGGTCCACCTTGCCCGCACCGTCGGTCGTCATCAGCGCGCCGGCGGAGACGATCGCGAAGTCGCCGTGCCGCCGCGCGAATTCGATGAAGGCGTAGCCGTGGCCTTCCTCCCACAGCGGGAAGGTCGCGCCGGTCACCATCTCATCCAGCTCGATCGAGGGGGTCATGTAGCCGGCCGGGAAGTCGGCCATCGCGATATCGCGCTTCCCGCGCTTGCTCTCGACGTGAATCGTCGCATCGAGCGCCATCGCCACCGCCGGGAGCTCAGCCGAGGGGTCGAGATGGGCGAGGCTGCCGCCCAGCGTGCCCCGGTTGCGGGTCTGGCGGTGACCGACCTGGAGGATCGCCTCGGTCATGATCGGGCAACGCGACGCTACGACATCGGAGAATTCGATGTCGCGCTGGCGCGTCATGCCGGCGATGCCCAGAGACCCGTTCGCGGCCTCGATTCCGGACAGCCCGTCGACCCGGTTGAGGTCGATCACGTCGTCCGGAAGGACGTAGCGCATGTTGAGCATCGGCATCAGCGACTGCCCGCCGGACAACAGCCGCGCGTTATCCTTCTCCGCCAGCAGATCCAGCACTTCGGGGATCGTTCGCGGATCGTGATAGGTGAAAGGCGGAGGTTTCATACCTTGCCCCTAGTTGCAGAAAATGTGGATCGAGCAGGCGCCGTGGTCGAAGCCGGAAATCCCTCCGCCCGTGCAGTGGGTCAGCCCGACCTTCGCGCCTTCCACCTGGCGGTCGCCGCACTCGCCGCGGAGCTGGCGGACGATCTCGACCATCTGCGCCGCGCCGGTCGCGCCGATCGGATGGCCCTTGGACAGAAGCCCGCCCGAGGGGTTCACCGGGATGCGCCCGCCGAGCGAGGTCTCGCCGTCCTCCAGCAGTCCGGCGGCGTCTCCGCGTTCGCAAAACCCGAGCGCTTCGTAGTAGAGAAGCTCGGCGATGGTGAAGGCGTCGTGGACCTCGGCGACATCGACGTCCTCCGGTCCGACACCCGCCATCTCGTACGCTTCCTTCGCGCCGCGCACCGTGATCTCGGGCGTCGTCATGTCGCGGAAACCCGTCATGTACTTGCCGGAGGCGAGTTCCGAGGCAAGCACCCGCACGGGCTTTCCCGAATACCGGCCGGCGACCGAATCGGCCGCGATCACCAGCGCCGCCGCCCCGTCGCCCGACGGGCAGCAGTGAAGCAAGGTAAACGGATCGGCGATGGGCCGGGCCGCCATCACCTCGTCGACGGTTATCCGGTTGCGGTACTGGGCATCCTCGTTGAGCGCGCCGTGGTCGTGTGCCTTGACGGCGACCCTGGCGAGCTGTTCGGGCGTCAGCCCGTAGTCGTGCATGTAGCGTTTCGCCCGCATGCCGTAGAGCGCGGGCATCACCATCCCGTGCGCGACCTCGAAATCCTCGCGTTCGAGAGGCAGCGTGCCGCCGCCGAACCTGGTCAGCTTCTCGACGCCGATGACCAAGGCGACGTCGTAGAGACCGCCCGCGACCGCGATCCAGGCCTCGCGAAACGCGCTCGACGAGGAGGAGCAGGCGTTCTCGACATTGACGATGGGAAGACCGGTCAGGCCGACCGCCTTGAGGATGCGTTGGCCCGACATCATCCCGCCGAGCGCGGTTCCGCACCAGGCGGCCTCGATATCCGGCTTGGAGACGCCCGCATCGTCGATTGCCTGCTTCACGGCGGGCCAGGCTATATCGGCCAGCGCCTTGTCCGGCTGTTTGCCGAACCTGACCATGCCGGCGCCGATTACGGAGACGTCACGCATCGTCGCTCACCGGTCGGCGGGGGCGGAAGGCATAGCTCGAAAAGGCCGCGCCGTCGCCGTCGGTACCGAGTATGGCGGTGGTCAGCTCCACTTCCATCTCCATCGACAGCTGCTGTTCCGCCGCGTCGACCACATGGGTGAAGACGCGCACCCCTTCCGGCAGGTCGACATAGCCGGCGATATAGGGAACGGACCAGCCGCGCGGCGCGACATGGACGGTGCAGTAGCTGTAGAGTCGGCCGCTGCGCCCGAGCGCGACCGGGGACATCTCCTCGCCCAGGCATTCGGGGCAAAGCGCAGCGGGCGGGAAGACCCGGGTCTCGCAGTCCGCGCATTCGGATCCGATCAGGGTCGGCCGGCCGTCTCCCCCCATCCTGACCGCCGCGCCCGCGATCAGGGGCGGCTCCGCGTGGACCGTCTCGGCCAAGCTCGACTCCTTCCGGGACAGGAATTCCGGCACGGGAGGAATCTATTCGGATCGCCGGATGGGGCAAGGACAATCGGAACGCGGCCCCACCGTCGCGCTTGTCCATTTGACAAGCAGCCGGTTCGACATGGACTCTCCGTCCCGAGCCCGTATCCACCACGCCTCGACGGAAAGTGCGTCATGGCCCTTCGTTTCCGCTGGCGACGCCGGTTTCCTGCCGCCCTTGCTGCCGCCCTGGTCCTTGGTTTCGCGGGTCCCGTTTTGGCGGGCAGTTCGGCCGTGGTCTTCATGTACCACCGTTTCGGCGAGACCACCCTTCCCTCCACCAACACCACGATTGCCCAGCTGGAGGCGCACATCGCAGAGTTGACGAGCGGCCGGTATGCGGTCCTGCCGCTGCCGGAGATCGTCGCCGCGATTCGCGAGGGGCGCGACCTCCCCGACCGGACCGTCGGGCTGAGCGTCGATGACGCCTTCCTGTCGCTCTACACCGAGGGCTGGCCCAGGTTCCGCGAGGCGGGGTTGCCGTTGACCCTGTTCGTCGCGACGGGAGCGATCGACCGCGGCTACCGGAACTACATGAGCTGGGACCGGATTCGCGAGCTCGCGGCGGCGGGCGTGACCATCGGCAGCCAGACCGATACCCATCCGCACATGCCTCTGCTCTCGCCGGAAGCCAACGCGGCCGAGCTGGCAAGATCGAACGAACGGTTCGGACGGGAGCTGGGGAAACGCCCATCCCTGTTCGCCTATCCTTTCGGCGAGAACAGCCGCGCGGTCCGCGGCGTGGTCGAGCGGGCGGGCTTCGTCGCCGCATTCGGGCAGCATTCGGGCGTGCTTTTCCCCGGGGCGGACCGCTTCTTCCTGCCGCGCTTCGCGATGAACGAGGCATACGGCAGCGCGTCCCGGTTCCGGCTCGCCGCCAACGCGCTTCCCATCGAGGTGCGCGACATCGCCCCCGCCGATCCCCTGCTGACCGCGGACGCGAACCCGCCCGCCTTCGTGTTCACCGTCTCGGGCGCCGCGCTCCGCAGTCTCGCGTCGATCGCCTGCTACGCCTCGGGTCAGGGCCGCGCGGCGGTGAATCGGCTCGCCGAGGACCGGATCGCCGTCAAGGTGGAAAAAGCGTTTCCGCCCGGCCGCGCCCGCATCAACTGCACCATGCCGGCCGGAGACGGCCGCTGGCGCTGGTTCGGCATGCAGTTCTACGTGCCCAGGCGGTAAGCCGGACAGCCGTCAGGCGGCCGAGCGCATCTTGAGCTTCAGGCCGACGACCCGATAGATGTCGAGGCCGGTCAGGCTGACGATCTCGCGCAGCGGCAGCGTGGTTTCGGAGAGAAGCACCCTGGCGAAGCTCTGCGGGCTTCGGCTGCGCTGGCTGGATGTCCGGGCACCGTTCGATGCGGGTCTTACATTGGGCCTCTCCGCCCCACCGTCGAGTCCGCGTTCCCTCGCTTCCCGGAGCGCCCGTTCGTAGCGTTCCTTGTCCGCGCGGAAGCGCGCTTCGGAAAAAGCGATGATCTCGGCCATTTCCCGCGCGGTGTAGCGTTGCGGGCGATGCGGCACCTGCACCGTTCGGGGCCGGACACGAGGCTCGCTTGCCGCTTCCTGCAGCGACATGCCGTGTCGCCTGGCGAGCCTGCGCGCGGCATCGAGCGCGTTTTCGCGTTCGCCGGGGAACGGGCTCTCCGTGGCGACCTTGAGTAGCGCGTTGAACCGCGAGCGCTCCTCGGCGGAGAGAAGTGTCGGAGTTTTCCGAATGTCGGCGGTCGATGCCATGGCGCGAGCGTACCACAAAACCCCCGGAATCAACCCGGACCGTCGGGTTGAAAGGCAGCGGTTCCTCGCCCATCTTGTTTTTCCGAACAGTGCGGTCCGGAAAGCGGCCGCGCCTTCGTTCTCGTAGCGGACCGGGGAAGACTTGCCGATGGCGACCGCGAACAGCAACCGGAACGGAACCGTCAAAACGGTCACCGAGTACGGCCCGCTGATCGTGTTTTTCGGCGCTTATGTCTTTTCCGATCTCATCGCCGCGACGGCGGCGCTGATGGTGGCGACCGCGGCGGCGCTCGCGCTTTCCTACGCGGTCGATCGCCGGGTGCCGCTCATGCCGCTGATCACGGCGGGCGTCGTCGGGGTGTTCGGCGGGCTGACTCTCTGGCTCAACGACGAAACGTTCATCAAGCTCAAGCCCACCATCGTGCAGGCCATGATTTCGGCGGTATTGCTGGGCGGACTCGCCTTCGGCCGTCCCCTCCTCAAGCCGGTGCTGGGCACGGCGTGGCACATGAACGACGAGGGATGGCGCCTCCTGACCCTCCGTTTCGGAATGTTCTTCGCCGCGATGGCGCTTCTGAACGAGCTGGTCTGGCGTACCCAGAGCACCGATTTCTGGGTGAGCTTCAAGGTATTCGGGATCATGGGACTGACCTTCGTGTTCATCCTGACCCAGCTCCCGCTGCTCAACCGCTACCGCGTCGCCGATCCGGCGGCCGGGACCAGGAATTGATCCGCGCGCGAATCGTGCTATTTCACGCCTACGCGCAACCGCCGAAGAACCGACCGGAGCAGCCATGTTCATCCAGACCGAGCAGACCCCGAACCCGGCGACCCTGAAATTCCTGCCGGGCAGGACGATCATGGCCAAGGGAACGGCCCATTTCTCGCACGCGGAGTCGGCCGCCGCATCGCCGCTGGCGTTGCGCCTGTTCGACATCGAGGGGGTGACGGCGGTCTTCTTCGGCGCCGATTTCGTGAGCGTCACCAAGCACGAGTCGCTCGAATGGTATGTGCTGAAGCCGTCGATCCTCGGCGCGCTGATGGAGCACCTGACGGCGGGTTTGCCGATCATCGAGGAAACCGACGACGCTTCGGTACCGGAAACCGACGACGACGAGGTGGTAACCCAGATCAAGGACCTGCTCGACACCCGCGTCCGCCCGGCCGTCGCGATGGACGGCGGCGACATCATCTTCCACGGCTTCGAGGAAGGCGTGGTCTATTTGCAGATGCAGGGCGCCTGCCAGGGCTGCCCGAGCTCGACCGCGACCCTCAAGATGGGGGTGGAGAACCTGTTGAAGCACTACGTTCCCGAGGTCGCCAGGGTAGAAGCCGTCCTATAGCCTCGACTTACTCTCGGGATTCCCGAGTCGCTGGAGTTTTGGCTTCGCCGCAACGCGTTTCCGGCACCTACTTCCCATTGTAGCCCTCCGGCACCGCGCGCACGGAATGAAGCCAGTCTTCCATCTGCACGCGCGTTCGGCGGCCCGTGCAATCCTTCATCCGAAGGATCATCTCGTATAGCTCGTCCGCACGACCGGCGCCCCAGGCACTGGGCTCGAAAGCAAGCACGGCTGCGAAACACCATCGTGTAGAGGAGGCTCGTTTGTAGACCCCCAGCCAACCTGTGCGGCTGTGATCGCGGATTCGGATTATCCCGCGAAGTTTCTCTCGCCCGGCTCTCTCTCTCTTGAGTAAAAAAAACCTACGCCATTGCTTCCGCCCCAATTTTCACATCCGGGGTTTCGACAACCTTGACCAGTTGGTAGCCGAGTTGTCTGGCGCGGCGGCCGAGGTTTGAGACCGTCCGGTTCACCCGGCGCTGCTCATAGGTCTCCATCCCGCGCTCCACATATTCCTCGCCGCGGGTGACCAGCGTGTAGACCAGGCAGGCAAGCTCGCGGGCGGTTGCGTTGATGGCAACCGGGGCATCCTTGCGGGCGAGGCGCGCACGGTGCCGGGCGCCGATGAACGTCTGGCTCCTGCGAGCGTTCAGGGCCGCCATGCGAAGGGACTGCGCGGCCTTGTTGATCACCTTGGGCGAGCGGCCCGGCAGGGGTTTGCCACCACTGATGCGGGTTCCCGGCGCCAGCCCGAGCCAGGAACAGAAGTGCTGCGCGGACGGGAAGGCCGAGAAGTCCGGGCCGATCTCCGACGCGATCGTGAGTGCGGTCGTAACCCCGATCGCAGGGATCGCGGTGAGATCGACGCCCATCATCCTGTGCAGGGCCTCGGCCATCGCCTTTTCGCTGGCGGCCCGCTTGGCAGCATCGCTCCGGATCTTCGACGGGCAGCGCGTGGGAGTGTTGTCCGGAGCCGCATTCGCCGGACCGTCCGTCCCATCGTCCGGCGGCGTCAGGCTGTCGATCTGCGCCGCGATCTGCGCCTCGCAGACCTCAATCTGGCCAGTGAGAAAGTCGAAGCGCTGCATCGCCTGCGTCAGTGCGAACAGATGCTCCTCGCGCCAGGTGCCCTGCAATGCTGCCGTGATCCTGTCGCCGCTGGCCTTGATCCGCCCGTCCCGAAGTTCTGCGAGCCGGTGTGGATCACGCTCGCCGTCGACGATCGCCCGCAGGATCCTCTGTCCCGTCACGCCGGTGATGTCGCTGATCACCGAGTCAAGCCGCACGTTCATCTCGGTCAGCGCCTTCTGCATGTGCAGCACACAGCGCGCGCGATCTTCGATCAGCCGCTTCGCCTGGCGCACATACGAGCGCAGCGGGCATACCGCATCGCCGGGACGGAAGGCACCTCGCAGAAGCCCGTAAGACAGAAGCTGACGGATCCACTGGCAATCAAGCACATCGCTCTTGCGACCGGCGATCTGCTTCGTCATCCGCGGCGGCACGAGCATCACCTCGAAGCCGGCGCGATCCAGAACCTCGTAGACCGGAATCCAGTACACCGAGGTCGACTCCATCGCCACCTTGTTCACCCCGCAGGACGACAGCCATGCCGCCATCTCCTCAAGATCCCGCGTGAAGGCATCGAACGACCGGACCGGTTCCGAACAACTTTCGGGGTCGACCGCGACATAGTGAACGTCCTTGCCGATATCGATCCCGGCACAATCCCGGTTCACGACTTGCAGGCTCTCGGACCGTCGGCGCTTGCGTGGCATCCAAATCCCTCCTCTGACCGCTTCGCTTCACTCGGGTCGGGGAGGAACCACGGCAAATCTCAATCTCTTGAACGAGGTCGCGGGAACCCCGCGCCATCAGTGACAGAAGCCGATCATGGTTCGGGCCACGCTACTTTACGGGTGCCTGAGCACGCCATTGCCAAGCCGGCCTCGACTGCCCCGACCGCCCGACGAATCACATCTTCGAACTGCGCCAGCAAGTGCCCGTTTTTACTTTCGCGACAGGGCCGGTGCCGCGCGGGGGTGGATGCTATCTTTTGGAAAAACGGCTGCTGCGTTTCTCGGTCTTCGAAGTATCGCGTAGTTGCCGGGCCGAAAGCCGTGCCGGCAACTTCCAACGACAGCCAGGACCAGGTCAGGTCTCCCGGATTCAAAGTGACCCGGTAATGGGACACGGCGTTGTTGCGTAACCGATGCCTGATCCCGCCGACAATAACGTCGGGAAGGTCGACGAGATTAATCGGAAATGAATGCAGCGCGGCTGATGAAGATTTCGACCAGCATGAAGTCGCACCCGAGATGTCCTTGCCGCGGCATTCGAGTTCCGCGGCCGTCGTGGAGAATGTGAGGGTGGCGGGTAATACGCTCGTCAAGAGGATCCGGTGAGCGCGTGCGATCCTGTTACTCCAAGCGTATCGCACGTGCCGCATCTCAATACTGCGGCAAAGACGGATCGATCCTTTCCGCCCAGGCGTTGATCCCGCCGCCGACATTGGTCGCGCCCTCGTAACCCTGCTGGCGCAGCCACATCGTCACCTTCATGCTCCGGTTGCCGGTGCGGCAGAGTACCGCGATCGTGCCGTCTTCCGGCAATTCGTCCAGGCGCTCCGGCACGCTTCCCATCGGAATGTCGAGGCTGCCCGAGAGAGCGCTGATCTCGAGTTCGTGGGGCTCGCGTATGTCGAGCAGGGTATGGGGTTCGCCTTCCTCGCGCATGCGGCGGAGCTCTTCGATCGAAATTTCGAGCGGCACCTCGTCCATCGGCCTCTCCCGTATGCCGGTCAGATCTTGGAGATTTCGAAGGTCGACGGGGCGAACAGGTTCTCGGCGGTCAGTTTTCGGACCGACAACCCCTGGTTGTAGGAATAGCGCGTGATCGTCTCGATCTCGTGGGCGCATTCCGTCACGCCGTAGCGCCAGTAATCGTCGCCCATGAACGCCCGGGTCTCCAGCGCCTCGGCCTCGACCCAGGGAAGCGTGACGTTCAGCGCCGCGATTTCCCGCACCTCTTCCAGAGCGATCGCCTTCGCCTTGAGCAATGCCTTGTAGAGGCTTCCCGGAAGCCAGGGATATTGCTCGGCGAGCGACTTCTTCACCCCCATCAGGTGCATGATCGGGAACAGCCTGGTCTTCTGCCAATAGGCCCGCTCCACCGCGCGGTAATCCGGGAACAACCTGGCGACGTTGGGCTTGCCCTCGAGGAAACTCGACGGCGCACGGGCGGTCATCAGCGCGTCGAGCTCGCCCGCCTCGAACAGCTCGACCAGGGTCTTGTCCTCGGGGATTGGCTGGAGGTCGACGCCGTTGGTCAGCACGAGCGGGGTGCGTTCGTCCCGCCCGGCCTCTTCCTGCCCTCCCGAGCGCCAGTGGATCTCGTTCGGCTTCACGCCGTACTCATCCTCCATCATGCCGCGCATCCAGACGGGCGCGGTCATCTGGTACTCGGGCAGGCCGACCGTCTTGCCGCGCAGATCCTCGGGCTTCTCGATGCCCTTGTCGGTGCGGATATAGATGCCCGAATGGCGAAAGACGCGCGACACGAACGCCGGGATGCCGACGAACGGGCTCTCGCCGCGCGAGGTCACGATCATGAAGCTGGAAAACGACAGCTCGCAGGCGTCGAATTCCTGAAACCGGAAGGCGCGGAAAAACACCTCTTCCGGTTCCATCGGGATGAAGGTCACCTCGCAACCTTCGACCTCGACCCGTCCGTCCTTGATCGCCGCGACCCGGTCGTAATCGCCGCATGCGATGGTTAGCGGTACCTTGGCGACCATGGATGCCTCCCTGCCCTTGCCGTGGGCGCGAACCTAGCGTTACGGCGACCGCGCCGCAATCGCTCGGGCCGAAGCGCCTTCAGACCTTGAATTCCGCCTGAACCTCGGGCGGGAACAGGTCTTCCGGCACGATCTTCCGGTGGCAGACGCCCTGCTCGAATCCGTATTGCAGGAACGCCTCCAGCGTCGTCCGGTTGGGCTCGATCCCGTAAGGAAAGAAATCCTCGCCGAACAGCGCGCGCGCCTCGGCCGCGGCGTCGAAGCACCAGGCGAAGGGGAACCGGGTCGCGGTGATTTCCTGCGCGCGGCGCATCGCGTTCGCCTTGGCCTGTTCGAACGCCTTCAGGAGGTTCATCGCGATCCAGCGATTGGCGGCAAACGTGTCGCCCCGGAGAGCGACGACGTGCATGATCGGAAAGATCCCGGTCTCCCGATAGTAGGCTTCCTCGATCTCGCGATAGTTGGGGTAGAGGCGGACGATCCGGCCGCTCCCGTCCTCGGCGGCTTCCGGAGGATGCGCGCTCATCGCGACGTCGATGTCGCCGGCGAGCAGCATGTCGTTGAGGCTGCGTTCGGGCTCCGGGCGGTAGCGGATGCCTTCCGGCAGCCGGAGCGCGACCTTTTCGACGCGGCCGGGCTGGTTCACTCCGGCCTGAATCCATTCGATTTCCGTCAGCGGAACGCCAACCTGGTGGGCGAGCCAGCCCCGCGTGTATATCGAGGCGGTCTGGGCCCATTCCGGGATGCCGATCCGTTTCCCGGCAAGGTCTTCAGCGCCCTTGAGCGGGCTGCCGGCCGGCACGTAGAGGGACGATTGCCGGAAGACGCGCGAGGGGAATACCGGAATGGCGGTGATCGACTCGTCACCCTGGGACTTGAGGGATATGTACTTTCCCATCGACATCTCCGAGACGTCCCATTCCCGGAACCGGGTGAAACGGAAGAACACTTCCTCGATGGTGAGCTTCAGGTAGTTGAGCTCGATCCCTTCGGCGGCGACGTCGCCCGAGACGAGGTCGTGGAAATGGTCGTACTCGCTGGCCGCGAACGTGAGTGTGAGGGGCGCCATCGTCAGCCCGCTCTCGCCCGGTCGGCGGCGGCGCAGATGCCGTTCCAGTAGTTTTCCCAGACCATCAGATTGGTCCGGCACGCCTCGACCACCGCATCCTCCATGCCGAGGTCGGTCGCGTACTTCGCGACCGCGTTCCAGCCGATGTCGGAATGCTCGACATCGGCCTCTTCGTGGATCTTGAAGAAGCTGAGCTTCTCGTCCGCGATGCCGAGAGATTCGCGCCAGCGCTTGCGTTCGAGTCCGAGCCAACCGAGCTCGCGCAGTTCGCCCGCGCCGTATCCCGGCAATGCGGAGCGTTCGGCGCAGGTGTTCGCGATCAGCCCTTCCAGCCAGTGCCGGTTGGTCATCAGAGCTTCCCAGGCCAGCCAGCTCAACTGGGTGGATTGCAGCAGGGGCTGGGCGCGGATTTCCTCCCGGGTCAGTCCGAGGGTAACGCCGAGATCCTCGACGATTTCCCAGTGCGGCTGACCGCCGCCGTACTCGTGATCGCCGATAATCTCCTGAGAGCAGGCATGGATTATGTCGAGTTTGACGTCCCATTCCGGGCAATTGGTGGCGACCCGCAGCTTCAGGACCGAATTGCGGAAACGGGTGTTCTGGCGGTGCTGCATCACGAAGATGCGCGCGCGCTCCATCGTCACTTCTTCTGTTGTAGATCCGAACGCGCTTGGCGAAATCGTCCACCACCTCGTCGAGCCGTTCGATTACGTTGCTGGAACTCATGAAGCCGCGCTCCTCGTTCTTGGGAAAATCCCGGGGTCGGTATACCGGAAGCCGCGCTCAGGGCGCGCGCCAGAATCCGTCGCCGGACTCGATCCGCTCTTCCGCCAGCTTGTTGACTATATCGGAAACCACGGCCGCCGCATTGGTCTGGGCGGAGCGGCTGGACCATGCAAGATGGAGGGTTCGCGAAATCCTGGGGCGGCTGATTCTGACGGCGTGGAGCCGTCCGCTTCGCACGGCATCCAGCACGGCTCCGATCGGGAGAACGGTCGCTCCGACACCGGCTTCCACCAGCTCCCGCACGGTGGCGACGGAATCGACTTCGCAGGAAACCCGGATCGGGATGTCGCGCTGTTCCGCCGCCCGCTCGACCAGCATACGCGTGCCGTGAGGCCTGCTGGGCAGGATCAAGGGGCGGTTCCTCAACTTCGACAGAGCGATCTTCTCGGCCCCGTCGATGCCGTCGTCCACGGGCGATATGTAGTACAGGTCCTCGATCAACAGCGCCCTGGCCTCGATACCCTTGACCGCCGTCGGGTTATAGGTGAAGCCGAGGTCGATGCGGCCCTCGTCGAGCCATTTCATCACGTCCTCGCTCAGCCCTTCGACGAGATTGAGGGCGATGCCCGGGAAAGCGGCACTGCACTGCTGCACGATACGCGTCGAGAGGAGGGCGCTGGCGGTGGGCGTCACGCCGAGCGCGAGAGGCCCCCGCGGGGGGCCGGCGAGGTCGATCACCTCCTGCTTGGCCAGTTCGATCTGGCGCAGGATAGCGTGCGCGTGCTTGAGCAGCGCATCTCCGGCTTCCGTCGTCCGTACCCCGCGGGAATGGCGCACCAGCAGCTTCGAGCCGAGCTCCTCCTCCAGCTTGCGCACCTGGAAGCCGAGCGCCGGCTGCGCGACGCGGACCCGTTCGGCGGCCTTGGTGAAGCTCTTCGCCTGAACGACCTCCACGAAATAACGCAGCTGACGCACGTCCATCGCGCGACTCCCAGCTCCCCCCGACTGCCTTCAGGATACACGGCGGCGAAGGAATGGCTATAGGGAGAAATGTGCGCTGTGGTGATTTTTGGCTGTCGCCGGTTCGATTTTGGCGGTTGAATATCGTCCGGCCCGCTTCCCCACCGGGCAGGATACGGGCTTCCGGGGCCTGACAAATACGATTACCGGAAGATTGTCTGGCGTGCGGGCGTGGCTTCCCCTCTGCCGTCGGGCGGCGGGATCGGGCAGGATTGTCGGGAGGCAGACGAGCGGTCAGCCGGTGTCGAGATACGGCACGGCGCCGACCAGGGAGCGCATGCGCTCGGGGCGGCCGGCGCGGGCCTGGGCGAGAGCCATCGCCATCATCACCGCCAGGGCGAGGCCGAGGCGGGTCTTCATCTTGGCGCGGCCTCGGATGTAGTGGGTCTCGAAGTTGAAGCTGTTGTCGAGGCGGCTGTTGATCCGCTCCATGGCCGAGCGGCGGTTGTAGCCGCGCCGCCATGACGGACTGCCCCAGGGCGTGGGGGTGAAGATGCGCCGGTCGTGGCTGTCGAGGTCGATGCGCAGGATGCGGCCATAGTCTCCGGGCTTGACCCCGCCGGCCCGGTGGCAGGCCCGGCTGCCGGCGCAGGCGAAGCCGAAGGCGGCTGCCGGGCAGCGGTATTTGAGCGTGCCGCAGCGGCCCCGATCAGCCTCGAACCCCTGAAACGCCATAGCGCGGACCTCGCCGGTCCCGGGACAGACGCAGGACACCCGGCCGCGCTCGTCGTGAACGATGACATCGGCGCGGTCGGGGAACAGCGGCCGCGTGATCGGCTGCGCCGGATCGTATCTCGGCTCCTGCTTCTCCACCCGCCACATCAGCCGTGTATCGATCAGCGGGCGGGCGGTCCACCGGTCCCACAGCCGCGCCTTCAGGCGGGCATCGTCGAGACCGCGGTCGGCGCTGAAGTCGGCGCAGCGCCCGGCGATCTCCGGCGCCCTTGCGAACAGCTCCTCCAGCATCCCGGACAGCACCTTGGGTTCCGAGGCCGAAGCGCGCGTCACCTCGAAGGCCACCGGAACCTCGTAATCGGTGTCGGCGATCAGGTGCAGCCCGTAGCCGAACCACGACTTCACCTTCTTCCACACCGCGCCGGTCCTGGCGTCCACCCCGCCCGTCTCGTGCTTGCCCCAGTCGGCGTCGGGGTCCGAGGTCTTGTCCTCGTCCTTGCCGACCCGGCCCGTCGAGTGGCTCGCGATCGCCTTGCCGTCGTAGCCGAGATGACGCCCGAAGTCCGGCAACGCGGCGAACAGCGCGGCGCGCAGGCTCTCGATCATGGCGGACACCAGCCCCTGCTCGTCCTCAAGCTGCACAACACGCCCCAGAAACCGCGAGAAGTTCCAGTGGCTCGGCGCCGTCGAACGAACCCGCGCCGGGCGCGTTACCGCATGCCCGTCGTGAAGCACCGTCACCGGCCCGCTCTGATACGGCAGAGGGTCGAACCCGCAGATCTCCAGCAACGCCGGGTTGCGCCCCAGCTCCCGCAACAGCGACTGCATCGAGGCGTGTTGCAACACCACCCCCGCGATCAGCGCCCGCCACATCGCCCGCACCGGGTAGTCGTTACGGCCCCGACCGCGACACACTTCAAGCGCCGTCACGATCTCCTCGTCGGGAAGCACCGCCAGAACCAGGCGCAGCCGTTCAAGGTCCGGCAGGACTTCGACATCGCGCCACGAAAAGGGTAGCTTCGCCGCCGTCGCCATCGCTGTTCTCCCGACCAGGGGTGGTGGTGGAACAAGGGCCCCAGGGCCCGATGGCGACACCTTCTATCTCATGCGCACGATCAGGGCGCGCGAGGCCGCCGCAGGAAAACCTCGCTGCCAAGACGCCGCGACCAGCGGCGTGGGGTGAAAATCGCCAAAACGACCGCCGCAGCGAAACTGAAACCCCGGATATCAACGACCACCACGGGGTATCAAAAATCTCGCACCTCCGTGAACGCCTTGTAAATCAACCCGTCCCCGACAGCGCAAACGCCTCATAGGAGAGAAATGTGCGCTGTGGTGATTTTTGGCTGTCGCCGGTTCGATTTTGGCGGTTGAATATCGTCCGGCCCGCTTCCCCACCGGGCAGGATACGGGCTTCCGGGGCCTGACAAATACGATTACCGGAAGATTGTCTGGCGTGCGGGCGTGGCTTCCCCTCTGCCGTCGGGCGGCGGGATCGGGCAGGATTGTCGGGAGGCAGACGAGCGGTCAGCCGGTGTCGAGATACGGCACGGCGCCGACCAGGGAGCGCATGCGCTCGGGGCGGCCGGCGCGGGCCTGGGCGAGAGCCATCGCCATCATCACCGCCAGGGCGAGGCCGAGGCGGGTCTTCATCTTGGCGCGGCCTCGGATGTAGTGGGTCTCGAAGTTGAAGCTGTTGTCGAGGCGGCTGTTGATCCGCTCCATGGCCGAGCGGCGGTTGTAGCCGCGCCGCCATGACGGACTGCCCCAGGGCGTGGGGGTGAAGATGCGCCGGTCGTGGCTGTCGAGGTCGATGCGCAGGATGCGGCCATAGTCTCCGGGCTTGACCCCGCCGGCCCGGTGGCAGGCCCGGCTGCCGGCGCAGGCGAAGCCGAAGGCGGCTGCCGGGCAGCGGTATTTGAGCGTGCCGCAGCGGCCCCGATCAGCCTCGAACCCCTGAAACGCCATAGCGCGGACCTCGCCGGTCCCGGGACAGACGCAGGACACCCGGCCGCGCTCGTCGTGAACGATGACATCGGCGCGGTCGGGGAACAGCGGCCGCGTGATCGGCTGCGCCGGATCGTATCTCGGCTCCTGCTTCTCCACCCGCCACATCAGCCGTGTATCGATCAGCGGGCGGGCGGTCCACCGGTCCCACAGCCGCGCCTTCAGGCGGGCATCGTCGAGACCGCGGTCGGCGCTGAAGTCGGCGCAGCGCCCGGCGATCTCCGGCGCCCTTGCGAACAGCTCCTCCAGCATCCCGGACAGCACCTTGGGTTCCGAGGCCGAAGCGCGCGTCACCTCGAAGGCCACCGGAACCTCGTAATCGGTGTCGGCGATCAGGTGCAGCCCGTAGCCGAACCACGACTTCACCTTCTTCCACACCGCGCCGGTCCTGGCGTCCACCCCGCCCGTCTCGTGCTTGCCCCAGTCGGCGTCGGGGTCCGAGGTCTTGTCCTCGTCCTTGCCGACCCGGCCCGTCGAGTGGCTCGCGATCGCCTTGCCGTCGTAGCCGAGATGACGCCCGAAGTCCGGCAACGCGGCGAACAGCGCGGCGCGCAGGCTCTCGATCATGGCGGACACCAGCCCCTGCTCGTCCTCAAGCTGCACAACACGCCCCAGAAACCGCGAGAAGTTCCAGTGGCTCGGCGCCGTCGAACGAACCCGCGCCGGGCGCGTTACCGCATGCCCGTCGTGAAGCACCGTCACCGGCCCGCTCTGATACGGCAGAGGGTCGAACCCGCAGATCTCCAGCAACGCCGGGTTGCGCCCCAGCTCCCGCAACAGCGACTGCATCGAGGCGTGTTGCAACACCACCCCCGCGATCAGCGCCCGCCACATCGCCCGCACCGGGTAGTCGTTACGGCCCCGACCGCGACACACTTCAAGCGCCGTCACGATCTCCTCGTCGGGAAGCACCGCCAGAACCAGGCGCAGCCGTTCAAGGTCCGGCAGGACTTCGACATCGCGCCACGAAAAGGGTAGCTTCGCCGCCGTCGCCATCGCTGTTCTCCCGACCAGGGGTGGTGGTGGAACAAGGGCCCCAGGGCCCGATGGCGACACCTTCTATCTCATGCGCACGATCAGGGCGCGCGAGGCCGCCGCAGGAAAACCTCGCTGCCAAGACGCCGCGACCAGCGGCGTGGGGTGAAAATCGCCAAAACGACCGCCGCAGCGAAACTGAAACCCCGGATATCAACGACCACCACGGGGTATCAAAAATCTCGCACCTCCGTGAACGCCTTGTAAATCAACCCGTCCCCGACAGCGCAAACGCCTCTAGGAGAAATGTGCGCTGTGGTGATTTTTGGCTGTCGCCGGTTCGATTTTGGCGGTTGAATATCGTCCGGCCCGCTTCCCCACCGGGCAGGATACGGGCTTCCGGGGCCTGACAAATACGATTACCGGAAGATTGTCTGGCGTGCGGGCGTGGCTTCCCCTCTGCCGTCGGGCGGCGGGATCGGGCAGGATTGTCGGGAGGCAGACGAGCGGTCAGCCGGTGTCGAGATACGGCACGGCGCCGACCAGGGAGCGCATGCGCTCGGGGCGGCCGGCGCGGGCCTGGGCGAGAGCCATCGCCATCATCACCGCCAGGGCGAGGCCGAGGCGGGTCTTCATCTTGGCGCGGCCTCGGATGTAGTGGGTCTCGAAGTTGAAGCTGTTGTCGAGGCGGCTGTTGATCCGCTCCATGGCCGAGCGGCGGTTGTAGCCGCGCCGCCATGACGGACTGCCCCAGGGCGTGGGGGTGAAGATGCGCCGGTCGTGGCTGTCGAGGTCGATGCGCAGGATGCGGCCATAGTCTCCGGGCTTGACCCCGCCGGCCCGGTGGCAGGCCCGGCTGCCGGCGCAGGCGAAGCCGAAGGCGGCTGCCGGGCAGCGGTATTTGAGCGTGCCGCAGCGGCCCCGATCAGCCTCGAACCCCTGAAACGCCATAGCGCGGACCTCGCCGGTCCCGGGACAGACGCAGGACACCCGGCCGCGCTCGTCGTGAACGATGACATCGGCGCGGTCGGGGAACAGCGGCCGCGTGATCGGCTGCGCCGGATCGTATCTCGGCTCCTGCTTCTCCACCCGCCACATCAGCCGTGTATCGATCAGCGGGCGGGCGGTCCACCGGTCCCACAGCCGCGCCTTCAGGCGGGCATCGTCGAGACCGCGGTCGGCGCTGAAGTCGGCGCAGCGCCCGGCGATCTCCGGCGCCCTTGCGAACAGCTCCTCCAGCATCCCGGACAGCACCTTGGGTTCCGAGGCCGAAGCGCGCGTCACCTCGAAGGCCACCGGAACCTCGTAATCGGTGTCGGCGATCAGGTGCAGCCCGTAGCCGAACCACGACTTCACCTTCTTCCACACCGCGCCGGTCCTGGCGTCCACCCCGCCCGTCTCGTGCTTGCCCCAGTCGGCGTCGGGGTCCGAGGTCTTGTCCTCGTCCTTGCCGACCCGGCCCGTCGAGTGGCTCGCGATCGCCTTGCCGTCGTAGCCGAGATGACGCCCGAAGTCCGGCAACGCGGCGAACAGCGCGGCGCGCAGGCTCTCGATCATGGCGGACACCAGCCCCTGCTCGTCCTCAAGCTGCACAACACGCCCCAGAAACCGCGAGAAGTTCCAGTGGCTCGGCGCCGTCGAACGAACCCGCGCCGGGCGCGTTACCGCATGCCCGTCGTGAAGCACCGTCACCGGCCCGCTCTGATACGGCAGAGGGTCGAACCCGCAGATCTCCAGCAACGCCGGGTTGCGCCCCAGCTCCCGCAACAGCGACTGCATCGAGGCGTGTTGCAACACCACCCCCGCGATCAGCGCCCGCCACATCGCCCGCACCGGGTAGTCGTTACGGCCCCGACCGCGACACACTTCAAGCGCCGTCACGATCTCCTCGTCGGGAAGCACCGCCAGAACCAGGCGCAGCCGTTCAAGGTCCGGCAGGACTTCGACATCGCGCCACGAAAAGGGTAGCTTCGCCGCCGTCGCCATCGCTGTTCTCCCGACCAGGGGTGGTGGTGGAACAAGGGCCCCAGGGCCCGATGGCGACACCTTCTATCTCATGCGCACGATCAGGGCGCGCGAGGCCGCCGCAGGAAAACCTCGCTGCCAAGACGCCGCGACCAGCGGCGTGGGGTGAAAATCGCCAAAACGACCGCCGCAGCGAAACTGAAACCCCGGATATCAACGACCACCACGGGGTATCAAAAATCTCGCACCTCCGTGAACGCCTTGTAAATCAACCCGTCCCCGACAGCGCAAACGCCTCTATAGGGAGAAATGTGCGCTGTGGTGATTTTTGGCTGTCGCCGGTTCGATTTTGGCGGTTGAATATCGTCCGGCCCGCTTCCCCACCGGGCAGGATACGGGCTTCCGGGGCCTGACAAATACGATTACCGGAAGATTGTCTGGCGTGCGGGCGTGGCTTCCCCTCTGCCGTCGGGCGGCGGGATCGGGCAGGATTGTCGGGAGGCAGACGAGCGGTCAGCCGGTGTCGAGATACGGCACGGCGCCGACCAGGGAGCGCATGCGCTCGGGGCGGCCGGCGCGGGCCTGGGCGAGAGCCATCGCCATCATCACCGCCAGGGCGAGGCCGAGGCGGGTCTTCATCTTGGCGCGGCCTCGGATGTAGTGGGTCTCGAAGTTGAAGCTATTGTCGAGGCGGCTGTTGATCCGCTCCATGGCCGAGCGGCGGTTGTAGCCGCGCCGCCATGACGGACTGCCCCAGGGCGTGGGGGTGAAGATGCGCCGGTCGTGGCTGTCGAGGTCGATGCGCAGGATGCGGCCATAGTCTCCGGGCTTGACCCCGCCGGCCCGGTGGCAGGCCCGGCTGCCGGCGCAGGCGAAGCCGAAGGCGGCTGCCGGGCAGCGGTATTTGAGCGTGCCGCAGCGGCCCCGATCAGCCTCGAACCCCTGAAACGCCATAGCGCGGACCTCGCCGGTCCCGGGACAGACGCAGGACACCCGGCCGCGCTCGTCGTGAACGATGACATCGGCGCGGTCGGGGAACAGCGGCCGCGTGATCGGCTGCGCCGGATCGTATCTCGGCTCCTGCTTCTCCACCCGCCACATCAGCCGTGTATCGATCAGCGGGCGGGCGGTCCACCGGTCCCACAGCCGCGCCTTCAGGCGGGCATCGTCGAGACCGCGGTCGGCGCTGAAGTCGGCGCAGCGCCCGGCGATCTCCGGCGCCCTTGCGAACAGCTCCTCCAGCATCCCGGACAGCACCTTGGGTTCCGAGGCCGAAGCGCGCGTCACCTCGAAGGCCACCGGAACCTCGTAATCGGTGTCGGCGATCAGGTGCAGCCCGTAGCCGAACCACGACTTCACCTTCTTCCACACCGCGCCGGTCCTGGCGTCCACCCCGCCCGTCTCGTGCTTGCCCCAGTCGGCGTCGGGGTCCGAGGTCTTGTCCTCGTCCTTGCCGACCCGGCCCGTCGAGTGGCTCGCGATCGCCTTGCCGTCGTAGCCGAGATGACGCCCGAAGTCCGGCAACGCGGCGAACAGCGCGGCGCGCAGGCTCTCGATCATGGCGGACACCAGCCCCTGCTCGTCCTCAAGCTGCACAACACGCCCCAGAAACCGCGAGAAGTTCCAGTGGCTCGGCGCCGTCGAACGAACCCGCGCCGGGCGCGTTACCGCATGCCCGTCGTGAAGCACCGTCACCGGCCCGCTCTGATACGGCAGAGGGTCGAACCCGCAGATCTCCAGCAACGCCGGGTTGCGCCCCAGCTCCCGCAACAGCGACTGCATCGAGGCGTGTTGCAACACCACCCCCGCGATCAGCGCCCGCCACATCGCCCGCACCGGGTAGTCGTTACGGCCCCGACCGCGACACACTTCAAGCGCCGTCACGATCTCCTCGTCGGGAAGCACCGCCAGAACCAGGCGCAGCCGTTCAAGGTCCGGCAGGACTTCGACATCGCGCCACGAAAAGGGTAGCTTCGCCGCCGTCGCCATCGCTGTTCTCCCGACCAGGGGTGGTGGTGGAACAAGGGCCCCAGGGCCCGATGGCGACACCTTCTATCTCATGCGCACGATCAGGGCGCGCGAGGCCGCCGCAGGAAAACCTCGCTGCCAAGACGCCGCGACCAGCGGCGTGGGGTGAAAATCGCCAAAACGACCGCCGCAGCGAAACTGAAACCCCGGATATCAACGACCACCACGGGGTATCAAAAATCTCGCACCTCCGTGAACGCCTTGTAAATCAACCCGTCCCCGACAGCGCAAACGCCTCAACGGCGGCGACCTTGAGGTGCAGGGCGAATGCGTTCTTTAGGCATTTGATCTGTCTGACAACAGGTTGACGGCGATACTGAACTTCCCCGCCACGATTTGGTATGCCTGCCGCGAGGCAGCCGTGGGACGGGGAAGCTGTGGCGGTTCTATCGGAGGTGGCGGTCGACATCGTGGCGGCGGAGGACGAGGCCCGCTTCCGCGATCTGATGGATGCGCACCACTATCTCGGCGCGGTACCGGGGATGGGTGAGACGATGCGCTATGTGGCGCATGATCGGGGGCGCTGGCTGGCGCTTGTTGTGTTCTCGGCGCCGGCGCTGAAGTGCGGCGCGCGCGACCGCTGGATCGGTTGGGAATACGGCGTCCAGTTCGGTCGCCTGCACCTGGTGACCAACAACGCGCGCTTCCTGATCCTGCCCGGCGGCCCGCCCAATCTGGGCTCGCGGGTACTGTCGCTGTGCACGCGCCGTCTGGTCCGCGACTGGCCGACCCGCTTCGGTCACGAGGTGCTCCTGGCGGAGACCTTTGTCGACCCGGCGCGGTTCCGGGGCACGGTCTACCGCGCGGCCAACTGGATCAAGGCCGGGCGCACACGCGGTTTCGCCCGCGGCGGGGCCGGCTACAGCGCGCACGCCAGGCCCAAGCTCGTGTTCCTGCACCCCCTGCGCCGGGACGCGCGGGCCCGGCTGCGCGCCGCCTCACTCGACCCCTGCTTGCGACATGGAGTGCCGAAGATGACGCTCACCGCCGCACAGATGCGATCCCTGCCCGAGTTCTTCCAGAACATCGACGATCCCCGTCGCCGCCAGGGCCGGCGCCACGCGCTGCCCACGGTGCTGGCGCTGGCCGTCGCGGCGACGCTGTGCGGCATGCGCGGCTACAAGGCGATGAGCGAATGGGTCGACGATCTCAGCCCCAAGGTGCAGCAGCGCTTCCGCGTGCGCCGCCGTGACGGGGTGTACCGCCCGCCCAGCCTGTCGGCGATGCGCAGCCTGCTGATCCGCGTCGATCCGGCCCAGCTCGACGCCGCGCTGAGGGCCTGGCACGAGACCCACGGCTCGGGTGACAGCGCGCTGGCGATCGACGGCAAGACCATCCGCGGCGCCATCGACGACGAGGGATGCCAGGCTCATGTGCTCGGCATCGTGGGCCACGACACCAAGGCGCCCTGGGGTCAAAAAAAGTCGGCATGAGGCCGGATGCCGACCAAGGCGAGAAACGCACCAACGAGATCGGCACCGCCATCCCCTTGCTCGAGACCCTGCCCAACATCGCCGGCCGCACCGTCACCGCCGATGCCCTGCTCACCCAGCGCGCGCTGGCTTCCTGTCTCATCGCCCGCGGCGCCGATTACCTGTTCACCGTGAAGGGCAACCAGAAGACCCGACTGAGCGATATCCGGCTTCTGCTCGACGAAGACATCGCCAGCCGCGCGCCGGACTTTGAGGACCAGAGCCCGAAGCCCGAGCACGGCCGCCGAGAGAAGCGCTCCATCTGGGTCTCGGGAGAGCTCAACGATTATCTCGACTTCCCCGGCGTCGGTCAGATCTTCGCCGTGCGCCGCGAAACCGTCGAGGTCAAGTCCGGCAGGCGACGCAGCGAGATTGCCTACGGCGTCACCAGCCTGACCTCCGGGGCCGCATCCCCGCAACGCATGCTCGCCCTCAATCGCGGGCACTGGACCATCGAGGCCACCCACCACATCCTCGATTGGAGCTTCGACGAGGATCGAAGCCGCATCCGCGCGGGCCACGGGCCGGAGAACATGACCCTGCTGCGCCGCTTCGCCATCGGCCTCATCAAGGGGCGCAGGCTCGCCGTCGCCGAGGTGAGTGCTCATGCCCGGATGACGCCGCCGCCGACTCTCAGGCTCAGCAGGCTCCCTGTAGGGCAGAACGATAGCGGCCAAATCCAGCGCCCGCCAACCAGAGAAATGTGCGCTGTGGTGATTTTTGGCTGTCGCCGGTTCGATTTTGGCGGTTGAATATCGTCCGGCCCGCTTCCCCACCGGGCAGGATACGGGCTTCCGGGGCCTGACAAATACGATTACCGGAAGATTGTCTGGCGTGCGGGCGTGGCTTCCCCTCTGCCGTCGGGCGGCGGGATCGGGCAGGATTGTCGGGAGGCAGACGAGCGGTCAGCCGGTGTCGAGATACGGCACGGCGCCGACCAGGGAGCGCATGCGCTCGGGGCGGCCGGCGCGGGCCTGGGCGAGAGCCATCGCCATCATCACCGCCAGGGCGAGGCCGAGGCGGGTCTTCATCTTGGCGCGGCCTCGGATGTAGTGGGTCTCGAAGTTGAAGCTGTTGTCGAGGCGGCTGTTGATCCGCTCCATGGCCGAGCGGCGGTTGTAGCCGCGCCGCCATGACGGACTGCCCCAGGGCGTGGGGGTGAAGATGCGCCGGTCGTGGCTGTCGAGGTCGATGCGCAGGATGCGGCCATAGTCTCCGGGCTTGACCCCGCCGGCCCGGTGGCAGGCCCGGCTGCCGGCGCAGGCGAAGCCGAAGCGGGTCGCGAAGCCCGTCCGGAGCGTGCATCAATCGGGCGCGCCGGTGTCGCCGGTGTAGAGAAATGTGCGCTGTGGTGATTTTTGGCTGTCGCCGGTTCGATTTTGGCGGTTGAATATCGTCCGGCCCGCTTCCCCACCGGGCAGGATACGGGCTTCCGGGGCCTGACAAATACGATTACCGGAAGATTGTCTGGCGTGCGGGCGTGGCTTCCCCTCTGCCGTCGGGCGGCGGGATCGGGCAGGATTGTCGGGAGGCAGACGAGCGGTCAGCCGGTGTCGAGATACGGCACGGCGCCGACCAGGGAGCGCATGCGCTCGGGGCGGCCGGCGCGGGCCTGGGCGAGAGCCATCGCCATCATCACCGCCAGGGCGAGGCCGAGGCGGGTCTTCATCTTGGCGCGGCCTCGGATGTAGTGGGTCTCGAAGTTGAAGCTATTGTCGAGGCGGCTGTTGATCCGCTCCATGGCCGAGCGGCGGTTGTAGCCGCGCCGCCATGACGGACTGCCCCAGGGCGTGGGGGTGAAGATGCGCCGGTCGTGGCTGTCGAGGTCGATGCGCAGGATGCGGCCATAGTCTCCGGGCTTGACCCCGCCGGCCCGGTGGCAGGCCCGGCTGCCGGCGCAGGCGAAGCCGAAGGCGGCTGCCGGGCAGCGGTATTTGAGCGTGCCGCAGCGGCCCCGATCAGCCTCGAACCCCTGAAACGCCATAGCGCGGACCTCGCCGGTCCCGGGACAGACGCAGGACACCCGGCCGCGCTCGTCGTGAACGATGACATCGGCGCGGTCGGGGAACAGCGGCCGCGTGATCGGCTGCGCCGGATCGTATCTCGGCTCCTGCTTCTCCACCCGCCACATCAGCCGTGTATCGATCAGCGGGCGGGCGGTCCACCGGTCCCACAGCCGCGCCTTCAGGCGGGCATCGTCGAGACCGCGGTCGGCGCTGAAGTCGGCGCAGCGCCCGGCGATCTCCGGCGCCCTTGCGAACAGCTCCTCCAGCATCCCGGACAGCACCTTGGGTTCCGAGGCCGAAGCGCGCGTCACCTCGAAGGCCACCGGAACCTCGTAATCGGTGTCGGCGATCAGGTGCAGCCCGTAGCCGAACCACGACTTCACCTTCTTCCACACCGCGCCGGTCCTGGCGTCCACCCCGCCCGTCTCGTGCTTGCCCCAGTCGGCGTCGGGGTCCGAGGTCTTGTCCTCGTCCTTGCCGACCCGGCCCGTCGAGTGGCTCGCGATCGCCTTGCCGTCGTAGCCGAGATGACGCCCGAAGTCCGGCAACGCGGCGAACAGCGCGGCGCGCAGGCTCTCGATCATGGCGGACACCAGCCCCTGCTCGTCCTCAAGCTGCACAACACGCCCCAGAAACCGCGAGAAGTTCCAGTGGCTCGGCGCCGTCGAACGAACCCGCGCCGGGCGCGTTACCGCATGCCCGTCGTGAAGCACCGTCACCGGCCCGCTCTGATACGGCAGAGGGTCGAACCCGCAGATCTCCAGCAACGCCGGGTTGCGCCCCAGCTCCCGCAACAGCGACTGCATCGAGGCGTGTTGCAACACCACCCCCGCGATCAGCGCCCGCCACATCGCCCGCACCGGGTAGTCGTTACGGCCCCGACCGCGACACACTTCAAGCGCCGTCACGATCTCCTCGTCGGGAAGCACCGCCAGAACCAGGCGCAGCCGTTCAAGGTCCGGCAGGACTTCGACATCGCGCCACGAAAAGGGTAGCTTCGCCGCCGTCGCCATCGCTGTTCTCCCGACCAGGGGTGGTGGTGGAACAAGGGCCCCAGGGCCCGATGGCGACACCTTCTATCTCATGCGCACGATCAGGGCGCGCGAGGCCGCCGCAGGAAAACCTCGCTGCCAAGACGCCGCGACCAGCGGCGTGGGGTGAAAATCGCCAAAACGACCGCCGCAGCGAAACTGAAACCCCGGATATCAACGACCACCACGGGGTATCAAAAATCTCGCACCTCCGTGAACGCCTTGTAAATCAACCCGTCCCCGACAGCGCAAACGCCTCAACCACGAAAACGACAACGCAAGCGCGCAGGCCATCATCAAACGCTCCGGGCCGGCAACGAAAATCAGAACGAATTGGCCGTGCCTTGATAGAACACGCCCAGACGGTCCATGGAGACGGTCAGACAGCCCGTCCTGCCCGCATTGAGCAGCGCCTTCGGCGGGTTGATGAACCGGCAGGGACCGAAGGGCAGCTCGGCGAGCTCGGAACGCCCCCGGCTTACGAGTTGAACTTCGTTGAACTCTGAGTAGGCGGCGCCATGCAGTTCCAGGGCCGAGTGATATCCCAGCACGCCGTCGGGACGGAGCTTGCTCGCGGCCAGGAACCGGTCCACTGTCATGCGCTCTGCGGACAGATGCGCCGGCACCGCGGCGAACACCTCGCGGCTCAGCCGCTTGATGTTGCCGGCGTTCAGATGATGCTTGAGCAGGCTGGAGATGTTCCCCGAGTTCGCCGGACGGCTGAATGCAGCGGCGAACTCCGCCCGGGTGAACACCGGGTGAGCCGAGAGAAAGCGCGATGTCCTGTGCGGCCGTGCGGACATGATTGTCTTGTAATGTGCACCGAATGCGATATTTCATCCTAAATCCGGCGGTTGGAGGGCGTGATCGCCCTCTCGGCGCGGTTGGAATGGTCGATTTCGGGTTCGATTTCAGCACGCTGGCGCGGCCCGAGGGGGCGGCAGCCAGGGCTGACGGCCCGGCTCGCGGCCGCGGAGGTATTTTTTGAGCGCTTCGGCGAGGATCCGGCGCCAGCGATCCTCGGCGCTCAACTGCTCCGCACTTTGCATCAGGGTCCGAAAGAAGCCGGCGATCCGCCGTAGAGCCGCGACCACCGTCTGCCTGCGCCCGTGGTGGGAGGTCACCGTCAGCCGGGTCTGGCCGGCATGACGGGTCTGGCGGGCGACGCCGTGCAGCAGCAGCGGCCGGCTGGTGATCGCCTCGCGGTGGCGCTCGGGGTCGGCGAGGCGGACGAACAGGCTCCACCAGTCGTAGATGAGCGCGATCAGCCGGGCCATGTGGCGGCAGCGCGTCAGGTCGCGCGTGGTGAAGCCTCCCCAGCCCCACCGGTTCTTCAGCTCATCGAAGCCGTTCTCCGCGTCGGCCCGGTCGCGGTAGAGCTGGGCCACAGAACGCACTTCGAGGTCGAGCGAGGTCGCCAGAACCGCGAACTCCCATACGCCCGTGCCGGGCTGCGCCTCACTCCAGAACAGATCACCTTGGGCGTTGTCGTCGCGCGTCAGCGCCAGTGTCGCCGGAAGCCGGCGGCGCAGTACCACGACCCGGCGCAACCGGCTCCAGCCCTGCAAGCGCAGATCGGCCCCGATCCCCTGCCAGCCCTGGCCCGCATCCTCCCAGCCGTCCCGCGCCATCTGCCGCTCGGCAAGCCGGCGCGCACCCCTGGTCAGGCGCAGCTTGAACAGATAGTCCAGACCCGCCGCCTCGCACGACGCCATATTGCCCTCGCTGCCCCAGTCCTTGTCGCCCCGCACCAGGCGCGGCCAGCGATCCCGACCGAGACGGTCGAGCAAGGCCCACAGGGACGGTGCCGCCCGGTTCGAGCGGTGATGATTGCCCGGCGCAACCTCGACATCCAGAACCAGCCGCGTGCCCGCCATCAGGAACGCATGGCAGGCGTGCAAGGGACGGCCCGGCTTCTTCGGGTTGTAGCTCACCACCGCCCCCTCCTGGCCGCCGTAGAGCGGCTTGATCGTCGTGTCGCAGTCCAGAACCCAAGGCTCGCTCAGCAGCGGGCGGACCGTGTCGTCGAGATGGCCCTGAAGCCACGTTGTGCCCTCATCCGCCCCGATCCGCTCCAGACCGCGCCGGACCGAATCCTCGCTCGCGACCTTGCCCATCCCCAACAGCGCCGGGTTCACCCCGTCCCCGCGCAGCGCCGTGATGTGCGCATAGCGAGACTGGCCCGCCAGAACCGAAAGCAGCACCGTCCCCAGAACGTCCCGCTTCGAAGGCGCGTTCGGGCTCGTGTAGACGAGCGGGCAGTCCGCCACCAGCGCCTCGAAGCGACCGCTCACCTTCAGATATTCCGCGAAGAACGCCAGATGGCCAAGCGGCGTCACCGCCGCATCCGGGTCCCATTCGACGTGAACCGTGCCGCCGAAGGTGTCCACCTTCACAGCCTCGCAGGCGAGATCCCGCACAGCGCCAGAACCCTCACCCGCAGGGTGACCCTCTCGGCCCCATCCAAATCCGCTCATACCCGCAGTCTACAAGGGCCACGGCGAATCCAGACCCCGATCAACCGCCGGATTTAGGTTCATAACCTTCTTTGACACGAAATAGTCAACAATTGGAATCTCTGATCGGCAACGGGATCCGAGCCGTTCGCCCTTTTCGCCATGGTTTCCACCAATTCCGACTTCAATCGGTTCGCTGGGGTCCGGCGGCACCACCCGTTGCGCCGCGACGGGCGCGTCGCGCTGAGACGCTGTTCTCGCAAGGCAGTGCACCGACTCCCGATCGTCGGCCTTGTCCCGGTCGTGCCCCCAGGCGTGGTGTAGGAGCAGGAGCCAGCATCGGTAGCTGTGGGTAAGTGGCCCGCCGCCGCGACCGTGTGGTGTCTGGCGGCGGCGGGCCACTTATCCATAGCGGATGGCCATCGCGGTGCCGGTTAGGGTTGGGCTTCTACAGTCCATCCGACCGGAGGAGTACCACGATGACCACCAAGGACATGATGACCCTGCAGGCGCTTTTGGAGAAGAGTTCGGACGCCGATCTGCTTCGCGAGATGATCGGGTTCACGGCCGAGCGTTTGATGGCGCTTGAGGTGGAGGGCCTTGCGGGAGCCGCACACGGCGAGCGTTCGCCGGACCGGCTCACCCATCGCAACGGCTACCGGGACCGGGTCTGGGAGACGCGCGCGGGCACGGTGGAGCTGAAGATCCCGAAGCTGCGCAAGGGGAGCTACTTCCCGGGCTTCCTGGAGCCGCGTCGCATGGCGGAGAAGGCGCTGACGGCGGTGATCCAGGAGGCCTACATCAAGGGCGTGTCGACCCGCTCGGTGGACGACCTGGTGCAGGCCATGGGCATGTCGGGCATCTCGAAGAGCCAGGTGTCGCGGCTGTGCGGTGAGATCGACGGCAAGATCCGCGACTTCCTCGACCGCCCGCTGGAGGGCGACTGGCCGTATCTGTGGCTGGACGCGACCTATGTGAAGATGCGCGAGGCCGGGCGCGTCGTCTCGGTCGCGGTCACGATCGCGGTGGCGGTCAACGACCAGGGCCGCCGCGAGGTGCTCGGCATGGCGATCGGCGCGTCCGAGGCCGAGACCTTCTGGACCTCCTTCCTGCGCTCCCTGGCCCGCCGCGGCCTGCGCGGCGTCAAGCTGGTCGTCTCCGATGACCACAAGGGCCTGAAGGCGGCTGCAACGCGCGTCCTCGGCGCCACATGGCAGCGCTGCCGCGTCCACTTCATGCGCACCCTGCTCGCCCATGCCGGCAAGCAGGGCCGGCGCGTCGTGTCCGCCTTCGTCACCACCGCCTTCGCCCAGGAGGATGCAGACAGCGCCTCCGCCCAGTGGCGCCAGGTCGCCGACCAGCTCAGGGCCAAGGCGCCGAAGCTCGCCGCTCTCATGGACGAGGCCGAGCACGACGTTCTCGCCTACATGACCTTCCCGGCCGCGCATCGCCCCAAGCTGCACTCGACAAACCCGCTCGAACGACTCCATGGCGAGATCAAGCGGCGTACCAACACCGTCGGCATCTTCCCCAACGAGGACGCCATAACACGGCTGATCGGCGCCATCCTGCTCGAGCAGAACGACGAATGGGCCGTCCAGAGGGCCAGATACATGACGCTGGAATCAATCGCTCCCGTGAGCGACAATGCAACCGTCAAGCTGCCCGCCGTGGCAGCCTGAGCCTACCGGCCCTACCCGCCGGATACCGCGACGGCCGCCAGGCTCTTACACCACGGCTCGGGACACGATCCTTGTCCCTGCCGGCCCCGCGGGCGACGGTGGCAATGCCTAGCCGTACTTATTCGCGAGACGGCGCTTTTATCGGTTAATTCCGAGCGCGCAGGGTCTACCGATCGGCGCCTTGTGGGGTGCCGGGATCTGAGAT
The DNA here is from genome assembly GCA_965203455.1 of Alphaproteobacteria bacterium. Taxonomy (GTDB): domain Bacteria; phylum Pseudomonadota; class Alphaproteobacteria; order MPNO01; family MPNO01; genus MPNO01. The sequence continues at coordinate 197,155 of CBDBCV010000013.1, forward strand.
TGTCGGTGTCTGGGTTGGGGGTTCAAGGGTCTCGGGTTCGCGGGGCACGCCGCCCCGGGGATCAGGGGCCCGAGGTCGCGAGCCGGCCCACGAGCAGGCGGAACAGGGCGGCGTTGGGACAGGCCGAGGCGAAGTGGATGCGGACCCGGGCGGCCTTCTCGACCACCCGGGCGCCGATCTTGAGCAGGCTCTGCCGGAGGGTCGTGAACTCGGCCCAGGCGAGCGGCATTCGGCGCGGCACCGCGTCGCGGAGCGCGAGCATCAGCCAGTAGGCCGCGGTGTGCAGCACCAGGCGGAACTGGTTGGCGAGCGGGCTCTGGCAGGAGGTGCGGTCGGAAGCGAGCTGGACGCGATGCCGCTTGATCAGGTTTTCCGCCTGTCCCCTCGCGCAATAGACTCCCTCATAGAGATGGCGGGGCTCGCCGGTGAGCGAGGTGACGATGTAGCGCGCGTCGAAGCCGCGCGTCGTGGCTTCCAGCCGGGCGACGACGCGGCGCTGGCGGCTCCACGAGGCCGCGGCATAATCGAAACTGGCGAAGCCGCGCATCCGCTCCGCGCCGGCCTCGGCGCGGCGCACCTTGAGATCGTCTCCGACCTCGTAGGCGAGGCCGTGCAGCACGGCGTTGCCGGCCAGGCCGAAGATGTAGTCGACGCCGTTCGCCTCGCACCAGCCCATCGCCTCGCGGCGGCCGTAATGGCTGTCGCCGCGGAAGGTCAGCCGGGTGCGCGGCCAGTGTCGGCGGATGCGCCGCACCAGGTGCTTGATCAGGGCGCGGACCTCGACGCCCGACGGCGTCTTGCCGGGGCGCAGGAGGACCGCCACCGGCCTGCCGCTCTCGACATGGTAGACGTGGACCGGGAGGAAGCACCGGGTGTCGTAGAAGCCGTGGAACAGCGACAGCTGCTGATGGCCGTGGACCCGGTCGCAGGTGTCGTCGATGTCGAGCGTGATCGTTGCCGGCGGAGCCGGGAAGGAACGGCAGAAGATGTCCACCAGGGCGGCCGTCAGACGCGCCACCTCGATCCGCGAGGGCGCGTTCTCCAGCCGGCTCATGGTCGGCTGGGAACACAGATCGCGGCCGCTCTCCGGCGCCCGGCCGACGGCCAGCTTGAACAGCGGGTCCGCCCTGAGCGCGTCGCTCCTGAGCTTGTCGAAGGGCGTCCGCGTCCTCGTAGCCGCAGGCGATCGCGAACATGCGAAACCTCAGCATCGCCGCCAGCGAGTGGACCACCCGGTCGGGGTCGCGCCATTCCCGGATGCAGCCGGCCAGCGCCTCGGCCAGCCCGAGCCGACGTTCCGCCGCGCGCAGCAGGACCAGGCCCCGTCCGACGAGATCAAACCGCCCGCGAAATCGGCGCTTGCCTTCTTGCGGCTTACGGCTGGAAGATCGAACGGGAGGAAGGTATCTTCGGTCATGGCGGGCGTGGCGCTTTCGTTGCCTCGGCAGAAGTGCGCTGGACAACGAACTTCTATCCGAATCCAACGACTTGGGCCACGTTCGCCGCTACTTCATCGCCCCGTGCCGAATAGAGTGGGCTAGCAGGCTGCTGAAAAACTCATCAAGCGCGGCCGATTTGGTGGGTTTGGCCTGTTTTCTCGGGTCATCGATGGAACGGGTTCGGTTTCGCGGCCCGCCCGCGGCGGGGACCGGGGCGCATTGCATGTCTTGCCGGCATCAGGTCGGCGCCTCGGCGATCAGCTTGGGCATTCGGACCAGGTTGTAGGCGGCGGCGCTCAGCGTGAACATCCAGCCCACCCGGTCGAGCCCGCGATGCCGGGTCTTGGCCAGCCCGCCGGTGGTCTTGATCCAGCCGAACCCTTCCTCGATGCGCTTGCGCAGCTTCTGGCTGGCGGCGTAGCCGGGATGGCAGGTGGTGCGCCGGTCGATCCGGGTGGCGCGCCGCTTGCCGGTCTTGGTCACGTGGCCGTCAACCGCGATATGGGGGGTCACGGCCCGGTCGCGCAGCGCATCGACGAAGGCGGCCACGTCGTAGGCCTTGTCGGCGCCCAGCGTGATCCGCCGCCGCTTTCCCCGCCGCGCCAGCATGGCCAGCGCCGCCTCCCGCTCGGCGGTGCCGGAAGCTCGGGTCAGCGCGGCGTCGACGATCAGCGCGTTGCCGTTCTCCATCAACAGATGGCCCATGTAGCACAGCCGGCTCGACTGCCCGTCGCCCTTGCGGAACAGCCGGGCGTCGGGGTCGGTGACCGACGCATGGGTCGCGTTCGAGCGCCGCTCGCCGCGGAAGTCGCGCTCTGCATTACGCCCGGCCGGCGGGTCATTGTCGCCGCCGTCCCGGGGCCGGAAGCTCTTCATCGACGCCCACGCCTCGATCAGCGTGCCGTCCACCGAGAAGTGATCGTCCGACAGCAGACACCGCACCCGCGCGCCACGCAGCACGCCTGGAGGAAGCGCGCCGCGACATCGCCCCCAACCAGCCGGTCGCGGTTCTTCGAATAGACCGTCGCATCCCACACCGGCGCGTCCATCGACAGACCGACGAACCAGCGGAACAAAAGGTTGTAGTCCAGCTGCTCCATCAGATGGCGCTCCGAACGGATGGTGTAGAACGCCTGAAGCAAAAGCGCCCGCAACAGCTTCTCCGGCGCGATCGACGGCCGGCCGGTCCGCGAATAGAGCCGCCCGAAATCCCCCGACAGCGCATCCAGAGCCTCGTCCACCAGAACACGGATCGCCCGCAACGGATGATCCGCCGGAACCCGAGCCTCCAGATCGACGTAACTGAACAGACCCTCGCAGCGTACGTCCTCGCCCCGCATCACAACCCCCGGCGCCATTCAACGCGAGGGCACAGAATCACGACACAACGAATCGGACCAGCGAGTTTTTCAGCAACCTGCTAGCTCCTTCTGAGGCGCACTTCAGTCAGCTGACGTTGACACTTGCAGTGGGACTGCAATGCGATTTCTTGTATCAAATCAATGGGTTGAAACTGTTCAGACCGGAACCTCAATCAAATGTCGCTCTCGCTGGTTGCGTGCCCTGGATCGCGATCCCGAACCTGGGCTCGCACATCCTCTCGCTGGTGCGCCGACAACTGCCCGGGGACTGGACCGAGCGCTACAACACGACCCCCGTGCTCATCAAGACCTTCGTCGAGACCCCCCGCTTCACCGGCGCCGTTTACAGGGCGTCAGGTTGGACCCACGTCGGAACGCCCCAGGGACGGGGCAGATACGACCGCCACACGAGACGAGACCAGCCGAAGAAGGACATCTGGCTCCGGCCACTCAGAAGAGACTGGCGGCGAACTCTAAACCGGTGACATTATCCGCCTGCCTCACCCCGTGACCGAACGAAAACGCCCGCTCGCGGGGAGAGACGCCGGGCCGCCAGCGCGGGCTCGCCTCGCACCTGTGCGTCCGCACGGGATCGAATCCGGATGGTGCCTAAACGGTACCTACAAGATAGCCATATCCTGCGGGTCTGATAACGCATTATGATAAAGCATTGTATTACATCAAGAAATCTTCTGGAATCCACGATATTGAAAGCATCGCACTTTACGCCGACATGGTGCTGGTCCACGGCGGCGGGCCCGGCACCGAGAAGATCGCCGCCAGCTGGGCCGAGGCGCGCGGCGTCCACCAGGTCGTCTGCCGCCCCGACTGGAACGCGCACGGCCGCGCCGCGCCGTTCCGGCGCAACGACGACCTGCTCAACCTGTTGCCCAGGGGCGTCATCGCCTTCCCCGGCACCGGCGTCACCGCAAACCTCGTCGACAAGGCGAGACAACTGGGGATACCCGTACATCGGGTCACGCCAAGCTCGGGATGACGCGGTTGCGGCTGGCCGGCCGCCACCCCGATCCACCACGAAAGGGGGCGATCCGGGCCGCCCTGCACGACCGTGCAGAGAACACCGCGGACGCGCGACATTCACCTCGGTTGCCGCGCCAGGTCGCCGCCGCCGGGTCATTCCTCACTCCCCGGGGAACGCGGCGCGGCGTCCCGGTCAGGAAGTTGAGGAAGCTTTCGAGGGGTCGATCGGGCCGGGGTCGAGAAGGCCCCGGTCCGGTCGCCCACCCATCGTCAGAACCTCGAAACAGGAGCCAGAGCCATGGCATTCGGGTTCAGCGGCAAAGCGGGCGGCGGGCCGAAATAATGCAAGAAAAACAAAGAAATGGGGAGAATGCGCAGGAAACTTCCAGAGGCGTATCAACACCCTGTCAGCACGAAGGCCGGATCGTCGCAGCAAGCCTTCCGGGGCGCTACAGCAGCTTGACCAAGGCGACGATCAGGCCGCCCTGGGCGATCAGCGCGCCGATCAGCCACTTCATCAGGTCCGACTTCGCTGCCTCGATCCGCGCATCGACCTGCGCGACACGCGCCTCGATCTTGGCGATGTCGGTCTTCGTCTCCTGCCGAAGCTTCTCGATGCCGGCTTCGACCTTGGCGATATCCGTCTTCGTCTCCTGCCGCAGGGCGTCGATGCCGACCTCAACCCTCGCGATGTCGGCCTTGGTCGCGAGGTTGGCGTTGAGAAGGGCGACATGCTCGTCGGCCAGGGTCTCGGCCTGCTTCTCGGTGAAGCCGCAGTCGGTCAGGCGCTTGACGAAGCGGTGGGTATCGAACGCGATGGCCTCGGACATGACCGGATCATAGGAAGCGCGGCGGCGCCCGGCAAGCATCGATCGCGCGCAACCGGCCGCCGCTTTCGGGAAAGACAATCGCCGCCATTCGCCGCCTCCCGGCGCCTGAAGGATGATGTTGTCTGTTCGTCCCTTGTTCTCCGCTTCGGAAGCGCATATCTGGCCGGTATGGACAGGCAGCAAACCTCCGATTACACGGCTGGCGGAGCGTTGCCGCGATGGTAGCGTCGATCGGCAAGCTCGCCTCGCCGGCGCAGGGGGTGGGGTATTTCGAGCGCGACGGCTACTACGCCAGGGACGACGCGGCGCACCGCGAGGCGAGCGTTTGGGCGGGCAAGGGCGCGGAAGCGCTGGGTCTCTCCGGCCCGGTCGACCCCGAGGCGTTCCGGCGTGTGCTGGAAGGCGAGGTGCCGGGCGGACGCCGTCTCGGGCGCAAGGAACCCGACGGGACCGTCAAGCACCGTCCGGGCCGCGACGTGACCCTGAGCGCGCCGAAGTCCGTGTCCCTGATGGCCATGGTGGGCGGGGACGAGAGGATCGTCGGGGCGCACGACCGGGCGGTGACGGCGACGCTGGGCTGGATCGAGAAGAACGCCGTCGAGACGAGGATGCGCGACCCCGCGACCGGGGCGATGATCCGGGCCGGGAACCAGAAGATGGTCGCGGCCCTTTTCAGGCACGATACTTCCAGGAACCTCGACCCCCAACTGCACACGCATGCCGTCGTCGCGAACATGGTCCAGGGCGAGGACGCCAGATGGCGGACCATGGTCGATGACGGGCTGTATCAGGGCAAGATGGCCATCGGGGCGATCTACCGGGCGGAACTGGCGCAGGGGCTGACGGGCCTCGGCTATCGCGTGGAGAAGACCCATGGCGACGGCCGCTTCGAGATCGAAGGCGTTCCGCGCGAGATCATCGACGCCTTCTCGACGCGCCGGGCGGAGATCGAGGCGGCGATGGCCGAACGCGGGATGGGGGAGTCGAAGGACAACCCGCATCTGGCGGCGAAGGCGGCGCTGCTGACGCGGGCGGCGAAGCGGGACATCGACCGGGGCGAACTCGCCCGCTCGTGGCGGCGCCAGGCGAGGGCGCTCGGCTTCCCGGCCGCCAGGGTCCGGGCGAACGCCCACAAGGCGGAACGGAGTCTGCTCGGGCCGGACCTGTTCGCGGGACCGGGCTGGGCGGCGGGCGACGCGGCTGCCTGGGCGGTCGTGCACCTTGCCGAGCGGCAGTCGGTGTTCGGCCATGCCGACCTGCTGGCGGCGACGCTGGCCCGCGAGCCGGGCGCGGTGACCGTCGATGCCGCCGAGCGCGCCATCGCGGCGCTGGAACGCGGCGGCACGCTCCATGCCGCGCGCGGCCTCGATCATGGCAGACACTGGACCACGGACGTGGCGCTGGCGCGGGAATCCGAGACCGTCGCGCTGATGCGCGCGGGCCAGGGGGCGGAGAAGACCGTCATGCGCCGCTGGGTGGCGGAGACGAAGCTGCACCGGGGCCGCCTCAACGAGGGCCAGAAGGAAGCCGTCAAGACCATCCTCGCCAGCACGGATCGCGTCCTGGGCGTGCAGGGCTATGCTGGCACGGGGAAGACGACGATGCTGAAGCGCCTGCGGGCGCTCGGCGAGAGCCGGGGCTACCGCACCATGGGTCTCGCGCCCTCGGCCTCGGCGGCGAAGACGCTTCAGAACGAATCCGGCATCCGGTCGGAGACGCTGCAACGCTATCTCGCCCGCCATGACGGCATCGCCCACGGCCGGGGCACAGCGGAGGGCCTGCGCAGGCTCCGCGCCGCCAATGCGAGGACGATGCTGGTGGTGGACGAGTCCTCGCTCGCCTCCAGCGCGCAGATGAGGAACCTCCTGCGCATCGCAACCGCGCTGCGGCTTCCCCGCGTGGTGCTGGTCGGCGACGAGAAGCAGCTCGGCGCGGTCGAGGCGGGCAAGCCGTTCGAACAGCTCAGGGCCGCCAGGATGACGACGGCGGTGATGGACGACATCGTGCGCCAGCGCGACGCCGAACTGAAGGCGGCGGTGAAGGCCAGCCTTACCGGCGACGTGAAGGGCGCCTTCGCAAAGCTCGGCGGGAACATCCGGCAAGTGGAGTATGACGAACTCGGCATGGAGACCGCGCGGCAATGGCTGAATCTGCCTGCGCGCGAGCGCGCCGCGACCGGGGTGATCGCGCCGATGCGGGCCTTGCGCGACGAGATCAACGCCGCCATCAGGGAGGGACTGGTCGCCGAAGGCGTCATCGACGGCCCCGCCCGGCAGGGCGAGAGGCTGGTCCCGCGCGATCTCACCCGCGCCGAGATGGCCCGCGCCTCCAGCTACAACATCGGCGACACGGTGATCTTCGTCCGCCGCTACAAGACGCTCGGGGTGGACAAGGGCGATGAGCGCACCGTCACCGGCATCGACCGGCGCTGGGGCGTGCTGCATCTGGAGGACGCGCAGGGAAACCGGACGCCATGGCGGCCGGACCGCATCGCCGCCGCGAAGGGCGGCGTCGAGGTCTATCGCAGCGAGGCGATGGAGCTGCGCCGGGGCGACCGGGTGCGCTTCACCCGCAACGATCCCGCCTCCGGCCTCGCCAACGGAGAGACCGCGACGGTCGAAACCGTCGGGCGGAACGGCGTGGTCTTCCGTCTCGACGACGGCAAGGTCGTGAAACTCGGCGACGGCGATGCCCGGCTCCGGCATATCGACCGCGCCTTCGCGGCCACGGTCCATGCCTTCCAGGGCCGCACGGTGGACCGGATCCTCGCCGCGATGCCGGCGAAGAACCCGAACCTGGTCAACCAGCGCGCGTTCTATGTCGCGATCAGCCGCGCGCGGGACGCTGCCCGGCTCGTCACCGACGACGCCTGGAAGCTCGCGGACCGGCTCGAACGCGCGACCGGCGAGCGGCTCGCGGCGCTCGACGCCACCGCGAAACAGGCCGCGTGGGAGACCGTGTTCGGGCGAGAAGCCGGTCACGACGGGGCCGACGATCAGCTGACACGCGCCTCTGACGCGATGGACAGGGGCTACGGACTCGACGGCGGCGGGCAGCGCGGGCACGAACCCGAGCACGATTCCAGCCCCGGAAGAGACCGTGACGCAGGTCGCCGACGCGAGCGGGAACACCGCATCGGACGCGAAACCGGCAAGGATAGCGACGCGAAATCGCCCGCGCGTTCCGCCGGGCGCGGGCGTGGCGACGGGAAATCGGCCGGCAAGGGCGATGGATTCGACCGCGGGCAGGGCCGCGCCGGTGGCCATGAAAAGGCCGCCGAACCGAAGCAGAAGACGCCCGATCTCGACATGGGCCTGTAGCCTCCCGGCCCCGCTGCCGGCCAGTCCGACGGCGGCGGCAACCCCGGAACTTCCGGCAAGGCCCGCGCGTTCAGGCCGCCGGTCTCTCCGGAATCGAACGCCGGATCGCCAGCCGCCGCCACGCGGCGACAGGGATGCTCTGCCGTGTCCTGGAGCCGCCTGACGCCGCCTCGGGCATCTTGGGAAAGCGCGCAACCGATCGGGCGCGCCGATGGAAATCCCCTGCCTCCGGAATCCGGCGGGATTCGCACTGTGGGACGGAACAAACACAGGAATTTGCCCGCCGAATCAAGCGTCTAACACGGCGGAATGCGCCGGAGCACCGATCAGCATACACGCTTTTCCATGACACGATTGTCGGCGTTTGGCGGCCCCAGCGCACCGCAGCGCACGTCAGTCCATCCATGCCGCGCTTCGCACCATGGTGCGGCAGGTGTGAGACCAACGCGCCGAATGGCGTCCCGATCCCGCTTCCTGACCGGCTCAAACCGTCGGGCGATGAAAGCCGTTTAGCCATCGGCATTTAGCCCGAGCGGCGCTTGAGCGACAGCGTCCGCCGCGCACTTGCGGAGAAAGTCCCCGAACCGCCGCGCGGCTTCCAAGCGGCACTATAGGAAGCAGGAGACAGCAAGGCAATGCAGGAAGTCTTGCGGTGCGGTTGCCCGCTGGTCTCGTGCCACGACTTCGGCGTATCCTGTTCCGTCTGCAAGAGGCGACGCATCCGGGCAGCGCCAATGCGCCGGGTTTCCGGCTGCATCCCCTCAAGGGCGACCGCGCGGGCCAGTGGAGCGTTCGCGTCTCGGGCAACTGGCGCGTGGTGTTCCGCTTCGAGGACGGCGAGGCCGTGGACGTGGACCTGATCGACTACCACTGACTGGAGGGGAGCACTGACTATGAACAACATTGCGAGCGATCGCGTCGGCCCGACGCTGAACCCGCCGCACCTGGGCGAACTGGTCCGCGAGAGTATGGACGATGTGGGCTGGAACGTGACCGAGACGGCGGCGCGTCTCGGGTGCGAGCGCGGAACGCTGTCGCGGCTGCTGAACGGCAAGGCGGGCGTGTCGGCGAACATGGCGCTGGCGCTGGAGGATATCGGCTGGGGCACCGCCGAGCACTGGATGCGGATGCAGGCTGCTTACGAGCTTGCGCAGGCGCGTCGGGGCCGGACCGCTGCCGAGCAGCGTTCAAGCGCATGGCAAGTTTGATCCGTCTCTTCGTTCAAGAGGCATGCAAAGAGACTATGCGGACCGCACCTGACCGTTCATAGTTGTTGCGATTTTGGGGAATCGGAGAAGGCCAGAGATGCGCAGCACTGTTCCCTTGGGAGTAATTCTCGCGCTCGTCGTTTCTCTGTCTGGCTTGGCGGCAGCTCAATCCGCTAACGTCCATCAATCCACAACGCAGCCGGCAGACGGTAGATTTGAGATCGTGCAATCTCCCATAGCAGCGAAATGGACCTTTCGGTTAGATCGGCATAGAGGAAACGTAGATCAACTGGTTGAGACATCAGACGGTGCGTTGGCATGGCAGGGTATGTTCGTCTTAGGTCTGCCAGACGTATCTTCGGAGCGGAAAGCCCGATTTGCAATATTCACTTCCGGAATAGAGGCGTTTGCGCTGTCGGGGACGGGTTGATTTACAAGGCGTTCACGGAGGTGCGAGATTTTTGATACCCCGTGGTGGTCGTTGATATCCGGGGTTTCAGTTTCGCTGCGGCGGTCGTTTTGGCGATTTTCACCCCACGCCGCTGGTCGCGGCGTCTTGGCAGCGAGGTTTTCCTGCGGCGGCCTCGCGCGCCCTGATCGTGCGCATGAGATAGAAGGTGTCGCCATCGGGCCCTGGGGCCCTTGTTCCACCACCACCCCTGGTCGGGAGAACAGCGATGGCGACGGCGGCGAAGCTACCCTTTTCGTGGCGCGATGTCGAAGTCCTGCCGGACCTTGAACGGCTGCGCCTGGTTCTGGCGGTGCTTCCCGACGAGGAGATCGTGACGGCGCTTGAAGTGTGTCGCGGTCGGGGCCGTAACGACTACCCGGTGCGGGCGATGTGGCGGGCGCTGATCGCGGGGGTGGTGTTGCAACACGCCTCGATGCAGTCGCTGTTGCGGGAGCTGGGGCGCAACCCGGCGTTGCTGGAGATCTGCGGGTTCGACCCTCTGCCGTATCAGAGCGGGCCGGTGACGGTGCTTCACGACGGGCATGCGGTAACGCGCCCGGCGCGGGTTCGTTCGACGGCGCCGAGCCACTGGAACTTCTCGCGGTTTCTGGGGCGTGTTGTGCAGCTTGAGGACGAGCAGGGGCTGGTGTCCGCCATGATCGAGAGCCTGCGCGCCGCGCTGTTCGCCGCGTTGCCGGACTTCGGGCGTCATCTCGGCTACGACGGCAAGGCGATCGCGAGCCACTCGACGGGCCGGGTCGGCAAGGACGAGGACAAGACCTCGGACCCCGACGCCGACTGGGGCAAGCACGAGACGGGCGGGGTGGACGCCAGGACCGGCGCGGTGTGGAAGAAGGTGAAGTCGTGGTTCGGCTACGGGCTGCACCTGATCGCCGACACCGATTACGAGGTTCCGGTGGCCTTCGAGGTGACGCGCGCTTCGGCCTCGGAACCCAAGGTGCTGTCCGGGATGCTGGAGGTGAGGTGGCGTCGCAAAATCGGACAGGTCGTCAAGGTGTATTCCGCCGTGTGACGGAGGAATGCGGATGAGCAAGCGACGCAGGTTTTCGGGGGAGCTGAAGGCGAAGATAGCCTTGGAGGCGCTACGGGGTGATCGGACGCTTCAGGAGATTGCCTCGAAGCACCAGGTGCATCCGAACCAGGTGGGTGTGTGGAAGCGCCAGGCGATGGAGGGTCTGGGGGAGGTCTTTTCCGGTGGAGGTGAGCGCCGGGCGCGGGATCACGAGAGCGAGGTCCGGGCTCTTCACGCCAAGATCGGGGAGTTGATCGTAGAGCGTGATTTTTTGTCACGCGGGTCCGGTCGCTGAGCCGGTCCGGGAGACGGGCGATGGTTGTGCGGGGCCACCCGTCGTTGAGCCTGACCCGGCAATGCCGTCTGCTGTCGATCGGGCGCTCGTCGCTCTATGACCGGCCGAAGGGGGAGAGCGCGGAGACGCTGGCTCTGATGCGCCGGATCGACGCGCTGTTCCTCAAGTATCCGTTCTACGGCGCCCGCCAGATGGTTCGGCATCTGCGCCGCGAGGGGGTGCGGATCGGGCGGCGGCGGGCCGCTCGCCTGATGCGCCTGCTTGGTCTTCAGGCGGTCTATCGGGCGCCGCGGACCAGTGCGCCGCACCTCGGGCACCGGGTTTATCCATATCTGCTGCGGGGTCTGGCGATCGAGCGGCCGAACCATGTGTGGTGCGCCGACATCACCTACATCCCGGTGCGGCGCGGCTTCCTCTACCTGGTGGCGATCATGGACTGGGCGAGCCGCTGCGTCCTGGCCTGGCGGCTGTCGAACACGCTGGACGCGGGGTTCTGTGTCGAGGCTCTCGACGAAGCCCTGGCGCGCCATGGCACCCCGCAGATCTTCAACACCGACCAGGGCAGCCAGTTCACCGGCTTCGCCTTCACCGCGCGCCTGCGGGAGGCCGGTATCCGCATCTCGATGGACGGCCGCGGCCGGTGCATGGACAACATCTTCATCGAGCGGCTGTGGCGCTCGCTCAAATACGAGGCGGTCTACCTGCACGAGATCGCCGACGGCTTCGCAGCCCGGCGCGTCATCGGCCAGTGGATCGGCTTCTACAACACCGAGAGACCGCACTCGGCACTCGGCGGGCGGACGCCGGCCGAGGCCTACCGGGGCGACACGCCTGTGGATATGATGGACAAGCCGCTTCGCGCCTTGACCACATACCCACAGGCGCAACAGCAGCAGCAAAAAGATCGATCCAAAAGGATTCTGGCGGCACAAACTTCAACCGGAATACACCTTGAAAACGCCGTCAGCCTGTCCGACAAACCGACGCCACCTCACTCCAGGCCGCACTCGGCCAATCGGTCCGCAACCCGCCGCCAGAGGGTCTTTGCCGCCTCCTCCGTTCGACAATGGCAGATTATATCGTCCGCATACCGTTCGAACGGAACATGCGGCATCGACCTTTTCATCCATTGATCGAACGCATAGTGCAGGAACAGGTTGGACAATACTGGCGAAATTACCCCGCCCTGTGGCGTGCCCCTGTCCCGTGCGACAACGGTGCCGTCCTCCTCGATCACGGGAGCCTTCAACCAGCGCTCGACATAGAGCAGCACCCACCGGCAGTCCGTATGGTGACGAACGGCCTTCAGCAGCAACTCGTGGTCGATGTTGTCGAAGAACCCCTTGATGTCCATGTCCAGCACCCAGTCGTAGCGCCAGCATCGCCGACGCGCTGTCCGGATGGCGTCAATGGCGGATCGCTTCGGCCGATATCCGTATGAGTCCTCATGGAAAATCGGTTCCAACAAGGGCTCCAGATGTCGGCGAACAACCTCCTGAGCGATGCGGTCCGTGACCGTCGGTATGCCCAACGGGCGCTTCCCGCCGCCCTCCTTGGGGATGTTCACCCTGCGAACCGGAGGCGGCATATAGCTGCCTGAGGACATGCGATTCCAGAGCTTGTAGAGTTCCGGACCAAGCCGTTCCTCCAGACTCTCGACCGTCTGCCCATCTACTCCAGCCGCTCCCCGGTTTGCCTTCACATGCTTGAAGGCTTCCCAGACTTCCCTCTTTGCTATCGGGAACGGCTTTGCCCCTGTCATCCGGCTCCTCCTGTCACCAGTTGGCCGACGGCAGCGGCTGAACACCACAGCCCCTTCGGTCCAGCGCCATTACAGCGCCTTCATCCCTACTACGGGCTGTTCTGCCCCTGTGCCCCGCATCGGTACTCTGAGCCTTCCGGGGGCTGCCCGGTTGGCCGTCTCCCTTGGCATCGGGACGACAGGTTCTCCTGTTCCGCAAGAAAGCCTGTTCCGGGTTCACGCCGCCTTCGAGCCGGATGCCGCGTGGGCCGGACTCCAGGACTCCGCCCATGCTTGTCCCGGAGTGACCACCACCCCCGGTTCTGACATCGACCATACGCTTTCGGCAGTTCATCGGCGGTTCGCTTTCGCTCGTCTCCCCGGACCTCACCTGACGAGATCGTCGTCCCGCCGTTTCCACGACGCTCACCACCATCGCTCTTTACGACAGCAGCTCGTGGTGGTTTGAGACCGACGCCTGATCGTCGACCCCGAGGGGCCTACCCTCATCTCTCTTGCAGTTGCGCACCTCCTTTCATGGCGGTGCTTCAGGACACACGGTGATCGCAATACTTCGAGACCAGCACATGCGCCAGAAGGCCGGGGCCCGGTCGGCCGCGCTCGATCGGTCGCGGCGGCAGCGGCGCCTGGTGGAACTTCTCGCAGCCGCCGCAGGCCAGGCGCGGACGGACGATGCGCTTCACCACGAAGCGGCCGGGGATGTACTCCAGCTCCTCCGTCACATCCTCGCCGAGCCGCTTGAGACGGCCGCCGCAGTCCGCGCAGCGCTCGCCCGGCGCGAGAACCGTCTCCTCGCGCGGCAGGTGGTCCGGCAGGGGACGGCGCTTCGGCTGCTTCTTCGTGGCGGGCGTCGGCTCGGTCGGCGCCTCGGCCGCCCGCGCGATCTCCTCGTCCTCCAGCCCGAGATCAAGCTGGTCGAGGGCCTCCGAGGTGACGCCGAAGCGCTGCCGCCGCAGACCCGCAAGCTGGTGCCTGAGCTTCTCGATCAACAGATCGCGGTTGCGCAGCTCGGCGTCCCGTGCCGCCAGTTCGGCCCGCGAGGCCAGCACCATCGCCTTCAACGCGGCGATGTCGTCGGGCAGGGAATGGGCCGCTTCGAGCATGGCCGCATCCTACCCGAAGGGGCCGACAAAGGGAAGCCCGAATGACAGTCAACCCATTGTTTATAAACGGTGAATCAGCCCGCGGCGATCGTGTCCCGAGCCGTGGTGTAAGAGCCTGGCGGCCGTCGCGGTATCCGGCGGGTAGGGCCGGTAGGCTCAGGCTGCCACGGCGGGCAGCTTGACGGTTGCATTGTCGCTCACGGGAGCGATTGATTCCAGCGTCATGTATCTGGCCCTCTGGACGGCCCATTCGTCGTTCTGCTCGAGCAGGATGGCGCCGATCAGCCGTGTTATGGCGTCCTCGTTGGGGAAGATGCCGACGGTGTTGGTACGCCGCTTGATCTCGCCATGGAGTCGTTCGAGCGGGTTTGTCGAGTGCAGCTTGGGGCGATGCGCGGCCGGGAAGGTCATGTAGGCGAGAACGTCGTGCTCGGCCTCGTCCATGAGAGCGGCGAGCTTCGGCGCCTTGGCCCTGAGCTGGTCGGCGACCTGGCGCCACTGGGCGGAGGCGCTGTCTGCATCCTCCTGGGCGAAGGCGGTGGTGACGAAGGCGGACACGACGCGCCGGCCCTGCTTGCCGGCATGGGCGAGCAGGGTGCGCATGAAGTGGACGCGGCAGCGCTGCCATGTGGCGCCGAGGACGCGCGTTGCAGCCGCCTTCAGGCCCTTGTGGTCATCGGAGACGACCAGCTTGACGCCGCGCAGGCCGCGGCGGGCCAGGGAGCGCAGGAAGGAGGTCCAGAAGGTCTCGGCCTCGGACGCGCCGATCGCCATGCCGAGCACCTCGCGGCGGCCCTGGTCGTTGACCGCCACCGCGATCGTGACCGCGACCGAGACGACGCGCCCGGCCTCGCGCATCTTCACATAGGTCGCGTCCAGCCACAGATACGGCCAGTCGCCCTCCAGCGGGCGGTCGAGGAAGTCGCGGATCTTGCCGTCGATCTCACCGCACAGCCGCGACACCTGGCTCTTCGAGATGCCCGACATGCCCATGGCCTGCACCAGGTCGTCCACCGAGCGGGTCGACACGCCCTTGATGTAGGCCTCCTGGATCACCGCCGTCAGCGCCTTCTCCGCCATGCGACGCGGCTCCAGGAAGCCCGGGAAGTAGCTCCCCTTGCGCAGCTTCGGGATCTTCAGCTCCACCGTGCCCGCGCGCGTCTCCCAGACCCGGTCCCGGTAGCCGTTGCGATGGGTGAGCCGGTCCGGCGAACGCTCGCCGTGTGCGGCTCCCGCAAGGCCCTCCACCTCAAGCGCCATCAAACGCTCGGCCGTGAACCCGATCATCTCGCGAAGCAGATCGGCGTCCGAACTCTTCTCCAAAAGCGCCTGCAGGGTCATCATGTCCTTGGTGGTCATCGTGGTACTCCTCCGGTCGGATGGACTGTAGAAGCCCAACCCTAACCGGCACCGCGATGGCCATCCGCTATGGATAAGTGGCCCGCCGCCGCCAGACGCCACACGGTCGCGGCGGCGGGCCACTTACCCACAGCTACCGATGCTGGCTCCTGCTCCTACACCACACCACGCCTGGGGGCACGACCCTGGCCGTCCCACCAGATCATCTTGATCAGGTCGCCCCGGCGGCCGCGGTAGATGAAGAGATGGCCGCAATGCGGATCCGCCTTCAATACCCGCTCCGCCTGCGCCGCGAGACCGGGGAACCCCTTGCGCATGTCGGTCACGCCGCAGGCCAGCCATACCCGGGTCGAGGAGGGAACCGGGATCATCCGCCAAGCGCCCGCACCACCCGGCACAGCGCGTCCGCGTCGAACGACCCGAACGCGCTCACCCGGTGGCCGTTCGACAACGCGATCTCGATCCGACCGTCCGATGCCGCGGCCGGCTCCAACGGCGGCGCATCGGGCACCACCTCCACCGGCAGGAAGGACGGCGCCTCCCCGGCATCGGCCGCCGGCCTGTAACGGGGATCGCGCCGCCAGGTGAAGATCAGGTTGGCGTTGACGTCATAGCGGCGCGCCACAACCGACACCGAGACACCGGGAGCGTAGCTCTGCGCCACGATCCGGCGCTTCTCGTCGTCCGACCTATGGCGCGACAATCTGGGTGAGAGCTGCGCGTCAATCAGGATGAGATTCCCGGCGGCAGCGGCGAGTTGATGATTGCCGCGCGGGGGGTGGATTGCAAGCGGTTTCCGGTTTTGATTGTCGCGGCGCGACAAGCAGTGTTTTCGGGAAGGGTTTTGATTGTCGCGGCAGGCCGTCGGGTCGGAGAAGAGACGGCCCGCGGAGACGATCCCCGCGGGCCCTGATTGTCGTGGCCGCTCTACCTGAGCAGGCGGCGGCTCAGTCCTTGGTGTTTTTCTTGGTTGCGTAGCTTGGCGGCCGGCCGGCCTTTCGCTTGCCTCTGTCGAGAGCGGCGCGGCGGCGGTAGCTCTCGATGTTCATCTCGAGGATGGTGGCGTGGTGGACGAGGCGGTCGACGGCAGCCACCGCGGTTGTTTCGTCCGGGAACACCTTTCCCCACTCGCCGAAGGGCTGGTTTGCGGTGATGAGCAGGGATCGCCGCTCGTAGCGCGCCGAGATGAGTTCGAAGAGCACGCCGGTCTCGGCCTGGTCCTTCCGCACATAGGCGAGGTCGTCGAGGATCAGGAGGTTGAAGCGGTCGAGCCGCGCCAACAGGCTTTCCAGTGCAAGCTCGCGCCTTGCAACCTGCATGCGCTGCACGAGATCGGTGGTCCTGGTGAACAGCACACGGTATCCGCTCTCAACCAGGGCCAGGCCAATGGCGGAGGCGAGATGGCTCTTGCCGGCCCCTGGCGGTCCGAAGATCAGGCAGTTGGCGCCCTGGCTGAGCCAGGCGTCGCCGGCGGCCAGCGCGCTGACCTGGGCCTTCGAGATCATCGGCACGACGTTGAAGTCGAAGGAGGCAAGCGTCTTGCCCGGAAGCAGCTTGGCCTCCCTGAGGTGGCGCTCGATGCGCCGCCGGTCGCGTTCGGCGAGTTCGTGTTCAGCCAGGGCCGCGAGGAAGCGAGCCGCGGTCCATCCTTCCTTGTCGGCCCGCTTGGCGAAGCTCTGCCAGAGTTGGCTGATCGTCGGCAGGCGGAGCTCGGCAAGCATCAAGGAGAGCTTCATGGCGTCGATCTTGTTGGGGTCGAGCGCGGTGTTGTTGTCGTCTTTGTCGGTCATGCCGCCTCTCCTGCGCTCAGCAACGAGCCATAGCCGCCGAGCGGCGGCCTGACGACATCGACGCTGGGCATTTTGCTGCGGCGCGGCGCGAAGCGCGCCTTGAGCTCGCCGGGGTCGGGGAGACGGCCGATCCCGAGCGCGTGGTTGATCGCCGCGGCCAGCTCGGCCTCGCAACTCTCCTCATGCGCCAGCGCCAGGAGGCCGACGGCGAGGCGGCAGGCCTCGCGCTCGCCGATCCGCTCCAGGGCCTTCTCGAAGCAGCGTCGGTAGGGCTCGCGAGGGAACAGCTCGTCGCGATAGACCAGGTTCATCAGCGCCATCGGCTTCTTCTTCAAGGAGTGGATGACGTGACGGTAGTTGACGACGTGACCGCCCGGACCGCTCGCGCCGACGCGCGCGCGCGGCAGGGTGAGGAGGTGAGTGCCCGAGAGGAAGAGGTCGATCCGGTCGTCGTAGACGCGCGCCCCGAGCCGGTGCCCGATCAGGCGTGAGGGCACGGTGTAGAACACGCGGCGGAGAACGAAGCCGGAGGACTGGCCGATGTTGACGCTGATCGTCTCGTAATCGACAGTCCGCTCGACCGGCAGGTCCCGCAGCACCGCGCGCTCGGCTTCGATCGCCTTGGAGCGGTGTGCGTTGGCGCGGCCGACCACCTCGGCGACAAAGCGCCGATAGGCGTCGAGGGTCTCGAAGTCCGACGAGCCGCGCAGCGCCAGCGCATCCGCGATCCGGCGCTTGAGGTGTCCGTGCGGCCCTTCGATCGAGCCGTTCTCATGCGCCACGCCGCGGTTGTTGCGGGTGGCTTCCATGCCGTAATGCTCGCACAGCGCCCGGTAGCGCCCGGTCATGTCCTCGACCGCGTCCTTGCCCAGGTTGCAGAACGCCGCCGACAGGCTGTCGGTGCGGTGCTCGCCGGGCGCGCCGCCGAGATGCCACAGCGCGTCCTGCAGCCCCTCCGCGAGCGCCGTGAAGCTCTCGCCGCCCAGCACCACCCGGGCATGGGTGAAGCCTGACCAGGCGAGGCGGAAGTGGTAGAGCATAGGGTCCAACGGCTGCCCCGCGACGGTCACGCCGAGCGAACCCATGCGGGTGAAGTCGGACAGGCCCTGCCGGCCCGGCTCGTGCTTCTGGCGGAAGATCACGTCCTTCTCCGCGCCGTGCTCGGCGCGCCAGGTGCGGATCCGCCGCTCCAGCGTGCGCCGCACCCCCGGGTCCAGTTCGGGATGGCGGCGCCTCAGCTCCTCGAACACGCCGACCGGGCGGATCAGCGGGCTGGCCTCAAGGATCGGCACGACGTCCTCCTCGAAGATATCGGCCAGCGGGTCCGGGCGGCGCCGGCCTCGCGGCTTCTTCTCCCAAGCGGGAAGCGGATCGGCAGCGAGCCGGTAGCCGGTGGCACGGCTGAAGCCCGCCTTGGCGGCCGCCACCGCGATGGTGTCGGTCTTCTTATGGGTCATGAACAGCCTCTTCTGGCGATCGGTTATGTGACGCCCGGGCAACGACGCGCTCCCCCACTCGGAAAAGCCTCACCGTTCGCCCGGCCGGCCCTGGCCGCCAGAAGGCCCGGGGGAAATTTTTCGAGCCGGCGGCCCGGAACTCCGGTCGGGCTACGCCCTCCCTGCGTTCCGGGCCGCCGCCTTCCCCCGTCCCATCCTGATTGACGCAAACGTCTCAGCTTGATTGACGCGCCGCAGCGCGCCCGTCGGTGCGCTGATCCCGGCCGCGCTCGGCGCCGTCGCGCCGGGCGGCATCGTGGTCTGCGCCGGCATCCACATGAGCGACATCCCGTCCTTCCCCTACAATCTGCTCTGGCAGGAGCGGCGCGTCGTCTCGGTCGCCAACCTGACCCGCCGCGACGGTACGGCATTCCTTCCGCTCGCGGCGGAAATCCCCATCCGCCCCGCCGTCCGGACCATGCCGCTTGAGGAAGCCAACGAGGCGCTTGCCGCGCTGCGCGGCGGCGCGGTCTCCGGCGCGGTCGTGCTCACCGCCTGAGCCGTTTCCCGCGCCGGCCCGGCGGACGGCGTCACTTCTTCCCGCGGAGCGTTTCGATGCGTCGTTGGACGGCGGCCCGCTCGGGCGAGCCCTCGGGCAGCAGCCGGGCGAGCGCGGCCAGCGCCTCGCGCTCCTTTTCCGCCTCGCCGAGCACGCGCCAGGAACGCGCGAGCCGCGCCCAGCCCTCGGCGTCGTCGGGATCGTCCTTCAGTCGGGCGGCGAGCCCCTCGACCATGCCGCGGATCATCCGCGCCCGCTCCTCCGGCAACATCTCCCGAGCCGCGGCGATGTCCTCCCGCGTCGGGCCGGATTCGCTTTCCGGCGCGAGGCTTGCGATCCGCCGACGCAGCATGGGCAGCCAATCCGCGTCTTCCGGCGAGGCCGCCTCCAGCGCCCGCCAGCGCGCCAGCGCCCCGTCCCGGTCCCCGCTCTGGAGCGCCGCGAGGCCGAGATAGAAGCGCGACCTCGGCTCTTTCGGATCGATCCGCAGCGCGGCCGCGAACAGACGTTCGGCCTCCGGCGTGACCGTCCCCCGGTTCGCCGCGGCGAGCGCTTCGCCCTGGAGCGATTTGAGATCGGCGTCGGCGGGAAGCAGTTCGACCGCGCGGCCGTAGGCGCCGGCCGCCTCCGAAAAACGTTCGAGCGACGCGAGCGACCGGCCCAGCAGGCGCCAGCCCCGCGCGTCGTCGGGCCGTTCCTTCATACGCTCCACGAGACGCTCGACCAGCGTCGTCATGTCGGCGTCGTGTTCCGGCGCGCGCGCGTCGGCGGCCTCCGGTTCCGGGCCGGTCGGCGCCCCTTGCCAGACATAGAGCCCGCCGGCGGCCAGCGGCAGCAGGGCCGCCAGGACCGCCGCGAGGATCGCGCGCGCGTGCGGGGCCTCGCGGCGTTCCGTCGTTTCCCGCCGCGCCGCATCGGCGGCGAGCAGCCTGCGGCCGATCTCGGTGCGGGAGGCTTCGAGCTGGCCCTCGGTGACCAGGCCGCGGGCACGGTCGCGCTCAACCTCCGCCAGTTGGTCGCGATAGATTTCGACATCGTGCTCGGCGCGCGGCCGCGGCGGCGCCGACGGCCGCAGCAGGGGGATCAGGATGCAGAGAACGACGATCAGCGCCATGCCGGCGAGTGCCGCGAAGAGGATCACGGCGCTTCGTCCCCGCCGAGCAGGCGGTCGAGGCGCGCCCGGTCCTCGTCGCTCAACGCCGTGGCCTCTCCCGGCCCGCCCGCGCGGCGGCGGCGCAGGAACATCGCGACCGCGGCGGTTCCGATCAGCAAGATCGCCGCGGGACCGAGCCACAGCGCATAGGTCGTCGCCTTGAAGGGCGGCGAGAGAAGCACGAAATCGCCGTAGCGTTCGGCGACGAACCGGACGACCTCTTCGTCGCTCGCGCCCGCCGTCAGGCGCTCGCGGACGACGATCCGCAGATCCCGCGCGAGCGGGGCGTCGGAATCGTCGATCGACTGGTTCTGGCAGACCAGGCAGCGGAGCTGCTTGGAGATCGCCCGCGCCCGGCTCTCGAGGCCGGGATCGGCCAGGATCTCGTCGGGCTCGACGGAGGCCGCGGGCGCGGAGAGGACCGACAGCAATGCCGCCAGCAGGGCGGCGCGCCGGATCATCCGCCGAGCTCCTTCAGGAGCGGCACGATTCTGGTCTCGAGGTCGTGGGCCAGGATCGGGCCGACATGCTTGTACCGGATGCGTCCTTCGGCATCGAGGATGAAGGTCTCGGGATAGCCGTAGACGCCCCAGTCGATGGAAACCCGCCCCGTGAGGTCCGCGCCGATCCGGCGGTAGGGGTTGCCGAGCCGGCGAAGGAACGCGCGGGCGTTCTTCGGCCTGTCCTTGATGTTGATCCCGTAGACCGGCACGCCCGACCGCGCGAGCCGCATCAGGAAGGGGTGTTCCTGCTGGCAGGGCGGGCACCACGAGGCGAACACGTTGACCAGCGCGACGGCGCCCCGGAGGTCGGCGGTCCTGAGCCCGCCTTCCATGCCTTCGATGGGCGGCAGGTCGAATTCCGGCGCCGGCTTTCCGATCAGGGCCGAGGGCACCTCCGCGGCGTCCTTTTCGCCGGTCCCGATCTGGTGGAGATAGAACCCGAAGACCGCGGCCAGCAGGACGAAGAGGGCGGCCGGTATCGCCGTGGAGAGCCGGATCGCGGTCATGGCCCGGCGCCGGCCTCGACCGGCCGGTCCCGCCTGGCCCTGCGCGGCGCGCCGACCCGCAGCCTGCGGTCGGTGAGCGACACCGCGCCGCCCGCCGCCATGACGACGGCGCCGAGCCAGATCCACGGCACCAGCGGGTTGTGATAGAGCCGCGTCGCCCAGGCGCCGTCCGCGGCGCGCTCGCCGAGCACGGCGTAGATGTCGGCGAGCCAGGTGGTGTGGATCGCCGCTTCGGTGGTCTGGGACCGTTCCGCCGGATAGTCCCGCTTCTCAGGCCGCAGCACCGCGAGGAGGCGTCCGCCCCGCGCGAGGTCGAAGCGGCCCGTCACGGCGCGGTAGTTGGGCCCCCTTGTCTCCGACACGCCGCGAAACGTCACCGTGTAGCCCGCGACGTCGACCGCGTCGCCGGGGTTCATCGACCGTATCCGCTCGGTCTGCCAGGCCGACGAGGCGGTGACCCCGGCAACGACGATGCCGAGCCCGGCATGCGCCACCGTCATCCCCCAGGCGCTCCGGGGCAGGTTGCCCGCGCGCCGGAGCACCGCGCCGGGGGGTACGCGGCCGACCCCGATCTTCGCGGCGAACTCCGCCAGCGCCCCGAAAAACAGCCAGGCGGCGAGGCCGAGCCCGAACGCGGCGAGGAAATCCTCGACCCCCGCGCGCCATGCCGCCGCGGCCGTAACCGCGACGGCGGCGAAGACGGCAATCCCCAGACGGCCGAACACGCCGGACAGGTCGCCCCGCTTCCACGCGAGGGTGGAGCCGATCACGCAGGCGATCAGCAGCGGCGCCATGATCGGCACGAACGTCGCCTCGAAGAAGGGCGGGCCGACGGAGACCTTGCCGCCGCCGAGGGCATCGAGGATCAGCGGGTAGAGGGTGCCGAGGAGGACCACCGCCGCCGCCGTGGTGAGCAGCAGGTTGTTGAGGACCAGCGCGCCCTCGCGGGAGACCGGCGCGAACAGCCCGCCGCCCTTGAGCCCCGGCGCGCGGACCGCGTAGAGGACGAGCGCGCCGCCGGTTACCAGGATCAGCAGGCCGAGGATGAAGACGCCGCGGTCGGGGTCGGTGGCGAAGGCGTGAACCGAGGTGAGAACTCCCGAACGCACCAGGAAGGTCCCGAGCAGGGAGAGACCGAAGGTGAGGATCGCGAGCAGCACCGTCCAGCCTTTCAGCGCGTCGCGCTTTTCCACCACGATGGCGGAGTGGAGCAGCGCGGTCCCCGCGAGCCAGGGCATGAAGGAGGCGTTCTCCACCGGGTCCCAGAACCACCAGCCGCCCCAGCCGAGCTCGTAATAGGCCCACCAGCTGCCGAGCGCGATTCCGATCGTGAGCGCGCACCAGGCGAGCAGGGTCCACGGCCTCACCCAGCGCGCCCAGGCGGGATCGACGCGCCCCTCGATCAGCGCGGCGACGGCGAAGGAGAACGAGATCGAGAAGCCGACATAGCCGAGATAGAGGAACGGCGGATGGAAGGCGAGGCCGGGGTCCTGGAGCAGGGGGTTGAGACCCTCCCCCTCGACCGCCGCCGGGAAGAGGCGGAGGAACGGGTTGGAGGTGAACAGGATGAAGGCGAAGAACCCCGCCGCCACCAGCCCGTGCACGGCGAGCACCCGTGCCCTGAGTGCCGCCGGGAGGTTGGCGCCGAAGGCCGCGATCATGGCGCCGAACAGCGCCAGGATCAGCACCCACAGCACCATCGAGCCCTCGTGGTTCGCCCAGACGCCGGTGATCTTGTAGATCAGCGGCTTCAGCGTGTGGGAATGGCTGGCGACGAGCGCGACCGAGAAGTCCGAGACGACGAAGGCGTGGATGAGCGCGAGGAAGGCGGCGGCCGTCAGGCCGAGCTGGAGCAGCGCCGCGGGCTTTGCCACCGCCATCATCGCCGCATCCCCGCGGGCCGCGCCGATCATCGGCACCGTCCCCTGGATCAGGGCCAGCAGGAAAGCGAGGATGAGCGCGAAATGGCCGATCTCGGGGATCATCCGCCACCCTCCGGCGCGCCGCGCCACCGTCCCGACTCCTTGAGCGCGTCGGCGACCTCCTTGGGCATGTAGGTCTCGTCGTGCTTGGCGAGCACCTCGTCGGCGCGAAACCGCCCGTCCGCGTCGAGCCGCCCCTCGGCGACCACGCCCTGGCCCTCGCGGAACAGGTCGGGGAGGACGCCGGTATAGGCGACGTCGATGGTGTTGGCGGTGTCGGTGACCCTGAACCGCACGCTCGTCGCGTCCGCGCCCCGGATCACCGAATCCTTGACCACGATCCCGCCGATGCGGAACCGCCGGTCGGGCGGCGGCTTGTTCTCGGCCACCTCGGTCGGGCTGTAGAAATAGACGATGCTGTCCTCGAACGCGGCAAGCACGAGGGCCGCCGCGACGCCCAGCGTCAGCATCCCGCAGACGACGAAGGCCAGACGGCGCCGTTTAGGGCGCATCGCCGGTGCCGGAATCGGGCCGGGAGCGCGCGCGCCGCGCCCGGCCCGGCCGCTCTTCTTCCAGCGCCGCGACCTCGCGCCTGAGCGCGCGCAGGCCGCGGACGCTCTGGACGGCGAGCCCGCCGATCGCGATCAGCGCGATGCCGTAGGCCGGCCAGACGAAACCCGCATAACCGCCCATAGCCAGGAAGTCGTGAATTTCAGCCATGCTCCGCGATGTCCGCCCCGGCGTAAGGCATTCCCACGCCCATGCATCCATGCATCTAGGACAAGCCGGTTCCGGTGTCCATTCCGCCGGCGTGGGCGCGGGCGTGCCGGAGCGCGCGCAGCCGCCGCTCCAGAAGCCCCGCGCGCACCCGGACGAACAGGAGCGCCGCGAACAGGCACATGAAGCCCGCCGCCATCAGCAGCAGCGGCGTCAGCATCGACGAATGGATCGCCGGCGCGCCGATCCGGGTCACGCTGGCCGGCTGGTGCAGCGTGTTCCACCAGTCGACCGAGAACTTGATCACCGGCAGGTTGACCGCGCCCACCAGCGCCAGGATCGCCGACGACCGGTCGCCGCGCGCCGTGTTGTCGAACGCGTTGGCGAGCGCGATATAGCCGAGATAGAGGAACAGCAGGATCAGCACCGAGGTGAGCCGCGCGTCCCACGCCCACCAGCGGCCCCACATCGGCTTGCCCCACAGCATCCCCGTGGCGAGGCAGACGATCGTGAAGCAGGCGCCGATGGGCGCCGCGCCGTGCGCGATCACGTGCGCCAGCGGATGCCGCCAGATCAGCCCCGCGGCGGCGCAGACCGCCATGACCGCATAGCCGAACATGGCCATCCACGCCGACGGCACGTGGACGTACATGATCCGGACGGTTTCGCCCTGCTGGTAGTCCGGCGGCGAGAGCCCGAACCCGACAACCAGCCCCGCGCCGATCAGGAGCGCCGCCGCCCAGCCCGTCCAGGGCTGGATGCGATCGGCCAGACGCAGGAATCGCGCCGGGCTCGCGAACCGGTGCAGGCGTGACACGAAGCTTTTCCGCTACCTTCTCGGGGTTCGAATATACGGCAATTTCATTCGAGCGCCTGCCTGACCGCGGCGGCGGCGGCCCAGGGGCACAGCGCCGCGGCGGCGAGGAACATCGCGGCGAGCACCAGAAACTGCTGCCGGGCGGCGTGCCCGGCGATCGCGGCATCGACCGCGCCCGCGCCGAAGATCAATACCGGGACGAGCAGCGGCAGGACCAGGATCGAGAGAAGCATGCCGCCCCGCCTTGCCCCCAGCGTCAGCGCCGCGCCCACGCCGCCGACGAGGCTGATCGTCGGCGTCCCGAGCGCCATCGCCGCGATCAGGACGAGATAGCCGTCCGTCTCCAGATCGAGGAGGACCGCCATCAGCGGGGTGGCCACGATCAGCGGGATGCCGGTCGTCAGCCAGTGGGCCAGCATCTTCGCGCCCACGATCAGCGAAAGCGGGAGGGGGGCGAGCGCCAGCACCTCGAAACTTCCGTCCTCGTAGTCGCCGAGAAAGAGGCGCTCCAGCGACAGCATCGCGGCGAGCAGCGCGGCGACCCAGAGCACGCCCGCCGCGATCCGGGCGAGCAGGTTGGCCTCCGGCCCGACGCCGAAGGGAAAGAGGATCGTCGCGAGCACGAAGAACATCACCGCGGCCGCCGCCTCGCCGGGCTCGCGGACCGCCAGCCGAAGCTCCCGTCCGAGCGCGGCGGCGAACGCCGTCACGCGCGGTCTCCCGGACCGCCGCCGTGCCGGCCGAGGTCGAGGCTCCTCGCGTCGGGAAGATCGAGGGGGGCGTTGGTCGACACCGCGCACGATCCGCCGTCCGCGCAATGTCTCCGGATCGCCGCATGGACGGCGGCGACCCCCTCCTCGTCGAGCGCGACCGTCGGTTCGTCGAGCAGCCAGAGCGGCGCCTCCGACACGGCGATGCGCGCCAGCGCGAGCCGCCGGCGCTGCCCGGCGGACAGGAACCGCGCGGGAAGATCCGCGAGACCCGCGATCCCGAATTGCTCGAGCGCCGGGCCGACGCCGGTTCCGCCCGGCCGCAGCGCCGCCCAGAAGCGCAGATTCTCCGCGACGGTCAGCGCCAGCTTCACCGCGTCGAGATGCCCCACATAGTGCAGCCGCGCCGCGTGGCTCTCGCGGTCCTCCGCGATGTCCGCCCCGTCCCATTCGACGCCGCCCGAAACCGGCGGCAGGAGCCCCGCCATCATCCGCAACAGGCTCGACTTGCCGCTGCCGTTCGGTCCGGTCAGCAGCAGGACTTCGCCGGCCCCGAGCGTGAAATCGAGGCCGGAGAACACCGCCCGGTCGCCGCGCACGCAGCCAAGGGCGCGGCCCGTGAATCGCATCGCCGGATGGGAGTCCGCACGGTTCACCGCGAAGCGGACATGCGCCGGCCCGCCCTCCCCCGGCCCCTCCCGCAAGCGGGAGGGGAGAAGGTAAGGAGGAATAGGGAGCCTAGTCCCCTCTCCCCCGCGGGGGAGAGGGTCAGGGTGAGGGGGGGCACCGGAGCCGCGCGGCAACCGCCCAAGTCGTCACCCCGGACTTGATCCGGGGTCCAGGGCCACAGATACCGCCCTCGCCCTGCTTGCCTGGACCCCGGATCAAGTCCGGGGTGACAGGAAGGGGGGACGAGGAGAGCGGGTGCGGGCGGGCGGCGGCTGGCTTTTCGTGCGGGCATTTCGCGAAGCCTACCGGTGGGATGTCCGGCTAGCGCCGTTCCTCGTAGGACGGGCGCAGGTTCTCGATCATCGCGGCCAGGCTGTCGAGCGCGGCGTCGATGAAGGCCTTCCCCTGTTCGGCGCTCGCCACGTGCGGGTTGCCGAAGATCGAGGCGTGGTTGGTCTCCGGGCTCGGACGGCGGCGATAGGTGCGCGACGGCTCGACCCTGGCGACCAGGTCCCAGCCGACCAGCGGCGTGTAGACCCCTTCGACGCGGTCCATCTTGACCAGCTCGGGGCGGGTGGCGAGCTGGAACGAGGTCTCGAACTCCCCGCCATGGCCCATCCCGCCGACCTCCGAGTTGCGCATCGCGTCGATCTCGGCCGCGCCGGGCTCCCAGTAGCTCACCGCCGTCACCTGGAAGTCGTAGGACGCGTCGAGGTCGTCGACCAGGCGGCGCGCGACGGCGTCGTTCGAGGTGCCGTTGGGCCGGTTGCCGTTGAGGATCAGCAGGTCCTCGAAGCCTTGGCGGATCAGCGCCGCGCCGATCTCGTAGACCAGCTCCTGGTAGGTCGGGATCGAAAGCGAGACCGTGCCGGGGAAATGCTCGAAGGTCTTGGAGACCGCGTAGGGCACGGCGGGCGCCACCACCGCGCCGATCCGCTCCGCGAGGCGGACGGCCATGTGGTCGGCCTGGTGGGTGTCGGTGTCGCAGGGCATGTGCGGCCCGTGCGACTCGGTGGCGCCGGTCGGCAGGATGACGAGCTTCTTCGCCTCGATCGCCTCGCGCACCTCGTCATAGGTCATGTGGGCGATGCGGACTTCCATCAGCGCGACCGCGCCTCCGCCAGCAGCCCGTGGATCATGTCCGGCGACATGGGGGATTCCCGAACCGGCGCGATGCCGAGCGGGGCGAACGCGTCCTCCATCGCCGAGGCGATGACCTGCGAGACCGGGATCGTGCCGGCCTCGCCCACGCCCTTGATGCCGAGCGGGTTGAGCGGGGACGGCGTTTCCATGTGGAGGATCTCGGCGTCCGGCACCTCGGTCGCGTAGGGCATCAGGAAGTCCATGAAATTGGCCGCGAGCGGGGTGCCGTTCCCGTCGAACGCGCAACGCTCGTAGAACGCCCCGCCGATCCCCTGTCCGATGCCGCCCATGACCTGCCCCTCGACGATCATCGGGTTGATCATGTTGCCGCAGTCGTGGATGCAGAGATAGCGCTTGATCTCCATGCCGCAGGTATCGGGAAAGAACTCGACGATCGCCGCGTGGACCCCGTAGGCCCAGGTCGCGTGGGAGGGGCTGAAATAGTCGGTCTCCTCGATCCCCGGCGCCTGACCCTCGGCGAGCGGCGGGCCGTCATGCGTCGATGCCGGCGCGAACTGGGTCGCCGTCTGGGAGGCCTCGTTGAACGCATAGCGCAGCGGGTTCGACGCGGTGGCGATCTCGGCGAGCGAGACCGACCGGTTGCCGTCGACGATCCAGGCGCGCCCGTCGCGGAGCTCGATACTGTCCTCATCGGTCTCCAGCATGTTGGCGGCGGCCGCGATGATGCGGGCGCGCGCCTTGACGGCCGCCTTGTGGATCGCGTTGCCGCTGACCACCGCGGCCCGGCTCGCGAACGTCGCCACCCCCCATTCGTGCGCCTGGGTGTCGCCCTCGACGAAGATCACGTCCCTGACGTCGCAGCCCACCTGGTCGGCGGCGATCTGGGCGAACACGGTCTCGTGGCCCTGGCCCTGGCTGGTGAGGCCCGTGGTGACGTAGACCTTGCCGGTGATCGGGTGGACCTTGACGTGCCCGCCCTCGTAGGGGCCGAGGCCGGTTCCCTCGACGTAGAAGCCGATCCCGAAGCCGAGATAGCGCCCCTCCGCGCGGGCCGCCTCCTGCTCCCCGCGGAAGCCGGCGAGGTCGACGGTTTCGGTAATCAGGTCGAGCGCCTTCTCGTACTCGCCGGAATCGTAGTTGACCGCGAGCCCGTCGGCGAACAGCAGCCCTTCCCGCTCGTAGGGGAACTCGGCGGGGCCGATGAAGTTGCGCCGGCGGATCTCGGTCCGGTCGATGCCGAGCTCGTCGGCGAGCCGGTCGAGGGCGCGCTCGATGGCGAAGCAGGCCTGCGGCCGTCCGCAGCCGCGATAGGGGGTGACCTGGACGCAGGGCGTGTAGACCAGCGTCATCTCCACCCAGATGTCGGGAATCCGGTAGGGCCCGGCGATCGAGGTCGAGGCGACCTGGGCGATGGCGATGCCGTAGGGGATGAAGGCGCCGGTATCGTGGATGAAGGAGTCGCGAAGCCCGAGAACCGTGCCGTCCTTCTTCGCGGCCAGCGTGATCTCGTGGATCTGCGCGCGCTCCTGGCTCGCGCCGATGAAGTTCTCCACCCGGTCCTCGATGTATTTCACCGGCCGGTCGAGCTGCATCGCCGCAAAGGGGACGAGGATCTCGTCGGGGTGGAACATCATGATCTTCTGGCCGAACCCGCCGCCGACATTGGGGGCGACGACGCGGATCCTGTCCTCGTCGATGTCGAACAGCGAGGCGAGCCCGCCGCGCACCGAGATCGTCGCCTGGGTGGAGTCCCACACCGTGAGCTCGCCCGACACCCCGTCCCAGCGCGCGGCAATGGCGCGGCATTCCATCGGCGCGGCGGTCGAGCGTTCGAGCCGGACGCGCACCGTCGTCGTGTGCTCGGCCGCCGCGAAGGCGGCATCGGCGTCGCCGCTCTCCTGGACGAAATGGGCGGCGACGTTGTTGGGGATGTCGTCATGGACCAGCGGCGCGCCGTCGGCGACCGCCTTCTCCAGGTCGAGCTCGACCGGCAGCGGTTCGTACTCGACCGCGATGACCGAGCAGGCGTCCTCCGCGGCATAGCGGTCGACGGCGACGACCATGGCGATGCACTGGCCGGCATAGAACACGTCGTCGCGGGCGAGCGGACGCTGGGTCTTGCCGCCCGAGGCGATGCAGGGATGCGGAATCAGCATCGGCAGCTCGACATCGAGCGCGCCGATAGTGTCGGCCGTGTAGACGGCGACGACATCCGGCAGCGATTCGGCGGCGGAAATGTCTATCGAGCGGATCCGCGCGCGCGCATGCTCGCTCCGCACGAATGCCGCATGCAGCGCGCCCGGCAGCGAAATGTCGTCGATGAACGCCCCCTCGCCCTTGAGCAAAGCGGGGTCGGCATTGCGCTGGACCGGCTCGCCGAACTGCCGTGTCGACATTCGCTCCTCCTCAGTCCGCCGCCGCGTTCATCAGCTCGACCGAGCGGCGGAACGCCTTGACGATGTTCGCGTAGCCGGTGCAGCGGCAGAGATTGCCCGACAGCACCTCGCGGATCGCCTTCTCGGAGAGGTCGGGCTCGGGCGTTTCCTCCAGATAGCTCAGCATCGACATCACGAAGCCCGGCGTGCAGTAGCCGCATTGCAGCCCGTGGCACTCCATCATCGCCTGCTGGATCGGGTGCAACGTGCCGTCCTCGGCCGCGACGCCTTCGATCGTGCGGATATCGGCGCCGTCCGCCTGGACCGCGAAGGCGAGGCAGGACCGCCCGGCGCGACCGTCGATCAGCACCGTGCAGCCGCCGCACACGCCATGCTCGCAGCCGACATGGGTGCCGGTGAGCCCCAACTCGTGGCGGATGAAATCGCTCAGCAGCATGCGCGGGCTGGCCTCGCGGGTGACGGTCTCGCCGTTGACCGTGAGCGTCACCGGGACCTTCGGATCGGAGGAAGCCGCGGGGATCGGTTTCTTCAGCACAGTCTTCGCCACGCCCTAGCCTCCCGCCCGTTCCGCGGCGGTCGCGACGGTTCGCCGCACCAGCGCCGCCAGCAGGTCCGTGCGGTAGGCGATGCCCGCCTGCATGTCGGCGGGCGCGGTCATGTACGCTTTGGCCGCCTCCCCGGCCTCGGCGCGCGCGTCGTCGTCGACGGCGCGGCCCCGGAGCGCGTCCTCGGCGGCGGCGAGACGGACCGGCTTCGCGCCGATGCCGCAGGCCGCGATCCGCGCCTCGCCGCAAATCCCGCCTTCGACGGTGAGCAGGGTGCAGACCCCCGCGAGGGCGTAATCGCCCCGGCGCCTGGCGAACTCCTCGAACGCGTATCCGGTGGCGCGCGGCAGCGCCGGGATGCGCACCTCCGTCAGAACCTCGGTCCGATCGAGGGTCGTGGTCATGTGGAACCGGAACAGGTCGTCGGCGCCGATCTCGCGGCTCCCGTCCGGCCCCTCGACGGAGACCGAACCGCCGCTCGCGACGAGCAGGCAGGGAAGCTCGGCCGCGGAGTCGGCGTGCGCGATGCTGCCGCCCACCGTTCCCCGGTTGCGGATCGCGATATGGGCGACATTGTCGAGCACCTCGCCGATCAGCGGATTGGCCGCATTCGCCGCCTCGTGGGTCTCCAGCTCGCGGTGGCGCGTCATCGCACCGACGCGGATCGTTCCGTCCTCCACCGCGATGCCGCGCAGCGCCTCGATCCTGCGCAAGTCCACCAGCCTGCCCGGAGTGGACAGGCGGAAATTCATCGTCGGGATCAGGCTCTGCCCCCCGGCGAGGGGGCGCGCGGTCTCGTCGCCGGCGAGCGCCGCGACCGCTTCCTCGACGGTCTCGGGCGCGACGTAATCGAACAACGCCGGCTTCACTCCGCCGCCTCCGCCGCGGTCTCGGCCCACCAGCCGGCATCGGGATCCTGCCAGCCCTCGGGCCAGTCCAGCCTTCCCGCCGCGCGCGCCGCCTCGACATAGGGGCCGCGGTCGAACATCGGCAGCGCGCCCCGCCTGGCGCGGAGCTCCATGCGGCGGGCATCCGTCGCTTCCCTGTCGACCTCCGGCCGCGCGCCCGCCATGTTGAGGACGACACCGTACTCGTCGGCCGCCGATTCCTCGGAAACCAGCCCGCACTCGACATCGTAGGCGACCAGATCGGGCTCGCGCAGGAGCGGATCGCCCCAGCCGCCGCCGCCGGTGGTCCGGATGCGGACGGTCGCGCCTTCCGGCACCTCGATATTGTCCGCCATGCCCGCGATGTCGCACAGCTCGCCGTCCCCGTCCTCGACCGCGATGCTGTATGTGGAGCCCGGCCTGCCGCCGTTGACGCCGTAGGTGTTGACCAGCGCGCGGTCGGCGTTGGACAGCAGCCGGCAGGATTGCAGGGTGCGGATACGCTTGTCGTAGCCGAACCCGCCGCGCCGGAAGCCCGCCCCGCCGGAATCGCGGGCGAGGCCGAGCTTCTCGACCATGACCGGATAGCGGGTCTCGGAGAACTCGGCCGGCAGGTTGCGCGAGTTGGGGACGATGTGCACCACGTCGGAGCCGTCCGCCCAGGGCCGGCCCGGCCCGCCGCCGCCCAGCACCTCGCGGAACAGGAAGAAATCCCTGTTCGAGGCGCCGCCGTGCAGCCCCCAGATGCGGATCGTCTCGTGGTCCGCCGGCATCTGCCCGCCCGTCGCCTTGGAGAGCAGCGCCGCGAAGATTCCGAGCGAGCGCAGCAGAATGAAGAACCGCATCCCCGTCGCCTTGCCGAAATTGGGCGTGACCAGCGTGCCCTTCTCCGGGAATTTCACGTCGATGACGTCGAGCACGCCCTCGTTCATGTCGATCTCGGCGGCGCGCTCGGGCGAGGAGGCGAGCGAGCGCAGCACCGGGCCCATCCACTTGCGGACGAACTTGCCGTCGGAATAGTCGATCGCCCAGTTGATCGGCCCCTTGGCCTCCCGGTCGGTGCCGGTGAAGTCGAGCAGGATCCGGTCGGCGGTCTTGGTCATGGTGACGCGCATCGCGTGCAGCCGGGGCGCATCGACGCCGTCGTTCTCGACATAGTCCTCCCAGCTGTAGACGCCGTCCTCGATCCTCGGCAGAAGCTC
Organism: Alphaproteobacteria bacterium; assembly: GCA_965203455.1. Lineage (GTDB taxonomy): Bacteria > Pseudomonadota > Alphaproteobacteria > MPNO01 > MPNO01 > MPNO01. The sequence goes on from CBDBCV010000013.1 coordinate 229,213, forward strand.
GCGCCGGATGGCCTCGGCGCAGTTCTCGATCATCGCGTCGAACGCGGCCTCCAGCGTATCGGCACCGTAGCGTTCGGCGAGCGCGACGACCCGCCGCGATCCCAGCATCGCCGCGCCGATCTCGGCGTCGAGGTCGCCGCGCAGATGCTCCGACAGGCGGGAGTTGCGCTCGACGATGCGGAACGCCGCCTCGTTCACCTTGCCGCGCTCGTAGAGCTTGATCGGCGGGATCACCAGGCCCTCGGTCCACATGTCCTCGGCATGGACGGGCAGGCTCCCCGGCACCGAGCCGCCGACATCGTCGTGGTGGCCGAAGACTTGGGAGAAGCCGATCAGTCTTCCCTCGTGGAAGATCGGCAGGGTGGAGCAGAGATCGGGGATGTGGCCGATGCCGCCCGACGAGTTGTAGGGGTCGTTCCAGAAGAACACGTCGCCCGGGTGGATGTCGTCTTCCCCGAAATACTCGAAAACCGGCTCGACCAGCGCCGAGTAGGACCGCCCGGTGAGCTTGCGCCCCCTGGCGTCGAACAGGGCGACCCGGTAGTCGTGCTGGTCGCGGATCATCGGCGAGCGCGAGGTGCGCTCGACGGCGGCCTCGATCTCGAGCTCGGCCGAGCGGATGGTGCCGGTGATGATCTCCAGCTCGACCGGCCCGAGCTGCCGGGCCTCCTTGCGGGGCTTGCTCATGAGGATTTCTCCAGGATGAGATTGCCGTACCCGTCGACGGTCAGTTGCCAGCTGTCCGGCACGACGGTCGTCGATCCGTATTCCTCGACGATCGCGGGACCCGTCAGCGCCGCGCCGACGCCGAGATCGCCGCGCCGCCAGATTCCGCAATCGATCCAGCCGCCGTCGCGCCAGTAAACCCGGCGGTTCGCGACGGGGGCGGCGTCTCCGCCGCGGGACTCCAGAGGGCGGATTTCCGGCCGGTGGACGCGGCCCACCGCCTGGACCCTGAGGCTCACCACCTCCACGTCCTGGCGGCCCTCGTAGTGGAAGCCGAAGGTGCTCTCGTGCACCCGGTGGAAATCGCGCCACATCGTTTCCACCGCATCGGCCCCGGCGGTGCCGGGCGGGATCGGGACCGGAACCTCGTGCCCCTCGCCGACATAGCGGACGTCGGCGCTGCGGACCAGGTCGATCGCCCCGCGCGCGACGCCCTCCGCGGCGATCTCGTCCCGGCCGGCGTCTTCCAGCGCGGACCACAGGGTTTCGAGCTCGCCCGCATCGTGCGACGACTGCTGGCGCACGCAGGTCCGGACATAGTCGCGCTTGACGTCGGAGACGTGGAGCCCGAAGGCCGACAAATTGCCCGGGTTGGGCGGCACCACGGCGGTGGCGATGCCGAGGAAATCGGCGACCTCGGCGGCGAACAGCCCGCCCGCGCCGCCGAAGGCGACCATCGCGTAGTCGCCCGGATCGAGGCCGCGCGTGGTGGTGACGCGCCGGATGCCGTGCACCTGGTTGGCCGAGGCGATCTCGAGCACGCCGGCGGCGGCCTCCTCCGGCGCGATTTCGAGCTTCCGGCCGAACTCCTCGTAGGCCGCGCGGGCGGCGTCCGCGTCGAGCTTCAGCCCGCCGCCGATCAGCGCCTCGGGCAGCCGCCCGAGGACAAGTCCCGCATCGGTCACCGTCGGCTCGGTGCCGCCACGGCGGTAGCAGATCGGCCCCGGGTCCGCGCCCGCGCTCCGCGGCCCCACCTTGAGCGCGCCGTAATCGTCGATCCAGGCGAGCGAGCCCCCGCCGGTCCCCACCGTCTCGATGTCGAGCATGGGCGACTTGACCGGGTAGCTCTCGATCGTCGCGTGGCTGGTGAGCTGCGGCGTCAGGTTCCGGACCAGCGACACGTCGGTCGACGTGCCGCCGACGTCGAGGGTGAGCACGTTGCGGTGGTCGGCGAGCCGCGCCATGTGGGTGGCGCCGAGCACGCCGCCGGCGGGGCCCGATACCAGCATCGTGACCGGCTTCTCGGCCGCTTTCGCGCTGGTGACGATCCCGCCGTTCGACTGCATGATCAGGAACGGCACCTGGCCCGAGCGCTCCCGGATGCTGCGCTCCGCATGGCCGAGATAGGTCTTGCAGTAGGGCTTCACCATGACGTCGATCAGGGTCGTCATGGCGCGCTCGTACTCGCGGTATTCCGGCAGCACCACGGAGGAGAGGGAAACGTGGATGTCGGGGTGCCGTTCGGCCAGCAGCGCGCCGACCCGGTCCTCGTGCGCCGGGTTGGCGTAGGCGTGGAGCAGGCAGACGGCGAGGCGGTCGACCCCGAGCGCCGCCAGCTCGTCGGCCGCGGCGATGACGCTCTCCTCGTCGAGCGGGACCAGCTCCGAGCCGTCATGGCGTATCCGTCCGGCCGCCTCGCGCACCAGGTGCAGCGGCACCAGGCGCCTCGGCTTCACCCAGAAGAACGAGTTGCCGTAGCCGTCGGGAACCGACTGGCGGGCGATCTCGATCAGGTGCCGGAAGCCCTCGGTGACCAGAAGGCCGAGACCCTCGAACTTGTGCTCCAGCACCGCGTTGGTCGCCGTCGTCGTGCCGTGCAGGATCTGGCCGATCTCCGTCCGCGCGGCCCCCGCCGCGTCCAGCACCTCGTCGATTCCGGCGAGCAGCCCGAGGCTCGGATCGGCCGGCGTGCTCGGGGTCTTGATCGCGAACTGGTCGCCCGTCTCCTCGTCGAGCGCGATCACGTCGGTGAACGTGCCGCCAGTGTCTATGGCTATGCGGAGCGCCACGATTCGACCGTTATTTCAACACTCTAATCATGTCACGGCGACGATATTGTCAGCCGCCCACGGCGTCAAACGCGCGCGGCTCGACCTGTTCCGCCCATTCGGCCAGCAGATCGGCGGACTCCATCACCAGCCCCATGTGGATCGACACCATCTTGAGGGCCGCATCCTCCATCTCGTCGTTGGTGCCGCGGACCAGGTCGCGCAGCACGACGACGCGGTAGTCGCGGTTGCTGGCGTCGAACGCGGCGTTCAGCACGCAGCAATCCGTGAACCCGCCGTTCAGCACCACCGTCCGGATGCCCATGTTGCGCAGCAGGAAGTCGAGGTCCGTGGGATAGAAGATCGAGAGCCGCTTCTTGGTCTGGACGATCTGGTCGCCGGGCTCGACCCGTGTCTCGAACTCGGTCCAGCGGCTGCCCTCGATGGCGTGCGAGTCGGCATTCGGAATGTCGCCGACATAGAGCGGGAAGACCTGCCGCCATGCCGAGCGCAGCCCGTTGACGTCATCGACGCCGCCTTTCCGCAGCACCGTCCTGACATGGATGACCGGAATGCCGAGTCGGCGCGCCTCGTCGTGGAAAATGTCGATCGGGGCGACGATCTCGCGCGCGCGCGGCGCGGGACACGGGCAGTCCGGCGTGTCGGCAAGGTGGCCCTGATGCATGTCGATCGAAATGACGGCCGATTTGCCGGGGTCGGCATATTGCTCGAACCCGTCCGGCAGGACCCGGCATTCGCCGTAGACATAGGCCTGCATATCCGCCCCTCCTCAGTGCCCGCTGCCGTTCTCGCTGTTCGCGTAATCCGCGATCAGGCGGCGGATTTGGGCGTCCCGGTCGGCGGCGGCCTGATGCTCGCCGTCGATGTTGATGTCGGTGATCCTGTCCCCGACGCGTTGCAGCAGCGCGTCGTCCTCGCCGTTTCCGGCCGGCGGGATGCGGACCACCGTGTCGTGGCAATAGGTCGGGATCCGCCCGTCGGCGCGGAATCGCGGCGTCTTCGGATCGCCGCCCGCCGCCACGCGCCGGATCTCGGCCCGGAGCAGCTTGCGCAGCATCAGCACGCCCTTGTCGGTGGCGGTCATGTGCTCCAGCGCATGCACTGCGATCGGCCGCTGGCTGGTCTGGGCGTCGAAATCGCCCGGAATGCGCTGGCGGTCCTCGTAGGTCCGGGCGCCGTCCTGGCCGAAGAAGTCGACGCTTTCGGGGCCGCATCTGCTCTCGTCGGCATTTTTGCCGGGGTCGCCGTCCGGGTGGAAATGCCGCCAGCCGACAATGCGGCATGTCTGGTTGTCGACCGGCGTCGTCCAGCGCGTGATGCCGACCCGCAAATAGAGCTTCGGCGCCTGCCCGTCCTCCCAGATATGGCCGACCTGGGCGATGTTGCCGAAGACGATGTCGTTCGAGCGCACCCAGACATTGTCGCCCCAGCACCGCGTGGTGACGTAGATCATGCCGGTCGGGGTCTCGCGGAACTCGGTCACCGGGAGCTCGCCCCACGCATCGGCGAACTGCGAGAAGCTGATCCGCGTGTGCAGGAACACCGCGTGCGCCGGGTCCATCACGTTTTCCTGCACCTGGAGCCAGTTGCAGGGATAGGTGATGTAGTAGGGAACCAGCCGGTCGTCCGGCATGGCGAGGGTATCCAGCAGCGCGAATTCGGGCCGCTTGTCCGGCGGGCCCATATAGGCGAAGACCAGCCCGTCATGCTCCTCGACCGGGTAGGCACCGTGATAGAGCCGGTCCTTGAGCGTGCTCGACGGCGGCTCGCCCGGCGTCTCCAGAATTCGCCCGTCGGGCGCGAACAGCCAGCTGTGATAGCAGCAGCGCAGGCCCCGCGGCTCGACGACGCCGTATTCGAGCGAGGTCCCGCGGTGGCTGCAGTGAAGGTCGAGCAGCCCCCAATCCCCGCCGCGTGTCCGGAACAGCACCAGGTCCTCGCCGAACATGCGCACCCTGAACGGCAGCTCGCCGACCTCGGCGGCGATCGCGACGGGCTGCCAGAAGCGCCGGAGATATTCGCCGCAGGCCGAGCCGCGCTCGACATGGGTGAGCTCGGTGTCCTCCTCCGGCGTCGGCGGGTTGTGATAGGCGCCGTAGGGCGTGCGCAGGAAATGCTTCTGCCCGGCCATCGGTGGTCTGCCTCCTCGGTCGCGCGGGGCGAATGCTAGAACCTATCCGTTCCGGATGGAACCGTGGCATCCCCGGCAACGGAAAGGGGCGCCGAACTCTCCGGTACCCCCACTTCCCCACTGTGCGAAATATGGTGCCGAACGCGTCCCGAGTCAAGGGTGTTTTTCTCTTTTAGATCATTTTTGGCGGTTTCCGGTTTTCCGTTCGCCCCTCCCTCGTTTTTCCGTTCGCCCCTCCCTCGTCATGCCCGGAACAAGTCGGCGCATGACGACAAAAGGAGCCGGGCTTGGAAGCCCGCGCTGAGCCCTCCCCCGACCCCTCCCGCAAGCGGGAGGGGGGAAGATGAGCCGATGCCGCTGAAATCCCCTCTCCCCCGCGGGGAGAGGGTTAGGGAGAGGGGGATAGCAGCGGCGGGGGCTGGCTGTTAGCGTTCGCCGGGCGCGGCGGGGCCTGGAGGCGGTATGGAGCGGCGGCGGATCCGGTTCGGCACCTTCCTCGCGCCGTTCCATTCGGTGCGCGAGAACCCGACGCTCGCGCTCGACCGCGATCTCGCGCTCGTGGCGCATCTCGACCGGCTCGGCTTCGACGAGGTGTGGGTCGGCGAGCATCATTCGGGCGGGATGGAGATCATCGCCTTGCCCGAGATCTTCATCGCGGCGGCCGCCGAACGCACGAAGCGCATCCGGCTCGGCACGGGCGTCGTGACGCTGCCCTATCACCACCCGTTCCTGGTCGCCGAGCGCATCAACCAGCTCGATCACCAGACCCGGGGCCGGACGATGTTCGGCGTCGGCGCCGGCGCCCTGCCTTACGACGCGGACATGCTGGGGATCGACGTGGCCCGGATCCGCGACATGATGACGGAGGCGCTCGATGTCGTCGTTCCCCTACTCGACGGCGAGACGGTGAGCCGCAAGACGGGCTGGTTCGAAGTCCGCGAGGCCCGGCTCCAGCTCGCCCCCTTCACCCGCCCGCGGGTCGAGCTCGCCGTCCCCTCGGTCGTCTCCCCGTCCGGCCCGCGCGCCGCCGGCAAATACGGCATGAGCCTGCTTTCGACCGCCGCGACCACCCGGGCCGCGTTCGAGGCCCTGCCCGAAACCTGGCGGATCTGCGCCGAGGAGGCCGAAGCGCACGGCCGCGCCGCCGACCGGTCGCGCTGGCGGCTGGTCGGGCCGGTTCACGTCGCCGAGACCCGCGAGCGGGCGCGCGCCAACGTCCGTTTCGGGATTCAGGAGTGGCTGCATTATTTCGCCTATGTCGGGCACCTGCCGCTCGACGCCACCGGCGAGGGGGATGTCGATGCCGACATCGACGCGCTGATCGAGTCCCGGATCGCGACGATCGGCACACCCGACGACCTGATCGCGCAGATCGAGCGTCTGGAACGCCAGTCGGGCGGTTTCGGCGTCTTCCTCGACATGGCGCACAACTGGGCCGACTTCGCGGCGACCGGGCGCAGCTACGAGCTCATCGCCCGCTACGTGATGCCCCGTTTCGACGGGCGCGGCGGGCGGCAGGAAGAGGCTTATCGCCGGGCGATGGAAAAGAAGCCGGCGCTCGCCGAACGCCGCCAGGCGGGCATCGACAAGGCGATCCGCGACCTCAGCCCTCGAAAGTGATCTCCGCCGTCTGGGCGATGCCGCCGTCCGGCGTGAGCGCCCACAGGCGGCCTTCTCCCGCCCCCGGCCCGGGCGCGCCGTTGACGGTGAACGGAGCCCCATCGAACAGCGGCGCGAGCGCGCGAACCGCGTAGGTCCTCAGCGTCGCCTCGGGACGCGCGCGGCGGAACAGGTCCATCAGCAGCGTCGTGATCAGGTTGCCGTGGACCAGCAGGCCCGGATAACCCTCGACGTCCGTCACGTAGCGGCGGTCGTAATGGATGCGGTGGCTGTTCATGGTCAGCGCCGAATAGCGGAACAGGAGCACGGTCGTCGGATCGACCTCGCGCGACCAGACCGCCTCCACCGGCGGCGCGGGGCCGCCGGAGCGGCCCGAACCCCCGCCGGCGGCTTCGGCGCCGCGATAGACGGTGGTGTGCTCCTCGTGCGTTGCGAGCCCGTCCTCGCCGAAGATCTCGTGGCGCACGGTGACGAAGCAGAGCGCGCCCGAGCGTCCGCTCTTCGGCGTCACGTCGGCGACGGTCGAGACCCGCCGCGCCGTCTCGCCGACGCGGAGCGGCCGGTCGAACCGCATCCGGACGCCGGCCCACATGCGGCGCGGGAGCGGCACCGGGGGCATGAAGCCGCCCTTGGCCTTGTGCCCGTCCGGCCCCGTCTCGGAGAGCTTCACGACCTCCGGGAAGTAGTACCAGTGCCAGCCGGGCGGGATCGGATCGCCGTCCGCCAGCGGCGGGTCGTCGCGGTCGAAGGTGGCGGCCAGGATGTCGGCGGGCGCCGCGGTGATCGGACCCGTGACCGTCTCGCTCCGCCCGATCCAGCCGCGCGCCCGTTCCAGCGCCTCGTCGAGGGCGCTCATGCCGCGAACTCCTCGCGGATCGCCTCCGAATCGGCACCGGCTTGCGGCACCGGCCCGAGGCGCCGCGAGGCGCCGTCGATCCTGGCCGGCGGCGCCACGATGTCGATCGCTCCGCCCGGGATGCCGATCCCGCTCCGGCGGAGCGCCGGGTGCCGGGCGAGGCCGCCCACGTCGTTGACCTCGCCGAACGCGATCTTCGCCTCCCGCAGCCGCGCGATCAGCGCATCGCGCTCCATCCCGGTGAAGACCTCGCGCAGGATCGCATCGAAGGGCTCGCGGTTGTCGAGGCGGGCGACGTTGCTCTCGAAGCGGGGGTCGGAGGACAGTTCCGGGCGCTCCAGCACCTCGGCGCAGAGGCGGACGAACTCCCGCTCGTTCTGGATCGCGATCAGGATCGGCGCCCCGCCTTTGGTCGGGTAGGCGCCGTAGGGGTGGATCGAGGGGTGGTTGAGCCCGATCCGGGGCGGCCCCTCGCCGTCGGACTCCCAGTGCAGCAGAGGCACCGTCATCCAGTCCGCCATGCCGGAGAAGAGCGAGGTCTCGATGGCGCAGCCCTCGCCGGTCTCGCCCCGCGCGATCGCCGCCTCCAGCACCGCCATGTAGCTGTACATGCCGCAGGCGATGTCGCAGACCGAGACACCGACCCGCCCCGGCCCTTCCCGCCCGCCGGTGACCGAGCACAGGCCGGATTCCGCCTGCACAAGGAGGTCGTAGGCCTTCATGTCGGCATAGGAACCGTCGGCGCCGTAGCCGCTGATGTCGACCGCGATCAGCCGGGGGTTGCGGGCCCGCAATTCGTCCGACGCGAACCCGGCGCGCGCGGCGGCGCCCGGGGCGAGGTTCTGGATGAACACGTCGGCCCTGTCGAGGATGCGGTAGAGCAGCGCCCGGTCGTCCGGGTCCTTGATGTCGGCGGTGAGCGATTCCTTGCCGCGGTTGAGCCAGACGAAATAGGCGCTCTCGCCGCCCGCGAACCTGTCGTACTTGCGCGCGAAATCGCCGCCCTCGCGCTCGATCTTGATGACCCGCGCGCCGGCGTCGGCGAGGCGCGACGAGCAATAGGGCGCCGCCACCGCCTGTTCCATCGACACCACCAGCAGCCCGTCCAGCGGCCGCATCGCGTCGCGCCCCGTCAATAGGACCTCGGCAGGCCGAGCACGTGCTCGGCGATGTAGGAGAGCACGAAATTGTTGGAGATCGGCGCGATCCGGTAGAGCCGGGTCTCGCGGAACTTGCGCTCGACGTCGTACTCCTCGGCGAAGGCGAAGCCGCCATGGGTCTGCATGCACATGTCGGCCGCCTGCCACGACGCCTCCGAGGCGAGGTACTTGGCCATGTTGGCCTGCTCGCCGCAGGGCTCGCCCGCCTCGAACAGCGCCGCCGCCCTGCCGACCATCAAATCCGCCGCCTCGGTCTTCGCGTAGGCCTCGGCGATCGGGAACTGGACGCCCTGGTTCTGGCCGATCGGCCGGTCGAACACGCGGCGTTCCCCGGCATAGTCGCTGGCCTTGCGGATGAACCAGCGGGCGTCGCCGATGCATTCGGCGGCGATCAGGATCCGCTCGGCGTTCATCCCGTCGATGATGTAGCGGAACCCCTTGCCTTCCTCGCCGACCAGGCTGTCGGCGGGGATGCGCAGATTGTCGAAGAAGATCTCGGTCGTCGCGTGGTTGATCATGGTGCGGATGGGGCGGATCTCGAGCCCGTTCCCGAGCGCCTTCCGCATGTCGACGATGAAGACCGAGAGCCCCTCGGTGCGCCGCTCCACCTCTTCCCTGGGCGTGGTGCGGGCCAGCAGGAGCATGAGATCGGAGTGTTCGGCGCGCGAGGTCCAGACCTTCTGCCCGTTGACCACGTAACCGTCATTGCCGTCCCGCACCGCCGTCGTCCGGAGGCTGAGCGTGTCGGTGCCGCTGGTCGGCTCGGTGACCCCGAAGGCCTGGAGGCGGAGCTCGCCGGAGGCGATCTTCGGCAGGTATTCCCGCTTCTGCGCCTCGCTGCCGTGCCGGAGCACGGTCCCCATGGTGTACATCTGGGCGTGGCAGGCCGCGCCGTTGCCGCCCGATTTCTGGATCTCCTCCAGGATCGCGGCGGCGGCCGAGATGCCGAGCCCGCTGCCGCCGTACTCCTCCGGGATCAGGACCGAGAGATAGCCGTTGTCGGTCAGATCCCTGACGAACGCGGTCGGGTAGGCGCGGTCGCGGTCGAGCTCCCGCCAGTACTCGCCCGGATAGTCGGCGCACAGCCTGGCGACGGCGTCGCGGATTTCCCGATACTCGTCCATCTTTTCCCGAACTGCCCGGCCCGTCCTTCAGCGGCCCCGTTTGTACGCGGATAGGCAGGTCGATCCAAGGGCTGCGGCCGACTTGTCGATTGGATGCACAATCGCATTCGATATGCTTCGAACATGGATATCGGAGACAGGAGGATGCTGGTTTCGAAGTGGGGCAACAGCCTCGCCGTCCGGCTGCTGAGGGCCGTGATCGACACGCTCGGTCTGAAGTCCGGCGACCGATCGTGTCCCGAGCCGTGGTGTAAGAGCCTGGCGGCCGTCGCGGTATCCGGCGGGTAGGGCCGGTAGGCTCAGGCTGCCACGGCGGGCAGCTTGACGGTTGCATTGTCGCTCACGGGAGCGATCGATTCCAGCGTCATGTATCTGGCCCTCTGGACGGCCCATTCGTCGTTCTGCTCGAGCAGGATGGCGCCGATCAGCCGTGTTATGGCGTCCTCGTTGGGGAAGATGCCGACGGTGTTGGTACGCCGCTTGATCTCGCCATGGAGTCGTTCGAGCGGGTTTGTCGAGTGCAGCTTGGGGCGATGCGCGGCCGGGAAGGTCATGTAGGCGAGAACGTCGTGCTCGGCCTCGTCCATGAGAGCGGCGAGCTTCGGCGCCTTGGCCCTGAGCTGGTCGGCGACCTGGCGCCACTGGGCGGAGGCGCTGTCTGCATCCTCCTGGGCGAAGGCGGTGGTGACGAAGGCGGACACGACGCGCCGGCCCTGCTTGCCGGCATGGGCGAGCAGGGTGCGCATGAAGTGGACGCGGCAGCGCTGCCATGTGGCGCCGAGGACGCGCGTTGCAGCCGCCTTCAGGCCCTTGTGGTCATCGGAGACGACCAGCTTGACGCCGCGCAGGCCGCGGCGGGCCAGGGAGCGCAGGAAGGAGGTCCAGAAGGTCTCGGCCTCGGACGCGCCGATCGCCATGCCGAGCACCTCGCGGCGGCCCTGGTCGTTGACCGCCACCGCGATCGTGACCGCGACCGAGACGACGCGCCCGGCCTCGCGCATCTTCACATAGGTCGCGTCCAGCCACAGATACGGCCAGTCGCCCTCCAGCGGGCGGTCGAGGAAGTCGCGGATCTTGCCGTCGATCTCACCGCACAGCCGCGACACCTGGCTCTTCGAGATGCCCGACATGCCCATGGCCTGCACCAGGTCGTCCACCGAGCGGGTCGACACGCCCTTGATGTAGGCCTCCTGGATCACCGCCGTCAGCGCCTTCTCCGCCATGCGACGCGGCTCCAGGAAGCCCGGGAAGTAGCTCCCCTTGCGCAGCTTCGGGATCTTCAGCTCCACCGTGCCCGCGCGCGTCTCCCAGACCCGGTCCCGGTAGCCGTTGCGATGGGTGAGCCGGTCCGGCGAACGCTCGCCGTGTGCGGCTCCCGCAAGGCCCTCCACCTCAAGCGCCATCAAACGCTCGGCCGTGAACCCGATCATCTCGCGAAGCAGATCGGCGTCCGAACTCTTCTCCAAAAGCGCCTGCAGGGTCATCATGTCCTTGGTGGTCATCGTGGTACTCCTCCGGTCGGATGGACTGTAGAAGCCCAACCCTAACCGGCACCGCGATGGCCATCCGCTATGGATAAGTGGCCCGCCGCCGCCAGACACCACACGGTCGCGGCGGCGGGCCACTTACCCACAGCTACCGATGCTGGCTCCTGCTCCTACACCACGCCTGGGGGCACGACCCCGGCGACCGGTTGGAAATCGTCTCCGCCACCTCCGAACGGATCGTGCTCGCAAAGGATCGGCGACGGGCGCGGGCGGTCGAACGGATGCGCGCACGCGCTTTGCCGCTGCCGGCGGACTATGTCTTCGACCGCGATGACGCCAAATCCCGGTGAGCGTCTCCTGGACACCAACCCGCTGACCTGGCGCAGTCCGACGATCTGAAGGGCGAGATCGCGAGACAGCCGACCCAGGCCGGCCGCCGCATCGAAGGCTTGATCATCGTCGACCCGTTCGATCGCGAGTCTTAGCGGCAAGGGGCGTCCCTCGATACGGCGCTTCGCGCCTACTCGGGATGAGGACGGTTGTTGGCCGCCCTCAACCCGTTCCTCATCCTGAGTAGCGCCCGGAGGGCGCGTATCGAAGGACCACCACGATCCGCGCACGCCGCCCGTCCGCTTGACAGCGCACCGCGCCCCGGGGACCATCCGGCATGCCTATCATCAACCGCATCGCCGAGTTCCACGAGGAGATGACGGGGTGGCGCCGCGACATCCACGCCCATCCCGAGACTGCCTTCGAGGAGCATCGGACTTCGCAATTCGTCGCCGACCGGCTGACCGAGTTCGGCATCGATGTCCATCGCGGCCTCGCCGGGACCGGGGTGGTGGGAACCCTCGCCGGCGCGCGCGGGGACGGGCCGTCAATCGGCCTCCGCGCCGATCTGGACGCGCTCCATATCGAGGAGAAGAACGACTTCGCGCACCGCTCGCAGGTTCCCGGAAAGATGCATGCCTGCGGCCATGACGGGCACACGTCCATGCTGCTCGGCGCGGCGAAGTACCTCGCCGAGACGCGCAATTTCGCGGGCACGGTCCGGTTCATCTTCCAACCCGCTGAGGAGAACGAAGGCGGCGCGCGGGTGATGGTCGAGGACGGGCTGTTCGATCAATTCCCGATGGAGCAGGTGTTCGGCATGCACAACATGCCGCGGGTCGGGATCGGCGAGATGGCGGTCCGTTCCGGGCCGATGATGGCGGCGTTCGACATTTTCGAGATCCGGGTCACCGGCCACGGCACCCACGCCGCCGCGCCCCATCTCGGCAGCGACGCGATCGTTGCCGCGGCGGAGATGGTGACGGCGCTCCAGACCATCCCGAGCCGTGTCGTCGATCCGCAGGAATCGGTCGTCGTCACCGTCACCCAGATCCACGGCGGCGACACCTGGAACGTGATCCCCGAGGACGTGACGCTGCGCGGCACCGTGCGGGCTTTCCTGCCCGAGATCCAGGAGCTCGCCGAGGCTTCGCTCCGGCGCATCGCCGCCGGGATCGCCGCGACCCACGGGCTCGAGGCGGCGGTCGATTACGAACGGCGCTACCCGCCCACCATCAACCACGACGCGGAGTCCGAGCTCGCCGCCCGCGTCGCCGCCGAGGTGGTGGGCGCGGAGAACGTCCACCGCGGCCTCCATCCCAAGATGGCGGCGGAGGATTTCTCCTTCATGCTCAACGAGAGGCCGGGCTGCTATGTCTGGCTCGGCAACGGGCCGGGCGAGGGCGGCTGCCTGCTGCACAACCCGCATTACGACTTCCGGGACGAGGCGCTGCCCGTCGGCGCGAGCTACTGGGCCCGGCTGGTCGAAACCCGCCTCGCGCCGCAATAGCCCGCCGGCGCGTCCGCGCATCAGGTGACGACGACCATGGCGAAGACAGACGGCTTCGCGGGGGTGAAGATCCCCCGCTCTCCGGTTTACGGCACCAGAGGGATGGTGGTCTCGGGCCACTCGCTGGCCTCGCTCGCCGGGCTTCGCACGCTCGAGCGCGGCGGCTCGATGGTGGACGCGATGATCGCCTGCTCGGCGGCGCTCTCCGTCGTGGTGCCGCATGCGACCTCGCTCGGGGGCGACGCCTTCATCCTCTACCACCGGGCCGGGGACGGGCGGACGCTCGGCATGAACGCCTCGGGCCACGCGCCCGGAGGGGCGACGCTCGACCTTTACGCCGGCGGCATCCCGCTGCGCGGACCGCTCGCCTTCAGCGTGCCCGGCATGATCCGGGGCTGGGAGCGGATGCACGAGCGCCACGGCAAGCTTCCCTGGGCCGATCTGTTCGCCGATGCCGCGGCGCTTGCCGAAGCCCACCCGCTGTCCCGCGTGCTCGCCGGGGCGCTCAACCTCTTTCGCGCAGACGTGGAGGGCGATGCCGGCTGCCGGGACATCTACTATCCGGACGGCGATCCGTTGCCGGCCGGCGCGATCGTGCGCCAGCCGGCGCTCGCCCGGACCGTGGGTCTGATCGCCGAGCACGGGAGCTCCGTGTTCTACGAGGGCGAGATCGCGGAATCGATCGCGGCATCGGCCCGGGCGCAGGGCGGGGTGGCGACGGCGACCGACTTCGCCGGTTACGAGCCCGAATGGGTCGAGCCGCTCGAATCGAGCTATCGCGGGCTCGCGATCCGGGTGATGCCGCCCAACTCCTACGGCATCCTGATGCTGATGCAGCTCAACGCGCTCGACGGGGTCGATCCGGCCGAGTTGAGCGGGGACGAGGGGAAGCGCCTCGCCTGTCTGATGCGCGCCCAGCGCGCCGCATTCGCCGCCGGGCAGAAATATATCGCCGACCCGCGCACCGATCCGGCCCCCGTCGGCCGCCTGCTGAGCGACGAGACGACGGCGGCGCTGCGCGCCGAGGTGCTGGGCGCCGCCGAGCCCGCTCTCGCCGCCGCCCATCCGGCGGGCGGCACCTCCTGCATCACGATCGCCGACGGCGAGGGCAACGGAATCTCGGTGGTGCAGAGCGTGTTCCACGTCTTCGGCAGCGCCTTCCTCGATCCCGGCACCGGCATCCTGATGAACAACCGGATGACCGGCTTCAGCATCGATCCGGAGAGCGCCAACGCGCTCGCGCCCGGCAAACGCCCGGCGCACACGCTGAACCCGGTGGTCGTGCTGGATGGCGGTAAATTGCGCTACCTGATGACCACGCCGGGCGGGCCGAGCCAGACGCTCTCGCACGTCCAGATCCTCAACAACATGGTCGACCGCGGCATGGAGCTGACGGCGGCCATCGACGCGCCGCGCTGGTCGATGAACATGCAGGGCGAGACCCTGCTCGACGAAGCCTTCGACGACAATGTCGCCGACCGGCTGGCCGATGCGGGCTTCCCGGTCAAGCGCGCGGCCGGCGCGGCCTATTTCGGTTCCGCCAAGGCGATCGAGGTGGCGAAGGACGGCGTGCTGATGGGCGCCGCCGACACCCGCCGCGAGGCCTACGCGGTCGGCGCCTGATGGCCGCGCCCGCCGACCTCGTCGTCACGCGGGGCAAGGCGATCGCGGTCGACTCCAGGGGCACCGTCGCCGAGGCCGTCGCGGTCGCCGGCGACCGGATCGCCGCGGTCGGCAGCGCCGCCGAAATCGAACCCCTGATCGGGCCGGACACCGTGCGAATCGACGCCGGCGGCCGGGCGGTCGTGCCGGGTCTGATCGACGGCCACGCCCATCTCGACCGCGAGGGGCTGAAGCCGGTCTTCCCCTCGCTCGCGGGCTGCCGGTCGATCGGCGACGTGCTGGCGAGGATCGAGGCGCTGGTCGCCGGGGCCCAGCCCGGCGAGTGGATCGTCACCATGCCCATCGGCGAGCCGCCCTATTACTGGGACGTGCCCGCCAACCTCGCCGAAGGCCGCTTTCCCACGCGCCGGGACCTCGACAGCGTCGCGCCCGACAACCCGGTCTATATCCGCCCGATCTGGGGCTTCTGGCGCCACATCCTGCCGCTCACCTCGGTCGCCAACTCCGCCGCGCTCGACGCCGCCGGGATCGGCCGCGACACGCCCGACCCGTCCGAGTCCATCGAGATCGAGCGCGACCCCGGCACCGGCGAGCCCAACGGCATCGTCCACGAGCACACCTACATGCCGGTGATGGAGCTCAGCCATTTCAACCGGGCGCCGCGCTTCACCCATTCGGACCGTGTCGCGGGCATCAAGGCGGCAATGGCGATCTACAACCGGACCGGGACCACCAGCGTCTTCGAGGAGCACGGCGCGGCGCAGGAGCTGATCCAGGCTTGGCAGGCGGTGCACGCCGCGGGCGAGGCGACGGTCCGCGCCAACCTCGTCTTCAGCCCGTCCTGGGGGCCGGAACGCGATATCGA
This sequence comes from Alphaproteobacteria bacterium, assembly GCA_965203455.1. GTDB lineage: Bacteria > Pseudomonadota > Alphaproteobacteria > MPNO01 > MPNO01 > MPNO01. The sequence continues at coordinate 244,654 of CBDBCV010000013.1, forward strand.
CTACACCCATGCGCTGCGCTCTTGGTCGGGCTGGCTCGGCGGGCGCGGGCTCGGCGACGACTGGCTCGCGGTGGGCGGGCTCTATACCGAGTTCGGCTTCGACGCGGACGCGCTCCTGCGCGCGCGGGCCTCGCCCTATACCGGCTGGTCCGGGTTCAACTACGACTGCGGCGTGCCGCGCGACCGCATGGTGGATTTCCTCGTCGAAGCGGCGCGGAACGGCATCCGCATCTGCGCGATATGGTCCGATTTCCTGCCGCTGTTCGAGGAGGTCGACAAGCGGGTCCCGATCGGCGACCTGCGCTGGGTGCTCGGCCACATCAACACGCTGAGCCCGGACGAGATAAGGCGCGTCGCCGATCTGGGGCTCGTCCTGACCACCCATACCAACCGCTACATCCACAAGCAGTCGCACGTCACGCGCGAGGAGATCGGCCGCGAGCGCGAGAACGACATCGTGCCGGTCAAGAGCCTGCTCGACGCGGGCGTGCATGTCTCGCTCGCCACCGACAACGTGCCGACCAGCCTGTTCTTCCCGGTCTGGCAGTCGGTCGCGCGGGAGAATTTGCACACCGGCGAGCGCATCGGGGAGCAGCAGGCGCTGTCGCGCGCCGAGGCGCTCCGCTGCGCCACCGTCGAGGGCGCGTGGCTCACCTTCGAGGAGGATCGCAAGGGCTCGCTCGAGGCGGGCAAGCTCGCCGACATGGCGATCCTGTCGGACGACCCGCTCACCTGCCCCGAAGACGCGATCAGGGACATCGTCGCCGAGACCGTGATCGTCGGCGGCAGGATCGTGCACGAGGTCTAACGCATGAAGATCCAGGATCTCGACACGCCCGTTCTCCTGGTCGACGCCGATGCGTTCGAGCGCAACGTGGCGCGCATGGCGAAGCTCTGCGCGGATGCCGGCGTCGCCTGCCGGCCGCACGCCAAGGCCCACAAATCGCCGCAGGTGGCGCGGGTCCAGATGGACGCCGGCGCCGTCGGGATGTGCTGCGCCAAGCTCGGCGAAGCCGAGGTGCTGGCGGCGGCCGGGATCGAGGACCTCCACATAACGACGCCGGTGGTGGGCGCGTCCAAGATCATGCGGCTGATCGAGGCCGCCCGGCAGTCGCATGTCTCGGTGGTCGCCGACGACGTGGACAACATCTCGGACCTCGCGGCGGGTGCGCAGACCGCGGGGCTCAGGCTCGACGTTCTTGTGGAGGTCGACGTGGGGCAGGGCCGCTGCGGCGTTCCGCCCGGCCCCCGCGCGGCCGAGCTCGCAAGGCTGATCGACGGCCATCCGTGGCTTCGCTTTCGCGGCCTCCAAGCCTATCAGGGCCTGATTCAGATGCGGGGGGATGTCGTCGAGCGCCGCGCCGCCGCGGCCGAGGCGCTGGAGAAGGCGCAACTCTCGGCCCGTCTGGTCCGCGAGGCCGGGCTGGCGGTCAAGGTGCTGACCGGCGGCGGTACCGGCACCTCGGCGATCGACGCCGCGGCGGGCGGGCTCACCGAGCTCCAGCCGGGCTCCTACATCTTCATGGACACCAACTACAGCGCCATCGAGTGGGAGGACGCGCCCCGGCCGCCCTTCGAGAACGCGCTCACCGTGCTCGCCGGCGTGCTCAGCAGGCCCGCTTCCGACCGGGTCATCCTCGATTCCGGCATGAAGGCGATCAGCGGCGACGGCGGCGTCCCGCGCGCGGTCGGACATGCGGACGCGGAATTCCGCTTCGCCGGCGACGAGCACGGCCAGCTCACATTCCCGGGCGAGGCGCCGCTCAATGTCGGCGACAAGGTGATCCTGCTCCCCAGCCACTGCGACACCACGGTCAACCTGCACGACCGCTTCATCGTCACCCGCGGCGGCGAGGTGGAGGACGTCTGGGACATCGCCGCGCGCGGGCGGTCTCAGTAGGGAGGCGTCAGGGCGAACCCCTGCGATCTACCCCCCAACGCCTTCCAACATATCGGAAAATGCGGCCCGTAGTGGCGTTCGAACGAAGGCGGGCGCATTCTCGATATACCGAAAAGCGCTCTCCTTGTCGGCGCCACGCAGGGTTCCGAGATACCGGATAGCAGCATCGACCGAGAACGGCTCGCCGGTTCTCGTTCTGAAGTTGCTGGGCAGATCGGTCCACACCACGCCGTCCAGCCCGTGTTGGCCGGCCCAGTCGCCGATGACGGAAAGCGCTTTCTCATCGCGTCCGCGCAGGTTGCCGGCAACCGAGTAAATGCCGATCCATTTCAGGTTCGACTTCTCGCGTTTCCTCAGGTCTTCCACGGCGTCGCCGAGTCCGGGGCGTCGACTCAGCGACCACCGAACTTGCGTTTCCGCACCGTTTTCCGAGTCGATCACCAGTGTCAGGGCTCCTCCCCGGCTTTCCGAGATGCGGGAGAACTCAAGCTTGAGAGCAGGCCCGTCGCTTCGCCAACGCCCGTGTCGATCGTCGAACTCCTCATCCTTGTCCCACAGGAGCGATCCCCACCCGAGCAAGGCGATTCGTTCTGTCATTCGGCATCCTTCGGCCGGCGCGGCCTGCGCCCTGAGGTGGCGTCGCAAAATCGGACAGGTCGTCAAGGTGTATTCCGCCGTGTGACGGAGGAATGCGGATGAGCAAGCGACGCAGGTTTTCGGGGGAGCTGAAGGCGAAGATAGCCTTGGAGGCGCTACGGGGTGATCGGACGCTTCAGGAGATTGCCTCGAAGCACCAGGTGCATCCGAACCAGGTGGGTGTGTGGAAGCGCCAGGCGATGGAGGGTCTGGGGGAGGTCTTTTCCGGTGGAGGTGAGCGCCGGGCGCGGGATCACGAGAGCGAGGTCCGGGCTCTTCACGCCAAGATCGGGGAGTTGATCGTAGAGCGTGATTTTTTGTCACGCGGGTCCGGTCGCTGAGCCGGTCCGGGAGACGGGCGATGGTTGTGCGGGGCCACCCGTCGTTGAGCCTGACCCGGCAATGCCGTCTGCTGTCGATCGGGCGCTCGTCGCTCTATGACCGGCCGAAGGGGGAGAGCGCGGAGACGCTGGCTCTGATGCGCCGGATCGACGCGCTGTTCCTCAAGTATCCGTTCTACGGCGCCCGCCAGATGGTTCGGCATCTGCGCCGCGAGGGGGTGCGGATCGGGCGGCGGCGGGCCGCTCGCCTGATGCGCCTGCTTGGTCTTCAGGCGGTCTATCGGGCGCCGCGGACCAGTGCGCCGCACCTCGGGCACCGGGTTTATCCATATCTGCTGCGGGGTCTGGCGATCGAGCGGCCGAACCATGTGTGGTGCGCCGACATCACCTACATCCCGGTGCGGCGCGGCTTCCTCTACCTGGTGGCGATCATGGACTGGGCGAGCCGCTGCGTCCTGGCCTGGCGGCTGTCGAACACGCTGGACGCGGGGTTCTGTGTCGAGGCTCTCGACGAAGCCCTGGCGCGCCATGGCACCCCGCAGATCTTCAACACCGACCAGGGCAGCCAGTTCACCGGCTTCGCCTTCACCGCGCGCCTGCGGGAGGCCGGTATCCGCATCTCGATGGACGGCCGCGGCCGGTGCATGGACAACATCTTCATCGAGCGGCTGTGGCGCTCGCTCAAATACGAGGCGGTCTACCTGCACGAGATCGCCGACGGCTTCGCAGCCCGGCGCGTCATCGGCCAGTGGATCGGCTTCTACAACACCGAGAGACCGCACTCGGCACTCGGCGGGCGGACGCCGGCCGAGGCCTACCGGGGCGACACGCCTGTGGATATGATGGACAAGCCGCTTCGCGCCTTGACCACATACCCACAGGCGCAACAGCAGCAGCAGAAAGATCGATCCAAGAGGATTCTGGCGGCACAAACTTCAACCGGAATACACCTTGAAAACGCCGTCAGCCTGTCCGACAAACCGACGCCACCTCACAACAGCAGCAGCAGAAAGATCGATCCAAGAGGATTCTGGCGGCACAAACTTCAACCGGAATACACCTTGAAAACGCCGTCAGCCTGTCCGACAAACCGACGCCACCTCACCCCGCGAGGATAGCAAGAAACGGCACCAAAGCGCAGCTTACAACTCCTAGGATCAAGTTTCCGTGGTCCACGCCATTAAGCGCTTCCGTCCCGAGCAAGCCCAACCATAAACCTACAACGCCGAGACAGACGCCAACCATTCCAAGCCGCGTTCCCAGTCTGACGGCCATATCGGGATGATGACATGCCGCGCGCAGCGAACCCCAGACAGGCATCCGGCTGCGTTGGACGGTCAGACGTACCGTGCCGGTCTTGTTGTCCGACGAGGTAGTGCCGCGGATTCCCAGCGCATCGCGATACCATTCCGCCATCACAACCGAATTTCGTTCCTTGACCAACTCGGTCCTTTTGGAACCGCAGTTGTAGTTTCTTCGGAAATTGTCGTCGACCTTTCTCGCTTCGACATAAACGCGGAACCGCCGACCCTGCGTCCGCCGTTCGATCCTGAGAATCTCTTTGGGTTCGAAGGACTTTCCGGCCAATTGAATCCAGACCCAACCGCTGTTCGTTTCTTCCGACAGCGCGGCACGGATGATGAAGTCGGCTTCGGTCAACCCATAACCTCCAATGTGCCAAGGCTACTACCGCCCTGTGCGATCATGCGATCTGAAAGCGCCGTCGATACTCTCGCGTCGCGGATCACACACGATTCTTTGGCGGAACCCTCTCGAATTCGTCTTCGATCGCTTCGCGGATACGGCGGTGATCATCGCCAAGATCGGACAGACCGCCGAAGCCGGCCATCCATGGCGACTCCGCGGTCTCGCTGGCATCCACTTTGGCATCGCGCCCAAGCCGTTTCTTCAGCGCGCGGCCACAAGTGCCTTGGCCTGTCGAAACAGTGAGGCGGGAAACTCGATTGCGGTCTTCACCCGTCAATATGATCGCAAATCCAGGCGATTGACAACCTTGGGTTGTTCGGCCTCACAACCGCTCCTCCAGCCAGTCGAGCATCAGCGGGACGTTGTGGGCCCAGGCGTCGTGGGCGCAGTGGGCGATGCCGCCGAGTTTCGGATCGTCGTAGATCTTGAGCGTCTTGTCGGTTGCGCCGATCTCGGCGAACAGGCGTTCGGCGCCGCGGACGTCCATCAGCCGGTCGGGGCGCGGGTGGACGACCAGGGTCGGGCAGGTGATTTTTTCCGCGAGCCCCGCCATCGTGTAGGCCTTGAGCCGTTCCAGCGCCTCCTCGTGGGTCACGCCGCCCAAGAGGCGCCGCAGCGTCGGCTTGAGCCCGTCGTAGAAGAGGTAGATGTCGTCGAGCAGCGAGTAGCAGCCGCACCAGGCGATCAAAGCCTTGACCCGTTCGTCGAAGGCGGCGACGCGGGGCGCGTAATAGCCGGCCATCGAGATCCCCATCAGCCCGATCCGGTCCGGGTCGATTTCGGGTCGCGCGGCCAGCCAGTCGATCGCCGCCATGCCGGGGACCTCGTAGTCGGGCCGTGTCGGGATGCTCTTGAGGTACATCGAAGAGCCGCGCCCCGGCGTGTCGACCAGCAGCATGGCGAAGCCGCGCTCGCACATCTGCCTGCCGGAGAAATAGATCTCCTCGGCATAGGCGTCGGCGCCGCCGATGAAGAACACCGCCGGCCATCTCTTCCCCGGCGCGGGATCGGCCGGGTGGCAGAAATAGCCGTCATAGGTTTCGTCGCCGCAAGCGACCTCGATCACCTCGATCCTCGGCGAATGCAGCTTCGCCGCTTCCCGGAAACAGGCCTGCGCCTTCGAGAACCGCTCCGCCCGCTCCGCCGCGCGGTCTTCGCCGAGGAACACGTCCGCCATGCGCCAGTACTGGTTGGCGTGGAAGAAATATTTGGGGCTTATATCGATTACTTGACGGCCGGCTGTCGGGCGCGGATCGGGGCCGGGGACGCCGTCGCGTCGCGGCGGGCATGGAAACCGCCCAGACTCCCCCCCGTCATGGTCGGCGAAGGCCGACCATCCACGATTTGTTTTTCGTTTCCGGCGCCGCAAAAACTCGTGGATGGTCGGCCTTCGCCGACCATGACGGGGAGGAACGGCCCGCCGGGACCCGAATGCGCCCCGGCGCTGCCCGGAACGCCTGTCAGCCCCGCTCCTGTCAAGTAATCGATATAAGCTCCAAATATTTCATCGCCGTGGTGTTCCGCCCGTCGGCCAGCGCCTCGCGCGCCAGACCCTCGATGCGCTCGGCGAGCGCCACCCATGCCCGTTCCCAGCTCTCGGTGTCGCCCTCCTCGATCTCGCGGCAGCAGCGCGCGATGTCGAACACGTCGCCGCCGCCCTGCTGCGCCTCGGCGACAAGGCGCAGGGTCTGCGATCCGAAGGCGTGGCTCGGGAACAGAAAATCGAACACGGCATCCTCCCTCGATTGGCGCGCCGTCATATTCCCCGTAGACTCCGGCGCGCGCAAACCCGGGGCGGAGAGGGCGATGTTCCTCAGGAACTGCTGGTACGTGGCGGCGTGGAGCCACGAGATCGGGGACGAACCGCTGGGCCGCACGCTGCTCGACGAGCCGGTGGTGCTGTTCCGCGCCGAAGACGGAATGCCGGTCGCTCTGGAAGACCGGTGCTGCCACCGGGGCCTGCCGCTCTCGCTCGGGACGGTGGAGGGCGGCGGGCTGCGCTGCGCCTATCACGGCCTCCTGTTCGACCGCGGCGGCGCCTGCGTCGAGGTGCCGGGGCAGACCCGGGTGCCGCCCGGAAGCGCGGTCAGGTCCTACCCCCTGGTCGAGCGGGCCGGATGGGTGTGGATCTGGATGGGCGGCGAAGCGCCCGACGAGAGCCTGCTGCCGGACTGGTGGTGGATGGACCATCCCGACTGGAAGACCGTGCCGGGCAACAACGGGAAGCCGCTTTATTCGCGCTGCAGCCACCGGCTGATCGTCGACAATCTGCTCGATCTCTCGCACCTCACCTTCGTCCACACCGACACCATCGGCAATGACGAGATCACCCGCTTCCCCTGCCGGACCGAGCGTGAGGACAGGCTGGTCCGCATGGAGAGGCTGATGCCCGCGGTCGAGCCCCCGCCGTTCTACAGGGCGGCCGGCGGCTTCGCGGGCAAGGTCGACCGCTGGCAGATCGTCGAGGCCGTCCTGCCCTGCTATGTCGACGTCGATGTCGGCTGCACCGAGGTCGGGGGCGGCGCGCTGGACGGGAACCGCGTGCAGGGGATCGCCTTCCACGTCCCCAACTGCCCGACGCCGGAGACCGCGCGCACCGCCCACCATTTCTACGCCCATACGCGCCTTTTCCAGACCGACAGCGCGGAGATAGACGAAATCTTCCGCACCGACTTCCTGCGGGTGTTCCACGAGGACCTCGAGATCATGGAAGCCCAGCAGCGCGTGTTCGATTCCCGGCCCGACGCGCCGCTGGTCGACATCAACGTCGATGCGCCGGCGCTCACCTTCAGGCGGATGCGCGAAGACGCGCTCGAAGCGGAGACCGGGACGAGGAGCGCCGCGTGAACGCCCCGGTGCCGGAGGGGAGCCCGATATGCCGATGAAACCGCTCTGGGACCTCGCCGGGGATCTGGCCGAGGGCCGCACGACCTCGGCCGCGCTGACCGCCGAGTGCTTCGACCGGATCGACGACCCGGACGGGGAGGGTTCGCGCGCCTTCATCCGCCTGTTCCGGGATGCCGCGATGGATGCGGCGCTCGCCTCCGACAGGGCGCGCAGCCATGGAATCGTCCCCTCGCCGCTCGCCGGGATTCCGGTCTCGATCAAGGACCTGTGCGACGTCCGCGGCTACACGACGCTCGCCGGATCGAAGGCGCTGGCGGACCGTCCGCCCGCGGCCGAGGACGCGCCCGTCGTAGCCCGGCTCCGCGCCGCCGGCGCGGTCATCCTCGGGACCACCAACATGACCGAGTTCGCCTTCGGCGCGCTCGGCCTCAACCCGCACTACGATACGCCGCGCAACCCGTGGGACCGGGCGGCCGGAACGCGTCGCGCCGCACCCGGCCGACCACGCGACGATCGCGGTCCCGAAGCGCCTCGTCTGCGACGACCTCGACGACGCGGTCGCCGGCGCCTTCGAGTCTGCGCTGAGCCGTCTGTCGGCCGCCGGTGCGCGGATCGTCGACATCGAGTTCGAGGAGCTCGACGAGATCGCGCCGCTCAACGCCAACGGCACCCTGCCGATCATGGAAGGGCACGCCTGGCACCGCGAACTGCTGGCGGAGAAGGGGGATCTCTACGACCCGATCATCGCGCAGCGTTTGAGGAACGGCGCCGACATCCCCGCCCATGTCTATATCGACCTGCTGGCGGCGCGGCGCGACCTGATCGCCCGCGCCGATGCCGCTACCGCGCCCTACGACGCCGTCGCCATGCCGACGCTCGCCTGGGTCGCGCCGCCCATCGCCTCGATCGGGAACAGCGCGGAGGAATGGCTCGCCGCCAACGCGCGCACGCTCCGCAACACCTTCGTCGGCAATATCCTCGACCGCTGCGCGATCACCATGCCCTGCCACGAACCCGGCTCCGGACCGGTGGGGTTGACGCTGATGGGCGCGAGGGGCGGCGACGCCGCGCTGCTGCGGCTGGCGGCGGGGGTGGAACCGGCCCTCACCTGTTCGTGAAATTCGGCTTTCGCTTCTCCACGAACGCCGCCATGCCCTCGCTCTGGTCGGCGGTGCCGAAGGTCGCCTGAAACAGGCGGCGCTCGAAGCGGACGCCTTCGCTGAGCGACATCTCGTAGGAACGGTTGACCGCTTCCTTGACCATCAGCGCGACGGGGAGCGACATGCCGGCGATCTTCTGCGCGGTCTCGACGGCGTCGTCGACCAGCCGGTCGGCGGCGACGACGCGGCTCACCAGCCCGGCGCGCTCCGCCTCGTCCGCATCCATCATCCGCCCGGTCAGACACATCTCCATCGCCTTCGACTTGCCGACGAAGCGGGTGAGGCGCTGGGTCCCGCCGGCGCCGGGCGTCACGCCGAGCTGGATCTCCGGCTGGCCGAAGCGCGCGTTGTCCGCGGCGATGATGAAGTCGCACATCATCGCGAGCTCGCAGCCGCCGCCCAGCGCATACCCCGCCACCGCCGCGATCACCGGCTTGCGGCAGCGCAGGATGGATTCCCAGTCGGCGGTGATGAAGTCCTCGCTATAGGTGTCGGGCCAGCTCTTGGACTGCATCTCCTTGATGTCGGCGCCTGCCGCGAAGGCCTTTTCCGAGCCGGTCAGCACCACCGCGCCGATCGCCGCGTCGGCCTCGAACGCGGCCAGCGCCGCGCCCAGCTCGCGGACCAGAGGCGTTGACAGCGCGTTGAGCACGTTCGGGCGGTTGAGGGTGATCAGCCCGACGGATTCGTGGGTTTCGACGACGATGTGTTCGTATGCCATGGACGCCTCGCTGGTTTCGGGTTGGAGCGTTATCGGGTGAGCACGAAACGCGCGGTGGTCTCGCCGCGCTCGGGCACGAGCTCGAGTTCCAGGGCCTCGCCTTCCCGGCGATAGCGGTCCGGCGGCGGGCAGCTTACCGCGGCGCATTCGGGCATCCAGCCGAGCGGTGGCAGTGCGCGGCGGTAAAACCGTCTGATCGCGGCGGGCTCGACCGGCCCCGACGCGACGGCGGTCGCCACCTGCCCCGACGCGTGGTCGAACACCACCGCCGACTCCGGCCGTTCGGTGAGCCCCGCCATCAGAGGAAGGTCGGGAAACCCGTCGAAGAAATCGCCGGCCCGGACACTCGACACCATGAGGAGCGCGCTGAGCGCGAAGAGAACCGCGAAACGTCCTGGCCGCATTCCCACCCTCAACGCTGCCGCGCGGCGCAGTAGAAGGTGGAACGCCCCGACTGCACGATCCGCCGCACCGCCCCGCCGCAGTCGCAGCCGGGGCAGGGCTCGCCCTCGCGCCCGTAGACCTTGAACCGGTGCTGGAAATAGCCGAGCTCGCCGTCGGGCGCGACATGGTCGCGGAGCGTCGAGCCGCCCGCGTCGATCGCCGAGGCGAGGGTTTCGCGGATGGCGCCGGCCAGACGGTCGGCGCGCGCGGGTCCCACATTGGCGGCGAGGCGGCGGGGCGAGATTCCGGATTCGAACAGGCTCTCGCAGACATAGATGTTGCCGAGCCCGGCGACGATACGCTGGTCGAGCAGCGCCGCCTTGATCGGTGTGCGCTTCCCGTCGAGCGACGCCCAAAGCCGGTTCCCGTCGAATTCCGCTTCGGTCGGCTCCGGCCCGAGATGCGCGATCAGCGGGTGGTCCGAAAGTGCGCCTCGGGCCACAAGGTCCATCATTCCGAAGCGCCTCGGATCGGCGAACCGGACGAACGTGCGATTGCCCAGCACGAAGGTGACGTGCTCATGGTCGGCATGGCGATGGGACGGCCGCGCATCCGGCACGTTCTCGTCGACGATCATGCGTCCCGACATGCCGAGATGGGCGAGCAGCACGCCGCCGTCGTCGAGATCGATGGTCAGATACTTGGCCCGCCGCCCGACCGCCGTCACGGTCCGCCCGATCAGCCGTTCCTCGAAATCGGGGGGCAGCGGGCGCCTCAGATCGCGGCGCGCGACGCGCACGCCGTCGATGCGCCGCCCCTCCATCGCGCGCGCGAGGCCGCGGCGGACGGTTTCGACCTCGGGAAGTTCGGGCATGCCGCAAACTAGCGCATTTTCGCGCGATGTCGAACCGGACGGCCCCGGTCGGAACCGCGTTGGCGGCGCGCATTGCATCGGATTATGGTCGGCGCGATGGCGGAGCAACCCGACACTCCGAAGGCGAACGACGCGCTGTTCGGATTCCGGAAACTCGGCGCGGAAGAGCACGCCGAGCGGGTACGCGGCGTGTTCGCCGCGGTCGCGCCGCGCTACGACCTGATGAACGACCTGATGAGCGGCGGGCTTCACCGGGTCTGGAAGGCGCTGATGATCGACTGGCTCGACCCGCGGCCGGGCTGGACGGCGATCGACATCGCGGGCGGCACGGGAGACATCGCGCGCGGAATCCTCCGCCGCGTCGAGGCCGAAATCGTCGTCTGCGATCCGAGCGTCGAGATGCTGAATGTCGGGATCGACCGGGCGGTCGACGCCGGCCGGCTCTCCGGCATCCGCTTCGTCGCCGGTCGTGCCGAGGCCCTGCCGTTCCCGTCCGCGACGGCCGACGCGTGCACGATCGCGTTCGGGCTCAGGAACGTCACCGACCGCGCGGCGGCGCTCGCCGAGGCGCGGCGCGTGCTCAAGCCCGGCGGGCGGCTGCTGTGCCTCGAATTCAGCCGGCCGGTCGCCGCGGCGTTGCGCCCGCTCTACGACGCCTATTCCTACGGGGTCCTGCCCCGCCTCGGCGGCGCCGTGGCGGGCGATGCCGACGCGTATCGTTATCTCGCCGACAGCATCCGTACCTTCCCCGATCAGGAAACGCTTGCCGACGAGTTCCGCGCCGCGGGGTTCGGCGCCGTGCGCTACCGCAACCTGAGCGCCGGCATCGCCGCCCTGCACTCCGCCTGGCGGACCTGAGCGATGTTCCACGGTCTCAGAAATCTGCGGCGCATATGGCGCATCGTGCGCACGCTCGCCCGTCACGATGCGCTTTCGGCGTTCGAGCCGGTCAAGGCGCATGCGGGAATCCGGATCGCGCTCTGGCTCCTCGGCAGGTCCCGGATCGGCGGCGCGCGGTCGAGGCGTCCCGGCGAGAAGCTGTCGGCGGCGTTCCAGGAGCTGGGCCCGGCCTTCGTGAAGCTGGGCCAGACGCTGTCGGTGCGTTCCGACCTGGTCGGCGAGGAGCTGGCGGCCGACCTCGCCCGGCTGCAGGACCGGCTGCCGCCGTTCCCGAGCGCGGAAGCGCGGAAGACCATCGAGGCTGAGCTCGGCTGCGGACTCGAAGAGGTGTTCGCCGAGTTCGATGACGAGGCCGTCGCCGCGGCCTCCATCGCCCAGGTCCACCGCGCGGTGACCGCCGAGGGCGACGAGGTCGCGGTCAAGGTGCTGCGGCCCGGAATCGAGGCGGCGTTCAACCGCGATCTCGACCTGATCCGCTGGCTGGCGGGTATCGTCGCCCGCCTTCACGGCACCTTCGACCGGCTCAAGCCGGTGGAGGTGGTCGAGACCTTCGCGGAATCGGCGCGGATCGAGATGGATCTGCGCCTCGAAGCCGCGGCGGCGCAGGAGCTTCGCGCCAATTTCGAGGAGATGGACGGGTTCGAGGTGCCGACGGTGGACTGGCGGCGGACCGCGCGCCGCGTGCTTACGTCGAGCTGGGTCGAAGGGGTGCCGATCCACGACCGCGAACGGCTGGAGGCCGAAGGCCACGACCTCGCGGAGATCGTCGCGCTGATGGCCTCGGTGTTCTTTTTCCAGATATTTCGCGACGGCTTCTTCCACGCCGATCTGCACCCGGGGAACCTGCTGGTCGACAGCGAGGGCCGGGTGCACGCGGTCGATTTCGGCATCATGGGGCGCGTCGACCGGCCGACCCGGCGCTACCTCGCGGACATGCTCTATTCGTTTCTGGTCCGCGACTACAACCGGGTCGCCGAGATCCACGTCTCGGCGGGGCTGGTGCCGGCGGATCAGTCGGTCGACAGTTTCGCCCAGGCCGCGCGCGCGATCGCCGAGCCGATCCTCGGCCTGCCGCTCAACCAGATTTCACTGGCCCGCCTCGTGGGCCAGCTCTTCCAGGTCACCAAGCGCTTCAAGATGGAGGTGCAGCCCCAGCTCCTGCTGCTGCAAAAGACCATGCTGGTCGCGGAAGGGGTGGGGCGGCGGCTGCACCCCGAAACCAACATGTGGGAGCTCGCCCGGCCGTTGATCGAGGAATGGATGACCGAGCAGATGGGACCGCAGGCCCGCGTCCGCGAGACCGTGGAAACGCTGTCCGACGCGCTCGCCCGCCTGCCCAAGGCGCTCGGCGATCTCGAACGGACGGTCGACGTGCTGGCCCAGAACCGTATCCAGCTCGACCCCGAGACGGTCGCCGCGCTGCGCGCCGAGATGGCGGGCCGCCGCGGCGCGCCGGGGCTGTGGACCGCCATCCTCGCGCTCGCCGCCCTAGCGGCGGTGCTGCTCTGGACCCAGGCCGGCGGGTAGCCCGGACATCTCACCGGCCGGTGCCGGAAAGCCCGCGCCGTTCCCGACTCCAGGGCCGCCGCCCCGGATCCGTTCCGGGCGTTCCGGTCGAAACGACGGACAGGTAAAGGGAGAGGCGCGGTGACTTTGAAGATCGGTCGGCGCGACGCTGGAACGGCCCGCCCGTGATTCCCCGCATCAAGGCGGCGATCTGGGTCGGTGCGGAAATCCGGCGCTGCCGGGTAAACGGCATCGACGCCTATCTGGTGCGCCGGGGCGACGAGCATGCCGGCGCGATCCTGATCAAGCACAACCGGTTCGAAGCGGGCTGCACCGTCTATACGCCGACCACCCCACCCGACGGTGGCCGGGCGTGGCGCCGCGGCACCGGCGACGACCCGGTTCCCGAGGCCGAGGCCGACGCCTATATCGCCCGTCAGCGCGGCTACGATCCCGATCTCTGGGTGGTCGAGATCGAGGACCCGCGCGGCATCTGGGCGCTCGCCGAGCCGGTGCTGCCGTAGGGCATTGCCGTTTCGATCGATCCACCCCCGACCGATTTCTTCCGATTGCTACCCCGGGGCGGGTATTATGGCGGGGCTGTACGAACCATGCGGACCGGGGCGGTGCTCAACGGCAGGCGCATACTCCTGATCGTCGCGGGCGGGATCGCCGCCTACAAGACGCTCGAACTGACCCGCCGCCTGGTCGAGCGCGGCGCGTCGGTGCGCTGCGTGCTGACCGAGGCGGGGGCCGAGTTCGTCACCCCGTTGTCGCTGTCGGCGTTGAGCGGCGACAGGGTCTACCGGGACCTGTTCTCGCTCACCGACGAGCACGAGATGGGGCATATCCGGCTGTCGCGCGAGGCCGACCTCCTCGTCCTCGCTCCGGCGACGGCCGACATCCTCGCCAGGATGGCGGGCGGCCTCGCCAACGACCTCGCGACCACGCTGCTTCTCGCGACCGACAAGGACGTCCTTGCCGCGCCCGCCATGAACGTCCGGATGTGGGAGCACGCCGCGACCCGGGCCAATCTCGCCACGCTCCGCGAACGCAGCATCCGCTTCGTCGGGCCCGACGAGGGCGAGATGGCCTGCGGCGAATACGGCCCCGGCCGGATGGCGGAGCCCGGCGCGATCCTGGACGCCGTCGAAGCCTATTTCGCGGCGCGCGGGCGGCTGCAGGGGCGCGCGGCCCTGGTGACCAGCGGGCCGACCCATGAGGCGCTGGACCCGGTTCGCTACATCGGCAACCGCTCGTCCGGCAAGCAGGGCCATGCGATCGCCGCGGCGCTCGCGCGCGCCGGCGCGCGGACCCGGCTGGTGACCGGCCCCACCCGCGAGCCCGACCCGGCCGGGGTGGAGGTCGTCCGCGTCGAATCCGCCCGCGAGATGCTGGACGCCTGCCGCGCCGCCCTGCCGTCCGACGTCGCCGTGTTCGCCGCGGCGGTGTCCGACTGGCGTCCGGCCCGCGAGGCTGAACGCAAGATGAAAAAGTCGGACGGGGCGCCCGCGGCGATCGAGCTCGTCGAGAACCCGGACGTGCTGGCCTCCGTCGCGGCCGCCGGCAATGCCCGGCCCGCGCTCGTCGTGGGCTTTGCCGCCGAGACCGACGACCTGCTCGCCAACGCGCGGCGAAAGCTGGAGGCGAAGGGCTGCGACTGGATCCTCGCCAACGATGTCGCGCCCGGATCGGGCACGTTCGGCGGCGAGGAGAACACGATCCGCCTGGTGAGCGCCGACGGGGTCGAGGACTGGCCCACCCTCGCCAAGGACGCCGTCGCCGAACGGCTGGCGTCGAGGATCGTGGACTGGTTCGATGCCCGCGCCGAGGCGGCCGAATGAGCGAAGTCGCGGTCGCGGTGACCCGGCTTCCGGGCAACGACGACATCGCATTGCCGCGTTACGAGACCGCGCAGTCCGCCGGGCTCGATCTCGCCGCGGCGGTGGCGGCGGCGGTCGTGCTGGCGCCCGGCGGCCGGGCGGCCATCCCGACGGGGCTCGCGATAGCCCTCCCGCCCGGCTACGAGGCGCAGATCCGCCCGCGTTCCGGGCTCGCGGCGCGGAACGGCGTTACCGTGTTGAACGCCCCCGGCACGATCGACGCCGACTACCGGGGCGAGATCAAGGTGGTGCTCGCCAATCTCGGCGACGAACCCTTCGCGGTGGAGCGCGGCATGCGGATCGCCCAGATGGTGGTCGCGCCGGTGACCCGGATCGCTTGGGACGAGGCCGATGCGCTGCCGGGCAGTGCCCGCGGCGTGGGCGGGTTCGGCTCGACCGGCACCGGGCCGGCGGGCTGAGCGCGCGCCCCCACGATGCTGACGGAAGACCAGCTGCGGCGCTACGCCCGACACATCGTCCTGCCCGAAGTCGGCGGCATCGGCCAGGAGAAGCTGCTGCGATCCAGCGTCCTTGTGGTCGGCGCCGGCGGGCTCGGCGCGCCGCTGCTCCTCTATCTCGCGGCGGCCGGGATCGGCACCATCGGGGTGGTCGACGACGATGCGGTCGACCTTTCCAACCTGCAGCGCCAGGTGATCCACGCCACCGACCGGGTCGGCATGCCCAAGGTCGACAGCGCGGCCGAGGCGGTCGCCGCGGTCAATCCGGAGGTGAATCTCGTCGCGCATCCGACGCGGCTCGGTGCCGGCAATGTCGCCGGGCTGATCGCCGGTTACGACGTGATCGCCGACGGCAGCGACAATTTCGAGACCCGTTTCACCCTGAACGATGCCTGCCACGCCGCGGGCAAGATCCTCGTCGCCGCCGCCCTGCTGCGCTTCGAAGGACAGCTCGCGACCTTCAAGTCGGGGATCGACGCCACGCTGCCGTGCTATCGCTGCCTCTACCCGTCGCCGCCGCCGCCCGGGATCGTGCCCAGCTGCGCCGAGGGCGGCGTGCTGGGCGCGCTCGCCGGCACGATGGGCTCGCTGCAGGCGACCGAGATTCTCAAGGAAGCGATGGGGATCGGCGAGAGCCTCGCTGGCCACCTGCTGATCTACGATGCGCTGACCACGACGGTCCGCAAGATGGCTCTCAAGCGGAATCCGCGCTGCGCGACATGCGGCGATGGTTAGTCCGCATTTCCCGTTCCGGTCATGGCCTGCGCGGCGCTGTCCGGCCGACAGGGTGCGTCGAGCCGCTTGCCCGATGTCCCCGCATCGCGCGGCGCGGCTCTCCTGCCCTGTCGGCCGGACAGCGCCGCGCAGGCCATGACCGGAACGGGAAATGCGGACTAAGCTCTCGATAATCGTCCAGTCGGGCGCCTTCGACCGGGTGCATTACGCGATGGTGCTGGCGAGCGCGGCGGCGGCGATCGACCGGGAGGTCACGCTGTTCTTCACCATGGAGGGCTGCCGCGCGCTGCGTCCGGCTGGCAGGCTCGGCGCGTGGGCGGCGGGCGAAACGGCGCTCCGGGAGAAGGGGCTCGCCACCCTCGAGGAGCTGTTCGCGGCGGCGGCCGAACTCGGCGTGCGCTTCCTGGTCTGCGAGCTCGGGCTCCGGGCCGCCGGGCTCGCGCTCGACGATCTGCGCGACGATCTCGGCATCCGCGAGGCCGGCGCGGTCACCTTCCTCAACGATGCCGGGCCGGACGCCCAGATGGTGTTCGTCTAGCCCGATCGTCGGCGCACCCGGCCCGGTCGACCCGGCCGACTCAACCGTTCGTGCGGGGGTCGGGACCGCCTCAATCACAAATTGAGGCGTTTGCGCTGTCGGGGACGGGTTGATTTACAAGGCGTTCACGGAGGTGCGAGATTTTTGATACCCCGTGGTGGTCGTTGATATCCGGGGTTTCAGTTTCGCTGCGGCGGTCGTTTTGGCGATTTTCACCCCACGCCGCTGGTCGCGGCGTCTTGGCAGCGAGGTTTTCCTGCGGCGGCCTCGCGCGCCCTGATCGTGCGCATGAGATAGAAGGTGTCGCCATCGGGCCCTGGGGCCCTTGTTCCACCACCACCCCTGGTCGGGAGAACAGCGATGGCGACGGCGGCGAAGCTACCCTTTTCGTGGCGCGATGTCGAAGTCCTGCCGGACCTTGAACGGCTGCGCCTGGTTCTGGCGGTGCTTCCCGACGAGGAGATCGTGACGGCGCTTGAAGTGTGTCGCGGTCGGGGCCGTAACGACTACCCGGTGCGGGCGATGTGGCGGGCGCTGATCGCGGGGGTGGTGTTGCAACACGCCTCGATGCAGTCGCTGTTGCGGGAGCTGGGGCGCAACCCGGCGTTGCTGGAGATCTGCGGGTTCGACCCTCTGCCGTATCAGAGCGGGCCGGTGACGGTGCTTCACGACGGGCATGCGGTAACGCGCCCGGCGCGGGTTCGTTCGACGGCGCCGAGCCACTGGAACTTCTCGCGGTTTCTGGGGCGTGTTGTGCAGCTTGAGGACGAGCAGGGGCTGGTGTCCGCCATGATCGAGAGCCTGCGCGCCGCGCTGTTCGCCGCGTTGCCGGACTTCGGGCGTCATCTCGGCTACGACGGCAAGGCGATCGCGAGCCACTCGACGGGCCGGGTCGGCAAGGACGAGGACAAGACCTCGGACCCCGACGCCGACTGGGGCAAGCACGAGACGGGCGGGGTGGACGCCAGGACCGGCGCGGTGTGGAAGAAGGTGAAGTCGTGGTTCGGCTACGGGCTGCACCTGATCGCCGACACCGATTACGAGGTTCCGGTGGCCTTCGAGGTGACGCGCGCTTCGGCCTCGGAACCCAAGGTGCTGTCCGGGATGCTGGAGGAGCTGTTCGCAAGGGCGCCGGAGATCGCCGGGCGCTGCGCCGACTTCAGCGCCGACCGCGGTCTCGACGATGCCCGCCTGAAGGCGCGGCTGTGGGACCGGTGGACCGCCCGCCCGCTGATCGATACACGGCTGATGTGGCGGGTGGAGAAGCAGGAGCCGAGATACGATCCGGCGCAGCCGATCACGCGGCCGCTGTTCCCCGACCGCGCCGATGTCATCGTTCACGACGAGCGCGGCCGGGTGTCCTGCGTCTGTCCCGGGACCGGCGAGGTCCGCGCTATGGCGTTTCAGGGGTTCGAGGCTGATCGGGGCCGCTGCGGCACGCTCAAATACCGCTGCCCGGCAGCCGCCTTCGGCTTCGCCTGCGCCGGCAGCCGGGCCTGCCACCGGGCCGGCGGGGTCAAGCCCGGAGACTATGGCCGCATCCTGCGCATCGACCTCGACAGCCACGACCGGCGCATCTTCACCCCCACGCCCTGGGGCAGTCCGTCATGGCGGCGCGGCTACAACCGCCGCTCGGCCATGGAGCGGATCAACAGCCGCCTCGACAACAGCTTCAACTTCGAGACCCACTACATCCGAGGCCGCGCCAAGATGAAGACCCGCCTCGGCCTCGCCCTGGCGGTGATGATGGCGATGGCTCTCGCCCAGGCCCGCGCCGGCCGCCCCGAGCGCATGCGCTCCCTGGTCGGCGCCGTGCCGTATCTCGACACCGGCTGACCGCTCGTCTGCCTCCCGACAATCCTGCCCGATCCCGCCGCCCGACGGCAGAGGGGAAGCCACGCCCGCACGCCAGACAATCTTCCGGTAATCGTATTTGTCAGGCCCCGGAAGCCCGTATCCTGCCCGGTGGGGAAGCGGGCCGGACGATATTCAACCGCCAAAATCGAACCGGCGACAGCCAAAAATCACCACAGCGCACATTTCTCGGCATGAGGCGTTTGCGCTGTCGGGGACGGGTTGATTTACAAGGCGTTCACGGAGGTGCGAGATTTTTGATACCCCGTGGTGGTCGTTGATATCCGGGGTTTCAGTTTCGCTGCGGCGGTCGTTTTGGCGATTTTCACCCCACGCCGCTGGTCGCGGCGTCTTGGCAGCGAGGTTTTCCTGCGGCGGCCTCGCGCGCCCTGATCGTGCGCATGAGATAGAAGGTGTCGCCATCGGGCCCTGGGGCCCTTGTTCCACCACCACCCCTGGTCGGGAGAACAGCGATGGCGACGGCGGCGAAGCTACCCTTTTCGTGGCGCGATGTCGAAGTCCTGCCGGACCTTGAACGGCTGCGCCTGGTTCTGGCGGTGCTTCCCGACGAGGAGATCGTGACGGCGCTTGAAGTGTGTCGCGGTCGGGGCCGTAACGACTACCCGGTGCGGGCGATGTGGCGGGCGCTGATCGCGGGGGTGGTGTTGCAACACGCCTCGATGCAGTCGCTGTTGCGGGAGCTGGGGCGCAACCCGGCGTTGCTGGAGATCTGCGGGTTCGACCCTCTGCCGTATCAGAGCGGGCCGGTGACGGTGCTTCACGACGGGCATGCGGTAACGCGCCCGGCGCGGGTTCGTTCGACGGCGCCGAGCCACTGGAACTTCTCGCGGTTTCTGGGGCGTGTTGTGCAGCTTGAGGACGAGCAGGGGCTGGTGTCCGCCATGATCGAGAGCCTGCGCGCCGCGCTGTTCGCCGCGTTGCCGGACTTCGGGCGTCATCTCGGCTACGACGGCAAGGCGATCGCGAGCCACTCGACGGGCCGGGTCGGCAAGGACGAGGACAAGACCTCGGACCCCGACGCCGACTGGGGCAAGCACGAGACGGGCGGGGTGGACGCCAGGACCGGCGCGGTGTGGAAGAAGGTGAAGTCGTGGTTCGGCTACGGGCTGCACCTGATCGCCGACACCGATTACGAGGTTCCGGTGGCCTTCGAGGTGACGCGCGCTTCGGCCTCGGAACCCAAGGTGCTGTCCGGGATGCTGGAGGAGCTGTTCGCAAGGGCGCCGGAGATCGCCGGGCGCTGCGCCGACTTCAGCGCCGACCGCGGTCTCGACGATGCCCGCCTGAAGGCGCGGCTGTGGGACCGGTGGACCGCCCGCCCGCTGATCGATACACGGCTGATGTGGCGGGTGGAGAAGCAGGAGCCGAGATACGATCCGGCGCAGCCGATCACGCGGCCGCTGTTCCCCGACCGCGCCGATGTCATCGTTCACGACGAGCGCGGCCGGGTGTCCTGCGTCTGTCCCGGGACCGGCGAGGTCCGCGCTATGGCGTTTCAGGGGTTCGAGGCTGATCGGGGCCGCTGCGGCACGCTCAAATACCGCTGCCCGGCAGCCGCCTTCGGCTTCGCCTGCGCCGGCAGCCGGGCCTGCCACCGGGCCGGCGGGGTCAAGCCCGGAGACTATGGCCGCATCCTGCGCATCGACCTCGACAGCCACGACCGGCGCATCTTCACCCCCACGCCCTGGGGCAGTCCGTCATGGCGGCGCGGCTACAACCGCCGCTCGGCCATGGAGCGGATCAACAGCCGCCTCGACAACAGCTTCAACTTCGAGACCCACTACATCCGAGGCCGCGCCAAGATGAAGACCCGCCTCGGCCTCGCCCTGGCGGTGATGATGGCGATGGCTCTCGCCCAGGCCCGCGCCGGCCGCCCCGAGCGCATGCGCTCCCTGGTCGGCGCCGTGCCGTATCTCGACACCGGCTGACCGCTCGTCTGCCTCCCGACAATCCTGCCCGATCCCGCCGCCCGACGGCAGAGGGGAAGCCACGCCCGCACGCCAGACAATCTTCCGGTAATCGTATTTGTCAGGCCCCGGAAGCCCGTATCCTGCCCGGTGGGGAAGCGGGCCGGACGATATTCAACCGCCAAAATCGAACCGGCGACAGCCAAAAATCACCACAGCGCACATTTCTCTCAAATTGTTTACAAAGTGTAGCGAGCAGTCTAGTTATAATACTGGTAATGGTTATGCATATTTAACTCTATCGAAACGGTATAGCGTCATATCAACCTTGACATGGAAGTGAATTAATACTTTTGAATATTTCATCTCTCCGTGTGCCTATGGTTGGTCGTTCCCGAGTACGCATCCCGGCGGTAAGCACTCTGATTGCGTTCGAGAGTGCCGGCCGTCTGGGCAACTTCTCTCGTGCTGCAGAAGAACTGCAGACTTCCCAGTCCGCCGTCAGCCGTCACATAGCAAGGCTGGAGCGGCAGCTTTCGACCCGTGTGTTCGACCGGTCGAGGACCGGCGTGCGCCTGACCGAGACGGGCAGCCACTTCTACGACGCCGTCTCCAAGGCGCTCCAGACGATCGATCGCGCCGTCGTCGAAGCGGGCGGGGCCTCCAACGACAGGCATGTCGCGATCGCTTGTTCCCACGATGCATGGCAACTCGTATTCATGCCGCGACTCGACGCGTTGCGAAGATCTCTCGGAGAGGATTACGCGATCCGCTTCGTGCTTTACCCCCGCGAGTCGCGCGATGCCCCGCATCATCCGGACGCCGATGTGGTGTTCACCTGGGACGCGAAGGATGCCGGTCCTGATATGATGGCGTTCAAGGAGACGGTCAGACCGGTCTGCTCTCCCCAATATGCGCAGGAAAACGCGACGACCCTGGGGGGGCCGGTCAGCGGATGGGACGGGCTGACGCTTCTCGACTTCGCGGTTCCGGACCGGGGCTGGGCGTCATGGGATGACTGGTTCGACTCCGTGGAGCGGCCGGATCCCCTGCCCCAAATCCTGAAATTCGAAAGCTACAGCGACGTCCTACAGGCGACGAGCGCCGGAAAGGGTATCGCGCTCGGTTGGCAGTGCTGCGTCGAACCCTATATCGAGACGGGCACGCTCGTTCCGCTCCAGCAGGATTTTGTCGAATTCGACAATTACTATTGCGGATTGCTCACCGAGAGGGGGCGGAGAAAACCGGTGGCGCGCAACTGCCTCGCCACCATAAGCGAACACATTCTGATCTGAATCCGCGGCCCGACCGCAGCGACCGCAGCGAGACCGGCTTAGCCCGCGGGCGGGCTCTCGGCGCGCTCGTCGAGGCGGGCGCTCCGGATCAGGCCCAGCGTCCAGAGACCGGCGACCGTCCCGAGGCACGCCGCGACGGCGATGGGGAGGCCGAGCCCGAACAGCGAGGCGAGGCCGCCGAACACGGCCGCGCTCGCCGCCGGGACGGAACGGAAGGTGAGGCCAACGAGGCTCATCACCCGCGCCCGCATCGCCGGGTCGACGCAGTTCTGGATCAGGATCTGGCTGCAGATCGAGTTCGCGTTGGACAACAGCCCGTAGACCGCCATCAGCACGATGCCGAGCCAGAATGCGCCGGTCGAGGCGAAGCCGGCCACCGCGATGCCGCAGAGCACGCCGCTTGCGCCCAGCAGCCGGGTGAGACCCTGCGTCCTGCCGCGCCGGGCGAGAATGAGCGAGCCCACGATCGCCCCCGCCCCGGCCGAGGAGAGAAGCGTCGCCAGCCCGTCCGCGCCGCGTCCGAAGACGTCGGACGCGAACGCCGGGAGGAGCTCGACCACCGGGCGCAGCAGGACCGAAAACGCGACGGTCATCAGGAGGAGCGCGCGGATCGTCTCGTGGCCGGATATGTAGCGGAGCCCCTGCGCCACGTCGCCGAGCAGGCTGCCCCCGCCGCCGGCCAGCCTGTCCGGGTCGCGGTAGGAGAGCGCGAGCAGCGCCCAGACCATGCCGATATAGGTCGCGGCGTTGACCGCGAAGGCGAGCGCCGCCCCCTGCCACACCAGCAGAGCGCCGGCCATCGCCGGGCCGATGAAGCGGGCGGTCTGGACCATCGACGACTGGAAGGCGATGGCGGACGACAAATCCTCGCGCGGCACCAGATTTGCCACCAGGGCGAAATAGGACGGCTGCATGAACGCCATGTTGATGCCGTTGAGGACGGTCAGCGCCAGCAGGACCTCGATGGTCATCAGATCGAGGGCGGTCAGGAGCGCCAACGCGGCCATCACGCCCGAGGCCGCGATCTGGCCCGCCCGGAAGATCCGGTAGGCGCCGAGCCGGTCGGTCGCCGCCCCGGTCAGCGGCACCAGAGCGATGATCGGCACCACCTCGCAGAACACGACGATGCCCAGCCAGGCGGGCGACCGGGTGAGCTCCCAGGCGAGCCAGCCGAGCGCGGTGCGGTAGATCCAGGTACCCACGAACGACGCCGAGGCGCCGATCGAATAGACCCGGTAGTCGCGATGCCCGAGCGCGGCCCCGATACCGCCCAGCCAAGCGGCAGCATTGCGCCCGCCGCGGCACCGCTTCCGGATCGAGTCGTCTTTCACCCCGTAATGATAAAGCGGCTTGGACGGGCCGTCCCGCCCGGACCGCTCAAGCAGCGCCGGGACGCTCGACGCGCTCGTCCAGCCGTGCCGTGCGCACCAGCCTGAGCACCCACAGCCCGACGAGAGCGCCGAGGCAGGCGGCGACCGCGGCCATCGGCGCGATTCCCGACAGCGTCGCCAGCCAGGCCAGCAGCGCCCCGCCCGCGGCCGGCACCGCGCGAAGGGCGAGAGCGAGCAGGCCGATTACCCGTCCCCGCATCGCCGGGTCGACGCAATTCTGGATCAGGATCAGTCCGATGGCCCGGTTCGCGCTCACCAACAGCCAAAGAACCGCCGTCAGGGCGAGCAGGGCGTGGCCGAGCCCGAACGCTTCGGTCGCGGCGATCGCGCCGAGCACGATTCCGCAAGCGACGCCGGTCGCCCCGAACAGCCGGGCGAGCCCGCGCGTCCTGCCCCGCCAGGCAAGCCAGAGAAGCCCGATGAGCACGATCGGACCGGTCGGATGAAGGAGGATATCGTGCCCGGTCGCGGCTCGCCCGAGATCGTCCAACGTCCAGTCCGGCGGCAGCTCGGCAACCGGCTGCAGCAGGATCGAGAAGGCGACGGTCATCAGGAGGAGCGTGCGGATCGTCCCCCGTCGCGCCGCGTAGCGAAGCCCCTCCGCCACGGCGCCCGGCAGGCCGGCGAACGGACCGGCCTCTCTTTCCGGATCCCGGTAGGAGATCGCCAGCAGGGCCGCCGCCATTGCCAGATAGCACATGGCGGCGCCCGCGAACCCCGCCGCCGTGCCCTGCCAGGCGAGGATTAGGCCGCCGAGTATCGCGCCGACGGTGCCGGCAATGGGAGCGATCGACAGTTGCAGCGCGATCGCCGGAGAAAGGTCTTCGCGCGGCACCAGGTTCGGGACCAGGGCGAAATAGGCGGGCACCATGACCGCCACGGCGACCGCGTTGAACACGACGAGGACCGGCACGATCTCGATCGGCATTGCGTTCAGATAGGCGAGCAGCGCCATCGCCGTCATCGCCGCGGCGCCCAAGACCTGACCGATCCCGAGGATCCGGCGGGCCCCGAACCGGTCGGTCGCCGCGCCGGTAAACGGCGCCAGCGCGGCGACGGTCGCCATTTGGCAAAGGACGACGGTGCCAAGCCAGGCGCCCGAGCGGGTCAGCTCCCAGACGTACCAGCTGAGCGCCATGTAATAGATCCAGGCGCCCGAAAGGGATGCCCACGCACCCAGCAAGAAGACCCGGTAGTCGCGGTGCCCGAGCGCGGCCCCGATACCGCCGAGCCGGGGGGCCGCCGCCACTATGCGGCGCCCGCCGCGTTCGCCCGTTCCAGATGCTTGAGGGCTTCGCGCCGGCTCAGATCGGAGAGCCCCGCATGGGTTTCCACGAACGCCTTCACCCAGCCCGGATCGGTCTTCGAATACTCGCGCAGCGCCCAGCCGATACCCTTGCGCAGGAAGAACTCCGATGCCCCGATGGACGGCCGGATCGCGTCGGCCAGCAGCCCGGTGTCCGTCGCCCGCTTGGCGCGAAGCTGGGCGAGTATCGCAGTTCGCCGCTTCCAGATGTCGTCGTCCTTCGCCCATTCGCGCAGCACGGGCTTCGTCGCGTCGGGGTGGGCGGCGAGCATCGCGCCCATGCCCCGGCCGGCGATCGCGTCCACATAGTCCCACCAGGCGCCGGTGACCACCAGCTCCTCGACCAAGGGAAACCGCGCCGGTTCCAGCCAGCGCGAATAGCGCCCGAACAGCAACAGCTCGATCGCCGCGTAGCGTTCCTCGCGATGCGCCGCCTTGCGCCACAGCTCGAGAATCGCCGCCTCCCACGCACCGGCGTCGGGCAGGGGGCGCGCTCCGAACACCGAACCCGCGATGCGCCGGCATTGCGGCACGCCCACGCCCAGATAGGGCATGTCGGACTTCATGTATGCCTGCTGCTGCGGCGCTCTCGCCGGGTCGGCGGCCGCGCGCAAGGCGGCGATGACGGCGTTTCGGAAGGTCATCGCCAGAGCCAATCCGGATTGGCCGCAACCGCGGTTGTGGGGCGTCCCTCGATACGGCGCTTCGCGCCTACTCGGGATGAGGACATTCTTCCACCCCTCATCCTGAACAGCCCCCGCAGGGGGCGTATCGAAGGGGGCTAATCAAGCTACGTTGACGAACGGGAGGACAACGACACCTCGTCCGTCATGCCCGGACTTGTTCCGGGCATCCACGTCCCTCCGCCGCCTCGCCCGCTCCCGGCCCGCACCGCGATGCCGCAAGACGTGGATGCCCGGAACAAGTCCGGGCATGACGGTGGGGGGCGTGGCGGTGTTCCCGTCACCGGACCGCGCCAGCCGACCGCCTGTCAACCTATCCATATAAGCCCCTATCGAAGAACGGGGCGGAGGGCGGTGCCCCGCCCCGCCCTACTCCGCTGCTTCGGCGGTCTTGGGGCTGTTGGCGGCGATGGTCTTCATGTTGTTGCGTTGGGTGACGAACTTCTCCGGGCCCTCGTAGACGCCGTCGGGGATGTCGAAATAGCCCTCGGCGAACTGCGCCTCGTCGGTCAGCCGCATGGCGATCGAGTCGAACGGGCAGACATCCATGCAGAGCTCGCAGCCGATGCAGGTCTCGGGATGGACCTCGACCTTCCCCGCCGGGCTCTGCGACAGCGCCTCGTAGAAGCACATCTGGATGCAGATGGTGCAGCTCGGGTTCTGGCAGGTGTCCTCGTTGACCACGGCGTGCACGCGGTCGCGGGCGAACTGCTCGGCATAGTCCTTGGCCGCCCGCCGGGACGCGATGCCCCGCATCGACTCGACGTCCGGGTAGCCGTGCTCGTCCATGAAGCGCTCGACCCCGCCGATGATGTTGGGCAGCCATTTCATGCCCTTGATCATCAGCACCGAGCCGATCTCGACGATATTGGCGCCGGTCATCAGGAACTCGACCGCGTCGCGGTGGTCGAAGATGCCGTTGGTGCCGGCGATCGGGATGCCGACCTGGGTGTAGATGTTGTGCACCCAGCGGAGCGTCAGCGGCTTGACCCAGGTGCCGCCGATGCCGGCGGTGCCGGCGAGCCGGGGCTCCGCCGCCTCGATGTCGACCGCGAACCCGGTATGGCGGTTGGTGGCGGTGACCGCCGCCGCGCCCGCCTTCTGGACGGCGCGCGCGATCTCGACCGGGCGCGACTGGTCGGGGGTCAGCTTGACCACGACCGGGATGTCGACCGCCTCGACCACCTGGCGGGTGACCTCGTAGGCGATGTCCTCTTCCTGGCTGATCATGCTGCCGCCGTGGACGCCTGGCATCAGGGCCGGGTGCGGGCAGCCGAAATTGAGCTCGACCATGGGCAGGCCGCAATCCTCGATGGTGCGGCAGATGTCCTTCCAGCCGTCGACCTCCTTGGCGCCGGCCGAGCCGATCAGGTGCGCGCCGCGCTCGCGCGCGTAGGCGCCGACCTCCTTCAGGTAGGGGATCCAGTCCTTGTAGTAGGTGCTGGAATAGCCCGACCGGCTGTAGAACACGAAGTCGCGCGGCACCTTCCCTTTGATGATGTCGCCGCGGTCGTTGAGGATCGCGTATTTCGAGTTCTGCGTCAGACGCGCCATGTCCTCCATGTCGGTCAGCGTCTTGACGATGGCGCCCGCCGCCCCGTAGTCGAAGCACTGCTTCATCAGGTCCGGGCTGTTGGTGGTCTCGAGCGAGGCGACCACCACCGGGTTCTTGAACGGGATGCCGCAAAACTCGACTGCCATGTCTGCCATCGGTTGTCTCCGCGTTTCGGGGCGGGCGCGCCGCCGTTATGCGCAGTATACTGACAATATTCCGCCGGCGTCCATCCGGCCTATTCCTCGGGCTCGGTGGTGAACATCAGCGGGTGGCCGTGCTCGCGCCCGAGATCGGTCGCCTCGGTCGCCTTGGTCTCCGCGACGTCGCGGGTATAGACGGCGACCACGCAGGAGCCCTTGGTGTGCGCCGTCGCCATCACGCGATAGGCCTCGTCGTCGCCCATCCGGAAGACGGCTCTCAGCACCAGGATCACGAACTCGCGCGGCGTGTAGTCGTCGTTGAGCAGGATGACCTTGTGCAGCTTCGGCCGCTCGGTCTTCGTCTCGACCTTGGTCCTGGTGCGCTGATCGGTGTCTGTGTCGCTCATCGAGCCCGGTCCGCCTTGCGCCGGTTCAGCCTCGCACGGTTGGGCACTCCGGTCCAGCTACGGCTGACATCGCGCTTTTTCGTAGCAGGTCGGTCTTGTCCGGGATGAATGAGCGGAGCCGGCCCTTTCGTTTTGCTGCCCCGCCTCTCCGTCCGGCCGCCCGCAAAGCCTTGACCTGACCCCCCACGGAGACCCATATCGCCAATGGTCCGGCGAGCGGGCGGGAGGCTGAATCATGGTGCCGACGCGGAGGGACGTGTTGCGGCTGGGCGCCGCCGCGGCGGTGTTGCTTCCGGCCGGCGCGGCCCGCGCCTCCAACGGCGTTCCCGAGGCGATAGCGGCGTTCACGAAGGGCGCCGCGCCCGCGGACGGCGGCATCCGTCTCGACGTGCCGGAGATCGCCGACAACGGGGGCGCCGTGCCGGTCCGGGTCGCCGCCCCGGGCGCCAGGCGGATCGCGCTGTTCGCCGACGGCAACCCCAGACCCCGGGTCGCCGTCTTCCGGTTCGGACCTCTGGTGCCGCCCGACGCCAGGACCCGCATCCGGCTCGCCAAGAGCCAGAATGTGATCGCGGTGGCGGAGATGGCGGACGGCACCTTCCGCCGGACTTCGCGCAAGATCGCCGTGACGGTCGGCGGCTGCGGGTAGGGGACAGGCGATGGCGACACCGAGGCCCCGTATCAAGCTGCCGAGGAAGATCGCGGCCGGCGAGCCTTTCACGGTGAAGACCCGGATCACCCATCCGATGCACACCGGCCTGCGCCACGACGGCAAGGGCAGGATCGTGCCGCGCCGGATCGTCAACCGCTTCTCCGTGCGCTTCGACGGCGACGAGGCGTTTTCCGTCGACCTGCACCCGGCGGTCTCGGCCGATCCCTATTTCCAGTTCACCATGGCGGTGCCGGGACCGGGCCTGCTCGAATTCCGCTGGGAAGACGACGACGGCTCGGTCTACGGCCTCCGCAGGCGGATCGCGGTCGAATAGGGCGTGGCCGGTTCGGTCGGGACACGCCTTTCGATACGCCGCTTCGCGGCTACTCAGGGTGAGGGTAGCGTGGGCGCCGCGCAAGGAATCCCCTCATCCCGAGTAGGCGCGAAGCGCCGTATCGAGGGACGGCCCCGCGCGGCCAGTCTCGCTGCGCTGCTCGCCCTGGCGCTGCTGGCGGGCCTCCCCGCCGCCGCGTGGAGCGCCGATGCCGGGCGCGGCAAGGCGCTCTACGGGCAGTGCAAGCGATGCCACCAGGTGGGCGGCGGCGCGAAGCACCGGATCGGGCCGCATCTCAACGATCTGTTCGGCCGCGCCGCGGGCTCGCTCGCCGATTACCGCTACTCCAGGGCGATGAAGGGCGCGGGCACCGGCGGGCTGGTCTGGACCGAAGCGACGCTGGACGCCTTCATCGCCCAGCCGCGCGCCGTGGTGGCGCGCTCGCGGATGAGCTTCGTGGGGCTCAAGAAGGCGGAGGAGCGGGCGGAACTGCTCGCCTGGCTGCGCGGGTTTTCCGGCGCCCGGTCCGATCTGCCCGCCGCCGAGCCCACCGTGACGCCCGAGGAGTACGGGCTCGACCCGAAACTCCTCGCCATCCGCGGCGATCCCGAATACGGCGCCTATCTGGCGGGCGAATGCACCACCTGCCACAAGCCGGGCGGGGGCGAGGAGGGCATCCCGTCGATAACGGGATGGCCGCCCGAGGAGTTCGTGATAGCCTTGCACGCCTACAAACGCGGCAAGCGGGTGCATCCGGCCATGCAGCTCGTCGCCGGGCGCCTGTCGGACGAGGAGATCGCCGCCCTGGCCGCGCATTTCCACCGGGCCGAGGATGGCCCGTGAAACGAGGGGGAAGCGTCATGAAACAACGGAATGACACGGGCGGGCTGAGCCGGCGCCGGTTCCTCGCGGCGACGGCCGCCACGTCGACGGCGCTCGCGGCGCCCGCGGTGCTCGGCCAGGCGCGCCCGCGCGTCGTGGTGGTGGGCGGCGGCGCGGGCGGCGCGACGGCGGCGCGCTATATCGCGAAGGATTCGAAGGGCGCCGTGGACGTGATCCTGGTCGATCCGAGCCGCGCCTATTACAGCTGCTTCTTCTCCAACCTCTATCTCGGCGGCTTCCGCGATTTCGCGTCGATCGGGCACACCTACGGCGCGCTTGCGGCCAATCACGGGATCAACGTGGTGCACGACTGGGCGGTCGCCGTCGACCGCGAGAAGCGGACCGTCGGGCTCGCCGGCGGCGGCAGCCTCTCCTACGACCGCTTGGTGCTGTCGCCCGGGATCGACTTCAGGCCGGGTTCCGTCCCGGGCTGGGATCTCGCGCAGCAGAACCGCATGCCGCACGCCTACAAGGCGGGCTCGCAGACCCAGCTCCTCAAGGCGCAGGTCGCCGCCATGCGGCAGGGCGGGGTCTATTGCATGGTCGCGCCGCCCAACCCGTTCCGCTGCCCGCCGGGGCCCTATGAGCGGATCTCGATGGTGGCGCACGCGCTCAAGCAGTCCAACCCGAAGGCGAAGATCCTGATCGTCGACCCCAAGGCCAAGTTCTCCAAGCAGGGCCTGTTCGAGGACGGGTGGCAGCGCCACTATCCCGGAATGGTCGAGCGCCTCGGCCCCGACTTCGGCGGCGACAAGGTCGAAGTCAGGCCGGCCTCGATGGAAGTCGTGGTCGACGGCGAGGCGACCAAGGTCGACGTCTGCAACGTCATCCCGGCGCAGCAGGCCGGCCGCATCGCGGCGATCGCCGGCGTCACCGACAAGTCGGGCTGGGCGCCTGTGGTGCCGCACACCATGCAGAGCCGGGCGGACGCCAATATCCACGTGCTGGGCGACGCCTCGCTCCAGGGCGACATGCCGAAATCCGGGTTCTCGGCCAACAGCCAGGCCAAGGTCTGCGCGATGGCGGTGCGCGGCGCGCTGACCGGCTCCAAGGTGTTCCCGGCGCGCTTCTCCAACACCTGCTGGTCGCTGATCGGCACCGACGACGGGGTGAAGGTCGGCGCCGCCTACAAGGCGACCGACGCGAAGATCGCCAAGACCAGCGGCTTCATCTCCAAGACCGGGGAGGACGCGGAGCTACGCAAGGCGACCTACAAGGAGTCGATCGGCTGGTACGCCGCCATTTCCGCCGACATGTTCGGCTGATCCCGGGGGGCGCCTAGCGCCCCTCCAGCACGGCGCCTGCGGCCCGCGCCGAAGCGGCCATGGCGGCGAGCGCGACGAGGGCGGCGAGGCTCGCGGTCGAGACGCCGGACAACCCGGCGCCGACCGTGCAGCCGCCCGCCAGCACGCCGCCGACCCCCATCATCGCGGCGCCGGCCATGTAGCGGCCGGTCTGCCGCGGCCCCTCGAGGCTCTGCCACCGGAACTCGCCCGCCGCCAGCGCGGCGGCGAGGCTGCCGCAGACGACGCCGGCCGCGAGCCCGGTGCCGAAGCCGGCCGGGATCGAGGTCGCCGCCACGGTCCAGAACAGCGTGTCCGCCATCGGCCCGGTGAAGCCCATCGACTGCACCGGGATCGGGTCGAAATCGTCGAGCAGCAGGAACCCGGTGCCGACCCAGCCGAGCGGCACCAGCAGCCCGATTCCCGCCGCCATCGCCAGATGCGGGATCCGCGCGCCGGAGCGGAACGCGATCAGCGCGAGGACGAAAGCGAGGCCGAGCGGCCAGACCTCGCCGCCGGGAAGCGCCGCGAGCGACATCCCGCCGCCCGGTATCGACGCCGCGCCGAGGGCGGTGCGTAGCGGCGCGAGCGCGCCTTTCATCGCCGCCAGCGCGACGACCGCGAACACCACCAGCACCAGCAGGGCGCGCAAATTGCCGGTGCCGACCAGCACCGTCAGGCGCGACGCGCAGCCCCCCGTCAACACCATGCCCGCGCCGAACAGCGCGCCGCCCACAAGCACGGAGGCGAGCGGCAGGTCGGCGGCGAGAAAGCGGTGCTCCTCGAAGGAGATCAGCCCGGCGGCGATTGCGAGCCGGGTGCCTGCGATCGCGCAGGCGAGTCCCATCGCCCAGACCCCCGCCGCCGGGAGGCAGTCGCGCCACCGCCCGACCATGCCGCGGCGCAGGCAGAAGGCGCTCCGCTGCGCCAATACCCCGTAGGCCAGGCCGAGGACGAGCCCGAGCACGACCGACGCCGCGACCGGCGTCAGCTCCTCGAACCCGAGCTGCTCGAACATCGGAAGGCCGGCCCCTACCCGCCCCCGTTCCGCATCGCCGCCCGGAGCGCCCCGGTCGCGGCCTCGTCGACCGCGCGGCCGCCGTCCGCCGCGACCACGCCATAGACGCCGCGCATGGTCTCGGCCGAGACGATCCCGTCGCGGAAGTCCCTCAGCACCATGCCGGGCTCGCGCTCCAGCGGGTCGCCCCAGCCGCCGCCGCCCGGCGATTGCGTCACGAAGCGCACCGGCCCGGTCGATTCCAGCCCGAACTTGGGCGCCTTCCGCGTGTTCCCGTCGGCGAAGCGGAGATGCATGCGGCCCGGCGCCCCCGCGCCGCCGCCGTTCACCCCGTAGCCGGTCTCGTACTCCAGCCCCTCGCCGCGGAAGGAGTGCGTCGCGTCGGTCAGGATCTCGACCTCGTAATCGGCGCCGCTGCCGCCCCGCCAGCGCCCCGGCCCGGCGGCGTCCGCCCGGAACTCCTGGCGGCGGAAGAGGACGGGGTAGAGCTGCTCGTAGACCTCGACGTTGGGCATGGTGAGCCCGCCCAGCGTGCAGACATGGCCGATCTGGTTGAACCCGTCGCGCCCGTCGACGGCGCCCGCGCCGGCCGCCGCCGCGCCGTGATAGAAGACGTAACGGTTGCCGTTCGCCTCGCGCCCGACCGAGATGCCGAACACGTTCTTGGCCCAGCCGGCGCAGCCCCGCGCCGGGTCGGCCTGGGCGAGCGCCTTCCACACCGCGTGGATGATCTCGTGCGCGAAGAAGACGGTGCACATCGTCGTCGGCGCGCCCTCCTCGGCGTTGACGATGCTGCCCTCCGGCGCGTGGATATCGACGCAGCGGAACGCGCCTTCGTTGTGCGGCAGGCTCGGGTCGAGGAACGAGGCGAGCGCGGTATAGACCGCCGAATGGGTGTTGCCGAGCGACGAGTTCTTGAAGCCCCGGATCTGGTCGTCGGTGCCGGTGAAGTCGATGGCCAGCCGGTCGCCCTCGATCGTCGCCTTCACCCGGACGGTCACGTCGCGCAGCTCGAAGCAGTCGTTGTCGGAGCGGTCCTCGGCCTCGTAGATCCCGTCCGGCATCTTCGCGATCTCGGCGCGGAAGCAGCGGTCGGCGTGGTCGAGCACGCCGGTGAAGTAGTCGAGCGCGGTCCCCGGTCCCAGCTCGTCGGCGAGCGCCGCGACCCGCTCCATGCCGATCCGGGTCGAGCCCAGCATCGCCCGCAGATCCCCGTCGAGCAAATGGGGCGTCCGCGTGTTCAGCATCAGCAGCTTCCAGAGGTCGTCGCGCATCGTGCCGGCCTCGACGAGGCGCAGCACCGGCAGGCGGATGCCCTCGTGGAACACCTCGGTCGCCGACGGGTTGTAGGCGCCCGCGGCCCCGCCGCCGATGTCGGACTGGTGCGCCCGGTTGCAGGTGAGCCCGACGAAATCGCCGCCGGCGAAGATCGGCCGCGCGATCACCCAGTCGGGCAGGTGGTTGCCGCCCGCCTGCCACGGATCGTTGAGCAGGTAGACGTCGCCCTCCGCCATGACGTCGCCGAAATCGCGCAGGATCGCGCGGACCCCGAACCCGCCGCTCCCGGTATGGATCGGGATGCCGTCCGCCTGGCTCACCACCTCGCCGTTGGGCCCGGCGATGAAGCAGGAGAAATCGTGCGCCTGGCTGAAGATCGGGCTTCGCGCGGTCCGCACCATCACCCAGCCCATCTGGTGCGAGATGTGATCGAGCCGGTTCTGGGTCAGCGCCAGGATGACGGGGTCGAGGTTCATCTATCGGCCCTCCGGTCCGCCTTGGGTCGAGCCCGCCCTTCGATACGCCGCTGCGCGGCTACTCAGGGTGAGGGGTGGGGTAGGGGCGGCCAAAGCACCTCCCTCATCCCGAGTAGGCCCGAAGGGCCGTATCGAGGGACGGTTTGCCCTCGCGACGGCGGTTCTGTGTGCCACGGCTACCCCTCCTCGCGGAAGGTAATCAGGTAGTTGTCGAGCCTATCGACCGCGCAGCGCTCGCTGGAGCCTATCACGACCGTGGTGGTCTCCTCCTCGATCACCGCGGGGCCGTCGACGAAATCGCCCGGCCGCATCGCCGCGCCGTCATGGATCGCGGTCTCGAGGAAGCCGGCGGTGGCCTCGTCGTAGACCGGGCGCGTGGACACCGGCTCCGCCCGCCGTTCCTCGGTCTCGAAGACGATCTCGGCCAACGGCGGCAGCTTGCCGATGCCGACCACCCGGAGGTTGGAGACGTTGATCCGCCCGCCCGGGTTGGTATGGCCGAACTGGCGGTCGTACTCGGCCTCGAAGGCGGCGCGGATTTCCGCCGGCGACGCGTCGGGGGCGAGCGCCACGCGGACGTCCCATTGCTGGCCCTCGTAGTGCAGGTCGAGCTCGTGGCCGAAGCGCACCTCGCCCGGCGCGAACCCCTCGCGCCCGAGCGCGTCGGCCGCCTGCGCCTCCAGCCCCGCGTAGCCGTCCGCCAGCGCCCCGCCCACCCCGTCCGCGAGCTCGCGCATGACGACCTGGACGAAATCGCGGCGCACGTCGGCGTGCTGCATCCCGATCGCGCAGAACGCGCCCGCCTGGCGCGGCACGTAGACCGCCCGCGCCCCCAGCATGCGGCCGACGCTCGCCCCGTGCATCGGCCCCGCCCCGCCGCAGGCGACGAGGGTGAACCGGCCCGGGTTGTAGCCGCGCTGGATCGAGATGCGCTCGACGGCGTGCAGCAGGTTCTGCTCGACGATGCGGATGATCCCGGCCGCGGCCTCGGCGACCGGGATGCCGAGCGGTTCCGCGACCTTCTCCACGACGGCCTTCTCGGCCGCTTCGAGGTCGAGCGTGACCGAGCCGCCGGCATAGGGCCCCGGGCGAAGCCGGCCCAGCACCAGGTGCGCGTCGGTGACGGTGGGCCTGGTGCCGCCGAGCCCGTAGGCCGCCGGCCCCGGCCGCGCGCCCGCGCCCTGCGGCCCGGCGTACATCATGCCGGCGGCGTCGATGCCGGCGATGGTGCCGCCGCCCGCGCCGACGGTGTGGATGTCGACCGAGGGGGTGACGAGATCGTAGTCGGCGACCGAGAGCGAATCCGTGATCGCGACGCGGCCCTCGCTCATCAGCATCACGTCGCAGCTCGTCCCGCCGATCTCCATGCTGACGAGGTTGCCTTCGCCGAGCCCCCTGGCGAGGTGCTGGATCGCGCCCACGCCCGCCGACGGGCCGGACAGCAGCAGGTTCACCGGCTGCTCGATCAGCTGGTCGAGCGAGGCCGCGCCGCCGTTGCTCTGCAGCATCAGGAGGCGGGTCTTGAGCCCGAGCCCCGCCAGCCGGTCGGCGAGCGCCGCGAGATAGTCCGCGACGCGCGGCATGACGTAGGCGTTGACCGCGATCGTCGAGGCGCGCTCGTACTCGCCCATGATCGGCACGATGTCGGCCGACACCGAGACCCAGCGGCAGAGCCCGGACTGGCGCACGACTTCCGCGACGGCGTGTTCGTGCGCCGGGTTCTTGAAGCTGTTGATCAGGCAGACCGCGACCGAGTCGACTCCCTCTTCGCGGAACGTCTCGATGGCCGCGCGCGCGTCATCGAGTTCGACCGGCTCGATCTCGCTCCCGTCGGCGCCGATCCGCCCGCGCACCGGGAGCCGCAGATAGCGCGGCACCAGGACCGGCGGGTAGGGGGTGCGGTGGTCCCACGGGTCCTTGCGCAGCCCGCGCCGCGCCTCGAGCGAGTCGCGGAACCCGGCCGTCGTCAGCAGCCCGACGCGCCCGCCCTTGCCCTCGAGCAGCGTGTTGGTCGCCACCGTCGAGCCGTGCAGGAAGAACGCGCAGTCGCCGAGGAAGGAGGCGAGGCTGAGGCCCAGCGCCGCGCACGCCTTCTCCAGCGCCGCGATCGCCCCCGCGCCCGGATCCTCCGGCACCGACGGCACCTTGAACACCGCCGTCCGCCCGCCCGCGTCCGCGACCACGAGGTCGGTGAACGTGCCCCCGACATCGACGCCCACGCGCCAGGGGGGTGCGGTCAGACCGTGCGTTGCGTTCATGCTCTGGGCCAATTCATCAGTATGCTGACAGTCCGGTCGGGAGCGTATGACGGAGCCGCTCCCGATTCAAGCTGAGTGTAGCAGGCGGGGGTAGGGGCGGCCCGATATACGCTTCCCGTGTTTCCCCGGCCGGCCGGCGGCCCACCGCCCCGGCGCGATACCGGCCTGTCGCGGCTTCCCGCACCACGAGCCAGGCCGGGGAATCGCCGGGCTCGCTCTTCCGGACGGTCGCGGGGTCGACGGGATCGAGATTCCTGAAAGGGCCATCCTCCATGGCGGCGATACTCCATTTTGCGTTGCAGGGGGTGCGGGCAAGAAAAAGGGGCGTCGGCATCTCCGGCGCCCCCACTTTCCCACTATGCGAAATATACGCCAAAACGCGTCCCGAGTCAAGAGAAAAATTCTTGTTCAGGATAAGTTTGTCTCTAAGTCCCGGAAATCGGGGCACTTTTTCCCGTTTCCGATTCCGCGCCCGAATCGGCCGCCGGACCCCTCCAATCGTCCCATGCCCGATTTCGACCCGAACGCCCGGATCGGTTCGCCACCCCCCGCCGTCACCCCGGCCGAGGCCATGCCGGCTCGCCGTCGACATAGGCATCGCTGAGACAAATCGCTACCGGGTCGACATTCGCGTCCTTCAAATGCCGAGCGGAATTGTCGACCTCTGCCGACACGGCCCGCCGGTCGACATTTCCGTCGGCAAATGCCGACCGTGCGCGCGCGGCGCCAAGGGGTCGGCATATCCGATCCGCGGGTCGACATGTCGCGGCGATGCGCGTCCCGGAACCCCTTCGTCGCCCGGAGCGCCGTGGCCAGCCCGCAACGTTTCTCCCGTCATGCCCGGACTTGTTCCACTGCTGTCCGGTTAAGATTTCGAGGCAGGCACCGCGCCCATGAGAGAGGCCGTCTCCACCCCCCCTGTTGTCACCCCGGACTTGATCCGGGGTCCAGGGAAGTCGGGCGAGGGCGGTGCCTGTGGCTCTGGACCCCGGATCAAGTCCGGGGTGACAGCGGGGGAGAAAGGACGGCGGGGCGGGCCGCGATCCGTGTCCCGATCCGGCGGAACGGCCGGAAACCCGCCTGTACCAACGCCTCGTGCCGGATCCAACCCATCTTAACCGGACAGCAGTGGAACAAGTCCGGACATGACGACATGGGAACAGACGGGGCGGCGTGCGCGGCAACGGAAAGGGGCGCCGGCATCTCCTCCGGCGCCCCCACTTCTCCACTGTGGGAAATATGGTGCGAATCGCGTCCCGGGTCAAGCCAAAAATTCGCTAAAAGGATAAATTATTTTCTAACCCCCCGAAGGAAGACGATTTTTCTCCCTTCCGATTTCCACCCCGGAACCGCCTCCCGGACCCCCGAATCCGTCCCATGCGCAATTCCGGCGGGGAGCCGCGGACGGGCGTGGATGCCGGGAACAAGTCCGGGACGGCAGTCTTGCCCTGGCCGATATCCATGGGTATCGAGACCGGTATAGTTCCCAATTCATAGAAGGCCGGAATGGAGAGTCTGGAAATCATCGCCGTTGCCGCCCTCGTGGCGGTCCTTCTTCTTTTCGAGACGTTGTCCCGGAAACGCCGCCGCCCCGCCCGCGCTATCGCCGGTAAGGCCTATGTCACCGACGGGGACGGCATCCGGGTTTCCGGACAGGAGATACGGATCGCCGGGATCGACGCGCCGGAATGGGATCAGCCGGCGAGGCATCGGGACGGCTACTGGTTCGCCCACGGCAAGCGGGTGAAGAGCGCGCTGATCCGCGAGATCGGCGGCAGGCGCGTCCGGGTTACGGTCGAGGAATACGACCGGTTCGACCGCGCGATCGGCGTCGTGACCTGCGACGGGCGCGACATCGGCGAATGGCTGGTCCGGGAAGGCCACGCGATCGCCGCCTACAGCGAGCGCTACCGGCATGTCGAGCGTGAGGCGCGCGGCGCCCGGCGCGGAATGTGGGCGCACGCGACGAACATCGACCCCAGGACGTGGCGGCACAGAAAGCCAAGGGACGCCCGGCGATCCTTCGATACGCCCCCTGCGGGGGCTACTCAGGATGAGGGAATAGGAACGCCCTCATCCCGAACAGACGCGCCCTTGCCCGCCGCCGCGCCCGCCGCCATTCTGCGCGCCCGCCCTCGAGGAGACCCCGCGCCATGCTGCCCGACCTCGCGGCCATCGAATCGGCGGCGGAGACCGTCCATGCCGTCATGCCGCCGACGCCCGCGCATCGCTGGCCGCTGCTGGCCGCGCGGACCGGCGCCGAGGTCTGGGTCAAGCACGAGAACCACACCCCCATCGGCGCGTTCAAGCTCCGGGGCGGGCTGGTCTACATGGACCGGCTGCGCCGCGAGAACCCCGACGTCCGGGGCGTTATCGCGGCGACGCGGGGCAATTTCGGCCAGAGCGTCGCCGTCGCCGCCCGCATGAACGGGCTGGAGGCGGTCGTCGTCGTGCCGCGCGGCAACAGCCGCGAGAAGAACGCCGCGATGGAAGCGCAGGGGGCCGGGCTGGTCGTCCATGGCGGCGACTTCCAGGAATCGCTCGAATACGCGCACGGGATCGCCGACGCGCGCGGGCTCCACATGGTGCCTTCCTTCGCCGAACCGCTGGTGCACGGGACGGCGACCTACGCGCTGGAGCTGTTCCGCGCCGTGGCCGACCTCGACGCGGTCTACGTGCCGATCGGGCTCGGCTCGGGCATCTGCGGCGTCATCGCGGCGCGCGACGCGCTCGGGCTCGGGACCGAGATCGTCGGCGTCTGCGCCGAGCGCGCCGCGGCCTACGCGCTCTCCTTCGAGGCGGGGCGGCCGATCTCGACCAATGCCGCCGACGGCATGGCCTGCCGGGTGCCCGACCCGGACGCGGTCGCCATCGTGAACGCCGGCGCCGCGCGGGTCCTGGCCGTCAGCGAAGAGGAACTCGAGGAGGCGATGCGCGCCTACTACACCGACACCCACAACATCGCCGAGGGCGCCGGCGCCGCGCCGCTCGCCGCGCTGATGCGGGAGCGCGACGCGATGCGGGGCAGGAAGGTCGCGCTGATCCTCTCCGGCGGCAACATCGACCGCGAGGCCTATCTCAGGGTGCTGGGCGGAGCGCGATCCGAGCCTCTATAGCGGTTTCCGACCGGGCACGATCGCAGCCGGCTATCGCTCGGCAGGCCCCCTCACCCCGACCCTCTCCCCGCGGGGGAGAGGGGGAACTCGCTCGCCGACCTCTCTCTGCCTTCCCCCCTCCCGCTTGCGGGAGGGGCCGGGGGAGGGCGGGCGTCCTCCCCCACCCGGCCCATTTTCGTCATGCCCGGACTTGTTCCACTGCTGTCCGGTTTAGCTTTTCAGCGCGGGTTCCGCGCCCATGAGAGAGGCCGTCTCCGCTCCCCGCTGTCACCCCGGACTTGATCCGGGGTCCAGGCCTGTCCCGGACCCGATCCGGGGCTCGCCCCGGACTTCGATCCGGGGAAAGCCGGGCGAGGGCGGTGCCTGTGGGCCTGGACCCCGGATCAAGTCCGGGGTGACAACAGGGTAAGCGTCCGGCGTGACCGCCCCTGCGTGGTCAGTCGGCGGCTTCCCGATCTTCTGCGGGCGCGGTGTTCCACGGCAGCAGATCGTCGATGCGGTTGATCCTGTAGTCGGGGATGCGTTCGAGGACCTGAGCAAGCCAGGCCTGCGGATCGACATCGTTGAGCCTGGCGGTCTCGATCAGGGTGTAGGCGATGGCGGCGGCCCTGCCGCCGCTGGCCGAGCCCATGAAGAGATAGTTCTTGCGGCCGAGCGCGATCGGCCTCATTGCGCGTTCGGCGGGGTTGTTGTCGATCTCGAGGAAGCCGTGCTCGAGATAGGGTCGAAGGCGCTTCATCCGGGTCAGGGCATGACGGATCGCCGCTGCCAGCGGGGTCTTGGCGGAGATTCTGGGCAGCTGCGATTGCAGCCACCGCTCCAGCTCGTCGAGGCACGGCGCGGCCTTGGCCTGGCGGATGGCCGCGCGGTTCTCGGGCGGCTGCCCGCGGGCCTCCTTCTCGATAGCGTAGAGGGCGGCGATCCGTTCCAGCGCCTCGGCGGCGATCGCCGAGCCCTGGGCGGCATGGACGTCGAAGAACTTGCGTCGCACATGCGCCAGACAGGCCACCTCGCGGACCGGCCCGGCGCGCGCCAGCGCACCGAACCCGGCATAGCCGTCCGAGTGCATCCAGCCGGCGAAGCCTTCAAGATGCGCCTTCGGATGCGCCGCCTTGCGGTCGGCCGAGAAGCGGTACCAGGCCGCCGGCGGCGCCTCGCCAGCCCAGGGCCGCTCGTCCCGCACGTAGGTCCAGGCCCGGCCGGTCGCCGTTTTGCCGGTTCCCGGCGCCAGCAGCTTGACCGGGGTGTCGTCGGCGAACAGGGCTTGTCCTTCCAGCACATGGCGCCCGATCGCATCGGCCAGGGGCTCCAGCAGCGCCGTCGCCTTGCCGACCCAGCCGGCGAGCGTCGAGCGGTCGAGCTCGACGCCGTCGCGGGCGAAGATGCGGGACTGGCGGTAGAGCGGCAAGCGAGTCGCGCGGGGGAATCTCACCCCCACGCGCTCCCAGAACCGTACGTGAACCTCTCAGCTCATACGGCTCCCAGCGTCCGGCCCTGCCCGTGCACAAGGGTCCAATGGGCGAACCGCCACGGCTCCGCTTTCGCGATTCTGGCAAGCCAGAGACGAGCCTGACGCGGTCGTTGTCGGAAGCGTTTGAACTTCCGCATTGCCCATCGCTGCAAGTGGGCGTCTATCAGACGAAGGGTCGGATAGAGCGCCGACTTGTAGAATGCGCCGAAGTAGCCGATCCACCCTGCAATTTCGCGATGAAACATGCGGGCAAGGTCAAGCAGTGCCTTGTCGCTACGCCGTTGCAAACGCCACTGTCGCACGCGGCGCCGAAACGCCTTGAGCGCAGTCGGGCTGGCAGCCGGAAGGAACGAGACCCCGAACAACCCGCCGCGCCACGCCGCGAACCTTGGCTGGAAACGGTAGCCCAGGAAGTCGAACGCGACCGTCGGGTAGTCCGCCTTGCGGTTGGTATCCTTGCAGTAGACCACCTTGGTCTTCTGCGGATGGACCTCCAGGCCGCACTCGGCCAATCGGTCCGCAACCCGCCGCCAGAGGGTCTTTGCCGCCTCCTCCGTTCGACAATGGCAGATTATATCGTCCGCATACCGTTCGAACGGAACATGCGGCATCGACCTTTTCATCCATTGATCGAACGCATAGTGCAGGAACAGGTTGGACAATACTGGCGAAATTACCCCGCCCTGTGGCGTGCCCCTGTCCCGTGCGACAACGGTGCCGTCCTCCTCGATCACGGGAGCCTTCAACCAGCGCTCGACATAGAGCAGCACCCACCGGCAGTCCGTATGGTGACGAACGGCCTTCAGCAGCAACTCGTGGTCGATGTTGTCGAAGAACCCCTTGATGTCCATGTCCAGCACCCAGTCGTAGCGCCAGCATCGCCGACGCGCTGTCCGGATGGCGTCAATGGCGGATCGCTTCGGCCGATATCCGTATGAGTCCTCATGGAAAATCGGTTCCAACAAGGGCTCCAGATGTCGGCGAACAACCTCCTGAGCGATGCGGTCCGTGACCGTCGGTATGCCCAACGGGCGCTTCCCGCCGCCCTCCTTGGGGATGTTCACCCTGCGAACCGGAGGCGGCATATAGCTGCCTGAGGACATGCGATTCCAGAGCTTGTAGAGTTCCGGACCAAGCCGTTCCTCCAGACTCTCGACCGTCTGCCCATCTACTCCAGCCGCTCCCCGGTTTGCCTTCACATGCTTGAAGGCTTCCCAGACTTCCCTCTTTGCTATCGGGAACGGCTTTGCCCCTGTCATCCGGCTCCTCCTGTCACCAGTTGGCCGACGGCAGCGGCTGAACACCACAGCCCCTTCGGTCCAGCGCCATTACAGCGCCTTCATCCCTACTACGGGCTGTTCTGCCCCTGTGCCCCGCATCGGTACTCTGAGCCTTCCGGGGGCTGCCCGGTTGGCCGTCTCCCTTGGCATCGGGACGACAGGTTCTCCTGTTCCGCAAGAAAGCCTGTTCCGGGTTCACGCCGCCTTCGAGCCGGATGCCGCGTGGGCCGGACTCCAGGACTCCGCCCATGCTTGTCCCGGAGTGACCACCACCCCCGGTTCTGACATCGACCATACGCTTTCGGCAGTTCATCGGCGGTTCGCTTTCGCTCGTCTCCCCGGACCTCACCTGACGAGATCGTCGTCCCGCCGTTTCCACGACGCTCACCACCATCGCTCTTTACGACAGCAGCTCGTGGTGGTTTGAGACCGACGCCTGATCGTCGACCCCGAGGGGCCTACCCTCATCTCTCTTGCAGTTGCGCACCTCCTTTCATGGCGGTGCTTCAGGACACACGGTGATCGCAATACTTCGAGACCAGCACATGCGCCAGAAGGCCGGGGCCCGGTCGGCCGCGCTCGATCGGTCGCGGCGGCAGCGGCGCCTGGTGGAACTTCTCGCAGCCGCCGCAGGCCAGGCGCGGACGGACGATGCGCTTCACCACGAAGCGGCCGGGGATGTACTCCAGCTCCTCCGTCACATCCTCGCCGAGCCGCTTGAGACGGCCGCCGCAGTCCGCGCAGCGCTCGCCCGGCGCGAGAACCGTCTCCTCGCGCGGCAGGTGGTCCGGCAGGGGACGGCGCTTCGGCTGCTTCTTCGTGGCGGGCGTCGGCTCGGTCGGCGCCTCGGCCGCCCGCGCGATCTCCTCGTCCTCCAGCCCGAGATCAAGCTGGTCGAGGGCCTCCGAGGTGACGCCGAAGCGCTGCCGCCGCAGACCCGCAAGCTGGTGCCTGAGCTTCTCGATCAACAGATCGCGGTTGCGCAGCTCGGCGTCCCGTGCCGCCAGTTCGGCCCGCGAGGCCAGCACCATCGCCTTCAACGCGGCGATGTCGTCGGGCAGGGAATGGGCCGCTTCGAGCATGGCCGCATCCTACCCGAAGGGGCCGACAAAGGGAAGCCCGAATGACAGTCAACCCATTGTTTATAAACGGTGAATCAGCCCGCGGCCAGCGGTCTCCAGGTGCGAACCGGCGCCCGCCAGTCGATCCCCTCAAGCAGCATCGACAGCTGCGCCGGCGTC
The DNA here is from genome assembly GCA_965203455.1 of Alphaproteobacteria bacterium. Classification (GTDB taxonomy): domain Bacteria; phylum Pseudomonadota; class Alphaproteobacteria; order MPNO01; family MPNO01; genus MPNO01. Next base: position 287,092 of record CBDBCV010000013.1, read on the forward strand.
ACCGACACCTTCCCTTCCGATGCCGACGGCCACACGAAGCGGCCGCGCTCCAGACGCTTCGAGAACAGGCACGCACCCTGGCCGTCCCACCAGATCATCTTGATCAGGTCGCCCCGGCGGCCGCGGTAGATGAAGAGATGGCCGCAATGCGGATCCGCCTTCAATACCCGCTCCGCCTGCGCCGCGAGACCGGGGAACCCCTTGCGCATGTCGGTCACGCCGCAGGCCAGCCATACCCGGGTCGAGGAGGGAACCGGGATCATCCGCCAAGCGCCCGCACCACCCGGCACAGCGCGTCCGCGTCGAACGACCCGAACGCGCTCACCCGGTGGCCGTTCGACAACGCGATCTCGATCCGACCGTCCGATGCCGCGGCCGGCTCCAACGGCGGCGCATCGGGCACCACCTCCACCGGCAGGAAGGACGGCGCCTCCCCGGCATCGGCCGCCGGCCTGTAACGGGGATCGCGCCGCCAGGTGAAGATCAGGTTGGCGTTGACGTCATAGCGGCGCGCCACAACCGACACCGAGACACCGGGAGCGTAGCTCTGCGCCACGATCCGGCGCTTCTCGTCGTCCGACCAGAACCGGCGTACCCGACGTGGCACCGCAGCCCCCTAAGATAGTGTCCATTAGCCGATAATGGACACTATCGACCTCTGGAACCTCACCACAGACTGCGGCTCCAAGCCGTCTCGCCACAAGGGCGGTCACGCCAGACGCTTACGTCCAGACGCCGGTGGGGCGCCTAGAACACGTCTGTTTTGGTCGGAACCGCTTCATTCGCTCTCTTCCGTCATGGTCGGCGAAGGCCGACCATCCACGTTTTGTTTTTGTTTCCAGCGCCTTAAAAACTCGTGGATGGTCGGCCTTCGCCGACCATGACGATGAGGAGACAGGAATCAAGACGCTTCCATTTGAAACGGACAGGCTCTAAGCGCCCGGTTTGGACCCCGGTTCAGGGCCGGGGTGACGTTTGGGGCGCGAAGGGCGGACCCCGGGAGCGCATGAGGCGCCTCCCCTACCCGTCCAGATAATCCTCCAGCCTGATCCGCTCCCACGCCTCCTTCGGGGGCACGATGCGGTCGGCGAAGGGGAGCGTCGCGGGGCGCGTTGCGTCGACGATCATCTTGGTCTGCATCGGGCCCTTGTCGGTCCTGACCTCGCCGTAGGCCGAGGGGTCGAGATGGGCGCCCATCGCGAACGGGATGGCGGTCACGTCGCGGTCGGCCTGGACGTGGGTCGAGATCGCCCACAGCACGTCGGAATCGTTGTAGATGTCGATCTCGTCGTCGACCACGATGGCGATCTTGACGTTGGGATCGCCGACGAGCGCCGCCATGCCGGCCGACTTCCCTTCGCCCGGCACCCGCTTTTTGATCTTGATGTAGGCGGTGAAGGTGCAGTTGCCGGACGGCGGCAAATGGACGCCGGTGACGGACGGCACCAGCTTCGCGACCGAGTTGTAGAGCGCGGTCTCGAAGGTGAGCGCGCCGGCCAGGTTGTGCTCGCGGTGCGACGGGTCGAGGTCGTGATAGATCGCGTCGCGGCGCATGGTGATCCCGGTCACCTGCATCAGCCCGACCGGGTCCTTGGCCGGCCCGTAGAAGCCGGTGTACTCGGAGAACGGGCCGTCGGCGGTCTCCTTCGCAGGATCGAGGAAGCCCTCGATGGCGATCTCCGCCCAGGCCGGGACCGGGATGTCGACGGTCTCGCCCGGCACCACCTCGAGCGGCTCGCCCATCAGCGCGCCCATCATCTCGTACTCGTCCGAATCGAAGGGCTGCTTGGACAGCGTGCCGAGGATCGCGGCCGGGTGGTGGCCGATGAACAGAATTGCGTCCATCGGCTTATTCATCTCGCGGTACTTGCGGTAGATGTAGCCCGCGTGATGCGCCGGGTTGAACATGCAGGCGAGCTCGTCCCGCCCCTTGATCTCGTGGCGGTAGACGCCGGCGTTGAGCACCCCCGTCTCGGGGTCCTTCACGACCAGGCAGCCGATGGCGATGTACTTGCCCGAGTTCTTCACGGCGTGCTTGACCACGGGCAGCTTGCCGAGATCGACCGCGTCCCTGTCGATCACGATCTGCTTGACCGGCGCGTCCTCGCGGGGGACGGGCTTCACGGGCACGGGCTCGGCCACGCGCTCGCGGAACCGGTCGAGGATCTCGGATTTCGGCCGGTCGGGGTCGACGCCGAGCGCGAGCCCGAGCAGCTCGTACTTGCCGAACAGGTTGGTGACCAGCGGGAGGTCGGAGCCGTCGACCTTCTCGAAGCGGATCACGGGATAATCGTCCCGCGCGGCGAGCTTCTGCTGGATCACGCAGGGCTCGTAGACCGGATCGACCGGGCGGGTGACGGACTGGAAATATTCCGGGCCCATCTGCCGGGCCTCGGCGAGGAAGGTTCTGAGATCCTTGTTCATCGCGTCTTCCCTCAGGGAATCAGGACGGTGGAGCCGGTGGTGGCGCGGGATTCGATGGCGCGGTGCGCCTCGGCCGCTTCGGCGAGCGGCCAGTCCTGGTTGACGTTTATCGCGACGACGCCGCGCTCCACCAGGTCGAACAGGCGCCCGGCGGCGGTCTCGATCATCCCGCGCGTCGCGATGTGATCGGCGAGGCCGGGCCGGGTGACGAATTTGGAGCCCTGCTGGAGGAGTCCGGTGTCGAGCTCGGGGAACGGGCCGGAGGCCTGGCCGAACCCGGCGACCGTGCCGCGCGGGCGCAGGCAGCGGATCGAGTCGAGGAAGGTGTCGGCGCCGATCGAATCGTAGACCGCGTGCGCCCCTTCCCCGCCGGTGATCTCCAGCACCCGGTCGGCAAAGTTTTCGCGCGTGTAGACGATCGGGTGGTCGCAGCCGTGCGCGGCGGCAAGCCCGGCCTTCTCGTCCGAGCCCACGGTGCCGATGACGGTGGCACCGAGATGCTTCGCCCATTGGCAGAAGATCAGCCCGACCCCGCCGGCGGCGGCATGGATCACCACCGTGTCGCCCGCTTCGACCTCGCGGGTCCAGTGGAGGAGGTAATGGACGGTGAGCCCCTTCAGCATCATCGCCGCAGCGGTCCTGTCGTCGATCCCGTCGGGCAGGCGGACCACCTTGTCGGCGGCGATCGTCCGCTTCTCGGCGTAGGAGCCGAGCGGCCCGGCATAGGCCACCCGGTCGCCGACGGCGAGGGTATCGACGCCCGCGCCCAGCGCCTCGACCGTGCCCGCGCCCTCGGATCCCACGATCACCGGCAGCTTCAGTGGATAGACCCCGCGCCGGCGATAGGTGTCGGCCATGTTGAGCCCGACCGCGGTGTGGCGGATCGACACCTGGCCGGGCCCGGGCGCCGCGACCGGCACCTCTTCCCACGTCAGGACCTCCGGCCCGCCGTACTCGTGAACCACCAGCGCCCCGGTCATGCCGCCTCCTATCGACCGAACTCGCGCGTATCCTAGCAGGTCGGCATGACCGAGGGGCGAGACTGTCTCCGCCCCCCTGTTGTCACCCCGGCCCTGAGCCGGGGTCCAGAGCCACAGGCACCGCCGTCGCCCGGCTTCCCTGGACCCCGATCGCAGCCGACTGTCACCCGGGATGCCCCCTCACCCCAGCCCTCTCCCCGCGGGGGAGAGGGGGAGTCGCGCCTCCTCCTCGCCTTCTCCCCTCCCGCTTGCGGGAGGGGCCGGGGGAGGGTCCCGCCGCCCGTGCGGCTGCTCTGGACTCCAGCTCAAGGCCGGGGTGACAGGTTTGGGGAATGCCGGCTGACGCGGCGGCGCTTCCGGGTAGAGGCGTGCGTTCCGGCGGATTCGCGGGTAGTGTTAACCAGAGTTGACACCCCGGCGACCTGGCCCCGCCCGCAGGGCGGCCGCGCCGGTTTTCCGAACCGGTCCCGCAGCAATCCCCGACAACGCGCTGGCGCAGTGGAGAGATCCGCCGGCCCCGTATCACCCGGATGGCGCACACGGGGGACCCGCCGCGTCCCCGGGGGACGCGAAAAATAGTCCCATATCGGACCAATGTTTGGAGCTTATATCGATTACTTGACAGGAGCGGGGCTGACAGGCGTTCCGGGCAGCGCCGGGGCGCATTCGGGTCCCGGCGGGCCGTTCCTCCCCGTCATGGTCGGCGAAGGCCGACCATCCACGAGTTTTTGCGGCGCCGGAAACGAAAAACAAATCGTGGATGGTCGGCCTTCGCCGACCATGACGGGGGGGAGTCTGGGCGGTTTCCATGCCCGCCGCGACGCGACGGCGTCCCCGGCCCCGATCCGCGCCCGACAGCCGGCCGTCAAGTAATCGATATAAGCCCCCAATGTTTCACGTGAAACATAGGTCAACACTCCTGATCTTTGTTTCATGTGAAACATTAGGCGTCCCAAAACAAGGCGGGGACGCTACGTGCGGCGTGCCGGAATCCGTGTCCCGGGTCGCGCGACCGGCGTCGATGCTGGACACCGATGTCGTCATTTGCCACGGTCTCGGCATGCGTCCCCTCGTGACCGGCCTGACGACCCTGGACGAAGCGCGCGCGACCGGGGGCTACACCCTGTTCGCGCCGCTCGAGCGCGAGGAGGTTCTGCTGATCGACCTCGGGGGCGACGTCGTTCATCGCTGGGACATCGGCGGGCTGCCCGGCGACTACGGGTATCTGCTTCCGGGCGGCCGGCTGCTCTGCGGCGTCAAGGTCAACACCGGGCCGCAGCCTGCGGGCGGCAAGGGCGGGCATCTGAAGGAATTCGACTGGGACGGCAATCTCCTTTGGGAGCATGTCGACGACGCGCACCATCACGATTTCCGGCGTCTGGCGAACGGCAACACGCTCTATATCGGCTGGGAACCGATGCCGGCGGCGGCGGCGGAACGCGTCAGGGGCGCCGAACCGGGCAGCGAGGACGAGGACGGCATAATGTGGGGCGACTTCCTCAAGGAGGTGACGCCCGGCGGCGAGGTGGCGTGGGAATGGCACGCCCACAGCGACCTCGCGCTGGAGGACTTCCCGCTTCACCCGATGAGCACGCGGCTCGAGTTCGCGCATTGCAACGCCTGCGAGGAGCTTCCCGGCGGCAACGTCATGCTCAGCTTCCGGCGGATCAGCACGATCCTGATCGTCGACAAGCGGACCGGGGCGGTCGACTGGTTCATGCGCGACGACGGGTGGGGCCAGCAGCACGACTGCACCATGCTGGAGAACGGCAACATCCTCCTGTTCGCGAACGGCATCCACGTGCCGCGCGGGGTCTTCCATTCGGCGGTGGTCGAAATCGATCCGTGCACGAGGGAGGAGGTGTGGCGCTACGAGGATTCGCCCAGGTGGAACTTCTTCAGCCCCAACATCTCGGGCGCGCAGCGGCTCCGGTCCGGCAACACGCTGATCTGCGAAGGGCTGACGGGCCGCCTGTTCGAGGTGACGCCGGACGGCGACATCGTGTGGGAATACGTCAACCCGTATTTCGGGCCGTCGGGGACGGGCGAGGCCAACCGGGTCTTCCGCGCCTACCGCTACCCCGCGGGCTCGCCGGAGCTGGGCGGGAGATTGTAGCGCCCCGTCGACGGATTCGGCTTTCCCGTCGCGTGCTATGAGGGGTGGTAGCGCGGTTTTACGAGGTATCGGTCATGAGGTCGACAATTCTTGCCGTCGCGGCGGCGGCGCTCGCGTGGGCCGCGCTACAGGGTCCCGCCGCCGCCGCTGAACGCTTCCTCCGCCTCGTGGCGCCGTTGGACGAGCCGCGGGGGTTCTGCCTCGACATTCCGGGACACCGCGCCGGCGTGCGGCTCGAACGCCCGCTGCACGCCCACAGCTGCAAGCACTTCATCTGGCACCGCGACGGCATCTTCGACACCGCCGCTTTCGAACGCGGCGCGCTTCGCATGCCGGAATACGGTCTTTGCGTCGAGGCCGCCTCGGCCGAGCCCGGCGCTCTCGTCCGGCTGAGGGAGTGCGACGGATCGGAACTCCAGACCTGGCGCCGGGATGGCCCGGGCGCGGTTGCGTCGGGCGCGGCGCCGGGTCTGTGCCTTACCGTCAGCCCCGGCCCTAGCCGCCCCGCGGGCGCCGATCACATCGTCAGATCCGTCCGCCTGATGCCCTGCGCGGCCGCGAGCGCCGAACGACAGCGATGGGTGTTTTCGAAGCCGGGAGGATAGGGGCCGCCCTACCCTCCGGCGCGCTCCTGCGCCGCTTCGAGCGCCTCGGCGAAACGGTAGAGCGCGCGGTTGCGGGCCTTCTGGCTCTCGCGCATCCCCCTGGCCGCGCGGATTGCCGCTTCGGCGTCGGCCGAGGCGAACCCGCCGTCCTCGTAGACGATCTTTCCCGCGACCAGCACCGTGCGCACCGCGCGCCCGCGCTCGGCGAAGACGAGCTGCTGGAGCGGGTCGTTGAGCGGCGCGAGGCTGGGCGCGTCGAGGTCGTAGAGCACGATGTCGGCCGCCGCGCCCTCCTCTATGACGCCGAGCCGCGGGCCGCCGACGAAGGCCGCCGCGCCGCCCCGCGTCGCCATGTCGAAGGCCGCCGCCGGGCCGGGCCAGTCCGCGCGCGGCACGCCGGAGACGCGCGGCAGCAGGAGCGCGAGGCTCATCGCCTCGTGGACCGAGAGCGTGTCGTTGGTGCTGGCCCCGTCGGTGCCGAGCGCGACCGGCACGCCCTCGGCCAGCATCCGCGCGACGGGGGCGACGCCCGCGCCGATCTTGGCGTTGCTGTGCGGGTTGTGGACGACCACCGCCCGGCGTTCGGCGAGAAGGGCGATGTCGTCGTCGTCGACCCAGACCGTGTGGGCGCAGGACCAGCGCCGGTCGAGGATGCCGAGCGCGTCCAGCTGGGCCACCATCGTCCTGCCGTGGCGCTCCTCCGCGAGCGTCCGCTGGATACGGGTCTCCAGCAGGTGGGTGTGGATGCCGAGATCGCGCGCCGCCGCGATCCCGTGGCAGCGGACCAGCATCTCGTCCGAGCAGCGGATCGGGTTGGACGGGCCCGGCATGATCGCGACCAGCCCGCCATGCCCGTGCCAGGCGTCGGCGGCCTCCTCGCAGACCGCGGCGATCTCGTCGACGGGAAGCGGCGCCAGCGGGTTGTCGCCGAGATCGCGGTCGACGGAAATGTCTATGCCGTCGACAAATGCCGGGTCGATGTCGTCATATGCCATGTCGAACACGCGCAGCGCGATTGCCGCCCGCATGCCGATTCCGGCATAGGCGCGCGCGAGCGGGCCGACATCCGCCGCGGCGCAGTTCTGCTCCGGGTAGTGGTCGATCGCCGCGGTGACGCCGGACCGCAGCATGTCGAGCGCGCCGAGTGTCGCGCTGATGGCGATCTCCTCGTCGCCGCGCCCGGCCGTGTCGGCCTGGTTGGTCCACATGAAGCCGACATGGTCCATCCCGTCCGCGGTTCCGCGCAGCATGTTGAGCGGCGAATGGGTGTGCGCGTTGACCAGCCCCGGCGCGGCCAGCCGGTCCCTCCCCTCGACGACCCGGGCGGCGGTGCCCTCTCCCGGCGGGGCGATGCCGGCGATCGACCCGCCGCGGATGACGATGTCGCAGTCCTTGAGGATCAGCGCGCCGTCTTGCGGAACCAGCGCGCTGCAACGGCGGATCACGGTGTCGGCGGCGGTGCCGCTGCGGTCTTCCATCCGGGGATGGTGAGCGAGACCGGGCCCTCCGGTCAATCCGGCGGCCGGGCCTGTCCGGCGCGAATACGGCGCGCGATCTTCAGGGACAACGCCGTCTCCATCTCTTCCAGCCCCACCGCGACCGTTTCGGCAAGCGCGGGATACGCTTCGTCGCAGCGGCCGAGATGCACCGCTATGTCGTCGTCTGCGATGCCCGAAAGAGCGGTCACGATCTCGCCCGCCGGATCGCGACGGAGCTCTTCGAGGAGGACGGGCTTTGCGTTCGCGCGGCCCAGCCGCCCCAGCGTCACCGCCGCCGCCCGCCGCACCGGCGCATGGGTGTCGCCGATCGCCTCCTCGAGCGCGGCGGCGTCAGGCCTGCCGAAGCGGGACAGGCGGGCGGCAAGCTCCCTGACGAGCGGATCGGCATGGCGCAGGAGAGGACCGGTGAAATTGCCCGGCAGCCCGAGCCCGGCGGTCAGCGCCGCCCGCAGCGCGACCGGTAGAAGCGGCGGCGGCAAATCCGCCGCGGCGACAATGCGCGCAAGCCGGTCCCTCGCCTCTTTCGTGCCGATCCGGGCGAGCGTTTCCACGACCGCTTCCTGTTCTGGCAGGCAGCGCGCGCGGCCGAACCCTTTGAAGCGGCGCCACAGACGGTCCAGCGCGGGCAGCGCGCGGTCGCCCAGCCCGCGCTCGACGACGAAGCCGCACAGCAGGGCGGCGTCCTGCATCCCCGCGTCGGGCAACAGGTCGAGAATTTCGTCGTCGGAAAGCGTGTCGGGCCGCAAAGGCCGCGGTGCCGGAGCGGGATCGGGCGCCGCCGGCGGCCGATCCCCGAATAGATCGAATTGCTGCGACCCGCTCATCCGGTCATGGTCGGCGAAGCCGGAGCCGCCGGTCAATCGGGACGCGCCCGACCCGTCCCGCCCTCCCCCGGCCCCTCCCGCAAGCGGGAGGGGAGAAGGGAAGGAAGAGCGGGGAAGCGTCCCCTCTCCCCCGCCGGGGGAGAGGGCGGACGCGTCCGGTCGGATATTGCTCTAGTTGAGGCCCGCTACCGCACCAGCCGGGTGTTCGGGAATGCGGCGTGCCAGCCGAACCAGAACGCCCGCTGCGCCGGGATACGGCGGAGCGCACGCCCGTCCGGGGCGGTCAGGGCGTGCTCGTCCATCGTCCAGATCGTGCCGGTTGCGTCCTCCGCGCGCCGGTCGCCGTCGTACCGGGCGAACGTCACATCCTCGCTCGCGTAGGCCCGGTTCGCGCCCGACGGATCGGTGAGCACCACGAGCGCCGTGCCTTCGATCGCGTCGTGATGGACGGGATTTGCGGCGAGGAAGCCGGCCGATATGGCGAGCGGCGCCTCGGGGTGACGGGCGAGCCGCACCGTGAACACCTCGTCCTTGTTCTTCAGCCTCGTGTCGAGGGCCGGGACCGAGAACATCAGATCATCGGTCGCGAAGTAGTCGCGGTAGGCGGCCCCTTCGGCGTAGTCGCGCCGGTGGCCGGTATCGAGCGAGAGCACCCTGGTTCCGGGGTGGCGCCGCCGCCATTCGCCCCAGGTCGTCGTCACCACGGGCCCGCTCTCCAGCACGATGCCCTTCCCCGCTAGCGGTCCGACGACCGGCGCGCCCCGCATCGTGCTCCACAGCGACTGGGTGTCCCGGTCGTACATCAGCTTGTTCGAACGGTAGAGGAAGCCGCTCGTGCCGAGCCGGTGCTTCACGCCCTCGTGCTCGGTGAAATAGAGGATCACGGTGCCGCAGAGCGTGCAGTAGACGCCCGCCACCGGCACCCCGCCCACGGTGTCGACGAACATCTCATGCCAGGCGAGGATGCGCTTCGGATAGGCGCGGGCGTCGCCGTTGACGGAGAGGCCGAAGACGATGTTGTCGTCCTCCAGATAGAGGGCGTCTTCCGCGGCCAGCATCGCCGGGTTGCGAAGCGGCGGGATGCCGTCCTGCCGCACGCCGCCCCAGACGATCTCGTCGAGCCGGATGAGCGGTTCGCCGACCGTGTCGAAGTAGGCCGAGAATCGCGGGTCGATGAGGCTGTAGAGCGCGCTCTTGAAGGCGGCATAGCGCGGGTGCCGCGCCTCCGGCGCATTCCACATCCTGCGTTGCCAGGCGTCGAGGTCGTGGCCGAGCCCGGCGCCTGTCCCGGACTCCGTTCCGGGGCCGGACTTGCGTTCCATGATGCTCACCAGGACGCTCGAGACCTCCAGGCTGCGGGTCAGGCGGATCGTCTCGAGAGCCATCGGCAGGAACGAGGGCTGCCATTGCGTCTCGATCAGCTCCCAGGCGCGCGCCTTGTCGTTCTCCTTCCCGACGAGCAGGGTCAGGAACGCCCGGATGACGGCGCGGTCAGTGCCCTCCGCCCGGGGGTGGACGGCGGTCGCCGCCAGAATCAGGAGAATGCCGGACGCGACGACGAGGCTGCGAATGACAGACATGGGATGTCTCCTCGACCTGCCCCCCCCTGCGACCGGTCCCGATCGAATGCTAGGACGTATCCGTCTTGGTTGGAACCGCTTCCGAAGTCGAGGCACACCCTTCGATACGGCGCTTCGCGCCTACTCAGGGTGAGGAAATCATTGAAATAAAGAAGAAAACCCCTCATCCCGAGTAGGCGCGCCAGCGCCGTATCGAGGGACGCGGCCCGGTCGGGTTGTGCCTGCCGCTTCAAACCAAAACGGACAGGCCCTAGAAGCCCGCCAGCGCATTGACGGTTTCAACGCTTCCGCTCCCGGCGGGCGGGCCCTAGACCCCGTCCCTGCGCGCGCGAAGATATTCCTGCCCGCGGGCGCGGTAGTTCTCGACGGTCTGGGAGAAGCCCGCGAGCTCTTCGTCGCTGAGCGCGCGGGCGCGGCGCGCCGGGCTGCCGGCCCAGAGCTCGCCGGCGGGCAGACGCTTGCCGGGGGTCAGCATGGCGCCGGCGGCGAGCATCCCGCCGCCCTCGATCACCGCCTCGTCGAGCACGATCGCGCCCATGCCGACGAAGCCGCCGTCCTCGATGGTGCAGGCATGGAGCAGCGCCTTGTGCCCGATGGTGACGTCGGCGCCGATATAAGTCCCCTGCTTGGCGCTGTGGACGTGGATCACGGTGCCGTCCTGGACGTTCGACCGCGCGCCGATGCGCACCGATTGCTCGTCGCCCCGGATCACGCAGTTGAACCAGACATTCGCCTCCGCCCCGATCTCGACGTCGCCGATAATGCAACAGCCCTCGGCGACGAAGGCGGTCCCGTCGATGCTGGGCAGGGTGCCGCGGTAGGGCAGCAGGGTGGCGCCGGTCACGGGAACAGCGGCTCCTGCTCGAGCGCAGTGGTCTCGGGCAGCGCGCAGACCAGGTTCATGTTCTGCACCGCCTGCCCGGCCGCGCCCTTGACCAGGTTGTCGAGCACCGAGACGAGGATCGCGCGGCCCGGCAGCCGGTCCTGGAACACGCCGATCAGGCAGTGGTTGGAGCCCCGCACGTGGCGCGTCGCGGGTACCGTCCCCTCCGGCACGACGCGGACGAAGGGCTCGCCGTCGTAGCGCTCCGTCAGCACGGCGCGGAGGTCGCCGGCCCCCGCCCCGCCGGCGAGGCGGACGTAGATCGTCGACAGAATCCCCCGGTTCATCGGCATCAAATGGGGCGTGAAGTTGACCGCGATCGGGCTGCCCGCCGCCTTGCTCAGCTCCTGCTCGATCTCCGGCGCGTGGCGATGGGCGGCAATGCCGTAGGCGTGGATGCCCTCGGAGACCTCGGCGAACAGGCTCGCCTCCTTGGCCGCCCGGCCGGCGCCGGAAACTCCGGACTTCGAATCGACGATAATCTCCGTCTCGATCGCGCCTTCGTCCAGCAGCGGCGCGAGCGGCAGGACCGCCGAGGTCGGGTAGCAGCCGGGGTTGGCGACCAGCCTGGCCGCCCTCACCTCGTCGCGGGCGAGCTCGGTCAGACCGTAGACCGCCTCTTCCTGCAGCGCCGGCGCGCGGTGCTCGTGGCCGTACCACTCGGCGTAGGTGTCGAGGTCGGACAGCCTGAAGTCGGCCGAGAGGTCGACCACCTTGAGGGCTTCCGGCAGCGCCGCGATCACCTCCTGCGTGGTGCCGTGCGGCAGGCAGCAGAAGACCAGGTCGTGCGCGTCCCAGTCGACATCCTCGATGCGGACCAGGCCGGGCAGGCCGCGCCCGCCGAATTGCGGGAACACCGCGTCGAACGGCTTGCCCGCGTGGCGGTCGGCGGTGAGCGTGCGGATTTCGACCGACGGGTGGTGCAGCAGGATCCGCACCAGCTCGGCGCCGGTATAGCCGCTCGCGCCGAGAATGGCGGTCCGAACGGCGTTGGCTGTGCTCGCCATGGCATCACCTCCGGCGATGCGTCCCTCGATACGGCGCTTCGCGCCTACTCGGGATGAGGAGTTTTCTTTCCCCGCCTGAACATACCCTCACCCTGAGTAGCGGCGAAGCCGCGTATCGAAGGGCGGGAAGGCGGTCCGGTTCTAGCGCTTGGAGAACTGGAAGCTTCGTCGCGCCTTGCGCTTGCCGTATTTCTTGCGCTCGACCACGCGGGCGTCGCGGGTGAGGAACCCGCCCCGCTTGAGGATCGGCCGCAGCGCCGGCTCGGCATGGGTGAGCGCACGCGAGATCCCATGGCGCACCGCGCCCGCCTGGCCCGACAGCCCGCCGCCCTTGACCGTGCACCAGACATCGTACTGGTTGTCCCGGTCGGCGACCAGGAAAGGCTGGGTGAGCAGCATCTGGAGCACGGGGCGCGCGAAATAGGCCTCGCCCTCGCGCCCGTTGACGACGATCCGCCCGGAGCCCGGCCTGATCCACACCCGGGCGACGGCGTTCTTGCGCTTGCCGGTGGCGTAGGAGCGGCCCTGCGCGTCGACCTTGCGCTCGTAGACCGGCGCGGCCTCGGCCGGAGGCTCGGCCTCCGCCGTCAGCCCCTCCGGCATCACGTCGCCGAGCGTCGGTGCGTCCTGCTCTGCCATTACCTGCTCCTGGCGTTCTTCGGGTTGAGCGCGGCGACGTCGAGCGTCTCCGGCTGCTGCGCATCGTGCGGATGGTCGGGTCCGGCATAGACCCGGAGCTTGCCGAACTGCTTCTTGCCCAGCGGGCCCTTGGGAAGCATCCGCTGCACCGCCTTCTCCACCACGCGCTCGGGATGGGCGCCGGCCAGAATCTTTTCGGGCGTGGTGCTCTTGATCCCGCCGGGATAGCCGGTGTGGCGGTAATAGGTCTTCCGTTCCCGCTTGCGGCCGGTCAGCCGGACCTTGTCGGCGTTGACCACCACGATGTTGTCGCCGCAATCGATGTGCGGCGTGAAGATCGGCTTGTGCTTGCCGCGCAGCATGGAAGCGACGACCGCGGCGAGCCGGCCGACGAGCAGCCCGTCGGCATCGACCACGTACCACTTGCTCTCGACATCCGCGGGTTTCGCCGAATAGGTGCGCATTGTCTGCCCCGCCCGTAAAATCCCGTCCGCCTCTCGCGGAACGGCGCGCGAGTATCGCAGAAGATTCTGGACTGTCAACGCCTGAAAGTCTTTTTGTAGCAACTATTTGTGGGAGCGTATTGGGTTATGCGACGGCCCGCCCTTCGATACGCCGCTTCGCGGCTACTCAGGGTGAGGGAAACAACGGACCCGCCCTCATCCCGAGTAGGCGCGTCAGCGCCGTATCGAGGGACCGCACGCCACCCCACTTGCACACCGTCTCGTCGCGAGCCAGATTGGGTCGCGACGGACAACACCGGGGACCGACCCCATGGCAACGACCCTCGCTCCGGACGCGGCGGACAACGACGCTCCGGTGCTTCGAAGCGACGCGGACGGAATCGCGACGCTGATCCTCAATCGCCCGCGGTCGCGCAACGCGCTCTCGAGCGGGACGATGGCGGCGCTCCAGGCCGAGATCGACTCGATCGCCGCCGACCCCTCGGTGCGCGTCTTGATCATCGGTGCCAACGGCCCCGCCTTCTGCGCCGGCCACGACATGCGGGAGCTGCGCGCCAACCCGGCCCGGGAGGCCATCGAGGCTCTGTTCGCGGAGAGCGGCAAGCTGATGCTCTCGCTGATCCGCCTGCCCAAGCCGGTCATCGCCCGGGTCCAGGGAACGGCGACGGCGGCGGGCTGCCAGCTGGTCGCCACCTGCGACCTCGCGGTCGCCGCGCGCGATGCGAAGTTCGCCACGCCCGGCGTCGATATCGGCCTCTTCTGCTCGACCCCGATGGTCGCGATCAGCCGCAACGTGCCGCGCAAGCGCATGATGGAGATGCTGCTGACCGGCGATCCCATCGACGCGGAAACCGCGGCGGAATACGGCCTCGTCAACAGCGTCGTCGCGCCGGAGGCGCTGGATGCGGAGACGGGCAAGCTCGCGCGGCGCATCGCCGAGAAATCGGCGCTCACCATCGCCATCGGCAAGGAGGCGTTCTACAAGCAGGTGGAGGCCGGCTTCGCGGACGCCTACAAGACCGCGAGCGAGGCGATGACCCGCAACATGCTCGCCCGCGACGCCGAAGAAGGGATCGACGCCTTCCTGGAGAAGCGCGAGCCGCGCTGGGAGGATCGCTGAGGCGAGGCTATCGCGGCCGCCGGGCTGCGGAACTGCGCTCGCGGGGCGTCTATGAGGCGTTTGCGCTGTCGGGGACGGGTTGATTTACAAGGCGTTCACGGAGGTGCGAGATTTTTGATACCCCGTGGTGGTCGTTGATATCCGGGGTTTCAGTTTCGCTGCGGCGGTCGTTTTGGCGATTTTCACCCCACGCCGCTGGTCGCGGCGTCTTGGCAGCGAGGTTTTCCTGCGGCGGCCTCGCGCGCCCTGATCGTGCGCATGAGATAGAAGGTGTCGCCATCGGGCCCTGGGGCCCTTGTTCCACCACCACCCCTGGTCGGGAGAACAGCGATGGCGACGGCGGCGAAGCTACCCTTTTCGTGGCGCGATGTCGAAGTCCTGCCGGACCTTGAACGGCTGCGCCTGGTTCTGGCGGTGCTTCCCGACGAGGAGATCGTGACGGCGCTTGAAGTGTGTCGCGGTCGGGGCCGTAACGACTACCCGGTGCGGGCGATGTGGCGGGCGCTGATCGCGGGGGTGGTGTTGCAACACGCCTCGATGCAGTCGCTGTTGCGGGAGCTGGGGCGCAACCCGGCGTTGCTGGAGATCTGCGGGTTCGACCCTCTGCCGTATCAGAGCGGGCCGGTGACGGTGCTTCACGACGGGCATGCGGTAACGCGCCCGGCGCGGGTTCGTTCGACGGCGCCGAGCCACTGGAACTTCTCGCGGTTTCTGGGGCGTGTTGTGCAGCTTGAGGACGAGCAGGGGCTGGTGTCCGCCATGATCGAGAGCCTGCGCGCCGCGCTGTTCGCCGCGTTGCCGGACTTCGGGCGTCATCTCGGCTACGACGGCAAGGCGATCGCGAGCCACTCGACGGGCCGGGTCGGCAAGGACGAGGACAAGACCTCGGACCCCGACGCCGACTGGGGCAAGCACGAGACGGGCGGGGTGGACGCCAGGACCGGCGCGGTGTGGAAGAAGGTGAAGTCGTGGTTCGGCTACGGGCTGCACCTGATCGCCGACACCGATTACGAGGTTCCGGTGGCCTTCGAGGTGACGCGCGCTTCGGCCTCGGAACCCAAGGTGCTGTCCGGGATGCTGGAGGAGCTGTTCGCAAGGGCGCCGGAGATCGCCGGGCGCTGCGCCGACTTCAGCGCCGACCGCGGTCTCGACGATGCCCGCCTGAAGGCGCGGCTGTGGGACCGGTGGACCGCCCGCCCGCTGATCGATACACGGCTGATGTGGCGGGTGGAGAAGCAGGAGCCGAGATACGATCCGGCGCAGCCGATCACGCGGCCGCTGTTCCCCGACCGCGCCGATGTCATCGTTCACGACGAGCGCGGCCGGGTGTCCTGCGTCTGTCCCGGGACCGGCGAGGTCTGAGGTGGCGTCGCAAAATCGGACAGGTCGTCAAGGTGTATTCCGCCGTGTGACGGAGGAATGCGGATGAGCAAGCGACGCAGGTTTTCGGGGGAGCTGAAGGCGAAGATAGCCTTGGAGGCGCTACGGGGTGATCGGACGCTTCAGGAGATTGCCTCGAAGCACCAGGTGCATCCGAACCAGGTGGGTGTGTGGAAGCGCCAGGCGATGGAGGGTCTGGGGGAGGTCTTTTCCGGTGGAGGTGAGCGCCGGGCGCGGGATCACGAGAGCGAGGTCCGGGCTCTTCACGCCAAGATCGGGGAGTTGATCGTAGAGCGTGATTTTTTGTCACGCGGGTCCGGTCGCTGAGCCGGTCCGGGAGACGGGCGATGGTTGTGCGGGGCCACCCGTCGTTGAGCCTGACCCGGCAATGCCGTCTGCTGTCGATCGGGCGCTCGTCGCTCTATGACCGGCCGAAGGGGGAGAGCGCGGAGACGCTGGCTCTGATGCGCCGGATCGACGCGCTGTTCCTCAAGTATCCGTTCTACGGCGCCCGCCAGATGGTTCGGCATCTGCGCCGCGAGGGGGTGCGGATCGGGCGGCGGCGGGCCGCTCGCCTGATGCGCCTGCTTGGTCTTCAGGCGGTCTATCGGGCGCCGCGGACCAGTGCGCCGCACCTCGGGCACCGGGTTTATCCATATCTGCTGCGGGGTCTGGCGATCGAGCGGCCGAACCATGTGTGGTGCGCCGACATCACCTACATCCCGGTGCGGCGCGGCTTCCTCTACCTGGTGGCGATCATGGACTGGGCGAGCCGCTGCGTCCTGGCCTGGCGGCTGTCGAACACGCTGGACGCGGGGTTCTGTGTCGAGGCTCTCGACGAAGCCCTGGCGCGCCATGGCACCCCGCAGATCTTCAACACCGACCAGGGCAGCCAGTTCACCGGCTTCGCCTTCACCGCGCGCCTGCGGGAGGCCGGTATCCGCATCTCGATGGACGGCCGCGGCCGGTGCATGGACAACATCTTCATCGAGCGGCTGTGGCGCTCGCTCAAATACGAGGCGGTCTACCTGCACGAGATCGCCGACGGCTTCGCAGCCCGGCGCGTCATCGGCCAGTGGATCGGCTTCTACAACACCGAGAGACCGCACTCGGCACTCGGCGGGCGGACGCCGGCCGAGGCCTACCGGGGCGACACGCCTGTGGATATGATGGACAAGCCGCTTCGCGCCTTGACCACATACCCACAGGCGCAACAGCAGCAGCAGAAAGATCGATCCAAGAGGATTCTGGCGGCACAAACTTCAACCGGAATACACCTTGAAAACGCCGTCAGCCTGTCCGACAAACCGACGCCACCTCAGTCCGCGCTATGGCGTTTCAGGGGTTCGAGGCTGATCGGGGCCGCTGCGGCACGCTCAAATACCGCTGCCCGGCAGCCGCCTTCGGCTTCGCCTGCGCCGGCAGCCGGGCCTGCCACCGGGCCGGCGGGGTCAAGCCCGGAGACTATGGCCGCATCCTGCGCATCGACCTCGACAGCCACGACCGGCGCATCTTCACCCCCACGCCCTGGGGCAGTCCGTCATGGCGGCGCGGCTACAACCGCCGCTCGGCCATGGAGCGGATCAACAGCCGCCTCGACAACAGCTTCAACTTCGAGACCCACTACATCCGAGGCCGCGCCAAGATGAAGACCCGCCTCGGCCTCGCCCTGGCGGTGATGATGGCGATGGCTCTCGCCCAGGCCCGCGCCGGCCGCCCCGAGCGCATGCGCTCCCTGGTCGGCGCCGTGCCGTATCTCGACACCGGCTGACCGCTCGTCTGCCTCCCGACAATCCTGCCCGATCCCGCCGCCCGACGGCAGAGGGGAAGCCACGCCCGCACGCCAGACAATCTTCCGGTAATCGTATTTGTCAGGCCCCGGAAGCCCGTATCCTGCCCGGTGGGGAAGCGGGCCGGACGATATTCAACCGCCAAAATCGAACCGGCGACAGCCAAAAATCACCACAGCGCACATTTCTCGTCTATGCATTGATGTTTGATGCGTGATGCACTAGCATCGAATATGCGCGACCGGTTCGAGCGAGGATCCGACGATGCGTACCACGCTGAACATCGACGACGATGTCCTGCTTGCCATCAAGGAAATGGCGAGACGCGAATCGAAACCCGCGGGCGCCATCGTCTCCGGCCTGCTGCGGCTGTCCCTTGCCGGAGGAAATCGAAACGGGCGCGGGGATAGAATGGAACCTCCGGACGCCGAGTTCGGGTTCCGTCCCTTTCCGAAGCGTGGTGGCATCGTGACCAACGAATTGATCGACCGGCTGCGGGAGGAGACCGGCGACTGATGCGCGCGCTTCTGGACGTAAATGTCCTGATCGCCCTGCTTGACGCCCAGCACGTGCACCACGACATCGCCCGGCGATGGTTGCGAGACAATATCCGGCACGGCTGGGCGACCTGTCCGATCACCCAGAATGGATGTCTCAGAATCATGGCCCAGCCCGGGTATCCCAACAGCCTGCCGACACAAGCCGTGGCACGACGGCTGAGCGAAGCGATCGATGCCGGGCATCACCAATTCTGGCCGGACGACATGAGTCTTCTCCATTCCGGCGTAGTCGATTGGGGACGGATAGTCGGCCCGCGGCAGATCACCGATGTCTACCTGCTGGCGCTTGCCACCGCCCGGCAAGGTCGGCTCGTCACATTCGACGCCCGCATCGTGCCGGACTCCGTAGTCGGGGCGCGCGACTCGAACTATTGCGCGATTTGAGCGGCGGCCCCCGCCTTACACCCCAGCACGCGGACGTTCGATGCGCCGGCGTCTCCTCCGCCGCCGTTCCCTCGGCCGTCATGCCCGGACTTGTTCCGGGCATCCGCGTCTTGCGGCATCGCGGTGCGGGCCGGGTGCGGGCGAGGCGGCGGAGGGACGTGGATGCCCGGAACAAGTCCGGGCATGACGACCGGGAGGGAGAGAAGGGCCGGAGAATCCCGCCCCCTCACATCCCCGCGAGCGCCTGCTCCAGGTCGGCGATCAGGTCGTCGACCGTCTCGATCCCGATGGAGAGGCGGATGACGTCGGGGCCGGCGCCGGCGCGGATCTGCTGGTCCTCGTCGAGCTGGCGGTGGGTGGTCGATGCGGGGTGGATGATGAGGCTCCGCGTGTCGCCGATATTGGCGAGGTGGGAGAAGAGCTCGACCCGGTCGACCACGGCCACGCCCGCCTCGTAGCCGCCCTCCACGCCGAAGGTCAGCACCGCGCCCGCGCCGCGCGGCAGGTACTTCTCCGCGAGCGCGCGGTAGGGCGAGGACTCGAGCCCGGCATAGGAGACCCAGGCGACCCTCGGGTGGGCTTCGAGCCAGCGCGCGACGGCGAGCGCGTTCCCGCAATGCCGCTCCATCCTGAGCGGCAGCGTCTCGACCCCCTGCAACAGCGAGAACGCCGATTGCGCGGACAGGCTCGCCCCGTAGTCGCGGAGCGCCACCGCCCGCATCTTCATCGTGAGCCCGAAATCGCCGAACGTCTCGGCGAAGTTGAGCCCGTGATAGGCCGGGTCGGGCTGCGTCAGGCCGGGGAACTTGTCGTTCCGGCCCCAGTCGAAGCGCCCGAACTCGACGACGATGCCGCCCATCGTGTTGCCGTGCCCGCCGATGAACTTGGTCATCGAGTGGATCGAGATGTCGGCGCCCCACTCGAACGGACGCAGCAGCCAGGGCGAGGCGAGCGTGTTGTCGACGACGAGCGGCACGCCCCACTCGGCCGCGATGGCCGCGACGGGCTCGATGTCGATCACCACCCCGCCGGGATTGGCGAGGGACTCGCAAAAGACGAACTTCACCCGGTCGGTCATCGCCTGGCGCACGTTTTCCGGCTCGGTCATGTCGACGAAGCGGCAGGTCCAGCCGAGCTTCGCGAAGGTGATGCCGAACTGGGTCAGCGAGCCGCCATAGAGGTGGCGCGAGGCGACGAACTCGTCGCCCGGCTCCAGGAGAGTCGCGGCGACCAGGAACTGCGCGGCATGGCCGGATGCGACCGCCACCGCGCCCCGCCCGCCCTCGAGCGCCGCGATGCGCTCCTCCAGCACCGCGACGGTCGGGTTGGTGAGGCGCGAATAGATGTAGCCGAAGGTCTGGAGGTTGAAGAGCTCGGCCGCGTGGTCGGCGTCGTCGAAGGCATAGGACGTGGTCTGGTAGATCGGCGTCGCGCGCGCGCCGGTCACCGGATCGGGTCGGGCGCCCGCGTGGACGGCGAGCGTCTCGAAGCCCGGCTGCCGCGCCAGCCCCTCCTCGGGCAGCCGGTCGAGCAGCGCCTTGATGCGGCCCTTCCCCGTCATGCCCGGGGCGGCCTCAGGCTCTTGGCGGTGACGATGCCGGAGTTTATGCCGCTCCAGCCGAGCTCGCCCGAGAGGCGGGCGTATTCGATCTTGGGGCAGCGGTCCATGACGACGACGAGCCCCGCCTCCTCGGCCATTTGTGCCGCCTCGTCGTTGCGCACCGAGAGCTGCATCCAGAGGACCTCGATGCCTTTGTCGTCCTTGCAGGCAATGACGTCCTTCGTAATGTCGACCGCCTCCCCGGAGGGGCGGCAAATGTCGACCATGTCGACATTTCCGGGGATCGAGGCGAGGTCGGGGTAGACATTTTCGCCGAGCAGCTCGGCGCCGGCGCGCGTCGGGTTGACCGGGATGACGCGGTAGCCGCGCTTTTGCAGGTATTTCATCGCGTAGTAGCTCGGCCGCCGCCACAGCGTGCTCGCCCCGACCATCGCGATGGTCCGCACGTTCGCGAGGATCGTGCGGATCCGGCGGTCCGGATAGAAGTCGTGATGCGCCAGTCTGACGGCTTCGCTCATCGCGACCGGACGCTAACGCGGGGCCGGTCCGGGGGCAAGGACGGGACGGGTCACGCGGTCTCGTCGGCGATCCATCGCAGGAAGGGCGGAAGGCCTCCGGCGATGTCGAGGCGGATCGCGCAGGGCGTGTCGTAGGGGTGGATCTCCGCCACGCGCTCGGCGAGCGCATCGAACAGATCGGCCCGCGTCTTGGCGATCAGCACCGCCTCCTCCGCCTCCTCCAGCGCGCCTTCCCAGCGATAGACCGAAACCATGCCGGGGATGACGTTGACGCAGGCGGCGAGCCGTTCCTCGACCAGCGCGCGGCCCATGGATTTCGCCTCCTCGACGCTCGTCGCCGTCATGTAGGCGAGGCAGTAGGACATGGTCTCGTGCTCCCCGTATGGCCTGTCCGGGCGGTCGTGCGTAGACTGGCACGGCGACGGCGAAGGAGGGAAGGATGGCACTCAGCGACAGACTCACCAGGCTGATCGACGTGTCGGCGCCGCTCTGGGCGGGCGAGGCCGAAGTGGTCCGGACCTACTGGGATTCCCCCGTCCGCAACCACGACAGCGAACTGCTCTGGCTCCGCCGCCAGTGCTCCAAGGAATTCAACGGCACCGGCATCGGCGAATACAAGAACCTGGGCGTCTTCATGGGGCCGATCACCGAGCTGGGCGAGATCTTTCCCCGGATCGATACCGGCGAGGGCGGGGTCGACCGGCGCTACGCGCTGGAGCTGATCGAGATGCTGCACGACGAGTTCGACCACTATGCCCGCTTCGCCGACGTCTACGACGCGATACGTGGCCCCGGCACGCCGCCGATGAACCCGCACGAGCTGGAGACCTGGGACGAGGACGCGGAACTCACCCGCGCCCGCCACCGCCACAACGCGGAGCACGGCGCGCTCGGCGTCCGCGCGAGCCGCTTCACCGAGGGCGGCTACTGCACCCTGTTCCGCGAGGGGATGCGCCTCAAGGGCCGCGGCGGGGTCGACGACATGATCGCCGAGGCCTGCACCAAGGTCTACGAGGACGAGTTCGGCCACATGCTGGAAGGCATCGTCGGCCTCGACGAGGAGGGCTGGTCGGGAGAGCAGTTCGACCTGCTGGAAAGCCTCGTGATCGAGCAGCTGAGGCTCCGCATCCCGATGCGCAACGCTGAGTTCAGCTTTCCGCTCAGCGAGGAGCGGGTGCAAGCGATCTATGCCGGCGACATCGAGCCCGAGACGTTCGACTACGGCCGCGCGGAGACCGTGATGGCGTGAGGGGAGAAGTTAGGCCAGGTTCAGCGAGCGCGTCCCCTCTCCCCGCCGGGGAGAGGGTCAGGGTGAGGGGGACTCCCGCGACAACCCTCAGAGGATAAAGCTGACCGAGCCCAGCCCGCCGAGCTCCTCGCAGTCGAGGACGGCGCGGCGCTCGGCGATGCGCAGCCCCTTCTCCGTCCGCCTCAGCCGGTAGCGGTAGCGCCCGACATATTCGCCGATCCGCTCGTTGCGGCGGAACCGGTAGACGATGAAATTGGCCTCGGCGACGACCTCGTCCGCGCCGCGCTCGACGATGCGGACGTTGGAGACCATGCGCCGCGTCCGCGAGCGCGGGCTCTCGGCGTGCGCCTCGTCGCTCTTGAGCCGCTTGACCCGGCCGTGGATGCGCCGGATGTCGTCGGCGATGGTGAACAGCGTGTCGCGGGGATCGCCGTCGGGCACGTCGTTGGGCGGCACGAGGTAGCGGGCGTCGTCGGTCAGGAGCCCGAGCCAGTCGTCGAGCCGCCAGGCGTCCAGCAGCGCCGCCTCCTCGAAGAACAGCGCCTCGACCTCCTCGCGCCGCACGGCGTCCGCCGTCATGCCGGCCCGCCGTCGGTCATCAGCGCGTTCCAGCGGCGCCAGAAGGTGCGCAGGTGGAGCTCGTCGGTGTTGAGCTGATCGCCGGTCTTGTTCATCCCGCGCGAGATCTCCGACCACCCGATCTCGCGCCAGGTGGCGAGCCCGCCCTGCACCAGCTCCAGCGCCTCGACGTCGTCGGGCGTCGCCAGCCCGCCCGGCCCGTAGAAGGTGAGGAAGCTGTCGAGCCGGCGCGCCCGCGAGGTCTCCGATTCCTCGACCGGGCCGAGCGCCCAGGCAGTCACCCGCATTCGGTCGACCGCGGTGGGCCAGAAAGTGCGGACGGTCACCGCCGAGCCGTCGTTGATCACCAGGTTGGGAAACACCACCAGGTTGCGGTTGGTGTCGGCGACGCGGCGCGCGCGCTCCTCGCCCAGCCGGGCGACGAGCTCGGCCCGGATCGCCTCGATCTCGGGCCGCGCCGCCTCGCCGTAGAGCGGGATCCAGGCGGCGATCGGCCGGCCCCGGAAATTGACGTTGTCCACCACCGCGTGCCCGTTGCCGAGCGACTTGCCGACGCCCGGCGCCGGCATCATCAGCCCCCTCGGCAGGCGGACCTCGACGCCGGAATCCTTCATGTATTCGAGATAGGTCGAGTGCGTCGCGTGCAGGTGGTAGTCGTCGAAGCTGTTCTCGACCAGCAGCTTCCAGTTGGCGCGGATGTCGTATTCCTGCGTGCCGGAGACGATCTCGAGCCGCGCGCTCGGCGACTGCTCGACGACCAGGTCGAAATAGTCCTTCGCGCCCGCGAGATAGTCCGCCAGCGGCTCGCGATCGGCGCCGAAATGGGCGAACCAGAAGCCGCGATAGTCCTCCAGCGCCGGAACTTCGGTCAGCGCGAAATCGGCCCTGTCGAACCCTTCGCCGTAGGACTCCTGGCCGGGCACGTGGGTCAGCGCCCCGCCATTGTCGTAGGTCCAGCCGTGATAGAGGCAGGTAAAGCGCGTCCGGTTGCCTTCGCGCTCGCGGCAGACCATGGTGCCGCGATGCCGGCAGGTGTTGAGGAACGCGCGCGCCCCGCCCTCGCGATCGCGGACGAAGAGGACGGGCCGCCCCGCCACCGACCGGGTGCGGAAATCGCCGCTGTCGGGGATCTCCGAGTCGTGGCCGAGATAGATCCAGCACCGGCTGAAGATCCGCCGGTGCTCCGTTTCGAGAATTTCCGGATCGACGAGAACCCGGCGGTTGAGCTGGAAACGTTCCCTGTCGGGCTCGTCGATGATGAAGGGCCGGTCCATTGCCGCCACTGATACCCGCGCCCGCCCCGCCCGTCTACCGCGTCAGGGGGGTCGAGGCGGCCGGTTCGCCCGACGTGGATGAGCGACGGGAGCGCATCCGTCCCACCCCTCCGACGTCATGCCCGGACTTGTTCCGGGCATCCACGTCTTGCAGCATCGCGCGACGAGCGGGCGCGGGCGAGGCGGCGGAGGGACGTGGATGCCCGGAACAAGTCCGGGCATGACGTATGGGGGGCAGGCAGGACGGGGTTCCGGTCGTCGGCGCGCGCCGTGTCCGGGCTCGCGACGGCGATCAGGGCCGCCGCAAAGGAGAGACGATGAATATGTTCGGAGCAGACCATATTCGGTCCCTCGAGGAGGCGCTCGCCCATGCGAAAGGCGAGGGTCCCGCCGTCGTTCACGGGTCCTTGACCCCGCGCGAGGTTCGAAAACAGGTGAAGCTCACGCAGGCGCAAATGGCCCCGCTGATGGGGATGAGCCTGTCGGGCTACCGGAAATGGGAACAAGGGTCGCGCCGGGTCAGCGGCCCGGCGGCGACCCTTCTGCGCGTGATCCAGAAGGAACCGGAAGCCGTGAGGCGCGCGCTGTCCTCTTCGTAACCCGACCCGAAGCCCCGGAAACGGTCGGGCCGTGAAGCCGCTGGGGCCGCGGGACTACGGTTTTATCGGGCTGCTCGCCGCGATCACCCTGATCAACCCGCTGTCGATCCACTTCTATCTGCCGGCGCTTCCCGCCATCAAGGCCTCCTTCGCGGTGTCGTCCGCGACGGCGCAGCTGACCTTCAGCGTCACCATGTTCACCCTCGCCGCGGTGACGCTGGCCATCGGTTCGCTGTCGGACGGGCTCGGACGCAAGCCGGTGCTGCTGGGCGGGATCGCGCTGTTCGTCGGGGGCTCGGCGATCTGCGCCGCCGCGGGAGCGATCGAGGTGCTGATCCTCGGACGCGTGCTCCAGGCGGCGGGCGCGGCGAGCGGGCTGGTGCTGGCACGCACCGTCGCGCGCGACGTCTACGGGCTCGACCGGCTGACCCAGATCATCGCGCTTCTCACCATGGCCTACACGATGGGGCCGATGCTGGCGCCGCCATTGGGCGGCACGCTGGTGGACGGGCTGGGCTGGCGGTCGATCTTCTGGTTCGCTGTCGCCGCGGGGACGCTGCTCGCGGCGTTCTCGGTCCTGTTCATCCCGGAGACCCGCCCCCCGGGGAGCGGCGTCCGGGGCGCCCGCGCGATGCTGGCCGCCTATCGGCGGCTGTTCCGGATGCCGCGGTTCTCGCTCTACGTGCTCCACTCCGGCTTCGTTACGGGCGCGTTCTTCGCCGTCGCCGCCTCGTCGTCCTTCCTGATGACCGAGATGCTGGGCCGTCCGGCGGCGGAGTACGGGCTCTATTTCCTGTTCTTCCCGGCGGGCTACCTGCTGGGCAACTTGATCGCCGCCCGGATCGGGCTGCGGGTACCGATCGACACGATGCTGCTGGCGGGTTCGGTCCTCAACCTCGCCGGTGCGGTGGCGCTGGCCGCGGCGCTCTGGCTGGCGACGCCGACGCCGCTCGGCATCTTCATCCCCGGCTTCGTCGTCACGCTGAGCCAGGGGCTCGCGCTGCCGAGCGCGCAATCGGGCGCCATCGCCGTCGACAACAACCTCGCCGGGACCGCATCCGGCGTCGGCGTGTTCATGCAGATGTTCTTCGGCGCCGCCGCATCGCAGGCGACCGGGCTGCTCGCCGACGGCACCGCAACCCCGATGATCCTCGTCGTCATGCCGCTCGCCATCGCGGCGATGGCGGTCAGCCTCGCGCTCGGCCGGCTGAGCGCGGCGGGGCGATAGCCCGGATGTCCGGCGGGGGCCGAACCGCGCTAGATTGGTCCTGCGTCCGGAAGCGCGGAAGGGTTGAGCGATGCGCTCGGTTGTCCACCAGTTGGTTCGTCAAGCCGAGATCCTGACGGCGTTGGCGCTGATGCTGGTCGCGAGCTGGACATTCGTCCTCTGGATGACGCTCGACATGTCGCATCCCCTCGTCCGGCTGGCGATGCCCGTCGATACGGCCTGGTCCCTGGCAACCGCGGCTGCCGTCGTCGTCATGTGGGCGGGGATGATGTTCGCGATGATGCTGCCCTCGGCCGCGCCGATGATCCTCGCATTCGATTCCGTCGAACGCGGCGATGAAGGGGACGGGCGGGGAACGCCGCGGACGCTCGTCTTCGCCGGCGCCTATCTGCTCGTGTGGATCGGGTATTCCGCGCTCGCCGCCGGCGCGCAGTGGGGGCTTCAGGCAAGCGGCCTGCTGACGCCGATGATCGTCAGCAGCTCCGAACTGCTCACCGGGGGCTTGCTCGTCCTGGCGGGGCTCTACCAGTTGACGCCGCTGAAGCAGGCCTGCCTGAAGCATTGCCGCACGCCGCTCGGCTTTCTGATGGCGGAATGGCGCGACGGCGCGCGCGGCGCCTTCGCGATGGGGCTCAGGCACGGCCTTTATTGCGCCGGGTGCTGCTGGGCGCTGATGCTGCTGCTGTTCGTCGCGGGCGTGATGAACCCGGTCTGGATCGTCTTCCTGACCGTCGTGGTGGCGCTCGAGAAATGGCCCCGTCTGCCGATCTGGCTCACCCGGCTGACCGGCGCGGCGGCGATCGCCGCGGGCGCGGCGGTATCGCTCTGATCGACGGGAGACTTACGGCCCCGTCCAGTCGAACGGGATGTGCTTGGCGGAGTTGACGTCCCAGGAATACCGGAAGCCGAAGGCGTCGACGCGGCACACGGTCGACTTGCCCCATGTGACCAGCTGCGGCCCCGGCCCGGTTTCCGATCCCGGCGCGTTCGCCATGCGCGGGTACTCGCCCGGATTGCTGGTCGGCCCCGTCAGCGCCTCCGCCCAGGCCGTCACCTTGCCCGCGATGTCGACGCCCCAGCGCGACTGGTCGGGCGCGATCTCGAAGGAGATGCTGGCGCGCTCGACGCCGACCACCTGCCGGCCTTCGGCGAACATGGAGGCCACCTTCGCCATGAAGCCCCCGGCGCGGCCGCCGATGATCGCAGCCAGGGCATCGGCCTGCGCGTCGTCGGCGCGGTCGTCGATGAAGATGCCGGCCTTGCCGCTGGCCTTTCCGGCCCACAAATCGCCTTCCCAGCGGCCGACCCGCACGAAGACGCGGTCGTCGAGGGAGGTATCGCCGTAATGCCCGCGCTTGACGTGCCAAAGGAGGACTCCTTCGCACCAGCCGTTGTCCGGCGCCTGCGCAAAAGTGCACGGGCACGCGATGGCGCAACTGCAGTTGTCGAACCAGTCGCCCACGATGTGCCAGTTCGGCGTGTCGGGCATGAGAGCCTCCGCATCCGTCGCCTTCGCCATGACGATAGCACGGGATCGAGCCGGCGACACCCGACAAGCCGGGCGGGCGGACCTTCGATACGCGGCTTCGCCGCTACTCAGGGTGAGGGAAAAAGGACCCTCATGCCGAGTAGGCCCGAAGGGCCGTATCGAGGGACGGGCGCGTCACCCGGGCGTCGGCAGCGTGCCCTCGGGCAGCGATTCTATGTGGTCGACGATGGCGCCAGGCTTGGTGAACCAGATGCGGTCGGCGCGCGGGTGCTCGACGATGTATTTGAGGATCCGGCGGAGCTCCGCCATTCGATAGGGCTGGCCGACGATGAAGGTGTGCAGCGACAGCGCGTAGACCAGCGGCTGCTGCTCGCACTGCTTCAGCATCTCGTCGATCTGGTCGGTCACCATTTCGGTGAGCTGGCGCGGCGTGTGGTGGCGGTTGAGAAGCGCCGGCGAGTCGTTGAGCTCCACCGGGTAGGGCACCGACAGGATCGGCCCGAACCTGGTCTTCATCCACACCGGCTGGTCGTCGAGCGGCCAGTCGAGGACGTAGCGGTAGCCGGCCTCCTTCAGATGGTCGAGCGTCGCCCCGGTCTCGGAGATCCACGGGCCGAGCCAGCCGCCGGGCTGCACCCCCTCCTTCTCGACGAGTATCCGCGTTGCCTCCTGGATGAGCACCCGTTCCTCGTCCTCCGACAGATCGCCCTGACGCTCCGAGTTGGTGCGGCCGTGGCCGACCACCTCGTCGCCCCTCGCGCGGACGCGCTCCATGATCTGCGGCGCGTAGTCGTAGACCGCCGTGTTGACCAGGTGGCAGGCGGAAAGGCCGAACTCGTCGAACAGGTCGAACAGGCGCCAGATGCCGACCCGGAGCCCGTAATCTCGCCACGCGTAGTTGCGGATGTCGGGCTGCGGGCCGGGCGCGGTCGGGGTGTGGCCCATCCCCTCGCCGTAGCTGAAATGCTCGATGTTGAGCCCGATATAGAAGGCGAGCCGCTTGCCGTCCGGCCAGTCGTATTGCGGGCGGTCGACGATCGCGGAGTAGTCGTAGCGGCCGTGCGTGCGGATTTCCATGAAGTCCCCCATCAGGCGATGCGCGGGCGACGGTACACCAGGGCTCAGGCCTCGGGAACCACCGCGGTCGCCTCGATCTCGACCCTGGCGCGATCCTCCATCAGCGCCGAGACCTCGACCGCCGCCATCGCCGGGTAGTTGCGCCCGATCGTCGCCCGGTACGCCGCGCCGACCTCCGCGAGCTGGTCGAGATATTCCCGCTTGTCGGTGAAGTACATCGTCATCCGGACGATGTGCTCCGGCCCGGCGCCGGCCTCGTGCAGCACGGCGACGACGTTGATCAGGGCCTGGCGGAACTGGTCGGCGAAGACGTCGCTCTCGAAAACCTCGTCGGCGTTCCACCCGACCTGCCCGGCGATGAACACCATCCGACCCGACGCCGCGACGCCGTTCGAATAGCCCTTGGGCCGCTTCCAGCCCGGCGGTTGCAGGATCTCCATCGATTCCCCCTCGACGCTTGTCAGGATCGTATAAAATAGCCGAAGTCCAACGGTCGAGCCCCGCTATGCCCGAAACCCAGCCCGGCGACCGGCCGCTTGCCGGCCGCCACGCCCTGATCACCGGCGGCGGCCGGGGAATCGGCGCGGCGGTGGCCGATTCGCTCGCCCGGCTCGGCGCCGACCTCACCCTGGTCGGGCGGGACGCGGCGGTGCTCGAGGCCAAGGCCGCGAGCATCCGCGAGACCGCCCCGGGCGCGGTCTCCTGCATCGTCGGGGACGTGAACGACGAAGAATCCATGCAGGCCGCATTCGACCGGGCGGGGCCGGTCTCGATCCTGGTCAACAACGCCGGCATCGCCGAGAGCGCGCCCTTCGCGCGCATCGACGACGGCCACTGGGACCGGACCATCGCGACCAACCTGACCGGCACCTTCCGCTGCATGCGCATCGCCTTCCCCGCGATGGCAAAGGCCGGGTGGGGGCGGATCGTCAACGTCGCATCGACCGCGGGGCTCAAGGGCTACGCCTACACCGTGGCCTATTGCGCGTCGAAGCACGGCGTGGTCGGCCTCACCCGCGCGCTCGCCATGGAGGCGGCGCGGACCGGGGTGACGGTGAACGCGGTCTGCCCGAGCTTTACCGATACCGACATGGCGACCCGTGCCATCGCCAACATCGTCGCCAAGACCGGGCGCGGCGAGGACGAAGCCCTGAAGGAGCTCGCCGGCATCAACCCGCAGGGGAGACTGGTGCTCCCGGAGGAGGTGGCGGAGACGGTCGCCTGGCTCTGCCTTCCCTCGTCGGCCTCGATCAACGGTCAGGCCATCGCGATCGCCGGCGGCGAGGTGCAGTGATGGATCACGCCGCGCGCCGGGCGGAAGCGCCCCGGACCGACGATTTCGAGACCGGCGTGAGCGCCGACGACGGGCTCGAGCTTCGCGTCTGGCTCCGGCTGCTGACCTGCTCGACCCTGATCGAGCACGGGGTGCGCCAGGGGCTGCACCGGAGCTTCGACACCACGCTGCCCCGCTTCGACGTGCTCGCCCAGCTCCAGCGCGCCGGCAAGCCGCTCTCGATGGGCGATCTCTCCCGCCGGCTGATGGTGACCAACGGCAACGTCACCGGGCTGGTCGACCGGCTGAAGAGCGAGGGGCTGGTCGACCGGCGCCGCGCGGACGGCGACAGGCGGGTGCAGATCGTCTCGCTCACCCAAGCGGGCGCGGCGGCGTTCGAGCGCATGGCGGCGGACAACCGGCGTTGGGTGACCGGGATGATGGCGGGGCTCTCGCGCAAGGAGAAGGATGCGCTCTTCGCGCTCCTCGGCCGGCTCAAATCGGCCGTCCTCGACGCCGGACAGACCACGGAGGAGGCGGATGACTAGCATCAGGGGCGCCGATCTCGCGCCCGAGCATTTCGACTGGAAGGTCGAGGGCAAGGTCGGAACACTCACCATCAACCGGCCCGACCGGAAGAACCCGCTCACCTTCCAGTCCTACGCCGAAATCCGCGACACGTTCCGCGCGCTGAAATACGCCGGCGACGTCAAGACGGTGGTGGTGACGGGCGCCGGGGGCAATTTCTGCTCCGGCGGCGACGTCCACGACATCATCGGCCCGCTGGTCCGGATGGACACGCCGGAACTGCTCGACTTCACCCGCATGACCGGCGACCTGGTGAAGGCGATGCGCGCCTGCCCGCAGCCGATCGTCGCGGCGATCGACGGCATCTGCGCGGGCGCGGGCGCGGCCATCGCGATGCAGTCCGACATGCGCTTCGGCACCGAGGACGCGAAGATCGCCTTCCTGTTCGTCCGGGTCGGGCTGGCCGGCTGCGACATGGGGGCGTGCAGCGTGCTGCCCCGCATCATCGGCCAGGGCCGGGCCGCCGAGCTGCTCTATTCGGGACGAAGCATGAGCGGCAGGGAAGCGCTGGAATGGGGTTTCTTCAACCGGATCTGCCCGTCGGACGAGCTGCTGGATACGGCGCGGGCGGAAGCGAAGCGCCTCGCCGACGGGCCGACATTCGCTCACGCGATGACCAAGCGCATGCTGCACCAGGAATGGCCGATGGCGCTCGACGAGGCGATAGACGCCGAGGCCGACGCCCAGGCGATCTGCATGCAGACCAAGGACTTCCGGCGCGCCTACGAGGCCTTCGCCAGGAAGGAACGCCCGGTCTTCGAGGGCGATTGATGCCGGACCGCACGTTCCTCGACTGGCCGTTTCTCGACGACTCGCACCGCGCGCTCGCGGAAGAGGTCGAGGCGTGGGCCGCGGATGTCGTCGCGCCGCTGGAGGACGAGGAGCCGCATGACGACGCGGCGCTCGATGCGCTCTGCCGCCGGCTCGTCGGGCTGCTCGCCGAGGGCGGATGGCTGCGCTATTGCGTGCCCGGATCGCATGGCGGCGCGACCGACGAGCTGGACGTAAGGAGCCTCTGCCTGATCCGCGAGATCCTCGCGCGCCGGTCGGGCCTCGCCGATTTCTGCTTCGTGATGCAGGGGCTCGGCACCGGCGCGATCTCGCTGTTCGGGACCGGGGAGATGAAGTCGCGCTACCTGCCGGCAACGGTGTCGGGCGAGCGGATCGCGGCGTTCGCGCTGAGCGAGCCGTCCAGCGGCTCGGACGTGGCGGCGATGACGACGACGGCGGCGGCGGACGGCGCGGACTACGTGCTCGACGGCGAGAAGACGCTGATCTCGAACGCCGGGATCGCTTCGCAATACGTCGTGTTCGCGCGCACCGGCGAGGGCGAGGGCGCGAAGGGGCTGTCGGCCTTCGTGGTCGATGCCGACACGCCCGGGCTCGACGTGCCGGAGCGCTTCCCGGTCATCGCGCCGCACCCGCTGGGCACCGTCCGCTTCTCGAACTGCCGCGTGCCCGCCACGCGGATGCTGGCCGGGCCCGGCGACGGCTTCAAGGTGGCGATGGCCTCGCTCGACGTGTTCCGCTCGACCGTCGGGGCCGCCGCGCTCGGCTTCGCGCGGCGCGCGCTCGACGAGACCCTGGCGCGCAGCCGGTCCCGCATCGCCTTCGGCAAGCCGATCGCCGAGACCCAGCTGATCCAGGAAAAGATCGCCGACATGGCGGTGAAGATCGACGCCGCCGCGCTGCTGGTCTACCGCTCGGCCTGGACCAAGGACCGCTTCAAGGGCCGGGTCACCCGCGAGGCGGCGATCGCCAAGCTTTACGCCACCGAGGCCGCGCAGGAGGTGATCGACCAGGCGGTCCAGGTGTTCGGCGGCCAGGGGGTGATCGTCGGCAACCCGGTCGAACGCCTCTATCGCGAGATCCGCGCGCTCCGCATCTACGAGGGCACCAGCGAGATCCAGAAGCTCATCGTCGCCGGGCAGACGCTGGCGGGGAATTGAGGCGGACGGAGAACTACGCGGTCTTATTCGGCCGCCGGCTGGCAAACGAAGCGACCGCGAAATTCACCGCGCAATCCCGAAACCTCCCGGGCCACGTCGTCGACCTTGCTCTCGACCCGGTCCATGCGCGCATCCACCCGGTTCTCCAGCCGCGCGAACAGCCGAAGCATGATCATCGCGAACGTCCCGCCGGAGGCGAGCAGAGTGGCAAAGCCGCCCAGCATGGCGACGATCTCGGCGCTCATGTCATGAACCTGGAGCCTGTGTTCCCTGGTTGCAATCGTAGATCGTAGAACGACCGTGGCGTATGTCTCGATACGGCGTTGGCGCGGCCCGGCTTTGGCAGCGGTTCGGTCCGAATGGCCTCCCCCTTGAAGCCCGGCGGCGTTCACTGGACCGCTCAAAAAGGAGGCGACAGGGTGCGCGGGAACCGCCGCATGGCCTCGTCGAAGGTGTAGACGCCGGTCAACGCCTCGCCCGAGTCCATTGCGGTCCGTTCCGCCTTGAACACGATCAACGCATCGGCGAAACCCGCGCCTTTTGCGGATGCGGCGTTCCTGTACGCCTGCAACGCGCGCCACACGACCCAGTCGTCCTCAAAACGGACATTCGGCTCGCTGAACAGCCTTTCGAGGACGGCCACCAGCTCGGCCTTGACCAACCGATACTTGCGGCCGGCGAGCGTCCACACGGTTTCCACCAGCACCACGTCGGTGATCAGGACGGTCTCGCCGGCACCGAAAACCGCATTCGCGCGCGGTGCCTGGGCCTCGTCGTCGTGCAGCAGGTAGCGGAGCAGTACGTTGGTGTCGACGGCGATCAAGGCGTCGATTCGTCCAGCGCGTCCTCCAAGGATTCCTCGTCGCCAACAGAGGCATCGCCTGCCACGCGGCTGAGGAACCCCCTGGCCGCGCCGGGGGTCTTTCGCACGATGGTAATGCGGCCATCGGCAACGTAGCTACGATATTCGTCCCCCGGTCCGATCCCCACCTCCCTGCACTGGTCTATGGGAAGCGTGATTTGGCGCTTGGCGCTCACCCGCGGCATCAGGCTGCCCTCCGCGAAACGGTCGATTCGAATGGAAAGTAGAGAAATCTTTGCCAATAGGCAATTGGTAAAGAGACGCCCGGACTCCCCAAGCCACGCGCCGGGGAGCCGTGCCGGCTTTTCTCTTCCGCCGTCATGTTGTACCGAGAGGGGGCTGGACGAATGCGAAACGGGAGACTGGAGGCGACTCATGGCTGAGCCCGGCGGACCGAGCGCCCATGCAGACGGGTTCGCGGCGGAGAACCTGCCGCCGAGGGAGCTTTGGCCGGCGTTCGACTATGAAAGCCTGCCGGAGCTTCGCGCCTACCCGTCCCGCATGAATTGCGGCGCCATCCTGCTCGACGACACCGCCGCCGCCGGCCACCGCGACCGCCCGGTCCTCCATCTCGGCGACGCCACCTGGACCTACGGAGCGCTCAAGGACCTGTCGGAGCGGATCGCCCGCGTCCTGGTCGAGGATTGCGGGCTGGTGCCGGGCAACCGCGTGCTGCTGCGCTCGGCCAACACGCCGATGCTGGTCGCGTGCTGGTTCGCGGTGCTCAAGGCGGGCGGGATCTGCGTGACCACGATGCAGCTCCTGCGCGCGCGCGAGCTCGTCCACATCGTCGAGAAGGCGCAGGTAAGCCACGCGCTCTGCGACTTCTCCCTGATGGAGGAGATGGAGGAGGCGCTCGACCGCACCGCCGGCCTGCTCAGGCACCTGCTGACCTTCACGCCGCTCGGCGACCGGCCGGACAGCGCCTCGCTGGACCGGGCGGCGGCGCAAAAACCGCCCGGCTTCGCCAATTGCGACACCGCCGCGGACGACGTGGCGCTGATCGCCTTCACCTCGGGAACGACGGGCAGTCCGAAGGCGACGATGCACTTCCACCGCGACGTGATCGCGATGTGCGACTGCTTCCCGCGCTATTTCGACATGTCGGCGCCCGGCGACGTGTTCGCGGGCACGCCGCCGCTCGCCTTCACCTTCGGGCTCGGCGGGCTGACGACCTTTCCGATGCGGTTCGGCGCCTCGACACGCTTCTTTCCCGGACCGGTCGCGCCGGAGGAGATGATGGCGGCGGTGGCGCGGTACCGGATCACCGGCCTCTACACCGCGCCGACGGCCTACCGGATCATGGCCAACATCGCGGGCAGGCACGACCATTCGAGCCTCGCCAAGTGCGTTTCCGCGGGGGAGACCCTGCCCAGGGCGACATGGGAGGCGTTCCATGACGCTACCGGCATTCCCATCGTCGACGGGCTCGGCTCCACCGAGATGCTGCACATCTTCGTCTCGGCCCGGCGCGAGGAGATGCGCGCGGGCTACACCGGACGGGCGATCCCGGGATACCGGGCGCGGGTCGTGGACGAGAACGGCGACACGCTGCCGCCCGGCGAGCCCGGCCTGCTCGCCGTCGGCGGTCCGACGGGCTGCCGCTATCTCGACGATGTCGAACGTCAGCAGGTGTATGTCCGGAACGGCTGGAACTACCCGGGCGACGTTTACGCGATGGAAGAGGACGGGTATTTCCGCTACGTCGCGCGCGCCGACGACATGATCATCTCCGCCGGCTACAACATCTCGGGACCGGAGGTCGAGGCGGCGTTGCTCGACCACCCCGCCGTCGCCGAATGCGCGGTGATCGGCAAGCCCGATGCGGCGCGGACCAACATCGTCAAGGCGTTCGTCGTGCTGCGGGACGGCACGGACGCCGGCGCGGAAACGATCCAGCGCCTGCAGGACTTCGTGAAGGCGGAGATCGCGCCCTACAAGTACCCGCGCGAGATCGAGTTCGTTTCCAACCTGCCCAAGACCGAGACCGGCAAGATGCAACGCTTCCGCCTGCGCGAGCAGGAGAAGGAGAAGCCCGTCGGAGGATGAGCGCGGCGGGGCATTTTAAGGAAAATCTTCAACCGTCACCCCGGACTTGTTCCGGGGTCCAGGGAAGCCGGGCAAGATCGGTGCCCGTGGCTCTGGACCCCGGAACAAGTCCGGGGTGACAGCGTTTGTTGTCCCTACGGCGCGAGTTGCCGTTCGCGCGCGGATTGTTGATCGCGCCCTAGCGCAATTCGATGGACCGGCAGAATCGGTCCGGCTTAGGATACGGGCAACCGCATCGCCCGCTGCCGTGGGAGGGAAACGATGGGGGCTTATATCGATTACTTGACGGCCGGCTGTCGGGCGCGGATCGGGGCCGGGGACGCCGTCGCGTCGCGGCGGGCATGGAAACCGTCCAGACTCCCCCCCGTCATGGTCGGCGAAGGCCGACCATCCACGATTTGTTTTTCGTTTCCGGCGCCGCAAAAACTCGTGGATGGTCGGCCTTCGCCGACCATGACGGGGAGGAACGGCCCGCCGGGACCCGAATGCGCCCCGGCGCTGCTCGGAACGCCTGTCAGCCCCGCTCCTGTCAAGTAATCGATATAAGCTCCAAACGATGCGGGCTTATATAGATAACTTGAACGGCGGTCGGCTGGCCCGGCTCGGGGACGGGAACGCCGCCCCGCTTGCCCTCAACGCCGTCATGCCCGGACTTGTTCCGGGCATCCACGTGGGTCGGCCGGCTCGCTTGTCCCCACTCGCACCGCGATGCCGCAAGACATGGATGCCCGGAACAAGTCCGGGCATGACGGAAGAAATGCCGCGGACCTCCCGGTCAAGTTATCTATATAAGCCCCAAACGATGAACCGTCATGCACTCCGCCGGACCCTGACGGCCGCCCTGGTCGCCTCGCCCGCCGCCTTCGCCGTGTCCGGCGCCCATGCCGCGCCGCAGGTGCTGGCGCTGTTCTCGACCGACCGGCCGGTCGCGCTCGCCTGCAATGCCGGGACGTGCCGGGCCGAAATGCCGACTCTGTGTCTACAGCCCGGCCGGCGCGTGCCGCGGCCGGGCCGCGGCTATCGCCTCGCCGAGGGACAGGGCATAACCCTAGTGGGACGGCATCGCGACGGCACGGAAATGTCGATTCCGCTCGGGCATGAGGTGACCGTAACCGCCGCGCGTACGCATGTGTCGATCGAAATGTCGATCCCGCGCGCGCTGATCGATAAATACGGATTGAACGAAGGCGCTTCGCGCAGTTGTCGCTTTCGCGGTCTCGGTCTTTTCTGACAATTTGATGTGATGGTGGGGTTTGGTGCCGGTTTCTGCGTCCGGCGGCTGTCCTCGGTTTAGCATCGATCTCTTCGATGGTCCGTCGCCGGAACGGACCGGCGGCGCGCTGTCGTCATCCCGGGAGATCGATGATGACTGCAAGAGCGCACGACCGGGCGCAGGGCAGCCCGCTCCGCCAACGCATGATCGAGCAGATGCGTATCGCCAACCTGGCGGAGAGCACGCAGTACTCCTACCTCTTCGAGATCAGGCGGCTGGCTCAGCACTACAAGGCCTCGCCGGCCGATCTCGATGCCGACCAGCTGCGCGCCTGGGTGCTGAGGCTGATCGACCGGGGCCTCAGTGCGGCGACAACCAATGCCACGCTGTCGGCCCTCAGGTTCCTGTATGTCGAGACGCTGGGCTGCCCCGACCGCGTGGCCGGGCTGCGCAATCGCAAGAAGCCCCACATGCTGCCGCGCCACATGACGGAGCAGGAGGTCGAGCGCCTGATTCTCGCCACGCCCGACCTCCGCCATCGCGCCGCCTTCGTCACCGCCTACGCGGCCGGGCTCCGCGTCTCCGAGACCGTGACCGTCAAGGTCGGCGACATCAAGTCGGACAGGAAGTGCCTGCACATCCCGTCCGGCAAGGGCGGCGCCGAGAGGATGGCGCCGTTGCCGGACGGCGTCATCGATTACCTGCGCGGTTACTGGAAGAACATCTGGCCGCAGCCGGCGAGCTGGCTGTTCTACGGCGTCTCGCCAGACAAGCCCCTGTCGGTGGCGGCCCTGCACCGCGCCTTCAGGGCGGCGCGCGACAAGGTCGGCATCGATCCCCGCCACAGCTTCCACAGCTTCCGTCACTCGGCGGCGACGCATCTTCTCGAGCGGGGCGCGGATATGGAGGTGATCCGCGACGCGCTCGGCCATCGAAGCGCCGACACCACCCGCGGCTACGCCCGCGCCACCGGCAGGATGTTCGAGGCTCTCGACCACCCGCTCTCGGGCTTCCCGGTCCTGCGCAGCTGAACTGCCGTGGCGCGCGAGCGCGCCAGCGTGGCGGAGATCTTCCGCCGCGCCGGTCCCGCTTACCGCGAGAGCATGGCCGGCCGGCTCGACGCCGGGCGGCTCAGGGTCATGGGCGCGATCGAGGCATGCCGCACCGCCGCGCTCGGCGGGCACATGTACCGCTGCGAGGGCTGCGGGCGCGAGCATCCGCTCTACAACTCCTGCCGCAACCGCCACTGCCCCACATGCCAGGGCCTCGCTGCCAATCGCTGGAGCGAGGCGCGCGCCGCCGACATCCTGCCGGCGCCCTACTTCCATGTCGTCTTCACCCTGCCCAGAGCGATCGCCGCCATCGCCTTCTGCAACCGAAGGGCCGTCTTCGACATCCTGTTCCGAACGGTGGCCGAGACGCTGCGCACCATCGCGGCCGATCCCCGACACGGCGGCATGCGCATCGGCGGCACCGCCGTCCTGCACACCTGGGACCAGAAGCTGCTCTTCCATCCCCATCTGCATGTCGTCGTGCCTCACGCCGGCTTCGAGGTCGGCAGCGGCGCGTGGAAGTCCGGGAACGGCGCCTTCCTGGCTCCCGTCAGGGTCCTCGCCAGCCTGTTCCGACGTCGCTTCCTCGAAGAACTCGCCCGGGCGCAGGGCAAGGGCGGGATCGTCTTCCACGGCGACATCGCCCACCTCGCCGACCCCGACAGGTTCCGCGCCACCCTCGCCGCCGCCCGCAGCAGGGACTGGGTGGTCTATGCCAAGAAGCCCTTCCGGGGGCCGGAGCAAGTGTTCCGATACCTGTCCCGATATACACACAGGATCGCCATCTCCGACAGCCGCATCACCGCCTTCGACGGCCAGACCGTCTCCTTCCGGCACAGAAAGCCGAAGGAGCCGGGGCAGAAGAAGCCGCGCTACAGCACCGCCACCCTTGCCGTCGACGAGTTCATGCGCCGCTTCCTGCTCCATGTGCTGCCCGACGGCATGCACCGCATCCGACACTTCGGCATCCTCGCCAACTCCTGCTGCGCCAGCACCGTCCAAAGAGCGCGAGAAGCTCTCGGCGCCATCGGTTCTGCCGGCGCCGATGAGGACAGGGGCGAAGCCCGCGATGACCGGGAGGAGCCCGGCAGCGGCGCGACCGCGCCGGTCGCCTGCCCCCAATGCGGCGGAGCGTTGCGGCATCTCTGCCCCATCCCTTCCGGGCGCCGCCAACATCCGCCCCGCGGACCGCCGGATGCGCCGCCATGAACCGGCTTCCTGCCTCGATCCCGACAGCGCAGACATCTTGTCCGCCAACCAACCGGCGCGGCCGCGAGCACGACCGCATGCCAGGCAGGGCCCGGATGCCCCTTCGATCTTCGCCTGCCCGACGCCAAAAACCGGCAGCCGTCGTAATCAGCTGCCTCAACCGGACAACAACAGGCACACCGCCAGTCCGGCCCGACGGCTGTCTCCACATACTTCCCACATAGCCAACGCCAGCGCCGGACGACCGCGCCTTCGCTCAATCGGATTGAGTAGGCTCTGCCGAGCCAACACAATCCTTAAGATTCGAAGCGGCGGGAATCGGCATCCGCGAGGTCGTCGCCGCCGTTCCGGTCGCCGACCCGGACGATCTGCGTCCGCAGACGGCGGGAGAGATCGCATGGGCGACCCGCGAGGCCCGGCAGCTCGCGGCCGCAATCGTCGACCGCGAGCCGGACCGGATGCCGGCGGTGCGGCTGATGACCCGGATGTCGAACGCGCCGCCGGCCCGGGACGCCGATGCGCTGTGGGCGTCGATGGTGGCGGATGCGAAGCGCGACGGCGTGTCGGATGCGGCGATCGGCTTCGCGCGGTTCAACTACGACCTCTGCAAGTTCAAGACCGCGACCCGGATCGTCGCCACGGTCAGGCAGTGCCTCCAGGGCCTGAGCGACGATTCGATGGAGTACCTGAACGAGGACCTCGAAAAGGCGCTCGGCTCGGGCAGCTAGGAACGCCCCAGCGGCAGGGGCTGTTCGGCCAGCATCGCGCCGACCACGACCTCGCGGACGCGCTCGGCGTCCAGCCCGTACTCGGCGATCATGTCGGCCGAATCGGCGAGGATCGTGTCAGCGTCCTGCATGATCTTGAGCCGCTTGAAGAGATCCGGGCGGGCGAGCCCCATGCTCTCGCCGATGAGCTCCATGAAGTTGACCACCTCGAACGGCCAGTCGCGCTCGTGGGTGCAGAGCTCGCGGTGGCAAGCATGGTAGATCCCGGCCAGCGCGTCGACCCCCGCCGCCTCCGCCGCCGCCAGCTGTTCGGCGTGCACGTCTCGCTTGTAGTCGGGCAGCACCGAGAGGGTGTTGCACATGTAGCCGACGCGGGGCTGGGCGAGGTCGACGAAGTCGAGCCCCGGAATCGCGCGCAGGATCGCCTCGGCGGCCTCGGCGATGCCGGCGACGCCGGGATGTTCGTGGAGGCCGACGCGCTTCTCCACCCGCCGCGTCATCAGGGGGCGCAGATCGTCGAGCCGGCTTTCCAGCCAGATCACGAAGGGGGTGAGGTCGAAGGGCGAATCGCCGGCCGCTTCGCGGGTCTCCAGCGCGGCCTCGCCGAGATGGACCTGGCAGCTCGGACACCAGGACAGCACCTCGTCGACGCCGGATTCGGCAAACCGGTCGATGGTGCGGCCCGACAGGTCGGCGAACTTCTCCAGATCGCCCGAGCGGAACTGGTAGACGCCGCAGCAATGGCTCGGCCCGCCGCGCACGACGTATTCGACCCCGAGCGCATCCATCACGTCGAGGCAGAGGAGCGCGATATGCGGCGTCTTCAGCACGTTGCAGCCGGTGTAGAAGATGGTTTCCGGCCGCTCCGGCTCGGCCGCCAGCGCGCCGATCTGGCCAAGCCGCGCCAGCAGGTCGGGCGGGAGCTGGAGGCGGGACAGCGTCCGCACGCCCCGGCTCATGGCGCCGAACTGCCTGCCGCCGCCGGTCCTGAGGTCGTCGGCCGGGCGGGCGGTCCTGAGATCCGCGATGCGCGCGAGCGCCAGCATGAAGCGCGGGTTGACCCCGTAGTCGCAGGCCGGGATGCAGTGCCCGCTGCCGGTGCAGATTTCCGCCCAGCGGCGGGCGGCATCGGGCCCCTCCCCGGTGCGGATCAGCTCGATGACGCCGGCCGCCACGGCCTCGGCGTCGGACACGTCCAGCCCTGCCGGCCCGGGCATCGGGCAGACCTCCACGCAAGCGCCGCACTTGGTGCAGGCATCGAGGATGCCGGCGCGGCGCACATCCAGCGCTGCAAAGAAATCCTGCGACCTGTCGAGACCGTCGGGCATGGCGTCGGGGCGTTGTGGAACCGTCGGGGAACCTTAGTGTACAGGCGGTCAGGATGAAACCGTTTCCCGTTGTCCGTATCCGTCATGGTCGGCGG
The DNA here is from genome assembly GCA_965203455.1 of Alphaproteobacteria bacterium. Lineage (GTDB taxonomy): Bacteria > Pseudomonadota > Alphaproteobacteria > MPNO01 > MPNO01 > MPNO01. The sequence goes on from CBDBCV010000013.1 coordinate 327,267, forward strand.
AAGTCGACCATCCACGTTTGTTTGGGGCTTATATAGATAACTTGACCGGGAGGTCCGCGGCATTTCTTCCGTCATGCCCGGACTTGTTCCGGGCATCCATGTCTTGCGGCATCGCGGTGCGAGTGGGGACAAGCGAGCCGGCCGACCCACGTGGATGCCCGGAACAAGTCCGGGCATGACGGCGTTGAGGGCAAGCGGGGCGGCGTTCCCGTCCCCGAGCCGGGCCAGCCGACCGCCGTTCAAGTTATCTATATAAGCCCGTTTTGTTTTTGTTGCGCTTCGGTGAACGCAGTAAAACTCGTGGATGGTCGGCCTCCGCCGACCGTGACGTGAAGGTAGTTTTGCCTCGTAGTCGACGTTTTCCCCGATGTTGTGGGAAGATGGGCCGGAATCCCCGATGAAGGCGCACATGCCCCAAACCGACACCCTGATCGACTGGCCCGAGGAAGGCGTCGCGCGGGGGCCCTATGCGGTGTTTTCCGATCCCGATGTCTATGCGGCCGAGATGCGGCGGATCTTTCGCGGGCCGGTCTGGCACTATCTCGGGCTGGAGGCGGAGCTTCCGGAGCCGGGCGATTACCGGCTGATCGATGTCGGAGACACGCCGGTGATCGTGCTGAGGACCCCGGACGGCGGGATCAACGCGCTGGTCAACCGCTGCGCCCACAAGGGGACGATGCTGCTGTTCGAGCCGTTCGGGCGGGTCGAGCGGCTGATGTGCATCTATCACAACTGGGCCTACGACCTGGAGGGTTGCCTGAAGAGCGTGCCCTTCGCCCGGGGGATCAACGGCAAGGGCGGGATGCCGGAGTCGTTCGACATGGCGGCGAACGGGCTCGACCGGCTCCGGGTGGAAAGCCTGGGCGGGATAATCTTCGGCACGTTCTCGGACGCCACGCCGCCGCTCGAGGCCTATATCGGCGAACGGTTGATGGCGAATTACCGCCGGATGACCTCGCGCTCCTTCAGGGTGCTCGGCTATTACAGCCAGTACCTCGATTCCAACTGGAAGCTCTATTTCGAGAACGCGAGCGACCCCTACCACGCGACGATCCTGCACGCCTGGGCGACGCGGCTGAAGCTCAACCGCTTCACCATGGAGGGCGCGATCGAGATGAGCGAGCGGGGCTGGCATCACCTCAGCTGGTCGAAGATGGCGACCGACCGCCACGGCGAGGTCTACGAGACCGAGGCGTTCCGGAGCGGCGGCGACGATTTCGACGGGTTCGGCCTCCACGACGCCTCGGTGATCGAGCAGTGGGACAAGTTCGGCGACGGCATCACGACCGCGATCCAGACCGCGTTTCCCAATTTCGTCCTGCAGCAGATCCACAACACCATCGCCACGCGCTATCTCGTGCCGCGCGGGCCGGAAGGCTCGGAGCTCGTCTGGACGGTCCTCGGCTATGCCGACGACGACGAGGAGCAGACCCGGATCCGGCTCAAGCAGGGCAATTTGATCGGCCCGTCGGGCTACATCTCGCTCGAGGACGGGATGGTCGGCTCGCTGGTGCAGAAGGGGATCGAGGGCGACAAGGACAAGTCCTCGGTGATGGAAATGGCCGGCCGGTCCATCGAGAGCATCGTCAACAGCCGCGCCTCGGAATGCGGCGTCCGCGGCTTCTGGACCGCCTACCGCGCACTGATGGGCGTCTGATGGCGACCCTCGTCGAGAACTCCGCGTACGTGCCGGCGGCGGTCGCCGCGCTGATGGCAGAATACGTGCACGCGATCGACGACGATCGGCTGGAGGACTGGCCGGATTTCTTCACCGATCCCTGCCTCTACCGGATCGCGACGCGCGACAACGAGGAGCGCGGCCTGCCGGCTTCGCTGGTCTGGTGCGATTCCCGCGCGATGCTGCTCGACCGCGTGGTCTCGGTGCGCCACGCCAACGTGTTCGAGCCGCACCGCTACCGCCACATGGTGAGCGCGATCCGCGTCCTCGGCGCGGAAGGCGGGGAATACCGGGTCGTTTCGAACTATCTGGTGACGCGGACGATGCGCGACGGGACGATGGCCGTGTTCTCGACCGGCGCTTACAGGGACGTTATCGTGGCAGGAGACGAAGGCGCGCTGTTCAGGGAACGCGTCGTCGTCTGCGATCACGGCATGATCAACAACCTGATCGCCATTCCGATCTGAGCGGGCGGCGACGGGTACGGAGGAAGACATGCGCAAGCACCTGATCTGCGGGACGCTGTTCGACGGGCTCGACGAGACCGCGAAGACCGACCGGACGGTGGTCGTCGACGACGACCGGATCGCCTATGTCGGGCCGTCCGCGGAAGCGCCGGACCAGAGGCCGGGCGAGGCGGTGATCGACCACAGCGCGGATTTCGTCATGCCGGGGTTGATCGACATCCATGTCCATCTGAGCTACGGCGACGCCCAGGCGAACGAGGACATCGACATGTTCTCCCCGCCGGAATACCGGGCGCTGCGCGCGCTCCGGGCGGCGCAGACGGTGATGAAGGCGGGCTACACCTCGATCGCCGATCCGGCCTCGACGGGGCGCACCACGGTTGGCGTGCGCGACGCGATCAACGCCGGCATGTTCGACGGGCCACGGATCACCACCTCCGGGCGCCAGATCACCGCGCGCCAGGGGCTCGCGGACTGGTACCCGACCTGGATCGGGGTCCCCGAGAGCTCGGTCGGCGTGCTGGTGCGCAACACCGACGAGGCGATCGAAGAGATCCGCATGCAGGTCAAGGACCGGGTCGATTTCGTCAAGATCGCGCTCGACGGGCTGCACCGGAAGGATTCGGACGGCGAGCTGATGGCCTGCTTCAACCAGCGCGAGATGGACGCGATGGTCGAGGAGAGCCATCGGCTCGGGCGCAAGGTCATCGTCCATGCGGTCGGGCGGGAGGCGGTGCTGACCTCGGCCCGGGCCGGGGTCGACGTGATCTTCCACGCCTTCGAGATGGACGATGAAGGGCTGGATGCGGTGCTGGAAAGCGGCGCGACCCTGTCGCCGGCGCTCACCTTCATGGCCAACACCATCGAGTTCACCCGCCCGACCGACCCCTGCTTCAAGTGGCGGCCCAACCAGAACCGGCGGGTCATCGACGATGCGTGCGAAATGCTGATCAAGGCGCGCGAGCGGGGTGTGCCCTTCATGGTGGGCACCGATTCGGGCTTCGCGGTCACCCCCTACGGGGAGTGGCACGCGAAGGAGCTGGAGTTGATGGTGGACGATCTCGGCTTCACTCCGGGCGAGGCGCTGAAGGCGACGACCAGCGGCAACTCAGCGCTGTTGCGCGAACGCGGCGACGTCGGCCGCCTCGCCGAAGGCGCCTACGCCGACATCACGGTGGTCGCCGGCAACCCGCTCGACGACATCGCGGTCCTCCAGAAGCGGGAGGCGATCAAGGCGGTCTATCGCGGCGGCGAGCCGGTCGACCTCGCGCCCGAGCCGCGCGCGTCCGGTTACCGGTGGGAATACTCCTACCGGCAGTGGAACGACATCTACACCCGCGAGCGGGTCGCCGAACTGCATTAGAGCGTGTCCGTCTTACTCGGAACCGCCGACGCGGCTGAAGCAGGCCCTTCGATACGCGGCTTCGCCGCTACTCAGGGTGAGGGATGGGTTGTGAGCGGCCAAAATTTCTCCTCATCCCGAGTAGGCCCGAAGGGCCGTATCCAGGGACGCTACGCTGGCGCGGGTCCATCCAAAAGGACAGGCTTTAGAGCATTTTGCGACCTTATGCGTTCACGACGGCCCGTCCCACCCTCCCCCGGCCCCTCCCGCAAGCGGGAGGGGAGAAGGCAAGGCGGGGTCGGCGACAGCGTCCCCTCTCCCCCGCCGGGGGAGAGGGTCAGGGTGAGGGGGGCCGGAGCCGCACCGCAACCGGGGGGACCGCGTTCGGTCGGATATTGCTCCAGGCCGCGGGCGTAGCATCGAACACTTCAGGACCATCGGCCGGCCGGTCCGGCGCAGGGAGGACTCGCGCCTGCTGACCGGCGGGGCCCGCTTCACCGACGACTTCTCCCTGCCCTGCCAGGTCCACGCGGCGATGGTGCGCTCGCCGCATCCGCACGCGCGGATCGTCTCGGTCGACGCGAGCGCGGCGCTCGCCTTGCCCGGCGTGCTCGCCGTCTTCACCGGGGCGGACTGCGCGGCGGACGGGCTCGGCCAACTCGACCACAGCCCGTTGCCGAAGACCCGGTTCGATCTCAAGCTGCACGGCCCCGGCGGATCCGAGGTCTTCGTGGGCGACCACGCGCTGCTGCCGGCGGACAAGGCGCGCTATGTGGGCGAGGCGGTCGCCATGGCCGTCGCGGAGACGAAGGCCCGGGCGCAAGACGCGGCCGACGCGGTGTTCGTCGACTACGAGCCCCTGCCGGCGGTCACCGACACGGCGTCCGCCGCCGGACCCGACGCGCCGCTCGTCTGGGATACCCGTCCGGACAACGTCCTCGTCGAAACATTCTTCGGGGACGAGGCGGGCACCGACGCGGCTTTCGCGGAAGCGGCGCATGTCGTCAGCCGGCGGTTCGTCGTCCCGCGCGTCACCGGCTGCCCGCTCGAGCCCCGCGCGGTGCTGGCGCGTTACGATCCGGAGACCGGGCGCTACACGATCCACGCGGGGAGCGGCGGCGCCGTCCGCCAGAAGCGGGAAATCGCCGCCGTGCTGGGCGTCGAGCCCGACCGGGTGCGCATCCACGCCTACGACATCGGCGGCAATTTCGGCACGCGCAACCGGTGCTACGTGGAGTTCCCGCTGGCCGCCTGGGCGTCGAGAAAAGTCGGGCGGCCGGTCAAGTGCACCGTCGAGCGGAGCGAGGCGCTGATCAGCGATTACCAGGGCCGCGACCTCGTGACCGAGGTGACGCTCGCCTTCGACCGGGCCGGTACGATCCTCGGCCTGCGGGCGGAAAATCTCAGCAATGTCGGCGCGCGCTGCGTCTCGCTGTCGCCGCTGTCGAAAGGGTCGGGAATCGTCACGGGGTCCTACCGCGTGCCGGTGGCGTGGCTGCGGTCGCGCGCGACCTTCTCCAACACCCCGCCGACCAACGCCTATCGCAGCTCGGGCCGGCCGGAATGCATCTTCGCGATAGAGCGGCTGATCGAGATCGCCGCCGAAGAGCTCGGGATCGACGCTCTCGAGCTGCGGCGCCGCAACCTCGTCGCGCCGGACGAGATGCCCTACCGCAACGCGGTCGGCATGACCTACGACAGCGGCGCGTATGGGAAGAGCCTCGACATGGCGCTCGGCCTCTCCGACCCGGGCGGGTTCCCGGCCCGCAGGGAAGAGGCGGAGGCGCGCGGCCGGCTGCTGGGGCGTGGGGTCGCGCATTACGTCGAGTCCTCCATCGGCACGCCGGTCGAGCAGACCCGGATCCGCGTGTTCGGCGCCGGGGAGCGTGTCGACGTGGTGATCGGCACCCAGCCGAGCGGGCAGGGCCACGAGACCAGCTTCGCCCAGGTCGCCGCCGAACGGCTGGGCGTCGGACTCGACGACGTGCGCATCGTCATGGGGGACACCGATATCGTCAGGGTCGGCGGCGGGTCGCATTCCGGCCGCTCGATGCGGATGGCGGGCACGGTGATCGTGAAGGGCGTCGATGCGCTGATCGAAAAGGCGAGACCGGTCGCGGCCGGGCTGCTCGAGGCGGCGGAGGTCGATGTCGTTTTCGCGGACGGACGGTTCTCGGTCGCGGGAACCGACCGGACCGTGACGCTCTACGAGGTCGCGGCGGCATCGGACGGCGGCGAGCTCGGGATCGTCGCCGAGAACGAGATGCACACGCCGGTCTTTCCCAACGGCTGCCACGTCTGCGAGGTCGAGGTCGATCCGGAGACCGGGGAGGTGGAGATCGTCCGCTACGCCGCGGTCGACGATGTGGGCCGCGCGATCAACTCGCTGATCGTCGACGGGCAGACGCATGGCGGCATCGTCCAGGGTGTCGGCCAGGCGATGTGGGAACTCTGCGTCAACGACCCGGAGAGCCAGCAGCCGCTTGCCGGCTCGTTCATGGATTACGCCCTGCCGCGCGCCGACCGGTTCCCGTTCTTCGATACCGCGCTCAACGAGGTCCCCTCGCCGACCAACCCGCTCGGCGTCAAGGCTGGCGGCGAGGGCGGGACGACGCCCGCGCTGGCGGTGATCGTCAACGCGATCGTGGACGCGCTCCGGCCGCTCGGCGTCGCGGACCTGACGATGCCGGCGACCCCGTTCCGCGTCTGGAGCGCGATCCAGGCGGCGAGACGCGTTTAAGGGCAGGTCCACGCTGTTCGAAGCCGATCACCCGGGCACATTCCGTCCCTCGATACGGCGCTGACGCGCCTACTCGGGATGAGGGGGAGGTTTGGGCCGTTCACCACCTCCCCTCATCCTGAGTAGCCCCCGGAGGGGGCGTATCGAAGGGGGCTTATATCGATTACTTGACGGCCGGCTGTCGGGCGCGGATCGGGGCCGGGGACGCCGTCGCGTCGCGGCGGGCATGGAAACCGCCCAGACTCCCCCCCGTCATGGTCGGCGAAGGCCGACCATCCACGATTTGTTTTTCGTTTCCGGCGCCGCAAAAACTCGTGGATGGTCGGCCTTCGCCGACCATGACGGGGAGGAACGGCCCGCCGGGACCCGAATGCGCCCCGGCGCTGCCCGGAACGCCTGTCAGCCCCGCTCCTGTCAAGTAATCGATATAAGCTCCTATCGAAGGACGGCAACAAACGCCGAACCGGCTTGGCATCGGGCGGCCGGGCGTGTAACCGTTCGTGAAAGCCATCGCGGAAGCTGAGAGGACGATCCCGTGTTCTTCAAATCGCGTTCGGCCGGTCGGCCGTTCCATTTCGGCCCCTTCCCGCTGGAAACGCTTCCCCGCGACGAGTCCGTGCTCGAAACGGAATCGTCGCGTCCTCCGGTCGCGGAACCGGTTCGAGAGAGCGCGGAAGGCCCCCTCGTCGACTCCATCGGCAAGTTCACCCGCCTCTACGCCGAATTCGCCGAGGCGGAGGCGGCGAAGGAAAAGGCGCCGGTCTCCGACGACCTCGAACGACGCTCGGTCGATATCAAGGGCGTCGGCTATTTCATGGATGCGAGCCAGGTCGGCATCTGCCGAATCCCGGACAATGCCTGGCTCGCGGGTTCGGAGCGTCCCGGCCACGACCATGCGATCGTCGTCCTGATCGAGCATTCGCGCGTCGCGGAGGAGGGCAATCTCGCCCGCGAATGGATGCTGCCCGCCGTCGCGGCCAACGCGGAAATGCGCGCGGCCGAGATCGCCGCCCTGATCGCCGGCCACATCCGCGTCATGGGTTACGGCGCGCACATGCACGGGATCGGCGCGGAGCGGCTGGACGCGGACCGCCTGACGGTGCTCGCCGGTCTGGCGATCCGGCAGGGCGAGAAGATCGTCAACCCGTTCGTCGGCGAGGCGTTCTCGGTTTGCGTCGTCTCGACCGACTATCCGCTGGCGGTCGACAAGCCGCTCGCGGCGAACGCGGCCGGCGCGTCGCGGGGATTCGGCTACTGGCTGGGGCGCAACGGCGCGCGGTCGGGCCGCGAGCGGAACCGGCGCGCGAAGCGCCGCACCGATCTCGGTCCCTTCGCGATGGAGACCGTCAAGCGGGTCGACCGGCCGACGACGCTGATCCTCGACGAGGAGGTGCCGCGCGTCCCCAAGAGGGCGAGCTTCTTCGAACGCGCGCTGCAAGGCGATCTCGGGGTCAAGGCGCAGATGGCGCGCCGCGTGTTCTCGTTCAAGCACCCGCTGTCGCGGAGCCAGCTCGAGGTGATCCGCAGCATGGTGCCCTACCAGGACGGGCCGGTCGCCGGGGTCGACACCGGCCGCTTCCAGGACGCCGAGGCCAATACCAGGGCGCTGAAATCGCTCGCCTATTTCCTCGGCACCGATGTCGCGGGCATCTGCGAGGTGCCGCGCTATGCCTGGTATTCGCACAAGGCGAACAGCGAAGCGATCGAGCCCTACCACAAATACGCCGTGGTCATGCTGATCGACCAGGGCTTCGACACGATGGAGGGCGCGAGCGGCGACGACTGGATTTCCGGCGCCCAGTCGATGCGCGCCTATCTGCGGGGCGCGGAGATCGCCTCGGTGATGGCCGACCTCGTGCGCGCCAACGGCTTCCCGGCGCGCTCGCAGACCAATGCGGATTCGGACGTGCTGCATATCCCGCTGGTGCTGTGGGCCGGGCTGGGCGAGCTGTCGCGCATCGGCGAGTTGATCCTCAACCCGTTCCTCGGGCCCCGGCTCAAGACCGTGGTGATGACCACCGACATGCCGCTGGTGCCGGACAAGCCGATCGATTTCGGCCTTCAGTATTTCTGCAATCATTGCTTCAAGTGCGCCCGCGAATGCCCCTGCGACGCGATCCCGTGGGGCGACAAGGTGATGTTCAACGGCTACGAGATGTGGAAACCGGATGTCGAGCGCTGCACCCGCTACCGCCTCACCAACGTCAAGGGCTCGGCCTGCGGGCGCTGCATGAAGACCTGCCCGCTCAACAAGGTGGTGGACGCCGACGGCCCGCTGGTGACCCGCGCGGCCAGCTGGCTCGGCATCAACGCGATGTTCCTGAAGCCGCTGATGGTCCCGGTCGCGGCCTGGCTCGACGACGCGCTCGGCAACGGCAAGCGCAACCCGCTCAAGAAATGGTGGTTCGACCACGAGGTGGTGAACGGCGTCGCCACCGCGCCCAAAGCGACCAACCAGCGCGACATCGACCCTTCCAAGAAGCTCGACCCGACGAACCAGAAGATGGCCTATTACCACGCCAACATGATGCCACCGCCGGATTCGCCCGAGCCGTTCATGGTCGACCGCAAGCAGGCGCTCGCGGCCAAGGACGCGATCGAGACCCCGGACGAGGCGCGGGCGAGGCGCGGCAACGGCGCCCATACGCCCGAGCACTATGTCGCGACCCCGCCGCTCGGCATCGCGGATGCCGACAAGGGGATCGTCGGGAGCCCCTACGCCGAGAAGAACTAGGCGGGCCGTCGCCGCGCCATGGCCCTCGTCGATTGCGGCGGGCGGAAGATCGGCTACGACGCCGGCGGGCCGGACGACGGTTCGGCGCCTCTCCTGGTGCTTCAGCCGCCGGGCGCGAGCGGCGCGTCGATCTGGCGGGCGATCGCGGCGGCGCTGCGGGACCGTTTCCGAACCGTCGCGGTGAACCCCTCGGCCTACGGCGATACCGAACCGTTCGCCGGGCGGGAGCCGATGACGATCCGCGACGAAGCCGCGGCGACCGCCGCCGTAATCCGCGCCGAACTGGCGAACGCAGCCGGCGGGCGGATCCATTTCGTCGGCCATTCTTACGGCGGCACGATCGGGCTGGTGCTGGCGCTGGAATGGCCGGTTCTCGTGGACCGGATGACCCTGCTGGAGCCCGCGCCCTACCCCCTGCTCCGCGAGGCTGGTGAGACCGCCTTCGCCGCGGAGATCGAAGGGCGCAACGGGGACTTCATCGCGACGGTGCGCGGGGGCGGTCTCAACCGCGAGGCGATGGAGAGCTATCTCGACTATTTCAACGCCAGGCCGGGCTACTGGCGGAGCCTGGATCGGGAAACGCAGGCGAGGATGCTCACCCTGTCCGAGCGTCTGGCGGTCGGGCTGGAGGCCGTGGGACGCCTGGAAATGAGCCGCGCGGACCTCGCGGCGATTGCCGTGCCGGTCACCGTGGTCCGCGGCGGCGCGACCGATCCGCTGCACGCGAAACTGTCGGAGTTGGTCGCCGGCGCGATTCCCGGCGCCGCGCTCGTCGACCTGCCGGGCGCCGGCCACATGATGACGCTGACCCACGGCCCGGAGATCGCGGAAATGTTGCGAATCAGCGCCGGCGCGGCACCATGAACGGGAGCGCGCAGGCGAAGCTCAGCAACGCCATCGAGCCCATCGCCAGGAAAGCGAGCCCCCAGGCGTTCGCGCCGCCCAGCGGCGCGGCGAGGTCGAGGACCAGCCCCACCAGCGCCGGCGCGAACAGAGATCCGCTGAACCCGAATATCGAATGGACGGCGAGCGTGGCGCCGCGATGGCCCGACGGCGACATCGCGACGGCGCCGGCGGTGAGCGCGGCCGAATCCGCCTGGATCGCGGCGGAATAGAGCAGGCACAGGACGGCCACGACGGCGAAGGGGAGCGGCGAGGAAAACCCCGTCGCGGCGCTTATCCCGAAGGTCCCCAGCATGACCCAGGCGATCAGCCGTGCGCGGCCGATGCGCAAGGCCAGCTCCGCGCCGGCGATGCTGGAGACCACCGAGACGAGGGCGAACACGGTGGCGAACAGCGTGGCGTCGAGCTCCAACCCGGCGCCGCTGCCGAGGCAGAACACCAGGAACGGAACGATCCAGGAGCGCATCGCGAACAGCTCGGCCCCGTGGCCGGCATAGGCGATGATGTAGCCCATCGTCTCGCGCGAGCGCAGAACCGGACGGAAATCCAGCACGTGGCTGCGTTCTTCGGCGGCCGGTTCGGGCGCCTTGGGTGAGATCGCCGCCGCCAGGACGAGTCCCGCCAGCACCGGCCCGGCGGCGGTGAACAGGAACGCGCCGCGCCATCCGAACCACTCCAGGGCGACGCCCGCGAGCGAGTAGGAGAGCGCGGTGCCGACGCTGAAGCTGGCGGTATAGAACGCGACCGCCCGCGCGTGCCGGGACTGCGGCAGGCGGTCGGTGAGCATCTTGAGGCCCGGCATGTAGCTGCCGGCGAGACCGGCGCCGGCGATCGCGCGCCACGGCAGGGCGGACCAGAACCCGTCCGCGAAGAGCGCCAGCCCCGCCAGGCCGAGGGCGGAGAACGCCGCGCCCAGAATGACGATATGGCGGGCATCGACCCGGTCGGTCATGGCGGAAAGAAACGGGACCGCGACGACATAGCCGCCGAAAAACGCGCCGGACAGCCAGCCGGCCATGGCGTTGCTCATCTGCCAGGCGGGCTGCAGCACCGGCAGCAGCGACCAGTAGGCCGCGAAACCGGCCATCGTCAGCACTTCGGTCAGGCACACCAGGGCGACCAGCCCGGCCGGCCGCCGCAATGCGGTGGAAGCCTTCACCGGCGCGCGGTCCCTCGATACGGCCCTTCGGGCCTACTCGGGATGAGGTGTTTCGGTTTGGGGGCCACCACCCCACCTCCTCACCCTGAGTAGCCGCGCAGCGGCGTATCGAAGGGCAGCCTCACCCCCTCGCCCGCCACACCCGCGCGGTGGCGCTGGCGGTGGCAAGCGGGGCGCCGCCGGGGTCCAGCAGCCGGCCCTCCATGAAACAGATCGTCTTTCCCGTGCGCACCGGCCAGCCTTCGCCGATCAGGCGGCCGGGCCGGGCGGGAGCGAGGAAGGTCGTCTTCATCTCCAGCGTGGGCACGCGGAATTCGGCGCCGATCCTAGCGATGGCGGCGAACGACATCGCCATGTCGAGCATGGTCGTCACCATGCCGCCCTGGAGCACGCCGAGCATGTTGCAGAACGCGTCCCCCCCCTCGAAACCGATCCTGAACCGGCCGCTGCCGGGGTCGTGGGAGATCGGCTGCGCGCCGAGGAGGGAGGCGACCGGCGTGTCGTCCAGCAGGCGCGTCACCCAAGGCGGGTATTCTTCCGGCAGGGCGTCCATCGCCCTAAACTAGCCATTCGGCGAAGCGGGCAAAACCGGGGGCGGGCATGGGCGACGAACTCTGGCGGTGGACGGCGGAAGAGCTGGTCCGCGGCATCCGGACGCGCGCGATTTCGAGCCGCGAGGCGACCGAGAGCTGCCTCGCCCGGCTCGACGCGGTGAACCCCCGGATCAACGCCGTGGTCGACCCGCTGGCCGACGAGGCGCTGGCCGCCGCCGGCCGGGCGGACGACGCGATCCGCCGGGGCGAGGCGCCCGGGGCGCTCCACGGCGTACCGGTGACGGTCAAGATCAACGTCGACTACGCCGGCCGCGCGACCACCAACGGAGTCACCGCCTTCGCCAACATGGCGGCGGAGGAAGACAGCATTTCCGTCGCCAATCTGCGCAAGGCGGGCGCGGTGATCCTGGGCCGGACCAACGTGCCCGGTTTCTCGACCCGCTACTTCACCGACAACGATTTGCACGGGCGCACGCTCAACCCGTGGGACCCGGGCCGCACGCCGGGCGGATCGAGCGGCGGCGCGGCGGCCGCGGTGGCCGCCGGCATCGGGCCGATCGGGCACGGCAACGACCGCGCCGGGTCGGTGCGCTACCCGGCCTATGCCTGCGGCGTGGCGGGCCTGCGCCCGAGCCTCGGCCGGGTGCCCGACTTCAACCCGTCCGCCGCGGAGGAGCGCGGCATCTCCTCGCAGATGGCGAACGTCCAGGGTCCGCTCGCGCGCTCGATCGGCGACATCCGCCTCGGGCTGGAAGCGCTCGCCGCGCCCGATCCGCGCGACCCCTGGTCGGTCCCGGCGCCGCTCGGCGCGCGGGAGGCCGGGCGGGGTCGCGCCGCGATCCTCGCCTCCATGCCGGGCGTCGACGCAGACCCGGCCGTGACCGAGGCGGTGCGGCACGCGGGCGCGTGGCTGGAGGACGCTGGATACGACATCGAGGAGGCGGCCCCGACCAGGCTCGACGAGGCCTCTGGCCTATTCTGGCCGATCCTGATGGCCGAGGAGCGCGCGGCGACGGCGGCCGAACGCGCCGCCTCGTCGAGCGGGATCGAGCGCTACGGCGACGAGGCGGTGAAGCGCGCCCGCGCCTCGGTCCGCGCCTATGCCGGCGATCTCGACTACGAGACCTATGTCCGGGCGCTCGCGTCCCGGACCACCATGCTGCGCGACTGGTACGCCTTCTTCGAACGCTATCCGATCCTCGTCATGCCGATCTCCTGGCAGCGCCCCTACCCGATCGACCACGACCAGAAGGGCGACGACGCGGTGCGCGAGATGCTCGATGCGCACCGGCCGATGCTGGCGATCTCGCTGCTCGGCCTGCCCGGGCTCTCGGTCCCGGTAAGCCTCGCGGACGGCGTTCCCGTCGGTGTGCAGATCGTCTCCGCACGGTTCGGCGAGGAACGCCTGCTGGCGGCCGGCGAGGTGATCGAGGCACGCGCCGCTATCGCCACGCCGATAGATCCGCGCGGTTGAGGAGAGCGCGATGACGGACCGCAATGCGATGTTCGAGGCGCTGATCGAAGCCTCGGGCGTGCCCGTCTCGGAGGACGAGAAGGCCGATCTCCGCAAGACCTACTTCACGCTGATGGACCTCGCCGAGCGGACCCGCCGGCCGGGGCGAAGCTGGGAGGTCCGGACGCTCCCTCATTTCACGCCGCCGGCGCCCGCCGATGACGGCTGATCTGCCGACCGTCGCCGAAGCGGCGCGCGGCTACCGGGACGGCACGCTGTCGCCGGTCGCGGTCACCGCGCTTTGCCTCGAGCGCATCGAACGCTTCGACGGCAGGCTTTGCACCTACCACCGTGTCTTCGCCGACGAGGCCATGGCGGCGGCGCGCGCGGCCGGGGACGCGCTGGGCCGGGACGAGGATCTGGGCCCGCTCCACGGTATCCCGATCGCGCTGAAGGATGTCTTCTACTGGAAGGGAAAGAAGACGACGTCGAACTCGCGCGTGATGCTGGATTTCGAGGCCGACCAGGACGCGGGCGTCGTCACCCGGCTCAAGGAGGGCGGCGCGGTCCTCCTCGGCCAGCTCAACACCTACGAGTTCACCTTCGGCGGCCGGCCGTCGACCGAGCCCCCCTTCCCGCCGGCGCTCAACCCGTGGAACACCGGGCGGATCACCGGCGGATCGTCGAGCGGATCGGGCGCGGCGGTCGCCGCCGGGCTCTGCCTCGGCGCGCTCGGAACCGATGCCGGCGGGTCGATCCGTCTGCCGGCGGCGTTCTGCGGCATCGCGGGCCTCAAGCCAACCATCGGCCGGGTCGGCGCCTATGGCGACATGCCGCTCACCTATTCGTTCGACTGCGTCGGCCCGATGGCGTGGACCAGCGAGGACGCCGCGATCATGCTGCAGGCGCTCGCGGGGCACGACCCGCGCGATCCGATGAGCGCGGACGTTCCGGTGCCGGACTACCTCGCCGGGCTGAACGACGGCGTGAGAGGCCTGCGGGTCGGGCTGATCCGGCATTTCTATACCGGCGACTTCGCCTCGCCGCCGGAGATCGTGTCGGCCATCGACGGTGTCGCGGAGACGCTGGCCGGGCTCGGCGCGGAGGTCGAGGAAGTCTCGGTCTCCTCCCTGATCGACTGGCACGCCGTCGGGCGGGTTCTGGTTCCCGCCGAGGCCTTCGCGATCCACGAGGAGCGGCTGCAAACCCGGTGGGACGAGTACGGGCGGCTTGCGCGCAACCGGCTGATGCTGGGGAGCCTGTTCCGCGCCGTCGACTACATCCAGGCGCAACGCCGGCGGACCGAGCTGCTGGCGGAGCTCGAAGCGGTGCTCGCGCGCTGCGACATCGTGGTGACGACGGGGATGATGACGCCGGCGCCGCCGCTCGACGACACCGAGCCCTTCCCCTTCATCGATGTGCCGACCATCGGCATTCCGTTCAACCTGACCGCCCATCCCTGCCTCGCGGTGCGGGCGGGCTTCTTCGAGGGCGGGACGCCGATCGGCGCGCAGATCGCCGGCAGGCACTGGGACGAGGCGACGGTGCTGCGGGCGGGCCACGCGTTCGAGTGCGCCGCCGGACTGCTCGAACGCAGGCCGCGGCTCGAAGATTGAGCCTCGTCAGGCGAAGACCAGGCTGATTTCCGGCACCAGCACCAGCAGCACGGTGACCGCAAGCATCGCCACCGCGAACGGCGCGGCACCGAGGAAAATCTGGTTGAGCGTGATCCGCTCGTCGCCCAGCGTGGATTTGACGACATAGCACGTGATGCCGAGCGGCGGCGTCAGCAATCCGATCTCGACGGCGATGACGGTCACGATCCCGAACCAAACCGGATCGCCGCCGAACTGGGACAGCACCGGAAGCGCGAGCGGCAGCACGATCAGCATGATCGAGATCGAATCGAGGATCATGCCGAGCAATATGAGGAGCACGATGTAGAGCGCGATGAACCCGGCGAAACCGAGCCCGGTGGAGCCGATGAACTCCCCGGTCTGCTGCGGCAGTCCGGAGAGCGCCAGCATCCTCGCGTAGACGTTGGCGGCCAGGATCAGGAACAGGATCGAGACCGTGATGTGCCCGGTCTCCACGAGGACGCCCCAGAGTTTCCGCCAGTTCAACCTGCGCCGCGCCAGGCCGATGACCAGCGCTCCGGCCGCGCCCGCCGCTCCGGCCTCGGTGGGCGTCAGGATGCCGCCGTATATGCCGCCGATCACCAGCGCGACCAGCAGGAAGATCGGCAGCAGTTTCAGGGCGTCGGCCAGAACGGGTTCGGAAAATTCTTCCTCCGTCTCGTGCGAGAGATCGCCGATCCAGTGCGGCCGCCAGTTCGCCATCGCGAGGATCAGCAGCGCGAACGCCACCGCGAGGATCAGCCCCGGGATGATGGCGGCGACGAACAGGATGCCGACCGACTGCTCGGCGACGAACCCGTAGACGATCAGCAAAAGGCTGGGCGGGATCAGCATGCCGAGGACGGAAGACCCCGCAACGACGCCGACCGAGAAGCGCGGCGTATAGCCGTGCGACATCATCTCGGGCGTGGCGACCCGGGTGAAGACGGCGGCCGAAGCGATCGAAGACCCGGTTATCGCGGCGAAAATCGCGTTGGCGGCGACCGTCGCTATGCCGAGACCGCCGCGCAGCCTGCGCAGCATCCGGCGGGCCACGTCGAACGTCTCCTTGCCGATGTCGGACTCGCTGACCAGCAAACCCATCAGGACGAAGAGCGGGACCACGCCGAAGAAGTAGTTCCTGAGGAACTCCGAAGCCGCCAGCGCAAGGGTGCGCTCGGCGATGATCGTGTTGCCCTTCATCATCCAGATGCCGACGAAGCCGAGCAGCATGAGCGCCAGTCCGATCGGCATGCCGGCATAGATCAGGACGAGCATGCAGAGGATGGAGAGAGCCCCGATCTGCACGTTGGTGAGGTCCGCCACGGACATCAGATAGACCAGCAGGGCGAAGACCGAGAGCGCGGCGAGCCAGCCCCAGCCGCGGGGAGAAGCGGTCTCCGGTCTCGCCGCCGCGCGCCAGGCCTCGGCGCCGGCGATCGCGTTGCGGACGAACTGGACGGCGAATTCGACGGCGGTGGCGGCGACGCCGATGACGACCAGCAGCTTGAACGGCCAGACGATAAATGTGAAATCGCCCGGGACGCCCGCGACCTCGTCTTCGGCCCAGGCATTGGCGAATGCGGGCCACACCCCCGACGTGACGACCGCGAAGACCGCCGCTCCGGTCAGGTCGAACGCCGCGCGAAACACCCGGCCCGCGAACGGGCGCCGCGCCTCGAGCCAGTCCGGCAGCATCTCCGCGCGGGTGAACCGCCCGGCATGCAGGGTGTTGGCGAGCTGGAGGTAGACGATCCCGACGATGGAGTAGGCGACGATTTCGGGCACACCGCGAATCGGCGCGGCGAAGAGATTGCGCGCGACGATGTCGGCGCAGATCAGGAACATCACCCCGAAAATCCACAGCGTTCCGGCCCGGTTCATCAGGCCGCAAAACAGCGTGAAAGCGCGAACGAGGCGTCCGATCACGAACGCCCCGCTATCGCGCAACCCCGGGGACCGGGAAAAACCCACGGGTTGAGGCTTGGGAGATCGGGCCGGCTAGAGGCCCTTGTCCCAGTCGCGCAGCGGCTTGCCGCCGCGGTCACGGACCGCTTTCATGAATGCCTTGACGACCTGCGCCGCGGGAACGCCCTTGGCCTCGTTGGCCTTGACCCATTCTCCGGCCAGATCCGGCAGGGACTGGGCCCATTTCTTGCGCTCGGCGTCGGGCAGGGTGCCGACGATCGCGCCCTGCTTGGCCATCAGACCCATGAACTTGTCGGCATTCTTTGCCACGATTCCGCCCTGGACACGCGCATATTCCTTGCCGAGGTCGCTGAAAATGTCGCGTATGTATGCCGGCAGGGACTTCCACGTGTCCTTGTTCATCGTCAGCCCACCGGAAATCGGCC
The DNA here is from genome assembly GCA_965203455.1 of Alphaproteobacteria bacterium. GTDB lineage: Bacteria > Pseudomonadota > Alphaproteobacteria > MPNO01 > MPNO01 > MPNO01. The sequence continues at coordinate 344,267 of CBDBCV010000013.1, forward strand.
CGCCCATGTCGACCACGGTGATGTATTTGCCGACTTCGTGCAGCTTGAACGGGAACATGCCGGTGGTAATCGTGATGCCGCCATCGGCAATGCCCGTCTTCACGCCGTTGTAGTAGACCGGCAGACCGCCATTGATCCCGACGGCTCCGGTTCCCTTGAGCCAGCCGGCCGCGGCGCCGGGCGCGTAGATCTTCATGCCCTTGAGGTCGGCGACCGATTTCAGCGGGGACTTGGAGAATATGTTGTAGGTATCGGCCACCTGGATGCCGAGGAACACCTGGTTGTACTTGTCCCAGGACGCGTTCATCGCCGGCACCTTCTCGTGCAGCTCCTCGCCGATCTCGATCAGCGCCTTCACGTCGCCGGTCGCGAAGGGCGTATAGAACGTCACGTTCATCAGCGGCATCTTGACCGGTTCCCAGAGCGTGCCAACCCAGCCGATATCGGCGAGCCCGGTCTCGATCCCTTCGAGCGTGTTCTTGAAATTGTAGAGCGCCCCGGCATAGGCCTCCGTCCATTCGATCGAGTCGCCCTTGCCCGCGGCGGCGACCCGTTTCGCCGCCTCCGGAACCACCAGGTTCTTGATCGTCGCGACCCATGGCACGATGGGCGGATGGCTCGATCCGGCGGTGAGCTTGTAGACTTTCGCCGAAACCGGCGAGGACCAGACCATGGCCGCGCCGACAGCCGCGATCACACCCAAAGCGACGCTTTTCCGCATTGCGAATTTCTTTCCCTGTAGGTAACTGGCGGGGAGCATAGCGCCCGCCGGGCGGCAGGGGAACGGCAGCGCCCCCGCGGGGCTTCGACTTTCCGCCCCGTCTCGCGGAGAATGACCCGGTCCGGAAACAGGAGAGGCAGGCATGGCAGGCTTCGACAAGGTCTCGATCGAGACGCTGTTTCGCATCGACGGGGATAGCGCGCTGGTCACCGGCGCGGGCGGCGGGCTCGGCCGGATCGCCGCTTTAGCGCTCGCCGGCGCCGGCGCGCATGTCGCGGTGACCGATATCGACGAGGCGGCGGCGGAGCGGGTTACGGAGGAGATACGGGAAGCCGGCGGCATCGCCCAGCCCTGGCAGCTCGACGTCGCCGACCGCAAGCGCATCGACGCGGTGATCGACGCCGCGGCGGAGCAGTTCGGCGGGCTCCGGATCCTCATCAACAACGCCGGCATCGCGCGCCGGGGGCCGACCGAGACGTTTCCCGACGAGGACTGGGACCGCGTGATCGAGGTCAACATGACCTCCGCCTTCGTCTGCGCCCGGCGCGCGGCGAAATACATGCTGGCCCAGGGCGAGGGGCGGATCGTCTCGATCGCCTCGATCATGGGGTTCCGGGCCAACACGATCTTCCCCCATATCCCCTACCAGGCGAGCAAGGGGGCGATCGTCAACATGACCCGTTCGCTGGCCGTCGAATGGGCCGACCGCGGCATCCGGGTCAACGCCATCGCGCCGACCTTCTTCTATACCAATCTGGGCGCCGACATGCGCCAGCGCCGGCCGGAGGTGGTGGCGGAAATCGAGGCCCGCACACCGCTCGGCCGGCTGGGAGAGCCCGAGGAGCTCGCCGGCGGCATCCTCTACCTTTGCAGCAAGGCGTCCTCGATGGTCACCGGACACACGCTCGCGATAGACGGCGGCTGGCTCTCGGTCTGAGTCAGTCCTGGGTGAGCCCGGGCCGCCAGAGAACGTCCGCGGTCCCGCCCGCATTGGCCTCGCGCGCGAGCACGAAGAGAAGATCGGAGAGGCGGTTGAGGTAGGTGAGCGCGTTCGGGTTGACCGGCTCCCCGGCGGCCACCGCCCAGACCGAACGCTCGGCCCGGCGCGCCACCGTGCAGGCGTGGTGGAGATGGGCCGCCGCGCTGGTACCGCCGCGCAGCACGAACGATTTCAGCGGCTCCAGGTCGGCGGCGATGGCGTCGATCTCGCTCTCCAGCCGCGCGACCTGGGAAGCGCCGATGCGGAGCGCCTTGCCTTCGTCGGCGGAACCGTCGCCCGGGGTCGAGACGTCGGCGCCGAGATCGAACATGTCGTTCTGGATCCGCGCCAGGATCGCATCCGCCTCGCCGCCGCCGGCGTGCAGCCGCGCCAGCCCGATCGCCGCGTTGGCCTCGTCGATGTCGCCGATCGCCGCGGTGCGGGCGGCATGCTTGGGAACGCGCGTGCCGTCGGAGAGCGAGGTCTCGCCCCGGTCCCCGCCGCCGGTATAGATCCTGTCGAGCCTGACCATTCGGAGCTTCTCCGGGATGTCCGGTCGAAGCATAGCCGGTTTGGCCGGATGTGCGCCCTTCGATACGCGGCTTCGCCGCTACTCAGGGTGAGGGAATCCCTGAACCCACCTCCTCATCCCGAGTAGGCGCGAAGCGCCGTATCGAGGGACGGGTCGCCGCCGGGAAACCGGCCTTACAGCATCACCTCGCCGCCGCAGCAGGCGATGCACTGGCCGGTGATGAAGGCGCTGCCGAGGGAGGCGAGGAACAGCACCAGCCCGATCAGGTCGTCCGGCGTCTCGGCCCGTTTCAGGATCCGCTTTCCCTGGATGAAGCCGTGAAGCCCCTCGTCCATGCTCGCGTGGTCCATCTCGGTCGGGGTATAGCCCGGCATCACGGCGTTGACGTTGATGTTGTCGTCGCCGAGCTCGCGCGCCATCGTCCGCGTCATCCCGACGACCGCGGCCTTCGACGTGACGTAGTGCATGAAGCCGGGCGAGCCTTGAGGCACCGTGCCGGAGGAGATGTTGACGATCCGCCCTTGCCCCGCCGCCCGCATCGCTGGCGTGACGGCGACGGCGCAGAGCCAGGAGCCGGTGACGTTGACGTGGATCACCCGGTTCCACTCGTCGTAGGGGATTTCGTCGAACCTGCGGCGCGGGATGGTCGCGAAGATCGCCGCGTTGTTGATCAGAACGTCGACCCGGCCGTGGGCGTCGAGCGTGCCCGCGACCATCGCCTCGACCGAGTCGGGCGATCCCACGTCGGTCTCGACGGCGAGGCAATCGCCGCCCCGGTCGCGGATTTCCGTCTCCACGCTCGCGAGATTGTCCCGGTTCAGTTCGGCGAGGACCGGAATCGCCCCCGCCTCGGCGAAGGCGAGCGCATATTCGCGGCCCAACCCCTGGCCCGCGCCGGTGATGACGACCACCTTGCCGCCGACGTCGAAGCGATTGTCCGTCATGGTGCCTCGCATACGGTGTCTATGAACAATTCTTCGGCCTGCCGCCAAGGCTCAGCGCATGGCCGCCGGCAGGATGGTGACGATCCCGGGAAAGATCATCAAGAGGGCGATCAGCACGAGCTGGATCCCGACGATGGGAACCGCCGCGCGATAGATCTCGCCCATGCCCAGCCTCGGCTGAACGCCCTTCATCACGAACAGCAGCACGCCGAAGGGCGGCGTGATCCCGGCGAGCTCGAGCTGCACCAGGATCAGGATGGAGAACCAGATCGGATCGAGCCCGAGCGCCAGCACCAGCGGCATGAACACCGGGATCGAGACCATCATGATCGAGATCGTGTCGATGAAGCAGCCGAGCACCAGCACCATCAGCTGCATGATGATCACCATCGCCACGGGCGACAGGTCGAGATCGGCCACAGCGTCGACCAGCGAGGAGGTTGCGCCGGTGGCGGCGAGGATCTGCGAGAATCCCGCCGATCCCACGATCACCAGCAGCATCATGGACGTGGTCGCGGTCGTCGACATCAGGGCCGTCTTCACCGCCCCCCAGGTCAACCGGCGATAGCAGGCGGCGATGGCGATGGTCGCCACGACTCCCATGGCGGCAGCCTCGGACGGCGTCGCGATGCCCATGAAGATGAAACCGGTCACGACGAGTATCAGGCTGAACAGCGGGGCCACGCGGAGCAGGCTGTGCAGCTTCCGCGCCAACGTCATGGGCGGCGCGACATAGGGCGGCGCGAGGTGCGGCTGCAGCTTCGCCCGCACCGTGAAATAGGCGAAGTAGAGCGCGGCCAGCACCAACCCCGGCAACAGGCCCGCGAGCAGCAGCTTGGCGATCGACACCTTGGCGAGCGCGCCGAGCAGCACACCGAGGGCGCTGGGCGGAATCAGCACGGCGAGCCCGCCGCCGGCGAGGATGGCGCCGACGGAGAATTCCGATCGGTACTCGCGCTTGGTCATTTCGGGCACCAGCGTCGAGCCCAGCATGGCGACAGACGCCATGCTGGCGCCGCTCAACGCGCCGAACAGCGTGCCGCCGCCGACCGCGGAGACCGCGAGGCGGCCGGGCAGGCGCCCGATCCAGTGATCGGCGGCGTCGACAGTCATGTTGGCGAGGCCGGTGCGCATCAGCAACTCGCCCATCAGGATGAACAGCGGGATCGGGATCAGCGCGAACTGGCCGACCGAGGAGAATGCGCTGGTCGCCAGAAGGGACAGCGCCACCTCGCCGCCCATGAAGAAGTAGAGGCCGAGGATGTTGAGCGTGAGAAAGCCGAACGCGACCGGCATGCCGCTCGCCAGCACGACGGCGAGCAGCACGAAGAACAGCAGCAGCAGGAGCGACCAGTCGAGCTCCACCGCGCGCCTCTCAGGTTCCGCCGGGCGGGCCGGCGCCGTGCCCGCCGGTCGCCCTGAGCGCGGCCTCCGGGTCGCGCTCGCCGATATAGGTCAGAAGTCTCGCCAGAAAAGCCAGTGTGAGCGCCGCGCTCCCCAACGGCACTACGACATAGGGGTAAATCCGCGGGACGTTCCAGATCCGCCCCATTCTCACGTCGTTCTGGGCGTACTCGACCGCGGCGATTCCGGTGCGCCAGGCAAGCACGGCGCACACGACCAGCCCGAGGACGGATGCCACAGCCCCGATGATCCGCTGAGGCCGGGGACCCAGGGCGTCGACCAGGATCTCCACCCTTACATGGCCGTCGCGCAGCAAAATCCACGGGGCGGCGAGGAAGGTCATCCAGACCAGCGAATACTCGGACAGGTCGAAGGCCCAGGGAGAAGCCCAGTTGAACAGGTTCCGCGTGATCACATCGTAGGTGATCCACAGACTCATCGAGAGGATGAGCAGGGCCGCGAGCCAGGCGAGCCAGCGGGCCGGGCGCTCGATCAGCCTTGCGAAACCTCTCAACCGGTGCACTCTCGATGCGGGGACGGACCCTCGGCGGAACCGTCCCCGCGATTTCCCGCGGTGCGAACTACGCCGCCGCCTTGTCGAACAGGGCCTTGAGCCGCGCGCCGTTCTCCGGCGACTGCTTGAGTATCTTGGCCCACAGCTTCTCTTCGGTCAGGCCCACGAACTTCTTTGCATCGGCCGGCGGCAGTTCGACGATTTGAAGTCCGTGCTTCTTCATCTGCGCGTGCTCGGCGTTGCGGGTCTCGATGCACCATTTCTCGCCGATCGCATCGGCCGAACGCGACGCCTTGACGAGGATGTCCTGTAGCTCCTTGGGCAGCTTCTTGAAGCTGTTCGGGTTCAGCAGGGTGCAGGTGCGCAGACGATAGAATGTCGGCGAGACGATGTACTTGGCGTGCTCGTAGAACTTGAAGTCCAGCAGACCGATATCCGGCCAGCCGAGTCCGTCGACCACGCCCCGCTCCATCGAGGTATAGGCTTCGGCCGGAGAAGTCGTGACCGGCACCGCCCCGAGCGCCTCCAGGATCGGGTCGTAGAGCGGGATGGAACGGATCTTCCTGCCCTTGAAGGTCGACAGGTCCGTGGGATTGAACCTGACCTGAAACACGTAGCCCACGCCGCTCATCGGGATGCCGAGCAGCATCACGCCCCGCTTCTTCATCAGGATGTCGGCATAGGCGTCCAGCACGCCGACCTCGCGCAACCGTTCGATGGAAGCCGTGCCGCTGGCGAGCGAGATCGACGAAGGCATCGCGCCGGCGAAATTAGGAATTGGCCGAATGGCTCATGTCGAACACGCCCTTCGCCACCGCTTCGGGCGCGTCGAAGCCGCCGACCACTTCCGAGCCGCCGGCATACTGGATCTGCAACTCGCCGCCCGACATCCTGTCGACCTCGGCGGCGAGGAAGTCGTAAACCTTGCCCCACACCGACTGGCGGTTGATGAAGGCGATGTAGCGCAGCTTGCGCTTTCCCTGGGCGATCGCCGGAAACCCGGCGATGGCGCCGCCGGCCGCTACGGTTGCCGCCGCGGTCGTCTTGACGAACTTTCTGCGCGAAAGCGTGTTTCGGGTCTTCTCACTCACCGTGTCCTCCACTGTGACGGTTCGGATCGATCGGCGGGCACCCCATCGGGCGCTCGGTCCTGAATGGTAGAGGATGGCCGCTACCGGCTCCACCCGTGGCGGAGCGCCTAGCGCCACCCGCCGCCGCCGCTGACATAGACGGTGTCGGCGGTCATGAAGCGGCGGGCGTCGGAGCACAGGAACAGGACGAGCTCGCCGATCTCCTCGGGCGTGCCGAAGCGCTTCGCCGGCACGTCCTCCAGCATCCGCGCGGCGAGTTCCGGCGAGGTCGCGGCGGCGGCCTGGAAGGGGGTGTCGATGGGCCCGGGGGAGATCGAGAGCGCGCGAATGCCCCGGTCGGCGAACTCGCGCGCGACTCCCATGGTCATGGTGACCACCGCGCCCTTGGCCGAGGCGTAGTGGACCGAGTGCCCCGGCCCGCCGCGGCGGTGCGCCATGCTCGCCATGTTGACGATCGTGCCCGCGCCGCGCTCCAGCATGTGCGGGAGCACCGCCTGCATCGCATGGAAGGTGCCGTCGACGTTGAGCGCGTAGGTCTCGCGCCAGAGCGCCGCGTCGATGTCGAGGAAGGGCGAGCGGCGGCCCGCCGCGCCGGCGCTGTTGAACAGGAAGTCGATGCCGCCGAAGGCCTCGATCCCGGCCGCCACCGCCGCGTCCACCGCCGCGCGGTCGGTCACGTCGGCCGCGACCGCGATGGCGGTCTTGCCCGCCGACGTCTCCGCCGCCCCGGCGGCGTCGATGTCGGCGGCGACGACGTTGGCGCCCTCGCGGGCGAAGATCTCCGCCGCCGCCCGGCCGATGCCGCTCGCCGCGCCGGTGATCAGGACGGTCCTGCCGTGGAAATAGTCGGGCGTCTTCGCCATCAGCCCCCCTTGGCCTGGATTTTCGCCCACGAATCGCGGAGCGCCACGACCCGATTGAAGACGAGCCTGTCGGGCCGCGAGTCTGGATCGGGGCGGAAATAGCCCTGGCGCTCGAACTGGACCGGCGCATCGCCCGGCTCGGCCAGCGAGGGCTCGAGCATGCAGTCTTTCAGCATTGTCAGCGATTCGGGGTTCAGATCGTCCAGAAAATCGCCATCGGCGCCCGGCTCCGGCACCGAGAACAGATGGTCGTAGAGCCGGACCTCCGTCGGCACCGCGTGGGCGGCGGAAACCCAGTGGATCGTGCCCCGCACCTTGCGGCCGTCGGGCGCGTCGCCGCCGCGGGTCGCCGGATCGTAGGCGCAGCGGAGCAGCGCGGGCTCGCCGTTCTCGTCCTTCTCGACCCCGGTGCAGGTCACGAAATAGGCGTAGCGCAGGCGGACCTCGCGGCCGGGCGCCAGCCGGTGGAACTTTCGCGGCGGGTCCGCCATGAAGTCGTCCCGCTCGACCCAGATTTCGCGACCGAACGGGATCTCACGGCTTCCGGCGTCCGGATCGCTCGGGTTGTTCCGGGCCGGAAGCATCTCGGTCTCGCCCTCGGGCCAGTTCTCGATCAAGACCTTGAGGGGCCGGAGCACCGCGAGACGGCGTTCGGCGGTCGCGTTGAGCCCGTCGCGGATGCAGTGATCGAGCAGCGCGGGGTCGACCAGGTTGTCCGCCCGCGCCACGCCGACGCGCCGCACGAAATCGCGGACCGCTTCCGGCGGCACGCCGCGCCGCCGCAGCCCCGCGAGCGTCGGCATCCGGGGATCGTCCCAGCCCGCGACATGCCCTTCCTCGACCAGCCGGATCAGGCGCCGCTTGGAGAGCACGGTATAGGCGAGGTTGAGCCGGGCGAACTCGTACTGCCGGGGGCGGCTCGGCACCGGCAGATTGTCCACCAGCCAGTCATAGAGCGGCCGGTGGTCGGCGAATTCGAGGGTGCAGAGCGAATGCGTCACCCCCTCGATCGCGTCGGACTGGCCGTGCGCGAAATCATAGGTGGGGTAGATGCACCAGGCATCGCCGGTGCGCGGATGGCCGGCGTGCAGGATCCGGTAGAGAACCGGGTCGCGCAGATTGACGTTGCCCGACGCCATGTCGATCCGGGCGCGCAGGACGCGGGCGCCCTCCGCGAACTCGCCCTCCCGCATCCGCCGCAGGAGGTCAAGGCTTTCCTCGGCCGGCCGGCCACGAAAGGGGCTCTCCCTGCCCGGCTCGGTGAGGGTTCCCCGCATCGCGCGGATTTCGTCGGCGCTCGAATCGTCGACATAGGCCTTGCCTTCGCGCACCAGATGCTCAGCCCATTCGTAAAGCCGCTCGAAATGGTCGGACGCGAAGTGGAGATGTTCGCCCCAGTCATAGCCGAGCCAGCGGACGTCGGCCTGGATGGAGTCGATGAACGCGGTCTCTTCCTTGACCGGGTTGGTGTCGTCGAAGCGGAGATGGCAGCGCCCGTCGAACTCCCCGGCGACGCCGAAATTGAGCACGATCGACTTGGCGTGGCCGATATGGAGGTAGCCGTTAGGCTCGGGCGGGAAGCGGGTGACCACCTCCGCGGTTCGCCCGGCGGCGACGTCGTCCCGCACGATGCTCCGGACGAAGTCGCTCGGCGCCTCGTGCTCCGCCTCGGCGACTGTCATCCGGCGCTCAGGTCCCGCGGCCCGCATTTCTCACCCGCGGTCGACCGGAAGCCCGCGCCGCGGACGACCCCAAGGCTGTCACCCCGGACTTGCTCCACATCTGTCCGGTTTAGTGCCGGCCGGCCGGGCGAAGGGCCTCTGTACCGGAGGGTTTTCGACGGATCGGCGGGCTCGGGATGCGAATTTCGCCGCGCCCGCGTCACCCCCGCCACCGTCCCCCCACCGTCATGCCCGGACTTGTTCCGGGCATCCACGTCTTGCGGCATCGCGGTGCGAACCGGGCACGGGCGAGGCGGCGGAGGGACGTGGATGCCCGGAACAAGGTCATTGCTGTCCGGTTTAACTTTGGCGGACAGGGTGTATGGCCCGGTTATCCGCGGGTTTCCGACGCATCGGTCGGATCGAGGCTCGGATTGCGGGATGCTCACACCGTCCGACCGTGTCCCCCTGTTGTCACCCCGGACTTGATCCGGGGTCCAGGGAAACCGGGCGAGAGCGGTGCCTGACAGGCTGGACCCCGGATCAAGTCCGGGGTGACAACAGGGGGGTGGAGACGGTCTCGCCTGTCGCCACAGAGCCCGTTCTGAAGTTAAACCGGACAGCAATGGAACAAGTCCGGGCATGACGACCGGGAGGGAGGGGCGTGCCGGAGAAGGCCCGCCCCGCCCGACATTCTCCCCGCCCATCGGCGCACGGCCCGCGCCGAAAATCCAAACCGGACAACAATAGACTTGTTCCGGGGTGACGGTCGGGGGAGCGGCGGGGCGCATACCGCGCCGGATCGGCCAGCGGTCGCGGAAAATGCGGGCTAGAGCCACCACTGGATGACGTATTCGTAGGGCCCCTCCCGGTTCACCAGATCGACCCGCTGGAGGGCGATCCTGTAGCCGTCCGCCGTCTTCTTCAGGTAATGGCGGTACCTACCGGTGAAGCTGCGGATGTCGTAGCGCAGATATTCCGCGCAGTGGAAACGCGAGCGCACGACCACGTCGCCGTTCGGGTCCTCGGATTCGACGATCACGTTGGAGACCACGTGGCACAGCCGGTTCTCCGGCGCCTGGCTGTGCGCCTGCGGATGGTTGTTCCGGCGGATCCGCATCTTCATCATGTTGAGGTTTTCCCAGAAGATGTTGGGAACCCCCTCGCCGTCCTCCTGGTCTTCGCTGACCGGCATCCAGTAATGGCCGTCCTCGGCGAACAGGGCGAGCCATTCGTCCCACTGCTTCTCGTCGAGGATTTCCGCTTGGCGGTAGAGGAACCGCTCCACCGCGAGCTGGGTCTCGATGCTTACCTTGGCGGACGAGAACCTGTCGCCCGCCGCCAGCTTTTCCGCTGCTTCGCCCATCGCCCTACGCCCCCGCGCCGTTGGCCGTCATATAGCCCTTCCAGGCCTGCATCATCGAGCGCATCGGAAGCTCGCTCATCGAGGACGGCGCGGAATACATGATCCCGCCGTCCTCGCTGTCCTGGCCGGCGTTGCGGTGGAAGCTCACCCATTCGACGCCGTTGCTCTCCAGCCCGTGCTGGCACTTCCACCAGTTGAACAGATCGTCGGCGTTGACCATCGTCGAGGGGGAGTTCACCAGGTAATAGTAGGCGAGCGAGCGCTGGTAGATCGCCTCCGGCGCGCCCTTCAGCCGGAAATGCCAGATCTCGCTGAGCGTCCGGTTGGGGCTCAGGGGCCGGATCGTCCGAAGCTGCTGCAACGGCGGCTGGACCGAGTTGCACGGATACAGCAGCACGTGGTGGAGGTCGACGCCGAGGATCTCCTCCGCCTTCTCCTCGCCGTAGGATTCGTACATCCGCCGCACGTATTCGTTGGTGTCGGGGTCGTCCGGGCGGAGCCCCATATAGCCTTCCAGCGTGCAATGGCCCTGCGGAAGGCCGGTGGTGCCGAACTTGTCCCAGCCGTCGATCCCGTGGCGCACGAAATCGGACAGGAAGCCGTATGACATCGGCGGGTCTTCGCCGCCGCGCTTCATCTCGTTCTCGACGCTGCGCGCCGCCGCGCCCGTCGATTCGTGCGTCGCCCCGGGATGCGACACGTCGATCTGGTTCTCCAGGAAGATCTTCCAGTTGGACTGCTGGATCATGTGGAAGCAGTCGCCGACGACCTCGATCTCGCCGTCCGGGGAGCGGTCGACGAGCTGGTCGAGCGCGAGCTTGGACCGCCCGAGATGGGTTTCGAGATCGGCGCCGTCCCCGGCGAGCGAGGCGAACCAGAAGCCGCGATAGTTGTCCGCCCTCGGCGCCTTCCGCAGGTGGAAGGCGGGATCGTTCGGGTCGAACCGCGTCCCCTCGTAACCCTTGACGCCCGGCACGCTGTCGAGCTTTCCGTCGAGCTCGAACATCCAGGCGTGGTAGGAGCAGCGGAACAGCTTGCCCGCGTTGCCCTTGCGCGCCGAGCAGATCTGCGCGCCGCGATGCGGGCAGCGGTTGTACAAGACGTTGATCTCGCCGTTCCAGTCGCGGGTCATCATCATCGGCTGGCGGCCGACGCGGGCGAGATAGTAGTCGCCGGGGTTCTTCACCTGGCTCTCGTGGCCGATATAGATCCACAGCCGCTCGAAGATCTGCTCCATCTCCAGGTCGAAGATCTCGGGGTCCACATAGGCCTTGCGGTGCACCCGGTCGGGTTCGACCAGGGCGGCGATCTCGCTTTCTGACCAAGTCATCTCTTCTCTCCCTCGGGCCGCGCGATCATTGCGGCTCGCCCCGCAATTGACTAGAGCATTTTCGCCGGAAATGGAATCCATCTAGCGGGAGAACGGGACAGTGGCCGATTTCGACGACCGTGCGGTGCTCATCACCGGCCCGGCCAAGGGCATGGGCGCGCAGATCACGCGGCGTTTCGCCGAGGAAGGGGCGGACCTGGTGCTCGCCGGGCGGGATACCGATGCGATCGCGCCGGTCGCCGGGGAGGCGAAGGCGATGGGGCGCGGCGCCATCGTCGTGTCCTGCGACGTGACCGACGCGAACGCGGTCGAGGCGGCCGTGCAAGCGGGGCTCGACGCCTACGGGAAGATCGACGTGCTGGTGAACGTCGCCGGCGGGACCGGCCCGCTGGGCGCGTCGTCCTGGGAGACCGAGCCGGACGATTTCGACCAGATCGTCGAGCTCAACATGAAGGGGGCGTGGCTCACCATGCGCGCGGTGATCCCGCACATGATCGAACGGCGCTACGGCAAGATCGTCAATGTCGGCGGCACGTTCGGGCTGCGCGGCCGCCAGGGCCGGATGGCTTATTCCGCCTCCAAGTGGGGCTTGCGGGGGATCACCAAGTCGACCGCGCTCGAGGCCGGACCGCACAACATCAACGTCAACTGCGTCTGCCCCGGCATGGTCGACGGGCCGCGCTTCCGCAAGGTCTGCGCGGAACGCGCCGAGCGTCTCGGCATCACGGCGGAAGAGGCGCGGCGGCAGCACGAGGAGGAATACGCGCTGAAGCGGATTTCCACCGATTCGGACGTCGCGGAAGCGGTGCTCTTTTTCGCGAGCGACCGGGCCCGTAACATCACCGGCCAGGACCTCGCCGTGGACGGCGGCTGGGTGATATAGGAGCGCTGCAATGAAAACGGTCGATCTCCTGATCAAGGGCGGTTCGGTGGTCTCGCCAAGCGCGACGATCGAGGCGGACATCGCGATCGACGGCGAGACGGTCGTCGGCATCGCCTCGGGCGAGATGTCGCCGCCGGCGCGCGAGACCGTCGACGCGAGCGGCCTCCATGTCCTCCCGGGCGCGGTGGACAGCCATGTCCATTTCCGCGAGCCCGGCTACGACTACAAGGAGAACTGGGAGACCGGCACCGCGGCGGCGGCCTGCGGCGGCACGACGACGGTGTTCGAGATGCCCAACACCCATCCGCCGACCGGGACGCTGGAGGCGCTGCGCGACAAGCAGGCGCGCGCGAAGCGGCAGGCGCATGTCGATTACGGCATCTACGGGCTCCTCGACGAGAACAATATCGACGTGCTCGAAGACCTGACGCGGGCCGGGGTCAGCGGCTTCAAGTGCTTCATGGGCAACACCTTCGGCGACCTGCCGGCGCCGTCGGACGGCGCGATGCTGGAAGGGTTCGAGATTCTGGCGCGGCTCGGCATGCGCTGCACCGTCCACGCCGAGAACGCCTCGATCATGGCCAGGCGCGAGACGAAGATGAGGGAGGCCGGGCGCAACGACGCCCGCGCCCACCTCGCCGCGCGTCCGGAGATCTGCGCCGTCGAGGCGGTCGGCCGCGCGACCGCCTTCGCCGAGTGGACCGGCGCGCGCCTCCATATCGCGCACAAATCGTCGGCCGACGGGCTCGACCTCGTGCGCCGCGCCAAGTCGCGCGGCGTCGACGTGACGGTCGAGACCTGCCCGCAATATCTGATCTTCTCGGTCGACGACATGGATGCGCTCGGCGGGCAGCTCCGCGTCAACCCGCCGATCCGAGAGAAGCACCATGCCGAGGCGCTGTGGACGGCGCTCCATGACGGGACGATCGACATGATCGCCACCGACCACGCGCCGCACCTGCCGGAGGAAAAGGCGTCGAACAGCATCTGGGAATGCGAGTGCGGCTTTCCCGGCGTCGAGACCCAGATGCCGATCATGCTGACCCAGGTGGCCGAAGGGCGGCTGACGCTCAACCAGTATGTCGAATGGTCGGCCGCGGCCCCGGCGCGGGCCTGGGGCTGCTACCCGCGCAAGGGGCTGATCGCGCCCGGTTCGGACGCCGATATCGCCATCGTCGACCTCGGCGCGGAGGGGCGCATTTCCCGCGACGCTCTCCATTCCCGCAGCCATATGACGCCGTGGCACGGCTTCGAGACCACGGGGCGCGTGGTCCACACGCTGGTGCGCGGCAAGATCGTGGTCCGCGACGGCCACCTGGTCGGCACGCCGGGCTGGGGCCGTCCGGTGGTTCAGGACATGGCGCCGCCCGCGCCGCGCAACACCGACAAGACCACCGAAGCGATCACCACCTACCGGCCGGATTAAGGGGGATCGGGGCCGTCCCTCGATACGGTGCTGGCGCGCCTACTCGGGATGAGGGAAAACGAGGAATCCCTCACCCTGAGTAGCCGCGAAGCGGCGTATCGAAGGGCGTGCGAAGGACCGCGACACTTCTTCCGTCATGCCCGGACTTGTTCCGGGCATCCACGTCTCGCGGCATGGCGACACGAGCAGGGACCGGCGAGGCGGCGGAGGGACGTGGATGCCCGGAACAAGTCCGGGCATGACGGTGTGAGGGCGGGGGCGGCGCCGACCATGACGCGGGAGGCTGGGCGGTTGCCGCGCCCACCGCAACGGGACGGCTCGCCGCCGAATTACCGCTCCGACCCGCCGAGCCCGAGCAGCTCCTCGACCACGGCGAGCTGGATTTCCGCCGCCGGGGCCAGATCGGCGAGCGGCACCGATTCGTTCGCCGCGTGGCCCTCATGCGCCGCGCCGGGGCCGAAGGTGAGGATTTCGATACCGTCGTCGGCGAAATAGCGCCCGTCGCTTGCGCCTACCGCGATGAGCTCGCGCGGCGGCTCGCCCGTCACCCGCTCGATCGCGCGGTGGAAGGCGGCGATGCAGGGCGCGTCGGCGGCCGAGGCGAACCCGTTGGTACCGGTCAGGAACTCGAAAGCGTAGCTTTCCGCCGGCTCGCCCGACGTGGCCAGCGCGGCCTCCATCTCCGCGAAGGCATCGGCCACCTTCTCTTCCGCCAGCGTGCGCCGGTCGATCTCGATGACGCATTCGCTCGGCACCGCGTTGGTGTTGTGGCCGCCGTGGATGGTGCCGATGTTCATGGTCGACTTGCGGCCGCCGCGACGGCGCACCGTGAGGCGGGGGCCGAGCTCCCGCTGAAGTGTCTCGATCAGCCGCGTCATGCGGAGGATCGCGCTGTCGCCCGCCTCGGGATCGCCGGCATGGGCGGCGCGGCCGCGCGCGGTCAGCCGGGTCCAGAACACGCCCCGCTCCTCGGCGATCGCCTGGAATTCGGTCTGCGCGCCGAGGACGAGGTAGTCGGGCCGGACGACCCCCGTCTCCCGCAGGAAGGCGAGCCCGTCGGGGCCCAGCCGCTCCTCGTCGCCCACGAAGGTGAACACGACCTCGCCGCCGCGCGGCCCGCCGGCCCCGGCGATGCGCTCGGCGAGCCAGAGCTGGACCGCCATCGACGCCTTGCAGTTGCCCGCCCCGAGCCCGTGCAGCCTGCCGTCGATCTCGGTGGCGGCGAACGGGTCGGTGCGCCAGTTCGCGCGCTCGCCGACGTCGACGGTATCGGCATGGGCGTTGAACACCAGCGACGGCCTGCCCTCGCCCATCCGGCCGACCGCGTTGGCCACGCCATCGGCGCGGGACAGCGTCTCGGTCGCGTAGCCCGCCGCGGACAGCCGCTCGGCCGCATAGGCGCAGATCGCCGTCGTGTCGCCCGGCGGGTCGGTGGAGGGGATGGCGATCAGATCGCTCAGGATCGCCTTGACGGCATCGGTTATCTGTTTGCGCTGCATGGCCGGACCGATTGAAATGGCGGGAAATCCAGAGAGGTTCTAAATGCCCGAAGCGACACCCGACGGCAACATCACAGTCATCCGCGGCGGAACGGTGCTCCCCTTCGACGGGAGCGATCGGATCATCGGGAACGGCGAGGTCTGGTTCGAGGGCGGCGAAATCCGCGCGGTCTGCGAGGCGGGCGGGTTCGACGCGCCGCCGGGCGCGAACGTCACCGCCATCGAGGCCGACGGGCGGATCGTCATGCCGGGGCTGATCAACGCCCACTCCCATTCCTACACCGCGCTGCTCAAGGGCACGGTGGACGCGGTGCCGCTCGACCTCTACATGATCCGCGCCATCGCCGGCGGCAGCGACCGCACGCCGCGCGAGGTCTTCGTCTCCGCCCAGGTCGATTGCATCACGCTGCTGAAATCGGGCGTCACCTCGGTGATCGACCACTACTCCGAACGCCCGCAGACCACGGCGGAGGGGCTGGAGGCGGTGGCCGCGGGGTATCGCGAGGTCGGCCTGCGCGCCCGCATCGCGCCGATGTTCGCCGACCTCCCCTATCTCGACACGGTGCCGATGGAGAAGGGCCGCCTGCCCGCCGACCTGCGCGCCTTCTACGAGGGGATGAGCCCGCCCGACGCGCAAGCCTATTTCGACACGGTAGATCGGGCGCTAAAGGACCTGGATACCGGATCGGGCCGGATCGGGCTGCTTCTGGGGGTCGACGGGCCGCAGCGTTGCAGCGACGCGCTGATCGAGATGACGGCCGACGCCAAGAAGCGCACCGGGCTCGGCCTCCACACCCACATGCTGGAGGCGAAGACGCAGGCCGCGATGCGTTCGAACGGCGAGGGCTTCGTGGCAAGGCTGGCGCGGCTCGGCATCGTCGACGGGAAGAGCTCGTTCGCCCATTTCGTCTGGTCGGCCGACGACGACATCGCCGCCGCGCGCGAAGCGGGGCTGACGGTGATCCACCCGGCGCCGTCGAACATGATGCTGGGTTCGGGCGTCTGCCCGATGCTCCGGCTCGTCGAGACCGGCATCCCGGTCGCGTTCGGCTCCGACGGCACGAATTGCAGCCCGGCCGGCCTCTTGGAGACGATCCGCGTCGCGGCCTACCTCTCGCGCCTCACCGAGCCCGACCCGGACAGGTGGATCGACGCCCCGGGCATGCTCGCGCTTTCCATGACGGGCGGCGCGCGCGCGATGGGCGAGCCGGGACGGATCGGCACCCTCGCCCCGGGCGCCAGGGCCGACATCCTGGTGATCGACACCCGCAGCCACTGGCACATGCCGATGGGCGATCCGTGGCGGCACGTGCTGTTCTACGAGCAGGGCGCCGGCACCGAGCATGTCTGGATCGACGGCCGGCAGGTGGTGCGCGACGGCGCGGTGCTGACGATCGACGAAGACGCGATCCTCGCCGAGGCGTCGGAGATCGCCGCCCGCTACGCCGAGCGCATGGGCGGCCGCGAGGATTTCATCGCCCGGCACCACGACCCGTTCCGCGACATGCTGCTGGAAGCCCACGCAAGCGACATGGGCATCGAAAGGCTGATCCGGCTGCGCTGAGCGAGGGGGTATCGGAAGGGAGAAGAATGGACCAGGGATCATAGGCATGAAGAATAATATGATCTGAAAGAATATTTTTCTCTTGACCGGGGACGCGTCCAATACCATATTTCGCATAGTGGGGAAGTGGGGGCGCCGGAGGAGATGCCGGCGCCCCTTTTCCGTCCTGCGCCTCCCCCGCCCCTCCCGCAAGCGGGAGGGGGGAAGGTAAAGAAGAGCGGGGAAGCGAATCCCCTCTCCCCCACGGGGAGAGGGGGAAAATTCCGCCGGAATCCCGCGTATGCCGCCTCTCGGTGCCGCGCGCGCACGGTCGGCATTTCGGGGCGCGTCTTTGCCGACCGAAATGTCTACAGGCCAGTCGAGGCGACAAATGTCGACATTCCCGCTCGGCATCCGCGGGACGCGAATGTCGACCCGGTCGCGATTTGTCTACGCGATGCCTATGTCGACGGCAGGCCCCGGATCGGGACGCGGATCGCGGCCCGACCGTACGCCTCGCCCTCCCCATCGTCATGCCCGGACTTGTTCCGGGCATCCACGTCTTGCGGCATCGCGGTGCGAGCCCGGCACGGGCGAGGCGGCGGAGGGACGTGGATGCCCGGAACAAGTCCGGGCATGACGAAAAAAGGGGTGGATGCTGGACGGGGGCGAACGCGTGGATGGCCGGTCCGGGTCCGACCGTGACGGGGCGGAGGTTCGGTCCGGGCGTTCGGGCCGAAATCGCGCATGGGACGATTGGAGGGGTCTGGCGGCCGATTTGGGGACGGAATCCGAAGCGAGAAAAAGTGCCCTAATTTCCGTGACTTACCGACTTATTTACCCTGAAAAAGCATTTTTTCCTTGACTCGGGACGCGTTTTGGGGTATATTTCGCACAGTGGGGAAGTGGGGGCGCCGGAGGTTTCGGCGCCCGTTTTCGTGAAGCGCCGGCGGAAAGGAAGGGAACATGCTAATGTCGCGAACCATGCCGAAGAACGGGTCATCGCTCCGGGCGTCGATCCCCTCGGTCGACCGGCTGCTGGATATGCCTGCCTTGCGGGAGGCGGCCGAACGCCACGGGCGGACGCTGGTGGTGGAGTCGGCGCGGGAGGTGCTGGACGAGGTGCGCGGCGCGATCGGAGCCGGCCGGGAGACCGATCCCGGCGCGGTCGAAGCCTCGGCCCTCGCCGCCCGGATCGCGGCGCGCGCGGAGACGGCGGCGGCGCCCTCGCTCAGGCCCGTGTTCAACCTGACCGGCACCGTGCTCCACACCAATCTGGGGCGGGCGAGCCTCGCGCCGGAGGCGGTCGAGGCGGTCGTCGAGGCGGCGGCGCGGCCCTCCACGCTGGAATACGACGTGGGGCGGGCCGGACGCGGCGACCGCGACAGCCATGTCGAAGGGCTGCTCCGCCGGCTGACGGGCGCCGAGGCGGCGACGGTCGTGAACAACAATGCCGCCGCGGTCCTCATCGTGCTGTCGACCCTCGCCAGCGGGCGCGAGGTGCCGGTCTCGCGCGGCGAGCTGGTAGAGATCGGCGGCGCGTTCCGAATGCCCGACGTGATGGCGGAGGCGGGCTGCATCCTGCGCGAGGTCGGCACGACCAACCGCACGCATCTGCGGGACTTCTCGGCCGCCATCGGCGAGGAAACCGCGCTGGTGATGAAGGTCCACGCCAGCAACTACGCGATCCAAGGGTTCACGGCCGAGGCGCCGGAAGCCGAGCTCGCGGCGCTCTGCCGGGAGCGCGGCATCCCGTTCGCGGTCGACCTCGGCAGCGGCGCGCTGGTGGCGCTGGAACGCCACGGGTTCGCCCACGAAACCACCGTCAGGGAGACGCTCGCCGCCGGCGCCGACCTCGTGACCTTCAGCGGCGACAAGCTGCTCGGCGGTCCGCAGGCGGGATTGATCGTCGGCCGGAGCGACCTGATCGCGAGGATCAAGGCCAACCCGCTCAAGCGCGCGCTGAGGCTCGACAAGATGACGCTCGCCGCGCTCTCGGCCACGCTCGCGCTCTATCTCGATCCCGACCGCATCGCGGCGCGCCTGCCGACGCTGCGCCACCTCACCCGGCCGCCCGACGAGATCGCGGCGCTCTGCGCGGAGCTCGCGCCGGCGGTGCGCGACGCGGTCGGCCCGGCGTTCGAGGTCGAGACCGTGCCGTGCCTCGGCCAGATCGGCTCGGGCGCCCTTCCGGTGGCGAGCATTCCGAGCCACGCCGTCGCGATCCGCCCCGCGGCATCGCGCGGGAGCGGCACGGCGCTCAAGCGGCTGGCCGCCGCCTTCGCCGCGCTTCCGGTGCCGGTCGTCGGACGCATCGCCGACGGCGCGCTGACGCTGGATCTCCGCTGTCTCGACGACGCCGAGGCGTTCCGCGCCCAGCTCTCCGAACTCGCCGTCGGGGACAAGCCCGCACAATGATCGTGGCGACGGCGGGCCATGTGGACCACGGCAAGACGTCGCTGGTGCGCGCGCTGACCGGGATCGACACCGACCGCCTGCCGGAAGAGAAGCAGCGAAACCTGACGATCGACCTCGGCTTCGCCTATGTCCCGCTGGAAAGCGGCGAGGTGCTGGGCTTCGTCGACGTTCCGGGGCACGAGCGGTTCATCCGCAACATGCTGTGCGGCGTGGCGGCGATCGACTACGCGCTGCTGGCGGTGGCGGCCGACGACGGGGTGATGCCCCAGACGGAGGAGCATCTGGCGATCCTCGACCTGCTCGGCGTGGACGCGGGCGCGGTGGCGATCACCAAGACCGACCGGGTCGACCCCGGCCGGGTCGACGACGTGATCGAGGAGGTCGAGCTCTATCTCGACGAGACCCGGCTCGCCGGCGCGCCCTGCTTCCCGGTCTCCTCGGTCGACGGTCGCGGCGTGGACGCGCTGAAGGCGCATCTCGAAGCGGTGGCCGGGGAGGTCCGGCGCCGCCCGGCGGACGGCCATTTCCGTCTCGCCGTCGACCGCGCCTTCACCGTGGTCGGCGCCGGGCTCGTCGTCACCGGAACGGCGTTCTCCGGCGGCGTGTCGGTGGACGACCGGCTCCTTCTCTCTCCGGCGCGGATACCGCTGCGGGTGCGCGGCATCCATGCCCAGGACCGCAAGGCGGAGAGCGGACGCGCGGGCGAGCGGCTGGCGCTCAACATCGTCGGCCCGTCGCTCGGCAAGGACGATGTCGCGCGCGGCGACTGGGTGGTGGCGGAAGAGGCGCACCTGCCCGCTCAAAGGATCGACGCGACGGTCCGCATCCTCGCCGACGAGACCCGCCCCGTGGCGCACTGGACCCCGGTGCACATGCATCTCGCGGCGGCGGACGTCACGGGGAGGCTGGCGCTGCTGGAAGCCCGGTCGCTGCCGCCCGGCGAGTCCGGGCTCGCCCAGCTGGTGCTCGACCGGCCCATCGGCGCGATGCACGGCGACCGCTTCGTGCTGCGCGACCAGTCGGCGACGCGCACGATCGGCGGCGGCACGGTGGTCGACGTGCTCCCGCCGCGCCGGGGACGGGCCAGGCCGGCGCGGCTCGCCTATCTGAAGGCGGTGCGCGAACCGGACGCCGCCGACGCGCTGCGGGCCGCCGTGGAAACGGCCCCGAACGCGGTGGATCTCGGCAGGTTCGCGCGGGCCCGGAACCTGACGGAAGCGGCGCGCGCGGACGTCTTCGCCGCGGTGGACATGGTGCGGCTCGGCGACGGCGAACGGGACGTGGCGTTCTCGCGGGCGCGCTGGGCGGCGCTGAAAGCGGGCGTCGCCGCGGCGCTCGCCCGCTGGCACGAAGGCAACGAGGACGCGGTGGGGCCGACCGAGGCCAACCTGCGCTCCGCGATGGAGCCCCGCATCGCGGTCGATCTCCTGCGGCTCGCCATCCCGGAACTGGAGCGGGACGGCGTGCTGGTGCGCGAGGGCGCGCGCGTCCGGCTGCCGGATCACCGGCCGCGGATGACGTCGGCGGACGAGGCGCTCTGGCGGAGGCTGGAAGCGCTTCTGGAAGACGGCGGCGTCCGTCCGCCGCTGGTCAGCGAGATCGCGGAGGAGACCGGGTTCGATTCCCGGCGCATCGCGACGTTCCTCGGCCGCGCGGCGAAGCTCGGCCTCGTGGTGGGGGCGACGAAGAACCGCTATTACCTGCCCGCTTCGCTGCGCGTTCTCGCCGACGGCCTGGAACGGGCGGCGG
This sequence comes from Alphaproteobacteria bacterium, assembly GCA_965203455.1. Taxonomy (GTDB): domain Bacteria; phylum Pseudomonadota; class Alphaproteobacteria; order MPNO01; family MPNO01; genus MPNO01. Next base: position 365,190 of record CBDBCV010000013.1, read on the forward strand.
CCGAGTCCGCCGACGGCACCGTCAGCGCGGCATCGTTCCGCGACAAGGCGGGGATCGGCCGCAACCTCTCCATCGAGGTCCTCGAATATTTCGACAAGGTCCGGTTCACCCGGCGCATCGGCAACGAGCGCAAAATCCTCCGCCCGGCGGAAGAGGTGTTCGGCGGAGGCGCGGGGCCGGAGGCCTGACCGGTCCGCGCGTCAATCCGGAGTCCCGACCGGCCCGTCCCGGGTCCAGTCCCAGGTCCCGCCGTCGCGTTCCCGCACGGCCTGCTTCCAGCCGACCTCCCGGGCCCGCTTCGTGAAGTTCAGGCCCTCCGGCGAGTGTCGGGCGATCCCGTCGAAGATCGTGGCGAGCCGCTGGGTGTTCATCAGGCCGGTGGCCTCGACCGCCTGGTTGACGACCAGCTTCTGCATGGCGAGCTGGTTGACGGGCACGCCCGCCATGCGCCGGGCGAGCGCCTCCGCTTCGTCGTCGAGCGCGTCCGCGGGCACGGCCTTCAGCACGAGGCCCATCTCGGCCGCCTCCCTGCCGGCGATCCTGTCGCCGGTAAACAGCAGCCTCTTCGCCTTTTCCGGCCCCAGCCGGTAGACCCACATGGCCGTCGTGGGGCAGCCCCAGACCCGCGCCGGCATGTAGCCGATCTCGGCGTCCTCGGCGATCAGCGTCAGGTCGGCGCACAGCGCGATGTCGGAGCCGCCGGCGAGCGCCAAGCCGTGCACCTTGCAGACCACCGGCTTCAGCGCCCGCCAGAGCGACATGAAATGCTGGGTATTCGCCCACATGAAGGCGTAGTCCCGGATCGGGTCCCAGGGCATCTCCTGACCGACATACTCGCCCTCGCCGCCGCCTTCGGGTCCGCTCGCGTAACGCTTCAGATCGTAGCCGGCGCAGAAGGCCCGTCCGGCGCCCGAGAGCAGCATGACGTGGACGTCCGGATCGGCGTCGGCCCGGGCGACGGCGTCGGAGAGCGCGCCCGGAATTTCGTCGTCGATGGCGTTCAGCACCTCGGGGCGGTTGAGGGTGATCCGTGCGATCCGCCCGTCGCGCTCGTAGAGCACACTCGTCGTCATCCCGATCTCCCGTCATTCCTCGTCACGATCCATTGCTGTGCGGTTTAGAAGGGCCGGACCCGATGCAATGCGTCGGGACAGCCGGGTTTCCGGCCCTTTCCCCGATTGTCACCCCGGACTTGATCCGGGGTCCAGGGAAGCCGGCGAGAACGGTGCCTGTGGCTCCGGACCCCGGAACAAGTCCGGGGTGACGGCGGGGCGGGACGGTCCCGCCTGTCGGCACAGGGCCCGCCCGGAAGTTAAACCGGACAGCAATCGTCACGACCCGCGGTTGACGCGGCCGCCGCTAACGCCGCACTCTCGCGGGCACGGAAAAGAATCGCGGCCCGGTGGCGCGCCCGGTCTTCAAAACCGGTGAGGGGCGTGAGACGTCCCTGGTGGGTTCGACTCCCACTCTTTTCCGCCACATCTCACGGCGCGCCGTAACGCTGCTCATACGCGGCGACCGCGGCCTCGAAGCATTCGATCGGCGCGCGCACGATGCCGGCGCCGATCTGCCCGCCGTCGCGCCCGGCGATGCCGATGTCCATCACCGGCAGCACGCCGGTCTCGACCACGCGGTGGATGTCGATGCCGGTCGGCGTGCCGCGATAGCCGAGATAGGGGATCCTGTAGTCCGGGTTCTCACCCACGGTTATCGCGTAGAGCTGGAGATTGCGCTCCACCATCGCCGCCGCCGAGCCGCCCTGATATTGCTGCAGCGGGAACGCGGCGGCCTGCGCGAAGCCGCCGAGGCCGATCGTCTCGGCGATGATGCTCTCGCCGCCCATCCAGGCGATCTCGTCTTCCGAGTGTCCCTCGAACAGCCTGGCGTCGACGGAGGCGTGCGGGCCGAGAAACCAGCGGTCGCCCAGCCCGCCGACCCGGATGGCGAAGTTGTTGCAGTTGAACGCCATCGCGCTGACGACGCCGGAACCGTCGATCCCGGCGGCGGCGTCGGCGGTGCACTTGGCCGCCGCCATCGAGAGCCGGAGAAAGAAGTAATGATCCTCTGTGAGAGCCGTCACGGTCCGTTCGACCGCATCGCGCATCCCGGCATCGAGCCGCAACAGGTGGGGGAACAATTCACGGGTGAACAGGAGCGACGCCGCCGTGTTGCGGCTGTGCAGCTCGTCGCCCATGTGCAGCGCGCGCCGCATGATCGGCTTGAGCGGGATGCCGCCCGCCGCCCGCACGGCCTCGGCGAGGACCGGCGCGATCGTGTCCTGGACGAACAGCAGCCGCTCCCGCACCCCCTCGTCGTAGACGCCGTAGTTGAGGCGCCTCGGGTCGGTCCCCTCGTACATGTTGCAGAAGCCGTTGATGCCCGCGTGCCGGTTCTCGACGACGAAGACCGGCATCGAGGCGGTGTAGATGCCCGCAAGCGAGCCGACCGCGCCGTAATCGTGGCAGCCGTCGACGACGATCTCGCCCGCCGCGAGCTTTCGCGCCGCGTCGTCCGCGTCGGAGGCCAGCCCCTCGAACAGGGCGCCGCCGATCACCGCGTCGCGCTGGCCGCCGACATAGCGCTCCCACGGCATCGGCGGACCCGAGGTGAGCACGGTGGCGGGCGTCATCCCGGGCAGGACCTCGATCGCCGGGCGGATGTCCACCAGCACGGGCTCGGCCGCGCAGAGGCGCTCGAAGGCGAGCCCGTTCGCGTCGGTCCTGTTCATGCCCCCTCCCCCGCGTCCTCCGGTTGCGGTCAGGATGGCCCGGGGCTAGTCTCCATCGCAAGGGCGGGGACCGGCCCGGCCCGGGAATCGACATCGTGGAGCGGACATCATGGCTGCGGATACCACCAACCTGCCCTTCGTGAGAAACGCCTGGTATATCGGCGCGTGGTCGGAGGAGCTCGCGGACGGCATGCTGGGCCGCACGATCATGAACCAGCCGCTGGTGTTCTTCCGCGATTCCGACGGCAAGGTGGGCGCGCTCGAGGACCGCTGCTGCCACCGCGGCGCGCCGCTGACCCACGGCACGGTGATCGAGACCGGGCTCCAGTGCGGCTATCACGGCCTCGTCTACGACACCACCGGCGCCTGCGTGACGGTCCCGGGGCAGGACCGGATCCCGCCGGGGGCCAGGGTCGTCAGCTATCCGGTGGTCGAGCGCAACCAGATCGTCTGGATCTGGATGGGCGATCCGGCGCGCGCGGACGAAAGCCAAATCGTCGACTACCCCTATCACGACCAGCCGGAGAAATGGCCGCATCGCAAGGCGATGTTCCAGATCAAGGCCAACTACATGCTGATGATCGACAACCTGATGGACCTTACCCATCTGGGCTATGTCCACGGCCGGACGATCGGCGGCGATCCCAACGCCCATGTCGAAGCCGACATGGAGACGAGGCCGACCGAGAACGGCGCCTATTTCATCCGCTGGCTGCCGGATTGCCAGCCGCCGCCGACCTACGTGAAGGGCGGGCAGTTCACCGGCCGCGTCGACCGCTGGCAGGAGTTCGAGTACGTCGCGCCCGGGATCGTGCTGCAATGGTCCGGCGCCCTGGAAGTGGGACGCGGCGCGCGGGAGAACCGCGACCAAAAGGGCTTCCACCTGCGCCTGCTGCACGGCGCGACGCCGGAGACCGAGACGACCTTCCACTATTTCTGGTCGACCTCCAACGGCTACCGCCAGGACGAGCCGCAGGCGACCCAGGACATGTACGACGAGATCTACCCGACCTTCATCGAGGACAAGACGATCATGGAGGCGCAGCAGGAGCGCCTCGACCTCGACCCCGACCGCAGCCTGGTGCCGATCGCCGCCGACGGCGCGCTGGCGCTCGCTCGGATCGCCATCGACAGGATGATCGAAGGCGAGCGGGCGGGCATTGCCCAGGCGGCCGAATAACGCCGGGCGGCCCCCTTTCGGCACCCTTTGCGCCGGCGGCCGGCAGGCTCGGCCCGGCCGGCGCTCGCCCCCTTGGAGACGGTTGAATGAGCGATCCGGAGTTCGATGTCGTCGTGGTCGGCGCCGGCAACGCGGCGCTCTGCGCGGCGCTGGCGGCGGAGGAGAACGGCGCCAGGGTGCTGGTTCTCGAACGCGCCAACGAGGACGAATCCGGCGGCAACTCGCGCTTCACCGCGGGCGCCATGCGGGTGGTCTATGACGGGGTCGACGACCTCAAGGCGCTGATGCCCGACCTCACCAACGAGGAGATCGCCAACACCGATTTCGGCACCTACACCCAGGACCAGTTCTACGACGACATGGCGCGCGTCACCCAGTACCGCGCCGATCCCGACATGGTCGAGCTCCTGGTCACGCGCTCGCGCGACACGCTGCTGTGGATGCGCGAGAAAGGCGTGCGCTTCGCGCCGATCTGGGGCCGCCAGGCCTTCAAGGTGGACGGCAGGTTCAAGTTCTGGGGCGGGCTCACCGTCGAGGCCTGGGGCGGGGGTCCCGGGCTGGTCGATTCGCTGCACGAGATCGCGGCGAAGCGCGGCATCGAGATCCGCTACGGCCACCGCGCCACCGAGCTGATCTTCGACGGGGTGACGGTAAGCGGCGTCAAGGTCAAGACCGGAGGCCGGATCGAGGAGATCCCGGCGAAGGCGGTCGTGCTCGCTGCAGGCGGCTTCCAGGGCAACTACGAATGGCGCACCCGCTATCTCGGCCCCGGCTGGGAGCTCGCCAAGGTGCGCGGGACCCGGTTCAACACGGGCGACGGGATCCGCATGGCGCTCGACATCGGCGCGATGCCCTACGGCAACTGGTCGGGCTGCCACGCGGTCGGCTGGGAACGCAACGCGCCCGAGTTCGGCGACCTCGCGGTGGGCGATCAGTTCCAGAAGCACAGCTACCCGTTCGCCGTCATGGTCAACGCCACGGGGCGGCGCTTCGTCGACGAGGGCGCCGACTTCCGCAACTACACCTATGCCAAGTACGGCAGGGTGATCCTGGAGCAGCCGGGGCAGTTCGCCTGGCAGATCTTCGACGCCAAGGTCCTTCATCTCAAGCGCGACGAATACAACATCCGCCAGATCACCAAGGCGACCGCGAACACGCTGGAAGAGCTCGCCCCGCAGCTCGACGGGGTCGACCCGGACGCCTTCCTGGACGAGATCGCCGCCTACAACGCTGCCGTCCGCACCGACATCCCGTTCGACCCGAACGTCAAGGACGGGCGCCGCACCGAGGGACTCGCGGTCCCCAAGTCCAACTGGGCCAACACCATCGACGAGCCGCCGTTCGAGGCCTATGCGGTGACCTGCGGCATCACGTTCACCTTCGGGGGCCTGCGCATCGACACCGAGGGGCAGGTGCTCGACACCGAGTCCGAACCGATCCCGGGCCTCTACGCCGCGGGCGAGCTGGTGGGCGGCATCTTCTACTTCAACTATCCGGGCGGCAGCGGGCTGACCTCCGGGTCGGTGTTCGGCCGCATCGCCGGCACGTCGGCAGCCACGGCCTAGACCTTGGCCGGAACCGCTTCCCTCCGGCTTTCTCCCGTCATGGTCGGCGCCCCGCCTGCCCCCACGACGTCATGCCCGGACTTGTTCCGGGCATCCACGTCTTGCGGTATCGCGGTGCGAGCCGGGCACAGGCGAGGCGGCGGAGCGACGTGGATGCCCGGAACAAGTCCGGGCATGACGGAAGAAGGGTCGTGGCCCTCCCGCCTTTCAAGTCGTCGATATAAGCGCCCTTCGATCCGCCGAGCGCTGAGGGAGAGCTGACTTGCCCGTCATCGTCGCCGAGAACGATCCGATCATCCGCAACATCCAGGTCGTCCTCGACCCGGACACGCCGTCCGACCGGCAGGCCGCCATCGCGGACTATTTCTCGGTGGACCTGCCCGATTTCGACGCCTGGCAGGACGCGTTGCGCGCCCGTGCATCCTCGATCTTCCCCACCGAATTCCGCATGGCGGATGACGTAGAGGCTTTCCGGACGGCGCTTCCGGACGCCGAGGGCGCGATCGTCGAGGGCATGGCCTTCGGCGCGGAGGAGCTCGACTGCGCGCCCAGGCTGAAGATCGTCCAGAAATTCGGCGCCGATCTCCGCAACATCGACCTGGACGCCTGCGCGGCGCGCGGGGTTCCGGTCAGGCCGCTCAGGCGGCGGGTCAACGGCGCGGTCGCCGAGCACGTCTTCGCCCTGATGCTCGCGCTCGCCAAGAAGATCTGCGAGATCGGCGGGCGGATCGACCCGGCCAGCCTCGAAGCGATCGGCTACGCGCCGAAGCTCTACGACAGCCGCCATTGCGGGCGCTCCAACTGGGGCCGGATCGGCGGGATCGGGACGCTCGAAGGGGCGACGCTGGGCGCCGTCGGACTGGGCGAGATCGGGCGCGAGCTGGCCAAACGCGCGTCCGCGTTCGGAATGGAAGTTCTCTACTACCAGCGCCGCCGGCTCCCGCCGGAGGTGGAACGGGCGCACGGCGCGACCTATTGCGGCTTCGAGGAGTTGCTGGAGCGCTCGGATTTCGTCTCGGTCCAGCTTCCCTCGAACGCCGAGACGAAAAACATGATCGACGCCGCCGCGTTCCGCCGGATGAAGCCGGGCGCGGTGCTGATCAACGTCTCGCGGGCCGAGATCGTGGACCGGACGGCCCTGATCGAGGCGCTGGAAAGCGGCCGTCTCGGCGGGGCGGGCCTCGACGTGTTCTGGGAGGAGCCCGCCGCGCCGAACGATCCCCTCACCGCGTTCCCCAACGTCGTGATCACGCCGCACACCGCGGTCGCGGCCCGCTGGAACGGGGCGCGGGACGTGGAGGAAGCGGTGCTCAACTTCGCGGAGGCGATCGGCTGAACCCGGACGCGACCCGGCGGATCGCGGAATTCGCCGGGACCCTGACATTCGAGGACCTGCCGGAGCCCGTGCTGGAACGCGGCCGGGTCCACCTTCTCGACTGCCTGGGCCTCGCCATCGCGGGCGCCCGCACGGACACCGCACGGATCGCGCGGGACCATGTCGCCGCGCTGGGCATCGCGGACGGCGGCGCCACGGTGATGGGCACCAGCCGCCGGACCGCGCCGCGCTTCGCGGCTTTCCTCAACGCCGCCGCCATGCACGCGGACAATTTCGACGACACCAACCCGCAGGCGGTCGCCGAGCGCAACGGCGGCATCCATGCTACCGCACCCGTCCTCGCCGCCGCGCTCGCCGTCGCGGAGGAACGGACGGCAAGCGGGCGCGACCTCGCCGCGGCGCTCCATGCCGGGATCGAGATCGCCTGCCGGATCAACCACGCGATCGACGCGCGGCACTACCGGGGCGGCTTTCACGCGACCGGCACCCTGTCGACGTTCGGCGCGGCCGCGGCGGCCGCGATGCTGTGCGGTCTGGACCGGGAGAGGATCGGGCACGCGCTTGCCTTCGCGGCGAGCGCGGCGGGAGGCGTCCGGCGGAATTTCGGCTCGATGGTGGAAATCCTGCATCCGGGCCTCGCGGCGGAGGCGGGCGTCGCCGCCGCCGACCTGGCGTCGCGGGGCCTTGTCGGCGCCGCCGACGCGCTGGGCGGCAAGGTGGGGTATTTCGAGGCTGCCGGCGGCGGCTACGACCCGGAGTGGCTCGGGCGGCTCGGCGATCCCTGGGCCATCGTCGATCCGGGCATGTGGATCAAGCCGTTTCCCAACGGCGCGCTGACCCACCCGGCGATGACCGGGCTGCTGGCGCTCAGGCGCGAGCACGGGTTCGGCGCGGGAGACATCGCGACCCTGTCGGTCAAGACCAACCGACGCGTCCTCGAAACGCTGATCCATCACGACCCGAAGACCGTCGGGGAGGCACGGTTCTCCATGCAGTTCGCGCTCGCCCTGATCGCGGCGGAAGGCCGCGCCGGCCTCGCCGAGTTCACCGGGGCGACGCTCGCGCGCCCCGATATACGCGGGGCGATGGAACGGGTCCGGTTCACCGCGTATGACGAGCCGGAAGCCGACTACACCAACATGACCACGCTGCTCGACGTGGAGCTTACCGACGGGACCCGTCTCCACAGGCGCTGCGACTGGGCGCAGGGATCGACGCAATCGCCGATGAGCTTCGACGAGGCGTGCGGCAAATTCCGGCAGTGCACGGAATTCGTCGGGTTCCCATCGGAGTCGGCAGAAGCGGTGATCGACACGGTCCGGAACCTCGAATCGGTCGACGACGCCGGCCGGATCGCCCGGATTTGCCAGTGGGACGGGGAGCGGCAATAGTCGTTCGCCGCAATCGGGAGGGGAAAGCGATGCACGACATCCGGCGCGTGGTCACGGGCCACGACGAGAACGGCAAGGCGGTGATCGTCATGGACGGCGCCGCGCCCAACGTCCGCACCCGGCCGGTCGGCGACCTGGTGGCGACACAGCTGTGGCGGACCTTCGCGACCCCGGCCGACAACAGCGGGCACGAAGACCCCGCCACCGGCGAGATCAAGACGCCGCCGCCGCCCGGCGGCACGGTGTTCCGCATCACCGAGTTTCCGCCGGTGACGCCCGAGGTGGAGGCGCTCGAGCACAGCGCGGTCGCCGCGGCGCTCGGGGCGATCCCGGCCGGCGACATCGTCAACAAGCACCCCTTCATGCACCGCACCAACTCGGTCGATTACGCGATCGTGCTGTCGGGCGAGATCGACATGCTGCTCGACGACACGGAGGTGCACGTCAAGGCGGGTGACGTGATCATCCAGAAGGGCACCAACCGCGCCTGGGTCAACCGCGGCACAGAGCCGTGCCGCATGGCCTTCATCCTGATCGACGCGGAGCCTGTCCCCAACGCGGTTTGAGCGGGGCGGGGTCCCTCGATACGGCGCTGAGGCGCCTACTCGGGATGAGGGACTGCCAGGGACTTCCTTACCCTGAGTAGCGGCGAAGCCGCGTATCGAAGGGCGGCCCTACGCGAATGGCAGCAGCACGGTCGCCCCCGTCGTCTGCCGGGCCTCGATCATGCGATGAGCCTCGGCCGCCTCGCTGAGCGGGTAGAGGTGGTTGACGGCGGGCTCGACCGCGCCGTTCAGGACGACGTCGAACAGCTCTTCCGCCCCGGCAACCAAATGCTCGCGCTCGGCCATGTAGTGCATGATCGCCGGCCGGGTCAGGAACAGCGAGCCGCGCGCGCCGAGCTCGATCACGTCGACCGGGTCGGGCGCACCGGAGGCGTGGCCGTAGCTCGCCATCATGCCGAGCGGACGCAGGCAGTCCATCGAGCGGCGGAAGGTGTCCTTGCCGATCGATTCGTAGACGACGGCGCAGCCCTCGCCGTTCGTGACGTCCTTTACCGTCGCGACGAAATCGCCCGTGCCGTGGACCACCGCGTGGTCGCAGCCCGCCGCGCGCGCCTGCTCGGCCTTTTCCTCCGTGCTGACGGTGCCGATGACGGTGGCGCCGAGATGCCTGCCCCACTGGCACAGGATCAGGCCCATGCCGCCCGCCGCCGCGTGCACCAGGATGACGTCGCCCGGCTCGACCCTGTAGGTCCGCCGGAGGAGGTACTGCGCGGTCAGCCCCTTGAGCATCGTGGCGGCGACGGCGCGCGCGTCGATTCCGTCGGGCACCTTGACCGCTTTCTCGGCCGGGTAGATGCGCTCCTGGCTGTAGGCGCCGTGCGGCGGCATGGCGTAGCCGATCCGGTCGCCGGCCGAGAGCCCTTCGACTCCCGCACCGACCTCAGTGACGATTCCGGCCCCCTCGAACCCGAGCACCAGGGGAAGCGGCGGCACCGGCCAGGGGTGCGGCATCCCGCGCCGGTGATAGGTGTCGACATAGTTCACGCCGACCGCCTCGTTGCGGATGCGCACCTCTCCCTCGCCGGGCGCGCCGACCTCGACCTCTTCCCAACGGAAGACGTCGGGCGTCCCCTTCTCGTGGATCACCGCCGCCATCGGCATTTCGCTTCTCCGCAACCGGTTGGGTGACAGCGCAGAATACCGGCCGGAAGACCTCGGTTGTAGGGTTTGCCGGGCTTCCGGCCATCCGACATACTCGCCCCGAAACGAGGCTTGAAGGAGATGCGGGCGATGGAGTTTCACGGCCCGTCCACGGTCGAGGAGGCGGTTTCGCTGCTGGCGTCGGACGAGGAGGCAAGGTGTCTGGCGGGCGGCGCGACGCTGGTCGCGATGATGAACGCGGACCTCGTGATGCCGTCGGCGCTGGTCAGCCTGCGCCATATCGAAGCGCTCAGGGGAATCTCCGCGGACACCGGCGGCGGGCTGCGCGTGGGCGCCATGACGACCCACCGCGAGGTCGCCGACGCGGACGGCCTGGCCGGCGCGCATGCCCTCCTTGCCGAGACCGCGCGGGTCATCGGCCATCCGGCGATCCGCAACATGGGAACCATTGGCGGATCCATCGGGCACGGCGATCCGCAGGCCGACTATCCCGGCGCGCTGGCGGCGCTCGACGCCACGGTTGAGCTGCAGGGCGCGGACGGAGCGCGGACCGTCGCGGCGGAGGACTTCTTCGTCGACTATCTCGAGACCGCGCTCCTCCCGGGCGAGTTGATTTCCGCCGTCACGCTGCCGCCCCCGCCCGCCGGGGCGTTCGGCGCCTACGAGAAATTCGCCCGCGTCGAGGGCGATTACGCCACGGTCTCGGTCGCCGCGGTCGTCGCGATGGAGGACGGCCGTTGCAGCTACGCCCGGGTCGCGCTGGGGAGCTGCGGACCGACCCCGATCCGATCCGGGGCGGCCGAGGAACGCCTGACGGGAAGCACGCTGGACGACGCGCACATCGCCGAAGCCGCCGCGATCCTGCGCGAGGAATGCGACCCGGTCGACGACGTCCGGGGATCGGGCGAATACCGGATGATGCTGGTCGAACCGCTGCTAGGACGCGCGCTGCGCGCGGCCGCGGCGAAGGGAGGGGCGCAATGAGCGAGGCGATCCCGATCTCGTTGAAGGTCAACGGCCGCACGCACCGGCTGTTCGTCCGGCCCTGGCACACGCTGCTTCAAGTGCTACGGGAGCAGATCTTGCTGACCGGCTCCAAGCGGGGCTGCAACCAGGGGGTCTGCGGCGCGTGCTCGGTGATGATCGACGGCGCCGTGGTGCGCGGCTGCCTGACCCTGGCCGTCAATGCGACGGACCGGGAAATCGTGACGGTCGAGGGACTCGCAGCGGGCAACGAACTGTCTCCGGTCCAGCAGGCCCTGCTTGACCGCGGCGCGGTGCAGTGCGGCTTCTGCATGCCGGGCATGGCGGTGGCCGCGACGGCGCTGCTGGCGGACAACCCCGATCCGAGCGACGACGAAATCCGCGACGGACTCTCGGGCAATCTCTGCCGCTGCTCGGGCTATGTGAAGGTGATCGAGGCGGTGAGGTCCGCGAGCGCGGGAGGCGCGTCATGAGCGACTATGTAAGCCCGGTCGGCCAGGGCATCCCGCGGCTGGAGACGCGCGACAAGATCACCGGCAAGGCGGTCTACGCGGACGACATGTCGCGCCCCGACATGCTGTTCGGCGTCATCGTGCCGAGCCCCTATGCGCATGCGCGGATCGCGGGCTACGACGTCTCGGCCGCGCTCGCTCTCGACGGCGTCGAGGCGGTGGTCACGGGCGAGGATATCGGCGACCACAAGATCGGCCCCTTCATCAAGGACGAGACCGCGCTCGCCGTCGGCAAGGTCCGCTACATGGGCGAGCCGGTGGCCGCGGTGGCCGCGGTCGATCCGGAGACCGCCAGGGAAGCGGCGCGGCTGATCGACATCGCCTACGAAGAACTGCCGGCGGTCTTCGACACCGACGCCGCGATGGCGGAGGACGCGCCTGTCCTGCACGAGAATTCAGGCGACTACATCAAGGTCTTCGAGGCGGACAGCGACGGCAACGCGATGGCGATCATCGAGATCGTCGAGGGCGACGTCGCCTCGGCGTGGGAAAACTGCGCCGCGATCGCCGAGGGCAGCTACGAGACGCAGGCCCAGTGTCACTCCTACATGGAACCGTGCTCGGCGCTCGCCGAGATCGATTCCAACGGCAAGATCACCATCTGGTCGTCCAACCAGTCGGTGTTCCACGTCCAGGCGTTCACCGCCGATTCCCTTGGCATCCCGATGTCGAAGGTCCGCTGCGTCACGCCGCAGGTGGGCGGCGCGTTCGGCGGCAAGATGGAGCAGACCGTCCAGCCCGCCGCCGCGGCGCTCGCCCGCGCCACCGGCCGGCCGGTCAAGGTGACGCTCACCCGCGAGCAGGACTTCGAGATGATCCGCGCGCGCCATCCCGGCAGGGTGTGGATGAAGACGGGCGCGGCGGCCGACGGCACGCTGCTCGCGCGCGAGGTCAGGATCGTCCTCGACGCGGGCGCCTACGCCGACGACAGCCCGGGGGTGGCCGGGATCGCGGCCCTGTTCTGCCGCGGGCCCTACCGGATCGAGAACGTCTCGATCGAGTCGCGGCCGGTCTACACCAACAAGCTGCGCTCGGGCGCGTTCCGTGGCTTCGGAGGACCGCAGGTCGCCATCGCGGGCGAGACCCAGATCGACGAGATCGCGGACAAGCTCGGCATGGACCCGATCGACGTGAGGCTCAAGAACGCCGTCCGGCCGGGCGAGGAATGGATGATCGGCGTGGCGCTCAACAAGGCGGGACTGTCGGAGTGCCTGAACCGGGTCCGGGCCGCATCGGGCTGGGACGAGAAGCGCAAAGCGGCATCGAACGGATCGGGCACGAAGCGCGGCATCGGGGTCGCCTGCATCCCGCATATTTCGGGCGTTCTGACCTCGGGCGCGATCGTGCGAATCCTTGAGGACGGCACGGCGGTGCTGAACACCGGCGCGGTGGACAACGGCCAGGGCTCGGACACCGTTCTGGTCCAGATCTGCGCCGCCGCGCTCGGCCTCGATGTCGACCGGGTGAGCGTGGCGACGCCCGATACCGACGGCTCGCCCTATAACTGGGGCACCACCGCAAGCCGCGTGACCTACATGGCCGGGCGCGCCGTGGTCGCCGCCTCCGAGGACGCGGTCAACCAGCTCAAGCAGCGCGCGGCGATCATGATGGAATGCGCGGAGGAGGATCTGGAACTCCGCGACGGCGGGCGCATCGGCATCAAGGGCGTGCCGGAGGCGGAGGTCGGGTTCCGCGACATCTCGGGCTTCTCGCACTGGGTCGCGGGCGGGCCGGTCATTGGCACCAATTCGCTCGCCTATGACGGGCCCGACTTCGATCCCAAGCGCGGATTCCTCAAGGGTTTCCCGTTCGGCAAGATCGGCGCCTGGATCTTCGCCGCCCAGGCGGTCGAGGTGGAGCTGGACGAAGCCACCGGACGGATTACCCCGCTCAAGGTCTGGTCGGCGCACGACATCGGCAAGGCGATCAACCCGACAGCGGTGGAGGGCCAGATCCAGGGCGGTATCGTCCAGGGGCTCGGCTACGCGCTTTGCGAGGAGATGGTGTGGGATTCCGGCCGCCTCGCGAACCCGACCTTCATGGACTACAAGATCCCCGGGATCGCGGACGTTCCGCCCGAAATCGAGACCATCCTGGTGGAAGACCCGGACGAGGACGGACCGTTCGGCGCCAAGGGCATCGGCGAGCCGCCCATCGTCGGCATCGCCCCGGCGATCTCGAACGCGGTCGCCCACGCGGCGGGCATCCGCCTCCGGCGCCTCCCGATGACGCCGGAACGCGTGCTGCGGACATTGAAGGAGTAGATTGCAGGACGCGCGAATGGACGGGTCGCTGATCGTCAAGGACGGGCTGGTCGTCCGCGGCGAAGCGGGGTCGCGGCGTTACGAGACCGCCGACGTCATCGTCGAAGGCACGCATATCGCCGCCATCGGGCAAGACAAGGGCGGGGACTACGACGGCACGGTCATCGACGCGTCGAACGCGATCGTCATGCCCGGGCTGGTCAATGCCCACCTTCACTCCAACGAGGGCTTCCAGCAGGGCGCCTACGACAACCTGCCGCTCGAGATATGGCTCGGCGAGAGCTACCCGCCGTTCGGCTTTCCGCTGCTGACGGAGCGCGACTACTATCTGAGGACCATGCTGGCGGCGATCGAATCGATCCGCGCCGGGGTGACCACCGTTCAGGACGATTACGTGCACCCGCCGGCCACGCCGGACGCGATGGATGCGGCGATCCGGGCTTACGCGGATGCGGGTCTCCGCGCCTGGGTGACGGTGGACATGTGGGACCAGCCCCTGCGGGCGTGCCTCCCCTGGGCGGACGAGCTGATACCGGAGGCGATCCACGACGAGCTCGCCGCCATGGGCGGCGCCGACGCGGACGCGCAGATCGCCCTGTTCGAGCGCCAGTTCGACCGTTGGCACGGTCACGACGGCCGGATTCGCATCGTGCTCGCTCCCTGCGGCCCGCAGCGCTGCACGCCCGAACTCCTGCGCCGGATCGCGGCGCTCTCGGCCGAGCGCGATATCCCGATCCACTGCCACACGCTCGAAACCCGGCTGCAGGCCATCCACGCCGAGGAGGCGTGGGGCATGACGGCGGTCGCCTTCATGGACAGCGTCGGGCTTCTAGGACCGCGAACCACGCTGGTGCATGCGATCTGGCTCACCGGCGACGACATCGCCAGACTCGCCGACCGCGGCTGTTCCGTGGTCCACAACCCGCTCTCCAACATGAAGCTCGGGAGCGGCACCTGCCCGGTGCGCAAGCTGCGCGATGCGGGAATCGTCGTGGCGCTCGGCACCGACGGTCTTGCGACCAGCGATACCGCCGATCTGGTGGAAGCGATCAGGGCCGCCAGCCTGATCCACAAGACCGGCAAGCCCGACCACGCATCCTGGGTTTCGGCGGACGAGGTGTTCGACATGGCGACCTCGGCGGGCGCCAGGACGGGGCTGATGGCGGACGAGGTGGGACGGATCGAGCCCGGCATGCGCGCCGACCTGATCCTGCTCGACCGCGGCCATTGGGGCTTCGTCCCGCTGGTCGACCCGATCCGCCAGCTCGCCTTCTCGGCGACGTCGGAGGCGGTGATGACCTCGATCGTCGACGGCCGTATCGTGATGCGCGACCGGAAAATCCTGTCGGTCGACGAGGACGCGCTGAGGGACGAAATCCGGGAGGCGGCGGAGCGCTACGTGCGGGATTTCGTGCCGGCGATGGAATCGGGCGCCAGAAGGCTCGCCCCGTATCTGGAGTCGATCTATCGGCGGGCCCAGGACGCTCCGCTCGCGCCTTGACCGCGCCGGTCGCCGCTTGGCGGTTCGCCTTCGCGGCGAAATGCTCTAATGTCCCCGTGTCATCCGGACCCCGGGGAGGTACCGACCATGGCCGATTCAGGAGTGGCCGCGCCGGCCCAGGCGGCCGACTACCATGTCGTGACGCGCGGCGTGCACCACCTGGCGCTGACCACCGAGGACATGAAGGCGACCACCGAGTTCTTCGTGAACGTGGTCGGCATGCCGCTGGTGCATGCGATGAAGGTGCCGGAGGGCGTCGGCACCGGACCCGGCAACCGGGGCAACCCGCCCTGGGAATGCATCCGCCACTACTTCTTCGACATGGGGAACGACAGCCTGCTCGCGTTCTTCGAGATCCCGAAGGGCGAGAAACCGCAATCCGACCGCGACGCCATCGGCGGGATGCAGCACTGCGCGTTTTCGGTCACGGCCGACCGGTTCCAGGAAATTCAGGAGCGGCTCACCCGGCACGGCGTCCCCTATGACGGGCCGATCGACATTCTGCCCGGCATGGTCTCGATCTATTTCAGGGACCCGAACGGCATCCGGCTGGAGGCGTGCTGCCATCCCGCGGAAGGCGAGAGCCAGGGCGTGATTCCGATGGTCACCCAGACCAAGGCGGAGGCCGCGGCGGAGCTCGAAACGCTGGGCGTCGACTCGGACTGGGTCGACGCGATGACCGAGGTCCTGCCGGCGGAGCGGTAGGGCGGAGCGGTCCCTCGATACGGCGCTTCGCGCCTACTCGGGATGAGGGTCCTTTATCCTAAATCCGGCGGTTGATCGGGGTCTGGATTCGCCGTGGCCCTTGTAGACTGCGGGTATGAGCGGATTTGGATGGGGCCGAGAGGGTCACCCTGCGGGTGAGGGTTCTGGCGCTGTGCGGGATCTCGCCTGCGAGGCTGTGAAGGTGGACACCTTCGGCGGCACGGTTCACGTCGAATGGGACCCGGATGCGGCGGTGACGCCGCTTGGCCATCTGGCGTTCTTCGCGGAATATCTGAAGGTGAGCGGTCGCTTCGAGGCGCTGGTGGCGGACTGCCCGCTCGTCTACACGAGCCCGAACGCGCCTTCGAAGCGGGACGTTCTGGGGACGGTGCTGCTTTCGGTTCTGGCGGGCCAGTCTCGCTATGCGCACATCACGGCGCTGCGCGGGGACGGGGTGAACCCGGCGCTGTTGGGGATGGGCAAGGTCGCGAGCGAGGATTCGGTCCGGCGCGGTCTGGAGCGGATCGGGGCGGATGAGGGCACAACGTGGCTTCAGGGCCATCTCGACGACACGGTCCGCCCGCTGCTGAGCGAGCCTTGGGTTCTGGACTGCGACACGACGATCAAGCCGCTCTACGGCGGCCAGGAGGGGGCGGTGGTGAGCTACAACCCGAAGAAGCCGGGCCGTCCCTTGCACGCCTGCCATGCGTTCCTGATGGCGGGCACGCGGCTGGTTCTGGATGTCGAGGTTGCGCCGGGCAATCATCACCGCTCGAACCGGGCGGCGCCGTCCTTGTGGGCTTTGCTGGACCGTCTCGGCCGGGACCGCTGGCCGCGCCTGGTGCGGGGGGACAAGGACTGGGGCAGCGAGGGCAATATGGCGTCGTGCGAGGCGGCGGGTCTGGACTATCTGTTCAAGCTGCGCCTGACCAGGGGCGCGCGCCGGCTTGCCGAGCGGCAGATGGCGCGGGACGGCTGGGAGGATGCGGGCCAGGGCTGGCAGGGGATCGGGGCCGATCTGCGCTTGCAGGGCTGGAGCCGGTTGCGCCGGGCCGTGGTTCTGCGCCGCCGGCTTCCGGCGACACTGGCGCTGACGCGCGGCGACACCGCCCAGGGCGAGCTGTTCTGGACCGAGGCGCAGCCCGGCACCGGGGTATGGGAGTTCGCGGTGCTGGCCACCTCGCTCGATCTGGAGGTGCGCTCTGTGGCCCAGCTCTACCGCGACCGGGCCGACGCGGAGAACGGCTTCGACGAGTTGAAGAACCAGTGGGGCTGGGGCGGCTTCACCACGCGCGACCTGACGCGCTGCCGCCACATGGCCCGGCTGATCGCGCTCATCTACGACTGGTGGAGCCTGTTCGTCCGCCTCGCCGACCCCGAGCGCCACCGCGAGGCGATCACCAGCCGACCGCTGCTGCTGCACGGCGTCGCCCGCCAGACCTGGCACGCCGGCCAGACCCGGCTGACGGTGACCTCCCACCACGGGCGGCGCGAGGCGGTGGCTGCTGCCCTGCGGCGGATCGCCGGCTTCTTCCGGGCCCTGACGCAAAATGCGGAGCAGTTGAGCGCCGAGGATCGCTGGCGCCGGATCCTCGCCGAAGCGCTCAAAAAATACCTCCACGGCCGCGAGCCGGGCCATCAACCCTGGCTGCCGCCCCCTCGGGCCGCGCCAGCGTGCTGAAATCGAACCCGAAATCGACCATTCCAACCGCGCCGAGAGGGCGATCACGCCCTCCAACCGCCGGATTTAGGTTTATGCGTTTCCCTCACCCTGAGTAGCGGCGAAGCCGCGTATCGAAGGGCGACGGGGTAAAGCCTCCTCAGAGCCCGCGCGCCCAGCCCGAGATCAGTTCGACCACCTGCGCGAGAAGCTCCGGCTGGCCGTCCATGTAGTGGGTCGCGCCGGCGATCCTGCGATAGTCCTCGCGGCTTCCCGCAGCGTCCGACCACAGCTTGATATCGCCCGGAAAAACCGCCGAATCGGCGGAAAATTCGAGGTTGAGCACCGGCACCGAGGTCCGCGCGAGGCATGCCGGCCCGTCGGCGCGCGATTCCGGCGACCATTGGCTGAGCCACGAGGTGAGTGTCGTGAACCGGCCGACATTGTTGGCGCCGTAGTTGATCGCCTTCGGCTCGCCCCAGATCGATTCGGGCGGCCGGTCGTTGGGATCGAGCGTCAGATCGGTGACGCGCGGGTCGGCCATCGTCCGGTAGACGAGGAACGCCTCGTCGCGCGGCCCGCCGTCGCGCCCGCGCAGGTAGCGGAGACGGGCATGGGCGCGGGCGGTGATGCGCTCGACGCGCGCGCGCTGCGCCGCGCGCACCTTCGCGACGAACGCCGGCGCGTAGGGCGGGCCGTGCACCGGGTTGTAGATGTCGAGCGCCGGATCGACGCCGAGCGGATCGTTCTCGGCGATCACGGAGGCATCGATCCACGCCGCCATGATGTGGCCGCGCCCGGGATGGGCGCCGAACAGCGCGATCCCGTCGGCGGGCGGCAGGTCGTCGGGATCGATCTCGATCGGATCGCCGGCCGGAGTGTCGGAGATCGTCGGATCCTCGGCCTCGGCCTGGTAGAGAGCGACGGTGGACGCGCCACCCGAATTGCCGAGCAGCACGATGCGCTCGTGGCCCCGTTCCCTGAGAAACCGCACGCCGGCGCCAAGGTCCTGGATCACCCGTTCGAACAGCAGCATCGTGTCGTTGCCGACATAGCGCGTGTTGAGCGCGAGCAGGCTGACCCCGGCGGCGGGGAGATGGGGCATCAGGTAATGCCCCATGAAGTTGCTGGTGGGATGGACGACGATCGCCGCCGCCTTCCTGTCCGCCGCGGGTGCGAGCGCGCAGTAGATGCGCGGCCATTTCTGCATCAGCCCGGACTGGCTCTCCATCGCCCCGCCCGGCTTGACGTCGAGGACGACGAGCTCGCGTTCGGCCATGGCGGAAAACCTACTCGGCGGCGACCCGGCCCGGACGGTCGGTCCACGCGGCCAGGAGCTCGTGCGCCTCGGCCGCCTTCTTCTCCAGCTCCTTCTTGCCCGAGATACGGCAGGTGAGCTCGAGCCGGATGTCGTTGGGGTCGAAGAAGTAGATCGACTTGACGAATTCGTGGTCGGTTATGCCGAGCACGTCGACGCCCTCTTCCTCGAGCCGCGCCTTGGCGATTTCGAGCGCCTCCTCGTTCTCCACCTCCAGCGCGAGGTGGTTGACCCAGCGCGGCGTGTCGGGATCGCGCTTGGTGATCTCGCCGTCGCCGAGATCGAAGAAGGCGACGTAGGAGCCGTCCGCCATCTCGAAGAAGATGTGGACATAGGGCGAATACTCGCCGGTGCTCGGCACGATGTCGGCCGACACCACGTGCGCCAGCGGCAGACCGAGCACGTCCTCGTAGAAATGCCGCGTCTCCTCGGCATCGCGGCATCGATAGGCCCAGTGATGAAGGCTCTTGATCGAAGGCATCATGGCATCTCTCCTCGACGGGCGCCCCGGCGCCCGCTTGCGTTCAGGCGGTCACCGAGGCCCGGACCGGGAAGAACTTCTCGAGCCAGTCGGCAATGACGCGGTGCACGCGGACGTTGCTCTCCGCGAACATGAAATGGTCGGTTTCGGCGGTCAGGTGCAGGTCGGTGGGCTGGCCGGCGCGCTTGAACATCTCGATCGACTGCTCGGTCGGGGTGACCGAATCCACCGAGCTGTGCAACAGGAGCAGCGGCCGCGGCGCGATATCGCCGACCACGTCGTCGGCGACGAAATCGTACATCGACTGCGCCGTCTCGGCGGGAAACTCGCTGACCGAGTTGGCCGCGAGATTGTTCCGCAGATGCGGGGGAATCGGCACGATGTCGTAGCGCGGCACCATCAGCGACTCGCCGGTCTCCTCGCGGTGGCGCCTGCCGGCTTCGAGCATGTCGGTGAACTTCTTCCATGCCTCCGGCGTCGGGTGCTGGCCCCTGAACTTGCGCGCGCCGTCGCCCCAGCCGCCGGACGAGATCACCACCGCGATCTTGTCGTAGACGCCGGCGGTGTAGACCGCGACCGCCGCCCCGAAGCTCGAACCGATGGCGCCGATGCGCTCGGGATCCACCTCCGGCCGTCCGGCGAGCCACCCGTGCGCTGCCTTGGTGTCCTCGACCTGTTCGAGACAGATGATCCGGCCGAATTCGCCGTCGCTCTCGCCGCAGCCGCGCATGTCGAAGCGGAGCGTGACATAGCCCATTTCGGTCAGCATCGCGCACGGCCGGACGCAGTTGTCGGACGTCTTGTTGCCGCCGAAGCCGTGCAGCACGAGGAAGGCCGGGCGACGCTCGCCGGGCTCCATGCCGTGGGGAAGATGCAGGACGCCGCGTAGCGTGAGCCCGTCGGACTGAAAGCTGACCTGTTCCTCGCGCGGCATGCCGTCTCCCCGTTCAGTCGCGGTCCGCACCATAGCGCAGTTCCAGGTCCGCGACGAGGGCGCGGGCCGCGCCGACCGCCTCCTCGATCGTCCGCGTTCCGCCCGCGGCGTCGGCCGCTTCCCCGAAATGGACGTCCACGCGATGCGGCCTCGGCCAGCGCCGGTGACGCGGCAGGACCTCGAACGTGCCGGCGATATAGGCGGGGGCCAGAGCCGCATCGCTTTCGGTGAGCAGGATGCCGATGCCGCGCATGAAACCCTGCAGGCGGCCGTCGGGCGACCGCCAGGATTCCGGGAACCATACCAGGCTCTCGCCGCGTTCGATCAGCCCCCTGGCGACGGCGAGACCCTCGGCCGGGCTGCGGTCGTCGATCGGGAAAAGCTGTGCGATCCGCGCGAGCCGGCGGAGCCCTGGCGAGCCGAAGACCCGGGCGCGGTCCGCGCTCCACCAGAGCGCGCCGAACGTCCGCCAGGGAAGCGTCGCCGCGAGCACGAGCGGATCGAGGTCGCTCGCGTGGTTGGCGATCAGTATCAGCGGCCTGTCCGCATCCGGTACCGGGCCGTGCCGTCGCACGCGGAAGGCGGTCTTCATGACCAGGCGGTTCAGCCAGTACGCGATCCAGCAGACAGACCGGCCGAGGCCCCGCGGACGGTCGGGCAGGACCGCCTCGGCCGGGGCGGCCGCAGCCGCCTCGGGCGCCTCGATGGCCACGTGGACGAGATCCGCCAGGGTCACCACTTCCGCCAGCGCATCCGGTGCCAGCGTCACGCCGAGATCGCCTTCGATCTGTCGGGCGATTTCCAGCCAGGCGAGCGAATCGACGCCGAGGTCGAGCTGCGGGCTGGTCGCGAACCCGATCGTCTCGTCGCCGAAGCGCGCCCGCATGAGGGCGAGAATCCGCTTCGCCCTCGGGTCGCCGGCGAGCGCCGCTTCGGGCCCGGATTCGTCTTCGCGCGCCGTCCGCCCGCCGGCGGCCTCGAACAGCTCCGGCAGGCGGAACCGGCGCAGCTTGGCGAGCCGGGTCCTCGGCAGCGGCTCGCGGACGATTCGATAGGCGGTCACCCGCTTGTAGGGCGCAAGTCCCGCACCGGCTTCGGTGACGGCGATGCGGATCGCGTCTTCCAGCCGCTGGGTTTCCGCCTGGCGCAGCGCGTCCTCGTCGGGAACGACGAGGGCGGCCAGGCTGCCGTCGCGCTCGAACACCCCGGCCTCGGCGATCAGCGGGCTCGCGGCAAGCGCGGTCTCGACTTCCTCCGGTCCCACGTTCTTGCCGCCCGAGAGCACGATCACGTCCTTGCTGCGTCCGGCGATCACCAGCGAGCCGTCCGGCTCCACCCGGCCGAGATCGCCCGAGCGGAACCAGCCGTCGGGCGTGAACACCGTCTCGGTCGTCGCGCTGTCCCCGAAATAGCCGGAGAAGACGTGGGGTCCGCTGAGCTGCACCTCGCCGATCCCCTCCCCGTCGGGATCGGCAATACGCAGCCCTCTGCCCTCGACCGGCTTGCCCTCGGTGCCGATCCGGCCCTCGCCGTAGCGGTTGTAGGTCGTGACCGACGAGGTCTCGACCAGCCCGTACCCGGTCAGGACCTGGAAGCCGAGGCCTTCGAGCCGCCACGCGGCGTCCTCGTCCAATTTGGCGCCGCCGGAGACAATCATCTTCAGCCGGGGCGCGAAGCGGCGGCGCACCGGCCACATCAGCCATTTGCCGATCCGGGGCCCGCCATTGCGCGAGACCGACGCGGACACCCGCCAGAGGGCGCCGAACAGCTTGCCGGGCGCGCCGCCTGCGAGCCGCCCGCGAATGCCCTCGACCATGGCCTCGTAGAGCCTGGGCACGCCCACCATGACGGTCGCCCCGGCCTCGCGCAGCGCGGTCGCGACATCGGGTCCGGTCGGCGCCCTGGGCAGGATCACGGTCGAGCCGCAGGCGAACGGCACCATCAGCCCGGCCATGAAGGGATAGGCGTGGTGGAGCGGCAACGGGAGCGCCGCACGGTCGCGAGTATCGACGAACCCGCCTTCTGCCAGCGCCTCGACGTTGAACATGAAATTGCCGTGAGTGAGCGGCACGCCCTTCGCGACTCCCGTCGTGCCCGAGGTGTAGATGATCGCGGCCAGGTCCCCGGGGACCACATCGGGAAGCGTCTCCGGCGCTTCGCCCATCAGCTCGGACCAGTGCGCCGCCGTGGAGGCGTCGTCCCCGTCGAGCCGCCAGACGCCGGACAGCCCCTCCGTCACCTCCTCCGGCAGCACCGCCAGAATGCCACCGTCCGCGAACAGGGCGCGCGCGCCGCTGTCGGAGAGAGCGCGGCGGAAATCCCCGGGCGAGCCCATGTCGTCGAGCGGCACCGCGATCGCGCCGACCGCGGCGAGGGCGAGTCGCAGGACGATTTGCGCGTCGCTGTTGACGCCGATGACGCCGACCGGAATTCCGTGCCCGAGCCCGTGCCCGAGCAGTCCGCCGGCAAGGGCGAACACGTCGCGGTGCAGGTCGCCGTAACCCCGCGTTTGCTTGCCCGATTCGGAAAAGGCGATGACCGCGGGAGCGTCGCCGAAACGGGAGAGGTCGACGATCAGGCTCTGAAGCGTGCGGTTCATGGGTCGTGCCCTGCCGCGGCCCGGCGGTTCAATGCGCGCGCGGGCCCTTCATCAGCGTCTCGCGGTCGGCCGAGACGATCTCGACGGTGTGCGCCTCGCCGTCGCGCAGCAACCGGAGCGCGACCGTCGACCCCGCCGGGCCGATGCCCCAGATCCGGCGGTACATCTCGGCGATCGATCCCACGGCGGCGTCATTGACCGCAAGCACCACGTCGCCCGCCTCGACGCCGGCGTCCGCGCAGGGGCCGCGCTCCGAGACCGAGGTAATCAGCACCTTGCCCAGCGCCTCGATGCTGTAGATGCCGAGCCAGGGCCGGCTGCGGCCGGGCCGTCGGCCGAAACGCAGCAGGTCGTCGACGGTCTCCTTGTAGAGGTCGATCGGGATGAACATGTTGCCGGCGCTCGGCCCGCCCCCGGGTTCGGCATCCTGCACGAAGAGCGAGCCCAGGCCGACCAGCCTTCCGTCGTTGTCGATCAGCGCCGCGCCGCTCCAGTGAGGATGCGGCGGGGCGGTGAAGATCGCCTCGTCCAGCAGGTATTCCCAATAGCCCGCGAACTCGCGCTTGGAGACGATCCGCGCCTTGATCGCGTTGCCGATGCCGCCCCGGGCGGCGGCGATCGCCCAGTCCTTCTCTCTCAGCCCGCCGGTTTCGCCGATCTCGATCGGCCGCGCGCCGAGCGACGAGCCGCCGCGCAGGAGTCCGAACCCGGTCTCGTAGTCGTAGGCGAGCACCTGGGCGCCGGTCATCTCGCTTCCGTCGGAGCCGAGGACGATGTGCTCGGTCTCGGCGATCAGGTAGCCGATGGTAAGGAACAGATTGTCCTCGCCGACGAGGATCGCGTTGCCCTCGCGCTCGGTGCCGAGATAGGACGAGCTGAACGCGTCTTCCGGCGCCTGCGACCGGAGCTGCACCACCGCGCGCAGCACGTCGGGCAACTCGAACCGGTAATCCGCCGGGTCGGGCCGAGCGGCCCGGCCGATATTGGGATCGACCAGATGCGCCAGCGACAGGGGCTTGTGCCCGTTTGCGTGCTCGATTCCGCTCATGGCCGGATGGGCTGGTGAAGATCGGGCCGCAGGATAGCATTTCGACGCGGGAGACGGGTAGGCCGGGCCCGTCGGGGCCGACGGCGGCGAATCATCGCTTCCTCTTGTCGAGCGCCATCAGGCTTCCTCTTGTCGAGCGCCATCAGCAGGGGCGGCAGAAGCAGAAAATCGGCCAGCAGCGCGAAGGATATCGTGAGCGTGACCAGCAGGCCGAGCGCCCAGCTGATCTCGAAGCCGGATGAGGCGTACACCAGGAATCCGAGAGCCAGCATGGCCGTCGTGGTCCATAGCGCATGCCCGACCGTCCGGAAGGCGCTCTGCACGGCCTCGGGGGCGGTGAGCCCTTCGCCGCGGGCTTTCAGGTACTTGGTCAGGAAATGGATCGTGTCGTCGACGACAATGCCGAAGGCGATCGCGGTCATCACCGAACCGGCGAGCCCCACGCGGCCGACCATGTAGCCCCACAGGCCCAGGCTCATCGCCGCGGGAATGAAATTCGGCACGAGGCTGATCAGACCGACGCGCACGCTCCGCAGGACGAAGACGAGGATCAGCGAGATAAGGGCCATGGCGACGATGGTGCCGGTGAGCATGCTCTCGATGTTTCTCTGCGAGAGATGTGCGAAGACGATGCTGACGCCGGACGCCTCGGAGGCGAGCCCGGGCGCGTTGGCCCGGATCCACGCCAGGGCGCGCGCGTCCAGTTCGCGCTGCGCCTGTGAGGTGAGGCTGCGCAGCACGACGGTCATACGCGTGGCGGACTTGCCGACATCGATGCGGTTATTCAGGTCCCTGCCGAAAGGCAGCGAAAGCTCGTAAAGCAACAGATACTGCGCGGAGAGGTCGGGATCCTCCGGCAGGCGATAGAAGTCCGGATCGTCGCCGTTCATGTTCTTGTTCAGGCGCTTCATGATGTCGGGAAAGGCCTGAACGTGGGACACTTCGGGCTGCGTCCGGAACCATGAGGCGAACGCTTCGACCTTGCGCAGGTACGCAGGGTCGGTGATGCCGTCTTCGCGGCCCGATTTGAGGGAATATTCCAGCGTCTCGATGCCGGTGAGGTTGTCGATGACGAAGTCCGAGTCCTGCCGGAACTGGTAGCGCTCGCTCAAATATTTGGTCCAGTTGTCGGTCAGCTCGAGCCGGGGAACGCCGGTGACCAGAACGACCGCGACAACGGCGGAGCACCAGAGCAGAACCGTCCGGCGCGCGACCACGAACCGGCCGAAGCGGTCGAAGAACCCGGACTCCCCGCCACGGGCCTTGCGGGCGCGCATCGGCAGGATCGAGAGCAACGCGGGAAGCAGGGTGAGCGAATAGACGAAGGCGCAGAACACGCCGAAGGCCACGAGATTTCCGAGGACCCGAAACGGCGGCGAATCCGAGGCGTTCAGGCTGAGGAACCCGATGACGGTCGTAAGCGACGTAAGGAACACGGGCCACGCATTGACCCGGATCGACTCCGCGATGGCCGCGTTCCTGTCCAGGCCGCGACTCAGTCCCGCGAGAGTCGTTTCGACAATGTGGACCGAGTGGGCGACCGCCACCGTCATCACGATGATCGGCACCCCGGAATTGGCGGGGTTGAACACCGTCCCGATCCAGCCCGCAAAACCGACCGTGGTATTGATGACGAACATCAGCACGGCGACGATCGCCGCCGTCCCCAGCAGGGAACGCAGGAGCACGGCCGCCATGACGGCAATGATCGCGAAAACGATCGGCGCGAGGGTCTCGAGGTCGTCCCTGGTGGCGTCGGCGAACGCGCGGTTCAACGGAACGTCGCCGGTCAGGTAGTAGGCGATCCCCGGATCGCGGGCGCGGGCCTCGTCGAGAACGCCGTTGAGATAGTCGGTAATCTCGACCACGGCGGCGTCGGGATTGTCCGGCAGGGCGAAATCGATCACCAGCCCGGCGACCTTTCCGTCGCGCGAGACCAGACGCCCGGAAATTTCGACGGCGTTCAGCGCGGTCGCCGCGATCCGCTTCAGATCGGCGTCGGTCAGCGCGCCCGCACCCTCGACCAGCGGCTCCACGATCAACGCGTCGCCGTCCGCCCGGCTGTGGCTGTAGTTGGTGAGCGAGTCGACCCGGGTGGCGTACGGGGCTTTCCAGGCGGCCTCCGTGAGCTCTTCGACGGCCGCCAGCGTCTCGCGCGTGAACGCCGGGCCGTTTGCGGGCGCGATCGCGATCAGCGCCCGGTTCGACGGGCCGTAGGTATCCTCGAGCGCGTTCAGCGCGGCGAGTTGCGGATTGTCCTCGTCGAACAGGCTTCGGTAGTCGTTGGTGACGGCCACGAAGCCGGCGCCCGCCGTCACCGCGAGCATAACCACGCCTGCGAGACCGAGGACGGGCCAGCGATAGCGGAGGACCGCGTCGGCGAAGCGGTCCAGCAGGGATAGCGCCGTCATCCGGACCGCCCGCGTTGCGACACGCCGGCGGAATTGGCCGCGGGACCGCGGAAACGCGTCTTCATTTGTCCGGCCTCAGGAATGCGCGCCTACCACTTGGACGACTGTTCGGCATAGATATGGTCCGGCAATTTGTAGCTGATGCTCTGTTCGTCGAACATCGATACGTCGAGAATCGTGGCCAGGTTGGACGTGTCCGCCGCACGCCCGGGGTTCAGCTTGTTTTTCACCGCTTCGATCCGGTTCAGAAGGCGGAATTTCCACAGGAAGCCCAGGGTCGAGCTCTTGGGATACATCAACTCGTCGGCGAGCTCGTTTCCGATGAGAGCGCGCGAAACCTGCGCTATGTAACCGGCCAGCTTCCGGCGTTCGTTCCTGTCGTCCAGTCCCGCGAACAAGGGGGCGGAGTTGATCAGGGACGACGCCATGGCGATCGATTCCATGGAGAGGGGCGGTTCGCATACCCGGCCGATCCTGAAGGTTTCGAGCGCATCCTCCTCGTCGCGATACAGGATCGTCTCCGGAATGCCCATCAGGTAACCGGAATACCGCCAAACGGCCATGAAACTCTTTCGTTCCTCCTCGTCGAAGGAACCCCCGAGGCTCTTGAGGTGTTTCAGCAGCCGCGCCGAAAAAGAGGAGATGGCGAAGCCCAGATGCGCCGAGCTAATGGGCAGACCCAGCTCGTCGGCATCCCATTCGTCGGAGTTCGCGAGCAGGTGGCGCAGCTTCGCGTGGACCAGCCTCACCCTGATCGAGTGCGTCCATCCGTCGGCGTGCTTTTCCATGCCGCCGGGCATGAAGATCTCGAGCATGTGGCGGTTGTTCTGCTTCAGCCGCCTGACGCCCTGGTCGCGCAGCCGGCCGGTCAAAAAGAAAGATTTGGCGATATTGGTCGTGAATCCCTCGACCAGCACGCCGCCCACCATCCCGGCGAGGACCAGCCGCGTATTCCTGTGGAACATGCGGCAGCCGGGCAGGAAGGAAGGAAGATCGACCCAGCCCGGGGGCTCCGCGCAGGCGGCGAAGAATTCCTGGACGGACCGGGGAGCGTCGCGAAGCGCATCGTCATCGCCCATCATGCCCGCTCCGATCAGCCGGCTCGACTCGTCCGGCTCGAGAGCATGGAGGTCGGCGACCATCGCCTCGGCCAGGGGATCGCCGATGGTGGAGCGAGTCGCGCGGGGGAATCTCACCCCCACGCGCTCCCAGAACCGTACGTGAACCTCTCAGCTCATACGGCTCCCAGCGTCCGGCCCTGCCCGTGCACAAGGGTCCAATGGGCGAACCGCCACGGCTCCGCTTTCGCGATTCTGGCAAGCCAGAGACGAGCCTGACGCGGTCGTTGTCGGAAGCGTTTGAACTTCCGCATTGCCCATCGCTGCAAGTGGGCGTCTATCAGACGAAGGGTCGGATAGAGCGCCGACTTGTAGAATGCGCCGAAGTAGCCGATCCACCCTGCAATTTCGCGATGAAACATGCGGGCAAGGTCAAGCAGTGCCTTGTCGCTACGCCGTTGCAAACGCCACTGTCGCACGCGGCGCCGAAACGCTGAGGTGGCGTCGCAAAATCGGACAGGTCGTCAAGGTGTATTCCGCCGTGTGACGGAGGAATGCGGATGAGCAAGCGACGCAGGTTTTCGGGGGAGCTGAAGGCGAAGATAGCCTTGGAGGCGCTGCGGGGTGATCGGACGCTTCAGGAGATTGCCTCGAAGCACCAGGTGCATCCGAACCAGGTGGGTGTGTGGAAGCGCCAGGCGATGGAGGGTCTGGGGGAGGTCTTTTCCGGTGGAGGTGAGCGCCGGGCGCGGGATCACGAGAGCGAGGTCCGGGCTCTTCACGCCAAGATCGGGGAGTTGATCGTAGAGCGTGATTTTTTGTCACGCGGGTCCGGTCGCTGAGCCGGTCCGGGAGACGGGCGATGGTTGTGCGGGGCCACCCGTCGTTGAGCCTGACCCGGCAATGCCGTCTGCTGTCGATCGGGCGCTCGTCGCTCTATGACCGGCCGAAGGGGGAGAGCGCGGAGACGCTGGCTCTGATGCGCCGGATCGACGCGCTGTTCCTCAAGTATCCGTTCTACGGCGCCCGCCAGATGGTTCGGCATCTGCGCCGCGAGGGGGTGCGGATCGGGCGGCGGCGGGCCGCTCGCCTGATGCGCCTGCTTGGTCTTCAGGCGGTCTATCGGGCGCCGCGGACCAGTGCGCCGCACCTCGGGCACCGGGTTTATCCATATCTGCTGCGGGGTCTGGCGATCGAGCGGCCGAACCATGTGTGGTGCGCCGACATCACCTACATCCCGGTGCGGCGCGGCTTCCTCTACCTGGTGGCGATCATGGACTGGGCGAGCCGCTGCGTCCTGGCCTGGCGGCTGTCGAACACGCTGGACGCGGGGTTCTGTGTCGAGGCTCTCGACGAAGCCCTGGCGCGCCATGGCACCCCGCAGATCTTCAACACCGACCAGGGCAGCCAGTTCACCGGCTTCGCCTTCACCGCGCGCCTGCGGGAGGCCGGTATCTGAGGTGGCGTCGCAAAATCGGACAGGTCGTCAAGGTGTATTCCGCCGTGTGACGGAGGAATGCGGATGAGCAAGCGACGCAGGTTTTCGGGGGAGCTGAAGGCGAAGATAGCCTTGGAGGCGCTACGGGGTGATCGGACGCTTCAGGAGATTGCCTCGAAGCACCAGGTGCATCCGAACCAGGTGGGTGTGTGGAAGCGCCAGGCGATGGAGGGTCTGGGGGAGGTCTTTTCCGGTGGAGGTGAGCGCCGGGCGCGGGATCACGAGAGCGAGGTCCGGGCTCTTCACGCCAAGATCGGGGAGTTGATCGTAGAGCGTGATTTTTTGTCACGCGGGTCCGGTCGCTGAGCCGGTCCGGGAGACGGGCGATGGTTGTGCGGGGCCACCCGTCGTTGAGCCTGACCCGGCAATGCCGTCTGCTGTCGATCGGGCGCTCGTCGCTCTATGACCGGCCGAAGGGGGAGAGCGCGGAGACGCTGGCTCTGATGCGCCGGATCGACGCGCTGTTCCTCAAGTATCCGTTCTACGGCGCCCGCCAGATGGTTCGGCATCTGCGCCGCGAGGGGGTGCGGATCGGGCGGCGGCGGGCCGCTCGCCTGATGCGCCTGCTTGGTCTTCAGGCGGTCTATCGGGCGCCGCGGACCAGTGCGCCGCACCTCGGGCACCGGGTTTATCCATATCTGCTGCGGGGTCTGGCGATCGAGCGGCCGAACCATGTGTGGTGCGCCGACATCACCTACATCCCGGTGCGGCGCGGCTTCCTCTACCTGGTGGCGATCATGGACTGGGCGAGCCGCTGCGTCCTGGCCTGGCGGCTGTCGAACACGCTGGACGCGGGGTTCTGTGTCGAGGCTCTCGACGAAGCCCTGGCGCGCCATGGCACCCCGCAGATCTTCAACACCGACCAGGGCAGCCAGTTCACCGGCTTCGCCTTCACCGCGCGCCTGCGGGAGGCCGGTATCCGCATCTCGATGGACGGCCGCGGCCGGTGCATGGACAACATCTTCATCGAGCGGCTGTGGCGCTCGCTCAAATACGAGGCGGTCTACCTGCACGAGATCGCCGACGGCTTCGCAGCCCGGCGCGTCATCGGCCAGTGGATCGGCTTCTACAACACCGAGAGACCGCACTCGGCACTCGGCGGGCGGACGCCGGCCGAGGCCTACCGGGGCGACACGCCTGTGGATATGATGGACAAGCCGCTTCGCGCCTTGACCACATACCCACAGGCGCAACAGCAGCAGCAGAAAGATCGATCCAAGAGGATTCTGGCGGCACAAACTTCAACCGGAATACACCTTGAAAACGCCGTCAGCCTGTCCGACAAACCGACGCCACCTCAGGTATCCTTGCAGTAGACCACCTTGGTCTTCTGCGGATGGACCTCCAGGCCGCACTCGGCCAATCGGTCCGCAACCCGCCGCCAGAGGGTCTTTGCCGCCTCCTCCGTTCGACAATGGCAGATTATATCGTCCGCATACCGTTCGAACGGAACATGCGGCATCGACCTTTTCATCCATTGATCGAACGCATAGTGCAGGAACAGGTTGGACAATACTGGCGAAATTACCCCGCCCTGTGGCGTGCCCCTGTCCCGTGCGACAACGGTGCCGTCCTCCTCGATCACGGGAGCCTTCAACCAGCGCTCGACATAGAGCAGCACCCACCGGCAGTCCGTATGGTGACGAACGGCCTTCAGCAGCAACTCGTGGTCGATGTTGTCGAAGAACCCCTTGATGTCCATGTCCAGCACCCAGTCGTAGCGCCAGCATCGCCGACGCGCTGTCCGGATGGCGTCAATGGCGGATCGCTTCGGCCGATATCCGTATGAGTCCTCATGGAAAATCGGTTCCAACAAGGGCTCCAGATGTCGGCGAACAACCTCCTGAGCGATGCGGTCCGTGACCGTCGGTATGCCCAACGGGCGCTTCCCGCCGCCCTCCTTGGGGATGTTCACCCTGCGAACCGGAGGCGGCATATAGCTGCCTGAGGACATGCGATTCCAGAGCTTGTAGAGTTCCGGACCAAGCCGTTCCTCCAGACTCTCGACCGTCTGCCCATCTACTCCAGCCGCTCCCCGGTTTGCCTTCACATGCTTGAAGGCTTCCCAGACTTCCCTCTTTGCTATCGGGAACGGCTTTGCCCCTGTCATCCGGCTCCTCCTGTCACCAGTTGGCCGACGGCAGCGGCTGAACACCACAGCCCCTTCGGTCCAGCGCCATTACAGCGCCTTCATCCCTACTACGGGCTGTTCTGCCCCTGTGCCCCGCATCGGTACTCTGAGCCTTCCGGGGGCTGCCCGGTTGGCCGTCTCCCTTGGCATCGGGACGACAGGTTCTCCTGTTCCGCAAGAAAGCCTGTTCCGGGTTCACGCCGCCTTCGAGCCGGATGCCGCGTGGGCCGGACTCCAGGACTCCGCCCATGCTTGTCCCGGAGTGACCACCACCCCCGGTTCTGACATCGACCATACGCTTTCGGCAGTTCATCGGCGGTTCGCTTTCGCTCGTCTCCCCGGACCTCACCTGACGAGATCGTCGTCCCGCCGTTTCCACGACGCTCACCACCATCGCTCTTTACGACAGCAGCTCGTGGTGGTTTGAGACCGACGCCTGATCGTCGACCCCGAGGGGCCTACCCTCATCTCTCTTGCAGTTGCGCACCTCCTTTCATGGCGGTGCTTCAGGACACACGGTGGGCGACATAGTTGGCCGCTCTCTCGGGATCGACTTCCCGGCCCTTCGCGTATCCGTCGATGTAGGCGCTCGGGATCTTCATCGGCTCCGGTGTCACCTTCCGTCCGGCCAGCGCGCAACTACCGCATTGTTGGTACGCCGCTTGATCTCGCCATGGAGTCGTTCGAGCGGGTTTGTCGAGTGCAGCTTGGGGCGATGCGCGGCCGGGAAGGTCATGTAGGCGAGAACGTCGTGCTCGGCCTCGTCCATGAGAGCGGCGAGCTTCGGCGCCTTGGCCCTGAGCTGGTCGGCGACCTGGCGCCACTGGGCGGAGGCGCTGTCTGCATCCTCCTGGGCGAAGGCGGTGGTGACGAAGGCGGACACGACGCGCCGGCCCTGCTTGCCGGCATGGGCGAGCAGGGTGCGCATGAAGTGTAAGCGTCTGGCGTGACCGCCCTTGTGGCGAGACGGCTTGGAGCCGCAGTCTCTGGTGAGGTTCCAGAGGTCGATAGTGTCCATTATCGGCCAATGGACACTATCTTAGGGGGCTGCGGTGCCACGTCGGGTACGCCGGTTCTGGTCGGACGACGAGAAGCGCCGGATCGTGGCGCAGAGCTACGCTCCCGGTGTCTCGGTGTCGGTTGTGGCGCGCCGCTATGACGTCAACGCCAACCTGATCTTCACCTGGCGGCGCGATCCCCGTTACAGGCCGGCGGCCGATGCCGGGGAGGCGCCGTCCTTCCTGCCGGTGGAGGTGGTGCCCGATGCGCCGCCGTTGGAGCCGGCCGCGGCATCGGACGGTCGGATCGAGATCGCGTTGTCGAACGGCCACCGGGTGAGCGCGTTCGGGTCGTTCGACGCGGACGCGCTGTGCCGGGTGGTGCGGGCGCTTGGCGGATGATCCCGGTTCCCTCCTCGACCCGGGTATGGCTGGCCTGCGGCGTGACCGACATGCGCAAGGGGTTCCCCGGTCTCGCGGCGCAGGCGGAGCGGGTATTGAAGGCGGATCCGCATTGCGGCCATCTCTTCATCTACCGTAAGCGTCTGGCGTGACCGCCCTTGTGGCGAGACGGCTTGGAGCCGCAGTCTGTGGTGAGGTTCCAGAGGTCGATAGTGTCCATTATCGGCTAATGGACACTATCTTAGGGGGCTGCGGTGCCACGTCGGGTACGCCGGTTCTGGTCGGACGACGAGAAGCGCCGGATCGTGGCGCAGAGCTACGCTCCCGGTGTCTCGGTGTCGGTTGTGGCGCGCCGCTATGACGTCAACGCCAACCTGATCTTCACCTGGCGGCGCGATCCCCGTTACAGGCCGGCGGCCGATGCCGGGGAGGCGCCGTCCTTCCTGCCGGTGGAGGTGGTGCCCGATGCGCCGCCGTTGGAGCCGGCCGCGGGTAAGCGTCCGGCGTGACCGCCCCTGCGTGGTCAGTCGGCGGCTTCCCGATCTTCTGCGGGCGCGGTGTTCCACGGCAGCAGATCGTCGATGCGGTTGATCCTGTAGTCGGGGATGCGTTCGAGGACCTGAGCAAGCCAGGCCTGCGGATCGACATCGTTGAGCCTGGCGGTCTCGATCAGGGTGTAGGCGATGGCGGCGGCCCTGCCGCCGCTGGCCGAGCCCATGAAGAGATAGTTCTTGCGGCCGAGCGCGATCGGCCTCATTGCGCGTTCGGCGGGGTTGTTGTCGATCTCGAGGAAGCCGTGCTCGAGATAGGGTCGAAGGCGCTTCATCCGGGTCAGGGCATGACGGATCGCCGCTGCCAGCGGGGTCTTGGCGGAGATTCTGGGCAGCTGCGATTGCAGCCACCGCTCCAGCTCGTCGAGGCACGGCGCGGCCTTGGCCTGGCGGATGGCCGCGCGGTTCTCGGGCGGCTGCCCGCGGGCCTCCTTCTCGATAGCGTAGAGGGCGGCGATCCGTTCCAGCGCCTCGGCGGCGATCGCCGAGCCCTGGGCGGCATGGACGTCGAAGAACTTGCGTCGCACATGCGCCAGACAGGCCACCTCGCGGACCGGCCCGGCGCGCGCCAGCGCACCGAACCCGGCATAGCCGTCCGAGTGCATCCAGCCGGCGAAGCCTTCAAGATGCGCCTTCGGATGCGCCGCCTTGCGGTCGGCCGAGAAGCGGTACCAGGCCGCCGGCGGCGCCTCGCCAGCCCAGGGCCGCTCGTCCCGCACGTAGGTCCAGGCCCGGCCGGTCGCCGTTTTGCCGGTTCCCGGCGCCAGCAGCTTGACCGGGGTGTCGTCGGCGAACAGGGCTTGTCCTTCCAGCACATGGCGCCCGATCGCATCGGCCAGGGGCTCCAGCAGCGCCGTCGCCTTGCCGACCCAGCCGGCGAGCGTCGAGCGGTCGAGCTCGACGCCGTCGCGGGCGAAGATGCGGGACTGGCGGTAGAGCGGCAGGTGATCGCAATACTTCGAGACCAGCACATGCGCCAGAAGGCCGGGGCCCGGTCGGCCGCGCTCGATCGGTCGCGGCGGCAGCGGCGCCTGGTGGAACTTCTCGCAGCCGCCGCAGGCCAGGCGCGGACGGACGATGCGCTTCACCACGAAGCGGCCGGGGATGTACTCCAGCTCCTCCGTCACATCCTCGCCGAGCCGCTTGAGACGGCCGCCGCAGTCCGCGCAGCGCTCGCCCGGCGCGAGAACCGTCTCCTCGCGCGGCAGGTGGTCCGGCAGGGGACGGCGCTTCGGCTGCTTCTTCGTGGCGGGCGTCGGCTCGGTCGGCGCCTCGGCCGCCCGCGCGATCTCCTCGTCCTCCAGCCCGAGCTCAAGCTGGTCGAGGGCCTCCGAGGTGACGCCGAAGCGCTGCCGCCGCAGACCCGCAAGCTGGTGCCTGAGCTTCTCGATCAACAGATCGCGGTTGCGCAGCTCGGCGTCCCGTGCCGCCAGTTCGGCCCGCGAGGCCAGCACCATCGCCTTCAACGCGGCGATGTCGTCGGGCAGGGAATGGGCCGCTTCGAGCATGGCCGCATCCTACCCGAAGGGGCCGACAAAGGGAAGCCCGAATGACAGTCAACCCATTGTTTATAAACGGTGAATCAGCCCGCGGCGATCGTGTCCCGAGCCGTGGTGTAAGAGCCTGGCGGCCGTCGCGGTATCCGGCGGGTAGGGCCGGTAGGCTCAGGCTGCCACGGCGGGCAGCTTGACGGTTGCATTGTCGCTCACGGGAGCGATCGATTCCAGCGTCATGTATCTGGCCCTCTGGACGGCCCATTCGTCGTTCTGCTCGAGCAGGATGGCGCCGATCAGCCGTGTTATGGCGTCCTCGTTGGGGAAGATGCCGACGGTGTTGGTACGCCGCTTGATCTCGCCATGGAGTCGTTCGAGCGGGTTTGTCGAGTGCAGCTTGGGGCGATGCGCGGCCGGGAAGGTCATGTAGGCGAGAACGTCGTGCTCGGCCTCGTCCATGAGAGCGGCGAGCTTCGGCGCCTTGGCCCTGAGCTGGTCGGCGACCTGGCGCCACTGGGCGGAGGCGCTGTCTGCATCCTCCTGGGCGAAGGCGGTGGTGACGAAGGCGGACACGACGCGCCGGCCCTGCTTGCCGGCATGGGCGAGCAGGGTGCGCATGAAGTGGACGCGGCAGCGCTGCCATGTGGCGCCGAGGACGCGCGTTGCAGCCGCCTTCAGGCCCTTGTGGTCATCGGAGACGACCAGCTTGACGCCGCGCAGGCCGCGGCGGGCCAGGGAGCGCAGGAAGGAGGTCCAGAAGGTCTCGGCCTCGGACGCGCCGATCGCCATGCCGAGCACCTCGCGGCGGCCCTGGTCGTTGACCGCCACCGCGATCGTGACCGCGACCGAGACGACGCGCCCGGCCTCGCGCATCTTCACATAGGTCGCGTCCAGCCACAGATACGGCCAGTCGCCCTCCAGCGGGCGGTCGAGGAAGTCGCGGATCTTGCCGTCGATCTCACCGCACAGCCGCGACACCTGGCTCTTCGAGATGCCCGACATGCCCATGGCCTGCACCAGGTCGTCCACCGAGCGGGTCGACACGCCCTTGATGTAGGCCTCCTGGATCACCGCCGTCAGCGCCTTCTCCGCCATGCGACGCGGCTCCAGGAAGCCCGGGAAGTAGCTCCCCTTGCGCAGCTTCGGGATCTTCAGCTCCACCGTGCCCGCGCGCGTCTCCCAGACCCGGTCCCGGTAGCCGTTGCGATGGGTGAGCCGGTCCGGCGAACGCTCGCCGTGTGCGGCTCCCGCAAGGCCCTCCACCTCAAGCGCCATCAAACGCTCGGCCGTGAACCCGATCATCTCGCGAAGCAGATCGGCGTCCGAACTCTTCTCCAAAAGCGCCTGCAGGGTCATCATGTCCTTGGTGGTCATCGTGGTACTCCTCCGGTCGGATGGACTGTAGAAGCCCAACCCTAACCGGCACCGCGATGGCCATCCGCTATGGATAAGTGGCCCGCCGCCGCCAGACGCCACACGGTCGCGGCGGCGGGCCACTTACCCACAGCTACCGATGCTGGCTCCTGCTCCTACACCACGCCTGGGGGCACGACCCCCGCGGCCAGCGGTCTCCAGGTGCGAACCGGCGCCCGCCAGTCGATCCCCTCAAGCAGCATCGACAGCTGCGCCGGCGTCACCGACACCTTCCCTTCCGATGCCGACGGCCACACGAAGCGGCCGCGCTCCAGACGCTTCGAGAACAGGCACGCACCCTGGCCGTCCCACCAGATCATCTTGATCAGGTCGCCCCGGCGGCCGCGGTAGATGAAGAGATGGCCGCAATGCGGATCCGCCTTCAATACCCGCTCCGCCTGCGCCGCGAGACCGGGGAACCCCTTGCGCATGTCGGTCACGCCGCAGGCCAGCCATACCCGGGTCGAGGAGGGAACCGGGATCATCCGCCAAGCGCCCGCACCACCCGGCACAGCGCGTCCGCGTCGAACGACCCGAACGCGCTCACCCGGTGGCCGTTCGACAACGCGATCTCGATCCGACCGTCCGATGCCGCGGCCGGCTCCAACGGCGGCGCATCGGGCACCACCTCCACCGGCAGGAAGGACGGCGCCTCCCCGGCATCGGCCGCCGGCCTGTAACGGGGATCGCGCCGCCAGGTGAAGATCAGGTTGGCGTTGACGTCATAGCGGCGCGCCACAACCGACACCGAGACACCGGGAGCGTAGCTCTGCGCCACGATCCGGCGCTTCTCGTCGTCCGACCAGAACCGGCGTACCCGACGTGGCACCGCAGCCCCCTAAGATAGTGTCCATTAGCCGATAATGGACACTATCGACCTCTGGAACCTCACCACAGACTGCGGCTCCAAGCCGTCTCGCCACAAGGGCGGTCACGCCAGACGCTTACCATGAAGTGGACGCGGCAGCGCTGCCATGTGGCGCCGAGGACGCGCGTTGCAGCCGCCTTCAGGCCCTTGTGGTCATCGGAGACGACCAGCTTGACGCCGCGCAGGCCGCGGCGGGCCAGGGAGCGCAGGAAGGAGGTCCAGAAGGTCTCGGCCTCGGACGCGCCGATCGCCATGCCGAGCACCTCGCGGCGGCCCTGGTCGTTGACCGCCACCGCGATCGTGACCGCGACCGAGACGACGCGCCCGGCCTCGCGCATCTTCACATAGGTCGCGTCCAGCCACAGATACGGCCAGTCGCCCTCCAGCGGGCGGTCGAGGAAGTCGCGGATCTTGCCGTCGATCTCACCGCACAGCCGCGACACCTGGCTCTTCGAGATGCCCGACATGCCCATGGCCTGCACCAGGTCGTCCACCGAGCGGGTCGACACGCCCTTGATGTAGGCCTCCTGGATCACCGCCGTCAGCGCCTTCTCCGCCATGCGACGCGGCTCCAGGAAGCCCGGGAAGTAGCTCCCCTTGCGCAGCTTCGGGATCTTCAGCTCCACCGTGCCCGCGCGCGTCTCCCAGACCCGGTCCCGGTAGCCGTTGCGATGGGTGAGCCGGTCCGGCGAACGCTCGCCGTGTGCGGCTCCCGCAAGGCCCTCCACCTCAAGCGCCATCAAACGCTCGGCCGTGAACCCGATCATCTCGCGAAGCAGATCGGCGTCCGAACTCTTCTCCAAAAGCGCCTGCAGGGTCATCATGTCCTTGGTGGTCATCGTGGTACTCCTCCGGTCGGATGGACTGTAGAAGCCCAACCCTAACCGGCACCGCGATGGCCATCCGCTATGGATAAGTGGCCCGCCGCCGCCAGACGCCACACGGTCGCGGCGGCGGGCCACTTACCCACAGCTACCGATGCTGGCTCCTGCTCCTACACCACGCCTGGGGGCACGACCCCCGCGGCCAGCGGTCTCCAGGTGCGAACCGGCGCCCGCCAGTCGATCCCCTCAAGCAGCATCGACAGCTGCGCCGGCGTCACCGACACCTTCCCTTCCGATGCCGACGGCCACACGAAGCGGCCGCGCTCCAGACGCTTCGAGAACAGGCACGCACCCTGGCCGTCCCACCAGATCATCTTGATCAGGTCGCCCCGGCGGCCGCGGTAGATGAAGAGATGGCCGCAATGCGGATCCGCCTTCAATACCCGCTCCGCCTGCGCCGCGAGACCGGGGAACCCCTTGCGCATGTCGGTCACGCCGCAGGCCAGCCATACCCGGGTCGAGGAGGGAACCGGGATCATCCGCCAAGCGCCCGCACCACCCGGCACAGCGCGTCCGCGTCGAACGACCCGAACGCGCTCACCCGGTGGCCGTTCGACAACGCGATCTCGATCCGACCGTCCGATGCCGCGGCCGGCTCCAACGGCGGCGCATCGGGCACCACCTCCACCGGCAGGAAGGACGGCGCCTCCCCGGCATCGGCCGCCGGCCTGTAACGGGGATCGCGCCGCCAGGTGAAGATCAGGTTGGCGTTGACGTCATAGCGGCGCGCCACAACGGTCGTGCCCCCAGGCGTGGTGTAGGAGCAGGAGCCAGCATCGGTAGCTGTGGGTAAGTGGCCCGCCGCCGCGACCGTGTGGCGTCTGGCGGCGGCGGGCCACTTATCCATAGCGGATGGCCATCGCGGTGCCGGTTAGGGTTGGGCTTCTACAGTCCATCCGACCGGAGGAGTACCACGATGACCACCAAGGACATGATGACCCTGCAGGCGCTTTTGGAGAAGAGTTCGGACGCCGATCTGCTTCGCGAGATGATCGGGTTCACGGCCGAGCGTTTGATGGCGCTTGAGGTGGAGGGCCTTGCGGGAGCCGCACACGGCGAGCGTTCGCCGGACCGGCTCACCCATCGCAACGGCTACCGGGACCGGGTCTGGGAGACGCGCGCGGGCACGGTGGAGCTGAAGATCCCGAAGCTGCGCAAGGGGAGCTACTTCCCGGGCTTCCTGGAGCCGCGTCGCATGGCGGAGAAGGCGCTGACGGCGGTGATCCAGGAGGCCTACATCAAGGGCGTGTCGACCCGCTCGGTGGACGACCTGGTGCAGGCCATGGGCATGTCGGGCATCTCGAAGAGCCAGGTGTCGCGGCTGTGCGGTGAGATCGACGGCAAGATCCGCGACTTCCTCGACCGCCCGCTGGAGGGCGACTGGCCGTATCTGTGGCTGGACGCGACCTATGTGAAGATGCGCGAGGCCGGGCGCGTCGTCTCGGTCGCGGTCACGATCGCGGTGGCGGTCAACGACCAGGGCCGCCGCGAGGTGCTCGGCATGGCGATCGGCGCGTCCGAGGCCGAGACCTTCTGGACCTCCTTCCTGCGCTCCCTGGCCCGCCGCGGCCTGCGCGGCGTCAAGCTGGTCGTCTCCGATGACCACAAGGGCCTGAAGGCGGCTGCAACGCGCGTCCTCGGCGCCACATGGCAGCGCTGCCGCGTCCACTTCATGCGCACCCTGCTCGCCCATGCCGGCAAGCAGGGCCGGCGCGTCGTGTCCGCCTTCGTCACCACCGCCTTCGCCCAGGAGGATGCAGACAGCGCCTCCGCCCAGTGGCGCCAGGTCGCCGACCAGCTCAGGGCCAAGGCGCCGAAGCTCGCCGCTCTCATGGACGAGGCCGAGCACGACGTTCTCGCCTACATGACCTTCCCGGCCGCGCATCGCCCCAAGCTGCACTCGACAAACCCGCTCGAACGACTCCATGGCGAGATCAAGCGGCGTACCAACACCGTCGGCATCTTCCCCAACGAGGACGCCATAACACGGCTGATCGGCGCCATCCTGCTCGAGCAGAACGACGAATGGGCCGTCCAGAGGGCCAGATACATGACGCTGGAATCGATCGCTCCCGTGAGCGACAATGCAACCGTCAAGCTGCCCGCCGTGGCAGCCTGAGCCTACCGGCCCTACCCGCCGGATACCGCGACGGCCGCCAGGCTCTTACACCACGGCTCGGGACACGATCGCCACAACCGACACCGAGACACCGGGAGCGTAGCTCTGCGCCACGATCCGGCGCTTCTCGTCGTCCGACCAGAACCGGCGTACCCGACGTGGCACCGCAGCCCCCTAAGATAGTGTCCATTAGCCGATAATGGACACTATCGACCTCTGGAACCTCACCACAGACTGCGGCTCCAAGCCGTCTCGCCACAAGGGCGGTCACGCCAGACGCTTACGCCGATCGCGCCCGAGCCGATCACGAGAAATGTGCGTTGTGGTGATTTTTGGCTGTCGCCGGTTCGATTTTGGCGGTTGAATATCGTCCGGCCCGCTTCCCCACCGGGCAGGATACGGGCTTCCGGGGCCTGACAAATACGATTACCGGAAGATTGTCTGGCGTGCGGGCGTGGCTTCCCCTCTGCCGTCGGGCGGCGGGATCGGGCAGGATTGTCGGGAGGCAGACGAGCGGTCAGCCGGTGTCGAGATACGGCACGGCGCCGACCAGGGAGCGCATGCGCTCGGGGCGGCCGGCGCGGGCCTGGGCGAGAGCCATCGCCATCATCACCGCCAGGGCGAGGCCGAGGCGGGTCTTCATCTTGGCGCGGCCTCGGATGTAGTGGGTCTCGAAGTTGAAGCTGTTGTCGAGGCGGCTGTTGATCCGCTCCATGGCCGAGCGGCGGTTGTAGCCGCGCCGCCATGACGGACTGCCCCAGGGCGTGGGGGTGAAGATGCGCCGGTCGTGGCTGTCGAGGTCGATGCGCAGGATGCGGCCATAGTCTCCGGGCTTGACCCCGCCGGCCCGGTGGCAGGCCCGGCTGCCGGCGCAGGCGAAGCCGAAGGCGGCTGCCGGGCAGCGGTATTTGAGCGTGCCGCAGCGGCCCCGATCAGCCTCGAACCCCTGAAACGCCATAGCGCGGACCTCGCCGGTCCCGGGACAGACGCAGGACACCCGGCCGCGCTCGTCGTGAACGATGACATCGGCGCGGTCGGGGAACAGCGGCCGCGTGATCGGCTGCGCCGGATCGTATCTCGGCTCCTGCTTCTCCACCCGCCACATCAGCCGTGTATCGATCAGCGGGCGGGCGGTCCACCGGTCCCACAGCCGCGCCTTCAGGCGGGCATCGTCGAGACCGCGGTCGGCGCTGAAGTCGGCGCAGCGCCCGGCGATCTCCGGCGCCCTTGCGAACAGCTCCTCCAGCATCCCGGACAGCACCTTGGGTTCCGAGGCCGAAGCGCGCGTCACCTCGAAGGCCACCGGAACCTCGTAATCGGTGTCGGCGATCAGGTGCAGCCCGTAGCCGAACCACGACTTCACCTTCTTCCACACCGCGCCGGTCCTGGCGTCCACCCCGCCCGTCTCGTGCTTGCCCCAGTCGGCGTCGGGGTCCGAGGTCTTGTCCTCGTCCTTGCCGACCCGGCCCGTCGAGTGGCTCGCGATCGCCTTGCCGTCGTAGCCGAGATGACGCCCGAAGTCCGGCAACGCGGCGAACAGCGCGGCGCGCAGGCTCTCGATCATGGCGGACACCAGCCCCTGCTCGTCCTCAAGCTGCACAACACGCCCCAGAAACCGCGAGAAGTTCCAGTGGCTCGGCGCCGTCGAACGAACCCGCGCCGGGCGCGTTACCGCATGCCCGTCGTGAAGCACCGTCACCGGCCCGCTCTGATACGGCAGAGGGTCGAACCCGCAGATCTCCAGCAACGCCGGGTTGCGCCCCAGCTCCCGCAACAGCGACTGCATCGAGGCGTGTTGCAACACCACCCCCGCGATCAGCGCCCGCCACATCGCCCGCACCGGGTAGTCGTTACGGCCCCGACCGCGACACACTTCAAGCGCCGTCACGATCTCCTCGTCGGGAAGCACCGCCAGAACCAGGCGCAGCCGTTCAAGGTCCGGCAGGACTTCGACATCGCGCCACGAAAAGGGTAGCTTCGCCGCCGTCGCCATCGCTGTTCTCCCGACCAGGGGTGGTGGTGGAACAAGGGCCCCAGGGCCCGATGGCGACACCTTCTATCTCATGCGCACGATCAGGGCGCGCGAGGCCGCCGCAGGAAAACCTCGCTGCCAAGACGCCGCGACCAGCGGCGTGGGGTGAAAATCGCCAAAACGACCGCCGCAGCGAAACTGAAACCCCGGATATCAACGACCACCACGGGGTATCAAAAATCTCGCACCTCCGTGAACGCCTTGTAAATCAACCCGTCCCCGACAGCGCAAACGCCTCTGACTCCGTCACGCCACGATAGGCCGGCGTTCGGCCCTTCGCGCGGAACCCGGCCGCGAACCTCCAGCGCCCGTCATACCAGGCCGGCTTCCCGAACCGCCGCCAGGTAGCCGCGGCTGACCGGCGCCTCGTGGCCGCCGGTGAGGTGCAGCACGGTGCGGCCGTTGCGGCGTGTCGCCCGGGTGACGTGCTCCTTCGCCACCCAATAAGAGCGGTGGACCCGCAGCCCGCCCGCCCCCTCGAGCTCGGCCACCGCATCGGCGAACCGCATCAGAACCAGCGTGGAACCGGTGGTGGTGAAGGCCTCGACATAGTGGTCGGCCATCCTGAGATAGACGAGATCGCGGCCGAGATGCGGCGGAAGGCGGGCGAGAAAGCGGGACGACGGCGGAGCGGCATCGGATTCGCCGGACGGCGGCGCCCCCCCTTCCGCCGGTGCGGTCGGACGCCGGGGCATCACGGAAACCACCAGCAAGCTGATCGCCACCATCAGCACGGCGACGCCCAGATAGATCGTGGGCAGGGCGTTGTCGCCCTCGTATTCCGGCCGGAACAGGATCTCGGCGGTTAGGACCACGCCGGCGCCAGGGATCGCGGCCATCAGAGCCGCGCCGGCGACCGCCAGAAGGCGGCCGGGACCCGTCCAGGCATCCGTCAGGCGCAGCGTCACCATCACGACGCTCGCGCAGACCAGCCAGTTGGCGCCGAGCGCGAGCGCCCAATAGCCGAAGCGGCCCGCGAGCCCGATCGAATCGTAGGTGCCGAAGGGGCCGATGAAGGCGAACAGCCCGATCAGGCAGGCCAGTACCGCGCCCTGGCGGGCGAACGACCGGGCGCCGAGCAATTCACGATGCGTGAACGACAATTCCTGCAACCGACGAATTAATCCGGTCCGTTCCCGTAACCGACAATGACTTGCCCGCCGGGCGCGATCAACACTGCCGGCCGGTGTTCAACCGCAAAACGGAGGAAAGACGATGACCCGAACGACAAGAGCGCTTGCAACCGCCGGGCTTGCCGCGGTCCTGGCGGTGACCGGAACCGCCGTCTCGGCAGCCGACCTCGAAGTCGTGCTCCGCGGCCTCAAATCGGCGGAGGGCGATGCCCGCATCGCCGTTCACAAACGCGTCGCCGACGTCGCGTTTCCGCAAGGCGGCGTCGTCGCGGCGACCATACGCCCCGCCCGCGAGGGCGAGATCCGCGTCGTCTTCACCGACCTCACTCCGGGCGAATATGCCGTGGCGGCGTTCCACGACGCCGACGGCGACGGAAAGCTGGCCCGGAACATCGTGGGGATACCCACCGAGGGGTTCGGCTTCTCCAACGGCGCGACGGGCTTCATGGGGCCGCCGAGCTTCGACAAGGCGGCCGTCGCCGTCGGTGCGAAGGACGCGCGCGTCTCGGCGGTCGTGCCGATCTCCTATCCGGGGTCCTGAGGCGATGACCGTGGAAGTCTCGCGCCGTGCGGCGCTCCGCACCCTCGCCGGCCTTCCGGTCCTGATGGCGACAGGCGCCGCCGCCGGAATACGGGAAGACTTCGCGCAAGCGCTCGCGCGCGACCCCAGGCTGCTCGGCTTCGCGACCGCGAGGGCCGAGTCTTTCTCCGCCCCGCTGACGACGCTGGACGGACGGCTTCCGTCCGGGCTCGCCGGCATCCTCTGGCGGAACGGCCCGGCGGAGCACGAGCGCTTCGGCCAGCGTTACCGCCACTGGTTCGACGGCGACGGGATGGTGCAGGCGTTTGCCTTCGCGGACGGAAGCGCGACCCACCGGGCGCGCATCCTCGACACGCCCAAGCGGCGGCGGGAGACACGGGCGGGCAAGCGGATCATGCCGGCCTTCGGGACGCCCGGCACCGGGCCGCTGCTGGGTCCCGACGACATGAACGCCGCGAACACCTCGATGCTCGCCCATGCGGGACGCCTGATGGCGCTTTGGGAAGGCGGGTCCGCATTGGAGGTCGATCCGGAAACCCTCGCGGCCGAAAAGTTCGTTGTCTGGCACCCCGATGCCGCGGGCCTGCCGTTTTCGGCCCATCCGAAGGTGGAGCCGGACGGCACGCTGTGGAATATCGGCTTCGTGACGAGGCCCCGGCCGTCGCTTCTGTTCTACCGCATCGACCGGAACGGAAAGCTCTTGAAGGCAAACCTGGTCGACGCCGGACCGTTGGGGATGGTGCACGATTTCGTGGTCACGGCGCGCCACCTGGTCCTCCTGTTGCCGCCCTTCGTGCTCGAGCCGGAACGCCACGGGACTTTTCTGGACTCCCATGTCTGGCGGCCGCAACTCGGCACGCGCGCGTTGACGGTGGACAAGAACACGCTGGAGCCGGTGCGCCGCCACGAACTGCCGCCGGGGTTCCATTTCCACCACGGCAACGGCTGGGAGGAGCCCGACGGGACGATCCGGCTGGACCTTTGCCAGTCTTCCGACCCGCGCTTCGTGACCGAGGATTTCCGCCACGTCATGCGCGGCGCGGCGCGGTTCGATTCGGCCCATCCGCGATACCGCCGCGCGGCCCTCCGTCCGGACGGAACGGCGGCAATCGAAGACGGGGCGCCGGGGGTGGCCGAATTTCCGCGCATCGACCCGCGATACACGGGACGGCGGCACCGCGCGCTGTTCGCGCTCACCGGGGAGGGTGGCGGGGAAGGCTGGCCGCTCCGGCGCATCGCCCGGCTCGACCCGGAGCGCGGCGAGACGGACGGCTGGGCCTATCCGCGGCACCAGGTTCCGGAGGAGCACGTGTTCGTGCCGCGCGGCGAA
Organism: Alphaproteobacteria bacterium; assembly: GCA_965203455.1. GTDB lineage: Bacteria > Pseudomonadota > Alphaproteobacteria > MPNO01 > MPNO01 > MPNO01. The sequence goes on from CBDBCV010000013.1 coordinate 409,925, forward strand.
ACGGAGGGCGACGGCTGGCTGATCGGTCCGTTTCTCGACATCCGGCGCCGGGCGGCCGGGTTGAACGTGTTCGAAGCCTCCCGGGTTTCCGACGGCCCCCTGTGGCAGGGGATTCTCCCCTACCCCGTGCCGCTCGGGCTGCACGGCACCTTCGCGCCGGCCTGACGCCTGCGTTCGCCGGCCGGTTGTCCTTCACTAATTCCCGTTGTGTGGCACAATCGTCGGCATCGGGAACGCATTGATTGAAGGAGACGGCAGATGAAACGGTTATTCGCGGTTGCCGCCGCATTGACGATGGCGGCATCGGCGGCGCAGGCGGACATGAAGGTCGGCGTCCTGGTGGGCTTCACGGGACCGATCGAATCGCTCACCCCCAACATCGCGGCGGCGGCCGAGCTTGCCATGAAGGAGGCGACGGACTCCGGCGCGTTCCTCGGCGGCAAGAAGGTGATCCCGGTGCGCGGCGATTCGACCTGCGTCGATGCCGGCGCGGCGCAGGCGGCGGCCGAGCGGCTGGTCACGTCCGACAAGGTCGCGGCAATCATGGGGGCGGACTGCTCCGGCGTCACCATTGCGGTCGCCAACAACGTCGCCGTGCCCAACGGCGTGGTCATGGTTTCGCCCTCGGCCACATCGCCGGCGATCACCACGCTCAAGGACAAGGGGCTCCTCTTCCGGACCGCGCCTTCGGATGCGCGGCAGGGCGAGGTGCTGGCGCAGGTGGTGAAGGGGCGCGGCATCAAGCAAATCGCCGTCACCTACACCAACAACGATTACGGCAAGGGTCTGGCGGACTCGTTCGCCAACGCCTTCAAGGCGGTCGGCGGCAAGGTCGCGCTGGCGGCGGCGCATGAGGACGGCAAGGCCGATTACGCGGCCGAGGTCGGCGCGCTCGCGGCCTCCGGCGCGGAGCATCTCGCGGTGTTCGGTTATGTCGACAAAGGCGGCAAGGGGATCATCCAGGCGTCGCTCGACGCAGGCGCGTTCGACAAGTTCATCCTTGCCGACGGCATGGTGGGCGAGTCCCTGATCAAGGCGATCGGCAAGGCGCTCGAAGGTGCCGCCGCAACCGCGCCGGGTTCGGATTCGCCCAACGCCAAGAAGTTCCAGGAAGCCGCGAAGAAAGCCGGGGTCAAGGGCCAGGACCCGTTCGCCGCGGAGGCCTACGACGCGGCAGCGCTCATCATACTCGCCGCGCAGGCGGCGGGTTCGATGGATCGGGCGGCGATCCGGTCCAAGATCCTCGCCGTCGCCAACGCGCCCGGCGAGAAGATCGGCCCGGGCGAACTGGCCAAGGGCCTCAAGCTGCTCGCCGAGGGCAAGGCGGTCGACTATCAGGGCGCCACGGATGTCGTGCTGACGGACGCCGGCGACGCGTCGGGCAGCTACAAGGAGTACGAGGTCAGGGACGGCAAGTTCACGACCGTCAAGGTCCACTGACCGGCTAGCACAACGGGGAGCGGCCCGCCGGATTTCTCGGGGCCGCTCCCCGGCGTCGTATCGCTCCGCATGATCCGCATAGTCGATCTGCACAAGCATTTCGGCGGCGTCCGGGCCGTCGACGGGGCTACCCTGGAAATCGGGGAAGGCGCGATCACCGGCATGATCGGGCCGAACGGCGCGGGCAAGACGACCCTGTTCAACGTCATCGCGGGGGTCTATCCGCCGACCTCAGGCCGCGTCTTTCTCGCCGGCGAGGACATCACCGGGCTGCCTCCCCACCAGCTTTACCGACGGGGGTTGGTGCGGACCTTCCAGATCGCCCACGAGTTCGCCACGCTGACCGTCACGGAGAACCTGATGGCGTCGGTCGGGAACCAGAGCGGAGAGAGCCTGATCGGCGCGTGGCTGCACCGGGACCGGGTGCTGGTCGAGGAGGCAGAGACCCGCGACCGGGCGGAAGAGGTGATCGAATTCCTCAACCTCGGCGAGGTCGCCAACGAACCGGCGGGGGCGCTTTCGGGCGGTCAGAAGAAGCTCCTCGAGCTCGCCCGCGTGATGATGACCGGCGCGAGGGTCGTCCTGCTCGACGAGATCGGCGCGGGGGTCAACCGCACCCTGCTGCGCTCGATTTCGGGCGCCATCCTGCGGCTCAATATCGAGCGCGGCTATACGTTCTGCCTGATCGAGCACGACATGGACCTGGTCTCGCTCCTTTGCGATCCGGTGATCGTGATGGCGGAGGGAAAGGTGCTCGCCGAGGGCCCCGCTCCGGACGTGCAGGCCGACGAGCGGGTCATCGAGGCCTATCTCGGCCGCCGCGGGACGGCCGGTTCCGCATGAGCCACCTCATCGGCGACGACATGCATGGCGGGTACGGAGGCGCAGACATCCTCCGCGGCTGCACCGTTTCGGTCGACAAGGGCGAGATCGTGGTGATCGTCGGCCCGAACGGCGCCGGCAAGTCGACCGCCATGAAGGCCCTGTTCGGCATGGTGCGGCTGCGGGAGGGGGACGTGCGGCTCGCGGGCGAATCCATCGCCGGCCTGACGCCGCAGGACCGCGTGAAGCGGGGAATGGCCTTCGTCCCGCAATCCGGCAACGTCTTCACCACCATGACGGTCCAGGAAAACCTCGAGATGGGCGCCTTCCTCCGCCGCGACGACATCTCGGCCAGCATGGAGCGCGTGTTCGACCTGTTTCCTGTGCTCGAGGAGAAGCGCCGCCAGACCGCGGGGGAACTGTCGGGCGGCCAGCGCCAGCAGGTCGCGATCGCGCGCGCGCTGATGACCCGGCCGGAGGTGCTGATGCTCGACGAGCCCACCGCCGGCGTGTCGCCGATCGTGATGGACGAGCTGTTCGACCGGATCCTGGAAATCCGGCAGGCGGGGATCGCCGTCCTGATGGTGGAGCAGAACGCCCGCCAGGCGCTCGGGATCGCGGATCGCGGGTTCGTGCTGGTGACCGGCGAGAACCGCCACACCGGCAGCGGACAGGCGCTCTTGGCCAACCCCGAAGTGCGGCGCTCCTTTCTCGGCGGCTGACGGGCGATGGACGTCGACATCGTCAACGCGGCGGTCCTGCTCGCGAATTTCGTCGTCGTCCCGGCCATCGCCTACGGGTCGCAGCTGGCGCTCGGCGCGCTCGGCATCACGCTGGTCTACGGCATATTGCGCTTCGCCAACTTCTCCCACGGCGACCTGATGGCCTTCGGCACGATGGCCGCGATCCTGGCAACCTGGCAGCTGCAGGCGTGGGGCGTCGGGCTCGGCCTCCTGCCGACGGCCCTGCTCGCCCTTCCCGTCGGCATCGCGGCCGCGGTCGCCGCCGCCCTCGCTGCGGACCGGACGGTCTTCCGGTTCTACCGGGTGAGGCGGAGCGCCCCGATGGTTCTCTCGATCGCCTCCGTCGGCGTGATGTTCGTGCTGAACGGCGTGGTCCGGGTGATCGTCGGCCCGGACGACCGGTCCTTCTCGGACGGCGCGCGCTACCTGGTCAACGTGCGGGAATTCAAGAGCATGACGGGGCTGTCGGAGGGACTGTCGGTCCGCACGTCCCAGGTCCTGACGCTGGCGCTCGCGGTCCTCGCGGTCGCCGCGCTGTTCTGGTTCCTCCAGCGCACGCGCGCCGGCAAGGCGATGCGCGCCTATTCCGACAACGAGGATCTCGCCCTTCTCTCGGGCGTCGAGCCGGACCGGGTGGTGTTGACGACCTGGGCGATCGCAGCCTCGCTCGCCGCGATCGTCGGCACGCTGTACGGGCTCGACAAGAGCTTCCAGCCCTTCACCTATCTCCAGCTCCTGCTGCCCATGTTCGCCGCCGCGATCGTGGGCGGCATCGGTCAACCCATGGGCGCGATCGCGGGCGGGTTCCTCGTCGCCTTTTCCGAGATCGCGCTCACCTACCCCTACAGGAAGTTCCTGCGCTACGTGCTGCCCGAGGACATGCAGCCGGACGGCCTCGTGCAGCTTCTGTCGACCGACTACAAGCTCTCCGTCTCCTTCGCGATCCTGGTGGTGGTCCTGCTCTGGCGGCCGACCGGGCTGTTCCGGGGGCGCGTCCTGTGAGCGTGAACGCGCGCGCCGTCATCGGCTTTTCGGTCATCGCGGCAGCGCTGCTCGCCGTCGGGATGGGCCAGTCCTGGTCGGTCAGCCTGGCGGTGTTCAATCTCTGCCTGATCTCCGCGGTGATGGCGCTCGGCGTCAACATCCAGTGGGGCTACGCCGGGCTGTTCAACGTGGGAACCATGGCGTTCGCCGCGCTGGGCGGGCTGGCGGCGGTGCTGGTCTCGCAACCGCCCGTGCACGCCGCGGTGGCGGCGGGCGGCGCGAAGCTGCTGGCGGCGGGTGCGGCCGCGTGCGTGGCGGCGGCGCTCGTCTGGTATCCGTATCGGCGATTGCCGCGCGGCGCGCCCCGCACGGTCGCGGTTGCGCTCGCCGCGGCGGTGGGATTGTTCATCGTCGGCGCCTTCTTCGACCCGGCGGTGGAAGCCATCGAAGCGGTCGATCCGGCGACCAGCGGCTATCTCGGCGGGCTCGGTCTTCCCATAATCCTGTCCTGGGCGGTGGGCGGCCTGTTCGCGGCCGGCGCGGCGTGGGCGATCGGCCGCGTGGCGCTCGGGCTGCGGGCCGACTATTTCGCGATCGCGACGCTCGGCATCTCCGAGATCGTGATCGCGGTGCTGAAGAACGAGGACTGGCTGGCCCGCGGGGTGAAGAACGTCACCGGGCTCGACCGGCCGGTGCCCTACGAAATCGACTTGCAGCAGGCGGGCTGGTTTCTCGAGCTGGTCCGCGTGCTCAACGGCAACGCGCTCGCCGGCCTGGCCGAGACGGAATACGCCGCGACGCTGCGCGAGCTGACGGTCGAGGCGTCCGGAATCTTCGTCAAGCTCTGCTACGCGGGCCTGTTCCTCGCCGTCCTTCTCGTCGTCCTGGCCCTCAGCGAGCGAGCGCTGCGCTCGCCCTGGGGGCGGATGATGCGGGCGATCCGCGACAACGAGACCGCCGCCGAGGCGCTCGGCAAGGATGTCTACCGGCGCCACATGCAGGTCTTCGTCCTGGGCTCCGCGGTGGTCGGCGTGGCGGGCGCGATGCTGGTGACGCTCGACGGGCAGTTCACGCCCAACAGCTACAACCCCCTGCGGTTCACCTTCCTGATCTGGGTGATGGTGATCGTCGGCGGCTCGGGCAACAATCTGGGCGCGGTGCTGGGCGGCTTCATCGTCTGGCTGAGCTGGATCGAGGCCGAGCCGCTTGCGCTGTGGGCGGTGGACGCGCTGACCGCGGCGATGGCGGAGGGCGATCCGATCCGCGTCCGCCTGGTCGAGGCGGCGGCCCACGTGAGGCCGATCCTGATGGGGACGATCCTGCTGCTGGTGATGCGCTTCAGCCCGCGCGGCGTGATTCCGGAGACGGTGGGGCGGTAACGAACCCCGGGCGCCTACTCCTCCCGAACGATCCGCCCCTCGATTTCGGGCGAGACCGTGCCGGCCGCGGCGATGCGGTCGATCAGCTGTCCCGCCATCAGCCCGCCGGACCGGGAATCGATCAGCACCTCCGCCGACCGGAACACGGCGTAGCCGTCCCCGCCGCGCGCCAGGAAGTCGACGGTCGCCAGCGTGTAGGACTTGCCGAGGTCCAGGGCGGTTCCGCCCACCGTAACCCGGAGGACCCGCGACCCGGCGGGCTTCCGGGGATCGAACGCGAACGCGAGCCCGGCGACCTGCGGAAACCGGCCCGACACGCGCTCGACCTGGCTGACGCCGTTTTCCAGCGCCTCCCTGATCTCGGCGCCGGTGACGCGGAGCTTCACCGTCCGGTTGCCGAAGGGCAGCTCGGTCAGCACCAGCTTGCGGGTCAGCTTCGTGCCGGCGGGGTAGATCGCATCGCCCCTTATGCCGCCGCCATTGGCCAGCGCGATGTCGCTCCCCGTCGCCGCCCGCATCGCGTCGGCCAGCAGGTTGCCGAACGCGGTCTCGGCGGAACGCACCGCGACGCGGGTCGTGACGAACGCCGTGGCGCTTTCGCCGATGACCGCGCCGAGGTCCCGGTCGAGCCGCTTCCGGTAGCCCGCGACCGTTGCCGCGACCGCCCCGTCGCCCTCCAAGCCGGCGGTGGCACGGAGGCGGTAGCCCGGTGTCCAGGCAACGCGGTTCCTGCGCCGGTCGATGGTGAGATCGAGGACAGCGACATGGTTCCCCTGCGAGCCCGCCTTCATCACCGCCTGGCGGCCGTCATAGCGGGCGAGCAGCAGGTGATCGTGCCCGCCGAGCAGGATGTCGATCTCGTTCGCTTTCGCCAGCAGCTCCAGGTCGCGGGGGAGCTCGTCATGGGTAAGCGCGATCACGAGGTCCGCGCCGGCCTTTTTCAGCTCAGCAGCGAGCACGGCACCCGTCGCGGCGAAAGGCGCGAAGGTCACGTCATCGCCCGGTTTGGAGATTTCCGGCGTGTCGTTCGTGACCAGCCCGAGAAAGCCGATCCTGTAACCGCCCTTCTCCAGGATCGTCGTGACGGAGGCCTCGGGGAGCCCCGCCTGCCCCTTGTACCGCACGTTGCCGGCGAGCCACGTCATGCGGGACTCCGACAGCCTCTTGCGCAGCACCTCGGTGCCAAAATCGAATTCGTGGTTGCCGACAACCCCGACATCGAACCCGATGGCGTCGGCCAGCGAGATCATGTGCGCGCCTTTGTCGATCCCGGACATGAGCGACGGCGAGATCATGTCGCCGCCGAAGGTGACGATCGCGTGGCCGCCGGCCGCCTGGACCCTGGCGCGTTCCTCCGCCACGACCTGCGCGATCCGCGCCGCGCCGCCGGCGCCCTTCCTGCCCTCCATCCGGTCCCAGTCGTTGACGTGTATCAGGGTGAGGGAGAGCGGTTGGGCGGCGAGGGGAAGCGCGAGCAGGCTCAGGGCCAAGGCCGTTGCCGCGGCGCGCGAGAATTTCTTTGTGCAATGAAGTATTCGCATGTCTCGATATGGATTCGGTGGAGAGGCGCGGTCGAAACCGGCCGTGAGCCTAACGCCTATCCGGATTGAGCGGAATCCTCTTTTCCTCGTCATGGCCGGCGCGGGCCGGACCTCACCATCGAGCCGGCGCTCGCCGTGCGCTGGGAGATCGTGGCGCCCGGACCGCCGTGCAGATTGTTCGGATAACGCTCCAGACGCCTGAGCCACCCCGCTCAGCGCGCGTGCGCGCGCGGATCGAGCGAGTCTCGAAGGCCATCGCCCATGTAGTTGACCGACAGCACGGTTAGAGAAATCGCGAGGCCCGGCCACAGAACCCGGCCCGGATATTGCTGCAGGTAGTCGGTGGCATCGAACAACAAGCGGCCCCATGTCGCGAAGTCCGAGGGAAATCCGAGTCCGAGAAAAGAGAGGGCGGATTCGGTGATGATGGCGTTGGCCATGCCCAGTGTTGCCGAAACCATGATGGACGACAGAACGTTCGGCAGGACGTGGCGCCGCGCGATCCGGTGCTCCGGCACCCCGACCGCCCGCGCCGCAACCACGAACTCGCGCTCCTTCACGGTCAGGACCTCGCCGCGGACGACGCGAGCGGTCTGCATCCAGCCCGTGACACCCATCACCCCGACCATGAGCACGAATATCCCTGCTTCCGGTCCGAATGCAGCCCGCAGCGCTTCGCGAAACAACAATATGACGACGAGCAGAAGGGGCAGCAGGGGAAGAGCCAGAAAGAGGTCGGTAAGGCGCATCAGCGGGCCGTCCAGCCAGCGCACGAAGCCCGCCAGGAGCCCGACGAGGCCGCCGACAAGGAGCGAAAGCAGCATCGCGGCGGCGCCGACGGCCACCGAAACCCGCCCGCCTGCCATCAGGCGCGCCAGCATGTCTCGCCCGAGCTGGTCGGTGCCGAGCGGATGGGAGAGGCTCATCCCCGAATTCCGTGCCCGGATATCGATGAACTGGGGATCGAGGGTCCAGATCATCGGACCGAACGTGACGAAAACCAGGATGAAGACAAGGAAGAAAAAGCCCAGCAACGCTCCCTTGTGGAGCATGAATTGCCGCAGGGCACGGCTTCCGCGGAAACGCCGACCGGGAGAGGCCTCAACCATAGCGAATCCGCGGATCGAGAATGCCGAGCAGCAGATCCGCCACCAGGTTGAACGCGACGATCAGCGCCGCGAAAACGAATGTCAGGGTTTGCACCGTCGGCAGATCGCTGGCCTGGATCGAAGTGATCAGGAGGTGTCCCAGACCGTTAACCTTGAAGATCTGCTCTGTAATGATGGCGCCGCCGAATATGCCCGGAACGCCGAGCGCGACGACGGTCACAACCGGACCGACGGCGTTTCGCAGGACGTGAACGAAGATCACTCTCCGCTCCGACAGGCCCTTGGCCCGCGCGGTGCGAACGTAATCCAGGTTGAGGTTGTCGAGCGCGGACGCCCGCATGAAGCGGCTGATCTGGGCCGCGTTGTACAGCGCGAGCACCGTGACTGGCATTGCCATCTGCCGGAGTTGAAACAGCAGACTGTCCCAGCCGGTGACCGTGTGGGTGGTATCGTAGATGGACGGAAACCAGCCGAGCTCGACGGAAAAGACGACGATCATCAACACGCCGCTGAAGAAGGTGGGCACGGAGAACCCGATCATGGAGACGAAGGTTCCAAGCTGATCGAACCATCCGTACTGCTGCCGGGCCGAGACGATTCCCACCGGGAGCCCGATCGCGATCCCCGCCAGATAGGACAAGCCGACGACCCACAGCGTTTGCGGCAGCCTCTCGATCACGAGATCGACCACGGGAGAACGTGTTTGCCACGAAATCACCCTGTGCCGATCGCCGGCGAGATCGAGCCCCGTGAGCTGCGACATCAGGTGCAGCGGTTCGTTGACGAAGAACTGCTGGAGCCAGAGCAGGTAGCGGACATGTATCGGTTCGCCCAGCCCGAGCGATAGGCGTATCTTCGCCTTTACCTCAGGCGGGATCGTCAGCGGCAACTGCGCCGTCGGGTCGCCCGGCGCCAGATCGAGCAGAAGGAACAGGATCAGGCTGATCAGGAGAAGGGTCGGGACGGCGATGAGCGCGCGCCGGAGGGCATAGACGGGCATGTTCCGGGCGCCTCAAACCGATGCCGTCGCGGGCTCTCCGGCGGCTCGCGCTCCCCGGGGAACCCTGCGCGCCGAAGGCTTCCGACGGCCGTGCCTCACCGGACGCGATGCCAGTCGGCGATATTCCAGATCTCGCTGTCCCAGGTGTTCAGCCGCACGCCGCCGAGGGAACGGGCATGCGCTGACACGCGCCCGCGGTGAACCAGCGGGATCAACACATAGTCCTGGACCAGCATTTCATTCATTGCCTTGGCGAGCCGGGCTCTCTCGGCGATGTCGCCCGTCTCTGCCATCTCCGCGAGAAGACGATCGTAGGCCTCGCTGCAATAGCGGGGGATGTTCTCTCCCTGCCACTGAGAGGCCGGCCGGGGTTCTTTGCCACAACGCCATGAGCCGAGATAGGGTTCCGGATCTGTCCCTTCGAAATTGTTGGCGTACATCTCGGTGTCGGCGAAGAACTTCTGAAACGTGTCCGGACTGCCGGGGTCGCCTCCGAAGAACACCGAGGCGTCGATATTGCGGAGTTCCGTCTCGACCCCGATTTCCGACCACCATTGCTTGATCAGGGCCTGAAAGTCCTGCCGGACCGCGTTGGTGGAGGTCTGGAACAGGATGGAGAGCCGCACGCCGTCCTTTTGCCGGACGCCGTCCGGCCCGGGCCGCCACCCGGCCGCGTCCAGCAGGCGCTTCGCGCCCTCGATGTCCTGCTGGAGACAATCGTCGTTCGCTTCGGACGCGTAGATCTCGGGAGCCGGAACTACATTGCAGGCGGGGCGTCCGGCCTCGCCGTAGCCGATCTCGACGAGAAGCTTGCGGTCGATGGCCATCGACAGCGCCCTGCGAACCGCGCGGTCCGTCAGGAAAGGGTGCGGATGGGCGCGCGTGGAGCGTGCCTCGTCCCGCTCGGGGGACGGATCGGTCAGGTTCACCACCAACCGCTCGACAAGGGTTCCGAAACTCGAGATGACAGTTCCCTTGCCGGCTGTCCGCATGCCGCGCAACACTTCCGGGGCGAGCTGCAGGTTCCAGGCATAATCGAATTCGCCAGTCGCCAACACGGCGCGCGCAGCAGCAGCCGCGTCGCCGCCGCCCTTGAACGTGACGGTCGCGAAGCCGGGCTTTGCCGGATCGCGGTAGTAAGGGTTGGCTTCGAGGGTGATCACGTCGTTCGGCCGGAACTCGGTTACACGGAACGGCCCCGTGCCGACCGGCCTGAAATTGGCCTCGGTGCATTCCGGTGCCCGCGCGCCCTTGCAATCGCCGAATTGGGCCTTCTGCAATATCGGCGAGTTGGCCGCCGCGAAAGGACCTACGGGTAGGGCTTGGGGACGCCGAAGGTAACCCTGACGGTGAGATCGTCGAGCGCCTCGACGGATGTCACGTCGTCGAACCTGGCGAGTTGGGAACAGCCGCCGGCGGGATCCAGGCAGTACTCGGCGGTAAACGCCACATCGGCAGCCGTCAGCGGGCTTCCGTCAGACCAGACCAAGCCTTCGCGCAGTTTCCATGTCACGGTTCTGAGATCGGCCGAAACCCCGCCGTTGGCCACCGTGGGCACCGAGGCGGCAAGCCAGGGAGTCAGATTTCCAGACTCGTCGAACCGGGCCAGCGGCTCGAGAATCATCGACGCGGCTTCTACGTCCTTGGTCCCACCGGAAAGATAGGGGTTGAGGATCGATGGGGCCTGCCAGTAGATGATGCCTACGTGACCGTCGCGTCCCCGCTCCGCCGCCGCCCCGACAGAAACGAGAAAGGCGCCAATGGCCAAGGGCGCCAACCGAGCCAACCCCATGATGCATGCTCCCGTGGTCGCTCTACCGGCGGTGCCGAGACTGCGCCAGCACGAACTGGCGCACCGATAATTGACTGGCCGACCGCCGCGCCATGATGCGACATGCCCGCGTTGACTCGCAAGAGACGCCGCCGACACCCGCTCATTGTCCAAGTCCGATCCTGCCACCCCCGCTGCCCGCACGCCGACGCGCGCTGCCGGACGGAACGGCCCGAGCTGAAACCGGCCGGCGGCGCGAGTGTCGCCTGCCACGCGGTGGAGGAAGGGCGGCTGGGGTGATCCCGGCGCTCCGCCGCCGCTATCTCTCGTCCGAACGCGCGGAAAGGAATTCTTCGACGGCCCGGTTGAATTCCGCCGGGCACTCGACGTTCGAAATATGCCCGGCGCGGGGAAGTTCGACGAATTGCGAGCCGCGCACCGCCCGGTGCATCTCGCGCATCGCCTCCGGAGGGACCCCGGCGTCCCGGCCGCCCGCGACGAACAGGGCCGGAGCGCGAATCTCCCCGAGCCGGTCCCGGTAGTCGAGGCCCAGCAGGGCATGCACGCAGCCCGCATACCCCGCGGCCGAGGTCCCGGCGACCATCGACACAAGCGCCTTCGCCGCGTCCGGTTCCGACGCCAGGAACGCGCCGCTGCACCAGCGCTCGACAGTCGGCTCCGCCAATGCCGACATCCCCTCGCGCCGGATCGCGGCGACGCGCCGCTCGCGCGCGCCGCGCAGTTCGGGGGGATTGTCCGGCCGGGCGTTGGCGACGACGACGCGATCGAGGCGTTGGGCGTGCCGGAGCGCGAGACCGACGGCGGTCATCGCACCGATCGAGAGGCCGACGACGTGGCTCCGGCCGACCCCGACCGCGTCCCAGATCGCGACGACATCGTCGGCGAGCATGTCGAGGCTGTACGGCCCGTTCGCCGCCGTGCTGCCGCCGTATCCGCGCGTGTCGTATCGCAGAATCCGATAATCGCCGGCGAACGCGCGCGCCTGTTCGTCCCACATCGTCAGATCCGTCGCGAGCGCGTTGCTGAAGGTGAGCCATGGCGCCCCTGCCCGCCCGGAAATTGCGCAGTTGAAACGGATGCCGTTCGCTTCGACGATCATTCGGACCCCCCTCGGGACAGAGTCGAGCGTGGCCCGGAAGCGGCCGGCGGGCAAGCCGGCGGCGCCGTGCGGCTTGCGGGCCCCGGGATTTTTCGCGACGCTCGCCCGGTCCGGGCCTCGGCCAAGGGAGGAAGACATGGCGGCACCGCGCAAGGAAATCCGCCTCGACGACCTGATGGAACCGATCAGCCACTACACCGATGCGGTGCTGTGCGGCGACTTCCTCTATCTGTCGGGGGCCGGGCCGTTCGACGGGGACGGCGCCCTGATCGGCGAAGGCGACGTGGTCAGGCAGTGCGAAGCGACCTGCGCCAATATCGACCGGGTGCTTTCGGCGGCCGACATGTCGCCGAGCGACGTGGTCTATTTCAAGGTGCTGATGGAAGAGGTGAACGACGGTCCCAGGATCAATCCGGTCCGTGCCGACTTTCACGGCGACTCCCGTCCCGGCAGCACCCGGGTCGGGGTGGGGCATCTCGCGCTGCCCGGCATGTTGCTGGAAATCGAGTGCGTCGCCTACAAGCCGGCGAACGGCGGGCCGCCGAAACAGGAAATCCGGTGCGAAAGCCTTTTCGAACCGCCCAGCCACTATGTCGATGTCGTGAAATGCGGCGACTATGCCTTCATTTCCGGAACCGGGCCGATCAGCCGTGACGGCAGCGCGGTGCTCTTCGGCGATCCCGGGAAACAGGCCTTCAGGACGATGGAGAACATGGAGGTCATGCTGGATGCCGCGGGCATGGGCTTCCAGGACGTCTGCAAGTTCGTCTGCTACCTGGAAAACGTGCGGGACCGGCCGCGGATCAACGTCGCGCGCAAGCACTTCTTCGGCGACAGCCGGCCCTGCAGCACCCTGTTCGGGATCCGGCGCCTCGCGATCCCGGGGATGAACCACGAGATCGAGGCGATCGCGTACAAGCCGGGTGACGGCGCCCCGCCGCGAACAGAAATTCGCGCACCCGGCATCCACGAGCCCATCAGCCACTACACCGACGCCGTGCAGGCCGGCGATTTTCTCTTCGTTTCGGGCCAAGGTCCGTTCGACGACGCCCTCGAACTGCCTGGCGCCACGATGACCGCGCAAGCCACGCAGATGCACGACAACCTGCAACGCATCATGGCCGAGGCCGGCTTCGGTTTCGAGGACGTCGCGAAGGTCACGGCGTATCTCGACGACTGCGACGAACGCCGGGAGCTGAACGCGGTGCGCAAGACATATTTCGGGCCCCACAGGCCGGCGAGCACCCTGTTCGGCGCCAACCGGCTCGCCCTTGACGGGATGAAAGTCGAGCTCGACGCGATCTGCTACCGGCCCGGGGGCGGAGGCGCGCCAACGGCCGGGGAGCCGGGGACATGACGCCCGACGACAAACCGCCGCCGGAGACCGCGGCCGACACGCTCGCCAGGTTCCCATACTACGAGGAAGGCAGGGTTCCACAGTACCACAAGTACCATGCCGAGGTGTCCTATCTCGACGAGCTGGAGTTGATCTGGGGCAAGAAATGGGGCGCCCAGGGCATCGGCCGGCTGCGCGAAGTCGCCATGATCAAGCCGACCGAAACCGAGGTGAAAGCGCTCTACGAGCAGGCCTCGTCGTTCTTCGTGTTCAACGGGATCACGCCCGACCTCGGCCTGATGCAGGAACAGCATTACGCGCTCGCCGAGACCTACCGGAGCCTCGGCATCGAGGTGCATTACGCGACCTGGGCGGAGGACCCGCCCCGTTCGGCATACGGCCCGTTGAAGCGCAGTATCTCGGCGGCGGCGGGCTTCGTCGTCAACGGCGGCGCGATAATCCCGCGCGAGGCGACGCCCTACTGGCGCGGCCGCTCGCGCTACGTCTCCAAGTTCCTGATGAGCATCGACTGTCCGATCCTCTACACCGTGCACGGCAAGGGGGTGTGCGAGATCGGCGCGGCGACCCGGATGAGCGACGACTTCATCGTTCTCATGGCCTCGACGGACGCCAACCGGGAGGGCATCGACCAGGTCGTGCCGATCCTGCACAACGCCGGCTACAGGGAGGTGCATATCGCGCACAGCCCGGGCCCGCTGCACGATTTCCACGAGGACGTGCCCGGCTGGATGCACTCCGACATGTGGATCACGCCGCTCGACAGCCGTCTCGCCATGATCTACCCGCCCTGGTGCGATTACGGCACCGTCCGGCGCCTTCACGAGATCGGCTACGAGTTGATCGAGTGCCCGGCGGACGAGATCGACAGGTACCCGACCAACGCGATCACGGTCGAGCCGCGCAAGCTGATCATGAACGGCTCCGCGGTGAAGACCCGCGCCTTGCTGGAGCGCCACGGCGTCGAGGTGATCCCCGTAGACTATGACGAGGTACACAAGTACGGCGGCGGGATCCGCTGCAACACGATGCAACTGATCCGCGACCCGGGCCCCCGCACCTTCGGCGACGGAGGGTAGCGCCAGCCGGTGACGGGCGCGGGGACCGCCCGGCCTCACCCGCCAAACAGATCGCCGAACTTCGCGGTCACTCGCGCTTCGAGTTCCGCGCTGTTGCGGACCACCGCGGGGAAGTCGTCGCCGCGCGCGAAGGGCTTGCAGGCATCGACCACCACGCGGGCGTTGCGGCGGTCGTCGTGGCTGTAGCACATCGGGTCGAGATGGGTGCTCCAGCCGCCCTGGATCGTCTCGATATCCTCGCGCGGGTCGCAGCGGGTGCACATCGCCCACAGCACGTCGTTCATGTTGGCCGGGTCGATGTCGTCGTCGACCACCACCACCCAGCGGTTGGCGTAGGCACCGGCGTGGCACTGCGAGGCGATCATCCCGGCCTGCTTCGAATGCCCGCCGTACATCTGCCTGATGGAGACGGTGAGCCACATCCGGCTGCCGCCCGCCTCGTGCGCCCATACCCCCCGGACCTCCGGGATGCCGGCGGCCTCGAGCTGGTTCCACACCGCGCCGCAGCGATAGGTGCCGCGGTAGAACGTGTCGTCGTTGGGCGGCACGCCGGGGATGGCGCCGAGGAGGATCGGGTCGTCGCGGTGCATGAAGGTCTCGATGCGGATGGCGGGCTCCGGGTGCATGTCGCCCGCGTAGTAGCCCGCCCACTCGCCGAACGGGCCCTCGTCGATCAGGTCGTCCTGGGCCACGAACCCCTCGAAGGCGATCTCGGCGTTGGCCGGCACCGGCAGCCCGGTCCTCGGCATGTTGATGATCTGCACGCCTTCGCCCAAGAGCCCGCCGGCGCAGTCGTACTCGTTCGCGCCGTGCGGCATCTCGAGCCCCGCGACCATGAACAGCGCCGGGTGCATCCCGGCGACCACGGCGATGGGGCAGCGCTCGCCGCGGTCGAAATACTTGTTCATGATCATGTTGCCATGCTTGCCCTTCGACACCATGACCGAGGCGGTCCTGGCGTCATGGGCCTGGATCCGGTAGGCGCCGTAATTGATCCAGCCCGAATCGGGATCCTTCATCACCACCATGCAGGCGGTGCCGATGTAGTAGCCGCCGTCGCGCTCGTGCCAGCGGGGCGACGGGAT
Source organism: Alphaproteobacteria bacterium (assembly GCA_965203455.1). GTDB lineage: Bacteria > Pseudomonadota > Alphaproteobacteria > MPNO01 > MPNO01 > MPNO01. Next base: position 425,352 of record CBDBCV010000013.1, read on the forward strand.
GGCGGTGATGTCGATGTCGTCGCCCTCGAACACGTTCTCGTTGAGGGGTCCGCCGTTGACCTCGACCGGGGCATGGACCGGCTGGTCGCGCATATAGTCCCGCCAGTAATTGACGAGGTCGACCTCGGGCGTGTCGATGGGAAGGCCGAGCGCGAGATTGATGCGCGGCACCGAGGTCAGGATGTTGGCGAGCACCCGGTATCCCTTGGGGTAGCCCGGCACCTCGTCGAACATCACCGCCGGGTTGGTCATCCTGCGCATCGCGATGTCGACGATGCCGCCGATCTCCTCCTCGCGGTCGGCGCCGGTGACGGTCTCCAGCTGGCCCGCCGCGTCGAGCTCGTCGACCCAGTCCCTCAAATCCTTGTTCGCCACGCGATCCTCCCCTGCCCCAAATCCGTTTATTCGGCCGCGACCCGCACCGGTTCGGCGGTGTTGCCGGGCACAAGGTCCTGCCAGCGCTCGCCCTCGATCAGGACCGTCTCCGCCCTCGCATGGACCGTCGAATAGTCGGTAATCGAAAGGCCCAGCGGATCCCCGCCGGCCTCGTTCAGGCGGATCGATTCGAGCAGGCGCTTGCGCAAACGGATGACCGCGCCGTCGGACGGCACGAGGTATTCCTTGCTGCGGTCGACGATGGGACCCATCGAAACCGCGATCACCGCGTCCTCCTGCTCGATGCCGGTGAAGCCGGAGAAGTTGCGGTCCAGGTGCCGCCGGTCCTGGCCCAGGCGGTCGTCCCAGCTGGCGCGGAAGTTGCAGTCCGTGTCGTTCCAGAAGCCCGGGTCGGCGAGCCCCATCGTGTCGATGATCTCCTGCCGGTCGAGCGGCCCCGGCGCGTCGAACACCAGATAGGTCGCCGTCAGATCGTCCCGCATCGGGACCTCGAAGACGTAGAAGTCGAAGGCGTGGGCGGGGATAATCCGCCCGGTCGGGAACATCACCGGGGTGATCCGGACGTTCCAGCGCTTCCTGCCGTCGCCGGCCGGCGCGGCCTTGCGGAAGGCGGCGTAATGGTAGCCGTAATCGGTGTCCTCCATGTGCAGCTCGACATTGGCGTCGAAGATGCTGTCCCCGACATACATCGAGGATTTCTCGGACATCGCGCCGGCCTTCTCGCCGACCTTCGTGCTGTCGTTCTCGTTCGCCGTGTCGCCGCCGGCGAAGGCGCCGACCTTCCAGCCCGGGTTCATCATGTTCATGTGGAGCACGCCGACATGGGATGAGTCGGTGCCGCCCTCGTAGAGCTGGAGGTAGTTGGCCCCGGTGTTGATCCTGAGGATCACGCAGTTCTCTTCCGGGCTGTCGAAGAAGCGGTAGCGCTGGAAGGGCGGCCGTTTCTCCGCCGGACCGATATAGGTCCAGACGAAGCCGCCCTCCTCGACGACCGGCCAGGCCGGCTGGCGCACCTTGATGCGCATCGAGGGGTCGCAGTTGGGCGATTCCAGCACCGTGCCGTCGACCGCGAACTTCCAGCCGTGCAGCAGGCACCGGATGCCGCCGTCCTCCACCCGGCCGAGCGCCAGCGAGGCGCGGCGGTGCACGCAGAACTCGTCGATGACGCCGACTTTGCCGTTCGAGTCGCGGAACACGACGAAGTTCTCGCCGAGGAGCTGGGTGCGGAGCGGGTCGCAGTCGGGACCCGGCAATTGCCGCGACGCCGCGATGGGCAGCCAGTAGCGCCGCATGGCGCGGCCCATCGGGGTGTCGGGCCCGACGCGGGTCAGGATTTCGTTTTCCTCCCGGCTCAGCACGGTCCTTGTCCTCCGTTGATCGTGCGCGCTCCGCGGATCATTGCCCGATTTCCGCGCGGCGCAAGACGGGACTCGGGCGTTCTCCGATCCGGAAGGCGCGGTCGTGGCGCACGGCGACGGAGCGCAGCTCTTCCAGGCTCGCGCAGCCGAGCTGGCCGAGGGTCGCGCGGATGTCCTCGACGAACAGGTCGATCAGGTGTCCGGGGCCCCGCGCGCCGAGCGCGCCGAGGCTCCACAGGAACGCCTTGCCGGCGAACGCCGCGTCGGCGCCGAGCGCGATCGCGCGGGCTGCGTCGACGCCCGACCGCACGCCGCTGTCGAGGATTATCGTCGCCCGGCCCGCCACCCGTTCCGCGATCCCGGGCAGCAGGTCGATCGAGGGCGGCAGCGCGTCGATCTGCCGCCCGCCGTGGTTGGAGACGAAGATCCCGTCGATGCCGAGCGAAACCGCGCGCTCGGCGTCGTCCGGGTGGAGGACGGCCTTCAGCACCATCGGCTTCTTCCACCTGTCCCGGTAGCGCGCGATCTCGTCCCAGGTGAACGCGCCGCCGAACTCGCGCTCGACGAAGGCGGCGGTCTCGGCGAAGGTCGGGCGGGCGCCGATATAGGGCGCGAACGACACGAAGCGGGGAACGCCGTTCCTCAGCAGCGAGCGGAACCAGCGCGGCGAGGACAAGGCCTCCATGCGCAGCCAGGCGGTCATGCGGAAGGGGTTCGAGATGCCGCTCTTCACCTCGCGCGGCCTTGTGGTGCGGATCGGCGTGTCGACGGTCATCACCAGCACGTGCGCGCCGGCCTCGTCGGCGCGGCGCACCAGGTCGAAGCCGATCTCGTGGTCGTTGCGCGAGAACCGGTAGAGCTGGAACCACAGCACGTCGGGGGCGATCTCCGCCGCCCGCTCGACGTCGATGCCCGACATCACGCCGAGCGTATAGGGAATGCGCGCCGCCTGCGCCGCCGCCGCGAGGTAGGTCTCCGCCCCGGGGAACACGGTGCCCGGTCCGCCGATCGGCGCGATGCCGAGGGGCGCCGCGTAGTCGCGTCCGAACAGTTTGGTGTCGGCGGCGGGCGGCTCGATCACCCGGGCGTAGCGCGGCACCAGCTGCACGTCGTCGAGCGCCGCCCAGTTGCGCGCGATGCCGGTATCGGCGCCCGCGCCGCCGTCCATGTACTCGAACGCGAAGCGCGGCAGCACCCGGCGCGCCCGCCGCCTGAGATCGTGCGCGGTGGGATAGCGCCGCTTCAGCGCAAGCCTGTCCTCCGTCATCGTCCCGCCTCCCGTCGGATATTGTGACGGCCGCGGCGCCGCGCGGCAAAGCCCGGGGGCCGTCCCTCGATACGGCCCTTCGGGCCTACTCGGGATGAGGGATTATTCATGGGCATCCTAGTCCTTCCCTCACCCTGAGTAGCCGCGCCAGCGGCGTATCGAAGGGCGCGCGCGCGGATACCGCGGGCCTCGGCGAAAAAACGGCTGACGGCGGGCGCCGGATGGCGCAGTTTCCGGCCCGGCACGATGGCGGCGGGAGAAGCATCATGACGCAGGGCAAGGACGACGGCGCGGGGACCGGCGGCGGCCAGACGCGCGGCGCGTTCCGGCTCGGGGACGAGTTCGGCGGCGAGACCATCCACGCCGACCTGACCGGCCAGCGGAGCTATCACGACTTCCTCGAGCTCGACAAAATTCTCGACGCGCAGCCCACCATCACCGGCGAGCACGACGAGCCGCTGTTCTTCATCCTGCACCAGGTCAAGGAGCTGTGGATGAAGCTGATGCTGCACGAACTGGAGGCCGCATTCCCGCATATCCGGAACGACGACCTCCGCCCGGCCTTCAAGATCTTCGCCCGGGTCAAGCGCATCCAGGAGAATTTGATCCAAGCCTGGCACATCCTGACCACCATGACCCCGGCCGACTACCTGAAGTTCCGCGACGGGCTCGGCCAGTCCTCGGGGTTCCAGTCGTTCCAGTACCGATCGATCGAGTTCGTCTTCGGCAACAAGCAGCGCGCGACGATGGCCCCGTTCGAGCACCGGCCCGACATCGTCCGGCGCCTCACGGACCTCCTCGAACGGCCGAGCCTCTACGACGAGATCGTCATGCTGCTCGCCCGGCGCGGCTACGCCATCGACGAAGCGGTGCTGGACCGCGACTGGTCCGAGAAGCGCGAGCCCGACGACTCCGTCATCGCCGCCTGGCAGGACATCTACCGCACGAGCGGCGAGCAGTGGGGGCTCTACGAGCTCGCCGAACACCTGATCGACATCGACGACCTGTTCCAGACCTGGCGCTTCCGCCACCGCAACGCCGTCGAACGCGTGATCGGCCACAAGATCGGCACCGGCGGCACCAGCGGCGTGGGCTACCTGACGCGGGCGACGGCGATCCGGCTGTTTCCGGAGCTGTGGGCGGTGAGGACGGGGTTGTAGGGGGTTCGCGATCCACTCATTTCCCAAACGCTTAGGATACGCCATATCGAGACGTGCCTACCGTGCTCCGCGCTCGTACTGAGCGGGGAATGGAGAATGATCCATGGCCGTTACTCAAATGGAGTTGGAACGGGCAGCAGCCCAGACGCAGAAGGAGCGCGATGCCGGCCACGCGCTCTCCGCCCGGTACGACCGGCGGAGGCGGCGGGTGGTCGTCCGGTTGAACACCGGTATCGAGATCGCGTTTCCGTGGCGCTGGCGGAAGGGCTGGCCGGCGCCTCGCCCGAAGACCTGGCCGAGATCGAGGTCAGCCCGACCGGGCTCGGCCTGCACTGGCCCAGGCTCGACGCCGGCCTCTACGTTCCGGCGCTGTTGCGGGGCGTCCTCGGCTCCCGGAGCTGGATGGCCGCGCAAATGGGCGCGGCGGGCGGCAAGTTCCGCTCGCCCGCCAAGGCCGCGGCCGCGCGGGAAAACGGCCGCAAGGGCGGGCGGCCACGACGGGCGGCGGATGCGTGAGACACGGGTTCCTGTAGGGACGACCTAATCTAGTGTCCCGGTCGAGAAGTTCGAATGCATTGACGAGGTGCCCCCATCTCGTCATGCCCGGACTTGTTCCGGGCATCCACGTCTTGCGGCATCGCGCGATAAGCAGGGAGGGCCGAGGCGGACGAAGAACGTGGATGCCCGGAACAAGTCCGGGCATGACGAGAGAAGGGGCCAAGCCTAGAAGCCCGCACGGCCTATCCGAAATCATGTGAACCTTTCGATCAGGACACTACAGCCCGGCTGACCGCCCTCCGAACCATCGCGCATCCCCCAGCACCACTGACGTCTCGATCTGGCGCTCCGGCACGGTCCAGTAGCGCCTGAGCAGCGTCGCCTTCTCGTCCTCGCCCACCAGCTTGAATCCGCGCGCCTCGTAGAACCGGATCGCCCAGGTCGCGGCCGCCCAGGTGCCGATCAGGATGGGGCGGTCGACGTCGCGGCAGAGCGCGTCGAGGAGCGCCGTGCCGATTCCCTCGCCCTGGCGTTCGGGGCGGACATAGGCGTGGCGGATCAGGATCACGTCCTCGACCGGCTGGATTCCCATCACGCCCTGGAGCCCGCTCTCGTCCTGCCAGCCGCTGAAGGCAATGCCGGCGGCGATCTCGGCGGCGAGCTCGTCCGCCGGCATGTAGGGCTCCTTCCAGCGGTCGGGCGGGATGATGCCGCGATAGGCCTCCGCCGCGGCGTTGACGACGGCGAGGATGCCGGGCCGGTCGGCGTCGGCGAGGGCGCGGATCACGGCGCGGCGAGGAAGTCCGCGACGAGGCCGGCGACCGCGTCGGGGCGCTCGGCGAAGGCGCTGTGCCCGGCCCCTTCCACGACCTCCAGCCGCGCGTCGCCGAACCCCTCGGCATAGACCTCGCCGTGGCGGCGCGGCACCAGCCGGTCGTCCGCGCCCTGGATCGCCAGCGCCGGGTTCCGGTAGCGCGAGAGCCGCCCGGCGAGGCGGCGGTCGTGCAGGTAGGGCGGGCTGAAGCCGATCCGGGAGGCGAAGCGGAACAGCTTGTAGCGCAGCACCTCCCGGTCGATGTCGCCGCGCAGGTCGGGAAACATTTCGCGCGCGATCCCGGATTCGCCGTCGCCGAACAGCAGCGCGCGGAGCGCGGCGAAGGAGACCCCGTCGGCGGGGTGGGTCTCCCAGAACACGTCGGCGATCGGCGCGCCGGGGACGAACAGCCCGGTCGGGCCGACCAATGCCAGCCGCTCGACGCGCTCCGGATGCCGCACCGCGATCTCGGCCGCGATCCAGCCGCCGATGCAGGAGCCCGCGAGGCGGAGCGTGCCCAAGCCGAGCGCGTCGAACAGCTCGAGATAGTGGAAGACGAGGTCGTCGACGGTCTCGAGCGCCTCGTCCTCGGAGCTCTCCGCGCAGCCGGGATGGGCCGGCGCGACCAGCGCGAACTTCTCGGCCAGCGCCTCGTGGAACGGCAGCCAGCCGAACGAGGCGCCGTGGATGTCGGCGATCCCGTGAAGGTAGACGACGGCGGGACCCTCCCCCGCCTCGGCGACCTCGACCGTGCGCCCCCTGGAAAGCGCGACCGCGCGACCGCTCATTCGGCGGCACTCGCGGCCGGGCGGTCGGCGAGGGAGGGGTACTTGCGGGCGAACAGATCGGCCGAGCGCTCGCGCAGCGCCGGCGCCACCTCCTCCGCGAACAGCCGCGCGCTCTTCCGCGCCAGCGCGTCCTCCATGTTGCCGAAATGGAACTGGATCAGCAGGTTCCCGACCTCGGCCTGCTCGATCAGGTCCCACAGCTTCTCGCGCACCGTGGCGGGGCTGCCGACCACGATCGAGGCCTTGGATTCGAGCTCGTCCCAATCCTCGGCGTCGCCCAGCATCGGCGCGCCGGCGGTCGAGTTCTCCAGATAGGCCCGCCACGACCGCACCGACTGCGACGGCACGCCGGGGCCGAAGGTGAGCGTCCGCCCGGTCCGCCGGAGATGGCCCTTGAGGCAGTATTTGAGGAAGTACCAGACCCCCTCCTCCGCCTCCTCCCTGGCCTGCGCGTCGGTCTCGGCGACATAGACCGACAGCAGCACCCCCATGCGGAACGGGTTGTAGGCGTCGCCGTTGCGCTTGAGGATCTCGGCGAAGCGCTCGCGCGCCTGCCGGGTCGCCGCCCCGTGGGTGCGGGACGACAGGAAATAGTCGAAGCCGCGCTTCGCCACATGGTCCATCGTCTCGGCGCTGAGGCTGCCCGGGATCCACACTTTGGGGTGCGGCGTCTGGCGCGGCTTGGGCCAGATATTGACGTAGCGCAGCGGGTAGGACGGCCCCTCGTGCTCGAACGGCCCGTCCTCGGTCCAGCTGCGCAGGATCAGGTCGACCGATTCCCAGAAGCGCTGGCGCGATTGCGGCGAGGGGATGTTGTAGTTGTAGGCCTCGGGCCCGCCGCCGACCGCGAACCCCGCGATCAGCCGCCCGCCGGAGATCGAATCGATCATCGCGTATTCCTCGGCGACGCGGAGCGGGTTGAGGTGGAGCGGCAGCAAATTGCCGAGCACGACCAGCTTCGCCCGCTCGGTGCGCTGGGTGAGCGCGGCGGCGATGATGTTGGGCGAGGGCATCAGCCCGTAGATGTTCTGGTGGTGCTCGTTCAGCACCAGCCCGTCGAAGCCGAGCCCCGCCGCCTCGACCGACTGGTCGATATATTCCTGGTAGAGCCCGTCGGTCCGCTCGCGGTCCCACAGGCTGTTGGGGACCGTCACCCAGCCGGTGTCGTACCGCTCGTCGAAATCGGGCGGCAGATACGGGTAGGCCATGAAGTGCCAGTGGAACAGCTGCACCGGATGCATCGCCGGACTCCCTCGGAAACGGCCAGCGAAAGTTTCGCCGCTCGCCCCGCCCGCCGCAAGCGGAGGGCGTCCCTCGATACGGCGCTGGCGCGCCTACTCGGGATGAGGGGCTTCAAGGTTTCCCTCATCCTGAGTAGCCCGCCGCAGGCGGGCGTATCGAAGGACGGGCTACGCCAGCTTTCGCGGCCGCACGAAGCAGGTGAGCCGGCCTGCGCCGGGCGCGATCTCCGGCCAGCTCGCGGCGTCGAACGCGATCCCCGCCAGCGCGGCCGTGGGGTAGCCCGCGGCGAGGTCGCGCATGAGGTCGTCCGGCCCCTCCCCCGCCAGCCCGCCGGCCAGCACGTGGAAGCCCGGGTTGTGCCCGATCATCATCGCCGCGGCGTGCCGGTCGGGAAGCGCCCGCGCGAGCGAGAGCAGGCCGGCGGGCGCGGCGTGGTAAAGATCCTCGGTCGTCTCGACCTCCGGGTCGCCCTCCAACACGTCCGACACCAGCGCCCAGGTCTCCGCCGCCCGCCGCACGGCCGAGCACAGGACGAACCCCGGTGTGCAGCCGTTCTCGTTCATCCACCGCGCCACCGCCGGCGCCGCCCGCCGCCCGCGCGCCGCCAGCGGCCGGTCGAAATCGCCGAGCCCCGGATCGCCCCAGTCCGACTTCGCGTGCCGCAGGAGATAGAGCGTGCGCATCGCGGCCAAGGATAGGCCGGCGGGGGAGCCGGTGTCAGGCCCCGGCTTTCCCTTGACGGTCGCGGCGAAAGCGTGAACGCTCGAACGATGGACGACGCGCGACCGCACCGAGCCGCCGCGGACGAAAGGCCGGCCTCGCCGCTCGCCGCGAGCCCCGAGCGGTTCATCAACCGGGAGCTCTCCTGGCTCGCCTTCAACGAGCGCGTGCTGGAGGAGGCGTCGAACACCGCGCATCCGCTCTTGGAGCGGCTCCGCTTCGTCTCGATCTCGGCGGCCAATCTCGACGAGTTCTACATGGTCCGCGTCGCCGGGCTGAAGAGCCAGATCCAGGCAGGCGTCACCGCGCGCAGCGCCGACGGCCTCACCCCCGGCGAGCAGCTGCACGCGGTCCACGAGCGCGCCCGCACCCTGATGCGCGAGCAGCAGCGCTGCTGGCGCGAGCTCCGCGAGGCGATGCGCGGCGAGGGGATCGAGGTGCTGGAGCCCGAGGCGCTGACCGACGACGAACGCGCCTGGCTCACCGCCTGGTTCGTGCGCGAGATCTTCCCCGCCCTCACCCCGGTCGCGATCGACCCGGCGCACCCGTTCCCCTTCATCCCCAATCTCGGCTTCTCGCTGGTGCTGTCGATGAAGCGGAAAGACCAGGAGACCTCGGCCGGGCTGGTCGCGCTGCCCGCCACGATCGACCGGTTCGTCCGGCTGGAGAGCCGCAAGTCCGCCTTCGTCGCGCTGGAGCAGGTGGTCCGCGTCCATCTCGACCTCCTGTTCCCCGGCTTCGAGTTGCAGGACGTGGGGGTCTTCCGGGTGATCCGCGATAGCGACATCGAGATCGAGGAGGAGGCCGAGGATCTGGTGCGCCAGTCCGAGGAGCTGCTGCGCCGCCGCCGCCGGGGCTCGGTGATCCGGCTCAAGATCAACGCCGACGTGTCGTCCGCGCTGCGCGCCTTCGTGGTCGAGAGCCTCGGCGTCGACGAGGAGGACGTGTTCGACGTCGACGGTCTGCTCGGCCTCGCCGAGACCTCGCAGCTGATCCTGCGCGACCGGCCGGACCTCGTCTTCGAGCCCTATACGCCGCGCTTCCCCGAGCGCATCCTCGACCATGACGGGGACTGCTTCGCCGCGATCCGCCAGAAGGACATCATCGTCCACCACCCCTATGAGAGCTTCGACGTGGTGGTGAGCTTCCTGCGCCAGGCGGCGGAAGACCCCGACGTGGTCGCGATCAAGCAGACGCTATACCGCACCGGCGAGGATTCGCCGATCGTCGCCGCGCTGCGCGACGCCGCCGAGCGCGGCAAGTCGGTCACCGCGCTGATCGAGCTCAAGGCGCGGTTCGACGAGGAGCGCAATATCCGCTGGGCGCGCGACCTGGAGCGCGCCGGCGCGCAGGTGGTGTTCGGCTTCGTCCAGCTCAAGACCCACGCCAAGGTCTCGCTGGTGGTCCGCCGCGAGCAGAACGGGCTCCAGACCTACGCCCACTTCGGCACCGGCAACTACCACCCGGTGAACGCGCGCATCTATACCGACCTGTCGCACTTCACCTGCGACGCGACGTTCTGCCGCGACGCGGCCAAGCTGTTCAACTACATGACCGGGACCGGCGTGCCGGAGGGGATGGAGCGGATCTCGGTCTCGCCGACCGACATGCGCGCGACCCTGGTGCGGCTGATCGACGGGGAGATCGAGAACGCGCGCGCGGGCCGGCCGGCCTGGATCCTCGCCAAGATGAACTCGCTGGTCGACCCCGAGATCATCGACTGCCTCTACCGCGCCTCGCGGGAAGGCGTCGGCATCGAGCTCGTCGTGCGCGGCGTCTGCTGCCTGCGGCCGGGCGTGCCGGGGCTGTCGGACAATATAAGGGTGAAGAGCATCGTCGGCCGCTTCCTCGAGCACAGCCGGATCGTCTGCTTCGGCGCCGCCCACCCGCGCGGCTCGTCGAAGGCGAAGGTCTACATCTCGTCGGCCGACTGGATGCCGCGCAATCTCGACCGGCGGGTGGAGACGCTGGTCCCGATCCTCAACCGGACCGTCCACCGCCAGGTGCTCGACCGCATCATGGGCGCCAACCTGATGGACGAGGCGCAGAGCTGGACGCTGGAGGCGGACGGCGCCTACCGTCGCACCGAGACCTCCGACAGCGCCTTCAGCGCCCACCAGTACTTCATGACCAACCCGAGCCTGTCCGGCCGGGGCAGCGCGCTCAGGAACGAAGACGCCGGCGCCCCCGCCTGAGGCGCATCGCGGGATCCCGGTCGACAGCGTTCATGCCAGCAACAAAACCGATCGAGGCGCTGGACCCGCGGCCCCGCTTCGCCCCGGCCGACCCGCCGGTGGCGGTGGTCGATATCGGGTCGAACACGGTGCGGCTGGTGGTCTATGACGGCTACCGCCGGGCGCCGGTGCCGATGTTCAACGAGAGCGCGACCTGCGGGCTCGGCGGCGACCTGGCCACGACCGGGGAGATCGGTGCCGACGCGGCCGAGCGCGCGCTGCGGGCGATCGCGCGGTTCGGCCGGCTCGCGCGCGGGATGGGCGCCGCGGAGCCCGCCTTCATCGCCACAGCGGCGGTGCGCGAGGCGGCCAACGGCGGCGACTTCGTGCGCGAGGTCGGGCGCCGCTGCGGCGAGAGCGTCGCGGTACTGAGCGGCGAGGAGGAAGCGCGGCTGTCCGCCTTCGGCGTGATCTCGGGCATGCCGCGCGCGGACGGAATCATGGCCGACCTCGGCGGCGGCAGCCTGGAGCTGGTCGACATCAGGCGCGGCGGGATCGCGAGCCAGGCGACGCTGCCGCTCGGGATCCTGCGCTACGCCGACCGCCGCCCCTCGCGGCGCGAGGCGATGCTGGGCGAGGTCCGGTCGGAGCTCGCCTCGATCCGCTGGCTCCGCGGCGGCGAGGGCCGCGCCTTCTATCCCGTCGGTGGGGCGTGGCGCGCGGTCGCCCGGCTCCACATGGCGCGCGCCGACCACCCGCTCCACATCATCGACGGCTACCGGGTGCCGGCGGGGGAGATGCGCAACCTCGCCGACCTGGTGGGCCCGCTCAGCCCGCGCTCGCTGGAGCAGATCGCCGGCGTCTCCCGCCGCCGGCGCGACAGCCTCCCCGTCGCCTGCGACCTGATGGCCGCCGTCCTGCGCGCGGCGGGCGCGAAGACGGTGGCGTTCTCCGCCCAGGGCCTGCGCGAGGGCTATCTCTATGCCGGCCTCGGCGCGAAGCAGCGGCGCGACGATCCGGTGCTGGCCGCCGCGCTGGCGCTGGCGGCGCGCGAGACCCGGTTCGGCCCGGTCGGCGAGGCGCTGTTCGACTGGATCGACCCGCTGTTCCAGGGCCGCCGCAAGGGCCGCAGGCGGCTGCGCTCGATCGCCTGCCACCTCGCCGACATCGGCTGGCGCGAGCATCCCGACTACCGCGCGGTGCAGACGATGAACCGCATCCAGCGCTTCCCCTTCATGGGGCTGAGGCACGACGAGCGCGCCTTCCTCGGCTACACCGCCTTCGTGCGCTATGGCGGCGATCCGGCCGCGCCCGAGGCCCGGCCGCTGCACCGGCTGATGTCGGAGCGCCTGCGCCACCGCGCCGAGGTCATCGGCGAGGCGGTGCGGCTCGCCTTCCGGGTCTCGGGAGGGGCGCCAAGCGTGCTCGCCCGCTCGGCGCTGATCGTCGACAGGGACCTGCTGTCGCTCCGCCTGCCCGACGACGGCGCCTCGCCGTTCGACGAAGCGGTCGCCCGCCAGTTCGAGGCGCTCGCCGCCACCGCCGGCATGCGCGCCGGGCGGATCGCGGGGTAGGCGGGCCGTCCCTCGATACGGCGCTGACGCGCCTACTCGGGATGAGGAGGGTTTTTCGCGCCTACCTTCACCCTCACCCTGAGTAGCGGCGCAGCCGTGTATCGAAGGGCGGCCGACCGGACTCGCCCTAATGTTTCACATTGGCTTGTGCAGGAAAGCATCTCCTCGCGCGGACCCAAGTATTTGGAGCTTATATCGATTACTTGACAGGAGCGGGGCTGACAGGCGTTCCGGGCAGCGCCGGGGCGCATTCGGGTCCCGGCGGGCCGTTCCTCCCCGTCATGGTCGGCGAAGGCCGACCATCCACGAGTTTTTGCGGCGCCGGAAACGAAAAACAAATCGTGGATGGTCGGCCTTCGCCGACCATGACGGGGGGGAGTCTGGGCGGTTTCCATGCCCGCCGCGACGCGACGGCGTCCCCGGCCCCGATCCGCGCCCGACAGCCGGCCGTCAAGTAATCGATATAAGCCCCAAGTATTTCGCTGTTTTCTTGGCCTAGCTCCGGCGGGTGCAGGAAATCTCCAGATCGAAATCATCACTATCCCAACACGGCGGGCCGTTCATCGACGAATCGCGAATCGGTCGCCCGATTCGCGTAACCGGGTTAGGCGAAGGACGTGCGGCCTCTCCGGCCAGCAGGCTTCGCGCCGTTCCCAAGGGCGCCGGTGTCGCGCCCCAGCCCGCCCGCGGGCCGGCAGTTCGTGTCGCCCCGCCAGTCGAGGGCGCGGGCCAGGCCCAGTTCCAGCTGACCCCGCAATCCATGCGGCAACCGGGCGCCCGCCGCCACCTGGACCAGCAGGCCGTCGCGAAACGATCCGGCATCGAAGCGTTCCCCGCTTCCGTAGAGCGGGGCATGGCCAGCGTCCCCGCCGTCGACGAAGCGGCTCCCCCGGCGCGGGTCAGGCCCATCCCGAGGCTCAGATAGAGGACGGTCTCGACGGTGTTCCGGGACTCTACCCGCTCTGCGGTCGGGTTCGTCGAAGCCGGAGGGCACCTCTGGCGCGCCGCGTTCAAGGTGACGGCCGACGGGCACCGGACCTATCTGCAGACGCTGCACAGGGCGCAGCCGCGCCAACGTGCGGCTGCGCGTCGGAAGCTCAGGAAGATCGACCGGGGAGAGGGCTGAAGGGCGCCGGGCGGGCCGCAACCCCCGCGCTCGCCCGAAGGCATGAGGCCCTTGCGGAATGACTCCGGCGCTGGCGGCAGTCTACGACCGGCGCGGCGCGATCTCAAGGCCGCTTCGAACGCTCCTTAACGGGCGTTCGAGCGCCGATTTTTCCGGCGATTTAGAGGGGTCGTTTCTGCGGGAAAAGAGCGGTTTCGGATCGGGCGTTCCGCAAGACTTTTTTCCCGCCGGTTTTCGAGCCCTCCGACAGGCGCAATCCCGCAGAATCGCACGGCTCCGTCCGCTTTAGCCCGGCTCTGCCCACTACCCGAGCCCACTTAGCAAAACTTTGGGGCTTATATCGATTACTTGACGGCCGGCTGTCGGGCGCGGATCGGGGCCGGGGACGCCGTCGGGTCGTGCCCCCAGGCGTGGTGTAGGAGCAGGAGCCAGCATCGGTAGCTGTGGGTAAGTGGCCCGCCGCCGCGACCGTGTGGCGTCTGGCGGCGGCGGGCCACTTATCCATAGCGGATGGCCATCGCGGTGCCGGTTAGGGTTGGGCTTCTACAGTCCATCCGACCGGAGGAGTACCACGATGACCACCAAGGACATGATGACCCTGCAGGCGCTTTTGGAGAAGAGTTCGGACGCCGATCTGCTTCGCGAGATGATCGGGTTCACGGCCGAGCGTTTGATGGCGCTTGAGGTGGAGGGCCTTGCGGGAGCCGCACACGGCGAGCGTTCGCCGGACCGGCTCACCCATCGCAACGGCTACCGGGACCGGGTCTGGGAGACGCGCGCGGGCACGGTGGAGCTGAAGATCCCGAAGCTGCGCAAGGGGAGCTACTTCCCGGGCTTCCTGGAGCCGCGTCGCATGGCGGAGAAGGCGCTGACGGCGGTGATCCAGGAGGCCTACATCAAGGGCGTGTCGACCCGCTCGGTGGACGACCTGGTGCAGGCCATGGGCATGTCGGGCATCTCGAAGAGCCAGGTGTCGCGGCTGTGCGGTGAGATCGACGGCAAGATCCGCGACTTCCTCGACCGCCCGCTGGAGGGCGACTGGCCGTATCTGTGGCTGGACGCGACCTATGTGAAGATGCGCGAGGCCGGGCGCGTCGTCTCGGTCGCGGTCACGATCGCGGTGGCGGTCAACGACCAGGGCCGCCGCGAGGTGCTCGGCATGGCGATCGGCGCGTCCGAGGCCGAGACCTTCTGGACCTCCTTCCTGCGCTCCCTGGCCCGCCGCGGCCTGCGCGGCGTCAAGCTGGTCGTCTCCGATGACCACAAGGGCCTGAAGGCGGCTGCAACGCGCGTCCTCGGCGCCACATGGCAGCGCTGCCGCGTCCACTTCATGCGCACCCTGCTCGCCCATGCCGGCAAGCAGGGCCGGCGCGTCGTGTCCGCCTTCGTCACCACCGCCTTCGCCCAGGAGGATGCAGACAGCGCCTCCGCCCAGTGGCGCCAGGTCGCCGACCAGCTCAGGGCCAAGGCGCCGAAGCTCGCCGCTCTCATGGACGAGGCCGAGCACGACATTCTCGCCTACATGACCTTCCCGGCCGCGCATCGCCCCAAGCTGCACTCGACAAACCCGCTCGAACGACTCCATGGCGAGATCAAGCGGCGTACCAACACCGTCGGCATCTTCCCCAACGAGGACGCCATAACACGGCTGATCGGCGCCATCCTGCTCGAGCAGAACGACGAATGGGCCGTCCAGAGGGCCAGATACAGATACATGACGCTGGAATCGATCGCTCCCGTGAGCGACAATGCAACCGTCAAGCTGCCCGCCGTGGCAGCCTGAGCCTACCGGCCCTACCCGCCGGATACCGCGACGGCCGCCAGGCTCTTACACCACGGCTCGGGACACGATCCGATTGCCGCGAACGGCGTTGTCGTAAGCCTTCCCGGAGACAGTTCGGCGGAGCGGATCGTGTCGATCGCGGCGGGTCTGGGGCGGGCGTCATGACGATCCCCGGCGCCTCGCCGCGGATCGTCCTGGCGACGCGGCCTGTGGACTTTCGCCGCGGCCACGACGCGCTCGCGGCGACGGCGGCGGTGGAGCTCGGCCTGGACATCTATTCCGGGGTGATCGTGATCTTCCGCTCGAAGCGCGGCGACTGGCTGAAGCTGATCCACTGGGACGGGACCGGGCTGGTTCTGACCTACAAGCGGCTCGAGGAGGGGCGCTTCGCGTGGCCCCGGATCGAGGACGGGGTTCTGCGTCTCAGCCGGGGCCAGTTCGAGGCGTTGTTCGAGGGGCTGGATTGGCGCCGGGTGCGTGCGCCTCGGGTTCGCCGTCCGTTGGCGGCGGCGTGAGCGGGCCGGATTATTGTCTGGCGCGGGGGCGGCGATTCGGCCCATATCGCGGCGATGACGAGCACCGCCCCGATCGCCCCCGTCCCCGAGGCCGCCGCGTCGCCGGCGGTGGTTTCCGAGGCGCTGGCGGCTCTGGAGCGGCGTCTGGAGGAAGAGCGGTCGGCGCGGTGCGATGCGGAGGCGCTGGCGGCGCGTCTTGAGGCGGAGAAGGCGGAGATCGCCGAGCAGAACCGCCGCCTCGAACATCTCAACGACGAGCTTCGCAAGCTTCTGTTCGGCAGGAAGTCGGAGAAGCTGGGCGCGGACGACCGCCAGCTGTCGTTCGACGATCTCGGGACGGCGGTGTCGGAAGCCGGCGGCGATCCGGCGGCGGACGCGCCGGCCGGGGAGGCCGCGCCGCGCCGGCGGCGGCGCGCGGGGCGCCCGGCGGTCCGCTTCCCGGCCCATATCGAGCGCCGGGTGGAGGTGATCGAGCCGGCCAGCCGGCTGTGCCCGTGCGGCTGCGGCGCGATGGCGAAGATCGGCGAGGACCGCAGCGAGCGTCTCGACATCGTGCCGGCGCGGTTCGTGGTGATCGAGACGGTCCGGCCGCGCTACGCCTGCAACCGGTGCAAGGGCGCCGGGGTTGTGCAGGCACCGGCGCCGGCGTCGCTGATCGAGGGCGGGCTGCCGACCGAGGGGCTTGTGGCGCATGTGCTGGTCTCGAAGTATTGCGATCACCGTGTGTCCTGAAGCACCGCCATGAAAGGAGGTGCGCAACTGCAAGAGAGATGAGGGTAGGCCCCTCGGGGTCGACGATCAGGCGTCGGTCTCAAACCACCACGAGCTGCTGTCGTAAAGAGCGATGGTGGTGAGCGTCGTGGAAACGGCGGGACGACGATCTCGTCAGGTGAGGTCCGGGGAGACGAGCGAAAGCGAACCGCCGATGAACTGCCGAAAGCGTATGGTCGATGTCAGAACCGGGGGTGGTGGTCACTCCGGGACAAGCATGGGCGGAGTCCTGGAGTCCGGCCCACGCGGCATCCGGCTCGAAGGCGGCGTGAACCCGGAACAGGCTTTCTTGCGGAACAGGAGAACCTGTCGTCCCGATGCCAAGGGAGACGGCCAACCGGGCAGCCCCCGGAAGGCTCAGAGTACCGATGCGGGGCACAGGGGCAGAACAGCCCGTAGTAGGGATGAAGGCGCTGTAATGGCGCTGGACCGAAGGGGCTGTGGTGTTCAGCCGCTGCCGTCGGCCAACTGGTGACAGGAGGAGCCGGATGACAGGGGCAAAGCCGTTCCCGATAGCAAAGAGGGAAGTCTGGGAAGCCTTCAAGCATGTGAAGGCAAACCGGGGAGCGGCTGGAGTAGATGGGCAGACGGTCGAGAGTCTGGAGGAACGGCTTGGTCCGGAACTCTACAAGCTCTGGAATCGCATGTCCTCAGGCAGCTATATGCCGCCTCCGGTTCGCAGGGTGAACATCCCCAAGGAGGGCGGCGGGAAGCGCCCGTTGGGCATACCGACGGTCACGGACCGCATCGCTCAGGAGGTTGTTCGCCGACATCTGGAGCCCTTGTTGGAACCGATTTTCCATGAGGACTCATACGGATATCGGCCGAAGCGATCCGCCATTGACGCCATCCGGACAGCGCGTCGGCGATGCTGGCGCTACGACTGGGTGCTGGACATGGACATCAAGGGGTTCTTCGACAACATCGACCACGAGTTGCTGCTGAAGGCCGTTCGTCACCATACGGACTGCCGGTGGGTGCTGCTCTATGTCGAGCGCTGGTTGAAGGCTCCCGTGATCGAGGAGGACGGCACCGTTGTCGCACGGGACAGGGGCACGCCACAGGGCGGGGTAATTTCGCCAGTATTGTCCAACCTGTTCCTGCACTATGCGTTCGATCAATGGATGAAAAGGTCGATGCCGCATGTTCCGTTCGAACGGTATGCGGACGATATAATCTGCCATTGTCGAACGGAGGAGGCGGCAAAGACCCTCTGGCGGCGGGTTGCGGACCGATTGGCCGAGTGCGGCCTGGAGGTCCATCCGCAGAAGACCAAGGTGGTCTACTGCAAGGATACCAACCGCAAGGCGGACTACCCGACGGTCGCGTTCGACTTCCTGGGCTACCGTTTCCAGCCAAGGTTCGCGGCGTGGCGCGGCGGGTTGTTCGGGGTCTCGTTCCTTCCGGCTGCCAGCCCGACTGCGCTCAAGGCGTTTCGGCGCCGCGTGCGACAGTGGCGTTTGCAACGGCGTAGCGACAAGGCACTGCTTGACCTTGCCCGCATGTTTCATCGCGAAATTGCAGGGTGGATCGGCTACTTCGTAAGCGTCCGGCGTGACCGCCCCTGCGTGGTCAGTCGGCGGCTTCCCGATCTTCTGCGGGCGCGGTGTTCCACGGCAGCAGATCGTCGATGCGGTTGATCCTGTAGTCGGGGATGCGTTCGAGGACCTGAGCAAGCCAGGCCTGCGGATCGACATCGTTGAGCCTGGCGGTCTCGATCAGGGTGTAGGCGATGGCGGCGGCCCTGCCGCCGCTGGCCGAGCCCATGAAGAGATAGTTCTTGCGGCCGAGCGCGATCGGCCTCATTGCGCGTTCGGCGGGGTTGTTGTCGATCTCGAGGAAGCCGTGCTCGAGATAGGGTCGAAGGCGCTTCATCCGGGTAAGCGTCTGGCGTGACCGCCCTTGTGGCGAGACGGCTTGGAGCCGCAGTCTGTGGTGAGGTTCCAGAGGTCGATAGTGTCCATTATCGGCTAATGGACACTATCTTAGGGGGCTGCGGTGCCACGTCGGGTACGCCGGTTCTGGTCGGACGACGAGAAGCGCCGGATCGTGGCGCAGAGCTACGCTCCCGGTGTCTCGGTGTCGGTTGTGGCGCGCCGCTATGACGTCAACGCCAACCTGATCTTCACCTGGCGGCGCGATCCCCGTTACAGGCCGGCGGCCGATGCCGGGGAGGCGCCGTCCTTCCTGCCGGTGGAGGTGGTGCCCGATGCGCCGCCGTTGGAGCCGGCCGCGGCATCGGACGGTCGGATCGAGATCGCGTTGTCGAACGGCCACCGGGTGAGCGCGTTCGGGTCGTTCGACGCGGACGCGCTGTGCCGGGTGGTGCGGGCGCTTGGCGGATGATCCCGGTTCCCTCCTCGACCCGGGTATGGCTGGCCTGCGGCGTGACCGACATGCGCAAGGGGTTCCCCGGTCTCGCGGCGCAGGCGGAGCGGGTATTGAAGGCGGATCCGCATTGCGGCCATCTCTTCATCTACCGCGGCCGCCGGGGCGACCTGATCAAGATGATCTGGTGGGACGGCCAGGGTGCGTGCCTGTTCTCGAAGCGTCTGGAGCGCGGCCGCTTCGTGTGGCCGTCGGCATCGGAAGGGAAGGTGTCGGTGACGCCGGCGCAGCTGTCGATGCTGCTTGAGGGGATCGACTGGCGGGCGCCGGTTCGCACCTGGAGACCGCTGGCCGCGGGCTGATTCACCGTTTATAAACAATGGGTTGACTGTCATTCGGGCTTCCCTTTGTCGGCCCCTTCGGGTAGGATGCGGCCATGCTCGAAGCGGCCCATTCCCTGCCCGACGACATCGCCGCGTTGAAGGCGATGGTGCTGGCCTCGCGGGCCGAACTGGCGGCACGGGACGCCGAGCTGCGCAACCGCGATCTGTTGATCGAGAAGCTCAGGCACCAGCTTGCGGGTCTGCGGCGGCAGCGCTTCGGCGTCACCTCGGAGGCCCTCGACCAGCTTGAGCTCGGGCTGGAGGACGAGGAGATCGCGCGGGCGGCCGAGGCGCCGACCGAGCCGACGCCCGCCACGAAGAAGCAGCCGAAGCGCCGTCCCCTGCCGGACCACCTGCCGCGCGAGGAGACGGTTCTCGCGCCGGGCGAGCGCTGCGCGGACTGCGGCGGCCGTCTCAAGCGGCTCGGCGAGGATGTGACGGAGGAGCTGGAGTACATCCCCGGCCGCTTCGTGGTGAAGCGCATCGTCCGTCCGCGCCTGGCCTGCGGCGGCTGCGAGAAGTTCCACCAGGCGCCGCTGCCGCCGCGACCGATCGAGCGCGGCCGACCGGGCCCCGGCCTTCTGGCGCATGTGCTGGTCTCGAAGTATTGCGATCACCGTGTGTCCTGAAGCACCGCCATGAAAGGAGGTGCGCAACTGCAAGAGAGATGAGGGTAGGCCCCTCGGGGTCGACGATCAGGCGTCGGTCTCAAACCACCACGAGCTGCTGTCGTAAAGAGCGATGGTGGTGAGCGTCGTGGAAACGGCGGGACGACGATCTCGTCAGGTGAGGTCCGGGGAGACGAGCGAAAGCGAACCGCCGATGAACTGCCGAAAGCGTATGGTCGATGTCAGAACCGGGGGTGGTGGTCACTCCGGGACAAGCATGGGCGGAGTCCTGGAGTCCGGCCCACGCGGCATCCGGCTCGAAGGCGGCGTGAACCCGGAACAGGCTTTCTTGCGGAACAGGAGAACCTGTCGTCCCGATGCCAAGGGAGACGGCCAACCGGGCAGCCCCCGGAAGGCTCAGAGTACCGATGCGGGGCACAGGGGCAGAACAGCCCGTAGTAGGGATGAAGGCGCTGTAATGGCGCTGGACCGAAGGGGCTGTGGTGTTCAGCCGCTGCCGTCGGCCAACTGGTGACAGGAGGAGCCGGATGACAGGGGCAAAGCCGTTCCCGATAGCAAAGAGGGAAGTCTGGGAAGCCTTCAAGCATGTGAAGGCAAACCGGGGAGCGGCTGGAGTAGATGGGCAGACGGTCGAGAGTCTGGAGGAACGGCTTGGTCCGGAACTCTACAAGCTCTGGAATCGCATGTCCTCAGGCAGCTATATGCCGCCTCCGGTTCGCAGGGTGAACATCCCCAAGGAGGGCGGCGGGAAGCGCCCGTTGGGCATACCGACGGTCACGGACCGCATCGCTCAGGAGGTTGTTCGCCGACATCTGGAGCCCTTGTTGGAACCGATTTTCCATGAGGACTCATACGGATATCGGCCGAAGCGATCCGCCATTGACGCCATCCGGACAGCGCGTCGGCGATGCTGGCGCTACGACTGGGTGCTGGACATGGACATCTGAGGTGGCGTCGGTTTGTCGGACAGGCTGACGGCGTTTTCAAGGTGTATTCCGGTTGAAGTTTGTGCCGCCAGAATCCTCTTGGATCGATCTTTCTGCTGCTGCTGTTGCGCCTGTGGGTATGTGGTCAAGGCGCGAAGCGGCTTGTCCATCATATCCACAGGCGTGTCGCCCCGGTAGGCCTCGGCCGGCGTCCGCCCGCCGAGTGCCGAGTGCGGTCTCTCGGTGTTGTAGAAGCCGATCCACTGGCCGATGACGCGCCGGGCTGCGAAGCCGTCGGCGATCTCGTGCAGGTAGACCGCCTCGTATTTGAGCGAGCGCCACAGCCGCTCGATGAAGATGTTGTCCATGCACCGGCCGCGGCCGTCCATCGAGATGCGGATACCGGCCTCCCGCAGGCGCGCGGTGAAGGCGAAGCCGGTGAACTGGCTGCCCTGGTCGGTGTTGAAGATCTGCGGGGTGCCATGGCGCGCCAGTAAGCGTCCGGCGTGACCGCCCCTGCGTGGTCAGTCGGCGGCTTCCCGATCTTCTGCGGGCGCGGTGTTCCACGGCAGCAGATCGTCGATGCGGTTGATCCTGTAGTCGGGGATGCGTTCGAGGACCTGAGCAAGCCAGGCCTGCGGATCGACATCGTTGAGCCTGGCGGTCTCGATCAGGGTGTAGGCGATGGCGGCGGCCCTGCCGCCGCTGGCCGAGCCCATGAAGAGATAGTTCTTGCGGCCGAGCGCGATCGGCCTCATTGCGCGTTCGGCGGGGTTGTTGTCGATCTCGAGGAAGCCGTGCTCGAGATAGGGTCGAAGGCGCTTCATCCGGGTCAGGGCATGACGGATCGCCGCTGCCAGCGGGGTCTTGGCGGAGATTCTGGGCAGCTGCGATTGCAGCCACCGCTCCAGCTCGTCGAGGCACGGCGCGGCCTTGGCCTGGCGGATGGCCGCGCGGTTCTCGGGCGGCTGCCCGCGGGCCTCCTTCTCGATAGCGTAGAGGGCGGCGATCCGTTCCAGCGCCTCGGCGGCGATCGCCGAGCCCTGGGCGGCATGGACGTCGAAGAACTTGCGTCGCACATGCGCCAGACAGGCCACCTCGCGGACCGGCCCGGCGCGCGCCAGCGCACCGAACCCGGCATAGCCGTCCGAGTGCATCCAGCCGGCGAAGCCTTCAAGATGCGCCTTCGGATGCGCCGCCTTGCGGTCGGCCGAGAAGCGGTACCAGGCCGCCGGCGGCGCCTCGCCAGCCCAGGGCCGCTCGTCCCGCACGTAGGTCCAGGCCCGGCCGGTCGCCGTTTTGCCGGTTCCCGGCGCCAGCAGCTTGACCGGGGTGTCGTCGGCGAACAGGGCTTGTCCTTCCAGCACATGGCGCCCGATCGCATCGGCCAGGGGCTCCAGCAGCGCCGTCGCCTTGCCGACCCAGCCGGCGAGCGTCGAGCGGTCGAGCTCGACGCCGTCGCGGGCGAAGATGCGGGACTGGCGGTAGAGCGGCAGGTGATCGCAATACTTCGAGACCAGCACATGCGCCAGAAGGCCGGGGCCCGGTCGGCCGCGCTCGATCGGTCGCGGCGGCAGCGGCGCCTGGTGGAACTTCTCGCAGCCGCCGCAGGCCAGGCGCGGACGGACGATGCGCTTCACCACGAAGCGGCCGGGGATGTACTCCAGCTCCTCCGTCACATCCTCGCCGAGCCGCTTGAGACGGCCGCCGCAGTCCGCGCAGCGCTCGCCCGGCGCGAGAACCGTCTCCTCGCGCGGCAGGTGGTCCGGCAGGGGACGGCGCTTCGGCTGCTTCTTCGTGGCGGGCGTCGGCTCGGTCGGCGCCTCGGCCGCCCGCGCGATCTCCTCGTCCTCCAGCCCGAGATCAAGCTGGTCGAGGGCCTCCGAGGTGACGCCGAAGCGCTGCCGCCGCAGACCCGCAAGCTGGTGCCTGAGCTTCTCGATCAACAGATCGCGGTTGCGCAGCTCGGCGTCCCGTGCCGCCAGTTCGGCCCGCGAGGCCAGCACCATCGCCTTCAACGCGGCGATGTCGTCGGGCAGGGAATGGGCCGCTTCGAGCATGGCCGCATCCTACCCGAAGGGGCCGACAAAGGGAAGCCCGAATGACAGTCAACCCATTGTTTATAAACGGTGAATCAGCCCGCGGCCAGCGGTCTCCAGGTGCGAACCGGCGCCCGCCAGTCGATCCCCTCAAGCAGCATCGACAGCTGCGCCGGCGTCACCGACACCTTCCCTTCCGATGCCGACGGCCACACGAAGCGGCCGCGCTCCAGACGCTTCGAGAACAGGCACGCACCCTGGCCGTCCCACCAGATCATCTTGATCAGGTCGCCCCGGCGGCCGCGGTAGATGAAGAGATGGCCGCAATGCGGATCCGCCTTCAATACCCGCTCCGCCTGCGCCGCGAGACCGGGGAACCCCTTGCGCATGTCGGTCACGCCGCAGGCCAGCCATACCCGGGTCGAGGAGGGAACCGGGATCATCCGCCAAGCGCCCGCACCACCCGGCACAGCGCGTCCGCGTCGAACGACCCGAACGCGCTCACCCGGTGGCCGTTCGACAACGCGATCTCGATCCGACCGTCCGATGCCGCGGCCGGCTCCAACGGCGGCGCATCGGGCACCACCTCCACCGGCAGGAAGGACGGCGCCTCCCCGGCATCGGCCGCCGGCCTGTAACGGGGATCGCGCCGCCAGGTGAAGATCAGGTTGGCGTTGACGTCATAGCGGCGCGCCACAACCGACACCGAGACACCGGGAGCGTAGCTCTGCGCCACGATCCGGCGCTTCTCGTCGTCCGACCAGAACCGGCGTACCCGACGTGGCACCGCAGCCCCCTAAGATAGTGTCCATTAGCCGATAATGGACACTATCGACCTCTGGAACCTCACCACAGACTGCGGCTCCAAGCCGTCTCGCCACAAGGGCGGTCACGCCAGACGCTTACGCGCGCCAGGGCTTCGTCGAGAGCCTCGACACAGAACCCCGCGTCCAGCGTGTTCGACAGCCGCCAGGCCAGGACGCAGCGGCTCGCCCAGTCCATGATCGCCACCAGGTAGAGGAAGCCGCGCCCGCACCGGGATGTAGGTGATGTCGGCGCACCACACATGGTTCGGCCGCTCGATCGCCAGACCCCGCAGCAGATATGGATAAACACGGTGCCCGAGGTGCGGCGCACTGGTCCGCGGCGCCCGATAGACCGCCTGAAGACCAAGCAGGCGCATCAGGCGAGCGGCCCGCCGCCGCCCGATCCGCACCCCCTCGCGGCGCAGATGCCGAACCATCTGGCGGGCGCCGTAGAACGGATACTTGAGGAACAGCGCGTCGATCCGGCGCATCAGAGCCAGCGTCTCCGCGCTCTCCCCCTTCGGCCGGTCATAGAGCGACGAGCGCCCGATCGACAGCAGACGGCATTGCCGGGTCAGGCTCAACGACGGGTGGCCCCGCACAACCATCGCCCGTCTCCCGGTGAGGTGGCGTCGGTTTGTCGGACAGGCTGACGGCGTTTTCAAGGTGTATTCCGGTTGAAGTTTGTGCCGCCAGAATCCTCTTGGATCGATCTTTCTGCTGCTGCTGTTGCGCCTGTGGGTATGTGGTCAAGGCGCGAAGCGGCTTGTCCATCATATCCACAGGCGTGTCGCCCCGGTAGGCCTCGGCCGGCGTCCGCCCGCCGAGTGCCGAGTGCGGTCTCTCGGTGTTGTAGAAGCCGATCCACTGGCCGATGACGCGCCGGGCTGCGAAGCCGTCGGCGATCTCGTGCAGGTAGACCGCCTCGTATTTGAGCGAGCGCCACAGCCGCTCGATGAAGATGTTGTCCATGCACCGGCCGCGGCCGTCCATCGAGATGCGGATACCGGCCTCCCGCAGGCGCGCGGTGAAGGCGAAGCCGGTGAACTGGCTGCCCTGGTCGGTGTTGAAGATCTGCGGGGTGCCATGGCGCGCCAGGGCTTCGTCGAGAGCCTCGACACAGAACCCCGCGTCCAGCGTGTTCGACAGCCGCCAGGCCAGGACGCAGCGGCTCGCCCAGTCCATGATCGCCACCAGGTAGAGGAAGCCGCGCCGCACCGGGATGTAGGTGATGTCGGCGCACCACACATGGTTCGGCCGCTCGATCGCCAGACCCCGCAGCAGATATGGATAAACCCGGTGCCCGAGGTGCGGCGCACTGGTCCGCGGCGCCCGATAGACCGCCTGAAGACCAAGCAGGCGCATCAGGCGAGCGGCCCGCCGCCGCCCGATCCGCACCCCCTCGCGGCGCAGATGCCGAACCATCTGGCGGGCGCCGTAGAACGGATACTTGAGGAACAGCGCGTCGATCCGGCGCATCAGAGCCAGCGTCTCCGCGCTCTCCCCCTTCGGCCGGTCATAGAGCGACGAGCGCCCGATCGACAGCAGACGGCATTGCCGGGTCAGGCTCAACGACGGGTGGCCCCGCACAACCATCGCCCGTCTCCCGGACCGGCTCAGCGACCGGACCCGCGTGACAAAAAATCACGCTCTACGATCAACTCCCCGATCTTGGCGTGAAGAGCCCGGACCTCGCTCTCGTGATCCCGCGCCCGGCGCTCACCTCCACCGGAAAAGACCTCCCCCAGACCCTCCATCGCCTGGCGCTTCCACACACCCACCTGGTTCGGATGCACCTGGTGCTTCGAGGCAATCTCCTGAAGCGTCCGATCACCCCGTAGCGCCTCCAAGGCTATCTTCGCCTTCAGCTCCCCCGAAAACCTGCGTCGCTTGCTCATCCGCATTCCTCCGTCACACGGCGGAATACACCTTGACGACCTGTCCGATTTTGCGACGCCACCTCACGGACCGGCTCAGCGACCGGACCCGCGTGACAAAAAATCACGCTCTACGATCAACTCCCCGATCTTGGCGTGAAGAGCCCGGACCTCGCTCTCGTGATCCCGCGCCCGGCGCTCACCTCCACCGGAAAAGACCTCCCCCAGACCCTCCATCGCCTGGCGCTTCCACACACCCACCTGGTTCGGATGCACCTGGTGCTTCGAGGCAATCTCCTGAAGCGTCCGATCACCCCGTAGCGCCTCCAAGGCTATCTTCGCCTTCAGCTCCCCCGAAAACCTGCGTCGCTTGCTCATCCGCATTCCTCCGTCACACGGCGGAATACACCTTGACGACCTGTCCGATTTTGCGACGCCACCTCAATCAAGGGGTTCTTCGACAACATCGACCACGAGTTGCTGCTGAAGGCCGTTCGTCACCATACGGACTGCCGGTGGGTGCTGCTCTATGTCGAGCGCTGGTTGAAGGCTCCCGTGATCGAGGAGGACGGCACCGTTGTCGCACGGGACAGGGGCACGCCACAGGGCGGGGTAATTTCGCCAGTATTGTCCAACCTGTTCCTGCACTATGCGTTCGATCAATGGATGAAAAGGTCGATGCCGCATGTTCCGTTCGAACGGTATGCGGACGATTGAGGTGGCGTCGCAAAATCGGACAGGTCGTCAAGGTGTATTCCGCCGTGTGACGGAGGAATGCGGATGAGCAAGCGACGCAGGTTTTCGGGGGAGCTGAAGGCGAAGATAGCCTTGGAGGCGCTACGGGGTGATCGGACGCTTCAGGAGATTGCCTCGAAGCACCAGGTGCATCCGAACCAGGTGGGTGTGTGGAAGCGCCAGGCGATGGAGGGTCTGGGGGAGGTCTTTTCCGGTGGAGGTGAGCGCCGGGCGCGGGATCACGAGAGCGAGGTCCGGGCTCTTCACGCCAAGATCGGGGAGTTGATCGTAGAGCGTGATTTTTTGTCACGCGGGTCCGGTCGCTGAGCCGGTCCGGGAGACGGGCGATGGTTGTGCGGGGCCACCCGTCGTTGAGCCTGTGAGGTGGCGTCGGTTTGTCGGACAGGCTGACGGCGTTTTCAAGGTGTATTCCGGTTGAAGTTTGTGCCGCCAGAATCCTCTTGGATCGATCTTTCTGCTGCTGCTGTTGCGCCTGTGGGTATGTGGTCAAGGCGCGAAGCGGCTTGTCCATCATATCCACAGGCGTGTCGCCCCGGTAGGCCTCGGCCGGCGTCCGCCCGCCGAGTGCCGAGTGCGGTCTCTCGGTGTTGTAGAAGCCGATCCACTGGCCGATGACGCGCCGGGCTGCGAAGCCGTCGGCGATCTCGTGCAGGTAGACCGCCTCGTATTTGAGCGAGCGCCACAGCCGCTCGATGAAGATGTTGTCCATGCACCGGCCGCGGCCGTCCATCGAGATGCGGATACCGGCCTCCCGCAGGCGCGCGGTGAAGGCGAAGCCGGTGAACTGGCTGCCCTGGTCGGTGTTGAAGATCTGCGGGGTGCCATGGCGCGCCAGGGCTTCGTCGAGAGCCTCGACACAGAACCCCGCGTCCAGCGTGTTCGACAGCCGCCAGGCCAGGACGCAGCGGCTCGCCCAGTCCATGATCGCCACCAGGTAGAGGAAGCCGCGCCGCACCGGGATGTAGGTGATGTCGGCGCACCACACATGGTTCGGCCGCTCGATCGCCAGACCCCGCAGCAGATATGGATAAACCCGGTGCCCGAGGTGCGGCGCACTGGTCCGCGGCGCCCGATAGACCGCCTGAAGACCAAGCAGGCGCATCAGGCGAGCGGCCCGCCGCCGCCCGATCCGCACCCCCTCGCGGCGCAGATGCCGAACCATCTGGCGGGCGCCGTAGAACGGATACTTGAGGAACAGCGCGTCGATCCGGCGCATCAGAGCCAGCGTCTCCGCGCTCTCCCCCTTCGGCCGGTCATAGAGCGACGAGCGCCCGATCGACAGCAGACGGCATTGCCGGGTCAGGCTCAACGACGGGTGGCCCCGCACAACCATCGCCCGTCTCCCGGACCGGCTCAGCGACCGGACCCGCGTGACAAAAAATCACGCTCTACGATCAACTCCCCGATCTTGGCGTGAAGAGCCCGGACCTCGCTCTCGTGATCCCGCGCCCGGCGCTCACCTCCACCGGAAAAGACCTCCCCCAGACCCTCCATCGCCTGGCGCTTCCACACACCCACCTGGTTCGGATGCACCTGGTGCTTCGAGGCAATCTCCTGAAGCGTCCGATCACCCCGTAGCGCCTCCAAGGCTATCTTCGCCTTCAGCTCCCCCGAAAACCTGCGTCGCTTGCTCATCCGCATTCCTCCGTCACACGGCGGAATACACCTTGACGACCTGTCCGATTTTGCGACGCCACCTCACTGACCCGGCAATGCCGTCTGCTGTCGATCGGGCGCTCGTCGCTCTATGACCGGCCGAAGGGGGAGAGCGCGGAGACGCTGGCTCTGATGCGCCGGATCGACGCGCTGTTCCTCAAGTATCCGTTCTACGGCGCCCGCCAGATGGTTCGGCATCTGCGCCGCGAGGGGGTGCGGATCGGGCGGCGGCGGGCCGCTCGCCTGATGCGCCTGCTTGGTCTTCAGGCGGTCTATCGGGCGCCGCGGACCAGTGCGCCGCACCTCGGGCACCGGGTTTATCCATATCTGCTGCGGGGTCTGGCGATCGAGCGGCCGAACCATGTGTGGTGCGCCGACATCACCTACATCCCGGTGCGGCGCGGCTTCCTCTACCTGGTGGCGATCATGGACTGGGCGAGCCGCTGCGTCCTGGCCTGGCGGCTGTCGAACACGCTGGACGCGGGGTTCTGTGTCGAGGCTCTCGACGAAGCCCTGGCGCGCCATGGCACCCCGCAGATCTTCAACACCGACCAGGGCAGCCAGTTCACCGGCTTCGCCTTCACCGCGCGCCTGCGGGAGGCCGGTATCCGCATCTCGATGGACGGCCGCGGCCGGTGCATGGACAACATCTTCATCGAGCGGCTGTGGCGCTCGCTCAAATACGAGGCGGTCTACCTGCACGAGATCGCCGACGGCTTCGCAGCCCGGCGCGTCATCGGCCAGTGGATCGGCTTCTACAACACCGAGAGACCGCACTCGGCACTCGGCGGGCGGACGCCGGCCGAGGCCTACCGGGGCGACACGCCTGTGGATATGATGGACAAGCCGCTTCGCGCCTTGACCACATACCCACAGGCGCAACAGCAGCAGCAGAAAGATCGATCCAAGAGGATTCTGGCGGCACAAACTTCAACCGGAATACACCTTGAAAACGCCGTCAGCCTGTCCGACAAACCGACGCCACCTCAATCTCCCGCTTCTGCGATTTTCTTGGGAGCAGCGCACCACTTGCGAGCAACCGGGTGAACTTCTCCAAAATCTGCCTTTCCCTGAAAGAAAGGCAAACCGATGCGGTCCTCGTTGTATGTGTCTCCCGGCGGTGATTGACCTGACGTAATTATAGCGATGTCGCCGAGACTTACGCTTTCCATCTTCACGGCAGGTTCCCCACCGTATCCGCCAGTTCGTCGATCTCCTCCAATATCTCCGTCTCGATAGTCCGCAACTCCTCCAAGATTTCCAATGGGTCCCGATGCTCCACCCGCGCCCGGCTCTGCGGCCGGTGCCGGTTGGCGCTCAGGTTGAAGTCGGCTTCGCGGATCGCGTCGGCCTCGGCGAACCACCAGTTTTCCGGTAAGCGTCCGGCGTGACCGCCCCTGCGTGGTCAGTCGGCGGCTTCCCGATCTTCTGCGGGCGCGGTGTTCCACGGCAGCAGATCGTCGATGCGGTTGATCCTGTAGTCGGGGATGCGTTCGAGGACCTGAGCAAGCCAGGCCTGCGGATCGACATCGTTGAGCCTGGCGGTCTCGATCAGGGTGTAGGCGATGGCGGCGGCCCTGCCGCCGCTGGCCGAGCCCATGAAGAGATAGTTCTTGCGGCCGAGCGCGATCGGCCTCATTGCGCGTTCGGCGGGGTTGTTGTCGATCTCGAGGAAGCCGTGCTCGAGATAGGGTCGAAGGCGCTTCATCCGGGTCAGGGCATGACGGATCGCCGCTGCCAGCGGGGTCTTGGCGGAGATTCTGGGCAGCTGCGATTGCAGCCACCGCTCCAGCTCGTCGAGGCACGGCGCGGCCTTGGCCTGGCGGATGGCCGCGCGGTTATCGGGCGGCTGCCCGCGGGCCTCCTTCTCGATAGCGTAGAGGGCGGCGATCCGTTCCAGCGCCTCGGCGGCGATCGCCGAGCCCTGGGCGGCATGGACGTCGAAGAACTTGCGTCGCACATGCGCCAGACAGGCCACCTCGCGGACCGGCCCGGCGCGCGCCAGCGCACCGAACCCGGCATAGCCGTCCGAGTGCATCCAGCCGGCGAAGCCTTCAAGATGCGCCTTCGGATGCGCCGCCTTGCGGTCGGCCGAGAAGCGGTACCAGGCCGCCGGCGGCGCCTCGCCAGCCCAGGGCCGCTCGTCCCGCACGTAGGTCCAGGCCCGGCCGGTCGCCGTTTTGCCGGTTCCCGGCGCCAGCAGCTTGACCGGGGTGTCGTCGGCGAACAGGGCTTGTCCTTCCAGCACATGGCGCCCGATCGCATCGGCCAGGGGCTCCAGCAGCGCCGTCGCCTTGCCGACCCAGCCGGCGAGCGTCGAGCGGTCGAGCTCGACGCCGTCGCGGGCGAAGATGCGGGACTGGCGGTAGAGCGGCAGGTGATCGCAATACTTCGAGACCAGCACATGCGCCAGAAGGCCGGGGCCCGGTCGGCCGCGCTCGATCGGTCGCGGCGGCAGCGGCGCCTGGTGGAACTTCTCGCAGCCGCCGCAGGCCAGGCGCGGACGGACGATGCGCTTCACCACGAAGCGGCCGGGGATGTACTCCAGCTCCTCCGTCACATCCTCGCCGAGCCGCTTGAGACGGCCGCCGCAGTCCGCGCAGCGCTCGCCCGGCGCGAGAACCGTCCTCCTCGCGCGGCAGGTGGTCCGGCAGGGGACGGCGCTTCGGCTGCTTCTTCGTGGCGGGCGTCGGCTCGGTCGGCGCCTCGGCCGCCCGCGCGATCTCCTCGTCCTCCAGCCCGAGATCAAGCTGGTCGAGGGCCTCCGAGGTGACGCCGAAGCGCTGCCGCCGCAGACCCGCAAGCTGGTGCCTGAGCTTCTCGATCAACAGATCGCGGTTGCGCAGCTCGGCGTCCCGTGCCGCCAGTTCGGCCCGCGAGGCCAGCACCATCGCCTTCAACGCGGCGATGTCGTCGGGCAGGGAATGGGCCGCTTCGAGCATGGCCGCATCCTACCCGAAGGGGCCGACAAAGGGAAGCCCGAATGACAGTCAACCCATTGTTTATAAACGGTGAATCAGCCCGCGGCCAGCGGTCTCCAGGTGCGAACCGGCGCCCGCCAGTCGATCCCCTCAAGCAGCATCGACAGCTGCGCCGGCGTCACCGACACCTTCCCTTCCGATGCCGACGGCCACACGAAGCGGCCGCGCTCCAGACGCTTCGAGAACAGGCACGCACCCTGGCCGTCCCACCAGATCATCTTGATCAGGTCGCCCCGGCGGCCGCGGTAGATGAAGAGATGGCCGCAATGCGGATCCGCCTTCAATACCCGCTCCGCCTGCGCCGCGAGACCGGGGAACCCCTTGCGCATGTCGGTCACGCCGCAGGCCAGCCATACCCGGGTCGAGGAGGGAATCCGCCAAGCGCCCGCACCACCCGGCACAGCGCGTCCGCGTCGAACGACCCGAACGCGCTCACCCGGTGGCCGTTCGACAACGCGATCTCGATCCGACCGTCCGATGCCGCGGCCGGCTCCAACGGCGGCGCATCGGGCACCACCTCCACCGGCAGGAAGGACGGCGCCTCCCCGGCATCGGCCGCCGGCCTGTAACGGGGATCGCGCCGCCAGGTGAAGATCAGGTTGGCGTTGACGTCATAGCGGCGCGCCACAACCGACACCGAGACACCGGGAGCGTAGCTCTGCGCCACGATCCGGCGCTTCTCGTCGTCCGACCAGAACCGGCGTACCCGACGTGGCACCGCAGCCCCCTAAGATAGTGTCCATTAGCCGATAATGGACACTATCGACCTCTGGAACCTCACCACAGACTGCGGCTCCAAGCCGTCTCGCCACAAGGGCGGTCACGCCAGACGCTTACGTTTTCCGTCCAGTCGGCGTCGGTGTCGCGGTCGCGCCATGTGACCCAGCGCGCGGCGCTGTGGCGGAACGCCTCGATCAGGCCGGGCAGGTCGTCCTCGTCGATGGGCTGGTCGTGGTTGGCGTCGAGCTTGAAGCCGTCGTTCTCGACATGGAGGAACATGACGCGTCCGGTCGCGCCGCCCTTGCGGAACACGAGCAGCGAGGTCTTGACCCCGGAATAGGGGTTGAACACGCCGCCCGGCAGCGACAGCACCGCCTCGACCGTGTTGTTCTCGACCAGCCGGCGGCGCAGTTCCCGGTGCGCCCCGGTCGAGCCGAACAGCACGCCCTCCGGCACCACGACGCCGCAGCGCCCGCCGTCCGCCAGATGATTCAACATGTATTGCAGGAACAGGAGCTCGGTCTGCGCGGTGCGCCCGACCTTCACGTCGTCGACGATGCGGTCCCTGTCGAGCCGCCCGGAGAAGGGCGGGTTGGCGAGAATCACGTCGAAGCCCCGCACCGGCAGCCCGAGTTCCGCCTTCGCCGCGCGGTCGAGGGAGCGGGTGAGCGCGTCGCGGCGCAGGATGCGCACCCGGTCGAGACCGCGGAGCGTCAGGTTCATGGTGGCGAGGCGGACCATCTGTGGGTCCACGTCGGCACCGTGGAAGGTCGCCTCCCGCAACCGCGCGGCGGCCTCCCGGCTCAGCGTGTCGCCGAGGCCGCGCCGGATCGTCTTGCCCTCGGCCTCGACCTCCTCGATGCCGGCCTCCGACGAGTTGGCGAGGCGGATATGGTCCCACGCGGCCACCAGGAAACCCGCCGTCCCCGCCGCCGGGTCGTAGATCGTCTCGCCGATCCGCGGATCGACCAGCCGCACCAGCACGCGGATGACGTGGCGCGGCGTGCGGAACTGGCCGAGCTCGCCCGCCTGCCTGATCTGGCGGAGCACGTGCTCGAACAGGTCGCCCTTGGTGTCGGCGTCCACCCGGTCGAGGTGCAGGTCGTTCAGCTGGCTCACCACCTGGGTGAGCACCGTCGGCTCGTCGATCACCAGACGGGCGCCGTCCATGAAGTCGGTGACGCCGCCGGCCGAGAGTTCGGCATGGAACGGGAACACCTCCTCCCGCACCCAGTTGACCAACGGCGCCCCGTTCAGCGCCTGCGCCCAGGACGACCAGCGCAGACGCTCGCGCGGGACCGTGTCGGCGCCCGGTTCCGGCGCGTTGCGCGGGTTACGGAGCGCCCATTCGCCCTCGAACGCGCCGGCATAGGCGTCCGCGCCGGGACGCCGCGCCGCCCGTATCCGCGCCGCGTCCGCCGCCTCGAACATGTAGAAATAGATGAGGAAGCTCAGCTGTTCCGCGTTCTGCGTCGGGTTGGGATAGCCGCCGCCGAACAGGTAGTCGCGGATGCGGTCGATGCCGTTTCGAAGCTCGGGCGTCATGGGCATGGTTAGGGGGTGTCCGGTGTCCGTTCCGTCATGGTCGGCGGGAGAACGGCGTCGGTTCTCTCGTCTCTTCCTTCCCCTCCCCGAACACCGCCGCGTTGAAGCCGGCGATCAGCCGGGCGAGCGGCCCTTCGCCGCCGAACACCCGCCGGGCCTGGTCGTAGCCGCCGAGCGCGCTGAACGGATGCGCGTCGAAATCGTACTCCCCGAAGCCGGTCATGGTCATCGCGTCGGCGCGGACACGGCTTCCGATCAACCCGGCCCAGCGCGCCTGCTCGGCATCGAAGTCGTGCGACCTCCGCCAATCCTCGAAACGGACGCCGATCTCCGCCGCGCGGGCCTCGTGCTCCGGCGTGCGCACGATCCTGCCGTCTTCGTCGAGGGTCAGCCATTCCCGGCTCGCGGGGTCGATATGATCGTCGACATCGAGCGTCAGCAACCCGCGCGGGGCGCCGGGGCCGGGCCCGGTGGGCTCCGCGACGATAGTGCCGCCCGGTATGTCTCCGTCGTCGTCGCCGTGGAAGTCCGTCACGCCGACGAAATCGAACATCGTGAAATCGGTCTTCTTGATGTGCGGCGCCTTGCGGGTGCCGCGACCGCGCATCTGGCGGTAGAGGATGGCGCTCTCGGTGTAGCGCGCCATGACGAGCCCGACCACCTCGGGACAGTCGAAACCGGTATCGAGCATGTTCACGCTGACCAGGATCTTCGGGAACTCCTCGTCCTTGAACCGCTTGATGATGCCGGCGGCGTCCGGCGCGGGTCCGCCGCCCACGTCGCTCACCACGAAATCGGCGTAGCGCACCGCCGGATGGGGTTTCAGGTCGGCGAAATGCTCGTCCAGCATGGTCGCCAGCGTCTCGGCGTGGCGCCTCGTCACGGCGAACACGATGGTCTTGCCCCAGCTCGGGAACCGCCGCACCCCGTCCCTGCCGGTGAAGCCGTTTTCCAGCACTTCGCGGAACTCGCGCACGATGGCGCGGTTGCGCTCGGGGATGGTGAACTTGCGTTCCAGCGCGCGCGGATCGACGGAAATGGTGTCGGAGGCTGCGAACAGTTCCTCGAACTCAGCCCGCGTGGATTCGTCCATCGCAGTCCAGTCGAGCTCGTCGCGGCGGACCGGGAAGCCGCCCTCCGCGGCGGTCTTGACCGTCAATGCGCGATAGATGCCGTAGGGCACCAGGTAGCCTTCGGCGATCGCCTCGCGGAGCCCGTAGCGGAAGGTCGGCCTGTCGACCTCGAAGAAGCGGAGCGTGTCGCGCACGAACATCCCGTCCTCGGGGTCGGACACCGCGTCCGCCTCGGCGGCGGTGCAGGGCGTCGCGGTCAGGCCCAGCTGGATCGAGTCGAAATGCCGCAGCACGCCGCTCCACTTGTCGTAGATCGTCGTCGGTGATCACCAGATCGAAATAGCCGGGCGAGAGGTCGCGGTATTCCGCGATCATGGTCTGGAGGGTGGCGATGGTGATGCGCTTGGCGCGGTCGAAGCCGCGGCCGGGACGCAGCACGTGGCAGGGATAGTCGCGCAGATGGTCGGTGAACGCGTCCTCCGCCTGCCCCGCCAGCGCGATCCGGTCGACGAGGAACAGGACGCGGGTGACGGTTCCGGCCTCGAACAGCCGCTTGACGAAGGCCGCCGCCGTGCGCGTCTTGCCGGTTCCGGTTGCCATCTCGACCAGCATCTTGTGGCGGCCGCGCGAGACTTCGGCGGACAGGGTCTCGATGCACGCGATCTGGTAGTCGCGGTCGACGATTGCGCGGTCGATTTCGACGGTGGCGAGGTCGCGGCGAAGCGAGCGCGCGGCGATCCGCCGTTCGAGGTCGTCTTGCGCGAAGAAGCCGACGATCCGGCGCGCGTGCGCGTCCGTTTCTCGGTCGAGGAACCAGACCTCCTCGCCGTTCGACAGGAAGACGAACGGCACGCCCAGCTCGAGGGCATAGTGGCACCCTTGGTCCTGCGCCAGGATCGGGTCGACGCTTGCGCGCTTGGCTTCGAGCGCCGCCAGCGGCCGGCCCTGACGGTCGCACAGCACGTAGTCGGCCAGCGTGCCGTCGGGGAGCAGGTATTCGAACAGGACGCTCGCGCCGTCGGTGATATCCCAGCCGGCATCCCTGAGCAGCGCGTCGATCTTCGCGCGCGCGAAAGCCTCGGTGGTGCCGCTCATCGTGCCGCCGGGATGCTCCGGTCCGTTGCCGCGCGGCGCAATATGTCGGGGCGGGCGCGCACTGTCACCCCGGACAGAGCCGGCTAAGTCCCGCCCCTACCCCCCATACACCCAGTCGAACGCCTCCCCCCGCGCCCGCACGAACCCCGCCGAGGGCGACGGGAAGTGCGCCGTCATCACCAGCGTGTCGGTGTCGCAGTGGCGCTCGAGGAACGCCCGTCGGGTCGCGGCCGACTGCGCGCGGTCCGAGCAGCCCACCGCGCTCCAGCCGGGCTCGCGGCATTGCAGCGGCGTGTGGCAGACGTCGCCCGAGAGCACCGCGCGCTCGCCTTGGGACGCGAGCTCGATCGCCACGTGGCCCGGCGTGTGGCCCGGCGTGAGCGCGAAGGATATCTCGTCGTCGAACGCGTAATCGTCGGCCACGATGTCGGCCTGGCCGGCCTCGACCACCGGCAGCACGCTGTCGTCGATGCAGCCG
The DNA here is from genome assembly GCA_965203455.1 of Alphaproteobacteria bacterium. Lineage (GTDB taxonomy): Bacteria > Pseudomonadota > Alphaproteobacteria > MPNO01 > MPNO01 > MPNO01. The sequence goes on from CBDBCV010000013.1 coordinate 460,830, forward strand.
TCGGAATATTTCTTGCCGCCCTCGTTGAGCGCGATCCAGTGGTCGTACTCGGTGCGGGCGAAGAGGTAGCGCGCGTTGGGGAAGGTCGGCACCCAGCGCCCGTCGATCAGCCGCGTGTTCCAGCCCACGTGGTCGGCGTGCAGATGCGTGCACATCACGAAGTCGATGTCGTCGGGCGCGAGGCCGATGGCGGCGAGTCCGTCGAGGTATCGCGTCGACGTGCGGTGCGCCCAGGGCGGGTGGAAGCGGCGCTCCTTGTGGTTGCCGACGCAGGCGTCGACCAGGATCGTGCGGTGCCGGGTCCTCAGCACGTAGGACTGCATCGCCATCACCAGCCGGTTCGAGGCGGGGTCGAGGAAGCGGGGCTCCAGCCAGGCGCGGTGCGGGGCGAGGGTCTCCTCGCTGGCGTCGGGCAGCAGGAAGAACACGTCGAAATCGGGCTCCTCGGATTCGATTATCCGGTGCCATTCGATCCCGCCCACCGTGCCGCCCCGCCGCATGACCGCCTCCCGCGCCGTTGCCCCCGCGTCCGCGCCCGACTATAGCGTGGGCGCCATGACAGCCGTGCCCTTTCGCGCCGAGCATGTGGGGAGCTTCCTCCGGCCGGACTCGCTGCTCGACGCGGTGCGCGCGCACCGGGCCGGACGGCTCGACGCCGACGGGCTGCGCGCCGCCCAGGACGCGGCGATCCGCGGCATCGTCGCCTTCCAGGACGGGCTCGGCCTGCCCGCGGTGACCGACGGGGAGTTCCGCCGGCGCTCCTGGTCGGCCGGGGTGATCGACGCGCTCGACGGGTTCGCGCTGCGCGAGGAGGGGGTGCTGGGCTTCCGGTCCGGCTCGGGGAGCTTAGGCACGGCCGCCTCGCCCTACGCCGCGCGGCGCCTGAAGCGCGCGCGCCCGATCGTCGCCGACGACTACCGCTTCCTCGCCGCGCTGCGGCCGAAGGGGCTGCCCAAGGTCACCATCGCCTCGCCGCCGGTGCTGCACTACTTCCTCGGCCCGCGCGCGTTCGAGGCCGATGCGTATGCCGACCGGAATGCCTACTTCGCCGACTTGGTCGGCATTTACCGCGACGAAATTGCCGACCTCGCGGCGGCGGGATGCCGTTACGTGCAGCTCGACGAGACCGCGCTGCCGTGCAACTGCGACATGGCGGCGCGGGCGGGCGTCGCGGCGCGCGGCGAGGACCCGGACGAGCTGACCGACGCCTATGTCGGGCTGATCAACGCAGCGATCGCGGAGCGGCCTCCGGGCATGCTGGTCGGCCTCCACATGTGCCGCGGCAACTTCAAGGGCGCGTGGATGGCCGAGGGCGGCTACGAGCCGATCGCCGAGCGCGTCTTCGCCGGCCTCGACGTCGACGTCCTGCAGCTGGAATACGACACGCCGCGCGCCGGCGACTTCGCGCCGCTCCGCTTCCTGCCGCCCGACAAGACCGCCGTGCTCGGCCTGATCAGCACCAAGACCCCGGTGCTGGAGGACGCCGACTCCGTCAAGCGCCGCATCGACGAGGCCGCCCGCCACGCGCCGCTCGAACGCCTCGCCCTCGGCCCGCAATGCGGCTTCTCGTCCGCCGGCGGCGGCGCCCAGCCGATCGATTCCGACGCCACCCGCCGAAAGCTCGAGCTCGTCCTCCGGATCGCCCACGAAGTCTGGGGCACCGCCTGACCCCCGTCCCCTCCCCCGATAAAACGCGCTTTACCCTCTTCCCCGCCCGCCTTCATGATGATATTGATTATCAATAACATCGTGAGGCAGAGGCTGAAGCGGTGCTGGAGCTCGACGGTCTGAGTGTCGCGTTTGGGACGAAGCCGGCGGTACGCGATCTTTCGTTCGGGGTCGCGGAGGGCGAGTTGGTGTGCCTGCTGGGGCCGTCGGGCTGCGGCAAGACGACGACGCTGCGCGCGATCGCGGGGCTGGAGCGGCCGGAGCGGGGACGGATCGCGGTCGCCGGGCGGGTGCTGGCGGACGCGAACGGATCGGTGCCGCCGCCGGAGCGCCGCATCGGGTTCCTGTTCCAGGACTTCGCGCTGTTTCCGCACCTCACGGTGGCGCAGAACGTCGCCTACGGGATGACGCGCCGGCAGAAGGCGACCGACGCGGGGCGGGTGGAATCGCTGCTCGACCGGATCCGCCTGAGACACCGCGCGGACGCCTACCCCCACATGCTGTCGGGCGGCGAGCAGCAGCGGGTGGCGCTGGTCCGCGCGCTCGCCTCCCGCCCCCGCGTGGTGCTGCTGGACGAGCCGTTCTCGAGCCTCGACGCCTCGCTCCGCGGCGGGCTCCGGGAGGAGACGATCCGCATCCTCAAGGACGCCGGCGTCACCGTGCTGATGGTCACCCACGACCCGGAGGAGGCGCTGGTCACGGCCGACCGGATCGTGCTGATGCGCGACGGCAGGGCGGTGCAGACCGGCACGCCGGACGCGCTCTACTCGCGGCCGGTCGACGCCTTCACGGCGGCGTTCTTCGGCGCGGTCAACCGGCTCCCCGGCAGGGTGGAGCGGGGCGAGATCCGCACCGGACTCGGCGCGCTCCCCAACCCCGGCTTCCCGGACGGCGCCCCGGTTGAGGTGCTGATCCGCCCGGACGGGCTCTCGCTGGCGGCCGACGGGCCGGGCGCGACGATGCAGGTGTGCAGCGTCCCACTTTGCCGGCGCGTCCAGCCTGGTCCGCCTCGGCCCCGACCACCGGGCGCCGGGCCACGAGCACTTCCACGCCCGCCTCCCCGGCCTGGTCCGCCACGGCGTCGGCGAGCCGGTGCGGGTCAGCATCGACCGCGACCGGGCGTTCGTGTTCGGCCCGCCGCGCTAGCGGCGCTGGGAGGCGTTCATCCAGATCACCGGGCCGAGCCCCGCGGCCACGATGGCGAGCGCGGCGAGTGCCGACTGCTCGAGGAGCTCGTCGGTAGCGAACTGGTAGACGTAGGTCGCCAGCGTCTCGAAATCGAACGGGCGCAGGAGCAGCGTCATCGGCAGCTCCTTCATCACGTCGACGAACACCAGCAGCCCGCCCGCCAGCAGCGACTTCCGCAACAGCGGCGGGGCGAGCGTCGCCATGCTGCGCGTGAAGCCGCGCCCCAGCACGTAGCTCGCGCTCATGATGTTGGGCGACAGCCGCTTGACGCCGGCCACCGTCGCGCCGTAGCCGATCGCCTGGAAGCGCACCACGTAGCCCGCCACCAGCAGCGCGGCGCCGCCGATCAGGAGCCCGTCGAAGCCCGCCCCCAGCACGCTTTCGACGAACGCCTCGACGCCCGAATCGACCGCGCCCGCGAACACCACGACCCCGATCGCCAGCACCGTGCCCGGGAACGCGTAGCCCATCGCCGAGACCGCGGTCAGCGCGCCCAGCGCCGGGTGGCGCTTGTATGAGACCGTCAGCACGCTCACCAGCGCGATCGCCATCACGATCGCCGCCGCCGCGAAGGCGACGGCGAGCGATTTGACCGCGGCCGACGCCAGCGCGCCGTAATCGGTCGACGACAGCCCGGCGAACACGAACGAGGCGAGCACGCCGACCGGCACCACGAACCCCACGACCAGCGGCACCGCGCACACCGCCGCGCAGCCCGCCCCCTTCCAGCCGGTGAGCCGCACCGGCCGCAGGCCCCCGCTCGGCCTTCCGGGGTCGAAGAAGCGCTGCTGGCCGCGCGCGCGCTGCTCGATGAAGAGGAGGCCCAGGATGAACACGAAGGCGACGCCCGCGATCTGCGCCGCGGCCGTGAGGTTGTTCATGCCGAGCCAGACGTTGAAGATGCCGAGCGTCAGCGTCTCGACCGCGAAATACTCGACCGCGCCGAAATCCGACACCACCTCCATCAGCACCAGCGCGAGCCCCGCCACGATCGCCGGGCGCGCCAGCGGGAGGCCGACCGAGAACGCGATGCCGCGGTCGTGCAGCGCCGCGACCTCGTAGTAGGAGGCCGGGGTCAGCCGGAACGCGGTCCGCGCCATCAGGTAGACATAGGGGTAGAGCACCGAGCCCATCACGAGGATCGCGCCGCCGAGCGAGCGGATCTCGGGGAACCAGTAATCGCGCGCCGAACTCCAGCCGAACAGGTCGCGCAGGCCCGCCTGCACCGGCCCGGCATATTCGAGCAGGTCGGTATAGGTGTAGGCGATGATGTAGGCCGGCACCGTGGCGGGCAGCAGCAGCGTCCAGTCGAGCAGCCGCGATCCCCAAAACTCGTAGCGCGTGACCAGCCACGCCGTCGTCAACCCGAAGGCGAGGCTGAGCAGCCCGACGCCGATCATCAGCAGGACCGTGTTGGCGACGTAGCGCGGGAACACGGTCTCCATCAGATGGAGCCACAACCCGCCCGAATCCCCGGTCATCGCGTAGAGCAGCGCGACGAACGGGCCGAGCAGGACGAGGCAGAGGAGGAACGTGGCGAGGGACCAGCCGGAGACCGGGTCGGCCGGCGGGCCGCGGCGGAGGAAGGGCAGCGCGGTCAGCATGGGGGTGGGGAGGGCTTGGACGCGGAGCGACTCGCGCCACGGTTGCAACTCCGCGCGTTCCGCTCTAGCCTGTCCTCATGGTCGCCGCCTTCGACACGCTTGCCGCCGCAAAGGCCTTGGAAGCCGCCGGAATGGGGAAGGGCCACGCCGAGGCGGTGGCGGCGGTTGCCCGCGACGCGGCCGATGCCGGGGACGATAACGCTGCGACCAAAACGGACCTCGCCGCGGTGAAGACAGACATCGCCGAGTTGAAGGCCGAGCTGAAAGCCGACATGCTCGCGCTCACATGGCGCATGGTCGGGCTGGCCGCGGTCATCGTCGCCGCCGTCAAGCTGATCCCGAGCCCCTGAAGCCGGAATTCCCCTGCCCTTTCGGCGCACCGATATCGGCGGGACGGTCATGCGGGTTTATGGGGCGAAACCGTGCGTCGGCACAAACGGAAAGTTGGCGGGGGCGGTGGGGGTGTGCCGGAGGTTCGGACCTGCCCCCCTTCGTCATGGCCGGACTCGTTCCGGCCATCCACGTTTTTTCTTTTTCTGTCGCCGCCCCGTCCCGAAGAAAAAACTCGTGGACGCCCGGCCCTCACCTTTGCGGGAACAGGCTTCGCCGGGCATGACGGGTGGGGCGTCGGAAGCCGAGCACCCTCTCCCGGCCGTCACCCCGGACTTGAGCCAGGGTCCAGGGTCGAAGTACCACCGTCGCCCGACTTCGCCTTCCGGAGCTGTTCAAGGTCGCGGCGCACGTCCTCGGCAACCTCCGCCACTTCCTTCGCCACCCGCGGTTCCTCGCCAAGCTCCATCTCCAGCGCCGTCGTCAGCGGCAGCAGCAGGTCCGAGGACGGCGACGCCTTTATCAGGTCGCACATTTTCTCAAGACCCAAAGCCACCGCCATACTGGACAGCCAATCGAGCACTTCCTTTGACATTGAACCGAGGTCGGGCAGGATCATCAGTATCTCTCTGACATCGTCTGCGCACGCTCCAGTATCCCCCATTCGAAGATGTGCTCGAGCACGAACCCTGTACGTCAGCCATTCGATCTCTGGAGAGCCGGTACCACCATGGCGAAATACGCGGTCTGCGGCAGCGACAACCTCGTCATCTTGACCGCGTGCCAATTCTACCGCTGCCTTTCCCAGCAGTGCAGATTTCATCGCGTTCCACATTTTCGGTGAATCATATCCTGAGGTGGCGTCGCAAAATCGGACAGGTCGTCAAGGTGTATTCCGCCGTGTGACGGAGGAATGCGGATGAGCAAGCGACGCAGGTTTTCGGGGGAGCTGAAGGCGAAGATTGAGGTGGCGTCGGTTTGTCGGACAGGCTGACGGCGTTTTCAAGGTGTATTCCGGTTGAAGTTTGTGCCGCCAGAATCCTCTTGGATCGATCTTTCTGCTGCTGCTGTTGCGCCTGTGGGTATGTGGTCAAGGCGCGAAGCGGCTTGTCCATCATATCCACAGGCGTGTCGCCCCGGTAGGCCTCGGCCGGCGTCCGCCCGCCGAGTGCCGAGTGCGGTCTCTCGGTGTTGTAGAAGCCGATCCACTGGCCGATGACGCGCCGGGCTGCGAAGCCGTCGGCGATCTCGTGCAGGTAGACCGCCTCGTATTTGAGCGAGCGCCACAGCCGCTCGATGAAGATGTTGTCCATGCACCGGCCGCGGCCGTCCATCGAGATGCGGATACCGGCCTCCCGCAGGCGCGCGGTGAAGGCGAAGCCGGTGAACTGGCTGCCCTGGTCGGTGTTGAAGATCTGCGGGGTGCCATGGCGCGCCAGGGCTTCGTCGAGAGCCTCGACACAGAACCCCGCGTCCAGCGTGTTCGACAGCCGCCAGGCCAGGACGCAGCGGCTCGCCCAGTCCATGATCGCCACCAGGTAGAGGAAGCCGCGCCGCACCGGGATGTAGGTGATGTCGGCGCACCACACATGGTTCGGCCGCTCGATCGCCAGACCCCGCAGCAGATATGGATAAACCCGGTGCCCGAGGTGCGGCGCACTGGTCCGCGGCGCCCGATAGACCGCCTGAAGACCAAGCAGGCGCATCAGGCGAGCGGCCCGCCGCCGCCCGATCCGCACCCCCTCGCGGCGCAGATGCCGAACCATCTGGCGGGCGCCGTAGAACGGATACTTGAGGAACAGCGCGTCGATCCGGCGCATCAGAGCCAGCGTCTCCGCGCTCTCCCCCTTCGGCCGGTCATAGAGCGACGAGCGCCCGATCGACAGCAGACGGCATTGCCGGGTCAGGCTCAACGACGGGTGGCCCCGCACAACCATCGCCCGTCTCCCGGACCGGCTCAGCGACCGGACCCGCGTGACAAAAAATCACGCTCTACGATCAACTCCCCGATCTTGGCGTGAAGAGCCCGGACCTCGCTCTCGTGATCCCGCGCCCGGCGCTCACCTCCACCGGAAAAGACCTCCCCCAGACCCTCCATCGCCTGGCGCTTCCACACACCCACCTGGTTCGGATGCACCTGGTGCTTCGAGGCAATCTCCTGAAGCGTCCGATCACCCCGTAGCGCCTCCAAGGCTATCTTCGCCTTCAGCTCCCCCGAAAACCTGCGTCGCTTGCTCATCCGCATTCCTCCGTCACACGGCGGAATACACCTTGACGACCTGTCCGATTTTGCGACGCCACCTCAGGTTCGGCCGCTCGATCGCCAGACCCCGCAGCAGATATGGATAAACCCGGTGCCCGAGGTGCGGCGCACTGGTCCGCGGCGCCCGATAGACCGCCTGAAGACCAAGCAGGCGCATCAGGCGAGCGGCCCGCCGCCGCCCGATCCGCACCCCCTCGCGGCGCAGATGCCGAACCATCTGGCGGGCGCCGTAGAACGGATACTTGAGGAACAGCGCGTCGATCCGGCGCATCAGAGCCAGCGTCTCCGCGCTCTCCCCCTTCGGCCGGTCATAGAGCGACGAGCGCCCGATCGACAGCAGACGGCATTGCCGGGTCAGGCTCAACGACGGGTGGCCCCGCACAACCATCGCCCGTCTCCCGGACCGGCTCAGCGACCGGACCCGCGTGACAAAAAATCACGCTCTACGATCAACTCCCCGATCTTGGCGTGAAGAGCCCGGACCTCGCTCTCGTGATCCCGCGCCCGGCGCTCACCTCCACCGGAAAAGACCTCCCCCAGACCCTCCATCGCCTGGCGCTTCCACACACCCACCTGGTTCGGATGCACCTGGTGCTTCGAGGCAATCTCCTGAAGCGTCCGATCACCCCGTAGCGCCTCCAAGGCTATCTTCGCCTTCAGCTCCCCCGAAAACCTGCGTCGCTTGCTCATCCGCATTCCTCCGTCACACGGCGGAATACACCTTGACGACCTGTCCGATTTTGCGACGCCACCTCAGACCGCCTCGTAGCGCCTCCAAGGCTATCTTCGCCTTCAGCTCCCCCGAAAACCTGCGTCGCTTGCTCATCCGCATTCCTCCGTCACACGGCGGAATACACCTTGACGACCTGTCCGATTTTGCGACGCCACCTCACCGGACGAGCGCAACGCCCCTACAGTTCATTGCCGCCGCGAGGAATTCGGGGCCAGGGAACCTGTCACCCGTTCCCAAATGAGACAACACTTCGTCCCAGACGGCGAGCGCCTCATCCAGCCGGTCCAATGCCATAAGCGCAGCGCCCTTCCCAACGAGCGCCATCGCCGTTCCACCTAGCAATGTTTCATCCTTGGCCATCGCGTAACGACGAAGAAGCTCGTTCCAAGTCGCAAGAGCATCATCGAGTTGCTTAGCCGCATCTATTCGTGACAGTTCGATTAAATTGGTCGGTTTTCCAGTGCGCAGGGGCTTGTGTTCGGCGCCTTTACGGTGCCGGGATTTGGCGTTTTTGAACTCGGGGTTGAGGGTTGAACGGGCTCGGGTTCGCGGGGCACGCCGCCCCGGCGGTCAGGGTCCGGAGGTCGCGAACCGGCCCGCCAAGAGGCGGAACAGGGCGGCGTCGGGGCAGGCCGAGGCGAGGTGGATGCGGACGCGGGCGGCCTTCTCCACCACCCGGGCGCCGATCTTGAGCAGCCTCCGGCGGATGGTGGCGAACTCGGCCCAGGCGAGATCCATCCTGCGCGGCACGGCGTCGCGGAGCGCGAGCATCAGCCAGTAGGCGGCGGTGTGGAGCACCCGGCGGAACTGGTTGGCGAGCGGGCTCTGGCAGGAGGTGCGGTCGGAGGCGAGCTGGGACTTGTGCTGCTTTATCAGATTTTCCGCCTGTCCCCGCGCGCAATACACCCCTTCGTAGAGATGGCGCGGCTCGCCGGTGAGCGAGGTGACGATGTAGCGCGCGTCGAAGCCGCGGGCCGTGGCCTCGAGCCGGGCGACCACGCGGCGCTCGCGGTCGCACGAGCCGGCGGCGTAATCGAAGCTGGCGAAGCCGCGGACCTTGTCGGCGCCGGTCTCGGCGTGGCGCAGCTCGACATCGTCGGCGGTCTCGTCGGCGAGGGCGTGCAGCACCGCGTTCCCCGCCAGGCCGAAGATGTAGTCGACGCCGTTGTCCTCGCACCACGCCATCGCCTCGGTCCGGCCGTAATGGCTGTCGCCCCGGAAGGTGAGCCGGGTGCGCGGCCAGTGCCGGCGGATGTGCCGCGTCAGGTGCCTGAGCATGGTGCGGACCTCGACCCCGGAGGGCGTCTTGCCGGGGCGCAGGAGAACCGCCACCGGCTTGCCGCTCTCGACATGGTAGACATGGACCGGGAGGAAGCACCGGGTGTCGTAGAAGCCGTGGAACAGCGACAGCTGCTGATGGCCGTGCACCGCGTCGCAGGTCTCGTCGATGTCGAGCGTGATCGCCGCCGGCGGGGCATCGAAGGAACGGCAGAAGATGTCGACCAGCGCGGCCGTCAGGCGCCCCACCTCGCTGCGCGAAGGCGCGTTCTCGAGCCGGCTCATGGTCGGTTGCGAACAGAGATCGCGGCCGCTCTCCGGCGCCCGGCCCACCGCCAGCTTGAACAGCGGATCGGCGCGCAGCGTGTCGCTCCTGAGCTTGTCGAAGGGCGTCGGCGTCCTCGTAGCCGCAGGCGATCGCGAACATGCGGAACCGCAGCATCGCAGGCAGCGTGTGGACCGTCCGCGCCGGGTCGCGCCACTCCCGGATGCAGCCGGCCAGCGTCTCGGCCAGACGAAGCCGGCGCTCGGCCCCGCGCAGCAGCACAAGCCCGCCGTCCGACGAGATCGAACCGCCGGCGAAATCGGCGGTCACCTTCTTGCGGCTTACGGCTGGAAGATCGAACGGGAGAAGGGTATCTTCGGTCATGGCGGCGTGGCGCTTTCGTTGCTTCGGGGGAATTTCGCTCGGAAACGAATTTCTACCCGAAACCAACGGGTTACGCCACGTCCGCCACCTTGTCCTCAGACCTTGGCGAATACATCAGGTTAGAGTTGAGCAACGCAATGCCCTTGCTTTGGAGGCCCAGTGCTACCGCTTGACGAAACACCTGAGATTCCTTCGCCCCGAAGCGCTGCAATAGCTCGTCCCAGACGGCCAATGCTTCGTCCAAGCGCTGCAGCGCAACGAGCGCGTCCCCCTTGTTGCCCAAAGCCAGTGCAACTGGCTCAAGATCGGTATCCGCCGCAGTTGTGCCAACGCGCCGGACGACTTCGTCCCAAGCACCGACCGCATCTTCCCATCGGCCTGCCTTTTGATCGTGTCCCGAGCCGTGGTGTAAGAGCCTGGCGGCCGTCGCGGTATCCGGCGGGTAGGGCCGGTAGGCTCAGGCTGCCACGGCGGGTAGCTTGACGGTTGCATTGTCGCTCACGGGAGCGATTGATTCCAGCGTCATGTATCTGGCCCTCTGGACGGCCCATTCGTCGTTCTGCTCGAGCAGGATGGCGCCGATCAGCCGTGTTATGGCGTCCTCGTTGGGGAAGATGCCGACGGTGTTGGTACGCCGCTTGATCTCGCCATGGAGTCGTTCGAGCGGGTTTGTCGAGTGCAGCTTGGGGCGATGCGCGGCCGGGAAGGTCATGTAGGCGAGAACGTCGTGCTCGGCCTCGTCCATGAGAGCGGCGAGCTTCGGCGCCTTGGCCCTGAGCTGGTCGGCGACCTGGCGCCACTGGGCGGAGGCGCTGTCTGCATCCTCCTGGGCGAAGGCGGTGGTGACGAAGGCGGACACGACGCGCCGGCCCTGCTTGCCGGCATGGGCGAGCAGGGTGCGCATGAAGTGGACGCGGCAGCGCTGCCATGTGGCGCCGAGGACGCGCGTTGCAGCCGCCTTCAGGCCCTTGTGGTCATCGGAGACGACCAGCTTGACGCCGCGCAAGCCGCGGCGGGCCAGGGAGCGCAGGAAGGAGGTCCAGAAGGTCTCGGCCTCGGACGCGCCGATCGCCATGCCGAGCACCTCGCGGCGGCCCTGGTCGTTGACCGCCACCGCGATCGTGACCGCGACCGAGACGACGCGCCCGGCCTCGCGCATCTTCACATAGGTCGCGTCCAGCCACAGATACGGCCAGTCGCCCTCCAGCGGGCGGTCGAGGAAGTCGCGGATCTTGCCGTCGATCTCACCGCACAGCCGCGACACCTGGCTCTTCGAGATGCCCGACATGCCCATGGCCTGCACCAGGTCGTCCACCGAGCGGGTCGACACGCCCTTGATGTAGGCCTCCTGGATCACCGCCGTCAGCGCCTTCTCCGCCATGCGACGCGGCTCCAGGAAGCCCGGGAAGTAGCTCCCCTTGCGCAGCTTCGGGATCTTCAGCTCCACCGTGCCCGCGCGCGTCTCCCAGACCCGGTCCCGGTAGCCGTTGCGATGGGTGAGCCGGTCCGGCGAACGCTCGCCGTGTGCGGCTCCCGCAAGGCCCTCCACCTCAAGCGCCATCAAACGCTCGGCCGTGAACCCGATCATCTCGCGAAGCAGATCGGCGTCCGAACTCTTCTCCAAAAGCGCCTGCAGGGTCATCATGTCCTTGGTGGTCATCGTGGTACTCCTCCGGTCGGATGGACTGTAGAAGCCCAACCCTAACCGGCACCGCGATGGCCATCCGCTATGGATAAGTGGCCCGCCGCCGCCAGACGCCACACGGTCGCGGCGGCGGGCCACTTACCCACAGCTACCGATGCTGGCTCCTGCTCCTACACCACGCCTGGGGGCACGACCGCGGGGGCAACGTACATCCTTCCTGCTTCGTCATGCCCGGAACAAGTCCATTGCTGTCCGGTTTAACTTCGGGACGGCCTCTCTCATGGGCGCGGAACCCGCGCTGAAAAGCTAAACCGGACAGCAGTGGAACAAGTCCAGGCATGACGAAAATGGGCCGGGTGGGGGAGGACGCCCGCCCTCCCCCGGCCCCTCCCGCAAGCGGGAGGGGGGAAGGCAGAGAGAGGTCGGCGAGCGAGTTCCCCCTCTCCCCCGCGGGGAGAGGGTCGGGGTGAGGGGGCCTGCCGAGCGACAGCCGGCTGCGATCGCGCCCGGTCGGAAACCGCTATAGAGGCTCGGATCGCGCTCCGCCCGCGCCCCTCGTCATTTCGACCGGAGCGCGAAGCGCGGAGCGGAGAAATCTCCCTCCCATGGGCACGAGATTTCTCCGCGCCGCCGACCCTTCGGGCCGGCTCCGGTCGAAATGACGAGAGGGTGGCGCCAGCCCGAAGTCTTAACCGGACAGCAATGGAACAAGTCCGGGCATGACGGAAGGGGGCGAGGGCCGCCCGCTACCCCCTTTCCTCGATACGCGCGACAGCGACGCGCCTTCCCGTCGCGATGTCGAAGACGTGGATCGCCGCGGTTCCGTCGGCGAGGCGGAGGCGCAGCGCCATGCGGCCGCCGTCGAGCGCGGTTTCCAGCACCTCGGCGCCCGGGGGGATCGCGAAGGCGGCTTCGGTCGGGGGCCGGCCGGCGTCGAGCGTCCGGTTGGCGATGGTGACGACGACCGTTACCAGCCCGGCGACGATCAGCACCCCCATCCCGATCACGAGAGCCTTGAGCGCCCGCATCGATTGTGCTCACTCTCCCGCCATGACGCGCCCGGAAGACCGCCGCATCGTCGCCCCGCCGGCCGGCGCCGCCGGCGGCAGGCTCGACCGCGTCCTCGCCGACGCCCTGCCGGATCTGTCGCGCACCCGGGTCAGGCGGCTGATCGAGACGGGGTCGGTCTCGCTCGGGCGCGGCGGGACGATAGAAGAGCCCTCCTACAGGGTCAAACCGGGCCAAAGTTTCGCCGTAATCGTGCCCGAGAGTGCCGATCCCCGGCCGGCGGGGGAATCCATCCCGCTGACCGTCGTCTACGAGGACGAGGACCTGATCGTGGTGGACAAGAAGGCGGGGCTGGTGGTCCACCCGGCCCCGGGCAACCCGGACGGCACGCTGGTCAACGCGCTGATCGCCCATTGCGGCGCGAGCCTGTCCGGCATCGGGGGCGTGCGCCGGCCGGGCATCGTGCACCGGCTCGACAAGGAGACCAGCGGGCTGATGGTCGCGGCCAAGAACGACTCCGGCCACGCCTCGCTCGCGGCCCAGTTCAAGGCGCGCTCGATCGACCGCGCCTACACCGCCTTCGCCTGGGGCGCGCCGGCCAGACCCTCGGGCGAGATCGAGGGCAATATCGGGCGTAGCGCGCGCAACCGGAAGAAGATGGCCGTGCTCGCTTCCGGGGGACGGCCGGCGCTCACCCGCTACCGCACGGTGCGGCGCTTCGGCGAGGCGGCCAGCCGGCTCGAATGCCGGCTGGCGACCGGGCGGACCCACCAGATCCGGGTGCACCTCGCCTCGCGCGGCCTGCCGGTGATCGGCGATTCGGCCTATGGCGGCGGGCTGACGCCGGCGCGGCGGCGCGCGCTCGGCACCGGCGGGGCGGCGGCGGTGGCCGCGCTCGGGCGCCATGCGCTGCACGCCCACCGGCTCGGATTCCGCCACCCGGCGAGCGGTGAGGCGCTGGTCTTCGAGTCGGATTTGCCGAATGAACTCAAGCTATTGGAAAACGGTCTGGATGAAAGCTGGTAAACCGCCGGGCCGGCCCTTATCTATTCTCCCGGCGGCGGGTCCGGCATGACCGGCCGCAAGCAGGGGGAGGCCGAGCCGATGGCAGCGAGCGCAGCGCCCGTACCCGCGGTACCGCAGCTCGATCCCGAGAGCAACCTGTCGCGCTACCTCCAGGAGATTCGTAAGTTCCCGCTCCTGGAGCCGGACGAGGAGTTCATGCTGGCCAAGCGGTGGCGCGAGCACGAGGACGCCGAGGCCGCGCACCGGCTGGTGACCAGCCACCTGCGGCTGGTCGCCAAGATCGCGTCCGGCTATCGCGGCTACGGGCTGCCGATGGGCGAGTTGATCTCCGAAGGCAACGTGGGGATGATGCAGGCGGTCAAGCGGTTCGACCCCGACCGCGGCTTCCGGCTCGCGACCTACGCGATGTGGTGGATCCGCGCCTCGATCCAGGAATACATCCTGCACTCCTGGTCGCTGGTGAAGATCGGCACCACGGCCGCCCAGAAGAAGCTGTTCTTCAACCTCAGGCGCATCAAGGGCGAGATCAAGGCGATCGAGGAGGGCGACCTCCACCCCGAGAACGTCGCCGAGATCGCCACCCGGCTCAACGTCTCCGAGGACGAGGTGGTACAGATGAACCGCCGCATGGCGGCGCCCGACAACTCGCTCAACGCGCCGGTCCGGGCCGACGGCGAGGGCGAGTGGATGGACTGGCTGGTCGACGAGAGCGAGTCGCAGGAGACCCTGCTCGCCGAGGCCGAGGAGCTCGACCGGCGCCGGGCGATGCTCCGGAACGCGATGGAGCACCTGAACCCGCGCGAGAAGCGCATCCTCACCATGCGGCGGCTCGCCGAGACCCCGCTGACGCTCGAGGAGCTGAGCCAGGAGTTCGGCGTCTCCCGCGAACGGGTGCGCCAGATCGAGGTCCGCGCCTTCGAGAAGATCCAGAAGGCGATGCGCCTCGCCGTCGCCGACGAGGACCGCGCCGCGGCGGAGGTCCGGTAGTCCGTCGCCGTCCCTCGATACGGCGCTGGCGCGCCTACTCGGGATGAGGGCAGCGGACCGATTCCCTCATCCTGAGTAGCGGCGAAGCCGCGTATCGAAGGACCCCTACACCGCGAACGGGTCGCGGACCATCACGGTGTCCTCGCGTTCCGGGCTGGTGGAGAGCAGCGCGACCGGGGCCTCGATCAGCTCCTCGATGCGGCGGATGTACTTGACCGCCTCCGCCGGGAGATCGACCCAGCTGCGCGCGCCCCTGGTGCTTCCGGTCCAGCCCTGGAGGGTTTCGTAGACCGGGCGCACCGTCGCCTGGCCGCGCGCCGAGGCAGGAAAGCGGTCGAGGGGACCGTCCTCGCTCTCGTAGCGGGTGCACACGTTGAGCTCCGCCATGCCGTCGAGCACGTCGAGCTTGGTGAGCGCGATCCCGTCGATGCCGCCGAGCCGGATCGCCTGGCGCACCATCACCGCGTCGAACCAGCCGCAGCGCCGCTTGCGTCCGGTCACGGTGCCGAACTCGTGGCCGCGCTCGCCGAGGCGCTGCCCGATCTCGTTGTCCTGCTCGGTCGGGAACGGGCCGGAGCCCACCCGCGTGGTGTAGGCCTTGGTGATGCCGAGCACGTAGTCGATCGAGCGCGGTCCGAGCCCGCTGCCCGCCGCCGCCTGCCCGGCCAGCGTGTTGGACGAGGTGACGTAAGGGTAGGTGCCGTGGTCGACGTCGAGCATCGCGCCCTGCGCGCCCTCGAACAGGATGCGCCTGCCGTCGCGCCGCGCGCCGTCGAGCAGGTGCCACACCGGGGCGGCGAAGGGCAGGATCTCGGGCGCGACGGCGCGCAGCTTTTCGATCAGCTCGCCGCGGTCGAAGGTCTCGGCGCCGAGCCCGCGCCGGAGCGCGTTGTGGTGGTCGAGCAGATGGTCGACGCGCGGCGCGAGCCCGTCCGGGTCGGCGAGGTCGCAGAGCCGGATCGCGCGCCGTCCCACCTTGTCCTCGTAGGCCGGGCCGATGCCGCGGCCCGTGGTGCCGATGCGCGCCGTTCCCCGCGCCGCCTCGCGGGCATGGTCGAGCAGCGGGTGGAGCGGCAGAATCAGGCACGCGTTCTCGGCGACGCGGAAGGTTTCCGGGGTCACGTCGACGCCGGCGCGGCGGACCTCGTCGATCTCGTCCAAGAGCGCCCAGGGATCGATCACCACGCCGCTCCCGATCAGCGACAGCTTGCCGCGCACCACGCCCGAGGGGAGCAGGCTGAGCTTGTAGGTCCTGCCGTCGATGACCAGCGTGTGACCGGCATTGTGCCCGCCCTGGAAGCGCACCACGACGTCGGCCCGCTCGGACAGCCAGTCGACGATCTTGCCCTTTCCCTCGTCGCCCCACTGGGAGCCGACGACCGCGACGTTCGCCATCCGTCTAGCCCGCCCCGCCGACCTTCACGACCTTGCCGGCGTCGCAGCGGTGGGTGCAGCCGAGCCGCCTCGCCTCGTCCGCCGCCGAGTCCGCCGGCCCCAGCCCGGCCACGGTGATCCAGCCCTCGGCCCGCAGCGCGCGCCCGGTCTCGGGCGCGGTGCCGGCCGGCAGGAACACGCGGCGCATGGGCCCGGGCGCCGGCAGCGACCGCAGGATGGTGTCGACATAGAGCGTGATGCCGGTCGCCAGTTCGCCGCCCGCGCCGTTGCCGTTCGCCCCGGTGACATAGCGGCCGCCGCTCGCGAGCTCGCCGCGGACGCCGGCGGGAAAGATCGTGAAGCAGGTCCCGGTGTGGTACTCGAAGCCCCGGTTCTCCAGCGGATCGGCGGTCAGCCTGAGACCCGGCGCGCTGGTGCGGATCTCGGCGATCGCCTCGCCGAGCTGGCCGCGCGCCGCGGCCGGTCCGGGCGGCAGGTCGAGCGCGGCGAGCGCGTCGAAGCAGCTCTCCGCCGGCCCCGCCGCGGCGAGCAGCGCGTTCAGCGCGTCGGCGAGGTCGCCGCCGACCGCCGCGAGCGAGGCGGCGTCCTTGTGGTCGATCGCCTCGCGCAGGCTCGGATCGTCCTCGAGCGGGCGCCCGTGGGCGGCGCAGAGCGACGGCGCCAGCGGCGGCATGGTGAGGTCGACGGTGATGTCGGCGACGCCCGCCCGCGTCAGCGCCTCGGCGGCGAGCACCACGATCTCGGCGTCGGCGCGCGGGGAGTCGGAGCCGATCAGCTCCATGCCCACCTGGGTGAACTGGCGTTCGGGGCGGAGATGCGTGCCGTTGATGCGGAGCACGTCCCCGGCGTAGCAGAGGCGGAGCGGCCGCGGCGCGTCCCTCAGCCGGCTCGCCGCGATGCGCGCGATCTGCGGCGTGATGTCGGCGCGCACCCCCATCATGCGCTGCGAGGCCGGGTCCATCAGCCGGAAGGTCTCCGAGGCGGTCGCCGCGCCGGCGCCGCTCAGCAGCCCCTCCTCGAACTCGACGAGGGGCGCCTTGACGCGCTCGTAGCCGTTGAGCTCGAACAGGCCGATCAGCCGTTCCACCGCCTCGGCCTCCTGCGCGGCCACCGGCGGCAGCACGTCGCGCAGCCCGGACGGCAGCAGCGCCGGGCGGTCCTGGTCGTTCATCTCCCCGCGCCTTCTAGAAGGTGAGCGCCCGCGCTCTCACGACGCCGGGCAGCGCCCGGACGCAGTCGAGAACCCCGGGCGGTATCGCCCCGTCGACCGAGATCAGGCTGACCGCGTTCTCGCGCGGGCCCGCCCGGCCGAGATGGAAGGTGGCGATGTTCACCCCGGCATCGCCGAGACACGAGCCGAGGCGGCCGATGAAGCCGGGCTCGTCCCGGTTCACCATGTAGAGCATGTTCTCGCCGAGCGAGGCTTCGAGCGGGATGCCGTCGAGCTCGACGATGCGCGGCATCCGGTTGGAGAACAGCGTGCCCGCCGTGGTCCGCGTCGCCCGCTCGGTGGTCACCGTGAGCCGGATCAGCGACGGGTAGTCGCTGCGCCGCGCGTGCTTGGTCTCGGTCACCTGGATCCCGCGGTCGCGCGCCACGATCGGGGCGTTGACGATGTTGATCGAATCGACGATCGGCGCGAGCAGCCCTTCGAGCAGCGCCGCCGTCATCGGGCGGTGGTTCAGCTCGGCCGCCTCGCCCTCGTATTCCACGACGACCGCGCGGAATCCGGTCTCCGCGACCTGTCCCGCGAGGCTGCCGATCTGCCGGCCGAGCTCCATGAAGGGCGCGAGGCGGGCGGATTCCTCGCTCGAGAGCGAGGGCATGTTGACCGCATGCAGCACCGCGCCGTCGAGCAGGTAGTCCGACATATGCTCGGCGATCTGGAGGGCCACGTTCTCCTGCGCCTCCGCCGTCGAAGCGCCGAGATGGGGCGTCGCGATCACCCCGTCCAGCCCGAACAGCGGATAGTCCCCCGGCGGCTCCTCGGGATAGACGTCGATGGCGACGCCCGCGACATGGCCCGAAGAGAGCGCGTCGGCGAGCGCGTCGGCGTCCACCAGCTCGCCCCGGGCGCAGTTGACGAAACGCACCCCCGGCCTGGTCTTCGCGATGGCCGCCGCGTCGACGATGCCCCGCGTCCGGTCGGTCAGCGGCGTGTGCAGGCTGATCACGTCGGCGTGGGCGAGCAGCTCGTCCAGCTCCACCTTGGCGATCCGCAGCCGCTCGGCGCGCTCGGCGGGCAGGTAGGGGTCGTAGACCAGCACCTTCATCTTCAGCCCGAGCGCCCGTTCGGCGACCGCGGAGCCGACATTGCCGCAGCCGATTATGCCGAGCGTCTTTCCGGTGAGCTCGGTGCCAACGAAGCCGGCGCGGTTCCAGCCGCCGCCCTGGGTCTCCCGGTCGGCCGCGGGGATCTTGCGGGCGAGCGCGAACATCAGGGCGATGGCGTGCTCGGCGGTGGTCACGGCATTGCCGAAGGGGGTGTTCATCACCACGACGCCGCGCGCGCTCGCGGCGTCCACGTCGATATTGTCGACGCCGATGCCGGCGCGGCCGATCACCTTCAGCCGTTCCGCCGCCGCGATCACCGAGGAGGTGACCTTGGTCGCCGAGCGGACCGCGAGCCCGTCATACTCGGCGATGCGCTCCATCAGCGCCTCGGGTCCGAGTTCGGGGTCGAAATCGACCTCGATGCCCCGGTTGCCGAAGACGCCCACCGCCTGTTCGCTGAGCCGGTCCGAGATGAGCACGCGGTTCATCGACGGTCTCTCCTCAGGCCGCCACCGGCTCGCCCAGCCGCGCCCGGGCGTACGCCCAGTCGAGCCACTGGCAGAGCGCTTCCAGATCGTCCCGCTCCACCGTCGCTCCGGCCCAGACGCGGAGGCCCGGCGGCGCGGAGCGGTAGCCGTTGATGTCGTATGCGACGCCCTCGGCTTCCAGCATGGCCTCGATCCGCCTTGGGACGGCGGCCTTTTCCGCGTCGGACAGGCGTTCGAACCACGGGTCGACGATGCTGAGGCAGACCGAGGTGGGCGAGCGGATCTCGGGCGACGCGGCGAGGAAATCGACCCAGGGGGTCCGCGCCACCCAAGCCTCGATCGCCGCCATGTTGGCCGCCGTCCTCGCTTTCAGCGCCTCGAGCCCGCCGATCTCCGCGGCCCATTCGAGCCCGTCGAGCGCGTCCTCGACGCACAGCATGGAAGGCGTGTTGACGGTTTCGCCGTGGAAGATGCCCTCGATGAGCGCGCCGCGCGCGGTCATCCTGAAGACCTTGGGCACCGGCCAGGGCGGGGTCCAGGTCTCCAGCCGCTCCACGGCGCGCGGGCTCAGCGCGATCATGCCGTGCGCCGCCTCGCCGCCCATGACCTTCTGCCAAGACCAGGTGACGACATCGAGCCGGTCCCAGGGGATGTCCATCGCGAAAACCGCCGAGGTGGCGTCGCAGATCGTGAGCCCGGCGCGGTCCGGATCGATCCAGTCGCCGCCGGGCACGCAGACGCCGGAGGTCGTGCCGTTCCAGACGAAGACGACGTCGCGGGAGAAATCGACCGCCGACAGGTCCGGCAATTGCCCGTAATCCGCGGAGAGCACCCGCGCATCGGCGATCTTGAGGTGGTCCACCACGTCGGCGACCCAGCCCGCGCCGAAATTCTCCCACTCCAGCAGGTCGACGCCGCGCGCGCCCAGAAGGGACCAGAGCGCCATCTCGACCGCGCCGGTATCGGACGCCGGCACGATGCCGAGGCGGCAGTCGTCCGGGAGACCGAGAATGCGGCGGGACCTGTCGATCGCCTCGGCGAGCCGCGCCTTCCCGGCGCCGGAGCGGTGCGAACGACCGACCAGGGCGCCGGAAAGCGCCTCCACGCTCCAGCCCGGCCGCTTGGCGCAGGGGCCGGAGGAAAAGAACGGGCGGGCGGGCCGAACGCGCGGCATGGCCGGCGGTGTCATGGTCTGTCTCGATCCTCTTGTGCGCCGTAGGCTCGATCGACCCGTCCCGGACGGCCGGACCGCATGGGGCGCGAAACGGCCGGGAAATTAGAAAGGGCCGGGCGGGCCGTCAATCGGAACCCGGACGATCGTCGAGATTGTTGAGGCGTTTGCGCTGTCGGGGACGGGTTGATTTACAAGGCGTTCACGGAGGTGCGAGATTTTTGATACCCCGTGGTGGTCGTTGATATCCGGGGTTTCAGTTTCGCTGCGGCGGTCGTTTTGGCGATTTTCACCCCACGCCGCTGGTCGCGGCGTCTTGGCAGCGAGGTTTTCCTGCGGCGGCCTCGCGCGCCCTGATCGTGCGCATGAGATAGAAGGTGTCGCCATCGGGCCCTGGGGCCCTTGTTCCACCACCACCCCTGGTCGGGAGAACAGCGATGGCGACGGCGGCGAAGCTACCCTTTTCGTGGCGCGATGTCGAAGTCCTGCCGGACCTTGAACGGCTGCGCCTGGTTCTGGCGGTGCTTCCCGACGAGGAGATCGTGACGGCGCTTGAAGTGTGTCGCGGTCGGGGCCGTAACGACTACCCGGTGCGGGCGATGTGGCGGGCGCTGATCGCGGGGGTGGTGTTGCAACACGCCTCGATGCAGTCGCTGTTGCGGGAGCTGGGGCGCAACCCGGCGTTGCTGGAGATCTGCGGGTTCGACCCTCTGCCGTATCAGAGCGGGCCGGTGACGGTGCTTCACGACGGGCATGCGGTAACGCGCCCGGCGCGGGTTCGTTCGACGGCGCCGAGCCACTGGAACTTCTCGCGGTTTCTGGGGCGTGTTGTGCAGCTTGAGGACGAGCAGGGGCTGGTGTCCGCCATGATCGAGAGCCTGCGCGCCGCGCTGTTCGCCGCGTTGCCGGACTTCGGGCGTCATCTCGGCTACGACGGCAAGGCGATCGCGAGCCACTCGACGGGCCGGGTCGGCAAGGACGAGGACAAGACCTCGGACCCCGACGCCGACTGGGGCAAGCACGAGACGGGCGGGGTGGACGCCAGGACCGGCGCGGTGTGGAAGAAGGTGAAGTCGTGGTTCGGCTACGGGCTGCACCTGATCGCCGACACCGATTACGAGGTTCCGGTGGCCTTCGAGGTGACGCGCGCTTCGGCCTCGGAACCCAAGGTGCTGTCCGGGATGCTGGAGGAGCTGTTCGCAAGGGCGCCGGAGATCGCCGGGCGCTGCGCCGACTTCAGCGCCGACCGCGGTCTCGACGATGCCCGCCTGAAGGCGCGGCTGTGGGACCGGTGGACCGCCCGCCCGCTGATCGATACACGGCTGATGTGGCGGGTGGAGAAGCAGGAGCCGAGATACGATCCGGCGCAGCCGATCACGCGGCCGCTGTTCCCCGACCGCGCCGATGTCATCGTTCACGACGAGCGCGGCCGGGTGTCCTGCGTCTGTCCCGGGACCGGCGAGGTCCGCGCTATGGCGTTTCAGGGGTTCGAGGCTGATCGGGGCCGCTGCGGCACGCTCAAATACCGCTGCCCGGCAGCCGCCTTCGGCTTCGCCTGCGCCGGCAGCCGGGCCTGCCACCGGGCCGGCGGGGTCAAGCCCGGAGACTATGGCCGCATCCTGCGCATCGACCTCGACAGCCACGACCGGCGCATCTTCACCCCCACGCCCTGGGGCAGTCCGTCATGGCGGCGCGGCTACAACCGCCGCTCGGCCATGGAGCGGATCAACAGCCGCCTCGACAACAGCTTCAACTTCGAGACCCACTACATCCGAGGCCGCGCCAAGATGAAGACCCGCCTCGGCCTCGCCCTGGCGGTGATGATGGCGATGGCTCTCGCCCAGGCCCGCGCCGGCCGCCCCGAGCGCATGCGCTCCCTGGTCGGCGCCGTGCCGTATCTCGACACCGGCTGACCGCTCGTCTGCCTCCCGACAATCCTGCCCGATCCCGCCGCCCGACGGCAGAGGGGAAGCCACGCCCGCACGCCAGACAATCTTCCGGTAATCGTATTTGTCAGGCCCCGGAAGCCCGTATCCTGCCCGGTGGGGAAGCGGGCCGGACGATATTCAACCGCCAAAATCGAACCGGCGACAGCCAAAAATCACCACAGCGCACATTTCTCCTAGAGGCGTTTGCGCTGTCGGGGACGGGTTGATTTACAAGGCGTTCACGGAGGTGCGAGATTTTTGATACCCCGTGGTGGTCGTTGATATCCGGGGTTTCAGTTTCGCTGCGGCGGTCGTTTTGGCGATTTTCACCCCACGCCGCTGGTCGCGGCGTCTTGGCAGCGAGGTTTTCCTGCGGCGGCCTCGCGCGCCCTGATCGTGCGCATGAGATAGAAGGTGTCGCCATCGGGCCCTGGGGCCCTTGTTCCACCACCACCCCTGGTCGGGAGAACAGCGATGGCGACGGCGGCGAAGCTACCCTTTTCGTGGCGCGATGTCGAAGTCCTGCCGGACCTTGAACGGCTGCGCCTGGTTCTGGCGGTGCTTCCCGACGAGGAGATCGTGACGGCGCTTGAAGTGTGTCGCGGTCGGGGCCGTAACGACTACCCGGTGCGGGCGATGTGGCGGGCGCTGATCGCGGGGGTGGTGTTGCAACACGCCTCGATGCAGTCGCTGTTGCGGGAGCTGGGGCGCAACCCGGCGTTGCTGGAGATCTGCGGGTTCGACCCTCTGCCGTATCAGAGCGGGCCGGTGACGGTGCTTCACGACGGGCATGCGGTAACGCGCCCGGCGCGGGTTCGTTCGACGGCGCCGAGCCACTGGAACTTCTCGCGGTTTCTGGGGCGTGTTGTGCAGCTTGAGGACGAGCAGGGGCTGGTGTCCGCCATGATCGAGAGCCTGCGCGCCGCGCTGTTCGCCGCGTTGCCGGACTTCGGGCGTCATCTCGGCTACGACGGCAAGGCGATCGCGAGCCACTCGACGGGCCGGGTCGGCAAGGACGAGGACAAGACCTCGGACCCCGACGCCGACTGGGGCAAGCACGAGACGGGCGGGGTGGACGCCAGGACCGGCGCGGTGTGGAAGAAGGTGAAGTCGTGGTTCGGCTACGGGCTGCACCTGATCGCCGACACCGATTACGAGGTTCCGGTGGCCTTCGAGGTGACGCGCGCTTCGGCCTCGGAACCCAAGGTGCTGTCCGGGATGCTGGAGGAGCTGTTCGCAAGGGCGCCGGAGATCGCCGGGCGCTGCGCCGACTTCAGCGCCGACCGCGGTCTCGACGATGCCCGCCTGAAGGCGCGGCTGTGGGACCGGTGGACCGCCCGCCCGCTGATCGATACACGGCTGATGTGGCGGGTGGAGAAGCAGGAGCCGAGATACGATCCGGCGCAGCCGATCACGCGGCCGCTGTTCCCCGACCGCGCCGATGTCATCGTTCACGACGAGCGCGGCCGGGTGTCCTGCGTCTGTCCCGGGACCGGCGAGGTCCGCGCTATGGCGTTTCAGGGGTTCGAGGCTGATCGGGGCCGCTGCGGCACGCTCAAATACCGCTGCCCGGCAGCCGCCTTCGGCTTCGCCTGCGCCGGCAGCCGGGCCTGCCACCGGGCCGGCGGGGTCAAGCCCGGAGACTATGGCCGCATCCTGCGCATCGACCTCGACAGCCACGACCGGCGCATCTTCACCCCCACGCCCTGGGGCAGTCCGTCATGGCGGCGCGGCTACAACCGCCGCTCGGCCATGGAGCGGATCAACAGCCGCCTCGACAACAGCTTCAACTTCGAGACCCACTACATCCGAGGCCGCGCCAAGATGAAGACCCGCCTCGGCCTCGCCCTGGCGGTGATGATGGCGATGGCTCTCGCCCAGGCCCGCGCCGGCCGCCCCGAGCGCATGCGCTCCCTGGTCGGCGCCGTGCCGTATCTCGACACCGGCTGACCGCTCGTCTGCCTCCCGACAATCCTGCCCGATCCCGCCGCCCGACGGCAGAGGGGAAGCCACGCCCGCACGCCAGACAATCTTCCGGTAATCGTATTTGTCAGGCCCCGGAAGCCCGTATCCTGCCCGGTGGGGAAGCGGGCCGGACGATATTCAACCGCCAAAATCGAACCGGCGACAGCCAAAAATCACCACAGCGCACATTTCTCCTAGAGGCGTTTGCGCTGTCGGGGACGGGTTGATTTACAAGGCGTTCACGGAGGTGCGAGATTTTTGATACCCCGTGGTGGTCGTTGATATCCGGGGTTTCAGTTTCGCTGCGGCGGTCGTTTTGGCGATTTTCACCCCACGCCGCTGGTCGCGGCGTCTTGGCAGCGAGGTTTTCCTGCGGCGGCCTCGCGCGCCCTGATCGTGCGCATGAGATAGAAGGTGTCGCCATCGGGCCCTGGGGCCCTTGTTCCACCACCACCCCTGGTCGGGAGAACAGCGATGGCGACGGCGGCGAAGCTACCCTTTTCGTGGCGCGATGTCGAAGTCCTGCCGGACCTTGAACGGCTGCGCCTGGTTCTGGCGGTGCTTCCCGACGAGGAGATCGTGACGGCGCTTGAAGTGTGTCGCGGTCGGGGCCGTAACGACTACCCGGTGCGGGCGATGTGGCGGGCGCTGATCGCGGGGGTGGTGTTGCAACACGCCTCGATGCAGTCGCTGTTGCGGGAGCTGGGGCGCAACCCGGCGTTGCTGGAGATCTGCGGGTTCGACCCTCTGCCGTATCAGAGCGGGCCGGTGACGGTGCTTCACGACGGGCATGCGGTAACGCGCCCGGCGCGGGTTCGTTCGACGGCGCCGAGCCACTGGAACTTCTCGCGGTTTCTGGGGCGTGTTGTGCAGCTTGAGGACGAGCAGGGGCTGGTGTCCGCCATGATCGAGAGCCTGCGCGCCGCGCTGTTCGCCGCGTTGCCGGACTTCGGGCGTCATCTCGGCTACGACGGCAAGGCGATCGCGAGCCACTCGACGGGCCGGGTCGGCAAGGACGAGGACAAGACCTCGGACCCCGACGCCGACTGGGGCAAGCACGAGACGGGCGGGGTGGACGCCAGGACCGGCGCGGTGTGGAAGAAGGTGAAGTCGTGGTTCGGCTACGGGCTGCACCTGATCGCCGACACCGATTACGAGGTTCCGGTGGCCTTCGAGGTGACGCGCGCTTCGGCCTCGGAACCCAAGGTGCTGTCCGGGATGCTGGAGGAGCTGTTCGCAAGGGCGCCGGAGATCGCCGGGCGCTGCGCCGACTTCAGCGCCGACCGCGGTCTCGACGATGCCCGCCTGAAGGCGCGGCTGTGGGACCGGTGGACCGCCCGCCCGCTGATCGATACACGGCTGATGTGGCGGGTGGAGAAGCAGGAGCCGAGATACGATCCGGCGCAGCCGATCACGCGGCCGCTGTTCCCCGACCGCGCCGATGTCATCGTTCACGACGAGCGCGGCCGGGTGTCCTGCGTCTGTCCCGGGACCGGCGAGGTCCGCGCTATGGCGTTTCAGGGGTTCGAGGCTGATCGGGGCCGCTGCGGCACGCTCAAATACCGCTGCCCGGCAGCCGCCTTCGGCTTCGCCTGCGCCGGCAGCCGGGCCTGCCACCGGGCCGGCGGGGTCAAGCCCGGAGACTATGGCCGCATCCTGCGCATCGACCTCGACAGCCACGACCGGCGCATCTTCACCCCCACGCCCTGGGGCAGTCCGTCATGGCGGCGCGGCTACAACCGCCGCTCGGCCATGGAGCGGATCAACAGCCGCCTCGACAACAGCTTCAACTTCGAGACCCACTACATCCGAGGCCGCGCCAAGATGAAGACCCGCCTCGGCCTCGCCCTGGCGGTGATGATGGCGATGGCTCTCGCCCAGGCCCGCGCCGGCCGCCCCGAGCGCATGCGCTCCCTGGTCGGCGCCGTGCCGTATCTCGACACCGGCTGACCGCTCGTCTGCCTCCCGACAATCCTGCCCGATCCCGCCGCCCGACGGCAGAGGGGAAGCCACGCCCGCACGCCAGACAATCTTCCGGTAATCGTATTTGTCAGGCCCCGGAAGCCCGTATCCTGCCCGGTGGGGAAGCGGGCCGGACGATATTCAACCGCCAAAATCGAACCGGCGACAGCCAAAAATCACCACAGCGCACATTTCTCTCTTGTTGTCTCTCGGCGGCGCGGTTCCTATCATCAAGGCATGAGCGAAGCTATCGCATTCGATACCCACCGGTTCGTCAAGCGCCTGACGGAGAGCGGTTTTACTGAAAGGCAGGCGGAGACCCTGGCTGAAGAGCATATCGCCCTGCTCAATGCCAATCTCGCGACCAAGACGGATATCGAAGCACTCAAGGTCGATATCGAGGCGCTCAAGGTCGAAATGCTGAAGTGGCTGCTCGGCGCGTTGATCGCCCAGGGCGGGTTGATTGTCGCCCTGATCAAGCTCCTTTGACGCGGCCCGGCGGCCCGCTGCGACGGCCGCCTTATCGCGGACTTGCCATCGCACCCGGTTATGGCATGGTAGCCGCCCCGCATCGCGGCCAGGGAAGGATTCATGGCGATCACGCTTTACGAACTCGTCGGCAGGGACGACCTGCGGTTCAGCCCCTATTGCTGGCGCACCCGGTTCGCGCTGGCGCACAAGGGACTCGACTTCGACACCGTGCCGGTCCGTTTCGCCGACAAGCAGGCGATCGCCTTCAGCGGCCAGGAGCGCGTTCCGGTGATCCGCGACGGCGACAGGACGGTCGCCGATTCATGGGCCATCGCGTGCTATCTCGACGAGGCCTATCCCGACCTTCCTCCGCTGTTCGGGAGCGCCGCCGAACGCGCCATGGCGCGGTTCATAAATTCCTGGTCCGACCTCCAGGTTAACCCCAGCTTCATCCTGCTGGTGGTGCGGGACGTCTACGACAATATCGACGAGCGCGACCGCGACTATTTTCTGGAGACCCGCGAGAAGCGGTTCGGAACGACGCTCGATGCGCTGCACGCGGCGCGCGACGAGCGCCTGCCGGCGGCTCGGGCGGCCCTCGCCCCGGTGCGCGCCGTCCTCGCCGACCAGCCCTTTATCTCGGGCGACGGGCCGGGTTATGCCGACTACATCCTGATGGGAACCTGCCAGTGGATCCGGATGGTCAGCCCCTGCCCGATCATCGAGCCCGACGATCCCGTTCACGAATGGCGCGAGCGCATGCTCGGCCTGTTCGGCGGGATGGCGGCGAACGCCGCGGCGGCCGGTCCCTGAGCCGGACGGCCGCGCCCGGCGGGGGAACGCGATGAACGACCACGCCCCGCATATCCTCGTCGTCGACGACGACGACAGGCTGCGCGACCTTCTGAAACAATATCTCAGCGGCAACGGATACCGGGTGACCGCGGCGGGCGACGCCGCCGACGCCCGCGCCCGGCTCCGCAGCATGGCGTTCGACCTCATCGTGCTGGACGTGATGATGCCGGGCGAGGACGGGTTGGCGCTCACCGCGTCGCTCAAACAGGCGTCGGAAACGCCGATCCTGCTGCTGACCGCGCGCAACGAGCCGGAGGACCGGATCGACGGCCTCGAGCGCGGCGCGGACGACTACCTCGCCAAGCCGTTCGAACCGCGCGAGCTCGTGCTGCGGATTTCCAACCTGCTGCGGCGCGCGCCGCGAACGGGGCCTGCCCCGGTGCTGCGGCTGGGCGAGCACAGCTTCGACGTGGAGCGCACCGAACTCACCCGGAACGACCTCGCCGTCCACCTGACACCGGCCGAACGAAGGCTGCTCCGGACCTTCGCCCTCCGGCCCGGCGTGACGCTCTCGCGCGACGCCCTGGCCGCCGACAGCCGGATCGAAGGGAGCGCGCGCACCGTCGACGTCCAGGTCACGCGTCTTCGCCGCAAGATCGAACCGGATCCGCGGTTCCCGCGCTACCTGCAGACGGTCCGTGGCGAGGGCTACGTCCTGCAGCCCGACTGACCTCCATGTTCGCCCTGCTCAAGCGCCTCGCGCCCAGAACGCTCATCGGACGGTCGGTGATGATTCTGGTGACGTCGATGATCGTGGTGCAGGTGGTGGCGACCTGGGCGTTCTACGACCGGCACTGGGACATCGTCACCAAGCGCCTCGTCTCCACCGTGGCGGGGGACATCGCGATGGTGATCGACGGGATGGAAGCGTTTCCGGGCCGCGACAACCGCGACGCGGTGCTCCGGGTCTCCGAGACCGCGGGGCTGCGCTCGAGCTTCGCGGTCGGCGCAACCCTGCCGGCCCAGGCCCCCAGGATCGGCACCGGCATTCTCCACCGCCGGCTGTCGCGGGCGCTCAGCAGCCAGCTGGGAAGGCCCTTTCACATGGAAACCGAGGGCTACGGCGACTGGATCCGCATCAAGGTGCAGCTTATCGACGGGCTCCTCGACGTGTTCGTCAAGAAGCGGCGGCTGTTCAACGAAACGACCTATCTGTTCCTGGCCTGGCTGATCGGCACGTCGGTCGCGATGATCGGCATCGCCGTCATCTTCATGCGCAACCAGGTAAGGCCGATCCGGCGGCTCGCCGCCGCGGTCGACGATTTCGGCAAGGGGCGCGACCCGCCGGACCTCAACCCGTCGGGCGCGGCGGAAATCCGCACCTTGACCGCGGCCTTCAACACCACGCGCGCGCGCATCCAGCGGATGATCGCGCAGCGGACGGAGATGCTGGCGGGCGTCTCGCACGACCTTCGCACCCCGCTGACCCGGATAAAGCTGCAACTCGCCATGCTCGGCGAGGACGGAAAGGTGGCCGACCTCAAGTCGGATGTCGGCGAGATGGAGTCCCTGGTGGAGGAATATCTGGCCTTCGCGGCCGGCGAAGGGACCGAGGCCGTGATCGACGCGGACGTGGCGCCGATCCTCGGCGAGGTGGTCTCGGGCGCGCGGCGGGACGGCGTCGACATCGATTTCCGGGCGCCGGCCGGGCTCGTCATCCCGATCCGCCCGAACGCCTTCCGCCGCTGTCTCACCAATGTGGTCTCCAACGCCGTCCGCCACGCCGAGCACGTGTCGGTCCACGCCCGCCGGACGCGGGATACGATCGAGATCATCGTCGACGACGACGGGCCGGGAATCCCGGAGACCGCGCGCGAGGACGTGTTCAAGCCGTTCTACCGGGTCGACGGCTCGCGCAACCCGGCCACCGGCGGCACCGGGCTCGGACTGACCATCGCCCGGGACGTGATTCGCGGCCACGGCGGCGACATCCGCATCGAGACCGCGCCCGCGGGCGGCGTCCGCGCGCGGCTGCGGATGCCGGTATAGAGCGATATCCGACCGGGCGTGGTCCCCCTCACCCTGACCCTCTCCCCCGCGGGGGAGAGGGGATTTCGACGGCCTCTGCTGACTTTCTCCTCTCCCGCTTGCGGGAGGGGCCGGGGGAGGGCGAAAGGAGCGGTACAGACCGGAAAAGACCCGACTTGGCTTCCGGTTACGCCCGCCTGGTGTTGAGCCGGGCCATCAACCGGTCGGCGCGGCCGAGATTGCGGTCGAGATGCGCCATGGTCCTGGCGAGGTCGTCGGTATCGTCGCGCAGGAAGACCATGAGGCTCGACATGAACACCGCCGCGAGGCCCCGGACCCGGAGCGCGCCGAGCGGCCCGGCGCCGCTGACGCCGGCGGTCTCGAGCGACCATGTCATCGAGCGCAGCAGCAGCCTGCCCCCCGCGAGCCCCGATCTCGGAACGGCGAGCGCATCGCAAAATATGGACGCGAGCGCCGTGCGGTGCGGCTGCAACGCCTCGAACCGGCGGGCGAGAACGTCGAACAGCCGGTCGCGGACGGGTTCGGCCGCGGCTTCCTCGTCGGTTCCGCGGATCACCTGAGCGTCGATCCGGGCGGTGAACGCGTCCAGAATCGCGTCCTTGCTGCGAAACAGGGCATGAAGCTGGTCGAGGCGGATCCCCGCCTCGCCGGCGATATCGGCGAGCGAAATCTCGCGCCACGGCCGGTCCGCCGCCAGCCCCAGCGCGGCATCCACCACCCTGTCCGGGTTCGGTCTCCTCGGCGCCGCCATCGTCCCGATCCTTTCTCCAGCGGTCGGAAATGATAGGCCGAACGAAGAAAATTGTTAACCGGGGAACGCGATCGTGCCGCCGGACGCGGCTTCTCCGGCGATCCGGCGCAGCTCGCGGCGCAGCACCTTGTTGGCGGCGTTGCGCGGCAAGCCGTCGACGAAGAGATAGCCCTTGGGCCGCTTGAAACCGGCGAGAGCGCTCGCCCGGCAATGCGCGTCCAGCTCCGCGGCGGCCGGCGCCTCCCCGGGGGCGACGACGCAGGCGACCGCGGCCTGGCCCCAATGGGAATCCGGCAACGCGATCACGCAGCACTCGGCGACGGCGGGATGGGCCGCCACGACGGCTTCGACCTCCTCGGGGTGGATGTTCTCGCCGCCCGAGCGGATCACGTCGTCGACCCGCCCGCGGAGCGTGAGATCGCCGTCGGCCTCGACCTCGACGACGTCGCCGGAATAGTACCAGCCGTCGCGAACCTTCTCGGCGGTGGCGTCGGGCCGGTCGAGATAGCCCGAGAAGGTGGCGTCCGCGCTCG
The DNA here is from genome assembly GCA_965203455.1 of Alphaproteobacteria bacterium. GTDB lineage: Bacteria > Pseudomonadota > Alphaproteobacteria > MPNO01 > MPNO01 > MPNO01. The sequence continues at coordinate 490,991 of CBDBCV010000013.1, forward strand.
CGTCGATAATCAGCTCGCCCTCCTCGCCGGGTCCGAGCATGTCGCCGGGCCCGCCGCCGATGCGGATCGCCCGCGTCCGCGAGTAGAAGCCGGGACGCAGCGAGGCCGGGCGGTCGACCGGGTCGGGGTTGTAGAGCGAGCACATCGTCTCGGTGGTGCCGTAGATGTGGCGGATCGCCGCGGGCCAGGCCTCGTCCATATGGCGGATCAGGTCCGGGTCGATCGCGCCGCCGCCATAGAGCACCAGCTCCAGCGACCGCATCTTCTCCGGATCGTATCCGGGCGCCCGCGTCATGGCGTGATAGAGCGTCGGCACCGCGAACATGTAGGTGATCGCGTGCCGGTCGGTCATGGCCACGGCTTCCGCCGGATCGAAGCGCGACATGACGAAGTAGGTCCCGCCGAAGGCGAGCGTCACGAGGAACACGCCGTAGAAGCCGATGGCGTGGCTGAGCGGCATGAAACCCAGCGTCCGGTTGTGGTTGCCGTGCCTGAGCCCGCCTTGGGTCGAAAGCCAGATAATCCGGTGCTCGGTGGTCCTGTGGGCCAGCACGACGCCCTTCGGGAGGCCCGTCGTGCCGGAGGTGTAGAAGACGAAGGCGGGGTCCTCGGGATCGGGGCGCGGCGGCGGATCGAGGCGCGATGGATCGCCCCGGCACAGGCCGTAGTCTTCGGCGTCCTCGGCGCTGCCGCCAACGGCCAGGATCGGCGCTCCGGCGGGCAGGCTGTCCCGCGCCGCCCGAGCGAGCGCCCCGTCGGGCCCGATCGCGGCCGCCGCCACGTCGCCGTCGGCGAGCAGGGCGGCGATCTCTTCCGGCTTGAGGCGGTTGTTGAGCAGCATCGGAACGGCGGCGAGCCGCTGCAGGGCGAGCAGCAGGATGCAATGGTCGAAACTGGCCGGCAGTACCGTCGCGACCCGGCTGAGCGGACCGATCCCGCGCTCGGCGAGCCCCGCGGCCACCGTCTCGATCTCGCCGGTCAGCGCCCGGTAGGTGAGCGACCGCGCGGACGCATCGTCGACGAGCGCGGGATGGTCGGGTGTCCGCTCCGCCGACAGCCAGACGAGATCGAACGCGGTCTGCATGGTTCAGGCTCCCCGAGGCGTCATGACACGGGCCGCGGTCGCAACGCGGCGGCGAGACGGGCGAGGCAGGCGTCGCGGCCCGGCGCGAACTCCTCGCCGATCCACCACGCTTCCACCTCTTCCAGCGCCCGGCCGATCGACGGTCCCGGCGCCGCGCCGAGAGCGATGGCGTCCTTGCCGCCGAGGGGAAAGACCGGGCGGACCCACGCCGCGAGCGCGCGCGCGTGGCGTTCGAAAACGGACTCCTCGCCGCCCTTCGAACGGCAGTCGGCCCAGGCGACGGCGAGCGCGTCGCCGAACGTCCCCTCTCCCCAGCGATAGAGCCGGCCGCCGACGGGCGCGGAATCGGGCGAGGCGATGAGGTCCGCGGACGTCTCGACGGCCTTCTCCAGCCGGGCCGATTCGGCGCGCGACAGGCGGAGCTTGCGGGCGAGCCCGGCGATATCGCCCGCCTCCGGCGCCAGTACGGCGGCGAGGCGGCGGATCGCCGAGGGGCCGAGGCCGAGCCCGGTTTCGATCCCGGCGATCCAGTCGAGCCGGTCGAGCGCGACGGCCCCGGGGGCGATGCGGCGCAGGACGTCCGCCGCGTCCATCAGGCGAAGCGCGTTGCCCGGATCGGGACCGTCCAGGATCCGGCGGAACTCGGACCAGACCCGCTCGCCCGAGAGACCCGGGAGACGCGGCGCGAAATCGCGGCAGGCCGCCGTCGCCGCCGCGTCCGGCGCGCCCTTCCCGTACCGCGCATGGAACCGGAAGAAGCGGAGCAGCCGCAGGGCGTCCTCCTCCAGCCTTTCGCGCGGCACGCCGATGAAGCGCACGCGTCCGGCCCGGAGATCGCCGAGCCCGCCCGTCGGATCGGAGAGCGTGCCGTCGGCGTCCAAATAGAGCGCGTTGATGGTGAAGTCGCGCCGCGCTGCGTCGCCCAGCCAGTCGTCGGTGAACGCGACGGTCGCGCGGCGCCCGTCGGTCTCGACGTCGCGGCGGAGCGTGGTGATCTCGTACACCGCGCCGTCGACCACCGCGGTCACGGTACCGTGGGCAAGGCCGGTCGGAATGACCCTGATGCCGCGGCCGTGGAGCAGCGCCATCACCCGGTCGGGCGGCGCCTCGGTCGCCAGGTCGACATCGCCGACCTCACGTTCCGCCACGGCATCGCGCACGCAGCCGCCGACGAAGCGGGCCGCGTGACCGTCCGCGGTGAGGCGCGCGAGCAGCGTCCGCGCGGTCGGCGCGGTCATCCACGGCTTCGGCTCGATGCGTCCCGCCGGTTCCAACGAACCCGCCGATCAGTTGCCGTCCGGCGGCCCCGCGTGGCGCCCGGGCACGACTTCGCCGTCGATCACCCGGGCGGGCTGGTAGACCTCGCCCGGCTCGCCGCCGACGAGCAGCGCGATGGAGCCCAGCGTAAGCGCGAGCAGGACGACCCCGGCAACGCTCAGCTGCGGCCAGGGCGCCGCGGCCCATCCCTTCCTGGCCTCGGACTCGCCGGGGCGTTGCGGCCGGAATTGGTGCCACAGGTACCAGACCAGCGCGGGCAGGACCAAAGGCAGCACGTATGTGATGAGAATGCGCGTCATCGTTTCGCCAGGAGTTCTCCGAGGTTGACCAGAATGCGCGCGGTCAGCCCCCAGATAAAGTACTCCTCATAGGGGATCGCGTAGAACTGGCGTTCGACGTTGCCGCGCACGCGGGTCTCGAAGCGGCGGTTCGCCGGGTCGATCAGGAAGTCGAGCGGCACCTCGAAGATTTCGGCCACCTCGTTCTCGTCGGGAACCAGCGAGAGGGGCGGCGCGAGCATGCCGACAACGGGAACCACCCTGTACCCGGTGCCGGTCTCGCGAACGGCGAGGCGTCCCAGCACCTCGATATCGCCTTCGGAGAGGCCGACCTCCTCGCGGGTCTCGCGCAGCGCCGTCGCCTCCGGCGTCGCGTCCCGCTCCTCCATGCGCCCGCCCGGGAAGGAGATCTGGCCTGAATGCGACTTGAGGTGGTCTGTCCGCCGGGTGAACAGGACCGTCGGCGCGTCGTCCCGGTCGACGATCGGCACCAGCACCGCGGCGGGCGTCAGCGGCCCGGACCCGTTGGACGGGCTGTCCGTGCCGAACCAGTCGGGCCCGTCGTCCGACGCGTCGACCGGGATGCCGGGACCGCGGAACAGGCCCCGGATCGCCTCCGCGCGGGACTCCCTCACGGCGCGCCCGTCAGACTTCGCCGGCCGGGCCGAGCGGGAAGGACGCGCCGCCGCTCCTGACCACGATCGTCGCGCCGCCGGGACCCGCGGCCTCCTCGCCGAGCTCGACGAGATCGTAGAACACGGAACGCACGATCAGCGCGTCGAGCCCGTCCCGAACGCGCACATGGGGCGCGGGCTCGCCGCTTTCGCCGTCCGTGTCGACCCGTATGGGATGGTCCTCGTCCACGCTCACCATGTCGTCGATATTGGTGCGGAAGCGGATCGTCCGGCCGTCCCCCTCGCCTTCGACGAACATCTCGACCGCGGTGAAGGGCGCATCGTCGACCGAAATCCGGCACTTCTCGAACGGTGTCTCGAGCCAGTAATCTCCCGCCGGGTCGCGGTGGAGGACGCTCGCGAAAAGCCTGACCAGAGGTTTGCGGCCGATCGGCGAGCCGTGATAGAACCACGTCCCGTCGCGCGCGATTCGCATGTCGATATCGCCGCAGAATTGCTGGGCGGCGGGGGTTCCGACACCAGCCGTGGGTCGCGGTCGAAGCGCTTGCGACAGACGGCGAAGATCGGACTCGGACATGGTTTGCGTCTGCCCTTCGTGAGGTGCCCGTGCCGGACATGCCAATCGACCGACCGACCCCTATCGACGCGCCGCCCCGGGCGACCGAGATCGAGGCCCTCGGCCATCGCATGGCGATGGTCCGCGACCGGATCGGCCGGGTAATCTTCGGCCAGGAAGAGGTCGTCGAGCAAACCCTTATCACCCTTCTCGCGGGCGGTCACGCCCTGCTCATCGGATTTCCCGGGCTGGGCAAGACCCGGCTCGTCGAAACGCTCGGAACGGTGCTCGGGCTCGACGACAAGCGGGTCCAGTTCACGCCGGACCTCATGCCGGCGGACATTCTGGGCTCCGAAGTGATGGAGGAAAGCGAATCGGGGCGGCGCGGCTTCCGCTTCATCCAGGGCCCGGTCTTCGCCCAGCTCCTGATGGCCGACGAGATAAACCGCGCCAGCCCGAGGACCCAGTCGGCGCTGCTCCAGGCGATGCAGGAGCAGCGGGTCTCGGTCGCCGGGCGTTATCACCCGCTGCCGCTGCCGTTCCACGTTCTGGCGACGCAAAACCCGCTCGAGCAGGAGGGCACCTACCCTCTGCCCGAGGCCCAGCTCGACCGTTTCCTGCTGCAGATCGATATCGCGTATCCGGACCTCGACGCGGAACGCCAGATGCTCGTCGCGACGACCGGCGCCGAGCAGCCGCCCGCCGAGCAGGTTATGACCGGCAACGAGCTCCGCGCCGCCCAGCAGCTCGTCCGCGCGATTCCCGTGGGCGAGTCGGTGGTCCAGGGCATACTCGACCTCGTCCGGCGCGGCCGGCCGGACACCTCGGACCTGCCCGGACTGCCGGATCAGGTGGCTTGGGGACCGGGACCGCGCGCGAGTCAGGCGCTGATGCTGGCGAGCCGCGCCCGCGCCTTGCTCGACGGCCGCCTCGCGCCGTCCCTCGACGACGTGCTGGCGCTGGCCGGTCCGGTGCTGCGCCACCGCATGGCGGTCACGTTCGCCGCGCGCGCCGACGGAATCGGGGTCGACGACATCATCGGGAAACTGTGCGCACCCCTCGGCTAGAGCGAAGCGGCGCGTCCCCGAACCGCGCCGGGCAGGCGCTCCGCCGCAGCGCCGAAGAAGCGGCCGAGCGGATTCCCGACCTCATGGTCGAGGCGGACCGGATCGCGTCGTCGGTCATCGCCGGCATCCACGGGCGCCGGCGGGTCGGCCGGGGAGACACGTTCTGGCAGTTCCGCCAGTACCAGCCGGGCGACAGCGCGCAGTCGATCGACTGGCGCCAGACCGCGAAGTCGCGCTTCGCCTATGTCCGCGAGACCGAGTGGGAAGCCGCGCAGAGCGTGTGGATCTGGTGCGATGGCTCGCCGTCGATGCGCTTCCGTTCCGATCCGCAATGGCCGGACAAGCGCCATCGCGCCGCGGTCCTCGCGCTCGCGCTCGCCATCCTGCTGATCCGCGGCGGGGAGCAAATTTCCTTGCTGGGATCGGGGTTCGCGCCCGACAATGGGCGCGGCGCCCTCGAGCGATTCACCGGACATCTGGTGCGCGCGTTGGAAGAAGACCGCAGCCTGCCGCCCGTCGAACCCCTGCCTCGCCACGCCCGGCTGGCGATCATGGGCGACATGCTGTCCCCGCTCGCCGACATCGAGGCGCGGGTGCGCGAGTTCGCCTCCATGGGGGTGGAGGGCCATCTCCTGCAGGTGATCGATCCGGCCGAGCTGTCGCTCCCCTTCGACGGGCGCGTCCGCTTCGAGGGACTCGAGAACGACGGCAGCATCGTGATCGGCCGCGTCGGCGGCATCCGCGAGGAATACGCGGCCGAGATGCAACGCCACCGGGACGGTCTCGGCGCGCTCGCGCGTTCGGTCGGGTGGACATGCGCCGCGCACGTGACCGAGCAACCGCCGCAAACGGCGCTGCTCGCGCTCCACGCGGCGCTCGCGCCGCCCGAGGCGTGACCGGTGTTCGGCCTCGGCGCGCTCGGCTTCGCCGCCCCCTGGTTCCTGCTCGCCGGGCTCGTCCTGCCGGTCATCTGGTGGCTGCTTCGCGTCACCCCACCGGCGCCGCGGCTGGTGGCGTTTCCGCCGATCCGGTTCGTTCTCGGGCTGCGCTCGCCGGAGGAATCGCCCGCCCGCACGCCGCTCTGGCTGATCGTGCTGCGCAGCCTCATCGCGGCGCTCATCGTTCTCGCCGTCTCCGGCCCGGTCATCAACCCCAACGAGGGGTTGCGGGGCTCCGGCCCGCTGATCCTGGTCGTGGACAACGGGTGGGCGTCGGCGCGCAACTGGCAGGACCGCGCCGCCGCGTGGGACGAGTGGCTGGACCGCGCGGAGAGCGAGAACCGCCCCGTGCGCCTCCTGACCACGGCGCGCGCCGCGGCGGGCGGGCCGGTCGCCTTTTCCGATCCGCTGCGGGCGGACGAGGCGCGCGAAATCCTGCGGGCGGTCGAACCGGTGCCCTGGCCCTCCGATCACGGCGCGGTCCTCGCCGCCGCCGAATCGCTCTCCCTCGACGGCTCGTCGCACGCCGTGTGGCTCAGCGACGGGTTGGAGACTCCGGAAACCCAGGCGCTCGCCCGGCGCCTGCAACAGCTCGGGAATCTCGACATCGTCGCCGCCGACCCGTCCGCGACCGCGCTGCTGCTGCGGGTGTCGGGGAGCGATCCGGACGGGATCGGGGCGGTCGTGGAACGCGCCGACGACCGCGCCCGTGCCGCGCGCTGGGTCCGCGCGGTCGCCGAGGACGGCCGCGTGCTGGCGCGCCAGCCGGTCTCGTTCGAGCCGGGCAACGGGCAGAGCGAGGTCCAGTTCGCCCTGCCGGCGCGCCTCAGGAACGCCATCGCCCGGCTGGAAATCGAGGATGAGAACACCGCGGCGGGCGCCTTCCTGCTCGACGAGCGCTGGCGGCGACGCCCGGTCGGGCTGGTATCCGGCGGCACCGCGGACACCGACCAGCCGCTGCTGAGCGCGCTCTACTATCTCCAGCGCGCCTTGCAGCCGTTCAGCGAGGTGACCCGGGGCACGGTCGGCGAGCTCGTCTCGACATCCCATGCCGTCATCGTGCTCGCCGATATCGGCAAGCTCAGCGGCGAGGAAACCGACGGGCTCGCGCGCTGGATCGAGCGCGGCGGCGTGGCCGTTCGCTTCTCCGGCCCGAAGCTCGCCCGGAACGCCGATACGCTGCTGCCCGTCGAGCTGCGGACCGGCGGGCGCGTGCTGGGCGGCGCGCTGTCGTGGACCGCGCCGGCGCGGCTCGCCCCCTTCGAGGAGGCGAGCCCGTTCTTCGGCCTCGCGGTTCCGCACGACGTTCGGGTCCGGCGCCAGGTGCTCGCCGAGCCTTCCCTCGAACTGAACGAGAAGACCTGGGCGCGCCTCAGCGACGGAACCCCCCTGATCACCGCCGAACGGAACGGCCTGGGCTGGCTCGTCCTGGTCCACGTGACCGCCAACACGGAGTGGTCGAACCTGCCGATTTCGGGCCTGTTCGTGGACCTCCTGCGCCGCGTCGTCGACCTTTCGCAGGGCGTCATCGAGGAGGATTCGAATGCGACCCTGCCGCCGCTCCAGTCGCTGAACGGGTACGGGGTGCTGGGCGATCCCCCGCCTTCGGCCGCCGCCATCTCGCCGCGTGCGACCGTCGGACCCGCGCCGGGTCCGGCCTCGCCGCCCGGCTATTACGGCAGCGACACCGCGCGCCGCGCGCTCAACCTGTCGGACGGGGTGAAGGCGCCGCAGGCGCTCGGCCCGTTGCCGGAGGGCGTCGGCCGGATCGGATTCGGAAAGAGCGATGCCGCGCTGTCCCTGGTGCCGTGGCTGCTGCTCGCGGCCCTGGCGCTCGCGATCGCCGATACCGCGATCGGCCTCGTCATGCGCGGCCTGGTACGGCTGCGCCCGTCGAAGGCGGCGGCGGGAATGGCCGCCGCCCTGGCGCTCGCCGTTCTCGCGGCGGGCGGTCCGGCGGACGCCCAGTCGACGGGGACGGCGCGGACCGGCGCGGACGCCAGGGCGTTGCGCGCGACGCTGGAAACCAGCCTCGCCTACGTGATAACCGGAGATCCCTCCGCCGACCGGGTCTCCCGCGCGGGGCTCGCCGGCCTCAGCCGGGTGCTCCGCCAGCGGACGTCGGTGGAGCCGGCGGAGCCGCTTGGCGTCGACGTCGAGCGCGACGAGCTTGCCTTCTTCCCCCTGCTCTACTGGGCGGTGTCGATCCAGCAGGTTCCGCCGTCCGACCGCGCGCTGGAAAAGCTCAACCGCTACATGAGAAGCGGCGGGACGATCCTGTTCGACACCCGCGAGCGGGGCGACTTCGCGGTCGGAACCCTCGGCGGCGAAGGACCCGCCGGTCGGCATCTGCGCCTGCTGCTGCGGGGACTCGATATCTCCACCCTGATCCCGGTGCCCCGGGACCACGTGCTGACCAAGGCGTTCTACCTGATGAGCGACTTTCCCGGCCGCTGGGCCGGCGGCCGGGTCTGGGTCGAACGGCGCGGCGGGCGCCACAATGACGGGGTCTCCTCGGTCATCATCGGGTCCAACGACTGGGCCGGCGCGTGGGCGGTCGACCGGTTCGGCGCCGCGATGTTCCCGGTGATCCCGCAGGGCGAGCTGCAGCGGGAGATGGCCTATCGGTTCGGGGTCAACTGGGTGATGTACGCGCTGACCGGCAACTACAAGACGGATCAGGTCCACGTGCCGGCCATCATCGAGCGGCTGGGCCAATGACGTCGGTCGCCTTCGCCCCGATGTTCGACTGGATCGTGCTGGCCGCGGTCGGCGCGCTCGGGCTCGCGGTGCTGGCCGCGGGGGCTGCGGTGCGCGCGCGCGGGCTTGGCTGGCGGACGCTCGCCGTCGCGGCGCTCTGGCTCGCGCTGGCCAACCCGTCCCTGGTCGACGAAGAGCGGGAGCCGATCCCGGATCTGGTCACGGTCGTCGTCGACGAATCGGAAAGCCAGCGGATCGACGAGCGCCGGGCGCGCTCCGAAAATACTCTGGAAACGGTTCGCGACAATCTGTCCAAATTCGACAATCTCGATGTCCGTATCGTTCGGACCGGGACGGATAAGAGCGGGATCGCCGGCGGCCGGGAAGGAACCCGGCTGTTCGAGGCGCTCGGCCGAAGCCTTTCGAGCACGTCCCGCCGGCGGATCGCGGGAACGGTCCTGATCACCGACGGCCAGGTTCACGACATACCGCCGGCGGACGCGTCCCTGCCGTTCGCGGGACCGCTGCACGTTCTCCTCAACGGCAGGCGCGGCGAACACGACCGGATCCTCTTCGTCGACAAGGCGCCGAGCTTCGGGCTGGTCGGCACCAAGGCGCAGATCGAAGTCCGGATCGAGGACGCGGCCGCTTCCGGAGGGCGGGCCCGGCTTTCCATCGCCCGCGACGGAAAGGCGATCCACCGGCTCGACGTCACGGTGGGCACCGCGCAGAAGATCGAGGTCGAGATCGATCACGCCGGGTTCAACATCTTCGAGCTCGAGGTCGAGAGCAGGCCGGGCGAGCTGACCACCGTCAACAACCGGAACGTGGTCGAGATTTCCGGCGTGCGCGAACGGCTCCGCGTCCTGCTGGTCTCGGGCGAGCCGCACCCCGGCGGCCGGGTCTGGCGTAACTTCCTCAAGGCAGACCCGTCGGTCGACCTGGTGCATTTCACGATCCTGCGGCTGCCTGAGAAGCTGGACGCGACACCGGTGCGCGAGCTGTCGCTGATCGCCTTCCCGATCCGCGAGCTGTTCGAGGTCAAGCTCGAGGATTTCGACCTCATCATCTTCGACCGCTACCGCCGCCGCGGGGTGCTGCCGGCGATCTACCTCGACAATATCGCGCGCTTCGTCGAGAAGGGTGGCGCGGTGCTGGAAGTGGCGGGTCCGGGCTTCGCCTCCGCGCTGAGCCTGTATCAGACGCCGCTCGGAGCGATTCTCCCCGGCGCGCCGACCGGGCAGGTCACGGAGCGCGGGTTCAAGCCGGTCGTGACCGATATCGGCGGGCGCCACCCGGTGACCGCCGATCTTTTCGGCGAGGCGGGCGAACGGTCGCGCTGGGGCCGCTGGTTCCGCCATATCGAGGTCGGCGCGCCGCGCGGGACCGTCCTGATGCACGGCGCCGACGAAAGGCCGCTCCTCATCGTCGACCGGGTCGGCGAGGGGCGCGTGGCCCAGTTCCTGAGCGACCACATCTGGCTGTGGGCGCGGGGATTCGAGACCGGCGGACCCCACTCCGAGATCCTGCGCAGGCTTTCGCACTGGCTGATGAAGGAGCCGGAGCTGGAGGAAAACGATCTGCGCGTCGCCGCCGACGGGCGCGGCCTCACGATCGTGCGGCGCAGCCTCGAACGGCGCCACCCCGAGGTCGAGGTCACCGCGCCGTCGGGCAAGACGATCTCGGTCTCTCTCAAGGAGGAAGGCGGCGGCCGGGCCCGGGCGACGGTGGCGACGGAGGAAGCCGGGCTCTACCGCGTGACCGACGGGGAGCGGACGGCGCTGACGGCGGTCAGGAGCGCCAATCCGGTGGAGTTCGCCGACATGCGCACCACCGAGGACAAGCTCTCGGGAATCGCGGCGCGGACCGGCGGCGGGATCGAGTGGCTGTCGGATGGCCTGCCCGCCTTCCGGCGGGTGCGGCCGGACCGCATCGCTTCGGGACCGGGCTGGATGGGGCTGGTGGCGAACCGCGACTACCGGGTCGCCAGCATCGCGGAAATACCGGTGCTGCCCCCCCTCGCGGTGCTGTTGCTGGGCATCGGCGCGCTGATGCTCGCCTGGCGGCGGGAGGGGCGCTGAAGAGCGGGACGGGCCGGCCTACTGGAATCCGAGCCCGCTGCAGATCGCGAGCACGATGTCCTGGACGAGATAGACATCCTTGACCAGCGGCAGCGATATCGCGCCGAGGAACAGAAGTCCCCCGACCAGCAGGTATTCGCTCTTGCCCAAGGCCCCTCCGGTCAGGCCCGCTGCTTGAACTGCGGGTCGGTGTACTGCGCGTTGTGCGCGAGCATCATCTTGATCAGATCGGGCAGCCGGTCCTCGGTCGGCACCGGGTCGGTGTCCCAGTGGTTGTACTCGTCCACCCCCCGCACCAGCGTCGCCGGCCGGCGTTCCAGCGTCGACTTGACGTGCGGCGGGATCAGGAAGAACGAATAGCCAACGCGGGTCTCGGTCGAGTTGTTGGGGTAGGATGCGTGCGCGGTGCGCTCCTTGTGCATCGAGAACTGGCCCTGCTCCAGCTCCATGTGGACCGCCTTCGATTCGTCGAGCCCCTGGATGGTCTGGCCGCGGCCCAGCATGTTCTTCTTCTCGCCCGGTGCCTCGCCGGGGGCGTTCTCGTGGCTCTCCTTGTGCTGGTAGCCGACCTCGTGGGAGCGCGGCATCGCCCGCAGGCAGCCGTTCTCCTTGTTGGCCGGGGTGAGCGCGAGCCAGCAGGTCACCATGTCGTGCGGGTCGCAGCCGAAATAGGCCGAGTCCTGGTGCCAGGAGACGAACGAGCCGTCGCCCGCCGGCTTGACCCAGAAGCGCGAGCCGAAGGCGAGGATGTTGGGCCCGATGATGTCCTCGGCCGCATCGAGAATGCGCGGCTCGCGGATCAGGTCCCAGGTCTCGGGCAGGCAGAGATGGCCCTTCAGCTTGAAGACGCCCGGGTTGATGCCCTGGTCTTCCTCGAACTTGTTCATCGCCCCGAGAAGATCGTCGCACTTTTCCTTGTCGACACCGTCGACCGGGAACAGGTACCCCTCTCGATTGAAGAACTCGATCTGCTCTTCGGTCAGGACCTTGGGCATTCACTCCTCCGCTGTTCGCTCGGCGCTACAGGCCGTCTCCTTCGCGCATTCTAGCCGAATTGCGTCCGTGTCGGAATATCGGTATGCGGCCCGCCCGGGTCAGCCTCTCTCCCCTTTCGCATCCCGGATCGCCCGCCATATCCGCTCCGGCGTGGCGGGCATTTGCACGTGCGCGACGCCGAGCGGGGCGAGCGCGTCGACCACGGCGTTCATCATGGCCGGCAGCGCGCCCACCGCGCCGGCTTCCCCGGCGCCCTTGACGCCGACCGGGTTGACCGCGTTCGGCACCTCGTTGAACGCGGCGACGTAGGACGGCAGGTCGTCGGCGCGCGGCATGCAGTAATCCATGAACGAGCCGGCGAGGAGCTGGCCGGTATCGGGATCGAACGCCATGTCCTCCATCAGCGCCTGGCCGATGCCCTGCGCGAGCCCGCCATGGATCTGCCCTTCGAGCAGCAGCGGGTTGAGGATCGTGCCGAAATCGTCGACCACGACGTAGCGGACGATCCCGACGAATCCCGTTTCCGGGTCGATCTCGATCTCCGCGACATGGCAGCCGTTGGGGAAGGTGAGCGCGCCGGGGCGGAACATCGCCGTCTCGTCGAGCCCCGGCTCGATGTCGAGAGGCAGGTCGTGCGGTGCGTAGGCCGCCCGCGCGACCCCGGCAATGCCGACCGAACGGTCGGTGCCGGAAACCGTGAACACGCCGTCGGCGAACGCGACGTCCTCCTCCGCCGCCTCCATCAGCGCGGCGGCGATCGTCCGCCCCTTGTCCACGATCTTGTCCGCCGCCAGCGCCACCGCCGAGCCGCCCAGCGCGGCAGAGCGCGAGGCGAAGGAGCCGCGTCCGAAGGTCACGATGTCGGTGTCGCCGGAAACGTAGCGCACCGAGGCCGGATCGAGCCCGAGCCGGTCGCAGGCGATCTGGGTGAAGGTCGTCGCGTGGCCCTGGCCGTGATGGACCGAGCCCACCATGAGGGTCGCGGTGCCGGTGGCGTCGAAACGGATCTGCGCCGCTTCGAGCTCCAGCCCGGACGCGCGGTGGACGGTGTTCGAGATGCCGATTCCGCGCAGCCTGCCCCGCGCCGCGGCTTCGGCCCGCCGCGCCTCGAAATCCCCGTATCCGGCCAGCGCGAGCGCGTCGTCGAGGTTCTTTTCGAAGTCGCCGCTGTCGTAGGTGAAGGTGAGCGCCGTTTTGTACGGCATGGCCTCGGCCGGGATCGTGTTGCGGCGCCTCAGCTCGGCCGGGTCCATGCGGAGGCGCCGCGCCGCCTCGTCGATCAACTGCTCCAGCACGGTCGAGGCCTCGGGCCGCCCCGCGCCGCGATAGGGCGAGGTGCAGAACGTGTTGGTGAACATGCCCGAGACCCGGACATGGATCGCCGGGGTCGCGTAGGTGCCGGCCAGCGTGCCGAGATTGACCACCGGCGGGAGCGGGCCGCGCAGCGAGAGATAAGCGCCGAGATTGGCGAAGGTCCGGCAGCGCAGGGCGAGAAACCTGCCGTCGCGGTCGAGCGCGAGCGCCGCGTCGGAGACGCAGTCACGCGCCGAATCGTCGCTCAGCATGCATTCGCTCCGGTCGGCGGTCCACTTGACCGGCCGCCCGAACCTTCTCGCCGCCCAGAGGACCAGCGCGTTCTCCGGATAGACGTTGCTGTAGAGCCCGAAGCTGCCGCCGATATCGGGCGCGACGACGCGGACGCGGGTCTCCGGAATGCCGAAGATCGTCCGCGCCAGATGCATGCGGAGCATGTGCGCCTGCTGGACCCCGGTGTAGAGCGTGTAGCGCTCCAGCGAGGGGTCGTATTCGCCGATGCAGCCGCGCGGTCCGATCGGCGCGGCGGTCACCCGGCTGATCGTGAAGCGGCGCTCGACGACGAGATGGGCGGAAGCGAAAGCCGCCTCGACCGCCGCCGCATCGCCGTCCTCGTGGAAGAAGCACTCGTTGCCCGGGCAGTCGTCCCACAGCTGGGGCGCCCCCTCCTCGGCGGCGTCCGCCGGAGAGACCACCACGGGCAGCGGCTGGTAATCGACCGCGATCCGCTCCGCGGCGTCGCGCGCGAGCGCGGCCGTCTCGGCCACGACCATCGCCACGTAGTCGCCGACCACGCGGACCCGGTCGCGCGCCAGGATCGGGCGCGGCGGACGGTACATGTCGCTCCCGTCGCGGCCGAACCGCTTCTGGTCGCAGGGCAGGCGGCCGAGCCCGTCGGCCTCGCAATCCGCCCCGGTCAGCACGCCGAGCACGCCCGGCACGGACGCCGCCGCGCGCGCGTCGATGGACCGGATGCGGGCATGCGCGTGGGGAGAGCGCAGGATATGCGCGTGGGCCTGGCCGGGCAGGTTCAGGTCGTCGACATAGCGGCCGAGGCCCCTGAGCAGCCGCGGGTCCTCCAGCCGGGACACCGGCTGCCCGATCGCGAATTCGCCCATCGCCGCGTTCTCCCGATAACGCCTCTCCGCCCGTTTCGGATGGTGTTCAAATCTCCGTGCGCGGGCAAGAACGGGGGTTGCAAGCGCGCTTCCCCGCGCCCATCTGGACCGGGACGACGAACGCCATCCACGGAGGACGACAGGATGCGGCTCTCACGAATCGCCAAGGGAACGGCCGGCGCGCTGCTGTCGGCTTCGCTGCTCATGGGGGCCGACGCCGCGGCGTCCGCGGCCACGGCGGTCGCGACCTTCGCCGGCGGCTGCTTCTGGTGCGTCGAGTCCGACTTCGACAAGGTGCCGGGCGTGCTCGAGACCGAGTCGGGCTATACCGGCGGCACGGTGGAGAACCCGACCTACGAGGCCGTGACGCAGGGCGGGACCGGGCACTATGAGGCGGTGCGCATCACCTACGACCCGGCCAAGGTGACCTACGACCAGCTGCTCGACGTGTTCTGGCACAGCGTCGACCCGACCGACGCCGGCGGGCAGTTCTGCGACCGGGGCGAGAGCTACCGGACCGCGGTGTTCTTCCACTCCCCGGCGCAGAAGCGGGCGGCCATCGCGTCCAAGAACGCGATCAACGATTCGGGCGAACTCAAGGGCTCGATCGTCACCCCGATCCTGATGGCCAAGGCCTTCTACCCGGCCGAGGAATACCATCAGGGCTATTACATGAAGGACCCGCTGCGCTACCGCTTCTACCGCTTCGGCTGCGGCCGCGACAACCGCCTTCGCGAGGTCTGGGGCAAGGAAGCGCTGAGGGGGATCAAGGGGAAGTAGGGAAACCGCGGATCACAACGCCGCCTCGACATCGGTCAGCGCGAAGTCTTCGCCCTTGAACAGCAGCGGCTCGCCCGTCGTCTCGGCCAGCGCGTAGGCGAAGCAGTCGCCGAAATTGAGTGCCGCCGGGTGGTTGCCCCTGCCGAACCGCCGCCACGCGCGCCGGGCGGCGGCGAGCTGTTCGGCGGTGACGGGCGCCAGCTCAAATGCAAAGCGCTCGAAGAAACGATCCAACTCTTCGCCGGCCGCCCGCCCGCCGCAGCTTTCCACCACAATGGACGCTTTCAGCGCGTTGGCGACGGACATCCGGCATGGGGACGCGGTAACGATCGCCTCTTTGTAGCGTTCGGTCCCGGTCTCCTGATTGAGAATTGCGATAACCGCCGAACTGTCGACGATCATTTGGGCAACCCACGCTCGTCGTAGAGGAACTCGCCGATCTCGTCGGAGGAGGGTCCCGGCCCCATAAGCGCGGCGCAGCGCTCCGCGATGGCACGCATGTCCCGAAGGAGCGCCTCCTTGTCCCGCCCGCGCTTCTCCCGCTCCAGGCGCTCGCGCAGCGCGACGGTGATCGCGCCGGTCTTGGTCTCGCCGGTCAGCTCGGCAAGCTCGGCGGCGAGCCGGCAGGTTTCCTCGTTCTTGATGTTGAGGCCCATGGCGGTTTCCAAGGGTAGAAAGTTACCTAGCCTGTCTACCCTACCGCGCGCGCCCGCGCAACGCCGGGGGCGGGTATCGCGTCCCCCGGGGACACGAAATTAGTACCGTTTCGGAACTATATTTCACGTGAAACGTCAGGAACCGGGCAGCCGCGCGAGGAAGCGTTCGAGATCGACGGCGACGCGGTCGTGGGTGCCGCGCACGAAGACGCGGCCGGCATCCTCCCCCGTCACCTCGAAGCGGCAGCGGCGGCCGTCGATCGCGGCGATGCGGGCCTCGAGCCTCACCGTCCGCCCGACCGGCACGGGCGCCAGGCGTTCGAGGTCGAGATGGACCCCGACGCTCGCCTCGCCCGGCCCGTAGCCCGGCTTCATCGCCTCGTCGCAGGCGATCTCGCAGAACAGCGTGAGCCACGGGTCGGAGAGGAACGGGAGGTCGGGATAGCCGTTCCCGGGCCCGGCATGGCACGGCTCGACCGCCGCCTCGTAGCCTCCGGCCATGCCGACCGAATAGCGGCCCACGCGGCTACGTTCCCGCCGCGGCGAGGAGGGAAGCGCGGTCCCGTGCGGTCCACACGACGGTGCCGGCCATCAGCGTTTCGCCGCCGACGCGCGCTTCCACCGCGAGGCCGATTTCCCTTCCGTCGACCTCCGTTACCCGCGCGGCCGCCACGATCCGGGAACCGGGAGCCGCCGCCTTCAGGTGGGCGAGCGTGGCGCGGAGCGGCACCGCCACCTCCCCTTCCGAGAGGACGGGCGCGACGGCGCGCTGCGCGGCGAGCCCGCAGAAATGCGCCAGCATCGGCGTCGCGACGACGCGCACCCCTTCATTGCCCAGCGCATGCGCGGTATGGCGGTTCTCGACGACGACCTCGTAGACGCCTTCCGCGACGGGCTCGATCACCGGTCGGCCCGGCGGTAGCGGATCAGCCCGTCGGGCTCGCCCTCCATGCGGACCAGAGTCCCGTCGGTCACCAGGTAGTGCAGGTGGGACAGCGCCTCGCCCATCGCGAAGGCGATCTGGTGGTTGTCGAGCTCGCGCTTGAACAGCATCGGGATGAGCTCCAGCGCGGTCCGGGGCTCGGTGCAGAAATCGCGCGCGATGTCGAGCCGCTCGCGGTGATGCTCCTGGAGGTAATCGAGCCGTTCGAGGAGCCCGTAGAAAGGCCGGTTGTGCGAGGGCAGCACGAAGCACTCCCCGGGCAGGTGGCGGAACCGGTCGAAGCTCTCGACGAAATGGCGCAGCGGGTCGCCCTCGGGCTCGGAGAACCAGACGCTGATATTGGTGGTGATGCGGGGCAGCACCTGGTCGCCCGAGATCAACACCTCGAGCTCCGGGCAGTAGAGCGAGGCGTGCTCGGGCGAGTGCCCGCCGCCGACGATCACCTGCCATTGGCGGCCGCCGATCTCGAACGTGCCGTTGTGCCAGATTCGCCGCACCCTGGGCGGCACCGGCGTCGTCCAGCGGCCGAAATTGCCGACCCCGGCGCGGTAGGCGTCCACGCTGTCGTCGTCGATCCCGTTCTTCCGGAAGAACTGCATCCACCCCTCGATGTCGTGGGTGACGTCCTGGGTCCAGGCGAGGTGGGCCTGCAGCCACTCGCCGTAGGTCATCCAGAGCGAGGCGCCGTACTCCTCCTGCAGCCAGCCGGCGAGGCCGAGATGATCGGGGTGGAAGTGGGTGACGATGGCGCGCTTGAGGGGACGGTCGCCGAACCGCTTGAGCACGTCGACCCAGTGCGCCTTCACGTCGTCGCCGTTCCAGCCCGTGTCGACGACCGTCCAGCCGTCGCCGTCCTCGATCAGGTAGAGGTTGATGTGGTCGAGCGCGAAGGGGAGCGGCATCTTGAGCCAGAAAATGCCGGGCGCGACCTCCAGGGTCTCGCCGTATTCGAGGTCTTCGTGGGGGTAACGCGGCTCGCTCGGCATGTCGTTCGGCTCCGAAGTCCGGGGGCTGCCGGCGCGGGAATGTCCGGGCGGGCGGGGCGCTCCGTCCGCATGCGGAAAGCGGTGCATTCGGGGATTCGGCAGCCCGCGGAACCTAGCAGCGGCGCGGTCGGACGGCAACCGCGCTTCTTGCCGCGTCGAGACCGGTTCCCCTAGACTTGCCGCGCGGCGCGGGACGGCGCGCGTCGTCGACAATCCCGGCCGGCGCCGATACCGAGCGAGGTTGACGATATGGACACGATCGAACAACGCGTCGAGCGGACCGAACTCGCAGAACTCAAGCGAACCGCCGGCACGCGCGACATCCTCGCCCATGCCGCGCGCCAGGCCAGGGAGCGCAACTTCGACGACTACCTGATCGTCGACGTGGACGCGCACCATTTCGAGAACCAGTCCTGGTCGGAGATCGTCGAGTACATCCCCGATCCGGTGATCCGCGACATCGCCCAGAATTTCCGCGGCGGGGGGCCAGGCCAGAACGAGATCAATACCGGAATCATGCAGGCGAGCGGCTGGCCGCTGCACCAGAGCGTGGGCGGACGGATCCCACACGAGCCGGGGGTTCTGGAACCGGGAGAGCCGGGAGTCCAGCGCGACGTCAGCCTGGTCCGCCGCTCCATCGAGAGCTTCGGTATCGACTACCAGGTGATCTTCCCGACGCCGATGCTGGCGCTCGGCTTGCATCCCGAGCTGGACGTCGAGATCGCGTTGTCGCGCGGCTACAACCACTGGGTGACGGACCGGCTGCTGTCGGCAGACGACCGGATCAAGTCGCTGCTCTACCTGCCATTCAACGACCCGCCCGCCTGCGAGGAGATCGTCGAGCGTTACAGCGAGACCAGAGGCGTCGTCGGTTTCATGGTCACTTCGGTGCGCTACAAGCCGGTACACCACAACGCCTATATGCGGCTCTACCGGATGATCGAAGAGCGCGGGCTCACGCTCGGCTTTCACGCGGGGCCGAACTGGGGCGGCGACGGCTATGTGCGCCAGCTCAACCGATTCCTCACCATGCACGCGATCTCGTTCTCGCTGTGCAACATGGTGCATCTCGCCAACTGGGTGATGAACGGCCTGCCTGAGCGCTTCCCGAACCTCCCGGTGGTCTGGATCGAGAGCGGCATCGCGTGGCTCTCGTTCATGATGCCCCGGCTCGACAACGAGTACCTGATGCGCTCGTCCGAGGCGCCCGCGCTGAAACGCCTGCCGAGCGAATATATCGGCGAGATGTACTACACCTCGCAACCGCTGGAGCGGACCAACATGAAACTGCTGGAGGCGACCTGCGACGCGTTCAACGCATCCACGCAGATGATGTACTCGTCCGACTGGCCGCACTGGGACTTCGACGCGCCGAGCGTGATCTTCGACCTGCCCTTCTTCGACGAAGAAGCCAAGCGAAACATCCTCGGCCTGACGGCGAAACGCGTGTTCCGCATCGAGGACTAAGCTTCGGGCCGTGGACGACAGGGCGCTTGCCGACGGGTTCGAGATCTCGCGCCTGACGCGGGGGTTTCTTGACGACCCGTTCCCGACCTACCACGCGCTGAGGCGCCGCGCGCCGGTAAAGCGGATGGCGGACGGGTCGGTGTTTCTGACCCGCTATGCCGACGTCGACGAGGTCTATCACGACCCGGAGCGGTATTCGTCGGACAAGACGGTCGATTTCCGCCCGGCGATGGGAGACACCCCGCTCTACGAGCACCATACGACGAGCCTGGTGTTCAACGACGCGCCCTATCACACAAGGGTGCGCAAGCGGCTGATGCCCGCCTTCACCCCGCGCGCGCTTCGGGCTTTGCAGCCCCGAGTCGAAGCGGTGGTCGACGAGATGCTGGATTCCATCGCGGAAAAGGGGTCCTGCGACCTGATCCGCGACCTCGCCTCGGCGCTGCCGGTCGAGTTGATCGGCGACATGCTCGGTATTCCCCGCCCCGAGCGCGCGCCGCTCCGGCGCTGGTCGCTCGCCATCCTGAGCGGGCTCGAACCGCGCCCGACACCCGATCAGGTCTCGAACGGCTCGGACGCGGTCGAGGAGTTCAAGGACTATCTCCGCACGCTGGTCGCGCGCCGCCTGGACGATCCCGGCGACGACGACGCCGAGGTCCTGTCGAAGCTGATCGGCCCCGACGAGGACGGCGAGGCGCTGAGCGAGCTGGAGCTGCTGCACAACTGCATCTTCCTCTTGAACGCGGGCCACGAGACGACGACCAACCTGATCGGCAACGGGGTCGAGGCGCTGATCCGCTTCCCCGACCAGATGCGGCGGCTGCGCGACGATCCGGGCCTGATCGGCACCGCCGTCGAGGAGTTCCTGCGCTACGAGAGCTCGAACCAGATCGGCAACCGACGGCTCAGGGTCGACGCCACGCTGGGCGGCGAAAAGCTCGTGGCCGGGACCTACATCCACATGTCGATCGGCGCCGCCAACCGCGACCCAGCGGAGTTCCCCGATCCCGACCGGCTCGACATCGCGCGCACGCCCAACCGCCACCTCGCCTTCGGCGCCGGGGTGCACGCCTGCGCCGGCATGTCGCTCGCCCGGATGGAAGGCAAGGTGGCTATCGGCAAGCTGGTCGCCCGGTTCCGGAACATCGAACTCGCCGGCACGCCGGAACGCGGCGGCCGCGCCCGCTTCCGCGGCTTCAACAGCCTGCCGCTTTCGGTACGGTAGGGGCGGCCCAGGCGGAAGCCGAATCCTGCCTGACGGTTTCTGGACGGTATTGCGGACTATCGGCGGCGCGTCACAAATTCCTCTACGGTCAAAGCGACGTCACGGGCGATGCGGCGAAGCAGCACGGGCGACAGATCGCGGCCCGCATGCACCGGCACCGTCGTTGCGCGGCCGTCCGGATGACGGAATCGCTTGTGTGAGCCGCGCTGGCGTACTTCCTCGAAACCCAACGCAGTCAGTATGGCGATGACCTGCCGCGGCCTTAGAACGGGAACCGGCGCCACCCGTTCTCACACCACAATAGTCTGCGTGCCGACATACTCGCCGACCATAGCGGGCGCGCCTTCGTCGAGAATCATGGCAACGACTTCCCGAAGGTTGGCGTTTAGCTCGTCGAGCGTCTCGCCCTGGCTATGGGCGCCCGGAAAGCCGGGAACGTAACCGACGTAGAGGCCTGTATCGGGGCAAAGCTCTACGACTGCGGTATAAGTGTGCATCGAGGCGACGATCCGATTTTGACTTGCGACCAGTTTAGCCGCGACCGCAGACTGCCGGAAGCAGGATTGCGCGTGCGGCGGGAAAGGGCGAAACGCTTGCTGCTTTCGCTACGGTAGGACCGGACATAACGGAGGTATCACCATGCCTGACGGCGCACGGACCGCTTTCGGGGCCAGCCATTGGGGCGCGTTCACCGCGGAGGCGGTCGACGGCCGGCTGGTCGGGGTTACGCCGTTTGCGAAAGACCCCCACCCGGCGCCCTTCATCCGGGCGCTGCCGGGCGCGGTTCATGCCGAATGCCGCGTCGCGCGGCCCGCCGTCCGCAAGTCGTGGCTGGGCGGGGGACCGGGGGCGAACACGGAACTGCGGGGCGCCGAGCCGTTCGTCGAGGTGGAATGGGACCGCGCGCTGGACCTCGTCGCGGGCGAGCTCGAGAGGGTCAAGGCGCAGTACGGGAACGAGGCGATCTACGGCAGCTCGGGTTGGGGCAGCGCCGGCGGGTTTCACGACGCGCGCGGCCAGCTCAGCCGCTTCCTCAACCTCAATGGCGGCTTCGTCGACCAGGTCACCAACTACAGCTTCGGCGCGGCCAGCGTCATCGTGCCCCGGATCGTCGGCTCGATGAGCCCGGTGGTCGGACCGGTCAACACCTGGCCGGTCATCGTGGAGCATACCGACCTGATGGTCGCCTTCGGCGGCATGCCGCCCAAGAACGCCAACGTCAACCAGGGCGGCGTCGGCGCGCACGAGGCGGCCGACTGGCACCGCCGCGCCGTCGAATCGGGGACGCAATTCGTCTGCGTCGGCCCGATCCGCGACGACGCCGGGGACGAGGTCGCGGCCGAGTGGCATTCGATCCGGCCCAACACCGATCTCGCGGTGATGCTGGGACTCGCGCACACATTGCTGGCGGAAGGGCTGCACGACACGGAATTCCTCGCCCGCTGCTGCACCGGGTTCGACCGGCTCGCCGCCTATCTCCGCGGCGAGGGCGACGGGATCGCCAAGGACGCCGAATGGGCCTCCGGCATTTCGGAAATGCCCGCCGAATCCATTCGCGACCTCGCCCGCCGGATGGCCGCGTCGCGCACGCTGATCGCCGTCAGCTGGTCGGTGCAGCGGGCCGACCGCGGCGAGCAGCCTTACTGGATGACGATCGCGCTCGCCGCCATGCTGGGCCAGATCGGCCTTCCCGGCGGCGGTTTCGGGTTCGGCTACGGCGCCATGCACGGGATCGGCGCGGCGACCCGGCAGGTCGCGCCGCCCAAGATTCCGGTCGGCAGGAACGCGGTCGACCGCTGGATCCCGGTGGCACGGCTGGCCGACATGCTGCTCGATCCCGGCGCGCCCTACAGCTTCAACGGCGAAGACCGGACGTACCCGGACATCAGGCTGATCTACTGGTGCGGCGGCAACCCGTTCCACAAGCAGCAGGACCTCAACAACCTGCTCCGGGGCTGGGCGAAGCCGGAGACGATCGTCATCCACGAGCCGTGGTGGACGCCGGCGGCGAAGCGCGCCGACATCGTGCTGCCCTGCACGACCACGCTGGAACGCAACGACATCGCGGCGTCCAATTTCGACCGTTTCGTCTTCGCCAACCAGCAGGCGATCGAACCCGTCGGCGACGCCCGCAGCGAATACGACATCTACACCGGGCTCGCCCGCCGGCTGGGCTTCGCCGAGGCGTTCACCGAGGGCCGCAGCGAGATGGAGTGGCTGCGCCACCTCTACGACGTCTACCGCCAGCGGGTCGCGAAGGACGGGATCGAGATGCCGGGTTTCGACGCGTTCTGGGAGGACGGTCATTTCGAGCTTCCCCGGCCCGACGCTCCGTCCATCCCCTTCGCCGATTTCCGCGAGGACCCGGAGGGCGCGGCGCTCAAGACCCCGTCCGGGAAGATCGAGATCTATTCGGAGACCATCGCGGGGTTCGGCTACGCCGACGTTCCGGGCCATCCGACCTGGATGGAGCCGCTGGAATGGCTCGGCGGCGACAAGGCGGAGCGGTTCCCGCTCCACATGGTCTCGAACCAGCCGCGGGCGCGTCTGCACAGCCAGCTGGACTGCGGCCCGGTGAGCCGGGGCGCCAAGATCGCGGGGCGCGAGGCGATGCGCATGAACCCTGGGGACGCCGCCGCCCGGGGCATCGCGGACGGGGATGTCGTGCGGGTGTTCAACGACCGCGGAGCCTGCCTCGCCGGCGCCGTCGTCAGCGACGCGATCCGCCCGGGCGTGGTCGAGCTCGCGACCGGCGCATGGTTCGATCCGGTAGACCCGGCGACGCCGGGCAGCCTGGAGAAGCACGGCAATCCCAACGTGCTCACCGTCGACAAGCCGACCTCGACGCTCACCCAGTGCTGCGCGGCGCAGACCGCGCTGGTCGAGGTCGAGCGCTATGACGGGGAGCCGCCCAGGATCACCGCGTTCGCCCCGCCGGCTTTCGTCGAAGCGTGAGGGTTCTCCTCGTCTTCGCCCATCCCGGCGCGGACAGCCTGAACGCGGCGATCCGCGACCGCACCGTCGCGGCGCTGGAACGCGCCGGCCACGACATCGATCTCTGCGACCTCTACGCCGAGGGCTTCGACCCGGTGCTGACGGCGGAAGAGCGCGCGGCCTATTTCGACACCGACGCGAACCGCGCGCGGAACGCGGCCTATGTCGAACGCCTGTTCGCAGCGGAAGGGCTGGTCTTCGTGTTCCCGACCTGGACTCTCGGCCCGCCGGCGATCCTCAAGGGCTTCTTCGACCGGGTGATGGTGCCGGGGGTCTCGTTCCGCGTGGACGAAAGGGGCCGGCTCCATCCCAACCTGCGGCACATACGCGCGCTCGCCGCCATCGTCACCTACGGGCGGGACCGCCCGATCCTCTGGTGGTTCGGCGATCCGCCGCGCAAGATGTTCACCCGCTACATGCCCTGGTTCCTGGCCAAGGGCGCGCGGGTCCGGTACGTCCCGCTCTATGGCTTACACAAGCCCTCGCGGGCGCGGATCGAACGGTTCCTCGCCAAGGTCGACCGCGAGATGGCGGGGCTGTAGAGTGCGCGGCCTTTTCGGCCGGACTTGTTCCACTGCTGTCCGGTTTAGAATTTCGACACGGGTTCCGCGTCCAAGGGCGAGACCGTCTCGGCTTTCCGCTGTCACCCCGGACTCGATCCGGGGCAAGCCCGCCGAGAGCGGTGCCTGTGGCCCTGGACCCCGGAACAAGTCCGGGGTGACAATCGGGGGAAAAGGACGGCGGGTGCGGACGGGCTCCGGGAGGTGTGCATGATCGTCAAACCGATCAAGAACGAAGCTGACTACGACACCGCCCTGGCCAGGATCGATGCCCTGATGGATGTCGAGTCGGACACGCCGGAGGCCGACGAGTTCAAGGTTCTCGTGACCCTGGTGGAAGCGTACGAAGCGATACGCTGGCCGATAGAGGACCCGGATCCCATCTCCCTGATCGAGCACGTCATGGAAGCGCGCGGTCTGCGCCAGAAGGACCTCGCCGCGGTAATCGGATCGCAGCCGCACGCCTCGGAGGTGCTGAACCGGCGTCGTCCGCTGACCCTGCCCATGATCCGCGCGCTGTCGGCTGAATGGGGCCTTCCCGCCGATGTCCTCGTACAGGAATACGCCCTCGTCTGAGGCGGGGTTCGAATTCCGCTCGTCGCCGACCCTCAAACCCGCGTCGAGAGCCAGATCGCGACACGCGAGCCCGCCTTGACCGCGCGGGTGAGGAGTTCGTAGCCGGGCGCGTCGCGCGCCTCGTGCTCGACCGCGAGGTCGCGGTGCTCGATCTCGTCGGCGCGGAACCGGTCGATGGTCGCGCGGAGCTCCGCCTCGTCGTCGCCGAGCGCGGCGGACTGTTCGGCGTAATGGACGTCGATCACGTCCTCGACCGCCTCGGTGCAGGCCATGGCGGCGCGCTCGCCCATCAGCGCGGTCGCCGCGCCGAGGGCAAACCCGGCGACGTGCCAGAGCGGCATCAGCGCGGTCGGCCGGACGCCGCGCTCGGCGACCAGCCTGTCGAAGGTCTCCAGATGCTCGGCTTCCTTGGCGGCCATCTCGTCCACCGCGTCGGCCGCGGCGCCGCGTCGGAGGAACGCGCGCTGGCCGGCATAGATCCTGACCGCGCCGTATTCGCCCGCCTGGTCGACCCGGATCATGCGGGCGACGGTCTCCTCGCGATCGGGATCGCCGGGCAACCTGTCTTCGGCCGTGAACCGGGTCATGCCGCGCGCCTCCACGACCGCGCCGCCACGAACAGGCATCCCGCCGCCAGCGCGGCGGAGGCGATCAGGTTGAACCCGGCGAGCGAGAGTCCCATCAGCGACCACTGTACCTCGTCGCAGCGGATGACGGGGGTCGCGAGGAGCTGCCGCTTCAGGTCTTCTATCGTCGTCGCGTCGATGGCCGAAGCGGAGCATCCGGCGGGACCCTGGAACCAGCCCTCCTCGACGCCGAGATGGTAGAAGGCGACGGCACCGCCGACCGCGAAGGAGGCCCCGCAGAGCCCGACGACGGCCGAGCGCGCCGCCGGGCGCCGCACCGCGGTGAGCGCCACGAGCGAAAGCCCGATCGCCGCCGCGTAGGGCCAGCGCTGCACGATGCAGAGCTCGCAGGGGGCGAGCCCGCCGAGATACTGGGAGCCGAGCGCGGTCCCGAGGATCAGGGCGCTGGCGATCAGGATGGCGCCGGGCGCGGATTTCTCGTCGATCGTCACAGGGCGTATTTGGCAACGACGAAGCCGCCGAGCAAGAGCGCGACGAAGACGAGGGTCACCGGCCCCAGCCGCCGCTCGATGAACGCCCGTATCGGCGGGCCGATCCAGTAGAGCAGCGCGGCCACGATCAGGAAGCGGAGGCCGCGCGCGACGACCGACGCGGCGACGAAGGTCGCGGGGTCGAGTCGGGTCGCGCCGCTTGCGATGGCGATCGCCTTGTAGGGGAACGGGGTGAAGCCGGCGGTGAACACGATCCACGCGCCCCATTCGTTGTAGCGGGCGCCGAACGCGGCGAACGCCTCCCCGTGGCCGTAAAACGCGAGGATCGGCTCGCCAACCGCCTCGAACAGGAACCAGCCGATGGCGTAGCCGAACGTCCCGCCCGCCACCGACGCGGCCGTGCAGACGACGGCGTAGAGCCACGCCCTGTCGCGCGCGGCCAGCACCATCGGAATCAGCAGGACATCGGGCGGGATCGGGAAGAAAAAGCCCTCGACGAAGGCGATCGCGGCCAGCGCCCAGACCGCGTCCCTGCGCGCGGCGAGGTCCATCGTCCGGTCGTAGAGGCGTCTGAGCACCCGTTCCCTCCCCGGCGCGACTATAGACCGCGCGGAAGAGGTCATGGATTCGTTGTGACCGGAAGGGTTTTGCGGCACATTGCGGCGCGAATTCGCGGGTGTGGCGGAATTGGTAGACGCGGCGGCCTCAAAAGCCGCTGTCCGCAAGGACTTGCCGGTTCGAGTCCGGCCACCCGTACCAATCCCCCGGCGGGACGGGCAGCATCAGGTCACCGCGGCGGCGGCCTTGAGGCTGTCGATCAGTTGCGCGCGCCGCATGTAGGCGCGGGCCGCTTCGCGGTTCTCTCCGGTCCGCCGGAGCTCGTCGAGGCGGGTCTTGCGGACCGCGGGGTCTCGTTCCTCGAGCTGCTTCTTGTTGGCGATGGTCTGGGCCTGGGTGAAGTCGGCCGCGGCCCTGTGGCGCTGGCGGCTGTAGAGATCGAGGAGTTCGGGTCCCGCCTCGCCCTTCCATACCGCGGCGAGCTTCGGCGCGAGGTTCATCGCGTCGTGGATGCCGCCGTTCAGCCCCATGCCGCCGATCGGGTTGTTGACGTGGGCCGAATCGCCCGCGAGCAGGACCCTGCCCTTGCGGAACGTCTCGGCGACGCACTGGCTCACGGTGTAGACGTTCGCGTAGGCGACCGGGTAGTCGCCCTCCTTGGGAAAGAAGCGCTGGAGCCGGTCCTGGATGGCATCCTCGCGCTTCGCCTCCTCCTCGGTTTCGTCGACCCGCATCGGGATCACGCAGCGCCAGATGGCGGGCATCGGCGGTTCGCCGGCGACCTTGAACAGGTTGCCCCACTCGTCGGGGGCGGAGAAGTAATTCCGGTAGGCGATCCGCCCGTCCTGCTCCATGTAGTCGAAATAGGTCCCGATCTTGATGAACTTCTCGGGGTAGGTGAACCCGACGAAGTCGATGCCCGCTTCCTTGCGCACGGTCGACCGCCCGCCGTCGCAGCCCACCGCCCACGAGCCCCGGACGGTCTCCGCGCCGCCATCGGGAAGCGCGACCTCGACGGCCACGTGATCTCCGTGCTGCGCGAGCCCGGTCACGGTGTGGGAGAAGCGGACGTCGAAACCCGGCCTGCCGCCGTGGAGCGCCAGGATCTTGCGGACCAGCTTGTACTGCTCGTATTGCAGGACATAGGGAAACGGGAGCTCGTCGGCGAGATCGCCAAGGTCGAATTCGGCCACGAGCTCGCGGGTGACCCGGTCGTGAAACCGGTAGACCGGCGCCTTCAGCCCCTCCGGGACGATTTCGTCCGTAAGCCCGAGCGAATCGAGCATCTCGACGGTCGGCGGGTGGTAGGACGCAGCGCGCTGGTCGACGAACGGTTCCGCCAGCGTCTCCAGGGCCACGAACGGCACGCCCTCCCGGTGCAGCGCAAGCGCCAGCACCATGGCGACCGGTCCGCCGCCAGAGATAACGATGGGATCCTTTTCCGCCATGCTCCCCGCCCGACTGTCCGGCGGCGGAGACTAGCGCATGTCCGACCGCGATTTGAGTCGCGTTCGGCCCCGCTTTGTTGTTCGCTCCGAACCGATCCCCTACACTCGCCCGGTACACAGGACAGGATGCGCGCGATGAAGGTGTTCCTCTTTCATTTGATGCCCTACGCCTATCTCGACCTCGACTACGACAAGAAGTACCGGTCGGCATGGGTGGTTCTGCCCAACAGCTATTTCGACCCCAAGAAGGGGCACGAGCTCTACAACCGCTATCTCGACGAGCTCGAATACGGCGAGGAGCTCGGCTTCGACGGGCTCTGCGTCAACGAGCACCACCAGAACGCCTACGGCATCATGCCGTCCCCGATCGTCACCGCGGCGGCGCTGGCGCGGCGCACCGAGCGGGTGAAGATCGCCATCGTGGGATCGGCCTTCGGCATTCGCGAGCATCCGCTGACGCTCGCCGAAGAGCACGCGATGATCGACTGCATCTCGGGCGGGCGGCTGATCAGCGGCATGGTCCGCGGCATCGGCTGCGAGTACTACTCGATGGGCGCCAACCCCGCCTTCTCGCACGACCGTTTCCACGAGGCGCACGACCTCGTCATCCGCGCCTGGACCGAAGAGGGGCCGTTCTCCTTCGAGGGCGAGCACTACCATTTCGAGTACGTCAATCTGTGGCCGCGCCCCTACCAGGACCCGCACCCGCCGATCTGGTGCCCGTCGCAGGGCTCCACCGAGACCATCGAGTGGACCGCCCATCCCGACCGCAAATACACCTACCTCCAGACCTACAGCCCGTTCCGCGCGGTCAAGCGGTTCATGGACGCTTATCGCGACAAGGCCAGGGAATACGGCTACGAGGCGAAACCGGACCAGCTCGGCTGGCTGGTGCCGATCTACGTCGCCGACACCGACGAGCAGGCGCGCGACGAGGCGAGGCCGCATATCGAGGCCTTCGCCAACAAGTTCCTGCGCAACCCGCCGGAGATGCTGCTGCCGCCCGGCTACACCTCGATCGCCTCGCTCAAGAACGTGCGCAAGCACAAGTCGAGCCTGAGCAAGAGCCAGACCGTCGAGTCGCTGATCGAGGACGAGGTGGTGGTGATCGGCAGCCCCGACACGGTGCGCGAGAAGCTGCTCGACTGCCAGCGCCGGGTGGCGCTCGGCAACGTGCTGGCGCTCTGTCAGTTCGGCACCCTGCCGGCGGACCTAACCCGGAAGAACATGGAGATGTTCGCCGCCGAGGTGATGCCGACGCTGCAGGCATCCCATATCGAGCAGCCGGAGCTTGTCGCGGCCGAATAGCGCGACCCCCGGGCGGCGCCGGTCCGCGATGACGAAACACGGGATCGGCGCCCCGGTTCCGCGGGAGAACGACCGGCGGCTGCTCACCGGCGGCGGGCGCTATCTCGACGACATCGCCTTCGACGGCCAGGCGCACGGGTTCGTCCTGCGCTCGGTCCTGCGCTCGCCGCACGCGCACGCGCGGATCGCCGGCATCGACACGTCGGAAGCCGCGCGAATGCCGGGCGTGCTCGCCGTCCTCGACGGTAGGGACTGGGAGGCCGACGGCCACGGCTCCTTCCCCTGCGAGGACGAGGCCGCCCGGCCGGACGGCGGGCCGATGATCGACCCGCCGAGGCCCGCGCTTGTGCGGGACCGCGTGCGGTTCGTCGGCGACCCGGTCGCCTTTGTCGTGGCGGAGACCGAGGCCCACGCCATGGACGCGGCCGAGCGCATCGCGGTCGATTACGAGGCCATGCCCGCGGTCTCCGCGATCGAAGCGGCGCTGGCCGACGGCGCGCCGGCGGTCTGGCCCTTCAGCCCGGACAATATCGCCTTCGCGCACGAAGAGGGCGACGCCGGGGCGGTCGCCGCGGCGTTCGAGGAAGCCGCGCATATCGTCCGCCGGCGCTTCGCGATCAACCGGATTACCGGGGCGATGATGGAGCCGCGCGGCTGCGCCGGGTTCTTCGACGCGCGGGACGGCCGCTACACGCTCCATTCCGGGGTCCAGAACGCGCATACCCTGCGCCGCCACCTCGCGCAGACGGTGTTCGGCGTGCCGGAAAACCGCGTCCGGGTGGTGTGCGGCGATATCGGCGGCAGCTTCGGGACGCGCGGAGCGAACTACCCCGAGCTGATCCTCGTCCTCTGGGCGGCGCGCAGGACCGGGCGAGCGGTCAAATGGGTGTCGAGCCGGGGAGAAGGGCTGGCGACCGACGACCACGCGCGCGAATGCCTGATCGAGGCCGCGCTGGCGCTCGACGCGGACGGGCGGTTCCTTGCCTTCCGGGTCTCGAACAGCGCCAATCTCGGGGCCTATCTGTCGACCCGGGGTCCGCGCCCGCCGGTGGGCAATCTCGGGACCCTGGCCGGCGTTTACCGGACGCCGGCCGTCCATGTCGCGGTGCGCGGGGTGCATACCCACACCGCCTCGACCTCGCCCTATCGCGGCTCGGGCGCGCCCGAGGCCGCCTTCGCGCTCGAACGGCTGGTCGATACCGCCGCCCGCCGGCTGGGCATGGACCCGGCCGAAATAAGGCGCATCAACACCGTCACGCCGGACCGGATGCCGTGGACCAACGCGCTCGGCTGCACCTACGACTGCGGCGACTTTCCAGCCAATCTCGACCGCGCGCTGCGAGAGGCGGATTACGCGGGGTTCCCGGCGCGCCGGCGCGAGTCGGAGGCGCGCGGCAGGCTGCGCGGGCTGGGCTTCGCCAATACCGTCAAGAAGACCTCAACTCCCATCGTCGAGACGGCCGAGATCCGGGTCGACCCCTCGGGCGGGCTGACGCTGATGACCGGCACGGTCGACCACGGGCAGGGCCATGCCACGATCTTCCGGCAGATCCTGTGCGAAAGCCTCGGCGTCGATCCCGACGCCATCCGGTTCGTGCAGGGCGACACCGACCTCGTGGTCTACGGAAGGGGGACGTTCAACTTGCGCTCCACCGCGATTGCCGGGTCGGCGATCCGGATCGCCGCCGACAAGATCGTCGACAAGGGCAAACGGATCGCGGCCCACCTGCTGGAAGCGGCCGAACCGGACATCGTCTATGCCGACGCGCGTTTCGCGGTCGCCGGGACCGACCGGTCGGTATCGCTGGAGGAGGTCGCGGCGGCCGCCGTGGAGCCCGCCAGCCTGCCGCCCGGCATGGAACCCGGCCTCGGCGCGCAGGCCTGGTTCGCGCCGGAATACTGGAACTGGCCGAGCTCGGCGCAGGTCTGCGAGGTGGAGATCGACCCCGAGACCGGCAGGGTCGAGATCGTCCGCTATACCGGGATCTCCGACGCCGGGCGCGTCATCAACCCGATGCTCTATGCGGGCCAGCTCCACGGCGGCATCGCCCAGGGCATCGGCCAGGCGGTGCTGGAAGAGATCCGGACGGACCCGGAGAGCGGACAACTCCTCACCGGGTCGTTCATGGACTACGCGCTTCCCCGCGCGGACGATCTCAGCCCCTTCGCGATGGCGAGCGCGGGCATCCCGACCGCGTCCAACCCGATCGGCGCCAAGGGGGTGGGCGAGTCCGGCCCGACCGGCGCGCTGCCCGCGACGATCAACGCCATCGCCGACGCGCTCGCCCCGTACGGTGTCGAGGACATCCCGCTGCCCGCGACCCCGGAACGCGTCTGGCGGGCGATAAACGGCGCGGGGGCCGGGCGCGCGTGAACCCGGGCGGACGGCACAACCCGGTCGCGGGCGTCCTCTGGATGTTCGGCGCGGCGGTCGCCTTCTCGGTGACCCTCGCGCTGGTCCGCCATTTGTCTGCGACCTATTCCACTTTCGAGATCGTCATTTTCCGGCTGGTCTTCGGGGTCGCGGTGCTGCTGCCCTGGCTGTTCCGGGTCGGCCGGGCGGGGCTGAGGACGGACAATTTCCGGCTCTACGCGGTGCGCGCCGCGTTCGCCTATTCCGCGATGTTCTGCGGCTACTACTCGGTGCGGCTGATCACCATCGCGGATTCGGTAGCGCTCCAGTTCACCCTGCCGATCTTCACCCTGATCTTCGCGGTAATCCTGCTCAAGGAACGCGCCTACGCGCATCGATGGATCGCGACGGTGTTAGGCTTCGTCGGCGTGCTGATCATCGTCCGCCCGGGCTTCGCCGAGGTGAACATCGGGGTCGCCATCGCTCTCGGCGCGGCGCTCCTGTTCGGGGTGGTCGACGTTTCCACCCGCTTTCTTGCGCGGGA
Source organism: Alphaproteobacteria bacterium (assembly GCA_965203455.1). GTDB lineage: Bacteria > Pseudomonadota > Alphaproteobacteria > MPNO01 > MPNO01 > MPNO01. The sequence continues at coordinate 522,512 of CBDBCV010000013.1, forward strand.
CGACGGTATCCGGACGATCCTGTTCTACGGCTTCATATTGCAGCTTCCGATCGCCGTAGTTCCGGCGGCGGCGACATGGGTAACGCCGACACTCGACGACATCCCGTGGATCCTCGCCTTCGCCACCGGGGCGCTCAGCGCGCAGATCTGCATCACCAGATCGCTCGCCGCTGCCGAGGCGAGCCTGGTCTCGCCGGTGCTCTATCTGAGGCTGCCGATCGTGGCGCTGATCGGCTTCGCGTTCTTCGACGAACTGCCGAGCATCTGGACCTGGGTCGGGGCGGCGCTCCTGTTCGCTTGCACCTATTACTGCACGTGGCGCGACACGAAGATCGCAGGCGGTTCAGCCTGAGCGGTCCCCGTCGAGCATCGGGGCGGGCAGGATCTCGACGATCACGTTGAGGTTGCCCGGCGGCGCGCCGCCGATCCCGGGCAGTCCCAGCCCCTCGAAGGTCAGCGTGCGGCCGTTCTCCGTGCCCGGCGCCACGATCACCTCGACGCGGGCGCCGGTGACCAGTTCGACCACCTTGCGAACCCCCTCCTCCGCCTCCTTGACGGTGATGCCGACGGTCTCGACAAGGTCCTCGCCGGGCAAGGCAAGCGAGGTGCTGGCCGCGCCGAACACCCGGCCGCGCCGGTTGCCCGCGATGTCGCCGAACAGGTCGATGGGACGTTCGCCGATCCCGTCGTCGAAGTCGAAGGCCTCGCCCTCGGGCCCGAACCCGTCGGCGTATCCGCGCCGCCAGCCGCCGGAATCGTAATCCGCCCGGCGTTCGGGGTCGCTCAACAGGTCGTAGGCTTCGGTCGCCTCGCGGAACCGGTTGGCGGCCACCGTGTCGTCCGGGTTGGCGTCGGGGTGGAGTTCCTTGGCGAGCGCGCGATAGGCCCGCTTGACCTCGTCCAGCGTCGCACCGGGCTCGATGCCGAGGACATCGTAGGGGTCCTTCATGACGCCAGAATACCACGCGTCGCCGCGCCGGCGGGTTGTGGCTCGATGCCAGAAGCAATGCCCGCTATAGTTGTAACATGAGCGCCGAGATCGTCACCACGCTGGGGGTCGGGGCAACGCTTCTCGCATCCGGCGGGACGTTCGCCATGTTCATGTTCCGCCTGTTTCTCAGACTGGAAAGCAGGGTGGACCGGGTGGAAGGCAAGGTCGATGACATGGCGCGCGAGATCTCGGAGATGCGCGGAGAGTTCCGCGGACGCTTCGCCGCGCAGCCGGCGGCGGAGTGAGCATCGAGACGAACCCGTCGCCGGCCCTGCCCCCGAAACCGTCGCCCTCGTCATTTCGACCGAAGCGCCGCAGGCGCGAAGCGGAGAAATCTCCCTGCCACAGGCTTCGGATTTCTCCGCTCGCTGCGCTCGGTCGAAATGACGAGAGGGGTGCGGGGACGGTTCCAACGCGGACGGATACCCTATAGGCTCGACCGCAAACAGGGAGGCAGCCATGGCGCCCCAATCCGTCGATATCCTGATCCGGAACGGCACGATCCTCACCGTCGACGGCGAGCGGCGGATCGTCACCGACGGCGCGGTGGCGGTGCGCGGCGACTGCATCGTCGCGGTCGGCAAGACGGCGGAACTCGATGCCGCCTATACGGCGGACAAGACCATCGACGCCTCGCTGAAACTGGTCATGCCGGGACTGATCGACGGCCACGCCCATCTGATCGAGCTCGCGCGCGGACTGATCCCCGACAATCTGAGGACCAGCGACTGGCTCAAGGACTGGTGCTACCCCTATCTCGACGCGATCACCGAAGAGGACGAGTACTGGTACGCCAAGTGCCTGATGGCGGAGATGATCAGGACGGGTACCACCTGTTTCGTCGAGCCCGGCTGTAAGTTTCTCGGCAGTACGCTCAAGGCGATCGAGGAAACCGGCATGCGGGCGACCACCGGAAGCTGGGTGTGGGACCATAACGGTCCCGACGGGCAGAAATGCCCCGACTACTTCCTGCCGATGACGCTCGACGAGGCGCTCGACATCACCGAGTCCAACATCAAGGCGTGGGACCGCTGCGCGGACGGGCGCATCCGCGTGTTCGCGACCATCGAAGGCGTCGGCACCTGCTCGGACGAGCTCACGCGGGGCGCCAAGGACATCGCGGAGCGATACGGCACCTTCGCGCTGATGCACAAAGCGAGCTCGCAGGAGGAGGTGGCGAGCGAACTGAAGGCCACCGGCCACCGGCCCGTCGAGCACATGTACGAGATCGGCGCGCTGGGCCCGAACGTCTATCTCAACCACATGACGGCGGTGGAATCCTTCGAGGTCGACATGCTGGCCGAGACCGACGCCAAGGTCTGCCAGAATCCTCCGGCGGCGCTCAAGCTCGCCAAAGGGACCACCCGGATGGGCAAGTTCCTGGAGATGCGCGAGAAGGGCGTGACGGTGGCGCTCGGGTGCGACGGGGTGAACTCGGCCGATCACAAGGACATGTTCCAGGCGATGTTCCTCGCCGCCACCCTGCCCAAGGACTCGCGCCTCGACCCCGAGGTCATAACCGCGGAAGAGGTGATCGAGATGGCGACGCTGGACGGTGCGAAGGCGACCGGCTGGGAGGACGATCTCGGCGCCGTCGAGCCCGGACGCAAGGCCGACCTGATCCTGCTCGACATCGACCGCCCGGAATGGGTGCCGAGCTACAATCTGGTCTACAGCCTGGTCTATGCGGCGAGCGGCGACTGCGTGGACACGGTGATAGTGGACGGCAGGATCCTGATGGAAAACCGCGAGCTCGCCACCATGGATCTAGACGAAGTCCACGCGCGCTGCCGCGAGCTCGCCCCCCGGCTGATCGAGCGCGCCAACGTCAAGCCGATCTCGCGCTGGCCGGTGGTGTAGGGCGGCCCGTCACTTCCCCATCCGCGCCTTGTAGGCCGCGATGGCGTCCTTGAGCTCGGTGTATTCCTCGCAGCCGAACAGGCACGCCTTGTCGAGCACGGCGAGCCGTTCCTCGGCCTTGGCGAGGTCGCCGAGCACGAGGTAGAGCTCGCCGAGATACTCGTTGGCGCCGCGATGCCTGGGGGCGAGGCGAAGCGCGATTTTGTAGTGCTTCAGCGCGGCGTCGTAGTTCTTCTGCTTGCGATACGCGTAGCCGAGATAGTTGTGCACATCCGCGTTGTCTGGCTCCGCCGCCTCGGCCTTTTTCAGCAACGGAAGGGCTTCGGCGAATTTCTCCGCCTCGATCAGCTCTGCCGCCTTGTCGTAGTCCGGATTGGCCGGGGCGCTTCGCGGCGGATCGCTGGACGGTGCCGCGGTGACCGCGATCGAGAACAGGCAGGCCGCCAACATGGATGCAAAGAGTCCCAACCCGGCCGGTTTCATCGCGCTCCTCCCCTCGCCGAAACGCGCCGATGATGCGCCCGCCTTGCATTGCGTGTCACGTGGAATCGGGTCACCATCCGACCGTCGCCTCTCCAGCGGAGGATCGAAGATGACCGCGCCCCGCCGCACCGGACTCGACATAAGGTGGGCTTCCGAGGACAGCACGCGCGTGCCGTTCGAGGTGTTCAACGACCGCGCGCTCTACGACATCGAGCTCGACCGGGTCTTCGCCGGCGGGCACTGGCAGTATCTCGCCTTGGAACAGGAGATCCCGAACGAAGGCGACTACACGACGACCTATTTCGGCGAACGCCGGGTCGTCGCGGTGCGCGGCAAGGGCGGCGCCATCCACGCCTTCGAGAACCGCTGCGCCCATCGCGGCGCGCAGGTGGTTACCCGGCTGCGCGGCAACGCCAAGCAGTTCAACTGCCCCTACCACATGTGGTGCTACGACCATGCCGGCAACCTGCTCGCGGTGCCACAGCAGAAGGGGGTCAAGGGCAAGGGCGGCATGCCGGACGATTTCGAGGTCGCCGGACGCGGCATGCGGAAGCTCCGGACCTCATTGTTTCGCGGGCTGGTGTTCGGCTGCTTCGACCGCGACGTCCCGCCGCTCGAGGACTATCTGGGTCCGGTCGCGATGCGCCACATCGAGCGCATCACCAGCCGGCCGATCCGCATCCTCGGCTATTTCCGCCAGGTGGTGGAGGCCAACTGGAAGCTCTACGCGGAGAACGTGCGCGATCCCTACCACGCGCCGCTGCTGCATTTGTTCCATGTCAGCTTCGGCATCCAGACGCCTGCGATGACCGGCGGGACCTATCTCGACTCCGACGGCAAGAACAACTGCATCCAGGTCGAGACCGACCCCGACGACGCCAGGGACCACGCGCTGCTGGTCGAGCAGTACCAGACCAACGAGAAATACCGCCCGGACTACGCGCTCAAGGACCCGCGCATCATCGGCACGGAGAGATCGCTCGGCGACAACACGTCGACGGTGATCCTCTCGATCTTCCCCTCGCTGGTCGTCGCCCAAGTGGACAACGCCTTCCAGATCCGCCATGTCCGCCCCAAGGGGCCGGAGAAGTTCGAGATTTACTGGACCTATTTCGGCTACGAGGGCGGCAGCGAGAGCGAGTACGAGGACAAGCTCAGGCTCGCCAACATGATCGGCCCGGCGGGCTATATCTCGATGGAGGACGGCGAGGCCGCGCGGCTGGTTCAGCAGGGCACGCGGACCCAGACCGGCGAGCACTCCTTCATCGAGATGGGCGGGCGCGGTCCGGTGGGCGATCAGGACACGCTCGCTCAGGAGGTCGCGCTGCGCGGCTTCTGGCAGTACTACCGCAAGGTGATGGGCTTCGACGGGGCGGCCGCCAATGGCGGATGACGGGACGGTCTTCGCCATCCTCGACCTTTACAGCGACTACGCCCTCTGCCTCGACGAGCGCCGCTTCGAGGACTGGCCGGGCTTTTTCGCCGAGTCGTGCCGCTACGAGGTGCAGTCGCGCGAGAACCGGGACCTCGGCCTGCCAGGCGCGATGATCTTCTGCGATTCGCGGGGCGCGGTGGAGGACCGCGTAACGGTGTTGAGGGACACCCTCACCTACCCCTTCCTCCACATCCGCCACCTGATCGCAAACGTCCGCGTGCACGGCGAGCGCAACGGCGCGTTCGAGACCTCGGCGAGCTACCTCGTGCTGCACTCGACCGAGGAGGGGGAGACCCGGATCTATTCGACCGGCAAGTACAAGGACGAGATCGTCATGGAGGCCGGCGTCCTGCGCTTCCGCAAGAAGATCGTCATCGCGGATACGTTCGCGATCGACAATTTGCTCGCCGTGCCGCTCTGATCGCCCTCCGATACGCGGCTCCGCCGCTACTCAGGGTGAGGATTTGTTTCCACCCCTCATCCCGAGTAGGCGCGTAGCGCCGTATCGAGGGACCGCCCCGCCTTAGTTGAGCCGGTAGAACTCGATCATGTTGTTGTAGAGCAGGTTCCGCTTGACCGCCTCGCTGTGATCGTTGGAGGCGATGAACTCGGGGAGCTCGGTAGTCAGGTCCTCCTCTGTCGGCTCGTGCGGATAGTCGGACGCGTACAGGATCCGTTCCGAGCCCATCGCGTCGATCGCGTATTTGAGGCCACGCTCGCCGAGCTCCATCGCGACCCAGAAATTGTCGCCCTCCCCGATATAGTCAGACGGGCGCTTGCTGAGCCGGCCTCTGGCAGCGGCGCCGAAGATTGAATCGTACTCGTAGTCCATCCGGTCCATCATGAACGGCACCCAAGTGCAACCGCCCTCGAGAAAGGCGATGCGAAGCCCGGGCCAGCGGTCGAACACGCCGGAGAAGACGATGTCGGTGAGGTGGATCATCAGCGGGAACGGGTGTTCCAGCGTGTGCACCTTCACGAACTCGGTGAAGTGGTCGAATCCGAGCCCGCGGCTTGGCGCGCCGTGGATGGCGAGGGGCATGTTGTGCTTCTCCGCCGCCTCGAAGATCGGCGAGAAGAAATCGTCGCCGTAGGTCTTGCCGAGGATCGTCATCGAGGGCAGCACGCACGCCGGAAAACGTACCCGGTCGTTCTTGCAGCGCGCGATCTCGTCCGCTGCGGCCTCGGGGTTCTGCACCGCCAGCATGCCGGCGCCGTAGAACCGCTCGTCCTGGTTGGTGTAGCGGGCTTCGAGCCAGTTGTTGTACGCGACGGCGGTGGCGGTCGCCCATTCGACGTCGGAGATCAGCCCGCAGGCGAGACCGGCCGTCGGGTAGAGCACCGTTCCCTCGATCCCGATCACGTCGACCATCTCACGCCACACGTCGGCGTCTGTGTGGACGTATTTGCGGTTCGCGTCCTCGGTGCTGTTGATCACACCGCGCGACCAGCCGTCGAGGCTCGGAAAGATCCCGTAGGTCCGCTGCATCCGGATGTTCTTGAAACGGCCCTCATAGTGCTCGAGCAGCTCGTCGTCGTTCTCCAGCACATGCCCGTCGCCGTCGAAGACCGGAAAGGGGTGTTTCGCCATGCCGCATCGTTCCTTCTGCTGACCCCCGCGGGGCCGGGTGGGAAGAGGTGTAGGGAGCGTCGCACCCCGCGGCGGCGGACGCAAGTCGGGTCGACCGTCATGCGCTGTAGACGGACACCTTCTCCAGCCTGTCTTCGAGACGATCCCGCTCTCGCTCCAGATCGTATTGGCTCTGAAGGCCCATCCAGAACTCGGCGGAATTACCGAAGAACCGCGAGAAATACAGCGCGGTCTCCGCCGTGATCGACCGCTCGCCGTGGACAATGGCATGCACGCGCCGCGGGTCCACGCCGATCGCGCGGGCCAGCCGATACTGCGTAACCCCCATCGGAACGAGAAAATCGTCGTTCAGTATCTGTCCCGGATGGATGGGAGGCAGCTTCGCGCGCCGATGCGATGTCGGTTGGGTCACGTTCTTACACCCCTGGCGACCTTGTATCACGGCGTCAGCGGGTCGAGGAATTCGATCACCGCGTCGTTGAAGGCGTCGGGAATTTCCCACAGGAAGCCGTGGCCGCCGTTCTCCAGCACGCGGAGCGTGGCGTTCGGGATGCCGTCGAGCATCACGCGGGCGTCCGCCATCGGGTTGAGCCATTCCCGGTCGCCCATCAGCACCAGCGTCGGCGCGGCGATCCGGCCGAGCATCGGGACCGAGTCGTGGTTCTCGATCGCCTCGACGTGGCCCCGATAGGCGTGGATCGGCATGGGTTCCAGCACGGGCTCGCCGAGCCGGTCGGTGAGCGCATGGAGATGCTCGTCGAAGAATTCGTGGGTGAAGGAGATCAGCGGGCCGAACGCCGCCGCCGCCTCGGGCCCGTAGGTCTCGTAGAGCCACGTCGAGGCGCGCAGGCTGTAGAGGTTGAGCGCGTTGGCCTTCGCGGCGGAAGCGGCGAGGATCAGGGCCGAGACCCGGTCTGGATAGCGCGCGGCCATGTCCTGGCCGACGCGCCCGCCCATCGAATAGCCGAGCACGTGCGCGCGCTCGATTCCGAGCCGGTCGAGCAGCCCTATCGCGTCGTCGGCGAATTGCGGGATCGCGTAACCGCCGGCGGACGCCTCCGACTCGCCCGAGCCCCGGTGATCGACGGCGATAGTCCGGAACTTCTCCGAAAAGGCCGGGATCTGGTTGGCCCAGGCGTCGAGGCCGTCGCCGAAGCCCATCAGCAGGAGCAGCGGATGCCCCGCCCCCCATTCGTCGTAGTGAAGGGAGACCCCGTTGACGACCTCATGCGGCATGTCAGCCCCTCCCGATATGCGGAAACACGTCTTCCACCAGCCGCCGTCCCATCTCAGCGCGGTCGGGGCCGAGCAGGAAGACGTTGATGTGCTCGACGCCGAGCGCGGCGATCCGGTTCAGCCGATCGACCCAGACCTCTGGCGGCCCGCCGACGGTGAAGGCGTCGATCATGTCGTCGGTGACGAAATCCATCGCCGCCCTCGCCTGGTCGAAATGCCCGCCGGAATAGGCCGCGCGGATGTTCTCGATCCGCTCCTCCGGCACGCCCGCGATCTCGGCATACTGGCGCGAGGTCTGCGGGAACCAGGCGGCCATGGGGCGGCACAGCGCGCGCGCCGCCGCCGCGTCGTCCTGCAAGGACCCGTAGACGGTGCATCCGACATCGATCGCCCCGGGATCGCGACCGGCCGCTTCCGCTCCCTCGCGGATCCGGTCCACCGCATAACGTATGCAATCTTCGTTCACGCCCGCCAGGAACAGAACGCCGTCGGCCAGTTCCCCGCCCATCCGCAGCATCCGGGGCCCGGATGCCGCCAGATAGAGGGGCAGCGGCGCCGGCAGCCCGAAGCAAAGGCGCGCGGTGTCCAGCGTGAACGTCTCGCCCTCGCGCGTCACCGTCTCGCCCGATTCCAGGTCGCGGATCACCCCGATCATCTCGCGCACCACGGCGACGCGCGCCATGGGATAGCCGAGCTCCATCACCGGCCGGTCGCCGGTGGCGACGGCGATGATCCCGCGCCCGCCGGAGAGCTCGTGGATCGTCGCCATGGCGTTCAGGTTGATCGCCGGATGCCGGGTGTAGGGGTGGGTGCAGTTGGGCCCGATCCTGAGCTTCTTCGAGGCCAGCGCGGCGACGGTCAGGTAGCTGTAGACGTCCCGCGCGTGCAGGGAGGAATCGCACACCCACAGATACTCGCAGCCGCCGCCGTCGGCGATCTCGACCAGCCGGCGGAACCGGTCCGGCGGCTCCACCGCCATCGTCGTCATCCCGAAACGCATGGCCCGCGCCCTCCTCCGACGCCGCGTCAACGCTAGCCATGGGGAAATACGGATGCAACGCGGCCCCCGGCTCCGCATAATCGGGCGAGGTATCGAAAGGAGCCGGCGATGCGAACGGAATTGGTGGAACGCGTGACGGGCGCGCTCGACGACGCGCTCTCGGTGGATGTCACCCAGGAGCTGGTGCGAACGGACAGCACTTGCGGCAAGGAAGCCGTGCTCGCCGCCGAGCTGGAGGAGCGCATCCGGGCGATCGGTGTCGGCAGGGTGTGGCGCGAGGAGGTCTTCGACGGGCGGTCCAACACGCTGTGGGAGGTCGACAGCGGCAGGTCGGGCCCGCACCTCCTGTTCACCGGCCATCTCGACACCAAGCCGGTCTGCGAGGGCTGGACCCGGGACCCGTTCGACGGCGCCATCGAGGACGGCCGCATGTTCGGCCACGGCGTGATGGACATGAAGGCCGGGCTGGGCTGCCAGGTGGGGGCGATCAAGACGATCCTCGATTCCGGGATCGACTTTTCGGGCAGGATCACCTTCGCGGCGGTCTGCGACCATATGGGAGACCAGACCGGCAGCATCGACCTGTTCCGCCGCCACAGCTTCGACCACTGCATCCTCGGCGAGCTGACCGGCATGGAGATCTACGTCGCCCATCGCGGGCGCTACTATTTCGACATCTCCACGATCGGCCGCTCCGCCCACACCTGCCACAAGGACCTCGCGGTCAACGCCATCGAGAAGATGCTCCCGGTGGCGGAGGAGATTGCCAAGCTCCGGCACTTCCCCGAGATCGACGAAGGAATGAAGGCGCTGGTCGGGCCCGAGCTCTACATTGCGGTCGGCCGCATATTCGGGGGCCTGTTCCCCGGCGGCCCCTCGATGATCCCCGACCGCTGCACGATCCGCGTCGACACCAGGCCGCAGCCGGGCGTGCCGCTGGAGGAGGTCCAGGCGCTCATCGAGGGAGCGATAGCGCGGGCGAAGAAACGCGACCCGGAGATTCGGGTGGAACTGGAAGTCGCGGACCGCAAGAACTCCTTCGTGGTCCCGACCGACGCGCCGGTGGTCCGCTGCCTCGCCTCGGCGTGGGAGACGGTGATGGGCAGGCCGCCGGTCTTCGTCGGCGGCTCGTGGCTCGGCGACACGGCGAGCTTCGGCGATCTCTGCGAGACGGTGATCTTTGGGCCGGGCGGGGAACCGGTCTACCAGCCGGACGAATCGCTGGCTCTCGCCGACATCGAGACGGCGACCAGGATCAACGCGCTCGCCGCGCTGAATTTGCTGGGCGGGGCATGACGTTCGCGGATCTGTCGCCGGATCGCTATCGCCGGCTGACCGCGAAGCGGGCGGCGCGCCTGGTCGCCGACGGCACCGTTTCTCCGGTCCATCTCGCCGAGCACGCCCTCGCTTCGGCGAAAGCGGCGGAGCCGCGGATCAACGCCTATGTGCGCTTCCTGGAGGACGACGCCCTGCGCGCCGCGGGCGAGCGCGAAGCGGAGGCCCGCGCCGGGCGGTTGAAAGGGACGCTGCACGGCGTCCCGATCGCGGTGAAGGACAATTTCTACCTGGCCGGACACCCGGTCTCGCGCGGCTCGCGCACGGCATCGAACGCTCCGGTCACGGAGAACGCGCCGATGATCGAGCGCGTCTTGGCGGCGGGCGCGGTGATCGTCGGCAAGACGACCATGCCGGAGTTCGGTTGGAAGGGGACGGGAAGCTCGCCGTTGACCGGCATCACCCGAAATCCGTGGGATCTCTCCCGGAATCCGGGCGGATCGAGCTCGGGCTCGGCGGCGACCGTCGCCGCCGGCGCGGTCCCGATCGCGCTCGGTTCCGACGCCGGCGGGTCGATCCGCATCCCGGCCGCGTTCTGCGGCGTCGCGGGTGTCAAGCCGACGCTCGGCCGGATACCGGTCTGGCCGGGAACCATGACCGAGTCGCTGTCCCATGTCGGCCCCCTCGCCCGCTCCGTCGAAGACGCGGCGCTCGCCGTAGCGGCAACGGCCGGACCGCATCCGCGCGACCCGCTGTCCTACGGCGCTTCCGACGACGCCCCGCGGGAGGCACGCGCCCGGCTCCGGGCCGGAGCGTTGCGCGTTGCGGTGGCCGCCGAGCCCTTCGGAGTCGCGCCCGACGACGGGGTGGCAAAGGTCTTCGAAGACGCGATCGGCCGTCTGCGAGTCGGCTTTCGCGCCGCCTGGACGGACACCGAGCCCGACATTCTGCTGCCGCGCGGCATCTTCGAGACTCTGTGGGTGACGGGACGCGGTTTCGGATTCAGCGACGTCATCGCCGCGCGCGGCGCGGAAATGGACCCGGGGCTGGTGCGCTGCGGCGCCCTGGCGAAAGACTACGCGCTCGCGGATTTCCTGCACGCGATGGACGACCGGCGCAAGCTGAACGCCCGACTCGCCGCGACGCTCGAAGCCTGGGACGTGCTGGTCACGCCGACCATGCCGCTGACCGCCTTCGCCGCAGAGGACGAGGTGCCGCCCGGTGGCGAGGCCGACGCGCCGCTCCCCTGGGTGACCTGGACGCCCTACACCTACCCGTTCAACCTGTCGGGACAGCCGGCGGTATCGGTCCCGTGCGGATTCGACTCGAACCGGCTTCCGGTGGGCCTTCAGATCGTCGCGAAATGGGGCGCGGACAGTCTCGCTCTTGCGGTCGCGCAGCGCTTCGAGAAAATCCTGGGAAGGGCGCGGCCGGCCCCGGTCAATGCGCCATGAAGACCGGCATTTCCGCCCGGGTCAGCACGTGCTGAGTGACCCCGCCGAGGATGAGCTGTCGCAGCCGGCTGCGGGAAAACGCGCCCATGACCAGGAGATCGGCGCCGATGGCGCTCGCCTCGGCCAGCAGCACCTCGCCGATGGATCGGTAGTCCGGAGACAGGTCCCTGATCTCCGCGTCGATCCCGTGCCATGCGAGGTTTTCGCGGATCGACTCGGCGGACGGTCCCTGCTTCGCGCCGGTGGTGACCGAGAGCAGGCGGACCTTCTTCGACCGTTCCAGCAGCAGCGCCTTGGCGGCGTGGAACGCGCGCGCCGCCGGGCCGCTCCGGTTCCAGCCGACCAGCACGGTCTCGCCGATGCTCTCCGGCGGCGTGGGCGGGGTGACCAGCACCGGCCGGCCGGTCGAGAAAATGGCCGACTCGACGCTCAGCAGGTCCAGGTTGGAGGAGCCGCCGAGGGGACGGCCGACGACGATCATGTCGTAGGCGCCGCCGCGCCGGGCAACCACGTCCGGGCCGAACTCGTCGACCGCCTCCCAGCTTACCGAGGGATGGTCGGAATGGCCGGCCTGGGCGCGAATCTCGAAGCCCGTCTCTTCGACGAAGGCATCGAAACGCGCGCGGGAGGAGGCCTCGATCTCGTTGGCACGCTCGATATGCTCGGCCTCGAGGTCATGGCTGACATAGGCGTGGATGCCCTCGTAGCCCATGGCCGCGATCGCGCGCGGCCGCTCGCGGACATGGGTGACCGCGACGTGCGCCGAGAATTGCCGGGCGATCGTGCCGGCGGCGTGCAGCACGGAGGCATCGGTCTCCGGCTCGATCAGCAGGGCGAGAATGGACCGTGTCGTCATCGTACCTTCCTACCGCGAGAACGGTATCGCCACGCCGCGCCGTTTTCAATACGGGGCCTGTCGAACGGACTGCGAGGCTGTCTCGCCGACGGCCCCGACACGGTCAACTGGTCAGCTTGCAGCGCCGCCAGCGTTCGGTAGGGCCCTCTCCCACGGTCACGTCGAGATCGTATTCGCTGAGCAGAACCATGTTTACCGTCTTCCCGGCCCCCCGCTCGCCGGGGGGAACGACATACCGGAACCCGTGCCGGTCGTAGTCGCCGGTCATCGAAGTGCCGCCCGGCGTCACGATGGCCGGGCCGTCGATCTGCATCGACCGGCTGCCCTCGCACCACATGCCGTCGATGGCGTCGGCACGCGCGTCCGACACCGCGGCCAGCCAACCGGCCGCGAAGACGAATGCCGCAATCGGAAAATGCGCCCGAACGGTCATCGTGCCCTCCCTCCGCGATCGGAGACCTGTCTCGATCGGCGCGAACGGCGTCTCACCGGCCATCGGGTCCGCCGCCCCGTCCAGGTTGACGCCCAGCCGGGGCGATGCCGATACTCCCGCCCGGTCGCGGTCCGGACGGGGTCAAGGTGTTCAGGTCAGTCGAGCAGCTTTTCAGGCCGCGGTCCATTGCCATCGTGGGCGCTTCGGAGAGCGGTGCGGGCGGCTGGCCGCGCGCGATCTTCGGCAACCTCGCGCATGCCGGCTTCCCGGTCCCGGTCTATCTGATCAACCCGCGGCGCGACCGCCTGTGGGATCGCGAGGTCTACCCGTCCTTCGCGAGCCTGCCCGAGCCCGTCGACCTCGCCCTCACCGTCATCCCGGCCGAGAACGTGGTCGACGCGCTCGCCGAGGGGCACGCCAACGGACTCAAGGCCGCGCTGGTCTTCGCCGCGAGATTCGGCGAAGGGGGCGACGAAGCGGGCGGCGCGCGCGCCCGGGCGCTCGCGGAACTCTGCCAAGCGGGACTCCGGGTCTGCGGACCCAACTGCATGGGCGCGCTCGCCTTGCCCGAGTCCCATCTGTTCTACCCCGCGGAACGGGTGCGCGCGCTGCCGCAGGGCGGCGTCGGCGTGATCTTCCAGTCCGGGGGAACCTTTCAGTACTGGCTCGGACAGGGCGCCGTCCGGGGTCTCGGCTTCAGCTATGCGGTGTCCAGCGGCAACGAGCTCGATCTCGACGTCGCCGACTACATCGCCTTCCTGGTCGACGACCCGGAGACCCGGGTGATCGCCTGCATGCTGGAGGGAATTCGCCGACCCGAAGCCTTCATGGCGGCCGCCGCCAGGGCGCTTGCCGCGGCAAAGCCCATCGTGGTCGTCAAGACCGGGGCGAGCGAGCGCGGCCGTTCGGCGACCGAGAGCCATACCGGCGCGATAGCCGGCGACGACGACATTTTCAACGCGGTCTGCGAACGCTACGGCATCGTACGCTGTCACGGCCTCGACGACCTGATCGAGACCGCCCTGATGTTTTCGACCGTGCGGCTCCCCAGGGGACCGCGCGTGGCGTTCGCGGGCTATTCGGGCGGAGCGACCGGCCTGTTCCTCGATTACGCCAGCGAGGCCGGCCTTCCCGTCGCGGAGCTGAGCGGGAAGACGAAAGCCGCCATCGCGCCGCTTCTGGATCGGGGGCTGGAGCCGTCCAACCCGCTCGACGGCGGCGCCGGGCTGGCCGGCCGGCCGCAGGACTTCGAGGAAATCTGCAAGGCGATCGCGGAGGACCCCGGCGTCGATATCCTGTCTATGCAGGGTCAGCTCCCGGCGCGAGGCGGTGAGCGCGGCGACCCGGAGACGTTCGCCGCCGCGAGCCGGGGCTCGGTTTCGGTGGTCGCGCACGGGCGCATGGGACAGAACGTTACCGATGCCGGGCGCGCGTTCCAGACGGCGGCCGGCGTGCCGTTCCTCCAGGGGCTCCCGGAGACGGTGCGCGCCCTGAAGGCGCTCGGAAGCTATGCCGAACGCAGGCGGCGGGGCGTGCCGGCGGAGCGCGGGCCGGCAGCCCCGCTGTCGGAACCGGTCGCGGATTTGCTCGCCGCTGCGGGTGTTCCGGAACCGGGGAGCGGCTTCGCCGCAACCGCTGCCGAAGCGGCCGGGCTTGCCGACGACATCGGGTATCCGGTGGCGCTCAAGATCGTTTCGCCCCAGGCCGTCCACAAGACCGAGGTCGGCGGCGTCGCGCTCGGGCTCGGCGATGCCGGCTCCGTCGTCCGGGCGGCCGACGAAATGCAACGGCGGCTGAGGGTGGCAGAACCGGAGGCGCAACTCGACGGGTTCCTGGTCCAGGAGATGGTGGACGGGCTGGAAATGTTCGTCGGCCTGCGCGACGACCCGCAATTCGGGCCGTTCATCGTCGCGGGCCTCGGGGGCATCCATGTCGAGGCGCTGGGGGATCTCGCCTTCCGGCTTCTCCCCATCGACGAGACCGAGGCGCGCGAGATGCTGGACTCGCTGCGCGGCCGCGCGCTGCTGGGTGCGTATCGAGGCCGCGCGGTGCGCGACGTGGACGCCCTGGTCCGCGCGATGCTGGCCGCCGGAGAAGTCTATCTCCGCGTGCGCGACCGCTTCGCCGATATCGAGATCAACCCGCTGACCGTTCTCGCCGAGGGCGAGGGGGTGCGGGCCGTGGACATAAGGGAGACGCCCCGAAGATGAGGGACGGCATGCATGACGACGCGATGAATTTCGATCTCCCCGAAGAGCTCGCGATGCTCAAGGAGACGGTCCGGCGCTTCGTCGACCGGGAGCTGATCCCGATCGAGCGCGAGACCTGCGAAGGCGGGAAGATCAAGCCCGAGATGCGCGCGGTGCTGGAGGAAAAAGCGAAGGCGCTCGGGCTCTGGCTCTACGACGTGCCGGAAGAATATGGCGGGCTCGGCCTCGGGCTGCTCGCCCGCACGGTGGTGTGGTCGGAGCTGGGCCGCACCATCGCGCTGCCCTCCCGCAACGCCAGCATCTTCGGCCCGTCGGTGAGCCCCATCCTCTATTTCCTCAACGAGGAACAGAAGGAGCGCTATCTGCTGCCGGTCATCGCGGGGGAAAAGAAGGCATGCTTCGCCCAGACCGAGCCCGATGCCGGCGGCGATCCCGGCGCCATGCGGTCCACCGCGGTCCGCGACGGCGACCATTACGTGATCAACGGCATGAAGCGTTTCATCACCGGCGCGGACCAAGCGGACTTCGCCCAGGTCTTCGCCGCGACGGATCGGGAAAAGGGATCGCGCGGCGGCATTTCCGGTTTCCTGGTCGACATGGAGACGCCCGGCGTGAAGCTGCTCAGGCCGCAGGAAACCATGATGGACGACCGGCCGTGGGAAATCGCCTTCGAGGACGTGCGGGTCCCGGTGGAAAACCGCATCGGCGAGGAGGGCGAAGGGTTCAGGTTCGCCCAGAACTGGATCAGCGCCGGGCGCATCCGCCACGGGGCGCGCGGCATGGGGGTGATGGAGCGCTGCCTCGAGCTCGGCGCCCGCTACGCGAAGGAGCGGGTGACGTTCGGCAAGCCGCTTGCGGAACGCCAGGCCGTCCAGTGGATGCTGGTCGACACCTATGCCGACCTCCACCAGCTCCGGCTGATCGTCCGCCACGCCGCATGGAAGGCCGATCGCGGCGAGGACGTCCGCTACGAGGCCTATATGTGCAAGTATCTCGGCGACACGAAGTCGTTCGAGGCCGCCGACCGGTGCCTGCAGATCCATGGCGGGATCGGGCTTACCACCGATCTTCCCATCGAGCGGATGTGGCGCGACCAGCGGAGCTTCGTCATCACCGAGGGGCCGACCGAGATCCTCAAGATGGCGCTGGCCCGCCGCGTGCTGCACGAATACGGCGGATGAAACGGGCGCCGCTTTGACCGGACGCCGCGCTCCGATAAGCTTTCCCCAATCGCGACGACGGAACGCACGAAGCCCGAAGGAGAGATCATGGCCGAGTACGACTACGAATGCGTGAAGATCGAGATCCGGGACGGTATCGGCTGGGCGATCATGAACCGGCCCGAGAAACGCAACGCCATGAGCCCGCAGCTTCACTACGACATGGACGACGCGCTGGGCCGGCTCGAGACCGACCCCGACGCGCGCGTGGTCGTGGTCACCGGTGCGGGCGGCAATTTCAGCGCCGGACAGGACCTCAAGAAATTCTTCCGCGAGCTGGAGAACGACCCGTTCGAGCGCAAGAAGGCGCAACGCCATGCCAATAGCTGGCGCTGGCAGCGCTTGTACAACTACGACAAGCCGACGATCGCAATGATCCACGGCTACTGCGTCGGCGGCGCCTTCATGCAGCTGCTGGCGACCGACTTCGCGATCGCCGCCAAGACGGCGACGTTCTCCCTGTCGGAGGTCAACTGGGGCATCCTGCCGGGCGCGCTGGTCGCCAAGGTGATCTCCGATACGGTCCTGCCCCGCCACGCGCTCTACTATGCCTGTCTCGGCGACCCGTTCGACGGCGACGAGGCGGCGCGGATCGGCATGATCAACTACGCCGTGCCGGAGGACGAGCTGGAGGCCGAGACCGTCAAGCTCGCCGAGAGGCTGATGAAGAAGAGCCCGGCGGTGCTGCGCGCGACCAAGCAGGCGGTGCGCCAGGTCCGCACGATGGATTTCGACCAGGCCTACGACTATCTCGCCGCCAAGGGTCAATCGATCAAGGTGGGCGACGCCGAGGATTCCTACAACACGGGACTTCGCCAGTTCCTCGACGAGAAGAGCTACAAGCCGACATTCGAGCCGTTCAAGCTCGGCACGCTTTTGTCGGATCAGCGGGACTAGACGACACGCAAACAGGGGAGAGACGAATATGAAACGAGTGCTGAGCATCGCCCTGGCGGGCGCGGCGGTGGCCCTGATGGGCTTCGCCGGCACGGCGGAGGCGCAGTTCTACAAGGGCAAGCGCATCACCATTCTGATCAACTATTCGGCGGGCGGGCCGACCGACATCGAGGGACGGCTGGTCGCCAAGCATCTGAGCAAGCACATCCCGGGCAACCCCAGGATCATCGTGAAGAACATCCCCGGCGCGGGCGGCATCACGGGCTCCAACTACATGGGCGAAGTCGCCAAGCCCGACGGGCTGTCGGTCGCGGTCTTCACCCCGCCGCTGATCTCGCAGCTGCTGCAGGATCCGGGGCTGCGCGTCGACTTCTCGAAGTTCGTGTGGCTCGCCGGTATCGGCCATCCCCAGGTCTGCTACATCCGCAAGGACGCCGGCGTGGGCATGATGGACGACATCCTGAAGATCGAGGGTTTCAAGGCGGCCGGCATGCGGACCACCTCCTCGCACGACCTGCGGTTCCGCATGGCGCTCGACCTGCTGGGGGCGAAGTACAAATACGTCACCGGCTACAAGGGGCTGGCCAAGGTGGTCGCGAGCGTGATGCAGAACGAGACCCAGTTCTCCTGCGGCTCGGTGCCCGGTTTCCGCAAGAACGTCGAGCCCAACCTGATCCAGCCGGGCCATGCGATCGCGCTCTGGTACTATTCCGCGGTCGGTCCGGACGGCAAGGAGGTGCGCAACCCGCACCTCAAGGGCATCCCGACCTATCTCGACGTGTATGAGAAGCTCAAGGGCAAGAAGCCCTCGGGCGTGCAGTACGACGCGTTCCAGCTCATCAACAACCTGTCGGTGAGCATGCTGCGCGGCTCCTTCGTGCCGGCCGGAACGCCCGACGAGGCCGTCAAGGCGCTGCGCGCCGCATGGGAGGCGGTCGCCGGGGACAAGGACTTCGCCGCGGACTACACCAAGGTGATCAAGGCGCCGCCGAACATTATCCAGGCGGCTGCGGCGCAGGCCCATGTCGACGCGGCGGGCAAGGTCTCGCCCGAGATCGTCGCTGTCTTGAAAAAGTTCGCCGGCAAGAAGTAGCCGTGCGATCCTGAACCATTGACGCACCCGGGCGGCGCCGTGCCGCCCGGGTGTCCTGTCCGGACGCCCCGATGTTCGATGCGGCGCTGAGCGGGCTGGTATCGGTGATCGCCTGGCCGGCGATCGGATACCTCTTCCTCGGCGTCTTCATCGGGCTTTATTTCGGCGCGGTCCCGGGCCTGTCGGGGCTGGTGGGGATGGCGATCCTGCTGCCCTTCACCTTCTCGATGGACCCGGTGCCGGCGCTCGCCTTCCTGCTCGGCATGTTCGCGGTGACCACCACCAGCGACACCATCGCGTCGGTTCTGCTGGGCATTCCCGGGACCGCCGCCTCCCAGGCGACCATCCTCGACGGCTACCCGATGGCGATGAAGGGCGAAGCCTCGCGCGCCTTCGGCGCGGCGTTCACCGTGTCCGCCGTCGGCGGGCTGCTGGGCGCGGTAGTGCTCGGCCTGTCGATCCCGATCGTCAAGCCGCTGATCCTCTCCTTCACCCAGGCGGAGTTCTTCATGCTGGGTCTGCTCGGCCTCGCCATGGTGGGCTCGCTGTCCGGCGATTCGATGCTGCGCGGCCTCACCGCAGCACTCATGGGGCTGGGGCTTTCCTATGTCGGCTACGCGGAGAACGGAGCGGTTCCGCGCTACTGGATGGGCACGACCTATCTGCTCGAAGGGTTGCCGCTGATCCCCGTCGTCCTCGGCCTGTTCGCGCTCCCCGAGGTGATCGACCTCGCCATTCGGGACAGCTCGATCTCGCGCGTGCCGAAGGACCGGGTGGCGGGCGGGATGATGACCGGCATCCGGGATGCGTGGCGCAACTGGTGGCTGGTGCTGCGTTCGACCGCGATCGGCGCCTATGTGGGGATGCTGCCGGGGCTCGGCGGCTCCATCGTGGACTGGGTCGCCTACGGCCATGTCGTCCAGAGCAGCAAGGACAAGGACGGGTTCGGCAAGGGCGACGTGCGCGGCGTGATCGCGCCCGAGACCGCCAACAACGCGATGAAGGGGGGCGCCCTGATCCCCACCGTCGCCTTCGGTATTCCCGGCAGCGCCTCCATGGCCATCCTCCTCGGCGCACTCATGATCCAGAACATGACGCCCGGGCCGGAGATGCTGACCACCAAGCTCGACATCACCTTCTCCCTGATGTGGACGCTGGTGATCGCGAACGTCGCGGGGGCCCTGCTCCTGATGCTGCTCGCCCGGCAGGTTGCCCGGGTGACCTTCGTGCGCGGCCATCTGGTGGTGCCGGCGATCACGCTCTTCGTGTTCATGGGCGCGTGGCTTGCCACCTCCAATCTCGGCGACTGGATCGTGCTCCTGATCTTCGGGCTCGTCGGATATGTGATGAAGCAGGGGGGCGTGCCGCGCCCGCCGATGGTGCTCGGTTTCGTGATCGGCCCGATCATGGAGAACGCGCTCTTCATCACAAACTCGGCGCATGAGGGCCTGTCGTGGCTGGGACGACCCATCTGCCTCGTTATCGGCGCGCTGATCGTTCTCTCGATCGTCTTCGCCGTCCGCCGTCAGAAGAAGAGGAAACCGGACGATACGCGGATCGTCGCCGATCTGGGGCGGACCGATCCGACGATGTCGCTCGTCGCGGTGGGGCTCCTGCTCGCGGTCGCGATCTACGGGCTGGCGCCGACCTTCGCGTGGCCGGCCGATGTGGGCGGGACTCCGATGATCACCATGATCCCGGCGATCTGCCTTTCCGCGCTGGCGCTCTGGCAGGGCGCGGGCGAGGTCCGGCGCCTGCGGGCCGAGGGCGGCGAGGTCTTTCCGGTGCGCGCCGAAATCGCCCCGGTCGCGCGCCTCTACCTCTGGTGGATCGGCATGTCCGCCGTTACGATTCTGGCTGGCCAGCTCGTCGCCCTGCCGATCTTCGTCGCCCTCTATCTCCTCGTCTGGGGAGGCTATGCGTGGTGGATCGCCCTGATATACGCCGTCGCGGGATGGGCATTCTTGTACGTCATGTTCGACCGCATCGTCGCGGTCCTGTGGTATCCGTCGCTGCTGTTCCACTGACGGCGCCGCGAGGCGGGAGAGAGAGTGGAAGAAAACCCGTCGCCCGAAGCCATCCAGGTCCGGTTTTCCGGCACCGCTGGCGAGTATTTCGGCATCTGGATCGTCAATTTCCTGCTGTCGGTCGTTACCTTCGGCATCTACTCCGCGTGGGCGAAGGTCCGCAACAGGAAGTACTTTCTCGGGAACACGACCGTCGACGGACGGCCGTTCGACTACCATGCAAGGGGTGTGCAAATCCTCATCGGCCGCGCAATTATTGTCGCCGTCCTTGTGATCTACGGGGTTACCTCCTCGATCTCTCCGATCGCCGACGGCGTCGTTGTCGTCGTCTTCGCGGCCGCCCTGCCCTGGCTGATCAACCGCGGCCTCCGTTTCAACGCGGCGATGACGAGCTGGTCGAACGTGCGGTTCCGGTTCGACGGGACCTATTGGCCCGCTTTTCGGGTGTTCCTGCTCTATCCGGTTCTCGCGATCTTCAGCCTGTATCTGGCCCTTCCGTTCGTCGCGCGAGCGGCGAAGCGATACACCATCGGACGCCATCGCCTGGGCGGACACGGTTTCGCTTTCGATAGCCGAATCGGACCGTTCTATGCGGCGCTCTTCGTCACGTTCGTCTGGCTGATTGTGGGTCTTGTGGTGTTGGTCGCCATGCTCGTTGGCAGCGGGGCGGTGGAAAAAATCGCGTCAGCCACACAGACCGGCGGAGAGATGGACGACACGACAATCCTGATCTCCACGCTTGTCGCGGTCATCTGGTTCGTGGCGATTTTCCCGCTGGGCACGGTCTATGCAGCCTGCGTTCGCAACGCCATCTACGCCGGAATCGCCCTTGAAGGCGGTCACCGATTCGAATCCAGGATTTTCGCGCTTATGCTCGTCTGGATCGCCATCAGCAACGCTATCGCTATCATCGTTTCGGTCGGGATGCTCCTCCCCTGGGCGCGCATTCGCGTGGCGCGCTACCTGTGTGCGCATACCTACGTCAAGCCCGCCGGCTCGCTCGACGAATTCGTCGGCGACGCGGAGAGGAGGCAATCCGCGATCGGCGATGCCTTTATGGATATTGACGGCATCGATGTCGGGGCGCCCGTCTGACGTTCTTTCGCCGGCGGGCGAAGCCTTTGCCGCCGGCTCGTCCCGGCGTATCGCCGCCTATCTGGCTGCTTCGGCGGACGGCGGGACGGTAGAGCTTGTCGATTCGGGTAACGGGACACCCCTGGCAAGCGCGGCACCTTCGGCGATCCGGCGGGAACCGCGGCTGGGCAGCCTGCCGTCCACGATCGTCTTTCCGTCCGGATGGCGCTTCCGGAGCCACGACCACGGCGGGATCGACGCCCTTATCGGACCTGCGGGGACGGACCGCCTCCACCGTTGGGAGGCGTACCGGCCGCGCCTGATCCTGGTGGTCGGTCTGGTGCTGGTCGCCGCCTTCGCGGTGTGGCGCTGGGGGCTGGGCGCACTGGTCGCCGCCTTCGCGGTGTGGCGCTGGGGGCTGGGCGCACTGGTCGCCGTCGCGGTAGCGGTCACGCCCGACGCGTTGCCGTCTGCGATAGACGACGGGCAAATCGCGGTCGTCGACCGGACATTCGCGGATCCGTCGACACTGGGCCGCACAGAGAAATCTCGGGTAAGTCAAATATTCGGCCGGCTGAAAACGGTCGCGCCCGCGCCGCGCTTCGGCGAGTACACCCTCCTCTTCCGCGACATGCCGAAGGTGGGTCCGAACGCCTTTGCGATGCCGGGCGGAACGGTCGTGGTGACCGACCAGCTGGTCAGGGCTTTCCCCGCTTCGGATGTGATCGCGGGCGTACTGGGGCACGAGATCGCGCACGTGTCCGAGGCGCACGGGCTGAAGCAGGCGTACCGCAGTCTCGGCACGTATCTCCTCGTCGCGGTGATCGTGGGCGACGTCGGGCCCGTCCTGAACGACCTCCTGCTGGAAGGCGGGCTGCTGCTGTCGCTTTCCTATTCCCGCGAACACGAACGGGAAGCTGACCGGATCGGCATGGCCCTGGCGGCAAAGGCGGGGTACGACCCCGCAGCGCTGGCGCTCTTCTTCGAGAAATTGACCGCGGGCGGGAAGTCGGACGGGCCGTCGTGGCTGTCCACCCACCCGGCATCGCAGGACCGCATCGCGGAAATCAGGCGCCTCGCGGAAGAGATCGAACGTTCGGCCCGTTAGGGGCGACAGGGCCTGACCTACTCGGCCTCCACCCTGTTCCTCAGCACCCCGACCCCTTCGACCTCCACCTCGACCTGTTGACCGGCGCGGAGCCAGCGCGGCTCGTCTTCCGAAACGGCCGAACCGCCGGGGCTGCCGGTCGCGATCATGTCGCCGGGCTCGAACCAGGTGAAACGCGATATGTGGGCGATCAGGAACGGCACCTTGAAGATCATCATGGCGGTCGAGCCGTCCTGCCGGACGTCGCCGTCGACCCGGGTCCTTATCCTCAGATCGCCGATATCCCCCACCTCGTCCGTGGTGACCATCCACGGCCCGATGGCGCCCGAGCGGTAGAAGTTCTTGCCGGGACAGTTCTGGGTGCCGCGATGCTGCCATTCGCGCACCGAGCCCTCGTTCATCACGGTATAGCCGGCGACGTAGTCCATCGCCCGCTCCTCGGGAACGTGCCGGCCCGCCTTGCCGATGACGACGCAGAGCTCGCCCTCGAAATCGAGCTCGTCCGAGACGCGGGGTTTCAGGATCGGCTCGCCGTGCGGCGCGAAACTCGAGGGGAAGCGCGGGAAGACGCTCGGCCATTCGGGGTCGCCATCCTCCACCACCTCGTGGTAGCCGCGGTAGTTCCGCCCGATGCAGAGGATCTTCTCGGGCGCGGTGATGGGGAACATGTACTCGACCTCGTCGAGCCCGAAATCCGCGTCCGCGACGGCTTCCGCCTCGATCCGGGACAGGGCGAGGCCGGCGATCGCGTTTTGCAGGGTCGGAAATTCCGCGCCGATGCGTGCGCCGAGATCGACGATGCCGCCATCGGCGACGACGCCGTAGCCCTCTTTTCCCGCGCGGCGGTAGCTGATCAGCTTCATCTTCGGCCTCCGTTCTTCGTGCCGCGGCGAGGATATGCGCGGCGACCCGTACCCTCTATCCGCCGGCAACCGCGCGGACCCGTCGGCGCAGCGCGGCGAGACCCCGGTCGCGGATTCCGAACGCCTCAAGACGCGCGATGGTGTCGTCCAGGTAATCCGCGTTCGCGCCGCGCTCGCCGCGGCAGGTCGCGATCCTGCGGGCCTCCTCCTCCGCGGAGACGCCGCCTGCGTAATAGGGCGTGGTGCGGTCGACCACCAGGGTATAGCCCCGCAACCGGCCCCTCGCGGTTTCCAGCCCGACCCCGCGCAGCAGATAGATGTCCTCGGCGAGCTCCCGCCGGGCGAGATAGCGCGCCGCCGTCTCCCGCCGGCCCGCGGCGATCCGGTAGGCGATGCCGCGGCACGCCCCTCCCCGGTCGAGCCCCAGAACGAGGCCCGGCCGCTCGGGCGTTCCCCGGTAGACGGTCGAATCGACGCAGAACTTCCGGTGGTAGCCCCTGAGCAGCGCGCCGCGCGTCTCGACGAAGGCAAAACCGGGATCCCACATCAGCGATCCGTAGGCGAAGAACCACACGTCGCCGGGACGGTCGAACGCGATCTTCGCCGTCATCGGGAGGCCAGCGCGAAACCGGTGACCGCGACCGCCATCCCGATCAGCGAGACCGGACCCAGTATCTCGTCGAATATCAGCCAGCCCATCGCGGCGGTAATCGCAGGCGTCAGATAGAACATGCTGGCCACCCGCTAGGCCTCGCCGAGCCGGAGCAGGTAGTAGAGCAGGTGATAGGCCCCGATGGTGAGGACGAAAACGAGCCAGAAGAGCGAGAGGACGAACTCGCCCGTCCAGTGGACGACCCGCGTCTCGAACGCCAGCACGAGCCCGAGGGTCAGGACCGCGTTGACCCCCTGCTGCAGCGCGGTGCCGGAGCGAAGGTCCATGTCGGCGCAATAGCGCTTCTGGTAGACCGTGCCGATGGTGAGCGCGAGCACGCTGGTCACGCCGAGCGCCATGCCGAACAACGTGCCCTCGGCGAGGTCGATCTTGCGCCATACGACCATGACCACGCCGAGAAATCCCAGCACCAGCCCGATCCACTGGCGGGCGCGCACGGTCTCTCCCAGCGCGCGGCCCACGATCAGTGCGGTCAGCAGCGGTTGCAGGCCGACGATGAGCGCGAGCGTGCCGATCGCCACCCCCTGGTCGACCGCGACGAAGACCGACCACGGATAGCCGCCATGGAGCAGGAGCCCGGCCACGACCACGTGCCCGGCCTCCGTCGCGCTCGACGGCCACGGCGCCCGTACCGCCGCGGCCACCGCGACCAGGAACAGCGTCCCGAAGGCGAAGCGCAGCGCAAGGAAGGTGAGCGGCTCGACATAGGGCATGCCGTACTTGGTGAAGATGTTCCCGGTGCTCCACGTCACCGCGAAGATCAGCGGCGCGGCGGCGAGAAACAGCGCGTGCGCGGAACGCGGGGCGGTCATGCGGCGGCCTTCCCGCGCCGGGTCACCAGAAACACGCCCAGGCCGGCGATCGCGAATCCGGCGAGGGCCGCCGGCCCGAACGTCTCGCCGAAGCTGAGATAGCCGAGGACCACGGTGGTCGGAGGGGTGAGGTAGAACAGGCTGGAGACGCGCGCCGCCTCGCCGCGCCTGAGCAGGATGTAATAGAGGTTGGAAGCGGCGACCGACAGGACCACCACCAGCCATATCAGGACGAAGGCGAGCTCGGCGGTGGGCGCCACCCGGTTGCTTTCGACCAGAAGCGCGAGCGTTCCCGTGGTCACGAAGGCGGTGCCGTGCTGGATGATCATGCCGGTCCTGAGGTCCATGCCGTCGCAATAGCGTTTCTGGTAAAGCGACGCGGCGGTGATCAGCACGGGCGTCAGCGCGGCAAGCGCGTAGCCGAGCGCCGACCCCGAAGATACGCCGATCCGGTCGCCCAGAACGCAGGCAAGCCCGGCGAAACCGAGGACGAACCCAACCCATTGGATTGCGGTTACGCGCTCGCCGAGCGCGCGGCCGACCAGGACGGCCGTGAGCAGCGGCTGCATCCCGGCCATCAGCGCGAGCGTTCCCTGGGCCACCCCCTCGCCCAGCGCGAGGAAGATGCACGAGAGGTAGGCGGAGTGAAGCAGGAACCCGGCGACCGCGATGTGGCCCGCCTCGCGCCAGGTGGCCGGCCAGGCGGCCGCAAGGAAGGGAAGCGCGGCGCCCACCGCGATCACGTTGAGCGCGGACCGTATCGCGAGCAGCGTCAGGGGTTCGGTGAACTCGATCCCGAGCCGCGTGACCGGGAAGCCGGAGGCCCAGCACAGCACGAACAGGCCGGGGGCGACGGTCACCCAGAGCGGCGTGGACTTGCCCATGCCGACACAATAGCGCCCGCGCCGCCCGCGCTCGACCGCCGCCGCGTGGCCGCATATAAGTCCGCTTCGGAGGGTCGCGGATGGCGAAGAAGGCCGTATACGGGACGGCGGCGCTTATCGGTCTCGTCGCCGTCGCCTACAGCGCGGTCTGGTGGAGTTCCGCCAAAAGGTTCCGGGGGGAGATCGCCGGCTGGGCCACGGACATGCGGGGCCGGGGCTGGACGGTCTCCTACGACGGCGTGCGGATCGAAGGCTACCCGGCTTCCCTCACCGCGATCGTCGAAGCGCCGTCGATCGGTGCGCCCGAGGGCGCGGGCGGCTGGCGCTGGCAGGGGCCCCGTATGGCCGCGAAGGTCCGGCCGTGGAATCCCGGCCGGATCGCGCTCGACGGCGCGGGCATTCACCGGTTCCGGACCGAAGGCGCCGATGCGGAACCGATCCGGATCGCCGCGGGCGACGCGTTCGGCCTGATTCTCCGCCTGACCGATGCCCGGGCGACGAAGGTCGTCCTGAAGCTCTCCGACATCGAGATCGAAGCGCCCGGTCGCGCCCTGCCGCGCAGGCTCAAGGAGGCCGAAGCGGCGATCCGCCTGCTCGACCGGCCGGCCCGGGTCGAAGACGGCCGCGGGCCGGAGCCGCCGGGCCTGTCGATCGCGGCGAGTCTCAGGGAAATCGAATTCGGCCGGGGCGCTTCCACCGCGCGCGGCGGAACGATCGAGGAAGCCTCGCTGACGGCCAAGCTGATCGGACCGTTCCCGCGCGATGCGACCGCGCAGTCGCTCGCGGTCTGGCGTGACGGCGGCGGCACGCTGGAGATCGGCTCGTTGTCCCTGCGCTGGCAACAGGCGAACGGCAAGGGATCGGGCACCGTTGCGCTCGATCGCGATCTACAGCCGCTCGCGGCGCTTACGATCCGGATCGAGGGATACGCCGGCCTGGTTCGATCGCTGGTCGATCGGGGATGGCTG
Organism: Alphaproteobacteria bacterium; assembly: GCA_965203455.1. Taxonomy (GTDB): domain Bacteria; phylum Pseudomonadota; class Alphaproteobacteria; order MPNO01; family MPNO01; genus MPNO01. Next base: position 548,955 of record CBDBCV010000013.1, read on the forward strand.
AAGAGGCGCGATGCCGGCGCGATCCAGCTTGGCCTCGACCTCATTGCGCGCGCCGGGACGGGACAGCCGGGCACGATCGCGATGCCGCTTACGATCCAGAATCGACGCCTCTCTTTCGGTCCGATCTCGGTAACGCAACTGCCGCGGATCGAGTGGGGCGGCTAACCCTCCTCGCTCGGCCGGGGCGGAATGTGCTGCTGCGCGGCGACGACGCCGCGGCGGATATCGCGGGTCCGCGTGAAGAGGGATTCCAGCGCCTTACCGTCCCCGACCCGCACCGCCCGCTGAAGCGCCGTCAGATCCTCGGTGAAGCGGCCCAGCATTTCCAGCACCGCGTCGCGGTTGTTGAGGAAGACGTCGCGCCACATCACCGGGTCCGAGCCGGCGATCCGGGTGAAATCGCGGAAACCGGCGGCGGAGTACTTGATCACCTCCGACTTCAGCTGGTCTTCGAGATCGGTCGCCGTACCCACGATCGTATAGGCGATCAGATGCGGGATATGCGAGGTGATCGCCAGCACGTGATCGTGGTGCGCCGCATCCATCCGGGCGACCATGCTGCCCGCCCGGCGCCATAGCTCGGCAACCCGCTCGATCGCGGTCTCGTCGGTCCCCGGCGGCGGCGTAATCAGGAACCAGCGGCCCTCGAACAAAGTGTCGAAACCCGCTTCCGGGCCGGTGTTCTCGGTCCCGGCGATCGGATGGCCCGGGACGAAGTGGACCCCGTCGGGCAAGTGCGGCATGACGGCTTCCAGCACCGCGCGCTTGACCGAGCCGACGTCGGAAACGATGGCGCCCGACGACAGGCTCGGCGCGATCGCGCGTGCGACCTCGCCGTAGCTGCCGATCGGGGTGCAGATAATCACCAGATCGGCGCCCGCCGCCGCCTCGGCCGGATCGTGCGTCGTCGAATCGACGATTTCGAGCCGCTCGGCCGCCGCAAGCGTCTCGGCGCGGCGCGCGCAGGCGACGACATGGCCGGCCAGCTCGTCGCGCTTGACGACGCGGGCCAGCGAGGAGCCGATCAGCCCGATTCCGATCAGGGCGATCCGTTGAAACAGGATCTCACTCGACATGGATCAGCCCGCGAACGCCTCGATCGCCTCGACGAGGGTCCGCATCTCGTCCTCCAGCCCGACGGTGATCCGCAGGTGGCCGGGAAGGCGGTTGCCGACGACCGCGCGGGGAATCAGGCCGTAGCGGGCGAGATGGGCAAGCGCGGCTTCCGCGTTTCGCCCTTCCTCGGCGGCGAATTCCACCAGCACGAAATTGCCGACGCTCGGCGTGACGGGAAAGCCCGCCGCCGCGATCCGCTCGGAAATCCACGGCAGCCAGGCCGCGTTGTGATCGCGCGACCGGGCGAGAAAATCGGTGTCCTGGACCGCGGCGACCCCCGCCGCCTGCGCCGGGGCGTTGATGTTGAAGGGGGAGCGGATGCGGTGCAGCACGTCGACGATCGGCTCCGGGCAGTAGGCCCAGCCGAGCCGGACGCCGCCGAGCCCGTAGATCTTGGAGAAGGTCCGGGTCATCACGGTGTTCCGGCCGCGGTCGACCAGCGATTCTCCGGCGGCGTAATCGTTGCGTGTCACGTATTCGGCGTAGGCCGAATCGATCACCAGGACCACGTCGTCGGGCAGGCCCGCGCGCAGGCGCTCCAGCTCCGTTTGCGGGACGTAGGTTCCGGTCGGGTTGTTCGGGTTGGCGATGAAGACGATCCGGGTCCGCGGCGTGACCGCGGCCAGAAGGGCATCGACATCGGCGGTGAGGTCCCGTTCCGGCGCCTCGACCACCGTGGCGCCCACGCTCAACCCGGCGAGCCGGTACATCACGAAGGCGTGGGCATGGGTCAGCACCTCGTCGTCAGGTCCCGCATAGCCGCGCACAAGCAGGGTGATCAACTCGTCCGATCCGGCGCCGCAGACGATGCGCGCCGGGTCGAGCCCGTGCGCCCGTCCGATCGCCTCGCACAGCGCCACCGCGCCGCCGTCGGGATATCGATGAATGTCGGCCGCGGTTTCCGCCAGGGCGCGCATTGCCGCCGGGCTCGGCCCCAGCGCCCCTTCGTTGGACGACAGCTTGATCGTGCGCGTCTTGCCCGGGATCGAGGAATCTCCGGGTACGTAGGGCGCGATGTCCAGGATTCCCGGCCGGGGAGTGGGCTCGCTCATTGTTCGTTCGCGGCCTGTCGCGCGTCGATGTCCTTGCGGGCGAAAGGTTGCGCGTAGGCGCCCAACACCTGCACGACCGCGAGCTCCTCGCCGCCGATCTCTTCCGCGATGGCGGCGATCCGCTCGTCGTCGCGCGGGACGAAACCGTCGACCTCGAGCAGGAAAAGAGTGGAATCGCGGCTCACGTCGTCACCATGCGTCAGGGTCATTTTCGGCTCCAGACCGTGCGCCTTGAGGGCGTCGAGGACACGGCCGCGGCTGGTCTCGGTGCCGGCCGTCACGACGACGACGCTGCGGTCGCGCGCGGAGGGTTGGGGCTCCTGCATCGCGATCACCAGCGAATCGTGGGACGGGCCGGAATGCCGTTGCGTCGGCACGAAAGGCAGGCGCGCGACGATGGAGGGGCCGTCGCTGCCGTCGGGCTCCCGTCCGTACCGCACCAGGCGCGGCCACCAGGGCGCGTCCTCGCCTTCGGCCGGGAACGGCAGGATTCCCGCCGACGCATCGCCGTGGGTCACGTCGTTGAACACGCTGGCCGCCGTCCGGCGTATCGAAACCGGCGCGGCAGCGCCGAAATGGATTTCCGCGACCTCCCGGCAGGCGTCGGAGTCCTCGGCCGCGTAGACGGCGACCGCGAACCCTCCCTGGAGACCCAGGCTCGCCGAAATGATCTGCCGCCATATCAACATCAGCGGGCCGAGAGGAAACTCGCCGTCGTGCCGATCCGCCAGCCGGCGCAATATGTCTGCCTCCCGGCCGGGCCGGTAAGCCGGCGCGCCGGACCTCGCCTTGGCGTGGTCGACGGAGCGCACCAGCGCGGCACGTTCCTTGATCAGGTCGTGCAGCCGGTCGTCGATCGAATCGATGCGCTTCCGGACTTCCCCAAGCGACTTCTCGGAACGATCCATTTCGGTCCCGTTGCTAACCGGCACACCCGCATCGGCGCGCGGCATTAGTCGAACGCTCTTGCCTCCGGGCGGCTGCGACTTATAACGACCCCCCGCATTGGTTACAATCGGCCCCGCCGTCGCGCGACGATCCGCGGGGCCGCATCGCGGCGACAGGCGGAACTTCAGGGAAACCGGACCCGGTCGAAGATCATGGAGCCCGTACCGATCAATCGCCGGACATCGCTCATGCAGGCGGACATTCCGGGCAACCATGTCCGCCTCGCGACCGAACAGCCGCTGCGCCTCGATTGCGGCGTCGAGCTCGGCCCGGTCACCGTCGCCTATCGCACCTACGGCACGCTGAACGCCGAACGCTCCAACGCGATCCTGGTCTGCCACGCCCTGACCGGCGACCAGTTCGTGGCCGAGACCCACCCCGTCACCGGCAAGCCCGGCTGGTGGGATCTTCTCGTCGGTCCCGGCAAGGTTCTCGATACCGAGCGCTATTTCGTCGTTTGCTCGAACGTGCTGGGCGGTTGCATGGGCACCACCGGGCCCACCTCTCCCGACCCGGCGACCGGAGAGCCCTACGGGCTGGACTTCCCGGTGATCACCGTCAGCGACATGGTGAACCTCCAGGCGCTTCTGCTCGACCGTCTCGGGATCGAGCAGCTGTTTTGCGTCATCGGCGGCTCGATGGGCGGGATGCAGGTGCTCGAATGGGCGGTGCGCTATCCCGAACGGGTGTTCGCGGCGGTCCCGATCGCGGCCGCGGCCCGCCATTCGTCGCAGAACATCGCGTTCAACGAGGTCGGCCGCCAGGCGATCATGGCCGACCCGGACTGGTGCCACGGCGACTACCTGCGCCAGGGGAGCGTGCCCACCCGCGGACTCGCGGTGGCGCGCATGGCGGCGCACATCACCTATCTTTCGGATTCGGCGTTGCACCGGAAGTTCGGCCGCCGGCTGCAGGGCCGCGACGCGCTGAGCTTCGGCTTCGACGCCGATTTCCAGGTGGAGAGCTATCTGCGCCACCAGGGGAGCAGCTTCGTCGAGCGCTTCGACGCCAATTCCTACCTCTACATCACCCGCGCGATGGACTATTTCGATATCGCCTCGGAACATGACGGCGTGCTCGCCAACGCGTTCTCCGGCACGGCGGTGAGGTTCTGCCTGTTCTCCTTCACCAGCGACTGGCTGTTCCCGACCAACGAGAGCCGCGAGGTGGTGAGGGCGCTCAACGCGGTCGCCGCCAATGTCAGCTTCGTCGAGGTGGAGACCGACAAGGGGCACGACGCCTTCCTGCTCGACGAGCCCGAGTTCGCGACCACGCTCCGGGGGTTTCTCGACGGCGCGGGACAGCACCGGGGCCTCGCGGGACCATGAACCCGAGGGCGGCGCCGGACGGCGCCCCTGCACCGGCGATCCGCCGCGACCTGCAGATCATCGCGGACATGATCGAGCCGGGGTCGCGGGTGCTCGACATCGGCTGCGGCGACGGCGCGCTGCTCTACCACCTGGTCAATTTCAAGGCGGTGGACGCGCGCGGGATCGAGCTCAGCCAGGCCGGCGTGAACTCCTGCGTGAGCCGCGGCCTGTCGGTGATCCAGGGCGACGCCGACAAGGACCTCGCCGACTACCCGCCAGGCGCGTTCGACTACGCGGTGCTGAGCCAGACCCTCCAGGCCACCCGGGCGCCCCGCGAGCTCCTCGGACAGCTTCTCCGCATCGCGACGCGGGTCGTCGTCTCCTTCACCAATTTCGGCCAGCTCGGCATTCGCTGGCGGCTGGTATGGGAAGGGCGGATGCCGGTGATCGGCGGCGCCGCGGAGCGCTGGTACGACACCGAGAACATCCATGTCTGCACCATCAGGGATTTCCAGGAGCTCTGCCAGGACCTCGACGTGGTGGTGGAGCGCGCGGTCTCGCTCGACCTCAGCGGACGCGCCAGGGCGATCGCCCGGATCGGCCCGTTCGCCAACCTAAGGAGCCGGCAGGGGATTTTCCTGCTGCTGCGCGAGCACGCGCCGGCGCCCTGACGCGGCGGCCGGCGTCGCGGCGTAGATCAGCTTGGTCGCCTCCACGATGAGCACGCCCCCCAGGCGGGGAAACCAGCGTCCGCCGATCCGTTCCCACGCCGGCGCGGCCGCGTGAAGGACCCGCCGGCGGCTCGGCGGCACGAACAGGCCGTAGCGCGCCGCGGCCGGGTTGAACATCGCGTCCCTCAGCAGCCGGGACAGCTGGGACTGCGAGTAGGGATGGCCGTGCCCGAACGGCGTGCGGTCGAGCCTCGCCCAGATCCCGGTCCGGTTGGGGACGACCGCGATCATCCTCCCGCCGTCCGCCATGACCCGCCAGATTTCACGCAGCATCGGCCTCAGCTGTTCCGCCGATTCGAGGGCGTGAACGAGCAGCACCCGGTCGATCGAAAGGTCGGGCAGCGGCAGTTCCGCCTCGTCGGCGAGCGCCGCGAGGTTGGCGCCCTCCGCCGGCCACCGGATCACCCCCTGGCGCGCCGGCATCACGGCGAGCACCCTCTGCGCCTCGCTGCGGAACTGGCCGAGATAGGGCGTGGGATAGCCGATCCCCAGCACGTTCATGCCGGTCGCGTCCTCCCAGCAGGCGCGGACATGCTCGCGGATCGTCCGATGCGCGATGCCGCCGATCCGGGACCGGTAGAAATTCCGCAACTCGACCACGTCGGACCACATCGCGTCAGCGTAGAGCATTTTCCGACTTTATGCGTTTGCAACGAACCCGGCCCACCCTCCCCCGGCCCCTCCCGCAAGCGGGAGGGGAGAAGGGAAGGAAGGGCGGGGAAGCATCCCCTCTCCCCCGCCGGGGGAGAGGGTCAGGGTGAGGGAGCCGGGGTAACGGGCAGGCTCCAACACGGATGGAACGGCGCGGCCCTTCTTGCTAGGTTGCGCCCGCCTGACGGTCACGATAGCGGGAGAATGCGCGGCGATGTCGACGCTCGAAATCCACCAGATCCCGACGCGGGTGGACAACTATGTCTATCTGGTCCGCGAATCCTCGAGCGGCCAGGCCGCGGTCGTCGACCCGTCGGACGCCCAGCCGGTGTTCGACGCGCTGGACACGCTGGGCTGGAACCTGACGCACGTGCTGGCGACCCACCACCACAACGACCATATCGGCGGCGTGCCGGAGATCAAGGAGCGCACCGGCTGCACCGTCGTCGGCCCGCGCGCCGACCGCGACCGGATCCCCGGGATCGACGTCGAGGTGGGCGACGGCGACACCTACAGGCTGTACGAGGCGGAGGCGGCGGTGTTCGACGTGCCGGGGCACACGCGGGGGCACATCGCCTACTGGTTCCCGGAGTCGAAGGCGCTGTTCTGCGGCGACACGCTGTTCGCGCTCGGCTGCGGCCGGGTGTTCGAGGGCACCCACGAGCAGATGTGGAACTCGATCTCCAAGTTCAAGCCGCTGCCCGACGAGACGATGGTCTATTGCGCGCACGAATACACCCAGTCGAACGCGCGGTTCGCGGTCACCGTCGAGCCGGACAACGCGGACCTCGCCGCCTATGCCGCCGAGATCGACCGCAAGCGGGCGGCCGGGCAGCGCACCGTGCCGTCGGAGCTCGGCCTCGAAAGGCGGACCAATCCGTTCCTCCGCGCCGACGTGCCCGCCTTCGCCGCCGCGCTCGGCATGGAAGGCAGGCCCCCGGTCGAGATCTTCGCCGAGGTCCGCACCCGCAAGGACAATTTCTGAGCGCGAGGCGGAGGCGGCCGCGGGGCATGACCGGGCTGCCGATATACGTCATCAACCTCGACGAGGACACCGCGCGGATGGACCGCATCTCCCGCCAGCTGCGGGAGCAGGGGCTGCCGTTCACCCGCTTCGGCGCCTTCCGCGGGCGGGACATCCCGGACCGGTGGAAGGCGCAGTTCGGGGATGCGCGGATCGGCGCCGGGGAAGTCGGCTGTTACGCGAGCCACCTGCAGGTCATGGCCGACATGCTGGAAAGCGACGAACCGGCGCGCATCATTCTGGAAGACGATGCGTTCCTGGACCCGCGCTTTTCCGATCTGCTCCGCATCCTTCCAAGCGAGCTGCCCGACGATTGGGATATCGTCCGCCTGTGCACCCAACTGCGCTATCCGGTCATCCGGATCGCGTGTCTGCCGCACGGGTTCGGAATTTACTCCTATAGCCGGATTCCGATGTCGGCGGTCGGCTACCTGGTCAATCGCCGGTTCGTTTCGATCTTCACGAACTCCCGACGAAGAGACTACCCGCTGGATGCCCATTTGCAGCACCCGTCGCTGTTCGGGAATTTCACGACATACGGGGTGGAACCATCGCCGGTGCGCTACGGGCGCGGGGAAGTCTCGTCGATCGCCGCGGAGGGCCGAACCGTGCACCGGGCATCCCGGCTGAGAAGGAACCGACTCCTTCAGACAGAGATTTCCGCGATCCGGGCCCACGGTTTCGGGCTACGGATGAAGTGTCACTGGCGCCGGCTCGCCCTGAGCGTCAACGCCCGGCGTCCGTACAGCTTAAGGCAGCTTGAAATCGTCCCATCCGAAACTGCCGGATAGGACGGCCGAGGGCGCCCGGCTTTCCCCCGCCTCACCCCCGCCCGGCGGCGATCGCGTCGAGGATTCTCCCGGGCGTGAACGGCATCGCGGTGACGCTGGCGCCGAAGGGCGAGAGCGCGTCGTTGATCGCGTTCATCGTCACCGCCGGCGCGCCGCAGGTGCCGGCCTCGCCCGCCCCCTTGGCGCCGAGCTCGGACGAGCCGGTCATCGAGATCACGTGGGCGCACTCGATGTCGCAGAGCTCGTTCGACTGCGGCACCAGATAGTCCGCCATGGTGCCGTTCAGGAGCTGGCCCGAATCGTCGTAGACGCAATGCTCCCACAGCGCGCCGCCGAGTCCCTGCACGATGCCGCCGCGGATCTGCTCGTCGACCATCTGCGGGTTGATGACGGTGCCGCAATCTTCGACGCACCAGTGGTTCAGCAGGGTCAGGAACCCGGTCTCCGCGTCGATCTCGACATAGGCGCCCTGGACCCCGTTGGTGAAGGCGAACGGGTAGTCCTTGGGCACGTAGTGGCGGGTCGCGACCAGCTCGGCCTGGAAATCCTGCGGCAGGGTGTCGGGACGGAAATAGCAGATGCGCCCGATCTCATCGAGGCCGATGCGCTCCGCCCCGGTGTCGCGGTCGACCACGACTCCGCCGCGGATGTCGAGGCTCTCCGCCTCGGCCTGCAGCATGACGCCGGCCACGTCGAGGATCTGCGCCCTCAGCGCCTTGCCCGACTGGGCGATCGCCTCGCCGCCGATGCCGGCCGCGCGCGACGCCCAGGTGCCGCCGCCATAGGGGGTGTGCTCGGTGTCGCCCGAGATCACCCTGACCCGCTCGATGGGGACCCCCATCGCGGTCGCCGCGACCTGGGCGGCGACGGTCTCCATGCCCTGGCCCTGCTCGGTGGCGCCGGTCGAGACGAAGACGTTGCCGCGCGCGTCGAGGCGGACCGTCGCGCCGTCCTGCGCCGAGATGCGGGCGCCGCCGATGCCGTAGAACATGGCGGACGGGTTGGTGACCTCGATGAAGCTGGCGAGCCCGATCCCGCGCCAGACGCCGTCGCCGCGCAGCCGGTCGCGCTCGGCACAGAGCGCGTCGTAGTCCATCATCTCCAGGATCTTCCTGAGGCTCTCCTGGTGGGAGAGCTTCTCGAAGTTCATCCCCTGGGCGGACTTCTTCGGATACGCGTCGTCGGCATGCACGTTGATCCGGCGCACGTCGGCCGGGTCCATGCCGACCGCGCGGGCGCCCGAATCGACCAGCCCCTCGGTCACCGCGCACATGATCGGATGGCCGACCGCGCGGTACTGGCACATCATGTTCTTGTTCATGAACACCACGCGGGCGCGCGCCCGGTAATTGTCGAACGCATACGGCCCGCCGATCATGTTGACGATCTGGTTGGCCTCGATCGCGCTGGTCCGGGGATACATCGAATACGGGCCGACGCCGGTCAGGTCGTCGATCTCCATCGCCAGGATGCGCCCGTCCTTCGCCATCGCGATCTTGGCGTCGATCCGGTGGTCGCGGGCGTGGATGTCGGACAGGAACGACTCCAGCCGGTCGGCGACGAACTTGACCGGCCGCTTGAGCGCGATCGAGAGCCCTACCGTCGCCATCTCGTCGGCATAGGTGTGGACCTTGATCCCGAACGAGCCGCCGACGTCCTTGGCGACCACCCGCACGCGATGCTCCTCGAGTCCGAAATGGAGCGCGAAGATGCCCTGCATCATGTGCGGCGACTGGGTCGAGTGGTGGACCGTCAGGTTGCGGGTCGACGGGTCGAAATCGGCGACCAGGCCGCGCGGTTCCAGCGTCACGCCGGTATGCCGGCCGAAATGGTAGGTCTCCTCGACCACCGCGTCGGCCTCTTCGTAGGCGGCATCGACGTCGCCCGCCGCGTATTCCCGCTGCCAGGCGAGGTTGTCGCCGAGCTCGGCATGGATGACCGGCGTTTCGGGATCGAGCGCGGTCTCCATGTCGGTCGCCGCGGGGAGTTCCTCCCATTCGATCCCGACCAGCTCGGCCGCGTCCTCGGCCTGGTCGCGCCGCTCGGCGACGACGGCCACTACCGCCTCCCCTTGCCAGCGCGCCGTGTCCACGGGAAGCGCGTGCTGCGGCGCCGACTTGAGCCCTTCGAGATGGGTCAGCACGCCCACCCACGGATCGTGGATGCGCGCGAGGTCCTCGCCCGTCACCACCGCCACCACGCCGGGCGCGGCGGCGGCCGCTTCGGTGTCGATGGAGACGATCCGGGCGTGCGCGTGGGGGCTCCGCACGAAGGCGGCATGGACCATCCTGGGCAGTACGATGTCGTCGACGAACGTCCCCCGCCCGTGCGTCAGGCGCCGCGCGTCGGGCCGCGGCACGCTGCGGCCGATATAGGAGTTGGGGCGGTCGAGAATCCAGCGGTCTTCGGTCATGGCCGGGCTGCCGGCGGATCGAAGTGGAACACGCCCTGGATCGCCTCGAGCACCTTCTCGCCGTGGGCGTCCTCGATCTGGCGGGCGATCGAATCGGGCATCGAGACATCGTCGCGGTCCTCGCCGAGCCCGGTGATCACGGTGAGCTGCACCGCGTCGATGTCGCCGACATTGTGGAACCCGCGATAGACGCCGGGCGGGCAGGAGAAGGTGTCCCACTTGCCGAGCCGCGCCCGGTGCTCGACCGGCTCGCCGACGTAATACTCGATCTCGCCCTGGAGGACGATGAAGGTCTCGAAGGTGGTGTTGTGCGAGTGCAGGCACGGGCCCTGGCCCGGCGGCATGATCGAGACGAACATGGTCGACCCGGCGGCGCCGAAGATCGGCGCGTCGTTGCCGAACGGGTTCTTGGTGTCGTCGTCGAGGATCACCGGCATCAGCTTGCGGGCGAAGATGATGTCCATCGCATCCTGCCCGACCCAGCCGATCTCGCCGGCGGTCGACATAGGCTTGAGGTCCTCGAACCTGCCGATCCGGCTGTCGAACTCCTCCCTGCTCGGGGTATAGATCGAAGTCGCCATCTCCCTCCTCCGTCTGTCTGCATCGGTTTCCCCTATCATGGCGCGTAGGCGGCCCGCGGGGGAAGAAATTTGTGCGGGCGAACGCATCCCTCTAGTGTGTCCCGCGCAATGGCGAGCGATCCGGACATGGCGGCGCCCCCGGCGAGGCAGGACTTCGTCACGCGCGCGACGGAGACGCTGAGCACGATCTCGGCCTTCTGGATCCTGCTTCTCGCGGCCATCTTCCTCTACGACATCGTCGGCCGCGAGCTGTTCGACACGCCGTTCCTCGGCACGCACGAGATCGTCGGCAACTCGATCGTCGGCATCCTGTTCCTTGAGCTGCCGTCCACCATCAAGCGCGGCGCGATGCTGCGCACTACCATCGTCTACTACGCGGTCTCCAGAATTTCGCAGCGCGCGATCGACTGCGCGTCCTATCTGCTCGGCGTGGCGCTCTTCCTCGCCATCATCTTCGGCGGCTGGCACGCGATGATCGTGAGCTGGGAGCTGCTGGAGATCGAGGGCGCCGGCGCGTTCGAGGTGCCGATCTACCCGGTCCGCACGCTGATCATCCTGTTCAGCGCGATCTGCGCCCTGATCTATCTGCAACTGTTCTACGTCACCGTCACCGGGAAGGCGGACGCGGAACGCGCCTGAGCGCGCGGTCCGGGGGAGATCGTTTTGGAGCCCGAAGTCGTCCTCGTCGTCATCCTGGTCGCGCTGATCGGCCTCGTCGTCGCCGGGCTCCATATCGGCATCGTGCTCGCGATGGTCTCGCTCGGCGGCACCTACCTGCTGTTCGACGACCTCGCTATCGCCATGGAGCTCGCCAACCAGGCGGCCTACGCGGTGCTGCGCAACTCGGTTTTCGCGGCGATCCCGCTCTTCGTGCTGATGGGCGAGTTCATGTCGAGGTCCGGCATGGCGGGAGACCTCTACAAGATCTGCAACTACTTCCTGCGTGCGCTGCCGGGCAGGCTCGCGGTGGCGACCGTGTTCGGCAACGCCGTTTTCTCGGCCGTCACCGGAGTCAGCATCGCCTCGGCGATGGCGTTCTCGCGCATCTCCTATCCGGAAATGCGGCGCTTCGGCTACAAGCGGTCCTACGCGCTCGGCGCGATCGCCGGGTCGTCCAGCCTCGGGATGCTGATCCCGCCCAGCGTGCTGCTGATCGTCTGGGGCATCGTGATCGAGGAATCGATCGGCAAGCTGTTCCTCGCGGGCTTCATCCCTGGCGTGATCCTCGCCGCGCTGATGGGGCTCTACTGCGCGGGCTACGCGAAGCTGCGGCCCGAGGCGGCGCCCAGCATGGAGACGCTGGACGAGGAACCGCCCAGGGCGGCGGAGATCGTCAGCGGGCTCGGCGTGGTCGTGCTGATCCTGCTGGTCCTGGGCGGGCTGTTCGCCGGGCTCTTCACCCCGTCGGAGTCGGCCGCCGTCGGCTGCGGCGGGGCGCTGCTGTTTTCCGCGATGAAGAAGCTCGGATGGCGCGACTACCGCGCGGCGATCATCGATTCGGGCAAGACCATCGCGCCCATCCTGTTCCTCCTGATGACCGCCTCGATGTACGCCAAGTTCCTGGCTCTCGGCGGCATCATCGGGGTGATCCAGGACACCATCGACGGGCTCGGGCTCGGCCCCTTCGGCGTCACCATCCTGATGATCCTGATCTGGCTCACCATGGGGACGCTGATCGACTCGATCTCGATCATCCTGCTCACCGTGCCGATCTTCTGGCCGCTCGCCGAGGCCGGCGGCTGGAACACCTACGCGTTCGCGATCTTCGGCATCCTCGCCATCGAGGCCGGGCTCCTGACCCCGCCCTTCGGCCTGCTGGTCTACACCGTCAAGGGGGCGGTGCCCGACCCGTCGGTCACGCTGAAGGAGATCTTCGGCGGCTCGATCCCCTACTGGATCCTGATGCTCATCGTCATGGTGGTGATCTGGATCTGGCCGGTGACCGCGACCTTCCTCACCCGATAGCCGCTGCGCTCCACCCCCCCGGCCCCTCCCGCAAGCGGGAGGGGAGAAGGCAAGGAAGAGTGGGGGAAGCGTCCCCTCTCCCCGCCGGGGAGAGGGTCAGGGTGAGGGGGAGACCGCGTCCGGCCGGATGTCGCCCTACCCCACCTTCTCCGTCCGCCCGGACTCGGTCGATCTGACGATCGCTTCGAGGATCTCGACGTTGTGGACCTTCTGCGCGTCGGTGAACTTGTACGCCGCGCCGTCCTCGACCGCCGCCGCCCAGGCTTCGAGATTGGCGCGCACCTGGTCGATCGGATCGAAGGTCCGGGACCAGATCTCCTCGTCCTGCCCCCGCCAGGTGACCAGCGCGGGGTCGGGGTCCTGGATGTGGGCGGTCTCGCGGTGCTCGACCCATCCCTCGTCGCCGAACAGCGTGATCCGCTGGTAGTAGGGCGTCGGCCCGATATTGCACATGTAGCCCGTCGCGCCCGAGGCGAACTCGAACCGGACCGCGAGCGTCGCGTCGGAGGGCCGGTCTTCGCGGTGCCGCGTGAGCGTCGCGTCGAGCGCGGCCACCGGCCCCGCGATGCTCTGCAGGTAGTCGGTGATGTGGACGCCGACCGCGGTCATCAGCCCGGCCGGCGCCTGCGCCGGGTCCTGGCGCCAAGCCGGGATCTGCGCCGAGGCCATCAGGGCGTAGGACCAGTTGACCTCGAGATGGCGCAGCGTTCCGATCTCGCCGTCGTCGACCATGCGCTTGACCTCGATCAACGCCGGCTCGTAGCGGCGCTCGTGACCGATGCCCAGCAGGATTCCGCGCGCGGCGCACGCCTCCATCATGCGGCGCGCCGAGGCGCCGTTGAGCGCCAGCGGCTTCTCGCAGAAGATCTTCTTGCCCGCCTCGGCGGCGGCGACCACCTGCTCCTCGTGCAGCCCGTGCGGGGTGGTGAGGATCACCGCATCGACGGACGAATCTCCCAGCACTTCGTCGTAGCTGTCGGTGAGCGAAAGCCCCGACCGCTCGGCGAAACCGGCGAGATGGTCGAAGGTCACGTCCATGCCCCGGACGATTTCGATCCGCTCGCTCCCCTGGAGCGAGCTCCAGATCCGCTGGCCCCACCAGCCGAGGCCGACGATTGCCGCCCTGATCATGCTGCGCTCCCCGGTTTGGTTGCGTACCAACGCGACCGTCCCCGCCGCGCGGGCGGGGACGGTTGGACTAATCGCAAGCCGTACTAGTCGAGATCGTACTTGTGCGGCAGCTTGATGCCCGCGGCTTCGGCGTTCTTGAGATACGCCTTCATCAGCGCGGTGCCGGGCAGGCCCTGGCCATCGAACTTCTTGGCGTTCTCCTTCGGCCAGTCGCCGAGCGCCTTGGCCATCTTGGCGCGCTCCTCGAACGGCAGATACTGGATCGTGCTGCCGGTCTCCTTGAGCTTCTTCAGCGAGGCATCGAAGCGCTTCGAGGACTCCTGGGCGGACTTGTCCATCCAGATCTCGGACTCCTCGTCGATGATCTTCCGCACTGCCGGCGGCAGCTTGTTGTAGCTGTCGAGGTTCATCGTCATCTGGTAGAGCGACGTGGACCCCCAGCCGACCACGGTGAACACCTTCGCCGGCTCGTTGAGCTTGAAGCCGAGCCAGGCGGTCGGGAAGATCACCAGACCCTCGTAAACCCCCGACTGGAGCGAGTTGTAGGCCTCGTTCAGGCTGGTCTGGACGGCGGTCGCCCCGGACAGCTTGAGCCACGGCAGGTTGGGGCCGGCGCCCGCGATCTTGTGGCCCTTGAGGTCGGCCATCTTGGACCATTTGAACTTGGTGCCGAGCCCGTAGGACGAGAACGTGCCGGCGCCAAGCCACTTCTGGTTAAACTTGTGCAGCGACTCGGTCCATTTCGGGAACTGCTTGTAGGTCTTCCGCGTGATCTTGTCCTGCAGCACCGGATCGTCGGTGACGAAGGGCACGAAATAGTGGAACGCGAAATGCACCGCCTTGGTGGGCTCGAAGCAGGCGCACCAGAGGCCGATGTCGAACACCCCCTTCTCCACCGATTCGAGCACGTCGAACGGCCCGGCGACGGTGCCGCCATAGGCCTCGATGAAGCGGATCTTGTGCTCGGTCTCCTTCTCCACCCGCGCCTTGACCGTGGGCACGAAGTACTTGTTGGCCATGAAGATCGGCTCGAGCGGCTTCATCGCCTGACCGGCGCCGATCCTGAGCGTGAACGACTTGGCGTCGACCGAAGCCGGCAGCGCGGCGGCAAGCCCGAGCGCGGCCAAGCCGAACGCGAGCGGTTTCACATTTCTACCCAGTGACATGCTGTTCTTCTCCCTGTAGCGGACGCACAGCGCGACCTGCGGGGGCGGATACACGAGAGAGCCCCCGGCGGCAAGTATCCCGGGCCGATTCGGCGTCCCCCCTCACCCTGACCCTCTCCCCGCGGGGGAGAGGGGATCCGCGCCCATCCCCCTTTACCTTGGGGCTTATATAGATAACTTGACCGGGAGGTCCGCGGCATTTCTTCCGTCATGCCCGGACTTGTTCCGGGCATCCATGTCTTGCGGCATCGCGGTGCGAGTGGGGACAAGCGAGCCGGCCGACCCACGTGGATGCCCGGAACAAGTCCGGGCATGACGGCGTTGAGGGCAAGCGGGGCGGCGTTCCCGTCCCCGAGCCGGGCCAGCCGACCGCCGTTCAAGTTATCTATATAAGCCCGTTTACCTTCTCCCCTCCCGCTTGCGGGAGGGGTCGGGGGAGGGTCAGGCCAGAGGGGCTTCGACCTGCGTCACGTACACTTCGCCGGACAGCCGCCGCCCGACCTCACCACGCGTTCCAGCCGCCGTCCACCACCAGCGCCGATCCGGTAATCAGCGCCGCCGCCGGCGAGGCGAGGAACACCACGGCGCCCATCACGTCCTCCAGGTTGCCCAGCCGGCCGAGGGGGATGCGCGAGATCGTGTCGTCGTAGAAATCCTTGTTCTCGAAGAACGGTGCCGTCATCGGCGTCAGGATGAAGGTCGGCCCGATGGAATTCACCCTAATCCGGTGTTGCGCGAGGTCGAGCGCCATCGACCGGGTGAGCCCTTCGACCGCGTGCTTGGAGGATGCGTAGACCGTCCGGTTGGGGGCGCCGACATGGCCGAGCTGGGACGAGATGTTGATTATCGCCCCGCCTTCCCCGCCCGCGACCATCTTCCGCGCGGCCGCCTGCCCCACCATGAAGACCGCCTTCAGGTTCAGGTTCATGATGGTGTCGTAATGCGCCTCGGTCACGTCGAGGAAGGGCTCGGGGATGTTGCAGCCGGCGTTGTTGACCAGGATATCGAGACGGTCCAGGCCGGCGACGGCGGACGAGACGGCGGCGGTGTCGGTGACGTCGCAGACCATCGGTTCGGCGGTACCGCCGTCGGCACGGATCGTCTCCGCGACCTCCTCGAGATCGGCGGGCGTGCGGCTGATCGGCACCACATGGGCGCCCGCCTGGGCGAGCGCCAGCGCCGCGGCCCGCCCGATCCCGCGCCCGGCGCCGGTCACCGCGGCCGTCAGACCGTCCAGCCTCATGGACGGCGTTTTCAGCCCTTCCGTCATCCCCCTCCCCTTCGCGGCTGTTGACTCGGCTACTGCCATCAAACCTAATCGGGCCGCCATCACCAAGGGGGGTCCGATGCCGCGACGATACAGCGAAGGCAAGCTCGACATGGCGATCCTCCGCGAGACCGCGGAGCGCTGCAAGAACTGGGGCAAGTGGGGGCCGGACGACGAGATCGGCACGCTGAACTACATCGCGCCGGAGACGGTGGTCGCCGCCGCCGGGCTGATCCGCAAGGGCCGCACCTTCTCGCTCGCGCTCAACTTCGACCGCAACGGGCCGCAGAAGGGGCTCTGGGGCAACCGCTTCAACCCGATCCACACGATGCTGGCGACCGGCACCGACGCGGTCTCGGGCACGCAGGACGAGGGCGGAATCCGCTACGCCGACGACATGGTCTCGCTCCCGCTCCAGTGCGGGACGCAGTGGGACGCGCTCGGCCACATCTTCTACGACGACAAGATGTGGAACGGCTACGACGCGCGGCTGGTCGATTCCGGCGGCGCGCAGAAGAACGGCATCGAGAAGGTCAAGGACAAGATGGCCGGCCGCGGCGTGCTGCTCGACGTGGCGCGCCATTGCGGGGTCGACTTCTTCGAGGACGGCACCGCGATCACCAACCGGGACCTCGACGAGACCGCCGAGGCGCAGGGGGTCGAGGTCCGGCGCGGCGATTTCGTGATCGTCCGCACCGGACAGATGGAGCAGCGCCTCGCCATCGGCGAATGGGGCGGCTACGCGGGCGGCGATGCGCCGGGACTCGCCTTCGAGACCGCGGACTGGATCCACCAGAAGGAAATCGCGGCGATCTGCACCGATACCTGGGGCTGCGAGGTCCGGCCCAACGAGACCACCGAGGCGCAGCAGCCCTGGCACTGGGTGGTGATCCCGATGATCGGCATCACCATGGGCGAGATCTTCTACCTCAAGGACCTCGCCGAGGACTGCGCCGGGGACGGGGTCTACGAGTTCTTCTTCTGCGCGCCGCCGCTGCCGATCACCAAGGCGGTCGGCTCCCCGCTCAACCCGATGGCGATCAAGTAAGTCCGATGGCCAGGGTCCTGAAGGAGGCGAAGAGCGCCGAGGACAAGCGCGCCGAGGACGACGCGGTCCGCCGCACGGTCGAGGACATCCTCGCCGACATCGAGGCCCGGGGCGACGCGGCGGTCCGCGCGCTGTCCGAGAAGTTCGACGGCTGGTCGCCGGAGAGCTTCCGCCTGACGCCGGCGGAGATCGACGCGCTGATCGCTTCCGTGCCCGCCGACATCCGCGAGGATATCGAGTTCGCCCAGACCCAGATCCGCAATTTCGCCCGGGTCCAGCGCGACTCGATGGCGGACGTGGAGGTGGAGACCATCCCGGGCGTCGTCCTCGGCCACCGCAACATCCCGGTCGGCAGCGTCGGCTGCTACGTCCCGGGCGGGCGCTACCCGATGGTCGCCTCGGCCCATATGAGCGTGATCACCGCCAAGGTCGCGGGCGTCGAGCGGATCGCCGCCTGCACGCCGCCGACCGACGGCGCGCCGCACGCGGAGACGGTGGCGGCGATGGCGCTCGCCGGCGCGGACGAGATCTACATCCTGGGCGGGGTCCAGGCGGTCGGCGCCATGGGCCTCGGGACCGACAGCATCGCGCCCGTCGACATGCTGGTCGGGCCGGGCAACGCCTATGTCGCCGAAGCCAAGCGGCAGCTCTACGGCCGGGTCGGGATCGACCTGTTCGCCGGGCCGACCGAGATCCTGGTGGTCGCCGACGAGACGGCGGACGCGGAGATGGTCGTCACCGACCTGCTCGGCCAGGCGGAGCACGGACCGACCTCCCCCGCGACGCTGATCACCACCTCGGCGGCGCTCGCCGATGCGGTCCCGGCCGAGATCGAGCGCCAGCTCGCGGTCCTTCCCACCGCCGAGGTCGCGGGCGCGGCGTGGCGCGATTACGGCCGGATAATCGTGGTCGATTCCGACGACGAGGCGGTCGTCGAGGCCGACAAGGTCGCCTGCGAGCATGTCGAGATCCTGACCCGCGAGCCGCGCCGGTTCCTGGAGCGGATGCGCAATTACGGCTCGATGTTCCTCGGGCCCGAGACCAACGTCTCCTACGGCGACAAGGTGATCGGCACCAACCACACCCTGCCGACGAAGGGCGCGGCGCGCTACACCGGCGGGCTCTGGGTCGGCAAGTTCCTCAAGACCGTCACCTACCAGAGCTGCACCGAGGAGGCGAGCGTCGCGATCGGCGATTACTGCTCGCGCCTCTGCGCCATCGAGAAGTTCTGGGGCCACAAGGAGCAGGCCGACCTCAGGCTCCGCCGCTACGGCGGCCGCAATATCGGGCTGGGGGCGGAGCGGTAGGGCGGCTGCGGCCCCCCTCCCGCTTGCGGGAGGGGCCGGGGGAGGGTGGCGCCGCCTGGTACGGACTTCACGGATTCTGGTCCCAGTCGGGGTCGTCGCTGGGGGATAGCGGGGTGGCGCCGGCGAGGAGGCCCTTGCCGGGGACGTGGTTGATCTCGAGCCGGATGCCGTCCGGGTCCTCGAACACGATGTAGTAGTAGCCGGGCGCCCAGTCGCCCTCGACCGGCCCGCGGTCGATCGTGGCGCCCATTTCGCGCAGCTTCGCCGCCGCCGCGTCCACGTCGTCCCGCGACCGCGCGCGCAGGCAGAGATGGTGCAGCCCGACCCGGTTCTGCACGAAGCGCTCGTCGGCGTATTCCGGGGCCGGTCGCTGGATGCCGAGCGCGGTGCGCCCGCCCACGTGGTAGACGAAATTGTTGCCGTCATAGACCTTGTGCATCCCGAGGAACGGCAGCAGCTCGCAATAGAAGTCCCGCGACTCCTCGAAACGGCTGACGGTCAGGATGACGTGCGCCATGCCGTTGACCTCGATCATCGCGTCTCTCCGGGATCGGCGTGCGCCATCAGGTGCTTGCGCGCTTCTTCGTCCCACTCGCCTGTGGGCCGGCCGAACTCCTTGCCGACGTCGTAGCCCCGCCTCAGCCCCGGTCGCTGCTGCAGCGCCTTGTACCAGCGCCTGACGTTGGGAAAGCTTTCGAGGTCGACTTCCTGCTGCTTGTAGGTGATGACCCACGGCCAGCAGGCCATGTCGGCGATGGAATAGTCGCCGGCGATGTATTCGCGCCCCTCCAGCCGCCGGTCGAGCACGCCGTAGAGCCTGAGCATCTCGGCGGTGTAGCGCTCGACGGCGTAGGGGATCTTCTCCGGCGCGTAGAATTTGAAATGGCCCGACTGGCCGAGCATCGGGCCGAGACCGCCCATCTGCCACATCAGCCATTCCGTCACCTCCACGCGGCCGCGCAGGTCGGCGGGCATGAATTTCCCGGTCTTCTCCGCGAGATAGAGCAGGATCGCGCCCGACTCGAACACCGACACCGGCGCGCCGCCGCCGGGCGGGTCGCGGTCGACGATCGCCGGCATCCGGTTGTTGGGGCTGATCGCGAGGAAGTCCGGCTCGAACTGCCCGCCGCGGCCGATATTGACCGGCACGACGCGGTAGTCGAGCTCCATCTCCTCCAGAGCGATGGAGATTTTCCAGCCGTTCGGCGTGGGCCAGTAATGCGCGTCGATCATCGGGGCAACTCCGCTCGGGGAACCGGCAGCGCGAAAATAAAGCAGCTTTGGCCGCCGCTTGCCAATCTCGCCGGCCGGCCATAGCGTTTGGAGAACCGAACCGGCCGAAAGGGAACGTCATGTCCACCTAAGTCCTCGTCCACGGCGCCTGGCATTCGGGCGATCTGCTGGAAGCCACCGCGGCGCCGATCCGCGCAGCCGGCCACGAGGTCCACTGCCCGACGCGTGCCGGAAACCGGCCGGGCGACGCCAAGACGGTGGGTCTCGCCGACGCCGTCCGGTCGATCGTCGATTACCTGGAAGAGAACGACCTCAGCGACGTGCTCCTGATGGGGCACTCATACGGCGGCATGGTCATCACCGGCGTCGCCGACAAGGCGGCGGACCGCATCCGGCGGCTGATCTACTGGAACGCCTTCGTGCCCAATGACGGCGAATCGCTGAACGACATGGTGCCGCCGCACTATGTCGGGCTGTTCGAGCAGATCGCCGCGGAGATCGGCGACGGGTCGGTGACGATGCCCTATCCGATCTGGCGCGAGGCCTTCATGAACGACGCGGACGGCGCCCTGTCGCAGGAAGCTTACGACAAGCTCAACCCGCACCCCTTCGACACCTTCCGCGACAAGATTTCGCTCGCGACGAACCCGGCGGAGATGGAAACGCCCAAGTCCTACATCAACTGCACCGAGGACACGTCGCTGCCGCACAGCATGACCTGGCACCCGCGGCTCTCCGAAAAGCTCGGCCTGTTCCGGCTGATCCAGATCCCGGGCGGCCACGAGGTCTGCTTCACCGCGCCCGACCGGCTGGCCCAGGCGATCATGGACGCGGGACGCGATTAGCCGAACAGGCCGTCGAGCTCCCTGTAGTCGGGGAGCGTCGTGTCGATAGGCTCCCCGTCGCGGAGCACCGTCCGGTCGGCCTGCGGCCGGGACAGCAGTTCGCTGTAGCCGCGCCCGTTGAACAGCACTAGGTCGGCGGGTTCGCCGACCCCGATCAGGCCGGGGCCGTCGAGACCCATCACCGCGACCGGCGTCGCCGTGACGCTGCGCGGCCAGTCTTCCATCGGCAGGTCGATATGGGCGATCCGGGCGGCCTGGGCGAACACCTCCAGCATGTCGTGGTCGCCGTAGCCGTAGAACGGATCGCGGCAATTGTCGCTCGCGAACGAGACCTCGATGCCGCGCGCGGCCATCTCGCGCACCAGGGTGACGCCGCGCCGGCGCGGCGTGCGGTCCGCCTCGCGGT
Source organism: Alphaproteobacteria bacterium (assembly GCA_965203455.1). Lineage (GTDB taxonomy): Bacteria > Pseudomonadota > Alphaproteobacteria > MPNO01 > MPNO01 > MPNO01. The sequence goes on from CBDBCV010000013.1 coordinate 569,940, forward strand.
CCATCAGGTAGACATTGCACATCGGCAGGCTGACGACCGAAATGCCGGCTTCCGCCACCAGGTCGAGGGTGCGGTCGGCGTCGTCCTCGGGCTGCACGGCGAGGCTGCAGCAATGGCCGCACTGGATCCGCCCGGCGAAACGGTTGCGCCGGGCGGCTTCGGCCACGTGGCGCAGCGTCCTGTCGCGGAGGTCCAGGCTCTCGTCGACATGCAGGTCGAGGTCGAGCGAGCGCTCGGCGGCGAGGCGGAAAATGTCGTCCAGAATGTCGTCTATGTCGGGAACCATGAAGATCACCGCGCCGACAAGGCCGCCCGATTTGCCGACCAGGTCGATGATCGCGTCGCTCTTGCCGTCCCGGTATTCCTCGACCATCAGCAGGTTGACGCCCTGAAGGTCGATCCTGCCGCGCCACGCCTCGCGCAGCTCGCGGAACACGCCCCATGTCGTCGCCGCCTGCCCGGGCGGGGACTGCAGATGGGTGCGGATGGCGCGCGTCCCGTGCGCGTAGGCGCAGCGGAGCCCGAACTCCATCCGCGCGCGGAGGTCGTCCGCCGACCAGTTGGCGTCGCGGTCGTTCGCGACGGCCTTCGCGGCGGTGCGGAACGAGCCGTCGGCATTCGGCGCGCGGGTCCAGATGTGGCCGATGTCGAGATGGGTGTGGATATCGGCGAAACAGGGCCAGACCTGCCCGCCGTCGAGGTCGCGGTCGCCCGGCTCGACATTTCCGTCGGGCCGCCGGATGCCAGCGATGCGGCCGTCCGCGATGGAAATGTCTCTCTCTTGAGTAAAAAAAACCTACGCCATTGCTTCCGCCCCAATTTTCACATCCGGGGTTTCGACAACCTTGACCAGTTGGTAGCCGAGTTGTCTGGCGCGGCGGCCGAGGTTTGAGACCGTCCGGTTCACCCGGCGCTGCTCATAGGTCTCCATCCCGCGCTCCACATATTCCTCGCCGCGGGTGACCAGCGTGTAGACCAGGCAGGCAAGCTCGCGGGCGGTTGCGTTGATGGCAACCGGGGCATCCTTGCGGGCGAGGCGCGCACGGTGCCGGGCGCCGATGAACGTCTGGCTCCTGCGAGCGTTCAGGGCCGCCATGCGAAGGGACTGCGCGGCCTTGTTGATCACCTTGGGCGAGCGGCCCGGCAGGGGTTTGCCACCACTGATGCGGGTTCCCGGCGCCAGCCCGAGCCAGGAACAGAAGTGCTGCGCGGACGGGAAGGCCGAGAAGTCCGGGCCGATCTCCGACGCGATCGTGAGTGCGGTCGTAACCCCGATCGCAGGGATCGCGGTGAGATCGACGCCCATCATCCTGTGCAGGGCCTCGGCCATCGCCTTTTCGCTGGCGGCCCGCTTGGCAGCATCGCTCCGGATCTTCGACGGGCAGCGCGTGGGAGTGTTGTCCGGAGCCGCATTCGCCGGACCGTCCGTCCCATCGTCCGGCGGCGTCAGGCTGTCGATCTGCGCCGCGATCTGCGCCTCGCAGACCTCAATCTGGCCAGTGAGAAAGTCGAAGCGCTGCATCGCCTGCGTCAGTGCGAACAGATGCTCCTCGCGCCAGGTGCCCTGCAATGCTGCCGTGATCCTGTCGCCGCTGGCCTTGATCCGCCCGTCCCGAAGTTCTGCGAGCCGGTGTGGATCACGCTCGCCGTCGACGATCGCCCGCAGGATCCTCTGTCCCGTCACGCCGGTGATGTCGCTGATCACCGAGTCAAGCCGCACGTTCATCTCGGTCAGCGCCTTCTGCAGGTCGTGCCCCCAGGCGTGGTGTAGGAGCAGGAGCCAGCATCGGTAGCTGTGGGTAAGTGGCCCGCCGCCGCGACCGTGTGGCGTCTGGCGGCGGCGGGCCACTTATCCATAGCGGATGGCCATCGCGGTGCCGGTTAGGGTTGGGCTTCTACAGTCCATCCGACCGGAGGAGTACCACGATGACCACCAAGGACATGATGACCCTGCAGGCGCTTTTGGAGAAGAGTTCGGACGCCGATCTGCTTCGCGAGATGATCGGGTTCACGGCCGAGCGTTTGATGGCGCTTGAGGTGGAGGGCCTTGCGGGAGCCGCACACGGCGAGCGTTCGCCGGACCGGCTCACCCATCGCAACGGCTACCGGGACCGGGTCTGGGAGACGCGCGCGGGCACGGTGGAGCTGAAGATCCCGAAGCTGCGCAAGGGGAGCTACTTCCCGGGCTTCCTGGAGCCGCGTCGCATGGCGGAGAAGGCGCTGACGGCGGTGATCCAGGAGGCCTACATCAAGGGCGTGTCGACCCGCTCGGTGGACGACCTGGTGCAGGCCATGGGCATGTCGGGCATCTCGAAGAGCCAGGTGTCGCGGCTGTGCGGTGAGATCGACGGCAAGATCCGCGACTTCCTCGACCGCCCGCTGGAGGGCGACTGGCCGTATCTGTGGCTGGACGCGACCTATGTGAAGATGCGCGAGGCCGGGCGCGTCGTCTCGGTCGCGGTCACGATCGCGGTGGCGGTCAACGACCAGGGCCGCCGCGAGGTGCTCGGCATGGCGATCGGCGCGTCCGAGGCCGAGACCTTCTGGACCTCCTTCCTGCGCTCCCTGGCCCGCCGCGGCCTGCGCGGCGTCAAGCTGGTCGTCTCCGATGACCACAAGGGCCTGAAGGCGGCTGCAACGCGCGTCCTCGGCGCCACATGGCAGCGCTGCCGCGTCCACTTCATGCGCACCCTGCTCGCCCATGCCGGCAAGCAGGGCCGGCGCGTCGTGTCCGCCTTCGTCACCACCGCCTTCGCCCAGGAGGATGCAGACAGCGCCTCCGCCCAGTGGCGCCAGGTCGCCGACCAGCTCAGGGCCAAGGCGCCGAAGCTCGCCGCTCTCATGGACGAGGCCGAGCACGACGTTCTCGCCTACATGACCTTCCCGGCCGCGCATCGCCCCAAGCTGCACTCGACAAACCCGCTCGAACGACTCCATGGCGAGATCAAGCGGCGTACCAACACCGTCGGCATCTTCCCCAACGAGGACGCCATAACACGGCTGATCGGCGCCATCCTGCTCGAGCAGAACGACGAATGGGCCGTCCAGAGGGCCAGATACATGACGCTGGAATCAATCGCTCCCGTGAGCGACAATGCAACCGTCAAGCTGCCCGCCGTGGCAGCCTGAGCCTACCGGCCCTACCCGCCGGATACCGCGACGGCCGCCAGGCTCTTACACCACGGCTCGGGACACGATCCTTCTGCATGTGCAGCACACAGCGCGCGCGATCTTCGATCAGCCGCTTCGCCTGGCGCACATACGAGCGCAGCGGGCATACCGCATCGCCGGGACGGAAGGCACCTCGCAGAAGCCCGTAAGACAGAAGCTGACGGATCCACTGGCAATCAAGCACATCGCTCTTGCGACCGGCGATCTGCTTCGTCATCCGCGGCGGCACGAGCATCACCTCGAAGCCGGCGCGATCCAGAACCTCGTAGACCGGAATCCAGTACACCGAGGTCGACTCCATCGCCACCTTGTTCACCCCGCAGGACGACAGCCATGCCGCCATCTCCTCAAGATCCCGCGTGAAGGCATCGAACGACCGGACCGGTTCCGAACAACTTTCGGGGTCGACCGCGACATAGTGAACGTCCTTGCCGATATCGATCCCGGCACAATCCCGGTTCACGACTTGCAGGCTCTCGGACCGTCGGCGCTTGCGTGGCATCCAAATCCCTCCTCTGACCGCTTCGCTTCACTCGGGTCGGGGAGGAACCACGGCAAATTGAGGTGGCGTCGGTTTGTCGGACAGGCTGACGGCGTTTTCAAGGTGTATTCCGGTTGAAGTTTGTGCCGCCAGAATCCTCTTGGATCGATCTTTCTGCTGCTGCTGTTGCGCCTGTGGGTATGTGGTCAAGGCGCGAAGCGGCTTGTCCATCATATCCACAGGCGTGTCGCCCCGGTAGGCCTCGGCCGGCGTCCGCCCGCCGAGTGCCGAGTGCGGTCTCTCGGTGTTGTAGAAGCCGATCCACTGGCCGATGACGCGCCGGGCTGCGAAGCCGTCGGCGATCTCGTGCAGGTAGACCGCCTCGTATTTGAGCGAGCGCCACAGCCGCTCGATGAAGATGTTGTCCATGCACCGGCCGCGGCCGTCCATCGAGATGCGGATACCGGCCTCCCGCAGGCGCGCGGTGAAGGCGAAGCCGGTGAACTGGCTGCCCTGGTCGGTGTTGAAGATCTGCGGGGTGCCATGGCGCGCCAGGGCTTCGTCGAGAGCCTCGACACAGAACCCCGCGTCCAGCGTGTTCGACAGCCGCCAGGCCAGGACGCAGCGGCTCGCCCAGTCCATGATCGCCACCAGGTAGAGGAAGCCGCGCCGCACCGGGATGTAGGTGATGTCGGCGCACCACACATGGTTCGGCCGCTCGATCGCCAGACCCCGCAGCAGATATGGATAAACCCGGTGCCCGAGGTGCGGCGCACTGGTCCGCGGCGCCCGATAGACCGCCTGAAGACCAAGCAGGCGCATCAGGCGAGCGGCCCGCCGCCGCCCGATCCGCACCCCCTCGCGGCGCAGATGCCGAACCATCTGGCGGGCGCCGTAGAACGGATACTTGAGGAACAGCGCGTCGATCCGGCGCATCAGAGCCAGCGTCTCCGCGCTCTCCCCCTTCGGCCGGTCATAGAGCGACGAGCGCCCGATCGACAGCAGACGGCATTGCCGGGTCAGGCTCAACGACGGGTGGCCCCGCACAACCATCGCCCGTCTCCCGGACCGGCTCAGCGACCGGACCCGCGTGACAAAAAATCACGCTCTACGATCAACTCCCCGATCTTGGCGTGAAGAGCCCGGACCTCGCTCTCGTGATCCCGCGCCCGGCGCTCACCTCCACCGGAAAAGACCTCCCCCAGACCCTCCATCGCCTGGCGCTTCCACACACCCACCTGGTTCGGATGCACCTGGTGCTTCGAGGCAATCTCCTGAAGCGTCCGATCACCCCGTAGCGCCTCCAAGGCTATCTTCGCCTTCAGCTCCCCCGAAAACCTGCGTCGCTTGCTCATCCGCATTCCTCCGTCACACGGCGGAATACACCTTGACGACCTGTCCGATTTTGCGACGCCACCTCAAATCTCAATCTCTTGAACGAGGTCGCGGGAACCCCGCGCCATCAGTGACAGAAGCCGATCATGGTTCGGGCCACGCTACTTTACGGGTGCCTGAGCACGCCATTGCCAAGCCGGCCTCGACTGCCCCGACCGCCCGACGAATCACATCTTCGAACTGCGCCAGCAAGTGCCCGTTTTTACTTTCGCGACAGGGCCGGTGCCGCGCGGGGGTGGATGCTACTTTCGCAAGGCCCTCGGCATCGACATCGAGGTCGGCATGGGAGTCGGCAATCAGGGCGCGCGGCGCCCGCGCGTTCCGCAATGCAAATGTCGTCACGGTCGTCATTTCCGTATGCCTAGGTGAATTCCGCGTCGATCTGCTTCCAGTAGGTGTCCTTCGCGATCACCTTGCCGTCCCGGAACCGCCACAAATCGCAGCCCAGCAGCTCCAGCCTTTCGCCCTTCGCGGTGGTGCCGGTGAGCAGCCATTCCGATACGCCGACCTCGCCCGACACCCAGTTGCCCCGGTCCTCCCAGCGCGCGTCGGGGATCGACCTGAAGCGCTCGACCAGGGCTTCGCGGACGGCGGCGGCGCCCGCGAACCTGCGGCCCCACGGGTGCGGCCCGCGCGCCATGACCCAGACGACATCGGCGGCGCAGTAGCTCATGATGTCGTCGACGTCGTGGCGGTTGAAGGCGTCGACGATCGCCGCCACGGTCTCGGCCGTGACGGCGGGGGTCGGATCGTTCATGCGGCGCCTCCTCGCGGCGGGGTTTCGGACGAAAAAGGCGCCGGCATCTCCGGCGCCCCCACTTACCCACTTTGCGAAATATACCCCAAAACGCGTCCCGAGTTAAGCTAAAAATGTTAATTCAGGATAAATCTGGGGGCTTATATCGATTACTTGACGGCCGGCTGTCGGGCGCGGATCGGGGCCGGGGACGCCGTCGCGTCGCGGCGGGCATGGAAACCGCCCAGACTCCCCCCCGTCATGGTCGGCGAAGGCCGACCATCCACGATTTGTTTTTCGTTTCCGGCGCCGCAAAAACTCGTGGATGGTCGGCCTTCGCCGACCATGACGGGGAGGAACGGCCCGCCGGGACCCGAATGCGCCCCGGCGCTGCTCGGAACGCCTGTCAGCCCCGCTCCTGTCAAGTAATCCTAAATCCGGCGGTTGGAGGGCGTGATCGCCCTCTCGGCGCGGTTGGAATGGTCGATTTCGGGTTCGATTTCAGCACGCTGGCGCGGCCCGAGGGGGCGGCAGCCAGGGTTGATGGCCCGGCTCGCGGCCGTGGAGGTATTTTTTGAGCGCTTCGGCGAGGATCCGGCGCCAGCGATCCTCGGCGCTCAACTGCTCCGCATTTTGCGTCAGGGCCCGGAAGAAGCCGGCGATCCGCCGCAGGGCAGCAGCCACCGCCTCGCGCCGCCCGTGGTGGGAGGTCACCGTCAGCCGGGTCTGGCCGGCGTGCCAGGTCTGGCGGGCGACGCCGTGCAGCAGCAGCGGTCGGCTGGTGATCGCCTCGCGGTGGCGCTCGGGGTCGGCGAGGCGGACGAACAGGCTCCACCAGTCGTAGATGAGCGCGATCAGCCGGGCCATGTGGCGGCAGCGCGTCAGGTCGCGCGTGGTGAAGCCGCCCCAGCCCCACTGGTTCTTCAACTCGTCGAAGCCGTTCTCCGCGTCGGCCCGGTCGCGGTAGAGCTGGGCCACAGAGCGCACCTCCAGATCGAGCGAGGTGGCCAGCACCGCGAACTCCCATACCCCGGTGCCGGGCTGCGCCTCGGTCCAGAACAGCTCGCCCTGGGCGGTGTCGCCGCGCGTCAGCGCCAGTGTCGCCGGAAGCCGGCGGCGCAGAACCACGACCCGGCGCAACCGGCTCCAGCCCTGCAAGCGCAGATCGGCCCCGATCCCCTGCCAGCCCTGGCCCGCATCCTCCCAGCCGTCCCGCGCCATCTGCCGCTCGGCAAGCCGGCGCGCGCCCCTGGTCAGGCGCAGCTTGAACAGATAGTCCAGACCCGCCGCCTCGCACGACGCCATATTGCCCTCGCTGCCCCAGTCCTTGTCCCCCCGCACCAGGCGCGGCCAGCGGTCCCGGCCGAGACGGTCCAGCAAAGCCCACAAGGACGGCGCCGCCCGGTTCGAGCGGTGATGATTGCCCGGCGCAACCTCGACATCCAGAACCAGCCGCGTGCCCGCCATCAGGAACGCATGGCAGGCGTGCAAGGGACGGCCCGGCTTCTTCGGGTTGTAGCTCACCACCGCCCCCTCCTGGCCGCCGTAGAGCGGCTTGATCGTCGTGTCGCAGTCCAGAACCCAAGGCTCGCTCAGCAGCGGGCGGACCGTGTCGTCGAGATGGCCCTGAAGCCACGTTGTGCCCTCATCCGCCCCGATCCGCTCCAGACCGCGCCGGACCGAATCCTCGCTCGCGACCTTGCCCATCCCCAACAGCGCCGGGTTCACCCCGTCCCCGCGCAGCGCCGTGATGTGCGCATAGCGAGACTGGCCCGCCAGAACCGAAAGCAGCACCGTCCCCAGAACGTCCCGCTTCGAAGGCGCGTTCGGGCTCGTGTAGACGAGCGGGCAGTCCGCCACCAGCGCCTCGAAGCGACCGCTCACCTTCAGATATTCCGCGAAGAACGCCAGATGGCCAAGCGGCGTCACCGCCGCATCCGGGTCCCATTCGACGTGAACCGTGCCGCCGAAGGTGTCCACCTTCACAGCCTCGCAGGCGAGATCCCGCACAGCGCCAGAACCCTCACCCGCAGGGTGACCCTCTCGGCCCCATCCAAATCCGCTCATACCCGCAGTCTACAAGGGCCACGGCGAATCCAGACCCCGATCAACTGCCGGATTTAGGGTAATCGATATAAGCTCCTAAATCTGGCCGTAAGTCACGGATTCAAGGACGTTTTTTCTCCCTTCGGATTCTGCCTCGAATCCGCCCTCCGGACGATGACGCACCGGGCAGTGAGGCGAAAGGCGGACAATTCTCCTCATTGAACGAAGAGAATCGGCTTGTCCAATGACGAGAACGGCACTATGTTCTCCTCATTCGGTGAGGAGAACGATGTATATCTGGGAGCGACAGGGCTGGCCCCGGTTCGCTTGGGACGACGGGGCGCTGCTCGAGCCGCTCGCGGCCGCACGCCTGAAGCAAGGGCGGCTCCTCGGAGGCATGGCAAGCCTCGGCTTCGACCTGAAGCTCGAAGCGCAGCTCGAAGCGCTGACGGAAGACGTCATCAAGAGCTCGGAGATCGAAGGCGAGGTCCTTGACCGTAGTAGCGTACGGTCGTCGCTCGCGCGCCGCCTCGGCCTGCCCACGGCGGCAATCGCGCTGGCCGACCGGCGGACCGAAGGCGTCGTCGAAATGATGCTCGACGCGACGGAGAACCATGAGGCATCGTTGACGCCCGAACGACTGTTCGGCTGGCAGGCGGCACTGTTCCCGACGGGCTATTCGGGACTGCACAGGATCAGGACGGGCGCGTGGCGCGACGATGCGGAAGGGCCGATGCAGGTCGTTTCGGGACCGGTCGGCCGTCAGCGGGTGCATTATCGGGCGCCGCCGGCTCACCGGCTCGACGCCGAGATGCAGGCGTTCCTGGAATGGTTCGATCGCCGAAGCGAACCCGAAGGCCTGTTGCGTGCCGGCCTGGCACATCTCTGGTTCGTGACCGTCCACCCGTTCGAGGACGGTAACGGCCGTGTCGCGCGCGCGATCGCCGATCGGGCGCTGGCCCAGTCGGAGGACTCGGGACAGCGCTTCTACAGCATGTCGAGCCAGATCCGGAAGGAACGTTCCGACTATTACGACGCGCTCGAAAGCGCGCAGAAAGGCACGCTCGACGTCACCGGCTGGCTGGTCTGGTTCCTCGGCTGTCTCTCGCGTGCGATCGATGGCGCCGAAGCGGCTTGCGCGGATGTTCTGCGCAAGGCCGATTTCTGGCAACGCTACGCCCGCGAGCCCTTCACCAAACGCCAGAAGGCGGTGCTCAACAGGATTCTCGATGGATTCGAGGGCAAGCTGACGGCAAGGAAATGGGCGGCGATCGGCAAGTGCTCGATACCGACGGCGCAGCGCGACATCAATGAGCTGGTCGCGCGCGGAATCCTTCGCCGCAATCCGGGAGGCAGCAAGAACACAAGCTATGACCTGACGATGGTTGCATGAGCTTGTTCGCTAATGTCGTGTTCCCGAAGTTCTTATCCCGTCGCACGCCTCCAACGTCGTCATGCCCGGACTTGTTCCGGGCATCCACGTCTTGCGGCATCGCGGTGCCGGCCGGCAAGGGCGAGGCGGCGGAGGGACGTGGATGCCCGGAACAAGTCCGGGCATGACGGGGTGGGGGTGAGGTGGCGTCGGTTTGTCGGACAGGCTGACGGCGTTTTCAAGGTGTATTCCGGTTGAAGTTTGTGCCGCCAGAATCCTCTTGGATCGATCTTTCTGCTGCTGCTGTTGCGCCTGTGGGTATGTGGTCAAGGCGCGAAGCGGCTTGTCCATCATATCCACAGGCGTGTCGCCCCGGTAGGCCTCGGCCGGCGTCCGCCCGCCGAGTGCCGAGTGCGGTCTCTCGGTGTTGTAGAAGCCGATCCACTGGCCGATGACGCGCCGGGCTGCGAAGCCGTCGGCGATCTCGTGCAGGTAGACCGCCTCGTATTTGAGCGAGCGCCACAGCCGCTCGATGAAGATGTTGTCCATGCACCGGCCGCGGCCGTCCATCGAGATGCGGATACCGGCCTCCCGCAGGCGCGCGGTGAAGGCGAAGCCGGTGAACTGGCTGCCCTGGTCGGTGTTGAAGATCTGCGGGGTGCCATGGCGCGCCAGGGCTTCGTCGAGAGCCTCGACACAGAACCCCGCGTCCAGCGTGTTCGACAGCCGCCAGGCCAGGACGCAGCGGCTCGCCCAGTCCATGATCGCCACCAGGTAGAGGAAGCCGCGCCGCACCGGGATGTAGGTGATGTCGGCGCACCACACATGGTTCGGCCGCTCGATCGCCAGACCCCGCAGCAGATATGGATAAACCCGGTGCCCGAGGTGCGGCGCACTGGTCCGCGGCGCCCGATAGACCGCCTGAAGACCAAGCAGGCGCATCAGGCGAGCGGCCCGCCGCCGCCCGATCCGCACCCCCTCGCGGCGCAGATGCCGAACCATCTGGCGGGCGCCGTAGAACGGATACTTGAGGAACAGCGCGTCGATCCGGCGCATCAGAGCCAGCGTCTCCGCGCTCTCCCCCTTCGGCCGGTCATAGAGCGACGAGCGCCCGATCGACAGCAGACGGCATTGCCGGGTCAGGCTCAACGACGGGTGGCCCCGCACAACCATCGCCCGTCTCCCGGACCGGCTCAGCGACCGGACCCGCGTGACAAAAAATCACGCTCTACGATCAACTCCCCGATCTTGGCGTGAAGAGCCCGGACCTCGCTCTCGTGATCCCGCGCCCGGCGCTCACCTCCACCGGAAAAGACCTCCCCCAGACCCTCCATCGCCTGGCGCTTCCACACACCCACCTGGTTCGGATGCACCTGGTGCTTCGAGGCAATCTCCTGAAGCGTCCGATCACCCCGTAGCGCCTCCAAGGCTATCTTCGCCTTCAGCTCCCCCGAAAACCTGCGTCGCTTGCTCATCCGCATTCCTCCGTCACACGGCGGAATACACCTTGACGACATGTCCGATTTTGCGACGCCACCTCATCCGTCACACGGCGGAATACACCTTGACGACCTGTCCGATTTTGCGACGCCACCTCAGGGTACCGTCCAGATGGATGGAATCTTCGGAAACAAGACACTAGGGCCACAGGGTGCCCTCGGCGAGTGCCTGTTGCAGCCGGGCGATGGGCCAGACGTCGATCCCGTCCCCGGTCCGGAAGGACCGCTTGCCGCCGTAGACCAGCACGCGTCGGGCTATTCCCGGCAACGCCGCGATTGCGCGCAGACCCGGCAGCATGCCGGTGTGGTAGCGGGGCTGGGACTTGACCTCGATCGCGGCCAGCTCGCTATCCCGGCGGAGCAGGAAGTCGACCTCGGTGCGGTTCGCCGGGTGCGGCGCCCAGTAGTGCAGTTCGTCGAACAGCCCGCCCTGCTCGCCGTGCGCCCGCAGCAGGTGCAGGACCCAGCCTTCCAGCAGCGCGCCGCGTTCCTCGGGCGCGATCGGTCCATGAAGCCTCTTCACCGCGCGGACCAAGCCGGGATCGACCCAGTAGAGCTTCGGATGGCGGCGCTCCCGCGCTCTGAGCCGCGGCTGGAAGGCGGGGAGACGGAACGCGAGCAGGGTATCCTCAAGGATATCCAGATAGCCCTGCACCGTGGCGCGCGCGACGCCGCAGTCGCGCGCGATGCCGGATATGTTGACGACTTGGCCGTGATGGAGGGCGGCGACCGGCAGGAAGCGCGCGAATCCCGGAAGGTTTCGGACCAGCCCTTCCGCCCGGATTTCCTCACGGAGGTAAAGCCGGACATAGCTCTCGAGCACCGCTCGCCGGTCGTCGGCGACCCAGACTAGGGGGATCGTTCCGGTGTCGAGGGCCGCATCGAGATCGAAGTCGTCGCCGAGCTCGGCCGGGGTCAGGGGATGCATCGTCTTGTGCAGCGCCCGGCCGGCGAGCAGGTTGACGCCCGACGCCTTGAGCTTTCGCGCGCTCGATCCGAGCAGGGCGAAGTTGAGGCGTCGATCCTCGATGTGGCGGTGGACCTCGTTGAGGAGATTGGGAAGGCGCTGGATCTCGTCGACCACCACCCAGCCGCCTGGCGGCGCGGACTGGAGATCGGCGGCGAAGAGGGACGGATCGGCGAGGTAGTCCTGGTAGCGGGCCTCGTCGAGCAGATCGATGCGCGGCGCGTCGGGAAACCGCGCTCGCGCCCAACTGCTCTTGCCGACCCCGCGAACGCCGAGGAGAAAGAAGCTCTGCCCGGGCGGCCGGATCAGACGCGGATAGGTCGTTCCTGCCATATTATCGTCATTTTTCGACGAAATCTGATGATAATATGGCAGGCTGGCATCGACCGGTCAATGACGCGGCAAGAACCGCATCGGATTAGAAAACCCCCGGTTTTCCGTAAGCGTCCGGCGTGACCGCCCCTGCGTGGTCAGTCGGCGGCTTCCCGATCTTCTGCGGGCGCGGTGTTCCACGGCAGCAGATCGTCGATGCGGTTGATCCTGTAGTCGGGGATGCGTTCGAGGACCTGAGCAAGCCAGGCCTGCGGATCGACATCGTTGAGCCTGGCGGTCTCGATCAGGGTGTAGGCGATGGCGGCGGCCCTGCCGCCGCTGGCCGAGCCCATGAAGAGATAGTTCTTGCGGCCGAGCGCGATCGGCCTCATTGCGCGTTCGGCGGGGTTGTTGTCGATCTCGAGGAAGCCGTGCTCGAGATAGGGTCGAAGGCGCTTCATCCGGGTCAGGGCATGACGGATCGCCGCTGCCAGCGGGGTCTTGGCGGAGATTCTGGGCAGCTGCGATTGCAGCCACCGCTCCAGCTCGTCGAGGCACGGCGCGGCCTTGGCCTGGCGGATGGCCGCGCGGTTCTCGGGCGGCTGCCCGCGGGCCTCCTTCTCGATAGCGTAGAGGGCGGCGATCCGTTCCAGCGCCTCGGCGGCGATCGCCGAGCCCTGGGCGGCATGGACGTCGAAGAACTTGCGTCGCACATGCGCCAGACAGGCCACCTCGCGGACCGGCCCGGCGCGCGCCAGCGCACCGAACCCGGCATAGCCGTCCGAGTGCATCCAGCCGGCGAAGCCTTCAAGATGCGCCTTCGGATGCGCCGCCTTGCGGTCGGCCGAGAAGCGGTACCAGGCCGCCGGCGGCGCCTCGCCAGCCCAGGGCCGCTCGTCCCGCACGTAGGTCCAGGCCCGGCCGGTCGCCGTTTTGCCGGTTCCCGGCGCCAGCAGCTTGACCGGGGTGTCGTCGGCGAACAGGGCTTGTCCTTCCAGCACATGGCGCCCGATCGCATCGGCCAGGGGCTCCAGCAGCGCCGTCGCCTTGCCGACCCAGCCGGCGAGCGTCGAGCGGTCGAGCTCGACGCCGTCGCGGGCGAAGATGCGGGACTGGCGGTAGAGCGGCAAGCGAGTCGCGCGGGGGAATCTCACCCCCACGCGCTCCCAGAACCGTACGTGAACCTCTCAGCTCATACGGCTCCCAGCGTCCGGCCCTGCCCGTGCACAAGGGTCCAATGGGCGAACCGCCACGGCTCCGCTTTCGCGATTCTGGCAAGCCAGAGACGAGCCTGACGCGGTCGTTGTCGGAAGCGTTTGAACTTCCGCATTGCCCATCGCTGCAAGTGGGCGTCTATCAGACGAAGGGTCGGATAGAGCGCCGACTTGTAGAATGCGCCGAAGTAGCCGATCCACCCTGCAATTTCGCGATGAAACATGCGGGCAAGGTCAAGCAGTGCCTTGTCGCTACGCCGTTGCAAACGCCACTGTCGCACGCGGCGCCGAAACGCCTTGAGCGCAGTCGGGCTGGCAGCCGGAAGGAACGAGACCCCGAACAACCCGCCGCGCCACGCCGCGAACCTTGGCTGGAAACGGTAGCCCAGGAAGTCGAACGCGACCGTCGGGTAGTCCGCCTTGCGGTTGGTATCCTTGCAGTAGACCACCTTGGTCTTCTGCGGATGGACCTCCAGGCCGCACTCGGCCAATCGGTCCGCAACCCGCCGCCAGAGGGTCTTTGCCGCCTCCTCCGTTCGACAATGGCAGATTATTGAGGTGGCGTCGCAAAATCGGACAGGTCGTCAAGGTGTATTCCGCCGTGTGACGGAGGAATGCGGATGAGCAAGCGACGCAGGTTTTCGGGGGAGCTGAAGGCGAAGATAGCCTTGGAGGCGCTACGGGGTGATCGGACGCTTCAGGAGATTGCCTCGAAGCACCAGGTGCATCCGAACCAGGTGGGTGTGTGGAAGCGCCAGGCGATGGAGGGTCTGGGGGAGGTCTTTTCCGGTGGAGGTGAGCGCCGGGCGCGGGATCACGAGAGCGAGGTCCGGGCTCTTCACGCCAAGATCGGGGAGTTGATCGTAGAGCGTGATTTTTTGTCACGCGGGTCCGGTCGCTGAGCCGGTCCGGGAGACGGGCGATGGTTGTGCGGGGCCACCCGTCGTTGAGCCTGACCCGGCAATGCCGTCTGCTGTCGATCGGGCGCTCGTCGCTCTATGACCGGCCGAAGGGGGAGAGCGCGGAGACGCTGGCTCTGATGCGCCGGATCGACGCGCTGTTCCTCAAGTATCCGTTCTACGGCGCCCGCCAGATGGTTCGGCATCTGCGCCGCGAGGGGGTGCGGATCGGGCGGCGGCGGGCCGCTCGCCTGATGCGCCTGCTTGGTCTTCAGGCGGTCTATCGGGCGCCGCGGACCAGTGCGCCGCACCTCGGGCACCGGGTTTATCCATATCTGCTGCGGGGTCTGGCGATCGAGCGGCCGAACCATGTGTGGTGCGCCGACATCACCTACATCCCGGTGCGGCGCGGCTTCCTCTACCTGGTGGCGATCATGGACTGGGCGAGCCGCTGCGTCCTGGCCTGGCGGCTGTCGAACACGCTGGACGCGGGGTTCTGTGTCGAGGCTCTCGACGAAGCCCTGGCGCGCCATGGCACCCCGCAGATCTTCAACACCGACCAGGGCAGCCAGTTCACCGGCTTCGCCTTCACCGCGCGCCTGCGGGAGGCCGGTATCCGCATCTCGATGGACGGCCGCGGCCGGTGCATGGACAACATCTTCATCGAGCGGCTGTGGCGCTCGCTCAAATACGAGGCGGTCTACCTGCACGAGATCGCCGACGGCTTCGCAGCCCGGCGCGTCATCGGCCAGTGGATCGGCTTCTACAACACCGAGAGACCGCACTCGGCACTCGGCGGGCGGACGCCGGCCGAGGCCTACCGGGGCGACACGCCTGTGGATATGATGGACAAGCCGCTTCGCGCCTTGACCACATACCCACAGGCGCAACAGCAGCAGCAGAAAGATCGATCCAAGAGGATTCTGGCGGCACAAACTTCAACCGGAATACACCTTGAAAACGCCGTCAGCCTGTCCGACAAACCGACGCCACCTCATATATCGTCCGCATACCGTTCGAACGGAACATGCGGCATCGACCTTTTCATCCATTGATCGAACGCATAGTGCAGGAACAGGTTGGACAATACTGGCGAAATTACCCCGCCCTGTGGCGTGCCCCTGTCCCGTGCGACAACGGTGCCGTCCTCCTCGATCACGGGAGCCTTCAACCAGCGCTCGACATAGAGCAGCACCCACCGGCAGTCCGTATGGTGACGAACGGCCTTCAGCAGCAACTCGTGGTCGATGTTGTCGAAGAACCCCTTGATGTCCATGTCCAGCACCCAGTCGTAGCGCCAGCATCGCCGACGCGCTGTCCGGATGGCGTCAATGGCGGATCGCTTCGGCCGATATCCGTATGAGTCCTCATGGAAAATCGGTTCCAACAAGGGCTCCAGATGTCGGCGAACAACCTCCTGAGCGATGCGGTCCGTGACCGTCGGTATGCCCAACGGGCGCTTCCCGCCGCCCTCCTTGGGGATGTTCACCCTGCGAACCGGAGGCGGCATATAGCTGCCTGAGGACATGCGATTCCAGAGCTTGTAGAGTTCCGGACCAAGCCGTTCCTCCAGACTCTCGACCGTCTGCCCATCTACTCCAGCCGCTCCCCGGTTTGCCTTCACATGCTTGAAGGCTTCCCAGACTTCCCTCTTTGCTATCGGGAACGGCTTTGCCCCTGTCATCCGGCTCCTCCTGTCACCAGTTGGCCGACGGCAGCGGCTGAACACCACAGCCCCTTCGGTCCAGCGCCATTACAGCGCCTTCATCCCTACTACGGGCTGTTCTGCCCCTGTGCCCCGCATCGGTACTCTGAGCCTTCCGGGGGCTGCCCGGTTGGCCGTCTCCCTTGGCATCGGGACGACAGGTTCTCCTGTTCCGCAAGAAAGCCTGTTCCGGGTTCACGCCGCCTTCGAGCCGGATGCCGCGTGGGCCGGACTCCAGGACTCCGCCCATGCTTGTCCCGGAGTGACCACCACCCCCGGTTCTGACATCGACCATACGCTTTCGGCAGTTCATCGGCGGTTCGCTTTCGCTCGTCTCCCCGGACCTCACCTGACGAGATCGTCGTCCCGCCGTTTCCACGACGCTCACCACCATCGCTCTTTACGACAGCAGCTCGTGGTGGTTTGAGACCGACGCCTGATCGTCGACCCCGAGGGGCCTACCCTCATCTCTCTTGCAGTTGCGCACCTCCTTTCATGGCGGTGCTTCAGGACACACGGTGATCGCAATACTTCGAGACCAGCACATGCGCCAGAAGGCCGGGGCCCGGTCGGCCGCGCTCGATCGGTCGCGGCGGCAGCGGCGCCTGGTGGAACTTCTCGCAGCCGCCGCAGGCCAGGCGCGGACGGACGATGCGCTTCACCACGAAGCGGCCGGGGATGTACTCCAGCTCCTCCGTCACATCCTCGCCGAGCCGCTTGAGACGGCCGCCGCAGTCCGCGCAGCGCTCGCCCGGCGCGAGAACCGTCTCCTCGCGCGGCAGGTGGTCCGGCAGGGGACGGCGCTTCGGCTGCTTCTTCGTGGCGGGCGTCGGCTCGGTCGGCGCCTCGGCCGCCCGCGCGATCTCCTCGTCCTCCAGCCCGAGATCAAGCTGGTCGAGGGCCTCCGAGGTGACGCCGAAGCGCTGCCGCCGCAGACCCGCAAGCTGGTGCCTGAGCTTCTCGATCAACAGATCGCGGTTGCGCAGCTCGGCGTCCCGTGCCGCCAGTTCGGCCCGCGAGGCCAGCACCATCGCCTTCAACGCGGCGATGTCGTCGGGCAGGGAATGGGCCGCTTCGAGCATGGCCGCATCCTACCCGAAGGGGCCGACAAAGGGAAGCCCGAATGACAGTCAACCCATTGTTTATAAACGGTGAATCAGCCCGCGGCCAGCGGTCTCCAGGTGCGAACCGGCGCCCGCCAGTCGATCCCCTCAAGCAGCATCGACAGCTGCGCCGGCGTCACCGACACCTTCCCTTCCGATGCCGACGGCCACACGAAGCGGCCGCGCTCCAGACGCTTCGAGAACAGGCACGCACCCTGGCCGTCCCACCAGATCATCTTGATCAGGTCGCCCCGGCGGCCGCGGTAGATGAAGAGATGGCCGCAATGCGGATCCGCCTTCAATACCCGCTCCGCCTGCGCCGCGAGACCGGGGAACCCCTTGCGCATGTCGGTCACGCCGCAGGCCAGCCATACCCGGGTCGAGGAGGGAACCGGGATCATCCGCCAAGCGCCCGCACCACCCGGCACAGCGCGTCCGCGTCGAACGACCCGAACGCGCTCACCCGGTGGCCGTTCGACAACGCGATCTCGATCCGACCGTCCGATGCCGCGGCCGGCTCCAACGGCGGCGCATCGGGCACCACCTCCACCGGCAGGAAGGACGGCGCCTCCCCGGCATCGGCCGCCGGCCTGTAACGGGGATCGCGCCGCCAGGTGAAGATCAGGTTGGCGTTGACGTCATAGCGGCGCGCCACAACCGACACCGAGACACCGGGAGCGTAGCTCTGCGCCACGATCCGGCGCTTCTCGTCGTCCGACCAGAACCGGCGTACCCGACGTGGCACCGCAGCCCCCTAAGATAGTGTCCATTAGCCGATAATGGACACTATCGACCTCTGGAACCTCACCACAGACTGCGGCTCCAAGCCGTCTCGCCACAAGGGCGGTCACGCCAGACGCTTACGACTCGCCATCGCGGTGGCGATGAGTACTCCGACCTTCGCCACCGGACCGCTTCGACAGGGTGCGCGGCAAAGCCGACATCGGCGAGGCACAAGATGCGCCGGACGTAAGCCGGAGCGATGCCCGCAGCCGGCCAGGGCGAGCGAGGCGCTGACCCTTCTCGACAACCGCGCCGAACCCGCATGAGCATGAGTGGGAGGGTCCGGCGGGAGGGGTCGGCAACGACCCGCCTGGCCCGTTAGGCTGCAAACCTGACGGGGATTCCGCGACTCATGACAGCTGAGGTGCGAATCAAATTGTTTGCCAATAATTTGCCAGTCGGTAAAATCGCTTTGTCCGGAAACGACGAAGCCCCCGAAAACGTCAGTGTTTTCAGGGGCTTGAGGTGGTTGCGGGGGCTCGCAACCACCGAGACCGACACTTGATCGTAATCCCGGTGTGATTTATCGTAACTTGTTGAAAAATAAGACAAACGATGCAATTCCTCTCTTTGAATGTGCCTAGCCGCATCTATTCGTGACAGTTCGATTAAATCGGTCGGTTTTCCAGTGCGCAGGGGCTTGTGTTCGGCGCCTTTACGGTGCCGGGATTTGGCGTTTTTGAACTCGGGGTTGAGGGTTGAACGGGCTCGGGTTCGCGGGGCACGCCGCCCCGGCGGTCAGGGTCCGGAGGTCGCGAACCGGCCCGCCAAGAGGCGGAACAGGGCGGCGTCGGGGCAGGCCGAGGCGAGGTGGATGCGGACGCGGGCGGCCTTCTCCACCACCCGGGCGCCGATCTTGAGCAGCCTCCGGCGGATGGTGGCGAACTCGGCCCAGGCGAGATCCATCCTGCGCGGCACGGCGTCGCGGAGCGCGAGCATCAGCCAGTAGGCGGCGGTGTGGAGCACCCGGCGGAACTGGTTGGCGAGCGGGCTCTGGCAGGAGGTGCGGTCGGAGGCGAGCTGGGACTTGTGCTGCTTTATCAGATTTTCCGCCTGTCCCCGCGCGCAATACACCCCTTCGTAGAGATGGCGCGGCTCGCCGGTGAGCGAGGTGACGATGTAGCGCGCGTCGAAGCCGCGGGCCGTGGCCTCGAGCCGGGCGACCACGCGGCGCTCGCGGTCGCACGAGCCGGCGGCGTAATCGAAGCTGGCGAAGCCGCGGACCTTGTCGGCGCCGGTCTCGGCGTGGCGCAGCTCGACATCGTCGGCGGTCTCGTCGGCGAGGGCGTGCAGCACCGCGTTCCCCGCCAGGCCGAAGATGTAGTCGACGCCGTTGTCCTCGCACCACGCCATCGCCTCGGTCCGGCCGTAATGGCTGTCGCCCCGGAAGGTGAGCCGGGTGCGCGGCCAGTGCCGGCGGATGTGCCGCGTCAGGTGCCTGAGCATGGTGCGGACCTCGACCCCGGAGGGCGTCTTGCCGGGGCGCAGGAGAACCGCCACCGGCTTGCCGCTCTCGACATGGTAGACATGGACCGGGAGGAAGCACCGGGTGTCGTAGAAGCCGTGGAACAGCGACAGCTGCTGATGGCCGTGCACCGCGTCGCAGGTCTCGTCGATGTCGAGCGTGATCGCCGCCGGCGGGGCATCGAAGGAACGGCAGAAGATGTCGACCAGCGCGGCCGTCAGGCGCCCCACCTCGCTGCGCGAAGGCGCGTTCTCGAGCCGGCTCATGGTCGGTTGCGAACAGAGATCGCGGCCGCTCTCCGGCGCCCGGCCCACCGCCAGCTTGAACAGCGGATCGGCGCGCAGCGTGTCGCTCCTGAGCTTGTCGAAGGGCGTCGGCGTCCTCGTAGCCGCAGGCGATCGCGAACATGCGGAACCGCAGCATCGCAGGCAGCGTGTGGACCGTCCGCGCCGGGTCGCGCCACTCCCGGATGCAGCCGGCCAGCGTCTCGGCCAGACGAAGCCGGCGCTCGGCCCCGCGCAGCAGCACAAGCCCGCCGTCCGACGAGATCGAACCGCCGGCGAAATCGGCGGTCACCTTCTTGCGGCTTACGGCTGGAAGATCGAACGGGAGAAGGGTATCTTCGGTCATGGCGGCGTGGCGCTTTCGTTGCTTCGGGGGAATTTCGCTCGGAAACGAATTTCTACCCGAAACCAACGGGTTACGCCACGTCCGCCACCTTGTCCTCAGACCTTGGCGAATACATCAGGCTAGGATAGAACCATCACCGTCGGGCACCTTCGGCAAATTTCTGTATGGCCTTCGGAACGAAGGCTGCCGCGAGGAAGTACAGGACAAGTTCGTTCTTTCCTTCGCCCCAGCCATGGACTGAGATTACCGCTAGGGCCATCGCAACCAACAGCGCTCCTAGCGACATCAATCGCACCGACGACGGATTTCCATTCTTGTCTGTAAACCATCCTTTTTTGTTGTCCGTATCCTCGGATACGTCGTCATCCGCGCAAGAGCCTTCGGCGAATTTCTGCAGAGCCTTCGGCATGAAGGCGACCGCGAGAAAATAGAACACGAGCTCGGTATCGCTGCCGCTCTCAGTGTCTATCGCCATCTTGTAGAAGACTTCCACGACAGCAAGGTATGCGGCGGCAACGAAAGCGATAGCCGACATCACCCGCATCGAAGAGGGATTCCCCTCATCGTCCAGGAACATTCGCTTCCAGCCGCGTGGTTGCTCCTGCACACCCACAGCCTTTACATTCGTCATCTATCTATGAGGTGGCGTCGCAAAATCGGACAGGTCGTCAAGGTGTATTCCGCCGTGTGACGGAGGAATGCGGATGAGCAAGCGACGCAGGTTTTCGGGGGAGCTGAAGGCGAAGATAGCCTTGGAGGCGCTACGGGGTGATCGGACGCTTCAGGAGATTGCCTCGAAGCACCAGGTGCATCCGAACCAGGTGGGTGTGTGGAAGCGCCAGGCGATGGAGGGTCTGGGGGAGGTCTTTTCCGGTGGAGGTGAGCGCCGGGCGCGGGATCACGAGAGCGAGGTCCGGGCTCTTCACGCCAAGATCGGGGAGTTGATCGTAGAGCGTGATTTTTTGTCACGCGGGTCCGGTCGCTGAGCCGGTCCGGGAGACGGGCGATGGTTGTGCGGGGCCACCCGTCGTTGAGCCTGACCCGGCAATGCCGTCTGCTGTCGATCGGGCGCTCGTCGCTCTATGACCGGCCGAAGGGGGAGAGCGCGGAGACGCTGGCTCTGATGCGCCGGATCGACGCGCTGTTCCTCAAGTATCCGTTCTACGGCGCCCGCCAGATGGTTCGGCATCTGCGCCGCGAGGGGGTGCGGATCGGGCGGCGGCGGGCCGCTCGCCTGATGCGCCTGCTTGGTCTTCAGGCGGTCTATCGGGCGCCGCGGACCAGTGCGCCGCACCTCGGGCACCGGGTTTATCCATATCTGCTGCGGGGTCTGGCGATCGAGCGGCCGAACCATGTGTGGTGCGCCGACATCACCTACATCCCGGTGCGGCGCGGCTTCCTCTACCTGGTGGCGATCATGGACTGGGCGAGCCGCTGCGTCCTGGCCTGGCGGCTGTCGAACACGCTGGACGCGGGGTTCTGTGTCGAGGCTCTCGACGAAGCCCTGGCGCGCCATGGCACCCCGCAGATCTTCAACACCGACCAGGGCAGCCAGTTCACCGGCTTCGCCTTCACCGCGCGCCTGCGGGAGGCCGGTATCCGCATCTCGATGGACGGCCGCGGCCGGTGCATGGACAACATCTTCATCGAGCGGCTGTGGCGCTCGCTCAAATACGAGGCGGTCTACCTGCACGAGATCGCCGACGGCTTCGCAGCCCGGCGCGTCATCGGCCAGTGGATCGGCTTCTACAACACCGAGAGACCGCACTCGGCACTCGGCGGGCGGACGCCGGCCGAGGCCTACCGGGGCGACACGCCTGTGGATATGATGGACAAGCCGCTTCGCGCCTTGACCACATACCCACAGGCGCAACAGCAGCAGCAGAAAGATCGATCCAAGAGGATTCTGGCGGCACAAACTTCAACCGGAATACACCTTGAAAACGCCGTCAGCCTGTCCGACAAACCGACGCCACCTCACATTCCGTCGTCTCGTAAAGATCCGCCTCCAAGTGCACGATGGGGACTTGGCCGCCACGGTAATCGAGTTCGTCATGATTGGCCTTGTGTATCAAGTAGAGCATGACAGAGCGTGGGCAGAAGTAGAATGGCACGCAGTCACCGACGTTAAGGCCGGGTTGGCACTTTACCGGATTGGTCAGCCGCCGCCGCTTGATTGTACTCATGCCGATTGTCGTTCCCGTCCGTGGCCGCTCCTGCAGAGTAGCATCGGATAAAAGAGCCCCGTCCACGATGATTGAGGCCAGTCGATCCACATGGACGATATGATAGATCTTGGGTTCGGCGGGCGGCGCCATGTTTAGCTCGGAACCCCTGCCGGTGCCTCCGAGTTGCGGAGAGCAAGTTCCTCGTCGGCATCGAGAAAGTCGGTCACCTCGTCGTAGGCTGCGAGGGGATCGTTCTCAGACAGGACAGTTGTCACCATGTCAGCCGGCCCGAATGGGAACCTCGACGATCTCGCCGGGCCGGACTGCCGCGATTGCCCGGTCGATGTCCGTCGTGCGAAGGCGAACCAGGGGCCAGTTCGCTGAAAGCAGAACGACGATGCCGATTCGTCGGCCTGCCATGTTCTGCTGGTATCGCATGCTTTGATCGGTCGTCACGAAGACCTCGTATCCTTCCCGCTCAGCTAGATCGAGCAGCTCGCCGTTATCCTTTTCCGACCATCCCATCTCCGCCAGCGTATCCACGGAATGGGCCGGCAGACGGTGCCGCAGAGGGGCGGGCGTTCCCTGGTCGAAAAGCAGCTTCACCGCGCCGGAGCCGCTCGGAGCGCGCGAGCTTCGTGTTCGAGTACTGCGCGAACCTGCTTCTCCTCGACGCCCGGGAACCACTCGACAAACTCATCGACCGTGGCGCCACCAGCCAGGTTCTCGTAAAGCGCGAACAGCGGAATTCGCGTGCCGGCGAAAACCCACGCACCGCTGACCCTTCCGGGCCTTCGTTCCACCGCCGGACATGTCGTCCAGTCGGTCATCGGCTGTCCTCCTCTTGCAAAATGCGTTCCTCGGTCATATGGAACCCTGCCCCACCTTGAACTAAATCGACTCCGTCTTCTTCCGCGGCCGGCTCCGCCTCGGGCAACTCTGCTGCTGCGTGTCGCACATCAAGCTTGCCGGTGACGACATCAGCGATGAGCCGTGTGCGGTATTCGCGGAGCAGGTCGAGTTCGTCTTGTGCTTGAGCGATGCCCTTTCCGATCTTCTCGATCTTTCGGTCGAGAAAGTGAGCGATGGCCGTTTGTTCGGGGAGGGGTGGGAGCGCCAAGCTTAGACGCTTGAGCTGGCCGGTATAGATGTGGACTACGGTAAAGCCGCGCCCCATGATCGCCTTTTGCGATGTCGCCGGTCTGCAATCGGCTGCGTATCCCAGATATCGAGCCTCCAGTACTTGGTGAGGTCGAAACAGGATGACATCCCCGCCACAGCAGGCCTCGGAGGGAATCAAATTGACGGCCGACTTGCCGATTTCTTCGATTGTCTCGCCGGAAGCAGCGAAAAGTAGATCGCCGAACTTTATGGGAGTGTAGTTTTCGGCTTGTCCCGGCAGGACAAATGACCGGCTCTTTTCAATGAAATATCGGTGGGTTGTGTAGAGGTCGCCATATCTGACGCACGGGACTCCCGATTGGGTTTCGTCTTCCTTGCTGCCACCGCGGCCCTTGGAAAACGCCCCAATTTGGCCCAGACGCCTCACCTCCCAATGCGCCGGCACTTCCCCCAACCCCTCGACGCCGGAGGGCTTGTAGGCTGGATAGGGCTTGCCGGTGCGCGCGTCGAACCGGCCCGCCACGGCGTCGTTTTCACAGATCGAGTTCACGGAGAAGTTCCTCGACGGTCATGTCGTGGTGCCGGGCAGTGCTCTTGAGAATGCCCGAAGGCGTCTGGATTGTGGAGCGGGGTCACCTCATGGTGCCTTCCGTTGACCCGGGTCCGGGCCCCGTACATAGGAGCCACGCTGTCTCGGACCGCCGTAACCGAGGCGTCGTAGCAACACTTGAGACCTTGCGCCGCTCACGTTGCGAGGCAGCTTCATGCTGCGAGAACCTCATCGCGCACGACGTGCAAACGGATGAGCTTCGGGCACGGCATCGTGTCGTCGAAATGGCAATCGACAGCCTCCCTGACGTTGCTGCGAAGTTCCTCGACAGAATCGCCCTGGGTATGGATGCCGTATCCAAGGGCGCTGGCCGAATGACCGCCGTCCCCTTCGTCTTCGGCCACTTCGAAGATGATTGCGGTCATGGCGTTGTCTCCTCCATGGTGTCGGCGTCGGTAATCTCGACCAGAAGGCCCGCCGTCTCCTTCTCCAGGGCCAGGATGTCGGCGCGAACCTCGTCCAGCGGGCGCATCGGCTGCGGCCTGTAGAAGTAGCGGTTGAAGCTGATCTCGTAGCCGATCTTCACGCTCTCGGGCCGGTACCAGGCGTCGGGCGCCCAGGGCAGCACCTCGCGCCGCAGGAACGCCTCGATACCGCCTTCCTCCTGCAGCGGGATCCGTTCGGTGTCGCGCAGCTCTGTGTCAGGCTCGTATTCGACCACGGCAGGCGTTCCGGCTATCACGGTCTCGAACAGGCCGCGCAGCGGATCCGCCTCCGTGCCCCGCTTGTGGATCTTCCGGATCACGGGCGTCGCATCTTCGCTGCGCCAGCCGCTCTCCTTCAATACCTTGATCTCGGCCACCTTGTAGGCCCGGTTGGGGTCGGCTTCCTCGATGCGTAGCGGGCGCTCGACCGTCACCTTCCGGTAGCCGAACGCCGCATTGTCGAAAATCCTGCTCTGTTCGCTCTCCTTGAAGGAGAGAAAGGCGTCGCAGATGCGGGCGATGTCGTCCTCGCCCAGTTCGCAGGTCTTCTTGCCGAGATTCTTGCGCAGCGGCCGGTGCCAAGCGGTGGCGTCGATCAACTGCACCCTGCCACGCCGATGTTCGGGCTTGCGATTGGTCAGCACCCACACATAGGTGGCGATGCCGGTGTTGTAGAACATGTTGAGCGGCAGCGCGACGACGGCCTCCAGCCAGTCGTTCTCGATAATCCAGCGCCGTATGTTGCTCTCGCCCTGGCCAGCATCGCCGGTGAACAGCGAACTGCCGTTGTGCACTTCGGCGATGCGGCTGCCGAGCGCGGTGCGCTGCTTCATCTTGGAGAGCTTGTTGGCGAGGAACAGCATCTGGCCGTCGTTCACGCGGGTCACCAGCGAGTACTCGGGATCGCCGCCGTGTTCGATCAGGAAGCGCGGATCGCGCATCTCCTGCCTGCCGCCTATCCGGTAAAGGTCGGTCTTCCAGCTCTTGCCGTAGGGCGGATTGGAGAGCATGAAATCGAACTCCCGGGACGGGAAGGCGTCGTTGGCGAGCGTGGAATGCTCTGGACCGCCAATGATGTTGTCGGCGGCTTCCCCTTCCCCTTTCAGCAGCAGGTCGGCCTTGCAGATGGCGTAAGTCTCGGCGTTGATCTCCTGGCCGTAGAGATGGGTGGAGACCTTCTTGCCGCGTTCGGCGGCAAGCTCCTGAAGGGTTTCTTCGGCCACGGTCAACATGCCGCCGGTGCCGCAGGCGCCGTCGTAGAGCAGGTAGGTACCGGATTCGATCCGCTCGGCGACGGGCAGGAACACGAGTTTCGCCATCAGCCGCACGGCGTCCCTGGGGGTCCAGTGTTCGCCTGCCTCTTCGTTGTTCTCCTCGTTGAAGCGGCGCACCAGCTCCTCGAAGATCGTGCCCATGCCGTGGTTGTCGAGGCCGGAATGACGGACACTGCCGTCCGTTTCCATCACCGGGTCGGGTCCCAGATTGACCTTCGGGGAGGTGAGCTTCTCGATCAGGGCCCCGAGCGCGTCGGCCTTCGCGAGGCGCGGGATCTGGTTGCGGAACTCGAAGCTGTCGAGAATGTCCTGCACGTTGGGCGAGAAGCCATCGAGCCAAGCCTCGAAATCGGCCCTGAGTTGCTGTGAGTTGGAGCGGGCGCGCAGATCGCGCAGGATGAATGGCGAAACGTTGTAGAAAGCCTGCCCGGCAGCCTGGCGCAAGGCGGCGTCCTGCTCGACCACGCCGGCCTCATTGAGCGCAGCCTTCATGTCGCGGACGGCCTCCTTGCCGTCTTCCAGAACCGCATCCAGACGGCGCAGAACGGTCATCGGCAGGATCACGTCGCGATACTTGCCGCGCACATAGAGATCGCGCAGCACATCGGCCGCAATACTCCAGATGTAGTTCGCGATCCAGTTGAGGTCGAGATTGCTCAAGTTGCGTTTATCCTCCGGCAGAACTGCCATTCAGTCTAACCCGGATTTCTCACGGGACTGCTGCATCGGGGCTCCTGGTTTGGGATAATGCTTTTTGCGACAAAGGCTTATCCTGGACCGGAGGGAGTCCCCGATGGCCACGCACTGTACCCCGGATCTGTTCGGTTTTGCACCCGTCGAGGGGCGTTCGGTGGTCGCGGCGTTCGATGGCGGGGCGATGACCTCGGACGCCGGGGCGCTGCTGCTCGGCGCCGCCGATCGGGCGGTCGGGCTGATCGATCGCTTCGCCGCCTGCTTCGTGGACCGCCGCGACGGGCGGCTGATCGAACACGAACTGCGCACCCTGGTGGGCCAGCGGGTGTTCGGTATCGCGCTGGGCTACGAGGATCTGATCGATCACGATGAGCTGCGCCACGATCCAGTGATGGCGGTGCTGGCCGGCAAGCTGGCGGCGAAGCGTCGGGGCTGCGCGCCGCTGGCCGGCAAGTCGACGCTGAACCGGCTGGAACTGGGCGGCACGCAACCCGGGCTGTATCACAAGATCGGCCATCGCCCGGCGGCGGTCGAGGCTGTGTTCGTGGAGCAGTTCGTGGCGGCGCAGCGCAGGCCGCCGGCGCGGATCGTGCTGGACCTGGATGCCACCGACGATCCGTTGCATGGGCACCAGGAGGGGCGCTTCTTCCACGGCTACTACGACGCCTGGTGCTATCTGCCGCTGTACATCTTCTGCGGCCGGCATCTGCTGGCGGCGAAGCTGCGGCGCGCGAACATCGATGCCTCGGCCGGCGCGGTCGATGAGGTGGCCCGGATCGTTCGCCAGTTGCGCCGGCACTGGCCGGGTGTGCGCATCCTGCTGCGGGCGGATTCGGGCTTCGCGCGCGAGACGTTGATGGGCTGGTGCGAAGCCAACCGGGTCGACTACCTGTTCGGCCTGGCGCGCAATCCCCGGCTGGCGGCGGTGCTCGAGGGGGCGCTGGCGGCGGCCCGGGCCGAGGCGAAGGGTCGACCGGCCCGGCGCTACAAGGACTTCCTGTGGTCGACCCGCGACAGCTGGTCGCGCCGGCGCCGCGTCGTCGGCAAGGCGGAGTGGACCGGCGGCAAGGCCAACCCCCGCTTCGTGGTGACCTCGCTGAAGCCCGCAGACGCGCGCTCCCGCCGGCTCTACGAGACGCTGTATTGCGCCCGCGGCGAGATGGAGAACCGGATCAAGGAATGCCAGCTCGACCTGTTCGCCGACCGCACATCGGCCCGCTCCATGCGCGCCAACCAACTCCGGCTGTGGTTCGCCTCCATGGCCTATGTGCTGCTCTGCGCCTTGCGTCGGATCGGCCTGGCCCAGACCCGCTTCGCCAGGGCAAGCTGCGGCTCGATCCGGCTCAAGCTGCTCAAGATCGCCGCCCTGGTGCGCATCAGCGTGCGGCGGATCAAGCTCGCCATGGCCTCGGGCTGTCCCTACCAGAGAGAGTGAGGTGGCGTCGCAAAATCGGACAGGTCGTCAAGGTGTATTCCGCCGTGTGACGGAGGAATGCGGATGAGCAAGCGACGCAGGTTTTCGGGGGAGCTGAAGGCGAAGATAGCCTTGGAGGCGCTACGGGGTGATCGGACGCTTCAGGAGATTGCCTCGAAGCACCAGGTGCATCCGAACCAGGTGGGTGTGTGGAAGCGCCAGGCGATGGAGGGTCTGGGGGAGGTCTTTTCCGGTGGAGGTGAGCGCCGGGCGCGGGATCACGAGAGCGAGGTCCGGGCTCTTCACGCCAAGATCGGGGAGTTGATCGTAGAGCGTGATTTTTTGTCACGCGGGTCCGGTCGCTGAGCCGGTCCGGGAGACGGGCGATGGTTGTGCGGGGCCACCCGTCGTTGAGCCTGACCCGGCAATGCCGTCTGCTGTCGATCGGGCGCTCGTCGCTCTATGACCGGCCGAAGGGGGAGAGCGCGGAGACGCTGGCTCTGATGCGCCGGATCGACGCGCTGTTCCTCAAGTATCCGTTCTACGGCGCCCGCCAGATGGTTCGGCATCTGCGCCGCGAGGGGGTGCGGATCGGGCGGCGGCGGGCCGCTCGCCTGATGCGCCTGCTTGGTCTTCAGGCGGTCTATCGGGCGCCGCGGACCAGTGCGCCGCACCTCGGGCACCGGGTTTATCCATATCTGCTGCGGGGTCTGGCGATCGAGCGGCCGAACCATGTGTGGTGCGCCGACATCACCTACATCCCGGTGCGGCGCGGCTTCCTCTACCTGGTGGCGATCATGGACTGGGCGAGCCGCTGCGTCCTGGCCTGGCGGCTGTCGAACACGCTGGACGCGGGGTTCTGTGTCGAGGCTCTCGACGAAGCCCTGGCGCGCCATGGCACCCCGCAGATCTTCAACACCGACCAGGGCAGCCAGTTCACCGGCTTCGCCTTCACCGCGCGCCTGCGGGAGGCCGGTATCCGCATCTCGATGGACGGCCGCGGCCGGTGCATGGACAACATCTTCATCGAGCGGCTGTGGCGCTCGCTCAAATACGAGGCGGTCTACCTGCACGAGATCGCCGACGGCTTCGCAGCCCGGCGCGTCATCGGCCAGTGGATCGGCTTCTACAACACCGAGAGACCGCACTCGGCACTCGGCGGGCGGACGCCGGCCGAGGCCTACCGGGGCGACACGCCTGTGGATATGATGGACAAGCCGCTTCGCGCCTTGACCACATACCCACAGGCGCAACAGCAGCAGCAGAAAGATCGATCCAAGAGGATTCTGGCGGCACAAACTTCAACCGGAATACACCTTGAAAACGCCGTCAGCCTGTCCGACAAACCGACGCCACCTCAGGAGCCGGGAGACAATTCCGCCTTCTCGGCGGCCCGGACCACGGCGTCCCATTCTTTTTGCGTGAACCGGATCGAGCGCTGGAAGCTCCTTGTCGCCATCGTCATCTCCCCTGTTCGAGCCTTCCCCCGGCCGCTCCGCAAGCGGGATACCGGCCGGTTTCGGACGGCGACAGCCTGTTTCCTGGTCCATTGGCCCCGTGTGACCGCGGGCGGCACTCTCGTGTTTTTTCCGTCTCCGGTCGCATTGCGCACGGCGCTCTGGAGCATACACGTCAAACACGATGAAAACACATCACATAATTCCAGGGGTTTGCGCATGACACAATCCGAACCCCATGTTCCCATCATGGTCCTGGCGCCGTCTGGCGCCTCAAGAGCACCGGAGAGTACGGATGTCCATCCATGCCGCATCTGCGCCCCGGGCGCGTTAGGTGTGACGAATTAGCGGCTTTGCCGTAGAGACAGAGCCGTAACGGACAGCATTCACGATGGGGAAATCGGCGCCGGCGAATACGGCGGTTCGGAGCCGCCGCGGCGCCTGATGCGGGCGGCGGTGGCGACACCACGAATGGACGAAGTGTCGAGCACGATGTCGGCGGTTCCGACGGGAGCGCCGTCACGAGGATCGGCGGGAGTGCGGGGAGCGATGCAGGCGACAACGCGCGATGGCGGCGACAGCCGCAAGACGCTGCTGCCTTGGCAGGCGATCGGACCGGCGGTCGCCAACACCGACGGCGCTGCCGGAGATGCCGGTCACGGTGTCGATCGCGAGCGGGGCCCCCGGATCGTGGTCCGGGGCAGGACGAAGCGCCCGCGAGGCCGACGGTGCCGCGACGCCGTCGGTCGGAAGCGAAGCGGGCCGCGCCGGGGATCGACGCGGCCCGCGCTGCGGTGCGGCCTATGCACTGGCCTGGAGGACCGGTATGCCCATCTGCCGTGCCTTGTCGACGAGGTTCTCGGTGATGCCGGAGCCGGGGAAGGCGATGACGCCCTTCGGCAGGAGGTTGAGCAGTTCGTCGTTGCGGCGGAAGGGCGCGGCGCGTCCGTGGCGGTCCCAGTCGGGCTTGCAGACGACCTGGTGGACGCCGTTGCGTTCGGCCCAGCGCGCGGCGATCTTCTCGACGCCGGGGCCGCCGCCGTGGACGAGGACCATGTCGTTGTGCTTGGCGCGGGTCCTGTCGAGCATGCGGATCACCGCGTCGGGGTCGGCGATGTCCTTGCCGCCGGCGATGGCGACGAGGGTTCCCTGGGGCAGGTGCGCCATGGTCTTGCGGTCCTTCCGTGCGCGGACGAAGTCTCGGGCATCGATGCTGGCCGAGGTCAGCCTGCCGGTCTGGCTGACATGGCTGCCGCGCCGGGGCCGCCATGTGTCGCCGGTCTCGGCGCGGTACTGTTCGGCCACCGCATCGCGCATCCTCTCGAAGGCGTCGCGTCGGTCGCCGAGGTTCTGCGCGCGGTCGGTGACGAGTTCGAGTTCGCGGGACCTGATCTCGGTTCCGTCCTGGTCGCGCTGGAGGTCGCGGAGTTCGGGGGTGAGCCTGTCGACGCTGCGGTCGAGGCGCTGGGTCTGGGCGTGGAGCATGTTGACGAAGCCCCAGAGCAGGTGTTCGCGCTCGTCGGCGAGCTGTGTGCCGTCGGGGCAGACGCCTTCGGCCATGATGCGGAAGGCTTCCTCGACGGCGGTCAGCGCATCGTCCTTGTCCCAGATGTCGCGGGGATCGAACGCGTCGCGCTCGGGGGTTGCGCCGTAGAGGGCAGCGTTCTCGCAGACGGTTGCGGTGACGGAGTGCTCGGCGGTCTCGACGGTGTTGATGTTCTCGATGAGGGTCATGACGATCTCCTTGACGATCGGTTGCGCGCTGGGGCCGATCCCCAGACGTGATGTCCTGTTGGGAGCCGCGCGCGCAGGGGAAGCACCGGGTCCGGAATGAATGGCCCGGCGGGATGCGCGGGTGGTGCGGGCGCACAAGCGACCGCAGGGAGCGCGGAGCCACGGCCGCGCATTCCGCCGGGCCTAGGCGCTTGCGCCGTTTCATTCCGAGTCCCGGCCGGAACGGAGCGCAAGCGGAGTGGAGGACCCCGCAGGGGTTGCTGGAGCGAGCCCGTGGATCACAATGGGACATCACGTCGTCCGGCCCATTCTCTCCCCCTGCACGGACCCCATCGGCCTCTCGGCGGGCACGGCGCCTGCCGACAGCGGCGCGGCATCGGCCGCTACCACAGCGGATGGGTGCGCAGCATGCGCTCGGTCTCGGCGCGGACGCGGCCGGCATCATGGACCCGCACCGGACCTCTGGTGTCTTCGTCGAGGTGGATCATGAAGACCGTCGCGGGGGCCTCGAGAATGTCGGGCATGCGGAAGACGTCGCCGACGATCTCGCCGTCGAGACGGACGCGCCATTCGTGGCGGGCGATGCGGGTGAAGCTGACCTGGTTCATGACGGGCTCCCTGTCGGATTGCGCCGGAGGCAGGGACGGCTCCCTCTCTCCTCGCGACGTTCGCCCTCATCCCGCTCCACTCCGCCTCCAGCCCGCCCCCGCAAACGACGGCGGGGCGGTGCGAGCCCCCGCCCGGCGCGGCGGGCAGGCCGGGGAGGACTCCGGGCAGGCGGCAAAAGGGGGGCGACCGCGCAGCGGCCGCCCGAGTTGGGAGAAGGGAAGTGTGACCGGTCTAGAACGGGATGATGTCGCGGGACTCCCCGGCTTGCTCCGGGGCGCCGTCGGCCGGCATGGCCTCGCTGTCCGCCGCCGGCTGGGCGGTCCCGGCCTGGGCGCCGTTCCCGTTTGCGCCGACGGGCTTGTCGAGGAACTGGATCTTGTGACCAGGCACGACCAGGATCTCGGTGGAGAAGCGGTCGGAGTCCTCGCCCTCCTTCTTCCAGCGCCGGGTCTGGAGCTTGCCCTCGGCGTGGACCAGCCGGCCCTTCCTGGCATGCCGCTCCAGCATGTCGATGAGGCCGTTCTGGAAGGTCACGACCCGGTGCCACTCGGTGCGGTCGACCCGCTCGCCGGTCTGGCGATCCATGTAGGACTCATCGGTGGCGATGCTGAGGTTGGCCACGCGGCCTCCCGAGGCGAGATGGTTGACGGTGACGTCGGCGCCGAGGCGGCCGATCAGTTCGACGCGGTTCATTCCGAAACTCATTGCGATGCTCCTTCAGCTCTGGTTGCTGACGATGATCGAGCGACAGGGACCGGAGAACCTTCGCTCCGGCCCCGTCCCGCTCATCTTCTCCCCGCTTTCCTTCACTCTGCGTCGCGGCCGGCGAGGACCTCGCGGATGGCCCGGCTGTCGAGACCGGCCTCGGCCAGCAGTTCGTCGCAGGCCGGCGCGCCGTGTTCGGTGTCGGCTGCCGCATCGGCATCGGTGTCGTGGAAGAACTCGGACATGGGCATCTCCCCTGGACGACGCCCGGACATCCGGCCGGAGAAACGACTTCCCCGACCCTCCCGGGCGCTTGCCCGGCGAAAGCCCTTCTCCAACTCCGGCACGCCGGCCCCGACGGAGACAGGACCGGTGGCGCGACGATACGCTCGGCGGCAACACCATGGTCGCGGCCACCGGCGCCGGCCGGCGGCACGTGCCTCCGGTCGGCACTCAGGCCCAGGATGCGAAGCGCGCCATTGAACTGATGTCCGCGACGATCTCGACCTCGTCGCGCGCCAGCCTCGCGAAGGCGAGGCAGAGCGCGACGTCGGCCTCGCTGTCGAACGGCCCGTGCTCGCGGCCGGTCTCCAGTTCGATGACGATCCAGGTCGGGTCCCAGACCGGGATGCCTTTGAAGTGCGCCGAGCCGTGGTAGGATTTCTCGGCGCAGGGCGGGCAGCGGGCCGCGCCCTGGGCCGGCGCCCCGCATGCGGTGCACAATCCGCGCTCGCGCCGGAACCTGTAGCGCCTTCGGCTCTGCGCGTTCTTGCGTTGCGGGTTTCGCCCTGCGCTGTCGGCGACCGCGCAGGGGGCGCAGTATGCCGCGCCGCCGAAGGTGGGGGTCCGGCACCGGACGCAGACCCCGGCGGCGCGCCTGTCGGCATGGCGCCGCCGTTTCGCCTGCCGGCGGTCCTCGCGGCACGGCCGGCACATGGTCCTGCCGTCCTCGGGCGGGAGGTTGCCGCAGCGCACACAGAGCCCGGCGGCCTGGCGGGCCTCGCTGCGCCGGCGGCTGCGCTCCCGGCCGGCCTTGCGCCGGGCTTCCGTAAGCGGTTAAACCACGGCGTCGATTTTGGATTTGGGACGGATTTTCGTTTGACACCATAGGCCGTCCGCCCTATAGACCGGCCGTCCGGGCGAAGCGCGTCGGGGGCGGCGATGGCGGCATGGTACGGATCGAAGGCGACGACGGGGCTTTGCCAGGCGATCGTGAGCCTGATGCCGCCGCACGACGTTTTTGTGGAGACCCATCTGGGGGGCGGCGCGATCATGAAGCGCAAGCCTCCGGCGCTTCGCAACATCGGCATCGATCTCAACCGCCGGGCGCTCGTAAGCGGTTAAACCACGGCGTCGATTTTGGATTTGGGACGGATTTTCGTTTGACACCATAGGCCGTCCGCCCTATAGACCGGCCGTCCGGGCGAAGCGCGTCGGGGGCGGCGATGGCGGCATGGTACGGATCGAAGGCGACGACGGGGCTTTGCCAGGCGATCGTGAGCCTGATGCCGCCGCACGACGTTTTTGTGGAGACCCATCTGGGGGGCGGCGCGATCATGAAGCGCAAGCCTCCGGCGCTTCGCAACATCGGCATCGATCTCAACCGCCGGGCGCTCGACGGGTTCCGCTGCGACTACCCGGTCGAGCTTCACCACGGCTGCGCCCACCGCTTCCTGTCCGGGTTCGCGTTCGCCGGCCGCGAGCTGGTCTACAGCGACCCGCCCTACGTGCAGTCGGCGCGCCGGTCGGGGCGGCGCTACCGCTTCGACTACACCGACGCCGACCATGTCGCGCTTCTCGGCATCCTGAAGTCGCTGCCCTGCCGGGTGATGGTGTCCGGCTATCCGTCCCGGCTCTATGACGAACATCTGGCCGGCTGGCGCTCGCTCGAGGTCCAGGTCAACAACCAGTCCTGCGTGGTCACCGAGAAGCTGTGGTTCAACTTCGAGCCCGACCGGGTGCACTGGGCGTCGTTCGCGGGGCGGGACTTCACCCACCGCCAGATCGTCAAGCGGAAGGCGGCGAGCTGGGGCCGCCGGTACGAGGCGATGCCGCGGGCCGAGCGGCTGGCGGTGCTGGCGGCGTTGATGGCCGTCGAGGCCGAGGAATGAGCGCGCCGTCCGAGGCCGGCCAGGTCGAGGAGCTCGGCCGGGAGCTCGCCCGCCTGCTCGGCGACGGCGCCCTGCCGCCGGAGGCCGAGGAGGCGCTCCGGTCGCTGATCGCGCTGTCCGGGCAACTGGCGTCGGACAAGGCCGATATGGCGGCCACGATCGCCGCCCAGGAAGGGCGGATCGCCGAGCTCGCGGCAGAGGTCGCCGCGCTCACCGCCCAGATCGTCCAGCTGCAGCGCGACCTGTACGGCTCGCGCTCGGAACGGCGCAGGGAGGGCGGGGACGGTTCCGACGACAATCAGGCGGCCGACGGCAAGGACCGCCGCCGCGGTGGCAAGCCCGGTCGCACAAAGGCACGCGGCGATGCCCTCAACGACACCGGGCTGCGCTTCAACGGCCAGGCCCCGGTGATCGACATCGCCGTGACGCCGCCCGAGATCGAGGGGCTGTCGGAGGACGATTACGAGGTGGTCTCCGAGCGTGTCCACTGCCGGCTCGCCGCGCTCGAATGCCGGCACGTGGTCATCCGCTACCGCCACCTCAAGGTGAAGCTCCGCGAGACCGGCGCCCTGGTCGCCGCGCCGGCCCGCGAAAGCCTGTTCAAGAACAGCTGCGCCGACGTCTCCTTCGTCGCCGCCCTGCTGATCGACAAGTTCCTCTGGCACCTGCCGCTCTACCGCCAGCACCGGATGCTGGAGGCCGCCGGCATCACCGTGAACCGGGGCTCGCTGAGCCTGTGGGCCAACCGGGCGATCGCGCTGCTGAAGCCGATCCACGACGCGCAGTGGGGTTCGGTGCTGCGGAGCGCCGTGATCCAGATGGACGAGACGCCGATCCGGGCCGGGCGGCACCCGGGCAAGTCCGGCAGCATGAAGAAGGGCTACTTCTGGCCGGTGCTCGGCGAGGAGGGCGAGGTGGTGTTCCCCTTCGCCGGCTCCCGGGCGCACCGGCACGCGGCCGAGTTCCTCGGCGATTATGCCGGAACCCTGGTGAGCGACGGCTACGGCGCCTACGAGGCCTATGTCGCGGCGCGCGAAGGGGCGGTCCGGCATCAGGGCTGCTGGATCCACACCCGCCGTAACTTCTGGGAGCAGAAGGACAACCACCCGGCGATGGCCGCCGACGCGCTGGCGCTGATCGGCGCGATCTACAGGATCGAGGAGGAGATCGACGGCCGGCCGACGGCCGAGCGGGCGATCGCGCGGCGGACCCGGTCGCGCGCGGCGGTCGAGGCGTTCTGGGAGTGGTGCGACCGCACGCTGGAGGCGGCGGCGCTGACGCCCATGCACCCGATCCGCAAGGCGATCGGCTACGCCGTCGAGCGAAGGGCCACGCTGGAGGTGTTCCTCGCCGACCCGGACGTGCCGCCGGATACCAACCGGATCGAGAACAAGATACGGCCCGCCAAGCTCGGCCAGCGCAACTGGCTGTTCGCCTGGACCGAGCTCGGCGCCGAGAACATCGGGATCGTCAACGGCCTGCTCGCCACCTGCCGGATGCAAGACGTCGACCCTCGCGTCTGGCTGATCGACGTCCTGCTGCGCATCGACACCCACCCGGCCTCCCGGGTCGACGAGCTGAGGCCGAGGCGGTGGAAGACGCTGTTCGCCGACGATCCGTTGACCTCCGATGTCGCGGCCGCCACGGCGGGGCGGCTTCACGCCGCCTCCAGCGGGACGGCATAGCGCTTGCGGTGGCGCCGCACGGTGATGTCGATCCCCTCCAGAAGCGCCGAAAGCTCGGTCCGCGACAGCGCCAGAGACTTCCGCCCCGCCGACCGGGGCGAGGCGAACAGCCCCTGCTCCAGCCGCTTGGCCCAGATGAAGAACCCGCCATGCTCGAAGCCGAGAACCTTCACCATCGTCCGGCGGCGGTTGACGAACACATACCAGCGCCCGCTCGCCGGGTTCTCCCCGAGATGGGTCGCGACCAGCGCGCACAGCCCGTCGAAGCTGCGCCGCAGGTCCGCCGGTTCCGTCGACAGCCAGATGCCGCCCGCCGGCCAGCCGCCGAGCATCAGGACCGCCGCAGACGCAGCACCACCCCGTCGCCGAGCGACAGCTCGACATCCCAGCCCGGCCCCGATCCCGCCGCGATCTCGACAAAGCCGCCGGGCTTGGCACGGCGCTTGCCGCGCGGCTTGCCGGCGGTCAGACCGAACCGGCGGCGCCAGCCCTGGAACGTCTTCCGCGACACCCCCCGGGCCTTGCAGAAGCTGGTCTGAGAGCCGTCCCAGCGCTCGAAATCCGCCATCAGCGCCCGCCACTCGGCCTCGCCGCGAAACTCCCGGCCGGCGCCGTCAACCGTCACCGTCGACACATCGTCCGACATCAAAAAATCCTCCCATCATCGTGAAATCGATCGGAAAAACCCTCCCGCGCGAGGGTCGGCCGGATCAACACAAATGCCGAACGCCGTGCTTTAACCGCTTACGGGCTTCCGGGTCTCGCCCGCCATACGGCATGCCCTGGGCCCTGGCCCGGGCGTCACGCGCGCGGTCACGCTCGCGATGCTTCTCCGCGCAAGGCCCGCAGGTCGTGCGGTCCGGTCGCGCCGGCTCTCGGCCGCACCTGGTGCAGATGCCGGCGGCCGCACGCTCGGCATAGAGCCTGCGGTCGCGCTCGCGTCCGTGGCGCCTTGCCCGTTCGGGGTCGCGCCGGGGTTTCCTGCCGGCCCGCAGGCGGGCGTCCCGCGCCCGACCCGCGCGGTTCTG
This sequence comes from Alphaproteobacteria bacterium, assembly GCA_965203455.1. GTDB lineage: Bacteria > Pseudomonadota > Alphaproteobacteria > MPNO01 > MPNO01 > MPNO01. Next base: position 606,753 of record CBDBCV010000013.1, read on the forward strand.
TTTTTCGTTGCAGGGCGCGCACAGGCGGCGCTCGGGCGCAGGCCCGGTTCTGCCGCATCTCGTGCACAGGCCGGCTTCGATCCGTTCGGCGGTGCGTCTGGCGATGCGCGCGCGGTCACGCTGACGGCGGATCTCCGGATCGGCATGGGCCATGCCGTCCTCCTCGGTTCGTGGGGGAAAGGGAAAGGCGGCCGCCCCGCCGGGCGGCGGGGCGGCCGGACGTCCTGATAGAAGGCCGTCAGCCCTTCTGGCGGCGGTCGCAGAACAGGCCCAGGGCCACCGAGCCCCAGGCCTGCCGCCCGCCCCGGGTGCTGAGGCCGGTGCAGACGATGATCTCCGTGCGGCCGGGACGCATCGCCTCGGCCTGCCTGCGCGAGACGACCTTGTGCGCCGCCTTGCGGCGGCCCTGCGCGCCAGCCGGCCCGGCGGGGACGGGGACAATGTCGCCGTCCGCGCGCGCCTGAAACTTCTCGACCGCATAGCGCTCGTCGGCCAGGCCGGTGCCGAAGAAATGGACCAGGAAGGTGTCCGCCGTGTTGCCGGGCATCGCCATTGCTGCCGTCATGTGTGCCGTCTCCTTCGTGTCGATGAGGGAAAACGGCGGCCGCACGCCCTCTCCCGGACGCCCGACCGCCGCCCCGCTCACGGCCAGCACTCCCCTCCTGCCGGCGAGGAGCGCGCGGGCGGAGACGGCAGCGGGACGGCGGCGCAGTACAGGGGAACCGGTATCGCCGGGCGGCGGTCCGCGACAGCGGCCGCATCCGGGGCGCCGGTTCGCAGATCGACCTCGCCCCGGCAGCCGTGGGCGGGGTATCGCCAATGCGTTGTGGCGCAAGGCGCGGCTGGGCCAGATCGGGCGCGCCGATGCCGGCGCCGCCATGGCCTTGCTTGCCGACATGCCGGTGCGCTGGAACGGCGACGAAACCGTCAGCGCGAACGCGGGCGGCTGGCGCTGGCCCTCGACCGTCCGGTTTACGACTGCGTGTATCTCGCGCTCGCGCACCGTATCGGCGCGACGGTGGTGACGGCGGACCGCCGGTTCGCGACGGCCGTTGCACCGACCGAACACGGCGAGGCCGTGATGACGCTGGCAGACCATGCGGAAACGCGATGACCGCGGAATTCTTGTCGATCATGCTGCTGGCGCGGCATGCCGCGCCAGGGGCGGCCAGGGGCGCGCAAGGGCATGATTCGATGCGGGAACTCCCATACATGGCCGGTTTGACAGGGCCGGATCTCAGGCCGAGACCTATTCCCGGAAGCATGGTGTTGCGGGAGTTGCCGGGAGATGCGGGAGAGCGGGGAGCGCGGGATTGCCGCCATGCGGGGTATGGCGGCGAACGACAACCCCGGCCCGGAAGCCGGGACAGACGATCCGCAGGCGCGGGTCGATGCGGCGGTGGCGACGCTGGCCCGGCTGCTCGGACGGCGCATCGCGCGCGAACAATTCGACAGGCGCGCCGCGGCGAACGACAATGCGGCGGGGAAGGATGCCGGCGAGGCCGGCGCATGACAGGAGGCCCGGGACCATGACCCTTCGCTGCGCGCTCTACGCCCGCTACTCGTCCGACCAGCAAAGGGCGGCTTCCATAGAGGACCAGTTCCGGGTCTGCCGCGAGCGCGCCGCGCGCGAGGGCTGGAAGATCGGGAACCTGTATCGGGACGCGGCGATCTCGGGCGCGAGCGTCATCCTGCGGCCCGGCGTCCAGGCGCTGCTCGAAGGTGCAAGGCGCGGCCTGTTCGAGGTCGTGGTCGCGGAGGCGCTGGACCGGGTGAGCCGCGACCAGGCCGACGTGGCGATCCTCTACAAGCACCTGTGCTTCGCCGGCGTGAAGCTGGTCACCCTCGCCGAGGGCGAGGTCGACGAGCTGCATGTCGGGCTCAAGGGCACCATGAACGCGCTGTTCCTGAAGGACCTGGCGGCGAAGACGCACCGGGGCATCCGGGGCCGGGTGGAGAAGGGCAAGGCCGGCGGCGGGCGGAGCTACGGCTACGACGTGGTGAGGGCCTTCGACGCTTCCGGCGAGCCGGTGCGGGGCGAGCGGGAGATCAACGAGGCGCAGGCCGCCATCGTGCGCCGCATCTTCCGGGAGTTCGCGGCGGGAGCGGGCCCGCGCGCGATCGCGCGCCGGCTGAACGCGGAGGGGGTTCCGGGCCCGACGGGGAAGCTGTGGTCGGACTCGTCCATCAGGGGCGACGCGAAGCGGGGAACGGGGCTGCTCAACCACGAACTCTACATCGGCCGTCTGGTGTGGAACCGCCAGCGCTTCGTGAAGAACCCGGAGACCGGGCGGAAGGTGGCCCGGGTCAATCCGCCGGAGGCGTGGATTGTCGTCGATGTGCCCGGACTGCGCATCCTGGACGACGCGCTGTGGCAGGCGGTGAAGGACCGCCAGGAGGCGTTGAGCGGGCAGTATGCCGATGTCATCGCGCTGGTGCGCGCGGCCAACACCAGCCCGGCCACCAACCCGAACCGGCTGAACGGCGCCCACCGGCCCCGGTATCTGCTTTCCGGGCTTCTGTACTGCGGCGTGTGCGGCGGACGCTACACCCTGCGCGGCGCGGGCCGCTATGCCTGCTCGCGGCATGTCAGGTCCGGCAGTTGCCCCAACGGCCGGAGCATCCGCCGCGCCGCCATCGAGGAACGGGTCATGGCCGGGCTCAGGGAGAAGCTGATGACGCCGGAGGCCGCCGCCGAGGCGATGCGGGCGTATGCCGAAGAGACCAACCGGCTCAACCGCGAGCGCCGCGCATCGGGCGCGAGCGACCGGAAGGAACTCGCCGCCATCGGGAAGAAGATCAAGGCCATGATCGCGGTGATCGAGGACGGCGGCTATGTCCGCGGCATGGTGGACCGGCTGCGCGAGCTTGAGGCGCGCCAGGACGAACTCGCCGAACGCCTCGCCGCCGCCCCGGCCGCCCTGCCGGACATCCACCCCAACATCGCGGCGGTCTACCGGCGCAAGGTGGAGCGCCTGTCCGAAGCGCTGGACAGGCCGCAGGAGCGCATCGAAGCCGCGAACGCCATCCGGGGGGTGATCGAGCGCATCGAGATCGTCCCCGGCGAGAAGTGGGGCGAGACGCACGCGACCCTGCACGGCGACCTTGCGACCATCGTGGACTGGACCGCGGCCGGCGGCGCAAGGCAAGGAACCGGCAAGCCCGCCCCCAGTTTGTCGCTCCCGGTGGAATCGGGGGCTCGATGCTGATGTGGTTCCTCGGCCTCAGCCTGATCCCTCTCGCTGAGGCCACGGCGCTGTCGCTCGCGAGCCCGCTGATCGCGACGGTGGGCGCGATCCTGCTGCTGGGCGAGCCGATGCGGGGCCATCGCTGGCTCGGGCTGGCGCTCGGCATCGCGGGCATGCTGGCGATCCTGCGCCCCGGCTTCGAGGAGATCAGCCTGGGCGCGGCGGCGGTGCTCCTGTCGGCGGTGCTGGTCACCGCGTCGAAGCTGATCGCCAAGACGCTGACCCGAACCGACAGCCCGACCACGATCGTCGCCTGGCTGACGCTCCTGATGATCCCGGTGACCGCGGTTCCCGCCGCTTTCGTCTGGCAGACGCCGACGCTGACGGAGCTGCTGATGCTGGCCGGCATCGGCGCGCTCGGAAGCTGCGAGCATCTGTGCCTGGTCCATGCCTACCGGCTGGCCGACGTCGGGCTGGTCGAGCCGCTCGTCTTCTTCCGCCTCGTCTGGGCCGCCCTGCTCGGCTTCCTGATCTTCGCGGAGATCCCCGATGCCTGGGTCTGGATCGGCGGCCTGCTGATCGTCGCCGCGACCACCCACCTCGCGCGGCGGGAGGGCGGTGCGTCGTAACGTCCCTCGATACGGCCCTTCGGGCCTACTCGGGATGAGGAAGATTCATGGTCGCCCATAACGCATCCCTCATCCTGAGTAGCGGCGCAGCCGCGTATCGAAGGACGCGCCACGCACACGCCCCGGGCGGCCCTTGTTGCGACCGGGCGGGGCGGCCGGTAAGGTCCGCCGGCCGCGGCGGATACGATCCACAATCGGGCCACAATCGGGGGCGTTTCATGCAGTTTCGCGTCGGGCGTTTCGCCGCGCCCGGGCTGGCCGGAATTCTGCTCGCGCTGGGTTCCGCCGGCGCCGAGGCGAAGGAGTGGAAGCTGACGGCCGGGTCGAGCCACCCGCCGATCGTCCCGTGGGTGCAGGTCATCCGGGACCACGTGGTTCCCGAGTCCAACCGGATGCTGAAGGAGCTGGGCGGGCCGGACACCATCAAGTGGACCGAGGCCTATGCGGGCACGCTCTACAATTTCAAGAACACGCTCGAAGGCGTGGGCGACGGGCTCGCCGATATCGGCTGGGTCGGCACGCTCTGGGAGCCGGCGAAGATGCCGCTCGAGAACGTGACCTTCTACGCCCCATTCGCGACCGGCAACGTCCACCACCTGATCGACATCCAGGAAGATCTGCACCGGACGATTCCGGCGATGAACGCGGCCTGGCGGAAGAACAACGCGGTCTATCTCGGAGGCCAGGTCGCCGACAGCTACCACATCGTCTCGAAGACCCCGATCGACACGCTCGAGCAGTTGCGGGGCAAGAAGGTGCTGGCCCCGGGACCCGCCGCCAACTGGCTGAAGGGAACCGGCGCCACGCCGGTCGATGCCGGCTTGCCGATCTACTACAACAGCCTCAAGACCGGCCTCGCAGACGCCGGCATCATCATCGCGACCGGCATTCTCCCCTTCAAGCTGCACGAGGTGGCCCCCCATGTCGTCAAGGTCGATCTGGGCGCGCCGATCTCGGGCGCGCTCGCGATGAACCTCGACACCTGGAAGAGCCTGCCGCTGCACATGAAGACGATGTTTCGCTTCCTCGGGCGCGAATACGCCCGCAAGCAGACCGACATCGTCGCGGCGAATGTACGGGACTCATTTGCGACGCTCGCCGAACAGGGCGCCAAAATCTCGGAATTTCCGGCCGAAGAGCGCGCCAAATGGGCGAACCTGCTGCCCGATCTCGCGGGCGACTGGGTCGCGCGCAACGAGGCCAGGCGCCTGCCCGCGAAGAGGGTCCTCGCCGCGTTCATGGAGGGCGTGCGCAAGCGCGGCGGCAAGCCGGCGCGGAACTGGGACAGGAAGAAATAGGCCCGGCCCTTCGATACGGCCCCTGCGGGGCCTACTCAGGATGAGGGGAAAGGAAGGCCCTCATCCCGAGTAGGCGCGCCAGCGCCGTATCGAGGGACGCCTCGCGACGGGGATTGACGCCGCGACCGCCGTTTGCCGAGATTCGGCCCGTCCCGAACCGAGGATTCCCCCGATGCCCTATATCGATGCCGACTCGCATGTCTACGAGGTCGAGGAGACCTGGAACTACCTGCCGGAGAAGTACCGGCACCGCCGCCCGATCCCGATCACCGTACCGCGCGAGGACGCGCCCTATATGGGCGTCGACAACTCGTTCTGGCTGGTCGACGGCAAGGCGATGCAGTGGACCTGGGGACCGGGGACGATCCAGATCGGCTGCCCGCTGACCTCGATCCACGCCGGCATGAAGGAATTCTCCATCGGCAACCAGTCGCTGATGGACGTGCCGGCGAGGCTCGCCGACCTCGACCGCGCCGGGGTCGACCTCCAGGTGATCTACTCGACGCTCCTGTTCGCGCCGCTCACCGACGACGACGCGTTCGAGACCGCGCTCACGGTGAGCTACAACCGGTGGATCGAGGAGCGCTGCGCCGAGGCGCCGGACCGGCTGAAATGGTCGGCGGTGCTGCCGCTGCGCGAGCCCGGGGAAGCGGTGAAGGAGATCCATCGCGTGAAGGACGCGGGCGCGGTCTCGCTGATGTGCTTCGGCACGGTGGGCGAGCGGATGCTGCACTTCCCGGAGTTCGACCCGGTCTGGGCGGCGGCCGAGGAGGTCGACCTGCCGATCGCCGTCCATGTCGGCTGGCCGACCGGCTCGCTGCGCCAGATGTGCAACGAGCATTCGAGCTCGCTCAATGTCTCCTTCACCCTGCCGCTCCTGATTGGCTTCTACAGCTTCGCCGGCGGCGGCATCCTCGACCGCTTCCCGAAGCTCCGGGCGATCTTCCTCGAGGGCGGCTGCAGCTGGCTGCCCTGGTATCTCGAGCGCATGGACCACTACTACCCGGTGGTCGAGTTCTTCCGGTCGTCGTTCGGGCTCGACCCGATCACCAGCGTCTCGCCGGAGAACTTCAAGGACCGGATCTACCTGACCTCGGAGGCGGACGAGACCCTGCTTCCCTTCGTTCTCGACTTCCTCGGCGAGGAAAACATCATGATGTCCGAGGACATGCCCCATCTGGAGTCCCGCGAAGGCTCGGGCGAGGGTCTCGGCGCGCGCACCGACCTGACCGACGCGCAGAAGGAGAAGATTCTCTGGAAGAACGCTCAGGCGTTCTACGGGCTCGACATCGGCCACGGCGCGCGGGCGGCCGCCGAATAATGGGCGGATCGATGGAGGGCCGCGTCGCCTTCGTCACCGGCGGCGGCAGCGGCATGGGGCGGGAGACCGCGCGCCTGCTCGGCGAGGCCGGCGCCCGGGTGGCGGTGTGCGACCGCGACGGCGCCGCCGCCCGCGAGACCGCCCGCATCGTCGAGGATGCCGGCGGGACCGCCCGGGTCGAGGAAGCGGACGTCTCCGACTCCGGCGCGGTGAACCGGGCGGTCGCGGCGGCGGCCGACGCGCTCGGGCCGATCGGGATGCTGGTCAATATCGCCGGCATCTACCAGGTGGCGGCGGTGGAGGACATCGCCGACGAGGACTGGGCGCGCATGTTCGCCGTCCACGTCGACGGCACCTTCCACACCTGCCGCGCGGTGCTCCCCGGCATGATCGCCGCGCGGGCGGGAGCCATCGTCAACATGTCCTCGCTCCACGCCACCCGCGGCCAGGCCAACGCCGCCCACTACGCCGCCGCCAAGGGCGCGATCATCGGGCTCACCAAGTCGATCGCCCGGGAGAAGGGGCCGCTCGGCATCCGCGCCAACGCCGTCGCGCCGGGGCCGATCGACACGCCGCTCTGGCGCGGCGCGATTCCGCCCGGCGAGATCGACGCCGTCATGGCGAAGCGGTCCGAAATCATCCCGATCGGCCGGCTGGGCGAGCCGGTCGAGGTAGCGCAGACCATCGTGCATCTGCTGAGCCCGGCGGCGAGCTACATCACCGGGCAGGTGGTGACCATCGACGGCGGCGAATCGATGGCCTGAGGGCGTCCCTCGATACGGCGCTTCGCGCCTGCTCGGGATGAGGATGGAAAAGGAAGCCCTCACCCCGAGTAGCCGCGAAGCGGCGTATCGAAGGGCGCGCTCCCGGGCGGTCAAAGGGCCGCCGGATCCTCGTCGACATGGAGCGTGGAGAACCGGACGGCGATCACCGGCTCCATCGTCACTTTGCCCTCTTCGCTCTTGTTCACGACCAGGAGCTGCTGGGCGTCCTCGATGCCGGCCGGCACGACCATCCGGCCGCCCGGCCTGAGCTGGGCGAGCAGCAGCGGCGGCACGAGGTCCGGCGCCGCCGAGACCAGGATGCGGTCGAACGGCCCGTGCTCGGCCCAGCCGCGCGAGCCGTCGCCGTGGCGGAGCTCGATATTGTCGTAGCCGAGCGTGCCCAGCCGGCTGCGCGCGCCCGAGGCGAGGTCCTCGATGATCTCGACGGAATAGACCTTCGCGGCCAGCTGGGCCAGCAGCGCCGCCTGGTAGCCGAGCCCGGTCCCGACCTCCAGCACCCGGTGGTCGGACCGCACGTCCAGCAGGTCGGTCATCAGCGCGTTGATGTAGGGTTGCGAGATCGTCTTCCCGCAGCCGATGGGCAGGGGCGAATTCACGTAGGCGAAGCCGCGCAGCTCGACCGGCACGAACTCGTGGCGCGGCACGCGGCCGACCGCGTCCATGACCCTTTCGTCCAGCGCTTTCCGCCCGATCTCGGCCGCGGTCTCGCGGACATGGTGGGCGATTTCCGCCACCATTTCCGACCGCGCCCCGACGAAATGCCGATCGTCCATGGAATGCCGCCCGCCTTCCCGCTACGCCGATTGCCGGCTCAAGAATATCCGTTTGCGGTAAGCGCCGCGTCGTTACCCTTGTTGACGGGTGACGCCCGGGATTGTCGGGGTGAAGTTCCAGGGCATGAGCTCGTCGATGCGTGACACGGGGTGCATGTCGACGATGCGGCGCAGGGTGTCGGTCAGGTAGACTTGCGGATTGACGCCGTCAAGCTTGCATTCGTCTGTGCGCCTCATCTCCGCCAATCCCGCCTACGAACCCTGTGCATGCCTCGCCGAAGAAGCCCACATCGTCGGCAAGGTCGTCTGGACCCTCAGGCGAAACTGACCGGCCGCCGGGGCTCAGTCGGCGGCCCGGACGCCTCCGAAACCGCCGAGCAACTGGACTTCGGGCCGAACATCCTTGATCACGCCCGCCATCTCCTGATGCGCCGGTCCGTGGAAGTTCCCCCGGACCCTGTTTCTCGCGCTGGCGAAGCCGTTTCCGGAGATATCGATATCATATCGCAGGGCGGCCTGGCGGAAGGGCAGGGTACGGATCGGTTGACTGCCCCCACCGAGATGCACGGTGAGGTTCTGCAGACGGAGTTCGCCGTCGAGCCTGTCAAGATTCACCCGCAGTTTCGCATCGCCGACCACCGGGGGCAGACGCCCGCTGCCGAGATCGACGCCAAGCAGGCTGCCGTTCCACACGGCCCTGCCCCGAAGCGCGGCGTTGTCGGAAAGGGCCGTCGTGGGCGCCGTGCCGAAGGCGTCCGCTTGGACCTGGAGGAAGTCGTGGGGAGTCGGGGTTAAATCGTTGTGCGCCTCGTGAAAATTGTCGCGCAGGTCGCGTTCGACGCTGACCCCCCATGCCGCCCAGGCGCCCCATGCCGCATGGCCGTAGCGTTCGGTCTCGGCTGCGACCTTCGCATCGAGGACATTGAATCCGAGGTCGGCCAGGATGGCGAAGTCCAGCTCCGACGGAGTGCCGCCGGCATAGGTGTCGGCGCAATAGGCCATTACCGACGAGCAGACGCCGAGATGCCCCGTATCGCGCCTCGCACCTTCGGCGTGAGGTTCCTCTACCTCCCACCACTTCCTCCCATCCACCCATTGCAGGGGAACCGGCTTGCCGCCGTTGGCGCGCAGCGCATTCGGACCGGACCAGGTGTGGGCCTTCGGGTCGTAGTATGTGCCCGTATACAGAGTGAAGCCGTAGGGGGCGATCCCCAGAACATGGCCGAATTCGTGGGCGACCGAATGGGCCATGCCGTCATGGAGATTGTCGTGCACATGACTGGAGATGCGCATGTTGCCGTAGTAGGGCATGAGGCGTTTGCGCTGTCGGGGACGGGTTGATTTACAAGGCGTTCACGGAGGTGCGAGATTTTTGATACCCCGTGGTGGTCGTTGATATCCGGGGTTTCAGTTTCGCTGCGGCGGTCGTTTTGGCGATTTTCACCCCACGCCGCTGGTCGCGGCGTCTTGGCAGCGAGGTTTTCCTGCGGCGGCCTCGCGCGCCCTGATCGTGCGCATGAGATAGAAGGTGTCGCCATCGGGCCCTGGGGCCCTTGTTCCACCACCACCCCTGGTCGGGAGAACAGCGATGGCGACGGCGGCGAAGCTACCCTTTTCGTGGCGCGATGTCGAAGTCCTGCCGGACCTTGAACGGCTGCGCCTGGTTCTGGCGGTGCTTCCCGACGAGGAGATCGTGACGGCGCTTGAAGTGTGTCGCGGTCGGGGCCGTAACGACTACCCGGTGCGGGCGATGTGGCGGGCGCTGATCGCGGGGGTGGTGTTGCAACACGCCTCGATGCAGTCGCTGTTGCGGGAGCTGGGGCGCAACCCGGCGTTGCTGGAGATCTGCGGGTTCGACCCTCTGCCGTATCAGAGCGGGCCGGTGACGGTGCTTCACGACGGGCATGCGGTAACGCGCCCGGCGCGGGTTCGTTCGACGGCGCCGAGCCACTGGAACTTCTCGCGGTTTCTGGGGCGTGTTGTGCAGCTTGAGGACGAGCAGGGGCTGGTGTCCGCCATGATCGAGAGCCTGCGCGCCGCGCTGTTCGCCGCGTTGCCGGACTTCGGGCGTCATCTCGGCTACGACGGCAAGGCGATCGCGAGCCACTCGACGGGCCGGGTCGGCAAGGACGAGGACAAGACCTCGGACCCCGACGCCGACTGGGGCAAGCACGAGACGGGCGGGGTGGACGCCAGGACCGGCGCGGTGTGGAAGAAGGTGAAGTCGTGGTTCGGCTACGGGCTGCACCTGATCGCCGACACCGATTACGAGGTTCCGGTGGCCTTCGAGGTGACGCGCGCTTCGGCCTCGGAACCCAAGGTGCTGTCCGGGATGCTGGAGGAGCTGTTCGCAAGGGCGCCGGAGATCGCCGGGCGCTGCGCCGACTTCAGCGCCGACCGCGGTCTCGACGATGCCCGCCTGAAGGCGCGGCTGTGGGACCGGTGGACCGCCCGCCCGCTGATCGATACACGGCTGATGTGGCGGGTGGAGAAGCAGGAGCCGAGATACGATCCGGCGCAGCCGATCACGCGGCCGCTGTTCCCCGACCGCGCCGATGTCATCGTTCACGACGAGCGCGGCCGGGTGTCCTGCGTCTGTCCCGGGACCGGCGAGGTCCGCGCTATGGCGTTTCAGGGGTTCGAGGCTGATCGGGGCCGCTGCGGCACGCTCAAATACCGCTGCCCGGCAGCCGCCTTCGGCTTCGCCTGCGCCGGCAGCCGGGCCTGCCACCGGGCCGGCGGGGTCAAGCCCGGAGACTATGGCCGCATCCTGCGCATCGACCTCGACAGCCACGACCGGCGCATCTTCACCCCCACGCCCTGGGGCAGTCCGTCATGGCGGCGCGGCTACAACCGCCGCTCGGCCATGGAGCGGATCAACAGCCGCCTCGACAACAGCTTCAACTTCGAGACCCACTACATCCGAGGCCGCGCCAAGATGAAGACCCGCCTCGGCCTCGCCCTGGCGGTGATGATGGCGATGGCTCTCGCCCAGGCCCGCGCCGGCCGCCCCGAGCGCATGCGCTCCCTGGTCGGCGCCGTGCCGTATCTCGACACCGGCTGACCGCTCGTCTGCCTCCCGACAATCCTGCCCGATCCCGCCGCCCGACGGCAGAGGGGAAGCCACGCCCGCACGCCAGACAATCTTCCGGTAATCGTATTTGTCAGGCCCCGGAAGCCCGTATCCTGCCCGGTGGGGAAGCGGGCCGGACGATATTCAACCGCCAAAATCGAACCGGCGACAGCCAAAAATCACCACAGCGCACATTTCTCGGCATGAGGCGTTTGCGCTGTCGGGGACGGGTTGATTTACAAGGCGTTCACGGAGGTGCGAGATTTTTGATACCCCGTGGTGGTCGTTGATATCCGGGGTTTCAGTTTCGCTGCGGCGGTCGTTTTGGCGATTTTCACCCCACGCCGCTGGTCGCGGCGTCTTGGCAGCGAGGTTTTCCTGCGGCGGCCTCGCGCGCCCTGATCGTGCGCATGAGATAGAAGGTGTCGCCATCGGGCCCTGGGGCCCTTGTTCCACCACCACCCCTGGTCGGGAGAACAGCGATGGCGACGGCGGCGAAGCTACCCTTTTCGTGGCGCGATGTCGAAGTCCTGCCGGACCTTGAACGGCTGCGCCTGGTTCTGGCGGTGCTTCCCGACGAGGAGATCGTGACGGCGCTTGAAGTGTGTCGCGGTCGGGGCCGTAACGACTACCCGGTGCGGGCGATGTGGCGGGCGCTGATCGCGGGGGTGGTGTTGCAACACGCCTCGATGCAGTCGCTGTTGCGGGAGCTGGGGCGCAACCCGGCGTTGCTGGAGATCTGCGGGTTCGACCCTCTGCCGTATCAGAGCGGGCCGGTGACGGTGCTTCACGACGGGCATGCGGTAACGCGCCCGGCGCGGGTTCGTTCGACGGCGCCGAGCCACTGGAACTTCTCGCGGTTTCTGGGGCGTGTTGTGCAGCTTGAGGACGAGCAGGGGCTGGTGTCCGCCATGATCGAGAGCCTGCGCGCCGCGCTGTTCGCCGCGTTGCCGGACTTCGGGCGTCATCTCGGCTACGACGGCAAGGCGATCGCGAGCCACTCGACGGGCCGGGTCGGCAAGGACGAGGACAAGACCTCGGACCCCGACGCCGACTGGGGCAAGCACGAGACGGGCGGGGTGGACGCCAGGACCGGCGCGGTGTGGAAGAAGGTGAAGTCGTGGTTCGGCTACGGGCTGCACCTGATCGCCGACACCGATTACGAGGTTCCGGTGGCCTTCGAGGTGACGCGCGCTTCGGCCTCGGAACCCAAGGTGCTGTCCGGGATGCTGGAGGAGCTGTTCGCAAGGGCGCCGGAGATCGCCGGGCGCTGCGCCGACTTCAGCGCCGACCGCGGTCTCGACGATGCCCGCCTGAAGGCGCGGCTGTGGGACCGGTGGACCGCCCGCCCGCTGATCGATACACGGCTGATGTGGCGGGTGGAGAAGCAGGAGCCGAGATACGATCCGGCGCAGCCGATCACGCGGCCGCTGTTCCCCGACCGCGCCGATGTCATCGTTCACGACGAGCGCGGCCGGGTGTCCTGCGTCTGTCCCGGGACCGGCGAGGTCCGCGCTATGGCGTTTCAGGGGTTCGAGGCTGATCGGGGCCGCTGCGGCACGCTCAAATACCGCTGCCCGGCAGCCGCCTTCGGCTTCGCCTGCGCCGGCAGCCGGGCCTGCCACCGGGCCGGCGGGGTCAAGCCCGGAGACTATGGCCGCATCCTGCGCATCGACCTCGACAGCCACGACCGGCGCATCTTCACCCCCACGCCCTGGGGCAGTCCGTCATGGCGGCGCGGCTACAACCGCCGCTCGGCCATGGAGCGGATCAACAGCCGCCTCGACAACAGCTTCAACTTCGAGACCCACTACATCCGAGGCCGCGCCAAGATGAAGACCCGCCTCGGCCTCGCCCTGGCGGTGATGATGGCGATGGCTCTCGCCCAGGCCCGCGCCGGCCGCCCCGAGCGCATGCGCTCCCTGGTCGGCGCCGTGCCGTATCTCGACACCGGCTGACCGCTCGTCTGCCTCCCGACAATCCTGCCCGATCCCGCCGCCCGACGGCAGAGGGGAAGCCACGCCCGCACGCCAGACAATCTTCCGGTAATCGTATTTGTCAGGCCCCGGAAGCCCGTATCCTGCCCGGTGGGGAAGCGGGCCGGACGATATTCAACCGCCAAAATCGAACCGGCGACAGCCAAAAATCACCACAGCGCACATTTCTCGGGCCTGGCCGCCGATTGACTCCTGCCGGGCGGCTCCCGATCATTCCGCCGCGCCCGCGTACACCGCCGGAAGGCACCGGTCATGAGCGTCCTGTTGCTGCGCCCGGCGGATCTCCAGGGCCTTGTGTCGATGGCCGACGCGATCGACGTCATCGAGCAGGGCTATCGGGAGGCGGCCGGATTTCCCGTCATCAACGCGCCCAGACGCCGGGTCCATTCCCCCGCCGGGGTCCGGGTCAGCAACTTCCCCGGGGGCGTACACGGCCTCGGCGTGATCGGCGCGCAGACCCGGGCCGAGCTGGTCGCCCAGACCGAGACCAATCAGAGCTACAGTTTCCGCGGCCCGCCGGTGCACGTGCTGAGCGATTCGGAGACCGGAGAGCTGCTCGCCATCCTGATCGGCGAGATCGACGAGAAGACGCTGGGGCCGACCAGCCTGATGGCTTTCCGGACCGCGGCGGCGAGCGGTGTCGGTTTCCGCCACCTGGTTCGCGAGGACGCGCGTGTCGCGGGGCTGTTCGGCTCGGCCGGGCAGGCGGCGAACCAGCTGCTCGCGCTCCTGACGGTGCGCGATATCGAGCGCGTCAGGCTCTACAGCCGCGATCCGGACAACCGGCGGCGCTTCGCCGAGACATACGGGCCCGGGTTCGGCGTCGAGATCGAGCCCGTTTCTTCGCCGCGCGAGGCGGTCGAGGGCGTCGATGCGGTCGTCGTCGCCACCAACACGAACGTCCCGGTCTTCGACGGCGACTGGCTGGTCCCTGGTCAGCACGTTACCGGCATCATCGGCTCCAACATCCAGCTCGTCGAAGGCGGGTTCCTCAGGCGCCGGCGCCGCGAGATCGACGACCGTACGGCCGAACGCGCCGACGTGATCGTGGCCAATCTCCGGGAATCCGTGCTTTCCGAACAACAGGGCGATCTGTTCGAGCCGATCGAGCGCGGCCTGATAGGTGCGGACGATATCCTCGACCTCGGCGATGTCGCCGCGGGCACGGCGCCCGGCCGGACCTCGCCCGGGCAGATCACCTACCACAAGAACAACAACGGCACCGGCGCGTCCGAACTCGCGCTCGCCGGGAGGGCGTACGCGCTCGCCAAGGCGGCGGGGCGGGGGGTCGAGATCGACCTCGACCTCGAACCTGCACTGACCTGACTCCGCGCGCCCGAATCCGATAGGCATGCCGGGGCTCGACATCGACGCGGGGCAGGCTGCGGCGCTCCTGCTGGCGGCGACGGTGGCGGGTGTGATGCGCGGCTTTTCGGGTTTCGGCGCCGCTCTGGTGCTGGCGCCGGTCGTCAGTCTCATCGTCGGCACCCATGTCGCGGTCCCCGCGATCCTGCTCGCGATCTTCGCCACCACGGTCCAGCTCTTCGCGCCCGCCTGGCCGCATGTCCGCTGGTCCGACCAGTTCGCGATGTCGGTGCCGGGTTGCATCGGGGTGCCGGCGGGGGTGCTGCTGCTGCTCTATCTCGACCCCGAGCTGATGCGCCGCGGCATCTCCGCGATCACCGCTCTGATCGCGCTGTTCCTGCTGAGCGGATGGCGCTCCAGCCGCCCGCCGACCCGCTTCGGCGCGGCGTCGATGGGTGCCCTCGGCGGGGTGCTGTCGGGCGCCGCGTCGATCGGCGGCCCGCCGGTGATCGCCTATCTTCTGGCCGGGCCGGGCAGTCCGACGCAGACGAGGGCGAGCCTGATCTACTACTTCGCCTTCACCCAGGCGGCCTCCCTGATCATGTTCTGGATCGGCGGGCTGATGAACTGGGAGGTCCTGGTGACCGCCGCGCTGATTGCGCCCGCCCTCGTCGCAGGCACCTGGGCGGGCGCGAAGCTCTTCAATCTGGCGAGCGAACGGGCCTTCCGCCTCGCCGCGCTGACGATCCTCCTGGCGGTCGGCGTCTCCACCTTCTTTGCGTGATGGCGGTCTTCGGCCTCGATGTCTGGGAAATCGCGCTGGTGGCGGCGGCCTTCGCCGGATCCGGTATCGTCCGGGGATTCGGCGGCGGGATCGGTGCGAATTTCCTCACCGCGCCGGTGCTCGCCTTGCTGATCGGACCGCGCGAGGCGGTGCCGATCGTGATGCTCCTTAACATGGTCGGCAACCTCCAGCTCATGCCGCAGACCCTGCCCTCGGTGAACTGGCGGGATGGCTGGCCGCTCTTCTTCTTCCCCATACTGACGGTGCCGCTGGGCGGCTGGCTGCTGTTCACCGTCGACGAGGATCTCATGCGCCGCGCGATCGCGGCGGCGGCGCTCGGCTTCTCGCTGCTGCTGCTCAGCGGCTGGCGCTATCGCGGAGGCCATCGGATCGGCCTCTCCATCGTCACCGGATCGGTATCGGGCGTTCTGGTCGGCTCGGTCTCGCTCGGCGGTCCGCCGGCCTTCCTCTATCTGCTGGCCGGCTCCGGCGACGCTGCGACCAACCGGGCGCAGTTCGTGATGTTCGGAACTACCGCCGGGATCGCCGCGCTGATCATGTTCACCGCGGTCGGCGCCTATCGGCTCGATACGGTCCTGTTCGCCGCCTTCCTGACGATCCCGGCGGCGATCGGCATCTGGCTCGGCTCGATACTGTTCCGCCGGGCGAGCGAAGACGTGTTCAGGCGGGTCTGCCTGTGGGGTCTGGTCGCGGTCTCGCTCTGCGTGCTGGTGCTGTAGCCCCCGCGCTCACCCCTGCTCGGACATCGGAACGCCGGGCGGAAGCTCGAACAGCCCGTCCGGCAGCGCCTCGATGTACTCGACCGCCTCGTCCGTGGACACGATGTCGGCATATTTCGCGTTCATGTCGCAGAGATTGATCGCATGGCTCGCCTGCGACCGGTCGAAGCAGCCTTCCTCGACGAGCGTGGTCCTGAAGTTCTCGCTGAAGGCGTCGAGGACCGAGGCGCGCACGCACCCGCTGGTGGTCGTCCCGACCATGAGGATCGAATCCGCCTTGAAATTGGTGAGGAACGAGGAGAGGGGCGTCCCGTGGAAGGCGCTCGGCTTGAGCTTCTCGATGACGATGTCCTGCGGCGCGGGCGCGATTTCGGGATTGATCTGGTTGCCGTCGAGATTTGAGCGGGGGTCGTCGCCGGCACGCCATTCGCCGGTGCGGGTGTTCTTCCACGCCCAGGAGCCGCGGTCCCAGCCGTCGGTCCGCATCGAGGCGGTGGTGTAGATGATCGGGATGCCCTTGTTGCGCCCGGCCTCGATCAGCCGCTTGATGTAGCGCATCGATTCCCAGGCGTCCTCGCCGCAGGAATTCGGCCACGTCTTGATCGAATCGAGGATGGGTTCCGGCCTGTCGCCGGTGAAGTTGTAGTTGACGTCGATGACGACGATGACCGGACGTTCGCCGAACCCGGCGCGGTCGCCATAGCCCGCCGCGTCGAAGACCTGCCTGTCGCGCTCGGTCAAAAACTGGTTCCAGACGGGTTGCTTCATCGTCTTGCCTCCGCGGGCCGGGTTGCGCCATCATGCAGCGAGCAGCGTAGGCGCACGAAATTGCCCGCGCAAGCGGACACGGACGGAGGACAGCGCAATGAAGGTCGCTCGTCTCAACCACATCAATATCCGCACCATGAAGATGGAGGAAACCAAGGACTTCTACGTCGACAAGCTCGGCCTCGAAGTCGGTTTCCGCCCGCCCTTCGACGAGCACGGCTACTGGCTCTATGCCGGCGACATCGCGATCGTGCACCTGTCCTACAGCCAGGAGGACGAGCCGCGGCGTACCCACGCCGAGTCGATGGGGGACGGGCTGGACCATATCGGCCTCGACGCCGAGGGATTCGACGACATGCTCGACCATCTCCGGCGCACCGGGACCAAGTACAACAAGCGCCTGGTCGGCGGCGGGACGATCGCCCAGATCTTCTTCCACGACCCGAACGGCGTGCTGGTGGAGCTCGCCTACGACGTCGTCACGGAAGGCATCGATCCCGGAACTTTCGAGGAAGAGATGGAGGGGGTCCTCCAGTAGCGGCGCGCCGCTATCTCGGCGGCGGAGGCATCCGCTCGAACTTCTTCGTCGTTTCCGGGTGCTGGGTGAACGGCAGCGCGCGCGAGACGAAGACCTCGATCTGCGGCTCGACGAAGCCCGCGTCGTCGATCGAGCCCACCTTGATCGACCGGAGCTCCGGCCCGCGGGACGACCAGCCGAAGAGTTGCGAGCCGCATTCGGGGCAGAACTCCTTGGTCATCGTGTTGCCGCTGTCGGCGGTATGCTCGTAGCTTTTCGTCGTCCCCTGAAGGACCGCGAGATTTTCCTTCCTGACGAACACGTTGGTCGCGAAGCTCGACCCGGTGGCGCGGCGGCAGTCGTCGCAATGGCACTGCGCGATCCTGATCGGCTCCCCGCTCACCGAATAGCGCACCGCTCCGCACAGGCATCCGCCGGCAAATTCGGTCATTTTCACCCCCTTGGCGTTGCTGCGGCAAGGTAGCACCTCGCCGTCGATGTCGCGAACCGCGCCCGGTCAGAGAAATGTGCGCTGTGGTGATTTTTGGCTGTCGCCGGTTCGATTTTGGCGGTTGAATATCGTCCGGCCCGCTTCCCCACCGGGCAGGATACGGGCTTCCGGGGCCTGACAAATACGATTACCGGAAGATTGTCTGGCGTGCGGGCGTGGCTTCCCCTCTGCCGTCGGGCGGCGGGATCGGGCAGGATTGTCGGGAGGCAGACGAGCGGTCAGCCGGTGTCGAGATACGGCACGGCGCCGACCAGGGAGCGCATGCGCTCGGGGCGGCCGGCGCGGGCCTGGGCGAGAGCCATCGCCATCATCACCGCCAGGGCGAGGCCGAGGCGGGTCTTCATCTTGGCGCGGCCTCGGATGTAGTGGGTCTCGAAGTTGAAGCTGTTGTCGAGGCGGCTGTTGATCCGCTCCATGGCCGAGCGGCGGTTGTAGCCGCGCCGCCATGACGGACTGCCCCAGGGCGTGGGGGTGAAGATGCGCCGGTCGTGGCTGTCGAGGTCGATGCGCAGGATGCGGCCATAGTCTCCGGGCTTGACCCCGCCGGCCCGGTGGCAGGCCCGGCTGCCGGCGCAGGCGAAGCCGAAGGCGGCTGCCGGGCAGCGGTATTTGAGCGTGCCGCAGCGGCCCCGATCAGCCTCGAACCCCTGAAACGCCATAGCGCGGACCTCGCCGGTCCCGGGACAGACGCAGGACACCCGGCCGCGCTCGTCGTGAACGATGACATCGGCGCGGTCGGGGAACAGCGGCCGCGTGATCGGCTGCGCCGGATCGTATCTCGGCTCCTGCTTCTCCACCCGCCACATCAGCCGTGTATCGATCAGCGGGCGGGCGGTCCACCGGTCCCACAGCCGCGCCTTCAGGCGGGCATCGTCGAGACCGCGGTCGGCGCTGAAGTCGGCGCAGCGCCCGGCGATCTCCGGCGCCCTTGCGAACAGCTCCTCCAGCATCCCGGACAGCACCTTGGGTTCCGAGGCCGAAGCGCGCGTCACCTCGAAGGCCACCGGAACCTCGTAATCGGTGTCGGCGATCAGGTGCAGCCCGTAGCCGAACCACGACTTCACCTTCTTCCACACCGCGCCGGTCCTGGCGTCCACCCCGCCCGTCTCGTGCTTGCCCCAGTCGGCGTCGGGGTCCGAGGTCTTGTCCTCGTCCTTGCCGACCCGGCCCGTCGAGTGGCTCGCGATCGCCTTGCCGTCGTAGCCGAGATGACGCCCGAAGTCCGGCAACGCGGCGAACAGCGCGGCGCGCAGGCTCTCGATCATGGCGGACACCAGCCCCTGCTCGTCCTCAAGCTGCACAACACGCCCCAGAAACCGCGAGAAGTTCCAGTGGCTCGGCGCCGTCGAACGAACCCGCGCCGGGCGCGTTACCGCATGCCCGTCGTGAAGCACCGTCACCGGCCCGCTCTGATACGGCAGAGGGTCGAACCCGCAGATCTCCAGCAACGCCGGGTTGCGCCCCAGCTCCGCAACAGCGACTGCATCGAGGCGTGTTGCAACACCACCCCCGCGATCAGCGCCCGCCACATCGCCCGCACCGGGTAGTCGTTACGGCCCCGACCGCGACACACTTCAAGCGCCGTCACGATCTCCTCGTCGGGAAGCACCGCCAGAACCAGGCGCAGCCGTTCAAGGTCCGGCAGGACTTCGACATCGCGCCACGAAAAGGGTAGCTTCGCCGCCGTCGCCATCGCTGTTCTCCCGACCAGGGGTGGTGGTGGAACAAGGGCCCCAGGGCCCGATGGCGACACCTTCTATCTCATGCGCACGATCAGGGCGCGCGAGGCCGCCGCAGGAAAACCTCGCTGCCAAGACGCCGCGACCAGCGGCGTGGGGTGAAAATCGCCAAAACGACCGCCGCAGCGAAACTGAAACCCCGGATATCAACGACCACCACGGGGTATCAAAAATCTCGCACCTCCGTGAACGCCTTGTAAATCAACCCGTCCCCGACAGCGCAAACGCCTCGGTCAGTGGAAATCGCGCGACGGGTATTGCCGGCGGTCTTCGCCGGAAGGCCGGGCGATCTCATCGGCGCGGGCGAGCGGCGGCTTCAGCGGATCCTGGCCGGCGGCGAGCGCCCGCAGGCGGTGGGTGAGGTCTTCCATGCGCCGGGCGACGACGTGGATCACGATCCCCTCGCGTTGCAGCTCGCCGTTCACCCTGAGGAGGCGGGCTGCCATCGCCTCGCGGCGATAGCGCTCGAAAACTTTCGGCCAGACCACGAGATTGGCGATGCCGGTCTCGTCTTCCAGCGTGATGAAGATCACGCCCGAAGCGGTGCCCGGCCGCTGGCGGACGAGGGCGATGCCGGCGACCGTGACGCTCGTGCCGTTGTCGAGATCGACCAGGCGGCCCGCCGGGGTGACGCGTTCCTTCGCCAGCCTGCCGCGCATCAGCGCCAGCGGGTGGTCCTTCAACGACATCCTGATTGTCGCGTAATCCTGCGAGACCTCCTCGCCCTGGCTCATCGCCGGCAGCGCGACTGCGGGTTCGGGCCGGCGCTCGCCGACGCCGGCGAAAAGCGGGAGCGGCGCGGGGCCGAGCGCGCGGACGGCCCAAAGCGCCTGGCGCCGCGTGCGGCCGGTCGAGCCGAAGGCATCGGCCCCGGCGAGGGTTTCCAACACCGGGACCGGGAGCCCGCTGCGGTCCCGCAGTTCGGCCGGATCGGTGAAAAGGCGGCGGACGGGCCGGTCGCGGGCGCCGACGATCGCATCGGCGCTCGCCTCCGCCATGCCTTTGATCTGGAGAAAGCCCAGGCGCAGCGCGGCCGGCCGGGTGCCGCCTTCCGCCTCTTCGAGCGTGCAGTCCCAGTCCGAATGGTTGACGTCGACCGGGCGGACGGAGACCCCGTGCTCCCTGGCGTCGCGGACCAGCTGGGCGGGGGCGTAGAAGCCCATCGGCTGGCTGTTGAGGATGGCTGCGGCGAAGACCTCGGGGTAGCGGCATTTGAGCCAGGCCGAGACGTAGACCAGCAGGGCGAAGGACGCCGCGTGCGATTCCGGAAAGCCGTAATCGCCGAAACCCTCGATTTGGCGGAAGCAGCGCTCGGCGAAATCGCGCTCGTAGCCGTTCCGGACCATGCCCTCGATCAGCTTGGTCCGGAACCTGCCGATGGTGCCGACATGCCGGAATATCTCAAAAGTAAAATCCTACAGAATACTCCGTATAACATATTGATTTATCGTAATAAAATGAACTGGCAGAAACTCGAGAGAAATCTCGTAACCAATCTGAAAGCGGATTCATTCCAATCCAGGCGTATCCCCAGCGCAGGCCTGTAGGCACTCGGACGGCAGCCCTTCGGGTCCCGGGGGATGAAAGTTCCCGGCGACCGGCTTCGAAGGCGGCGAGGATCGGACGCTCCTTTCTGCCCATGCGCCAGTGAACCTTGTCCGTTGCCGTTCAGGAACGAACCGGTTCATCGGCTTCATCGCCGGGCATCGACATACTCGACAAGTGCGGATCGGCCGACGATAGCGACGATCCGCACATGCAGTTCGGTCCCTTCCGCGTCGGTCAATTGCAGTTTCTCGCCGGGGGTGAAGTGAACCGGCTGTTGCCTGCCTTCGTCAATCGCAATGTTCGACGCGTAGAGGTAGGTCCGGTCATGGGCGTCGCGTACGGGATTGAGCCTGCCCTTCAATCCCGGAACATGGCCGGTGGC
>CBDBCV010000014.1:0-487259 GCA_965203455.1 Alphaproteobacteria bacterium
TGCCGCAGAATCCTCTTGGATCGATCTTTCTGCTGCTGCTGTTGCGCCTGTGGGTATGTGGTCAAGGCGCGAAGCGGCTTGTCCATCATATCCACAGGCGTGTCGCCCCCGGTAGGCCTCGGCCGGCGTCCGCCCGCCGAGTGCCGAGTGCGGTCTCTCGGTGTTGTAGAAGCCGATCCACTGGCCGATGACGCGCCGGGCTGCGAAGCCGTCGGCGATCTCGTGCAGGTAGACCGCCTCGTATTTGAGCGAGCGCCACAGCCGCTCGATGAAGATGTTGTCCATGCACCGGCCGCGGCCGTCCATCGAGATGCGGATACCGGCCTCCCGCAGGCGCGCGGTGAAGGCGAAGCCGGTGAACTGGCTGCCCTGGTCGGTGTTGAAGATCTGCGGGGTGCCATGGCGCGCCAGGGCTTCGTCGAGAGCCTCGACACAGAACCCCGCGTCCAGCGTGTTCGACAGCCGCCAGGCCAGGACGCAGCGGCTCGCCCAGTCCATGATCGCCACCAGGTAGAGGAAGCCGCGCCGCACCGGGATGTAGGTGATGTCGGCGCACCACACATGGTTCGGCCGCTCGATCGCCAGACCCCGCAGCAGATATGGATAAACCCGGTGCCCGAGGTGCGGCGCACTGGTCCGCGGCGCCCGATAGACCGCCTGAAGACCAAGCAGGCGCATCAGGCGAGCGGCCCGCCGCCGCCCGATCCGCACCCCCTCGCGGCGCAGATGCCGAACCATCTGGCGGGCGCCGTAGAACGGATACTTGAGGAACAGCGCGTCGATCCGGCGCATCAGAGCCAGCGTCTCCGCGCTCTCCCCCTTCGGCCGGTCATAGAGCGACGAGCGCCCGATCGACAGCAGACGGCATTGCCGGGTCAGGCTCAACGACGGGTGGCCCCGCACAACCATCGCCCGTCTCCCGGACCGGCTCAGCGACCGGACCCGCGTGACAAAAAATCACGCTCTACGATCAACTCCCCGATCTTGGCGTGAAGAGCCCGGACCTCGCTCTCGTGATCCCGCGCCCGGCGCTCACCTCCACCGGAAAAGACCTCCCCCAGACCCTCCATCGCCTGGCGCTTCCACACACCCACCTGGTTCGGATGCACCTGGTGCTTCGAGGCAATCTCCTGAAGCGTCCGATCACCCCGTAGCGCCTCCAAGGCTATCTTCGCCTTCAGCTCCCCCGAAAACCTGCGTCGCTTGCTCATCCGCATTCCTCCGTCACACGGCGGAATACACCTTGACGACCTGTCCGATTTTGCGACGCCACCTCACCCTATTCCGGCATCAAAGTATGGTAAGCGTCTGGCGTGACCGCCCTTGTGGCGAGACGGCTTGGAGCCGCAGTCTGTGGTGAGGTTCCAGAGGTCGATAGTGTCCATTATCGGCTAATGGACACTATCTTAGGGGGCTGCGGTGCCACGTCGGGTACGCCGGTTCTGGTCGGACGACGAGAAGCGCCGGATCGTGGCGCAGAGCTACGCTCCCGGTGTCTCGGTGTCGGTTGTGGCGCGCCGCTATGACGTCAACGCCAACCTGATCTTCACCTGGCGGCGCGATCCCCGTTACAGGCCGGCGGCCGATGCCGGGGAGGCGCCGTCCTTCCTGCCGGTGGAGGTGGTGCCCGATGCGCCGCCGTTGGAGCCGGCCGCGGCATCGGACGGTCGGATCGAGATCGCGTTGTCGAACGGCCACCGGGTGAGCGCGTTCGGGTCGTTCGACGCGGACGCGCTGTGCCGGGTGGTGCGGGCGCTTGGCGGATGATCCCGGTTCCCTCCTCGACCCGGGTATGGCTGGCCTGCGGCGTGACCGACATGCGCAAGGGGTTCCCCGGTCTCGCGGCGCAGGCGGAGCGGGTATTGAAGGCGGATCCGCATTGCGGCCATCTCTTCATCTACCGCGGCCGCCGGGGCGACCTGATCAAGATGATCTGGTGGGACGGCCAGGGTGCGTGCCTGTTCTCGAAGCGTCTGGAGCGCGGCCGCTTCGTGTGGCCGTCGGCATCGGAAGGGAAGGTGTCGGTGACGCCGGCGCAGCTGTCGATGCTGCTTGAGGGGATCGACTGGCGGGCGCCGGTTCGCACCTGGAGACCGCTGGCCGCGGGCTGATTCACCGTTTATAAACAATGGGTTGACTGTCATTCGGGCTTCCCTTTGTCGGCCCCTTCGGGTAGGATGCGGCCATGCTCGAAGCGGCCCATTCCCTGCCCGACGACATCGCCGCGTTGAAGGCGATGGTGCTGGCCTCGCGGGCCGAACTGGCGGCACGGGACGCCGAGCTGCGCAACCGCGATCTGTTGATCGAGAAGCTCAGGCACCAGCTTGCGGGTCTGCGGCGGCAGCGCTTCGGCGTCACCTCGGAGGCCCTCGACCAGCTTGAGCTCGGGCTGGAGGACGAGGAGATCGCGCGGGCGGCCGAGGCGCCGACCGAGCCGACGCCCGCCACGAAGAAGCAGCCGAAGCGCCGTCCCCTGCCGGACCACCTGCCGCGCGAGGAGACGGTTCTCGCGCCGGGCGAGCGCTGCGCGGACTGCGGCGGCCGTCTCAAGCGGCTCGGCGAGGATGTGACGGAGGAGCTGGAGTACATCCCCGGCCGCTTCGTGGTGAAGCGCATCGTCCGTCCGCGCCTGGCCTGCGGCGGCTGCGAGAAGTTCCACCAGGCGCCGCTGCCGCCGCGACCGATCGAGCGCGGCCGACCGGGCCCCGGCCTTCTGGCGCATGTGCTGGTCTCGAAGTATTGCGATCACCGTGTGTCCTGAAGCACCGCCATGAAAGGAGGTGCGCAACTGCAAGAGAGATGAGGGTAGGCCCCTCGGGGTCGACGATCAGGCGTCGGTCTCAAACCACCACGAGCTGCTGTCGTAAAGAGCGATGGTGGTGAGCGTCGTGGAAACGGCGGGACGACGATCTCGTCAGGTGAGGTCCGGGGAGACGAGCGAAAGCGAACCGCCGATGAACTGCCGAAAGCGTATGGTCGATGTCAGAACCGGGGGTGGTGGTCACTCCGGGACAAGCATGGGCGGAGTCCTGGAGTCCGGCCCACGCGGCATCCGGCTCGAAGGCGGCGTGAACCCGGAACAGGCTTTCTTGCGGAACAGGAGAACCTGTCGTCCCGATGCCAAGGGAGACGGCCAACCGGGCAGCCCCCGGAAGGCTCAGAGTACCGATGCGGGGCACAGGGGCAGAACAGCCCGTAGTAGGGATGAAGGCGCTGTAATGGCGCTGGACCGAAGGGGCTGTGGTGTTCAGCCGCTGCCGTCGGCCAACTGGTGACAGGAGGAGCCGGATGACAGGGGCAAAGCCGTTCCCGATAGCAAAGAGGGAAGTCTGGGAAGCCTTCAAGCATGTGAAGGCAAACCGGGGAGCGGCTGGAGTAGATGGGCAGACGGTCGAGAGTCTGGAGGAACGGCTTGGTCCGGAACTCTACAAGCTCTGGAATCGCATGTCCTCAGGCAGCTATATGCCGCCTCCGGTTCGCAGGGTGAACATCCCCAAGGAGGGCGGCGGGAAGCGCCCGTTGGGCATACCGACGGTCACGGACCGCATCGCTCAGGAGGTTGTTCGCCGACATCTGGAGCCCTTGTTGGAACCGATTTTCCATGAGGACTCATACGGATATCGGCCGAAGCGATCCGCCATTGACGCCATCCGGACAGCGCGTCGGCGATGCTGGCGCTACGACTGGGTGCTGGACATGGACATCAAGGGGTTCTTCGACAACATCGACCACGAGTTGCTGCTGAAGGCCGTTCGTCACCATACGGACTGCCGGTGGGTGCTGCTCTATGTCGAGCGCTGGTTGAAGGCTCCCGTGATCGAGGAGGACGGCACCGTTGTCGCACGGGACAGGGGCACGCCACAGGGCGGGGTAATTTCGCCAGTATTGTCCAACCTGTTCCTGCACTATGCGTTCGATCAATGGATGAAAAGGTCGATGCCGCATGTTCCGTTCGAACGGTATGCGGACGATATAATCTGCCATTGTCGAACGGAGGAGGCGGCAAAGACCCTCTGGCGGCGGGTTGCGGACCGATTGGCCGAGTGCGGCCTGGAGGTCCATCCGCAGAAGACCAAGGTGGTCTACTGCAAGGATACCAACCGCAAGGCGGACTACCCGACGGTCGCGTTCGACTTCCTGGGCTACCGTTTCCAGCCAAGGTTCGCGGCGTGGCGCGGCGGGTTGTTCGGGGTCTCGTTCCTTCCGGCTGCCAGCCCGACTGCGCTCAAGGCGTTTCGGCGCCGCGTGCGACAGTGGCGTTTGCAACGGCGTAGCGACAAGGCACTGCTTGACCTTGCCCGCATGTTTCATCGCGAAATTGCAGGGTGGATCGGCTACTTCGGCGCATTCTACAAGTCGGCGCTCTATCCGACCCTTCGTCTGATAGACGCCCACTTGCAGCGATGGGCAATGCGGAAGTTCAAACGCTTCCGACAACGACCGCGTCAGGCTCGTCTCTGGCTTGCCAGAATCGCGAAAGCGGAGCCGTGGCGGTTCGCCCATTGGACCCTTGTGCACGGGCAGGGCCGGACGCTGGGAGCCGTATGAGCTGAGAGGTTCACGTACGGTTCTGGGAGCGCGTGGGGGTGAGATTCCCCCGCGCGACTCGCTTGCCGCTCTACCGCCAGTCCCGCATCTTCGCCCGCGACGGCGTCGAGCTCGACCGCTCGACGCTCGCCGGCTGGGTCGGCAAGGCGACGGCGCTGCTGGAGCCCCTGGCCGATGCGATCGGGCGCCATGTGCTGGAAGGACAAGCCCTGTTCGCCGACGACACCCCGGTCAAGCTGCTGGCGCCGGGAACCGGCAAAACGGCGACCGGCCGGGCCTGGACCTACGTGCGGGACGAGCGGCCCTGGGCTGGCGAGGCGCCGCCGGCGGCCTGGTACCGCTTCTCGGCCGACCGCAAGGCGGCGCATCCGAAGGCGCATCTTGAAGGCTTCGCCGGCTGGATGCACTCGGACGGCTATGCCGGGTTCGGTGCGCTGGCGCGCGCCGGGCCGGTCCGCGAGGTGGCCTGTCTGGCGCATGTGCGACGCAAGTTCTTCGACGTCCATGCCGCCCAGGGCTCGGCGATCGCCGCCGAGGCGCTGGAACGGATCGCCGCCCTCTACGCTATCGAGAAGGAGGCCCGCGGGCAGCCGCCCGAGAACCGCGCGGCCATCCGCCAGGCCAAGGCCGCGCCGTGCCTCGACGAGCTGGAGCGGTGGCTGCAATCGCAGCTGCCCAGAATCTCCGCCAAGACCCCGCTGGCAGCGGCGATCCGTCATGCCCTGACCCGGATGAAGCGCCTTCGACCCTATCTCGAGCACGGCTTCCTCGAGATCGACAACAACCCCGCCGAACGCGCAATGAGGCCGATCGCGCTCGGCCGCAAGAACTATCTCTTCATGGGCTCGGCCAGCGGCGGCAGGGCCGCCGCCATCGCCTACACCCTGATCGAGACCGCCAGGCTCAACGATGTCGATCCGCAGGCCTGGCTTGCTCAGGTCCTCGAACGCATCCCCGACTACAGGATCAACCGCATCGACGATCTGCTGCCGTGGAACACCGCGCCCGCAGAAGATCGGGAAGCCGCCGACTGACCACGCAGGGGCGGTCACGCCGGACGCTTACGATGGACGGGCGGGGGCTGGGAACGCCGGCGGAGAACCAGCGCATGGCGCAGCGCGCGGCGCTGATGACCCGGGCGGCGAAGCGCGATGTCGACCGGGCGGAACTCCGGAAGACGTGGCAGCGCCAGGCGGAGGGGCTCGGGTTCGATGCGAAGGCGCTGGCCGCCGATGCGGTGGAGCGGAGCAAGGACTCCGCAGACAAGGATCGCGGAGTTGGCAGGGATACTGTTTCGAAGGCGGCGGTGACGGGCCGCCAGGCGGACCTGTTCGATCCCCCGACGCAGTCTCCGGCGGACGCGGCCATGGCCTGGGCGGTGGCGCATCTCTCGGAGCGCGAGGCGGTGTTCGCGAAGACCGGCCTGCTCGCCGCCGCGCTCTCGTGGAAACCGGGATCGGTGAGCATCGGGGAGGCCGAAGCCGCCGTCGCGCGGCTGGAGAAGGACGGCGCGCTGCACGCCTGCGGCCTGCCGCAACGGGGAGAGTCGCTCATCGCGGTGGCCGACGAGAAGGAGACCGTCGCGCTGATGGAGCGCGGCCAGGGGGCGTCGCGTCCGATCATGCGGAGCTGGATCGCGGGACCGCTCATGCACAACGGACGTCTCACCGCGGGCCAGAAGGAAGCGGTGAAGACCATCCTGTCCTCGAAGGACCGGGTGGTCGGCGTGCAGGGCTATGCCGGCGCCGGCAAGACCACCATGCTCGACCGCGCCCGGCAGCTTGCCGCCAGAAGCGGCTACCGCACGATCGGGGTCGCGCCGTCCGCTTCGGCGGCGCGCACATTGGCAGTCGAAGCCGGGATCGAGACGGAGACCCTGCAGCGCTTCCTCGCCCGCAACGCGGGCATGGCCGAGGGGCGGCTGACCCGCAAGGGCGCCAGGGAGATGCGCGCCGCGTTCCGGAAGACCGTGCTGGTGGTCGATGAAGGTTCCCTCGCCTCGACCGTCCAGACCCGGGACCTGCTGCGGATCGCCGCCGCCATCCGCATCCCCCGCGTGGTGCTGGTGGGCGACGCGAAGCAGCTCGATGCGGTGGACGCCGGCAAGCCCTTCGCGCAATTGCAGCAGGCGGGCATGAGGACGGCGGTGATGGACGAGATCCTGCGCCAGAAGGATGCCGATCTGAAGGAGGCGGTGCGCGCCAGCCTCGCCGGCGAGATCGGCAGGGCGTTCGACAAGCTCGGCGACCGCATCGCCGAGGTCAATCCCGACAACCTCGCCGGCGCGGCCGCCGCGCGCTGGCTCAAGCTCTCGCCCCGGGAGAGGGAGCACACCGGGCTGATGGCCCCGAGCCATGCGCTGCGCACCGGGATCAACGGCCACATCCGCGAGCGGCTCGCCCGCGACGGCGTCATCGGCGGCCCGGCATACGAGGGCGAGCGGCGGGTCAGCCACGGCTACACCCATGCCGAGAAGGCGGTGGCGGCGAACTATGCGCCAGGCGATGTCGTCGTCTTCCATCGGGACTACAGGAGCCTCGGCGTTGCCAGGGGCGACGAGCGCCGGGTCGACGGGGTCGACGGCGCCCGGGGCGCGGTGATGCTGGAAGGCCGGAACGGAGAAACCGTCGCCTGGCGGCCGCGCCGGGTCGGCGCGAAGCGCGGCGGGGTCGAGGTCTACCGGACGGAGAGCATGGAACTGCGCGCCGGCGACCGCATCCGCTGGACCCGCAACGACGCCGGGTTCGGCCTCGTCAACAGCGACACGGCCGAGGTCGCCGAGGTCCGGGGAAGCCGTGTCGCCTTCCGGCTCGGCGACGGGCGGACGCTCGAACTCGGCCGGGACGACCCGCAGCTGCGCCATCTCGACCATGCCTGGGCCGCGACCGTGGGGCTGTTGAAAAACCCCATCATCTATGGTTTTCTGATTAGATGTTGGGTGTTCAGTGTCGGAGACCAACCAGATGTTGGGTTTGAAGGATCGCCAACAGATGGAATTGTTCGTCGCTGGGTCGCTGGAGCAGTTGGTGCCTCAGGATCATGTCTTGGCGCGGGTTGATCGGGTTCTCGACCTCGACTGGCTTCGCGAGGAAGTTGCGGGCTGCTACTGCGGCGACAACGGCCGACCTGGGATAGACCCGGAGGTTGCGGTTCGGTTGATGCTCGCCGGTCTGCTGCTCGGGATCGTGCACGACCGCAGGCTGATGCGCGAGGCGCAGGTCAACATCGCGATCCGCTGGTTTATAGGCTACGGGCTGCACGAGCGGCTTCCGGACCATTCGAGCTTGACCCGCATTCGCCAGCGCTGGGGCGAGGAGCGGTTCCGGAAGATATTCCAGCGCACGGTGAGGGCCTGCCTGGACGCGAAGATCGCCACAGCGGAGGTCGTCCATATAGATGCATCCCTTATCCGTGCCGACGTCAGTTGGGAGAGTCTGGTCGAGCGCCACGCCGATGAGGTGATGACCGAGAACCCCGACGAAGCCCCGGTCGGTGCACAGGGGCGGCGTAGGCCGGGTGCCAAAACCAAGAAGGTGAGCCTGACCGATCCGGACGCGAGCATGGCGACATCGGCCAGCAATCGGCGGCTCGAGCCCTGTTACAAGCAGCACACGGCGGTCGATGACGCGAGAGGTGTTGTGCTCGACGTTGCGGTGACGACGGGCGGGACCAACGAAGGCAGGTTGATCGTGGACCTGGTCGATGAGGTTCGCGAGGTCTCTGGCCGAGAGATTGCGACGGTGACGGCGGATACCGGCTATGCCTACGCGGGCGTCTACGGTGAGCTTGAGCGGCGCGACATCGATCCCGTGATTCCTGCGAAGAAGGAAGGGTTCCAGAGCCGGGTTCCTCTGAGCCGTTTCCGCTACGACACCAGAAACGAAATCGTGAAATGCCCACGGGGAAAGGTTCTTCGCCCGGTATTCCAAAAGCGGCTCGGCCAGTACTTCCGTTCGAAAGTGAGCGACTGCGCGCGCTGTTCGCTCAGGGGCGATTGCCTGCCGAAGACCCGCGCCAACAAGACCGTGCTGATCCCCAGCGACTATCCAGCCCTGCTCAGAGCACGGCGCCGCCGCGCACGATGGAGTGCTGAGGATCGGCAAATGTATCAACGTCACCTCTGGCGCTCGGAAGGCTTCCACGGCGAGGCGAAGACTTGGCACGGGCTCGGCCGCGCTGTCCGGCGCGGTCTCGACAACATGAAGATCCAAGCCTACCTGACGGCGGCGGCAATCAACCTGAAGCGGCTCGCTGCCGCAGTTCTTGCTATTTTGCGGGCGATTCGGGCCATCGAGACCGCCCAGGAGTTCCCGCCGCGCCCTGTTCGGGTCTGAAGGCACCCAACTCACGTTCCGACACCCAAACCGTCGCTTGCGCCGGGCCTCCCATATATTCAGTCCCAAAACCTGGGTTCTTCAACAGCCCCACCGTGCACGCCTTTCAGGGGCGCACCGTCGATCGTGTGATCGCGGTGATGGAGGCGAAGCACCCGCGCCTGACCACGCAGAAGAGCTTCTACGTCGAGATCAGCCGGGCCCGCCACAGTGCCGAACTGGTCACCGACGACGCGAAGGCCCTGCGCGAGACCCTCGAGGCCGCCACCGGCGAACGGGTCTCCGCCCTCGAAGGCATCGGCGCGGCGGAGAAAGCGCTCGCCGAAGAGAAGGGTAAGCGCCGCGCCGTCACCCTCGTTGTGACCTGAGATTTTCGTGTTCATCTGGCCCTTGTCAACGACGGAGGTGACAGATGACAGACAGATTGCATGAGCGAGTAACGGAGGAGGCCACCGACGCTGCGGTTGCGGTTGCGACGTGCGCGAACGGCGCGCGGGTGTGGCCGGAAGCGGAGAAGGCGCGGATTGTGGCGGAGACGTTCGAGGAGGGAGCGACGGTGGCGGGTGTTGCCCGGCGCCACGGCCTTTCGCGGACGCAGTTGAGCGGCTGGCGGCGCATGGCTCGGGACGGCCTTCTTGGCCCGGTTTCCGGCGCGGTCGACGATCCGTTCGGCCTGGTCCCGGTGACGGTGTCGGTGGCTGCTGAGCGGAACGGCGCGGCATCGGCGCCCGGGGACGGTATCGCGATCGAGATCGCCGACATCCGGGTGGTGGTGCCGCCGGACTTCGACGCGGGGCACCTGTCGCGCATCCTGGTCTGCGTTCGGGCCGCGCCATGATCCTGACCGGGGAGAAGGTGCGGGTCTGGCTGGCGACCCGCCCCGTCGACTTCCGCAAGGGACATGACGGGCTGTCGGCGGTGGTGCAGACGGTGCTGGGCCACGACCCCTATAGCGGCGCGGTCTTCGCCTTCCGCTCCAGGCGGGGCGACAGGATGAAGATCCTGGTCTGGGACCGCACCGGGCTGGTCATGGTCTACAAGCGCCTGGAGGGCGGCGGCTTCCAGTGGCCGCGCCCGTCGGATGGAGTGATCGGGCTGTCGCCAGCGCAGTTCTCGGCGTTGTTCGAGGGTCTCGATTGGCGGGCGGTCCGGGCCGTGCGACGGCCACGGCCGCGCCAGGCGGCCTGATCGCGCACCTTGTCGCCTCACCGGGGAACGGTGTCCATCCCACCGTCTCCCCGGTGTCGCCAGGACGAGCTGTCCGGCCCCGTTTACAGCGGGGCCGGAAGCATGGTCGCCTTGCATTATCTCATTGATTCTGAAAGATGGATCCGATGCCAACAAGCATGGGAAGCGCCGTTCCCGTGAGCGATCTGCAACGCCGTCTGGCGGCCGTCGAAGCCCAACTTGCGAAGGAGCGCGCCGAGCGCAAGGCCGCCGAGGATGCGCTGGCTGTGTCCGAGCAGGCGCGCGAACGCCTGGAGCGGATCATCGCCTCGCTGAACCATGCCGTGTGGGGCGCGCGCTCGGAGAAGCGCCATGCCGATCAGGACCGGCTGCCGCTGTTCGAGGACATCGCGGTCGCCGAGGGGATGTTGGCGGAAGCCCGGGAGAAGGCCGACGCGGCGACCGGCAGAGAACGGCGCAAGCCGCAGCCGACCAATCGTAATCTCGGCCATCTGCCCAGGCACCTTGAACGCTTCGAGAAGGTGATCGAGCCGCAGAGCACGGAGTGCCCTTGCGGCTGTGGCGCGATGACCAGGGTCGGCGAGGACCGCACCGAGCGGCTCGACATCGTGCCGGCGAAGTTGAGAGTGCTGGTGACGATCCGGCCGAAATACATCTGCCGCGCCTGCGAGGGCAAGCAGAGCGTCCAGGCGCCGGCGCCGGAATACCTGGTGCCGCGCGGCCTGCCGACCGAGGGGCTGGTGGCGCACACGCTGGTCGCCAAGTTCGCCGACCACCAACCGTTCTACCGTCAGAGCGAGGCATACCGGCGCGAGGGGATCGACCTCGACCGCACCATGCTGGGGAACTGGGCGGGGCGCGGGATGCAGGTGCTGGCCCCGGTGATCGACCGGATGATCGAGCACCTCAAGGCGTCGGACGGTCTGTTCATGGACGAGACCACGGTGCCGGTGATGGCGCCGGGGACCGGCAAGACGCGCCTCGACTATCTGTGGGCGATCGCCCGCGATCAGCGCGGCTATGGCGGGGTCGACCCGCCGATCGTGGTGTTCCACCACTCGCGCCATCGAAGTGCGAAGGTCGCTCTGGAGTTGATGCGGGGCTACACCGGCGGCGGCCCGCTGCATGTGGACGGCTACAGGGTGTACGATGCGCTCGGCGATCCGAAGCAGACGGTCAGCCCATGGGTGCTCGCCTACTGCTGGACCCACTGGCGGAGACGCTTCGTCGACTTCCAGCGCGCCACGGAGTCGCCCCTGTGCGAGGAAATCCTCGCACGGATCGCGGCGCTCTACCGGATCGAGACCATGGTGCGCGGTCACCCGCCAGAGCTGCGGCTGAAGGCGCGGCAGGAGTTGTCGGCGCCGATCGTCGAGGCCATGCGGCCCTGGCTCGAGGCCCGGCTCGACCGTCTGTCCAGCGCGTCCGAACTCGCCAGGCACATCCGCTACGCCCTCAAGCGCTGGGATGGCCTGTGCCGGTTCCTCCATGACGGACGTATCGAGATGGACACCAACCCTGTCGAGAACCTCATCCGTCCGGTGAAGCTCACAAAGAAAAACGCGCTGTTCGCCGGCAGCGACGACGGCGCCAGGACCTGGGCGCGGTGCGCCAGCCTGATCGGCACCTGCAAGCTCAACGGCGTCAATCCGCAGGTCTACCTGACCGACACCCTGCGCCGGATCATCGACATGCACCCCCTGTCACGCATCGACGAACTCATGCCCTGGAACTTCGACCCGAAAATCCCGGGCCTCACACGTCAACAAGGGTAACCGCGCGGCGCTTACAGAGAAGGCGCGTGGCGGCGGGAAGGAAAGGAGGAGCGGGCTGGAGGCTATGCCGGAGCGGACCGCCGGAACCCGGGGCGAGGCGCAAGACAAGGGCCGAGAGCCCCAGCGGGAGAAGGCGCCGGAGCAGGAACGCACCGCGGAAGTGAACAAGTCCCGGGGATCGCACGGCTTCGAGATGGAGATGTAGAGCGCTCCCGACATCAGGATCAGGTTGTGGCGGCGGGCCGGCTGAGGTCGATGACGAAGATATCGATCGACGAGCGCCGGGCCTCCGGCAATCGTTCCTTCAGCATCCGTTCCAGTTCTCCCGGCGTCTTGGGCCGAGACAGGCCATCGGGATGCGGCGGCAGGTTCCTGCGGGGAACATTTCCGAACCACAGCACGATATAGGCGCCGCAGCCGTCCGCCTGGCAATCGACGGTATACTTGGCGTCGAGCTGGTCGTTGACCGCATCCCAGACATTTCTTTGGGGCTTATATCGATTACTTGACGGCCGGCTGTCGGGCGCGGATCGGGGCCGGGGACGCCGTCGCGTCGCGGCGGGCATGGAAACCGCCCAGACTCCCCCCCGTCATGGTCGGCGAAGGCCGACCATCCACGATTTGTTTTTCGTTTCCGGCGCCGCAAAAACTCGTGGATGGTCGGCCTTCGCCGACCATGACGGGGAGGAACGGCCCGCCGGGACCCGAATGCGCCCCGGCGCTGCCCGGAACGCCTGTCAGCCCCGCTCCTGTCAAGTAATCGATATAAGCTCCATTTCTTTCCCACTGCCCCTTGATTTCGACCGGCTGCTTCATCGCATTGCGGGTAAGCGCGATGTCTGCCCGTTTCCGGCCGGGCATGAGTAACTCTGGACCGAAACGGATCGACTCCGGCAACGGCCCGGAGACATGTTCGATCAGGCGGTCACGACAGAATCCCTCGTCCCTGGGCTTGCCGTTGTCGTTCCAGTACGCCTCGCGCATGTTGGTGTCGCTGCCTCGAATCCGTTTCCGGAATTCTTTGAGGCGGTCCGCGAACCAGGCGCGCATCTGGTCGATGCTTTCCGGCAGGTCGTCCGTTACCGCGGCTCTCAGTTCGCCGACGGTGGGCGCGGAATAGTCGAAGTCGCGCCGGCCTTTCAGTTGAAGCGCCAGAGCGTGCTTCATCATGTCAACGTAGCTGGACGCGCGACCGGCGATCAGACCTTGCAATGTCACTGTCGCCTCTGCTTCCGGACGGCTTGCGATTGCAAAGACGATATCCCGGATGAACTCGCTTGCATCCGACGGGTTGCAGCGGCCCCAGGCAGTGCCGGTGGGTCTCGAGACGTTTCGCCAATGGTCGCCGAAGGACTCCACGACGAAGGCGAGATGACCGAGCGAGAAACGGTCGAAACCCTGGCCGGCATTCGACACGACACGATCTCGAAGGATCCAGATGAACTCCGGATGCTCGACCGCGGCGGCCGCGAGCGCGGGCCGGCGGTTCTCCAGGTTGACGACATAGTCCGCGGACAGCCATAGCAACTTCGTTTCGAGATCGTGATGAACGGCAGACTGCCGGTCGAGGACCAAGGCGCGCACCTTTTCCTCTTCGGCGCGATCGAGAGCGCAGGCGAGCAACTCCTTCTGCGTCGAACAGCGCAATGAAGGATAACGGCGCAGCCAGTCGACGGCGAGCCGGCCCGCCAGGCCGGCGAGATCGGGGTCGGTCGTCAGGCGGTACAGCTCGTCGACATGAACAACATCGGCAGCCAGTTGAGGCTCGATGCTCGTCCGGTAATGGTCTTCCCGGTCGGCGTCGTTCCCGAACAGCACCTCTTCGAGCGGTTTATCGATGTCGCCCCCGTCTCTTCTCCCAGTCTCTGGCGCCCGCTGCCACGCCATGTACACGGCCGCGAGGGTTGCGCGGTCGATGCCATCGATCGGTCGCCCGCGACGAAGCAGTTCCTCGACGCCGCAGATCATCGCGGCTTCGGCTGGCCAGAGTTTTCCCTGGCAATGGGCTTCGGCGATCCTTGATGCGCTGGGAAGACCGTCGCGAGCGAGGGCCGCAATGAAGCCTGACATCACCCGCTCGGCGAGTTCGTCGCCAAAGAAGGTGCGCAGGCGCTCTGAGGGAGTAGCCTTGGCCTCGAAATGGAAATGCGCATCGAGTGACACAGGCCGGTCCAGATAGATGTGGGCAGGCAGTTCGAGAAGGTGAACATCGCCAGCCGCCACGCTTTCGGCATTTTCGGCAAGTGTATGCCGATAAACCCGGCAAACCGCCTCTCGTCGTGCCGTTTGCTTTGCTTCCCGTTCGGCCCGTTCGACTCTCCACTCCGCGGGTGGTGGCCCCGACATTTTGTTGAGTACGGACAGCAATTGTAAGCGCCGCGCGGTTACCCTTGTTGACGTGTGAGGCCCGGGATTTTCGGGTCGAAGTTCCAGGGCATGAGTTCGTCGATGCGTGACAGGGGGTGCATGTCGATGATCCGGCGCAGGGTGTCGGTCAGGTAGACCTGCGGATTGACGCCGTTGAGCTTGCAGGTGCCGATCAGGCTGGCGCACCGCGCCCAGGTCCTGGCGCCGTCGTCGCTGCCGGCGAACAGCGCGTTTTTCTTTGTGAGCTTCACCGGACGGATGAGGTTCTCGACAGGGTTGGTGTCCATCTCGATACGTCCGTCATGGAGGAACCGGCACAGGCCATCCCAGCGCTTGAGGGCGTAGCGGATGTGCCTGGCGAGTTCGGACGCGCTGGACAGACGGTCGAGCCGGGCCTCGAGCCAGGGCCGCATGGCCTCGACGATCGGCGCCGACAACTCCTGCCGCGCCTTCAGCCGCAGCTCTGGCGGGTGACCGCGCACCATGGTCTCGATCCGGTAGAGCGCCGCGATCCGTGCGAGGATTTCCTCGCACAGGGGCGACTCCGTGGCGCGCTGGAAGTCGACGAAGCGTCTCCGCCAGTGGGTCCAGCAGTAGGCGAGCACCCATGGGCTGACCGTCTGCTTCGGATCGCCGAGCGCATCGTACACCCTGTAGCCGTCCACATGCAGCGGGCCGCCGCCGGTGTAGCCCCGCATCAACTCCAGAGCGACCTTCGCACTTCGATGGCGCGAGTGGTGGAACACCACGATCGGCGGGTCGACCCCGCCATAGCCGCGCTGATCGCGGGCGATCGCCCACAGATAGTCGAGGCGCGTCTTGCCGGTCCCCGGCGCCATCACCGGCACCGTGGTCTCGTCCATGAACAGACCGTCCGACGCCTTGAGGTGCTCGATCATCCGGTCGATCACCGGGGCCAGCACCTGCATCCCGCGCCCCGCCCAGTTCCCCAGCATGGTGCGGTCGAGGTCGATCCCCTCGCGCCGGTATGCCTCGCTCTGACGGTAGAACGGTTGGTGGTCGGCGAACTTGGCGACCAGCGTGTGCGCCACCAGCCCCTCGGTCGGCAGGCCGCGCGGCACCAGGTATTCCGGCGCCGGCGCCTGGACGCTCTGCTTGCCCTCGCAGGCGCGGCAGATGTATTTCGGCCGGATCGTCACCAGCACTCTCAACTTCGCCGGCACGATGTCGAGCCGCTCGGTGCGGTCCTCGCCGACCCTGGTCATCGCGCCACAGCCGCAAGGGCACTCCGTGCTCTGCGGCTCGATCACCTTCTCGAAGCGTTCAAGGTGCCTGGGCAGATGGCCGAGATTACGATTGGTCGGCTGCGGCTTGCGCCGTTCTCTGCCGGTCGCCGCGTCGGCCTTCTCCCGGGCTTCCGCCAACATCCCCTCGGCGACCGCGATGTCCTCGAACAGCGGCAGCCGGTCCTGATCGGCATGGCGCTTCTCCGAGCGCGCGCCCCACACGGCATGGTTCAGCGAGGCGATGATCCGCTCCAGGCGTTCGCGCGCCTGCTCGGACACAGCCAGCGCATCCTCGGCGGCCTTGCGCTCGGCGCGCTCCTTCGCAAGTTGGGCTTCGACGGCCGCCAGACGGCGTTGCAGATCGCTCACGGGAACGGCGCTTCCCATGCTTGTTGGCATCGGATCCATCTTTCAGAATCAATGAGATAATGCAAGGCGACCATGCTTCCGGCCCCGCTGTAAACGGGGCCGGACAGCTCGTCCTGGCGACACCGGGGAGACGGTGGGATGGACACCGTTCCCCGGTGAGGCGACAAGGTGCGCGATCAGGCCGCCTGGCGCGGCCGTGGCCGTCGCACGGCCCGGACCGCCCGCCAATCGAGACCCTCGAACAACGCCGAGAACTGCGCTGGCGACAGCCCGATCACTCCATCCGACGGGCGCGGCCACTGGAAGCCGCCGCCCTCCAGGCGCTTGTAGACCATGACCAGCCCGGTGCGGTCCCAGACCAGGATCTTCATCCTGTCGCCCCGCCTGGAGCGGAAGGCGAAGACCGCGCCGCTATAGGGGTCGTGGCCCAGCACCGTCTGCACCACCGCCGACAGCCCGTCATGTCCCTTGCGGAAGTCGACGGGGCGGGTCGCCAGCCAGACCCGCACCTTCTCCCCGGTCAGGATCATGGCGCGGCCCGAACGCAGACCAGGATGCGCGACAGGTGCCCCGCGTCGAAGTCCGGCGGCACCACCACCCGGATGTCGGCGATCTCGATCGCGATACCGTCCCCGGGCGCCGATGCCGCGCCGTTCCGCTCAGCAGCCACCGACACCGTCACCGGGACCAGGCCGAACGGATCGTCGACCGCGCCGGAAACCGGGCCAAGAAGGCCGTCCCGAGCCATGCGCCGCCAGCCGCTCAACTGCGTCCGCGAAAGGCCGTGGCGCCGGGCAACACCCGCCACCGTCGCTCCCTCCTCGAACGTCTCCGCCACAATCCGCGCCTTCTCCGCTTCCGGCCACACCCGCGCGCCGTTCGCGCACGTCGCAACCGCAACCGCAGCGTCGGTGGCCTCCTCCGTTACTCGCTCATGCAATCTGTCTGTCATCTGTCACCTCCGTCGTTGACAAGGGCCAGATGAACACGAAAATCTCAGGTCACAACGAGGGTGACGGCGCGGCGCTTACCATCACCCCCGTGCTCATCGAGACCTTCGTCGAGACCCCGCGCTACACCGGCACCGTCCACAAGGCGTCGGGCTGGACCCGCGTCGGCGCCACCCAGGGGGCGCGGGCGATACGACCGGCATACCAAACGAGCCCAGCCGAAAAAGGACATCTGGCTCCGATCCCTCCGAAAAGATTGGCGGCGCACCCTCAATCGGTCGAAACGAGTCCGGGCGCGGTCGGACGGGTGTGCACATGCCAAAGGGCGGATAACTGTCTTCTCATCCCCCAGGATACGAAGGGTTACCCGCTGTTTCTGCCGACAGCGCCGCGCCGGACTGCGCAGACATTCAATCCAATCCGCTTCCGGATCGCTTACGGATAAGGCAGTGAAAATAAAGTTATGTTTCAATACAACAGGTTACATCGGTAGGATCCAACAAAATACGTTTGTATCGAGGGCGATCACCGGCCTGTCGCCCCGTCGATCACGGCGCGTTCCATGTCCTCGAGCGTCACCGGCGGTCCGTCGTATTTGAGCACGCCGAACAGGTGGGAGACCGGCCGAACGGGAAGTATCCGGACCTCGCCATTGTCAAGAATGACGTAGCGCACCCGATCTCCAGGCGCGATACCGAGCGCCTCCCGGACGGCCTTGGGCAATGTCGTCTGCCCTTTGGACGTGACCGCAGACTCGACCATCGAAGAACTCCTTACAAATTATAATTTTCCTTCCAACTAAGCTATAGCAGAGAAATGTGCGCTGTGGTGATTTTTGGCTGTCGCCGGTTCGATTTTGGCGGTTGAATATCGTCCGGCCCGCTTCCCCACCGGGCAGGATACGGGCTTCCGGGGCCTGACAAATACGATTACCGGAAGATTGTCTGGCGTGCGGGCGTGGCTTCCCCTCTGCCGTCGGGCGGCGGGATCGGGCAGGATTGTCGGGAGGCAGACGAGCGGTCAGCCGGTGTCGAGATACGGCACGGCGCCGACCAGGGAGCGCATGCGCTCGGGGCGGCCGGCGCGGGCCTGGGCGAGAGCCATCGCCATCATCACCGCCAGGGCGAGGCCGAGGCGGGTCTTCATCTTGGCGCGGCCTCGGATGTAGTGGGTCTCGAAGTTGAAGCTGTTGTCGAGGCGGCTGTTGATCCGCTCCATGGCCGAGCGGCGGTTGTAGCCGCGCCGCCATGACGGACTGCCCCAGGGCGTGGGGGTGAAGATGCGCCGGTCGTGGCTGTCGAGGTCGATGCGCAGGATGCGGCCATAGTCTCCGGGCTTGACCCCGCCGGCCCGGTGGCAGGCCCGGCTGCCGGCGCAGGCGAAGCCGAAGGCGGCTGCCGGGCAGCGGTATTTGAGCGTGCCGCAGCGGCCCCGATCAGCCTCGAACCCCTGAAACGCCATAGCGCGGACCTCGCCGGTCCCGGGACAGACGCAGGACACCCGGCCGCGCTCGTCGTGAACGATGACATCGGCGCGGTCGGGGAACAGCGGCCGCGTGATCGGCTGCGCCGGATCGTATCTCGGCTCCTGCTTCTCCACCCGCCACATCAGCCGTGTATCGATCAGCGGGCGGGCGGTCCACCGGTCCCACAGCCGCGCCTTCAGGCGGGCATCGTCGAGACCGCGGTCGGCGCTGAAGTCGGCGCAGCGCCCGGCGATCTCCGGCGCCCTTGCGAACAGCTCCTCCAGCATCCCGGACAGCACCTTGGGTTCCGAGGCCGAAGCGCGCGTCACCTCGAAGGCCACCGGAACCTCGTAATCGGTGTCGGCGATCAGGTGCAGCCCGTAGCCGAACCACGACTTCACCTTCTTCCACACCGCGCCGGTCCTGGCGTCCACCCCGCCCGTCTCGTGCTTGCCCCAGTCGGCGTCGGGGTCCGAGGTCTTGTCCTCGTCCTTGCCGACCCGGCCCGTCGAGTGGCTCGCGATCGCCTTGCCGTCGTAGCCGAGATGACGCCCGAAGTCCGGCAACGCGGCGAACAGCGCGGCGCGCAGGCTCTCGATCATGGCGGACACCAGCCCCTGCTCGTCCTCAAGCTGCACAACACGCCCCAGAAACCGCGAGAAGTTCCAGTGGCTCGGCGCCGTCGAACGAACCCGCGCCGGGCGCGTTACCGCATGCCCGTCGTGAAGCACCGTCACCGGCCCGCTCTGATACGGCAGAGGGTCGAACCCGCAGATCTCCAGCAACGCCGGGTTGCGCCCCAGCTCCCGCAACAGCGACTGCATCGAGGCGTGTTGCAACACCACCCCCGCGATCAGCGCCCGCCACATCGCCCGCACCGGGTAGTCGTTACGGCCCCGACCGCGACACACTTCAAGCGCCGTCACGATCTCCTCGTCGGGAAGCACCGCCAGAACCAGGCGCAGCCGTTCAAGGTCCGGCAGGACTTCGACATCGCGCCACGAAAAGGGTAGCTTCGCCGCCGTCGCCATCGCTGTTCTCCCGACCAGGGGTGGTGGTGGAACAAGGGCCCCAGGGCCCGATGGCGACACCTTCTATCTCATGCGCACGATCAGGGCGCGCGAGGCCGCCGCAGGAAAACCTCGCTGCCAAGACGCCGCGACCAGCGGCGTGGGGTGAAAATCGCCAAAACGACCGCCGCAGCGAAACTGAAACCCCGGATATCAACGACCACCACGGGGTATCAAAAATCTCGCACCTCCGTGAACGCCTTGTAAATCAACCCGTCCCCGACAGCGCAAACGCCTCTAGCAGGGAAATAGGAGAAAACTAGAGCCTCTTGCAGAATTGCCGGTCTGAGGGATAGCGGCCGCAATTTTGGTATCGGTTGGGCTGCCGAGTGGCGTTTTTTGGTCAGCGGCAAGACCGGATAGTGCCGGCGGGGTTGTGCGGCGAGTTTTGAGTCGAGCGCCTTTTGCGCCGTGTCCGTTCGGGAGCGCGGCGCGGGATCGGCGTTCAGGGTTGATCGGCGCTATGGGGCGGCGAGACGGATGATCTGGTTGGCGGTCAGTGCGAGCAGGGCGAACATCAGATGGCAGGCGACTTTTGTAGGGCCGCGCACGCGGACATGGCGAGCGCCGAACTCATCCTTGAGCCGGGCGTTGGTCCTCTCGACGGCGGTGCGGATGCGGTATCGGACGGTTCGGGCATCGGGATAACCGGCGGCACGCTGGGCTCGGGCCTCGCGGTTCAGGGCTTGCTTGAGGGCCCTGTCGCGGCGGGGGTTGGTGTCGATGACCGGGACATGGCCGAGGCGTTTGCTGACGGCGTGTATCTCTGTCGTGTCATAGGCGGCGTCCATGAGGTCGTAGAGGTTCACGACCCGCCCTGCGGTCATGGTGGCCAGGGGAATAGCGGCCTGGGAGTCGTGGACGGAGGCCGAGGTGAGTATGGCGCTGAGCGGCACGCCGCAGTCGGCGGTGTCGATATGGAGCTTGTAGCCCCGCCAGGTCTCCAGGATGCCGCGGGCGTTCTTCTTCGTGCCCCGGTCGCAGGCCTTCGGGAGGTCGTCGAGCATCGCGTCCAGGCTCATGCCGTCCGCCTGGCGTTCGAGACGGGTCAGCACCTTCGGCCTCTCTTCGCCTTTGCGGGTAAGCGCCGCGCCGTCACCCTCGTTGTGACCTGAGATTTTCGTGTTCATCTGGCCCTTGTCAACGACGGAGGTGACAGATGACAGACAGATTGCATGAGCGAGTAACGGAGGAGGCCACCGACGCTGCGGTTGCGGTTGCGACGTGCGCGAACGGCGCGCGGGTGTGGCCGGAAGCGGAGAAGGCGCGGATTGTGGCGGAGACGTTCGAGGAGGGAGCGACGGTGGCGGGTGTTGCCCGGCGCCACGGCCTTTCGCGGACGCAGTTGAGCGGCTGGCGGCGCATGGCTCGGGACGGCCTTCTTGGCCCGGTTTCCGGCGCGGTCGACGATCCGTTCGGCCTGGTCCCGGTGACGGTGTCGGTGGCTGCTGAGCGGAACGGCGCGGCATCGGCGCCCGGGGACGGTATCGCGATCGAGATCGCCGACATCCGGGTGGTGGTGCCGCCGGACTTCGACGCGGGGCACCTGTCGCGCATCCTGGTCTGCGTTCGGGCCGCGCCATGATCCTGACCGGGGAGAAGGTGCGGGTCTGGCTGGCGACCCGCCCCGTCGACTTCCGCAAGGGACATGACGGGCTGTCGGCGGTGGTGCAGACGGTGCTGGGCCACGACCCCTATAGCGGCGCGGTCTTCGCCTTCCGCTCCAGGCGGGGCGACAGGATGAAGATCCTGGTCTGGGACCGCACCGGGCTGGTCATGGTCTACAAGCGCCTGGAGGGCGGCGGCTTCCAGTGGCCGCGCCCGTCGGATGGAGTGATCGGGCTGTCGCCAGCGCAGTTCTCGGCGTTGTTCGAGGGTCTCGATTGGCGGGCGGTCCGGGCCGTGCGACGGCCACGGCCGCGCCAGGCGGCCTGATCGCGCACCTTGTCGCCTCACCGGGGAACGGTGTCCATCCCACCGTCTCCCCGGTGTCGCCAGGACGAGCTGTCCGGCCCCGTTTACAGCGGGGCCGGAAGCATGGTCGCCTTGCATTATCTCATTGATTCTGAAAGATGGATCCGATGCCAACAAGCATGGGAAGCGCCGTTCCCGTGAGCGATCTGCAACGCCGTCTGGCGGCCGTCGAAGCCCAACTTGCGAAGGAGCGCGCCGAGCGCAAGGCCGCCGAGGATGCGCTGGCTGTGTCCGAGCAGGCGCGCGAACGCCTGGAGCGGATCATCGCCTCGCTGAACCATGCCGTGTGGGGCGCGCGCTCGGAGAAGCGCCATGCCGATCAGGACCGGCTGCCGCTGTTCGAGGACATCGCGGTCGCCGAGGGGATGTTGGCGGAAGCCCGGGAGAAGGCCGACGCGGCGACCGGCAGAGAACGGCGCAAGCCGCAGCCGACCAATCGTAATCTCGGCCATCTGCCCAGGCACCTTGAACGCTTCGAGAAGGTGATCGAGCCGCAGAGCACGGAGTGCCCTTGCGGCTGTGGCGCGATGACCAGGGTCGGCGAGGACCGCACCGAGCGGCTCGACATCGTGCCGGCGAAGTTGAGAGTGCTGGTGACGATCCGGCCGAAATACATCTGCCGCGCCTGCGAGGGCAAGCAGAGCGTCCAGGCGCCGGCGCCGGAATACCTGGTGCCGCGCGGCCTGCCGACCGAGGGGCTGGTGGCGCACACGCTGGTCGCCAAGTTCGCCGACCACCAACCGTTCTACCGTCAGAGCGAGGCATACCGGCGCGAGGGGATCGACCTCGACCGCACCATGCTGGGGAACTGGGCGGGGCGCGGGATGCAGGTGCTGGCCCCGGTGATCGACCGGATGATCGAGCACCTCAAGGCGTCGGACGGTCTGTTCATGGACGAGACCACGGTGCCGGTGATGGCGCCGGGGACCGGCAAGACGCGCCTCGACTATCTGTGGGCGATCGCCCGCGATCAGCGCGGCTATGGCGGGGTCGACCCGCCGATCGTGGTGTTCCACCACTCGCGCCATCGAAGTGCGAAGGTCGCTCTGGAGTTGATGCGGGGCTACACCGGCGGCGGCCCGCTGCATGTGGACGGCTACAGGGTGTACGATGCGCTCGGCGATCCGAAGCAGACGGTCAGCCCATGGGTGCTCGCCTACTGCTGGACCCACTGGCGGAGACGCTTCGTCGACTTCCAGCGCGCCACGGAGTCGCCCCTGTGCGAGGAAATCCTCGCACGGATCGCGGCGCTCTACCGGATCGAGACCATGGTGCGCGGTCACCCGCCAGAGCTGCGGCTGAAGGCGCGGCAGGAGTTGTCGGCGCCGATCGTCGAGGCCATGCGGCCCTGGCTCGAGGCCCGGCTCGACCGTCTGTCCAGCGCGTCCGAACTCGCCAGGCACATCCGCTACGCCCTCAAGCGCTGGGATGGCCTGTGCCGGTTCCTCCATGACGGACGTATCGAGATGGACACCAACCCTGTCGAGAACCTCATCCGTCCGGTGAAGCTCACAAAGAAAAACGCGCTGTTCGCCGGCAGCGACGACGGCGCCAGGACCTGGGCGCGGTGCGCCAGCCTGATCGGCACCTGCAAGCTCAACGGCGTCAATCCGCAGGTCTACCTGACCGACACCCTGCGCCGGATCATCGACATGCACCCCCTGTCACGCATCGACGAACTCATGCCCTGGAACTTCGACCCGAAAATCCCGGGCCTCACACGTCAACAAGGGTAACCGCGCGGCGCTTACCTTTGCGGGGCCGACCGGGCCGGCGCTTCGGCGTCTTGGCCTTCGGCTTCGCAACCGCCGCCTCCCGACCCTCAATGGCCGTCGAGTCCCGCGACACATGGCCGATGAGCGCCTCGCCAAGCACTTCGACCACCAGCGCCTCGTGCATCCTCTCCGCAAGACGCGCCTCGGCGAACTCGGCAAATGCCCGCGAAAACGTCGCCTCGCTCGGAATGGCCCCGAGGCGCGACCAGCCGCACAACCGCCGCAGCGACGGGTCCGCCCCGAGCCTGTCGATCAGGTGCCGGGTCGTCGGCAGGTCCCACACGGCCTTGGCCAGAAATGCCCGCGCAAGAGCGCGGCGGTCTTCTGGAGGGCGGCCCGGACCGCTCCCCAATGCGCCCACAAAACCCTCGACGCCGACAAGATCGAGCGCCGCCACAAAACGACGGTGCGTCCCAAGCAGAGGACCCACCTCCTCCGACAGCGCCG
This sequence comes from Alphaproteobacteria bacterium, assembly GCA_965203455.1. GTDB lineage: Bacteria > Pseudomonadota > Alphaproteobacteria > MPNO01 > MPNO01 > MPNO01. The sequence continues at coordinate 23,510 of CBDBCV010000014.1, forward strand.
GGAACAACTCTCCTTGAAACCGACCCCAGAAATCCGATAGCTTCGATCCAAGGTTCATCGGGGTCGCCTCCGCGGTCGCTTGTGGCTGTCGCAAACCCAGGATACCGCACGGCGACCCCGGAACCGGAACCAGCTACCCCAAAATCAAGTCATATCAGCGGAAATCCCGTCCAGGAGACCATTCTGCAAGAGGCTCACTAGGGATAAAGTTTTCTATGCCTTGTCGCTCCTTGCGCTACGCCCCGGCATACACCGGGATCACGGCGCCGCGGGTGACCGCGTTGTCGGGCGAGGCGAGGAAGACGACGGTCTCGGCGACCTCGGCGGTCTTCGGCCAGGCGTCGTGATCGGCATCGGGCATCGCCGCCCGGTTCGCCGGCGTGTCGAGGATCGAGGGCGCGACCGCGTTGACCCAGATGCCCTCCCCCGCGACTTCCTCGGCCAGCGCCTGGGTGAGCGCCGCGACGGCCGCCTTCGCGGCGGCGTATGCGACCGTGCCCGCGCCCGCACGCGGCTCGATGCCCGGCCGCGCCGAGACGTTGACGATGCGCCCGCCGCCCCCGGTCCGGCGCATCGCCGAAATCGCCGCGCGGCAGCACAGGTAGCAGGTCGCGGCGTTCATCGACATCTGACGTTGAAAGATGTCCGGCGGGGCGTCGGCGATGCCGCCCATGTCGAACCCGCCGGCGAGGTGAATCGAGGCCCACAGGTCGTCGATGCCGGAGTAGAACCGCTCGACAGGTTCGCACTCCCCGAGGTCCCCCGCGACAGTCAGCCGAACCCCTTCGTGCGCCGCATGCGGGAAACGCTCCGCCTCGCCGTCGTCGAAGGCGGGCACGTGGCAAATCGCGCCGGCCTCGATCAGACGCCCGACCACGGCGGCGCCGAGCGCGCCCGCACCGCCCGTGACCACCACGTTCCTGCCGTTCATGTCCATGCCGTGCCTCCCCGGTCGGGCATCAGTCCTGCCTGCCCAGCGCCAACGCCTTCTCCACCAGCGCGTCGCAGGTCGAGCGGTCGTAATTCAGGTAGTTGGCCGCCATGTTCCGCACCGGATCGGCGGCGTAATAGCGCTCGTATTGAAGCTGGCGCATCCCGAAGGCTTCGCCGCAGAGGTCCCAGGCGAGCTTGTAGAGGGCGACGCGCTCCGCGCCCGGCATCCCTTCGGCGCCTTGGTAGTAGCGCTCGATCTCCGGGCCGATGGGGCTTTCCAGATCGGCCGTGGCCGGCATCGCCAGCAGCCCGCCCGCGCCGATCGTCTGAAGGATCTCGATGACCCTGGGATAGGTCCGCGCGAGATAGGTGCGCGCCATGAAAAGCGGCGCGATCTCGGCGCGTATCGATCCGGCGAGGGTCGGCTCGTGATGGACCTCCGAGCGGGTGATGCAGGCGCGGACGATCTCGATCGCCTCGACGCACTCGCCGAGCATCTGCTGGACGTGGAGGAAACGGTCGGTTCCCACCGCGCGGCCGACCGCCATGGCGACGCCCACCGCGAACTCGAGCTTCACCAGTCCCCGCACCGAAGTCTGGTGCGCGGTGTAGGACCTGAGGCTGGTGTCGGGAAAGATCGCGTTGGCGATCGCCGCGTCGTCGTAGACGAACACCCGGTCCCACGGGACCAGCACCTCGTCGAAGATCATCAGGGAGTCGGGTTCCTCGAAATTGGCGCCCAGCGGGTGATCGGCGGCTCGCTTCTCCCCGCTGTCATAGGGCTCGCGGCAGACCTGGCGCAGCCCCGGCGCGTCGATCGGGACCGCGAACACCAGCGCATGCCGCCTGTCCTCCGGCGGCAGGCCCGGTATGTTGTAGATCAGCACCTCGTCGGCCACCGGGCCCATGGTCGCGATCATCCGGGCGCCGCTGACGACGATGCCTTCGTCGGATTCCGAGACCAGCCCGAGATGAAGGTCCTTCTCGGCCTGGGCCGAGGACGGCTTCGAGCGGTCGTTCTGCGGCGACATCAGCGCGTGGGTCAGGAACAGGTCGTTCTCGCGGACGAACTCGTAATAGCGGACCATGTTTTCGCCGAAGCGCTCGCCGCCGCGCGCGAACACCTCCGCCCCCTCGGCGAAGGCGAGCAACGTGCAGTTCATGAAGTCGGGTGAGCGTCCCATCATGCCGAGCGTCGACTCCGCGAAGGCGCGGTACGCGGCGTGCTTCTTTTCGAGGTCCTTGGAGTCGTAAGCCGGCATGAAGGCGGTCGCTACGGGATCGCCCGTCGAAGGGGAGGGGTAGGTCAGGGTGTCGCGCGCCGCCTCGTCGTGCTGCAGGTCGAACAGCGCCGCGAGCCGGGCGACGGGACGCCGGAAGGCTGGGTGTGCGGAGACGTCGCTAACCTTCTCGCCGCCGATCCAGACATCGCGCGGCCGGGCCTTCAGCCCCACGATGAATTCGCCTCCTGTCCTGACCGGCACCGGGTACTCCCTCGTGCGCGCTATGGCGGCGGTTGAGATTTGTTCTGGTAGCGGAGCCGCCAAATGGGCAAAATGCCGCCCCCGAGGCATCGAAGCAACGATGGGAGACGACTACATGTCTAAGCGTTTTGACTTGGCCGGGAAGGGTGCGGTTGCCGTCGCGCTCGTCGCCGGCGGGGCCGTCGCGGCGCTCGCGCTGCAGCCGTCACCGGCGCTGGCCCAGAAATTCCACATGAAGATCGGCATGGCGACGATCAACGACCCGCAGCAGGAGTGGGGCGAGAAGATCGGCAAGCGGCTGGCCGAGCGCAGCGGCGGCCGGGTCACCTACAAGGTGTTCCCGCTGAGCCAGCTCGGCACCATCGCGCGCCAGGTCGAGGCCACCCTGCTCGGCACGCAGGAGGTCTTCCTGACCCCGCCCGCCTTCTATGTCGGCGTCAACCAGGCGTTCATGGTGCCCGACGCGCCGGGCATCTTCCTCAACCAGAAGCACGGCAACGACGCGATCCGCGACCCCGAGTTCAAGAAGCCCTTCCTGTCCGCCGCGGAGGACAAGGGCGTGGTCGGCGCCGGGCTGATCGTCTATGAGGGCACCTCCTACGCCAGCACCAAGCCGATCCGCAAGCCCGAGGACATCGCCGGCCTCAAGATCCGCGTGCTGGCGAGCCCGGTGGAGCGCGCGATACCCGGCGCGTGGGGCGGCACCGGCGTGCCGATGAACTTCACCGAGGTCGTGCCCGCCATGCAGCGCGGCGTGGTCGATGCCTGCCGCTCCAGCATCGTCGCCATGACCGGGCTGAAGTTCCAGACCGTGGCCAAGTTCACCACCGTGTCCGGCGGCGGCTACATCCCGACCGCGACCTGGTACAGCAAGGCCTGGCTGAACAAGCTCCCGGCCGATATACGCAAGATGGCCCTCGAGATCCCCGGCGAGCTGGAGGAAGAGGTTGCCGAGGCGGTCCGCAACAAGGTCGCGTCGTCGCACGAGATCTGGCGGAAAGCGGGAGTCGAGCTCATCAGGTTCTCCGACGCCGACCAGAAGCGCTACCTCGCCAAGCTGCGTCCGCTGGGCGAAGAGATTCTGGGCAAGCACAAGAACCCCCTGGTGCGCGATCTGTACGGGAAGTTGAAGGTCGTCGCGGAGAGGCACCGGCCCAAGAGCTGACGCTTCTTTCGCGCGAGAAAGGGAAGGGGCCGGCTCGTCCGGCCCCTTTTCGATTCCGCGCTCGATCAGCGCATGGTCTCGCCGCCGTCCACGGGAACGACCTGCCCGGTCATGTGGGCCGCGCCCTCGCCGAGCAGGAAGACGATGACCGACGAGACCTGCGCCGGCCGGGCAATGGCGCCAAGCGGAATGGTCTTCGCGCGCTCCCGGCGCGCCGCGTCCAGCGTGTCGCCGGTCATGCCTCGGCCGAAGAACGGCGTGTCCACCGGACCAGGCGAGACGACGTTGACGCGCACCCCGAAGGGCGCCTTTTCGCGCGCGATCGATTTGGAGAAGGCGATCACCGCCGCCTTGGCGGCGGCGTAGTGGGCGGCGCCCGGCTGGCCGCGCAGCGCGAACACCGAAGCGGCGTTTACGATCGCGCCCCGGCGGCGGTGGACCATTCCCGGCAGGACCGCCCGGCAGACATGGAACGTGCCGCCGGCATGGACCGCCATCATCCGCGACCAGTCCTCGTCGGTTATGTCCTCGATATCCGAGAAACCGAGGATCCCGGCGAGATTGACCGTCCGCTCCACAGGCCCGAGATCCCGCGCGACGGTGCCCGCCACGTCGGCGACGTGCGCCGCGTCCGCGACGTCCAATTCATAGGCCACGGCGATTCCCCCGGTGCCCACGATGGCATCGACTGTTTTCCGCGCCGCGGCTTCGTCAATATCCGCCACCGCGACCGCATCGCCCGCTTGGCCGAGCGAAATCGCGGTCTGGCGCCCGATGCCGCTGCCCGCGCCGGTGATCAGGGAAACGCCGACCATGGGCGAAAATTGACAGACGCCGGGGCGCGTGTGAAGGTTTGGCGAACCCCGTTCGGGAGGATGCCCAGATGCGCCCGCAATCTCTCAACCCTGCCAGGCTGGCCAACCTGTTCCGCGCCGAGTTCGAGCTCTGCAACGTGCGCGACGGCGAGACGGTCGCGCTCCTGAGCGATCTGGCGACCCGGCGCGAATACGTCCAGGCCGCCTTCGCCGCTGCGGAGGCGCTCGGCGCGGACGCCTACGAGATGTGCGTCAACGCGGTGCCGAGCTGGACCTCGGTCGGGGTGGCGACGGTCGGCGCGTGCAAGGGCACGCTGGAGGCGCTCAAGGCCGCTGACATTCTGGTCTGCCTGCACATTCCATTGTTCACCAAGTGGCTCAAGCAAGTTCGCGATGAGGGAACTCGCGTCCTGATGGTCGTCGACCATCCGGACGATCTGGAACGAACGATGGCGCCGCCCGGGCTGAAGGAGGCGGTGATCCATTCCGGCCGCCGCCTGGAGCAGGCCGAGACCATGCGGATGTTCAACGACGACGGCATGGACCTCACCGTCTCGCTCGGCGAGTACCCGACGATGATCCAGTACGGGTTCGCCGAGGAGCCCGGCCGCTTCGATCACTGGGGCGCCGGCCATGTCCATACCTTCCCGAACGAGGGATCGGCGAACGGGATCGTGGTGATCCGCCCCGGCGATTTCGTCGTCCTCCCCTACAACCGCTATGTCACCGACGAGATCCGGCTCGAGATCCGCGACGGCTTCATCCGCAGGATCGAGGGCGGGCTGGACGCCAAGCTGATGGACCAGTGGCTGGAGGACAACCGGGCGGACGCGGACGACATGGACGGGCACGCGATCTCCCATCTGGGCTGGGGGCTCAACCCGCAATCGCGCTGGGACAACGTGGCGCTCTACGGCGACGACCCCGACCGCTCCAACTCGTCGCTCCGCGCGTTCGCGGGGAATTTCCTGTTCTCGACCGGTCCCAACTCGCAGGGTGGCGGCAGCCGGACCACCACCGGCCATTACGACGTGCCGATGCGCGACTGCTCGATCATGCTCGACAACGACCTGATCCTCGACCGGGGACGGTTCACTGACCCCGAAATGGTCGTGGAACGCGTCGCTCGCTGAAGGCATCCAAACAGGGAAGGTGCAGGATGAAGAAAACGATCGGAACCGCTTTCGCCGCGGCGCTTGCCGGCGCGGTTGCGCTTTTGGGACCCGGCGCGGCGAGCGCAGCCGACCCGGTCAAGATCGGCTTCTCGGAGTCGAAGACCGGACTATTCGCACAGGCCGCCACGTCCCAATACCAGGCCTACAATCTGTGGCGCGAGCAGGTGAACGCTGCGGGCGGGCTCGACGTGGCCGGCACGAAGCGCAAGGTCGAGTTCGTTTCCTACGATGACCAGTCGAATCCCGGCAAGGCAGTCCAGATCTACGAGAAGCTGATCACCGACGACAAGGTCGATCTGCTGCTCGCGCCGTGGGGCACCTCCCTCCATCTCGCCATCGCCGGCGTGCTTGAGCGCTACAAGTTTCCGATGGTCGGCAATACCGCGGCCTCGGTCCAGCTTCGCAAGCTCAAGGCGGGCAATATCTGGTTCCCCACATCGCTCTTTCCCGACCGGCAGAGCGACGTTCTGGCGGCCCTGCTGAAGGACCGGGGCGTCGGCTCCGCGGCGCTGGTCACCAACCAGCTTCCTTACACCCAGGAGAACAAGTCCTTCGTCGTGCCCGCGCTGAAGAAGGCCGGCATAAAGCTGGTGGTGAACGAGGACTATCCGCCCAACGTCAAGGACCTGACGGCGGTACTCACCAAGGTCAAGAATGCCAAGCCCGACGCGGTGCTCTACATGAACGGCGCGCGCGAGGTCGGGCTCGATCAGAAGGTGCAGGTGGTGCTCCTCGGCCCGCAATACGATTTCTTCCGCAAGATCTTCGGAGCCGCGCGCAACGGTATCCTGACGATGGGTCACTGGACGCCGGCGCGGAAGGACTGGCCCTCGGCGAAGACCTTCGCCGCCGCCTTCAAGGCGCGGTGGAAGACCGATCCCGACTTCGTCGACGCGCCGCTCGCTTATGTCTCGGTCGAGATCCTGCAGCAGGCCGTCGCCAAGGCGGGGCTCGACAAGGACAAGCTGCGCGAGACCATCGCGGGCACGACGTTCGCGACCATCAACGGGCCGGCGCGGTTCGAGGGGGTCATGAATGTCGCCCTTCCGACGATGATCTCGCAGATCCAGGGCGGCACCCAGCACATCGTCTGGCCGCCCAAGGAGAGAACGGCCGAGGCGATCGCGAAGCCCGCCTGGAAGTAGCGTCCCTGAAATCGAATCCGCGCTCCGCCCGGCGGCCGGGGCGCGGTTCCGCGCCCGTTTCCGGACCCGGCGATGGTTGACCTGTTCTCCGGCCAGCTGCTGATCGCGGCCCTGGTTCTGGCCGCGATCTACGGACTCGTCGCGCTCGGGCTCAACCTGATCTACGGCACCATGCGGCTCTTGAACGTGGCCCATGGCGAGATCCTGATGCTGGGCGGGTATCTGGCCTATTGGACTTTCACCCTCACCGGCGTCGGGCCGGTCTGGTCGATGTTCCTCGCCTTGGCGCTCGCCGGCGCGTTCGGGGCGGCCGTTTATCGGACGCTTTGCCGCCGGGTGCTCAGATCCTCGCGGCTGATCGAGCAGATCGAGGCCAACTCCCTCCTGCTTCTGTTCGGCGTCTCGATCATCCTGCAGAACGCGGTCGCGCTGTCCTTCACCGCCACCGCGCGGGCGTATCCGTATCTCGACGACATCGTCCGCATCGGCACCTTCCAGGTGACGGCGGACAGGCTCGTCGTGCTCGCCATCGGTCTGGCGCTCTCCTTTGCCGCGATTCTGTTCTTCCGCCTGAGGTGGCGTCGGTTTGTCGGACAGGCTGACGGCGTTTTCAAGGTGTATTCCGGTTGAAGTTTGTGCCGCCAGAATCCTCTTGGATCGATCTTTCTGCTGCTGCTGTTGCGCCTGTGGGTATGTGGTCAAGGCGCGAAGCGGCTTGTCCATCATATCCACAGGCGTGTCGCCCCGGTAGGCCTCGGCCGGCGTCCGCCCGCCGAGTGCCGAGTGCGGTCTCTCGGTGTTGTAGAAGCCGATCCACTGGCCGATGACGCGCCGGGCTGCGAAGCCGTCGGCGATCTCGTGCAGGTAGACCGCCTCGTATTTGAGCGAGCGCCACAGCCGCTCGATGAAGATGTTGTCCATGCACCGGCCGCGGCCGTCCATCGAGATGCGGATACCGGCCTCCCGCAGGCGCGCGGTGAAGGCGAAGCCGGTGAACTGGCTGCCCTGGTCGGTGTTGAAGATCTGCGGGGTGCCATGGCGCGCCAGGGCTTCGTCGAGAGCCTCGACACAGAACCCCGCGTCCAGCGTGTTCGACAGCCGCCAGGCCAGGACGCAGCGGCTCGCCCAGTCCATGATCGCCACCAGGTAGAGGAAGCCGCGCCGCACCGGGATGTAGGTGATGTCGGCGCACCACACATGGTTCGGCCGCTCGATCGCCAGACCCCGCAGCAGATATGGATAAACCCGGTGCCCGAGGTGCGGCGCACTGGTCCGCGGCGCCCGATAGACCGCCTGAAGACCAAGCAGGCGCATCAGGCGAGCGGCCCGCCGCCGCCCGATCCGCACCCCCTCGCGGCGCAGATGCCGAACCATCTGGCGGGCGCCGTAGAACGGATACTTGAGGAACAGCGCGTCGATCCGGCGCATCAGAGCCAGCGTCTCCGCGCTCTCCCCCTTCGGCCGGTCATAGAGCGACGAGCGCCCGATCGACAGCAGACGGCATTGCCGGGTCAGGCTCAACGACGGGTGGCCCCGCACAACCATCGCCCGTCTCCCGGACCGGCTCAGCGACCGGACCCGCGTGACAAAAAATCACGCTCTACGATCAACTCCCCGATCTTGGCGTGAAGAGCCCGGACCTCGCTCTCGTGATCCCGCGCCCGGCGCTCACCTCCACCGGAAAAGACCTCCCCCAGACCCTCCATCGCCTGGCGCTTCCACACACCCACCTGGTTCGGATGCACCTGGTGCTTCGAGGCAATCTCCTGAAGCGTCCGATCACCCCGTAGCGCCTCCAAGGCTATCTTCGCCTTCAGCTCCCCCGAAAACCTGCGTCGCTTGCTCATCCGCATTCCTCCGTCACACGGCGGAATACACCTTGACGACCTGTCCGATTTTGCGACGCCACCTCAGCCTGTCGGCGACCGGGCTCCAGATCCGCGCGCTGATTCAGCAGCCCGACGCGGCGCTGTTGGTCGGCGTCGACGTTGAGCGGATGCGGCTGATCGCGTTTTCGCTTGGTTTCGCGATCGCGGGAGTCGCCGGCTGCCTGATCTCGATGCTGGAGCAGGTCTCACCGTTCATGGGCTTTCCCTTCACCATCGCCGCCTTCGTCGTGATTATCCTGGGCGGACTCGGAAACCTCGCGGGCGGGCTGGCAGGCGCGCTGGTACTCGCCGTGATCGAGGTCTACGGCGTCGCGCTGACCACTGCCAGCATGCGTTCGATCCTGATCTACGGTGTCTTCATCGCGGTTCTCGTCTGGCGTCCGCAGGGACTCTTCGGCGGCCGGAGCCTGGTCCGGTGATCGGCGGACATTTCCGGTTCGTGGGCCTGCTGGCGGTTGCGGTCGCGGCATTCGCCCTCGTTCCCCGGTTGGGCGGGGACTACGCGATCGGCGTTGCGCTCAACCTGCTGATGTGGATCGCGCTGACCCAGAGCTGGGTCGTGCTTTCGGCGATGACCGGCTACGTCTCGCTCGGCCACGCGGTGTTCTTCGGCGCCGGCGCCTACGTGATGGTTCTCTGCTTCGGAAGCCTTCCGTTCTGGCTTTCGGTGATCGTCGCAGGTGCCGCGACCGGGGCGCTCGCGCTGGCGGTCGGCTATCCGTGCCTCAGGGTACGCGGCCCCTATTTCGTGATCCTTACCTTCGGGCTGGCCGAGCTCGTCAAGTTCGTCGTCATCAATATCGAGGCCGGGCTCGGCCAGTTCGGACGGTTGCTGTTCGGCGGTCCGGGGCTCGCGCAGATCTTCTATGTCGTGCTGGTTCTCGCCGCCCTCTCCGTGGCGGTCACCTGGTTCGTGCGGCGGTCGCGATTCGGCAGGGGGCTCCGCGCGATCCGGGAGAACGAGGAGGCGGCCGAGACTCTCGGCATCGATGTCGCGCGGTTCAAGGTGCTCGCCTTCGCGCTGTCGGCGATCGTCCCGGGGATGGTCGGCGCGGCCATGGTCCTGCGCACGACCTATTTCGAGCCGCTCGACCTGTTCAATCCCATCACCTCCTTCACCATCGTGTCCATCGCCATCATCGGCGGAGGCGACGACGTGCCAGGTCCGATCTACGGCGCGTTTTTCCTGGTCCTGCTGCAGGAACTGCTGTGGGCCAACTGGCCGGAGGTCTACATGATCCTGCTCGGCGGCCTGCTCGTGGCCTTCGTCCTCGGCGTGCCGGACGGGATCCACGGCAGGGTTGCGGCATGGCGGCGGTCGCGCCGATGACCCTGCTGGAACTCGAGGGCGTCGGGCGCCGTTTCGGCGGGGTCGTCGCGGTCGATGCGATGGACATGACCGTCGACGAGGGCGAGATCCTCGGCTTGATGGGTGCCAACGGCGCGGGCAAGACGACGCTGTTCGCGCTGATCGCCGGAAATCTGCGCCCCAGCGCGGGCGAAATCCGCTTCCGGGGCCGGCGCATCGATGGCCTGCGCCCCGACCGGGTGAATCGTCTCGGGGTGGCACGCGCCTTTCAGATCGTTCGCCCCTTCGCCGGGCTCAGCGTGCTGGAGAACGTTGCCGTCGGAAGCCTGTTCGGAACCGCCCGCGAACGCTCGATCCGGCGCGCGGAAGAGCGGGCGATGGAGGTGCTCGAAGAGGTGGGGCTCGCTGCGCGCGCCGCCGACCCCGCCGGCACGCTGACCCTCGCCGGCCGCAAGCGGCTGGAAATCGCCCGCGCGCTCGCGACCCGGCCCAGGCTCCTGCTGCTCGACGAGGTGATGGCCGGCCTCACGCCGGTCGAGGTGTCGGAGGCTCTCGACATGATCCAGGCGCTCAGGCAGCGCCATGGCCTGACGATCGTCGTCATCGAGCATGTCATGCGGGCGCTGATGCGGCTCTGCGAGCGCCTGGTGGTGCTCCACCACGGGGTCAAGATCGCCGAAGGCCCGCCCGGCGAGATTGCCGCTGATCCAAGGGTGGTCGAGGCCTATCTCGGGCGCGCCCGGGAATGACGGCGATGCTGGAAATCGCCGATCTGTCGGCCGGTTACGGCGAGGTGGGCGTATTGGACGCGGTCTCGCTCGATGTCGCGCGGGACTCGATCACCGCGCTCGTCGGCAGCAACGGCGCCGGCAAGACCACCCTGATGCGTAGCGTCGCCGGGCTGTTGCCCGAGACGGCCGGCGCGATCGTCTTCGACGGCGCGGATCTCGCCCGCGCGGCGCCGCATGATCGTGTCGAGAGCGGGCTCTGCCTGGTGCCGGAAGGGCGCCTGATCTTTCCCGCCTTCTCTGTCGAGGAGAACCTGCGCATCGGCGCCATAACGCCCCGCGCAAGGCCGCGTCTCGCCGCCCGCATCGAGGAGATGTACGCGCTCTTCCCGATCCTGAAACAGCGGCGGCGCCAGGCAGGCGGCACGCTTTCGGGCGGCGAACAGCAGATGCTGGCGATCGCCCGCGGATTGATGGCGTGCCCGCGCCTCCTGCTGCTCGACGAGCCCAGCCTCGGGCTCGCGCCGGCCGTCGCGCAGTCGCTGTTCGAGACGATCGTCGGGATCCGCGGCGGCGGGGTGACGGTGTTCATCGTCGAACAGGACATCCGGTCCACGCTCGAGATCGCGGACTCCGCCTACGTCCTGGAGAACGGCCGTGTCGTCATGCAGGGTACGGCGGCCGAGCTGCTGGAGAACCCGCAGGTCAGACAAGCCTATCTCGGCCTCTAAGAGGCGTTTGCGCTGTCGGGGACGGGTTGATTTACAAGGCGTTCACGGAGGTGCGAGATTTTTGATACCCCGTGGTGGTCGTTGATATCCGGGGTTTCAGTTTCGCTGCGGCGGTCGTTTTGGCGATTTTCACCCCACGCCGCTGGTCGCGGCGTCTTGGCAGCGAGGTTTTCCTGCGGCGGCCTCGCGCGCCCTGATCGTGCGCATGAGATAGAAGGTGTCGCCATCGGGCCCTGGGGCCCTTGTTCCACCACCACCCCTGGTCGGGAGAACAGCGATGGCGACGGCGGCGAAGCTACCCTTTTCGTGGCGCGATGTCGAAGTCCTGCCGGACCTTGAACGGCTGCGCCTGGTTCTGGCGGTGCTTCCCGACGAGGAGATCGTGACGGCGCTTGAAGTGTGTCGCGGTCGGGGCCGTAACGACTACCCGGTGCGGGCGATGTGGCGGGCGCTGATCGCGGGGGTGGTGTTGCAACACGCCTCGATGCAGTCGCTGTTGCGGGAGCTGGGGCGCAACCCGGCGTTGCTGGAGATCTGCGGGTTCGACCCTCTGCCGTATCAGAGCGGGCCGGTGACGGTGCTTCACGACGGGCATGCGGTAACGCGCCCGGCGCGGGTTCGTTCGACGGCGCCGAGCCACTGGAACTTCTCGCGGTTTCTGGGGCGTGTTGTGCAGCTTGAGGACGAGCAGGGGCTGGTGTCCGCCATGATCGAGAGCCTGCGCGCCGCGCTGTTCGCCGCGTTGCCGGACTTCGGGCGTCATCTCGGCTACGACGGCAAGGCGATCGCGAGCCACTCGACGGGCCGGGTCGGCAAGGACGAGGACAAGACCTCGGACCCCGACGCCGACTGGGGCAAGCACGAGACGGGCGGGGTGGACGCCAGGACCGGCGCGGTGTGGAAGAAGGTGAAGTCGTGGTTCGGCTACGGGCTGCACCTGATCGCCGACACCGATTACGAGGTTCCGGTGGCCTTCGAGGTGACGCGCGCTTCGGCCTCGGAACCCAAGGTGCTGTCCGGGATGCTGGAGGAGCTGTTCGCAAGGGCGCCGGAGATCGCCGGGCGCTGCGCCGACTTCAGCGCCGACCGCGGTCTCGACGATGCCCGCCTGAAGGCGCGGCTGTGGGACCGGTGGACCGCCCGCCCGCTGATCGATACACGGCTGATGTGGCGGGTGGAGAAGCAGGAGCCGAGATACGATCCGGCGCAGCCGATCACGCGGCCGCTGTTCCCCGACCGCGCCGATGTCATCGTTCACGACGAGCGCGGCCGGGTGTCCTGCGTCTGTCCCGGGACCGGCGAGGTCCGCGCTATGGCGTTTCAGGGGTTCGAGGCTGATCGGGGCCGCTGCGGCACGCTCAAATACCGCTGCCCGGCAGCCGCCTTCGGCTTCGCCTGCGCCGGCAGCCGGGCCTGCCACCGGGCCGGCGGGGTCAAGCCCGGAGACTATGGCCGCATCCTGCGCATCGACCTCGACAGCCACGACCGGCGCATCTTCACCCCCACGCCCTGGGGCAGTCCGTCATGGCGGCGCGGCTACAACCGCCGCTCGGCCATGGAGCGGATCAACAGCCGCCTCGACAACAGCTTCAACTTCGAGACCCACTACATCCGAGGCCGCGCCAAGATGAAGACCCGCCTCGGCCTCGCCCTGGCGGTGATGATGGCGATGGCTCTCGCCCAGGCCCGCGCCGGCCGCCCCGAGCGCATGCGCTCCCTGGTCGGCGCCGTGCCGTATCTCGACACCGGCTGACCGCTCGTCTGCCTCCCGACAATCCTGCCCGATCCCGCCGCCCGACGGCAGAGGGGAAGCCACGCCCGCACGCCAGACAATCTTCCGGTAATCGTATTTGTCAGGCCCCGGAAGCCCGTATCCTGCCCGGTGGGGAAGCGGGCCGGACGATATTCAACCGCCAAAATCGAACCGGCGACAGCCAAAAATCACCACAGCGCACATTTCTCTCTAAGCCGCCGCTCGACAGCACCCGTGGCGCTCCCTTAGAGTCCTTAGCGGATCGTCGGCGTGCCCGACATGCGCGGCTGGCAGGGAAACAGGGGAGGCTTCACATGACAAAGCGTATCGGATTCTCATGCGCCGCGGCTCTCGTCGCGGCGGCGGCGGTCACCGGATCCGCGGTGCCTGCGTCAGCGGCGACGACGCTGACGGCTGCGAGCTGCTTCCCGATCGGCAGCCCGCCCAGCCGCTCCTTCGAGGCGCTGGTCAAGGAGATCAACGCCCAGGGCGGCGACACGGTCAAAATCGACCTCAAGGGCGGCGCACCGGCGATCGGCAGCCCGTTCACCCTGACCCAGAAAATGGCCAAGGGCGCATACGACATGGTGGGCTGCACCGAGGCCTATTTCGGCAACGTGCTTCCCGAGGCGCCGGTGTTCCGCCTCAGCAACATGACCTACGCGGAGCTCCGCAAGAACGGCGCGCTCGATTACGCCCAGCAGTTGCTCACGGCGAAGAACATCCAGTTCATCGCCCGGCACGACGATAACGGGCCGTTCCACCTGTGGCTGTCGAAGCCGATTACCAAGCCCGACCTGACCGGCCTCCATCTGCGTGTCTCGCCGGTCTACACGCCGTTCTTCAAGGCGCTCGGGGCGACCACCCAGCTGTCGAACATCGCCCAAGTTTACACCTATATGGAAAACAACACCGTCCAGGGCTTCGGCTGGCCGGCGGTGGGCTGGGTGCCGGGGTGGATCAAGGTGACCAAGTACCGGGTCGATCCCGGCTTCTACCTCGCCACGCTGCACACGCTCGCCAACCTCAAGGCGTGGAAGAAGACGCCGCAGGCGGCGCGCGACATCATCGAGAAGATCGGGCTCGCCTTCGAGGTGGACGCGGAGACCACCGGGCCCAAGTTCAAGGCACGGCTCAAGAAGCAGCTCGACTGGATGGCGAGCGAGGGGCTGAAGACCATTACCTTCACCGGCGCCGAGGGCGAGAAGTGGGTCAAGACCGCCAATGACGCGGCGTGGGCGCAGGTGATCGAGCGTAGCCCGAAGCACGGCCCGAAGCTCAGGGCGCTGTTCACCAAGTAGCGGCCCAAACGGGAAACGCGGGCGGAAACCGGCGTTCAGTCCGGGTTTTCGCCCGGTCTCCCGACCCGTAATCGAGCGGCCGCAAGGCGCGCCATGGGAAGCCGGATCGGCGCAATCGAAGCTGCCTTCGCGCGGTTCGTCGAGTGGCTGGCGGTGCTTGTCGCGATTTCCGTCGGGCTGATCGCGGTGCTCATTCCGCTCAACCTCTTCCTGGTCAAGGTAGAGTGGGGCACGTTTCCGTGGCTGTTCGAGGCGGTCGAATACGCGCTCTATGTAGGCGTGTTCATCGGCGCGCCGTGGGTCCTGCGGCAGGGGGCCCATGTCCGCGTCGACGTGGTCACCTCCGCCCTCCCGAAGCCGGTCGCGGCCCGGCTCGAGAAGGTTCTCGACGTCGCCGGTGGCGCGCTCTGCCTGCTGTTGTTCGTTTACGGGGTGCGCTCGGCGCTGCTCGAGTTCGAGGACGGCACGCTGCCCGACAAGGATCTCAGGATCGAGAACTGGTACATGATGGCGGTCTTCGCGCTCTCGTTCCTCCTGCTCGCCGTCGAGTTCGCGCTGCGGTTCCGCCGGGCGGCCGAGGATGTCGCCGCGGAAAAGGACGTGGCCGCCGGGTCCGGGTTCTGAGCGATGGAGTGGTACTGGGCCTTCATCCTGCTGCTCGGGACGGTGTGCACCGCGATGTTCCTCGGCCTGCCGGTCGCGTTTGCGTTCTTCGCGGCCAATGTGCTCGGCACCTTCCTGTTCATCAACGGCGATATCGGCCTGGTGTTCATGCCGGCCGAGTTCCACAACGCGATCAAGTTCACGCTCGCCCCGATCCCCCTGTTCCTGTTGATGGGCGAGATCCTTCTCCAGACCGGGGTGGCCTTCAAGGCGATCGGGGCGATCGACCGGATGATCGCGCGCGTGCCGGGAAGGCTGTCGGTGGTCTCGATTGTTGGCGGGACGATCTTCTCCTCGCTGTCGGGCTCGACCATCGCCAACACGGCGATCCTGGGTTCCGTGCTGCTGCCCGACATGGTCAAGCGCGGCTACCAGCCGGCGATCTCCATGGGGCCGATCATGGCGGTCGGCGGCATCGCCATGCTGATCCCGCCCTCGGCGCTCGCCGTGCTGTTGGCGAGCCTGGCGGAGCAGTCGGTCGCGCTGCTGCTGATCGCGGGCATCGTCCCCGGCATCCTGATGGCGGTCCTCTTCTTCGCCTATGTGGTGGGGCGCTGCGTGATAAACCCGGAGCTCGCGCCCTCCTACACGCCCGACACCAGCGCGTTCGACGAGCCGGTGACGGTGGCTCTCAACCTCGCCGGCAGGACCCGATGGTCGTGGACCTATGTCGGCCGCCACCGGCAAGTCGTCAACCGCGTGCTGCCGTTCCTGCTCTACATCCTGCCGCTGATGATCATCTTCGTGGTGGTGGTGGGCAGCATCTTCTTCAAGATCGCCGCGCCCACCGAGGCGGCGGCGCTCGGCTGCATCGCGGCGCTGGCGGCCTGCTACTTCTTCCGGCTGTTCCGGAGCACGGTGACCGTCACGGGGATCGACGGCGCCGACTTCACCTGGCGGGCGGTCGCCAAGTCGCTGATGGAAACCGCCAAGATCAACGTGATGATCCTGTTCATCATCGCGGGTTCGCTGGTGTTCAGCCAGGCGCTGTCCAACTCGGGCGCGACCGACGGGCTGCTACAGGCGGTCACCGCGATGAACCTTACCCCGCTGATGGTGGTGATCATCATGATGGCGGTGCTGCTATTCCTCGGCGCCTTCATGGACCAGGTGAGCATGCTGCTGCTCACGCTGCCGTTCTTCCTCCTCGGCGCGCAGTCTTTGCAGGCGGTGTTCAACATCGACGTGATCTGGCTGATGGTGCTGATGCTGATCACCATGGAGATCAGCCTGCTCACCCCGCCCTTCGGGCTGCTGCTCTACGTGATGAAGGGCGTTGCTCCCTTCAGCGTCACCCTGGGCCAGGTGGTGATGTCCGCCATGCCCTTCATCCTGATCGAGCTCGCGGTCCTCGTGCTCCTGATCGTCGTGCCCGAGGTCGCGACCTGGCTCCCCGGCAAGCTCAACTGATGGCGTCCGCTCGCCGCCGGGTGATGTCGTAGGCCGTCGCGTCGACGGCAGCGAAGCCGTTGAGCAGCAGCAGGTCGAGCACGGGGCGCATCGAAGGCGCGTCCGCCATTGCGGCGAAGGCCTCGCTCAGCCGCCGGGCCGCGTCACGCCCGATCCCGGGGCTCGCCACGAGGGGCGGGAAGGGGGCGGCGGCGGTCCTGTCGAGGATGCGGAGGCCGGCGACTCTCTCCGGCGCGTGCCGTTCGAGCAGGTCCCATACGAAGCTGTCGACCGGCGCGAGGTCGGCCCTGTCTTCGAGCACGCTTTGGATTGCGGCCGCCGGCGTAACCAGCGGCCCGACCCACTCCCGGAACGGATCGGGTCGATCGGGGGTTCGGTAATGCAGCAAATGGTGGTGCAGCGCCGCGAACCCGGAATAGGAATTCCTGACGGTCCAGGCCACCCGACCGCCGAACGTGTCCTCGATCGACGCGAAGGTGGACTCGCGGCGCACCACCAGACAGGTGAAGTAGACCGGCTCGCCGCCGTAATGCGGCGGTGCGGGCAAGGGAACTGCGATGGGCACCGGCTGCGGGTCCGCCGCCGCGAACGGCCAGCCGCACATGAGCACCGATCCCATGTCGTCCCGCGCCCAGAGCTCGTCGAGCGGGGCGGGGGCGGCATGGGCAACGATCTCGAGCGGCACGCCCGAGACCCCGGCTGCGTGCTCGAACGCCCGGTCCCACGCTTCCCGGACGGCGGGGGCGACGTTGTACATCCGCGAGCAAGCGATCACGCGAATCTCAATCGCTGGCCGACGCCCATCCGCGCGGCCTTGTCCAGCATCGCCTGGCCGAGCGCAATGTCGCTGGTCGAGAGACCCCGGTGCCAGAACAGAATGGTCTCGTCCTCGCTTTCGCGGCCCGGCCGCAGGCCGGCGACGATCTGGCCGAGTTCGGCGTGCAGCGTCTCCTCGGTCAGCTTGCCCTCGTCGACGTGGCGGCGCAGCGCGCCGAACGGGCGGCCGGGCCCGCACTGGCCCCAGTCGTCCACCACGATCTTGTCCATGACGTCGGTGAGAGAGAACTCAACGGCGCTCATCGTGCCGTAGGGGACCACGAACGCCCCCTTCTTGATCCATTCCGTCCTGAACAGGGGCTCCGGCGCGGGCAGGCGCGAGGCCTCCACCAGGATGTCCGCCCCCTCCAGGCAGTCGCGCCAGTTGTCGGCGACGACGACCGGCTTGCCGAGCGCTTCCTCGAGACGCTGCCCGAACGCCTCCCGGCTCTCGGGACGGCGCGAATGAACCCGGATCTCCTCGAAGTCGAAGAGCCGGTCGAGCAGCCGGACGTTCCAATAGGCAGTTCCCCGGGCGCCGATATGGCCGAGCACCTTGCAGTCCTTGCGGGCGAGATATTTGGCGCCGATCGCGGTCATCGCGCCGGTGCGCATGTCGGTGATCGAAGTGGCGTCGAGCACCGCCCTGGGCATGCCGGTCTCGGGATCGAACAGGTTGAGCAGCGCCATCTCCGACGGCAGGCCCAGCCGGTAATTCCCGATATAGTCGCCCACCACCTTGACGCCCGCGACGCCGAGCGGCGCGATGCTGCCGCGGAGCACGTTGAAATGTCCTTTTTCCGTGCTTTCCGGGACGAGGTGGACGCGCGGCTCGACCACCGTCTCGCCGCGCCCCTGGGCAGCGAGCGCCGCTTCCACCGCGGCGATGATTTCGTCGTCCGAGAGTTCCAGCGCCGCCACGTCGAGCGCGTTGAGATAGACGATCCAGATCTCTTCCATCGCGCCACTCTCGTTCGGCGGCGGCGCGAATGCAATCGGCGGGCGGATCGTCGAAGAGGGGAAATTGGAGCGGGTGAGGGGAGTCGAACCCCTGACATCCAACTTGGGAAGCTGACGTTCTACCGCTGAACTACACCCGCTCGCGCACCCGAGCTTAGCCCGGCCTGTGTTGGCGTCAAGCCGGCGGGTCGCGGCCGTCGGCCGGGCTACAGCGCGTTGCAGGGCCAGCGCAGCGTGCGCCACACATGCGAGGCCGGGGTGTTGTCGTTGCCGAGCCCCTCGGGAGGTTGGCGGAACTCCCGGCCGATAATGTCCTCGAACTGCTCGAGTTCGACATGCACGTCGGGATCGAACGAATAGAGATCGTTCACGCAGATGATCCGGGCCGACATGTACCACTTGTGCTGCCGGGCCTCTTCGTAGGCGGCCACGACATAGGGTTCCGGCTGGTAATCGTCGCCGAACATCCTGCGGTAATTGTCGGGGTAGTCGTATCCGACGGACTCGTCGGGGAAGAACCGGAGCGCCTGATGCGCCCGGACCGCCCAACTGACCTCCTCGTCCACATAGGGCTCGATCATTTGCGCGCCCCAGTAACCGTGATCCGTGCGAATGAACCCCGCCACCGCGACGTCGTGCAGCAGGCAGGCGAGCACCATCTTGTCCGACAGCCCGTTCTTCTGCGCGAGGTTCGCGCTCTGCAACAGGTGGGCCGTCGCGAAGTCGTCGAAGCGGCAGCGGAAGAAGTCGAGCAGGGTTGGCTTGTCCGGCATTGCCGGCAGGCGGGAGTCCTCGCCCATGAGCATCCGGCCGCCGAACGCGTTATGGCCGAGGGTGCGCTCCCCGTCGGCGAGGTTGTAGAGGAGGGACTTGCCGACGATGCGCTCTCCGAGCTCCTGCATCTGGCGGTGCTCGAGTTCGTCGGCGCGCTGGGAAAGCGTAGGCGCGTCAGCCATCGGAATCTCCCCACATCCAATGCTGGGACAGCCCACCGAGGCTAGAACGGGGTCCACGCGGCGTCAACGAACGCCGGCCGCGCGGCTATACTGACGCCGTCCTCGATTTCCCTCCGGAGTAAGCCGATGCCAACCACAGTCTCCATCGAACCCGGGGTCCATCCCGATCTCGCCGCCCAGATGGCGCTCTACGAGACGCCGCGCATTATCACGACGCGGGGGTACATCCATACGGCCCACTGCTACACCGGCTCGAACTGCACCCTGATCGTGGGCGAGGACGGCTGCGTCCTCGTGGATACGCTGAGCGGCGAACTGCCTGGCGACGAGGCCGCCGCCGCTTTTCGCGAGATCACGGATCTGCCGATCAAGGCCGTGATCGTGACCCATTTTCACGGCGATCACGTCAGCGGCATCTTCAGCTTCGTTCCCGAAGAGGACATCTGGGCGGGCAAGGTGGAAGTCATCGCCCAGGCCGAACTGACCGACAACCTGCTGCGCGACGAGGGCATTCTCGCGCCGATCCGGCGGCGCCGCGGCCCCTATCAGTTCGGCGCCCACCTGGAATACGGCGAGGCCGGCACCTTCGGCAGCGCCATCGGCGGGCCGCCCCGGCGCGGCAAGGCCGGTTTCGTGAAACCGACCCGAACCTTCGAGGACAGGCTCGACGTGGAGATCGCGGGCATCAAGTTGGAAATCGTGCACGTGCCGAGCGAAACGGACGATCAGACCGTCGTCTGGCTGCCCGACGAAAAGGTGCTGATCTCCGCCGACGCCATCCAGGGCATGACCTTTCCCAACGTCTACGCGCTCCGCGGCACGCAGTATCGCAACCCCATGCAATGGGCGAAGGGGATCGATCGGTTGCGCGCGTTCGAGGCGGAGATCCTGATCCCCCATCACGGGCCCACCGTCGAAGGTACGGACGCCGTGGAAGATGTCCTGACCGCGCATCGGGACGCGATCCAGTACCTGCACGACCAGGCCGTGCGATGGATCAACAAGGGGTGCACCTGGGACGAGCTGGCGGAGAAGGTGACCATGCCGCCGCACCTCGCCTCGCATCCGTGGCTGGGCGAGTTTTACGGCAGCTACAAGCACTCGGTCCGCAGCGTCTATGCGGGCTATGTCGGCTGGTTCCAGGGCGACGCGGTGGAGCTGGATCCGCTGCCCTGGCGCGAACGGGCCGAGCGCTACGTCCGCGCGATGGGCGGGCGCGATGCGGTGCTCGCCGAAGCGCGGCAGGCGATCGAGGACGGGGAGTTTCAGTGGGCGGCCGACATCGCGACGTGGGCCGTACGGGCGGATAACGCCGACATGGAGGCGAGAAGCGTCAAGGCGGCGGCGCTGCGCGCCTGGGCCTATCGGCAGAAGACGAGCACGTGGCGCAACTGGGCGCTGTGTCAGGCGCTGGAGCTGGAGGATGACCTGGGCGAGCACCGCGGCGGCCACCGGATCCAGCCCAACCAGGCTCGCAACTACCCGATGGGCGGGCTGCTCGAACTGCTGACCGTCCGCCTCAGGGCCGAAGACTGCATGGAGACCCGGATCGTCCTGGGCTTCGCGACGACCGATACGCAGGAGGCGTACGCCCTGGAAATCCGGCGCGGCGTTTGTCAGTTTCACGCGACGCCGCCGGAACGGTGCGACGCATCGCTTTCGTTCCCCCGGCAATTTCTCAGCGCCTGGGCGGGGGGCGGTCCGGGCTTCGAAGAGGGTATCGAGAGCGGTGAGGTTGCCCTTGAGGGCGACCGCGCGATCGTCGCCGAGTTCTTTTCGAAGTTCGAGCCCGCGAGCGGCGGCGGCGGTTTCGCGCTCGGCGTCCGGTAAGAGGACTGGGCGCGCAACCGCCGTTCAATCGACCGGCGCGACTCGTTCCAGGACTTCGCCGAGCGCCGCGACCTCGGGAGAGCCGGGGTCCGCATCCCGCCAGCCTTCGGCAGCCCGGCGCAGATTGCCTGTTCCCTCTTCGATTTTGCCGGCGCCGATCTGCGCCCGGCCCAGGCGGGACAGGTCACGGACGGTCGGCCTCGGGTCGAGGCGACTCTTCTGCACGGCCTCGGCCTCGGCGAACCGGCCGGTCCGCAAACAGGCCTCGATCAGGGCGTCCCAGAACACCTCGTGCTGGGCGTTGCTGCCGCCCACGCCTTCGATGCGCCCGATCGCCGGCGCCATCGACCGGATGGCGCCCTCGTAATCTTCCCGGGCGAACGCCCAGGCGCCCTCGATCAACGGCAAGCCCACCTCGACCGCCGCCGACTTGCCGTCCGCGCCCAGCTTCCGGACAGCGTCGGCGAGCCCGTTCTTGTCCGCCTCGTTCCCGGCGCCGG
This sequence comes from Alphaproteobacteria bacterium, assembly GCA_965203455.1. Taxonomy (GTDB): domain Bacteria; phylum Pseudomonadota; class Alphaproteobacteria; order MPNO01; family MPNO01; genus MPNO01. The sequence continues at coordinate 45,073 of CBDBCV010000014.1, forward strand.
CGAACGCGAGCGCGGCGTTCATGCCGTCCCATTCGCTCTGCGCCGGCCCCGAGACGCCGCGGGCCAGAGGCTGGAGCTCGTCCCACTGTTCCGCGGTCGGCGCATAGCCATACACCATGCAGCGCCACAGGAACGAAGCAGAATTGTTGAGCGTGCTGCGGTGCTTGCAGACCGCGGGTCGAACCGCCGTCTCGTAGATCTCCATCGCCCGCGCGTGGCGTCCGCGTCCCAGCTCGAACAATGCGAGATGCCATGATGTGTGCCCGAACATGGGCGCCCGCGGATCGAAGTCGCCGAGCCACGGGCCGAGAAAGGCCGCGCCCTCCTCATCGTCCTTGGTGTCGGCGTAGACATGGGCGAGGGTGTGGGCGGCCCAGAGGTTCTTCGGGTTCAGCGCGAGCGAGCGCCGCGCCGCGTCGACCGCCTTGCCGTAATGGCCGCACTCGCCCAGCGCGAAGCCGTGCTGGCCGGGAAACCACCAATCGTCGTCATAGTCCCCGGCAAACGCGTCGAGCAGCTCCAATTGCCGTTGCTGGCGGTTCTCGCCGCCGCTGTAGAACAGGTATCGGTCGGCGGCCAACAGGATCAGCGCGTCGCGCCGGAACTCGGCGAGATGTTCCCGCATCAGCGCGAACGCTCCCGGGCCGTTCCCGTCGGCCAAAGCCGCGATCGTCTCGACATGCTGCCTTTCGCGTCGGGTGGCTCCGCCGGCCAGGGACCGCGCCAGCCTGGCGGTCTCCCTCGCCTCGTCGCGCCGGCCGGTATCCCGCAACACCATGGTCAGCGCGGCCGGGGCGAGCGCGAAACCGGGGTCCGCCGCCGCCGCCTGCCTCAGCGCCTCCTCCCCGCCCGGGTTCCCCGACATATGGAGGTCGACGCCCGCCCCATAGCTTGCCGCGGCCTTGTCGTTGGCCGTGCCGATGGCCAATCCCAGCCGATCCCGGTGCGTTTCGCTTCCCGTCATGTCCTGCCTCCTCGCGATCGCCGGACACCCGGCCGCCCACGCGGCGCGATGCAAGACTGTGGCGTTCGAGCCGCGAAACCGCTCCAATGGCGGCGGCTGTCGAAAGGGAGCGGCGATGCTCGAACTCTATCACAACAACATTTCCGTCTGCTCTCAGAAGGTGCGTCACGCGTTGGCCGAGAAGGGGCTGGAGTGGGACGGCCACCACGTCATGCTGATCGACGGCGAGCAGACGGCGCCGGACTACCTCAAGCTCAACCCCAGGGCGCTGGTGCCGACCCTGGTGCATGACGGCGTCCCGATCGTCGAGTCGACGGTGATCAACGAATATCTCGATGACGCGTTCGCCACGCCGCCGCTCAAGCCTGCCGATGCGCGCGACAGGGCACGCATGCGGTTGTGGACCAAGGTTCCGGACGAGGGCATCCATGTCGCCTGCGCATCGGTGAGCTTCTCGGCGGCGTTCGCCAGGCAGCTTCAGGCGAAATTCACGCCCGACGCGCTGGAGAAAAGGCTCGCCAGCATGCCCGACCGGGCTCGGGCCGGTCGCCAGCGCGCAATCATGGAGCACGGCTTCAACGCGCCGTTCGTCAGGGACGCGATCCTGTTGTTCGACGAGACTTACCAGGCGATGGAAGAGGCTCTGAGCGACGGGCCCTGGCTCGCCGGGCAAAGCTTCAGCCTGGCGGACATAGCGCTGACACCCTATCTGGACCGTCTGAACAGACTTGGCCTCTCACCGATGTGGACCCGGACGCGGCCGCGGCTTACCGACTGGTTCGCCCGAATCCGCGCCCGGCCGAGCTTCGACAGGGCCTACACATCCTTCGGTCCGGTCGACTACGACGACCTGCTGATCGAGCGCGGCGAGAGCGCTTGGCCCGAAGTCGAGGCCGTTCTGGCGGAAGCATGACGGAGCCCGGGCGATAGAGCGTACTATCGTTGAAATCGCGGTCGCCAAACCGCGTTCGGAGAAGGAAGACGCCGATGGAAATCCAGCGGGATGCGCCGATCTTTCTGGCGCTGGTCGTCGAGGATCTCGAAAGGTCCGTCCGGTTCTACCGGGATCTCCTCGGGATGGAGGAGATAAAGCGTGTGACGGTGTCCGACGAAAAGGCGGTGCGCGGCGGTTTCTCCGCCAGGGGATTCCGCTTCCGGACCTTCCGCACCGGCCCGCTCGCGCTGAAGCTGGTGGAAGTAAAAGGCACGCCGGAACCGACCAAAGGCCTGGTCGATTCACACCGCGGCGTGCGCTACATCGCGTTCACGGTCGACGACATCGACGCGGTGCACAGGCGGCTCAGCGATGCCGGCGTGGAATTTTCTTCCGATATCCTGCCGCCCGAACCGGACCAGGGCGTGGGAAGGCTGGTGTTCTTCCACGATCCGGACGGCAATCTTCTCGAACTCTACGGCGACTAGCGCTCCGTTCGCGGCGTACCGAACGGCGTTCGCAGTCCGCCCGAAAGCCTGCCGTTCGGCATTGCGCGGCACCCGTGCGCGCTGTTCGATTTCCGGCGACCCTGGGATATGCTTGCGGCATGAACGCCGTTCCACCGGAGCCTGCCGGGCCCAAGAGAGACGAGTTCCGCGACGATCTCGGCGACCGCCGCGGACTCGACCCCGCGCTCATCAAGGAGTTGACGCGGCTCGATCCCGTGCGTTCCACGGTATCCGTGGTGCGGACTTGGCTCGAGGTCGCCCTCTTGATGGCGCTCGCGATCCGGTTTCCGGAATGGTGGGTCGTCGCGCCCTGTATGATCCTCATTGCGACGCGGGCGCAGGCGCTCTTCATACTGGCCCACGAGGCGGTGCATTACCGGCTCTACGAGACCCGCTGGCTGAACGATCTCGTCGGCCGGCTGTGCGCGACCCCCGGCGGCATCTCGATGTTCTCCTACCGGGTGATTCACCGGCTGCACCACAACCACCTGTTCGGCAGGCAGGATCCCGACACGCCGATCCATGGCGGTTACCCGCGCGGCCGGGCCTATCTCGCCGGAAAGCTGCTTCGGGATGTCCTGGGGCTCACGGCGTGGAAGACCTATGCCTATTTCTGGGGGGCGCCGGCCGCAGCCCGGATCGACGAGACGAAGAGCGATCCGCTGGGCGACACCTCGGCCAAGCTGCGCCGCGACGCGCTGAACGACCGCTGGGCGGTGGCGGCGTTCCATCTGGCCCTGCCGGTTGCCGCGCTCGCCTTCGGATTCTTCCGGGAGTATCTGCTGCTCTGGGCGATCCCGCTCTGGTGCCTGCTCCAGCCGCTCCTGCGCTTCCGTTCGATTCTCGAACACGGCATGACCACCGAAACCGGCGACGTCTGGTACGACGCGCGCACAAACCTGGGGCCGGGATGGCTGATGTGGCTGATCTTTCCGCATCACGTCCACTACCATCTGGAGCACCACCTTTACCTCTCCGTGCCGCACTACAACCTGCCCAGGGTCCATCGTGCGCTGCGCGACAGGGGCCAGCTCGAGGACGCGGAGGTCCGGCCCGTGGGGTCGGCCGCGCGGCTCGCCTGGGTATCGCCGGCCGCTTAGTGCAGGGCGCCGCGCTTCGAGTCGGCCGATCCGATCCGCACGTCCCGGCAAGGCCGTAATGTCCGAGCTCAGCAAACTGTCGACTGCGATAACCTGCCTCCTGGACATCGACCATCCGGTGCTGCTCGCCCCGATGGGCGGCGTATCCGGCGGTGCGCTTGCGGGCGCGGTCTCGGCGGCCGGCGGGCTGGGGCTCATCGGCGCCGGCTACGCCGATCCCGCCCTCGGCTGGGGCTCCGACGAGTGGATCGCGGCCGAGTTCGACAAGGCGGGCAACCGGCCGGTCGGCATCGGCTTCATCACCTGGGCGCTGGACGAGCGGCCGGGCGCGCTCGACGCCGTGCTGGAAAGGGAGCCGAGCGCGGTCATGCTGTCCTTCGGCGACATCGCCCCCTACGCCGCGAAGATACGGGACGCCGGCGCCGTGCTGATCTGCCAGGTCCAGACCCTGAGGGATGCGCGGGAGGCGGCGGCGAAGGGCGCCCAGATCGTCGTTGCCCAGGGGACCGAGGCCGGCGGACACGGGGCCGACCGGGCGACGCTGCCGCTGGTTCCCGCGGTTGCCGACGCCGTGGCGCCGGTCCCGGTCGCCGCCGCGGGCGGGATCGCCGACGGGCGGGGCCTCGCCGCCGCGCTGATGCTGGGCGCGGAGGCCGCCCTGATCGGCACCCGGTTCTGGGCGACGCCCGAGGCGCTCGGCCACCGAAACCAGAAGGCGCTGATCGAACGCTCCGGAGGCGACGACACGCTGCGCACCAAGGTCTTCGACACCGCGCGCGGCCTCGTCTGGCCCGAACCCTGGACCGGCCGCGCGATCCGCAATGCCTTTTCCGATACCTGGCACGGCCGCGACGACGAGCTCCGCGCCGAGGGGCCCGCGCTGCGGGGACGCTTTTTCGCGGCCCAGCGCGGCGGCGATACGGATATGGCGGTCACCTTCGCCGGCGAGGGGCTCGACCTGATCGCCGACCGGCCCGGGGCCGGCGCGCTGGTCGAGAGGATCGTTACCGAAGCGATCGATGCGCTGGCCGCGGCGCCGCGCCCGGGATAGCCGAGTCGTGCCGCGCGAGCGCCTCAACTTCCTCTTTCTCAATGTCGGGCATTTCTTCGATCACCTGTTCATGCTGATCTTCGCGACGGTGGCCGCGCTGCGGCTGGCCGGCGAGTGGGGGATGAGCTACGCGGCGCTGATCCCTTACGCGACCCCGGGATTCGTCGCTTTCGGGATCTGCGCCATACCGGCCGGCTGGATCGCCGACAAGTGGAGCCGCGAGGCCATGATGGTGGTCTTCTTCACCGGCATCGGCGCGAGCTCCATCGCGACCGCGCTCGCGGACACGCCCATCGGCATGGCGGTCGGATTGTTCGCCATCGGCGTCTTCGCCGCGATCTACCATCCGGTCGGGCTCGCGCTGGTCGTCGAAGGGCGGGAGAAAACGGGCATCCCGCTCGCGATCAACGGCGTGTTCGGCAATCTCGGGGTGGCCGCGGCGGCGTTGCTCACCGGCTGGCTGATCGACACCGGCGGCTGGCGCAGCGCGTTCGTCCTGCCGGGCGCCGTCTCCATCGCGATCGGTATCGGCTACGCGGGGTTCCTGTGGGCCGGACGCGCCGGAAACGCGGCGGCGCGCAAGGGCGAAACGGCCGCCCGATCGCCCGGCGCGGGCGCGTCGTCGATCGGACGCGCGGCGTTCCTCCGCGTCCTCTCGATCGTCGTGTTCACCACCGCAGTCGGCGGGCTGATCTTCCAGAGTACGACCTTTGCGCTGCCGAAGGTATTCGACGAGCGGCTCGCCGCACTCGCCGGATCCGCCACCGAGATCGGCGGGTATGCGTTCCTGGTCTTCGGGGTGGCGGGGCTGGCGCAGCTCGTGGTGGGCTATCTCGTCGACCGCCATTCGGTGCGCGCCGTGTTCGCCTTCGTCGCCGGGCTTCAGGCGGTGTTCTTCGCGGTTATGTACCAGCTGACCGGGCTTGCCGCGCTTGTCGTCGCCCTGGCCTTCATGCTCGTCGTGTTCGGGCAGATCCCGATCAACGACGTGCTCGTGGGCCGCATCGCGAACAGCGCGTGGCGCAGCCGTCTGTACGCCATCCGCTACATCGTGACCTTTTCCGTGATGGCTTCGACCATTCCGGTCATCGCGGGGATCCACGCGAGTTGGGGGTTTTCGGCACTGTTCGTCGTGATGGCCGTGGCGGCGTGTTGCATCCTGGCCGCGGTCCTGATGCTCCCCCGCACCGTGTCGCCGGCGGCAAATCCCGTCTAGTCTTGCGGAGGACTCGAAGGGGAGGGCCCATGCGCGCGACACGCCGGGCGGTGCTGGCGGGCGCGGGCGCGGCGCTTCTGGCGCCGGCGTTCGGAAGCGCGGCCGGAGAGGTTCTTTCGAAGCGCATCCCGGCGACCGGGGAACGGGTCCCGGCGGTCGGGCTCGGCAGCTGGATCACCTTCAACGTCGGCGACGATCCCGCGTTGCGCGCCGAGTGCCGTGTCGTCATGGCCGCCTTTTTCGAGGCGGGCGGGGGCATCGTCGATTCCTCGCCGATGTACGGCTCGTCCCAGCACGTGATCGGCGATGCGCTCGCCAAGCTGAACCGCCCACCGGGCCTGTTCTCGGCCGACAAGGTGTGGACCCGGTCCTCGGCGGGTCGCGCGCAGATCGCCGAAACGACGCGGCGCTGGGGTGTGGAGCGCTTCGACCTGTTGCAGGTCCACAACCTGATCGACTGGGAGAGGAATCTCCACATTCTCGCCGCGATGAAGGAGGACGGTCGGCTGCGCTATACCGGCGTGACCACCTCGCACGGGCGCCGGCACGACGAGCTCGAGACGGTCATGCGGCGGCGCCCGCCGGATTTCGTCCAGCTCACCTACAACATCGTGGACCGGGAGGTTGAGCGGCGTCTGCTGCCGCTCGCACGGGAACGCGGGATCGCGGTCATCTGCAACCGGCCGTTCCGGCGCGGCCGGCTGCCGGACCGGCTCGCCGGTCGCCCGATGCCGGGCTGGGCGACGGAAATCGGCGTATCCACCTGGCCGCAATATCTGCTCAAATTCATCCTCTCCCACCCCGCCGTCACCGCGGCCATTCCCGCGACCCGGCGGGTCGACCATCTGCGGGAGAACAAGTCGGCCGCCTTCGGCCCGATGCCCGATCCGCCCATGCGTCGGCGCATGGCGGAGCATGTGCGCGATCTCTAGGACCGCGCGGTTCGCGCGGGCGGCATAGAATTCCGCGGTGGCGGGATCCTGGGAGATCGAGGACTTTCTGCCGTTCTCGCCGCGGGCCTATTGGCGGCTCTTCGCGCTGGCGAACGAGACGGTCTGGCCGGCCCAGCCATTCCTGATCGCGGGCGGAACGCTGCTCGTTCTTTTCCTGCTGACGGGTCGGCGGCCGTCCCCGCGGTGGTTCGGCCCCGCGCTGGGAGTGGCGTGGCTCTGGGCCGGTTGGCAGTTCGTGGCGCTGCGCTACGGCACCCTCAACTGGGCCGCGCCGACCCTCGCCTGGGGGTTCTACGCGGAGGGCGTGCTCTTGGCCGTGCTCGGCCTCGCGGGCCGGCCGGTTTTCGCGGGGCGGGGGATGGGCGCTCGCGCGGGCATCGGGCTTCTGGCGGCGGCGATGCTTGCCTGGCCGATCCTGACGCTCCTCGAAGGGCGGCCGTGGCGCGAGGCGGAGGTCTTCGCGGTCGCGCCCGACCCGACCGCCGTCGCCACGCTCGCCCTGCTCGCGCTTGCGGCGCGCGGCCGATGGACCGCGCTGCTTTGCGTCGTTCCGGCGCTGTGGCTCGCGCTCTCCGCGCTTACGCTCTTCACGATGGGCGTTTGGCAAGGCTGGGCGGTGCTCGCGGCCTTGCTTGCCGGGCTCGCCGCCTGCGCGGTACGCCGTCCGTAAACGCGGCCAAATTCGCTGGACCCACCGTGCCCGGGCTGCCATTACCCTCGCGAAAACGGGATGCGCGCGGGGGATGGGCGATCGTCATGTCGGGAGAAATCAGGGGCCGAGTCGCGAGCGGCATCGGACAGGGCAGGCACTTCACCCAGCTCCCATGGGCGCGCGCGCAGTTCGCCGAGCGGCTGGGGATCGATCCCTGGCCCGGGACCTTCAACATCGTCGTCGACGACCCCGACGCCATGCCCGTCTGGGTACGACTCAGGCGGACGCCCGGCATCCGCATGGAAAACCCCAATGACGGTCCGCACGATTGCGACGCGCGCTGCTACCCGGTCACGGTGGAGGGGCGGATCGACGGCGCGATCGTCTACCCCGAAGTCGAGGGCTATCCGCCCGCGCAGGTGGAGATCGTCGCCGAAATCGATCTTCGCGAAGCGCTGGGCGTCGAGGACGGCGATCCGGTGACCCTGACGTTCCGCCGGGCGGGGGGCTGAGGCGGTGGCGCAGTCCCGACGCTTTGTCAGGGCCGAGGCGGAGCTCTGGCGCTATCCGCTCGCGGGGCCGACCGGCGGGTCGGGCATCACCGCGGTCGATGTCATCGTCGTCTCGCTGGAAGACTCCCGGGGAGAGACCGGGCTCGGGTTCAGCTACGTGCTCGGCGGCGGGGGCGCGGTCGTGAAGGCGGCGGCCGACGACCTGCTGGCGCGGTTCATGGCGGGCGAGCGTTGCATGCCGCCCGAGACGCTGTGGCGCCGCCTCGCCGCGTCGTTGAACCGTGTCGGGCGCGGCATCGGCTATGTCGCGATCGCGGCCATCGACGTGGCCGCCTGGGACCTGCACGCCCGCGCGGCGGGGGTGCCGCTCTACGCCGCGCTCGGCGGGGTATCCCGCACGGTCCCGGTTTACGGGTCCGGCGGCTTCAGGCCTGACCAGGACCCGGACGCCGCGGTCGCCCAGGCGCTCGCCTATGCCGGACGGGGTTGCAAGGCGGTCAAGCTCCGGGTCGCAGGGAACCGGGCCGATGTCGCGCGGATGCGGGCGGTCGCCGACGCCCTGCCGGAGGGGGTCGACCTGATGATCGATGCGAACGAGCGCTGCGATCTCGCCCGCGCGCTCTGGCTGGCCAATGAATGCGCGGCGGTCGACGCACTCTGGCTGGAGGAGCCGCTGCCGGCCGATGCGCTCCAGGGCTACGCCGCGCTTGCCGCCCGGTCGCCGGTGCCCATCGCCACCGGCGAACACCTGCAGGGGGTCGTTGAACTCAAGCCCTATTTCTCGGCCGATGCCTGCGCTGTGCTGCAGCCCGACCTCGCCATGATGGGCGGGATCGGCGAATGCCTGCGGGCGGCGCGGATCGCCGAGTACCACGACGTTTCCGTCTCGCCCCATTTTCTCCCGGCGCTCTTCGTCCATCTCGCCTGTGCGCTCCCCAACGTCCGCTGGCTGGAAGATTTCCCGCTGCTCGAACCCTTGTTCGACGCGCCCCTCGCAATGGGCGAAAATGGCACGATGACGCCCGGCGATGCGCCCGGCCACGGCCTCGCCTGGGCGTCCGGCGCCCGCGAGGCGTACCGCATCCGGGATTGAGGCGTTTCCGATGAAGCTTTGCCGCTACAACGACCAGAAGCTCGGCCTCGTGGCGGGCGAGCAGTTGATCGACGTGACCGAGTCGATCGCGGCCGCCGGCGAGTGGCGCTGGCCGATGCCGCCTGGGGACAGGTTGATCGCCGCGCTCGATGCCGTCCGGGCCGACGTGGAAGAACGGCGCAAATGGGGCTTCGTGCAGCTCCACGAGAGCGTGTCGCTGCTGAGCCCCGTCGCCAATCCGACCAAGGTGATCGGCGCGCCGGCCAACTACCGCGCCCATATCGACGAGGCGAACGCCGATCCCGGCATCACCTTCGGCACGACGACGAGCGCCATCGACGAGTACGGGCTGTTCCTCAAGAACCCGGTCCCGGTCGGGCCGTCCGAGGGGGTTGCGCTCCGCTACACCGACAGGCGCAACGACCACGAGCTCGAACTTGCGATGATCGTCGGCAGCGTCGCCAAAGACGTTTCCGAGGCGGATGCGCTGGATCACGTCGCGGGCTACGCCATCGGGCTCGACATGACGGTGCGCGGGCGCGAGGACCGCAGCCTGCGCAAGGCGATCGACAGCTATTCCGTGCTCGGACCCTGGATGGTCACCGCCGACGAAATCGAGGATCCCGACGCGCTTGAACTCAGGCTCCGGGTCAACGGCGAACTGCGCCAGGACTCGACCACCGCGAACCAGATCTTCGACTGCCGCAAGCTGATCGCCTACGCCTCGCGCCACTACACGCTCTATCCGGGCGACGTGATCATGACCGGCACGCCCGAGGGCGTCGGACCGGTCCAGCCGGGCGACGTCATGCGCTGCGAGATCGAGGGCATCGGCGCGATGGAGGTCGCCGTCCGGGCGGCAGGATGACGATCGAGATCAGGCCGCTCGCCGAGGCCGACGTCGAGGCGGCCGAACATGTCTGCCGGCTCGCTTTCGGAACGTTTTTCGGCCTCCCCGATCCCGTCTCCTTCCGCGGCGACGGGGCGCTCGTCCGGCCGCGCTACCTCGCCGATCCCTCCGGCGTTCTGGTCGCCGAGACCGAAGACGGCATCGCCGGTTCGGGCGTGGTGACGAACTGGGGCAGCGTTGGCCTGTTCGGGCCGCTCACCGTCCATCCGGACCGCTGGAGTTCCGGGATCGGACGCCGCCTCAGCGAGGCAATGCTCGATCTGCTCGATGCGCGCGACCACGAATTCGTCGGGCTGCTGACCCATCCGCAGAGCACGCGCCATGTCAGGCTCTACGAGTCGTTCGGTTTCGAGCTTCATCGCCCCATTGCCGTGTTGCGGCGCGAGGTGCGGTCCGCCGCGATGCCCGACCGCGCGCGGGTGCTCTCCGACCTCGACGACTGCGCCGACTGCCGCGAAGTCTCCGACACGCTCCGGCCCGGGCTCGACCACACGCGCGAGATCGCCTCGGTCCTGCGCCACGGTCTGGGCGACACCGTGCTACTCGCGCGCGCGGACGAGGGGCAGGGGTTCGCGGGTTATGCGGTCTGCCACCACGGCGCCGGGACCGAGGGCAATTCGGCGGTCCTGTTCGTGAAGGCCGCCGCAGTCAGGCCGGGTCCGGACGCGGCTCGGGATTTCGGCGATCTGCTCTCGGCCTGCGAGGCGCTCGCCGCGCGCCGCGGCGCCAAGGAGATCGCGGCGGGCACCAATACCGGCCGCCGCGAGGCGTACCGGATCCTCCGCGAGCGCGGCTATCTGAGCTTCATGAACGCTGTCGCCATGCTCCGCCCGGCGGGCGAGGGCTACGGAACGCCCGGCGTCTACGCGATCGACGACTGGCGGTAGGCGGGCGCTACTTCTCCAGGTCGAAGATGCGCTTCGCGTTGAGCCCGAGGATGTTCTTGCGCGCCTCGTCGTCGAGGAACGGGATGTCCCAGATCACCGCCGGCGGGTCGAAGTCCCAATGCGGCCAGTCCGACGCGTAGAGGAGCTGGGTCCTCGCTGCGGTCATCTCGAAGGTGAGTTCCAGCGCCTTGAGGTTGTCGGTCTCGAGCGGCTGCGAGGTGTAGTACATCTCCGCCATGTACTCGCTCGGCTTCCGCTTCAGGAGCGGCGCCTCCGAGGTGCGCATCATGTAGGTGTGGTCGAGGCGCTGCATCAGCCAGGGCACCCATGAGAGCCCGCTCTCGATCCACACGACCGGCAGGTTGGGGAAGCGCTCTGGCAGGCCGTTCATCACCCAGTTCGTGCAGTGGACCACGTTGCACCAGACGAACGACAGCGCGTGCATCGAGGCGAAGCGGTTGATCTGCATCATCGAGGGGTCCTGCCAGTAGTAGCCGGCGTGGAATCCGAGCGGCAGGCCGCGCTCCTCGAGCGCGCGGTAAACCTTCATGTAGTGGTTGTGATGCACCGGCTTGTTGCGCACCGAGGTGACCATGAAGCCGACCACGCCCGGCGCGTCGCCGAACTCCTCGACCGTCTTGAGCGCCTCGTCGGCGTCGTTGAACGGCAGGAACGCCATCGACTTGAGTCTGTCGTCCTGCGCCAGCAGCGTGTCGACGGTCCAGCGGTTGTAGGCATTTCCCAGCAGCGGCTCCATGTCGAACTGCGGGTGCATGCCGAGGAACAGCATCGGCGTCGGAAACACGATCTGCTTGTCGATCGACATCGACTCGTAGGCGCGCCTGGCCAGCACCACGTCGCGGTGGAGCTCGTTCTGCTCGGCGGTCTCGCGCCTCGCCGCCTGGTGCGGAATCCGCCCGCCGCAATCCTGGTAGCGCAACGCCAGATCGCCGTTGAGTCCGTAGGGCGGCGTGCCGGTCCGGTTTTGCAGATAGTCGAGCGCCTGGGAGCGGATCACCTCGTCGTCGAGATAGCCGATGATGTCGGCCCAGGACTCGCTCTCGGTGTGATGGGAATCCATGTCGACGATGAAGACGTCGTCGAAGTTGCGCTCGTCCGCCTGGCGCCGGGCGCGCGCGAGGATCTCCCTGGTGTCGGTGGATACGTCGATCTGCCTGACCGGGTTTTCCAGCAGGGGCTCGAGTCCGCTGTCCATCCTCTCCGCTCCTTCAGTCGTCCGCGCCGGGGCGCGGCCTGCGGAACCACATCGCGAGGTCGAACGTGTTCAGGTTCGCCGCGTGAAGCATTTCCGTCACCGTCACCACGACATCGGTTGCCGTCGCCGACTCCGCGGAAACGAAGGGCAGGAACACCCGGTCCTCCATCTCCACCTTGTTGGCGAACAGTCTTGTGCCCGCGGTCAGCAGCCGCTGCACCATCTCGTCCGGGACCGCCTCCGTGGTCCCGTCGTCGAGCGCCTTCTCGGCGATCGCGAGCGCTTTTGCCGTCGCCTCTCCGAGCGCGTCCAGATCGGGCGCGCGCCCGTCGTCAGACGACGACATAAACCTCTCCGTCCGCGACCTTCACGTCGTAGGGCTTGAGCCTGACGTTCCTGTCGCCCGGATGGCGGCCGGTCTTGATGTTGTATTCGTAACCGTGCCAGGGGCAAACGATGTGAATGTCGGTCTCGGAGAAGCGCAACCCCTTCGACGTCTTGTCGTCGCCCAGCACCTCCTCGACCCTGCCGAGGATCTTCCCCTGGCAGACCGGCCCGCCCTGATGGACGCAGTTGTTCTCGTAGGCGTAGAACTCTCCGCCCACGAAGAAGATGCCGATCTCGAGATCGCCCTGGGCGATGATCTTCCGATCGCGCTCGCCGAAATCGTCCTGCTTGCCGACATAAATCTCCGCCACCCCGGATCCTCCATCGCATGGGCATTCGACCGGACCGAGTTATAGAGGCGGAGGAGCGGCCGCGCCAGACGGCGGTTTCAGAGTTCCCGCAGGAAGGCGTCGAGCGCGGCCACGCAATCGGGCTCGTCGAGCGTCGGCGCGTGACCGGTGCGGGGCACGGTGACCATGCGGGCGTCCGGCCGTTCGCCGCCCATCCGGGCGAAGCAGTCGGCTGTCAGCAGCCGCGAGGCTTCGCCGCGGAAGGCGAGCAGCGGAACCGAGCGCAGGCCGCGGAAGAAGGGCCACAGATCGGCGGTCGCACCGCCGTCGGCGAGGGCCGGCTTGACGATGTTCACGTCCCAATCGAAGTGAAGCAGCCCGTCGTTCCCCTCGCGAAACGTGTTGCGGGCCATCGCCTCGAACATCGTTTCTTCCTGGTAGACGAGGTCGGGCAGATGCGTTCGGATCGTCCGTACCGCGCTCTCCCAGTCCGGCTGCGGCCGGTCGACGCGGATATAGGATAGGATGGGCTCGAGGCCGCCGCGTTCGATTTCCGGCCCGATGTCGTTCAGCACGACCCCTGCCAGCGCCGACGGCATGGTCGCGCCCATCGCCATGGCCAGCACCCCGCCGAGCGAGGTTCCCACCACCACGACGCGGTGAACGCCCGCGACCGAAAGCAGATGGGCGATGTCGTTGAGATAGGTCGCCGGACGGTAGTTGCGCCAGTCCGGATCGTAGTTCGACCGTCCGCGGCCCCTGAGGTCGAGGCAGAGCACGCGGCGTTCCGCCGCCAGACGCCGTGCGAGCGCGTCGAAATCCTTCGCGTTGCGGGTGAGTCCGCCGAGGCAGAGCACCGGCGCCGCCGTGGAGTCCGGATCGCCATAGTCGCGGAAATAGAGGCCGAGCCCGTCCTGGGCGGTGAAGCGGCGCTCGCGGTAGGCGGCGTCAGTCACCGAGCAGCGGCGGCAGCTCGGCAAGCGAGGCGAGCTCCGCCTGGATGTCGCCGGGCAGGACCTCGGCGGTCTGGCCGTAACGGTTGATCCAGGCCACCCGGAAACCGAAGGCGGCCCCGCCATGCGCGTCCCAGCCGTTGGCCGAGAGGAAGCAGATCCGCTGGGCCGGCAGTTTCAGCTCGTCGACCGGCATCTGGTACACCGAATGATAGGGCTTGAAGATTTCCGTGCGGTCGACCGAGTAGATCGCGTCGATCAGCCCGTCGAAGCCGGCGTTCTTGACCGCCGCGACCAGCATCGTCATCGAGCCGTTGGACAGGATCGCGGTCTTGGTGCCGGCCTGCTTGACGCGCTCCAGGCAGTCCCGCGCATCCGGGAAGGGTTCGAGGCTGAGATAGAGCTGCATCAGCTCGGCGCGCAGCGCCGGATCGTCGAGCCCGACGACCTTCATCGAGTGGTCGAGCGCTTCTCCCGTCACATGCCAGAAATCGACGAACCGTCCCATCAGGCTGCGGAGCCAGGTGTATTGCAGCTGCTTTTGCCGCCAGAGCGCCGAAAGCTCGTCCGCTCGGTCGCCGATCCTGTCGCGGCAGCGATCCACCGCCGAATTGAAGTCGAACAGCGTGCCGTATGCGTCGAAGACGCAGGCGCCGATATCGTCGAAGCCCGGTGCGGTCATCGGTCCGTACCGTTCGCGGACGGGTTCTGCGCGCGCGAGGGGACCCATACGAGCGCTTCGCCGTCGATCACCACCGTCTCGCCGACGCTGCATACGGTCGAGATGGTAGCCCGGTTCCTGCCGCGGTCGATCTCGGTGACGGTCGCGCGGACGTTCACCGTGTCCCCGATCCGGACCGGCGCCTTGAAGCGGCTGTTCTGGCTGAGATAGATCGCGCCCGGGCCCGGCATGCGGGTTCCGAGCACGGCGGAAATCAGGCTCGCGGTGTGCGCACCATGCACGATCCGGCCTTCGAAGCGGCTGCGGGACGCGAACTCCTCATGGACGTGGAGCGGGTTGTCGTCCCCGCAAAGGCCCGCGAACAGGCTGACATCGCCGGCTGTGATCGTGCGTCCGTAAACCGCGGACATTCCGACCTCCAGGTCCTCCATGTAATAGCCGTGCAGCGGATCGTCCGCGGTCGGCGGGGATTGCGAATCCATCTCTACTCCTGTCGGGCTAGTCGGACGGGCGCTTTTGGAACCCCTGCGCGAAGGCGTCCCTGAAGGTCTCGAAAGCCTTGGTCCCCATCGGCATCCAGGTCTTCATCAGCGCCTCCGGATCCATCGCCGCGATATGGGCGCGCAACTGGTTTTGGATCTCGGACATCATCTCCCGCTGGAACCCCTCGACATCGGGCAGGCCGAAAAAGGCGCGCGCTTCCTGGGGGGTACAGTCGATATCGATGGACAGCTTCATCGCTCGCTCTCCTGATGCCGCGTCAACTGCGCCTTTTAACATAGGATCCGGGCGCGGGCTCGATAACGCCGAGTTCGCCCTCGCCGGGCTTTCGGGCGGGAACCTTCTTGCCCGATCGACGGGACAGCCAGCGGTGCCAGTCCGGCCACCACGAGCCCGGGTGCTCCGCCGCATCGGCGAACCAGGATTCGAAATCGTCGTAGACCGCATCGCCCTCGACCAGCCAGTGCTGGTACTTCTTCTTCTCCGGCGGGTTTATCACGCCCGCGATGTGGCCGGACCCCGCGAGGACGAACCGCTTCTTGCCGCCGAACAGCCGGGTCAGCTTGAACACCGAGCCGGCGGGCGCGATGTGGTCTTCCCTGGAGGCCTGGATATAGGTCGGGATTCCGATCTGGCCGAGGTCGATCTTCTCGCCCAGAAGCTCGAATCCGCCGGGACGGGCGAGGTTGTTCCGCTGGTACATGTTGCGCAGGTAGTCGATGAAGAGCTGCGCCGGAAAGTGGGTCGAATCCGAGTTCCAGTAGAGCAGGTCGAACGCCGGCGGCTCCTTGCCCAGAAGATAGTTGTTGATCACGAAATACCAGATCAGGTCGTTGGCGCGCAGCGCGTTGAAGGTTCCCGACATGTCCGCCGCGTCGAGATAGCCCCTCTCGCGAACCTTGGTTTCCAGCGCGTCCATATGGGCTTCGTTGGTGAACAGGCGGAGCTCTCCTGCATCCTCGAAATCGACCTGTGCGGCGAAGAAGGTCGCGGCGTCGATCCGCTCGTCTCCGACGGCGTCCATGTAGGCGAGCGCGGCGGCGAGCAGCGTGCCGCCGATGCAATAACCGATCGCGGTCGTCCGGCGTTCGCCGGTCGCCCGTTCGATGGCGTCGAGAGCGGCGAGGATTCCGTCCCGGAGATAATCGTCGAAGGAAAGCGCTGCGTGGCTCTTGTCCGGGTTGACCCACGAGACGACGAAGACCGTGTAGCCCCGGTCGACCGCCCAGCGGATGAACGAGTTGTCCGGCCGAAGATCGAGGATATAGAACTTGTTGATCCAGGGCGGCACGATCAGAAGGGGCTTCCGGTAAACCGTCTCGGTGCTCGGCTCGTACTGGATGAGCTGCATTACTTCGGTCTGATGCACGACCGCCCCCGGGGCGGTCGCGACGTTGCCGCCGACCTCGAAGGCGTCCATGTCGGTCTGCCTGGGGCGCAGCCCGTGCTCGGAGTCCTTGAGGTCCTCCGCGAGTTGCTGCAGCCCCCGCATCAGACTTTCGCCCTTGGTCTCGCGCATTTCGCGCAGGACCACCGGGTTGGTCAGCGCGAAATTGCCGGGCGAGAACGCATCGACGATCTGGCGTCCGACGAAGTCGAGCTTTTCCACGCCGGCCCGGTCGAGACCTTCGACCCCGGCGAGGCTGCGCCTGAGCCACCGGGCGTTGAGCAGGTACGACTGCTTGAGGAAATCGAAGATCGGGTTGTCCGACCATTCGGGGTCGCGGAAACGGTTGTCGCCGGCGTCGGGTTCGATCACCGGCGCGGCTTCCTTGCCCATCATCCGGGCGGTGGTGGCGGCCCACAGCGTCTGGAAGTCGTGCCAGAGCTCCATCTGGGCTTCGAGCATCTTCGTGGGGTCGACACCGATCCTGGGCTGGGCGGGAGCCTCGCCGGGCGCTTCCCCATCGCCGGAAGGGACGAGCGTCGCCACCCAGTCCGACCAGCCTTCCTGCCATCGCCGGGCCGCTGCGCCCATGATCTCGCCGAGCGCGGCGGCGGGGTCAGTTTCGCCCCCGTGTTCCTTGTCCTTACCCGTCATCCCCTTCGCGCCATGTCGTGATCGATCCCTGCACCTAAGGCGAGTCTATGCCGCCTTCGCGCCCGGAAAAAGCGGGCACGAGCGGGCACGGCGGTATCGCCGCGCCCGCTGCGGGATCGACGCTTACGCGGCGTAGGGCTTGAGGAAGGTCTCCACGGTCTCGTTCGCGCGCGCGCTGAGCGGCGCCGAGGCCTTGATCATCGAGTCGCTGACGATCCGGTTGATCATGGTGGTCTGGGCGACAGCGCGGTTGACCGATTCCTTGCCGGCCTCGATCTGGATGGCCATGAACTCCTGCGGCGTCTTGACCGCCGACAGCCGTTCCATCAGGTCGAAGTTCCGGGCGACGGAAGTGCGGGCGTAATCCGCCATTTCGGCGATGCACGCCTGTGCACCCTCGATGGCGTGCGCGGAGGCTTCGGCCAGCGCGTCCAGGTTGGCGGTGCCGACGGTCTTGGCCATTTCGACCTGCGCGTGGACTTGGGCGGCGGTATCCGCGGCCGTCTTCCGGGTGTCCTTGGCGGTGGGCTTCTCGGTGGTCATCGGTTGTCTCCTCGATCTCGGGTGAACGATATTTTGCGATGCAAAAAATCATATAGGGGGAAATCAGGGTCTTTCAACCAATTTTTTTGCAAAACAAAATTCAGGATATTTTGCGGCACAACAAGCGCCTGCGCCGTGCCACAATGCCAACTCGAGGGAGCGAGAGCGCCTTGCCCGACCGAAACGCCCAAGACGAGCCGACCGTCATCAAGAAGTACGCCAACCGCCGACTGTACAACACAGCGACCGCGTCCTTCGTCAGACTCGACGATCTCCACCGGATGGTGAAGGACGGCGAGCTGTTCGTGGTGCGGGACGAGAAGACCGGGCGCGACATCACCGCGTCGGTCCTGGCCCAGATCATCGCCGAGGAAGAGACCAGAGGGCACAGTGTTTTGCCGCACGAATATCTGCGCCAGGTGCTCAAGGCCTATAGCGAGGGGGTCGGCCCGCAACTCGCCGCCTATCTGGAGCGCAGCATGGAGGCTTTCGCGAGCCACCAGCAAAGCGTCGCCCGACAGATGGGAGAGATGCTTGATCCCGGCACCGCGTTCGACCGGGTGGCCGACATGTCCCGGCGCAACCTCGAGGAATTCCAGCGCTCCCTGGCGGCCTTCGCGGGACAGCCGACGCAATCGGAGGCCGGGGAAGAGGACACCGAACCGCTCGAACGCAAGATCAGGGACCTGGAAGCGCGCATCGCCGAACTCGAGCGTTCGCGCCCGCCGGGTCCGCCGAGGGACGACGATTAAGCCTCCATGGCGGCGCTGCTTGCCCGGCCCCCCGGGTCGGGGGTAGGTTGTCGCGCAGCGATCCGCCGGCATGCGCGGCGGCAGACAACCGGCTGGAGATAGCCATGTTCAACGGCTCCATCTGCTTCAACGGCTCCATCTGCGCGTTGATCACGCCGTTCCGCGACGGCGCCGTCGACGAGGAGGCCTACGAGGCCTTTGTCGACTGGCAGATCGAGGAAGGCACCAACGCCGTCGTTCCGTGCGGGACCACCGGCGAATCGCCGACGCTCAGCCACGAGGAGCACAGGCGGGTGACCGAAATCTGCATCGGCGTGGCGAAAGGACGCGTGCCGGTGATCGCGGGCACCGGGTCGAACTGCACCGAAGAGGCGATCGACCTTACCCGCCATGCCAGGGAGGCGGGGGCCGACGCGGCGCTGGTGGTCACCCCCTACTACAACAAGCCGACCCAGGAGGGCCTTTACCGCCACTACAAGGCGCTCAACGACGAGGTCGATATCCCGATCATCATCTACAACATCCCCGGGCGGTCCATCGTCGACATGAAGGTCGAGACGATGGCCCGGCTCGCCGAACTGCCCAACATCGTGGGCGTCAAGGACGCCACCGCCGACGTATCCCGCGCGACGCAGCAGCGTCTCGCCGCGGGCGCCGATTTCTGCCAGCTCTCCGGCGAGGACGTCACCCAGCTCGGCTTCCTCGCCCAGGGCGGCGACGGCTGCATTTCCGTGACCGCCAACGTGGCGCCCAAGGACATGTCGGAGATGCACCGCGCCTGGCAGGACAGGGAGGTGGATGCCGCCCAGCGCATCAACGAGCGCCTGATGCCGCTCCATTCCGGCCTGTTCTGCGAGACCAGCCCGGGTCCGGCGAAGTACGGCGCGAGCCTGCTCGGCAAGTGCCTGCCCGACACCAGGCTGCCCCTCTGCGAGATCGCCGAAAGCTCCAAGCGCACGGTCGAGGACGCGATGCGCTCCGCCGGGCTCCTCAATTGACGGCATGGCGCGGGGGACGACCCGGATCGCGGCGGACAACCGCAAGGCACGACGCAACTATTCGATCGAGTCCTCGCTCGAAGCCGGGATCCAGCTCACCGGCAGCGAGGTGAAGTCGCTGCGCGCCGGGCGCGCCAACATCTCCGAAGCCTATGCGCGGCCGGTCGAGCGCGAGATCTTCCTGGTCAACGCGCATATCGGCGAATACGAGCAGGCGGGGCCGGCCGGGCACGAGGCGAGGCGCCCGCGCAAGCTGCTCCTGCAACGCCGTCAGATCGACCGGCTTCTCGGCGCGGTGCAACGCGAGGGCGCGACCATGGTGCCGCTCAGGCTCTATTTCAACGAGCGCGGCATCGCCAAGCTTGAGCTCGGCCTCGCCCGCGGCAAGCGCCAGTACGACAAGCGCCAGACCGAGAAGAAGCGCGACTGGCAGCGCCAGCAGGCGCGGCTCATGCGCGGAAAGGAATAGCGTGGCGGGCGACGGCACGGCCCGGCGCGCCCGCTATCGCGAGAAACCGGTGCGGCGCAAGCGGGCTTGAGGGCGGTCCGCGGTTACCCCCGGTCGAGCGTCTCGCGGACGATCGCGATGACGGCGTGGAACATCGCTTCGGTCAGCCGGCCGGTGTTCAGGTTGTAGCGCGAGCAGTGGTAGCTGTCGGCGAGGATGAGCCCGCCGTCGAGCGTGTGCATCGCGCCGTGCGCGAACTTGAAGCCTGCGACCCGGCGGCCGAGCGCGCGGACGGCCGAGGCATGGGCGACGGTGCCGAGCGCCAGGATGACGGCGAGCCGCGGCATCGCCTCGATCTCGCCGACGAGGAACTGTCGGCATGCGTTTGTCTCCGCGCCGACCGGCCGGTTTTCCGGCGGCACGCAACGCACAGCGTTGGTGACCCGGCAGTCGACGAGCGTCAGGCCGTCGTCCGCGCGCCTGTCGTAACCGCCCGTCGCGAAACCGAACTCGAGCAACGTGGCGTAGAGCAGGTCGCCGGCATAGTCGCCGGTGAAGGGGCGTCCCGTCCTGTTGGCCCCGCGCAGTCCGGGTGCGAGGCCGACGATGAGGAGACGGGCGTCGAGCGAGCCGAACGAGGGAACCGGCGCGTTGTGCCAGCCCGGCTCGGCCGACCGGTGACGTTCGCGAAACCCGGCCAGACGGGGGCACAGGCCGCAATCGCGCTGCGGTTGATCGGGCGTCATGCGCTTTCCGCCAACGGCGGGAGGTCAGTCGATGTCGACGGTATCGAAATCCGGCCGCGCCGGGGTCGGAACGCGGCTCTCCGTCTGGCGGGGCGCACGCGCGATCTGCGGCGCGAGATCCTGCAATTCGATGAAGGTGTCGGCCTGGCGCCGCAGCTCGTCGGCGACCATCGGGGGCGACGATCTGAGCGTCGAGACGACGCTGACGCGGACCGCCTCGCGCTGGACCGCCTCGATCAGCCGGCGGAAGTCGCCGTCGCCCGAGAACAGGACGATGTGGTCGACCTTCTTGGCCATTTCCATCACGTCGATGGCGAGCTCGATGTCCATGTTGCCCTTGATCTTCCGGCGCCCCATGGCGTCGGTGAATTCCTTCGTGGGCTTGGTGACGAGCGTGTAGCCGTTGTAGTCGAGCCAGTCGACGAGTGGGCGGATCGGCGAATATTCCTGATCTTCCACCAAAGCGGTGTAGTAGAACGCCCGCACCAGCCGTCCCTGGGCCGAAAAAAGGTCCAGGAGGCTTTTGTAGTCGATGTCGAAGCCGAGCGCCCGTGCCGCCGAATACAGGTTCGACCCGTCGATGAATATGGCGATGCGCTCCTGCGGATAAAAATTCATGGGTTTGCCTGAGCCTTTCCGATACCGTTCCGCAGCGATGGTTCTTAATCCGATGGCAGTCTAGCCTCTTTACCGTCGCTCGTAAATCTGTCCAGAATTTCTCTTTGAGGCGTTTGCGCTGTCGGGGACGGGTTGATTTACAAGGCGTTCACGGAGGTGCGAGATTTTTGATACCCCGTGGTGGTCGTTGATATCCGGGGTTTCAGTTTCGCTGCGGCGGTCGTTTTGGCGATTTTCACCCCACGCCGCTGGTCGCGGCGTCTTGGCAGCGAGGTTTTCCTGCGGCGGCCTCGCGCGCCCTGATCGTGCGCATGAGATAGAAGGTGTCGCCATCGGGCCCTGGGGCCCTTGTTCCACCACCACCCCTGGTCGGGAGAACAGCGATGGCGACGGCGGCGAAGCTACCCTTTTCGTGGCGCGATGTCGAAGTCCTGCCGGACCTTGAACGGCTGCGCCTGGTTCTGGCGGTGCTTCCCGACGAGGAGATCGTGACGGCGCTTGAAGTGTGTCGCGGTCGGGGCCGTAACGACTACCCGGTGCGGGCGATGTGGCGGGCGCTGATCGCGGGGGTGGTGTTGCAACACGCCTCGATGCAGTCGCTGTTGCGGGAGCTGGGGCGCAACCCGGCGTTGCTGGAGATCTGCGGGTTCGACCCTCTGCCGTATCAGAGCGGGCCGGTGACGGTGCTTCACGACGGGCATGCGGTAACGCGCCCGGCGCGGGTTCGTTCGACGGCGCCGAGCCACTGGAACTTCTCGCGGTTTCTGGGGCGTGTTGTGCAGCTTGAGGACGAGCAGGGGCTGGTGTCCGCCATGATCGAGAGCCTGCGCGCCGCGCTGTTCGCCGCGTTGCCGGACTTCGGGCGTCATCTCGGCTACGACGGCAAGGCGATCGCGAGCCACTCGACGGGCCGGGTCGGCAAGGACGAGGACAAGACCTCGGACCCCGACGCCGACTGGGGCAAGCACGAGACGGGCGGGGTGGACGCCAGGACCGGCGCGGTGTGGAAGAAGGTGAAGTCGTGGTTCGGCTACGGGCTGCACCTGATCGCCGACACCGATTACGAGGTTCCGGTGGCCTTCGAGGTGACGCGCGCTTCGGCCTCGGAACCCAAGGTGCTGTCCGGGATGCTGGAGGAGCTGTTCGCAAGGGCGCCGGAGATCGCCGGGCGCTGCGCCGACTTCAGCGCCGACCGCGGTCTCGACGATGCCCGCCTGAAGGCGCGGCTGTGGGACCGGTGGACCGCCCGCCCGCTGATCGATACACGGCTGATGTGGCGGGTGGAGAAGCAGGAGCCGAGATACGATCCGGCGCAGCCGATCACGCGGCCGCTGTTCCCCGACCGCGCCGATGTCATCGTTCACGACGAGCGCGGCCGGGTGTCCTGCGTCTGTCCCGGGACCGGCGAGGTCCGCGCTATGGCGTTTCAGGGGTTCGAGGCTGATCGGGGCCGCTGCGGCACGCTCAAATACCGCTGCCCGGCAGCCGCCTTCGGCTTCGCCTGCGCCGGCAGCCGGGCCTGCCACCGGGCCGGCGGGGTCAAGCCCGGAGACTATGGCCGCATCCTGCGCATCGACCTCGACAGCCACGACCGGCGCATCTTCACCCCCACGCCCTGGGGCAGTCCGTCATGGCGGCGCGGCTACAACCGCCGCTCGGCCATGGAGCGGATCAACAGCCGCCTCGACAACAGCTTCAACTTCGAGACCCACTACATCCGAGGCCGCGCCAAGATGAAGACCCGCCTCGGCCTCGCCCTGGCGGTGATGATGGCGATGGCTCTCGCCCAGGCCCGCGCCGGCCGCCCCGAGCGCATGCGCTCCCTGGTCGGCGCCGTGCCGTATCTCGACACCGGCTGACCGCTCGTCTGCCTCCCGACAATCCTGCCCGATCCCGCCGCCCGACGGCAGAGGGGAAGCCACGCCCGCACGCCAGACAATCTTCCGGTAATCGTATTTGTCAGGCCCCGGAAGCCCGTATCCTGCCCGGTGGGGAAGCGGGCCGGACGATATTCAACCGCCAAAATCGAACCGGCGACAGCCAAAAATCACCACAGCGCACATTTCTCTCTTTAGGCATGTTTCTATAGGGAATGCAAACCTTATTTCGGCGAGCATCATGAATAATGATAGGAGCAACGGTCGGACAGGAAAGTTCACAAGTTCGTTACACCGCGTCGACAGGGGCATCTTCGTTGCGGTCGGGTCGAATTTGCCGCTGATGGCCGGGGGATCGCCCCTCGAGAGTTGCGAACAGGCGCTGCGGGCATTGGCCGAGGAGCCGGTGGACATCCTGGCGCGGTCGCGCTGGTACCGTTCGTTCCCGGTACCGGTTTCCGACCAGCCAGACTTCGTCAACGGCGTGGTACGGGTCGCCACGCCCCTCCAGCCCGGCGATCTCCTCGCCGCGCTGCACGCCGTCGAGGATCGGCTCGGGCGAACCCGGACGATACGGAACGAAGCGCGGACGATCGACCTTGACCTGATCGCGTATGACGGGTTGTGCCGCGAGGCGGACCCGTCCGGCGACGGCCCCGTTCTGCCGCATCCGAGGCTGGAGCAGCGCGCGTTCGTGCTCCTGCCGCTCCGCGATATCGCGGCCGGGTGGAGGCACCCAAGGAGCGGCAGGGCATTGTCCGAGCTCATCGCGGATCTTCCCGCCGGGCAACGTTGCACCGCGCTTTCCTGAAGTCCGGCTCCGTTTCGCGATGTTATTGATATTGCTTGCTGATCGTGCCGTGCTGCCCTATATCTCCCGCGACGGCGGATATCGGAGAGCGAAGCAGCCATGGCCCGGGTTACCGTAGAAGATTGCATTCTCAAGATTCCCAACCGCTTCCAGCTGGTCATGGTCGCGGCGCAGCGCTCGCGCGAGCTGTCGATCGGGGCCGAATTGACCGTCGACCGCGACAACGACAAGAACCCCGTCGTCGCGCTCCGCGAGATCGCCGACGAGACGGTCGATAACGAGGAGATCGAGGCTTCGCTGGTTCGCGGACTGCAGAAATACGTCGATATCGACGAGCCGTCGGAAGAGGGCGACGGCTTCCTCGTGGAGGACGACGCGTTCGCCGACTTCGCGCAGATGGGTTTCCGTCGGGCCGACGCGATCTCCCCGGTAGCCTCGGCGCCGGAGAACGACGAAGGCGGCCCCGCCATGGTCGCGTTCCAGGATATCTCCGAAGCGGAGGCCAGGAGCGAGTCGGACGACACGCCGGAAGAGTAAATCTGACCGGCAGAGGCGCCGCCGCCTGGCCCGCCGAGTGCCGGTCGGGCGCGGTGGGAACGAGGATGCCGGCGTGGCGGCGGGCGGCGATGGATCGGCGCGATGATCCGGCAATATGAACTTGTGGAGAGGGTCAAGGCCTACGACCCGTCGGCCGACGAGGATGCGCTGAACCGCGCCTACGTATTCTCGATGAAGGCGCACGGCAGCCAGACCCGCGCCTCCGGCGATCCCTATTTCTCGCACCCGGTCGAGGTCGCGGGAATCCTGTCCGAGCTGAAGCTCGACTGCGCCTCGATCGTGACGGGGCTTCTCCATGACACCGTGGAGGACACGGTCGCCACCCTGCCCGAGATCGAGGCCCGCTTCGGCGGCGAGGTCGCGCGCCTGGTCGACGGCGTGACCAAGCTCTCCCTGCTCGAACTCCAGTCCGACGATACGCGCCAGGCCGAGAATTTCCGCAAGCTGCTGCTGGCGACGTCGCAGGATATCCGCGTGCTGCTGATCAAGCTCGCCGACCGCCTGCACAACATGCGCACCCTCCACTTCGTGCCGTCGCCCGCCAAGCGCCGGCGGATCGCCGCGGAGACCATGGAGATCTACGCCCCCCTCGCCGAGCGGATCGGCATGCAGCATGTCAAGGACGAGCTCGACGAGCTTTCCTTCGGGCAGCTCTATCCCGATGCCGCGGCCTCGATCGAGAAACGGCTGGGCTATCTCCGCGAAACCTCCGGCGAAGTCATCCCCAAGATCGCGGAGCGGCTCAGGGAGGTTCTGTCGGAGAGCGGGCTGGACGCCGAGGTATCCGGCCGCGTCAAGCGCGCCTATTCGGTCTGGCGAAAGATGCAGCGCAAGAATGTCGAGTTCGACCAGTTGTCCGATGTCATGGCGTTCCGCGTCGTCGTTGCCGGAGTCGAGGACTGCTATCGCGCGCTCGGCATCATCCATACCGCCTTCGCCGTGGTCCCCGAACAGTTCGACGACTACATCTCGACTCCGAAGATGAACGGCTACCGGTCGCTCCATACCTGCGTCATGGGGCCGGAGGGCCGCCGGATCGAGATCCAGATCCGCACCGCCGAGATGCACCAGGTCGCCGAGTACGGCGTCGCCGCGCATTGGCACTACAAGCAGGACGAGGCGAGCACCGAGGGCCCGCAATATCGGTGGCTGCGCCATCTGCTCGACATCCTCGAACAGGCTTCCGGACCGGAGGAGTTCCTCGAGCACACCAAGCTCGAGATGTACCAGGACCAGGTGTTCTGCTTTACCCCGGCCGGGGAGCTGATCGCGCTGCCGCGCGGCGCGACCCCGGTCGACTTCGCCTACGCCGTCCACTCGGAGGTCGGCGACCGGTGCGTCGGCGCCAGGATCAACGGCCGCGTGATGCCGCTGCGCACCGTGCTCGGCAACGGGGACCAGGTCGAGATCGTCACCTCCAAGACCGGCACGCCCGCGCCGGCCTGGGAGGATATCGTGGTCACCGGCAAGGCGCGGGCGCGCATTCGGCGCTTCGTTCGAAGCGAACGCCGCGAGGAATTCCTTAGACTCGGCAAGGCGATCCTGCAGAAGGGATACCGCGATGTCGGCTACAAGCCGTCCTCCGCCGTCGTCAAGCGCGTTCTCGGCAAGTTCGACGTCAAGACCGAGGACGATCTCTATGTCGCGATCGGCGAGGGTCTGATCACCGGCGCCGACGTCATCAAGGCCATTGCGCCCAGAACGCGGCGCGGCCGGCGGGTCGCCAAGGGGGAGGACGAGGCGAAGACGGCGGACAACGTCGTACCGTTCGAGCGCAACAGGAGCGCGCCCGGCGCGGGCGATACCGTCCCGGTGCCGATCCGCGGACTGATCCCGGGGATGGCGGTCCATTACGGCAATTGCTGCCACCCGCTGCCCGGCGACCGGATCGTCGGCATCGTCACCGCGGGCAAGGGGGTGTCGATCCACACCAGGGACTGCGAGAGCCTGGAGAGCTTTCAGGCGACGCCGGAACGATGGCTGGACGTCGCCTGGGACATCGATGCCGTAGGCGCCGATTCCCACATCGGACGGATAACCATCGTCGTGTCCAACGAACCCGGCACGCTCGGCAACCTGACCACGATGATCGGCAACCATCTGGGAAACATCAACAATCTGAGGTTCACCAACAGAACCCCGGATTTTTTCGAGATGGTCCTCGACATCGAGGTCACCGACGCGGGCCATCTGACCGACATCATCGCCGCGCTGCGGGCGACGCCTTCCGTCACCTCGGTCGAGCGCGCGCGAAGCCTCTACTGAATCCGGCCCCACTCATCGGAACGCGTCGATGCCGCGACATCTTCGACTGGGAGTGAACATCGACCACGTGGCGACCATCCGGAACGCGCGCGGCGGCCGGCATCCGGATCCCGTGCGCGCCGCCCGCCTTGCCGCCTCGGCCAGCGCGGACGGCATCACCGCCCATCTCCGCGAGGACCGTCGGCACATGACCGACGCGGACATCGAAAGGCTGATCGCCGACATCGAGCTGCCGCTCAACCTGGAGATGGCGGCGACCGACGAAATGCTCGGGATCGCGCTCCGCCACCGCCCGCATGCGGCTTGTATCGTGCCGGAAAGGCGCGCCGAGCGGACCACCGAGGGCGGGCTCGACGCGGACGGGGGGCGCGGCCATCTGGCCCGCTTCGTGGATGCTCTCAACGCCGCGGGCATCAGGACCTCGCTCTTCATCGAGCCCGACGCGCGGCAGATCGAAGCGGCCTCCGCGCTCGGCGCGCCCGTGGTCGAGCTGCATACCGGCGCCTATTGCGAGGCCGGCGCCGATGCCGCGCCGGCGCAGCTCGCGCGTATCGAGGCGGCGGCGGCGGCGGCGGACGCGCTCGGCCTCGAATGCCATGCCGGGCATGGAATCGCCTTCGACACCGTCGGACCCATCGCCCGCATTCCCACTCTCGCCGAACTCAATATCGGCCACTTTCTGATCGGAGAAGCCATTTTCGGCGGGCTCGACAAGGCGATCGGGCGAATGAGGACGCTGATGGACGCGGCGCGCCGGCCCGACGGCGCGGACGTCGCGTGAGCCGGCCGGCGTGATCATCGGCACCGGCACCGATCTGATCGACATTCGCCGCATCGAGCGGACGCTCGAGCGTTTCGGCGACCGCTTTCTCGACCGGGTGTTCACCGAGACCGAGCGCCGGCGCTCCGAAGACAGGGCAGGACGGGCGGCGAGCTACGCAAAGCGCTTCGCGGCCAAGGAGGCTTGCGCCAAGGCGCTCGGGACCGGGTTCCGCAAGGGCGTCTACTGGCGCGACCTCGGGGTCGTCAACATGCCCGGCGGCAAGCCCACGATGGCGCTGACCGGCGGCGCGGCGGCGCGGTTGAAGGCGCTGACACCCCCGGGCATGACGCCGGCGGTCGAGCTCACGATGACCGACGAGCCGCCGCTCGCGCATGCGATGGTGATAATTTCCGCGGTCGGGGAGGGATCCGACCGGTGACGACGGCGAGCCGCAAGTCGGGCAAGTTTTGGGATACGATCAAGACGGTCGTGTACGCGGTGTTGATCGCGCTCGCCATCCGGACCGTCGCGTTCGAGCCCTTCAACATTCCGTCGGGATCGATGAAGCCGACGCTCCTGGTCGGCGACTATCTGTTCGTCTCCAAATACTCCTACGGCTACAGCCGGCATTCGCTGCCGCTCAGCCTGCCGCTGATTCCCGGGCGCATCCTGATGTCGGAGCCCGAACGCGGCGATATCGCGGTGTTCAAGCTGCCGACGGACAACAAGACCGACTATATCAAGCGCATCGTCGGACTGCCCGGCGACCGCATCCAGGTGCGGGAGGGCAGGCTCCATCTCAACGGCAAGCAGGTCGCGCGCCGCCGGGTCGCCGACTTCGTCGAGATCGACGAGGCGGGAAGGGTCCGCCGGACCGCACAGTTCGACGAGACCCTGCCCAACGGCCGCACCTATCGCATCCTCGAACACACCGACCGGGGTCAGCTCGACAACACGCCGGTCTATGTCGTGCCCGAGAGGCACTATTTCGCAATGGGCGACAACCGGGACAACTCGCTCGACAGCCGGGTGTTGAGCGGCGTCGGTTTCGTCCCGGCCGAAAATCTCGTCGGGAGGGCCGAAATCCTGTTCTTCTCCATCGACGGCTCGGCCAGCGTGTGGGAATTCTGGCGCTGGCCGAGGACGATCCGCTTCGAGCGGTTCTTCGATTCCGTGGAATAGCCTTGGCCGGCCCGGTCGCCCTGGAAGAGGTCGAGGCCGCGCTGGGCTACAGCTTCGCCGACCGCGCGCTCCTCGAAGAGGCGCTCACCCACGCGAGTGCGGCGCGCGGCGTGCGCCAGGCTTCGCTCGAACGGCTCGAATTCCTCGGCGACCGCGTTCTCGGGCTCGGGCTCGCCGCCATGCTGTGCGAGGCGTATCCCGACGAGGCGCCCGGAGACCTCTCGCGACGCCACGCCAGGCTCGCAAGCGGCGAGACGCTGGTCTCCGTCGGCCGGGAGATCGGTTTGCAGCGGCACCTGCGGGTCGAGAAGGGCCTCGACCGGGATGCCTTGCCGCCGTCGATGATCGGGGACAGTTGCGAAGCGATAATCGGGGCGGTCTATCTCGATGGCGGCCACGACGCGGCGATGGCGCTTGTCGCGAGGTTCTGGGAGCCGCTGATCGGAGGCCGGCCGCCGCGCGATGCCAAGACGGCGCTTCAGGAATGGGCCCTGGCCCGCGCGCTGCCGCTTCCGTCCTATGCGCTGGTGGCGACCGACGGACCGCCGCACGCGCCCACATTGACGGTTGAAGTTTGCGTGGAGGGTTGCCGGCCCGTGCAGGCGAGCGCGGGTTCCAAACGCGCCGCCGAGCAAGCCGCGGCCCAGGGCCTGCTCGACATCGTGGCCGCGACCGGTGGCTGAAGCCGCGTCCGACGACGCGCGGCGCTGCGGCTTCGTCGCCGTCATCGGCGCTCCCAACGCCGGGAAGTCGACGCTTACCAACCGTCTCGTCGGCGCCAAGGTGTCCATCGTCACCGCGAAGGCGCAGACCACGCGCTACCGCGTGAGCGGAGTCGCGGTCGACGGTGCCGCGCAGCTGGTCTATGTCGACACGCCGGGGATCTTCGAACCGCGCCGCCGTCTCGACCGGGCGATGGTCGCCGCCGCCTGGACCGGTGCGGCGGACGCCGACATCCGCCTGCTGCTGGTCGACGCAAGGAAAGGGATCGACGAGGAGGCCGGGCGGATCCTCACGGCGCTCGCCGCCTCTGCCGCCCACTGCGTTCTGGCGCTCAACAAGATCGATCTCGTCCGGCGGGAACGGACTCTCGCTTTATCGCGCGACGCGAACGAGGCTTGCGCGTTCGAGGCGACGTTCATGATTTCCGCCGCCACCGGGGACGGGGTTTCGGATCTCGCCGGTTATCTCGCCGCGGCGGTGCCATCGGGACCCTGGCTCTACCCCGAGGACCAGCTTTCGGATATGAACGACCGGCTCTTCGCGGCCGAGATCACCCGCGAAAAGCTGTTCGAGCGGCTTCACCAGGAACTGCCCTACGCGCTGACCGTCGAGACCGAGGACTGGCAGGGGTTCGACGACGGCAGCGTTCGCATCGCACAGACGGTCTTCGTGGAGCGCGATAGCCAGAAGGGGATCGTCCTCGGCCGCCAGGGCGCGCGCATCAAGTCGGTGCGCGAGCAGGCCGCGACCGAGCTCGAAGCCATGCTGGGACGCAAGGTGCACCTGTTCATCTTCGTGAAGGTGCGCCAGAAATGGGGCGACGACCCCGAGCGGTTCTCGCCCTGGGGGCTCGACTTCAACGCCTGACGGGACCGGCGATGGATTGGCAGGACCGCGGCTTCGTCATCGCCCGTTTCAAGCACGGCGAGTCGTCGCTCGTGGTGAAGCTGTTGACCGAGGCGCACGGTCTCCATGCCGGCCTGGTCCGCGGCGGAACCGGCCGCGCGGGCCGCGCCGTCTATCAGATCGGAAACATGGTCGCCGCGACCTGGCGGGCGAGGCTGCCGGATCATCTGGGAAACTACCGGGGCGAGTTGATCAGGGCCCATGCGGCGGAGCTCCTCGACTCCCGGCGCTCGCTCGCCGGCCTCGCTGCGGCGGCGGCCCTGGTCGAGGCAACGCTGCCCGAAAGGGAACCGAACCGCACTGTGTTCGACGCCTTCGGCGTGCTGCTGGACCGGCTGGCGACGCCGGCATGGGCATCCGCCTACGCGCAGTTCGAGGTCGCGCTCCTCGCCGCGCTCGGGTTCGGGCTGGACCTCGTTTCCTGCGCCGTGACCGGAGAGACGGAGAATCTGGCTTTCGTCTCGCCGCGCAGCGGGCGGGCGGTCTCGCGCGAGGGGGCGGGTGCCTACGAAAACCGGCTGTTCGAACTGCCGCGGTTCTTGATCGATCCCGGTGAGTCGGCCGATCCTGCCGAGGTTGCCGTCGCGCTGCGACTGACCGGCCATTTCCTCTCCCGCCAGGCCCTGGCCCCGGCGGAGCGCCAAATGCCGTCCGCGCGGACGCGGCTGTACGAAGCCATATTGCGATTGTCGCCCTCTTCCCAGGCCGAGCGTCCATGACCGACCAAGCCGATCTGTTCGAATCCGCGACCCGCGAGATCCCCCTGTCCGAGGCGTTGGGCGAGCGCTATCTCGCCTATGCCCTGTCGACCATAACCGCCCGGTCGCTGCCCGATGTGCGCGACGGGCTGAAGCCGGTCCACCGGCGCCTCCTGTTCGCGATGCGCCAGTTGAGGCTCGACCCCGACGCCGGGTTCAAGAAGTGCGCGCGCGTGGTCGGCGACGTCATGGGCAAGTTCCATCCGCACGGCGACCAGGCGATCTACGACGCGATGGTGCGGATGGCCCAGGACTTCGCCGTGCGCTACCCGCTGGTCGAGGGGCAGGGGAATTTCGGTAACATCGACGGCGACGGGGCGGCGGCGATGCGCTACACCGAGGCGCGGCTCACGCGCTACGCGCTGGCCCTGCTCGACGGGATCGACGAGGACGCGGTCGATTTCCGCCCCAACTACGACGGCACCGACGACGAACCGGCGGTCCTGCCCGCGAGCGTCCCCAACCTGCTCTGCAACGGGGCGAGCGGAATCGCCGTCGGCATGGCGACCAGCATCCCGCCGCACAATCTGGGCGAGGTCTGCGGCGCGGCGCTCTACCTGATTGATCGTCCCGACGCGCCCAACGGCAAGCTGGTCGAGCTGGTGCCGGGACCCGATTTCCCCACCGGCGGCGTCCTCGCAGAGCCGCGCTCGGTGGTCGAGGAGGCCTACGCGACCGGGCGCGGCGCGCTCCGCGTCCGCGCGCGCTGGACGGTGGAGCGGCTCAGCCACGGCCGCTACCAGGTCGTGGTGACCGAGATCCCGTACCAGACCCAGAAGGCGCGGCTCATCGAGCGGATTGCCGCCCTGATTGTCGACCGCAAGATTCCGATCTTGGCCGATGTCCGGGACGAATCCGCCGAGGATCTGCGCCTCGTCCTGGAACCCGGCTCGCGTTCCGTCGAGCCGGAGATGCTGATGGCGCAGCTGTTCCGCCTTACCGAGCTCGAGACCCGCGTCTCGATAAACATGAACGTCCTCGACGGCGGCCGGGTGCCCAGGGTGATGAACCTGCGGGAGATGCTGCGCGCGTTTCTCGATCACCGCCACGACATCCTCCTGCGGCGGACCCGGCACCGGCTGGAGAAGATCGCCGGCCGCCTCGAAGTGCTCGCGGGCTACCTGATCGCCTTCGCGAACCTGGACGAGATCATCCGCCTGATCCGCGAGGCCGACGATCCCAAGACGGCGATGATGGCGCGGTGGGAGATGAGCGAGGTCCAGGCCGAGGCGATCCTCAACATGCGCCTGCGTGCGTTGAGGCGGCTCGAGGAAGTCGAGATCGAGAAGGAGCACAAGGCGCTCAAGTCCGAACAGCGGGACCTCAGAAAGCTTCAGAAGACGGAGTCGCTGCGCTGGGAGCGGATCGCCGACGAAATCCGCGATGTCCGCGCCCGTTTCGGCGCCGAAAGCGAGGGCGGCGCGCGCCGGACCGAGATCGGCGACGTGCCGGCCGACCCCGAGATGCCGCCCGGCGAGGCGATCGAGCGAGAGCCCATCACGGTGATCTGCTCCGAAAAGGGCTGGATCCGGGCGATCCGGGGCCATCAGGAGGATCTCGCCGGCCTGAAATTCAAGGACGGCGACCGCGGGCGGTTCGTGCTCCACGGCCACACCACCGACAGGCTGCTCGCTTTCGGTACCAACGGCCGCTTCTACACCGTCCCATGCGACCGGCTGCCCAACGGGCGGGGGCACGGGGAGCCGGTGCGGCTGATGGTCGATCTCGGCAACGACCAGGACATCGTCCAGCTCCTGGTTCACGAGCCCAGCCGAACGCTTGTCGTCGCCGCGACGGACGGGCGCGGCTTCGCGGTACCCGAGAACTCGGTGGTGGCGCAGACCCGCGCCGGCAAGCAGGTGCTCAACCTGTCTCCGGGGGTCGAGGCGCAGGCCTGCGCGCGCGCCGACGGAGACAGCGTCGCCGTCGTCGGGGGCAACCGGAAGATGCTGGTGTTCCCGCTCTCGGAACTGCCCGAGATGACGCGGGGGCGCGGCGTGATCATGCAGCGCTACGCCCGGGGCGGGCTCTCGGATGTCGCCGTCTTCTCTCTCGCCGACGGCCTGGCCTGGCGCTCCGGACAAAGGACGCGGAGGGAAACGGCGCTCGATCCGTGGATCGGAAAGCGCGGCCAGGCCGGCCGCGTCGCCCCCAGGGGCTTCCCGCGCTCGAACCGGTTCTTCCCGCAAGACGTGTGAAGCCCGCGGTCGCTCGCGGAAATTGAGCCGCCGCACCGTATCTGCTAGGAAAGACCGGACGAAATCCGTTCAGCAGGGAGCTTCCCGATGGAGAGACGCAAATTCCTTACCAAGGTCGGCGCGGGCG
Source organism: Alphaproteobacteria bacterium (assembly GCA_965203455.1). GTDB lineage: Bacteria > Pseudomonadota > Alphaproteobacteria > MPNO01 > MPNO01 > MPNO01. Next base: position 78,197 of record CBDBCV010000014.1, read on the forward strand.
TCGCCGGTGCGGCCGCGGCGACCACGCTCGCGGCCCCCGCCGTCGCGCAGCAGCGCGTCGAGATGGTGATGGTCACCACTTGGCCGCGGGATTTCCCGGGGCTCGGGACCGGCGCGCAGCGCCTCGCCAAGCACCTTTCCGACATGACGGACGGCCGGATCCAGGTCCAGTACTTCGCGGCCGGCGAGCGGGTCGGTGCGTTCGATTCCTTCGACGAGGTCGCGTCCGGCAACGCCCAGGCGTATCACGCGGCCGACTATTACTGGAAAGAGAAATGTGCGCTGTGGTGATTTTTGGCTGTCGCCGGTTCGATTTTGGCGGTTGAATATCGTCCGGCCCGCTTCCCCACCGGGCAGGATACGGGCTTCCGGGGCCTGACAAATACGATTACCGGAAGATTGTCTGGCGTGCGGGCGTGGCTTCCCCTCTGCCGTCGGGCGGCGGGATCGGGCAGGATTGTCGGGAGGCAGACGAGCGGTCAGCCGGTGTCGAGATACGGCACGGCGCCGACCAGGGAGCGCATGCGCTCGGGGCGGCCGGCGCGGGCCTGGGCGAGAGCCATCGCCATCATCACCGCCAGGGCGAGGCCGAGGCGGGTCTTCATCTTGGCGCGGCCTCGGATGTAGTGGGTCTCGAAGTTGAAGCTGTTGTCGAGGCGGCTGTTGATCCGCTCCATGGCCGAGCGGCGGTTGTAGCCGCGCCGCCATGACGGACTGCCCCAGGGCGTGGGGGTGAAGATGCGCCGGTCGTGGCTGTCGAGGTCGATGCGCAGGATGCGGCCATAGTCTCCGGGCTTGACCCCGCCGGCCCGGTGGCAGGCCCGGCTGCCGGCGCAGGCGAAGCCGAAGGCGGCTGCCGGGCAGCGGTATTTGAGCGTGCCGCAGCGGCCCCGATCAGCCTCGAACCCCTGAAACGCCATAGCGCGGACCTCGCCGGTCCCGGGACAGACGCAGGACACCCGGCCGCGCTCGTCGTGAACGATGACATCGGCGCGGTCGGGGAACAGCGGCCGCGTGATCGGCTGCGCCGGATCGTATCTCGGCTCCTGCTTCTCCACCCGCCACATCAGCCGTGTATCGATCAGCGGGCGGGCGGTCCACCGGTCCCACAGCCGCGCCTTCAGGCGGGCATCGTCGAGACCGCGGTCGGCGCTGAAGTCGGCGCAGCGCCCGGCGATCTCCGGCGCCCTTGCGAACAGCTCCTCCAGCATCCCGGACAGCACCTTGGGTTCCGAGGCCGAAGCGCGCGTCACCTCGAAGGCCACCGGAACCTCGTAATCGGTGTCGGCGATCAGGTGCAGCCCGTAGCCGAACCACGACTTCACCTTCTTCCACACCGCGCCGGTCCTGGCGTCCACCCCGCCCGTCTCGTGCTTGCCCCAGTCGGCGTCGGGGTCCGAGGTCTTGTCCTCGTCCTTGCCGACCCGGCCCGTCGAGTGGCTCGCGATCGCCTTGCCGTCGTAGCCGAGATGACGCCCGAAGTCCGGCAACGCGGCGAACAGCGCGGCGCGCAGGCTCTCGATCATGGCGGACACCAGCCCCTGCTCGTCCTCAAGCTGCACAACACGCCCCAGAAACCGCGAGAAGTTCCAGTGGCTCGGCGCCGTCGAACGAACCCGCGCCGGGCGCGTTACCGCATGCCCGTCGTGAAGCACCGTCACCGGCCCGCTCTGATACGGCAGAGGGTCGAACCCGCAGATCTCCAGCAACGCCGGGTTGCGCCCCAGCTCCCGCAACAGCGACTGCATCGAGGCGTGTTGCAACACCACCCCCGCGATCAGCGCCCGCCACATCGCCCGCACCGGGTAGTCGTTACGGCCCCGACCGCGACACACTTCAAGCGCCGTCACGATCTCCTCGTCGGGAAGCACCGCCAGAACCAGGCGCAGCCGTTCAAGGTCCGGCAGGACTTCGACATCGCGCCACGAAAAGGGTAGCTTCGCCGCCGTCGCCATCGCTGTTCTCCCGACCAGGGGTGGTGGTGGAACAAGGGCCCCAGGGCCCGATGGCGACACCTTCTATCTCATGCGCACGATCAGGGCGCGCGAGGCCGCCGCAGGAAAACCTCGCTGCCAAGACGCCGCGACCAGCGGCGTGGGGTGAAAATCGCCAAAACGACCGCCGCAGCGAAACTGAAACCCCGGATATCAACGACCACCACGGGGTATCAAAAATCTCGCACCTCCGTGAACGCCTTGTAAATCAACCCGTCCCCGACAGCGCAAACGCCTCAGAGAGAAATGTGAGAAATGTGCGCTGTGGTGATTTTTGGCTGTCGCCGGTTCGATTTTGGCGGTTGAATATCGTCCGGCCCGCTTCCCCACCGGGCAGGATACGGGCTTCCGGGGCCTGACAAATACGATTACCGGAAGATTGTCTGGCGTGCGGGCGTGGCTTCCCCTCTGCCGTCGGGCGGCGGGATCGGGCAGGATTGTCGGGAGGCAGACGAGCGGTCAGCCGGTGTCGAGATACGGCACGGCGCCGACCAGGGAGCGCATGCGCTCGGGGCGGCCGGCGCGGGCCTGGGCGAGAGCCATCGCCATCATCACCGCCAGGGCGAGGCCGAGGCGGGTCTTCATCTTGGCGCGGCCTCGGATGTAGTGGGTCTCGAAGTTGAAGCTGTTGTCGAGGCGGCTGTTGATCCGCTCCATGGCCGAGCGGCGGTTGTAGCCGCGCCGCCATGACGGACTGCCCCAGGGCGTGGGGGTGAAGATGCGCCGGTCGTGGCTGTCGAGGTCGATGCGCAGGATGCGGCCATAGTCTCCGGGCTTGACCCCGCCGGCCCGGTGGCAGGCCCGGCTGCCGGCGCAGGCGAAGCCGAAGGCGGCTGCCGGGCAGCGGTATTTGAGCGTGCCGCAGCGGCCCCGATCAGCCTCGAACCCCTGAAACGCCATAGCGCGGACCTCGCCGGTCCCGGGACAGACGCAGGACACCCGGCCGCGCTCGTCGTGAACGATGACATCGGCGCGGTCGGGGAACAGCGGCCGCGTGATCGGCTGCGCCGGATCGTATCTCGGCTCCTGCTTCTCCACCCGCCACATCAGCCGTGTATCGATCAGCGGGCGGGCGGTCCACCGGTCCCACAGCCGCGCCTTCAGGCGGGCATCGTCGAGACCGCGGTCGGCGCTGAAGTCGGCGCAGCGCCCGGCGATCTCCGGCGCCCTTGCGAACAGCTCCTCCAGCATCCCGGACAGCACCTTGGGTTCCGAGGCCGAAGCGCGCGTCACCTCGAAGGCCACCGGAACCTCGTAATCGGTGTCGGCGATCAGGTGCAGCCCGTAGCCGAACCACGACTTCACCTTCTTCCACACCGCGCCGGTCCTGGCGTCCACCCCGCCCGTCTCGTGCTTGCCCCAGTCGGCGTCGGGGTCCGAGGTCTTGTCCTCGTCCTTGCCGACCCGGCCCGTCGAGTGGCTCGCGATCGCCTTGCCGTCGTAGCCGAGATGACGCCCGAAGTCCGGCAACGCGGCGAACAGCGCGGCGCGCAGGCTCTCGATCATGGCGGACACCAGCCCCTGCTCGTCCTCAAGCTGCACAACACGCCCCAGAAACCGCGAGAAGTTCCAGTGGCTCGGCGCCGTCGAACGAACCCGCGCCGGGCGCGTTACCGCATGCCCGTCGTGAAGCACCGTCACCGGCCCGCTCTGATACGGCAGAGGGTCGAACCCGCAGATCTCCAGCAACGCCGGGTTGCGCCCCAGCTCCCGCAACAGCGACTGCATCGAGGCGTGTTGCAACACCACCCCCGCGATCAGCGCCCGCCACATCGCCCGCACCGGGTAGTCGTTACGGCCCCGACCGCGACACACTTCAAGCGCCGTCACGATCTCCTCGTCGGGAAGCACCGCCAGAACCAGGCGCAGCCGTTCAAGGTCCGGCAGGACTTCGACATCGCGCCACGAAAAGGGTAGCTTCGCCGCCGTCGCCATCGCTGTTCTCCCGACCAGGGGTGGTGGTGGAACAAGGGCCCCAGGGCCCGATGGCGACACCTTCTATCTCATGCGCACGATCAGGGCGCGCGAGGCCGCCGCAGGAAAACCTCGCTGCCAAGACGCCGCGACCAGCGGCGTGGGGTGAAAATCGCCAAAACGACCGCCGCAGCGAAACTGAAACCCCGGATATCAACGACCACCACGGGGTATCAAAAATCTCGCACCTCCGTGAACGCCTTGTAAATCAACCCGTCCCCGACAGCGCAAACGCCTCTGGAAAGGCAAGCACCCGGGCTGGGCCTATTTCACGTCGGTGCCGTTCGGCCTCACCTATACCGAGATGAACGCCTGGATCCGCTTCGGCGGCGGCCAGCAGCTGTGGGACAAGCTCGCCGGCGATTACGGCCTCAAATGCGTCATGGCGGGCAATACCGGCGTCCAGATGGGCGGCTGGTTCAACAAGGAGATCAACTCCTCCGACGACCTCAAGGGCCTCAAGATGCGTATCCCGGGGCTCGGCGGCGACGTCATGGCCAAGCTCGGCGCCTCGCCGGTCTCGCTGCCGGGCGGACAGATCTACGAGAACCTGGTCTCCGGAGCCATCGATGCCACCGAATGGGTGGGCCCGTGGAACGACAGCTTCATGAAGTTCTACGAGGCGGCCAAGTTCTACTACTACCCCGGCATGCACGAGCCCGGCTCGATGCTGTCCTTCGGCATGAACGCGTCCTGGTGGGGCAAGCTCACCAAGTCCGACCAGGCCGCGATCGAGGCCGCGGCCGCCATGGAAAACGACGTCATGATGGCGGAGTACAACGCCAAGAACGGCGCCGCGCTCGCCCGCCTGCTCAGCGATCACGGCGTCAAGCTGCGCAAGTTCAACGACGACGTCTATGACAGCTTCGGGGAGGCGTCGGCGGAGGTCTTCGAGGCCGCGAGGGCGCACAGCCCCCTGACCAACGAAATCCACCAGAGCTTCCTCGCGGCGCGCAAGAACGTCGGAGGCTGGACGAAGATTTCGGATCAGGCCTACCTCGCCCAGCGCAACCGCGTGCTCGACGTCTGACGCTTAGGTCGCAGGGCGGCCAGGCGGACGGAATGTCCGCTTGGCCGCTGTCGCGGCGACGGCGTATGTATCGATTCCGTCCTTCCGCCGCCGGGGCGTGACGGTGACCGGCGGCGGATGGCTGGCGACCGCGTTGCGCGGCCTTGCCCTCGCGACGGCCGCCGTCGCGCTCGTATTCGTCGTCTGCAACTACCTGATCTTCTGGCGCGGCTGGCCGGGGATCGAGGGCCTGTTCGGCCATCTCGGCATCCTGGGCTACGATCCGAAGGGCGCCGGCCTCGACGGCACCGGCGCAGCGCTCGGCTGGCTTCAGTTCGCGGCCTACGCGGCGGCGATCATGGTCCCCTTCGTCTACGCCTGGTGGCGCGGACGGCCGATCCAGGCCGACGCGGAGATATTGTCCGCCGCCGCCGCCTATATCGCGCGCGCCGCCTTCTGGGGCGTGCTGCTGGTCGGCGTGGCCGACATGGCGATTTCCTTCCTCCGGGTCGAGGGCTTGCTCGTCGGCACCGTCGGGGCCGAGCTTGCGGAATCTCTCGGGAAGTCCCGCTTCCGCGGCGAATTCGTGCACTATCCCCTGATCGGCGTGGCGCTCGTGATCGCCGCTTTCACCCGGTCGGTAGGCTTCACATGGCTCGCCTTCCTCATCGTTCTGGCCGAGCTGCAGATCGTCATCGCCCGCTTCGTGTTTTCCTACGAACAGGCCTTCATGGGCGATCTGGTCCGTTTCTGGTACGCCGCCCTCTTCCTGTTCGCCAGCGCCTACACCTTGCTCCATGAGGGTCACGTCCGGGTCGACGTCCTCTATACCGGGTTCAGCGACCGCGGAAAGGCGTGGGCCAACGCGGTCGGCGGCGTCCTCCTGGGCGTTCCGCTCTGCTGGGTGATCCTGACCCGCGGCATGTGGGACAAGTCCAACCTGATAAACGCGCCGCTGCTGAGCTTCGAGGTCTCCCAGAGCGGCTACGGCATGTACGTGAAGTACCTGATGGCCGGGTTCCTCCTGGTTTACGCGTTGTCGATGATGGCTCAGTTTCTCAGCCAGATCCTTGCCAGCGCGGCGACCCTCCTTGATGAGCCCGAGCCGGGCGAGAGTGCCTGATGGAAACGGTCTTTCTCGCGATCCTGATCCTGTCGATGGCGTTCGCGCTGGCGTCCGGATGCCCCGTCGCCTTCGCGCTGCCGGGCTCGGCGATCCTGAGCATCGGGCTCGCGGCGCTGACCGGCTGGCTCTTCGCGGGCGACACCGACGCCTATTTCAGCCACGGCGGGCCGACCCAGTGGCTCAACGCCGGGGTCACCAACTTCCGCGGCATCTACTGGGAGGTCGAACGCGACACGCTGATCGCGATCCCGCTGTTTGTGTTCATGGGAATCATGCTCGAACGCTCCAAGGTGGCCGAGGACCTTCTGGTCACAATGGCGCAGCTGTTCGGGCCGATCCCGGGCGGGCTCGGCATCGCGGTCGTCTTCGTCGGCGCGCTGCTCGCCGCGACCACCGGCATCGTCGGCGCGACGGTGATCGCGATGGGGCTGATCTCGCTGCCGGTGATGCTGCGCAACAACTACTCGCGCCCGCTCGCCACCGGCACGATCAGCGCTTCCGGCACGCTCGGGCAGATCATTCCGCCCTCGATCGTGCTGATCATCCTCGCCGACCAGCTGTCCAACGCGACCGATCAGGCGAGCACGCTGCGCACGACGGAGTTCAAGCAGGCGACCGGCCAGTTCAACATGCCGACCGAGTTCGACCTGACCTCGACCAGCGCGGGGGACATGTTCGTCGGCGCGCTGCTGCCGGGGCTCGTCCTGGTCGGGCTTTACATGATCTACATCCTCGTCCTGTCCCTGCTCAGGCCGGGTACCGCGCCGCCGGTCCCGTTCAAGGGGGACTACGACTGGCGGTTCGTACGCCGCGTGCTCGTGGCGCTGGTCCCGCCGCTCACGCTGATCCTGCTGGTGCTCGGGTCGATCATCATGGGCATCGCGACCGTCAACCAGGCCGGCGCGATCGGCGCGGTCGGCGCGCTTCTGATGGCCGGCTATCGCCTCAAGGCCGGCGAAAGGGGCGCGTTCGTGCCCGGGCTGCTTGCCATCGCCGCGATACTGACGATGGCGGGCCTCCTTTACTTCGTCGACATCAACATCAAGAGCATCAAGACCGACACCGAGGCGTTCGCCATCGTGCTTGCCGGCATCGCGACCGTCGTCTTCCTCGCGGCCGTGCTGTGGAGCGCGTGGCGCGCCTACAAGATCGACGACACGCTGGGCGGCGTGATGATCGAGACCGCGAAGACGACCTCGCTCGTCTTTATCATCCTGCTCGGCGCGGCGATGCTGACCGCCGCCTTCCGCGCCTTCGGTGGCGAGGAGGGGGTGCGCGAGTTCCTGACCGGGCTGCCCGGCGGCTTCTACACCAAGTTCGCCGTCGTCATGGCGGTGATCTTCATCCTGGGCTTCTTCCTCGACTTCATCGAGATCGCGGTCGTCGTGGTCCCGATCATCGCGCCGATCCTGCTCGCCGATACCTCGGCCAACGTCACCGCCGTCTGGCTCGGCGTGATGATCGGCGTCAACATGCAGACCTCCTTCCTGACGCCGCCCTTCGGGTTCGCGCTCTTCTACCTGCGCGGAGTCGCGCCGCCCGAGGTCCGGACCACGCAGATCTATCTCGGCGTCGTGCCGTTCATCCTGCTCCAGCTCGTCGCGCTCGGCATCGTCGGCCTGTTCCCCGCGCTGGTGAACTATCTGCCGAACCGGGTCTATCTCAGCTCGGAGACCGCGCCGCCGCCCAAGAATCCGCGCCTCCAGCTATGCCTCGAGGATCATCTCTTCGCGCAATACGACGCCCGGCAGGATGCGCTGCGCCGGAGCATCGAGACCGCGCGGCGGCTGGACCTGAGCTATCTGCCCGACCCGCGGCGACGCGCTTTCGCCGAGGGTCTCGATGCCGCAGACGCCACCTTTGCGCGCGTGGCCAAGGTGCGCGAGACGGAAGAGCAGGTCGCCTCCATGCGTCCGTCCTACAAGCCCGTTCATCGCGAGGTTCGCGGCCTCCAGGCGGATATTCGCCGGCTAGCGGAGGAGCAGGAGGCGCTCGAGGCCGAGGCGCGCCGCGGCGGCGCCCCCGCGCTCCGCGCGCAGATCGACTCGCTGATCCGCGAGCGCCAGGCGCTCGAAGCACGGATACCGTCGGACTGGAAGGAAATCGAGAAACGCTTCCGCACTCTCAACACCGCCGAACGCCGCGCCCGCCTCGCCTATCGCCGGAATGTCGACGAGGCCTACGAAGCGGTTTCGACCTTGCGGACCGTCGTGGACGATGCCGGCAAGCTGGCCGCGCTCGAAGGCGCGGTCCTCGGGCTGCGCACCCTCATCGTCGACGAAACGCCCAAAAAGGCGATGGAGGAGATCCGGAAAGTCGAGCGCAGCGTCGGCAAGATCGCCGGCGCGGGCCAGATCCGAAGCAAGCTCTCCCGCGCCCGCCGGGAGTTCCGCCGGAAGACTCCGGACCGGGAGAAGGCGATGCGCAACTTCGATCAGGCGGTCGAAATATTCCGTGCCGAGCTTGTCTGGCGGTCGCGCGCCGCGACGGAACTGGCGCCCGGGCTCGCCGCCTACGAACTCGCCATTCGGGACACCATCGGGGTGCGCCAACAGGACCGCCCGACCGGCGAACAGGCGAGCGCGCTCTCCGGCTGTCTCGCCGTCCACCGCGACATCTCGCTCAATTTCTGAGGCTTCGGCCCGCCCCTATTCCGCGCCGTTCGGCCGGTGCTCCCGCCAGCCCCCGGGGCCGAGGATCTCCACCGGGCGGAATCGCACCTTGTAGGACATCTTGGCGCATTCCTCGATCCAGTAGCCGAGATAGACATGGGGGAGACCGGTTTCCGCCGCCTTCTTCACCAGCCAGTAGACCATGTAGGTGCCGAGGCTGCGGCGCAACTCGTCCGGTCCGAAGAAGCTGTAAACCGCGGACAGCGAGTCGCCCAAGCGGTCGGCGAGCATCACGCCCACCAGGGCGCCGTCGGCGGTGCGGAACTCGATCGACCGCGTGTCGACCGGCGTATCCTCCACCATCGAGCGATAGTCGTGGAACGTCATCGACGACATGTCGCCGCCGCCGTGACGAGAGCGCTGGTAGCGTGCGAAGAGGCGATACTGCTCGACGGTGGCGATCGCCGACAGATCTTCTGCCGCGAGGTCCGCGTTGGCGCGAACCACCCGCCGGATCGACCGTGTCATCTCGAAACCGGCGGTGCGGTGCGGATCCGGATCGGAATGCAGGCCGAGCAGTCCGGGCAGGCAGGACGGTAGGCGAGGCCGTGGCTGCGGCGGAATCCCGCGCGCGACATGCGCTCGTAGAGCTCCGCCGCGCCCGTTCCGGTGAGGTCGGTCACGACCTTGCGCTCCCGCCGGCCCGGCAGGTAGGGACAGGGCAGGATGCGCGTGCCGAAGAAGAACCGGTCCGGCCCGCGGAGCGGCTGCTCGCTCATCGTCCTCTCGACGTCGCGGTCGTTGCGCGTTCCATCGCCGCGATCATAGGGCTTGCGGCGGCGGCCTGCCAGCGGCCGGAACGCACCGCCGGACGTTATCGGGAGACGGCTTCTCCTGGATTCCCAACGGGACGTCAAGTTGGAAGTTAATTGTGGAAATTCAATTACTTATTTGGTACGATCGGATCAGTCAGAGGCCGCCGCGCGGCATTTTGCCTGTCCACAAGACGCGGGGCTTCCGCCGAGTCGTCGAGGGAGGCCCCCATGGCCGAGAACGTGATCGCGGCCGACAAGCTCGAAGCGCGCCTGGTCGCCAACCATTTCAACGCCTGGATGGGCCTTCATATCGTCTCCTATACCGAAGACGGTATCGAGATCGGGATGAAATGGCGCGAGGAGATGATCTCCAACCCGAAGCTCAGGATCACCCATGGCGGCATCATCGGCGCGCTGATCGACGTGGCGGCCGATTTCGCGCTCGCCGCCAAGCTCGGAATGCCCGTACCGACGGTCGACCTCCGTGTCGACTATCACCGCGTCGCCGAGCCGGGCGACCTCGTGGCGAAGGGCATGGTGGTCCGTTTGGGCAGCACCAACGCGGTCGCCCAGGCGTCCGTCCATGATGCGGAAGGCCGGCTGATCGCGAGCGGCCGCGGAGTCTATTTTTCGGCCGCCGCGAAGTCCTGACCGGCCGGTGCGCTTTGAAGGGGAAGCGCCGCTCAAGTAAACTTGCGGGAACGCGCGCACGGGGCCGGGCCGATCCCCCGGAACTCGGCGCAATGGGGCAGAACGGCGAAAGACGAGATGGCATTGGATCCCAGGGCGTTGCGCGATGCGTTCGGCCGCTTTGCCACCGGCATCACCGTGATCACCACCGCTGACGGCGATGGGACCCTCTACGGCGTGACCGCCAATTCCTTCACCTCGCTTTCCCTCGACCCGCCGCTTTGCCTGTTCTGCCTCGACTACAAGGCGATGAGCTTCGAGGCGTTCCAGAATTCCAGGCATTTCGCCGTGAACGTCCTTGGCGAGGACCAGGAGGGCATCTCGACCAACTTCGCCCGGTCGCAGCCCGACAAGTGGAACGGGATCGACTATGTCACCTGGGAGACGGGGAGCCCGATCCTGCCCGGCTGCCTCGCGAACCTCGAATGCGACACCCATGCGATCCACGAGGGAGGGGACCACGTCATCGTCGTGGGGCGCATCCGGGAGATGGCGTACCGGGAAGACGACGGCCGGCCGCTGCTCTACTACAAGGGCCGCTACAACGCGCTGTCCGACGGTTAGACCCGTCAACGCATATTCGATGTCGTCCCCAGCCGGCTGACCTCGGAGCCCTCCGACGCCAGCCCGTCGACCAGAAGGCCCGCTTCCGCCGGGCTGCGGACTTCGACCAGCAGGTCGACAAGCGTCTTGCGCGCGGGCACGTCGTGGAACCAGCGCTGGTGCTCGACCTCGACGATGTCGCCGCCGAGACGCCCGACCGCGCTGGTAAGCTGCGCCAGCCTGCCCGGCAGGTCCTCGATCTCCACCCGGAGGCGGACCAGCCGGCCGAGCCGGACCAGCCCGCGCATGAGCACGCCCGCCAGCAGACGCGGGTCGATGTTGCCGCCCGAGACGACCGCCCCCACACGCCGCCCGGCGAACCGGTCTGGATGAGCGAGGATCGCCGCCAGAGCCGCGGCGCCCGCGCCCTCCACGACCAGCTTCTCCGCCTCGGCCAGGAGCATGATGGCGCTCTCGATCTCGCCTTCTTCGACCAGCACGATGTCGGTGCCCGAACGGGCGATGATTTCGCGGGTCGTTCGTCCGGGCCGCTTCACGGCGATCCCGTCGGCCAGCGTGTCGGTCCGCACTTCCGTCCCGGTTCCATGGAGGGCGGCCAGCATCGCCGGGCAGCGGGCCGTCTGCACCCCGACGATCTCGATGTCCGGGCGGATGCCCTTCGCGGCGACGATGCACCCGGCGATGAGCCCGCCGCCGCCGACCGGAACGATCAACGTGTCGAGATCCGGCGCGGTCTCCAGCATTTCCAGCGCCACCGTGCCCTGGCCCGCGATCACGCGCGGATCCTCGTAGGGGTGGATCAGGGCGAGACCGCGCGTCCCGGCCTCCGCGTCGGCGAAGGCCGCGGCCTCGGCGAGATCGTTTCCCTCCAGCACCACCGAGGCCCCGAGGGCCTCGGTATTGGCGATTTTCTGGAACGGCGTGTTCTTCGGCATGACGATGGTCGCCGCGATATCCAGCTTTCCCGCCAGACGGGCGACCGCCTGCGCGTGGTTCCCCGCCGACATCGCGATTACCCCGGCCGCCCGTTCCGCCTCTCCCAGCCCCAGCAGGCAATTGAGGGCTCCGCGCTCCTTGAAGGAGGCCGTGTATTGCAGGTTCTCGAGCTTGAGGCGGATATGCGCGCCCAGCATGTCCGACAGCTTGGGCGAATGAACCGTCGGCGTCGCGATCACTCTGTCCGCGATCGCCCGGGCTGCCGCTTCCACGTCGTCGGGGGTCACGCTCACCGGCGCGGCACCAGGGCGAGGCGCGCCGCGGCGTCCGGCGAATCCGCGGCGATGGGTCCGAGGGCAAGGAAGACGCCGTCGGCCCAGAGCTCCGTCAGGTCGCTGTAATGCGGCGACGTCAGGTGGCCCGACTGGCCGGTCGCCTGGATGAACAGCGAACGGTCCAGATCGGACAGATCGTAGACCGCCCTGTAGCCCGCGCCGTGGACGCTGGCATAGGGTGCGCCGTCGCGCGAGGAACGGTGCTGGCCGCGGTTCACGGTGAACGCGCCGCCGTCGACCGGGACACGGATGTCGGAAAGCCGGTTGAGCAGCGGGATCCAGCCGAACACCCCATGCCGGAAGTGGGCGTAGTGCGCGTCGCCCCAACGCCAGTCGGCCGGATCGTCGCCGAACCGCGCGGCGAGCTCCCCGAGCGCGGCATCGAGCGCGTTGCCGACGATCTCCCGGCAGGTTTCCCGGGCCGGCGTGGCGGTGTCGTCGCACCAGTCTCCCTCGCGCTTCAGCGTCTCGCGCACGAACACGGGGCGCAGGCTCCAGAGGTCCGGAAACACCGCGCCGGTCTCGTCGCCGTAGAGCAGGCGGTTGAGCGCGCGCAGCCAGGCGACGAACACCAGCGGTTCCGGCCGGCGCCGGTCCATCGTCCCGTCCCATCCGCGAAGGCGCGCGAGGACAGCGGACCGCGCGCCCGTCTCCCGCACGGTGTGCAGCATCAGCGGCAGCAGGTCCCGGGCCGCGAGGGAAACCGCGTCGTTCTGCATCGCGCCTGCGCCCGCCGGGGTTCGCGAGCCGCCCGTATCGAGCAGGGCATGGATGCGTTCCGCGCGGTAAGGCGGGGTATCGCCGTGGCCGATGCGGTACGGGTAGCCGGGCCCCACCACGCGATGGTTGGCGTTCACGATGCGCCCGTCCGCCGGGTTGAGCAGGCGGGGCAGGTCCTCATGGGGGATGTAGCCGGTCCAGTCATGCTCTCCCGTCCATCCCGGCACGGGGTAGCGACCGTCGCCCGCGCGCCGGATCGGCACCCGCCCGGCCACGACGATGCCGATATTGCCTGCGGTGTCGGCATAGGCCACGTTCTGCTGCGGCGCGTGGAAGAAGGAGAGGGCCGCGTCGAACTGTTCCCACGACCGCGCCCGGTTGAGCCGCCAGACCGCCTCTCCCGTCGTGTCGTCCTCGCGGAGCGCCGCCGCGGCGAGCGCCACGACATGACCGGTGTCGGCGATGCTCGCGGACTTGGGGTCGACATCCGAGATCACCGGACCGTGGCGGGTCGACCGCACGACGAGGGTCACGTCTTCCCCGCCCCGCACCCCGATCCGCTCGACGCGGCGCTCGAACGGGCGCGGGCCGGCCGGCGTGAGGTATCGGCCTGGATCGTCCGGATCCAGCCGTTCGACGAACAGGTCCTGGGTATCGCCGTCGGTGGTCGTCAGTCCCCAGGCGACGAACCCGTTGTGGCCGAGAATCGTCATCGGAACGCCCGGCACGGTGGCGCCTGCCAGGGTGAGGTCCGGGGTGTCGATACGCGCCAGGTACCAGAGCCCCGGGGCGCGAAAGCCGAGATGGGGGTCGTTGGCGAGGATCGGGCTCCCGGTCTCGGTCTGCGATCCCGCGACCGCCCAGATGTTCGACGCCGTTACCGGCGCGATCGCTTCGGGCCAGCTCGCCAGAAGCGTCGAGAACAAAGATGTCTCGGCCAGCGCCGCGATCGTCGTCGGCGCGCCCCCGGTGGCGCCGGGCCACAGCTCGTCGATACGATCGGCCGGCAGCAGCCCCGAAAGCCGCCCGCGAAGCGTCTCGGCCCGCGAATTGGCAGAGAGCCGCATCCCCATGAGACGCGCCCAGACCAGCGAGTCCGCCGGGCGCCACTTCTCCGGAGTCGTGAACATGAGCGCGAGCTCGACCGCAACCAGGCCGGAATGGGAATCGAGATACGCGTTGACGCCGGCGGCATACGCTTCGAGGCTTTCGATCACGGGCGGGGAAAGCCGTTCGAGCGAGGCCTCGGCGAGCCGGTAGAGGCCGAGGACCCGCATCCAGCGGTCGACCGACAGAGTCGGTTCTCCCACGATCTCGGACAGGCGCCCGGCGCCGAGCCGACGCATGAACTCCATCTGAAAAAACCGGTCCTGGGCGTGGACGTAGCCCAGGGCGAAATAGGCGTCCCGCTCGGTCTTCGCGCCGATACGCGGGATGCCGTGACGGTCGCGCACGACCGAAACCGGCGCGTCGATCCCGGCCAGCGCGACCGTTCCGTCGGTCAGCGGCCGGGCCGACTCGATCGCCAGCCAGGCGCCGCCCAGAACGATGAGAAGGAGAACGACAAGCCCGGCCGCGATGCGGCGCAGCCAGGAACGGAAACCGCGCCGCCGCCTTGCCCGACGCCGGATCATCCCGCCTTCAGTCGGCGCGCCACCTCGACCGCGGCATAGGTCAGGATTCCGTCGGCCCCGGCGCGTTTGAACGCGGTCAGCGACTCGAAGAAAATCCGTTCGTCTTCGACCCATCCCGCATCCGCCGCGGCGCGCAGCATCGCGTACTCGCCGCTCACCTGGTAGGCATAGGTCGGTATTCCGAACGCGTCCTTAACCCGCCGAACGATGTCGAGATAGAACAGGCCGGGCTTGACCATCACCATGTCGGCGCCTTCCTCGATGTCGAGCGCGACCTCGCGGAGCGCCTCGTCCGAGTTGGCCGGGTCCATCTGGTAGGTCTTCTTGTCGCCGCCCGCGAGGTTGGGCGCTGAGCCCACCGCGTCGCGGAACGGTCCGTAGAGCGCGGAGGCGTATTTCGCGGCGTAGGAAAGGATCCGCCTGTCCTGGTACCCGGCCTCGTCGAGCGCGCCGCGGATGGCACCCACCCTACCGTCCATCATGTCGCTCGGGGCGATCACGTCGCATCCCGCGTCCGCCTGGATCACCGCCTGGCGGCACAGCATCTCGACCGTTTCGTCGTTGACGATCACGCCGTCGCGCAGCAACCCGTCATGGCCGTGGCTGGTGAACGGGTCGAGCGCCACGTCGCACATGACTCCGATATCGGACACCGCGTCCTTGATCGCCGCGACCGCGCGGCAGACGAGGTTCTCCGGGTTCAGCGCCTCCTCGCCGTCCGGCGTCTTGAGCGCCGGGTCGGTGACGGGAAAGACCGCTACCATGGGGATGCCGAGCGCCGCGGCTTCGCCGACCTCGTCGACGAGGCGCGGGATGCTCAGCCGGTAGACCCCGGGGAACGAGCCCACCGCGGTGCGGTCCTCCGGCCCCTCGTGCACGAAGGCCGGCCAGATCAGGTCGTCGACGCCGAGCCGCGTCTCGGCCACCAGCCGCCGGTTCCAGCCGGTCTGGCGGTTGCGGCGCATCCGCGTGGTGGGAAATCGTCCTCGAGCCAAAGCGTCCCCCGCTCCGTGGAACGGGCCACACTATGCGCCTGCGGGCGGACGGATCAACAACGCGGTGCCGGGAAGGGCGGGCCATCCCCCGGCCCCTCCCGGAGGGAGGGGAGAAGAGGTGGACGGAGAGGCGGGCGGCAACTCTCCTCCCCCGCTTGCGGGGGAGGCCGGGTGGGGGCTCTCCGCCGCCCCGGACGGCCGTCGGGGAATCGGCGTCAGTTGAGCGTCAGGTCCTGGAGGTCGTTGCGGTCGGACAGGATCGTCCGCAGCTTGGCGAGCGCCTTGCCCTCGATCTGGCGGATCCGCTCCTTGGTGACGCCGAAACTCTCGCCGATCTCGGCGAGCGTGCTCTTGCCCTCGCCGAGGAAGCGGCGGGAAATCACCTGCTGTTCGCGTGGCGTCAGGTCCTCCATCGCCTCGCGCAGCCAGGTCGCGCGGGCGGCGAAATCGTGTCGTTCGCGGACGATGTCCTCCGGCGTCGGGCTGTCGTCCGCCAGGAAGTCCTGCATCTCGTCGCCGTCGTCGCCCGAAATGCTGGCGTTGAGCGACCGGTCGGGGTGGGAGAGATGCGCCTCCATCCGCTCGACGGCGGCCGTGGACACGCCGAGCTCGCGCGCGATCCGCTCGCGCTCCTCGTCCGACATGGTCGGGCGGGAATTGTCGGTGAGCTGGGCGCGCAGACGCCTGAGGTTGAAGAACAGGCTCTTCTGCGCCGGCGTCGTGCCGATCCGGACGATGGAGGCGTTGCGGACGACATATTCCTGGATCGCCGCCAGGATCCACCACGTCGCATAGGTCGAGAACCGCACCTGCCGCTCGACATCGAACCGGTTCGCCGCTTCCAGCAGACCGACATTGCCTTCCTGGATCAGGTCGCCGACGGGGAGGCCGTAGCCGCGGAACTTCGATGCGATCCGCACCACCAGGCGGATATGCGCGGTGATCAGCTCGCCGAGCGCGCTCTCGTCGCCCCGTTCGCGCCAGCGCCGGGCGAGATCGGCCTCGTGCCGGCGCTCGAGAATGGGCGCTTCCATGACCGTCGAGATGTAGCGACGGTCGCCGCGATCGGGATAGGACGTCGATCCCTGTGCCATCGTGCGTGTCTCCGACCCCGCGTCCGCGAGCGGCCGCGGCGGTTACTATCGAGTCGATAATATATCGGCCCCGATCAAGTGGGTCAACAACAATATCGAGTCGAAACAATATTCCGCGCGATTGCATGGCGGAGAAATTTTCTTGCCCGCGGGGTGGCCGAACGGTCGTTAGGGTTCTAAGTAACTCGGGATGTCGGAATGCGCCCGCATAGCCGAGCTTGTCGACCGGTTGGGAAGAATGGCCCACGGTCTGCAATATGCCTCCGGGCTGAACCCGGCGCAGTGGGAAGCGCTCCGCTTCATCGCCCGCGCCAACCGCTATTCCCGGTCCCCGGGCGCCATCGCGCGCTATCTCGGCACGACGCGGGGCACCGTCTCGCAGACGCTGATCGCGCTGGAGGCCAAGGGCTATATCCGGCGGCTCAGGTGCGACGCGGACCGCCGGTCATTGACCGTCGACCTCACCGACACCGGGCGCGCGCTGATCGAGAACGATCCGCTGTGCCTCGTGCTGAAGGCGGCGGACGCGCTCGACTGCGAGGCCCAGTCCCGGCTCGCCGACGGGCTCGACGGCCTCGCCCGCGCGGTGCAGACGGCGAAGGGCATGCCCGAGTTCGGCCCCTGCCTCGACTGCGTCCATTTCTGCCCGAGCAAGGCGGAAGACGAATCCTGCCACTGCGCGTTGGCCGACGAGCCCATCCCCGCCGGCGAAACCGCCAAGATCTGCGTGGAGTTCCGGTCCCCGGCGCCGGCCTGACCGCGGTCAGACCAGGACGGTCGCGATCTCCGGAAACGCGACCACGAGCAGCAGCACGACCAGCATCGTCAGCGCGAACGGCGCGGCGCCCCAGAACACGTCGTCGATCCGTATCCGGTCGTCCGCAAGGTTGTTGTGGATCACGAAGCAGGCGAGGCCAAGGGGCGGCGTGAGCAGCCCGATTTCGACGGCGATGATGGTGACGATCCCGAACCAGATCAGGTCCACCCCGAAGGGCGCCAGCGCGGGGATCGCGAGCGGCACGGTGATCAGCATGATCGAGCCGGCGTCCAGGATCGTCCCCATCAGGATTATGGCGACGATGTAGATCGCCAGCAGTCCGGCGAGCCCCAGCCCGGAGGCCTCGACATAGTGCTCCATGATGTTGGGGATGCCGGTCAGCGTGATCATTCGCGAATAGATGTGCGCGGAGACCAGCAGAAAGCAGATCGAGGCGGTAACGTGCCCGGTCTCCGTCAGGGCCTGCCAGAGATTGGCGCGGGTGAGTTCGCGCTTGAGGTAGGTCAGCACCAGCGCGCCCAGCGCGCCGACGCCGCCGGCCTCGGTGGCCGTGAACAGCCCGCCATAGATGCCCCCGAGCACGAGGAGGATCAGCAGCACGATGGGCGCGCTCTTGACCGCCGCCTGGAGGCCCGTCATCTGGGCCGGGCGCACGGTGTTCAGCGCTTCCTCCGTCCCGACCTTTTCCGGGAAACGCCGCGCCATGATCCAGATCAGCACGCAATAGGCGATCGAGAGCACGATTCCCGGAATGATGCCCGCGATGAACAGGTCGCCGATCGAGGTCTCCGACAGGATGCCGAAGATGATCAGCAGCAGGCTCGGCGGGATCAGCATCCCGAGCACCGACGAGCCCGCGACCACGCCGACCGAGAACCGCGGGCGGTAGCCCAGGCGCAGCATCTCGGGCACCGCGACCCGGGTGAATACGGAGGCGGATGCGATGGTCGTTCCCGTAACCGCGGCGAACACCGCGTTGGCGCCCACGGTCGCGGTGCCCAGCCCGCCCTTCACCTTGCGGAACAGGTGGTTGGCGACGTCGTAGGTGTCCCGCCCGATGCCCGAGATGCTGACCAGAAGGCCCATCAGCACGAACAGCGGAATCACGCCGAACTCGTAGGCCTGCATGCTTTCGCCGAGCGAGAGCGCCAGCAGCTTGCCCGCGATGCCGATGTCCCCGCGCACGCCCCAGACGCAGACGAAGGAGATCAGCGAGAGCGCCACCCCGACATGCACCCCGACATAGACGAAGACGAGCACGAACAGGATCGAGACCGCGCCGATCGCGGGCTTGCTCAACACGCCGCCCGCCGCGACCGCGTAGATCGCCGCCGCCGCGACGGCAACCAGCGCGCCCAGCGTCGCCATGCGGCGGAGTTCGAGGGTGCGGTCCCGGGCCATCGCGGCGAGGGTCCGTGCGCCGCGCGCCATCGCGCGCAGGAATTCCACCCCGCAAAGCGTCGCGCCGACCAGAATCAGCAGCTTGAAAGGCCATGACGGCAGCGCGAAGTCGCCCTCCAGCCCTTCGTAGGTACCGCGTTCCCACACCTTGACGAAGGTGGGCAGGGTGTAGAGCACGACGGCCCCCATGACGAGGACGCCGAGCCCGTCATAGAACGCGCGGAGGCTCAACCCGACCGACGGCTGACGGTCGAGCAGACGCGACAGAAGCGCGTCCGATCGCGTCAGCCGGTCCGCCCGGATCGCGGCGGGAAGCTGGAGGAACACGATCACGACGATCGACAGCGCCACCAGCAGCGGCACGCCGTCGATGGGCGCGTTGAACGCCGCCCTGCCGAAGACATCGGCGCAGAGCAGGATCATGATGCAGAAGATCCAGACGCTGCCGCCGGCGTTCAGGAACGATATCAGGCCGTCCAGACCGCGCGCCCACGGGGCGCGCGGCCGGTCGCCCGCGACCGGGTCGCCGTTACTCGCCAACGGGCGCGTCTCCGCGCCGGGGCGCAGGCGGGGACCGCCGGGCTAGTTGCGGTCCCAATGGCGCGCGACCTCGATCTTCCGGGCGCGCAACTCATCCATGTACGCCTTCATCAGCCTGGTGCCCGGATGGCCGCGCTTGTCCAGCCTCCGGGCCCACTCCTGGGCGATGTTGGGCATGGTGGAGGCCCACCTTTTGCGCTCCGCCGCGGACAGTTCGGAGAACTTGACGCCCTTCTTCTTCATGATCGCGAGGAACTTCGTACGCTTCTTGGCGTCGAGCGCGTTCTGGTAGCCCACCCATTTGCCGGATTCCTCGCGGATGATCTGCCGGGCGTGCGCCGGGATCTTCTTCCAGACATCGGTGTTGAACGTGATACCCGAGGTGATCGTGGGGCCGAAATTCACCCGGGTGAAATAGGGCGCGGCCGAGTAGGTCTTGTAGACGAAGCTGAGGATGACCCCGATCGGATAGCCCTCGTAAACCCCGTTCTTGATGTTGGTGTAGGACTGGTTCATCGAGGAGTCGACGGTGACCGCGCCGGTGCCGCGGAGCCACTGGGCGAAGGTCCCGCTCGAACCCAGCTTGCGGTTCTTGAGGTCCTCGACCCTGGTCACCGGGAACTTGGTAAACAGCTGCATCGAATCGTTCACGCCGCTGGTGATGAACAGCTGGTTGTGCTTCTCGTAGGCCTGGTTGAGTTCCGGAACCGTTTCGCGCAGCTTGGCGTCGATGGCGGCGATCTGCTCGCGCGTGATGCCGGTGAAGGGCATGTGAACGGCATAGGCCTCGAGCGGCAGGTTCGAGGGCTCGAAGTTCTTGAGGATCAGCCCGGCGCCCGCGATGCCTTCCTCCACCGTCTCGAAGACCTCGTTGAACTTGGCGAGGGTGAAGGCATAGGCGTGGGTCCACTTGATGTTGAACCCCTTGCCGCTCTCGGCGAGGCGCTTGTCGATGGCCGGCACGACCCTGTCCTTGAAGGTGCCGACGAAGGTGACGGCGGGCGGCGGCGCCCCGACCACGGTGATCTCCAGGGTCTGCGCCGACGCCGGCGCCAGCGCGGCCGGGACCAGGCCGATGGCGGCCAGAATGGCGAGCGAGCGATACAACACGGACGAACCCTCCCTTTCTTCGAGAAGCCTGCTGTCGATCGATTCACCCGAACACTAGACGCCCGCGTCAAGCGAGTCGAACGGCGCATCAGTGCTCGAGCCGCGGGAAAACGTGCCGGACATTGTCCTCGAAGATCATCTTCCGTTCCGCCGGCCCGAGGCCCTGCGCCGCGTCGATGTAGCGCTTGGTGTCGTCGAACGGGAACCCTGTCTCCGGGTCGATGCCGCGCACCGCGCCCACCATCTCGGATGCGAAGAGGATGTTCCTGGCCGGGATCACCCTGGTCAGCAGGTCGATCCCCGCCTGGTGGTAGACGCAGGTGTCGAAGAAGACGTTGTCGAGCAGCAGCTCGTCGAGCGGCGGGCGCCCCATGTCCTGCGCCAGCCCGCGATAGCGCCCCCAGTGGAACGGCGCCGCGCCGCCGCCGTGCGGGATGATGAACTTGAGCGTCGGGAAGTCCGCGAACAGGTCCGAGGTCAGCAGTTGCATGAAGGCCGCGGTGTCGCCGTTGATGTAATGCGCGCCGGTGAAGTGGAAATGGGGGTTGCAGGACGACGAGACGTGGATCATCGTCGGCACGTCGAGCTCGCACATCTTCTCGTAGAGCGGATACCACCAGCGGTCGAACAAGGGCGGGTCGGTCCAGTAGCCGCCCGTCGGGTCCGGGTTCAGGTTGCAGCCGATGAAGCCGAGCTCCTCTACGCAGCGGACCAGCTCCGGGATGCAGTTGTCCGGTTTGACTCCGGGCACCTGCGGCAGCTGGCAGACGCCGACGAAATTGTCGGGATAGAGCGTGACCGCCCGGTGGATCATGTCGTTGCAGATCTCCGACCAGTACCGGTTGGCCGGCTCGTTGCCGTCCTGGTGCGCCATCCCGGCGGCCCGGGGCGAGAAGATCGTGAGGTCGGTGCCGCGTTCCCGCTGCAGCTTCAACTGCGCGCCTTCCAGGCTTTCGCGGATCGCGTCGTCCGAGATACCCAGATCGGCGGGGAACGGCTTGTAAGCCGGGTCCTTGAGCCCTTCCACCTGGGCGGCCCGGTAATCCCTCAGCGTGGACGGCGCGGTGGTGTAATGCCCGTGGCAATCGATGATCATGGTCTTCCCTTCTAGCTCCGGCCGCTGAGTTCCAGCCCCTTGTCGAGCCCGGCGTAGCTCGTCGCCGGCGCGGCCATCAGGAACCGGTAGCCCTCTTCCAGCACGCGCTCCACGTTTCCGGCATCGACATGCGGATGTCCGACGACGACATTGCGCGACTTGCAGGTATCGACGATCCGCGCCATCGCGTCGCGCACCTCCGGATGGTCGTATTGCCGCGGGAAGCCGAGCTCCTGGCTGAGGTCCCCTTCGCCGATCAGGACGGCGCCGATCCCCGGCACGTCGTCGAGCATGTCGGCGAGGCTCTCGATCCCCGCCGTGTCCTCGATCATCAGGATGACGAAGATCTCGCCGTCCGGCGCGAGCGGCCAGACATCCGCCTTCCTGTAATAGTCCTGCTGGGAGAGGCCCCAGTAGCGCACCGCGTGGCGCGGCCCGTCGCCCCTGATGCCCGCGGGCTCGTAAAGCGGCGCGGACTTCAGCCGCGGATAGCGGCACGCCGCGACCGCGTTATAGGCCTGCTCGACCGAGCTCACATGCGGCCAGACCACGCCATAGACGCCGAGATCGAGCGCCTGCTTGGCGTGCCACTGCGCCATCTCGCCGCCGTTGGGCGGGATGCGGACCATCGGCGTCACCGCCGGCGCGACGGAGCCGGCCCCGGCGATCTGCGCGCGGCTCAGCATGTATTGCAGGGAGTCGCGGAGCGCGCGGATGTCCCAGGGGTTGTGCTCCATCTCGAAGACGATGCCGTCGTAGCGCGTCGCCGACAGGGCGACGGCGCTCTGGATGTCGGCGGTGGTGAACGTGGTGAAGGCGCACTGTCCCGCTTCCAGCGCCGCGACGACGCGGTTGAGCCGCGGTATTTCCGTCATCCGGGTCTCCGGAAGGTGTGTTTCGACGGCGGCAATCTAGCGGCCGTAGCCGCCGCGGTCATCCGGTTCGGCGTCGTCTCGCCATCGCGTGGTGCAGCAGCAGGTAGGCGGCGGTCACCGCGAGCGCCGCCCCGGCGACCATCGGCGCCTTGAGGAGCAGGAGGAAGGCGAGAACCAGGCGCAGGACGACCTCGTAGGGCGACAGGCGGGCGGCGTCGAACCGGCTGAGCGCGCTCGCCACCAGGTAGAGCGCGACCACCAGCCGCAGCAACAACCAGCCCAGCGCCTCCAGCTGGACGGTCCCGTCATAGCCCGGCAGGTAGGTCTTCTTGTCGCTGAGCGAGCCGTCGACCGATTGCGCGAGCTGCGCCTGCTCGATCAGCAGCAGTTCCGGATAGAAGGCGAACACGAAGGGAATCGTGAACATGACGATCCCGACGCGCACCGCCTGGACTCCGGTCGCCATCGGCTCGGCCTTCGAAATGGTGGACGCCGCGAACGCGGCGATGGCGACGGGGGGCGTGATCGCCGAGGCCACGGCGAAATAGAAGATGAACATGTGCGCCGTGAAATAGGACGTCCCGAGCGCCACCAGCAGCGGCCCGATGATCAGGATCACGTTCACGTAGGCCGGCAGCGTCGG
Source organism: Alphaproteobacteria bacterium (assembly GCA_965203455.1). GTDB lineage: Bacteria > Pseudomonadota > Alphaproteobacteria > MPNO01 > MPNO01 > MPNO01. Next base: position 101,137 of record CBDBCV010000014.1, read on the forward strand.
CATGCCCATGCCCAGCAGGATGGTCACGATCATCGCGGTCACCAGCGCCAGCATCAGGTAGACCGGGCCGCCGATGGTGAACTCATGCCCGAACAGCGTGAAGGTCGAGACCGTCTTCAGCCAGTTCAGGATGTCGATGGTCATGATCCCGGTGAAGTTGGTGAAATTGATGCAGACATCGATCACCGCAACGGCGGTGAGCAGCAGGAACAGCTCTGCGATGATCAGCCCGGCGCTCGACAGCGCGGAGAGGATCTTGCGCGGCGCCTTCCTCACCTCTTCGTCGAGGAAGAGCAGGGCGAGCAGGAGGATGACCGCCCAGAAGCCGGCCGAGTCGGGATCGCCGGCGGCGTTCTGGAACAGCTTGAGAAGCCAGGGAAGGGCCTCGCCGCTGCCCGGGGTGTAGCCGAAGACCCAGCCGAGGAGGCCCGTGCCGACGGCATCCTTCTTGGTCAGCAGCAGGACCAGGATGAGCAGTATCGGGCCCGCGATCATCAGCAGGTTGATCCAGTCCTCCCGCGTGAGCCTTTGCCTTTCGGTCAGCTGCCCGACGACCTTCAGGTTCGACCGGCGGGCCTCGAAGACCACGACCAGGAACAGGCTCAGGAAATAGACGAGGGCGGGAAGGAAGGCCGCGACGATCACCTCGGAATAGGGCACCGTCGACAGCGCCGACAGCACGAACGCGGCGATGCCCATGACGGGCGGCATGAACTGGCCGCCGCTCGACGCCGCCGCCTCGACGCCGCCCGCGAAGGTCGGCGCGAAACCCGACCGCATCATCATCGGAATGGTGAGCGTTCCGGTGCCGAGCACGTTGACGACGGGGCCGCCGGAAATCGTGCCGAACGTGGCCGAGCCCACGATCGCGGCGTGCGCCGGGCCGCCGCGCAGGTTCCGCGTGATGACGACGGCCAGCTTGATCAGCGACCGGCCGCCGGCGGAAGCGCCGAACAGCGCGCCCAGGACCACATAGGGGAAGACGATGTTGACGGTGATGTTGAGGAACTGGCCGAGGAGCCCGTTGGATTCGAGGGTGATCGCGTTGCGCGCGCCGATCACGCCCGCCGCGTAGTTCTTCACCCCGTCGGCGACCGTGCCGATCGAAGTGGTGAGGTACCGGTGGTCGGTCCAGTCGAAATACCACGCCGCCGCCGACAGGACCGTGTAGAGCGCGATCGCGATCGCCACCGCGACGATCGGAAGCCCCCAGACCCGGACGACATAGACGAAGAAGATCGTCACCGCGAAGAGCAGCCAGGGCAGGATCCAGTTGCCGAGGATGGCCTGGCATTCGGGGTATTCCTCGACCGGCGGCGTCCCGTAGATGGCGATGTACTCGTCCGCCCGGGCCTTGGCCTCGGCAAGCAGCCTGTCGCGTTCGCCGCTGATGGTGTCGATGAGGCATACCTGATCGTGCTCGATCAGATAGACCAGAGAGGTCCCGAGGATCGCTGCCAGCATCAGCACGTCGAGCCCGCATCCCAGCCAGAACCGGTGCCGCGGCCCGTCGCGCCATTTCCGCCCGAAGGACGACACGAGCAGGGCGACGACCAGCATCAGGGAGAACATCAGCGGGAAGAAGAATTCCGAGCTGTACTTGCTCAGCCGGGGGAGGTTCTCCAGCCCGGGGATCGACCGGACGGCCTCGAGCAGTCCCGGGATGTTGGGGAGGTTGTTGGCCATCCCCATGACCACCAGGGCGAAGGCGAGCGCCAGGGCGAGGCGGCCCATCCAGTCGCCGCTCGCCTCGATGGGCGCCTCCGACATTCCCGAAACGGGGGATTGTTTCCCGTCGTCGTCGGCCGGCCCGGCGGAATTCGTGGGAGTTTCCGACACCTGATAGTCGCCGTCCCGCTCAAGCCCGGCGCGGGAAAACGAACCGGAGCGCTTGCGGGCCGGCGCTCCGGTTCGCGTCTCGGCTTCTCGCGCGCCGGCTTACGAGGCCGGCTTCATGCAGTCGTCCACCTTGTAGCCCGCCTCTTCCCAGGCCTCCACGGCGCCCGGATGCAGTTTCGTGCCGGCATTGCAGAACGCCATCGTCTTGTCGTCGATCTTGCCGAAATGGAGCCCCTTGGCGAAGGGAACCTTGCGGTGAAGGTTGGGGACGCTCTTGATGAACGCCGCCGTCAGGGCCTTGGCGATGCCCTTGTCCATGTTCTTGTGAACGGCGTCGGAGAACGGCGCGGTCACGGACCGGAACATGTCGTCTTCGGAAATCACGTTCACGTTGTCGCCGTAATGGGCCAGTTGGCTGACCGGGAAGATGGCCGGCGCGTTTCCGGGCGCGTTGAGGAACTTCTGCCACGCCTTGCCTTCCCACTTGGCCTTGGGCACGGAGACCATGTTGATCTTGCCCGCGGCCGCCAGGATCGGCATCCAGCTCGCCGGGTTGGTGCCGGGGCGCACCGCCGCCTCGACCGAGCGGTCGAGGAAGATCGCGTTGGCCTGGCCCCACGCGATCTGCTTGCCGGCATAGCCCTTGCCGTCGTTCAGCCCGGTGGTCAGTCGGATGACCGAACGGGCCGTGTTGAGCGCGCCGCCCCGCGGCGGGCCGTTGAACACGGTCTTGCCCTTGATCTTGTCCCAGCTGTCGATGCCGGTGCTCGCATAGGCGACCAGGAAGAAGCCCGCGATGCCGTGATACGGGTAGAGCGCGCGCAGGTTCGCGGCGAGTTCCGCGCCCTTCTTGCGGCCGAGCGAGCTGTAGGGGCCGAGAGCGCGCGACATCAGGAAATGCAGCACGATGGGCATCGCCGCGATGTCGGTCTTGCCTTCGGCGACCTGCTGGATCGAGCGCGTCAGCGTCTTGCCGCCCTGGATCTGAATCGTCGCGACCTTCTCCGCCGCGGCGACCTCGGCCAGGTTCTTGGCCGAAACGTCGCTGCCGCCGCCCGGCTGGGCGTATTCGTGGGTGAGGGTAGGCATCTGGGCGTAAGCCGATGCCGTGAACAACATCGCCGCGCCCGTCGCCAGAAGCCTTTTCATGTCGATCTCCAGGTGAAGCCAAGTTTCGTCTTGTTCGGCCCTTCTACCATAACCGGGCCGCCCCGTTCGAGAAGGGGGCTTATGCAGATAGCTCGACGGGCGGGAGACCGGCGACACCTCGTCCGTCATGCCCGGGCTCGCTCCACTGCTGTCCGGTTCGATTCCGGCCGACCGGCGTCTCCCCCGCCGCCGTCCCCCCACCGCTGCCCCTACACCGTCATGCCCGGACTTGTTCCGGGTATCCACGTCTTGCGGCATCGCGGTGCGCGCCGGGCGCGGGCGAGGCGGCGGAGGGCCGTGGATACCCGGAACAAGTCCGGGCATGACGGCTGGGGGGTGGCCGCCCCGCGCGACACCGCGATTCCCCGCGTGCGCTCCGGGGGTTGCGCGGGCGCTTCAAGGCATCGCGTTCCACGGGCGTCCCGGTCATGGCGCGGGCGGTGTTAACCATAGTTGACACCCCAGCGACCCGGTCCCACCCGCGGGGCGGTCGCGCCGGTTTTCCGAACCGGTCCCGCAGCAATTCCCGCCGACGCGTTGGCACGATGGAGAGATCCGCCGGCCGCGCACCCCCCGAACGGCGCGGACGGGGGACCCGCCGCGTCCCCGGGGGACGCCAAAAATAGTCCCATATCGGACCAATGTTTCACGTGAAACATAGGTCAACACTCCTGACCTTTGTTTCACGTGAAACATCAGACGGTCCGGACGGATCGGAGGGGCTATCCCAGGCGCCGGCACAAATCGAGATACTCCGTCATCGGCGCGCGCAGATAGTCCGGGATCGGAACCGACCGGCCCATCTCCTTGGACGCGACGCAGCTGACGAACTCGCCGCGCAGGACTTCCTCGCCCTCGTCGGAGCCGACGATCGTGTAGCGGATCGACGACCGGCCGAGCCCGGTGAGGATCAGCGCGAGGTCGAGATTGTCGCCCATCCGGCGGGATTTCCTGAAGTCGACGTCGCAATGGACCAGCGGGAACATCCTTCCCTCGTCGAAGAACTCGCGGGCGAAGTCGATCCCGAGGCGTTCGACCACCCAGCTCTCGAACAGGTCGTTGAACATGCGGAAGAAGGACACGTAGAACACGATGCCCGCCGGGTCCGAGTCGCCGAACCGGATATGGCGGCTGACCGAAAAGATTCCGTCACGCTCCGACATCGCTCTCCCTCCGCTGGACCGGCGCGATCCTATGCGATTGTTCGTTTCGGTTGGAGGCGCCGACGCGGCCGGGGCGCATCCTTGTTGACAAGCGGGAGGCCGACGACACCTCGTCCGTCATGCCCGGACTTGTTCCGGGCATCCACGCCCCTCCGCCGCCTCGTCCGCACCCGGTTCGCATCGCGATGCCGCAAGACGTGGATGCCCGGAACAAGTCCGGGCATGACGGTGGGGGACGGTGGCGGCATTCCCATCGCCGGTCCGCGCCAGCGCCGTATCGAGGGACGCCGCACCCCGGCGGTTTCCTCTGAAACGGATAGGCTCTAAGGTCGAAGGCGGCGGTCGAGCGGGTATGGAATATTTCCTTCAGCAGTTGATCAACGGCGTCACGCTGGGCGCCGTCTACGGGCTGATCGCGATCGGCTACACGCTGGTTTACGGCATCATCGGGATGATCAACTTCGCCCACGGCGAGATCTACATGATCGGCGCCTTCATCGCGATGATCGCCTTTCTGATCCTCGGGCCCGACGGCGGCGGCTATCTCGTGCTGGCGCTGCTCACGGTCCTCATCGTCTCGATGATGCTCACCGCGGTCTATGGCTGGACGCTGGAGCGGCTCGCCTACCGGCCGCTGCGGGGCTCGACGCGGCTGGCCGCGCTGATCTCGGCGATCGGCATGTCGATCGCGCTGCAGAACTACGTCCAGCTCACCCAGGGCGCGCGCACCAAGGCGATCCAGCCGGTCATCCAGGGCGGCATCGAGCTCGCCGAGCGCGACGGGTTCGCGGTCTCGCTCAGCTACATCCAGATCGTCATCGTGGTCGTGACGGTCGCGCTGATGGCGTCGTTCTCGCTGGTGATCGGCAAGACTGCGCTCGGCCGCGCCCAGCGCGCCTGCGAGCAGGACCGCGAGATGGCGGCGCTGGTCGGCATCAACGTCGACCGCACGATCTCCGTCACCTTCGTCATCGGCGCCTCGCTCGCCGCGGTGGCCGGCACGATGGCGGTCTTCTATTACGGCGTGATCGATTTCTTCATCGGCTTCCTCGCCGGGATCAAGGCGTTCACCGCCGCGGTCCTGGGCGGGATCGGCTCGATCCCCGGCGCCATGCTGGGCGGCCTGCTGATCGGCCTGATCGAGGCGTTCTGGTCGGGCTACTTCACCACCGAGTACAAGGACGTCGCGGCGTTCTCGATCCTCGTCCTGGTGCTGATCTTCCGTCCGACCGGGTTGCTGGGACGGCCCGAGATCGAAAAGGTCTGACGCGTGGCCGCCGGCACCCTGGCGGAGCGCGGCGCGGCCTTTCTGCCCGCCGCGCTCAAGGAAGCCGGGATCGCCGCCGGGATCGCGCTGCTTCTCGCCCTGCCGCTGGTCGGCGCGAGGACGGTCTCCGAGGGTTCGGCGTTCGTCGTGACGCCGCGCATCGTCGAGCTCGCCCTCGGGGTGGCGTTCGTGTTCGCCGGCCGGCTCGCCATCGCGTCGCTGCGGGGTGGGCACCACCTCCCCGTCATCGCCGGCGCGCTGGCGGTCGCTGCGCTGGGCTGGCGGTTCGCGCTTCCGAGCGCCTTTCTCGGCGTCGTCGCGATCGCGGGCGGGCTCGCGGTCGCTTGCATCGGGGCCATCGGCCTGTTGCGCGCGCGGCGGGACGGGATACCGGCCGCCGCCCGGATCGACTCCGCCCGGCTGTTGCGGCAGGCGCTCGGCTGGCTCGGCCCCGCCCTGATCGCGCTGGCGATCCTGCTCCCGTTCCTGCCTTTCGCCGACCGTCGGCTGATGGACATCGCCATCCTGGTCCTGACCTACGTGATGCTGGGCTGGGGCCTCAACATCGTGGTCGGGCTGGCCGGCCTGCTCGACCTCGGCTATGTCGCCTTCTATGCGGTCGGCGCCTACAGCTACGCGCTCATCGCGCGGGAATTCGGCCTCGATTTCTGGTCCTGTCTGCCGCTCGCCGGCGTGTTCGCGGCCTTCTTCGGAATCATCCTGGGCTTCCCGGTGCTCAGGCTGCGCGGCGATTATCTCGCGATCGTCACCCTCGGCTTCGGCGAGATGATCCGCATCATCCTGCTCAACTGGTACACCTTCACCGGCGGCCCGGACGGGATTTCGGGCGTGCCTAGGCCGACCTTCTTCGGGCTGCCCTTCAAGCGCGCCCCGCCCGAGGGCGTCGAGTCCTTCCACCAGTTCTTCGGGATCGATTACGCCTCGATCCACCGGACCTATTTCCTCTACTTCCTGGTGCTCGCGCTGGCGCTGATCACCAACGCGTTCACGCTGCGCATCCGCAGGCTTCCCATCGGCCGCGCCTGGGAGGCGCTGAGGGAGGACGAGATCGCCTGCCGGTCGCTCGGCATCAACCCGACCAACACCAAGCTCACCGCGTTCGCCATCGGGGCGATGTTCGGCGGCTTCGCCGGCTCGTTCTTCGCCACCCGCCAGGGCTTCATCAGCCCGGAGAGCTTCACCTTCATCGAATCCGCCATCATCCTGGCGATCGTCGTGCTCGGCGGCATGGGGAGCCAGATCGGCGTCGTGCTCGCGGCGCTGGTCCTGATCGGCCTGCCGGAGTTCTTCCGCGAGCTGCACGAATACCGGATGCTCGCCTTCGGCGCCTGCATGGTGCTGATCACGGTCTGGCGCCCCCGCGGGCTGCTGGCGAACCGGGATCCGATGATCCGCCTCTCGCGGCGGAGGGCGCGCCCGTGAGCCTGCTGACGGTCGAGCATCTGACGATGCGCTTCGGCGGGCTGGTCGCGGTCGACGACGTGGGATTCGCCGCCGAAGAGGGGCGGATAACCGCCCTGATCGGACCGAACGGCGCGGGCAAGACCACCGTGTTCAACTGCCTGACCGGCTTCTACAAGCCCGATACCGGGCGGCTCGCGCTTCGCGCCGACGGGCGGGAGCACCTGCTGGAGCGGCTCGACGACTACCGGGTCGCCAGCGAGGCGAAGGTCGCGCGGACCTTCCAGAACATCCGTATCTTCCCCCAGATGTCGGTGCTGGAGAACCTGATGGTCGCCCAGCACAACCGGCTGATGCGCGCCTCCGGCTACACGCTGCTCGGGCTCGTCGGCTCGGGACGCTTCCGCACCGCCGAACGCGCCGCGGTCGACCGCGCGACTTACTGGCTCGACCGGGTCGGGCTGACCGACCGGGCGGATGTCGACGCCGGCACGCTCCCCTATGGCGGGCAGCGCCGTCTCGAGATCGCGCGCGCCATGTGCACCGAGCCCGTGCTGCTCTGCCTCGACGAGCCCGCCGCCGGGCTGAACCCGCGCGAATCCGCCGAGCTCAACGCGCTGCTGACCTTCATCAAGGCGGTGCACCGCATCGGCATCCTGCTGATCGAGCACGACATGAGCGTGGTGATGGGGATATCCGACCACATCGTGGTCCTCGATCACGGCGCGAAGATCTCCGAGGGTCCGCCGGCCTTCGTGCGCAACGATCCGGCCGTGATCCGCGCCTATCTCGGAGAGGAAGAGGCCGAAGATGGCTGAGCCCATGCTCGCGGTCGAGGCGGTGCACGCGTCCTACGGTAACATCCACGCGCTGCGCGGGGTGACCGTCGACGTGCCCGAAGGCGGCATCGTCTCGCTGATCGGCGCGAACGGCGCGGGCAAGTCGACGCTCCTGATGACGATCTGCGGCAATCCGCGCGCGCATGGCGGCGGGATCCGCTTCGACGGGCGCGAGATCACGCAGTTGCCGACGCACGAGATCGTCCGCCTCGGCATCGCGCACGCGCCCGAGGGACGGCGCATCTTTCCGCGCATGACCGTGCTGGAGAACCTGCAGGTGGGTGCGGTGACAGCCGACCCCGGGAAGTTCGAGGAGGACACGGAGCGCGTGTTCGCCCTGTTCCCCATCCTCGAGGAGCGCCGGGACCAGCGCGGCGGCACGCTCTCGGGCGGCGAGCAGCAGATGCTCGCCATCGCCCGCGCCCTGATGGGCCGGCCGCGGCTCCTGCTCCTCGACGAGCCCTCGCTCGGCCTCGCGCCGATGATCGTCAGGCAGATTTTCGAGGTCATCCGGGAGATCAACCAGCGCGACGGGATGACCGTTCTCCTGGTCGAGCAGAACGCCTATCACGCGCTGCGGCTGGCCGACTGCGGCTACGTGATGGTCAACGGCGAGATCACCCTGACCGGGACCGGCGCCGCGCTGCTCGACGATCCCGAGGTCCGCGCCGCCTATCTCGAAGGCGGGCGGGCGGCGGAGCCCGCGGCATGAACGGGGTGCCGATCGCCGTCTTCCTGTGCCTCACGGTGGTGCTCATGGGAGGCGCCGGCTTCCTCGCCGGGCAGGCGCTCGCCCGCCTTTGGCGGCCGGTCTGGCAGGTGTTTCTCTATGGCGCGTTGATGGGCTGCGCCGACCGTTTCCTGGTCTATGCGCTGTTCGACGGCGCGCTGCTGTCGGTCGCCGGGTACCTGATCGATACCGCGGTGATCCTCGCGCTCTCCCTGGTCGCCTACCGTTCGACGCGGGCGGCCCGGATGGTCGCGCAGTACCCTTGGCGATATCGCCGCGCGGGCCCGTTCGGCTGGCGCGAAATCGGGGCGGCCGCCCCGCAACCTGGAAGGGAGGTTCCATGACGACGGTGATTACCGGTGCCGGGCTGGTCGGCACCAGCTACGCGATCCGCGCGCTCGCCCGCGGCGAGAAGGTGGTGTTCCTCGACCCGCTCCCGCGCGGGGACTATCTCGACAGCCGCCTGGGCGCGGGCAACTACACGCTGATCGCCGAGGACGCGCGGCATCTCCCCGGCGTGCTGGCGGCCATCGAGGAGCACGCCGCCGACACCGTGCTCCACACCACGGGGCTGATCGGGAAGCGCGCGGAGAACCCGCTCCATCTCGGCATGGACCTCAACATCAACGGCGCGATTACGATCTGCGAGGCGGTGCGGCTCGCCGGCGCGAAGCGGCTGCTCAGCATCTCGACCTTCGGCGCCTACGACTGGCGCCGCACCGCCCCCGACGGGGTGATGAAGGAGGACTTCCCGCTCGGCAGCGGCACCGCCTACAGCAACACCAAGGCGGCGCAGGAGCTGATCATGGAGGCCTATTCGAACCGCTACGGGTTCGAGGTCGCCATCGTGCGGCCCGCCAACATCTTCGGCATGGGCCATTTCTGGGGCGGATCGGGCGGCGGCGAGAAGTGCCACACGCTGGTCGAGAGCGGCATCCGCGGCGTGCCGGCGCGGATCCCGGAAGAGCAGACGATGTCGTTCGAATACATCTATTCGAAGGACATCGGCCGCGCGCTCGATCTCTGCGCGATGCGCGACCTGCCGCGCTACAGCGTCTTCAATATCGGCATCGGAGCGGTTACCTCGTTCGACGAGCTGGTCGCCGCGGTGCGGGCGTCGCTGCCCAACCTGGAGATCGAGATCGTTCCCGGAACCCCGCCGGTCTCGCGCACCGACCGCATGGACATCGGCCACGCCCGCGACGTTCTCGGCTGGGAGCCCGAATACACGCTCGAAGCCGGCTTCGCCGCCTATGTCGAGGAGATGCGCGCCGCGCTCGGCGCGAACGCGTGATGGGGGAGGGGGCGGAAGGGCCGGCGCGGTGTCCCCCCTCACCCCGACCCTCTCCCCCGCGGGGGAGAGGGAGACTTGCTCGCCGACTCCGCCCTACTTTCTCCCCTCCCGCTTGCGGGAGGGGTTGGGGGAGGGTGGCGATCCGGGTACAGACCGGATTGGGTATAGGACACCGATCATGGCCGATATGGAAGCGATCCATCCCGGGGAGCATCTAGCGGAGATTCTGGATGAACTCGGGATCAGCCAGTACCGGTTGGCGAAAGCGATCGGCGTGACGCCGCGGCGCATCAACGAAATCGTCCATTGCCGCCGCGCCGTCACGGCGGACACGGCCTTGCGCATCGGGCGGGCGTTGGGGATGACGGCGGAGTCCTGGCTGGCCCTGCAGCGGCTCTACGATCTCGACCGCGCTCGCGCCGGGTTCGACGTGTCGGAGATCGAGCCGCTCGTCGCAATCGGCTGACGCCCTGCCTTATGCCGGGTTGTCGTATTTGACGACCTGCTGGTCGATCGCGCCGAACACCGAATTGCCGTCGGCATTTCGCATGTCGATCCGGACGCGGTCGCCGAAGCGCATGAAGGGCGTTCTGGGCTCGCCGTGCTCGATGGTCTCGATGACCCGCACCTCGGCGAGGCAGGCGGAGCCGACGCTCCGGTCGTGGTTGGAGATCGTGCCGGTGCCGAGGATCGTTCCCGCCGCCAGACGGCGGCTCTTCGCGGCGTGGGCGATCAGGGTGGGCACGTCGAAATAGAGGTCGGTGCCGGCATTCGGACGGCCGAGCGGCGCGCCGTTCAGCGACACCTCCATGTCGAGCGTCATTTTCGTGCCGTCCCAGGCGCCGCCGAGCGACTCCGGCGTCGCCACGACCGGCGAGAACGCCGTCGTCGGCTTGCCCTGAAGGAAGCCGAAACCCTTGCCGAGCTCGGCCGGGATGAGGTTGCGCAGGCTGACGTCATTCAAGATGCCGACTAGCTTGATGTGCTCTCGCGCCGCCTGCCGCGTCACGCCCATCGGCACGTCATCGAGAATGACGAAGACCTCGGCCTCCATGTCGATTCCCCACGACTCGTCGGCAAGCTCAATGTCGTCCCTGGGCCCGATCATCGAATCCGAGGCGCCCTGATACATCAGCGGGTCCTCGTAGAGGTTCTTCGGCATTTCCGCGCCGCGCGCCTTGCGCACCAGCTCGACATGGCTGAGATAGGCGCTGCCGTCGACCCACTGACAGGCGCGCGGCAGGATCGCCGCGCACTCCGAAGGCTCGAAGGGAAAGGTCTCGGCCTCGCCCGCTTCGACCGCCGCGGCGAGCGATTCGAGGGAAGGCGCGGCATTCGCCCAGTCGTCCATCGCCGCCTGCATGGTGGCCGCCACGCCGCCGGCGTCCGCCGCCCGTGTCAGGTCGTCGCTGACCACCGCGAGGCGTCCGTCCCGGCCGCCCTTGAGCGTTGCGAGCTTCATCCCTCGTTCCTTCCGCCTGTTCGGGGCCGACAGTCATAGAGGGCGCGCCGCCTTCGGCACAAGCTACACCCGGCCGATCTCCAGCCGGCCCGTGAGCATGGCGAGCCCTTCCAGCAGGTAGTAGCTGCCCCAGATCAACTCGTTCGCGAGCGCCACCCCTTCGCGCTGGTCGAAGCAGCCGTTGGTCAGGATTCCGGGCGGCCTGCGGTCGCGCGGCGCGACCGGCGTCAGGTGGCAGGCGGCGAGCGTCCGCAGCGTTTCCTCGGCGCAGGCGCGGTAGCGCGCCGCCGCGTCGGCGTCGTCGACCGCGGTCGAAAGCTTCAGCATCGCCGTCGCCGCGATCGCGGTGCCCGACGTGTCCTTGCGCGTGTCGTGGTCGATCGGCGCGTCGAAGTCCCAGTATGCGACGCGGTCGGCGGGCACGTTCTCGATCCACCAGTCGGTCGTCCGGGCCGCATAGTCCGCCAGCGCCGTCTCCTCCGGCATGTGCCGCGCGGCGCAGGTCAGGAACTGCATCGCCCAGGCCTGCGCCCGGGTCCAGGTCGAGCTGTCGGAGACCCCCTTGTGGGTATAGGAGCGCACCGCCTCGCCGGTTTCGGGGTCGAGGCTCACCGACTGCACCACCGAGCCGTCGTCGCGGACGCAGAGCGCGGCGCTCCTCAACGTGTGGCGGAGCGCGCGGTCGCGCAGGCTGTCGTCGCCCGTCCTCCCGGCCGCGAACAGCAGCAGCGGGACCGCCGCGAGACCGTCGATATTGGCCTCGCTCGCTCCGACTGTGTGGGCCTCCTCGGCCTCCGCGCCCAACGCGATCAGGCCGAGCCTCGGGTCGAAATCCGCCGCCAGCCGTTCCGCGGCCGCGAGCGCGAGGACCCGGGCGGGCTCGTCGCCATGCAGAATGTCGCCGAGCGCCGCGCCGTAATAGAACAGGAACCCGCGAAAGACCGACTCCGAGCCGATCCTCGGCCGCAGCCGTTCGGTCCAGCGCCGTGCCTCGGCCACGAGGTCCGGATCGTCGAACGCGGCGCCGCCGAGCCAGAGCATCGCGTTCCAGTATCCGCCGGTCCAGAACCCGTCCGGCGTCGTCGTCCAGTTGCCCGTGTCGGTGTCGCCGTAATGCGGAAAGCCCGGGAGATCGGCGGCCACGCTGGCGCGGATGTGCGCCGCCATGGCGTCCAGGGCTTCGTCGAGCGTCTTCGCGCCTGCCATCGGGCGGCTCCCTTCGCGATCGATGCCTCGCCGCGTGTTCTACCAGAGCAAGTCCGTCCTGGATGGAATCTCCGACGCGGCCGGGATGCATCCTTCGATAGGGGCTTATAGGGATAGGTCGACAGGCGGCCGGCTGGCGCGGTCCGAAGATGGGAACGCCGCCGCCCCCCGGTCGTCATGCCCGGACTTGTTCCGGGCATCCACGTCTCGTGGCATCGCGATACGAGCGGAGACGGGCGAGGTGGCAGCCCGACGTGGATGCCCGGAACAAGTCCGGGCATGACGGAAGAAATGTCGTGGGCTTGCCGCCCGTCAACCATTCTTTGTAAGCCCGGTCGTGCCCCCAGGCGTGGTGTAGGAGCAGGAGCCAGCATCGGTAGCTGTGGGTAAGTGGCCCGCCGCCGCGACCGTGTGGTGTCTGGCGGCGGCGGGCCACTTATCCATAGCGGATGGCCATCGCGGTGCCGGTTAGGGTTGGGCTTCTACAGTCCATCCGACCGGAGGAGTACCACGATGACCACCAAGGACATGATGACCCTGCAGGCGCTTTTGGAGAAGAGTTCGGACGCCGATCTGCTTCGCGAGATGATCGGGTTCACGGCCGAGCGTTTGATGGCGCTTGAGGTGGAGGGCCTTGCGGGAGCCGCACACGGCGAGCGTTCGCCGGACCGGCTCACCCATCGCAACGGCTACCGGGACCGGGTCTGGGAGACGCGCGCGGGCACGGTGGAGCTGAAGATCCCGAAGCTGCGCAAGGGGAGCTACTTCCCGGGCTTCCTGGAGCCGCGTCGCATGGCGGAGAAGGCGCTGACGGCGGTGATCCAGGAGGCCTACATCAAGGGCGTGTCGACCCGCTCGGTGGACGACCTGGTGCAGGCCATGGGCATGTCGGGCATCTCGAAGAGCCAGGTGTCGCGGCTGTGCGGTGAGATCGACGGCAAGATCCGCGACTTCCTCGACCGCCCGCTGGAGGGCGACTGGCCGTATCTGTGGCTGGACGCGACCTATGTGAAGATGCGCGAGGCCGGGCGCGTCGTCTCGGTCGCGGTCACGATCGCGGTGGCGGTCAACGACCAGGGCCGCCGCGAGGTGCTCGGCATGGCGATCGGCGCGTCCGAGGCCGAGACCTTCTGGACCTCCTTCCTGCGCTCCCTGGCCCGCCGCGGCCTGCGCGGCGTCAAGCTGGTCGTCTCCGATGACCACAAGGGCCTGAAGGCGGCTGCAACGCGCGTCCTCGGCGCCACATGGCAGCGCTGCCGCGTCCACTTCATGCGCACCCTGCTCGCCCATGCCGGCAAGCAGGGCCGGCGCGTCGTGTCCGCCTTCGTCACCACCGCCTTCGCCCAGGAGGATGCAGACAGCGCCTCCGCCCAGTGGCGCCAGGTCGCCGACCAGCTCAGGGCCAAGGCGCCGAAGCTCGCCGCTCTCATGGACGAGGCCGAGCACGACGTTCTCGCCTACATGACCTTCCCGGCCGCGCATCGCCCCAAGCTGCACTCGACAAACCCGCTCGAACGACTCCATGGCGAGATCAAGCGGCGTACCAACACCGTCGGCATCTTCCCCAACGAGGACGCCATAACACGGCTGATCGGCGCCATCCTGCTCGAGCAGAACGACGAATGGGCCGTCCAGAGGGCCAGATACATGACGCTGGAATCAATCGCTCCCGTGAGCGACAATGCAACCGTCAAGCTGCCCGCCGTGGCAGCCTGAGCCTACCGGCCCTACCCGCCGGATACCGCGATGGCCGCCAGGCTCTTACACCACGGCTCGGGACACGATCGTAAGCCCCCTTCGATACGCGGTACCCTCCCGACTGAGCAGGAATGGCTGCGCGACAAGGGCTTGCCCGCTCGCCGGCGGTTCCGGCGAAGCGCGCGGTCTACCGTTCCCCGCTCTGTCACCCCGGACTTGTTCCGGGGTCCAGGGAAGCCGGGCGGGAGCGGTGCTTGTGGCCCCCCCCCCGGATCGGTGTCCGGGACAAGCCTGGACCCCGGAACAAGTCCCGGGTGACAGGTCTGGGGTCGCCACGGTGTGGGCTTTTCGTCCGCCGCCGGCGAGAGCTCCGGGCTAAATCCCGTCGAAGACGTCGTAGCTCATGGCGTTCGTGCGGGCGCTGCCGCCTCTGACGCTATGGAGCGAAAGGGTCCATCCGCCGCTGTCGGCGTCGTAGTCGATACGCTCCGCGAACCTTCCCGCGTTGCCGCGCTTCGAAAAGGAATCGCAGCCGCGGCTGAATTTCGAGCCGGTCGCGAACGCGACCTCGTAGGAACCGAGCGGTATGCCCTTGAGCGCCGCGGTCTTGCCCTCGCCCACGAGAAAGGCGAGCGCGACCTTCCCGTCCCGGTTCACGAGCTTCACTTAGGCGTCCATCCCGGTGTCGTTCAGGACCCTGATCGAGCCGACGCGGCCGGGCTCGGTGCGTCCCCTGACGATCTCGTTGTGTCCGGCGCGCCGCCCCGCGTGGCGTTCGCAGAAATCGAAGCGCGCCTTTTCGCCCGATCCGGCCTGCACCAGCCCTTCGAGCACCCAACCCGGCTGCGGCGCGCGCCATTCGACCTCGTACCACGGGCCCTGCGTCCGGCCGGTCCGGATGAGGTCGCCCCACCGCCGCACCCGGCCGAGCTCCTCGCCGGCGCTTTCCGGCGACGCGCGGACGACCGCTGCCTCGACCCTGACATGGACCCGCCGCCTCTCCCGTTCCGCTCTCGCCTGCCGCACGCGGGCGATCCCCTCCTCGCGGAGCGATTTCCGCTTCTCCGGCGTGAGCTCGCGCTCCACGGCGGTCTTGTCCTTGACCCTGTAGGTCTTCTTCGAGCAGCGCTCCGGGAAGGCGTGCAGCCGGGCGTTGTGGCCGTCGACCTCCCAGCGAGCCGCGGCGTCGGTCTCCGCGCTGTCTCCTTCCAGCCGGATGGGCTCGAAGACGCACCACCGGAGCTCGGCGAGCGTCAGCGTGTCGTCCGCGTCGGGAACCGCCTCCTCCGATCCCGAGGCCGGTGCCGGCGCGGCCGCGAGGACGGCAAGGATGGCGGCCGCGCCAAGGACCCGTACCTTCGCGCCGCCGGGTCCTCGGAGAACGCCCATCACAAACCGAGCAGGCGTTCGGCGTTGCCGTGCAGGATCTTCCTGCGGTCCTCGGTCGAGAACGGGATTCGCTCCATCCAGTCCGTCCCGTCCTTGTTCACGACGAAGGGGTAGTCGACGGAAAACAGGATCCGGTCGGTTCCCATCTCCATCGCGCTACAGAGAAGCGCGGGGTCCGAGAAATTGCCGCTGGTGGTGATGTAGAAATGCTCGCGGAAGGTTTCCCGGAAGGAGTCCAGCGGGGTCTCGGTGCGCGACAGCGCCTGGTCGATCCGCCAGAGCAGGAAGGGCAGCCCCTCGCCGAGATGGCCGAGGACGATCCTGAGGTCCGGATAGGCGTCGAACACGCCGCTCAACACCAGCCGGATGCCCTGGGTCGCGGTCTCCACGGTGAAGCCCCAGCCCGCGGTCAGCAGGCCGGGAAAGGCCTCGATGTAATCGGCGTAGTAGGCATGAATCACGTCCTCGTGCGGGATCGAGGGGTGCATGTAGAGCGGCACGCCGAGCGCCGCCGCGCGCTCGAAGATCGGCCAGAAGCGCTTTTCGTCGAGGAACGCGCCGTTGGTCAGCCCGTGCACCATCGCGCCCTTGAAACCGTGCTCGCCGACGCAGCGGTCGAGCTCGTCGGCTGCCGCTTCAGGGTCGGGGGTTGGCAGCGCGGCGAACCCCTGGAAGCGGTCGGGGTTGGCGGCGACGATCCCGGCGAGCCGGTCGTTGACCTCCCGCGCGACCGCGACCCCGGTCTCCGCGTCCAGCTTCTGGGTCGCCGGCGCGCCGTGGCTCAGCACCTGGACGTCGATCCCGCCCTCGTCCATCGCCTTCAGGCGGCCCTCCCCCACGTCGAGCAGGCGCTCCCTGATCGGCGGCGGCATCCGGTCGTCCCGCCCGGTGAACAGCCCCGACAAGGCGGGGTCGAAATAATGCTCCTCGATCGCGATGACCCGCGATCCGTCCGATGCAGCCATGCGTTACTCCGTCAAACGCGCGTTATTTCAGCTCCTGGCCCTCGAGATCCCCGTCGAGGAACCTGTTGGGCTTGAGGAACATGCCGAGCACCAGCGCGCCGTTGGGCGCGACGGCCTCGTGGCGGTTTCCGGCCGGGCGCCAGACATAGTTGCCCGCCGTGACCTCGCCCTCGTCGTCGAGGATGCTGCCTTCGAGCACGTAGGTCTGCTCGATCTCGATATGCTCGTGAAGCGGCAGCTTCGCGCCCGGCTGCCAGCGGAACAGCGCGGTCATCAGCCCGGTCTCGGGGTCCTCCAGCAGGATCTTCATCTCGACGCCCTCGCACTGCGTCGGCTTCCAGGGCAGCGAATCCACGTCCACGAAACGCGAGGCAAGCGGGGAAAGCGCGTCCTGTTCCTTCAACATCGGTGTCGCGGCGGCCATGTCCGTTCTCCGTTCTCCGGTCCGGATCGACTTTAGCCGCCCCCCGGGAACCTCACAACACGGCGCGCGGCGCCCGACCCATGCCCAGAACGCCCCAGCCGGCGAGGAGGAGGGCGCCGCCCGCGGCCACCGCGCGAACCGTGTTCCAGAACTGCCACGGGTTCGAATAGGCCTGCCAGGCGTCGCGGGCACCGGCGGCGTCCAGCGGAGTCTCCAGCGCGGCCAGTGTCTCGTTCAGCGGGACGTTGATCGCCACGGTCGGAACCATGGCTCCGACAACGTACAGGAGGCCGGCCGAGGCGAAGAGAAGGGCGGCGCGGCGTTCCTCGACGTTCCAGGCCACCAGCGCCGCCGCCGCCAGAACCGCCGGCGTGCCGAAGAAGGCCGGCGCGAAGACCGGATTGCGGACGCTCGCGTTCATCGCCTGCATGGCGGCAATCGCGACATTGGGGTCCGCCGCGTCGAGCCCCCACATGGTCGAGCAGACCCAGGCGTAAAAGAAGCCGAACATCGCGCCCGCGTGCAGAAGCGCCAGGATCGCCAGCGGCTGCGGAAGCCGAGCCCAGGGCGCGGCGCTCACGATCCCGCGCTCCCTTGGCCCGACCGCATCGCGCCGGCAGCCCGGATGAGGATCGCCGCGACCGCTGCCTGCGCCACGATCACCGCGGGCCAGATCCGCGGAAAAGCGGGGTCGAAGTATTTCTGGGGCCCGTAGGAGATCAGCGCCGTCAGCGCGAACAGGAGCGCCATCCAGATGCCCCAACGGGCTCCGCGCGCGACCAGCAGATAGGCCGCGGTTCCGATCGCGAGCGACGCGGCGAGGAAGGGACCCAACGCGAACGGCGCGACGTCGAGCGGCGGGTGCGGTTCCGTGCGCGTGAACATCGCCAGCAGCATCGCCGACGTAAGCACCAGAAGGACCGCGACCGCCGCTGCGCTATAGCAATCCGTGGACGCGTATCGACCGGTCCGATCCGTCATCCGAAACCTCCCCGGTTAAACCGTACCGATCGGTACGGTTGACAGCACTGTACCGATCGGTACGGTTGTGTCAACGGTTGGTTCTCGGGACGCCGCAGGATGAAAGAACCGGACCGCGCGGGGAGGCGCGATCGCATTCTCGACGTGGCCGTGGCCGCGCTGGCGGAATACGGATACCGGGATACCACGATGCTCGAAGTGGCCCGCCGCGCCTCGGCCTCGAAGGAGACGCTGTACGCCTGGTTCGGCAACAAGCCGGGGCTGTTCCAGGCGGTCATCGAACGCAACGCCGAGACCGTCCGGGACGTGGTCGAGGGACATCTCGACGGCGATGCGCCGGTCGAGGCGGCACTTACCGATTTCGGCAAGGCGCTCGCGGGTCTGCTGTTGGGCGAGAGCGCGGTGGCGATCAACCGCGCGGCGATCTCGGAGGCGCGGACGGCCCCCGCCCTCGCGCGCATACTGAGCGAAGCAGGCCGCGAAGCGACGTTGCCGGTCTTCATCCGGTATCTCGAACGATGCCGGTCGCGGGGCGTGCTCGATTTCGACGATCCCCGGGAGGCGGCCGAGACCTTCATCGGCCTGCTTCTCGGCGATGCGCAGGTGCGGCGTCTGCTGGGCGCGATGGCAACGCCCACGAGCGACCGGCTCCGGACCCGGGCGAAGCTTGCCAGCCGGAAGTTCCTGCTTCTCTATGGCGCCTGAGAGGCCCAATGGCGCGGCCGGGGCGTTGACGCCCGGACGTCAGTCGCAACCATGCCTCGGGACATCGACGAAAGCGGGCGCGTAATGACGACCTGGATGGTGGGTGTAGACACTGGCGGCATGTTCACCGATCTGATCGCGTTCGAGGCCGGCACCGGCGAGCGGCGCGCGGTGAAGGTCCCGTCTGTGCCGGGGGATCCTTCGCGCGCGGTGATCGACGCGCTCGGGGAGCTGTTCGGGACCGGCATCGCGCCGTCCGACATCGGGTTTTTCGTCCACGGCACCACGGTCGCGACCAACACGCTGATCGAGGAGGACGGCGCCCGCGCGGGCCTCCTGATCACCGAAGGGTTCCGCGCGGTCCACGAGGCGCGCGGCTGGTCGCAGCCGGACGTCGACGATTTGCTCGACCCGTTCTACCGGAAACCCCGGCTCCTCGTGCCGCAGTCGCGCACCGCGGAGGCGGTCGAGCGCCTCGACTTCACCGGCGCCGTGCTGACGCCGCTCGACGAGGACGGGCTGCGCGAGGCGGTCCGCGGGCTCGCCGCGAAGGGGATCGAATCGCTCGCCGTCTGCTACCTGTTCAGCTTCCGCAACCCGGCGCATGAGCGCCGCACGGCGGAAATCGTCGCCGAGGAGGCGCCGGACCTCAGGGTCTCGCTTTCCTCCGAGATCCTGCCCACGATCCGCGAATACCCCAGGCTCTCCACCACCGCGATCGACGCCTATGTCGGCCCCAGGGTCCAGACCTATCTGCTCCGCCTCGGCGCGGCGCTGGAGGACGCCGGGATCGAGACGCCGCAGCTGTTCCTGATGCAGTCGCACGGCGGGCTGATGCGGATCGGGCTCGGCGCGCGGTTCCCCAACCAGACCCTGCTGTCGGGGCCGGCGGCGGGCGCGGTGTCGGGCCGGGCGCTCGGCGCTCTGGTCGGCCGCCCCAACGTGGTCACGTTCGACATGGGCGGCACCTCGACCGACATCGCGGTGATCGCCGACGGCCGGATCGAGGAGACCGATTCCGGCCGCATCGCGGGGCAGGACATCGGAACGCCGATGCTCTCGGTCGCCACCCTCGGCGCCGGCGGCGGCACGATCGCCTATATCGGCAGGGACGGGCTGATGAAGGTCGGCCCGCGCAGCGCCGGCGCCGAACCGGGTCCCGTCTGCTACGGGCGCGGCGGGACGGAGCCCACGGTGACCGACGCGAACCTGCTGCTCGGCGCGCTCGGCGCAGGCAGCGTGCTCGGCGGGCGGATGACGATGGACCCCGGCCTCGCCCGCGCCGCGGTCAGGGAGAAGGTCGCCGATCCCCTCGGGCTCGATACGATCGAGGCGGCGGCCGGGATCGTCCGTATCGTCAACTCGAACATGGCGGTCGACCTCCGCCTCGCCTTCCAGCGCCGCGGCGCCGACCCGCGCGACTTCGCGCTGGTGGCCTTCGGCGGGGCCGGTCCGCTGCATGCCGCGGCGCTCGCCCGGGACGTCGGAATCGCCCAGGTCGTCGTGCCGCTCGCCCCCGGGCTCAACAGCGCCTTTGGGCTGCTCCAGACCGACGTCCGGCACATCTACGTCAAGTCCTCGGTCGGGGTTCTGGCGGGCCTCTCCGCGGACGCGATGGAGGCCGAGTTCCGGGACCTCGAGGCGCGCGCCCGCGCGGACGTGCGCGAGGAAGGCTTCGACGAGGCCGAGGCCGTTCTTCGCCGCCAGATCGACATGCGCTACCTGCACCAGGGCTACCAGCTCGCGGTCGACTGCTTGGCGAGCCCGGTCGACGACGCGGAGAAGGCGGCGCTCAAGTCGCGCTTCGACGACCTCCACGCCCGGGTCTACGGGGCGAGCGCGCCGGACGAGGACGCCGAGACGGTCACCTTCCGGGTCATCGCCGAGATTGCCGTGCCCAAGCTCGAGCTGCCCCTGATCGCAGCCGGCGACGGCGATCCCTCGGCGGCCCGGATCGGCGCACGCGAGCTCTACGATTTCGAGGCCGGCGGATTCGTGCCCTGCACGCTCTACGACCGGGCCCGGCTGCGCGCCGGCGACCGGATCGAAGGCGCCGCGGTAATCCAGCAGTTCGACTCCACGACCGTCGTGCTGTCCGGCCAGAGCGCGACCGTCGAAGCGCACGGCAACCTCGTCATCGATGCGGGAGACCGGTCATGAGCCTCGATCCCATCACCATCGAGGTGGTGCTGAGCCGCCTGCGCGAGACCACCGAGGCGATGGCGCACGCGCTGTTTCACAGCGGCTACTCGCCGATCTTACGCGAATCGCAGGACGGCACGGCGGGGCTGACCGACGGCGCGGGCCGCGTGGTCATGGTCGGCGGCGGGCTGCAATACCATTCCCTGCTCTATTCCAAATCCATCGGCAGCATCTTCGAGCGCTACCCGCCCGAGACCATGCGGGAGGGCGACAGCTTCGTCTGCAACGACCCCTACAAGGCGGGCAACAGCCACGTGCCCGACTTCGTGGTCGCGACGCCGGCCTTCTTCGAGGGACGGCTGGTCGCCTTCGGGGTCAGCGTCGCCCACAAGGCCGACGTCGGCGGGCTGGTGCCGGGCTCGTCCGGCGCGGCGGCGCGCGAGATCTTCCATGACGGGATACTCCTGCCCCCGGTCCGGTTGTGGAGCGCCAACGGCGTCAACGCGGAGGTCGAGGCCATCATCCGCAACAACAGCCGCGCGCCTGAGGTGGTGGTGGGCGACCTGCGCGGCCAGGTGGGCGCGACCCGGCTCGGCGCGAGGCGGATCGCGGGGCTGTGCGAGGCCTTCGGCGCGGACACCGTGACCGGGACGATGGATACGCTGATGGAGCGCACTACCGAGCGGGTCAGGCGGGCGGTCTCCGCCTGGAAGGACGGCGGCGCCGAGGCCGAGGGGCTGATGGATCACGACGGCGCCGACCGCGAGCGCCCGGTTCGCATCCACGTCCGGGCGGAGAAATCGGGCGACCGGCTGACGATCGATTTCAGCGGCAGCGATCCGCAGACCACCGGGCCGATCAACACCCCCGAAGCGACCGCGCGCGCGGTCTCGATGCAGGCGATCCTCGCCGCCTCCGATCCGACGATCCCGATGAACACCGGCGCCTTCGAGGCGGTCGACTTCGTCATCCCGCCGGGCCGGATGGTGAGCCCGCAATTCCCGGCCACGGTCAACCACTACTTCCCGACCTCGCACATGGTCTACAATGTCGTCCTCGCGGCGCTCGGGGAGCTCAACCCGGACCGCGCGGTTGCCCCCTCGGGGCTCGGCACCGGCGCGATGGCGATCGGCTACGCGGCGGGACGGTCCGGCAAGGCGACCGTCCAGTACGAGCTGATGACCACTTCGCTTGGCGGCACCAGCGCGGGCGACGGCGCCTCGATCGTGCTGCCGATGAACCATTTCGCGCCCGGCACACCGGTCGAGATCGTCGAGACCGAATACCCGATCCGGGTCGAGCGGTTCGAATTGCTGCCCGACAGCGCCGGCGCCGGGACCCATCGCGGCGGGATCGGCTTCGCGCGCGAATACGCGTTCCTGACCGACTGCACGCTGACGCTCCGGACCGCCAACCACCGCCACGCCGCCTGGGGGCTGTTCGGCGGCGGCGGCCCGGCTCCGGCATCGACCTCGATCGCGTTCGCGGACGGCAGGGTGGAGGACATGGACGTGCTGGAGACCCGGCGCATGTCCGCGGGCACCTCGATCCGGCTCTGCCAGAGCGGCGGCGGCGGGTACGGCGATCCGCATGGGCGCGACCCGGCGCTGGTCCTCGCCGATATCGAGGACGGCTACGTCACGCCGCAGGCCGCGCGGACGCTCTACGGCGTGGCCGTCGATGCCGACGGCGCGTTGGACGCGGCCGAGACCGAACGGCTGCGGCAACGCGGATCCGGCCCCTGAGCGGTCTCTCCCGCCCCACGGTGGGATGAGTCCCATACCAAAATCCGGTCGATTTCCCCGAATATCGGGCATATAGTGGGATTTTTCCCATCTTTCGACAAAAGAATTCCAATGGGAAAATCCGTTTGACAGGGACGTGGAACCGCGTTACCGAAACCGGACGGTAGCGCGTGGGGTTTGCGGATGGATATCCGGGGCGGTCTTGTCGACGAAATCGAGAGCTATTGCCGGGACGCCGGCATCGCCGAATCGACCTTCGGGCGGATCGTCGTCAACGACGGCAAGTTCGTCGGCCGGCTCCGGGAGGGAAAGAACGTGACCGCCGCCACCGTCGAGCGCGTGCGCCGTTTCCTCGACGAGAACGGCGGCGCGCCGTCCCCCGCCGCGGCGCCCGCCGAGCCCGCGCCTCCGGCCGCCGAAGCCGGCGACTCGCGGACCGCCTTCCGGTTTTACGACAACCGCCAGAAATACCTCGCCTTCGTCAACACCTGCTCGGAGAAGTGGGTGGTCGCCGAACGCGCCGGCATGGAGCTTGCCCATCTCCACCCCCAGCCGCCGGCGCTCCGGGTGTTCGATGCCGGCATGGGGGACGGCACGGTGCTCACCGGCGTGATGCGCCAGATGCACCGGCGCTTCCGTACGCTGCCCTTCTACATCGTCGGCAAGGAGATCAGCCTGGAGGACGTGCGCCTCGGGTTGGAGCGGATGCCCGACCGGTTCTACGAGCATCCGGCGACGGTGCTGGTTCTGACCAACCTCTACTACACCGAGGCGCCCTGGCTGATGCCGCGCTCGATGGCGGCGGCGGCCGCGCTCAACTGGATCGAGGTCGCGCTCGAAGGCGATTCCTCGCACGAGTTCCACGAGCAGATCACCGCCCTCCAGCCCCGGCTCTCGGAGACCTGGCAAGTGCGGCCGTCGGAAAAGACCGGCAACCCGCTCTATGTCCGCCCGTCGGTGCTGGTGGTCTATCGCGAGGACCACAAGTTCCTGCTCGACCAGGTGATCCCCCGGCCGGGCGCGGTGAAGGCGGATTACGATCTCGTGATCGCCTCGCAACCTTATCGCGCGCGGATGCCGGTCTCGTTCAAGGCGCAAAAGGTGCTCGCCCCGCTCGCCCGCAGCCTCGCGCCCGGCGGGCGGCTGCTCGGCATCCATTCGCGCGGCGGCGATCCCGGGCTCGAAATCGTCCGCGAGGTGTGGCCGGGCGAGAACCCGTTCGCCACCAACCGGCACGACCTGCTGAAGGCGCTCAAGGACGAGCTCGGCCGCGACGGGCGCGACCTCAACTTCAACGCCTATGCCGACAAGCGGTCGATCTTCCGCTACGACATGCACACCCTGCCGACCGAGGTCGGCAAGGGGAGCATCGGCACCTCCACCCTGTTCGCCGCCTGGAACGCCGCGATCTACGTCGCCCAGATCGAGGACGAGCGCCTCGAGGACGTCATCGCCGAGGGCGGCTATCTCGACGCCACCCGGGAGGTGCTGCACCGGCATGGCGGGCTCTGGTTCTACGACGAATCCTACGTCGTCTCCCGGCGGAGGGCCTGAGGCGATGTTCCTTTCCCCCGAAACGGCCGCGGAATCGGGCTTCGCGCGGACCCTGCTCAACGGTGACTTCGCGGTCACCGCCGAGCTCGTCCCGCCGGCCTCGGGCGCGCCCGACGAACTGCTCGCGCTCGCGGAGCCGTTCCGCGGGTTGGTGGATGCGCTCAACGTCACCGACGGGCCGCGCGCCATGGTCCACATGTCGGGGCTCGCCGCCGCCGCGCTGCTGGTTCGGGACGGTATCGAGCCGATCCTCCAGTTCGCCTGCCGCGACCGCAACCGGATCGCGCTCCAGTCCGACCTGCTCGGCGCCTCCGCGGTCGGGGTGCGCAATGTGCTGATCCTGCGCGGCGACGACCCCGACACGAACGAAATCCCGTCGCCCAAGCCGGTCTTCGACGTGGACAGCCGCGACCTGATCCAGATCGCCGCCAAGATGCGCGCCGGCGAGGCGCTGGCCTCCGGGCGGGAGATCGGCACCGCGCCGCGCCTCTTCATCGGTGCCGCCGACACGCCGGTCGATCCGGAACCCGGCTGGCGCCCGACCGGGCTCGCGCGCAAGATCGAGGCGGGGGCGGGGTTCGTGCAGACCCAGCTATGCTGGGATATCGGGGTCGTCCGACGCTACGCCGCGGCGCTGGAGGCGGCGGGGCTGACCGACCGCGTGTTCCTGCTGATCGGGCTCGGCCCGATCGCCTCGGCGCGGTCGGCGCGGTGGATGCGCGACAATCTGTGGGGCGTCCGGATTCCCGATGCGATCGTCGAACGCCTCGACCGCGCCGCCGACCAGAAGGCGGAAGGCATCGCGATCTGCGCCGAGCTGATCCGCGACCTCGCCGAAGTGCCGGGAGTCTCCGGCGTCCACCTGATGGCCCCCGTCGGCCTGTCCTCGATCCCCGTGGCGATCCGGGAGTCGGGCGTACTGGAGGGTCGCAGCGGAGCGGTGTAGGGGGTCCCTCAGACCACCCCGTCTTGACGGAGCGCCGCGATCTCGTCCTCGTCCATGCCGAGGAGGCCGCCCAGCACGTCTTCGGTGTGCTCGCCGAGGGCCGGGGCGCCGCCGGGGTAGTCGTGCGGTTCGCCGACATAGCGGATCGGGTTGGCGACGCCCGGCACCGAGCCGGCCTCGCTGTGCGGCAACTCCATCCGCAGCCCCCGCGCCTCCGCCTGCGGGTCGGCGAAGATCCGGCGGAGGTCGTTGATCGGCCCGCAGGGGACGCCGACCGCCTCCAGCGCGGCGATCCATTCGTCCTGCGTCCGGGCGAGCATCATCTCCGCGAGCGCCGGGATCAGCGCGTCGCGGTGTTCGACGCGCCCGGCATTGGTGCGGAACCTTTCGTCGCCGGCGAGGTCCGGCCTGCCGCCGGCCTCGCAGAAACGGACGAACTGGGAATCGTTGCCGACCGCGACGACGACATGGCCGTCGGAGGTCGCGAAGGACTGGTAGGGCACGACGTTGGGATGCCCGTTGCCCATCCGTCCCGGCGCCTCGCCGGTGACGAGATAGTTCATCGCCTGGTTGGCCGTCGACGCCACGGCGACGTCGAACAGCGCCATGTCGATATGCTTGCCTTCCCCGGTCTTCTCGCGCTCGCGCACGGCGGCCAGCGCGGCGATCGCGGTGTAGAGGCCGGTCAGCACGTCGGTGACGGCGACGCCCACCTTCTGCGGCCCGCCGCCCGGCAGGTCGTCGCGCTCGCCGGTGATCGACATCAGCCCGCCCATCGCCTGGATCAGGAAGTCGTAGCCGGCGCGGTCGGCATAGGGCCCGGTCTGGCCGAACCCGGTGATCGAGCAATAGACCAGCCCCGGGTTGACGGCGCGCAAGGACTCGTAGTCGAGGCGGTAGCGCGCGAGCCCGCCCCGCTTGTAGTTCTCGACCAGGATGTCCGAGGTCGCGGCCAGCCGGCGGACGATCTCCTGCCCCTTCTCCGAGGCGAGGTCGAGGGTGAGCGACTTCTTGCCGCGGTTGGCGCAGTGGAAATAGGCGGCGTCCGGAATCTCGCGCCCGTCCTCGGCGGTGATGAAGGGCGGACCCCACAGGCGGGTGTCGTCGCCCGTGCCCGGGCGCTCGATCTTGATCACCTCCGCGCCGAGATCGGCCATCGTCTGGGCCGCCCAGGGGCCGGCCAGGATGCGGCTGAAGTCGAGGACCCGGAGTCCCGATAAAGGACCCGCCATGCCTACATGAAGGCCTGGATGCCGGTCTGCGCGCGGCCGAGGATCAGGGCATGGATGTCGTGCGTCCCCTCGTAGGTGACGACGGTCTCCATGTTCATCAGGTGGCGCATGACGTGGTACTCGTCGACGATCCCGTTGCCGCCGTGCATGTCGCGCGCGTCGCGCACGATGTCGCGCGCCTTGCCGGTCGAGTTGCGCTTGAGCATCGAGATCGCCTCGGGGGAGCAGCTGCCGTCGTCCATCATCCGGCCCAGCTGGAGGCAGGCCTGCAGCCCGATGGCGATCTCGGTTTGCATGTCGGCGAGCTTCTTCTGGATCAGCTGGTTGGCGGCGAGCGGGCGGTCGAACTGGGTCCGCTCCAGCGTGTATTCGCGCGCCGCGTGCCAGCAGAACTCGGCCGCGCCCAGCGCCCCCCAGGCGATGCCGTAGCGGGCGTTGTTGAGACAGCCGAAGGGTCCGCCGAGGCCGCGCGCGTGCGGCAGCCTGTTCTCCTCGGGAACGAACACGTCGTCCATGACGATCTCGCCGGTGATCGAGGCGCGGAGCGAGAGCTTGCCGGTCAGCTTCGGCGTCGACAGCCCTTCCATGCCGCGTTCCAGGACGAAGCCGCGGATGACGCCCTCGTCGTCCTTGGCCCAGACCACCATGACGTCGGCGATCGGAGAGTTCGAGATCCACATCTTGGATCCCTTGAGGCGGTAGCCGCCGTCGACCGACTTCGCGCGCGTCGTCATGCCGCCGGGGTCGGAGCCGTGATCGGGCTCGGTCAGGCCGAAGGCGCCCACCCACTCGCCGGTGGCCAATTTGGGCAGGTATTTCCGCCGCTGCTCCTCGGAGCCGTAATTGTAGATCGGCCACATCACGAGGCTCGACTGGACCGACAGCGTCGAGCGGTAGGAGGAATCGACCGCCTCGATCTCGCGCGCGATCAGCCCGTAGCAGACATAGCTCGCGCCCGCGCAGCCGTAGCCGTGGATGGTCGAGCCGAGGAAGCCGAGCTCGCCCAGCTCGCCAATGATCTCGGGGTGGAACTCCTCGTTGTTGTAGCCCTCGATGATCCTGGGCAGGAGTTTCTCCCGGGCGTATTGCCGGGCGGTGTCGCGCACCAGCCGCTCCTCGTCGTCGAGCTGGCTTTCGAGCAGGAGGGGGTCTTCCCAGTTGAACTTGCCCCACTTGCGCGGCTTGTGCGCGCCGGCGGACTCGACCTTCGTGGCCATGCCTCGATCCCTCGTTCTTCGCTGAATTCGTCGCGTGGCCGGATCATAGTCCGGCCGCACGCGCGTGTGTATGCCATGAAGCCCGCAGCTTGAAACCCCCTTTTCGTCATTTCGACCGAGCTTGGCGAGCGGAGAAATCTCGCGCAGCCGGGAAGGAGATTTCTGGGACTTATTTCGCTGGCTTGACGGATGTGAGACCGGCGACATTTCTTCCGTCATGCTCGGAACAAGTCCGGGCATGACGATTGGAAGGCGGCGGAGTGCCGGAGCCCGTACCGACTTCCCTGTCAAGCGACGCACATAAGTCCCGGATTTCCCCGCTCCGCGCTTGACGGCCCGCGATTGTTCCCGCCAACCCGTTCGTATACAAACGATTTCGCGTGCAATTCACCCGGGAGCCCGCCATGCCGCACAGCCTGAGGACGTTTCTGGAATCGATCGACAACCGGATGCTGCATATCCGCGAGCCCGTCGATCCGGCGCGGCAGGTGGGGTATCTGTGCTCGGAGAGCAGCGGACCGCTGATGTTCCACAACCTCGCCGGCTATCCCGGCTGGCGGCTCACCGACATCCTGATCAAGGACCGCAACGGCCAGGCGGCGGCGTTCGGGCTCGACGACCCCAAGGGGGTCTGCCCCTATCTCGCCGAGCGCATGGCGACCCAGCGCGGCAAGTCGGTGATGGTCCCGGACGGGCCGGTCAAGGAAAACAAGATGCTCGGCAAGGAGGTCGACCTCCACAAGCTGCCGATCCCGCAGCATTCGGTGGGCGACGGCGGGCGGTATCTCGGCTCGGGCCTCACCATCACCAAGGACCCCGAGACCGGGATCAGGAACGAATCCATCATCCGGATGATGGTGACCGACGATCCCCAGAAGGCGACGTTCTGGATGGCGGCCAGGCACAACTACGCGCACTACCTCAAATACGTCGCCAAGGACGAGCCGATGCCGATGGCGTTCGCGATCGGCATGCACCCGGTCTACGAGATCATGTCCAACTGGTCCGGAAGGCACGAGGATTTCGACGAGCTCGAATACGGCGCCGGCATCCTCGGCGAGGACATCGAGATGGTGAAATGCGACACCATCGACCTCGAGGTCCCGGCCCACGCCGAGATCGTCATCGAGGGGCTGGTGCATCCGCACGACCGCATGCCGGAGGGGCCGTTCGGCGAGTTCACCACCTTCGGATCGGGCGCCGAGGGGCCGGCGCCGGTCTACCAGATCACCGGCATCACCCACCGCGACGACCCGATTTTCCGCCACATGCAGGCCACCTGGTTCACCGACCACCAGCCGCTGATCACGCTGCCGATGGAGGCGACCTACTACAACCGGCTGCGCGACACCCACGGCAACACCAACATCAAGGACATCTTCGTTCCGCCCTGGGCCTCGCAGTTCATGATGATCGTCCAGATGGAGGCCAAGTGGGACGGCCAGGCGCGCGACGTGCTGATGTCGGCGCTGACCGGCCCCAACCTGCACGTCAAAGTCGCCATCGCCGTCGACGACGATGTCGACATCTACAATGCCGAGGACGTGCTCTGGGCGATCTCGTGCCGCACCAACCCGGCCGACATGGTGCACATCATGCCGGGTTCCAGGCTGCATCCGCTCGACGTGTCGATCCCGGAGATCGGCGACGAGTACACGGTGATGCGGATCGGCGGGAAGATGGCGATCGACGCGACCAAGCCGGCGACCTGGCGGGCGGAGGAGCGCGCCAAGATGGCACGCGTCGACCCGATGGGGAAGGGCGATCCGGAGATCGCCCGCATCCTCGAACAGGTCCGCATGCCGCGCTAGCGCGGCGCGGCGGCGGAAGGCGCGTACGTGGCTGGCGTCCTCTCGCTCCCCAGGAGCGAGCTGAAATCGATCGGGCTGATCTCCGTCGGCCACGGGTTCAGCCACGTCTACATGCTGGTCCTGCCGCCGCTGTTTCCCCTGATTCAGCAGGATCTCGCGGTGAGCTGGACCGATCTCGGCCTGCTCTTCGCCGTGCTCTCGATCGCGACCGGCGTCGCCCAGCTCCCCGCCGGTATCCTGGTCGACCGGATCGGCGGAAGGCCCGTGCTGTTCGCCGGGCTGGTGCTGCAGGCCGCGCCGTTCGCGCTGGTCGCCCTGTTCCCGACTTATTGGGGATTGATGGCCGTAGTGACGATCGCGGGCATCGGTATCTCCGTCTTCCACCCCGCCGATTACGCGATCCTCGCCGCGCAGGTCGACAGCGAGCGCCAGGGCCGCGCCTTCGGCATCCACATCTTCGCCGGCTATGCCGGCTGGGTGGTGACGCCGCCCCTGATGCTCGCCTTGTCTTCGGTGCTCCACTGGTCCGAGGCGGTGTCGGTGGCGGGGCTGATCGGCCTGTTGTTCACCGCTCTTGCCGCGCTGTTCCGCGGGGCGCTCGACGACCGGGCCGTTAGGGAAGCGACCGGGGACGGGAGGGAAGCGGTATCGCGCGGCCTGCGCGCCCGGGTCAGGTTCCTCCTCTCGCCGCCGGTGCTGCTGTTCCTGCTCTTCTTCACCGCGCTCGCCACCGGCACGTCCGGCATCCATGCCTTCGCCGTGGTCGGGCTCGTCGAGCTCTACGACGCGTCGCTTGCCGCTGCCAACGCGCAGCTCACCGGCTATTTCGCGGCAGCCGCCGTCGGCGTGCTGATCGGCGGCGTCATCGCCGACCGGGTCGAGGACCAGGAAAGTCTCGCCGCGCTCTGCTTCGTCGCCTCGGCGGCCTTTCTCGGCGTCATCGCGCTCAAGCTGCTGCCGCTCGCCTACGTGATCGTCCCGATGCTCGGCAGCGCCTTCACCATCGGGTTGATGAGCCCGTCGCGCGACCTGCTGGTGCGCAGGATCTGCCCGCCCGGGACCATCGGCACCGTCTTCGGGTTCGTCACCACGGGGTTTTCGGTCGGCGCGGCCGTCGGCCCGCCGATCTTCGGCTTCGTCGCCGACGCCGGCAGGCCCGACCTGATCTTCTGGCTGTCCGGCGCGTTCACGCTGGTCTGCATCGTCTCGATCTACGCAGCGAAGGCGGTGTCGCGCTGACGCTCCGCCTTTACCGGGCGATTCCGTTCGCGTAGGTATTCGCGACCCGGACAGCCAGGGGAGAGCGATGGCCGCGCGGCCGGACGATCTCGACATGCGGGCGCTGCTGCCGCCGAAGGCCGAGCGCGAGCAGATGTACGCGGGCTGGCTCGCCGAGGATATCGAGGCGGGGCGACATCACCACCGACTTCCTGATCCCCGCCGACGCCGAGGCGCGCTTCGTGATGAACACGCGTCACGACGTCCTGGTCTGCGGCGTCGATCTTGCGCTCGAGATCATGCGGTTCCACGAGCCCGATTGCCGGACCGAGGTGTTGACCCCGGACGGCACGAGGGCAGAGGCGGGCGCCACGCTCGCCCGCGTCGAAGGGCCGGCCCGGGGGATGCTGACGGCCGAGCGCACCGCGCTGAATTTGTTCCAGCTGCTGACCGGGATCGCCACCCGCACCGCCGAATACGCCCGGCTGGTCGAGGGGACCGGGGCGACGCTGATCGACACGCGCAAGACCATCCCGGGCTACCGCGCGCTCTCGAAATACGCCTCCTGCGTCGGCGGCGCGCGCAACCACCGCATCCGGCTCGACGACGGGCTGCTGGTCAAGGACAACCACATCGCGGTGTGCGGCTCGATCGCGGCGGCGATGGCCCGCGCGCGGGCGCTCACCCCCTCGCTCACCAAGATCGAGGTGGAGTGCGACACGCTCGACCAGGTGCGCGAGGCGGCGGAGGCCCGCGCCGACGTGATCCTGCTCGACAACATGGACGCGGCCACGATGCGCGAAGCCGTCGGAATCGTCGGAGGACGCTGCGAGGTCGAGGCCTCCGGCGGGATCACGCTCGAGACCATCCGCGAGAAGGCGGAGAGCGGGGTCGACTACATCTCGGTCGGGCGGATGACCCAGTCGGCGCCCGCCGCCGATATCGGCCTCGACGTCACCATCTCGACCTGAGCGCATGGCGCGCGGCACGCTCTTCCTCGTCGTCGGGCCGAGCGGTGCGGGCAAGGACACGCTGATCGCGGGGGCGCGCGCCGCGCTGGAGCCGGCCGGCGCCTACGTCTTTCCGCGCCGCGCGATCACCCGCCCGGCCGAGGCGGGCGGGGAGGATCACGAGGCTGTTTCGCCCGAAGCCTTCGCCGCGCGCGAGGCGGAAGGCGGCTTCTTCGCGACCTGGCAGGCGCACGGGCTCGCCTACGGACTCCCCGAATGCATTTCCGCCATGCTCGAATCCGGGCGGCATGTCGTCGTCAACGTCTCGCGGTCGATCCTCGCGGATGTCGCGGAACGGTTCGGTCCGATGGCGGTCGTCGAGATCGCCGCGCCGCCGGAGGTCCGCGCCCGCCGCATCGCCGACCGCGCGCGCGAGGACGAGGTCGACGCCGCCCGCAGGCTGGCCCGCGAGGGCGCGCCATTCCCGGACGGCATTCCGGTGCGCCGGGTCGTCAACGACGGCACGCCGGAGGAAGGGATCGCCCGCTTCATCGCCGCGCTGACGGAAGCCGATGCTTAGGCTCGCCCGGCTCGGCATCGATACCTGGCGGGAGCCGGTCGCCTATCTCAACCGCCGCTGCACCGTCTGCGCCGCCGGGAGCTTCCTCGGCCCCCGCAAGGTGGAGGTGGCGGGCGGCGGGCGGAGCGTCGTCTGCGCGCTCAACGTGGTCGACGACGCGGCGCTGGTGGCCCCCGACGCGCTCGCCCTGTCGGCCCATGCCTTCGACCTGCTCGGCCTCGCGGAGGGGTCGCCGGTCTCGATCCGCCGCGCGGCGGAACCCGCCAGCCGGCCGGCGCTGCGGGCACGGATCGCGGGACGCCGCCTCGGCGACGCGGACGTCGACGCGCTGGTCGAGGACATGGCGGCCGGACGCTACACTGCGCGCGAGACGGCGGGATTCCTGGTCGCGGCCGCGCAGACGCTCGACGACGCGGAGGTCATCGCGTTCGCCAGGGCGCGGGCCGAGCGTTCCGCGAAAGTCGCCTGGCCTGACGGGATCGTGGTCGACAAGCACTCGATGGGCGGCATTCCGGGGACGCGGGTCACGATGGTGGCCGTTCCGATCGTCATCGCGCACGGGCTTACCATCCCCAAGGCCGCCTCGCGCGCGATCACCTCGCCGGCCGGCACGGCGGACGCGATGGAGGTGCTGGCGCGGGTCGACCTAGACGCAAGCGAGGTGCGCCGGGTGGTCGGGGAGGTCGGCGGTTGCATCGTCTGGAACGGGCGGCTCAGCCATTCGTCCATCGACGACGTGATGAACGCAGTGACACGCCCGCTCGGGATCGTATCGGACCGGCTCTCGGTGTCCTCGATCCTGTCCAAGAAGGCGGCCCTCGGCATCACGCATATCGTGTTCGACATCCCGGTGGGGCCGACCGCCAAGGTCGCCTCGGACGCCGACGCTGCGGCGCTCGCCCGGTTGTTCGAGGTCACCGCGGAAGGGCTCGGCATCGCCGTCCGCTGCGAGATCACAGACGGCACCCAGCCCATCGGGCGCGGCGTCGGCCCGGCGCTCGAGGCGCGCGATGCGATGAAGGTGCTGGCGAACGACGCCGACGCACCCGCCGACCTGCGCGACAAATCGCTGATGCTCGCCGCCCGGGTGCTGGAATTCGGCGGCGTCGCCGATCCGCGCGGGCGCGCCGAAACCCTGCTCCGGAGCGGGGCGGCGGCGGACGCGATGGAACGTCTGATCGACGCCCAGGGGCGCAACCCGGCCCCGCCCGGCCCGGGCAGGCTCACCCGCGAGATCGCCGCGGACCGGAGCGGGACCGTCGGCGCCATCGACTGCTACCGCATCTCCGGCATCGCCCGTCGCGCCGGCGCGCCGTCGGAGAAATCGGCCGGCATCGACCTCTTCAGGCAGCGCGGCGACACGGTCCAACGGGGCGAGCCCCTCTACCGCATCCACGCCGCGGAGGAAGCCGACCTCGCCGAGGCGGCGGGCTACGCGGAGCAGGGAAGCGGGTTTGAGATCGCTCCCGATTGAGGGGCCGGCCCTTCGATACGCCGCTTCGCGGCTACTCAGGGTGAGGGTATTTCCTCATCCCGAGTAGGCCCGAAGGGCCGTATCGAGGGACGCTCCCTCGCTTGCCGGGGGTTCGCGGCAGGCCTATAAACCTTCCGATCCCGACATTCGAGGAGCCGGACATGGCCGAGACTGCGCGCGAGGCGGTAACCCGGGCGGGCGGCAACCTGCGGGCGGTGCTGCCCTACGCCGACCTGCGCGAGTGGCTGGCGGAGGCCGAGAAGATCGGCGAGGTCACGGTCGCGAAGGGGCTCGGCAAGGACGAGGAGATCGGCCAGGCGGCCGAGCTCGTCATGCACTCCGATGAGGCCAACTGCGTCGTGTTCGACGAGATCCCCGGCCACGAGCCGGGCTACCGCGTGCTGGTCAATTTCTTCGGCGGCAAGCGCAAGAACATGACGCTGGGCTTTCCGACCGACCTCTCCAAGATCGAGCTCAGCGAGGCCTATTACGACGCCCAGCTCAAGGACCTGACCCCGATCCCCTACGTGGCGGTCGAGAACGGCCCGGTCACCGAGAACGTGTTCGAGGGCGACGACGTGGACCTCGGCCGGTTCCCCGCGCCGTTCTGGCATCCGGACGACGGCGGCCACTATATCGGCACCGGCAGCTACGACGTCACCGTCGATCCCGACACCGGCTGGATGAATCTCGGCACCTACCGGGTGATGGTGCAGGACGAGAAGACCGTCGGCTACTACATCTCCCCCGGCAAGCATGGGCGGGTGCACCGGGACAAGTACCTCGCGCGCGGCGAGGCGATACCGACGGTCATCGTGGTCGGCGGCGATCCGATGACGTTCCTCACCGCCTGCACCGAGATGCCGCCCGGCGTCTGCGAGTACGACATCGTCGGCGCCATGCGCGGCGAGCCGCTGAAGGTGATAAAGGGCCGCCATACCGGCATCCCGTTCCCCGCCGACGCCGAGATCGTGCTCGAAGGCTTCGTCGACCCCGAGGAGCGCCGCCCGGAGGGGCCGTTCGGCGAGTGGACCGGCTATTACGGCTCCGACATGCGCCCCGAGCCGGTGATGCACGTCAAGGCGGTCTATCACCGCAACAACCCGATCATCCTCGGCTGTCCGCCGCAGCGCCCGCCGGACGAGATGTGCCGCTACCGCGCGGTGACGCGCTCGGCGATGCTGCGCGACGCCATCGAGAAGGCGGGCGTGCCGGACGTGCGCGCCGCCTGGGCGCACGAGGTCGGCAACAGCCGGATGCTGCTCGCCGTCGCCATCAAGCAGCGCTATCCCGGCCACGCCAAGCAGGCCGGCCATGTCGCCGCGATGTGCCATGTCGGCGCCTATGCCGGGAAGTACGTCGTCGTCACCGACGAGGACGTCGACATTTCCAACCTGGAAGAGATGACCTGGGCGATGATCACCCGGTCGGACCCGGCGACCTCGATCGACATCATCAAGGACGCCTGGTCGACCCCGCTGGATCCGCGCATCCCGCCCGAGGAGAAGGCCAAGGGCAACATGACCAACAGCCGCGCGATCGTCGACGCCTGCCGGCCGTTCCACTGGAAGGACGACTTCCCGCCGGTGAACGCGCCGACCCAGGAGGTGGCGCGCCGCGCGCGGGAGAAGTTCGGCTACCTGCTGGAGGGCGGGGACGCGCAGCCGTGACCGGCCCGGTCGCCCTGGGGCTGCTCGGGGCCGGCCGGATAGGACGCGTTCACGCCCGCTCGATCGCGGCCGTCGAGGGTGCGCGGCTGGCGGCCGTCGCCGATCCCGACGAAACCGCCGCCGCTTCCGTCGCCCGGCAGACCGGCGCGCGTGTCGCGTCGGCCGACGAGGTGATCGACGATCCGGCGATCCAGGGCGTGGTGATCGCGACGCCCACGGATCTCCACGCCGAACAGATCGAGCGCGCGTCCCGGGCCGGCAAGCCGATCTTCTGCGAGAAGCCCATCGCGCTCTCCCTCGACCGGGCGCGGCGCACCGTTTCCGCGGTCGCCCGCTGCGGGGTGCCGTTGATGATCGGTTTCCAGCGCCGCTTCGACCCGTCGTACCGGCGCCTGCGCGAAATCATCGACGGCGGGGAGATCGGCGACGTCGAGCTCGTGCAGATCACCTCGCGCGACTCCGCGCCGCCGCGGATTGACTTCGTCAAGAGCTCCGGCGGTCTGTTCCGGGACATGATGATCCACGATTTCGACATCGCCCGGTTCCTGATCGGCGAAGAGATCGTCGAGGTCGCCGCGACCGGGTCGGCCCTCATCGACGCGGCGATCGGCGCCGCCGGCGACATCGATACCGCCGCCGCCGTGCTGCGCTCGCGGAACGGACGGCTCGCGCTGATCTCCAATTCGCGCCGGACCTCCTACGGCTACGACCAGCGGGTGGAGGTGCACGGCTCCCGGGGCACGGTCTCGGCCGGGAACCCGGTGGCCACGACGGTCACGCGGGCGGGAGAATCGGGGTTCGCCACGGACCCGCTGAGCGAATCCTTCGTGGATCGCTTCATCGACGCCTACCGGCTCGAGATCGAGGCCTTCCGCGACCTCGTCAACGGCAGGGAGGTCGACTATCCGGACGGCGCCGACGGCCTGGTTGACCTCGCCATCGCGGACGCCGCGACCCAGTCCCTAAAGAGCGGTCGATGCGTCGCCATCGTCGACCCGACCGGCGCGTAGCCCGCATTTCTCGTCAATGGCGGAAAAGGGAGCCGCCTCGTGGCCGACGGTTGGGGATTAGCCGGGCGCGAACACCTTGATCCCGAGCGGGGCGGACTTGCCGGCGTTGGTGGGAGAGGTGTCGGCCGGGCAGGCGGAGACGGCGGCGAGCACGTTCATCTCCGCGCGCAGGTCGATGTAATCGTCGACGCCCACCGTGGTCGGCAGGATCGTGAAGCCGCCCTCGGTATCGAGCGCGACGTTCATGAAGACGTTGAACACGTCCATCACCTCGTCGCCGGTGAGCCCCCAGGGCGCGAGCGCCTCGGTCAGGTTCTCCTGACAGGAGCGGTGGGCGCCGAGATTGTCGCGGCGCTCGTAGAGCCTGGTCGAGCAGCGCCCGCCCATGTTGCCCCAGTGATTGGCGTAGGTGTCCGCGACCGTCGTCAGCATCACGTTCTCGCGCGGCGGCTTGGAATAGAAGTGCTCGAACGACTTCGACGTGCCGGTGCCGAGGATGACGTTGGTCGCCCAGCTCTGACCGACATGGAACCATTCGCGATGGTCGTCGGCGTTGTAGAAGACGCAGTCGCCGACCTGGCCGCCGGCGATCTGGTGGATTCGGAGCACCTGCCCCTTCTCGACGACGAGGGCCCGGCCCTCGCGGGCGGGGATGGTGAATTCCTCGACGATCTCCACGGCGCTCAACCCTTGCGCTTCAGGGTCCAGTCGTGCTCGGAGACGTCGAAGACGATTCCGTTCGGGTCCTTGAACTTGGTCTCGGCCTCGACGCCGGGATAGTCGCCCGGGAGTTCCATGAAGAAACGGCCGCCGCCGGCCTCGATCCGTTCCGAGGTCGCCGCCTTGTCGTCCACCACCATGCCGAAATGGTGCAGCCCGGCCCAGTCCGGTCCGTTCTTGCCCCCGACGGTCCCCTCCGGGAAGTTGAGCAGCGTCAGGTTCACCGTCCCGTCCGACAGCATGATCGCGTTGCCGATCGGGCTTTCCGCCTCCGACACCCGGTCGAGCCCGAACACCGCCTCGTAGAACGAAGCGGCCTTTTCGAGATCGGGCACCTGCATCGCGATGTGGCGAAGCCTGCCCATGGCCATGCTCCCCTGTGGCCGCCATTGTGGCATTGTGGCGGCCGGGCCGGAGGCTGTCCATCGCATGCGCATCCTGGAAGTCAGGGAAACCGCGATCCCGGTCGCGGCCTCGATGGCCAACGCGGCGATCGGGTTCGACGAGATGACGGCGAGCGCCGTGGCCGTCCGCACCGACCGGCGGGTCGGCGGGGCGCCGGTGATCGGCTACGCGCTGGATTCGGTCGGCCGCTACGCCCACGGCGGGCTGCTGCACGAGCGGTTTATCCCCCGGCTGGAGGCCGCGGCGGAGGCGGAGATCGCGGACCCGGAGACCGGCCTGCTCGACCCCGTGCGCGCCTGGACCGTGATGATGCGGAACGAGAAGCCCGGCGGCCACGGCGAGCGGTCGGCCGCCGTCGGCGTGCTCGACGCGGCGCTCTGGGACGCGGCGGCGAAGGCGGCTCACGTGCCGCTCTGGCGCCTGCTCGCCGACCGCTTCAACGGTAGCGAAGCCGACGAATCGGTCGAGATCTACGCCTCGGGTGGGCATTACCGGCCGGACGACCCGGTCGGGGCGCTGGCCCGGGAGGTGCGGGACGGCATGGCGCAGGGATTCCGCACCTTCAAGATCAAGGTCGCCGGCGCCGCACTCGATGTCGACCGGGCGCGGATCGAGGCCGCCATCGGCGCGGCGGGGGAGGGGGGCCGCATCGCGGTCGACGCCAACGCCGTCCTCGACCGCGAAAGCGCGTTTCGCATGGCGGTCATGCTGGCGGATTACGACCTCGCCTGGTTCGAGGAGCCCTGCGATCCGCTCGACTTCGCGCTGACGCGGGAGATCGCGGCGGCGTATCCGAGCCCGCTGGCGACCGGGGAGAACCTCTTCTCGGCGGCGGACGCGCGCAACCTGCTGCGCTACGGCGGGCTCAGGAAGGACCGCGACCTGCTCCAGTTCGACGTCTCGCTCTCCTACGGCATCCCGGAATATCTGCGGATCGTGGACGCTGTGGAGCGGGCCGGCTGGTCGCGCCGGCGCCTGGTCCCCCACGCGGGACACCTGTTCGCGCTCAACGTCGTCGCCGGCCTCGGTCTCGGCGGCCACGAGATCGCGCCCGATGCGAGCCTCGCGCTCGGCGGCCTGCCGGACGGCTGGACGGTCGATGACGGCAAGGTCGCGCCCGGCGATCTGCCCGGCGTCGGCTTCGAAGGCAAGGCGAACGCGATGGCGGTGCTCGGCGCGCTGATGGGCTGACGCGCCACTTGCCCAATCCGCGGCCTTGGCTACAGTGTCTTTCTGACAACGAAGACGGGAGGCTGGGAGTGAAGGCGCCGCGCTTCGCCTACGAACGGCCGGAAAGCCTCGATGAGGTCCTGGCGCTTCTCGCCGAGCACGGCGAGGAGGCCCGCATCCTCGCCGGCGGCCAGAGCCTGATGCCGACCCTGAACATGCGGCTCTCGCGGCCGCGTCTCCTGATCGACATCAACCGGATCGAGGAACTCAAGGGCATATCCTTCGAGGACGGGACGGTCAGAATCGGCGCGCTCGCCCGCCACGCGGAGGTGATGGATTCGCCCGTCGTCGCCGAGCACCTGCCGATGATCGCCGAGGCGATGCCGCATGTCGCCCATGTCGCGATCCGCAACCGCGGCACGTTCGGCGGCAGCATCGCGCTCGCCGACCCCGCCGCCGAGCTCCCGGCCTGCGCGGTCGCGCTCGGCGCGGAGTTCGTGCTGGCGAGCACGCGCGGCCGGCGGACGATCGCCGCGCGGTCCTTCTTCAACGGGCTCTACGAGACCGAGCGCGGCGACGACGAGCTGCTGGTGGAGACCCGCATCCCGGCGATTGAGTCCGGCTACCGGTCGTCCTTCATGGAGCTCGCCCGGCGCCACGGCGATTTCGCGCTCGCCGGCGTGTGCTGCCACGCGAAGGTCGACGGAAACGTGCTGAGCGACGTCCGCCTCGCCTATTTCGGGAGCGAGGACCGGCCGCGCTTCGCCGGCGCCGCGTCGGCGGCCGCCGAGGGCAAGGCGTGGTCCGAGGACGTCAAGGAGGCGGTCAAGACGGCGCTCGGCGACGATCTCGACCCGATCGGGAATTTCCATGCGTCCGCCGCGACCCGGCTGCATCTCGCGCGGGTGCTGACCGGACGCGCGATCGACCGCATGGTCGCGGCAGGCTGAGGGGACGGAGCGATGGACGAATTCGCCGACATCGAACTCACGGTCAACGGCGAGAAGGTCGCCAAACGGGTCGAGGCGCGCCAGCACCTGGTGGATTTCCTGCGGATCGAGCTCGGCCTCACCGGCTCGCATCTGGGGTGCGAGCACGGCGTCTGCGGCGCCTGCACCGTGCGCGTCGACGGTTCCATCGTGCGCGGCTGCCTGATGCTCGCGATCCAGGCCGACGGGGCCGACGTGTGGACCATCGAGGGGGTCTCGGATTCGGGGGAGATCGAGGACCTGCAGGAGGCGTTCATTAATCGCAACGCGCTGCAATGCGGCTACTGCACGCCGGGAATGCTGCTCACCGCGGCCGAGATGATGGACGCGGGGCGCAAGATGACGCGCGCCGAGATCCGCGAGTTCCTGTCCGGCAATTACTGCCGCTGCACCGGCTACCACGCCATCGTGGACGCGGTCGAGACGACGATGGAGAGCCGCTTCGGTGGCTGATCCCGCGGGCGCCGTCGGGCGCCCTATACCCCGCAGCGGCGCCCGCAGGCTCGCGTTCGGCCGGGGCAGGTACTCCGACGACCTCCGCTTCCCCGGGCTGCTGCATCTCGCCTTCGTCAGAAGCCCCTACGCGCACGCGCGGATCCTCGGGATCGACCCGGCCCCGGCGCTCGCCGCGGTCCCCGGCGCGCGGGTGATAACGGGCGCCGAGATCGCCGAAATCTGCACGCCGTGGCGGGGGACGATGGACCACCTGCCGACGATGGTCTCGCCGCCCCAGCACGCGGTCGCGGTCGACCGCGCCGTCTGGCAGGGCGAGCCGGTCGCCGCCGTGGTCGCCGCGAGCCGCGCCGAGGCCGAGGACGCCGCCGGCGAGGTCGCGGTCGCGTGGGAGCCGCTGCCCGCCGCGGCGGTGCGCGACCGGACGCTGGACGAGGACGCCGCGCTGGTCCACCCGGAGCTCGGCAGCAATCTCTGCTTTTCGACGGCGCTCGGCACGGGGGATTCCGAAGCCGCGCTCGACGCGGCCGCGCATGTCGTCGAGGGTCGTTTCTCCTTCGCCCGCCATAGCGGCATCCCGCTCGAAATGCGCACCGTCATTGCCGACTACGACCCGGGCGAGGGCACGCTCACCGTGCACGGCAGCCACCAGTCGCCGTGGCACCAGCAGGACACGCTGTCGCGCCATCTCGGCATTCCGGAGCATCTGGTCCGGGTCGTCGCGCCCGACATCGGCGGCGGGTTCGGCATCAAGCTTCACATCTACGGCGACGAGATCGCGGTCTCCGCGGTCAGCAAGCTCCTGGGACGGCCGGTCAAGTACGTCGTCGACCGGATGGAGGCGTTCGTCAGCGACGTCCATGCCCGCGACCAGGCGGTCGGCGCCCGGCTGGGGGTGGACGGGGAGGGCCGCATCCGGGGGCTTTCGGTGGACGCGCTGACCTCGCTCGGCGCCTACGGCTCGCTTGGCCGTCCGCCGATCAGCGAAGGCATGATGACGATCATGATGGCGGCCGGCGCCTACGCCAACGCGCATTACGACGCCCGGCTGCGTGTCGCCTTCCAGAACAAGCCGCCGTCGGGGATGTACCGCGCCGTCGGCCAGCCGATCGCCTGCGCGGTGGCGGAGCAGCTTCTCGACTGGGCGGCCCACGAGGCCGGCATCGACCCGGTGGAGATGCGGCGGCGCAACTACTGGACCGACGACGACTATCCGCTCAGGACCCCCGGGGGGCTGGCGATAAACCGGCTCAGCCCCCGGCGGTGCCTGGACAAGCTGGTCGCGATGATGGGCTACGAGTCGCTCCGCGCCGAGCAGGCGGACCTGCGGAAGGCCGGAATCCATCGCGGCATCGGCGTCGCGACGTTCCTCGAAATGACCTCCGTCGGCCCTGCCTATTACGGCCCGTCCGGCGCCCATATCAGCACCCAGGACGGCGCGACGGTGCGGCTGGAACCCTCGGGCGCGGTCCGCTGCGTGACCTCGGTCATCGAGCTGGGGCAGGGGACCCATGCCGCGCTCGCCTAGATCGTCGCCGACCGGCTCGGCGTTGCGGCAAGCGATGTCGGCGTGGTGGGCGGCGACACCGGGACGACGCCCTATGGCGGCGGCGCGTGGGCCTCGCGCGGGCTGACCATCGGCGGCGAGGCGGTGTGGCGGGCGGCCGAGGGGCTGCGCGCCAATATCCTGGAGCTCGCCGGCTCGATCCTCCAGGCCGATCGGGCCGACCTCGACCTCGCGGGCGGCGCGGTCTGCGACCGGGGGAGCGGGGAGCCCCGGATCGCGCTCGCCGAGATCGGCCGCGTCGGCCATTTCCGCCACGACACGTTGCCGCCCGGCATCCAGCCCGAGCTCGCCGTCACCCGGCACTACGTCCCCGACGCCGCGCCGTTCGCGCTCGCCAACGGGGTGCAGGGCTCGTCGCTTGAGGTCGACGTGGAGACCGGCGAAATCCGGCTGCTCGATCACTGGGTGGTCGAGGATTGTGGGCGGATCGTCAACCCGCTGCTGGTCGAGGAGCAGATCAGGGGCGGCGTCGTCCAGGGCATCGGCGGCGCGCTGTTCGAGGAGTGCCGCTACGACGCGGACGGCCAGATGCTCAACGCGAGCTTCGTGGACTATCTCGTGCCGATAGCGGCGGGGCTGCCCGACATCCATGTCGGCCATGTCGAGACCCCGATCGAGGAGACCGCCCTCGGCACCAAGGGCGCGGGCGAGGCCGGCACGGTCGGCGCGCCGGCGGCGATCATGCTCGCGGTCAACGACGCGCTCAGGCCGTTGGGCGCGCGGGTGACGAGCCTGCCCATCACGCCGGAGTCGATCCTGGAGGCGGTGGCCGCCACGCGTACCGGGTAGGGCGGTTACCGACTCTGTGCAGCCCCATCCGTCATGGTCGGCGGAGGCCGACCATCCACGAGTTTTTTTCGGAACGGTCCAACGAAAACAAAACGTAGATGGTCGGCCTCCGCCGACCATGACGTTAAGGGAAACGGATAGGCGTTAGAGCCATCCCGGAGTGGTTCCGGCGCCCGCCTACCCCGCGTCCGCCAGCGCGGCGGCGCGCGGAAGGCGCCCGGCCTGACGCGTCCGCGCGGCGGGGTATGCGCGTCGGGCATGGTGTTTTATCATAAATGGTATTTTCTTCTTCGGCGCAACCCTTGTAACGTTGGCCGGATGAAGGGCTCGGCAGGCGACCCTCCCGTTTCGATGGATGTTTATAACCTATTGAAAACAAGCAATAAACGTCTTACCAGAATGAAAAGGCCTCGTAATGTGGACTGCGCGGGGAGTTTAGCAACATGAACCGCGTGGTGTCTACAGTTATTGAATCAGATTATTTCATGCCGAATCCGTCGCGGTCCGGACGTGCCGCCGGGGGCTGTGGGGCGGGGGAGAATGTCCTCTCCGATACGGGCGGCGATGCAGGCGGCGGCCGCCATCAGCGAAGCGCGCTCGACCGCTTCGGCGCCCGGTTCCGGCGGCGGCAGGCCGCGGCCCGGCGGCCCGGGCGGGAGGATGTCCTCGCCGATACCCGCCGCGACCCTGGCCGCCGCCTCGCCGACCGCGTCGCGCGCCAGGTGGGCGTAGCGCGCCGTGGTCCGGATCCGGGCGTGGCCGAGCAGGCGCGCGATCATCGGCAGGCTCTCGCCGAGCGCCAGCGCCCGGCTGGCATAGGAGTGGCGCAAATCGTGGATGCGCACGTCCCTCAGATCCACCCGCGCGCGCACCCGGTGCCACTGCCAGAAGATGCTGGACAGGTGCCGGCCCGGCCTGCCGCCCGGAATGACCCAGGGGTTGCCGCGGACCCTCGGCAGCCGGGCCAGCACGTCCGCCGCCGCCGGCGACAGCGGAACCGTCCGCGGCCCCGTCTTCGAATCGCGAAGCCGCAATTCCCCCGCCTCCGGGTTCACGTCCTGCCAGCGCAGGGCGAGGATCTCGCCGCGCCGGCACCCGGTCAGCATCAGCAGGCGGATCGCCGCCGCCGCGTGCGCCGATATCCGCCCCTCGGACTCGAGCGCGTCCAGCGCCCGCCCCAGCCGGTGGAACTCCACGCCCGTCAGGAAGCGCTCCCGACGCCGCGCGCCGTATTTCGGCGCGAACCGGCACGGGTTGCTCCCGTCGGGCACCACGCCCCAGTCCGCCGCGTGCTCGATCAGCCGGGAAAGCGTCGAGACCGCCAGGTTGGCCGCGGCCGGGCGGTCGCCGAGCCGCAGTTGCAGATCGGCCACGTGGCCGGGGCCGA
Source organism: Alphaproteobacteria bacterium (assembly GCA_965203455.1). Lineage (GTDB taxonomy): Bacteria > Pseudomonadota > Alphaproteobacteria > MPNO01 > MPNO01 > MPNO01. The sequence continues at coordinate 144,699 of CBDBCV010000014.1, forward strand.
CCGACGAAACCGGGAGGTTGCCGAGAACCGGCAGGATGTGCTTCTCGATCGCCAGGCGGTACTGCGCCGCCGTCGAGGGCTTGCAGCGGACCTCCGCATGCTCGCGAAGGTAGCGCTCCGCCATCGCGGCCAGGGTGGGCGCCGCCGGTTCCGCGCGCCCGACGCCCGGCTGGAACCGGGCTTTGGTCATGCCGCCGCGTTTTCCCCGCCGGGAAGCGCCGCGGCGCTTCCCGCCATGATGTCGGCGCCGATGCTCACCCCGACCCTGGCGGCGGAAGCCTTCTCCGCATCCCTCGCGAGGTGGGCGTAGCGCGCCGTGCTCTGGATGTCGGCATGGCCCAGCAGCCTGCCGATCATGGACAGGCTTTCCCCGCCGGCGAGCGCCCGGCTGTCGAAGGATTGGCATATATCATGTATATTGCGCATGCGGTAAGATGACGACAGCTGAGGCATGAAAACGGCTCATATATTGGCGTTAGGCGTATTTTCGGGGCTTGCATCTGCGTCTCCGGTAAGCTGCGAAAAGCCCCTTGAGCACGCGAGTCGGTTCCTATACGGTTACGGAATTTCCGGGACGAGGCGCATGGCGGGACCAGGGGCGATTCGGATTTCCAGACGGGCGGTCGAGCGGCTGGCCGTCGAGCGCGGCGACGCGCTGTTCTGGGACCGCGACCTCCCCGGCTTCGGCGTCAGGGTGTATGCGACCGGGCGGAGGGTCTACGTGGTCCAGACGCGGGGGCCGGCGGGCAAGCCCAGACGGGTCCGGATCGGCGTGCATGGCGCGATCGCGCCGGACGAGGCGCGCAGCCGGGCGGCGGAGGTGATCGACCGCATCCGGCGCGGCGAGGAGCCGTTCCCGGCGCCGCGGGCGCCGGAGCCCACCGTGGCCGGCCTGGCGGCGCGCTACCTGACGGCGCATGTCGCGGTGAACTGCCGGCCGGGGACCGCGGAGAACTTCCGGCGGATCGTCGACCGCTACATCGTGCCCGAGCTCGGCCATCTGGCGCTTTCCGCCGTGGACCGCTCGCATGTGTCGGACCTGCACTACAGGATGCGGGACAAGCCCGCGCAGGCGAACCAGACGGTGGGCGTTCTCTCGAAGATGTTCCGGCTGGCGGAGGCGTGGGGCATGACGCCGCCCCGGCGCAATCCGTGCCGGTCGGTGCGGCTCTACAGGAAGAACCGGCGCGAGCGCTTCCTGACCCCGGAGGAATACCGGACCCTCGGCCGGGTGCTGGACGAGGCGGAGGCGGAGGGCGGGTTCCTGCCCTGGGGGTGGCGGCGATTCGCCTCCTGCTGCTGACCGGCTGCCGCAAGAACGAGATCGTCACGCTCCGCTGGGACGACATCGACCGGACGGCGGGCGAGATCAGGATCAGGGACGCGAAGAACGGCGCCCGGCGCATCCCGCTGACCCCGGCGGTGGAATGGGTGCTGGCCGGCATTCCGCGCATCGACGGCAACCCCTGGGTGATCGCGGGGCAGAAGCCGGGGGACCATCTGAAGAACCTCGACCAGATCTGGCTCAGGCTGCGCCCGCGGGCCGGGCTGAAGGACGTGCGCATTCATGACTGTCGTCACAGCTACGCCTCGCGGGCGCTGGCGATCGGCGAGGGCCTGCCGATGATCGGCAAGCTGCTCGGCCACCGCAAGGTGACGACGACGGCGCGCTACGCGCATCTGGCGCGCGACACCGAGAAGGCTTCGGCCGTGAAGGTCGGCCGCAGCATCGGGGCCGACATTCTGAACAGGGACGCGGCGGACGGCGGCGCCTGACGGGCGGCGCGGCGGCGGAGGGACTCGGACATGGCGCGGCTCGGGAAGAAGACGATTTCACGGCGCACGGTCGAGGCGCTCAAGGTGGAGAAGGACACCATCTTCTGGGACAGCGAGCTGGCCGACTTCGGAGTCCGGGTGCATCCCACGGGGCGGAAGGTCTACATCGTCCAGACCCGGGCGGACGGCAAGGCGGCGAAGCGGGTGACGGTGGGCCGGCACGGCGTCGTCACGCCGGAGGAAGCCCGGCGGCGGGCGGCGCTGATCGTCGCCCGGATCAAGGCGGGCGAGGACCCGGTACCCGAGCCGCTGGCCGCGAAGCTGGCGGAAGGGCCGACCGTGGGCGAGCTGGCGGAGTCGTACCTGGAAAAGCACGTCGCGGTGCGCTGCAAGCCGAAGACGGAATCGATGTACCGGCTGATCGTCGCGAAGCACATCCTGCCCGCGTTCGGCAAGAGCCCGGCGCTGGCGGTCGGGCACAGGGAAGTCACCGAGTTCCACCACGCCCTGAGCGACAAGCCCGTCATGGCGAACCAGGCGGTCGCCACGCTGTCGCGGATCTACAACGCGGCCGAGGACCGGGGCGACATCCCGGAGGCGAGCAACCCGTGCCGGCTGGTGGTCAAGAACCGCGAACGCAGGCGCGAGCGCTTCCTGACGGACGAGGAGTTCCGCCGGCTCGGGCGGGTGCTGGACGAGGCGGAGACCTGCAAGGGGGTCTCGGTCCACGCCGTGGCGGCGATCCGCCTGCTCTTGCTGACCGGCTGCCGCAAGGGCGAGATACTCAACCTCCGGTGGGACCAGGTGGACCTGGAGGCGAACGAGTTGAACCTGCCCGACACGAAAACGGGCCCGCGCACGATCTCGCTGTCGCCGGAGGCGGCGTCGGTGCTGGCGGCGATCCCGCGCGTGGACGGCAACCCGTTCGTGATCCCGGGGAAGCTCGGGGGCAAGGCGATGCGCAACCTCAACGACCCCTGGGACGTTATCTGCGAGCGCGCCCAACTCAAGGACATGCGGCTTCATGACTGCCGGCACAGCTACGCTTCCAGGGCGCTGGCGCTCGGCGAGTCCCTGCCGATGATCGGCCGGCTGCTCGGCCACACGCAGGTGGAGACGACCGCGCGCTATGCGCATCTGGCGGAGGATTCGGTGAAAGAGTCGGCAGTGCGGGTCGCGGAGAGCATCGCCGGAGACCTGCTCACGGGGTATCCGGGATAACGTGCGCGCGCTCACCTGTCCGCGTCCGCCTCGCGGACACGCGGATCGGCACGGGAGCGAGCGGTGCGAGCACAGGATTGACAGGGCCGCACCTGCCGGGACAATAATCTTGAGCTTGAATTGGGGTGTTGACTTTGATGGGTTGGCCCGCGCGTATAATTAGCCGTCGAGCCGTCGAGCCGTCGAGCCGTCGAGCCGTCGAGCCGTCGAGCCGTCGAGCCGTCGAGCCGTCGAGCCGTCGAGCCGTCGGCGACCCGTATGTCCGGAGCGCCTCCGGCCATCTGAGTTCCCGCCGCCTTTCGGCGGCTTTCCTTCCGACACGATCCGTAGCGCCGCGGGGCCGCCGGCCCGGCGGGCGTTTCCGCGCGCCCGGCGCCCGGCCCCGCCGGGTTCCGTGAGCGCGCCGGCCTTCGCCGCAGGCGCGCCGCGCGGCGGCCGCCACGCCCCGGTCGCGCCCGGTCCGCGACATCCCCCCGGATTGCGCGGCCGCCCCCGAAACCCGACCGCCCTGCCCGCGCCCGGCGCTCCGCCGCCGGCGCCCGCCGCGCATCCGGTCCCCACGGTCGTGACGAATTGAGAGCCCGATGGAGAGTTGCATGTCGACTGCCGCTTCCCGCCCGATGACCCGCCGCGTCCGCAATCGCGTCCTACTCTCCTATGGCCTCGCGCGGCGCGCCCGATGGGCCGCGGCCGCCCTTGCCGTTGTCGCCGGCATCGCCCTGCTGGCCCCCGCCCCCGCCCCCGCCGGGGCGCAGGCGGTCAACGTCAGCAACCTTTCGCAATCAACAAGCAATGTATCTGCACCGTTTTCCTTTACTTCTACCAGGTACGCCAGTGCATTTTCCATCCCCGGCGCCAGCGCCGACAGATACACGCTGACCAGCGTCTGAGGTGGCGTCGCAAAATCGGACAGGTCGTCAAGGTGTATTCCGCCGTGTGACGGAGGAATGCGGATGAGCAAGCGACGCAGGTTTTCGGGGGAGCTGAAGGCGAAGATAGCCTTGGAGGCGCTACGGGGTGATCGGACGCTTCAGGAGATTGCCTCGAAGCACCAGGTGCATCCGAACCAGGTGGGTGTGTGGAAGCGCCAGGCGATGGAGGGTCTGGGGGAGGTCTTTTCCGGTGGAGGTGAGCGCCGGGCGCGGGATCACGAGAGCGAGGTCCGGGCTCTTCACGCCAAGATCGGGGAGTTGATCGTAGAGCGTGATTTTTTGTCACGCGGGTCCGGTCGCTGAGCCGGTCCGGGAGACGGGCGATGGTTGTGCGGGGCCACCCGTCGTTGAGCCTGACCCGGCAATGCCGTCTGCTGTCGATCGGGCGCTCGTCGCTCTATGACCGGCCGAAGGGGGAGAGCGCGGAGACGCTGGCTCTGATGCGCCGGATCGACGCGCTGTTCCTCAAGTATCCGTTCTACGGCGCCCGCCAGATGGTTCGGCATCTGCGCCGCGAGGGGGTGCGGATCGGGCGGCGGCGGGCCGCTCGCCTGATGCGCCTGCTTGGTCTTCAGGCGGTCTATCGGGCGCCGCGGACCAGTGCGCCGCACCTCGGGCACCGGGTTTATCCATATCTGCTGCGGGGTCTGGCGATCGAGCGGCCGAACCATGTGTGGTGCGCCGACATCACCTACATCCCGGTGCGGCGCGGCTTCCTCTACCTGGTGGCGATCATGGACTGGGCGAGCCGCTGCGTCCTGGCCTGGCGGCTGTCGAACACGCTGGACGCGGGGTTCTGTGTCGAGGCTCTCGACGAAGCCCTGGCGCGCCATGGCACCCCGCAGATCTTCAACACCGACCAGGGCAGCCAGTTCACCGGCTTCGCCTTCACCGCGCGCCTGCGGGAGGCCGGTATCCGCATCTCGATGGACGGCCGCGGCCGGTGCATGGACAACATCTTCATCGAGCGGCTGTGGCGCTCGCTCAAATACGAGGCGGTCTACCTGCACGAGATCGCCGACGGCTTCGCAGCCCGGCGCGTCATCGGCCAGTGGATCGGCTTCTACAACACCGAGAGACCGCACTCGGCACTCGGCGGGCGGACGCCGGCCGAGGCCTACCGGGGCGACACGCCTGTGGATATGATGGACAAGCCGCTTCGCGCCTTGACCACATACCCACAGGCGCAACAGCAGCAGCAGAAAGATCGATCCAAGAGGATTCTGGCGGCACAAACTTCAACCGGAATACACCTTGAAAACGCCGTCAGCCTGTCCGACAAACCGACGCCACCTCACTCTGGCTATGACCGAGAGCGATGTGCAGACCGGCACCACCAACTGGACCATCGCAGACGTCGGGCGGTCTTCGACCAACAGCGGGACCAGCTATAACGACATCACAGGTGGTTTTGTCCTCAAGATGACCGTCAACGCGACCACGGCGACGGCCTCCCCGACCCTCACCCCCTCCAAGGTCACGCAGACGGGCGCGGTCCTGACCATCTCGAACCACAGCGCGGCCTGGTACTACCGGCAGACCGTTCCGAACACCGGGACCAGGCCCTGCACGGCGCGCACCTCGACCCAGACCACGGCGACGCTGTCGGGGCTGACGGCGAACACGTCCTACACCTACAAGGCGTATTCGGACAGCAACTGCGCGACGGAGATCACCTCGGCCACGACGGACGCGGACTTCAAGACGCTGGACCTGACCGCGACCTCGGTCACGTCGAGCGGCGCGAAGCTGACCATCGTCAACCATACCGGGTCCTGGTGGTACCAACGGACCGCCCCGCCACCACGGGGATCATGCAGGTCAGCCGGCTCGGCGGCGACAGTGGACCTGTCGGGGCTGAACGCCAACACCCAATACGGCTATAGGGCGTACAGCGGATCGGCATGCCAGGGGGTTGACTTGTTGGCGAGCAAGACCTTCAGGACCTCGACGGCGGCGTCGGTCACGCCGGCGCCGGCGCCGCGCGGGATCTGGAACGCGACCCTGACGGTGGATCAGGAAACCAGCGGTCCGACCACCTATCGGGGTTGCGGCAAGCAGGATCTTGACGCCTGCACCGCGGGACTGACCGCCACCACCTTCACCTGGGGAGGAACGCTCTACGGGGTCGATGCTCTCTGGCGACAACAAGGCGGCGGCCCCAACTCTCTTTCCCTGCAAGTGCGCCCGCATTGGCCGGACGACATCAAGAAAAGGGGGATTCTGTCGGTCGGCGGCCGCGAGTTTGCCTTTTCAAACGCCTCTTTTTCAAAGGACAACCAAACCTTTGACAATGTTGCCACCTGGAACAGCCCCGGCTTCAACTGGACCGACAACCAGTCGGTGTCGGTTTCGCTGAGGTTGCCGCTGAGCGACCACCGGCGCCCGAAGGCGGTCGGCTACAGCCCGACCGGCGGCGCCAGCTACGGAACGAACACGGATCTGGTGCTGACCTTCGACGAGCCGGTGAAGAAGGGCGCGGGCACGATCACCCTCACCCCCAGCTCGGGCACGGCGGTCACGGTTTCGGTGACGAGCAACCAGGTGACGGTGAGCGGCAACAAGGTCGTCATCAACCCGAGCAGCAACCTGGCCACCCAGAAGACCTGGACGGTGACGATGCCCGCCGGCGCGTTCAAGGACATGTCGGACAACCAGTATGCCGGCCTCTCCGGCACCACCTGGCAATTCTTGACCACGACCGGCACCGATTCGTCGGCGCCGACGGTGAGCAGCACCGGCTTCTCCCCGGCGGACGACGCGACCAGCGTCCCCCCGAACACGAACCTCACGCTTACCTTTAACGAGCCGGTGAAGAAGGGCACGGGCAACATCACGATTACGCCGGCCGCGGGCTCGGCCACCACCATTGCCGTCACGAGCAGCCAGGTGAGCGTAAGCGGCGACCGGGTCACCATCGACCCCACCTCGGACCTCGTCGCCAACGCCGCGACCTACGTGCAGATCGCCAGCGGTGCGTTCACGGATCTGGCGGGCAACGCCTACGCCGGCATCTCCAACCAGACCGACTGGAACTTCACTGTCGTCGGCAGTTCGGCGGGACCGAGCGCGCCGACGCTGACGGCGACCCCCCGTAACGGGCGGGTGCTGCTGACCTGGACGGCGGCGGATACGGGCGTCCCGGCGACGGGCTGGCAGTACCGGTACGGGGCGCGCACCGGCGCCTGCTCCGGCGCGACCTACGGCGCGTGGAAGACCATGACCGACGGCAGGAACGGCTACGACCACCACAGGAGCCTTGCGGACCGGCGCTCCCGGACGGTGAACAGGGGTCTGACCAACGGCACGCGCTACTGCTTCCAGGTTCGGGGCTACCACACGAGCGGCAGCGCGACGCACGCCGGCACGGCGTCGGCCGGCGTGGCCGCGACGCCGAACACGAACCTCAAGCCCACGGTGAAGTTCGACGCCCCGCCGCAGAACGCGACGGCATACGCGGTGACCGAGCAGGGCAATACCACCGTGAGGGTGAGCCTGTCGGCGGCGCTCAGCCCGGCGGCGGCGGTGACCATACCGCTCAGGGTGGTGACGGGGGCGGGCATGGTGGACGGCGTCCCGGTGGAGCGCGAGGGGAACGCGGAGCCGGGCGACTACGGCGTTCCGGCGAGCGTCACGATTTCGGCCAGCGCGACCTCGGCCAGTATCACCGTAAGCGGTAGCCGCGCCCCATACTTTCGCGGGCTGTGTTTCCCGGTCTGACTCTCTTCCCTGGCGGCGGCTTTGGAGGAGGGATGACGATGACGGAGTTTTCGACGGCGGCGGGTTCTGTCGGTTCTGGTGCCGGGGCGGCTGGATCGCCGGTTTCGGGGGATGCCGGCGCGGCCGCTGCGCCGCGCGGCTGGACCGAGGCGGAGCGGGCGCGGGCTGTGGCGGAGAGCGAGCGGCCGGGCGTGACGATTGCGGCGGTGGCGCGTCGTCACGGCATCGACGAGAGCACGCTGCGCGGCTGGCGGCGCCAGGCGCTGTATACGGTTGCCAGGGCGGGTTCCGGCAGCGTCGGGCGGTGGACCGAGGCCGAGAAGGCCCGTGCTGTGGCGGAGAGCGAGCGGCCCGGCGTGACGATTGCGGCGGTGGCGCGCGGCCTCGGCGTCAGCAAGAGCACGGTAGGGCGCTGGCGCAAGCGTGCGCGGAGCGGCGTTTCGGCGGCGTCGGGCGGGACCCCGCCGGCTTTCGTTCCGGTGACGGTCGAGGATGCGCCGGCGGACCGGCCGGTGACGATTGCCGCGAACGGCGTTGTCGTAAGCCTTCCCGGAGACAGTTCGGCGGAGCGGATCGTGTCGATCGCGGCGGGTCTGGGGCGGGCGTCATGACGATCCCCGGCGCCTCGCCGCGGATCGTCCTGGCGACGCGGCCTGTGGACTTTCGCCGCGGCCACGACGCGCTCGCGGCGACGGCGGCGGTGGAGCTCGGCCTGGACATCTATTCCGGGGTGATCGTGATCTTCCGCTCGAAGCGCGGCGACTGGCTGAAGCTGATCCACTGGGACGGGACCGGGCTGGTTCTGACCTACAAGCGGCTCGAGGAGGGGCGCTTCGCGTGGCCCCGGATCGAGGACGGGGTTCTGCGTCTCAGCCGGGGCCAGTTCGAGGCGTTGTTCGAGGGGCTGGATTGGCGCCGGGTGCGTGCGCCTCGGGTTCGCCGTCCGTTGGCGGCGGCGTGAGCGGGCCGGATTATTGTCTGGCGCGGGGGCGGCGATTCGGCCCATATCGCGGCGATGACGAGCACCGCCCCGATCGCCCCCGTCCCCGAGGCCGCCGCGTCGCCGGCGGTGGTTTCCGAGGCGCTGGCGGCTCTGGAGCGGCGTCTGGAGGAAGAGCGGTCGGCGCGGTGCGATGCGGAGGCGCTGGCGGCGCGTCTTGAGGCGGAGAAGGCGGAGATCGCCGAGCAGAACCGCCGCCTCGAACATCTCAACGACGAGCTTCGCAAGCTTCTGTTCGGCAGGAAGTCGGAGAAGCTGGGCGCGGACGACCGCCAGCTGTCGTTCGACGATCTCGGGACGGCGGTGTCGGAAGCCGGCGGCGATCCGGCGGCGGACGCGCCGGCCGGGGAGGCCGCGCCGCGCCGGCGGCGGCGCGCGGGGCGCCCGGCGGTCCGCTTCCCGGCCCATATCGAGCGCCGGGTGGAGGTGATCGAGCCGGCCAGCCGGCTGTGCCCGTGCGGCTGCGGCGCGATGGCGAAGATCGGCGAGGACCGCAGCGAGCGTCTCGACATCGTGCCGGCGCGGTTCGTGGTGATCGAGACGGTCCGGCCGCGCTACGCCTGCAACCGGTGCAAGGGCGCCGGGGTTGTGCAGGCACCGGCGCCGGCGTCGCTGATCGAGGGCGGGCTGCCGACCGAGGGGCTTGTGGCGCATGTGCTGGTCTCGAAGTATTGCGATCACCGTGTGTCCTGAAGCACCGCCATGAAAGGAGGTGCGCAACTGCAAGAGAGATGAGGGTAGGCCCCTCGGGGTCGACGATCAGGCGTCGGTCTCAAACCACCACGAGCTGCTGTCGTAAAGAGCGATGGTGGTGAGCGTCGTGGAAACGGCGGGACGACGATCTCGTCAGGTGAGGTCCGGGGAGACGAGCGAAAGCGAACCGCCGATGAACTGCCGAAAGCGTATGGTCGATGTCAGAACCGGGGGTGGTGGTCACTCCGGGACAAGCATGGGCGGAGTCCTGGAGTCCGGCCCACGCGGCATCCGGCTCGAAGGCGGCGTGAACCCGGAACAGGCTTTCTTGCGGAACAGGAGAACCTGTCGTCCCGATGCCAAGGGAGACGGCCAACCGGGCAGCCCCCGGAAGGCTCAGAGTACCGATGCGGGGCACAGGGGCAGAACAGCCCGTAGTAGGGATGAAGGCGCTGTAATGGCGCTGGACCGAAGGGGCTGTGGTGTTCAGCCGCTGCCGTCGGCCAACTGGTGACAGGAGGAGCCGGATGACAGGGGCAAAGCCGTTCCCGATAGCAAAGAGGGAAGTCTGGGAAGCCTTCAAGCATGTGAAGGCAAACCGGGGAGCGGCTGGAGTAGATGGGCAGACGGTCGAGAGTCTGGAGGAACGGCTTGGTCCGGAACTCTACAAGCTCTGGAATCGCATGTCCTCAGGCAGCTATATGCCGCCTCCGGTTCGCAGGGTGAACATCCCCAAGGAGGGCGGCGGGAAGCGCCCGTTGGGCATACCGACGGTCACGGACCGCATCGCTCAGGAGGTTGTTCGCCGACATCTGGAGCCCTTGTTGGAACCGATTTTCCATGAGGACTCATACGGATATCGGCCGAAGCGATCCGCCATTGACGCCATCCGGACAGCGCGTCGGCGATGCTGGCGCTACGACTGGGTGCTGGACATGGACATCAAGGGGTTCTTCGACAACATCGACCACGAGTTGCTGCTGAAGGCCGTTCGTCACCATACGGACTGCCGGTGGGTGCTGCTCTATGTCGAGCGCTGGTTGAAGGCTCCCGTGATCGAGGAGGACGGCACCGTTGTCGCACGGGACAGGGGCACGCCACAGGGCGGGGTAATTTCGCCAGTATTGTCCAACCTGTTCCTGCACTATGCGTTCGATCAATGGATGAAAAGGTCGATGCCGCATGTTCCGTTCGAACGGTATGCGGACGATATAATCTGCCATTGTCGAACGGAGGAGGCGGCAAAGACCCTCTGGCGGCGGGTTGCGGACCGATTGGCCGAGTGCGGCCTGGAGGTCCATCCGCAGAAGACCAAGGTGGTCTACTGCAAGGATACCAACCGCAAGGCGGACTACCCGACGGTCGCGTTCGACTTCCTGGGCTACCGTTTCCAGCCAAGGTTCGCGGCGTGGCGCGGCGGGTTGTTCGGGGTCTCGTTCCTTCCGGCTGCCAGCCCGACTGCGCTCAAGGCGTTTCGGCGCCGCGTGCGACAGTGGCGTTTGCAACGGCGTAGCGACAAGGCACTGCTTGACCTTGCCCGCATGTTTCATCGCGAAATTGCAGGGTGGATCGGCTACTTCGGCGCATTCTACAAGTCGGCGCTCTATCCGACCCTTCGTCTGATAGACGCCCACTTGCAGCGATGGGCAATGCGGAAGTTCAAACGCTTCCGACAACGACCGCGTCAGGCTCGTCTCTGGCTTGCCAGAATCGCGAAAGCGGAGCCGTGGCGGTTCGCCCATTGGACCCTTGTGCACGGGCAGGGCCGGACGCTGGGAGCCGTATGAGCTGAGAGGTTCACGTACGGTTCTGGGAGCGCGTGGGGGTGAGATTCCCCCGCGCGACTCGCTAACCGTTCTACCGTCAGAGCGAGGCATACCGGCGCGAGGGGATCGACCTCGACCGCACCATGCTGGGGAACTGGGCGGGGCGCGGGATGCAGGTGCTGGCCCCGGTGATCGACCGGATGATCGAGCACCTCAAGGCGTCGGACGGTCTGTTCATGGACGAGACCACGGTGCCGGTGATGGCGCCGGGGACCGGCAAGACGCGCCTCGACTATCTGTGGGCGATCGCCCGCGATCAGCGCGGCTATGGCGGGGTCGACCCGCCGATCGTGGTGTTCCACCACTCGCGCCATCGAAGTGCGAAGGTCGCTCTGGAGTTGATGCGGGGCTACACCGGCGGCGGCCCGCTGCATGTGGACGGCTACAGGGTGTACGATGCGCTCGGCGATCCGAAGCAGACGGTCAGCCCATGGGTGCTCGCCTACTGCTGGACCCACTGGCGGAGACGCTTCGTCGACTTCCAGCGCGCCACGGAGTCGCCCCTGTGCGAGGAAATCCTCGCACGGATCGCGGCGCTCTACCGGATCGAGACCATGGTGCGCGGTCACCCGCCAGAGCTGCGGCTGAAGGCGCGGCAGGAGTTGTCGGCGCCGATCGTCGAGGCCATGCGGCCCTGGCTCGAGGCCCGGCTCGACCGTCTGTCCAGCGCGTCCGAACTCGCCAGGCACATCCGCTACGCCCTCAAGCGCTGGGATGGCCTGTGCCGGTTCCTCCATGACGGACGTATCGAGATGGACACCAACCCTGTCGAGAACCTCATCCGTCCGGTGAAGCTCACAAAGAAAAACGCGCTGTTCGCCGGCAGCGACGACGGCGCCAGGACCTGGGCGCGGTGCGCCAGCCTGATCGGCACCTGCAAGCTCAACGGCGTCAATCCGCAGGTCTACCTGACCGACACCCTGCGCCGGATCATCGACATGCACCCCCTGTCACGCATCGACGAACTCATGCCCTGGAACTTCGACCCGAAAATCCCGGGCCTCACACGTCAACAAGGGTAACCGCGCGGCGCTTACCGGTGACCACGCAGGACTGGTTGTTGACCTGGACCTCGAGCGAGCGCCAGCCGGCCAGATGTTCGTCCGGCCGGCGAACGCGAACCCGGACAGGAAGCGGTGGGCGCAGCCGTGGTGAAGCTCGACCGGGTAGTCGCAGCGGAACCCGTCGAGCGCCCGGCGGTTGAGATCGATGCCGATGTTGCGAAGCGCCGGAGGCTTGCGCTTCATGATCGCGCCGCCCCCCAGATGGGTCTCCACAAAAACGTCGTGCGGCGGCATCAGGCTCACGATCGCCTGGCAAAGCCCCGTCGTCGCCTTCGATCCGTACCATGCCGCCATCGCCGCCCCCGACGCGCTTCGCCCGGACGGCCGGTCTATAGGGCGGACGGCCTATGGTGTCAAACGAAAATCCGTCCCAAATCCAAAATCGACGCCGTGGTTTAACCGCTTACCCGCACCCATCCGTTGTGGTAGCGGCCGATGCCGCGCCGCCGTCGCCAGCCGGCAGGCGCCGTGCCCGCCGAGAGGCCGAAGGGGTCCGTGCAGGGGGAGAGAATGGGCCGGGCGACGTGCTGTCCCATTGTGATCCACGGGCTCACTACAGCAACCCCTGCGGGGTCCTCCGGTCGCTCCGCTCCCTCCGGCCTGGCCCCGGAAACCCTAAGGGCGGACCGTGAAGATCGCGGAGCGATCTTCCGCACCACTCCGCCCCAAGGGTTTCCAGGGCCAGGTGCTTCCCCTGCGCGCGCGGCTCCCAACAGGACATCACGTCTGGGGATCGGCCCCAGCGCGCAACCGATCGTCAAGGAGACCGTCATGACCCTCATCGAGAACATCGACACCATGGAGACCCAAGGGCACTCCGTGACCGCAACCGTCTGCGACAACGCCGCCCTCTACGGCGCAGCCCCCGAGCGCGACGCGTTCGACCCTCGCGCCATCTGGGACAAGGACGACGCGCTGACCGCCGTTGCCGAAGCCTTTCGCATCATGGCCGAAGGCGTCTGCCCCGACGGCACGCAGCTCGCCGACGAGCGCGAACACCTGCTCTGGGGGTTCGTCAACATGCTCCATGCCCAGACACAGCGCATCGACCGCAGCGTCGACAGGCTCACCCCCGAACTCCGCGACCTGCAACGCGACCAGGACGGAACCGAGATCAGGTCCCGCGAACTCGAACTCGTCACCGACCGCGCCCGGAACCTCGGCGACCGCCGCGACGCCTTCGAGACCCTGCGCGATGCGGTGGCCGAACAGTACCGCGCCGAGACCGGCGACACCTGGCGGCCCCGGCGCGGCAGCCACGTCAGCCAGACCGGCAGGCTGACCTCCGCCAGCATCGACGCCCGAGACTTCGTCCGCGCGCGGAAGGACCGCAAGACCATGGCGCACCTGCCCCAGGGAACCCTCGTCGCCATCGCCGGCGGCAAGGACATCGACAACCCCGACGCGGTGATCCGCATGCTCGACAGGACCCGCGCCAAGCACAACGACATGGTCCTCGTGCATGGCGGCGGACCCGGCGTCGAGAAGATCGCCGCGCGCTGGGCCGAACGCAACGGCGTCCACCAGATCGTCTGCAAGCCCGACTGGGACCGCCACGGACGCGCCGCGCCCTTCCGCCGCAACGACGAACTCCTCAACCTCCTGCCCAAGGGCGTCATCGCCTTCCCCGGCTCCGGCATCACCGAGAACCTCGTCGACAAGGCTCGGCAGATGGGCATCCCGGTCATGCGCTGCCCAGCCTGACCGCAGCACATCGCGGGCCGCGTCGTCATCCCGGCAGCGGGACGGCGGCGCGGCCCGTTTCCTCTTGCGCACACACTTCGCGCGGCAACGCCATCCTCGCGCGCGCTTCGTCCTGCACCGGACCGCAATCCGGTGGCTCGCTGCCCTCGCCGTTCGCGTCTGCGGCCAGCTACCGCGTCACGCGCCGCTGCACCATGCCGCCCATAAGTGCACCGGCCACTGCGCCGAACCCGGCGCACCGCCGCGCGGCGCTTTCGTCGCGCGCCTTCGCATCATGCTGCGCATGAATGCCTCGGACGCCGCGCCCGACGCCGCCGCTCACGCGCCGCGGTGGCTCCAATCCGCCGCTCTCCCCAGCGTCGATTCCCCCATCGCTCATACATCGCAAATCGTGCTCCGACGGGCCGCGCCCGTCTCGGTTCTCACACCCGACGCATCTGTGATGCCTTTTCGCCTTCCGGTTGGCGTTGCGGGAGGTTGCCGGGGAACCCTTGTTTTGCAACGGTTTCCGGTCTTCCCGCCTGCCGCTTCCTTGTCCTCCTGCCCGCGAGCCCGGGGCCCTGTCCAGGACACGTTGTGGCATGTCCTGCGGGTCGGGTCCACCCTTTCCGGACGCTCGGCCCCTTCCGGCGCGCCGCGGCCGGGTTCGTTCAGAACTGGCGCACGAAGCTGAGTTCGGCGCGGTTGCGCTGGTAGTCGAGGGCCTGGGCGTTGGTCTTGCGCTCCTCGCGGATGAGGGAGAGGCGGGGGCTGAAGCCGAGCACGGTCACGGCGCGGTTGTGGACCGAGACCGAGAGGGTCCGCGTGTCGTCCCGGCGCGGCTTGCGGTCGATGGTGCGGTGGGCGGAGCCGCCGCCTTGGTATTCGGTGCGCTGCAGGGCGGCGCGCAGGCCGAGCGTGAAGCCGGCCGGCAGCGCCAGCGTGGCGCCGAGGCTCGCCCGCGGGCCGCTGTTGCGCCAGTGTTCGGCCCTGGCGCGGGCCCAGCTCCAGCCGGCATTGCCGCCGAGGCGCAGGATGGTCAGCGCGGCCCAGCTGGCGCCGAGCGAGACGTCGCCCACCGGGCCGTCGAGCCAGTCGCAGCCGCGGCAGTTGCGCCGGGCGGCGCCGGCGCGGGCGAAGAGCGCGAGGCGCGGCGTCAGGAGATGCTCGCCTTCGAGGCGCAGGCCGACGCTGTCGGTCTCGGGCCGGCCGGCGGTCCATTGCCGGTCCGCGGTCGCGAGCAGGCTCGCTTCGGTGCGGGCGTCGACCAGCCAGCGCGGGCCGACATGCGCGGCAAGGAAATGCCGGTCGAACTCCCCGCCCCTGTATTCCCGGACGCTGGCGTCCGCCCCGGCGCGCAGGCGCAGGCGGTCGTTCAGCGGATGCTGGTATTCGCCGCCGCCCCAGAAGGAGACGCCGAGGCCGGATTCGGGCTTCGCGGGATCGTCCAGGGTGAAGGGCAGCCGTCCGTAGGGGGTGTCGAGGAAGACCGTGCGCTCGCCCGAGGCGGCGTTGAGGTTGCTGTCCGGGACGATGGCCGCCCCGAACCACGCCTCCCAGCGCCGCCGCGCGCGCATGATGTCGAGGAAGCGCCGGATGTTGGCGGCGACCGCCGGGGGCACATCGCCCGCCAGAACCTGCTCGAAGTGACGCCGCGCCAGCGTGTCCTCCTCCTTCAGGAAGAAGGCGCGGGCGAGTTCGAGACGCACCCGCACCAGCTCCGGACGGTCCACCAGGATGGCCCGGAAGGCGGCGACCGCCTCGTCGAGCCTGCCCTCGCGGGCTTCCCGGTCCGGCGCGGCATCGGCCGCGGCAAGCGCCGCCATCCCGGCCCGGAAGCGCATGTCGGTCGCATCCTGGCCCAGGGCGGGGCGCGCGACGGCAGCAACAAGCAGGACCGACAGCCCCGCCAGCACGGGAACAAGGAACCGGAAAGGTCTCATCGCGTCTGTCGCATCGCTTGCTGTCCGGGCTCTCGATCGAAAAAAAAGAAGGGCGGCGCAGGAAGCGCGCCACCCTTGTCACGACCGGGAACCGGGCCGGGCTCCCGCATCCACGGGAGCCCGGCCACCGTGCGTCACGGCGCCTGAAGCTCCGTGCCGAACGCGCCCACCATCCGGTGGGTGCCGCCATGCTCGGCGTGGAACTTGCCCATGATCGCGGTCGGATGGTTGCTGCCGTCGCCGCCATTCTCAACCGTGCCGGGCTTGTCGTCATACAGGTTGGCCACCCAGCTCCCGGCCGGCGCCGCCTTGGTGCCGTTGATCGACCACACCGTCTTTTCCGTGTTGACGATGTGGCCCTTCGCCGACGCCGTGTCACGGGAGGGGTCGGTGGTCCAGGCCGCCTTGTTCAACGTCACGCTCCAGTCGTTCTCCATCCCGTTTTTCAGCCTGAAGTCGTGGATCGTGCCGGTCAGGCCCGTGTCGGCGTTCAGGCTGGCGGTCCCGAACTGGGCCTTCAGCGTGGCCGTCGCCGTGAACTCGCCGCCGTCGCCCTTCTCGTTGAGCGGGTCGTTGATGGCGTACCAGCCGATCGCGGGGCCCTCATAGGTCGCCGCCCTGCCTCGGTTGACGTTCAGGCTCTCGCCGTCCGTGGCGAGTTCGACGCCCCCGCCGACGGACTGGTAGAAGGCGCTGACCGCCGCCGGCATGCCGTCGGCGTCGTTCCGCACCCACCAGCCGAAGTACATGTAGCCGAGGTCCCTTTCCAGCACCTTCGCGCCCGTGTCGTGGACGAAGTACCAGCCGTCGGACAGGAAGTAGCCGCCGAACCCGCCGCCTCCGACCCCGGTCCCGACCGTGCAGGTGCCGGAGACGGGGCAGAAGTAGGTGCCCTTCGCGCCGTAGTAGGTGCCGGGGACCTTGATCTCCGCGCCCCCGTCGGTCGGCTTCGGAGCGGTCACGCTCCCTATCCCGACGGTCCACTTGTCGAACGTTTCGGATGCGATCGCCCGGTCGACCCCGGTGCCCAGGGCCAGCTTGCGCTCCGCCTTGGTGTAGTCCCCCTTGTTGATCCAGTCGGTGTCGTTCTCGAAGAACTTCGCGGCATCCATCGGGACGACACCCCATCGCTCCAACGGGCCGCCCTGCCGGTCGTTGTACACCCGGACCTTGTCGGTGACCTTCATGCTGCCGGAGCCGGTGGTCCTCTCGTAGTGCGTGACGTTCCACCGGCCGACCTTGTCCATGGTCGTGTCGTGCCCGGGGCGCCCCTCCGCGCCGTGCCTGAAGTACACGGCGGTGTGGGTGTTCGCAGTCGCGATGCTCCCCGCGCCGGCCGCCGGGTCGATCCGGAAGTCCCCCCGCTCGCCCCTCTGACCGGTCGCCTCCGCCGGGGCGTCGTGCTGGCTATCGGTGATACTGGTGATGTAGTACGGGACGGTCGCGAGGTTGTTCAGCGCGTTCACCGGGGCCGTTGTGTCATCGGACGGACCCATCGCCGCGTACAGCGCCCTGCCCATCCTGTGCCCATCCATGCGCGCCGTCTTGGCGTCGCCGAAGGCGTCCTCCTGCAGGGCGAGCCTCGTGCGCAGCAACTCCTTGTTGGCCTCGGGGATGTTCGCGTCCGCGATCGCCTTCTTGGCCGCCGCGATGGCGGCTTCGACGTCGGTCACGGTGCTTTCCTCGGACAGGGACGTGATCCTGGCGATCGCGTCCATGACCGCCTTGATCTCGCCGTCCGTGATCGTCGTGACGACGCCGTCGATGCGGGTCTCCTCGGCCTTGGCCGCCATGCGGGAGTCCTTGGCCCGGTCGAGCGCGCCCTGATGCATGGCAATCTTCGAGCGAAGCTTCGCCTTTTCAGGCTCGGGGATGTTTGCGCCCTCGATCTCCGCCTTGGCCGCGTCGATGGCGGCCTGGGCGTCCGTCACGGTGTCGTCGCCGGACGTGTTCGTGACCATCTTGACCGCCTTCATGGCCGCCGCGACCTGGGTGCCCTCGATGTTCTTGACAACATGATCGTGGTAATGGCCCTGCGCCACCTTGATCTGCCCGTCGTCAGCGTCCGCACGGTCCGCCTGAGCCTGATACCGGTCCTTTTCGTCGTCGGTCAGATCCTCGGCGCCCGCGATCGCCGCTTTCAGCTCTCTGAGAGCGGCCATGGCGGCGTCGAGCTGCGCCTTCGTGGGCGTCACGCCCGAAAACGCCGCAAGAGCCATGTCGAGCTTTCCGGAAGCGCCCGAAAGCGCGTTCATCTGCTCTTTCCGGTCCACGGCTGTCTGGGCACTGGCCAGTTGCGTCCGATACGTCGCCTTGTCGGCATCGCTCACGTCGGCCGCATCGTCCAGCGCCTCCTCGAGAGCCGCGATGGCCGCCTTGGCCGCGGCAAGCTTGTCCGCGTCCGACAGGTCGGACGTGTCGACCTCGGCGAGCGCGTCCATCAGCGCCTTCTTCTGATCCATCTCGCGAGCCATCGTCGCCAGCGCCGTCTTGCGCGCCGCAGCAGCCGCCTGAAGCTTCGCGAGCTCCGCGCCGGAAACGTCGGCCATTGCATCGGCAACGGCCTTGTCGACCGCAGCGGCCGTCGTGGCCGCCTTGATGGCCGCGTCCGCCTTCTGGTAGGGTGTCTTTTCCATATCCTGCATACCCGCCGCCGGCGGCGCCTTGCTGCCCCCGCCGCCGCAGCCGGCAAGCCCCAGGGCCGTGGCGGCCATCGCCACGATCACCCAATGCTTCACAATTCTCATGAACCCTTCTCCTTTCGGCAGGAACGCCTCGCCGGTCCCAGATGCAAACTCCGGGCAAAGTGTAGATGGAACGCAGGGCGTGTCAACAAACTAAAACACTTCATGCGCCGTTCCCTCAGCAAGCCCCAGCGCAGGCGGAGCATAGGCGGACAGGACGGGAGAATCAACAACTCCGGAGCTTCCGCTCGACCGCCACCGCCACCCGCTCGGCGGCCTGGCCGAGGGTCGCGTCGTCGAGATGGACATAGCGGTTCGTCGTGCTGGCCCGGCGGTGTCCGAGCAGGCGTCCTGCGACATGCAGGCTTTCGCCATTCATGACGGCGTGCGAGGCGTGCGCATGTCGCAGGTCATGAAGCCGCGCATCCGCCACGATCCCGGCCGCATCGCGCGTCGTGGTCCAGAAATAGTGGAGTTCGTTGCTGCCCAACGGCCCGTCTCCGCTCCTGCCCGGAAACACACATTCCCCGGACGCCGATTCGGCGAGGCCGGCCAGCAACGCCCGCGCCGCTTCGCCCAGCAGAACGTGCCTCGGGCCCGTCTTGGTGTCGGTCAACGTCAAGCGGTCGGGCTTGACTTCCGACCACCGCAGACGGCGGATCTCCCCCGGCCTGCAACCGGTCAGCAGGAGCAAGCGCACCGCCGCGGCGCAGACCGGGTGTTCGGCCTCGCGCTCGCGCAGCACCGCGCCCAGCTTCGCCAGATCGTCCGCACCCAGCAGCCGCCCGCGCGGCGGACGCCGGTAGCGGACGATGCCCGTGCACGGGTTCCCGGCGGCCTCGCCGGCGGCCTCGGGCCGATGACCCCACGCGATGGCGCAGTCGAACATGTTGCGAAGGATGTCATGGGCGCGGTTCGCCCCGCCCGGCCTCCGCCGCCCGTAGTCGTGGAAGAAGCGCGCGATGTCGGCCCGCACGACCGCGCCGACGCGCAGATGGCCGAGCGCGGGCAGGATGGCGCTGTCGAGATAGCTCAGGGTCGCCTGCACCGTGGACGGCTTCCAGGACGGGGCGCGCCGCTCGACATATTCCACGGCGAACTTCGCCAGCGTCGGGCCGGAAGCGGGAAGGGGCAGAGAATCGCCGCCGCCCTTCTCGCGGGCGAGGAAGGCGAGCGCCGCAGCGCGCGCCCAGTCGGCCTTCACCGCCTCCGGCCTGCCGAGCGTGACCCGGCGCGGCTTGCCGTCGCGCCGGAAGCGGAACACCCAGGATCGCGCGCCGTTGGGCTGGACGCGCAGCATGAAGCCCTGAAGGGCGGTATCGTGGACGGCGTATTCGCGTTCGCGCGGACGGGCCGCGAGCGCGAGCGCATCGGTCAGGCGGGCGCGTTCGGTCATCGGTCCGCCTCCCCGCCGTCGAGCATGGCGGCAAGGCCGCGCGAGACCCGGTTCGCGGCCTCGAACACGGAGCCCTCGGCAAGGTGCGCATAGCCGAAGGTGGTCTGGATGTCGGCATGGCCGAGCAGCCCGGCGACCGCGACCGGCCATTCCGCCTCCGCGCCGTCGAGCGCCCGACCGAGCGCGGCGAACTCGCCGTCCGTCAGGTAGTGCGCCTCGAAGCCGGTCTTCCGCCGCCGCAGCCCCCTGCACGGGTTGGAGTCCTCGCGCCGCAGGCCGAGCGCCTCCGCGTGCTTCATCATCGACGACAGCACCGCCAGCGCCCGGTTCGCCGATCCCGCCCGCCTGGCCGACAGATCGTCGAACCAGTTGCGCACATCTTTCGCGCCGATCGAATCGACGCGCCGATCGCCAAACACGGGCAGGATGAAGCGGTTCATGCCGTCCGCGTGCGCGCGCCGCGTCGCCGGCTTCCAGCGTTCGGCGCAGTCGGCGAGGAACGCCGGCGCGAACGTCCGCACCGTCGGCACCGTCGCCGGTGCGCCGCCCGTCTCCGCATCGGCGAGCAGCGCTCGCGCCGCGTGCCGCGCATCCTCGACCGTCAGTTCGTCGAGCGCGCCGAGCGTCCGCCTGACGACGGAGCCGCCCGCGCGCCGGTGCACGATCGGTGCACGATCCATGTCTTGCGTCCGTTCGCCCGCACCCGCAGGCCGAGGCCCGGCGCGGCGCTGTCCCACAGCACGGCCTCGCGCCCGTCCGCAGCAGCGAAGGCGCGAGCGCACGCCATCGTGATCTTCGTTCTGTTCGTCATGGTCCGATCTCTTCCGTTCGTTCCGGTCGCGACCGGCGCGCGCTGGGCATCCCCGTTGGGGAACACCCAGGACACGCCGGGGAACGGCGTCGGGTTCGGAAGCTGGAAGTGCCGGAAGTGCCGCACTCAAACGCCGTGCGGGCTGCAAGCCGTTGTCAGAACTGGGCTTTCGGCGCTTCGCGGATGCGTGGGCGGAGTGCTGATTTCTACGCCCTTCGGCGCGTGGTTCTCACACCGGAACGCACCCGTGGTGCGAATCCTGCCAGCGTCCGCCTCCGCATGAACCGGAGGAAAGTCCTGTAACTACAGGGCGTTGCGGTTCAGCCTCTCCTGCGCCTTCGCGCGGCTTCCCGACGAAACGCCGCCGCGGCCGCTTCCTGCATTACCAGTCGGCCGCGCGGCCCGAACAGGAAGCCGCGACCATGACCGACCGACCGAAGTCCACCTTCGCCCGGCGCCTCCGCGCCGCCAGACCCCGAGCCGGAAAGTACG
The DNA here is from genome assembly GCA_965203455.1 of Alphaproteobacteria bacterium. Classification (GTDB taxonomy): domain Bacteria; phylum Pseudomonadota; class Alphaproteobacteria; order MPNO01; family MPNO01; genus MPNO01. The sequence continues at coordinate 165,940 of CBDBCV010000014.1, forward strand.
AAGTCCGCGACGACATGGTGAGCGGACTCGCGCTGACCATCCAGCCCACCGGCGTCCGGACCTTCTTCCTCGCCCGCATGGTGCGCGGGCGCAGGCGCTACGCCACCATCGGCAACGCCGACGCCATGACCGTCCCCGAAGCGCGGCGCGAGGCCCGCAGGCTGATCGCCAGCTTCATCGAACCGGCGAGGAAGGACAACGGGCCGAAGACCCCCGGCCACCCGATGACCGCGTTCGCCGGGGAGTTCCTCGAACGCCATGCCCGGCACTGGAAGCCCAGCACCCTGGAGACCAACGCCCGCATCGTGCGCAAGGACATCCTGCCCGCCTTCGGGCACCTGACCGTGGACGCCATCGAGGCCGACGACGTGAGGCGCTGGTTTGCCTCCATGGCGAACAGGCCCGGCGTCGCCAACCGGGCCATGCCGGTGCTGTCGGTGATGATGCGCATGGCCGAGCTCTGGGGCTATCGCCCCCACAACTCCAACCCCTGCAAGCGGACCCGCCGCTACAGGATGAAGCCCAGGGAGCGGTTCCTCACAGCCGACGAGATGGCCCGGCTCAACGCCGTGCTGGTCCGCGACGAGTTCCGCTGCCCCGATGTCGTCGCCATCGTCCGGCTGCTCATGCTCACCGGCTGCCGCTTCGGCGAGATCGCATCGCTCGAATGGGACTGGATCAGGGGCAAGCGCATCCACCTGCCCGACGCCAAGTCCGGCCCGCGCACGGTCTGGCTGTCGGGCGCCGCCCGCACGGTCATCGACGCCATCCCGCGCTACAGCCCCGATTGCCCCTTCCTGTTTCCGGCGCGTCCGCCGACGCGGCCCATCTACACGATTCAACGCGACTGGAACCGCATCCGGGAGGAAGCGGACCTGCCCGGACTGCGGCTTCACGATTTGCGCCATAGCTGGGCCTCGGTCGCCGCCATGAACGGCGTCGACATGGTGACCATCGCGAAGCTGCTTGGCCATGCCCTGGTCGAGACTACCGAGCGCTATGTCCACCTGTCCGACCAGTCGGTCACGGACGCCGCCGACCGGATGTCGAACCGCATCCATGCAGCCCTGGCCGGTAGCGGCGCGGAGCAGGAGGGAGGGTGCGGTCATGCCAAGGGTTGACCTTACCGCGAAGCTGGCCCGCGACGCCGCGCCCGGCCCGAAGGACACGATCCTGTTCGACAGGGCGCTGCCCGGCTTCGGGCTGCGCATCCACCCCTCGGGCCGCAAGGTCTGGATCGTGCAGGCCCGCATCGACGGACGGAGCCGCCGCATCGTCGTCGCCCGCCACGGCGAGATGGAACTCGCCGAGGCCCGCCGCCGCGCCCGCGACCTGCTCGCCCGCATCCGCGCCGGCGGCAACCCCGCCGAGGACATCCGCAAGGAGAAGACCGCCCCTACGGTGCGGGACCTGGCCGACGAGTATCTGCGCCGCTGCGATCCATACTGGAAGCCCTCGGGACGCGAGACCGTGCGCATCTATCTCAAGGCCCGCATCCTGCCCGCCTTCGGCGGGATGCCGGTGGACCGCGTCGGCCCCGAGGACGTGGCCGCGTGGTTCGACGCGGCCAGCAGGGACAGGCCCGGCGCGGCCAACCGCGCCTTCGAGATCCTCCGGTCCATGATGTTCCGCGCCGAGGAGTTCGGCTTCCGCGAGCGCGGCGCCAATCCCTGCATCGGCATCAGGAAGAACCCCAGGCGCAACGTCGCCCGGTGCCTCGACACCGGAGAACTCGCCCGGCTCGGCCGCGCGCTCGATGCGCACGAGGCGCGCTGGCCCGAGGCCGTCGCCGCGATCCGCCTGCTGGCGCTCACCGGATGCCGCCGGGGCGAAGTGCTCGACCTGCGCTGGCGGAACGTCGCCGATGGCGCGCTGAAGCTTGAGGATGCCAAGACGGGTCCGCGCACCGTGCGCCTCGGCGAGGCCGCGCGGGCCATCGTCGAGGCGCTGCCCGGTCCCCGCGACCCCGATGCCTGTCTGTTTCCGAAGAACGCCGGGCGGCCATCGCCCACGAACATCGTCGCCTGCTGGCGCGCGGTCTGCACCGACGCCGGGCTCGGCAGGCTCCGCCTGCATGATCTCCGCCACACCGCGGCCAGCCACGCCGTCATGTCCGGCGAGACCCTGCCCCTGGTCGGAAAGCTGCTTGGCCACCGGCGGCACGAGACCACCGCAGGCTACGCCCATCTCGCCGACGGCCATCTGGTCGAGACCGCCGAGAAGGTCGGGAGCCTCATCGCCGAGGCGATGAACCTTCATACCGCGCCGATGCCTTCCCATGCCCGCCCGCGCCGCAGCTACGGACGTTGGGTATGACATACAAAGCGGTGTGCGATTCACGGCCCTTGATTTATATACCCCATTGGGCTATTTCTTGCCCGATGCAGACCGTCGCCGAGACCCCGACCTTCACCCGGCAGGCTGACAGGCTGTTCAGCGACGAGGAGCGGAAGGCTCTGATCGACCATTTGGCCGAGCACCCCTTGGCGGGCGACGAGATTCCCGGAACAGGGGGTATCCGAAAGCTGCGCTTCGCCGCTCTGGGCCGCGGCAAGCGGGGAGGCGCCCGGGTAATCTACTTCTACGGCGGCGAAACCATGCCGGTCTACGCGCTTCTCGCCTATGCAAAATCCGCCAAGACCGACTTGAGCCCATCCGAACGCCGCGCGGCAGCCAGCATCGTCGCAGCGATCAAGCATGCCGAAAGGAAGAAGCGATGAGCACCTTCGGAGAAGACCTGATCCAGTCCCTCAACGAGGCCCTTGCCCACGCCGAGGGCAAGAGCCCTGCCATCGTGCATGCGCCTGTGACGCCGCGCGAGGTCCGCAAGCAGGCGAAACTGACCCAGGCGCAAATGGCGCCGCTGGTCGGCATGAGCCTGTCCGGCTATCGCAAGTGGGAACAGGGAACGCGCCGGGTCAGCGGCCCGGCGGCGGCGCTCCTGCGCGTGATCCAGAAAGAGCCGGAGGCCGTAAAGCGGGCGTTACTGTCTGCATAATCCACAGCATGGACTCATTCACGGTAACACACCGACACCGGAGCCGATACCATATAAGCCGAGTTGGGCTGTCGGTATCCCTGAACAGTAAGCACATATTCTCCAGCGCCATGGCCGCGGCTCAGCAAACCCTTCGCCGCTTGAGGAAGCACATTCATAATTCGATCCATCAAGTCGCTTTGAGGTTCCTTCCACGCGACAATGTAAAGGGTCTTTATCTTGCTTGGTAAAGGGTCTTTATCTTGCTTGATGGGTATCCGACCGAGTACTATATGGGGAACGCGTCCTTGCATGCTTCTGTTGGAGTCGACGATAAAGAAAGCAACCACTACCATCTTTTCGATGTCGCCAATTATGAGTAGCTCATGCTTTTTGATTTGCTCTGGAATATTTGTCAGATCGAATCCGACACCCCACGGCGGGAACACGAGCGTGAACGTAGCGACAGCTTCATTGCCAAACACCGGCTCAGACCATTTGTTTCCAAATCGGCTCGTTGTACCTACACTTTTCGCGATGTCGCCGGGGATGGAAATGTGCTGCTGTCCGGATGCATGCAAGCTGACCTTTCCCGCATGAGGTTTGTCGCGGCGGTAAATGTATGCATCGCCTTTCCTGTTGACTTTGACTCCCCAGCGATTCGATAGCTTGCCGTCGTGCCTTGCCACAGAGAAGTGGATCGGTCCTTGAGTCAAAGGCAAATCGATCTTCCTACTGAGATTAGATGACAAGGAAATGATCTGCACCAAATCTGAATCGAAGCTGATTTGGCTGAATTCAAAGTCGTTCATTTGAGACACGGTATCGCCTTTAGCATTCTGCGGTTTCCCTATTCGACACTAACAAATTTCGTAGCGCTTCGTCCTCCGTAATGTCCATGTCCCAACCATAGGCCCGAGCGACGGCGTTGTCGAGCGCGGCGTGGGCATCGGCGAGCCATTGCGGGCGGGCATTGTAGAGATTGGTCAGCGTTCGCGCCTTCAGTTCCTTCGCCGCCGCTTCATCGCATGCGGCCGGACGCTTCGGATAGCCCGGCACCGGCTCGTCGATCCATTCCACCCATTCGGGCGGGTTGAGCCAGCGGTCGCGTAGCTCCACCAACCTTCGGGCGGCTTCGGCGATGGCGACGGCGCGGGGGTCTTCGGCATAATCGGCGGCGGGGATGTCCGGCGAGAGGCCCTTCGGGAAGGGGAACGTCTCGAAGGTGGTAGTCGGCGTGTAGCGGGGATCGTTGCCCTTGCCGAGCCAAGTGCCGAGCCGCAGCGACCATGCCTCGTGGAAGCGGCTGTGCAGGATGCCGAAGGTCACATCGTCGTCGCGGGCAATGACGATCAGCTGGTGGTCGGGGCAGACGCCTGCGTCAAGCCACACGAACAGCCGGTGCTTGGAAACCGTCGGGGTGGCGATGAAACGCGGCAGGCCCTCAAGCGCCCGCCACATTGCCGGACGAGGCCGCCAGTGCCGCCACCAATTGTCCCTGAGCGCCTTGACCCGGTTGTTCGCCCGCACCGGCCTCACATGCTCCGCGACATGCGCGAAAGGCACTTCGTAAAGCGCGGCTTCCGATTCGATCATGGCGGAGCCGAAGTCGATTATCCATTGGTCGGAAGAACGCTGGACAATATCCCTGCCGACGATGCGAGGTTTCAGGACATCGGCGTTGGGCCGTCCGTTCGGATTGGCCGGAAGTCGCAACCATTCCCGTGCCAAGTCGCCCGGAATATCGAATGCGCCGTTCTTGTTGACGCCCAGAAACGCGGTATCCCCGTTCCGGTCCAGTCGCACCGCCCGCGTCAGGTCGATGCCGCCTGCCGTAAGGTCGGCGTGGATATGGGGTGCTGGTCCGCCGTTCAGTGAGATGGGAAGGTCAGCGTCGCGCGAGCCGAAACAGACCAGCGACACCCGCACCGCCGCGCCGTCGATCACCCAGGGTTCGTCGGACCAAGCGTCGAAAATCGCGCCCTCGGCGACGATCCGGTCAAGGACGGGCCGATTGTTGCCGCCCCGGATCGAGTTCGTCGCGACCAGGCCGGCGCGGGCGATCCTGCCTCGGGCCGCCAGCGCACCAGCCTTGGCAAACCAGTAGCAGACCAGATCGGCGGAGGCCGGCACCGAACCCTGCCAGCTCCGGCGCAGGCGCTCGGTGTATTCGTGGCCCAGACCGCCGCGCATCATCCGGTCCCCGAGGAACGGCGGGTTGCCGATCACGACATCGGCCTCCGGCCAGTCCGGTTCGCTGCCGTCGAGCATGAGGATAGCGTCGCGGCATTCGATGGTATCGAGCGGATCGAGGATCGGATTGGTCGAGTTGCTGAACCCGTTGCGCCGCATCCACTGGATTTCGCCGATCCACACCGACACGCGGGCAAGCTCCGCCGCGTAGGCGTTGATCTCGATGCCCTTCACGTTGGAGCTTATATCGATTACTTGACAGGAGCGGGGCTGACAGGCGTTCCGGGCAGCGCCGGGGCGCATTCGGGTCCCGGCGGGCCGTTCCTCCCCGTCATGGTCGGCGAAGGCCGACCATCCACGAGTTTTTGCGGCGCCGGAAACGAAAAACAAATCGTGGATGGTCGGCCTTCGCCGACCATGACGGGGGGGAGTCTGGGCGGTTTCCATGCCCGCCGCGACGCGACGGCGTCCCCGGCCCCGATCCGCGCCCGACAGCCGGCCGTCAAGTAATCGATATAAGCCCCTTTCTTTATGCCTGTGTCGCCCGCACGGTCGAACGCGACCTGCCGGAGGAGATCGATCTCTTGCGCCGCCACGACGAAGCGCGGCGGCGCATCATGGAGACGGTGGAAATGCCCGACCGGCTGGCCCAGGACCTGATCATGTTCATCCGGCGGAACGGCGGCAAACTGCCGAAGAAGCGCCGCGAGAGGGAGTTCGAGGCCCTGACCGACGACGAAGCGGCGCAAATCGAGGCCATTTGCGAAGAGGTCTTCGGCGATGGCTGACGCGGGCGAGTTGCCGGGGATGGTGCCGGTGTCGATGCAGGTGCCGCCGACGGCCGCCTGACGTTCGACGACGGCCGTCTTCCTGTCCGGCGTTTTCCGTTCCGGCCAGCCCATGCCCGCGCGCCGCCGGCCGGAAGCCCGGCCTGGCCTTTCCCGCCAGCCGGCAAGAAAATCGATGAGAAAGCGACGCCGGCCGGTTTGGCCCCTCCGGCCGTGGCGGTGGCTACGCGGCCGCAGGCTCAGGCATGGTCGCGAGCCCGCCATCGCCCGCGTGCGTGTTGCCGGGCTCCGTTCGCGCCAGACGGTTCATTCCACTTTGGACGGCCCCTGGCGCACGAGCTTCGTTCCGAAGCCGCGCCCCCTGACGATGGCCTCGTCGCCGAACTTCTCGCGCACCGCGTCCAGCGCCCCGTCGACCCCGTCCCCGTCGCGCGCGACGCCGCCGAACAGGTCGCCCTGACCCGCCTTCGCGGCCTCGACCAGATCGTGGGCGCCGATCCCGATCAGGCGGAAGGCGCGGCCGTCGGCCTCGCGGGCAAGCAGCGGTTCGGCCGCCCGGAACATCTCCTCCGCCGACTGGGTGGCGGCGTTGAGGCGCCGCGCGCGGGTGAAGATGCGGAAGTCCGCCGTCTTCAGCTTCAGCGTGACGCCCCCGCCCGCGATGCCCGCCTTCTTCATCCGCCTCGCCACCGTCTCGGCGAGCTGCCACAGGATCGGACGCAGCGCCTCGGCGTCGGATATGTCCTCGTCGAGCGTGATCTCCGACGACATGCTCTTTGCCTCCCGGTCGGGATCGACGGGCCGGTCGTCCTCGCCGCGGGCGCAGAGGTAAAGCCACCTGCCGATCTTGCCGTAGCGCGCCACCAGCGCGCCCTCGTCGAGCCGCGCGAGCTCGCCGATCCGCGTGATCCCGTCCCGCGCCAGCCGCCTCCGCATCGCCTCGCCGACGCCCCACAGCAGGCCCACCGGCTTGCCGGCGAGGAACGACCGCGCCTCGGCCCGGCCGAGCACGGCGAAGCCGCGCGGCTTGTCGAGGTCCGACGCGATCTTGGCCAGGAACTTGTTGTAGCTGAGACCGATCGAGACGGTGATGGAGAGCTCGCTCTCCACCCGGCGCGCGAGCCGCGCCAGGGTCTCGGCGGGACTGCCCCGGTGCAGCGACTCCGTCCCCGAGAGGTCCATGAACGCCTCGTCGATCGACAGCGGCTCGACCAGCGGGGTGAGGTCCAGCATCATCGCCCGGACCTCGCGGCCGACGGCGGCGTACTTCTTCATGTCCGGCCTGACCACCACCGCGTCCGGGCAGGCCTTCAGAGCCCTGAACATGGGCATCGCCGAGCGCACCCCGTAGGTGCGGGCGATGTAGCAGCAGGCGGCGACCACGCCCCGGTGGCGTCCGCCGACGATCACCGGGACGTCGCGCAGCTCCGGGCGGTCGCGCTTCTCGATGGCGGCGTAGAAGGCGTCGCAGTCGAGATGGGCGATGGCGAGGCCGTGAAGCTCCGCATGGCTCAGCACGCGGGCCGACCCGCAGGCCGTGCAGGCCCCGGCGCCGGGGGGCGGCCGGTGGCCGCAGTCGCGGCAGAGCGTCGACACGCGGCGATCATAGGACGCCCCGCAGGCCGCGCGAAGCCGGGGGGAATCGCCGTGAACAGCGCGGTCCGGGACCGCCGGCCGGCTCAATATCGGATCCGGATGGATTGGGCCGGGGGGTCGTGGCGTGGGCGCTGCCGGGTTTCCCAGCGGTGGTGGGCGGCGATGATGCTGTGGAGGAAGGGCCAGGCGTCGGTCGGGACGTCCTTGCGGTGGCCGAGTTCTCGGGCGGCCTGGTAGATGAAAGGCCATTGCTCCGTTGCGCACGGGTCGAGGTTGCTGTCGTGGGCCATTTCGAGGTTGGCATCGCGGAGTTGTCGAAGCTCCTGCAGCAGGTCTTCGGTGGAGAGGTTGGTTGAAAGCTGCCGGGGTTGTGGCTGAGCGGTTGTTGGCGTGGGGTCCGGGTCGGCGGGTCGCTGCGCGGACCGGGCATGGATGTCGGCGAAAATCCGGTCGAGTTCGGCGACGGCTGCCTGGGCCGCCGTGTCGGGGCCTTGTGGGGCGCGGGGTTGCCGCGCGGGCTTTTCGGGTCTTGCAGGCGCGGGGTCGGACGCCGGGGGTTTGGGTGTGGGCGCGGGGGGCGGCGCGGCCGGGGACGCTTTTCTGACGGTATCGGCCGGGGAAGCGCGTTCTGGAGGTGTTTCCCGGGTCGGCCGGGACTGGGTCGATGGGGCGACCCGGCGTTTGCGTTTTGGCTTGGCAGCGTCGGTGCGCGGAGCTGGGGTGGGGTGCTGGCTCTGCGCCGCCCGCGCCCGCATCCGCTCGTACTGGGCGATGGTGTCGGCGAGCGTTTCGGCGGCCATGCCGGGGAGGCGTCCGGTCCGGACGAGTTCGCGCGCCTGACGGATGAGGCGCGGGGCGTCTTCGGTCATGTAGGGGTGGACACCCTAGGGGTGGACACCCTGCCGCTGGGCGGCGGCGCGGTTAGCCCCGGCGTCGGTGAGGAACCTGTCGTAGAGGGCGTCGAACTCCGCCTGCGCGCGGCTCTTGCGGCGGGGGCGGGGCTTCTTTTCGGCGGCCGGCGCGGGCCTTGGAGCGCGCCGCCGGCTCTGGAACCATTCGTCGTAGGCGGCGATGTCGTCGCGGAGCGCCCGCGCCCTGGCGACGGGGAGCGCTTCGATGCGCACCAGCGCGCGCGCCTGTTCGATGAGCCCGGGCGCTTCCCTGGTCTCGTAGGGATGGAGTCCCCTTCTGTGGGCGGCCTGCCGGTTCCTGATCGCGGCGGCGAGGAACCGGCGGTGGAGCATCACGGCTTCGGCGGCGGAGACCGCGATCGGGCGGGTTTCGGCGCGGGACGGCTTCTGCCGGGGTCCCGGGTTCGCCGGCGCCGGCCCGGGAACCCGCCGCCGGCTCCTGGACCATTCGTCGTAGGCCGCGACGGTGTTGCGGAGGACCCGCGCCCTGGCGGCGGGGAGGGCCTGGAGGCGCAGCAGCGCGCGGCCGCGCTCGATGAGCCCCGGCGCTTTCCTGGTCTCGTAGGGATGGACGCCCTGGCGGCGGGCGGCGGCGCGGTTGGCCGCGGCGTCGGCGAGGAGCCTGTCGTAGAGCGTGTCGGCGTCGCTGGCGGAAACCGTGGCCGGACGGGTTTCGGCCGGCGACGGTTTCGGCTTCGGCTTCGCCGGTGCCGCGGAGACCTCGATGGAGATCTCGACGGGTTCGAGCGCCTCGAGGTCGCGCCCGATGGCCTGGATGCGCGCGTCCTCCGACCGCCTGGCCGGCGGGGCGGGCACGAACGCCGGATCGGCCTTGCGGCGTTCCCCGATCGACATGTCCCGTACCGACCGCCCCCGCCGGCGGCGCGCCGCGAGCTCCTCCAGATCGGCGGCCGCGATCCCGCCGCGCTCGGCCAGCAGCCGTCTGGCGTATCGTAAGCGGTGTTCAGACCCCATATCGGGTCTGGATTGACAGCGTTTTCTTGAGGGTGGGCTTGGGCGCCGCGATCAACCGGTGTCGACGTCGGGCTTGGGATCAAAGTTCCACGGCAGCAGCTCGTGGATCCTCGACTGTGGGTGACCCGCGGCGATCTTCTCGAGCGCGCTCCTGAGCCAGGCGTGCGGCTCGACGCCGTTCATCTTGCAGGTCTCGATCAGCGAGGCGATCCGGGCCCACGCGGCGGCGCCCTCGTCGTGGCCCGCGAACAGGGCGTTCTTTGCCGTGAGCTTCAGCGGGCGGATGCGGTTCTCGACGAAGTTCGAGTCGATCTCGACGCGCCCGTCGCGGAGGAACACCAGCAACCCGTCCCACCGGTTGGCGATGTAGGTCAGCTTCTCGCCCAGGCGCGAGCGCGGCGAGACGCGCGAGCGCTGCTCGTCGAGCCACACTCCGAAGGCGTTCACCAGCGGCGTAAGCGTCTGGCGTGACCGCCCTTGTGGCGAGACGGCTTGGAGCCGCAGTCTGTGGTGAGGTTCCAGAGGTCGATAGTGTCCATTATCGGCTAATGGACACTATCTTAGGGGGCTGCGGTGCCACGTCGGGTACGCCGGTTCTGGTCGGACGACGAGAAGCGCCGGATCGTGGCGCAGAGCTACGCTCCCGGTGTCTCGGTGTCGGTTGTGGCGCGCCGCTATGACGTCAACGCCAACCTGATCTTCACCTGGCGGCGCGATCCCCGTTACAGGCCGGCGGCCGATGCCGGGAGGCGCCGTCCTTCCTGCCGGTGGAGGTGGTGCCCGATGCGCCGCCGTTGGAGCCGGCCGCGGCATCGGACGGTCGGATCGAGATCGCGTTGTCGAACGGCCACCGGGTGAGCGCGTTCGGGTCGTTCGACGCGGACGCGCTGTGCCGGGTGGTGCGGGCGCTTGGCGGATGATCCCGGTTCCCTCCTCGACCCGGGTATGGCTGGCCTGCGGCGTGACCGACATGCGCAAGGGGTTCCCCGGTCTCGCGGCGCAGGCGGAGCGGGTATTGAAGGCGGATCCGCATTGCGGCCATCTCTTCATCTACCGCGGCCGCCGGGGCGACCTGATCAAGATGATCTGGTGGGACGGCCAGGGTGCGTGCCTGTTCTCGAAGCGTCTGGAGCGCGGCCGCTTCGTGTGGCCGTCGGCATCGGAAGGGAAGGTGTCGGTGACGCCGGCGCAGCTGTCGATGCTGCTTGAGGGGATCGACTGGCGGGCGCCGGTTCGCACCTGGAGACCGCTGGCCGCGGGGGTCGTGCCCCCAGGCGTGGTGTAGGAGCAGGAGCCAGCATCGGTAGCTGTGGGTAAGTGGCCCGCCGCCGCGACCGTGTGGCGTCTGGCGGCGGCGGGCCACTTATCCATAGCGGATGGCCATCGCGGTGCCGGTTAGGGTTGGGCTTCTACAGTCCATCCGACCGGAGGAGTACCACGATGACCACCAAGGACATGATGACCCTGCAGGCGCTTTTGGAGAAGAGTTCGGACGCCGATCTGCTTCGCGAGATGATCGGGTTCACGGCCGAGCGTTTGATGGCGCTTGAGGTGGAGGGCCTTGCGGGAGCCGCACACGGCGAGCGTTCGCCGGACCGGCTCACCCATCGCAACGGCTACCGGGACCGGGTCTGGGAGACGCGCGCGGGCACGGTGGAGCTGAAGATCCCGAAGCTGCGCAAGGGGAGCTACTTCCCGGGCTTCCTGGAGCCGCGTCGCATGGCGGAGAAGGCGCTGACGGCGGTGATCCAGGAGGCCTACATCAAGGGCGTGTCGACCCGCTCGGTGGACGACCTGGTGCAGGCCATGGGCATGTCGGGCATCTCGAAGAGCCAGGTGTCGCGGCTGTGCGGTGAGATCGACGGCAAGATCCGCGACTTCCTCGACCGCCCGCTGGAGGGCGACTGGCCGTATCTGTGGCTGGACGCGACCTATGTGAAGATGCGCGAGGCCGGGCGCGTCGTCTCGGTCGCGGTCACGATCGCGGTGGCGGTCAACGACCAGGGCCGCCGCGAGGTGCTCGGCATGGCGATCGGCGCGTCCGAGGCCGAGACCTTCTGGACCTCCTTCCTGCGCTCCCTGGCCCGCCGCGGCCTGCGCGGCGTCAAGCTGGTCGTCTCCGATGACCACAAGGGCCTGAAGGCGGCTGCAACGCGCGTCCTCGGCGCCACATGGCAGCGCTGCCGCGTCCACTTCATGCGCACCCTGCTCGCCCATGCCGGCAAGCAGGGCCGGCGCGTCGTGTCCGCCTTCGTCACCACCGCCTTCGCCCAGGAGGATGCAGACAGCGCCTCCGCCCAGTGGCGCCAGGTCGCCGACCAGCTCAGGGCCAAGGCGCCGAAGCTCGCCGCTCTCATGGACGAGGCCGAGCACGACGTTCTCGCCTACATGACCTTCCCGGCCGCGCATCGCCCCAAGCTGCACTCGACAAACCCGCTCGAACGACTCCATGGCGAGATCAAGCGGCGTACCAACACCGTCGGCATCTTCCCCAACGAGGACGCCATAACACGGCTGATCGGCGCCATCCTGCTCGAGCAGAACGACGAATGGGCCGTCCAGAGGGCCAGATACATGACGCTGGAATCGATCGCTCCCGTGAGCGACAATGCAACCGTCAAGCTGCCCGCCGTGGCAGCCTGAGCCTACCGGCCCTACCCGCCGGATACCGCGACGGCCGCCAGGCTCTTACACCACGGCTCGGGACACGATCGCCGCGGGCTGATTCACCGTTTATAAACAATGGGTTGACTGTCATTCGGGCTTCCCTTTGTCGGCCCCTTCGGGTAGGATGCGGCCATGCTCGAAGCGGCCCATTCCCTGCCCGACGACATCGCCGCGTTGAAGGCGATGGTGCTGGCCTCGCGGGCCGAACTGGCGGCACGGGACGCCGAGCTGCGCAACCGCGATCTGTTGATCGAGAAGCTCAGGCACCAGCTTGCGGGTCTGCGGCGGCAGCGCTTCGGCGTCACCTCGGAGGCCCTCGACCAGCTTGAGCTCGGGCTGGAGGACGAGGAGATCGCGCGGGCGGCCGAGGCGCCGACCGAGCCGACGCCCGCCACGAAGAAGCAGCCGAAGCGCCGTCCCCTGCCGGACCACCTGCCGCGCGAGGAGACGGTTCTCGCGCCGGGCGAGCGCTGCGCGGACTGCGGCGGCCGTCTCAAGCGGCTCGGCGAGGATGTGACGGAGGAGCTGGAGTACATCCCCGGCCGCTTCGTGGTGAAGCGCATCGTCCGTCCGCGCCTGGCCTGCGGCGGCTGCGAGAAGTTCCACCAGGCGCCGCTGCCGCCGCGACCGATCGAGCGCGGCCGACCGGGCCCCGGCCTTCTGGCGCATGTGCTGGTCTCGAAGTATTGCGATCACCGTGTGTCCTGAAGCACCGCCATGAAAGGAGGTGCGCAACTGCAAGAGAGATGAGGGTAGGCCCCTCGGGGTCGACGATCAGGCGTCGGTCTCAAACCACCACGAGCTGCTGTCGTAAAGAGCGATGGTGGTGAGCGTCGTGGAAACGGCGGGACGACGATCTCGTCAGGTGAGGTCCGGGGAGACGAGCGAAAGCGAACCGCCGATGAACTGCCGAAAGCGTATGGTCGATGTCAGAACCGGGGGTGGTGGTCACTCCGGGACAAGCATGGGCGGAGTCCTGGAGTCCGGCCCACGCGGCATCCGGCTCGAAGGCGGCGTGAACCCGGAACAGGCTTTCTTGCGGAACAGGAGAACCTGTCGTCCCGATGCCAAGGGAGACGGCCAACCGGGCAGCCCCCGGAAGGCTCAGAGTACCGATGCGGGGCACAGGGGCAGAACAGCCCGTAGTAGGGATGAAGGCGCTGTAATGGCGCTGGACCGAAGGGGCTGTGGTGTTCAGCCGCTGCCGTCGGCCAACTGGTGACAGGAGGAGCCGGATGACAGGGGCAAAGCCGTTCCCGATAGCAAAGAGGGAAGTCTGGGAAGCCTTCAAGCATGTGAAGGCAAACCGGGGAGCGGCTGGAGTAGATGGGCAGACGGTCGAGAGTCTGGAGGAACGGCTTGGTCCGGAACTCTACAAGCTCTGGAATCGCATGTCCTCAGGCAGCTATATGCCGCCTCCGGTTCGCAGGGTGAACATCCCCAAGGAGGGCGGCGGGAAGCGCCCGTTGGGCATACCGACGGTCACGGACCGCATCGCTCAGGAGGTTGTTCGCCGACATCTGGAGCCCTTGTTGGAACCGATTTTCCATGAGGACTCATACGGATATCGGCCGAAGCGATCCGCCATTGACGCCATCCGGACAGCGCGTCGGCGATGCTGGCGCTACGACTGGGTGCTGGACATGGACATCAAGGGGTTCTTCGACAACATCGACCACGAGTTGCTGCTGAAGGCCGTTCGTCACCATACGGACTGCCGGTGGGTGCTGCTCTATGTCGAGCGCTGGTTGAAGGCTCCCGTGATCGAGGAGGACGGCACCGTTGTCGCACGGGACAGGGGCACGCCACAGGGCGGGGTAATTTCGCCAGTATTGTCCAACCTGTTCCTGCACTATGCGTTCGATCAATGGATGAAAAGGTCGATGCCGCATGTTCCGTTCGAACGGTATGCGGACGATATAATCTGCCATTGTCGAACGGAGGAGGCGGCAAAGACCCTCTGGCGGCGGGTTGCGGACCGATTGGCCGAGTGCGGCCTGGAGGTCCATCCGCAGAAGACCAAGGTGGTCTACTGCAAGGATACCAACCGCAAGGCGGACTACCCGACGGTCGCGTTCGACTTCCTGGGCTACCGTTTCCAGCCAAGGTTCGCGGCGTGGCGCGGCGGGTTGTTCGGGGTCTCGTTCCTTCCGGCTGCCAGCCCGACTGCGCTCAAGGCGTTTCGGCGCCGCGTGCGACAGTGGCGTTTGCAACGGCGTAGCGACAAGGCACTGCTTGACCTTGCCCGCATGTTTCATCGCGAAATTGCAGGGTGGATCGGCTACTTCGGCGCATTCTACAAGTCGGCGCTCTATCCGACCCTTCGTCTGATAGACGCCCACTTGCAGCGATGGGCAATGCGGAAGTTCAAACGCTTCCGACAACGACCGCGTCAGGCTCGTCTCTGGCTTGCCAGAATCGCGAAAGCGGAGCCGTGGCGGTTCGCCCATTGGACCCTTGTGCACGGGCAGGGCCGGACGCTGGGAGCCGTATGAGCTGAGAGGTTCACGTACGGTTCTGGGAGCGCGTGGGGGTGAGATTCCCCCGCGCGACTCGCTTGCCGCTCTACCGCCAGTCCCGCATCTTCGCCCGCGACGGCGTCGAGCTCGACCGCTCGACGCTCGCCGGCTGGGTCGGCAAGGCGACGGCGCTGCTGGAGCCCCTGGCCGATGCGATCGGGCGCCATGTGCTGGAAGGACAAGCCCTGTTCGCCGACGACACCCCGGTCAAGCTGCTGGCGCCGGGAACCGGCAAAACGGCGACCGGCCGGGCCTGGACCTACGTGCGGGACGAGCGGCCCTGGGCTGGCGAGGCGCCGCCGGCGGCCTGGTACCGCTTCTCGGCCGACCGCAAGGCGGCGCATCCGAAGGCGCATCTTGAAGGCTTCGCCGGCTGGATGCACTCGGACGGCTATGCCGGGTTCGGTGCGCTGGCGCGCGCCGGGCCGGTCCGCGAGGTGGCCTGTCTGGCGCATGTGCGACGCAAGTTCTTCGACGTCCATGCCGCCCAGGGCTCGGCGATCGCCGCCGAGGCGCTGGAACGGATCGCCGCCCTCTACGCTATCGAGAAGGAGGCCCGCGGGCAGCCGCCCGATAACCGCGCGGCCATCCGCCAGGCCAAGGCCGCGCCGTGCCTCGACGAGCTGGAGCGGTGGCTGCAATCGCAGCTGCCCAGAATCTCCGCCAAGACCCCGCTGGCAGCGGCGATCCGTCATGCCCTGACCCGGATGAAGCGCCTTCGACCCTATCTCGAGCACGGCTTCCTCGAGATCGACAACAACCCCGCCGAACGCGCAATGAGGCCGATCGCGCTCGGCCGCAAGAACTATCTCTTCATGGGCTCGGCCAGCGGCGGCAGGGCCGCCGCCATCGCCTACACCCTGATCGAGACCGCCAGGCTCAACGATGTCGATCCGCAGGCCTGGCTTGCTCAGGTCCTCGAACGCATCCCCGACTACAGGATCAACCGCATCGACGATCTGCTGCCGTGGAACACCGCGCCCGCAGAAGATCGGGAAGCCGCCGACTGACCACGCAGGGGCGGTCACGCCGGACGCTTACGGCCGATGCGATCGGGCGCCATGTGCTGGAAGGACAAGCCCTGTTCGCCGACGACACCCCGGTCAAGCTGCTGGCGCCGGGAACCGGCAAAACGGCGACCGGCCGGGCCTGGACCTACGTGCGGGACGAGCGGCCCTGGGCTGGCGAGGCGCCGCCGGCGGCCTGGTACCGCTTCTCGGCCGACCGCAAGGCGGCGCATCCGAAGGCGCATCTTGAAGGCTTCGCCGGCTGGATGCACTCGGACGGCTATGCCGGGTTCGGTGCGCTGGCGCGCGCCGGGCCGGTCCGCGAGGTGGCCTGTCTGGCGCATGTGCGACGCAAGTTCTTCGACGTCCATGCCGCCCAGGGCTCGGCGATCGCCGCCGAGGCGCTGGAACGGATCGCCGCCCTCTACGCTATCGAGAAGGAGGCCCGCGGGCAGCCGCCCGATAACCGCGCGGCCATCCGCCAGGCCAAGGCCGCGCCGTGCCTCGACGAGCTGGAGCGGTGGCTGCAATCGCAGCTGCCCAGAATCTCCGCCAAGACCCCGCTGGCAGCGGCGATCCGTCATGCCCTGACCCGGATGAAGCGCCTTCGACCCTATCTCGAGCACGGCTTCCTCGAGATCGACAACAACCCCGCCGAACGCGCAATGAGGCCGATCGCGCTCGGCCGCAAGAACTATCTCTTCATGGGCTCGGCCAGCGGCGGCAGGGCCGCCGCCATCGCCTACACCCTGATCGAGACCGCCAGGCTCAACGATGTCGATCCGCAGGCCTGGCTTGCTCAGGTCCTCGAACGCATCCCCGACTACAGGATCAACCGCATCGACGATCTGCTGCCGTGGAACACCGCGCCCGCAGAAGATCGGGAAGCCGCCGACTGACCACGCAGGGGCGGTCACGCCGGACGCTTACCGCAAGAAAGCCTGTTCCGGGTTCACGCCGCCTTCGAGCCGGATGCCGCGTGGGCCGGACTCCAGGACTCCGCCCATGCTTGTCCCGGAGTGACCACCACCCCCGGTTCTGACATCGACCATACGCTTTCGGCAGTTCATCGGCGGTTCGCTTTCGCTCGTCTCCCCGGACCTCACCTGACGAGATCGTCGTCCCGCCGTTTCCACGACGCTCACCACCATCGCTCTTTACGACAGCAGCTCGTGGTGGTTTGAGACCGACGCCTGATCGTCGACCCCGAGGGGCCTACCCTCATCTCTCTTGCAGTTGCGCACCTCCTTTCATGGCGGTGCTTCAGGACACACGGTGATCGCAATACTTCGAGACCAGCACATGCGCCAGAAGGCCGGGGCCCGGTCGGCCGCGCTCGATCGGTCGCGGCGGCAGCGGCGCCTGGTGGAACTTCTCGCAGCCGCCGCAGGCCAGGCGCGGACGGACGATGCGCTTCACCACGAAGCGGCCGGGGATGTACTCCAGCTCCTCCGTCACATCCTCGCCGAGCCGCTTGAGACGGCCGCCGCAGTCCGCGCAGCGCTCGCCCGGCGCGAGAACCGTCTCCTCGCGCGGCAGGTGGTCCGGCAGGGGACGGCGCTTCGGCTGCTTCTTCGTGGCGGGCGTCGGCTCGGTCGGCGCCTCGGCCGCCCGCGCGATCTCCTCGTCCTCCAGCCCGAGCTCAAGCTGGTCGAGGGCCTCCGAGGTGACGCCGAAGCGCTGCCGCCGCAGACCCGCAAGCTGGTGCCTGAGCTTCTCGATCAACAGATCGCGGTTGCGCAGCTCGGCGTCCCGTGCCGCCAGTTCGGCCCGCGAGGCCAGCACCATCGCCTTCAACGCGGCGATGTCGTCGGGCAGGGAATGGGCCGCTTCGAGCATGGCCGCATCCTACCCGAAGGGGCCGACAAAGGGAAGCCCGAATGACAGTCAACCCATTGTTTATAAACGGTGAATCAGCCCGCGGCCAGCGGTCTCCAGGTGCGAACCGGCGCCCGCCAGTCGATCCCCTCAAGCAGCATCGACAGCTGCGCCGGCGTCACCGACACCTTCCCTTCCGATGCCGACGGCCACACGAAGCGGCCGCGCTCCAGACGCTTCGAGAACAGGCACGCACCCTGGCCGTCCCACCAGATCATCTTGATCAGGTCGCCCCGGCGGCCGCGGTAGATGAAGAGATGGCCGCAATGCGGATCCGCCTTCAATACCCGCTCCGCCTGCGCCGCGAGACCGGGGAACCCCTTGCGCATGTCGGTCACGCCGCAGGCCAGCCATACCCGGGTCGAGGAGGGAACCGGGATCATCCGCCAAGCGCCCGCACCACCCGGCACAGCGCGTCCGCGTCGAACGACCCGAACGCGCTCACCCGGTGGCCGTTCGACAACGCGATCTCGATCCGACCGTCCGATGCCGCGGCCGGCTCCAACGGCGGCGCATCGGGCACCACCTCCACCGGCAGGAAGGACGGCGCCTCCCCGGCATCGGCCGCCGGCCTGTAACGGGGATCGCGCCGCCAGGTGAAGATCAGGTTGGCGTTGACGTCATAGCGGCGCGCCACAACCGACACCGAGACACCGGGAGCGTAGCGGTCGTGCCCCCAGGCGTGGTGTAGGAGCAGGAGCCAGCATCGGTAGCTGTGGGTAAGTGGCCCGCCGCCGCGACCGTGTGGTGTCTGGCGGCGGCGGGCCACTTATCCATAGCGGATGGCCATCGCGGTGCCGGTTAGGGTTGGGCTTCTACAGTCCATCCGACCGGAGGAGTACCACGATGACCACCAAGGACATGATGACCCTGCAGGCGCTTTTGGAGAAGAGTTCGGACGCCGATCTGCTTCGCGAGATGATCGGGTTCACGGCCGAGCGTTTGATGGCGCTTGAGGTGGAGGGCCTTGCGGGAGCCGCACACGGCGAGCGTTCGCCGGACCGGCTCACCCATCGCAACGGCTACCGGGACCGGGTCTGGGAGACGCGCGCGGGCACGGTGGAGCTGAAGATCCCGAAGCTGCGCAAGGGGAGCTACTTCCCGGGCTTCCTGGAGCCGCGTCGCATGGCGGAGAAGGCGCTGACGGCGGTGATCCAGGAGGCCTACATCAAGGGCGTGTCGACCCGCTCGGTGGACGACCTGGTGCAGGCCATGGGCATGTCGGGCATCTCGAAGAGCCAGGTGTCGCGGCTGTGCGGTGAGATCGACGGCAAGATCCGCGACTTCCTCGACCGCCCGCTGGAGGGCGACTGGCCGTATCTGTGGCTGGACGCGACCTATGTGAAGATGCGCGAGGCCGGGCGCGTCGTCTCGGTCGCGGTCACGATCGCGGTGGCGGTCAACGACCAGGGCCGCCGCGAGGTGCTCGGCATGGCGATCGGCGCGTCCGAGGCCGAGACCTTCTGGACCTCCTTCCTGCGCTCCCTGGCCCGCCGCGGCCTGCGCGGCGTCAAGCTGGTCGTCTCCGATGACCACAAGGGCCTGAAGGCGGCTGCAACGCGCGTCCTCGGCGCCACATGGCAGCGCTGCCGCGTCCACTTCATGCGCACCCTGCTCGCCCATGCCGGCAAGCAGGGCCGGCGCGTCGTGTCCGCCTTCGTCACCACCGCCTTCGCCCAGGAGGATGCAGACAGCGCCTCCGCCCAGTGGCGCCAGGTCGCCGACCAGCTCAGGGCCAAGGCGCCGAAGCTCGCCGCTCTCATGGACGAGGCCGAGCACGACGTTCTCGCCTACATGACCTTCCCGGCCGCGCATCGCCCCAAGCTGCACTCGACAAACCCGCTCGAACGACTCCATGGCGAGATCAAGCGGCGTACCAACACCGTCGGCATCTTCCCCAACGAGGACGCCATAACACGGCTGATCGGCGCCATCCTGCTCGAGCAGAACGACGAATGGGCCGTCCAGAGGGCCAGATACATGACGCTGGAATCAATCGCTCCCGTGAGCGACAATGCAACCGTCAAGCTGCCCGCCGTGGCAGCCTGAGCCTACCGGCCCTACCCGCCGGATACCGCGACGGCCGCCAGGCTCTTACACCACGGCTCGGGACACGATCGAGCGTAGCTCTGCGCCACGATCCGGCGCTTCTCGTCGTCCGACCAGAACCGGCGTACCCGACGTGGCACCGCAGCCCCCTAAGATAGTGTCCATTAGCCGATAATGGACACTATCGACCTCTGGAACCTCACCACAGACTGCGGCTCCAAGCCGTCTCGCCACAAGGGCGGTCACGCCAGACGCTTACCGTCCATCGCCGCCTCGATCTCGGCGCGGCGGGTCGAGAACCCATCGACGACCTCGCGGGAGACGCCCGCGATCTCGAAGCGCCCGTCGGCATGGGTCTTCTCGACGCCGTAGCCGAGCGAGGTCAGCTCCCGCGCAAGTTCGCCCCGGTAGAGCGCGCCGATCAGCATCTTCGAGGAATAGAGCTTCTCGTTGGCCATGGTGCGCCACTTGCCGTCGCCGCCCTGCACCATGTTGGCGATCACCGCATGGGTGTGGAGCTGCGGGTCGAGATTGCGCGAGGTCTCGTGGGCAAAGGTGGCGATCGCCGCCTTCTGGCCGCCTGCGCGGATCATCCGCCCGCTCGCCGGCTCCTTCATCCGGGTCTCGACGATACGCTCCTCGACCCAGGCGAGGGTGCGCTTCACCGCCCGGCCGTGGGCCTCGACGATGCGGTCGTCGCCGCCGACCAGCGCGGCGAGGGAGACGGATTTCGGGGCCGAAAGGGTCAGGTCGCGGCCGGGCCGGTGGACGATCTCGCCCTCCCTGCCGGGGTGGCCCAGCCGCGGCCCGTCCGGCACCCGCCCCTCCAGGACCGCGGTGAAGACATCCGGGTCCACCGGACCGGACAGGCCGAGCGCGTGGGCGCCCTTGCCGGCCCAGGCGCTGGCGGCGCGGTGCCCGGGATCGTCCCTGGCGTAATAGCCGTCCTTCTCATAGTAGCATCCACCCCCGCGCGGCACCGGCCCTGTCGCGAAAGTAAAAACGGGCACTTGCTGGCGCAGTTCGAAGATGTGATTCGTCGGGCGGTCGGGGCAGTCGAGGCCGGCTTGGCAATGGCGTGCTCAGGCACCCGTAAAGTAGCGTGGCCCGAACCATGATCGGCTTCTGTCACTGATGGCGCGGGGTTCCCGCGACCTCGTTCAAGAGATTGAGATTTGCCGTGGTTCCTCCCCGACCCGAGTGAAGCGAAGCGGTCAGAGGAGGGATTTGGATGCCACGCAAGCGCCGACGGTCCGAGTGAGGTGGCGTCGGTTTGTCGGACAGGCTGACGGCGTTTTCAAGGTGTATTCCGGTTGAAGTTTGTGCCGCCAGAATCCTTTTGGATCGATCTTTTTGCTGCTGCTGTTGCGCCTGTGGGTATGTGGTCAAGGCGCGAAGCGGCTTGTCCATCATATCCACAGGCGTGTCGCCCCGGTAGGCCTCGGCCGGCGTCCGCCCGCCGAGTGCCGAGTGCGGTCTCTCGGTGTTGTAGAAGCCGATCCACTGGCCGATGACGCGCCGGGCTGCGAAGCCGTCGGCGATCTCGTGCAGGTAGACCGCCTCGTATTTGAGCGAGCGCCACAGCCGCTCGATGAAGATGTTGTCCATGCACCGGCCGCGGCCGTCCATCGAGATGCGGATACCGGCCTCCCGCAGGCGCGCGGTGAAGGCGAAGCCGGTGAACTGGCTGCCCTGGTCGGTGTTGAAGATCTGCGGGGTGCCATGGCGCGCCAGGGCTTCGTCGAGAGCCTCGACACAGAACCCCGCGTCCAGCGTGTTCGACAGCCGCCAGGCCAGGACGCAGCGGCTCGCCCAGTCCATGATCGCCACCAGGTAGAGGAAGCCGCGCCGCACCGGGATGTAGGTGATGTCGGCGCACCACACATGGTTCGGCCGCTCGATCGCCAGACCCCGCAGCAGATATGGATAAACCCGGTGCCCGAGGTGCGGCGCACTGGTCCGCGGCGCCCGATAGACCGCCTGAAGACCAAGCAGGCGCATCAGGCGAGCGGCCCGCCGCCGCCCGATCCGCACCCCCTCGCGGCGCAGATGCCGAACCATCTGGCGGGCGCCGTAGAACGGATACTTGAGGAACAGCGCGTCGATCCGGCGCATCAGAGCCAGCGTCTCCGCGCTCTCCCCCTTCGGCCGGTCATAGAGCGACGAGCGCCCGATCGACAGCAGACGGCATTGCCGGGTCAGGCTCAACGACGGGTGGCCCCGCACAACCATCGCCCGTCTCCCGGACCGGCTCAGCGACCGGACCCGCGTGACAAAAAATCACGCTCTACGATCAACTCCCCGATCTTGGCGTGAAGAGCCCGGACCTCGCTCTCGTGATCCCGCGCCCGGCGCTCACCTCCACCGGAAAAGACCTCCCCCAGACCCTCCATCGCCTGGCGCTTCCACACACCCACCTGGTTCGGATGCACCTGGTGCTTCGAGGCAATCTCCTGAAGCGTCCGATCACCCCGTAGCGCCTCCAAGGCTATCTTCGCCTTCAGCTCCCCCGAAAACCTGCGTCGCTTGCTCATCCGCATTCCTCCGTCACACGGCGGAATACACCTTGACGACCTGTCCGATTTTGCGACGCCACCTCAGCGGTCTCGGCCATGCGCCCGGTTGCCGGGGCGGCGGCCGGTTTGTTCCTGTATCTGATCGATGCCGCCGGTCTGCTGTACGTGGACGATGCCGCACTCCATGTACTCGCCGTTGGCCTTGGCTTCGGCGAGCGCCCGTTTTCCAAGCTTCTGGGCGGGATTGCCGCGAGATCGGACGCCGCCGTCGAGGCACGGATTGTCTGAACACACACAAGGAGGAGGAACCTTGCCGATGAACACTCTCGCCGGTTCGAACAGCCTGCCGGGCGACTTGATTCTCCGGGCGCAGCAACGGCTGATCCGCCAGGGCGACGACGTGCCGGAGAGCCCGGGCGTCGCCCGCGGCGGCGTGCACCGGCTCTGCGCCGGCGCGGTTCTCGTGCGCGAGGCGGTCGCGCTTTACCTGTCGGAAGACGCGGCGGCGCGGTTCGAGCGCCGGGCGGTGGTCCGCGACAGTGACTACATCCGGCGCATCGGTTCGCAGGTGGGGCTCGACCCGGCGACCGTAGGCGGAGTTGTCATAGTGAACGACCGCCTGCTGCAGCAGGCCCGGCTCTCCGGCATGCTTGCATATCTGGATCGGTTGCGGGCGCCGGAGACTGCAAGCGGCCCAACGGCTTGCGCGGCCGGCGCCGCCTGCCGATGAAGCGGGCCCGTCCGAACCGCCGGTGCGCCGCGAAACGATGTACGGGTTTTTCGGCTTTATGCCGTGAGCGTCCCTGCCGGACCGCGGCCGTTGGCGGAACAGGACCGCCGGGCGCAAAGGTTGTGGTTTCCGGCAGCGGGATCGCTCGACTTGGGCGACACGAACTGTCGGCATCGGCCTCCCGACCATGACGGTCCCACTGTGCCGAGAGGGATATTTGAGCAGGAGACGAAGATGTACCGCAACGCAGTTTTTGGAGCCGTCTGCTGCCTTGCGGCGGCGTTGTCTTGCGTCTCTGTCGCGCGGGCGGATTTCGAGGCGGGACAGGCGGGCCGTCCCGCCGAGGCGATGGCGCAATGGGGGAGGGCGGCGGAGGCGGGCGACGCGCGCGCCATGCTGGCGCTGGGCCGGGCGCATGTGAAGGGCCTCGGCGTTTCCCAAGACTTCGTCGAAGCGCACAAGTGGCTGAACCTCGGGGCCGCGCGGGGCAACGCCGAGGCGGCGGCCGAGCGCGACGCGCTGGCCGCGAGGATGACGCCGGAGCAGATCGCCTCCGCGCAGGAGCGCGCGCGGTCGTGGCGGCCGGGCGGCAGCGCCTCAGCGCCCGAAGCCGTTGACGCTCCGGCCGTGACGGCACCGTCCCGGCCGGCGGGACCGCCGCCGCCGCGGGCGATCCGGGAGGCGCAGGCGCTTCTGGCCGCGCTCGGCTACAAGCCGGGTTCGGCCGACGGGCGCTGGGGCCCGCGCACCGGACGGGCCCATGCGGCGTTCCTGCGGGACGCGGGTCTGCCGCTGGGGACATGCTGACCCCGGAGGCCCTACCCGCCCCCCTGCACCGTCACCGCCAGCGGATGCTGCGTAAGCGGTAGCCGCGCCCCATACTTTCGCGGGCTGTGTTTCCCGGTCTGACTCTCTTCCCTGGCGGCGGCTTTGGAGGAGGGATGACGATGACGGAGTTTTCGACGGCGGCGGGTTCTGTCGGTTCTGGTGCCGGGGCGGCTGGATCGCCGGTTTCGGGGGATGCCGGCGCGGCCGCTGCGCCGCGCGGCTGGACCGAGGCGGAGCGGGCGCGGGCTGTGGCGGAGAGCGAGCGGCCGGGCGTGACGATTGCGGCGGTGGCGCGCCGTCACGGCATCGACGAGAGCACGCTGCGCGGCTGGCGGCGCCAGGCGCTGTATACGGTTGCCAGGGCGGGTTCCGGCAGCGTCGGGCGGTGGACCGAGGCCGAGAAGGCCCGTGCTGTGGCGGAGAGCGAGCGGCCCGGCGTGACGATTGCGGCGGTGGCGCGCGGCCTCGGCGTCAGCAAGAGCACGGTAGGGCGCTGGCGCAAGCGTGCGCGGAGCGGCGTTTCGGCGGCGTCGGGCGGGACCCCGCCGGCTTTCGTTCCGGTGACGGTCGAGGATGCGCCGGCGGACCGGCCGGTGACGATTGCCGCGAACGGCGTTGTCGTAAGCCTTCCCGGAGACAGTTCGGCGGAGCGGATCGTGTCGATCGCGGCGGGTCTGGGGCGGGCGTCATGACGATCCCCGGCGCCTCGCCGCGGATCGTCCTGGCGACGCGGCCTGTGGACTTTCGCCGCGGCCACGACGCGCTCGCGGCGACGGCGGCGGTGGAGCTCGGCCTGGACATCTATTCCGGGGTGATCGTGATCTTCCGCTCGAAGCGCGGCGACTGGCTGAAGCTGATCCACTGGGACGGGACCGGGCTGGTTCTGACCTACAAGCGGCTCGAGGAGGGGCGCTTCGCGTGGCCCCGGATCGAGGACGGGGTTCTGCGTCTCAGCCGGGGCCAGTTCGAGGCGTTGTTCGAGGGGCTGGATTGGCGCCGGGTGCGTGCGCCTCGGGTTCGCCGTCCGTTGGCGGCGGCGTGAGCGGGCCGGATTATTGTCTGGCGCGGGGGCGGCGATTCGGCCCATATCGCGGCGATGACGAGCACCGCCCCGATCGCCCCCGTCCCCGAGGCCGCCGCGTCGCCGGCGGTGGTTTCCGAGGCGCTGGCGGCTCTGGAGCGGCGTCTGGAGGAAGAGCGGTCGGCGCGGTGCGATGCGGAGGCGCTGGCGGCGCGTCTTGAGGCGGAGAAGGCGGAGATCGCCGAGCAGAACCGCCGCCTCGAACATCTCAACGACGAGCTTCGCAAGCTTCTGTTCGGCAGGAAGTCGGAGAAGCTGGGCGCGGACGACCGCCAGCTGTCGTTCGACGATCTCGGGACGGCGGTGTCGGAAGCCGGCGGCGATCCGGCGGCGGACGCGCCGGCCGGGGAGGCCGCGCCGCGCCGGCGGCGGCGCGCGGGGCGCCCGGCGGTCCGCTTCCCGGCCCATATCGAGCGCCGGGTGGAGGTGATCGAGCCGGCCAGCCGGCTGTGCCCGTGCGGCTGCGGCGCGATGGCGAAGATCGGCGAGGACCGCAGCGAGCGTCTCGACATCGTGCCGGCGCGGTTCGTGGTGATCGAGACGGTCCGGCCGCGCTACGCCTGCAACCGGTGCAAGGGCGCCGGGGTTGTGCAGGCACCGGCGCCGGCGTCGCTGATCGAGGGCGGGCTGCCGACCGAGGGGCTTGTGGCGCATGTGCTGGTCTCGAAGTATTGCGATCACCGTGTGTCCTGAAGCACCGCCATGAAAGGAGGTGCGCAACTGCAAGAGAGATGAGGGTAGGCCCCTCGGGGTCGACGATCAGGCGTCGGTCTCAAACCACCACGAGCTGCTGTCGTAAAGAGCGATGGTGGTGAGCGTCGTGGAAACGGCGGGACGACGATCTCGTCAGGTGAGGTCCGGGGAGACGAGCGAAAGCGAACCGCCGATGAACTGCCGAAAGCGTATGGTCGATGTCAGAACCGGGGGTGGTGGTCACTCCGGGACAAGCATGGGCGGAGTCCTGGAGTCCGGCCCACGCGGCATCCGGCTCGAAGGCGGCGTGAACCCGGAACAGGCTTTCTTGCGGAACAGGAGAACCTGTCGTCCCGATGCCAAGGGAGACGGCCAACCGGGCAGCCCCCGGAAGGCTCAGAGTACCGATGCGGGGCACAGGGGCAGAACAGCCCGTAGTAGGGATGAAGGCGCTGTAATGGCGCTGGACCGAAGGGGCTGTGGTGTTCAGCCGCTGCCGTCGGCCAACTGGTGACAGGAGGAGCCGGATGACAGGGGCAAAGCCGTTCCCGATAGCAAAGAGGGAAGTCTGGGAAGCCTTCAAGCATGTGAAGGCAAACCGGGGAGCGGCTGGAGTAGATGGGCAGACGGTCGAGAGTCTGGAGGAACGGCTTGGTCCGGAACTCTACAAGCTCTGGAATCGCATGTCCTCAGGCAGCTATATGCCGCCTCCGGTTCGCAGGGTGAACATCCCCAAGGAGGGCGGCGGGAAGCGCCCGTTGGGCATACCGACGGTCACGGACCGCATCGCTCAGGAGGTTGTTCGCCGACATCTGGAGCCCTTGTTGGAACCGATTTTCCATGAGGACTCATACGGATATCGGCCGAAGCGATCCGCCATTGACGCCATCCGGACAGCGCGTCGGCGATGCTGGCGCTACGACTGGGTGCTGGACATGGACATCAAGGGGTTCTTCGACAACATCGACCACGAGTTGCTGCTGAAGGCCGTTCGTCACCATACGGACTGCCGGTGGGTGCTGCTCTATGTCGAGCGCTGGTTGAAGGCTCCCGTGATCGAGGAGGACGGCACCGTTGTCGCACGGGACAGGGGCACGCCACAGGGCGGGGTAATTTCGCCAGTATTGTCCAACCTGTTCCTGCACTATGCGTTCGATCAATGGATGAAAAGGTCGATGCCGCATGTTCCGTTCGAACGGTATGCGGACGATATAATCTGCCATTGTCGAACGGAGGAGGCGGCAAAGACCCTCTGGCGGCGGGTTGCGGACCGATTGGCCGAGTGCGGCCTGGAGGTCCATCCGCAGAAGACCAAGGTGGTCTACTGCAAGGATACCAACCGCAAGGCGGACTACCCGACGGTCGCGTTCGACTTCCTGGGCTACCGTTTCCAGCCAAGGTTCGCGGCGTGGCGCGGCGGGTTGTTCGGGGTCTCGTTCCTTCCGGCTGCCAGCCCGACTGCGCTCAAGGCGTTTCGGCGCCGCGTGCGACAGTGGCGTTTGCAACGGCGTAGCGACAAGGCACTGCTTGACCTTGCCCGCATGTTTCATCGCGAAATTGCAGGGTGGATCGGCTACTTCGGCGCATTCTACAAGTCGGCGCTCTATCCGACCCTTCGTCTGATAGACGCCCACTTGCAGCGATGGGCAATGCGGAAGTTCAAACGCTTCCGACAACGACCGCGTCAGGCTCGTCTCTGGCTTGCCAGAATCGCGAAAGCGGAGCCGTGGCGGTTCGCCCATTGGACCCTTGTGCACGGGCAGGGCCGGACGCTGGGAGCCGTATGAGCTGAGAGGTTCACGTACGGTTCTGGGAGCGCGTGGGGGTGAGATTCCCCCGCGCGACTCGCTTGCCGCTCTACCGCCAGTCCCGCATCTTC
This sequence comes from Alphaproteobacteria bacterium, assembly GCA_965203455.1. Classification (GTDB taxonomy): domain Bacteria; phylum Pseudomonadota; class Alphaproteobacteria; order MPNO01; family MPNO01; genus MPNO01. The sequence continues at coordinate 193,227 of CBDBCV010000014.1, forward strand.
GCCCGCGACGGCGTCGAGCTCGACCGCTCGACGCTCGCCGGCTGGGTCGGCAAGGCGTAAGCGTCCGGCGTGACCGCCCCTGCGTGGTCAGTCGGCGGCTTCCCGATCTTCTGCGGGCGCGGTGTTCCACGGCAGCAGATCGTCGATGCGGTTGATCCTGTAGTCGGGGATGCGTTCGAGGACCTGAGCAAGCCAGGCCTGCGGATCGACATCGTTGAGCCTGGCGGTCTCGATCAGGGTGTAGGCGATGGCGGCGGCCCTGCCGCCGCTGGCCGAGCCCATGAAGAGATAGTTCTTGCGGCCGAGCGCGATCGGCCTCATTGCGCGTTCGGCGGGGTTGTTGTCGATCTCGAGGAAGCCGTGCTCGAGATAGGGTCGAAGGCGCTTCATCCGGGTCAGGGCATGACGGATCGCCGCTGCCAGCGGGGTCTTGGCGGAGATTCTGGGCAGCTGCGATTGCAGCCACCGCTCCAGCTCGTCGAGGCACGGCGCGGCCTTGGCCTGGCGGATGGCCGCGCGGTTATCGGGCGGCTGCCCGCGGGCCTCCTTCTCGATAGCGTAGAGGGCGGCGATCCGTTCCAGCGCCTCGGCGGCGATCGCCGAGCCCTGGGCGGCATGGACGTCGAAGAACTTGCGTCGCACATGCGCCAGACAGGCCACCTCGCGGACCGGCCCGGCGCGCGCCAGCGCACCGAACCCGGCATAGCCGTCCGAGTGCATCCAGCCGGCGAAGCCTTCAAGATGCGCCTTCGGATGCGCCGCCTTGCGGTCGGCCGAGAAGCGGTACCAGGCCGCCGGCGGCGCCTCGCCAGCCCAGGGCCGCTCGTCCCGCACGTAGGTCCAGGCCCGGCCGGTCGCCGTTTTGCCGGTTCCCGGCGCCAGCAGCTTGACCGGGGTGTCGTCGGCGAACAGGGCTTGTCCTTCCAGCACATGGCGCCCGATCGCATCGGCCAGGGGCTCCAGCAGCGCCGTCGCCTTGCCGACCCAGCCGGCGAGCGTCGAGCGGTCGAGCTCGACGCCGTCGCGGGCGAAGATGCGGGACTGGCGGTAGAGCGGCAGGTGATCGCAATACTTCGAGACCAGCACATGCGCCAGAAGGCCGGGGCCCGGTCGGCCGCGCTCGATCGGTCGCGGCGGCAGCGGCGCCTGGTGGAACTTCTCGCAGCCGCCGCAGGCCAGGCGCGGACGGACGATGCGCTTCACCACGAAGCGGCCGGGGATGTACTCCAGCTCCTCCGTCACATCCTCGCCGAGCCGCTTGAGACGGCCGCCGCAGTCCGCGCAGCGCTCGCCCGGCGCGAGAACCGTCTCCTCGCGCGGCAGGTGGTCCGGCAGGGGACGGCGCTTCGGCTGCTTCTTCGTGGCGGGCGTCGGCTCGGTCGGCGCCTCGGCCGCCCGCGCGATCTCCTCGTCCTCCAGCCCGAGATCAAGCTGGTCGAGGGCCTCCGAGGTGACGCCGAAGCGCTGCCGCCGCAGACCCGCAAGCTGGTGCCTGAGCTTCTCGATCAACAGATCGCGGTTGCGCAGCTCGGCGTCCCGTGCCGCCAGTTCGGCCCGCGAGGCCAGCACCATCGCCTTCAACGCGGCGATGTCGTCGGGCAGGGAATGGGCCGCTTCGAGCATGGCCGCATCCTACCCGAAGGGGCCGACAAAGGGAAGCCCGAATGACAGTCAACCCATTGTTTATAAACGGTGAATCAGCCCGCGGCCAGCGGTCTCCAGGTGCGAACCGGCGCCCGCCAGTCGATCCCCTCAAGCAGCATCGACAGCTGCGCCGGCGTCACCGACACCTTCCCTTCCGATGCCGACGGCCACACGAAGCGGCCGCGCTCCAGACGCTTCGAGAACAGGCACGCACCCTGGCCGTCCCACCAGATCATCTTGATCAGGTCGCCCCGGCGGCCGCGGTAGATGAAGAGATGGCCGCAATGCGGATCCGCCTTCAATACCCGCTCCGCCTGCGCCGCGAGACCGGGGAACCCCTTGCGCATGTCGGTCACGCCGCAGGCCAGCCATACCCGGGTCGAGGAGGGAACCGGGATCATCCGCCAAGCGCCCGCACCACCCGGCACAGCGCGTCCGCGTCGAACGACCCGAACGCGCTCACCCGGTGGCCGTTCGACAACGCGATCTCGATCCGACCGTCCGATGCCGCGGCCGGCTCCAACGGCGGCGCATCGGGCACCACCTCCACCGGCAGGAAGGACGGCGCCTCCCCGGCATCGGCCGCCGGCCTGTAACGGGGATCGCGCCGCCAGGTGAAGATCAGGTTGGCGTTGACGTCATAGCGGCGCGCCACAACCGACACCGAGACACCGGGAGCGTAGCTCTGCGCCACGATCCGGCGCTTCTCGTCGTCCGACCAGAACCGGCGTACCCGACGTGGCACCGCAGCCCCCTAAGATAGTGTCCATTAGCCGATAATGGACACTATCGACCTCTGGAACCTCACCACAGACTGCGGCTCCAAGCCGTCTCGCCACAAGGGCGGTCACGCCAGACGCTTACGGCAAGGCGACGGCGCTGCTGGAGCCCCTGGCCGATGCGATCGGGCGCCATGTGCTGGAAGGACAAGCCCTGTTCGCCGACGACACCCCGGTCAAGCTGCTGGCGCCGGGAACCGGCAAAACGGCGACCGGCCGGGCCTGGACCTACGTGCGGGACGAGCGGCCCTGGGCTGGCGAGGCGCCGCCGGCGGCCTGGTACCGCTTCTCGGCCGACCGCAAGGCGGCGCATCCGAAGGCGCATCTTGAAGGCTTCGCCGGCTGGATGCACTCGGACGGCTATGCCGGGTTCGGTGCGCTGGCGCGCGCCGGGCCGGTCCGCGAGGTGGCCTGTCTGGCGCATGTGCGACGCAAGTTCTTCGACGTCCATGCCGCCCAGGGCTCGGCGATCGCCGCCGAGGCGCTGGAACGGATCGCCGCCCTCTACGCTATCGAGAAGGAGGCCCGCGGGCAGCCGCCCGATAACCGCGCGGCCATCCGCCAGGCCAAGGCCGCGCCGTGCCTCGACGAGCTGGAGCGGTGGCTGCAATCGCAGCTGCCCAGAATCTCCGCCAAGACCCCGCTGGCAGCGGCGATCCGTCATGCCCTGACCCGGATGAAGCGCCTTCGACCCTATCTCGAGCACGGCTTCCTCGAGATCGACAACAACCCCGCCGAACGCGCAATGAGGCCGATCGCGCTCGGCCGCAAGAACTATCTCTTCATGGGCTCGGCCAGCGGCGGCAGGGCCGCCGCCATCGCCTACACCCTGATCGAGACCGCCAGGCTCAACGATGTCGATCCGCAGGCCTGGCTTGCTCAGGTCCTCGAACGCATCCCCGACTACAGGATCAACCGCATCGACGATCTGCTGCCGTGGAACACCGCGCCCGCAGAAGATCGGGAAGCCGCCGACTGACCACGCAGGGGCGGTCACGCCGGACGCTTACGGTGCGTCAGCCCAAGGCTCAGGAAATGTCGAAGCCCGCGCGGGCCGCGTCGTTCTCCATGTAGAGCGCGGCGAAGTCGATGGGGTCGATCATCATCGGCGGGAAGCCGCCGTCGCGGGTGACGTTGGCGACCACCGAGCGGGCGAACGGGAACAGGTGGCGCGGCCCCTCGATCAGCACCAGCGGCTGGATGTCCTCCTCCGCGACGTCGCCGACGATCACGATCCCGCCATAGGTCAGTTCGACGATGAAGGCGGTGGCGTCGCCGCTCTGCGCCTCGGCGCGGATGAACAGCGAGACCTCGTAGGCGCTCTCGGCGAGCAGCCGGGCGCTGGTGTTGACCTCGACCTCGACCTTGGGGTTCTCGGTGAGCTTCGCGAGCCCCTCCGGGCCGAGCGGGTTCTCGAAGGAGAGGTCCTTGATGTACTGCGCGCCGATGGCGAGCATCGGCCGGTCTTCGGCGGCGGAGCCGTTCTCCCGCTGCTGCGGCTCCACGGATTCGTCAGCCATCTGCCTCTCCTCGTCCCGCCCGCGCGGCGTCTAGCACGGCAGGTCTGGGCGTACAAGTTGGGGCCAGTGTGAGAAATGTGCGCTGTGGTGATTTTTGGCTGTCGCCGGTTCGATTTTGGCGGTTGAATATCGTCCGGCCCGCTTCCCCACCGGGCAGGATACGGGCTTCCGGGGCCTGACAAATACGATTACCGGAAGATTGTCTGGCGTGCGGGCGTGGCTTCCCCTCTGCCGTCGGGCGGCGGGATCGGGCAGGATTGTCGGGAGGCAGACGAGCGGTCAGCCGGTGTCGAGATACGGCACGGCGCCGACCAGGGAGCGCATGCGCTCGGGGCGGCCGGCGCGGGCCTGGGCGAGAGCCATCGCCATCATCACCGCCAGGGCGAGGCCGAGGCGGGTCTTCATCTTGGCGCGGCCTCGGATGTAGTGGGTCTCGAAGTTGAAGCTGTTGTCGAGGCGGCTGTTGATCCGCTCCATGGCCGAGCGGCGGTTGTAGCCGCGCCGCCATGACGGACTGCCCCAGGGCGTGGGGGTGAAGATGCGCCGGTCGTGGCTGTCGAGGTCGATGCGCAGGATGCGGCCATAGTCTCCGGGCTTGACCCCGCCGGCCCGGTGGCAGGCCCGGCTGCCGGCGCAGGCGAAGCCGAAGGCGGCTGCCGGGCAGCGGTATTTGAGCGTGCCGCAGCGGCCCCGATCAGCCTCGAACCCCTGAAACGCCATAGCGCGGACCTCGCCGGTCCCGGGACAGACGCAGGACACCCGGCCGCGCTCGTCGTGAACGATGACATCGGCGCGGTCGGGGAACAGCGGCCGCGTGATCGGCTGCGCCGGATCGTATCTCGGCTCCTGCTTCTCCACCCGCCACATCAGCCGTGTATCGATCAGCGGGCGGGCGGTCCACCGGTCCCACAGCCGCGCCTTCAGGCGGGCATCGTCGAGACCGCGGTCGGCGCTGAAGTCGGCGCAGCGCCCGGCGATCTCCGGCGCCCTTGCGAACAGCTCCTCCAGCATCCCGGACAGCACCTTGGGTTCCGAGGCCGAAGCGCGCGTCACCTCGAAGGCCACCGGAACCTCGTAATCGGTGTCGGCGATCAGGTGCAGCCCGTAGCCGAACCACGACTTCACCTTCTTCCACACCGCGCCGGTCCTGGCGTCCACCCCGCCCGTCTCGTGCTTGCCCCAGTCGGCGTCGGGGTCCGAGGTCTTGTCCTCGTCCTTGCCGACCCGGCCCGTCGAGTGGCTCGCGATCGCCTTGCCGTCGTAGCCGAGATGACGCCCGAAGTCCGGCAACGCGGCGAACAGCGCGGCGCGCAGGCTCTCGATCATGGCGGACACCAGCCCCTGCTCGTCCTCAAGCTGCACAACACGCCCCAGAAACCGCGAGAAGTTCCAGTGGCTCGGCGCCGTCGAACGAACCCGCGCCGGGCGCGTTACCGCATGCCCGTCGTGAAGCACCGTCACCGGCCCGCTCTGATACGGCAGAGGGTCGAACCCGCAGATCTCCAGCAACGCCGGGTTGCGCCCCAGCTCCCGCAACAGCGACTGCATCGAGGCGTGTTGCAACACCACCCCCGCGATCAGCGCCCGCCACATCGCCCGCACCGGGTAGTCGTTACGGCCCCGACCGCGACACACTTCAAGCGCCGTCACGATCTCCTCGTCGGGAAGCACCGCCAGAACCAGGCGCAGCCGTTCAAGGTCCGGCAGGACTTCGACATCGCGCCACGAAAAGGGTAGCTTCGCCGCCGTCGCCATCGCTGTTCTCCCGACCAGGGGTGGTGGTGGAACAAGGGCCCCAGGGCCCGATGGCGACACCTTCTATCTCATGCGCACGATCAGGGCGCGCGAGGCCGCCGCAGGAAAACCTCGCTGCCAAGACGCCGCGACCAGCGGCGTGGGGTGAAAATCGCCAAAACGACCGCCGCAGCGAAACTGAAACCCCGGATATCAACGACCACCACGGGGTATCAAAAATCTCGCACCTCCGTGAACGCCTTGTAAATCAACCCGTCCCCGACAGCGCAAACGCCTCAGAGAAATTTTCGGGCTTATATAGATAACTTGAACGGCGGTCGGCTGGCCCGGCTCGGGGACGGGAACGCCGCCCCGCTTGCCCTCAACGCCGTCATGCCCGGACTTGTTCCGGGCATCCACGTGGGTCGGCCGGCTCACTTGTCCCCACTCGCACCGCGATGCCGCAAGACATGGATGCCCGGAACAAGTCCGGGCATGACGGAAGAAATGCCGCGGACCTCCCGGTCAAGTTATCTATATAAGCCCCGAAATTTTCTTTTTTTAGATCATTTTTTTGCAGTTTCCGGTTTGCGTCCGCCCCTCCCTTATCGTGCTCGGACTTGTTCCGGGCATGACGGACGAGGTGTCGACGGCCGGCATTACCCGATCTCGAAGACCGCTTCGATCTCGATGGGGAAGCCGCGCGGGAGCTCGGCGACGCCGACGGCGGTGCGGGCGTGGGCCTCGGGGTAGAGCTCGTAGAACAGGTCGGACGCGCCGTCGATCACCGCGAACTGGCGCTCGAAGCCGGGCGAGGAGTTGACGTAGCCGTTGATCTTGACCACCCGCCGCACCCGGTCGAGCGATCCGAGATGCCGGGCGACCGAGGCAAGGATGTTGAGCGCGGTTTTCCTCGCGGTGTCGTAGGCTTCCGCCTCGGAGACCTCCGCGTCGACCTTGCCCCGCATCGCTGCGCCGAGCTCGGCCGGCGGCGGGTGGCCGGAGACGAAGAGGAGGCTGCCCGCCTCGACGCAGCCGGTGCGGTTGGCGCTCGGGTATTCGAAGGGCTCGGGGAGTTCGAGCCCCATCTCCCCGAGCTTCGCTTCGACGCGGCCCGTCATGCGATCGGCGGCGGCGTGCCGTCCGGCAGCGGGCGGATGCGGCACAAGAGGCCGCGCGTATCCGCCGAGCCGGTCACCGGGTCCCACGGCCCGCCGTATGACATCGCGGCGTTGATGTTGACCGAGAACGCGCCGAAGTCGGGGCCCGGCGCCTCCGGCAGCCACCAGCCCATGCCGGTCCGCACCACGCCGGGCGCGGTGTCCTCGGTCACCGAGACCCTGAGCGCGCAGGCGCCGCCGGCGTCGGGCGTCTCGACCTCGATCCAGTCGTCGTCGGCGAGGTCGAGGGCGGCGGCGGTCTCGGGATGCACCTGGAGGCGCGGGTAGGGCGAGACCTTGCGCGCCCAGCCGTGGTCGCGGTAGCGCGAGTGGTGATAGGCCTTCTCGCGCGCCCCGGTCAGCAGGATCAGCGGATAGTCGCGGCGCACCGCCGGCGCGGCGCGTTCGGCCCTCGGCGGCACGAAATCGGGCAGGGGGTCGAGGCCGAGCCGGGCCAGCGTCTCCGAACGGAGCTCGATCCTGCCGGTCGGCGTGCGGAACCCGGCCTCCTCGAAATTGCCGAGTTCGTACGGGAAGTGCGCGTAGCCCTTTTCCTCCAGCGCGTCGAAGAAAATTTCGTTGTCGCCCAGCAGGAAGGCGTTGAATTCCCGCTTTGTGCGCCAGGGCAGGAACCTGCGCGCCGCGATGCCGCGCGCCTCCAGCCGGTCGGCGAGGTCGGTCGCGATCTCGAAATCCGACCGCGCCATGCCGCGCGCCGGCGCCACGGGGCGGGTGTAGCTGACGCACGGCCCCGACATGTCGAGCGAGATTTCCTCCTCCTCCAGCCCGGTGGTCTTGGGCAGCACGATGTCGGCGAGCGCGGCCGTCGGCGTCATCGAGTGGCTGACGACCGAGAGGAAATCGAGCGAGCGCAGCGCCTCGATGGTCTTCCGCGTATCGGGGTAGGTGACGGCGATGTTGACCCCGCTGAGATACATCGCGCGGACCGGGTAGGGCTCGCCGGTCAGCATCGCCTCGATCGCCGACGGGTTGTGGCAGGCGGTCTGCCAGCCCTCCGGCCCGGCCCAGAGCGGGAACCGCTCGCGGCCGATGGTCTGCGCCTCCGTCTCCGGCGGCAGGCGGAAGGCGGGATCGTGCAGGAGCTCGATATAGTTGCGGAAGCCCCTGGGCCGCTTGACCCGGAGATTGCCGCCCGCCCGGTCGAGGTTGCCGCTGACCGCGACCAGGGCGTGGAAGGCGCGGAAGGTCTGGACGCCGGCCGAGAAGGCGTCGATCCCGTGCCCGCTGACGAAGGTGGACGGGCCGTCGGCATACATCCGCGCGGCCCGGACGATGTCGTCGGCCGGGACGCCGGAGAGCCTGGCCGCCTCGGCGGGGGTGTAGCGTGCCGCGCGTTCCTTCAGCGCATCGAAGCCGTGGCACCAGCGGGCGACGAAATCTGCGTCGTGGAGCGCTTCGGCGATCGTCACGTTCACCATGCCGAGCGCCACGGCCGCGTCCGTGCCGGGGCGGGGGCGGAGCCAGAGGTCGGCGTTCTTCGCCGCTGGCGTGCGCGCCGGGTCGATGACGACGGTCCGGGCGCCGTTCGCCTTGGCGCGCTTGAGCGCCTGCCACTGCACGGCGTCGGCGGCGGACGGGTTGCGGCCCACGATCAGCGCGCATCTCGTGTTGTCGATGTCCTCGCCGCCGATCGCCGAGAGTCCGGTCAGCTTGTCGCTCAACGCCCGGCAGCCGCCGCAGAGATCCTGGTTCATCAGCCAGTTGGGCGAGCCCAGCGCACGCATCAGCAGCGCCACCATCGCGCCCCGGCTGAAAAAGGCCGAGGACACCGCGCCGATCAGCGACAGCGGGCCGTGCTGCTCGCGCACCTCCAGGAGCCGGTCGGCGACGGTATCGAGCGCCGCGTCCCAGCCGATCTCCTCCCACGCGCCGGCGCCGCGCTCGCCGCGCCGGTGCATCGGCCGCACCAGCCGGTTCGGATGGTCGGTCAGCTCGCGCATGCCGCGGATGCCCTTGACGCAGAACGCGCCCTTCGAGCCCGGATGGTCCGGGTTGGGGCCGACCTTGGCGACCGCGCCGTCCTCCAGCGTCACCAGCGCGCCGCAGCGCGTGCTGCACTCCCAGCAGGTGGTCGGAACGGGCATGGGCGGGCATTCCCGGTGGCGAAGCGGGGGACAGATTAGCAGAAACGCCCGATCTTTTCCTCCGGGCGTCCTTATACCCCCCTTGTCACCCCGGACTTGATCCGGGGTCCAGGGAAGCCGGGCGAGGGCGGCGCCTGTGGCCCCCGGATCGGTGTCCGGGACAAGCCTGGACCCCGGATCAAGTCCGGGGTGACAAGGGGCGGTCGCGCCGAGAGGGACTCGCTCGACGATTCGCCGCGTCGGCCTTACCTTCCGGATCGCCCACCGAGGGACGCACCGGATCGAGATGCTCCGCCACGTCGTCACCGTCCGCGACTTCACCCCGAGCTTTCTCGACTCCGTATTCCGATCCGCCGCCGCTTCCAAGCGCCAGCATGCCGGCCGGGGCCGGCGCGCGCGGGTGCGCTGGTCGCCGCACTGGAACGCGCTGCGCGACCACGTGATGATCTCGCTGTTCTACGAGGCCTCGACCCGGACCCGCCATTCCTTCGAGGCGGCGATGGCGCGGCTCGGCGGCAAGGTCATCACCACCGAGAACGCGGCCGAGTTCTCATCCGCGATCAAGGGCGAGACGCTCGAGGACTCGATCCGCATCGAAAGCGGCTACGGCGACGTGATCGTGCTCCGCCACAAGGAGACGGGCGCGGCGGCGCGCGCCGCGGCGGTGAGCGACGTACCGGTGATCAACGCCGGCGACGGCGACGGCGAGCACCCGACCCAGGCGCTGCTCGACCTCTTCACCATCGCCGAGCGGTTTCCCGGACGGCGCGACCTCCGCGTCACCTTCGTCGGCGACCTGCTCAAGGGCCGGACTGTGCATTCGCTCGCCTATCTCGCCGCCATGCTGGAAGGCACCTCGGCGGGCTTCGCCGGCGCGGTGAATTTCGTCGCGCCTGAAGTCATGCAGATCCCGGAACCGGTCGAGGGGCTGGTGCGCGAAAGCGGCCTTCCGGTCGCCCTCCACGACGGGCTGAGCCCGTCGCTCATCGCGGACTCCGACATGGTCTACATGACCCGGACCCAGAGCGAGCGCCATGACGTGGCGGCGGGCGGCGATTCCTACGCGCTCACCGAACCGCTCGGGTCCGCGCTGCACGACGACGCCATCGTGCTGCACCCGCTGCCGCGCAACCGCGAGCTCCCCGAGGCGATCGACCGCCTGCCGCAGGCGCGCTACTTCGAGCAGGCGCGGAACGGGCTGTTCGTCCGCATGGCGGTCCTGCTCTGGGTGTTCGGCGAGCTCGCCCCGCCGACCGCCGCGCCGGGGGGTGTGAGGGAGGAGCGCGCCTATGCGTGACCGCGCGCCGCAGTGGAGGACGAGCCGTGGATGACCTGAAACTCATGAACGCGGCGGGGATGTGCAAGACGCTCGACGATGTCGGGCGGTTCTGCGCCGCCCCGGTTACCGAGGTGAATCTGGGCTCGGTCACCGCGCTGCCGCGCAAGGGCAATTCGGGCAACACGTTCTGGATCGACGACGCGACCGGCGCCTCGCTCAACGCGCTCGGCCTGCCCAATCCGGGGCTCGAATGGTACCGCGCGGAGATGCCGGGGATCGCCGAGCGCGTGCACGCCGCCGGAAAGCGCCTCCGGGTCAGCGTCGCCGGGTTCTCGGTCGAGGATTACCGGGTCCTGATCGACGGTCTGTCAGCGTTCGAGATCGACACCATCGAGATCAACCTGAGCTGTCCCAACGTGTGGGACGGGGCCGACCAGAAGCCGGTCTTCGCCCTCGATCCCGTCCTCACCGAGAAGATCTGCCGGCAGGCCGGCGAGATCGCGCCCCGGCGGATCGCGCTCGCGGTCAAGCTCGCGCCCTCGGACCCGATGCTTCTCAAGCGCCTCGCCGGGATCATGGTGGAATCGGGCCGGGTCGGGGAGGTCGTCGCGGTCAACACCATCCCCAACGCCTTCGCCTTCGACGATAGCGGGCGCCAGGCGATGGGCGGCAACGGGCTCGCGGGGCTCGGCGGGCGCCCGCTCAAGCCGGTCGCGCTCGGCCACGTCAAGCAGCTCCGCACGCTGCTGCCGGCGCGCATCGCGATCGTCGGGGTGGGCGGCGTGTTCGAGGGCCGCGACGTGTTCGACTACATCAACGCGGGCGCGGCCGGCGTGCAGGTGGGCACGGCGTGCTACGCCTACGGCGCGGGCGTCTTCCAGGACATCGTCGCGGGCTTCCTCGACGCCGCGGCGTAGGGCATTTCCCGACTCGACCCACCCGCCCCCGGCCCCTCCCGCGAGCGGGAGGGGAGAAGGCAAGGAAGAGCGGGGAACCGTCCCCTCTCCCCGCCGGGGAGAGGGTCAGGGTGAGGGGGACCGCGCCTTACGCGATCGACTGGGAGCCCTTGCGGAACTCGGCATAGGCCTCGATGCCGAGCTCGACCTGATCGAGCCCCAGGCGTTCCTCCTCCTCGTCGATCCGGAGGCCCATGACGGCGCGGATCGCGAACCAGACGATGGCGGAGACCGCCGTCACGAAGGCGCCCACGGCGACGACGCCGATCAGCTGCACCAGGAAGTCGCCCGCGCCGAAGATCCCGACCGCGAGCGTGCCCCAGATGCCGGCGACCAGGTGGGCCGGGATCGCGCCCACCACGTCGTCGATCCTGAGCCGGTCGAGCAGCGGCACGGCGAACACCACCAGCGCGCCGCCGACCCCGCCGACGACGATCGCCATCAGGTGGTTCTGGAGATCCGGGCCGGCGGTGATCGTCACCAGCCCGCCGATCGCGCCGTTGAGGGTGAGCGTCAGGTCGATCTTCCGGTAGAGGATCTGGGTCAGCGCCATCGCGGCCACGACGCCGGCGGCGGCGGCGAGATTGGTGTTGACGAAGACGATCGACATCGCGGCCGCGTCGAGCGCCGAGCCGAGCGCGAGCTGCGAGCCGCCGTTGAAGCCGAACCATCCCAGCCAGAGGACGAAGGTGCCGAGCGTCGCCAGCGGAATGTTGGCGCCGGGCAGCGGGTTGATCCGCCCGTCCGGCCCGTACTTTCCCTTTCGCGCGCCGAGGATCACGGCGCCGGCGAGCGCCGCCCAGCCGCCGGTCGAGTGCACGATGGTGGACCCGGCGAAATCGGAGAAGCCCATCTCGGCGAGCCAGCCCGAGCCCCAGGTCCAGGCGCCGATCGTCGGGTAGACCGCGCCGGTGAGCACCACCACGAACACCAGGAAGGGCCAGACCTTGATCCGCTCGGCGAGCGCGCCGGAGACGATCGACGCCGCGGTGGCGACGAACACCATCTGGAAGAACCAGTCGGACATCGAGGAATAGCCGGTCTCCGCCTTCATCAGCGCGGCGAGCGCGGCCTCCCGGCCCTTCTCGTCGGCGTTGATCAGCGAAAGCTCGAGCTCGCTCGGATTGTAGAGGAGCTTCAGCGAGCCGATCGGGCCGCCGTCGACGCCGGTGTACATCAGGTCGTAGCCGATCAGGTAGAACATCAGCCCGGCGATCGAGTAGAGCGCGATGTTCTTGAGGCAGATCGCGGCCGTGTTCCTGGCCCGCACCAGCCCCGATTCGAGCATCGCGAAGCCGGCCGCCATGAACATCACGAGCGCGCCGCAGACCAGGAACGAGAAGCTGTTGAACACGTAGGCGGCCTCGGCCGACACGGCGGCTTCGGCCGGCGAGGCGAGCAGCGCGCCGGCCACCGCACCCCACGGGAGAAGTTGCTTTTTCATCTTTCTGCTCCGGCTGGAAACCGCGGGCGCCGGCCTTCCCGGTTCGGTCCGGGCGCCGCCGCGCGCGCAATCTAGCCATGGCAAGTGTCGCGTTCCGCTGTTAGTTTCGTACTGGAACGCTGCAAAAAATCGAACGAACGGAAATGCGCCCATGAGGCACCTGACCCCGCTCCGCTACGTGGAGGAGGTCGCCAGGGCCGGCTCGATCCGGCGCGCGGCCGATACGCTGGCGATCACCGCCTCGGCGCTCAACCGGCGCATCCTGTCGCTGGAGGAGGAGCTGGGCGTGCCGATCTTCGAGCGCCTGCCGCGGGGCGTCCGGCTCAACACCGCGGGCGAGATCCTGCTGCACCACATCCGCAACCAGCTGTCCGACATGGCCCGGGTGCGCTCGCAGATCGCCGACCTCTCCGGTGTCCGGCGCGGTCACGTGTCGATCGCCTGCGCGCAGGCGCTGATGCCCTATTTCCTGCCGCGCCGGATCGAGGCCTATCGCGGCGAGCACCCGGCGGTCACGTTCAACGTGCTGGTGCGCGACCGCGAAGCCGCCGAGCGCGCCCTCGCCGACTACTCCGCCGACATCGCGCTCGTCTTCGAGCCCTCCCGTTCCGCCGAGTTCCAGACCGTGATGACGATCCGCCAGCCGGTCCATTGCGTCATGGCGAAGGACCACCCGCTGGCGGCGCAGGAGGTGGTGCGCCTCGGGGAGTGCCTCAACCACCCGCTCGCGCTGCCCGCCGCGCCGGACGGGTTGCGCTTCCTGCTGCAGAGCGTCGCATCGGCCGCCGGGGCGCATCTCGCGCCGGCGGTCGAATCGGACAGCTACGAGTTCCTGCTCAACTACGCGGCCTCGGGCGGCATGATCTCGTTCCAGATCCCGGTGGGCGTGCCCGGTGCCGCCGCGCGGCCGGACCTCGCGAGCCGGCCGGTCGACCCCCGCGACGTCCCGCCCAGCCTGCTTCACATGGGACAGCTCAGGGGCCGCGTGCTGCCCATCGCCGCCGCGCGTTTCGCCGACCGGCTCTCGGCCGTCTTCGCCGCGGAGTTCGACAGCGGCTGACGGCGGCCCACCTCCCCCGACCCCTCCCGCGAGCGGGAGGGGGGAAGGTACGGCGGGGAACCGCCGCCGCAGGTCTCCCTCTCCCCCGCGGGGAGAGGGTCGGGGTGAGGGGACCTCCCGGACGACGGCGGGCTGCGTCATGCCCGGTCGGAAAATGCTATAGATAGGCTGCAAATCCGGAGTTTCCGATGAACCGAACCGAAGGCCCGTTGTCGGGGGTGCGGGTGGTCGACCTCACCCGCGTGCTGGCCGGGCCCTATTGCACGCAGATCCTGGGCGATCTGGGGGCGGACGTGATCAAGATCGAGCGTCCCGGGACCGGCGACGACACGCGCAAGTTCGCCCCGCCGTTCCTCAAGGACGCCGACGGCAACGACACCGCCGAGAGCGCCTATTTCATGAGCGCCAACCGCAACAAGCGCTCGCTCGCGCTCGACATCTCCAGGCCGGAAGGCCAGGCGGTCGTGCGCCGGCTCGCCGCCGATTCGGACGCGCTGGTCGAGAACTTCAAGACCGGCAATCTCGCCCGCTACGGCCTCGGCTACGACGATCTCAAGGAAGCCAACCCGCGACTCGTCTATTGCTCGATCACCGGTTTCGGTCAGACCGGCCCCTACGCCGAACGCCCGGGCTACGACTTCCTGGTCCAGGCGATGGGCGGGATCATGTCGATCACCGGCGAGCCCGACGGCGAGCCCCAGAAGGTGGGCGTTCCCATCGCCGACATCATGTCCGGCATGTTCGCCGCCGTCGCGGTCAACGCCGCGCTGCGCCACGCCGCCCTTACCGGCGAGGGGCAGTATATCGACATCGGCATGCTCGACACGCAGGTCGCCTGGCTGGTCAACGCGGGCATGAACTACCTCTATTCCGGCGATCTCGGCCGGCTCGGCAACGCCCATCCGAACATCGTGCCCTACCAGGTGTTCGCCACCGGCGACGGCTACATCGTGGTCGCGATCGGCAATGACGGGCAGTTCCGCCGGTTCTGCGAGATGGTCGGGCGCGCGGACCTCGCCGACGACGCGCGATTCGCGACCAATGACGGGCGGGTGCGCAACCGCGAGGCGTGCATCGCCGAGCTGCGGCCGCTGTTCGCCGCGCGCTCCAGCGCGGAGTGGCTGTCGGCGCTGGAGGCGGAGGGAATCGGCTGCGGGCCGATCAACCGGCTCGACCAGGTGTTCGACGACCCGCACGTGAAGGCGCGCGGCATGGTGGCGGAGGTGGCGCATCCGGCCGTTGAAGGCGCGCCGGCGAAGCTGATCTCGACCCCGCTCCGGCTGTCGGCGACGCCGGCCGGGATCCGCCTGCCGCCGCCCATCCTCGGTGAGCACACCGAGGAAGTGCTGCGCGACATGCTCGGCTGCGACGACGGCGAGATCGGCCGGCTGCGCGGCGCCGGCGCCATCGGCTAGCGCCGCGCCGGGCTTTGCGCGATAGTCGCGCGGTCAGCGGGAGAGAGAGGACCAGATGACCGAGATCGGGCACATCAGCTACGACGACATCGAGGTCGACAAGAGCGCGACCTATCACAGCCTCAAGGACCGGGTGGTGATCATCACCGGCGGCGGCCAGGGCATCGGGCGCGGCTATGCCCACTACTTCGCCGCTCAGGGGGCGATCCCGGTGATCGCCGAGCTCAACGGCGAGGCCGGCGAGCGGGTGGCCGACGAGGTGCGCGCTAGGCAGGGCAGGGCGCTCGCCGTCCAGACCGATGTCGCCGATCTCGATTCCGCGACGAACATGGCCGAAAGGACGCTCGCCGAGTACGGGCGGATCGACTGCCTGATCAACAACGCCGCGGTGTTCTCGCGGATCACCATGGCGCCGTTCTGGGAGCTTCCGGTCGACGAGTGGAAGAGCGCGGTCGACGTCAACATCACCGGCTCGTTCTTCTGCGCGCGCGCCGTGGTCCCGGCCATGCAAGAGGCCAAGTGGGGGCGCATCGTCAACGTGTCGTCCGCGACCTTCGTGATGGGGCTGCCGAACTATCTCCACTACATCACCACCAAGTCGGCGATGGTGGGGATGACGCGCTCGATGGCGCGCGAGCTGGGGCCCTGGAACATCACCGTCAACACGTTCTGGCCGGGCGTCATGCAGACCGAGGTCGAGCGCCCGTCGGTGCCGCGCGAACGGTTCAAGGAGTACACCGACCGCCAGTCGATCAAGCGCCAGGGCACCATCCACGACCTCGCCAAGGCGATGCTGTTCCTGTGCTCGGAGGAAGCGAGCTACATCTCGGGCCAGAACCTGCAGCCGGACGGCGGGCTGACCTTCATCTGAAGTCTCCGGAACGGAGTCCGACATGGCGGGGTCGACGCCCAGAATCGCCGAGAAGAAGAAGGTCCCGGTCTATTGCTACCAGTGCGTCGCGGGCCCGGACCTGCTCAAGGTCGAGGTCGAGGACGGGATCGCGACCCGGATCGAGTCCAACTACGACATTGCCGACCGGCATCCCGGGGGCGGGCGGGTCTGCGTCAAGGCCTACGGGCTGATCCAGAAGACCTACAACCCCAACCGCGTCGCCCAGCCGATGAAGCGGACCAACCCGAAGAAGGGGCGGGACGAGGACCCCGGTTTCGTGCCGATCTCGTGGGACGAGGCGCTCGACATCGTCGCCGCGAAGATGCGCGAGATCCGCGATGCCGGCGTGGTCGACGAGCAAGGGCTGCCCCGGCTCGCCACCAGCTTCGGCGGCGGCGGCACGCCGACCCAGTATATGGGGACCTTCCCCGCCTTCATGTCGGCCTGGGGGCCGATCGATCAAGGCTTCGGCGGCGGGCAGGGGGTGAAGTGCTACCACTCGGAGCATCTCTACGGCGAGCTCTGGCACCGCGCCTTCATCGTCTCGCCCGACACGCCCTACTGCAACTACGTCATCAACTGCGGCAACAATGTCGAGGCCTCGGGCGGGGTCGCCGGGGTCTGGCGCCAGGCCGACGCGCGGGTGCGCGGCCTCAAGCGGGTCCAGGTCGAGCCGCACCTCTCGATCACCGGCGCGCTGTCGGCGGAGTGGTTGCCGATCAGGCCGAAGACCGACGCGGCCTTCCTGTTCGCCCTGATCCATCGCATCCTGATCGAGCGCGACTGGCACGAAGTCTGCGACGTCGACTTCATCTCGAATGACACGACTTCGCCCTATCTCGTTGGTCCCAATGGATATTATCTGCGCGAACCGGAGACCGAAAAACCGCTGATCCTCGACCTCGCCGACGGCCGGGCCAGGCCGTTCGACGCCGATATCGCCGAGCCCGCGCTGGAGGGCACGCACCGCGCTTCGGGAATCGAAAAGGGTCCCGACGGCGCGATCTGGACGCACGAGGACGCCGAGGCGCGGCCCGCCTTCCAGCTCCTGCTCGACCATGTCCGCGGCTTCACCCCGGAATGGGCGGAAGCCGAGTGCGACGTGCCGGCCGAGCGCATCCGCCGCGTGGCGGACGAGTACCTGGCCCACGCCATGGTCGGCGAGACCATCGAGATCGAGGGCAAGACGCTGCCCTTCCGCCCGGTCTCGGTGATGCTGGGCAAGGGGGTGAACAACGGCTGGGGCGGCTACCAGACCTGCTGGGCGCGCACCCTGCTGGCGGCGCTGGTGGGCGCGCTCGAAGTGCCGGGCGGGACGCTCGGGACCGCGGTCAAGCTCAACCGGCCGGCCTACAACCGCCACCTCACCGTCCGGTCGAAGGGCGACGGGATCATGGACTACCCGTTCAACCCGACGACCCGCGAGGAGTGGACGGCGAAGCCGCATATCCGCAACGCCTACAAGACGCTGGTCCCGCTCGCCGCCGACTCGGCCTGGTCGCCGGCGCTCGGCCCGGCGCACCTGCCCTGGCTGTTCCAGAAGACGCTGCCGGAGGCCTGGCCCGAGCAGGCCAAGCCGGCGATGTGGATCAACTACCGGACCAACCCGGCGATCTCGTCGTGGAACGCGCCCGAGGTCGCCGAGCGCATCGCCGAGTTCCCGTTCACGGTCTCCTTCGCCTACACGCGGGACGAGACCAACCACATGGCCGACATCCTGCTGCCCGAGGCGACCGACCTGGAGAGCCTGCAGCTGATCCAGATCGGCTCCACCAAGTTCACCGAGCAGTTCTGGAAGCACCAGGGCTGGGCGGTGCGCCAGCCGGTCGCCGACCCGGTGGTCGATTGCAGGGACATCACCTGGATCGCCACCGAGCTCGCCCGGCGCGTCGGCATCCTCGAGGGCTACAACGCGGCGATCAACCGGGGGGCCGCCGGGACCAGGCTCGCCGACGACAAGGCGGGCTACGACTTCAGCCTCGACGTGACCGAGCCGCACGCGGTCGAGGAAATCTGGGACTCCGTCGCGAAGGCCGCGAGCCACGACCTCTCGGACGGGGAAGAGGTGCACGGCATCGGCTGGTTCCGCGAGAACGGCTTCATGCTGCGGCCGTACCCGCAGCTCGACTGGTATCTCTACCCGACGCTCAAGGAGCAGGGGCTCCGTTTCGAGATGCCCTACCAAGAACGGCTGATGCGCCACGGGGCGGAGCTCGCCGAGCGGCTGCACGAAATCGGCGTCAACTGGTGGGACCGCCAGCTCGACGAATACGAGCCGCTGCCGGGCTACAAGCCGTTCCCCGACATCTGGATCGACTACGCGAAGGAAGTGGGCGAAGACCCGGACGCATTCCCGCTCTGGGCGCTCACCGCTCGCTCGATGCAGTATTCCTGGGGCGCCAATGTCGGGATCCCGCTGATCAACGAGGTGGCCAACAACATCTCGGGCCACCGGGGGGTGATCGTCAACCGGGCGACCGCGCGCGGGCTCGGCATCGCGGACGGCGATCCGGTGGTCATCGAATCGCCGACCGGCGTCACGCGGGGCCGCGCGGTGCTGCGCGAGGGCATCCGCCCCGACACGGTCCTGATGATCGGCCAGTTCGACCACTGGGCGACTCCGTTCGCCAGGGATCTCGGGCTCGCGAGCCTGAATTCGGTCACCTCGCTCGCGCTCAGCCTGACCGACGCGACGGGGAGCGGCGCCGATCTCGCCCGCGTGCGGGTCCGCCGCGACACCGGCTGACGGTGAAGACATGAGCGAAGCCCAGCCACGCTACGGCATGGTGGTCGACCTCAACCGGTGCGTCGGCTGCCAGACCTGCTCGATCGCCTGCAAGCACGCCAACGACACCCCGCCCGGGGTGCAGTGGCGCCGCGTGCTCGATGTCGAGCGCGGCACCTACCCGGACGTCGAGCGCCTGTTCCTGGTCACCGGCTGCCAGCACTGCGCCGAGCCGCCCTGCGTCCCGGTCTGCCCCACCGGGGCGACCCGCCAGCGCGCCGACGGGCTGGTGACGATGGATTACGACACCTGCATCGGCTGCGGCTATTGCGCGGTCGCCTGCCCCTACCAGGCGCGGACCATCGCCCACGACACGGGCTGGTATTACGGCGAGCCGACGGCGCAGGAGACGCATGTCGTGCACGAAGAGCGGGCCGGCGTCGCCAACAAGTGCACGTTCTGCGTCGAACGGGTGGACGAGGGGACGGCGCTCGGAAAGGTGCCCGGCGCCGATCTCGAATACACGCCGGCCTGCGCCGCCTCATGCATCGCCCAGGCGCTCCATTTCGGAGATTTCGCCGATCCCGACAGCAACGTCTCGCGGCTCGCGCGCGACAATGCGAGCTTCCAGATGCATGAAGAGCTCGGGACCGACCCGCAGATCCGCTACCTCTACGACGTGCCCAACGCCACACCGGGGCGCGAGGCGGAAGCCGAGGATACCGGTGACGCTGCGATGGCGAACCCGGAGAACCCGCTGGCGGGCGAACGCCAGACCTTCTGGGACGCCCGCGCGGCGATGAACTTCACGCTGGGCGGGCTCGCGGGCGGGACGATGGCGGTCGCGGGGCTGGCGGCGGCGTTCGGCATGCTGGGCGCGGATGCGCTGGTGGACGCCTACCTCGTCGCGGCCGCGCTGATGGCGCTCGGGCTCTTTTTCGTGTTCCTCGAGATCGGCCGCAAGCTGCGTTTCCTCTACGTGTTGCTGCGCCCTCAGACCTCCTGGATGACGCGCGAGACCTATGCGGTCGCGGTGCTCTACCCGGCGCTCGCCCTCGACGTGCTATGGCCGCATCCCGTCCTCCACGCCGCCGTGGCGCTCGCCGGCGCGGCATTTCTCTACTGCCAGGCGCGAATCCTGTTCGCCGGGAAGGGGATTCCGGCATGGCGGGCGCCGTTGACTCCCTGGCTGATCGCGGCGTCGGGCTTCCTGGAGGGGGCCGGCCTGCTCGCCTTCCTGATGAAAGTCATGGGCACCGGCGCAGTCGGGGGAATCGCCTGGACCATCGTCGTGCTGTCGCTCGCCGCCGGCATCCTGTGGCACCGCTACCGCAAGACCGCGGCCGGGGAGGGGATCGGGCCGCTCGCCCGCGCCGAGCTCGACGCGGTGGCGCCGGTCGTGACGATCTTCGGCCACGCCGCGCCCGCGCTCCTCTGCCTGCTCGGGCTGGCGATCGCCGGTCCGCTGTCGGCCTGGGCGATCGGGCTCGGCGGCATCCTCGCCGTCGCTGGCGGCGCGCTGTGGAAATTCACCGTCATCGTCCGCGCCGGCCACCAGCAGGGCTTCGCCATCCCGATGATGCCGACGCGCGGCTCCGGCACCCGCGCCGCCCCGCCCCGGCTGGAGCCGATCTAGGAGCGGACCCCTTCGAACGCTCCGCGCTACTGCACCAGCGGCGAGTCCGCGGCGGCGATGTCGAAACCGGAGATTCGGGCCTCCCCCGCCAGCATCTGGACATATTGCCGGAATGCGCGGCGCCAGGACGCGTCCTTCAAATAGTCCGCCACCCTGCCGGCCACCGCCTCGTAGGGCAGGGTCCGTCCGGGAAGCTGCTTGTCGACGCGCACGACATGGAGTCCGTAGCGGGTCTTCACGGGGACCGGCGAGAGCTGCCCTTCTTCCAGGTTGAACAGAAAGGTCTCCATCTCGGGCACCGTGTCGCCGCGCGAGACCTGGCCCAGCCGGCCGTCCTCGTGCTTGGAGTCGCAGGCCGAATGGGCCCGCGCCAGCTCGCCGAAACGCTCCGGCGCGCGGGCGAGCGTGCCGATCAGCTCGCGGGCCTGCGCCTCGGCGCGCCGAGGCTCGTCGTCGGGCGCCGCGGACAACAGGATGTGCGCCGCCTCGACCAGATCGGGGCTGCGGAAGCGCTCCTTGTTGTTGTCGTAGTAGCGGCGGCATTCGGCCTCGGTGGGCGCGGGGATGTCCACCTCGCGCTCGATCACCGTCTGGACGGCGTCCGCGTCGTCCTCCTCGTCGATGCCGAGCGCGCGGGCCCGGTCCAGCAGCAGGGCGCGGATCACCAGCCATTGGGCGGCGGCGTCGCGCGCGGCGGCGGCATCGCCGGCCGGGTGGTACTGCATCTCGCGCAGGATCTCGTCTTCCCCGATGCAGCGGTCGTTGACGCGGATTCCGGTCATGTCCGCCTCACGCGACGCGGCGCCCTTCGCGGGTGCGCACGACCTGATAGCCGCGGCGTCCCAGATAGCCGACCGGCGCGCTCCAGATATGGACCAGGCGGCTGAACGGGAAGATCAGGAAGATGGTGACGCCGAGGAAGATGTGCGCCTTGTAGACCCAGCTCACGTCGGCCACGTGCAGCGCCGCGTCGGCCTGGAAGGTGACGATCTTCTGCGCCCAGAGCGAGAGCGTGACCATGACCTCGCCGTGCTCGCGATGCGCCCAGGAGAGGGGCAGGGTGGCGAGGCCGAGCACCAGCTGCACCCACAGGATGGCGAGGATCGCGATGTCCATCGGGCTCGACGTCCGGCGGATGCGCGGGTCGAACAGCCGGCGGTGCAGGAGCATGGTCAGGCCGACGAGGCAGACCGCGCCGAAGATCCCCCCAGCCACGATCGCCAGCACCTGCTTGGCGCCGGAGGAGAGGCCGAAGGCGTGGTAAATCTCGCTGGGCGTCAGGAGGCCGACGAAATGGCCGAAGAACAGGAGCAGGATGCCGATGTGGAACAGCACGCTGCCCCACACCAGCTGGCGGCGGCGCAGCAGCTGGCTCGAGCCGCTGCGCCAGGTGTATTGCTCGCGGTCGAAACGGATCAGGCTGCCGGCCAGGAACACCGTCGCCGCGAAATAGGGGTAGTAGCCGAAGACCAGGATGTGCAACCAGTCGGCCATGGTCATCCTCCCTCCCGTCCGTCCGGGCGCGGGCCGGCGGCGAGTTCCGCCATCCGGTTGAGGGTGTCGCGCGCGGCCGGACAGTTGTCGTCCCCGGCGCCGGCGAAGGCCGGCGCCTCCTCCCACTCCTTGTCGAGCTCGGCGGCCTCCGCCTCGGGCGACTTGTCCTGTTCCAGCAGACCGGCCACGACGGCGCCGTCGGGCCGCCGGGCGGCCAGTTCCTCCAGCGCCCCGAAGATGCCGGCATAGTCGCTGCGCCGCCGCTCCAGCCGGATGCGGATCGCGGCGAGGATGTGGACCACGTCGGCCAGCAGGTCGGCCGCCTCCCGGGGATCGACCAGCGACAGGAATTCGAGGAACAGCGGCAGGTAGTCGGGCAGCTCGTTGCCGTCGATGCTGTAGCCGCGGGTCTCGTAATGCGCCGCGAGATTGACCATCGCCTGGCCGCGGTCGCGGGACTCGCCGTGGATATGCTCGAACAGATGGAGCGACAGGCTGCGCGAGCGGTCGAACAGCCCGACATAGCTCTCCTGCGCGGTCAGCAGGTCGCCGACGGTAAGCTGCGCCGCCACGCGTTCGATCGCCTGGAGGCTGTCCCGGGAGAGATGCGCGTCTTCCCTCGCCGCGGCGGCGATCTCGCCCGCCGCCCCGGCGAGTTCGGCGGTGGGATATTGCAGCAGCGCCGCCAGCGCCCGGTACGTCTTCATCGCACGGCGCTCGCCCCGTTCGAGCGCCCGCCGGCGCTCGGCCCCACCCGCACCTCGTGGCTGAACAGGTCGAGCTTTCCGGTGCCGCCGCTGCACCCGTCGCCGAAGCTGAAGCCGCACTCGCCGCGGAGATCGAACGCTTCTTCGGCATATTCGCGGTGCGTGGTCGGGATCACGAACCGGTCCTCGTAATTGGCGATCGCCATGGTTCGGTACATGTCCTCGATATCGGCCTCGGTGAGCCCGACCCGCTCCAGGACCGCGACTTCGCTGCGGCCGTCGACATGCCTCGCCCGCATATAGGCCCGCATCGCCAGCATCCGCTCCAACGCCAGCCTGACCGGCGCCTCGTCGCCGGCGGTGAGCATGTTGGCGAGGTATTTCAGCGGAATGCGGAGCTGCGAGACGTCCGGGATCAGCCCGTCATGGCCCAGCGAGCCGGCCTCCGCCGCCGACTGGATCGGAGACAGCGGCGGCACGTACCACACCATCGGCAGGGTGCGGTATTCCGGGTGCAGCGGGAAGGCGACCTTCCAGTCCATCGCCATGCGCCACACCGGGGAACGCTGCGCCGCGTCGATCCAGGCCTGCGGCACCCCGTCGGCGAGGGCCTGGCGGATCACCTCGGGGTCGGAGGGGTCGAGGAAGATGTCGAGCTGCGCCTGGTAGAGGTCCTGCGGGTCTTCCGCCGCGGCCGCCTGCTCGATCCGGTCGGCATCGTAGAGCAGCACGCCGAGATAGCGGATGCGCCCGACGCAGGTCTCCGAGCAGACGGTCGGCTGGCCGGCCTCGATGCGCGGGTAGCAGAAGATGCATTTCTCCGACTTCCCGGAGCGCCAGTTGTAATAGATCTTCTTGTAGGGACAGCCCGAGACGCACATGCGCCAGCCGCGGCACTTGTCCTGGTCGATCAGGACGATGCCGTCCTCCTCGCGCTTGTAGATCGCCCCCGACGGGCAGGCCGCGACGCAGCTCGGGTTCAGGCAGTGCTCGCACAGGCGCGGCAGGTACATCATGAAGGTGTTCTCGAACTGGCCGTAGATGTCCTTTTCGACGGCCTCGAAATTGACGTCCTTGCTGCGCTTGGAGAACTCGCCGCCGAGGATCTCTTCCCAGTTCGGGCCCCACTCGACCTTCTCCATCCGCTCGCCGCTGATCAGCGAGCGCGGGCGCGCCGTGGGCGGAGTCTGCGACTCCGGCGCGTTGTGCAGATGCTCGTAGTCGAAGGTGAAGGGCTCGTAATAGTCGTCGATCTGCGGCATGTCGGGGTTGGCGAAAATCTTCGCCAGGATGCGCAGCTTGCCGCCCATCTTCGGCGCGATGCGGCCGTTCCGCTTGCGCACCCAGCCGCCGTTCCAGACCTCCTGGTTCTCCCATTCCCTGGGATAGCCGACGCCGGGCTTGGTCTCGACGTTGTTGAACCAGGCGTATTCCATGCCCTCGCGGCTGGTCCAGACGTTCTTGCAGGTCACCGAGCAGGTATGACAGCCGATGCACTTGTCGAGGTTCAGGACCTTGCCGATCTGCGCGCGGATCTTCATTGTGCCGCCTCCATCGGGGCGCCCCGGTAGGGGCCTTCCATCCAGTCCACCGTCCGCATCTTGCGCACGATCACGAACTCGTCGCGGTTCGAGCCGACGGTGCCGTAGTAGTTGAACCCGTATGACTGCTGCGCGTAGCCGCCGACCATGTGGGTCGGCTTGACCGTCGCGCGGGTGACCGAGTTGTGGATGCCGCCGCGCGACCCCGTCACCTCGCTGCCCGGCACGTTCACGATCTTCTCCTGGGCGTGATACATCAGCGTCATGCCCTCCGGCACGCGCTGGCTGACCACCGCACGCGCGACCAGCGCGCCGTTGGCGTTGTAGGCCTCGATCCAGTCATTGTCCTCGATGCCGGCCTTGCGGGCGTCGACCTCGCTGATCCACACGATCGGCCCGCCGCGCGACAGGGTCAGCATCAGCAGATTGTCGGTGTAGGTGCTGTGAATGCCCCATTTCTGGTGCGGCGTGATGAAATTCAGCACGACCTGCGGACTGCCGTTGTCCTTGTCGTCGATGATCGGCCGGATCGTTTTCGTATCGACCGGCGGCTTGTACACGCACAGCTGTTCGCCGAAAGCGCGCATCCACAGATGGTCCTGATAGAGCTGCTGCCGCCCGCTCAGCGTGCGCCACGGGATCAGTTCGTGGACGTTGGTGTAGCCGGCGGTGTAGGTGACGTTTTCGGCCTCGACGCCGGACCAGGTCGGCGAGGAGATGATCTTGCGCGGCTGTGCCTGCAGATCGCGGAAGCGCAGCTTGTCCTCCTCGCGCGCTGCCGCCAGATGCTCGTGCTCGCGGCCGGTGGCCTTGCCCAGCGCCGCCCACGCCTTGACCGCGACATGGCCGTTGGTCTCCGGGGCCAGCGCCAGCACGACCTCGGTCGCGTCGATATCGGTATCGATCTTCGGCAGACCCTTCGAAACGCCGTCCTCGCGCACCTCGCCGTTCAGCTGCTTCAGGAAAGCGACTTCGTCCTCGGTGTTCCAGCTGATGCCCTTGCCGCCGTTGCCGGCCTTCGCCATCAGCGGACCGAGCGCGGTGAATTTCTTGTAGGTACTGGGATAGTCGCGCTCGACCACGACCATGTTCGGCATGGTCTTGCCCGGAACGGGATCGCACTCGCCCTTCTTCCAGTCCGTGACGCCGGTCGCCTGCGCCAGTTCCATCGGCGTGTCGTGCAGGGTCGGCACCAGCACGAGGTCGCGCTCCGTGCCCAGTTCCCCTTCGGCGACCTCGGAGAATTTCTTCGCGATACCCTTGAAGATCTCCCAGTCGCTGCGCGTCTCCCACACCGGATCGACCGCAGCGGACAGCGGGTGGATGAACGGATGCATGTCCGACGTGTTGAGATCGTTCTTCTCGTACCAGGTCGCTGTCGGCAGGACGATGTCGGAGTAGAGGCAGGTTGTCGACATGCGGAAGTCGAGCGTGACCAGCAGGTCGAGCTTGCCTTCCGGCGCGGCGTCGCGCCAGGCGACCTCGACCGGTTTCCGGCCGCCCGATTCGCCGAGTTCCTTGCCCTGCACGCCGTGCTGGGTGCCCAGCAGATGCTTCAGGAAATATTCATGCCCCTTGCCGCTCGACCCGAGAAGGTTGGAGCGCCAGACGAACAGGTTGCGCGGCCAGTTCGCCGGATTGTCCGGATCCTCGCAGGACAGGCGCAACGTCCCGGCCTTGAGCCCGTCGACCGCTGCTGCCACCGGATCGCCGTCGCCGGCGGCCCGGGTGACCTCCAGCGGGTTGGCCTCCAGCTGCGGGGCGGAGGGCAGCCAGCCCATCCGCTCCGATCGGACGTTGAAGTCGATAAGGCTCAAATCCTCCCATTCGCCTTCGGGCGCCAGCGGCGAGACGATTTCGTCGACCGCCAGCTTTTCGTAGCGCCACTGGTCGGTGTGGTTGTACCAGAAGGAGGTGCTGTTCATCTGCCGCGGCGGGCGGTTCCAGTCGAGGGCGAAGGCGAGCGGCAGCCAGCCGGTCTGCGGCCGCAGCTTCTCCTGTCCGACATAATGCGACCAGCCTCCGCCGGGTTTGCCGACGCAGCCGCACATCACCAGCATGTTGATGATGCCGCGGTAGATCATGTCCATGTGGTACCAGTGGTTGAGCGCGGCGCCGACGATGACCATCGAGCGGCCCTCGGTCTTGTGCGCGTTCTCCGCGAACTGGCGCGCCACGGAGATCACCTTCTCCCGGGCGACCCCGGTAATGCGCTCCTGCCACGCCGGAGTGTAGGGCACGTCGTCGTCGTAGGACGCTGCTACGTTGGCGCCACCCACGCCGCGGTCCAGCCCGTAGTTCGCGACGAACAGATCGTAGACCGAGGCGACCGGCACCGGGCCGTCCAGCGTCTCGACGGTTTTCACCGGCACGTTGCGCCACAGCACGTCGTCATGGTCGGTGCCGGCGAAATGATCGTGCTTCGCGTTGCCGAAATAGGGGAAGCCGACCGGAGCGATATCGTCCCGGATATCGATCAGGCTCAGGCGCAGTTTCGTCTCAGCCCCGTCGGCGCCGTCCTTTTCCTCGATATTCCACTTGCCGGTTTCGCCCCAGCGGAAGCCGATCGAGCCGACCGGGCAGACCAGCGCATCGCTCCGGGTCTCGTCGACCGCGACGGTCTTCCACTCGGGATTGTTGGATTGCCCGAGCGCGCCGGGCAGGTCGGAGGCGCGCAGCATGCGGTCCGGCACATAGCCGTCGCCGGTCTTCCGCAGCGTCACCAGGAACGGCATGTCGGTGTAGCGCCGGCAATAGTCCTCGAAATACGCACTCTTGCCTGTGAGGTGCCATTCCCTGAGGATCACATGGCCCATCGCCAGTGCGAGCGCGGCGTCTGTGCCCTGCTTGGGATTGAGCCAGATGTCGGCGAATTTCGACGCCTCGCTGTAGTCCGGCGTCACCGTCACCGTAGTCGCGCCCTTGTAGCGGACCTCCGTCATGAAATGGGCGTCGGGCGTGCGCGTCTGCGGTACGTTAGAGCCCCACATCATCAGGAATGTGGAGTTGTACCAGTCCGCGCTCTCCGGCACGTCGGTCTGCTCGCCCCAGGTCTGCGGGCTCGACGGCGGCAGGTCGCAATACCAGTCGTAGAAGCTCATGCACGCGCCGCCGATCAGCGACAGGTAGCGCGATCCCGCGGCGTAGGAGACCATCGACATTGCGGGGATCGGCGAAAACCCGATCACGCGGTCCGGCCCGTGGGTCTTTATGGTGTAGACGTTGGCCGCCGCGACGATCTCGTTGACCTCGTCCCAATCGGAGCGGACGAAGCCGCCGAGCCCGCGCACGCGCTGGTAGTCGCGGCGCTTGTCGGCGTCCTCGACGATCGAGGCCCAGGCGGCGACCGGCGGCATGGTCTTGCGCGCCTCGCGCCAGTGCCGCACCAGCCGGCTGCGCACCAGCGGGTATTTCAGCCGGTTGGCGCTGTAGATGTACCAGGAATAGCTGGCGCCCCGCGAACAGCCGCGCGGCTCGTGGTTGGGGAGGTCCGGCCTGGTGCGGGGGTAATCGGTCTGCTGCGTCTCCCAGGTGATGATCCCGCCCTTGACATAGATCTTCCAGCTGCACGAGCCGGTGCAGTTCACCCCGTGGGTCGAGCGCACGATCTTGTCGTGCTGCCAGCGCGCCCGGTAGGACTCCTCCCAGTCGCGGTCCTCGTTGGTGACGATGCCGTGCCCGTCGGCGAAGGTATCGATGGTCTTGCGGAAGAAGGTCAGCCGATCGAGGAAGTGGCTCATCGATCCGGTCTCCTCACGGGTTCTTCACATAGGCATTCTTGCGCAGATAAAACCACCAGTTGATGACGATGCAGATCGCATAAAACGCCGCAAATCCGTATAGCGCGTATTCCGGCGTTGTAGCCTTTATCTGCTCGCCGAACACCTTCGGGATGATGAAGGCGCCGTAGGCGGCGACCGCCGAGGTCCAGCCCAGAACGGGGCCGGCCTGCTCCCTGTCGAACACGATGGCGATGGTGCGGAAGGTCGAGCCGTTGCCGATACCGGTCGCCGCGAACAGGACCAGGAACAGGATGAGGAACGGCACGAAATAGTCTTCCGGCGTGGGCGAGGCGTAGGCGAGCGACAGGAAATACGCGACGCCGAGCGCGCAGACGACCATGACGATGGAGATGATCTGCGTGACCAGCGCGCCGCCGAAGCGGTCGGAGATCATGCCGCCGATGGGGCGGATCAACGCGCCGATGAAGGGTCCGGTCCAGGCATACATCAGGGCGCTCGGCCCGTTCGGGTTCACGGTCGTGTGGGTCATCACCCCGTCGACCTCGATATGCTGGAAGCCGAACACCACCTTGATCGCCAGTCCGAAGGCCGCGGCGTAGCCGATGAAGGAGCCGAAGGTCATCGTGTAGATGACCGTCATCGCCCAGGTGTGCTTGTTCCTGAAGATCGCGTATTGCTGGTCGAGGCTCTGGCGGATCGTGCCGGGAATCGCCCGCAGGGCGAACACGGTCGCGGCGATGACCAGCGGGAGCACCAGCCACTTGCTGAGCTCCAGCCCGGAACCGCCGGCATTCTCCGGAAGAAGCAGCCACAACCCGATCGCCGCGGTGACCAGCCCGATTCCCAGCATGCCGAGGATCTTGCCGAACGCCTCGGCGGTCGACGTCAGCCCCGGCGAGACATGCGACGCGGTGATGTTGTTCATGCCGAACCAGGCGGCGATCGCCAGCGGCACCAGTATGGCGACCCAGACATAGCCGGCGTTGTGGATATAGGTCTCGGTCCCCGCCGGGATCTTGCCGACCAGCGTGCCCGAAGAGTTGGCGAGAACCAGCGCCGAGCCGCCGAAAATGCCGACCGTCATGACCAGCGGCACCAGGATCTGCATCGTGGTGACGCCGAAATTGCCGAGTCCGGCGTTCATGCCGAGCGAAAGCCCCTGAACCTTCTTCGGGTAGAAGAAGGAGATGTTCGACATCGACGAGGCGAAATTGCCGCCGCCGAAGCCCGACAGCAGCGCCATGACCTGGAACTGCCAGAGCGGCGTCGTCGGGTCCTGCAGCAGCCACCCGGTGCCCGCCGCCGGAATGATCAGGAGCGTCGTCGTCAGGAAGATCGTGTTGCGCCCGCCGGCCATGCGGATGAAGAAGGAGGAGGGAATGCGCAGGGTCGCCCCGCTCAACCCGGCGATCGCCGCCAGCGTGAACAGCTCCGCCTGGGAGAACGGGAACTTCAGATTGATCATCTGAACCGTGATGATCCCCCAGTACAGCCACACCGCGAAGCCGCACAGCAGGCAGGGGATCGAGATCCACAGATTGCGGGTGGCGATACGCTTCCCCTCCGCCGCCCAGAAGGCGTCGTCCTCGGGATCCCAGGTCGCCAGGTTTCTGGCCATCTCTCTCCGCTCCCGGGTCTAGCGCGCCGACGCCGGCGGCGCCTGCGGCGTTTCCGGCACGTCGCTGAGATAGCGTTCGTCGGCGAGCCCCGGATGACGGCGGCGTTCCATCAGACGGATCGCCACATGCATCCACACCGTGCTCACCGCCACGATCGCGAACAGCAGCATGAAGGAGCTGGTCCAGACGCCGAACCAGTCGTTGAGGATGCCGAACATGATCGGGAGGACGAAACCGCCCAGACCGCCGATCATGCCGACGAGCCCGCCGACCGAACCGACATGGTGCGGGTAGTAGACCGGGATATGCTTGTAGACCGCGGCCTTGCCCAACGACATCACGAATCCGAGCAGCACGCTGAGTATGACGAAGGACGTCAGATCGACGCCGAAGGTGAACCGGATCGGCGCGTCGATGCCCTGAACGATGTACTCGGTGCGCGGGTAGCTCATTATGAACAGGCAGATCAGCGACACGATGAAGGTCGCGTACATCACCGCGCGCGCGCCCCACTTGTCCGACATCCAGCCGCCGAGGGCGCGCAACACCGAACCGGGCATGGAATAAGCCGCCGCCAGCATGCCGGCGGTGGCAAGCTCCAGGCCGTAGGCACCGACATAGAATCGCGGCAGGTAGGAGGCGAGGGCGACGAAGCCGCCGAACACGAAGAAGTAGTAGGTGGCGAAGCGCCAGACCTGGATGTTCCTGAGCGGCGCAAGCTGTTCCCTCGCGGAGACCGGCTTGCGGCCCTCGCGCTTGCGCGCCACCTCCCCCGGGTCCGGCCGGGCCAGCAGGTAGAAGGCGACGGCGGTGAGCGCCAGCGCGACCGCATAGATCTGCGCGGCCTGCTCCCAGCCGAACGCCACCACCAGGAATGGCGCGCCGAAATTGGTGACCGCCGCGCCGACATTGCCGACGCCGAAGATCCCGAGCGCCGTACCCTGGCGGTCCTTGTCGAACCATTGGGAGGTGTAGGCGACGCCGACGATGAACGAGCCGCCGGCCAGCCCGACGCCGAGCGCGGCGATCAGGAACACCTCGTAGCTCCGGACCTCGGACAGCAGCCAGCACGCCACCGCGGTCGCCAGCATCTGGATCGTGAACACCAGGCGGCCGCCATACTGTTCGGTCCAGACGCCGAGGAAGATGCGGCTGACCGATCCGGTCAAAACCGGCGTGGCGACCAGGATCCCGAACTCGGTCTCCGACAGCCCCAGATCCTGTTTGATCTTCACGCCGATGATCGAAAAGATCGTCCAGACCGCGAAGCACACGGTGAACGAGAACGTGCTCAACCCGAGAGCCCGGTACCGGTCGCCCCTGGAAACGCCCGTCAGGTCGTGCATGCGGGGAGCTCCCCGTCAAATTGGCGCCGGTTCTTCTCGACGCACTCAAGCCACATCCGTCTTGACCCTTGACCTGAGGGCTCTGTGGTCTGCCACGTCCTTGACGCCGTCGATCTCCGCGGCGAGCACCCGGGTCGCGGCGCGCTCGGACTCCGAGCCCACCACCCCCCAGAACTCCACACGGCCCTCCTTCACCGTCACGCTGGTGGTGCCGTAGCTCGCCCAGGGCTGCGCCGACAGCGCCCGGTCGACCGCCTTCCGGATCGCCTCGTCGTCCGCGTGCGTCGCGATCGAGACCGAACCCGCCGAGGCGATCTCGCGGATGATGTTGGCCCGGCTGATCAACCCCACCACCCTGCCGCCGTCGACGATCGGAACCCGCTTGATGTGGTTGCGCTCCAGCGTCTCGGCGATCTCCGACAGCGGCGCGTCGGGCCCCACCGAGATCACCGGCGCGGTCATCACGTCGCGCGCGGTCCTGCCGTGCGCCTTGGTGAAGTCGTCGGCGAGGTCGGAAGGATCGCGCCACAAATTGAGCCACCACGAGCCGGCCTGCTTCTCGGTGCCGACCTCGGGGCGGCGCAGCAAATCCCCCTCGCTCACGATGCCGAGCAGCGCGCCGTCCTCCTCGACCACCGGAACCGCGCTGATGTGGTGATCGGTCAGCGTCCGCGCGATCTCGGTGACCGACACGTCCGGGCCCACCGTCACCACCCGGGTCGTCATGATGTCCTTCGCCTGCATCGCCTGCCTCCTCTCCCCAACCGACCCAGGAACGGTAAATCCTCTCACGCCCGAACGGCAAGAACATTGACCCGGATCGAAGGGGAAAGGTGGATCGATCGACCCCCTATCCCATCGATGTCAGTTCCGACCGAAAATTTCACGGCCCGAGACGTTTCTTCCGTCATGCCCGGAACAAGTCCGGGCATGACGACATTGGGGCCGATAGGGCGTCGACCATGACGGGCGGGGTCCCTCTCGTCGATCCGCGCCAGCCGACCGCCGGTCAGGTTGTCTGGATAAGCCCCTTGAGAATCACTAGAGAAGGGGAGTGGTGCCCAAGGGTAGAATCGAACTACCGACACCATGATTTTCAGTCATGTGCTCTACCAACTGAGCTACCTGGGCACTTGAGGAGGCCAGCTTATAGAGGAGAAGGAAGGCGCCTGTCCAGACGGCGGTCAGGCTTCGAAATCGTCCTCATCGAGGTCGTCCGGCGGCTCCACCGCGGGCACCGAATAGGCGCCGGAAAACCAGCGGCCGAGGTCGATTTCCCGGCAGCGGGAAGAGCAGAACGGCCGGTGTTCGGCCTCGCCCGGCTCGCCGCAGATGGGGCAGGGGTTCGTCCCGTCACTCATGGCCGGCCACGATATCGAAAGTCTCCCGCCCGTAGGACGGTGCGCGCTGCAAGGCGATTCGCCGCCCGAGGATCGTCGCGAGCTCCGACATCGCCGGTGCCGCCTCGCCCTCCAGCATGTCGACCACGTCGCTCGCCGCGGTAACGACGATCGGCCCCGGTTTCGACTCGCGCGCTTCCCGCTTCAGCGCGCGCATGATCGCAAGGGCGGCGGAATGCGGCGTGCTCACCCGTCCGTCACCGCTGCAAGGCGCGCAGGGTTCGGTGAGCATCCGCTGAAGGGACTCGCGCTGGCGCCTGCGCGTTATCTCCACCAGCCCCGCCGCGGTGCGACCGATCAGGCGCACGTTGCTCCTGTCTCCGGCGAGCGCGGCGCCGAGCCCCGCCAACACGCGGTCCCAGTTCGCCTCCTCGTTCATGTGGATGAAGTCGATCAGGATCAGCCCGCCGATATTCCTCAGGCGCAGCTGACGCGCCGCTTCTTCCGCTGCCTCCAGGTTGGTCCGGAACGCGGTGTCTTCGAGCCGCCCGCCTCCGGTGAAACGTCCCGAGTTGACGTCGACGGCGGTCAGCGCCTCCGTCGCCTCGATCACCAGCTCTCCTCCCGAGGGCAGGCCGACGCGCGGTCCGAGCGCGCGTTCGATCTCTTCCTCGACCCCGGCGGCGGCAAACACGTGCTCGGGTCCCGAGTGAAGCCGCAGCCGGTCTTTCAGCTTCGGCATGAAACGACTGCAATAGTCGCGCGCCGCCGCGAACCCGCCCGGCGAATCGATGACGATCTCGTCGGTCGCCGCGCCCACCCGGTCGCGAAACAGCCGCAGCAGGGGCGGGGGCTCGTCGTGCACCAGAGCGGGCGGGGAGGCGGCCGCTGTTCTTGCGTCTATCTCGGACCACAGCCAGCGCAGATAGGCGGCATCGTCGGCGACCTCGCCGCCTTCGGCGCCCTCCGAGGCGGTACGGACGATAAAGCCATCGCCCGCCTCTGCCGCGTCTCCCACCAGCGCCTCCAGGCGGGCGCGTTCGTCGGCGTCCGCGATCTGGCGGGACACCGCGATCCGTTGCTGGGTCGGCGTGTAGACGAGATGCCGGCCCGCGACCGCGATTCTCCGGGTGAGCTGCGCCCCCTTGCGGTCGACCGCGTCCTTGGCGACCTGCACCCGGACCACTTCGCCCTCCACGATGTAGTCGCCGATCCGGTCTTTCGCGTCGCGTGGACCGGGATCGCCGGTGCGCGCGCCGTCGAGGCCGAGAAAGCCGGACTTGCCGATCCCGATATCGACGAAGGCGGCGTCCATGCCGTCGAGGACACGCTCGACCCGGCCGAGATAGACGTTCCCGGCGAGGCTTTCGTAGCCGCGCCGCTCGACGAACAATTCGACGACGCGCCCGTCCCTCACCGCCGCGGCGCGGATTTCGCCGGGCATCACTTCGATCAGCAGCGACTCACTCAACGCTCCGATCTCCCGGGCGACGATAACCCATGCCCTCCAGCAGGCTTACCGTCTCGTACAAGGGTAGGCCGACCACGTTGAAATAGGAACCGCCCAGGAATCTGACGAAGGCGCCCGCCCGTCCCTGGATCGCATAGCCTCCCGCCTTGTCCCGCCACTCGCCGCCCGAGACATAGTCTTCGATCTCGCCCCGGCTGAGCCGCTTGAAGGCGACCGCGGTCACCACGTCCCGCGCCCGTCCGTTTCCCGCGGGGTCGACGACATGGATGCTGCCGAACACCCTGTGGCGCCGCCCGGAAAGAAGCGCGAGGCAGTCGCGCGCGGCTTCCTCCGTCGCGGGCTTGGGAAGGACGCGGCGGCCGCAGGCGACGACCGTGTCCGCCGCGAGGACCCACGCCGCGGGACGGCGTTCCGCGATAGCGCGCGCCTTTTCCGATGCGAGCCGCCCGGCCAGCGCGCGCGGCAGTTCCTTCGCCAGCGCTGCCTCGTCGATGTCGGCGGCTTCCACGAGGTCGGGTTCGTATCCCGCCTGGCGCAGCAGGGCGAGCCGCCGGGGCGAGGCGGAGGCGAGGATCAGCGGCGGGTCTTTTCCGTCCATCGCCGGCCGTCATGCGGGCTCTCGATCCGCCGGTCAAGCAAAATGGCCGCTTCCCCGGGGCGGGCTCACGAAGGCGGACCGGCCTCGTCGGCCAGTCTCGTCCGGATGCGTTCGGTCAGGAAATCCCTCAGCGCGCGGTACGCGTCGAGCCGCATGTGGCGGTTGCCCTCGACCAGGGAGGGATCGAGAGTGTTCCAGTATTCGACCTCGGCGGCCGACGTCCTGGTCAGCTCGATCGAACGGTGATGCGCCTCCGGCGAGAGCGAGACGATGAGGTCGAAGGAGGTGTCCAGCAGGTCGTCCATTTTCTTCGGCTCGTGCCGCGACACGTCGATCCCCACCTCCGCCAGCACCTCGACCGCGAAGGGATCGATTTTCCCTTCCCGCACGCCGACGGAGTCGATGTAGATCCGGTTTCCGAAATGTCGCTTGGCGATCGCCTCCGCCATCGGCGAACGCAGCGCGTTTTCGCTGCAGGCGAACAGCACGCTGCCGATCATGATCCGTAGGCGGGTCGCGGACGCATCGGTCAGCCCCTGACGTGCAGCACGCAGACGAGGGTGAACAGACGGCGCGCGGTATCGGCGTCGATTTCGATGGCGTCCGCAAGCCGCTCGCGAAGGAGCTGCGCGCCCTCGTCGTGCATGCTGCGGCGGCCCATGTCGATCGCCTCGATCCGCGCGAGGCTCGCGGTCTTGATCGCCTCGTAATACGCCTCGCACAGCGTGAAGTAATCCCGGACGATCCCGCGGAACGGGGTCAGGGAGAGACGGATCCTTTCGAGGGGCGCGCCCTGCGAATCGCGGACGTCGAAGACGAGCCGGTTCTCCTTGATTCCGATGGTGACCGAGTAGGGGCCCGGCGGTCCGCCGACGAGCGAGAAGTCGTTCTCTTCCAGAAGGTCGAAGACTGCGACTTCCCGTTCGCGTTCGACTTCCCGGCTGCGGCGGATCACCGGGCCGTCGTCGAGCACGATGTTCTCGAGCCGGCGTGCGCGATCCGGAGTCATGGCTCAGTCTTCGCCTGGCGCGTTCGTCCGGATCGTCAGGGACAGCGCATGGGCGTCCAGCCCCTCGGCGCGGGCGAGACTCACGGCGGCCGGGGCGATCGCCGAAAAGGCCGCCTCGTCGCAGCCGACGATGGAGGTGCGCTTCATGAAGTCGAGCACCCCCAGTCCCGAGGCGAACCGCGCGCTGCCCGCGGTCGGAAGCACGTGGTTCGGCCCGGCCACGTAATCGCCGATGGCTTCCGGGGTGTGGCGCCCGAGGAAGATCGCGCCGGCATGACGAACGCGTTCCGCGAGACCGTCCGGGTCCTCGACAGCGAGTTCAAGGTGCTCCGGGGCGATACGGTCGATCAGCGCCGGCGCCTCGTCCAGCGAATCCACGACGATGACGGCTCCCCGATCGTCCCAGCTCGCACGGGCGATTTCGGCGCGCGGCAGCGTTGTAAGATGAGCCTCGGCCGCTTCGACCACCGCGTCGGCAAAGCGCGCGTCGTCGGCGATCAGGATCGCCTGCGCGACCGTATCGTGCTCGGCCTGCGACAACAGATCGGCCGCGATCCAGGCAGGATCGTTTCGGGCGTCGGCGACGACCAGGATTTCCGACGGACCCGCGATCAGGTCGATCCCCACCTTTCCGAACACCTGACGCTTCGCTTCGGCCACCCAGGCGTTTCCCGGGCCGGCGATCTTGTCGACCGGGCGGATCGTCTCGGTCCCCCAGGCGAGCGCCGCGACCGCCTGCGCCCCGCCGATTCGCCAGATCTCCCCGACCCCGGCGATCGCCGCGGCCGCGAGCACCAAGGGCGCCACGTCGCCGCCCGGCGCGGGCACCGCCATCGCGATCCGTTCCACGCCGGCGATGCGGGCGGGAACGGCGTTCATCAGCACCGAGCTCGGATAAGCCGCCGTACCGCCCGGGACGTAGACGCCCACCGCGTCGAGCGGCGTCCACCGCGCCCCGAGACGCACGCCCGCCGGATCGATGTAGGACAGCGGCTCCGGCATCTGGCGGGCGTGGTAGGCCGAGATGCGTTCCTCCGCCGCTTCGAGGGCGTTCATCAGAGCCGGCGGGCAATCCGTCCGTGCCGCCTCGATTTCCTGTGCCGACACCCTGAGCGCATCGACGCTCTCCGCCTCGAATCCGTCCAGCCTGGCGGTGTAACGAAGCAGCGCGCGATCCCCGTTCTCGCGAATATCGGCGACGATTCCCGCCGTTTCTTCCGCCACGTCGGCTTGCGCCGCGCGGGGCCGCGCCAGAAGCCTGTCGAAAGCGGCCGCGAAATCGGCCTCCGCGCTGTCGAGCCTAGCCGGCATCGAGGGCGTCCCTGAACCGGCCGATCCAGCGATTGATTTCTTCCGACCGGGTCTTCAGGGCGGCGCGGTTGACCGCGAGGCGCGACGTGATGTGGGCGATGGTCTCGACTTCGACGAGCCCGTTCGCCCTGAGCGTCGCGCCCGTCGACACGAGGTCGACCACCCGGCGGCACAGCCCGAGCCGTGGCGCGAGCTCCAGCGCGCCGTTGAGCTTGATGCATTCCGCCTGGACGTCGCGCGCAGCGAAATGGCGTTTGGTGATCGAAGGGTACTTGGTCGCCACCCGGACATGGCTCCAGCGTTCCGGTTTCTCCGTCTCGAGAAGCTCTGCGGTCGCGGCCACCGCCATCCGGCATTTGCCGACGCCGAGATCGAGCGGCGCGTAAATCTCGGGGTAATCGAACTCCATAAGGACATCGTTTCCCGCGATGCCGAAATGGGCCGCCCCGAAGGCGACGAAGGTCGCGACGTCGAAGCTGCGCACCCGGATGATCGAGAAGTTCTCCACGTTGGTCGGGAACTGGAGCGCGCGCTCGTCCTTCTCGTCGAATCCCCCGCCCGGGACGATCCCGACACGCGAGAGCAACGGCATTACCTCGCTCAGGATGCGGCCGCGCGGCAGCGCCAGCACCAGTGCCTTGTTCGAGTCCACGTCGGGTTTGCCTCAGCTTTCCGGGTGGTCCGGCTTCAACCGCGTCGGCCACCGCAGGTCAAGGTCGTCGATCCGGCAGGCGATCTCGTCCGCGATCAGCCGGATCGTGCCGCCTCCCGAAAAAACCAGGTCAATATACCCCGCTTCGCGCCGGATGGCGAGCAGGGACAGCATTCCGGTCAACCGGGCCGGATCGAGATTTCGCCTCTTGACCGCGCTGACACGGTCGAACCGGACCGCGCAGCTGACCCGCTCGAACACGCCCTTCGGCGTTTCCTCCCCGCTTTCCCGGGAAAACCGGCTCGCGATGAGGACGAAACGGTTTTCTTCGGCGACGAAGGTCATCTCGTTGGTGGGCACGACGGCGTCCTGGAGGATCGTCGAAATCACCTCCAAATCTTCCGCGTCGCGGGCGATGAGCGCGATCTTGCGGGTCATCCGGGGGCCGCGATCCGCTCGATATCCGCGCCGCAGGCGGCGAGCTTGGCCTCGATCGATTCGTAACCGCGGTCGAGATGGTAGATCCGGTTGACGACGGTCTCTCCCTCGGCGACGAGCCCGGCAAGGATCAGCGACACCGAGGCGCGCAGGTCGGTCGCCATGACCTCGGCGCCTTTTAGGCGGCTCACGCCCTGGACCAGCGCGGTGGCGCCCCGGACCCTGATATCCGCGCCCATCCTGAGGAGTTCGGGAACGTGCATGAAGCGGTTCTCGAAGATGGTCTCGGTGATCCTCGACGCGCCCGAGGCAACGGTCGTGAGCGACATTATCTGCGCCTGGAGATCGGTCGGGAACCCGGGATAGGGCTGGGTGACGAGGTCGATGCCGGCGGTATTGCCGCCCGGCGAGACGACGCGGAGCCGGTTTTCCGACTCCTCGATGACGACGCCGGCGCCGGTCAGCGTTTCGAGCAGCGCGCGCAGCGTCTCCGGATTCGCGCCGTCCAGCGTGACGTCGCCGCCCGCCATGGATGCCGCGATCGCGTAGGTGCCGGCCTCGATCCGGTCGGCGATGACCCGGTGCCGCGCCCCCTTCAGCCGGCCGGTCCCCTCGACGTGCAGCGCATCGGTTCCCAGCCCCTCGATCTTCGCGCCCATTGCGATCAGGCAATAGCCGAGATCGACGATCTCGGGTTCGCGCGCGGCGTTTCTCAGCACCGATTCGCCGCGCGCGAGGCAGGCCGCCATCAGCGCGTTTTCCGT
This sequence comes from Alphaproteobacteria bacterium, assembly GCA_965203455.1. Classification (GTDB taxonomy): domain Bacteria; phylum Pseudomonadota; class Alphaproteobacteria; order MPNO01; family MPNO01; genus MPNO01. The sequence goes on from CBDBCV010000014.1 coordinate 231,609, forward strand.
CGCGCCGACGGAAACGGACGGAAACGTGAAGTCCGCGCCCGCGAGGCCCCGGGGCGCGCGGGCTTCGACATAGCCGTCCACCAGGTCGATTTCGGCGCCGAGCCGCCGCAGCGCCTCGAGGTGAAGGTTGATCGGGCGCGTTCCGATGGCGCAGCCGCCGGGAAGCGAGACCCGCGCGCGTCCGAACCGGGCGACGAGCGGTCCCAGAACCAGAACCGACGCCCGCATGCGCCGGACCAGATCGTAGGGCGCCGTGGTGTCGCGAACGCCCGATGCGTCGAACGACGCCTCTCCCGCGGCTTCTCCGTTCGCGATCGCGACCCCGTGGGTGCGCAGGAGTATCTTCATCGACCCGATGTCGACGACGCGCGGCAGGTTCTCAAGGCGAAGCGGCTCGTCGGTCAGCAGGCTGGCCGCCATCAGGGGCAGCGCCGCGTTCTTTGCGCCGGCGATGGGGACGGTGCCGGAGAAGCTGTTGCCGCCGCGCAGGCGAATCGCGTCCATCGGTCAGCCGTCGAATACGGGGAGCGGTCCGGTCATCGGCGCCGATCTATAGCCACCCGTGCGGTACGGTTCCAGAATTTGCGGCTATCGGGCTTCGGGCGCCTCGCCGGCCGGATCGGTTCGGGCCCTGCTCTGGGCTTTCCGCCGCCTCAGGTTCTGGCGGAGCGCGGCGGCCTCTCTCTCGCGGCGGAGGGAGGTCTTGGCGGTTTCCGGGGACGCCTCCTTCGCGTACCCGTCGCGGGTCTGGGGCAGCCTCCTGTCGAGCAGCCGGCTCGCGACCACCGTTCTCAGGATCTGCGCCGTCCCGCCGCCGATCGCGAACATCCGCGCGTCGCGGACCATCCGTTCCAGCGGGCGGGACTGGGAATAGCCCGCGGCGCCGAAGACCTGGAGCGCGTCGTTGGTCACGCGGATGGCCATCTCGCTCGACAGCACCTTGGCCTGGGCGGCCATCAGCATGTCGGGAAACCCGTCGCCCGCCGAGCGTGCGGCGCGGTGGATCATCGCCCGCGCCGCCTCGATCTCGATCGACATGTCGGCCAGCATCCATTGCAGCCCCTGGAACTCGCAGATCGGCCGGCCGAACTGCTCGCGCGTCTTGGCGTATTCGAGCGCGTGATCGAAGGCGCCTGCGGCGACGCCGAGCCCCACGGTCGCGGCGCCGACGCGCTGGCTGTTATAGGCATTCATCAGGTCGGCGAAGCCCTTCCGCAGCCCGCGCGGCGGGACGACCATGTCGGACGCCGGCACCGGCATGTCCTCGAAAAGGATCTCGGTCTCGGGAATGCCGCGAAGCCCCATCGTCCGTTCGCGTTCGCCGATGACGAGGCCCGGGGTTTCGTCCCGCGTGGCGATGAAGCCGGCGATTCCTTCCTCCTCTCCGCGCTCGTCGTAGACGCGGGCGAAAACGAGGTGGAGCCGCGAAACCCCGCCGCCCGTTATCCAGTGCTTGCGGCCGTTTACGACGAACCCGTTCCCTTTTCGGTCGGCCCGCGTGGTCATTTCCGACGCGGCGCTGCCGGCTTCCGGCTCCGTGATGCAGATCGCCGGCTTGTCGCCGCCGAGCACGCCGTCGGCCCACTGACGTTTCTGCGCCTCGGTGCCGTAGGCGAGCACCGCGGAGATCGCGCCCATGTTTGACTCGACCGCGATGCGTCCGGTCACGGCGCAGACCTTCGCGAACTCCTCGATGACCAGCGAGGCGTCGAGAAAGCCGAGTCCCCGGCCGCCGAGGGATTCCGGCACCGTCATTCCCATGAACCCGGCGTCCCTGAGCAGCTCCACCGTGTCCCAGGGATATTCCCGCGTCTCGTCGATCTCGGCCGCCCGGCCGGCGACATGGTCCCGGGCGAGCGCCCGGGCGCGGGACTGAAGTTCGATTTGCGCGGGGCTCAGGGCGCCGTCCATGGCCTCGTCCTTTCGTTCCTCGCGGCAAGCATAGTGAAAGCGGCGGCGCTTCGCCGCATTTCTGTCCATCGGCCGCCGTGCTAGCCTGCCCGGAAAGAGGAGAGGGGATCGGTGACGACAAGAACGGATTGCCGCGGACTCGAAATCACCGCCGCGAACGACGAGGCGGTGGCGGGATTCGACCGCACGGTCGGCGCATATCTCGGCCTCCGAATGGACACCGGCGATCATCTGAAGGCGACGCTCGAAGCCGACCCGTCCTTCGTCATGGCGAACGTGCTGCGCGGCTATTTCATGCTGCTGTTCGCGAGCCGGAAACTGGTCGGCCGCGCGCTGTCCTCTCTCGAAGCCGCGCGGGAGGCCGTCCGGGGGGGCGGCTGCAACCGCCGGGAGCAACTGCATATCGACGCTCTGGATTCGTGGTCATCCGGAGACCAGAAGCGTGCGCTCGATGTTTGGGACGCGATCCTGACAGAGTGGCCGCGCGACGTGCTCGCCCTCAAGCTTTCCGAGTACTGGAATTTCTATCTCGGCGATTGCCGGGGCATGTGCGAGATTCAGGCGCGCGTCGCGCCGCACTGGGACGAATCGGTGCCGGACTACGGCAAGGTGCTGGGCATGTCGGCCTTCGCGCTGGAGGAGTGCGGCGCGTACGACGAGGCGGAACGGCGCGGCCGGCGCGCGGTCGAGATCGACGGGGCCGACATCTGGGCGACGCATGCGGTGGCCCACGTGATGGAGATGACCGGGCGTCAGCGCGACGGCATCGCGTGGATCGACGGGAAGGCCGCGGATTTCGGCGGATGCAACGCCTTCGCCAACCATCTCTGGTGGCACCGCGCGCTGTTCCATTTCGAGCTCGGGCGGTTCGATGCGGTGCTCGATCTGTACGACCGCGAGGTGCTGCCCCCGGACGCGTTCGAGTATCTGGATATCTGCAACGCGGTCTCGATCCTCTGGCGGCTTGAGGAAGAAGGCGTCGATGTCGGCGACCGCTGGGAACGCGTGGCGGATGCCGCCGCGGAACGGGCCGACGATCTGCAACTCGTCTTCACCGACGTGCATTACGCGATGGCGTTCGCGGCCGCCGGGCGGAAGGACGCTCTCGACGCGCTGATCGCCGGGGCGGAGGCCTTCGCTGAGGCCGCCGAAGGGACCCAGGCGGAAATCATGGCCGAATACGGGCTGGCGCTCAGCTGTGCCGCCGCGGCATCCCGATCGGAAGACTGGGAAACGGCCGTCGATCTTCTTTACCCCAGACGCCGGGGTATCGCCGCGATCGGCGGCAGCCATGCGCAGCGCGACCTGTTCCGCCGGGCGCTGATCCACGCGGCGGAAAACGCCGGCCGGGACCGGCTCGCATCGTCTCTCCTGGCCGAACGATGCGAGGACAAGGCGACCAGCCCGATCGCGTTGCGGCGTTACGCCCGCGTGCTTGCGGCGCTCGGCGAGACCCATGCCGCGGACGCAGCCGCCGCGAGAGCCGCGACCCTGGTTCAATAGCGTTCGAGTCTGGCGATGAACGACGAGAAGAGCGTGATCGTAACCGGTGCCGCGAGCGGCATCGGGCAGGCCTGCGCCCGCGATCTCGCGGCCGAGAGGCATCGGGTTCTCGCGCTCGATCTGAGCGCCGATGCGATCGAAGCCGCTCATCCGGGAGCGGGCAATGCGCTGGTTCCCTTCGCCGCGGACGTCTCGCACGCGGAGGATTGCGAGCGCGCGGTCGATACCGCCGTGGAGCGGTTCGGACGGCTCGACGCGATGATCCACTTCGCCGCGATCCATTCCACTGCGCCGTGGCGCGAGTTGGACGCCGACGAGTTCAACCGCGTGCTGGCCGTCAACGTCACCGGGTCCTTCCTGATGTCGCAGGCGGCCGCGAAACCGATGATTTCCCGGGGCGGCGGTTCGATCGTGCTCACGGCATCGGGGATCGTTCATGTCGGCGGGGTGGGCGGCACGGGGCGCGGCGGGCCGGCCTATGCGAGCTCGAAGGCCGCGATCGTCGCGCTGACGCGATCCCTCGCCCGGTCGCTGGGCGCGGACGGGATCAGGGTCAACGCGATCGCGCCCGGCGCGACCGAAACCGCGATGACGGCGGATTACACCGAGGAAGACGTCGCCCAGGCGCGGAGCCGTTCGGTGCTCGGCCGCATGGGCCGGCCCGAGGAGATAGCGGACGCCGCCCGTTTCCTGATCTCCGACCGCGCGAGCTTCATCACCGGGGAGGTGATGAACGTCAACGGCGGCGGCAGCTTCGCCTGAAGGCCGAACGGGCTAGAAGCGGTCGGCGCGATAGGGGGTTCGGTCGATCTCGCTGTCGCGGCCCGCGACGAGATCGGCGACCAGTTGCCCGGTGATCGCGGCGAGCGTGAGGCCGAGATGGCCGTGGCCGAACGCGAGGAACGCGCGCGCGGACCCCGGCACCGGACCGATCACCGGCAGGCTGTCGGGCATCGAGGGCCGGAACCCCATCCATTCCTCCGCGTCGTCGAGCCTGAGATCGGGGACGATCTTCTGCGCCATCCGGCCCAGCATGCGCGAGCGCCGGTGATTCGGCGGGGCGTCGAGGCTGGCGAGCTCCGCAGTGCCGGCGAGCCGGACGCCATGGTTCATGGGCGTGATGCCGAAGCGGTGGCCGCCCTCCAGCAGCGGCGTGCGAAGCTCGACCCCGGGCCGGGGCAGCATCAGGTGGTAGCCGCGTTCGGTGTCGAGCGGCACCCGTGCCCCGAGCCTCGCCGCCCATCGCTTCGAGAACGCGCCCATCGCGACCACCAGCCGGTCCACCTCGTGACGGCCCTTGTCGGTGACCACCGCGCTCGGCCCGTCTCGGCCCCGCTCGATGTCGGTCACGGTCTCCAGGAGAACGGAACCGCCGCCGCGCACGATGGCCTCGGCCAGGCGCTGCGAGAGAGTCAACGGGTTGGCGACGCGCAGGCAGCCGGGCGAGAACACGCCGAACTCGATTTCGGGAGAGAGCGCCGGTTCGAGTTGGCGCATCTCCGACGGGCCGACCTCTTCCATGGCGATGCCGAGGCAGCGGCGGTGTTCGTGGCCCGGCTTCGATGCCTCGAAGGCGGCGCGCTCGCGGTAGACGAAGAGCTCGCCGGTGGGCACGAACAAATCCTCGGCGCCGGAAGCCGCCAGCAATGGACGGTATGACGCATAGGCGTGTTCGAGGAGGGCGGCGAGCGCGTGCGAAATGGTCTCGACCCTGCCCGGCCGCGCCGCGGCGACGAATCGGAGCAGCCACGGGGCGAGGCTGAAGAGGTAGCGCCAGCGGATGACCAGCGGCCCCTCCGGGTCGGTCAGCATTCTCGGAACCTGCCGCAGAATGCCCGGCATGGCGATCGGGAGCACCCCGTCGACCTGGATGAGCCCCGCGTTGCCGTATGAGGTTCCCTCGCCCGGCGGCAGCCGGTCGATCACCGTGATCCGGTGACCGTCGCGCTGGAGAGAGAGCGCCGAGCAGAGCCCGACGATCCCGGCGCCGAGGACGATGACGTCGCGGGACGGGCTCACCGGCGGTTATTCCAGCCCGAGGAACGCGCGGCCGTTGTCGAGGTACATGGCCTTTCGCTCCGCATCGGTGCAGCGCAGGCTCTCCATCACCGCGATCGTGTCGCGCATCAGGATACGCCCGCCTTCCCGGTCGAACGGGCAGTCGGTCGCGAACAGCGAGTGGGCGGCGCCGAAGAACTCGAGGCCGCACTGGCTCGCGGCCTGCGCCCCGAACATCGCCGTGTCGGCGTAGAACATCTTGAAATAGTCGGTCACCGGGCGTTTCAGGCTGTCCTTCAGCGGGCCGTAATCGGTCTCGTCCGATTGCGACGACCGGCCCTCCCAGTGCGGGAGTCGGCCCTCGGCGTGGGGGATGTAGGCGCCCCAGTGGTGGGCCAGCATCTTCAAGTTGGGCAGCTTGTCGAACATGCCCGAGAAAACGATGCGCGCCATCGCCGCGGACGTCTCGTAGGCCCAGCCCAGGCCCCAGAAAATCTCGTATTTCGATTGGTCCTCCGCCTCATAGTCGGCATGCGACATCGGCCGCGCGGGGTGCAGGAAAACCGGCTTGCCGAGGCGTTCCAGCCGCTCGAACACCGGGAAGAACGCTGGATCATCGAGCGCGCGCCCGTTGACGTTGGAATGGATCTGCGCGCCGCAAGCGCCGAGCTCGGAGACAGCGCGGTCGACCTCCTTCACGGCTTCGTCCGGATTGTTCATCGGAAGGCTCAGGAGGAAGCTGGGGAACCGGTCCGGGTGCGCGCGGCAGATTTCCGCCATGCCGTCGTTCGCGATCCGGGCCAGCGTCGGCGTTTGTTCCGGACCGCCCAGCACGTCGATCGGCGGCTGCGACATCGAAATGACCTGCTGGTAATCGCCGAACTCGTCGAGCAGGCGCAACCGCGCGTCCATGTTCCAGAGCGTGTCGATGGACCGCCACCGGGCCACCGCGCGCTTGGGCATGGTGTCCTCCAGCGTCTCGATGAAGATCTCGGGAAAGACGTGATTGAAAACGTCGAGCTTCATGGACTTACCCCTGTTGAGCCGGGCGGCGGGATCATAGGCGATCGCGCCGGTTCAGGCGCGCGCTTCGACGAACGCCTCCAGGCATCGCCTGTAGGCTTTCATGTCGGCGATCGGGCGGGCCGCGACGCCGCTTTCCATTGCCGCTTCCGCGACCGCGATGGGCACCTCGACCGCGAGTCGCGGATCGAAGGGCTTGGGCACAAGGTAGCTGCGCCCGAACGCGAGCGTTTCGCCCGGATATGTCTCACGGACGATCCGCGGCGGTTCGCTGCGGGCGAGAGCGGCGAGGGCGCGCACGCAAGCCGTTTTCATGGCGAGGTTGACCGTCCTCGCGCCGACATCCAGCGCGCCGCGGAACAGGAACGGGAAGCAGAGCACGTTGTTGACCTGGTTGGGATAGTCCGAACGCCCGGTCGCGATCGTTACGTCGGCGCGTGCGTCTTGCGCCTCGGTCGGGCAGATCTCGGGGTCGGGGTTCGCCAGCGCCAGGACCAGCGGGTCGCGGGCCATCGACCGCACCATGTCGGCATCGATCAGTCCCGCGGCCGAAACCCCCAGAAAGGCATCTGCGCCGGCCATCGCCTCGCCGACGGTTCGAAGATCGGTCCTTGCCGCGTAGCGGGCCTTGTTGGGCTCCATCGTTTCGTTGCGGCCCTCGTAGATGACCCCGCGGCTGTCGGCGACGACGATGGAATCCTTCCGGAGCCCCATCCCGGTCAGCAGGTCGAGGCCGGCGATGGCGGCGGCGCCCGCGCCGGAGCAGACGAGCCGGATATCCGCCAGCCGGCGCCCGGTCAGTTCGAGCCAGTTGATCAGGGCGGCCGCCGTGACAACCGCGGTGCCGTGCTGGTCGTCGTGGAAGACCGGGATGTTCATGCGCTCGATCAGCTTCGCCTCGATCTCGAAGCATTCGGGCGCCTTGATGTCCTCCAGATTGATGCCGCCGAAGGTGGGTTCGAGCCGCGCGACGGTGTCCACGAACGCGTCCACATCGGTCTCCGCGATCTCGATGTCGAACACGTCGATTCCGGCGAAACGCTTGAACAGGACGGCCTTGCCTTCCATCACGGGCTTGGATGCGAGCGGGCCGATATTGCCGAGACCGAGGACCGCGGTGCCGTTGCTGATGACGCCGACGCGGTTTGCCCTGCCGGTGACCTCCGCCGCTGCCGAAGGGTCGTCGACGATGGCGAGGCACGCGTCCGCCACGCCCGGCGAATAGGCGAGGCTGAGATCGTCCGGCGTCGAAACCGGTTTGGTCGCGACCACCTCCAGCTTCCCCGGCGGATCGGCGCGGTGATAGGCGAGCGCCCGCTCCTTGAGCGACATTCCCGTGATTTCCTTGGTGGCCGGCGGAGGCCGCACAGTATGTCAGAACGCCGCTCGTGGCGAGCCCCGGCAGTCTTGGACCGGCCGTTACGCTGGTCTAAGGTCTGCCGCCGCGGGACGGAAGAAGGATGGCCGGCATGCGCATAGCCCTGATCGGACAGCAGGCATTCGGAAAAGCGGTGCTCGAGGGCGCTGCTCGAACGCGGCGAAGAAGTCATCGCGGTCTACTGCGCGCCCGACCGGGAGGGACGCCGGCCCGACCCCCTCAAGGAGGCCGCGCTGGAGCACGGCATCCCGCTATTGCAGCCGCCGTCCTACAAGGAGCCGGCGGTGTGGGACGAGTTCCGGGCCATGGAGCCCGATCTCGGGGTGATGGCCTTCGTCACCCTCTTCGTGCCCGAGGACTTCCTCTACATCCCGACGAAGGGGACGATCCAGTACCACCCGTCGCTGCTGCCTAGGCACCGCGGGCCGAGCTCGATCAACTGGCCGATCATCCAGGGCGCGACGAGGACCGGGCTCTCCATCTTCTGGCCGGACAACGGCCTCGATACCGGGCCGATCCTGATGCAGAAGGAGGTGGACGTCCTGGAGAACGACACGCTGGGGACGGTCTATTTCGACAAGCTGTTCCCGCTCGGGGTCGAGGCGATGATCGAGAGCGTCGATCTGGTGCGCGAGGGCAAGGCGCCGAAGATCGTCCAGGACGACAGCCAGTCGACCTACGAGAGCTGGTGCCGCAAGGCGGATGTCGAGATCGACTGGTCCAGACCGGCGCAGGAGGTCCACAACCTGATACGCGGCGCCGATCCGGCGCCGGGCGCCTGGACCACGATCGGCGGGACGACCGTCCAGTTCTTCGAGTCCAGGCTTGTTGACGGCGCCGGAGGCGATCCGGGCGAAATCGTCGCGGTGGAGGAGGGGCGTCTCGTCATCGCGGCGGGGGACGGCCGCATTTCCGTGGGTCGGGCGCGCCCGGAAGGCGGGGCCAAGGTGGCCGCTGGCGAGTATGCCGGAGAGGCCGGTATCGCCGCCGGAGCCCGGGCGGGATCGTGAGCTCTATTCCGAAGCCTCCGCCTCGCGAAGCTCGGTCTTGAGCACCTTGCCGTAATTGTTCTTGGGCAAGGCGTCGATGAAGCGGTAGGCGCGCGGCCGCTTGAAACGAGCGATGCTCTCGATGCAGAGCGTGTCGAGCGCCGCTGCGTCGACCGTCGCCCCGGACCGGGGGACCACGTAGGCCACGACCTCCTCGCCCATGTCGTGATGCGGCCGGCCGATCACCGAGACTTCGAGCACGCCGGGGTGCCGGAGCAACGCCTCCTCGACCTCGCGCGGATAGATGTTGGACCCGCCCGAGATGATAAGGTCCTTCGACCGGTCCTTCAGGGTCAGGTATCCGTCCTCGTCGAAGGCGCCCATGTCGCCAGTATGCAGCCAGCCGCCGCGCAACGTCTCCGCCGTGGCTTCCGGGTCGCGCCAGTAGCCGGTCATCACCACGTCGCCCCGCACCAGCACCTCGCCGACCTCGCCGGGCGAGACGTCGGCGTCATCGCCGTCGCAGACCCGCACCTCGACATCGGTGCGGGCTATCCCTACCGACGCCAGACGTTCCATGTAGCGGGGATGGTCGCGGTCGAGATGGGCCTCGCGCGACAGCCCGGTGATGGTCATCGGGGATTCGCCCTGGCCGTAGATCTGCACCAGCCTGGGGCCGAGCGCATCGAGCGCGCGGACGCAATCCTCCGCATACATCGGCCCGCCGCCATAGACGATGGTCCGCAGGTTGGTGAGATCGCAGTCGCCGAGCGAAGGCGCGTTGACCAGCCGGGTCACCATGGTGGGCGCGAAGAACGCCGTGACGTTGCGGTGGAAGGGGAGAAGAGCGAGGAACTCGTCGCCGTTGAAGCCTCTGCTTTCGGGGACTACCTGGCACCCGCCCTTGGCGATGTGCGGCAGCAGGTACATGCCGGAGCCGTGCGACATCGGCGCGGCGTGGACGATGGTGCTGTCCGCGCCCACCCGGTCGACATCAGCGTAGTAGCTGAGCGTCATGGTCAGCAGGTTGCGGTGGCTGAGCATCGCCCCCTTCGGGCGTCCCGTCGTGCCGCTGGTGTAGAACAGCCAGGCGAGGTCGTCGGGCGCCGCCTCCGCCATCGAACGAGTTTCCGCGGCGCGGAGCCTTGCATAGTCGGGCCCGCCGACCACCGGGACGGCGCGGAGCCCGGGAAGATCGTCGGCGACGCCCACGATTCCCTCCGCGAGGTCTTCGGTCGCGATGCAGACCCGCGCCTCCCGAGTCGCCCAGGATGTAGGCGAGCTCCCGCGGGTGCAGCTTGGCGTTGACCGGCACCGCCGCGAACCCGCCATGCCACGCCGCGAACAGCGCTTCCACGTATTCGGGTGCGTTGGTCATCGCCAGAGCCACCCGGTCGCCGGGCGCGAGTCCGTGAATGTCGCGCAAGCCCGCGGCGATCCGCGAGACCCTGTCGGCGAGCTCTCGATAGGTAAGGACGGTTCCGGCGCCGACCGCAACGGCCGGGCGGTCCGACCAGGCGGCGGCCGGCTTGGCGAGAAGCTGGGCGAGGTTCATGGCGTTTCCGTCCCACATCGCGCCGCGCACCGTCAAGCGCTTGCATCCGCGAGCCGCAAGGGCGACAGTCCGGGAAACCCGGGAGGGAAATCATGAGCGACAGCGCCGGACTGAGTTCGATCGAAGCCTACGACGCGCTGCGCGAAGCCGTCGGCGAGCCGACCGCGTCGATCGCCGAGAAGGAAATGCCGGTTCTCGACAAGCACGCGCGGCATTTTCTCTCGCTGTCGCCGATCCTGTTCATTTCCACGGTCGGCGCGGACGGCCGCGCGGACATCAGCCCGAGGGGCGATCCGGCGGGCTTCGTCAAGGTGATCGACGACCGCACGATCCTGATCCCCGAGCGGCCGGGCAACCGGCGGGCCGACACGATGTCCAACATCGTCGAGAACCCGGGGCATTCGGTGGCGCTGATCTTCCTGCTCCCCGGCGTCGAGGAAACGCTCCGCGCCTCCGGGCGCGCTCGCATCGTCGACGATCCGGCCGCGCTCGAGGACATGGCGGTCCGCGGCAAGGTTCCCCAGCTCGGAATCCTGGTCGAGGTCGACGAGGTGTTCTTTCACTGCGCCAAGGCGCTCAAGCGCGCCCGGCTGTGGGATCCGGACACCAGGATCGAACGCAGGGAATTTCCGACGCTCGCCCAGATCACCCGGGACCAGCGGGAGCACGACATTCCGCTGGAAGAGATCGAGGAAAGGATCCGGGAGAGCTACGAGACGCGGCTCTACTGACCGGCGTTCGCCGAGCGCCCTTCGATACGCGGCTTCGCCGCTACTCAGGGTGAGGAAATTCTTGGACCCTCATCCCGAGTAGGCGCGTGAGCGACGTATCGAGGGACGGCTATCCCGGGGCCCTCCTCATCGCCCGCCAAATCCGCTCCGGTGTCGCCGGCATCTCGATTTCGCCCACGCCCAGCGGGCGCAGCGCGTCGCTCACCGCACTGACAACCGCCGGCAGCGCGCCCACCGTTCCGGCTTCCCCGGCGCCCTTGACGCCGAGCGGGTTGGCCACGGTCGGCACCGGGTTGCTCTCGACCTCGAAGAAGCACAGATCGTCGCTCCGCGGCATCGTGTAGTCCATCAGCGAGCCGGCGAGCATCTGGCCGTTGTCCCGGTCGAAGACCATGCGTTCCATCAGCGCCTGACCCGCGCCCTGGGCGACGCCGCCATGGACCTGTCCCTTGACCAGGAGCGGGTTGATCACCGTGCCGAAATCGTCGACCACGACATAGCGGAGGATGCGGGTTTCGCCGGTCTCCCGGTCGATCTCGACCTCGCAGACATGGCAGCCGTTGGGATAGCTCGCAACGTGCGACCGGTAGGTCCCGGTCTCGATCAGCCCCGGCTCGATGTCTCCGGGCAGGCGCGCCGGCTGGAACGCGGCCTTCGCCACGTCGCTCAGGGCGATCGTGCGATCGGTCCCGGCGATGGCGAACCGGCCGTCGGCGAATTCGATGTCGTCCACGGCCGCTTCCAGCACGTGGGCGGCGATGCGCTTTCCCTTGTCGACGACCTTGTCGGCCGCGATCAGCAGTGCCGCGCAGCCCATGGCCGATATCCGCGAGCCGCCCGCGCCGAAGCCGAAGGCGAGGCGGTCGGTGTCGCCCTGTACGAACCGGATTTCTTCCGGGTCCAGCCCGAGCCGGTCGCTCAGGAGTTGCGCGAAGGTCGTCGCGTGGCCCTGGCCCTGGGTCGTCGCACCGCACAGCACGGTCGCGCGGCCCGACTGCGCGAACCGGATCTCCGCGAATTCGAGCCCGGGCGGCGCGGCACGCTCGATGGCGTTGGCGACGCCGAGACCGAGAAGCTTTCCGTTGCCTGCCGCGTCTTTCCGTCGTTGCTCGAAGCCGTCCGCTTCGGCAAGGGACAACGCGCGATCCATGTTGGTCTCGAAATCGCCCGAGTCGTAGACGAAGCCGAGCGGGGTGGCGAAGGGGAGCTCTTCGCGGCCGATTATGTTGCGGCGGCGCAACGCCACGCGGTCCACGCCGAGATCTTCCGCCGCCGCGTCGATCAACCGCTCGATGACGAACGCCGCTTCCGGCCGGCCGGCGCCGCGATAGGGCGCGGTCGGCTGGCTGTTGCTGAGCGCGCCACGCACCTCGACATGGGCGGCGGGCGTCCGGTAGACGCCGGCGAGCGAACCGAGATTGTTCACCGCGGGTCCCGCGCCGAGCGGCGAGAGATAGGCGCCCAGATTGACCACGGTGCGTACGCGAAGGCCGACGAATCGGTTGTCCGCGTCGAGCGCCAGCTCGGCGTCGGTGACGTTGTCGCGCCCGTGATAGTCGCTCAGATGCCCTTCCGAGCGCTCGCTCACCCAGCGCACCGGCCGGCCGAGCCGGCGCGCCGCCCACAGCGACAGCAGGTATTCCGGATAGACGTTGGCCTTGATGCCGAAGCTACCGCCGACGTCGTCCACTTCGACGTGGATGCTCTGCTCGTCGACGCCGAAAACCCGGTTCGCGAGGAGGCCGCGTACCACGAAAGGGTGCTGGACCGGAGCGCGCAGGAACAGGCGCCGCGCCCGGGGATCGTAGTCGGCCACGCAGCCGCGCGGCTCCATGGCGTTGGCCAGCACCCGGGATAGCAGGAAACGCCGGCGGACTACGTTCTGCGCGCCCGCAAAGGCCGCATCGGTCGCGGCGCGGTCGCCGATCTCGTGGACGAAGCATTCGTTGTCCGGGCAGCCTTCGAAGACGACCGGGGCACCGTTCTCCAGCAACTCCGCCGTTCCGGTAACCGAGCGAAGGGGCTCGTAATCGACCGCGATCCGTTCCGCGGCGTCCTTCGCGCTTTCGAGAGTATCGGTCACGATGAACGCGACCCCATCGCCGACATGGCGCGCGTGACCGTCCGCGAGCGGAAAGTAGGGCGGACTCGCGGGCGCCCCGCCGCCCCGCCGTTCGACCGGCGGTCCGATGTGGGGGATCGGTCCAAGCCCGTCGGCGATATAGTCCCGCGCGGTCAGCACCGCGGCGACGCCCGGCGTGGCGGCGGCTTCGGAAACGTCGATCTCCGCGAACCGCGCATTGGCGTGCGGCGAGCGCAGGACGTAGCCGCGCAGCGCCCCCTCGAAACCCGGCCCGGCATCGTCCGCGAACAGCCCGCGGCCCGTCAGCAGCGCCGGATCCTCGAGACGCGGCACGGACTGCCCGACGCCGAACTCGCCCATCGATAGTTTCCGCTGGTTGCCGGGTCAGCGCGGGGTCAGCGAAGCGGCTCCAGGATGCTGGCGTAGTTGGCCACCGCGCTCCCGCCCATGTTGAACACGCCGGCCAGCTTGGCGTCCGGCACCTGGATCGCGCCCGCGTCGCCGCGAACCTGCATCGCGGCCATGACGTGCATGGAGACGCCGGTGGCGCCGATCGGATGGCCCTTGGACTTGAGCCCGCCCGACGGGTTGATCGGCAGCTTGCCGGTCTTCCCGGTCCAGCCTTCCTCGACGGCGGTCGCGCCTTCGCCGCGCGCGGTCAGGCCGAGCGCCTCGTAGATGATCAGCTCGGCGATGGTAAAGCAGTCATGCACCTCCAGCAGGTCGAGATCGTCGAGCGCGAGCCCGCTGTCGTCGAAGGCCTGCTGCCAGACCAGCTCGGCGCCCTCGAACCGCGTCGGGTCGCGCCGGCTCATCGGCAGGAACTCGTTCACGTGGCGCGCGGCGCGGAACACGACCGCCTTGTCGTGGGCGAGCGCGGTGTCGAGATCCGTCAGCACCACGGCCGCCGCGCCGTCCGTGACCGGTGAGCAGTCGGTCCGCTTCAGCGGACCCGCGACGATGGGGTTCTTGTCCGATTCGGCGCGGCAGAACTCGAAGCCCAGATCCTTCTGGAAATGGGCGAGCGGGTTGACGGCGCCGTTGGCGTGGTTCTTGGCGGCGATCTTGGCGAGCTGGTCGGTCTTGTCGCCGTATTTCTGGAAATAGCTCTCGGCGATGCGTCCGAAGATCGCCGCGAAGCTTCCGTTCTCGCCGCCTTCCTCCTTGACGTAGCTCGCCTTGACCAGCACTTCGCCGATCGCGGCCCCGACAAGCTCGGTCATCTTCTCGACGCCCACCACCAGCACCCGGCGCGCCTTCCGGGCGGCGATGGCGTTCAGCCCCTGGTGGATGGCGGCCGATCCGGTGGCGCAGGCGTTCTCCACGCGGGTCGCCGGCTTGAAGCGGAGATCGTCGTCGGCCTGGAGCACCAGCGAGGAGGGGAATTCCTGGCGCACGAAGCCGCCGTTGCAGTGACCGATATAGATCTCGTCGATGTCCACCGGCGCGACGCCCGCGTCCTCGAGCGCGCCCACCGCGACCTCCGCGATCAGGGACTCGATGTCCCGGTCTTCGTGCTTGCCGAACTTCGTGTGGGACCAGCCCACGATGCATGCGGTCATGAGAAATTCCCGGATTGGAAGGCGCCCGCCTCGCGGGCCGGTCATGCGTTCGCTATGATCGATTTACGGCGGAAAATAATCAAGCGGGGAGGGAACCGGTGGCGAATAACGCGTTCGCCGCGGTGCTGACCACGCCGCGGCAGTTCGACTACCGCGAGGTTGCGATACCCGATATCGGCGCGGACGACGGCCTTCTGCGAATGGAGGCGGCCGGGCTCTGCGGCACCGATTACGAGCAATACGACGGACGACTGGGCGCGTCCGGGCGTGGGCTGTTCCCGATCATCCCCGGGCACGAGATCTTCGGCTGGGTCGACCGGGCGGGCGCCGAGGCCCTCGAGCGCTGGGGCGTCAGGGAAGGCGACCGGGTGATCGTCGAGACCTCGATCGGTTGCGGCGAATGCCGGTATTGCAGAGACAACCGCACGGTGCTGTGCGACAACAACATGGGCTACGGGCTGCGCATGGGGTTCGACGTCCCGCCGCATCTCTGGGGCGGCTATGCCTCGCATCTCTACCTGCATCCCCGGACGCGGCTGCACAGGGCGCCGGACGACATCCCGACCGACGTCTTGAGCCTGTTCAACCCGCTGTCCAACGCGGTCCGCTGGGCCGGCGAACGGCCGCAGACGCGCGCCGGCGATACGGTGGTGATCACGGGTCCCGGGCAGCGCGGCCTGCTGTCGGTCGTGGTCGCGCGCGAATTGGGCGCCGAACAGGTGATCGTCACCGGCACCGGCGCCGATGCGAGACGGCTGGAACTCGCCCGCGAGCTCGGTGCCGACGCGACGATCGACGTCGACCAGGAAGACCCCGTGGAGCGCGTGCTCGCCCTGACCGGAGGCCATGGCGCAGATGTCGTGGTCGACGTGTCAGCGCACGCGACCGAGCCGCTGCTGCAGGCCGTCGACATGGTGCGCAAGGGCGGAAATGTCGTCGTCGCGGGTCTCAAGACCGACAACGCGCTCAACAACCTCTACACCGACAAGCTGGTCTTTCGCGAGATCTCCCTGCTCGGCGTGCTCTCCTCAGATTGGGTCGACACCGTGAAGGCGATCGACATTCTGAAGGCCCGCTGGCGCGACCTTGCCGGCCTCTGCACCCACAGCTATCCCATCGGCGAAGCCGAAAAAGCGGTCCGCGTGCTCGGCCGCGAAATCGAGGACGGCCCCGAACCGGTCCACATCCACATCGACACCGCCGAGGCGCCCTGACCGCGCCGCGGCGCGAGCGCCGTCGACAGGAGACCGCCCATGCCGAACGGCGATATTCAGCTTTCCGGAAACGCCGCCGCCGACGGCGGCGGAACCGCAAAGATCGTCTACTTCCTCTATCTCGGCGGCATCGTCATCGGATTGCTGGCGATCGTCGGCGTCATCATGGCCTATGTGAACCGACACGACGCCCCCGAATGGGTGGCCGAGCATTACCGGTTTCAAATCAGGACGTTCTGGATCGGCCTGCTTCTGACCGTGGTGGGCGTGTGACCGTGGTGGGCGTGGTCGCCACGATTTTCGTGATCGGATGGGCGGTGTTGCTGGTTGTCCTGGTCTGGTGGATCGTGCGGTGCGTCAAGGGTCTCAAATTCGTTTCGAGGTCGGAGCCCTATCCGCATGTGACGACCTGGATCTGGTGATTCCGGCCATTGCGCCGGGGAAGGAGAGAAAGGGCTCCCGGCCGGGCTAGCGCGCGAGCGGCAACAACTGCCCCCGGTAGATCCTGCCGGCCGGCGCCGCCACCGGCGACACGCCCGACGGACCGATGGCGAGAGCGCCGGCCCCGGCGATCCGGCGGGCGAGCTCGACATCGAGTTGGAACGCGGTCTCGCCGGACGCCCGGACCGTGCCGAGCGATCGCGGCGCCCCTTCGTCCGGAATCGCCCAGAGCTCGTATGCTTTCTCGCCCGCCCTCGACGTTCCCACCGCCCTGACCGAGAGCGCGCCTTCGGCCGTGTTCACCGACACCAGCCAGGCCGGGTCGTCGTTCGCCGAACGGAGCACCGAGACGTAACCGGGAGCGGAAGGTGTGTCGAAGAGGGTGAGAGCCAGAAGCGCGGCGGCGGCGAGGCTCGCGCCGACCGCCCATTGCCGCCAGAAGGAGAGGTTGTTCCAGAGTGCGAAGCGCCGGCGGAAGTCGAGGACCGGGTTTCCGTCGTCGAGCGGGTCGGGGCCGGGCCGGTCAGTCCTCGACATAGGGTATTTCGTTCACGAAATTCACCACGTCCGGGACGATCGGGCTGGACTGCTCCTCAAGCACATGCGCGACGAGTCCCGCCGCCCGCCCGACCACCGAGCACGCGCGCATGACCTCGACGGGAAACGCGATCTCGCTCAGCACCGCGCCGAGAGCGCCGGTGACGTTGAGCGTCAGATGCCGGCCCGCCGCCCTGTCGACCTCCTCGCCGAGCATCTTGACCAGCGCGATGTAGTCTCCCTTCGCGCCATTGGCCTCGGCGATCTCGAACAGGCGGGCGGCGCGCGGGTCCTCCGGCTTGTAGTAGGGGTGCCCGAAACCCGGAATGAAGCGCCGCTGGGCGCGGTACGAGGCGACCTTGTCGGCCAGCCAGGCGCGATCGTCTCCGTCCTGGGCCATGCACTCCTGCAAAATCTGTCCACAACCGGCCATGGTCCCGGCGAACTTGTTGCCCACCATCAGCAGGCCCGAGGCGACCGGAACCTGGAGATCGGTCGGCACCGCGTCGTGGACCAGCCGGGAGACCAGCGCCTGCGGCGTGATGCCGTGATCCATCAGGACGATCACGCAGGCATCGAAAATCCGGCCCTGCTCCTTCGTCAGCTCGCGACCCGTGACGATGAAGTAGAACGCCTCGGTGAAGCTCATCTCGCCGACGATCTCGGAGAGCACGTCCTTGCCGCGCATTCTGAATTGCGAGGTGTCCGAGGTGGCGCTGCCGATGCGCGTGGCGGGGCTGCTCATTGCGACGCTGTCTCCCTGTTGCGGTGTCGGACGGCAATGTGGCACCGGGACAGGGGCTTGTCATGTCGGGCCGGTCTTGTGGCAGCATGGGCCGGTTGATTAACCTAAATCCGGCGGTTGGAGGGCGTGATCGTCCTCTCGGCGCGGTTGGAATGGTCGATTTCGGGTTCGATTTCAGCACGCTGGCGCGGCCCGAGGGGGCGGCAGCCAGGGTTGATGGCCCGGCTCGCGGCCGTGGAGGTATTTTTTGAGCGCTTCGGCGAGGATCCGGCGCCAGCGATCCTCGGCGCTCAACTGCTCCGCATTTTGCGTCAGGGCCCGGAAGAAGCCGGCGATCCGCCGCAGGGCAGCAGCCACCGCCTCGCGCCGCCCGTGGTGGGAGGTCACCGTCAGCCGGGTCTGGCCGGCGTGCCAGGTCTGGCGGGCGACGCCGTGCAGCAGCAGCGGTCGGCTGGTGATCGCCTCGCGGTGGCGCTCGGGGTCGGCGAGGCGGACGAACAGGCTCCACCAGTCGTAGATGAGCGCGATCAGCCGGGCCATGTGGCGGCAGCGCGTCAGGTCGCGCGTGGTGAAGCCGCCCCAGCCCCACTGGTTCTTCAACTCGTCGAAGCCGTTCTCCGCGTCGGCCCGGTCGCGGTAGAGCTGGGCCACAGAGCGCACCTCCAGATCGAGCGAGGTGGCCAGCACCGCGAACTCCCATACCCCGGTGCCGGGCTGCGCCTCGGTCCAGAACAGCTCGCCCTGGGCGGTGTCGCCGCGCGTCAGCGCCAGTGTCGCCGGAAGCCGGCGGCGCAGAACCACGGCCCGGCGCAACCGGCTCCAGCCCTGCAAGCGCAGATCGGCCCCGATCCCCTGCCAGCCCTGGCCCGCATCCTCCCAGCCGTCCCGCGCCATCTGCCGCTCGGCAAGCCGGCGCGCGCCCCTGGTCAGGCGCAGCTTGAACAGATAGTCCAGACCCGCCGCCTCGCACGACGCCATATTGCCCTCGCTGCCCCAGTCCTTGTCCCCCCGCACCAGGCGCGGCCAGCGGTCCCGGCCGAGACGGTCCAGCAAAGCCCACAAGGACGGCGCCGCCCGGTTCGAGCGGTGATGATTGCCCGGCGCAACCTCGACATCCAGAACCAGCCGCGTGCCCGCCATCAGGAACGCATGGCAGGCGTGCAAGGGACGGCCCGGCTTCTTCGGGTTGTAGCTCACCACCGCCCCCTCCTGGCCGCCGTAGAGCGGCTTGATCGTCGTGTCGCAGTCCAGAACCCAAGGCTCGCTCAGCAGCGGGCGGACCGTGTCGTCGAGATGGCCCTGAAGCCACGTTGTGCCCTCATCCGCCCCGATCCGCTCCAGACCGCGCCGGACCGAATCCTCGCTCGCGACCTTGCCCATCCCCAACAGCGCCGGGTTCACCCCGTCCCCGCGCAGCGCCGTGATGTGCGCATAGCGAGACTGGCCCGCCAGAACCGAAAGCAGCACCGTCCCCAGAACGTCCCGCTTCGAAGGCGCGTTCGGGCTCGTGTAGACGAGCGGGCAGTCCGCCACCAGCGCCTCGAAGCGACCGCTCACCTTCAGATATTCCGCGAAGAACGCCAGATGGCCAAGCGGCGTCACCGCCGCATCCGGGTCCCATTCGACGTGAACCGTGCCGCCGAAGGTGTCCACCTTCACAGCCTCGCAGGCGAGATCCCGCACAGCGCCAGAACCCTCACCCGCAGGGTGACCCTCTCGGCCCCATCCAAATCCGCTCATACCCGCAGTCTACAAGGGCCACGGCGAATCCAGACCCCGATCAACCGCCGGATTTAGGATTAAATGACCCGCCGGCACCGTCTGCGCGCAGCGCGTTACCGGTCGGCGATCGAAAGGGAGGACCCCATATGAAAAGGATGTGGACTTCGCTGCTTGCCGGGGCGGCGCTCGCCGTTGCGACGGTCGGCGTTGTCGAGGCTGCCAACCTCAAGCTGCTGACGAGCTGGAACAAGAACAACTGGCCGACCTATGCCGTGCTCCAGCAATATCTCGACAACGTGAAGGCGATCGGCGGCGATACCGTCAAGATCAACGTGCAGGGGCCCGAGGTCGTTCCGCCGTTCGAGCAGCTCCAGCCGGTGGCTTCGGGCGTGTTCGACATGCTGTTCATCCACGGCGTCTACCACGCGGGCTCGAAAGGCATCGCGCTTGTCGCCGACACGATCGACGTGGACCCGCTCAAGCGGCGCGAGGTGGGCATCTGGGATTTCATCGACAAGTATTACCAGAAGCACAACAACCTGAAGATGGTCACCCTGCCGGCGGCGAGCTTCGACGGCTACCACATGTTCCTCAAGGAGCCGCTGAGCCCCGATGGCGACGTGAAGGGACGCAAGATCCGCGGCACGCTCTCGTATCACGGCGTGATCCGCGCGCTCGCGGCTCGCCGGTCGTGCTGCCGGGGTCGCAGATCTACACCGCGCTGGAGAAGGGGGTGGTCGACGGCGCGTGCTGGCCGGCCGCCGGAATGCTGTCGATGAAGCATTTCGAAGTCGCCAAGTATCGCGTGCGCCCGACCTTCGGGTCGTCCAACGTACCGGTCCTGGTCAACCTCGATTCGTGGAACAAGCTCAACGACAAGGAGAAAGGCGTTCTGCTGGCGGCCGGTCGCAGGACCGAGCTCGAGATGCCCTGGGTCGGCAGCCAGATCCTTGCCGAGGAGACCCGCGAGCTCGGCAAGCACGGCGTGAAGACGCTCCATCTTCCGCCTGCGAAGGCCGCGCTGGTCAAGAAGGCCTGGAGCAATAGCCTGTGGGAGGTCACGCGCAAGTGCTGCGGCGACGGCGCGGACGGCCTCTACAAGCTCGCCAAGAATGCGGGCATGACCGACTAGCCTTCCTTCGGGCGAAACCTGACGGGATGCCGGGGACGGGCAATGGGTGAGGCGCTGGGTATGCTCGCGCGGCTGCACGACGCGGTCACGCGGGCCGGATTCCACCTCTCCAAGCTCTGCCTCGGCATCATCGTCTTCGCCTATTGCTTCGAGGTATTCGCGCGCTACTTCTTCGGCGCGCCCACCTGGTGGTCGAACGAAGCGGTCCAGTATTCGCTCTGCATCGGCTGCTTCCTGATGATGCCCCACGTCACCAAGGAGAAGGGGCATGTCGCCGTCACCGTGATCCTCGACATGATGGCGACGGAAAAGACCCGGTTCCTCTACTGGTTCATCTATCTCGCCGGGTTCCTCGCCTGCGCCGCCGCGACCTGGATCAGCCTCGACGAGAATATCCGTCAGATCGTCAAGGACGTTCACCTGATGAAGGTGAAGCCGATCCCCAAGATCTACATCTCCGCCTTCATCACCTACGGTTTTGCCTCGTCGGCGATCTATTTCCTACGGATGCTCGATCCCCGGACGCTCGGGATCGGCAAGCCGGCGAGCGGGATGCACGGCTGACCATGGTCTGGTGGGGCACACTCTCCGGCGGCCTCGCGATTCTGCTGGCCGCGTTCATGACCGGCGCGCCGATCTTCATCGCGTTTCTGGTCATCAACATCGCGGGCGTCCTGATTGTCCTCGGCCAGCCCGGCTTCGGCATGGTCGCCAATTCGATCTTCGAGACGACCAATATCGCCGCGCTGTCCGCGGTCCCGCTGTTCATCCTGATGGGCGAGCTGCTGTTCCGCTCGGGCTCGATCGACATCCTGTTCGATTCGGTCGACAAGCTGGTCGGCAAGGTGCGCGGGCGGCAATACGTGCTGTGTATCGTGCTGTCGACCATCTTCGGCGCGCTGTCGGGGGCGGCGATGGGCGTCGCGGCGATGATGGCGCGCACGCTTTACCCCGGCATGATCGAGCGCAAATACGATTCGCGGCTGTCCACCGGGGCGATCCTCGCCGGGGCGAGCCTCGCGCCGATCATCCCGCCGAGCGTGCTGGTCATCATCATCGGGACGCTTGCCGACGTGTCGATCGCCGGGCTGCTGATCGCCGGCATCGTGCCGGGGCTGCTGCTGTCGAGCATGTTTCTGATCTACATTTTCGCGCGCGTGCGGGCCAACCCGGAGCTTGCGCCCTACGGCGATTCGGACACCGCGCCCGAGGTCACGACATGGGAGATGGTGGTCGCGGTACTCCGCGTGCTGCCGTTCGCGGTCATCATCTTCTGCGTGATGGGGTTCATCCTGCTCGGCATCGCGACGCCGTCCGAATCGGCGGCCACCGGCGTTCTGGGCGCGCTTCTCACGGCGGTCTATTACCGCAAGCTCAACTGGCAGATGATCTCGGAGTCGGTAACCTCGGCGGCCTTCATCACCAGCATGATCCTGGTGATCATGGCGAGCTCCAAGATGTTCAGCCAGCTGCTCGCCTTCACCGGTTCCACGCGGGAGCTCACCACGCTGATCGTGACGCTCGATTTCGAGCCCTACGTGATGCTGTTCATCATGATGCTGATCCCGTTCATCCTTTGCATGTTCATCGATCAGATCGCTCTCATGCTGGTGGTCATCCCGATCTACCAGCCGCTCCTCGGCACCCTCGGCTTCGATCCGATCTGGTTCTGGCTGATCATGCTTCTCAACGTGACGGTGGGCGGGATCACACCGCCCTTCGGCTATACGATGTTCGCTTTCAAGGGGTCGGCGCCCTATGTGCCGTTGAAGGACATCTTCAACGCCACTTGGCCGTTCGTCGGCATTTTCCTGGTCGGCATGGTGGTGATCGCGGCCTTCCCGCCCCTTGCAACATGGCTTCCGGGGCTGCTCTAATCGGCGCAAGCCCGAACCCGAGTCCGACCGAGGGAAAGTAGATGGAACTCCCGACCGGCAACGAGCAGTTTTTCCGGATGAGCGTCGATTCGTTCGACACCGACAAGGTGCTGGCGAACGCGGCGAAGCAGCGCGACCGGCGCAACCTGCAGGACGTGCTGATCGTCGATGTCGATTCGCACCACTACGAGAGCGAATCGATGGCCGAGATCATGGAATACATGGAGGATCCGGTCCTCCAGCAGCTCGCCCGCTCGGGCGGCCAGGTCGCCCAGCGCGGCGGCGGCATGTTCGCCCTCGGCCGGGTCGGCTACCAGGATATCGGCGGCAGGGTGACGCGCTATCCGCTGCGGCGCATGGAACAGACCCCGGCCGACGGCGTGCACCGGGACATCCATCTCGGCCACCGCTGGATGGACGCGATGGGGGTCGACTACACCTGCATGTTCCCGACGCCGATGCTGGGGCTCGCCATGCACCCGCAGCCCGAGGTCGAGAACCATCTGGCGCGCGCCTACAACCGCTGGCTGGTCGAGCGCGTCCTGCCCGGATCGTCGCGCATCAAGTCGATGCTCTATCTGCCGTTCAACGACCACAACGCGGCGATGAAGATGGTCGAGGACTTCGCCGATTATCCCGGCGTGATCGGCTTCATGGTCACGTCGGTCCGGCACAAGCCGGTCCACGACAACGACTACATGAAGATCTACCACGCCGTGGAAGAGCGCGGCCTGCCGCTGGGATTCCACTCCGGCTTCAACTGGGACGACCCGATGTTCCGGACCTCCAACCGGTTCATCGCCGTCCACGCGCTGGGTTTCACCTGGTACAATGTCGTCCACTGCACCAACTGGGTGGTCAACGGCCTGCCCGAGCGGTTCCCCAACCTCAAGACGATCTGGATCGAGTCCGGCATCGCGTGGGTGCCGTGGCTGATGATGCGCCTCGACAACGAGTACCGGATGCGGAGCTCGGAATGCCCGTCGCTCAAGCGCCTTCCGAGCGAGTACATGAAAGAGATGTATTACACCAGCCAGCCGATGGAACGGCCCAACGAGGACTGGCTGCTGGAGGCGACCTTCAAGGCGATGGACGCCGAGAACAGCATGCTTTTCGCGACCGATTACCCGCACTGGGACATGGACCTGCCGGGCGTGATCTGGGACCTGCCATTCCTCGACGAGAAGGCGAAGCGCAAGATCCTCGGCGAGAACGCTCAGAAGGTGTTCAAGCTCGACGTCAGCGAGCGGTTCCCTCAAGCGGTCGCGGCGGAGTAACCGGTAACGGCCCCAAGCGGCCGCAAGCATCTCAACGGTAATCGAGGACTGGGAAGCTTATGGAAGCCGACATGCTCGGCATGGCCATCAAGGCCGCTACGATCATGGCCGACCCGGAGCGGATCGGCTTTCTGGCCCTCGGCGTCATCATCGGGCTGGTGCTGGGGGTCATTCCGGGACTCGGCGGGCTGGTCGGCCTGTCGCTGCTGTTGCCGTTCACCTTCGACATGGACCCCTATACCGCGCTCGCCTTCCTGATGGGCCTGCAGGCGGTGGTCGTCACCTCGGACACGATACCTGCGGTGCTGTTCGGGGTGCCGGGGACGGTGGGGTCGGCGGCGACGATTCTCGACGGCTATCCCATGGCCCGGAAGGGGGAGGCGGGACGGGCGTTCGGCGCGGCGTTCTCGGCGTCCGTGATCGGCGGTATCTACGGCGCCTTCCTGCTGGGGATCAGCGTCCCGATCCTGCGCCCGGTGATGCTCGAGATCGGCTCGCCGGAGCTTCTCTCCTTCTGCGTCTTCGGCCTGTCTCTGGCGGCGGTACTGAGCGGCGGCACGCCCTTGAAGGGGCTGGCGGCGGCCTGTATCGGGCTGATGGTCGCGACCGCCGGCGACGACCCGCAGACCGGGACGCTGCGCTGGACCTTCGATTCGCTCTATCTCTGGGACGGGCTGCCGGTGGTCCCGCTGGCGCTCGGGCTGTTCGCGATTCCGGAGCTCGCGGACATGGCGATCACCCGGCAACGCATCGCCGCCGAAGGCCAGGTGAAGTCCGAGATGAGCCAGCTCACCGGCATCCGGGACGTGTTCCGCAACTGGTTCCTGCTGCTCCGCTGCGCCACCATCGGGTCGAGCCTTGGCGCGGTACCGGGCATCGGCGCCTCGGTGATCGACTGGATCGCCTACGGCCACGCCGCGCGGACAGAAAAGGACGCGGCGACCGCTTTCGGGAAGGGCGACGTGCGCGGGGTCATCGCGTCCGAGAGCTCCAACAACGCCAAGGAAGGCGGCGCGCTGGTACCGACCATCGCCTTCGGCGTGCCGGGCAGCGCGTCGATGGCGCTGATCCTGGGCGCGTTTCTGATCCACGGCATCACGCCGGGACCGGAGATGCTGACCAAGCATCTCGACGTCACCTACACGCTGGTCTGGTCGGTCGCCCTGGCCAATGTGCTCGGCGCCGGAACGTGCTTCCTGTTCGCCAACCAGCTGGCCAAGGTGGCTCTGGTGAGAATCGGGATCTTGGCGCCCGTCGTGCTCGCCGTGGTCTTCGTCGGCGCCTTCCAGGGTTCCAGGCAGTGGGGCGACATCTACGCGCTCTTGATCTTCGGTTTCCTCGGCTGGGTGATGAAGCGCATGAAGTGGCCGCGCCCGCCGCTGATCCTCGGCTTCGTACTCGGCAACCTGATCGAGCGTTATCTGTTCATTTCGGTCGAGCGCTACGGCGCCGAGTGGCTGACCTTCCCGGTCGTGATGATCGTTTTCGCTCTCACGCTTTACGGAATCCTGCGGCCGATCCTGAAGGGATATCTCGCGCGGTCGAGGGAAGGGCAGAGGCAACGCGCGCAGTTCGGGTTCCGACCGGAGAGCCTCAACCCCGATCTCGGCTTCGCGTTCCTGGTGCTGGCGTTGTTCGCTACCTGCCTCGTGGTCTCTTCCGAATGGGAGTTCGGCGCCAAGCTGGTGCCCCAGGTCGTCGGGTGGGCGGGTCTCCTGTTCACGGGATGGCTCATACTGGCGGCGATGTTCGTGCGCCCGGTCCGGGTCGAACCGACCGGGCTGCTGGCCGGCGCACCGCCGGGAGAAGAGGGAGGCCCCTCCGTCGATGACGTGCATTTCGACATCCAGGCCGATTACGGCGACATGGCTCCTCGCACGATCTATCTGCGCGCCGCGGTCTATTTCGGCTGGCTCCTGTTCTTCCTGGGCGTGGCCGCGCTGGTCGGCATCCTGCCCGCCATATTCCTCTTCCTCGTCGGTTACATTCGTTTCGAGGGGAAAGAGAGCTGGACCATGACACTGGGGATCGCGGTGCCGATGTGGATCTTCTGCTACTGGCTGTTCCACAGGATCCTGATCGTGCCGTGGCCGCAGACGGTCTTCGGCGACATCTTCCCGGAGCTCCGCTCCAGCGTCTGGTTCAACCTGTTCTAGGCCCGTGCGGCTACCCGCCGAGCCAGGGGAGCCAGAGCGCCAGGGGCGGGAAGATCACGATCAGCAGGGTGAGCAGCAGCGCGCAGCCCATGAAGGGCAGCGCCGCGAGGCAGATCTCGCCGAACCGCGTGCCGGGCGGCGCCACCCCCTGCATGACGAACAGCAGCAGGCCGAAGGGCGGCGTGGTGAAGCTGATCTCCATCGCGAGCAGCATGATCACGGCGAACCAGATCAGCTTCATGTCCGCCGCGAGGCCGAAATCGAGGCCCTGCACGATCGGGAAGAAGATCGGCACCGTCAGCAGCATCATGGCGAGCTGGTCCATGAACATGCCGAGCAGCAGGAGGATGCCGAACATCATCAGCAGCATGACGTAAGGCGAGACCGCGAAGCCCGCGACCCACTGGATCAGCGCCGCGCTGGAACCCGAGGCGGCCAGCACGTTGGAGAACAGCGACGAGCCGAACAGGATCATCAGCGCGATCACCGTGACCCGTCCCGCCCCCCACAGGGACTTCCACATCGCGACCGCGAAGAAAGGTCCGAACGCCAGGACCTCGCGGAAATCGCCGCGCAGCAGCGGCGCCGCGAACAGATAGCCAACCGCGAGAAGGATCACGCCGACCGAGCCGTAGGCGGCGGCCTCGGACGGCGTCGCGATCCCGCCCATGATCAGGGCGATCACGAAGACGATGATCGAGATCATCGGCACGACGTCCGACAGGAAGAGCAGCACGCGCCGGCCGACGGGCACGGTCTCGACCTCGTATGAGGGCGCGGCCGACGGGTCGAGGGTCGCGCGTATGAAGATCAGGATGGCGTAGAAGACGGCCAGCATCAGGCCGGGCACCACGCCCGCGATCAGCAGCTTCCCGATGTCGATCTCGGCCAGGGTGCCGAGGAGGACGGCGAGCGCCGAGGGCGGGATCAGCATGGCGAGACCGCCGGTGCCGAGGATCGGGCCGATCGACATGCTCTTCTTGTAGCCGCGCGCCGTCATCTCGGGGACCATCAGCGTGCCGAGGAGGGCGGTCGATCCCATCGAGGAGCCGGACAGCGTGGCGAAGGCCGTGCCGCCCGCGACGGTGACGTATGACAGCCGCGCCGGCACCCGGCCCATCAGCTTCTCGACCGCATCGAACATCCGGTTGGCGAGGCCGGTATGGAAGAAAAGCTCGCCCATCAGCAGGAACATCGGAATCGGCACGATCGCGAAGATCGTCATGTTGCCGAACGCGTTGTCGACATGCTGGCCGATGGCCGACTGGACCCGCGTGTCGAAATCGCCGAAGCGTCCGAAAATGAAGAAGGCGGCGACCGTGTTGACCGCGATGAAGGCGATGCCGACCGGCAGCCCGGCGAACATCAGCAGCAGGATCGAGCCGAAAAGGGCCAGCAGGATCCAGTACCACTCCATTCAGCGCGTTTCCGTCAGGCTGCGCCTGGTTTCCTCGAGCTCGATCCGTTCGTTGCCGACGCCCGCCTCGCCGCTGTGCATGGTTTGCCGGCCGAAGACGAAGCGCACGAACTCGACCGCCATGAAAAGGAAGCCCACGGGATAGACGATCGTGGTCGTCCACAGGCGCATGCCCCGGTCGTCTCGCAGCTCGTCGAAGGCGAGCGTGTCCTCCAGATGCTCCAGGAAGATGCCCCACGTGTACCAGACCCAGATCAGGCAGATCGCGGCGCAGAGCCCGGCGATGGCGCGGGACAGCACCGCCCGGTGGCGTTCGGCAACGGCGGCGGTCAGCAGTTCGATATAGACATGCCCCCGGGTCCGGACGAGCCAGGGCGAGCCGAGAAACAGGATGTAGAGGAAGCCGTATTCGATGAGGGTGAACACGAACTGGTTGTAGGCCCAGCCCGCGCTGCGGAAGATCGTCACGTAGACGATCGCCACCATGATGAAGCCCACATAGAGCGCGGCGAGCGCCATCATGACCCACAGGAGCCCGGCCCAGCCCCTGTCGACGGCGCGCAGAACGGTCATCGGCCGCCGGTCCTGCCCGCCGCGACGGCTTCCCCCGGGACCGGGAAGCCGGGATCGCGAAGATGCTATTGCTGCTGCCAGAGCTCGCGCAGCTTGGCGACGTGGCCGGTCGGCCGTTTCGCCTTGGTCAGCCGGTCGGTCATGCGGGCGTATGCCGAATCGACGGCAAGCTTGGAATAGACCGCGGCCGCCGGCACGGTGTGGAACTTCATGCCTTCCTTGGCGAGGGTCGCCCGCTCCTTCTTGGAC
The DNA here is from genome assembly GCA_965203455.1 of Alphaproteobacteria bacterium. Lineage (GTDB taxonomy): Bacteria > Pseudomonadota > Alphaproteobacteria > MPNO01 > MPNO01 > MPNO01. The sequence continues at coordinate 259,682 of CBDBCV010000014.1, forward strand.
TCTTCGAGAAGGACCTTGCGCACCGCCTTCTCGTTCTCGATCACCATGTCCTGAACGAGCTTGCGGAGCCCGGCGTCGAGGCTGTTCCACTTCTTGAGGTTGATGAACCAGCCGATGTCGGTGTGATAGAACTCCGGCTCCACCGCGTGGCGCAGGAACTTGTCCCATTTCAGGCCCTTCAGGCCGATGGTGGCCCAGGCGGCGGCATCCACCACGCCTTTCTCCAGCGCGGAATAGACCTGGGTCGCCGGCAGCGGGTGGGTCGTCGCGTTCATCGCGCGGAAGAACGCGCCGTAGATCGGGTTGTCGCGGAGCTTCACCCCGTCGAGGTTCAGCATGCCCTTGTCGTTGAATTTCGGCGTGTTCTTCATGTAGATGCGGAAGCGCCCGCCGGAAGAGGTCCAGCCGAGGTTCTTCACCCCGAAATGTTTCTGCTGGAGCTCGTCCAGCATGGCGAGCCCGCCATTGGCGCGCACCGTCTCGGGGTTGGAGGCCGAGGTCGATACCGCCTCGTTCTCCGGCACCGCCCGGGCGAAGAAGGCGTAGGGCGTGCACATCATGTCGACCCGGCCTTTGCGGACGGCGGGCGGCTGCTGGAACATCTTGATCGAGTTGAAGGGCAGCACCTCGATCGACAGCTTGCCCTTGGCCGCCTCGTTAATGTCGGCGGCCAATTGCTTGCACTGCTTGGTGTAGATCAGGAAATCGGGGAACGGATAGACCATGTTGAGCTTCACTTCGGCGGACGCCCTGGGCGCGCCGGCCGAAAGAAGCGCAGCCGTTGCGGCAGCCGCCAGTATCGGCGCAGCCAGCTTGAACCTCAGCATCGCGAGTTCCTCCCTTTCCCGAGACCGGGACGGATAGTCCCACAAAGCAGCGCCGCGGGACAAGGACGCCCGCCGCTGCGGGACGCAGCGGCGGGCGAACCGTCTACTTGAAGCCGAAGGCGACCTTCATCTTGGCCACCAGGTCGGGCGAGACGTTCAGCCCGGCGTTGACGAGCTTGACCAGCTCTTCGCCGGCGATCGGCGCGACCGGCGCGCGCCGCTTCTTGGCGTCGGCCAGGAACGCCGGGTCGTTCATCGTCGCCATGAACGATGACCGCAATGCCGCCACCCGGTCCTTGGGCACCTCGGGCGCCACCCAGAAGCCCATCCCGATCAGCTCGCAGACCTCGATGAACTTGATCATCTTCTTGCCGTCTTCCGACTTCACCAGATCGCCGATGCTGGGCACGTCGGGAAGCTCGGGGATACGCGGGCCGTACTGGATCAGGTGCTTGAGCTTGCCGGTCTTCAGCCAGTCGTTCTTGATCGTGGTCCAGCCGGTCCAGTAGTTCATCCGCCCGTGGACCTCACCCTGCGCCATTGCCTTGTTGATCGAGGCGCCACCCTTGTAGCCCTTGACGATCTTGAACTTGGTGCCGAGGAGATGGTTCATCAGCTTCGGCATCAGGTAGGTCTCCGACCCGAAGCCGGTCGAGCCCATGATGACCTCGGTCTTCTTCACCCCTTCGAGCGTCGTCGCCGGCGCGTTGTGGAACACCGAGACCACGCTCGGGCGCTGGGTGATCGAGCCGAGCCACTGGAACTTGGTGGCGTCGAACTTGACGTTGCGCAGGATCGGCGCGAGCACCGAAGGCGCCAGCACCTCGGCGATCGTCGTGCCGTCCTTGGGCGCGGCGTTGTAGACATAGGCCGCGCCCTTGGTGCCGCCGCCGCCGGGCCGCGACTGCACGATCACCGTCGGGTTGCTGGGGATGTGCTTGCCCCAGTGTTCCGCCAGCAGGCGGCCGTAGAGCCCGAGCGAGGCGCCGAGGCCGGCGGGCACCACGATGGTCACGGTCCTGTCCTTGTAGAAGCCCGCGACATCGGCCGAGGCCGACCCGGTGACTCCGATCGCGAGCGCGCCGGCGGCAACGGCCAGCGCCCTGGTTGCGCGTTTGAACGACATCTCCTGCTCCTTGTCCGTTCTCGTCGCCGAAACGTATCGAATACGCGCCAAGGATAAGCCGGGCGGGGCGTCCGTGCAAAACCCGGACCGCCGGTTGTCACGGTCCGAAGGGCCGCATAGATTGCGGATCGCTCAGCTATCGGATTAGCCGTCACCCGCGCGCCCGGCCGGCGGGGCGGAAGGAGTAGATCGCCCATGTCGATGCCCGCGCGGGGCTACCGCGACCTGCACGAACATATTGCGGCGTTGCGCGAGGCCGGCCTCCTGATCGAGGTCGACCGGCGGATCAACAAGGATACCGAGATGCATCCGCTGGTCCGCTGGCAGTTTCGCGGCGGAATCGATGCCGAGGACCGCAAGGCGTTCCTGTTCACCAACGTCACCGACTCCAAGGGGCGGGAATTCGACATCCCGGTCCTGGTGTGCGGCCTCGCCGCCAACGGCCGGGTCTACGAGATGGGCATGGGCGTGCCGCTCGCTGAAATCAAGGAGAACTGGATCCGGGCGATGAATGCGCCCGTCGAACCCAATGTCGTCGAAGACGCGCCGTGCCACGAGATCGTCTACCGGGACAACGAGCTGCTGAACGGAAACGGGCTCGACGCTCTGCCGGTGCCGATATCCTCGCCAGGATGGGACAACGCGCCCTACACCACCTCGTCCCACTTCATCACGAAGGACCCGGAGACCGGCGTCCAGAACATGGGCAACTACCGGGGGATGTTGAAGGCGCCCAACCGGATCGGCATGAACCCCTCGATCGAGCTCCGGACCGGCGGATACATGCACTGGGAGGCGTGGAAGCGGCGCGGCGAGCCGATGCCCTGCGCCATCGTCCTCGGCTGCCCGCCCGTCGTCTCGTTCACCGCCGTCCAGAAGATGCCGGAGAAGCTCGACGAGCTCTGGGTCTCGGGCGGGCTGGTCGGCAAGCCCCTCAACGTGGTCAAGGCGAAGACGGTCGACCTTCTGGTGCCGGCCGAGGCGGAGGTGGTGATCGAGGGTTATGTCTCGACCGAGCTCCTGGAGCCCGAGGCGCCGTTCGGCGAGAGCCACGGGCACGTCAACCTGCAGGAATATAACGGCTACGTGGACGTGACCGCGATCACCCGGCGCCGGAACGCGGTGATCACGTCGTGGGTGAGCCAGGTCACGCCGTCCGAATCGAGCGCCATCAAGCGGCCGGCTTACGAGGCGGCCCAGATCGAGCATCTGCGCGACCATCTGGGGATCAAGGGCGTCAGGCACGTCGCGACCCACGAGCCGCTGACATCGCTCCACAAGCTGATCGTCGTCGTCGTCGACCGAGAGACGCCGCGCACCGAGATCTGGCGGGCGCTTTACGGCGTCGCCTCGCTCCGCCGCGCCGAGGGCAAGTGGGTGATCGCGGTCAACGAGGATATCGACCCCGACGACACCAACGCCGTCTTCTGGGCGATGTCCTACCGGTCCAAGCCGCACCGCGACGTCGAGATCCTCAAGCACAAGGACGAGGGGCACGGCCCGCGCAGCCTGATCGACAGCGAGGACAGCGCGGTGCTGGTGGACGCGACGCTGAAGGAAACCTTCCCGCCGGTCTCGCTGCCCAAGCGCCAGTACATGGAGGCGGCGGCGGAGATCTGGAACGAGCTCGGCCTGCCGAAGCTCAGGCCCGAGCGGCCCTGGTTCGGCTACGATCTCGGCGAGTGGAACGAGGACCTAGAAACGATGGCGCGCCGCGCCGTGCGCAGCGAATACTGGGAGACCGGGCAGATCATCGCCCAGCGCCGCCGCGGCGACGTTTCGATGAACACCGAGGTCCGCACCCTCGACGAGGGAAACCCCGGGGCGAGCGGTTCGGGAAGCGATGAGGGAGAGCTCACATGGGACGGCTTGACGGACGCGTCGCGATAGTCACCGGCGCGGCGCAGGGGATCGGTGCCGCGTTCGCTCGCGCCATGGCGGCCGAGGGGGCGAAAATCGCGATCGCCGATCTCGATTCCGGCGCCGGGATCGTCGAGGAGTTGAAGTCGGGCGGCGCGGAGGCGATCGACGTGCCGACCGACGTCGCCGACGAGGAGTCCTGCATGGCCATGGTCGCCAGAACCGTGGAAGCGTTCGGCGGGCTCGACATCGTGGTCAACAACGCCGCTGTCTTCACCGCCGTGGAGCGCAAGGCCTTCGACGAGATCACGGTCGAGGAATGGGACCGGGTGCTCGCCGTCAACACCAAGGGCGTCTGGCTCTGCTGCAAGGCGGCCGCGCCGGAGATGCGCAAGAAGAAATACGGGAAGATCATTTCCATCTGCACCGGGCGCATCTTCAAGGGCGCGCCCTTCTTCCTGCACTACGACGCGTCCAAGGCCGCCGTGCTCGGCATCACCCGCTCCCTCGCCCGCGAGCTCGGCGACGACAATATCTGCGTGAACGCCATCGCGCCCGGCTCGACGATGTCCGAGAACGTCCTCAAGCGCACCAACTGGATGGGCGGTGGGCCGGAGCGCACACGGGCGACGCGCGCGATCAAGCAGGACGAGACTCCGGAAGACCTGGTCGGCGCCTGCGTCTACCTCGCCTCGGCCGACAGCGACTTCGTGACGGGCCAGACCATCGTCGTCGATGGCGGCTCGGCCATATGGTAGATGGCCGCTTCCCGGCTGAAGTCCCGGGCGCGGCGCGCCTATCCGGATTTCCGCGACCATCTGGACGCGCTCGACCGGGCCGGGCTCCTGTTCCGCGTCGACGAGCGGATCGACAAGGACGCCGAGATGCATCCCCTGGTCCGCTGGCAGTTCCGCGGCGGGCTGAGGGAGGACCAACGCAAGGCCTTCCTCTTCACCGACGTGACCGACGCCAGGGGCAGGGAGTACGACATGCCCGTGGTCATCGGCGCGCTCGCCGCCAACGCCGCGATCTACGGCATCGGCATGGGCGTCCCGGTCGAGGAGATCGGCGACAGGTGGAACGAGGCCATCGCGAACCCGGTTCAACCCGTCGAAGTGACAGGCGCGCCCTGCCAGGAGGTCACGATCGAGGGCGATGCGCTGCTGGGCGAGGGCAGGGGACTCGACGCGCTGCCGGTGCCGATCTCGACGCCCGGATTCGACGCCGCGCCCTACCTGACCGCCACCGGCTGCGTGACGAGGAACCCGGAAACGGGCGTCCAGAACATGGGCACCTACCGGGCGGGGCTCAAGGCGCCAGACCGGCTGGCGGTCCGCATGGCGACGCGGTCGGGCGGGGCGGAGGGTTACCGCCACTGGCGGCAATACCGCGAACGCGGCGTACCCATGCCCTGCGCGATCGTCCTCGGCCCGCCGCCGGCCGTCGCCTACTGCGCGCCGCAGAAGCTTCAGATGGGGCTCGACGAGGTCGCGGTGGCCGGCGGAATCGTCGGCGCGCCCATCGAGGTCGTCCGGTGCAGGACGGTGGACCTCACCGTTCCCGCCGACTCGGAGATCGTCATTGAGGGGTCGATCGACACCGGGCTGGTCGAGCCCGAAGCGCCGTTCGGCGAAAGCCACGGCCATGTCGCGCTCGAAGACTACAACATGATCATGCGGGTGACCGCGATCACCCACCGCCGGGGCGCCATTCTGCCCTCGATCGTCAGCCAGGTGACGCCTTCCGAATCGAGCGTCATCAAGCGGGTCGCCTACGAGCCGCTGTTCCTCGCGCATCTGACCGACCGTCTCGGGATCGCGGGCGTCAAGCGGGTGGTGATGCACGAGCCCCTGACCAACATCCGCCGCGTCATCTTCGTCCAGTTCGAGCGCGGCGTGCCGAGGACCGAGGTGTGGCGCGCGCTCTACGGCGCGTCGTCGCTGCAATCGGCCTGCGGCAAGTACGTCGTCGCGGTCTCCGACGACATCGACCCCGAGAACACCGATGCCGTGTGGTGGTCCATCGCCTACCGCGCCAACCCGCGCGAGGATTCGGCCGTCCTCGACCACCGCCACCGCGGCCACGGGCCCAAGACCGAAGACCCCGATTTCGAGGATTCGACGCTGCTGATCGACGCCACCCTCAAGGGCGACATGCCGCCGGTCGCGCTGCCCCGGGAGGCCTACATGGAGCGCGCGCGGAAGATCTGGAAACGGCTGGGTCTGCCGCCGCTCAACCCCGAGAGCCCGTGGGCCGGCTATTCTCTGGGCGACTGGGAGGAGCACTGGGAACAAGCCGCCCTGCGCGCCGTCGCGGGCGGCTATCTCGAAAACGGCCGGCTCACCGCGCAACGCCAGCGTCGCGCCGTCGAGCCCGAAACCCCCGTCCGCTGGGTCGAGGACGATGACTAGGGGCTACCCCGATCTCCACGACCACATCGCGACCCTGGACGAGGCCGGGCTGCTGGTCCGCGTCGACCGGGAGATCAACAAGGACACGGAGATGCATCCGCTGGTCCGCTGGCAGTTCCGCGGCGGCATCCCGGAGCACGAGCGGAAGGCGTTCCTGTTCACCAACGTGGTCGACTCCAAGGGCCGGCGCTACGACATTCCGGTGATCGTGGGCGGGCTGGCGGCGAGCCGGGAGATCTACCGGCGCGGCATCGGCTGCGAGCTCGACAGGATCGAGGAGCGCTGGGCGGAGGCCATCGCCAACCCCGTTCCGCCGCGCGAGGTGGACGACGCGCCGTGCCACGAGCTGGTCTTCACCGGCGATGTCCTGAATGTCGACGGCAACGCGCTCGACGGCATCCCTGTGCCGATCTCGACGCCCGGCTGGGACAACGCGCCCTACACCACGCTCTCGCAATACATCACCCGCGACCCCGACACCGGCGTCCAGAACATGGGCAACTACCGGGGGCAGGTGAAGGCGCCCCTGCGCCTCGGCATGAACCCCTCGCTCGAGCTCCGCCCGGGCATCTACGGCCACTGGCGGAAATACCGCGCGCGCGGCGAGCGCATGCCGGCCGCGGTCGTGCTCGGCGCGCCGCCCTGCGTCACCTTCACCTCGACGCTCAAGCTGCCGGAGACGGTCAGCGAGTTCGACATCGCGGGCGGTCTGGTCGGCCATCCGCTGAACGTCGTCAGGGCGAAGACCGTCGACCTCCTCGTCCCGGCGGAGGCGGAGATCGTGGTCGAGGGCTATATCGACACCGAATATCTCGAGCCGGAGGCGCCGTTCGGGGAAAGCCACGGCCACGTCAACCTGCAGGAGTTCAACGCCTTCATGGACGTGACCGCCGTCACCCGGCGGAAGAATGCCGTCCTCACCTCCATCATCAGCCAGGTCACGCCGTCGGAGTCGAGCACCATCAAGCGGGTCGGCATGGAGCCGCTCTTTCTCGCCCATCTGAGGGACCGACTCGGCATCAAGGGCGTGATCCGTGTCGGCATGCACGAGCCGCTGACCAATATCCGGAAGGTGATCGTCATTCAGGTCGAGCGGAGCCTGCCGAGAACGGAAATCTGGCGCGCGCTTTACGGCGCCGCCTCGCTCCATCGCGCGGCCGGCAAATACGTCATCGCGGTGAATGACGACATCGACCCCGACAATGCCGACGCGCTGTTCTGGGCGATGGCGTACCGCGCCAACCCGGCCCTCGATCTGGAGGTGCTGGGCCATCGCGATCAGGGCCACGGCCCGCGCAGCCTCAGGAACGACGGCGAGGACGCGAGCGTCCTGATCGACGCCACGCTCAAGGAGGATTTCCCGCCGATCTCGCTGCCCAAGCGCGAGTTCATGGAGAACGCGCGCGAAATCTGGGAGGAGCTCGGCCTGCCGCCGCTCAAGCCCGAGACGCCGTGGCACGGCTACAGCCTCGGCGAATGGTCCGACGAGTTCGACCGCGCGGCCGCGCTCGCGACCGAAGGCGACTATTTCGAGACTGGCCGGATCATCGCCCAGCGGCGGCGCAAGGACGTGGAGATGAACACCGAGGTGCGCCGGGTGGACGAGGCGGACGATAACGGGGGGTAGGCCGCATTTCTCAGCTCGAGCCGAAGAGGAACCTGGGCCGCGTCTTACCACGGGCCCCTCACCCCGGCCCTCTCCCCACGGGGGAGAGGGGGAGTCGCTCGCCGACTCTTCCTGACCTTCTCCCCTCCCGCTTGCGGGAGGGGTTGGGGGAGGGTGGCGAGCCGGGGTACGGGCCGCCGAGACCCGGTCAGGTCGGGGAATGCCGTAGGGCGCCGGTCCGCTGGACAAGACCGAGGCCGCGCGGCTAGACCCTGCCTGTCACGTCCGGCCCGGGAGGAACGATTGGCTGACTTCGCGACATTGCACGAGATCGTGGCCGCCGCGCGCGGCAATCTGTCGGACGGGGCGTGGGATTACCTGACCGGCGGAACCGAGACGGAGACTTCCCTGCTTCGCAACCGGCTGGGGCTCGATTCGATCGCCTTCCGCCCGCGCGTGCTCAATGACGTGAGTAGCATCGACCTGTCCGCGAAGATCGCCGGGCACCCGACCCGCCTGCCGGTGTCGCTGGCGCCGATGGGTTCGCTGGAACTCCTGCACCCGGACGGCTCGATGGCGGTCGCGAAGGCGGCTGAATCTTTCGGCACCGTCTCTTACCTGAGCTCGGTGACGCATCCCGGGCTGGAGGAAATCGCCGAGGGGACCGGTCACCCGAAGGTCTATCAGCTCTATGTCCGCGGCGGCCGCGACACGGTGGCCGACGTGGCGAGCCGCGCGATTTCGGCCGGATACACCGCCTTCTGCCTCACCGTCGACGTCGCGCTCTATTCGCGGCGCGAACGCGATCTGATCAAGCGCTACGTGCCGACCGCGCGCCGCTCCTCGGCGGGGGAGGGCATGGAATACCAGGCCAGGCTCGACTGGGATCTGGTCAAGTGGTTCAAGGACTCCTTCGACATCCCTCTCCAGATCAAGGGGATCGCGACCGCCGAGGATGCCGCGCTCTGCATCGAGCACGGGGTGGACACCGTCTATGTCTCCAACCACGGCGGTCGCCAGCTCGACCACGGCAGGGCGACGATAGACGTGCTTCCCGAGGTGGTGCAGGCAGTCGCGGGCAGGGCCGAGATCGTGGTCGACGGCGGTTTCATGCGCGGGACCGACATCGTCAAGGCGATCGCTCGCGGCGCCGATTCGGTCGCCATCGGCAAGGTGCAGGGCTTCGGGCTCGCCGCCGGGGGCATGACGGGAATCGTCCGCGTTCTGGAACTGCTCGAAGACGAGATGCGGATCGCGATGGGGCTGATGGGCCTGACCCGGCTGGACCGGCTCGACGAAACCTTCCTCCATTCGGCGCCGCCGGTGCGCGAGCCCTCGGCGCTGTCCGCCTTCCCCTTTCTCAAACTCAGGTCACCGGAGTACTGAGCGATGAACATGCTGCAGCAATTCGACCGCCCCGAGATCGGCGGCAACCGGCAGATGGAATGGACCAGCGACGTCGCGGCCGAGATGCTGCGACGCCTCGGGATCAAGTACGTCTCGCTCAATCCCGGCGCCAGCTATCGCGGGTTCCACGATTCGATCGTCAACTATCTCGGCAACGAAGACCCGCAGATGCTGCTCTGCCTGCACGAGGACCATGCGGTCTCGATCGCCCACGGCTACGCCAAGGTCGCCGACGAGCCGATGGGGGCGATCGTCCACTCCAACGTGGGGCTGATGCACGGCCTGATGGGAATGTTCAACGCGTGGTGCGACCGCGCGCCGGTCTACGTGATGGGGGCGACCGGGCCGGTCGACGCGCCTCTCCGGCGGCCGTGGATCGACTGGATCCATACCGCGAAGGATCAGGGCATGATGCTCCGCAACTTCGTCAAGTGGGACGACGAGCCGCGTTCCGCCGAGGCCATCGTGGAGACGATGCTGCGCGGCGGGATCATGGCGAGGACGCCGCCGCGCGGGCCGGTCTATATCTGCCTCGACGCGGGGCTCCAGGAGACCCGGTTGGACGGCGAGGTGACGATCCCGGATGCCGCCCGCTTCGCGCCGCCCGAGACGCCTCACGCCTCGGCCGATTCCGTTGCCGCGGCGGCGGAAACCCTGATCGGCGCCGAGCGGCCGGTGATGATGATCGGCCGGGTCTCGCGCAGCCGGGAGGGCTGGGACCGCCGCGTGCGCCTCGCCGAGATGCTGGGCGCGCGGGTGGTCACCGACCTCAAGACGTCCGCCTCGTTCCCGACCGGACATCCGCTCCATGCCGGGCCGCCCTCCAACTGGGTGCGCGGGCCGGGCGAGGACCTGGTGCGCAACGCGGACGCGCTCCTCGTGCTCGACTGGATCGACCTCGCCGGCACCTTCAAGGCGCTCGGCCTCGGCTACGGCGTTCCGGCGACGGTGATCGACGTGACCCTCGATTCCTACGTCCACAACGGCTGGTCGATGGACCATTTCGGGCTGGCCGTGGGCGACCGGCGCCTGCTCGCCGACCCCGATGCGTTCGTCGCCCAGCTTCTCGCTGAGGTGGAGGGCAGGCTGGACGGCAGGCCGAAATTCGCGGGCGGCGATCCGGTGCCGCTCGCCGAGCCCGACGAGAAGGACGCGTTGGCGCCGATCGCGCCGCGCGACATCGCCGGCGCTCTCAACAGGGTGAAGGGGGAGAGGAAGATCACGCTTACCCGCGTTCCGCTCGGCTGGGCCGGCGATTCGTACCATTTCTCCGAGCCGCTCGATTACCTCGGCAATGACGGTGGCGGCGGGCTGGGGTCCGGTCCCGGCAACGCCATCGGAGCGGGGCTCGCGCTGATGGGATCGGGACGGGTGCCCGTCGCGATCCTCGGCGACGGCGACTTCATGCAGGGCGGCTCGGCGCTCTGGACCGCCGCGCACTACGACATCCCGGTGCTCTTCGTGGTGTCCAACAACCGGTCGAACTTCAACGACGAGGTCCACCAGGAGGCGATGGCGAAGGAGCGCAACCGCCCGGTCGAGAACCGGTGGATCGGCCAGCGCATCGACGATCCCGCGATCGACCTCGCGGGCTACGCGCGCTCGCAAGGGGTCGCCGCGGCGGGTCCGGTGGAGACCGTGGGCGATCTTCCCGGGGCGCTGGACGCCGCGATCGCCGCCGTCGAGGCGGGCAAGCCCTTCCTGCTCGACGTGGTGGTCCAGCCCGGCTACAGCGCGCCCATGGTGACGCGCGCCAGCGGGGAGGCGTCGACCGGCACGGCGAGCTGAGGACTCCGTCCGTCACTCTCCCGGCGCCGCCAGCGGAACGAGCTTCGAACTCCTGATGACGCGGTCGCGGGTTAGGAGCGGGATGCCGTGCACGACGCTCGTGGCGGCGATGATCTCGTCCGCCGGGTCGCCCCTGAAGTCGAGGCTGACGGAAGTCCTGGCCACTTCGAGATCGATGGGCCAGACGTGTAACTGCGCCAGCACACGCCTGACGTCGCGGTCGTCGAGGTCCATGCTCAGCCGGCCCAGCTGGACGAGCTTGGCTAGCTCCCAGAGCACGATGGCCGAGATCGACCACCGGTTGGCCGACAGCAACGCGCTTTCCCGCCCGGACAGACCGCCGACGACGGCGAAAACGAGGAAATGGGTGTCAAGATTCAGCACCGGCGTCCCATTCGATTCCCGTCGAGAGCATGTCGCCCCGGATTTCCACCTTGCCGCGCAGGCTGCCGATCAGCTCGGCGTGCTGCCGGTCGAAGGGGAGCAGGCGCGCGACCGGCTTGCCGCGCTTGGTGATGATGAGTCCGTCCGGGTCGAGGTCGTCGAGCAGCGCCAGGCACTGCTCCTTGAACTTCGCCGCGCCCATCGTTTTCATTTTCCGCTCCCGCTTTAAGTGGACATATTATATGTCTGGTCATTTTAACTGTCTATATCCATGGGCGATAGCCTTGGGGTCGGCCACGGTGCGGGTTTCCGACCGATCGCGCGACCCCGGACGCGAAGTTCGGCGCGCCCGCATCCCTCCCGCCGTCATGGCCGGAACAAGTCCATTGCTGTCCGGTTTAACTTCGGGACGAGCTCCGTGCCGACAGGCGGACCCGTCTCCGCCCCCTCTTTGTCGTCATGCCCGGACTTGTTCCGGGCATCCACGTCTCTCCGTCGCCTCGCCCTCTCCTGGCTTGCACTACGATGCCGCAAGACGTGGATGCCCGGAACAAGTCCGGGCATGACGGTGGAGGAAACCGGGGCGAGACCGGGGACGGCGATGGGAGATGCCGGTGTACCGAAATCCGAGCCTCGACCCGCGCGATCCGCCGGATCGGGACACGGATCGCGACCTGCCCACACCCGCCGTCCTTCTCCCCCTGTTGTCACCCCGGACTTGATCCGGGGTCCAGGGAAGCCGGGCGAGAGCGGTGCCTGTGGTTCTGGACCCCGGAACAAGTCCGGGGTGACAACAGGGGGGTGGGCGGAAAACCGAAAACCGCCAAAAATGGTCTAAAAGAGAAAAATACCCTTGACCCGGGACACGTTTGAGGCCATATTTCGCACAGTCGGGAAGTGGGGGGAGACGCCGGGAAGTTGCATGGGACGGATTCGGGAGTCTGGGAGGCGGTTCCGGGGTCGAATCGGAAGGGAGAAAAAACCTCGTGGATTCCGTGACTTAGCAACTTATTTATCCTGAACAAGCATTTTTTCTTGACTCGGGACGCGTTTTGGGGTATATTTCGCATAGTGGGAAAGTGGGGGCGCCGGAGATGCCGGCGCCCCTTTCCGTTGCCGGGCACGCCGCCCGGCCATGTGGAGGACAGGATCATGCATGCAACCGCCATCGTCACCGACGCGGCCGTCACCCGGAGCGGGCCGCCGACGGCGCTCCCCGTGCCGCGTGCGCACGCTCGGTATTTCCGAGCGGGTGCATGCCGACGGAAATGTCGACAGGCCGGTCGAGTCGGCGGAAGTCGACATTCCCGCCCGGCATTTGCGGCCCGAAGCTCAAAGCCGGATTTCCTCCCCCAGCAGCGGGAAGGTGCCGAGCTCGGTCGCCTCGGTGACCGCCGGGGCCTCGGTGACGTAGCCCGGGTCGAGTTCCGCGAGGTTGGTGACACCGACCAGCCCCATCGCGTTGTGCATCTCGGCTTCGAGGATCTCCAGCGCGCGGACCAGCGTCGCCGTGCCGCCGACCGCGAGGGCCCAGGCCTGCAGCCGGCCGATGGCCACCGCGTCGGCGCCGAGCGCGAGCGCCTTGAGCACGTCGGTGCCCCTCGCGATGCCGGAATCGAGCACGATCTCCGCCCGTCCGCCGACCGCCGCGACCACCTCCCGCAGGATGTCGATCGTGCCCTGGCCGTGGTCGAGCTGGCGGCCGCCGTGGTTGGAGACGTATATGGCGTCGATCCCGTGCTCCACGGCGAGCTCGGCGTCCTCGGCCGTCTGGATGCCCTTGAGGATGAAGGGAAGGCCGCCATGCTCCTTCATCATCGCCATGGTCTCCCAGGTGATTTTGGTCTGCCATTCGCGCCCCGTCTGGGTGCGGACGCTGGGCGGCAGCCAGCGGGTCAGCAGCTGGCGCTCGCGGCGGCCGTAATGGGCGGAGTCGACGGTGAGCGCCAGCGCGGCGTAACCCGCATCCCGGGCCCGTCCGACGAGGTCCCGGATCCAGTTCTCGTCGCCCCGGATGTAGATCTGGAAGATCTTCGGGTGGTCCACCGAAGCGGCGATCTCTTCGAGGCTCGGCTGGGTGACGGTCGAGACCATTTGCAACGTTCCGAAGGACGCCGCCGCGCGGGCCACGGCGATGGCGCCTTCCGGCGTTATCGTCTGGAGCGATCCGATCGGAGCCAGAAGGACCGGAATGCGGAGCCTGTGACCCAGCAATTCGCCGCTCACGTCGATCTCGGAGACGTCGCGCAGCACCCGCGGGCGGAACGCAATCCGGTCGAGCGCGTGGCGGTTCCGCCGCATCGTCGTCTCGGTTTCGGCGGCGCCGGTGATGTAGTTCCAGACCGGCTGACTGACGTTCTGCCGCGCGGCGCGGATGATTTCCTGCGTGGTCTCGTAACGCTCTGGCATGGGGTACTCCGGAGGTTGCGGGGGCGCCGTTGACAGCGGCGGCGCCAGCGACGAAACATGATCCCACGCCGGAGCGGCGCGGAGAACCATGACCAACATCCTTGAGATTTCCGAGGTCTCCAAGACCTACGATCCGGACGGGGAGAACCCGGTTCAGGCGCTCGACCGGGTGACGCTCGATGTCGCCGAGGGCGAGTTCGTTTCGGTGATCGGGCCGAGCGGTTGCGGCAAGTCGACGCTGTTCAACATCGTCGGCGGCCTGATCGCCCAGGACGAAGGCAGCGTTCTGATCGACGGCCACGCGGTCGACGGCGCGCATCGCGATGTCGGCGTGGTGTTCCAGGAGGAATCGACCTTTCCCTGGCGAACCACGCTGGACAACGTCGCCTTCCCGCTCGAGGTCCAGGGGATGGGCAAGCCGGAACGGGAGGAGCGGGCGCGGAAATTCGTGAGTCTCGTCGGGCTCGAAGGATTCGAGAACCACTACCCGGCGCAACTCTCGGGCGGGATGAAGCAGCGGACGGCGGTGGCGCGGACGCTCGCCTACGAGCCGCGCATCATGCTGCTCGACGAGCCTTTCGGGGCGCTCGACGAGCAGACGCGCATGCTGCTGGGCGACAAGATGCTGGAGATCTGGTCGGCGCTGAACCAGACGATGCTGCTGATCACCCACAACATCACCGAGGCCGTCCAGCTGTCCGACCGGGTGGTGGTGATGTCGTTCCGACCGGGGAAGATCAAGGAAGTGATCGAGATAGATTTGCCGCGTCCGCGCTCGTCGGAGGTCATCTCCACGCCGAAATTCGGCGAATATGTCGGCAGGCTCTGGACGCTGCTCCGCGAGGAGGCGTCGCGCGGGATGGTCGAGGACGAGGCCGAGCTCGCCGCGCGGTAAAGGTGTCGTTTCGCAGCCGTCGCGCGTTTGGGTAGACTGCCGCGGCTGAACACAAGGAGGGGAGTCACAAGATGGCTGGATATCTGAAGACGGCGGCGCTGGCCGCCATCGGGGCTGCTGTCGCCGCGTCGCCGGCGGCGGCGCTCGACAAGATCCGCATGGTCAACAGCACCAAGGTGGTGTTCGAGACCGAGCATCCCTACGCCGCGAAGGAGAACGGGATCTTCGAGAAGTACGGGCTCGACGTCTCGATCATCCACGGCTCCGGCGGCGCGGCATCGCTCCAGGCGGTAATCACCGGAAGCCAGGACGTGGTGTGGGGGAACGGCGTGCTCGGCGTCGTCTCGGCCTACTCCAAGGGGGCGCCGGTTCGCGTGCTGGGGAGCAACATCCGCGGCGTGCCGGACCTCTACTGGTATGTGAAGGCCGACAGCCCGATCAAGAGCTTCAAGGACCTCAAGGCGGAGCACGAGTTCGCCTATTCCAGGCCGGGCTCCACCACCAACCTCGCCGTCCTGTTCATCAAGGAGGCGCTCAACATTCCGGCCAAGGCCGTTTCGGTCGGCGGCCCGTCCGGCTCGCGCACCCAGCTCATGTCCGGCCAGGTCGCCACCGGGTGGTCGGTCTTCCCGCTCAACAAGAACCTGTTGCGCGAGAAGAAGATCCGCATCATCGGCACCGGGGCCGCGGCCGCCGCGCTGACCGGAACCACCATCCGGGTGATCGCGGCCAACGTGAACTGGCTCGAGAAGAACCGCGACGCGGCCCGGCGTCTGATGAACGCGTTGACCGAGGGCCAGGCCCGCACGTATTCGAGCGACGATCAGCTCAAGGCCTACGCCAAGCGCTGGAAGCTCAACTACGAGGACATAAAGTCGGCGCCGATGGACACGCCGCTCAACTCCTCGACCTTCCTGCCGGTCGCGGGGCTTGAGAAGATCAACCAGATCGCCCTCGAGAACAAGAAGATCAAGAAGCTGCTCACCAAGGAACAGCTCCACGAGCTGGTGCATCCGATGGGCAACAAGCCGATCTAGGGCGCGTCTCCCGGACGGCGCGGGATGACGGGTTCGTTCAAGCTTTCCAAGTCGCCCGTCCTGGTCGGCGGTCTCGGGCTCGCGGTATTCCTCTGCGTGCTCGAGATCGCGGTCGAGACCGGGATGGTGATGGAGCTCGTCGTCCCGCGCCCGTCCGACACGTTTCTCGCGTTCCCGCCGGTCCAGGAGGACATGGACCTGGTGGGCAACTTTTTCGTCACCCTGGGCATGACCGCCGCCTCGACAGGCATCGCGCTCTCGATCGGGGTGCCTTTCGGCTATTTCCTCTACCGCAACCGGCGCTACGGCATCGCCTATGAAGGCTGGCTCGCGGCCGCGTTCGCGGCGCCGACGGTGCTTCTCTACCCGCTGTTCCTGGTGATCTTCGGGCGGACCTACCTGACCCTGATCATGATGGGCTTCATCCCGGGCGCAATCCCGATCGTCATCCAGACGCGGCAGGGGCTGCTCGGTGTGTCGCAGACGCTGCTGAATGTCGGGCGGAGCTTCAACGTTTCCGAGCGTGAGATGTTCTGGAAGATCCAGCTTCCGAGCGCCGTGCCCACCATCTTCACGGGCATCCGCATCGGGGTGATGTATACTCTCGTCAATATCGTCGCGATCGAGTACCTGATCGACTTCGGCGGGCTGGGACGGATCGTCTCGGAGATGTATTTCCGCTTCGACACGCCCGGGACCTACGCCAGCATCGTCGCGGTGATCCTGGTCAGCGTGTTCTTCTACTGGGGCTTCGGAAGGATCGAGAAATGGCTCAGGCCGGTGTAATGGCGGCGGCGCCCGCCGCGGGCGCCGACCGCGAGGCGACCGTATTCCGGATCCGGGCGCTCACCGTGGTCTGCCTTCTGGTGGCGTGGGAGGGGCTGGCCGCGCTGGGCACCCTCGAGATCCTTTACGGCGACGTGATCCCGTCGTCGTGGAAGATCGCCGTCGCGGTCTGGGGCGAGATCACCGCGGCGGATTTCTACCGCGACCTCGGGATCACCTTCGCGGAGCACATCGTCGGCTTCGTCGTGGGTTCCGCCATCGCGCTTGCGCTCGGCATTTCGATGGGGCTGAACCCGCTGCTGCGCAAGGCGATCGAGCCCTATCTCAACGCCATCGGCTCGACGCCCAAGATCATCTTCCTGCCCATCCTGTTCCTGATCTTCGGGACCGGCATCGATTCCAAGATGGCCAAGGGCGCGCTGTCGGCGTTCTTCCCCGTGGTGTTCTCCACCGCGCTCGGCATGATCCTGATCAACCCGGTGCTGCTCCGCGTCGGCAAGTCCTTCAACCTCAATCGCTGGCAGACGGTGTTCAAGATCTACATACCGGCGATGGTGAACCCGGTGATCACCGGGCTCCGGCTCGGCATGGCGATCACCGTGATCGGCGTTCTCGTGGCCGAACTGAAATTCGCCGACGGCGGGCTCGGCTACCGGCTCGGGAACTACTACGAGCAGTTCAGGATCGCCGAGATGTACGCGATCATCCTGATCATCTTCGCGCTCGCCGCGGTCGCGAATATGGGTATGACGCGCTTGCAGGTATACGCGAACCGGCATCAGGGCGGTTCCGGGGCGCACAGTCTCTCGGTCGCCACCAACTGAGGCGCCGGGACCGGTTTACCCAAAGGAGAGGTGCGAATGGCAAGGGAGATCTTTGTCGCCAAATCCGACGACCTTCCCGACGGCGAGCGCAAGATCGTTCCCAACGGCAATTCGGAGATCGGCGTCTATCGCGTGAAGGGCAGCCTCTACGCCTACCAGAACCTTTGCGCCCACCAGGGCGGACCGGCCTGCGAGGGGCTGCTGATGGCCAAGGTCGAGGAGGTCATCGCCGAGGACAAGACCTACCAGGGGATGCGCTTCAACCACGACGAGATGCACATCGTCTGCCCCTGGCACGGCTGGGAGTACGATCTCGAGACCGGCGTGATGGTGGCGGACAGGACCTTCCGCCTGAGGAAATACGACGTCGTCGAGAAAGAGGACCGCATCTATGTCCTCGCCTGACCGGCCCGACGACGAGTTCGGCGATCTGCTCGCCGACGTCGGGGAGGAGACCGCCAAGCTCCAGGCGTTCGCCGAGAAGATGCTGGCGCTGGAGAAGGGCAGGGAGCCGCCCGACGAGCTGATCCAGGAGGGGCTGACCGCCCTGACCAGGCTCTACACGGTCAAGTTCCAGGTCGGCGAGCGCTGGTCGCCCTTCATCGACGACCGCGCGATGCCGGCGACCGCCGTGATGATCATGTGCACCGCCATGCTGCGCGCCGTGAATGTCGAGCTGTTCGAGCTCGGCATGTGGCAGGCCTGGTCCGGCGCCTGACGGAGACGGGAAATGGATATTCCGACAAGCGACATCCACAAGATGAGCGTCGAGGAGTTCGACACCAAGAAGCTTCTCGTCAACGCGGCCCGGCAGCGCGACCGGCGCAAGCTTGAGGACGTGCTGATCGTCGATGTCGACTGCCACCACTACGAGAACGAGTCGCTGCGTGACATCATCCAGTACATCGAGGACCCGGTGATCAAGCAGACCGGCCTGGTCTATTCCGGCAGCGGCACCGGCGCGCAGTCGCCCCTGATTCCGGGCGTGGTGGGCTATCAGGACATTTCCGGGCGGGTGATGCGCTACCCGCTCCGCAAGCTGGAGCAGACCCCCGCGGACGGCACCCACCGCGACATCCACCTGTCGCTCAAGTGGATGGACGCGATGGGGGTCGATTACGTCTCGATGTTCCCGACGCCGATGCTTCTCCTCGGCCTGCACCCGCAGCCCGAGATCGAGGTCGCGATGTCGCGCGCCTACAACCGCTGGCTGGTGGAACAGATCCTGCCGCAGAACGAGCGCATCACCTCGATGCTCTACCTGCCGTTCAACGATCCCGAAGCCAGTTACAAAATGGTGCAGGATTTCGGCGACAAGCCGGGCGTGGTGGGCTTCTCGGTGGTGTCGACGCGCTACAAGCCGGTTTACGACAACGCCTACATGAAGACCTACCGGCTGATGGAGGAGATGGGCAAGCCGCTCGCCTTCCATGCGTCGTACAACTGGAACGACCCGCTGCTGGGCGCGACCAACCGGTTCCTGATCACCCATGCGATGGGCTTTACCATCTACAACGCGATGCATTGCGCGAACTGGGTGATCAACGGCCTGCCGGAGCGTTTCCCCAAGCTCAAGGTGATCTGGATCGAATCGGGCCTCGCCTGGATTCCGTGGCTCATGCAGCGCCTCGACAACGACTACAAGATGCGGAGTTCGGAGGCGCCGTCCCTCACCAAGCTGCCGAGCGAGTACATGCAGGACATGTACTACTCCTCGCAGCCGATGGAGGTCCCCAACGACCTCGACGTGCTCGAGATGACGTTCAAGATGATCAAGGCCGAGACCCAGCTCTGCTGGTGCTCCGACTACCCGCACTGGGACATGGATCTGCCGAGCGTGATCTACGACCTGCCGTTCCTCGACGAGACCGCGAAGCGCAACATCCTTGGCGAGAACGCGCGCAAGCTGCTCGGCCTCGACGTCTCCGGACGATTCCCCGACTACGCGCCGCCCGGCGGCGGAAGCGCGTGAGCACTGCGGCGCACGCGGCGATCGAGCCTGCGGCCGCGGCGACGCTGACCGAAGGGCTGGTCGGGCTGATCCGCTCCAAGCCGGTCGCGCAATCCGACCTCGACGCGATGGCGCTAATCGTGCTCGACGGCGTCGCCAACATGCTCGCCGGCCGGGAGACCGAGCCTGGACGGATCCTGCGCCACTGGGGCGCGGAAAGGCGGGACCCCGGACGCCGCGCGCTGGCGATGGGCGGGTGCATGCACGTGCTGGAGGTCGACGACCTCCATCGCGGCTCGGTCACCCACCCGGGATGCGTGACGATCCCGGCCGCGCTTGCGCTGGCGGGAGAGGCCGGCGGCGAGACCTTTCTGCGCGCGGTGTTGCAAGGGTTCGAGGCGGTCTGCCGGGTCGGCATGTCGGTTGGCCCGACGCACTACAGGGTCTGGCACAACACCGCGACCTGCGGGCCGTTCGGCGCCGCGATGGCGGCGGCCGCGCTGCTGGAGCTCGACGACGAGGCCGCCGTCCACGCGCTCGGCAACGCGGGTACGCAATCGGCGGGGCTCTGGGAATTCCTCAACACCGGCGCGATGAGCAAGCATCTTCACGCCGGACGCGCGGCGGAGGCCGGGGTCGTCGCGGCGGAGCTCGCGGCGGGCGGCTTTACCGGCCCGCCGGCGATCCTCGAAGGCCCGCAGGGCTTCTACGCCGGCGCCTGTCCCGACCCCGATCCCGGCGCGGTGCTGCGTCACCCCGATTCGCCGTGGCAGGTGCACGCCACCTCGATCAAGCCCTGGCCGTCCTGCCGCCACACCCATCCCGTGATCGACGCCGCGCTCGAGATTTCCGCGCGGGTCGATGCCGATGCGATCGCTTGGGTGGAGGCGTCGACCTACCGCGCCGCGGTCGATGTCTGCGACCGGCCGCTGCCGGCGTCGCCCTACGAGGCGAAATTCTCGCTCCAGCACTGCATCGCCGCCGCGCTGGCTGACGGCGCGGTCGGTTTCGGGTCCTTCGAGGCCGAAGCGCAGGCCCGCCTGTCGCCGCTGCGCTCGAAGGTGAGGGTCGGCGCGGGCGAACCCTATCTGTCCGACTACCCCGCCGCCTGGGGCGGCGAGGTGACCGCGGTGCTCGCCGACGGCAGCCGGGTGGGCGCCGCCCGCCGGCAGTGCAAGGGCGATCCCGAGGCCGCCCTCGACCGGGACGAGATGGCGGACAAGGCACGCGAGCTTCTGCGTTTCGGCAAGGTCGCGGATCCCGAGGCGGTCGTCGCCGGCGTGCTCGGCATGGCGGGCGGCGGGCCGGCGCCGTCCTTCGATATCTGAGGAGACAACCGATGGCGGATGCCCGGCAGGTCGCGAAGGCGGAAGCCTTCAAGGCACTCCACGACGGGCCGGATCCGCTGGTCCTGGTCAACGCCTCCGATGCCGCGACCGCCCGAATCGTCGTCGAAGCCGGATACAAGGCGGTGGCCACGTCGAGCGCCGGCGTGGCCTGGCTGATGGGCTACGCCGACGGGGAGAACATCCCGCGCGAGGAAATGCTCTGGATGGTGCGCCGCATCGCCGAGCGCGTGGACGTGCCGGTGACGGCCGACATGGAGGCGGGCTACGGAATCGAGCCCGAGGCGGTCGCCGATACGGTCCGCGCGACCGTCGAGGCCGGCGCCGTCGGAATGAATATCGAGGACGGGGCGATCGGCGTGCCCGGCCCGCTGCTCGACTTCGATCTCGCGGTCGCGCGCATCGCCGCCGGGCGGAAGGCCGCGGACGAAACCGGCGTGCCGGCGGTGCTCAACGCGCGCTGCGACGTGTTTCTGCGCGGCGGCAAGGGGCCGGAGGCGATCGAGGAGGCGATCCGCCGCAGCAACGCCTACCGCGGGGCGGGCGCGGACTGCCTGTTCGTTCCCTTCGCGCGCGACGCGGACACCATCGGCGCGCTGGCCGAGGGCATCGACGGGCCGCTGAACGTCCTGGCGGGCGCGGTCTCCCCGTCGATCCCCGAGCTCAAGCGGCTCGGCGTGGCTCGGATCAGCATCGGCGGCCTCCTCTCGCTCGCCTTCGCCACGCTGGCGCGAAACGCGGCGGGAGAGCTCGCCGATACCGGCACCTACGGTTTTGCCGAGAGCGTCATCCTGCACCCGGAGATGAACGCGCTGATGGAGAGCGGGTAGAGCGTATCCGCGCCAGGCTGCGCCAGCCGTCCTTCCCCCTGCTGTCACCCCGGACTTGATCCGGGGTCCAGGCTCGCCCCGGACTTCGATCCGGGGAAAGCCGGGCGAGGGCGGTGCCTGTGGCTCTGGACCCCGGATCAAGTCCGGGGTGACAAGAGGGGACACGGACGGGCGGTGCGAGCGTCCCGCAATCCGAGCCTCGACCGGACCGATGCGCCGATGACCCGCGGATAACCGGGCTATACACCCGGTCCACCAAAGTTAAACCGGATAGCAGTGGAACGAGTCCGGGCATGACGGAAAGGGACGGGGCGGCAAGGTGTGGATTTTCTAACCGCTCTCTGCCCGTATCCCCGTGATCGTGGCATTCGGCAGGATCGCGTCGGGATCGATTTGAAGCTCCATCAGGGCGGGGGCGTTGGCGTCCCGGGCGCGCTCGAAGTCGGCGGGGAAGTCCTCGGTGCGGCTCACCGTTTCCCCGTGCAGGCCGTAGGCCCTGGCGAGCATGGCGAAGTTCGGGTTGGCGAGGTCGGTGGCGATCACCCGTCCCGGGTAGTGTCGCTCCTGGTGCATGCGGATGGTGCCGTAGGTGCCGTTGTTCACCACGAGGACGGTGAGGTTGCGGAGGCCCTCAGCCGCGGCGGTCGCGATCTCCTGGCCGTTCATCAGGAAATCGCCGTCGCCGCACCATGCGACGATTTCGCGTTCGGGATGCAGAACGGCGGCCGCCACGCCGGCCGGGACGCCATAGCCCATCGACCCGCTCTGCGGCGAGAGCTGGGTGCGATACCCGCGATAACGATGGAACCGGTGCAGCCACTGGGAGAAGTTCCCCGCGCCGTTGGCGATTATGGCGTCTTCCGGGAGAACGCCCTCCAGATGGCGCACGACATCGGCGAGGTTGAGCGCGCCCGGCATCCCGGTCGGTTCGGTGAAGTCTTCGTAGGCCGCGCGCAACGCGGCGCGGTGCGCGGCCCAGGGCGGGTTCGGAATCGGCTCCAGCGCGGCGAGCGCGGCGGCGAATTCCGGCATGCCGGCGGCGATCCCGAGGTCCGGCTGATAGACCTTGCCGATCTCCTCGATCCCCGGACTCGCATGGATCAGGCGCTGCCGCGGCTTGGGGAGCGCGAGGAGGGTATAGCCCTGGGTGACGATCTCGCCGAGCTGGGCGCCCGCCACCAGCAACAGATCGGCCTCGCGGACCGCCGCGGCGAGGGCCGGGTTCGCGCCGAGCCCGACGACCCCCGCATAGCCCGGGTGCCGGTTGTCGAGCAGGTCCTGACGGCGGAACCCCGCGGCGACGGGCAGGTCGTTCGCTTCCGCGAATGTCCGCAGGTCCCCGCACGCTTGTTCCGTCCAGCCGCTGCCGCCGACCAGAACGACCGGGCGCTCCGCCTCGGCCAGCATGTCCCTCAACCGCGTCATGTCCACCGGCGACGGGCTTGCCTGCACCTCTTCATAGGCCGCGCCGTCCTCGACCTCGGCGCGGTCGGTCTGCATGTCTTCCGGCAGGGCCAGCACCACCGGCCCGGCGCGGCCGGAAGTCGCAGTGCGGAAGGCGCGGTTGACGTATTCCGGGATCCGCGCCGGATCGTCGATCTGGCCGGTCCACTTGGTGAGCTCGCCCATCATCCGGCGGAAGTCGATCTCCTGGAAGGCCTCCCGTTCCGCCATGCCGCGCGCGACCTGGCCCACGAAGACGATCATCGGCGAGGAATCCTGGCGCGCGGTGTGGATTCCGACGCTGGCGTTGGTCGCGCCGGGGCCGCGGGTGACGAAGCAGATACCGGGCCGTCCGGTCAGCTTCGCGTAGGCCTCCGCCATGTAGGCCGCGCCGCCCTCCTGGCGGCAGGTGACGATCCGGATCCGGTCGCGCATGTCGAACAGCGCGTCGAGGGTCGCGATATAGCTTTCGCCCGGAACGCAGAAAATCGTGTCGACGCCGTGCGTGAGCAGCGCATCGGCGAGGATCTGGCCGCCGGTCCTGAGATTGCTGGTCATGTGTCGATGAACTCGTCCAGGAAGATCGTGTATTTCTGCGGCTTGGGCTTGTCGGCGTCTTCCGGGTCGACGTAGCGGATCGAGCTCTTCCCCTTGAGCCGGCGCGGCAGGATCATCACCCGGGAAAAATGCCCCGGCGCGTCGTCCGGCGCCCAGGCGTAGACCGGCTCCGGGCCCGCTTCGAACCAGGCGTCGTATTCGCCAAGCTCGGTCGTCTCGCCGTGCACCCGGACGTTGAAGCCGCCCTTGAGCAGGCAGCGGATGCCGCCGCCCTGGTGGGTGTGGGTATAGGCGATCCCGCCGGGCGGGAGTTCCACCTTGTCGCAGCGGAGCAGGTAGCCGTCCGGATCGTCGAGCCCGAGCGACGCTTCCAGCTTGCGCTCGGAGCGGACGCCCTCGCCCGAGGGGCCGCCCTCGCCGGGATCGAGCTCGTAGCGAAGCAGGCACGCCCCCTCCGCGCCGGCGGCGATCGAGACCGGGCCGACGTGAAAGAACGCCGAGTTCGCCGCCAGCGTCGCCGCCGTGCCGCCGGCGGAGATCGAAGCCATGCCTTCGGCCACGTATATCGCCCGAATCGCCGGCGGCAGCGGTTCCGCGAGGCAGGCCTTCGCCGCGAAATCGTCCCTGGACAGTCGGAGAAGTCGATCCGGCATGCATTGCCTCCGTCCGCGACAGCGTTGCGGCTACCTAATCACACCGCCCGGGACCTCACAACACGCGGCCGGCCGCGATTTGACCGGGTCCCGCTCCGGGGTATGATCGCCCGCCGGGCAGGTCGAGAAGGAACGGACAAGTCAATGATAAATCATACGGTTAGGGTCTATCCTTCGAAAGAAACCTTAGCAAGGCAGGACCAGCTCGCGTGGAAAATCGCCGCGGTCGCCACCGATCCCGTGGCTGTCGAGCCGGCGGTCGTCGACATGGTCGTCAATCGGATCGTCGACAACGCCGCCGTGGCGGTGGCGGCGCTCAACCGGTCGCCGGTCGCCGCCGCGCGGGCGCAGGCGCTCGCCCATCCGAGGGACGGGGGCGCGGCGGTGTTCGGCATCGCGTCAGATCGCCGCTTCGCCGCCGAATGGGCCGCCTGGGCGAACGGAACGGCGGTTCGCGAACTCGACTTCCACGACACGTTCCTCGCCGCCGACTACTCCCATCCCGGCGACAACATTCCGGCTATCCTGGCGGTAGCGCAGCAGACGGGGCGCGGCGGGGAGGACCTCGTTCGCGGCATCGCGACCGCCTACGAGATCCAGATCGACCTTGTGAAGGGCATCTGCCTGCACGCCCACAAGATCGACCACATCGCCCATCTCGGGCCGTCCGCGGCGGCGGGGCTGGGCACGCTGCTGGGGCTCTCGACCGAGACGGTCTACCAAGCGGTGCAGCAGGCGCTTCATACCTCGGTCAGCACGCGGCAGTCGCGCAAGGGGGAGATTTCAAGCTGGAAGGCGTTCGCGCCGGCCCATGCGGGCAAGCTTGCCATCGAGGCGGTCGACCGGACGATGCGGGGCGAGGGCGCCCCGTCGCCGATCTACGAGGGCGAGGACAGCGTGATCGCGCGCGTGCTCGACGGGCCGGATGCCGAATACACGGTGCCGCTGCCCGCGCCGGGCGAGGCCAAGCGCGCGATCCTCGAGTCCTACACCAAGGAGCATTCCGCCGAGTACCAGAGCCAGGCGATCATCGATCTCGCCTTCCGCGTGAAGGAACGGATCGTCGATTTCGAGGCGATAGACCGGCTCGTCCTCCACACCAGCCACCATACCCACTACGTGATCGGGACCGGGGCGGGGGACCCGCAAAAGATGGATCCCAACGCGAGCCGCGAGACGCTGGACCACAGCATCATGTACATCCTCGCCGTCGCGCTGCAGGACGGCGAATGGCACCATGTCCGGTCCTACGCGCCGGAGCGTGCCGCGCGGCCCGACACGGTCCGCCTGTGGCACAAGATCTCGACCGTCGAGGATCCCGAGTGGACCGCGCGCTACCACGAACCCGATCCCAACAGGCGCGCGTTCGGCGGGCGGATCGAGATCGTCCTCAAGTCGGGCGAGACCATCGTCGACGAGCTCGCCGTGGCCAACGCGCATTCCGCCGGGGCGCGCCCGTTCGCGCGGGCCGATTACGTCCGCAAGTTCGAGACCCTGGCCGAGGGCATCGTCGCGGCGGAAGAACGGCGCCGGTTCCTCGACCTGGTCCAGCGCCTGCCGGACCTCGGACCCGAGGAGCTGGGCGGTCTCAACGTGGCGGTCGATCCCGCGGGCCTCGTCTACGCGGAACGCGACGACAGGGGGATTTTCTGATGCTGTTCGCGAAGAAGACGGCGGCGGAGAAACGGGCCGCGTTCCGCGCGGCGATCGACTCCGGCGCGCTGCTGCAGATGCCGGGCGCCTTCTCGCCGCTGGTCGCGGTGATGGTCCAGGAGAAGGGTTTCGACGGCATCTATATCTCGGGCGCGGCGCTGTCCGCCGATCTCGCGCTGCCCGATATCGGGCTGACGACGCTGCCCGAGGTGACGGCCCGGGGCCACCAGATCGCGCGCGCGACCGACCTGCCGGCTCTGATCGACCTCGACACCGGGTTCGGCGAGCCGATGAACGCGGCCCGCTCCATCCAGGAGATCGAGGATGCCGGGCTCGCCGGCTGCCACCTGGAGGACCAGCTGAGCCCCAAGCGCTGCGGACATCTCGACAACAAGGTGCTGATCCCGGCCGGGGACATGGCGCAGAAGATCCGCGCCGCGGCGGACGCCAAGCGCGATCCGAACTTTCTCCTGATGGCGCGGACCGACGCCAAGGCGTCCGAGGGGATGGATGCCGCGATCGACCGCGCCAGGGCCTATGTCGATGCCGGCGCGGACGCGATCTTCCCCGAGGCGCTCACGGCGATACCCGAATACGAGGCCTTCCGGGC
Source organism: Alphaproteobacteria bacterium (assembly GCA_965203455.1). Lineage (GTDB taxonomy): Bacteria > Pseudomonadota > Alphaproteobacteria > MPNO01 > MPNO01 > MPNO01. The sequence continues at coordinate 286,086 of CBDBCV010000014.1, forward strand.
GGCGGTCGACGTGCCGCTCTTGGCCAACCTCACCGAGTTCGGAAAGACGCCGCTGCTCACCCGCGACCGGCTGATCGAGCTCGGCTACAACATCGCGATCTACCCGGTGACGACGCTTCGCCTCGCGATGTTCGGGGTCGAGGAGGGGCTCGACATCCTCAAGGCCAAGGGCAGCCAGCAGGACGCCGTGCCGCGGATGCAGACGCGCAAGCGGCTCTATGAGCTGGTTCGCTACGAGGATTACAATCGGTTCGACCAAAACCTCTTCAATTTCAGGATCTGAGGGCGGGACAGAACGGGAGAATCCGATGGCGGAACCGGAAATCCAGAAAGGCCTCGCCGGGGTCACGGTGGACACCACCGCGATCTCCAAGGTGATGCCGGAGACCAATTCGCTCACCTACCGCGGCTACGCGGTGCAGGACCTCTGCGCGCACGCCTCTTTCGAGGAAGTCGCCTGGCTGATGTGGAACGGCGATCTCCCGACCGCCGCGCAACTCGACGGGCTCAGGGCCGAGGAAGTCGCCCGGCGCGAAATCTCGGAAGACCATGTCGCCGTCATCCGGCGCTTTCCGCGCGACGCCCATCCGATGGATACGCTGAGGACGGCGGTCAGCTATCTCGGCACCACCGAAACGGCCTGGGGCGGGGAGCCGGAGGAGGCGGACCGCGACCGGTCGCTCGATCTCTTCGCCAAGATCCCCACGATGATCGCGACCGACTACCGGTTCCGAAAGGGCGAGGACCGCATCGCGCCCCGCGACGATCTTCCCATGGTCGAGAACTTCTTCAACATGTGCTTCGGCGAGGTGCCGCCGCGGGAGGTGATCGACGCGTTCGATACCTCGATGATCCTCTACGCCGAGCACAGCTTCAACGCGTCGACCTTCACCGTGCGCACCATCGCGTCCAGCCGGTCGGACATCTATTCAGCGGTCACCGGTGGCATCGGCTCGCTCAAGGGCCCGCTGCACGGCGGCGCCAACGAGGCGGTGATGCACATGTTCCTGGAGATCGGCGACCCCGACATCGCCGAGCAGTGGATGAAGGACGCCATCGCCGGGAAGAGGCTGGTGATGGGCTTCGGTCATCGGGTTTACAAGTCGGGCGATTCGCGCGTGCCGACGATGCGAAGCTGCCTGGAGGACCTCGCCGCGTGGAAGGGCGACGACACCTGGATCCGCATGTCCGACGGGCTCCAGAAGGTGATGATCGGGGAGAAGGGGATCCACCCCAATCTCGATTTCCCGGCGGGCCCGGCCTACTACATGATGGGCTTCGACATCGAGATGTTCACGCCGCTCTTCGTGATGAGCCGGATCACCGGCTGGACCGCCCACTACCTCGAGCAGAACGCCGACAACAGGCTGATCCGCCCGCTGAGCGCCTATAGCGGCGTGCCCCAGCGCGAGGTCGTGCCGATCGCCGAGCGCTGAGGCGCATGCCCTTCGATACGCGGCTTCGCCGCTACTCAGGGTGAGGGAATTTCTTAAACCCTCATCCCGAGTAGGCGCGTCAGCGCCGTATCGAGGGACCCGACCGAGAGCCTGTTTCGTCAGTTCCAGTCGTCGATGCCGAGCGCGGCGCGTTCCTCGACGGTCTTTTCCAGCTTGAAGTCCTCCACCGGGATTCCGGTCGCGTCGGCGATCCGGACGACCGCGTTGAAGGAGGCGACGACGCCGGCGGCATCGACGAAGCCCGCTTCGCCGACCGCCGCGATCAACGCCCCGCGGGCGCGGTCGAGCTCGGCGTCCGTGCCGCCCACGACCGCCTCGGCGAAGTCGATTAGCCGCCGGCCGTGCGGCACGCCGCCGTCGCCGTCCCCGGTGACGCCGTCGAGCGAGTAGCGCTCTCCGTAATGTTCGCCGCTCTCACGGAGCAGCATCACATGTCCGGCGGTTCAGTATCGGCACCGGTTGATCAGCGAGACCCGGGCGGCGACGAGCTCCATCTGGGCATGGCTTATCGCGCGGTATTCGTTGGCGAAGTCCTTGAGCGCGAACTGCGGCAGGTAGATTACGTCGTCGAGCTCGAAGAAGGCCGCGACCTCCGCCGGGACGACGCTCATCCCCCGGTGGATGTTGGCGACCAGACCGGGCGGCTTGTCGCCGTAGGGGTTTGGATCGGCGCCGGTGACGTCGTCGGGCTCGAGCGTCGCGACCCAGGCGAGCGTCTTTCTGGCGTTCGCCGGGCGATGACGGGACGGGCTGCCCGGCACCGGTTCGGGAAGCGGCCGTGGCGGAATCCCGAGCCCCTTCGCCAGCGTGTCCAGCGCCGTCGCGACGGAGACCACGCCCACGATCTCCACGTACTCGGTCTCGGAAAGGCCTGTATCCGTCATGCGGTCGAACCAGGATTCGGTCAGGCGTCCGGAATCGGTCCGGATGCGGTGAACGACCTCCACGACATTGTCGGGCAGGTCGGTCGTCGAATCGTGGGTTCCTTCCACACCGAACGGAGACAATGCGGCCGCGCGTTCGCGGCAGAGCGCGCAATCGAGGGCTTCGCGGCAGGCCTGGACCATGGCGAGCCGCCGCGCGCCGTCCCACCATGTGCCCCGGCCGGCGAGATGCCGCCAGGCGCGCTCGTATGCCCGGTCGAGGTCGGCGCGGATTTCGAACGGCGCGAGATCGGACAGCGTTTCGCCGGTCATCCCTCGCCCTCCTCGCGCTGGCGCCGCCGCTCGATGGCGTCGCGGCGGGTGATGAACAGGAGCGCCGCGATTATCACAGCCGTGCCCGCGGCCGACCAGATGTCCGGAATCTCCGAAAACACGACGAAGCCGAAGAACGCCGCGAGCGGCATCCGCAGGAAATCGAGCGGCGCGATGATGGTCACCTCGCCCGCGTCGTAGGCGCGCGCGAGAAAGTTCTGTCCGACGCCGCCGAGCACGCCCGCCGCGATCAGCCAGCCGAGCTGCTCCCAGCTCGGCGTCTGCCAGGTCAGCAGCGCCGGCGGCAGCAGGAAAAGCGTGCCGAACAGGAAGAAGTAGAACACGATCCGCGCCGGCGGCTCGGTCCTCGACAGGCTCTTCAGCGAGATGATCGCGCCGCTGGTGAGCACCGCGCTCCCGAGCGCGATCAGCATCGCGTGGTCGACCTGGCCGTGCGGCTTGACGATCATCACCACCCCGACGAAGCTGGCGATCGTCGCCAGCGTGCGGTCGCGGCGGATCGCCTCGCCCAGGATCAGCCCCGAGAGCAGGATCGACCAGAACGGCGAGGTGAACGAGAGCACCATCGTGTCCGACAGCATCAGCCGCCCCACCGCGTAGACGACGCAGGCGAAGGAGGCGATCCCGAAGAAGGCCCGCAGGAAATGGGTCTTGAGGCGCCGCGTCGCGATTCCCGGCCGGCCTACCCGCACGAGCCAGGGGAGGAACATCGCCAGCGCCGTGGTGGTCCGCATCAGCGCGACGACGAAGAAGGGGAGCTCGGTCGCCATCTGCTTGAGGATCGCGAACATCGCGGTCAGCAGGGTGACCGCGAGCAGCATCCACAGAACGCCGCGCAGATTGTCGAGTTTCGGGCGGTAGGCGGCCGGGCCCCGCGCCGGCTTGTCGTTCACCGCCCTACCGGAGTTCCGCGCGGGCGAGCCGTTCGAGCCAGCGGACGATTTCGGTGTGATCGCGCCCGGGCTCGAGGTTCTGCTGCGCCTGGGCCCAGATCTGCCGGCTGAGCGCGGCGAACGGCACGGCCGTCCCGGTCTCGCGCGCGAGGTCGAGCGCGATGTCGAGGTCCTTCACCATCAGGTCCAGGGCAAACCCGGAATCGAAGCCGCGCGAAAAGACGAACCGGGCGAGCTTGTTGCGCGTCGAGTGGTTCATGCCGGTCGACGAATTGACGACCTCCGCCATCGTCTCCGGTTCCAGGCCGAACCGCTTGCCGACCAGGAACGCCTCGGCCGCGATCAGGAATCCGGCGGCGCTGATCGTATTGTTTAGCGCCTTGAGCGCGTGCCCCGAGCCGACGGGGCCGGTGCGGACGACGCGCTTCCCCATGGCCTCCAGCACCGGCCGGCAGCGTTCGACGAGCGCCTCGTCTCCGCCGGCCATGACGGTGAGCGTGCCCTCGACCGCGCCCTTGCGTCCGCCGGAGACCGGCGCGTCGATCATGCCGATCCCGCGTTCCCGCAGCGCCGCGGCCAGCGCCACCGTGCCGGAGGGCTCGGACGAGCTCATGTCGATCAAGATGCCGCCGTCCGCGAACCCGTCGGCAATGCCGCCCTCGTCCAGCGCGCTGCGGGCGACATCGGCGCCGGTCGGCAGCATGGTGATGACGACGTCGCTGGCGGCGGCGACCCCGGCCGGGCCGTTCGCGACCCGGCCGCCGGTCGCTTCGGCGGCTTCTTCGGCGCGTCCCGGCGCGGTGTCGTGAAGATTCAGCGAATAGCCGGCCCTGGCGACATGCTCCGCCATCGGGCGGCCCATCGCCCCGAGGCCGATCATGCCGACCCTGCGCAACTCCATCGCGGGCGCCTTCCTGCCGGGTTCCGAGGATCGCGCATCCTATCGCGTCGGGCGAAGCCGCGAAACGGCGGCCGGCTGAGGCTCAGGCGGCGAGCGCCTCCCGCGCGGGAACGTGATCCCTGTCCTGCGCTTCGGCGACGGCGGCGTGGGTGAGCCGGCCGCGGTGGACATTGAGCCCGTTGAGCAGGTGCGGATCGCCGAGCAGCGCGTCCCGTCCGCCGTCCCGGGCGAGCCGGCAGATGAAGGGGAGGGTGGCGGCGTTGAGCGCCAGCGTCGAGGTCCGCGCCACCGCGCCCGGCATGTTGGCGACGCAGTAATGCACCACCTCGTCGACCACGAAGCTCGGGTCGGAATGGGTCGTCGGGCGGCTGGTCTCGCAGCACCCGCCCTGGTCGATGGCGACGTCGACGATCACCGAACCCCGCTTCATGGCGCTTACCATGTCGCGGGTGACCAGCTTGGGCGCGGCCGCGCCCGGGACCAGCACCGCGCCGATCACCAGGTCCGCGTCGAGGACCTCCTGCTCGATCGTGTCCGCCCTCGATTGCCGCGTGGCGATCAGGCTCCGGAATTGCAGGTCGAGCTCGGCGAGACGGCGGTGCGAGGTATCGAGCACGGTGACCGCCGCGCCGAACCCGTTGGCGACCAGCACCGCGTTGGTGCCCACCACGCCGCCGCCGATGACGACGACCTTGCCCGGCCGGACGCCGGGGACGCCGCCGAGCAGGATGCCGCGGCCGCCATGCTCGGTCTCCAGGCAATGGGCGCCCGCCTGCACCGCCATGCGGCCGGCGACCTCGCTCATCGGCGCGAGCAGGGGCAGCCCGCCGAAATCGTCGGTCACCGTCTCGTAGGCGATGGCGATGCAACCCGATTCGATCAGGCCCTGGGTCTGCTTTCGGTCCGGCGCCAGATGAAGGTAGGTGAACAGGATCTGATCCTCGCGCAGCATCGCGATTTCCTCGGGCTGCGGCTCCTTCACCTTCACGATCATGTCGGCTTTCGCGAACACCTCCGCCGCGTCGGCCGCGATCCGGGCGCCGGCCCGGGCATAGTCCTCGTCGTCGATGCCGATCCGGTGCGCGGCGCCGGTCTCGACGATCGCCTCGTGGCCGGCGCGGACCAGCTCGCGCACCGAGCCGAGCGTCATGCCCACCCGGTTCTCTTCGGTCTTAATCTCCCGGGGTACGCCGACTAACATGGGGTTCTCCCTTTCGGAACCGGTTCGCCAAACATGGGTCGGACCTGGATCGACCACAAGGAGTTTCGGCATGCGCGCGATCGTCGCCCACGCGATCGGACCCCCGGAAGACCTGAAAATCGAGGAAATGCCGGACCCCGCGCCCGGTCCGGGCGAGGTGCTTGTCGACATGAAGGCGACGGCGGTCAACTTCCCCGACCTGCTGGTGATCGAGGGCAAGTACCAGATCATCCCGCCCCATCCCTTCGTGCCCGGCAAGGAGGGTGCCGGCACGGTGGCGGCGCTGGGCGTGGGCGTGGAGGGTCTGTCGGTCGGCGACCGGGTGATGGTCCAGGTCGAGTGGGGGACCTACGCGGAGAAGCTGATCCTGTCGGCCGATCACTGTTTCCCGATGCCGGACGGCATGAGCTTCGAGGAAGCCGCCGCGATGGGCATCGCCTATCAGACCGCCCATTTCGCGCTGGTCGCGCGGGCGGGGGTGAAGGCGGGCGACCGGGTATTGGTCACCGCGGCGACGGGAAGCGTCGGAATCGCCGCGCTTCAGCTCGCCAGGGCGTTCGGCTGCACCGTGCTCGCCGGGGTCACGACCATGTCCAAGGCGGATGTCGCGCGGGAGAACGGCGCCGATCACATCGTCGACCTCACGGTGGAAAACCTGCGCGATTCGATCCGCAATCAGGTGAAGGAGGCGTGCGGCGCGGTCGACGTGGTGCTGGAAAGCGTCGGTGGCGAGGTCTTCGACGGCGCCGTCCGCGCGCTCGATTTCGAGGGAAGGGCCGTGATCGTCGGCTTCACCGGCGGCGAGATCGCGTCCTTCCGGACCAACTACGCCCTGCTGAAGGTCATATCGGTGACCGGCGTGAACTGGGCGGCCTACCGCGACCGCGATCCCGAATGGGTGCAGCGCGTCCAGCGCGAACTCTTCGATCTCCACGGCGAAGGCAGGATCGCGATCCCCGTGCAGGCGGTGCTGCCGATGACGGACTACGTAAAGGCGTTCGACGTGATCCGCGGCCGCCAGGTCCGCGGCAAGGTGATCCTTCGGATGGGTTGACTTCCGCGCGCCCGCACCTGCCGTCCTTGTTCCCCGGTTGCCGTGCGGCTCCGGTATCCCCCTCTCCCTAACCCTCTCCCCGCGGGGAGAGGGGACTCGGCTGCTCACTCCTCGTTGCCTTCCCCCCTCCCGCTTGCGGGAGGGGCCGGGGGAGGGTGGGCCGAAAAGGCCGGGTTCGGTTCCTAATCGGACAGCGGCGGATCAAGTCCGGGCATGACGGCGGAAGTGTCGCGGCCCTGCCGCCCCGCGGGTCCGACGTCACCTGGTGATGATCTCCGGCCCCATCAGGGCGGTCGGGATCCAGGTCGAGATCCACGGCACGTAGGTCACCAGGATCAGGAAGACGAACATGATGCCGACCCAGGGGAGGGCGGCGCGCACCACGTTCATCACCGACATCGAGGCCACGCCGGCGGTGACGAACAGGTTGAGCCCGACCGGCGGGGTGATCATCCCGATCTCCATGTTGACCACCATGATGATGCCGAGATGGATCGGGTCGATGCCGAGCTCGATGGCGATCGGAAAGACCAGCGGCGCGACGATGATCAGGAGCCCCGACGGCTCCATGAACTGACCGCCGATCAGCAGCAGCACGTTCACCACCACGAGGAAGAGGATCGGCCCGAGCCCGGCGGCCAGCATGGCCTCGGCGATGTCCTGCGGGATCCGCTCCTCGGTCAGCACGTGCTTGAGGATCAGCGCGTTGGCGATGATGAACATCAGGGTGACGGTGAGCTTGCCGCCTTCGAGCAGCGTCTTCTTCGTGTCCGGGTGCCAGAACACGGCGGCCGTCCGCCAGATGACCGCCAGGCCCCGCGGTCCGGCTTCGGCGAACGGCCCCATGTCGCGATAGACGAAGTTGGCGATCAGGAAGGCGTAGACCGCCGCGACGGCGGCGGCCTCGGTCGGGGTGAAGATCCCGCCATAGATCCCGCCCAGGGTGATGAAGATGAGCAGCAGCCCCCAGAACGCGTCGCGCCCGGACTCGAACAGCTCGCGCCACCCCGCCCACGGTTGCGACGGCAGGCCGCGGATGCGCGCCGTCACGTAGATCCCCGCCATCAGCATCAGCCCGGCGACGATGCCGGGCAGGATGCCGGCGAGGAACATGCGCCCGACCGAGACGTCGGTCGCCGCGGCGTAGACCACCATCACGATGGAGGGCGGGATCAGGATGCCGAGCGTGCCGGCGTTGCAGATCACGCCGGCCGCGAACTCCTTCGAATAGCCCACCTCGCGCATGCCCGCGATGACGATCGAGCCGATGGCGATCACCGTGGCCGGCGAAGAGCCGGAGAGCGCCGCGAACATCATGCAGGCGACCACCGACGCGATGGCGAGCCCGCCCTTGATGTGGCCCACCAGCGCGATCGCGAAGCGGATGATGCGCCGCGCCACCCCGCCGGTCGACATGAAGGTGGAGGCCAGGATGAAGAACGGAATGGCGAGCAGGGTGTAGTGCCCGTCGAAGGCGGAGAACAGGGTCTGCGCGATCGAGGCGAGCGAGCCGTCCGAGTGGAGCACCAGGAACAGGATGCTGGAAAGCCCGAGCGAGACCGCCACCGGGACGCCGATCGTCATCAGGAGGATGATGAGGCCGAAGAGCAGGGCGACGGTCATGCCTCAGCCCTCCGGACGATCGGATTCGGCGGCCTCGTGCGAAGCGATCACGGTGGTCTGCGTGCCTCGCGCGATGGCGATCCCCGCCTGGAGGAAGCGCCAGGTGAGCAGCGCCATGCTCAGCGGCAGCACGGCGTAGGGGATGAAGCGCGGTATCTTCTCGTACGCCTCGCCCTCGTTGAACCAGTCGGCGAGGAACTGGAGGAAGGCCGGCATCGGCACGTCGTTGACTTCGAGGAACGCGCGCTTGGTGGCGAACGGGTACCAGTAGTCCCAGGATCCGATCAGCAGCAGGATGGCGAAGGCGAGGCAGGCGGCCACCGAGACCAGGCCGAGCGCGCGCCGCGCCGCGGGCCCGAGCGCGGCGACCAGCAGGTCGATGCCGAGATGGAGCGACCGCTTGACGGCGTAGGACGCGCCCAGCAGCACCAGCCAGGCGAACAGGAAGACCGTCGCCTCCAGCGCCCACAGGAGGTTGTCGTTGAAGACGTAGCGCGCGATCACGTTGGCGAAGGTGATCACGGTCATCAGCCCGAGGAAGACCGCGATCAGGGTCTCCTCGAGCCGGTCGAAGAACTGCCCGAGTCTGGACTCCGAAGGTTCTGCCATGCCCCGGCGACCGGGCTAGAGCTTATCCGTTTCAGATAGAAGCACTTTAGCTCTCGCTTTTCTTCGTCATGGTCGGCGAAGGCCGACCATCCACGAGTTTTTACGGCATTGAAAACAAAAACAAAACGTGGATGGTCGGCCTTCGCCGACCATGACGGGAAAGAACCGATGAAGCGGTTTCGAGCAAAACGGACAGGCTCTGGATGTCCCCGCCCGGGACCACCCTGGCGGGCTGTCCCGGACGGGGAGATTCGACAACGCGCGGATCAGCTTCCGACGTTGGCGGCCTGCGCGGCCTCGATCAGATCGGCACCGATGTCCTTCTCGAACTGCTTCCACACCGGCTGAAGCGCCTTGACCCAGGCCTGGCGCTGCTGTGGGGTGAGGGTGCGGATCTTGCCGCCCGCCTCGACGATCTTCTTCTTGTTTTCCTGGTTCACGGTCCAGGCTTCCTTGTTCCGCTGCACCGTGACCTCTTCGAGAATCTTCGCGAACTGGCCGCGGATGTCCTTGGGCAGCCCGTCCCACCATTCGGTCGAGGTCACCACGAGGTAGTCGATGATGCCGTGATTGGTCACGGTCACGCCGTCCTGCACCTCGAAGAACTTCTTGCCGTAGATGTTCGACCAGGTGTTCTCCTGGCCGTCGACCACCTTGGTCTGGAGCGCGCCGTAGACCTCCTTGAAGGCCATCTTCTGCGGGTTGGAGCCGAGCTGCTTGAACTGCGCCACCAGCACGTCGGACGGCTGCACGCGGAACTTGAGCCCCTTGGCGTCTTCCGGCACCAGGAGCGGCTTGCTCGCCGACAGCTGCTTCATGCCGTTGTGCCAGAACTGGAGTCCCTGCAGGCCGCGGCGCTTCATCGAGTCCTTCAGCGCCTGGCCGGCCTTGGAGTTCTGGAACCGATCGACCGCGGCGATGTCCTTGAACATGAAGGGCAGGTCGAAGATGCGTAAGCGTCCGGCGTGACCGCCCCTGCGTGGTCAGTCGGCGGCTTCCCGATCTTCTGCGGGCGCGGTGTTCCACGGCAGCAGATCGTCGATGCGGTTGATCCTGTAGTCGGGGATGCGTTCGAGGACCTGAGCAAGCCAGGCCTGCGGATCGACATCGTTGAGCCTGGCGGTCTCGATCAGGGTGTAGGCGATGGCGGCGGCCCTGCCGCCGCTGGCCGAGCCCATGAAGAGATAGTTCTTGCGGCCGAGCGCGATCGGCCTCATTGGTAAGCGTCTGGCGTGACCGCCCTTGTGGCGAGACGGCTTGGAGCCGCAGTCTGTGGTGAGGTTCCAGAGGTCGATAGTGTCCATTATCGGCTAATGGACACTATCTTAGGGGGCTGCGGTGCCACGTCGGGTACGCCGGTTCTGGTCGGACGACGAGAAGCGCCGGATCGTGGCGCAGAGCTACGCTCCCGGTGTCTCGGTGTCGGTTGTGGCGCGCCGCTATGACGTCAACGCCAACCTGATCTTCACCTGGCGGCGCGATCCCCGTTACAGGCCGGCGGCCGATGCCGGGGAGGCGCCGTCCTTCCTGCCGGTGGAGGTGGTGCCCGATGCGCTGCCGTTGGAGCCGGCCGCGGCATCGGACGGTCGGATCGAGATCGCGTTGTCGAACGGCCACCGGGTGAGCGCGTTCGGGTCGTTCGACGCGGACGCGCTGTGCCGGGTGGTGCGGGCGCTTGGCGGATGATCCCGGTTCCCTCCTCGACCCGGGTATGGCTGGCCTGCGGCGTGACCGACATGCGCAAGGGGTTCCCCGGTCTCGCGGCGCAGGCGGAGCGGGTATTGAAGGCGGATCCGCATTGCGGCCATCTCTTCATCTACCGCGGCCGCCGGGGCGACCTGATCAAGATGATCTGGTGGGACGGCCAGGGTGCGTGCCTGTTCTCGAAGCGTCTGGAGCGCGGCCGCTTCGTGTGGCCGTCGGCATCGGAAGGGAAGGTGTCGGTGACGCCGGCGCAGCTGTCGATGCTGCTTGAGGGGATCGACTGGCGGGCGCCGGTTCGCACCTGGAGACCGCTGGCCGCGGGCTGATTCACCGTTTATAAACAATGGGTTGACTGTCATTCGGGCTTCCCTTTGTCGGCCCCTTCGGGTAGGATGCGGCCATGCTCGAAGCGGCCCATTCCCTGCCCGACGACATCGCCGCGTTGAAGGCGATGGTGCTGGCCTCGCGGGCCGAACTGGCGGCACGGGACGCCGAGCTGCGCAACCGCGATCTGTTGATCGAGAAGCTCAGGCACCAGCTTGCGGGTCTGCGGCGGCAGCGCTTCGGCGTCACCTCGGAGGCCCTCGACCAGCTTGAGCTCGGGCTGGAGGACGAGGAGATCGCGCGGGCGGCCGAGGCGCCGACCGAGCCGACGCCCGCCACGAAGAAGCAGCCGAAGCGCCGTCCCCTGCCGGACCACCTGCCGCGCGAGGAGACGGTTCTCGCGCCGGGCGAGCGCTGCGCGGACTGCGGCGGCCGTCTCAAGCGGCTCGGCGAGGATGTGACGGAGGAGCTGGAGTACATCCCCGGCCGCTTCGTGGTGAAGCGCATCGTCCGTCCGCGCCTGGCCTGCGGCGGCTGCGAGAAGTTCCACCAGGCGCCGCTGCCGCCGCGACCGATCGAGCGCGGCCGACCGGGCCCCGGCCTTCTGGCGCATGTGCTGGTCTCGAAGTATTGCGATCACCGTGTGTCCTGAAGCACCGCCATGAAAGGAGGTGCGCAACTGCAAGAGAGATGAGGGTAGGCCCCTCGGGGTCGACGATCAGGCGTCGGTCTCAAACCACCACGAGCTGCTGTCGTAAAGAGCGATGGTGGTGAGCGTCGTGGAAACGGCGGGACGACGATCTCGTCAGGTGAGGTCCGGGGAGACGAGCGAAAGCGAACCGCCGATGAACTGCCGAAAGCGTATGGTCGATGTCAGAACCGGGGGTGGTGGTCACTCCGGGACAAGCATGGGCGGAGTCCTGGAGTCCGGCCCACGCGGCATCCGGCTCGAAGGCGGCGTGAACCCGGAACAGGCTTTCTTGCGGAACAGGAGAACCTGTCGTCCCGATGCCAAGGGAGACGGCCAACCGGGCAGCCCCCGGAAGGCTCAGAGTACCGATGCGGGGCACAGGGGCAGAACAGCCCGTAGTAGGGATGAAGGCGCTGTAATGGCGCTGGACCGAAGGGGCTGTGGTGTTCAGCCGCTGCCGTCGGCCAACTGGTGACAGGAGGAGCCGGATGACAGGGGCAAAGCCGTTCCCGATAGCAAAGAGGGAAGTCTGGGAAGCCTTCAAGCATGTGAAGGCAAACCGGGGAGCGGCTGGAGTAGATGGGCAGACGGTCGAGAGTCTGGAGGAACGGCTTGGTCCGGAACTCTACAAGCTCTGGAATCGCATGTCCTCAGGCAGCTATATGCCGCCTCCGGTTCGCAGGGTGAACATCCCCAAGGAGGGCGGCGGGAAGCGCCCGTTGGGCATACCGACGGTCACGGACCGCATCGCTCAGGAGGTTGTTCGCCGACATCTGGAGCCCTTGTTGGAACCGATTTTCCATGAGGACTCATACGGATATCGGCCGAAGCGATCCGCCATTGACGCCATCCGGACAGCGCGTCGGCGATGCTGGCGCTACGACTGGGTGCTGGACATGGACATCAAGGGGTTCTTCGACAACATCGACCACGAGTTGCTGCTGAAGGCCGTTCGTCACCATACGGACTGCCGGTGGGTGCTGCTCTATGTCGAGCGCTGGTTGAAGGCTCCCGTGATCGAGGAGGACGGCACCGTTGTCGCACGGGACAGGGGCACGCCACAGGGCGGGGTAATTTCGCCAGTATTGTCCAACCTGTTCCTGCACTATGCGTTCGATCAATGGATGAAAAGGTCGATGCCGCATGTTCCGTTCGAACGGTATGCGGACGATATAATCTGCCATTGTCGAACGGAGGAGGCGGCAAAGACCCTCTGGCGGCGGGTTGCGGACCGATTGGCCGAGTGCGGCCTGGAGGTCCATCCGCAGAAGACCAAGGTGGTCTACTGCAAGGATACCAACCGCAAGGCGGACTACCCGACGGTCGCGTTCGACTTCCTGGGCTACCGTTTCCAGCCAAGGTTCGCGGCGTGGCGCGGCGGGTTGTTCGGGGTCTCGTTCCTTCCGGCTGCCAGCCCGACTGCGCTCAAGGCGTTTCGGCGCCGCGTGCGACAGTGGCGTTTGCAACGGCGTAGCGACAAGGCACTGCTTGACCTTGCCCGCATGTTTCATCGCGAAATTGCAGGGTGGATCGGCTACTTCGGCGCATTCTACAAGTCGGCGCTCTATCCGACCCTTCGTCTGATAGACGCCCACTTGCAGCGATGGGCAATGCGGAAGTTCAAACGCTTCCGACAACGACCGCGTCAGGCTCGTCTCTGGCTTGCCAGAATCGCGAAAGCGGAGCCGTGGCGGTTCGCCCATTGGACCCTTGTGCACGGGCAGGGCCGGACGCTGGGAGCCGTATGAGCTGAGAGGTTCACGTACGGTTCTGGGAGCGCGTGGGGGTGAGATTCCCCCGCGCGACTCGCTTGCCGCTCTACCGCCAGTCCCGCATCTTCGCCCGCGACGGCGTCGAGCTCGACCGCTCGACGCTCGCCGGCTGGGTCGGCAAGGCGACGGCGCTGCTGGAGCCCCTGGCCGATGCGATCGGGCGCCATGTGCTGGAAGGACAAGCCCTGTTCGCCGACGACACCCCGGTCAAGCTGCTGGCGCCGGGAACCGGCAAAACGGCGACCGGCCGGGCCTGGACCTACGTGCGGGACGAGCGGCCCTGGGCTGGCGAGGCGCCGCCGGCGGCCTGGTACCGCTTCTCGGCCGACCGCAAGGCGGCGCATCCGAAGGCGCATCTTGAAGGCTTCGCCGGCTGGATGCACTCGGACGGCTATGCCGGGTTCGGTGCGCTGGCGCGCGCCGGGCCGGTCCGCGAGGTGGCCTGTCTGGCGCATGTGCGACGCAAGTTCTTCGACGTCCATGCCGCCCAGGGCTCGGCGATCGCCGCCGAGGCGCTGGAACGGATCGCCGCCCTCTACGCTATCGAGAAGGAGGCCCGCGGGCAGCCGCCCGATAACCGCGCGGCCATCCGCCAGGCCAAGGCCGCGCCGTGCCTCGACGAGCTGGAGCGGTGGCTGCAATCGCAGCTGCCCAGAATCTCCGCCAAGACCCCGCTGGCAGCGGCGATCCGTCATGCCCTGACCCGGATGAAGCGCCTTCGACCCTATCTCGAGCACGGCTTCCTCGAGATCGACAACAACCCCGCCGAACGCGCAATGAGGCCGATCGCGCTCGGCCGCAAGAACTATCTCTTCATGGGCTCGGCCAGCGGCGGCAGGGCCGCCGCCATCGCCTACACCCTGATCGAGACCGCCAGGCTCAACGATGTCGATCCGCAGGCCTGGCTTGCTCAGGTCCTCGAACGCATCCCCGACTACAGGATCAACCGCATCGACGATCTGCTGCCGTGGAACACCGCGCCCGCAGAAGATCGGGAAGCCGCCGACTGACCACGCAGGGGCGGTCACGCCGGACGCTTACCCTCATTGCGCGTTCGGCGGGGTTGTTGTCGATCTCGAGGAAGCCGTGCTCGAGATAGGGTCGAAGGCGCTTCATCCGGGTCAGGGCATGACGGATCGCCGCTGCCAGCGGGGTCTTGGCGGAGATTCTGGGCAGCTGCGATTGCAGCCACCGCTCCAGCTCGTCGAGGCACGGCGCGGCCTTGGCCTGGCGGATGGCCGCGCGGTTCTCGGGCGGCTGCCCGCGGGCCTCCTTCTCGATAGCGTAGAGGGCGGCGATCCGTTCCAGCGCCTCGGCGGCGATCGCCGAGCCCTGGGCGGCATGGACGTCGAAGAACTTGCGTCGCACATGCGCCAGACAGGCCACCTCGCGGACCGGCCCGGCGCGCGCCAGCGCACCGAACCCGGCATAGCCGTCCGAGTGCATCCAGCCGGCGAAGCCTTCAAGATGCGCCTTCGGATGCGCCGCCTTGCGGTCGGCCGAGAAGCGGTACCAGGCCGCCGGCGGCGCCTCGCCAGCCCAGGGCCGCTCGTCCCGCACGTAGGTCCAGGCCCGGCCGGTCGCCGTTTTGCCGGTTCCCGGCGCCAGCAGCTTGACCGGGGTGTCGTCGGCGAACAGGGCTTGTCCTTCCAGCACATGGCGCCCGATCGCATCGGCCAGGGGCTCCAGCAGCGCCGTCGCCTTGCCGACCCAGCCGGCGAGCGTCGAGCGGTCGAGCTCGACGCCGTCGCGGGCGAAGATGCGGGACTGGCGGTAGAGCGGCAAGCGAGTCGCGCGGGGGAATCTCACCCCCACGCGCTCCCAGAACCGTACGTGAACCTCTCAGCTCATACGGCTCCCAGCGTCCGGCCCTGCCCGTGCACAAGGGTCCAATGGGCGAACCGCCACGGCTCCGCTTTCGCGATTCTGGCAAGCCAGAGACGAGCCTGACGCGGTCGTTGTCGGAAGCGTTTGAACTTCCGCATTGCCCATCGCTGCAAGTGGGCGTCTATCAGACGAAGGGTCGGATAGAGCGCCGACTTGTAGAATGCGCCGAAGTAGCCGATCCACCCTGCAATTTCGCGATGAAACATGCGGGCAAGGTCAAGCAGTGCCTTGTCGCTACGCCGTTGCAAACGCCACTGTCGCACGCGGCGCCGAAACGCCTTGAGCGCAGTCGGGCTGGCAGCCGGAAGGAACGAGACCCCGAACAACCCGCCGCGCCACGCCGCGAACCTTGGCTGGAAACGGTAGCCCAGGAAGTCGAACGCGACCGTCGGGTAGTCCGCCTTGCGGTTGGTATCCTTGCAGTAGACCACCTTGGTCTTCTGCGGATGGACCTCCAGGCCGCACTCGGCCAATCGGTCCGCAACCCGCCGCCAGAGGGTCTTTGCCGCCTCCTCCGTTCGACAATGGCAGATTATATCGTCCGCATACCGTTCGAACGGAACATGCGGCATCGACCTTTTCATCCATTGATCGAACGCATAGTGCAGGAACAGGTTGGACAATACTGGCGAAATTACCCCGCCCTGTGGCGTGCCCCTGTCCCGTGCGACAACGGTGCCGTCCTCCTCGATCACGGGAGCCTTCAACCAGCGCTCGACATAGAGCAGCACCCACCGGCAGTCCGTATGGTGACGAACGGCCTTCAGCAGCAACTCGTGGTCGATGTTGTCGAAGAACCCCTTGATGTCCATGTCCAGCACCCAGTCGTAGCGCCAGCATCGCCGACGCGCTGTCCGGATGGCGTCAATGGCGGATCGCTTCGGCCGATATCCGTATGAGTCCTCATGGAAAATCGGTTCCAACAAGGGCTCCAGATGTCGGCGAACAACCTCCTGAGCGATGCGGTCCGTGACCGTCGGTATGCCCAACGGGCGCTTCCCGCCGCCCTCCTTGGGGATGTTCACCCTGCGAACCGGAGGCGGCATATAGCTGCCTGAGGACATGCGATTCCAGAGCTTGTAGAGTTCCGGACCAAGCCGTTCCTCCAGACTCTCGACCGTCTGCCCATCTACTCCAGCCGCTCCCCGGTTTGCCTTCACATGCTTGAAGGCTTCCCAGACTTCCCTCTTTGCTATCGGGAACGGCTTTGCCCCTGTCATCCGGCTCCTCCTGTCACCAGTTGGCCGACGGCAGCGGCTGAACACCACAGCCCCTTCGGTCCAGCGCCATTACAGCGCCTTCATCCCTACTACGGGCTGTTCTGCCCCTGTGCCCCGCATCGGTACTCTGAGCCTTCCGGGGGCTGCCCGGTTGGCCGTCTCCCTTGGCATCGGGACGACAGGTTCTCCTGTTCCGCAAGAAAGCCTGTTCCGGGTTCACGCCGCCTTCGAGCCGGATGCCGCGTGGGCCGGACTCCAGGACTCCGCCCATGCTTGTCCCGGAGTGACCACCACCCCCGGTTCTGACATCGACCATACGCTTTCGGCAGTTCATCGGCGGTTCGCTTTCGCTCGTCTCCCCGGACCTCACCTGACGAGATCGTCGTCCCGCCGTTTCCACGACGCTCACCACCATCGCTCTTTACGACAGCAGCTCGTGGTGGTTTGAGACCGACGCCTGATCGTCGACCCCGAGGGGCCTACCCTCATCTCTCTTGCAGTTGCGCACCTCCTTTCATGGCGGTGCTTCAGGACACACGGTGGTCGGCGAACTTGGCGACCAGCGTGTGCGCCACCAGCCCCTCGGTCGGCAGGCCGCGCGGCACCAGGTATTCCGGCGCCGGCGCCTGGACGCTCTGCTTGCCCTCGCAGGCGCGGCAGATGTATTTCGGCCGGATCGTCACCAGCACTCTCAACTTCGCCGGCACGATGTCGAGCCGCTCGGTGCGGTCCTCGCCGACCCTGGTCATCGCGCCACAGCCGCAAGGGCACTCCGTGCTCTGCGGCTCGATCACCTTCTCGAAGCGTTCAAGGTGCCTGGGCAGATGGCCGAGATTACGATTGGTCGGCTGCGGCTTGCGCCGTTGTCTGCCGGTCGCCGCGTCGGCCTTCTCCCGGGCTTCCGCCAACATCCCCTCGGCGACCGCGATGTCCTCGAACAGCGGCAGCCGGTCCTGATCGGCATGGCGCTTCTCCGAGCGCGCGCCCCACACGGCATGGTTCAGCGAGGCGATGATCCGCTCCAGGCGTTCGCGCGCCTGCTCGGACACAGCCAGCGCATCCTCGGCGGCCTTGCGCTCGGCGCGCTCCTTCGCAAGTTGGGCTTCGACGGCCGCCAGACGGCGTTGCAGATCGCTCACGGGAACGGCGCTTCCCATGCTTGTTGGCATCGGATCCATCTTTCAGAATCAATGAGATAATGCAAGGCGACCATGCTTCCGGCCCCGCTGTAAACGGGGCCGGACAGCTCGTCCTGGCGACACCGGGGAGACGGTGGGATGGACACCGTTCCCCGGTGAGGCGACAAGGTGCGCGATCAGGCCGCCTGGCGCGGCCGTGGCCGTCGCACGGCCCGGACCGCCCGCCAATCGAGACCCTCGAACAACGCCGAGAACTGCGCTGGCGACAGCCCGATCACTCCATCCGACGGGCGCGGCCACTGGAAGCCGCCGCCCTCCAGGCGCTTGTAGACCATGACCAGCCCGGTGCGGTCCCAGACCAGGATCTTCATCCTGTCGCCCCGCCTGGAGCGGAAGGCGAAGACCGCGCCGCTATAGGGGTCGTGGCCCAGCACCGTCTGCACCACCGCCGACAGCCCGTCATGTCCCTTGCGGAAGTCGACGGGGCGGGTCGCCAGCCAGACCCGCACCTTCTCCCCGGTCAGGATCATGGCGCGGCCCGAACGCAGACCAGGATGCGCGACAGGTGCCCCGCGTCGAAGTCCGGCGGCACCACCACCCGGATGTCGGCGATCTCGATCGCGATACCGTCCCCGGGCGCCGATGCCGCGCCGTTCCGCTCAGCAGCCACCGACACCGTCACCGGGACCAGGCCGAACGGATCGTCGACCGCGCCGGAAACCGGGCCAAGAAGGCCGTCCCGAGCCATGCGCCGCCAGCCGCTCAACTGCGTCCGCGAAAGGCCGTGGCGCCGGGCAACACCCGCCACCGTCGCTCCCTCCTCGAACGTCTCCGCCACAATCCGCGCCTTCTCCGCTTCCGGCCACACCCGCGCGCCGTTCGCGCACGTCGCAACCGCAACCGCAGCGTCGGTGGCCTCCTCCGTTACTCGCTCATGCAATCTGTCTGTCATCTGTCACCTCCGTCGTTGACAAGGGCCAGATGAACACGAAAATCTCAGGTCACAACGAGGGTGACGGCGCGGCGCTTACAGACCGGGAAGCTGTCGACCGTCTCGATGCGTTCCGGGAGCTTGAAGCGCGCGATCTCCCAGGTCTCCAGGAACGCCACCAGCTCTTCCAGCGAGATGTCGCGGCCGGGATGGAGGATCAGGAAGGCGCACATGCGCTCGCCGAGGCGCGCATCCGGCATCGGCACGCAGGCCACGTTCCGCACCGCAGGGTGCATGAGGATCAGGTTCTCGATCTCCTCCGCGGAGATCTTCTCGCCGCCACGGTTGATGAGGTCCTTGATCCGCCCTTCCACCATGTAGTTGCCCGACGGGTGCTGGCGCAGCAGGTCGCCCGAGCGGTAGAACCCGTCATTGGTGAACGCGCGCGCGTTGTGCTCGTCGGCGGCGAAATAGCCCCTGAGCGTGTAGGGGCCGCGCACGCAGAACTCGCCGACCTCGCCGAACGGCACCACGTTGTCCTCCTCGTCGAGCAGCATCACCTCGTCGTCGGGGCACATCGGCTGGCCGACCGTCTCCAGCTGCGCGTCCTCGCTGTCGGTGCGCTTGACGAACATCAGCGTGCCCTCGGCCATGCCGAAATTCTCCTGCACGAAGGCGTTGGGATAGACTTCGCGCATCCTCCGCTTCACCTCCGGCTGAAGCCGCTGGCCGCCGCTGCCGATCATCCGGACCGACGACAAATCGCGGTCGGCCGCGGCGGGGTCGTTGATCCAGCCGATATGGAGCGCCGGCACCCCGATGACATGGGTCACGCGGTGCTTCTCGATCATGGCGAAGGCGTCCGGCGCGCGCGCTGGTGGACAGCACCACGGCGGCGCCGTTGAGCAGGTAGCCCTGCAGCCCGGGGCAGGCGAGCGGCAGATTGTGCGCGATCGGCAGCACGATCAGCAGGCGGGAATCCGGCGTCACCTCGGTCTCCCGCGCCGCCTGCTTGGAGTTGTAGGCGTAGTCGTTGTGGGTGCGCGGGATCAGCTTCGGGATCCCGGTGGTGCCGCCGGAAAGCTGAAACACCGCGGGGTCGGCCGGATCGATCTCTATCGCGGCCAGCGCGTCCGTGCCGAGCGCGGGCGGACGTTCGATCAGCTCGTGCAGCGACAGCGAATCCCCGGCCGCCTCGCCCATGACGATGAGATGCTCCAGGTGGCCGTTCTCCGCCCGGACCCTGGTCGCCATCTCGCGATAGTCGAAGCCCCGGATGGCGTCGGGGATGACGCAGGCGGTCGCGCCGGAGAGCGCGACGAACTGGCTTATCTCCGCGAACCGATGGGTCACGAGAGCCGCGATCGGGATGCAGCCTGCTTTCTGCAACGCCACGTAGAGGACCGCGAACTCCTTGACGTTGGGGAGCTGGATGACGACGCGGTCGAGCGGTTTCAGCCCGAGCGCGACCAGGTTGAGCGCCAGGTCGGTCGACATCCGGTCGAGCTCGCCATAGGTGTACCGACCGGTCTCGTCGATCACCGCCACCCGCTCGGCGAATTTCTCCAGGCAGGGCTGCAACTCGTCGCGCAGCGACCGGTCCTCCCAATAGCCCTTTTCGCGGTAGGCCTCCTGGAAGTCCGGAGGGTAGGGGACGACGCCTTCGAGCATGGCGGGCTCCGGGAAAGTTCAGGTGACGGCGGTGAAGCCGCCGTCGATCACGACGATCTGGCCGGTGACGAACCGGTTGCCCTCGATGAGGCCGAGCATGGTTTCGGCCACGTCCTCGGCGGTGGCGACGCGTTTCAGGGGCGTATAGCGCGCGCGCCGCGCCATCAGCCCCTCGTAGTTCTCGGCCAGCGTGCGTTCCATCCACTCGCCTTCCATCCAGCCCGGCGCGACCGCGTTGACCCGGATTTCCGGCCCGAGCGCGCCGGCGAGCGTCTGGGTCAGGTTGGCGACGGCGGCCTTGCTGGCGGCGTAGGGGAGCGGTTGCGGGCCCGGCCGCAGCCCGGCGATCGAGCAGGTGTTGACGATCGAGGGATCGGACGATTTGCGCAGCAGCGGCACCGCGGCCCGGGTGACCTGGAACAGGCCGCGCACGTTGACGGCGAAGACGCGGTCCCAGGCGTCGAGATCGACCCCCTCCATGTCCTTCGGTCCGGTCTCGATGGTTGTACCGGCGTTGTTGATCAGCACGTCGAGGCGGCCGAAGGCGTCCTCGCAGGCCGCCAGCATCGCCCTGACCTCGCCCTCGTCGGCGACGTTGCACCCGACCGCGAAAGAGGCCGCGCCTTCCGCCGCGCAGGCCGCCGCGGTCTCCTCGGCGCGCGCCTTCGACGAAGCGTAGTTGACCGCGACGTCGTACCCCGCCCGGGCGAGCGCGACGGCCGCCGCGGCGCCGATTCCGCTCGACGAGCCGGTAACCAGCGCCTTCCGCCGCTCTTCGCTCATGCAGGGGCTCCAGGATCGGACAAAGGGACCGGGACGAGGGCCGCTTCGCAGTGTTCCGTTTCAGCGGGTCGCGTTCAACCCCGGCGCCGCCGTGCCGGGTCCCGCCTCCGATTTCCGGTGAGGGTGTCGACCAGCGTCCCGTAGGCGGCGGACAGCTTCACCGCGGGGCTGTCGGGATCGGCGGCGCACTTCTCGCACATGTTGAGGCTGGTATAGCGCACCGGCCGGACGCTCACCGCCATGGCAAGCAGGGCGCGCTCCTCATCGGATTCCGGCACCACCGGTTCGGGGCCTTCCGCGAGTCGCTTCATTTCCGTTTCGTCGCCGCCGGCGCGGCGCGACAGGATCTCGAAGGTCGCGCTTTCGAAGGCGGCGGCGGTCGCGTAATGCGCCTCGACGCAGCAGACGGGAAAGCCGAGCAGCCGGGCCTCCTGCTCGATCGTCGGCCGGCCGTCCTCGGCGAGCGACTTGATCTCGTCCGCCGCGGCGCGCGCCTTGGTCACATAATGCGCCCGCCCCTCGTCGATCCCCTTGCGGACCCTCTCGACGAACCAGTCCGGCAGGCCGGAAGACTCCCGTCCGGCCTCCCAGTAGGGGCCGGCGACCACATAGAGCCCGTTCGACGCCGCGAGCTCCAGCACGGTGGCGTGCCAGCCTTCGTGTTCGAACCCGCGGCCCGACACGTAGACCGGCTTCAACCCGGCCATCATGGCGACGAAGTCGATGGCCTCCTGACCGGCGGTCCCGCGGACATAGCTGTCCGACCAGTCGATCTTCGCCGCGTACAGCTTCCTGAGGGCCGAGCGCAGCCGGGGCTTGTTGTCGAGTTTCATGCGCGTGCCTTTCGCCGCCGGTTGGGCGGCCCGGCGGTCCTGAGCAGCGCGATCAGCGGGATCGTCGCGAGCGCCGCGATGGCGATCGCATGGAAGTCGTTGGTGAAGCCGATCGCCTGAGCCTGGCGGAAGATCTCCGCGTCGAGCGCGGCGAGGCCGGACGGCGAGGACAGGTCCCAGGCCTCCGGCAGATAGGGGGCATGGGCGCCTTCCGCGTAGGGATCGATCCGCGAGGAGATCTCGCCGTGCGAGACCGCGCGGGTGCGGCTCAGGATCACGACGACGATGGAGACGCCGACGCCCGAGCCGTAGTTCCGCGCCAGGCTGGTGAGCGTCGAGGCCTCGGTCCGGTGGCGCGCCGGCAGGGTTTCGAAGGAGATCACCGTGAGCGGCACCCAGATGAAGCCGATACCGAGCCCGTTGACGAACGCCGCCCAGGAGACATCGTAGAGATCCACGTCGGCCGAGAATGTCGAGAGATAATACGACGAGACCGCGACGCAGGCGAAACCGAGCGCCGTCACGAGCCGCCCGTCGACATGGCGCACCATCCAGCCCGCCAGCAGCAGCGAGGCGAAGGTGCCGAGCCCGCGCGGCGCCATCACGAACCCCGCCGTCATCACCGGAAGCCCGCGCAGCACCTGGAGGAACAACGGCAGGATGACGTTGAGCGCGAGCACGCAGACGCCGAGCAGGAACATGAAGAAAAGGCCGAGCGCCAGGTTCCGGTCGGACAGGATGCCGCGCGAGATGAACGGGTTGTCGGTGGTCAGCGAATGGACGGCGAAGATGTAGAACCCGAGAACCACGACCGCCGCCTCGATCACGATCTCGGTCGATTCGAACCAGCCCTCGAGCTCGCCCCGGTCGAGCAGCAGCTGGAGCGCGGCGAGTGCGCAGGCGAGCGCGACGAAGCCGAACAGGTCGAACGGGCGCTCCTGCTTCGCCAGCGTCTCGCGCATGAACAGGAGACCCAGGGCGAGGCCGGCAAGCGCGAAGGGTATGCCGATGAAGAAGATCCACTGCCAGCCGTAATTCTCGGTGATGAAGCCGCCGACGACGGGGCCCATCACCGGCGCGAACATCACCCCGGTTCCCCAGATCGCGAGGGCGGAGCCGTGCCGTTCCGGCGGGTAGTTGTCGAGCATCAGCGCCTGGGAAATCGGGATGACCGGCGCGCTCATCGCGCCCTGGCAGGCGCGCCAGACGAGGATCTCCGGCAGCGAGGTCGCGCTGCCCGACAGCACCGAGAACCCCATGAAACCGGCCAGCGCCAGCAGGAAGGTGCGCTTCCGCCCGAGCCTGCCCGCCAGCCACCCGGTGCACGCGGTGGAGATCGCCTGGCAGACGAAATAGGTCGTCATCACCCAGCCGATCTGGTCCTGGTTCGCGCCGAGGCTCCCCTGCATGTGGGGCAGTGCGATCGACGCGATGGTCATGTCGAGAATGACGACCGTGGTCGCCATCATCACGGCGACCGTGACCATCGAGCGCGCAAGGTCGGATCGCGGCGGATCCGACCCCGTGTCGGACGTCATTTCCCGGGGGTCATGAAAGCGAGCGCGGACCCCACCACGTCGAACAGCGACACGTCGCGTCCGGTGTCGATGCTGACCGAGACGGTGGCCCCCGCGGGCATGTCGAACGGCCGTCCGGTTCCGCCGTCGATCTCGATCCGCACCGGAACCCGCTGGACGATCTTGACCCAGTTCCCCGACGCGTTCTGGGGCGGCAGGACGGAGAGCTCCGCGCCGGTCGACGGGCTGATGCTGGCGACCTTGGCGCGCCAAGCGAGATCGGGGAAGGCGTCGACGACGATCTGCGCCTCCTGTCCGACCCGGATGTGGGTCAGCTGGGTCTCCTTGAGATTGGCCTCGACCCAGGCGCGGTCGGTCTCGATCAGCGGCAGGACCGGCTTGCCGGCGTCGACATATTCGCCCTTCTGCAGCCGGACCCGCCCGATCCGGCCGTCCGCCGGGGCGTGGACGACGGTGCGCCTGACGTCGATCGCCGCCCGGTCGCGCGCGGCCAGCGCTTCGAGATATTGCGGGCTGTTCTCCGGCTTCAGCTCCGGGTCCCCGCCGAGATTGGCGAGGATGGTGAGGCCCTTCTGGCGCACCGTGCCGGCGCGCTGGCGGGCCGCGATCAGGTTCTGCTCCGCCTCCTCGAACCTGGCGCGCGAGGCGTGGCCGCGCCCGGCGAGCTTCTTGAAGCGGTCGAAGATGCGCCTGTGGTAGGCGACTTCCTGCTCGGCCTCCCTGAGCTCCATCCGCGCGCCGCGCCAGGAGGCGCGCAACGCGAGGATCTCGTTCCGCGCCACGGCGAGCTTGGCATCGGCCTCCGCGAGCGCGACGCGGAACGGCTCGGGATCGACGGAAAAAACGGGATCGCCCGCCCGCACGACGGCGTTCTCGTCGACGAACACCTCGGCGACCCGACCCGAGATCTCCGCGCTGATCTGGATCAGGTTGGTCTTCACATAGGCGTTCTCGGTCGTCACGTAGCGCCCCGACGCGACCCAGTAATGGGCGCCCGCGACGACGGCCGCGGCCGGCACGACGACGAGCAGGAATATGCGAAGCAGTCCGCGCCTCACCGCGCCGATTCCTTCCGGTGTCGGGAGATTCGTTAGACTACTAACATTCCCCGCCTCCGGCAAAGCGGAAAGGGGGCGGGATCCTTCGATACCTCTCGGCGTGACGTCGACGAATCCCCCTCGCACCCTCCCGCCGTCATGCCGGGACTTGTTCCGGGGTGACAACAGGGGGAGTAGACGAAAAACCGGAAACGGCCAAAAAAAGGGGCTTATATAGATAACTTGACCGGGAGGTCCGCGGCATTTCTTCCGTCATGCCCGGACTTGTTCCGGGCATCCATGTCTTGCGGCATCGCGGTGCGAGTGGGGACAAGCGAGCCGGCCGACCCACGTGGATGCCCGGAACAAGTCCGGGCATGACGGCGTTGAGGGCAAGCGGGGCGGCGTTCCCGTCCCCGAGCCGGGCCAGCCGACCGCCGTTCAAGTTATCTATATAAGCCCGCAAAAAATTCTCTAAGAGAGAAAAATACTCTTGACCCGGGACGCGAATCGACCCATATTTCCCATAGTCGGGAAGTGGGGGCGCCGGAGGAGATGCCGGCGCCCCGTTTTCGTTGCAGATCTATCCGGTTCGTGCCGGGCGGCCCACCCTCCCCCAACCCCTCCCGCAAGCGGGAGAGGGGAAGGCGAGGCGGAATGGGGAAGCGACTCCCCTCTCCCCGCCGGGGAGAGGGTCAGGGTGAGGGGGAAATCTCCCCGGAATCGCGCATGGGACGGATTC
Organism: Alphaproteobacteria bacterium; assembly: GCA_965203455.1. GTDB lineage: Bacteria > Pseudomonadota > Alphaproteobacteria > MPNO01 > MPNO01 > MPNO01. The sequence goes on from CBDBCV010000014.1 coordinate 311,313, forward strand.
GGGGTGGAATCGGTAGGGAGAAAAAACCTCGTGGAAACCATGACTTACCGTAAGCGGTAGCCGCGCCCCATACTTTCGCGGGCTGTGTTTCCCGGTCTGACTCTCTTCCCTGGCGGCGGCTTTGGAGGAGGGATGACGATGACGGAGTTTTCGACGGCGGCGGGTTCTGTCGGTTCTGGTGCCGGGGCGGCTGGATCGCCGGTTTCGGGGGATGCCGGCGCGGCCGCTGCGCCGCGCGGCTGGACCGAGGCGGAGCGGGCGCGGGCTGTGGCGGAGAGCGAGCGGCCGGGCGTGACGATTGCGGCGGTGGCGCGCCGTCACGGCATCGACGAGAGCACGCTGCGCGGCTGGCGGCGCCAGGCGCTGTATACGGTTGCCAGGGCGGGTTCCGGCAGCGTCGGGCGGTGGACCGAGGCCGAGAAGGCCCGTGCTGTGGCGGAGAGCGAGCGGCCCGGCGTGACGATTGCGGCGGTGGCGCGCGGCCTCGGCGTCAGCAAGAGCACGGTAGGGCGCTGGCGCAAGCGTGCGCGGAGCGGCGTTTCGGCGGCGTCGGGCGGGACCCCGCCGGCTTTCGTTCCGGTGACGGTCGAGGATGCGCCGGCGGACCGGCCGGTGACGATTGCCGCGAACGGCGTTGTCGTAAGCCTTCCCGGAGACAGTTCGGCGGAGCGGATCGTGTCGATCGCGGCGGGTCTGGGGCGGGCGTCATGACGATCCCCGGCGCCTCGCCGCGGATCGTCCTGGCGACGCGGCCTGTGGACTTTCGCCGCGGCCACGACGCGCTCGCGGCGACGGCGGCGGTGGAGCTCGGCCTGGACATCTATTCCGGGGTGATCGTGATCTTCCGCTCGAAGCGCGGCGACTGGCTGAAGCTGATCCACTGGGACGGGACCGGGCTGGTTCTGACCTACAAGCGGCTCGAGGAGGGGCGCTTCGCGTGGCCCCGGATCGAGGACGGGGTTCTGCGTCTCAGCCGGGGCCAGTTCGAGGCGTTGTTCGAGGGGCTGGATTGGCGCCGGGTGCGTGCGCCTCGGGTTCGCCGTCCGTTGGCGGCGGCGTGAGCGGGCCGGATTATTGTCTGGCGCGGGGGCGGCGATTCGGCCCATATCGCGGCGATGACGAGCACCGCCCCGATCGCCCCCGTCCCCGAGGCCGCCGCGTCGCCGGCGGTGGTTTCCGAGGCGCTGGCGGCTCTGGAGCTATGGCGCGACGATCTGGGTGAGAGCTGCGCGTCAATCAGGATGAGATTCCCGGCGGCAGCGGCGAGTTGATGATTGCCGCGCGGGGGGTGGATTGCAAGCGGTTTCCGGTTTTGATTGTCGCGGCGCGACAAGCAGTGTTTTCGGGAAGGGTTTTGATTGTCGCGGCAGGCCGTCGGGTCGGAGAAGAGACGGCCCGCGGAGACGATCCCCGCGGGCCCTGATTGTCGTGGCCGCTCTACCTGAGCAGGCGGCGGCTCAGTCCTTGGTGTTTTTCTTGGTTGCGTAGCTTGGCGGCCGGCCGGCCTTTCGCTTGCCTCTGTCGAGAGCGGCGCGGCGGCGGTAGCTCTCGATGTTCATCTCGAGGATGGTGGCGTGGTGGACGAGGCGGTCGACGGCAGCCACCGCGGTTGTTTCGTCCGGGAACACCTTTCCCCACTCGCCGAAGGGCTGGTTTGCGGTGATGAGCAGGGATCGCCGCTCGTAGCGCGCCGAGATGAGTTCGAAGAGCACGCCGGTCTCGGCCTGGTCCTTCCGCACATAGGCGAGGTCGTCGAGGATCAGGAGGTTGAAGCGGTCGAGCCGCGCCAACAGGCTTTCCAGTGCAAGCTCGCGCCTTGCAACCTGCATGCGCTGCACGAGATCGGTGGTCCTGGTGAACAGCACACGGTATCCGCTCTCAACCAGGGCCAGGCCAATGGCGGAGGCGAGATGGCTCTTGCCGGCCCCTGGCGGTCCGAAGATCAGGCAGTTGGCGCCCTGGCTGAGCCAGGCGTCGCCGGCGGCCAGCGCGCTGACCTGGGCCTTCGAGATCATCGGCACGACGTTGAAGTCGAAGGAGGCAAGCGTCTTGCCCGGAAGCAGCTTGGCCTCCCTGAGGTGGCGCTCGATGCGCCGCCGGTCGCGTTCGGCGAGTTCGTGTTCAGCCAGGGCCGCGAGGAAGCGAGCCGCGGTCCATCCTTCCTTGTCGGCCCGCTTGGCGAAGCTCTGCCAGAGTTGGCTGATCGTCGGCAGGCGGAGCTCGGCAAGCATCAAGGAGAGCTTCATGGCGTCGATCTTGTTGGGGTCGAGCGCGGTGTTGTTGTCGTCTTTGTCGGTCATGCCGCCTCTCCTGCGCTCAGCAACGAGCCATAGCCGCCGAGCGGCGGCCTGACGACATCGACGCTGGGCATTTTGCTGCGGCGCGGCGCGAAGCGCGCCTTGAGCTCGCCGGGGTCGGGGAGACGGCCGATCCCGAGCGCGTGGTTGATCGCCGCGGCCAGCTCGGCCTCGCAACTCTCCTCATGCGCCAGCGCCAGGAGGCCGACGGCGAGGCGGCAGGCCTCGCGCTCGCCGATCCGCTCCAGGGCCTTCTCGAAGCAGCGTCGGTAGGGCTCGCGAGGGAACAGCTCGTCGCGATAGACCAGGTTCATCAGCGCCATCGGCTTCTTCTTCAAGGAGTGGATGACGTGACGGTAGTTGACGACGTGACCGCCCGGACCGCTCGCGCCGACGCGCGCGCGCGGCAGGGTGAGGAGGTGAGTGCCCGAGAGGAAGAGGTCGATCCGGTCGTCGTAGACGCGCGCCCCGAGCCGGTGCCCGATCAGGCGTGAGGGCACGGTGTAGAACACGCGGCGGAGAACGAAGCCGGAGGACTGGCCGATGTTGACGCTGATCGTCTCGTAATCGACAGTCCGCTCGACCGGCAGGTCCCGCAGCACCGCGCGCTCGGCTTCGATCGCCTTGGAGCGGTGTGCGTTGGCGCGGCCGACCACCTCGGCGACAAAGCGCCGATAGGCGTCGAGGGTCTCGAAGTCCGACGAGCCGCGCAGCGCCAGCGCATCCGCGATCCGGCGCTTGAGGTGTCCGTGCGGCCCTTCGATCGAGCCGTTCTCATGCGCCACGCCGCGGTTGTTGCGGGTGGCTTCCATGCCGTAATGCTCGCACAGCGCCCGGTAGCGCCCGGTCATGTCCTCGACCGCGTCCTTGCCCAGGTTGCAGAACGCCGCCGACAGGCTGTCGGTGCGGTGCTCGCCGGGCGCGCCGCCGAGATGCCACAGCGCGTCCTGCAGCCCCTCCGCGAGCGCCGTGAAGCTCTCGCCGCCCAGCACCACCCGGGCATGAGGCGTTTGCGCTGTCGGGGACGGGTTGATTTACAAGGCGTTCACGGAGGTGCGAGATTTTTGATACCCCGTGGTGGTCGTTGATATCCGGGGTTTCAGTTTCGCTGCGGCGGTCGTTTTGGCGATTTTCACCCCACGCCGCTGGTCGCGGCGTCTTGGCAGCGAGGTTTTCCTGCGGCGGCCTCGCGCGCCCTGATCGTGCGCATGAGATAGAAGGTGTCGCCATCGGGCCCTGGGGCCCTTGTTCCACCACCACCCCTGGTCGGGAGAACAGCGATGGCGACGGCGGCGAAGCTACCCTTTTCGTGGCGCGATGTCGAAGTCCTGCCGGACCTTGAACGGCTGCGCCTGGTTCTGGCGGTGCTTCCCGACGAGGAGATCGTGACGGCGCTTGAAGTGTGTCGCGGTCGGGGCCGTAACGACTACCCGGTGCGGGCGATGTGGCGGGCGCTGATCGCGGGGGTGGTGTTGCAACACGCCTCGATGCAGTCGCTGTTGCGGGAGCTGGGGCGCAACCCGGCGTTGCTGGAGATCTGCGGGTTCGACCCTCTGCCGTATCAGAGCGGGCCGGTGACGGTGCTTCACGACGGGCATGCGGTAACGCGCCCGGCGCGGGTTCGTTCGACGGCGCCGAGCCACTGGAACTTCTCGCGGTTTCTGGGGCGTGTTGTGCAGCTTGAGGACGAGCAGGGGCTGGTGTCCGCCATGATCGAGAGCCTGCGCGCCGCGCTGTTCGCCGCGTTGCCGGACTTCGGGCGTCATCTCGGCTACGACGGCAAGGCGATCGCGAGCCACTCGACGGGCCGGGTCGGCAAGGACGAGGACAAGACCTCGGACCCCGACGCCGACTGGGGCAAGCACGAGACGGGCGGGGTGGACGCCAGGACCGGCGCGGTGTGGAAGAAGGTGAAGTCGTGGTTCGGCTACGGGCTGCACCTGATCGCCGACACCGATTACGAGGTTCCGGTGGCCTTCGAGGTGACGCGCGCTTCGGCCTCGGAACCCAAGGTGCTGTCCGGGATGCTGGAGGAGCTGTTCGCAAGGGCGCCGGAGATCGCCGGGCGCTGCGCCGACTTCAGCGCCGACCGCGGTCTCGACGATGCCCGCCTGAAGGCGCGGCTGTGGGACCGGTGGACCGCCCGCCCGCTGATCGATACACGGCTGATGTGGCGGGTGGAGAAGCAGGAGCCGAGATACGATCCGGCGCAGCCGATCACGCGGCCGCTGTTCCCCGACCGCGCCGATGTCATCGTTCACGACGAGCGCGGCCGGGTGTCCTGCGTCTGTCCCGGGACCGGCGAGGTCCGCGCTATGGCGTTTCAGGGGTTCGAGGCTGATCGGGGCCGCTGCGGCACGCTCAAATACCGCTGCCCGGCAGCCGCCTTCGGCTTCGCCTGCGCCGACAGCCGGGCCTGCCACCGGGCCGGCGGGGTCAAGCCCGGAGACTATGGCCGCATCCTGCGCATCGACCTCGACAGCCACGACCGGCGCATCTTCACCCCCACGCCCTGGGGCAGTCCGTCATGGCGGCGCGGCTACAACCGCCGCTCGGCCATGGAGCGGATCAACAGCCGCCTCGACAACAGCTTCAACTTCGAGACCCACTACATCCGAGGCCGCGCCAAGATGAAGACCCGCCTCGGCCTCGCCCTGGCGGTGATGATGGCGATGGCTCTCGCCCAGGCCCGCGCCGGCCGCCCCGAGCGCATGCGCTCCCTGGTCGGCGCCGTGCCGTATCTCGACACCGGCTGACCGCTCGTCTGCCTCCCGACAATCCTGCCCGATCCCGCCGCCCGACGGCAGAGGGGAAGCCACGCCCGCACGCCAGACAATCTTCCGGTAATCGTATTTGTCAGGCCCCGGAAGCCCGTATCCTGCCCGGTGGGGAAGCGGGCCGGACGATATTCAACCGCCAAAATCGAACCGGCGACAGCCAAAAATCACCACAGCGCACATTTCTCGGCATGGGTGAAGCCTGACCAGGCGAGGCGGAAGTGGTAGAGCATAGGGTCCAACGGCTGCCCCGCGACGGTCACGCCGAGCGAACCCATGCGGGTGAAGTCGGACAGGCCCTGCCGGCCCGGCTCGTGCTTCTGGCGGAAGATCACGTCCTTCTCCGCGCCGTGCTCGGCGCGCCAGGTGCGGATCCGCCGCTCCAGCGTGCGCCGCACCCCCGGGTCCAGTTCGGGATGGCGGCGCCTCAGCTCCTCGAACACGCCGACCGGGCGGATCAGCGGGCTGGCCTCAAGGATCGGCACGACATCCTCCTCGAAGATATCGGCCAGCGGGTCCGGGCGGCGCCGGCCTCGCGGCTTCTTCTCCCGAGCGGGAAGCGGATCGGCAGCGAGCCGGTAGCCGGTGGCACGGCTGAAGCCCGCCTTGGCGGCCGCCACCGCGATGGTGTCGGTCTTCTTATGGGTCATGAACAGCCTCTTCTGGCGATCGGTTATGTGACGCCCGGGCAACGACGCGCTCCCCCACTCGGAAAAGCCTCACCGTTCGCCCGGCCGGCCCTGGCCGCCAGAAGGCCCGGGGGAAATTTTTCGAGCCGGCGGCCCGGAACTCCGGTCGGGCTACGCCCTCCCTGCGTTCCGGGCCGCCGCCTTCCCCCGTCCCATCCTGATTGACGCAAACGTCTCAGCTTGATTGACGCGCCGCAGCAGGGTGAACATCCCCAAGGAGGGCGGCGGGAAGCGCCCGTTGGGCATACCGACGGTCACGGACCGCATCGCTCAGGAGGTTGTTCGCCGACATCTGGAGCCCTTGTTGGAACCGATTTTCCATGAGGACTCATACGGATATCGGCCGAAGCGATCCGCCATTGACGCCATCCGGACAGCGCGTCGGCGATGCTGGCGCTACGACTGGGTGCTGGACATGGACATCAAGGGGTTCTTCGACAACATCGACCACGAGTTGCTGCTGAAGGCCGTTCGTCACCATACGGACTGCCGGTGGGTGCTGCTCTATGTCGAGCGCTGGTTGAAGGCTCCCGTGATCGAGGAGGACGGCACCGTTGTCGCACGGGACAGGGGCACGCCACAGGGCGGGGTAATTTCGCCAGTATTGTCCAACCTGTTCCTGCACTATGCGTTCGATCAATGGATGAAAAGGTCGATGCCGCATGTTCCGTTCGAACGGTATGCGGACGATATAATCTGCCATTGTCGAACGGAGGAGGCGGCAAAGACCCTCTGGCGGCGGGTTGCGGACCGATTGGCCGAGTGCGGCCTGGAGGTCCATCCGCAGAAGACCAAGGTGGTCTACTGCAAGGATACCAACCGCAAGGCGGACTACCCGACGGTCGCGTTCGACTTCCTGGGCTACCGTTTCCAGCCAAGGTTCGCGGCGTGGCGCGGCGGGTTGTTCGGGGTCTCGTTCCTTCCGGCTGCCAGCCCGACTGCGCTCAAGGCGTTTCGGCGCCGCGTGCGACAGTGGCGTTTGCAACGGCGTAGCGACAAGGCACTGCTTGACCTTGCCCGCATGTTTCATCGCGAAATTGCAGGGTGGATCGGCTACTTCGGCGCATTCTACAAGTCGGCGCTCTATCCGACCCTTCGTCTGATAGACGCCCACTTGCAGCGATGGGCAATGCGGAAGTTCAAACGCTTCCGACAACGACCGCGTCAGGCTCGTCTCTGGCTTGCCAGAATCGCGAAAGCGGAGCCGTGGCGGTTCGCCCATTGGACCCTTGTGCACGGGCAGGGCCGGACGCTGGGAGCCGTATGAGCTGAGAGGTTCACGTACGGTTCTGGGAGCGCGTGGGGGTGAGATTCCCCCGCGCGACTCGCTTGCCGCTCTACCGCCAGTCCCGCATCTTCGCCCGCGACGGCGTCGAGCTCGACCGCTCGACGCTCGCCGGCTGGGTCGGCAAGGCGACGGCGCTGCTGGAGCCCCTGGCCGATGCGATCGGGCGCCATGTGCTGGAAGGACAAGCCCTGTTCGCCGACGACACCCCGGTCAAGCTGCTGGCGCCGGGAACCGGCAAAACGGCGACCGGCCGGGCCTGGACCTACGTGCGGGACGAGCGGCCCTGGGCTGGCGAGGCGCCGCCGGCGGCCTGGTACCGCTTCTCGGCCGACCGCAAGGCGGCGCATCCGAAGGCGCATCTTGAAGGCTTCGCCGGCTGGATGCACTCGGACGGCTATGCCGGGTTCGGTGCGCTGGCGCGCGCCGGGCCGGTCCGCGAGGTGGCCTGTCTGGCGCATGTGCGACGCAAGTTCTTCGACGTCCATGCCGCCCAGGGCTCGGCGATCGCCGCCGAGGCGCTGGAACGGATCGCCGCCCTCTACGCTATCGAGAAGGAGGCCCGCGGGCAGCCGCCCGAGAACCGCGCGGCCATCCGCCAGGCCAAGGCCGCGCCGTGCCTCGACGAGCTGGAGCGGTGGCTGCAATCGCAGCTGCCCAGAATCTCCGCCAAGACCCCGCTGGCAGCGGCGATCCGTCATGCCCTGACCCGGATGAAGCGCCTTCGACCCTATCTCGAGCACGGCTTCCTCGAGATCGACAACAACCCCGCCGAACGCGCAATGAGGCCGATCGCGCTCGGCCGCAAGAACTATCTCTTCATGGGCTCGGCCAGCGGCGGCAGGGCCGCCGCCATCGCCTACACCCTGATCGAGACCGCCAGGCTCAACGATGTCGATCCGCAGGCCTGGCTTGCTCAGGTCCTCGAACGCATCCCCGACTACAGGATCAACCGCATCGACGATCTGCTGCCGTGGAACACCGCGCCCGCAGAAGATCGGGAAGCCGCCGACTGACCACGCAGGGGCGGTCACGCCGGACGCTTACGCCAGGCGTGCGGCTCGACGCCGTTCATCTTGCAGGTCTCGATCAGCGAGGCGATCCGGGCCCACGCGGCGGCGCCCTCGTCGTGGCCCGCGAACAGGGCGTTCTTTGCCGTGAGCTTCAGCGGGCGGATGCGGTTCTCGACGAAGTTCGAGTCGATCTCGACGCGCCCGTCGCGGAGGAACACCAGCAACCCGTCCCACCGGTTGGCGATGTAGGTCAGCTTCTCGCCCAGGCGCGAGCGCGGCGAGACGCGCGAGCGCTGCTCGTCGAGCCACACTCCGAAGGCGTTCACCAGCGGCGCGGACTCCGTCCAGCGCACCGCCTGGCGCGTCGCCGGCGCCGCGCCCCGGATCCTGTCCTCGATCGCGTAGAGCCGCGCGATCCGCTCCAGACCGGCCTTCGCGACCGGCGAGGCGTTCGAATCGAAGATGTCCTTCAGCGCGCGCCTGGCGTGCGCCCAGCAGGCCGAGAGCGTCAGCGCTCCCCCCGGCCGGTCCGCACGGCGCAGCGGGTTGTAGCCGCTATAGCCGTCGATCTGCGCGGTCCCCGAGAACCCTTCCAGCAGCGTCTCCGCATGCTTGCCGCCGCGGCCCGGCGCGTAGGCATAGACCACCCCAGGCGGGTCCGCCCCCGACCACGGCCGCTCGTCGCGCACCATCGTCCACATGTAGCCCGTCCTGGTCCGGCCCCGGCCCGGGGGTCGTGCCCCCAGGCGTGGTGTGGTGTAGGAGCAGGAGCCAGCATCGGTAGCTGTGGGTAAGTGGCCCGCCGCCGCGACCGTGTGGCGTCTGGCGGCGGCGGGCCACTTATCCATAGCGGATGGCCATCGCGGTGCCGGTTAGGGTTGGGCTTCTACAGTCCATCCGACCGGAGGAGTACCACGATGACCACCAAGGACATGATGACCCTGCAGGCGCTTTTGGAGAAGAGTTCGGACGCCGATCTGCTTCGCGAGATGATCGGGTTCACGGCCGAGCGTTTGATGGCGCTTGAGGTGGAGGGCCTTGCGGGAGCCGCACACGGCGAGCGTTCGCCGGACCGGCTCACCCATCGCAACGGCTACCGGGACCGGGTCTGGGAGACGCGCGCGGGCACGGTGGAGCTGAAGATCCCGAAGCTGCGCAAGGGGAGCTACTTCCCGGGCTTCCTGGAGCCGCGTCGCATGGCGGAGAAGGCGCTGACGGCGGTGATCCAGGAGGCCTACATCAAGGGCGTGTCGACCCGCTCGGTGGACGACCTGGTGCAGGCCATGGGCATGTCGGGCATCTCGAAGAGCCAGGTGTCGCGGCTGTGCGGTGAGATCGACGGCAAGATCCGCGACTTCCTCGACCGCCCGCTGGAGGGCGACTGGCCGTATCTGTGGCTGGACGCGACCTATGTGAAGATGCGCGAGGCCGGGCGCGTCGTCTCGGTCGCGGTCACGATCGCGGTGGCGGTCAACGACCAGGGCCGCCGCGAGGTGCTCGGCATGGCGATCGGCGCGTCCGAGGCCGAGACCTTCTGGACCTCCTTCCTGCGCTCCCTGGCCCGCCGCGGCCTGCGCGGCGTCAAGCTGGTCGTCTCCGATGACCACAAGGGCCTGAAGGCGGCTGCAACGCGCGTCCTCGGCGCCACATGGCAGCGCTGCCGCGTCCACTTCATGCGCACCCTGCTCGCCCATGCCGGCAAGCAGGGCCGGCGCGTCGTGTCCGCCTTCGTCACCACCGCCTTCGCCCAGGAGGATGCAGACAGCGCCTCCGCCCAGTGGCGCCAGGTCGCCGACCAGCTCAGGGCCAAGGCGCCGAAGCTCGCCGCTCTCATGGACGAGGCCGAGCACGACGTTCTCGCCTACATGACCTTCCCGGCCGCGCATCGCCCCAAGCTGCACTCGACAAACCCGCTCGAACGACTCCATGGCGAGATCAAGCGGCGTACCAACACCGTCGGCATCTTCCCCAACGAGGACGCCATAACACGGCTGATCGGCGCCATCCTGCTCGAGCAGAACGACGAATGGGCCGTCCAGAGGGCCAGATACATGACGCTGGAATCGATCGCTCCCGTGAGCGACAATGCAACCGTCAAGCTGCCCGCCGTGGCAGCCTGAGCCTACCGGCCCTACCCGCCGGATACCGCGACGGCCGCCAGGCTCTTACACCACGGCTCGGGACACGATCGGCCCGGGTCGAGAACCCGGATCGGCGTCTCGTCCACCCCGAGCTTCGCCGACCGCTTGAGGTCCGCCGCCAGGCAGTCCACCAGGGGGCGAAGATGGAACGACGCCTTGCCCACCCAGTCGGCCAGCGTCGCGCGGGGCAGCTCAAGCCCCAGACGCGCGTAGATCTGCGATTGACGGTAGAGCGGCAAGCGAGTCGCGCGGGGGAATCTCACCCCCACGCGCTCCCAGAACCGTACGTGAACCTCTCAGCTCATACGGCTCCCAGCGTCCGGCCCTGCCCGTGCACAAGGGTCCAATGGGCGAACCGCCACGGCTCCGCTTTCGCGATTCTGGCAAGCCAGAGACGAGCCTGACGCGGTCGTTGTCGGAAGCGTTTGAACTTCCGCATTGCCCATCGCTGCAAGTGGGCGTCTATCAGACGAAGGGTCGGATAGAGCGCCGACTTGTAGAATGCGCCGAAGTAGCCGATCCACCCTGCAATTTCGCGATGAAACATGCGGGCAAGGTCAAGCAGTGCCTTGTCGCTACGCCGTTGCAAACGCCACTGTCGCACGCGGCGCCGAAACGCCTTGAGCGCAGTCGGGCTGGCAGCCGGAAGGAACGAGACCCCGAACAACCCGCCGCGCCACGCCGCGAACCTTGGCTGGAAACGGTAGCCCAGGAAGTCGAACGCGACCGTCGGGTAGTCCGCCTTGCGGTTGGTATCCTTGCAGTAGACCACCTTGGTCTTCTGCGGATGGACCTCCAGGCCGCACTCGGCCAATCGGTCCGCAACCCGCCGCCAGAGGGTCTTTGCCGCCTCCTCCGTTCGACAATGGCAGTGAGGTGGCGTCGCAAAATCGGACAGGTCGTCAAGGTGTATTCCGCCGTGTGACGGAGGAATGCGGATGAGCAAGCGACGCAGGTTTTCGGGGGAGCTGAAGGCGAAGATAGCCTTGGAGGCGCTACGGGGTGATCGGACGCTTCAGGAGATTGCCTCGAAGCACCAGGTGCATCCGAACCAGGTGGGTGTGTGGAAGCGCCAGGCGATGGAGGGTCTGGGGGAGGTCTTTTCCGGTGGAGGTGAGCGCCGGGCGCGGGATCACGAGAGCGAGGTCCGGGCTCTTCACGCCAAGATCGGGGAGTTGATCGTAGAGCGTGATTTTTTGTCACGCGGGTCCGGTCGCTGAGCCGGTCCGGGAGACGGGCGATGGTTGTGCGGGGCCACCCGTCGTTGAGCCTGACCCGGCAATGCCGTCTGCTGTCGATCGGGCGCTCGTCGCTCTATGACCGGCCGAAGGGGGAGAGCGCGGAGACGCTGGCTCTGATGCGCCGGATCGACGCGCTGTTCCTCAAGTATCCGTTCTACGGCGCCCGCCAGATGGTTCGGCATCTGCGCCGCGAGGGGGTGCGGATCGGGCGGCGGCGGGCCGCTCGCCTGATGCGCCTGCTTGGTCTTCAGGCGGTCTATCGGGCGCCGCGGACCAGTGCGCCGCACCTCGGGCACCGGGTTTATCCATATCTGCTGCGGGGTCTGGCGATCGAGCGGCCGAACCATGTGTGGTGCGCCGACATCACCTACATCCCGGTGCGGCGCGGCTTCCTCTACCTGGTGGCGATCATGGACTGGGCGAGCCGCTGCGTCCTGGCCTGGCGGCTGTCGAACACGCTGGACGCGGGGTTCTGTGTCGAGGCTCTCGACGAAGCCCTGGCGCGCCATGGCACCCCGCAGATCTTCAACACCGACCAGGGCAGCCAGTTCACCGGCTTCGCCTTCACCGCGCGCCTGCGGGAGGCCGGTATCCGCATCTCGATGGACGGCCGCGGCCGGTGCATGGACAACATCTTCATCGAGCGGCTGTGGCGCTCGCTCAAATACGAGGCGGTCTACCTGCACGAGATCGCCGACGGCTTCGCAGCCCGGCGCGTCATCGGCCAGTGGATCGGCTTCTACAACACCGAGAGACCGCACTCGGCACTCGGCGGGCGGACGCCGGCCGAGGCCTACCGGGGGCGACACGCCTGTGGATATGATGGACAAGCCGCTTCGCGCCTTGACCACATACCCACAGGCGCAACAGCAGCAGCAAAAAGATCGATCCAAAAGGATTCTGGCGGCACAAACTTCAACCGGAATACACCTTGAAAACGCCGTCAGCCTGTCCGACAAACCGACGCCACCTCACTCTTGCAGTTGCGCACCTCCTTTCATGGCGGTGCTTCAGGACACACGGTGATCGCAATACTTCGAGACCAGCACATGCGCCAGAAGGCCGGGGCCCGGTCGGCCGCGCTCGATCGGTCGCGGCGGCAGCGGCGCCTGGTGGAACTTCTCGCAGCCGCCGCAGGCCAGGCGCGGACGGACGATGCGCTTCACCACGAAGCGGCCGGGGATGTACTCCAGCTCCTCCGTCACATCCTCGCCGAGCCGCTTGAGACGGCCGCCGCAGTCCGCGCAGCGCTCGCCCGGCGCGAGAACCGTCTCCTCGCGCGGCAGGTGGTCCGGCAGGGGACGGCGCTTCGGCTGCTTCTTCGTGGCGGGCGTCGGCTCGGTCGGCGCCTCGGCCGCCCGCGCGATCTCCTCGTCCTCCAGCCCGAGATCAAGCTGGTCGAGGGCCTCCGAGGTGACGCCGAAGCGCTGCCGCCGCAGACCCGCAAGCTGGTGCCTGAGCTTCTCGATCAACAGATCGCGGTTGCGCAGCTCGGCGTCCCGTGCCGCCAGTTCGGCCCGCGAGGCCAGCACCATCGCCTTCAACGCGGCGATGTCGTCGGGCAGGGAATGGGCCGCTTCGAGCATGGCCGCATCCTACCCGAAGGGGCCGACAAAGGGAAGCCCGAATGACAGTCAACCCATTGTTTATAAACGGTGAATCAGCCCGCGGCCAGCGGTCTCCAGGTGCGAACCGGCGCCCGCCAGTCGATCCCCTCAAGCAGCATCGACAGCTGCGCCGGCGTCACCGACACCTTCCCTTCCGATGCCGACGGCCACACGAAGCGGCCGCGCTCCAGACGCTTCGAGAACAGGCACGCACCCTGGCCGTCCCACCAGATCATCTTGATCAGGTCGCCCCGGCGGCCGCGGTAGATGAAGAGATGGCCGCAATGCGGATCCGCCTTCAATACCCGCTCCGCCTGCGCCGCGAGACCGGGGAACCCCTTGCGCATGTCGGTCACGCCGCAGGCCAGCCATACCCGGGTCGAGGAGGGAACCGGGATCATCCGCCAAGCGCCCGCACCACCCGGCACAGCGCGTCCGCGTCGAACGACCCGAACGCGCTCACCCGGTGGCCGTTCGACAACGCGATCTCGATCCGACCGTCCGATGCCGCGGCCGGCTCCAACGGCGGCGCATCGGGCACCACCTCCACCGGCAGGAAGGACGGCGCCTCCCCGGCATCGGCCGCCGGCCTGTAACGGGGATCGCGCCGCCAGGTGAAGATCAGGTTGGCGTTGACGTCATAGCGGCGCGCCACAACCGACACCGAGACACCGGGAGCGTAGCTCTGCGCCACGATCCGGCGCTTCTCGTCGTCCGACCAGAACCGGCGTACCCGACGTGGCACCGCAGCCCCCTAAGATAGTGTCCATTAGCCGATAATGGACACTATCGACCTCTGGAACCTCACCACAGACTGCGGCTCCAAGCCGTCTCGCCACAAGGGCGGTCACGCCAGACGCTTACGGTGTAGTCGAAGCGGTAGCGCCGCCCCGACCGGCGCGCCGACTGCACGTAGGGCGGGTCGCTGTAGACCAGCTCGCGGCCGGCGAACGCGAACCCGGACAGGAAGCGGTGGGCGCAGCCGTGGTGAAGCTCGACCGGGTAGTCGCAGCGGAACCCGTCGAGCGCCCGGCGGTTGAGATCGATGCCGATGTTGCGAAGCGCCGGAGGCTTGCGCTTCATGATCGCGCCGCCCCCCAGATGGGTCTCCACAAAAACATCGTGCGGCGGCATCAGGCTCACGATCGCCTGGCAAAGCCCCGTCGTCGCCTTCGATCCGTACCATGCCGCCATCGCCGCCCCCGACGCGCTTCGCCCGGACGGCCGGTCTATAGGGCGGACGGCCTATGGTGTCAAACGAAAATCCGTCCCAAATCCAAAATCGACGCCGTGGTTTAACCGCTTACGGGTGTGTCGCGCAGCCGGTGATGGAGTTCCGCCGCGTCCTCCCGCCCGACCTCGGACAGCGCCCTGTCGCCCAGCGCCGGAAGGATGTGAAGCTCCAGCACCGACCGGTAGAGCGCCGCCGTCGCCGGCTTGCAGCGCACCGCCACATGCTTCTCCAGATAGCGCTCCGCCAGCCCGGCCACGGTGAGCGCCGGCGGCGCCGGCGCCGGGAAGGGCTCCCCGCCCCGCTTGATCCGGTCGATCGCCGCCGCCGCCTTCTCCCTCGCCTCGTCGACGGTGATCTCGCCGTGCCGGCCGATCGGGGCGCGCTTCAGCCCGCCCGATCCCCGGGACTGGACCACATAGACCTTGCGTCCGGTGGCATGCACGCGCACGCCGAAGCCGGCCAGGTCGCGGTCCCAGAAGGTGGCATCGCCTTCCTCGACGCGGAGCGCATCGACGGTGCGCTTGGTGAGCTTGAGAGTGCTTCGCCTGGGCATGGCTTCATCCCGTGATCAAACCGCACATGCACGGCATCGAACCGGGGCGCAGACCGGGTGTTCGGCCTCGCGCTCGCGCAGCACCGCGCCCAGCTTCGCCAGATCGTCCGCACCCAGCAGCCGCCCGCGCGGCGGACGCCGGTAGCGGACGATGCCCGTGCACGGGTTCCCGGCGGCCTCGCCGGCGGCCTCGGGCCGATGACCCCACGCGATGGCGCAGTCGAACATGTTGCGAAGGATGTCATGGGCGCGGTTCGCCCCGCCCGGCCTCCGCCGCCCGTAGTCGTGGAAGAAGCGCGCGATGTCGGCCCGCACGACCGCGCCGACGCGCAGATGGCCGAGCGCGGGCAGGATGGCGCTGTCGAGATAGCTCAGGGTCGCCTGCACCGTGGACGGCTTCCAGGACGGGGCGCGCCGCTCGACATATTCCACGGCGAACTTCGCCAGCGTCGGGCCGGAAGCGGGAAGGGGCAGAGAATCGCCGCCGCCCTTCTCGCGGGCGAGGAAGGCGAGCGCCGCAGCGCGCGCCCAGTCGGCCTTCACCGCCTCCGGCCTGCCGAGCGTGACCCGGCGCGGCTTGCCGTCGCGCCGGAAGCGGAACACCCAGGATCGCGCGCCGTTGGGCTGGACGCGCAGCATGAAGCCCTGAAGGGCGGTATCGTGGACGGCGTATTCGCGTTCGCGCGGACGGGCCGCGAGCGCGAGCGCATCGGTCAGGCGGGCGCGTTCGGTCATCGGTCCGCCTCCCCGCCGTCGAGCATGGCGGCGAGGCCGCGCGAGACCCGGTTCGCGGCCTCGAACACGGAGCCCTCGGCAAGGTGCGCATAGCCGAAGGTGGTCTGGATGTCGGCATGGCCGAGCAGCCCGGCGACCGCGACCGGCCATTCCGCCTCCGCGCCGTCGAGCGCCCGACCGAGCGCGGCGAACTCGCCGTCCGTCAGGTAGTGCGCCTCGAAGCCGGTCTTCCGCCGCCGCAGCCCCCTGCACGGGTTGGAGTCCTCGCGCCGCAGGCCGAGCGTAAGCGTCTGGCGTGACCGCCCTTGTGGCGAGACGGCTTGGAGCCGCAGTCTGTGGTGAGGTTCCAGAGGTCGATAGTGTCCATTATCGGCTAATGGACACTATCTTAGGGGGCTGCGGTGCCACGTCGGGTACGCCGGTTCTGGTCGGACGACGAGAAGCGCCGGATCGTGGCGCAGAGCTACGCTCCCGGTGTCTCGGTGTCGGTTGTGGCGCGCCGCTATGACGTCAACGCCAACCTGATCTTCACCTGGCGGCGCGATCCCCGTTACAGGCCGGCGGCCGATGCCGGGGAGGCGCCGTCCTTCCTGCCGGTGGAGGTGGTGCCCGATGCGCCGCCGTTGGAGCCGGCCGCGGCATCGGACGGTCGGATCGAGATCGCGTTGTCGAACGGCCACCGGGTGAGCGCGTTCGGGTCGTTCGACGCGGACGCGCTGTGCCGGGTGGTGCGGGCGCTTGGCGGATGATCCCGGTTCCCTCCTCGACCCGGGTATGGCTGGCCTGCGGCGTGACCGACATGCGCAAGGGGTTCCCCGGTCTCGCGGCGCAGGCGGAGCGGGTATTGAAGGCGGATCCGCATTGCGGCCATCTCTTCATCTACCGCGGCCGCCGGGGCGACCTGATCAAGATGATCTGGTGGGACGGCCAGGGTGCGTGCCTGTTCTCGAAGCGTCTGGAGCGCGGCCGCTTCGTGTGGCCGTCGGCATCGGAAGGGAAGGTGTCGGTGACGCCGGCGCAGCTGTCGATGCTGCTTGAGGGGATCGACTGGCGGGCGCCGGTTCGCACCTGGAGACCGCTGGCCGCGGGCTGATTCACCGTTTATAAACAATGGGTTGACTGTCATTCGGGCTTCCCTTTGTCGGCCCCTTCGGGTAGGATGCGGCCATGCTCGAAGCGGCCCATTCCCTGCCCGACGACATCGCCGCGTTGAAGGCGATGGTGCTGGCCTCGCGGGCCGAACTGGCGGCACGGGACGCCGAGCTGCGCAACCGCGATCTGTTGATCGAGAAGCTCAGGCACCAGCTTGCGGGTCTGCGGCGGCAGCGCTTCGGCGTCACCTCGGAGGCCCTCGACCAGCTTGATCTCGGGCTGGAGGACGAGGAGATCGCGCGGGCGGCCGAGGCGCCGACCGAGCCGACGCCCGCCACGAAGAAGCAGCCGAAGCGCCGTCCCCTGCCGGACCACCTGCCGCGCGAGGAGACGGTTCTCGCGCCGGGCGAGCGCTGCGCGGACTGCGGCGGCCGTCTCAAGCGGCTCGGCGAGGATGTGACGGAGGAGCTGGAGTACATCCCCGGCCGCTTCGTGGTGAAGCGCATCGTCCGTCCGCGCCTGGCCTGCGGCGGCTGCGAGAAGTTCCACCAGGCGCCGCTGCCGCCGCGACCGATCGAGCGCGGCCGACCGGGCCCCGGCCTTCTGGCGCATGTGCTGGTCTCGAAGTATTGCGATCACCGTGTGTCCTGAAGCACCGCCATGAAAGGAGGTGCGCAACTGCAAGAGAGATGAGGGTAGGCCCCTCGGGGTCGACGATCAGGCGTCGGTCTCAAACCACCACGAGCTGCTGTCGTAAAGAGCGATGGTGGTGAGCGTCGTGGAAACGGCGGGACGACGATCTCGTCAGGTGAGGTCCGGGGAGACGAGCGAAAGCGAACCGCCGATGAACTGCCGAAAGCGTATGGTCGATGTCAGAACCGGGGGTGGTGGTCACTCCGGGACAAGCATGGGCGGAGTCCTGGAGTCCGGCCCACGCGGCATCCGGCTCGAAGGCGGCGTGAACCCGGAACAGGCTTTCTTGCGGAACAGGAGAACCTGTCGTCCCGATGCCAAGGGAGACGGCCAACCGGGCAGCCCCCGGAAGGCTCAGAGTACCGATGCGGGGCACAGGGGCAGAACAGCCCGTAGTAGGGATGAAGGCGCTGTAATGGCGCTGGACCGAAGGGGCTGTGGTGTTCAGCCGCTGCCGTCGGCCAACTGGTGACAGGAGGAGCCGGATGACAGGGGCAAAGCCGTTCCCGATAGCAAAGAGGGAAGTCTGGGAAGCCTTCAAGCATGTGAAGGCAAACCGGGGAGCGGCTGGAGTAGATGGGCAGACGGTCGAGAGTCTGGAGGAACGGCTTGGTCCGGAACTCTACAAGCTCTGGAATCGCATGTCCTCAGGCAGCTATATGCCGCCTCCGGTTCGCAGGGTGAACATCCCCAAGGAGGGCGGCGGGAAGCGCCCGTTGGGCATACCGACGGTCACGGACCGCATCGCTCAGGAGGTTGTTCGCCGACATCTGGAGCCCTTGTTGGAACCGATTTTCCATGAGGACTCATACGGATATCGGCCGAAGCGATCCGCCATTGACGCCATCCGGACAGCGCGTCGGCGATGCTGGCGCTACGACTGGGTGCTGGACATGGACATCAAGGGGTTCTTCGACAACATCGACCACGAGTTGCTGCTGAAGGCCGTTCGTCACCATACGGACTGCCGGTGGGTGCTGCTCTATGTCGAGCGCTGGTTGAAGGCTCCCGTGATCGAGGAGGACGGCACCGTTGTCGCACGGGACAGGGGCACGCCACAGGGCGGGGTAATTTCGCCAGTATTGTCCAACCTGTTCCTGCACTATGCGTTCGATCAATGGATGAAAAGGTCGATGCCGCATGTTCCGTTCGAACGGTATGCGGACGATATAATCTGCCATTGTCGAACGGAGGAGGCGGCAAAGACCCTCTGGCGGCGGGTTGCGGACCGATTGGCCGAGTGCGGCCTGGAGGTCCATCCGCAGAAGACCAAGGTGGTCTACTGCAAGGATACCAACCGCAAGGCGGACTACCCGACGGTCGCGTTCGACTTCCTGGGCTACCGTTTCCAGCCAAGGTTCGCGGCGTGGCGCGGCGGGTTGTTCGGGGTCTCGTTCCTTCCGGCTGCCAGCCCGACTGCGCTCAAGGCGTTTCGGCGCCGCGTGCGACAGTGGCGTTTGCAACGGCGTAGCGACAAGGCACTGCTTGACCTTGCCCGCATGTTTCATCGCGAAATTGCAGGGTGGATCGGCTCTCTCTTGAGTAAAAAAAACCTACGCCATTGCTTCCGCCCCAATTTTCACATCCGGGGTTTCGACAACCTTGACCAGTTGGTAGCCGAGTTGTCTGGCGCGGCGGCCGAGGTTTGAGACCGTCCGGTTCACCCGGCGCTGCTCATAGGTCTCCATCCCGCGCTCCACATATTCCTCGCCGCGGGTGACCAGCGTGTAGACCAGGCAGGCAAGCTCGCGGGCGGTTGCGTTGATGGCAACCGGGGCATCCTTGCGGGCGAGGCGCGCACGGTGCCGGGCGCCGATGAACGTCTGGCTCCTGCGAGCGTTCAGGGCCGCCATGCGAAGGGACTGCGCGGCCTTGTTGATCACCTTGGGCGAGCGGCCCGGCAGGGGTTTGCCACCACTGATGCGGGTTCCCGGCGCCAGCCCGAGCCAGGAACAGAAGTGCTGCGCGGACGGGAAGGCCGAGAAGTCCGGGCCGATCTCCGACGCGATCGTGAGTGCGGTCGTAACCCCGATCGCAGGGATCGCGGTGAGATCGACGCCCATCATCCTGTGCAGGGCCTCGGCCATCGCCTTTTCGCTGGCGGCCCGCTTGGCAGCATCGCTCCGGATCTTCGACGGGCAGCGCGTGGGAGTGTTGTCCGGAGCCGCATTCGCCGGACCGTCCGTCCCATCGTCCGGCGGCGTCAGGCTGTCGATCTGCGCCGCGATCTGCGCCTCGCAGACCTCAATCTGGCCAGTGAGAAAGTCGAAGCGCTGCATCGCCTGCGTCAGTGCGAACAGATGCTCCTCGCGCCAGGTGCCCTGCAATGCTGCCGTGATCCTGTCGCCGCTGGCCTTGATCCGCCCGTCCCGAAGTTCTGCGAGCCGGTGTGGATCACGCTCGCCGTCGACGATCGCCCGCAGGATCCTCTGTCCCGTCACGCCGGTGATGTCGCTGATCACCGAGTCAAGCCGCACGTTCATCTCGGTCAGCGCCTTCTGCATGTGCAGCACACAGCGCGCGCGATCTTCGATCAGCCGCTTCGCCTGGCGCACATACGAGCGCAGCGGGCATACCGCATCGCCGGGACGGAAGGCACCTCGCAGAAGCCCGTAAGACAGAAGCTGACGGATCCACTGGCAATCAAGCACATCGCTCTTGCGACCGGCGATCTGCTTCGTCATCCGCGGCGGCACGAGCATCACCTCGAAGCCGGCGCGATCCAGAACCTCGTAGACCGGAATCCAGTACACCGAGGTCGACTCCATCGCCACCTTGTTCACCCCGCAGGACGACAGCCATGCCGCCATCTCCTCAAGATCCCGCGTGAAGGCATCGAACGACCGGACCGGTTCCGAACAACTTTCGGGGTCGACCGCGACATAGTGAACGTCCTTGCCGATATCGATCCCGGCACAATCCCGGTTCACGACTTGCAGGCTCTCGGACCGTCGGCGCTTGCGTGGCATCCAAATCCCTCCTCTGACCGCTTCGCTTCACTCGGGTCGGGGAGGAACCACGGCAAATCTCAATCTCTTGAACGAGGTCGCGGGAACCCCGCGCCATCAGTGACAGAAGCCGATCATGGTTCGGGCCACGCTACTTTACGGGTGCCTGAGCACGCCATTGCCAAGCCGGCCTCGACTGCCCCGACCGCCCGACGAATCACATCTTCGAACTGCGCCAGCAAGTGCCCGTTTTTACTTTCGCGACAGGGCCGGTGCCGCGCGGGGGTGGATGCTACTTCGGCGCATTCTACAAGTCGGCGCTCTATCCGACCCTTCGTCTGATAGACGCCCACTTGCAGCGATGGGCAATGCGGAAGTTCAAACGCTTCCGACAACGACCGCGTCAGGCTCGTCTCTGGCTTGCCAGAATCGCGAAAGCGGAGCCGTGGCGGTTCGCCCATTGGACCCTTGTGCACGGGCAGGGCCGGACGCTGGGAGCCGTATGAGCTGAGAGGTTCACGTACGGTTCTGGGAGCGCGTGGGGGTGAGATTCCCCCGCGCGACTCGCTTGCCGCTCTACCGCCAGTCCCGCATCTTCGCCCGCGACGGCGTCGAGCTCGACCGCTCGACGCTCGCCGGCTGGGTCGGCAAGGCGACGGCGCTGCTGGAGCCCCTGGCCGATGCGATCGGGCGCCATGTGCTGGAAGGACAAGCCCTGTTCGCCGACGACACCCCGGTCAAGCTGCTGGCGCCGGGAACCGGCAAAACGGCGACCGGCCGGGCCTGGACCTACGTGCGGGACGAGCGGCCCTGGGCTGGCGAGGCGCCGCCGGCGGCCTGGTACCGCTTCTCGGCCGACCGCAAGGCGGCGCATCCGAAGGCGCATCTTGAAGGCTTCGCCGGCTGGATGCACTCGGACGGCTATGCCGGGTTCGGTGCGCTGGCGCGCGCCGGGCCGGTCCGCGAGGTGGCCTGTCTGGCGCATGTGCGACGCAAGTTCTTCGACGTCCATGCCGCCCAGGGCTCGGCGATCGCCGCCGAGGCGCTGGAACGGATCGCCGCCCTCTACGCTATCGAGAAGGAGGCCCGCGGGCAGCCGCCCGATAACCGCGCGGCCATCCGCCAGGCCAAGGCCGCGCCGTGCCTCGACGAGCTGGAGCGGTGGCTGCAATCGCAGCTGCCCAGAATCTCCGCCAAGACCCCGCTGGCAGCGGCGATCCGTCATGCCCTGACCCGGATGAAGCGCCTTCGACCCTATCTCGAGCACGGCTTCCTCGAGATCGACAACAACCCCGCCGAACGCGCAATGAGGCCGATCGCGCTCGGCCGCAAGAACTATCTCTTCATGGGCTCGGCCAGCGGCGGCAGGGCCGCCGCCATCGCCTACACCCTGATCGAGACCGCCAGGCTCAACGATGTCGATCCGCAGGCCTGGCTTGCTCAGGTCCTCGAACGCATCCCCGACTACAGGATCAACCGCATCGACGATCTGCTGCCGTGGAACACCGCGCCCGCAGAAGATCGGGAAGCCGCCGACTGACCACGCAGGGGCGGTCACGCCGGACGCTTACGGCCGAGCGCCTCCGCGTGCTTCATCATCGACGACAGCACCGCCAGCGCCCGGTTCGCCGATCCCGCCCGCCTGGCCGACAGATCGTCGAACCAGTTGCGCACATCTTTCGCGCCGATCGAATCGACGCGCCGATCGCCAAACACGGGCAGGATGAAGCGGTTCATGCCGTCCGCGTGCGCGCGCCGCGTCGCCGGCTTCCAGCGTTCGGCGCAGTCGGCGAGGAACGCCGGCGCGAACGTCCGCACCGTCGGCACCGTCGCCGGTGCGCCGCCCGTCTCCGCATCGGCGAGCAGCGCTCGCGCCGCGTGCCGCGCATCCTCGACCGTCAGTTCGTCGAGCGCGCCGAGCGTCCGCCTGACGACGGAGCCGCCCGCGCGCCGGTGCACGATCCATGTCTTGCGTCCGTTCGCCCGCACCCGCAGGCCGAGGCCCGGCGCGGCGCTGTCCCACAGCACGGCCTCGCGCCCGTCCGCAGCAGCGAAGGCGCGCGCCCGCGCCTCGGTGATCTTCGTCCTCTTCGTTCCGTTCGGCATCTTCCGACCCCTTCCCTTGTCTGCCGGTCGCAGGAGCCCCCGTTGGGGAACACCCAGGACACGCCGGGGAACGGCGTCGGGTTCGAAGATCGGAAGGGCCGGAAGTGCCGCACTCAAACGCCGCGCGGGCTGCAAGCCATTGTCAGAACTGGCCTTGCGGCGCTTCGCGGATGCGGGGGCGGAGTGATGATTTCTACGCCCTTCGGCGCGTGGTTCTCACACCCAACTCAGCCAAGCGGCGCAGAACCTCCGGAACAAGATCCAGAGGTTCGGGAACCAGCGCCGCACGTTCGTCGCCTTGCAGGACGAGGTTAAGAGCATGCGTGACACTCGCGCACCGGAAATGCTCCGCCAAACCCAGGCACGGCACGACAGAAGCGGGCTTGATGACAAGCAGTGGGATGAGTTCCTTCTGATCTACAAGGACGACATCGACCAGAGTTTGGCAGCCTATATTGAGTGGGCCGATGGAGAGGTGCGCAAACTCAATGGCGCTGCGCCGCCGCTAGGTGATCCGAACGCCGCGCTGGTCCCGGACAATGCTGATCTCTCGATGCTCCCGCTCGCACCCATCGCTGCCGAAATGACTCGCCTCGAAGCGCTGTTCAGCGCGGACAAGCTGGCTCGCGATCAGTACGCTGCACTGACCGGCCGCATCGGGCAAGAAAATTCCGCGCTGCAGACTCTCGAAAAACGGCTCACAGATGCGCAAGGCGCTGCGGCGCGCCGGAAGAACCTCCAGAAAGAGCGCGATGACACCTACGGCAGAGTCTTCGAGGCGATTATCAACGAACAGAATGTGCTGGCTGAACTCTACGAGCCGCTGATGGCTCGGCTCGCTGCGTCTTCGGGCACGCTCAACAAGCTGAGTTTCTCGGTTCGCCGGATCGCTGACGTCCATGCCTGGGCTCGGTTGCGGAGGAGGAACTCTTGGACCGGCGCAAGACCGGGCCGTTCTACGGCCGCGGCGCCCTGATCGAGGCCGCGATCAAGGCGTTGAAACCGGCGTGGGAAACGGGCTCAGCGGTCGAGGTTCAGGTTGCCATGACTGCTTTCATGGGAGAATACTTGAGTGACCTGCTGTCGCATGCGCCTTATGCGCCCACGCAGCAAGCCGAATACCGGGCATGGTTGAAACAGTTCGCGCACTGGCTTTTCGGCACCCTTGCCCTTGAAGCCGTCAATATACTAAGGAAGGTCTGAACAAGTCACGTGTGGCATAGTTTGAGCAGGGGTCGCGGATTGGATGATCGAGCCATGGCACAGGCAAGCTTCGCGGAGCTGGAACATGCCTCGAAGAAGCGCCGGACGCGGCGCGAGGTATTCCTCGAGAAGATGGACGGGCTGATCCCGTGGGGCCGGCTGGAGGCGCGCATCGAGCCGTTCTATCCGAAGGCCGGTCGCGGTCGGCGGCCATACCCGCTTTCGGTGATGCTGCGCGTGCACTGCGTGCAGTTGTTCTACAACCTGAGCGACCCCGGCATGGGGGACCAGCTCTACGAGTTGGAGTCGGTGCGGCGCTTCGTCGGGCTGCGGCTCTCGGGAGCGCTGCCCGACGAGACGACAATCCTGAACTTCCGCCACCTGCTGGAGAAGCACGGTCTGGGCGAGGCGCTGTTCGAGGAGATCAACGCACACCTGGCCTCGCTGGGGCATCGGTTGAAGACGGGGACGATCGTGGACGCGAGCATCGTCACCGCGCCGTCGTAGACGAAGAACCGCACTGGCGAGCGGGACCCGGAGATGCGCCAGACGAAGAAGGGCAATCAATGGTACTTCGGGATGAAGGCGCACATCGGTGTGGACGCGCAATCGGGGTTGACGCACAGCCTGGCAACGACGCCGGCGAACGAGTCCGATGTGGTGACGGCGCACGCGCTGCTGCACGGGGCGAGGAGCGTGTGTGGGGCGACGCGGGCTACCAAGGGGTGGGCAAGCGCGCGGAGAACCGGGACGCGGCGGTGGCGTGGGAGGTCGCGATGAAACCCGGCCGGCGCCGACGGTCGCCGACGGTTGGACAAGGAGGGG
Source organism: Alphaproteobacteria bacterium (assembly GCA_965203455.1). Lineage (GTDB taxonomy): Bacteria > Pseudomonadota > Alphaproteobacteria > MPNO01 > MPNO01 > MPNO01. The sequence continues at coordinate 335,752 of CBDBCV010000014.1, forward strand.
CCAGAGGCGGCGGCGGAGAGGCGCAAGGCATCGGTGCGGGCGAAGGTGGAGCATCCGTTCCTGTACGTGAAGCGCCACTTCGGCTATGCGAAGGTGCGCTACCGGGGGTTGGCGAAGAACACACAGCGTATCGCCGTGTTGCTCGGGTTCTCCAACCTGCTCATCGCCGGGCGCTACGCCACCGCCTGACGCGGGGCCACTCCGTCCGAGACCGCCGCAAGGCGGAGGGAGACGGTCGCTGCAATCATCGAGCGGACCCCAAAACCGCCTTCATCGACACGAAAGCACAACCCAGATGGCCTGAGGCGTTTCACGAACCGACCCGATAACCCGAATACCCGCCGAAACCAAGGTTGTTCAGACCTTCCCTAACGTTGAAACTAGCGCCTGTCTAGCGGGGGGCAGGTCAGGAGGCCCTAGCGACATGCACACATGCAGAAACCTGATGATTGCCTGGATGGCGGTTCTGATCCTGGGATTGGCGGCCTGCGGCGGCTCGTCATTGCGGGTGGAAACGCCGACCGAAAAACAGAAGGCAAGGGTCGAGACAGCTATCGGGAACGCAAGTACGAAGGTTCTGGAGTTGAACAACAACTCTTCCGACGAGGACTTCAAGGCCGCCGAAATGGCCGTATCGGCCGCCAAGCAGGCCCTGGCGGACGCCAGCAAGCTGTCCGCTTCCGAAAGGACGGAGCGGGAAAACAGGATCAAGAGGCTCGACGCGAGAATCGCGGATGCAAGGAAGAATACCGCCGATGCCCGCGAGATGCGGGGGCTACAGATGGCGGAAGAAGCCAGAAGACTGACAGCAGCGATGTCTGGAGACCCGATAACCGGCATCAGGGCCGTGTTGACACACGGAGCGGCCCCGAACATGTCGGGGACGGTGCCGGGCAGTCCGGCGACAGAGGTCAGCGGGTTGGAGACAGCCGCTGCCGTCGGCGCATCGACAGTGGACGGTTGGCAACGGGGCCTCTACGCGGCACGTGAGGGGGAGACCGCGGACACGGTGACGCTCTATACCAACATTGACCCTCCCGGCAGCCGCCCGTTCAGCGGCGAGAACGGCAAATACAGCGCCGCCAACGGGCTGGACGACGACGGCAACCTGCCGATTGCCGATACCACCGACACGACGCTGATCGTCTCTTCCGAATTCCCCGGGGGACCGGGGCTGCGGCGGCATGAGCCCGGCGCGGCCGGCACGGTGCTGGTGCCGGGCAGCTTCGACAGCGCTCCGGGCACGTTCACCTGTACACCGACAGAGGAGAGCCCTTGCCTGTCCTCGATAAAGGCTGGCGGTGGCTACGCGCTGACTGGCGGCAGTGGCTGGAAGTTCATGCCGGAAAAGGCCGCCTTGGTACAGAAGCCGGACAGTGAATACCAGTATTTCGGATTGTGGCTGAGAGAGACCGGCGGCGTTTATGCGATAGGCGCGTTCCATGGCGGGGCAGGCGCTGCAGCGGACGAGTTTGCTCATCTTGCGGCACTCCAGGGCCGGGCGGCCTATCGCGGCCCTGCGGCCGGCAAATTCGCCATCCAGCGTCCGCCCGGCGAGACCGAGGCCGGCGACTTCACCGCCACGGTAGAGTTGCGGGTGGACTTCAAGGACGACACCGCACCCGGCACCGTGGAGGGCACGGTGAACAGCTTCATGGTGGAAGGCCAGGCGAAGGACTGGTCGGTTGCGCTCGGATCCGCCGCGATCGGCACTCACGGCACGATTGCTTCGGGCGGCACCGATACGGCGCGCACCCGCTGGACCATCGCAGGCATCAAGGCCGAGACGACAGCCACCTGGAGCGGTCAGTTCCACGAGGCAGACTTGGACCGCACCCCGACCGTGGCGATCGGCAAGTTCGCTGCCACCCACGGCACCACCGGGCGCATGACCGGCGCGTTCGGGACCACGAGGCAGCGATAGATGACCGCAACCGAGCAGAGCCGGGTTTCGTGCGCCGGTTCAGAGACACTGGCTCCCTTCAAACGGGTCAACACAACCCTCGGCAACATCAAGCGGCAACATCAAGAGTGCCATCGCCGGAACCTACCGAAAGCTCGGTCCCGATGATGGGGTAGTCCAGCTCACAGTCCGGACGCCGCCCTTTTCCGCATGCTGGCCGGGCGGCTCGCCGCCTCCGGACCCTGATCCCCAGGGCGTCGTGCCCCGCCAACCCGAGACCCTTCAACCCCCAACCCCGACACCGACGAACTCAAACCACGGCGCTACGAAGGCGCCGAACACTTCCCCCTGCGCCCGCAAAATCAGGAGATAATCTCGGAGCTTATATCGATTACTTGACAGGAGCGGGGCTGACAGGCGTTCCGGGCAGCGCCGGGGCGCATTCGGGTCCCGGCGGGCCGTTCCTCCCCGTCATGGTCGGCGAAGGCCGACCATCCACGAGTTTTTGCGGCGCCGGAAACGAAAAACAAATCGTGGATGGTCGGCCTTCGCCGACCATGACGGGGGGGAGTCTGGGCGGTTTCCATGCCCGCCGCGACGCGACGGCGTCCCCGGCCCCGATCCGCGCCCGACAGCCGGCCGTCAAGTAATCGATATAAGCCCCATAATCTCTGCCTCCCAAGAATAAATCGGGCTAGCCCGGATTTCTCACCGAGGGTAGGTGCATCGTAAGCGTCTGGCGTGACCGCCCTTGTGGCGAGACGGCTTGGAGCCGCAGTCTGTGGTGAGGTTCCAGAGGTCGATAGTGTCCATTATCGGCTAATGGACACTATCTTAGGGGGCTGCGGTGCCACGTCGGGTACGCCGGTTCTGGTCGGACGACGAGAAGCGCCGGATCGTGGCGCAGAGCTACGCTCCCGGTGTCTCGGTGTCGGTTGTGGCGCGCCGCTATGACGTCAACGCCAACCTGATCTTCACCTGGCGGCGCGATCCCCGTTACAGGCCGGCGGCCGATGCCGGGGAGGCGCCGTCCTTCCTGCCGGTGGAGGTGGTGCCCGATGCGCCGCCGTTGGAGCCGGCCGCGGCATCGGACGGTCGGATCGAGATCGCGTTGTCGAACGGCCACCGGGTGAGCGCGTTCGGGTCGTTCGACGCGGACGCGCTGTGCCGGGTGGTGCGGGCGCTTGGCGGATGATCCCGGTTCCCTCCTCGACCCGGGTATGGCTGGCCTGCGGCGTGACCGACATGCGCAAGGGGTTCCCCGGTCTCGCGGCGCAGGCGGAGCGGGTATTGAAGGCGGATCCGCATTGCGGCCATCTCTTCATCTACCGTAAGCGTCCGGCGTGACCGCCCCTGCGTGGTCAGTCGGCGGCTTCCCGATCTTCTGCGGGCGCGGTGTTCCACGGCAGCAGATCGTCGATGCGGTTGATCCTGTAGTCGGGGATGCGTTCGAGGACCTGAGCAAGCCAGGCCTGCGGATCGACATCGTTGAGCCTGGCGGTCTCGATCAGGGTGTAGGCGATGGCGGCGGCCCTGCCGCCGCTGGCCGAGCCCATGAAGAGATAGTTCTTGCGGCCGAGCGCGATCGGCCTCATTGCGCGTTCGGCGGGGTTGTTGTCGATCTCGAGGAAGCCGTGCTCGAGATAGGGTCGAAGGCGCTTCATCCGGGTCAGGGCATGACGGATCGCCGCTGCCAGCGGGGTCTTGGCGGAGATTCTGGGCAGCTGCGATTGCAGCCACCGCTCCAGCTCGTCGAGGCACGGCGCGGCCTTGGCCTGGCGGATGGCCGCGCGGTTCTCGGGCGGCTGCCCGCGGGCCTCCTTCTCGATAGCGTAGAGGGCGGCGATCCGTTCCAGCGCCTCGGCGGCGATCGCCGAGCCCTGGGCGGCATGGACGTCGAAGAACTTGCGTCGCACATGCGCCAGACAGGCCACCTCGCGGACCGGCCCGGCGCGCGCCAGCGCACCGAACCCGGCATAGCCGTCCGAGTGCATCCAGCCGGCGAAGCCTTCAAGATGCGCCTTCGGATGCGCCGCCTTGCGGTCGGCCGAGAAGCGGTACCAGGCCGCCGGCGGCGCCTCGCCAGCCCAGGGCCGCTCGTCCCGCACGTAGGTCCAGGCCCGGCCGGTCGCCGTTTTGCCGGTTCCCGGCGCCAGCAGCTTGACCGGGGTGTCGTCGGCGAACAGGGCTTGTCCTTCCAGCACATGGCGCCCGATCGCATCGGCCAGGGGCTCCAGCAGCGCCGTCGCCTTGCCGACCCAGCCGACGAGCGTCGAGCGGTCGAGCTCGACGCCGTCGCGGGCGAAGATGCGGGACTGGCGGTAGAGCGGCAAGCGAGTCGCGCGGGGGAATCTCACCCTGAGGTGGCGTCGCAAAATCGGACAGGTCGTCAAGGTGTATTCCGCCGTGTGACGGAGGAATGCGGATGAGCAAGCGACGCAGGTTTTCGGGGGAGCTGAAGGCGAAGATAGCCTTGGAGGCGCTACGGGGTGATCGGACGCTTCAGGAGATTGCCTCGAAGCACCAGGTGCATCCGAACCAGGTGGGTGTGTGGAAGCGCCAGGCGATGGAGGGTCTGGGGGAGGTCTTTTCCGGTGGAGGTGAGCGCCGGGCGCGGGATCACGAGAGCGAGGTCCGGGCTCTTCACGCCAAGATCGGGGAGTTGATCGTAGAGCGTGATTTTTTGTCACGCGGGTCCGGTCGCTGAGCCGGTCCGGGAGACGGGCGATGGTTGTGCGGGGCCACCCGTCGTTGAGCCTGACCCGGCAATGCCGTCTGCTGTCGATCGGGCGCTCGTCGCTCTATGACCGGCCGAAGGGGGAGAGCGCGGAGACGCTGGCTCTGATGCGCCGGATCGACGCGCTGTTCCTCAAGTATCCGTTCTACGGCGCCCGCCAGATGGTTCGGCATCTGCGCCGCGAGGGGGTGCGGATCGGGCGGCGGCGGGCCGCTCGCCTGATGCGCCTGCTTGGTCTTCAGGCGGTCTATCGGGCGCCGCGGACCAGTGCGCCGCACCTCGGGCACCGGGTTTATCCATATCTGCTGCGGGGTCTGGCGATCGAGCGGCCGAACCATGTGTGGTGCGCCGACATCACCTACATCCCGGTGCGGCGCGGCTTCCTCTACCTGGTGGCGATCATGGACTGGGCGAGCCGCTGCGTCCTGGCCTGGCGGCTGTCGAACACGCTGGACGCGGGGTTCTGTGTCGAGGCTCTCGACGAAGCCCTGGCGCGCCATGGCACCCCGCAGATCTTCAACACCGACCAGGGCAGCCAGTTCACCGGCTTCGCCTTCACCGCGCGCCTGCGGGAGGCCGGTATCCGCATCTCGATGGACGGCCGCGGCCGGTGCATGGACAACATCTTCATCGAGCGGCTGTGGCGCTCGCTCAAATACGAGGCGGTCTACCTGCACGAGATCGCCGACGGCTTCGCAGCCCGGCGCGTCATCGGCCAGTGGATCGGCTTCTACAACACCGAGAGACCGCACTCGGCACTCGGCGGGCGGACGCCGGCCGAGGCCTACCGGGGCGACACGCCTGTGGATATGATGGACAAGCCGCTTCGCGCCTTGACCACATACCCACAGGCGCAACAGCAGCAGCAGAAAGATCGATCCAAGAGGATTCTGGCGGCACAAACTTCAACCGGAATACACCTTGAAAACGCCGTCAGCCTGTCCGACAAACCGACGCCACCTCACCCCCACGCGCTCCCAGAACCGTACGTGAACCTCTCAGCTCATACGGCTCCCAGCGTCCGGCCCTGCCCGTGCACAAGGGTCCAATGGGCGAACCGCCACGGCTCCGCTTTCGCGATTCTGGCAAGCCAGAGACGAGCCTGACGCGGTCGTTGTCGGAAGCGTTTGAACTTCCGCATTGCCCATCGCTGCAAGTGGGCGTCTATCAGACGAAGGGTCGGATAGAGCGCCGACTTGTAGAATGCGCCGAAGTAGCCGATCCACCCTGCAATTTCGCGATGAAACATGCGGGCAAGGTCAAGCAGTGCCTTGTCGCTACGCCGTTGCAAACGCCACTGTCGCACGCGGCGCCGAAACGCCTTGAGCGCAGTCGGGCTGGCAGCCGGAAGGAACGAGACCCCGAACAACCCGCCGCGCCACGCCGCGAACCTTGGCTGGAAACGGTAGCCCAGGAAGTCGAACGCGACCGTCGGGTAGTCCGCCTTGCGGTTGGTATCCTTGCAGTAGACCACCTTGGTCTTCTGCGGATGGACCTCCAGGCCGCACTCGGCCAATCGGTCCGCAACCCGCCGCCAGAGGGTCTTTGCCGCCTCCTCCGTTCGACAATGGCAGATTATATCGTCCGCATACCGTTCGAACGGAACATGCGGCATCGACCTTTTCATCCATTGATCGAACGCATAGTGCAGGAACAGGTTGGACAATACTGGCGAAATTACCCCGCCCTGTGGCGTGCCCCTGTCCCGTGCGACAACGGTGCCGTCCTCCTCGATCACGGGAGCCTTCAACCAGCGCTCGACATAGAGCAGCACCCACCGGCAGTCCGTATGGTGACGAACGGCCTTCAGCAGCAACTCGTGGTCGATGTTGTCGAAGAACCCCTTGATGTCCATGTCCAGCACCCAGTCGTAGCGCCAGCATCGCCGACGCGCTGTCCGGATGGCGTCAATGGCGGATCGCTTCGGCCGATATCCGTATGAGTCCTCATGGAAAATCGGTTCCAACAAGGGCTCCAGATGTCGGCGAACAACCTCCTGAGCGATGCGGTCCGTGACCGTCGGTATGCCCAACGGGCGCTTCCCGCCGCCCTCCTTGGGGATGTTCACCCTGCGAACCGGAGGCGGCATATAGCTGCCTGAGGACATGCGATTCCAGAGCTTGTAGAGTTCCGGACCAAGCCGTTCCTCCAGACTCTCGACCGTCTGCCCATCTACTCCAGCCGCTCCCCGGTTTGCCTTCACATGCTTGAAGGCTTCCCAGACTTCCCTCTTTGCTATCGGGAACGGCTTTGCCCCTGTCATCCGGCTCCTCCTGTCACCAGTTGGCCGACGGCAGCGGCTGAACACCACAGCCCCTTCGGTCCAGCGCCATTACAGCGCCTTCATCCCTACTACGGGCTGTTCTGCCCCTGTGCCCCGCATCGGTACTCTGAGCCTTCCGGGGGCTGCCCGGTTGGCCGTCTCCCTTGGCATCGGGACGACAGGTTCTCCTGTTCCGCAAGAAAGCCTGTTCCGGGTTCACGCCGCCTTCGAGCCGGATGCCGCGTGGGCCGGACTCCAGGACTCCGCCCATGCTTGTCCCGGAGTGACCACCACCCCCGGTTCTGACATCGACCATACGCTTTCGGCAGTTCATCGGCGGTTCGCTTTCGCTCGTCTCCCCGGACCTCACCTGACGAGATCGTCGTCCCGCCGTTTCCACGACGCTCACCACCATCGCTCTTTACGACAGCAGCTCGTGGTGGTTTGAGACCGACGCCTGATCGTCGACCCCGAGGGGCCTACCCTCATCTCTCTTGCAGTTGCGCACCTCCTTTCATGGCGGTGCTTCAGGACACACGGTGGTCGCAATACTTCGAGACCAGCACATGCGCCAGAAGGCCGGGGCCCGGTCGGCCGCGCTCGATCGGTCGCGGCGGCAGCGGCGCCTGGTGGAACTTCTCGCAGCCGCCGCAGGCCAGGCGCGGACGGACGATGCGCTTCACCACGAAGCGGCCGGGGATGTACTCCAGCTCCTCCGTCACATCCTCGCCGAGCCGCTTGAGACGGCCGCCGCAGTCCGCGCAGCGCTCGCCCGGCGCGAGAACCGTCTCCTCGCGCGGCAGGTGGTCCGGCAGGGGACGGCGCTTCGGCTGCTTCTTCGTGGCGGGCGTCGGCTCGGTCGGCGCCTCGGCCGCCCGCGCGATCTCCTCGTCCTCCAGCCCGAGATCAAGCTGGTCGAGGGCCTCCGAGGTGACGCCGAAGCGCTGCCGCCGCAGACCCGCAAGCTGGTGCCTGAGCTTCTCGATCAACAGATCGCGGTTGCGCAGCTCGGCGTCCCGTGCCGCCAGTTCGGCCCGCGAGGCCAGCACCATCGCCTTCAACGCGGCGATGTCGTCGGGCAGGGAATGGGCCGCTTCGAGCATGGCCGCATCCTACCCGAAGGGGCCGACAAAGGGAAGCCCGAATGACAGTCAACCCATTGTTTATAAACGGTGAATCAGCCCGCGGCCAGCGGTCTCCAGGTGCGAACCGGCGCCCGCCAGTCGATCCCCTCAAGCAGCATCGACAGCTGCGCCGGCGTCACCGACACCTTCCCTTCCGATGCCGACGGCCACACGAAGCGGCCGCGCTCCAGACGCTTCGAGAACAGGCACGCACCCTGGCCGTCCCACCAGATCATCTTGATCAGGTCGCCCCGGCGGCCGCGGTAGATGAAGAGATGGCCGCAATGCGGATCCGCCTTCAATACCCGCTCCGCCTGCGCCGCGAGACCGGGGAACCCCTTGCGCATGTCGGTCACGCCGCAGGCCAGCCATACCCGGGTCGAGGAGGGAACCGGGATCATCCGCCAAGCGCCCGCACCACCCGGCACAGCGCGTCCGCGTCGAACGACCCGAACGCGCTCACCCGGTGGCCGTTCGACAACGCGATCTCGATCCGACCGTCCGATGCCGCGGCCGGCTCCAACGGCGGCGCATCGGGCACCACCTCCACCGGCAGGAAGGACGGCGCCTCCCCGGCATCGGCCGCCGGCCTGTAACGGGGATCGCGCCGCCAGGTGAAGATCAGGTTGGCGTTGACGTCATAGCGGCGCGCCACAACCGACACCGAGACACCGGGAGCGTAGCTCTGCGCCACGATCCGGCGCTTCTCGTCGTCCGACCAGAACCGGCGTACCCGACGTGGCACCGCAGCCCCCTAAGATAGTGTCCATTAGCCGATAATGGACACTATCGACCTCTGGAACCTCACCACAGACTGCGGCTCCAAGCCGTCTCGCCACAAGGGCGGTCACGCCAGACGCTTACCATCTACCGCGGCCGCCGGGGCGACCTGATCAAGATGATCTGGTGGGACGGCCAGGGTGCGTGCCTGTTCTCGAAGCGTCTGGAGCGCGGCCGCTTCGTGTGGCCGTCGGCATCGGAAGGGAAGGTGTCGGTGACGCCGGCGCAGCTGTCGATGCTGCTTGAGGGGATCGACTGGCGGGCGCCGGTTCGCACCTGGAGACCGCTGGCCGCGGGCTGATTCACCGTTTATAAACAATGGGTTGACTGTCATTCGGGCTTCCCTTTGTCGGCCCCTTCGGGTAGGATGCGGCCATGCTCGAAGCGGCCCATTCCCTGCCCGACGACATCGCCGCGTTGAAGGCGATGGTGCTGGCCTCGCGGGCCGAACTGGCGGCACGGGACGCCGAGCTGCGCAACCGCGATCTGTTGATCGAGAAGCTCAGGCACCAGCTTGCGGGTCTGCGGCGGCAGCGCTTCGGCGTCACCTCGGAGGCCCTCGACCAGCTTGATCTCGGGCTGGAGGACGAGGAGATCGCGCGGGCGGCCGAGGCGCCGACCGAGCCGACGCCCGCCACGAAGAAGCAGCCGAAGCGCCGTCCCCTGCCGGACCACCTGCCGCGCGAGGAGACGGTTCTCGCGCCGGGCGAGCGCTGCGCGGACTGCGGCGGCCGTCTCAAGCGGCTCGGCGAGGATGTGACGGAGGAGCTGGAGTACATCCCCGGCCGCTTCGTGGTGAAGCGCATCGTCCGTCCGCGCCTGGCCTGCGGCGGCTGCGAGAAGTTCCACCAGGCGCCGCTGCCGCCGCGACCGATCGAGCGCGGCCGACCGGGCCCCGGCCTTCTGGCGCATGTGCTGGTCTCGAAGTATTGCGATCACCGTGTGTCCTGAAGCACCGCCATGAAAGGAGGTGCGCAACTGCAAGAGAGATGAGGGTAGGCCCCTCGGGGTCGACGATCAGGCGTCGGTCTCAAACCACCACGAGCTGCTGTCGTAAAGAGCGATGGTGGTGAGCGTCGTGGAAACGGCGGGACGACGATCTCGTCAGGTGAGGTCCGGGGAGACGAGCGAAAGCGAACCGCCGATGAACTGCCGAAAGCGTATGGTCGATGTCAGAACCGGGGGTGGTGGTCACTCCGGGACAAGCATGGGCGGAGTCCTGGAGTCCGGCCCACGCGGCATCCGGCTCGAAGGCGGCGTGAACCCGGAACAGGCTTTCTTGCGGAACAGGAGAACCTGTCGTCCCGATGCCAAGGGAGACGGCCAACCGGGCAGCCCCCGGAAGGCTCAGAGTACCGATGCGGGGCACAGGGGCAGAACAGCCCGTAGTAGGGATGAAGGCGCTGTAATGGCGCTGGACCGAAGGGGCTGTGGTGTTCAGCCGCTGCCGTCGGCCAACTGGTGACAGGAGGAGCCGGATGACAGGGGCAAAGCCGTTCCCGATAGCAAAGAGGGAAGTCTGGGAAGCCTTCAAGCATGTGAAGGCAAACCGGGGAGCGGCTGGAGTAGATGGGCAGACGGTCGAGAGTCTGGAGGAACGGCTTGGTCCGGAACTCTACAAGCTCTGGAATCGCATGTCCTCAGGCAGCTATATGCCGCCTCCGGTTCGCAGGGTGAACATCCCCAAGGAGGGCGGCGGGAAGCGCCCGTTGGGCATACCGACGGTCACGGACCGCATCGCTCAGGAGGTTGTTCGCCGACATCTGGAGCCCTTGTTGGAACCGATTTTCCATGAGGACTCATACGGATATCGGCCGAAGCGATCCGCCATTGACGCCATCCGGACAGCGCGTCGGCGATGCTGGCGCTACGACTGGGTGCTGGACATGGACATCAAGGGGTTCTTCGACAACATCGACCACGAGTTGCTGCTGAAGGCCGTTCGTCACCATACGGACTGCCGGTGGGTGCTGCTCTATGTCGAGCGCTGGTTGAAGGCTCCCGTGATCGAGGAGGACGGCACCGTTGTCGCACGGGACAGGGGCACGCCACAGGGCGGGGTAATTTCGCCAGTATTGTCCAACCTGTTCCTGCACTATGCGTTCGATCAATGGATGAAAAGGTCGATGCCGCATGTTCCGTTCGAACGGTATGCGGACGATATAATCTGCCATTGTCGAACGGAGGAGGCGGCAAAGACCCTCTGGCGGCGGGTTGCGGACCGATTGGCCGAGTGCGGCCTGGAGGTCCATCCGCAGAAGACCAAGGTGGTCTACTGCAAGGATACCAACCGCAAGGCGGACTACCCGACGGTCGCGTTCGACTTCCTGGGCTACCGTTTCCAGCCAAGGTTCGCGGCGTGGCGCGGCGGGTTGTTCGGGGTCTCGTTCCTTCCGGCTGCCAGCCCGACTGCGCTCAAGGCGTTTCGGCGCCGCGTGCGACAGTGGCGTTTGCAACGGCGTAGCGACAAGGCACTGCTTGACCTTGCCCGCATGTTTCATCGCGAAATTGCAGGGTGGATCGGCTACTTCGGCGCATTCTACAAGTCGGCGCTCTATCCGACCCTTCGTCTGATAGACGCCCACTTGCAGCGTAAGCGTCCGGCGTGACCGCCCCTGCGTGGTCAGTCGGCGGCTTCCCGATCTTCTGCGGGCGCGGTGTTCCACGGCAGCAGATCGTCGATGCGGTTGATCCTGTAGTCGGGGATGCGTTCGAGGACCTGAGCAAGCCAGGCCTGCGGATCGACATCGTTGAGCCTGGCGGTCTCGATCAGGGTGTAGGCGATGGCGGCGGCCCTGCCGCCGCTGGCCGAGCCCATGAAGAGATAGTTCTTGCGGCCGAGCGCGATCGGCCTCATTGCGCGTTCGGCGGGGTTGTTGTCGATCTCGAGGAAGCCGTGCTCGAGATAGGGTCGAAGGCGCTTCATCCGGGTCAGGGCATGACGGATCGCCGCTGCCAGCGGGGTCTTGGCGGAGATTCTGGGCAGCTGCGATTGCAGCCACCGCTCCAGCTCGTCGAGGCACGGCGCGGCCTTGGCCTGGCGGATGGCCGCGCGGTTATCGGGCGGCTGCCCGCGGGCCTCCTTCTCGATAGCGTAGAGGGCGGCGATCCGTTCCAGCGCCTCGGCGGCGATCGCCGAGCCCTGGGCGGCATGGACGTCGAAGAACTTGCGTCGCACATGCGCCAGACAGGCCACCTCGCGGACCGGCCCGGCGCGCGCCAGCGCACCGAACCCGGCATAGCCGTCCGAGTGCATCCAGCCGGCGAAGCCTTCAAGATGCGCCTTCGGATGCGCCGCCTTGCGGTCGGCCGAGAAGCGGTACCAGGCCGCCGGCGGCGCCTCGCCAGCCCAGGGCCGCTCGTCCCGCACGTAGGTCCAGGCCCGGCCGGTCGCCGTTTTGCCGGTTCCCGGCGCCAGCAGCTTGACCGGGGTGTCGTCGGCGAACAGGGCTTGTCCTTCCAGCACATGGCGCCCGATCGCATCGGCCAGGGGCTCCAGCAGCGCCGTCGCCTTGCCGACCCAGCCGGCGAGCGTCGAGCGGTCGAGCTCGACGCCGTCGCGGGCGAAGATGCGGGACTGGCGGTAGAGCGGCAGGTGATCGCAATACTTCGAGACCAGCACATGCGCCAGAAGGCCGGGGCCCGGTCGGCCGCGCTCGATCGGTCGCGGCGGCAGCGGCGCCTGGTGGAACTTCTCGCAGCCGCCGCAGGCCAGGCGCGGACGGACGATGCGCTTCACCACGAAGCGGCCGGGGATGTACTCCAGCTCCTCCGTCACATCCTCGCCGAGCCGCTTGAGACGGCCGCCGCAGTCCGCGCAGCGCTCGCCCGGCGCGAGAACCGTCTCCTCGCGCGGCAGGTGGTCCGGCAGGGGACGGCGCTTCGGCTGCTTCTTCGTGGCGGGCGTCGGCTCGGTCGGCGCCTCGGCCGCCCGCGCGATCTCCTCGTCCTCCAGCCCGAGATCAAGCTGGTCGAGGGCCTCCGAGGTGACGCCGAAGCGCTGCCGCCGCAGACCCGCAAGCTGGTGCCTGAGCTTCTCGATCAACAGATCGCGGTTGCGCAGCTCGGCGTCCCGTGCCGCCAGTTCGGCCCGCGAGGCCAGCACCATCGCCTTCAACGCGGCGATGTCGTCGGGCAGGGAATGGGCCGCTTCGAGCATGGCCGCATCCTACCCGAAGGGGCCGACAAAGGGAAGCCCGAATGACAGTCAACCCATTGTTTATAAACGGTGAATCAGCCCGCGGCCAGCGGTCTCCAGGTGCGAACCGGCGCCCGCCAGTCGATCCCCTCAAGCAGCATCGACAGCTGCGCCGGCGTCACCGACACCTTCCCTTCCGATGCCGACGGCCACACGAAGCGGCCGCGCTCCAGACGCTTCGAGAACAGGCACGCACCCTGGCCGTCCCACCAGATCATCTTGATCAGGTCGCCCCGGCGGCCGCGGTAGATGAAGAGATGGCCGCAATGCGGATCCGCCTTCAATACCCGCTCCGCCTGCGCCGCGAGACCGGGGAACCCCTTGCGCATGTCGGTCACGCCGCAGGCCAGCCATACCCGGGTCGAGGAGGGAACCGGGATCATCCGCCAAGCGCCCGCACCACCCGGCACAGCGCGTCCGCGTCGAACGACCCGAACGCGCTCACCCGGTGGCCGTTCGACAACGCGATCTCGATCCGACCGTCCGATGCCGCGGCCGGCTCCAACGGCGGCGCATCGGGCACCACCTCCACCGGCAGGAAGGACGGCGCCTCCCCGGCATCGGCCGCCGGCCTGTAACGGGGATCGCGCCGCCAGGTGAAGATCAGGTTGGCGTTGACGTCATAGCGGCGCGCCACAACCGACACCGAGACACCGGGAGCGTAGCTCTGCGCCACGATCCGGCGCTTCTCGTCGTCCGACCAGAACCGGCGTACCCGACGTGGCACCGCAGCCCCCTAAGATAGTGTCCATTAGCCGATAATGGACACTATCGACCTCTGGAACCTCACCACAGACTGCGGCTCCAAGCCGTCTCGCCACAAGGGCGGTCACGCCAGACGCTTACCTTGCAGCGATGGGCAATGCGGAAGTTCAAACGCTTCCGACAACGACCGCGTCAGGCTCGTCTCTGGCTTGCCAGAATCGCGAAAGCGGAGCCGTGGCGGTTCGCCCATTGGACCCTTGTGCACGGGCAGGGCCGGACGCTGGGAGCCGTATGAGCTGAGAGGTTCACGTACGGTTCTGGGAGCGCGTGGGGGTGAGATTCCCCCGCGCGACTCGCTTGCCGCTCTACCGTCAATCGCAGATCTACGCGCGTCTGGGGCTTGAGCTGCCCCGCGCGACGCTGGCCGACTGGGTGGGCAAGGCGTCGTTCCATCTTCGCCCCCTGGTGGACTGCCTGGCGGCGGACCTCAAGCGGTCGGCGAAGCTCGGGGTGGACGAGACGCCGATCCGGGTTCTCGACCCGGGCCGGGGCCGGACCAGGACGGGCTACATGTGGACGATGGTGCGCGACGAGCGGCCGTGGTCGGGGGCGGACCCGCCTGGGGTGGTCTATGCCTACGCGCCGGGCCGCGGCGGCAAGCATGCGGAGACGCTGCTGGAAGGGTTCTCGGGGACCGCGCAGATCGACGGCTATAGCGGCTACAACCCGCTGCGCCGTGCGGACCGGCCGGGGGGAGCGCTGACGCTCTCGGCCTGCTGGGCGCACGCCAGGCGCGCGCTGAAGGACATCTTCGATTCGAACGCCTCGCCGGTCGCGAAGGCCGGTCTGGAGCGGATCGCGCGGCTCTACGCGATCGAGGACAGGATCCGGGGCGCGGCGCCGGCGACGCGCCAGGCGGTGCGCTGGACGGAGTCCGCGCCGCTGGTGAACGCCTTCGGAGTGTGGCTCGACGAGCAGCGCTCGCGCGTCTCGCCGCGCTCGCGCCTGGGCGAGAAGCTGACCTACATCGCCAACCGGTGGGACGGGTTGCTGGTGTTCCTCCGCGACGGGCGCGTCGAGATCGACTCGAACTTCGTCGAGAACCGCATCCGCCCGCTGAAGCTCACGGCAAAGAACGCCCTGTTCGCGGGCCACGACGAGGGCGCCGCCGCGTGGGCCCGGATCGCCTCGCTGATCGAGACCTGCAAGATGAACGGCGTCGAGCCGCACGCCTGGCTCAGGAGCGCGCTCGAGAAGATCGCCGCGGGTCACCCACAGTCGAGGATCCACGAGCTGCTGCCGTGGAACTTTGATCCCAAGCCCGACGTCGACACCGGCTGATCGCGGCGCCCAAGCCCACCCTCAAGAAAACGCTGTCAATCCAGACCCGATATGGGGTCTGAACACCGCTTACGACTTACCGGATAATATGACCCGAACAAGCATTTTCTGCTTGACTCGGGACGCGTTTTGGGGTATATTTGTCAGAGTGGAGAAGTGGGGGCGCCGGAGATGCCGGCGCCCCTTTTCGTTGCCGGGCACGCCGCCTGGCCGTACCAAAGAAGGGCGCTTATCCAGATCGCTTGACGGGCGGGCGGCTGGCGCGGACCGGCGATGGGAACGTCGCCCGCCGCCCGTCATGGCCGACGTCCTGCCTGTTCCAACGTCGTCATGTCCGGACTTGTTCCGGGCATCCACGTCCCTCCGCCGTGTCGCCCGCGCCCGGTCCGCACCGCGATACCGCAAGACGTGGATGCCCGGAACAAGTCTGGGCATGACGGTGGGGGGACGTCGCGGGCCGCCCGCCCGTCGAGCGGTCCGGACAAGCCCCGAGAGAAACGACGCGGGTCTCGCGCCCGCCCATGTGGAGGACAGGATCATGCATGCGACCGCCATCGTTACCGACCCGGTCCGTCACCCGGAGCGGGTCGCGACGCGCATCGCTGCGACATGCCGACCCCCCGGTGTCGCGCGCGCACGGTCGGCATTTGCCGATGGAAATGCCGACAGGCCGGTCGAGTCGGCAGAGGTCGACATTCCCGCTCGGCATCCGCGGGACCCGAATGTCGACCCGGTAGCGATTTGTCTACCCGATGCCTATGTCTGTCCGCCCGGCGGGCGTATTATTGGCCGGGCCGCACGGGAACGGGTCGCGAGACGGACGGTGAGCCTGCGCATCGAAAAGCTGCACGTGTCCATCGGCGCCGAAATCACCGGGGTCGATCTCGCCAAGCCGCTGGCCGACGTCGAGGTCGCGGCGATCGAGCGCGCCTGGCTGGAGCACATCGTTCTCGTCTTCCCCGGCCAGGAGCTCGATCAGGAGGCGCAGCTTCGCTTCGCCGGTCAGTTCGGCGTCCTGGGCGAGCGTTCCAGGCCGCCCGAGATACGGCCCGAGGGCGCCGACTTTCATCCCGCCGTCATGCTGGTCTCCAACATCCGCGAGAACGGAAGGCCGATCGGCTCGCTCCCCGACGGCGAGATGTGGTTCCACCACGACATGTGCTACGTCGCCGAGCCCTATCGCGGCACCATGCTGTACGCGATCGACATCCCGTCCCGCGGCGGCAACACGCTGTTCGCCAACATGTACGCCGCCTACGACCGGCTCGACGCGGCGACGCAGGAGCGGATCGCCGGCGCCCGCGCGCTCCAGATCTACAACTACTCGGTCACCGAGAAGGTGCCGCTCGACGGCGACCTCGATGCCTATCCCCACCACGTCCAGCCGGTGGCGATCGCCCATCCCCGGACCGGCCGCAAGGCGCTTTACGTCAACCCGCTGATCACCGCCCGGATCGAAGGGCTGCCCGGGGACGAGAGCGACGCGTTGCTGGAAGAGCTGTTCGGCTTCGCCGGGGACCGCGGGCTGATCTACGAGCATGTCTGGCGCGAGGGCGACCTCGTGATGTGGGACAACTGGTGTTCGTGCCACGCGCGGACCGATTTTCCGGAAACCGAGCGCCGCCTGTTGAGGCGCTGTACGATCCTCGGGCAGGCGCTCGCGGAATAGGAGGGCTGGAAATGGCGCTCAGGACGAAGAAACTCACGCCGCATATCGGCGTCGAGGTGATGGATATCGACCTCGCGGCGAGGCCGGACGAAGCGACGGTCCGGGAGATCTACCGCCTCTGGCTCGACAACATCATGGTGGTGTTCCGCGGCCAGTCGCTCGACCAGGAGCAGCTGCTCCAGGTCACCCGCTATTTCGGCACGCCGGGGGCCAACGCGCGGCCCAGGGAGTACCGCACGTCGGGACAGCACGACATGCTGCCCGGCATCATGCTGATCAGCAACATCCGGGCCAACGGCGAGCCCATCGGGGCGCTGCCGGACGGCGACATGATGTTCCACCACGACATGATCCACGCCGACGTCCCCGACAAGGCGACCTGCCTCTACGCCGTCGAGATCCCGTCCGAGGGCGGCAACACGCTGTTCGCGAGCGGCTACGCGGCCTACGAGACGCTGGATTCGGAATTGCGCGATTTGCTCGAAGGCAAGCGCGCCTTCCACCACTACAATTACGGCTCGCAGCACCGCGGCGACGACATCGGCACGCCGGCCTTCTCCGAGGCCGAGCATCCGGTCTTCCGCACCCACCCCGAGACCGGCCGCAAGGCGATCTATGTCGACCGGCTCATCACCGCATCCATCGTCGGCATGGAGAAGGGCGAGAGCGAGTCCGTGCTGACCCGGCTGTTCGACCATTCCGAAAAGGACGAGTTCGTCTACGAGCATGTCTGGCAGAAGGGCGATCTGCTGCTCTGGGACAATCGCTGCTCGATGCACGCGCGCCGGGACTTCCCGTCGAGCGAGCGGCGCCTGCTCTGGCGCACCACGGTGAGCAGCGAAGACCGGCCGTCCTGACGGAGGGCGCTCGTGGGCAAGGCTCTGAGCGAGGCGCAGGTCGAGGCCTACCGCCGGGACGGTTTCGTCTTCCCGGTCCGCATCATGGACCGGTCGGCGGCCGGCGCGCTGCGTGCCCGCTTCGACGCGCTGGAGGCCGAGACCGGGGCCGAGCTGCAGAGCCGGTTCAAGATCAAGGCCCACATGCCGCTCACCTGGCTCAACGAGCTGGTGCGCAACCCGGCGATGCTGGACGCGGTCGAGGACCTGATCGGCCCCGACATACTGTGCTGGGGCTCCAGCTTCTTCACCAAGAAGGCCCGCGACCCGCGCTTCGTCTCCTGGCACCAGGATTCGACCTATTACGGGCTGCGCCCCGCGGAGACGGTGACCACCTGGGTGGCCTTCACCGACAGCAGGATCGAATCGGGCTGCGTACGCTTTCTCCCCGGCACCCACCGGAGCGGGATTCTCGATCACGAGGAGACCATGGATCCCGACAACCTTCTGATGAAGGGCCAGACCGTCAACGGCGTGGACGAGAGCCGCGCGGTCGACTGCGAGCTTTCCGCCGGCGAGATCTCCATCCACCACGAGTCCGTGGTGCACGGCTCGAACGCCAACGGTTCAACGCCAACGGTTCGGACAATCCCAGGATCGGGCTCTCGATCCACTACATCGCGCCGCATGTCCGCCAGACCGCGTTCGAAGGGGCGTCGGCGCTGCTGGTGCGCGGGCGCGACACGCACGGCCACTGGGACGCCGAGCCCGAGCCCCGGCACGACCTCGACCCCGTCTGCCTCGCCGCCCTCGACGAGGTCTACGCCCAGTACCGCAGCGGCAGGGGCAGGGTGGGCTAGTGTCGTCCTTCCGAAATTCGTTGTCTTTCGATGCCGTCCCCCTCCACCCGTCATGCCCGGACTTGTTCCATTGCTGTCCGGTTTAACTTTGGTGGACCGGGTGTATGGCTTGGTTATCCGCGGGTTTCCGGCGCATCGGTCGGGTCGAGGCTCGGATTGCGGCACGCTCGCACCGCCCGTCCGTGTCCCCTCTTGTCACCCCGGACTTGATCCGGGGTCCAGATTGTCAGGCGCCGCTCTTGCCCGGCTTTCCCCGGATCGAAGTCCGGGGCGAGCCTAGACCCCGGATCAAGTCCGGGCATGGCGTGGGGGGAAGCCGGCTCTTCGACACCCATATCGTCGTTGACTGGTCGGCGCGGTCCAGCCCGAGCCCCTGGCGGCCCGCGAAGGACTCGATCTGGTGGGCGGCGAAGCGCGACGGCGATGCGCTTGAGCCCGAATACGCCCGGACCCGTCACGATGCCATCGAACGCCTCGCCGATTTCATCGCCTGCGAGCTGGACGCCGGGCGCCGGGTGCTGACCGGTTTCGATTTCCCTTTCGGCTATCCCCGAGGGGTCGCGCGGCGCCTGACCGGGTCGGATTGCGCCCTCGCGCTCTGGGACTGGATCGATAAGCGGGTCAAGGACGGCCCCGACAACGGCAACAATCGATACGAAGTCGCGACAGAGATCAACGAGCGCTATCCGGGCGTCGGTCCGTTCTGGGGGCGCCCTGAGCGATGGGATTTTCCGCGTATCCCGATCAAAGGCAACGATCGCACATGCCCGGATGGCCGCCCGCCGGAACGACGCATCGCCGATCGCCGCGCCACGAGCGCCAAGACGGTGTGGCAGCTGGCCTACACCGGTTCCGTCGGCTCGCAGGTCATTCTGGGCCTGCCCGCGCTGAAGCGGCTGTCGAGCGATCCGCGCATCGAACGCCACGCGGCGATCTGGCCTTTCCGGACCGGGCTTCGCGCGCCCGATACCGTCGCCACCCCGCTCGTCCTGGCGGAAATCTACCCGTCGCTCCTCAAGGCCGAGATCGCCCGCCTCCGAAAGGAAGAAATCCCCGACCGCGCCCAGGTGCGCGTCAACGCGGCCGCTTTCGCCGAGCTGGACCGGCGCGGCGGCCTGGCGCCCCTGTTCGAAGGCGCTCGCGACCTCGATCGGGAAGAACGGGATCTGATCGAGCGCGAGGAAGCGTGGATACTCGGCCTGGGCCACGAGACCGCGTTGCGGGAGGCCTGCCCGTGACCGCCGTGCCTGAGGCGCCGCCCTCTCGCACCGTCATGGTCGGCGGGCGCAGGATCGCGTACCGCGAGGCCGGCGATGCGTCGCTGCCGGGGCTGGTGCTGCTGCACGGGCTCGGCGGGAACGCCGCGATGTGGCGGCGGCAGTATGCCGCGCTGTCGGACCGTTTCCGCGTCGTCGGCTGGGACATGCCGGGCTATGGCGGGTCGGATCCGCTGGCCGGAACGCCCGCCGCGGCGGATTATGCGGTCGCGCTCGCGGGCCTGCTCGATGCGCTCGGGATCGACAGGGCCTGCCTGGTCGGCCAGTCGGTGGCGGCGCTGATTGCGGCGTCGTTCGCGCGCGCGTTTCCCGATCGGACCCGCGCCGCCGTCCTCGCCCACCCGCTGTTCGGATTCGGCGCGCTGGCCCCGGCGGCGCGCGCAGCGGCGGTCGAGGAAAGAACGGGCGCGTTTCAGCGGCTGGGTCCGCGCGGCTTCGCGGAAGACCGCGGCCCGCGCCTGCTCGCACCCGGCGCGTCCCAAAGGCTCGTTGCCGAGGTGGTCGGCACCATGGCGGGCGCCCGCCCCGAGGGGTATGTCCCGGCGGTGGCGATGATGGCCGACATCGACCTTCCGACCGAGGCCGCGCAGGTCGCCGCGCCGGTCCGCATCGTCGCCGGTTCGGACGATCCGCTGGCGCCCCCGGAACGGTGCCGTGCCCTCGCCGAAAGCCTGCCCGGTGCGACCTGCACGGTGATCGAAAAAGCGGGCCACTACGCCGCGCTCGAACGGCCCGAAGCCTTCAATTCCGCGTTGCTCGCGGCGTTTGGGCAGCGGGAACGGTGTTGATCGAATCAAACCGGTTGACTTTGATGACCGTTGGTTCATACCAAGCGGGACGCCCGGTTCGGGCCTCTCACCCGCGTGCAACCCCGTATCCGGGCGCGACGTTGTCATGAAGCTTTCGGTACCCAAGGAACGGCGGCGCAACGAGCGGCGGGTCGCCGCATCCCCCGATACGGTCAAGAAGCTCGCGGGGCTCGGGTTCGAGGTCGTCGTCGAGACCGGCGCCGGGATCGAGTCCGGCTTCGCCGACGGGGCCTATGCCGAAGTCGGCGCCACCGTCGCGGCGGACGAGGCCGGGACCCTCGCCGGAGCCGATGTCGTCCTTAAGGTCCAGCGGCCTCTGATCGAGGCCGAGGACGGCGACGACGAGATCCGGCTGATGAAGCCGGGCGCGACTGTGATCGGCGCGCTCGCCGCGCTGCAGCACGCGCCCCACGCCGAAGCCTACGCGAAGGCCGGATTGACCGCGTTCTCCCTCGAACTGCTGCCGCGCATCACCCGGGCGCAGTCGATGGACATCCTGTCCTCGCAATCGAACATCGCCGGCTACAAGGCGGTGCTCGACGGCGCGGGCGCGTTCGGCCGCGCGCTGCCGATGATGATGACCGCGGCCGGCACCATCCCGCCGGCCCGCGTCCTCGTGCTGGGCGCCGGCGTCGCCGGGCTCCAGGCGATCGCGACCGCGAAGCGGCTCGGCGCCATCGTCACCGGCTACGACGTGCGCCCCGCCGTCAAGGAGCAGGTCGAGAGCCTCGGCGCGAAATTCCTCGCGGTCGACGAGGCGGCGACGGCGGACGCGGAGACCGCCGGCGGCTACGCGAAGGAGATGGGCGCGTCCTACAAGGAGCGGGAAGCCGAAGTGCTGGCCGACGCGCTCGCCAGGAACGACATCGCCATCTGCACCGCCCTGATCCCGGGCCGGCCCGCGCCGGTGCTGATCCCCGAGGACATGGTGAAGGGAATGCGCGCGGGCTCGGTGATCGTCGACCTCGCGGTGGAGCAGGGCGGCAATTGCGCGCTGAGCCAGCCGGGCGAGGTGGTGGAGAAATACGGCGTCACGATCCTGGGCCACGCCAACGTGCCGAGCCGGCTGGCGGAGAACGCGTCCTCGATGTACGCGCGCAACCTGCTCAACTTCCTTACCCCCCTGGTTGACCGCGAGAACGGGACGCTGGCGATCGACTGGGAGGACGAGATCGTGTCCGCCTGCCTGATCACCCGCGGGGGCGAGATCGTCCACCCCTCGCTCGTTCCCCCGAACGCCGACAAGGATGTAGCGTGAAACCCGAAGAAGCGGCGCAACCGGCGGCGGACGCCGCCGCCACCGATCCCTTCATATTCCTGTTCACCGTTTTCGTTCTCGCCATCTTCGTCGGCTACTACGTGGTCTGGAACGTGACCCCCGCGCTGCACTCGCCGCTGATGAGCGTCACCAACGCGATCTCCTCGGTGATCATCGTCGGCGCGCTGATCGCCGCCGGCCCTGCCGAGCTCGACTTCTCCAAGGTCATGGGCTTCGTCGCGGTGACGCTCGCCTCGGTCAACATCTTCGGCGGCTTCATCGTCTCGCAGCGCATGCTCCGCATGTACCGCAAGCGGCGCTAGGGGCGGGCCGCGATGCACGCCGATTTCACCGGGCTCGCCTATCTGGTCGCGGCGATCTGCTTCATCATGGCGCTGCGCGGCCTGTCCTCGCCGGAGACCGCGCGCCGGGGCAACGCGATCGGCATCGCCGGCATGGTCATCGCGGTCGCCACCACGCTCGCCGATCCCGGCGTGGTCTCGTTCGAGCTGATCGCCGCGGGCGTGGTGATCGGCGGCGCGATCGGGACGGTGATCGCGCTCCGCATCCAGATGACCGCGCTGCCCCAGCTCGTCGCCGCCTTCCACAGCCTGGTCGGGCTCGCCGCGGTGGCGGTCGCGACGGCCGCGTTCTACGCGCCCGAGGCCTACGGCATCGGCACCGTGGGCGACATCAAGACGGCAAGCCTGATCGAGATGGCGATCGGCACCGCGGTCGGCGCCGTCACCTTCACCGGCTCGGTCGTCGCCTTCGCCAAGCTGCAGGGTCTGGTGAGCGGCGCGCCGCTGGTCTTCAAGGGGCAGCATCCGCTGAATGCGGGCCTGGGCGCGGTTCTGGTCCTGCTGGTCGTCTGGCTCTGCCTCGCCGAGGCGCCCGCGGCCTACTGGCTGATCGTGATCCTCGCGCTCGCGCTCGGTTTCCTGATCATCGTTCCCATCGGCGGCGCCGACATGCCGGTGGTGATCTCGATGCTCAACTCCTATTCGGGCTGGGCGGCGTGCGGGATCGGCTTCACGCTGTCCAACACGCTGCTGATCATCACCGGCGCGCTGGTCGGCTCGTCGGGCGCGATCCTGAGCTACATCATGTGCCGGGGCATGAACCGGTCCTTCTTCAGCGTCATCCTCGGCGGGTTCGGGGTCGAGGGCGGGACCGCGGCGGGCGCGGACGACGGGGAGCGCCACGTCAAGGCGGGCAGCGCCGAGGACGCGGCGTTCGTGCTCAAGAACGCCTCCAAGGTGATCGTGGTCCCGGGCTACGGCATGGCGGTCGCCCAGGCGCAGCACGCGCTGCGCGAGATGTGCGACACGCTGAAGGGGCAGGGGATCGACATCGCCTACGCCATCCACCCCGTCGCCGGGCGGATGCCGGGGCACATGAACGTCCTGCTGGCCGAGGCGAGCGTGCCCTATGACGAGGTGTTCGAGCTCGAGGACATCAACAACGAATTCGCCGCCGCCGACGTCGCCTACGTGATCGGCGCCAACGACGTCACCAACCCGGCCGCCAAGACCGACGCCGAGAGCCCGATCTTCGGCATGCCCATCCTCGAGGTCGAGAAATCGACCACGGTGCTGTTCGTCAAGCGCTCGCTGGCGTCCGGCTATGCCGGCGTCGACAACGAGCTGTTCTACCGCGACAACACGATGATGCTGTTCGACGACGCCAAGAAGATGACCGAGGAAATCGTCCAGGCGTTGTGAGGGGGAGCCCCTCGATATGGGCTTGCAGACTTACTCGGGACGAGAGTTGATCTAGACGGTTCCCGCACCCCCGTCGTCACCCCGGCCCTGAGCCGGGGTCCAGAGAGGACGGGCGAGGACGTACGGACATCCATGGACCCCGGATCTCCGCTCCACTCCGTCCGGGGTGACGGCGGGGGCGCAGCTGTGTCCCCTCACTTCGCGGGCAGCATTGACGCATAGGCCGCGGCGCGGTCGACCCAGGATTCGAGGTCGCGGTCGGACCGGATGCCGGCGGATTCGACCAGCGCCCAGCCCTTCATCACCCGGCCGTTCATGTCGGCGGGTCGGGTATGCGGCTCGGCGAGGACCGAATCGCGGTCCTTCCGGTCGATCCTGACGATCAAGGCGTCCCTCCATGTGCCGACGCACATGTTGCCGCCGATCATGAAGCAGACCCCGCCGAACATCCTGCGCTCGGAATAGCCGCCGCGGCCCGAGAGCAGCGGGCGGATGCGTTCGGCCAATGCGTCGTCGTCACGATCGCTACCCGGAAGTTTCCACGAGGGCTCATTGTACGACAGGGGCCGCGCCACGGGGGACGGCGAAGCGGCGTATCGGCCTTGACATTTTCCAGTATTTCTTTATTTCTCGAAATATGGAAATATCGACGGCCACAACCGCTTTCGCCGCGCTCGCCCAGGAGACCCGTCTGGCCGCATTCCGACTGCTGGTACGGGCCGGTCCCGCCGGGCTGCCGGCCGGGGAGATCGCCCGCGCGCTGGAAACGGCGCCCTCGACGCTGTCGACCCATCTCGGCCTGTTGCAGAGGGCCGGGCTGGTGTCGTCGGAGCGGCGGTCGCGGCAGATCGTCTACCGGGCGGATTTCGCGGGCGCCGGCGCGCTGATGCGGTTCCTGATGAAGGATTGCTGCAAGGGCCATCCCGCGGTCCGCGCGGCGATCGGCGAGGAGGCCGCCTGAACGGCCAGGGAGAAAGCCTATGAAACGCCTGCATGTCCACCTTCACGTCGAGGATCTGGACCGGTCGGTCCGCTTCTACCGCACCCTGTTCGGCGTTCCTCCGTCCAAGCTCAAGGACGACTATGCCCAGTGGCTGCTGGACGAGCCCTCGGTCAACTTCGCGGTGTCCACGAACGAGTGTTGCGACGCCGGCATTTCCCATCTCGGCATCCAGGTCGACGACGATGCCAGCCTTGCCGGGATTACCGCCGCGTTGGCCGAAGCCGAGCAGACGATCTTCGAAGAGAAGGAAAACCTCTGCTGCTACGCCAGGGGCAACAAGACCTGGGCCAGCGATCCCGACGGCGTGCTGTGGGAGACCTTCCACCGGCTCGGCCATTCCGAGACCATGGGGAGGGACGAGGCCCGCGACGCGGAGATCGGGGCGCTGCACGGGCGGGCATCGGTCTAGCACGCCGCCCTGTCACAAAAGCGTAACCGCAGTGTGGAACCACTCCGGCGGCATGGCGGACGACAAGATTTTCAACGTGCTTTTCCTCTGCACCGGCAACTCGGCGCGCAGCATCCTCGCCGAGGCGATCCTGGCGCGCGAGGGGATGGGGCGCTTCAGGGCTTACAGCGCGGGCAGCGGGCCGGCCGGGCAGGTCAACCCGAACGCCGTCGCCCTCCTGCGCAAGCTCGACCATGACGTATCCGGGTACCGCTCCAAGGACTGGACCGAGTTCGCCCGGGACGGCGCGCCCCGGATGGACTTCGTCTTCACGGTCTGCGACAACGCCGCCGACGAGGTGTGCCCGGTCTGGCCCGGACAGCCGGTGTCGGCGCATTGGGGGATTCCCGATCCCGCGGCCGCGACCGGCACCCGGTCCGAGGTCGCCGCCGCGTTCGCCGATTCCTACCGCATGCTGACCGACAGGATTTCGACCTTTGTCAATCTGCCGATCTCCTCGCTCGACAAGCTCGCGCTCCAGGAGCGCCTCGACGATATCGGCGGGACGGGCTGACCGCGGCACGATGTCCGGCGCTCGCAAGTGACGTTTTCCTTCGCCCGGAAACTGGCGGCAGAGGCGCTCGGGACCGCCTTTCTGCTGGCCACCGTGGTCGGCTCCGGGATCATGGCGGAGACCCTCGCCGGCGGGAACGTGGCGCTCGCGCTGCTGGGCAACACGATCGCGACGGGCGCCATCCTGGCGGTTCTGATCCTGATCTTCGGGCCGGTATCGGGCGCCCATTTCAACCCGGCGGTCACGCTCGCCTTCCTGATCCGGCGCGAGATCGGCGCGCGCGACGCGGCGGTCTATGTCCTGGTCCAGATCGCGGCCGGGCTCGCCGGCGTGCTGGTCGCGCATCTGATGTTCGGCGAGCCCGCCTTCGCCGCCTCGGCGACGGCCCGGACTGGCATCGGGCAATGGACCGGAGAGTTCGTCGCCGCTTTCGGGCTGGTGGCGACGATCCTGGGGACATTGCGGTTCCGCCCGGGCGCAACGCCCTACGCCGTCGGGCTGTTCATCACCGCAGGGTACTGGTTCACCTCGTCGACATCCTTCGCCAACCCGGCGGTCACCATCGCGCGCAGCCTGACCGACACCTTTTCCGGCATCATGCCGGCGCACGCGCCGGGCTTCATCCTGGCCCAGCTCGCGGGCGCCGCCGCCGCCACGCTGATCTTCCGCTGGCTGCTCAGGGAGGGGTGATCAACCCGGTCAGCGCCGCGGTAAGCAGCAGCACCGCCGCCACCGCGAACCATTCCAGCGCGATCGAGCGGCGCAGCCCCGCCGCCGCTGCCCGCCTGCCGCGGCGCATCGCCGGGACGAAGCGGAGCTTGTTGGCCGCCCCCGCCGAGAGCAGCACGCCGACGCCCGCGATCTTGGCCAGCAGGGTGAAGCCGTAGGCGGTCGTCACCAGGGCCGAGAAATCGCCCAGCAGGCGCCAGGCCATGACGATCCCGGCGGCGATCAGCAGCGGCACCGTGTAGACGGCGATGCGGCCGAAGCGGGTTCCGAGCGCCGCGGCCGCCGGCAGATCGCTGGCGGCCAGGTTGCGGAGCGGCGCGAGAATGCCGATCCAGAAGGCGGCGGCGGCGAGATGCGCCAGCAGCACCGCCTGCAGCCACGCCGCTCCGGCATCCGCCACGTGGCCGACCAGGGCGAACGACCAGAGGGCGATCAGCCCGCCCGCGCCCGCGACCCACAACCCGCGCCCCGGCAGGTGGAGCCCGCCGATCAGCAGGACGAGCCCGGCGGCTTGAACGGTAAGCGCGGTGCCGGCCGGCGTCCGCCAGAGCAGGCCCAGCATCTCCGCATCCGTCATGCCCGACGCATCGCCCGTCATCGCCGCACCGGTGAGCGCGAAGCCGAGCCCGGCGGCGGCCAGTGCCAGGGCTGCGAGCGCGGAGGCCTGGCGTCCGAGCATGCCCCGCGCCCGCCCGATTTCCCGTCGACAGACGATGTGAGCGAAGACCAGCCCGACGCTCCCCAGCACGCCGAGATAGAGCAGGAACTTCGCGAGGACCGAGGCGAGCTGCCAGAGATCCGGCAAGGCTCACTTCACCCGGAAGGAGAACGCGCCCCGCATCGCGTGCCCGTCCGCCGCGAGGCCGCGCCACTCGATCCGGTAGGCGCCCTTGCCGCCGTCCTTCACCGGGATCGCGAAGCGGGTGCCGAAGGCCTTGGCCGCCTCGAGCTCAACGGTCCGATCACCGTCGCGGACCATGCGGACCCGGGTCAGGCGGAGCCGCTTGGAGAAGGTCAGCACGATCTCCGCCGGCATCCGCGCCAGCACCGCGCCGTTCGCCGGGACCGACGTGCCCAGCTTCGAATGCGCGGCGGCGCCCGTCGATGCGAGGACGACCATCAGGCCGGCGATCAGGGCCCGGTTCATGGTTTCGCGCCGTGCGCCGGCAAGTGCTCGCCGAACCAGGCGAGGGTCTCCCCCATCACCTCGCCGAAGGCGGGCTCGGTATAGACCTCGTAATGGCCGTAGCCTTCGAGCGTCACCAGCTTCTTGGGTTCCCCCGCCTTCTCGTAGAGAGCGCGGGATTCCTCGGGCGGCACCAGCCGGTCGTCGTCCGTGGTGATGAACAGGACGGGCCTCGGCGCGATCCGGTCCACCACCCATTCCGGGTGGAAGGCGAGCGTCTCGTCGACATATTCGAGCGGCAGCGTGTCGATCGCGCCCTTCACGTTGCGTCTTGCCGCCGCGGCGAGCGCCGCCGACTGGCGGTCGGGCAGCAGCACCTCGGTGCGCTCGACGAGTTCCGATTCGCCCTCCAGCGCCCGCTTCACCCGGTCGGCGGCGGAGCGTTCGAGGAGGTCGAACCATTCGTCGGGCCGGCGCACGCTCCGCATCCAGCGCTCGCCGTGGCCGATTCCGACCACGCTGACGACGCAGCCGACACGCCGGTCGACGGCGCCGGCCCACACCGCCGTCGCCCCTCCGTAGCTGGTGCCGTAGAGGCCGAGCCGGCTCCCGTCGACCTCGTCGCGCGCGCCGAGGAAGGTGAGCGCGGCCTGGACGTCGGCGACCCGGCCGTGCGGCGCGAGGCGGGCGCGGGGGCCCTCGCTCTCTCCCCAGCCCTTGTAATCGAAGGCGAGCGCGACATAGCCCGCATCGGTCAGCACGCGCGCGGTGTCCGGCAGATAGAGATCCTTGACCCCGGTATAGCCGTGGCACAGCACGATCCCAGCCCGCGCCTCGCCCCGCCCGAGCCCGTCCGGCCGGTAGAGGTCGCCCACCAGCCTGAACCCCTCGGAATAGAAGGCGACGGGGATCGCGCCCATGAAGCTGCTCCCTGTTGTGCGGACCGGCGCCCCGATGATAAGCCCGGCTACCGCCGCAGGGTAAGCGCCCTTCGATCCGTCATGTCGACCGGAGCTGCGCGGAGCGCGGCGGCGCGGAGATATCTGTCACGCACAAGGCCGCGATTCCTGCGCTGGCAGATTTCTCCGTCCCACCCGCCCCCATACCGTCATGCCCGGACTTGTTCCGGGCATCCACGTCTTGCGGCATCGCGGTATAAGCGGGCGCCGGCGAGGCGGCGGAGGGGCGTGGATGCCCGGAACAAGTCCGGGCATGACGGCTGGGGGGAGAGGCGTGCCCGCACCGCCCGACCTTGCCCCCGCCCCCCGTTGTCACCCCGGCCTTGAGCCGGGGTCCAGGCCCGCCCCGGACACCGATCCGGGGAAAGCCGGGCGACGGCGGTGCCTGACAGGCTGGACCCCGGATCAAGTCCGGGGTGACAGCGGGAGGCCAGATGCGGGCGCGCCGCGATCCGTGTCTCGATCCGGCGGAAGGGCCGGAAACCCGCCCGATACCCGCCTGCGGCGCCGCGTGCTAGGTTGCGCCGCCCGGCGCGGGGTGCGGAGGATGGACGAGGACCGTATCGACATATCGATGGCGAACGACTTGGGCGAACTCCCTGGCATCGCCGAGCGGATCGACGCGCTCTGCGCCGCCGCCGATGTGGAGCCGGGGGTTGCCTATGCGGTGAACCTGGCGCTCGATGAGCTGCTCACCAACATCGTCTCCTACGGCTACCGGGACGACGACGCGCACCGGATCGAGATCGCCGTCCGACGCAACGGCGGCACGCTGGTCGTCACGATCGTCGACGACAGCATCGAATTCGACCCCAGGCAGGTGCCGGAAACCGATACCGACGCGCCCCTGCACGAGCGCGACCCCGGCGGGCTCGGCCTGCTGCTGGTCAACTCGATGATGGACAGCGTGGATTACCGGCGCGAGGACGGGCGCAACGTCACCGTCCTGACCAAGGGCCCCGCGGCGGACTAGGGCGGCGGCCGCGCCCTATTCCTTCGACCGCCGCGCCTCGCTGCGTTCGGCGACGATGGACGAGCCGAAGATGATCGCCGCACCCGCCACCGTCCAGAGGTCGGGCAGCTCGGCGAAGACGAGGAAGCCGATCGCCACCGCGAAGGGAAGCCGCGCGAAATCGAAGGGCGCGACGGCGCCGGTCTCGCCGACCGCGAACGCGCGGGTGTAGAAGCGCTGCGCGGTGGCCGAAGCCGCGCCCAGCGCGAGCCCCCAGAGCCACTGCTCCCAGGTCGGCCATTCCCACACGAACGCCGCGCCGACGATCGCGAAGGGCAGCATGAAGACAGACTGGTAGAGCACCGCCGTGTCGGGGTGATCGGTGCGGATCGCGACCTTCAGCATCATCGCCGACGACGCGATGCAGAGCCCGGCGCCGATCACCATGACCATGCCGATGTCGAGCGCCTGGAAACCGGGGCGGACGATGACCAGCGTCCCGGCGAACCCCATGAAGAGCGCCGCCCATCGCATCGGATGCGCCGACTCGCGCAGGAAGATCACCCCGAAGAGCGCGATGAAGAGCGGGAACGTGAAGGAGATCGCGGTCGCGTCGGCGATCGGGATCAGGGCGAGGCTGCAGAACCAGCCGTACATCGCGACCGTGCTGAGGAAGCCGCGGCCCGCATACAGTCCCGTGTTCCGCGTCCGCATGACGCCGAGCCCCGCGCGCATCAGCCAGGGCAGCATGGCGATCACGCCGAACAGCGCGCAGAACAGCGAGATCTCGAGGAAATGCATCTCCTGCGAGAGATAGCGCACGATGGCGGTCTGGCCGGCGAAGAGCAGCGCGCTCATCGTCATCCAGATCGCGCCCTGCCACGACGGCGGCAGGCGCAGAAAGGCGTTGCCGATGCCGGCGATCACGGCCGAGGCTAGCCCTCCAGCACGGACTCGAAGCCCTCGAACTCGGGATGGCCGAGATAGAGGCCGCGCTGGCCGCCGGCACCGGCATGGGCCCTGCGGAACGCCTCCGACCGGGTCCACGCCTCGAAATCGCCGCGCGCGCGCCAGATCGTGTGCGAGGCGTAGAGCGTGTGGTCGTCGGACTCCGGTCCCTTGAGCAGCCGGAACTCGACGAAGCCCGGCACGCCGTCGAGATGGGAATCGCGCTCCCGCCACACTGTCTCGAACTCCGCCTCGCGCCCGCGGGCGATGCGGAACCGGTTCATCGCGATGAACATGCGCTGCCGTCCTTCCTGTCTGCCGGGCGGTTTGTGCCACAAATCGGCCCGACCGTGAAACGCGGCCGTGCCCGCGCCCCGCGCCGCCAAGTGCCCCGTTGACCCCGCGCGCTCCATGCGTATGGTTTGGGGATTATATACCTGACTTGAATAAGTTCTTGTTCACCAGAAGCGGAGGATGCAAAATGGGGTCTCGACCAACCGAAAAGGGGCAGCCGGGTGGAGATCGAGCACAGCGACCAGTTCAGCCTGCCGACCGCGAGCAACACGAACACGGCACCGATCATCTACGCGGACGGGGTAGAAGGCTTCATGGGCTCGGAGACAATGGCCGTGGTGAAGATGAATCTCTTCACGGTAGTCCAGCATCTCCCATGGGAGACGGAAATCCCCCCGGAAATGCAGAAGATAGTGACGGCGCGTCTGGTGATGCCGCGAGAGGGGGCGAAGCAGCTCGCGGCATGGATCAAGGAAAACCTCGGCTGAACTTTGCCATGGCGAAGGCCCGCTATCCGTCCGGGCCGCCGCTGCGTTTTGCCGGTCGATCAGGCTAGGCGAGACGCTTGACACGCCGTCGCTAGGCGGCTGATCCTCTTCCTTCCAGTCATGGGCGCGGCCCGTTGAGTCGGGTCGCCCGCTGAATACCAGAGCCTTCGAGCGGTGCCGGCCGATCACCGGCACCCGGCGAATAGGCGGGGTCGTAGCACGCTTTCCGCGTTCCATGACTGGAACGGCCCGGCACCAGCCGGCCGCAACGGGGAGGGAACCATGCAAGCTCAGAGAACGATTGCCGCAACCGCGATGCTTCTGCTTCTGGCTGCCTGCGGCGGAGGAGGCGGGGGAGCGAAGGCCCCGGCCGGGCCGACGACACTCGGCTTTGGGCCGTTCGAGGCCGTCCCGCCGGCCGCACAGCTTACACCGCTCGCGACCTACGCCCCTCGCGAGACGTTCGAGACGACGATTGCAGTGACCACGGGCGCGGCGGCCGACGAATGGACGCACGTGCGTGCCGACCTGGTGAACGCGCCAGGCACGGCTTTCGGCTACTCGATCCGGGGCGATGAGTTGCAGCCCTGGGCTTTCGCGCCGACGCCTGCCGGCGAGCTCGCCGCGAACCGGGCGCTTTCCGGGACGGCGCGCTGGCGAGGCTCGATGATGGGCGAGGACGGCCCGGCCTTCGTCGGCTCGGACGTGTATCTGACGCTCGACATGGCCACCCTCGCCGGCGCGCTGGACTTTACCAGCATCACGGCATGGGACTTGCTCGCCAACATCAACGCCCCCGGCGTCCCATGGGGCGACGGGGAGCTGTCCTACACCGTGAGAGTCGACGGCAACCGGCTTGTCCGCACGGGCGGAGATACCGGCACGCTGCGCAGCGGCTTTGTCGGCCGTCAGCACGAGGCCGTAGCCGGGACGCTTGTGCGCGACAGCCTCAAGGCCGCGTTCGCCGGCATCCGCTGAGGCCGGCCGCGATGACCAAGAAGCCGGCGGAAACCAACCTGCTTGCGCTCGCCATGCGCAAGGTGTTCAGGGAGCGCTTCGGATCGCCTGAAGAACATGCTCCGGCAGATCGGGAACCGGAGCCACCACAGGCACCGGAGCATGATCGCCGCACCAATCCCGATCCGTGACGGCCGGCCAGCCTTCGACCGCCGGCGATCGCCGGCGGCACTCGCCAGCGGCCGCGTCGAAGAACTGGCAATTCTCGCAGGTGGGTTTCATCTAGGACTCCAACTCGGAGCCCCGGCTTGACACGCGCCGCGCCTTGGCCTATGGAGGGCAAAGCGACGGCGCGCGCGGCCGGAGCCGGGTTTCACCAAAGCCCCTTGGGATTGCCGTCCCTTGGGGCTTTGCCGTTGTAGCAGGTAGCGGTTTCTCCCGCCAGTCAGTCCGCGATCAAGTCGCGGTACATTAGCCGCTTGCCCGTCATCGCCGCGACAAGATGGCCCATCTGGTCGACGGTATCCGCGTCCCGCACGTTGTGACGCCCGGCGAACTCCGAGACGTAGCGTTGCAGATGCTTCGGGCTGATCTGGTGAAACGTGCCGTGGTAGCCCCGCTTGAACATGGCCCAGAAGCTCTCCATGCCGTTCGTGTGCGCCTGCCCGCGCACGTACTCCCCGACCGAGTGATTGACGCTCTCATGCTCGAAGAAGGCATCCAGAGCGTTGTAGGCCAGCGCCTCGTCGGTGTAGACCGTCGCGCCCGGCGCGGTGCGAGACGCGACGAAGCCGGCGACGTTCTCCGCCTTCGTGGTCGAGACGTGCCGGGCCGATACCTTGTTGCTGGCGCGGTCCCGTGAGCCCACGATAGCGGCTTTCCCGACCGCACCCCGACCCGTTCCCGCGAGCGCCTTCCGCTTGGCGTTGCTCATGTTCTTGCGCTTGCCGCCGATATAGGTCTCGTCGGCCTCGACAGGGCCGGCAAAGGGCTCCAGCCCGCTATCGTCCCATGCCTCGCGAAGCCGGTGGAGCATGAACCACGCCGTTTTCTGGGTGACGTTCAGATCCCGATGGAGCTTCATCGAGGACACGCCCTTGAGGCTGGTCACGTAGAGGTAGATCGCGAAGGCCCACTTGCGCAGCGGCAGCCTGGACCGCTCTATCGGCGTCCCGGTGCGCACGCTGAAATAGGACTGGCAGTCCCGACACCAGTAGGGCATCGGCTTGGCTTTGGGCACGTCAGCGGTGTCGAGAGAGCCACAGCGGCCGCAATGCCGGCCTTCGGGCCAGCGCATGGCCTCGAACCACGCGACGGCCGCCTGTTCGTCGGGGAACATGTCCCCGAGCTCGATCAGCGATATGCCCTTGCGGTGCTATTTTCCCGGCGCTTTCATCGTTCGAACTCCCGTACCCTATGCCTGCAATATAGGCGCGATCTTGATCTTGTTCAAGTCAGGTATATAATCCCCCTATGGTTTGCGCCGTCATGCGGAACGCGGTTTCGATCTCTTCGAACTGGTGGCGGCGCGCCTGAAGCGGCGGCCGGCATATTGCGTGTGACATGTGTGGCTGCCGGGGACCGGGCAGCCATTTTCTTTTTCCGAGATGGCATGGCGAGCCCCGGAGCCCCGGCAAAGGGGAGGCGTCATGTCCGTACCGAGGGAAACCGACAGCTTCATCACGCCGGGCGGCGTGCGCGTGCGGTGCGCGACAGCGCCCGAGGTTTACGAGAACGCCCGGATGGTCCTGGTCGACAGGCTCGACCGCAGGCGCGGCGTGCTGCTGTCGTCCGACTTCGAGTATCCGGGGCGCTACACGCGCTGGGACATGGGGTTCGTCGACCCGCCGCTGCAGCTCGCGGCGGCAGGGCGTTCGGCCCGCGTCACGGCGCTCTCCGGACGCGGGCGGATCCTCGCGGACGCGCTCGCGAAACGTCTGCCCGAGTGGGATTTCGTCGAGCGCCTCGCGGTCGGCGAGGACGGCTTCGACGTCGCCATCCGCAAGCCCGCCGGCCGCTTCCCCGAGGAGGAGAGGAGCCGCCAGCCCTCGGTGTTCTCGCTGGTGCGCGCGATCCTCGACTTCGTGGCCGTGCCCGGCCGCGAGCGCTTCCTCGGCCTTTACGGCGCGTTCGGCTACAACCTCGCGTTTCAGTTCGAGCCCCTGGAGCGCCGGAGCAACCGCGAAGACGGCAGCCGCGATCTCGTGCTCTATCTCCCCGACCGGCTGCTGGTCGTCGACCACCAGAGGGGCGAGGCGACCTGGCGGTCCTACGAGTTCGAGGTCGACGGCCGGACCACGGCCGGCATCGCGCGCGGCGACCCGGACGAGCCCTTCCGTTTCGCCCCGGCTTGCGAGGGAGGCAGCGACCACGCGCCGGGCGATTACGCCGCCACCGTCGGCGCGGCGAAGGAACGCTTCCGCGCGGGCGACCTGTTCGAGACCGTGCCGGGCGTCGACACCTGGCGCCCGGTGGCCGAGCCGCCCTCGGTCGTCTTCCGGAGGCTGATGCGGGCCAACCCGGCCCCTTACGGCTTCTTCATGAATCTCGGCGAGCAGGAATATCTGGTCGGCGCCTCGCCCGAGATGTTCGTCCGGGTCGAGGGGCGGCGGGTCGAGACCTGCCCCATCTCGGGCACCATCCGGCGCGGCGGGGACCCGATCGCGGACGCCCACCGGATCCGGACGCTTCTCAACTCGGAAAAGGACGAATCCGAGCTCACCATGTGCACTGACGTCGACCGCAACGACAAGTCGCGCATCTGCGAGCCAGGCTCGGTGAAGGTGATCGGTCGCCGCCAGATCGAGATGTACTCCCGGCTGATCCACACCGTCGACCATGTGGAGGGCACGCTGCGCGAGGGTTTCGACGCGCTGGATGCCTTCCTGTCCCATACCTGGGCGGTCACCGTGACCGGCGCGCCCAAGAAATGGGCGATGCAGTTCATCGAGGACCACGAGCGCTCGCCGAGGCGCTGGTACGGCGGCGCGGTGGGGGCGGCGTTCGCCAACGGCAACATGAACACCGGACTCACGCTGCGGACGATCCAGTTCCGCGACGGCATCGCCTCGGTCAGGGCGGGCGCGACGCTGCTCTTCGATTCCGACCCCGCCGAGGAGGAGGACGAGATCCGCGTCAAGGCGTCGGCCTTCCTCGACGCCATCGCGGGCGACGCGCCCGCCGCCGCGCCGGAGGACGGGAGAGGGGCGGCGGGCCGGGGGCTCGACGTGCTGCTGGTCGACCACGAGGACTCTTTCGTCCACACGCTCGCCAACTATTTCCGCCAGACCCGCGCCCACGTCCGAACGCTCCGCTCCGGCTTCGGCATGGGCGTGCTGGACGAGCGTCGGCCGGGCCTCGTCGTGCTGTCGCCCGGCCCCGGCGAGCCGCGGGGTTTCGGCGTGGCGGAGACGGTCGCGGCCTGCGTCGCGCGCGGCATCCCGCTGTTCGGGGTCTGTCTCGGCCTGCAGGGCATCGCCGAGCATTTCGGAGCGAAGCTACGCCTCCTGGAGTCCCCGGTGCACGGCAAGCCGTCGGAAATCGAGACCGCCGACGTGCCGCTGTTCCGCGGCCTGCCGCGGCGCTATTCGGTCGGCCGCTACCACTCCATCTACATGGCCCGCGACGAGGCTCCGGAGGTGCTGGACGTCACCGCCTGGACCGAGGACGGCGTCGCGATGGCGCTCCAGCACCGCACGCTCCCGGTGTGGGCGGTCCAGTTCCACCCGGAATCGATCCTCGGGCTGGAGGCGGGCAGGGGACTCGCGCTGATCCGCAATGCGGCGGCGCTGGCGGCGGCGGCCGGGTGAGCGGCGCATCGGAGGACATCCGCCTTGTCCGTCTCTCCGCCGTAACCTACGCTCGCCGCGCGAGGCGTCTCCCATGGATCGCACCGACTGCGAGCGGCTGGACGCGGAATGCAAGCTGGCGGGATGCCGGGCGCGGTTCTCCCTGCCGGAAGGCGTGCTCTATTTCGACGGCAACTCGCTGGGCGCCCTGCCGGGGACGACCGCTTCGGCGATCCGAGGGACGATCGAGGACGAGTGGGGCGAGGGGCTGATCCGGAGCTGGCTCGACGCCGACTGGTTCTTCCTGGCGCGCCGCGCGGGCGATGCGATCGCGCCCTTGATCGGCGCGTCGGAAGGCGAGGTGGCGGTCTCGGATTCCACCTCGGTCAACCTGTTCAAGCTGGCCGCGTCGCTCCTGAGGCGCGGCGGGGCCGGGCGGAAGGTGGTGACCGAGGCCGGGAACTTCCCGACCGACGTCTACATCCTCGAAGGCCTGGTCGACCTGCTCGACCGGGGTCACGCGCTGGTCCGGGCCGATCCGGCGCGCATCGCGGACGAAGTCGACGGAGACACGGCGCTCGTCGTCCTCAGCCATGTCGATTACCGCACCGGCAGGGTGCACGACATGGAGGCGATCACCGCGCATTGCAACGCGCTTGGCGTTCCCGTGGTCTGGGACCTCTGCCACTCGGCCGGCGCGGTGCCGGTCGCGCTCAACCGCTGGAATGTCGACTACGCCGTCGGCTGCACCTACAAGTTCCTCAACGCCGGCCCCGGCGCGCCCGCTTTCACCTACGTCTCGCGCGCGGCGATCGGCGACTACCGGCCGGCCGTCACCGGCTGGTTCAGCCATGCCGAGCAGTTCCGCTTCGAAGACGGCTACCGGGCGGCGGATTCGATAAACAAGTGCCTCGTCGGCTCGCCTCCCGTGCTCTCGCTGCGCGCGGTGCTCGACGGCGTGGCGACCTTCGACGGGGTCGGCATGGAAGAGCTGGCGGCGAAGTCGCGCAGGCTGTCGGGGCTCTTCATCGAACTGGCCGACGAGAGGCTCGCGGAATACGGGTTCGTGCTCGCGAGCCCCCGCGACCCCGCGCGGCGCGGCAGCCAGGTCTCGTTCCGCCACCCGGACGCCTACGCGGTCGCCAAGGCGTTGATCGCCCGCGGGCTGATACCCGACTTCCGCGAGCCCGATATCGTGAGGTTCGGCATCGCCCCCCTCTATATCCGCCACGTCGACATATGGGATGCCGTGGACGCGATCGAGGCCGTCATGTCGGACGGCGCGTGGCGCGACTTCAGGACCGACATCCGGGAGGCGGTGACGTGAGCGCGACCCGCATCGGAGTGATCGGCTACGGCTATATCGGCCGCTCCATCGTCGAGCGCATCGGCGAAAGCGGCGGCCGGTTCGAGACCGCCTTCGTCCACAACCGGAGCCCGGACGCGCTCGCCGCGCTCGACCCCGCGCTGCGGCTGGACGATCCGGGGGAGGCCGCGGACCGGTGCCCCGACCTGATCGTCGAATGCGCCCATCCGGGCATCACCGAGCGTTTCGGCGCCGGCTTTCTCGGCTTC
Organism: Alphaproteobacteria bacterium; assembly: GCA_965203455.1. Classification (GTDB taxonomy): domain Bacteria; phylum Pseudomonadota; class Alphaproteobacteria; order MPNO01; family MPNO01; genus MPNO01. Next base: position 373,017 of record CBDBCV010000014.1, read on the forward strand.
GCGAGCTACATGCCGCTCTCGGTTACCGCGCTCGCCGACGATGCACTCCGGACCGCGCTCGAGGCTTCCGCGAAGGCGAACGGAACCGCGCTGTTCGTGCCCGCCGGCGCGCTGCTTGGAGCGGACGAGCTGCTGATGCGGCGGGGAAACTGGAGCCGGGTCAGGATCACCTTCAGGAAGCACCCGGACAATATCGACTTCTCCGACAGCGGCCTCGACCCCGCCGGGATCGACCGGGAGACCGTCATCTACGAAGGCCCGGTCCGCGGCATCGCGAAACTCTATCCGCGCAACGTCAACACCATGGTGACCTGCGCGCTGGTCTCGACGGGGCTCGACGCGTGCGAGGCGCGCCTGGTGTGCGATCCGGGGCTCGATTGCGCGGTGGCCGAGGTCGAGGCCTGGGACCGCGAAGGGGGGCTGCTCAGGACCGAAAAGCGCCAACCCGCCGTCGGCGTGTCGGGAACCGAGATGTTGAGCTCGATCTGGTACTCCATCCTCCGCGCCACCGGCGCGCGGGGAAACGCGCTCGAACTCGTGTAGCGGGGTTCGGGAGTTCGGTACAATCGCAGGGTCCACGAGACATCGGCAGGAGGCAAAAATGGTTCGGTTAAGCAAGGTTTCGGGGCTCATCGCCCTGGTTCTGGCCGTATCGGCGTTGTCCTTCTCAACGGCCCGGGCGGCGGACAAGAAGGTCGCGATCGCCAGCCTGGGTCCGCATTCCGTCCTCAAGCTGATCATCGACGGTTTCAAGGCGGGTCTGGCGAGCGGCGGCTTCAAGGACGGCGAAGGAGTCGAGTACATCTACAAGGATGCGAATTTCGACCCGTCGCTGGTGGCACAGGTGCTGACCGCGCTGGAGGCGTCCGATCCCGACCTGTTGCTGACCGTGACGACGCCGATCACCCAGGCGTCCAAGCGGGTGATCCGCAACAAGTCGCTGCCGATCGTCTTCGCGCCCGTCACCGATCCGGTCGACGCGGGGCTGGTGAAATCCTGGGACAAGGGGAGCGCACGTTTCGTCGGCGCCTCCAACCTTCAGGACATGGACACCGTCATCGCGAGGGCGAAGACGATCCTCGGCAAGGTGTCGACGATGGGGCTCCTGTTCAACCCGGGCGACGCGAACGACCGGGTGAACGTCAAATACGCCGAAGCCGCGGCGAAGAAGGCCGGCGTGAAGCTCAGGACGATCAGCGTGGAGACGGTCAACGACATTCCGAGTCGGGTGGAGGCGCTGAAGGGGGTGGATTTCATCTATCTGATCCCGTCGAGCATGCTGCAGCCCTCCGTCGCTGTCGTTGCCGCATCGGCCAAGCGCAACAGGATACCGGTGATCAACGCGAGCCCCGGCGGCGTCAAGGACGGGCACGTGCTGGCGGCAGTCACCGTCTCGTGGCGCGATGTGGGCCGTCAGGCCGGGCTGCTCGCCGCCAGGGTTCTGAAGGGCGCCAAGCCCTCCGATCTTCCGATCTTCAGGCCCCGGCCCGACGACCACAGGGTCCTCCTGAGCGCCAAGCGGTTCGGTGATCTGAAACTGGAGATTCCCGCCGCCTTCAAGGACTGCAAATGCGTGATCTGACCGTCCCCCGGTAGGAAGCGGTGTCGGTCCGCGTCCTCGCGGCGAGCAAGGTCTTTTCGCCCGGCACCCCGAACGAAAAGACCGCCCTCAGGAACGTCGGTTTCGCCCTCGATGACGGCGAGTTCGCCGTCGTCATCGGCAGCAACGGCGCCGGCAAGAGCACGCTTCTGAACGCCCTTGCAGGCGAGGTCCCGATCGATTCGGGAGAAATCCTGATCGACGGGCGGGATGTGGGTAAGCGCCGCGCGGTTACCCTTGTTGACGTGTGAGGCCCGGGATTTTCGGGTCGAAGTTCCAGGGCATGAGTTCGTCGATGCGTGACAGGGGGTGCATGTCGATGATCCGGCGCAGGGTGTCGGTCAGGTAGACCTGCGGATTGACGCCGTTGAGCTTGCAGGTGCCGATCAGGCTGGCGCACCGCGCCCAGGTCCTGGCGCCGTCGTCGCTGCCGGCGAACAGCGCGTTTTTCTTTGTGAGCTTCACCGGACGGATGAGGTTCTCGACAGGGTTGGTGTCCATCTCGATACGTCCGTCATGGAGGAACCGGCACAGGCCATCCCAGCGCTTGAGGGCGTAGCGGATGTGCCTGGCGAGTTCGGACGCGCTGGACAGACGGTCGAGCCGGGCCTCGAGCCAGGGCCGCATGGCCTCGACGATCGGCGCCGACAACTCCTGCCGCGCCTTCAGCCGCAGCTCTGGCGGGTGACCGCGCACCATGGTCTCGATCCGGTAGAGCGCCGCGATCCGTGCGAGGATTTCCTCGCACAGGGGCGACTCCGTGGCGCGCTGGAAGTCGACGAAGCGTCTCCGCCAGTGGGTCCAGCAGTAGGCGAGCACCCATGGGCTGACCGTCTGCTTCGGATCGCCGAGCGCATCGTACACCCTGTAGCCGTCCACATGCAGCGGGCCGCCGCCGGTGTAGCCCCGCATCAACTCCAGAGCGACCTTCGCACTTCGATGGCGCGAGTGGTGGAACACCACGATCGGCGGGTCGACCCCGCCATAGCCGCGCTGATCGCGGGCGATCGCCCACAGATAGTCGAGGCGCGTCTTGCCGGTCCCCGGCGCCATCACCGGCACCGTGGTCTCGTCCATGAACAGACCGTCCGACGCCTTGAGGTGCTCGATCATCCGGTCGATCACCGGGGCCAGCACCTGCATCCCGCGCCCCGCCCAGTTCCCCAGCATGGTGCGGTCGAGGTCGATCCCCTCGCGCCGGTATGCCTCGCTCTGACGGTAGAACGGTTGGTGGTCGGCGAACTTGGCGACCAGCGTGTGCGCCACCAGCCCCTCGGTCGGCAGGCCGCGCGGCACCAGGTATTCCGGCGCCGGCGCCTGGACGCTCTGCTTGCCCTCGCAGGCGCGGCAGATGTATTTCGGCCGGATCGTCACCAGCACTCTCAACTTCGCCGGCACGATGTCGAGCCGCTCGGTGCGGTCCTCGCCGACCCTGGTCATCGCGCCACAGCCGCAAGGGCACTCCGTGCTCTGCGGCTCGATCACCTTCTCGAAGCGTTCAAGGTGCCTGGGCAGATGGCCGAGATTACGATTGGTCGGCTGCGGCTTGCGCCGTTGTCTGCCGGTCGCCGCGTCGGCCTTCTCCCGGGCTTCCGCCAACATCCCCTCGGCGACCGCGATGTCCTCGAACAGCGGCAGCCGGTCCTGATCGGCATGGCGCTTCTCCGAGCGCGCGCCCCACACGGCATGGTTCAGCGAGGCGATGATCCGCTCCAGGCGTTCGCGCGCCTGCTCGGACACAGCCAGCGCATCCTCGGCGGCCTTGCGCTCGGCGCGCTCCTTCGCAAGTTGGGCTTCGACGGCCGCCAGACGGCGTTGCAGATCGCTCACGGGAACGGCGCTTCCCATGCTTGTTGGCATCGGATCCATCTTTCAGAATCAATGAGATAATGCAAGGCGACCATGCTTCCGGCCCCGCTGTAAACGGGGCCGGACAGCTCGTCCTGGCGACACCGGGGAGACGGTGGGATGGACACCGTTCCCCGGTGAGGCGACAAGGTGCGCGATCAGGCCGCCTGGCGCGGCCGTGGCCGTCGCACGGCCCGGACCGCCCGCCAATCGAGACCCTCGAACAACGCCGAGAACTGCGCTGGCGACAGCCCGATCACTCCATCCGACGGGCGCGGCCACTGGAAGCCGCCGCCCTCCAGGCGCTTGTAGACCATGACCAGCCCGGTGCGGTCCCAGACCAGGATCTTCATCCTGTCGCCCCGCCTGGAGCGGAAGGCGAAGACCGCGCCGCTATAGGGGTCGTGGCCCAGCACCGTCTGCACCACCGCCGACAGCCCGTCATGTCCCTTGCGGAAGTCGACGGGGCGGGTCGCCAGCCAGACCCGCACCTTCTCCCCGGTCAGGATCATGGCGCGGCCCGAACGCAGACCAGGATGCGCGACAGGTGCCCCGCGTCGAAGTCCGGCGGCACCACCACCCGGATGTCGGCGATCTCGATCGCGATACCGTCCCCGGGCGCCGATGCCGCGCCGTTCCGCTCAGCAGCCACCGACACCGTCACCGGGACCAGGCCGAACGGATCGTCGACCGCGCCGGAAACCGGGCCAAGAAGGCCGTCCCGAGCCATGCGCCGCCAGCCGCTCAACTGCGTCCGCGAAAGGCCGTGGCGCCGGGCAACACCCGCCACCGTCGCTCCCTCCTCGAACGTCTCCGCCACAATCCGCGCCTTCTCCGCTTCCGGCCACACCCGCGCGCCGTTCGCGCACGTCGCAACCGCAACCGCAGCGTCGGTGGCCTCCTCCGTTACTCGCTCATGCAATCTGTCTGTCATCTGTCACCTCCGTCGTTGACAAGGGCCAGATGAACACGAAAATCTCAGGTCACAACGAGGGTGACGGCGCGGCGCTTACGGATGTGGGGAACCAGCCCGTCTACAGGCGGGCGAAGCTGATATCGCGCGTGTTCCAGGACCCGATGCTGGGCACCGCGCCCGAACTGAGCATCGAGGAGAACCTCGCCGTCGCCGCCAGGCGCGGCAGGCGGAAAACCTTCAGGCTGGGGCTCAACCGACGCAACCGGGAGTATTTCCGGGAGCGGATTTCCGTCCTCGGGCTCGGGATGGAGAACCGCCTGTCGGAGAAGGTCCGGTCGCTTTCGGGCGGCCAGCGCCAGTCGCTGACGCTGATCATGGCGGCCCTCCTCGCGCCGCGGCTGATGCTGCTCGACGAGCACACGTCCGCCCTCGATCCGCGCGCGGCCGAGCTCGTGCTCAAGCTGACATCGGACGTGGTGACCGGAGAGGCCATCACCACCCTCATGGTCACCCACAACATGCAGCATGCGCTGCGCTTCGGCACCAGGCTCTTCATGATGCACGAGGGCGGGATCGTCCTCGACGCGGCGGCGGAGGAGAAGGCGGGTCTCACCGTGAACGACCTGGTCGGGCGGTTCCACGTCACCGACGACAAGATGCTTCTGGGCTAACCGCCGCGATGGGCTTCATCGACATCTATCTCAACCTGTTCACGGTGAGCCTCGTCCAGGGCGCGATCTTCGCCTTTCCCGCGCTTGCCGTGATGATCCCGTTCCGCATGCTGGGGCTGCCCGACCTGACCTCGGAGGGCGCCTTTCCCTTCGGTGCGGCGATCGTGGCGACGTTCACGGTTGCGGGCTTCGATCCGGTGCTCAGCCTGTCGGCGGCGGTTCTGTTCGGCTTCGTCGTCGGCGCGACGACGGCGCTGATCCACCTCTATTTACGGGTGCCCTCGCTGCTCGCCGGGATCATCGTGCTGACCATGCTGTTCAGCATCAATATCCGGGTTATGGGAAAGCCGAACACCGCGCTCTTCGACAACGATTCGATCTTTACCTTGGCGCTCGACGCCGACGGGGGCGAGCCGTGGACCCAGTTCGCGCTGATCCTCGCCTTGGTGCTGGTCTTTCTCGCCGTCTTCTACTGGTTCCTCAACACCGAGCTCGGCATGGCGCTCCGTTGCGTCGGCGCCAACCAGGCGATGTCCCGCGCGCAGGGTATCCCGACGCACTGTTACATCGTCGCCGGGATCGCCATGGCCGGCGGGTTCAGCGCCTTCGGCGGCGCGGTGATGGCCCAGCACCAGGCCTATGCCGACGTCAACATGGGGGTCGGCGTGCTGATCGTCGGCCTGGCGGCGACCATCCTGGGCGAGACCCTGGTCGGGCGCCGCACCCTGACCCGCCAGCTCGCCGCTCCTGTGGTCGGATCGCTGGCCTATTTCCAGGTGGTGGCGGTGGCGCTCGCGCTCGGCCTGAAGCCCTCCGACCTCAAGCTGCTGACCGGCCTGTTCGTGCTGATCACCCTCGCCGTTCCCATCGTGCTGCAAGCGAGACTCCGCGCGAGGCCCCGCAAGCCGGACACGCCCCAGGCCGCGCTCCCGCGCCGGCGGCAGGGCGGCAACGACGGAGTTGAGCGCGGACAGGACCGGCGCTAGCCTGCGTGGCCGGGGAGCATCAGGATGAACCTGACCTCCAGGGAGTCGGAGATCGTCTTTCGCATCATGGGCGAGTTGTCCGCCGGTCACTCGTCCCACGATCTGCGCGTTTGCCTCTGCCCCCTGCTGCGCGACCTGCTGAACGCCGACTATCTCGCATCCTATGTATGGCGCGAGGAGCAGGACAGGTTCGCCGATCGTGTGGCGTTCAACATGTCGGACGACAATCTGACCGCCTACGAGTCGTACTACCAGTTCCGCGACCCGATCACCCCTGCGCTGCAGCGCCGCCGCCGCACCACCTCGGTGAACGAGGTGATTTCCCGCCCGGCGCTGGAGCGGAGCGAGTTCTTCAACGACTTTCTTGCCCGCGACGGGCTCTATTACGGCATCAACTACTACGCCTACGCCGGCGGGGCGAATATCGGCGATCTGAGGATCTGGCGCGGCCGCGGCAAGGAGGATTTCGCGCGGCGGGAAATCGAGATCGTGGATGCGATCGGCCCGGCCTTCACCAACGCGATGCGCCGCGCGCTGGCGCGCGAAGGAGGCGGCCGATCCGGCGCATCCCCGGGCGGGCTGATGGAGCGCATCGCCGGCGAGACCCGGCTGACCGCGCGCGAGAAGGAGATCGCCATGTCGGCCGCGCTCGGCAGGACCGACATGGAAACGGCCCGGGAGCTCGGCATATCCGTCACCACCGTGAGGACCCACCTCAAGCACATCTTCGCCAAGCTCGGCGTATCGAACCGGACCCAGATCGCCGCACGGTTCGCCTTCCCTGCGTCGGGCGGGGACTGAAAATCCTCAATTCCGAGGATGGCGACCCCCCGATTTGTGCGCGACACTTCGGGATGACACCGCGTTCCCGGCACGGTGCCGTACCGGCCGCATCGTGAGGAAACGATCGTGAGCGAGATTACCGAGTGGACGGCATCGGCGGCGCTTCGCGAAATCCGCGGGGGGCGCATCTCAGCTCGCGAATATGCCGAAGCATTGCTGGAGGCGTGCGAGCGTTCCGGCGCGCTCAACGCCTTCATCCATCTCGATCCGGAACGGGTGCTCGACGCCGCTTCGCGCGCGGTGTCCGGCGGCGGGCGCCTTGCCGGGCTGCCGGTGCCGGTGAAGGACAATTTCGATACTGCCGACATGACGGCGACCGGCGGCACGCCCGGTCTGCGCGATCACCGCCCGGCCCGGAACGCCCCCGTCCTTGAGCGCCTCGCTGCCGAGGGCGCTTACGTCATGGGCAAGCTCAACATGCACGAGCTGGCCTTCGGCATCACCTCGAACAACGCGGCCTTCGGGGCGGCGCGCAACCCCTACGACCCCGCGCGGATTCCGGGCGGCAGCAGCGGCGGCTCCGGCGCCGCCGTCGCGGCGCGGATGGCGCCGGTCGCCATGGGCACGGACACCGGCGGTTCGGTGCGAATCCCCGCCGCGCTTTGCGGCGTGGCCGGGTTCCGCCCGACGACCGGCCGATACAGCCAGGAAGGCATCGTCCCGATCTCGAATACGCGGGATACCGCGGGGCCGCTCGCGCGCTCGGTCGAGGATCTGGCCCTGTTCGACAGCGTCATCGCCGGGGCGCCCGGCGATTTGCCGGATGTGTCTCTCGAGGGAGCACGGATCGGCGTCCCGCGCGCCCACTTCTACGACGACCTCGATCCCGAAACCGAGCGTGTCGCGAACGAGGCGCTGGCCGCACTGGCCGCCGCCGGCGCCGTGCTGATCGACGCGGACATGCCCGATATCCCGAAGCTGGACGAGGCGGCGGGGTTTCCCATCGCGCTCTACGAGACCGTCGTCGAGCTGAACCGCTATCTGTCGGAAAGCGGGCTCGATCTCGACTTCGCCGGCCTGGCCGATGCCTGTGCCAGCCCGGACGTCGCCGGACTGCTGCAAGGCCTGGCGACGCCCGACGGCGCCATCCCGGAGCCGGTCTACCGCGAGGCGCTGACGAAGACCCGCCCGTCGCTTCAGGCCGCCTACGCCGACTGGTTCGCCTCCAACGACATCCTCGCGGCGATCTTTCCCACGACGCCGCTCCCCGCCGCGCCGATCGGCGAGGACGAGACGGTCGAGCTGAACGGCGCCCGGGTCCCCACCTTCTTCACCTTCATCCGCAATACCGGGCCGTCGAGCGTCGCCGGAATCCCCGGCGTCACCTTGCCGGCCGGCCTCGCCGCGGGCGGCCTGCCGATCGGCATCGAGCTCGACGGACCGGCCGGCAGCGATCGTGCGCTGCTGGCGCTGGCCGCTTCGGTCGAAGGGGTCCTGCCGGCCATGCCGCCCCCGCCGTGAGAGGGGTTCCGCGCTTTACCCGTCGGCCGGAAGGACCGACGATTCGAACCGCAAACAGGGAGTGAACCCGATGAAGAAGAATTTCGGACAGATGTCTCGCCGCCGGTTCGTCGCCGGCGCTCTGGGTTCGGGCGCGGCGCTCGCCGCCCCCGCGGTCTGGACCGGCGTGCGCGCTGCCGACGAGCTCAAGCTCGCCACCTATTTTCCGCTGAGCGGACCGGCGGCGCTGTTCGGACCGACCGGAACGGCCTGCACCAAACTCGCCGTCGACGAGATCAACGCCGCCGGCGGCATCGGCGGCCGCAAGGTGACGATCATCCCCGCCGACGGCGGCGCGCCCCCGGCGGAGGCGGCCAAGACGGCGATCCGCCTGATGCTGCGCGACAAGGTCGACCTCGTGATCGGCTCGCACAACAGCGCCGTGCGCGAGGCGATCGTGGCCGCGCTCAAGGGCAGGGTTCCCTATGTCTACACGCCGCTCTACGAGGGCGGGGAGTGCAACCCGAACGTCTACGTGACGGCGGACACGCCCCAGCAGCAGGTCCAGCCCTCGATTACCTGGCTGGCGAAGACGCTGGGCGCGAAGAGCTACTACCTGATCGGCAACGACTATGTCTGGCCGCGCAAGACCAACGAGCAGGCGAAGAAGTATATCGCCGCGGCCGGCGGCAAGGTGGTCGGCGAGGAATACGTGCCCCTCGGCGCCCCCAACAAGTTCGAGGATGCCGTCACCCGCATCAAGGCGAAGAACCCCGACCTGGTGGTCATCACCCTGGTGGGCGGCGACAACGTCAACTTCAACCGGACCTTCGCCGGTTTCGGCCTCGACAAGTCGATCAAGCGCATCTCCTACCTGCTGGAGGAGCTCACTTTGCTCGGCATCGGCGACAAGAGCTCGAACGGCCTCTACAGCGCGATGTCCTATTTCGTGAACGAGAAGAGCGCGTCGAACGAGAAGTTCAAGGCGAGCTTCGCCAAGGCCTTCGCGCCCAAGCCGCCGCCGCTCAGCATGCTCGGCGTCGACTCCTATTCCGGCGTCTGGTGCGCCAAGGCGCTGATCGAGAAGGCCGGCGGAACGGGCGATGCGGCCAAGCTGATGGCGGCCGCGAACAATCTGTCCTACAAGACCGCCACCGGCACTGCGGTGATGACCAACCGGCACGTGGTCAAGGACATGTACCTGGCCGAATGCAAGGGAACGAGCTTCGACATCGTCGAGACCTTCAAGGCGGTGGCGCACGGCCAGACCTGCGCCTGATCGCGCCGGGGCACCCCTCCACCCTGACCTCTCCCCCACGCTTCCTTAACTTCTCCCCTCCCGCTCGCGGGAGGGGCCGGGGGAGGGTGGGCCGGGCCGCCGTAAACCGATAAGGTCGAAAGACTCTCCAGTCTCGTATCCAGCCCCTGGCTGAATCGGCGGGCGCGATGGACCCGATCCTGACCACCAACATCCTCAACGTGGTGTACGAGGTTTCCACGCTGGCGGTGGTCGTGCTCGGCCTTGCGGTCGTGTTCGGGCTGCTCGGCGTGATGAACCTCGCGCACGGCGAGTTCGTCATGATCGGCGCCTATTGCGCCTTCTTCGTGCAGTCCGAGAATCTGCCGTTCCTCGCCGCCGTGCCGCTCGCGCTCCTCGTCTGCGCGATACTCGGGCTGGTCGTCGAGCGGGTCCTGGTGCGCCCGCTCTATGCCCGGCCGTTCGATACGCTGCTCGCCACCTGGGGGCTCAGCATGCTGCTGCGCGAGGCCGTCGAGGCGGTCTACGGCCGCGGCTTCAGGAGCGTCGCCACCCCGCTCACCGGCAGCGTCGACGTGCTCGGCGCGGGCTATCCCGCCTACCGGCTGCTGCTCACCGCGATCTCCATCGCGCTGGTCGCGGGGCTGGTCTGGTGGTTCGTCCGGAGCGCCACCGGCCGGCGCATCCGCGCGGTGGTCGACAATCCCGAGCTCGCAGCCTCGGTCGGCATTCCGGTCACCGCGCTCGCGCGCAACACCTTCGTCTTCGGCTGCTGCCTCGCCGCGCTTGCCGGCGTGATGCTGGCGCCGCTCCTGCCGGTCAATCCGACGCTCGGCCTCGACTTCATCCTGAAATCCTTCTTCGTCCTGGTGGTTGGCGGGCTCGGCAGCCTGACCGGGCTGATCTCGGGCTCCGGGGTCATCGGCGGGGTCGAGAGCATCGTCAGCGCCGTCTCCGACCGGACCTGGGGCTACACCACCGTGCTGATCATCGCGATCCTGTTCCTCTGGCTGCGCCCCAATGGCCTCTTTCCTCGTACATAGCGCGGCGCTGGTCGCCACGCTCGCCGTGCTGCCGCAGCTGGTGGGCGAGTTCTGGGCCTACACGCTCGCGCTCTATTTCCTCTACGCCATCGCCGCGATGGGGATCGGCCTCTGCTGGGGACAGGCCGGGATCCTGCCGCTCGGACAGGCGATGTTCTTCGGGCTCGCGGCCTATCTCTCCGGCCTCTCGCTGATCCATTTCGGGGACAGCTGGCTGCTGCTCGTCCTGCTGCCGGCGGCGGCGCTGGCGCCCGGGCTGCTGGCCTACGGGATCGGCCTCCTGGTGTTCCGCGGCCGCACCCTGACCGGGCCGTTCTTCGCCATGATCACGCTCGCGCTCACCCTGCTCGCCTTCCAGATCGCCAACAGCTGGAACGACGTCACCGGCGGCTTCAACGGCCTCAAGAACATCCCCGGGCTGCCGGGGCTGAGCGACTTCACCGACCTCTACTACGTCTCCGCCGCGGCGCTCGCGGTCTGCGTGCTCGGCATGGCCAGGCTCCGCCGCGCCCCCGCGGGCGTGCTGTGGCGGGCGGTCGCGCAGAACGAGCAGCGGGTGCGCTTCTGCGGCTTCGCGGTGCAGAACGTGAAGGCCGTCGTTTTCGGGATCAGCGGCGTGCTCGCCGGCATCGGCGGCGCGCTCTACGCGCCGCAGCAGAACCTGGTCACGCCGCAGCTCTGCGGCTTCATCCTCTCGGCGGATCTGGTGATCTGGGCCGCGGTCGGCGGGCGGGCGACGCTCTACGGCCCGGTCGTCGGCGCCGTCCTGATCGGCATCCTGACCGCCGATTTGCGCGACGAGATCTCCTGGTGGGAGGTGGTGCTCGCCGCCATCTTCATCGTCGTGGTGCTCTATTTCCGGCAGGGGCTGATGGGCTTCGTGGAGCCCCGGTTCGAGCGGCTGTGGCGCCGCCCCGCCGCGCGGGACCTCGGCGGCCCGGCCCGACCGCCCGGCCCGGCGGACACCGGCTTCGCGCTCGACGACGTGCGCGTCCGCATGGGGCAGGTCCGCATTCTGGAAGGGCTCGATCTCGCGATCGACCGGCCCGGCATCTATTGCCTGATCGGGCCCAACGGCGCGGGCAAGACATCCTGCTTCAACGCTATGACCGGGGAGCTGCCGGTACGCGGCGGGCATGTCCGGATCTTCGGCCGGGAACGGACGGGCGCCGCCGCCGACCTCCTGAGCCGCATCGGCGTCGGCCGCAAGTTCCAGGCGCCCAGCCTGTTCCCCGACCTGACGGTGGCGGAGAATTTCAATATCGGCCTGTGGGGCGGGCGCGCCCGCCTTGCCGATCTGGTGGGCATGCGCGGCCACCGCTGGTCGAGCGCGATCCTCGGTGAGGCGCAGGCCCGTTTCCCGTTCCTCGCCGAGGAGAACCGCAGGGCCGGCGACCTCTCGCACGGCCAGCGCCAGATCCTCGAGCTCGTCATGGTGCTGATCGCCGAGCCGCGGCTCATCCTGCTCGACGAACCCTCCGCAGGCCTGTCGCGGGCCGAGACCCGCGAGGTGATCGAGGCGATCCGCTGGGTCGGCGAGCGCCTAGATGCCTGCACCGTCATCGTCGAGCACGACATGACCTTCGTGCGCGAGCTCGCCGACCGGGTCTTCGTGCTGCATCAGGGCCGGCTGCTGGCTTCGGGGACGGTCGCCGAAATCCAGGCCGACGAGCGGGTGCGGGCCGTCTATGTCGGAGCCGCGGCGTGAGCGCGGAGCTCTTCTCCTTCGCCGGGGTGACCGGCGGTTACGGCGCGACGACGGTGGTGCGGGGTGTCGGCGGCGCGGTCGCGGCGGGGGAGGCCTGCTGCGTGCTCGGCCGGAACGGGGTCGGCAAGACGACGCTGATGCGCCTGCTGACCGGGCACCTGCCGCTTCGGTCCGGGACGGTGCGCCTCGACGGGCAGCCCCTCGACGGGCTCGCGCCGGACGAGCGCCACCGGCTCGGCCTCGTCTACTGCCCGCAGGACCGGCCCGTGTTCGACAGCCTCTCGGTGCGGGACAATCTCGCCCTGATGGGCCCGATGGATGCCGGTCGCCACGCCCCGCTGCTCGCCGCCTTCCCGATCCTGGAAGCACGCATGGCGCAATCCGCCGGCACGCTGAGCGGCGGCGAACGCAAGATCCTCTCCTTCGTCCGCGGCATCGCCGAGACCGGAGCGCTGCTGCTGCTCGACGAGCCCTCGGAAGGTGTCCAGCAGGAAAACGTCCAGCGCATGGCGGGGTTCCTCCGCGAGGCCAAGGCCGCCGGCCGGGCGCTCCTGGTGGTCGAGCAGAACCTTTCCTTCGCGCGCGAGATCGCCGATCGGGTGATCGTCATGGACCGAGGCGAGGTCGTACTTGCCGGCGCGGCCGCCGACATAGACGAGGACACGCTGGCCGCCCACATGCATGTATGAGGCGGGCCGCGCGGCGAAGCGTGACCAAGGCTTGACCAAGCCAGAGCATGCCATTAACGATGGCGGAATCCGAACTCAGCCAAGGGAAGTCTCACGCATGTCCCTGACCGTCAACATCGGCGAAGCCAAGGCCCGGTTGTCGCATCTGATCGCCCGGGCGGAAGCCGGCGAAGACGTCATCCTCGCGCGCGATGGGGTCCCCGCGGCCCGTATCGTGCCGCTGTCGAGGCCGATCGGAGAAACGATAGAATTGATGCGAAGGGAACGGGCGCGGCGGCCGAAAGTCTCCGCTCGGGAGATCCGCGAAGCGAAGGATATGGGCCGCGCCTGATGGGCGTGGTCATCGACGCATCCGTTGCCGCTGCCTGGTGTTTTCCCGACGAGCGGCTCGACGCCTCGGAACAGGCGTTGAAGGAACTATCGCAAGAAGGCGGCGCGGTTCCCGCGATCTTCTGGTACGAAATCCGCAATGTCCTGGTGGCAAACGAACGGCGCGGGCGCATCGACCGGGCGGACAGCGCCCGGTTTCTCATGCGTCTGCACGACTTGAACCTGTCGCTCGACGATAGTCATGACGAGGAAATGCTCATGGCGCTCTCCCGCAAACACCGGTTGAGCGTTTACGATGCCGCTTATCTGGAGACCGCGTTGCGCCGTGGAGACAGCCTGGCCACGCTGGATCGGGCCCTTGCTGCCGCGGGAACGGCGGAAGGTGTGGCGACGATCCACTGAGGCGGGAATCCCCGAAACGCTCCCTGCGCGTCGCTTCGACCCGTTCGCCCGGAAGCATTGCCGCCCGTTTCGCGTTTCCGTCATGGTCGGAGGAGGACCGATTCAGTGAGCGACATCGCGCTGAGTCCGGTTGAGACCGCGAGCGCAGACGAGGTGCGTGCGCTCCAGGACCGCAAGCTGCGCGGGCAGATGGCGTATCTGAAGGCGCATTCCCCCTTCGCCGCGGCGAAGCTGGCAGAGGCGGGCGCGGCCTTCGACGACATAAGGAGCGTCGACGACCTCGCCGGTCTTCCCTTCACCACCAAGCAGGAGTTGCGCGACAGCCAGCGCCGCCACCCCCCGTTCGGCAGCCATGCCGCCGCGACCCGGGAGCAGATCGTGCGGGTCCACGCATCCTCGGGCACCACGGGGATGCCGTCCTACATCCCGGTGACGGCGCACGATTCGGCGCTCTGGCGCGAGGCGATCCGGCGCGTCTTCCGGTGCCAGGGCGTGCGGCAGGACTCGACCGTTGCCATGGGCTTCAGCATCGGCTTCTTCGTGGGCGGCATCCCGCTCGCGCAGGGGATCGAGGATCTCGGCGCGACGTTCCTTCCCATAGGCGCCGGGGCGACCGACCGGCTGCTCGATTCGATCGCGCTGATGGGGGCCGACACGCTCGCCTGCACCCCGTCCTACGCGCTCTACCTCGCGGAGGCGGCGCGCAAGCGCGGCGTCGACGTGGCGGAACTGCCGGTGACGCGGCTGACGGTCGGCGCGGAGCCGGGCGGCGGCGTCCCCGCGATCCGCCGCCAGATCGAGGAGACCTGGCGCGCCACCGTCACCGAATCCGTCGGCAACGGCGATGTCGTCCCGGTCTACGCCGCCGAAAGCGACGTGCGGGACGGCTGCCACTTCCTGACGCCCGACATGGTCGTGATGGAGATCGTCGACCCGGACACGGGCGACGTGCTGCCGCTCGACCGCGACGGGATCGAGGGCGAGATGACGTTCACCCATATCGACCGCGAGGCCGCGCCGCTGCTCCGGTTCCGCAGCGGCGACCGGGTCGTCGTCAGGAACTCGCCCTGCGACAACGGGCGCACCGGCCCGCGCATCCGGGTGGTCGGTCGCACCGATGACCTTCTGATCCTGCGCGGTGTGAACGTGTGGCCGTCGGCGATCCAGGACGTCGTCGCCGGCTTCCGCCCCGACACCACAGGGGCGCTCAGGATCGTGCTGCCGAAGCCGGGCCCGGCGGCCGACCCGCCGCTCCATATCAGGGTCGAGCACGGCGCCGACGCCCGCGACCTGCCCGCGCTCGCCAGGGCGCTGGAGACCGCGCTCCGCGAAAAGCTGATCTTCACCGCCCGCGTCGAGCCCGTCCCGCCCGGCACGCTCCCGAGATCGACGATGAAGACCCGGCTGGTGGAGGTAAGGGACAGCGGCTGAGGGTCGCGGGCGCAGGGCGGCTCAGGCGGTGAGCGACCACTCGTTGGAGGCGCCGTCGCCGGCAAGCGTAGTCCGCGTCATGTGGCGTGCCTGGTCCGGCGGGTGGCCGAGGCCGCGGTGCAGCACGCAGCGATTGTCCCACAGCACCAGGTCGCCGACCCGCCAGCGGTGGACGAAGATCCGGGGCGGGCGGCAGGCCTCCTCGCACAGCCGTTCGAGCAGCGCCCGGCTCTCCGCCTCGTCCTCGCCCGCGATGTGGCTCGCATGGCGGCCGATATAGAGCGCGGGCCGGCCGGTCTTCGGGTGGCGGCGGACGATCGGGTGCTCGACCGGGGGCAACGCATCCCACTCCTCGTCGCTCAGCGCCTCGGTGCCGCCCTGGCTGTAGGCGTTGCTGTGGACGGCGGATTTGCCTTCGAGCCAGCGCTGCATTTCGGGGTCGAGCGCGTCGTAGGCCGCGCGCATGTCGGCAAAGGCGGTCTCGCCGCCGGTCTCCGGCACCACGCGGGCGGCGAGCGCCGAGCCCTTCGAGGGGATGCGCTTGTAGGACGAATCGGTGTGCCAGTAATTGTTGCCCTCGAGGAACAGCCCGTGCGCGCTCTCCGCCGCCCACAGCGTGCCGTCGTCCTTCATGTTCGACAGCACGATGATCTCCGGGTCGGCACCCACGTTGTTGGCCGTGAGGCTGCGTTCGAGCGGTCCCAGGCGGCGGCTGAACGCGGCCTGCTCCGCCTCGCTCAAGTGCTGGTCCGGGAACGCCAGCACCGCGTGCGCGTCCCACGCGCGCTCGATCGCCGCGAAGTCCTCCGCGCCGAGCCGGGCGAGGTCGACGCCCGTCGCCACCGCGCCGAGCGTCGCCCCCGACGGTACGATTTCGAGCCCCATGCCGCTCTCCCTGCGCTGCCGCCGCCCGGAGGATACACCCTCCGTCCCGGCCCCGAACTTGCGACTGAAGCCAGCTGACAAAAGATGCCCCGCTTGACCTTGGGGTCATCCGTTCTCCAAGGTCACGATCACCATGAACCTGGAGGTTATCCGGGAATTGTCGGCTTGAATATCCGGTCGCGCGACGCAACCTTCCCCTTAACGCGTGAGGCATCGGAGACGCACGATGAGGAGGCTCCTGTTCACCGCGATCCTGGCCCTGGGACTGACGGTTCCGGCCGTCGGGGCTCTGGCCCATCACGGCTGGTCGTGGACGACCGGCGGCAATATCGACCTGACGGGCATCGTCAAGACCGTCCGACTGGGGAATCCCCACGGGATTCTGACGATCGACGTGGAGGGCGAGGCGTGGACGGCCGAGGTCGGTCAACCCTGGCGCAACGCACGCGCCGGCCTCAAGGACGGCGACCTGGCCGTAGGGGTCGAGATCCGGGTCATCGGCGAGCCGGCCGCCGATCTGTCGGAAAAACGGGTGAAGGCGGAACGGCTGTTCCTGGGCAAGCGGGAGTACGTCCTTTACCCCGGGCGCGACTGAGACCTTGGAGTCCCTGTTCGCGGTGCTCGAGGGGACGGTCCTCGCGCAAACCCTGCGGGGTTCCCGCTGGGGCTATGCCGCCCTCAACGCCGCGCACATCTTCGCGATCGCCCTGCTGATCGGGTCCGTCGTCCCGCTCAACCTGCGGTTTCTCGGGGTGTGGCGCTCCATCTCCCGCGAAGCGGTGGTGCGGGTGCTCGCCCCCATCGCGGCGGGCTGGCTGGCCCTTGCCCTGGTCACCGGACCGCTGCTGTTCGCGGTCCGGGCGCGGGAATATAGCGGCGTCGGATTCCTGCAGCTCAAGCTGGTCTTGATCGCCGTCGGGGTGCTGTCGGCGCTCGCGTTGTGCCGTTCGCACGGGTTCCTGCTCAGGGACGCCCCGCGCGCGCGTCTGGCCGGTCACGCCGTCCTGTCCACGGTCTGCTGGCTGGGCGCGCTCGTCTGCGGCCGATTGATCGCCTTCGCCGGGGATTGAGGTCGATACCGTTCGGCCGGCACGAGCGGCCGCGAGCCGGCGGGCAACGATCCGGCTGTCGCGGGGCTCGCCCCCGCCTCACCCCGGTCGGGAGCCGCCCCCGGCTACTCCCCGCTCGGGCTCCGCATATGTGCGTCGCGCCCGTCGAACAGCGCCTGGTCGGCGTAGCCCATGAACTCCGGGTTGGCCTTGCCGGCCATGACCTGGAGGTAGACCGGTTCCACGGTGTCGTTGGAATAGCCGTGGATGACCCCGGCGGGACACGAGACGCAGTCCCACGGGCCGAGCGTCACGTCGAGCCGCCTGCCGTCCTCCTCCTCGAAGAACACGGTGAGGTGGCCCTGGAGCACGAAGAACACCTCCTCCACCTCGTGGGTATGGGGCGCGTTGCCTTCGCCCGGCGGCACGTACATGACGCTCAGCGTGAACGCGCGCGCCGGGATCACCCCCGAATCCGGCTTGCCCGAGGTGTTGCCGATGAAGCGGTGCTGCGCCCGGCGGTAGCCGTCGATCAGCGCATCGGCGAAGGCCGCCCAGTCCGGCTTGCGGTCGCCGAACCGGGCGACGTAACGCTCGGCGATCTCCTCCAGCACGAGGCCCTCGACCTCGGGCGGGCGAGGATGGCGCGCTACCTTTTCGTTGGGGCTTATATCGATTACTTGACGGCGGGCTGTCGGGCGCGGATCGGGGCCGGGGACGCCGTCGCGTCGCGGCGGGCATGGAAACCGCCCAGACTCCCCCCCCGTCATGGTCGGCGAAGGCCGACCATCCACGATTTGTTTTTCGTTTCCGGCGCCGCAAAAACTCGTGGATGGTCGGCCTTCGCCGACCATGACGGGGAGGAACGGCCCGCCGGGACCCGAATGCGCCCCGGCGCTGCCCGGAACGCCTGTCAGCCCCGCTCCTGTCAAGTAATCGATATAAGCTCCTTTTCGTTCATGCCTTCCCACTCACGACTTCGGGATGAAGTCGTTGGTGAAGTAGGCGTCGATCGGGTGTTCCTTCTTGATCCGCTTGAACTGGATCAGCGTCTTCTGCGCCTTCTCGATGTCGCCCGGCGGGGTCCAGCCCGACGGCTTGCCCTTGCTGGCCTCGTTCTCGAACAGGTCGAACGACGCCTTGAGGATGTCGAGCGAAATGTCCGGCTTGAGGTTGGGCGCGAGCTTGAGCAGCGACTTTATCGCCGCCTCCGGCTCCTTCTGGCCGAGCGCCAGCGCCTCGCGGACGCTCGCCACCATGCGGCGCACCAGATCCGGGTTGTCCTTGATGGTGTCGTTATGCGCGATCAGCGAGAGGCCGGGCACCACGATGCCTCCCGACGCGTAGCTGAAATAGGTCGACGGGATGCCGGCCGCGGTCGCCTTGGGCGCCTGCAGGAAGCCGAAGGAATCGATCGCGTCGACCTTGGCCGTCAACAGCGCGGCGAGCTTGGCGGCGGGCTCCATGAACACCAGCTTGACCTTGCCCTCGATCCCGTTCTTCTTGGCGAGCGCCTTGAAGTAGGCCGCCGTCGCGCCGCCCGCGGAGAAGCCGATCCTGGAGCCGGCGAGGTCCTTCCAGCTCTTCCAGCCGTTCTTCTTGGGGAAGATGATGGCGACCGGGTTGGTTCGGAGATAGGACGCCACGATCTTCACCGGCAGCCCCTTGGAGACCAGCACCATCACCGCGCCGCCGTCGGCCGTCCCGAAGGTGACGGTCTTGTTGCCGACGGTCTGGGCGGTGATCACCGAGCCGCGGCCGTCGCGGATGTCGACGTCGATGCCGTTCTTGGCGAAGACTCCCTTGTCCTTGGCGTAATACCAGACGGCGTGATAGGCGCTCTTGATCCAGTCGGTCCTGAGCGAGACCTTGTCGGCTGCCTGGGCCGAAATCGAAACGGCGAGCAGCGCTGTCGCGGCCACGACCGTAAGTGCGGTTCTCATGGTTTCCTCCTCGGTTTCTTGTGCCGTTACGCGGTTCACCCCGTATGCGCGCGCTGCGACACGTGCCACGGGATCATCAGCCGCTCCAGGACTTCGATGGCGTAGAAGAACGCCATCGCGAGCAGCGAAAGAACGAACAGGATGGCGAACAGCAGCGCGGTGTCGAGCTCCCCCGCCGCGCTCAGCAGCAGGTAGCCGAGACCGTTGTCCGAGCCGATGAACTCGCCGGTGAGCGCGCCCACCACGGCGAGCGCGGAGCCCACCTTGAGCCCGCCGAACATGCTCGGCAGCGCCCCCGGCAGGCGGAGGCGGAGAAAGATCCGCCTTGGCGGCGCGCCCATCGAGCGCGCGAGCTGCACCAGCGCGGGGTCGATGCTGCGCAAGCCAACGATGGTATCCACCACGATCGGAAAGAAGCAGATCAGGAAGGCCACCGCCACCTTGGGAAACATGCCGAAGCCGAACCAGACCACGAAGAGCGGAGCCAGCGCGATCTTGGGGATGCTCTGGGTCGCCACCATCGGCGGGTAGAGAATGCGCTCCAGCGTTTGCGAGGAGACGACGATTATCGCAAGCGGCACGCCGACGACGACCGCCAGCAGATAGCCGGCCAGCACCGAAAGGATGGTCCAGCCCGAATGAGGAATCATCTGGAGGCCGTTGTCGCGGCCCGACCAGAGCACCTCGTCGGGGGCGGGGAGCAGGTAGCTCGGCGTCTCGAACAGCCAGACGATGCCCCACCAGATGCCGATCAGCGCGGCGAACGAGACCACCATCCAGAACGCATCGCGGGTCCATTTCCGGTTCCAGATATTCATGCCGAAACCCCGTGCGTCATCGGTGGATGACCCCCATCTCTTGGAACATCAGCCTGATCTCGTGGACGATGCCGGTGAAGCGCGGCGTGTCGTGGACGTTGAGGTCGCGCGGCCGTTCGATATCGACGTCGAGGATCGCACGGATGGCGCCCGGCCGGGGCGTCATCACGATCACGCGGTCCGACAGGAACACCGCCTCCGAAATCGAGTGGGTGACGAACAGCACCGTCTTCTGGGTGCGGTGCCAGATGGTTTGGAGGTCGACCTGCATCTGCTCGCGGGTCAGCGCGTCGAGCGCGCCGAACGGCTCGTCCATCAGCAGCATCGGCGGGTCGAGCAGCAGCGCGCGGCAGAGCGCGACGCGCTGGCGCATGCCGCCCGAGAGCTCGAACGGGCGCTTGCCCTCGAACCCCTCCAGCCCGACCGAGGCGAGAAGCTCGCGCGCCCGCGCGACATGGGCGCTCTCGTCGAGCCCGCCCATCACGCAGGGCAGCAGCACGTTGCCCGTGACGGTGCGCCAGTCGAGCAGCAGGTCGTTCTGGAACACGAAGCCGAGATCGGTATAGGGCTCGACGACCCTGGTGCCGCCGATGCGGATCTCGCCCGCCGTCGCCTCCAGCAGTCCCGCGACCAGCGAGAGCAGGGTCGACTTGCCGCAGCCGCTGGGGCCCACGATGGTGACGAACTCGCCGCGTCGGACGCTGAGGTCGAGACCCTCGAGCGCGACCACCGGCTCACCGTCCTGGCCGACGAAGGTCTTGTTGAGCGACACGATCTCGATGAAGGCAGCCGCGCCGTCCGGTCGCGCTTCCGGTATCGCGACGGCTTCTGTTTCCGACGCGTCCGCGGTCATCGCCGCGCGCCCCGTGCTGCGAAACGGATCCGCCGATGTATGGCTATCGAACCGGGCACGCCCCTGACGCCGCAAGCCCGGCCGCGGCATTCGCGGCCGGTCCCCGACTCTCCGGCAGACGCGCAGTGACGGTCAAGGGCTTTCGGGCGCGACCCCTTACCCTGACTCTCTCCCCGCCAAGGAGAGAGGACTCGCTCGACCGCTCCTCGCTACCCCTCGCTGCGGATGAGCACGAAGTTGGAGAAATCGTCGACCACGAGCCGCCAGCCCGGTGCCACCGCATAGGAGGTGTCGGGGCCGTCGACCATCGCCGGGCCTCGGATGACGTGGCCCGGTCTCAGACTGTCGCGGGCGTAGACCTGGGTGGCGAGCCGGCCGCCCGCGACCCAGCGCACGGTACGCCTGCCGAGCGGGCGCGGGGCGCGAGCGGCCCTCGCGGTCGCCTTGACCGGAGTCCAGTGAGGCACCTCGCATTCCGCGGAAAGGTGGACCGCCTGGATGCGTCCGCGCTCTCCCTCCAGCGTCTTCGCGACGGTTCCGCGGCGGCCGCGTACGGGCACCGTCTTGAACCGCTTACCCGTCGTCACCACCACTTCCGCCGCGGTCCTGACCGCCTTCGCCTCGAAACCCTCGCCCCGCATGTCGGCGAGCGCCTGGTCGCGGAACCCGTCCAGCACCGCGTCCGCCGCATCGACCTGGGTCATCGGGATGCCGAGGGTCCGCGCATAGGCGTGGCGCACGTTGGTGGTGGACGAGCCGAAGGCGCTGAACACCGAGCCGTAGGGGAAGGCGTAGACTCGGGAGATACCGAGCAGGTCCGCCACTGCGCAGGCATGGAGCGGCCCCGAGCCGCCGAAGGAGAACAGCGCCGTGCGCGCCGGGTCGATCCCCCCTGCCCGCAGCCGGCGGCGGATTTCGATCGCCATCTGGCGGTCGATCGCCTCGCGCACCTCGAGCGCGGCGTTCTCGACCCCGACGCCCTTCTCACGCGCCACGCCGCGCTCCATCGCGCGCTCGGCGAGCGCCGCATCCAGCTTCATCCGTCCGCCCATGAAAGCCGCCGGGTCGATATAGCCGAGCAGCAGGTTGGCGTCGGTCACGGTGGGCTCCATCCCGCCCCGCGCGTAGCAGGCCGGGCCGGGGGCGGCGCCGGCGCTCCGCGGCCCCACAAGGAGCCTGCCGTTCGCCACCGAGGCGATGCTGCCGCCGCCCGCGCCGAGCGATTCGACCTCGATCATCGGCGTCGACAGCGGAATGTCCTCGACCGTGGGCTCGTCCGAGACCGGCGCCGCGGCGCCGCGGATCAGCGCGATGTCCAGGCTGGTGCCGCCCATGTCGGTTGTCACCACCCGGTCGAGCCTGAGACGCCGGGCGAGATGGGCGGCGCCCCGGATCGCCGCCGCCGGCCCGGAGTGGAGCGTATTGAGTGCGACCGTCTTCGCCACCCGCGCGTTGCCGCCGCTCGAATGGACCACCAGCAGCGGCCGGTCGTAGCCCGCCGCGCGCAGCCTGTCCTCGGCGCGGTAGAGGGTCCGCGCCATCTCGGAATGGATGTAGGCGTTGAGCGCGAGCGAGTTGGTCCGCCCGTGATCGTCCGCGACGTGGATCACCTCGGTGCCGATCTGAAGCGGGACCGAGCGCAGGTAGTGGACCGGATAGCGTTCGCGGATCAGGGTCCGCGCGCGGAGCTCGTTGTCGGCGTTGCGCCAGGCGTTGCGGAAGCTGATGCCGATCATCCGCGCGCCGTCCGCCAGCAATCCGCGCACCGCCTCCAGCAGCGGTTCCGCCTCGACTTTCTTGCGGACCCGGCCGCGATCGTCGACCTGCTCCCCGACGCCCGCCACCATTTCGGCGGCGACGAAACGATCGAGTATCCCGGCCTTTCCCTCCTTTGCGTAGAGGTTCTTCTCATGCCCTGCCGTCACGATCAGGCCGAGCCTCGGCCCGCTGCGCTGGACCAGCAGGTTGGTGCCGACGGTGGTCGAGACCCGAGCGACTTCGGTCGCACGCAGGAAGTCGCCGAGGTCGAGCCCGAACGCGGTGCTTCCCGCCTCGACGCAGCTCATGAAGCTCTCGGTGATGTCGTGCGGGGTGGTAAGCACCTTGCGGGTCTCGACGCGCTCGCCGTCGGAGAAGAACCCGTCGGTGAACGTGCCCCCGATGTCGATGTCGATACTGTACAACTCTTCCCCCTCTCAGGCGCGGAGCGCGCGGCGCACCGCCGCGACGGCCTCGACCGGCGTGTCCGCCGGGATCTCCCAGGACGAGATGTAGAACCGCACCCCGCCCGGCAGCCCCGCCGCCCAGACAGCCGCCGCCGACTCGTCCCCGCCGAACATGTCGAGCGGGACCGACGCCACGGCCCCGTCGGCATCTCCCGGCCCGACCGCCCAGCGCGCGCCGCCCGCCCGCGCGGCATCGAGCACGCCGGGTGCCTGTGCGTGCCGGGCAAGGTAGAGCACCGGGACCTGGTAATAGGCGGCGAGATTGAACGCCGCGTCGAAATCGCGGAACAGCGTCGGGTTCGGGTTCTCCGCCGCCTCCAGCATGACCAGCGCGGCCACGCCCGCGCCGCAGAGTCCTTCCACCGCCGCCGTCATCCGCCGCGCCGCGTCCTCCACCGTGCCGGCGCCGGCGAGGGCCGACGGGGCGGCCAGCGTGCCCAGCACGGCGGTTTCCGCCCCCATCTCGTCCGCGAGCCGCCGGGTGAGCGCGAGCGTCGCCTCCGACGGCGCGCCGGCGTCGTCGAACCCCGCCGCCATCGCGTCCGCCTCCAGCACCGCCCGCGCCGAACGCAGCGTGAAGCTCGCCAGCGCCGGGTCGGCGTCGAACGCCTCCCGTCCCGTTTGCTCCACCCTCAACGGCAGGGCGAGCCCGAGCGGCGCGAACAGCGGCGCCGGCGCGGCCTCCAGGCGGCGGTCGAGGGGCAGCGTCACGGGCGGCCCCTCGGTACAGCGCTCGCGCGCCCACTCGGGATGAAGGGCTTCCTGAACCTTTCCCTCACCCCAAGTAGCGGCGAAGGCCGACCGGACACCCTCCCCCGGCCCCTCCCGCAAGCGGGAGGGGAGGAGGCAAGGAGGATCGGGCAAGCGAGTCCCCTCTCCCCCGCAGGGGAGAGGGTCAGGGTGAGGGGGGATGCCGGGTACGCTCTACCCACGGCCTCCTCCGCCGTTTCGGTAGAGGCCCCAGAAGGGCTCGTCGTAGGTTTCGAGCCTCGGCTCGGGCCAATTGCCGTATTTTTCGAGCGCGCCCGCCGGCGGGCGTTTCCTCTTCCAGGCGCGGACGAAGTCGTCGAATTTCCGGCCCTTTGCGAGGCGTTGCTTCCGGATGCGCGCGCGGCGGCGCTCGGTCCCGGCCTCGTCCGCCCGGGTCCGCGTATCGTCGAGAACGACGCCGTAGATCTTCTCCGCCACGTCGCGCGTGATCAGGCCGTCGGCGAGGTCGGCGAGCACCAGTTCGGGCGGGCGCTCCAGCACGTCTCCGTATCCGCCGCCGGCGCCGACCGAGTGGACCACGAGGTCGTTTTCCCCGAACCCTTCCGCGTCTTTCGACGACGAGGTCACGACGTAATCGCCGCCCAGCGGCTTTTCGGCCAGCAGCGCGTACTGGCCGAGTTCGACGTCCTCGCCCGCCCTGACGCGTTCGGCGAGGTCGCTGTTCCGGATCACCAGCCTCGGGTTGGGCGGGCCGGCATAGCCGCCGAACAGCCCGTAGTTGAAGCTCAGCTTGTCGCAGCTGCCCCACGAGCTCATCGCGCAGTCCGCATCGCCGCAGCCCATCGCGACTTCCAGCAGCGGAGTGCCGCCCCGGTACTTGCCGAAGCCGTGAAAGTTCCTGTCGAGCCCGCGCGACAGGATCAGGTGGGGCAGCCGCTCGTCCTGCTCCTCGACCTCGCCGGCGTCGGTCCACGGTCCCCAGTAGAAGCCGAGCGCGTGCTCCCCGTCCATGTCGTAGCGCCCGCCGCCGCCGCCCGCGTTGGTGCTGCCGCCGAAGATGGGGAGGGAGTAGTTGCGCGACTGCGGCGCCTGGACCGCCTCGCGGTGCTCACTCGCGAACAGCATCTTGGCGCCGACCATGTACATGTTCTGGGTGGCGAACGAGCAGGTCTGGTTGGCGAGCCCGTGCGCCAGCTCGTCGGGGGCGTTCATCATCGACGGCCCCTCGACATAGTAGCTCACCGGCTCCAGCAGCCCGGCATTGGCGGGCAGCAGGCCGCGGAAGAAATAGGAGAAGAGATAGACCGCCGTCGCCGCACGGGTCAGGTGCCAGCTCGAATTGAACGGGCCCTCGTGGTTTTCCGGCGAGACCCCCTGGAGGATGACCGCAAGCCGGTCGTCCTCCTTGACCGCGACCAGCGGCACCCGCGTGAGGCCGAAGAAGGTGCCGTGGTCGTCGTTGAACAGCACCGAGCGGAAGATGCCGTCGTCGATCTCGCGCAGCCGTGCGCGTGCGTTCTCCTCGCCGCGCACCAGAACCCTTCGCATCCCGCCGACCACGGCCTCGACGCCCCGGCGTTCGACCTCGCGCAGGAAGCGGCGGCGGATCTGCAACAGTGTGGCGACGCGGGACTTGAGGTCGGCGGCGAAGACCAGCGGATTGCGCACCGTGCCCGACATGTAGTCGAGGATGTCCTGGCGCAGCCGGAAGCCGCGCCCGATGCGGACCGCCGGCATGTGGAAGCCTTCCTCGTAACGCGACTTCGCTGTCGGCGCGAAGCCGCCCGGCGTGATCGAGCCGGTATCGCCCTGGTGTCCCCCGACCTCCGCCCAGGCGACGAGTTCGCCCTCCCAGAAGATCGGCATGGCGGAGAACATGTCCATATTGTGGATGCCGCCTGCGAGCTCCTCGTTGAAGAAGAAGATGTCGCCGTCGGCGAGTCCGACCGAGGGATCGTCCCGGTAATATTCGAGGATGTACTTGAGTTGAGCGTTGTTGAGCAATGTGTGGAAGTAAATCCCGGTTCCCACCACCACCGGATCGCCCGAGGCGGTGAAGATGCCGCAGTTCATATCGCCGGTGATGATCCCTTCCGAGATCGAGAGCGCCATGTAGACGTCGCGCGCCTCCTCGACGATCGACGACAGCTTGTGGGTCAGGATGTCGGCATCGACGTCGTTCAACAGCGCCATGCCGCGCCGCTCGATATCGGTGACCGGCTCCAGCCCGCGGCAAATCAGCGCCGGGTCGACGCCCGGCCGCCTGCCGTATACGTCGCGGTCGTAGACCAGCCCGTCGAACAGGGCGATGTGGCGGTCGAACAGGCTAGGCATGGGGTGTCGTTCCATCCCTCGATACGGCGCTTACGCGCCTACTCGGGATGAGGGAGAGGTGTCGGGCTCGCCGCTCGCCCTCATCCTGAGTAGCGCCCGCAGGGCGCGTATCGAAGGACCGCCCCATCCCCCTCAATCCACGCGTTCGATCCAACCGGTGCCCCAGTCGTCGGTGCGGATTTTCCAGCCGGGGGGTGCGACGATCACGGTGTCGTCGGCCTCGCAGAGCACCGGGCCGGGCAGGGTCACCCGGGCACCCAGCGTCTCGCGGCGGTAGACCGGGGTGTCGATATGGCCGTGCTCCGGCCCCCAATACGCCTTGCGCGAGCCAACCCTCGACCTGCCTGGGTTGCGGTCCCGCCCGAGCTTCGCGAACTCGTGCTTCTCGGCCGGGCCGACGGCGTTCAACCGCATCTCGACCATCTCGATCCCGGCCTCGGGGTAGCACGCGCCCTCGCCGTACTTCTCCGCGTAGCGCGCGTTGAAATCGTCGCAGATCGCCCTGACGTCCTCGCCGCTTTTCAGCCTGAGCCCTGGCACGGGGACCGGCAGGGTCTGGCGCTGCTGGCCGTAGCACATGTGGACCTCGAGCTCGAGATCGACAGAATTCGGATCGAACCCCTCCTCGGCCATGTCGCGCTCGCCGATCGCGGTCAGGGTCTCCACCTCCGCGTTGAAGCGCTCGATGTTGCCCGCCGCGTAGGTGCCGTCGCGGTGCGAGTAAAGGTTGAGGTGGAGCGTTCGCTCGTAAGTCTGGAGCACGTCCATGGTGAGCGTCGAAAAGGCGCCGAACACGCTGGAGACCGGAAAGGTCGCGACACGGTTCACGTCCGCGCCGTCGGCATAGCCGGTCGCGTGCACCGGCCCCGCCCCGCCGAGCGCGAACAGAACGAAATCGCGCGGGTCCTGGCCCGAGGTCAGCGCGCAGATGCGGTACATCTCCTGGCCCATATAGCCGTCGATCAGCCGCTTGATGTCCCACGCCGCCTCGGTGACCGAGCGCCCGAGCGGCTCCGCGATGCGGGTCCGGATGGCGGCCTCGGCGCGCGCGGCGTCGATGCGGATGCGCCCGCCGAGGAAATTCTCCGGGTTGATGTAGCCCAGCACCACGTCGGCGTCGGTGACGGTGGGCTCCTCGCCGCCGCGGCCGTAGCAGGCGGGGCCGGGGTTCGAGCCCGCGCTTTCCGGACCCACCCGGAGCTCGCCGTCGACAACCTTGGCGATCGACCCGCCTCCGGCCCCGACCGACCAGTGCGCGACGTAGGGAATCTGCACCCGGAAGCGGTCCACCACGGGATCGTACTCGTAGACCCGGTCCCGACCCTCCACCACGAGGCCGACATCGAAGCTGGTGCCGCCCATGTCGGAGACGATCACGTTGGGCGCGCCGACGATTTCGCCCAGCCGGTCCGAGCCGATCACCGAGGCGGTCGGGCTGGAGCCGAGCAGATGCAGCGCCTGCGAGCGCGACAGCGAGGACAGCCCGCCGGTGTTCTTGGCGACGAAGACGGGGCGCCGGTAGCCGATCTCGCGCAGATCGTCGGAGAGGCGGAGCACGTGCCCCTCGGTCAGGTCGCGCAGATAGGCGTCGATGATCACCGTCATGGAGCGCCGGTACTCGCCCGCCTTGGGCGAGATCTCGTGCGAGAGAAAGACCGGCATGTGGCCGAGAAAGCATTCGGGAAACTGCCTGGAGATGAGTTGGCCCACGCGCCTCTCGTGGTCCGGGTTGACGTAGGCGTTGAGCAGCACGACGACGAAGCCGCGTACGCCCTTGTCCACGAGGTCCTGCACCCGGTTCCGCACGTCCTCGTCGCGCATCGGGACGATGACGTTGCCGAGATTGTCGATGCGCTCCTGGATGCCGACGATGCGGTCCTGGGGGATCAGCGGCACCGGGCGGACGGCGCGGCCCCGGTCGTATTTCTTCTCGGTCGGCAGCCCGTCGCCCCAGTTGCGCGCCCGCCCGACATGGACGGTGTGCTCGAACCCCTTGGTGGTGATCAGCCCGAGCCTGGCGCCGCGGCGCTCGATCAGCGCGTTGGTGCCGACGGTGGTCGAATAGGTGATCGATTCGGCCTCGCGCAGCGCGTCGTCGAGCGCGACCCCGGCCCGTTCGGCCGCCGCCCTGGTCGCGTTCATGAAGCCGACTTTCAGGTCGTAATGCGTGGTATCCGACTTGCCGCGATAGAGCGCCTTGTCGTGGACATAGACGACATCGGTAAAGGTGCCGCCGATGTCGATCCCGATACGCGAACCGGATTGCCGATCGGACATAATTGCTTGATTTCGTTCAGATTATCCAAGCACGCGCGCGGCGCCGCGAGCCGCGCGGCCGGGCGCCGGCCGTCTTGTAGCACGCGCCCGCCGGACGCGTAAGGGATCGGCCGGGATTCGGGCGACGTTCCCGGAAGGCCCGATCCGTGCCCGCCGGCCCCGCGACAATTTTTCCGTTGACCCGTCCAGCCGCACGGGTAGTTTCCCTGCGCGGCGTCCGGTCTCGTCGTCCAAGGAGATCGGACGCGTCTTCTCGTTCTTGGATGTTTCCTCCCAATTTGGTGGCCGCCTCCCGGCGGCCACCCTTTTTTCGGGTGCGGCGGAGCCTGGCCGCGCGGCTCAGGGCGGCGAGGCGTCGCCGTCGCCGAGCGGGCGGATCATCAGCACGCTGTCCACCCAGCGGTCGAACTTGTAGCCGACCGAAGGAAGGGTCCCCGCGTGGCGGAAACCGTGGCGCCTGTGGAAGCCGATCGAGGCCGCGTTCTCCGAATCGCCGATCACCGCGAGCATCTGGCGGTAGCCCAGCGCGGCGCAGCGTCCGATCAGCGGCTCGATCAGCGCGCCCCCGATTCCCTGCCGCGTGTCTCCCCGGCGCACGTAGATCGAGTTCTCCACCGTGAAGCGGTAGGCCAGGCGCCTGCGATAGACGGTCGCGTAGGCAAAGCCCTTCAGCTCGCCGTGCGTCTCGGCGACGAGGTACGGCAGCCCGTCCGCGAGCACGCCCTGCCAGCGCTCGATCAGCGTGTCCGCGCCGGGGGGCTCGATCTCGAACGAGGCCGTGCCGCAGCGGACATGCCGGGCGTAGATCTCGGCGATAGCGGCGAAGTCGCCTTCCGCGGCGTCGCGCACGGCGATCCCGGACGTCGATAGCGCGGCGCCGGTCATTCGGCGGCCAGGTCGACCCTGCTGAGGCGGATCAGCGCCGACACCACGGAGGTCATGTGCCCGGCGACGTCGGCCAGCGCGGGGAGCCGCCCGATCGCGTCCTCGTCCATGTAGAGCGCGCGGTTGGCCTCGATCTGCAGCGCATGCACGCCCTCCGCGGGGCATCCGTAATGCCGCGTGGTGTATCCCCCGGCGAAGGGCTTGTTGCGGGTCACGCGGTAGCCGTGGCCTTCCAGCGCCCGTTCGACAGTGTCGGCGACCGCGCCTTCGCAGGCGGTGCCGAACCCGTCGCCCAGGATGAAATCAGCCCGTCCGCGTCCGGCATCGGGGTCCATCGGCGCGCCGACCGACGGCATCGAGTGGCAGTCGATCAGGATGCAGTAGCCGAACCGGTCCCGGGTAGCGTCGATCAGCCGCCGGAGAGCCGCGTGATAGGGTCGGTAACAGGTCTCGATCCGTTCCAGCGCGTCCGAAAACCGGAGCTTGCCGCCATAGATCTCCTTGCCGCTCGCGACCACCCGCGCGAGGGTCCCGAGACCGGCGGCCACGCGGGTCGAATTGACGTTGACGTAAGGCGGAAGCTCGTCCTCGAACATCTCCGGGTCGAGCTCGAAGGGCTCGCGGTTAGCGTCGATGAAGGCGCGGGGGAACGCCGCGCGCAGGAGCGGCACGCCGAGCGCCCCGCCGCCGAGCCAGAGCTCGTCGACGAAGCAATCCTCCGACCGGCGGAGGTCGAGCGGATCGAGCGGGGAGGCGGCGACGAAGGACTCCGGGTAGGCAGCGCCGCTGTGCGGCGAGGCGAGGACGATCGGCGCCGTCTGCTCGCCGGGCCACAGGATTTCGTGCTGGTCGGAGACCTCGATACGCAGCTTGCTGGCACTCTGCATGGCTGGAAAGGTGTAGCGGATCGCCTCCGTCCTGTCATCCGCGCCCGCACTTGCCAAACGCGCGCCCGAGGCGATAGAACCGTCCCCTCGGCGGCCGGGCGCGTAGCTCAGCGGGAGAGCACTACGTTGACATCGTAGGGGTCGCTGGTTCAATCCCAGCCGCGCCCACCATTCTTCCTTGATCCCGTTCCGTCGTGTCGACCGGGGCCGGCGCGGCGGGCCCGCTCATTTCCGGTCCCTGCGGTTGTACGAGGGCTCGACAATCTTCACGCTCTCGACCCAGTTCACGACATCGTCGATGCTCCGCTTTCCCGCGCAGTCGAGGAACGAGAACGAGGTGTCATAGTGCTCGTCGACCTGCGTTCCCGTCTTGGCGGGGTCCGAGAGAAACCCGATCCGGGCCAAGATGCAGACATCCCCAGTGTTCCGTCCGCGCGCCGCCAAGACCCACCCGGCGCGATCGGAGAAGCGGTAGATTTTCCGTCTTTCCTCGGCCACGAACACCTCTCCGCGCGACTCCGAGAAGCGGTCGAGGCGTTTTTCCGCATACTCCCTGCTCTTCATCCGATCGGTCACATAGGTGTTGTAGAGCCCCACATACACGTGCTCGACGGATATCCGGCCCTTGCCCCGATCAAACCAGATCCGTTGCTGCGGAACCGAGTTGTTGCGTACGCGCCGCTCGCCGCCCGTGAAGAACGCGCCCGGCAGATCGACGATGTTGAGCAGGAACTCGTAGGCTGGCATCGAGTGCCACTCCGACACGTCGATGATGGTGCCCCCGCTGTCGCGCACGCGGTTGTCCTGGGCGAGCGCCACCCCGCCACAGGTTGCTAGCAGCAGGATGACGGTGGAGGCCAGCAGGCCACGCTTGGGCATAAGCCTCGCCCCCGCTATGCACACGCCATCGCGTAGACGCCCGACACGCCATCGGGGAGCGGGATATCGCGCCAGGTGGTGCCGGCGTCCTCGGTGCCGAAAACCTGTCCGTTGCGCGCGCCGCAATAGATCCTGGCCGGGTCCAGGGGGCTTTCGGCGACCTTCATCAGGGTCGCGCCGATGGGAAGGTCGGCGTCGAACCGCCGCCAGCTCTCAGCGCCATCGTCCGAGCACCAGAGCGCGCCCGCGTCGCTCACCGAGGCGGGGCTGAGCGCGGCGAAGATGCGCTCCGGATCGTGCGACGACACGTAGACGTCGCGCGCATAGGTCACCGGCGAGAACCGCCCGATCCCGAGCTCCGACCAGCTCGCGCCGCAATCCTCGGTCAGGAACAGCCCCATGCGGTTCGCGAGATAGACCTTGCCCGGGTCGCTCCGGCTCACGGAGATCGCATGGATGTCCACCATCCCCTCAAGCGGATCGCCGGTCAGCAGGCCGCTCTGCAAATGCGCGTTGGCCGCGGCCAGCGCGAGCAGGTCGCCGCTCACGTCGTCCCAGCTGTCGCCGCCGTCGAGGCTGCGCACCACGCCCAGCACCTCGAGCCCGGCATAGACGCGGCCGGGATCGTTGGGATCGACGGCGATGCGGGTCACGCGCGTGGCGAACGGGCACTCCGGGATGCCGCCCGGCTTCGGCACGTCGAGCCGTTCCCATGCGCCGCCGCCGTCGCGGGTGCGCCAGATCGCGAAGCCCTCGACGCCGACGAACATCGTGTCGGTGTCGGTCGGGTCGAAGGCGATCGACCAGACCGTCCGCATCTCCCCCGGCAGGGCGAGCGAGGCCCAGCTGTCGCCGCCGTCGTCGCTGCGGTAGACGCCGTCCTGGGTGCCCGCGAAGACGATTCGGGGATCACCCGGGTGGAGCTCGATGGCGCGGACCTCGGGGTCTCGCGGCAGGCCCCGCGTCAGGGAGTGCCAGCTGCCATCGCTCGGCCGGCGGCGGAAGAAGCCGCACGTGCGGACCTTCGGACCGCTCGCCTGCCAGTGTCCCACGCCCGCATAGACCGTGCCCGTCATCCCGTCCTCCCCGGCTCGTCTCCACGCGATGATCCCGCCGCCCGGTCGCCGCGTCCAGCCCCGAATCGAAAGGGGCGCCCGAAGGCGCCCCCTGGTCTCTGGAACGGAGCCCGCCTAGCGGCGGTCGCCGAGGAAGTGCAGGAGAATCATGAACAGGTTGATGAAGTCGAGATAGAGCCGGAGCGCGCCCATGATGGCGAGCTTCGACGAGGTCTCGGAATCGTGCCATTCGGCGTATTCGTTCTTGATCCGCTGGGTGTCGTAGGCGGTGAGCCCGACGAAGACGATCACGCCGATCACCGAGATCGCGAATTGCAGCGCGCTCGACCCGATGAACATGTTGACGATCGCCGCGAGGATGATGCCGATCAGCCCCATGAACAGGAACGATCCCATCCCCGACAGGTCGCGCTTGGTGGTGTAGCCCCAGAGGCTCATCGCGGCGAAGGTGCCCGCGGTGATGAAGAACACGCGCGCGATGCTGGCCCCGGTGAAGACCAGGAAAATGCCCGCCATCGAGAGCCCCATGATCCCGGCGAAGGCCCAGAACAGGGTCTGCGCGGTCGATGCCCGCATGGTCTGGATCTTGAAGCTCAGGAAGAAGACGAAGCCGAGCGGCGCGAGCATCACCACCCAGATCAGCGGGGTGCCCGCGAGCGCCTCGTACAGTCCGTAGCGCGCCGCGGCGAAGGCGACGATCCCGGTCAGCGCCAGGCCCGTAGCCATGTAGTTGTAGACCCGGAGCATGTGCGCCCTGAGGCCGGCATCGAATACCTCCGTCGCCTGACCCGTGCGCAGCACGGTCCGTTCCGTTCCGAACGCCATGAGCATCCTCTCCGAAGCTGGTGTTGAACGTGGCTACCATATGGGCCGGCGGGGCCCGAAATCAAGCGTCGCTCCCTACTCGTTCCTGAGCAGCGGGGCGGCCTTGTCGCCGAGCGCGCGCCAGGTTCCGACGAAGCCGAAGGCGAGGGTGAGCGCGGCGGAGCCCGCGACCGTCGCAAGCGCGATCCAGGGCTGGAACAGCCACTCGAACTCCATCATCTGGGTCACCGCGGCCCAGGCGGCGACGGTGCCGACCAGCCCGGCGACTACCGCCGTCGCGGCGCCGAGAAGGCCGTATTCGATGGCGTAGGCCACGAGCACGCGCCGCCGCGTGGCGCCCAGCACCTTCAGCACCACCGAGTCGTAGACCCTGCGCCTGTGTCCCGCCGCCGCCGCGCCGGCCAGCACCAGGATTCCGGCGAGCAGCGTCACGCCCGCGGCGACCCGCACCGTGGCGGCGATCCGGTCGAGGACCTCGCGCACCAGGTCGAGCACCTCGCCCACGCGGATCGCCGTCACGTTCGGGAAACGGTCGGTGACCGCGGCCTCGATCCCGGCGAGCGCCTTGTCCGGCACCTTCAGCGTGGCGAGATGGGTCTGCGGCGCGCCTTCCAGCACGCCGGGTGAGAACACCATGACGAAATTGATCCTGAGCGAGCGCCAGCGTACCTCGCGGATATTGGCGATCTTCCCGGTGATCGCGCGGCCCAGCACGTCGACGGTGAGCGTATCGCCGATGCCCAGCCCGAGCCCCGTCGCCGCGTCGTGGGAAAGCGAAATCAGCGGCGGGCCCGCATAGTCGGCGGGCCACCAGCGCCCTTCGATCAGCGCCGTGTCGGCGGACGGGGCGGCGGACCAGGTAATGCCCCGGTCGCCCCGCAGGAGCCAGCGCGCGGAGGGATCGATCGCGGCCTCCGAGGCGGGCTTTCCGTCGATGCGCAGGATCCGCCCGCGCAGCATTGGCACCCGGCGGAGGCCGTTCGCGCCGGGAACCGTTTCCACGACACGCTCGAACGCCGCCACCTGGTCCGGCTGCAGGTCGACGAAGTAGAAGTCGGGCGCGTCGGCCGGCAGGCTGTTCGCCACCTGGTGGCGCAGATTGCCCTCGATCGAGACCGTGGCCACGAGGACGGCGAGGCCGAGACCGAGCGACAGCACCACCTTGGCCGACGGGGCGCCCGGCCGGTGCAGGTTGGCGAGCGCGAGGCGGAGCGACGCGCCGCGCACCCGGCGGAACCGCGCGGCGCCGCGCTCCAGCCCGTAGCCTGCGGCCCGGAACAGCGCGAAGGCCGCCGCGCTGCCGCCGACGAACCAGAGCGCCATGCCGAGATTGTCGGCGGTCGCGACGACCAGCACAGCCAGTAGCGCGGCGACGGCGGCGGTGGCGGCGACCGCGGCCGGTCGCGGCCAGACGCGGATATCAACGATGGCCGCGCGGAACAGCGCCGATCCCGGCACCTCGCAGGCGCGCGCGACCGGCCAGATCGAGAACAGGAGCGCGACCAGGAGGCCGAACGCGGCGGCGAGACCCAGCACATCCGGGTAGACGCCGAAACGCGCCTCCACCCCGAGCGCGGCGTTGACCAGCTCGCCTGCGAGCGGCGGGGCGGCGGCGCCGAGGACCAGCCCGATGACGATCCCGACCGCCGCCATTGCGAGGATCTGGATCAGGTAGACGCCGAAAATCGTGCCGCCCGAGGCCCCGACGCATTTGAGGGTCGCGATGGTCTCCATTCGCCCGGCGAGGTAGTTGCCGACGGCGTTGCCCACGCCCACCCCACCGACCAGAAGCGCGGTCAGGCCGATCAGCGTGAGGAACACCTGCGTGCCGTCGATGAAGCGCTGCGCGGCGGGCGAGGCGTTGGTGCGGTCGCGCACCCGCCAGGCGGCTTCCGGGAAACGTCCGTCGAGCCGATCGCGCCAACTGTCGAGGTGCACGCCCGGTTCGAGCCGGATCTTGTAGAAATAGCGCACCAGGCTGCCCGGCCGGACCAGCCCGGTCGCGGCGATGCTGTCGGCGGAGACGATCACCTTGGGGCCGAGCCCGATCAGCCCGCCGTCGCCCAGCCGGTCGGGCTCGTGCGCGATGGTGCCGCGGATCTCGAAATCGGCGTCGCCGATGCGGATCCGCGCGCCCCGGTCCACGCCCAGCTTGCGCAGCAGGCGTTCCTCCACCGCCGCGCCCCATACCCCGCCGGCGTCCCGGGAGAGCGCGTCGTCGACGGGTTGCTCAGGAGCGAGCGCGAGCGCGCCGTAATGCGGATAGACGCCGTCGACCGCCTTGAGCTCGATCAGGGACCGGGCGCCCCGGTCAGCGGTCCGCGCCATCGCCCGCATGCGCAGCATCCGTGAAACGGTTCCCGAGGCTCCGAGCCATGCCTTCCGCTCGGGGCCGATGTCCCGGTGCAGGCTGCGGATCGAGATATCCCCGCCCAGGGTCTTGCGTCCGTCGGCCTCGATCCCGTCGCGGATAGCCGACGTGGTGGAGCCCACCGCCGCGACCGCCGCGACGCCGACCGCGAGGCAGGCGACGAAGATCCGGAAGCCCCGCAACCCGCCGCGAAGCTCGCGGAGCGCGAAGCGGAACGCTACGCCGGCGCCGTTCACGAAGCGGCGTCCGCTGTCATCCGGTCGGCGGCGATCCGCCCGTCCGAGAGCGTCAGCCGGCGTGTGCAGCGGCCGGCCAGTGCCGGGTTGTGGGTGACCAGGAGCAGCGTCGTCCCCGCTTCCGCGACGAGCGAGAACAGGAGGTCGATCACCTGATTGCCGGTATCGCCATCGAGATTGCCGGTCGGCTCGTCGGCCAGCAGCAGCGCCGGCTTCGAGACGAAGGCGCGGGCCAGCGCCACGCGCTGCTGTTCGCCGCCAGAAAGCTGACCGGGGTAGTGGCCGAGCCGGTGGCCGAGACCGACGCGTTCGAGCGCCTCGGCGGCTTCGTCGAAGGCGGCGGCGCTGCCGGCGAGCTCACGCGGGATGGCGATGTTCTCAAGCGCGGTCATCGTCGGCACGAGGTGGAAGTTCTGAAAGACGATCCCGATATAGTCCAGGCGGAGGCGGGCGAGCGCGTCCTCATCCAGCGCCAGGAGACCGCGCCCGTCGATTTCCACCCGGCCCCGGGTCTGGCGTTCGAGGCCGGCGATCACCATCATCAGGCTGGTTTTTCCCGACCCGGACGGGCCCACCACGCTGATCGTTTCGCCACGCCCGACGGAGAGATCGATGCCGCGAAGGATGTCCACCCTGCCCGCCGCGCTTTCGAGGCTGAGCTCGATGCCATCGAGCCGGACGAGCGGGATGGCGGCGGAGTCGGGCAGGGAGGCGGCTTCGCGGGGCATGTGCGCCGATGGTTCGGGTTACAGGGCTCGATATGGCGGTTTATCGCGGGGAATCAAGCTCATGCCGCGGGTTCTTCTCCTCCTTTCGCTCGCTTTTTCGATGGGTGCGTCGGCGGCCGCGAAGGAGACTAGGCTGCTCGCGTTCGGCGACAGCCTCACCTCCGGCTGGGGACTCGCGGTCCCGGACGCCTTCCCGGCCCAGCTCGAACGGGCACTCCATGCCGCCGGGCGCAAGGACGTCCGGGTGATCGCGTCCGGGGTCGCCGGCGACACCTCGGCCGGCGGGCGTGCCCGACTCGCATGGTCGCTCGCCGACCGCCCGGACGCCGCGATCGTCGAGCTCGGCGCGAACGATGGGCTGCGCGGCATCGATCCGGCGTCGACCTATGACAATCTCGACGCCATCCTGACCGAGTTGAAGCGACAGAGAATCCCGGTGCTGCTGGCCGGGATGTACGCCCCGCCCAATCTTGGGCGCGAGTACGGCGAGGCATTCGACGGCATCTATCCCCGGCTCGCGGAACGTCACGGCGTTTCCCTCTACCCCTTCTTTCTCGAAGGCGTCGCGATCGAACCGCATCTCAACCAGCCGGACGGGATTCATCCCAACGAGAAGGGCGTCGCCGTTATCGTCGAGCGCATCCTGCCCTATGTTATGAGGGTGTTGCCGTGATCGAGAGGGCTCCATGACGATCCAGAAGCAGGGCTTCCGCGCCGGCCACGCCGGCGGCGGCGACTGGGAGAGCATTGCCGCACGCTGTATCGAGCAGCTCGGCCCGACCGGGGACTCGACGCTTGGCTTCGTCTATGCGACCGACTTGCTCGCCGATTCGTTCGACAGGATCGTCGAAAAGCTGAAGGACGCGACCGGGATCGCGGACTGGGTGGGCACGATCGGCTTCGGTGTCTGCGTCGGCGGCAAGGAGTATTTCAACACCGCCGCGATGGCCGTGCTGGTGGGCGAGGTCCCGGAGGACAGCTACCGGATCCTGCCGCCCATCGCGCGGCCGGGCGAGTCCCTGCCCGAGGAGATTCGCGCCTGGGCCGAACGCCGGCGTCCGGTGCTCGGAGTCGTCCACGGCGATCCGCGCAACCAATACCTGCCGGCGATCATCGATTCGCTCTGCGACGATACCGAGTGCTTCCTGGTCGGCGGGCTCACCGCGTCGAGGGGCGCGTTCAGCCAGGTCGCAGGCGAGATCGTCGAGGGCGGGCTCTCCGGCGTGCTGCTGGCGGAAGACGTGGGCGTCGCGACCGGGCTGAGCCAGGGCTGCACCCCGATCGGCGAGGTGCACGACGTGACCAGGGCGCAGGACAACGTGCTCTACGAGCTCAACGGCCGGCCGGCGCTCGACGTGTTCAAGGAGGACATCGGCGAGGTGCTCGCGCGCAATCTGGAGCGCGTCGGGGGATACATCCACGCCGCGCTTCCCATCGCCGGCAGCGACACGGCCGACTACCTGGTGCGCAACGTGATGGGCATCGACCCCAACAACGGCTGGCTCTCCATCGGCGAGCGCCTGAATGCGGGTGACAAGATCCTCTTCGTCCGCCGCGACGGGCCGAGCGCCTTCGTCGACCTCGAACGGATGCTGGGCGACGTAACCGGCCGGGCCGGCGAGGCGGCGAGCGCGGGGCTCTACTACTCCTGCGTGGCCCGCGGCCCCAACATGTTCTCCCGCGACGACCAGGAGATGACCGCCGTCGCCGAGGCGGTGGGCGAGGAGGTTCCCGTCGTCGGCTTCTACGCGAACGGCGAGATCTCGAACAACCGGCTTTACGGCTATACCGGCGTG
The DNA here is from genome assembly GCA_965203455.1 of Alphaproteobacteria bacterium. Classification (GTDB taxonomy): domain Bacteria; phylum Pseudomonadota; class Alphaproteobacteria; order MPNO01; family MPNO01; genus MPNO01. The sequence continues at coordinate 410,960 of CBDBCV010000014.1, forward strand.
CTCACGCTGATCCTCTAGACCGCGCCCCGATGATCCGCCTTTTCTTCGGCCTGGAGCTGCCGGGCGAGCTCCGGATGCGAATCGCGGCGCTCGCGGCCGGGATCGACCGGGCGCGCTGGGTTGCGCCCGAGAACCTCCATATCACGCTCCGCTTCGTCGGCGAGGTGGAAGAACCCGGGATGGAGGACCTCGCCGGGGAGGCGGCCTCCATCCGCTTCGAGCCCTTTCCGGTAACGCTCTCCGGCGCCGGGCATTTCGAGCGCCGGGGGCGGGTGAGCGCGGTCTGGCTCGGCGTCGAGCCCAGCCCGGCACTCGCCGCGCTCCGCGAGCGGGTCGAGGCGGCGGCGGTGCGCGCCGGACAGCCGCCCGAGGGGCGGAAGTTCCGGCCTCACGTGACCGTGGCGCGGCTCAACCAGGGCCGGCCCGGCGAGGTGCGCGACTGGCTCGCCGCCAACACCCTGTTCCGCGCGGTTCCTTTCACGGTGGCGAGCTTCGCCCTGTTTTCCAGCACGCTCGGACGGTCCGGCCCGAACTACAGGGTGGAGTGCCTTTTCCCGCCGGAGGGTTGAGGGGCGGCTAATCCCAGGCGATCTCTTCCCGGCTCACCCTGACGGTGCCGTCGGCGGCGAAGTCCACCCGGTTGACCGTCTTCGCGAGGTCGGGCGAGCCGGAATACCAGGCGGGTACGGTCCCGTTGCCGACCCGGACCGGGTGGTTCCAGTGGCCGAGCGCGACGTAATCCGCGCCCGTTGCCGCGATCTCCGCATCCGAGATGAGCCAGGACGGGCGGTGCGCCGCGCCCGTCTCCTCGGCACCTTCGTAGTGGCCGTGCGCCATTGCGATCTGCCAGCGCGTCGTGCGCGGCCGCGCGGCTCCGAGCGGCGCCATGTTGCCGTAGTCGCGGTGGGCGACGCCCCAGACCTCGAGCTCGAGCTCGGGGAACCGCACCGCCCGGTCGTGGGTAAGGCCGAGCACGTGGACGTTGTCGGCCTCGCCCATGCCGCATCGGCGATAGACCGAATCGGCGGTCAGCGGGTCGTGGTTGCCGGGCAGCATAACGACCGGGATGCCGCAATCCGCAAGCAGCCGGGCGGAACGTTCCAGAAGAGGGTCGGGCAGGCGGTTGTGCTCGAACACGTCGCCCGCCAGCAGCACGATGTCGGCGGACAACGTGGCGGCGGTATCGAGCACGCATTTGAGTCCGCGCGCGCCGTCACCGCCATGGACGCGCGCCGTGTAGCCGTCGTCCACGTGGACATCCGAACTGTGGACGATCGCGATGTCCCGGCCAGCCGGTCGGCTCAAAGGATCGGTCTCCCCTGGTGAGGCGCCCCGCGCGCGGTTCATATAATAGTCGCATCCAGCATCTGATGCGCATCGTCCGTCGGACCCCATTCGCCGTCCGGGTGGAAGACCAGCACGTCGAGCGAGTCCTCGCGGGTCTCGAAACGGTGGCGTTCGCCGGCGAACAGCTTCCAGGCCCTGCCGGGGTAGAGGATCATCGGCGGGCCCGCCTCGTGGTGGGCAAGGCCGCGGCCTCTGACCACCATGCCGATCCGGTCGCTCGGATGATGGTGCTCGGTCTGCACCGTGCCGGGGACGATATGCAGGTGGTTGACGCACGGATCGCCCTTGCGGCCCGACATGACCAGCAGCGAGCCCGAGCACCCGTCGATGTGCGTGTTTCGACCGCTATCCTCCATGTACCCCCCGCACGGGGGGAGCGCCTTGCCGGCGTCGACGATCAGCGCGTGGTTGTGGCGGTAGCGCGGCAGGGGAAAGCCGCCGGTGCAGAAAGCGGGCCGCATCTCGAAGAAGATCGCGTCGGGGTTCTCTGGAGGCCCCCAGAGGGCCGACTCGAACAGAAAGACCTTTTCCGGAGACGGCCGGCCGGCGACGGTCTCCGCCCTCTCGGCGTTCAGTTCCTGCATCGTGTCCTCAGGCGGCTTGGCTTGTTCCGCATCGGCTCGCTCCTCTCCGTCATGAGCGTTCACGAATCGAGATGGGACGGGCGCGGGGCGGCCGCCAATACCGATTTCTTGCACCCCGGATAGGAAATCGTGACCGCGACCCGCCTGGAGCGGGGCCGGCCGCTCAGCCGTCGTCGTAGCGCATGGTCCAGCGCGCGGGGCCGAACACCTGCATCAGCGCCTTGGTCCCCGGTGCGGCCGCCGACATGCTGCCGATATGGGAGACCCCGCCGTCGTAGGTGACGGTCCAGCCCATGCCGGCCGAAGGGCAATCCAGCGTCAGCGTCACCGGTTCTTTGCCCGGCAACCGCTGGAGAATGCGCACGCCGCCGCCTGAGAGGATCTGCATCACCTCGTCCACCGCGGTGCCGTCCTCGGCGACATTGACGTGGAACCGGTCGAAACGGGTGTAGTCGGCGCCCTCTTCCACCACGAAGAGCTGGGGGTAGGAATAGCCGTGGTTGGCGACCTCGGTTTCCAGCGCCCCGCCGCCCGGAACATGCGGAGACCGGCCGGCCTCGGCCAGCTTCTCCAATAGAGAGGCGTTTGCGCTGTCGGGGACGGGTTGATTTACAAGGCGTTCACGGAGGTGCGAGATTTTTGATACCCCGTGGTGGTCGTTGATATCCGGGGTTTCAGTTTCGCTGCGGCGGTCGTTTTGGCGATTTTCACCCCACGCCGCTGGTCGCGGCGTCTTGGCAGCGAGGTTTTCCTGCGGCGGCCTCGCGCGCCCTGATCGTGCGCATGAGATAGAAGGTGTCGCCATCGGGCCCTGGGGCCCTTGTTCCACCACCACCCCTGGTCGGGAGAACAGCGATGGCGACGGCGGCGAAGCTACCCTTTTCGTGGCGCGATGTCGAAGTCCTGCCGGACCTTGAACGGCTGCGCCTGGTTCTGGCGGTGCTTCCCGACGAGGAGATCGTGACGGCGCTTGAAGTGTGTCGCGGTCGGGGCCGTAACGACTACCCGGTGCGGGCGATGTGGCGGGCGCTGATCGCGGGGGTGGTGTTGCAACACGCCTCGATGCAGTCGCTGTTGCGGGAGCTGGGGCGCAACCCGGCGTTGCTGGAGATCTGCGGGTTCGACCCTCTGCCGTATCAGAGCGGGCCGGTGACGGTGCTTCACGACGGGCATGCGGTAACGCGCCCGGCGCGGGTTCGTTCGACGGCGCCGAGCCACTGGAACTTCTCGCGGTTTCTGGGGCGTGTTGTGCAGCTTGAGGACGAGCAGGGGCTGGTGTCCGCCATGATCGAGAGCCTGCGCGCCGCGCTGTTCGCCGCGTTGCCGGACTTCGGGCGTCATCTCGGCTACGACGGCAAGGCGATCGCGAGCCACTCGACGGGCCGGGTCGGCAAGGACGAGGACAAGACCTCGGACCCCGACGCCGACTGGGGCAAGCACGAGACGGGCGGGGTGGACGCCAGGACCGGCGCGGTGTGGAAGAAGGTGAAGTCGTGGTTCGGCTACGGGCTGCACCTGATCGCCGACACCGATTACGAGGTTCCGGTGGCCTTCGAGGTGACGCGCGCTTCGGCCTCGGAACCCAAGGTGCTGTCCGGGATGCTGGAGGAGCTGTTCGCAAGGGCGCCGGAGATCGCCGGGCGCTGCGCCGACTTCAGCGCCGACCGCGGTCTCGACGATGCCCGCCTGAAGGCGCGGCTGTGGGACCGGTGGACCGCCCGCCCGCTGATCGATACACGGCTGATGTGGCGGGTGGAGAAGCAGGAGCCGAGATACGATCCGGCGCAGCCGATCACGCGGCCGCTGTTCCCCGACCGCGCCGATGTCATCGTTCACGACGAGCGCGGCCGGGTGTCCTGCGTCTGTCCCGGGACCGGCGAGGTCCGCGCTATGGCGTTTCAGGGGTTCGAGGCTGATCGGGGCCGCTGCGGCACGCTCAAATACCGCTGCCCGGCAGCCGCCTTCGGCTTCGCCTGCGCCGGCAGCCGGGCCTGCCACCGGGCCGGCGGGGTCAAGCCCGGAGACTATGGCCGCATCCTGCGCATCGACCTCGACAGCCACGACCGGCGCATCTTCACCCCCACGCCCTGGGGCAGTCCGTCATGGCGGCGCGGCTACAACCGCCGCTCGGCCATGGAGCGGATCAACAGCCGCCTCGACAACAGCTTCAACTTCGAGACCCACTACATCCGAGGCCGCGCCAAGATGAAGACCCGCCTCGGCCTCGCCCTGGCGGTGATGATGGCGATGGCTCTCGCCCAGGCCCGCGCCGGCCGCCCCGAGCGCATGCGCTCCCTGGTCGGCGCCGTGCCGTATCTCGACACCGGCTGACCGCTCGTCTGCCTCCCGACAATCCTGCCCGATCCCGCCGCCCGACGGCAGAGGGGAAGCCACGCCCGCACGCCAGACAATCTTCCGGTAATCGTATTTGTCAGGCCCCGGAAGCCCGTATCCTGCCCGGTGGGGAAGCGGGCCGGACGATATTCAACCGCCAAAATCGAACCGGCGACAGCCAAAAATCACCACAGCGCACATTTCTCAATAGAGCCTCACGGGAGAGCAGCAACGCCGTCTTGATTTCGTCCGCCTGCGCGGCATCGAGCGTCGACCGGACCAGCAAGGTTCGGATATCGGGCGCAACCCCGCCGAGATCGAGCGGCCAGACCCGGGTCCCGAACGGCGCAAGCGCGGCGTTGATCGCCCCGATCTTGACCAACGCGGGACCGCCGCCGCGCTCCAGGCGGAGCCCGGCCGTCACGACGCCTCCGCTGGCGCCGGATGCCTAATCGTCCCGTTTGCAGGTTGGGTCATGGAAGTCCTCGCGTCGACTATCCGCCATTGCGCTTCCGACCGCAATCTGGCCCCCGAAAACCGGCCCCACTGCCGTTGTCGAACGGGAGTAATGGCATATAATGCCATTAACAATTCGTCTGGAGGGAACCGGTCATGCCCACGCGTAACGTCGTGCTTTCCGATCATCAGGCTTCCCTGATCGCGAGGCTTGTGGGGTCCGGGCGTTACCAGAATGCCAGCGAAGTGATGCGGGAGGGTCTCCGGCTGGTCGAGCGGCAGGAGGCAGAGGAAGAAATCCGCCTCAAGGCCATGCGCGATGCCGTGGATGCCGGCATCTCGGACATCGCCGCAGGCCGGTATCAGACTTTCGATACCACGGAGGCGCTGCGTCAAGGGCTGTCTGCCATCGTGGACGAAGCGCTCGGCGGCGCCACCACCGAAGACTCGAAGTGACGTCCGGAGTCCGTCGATGGCGAGTCCGTCTGACCGCCGTGGCCCGGGACGATATCCAGAACATTCTCCTTTGGACTTCCGAACGGTTCGGAGAAGCACAGGCACGACGCTATGCCGGCACTCTGATGCAGGCGATTCAAACGCTGGAAGAAGGGCCGGACGTGCCGGGATCGCGGCGGCGCGATGAAATCTTCCAAGGACTGATGACGCTGCACATCGCGCGGCGGGGCCGGACGGGCCGGCATCTGGTCGTGTATCGGGCTGGCGCCCCGGTGGTCGATCCTCCCATCGTCGAGGTACTCCGATTACTGCACGATTCCATGGACCTCTCGCGCCACATCGAAACCGGCGGACGCGAAGATCGATGACTCCACGCGGCTGGCGCACGCCGTTCGTCGTTCTCCTCGGCGGTACCCTGATCCTGCTGCTCTCCTTCGGGCTGCGGCAGAATCTCGGCCTCTACATGGCGCCGATCAGCACCGGGCTCGGCTGGGACCGGGAGGTGTTCGCCTTCGCGGTCGCGCTGCAAAGCTTGGTCTGGGGCGTCTCGACTCCGTTCATGGGTTGGCTCGCCGACCGGTTCGGGCCGGGCAAGGTGGTGGGCGCGGGGGGCGCGGTCTACGCTGGCGGGCTCTGGCTGATGGCGGAGGCGTCCGCGCCGATCGATGCCACCATCGGAGTCGGGTTCATGACCGGCTTCGGCATGAGCATGACCAGCTTCTCCATCGTGCTGGCCACCATCAGCCGGATCGCGCCGCCCGCCAAGCGCAGCATCTATCTCGGCATCGCGAGCGCCGGCGGCTCCTCCGGCCAGCTTATCCTGGTGCCGCTCGGACAGTGGCTGCTGACCCAGAACGGCTGGTCGGCGGGGCTGATCATCATCGCCGGCATGGCGGCGTTGATCGTGCCGCTGTCCGCCATTCTCGCCGGTGGCAACCGCGAGCCCGCGGGCGAGCAGTCTACGCAGCGGATCGGCGCCGCGTTGCGCGAGGCGGGCGGTCATGGCGGCTACCATCTGCTCAACGCCGGTTACTTCGTCTGCGGGTTTCAGACGATGTTCATCGGCGCGCATCTGCCCGCCTACCTGACCGACCTCGAGCAGCCCGCCTGGCTCGGCGCGACGGCGCTTGCGCTGATCGGCGGGTTCAACATCGTCGGCTGCATCTTCTGGGCCAAGCTTGGCGCCACGCGGTCGATGAAATACCTGCTGTCGGCGATCTACGGAATCCGCGCGGCGATCATGGCGGTGTTCATCATGCTGCCGATCTCGGCCGCCAGCGTGATCGTCTTCGCCTGCCTGATGGGACTCCTCTGGCTCGCGACGGTGCCGCTGACCACCGGTGTCGTCGCGCAGATCTTCGGCACCCGCTTCATCGGCACGCTGGTCGGGATCACCTTCTTCAGCCACCAGATCGGGAGCTTCCTCGGAATCTGGCTCGGCGGTATCGTCTACGACACCATGGGCAATTACGACGCGATCTTCTGGGGTGGGGTGGCGCTGGGGCTTGCCGCGACCGCGCTTCACATCCCGATCGACGACCGGCCGTTGCGCCGCCCCGCGGCGGCCGGGGCGTGACCCCGTGAGCGCCGTCCCCGTCATCGACATTTCCCGCGGCCGTGAGGAAGTCGCCCGGAAAGTCGCGCGCGCGGTCGAGGAGATCGGCTTTCTCGTCGTCGCGGGTCACGGTGTGCCGCCTGCAACCATCGAAGCCACGCGCACCGCCGCCCGGGCGCTGTTCTCGCGGCCCGAGGAAGAAAAGGCCGCGTTCGCCGACGCCGCCGGCACGCTAAACCGGGGCCATACGCCCTTCCGGTCGGAGTTCAACGGCTCGACCCGGACCGGCAGGGCGCCCGCCGACCTCCGCGAGGGCTTCATCTTCGGGCCGTTCGACCTCGCCGACGATCCCTACTACGCCGCCCCCGAGGCCGGGTTCGCCTATCAGGACAATATCTGGCCGCCGGGCGACGACGATACGGTTGCCGCGTTCAAGGCCTATTACCGCGCGGTCGAGGCGCTCAACGTCCGGCTGCTCGGAATCTTCGCGGACGCGCTGGGGCTGCCGAGAGAGTTTTTCCTCGACAAGTTCGACCGCCATGCGAGCACCGTCCGGCTGCTGCATTACCCGGCGCAGTCCGAACCGCCGGAAGAGGGGCAGCTCCGCTGCGGTGCGCATACCGATTTCGGCAGCCACACGATTTTGCTCGCCGACGACAGCCCGGGCGGGCTCCAGGTGCGCGGCCGGGACGGGGAATGGATCGACGTGGTCCCGCCCGCCGACAGCTTCATCGTCAATATCGGCGACCTGATGATGACCTGGACCAACGACCGGTGGCTGTCGAACCTGCACCGCGTCGCCAACCCGCCGCCGGGCGGCGGCACCGGTCGGTTGTCGATCGCCTTTTTCGCCCATCCCAATTACGACGCGACGATCGAATGCATCGAGACCTGCAGGCGTCCCGGCGAGAAAGCCCGCCACCCGCCCGTCCGCGCCGGCGATTACCGGCGCCGCCAGGTGACGACGATCACCGCGGGGGCGGTTTGACGACAGGTCAGCCGCGGCGGGGATTTGGGCTCGAGAGTTCTATGCAGAAACCGGCATGTGCCCATTCGGTCTCTTCGCGTACGTTCTGGTATTTTTTTGGATATTCGCGCATCGATCCCAATTCGTATCGCACTGTCAATCCGGCACGTTTGAACTTGTTTTCAATCAGATTTTGAATCGACTCCGCCTTTTGCTGTACCCTTTGTGTCGCAGCCGTATCCGACTTACGTTTCTCGGCCAATATTACTGCTAAGAACCTTCGCCTCAGAGATCCGTTATTCTGGTTGCTGCACCGATTTATCAGATCTCGAATTCGGGCCATATCTTTGAAGCATCTTTCACGGTTCCACGCTCGTTTAACCTCGATAACACAGACCGGTCTCTCATACCTGTTGAGAAATGTGCGCTGTGGTGATTTTTGGCTGTCGCCGGTTCGATTTTGGCGGTTGAATATCGTCCGGCCCGCTTCCCCACCGGGCAGGATACGGGCTTCCGGGGCCTGACAAATACGATTACCGGAAGATTGTCTGGCGTGCGGGCGTGGCTTCCCCTCTGCCGTCGGGCGGCGGGATCGGGCAGGATTGTCGGGAGGCAGACGAGCGGTCAGCCGGTGTCGAGATACGGCACGGCGCCGACCAGGGAGCGCATGCGCTCGGGGCGGCCGGCGCGGGCCTGGGCGAGAGCCATCGCCATCATCACCGCCAGGGCGAGGCCGAGGCGGGTCTTCATCTTGGCGCGGCCTCGGATGTAGTGGGTCTCGAAGTTGAAGCTGTTGTCGAGGCGGCTGTTGATCCGCTCCATGGCCGAGCGGCGGTTGTAGCCGCGCCGCCATGACGGACTGCCCCAGGGCGTGGGGGTGAAGATGCGCCGGTCGTGGCTGTCGAGGTCGATGCGCAGGATGCGGCCATAGTCTCCGGGCTTGACCCCGCCGGCCCGGTGGCAGGCCCGGCTGCCGGCGCAGGCGAAGCCGAAGGCGGCTGCCGGGCAGCGGTATTTGAGCGTGCCGCAGCGGCCCCGATCAGCCTCGAACCCCTGAAACGCCATAGCGCGGACCTCGCCGGTCCCGGGACAGACGCAGGACACCCGGCCGCGCTCGTCGTGAACGATGACATCGGCGCGGTCGGGGAACAGCGGCCGCGTGATCGGCTGCGCCGGATCGTATCTCGGCTCCTGCTTCTCCACCCGCCACATCAGCCGTGTATCGATCAGCGGGCGGGCGGTCCACCGGTCCCACAGCCGCGCCTTCAGGCGGGCATCGTCGAGACCGCGGTCGGCGCTGAAGTCGGCGCAGCGCCCGGCGATCTCCGGCGCCCTTGCGAACAGCTCCTCCAGCATCCCGGACAGCACCTTGGGTTCCGAGGCCGAAGCGCGCGTCACCTCGAAGGCCACCGGAACCTCGTAATCGGTGTCGGCGATCAGGTGCAGCCCGTAGCCGAACCACGACTTCACCTTCTTCCACACCGCGCCGGTCCTGGCGTCCACCCCGCCCGTCTCGTGCTTGCCCCAGTCGGCGTCGGGGTCCGAGGTCTTGTCCTCGTCCTTGCCGACCCGGCCCGTCGAGTGGCTCGCGATCGCCTTGCCGTCGTAGCCGAGATGACGCCCGAAGTCCGGCAACGCGGCGAACAGCGCGGCGCGCAGGCTCTCGATCATGGCGGACACCAGCCCCTGCTCGTCCTCAAGCTGCACAACACGCCCCAGAAACCGCGAGAAGTTCCAGTGGCTCGGCGCCGTCGAACGAACCCGCGCCGGGCGCGTTACCGCATGCCCGTCGTGAAGCACCGTCACCGGCCCGCTCTGATACGGCAGAGGGTCGAACCCGCAGATCTCCAGCAACGCCGGGTTGCGCCCCAGCTCCCGCAACAGCGACTGCATCGAGGCGTGTTGCAACACCACCCCCGCGATCAGCGCCCGCCACATCGCCCGCACCGGGTAGTCGTTACGGCCCCGACCGCGACACACTTCAAGCGCCGTCACGATCTCCTCGTCGGGAAGCACCGCCAGAACCAGGCGCAGCCGTTCAAGGTCCGGCAGGACTTCGACATCGCGCCACGAAAAGGGTAGCTTCGCCGCCGTCGCCATCGCTGTTCTCCCGACCAGGGGTGGTGGTGGAACAAGGGCCCCAGGGCCCGATGGCGACACCTTCTATCTCATGCGCACGATCAGGGCGCGCGAGGCCGCCGCAGGAAAACCTCGCTGCCAAGACGCCGCGACCAGCGGCGTGGGGTGAAAATCGCCAAAACGACCGCCGCAGCGAAACTGAAACCCCGGATATCAACGACCACCACGGGGTATCAAAAATCTCGCACCTCCGTGAACGCCTTGTAAATCAACCCGTCCCCGACAGCGCAAACGCCTCCTGTTGAAAAGAGCGATGTCCGCACGATTTTGTCCACGGATGGTTTTAGGCGGCGCGCCGCGGAGGCTTTGGGCGCCCGACCATTCCCGTATGTACTGAAACGGCAATTCCATTACGAGGCTCTCTCGTTCGTTCTGTATGGAGCTGAGTTGCTCCGCTATGGATGAAACCAATAGGCCTTCGACACCGGAGTCGGTTACCCACCAGCCGTTCGACCATTGCTCGTAATTCTCGTTTGCTAAATTTACGCCTGAAAGTATTGCTTGTTTGATCGCTTGCCTCGTTGGCATCTCGAATTTCTCCTCTCAATTGAGACTCATGATCCTCACAATAGTCTGAGCGCAGACGATCAGGAAGTTTATGCAGGAGTCATCTTCCGCTTCTTCGTCCTTCGCTAGCCTCCATGGGATGGAAGCACAAGTCGGGAGTAATACCGTCTTCACTAGACGGGCTTATGCGCCCTTTTGTCCGTGCGGAGAGACGTCGGCGATCCTCGCGTAGAAGGCGAGTCCGGCCGCCAGGCTCAGAGCGAGGAACCCGAAGGCCGCGCGATAGGCGATCTCCGGCGCCTCCACCCCTTCCGGGCCGAAGGAGCCCACGATCAAGCCCGTCAATGCCTGGATGACGAACACGCCCAGCATCACCGAGAGGTTCTGGAGGGTGAGCCCGCGCCCGATCAGACGGTCGGGCAGGATCGCCCTTGCGTGCGCATGGATCAGCATGAAGAACGCGCTGGCCATGGTGAAGAGGGCGAGGAGCGCCAGCGCGGTCCACAGGCCCGGACCGGGGAAGAACGCGAGGACGAGAAGAACGGCGACCGCGGCGCAGCCGCCGCCCATGACCGCCTTCTTGCGCGAATCGAGCCAGCGCTCCGTCTGGGAGAACAGCATCACGGCGGCGAACAGCAAGATATTGAGGCCCAGCAGCGCGTTGCCGCGATCTACCCCGCGGAGCCCGTGGACGTCGTTGAGATAGGGGCCGGCCCACAGCCCGACGATGGTGAGCATCGTCCCGTAGCTCACGAACTGGACGGCGCAGATCCACCACATTTCGCGGAGCGCCAGAACCTCGCGCAGGCCGCGCCACATCTCGCCGATCGTTTCCTGCCGGGGTTCCTCGTGGGACGACCCGGGCGGCGCGTCCCGGACGATCAGGTAAATCAGGACGGCGATAACGCCCGTCAGCGCGGCCATGAGGTAGAAGGCGCCGCGCCAGCCGATCGCTTCCGAGACCGCAGCGAGCGGGGTCGAGGCCATCAGGGAGCCCAGCCCGCCGACGGTGAACAGAAGCGAGATCAGCCGCGCGTACCGCTCGGGCTCGAACCAGCGGGCGATCACCACCATCGGCCCCATCAGCCCGAGCGCGCAGCCGATGCCGATCAGGGCGCGGCCGGCGATCAACTCCGGGCCGCTCTGGGCCGCGGCGTAGAGCACCGAACCGGCGACGGCGAGGACGAACAGGCCGGGGACCATTCGCCGCGCGCCGTAACGGTCGAGCAACATGCCGGCCGGGATCTGCATCGCGGCGAAGGCGAGGAAATAGGTCCCGTTGACCACCCCCATGGTCTCGGTGCCGATGGCGAGGTCGGCCATCAACTCCGGCGCGATGACGGCGTTCGAGACCCGGAAGAACTGGCTCGCCACCAGCCCGGCGCAGAGGACGGCGTAGATGACGTAACCCTGGCGGATCAGCGTTCGGTCGGAGGAGGTCACGGATCAGGTGCGCGCCAGTGTGCCCGCAGCCTGCGCGGCGAGATCGTCCGGGATGTCGTCGAAGGAGGCGTAGTTGAACGCGTGCAGCCGGGCGTAGAGGCCCTGCGCCGCGATCAGCGAGTCGTGGGTCCCGCTCTCGACGATCCGGCCCTCGTTGAGGACGAGGATCCGGTCGGCGCCGCGCACGGTGGCCAGCCGGTGCGCGATGACGATGCCGGTGCGCCCCTCCAGCAGCCGTTCGAGCGCGACCTGGATCCGGCGCTCCGTATAGGAGTCGATATTCGCCGTCGCCTCGTCGAGGATCAGGATCGGCGTGTCGGCGACCAGCGCGCGGGCGAAGCTCAACAGCTGGCGCTGGCCGAGCGACAGGTTGCGCCCCTGCTGGTCCAGCACGGTGTCGTAGCCGTCCGCGAGCTGGGAGATGAAATCGTGCGCGCCGACGATTCGTGCGGCGCGCTCGATGTCCTCCCGCGTCGCGTGCTCGGTCGAGAAGCGGATGTTGTCGAGCACCGTGCCGGTGAACAAATAGGGGTCCTGCAGCACCATCGCGATGTGCCGGCCGAGCGCCGCGCGAGCGTATTCCCGCACGTCGCGCCCATCGATCGACACCTGCCCTTCCCAGACGTCGTAGAACCGGTGCAGGAGGGCGGTGATGCTGGTCTTGCCCGAGCCGGTCGGCCCCACCAGCGCCACCGTCTCGCCCGGCGAAACGCTGAAGGTCACGCCGTGCAGCACCGGTTGGCCGGGGTTGTAGCCGAAGGTCACGTCCTCCAGTGCGATCGCGCCCCTCATGCGCTTGGGAGACAGCGCCCCCGGCTTGTCGACGATGGCGAGCGGGACGTCGAGCACCTCGAAAATCCGCTGCCCCGAGGCCATCGCGCGCTGCATGATGCTGTACTGGATAGTGAGCGAGCGGATCGGGTCGAAGAAGCGCTGGACGTAGAACACGAAGGCGACCATCACCCCGATCTCCAGCGCGCCGTCGAGCACCAGCGACCCTCCGAGCACCACGACGATCGCGAGCGCCGCCCCGGTCAGGGTATCGACGATGGGGACCATTACCTGGGCGTACCGCGCCGCGCTCAGATGAGCGTTCAGGTTCTCGGCCGCCTTGTCGCCGTAGAGCACGAAGTTCACGTCCTCGCGGCGCATTCCCTGCACCGTGCGGACTGCATGGATCGCCTCGGCGAGCGCTCCGTTGGCGACGGAGTTGGTCTCGCGCGCTCGGCGGAACGCGACCCGCGCGCGCGGCAGCCAGACCATCCGGACCAGCGCGAGCGTTGGGACCAGCACCAGAGTCAGCAGGCCGAGCTCCAGATGAAGCGACAGCATGATCACGACGATGCCGATCAGAAGCAGCAGATCGCCGAGGGCGGTCACCGAGTTCTCGAGGAACTCCTGCAGCGAGTTCACGTCGCCCTGGAGCCGGGACATCATCCGCCCGACCTCCGTCTTGTCCATGAAGGAGAGCGATACGTCCTGGAGATGGGCGAACATGGCGCGGCGAAGATCGAAGATCACGTGCTCGCCGATATGCCCGACCAGCCGGTCCTGCAGGTAATTGGCGCCGTAGCTGACCAGGATCACCACGCCGAAGACCGCGGCGGTAAGCTGCAATTCCACGATGTCGCCGCCGTCGGCGAGGATCGCGTGGTCGATCGCATGGCGGATGACCAGCGGGATCAGGAGTTGGGCGCCCGTGAAGACCATGACGGCGCCCATGGCGAAGAATAGCCAGCGTAGATAGGGCCGCACGAAGGCACCGAAACGGCGCGTGACGCGGCGGTCGTAGGCCGCGCCGAATATCTCCTCGTCGCGGCTGATCTGCGAGCCGACGACGGCGCGCGGCGGGCGGGCGGTTTCGGCGCCGACGTTCATTCCGCCGCCCCCTGCAACCCGCCGGCGATGTCTTCCCGGCTCTGCATCGCGAAGATCTTCGCGTAGTGGCCGCCCTTCGCGATCAGTGATTCGTGCGTTCCGCGCTCGATCGCCCGCCCGGCCTCCAGCACAAGGATCTCGTCTGCGTCGCGGATCGCGGCGAGCCGGTGGGAGACGACGATCCTGGCGGTGCTCTCCGCGCGTTTGGCCAGCGCCTCCCGTATATGGCTCTCAGTTGCGGCGTCGATCGCCGCGGTCGAATCGTCGAACACCAGCACCGCCGGGTCCAGCAGCGCCGTGCGCGCGATCGCGACGCGCTGTTTCTGGCCGCCCGACAGCGACACGCCGCGCTCGCCCACGAGGGTCCCGTAGCCCTCGGCCAGCTGTCCGATGAAGCCGTCGATCTGGGCGAGACCCGCCGCGTCACGGATCGGACGTTCCTCCGACCACGGATCGCCGTAGGCGATGTTGTTGTCAATCGAGGCGGTGAACAGGAACGGATCCTGCTGCACGATCCGAACCGCGCGGCGCAGGCTGTCCAGGGTGACGTTCCGGATGTCCCGCCCGTCGACGGTAATGCGCCCGCCCGTGACGTCGTAATAGCGCGGCAGCAGGTGCGCCACCGTCGACTTGCCGCTTCCCGGCGGACCGACGATCCCGAGGGTCCGGCCGCGCCTCACCTCGAAGGAGACGCGATCGAGTGCCAGCGGGCCGTCCTCGTGGTAGGCGAAGCTCACGTTCTCGAACCGGACTGTGCCGTCACCCACTTCTAGCTCCCGCGCGTCGTCGGCATCCCGGATGGCCGGCTCGAGGTCGATCACCGCGAACAGCCGCGCGCCGCAGGACGAGCCCCGCGCGAAGGAATTGACCACCAGACCGAGCGAGCGCACCGGAAGTTGCAGGATAGTGATGAAGGTCAGGAACTCGGTCAGCGTTCCCACCGTCATGGTCCCCGCGATCACGCGCTCGCCGCCGACCCAGAGCACGAGCCCCATCGCGACGAAGTAGGCGAAGGTCATCTCGGTCGTCGAGGCGACGCGCACGTCGATGCGCCGCGACGAGAGCTTGAGCGCCTCGGCCGCGGAACGGTTGTATTTCTCCAGCTCGAACCGCTCGGCGCCGAACGCCCGGACCACCCGGATGCCGGTTAGGTTCTCGTCCATGATCCGGCCCAGCACCGCCATCCGGTCCTGGAACAGATTCCACAGGTAACGCAGCTTGAGCCGCGTCGTCGTCGACCGCCAGGCGATATAGGGGACGAAGCTGAGGCTCAGCAGCCCGAGGACGAGGTCGGTCGAGAGAAGCAGGAAAGCGCCGGCGGCGACCAGCACGACCATCTGGACCGCGCGCAGCAGCCCGTGGTTGATCAGCATCCGGACCCCTTCGAGGTCGAGCATGCCGCGGGTGATCAGCTCGCCCGTGTGTATCCGGTCGTGGAAGGAGAAGCCGAGGCGCTGGAGCTTCTCGTAGAAGGTCAGCCTGAGATCGTGCGCGAGCCGGTGGCCCACCGCTTCCCCGCTGTAGTTATGGGCGAGCGTGAACAGCCCACGCAGGATCCACACCCCCAGCAGCAGGAACGCCGTGTGCCAGAGCGCGGAACGGGCGGCTTCCGGGGTGGCGACGCCGTCCTGGAGCAGCCGCCGGGCGCCGTCGACCGCATCGCCGACGAGGCCCGGGATGGCGAGCTGGAAGGCGGACGCGGCCACCATCGCCAGCAGAGCCACCGCGACGCCTACGCGGAACCGCAGGACGATCCCGACGATCCGCCAGACGATCTCCCGGTCGCCCGGCCCGGAGCCGTCCTCCTCCATGCCGGCGTAGGCGCGGGCATAGGCGCGGGGCCGGATCTTCGGCGGCCGGCTTCGGTCGGGTTCGATGCTTTGCGCGGGGCTGCTGTCTGGACTCATTTCCAACCGGAACGCTCGCGCCGGGCACCCTGGATCGGGCGCCCGGCGACTATACGATTATATAGGTTGCCGCCCGCGGAATGGCCAAACCGGCAGGCGCGTTTTCCCGCTCCGTCCCGCGCGGCCGCGGGGCTCGCTACGCCCGGGGGCCGTTGTCCAGGGCGGGCGCCACCTCGGCCATGAACCGCTCCATCTGCTCGCGGACCATTGCATCCGGCTTACGGCCGTAGTTGAAGTAGAGGATCACCTCTTCGATCCCCGTCTCCGCGACCTCGCCGAGCCGGTCGGCGATCGCCTGCGGCGTGCCCAGAAGGATCGAGTTGGGCCCCAGATCCTCGGTGCGGAGATCCGCCAGCGCCTTGCCGATGCGGCGATAGTATTCCATCGTCGGCGGCAGCTTCGCGCCCATGATTCCCTTGTGTCTGGTCCCCGACATGGTGAAGTAGTCGAGCAGTCGCTCTCTTGCGGCCGATTCTTCCGCCGGCGTGTCGGCGATCTGGATGAAATAGCTGCATTTGACGCGCCCGGGCTCGGTCTCCGCCGCGTCGCAGACCTCCCGGTAGGCGGCGACCGCCTCGTCCAGCCCGCCGAACACCAGCGCGGCGGCGAAAGGGGCGAGCATCAGGTTCCATCGATAGCGCGCCGCCACCTCCATGCTGTAGCGCGAAAACGAGCCCATATAGGGCACGAACGGCTTCTGCACCGGCTTCGGACAGACCTCGATGTCGCGGACCGCGTAGTGTTTGCCTTCGAAAGTCGTCGGGCCGTCGTCGTTCCAGCAGCGGTAGAGGAGCTCCACGCCTTCGGCGAAGACCTCGGCGGAGGCCTGGAAATCGGCGCCG
This sequence comes from Alphaproteobacteria bacterium, assembly GCA_965203455.1. Taxonomy (GTDB): domain Bacteria; phylum Pseudomonadota; class Alphaproteobacteria; order MPNO01; family MPNO01; genus MPNO01. The sequence goes on from CBDBCV010000014.1 coordinate 427,375, forward strand.
AACGGCGCGTATTCGTGGCTGTCGTAGCCGCGGCCGAGCGCGAAATCGACGCGCCCGTCCGAGAGCACGTCGAGGGTCGCCCATTCCTCGGCCACCTGGACCGGATGATGGATCGGCAGGACCACCACGGCGGGGCCGAGCCGGATGCGGGTCGTCGCCGCGGCGATCGACGCCAGCACCAGCGAGGGCATGGGTACGCAGCCGCGCCGGTTGAAGTGATGCTCGCCGATCCAGGCTGAGCTCATGCCAAGCGACTCGGCGAACACGGCCTGGTCGCGGATCTCCATGATGAAGGTTTCCGGGGTCCGGGGATTGCCGGGATAGCGGTTGTCGCTCAGCGTGAAATAGCCGAATTTCATTCCTCGAACCTCCCTCCGCCGGCAGGATCATGGTATCGGCGGGGCGGGCGTTGCAAAATGCCCCGGCGAACCCCGGCGAAGCGATGGGAGAGGGCGGTATGACGCAGTCGGACGATGCCAGGCCCCCGGTCGCGGTGGGTCATGTGAGGATGGACGTGAACGACCTGCGTTCGGCCTGCGACCTGCTGGAGCGGCTGGGCCTCCGGCCGGTGAACAGGCATGACAATTTCGCGGTGCTCGAGCTGCGCGGCGGGACGCACCTGATCGTCCGCGCCGGGGAGCATGAGATCGAGCCCGGCCGGATGGCCCCCATCGACCTGATGGTCGACGATGTCGAGGCAACGCATGCACGCTACCGGGATATGGGGCTTGACCCGTCGGAGATAACCTCCGGATCGATCCACAGCTCGTTCACCATCCCGTTCACCGACGGCTACAAGCTCAAGATCACGTCTTCGCATACCTCCGGCCGGCCGGTCTGAAGCCGCGCGGACCACCAAAGGGAATTGCCGCCATGACCAGAATACCCGCGCTCACCCGGGACGAGATGGACGAGGAACAGAAGCGGGTCCACGACGATACCGTGGCGCAGACCGGACGCGTCGGAAGGGGCCCGGCCGTGGGCTATGCCTACGCCCCTGGAATGTGGGAGACCAACAACAGCGCGACCGATTACTTCGAGAACCGCTGCTCGCTGACCCTGCCCCAGCTCCGCCTGGTCGCCTTGCTCGTCGCGCGGCGCTGGAACGCCCCTTACCCGTGGGCGGCGCAGGCGCGGATGGCGCTGGAATCCGGGCTCGACCGCGCCGTCGTCGATGCGGTGAACGCGCGTGAGGAGCCCGACTTCGCCAGCCGTGAGGACGCGGCCGTCCACGATGCGGCGCGGGAGTTGCTGGAGACCGGCACGCTCGGCGGCGCCGGGTTCGAGGCCGCCAGCGGGACCCTCGGCTATCGCCGCCTCGCCGACCTGGTCGGCGTCATCGGTCATTTCTGCAAGACCGCGATGATGGCCAACGTGGTCGGCGCCGAGCCCCCGGCCGAATGGCCGTCCCATCTGGAGGGGTAGGGCGGCCGGACCGTAGAAGCCCGGCCGCAAGCAGCGATCAGGCGTACTTTCCCGAGACCTGCGTGGTGTGCGGGCCTTCCAGCCCCTTCTCCGCGTGCTCCAGCCGCGTCACCCGGTTCCAGCCGCGCTTGAGGTCGTCGCTTATGTCGATGGCGAGCCGGCCGACGCTCTCGATCTCCAGCTCCACCCGGTCGCCGTCCTGGAACGGGTGGAGGCCGCGGTGGTTGGTCCCGGTGGCGACGATATCGCCCGGCACCAGCGGGTGGATCGAGGACAGCCAGGAGATGCAGCGCGGAATCTTGTGCGCCATGTCGTCGGTGTTGAAGTTCTGCATCAAATCGCCGTTGTTCCACAGTTTGACCTGGAGGTTCTGAGGGTCGGCGATTTCGTCCTTCGTCACGATCCACGGCCCGATCGGCGCGAAGGTCTTGCGCGACTTGACCTGGAAGAAGGTGTTGCCGGGCGGCGGCAGGGCGCGCGCAGAGCCGTCGATGAAGCAGGTCCAGCCGAAGACGTGGTCCATCGCGTCGGCCTCGCCGATATTGTCGGCGGGCTTGCCGATAATGGCGGCGAGCTCGGCCTCGCCCTCGAACACGGCGGCCGGGACATCGGGCAGGATCATCGTGTCGTTATGACCGATCACCGCGCCGGGCGATTTGTGGAACGCGTTGATCTGCGCGGGCGCGTCCCTTGTGCCGTCCTCCATGTAGTTGACCGCCATGCAGTCGATGGTGGTGGGCTTCGGCACCGGCGGGCGAATGCGCACGTCGGCGATCGGCACCTCGCCGCCGTTCGCGGCCGCCGCTTCGAGCTTGTCCCGATAGTCGTCGAACCGCTCGATCAGCCCGTTGATCAGGTCGCCTCGGTCTATATGGGGGATGTCGGAGACGAGGTCGGTGACGTCGACCACGGAATCCCCGGCCACCACGCCGAGGCGGAAATCGTCGAAATAGAGCAGCTTCATTCCTGTATTCCTTCACGGTTGGGAAGCCGGGCTTGCTGGCCCGGCCGGAGCTGGATGTCGAAGGTCGCGAGCAGCACGGCGGTGGCGGCGTACATCCCCATCAGGGAGACGAGGTCCACCAGATCGCGCGTGCCGAACGCCGCGAGCACCCGCGCATAGGTATCCGCGTCCACGCGGCGGTCCTCGAACAGGGCGCGGCCGAGCGCGATCGTCGCCGCCTCGGTTTCGTCGAGCCCGTTCAGCGGCGCGTTCGTCCGGATGATTTCGACGGTTTCGGGCGACACGCCTTCGGCGAGCGCGGCGGGCTCGTGCTGCGCCCACTCGAACTGGCAGTCATGGGCGCGCGCCGTCGTCAGGATCGCAATTTCGCGTACTGCCCCCGGGAGGTTCGTTCCCCACCGGAGGTAGCTGTTGACCGGCTGGGTGACCGCGGCGAGGTCGGGGCTGTGGAGCCGCAACCCGCCCGGCCCGTAGAGCCCCACCAGAGAGCGGCTCGACGGCCCGGCGAGCTGATCGAAGATGCCGCGCGCCGCGTCCGGCAGGTCCTCGCGGCGCGGCAGGGGTAGCCGGCTCCCGGATTCGGGATCGATGTCGGGGGGCAGTTCGGGCATGTCGGTACGGTGTCGTGCGATCCGCGCCTGTCATAGACGAGAGGCGCCGCGCCGGCAAATCGGCGTCCCTCGATACGCCCCTTCGGGCTACTCGGGATCAGGGCCTGGGCAGGCTTTCATCAGCCGCCGGATTTCGGGCGGGGAGAGCGGCAGCGCGACAGGCGAGACGCCGAGGGCGTCCGCGACCGCGTTGGCGATCAGACCGCCCACCGGGATAATCCCGCCTTCGCCGGCCCCCTTCACGCCGAGCCGGTTGATCGGGGAGGGGCGGTTCTCCGTCGCGATGGCGGCGATCCGGGGCGCCTCGCAGGCGCCGGGCAGCAGGTAGTCGGCGAGCGTCGCCGAGAGCGGCTGGCCCGAGGCGTCGTAGGGCATGTCTTCCATCAGCGCTCCGCCGATACCCTGCACGACCGCACCCACCGCCTGTCCGGCGACGGTGACCGGGTTAACGATGCGCCCCATGTCCTCGACCGCGACATAGTCGAGGATTTCGACCGCGCCGGTTTCCGGATCGACCGCGACCTCGGCGGCATGCGCGCCGTAGGCATAGGTGTGGCGGTGGTTGTCGAACCCTTCCTCGACCTCGATCCCGGCATCGGCGATCGTGGCGAGCGGCAGCGATGCGCCTTCCGGGCCGACAAGCCGGTCGCCGTCCACGATACGGATTTCCGCCGGATCGCATCTCAGGCGCCGTCCTGCCTCGGCCCGCATTTTTCCTCGCAGGCTTTCGGCCGCGAGCAGGATCGCCGAGCCCGCCATCACCGTCGAGCGCGAGTGGTAGGACCCGAACCCCTCGCTGACGTCCGAGGTCGAGCCGTGATGAACGGCTGAAATCGCTTCCAGCGGCCGTTCGAGCGCGTCCGCCGCGATTTGCGCGAATACGGTCTCGATCCCCTGGCCGATCGAGGACGAGCCGACATGGACCGCCACCCGCCCGTCCGGTTCGAGGGCGAGGCGCGCGTTCTCGCGCGGCCCCGCCGCGCCGCCCTCGATGAACGGGCCGACGGCGATGCCTCGATGGCGCCCGTCGACGACGGTGCCCGAGACGCCTGTCCTTTCGCGCCAGCCGAACGCCGCCAGGCAGTGGTCGAGCGTCTCGACGTGATCGCCGCTGTCGAGCGAGTCCTCGCGCGGGAAAGGCGCGATTCGGGCGAGCGCGTACGGCATCTCTCCAGCGCGCGGCAGATTGCGCCGGCGGAGTTCCGCGCGGTCGATTCCGAGATCGGCGGCGGCGAGGTCGAGCAGGCGTTCGCGGAAGAAATCGGCCTCGAATCGCCCGGGACCGCGATAGGTGCCGACGGGCGACTTGGACGTCAGGGCCAGCGCCACCGTCGCGTCGATATGCGCGATCCGGTATGGGCCGCTCAGGAACTGGGCGATATTGCGCGGGCCGATGGTGCCGTTGGTCCGCACATAGGCGCCGATATCGGCCACCGCCGCGCCGCGCAGCCCGAGGATCGTGCCGTCGTCAGCGCACGCGATTTCGATGTCGCAGTGCGCCTCGCGGGCATGGGCCGCGGCGATCAGGTGCTCGCGCCGATCCTCGATCCACTTGACCGACCGGCCGAGATGCCAGGCGGCGAAGGGGATCAGGAAATCCTCGGGAAAGCCCTCCCCGCGCAGTCCGAACCCGCCGCCGACGTCGTTCTCCACCATCGCGATGGTGTCCTCGGCGAGCCCCAGCTGACCGGCGAGCGCGCGGCGCACCGCAAAGGACGCCTTTGCCGCGCCGGAGACGGTGAGACGCGCGCCGTCCCATTCCGCCAGCAGCCCGCGCGGCTCCATCGGCACCGCCGAGTGGCGCTGAACGAAAAGGCTTTCGCGCCGCGTGTAGGGCGCCGCCGCGAACGCCGCGTCCGCGTCGCCCTTCGTTGCGCGGTAGGTTATCGCGACGCCGTCCGGCGCGGCGTCGAAGAGCGGCGCGTCCCGGACGGGTTCTATGTCGAGTTCCACCGCGTCCGCCGCGTCTTCCGCGACGGCGCGGCTTTCCGCGAGCACGACGGCGACCGGCTCGCCCACGAAGCGCACGATTTCGGCGGCGATCGTCGGCTGGGCGAACGGTTCGAGTTCCGGCAGCGGGCAGAGCCGGATGGGCGTGACCGGCACCCGGCCCAGCCGTTCCGCGACATCGCGGGCGGTCAGGAGCGCTGCGACGCCGGGAACCCGGAGCGCGCTTTCCAACCCGATGCGCCGGATCCGCCCGTGTGCGATGGGGCTCCGCAGGATCGCGGCGTGCAGCATCCCCGGACGGCGAAGGTCGTCGACATAGGTTCCGGTCCCGGTAAGGAACCGGAAATCCTCCCGGCGCGGGACCGGCGCGCCGATCAAGGCGTTGCGCACGGGGCTAGGCGAGCCAGGACGGGACGGGGAGGTCCTTCGAGCGCAGGAAGTCGGGGTTGAAGAGCTTCGACTGGTAGCGTTGGCCGCCGTCGCAGAGCACGGTGACGACGGTCTTGCCCGGGCCGAGCTCGCGGGCGAGGCGGATCGCGCCGGCGACGTTGATTCCGCTCGACCCGCCGAGGCACAACCCCTCCTCGGAGAGCAGGTCGAAGATCACCGGCAGCGCCTCGGAGTCCGGGATGCGGAAGGGTATGTCGATCTTCGCCGCGGCGACGTTCTGGGTGATCCTCCCCTGACCGATCCCCTCGGTGATCGAGCTTCCTTCGGACGCCAGCTCGCCGGTCTTGAAGTAGCTGTACATCGCCGCGCCCTCGGGATCGGCGAGGCCGATCGTGACGTCCTCGTTGTACGACTTGAGCGACTGGCTGACGCCCGCCAGCGTGCCGCCGGTGCCGATCGCGCAGATGAAGCCGTCCACCTTGCCGCCGGTCTGGCGCCAGATCTCCGGCCCGGTCGATTCGATGTGGCCGCGATAGTTGGCCGGATTGTCCCACTGGTTGGCCCAGATCACGCCGTTGGGCTCGGTCTCGGCCAGCTCCTCGGCGACGCGTTCCGAGACCCGGACATAGTTGCCGGGATCGCGATACGGCTTGGCCGGAACCAGCCGGACCTCCGCGCCGCAGAGCCTGAGCATGTCGATCTTTTCCTGGCTCTGGGTTTCCGGCATCACGATCACCGTGCGATAGCCGCGCGCGTTGCCGACGAGGGCGAGCCCGATACCGGTGTTCCCCGCGGTGCCCTCGACCACCACCCCGCCGGGCTTCAGCACGCCGCGTTCCTCGGCGTCGCGGATCATGAAATAGGCCGCCCGGTCCTTCACCGACCCGCCGGGGTTGAGGAATTCCGCCTTGCCGAGGATTTCGCAGCCGGTGATCTCGGAGGCCTTGTTGAGCCGGATCAGGGGCGTATTGCCCACCGTGCCCGCGAAGCCCGCGCGGCGGTCATCGTCGATGATCCGGAAATCGAAATTCGTCATACCCGACTCTCTGTTTATTTTCAGCTGGACCGGCTGTCCGCCGATGGCGCGTCCGGCCGATCTTCCGCGGGAGGCGCCTCCACGGCGTCGTCGCCGCTCTCCAGCACCTCCAGCCGCGTGCGCAGCGCCGCGATCTCGCCCGACAACGCATCGAGCGCCTTGGCGGTCGGATCGGGAATGTCGGCCTGCGGCGTGCCGTAGGCGTGGAACGCGGTGGCGGGCTCGCCGACCTGGCGGGGCAGCACCTGCTTCGCCGGAATGCCGACCATGGTGACGCCGGCCGGCACGTCCTTCAGCACCACCGCGTTGGCGCCGATGCGCGCGTTCTCGCCCACCGTGACCGGGCCCAGCACCTGGGCGCCCGAGCCGACGATGACCCCGTTTTCCAGCGTCGGGTGGCGCTTCTCCTGGGCCAGCGAAACGCCCCCCAGCGTCACCCCGTGATAGAGGGTCACGTCGTCGCCGACCTCCGCGGTCTCGCCGATCACGCAGCCCATCCCGTGGTCGATGAAGACGCGCCGCCCGAGCTTTGCGGCGGGGTGGATCTCGATACCCGTGAGCACGCGCCCGACATGGGAGATCATCCGCCCGATCAGGCGGAGCCGCGCCCGCCACGCCGTATGCGCGAGGCGGTGGAACAGCACCGCGTGCAGCCCCGGATAGCAGAACACGATTTCCAGCCGCGACCGCGAGGCCGGATCGCGCTCCGCGATCGCGTCGATGTCTTCCTTCAGCCGCTCCAGTCCGAACATGGCGGGCTCCCGCGGGACGCGCAGAGGTGCAGCAGAACTGGTAAGCGCGCCGCGTCCGGTCAAGGCGGTCCCTCGACAGCGCTTCGGTCGCGTCCGCATACTGCGGGCCGGATGGCGATCCCCGAGCGTGCCGAGCCAGAAGATCTTTGCGCCCTGCTCGACGAAGTGCGGGGCTGCCGCGTCTGTGCAGAAGAACTGCCGCTCGGGCCGCGCCCCGTGCTTCGGGCCTCCGCGACCGCGCGGCTGTTGCTGATCGGCCAGGCGCCCGGCACGAAGGTGCACGCGAGCGGCATGCCGTGGACGGATGCGAGCGGCGAGAGGCTGCGCGACTGGCTCGACCTCGATTCCGCGACCTTCTACGACGAGAGCAGGGTCGCCATCGTGCCCATGGGGTTCTGCTATCCCGGCGTGCTGCCGCGCGGCGGGGACAAGCCGCCGAGGCCCGAATGCGCGCCGCTCTGGCATCCCCGGGTCAGGGCCGCGCTGCCGAGGATCGCGCTGACCGTGCTGATCGGGCAATACGCCCACGCCTGGTATCTTGGCGACCGGAAGCGCCGCACGCTCACCGAGACCGTCGCCGCGTGGCGCGGCTACCTGCCCCGCTTCTTCCCGATCCCGCATCCGAGCTGGCGCACGCGGGGCTGGCAGGCGAAGAACCCCTGGTTCGACGCCGAGCTCCTGCCCGAGCTGCGCCGCCGCGTCCATGCGCTGATCGACGCGGGCTAAGGCTCCGTGGCGCAATCGATATAAGCTCCAAATATTCCGGCCTGATCGCAGGCACGCTGTGGATGATCGGCGCATCGGCGTTCTTCGCGCTCACCTATGTCACGGTGCGCGAGCTCGCCCAGACGATGTCGGTCTTCACTCTGGTCTTCATCCGCTGCGTTTTCGGCATCCTGGTGCTCGTGCCGTGGCTGCTCCGGAATGGGCGCGGCGCGCTCAAGACCCGCCGCTGGAAGGTCTACGCGATCCGCGCGGTGACGACCTATACCGGCATGGTGACGTTCTTCTACGGCCTCCGCACGGTCGAGCTCGCGGATGCCAACGCGATCCAGTTCACCGGGCCCTTCTTCACGGTGATCCTACTGCAGATCTTCGTCGGGGAGAGGGTCGGGCTGGACCGCTGGATCGCGATCTGTTTCGGGTTCGCCGGCGCGCTGCTGATCGTGCGTCCGGGGTTCGAGGTGGTCGTGCCGGCGATGCTCGGGATCGTCTACACCGCCTTCGCCTACGGCGCGTCCAACGCGGCGACCCGCGCGCTGTCGACCACCGAGGACAAGAATGCAGTCGTGTTCTACATGTTCGCGATGATGCTGCCGCTCTCCATCGGCCCGGCCATTCTCGACTGGACCACGCCCGGCCTGTCCGACCTGCCGCTGCTCGGTTTCTTCCTGCTCATCGGCTATCTGTCGATCCACTGCGTGACCCGCGCCTATGTCCACGCGCCGGCGGCGGCGCTGACCCCGGCCTACTACGCCCAGCTCCCGATGGTCTCGGCGATGGCGTACGCGTTCTATGCCGAGGTTCCCGACTTGCTCACCTGGATCGGCGCGGCGGTGATCTGCGTCAGCGGCTACTGGATCGCGCGCGGCGCCCGCGCTGAAAGGTAAGGTTCAGGGACCGGCTTCTTCCTCGATCCGCTCCATGTCCTCGTCCGACAGGCCGAAATGGTGGCCGATCTCGTGGATCAGCACGTGGCGGATCACGTGGATCAGGTCCTCACCGGTCTCGCACCAATAGTCGAGCATCGGCCGGCGGTAGAGGAAGATCATGTCGACTTCCTGCCGCGTCCCGGCCGCGCCGCGCTCGCCGATGGGGACGCCGCTATAGAGGCCCATCAGTTCGAACGGGGATTCGAGCTCCATGTCGCGCTCGGTCTCGGTGTCGGGGAACTCGGCGACCTGGATCACCACGTCCCCAGCGAGGCGGCGGAAGGTCCCGGGCAGGGACTCGAGCGCCTCGCGCGCGATGGCGGCGATGTCGTCGAGGCTCGGCGCACGGATCACGGGGACGGTCATGGCCCGGTGATAGCGCGGCTTGCCCCCGACGCCAAGCCGATGCACCCTGCCGGTTCGCGACAGGAGGGCGGCATGGCAGACAGATTGGACCTCGCGGAAAGGGCGGCGGCGCTGGCCTCGCTCGACGGATGGGAGGAGGTCGACGGGCGCGACGCGATCCGGAAGTCCTTCGCCTTCGCCGATTTCAACGAAGCGTTCGGCTTCATGGGCCGGATCGCGCTCGCCGCCGAGAAGGCGGACCACCACCCGGAATGGTTCAACGTCTACAACCGGGTCGAGATTACGCTGTCCACCCACGACGCCGGCGGCCTTAGCCAGCGCGACATCGACCTGGCGAAGTTCATCGATGGGATCGCGGGATAGGCAAGAGCCCGTCGAGCTACTCCGCCGCCTCGTTGTCGCGGATCGCCCGGTCGCGGTCGTAGGCGCCGAAGGTCGGCTTGTAGCTCTTGTCGTCGAGGAACTGCTTGATGCCGTTGGCGTAGGCGTTCTCGCGGTCGCGCTGCTTGATCTCGGCGCCCTTGGCGGCGAGGTAGTCGAACGCCTGGTCGTCGTTCATCGTCCGCACGGCGCGGATCGCGTGCTTGGTGGCGCGCAGCACCTCCTGGTTCTTCCCCATCAGCTCGCGGGCGAGCGCCACGGTCTCGTCCCTCAGCCGGTCGCGCGGGTAGGATTCGTTGACCAGCCCGATCTCCGCCGCGCGCTTGCCGTCGAGCGTGCGCCCGGTGCAGGCGTAATACATCGCATGCCGGAACAGGAGCGTGTCGGTGAGCTTCTTCGAGACCAGCCCGCCCGGCAGGATGCCCCAGTTGACCTCCGACAGCCCGAAGACCGCCTCGTCGGCGGCGATCGCGAAGTCGCAGCACAGCATCTGGGTGAAACCGCCGCCGATGCAGTAGCCGTTGACCATGGCTACGGTCGGCTTGTTGAAGCTCATCAGCCGGCGGTTGCGCCAGCGCTCGCTCGCCTCGCCGGCGCGCTTGCGTCCCACGGGGTCGCCGTCGAGGCCGCGGAAATACTCGCGCAGATCCTGGCCCGCGCAGAACGCCTCGCCCGCGCCGGTGAGGATCACCACCGCGATCTCCGGATCCGCCTCGATCTCCGGCAGCACCGCATCCATGTCGAAATGCATCTGCGGGTTCATCGCGTTCCGCTTCTCCGGCCGGTTCATGATGAGCCAGCCGATGCCGTCGTCCTTCTCGACCTTGACGGTCTGGTATGTGCCGATGGTCATGCGTCCTCTTCCCTGATTGCGTCCGTTCGCCGGGGCGGTTCGATCTTACACTTTTCAGGATCGTCTTCGCCGCCGCGCCGATGGCTGGACGGCCGGTGCGCCGTCCGCAGCGCCTCCAGCTCCGCGCGTTCGCGGGCGGCGAGGCGGAAGGCTTGTTCTTTCGCGGTGAGCCAGGGGTTCGGCCAGCGCTGCTCCTCGACGCCGTAGCGGGCCGCCGCGTCGAGGGTAAAGTGGGGGTTGGCGAGATGCGGGCGCGCCAGCGCCACGAGGTCCGCGCGCCCGGCGGCGAGGATCGTGTTGACCTGGTCGGCGGTGGTGACGTTGCCGACCGCGATCGTCGGAATCCGCGCCTCGTTGCGTACCTGCTCGGAAAACCAAGTCTGGAACATCCTGCCGTAAACCGGTTGCGCGGCGGGGGTGGTCTGACCCGCCGAGACGTCGATCAGGTCGCAGCCCCGGTCCTTCAGCATCGCCGCGATACGGACCGCGTCGGCGCCCTCGATCCCTTCCGCGCCGACCCAGTCGGTCGCCGATATGCGCACCGAAATCGGTTTTTCCTCCGGCCACACCGCCCGCACCGCGTCGAACACCCTTAGCGGAAAGCGCATCCGGTTCTCGAGCGAGCCCCCGTATTCGTCGGTTCGCCGGTTGCTCACCGGGGTGATGAAGCTCGACAGGAGGTAGCCATGCGCCATGTGGAGCTCGAGCATGTCGGCGCCGGTCTCGCGCGCCCTTTCGGCGGCAGCGGCGAAATCCTCTCCGACCCGTTCCATGTCGTCGTGCGTCATCTCGCGCGGCACCTGGTTGAACGGGTAGTAGGGGATCGGCGAGGGCGCGATCAGCGGCCAGTTGCCGGATTCCAGGGGACGGTCCATTCCCTCCCAGCCGATCCGGGTCGATCCCTTGCGCCCGCTATGGCCGAGCTGGATGGCGACCATGGCGTCCGATTCGGCATGGATGAAATCGACGATCCGCCGCCACGCGGCGGTGTGCGCCTCGTCATAGAGCCCGGCGCAGCCCGGCGTGATGCGGCCTTCCGCGCTGACGCAGAGCATTTCCGTGAAGACCAGCCCGGCGCCGCCGAGCCCGAGGCTTCCCATGTGCACGAAGTGGAAGTCGCCGATCGTGCCGTCGACGGCGGAGTACATGTCCATCGGCGAGACGACGACGCGGTTGAGAACCGTCATGCCGCGCAGCCGGAACGGGGTAAACATCGGCGGTGCGTCGGTCTCGACCGGGAGCCCCGCCTCGCGGACGTTGCGGCGAAACCAGGCGTCGACCCGGTCGACGAAGCCCGGGTCCCGGAGCCTCAGATTGTCGTATGTCACCTGCTTGGAACGCGAGAGCATCGAGAAAGCCGCCTGAATCGGCTCCATGTTCCAGTATCGCGCCGGGTTCTCGGTCCAGACGACACTGGTGTCGGACGCGTGCTGGGTGCGCTCGACCTCCGGCCGGCGACTCTCCTCGAACCGCGCCAGCACTTCGGGCAAGGGACCGCCGCCGCGGAACGCCTCGTAGAGCGCGATCCCGTCCTCCATCGCGAGCTTGGTCCCGGAGCCGATCGAATAGTGCGCGGAGTGGAGCGCGTCGCCCAATAGCACCACGTTTTCGTGCCACCAGCGCTCGTTCTGGACCATCGGGAAGGTACGCCAGATGCTGCGGTTGGCGATCAGCCGGTGGCCGTCGAGCCGGTCGGCCCACAGGCGCTCCATGTAGGCGAGCAGGTCCGGTTCCGGGAGGTGGGCGACATCTTCCTTCGCGCTCTCCCACGTCGGGGGAGGGGCCTCGACAATCCAGGTGCTTTCACCGTTGCCGTGGCTGTAGGCGCCGAGCACCCAGATCCCGTGCTCGTTCTCGGTGAAGTCGAAGGTGAAGGCGTCATGGGGCCGTGTCGTGCCGAGCCATAGGAAACGGTTGTGGCGATGCTCTATCCGCGGCCGGAACCGGTCGCGGTACCGCTCGCGGACGGTCGAGTTGATGCCGTCGGCGCCGACGATCAGGTCGTAGCCGCGCAGCGAGACCGGATCGCCGATCTCGCTCTCGAAACAGAGGTTTACGCCGAATCCGGCGCAGCGGCGTTGCAGCACGTCGAGCAGCGCGCGCCGCGAGCAGCCGCAGAAGCCGTGCCCGCCGCTGCGGATCGTCTCGCCGTGGAAGACGAAGTCGATCTCGTCCCAGTAAACGAAGACGTCGCGGATCGCGTCGTAGCTCTCAGGGTCGTAATCGCGGAAATTGTCGAGCGTCTCGTCGGAGAACACGACGCCGAAACCGAACGTGTCGTCGCTCCGGTTGCGCTCGTGGACCTCGATCTCCCAGCCGGGCCAGGCCTTCTTCGCCAGCAGCGCGAAGTAGAGCCCCGCCGCCCCGCCGCCGACCACCGCGACTTTCATGGCGGTCGGGTCGCGGCCGGACGCGTCAGGCCATCGCCGCCTTGAGCCGTTCGTCGAGCGTGTCGAGGAACTGGTTGGTGGTCTGGAACGCCTGGTCGGGGCCGATCAGGATCGCGAGGTCCTTGGTCATGAACCCGTCTTCCACGGCCTTCCGGCAGACCCCCTCGAGGGTCTCGGCGAAGCGCACCACGTCCGGCGTGTCGTCGAAGGTACCGCGGTAGAACAGCCCGCGCGTCCAGGCGAAGATCGAGGCGATCGGGTTGGTCGAGGTCTCGAGCCCCTGCTGGTGCTGGCGGTAATGCCGGGTCACGGTGCCGTGCGCCGCCTCGGCCTCGATCGTCCTGCCGTCCGGCGTCATCAGCACCGAGGTCATCAGCCCGAGCGAGCCGAAGCCCTGCGCGGCGGTGTCGGACTGCACGTCGCCGTCGTAGTTCTTGCAGGCCCAGACGAAGCCGCCCGACCATTTGAGCGCCTGGGCGACCATGTCGTCGATCAGCCGGTGTTCGTAGAAGATGTCCTTCTTCGCGAACCTGTCGGCGAACTCGTCGTCGAACACCTCCTGGAAGAGGTCCTTGAAGCGCCCGTCATAGGCTTTGAGAATGGTGTTCTTCGTGGAAAGGTAGACCGGCCAGCCGCGCGTCAGGCCGTAGTTGAAGCTTGATCGGGCGAAGCCGCGGATGCTCTCGTCGAGATTGTACATGCCGAGGGCCACGCCCGAATCCTCGAAGTCCATTACCTCGCGGGTGACCGCCTCGCCCCCGTCGGCCGGCTCGAAGGTCATGGTGAGCCTGCCCGGCCCCGGCACCAGGAAATCGGTGGCGCGGTACTGGTCGCCATAGGCGTGGCGGCCGATCACGAAGGACTGGGTCCAGCCCGGCACCAGGCGCGGGATGTTGCCGATCACGATGGGCTCGCGGAAGATCGTGCCGCCGACGATGTTGCGGATCGTCCCGTTCGGCGAGCGGTACATCCGCTTCAGTCCGAACTCCTCCACCCGCTGCTCGTCCGGGGTGATGGTCGCGCATTTGACCGCGACGCCGTATTCCTTGGTGGCGTTCGCCGAATCGACGGTGATCCGGTCGTCGGTCGCGTCCCGCGCCTCGATCCCGAGGTCGAAATAGACCAGCTCGATATCGAGATAGGGCAGGATCAGCTTGTCCTTGATGAACTGCCAGATGATGCGCGTCATCTCGTCGCCGTCCATCTCCACGATGGGGTTGGCGACCTTGATCTTGCTCATGAATTCAACCCTTTCGACCGTGCGGCGCCTTCCGCGCCGCCGCGGATCGCATCGCCTGGGAAGTACCGGATGGCGCGCAAACATAGCATCGCGCGCCGCCCGCGCAAGGCGGGTCGGCTGCTGGCGGCATTGTCCGGTTACCGAAAGCGATCTACATGTGTGTCGTCAAGAAAGGTGCAGCGCTCAGGCACTTCGATGGCGGAATTCACCATGCGAAGAGTAAGCAGGGAATCGGTGGGCGCGCTCAAGCGAAAGGCGACGACCAACGGCCGCTCCGCCGAAGCCGAGCACTCGGAGATCCTGCTGGCCTCGCTGCTGGGCACGGAAGAGGACTTCGAGGTCCGCGCCAAGGCGCTACGCCGGCGACCTCGCTCGTCTGTCGACAGCGGCGAAACGATTCGGGCCGACCGTGATCGGGACGCGTAGGAGACCGGAGCAATGTCCGGCCGCTGCGGAAACGCACCTTGCCCGCGCTGCGACTCCGGTATCCCCCACCTCACCCCGCCCCTCGCCGACCCCTCCTTGCCTTCTCCCCTTCCGCTCGCGGGAGGGGCCGGGGAGAGCGGATCATTCGCCTGCCCGCTGAACCCGACTCGCCCTAAAGCCTCGCGCCGTCCTCGCGGCGCGGCGGCGCCTCGGCGCGGGAGAGGGCGGCGACCGCCTCTTCCGGCGTTGCGGTGTATTCGAAGAAGCCGTGTACGTCCGGTCCGGCGAAGCCCCGGTCGACAATCTGCGCCGTGAGCGCCCGCAGGCCGTCCCAGTACCCGTCGGTATCGAGGATCACCATCGTCCGGTCGTGCAGGCCAAGCTGGCGCCAGCTGACGAACTCGATCGTCTCGTCGAGCGTGCCCACCCCGCCGGGCAGCGCGCAGGCCGCGTCCGAGAGGTCGAACATCAGCTGCTTGCGTTCGTGCATGCTGGACACCACGCGAAGGTCGGTCAGCCCGTCATGCGCAACCTCGCGGCCGTGCAGGAAAGACGGGATGACACCCACCACCTCGCCTCCGGCGGCGAGCGCCGCGTCGGCAAAGACTCCCATCAGCCCGCTCCTTCCGCCGCCGTAGACCGCCCGGATGCCGGCGCGCGCCAGACGTTCCCCGAACTCGCGCACCGCCGCCTCGTAGCGCGGCGAGGCGCCGGAGGAAGAGCCGCAGAAAACGGTGACGGACTCGATCGCGGGCATCCCGGACTCTGTCAGAGAACTACGAAATCGACCGGCGGAACGCCCGCAATCGACTTTTCCCGCGTTACTTCGCGATCACGCCGCAGGCGATGCGCGCGCCGGCCGCGCCCGCCGGGTCCGACTTGTAGTCGTCCGGCCCCGCGTGCAGCACGATCGCCGCGCCGTCGGCGTCGAACAGGCTCGAATCGAGCTTGAGCAGCGTGTTCAGCACCTCGATCTCCAGGCTGCCGGAAGCCGGAACGTGGATGTTCGGCATGTCGCCCACATGGAGCCCCCCGGCGGCATGGATGCCGTGCTTCTTGCCGCCCGGGTTGAAGTGGCCGCCCGCGGACTTGAAGGGCGGCTCGCACTTGCCGACGGCGTGCACGTGGAACGCGTGCGCTCCCGGCGGCAGGTTGGAGAACCTGGCGTGGAGAAGCGTGCCGTGCGGGGTCTGCATCAGCTTGACCTCGCCGACGCTCTCGCCCTTCGGGTTCTTCAGCTTCGCCATCGCCTGTTCCGCCGCTCCCGCCGTCTGGAGGGTTGCGGCCGCGAACGCGAGGCCGGCCAACAGGACGGTAACGCGGTTCGATTTCATCGACGTTTCCTCCTCTCGTTGACACTACGCTCCGCGATGGATGCGGCCCATCTTGGAGACCCGGGTCGCGGTCGGCAAGCCGGATTCAGAGCGGCTTGACCTTGCAGGCCTTGCTCGCCGCCTTGTAGGCCAGTGTGAACCCGTTGAGCGAATAGGTGTCGGTGGTCAGGGTGTTGCGGGTGGACCGTCCCTTGACGGTCATCGTGCGGCCCCTGATCAGCGCCTTGACGATCGCGCGGTCGGTCTTGCCGTCCTCCGCCCAGGCGGTGTCGCCGTGGGTGAACAGGCTGTACTTGCGCTTGTCGATGGTGACGTCGACCCGGCTGCCCTTCTTGTAGATGTAACCGGCTGTGACGCTCGCCACATGCCGCACTTTCTCGCCGGGGCGGTGGGTGACCTGGAGATAGGTCTTGCCGCGCCGCTTGTACTTGCCGCGGCTCTCCTTGGGCGCGCCGTGCACGAAGCAGACCCGCTTCTTGCCGTTTCCCGCCTGGTAGGCGTCCCACGCGCCCGATCCGCCGACGCGCTTCGCCTCCTGGGCCGGCGCGGCGCCCGCGGCGAGCGCGAGGGCGGCGGCGCACAGAGCGGCCAGCGGCAGGGCGGCCGTGCCGCGCTCGATCGTCATGCCGACACTCCTTTGCGGCGGGCCTGCTTCTTCTTCCATACGGGTTCCCCGAAGACATGCGGCGGTAGGGCCTCCACCGGCCCGCCCGGCACCACCGGGCGGGCGCCGAACCGGGTGAGAGAGATCAGCCGGTCGTACATCACCACCGCGCCCGCCGCGGCAAGGTTGAGCGAGAACCGGGTCGGGATCCGCACCGCGAAATCGCAGCAGGACATCATTTCCTCCGACAGGCTGCCGCGCTCCATGCCGAGCACGTAGGCGGCGCGGCGCGGGTGGCGGAAGCTCGGCAGGTCGACCGCGCGGTCGTCGAGCTCCACGCCGACCAGGGCGCACCACTTCGGCAGCATAAGGGTTTCGACCGAATCGAAGCTGTAGAAGGGGACCTCGTTCGGCGCGTTGGAGGTATCGGCCTGCCCGCCCTCCGCGGTCGAATAGGCGGCGGCCACTGTGAACGTGAAGCTCGCCGAGAAGGCGTGGGCCGACCGGAACAGGTTGCCCACGTTCATCGCCTTGCTGACGCCTTCCACCCCAATGCCGAAATAGCCCCGCATGAAAAATATCTATGAAACGGGAAGCGGGATGCCAAGCCCTCGGTAGCTCGAAATTGCGGGGCCGGTCATCCGCCCGCCGTTTCCGCCATCGCCGCTACGCCCAGGGCGAGGTTCCTCCCCCACCCCGTAAAGGCCCCGCAACGCGCCCGGCGCCAGCGCCGGGGGCACGGGGCGACGGCGACGAAAAGGGTCACGCGCCCTCCTGCCCGGTCGGCGCGCCGTGCAGGCTGCGGATCAGGTCGATCAGCACCGCTGTCGTCAGGCCGAACAGCACCAGCCCGTTGGCCGCCAGCATGCCCGAGAGCAGGCGATGCGGCTGGGCGAGCACGATGTCGCCGAAGCCCAGCGTGGTGAACGAGACCAGGGAGAAATAGACCGCCGTTTCCAGATCGCCCAGCGCACCGGACCACAGGAAATAGAGCGCCCAGATCCAGACCGTGGCGCTCATGCCCGCGATCAGCCAGAGCGATACCGCCGAGAGCGCCCCGGTCAGCTTGATCAGCACGGGCGGGCGGCGCAGCCAGGCCTCGCGGCGACGCACCGCGCGGGCGGCGAGAGCCATGAACCCGGCATGCACCGCGACGCTGAGGACGATCAGCGCTGAGCCCACGGCGATCTGGCCGATCATGCCGCGTCGCCCCGCGCTTCAGCCATCGGCCACGAGGTCGTCCCCGATCTTGCGCAACTCCCGCACCAGGCGTTCCCGCACGTGATGCGGATCGTCTAGATGGATGAGATGAGGCGCGTCGGTCGTTCTCCATTCCGCGGTAACCGGATCGATCACCACCACCCGGCACCCCTCGGACAGTCCGGTTGCCGCGCGGATCGCCTGGTCGGGATCGCGATGCACCGACACGGGAGCCTGCGCCCAATAGGGCGCAACGACGTACAGGACCTCCGGCATTGCTTCGCCTTTCGGTTGGGTTGCCGCTGTCGGTGCCTAGTGCGACATCAGGACCGGCACCGTCATGTGCCTGAGCATGTCGCGCGTCATGCCGCCCAGCAACAGCTCCCGCATGCGGTGGTGGCCGTAGGCGCCCATGACCAGGAGGCGGGCGCCCTCATCGGCGATCGCGTTCAACAGGGCATTGCTCGCGTCGACATTTGCCGAGGTGAAGCCTTGCCGCGCTTCCGCCTTGACGCCGTGCCGCGCCAGGTGCGCGCAGATGTCGGTCCCGGGGGTGTGCCAGCCGTCTCCGGCATCGATGCCGAGCACGACCGCCCTGTTCGCGCGCTGCAGGAAGGGCAGCGCGTCGGAGACCGCGCGCTTCGCTTCGCGGGTGCCGTTCCAGGCGATCATGACCGTGGCGGGATCGAGGTCGAACGAGCCGGCATAGGGCCACACCAGCACCGGACCGCCTGCCCCGAGCACGACGCTGTCGGCGAACCCCTCCATGCTCCTGCCGTCGTCGGGGTCGGTCTGGCCGACGATGGAGACGTCGGCGTAGTGCGCGCTGGTCGTGACCGCTTCGACGGGATCGCCGGCGACCGGGCGCCATTCCGAGGAGACCGCCGCTCTCGCCGTCCGTTCCCTGAACTCATGCTCGGCCTCTTCCGCGCGCTCGCGCTGCTCCGTGTCCAGGCGTTCCAGGAACTCGGGGGGAAAATTGGCGCCGGCGTATCCGGGAACCGCGAGCGGCGGCTGCACATACACCCCCGTCACCCTGGCCTCGTGTCGTTCCGCCAACCCGATCGCCGCATCCAGGCGCGATGAAGACCGTTTGTCCTCGGCCAGACAAACGACGATGTCGCGATATGCCATGGTCATGTCTCCCGTGTTGAGCCGTATGGCTGCGCTGTCCCTGTCGACGACGGAGAACCCCCGCCAACCGCCGGAGTCTGCCGATGCCGGCTGGCATGTTCCGGGCGAGCCCGCGACGGTCGGGGAAGGGCGCGGATGTCTTGCTTCGCGCCCTGTTCTCTCCGCGAGCGGCCGCCGCGTCTTCCGGTCAGGACGCCATGCGGTCGAAACCGACTGTATCGGTGAAGAGCGGGGAAAAATCGAATGCACGCATGGTGTGACCCCTTTCTCGAGCAAGCCGCTTCGCGGTCCGCCATTCCGGCCGGACCGGTTCCATGCCCCGCCCGGGACCCGTCAAGCGGCGCCCCCGGGGCAAGACTCACATGGTGACGCGCCGCCGACCCTGCAAGGCGCGGGAGCGGCCTCACGAGGACGGTATGACGAAGCCGCTCCCTCAATTGACGTTCGCCGCCTCGCCCAGCGTGGGGCCGATTTCGCGGTTGATGACGAGGTCGGCGATGGAGTCGAGGTCGGTCGCTTCGCGGTTGAGGATCACCAGTGTCGAGCCCGACTCCTTGGCGAGCACGGGGAAACCGGCGGCGGGGTAGACGACGAGCGAGGAGCCGATGGCGAGGAACAGGTCGCAGGCGAGCGTCTCGCGCCGGGCGCGCTTCATCTCCGCGTCCGGCATCGCCTGGCCGAAGGAGATCGTCGCTGTCTTGACCGGCGCGCCGCACAGCGTGCAGGCGGGCGGCATTCCGTCCTTCTCGAACGCCTCCTTGATCGGGGCGAGCTCGTAGCGCTCCTGGCACGACACGCACTTGGCGTAAGAGCCGTTGCCGTGGAGCTCGATCACCTTCTCCGCCGGCACGCCCGAATCCTGGTGCAAATTGTCGATGTTCTGGGTAATCACGCTGGCGACCTTGCCGGTCCGGACCAGCTTGGCGACCGCGCGGTGGCCGCGATTGGGCGTGGCGTCGACGATGTCGCGGTCGACCAGGAACTTGCGCCGCCACGCCTCGACCCGCGCCTCTTCCGACGCCAGGAATTCCTCGTAGTAGATCGGCGTGGTCTGAGACCAGATGCCGGTCGGGCTGCGGAAGTCCGGGATGCCCGATTCGGTCGAGATCCCCGCGCCGGTGAAGACGACCGCCCGGCGGGCGTCCGCGATCAGCCCGGCGAGGCGCTCGATGTCGGCGCGGGCGTCCTCCATCTCAGCCGGCCTGGAACTGGTCGAACGCGGCCAGCGCGTCCGCGCCGTACACCGCCGCCGGGCCGCCGCCCATCTCGATCGCGACGCCGATCGTGTCGGCGAGCTCCTCGCGGCTGGCCCCGTGCTTGATCGCCGAGCGCACATGGAAGACGATGCAGCCCTCGCAGCGGGTGGCGACGGCGATCGCGATGGCCATCAGCTCCTTGGTCTTCGCGTCGAGCGCCCCGTCCTTCGACGCCGCCCCCATCAGATCGCGGAAGGCGCGCATCTGGTCGGGCGCGGCGCGGAACAGATTGCCGGCCCTAGCGTCGACCTCGCCGGCCAGCGCCTTGTAGTCCTTGCTCATCTCGTTCTCCCTCAGGTGGCCAGTTCTTCCCGGGCGCGGAAATGGTCCAGCGCCTCGGGGTTGGCGAGCGCCTCGATGTTCCTGACCGCCTCGCCGTGGACGATCGAGCGCACGGCGAGCTCGACGATCTTGCCGCTCTTGGTGCGCGGGATGTCGGGCACCGCGACGATGCGCGCGGGCACGTGGCGAGGCGAGGCGCCGCTGCGGACGCGGTCCCTGATCCGGTCCTCGAGCGCGCCGTCGAGCTCGCACCCCGGGGCCAGCCGGACGAACAGCACGACGCGCACGTCGCCGTCCCAGTCCTGGCCGATGGCGAGTCCTTCCTCGACTTCGTCCAACTGCTCCACCTGGCGGTAGATCTCGGCGGTGCCGATCCGCACCCCGCCCGGGTTGAGCACCGCGTCCGACCGGCCGTAGATGACCGTGCCGCCGTGTTCGGTGATCTCGGCATAGTCGCCGTGGCACCAGACGTCCGGGAAGCGCTCGAAATAGGCTCCCCGGTAGCGCGCGCCGTCCGGGTCGTTCCAGAACTTCACAGGCATGGCGGGGAAGGGGCGGGCGCACACCAGCTCGCCCTTCTCGCCGGTGACGGGGCGTCCTCCGTCGTCGTACACGCGGACGTCCATGCCGAGCCCGAAGGCCTGGATCTCGCCCCGCCGCACCGGCGCGGTCGGGTTGCCGAGGACGAAGCAGGAGACGATGTCGGTCCCGCCCGAGATCGAGGACAGGCAGAGGTCCCGCTTGATCGAGGAATAGACGAAGTCGAAGCTCTCCGGCACCAGCGGCGAGCCGGTCGACATCATCGCGCGGAGCGGGCCGAGGTCGTGGCTTTCCCTTGGCGTCAGCCCCGATTTCTTGACCGCGTCGATGTATTTCGCCGAGGTGCCGAAATGCGTCATGCCCGATTCGTCGGCGAAGTCGAACAGGGCGGCCATGCCGGGATGCGACACCGAGCCCTCGTAGAGCAGCGCCGTCGCGCCCGCGGCGAGCGTCGACGCCAGCCAGTTCCACATCATCCAGCCCAGCGTGGTGGCGTAGAAGACGCGGTCTCCCGGCCTGACGTCGGCGTGGAGGATATGCTCCTTCAAATGCTGGAGCAGCGTGCCGCCGGCGCCGTGAACGATGCATTTGGGAGTGCCCGTCGTTCCGGACGAGAACAGGATGTAGAGCGGATGCGCGAAGGGGAGCTGGCGGAATTCGATCTCGCCGGCGGGGTAGGGGCCGATCGCGTCCCGCAGCGTCTTCGCGAGGGGCAGCCCGTCGAGGTCAGGATCGTTTTCGAGATAGGGCACGACGATCGCCGATTCGACCGAGGGCAGGCGCTCCAGTGCCTCGCGCACGCGGCCGAGAGAGTCGATGGGCTTGCCGTTGTAGGTGTAGCCATCTGTCGTTATCAGCAGCTTCGGCTCGATCTGGCCGAAGCGGTCGAGCATGCCGTTGACGCCGAAATCGGGCGAGCACGACGACCAGACGGCGCCGATGCTGGCGGCCGCAAGCATGGCGGCGATGGCTTCGGGAATGTTCGGCAGGTATCCCGCCACCCGGTCGCCCTCCGTGACGCCCGCCGCCTCGAACGCCCGGGCGAGGCGCGACACGAGGTCGTAAAGCTCGGTCCGGCTCACCGTGCCGCGCACCCGGTCCTCGCCGCGGAAGATTATCGCCGGCCCGCCGTCGCGGCGGCGCAGCAGGTTCTCGGCGAAGTTGAGCCGCGCGTCGGGGAACCAGCGCGCGCCCGGCATCCTGTCGCTGTCCGCCAGCACGGTCTCGCCGCGCGTCTCGGAGACGACCCCGCAGAAATCCCACACCGAGACCCAGAACGCCTCCCGGTTCTCCACCGACCAGCGGTGCAGCGCCGCGTAGTCGGCGAATTCCAGCCCGTGCCGGTCCCCAAGGGCCGTCAGGTAGCGGGTCAGGTTCGCGTTCCGGATCCGGTCGGGCGAGGGCGTCCAAAGCGGCTCGGTCAAGGCGTTTCCACTCCTCTCGGGGGCGCGGCTATCTCGCGCGGTCCGGCATCCCCCGTCAACCCTGCCGTCCAGCGGTACTGATCGCGCTTATGCCGTAGCGCTTGCCCCGCTGTCACCCCGGACTTGATCCGGGGTCCAGACCTGCCCCCGGGCAGCGATCCGGAGCAACGGCCACGGCTCTCGCGCGAGTGGCGCACCGACTCTTCGACATCTTCATCGCCATGTCGGCGCGTCTCGCATCCAGGCGGTTCGACCGCTTGTTCAACGGCGTCGATCCAATTCGCGGCGAAGTTGGTGACGGCCTTCCATGCCTCGCAG
Organism: Alphaproteobacteria bacterium; assembly: GCA_965203455.1. GTDB lineage: Bacteria > Pseudomonadota > Alphaproteobacteria > MPNO01 > MPNO01 > MPNO01. The sequence continues at coordinate 449,903 of CBDBCV010000014.1, forward strand.
AGGAATTGCGGCAGATACCTAACCTGATGTATTCGCCAAGGTCTGAGGACAAGGTGGCGGACGTGGCGTAACCCGTTGGTTTCGGGTAGAAATTCGTTTCCGAGCGAAATTCCCCCGAAGCAACGAAAGCGCCACGCCGCCATGACCGAAGATACCCTTCTCCCGTTCGATCTTCCAGCCGTAAGCCGCAAGAAGGTGACCGCCGATTTCGCCGGCGGTTCGATCTCGTCGGACGGCGGGCTTGTGCTGCTGCGCGGGGCCGAGCGCCGGCTTCGTCTGGCCGAGACGCTGGCCGGCTGCATCCGGGAGTGGCGCGACCCGGCGCGGACGGTCCACACGCTGCCTGCGATGCTGCGGTTCCGCATGTTCGCGATCGCCTGCGGCTACGAGGACGCCGACGCCCTTCGACAAGCTCAGGAGCGACACGCTGCGCGCCGATCCGCTGTTCAAGCTGGCGGTGGGCCGGGCGCCGGAGAGCGGCCGCGATCTCTGTTCGCAACCGACCATGAGCCGGCTCGAGAACGCGCCTTCGCGCAGCGAGGTGGGGCGCCTGACGGCCGCGCTGGTCGACATCTTCTGCCGTTCCTTCGATGCCCCGCCGGCGGCGATCACGCTCGACATCGACGAGACCTGCGACGCGGTGCACGGCCATCAGCAGCTGTCGCTGTTCCACGGCTTCTACGACACCCGGTGCTTCCTCCCGGTCCACGTCTACCATGTCGAGAGCGGCAAGCCGGTGGCGGTTCTCCTGCGCCCCGGCAAGACGCCCTCCGGGGTCGAGGTCCGCACCATGCTCAGGCACCTGACGCGGCACATCCGCCGGCACTGGCCGCGCACCCGGCTCACCTTCCGGGGCGACAGCCATTACGGCCGGACCGAGGCGATGGCGTGGTGCGAGGACAACGGCGTCGACTACATCTTCGGCCTGGCGGGGAACGCGGTGCTGCACGCCCTCGCCGACGAGACCGCCGACGATGTCGAGCTGCGCCACGCCGAGACCGGCGCCGACAAGGTCCGCGGCTTCGCCAGCTTCGATTACGCCGCCGGCTCGTGCGACCGCGAGCGCCGCGTGGTCGCCCGGCTCGAGGCCACGGCCCGCGGCTTCGACGCGCGCTACATCGTCACCTCGCTCACCGGCGAGCCGCGCCATCTCTACGAAGGGGTGTATTGCGCGCGGGGACAGGCGGAAAATCTGATAAAGCAGCACAAGTCCCAGCTCGCCTCCGACCGCACCTCCTGCCAGAGCCCGCTCGCCAACCAGTTCCGCCGGGTGCTCCACACCGCCGCCTACTGGCTGATGCTCGCGCTCCGCGACGCCGTGCCGCGCAGGATGGATCTCGCCTGGGCCGAGTTCGCCACCATCCGCCGGAGGCTGCTCAAGATCGGCGCCCGGGTGGTGGAGAAGGCCGCCCGCGTCCGCATCCACCTCGCCTCGGCCTGCCCCGACGCCGCCCTGTTCCGCCTCTTGGCGGGCCGGTTCGCGACCTCCGGACCCTGACCGCCGGGGCGGCGTGCCCCGCGAACCCGAGCCCGTTCAACCCTCAACCCCGAGTTCAAAAACGCCAAATCCCGGCACCGTAAAGGCGCCGAACACAAGCCCCTGCGCACTGGAAAACCGACCAATTTAATCGAACTGTCACGAATAGATGCGGCTAGCGATCGACGCTTTCGGCGTAGGTCGCCGACGGCAGATTCTCTTTCGGCCATCGATCGCCGTTCTCGAACGGCGCCACGCCCGCCGCGTGCCGCGCCATGCCGGATTCCAGCATGGCCATGGACACGATCTCCGCTACGCCGACGTCGTCGATCCCGTGGTCCCTCAGAGCCTGGAAATCCCCGTCGTCGGTTCCCTCGTCGAACGCGACCTTGCGGGCGAAGCGAAGCACGTCCTTCCACATGGGATCGAGCGTCGGCGCGTTCTCGAAATCCATGCACGCCATCACGTCGTCGGTGCTCATTCCGAAATGCTCGATCAGGTGGGTCTGGTGATTGTTGATGCAGCGGGGGCAGTCGACCTCCGCCGCGCAGACCAGCGAGATCGCGTTGAGAAGCGGCTTCGGAAGCGAACCGGGTGTCGTCTGCAAACGCTTGGTCAGCGTCCACCATCCCTTGAGAAGCTCGATATCGAGGGCGAAGAACCCCCAGGTGGGGGTAAGGAAGTTCGCGCCCTTGGTCTTGCGGATATCGTCGAAAATCTCCGCCACCTCGCCGTACGCCGAATCGGGTTCGACGAGCTTGACCTTTTCCATGACTTTCCTCCGCCAGCCCTTCGATCGCATCGCCCCTTGGAGCGCAGTGTAACGCGGCGCGGTCGCCGTCCGCGAGCGGACGCGCGCTCACCCCGTCCCGGTCATCCAGCCCAGGGTCTCCTCCGTGGTTCGGCTGGGAACGTATTCAGCGGCCGTCCAGCCGTCATAGCCGAGCCGGTCGAGGGCGGCGAAGACCGCGGGAAAGTCGATCGTTCCCGTGCCGGGCTCGTGACGGCCTGGATTGTCGGCGAACTGGACATGGCCGATGCGGGGCGCGATCTCCTCCAGCCGCGCGATCAGCCGGCCCTCCATGATGTCCATGTGATAGAGGTCGTGCTCGAGCGCGAGGCTGTCGTGGCCGGCGCGGTCGATGACGTCGAGCGCCTGTTGGCTGGTCGACAGCAGGAAGCCCGGCCGGTCGACCGTGTTGACCGCCTCGACCACCGTTCCGACGCCGATCCCGGCCATGATGTCCGCCGCAAGGCGCAGGTTCTCCGCCAGGGTGTCGAGGTAGCGCCCGCGCGCGTGCCCGTGCCGTTCCGGATAGCCGGAAAGCACGTTGACGTTGGCCGGCCGGAGCGCCGCCGCGACATCGCGCGCCGTCTCGACCGCCTCGCGAAATTCCGCCTGCCGGCCCGGCGTCGCCGCGAGGCCCGGCCCGCCCGCGAGCATGTCGCCGACCGGCAGGTTGACGACCGAGACCGCGAGCCCCGCCTTTTCGATCGCGCGACGCCAGTCCTCCGCCGGCCGGTCGTAGGGGAACTGGATCTCCACCGCTGCGAAACCCGCGACGGCGGCCGCCGCCGGCCGGTCCAGCCAGTCGCGTTCGGCGAACAGCATCGAGATGTTGGCGGAGAAACGGGGCATGACGGGTCTCGCCGGGGCGTGCGCGCCCGTATCCTGATGGCTTCGGGAGGCGCGGTCGAGCGGCCGTGGTAATGTCCGCCGCCCGCCACGGTACGGAACGCCGGTTTGACCCCTCCCGCCGCGCTCGCCTCCTTCCACGCCCTTCCCGGCGCGGTGCGCGCGGCGTTCTGGTTCATCTGCGCCGGCACGCTGTTCCTGCTGATGATGGCCCTGTCGCGGCTGGTGACCGACGAGCTCCACGTCATGCTGGTGGTGTTCTGGCGCGCCGCGTTCGGCCTGGTGGCGATGGCGCCCTGGCTCGCGCGGCGCGGGTTCTCGGCGCTGGCGACGCGCAAGCTCCGCTACCACGTGCTCCGCACCGCGCTCAGCTATGGCGGGCTGCTCTGCGTCTTCTACGCCGTCACCATGCTGCCGATCGCCGACATCACCGCGATCACCTTCATCCGCCCGGTGGTCGCGACCCTGCTCGCGATCATGATCCTGCGCGAGAAGTCGCACGCACGGCGCTGGATCGCCATCGCGGTCGGGATCGCCGGCGCGACGATCATCGTCCGCCCCGGCTTCCAGGAGCTGAACCCCGGCGTCTTCCTGGTGTTCGGGCTGGTGCTGGTGGGGGCGACGCACGCCATCCTCGCGCGCTACATCGTGCGGTACGACCACCCGGATACCGTGGCGATGTACATGGTGATTTTCCTGCTGCTGTTCTCCGCCGGGCCGGCGGTGGCGGTGTGGCAGTGGCCCAGCCTCGACCATCTCCCCTATCTGGCGGCGATCGGGTTTTTCGGCACCTTCAGCCAGCGTTGCCTCGCCCGCGCGTTCCACGCGGCCGACGCTTCGGTGGTGGTCTCGTTCGATTATCTCCGCCTGCCCATCGCGGCGCTGATCGGCTTCCTGTTCTTCGCCGAGATCCCCGACGTCTGGGTATGGGCCGGGGCCGGGGTGATCTGCGTATCCTCGATCCTGCTGGCGCGGGGCGAATCGGCGGCCGAGCGCCGGGCCGGCGCGGCGCCGTGATCGCGCGGCCCCTCGACCGCCTGCCAGGCGCGCTGCGGGGCGCGCTCTGGATGCTGCTCGCCGCCGCCTTCTTCTCCGCGATGACGGCCTGCATCCGCTATCTCGCGGAGATCGGCTTCCACCCGCTGATGACCTCGTTCTACCGCAGCGTCATCGGGCTCGTGCTGCTGGCGCCCTTCTTCCTCAGACGCGGAACGGCGGGGCTGAGGACGAAGCGTCACGGGCTGTTCGTGTCCCGCGGGATGGCCTCGGCGGTCGCGCAGGCCGCCTTCTTCGTATCGGTCGCGATCCTGCCGCTGGCGGACGCGGTTTCGCTCACCTTCACCGCGCCGCTGTTCGGCGCGCTGCTGGCCGTCCTCATCCTGGGGGAGACGGTGGATTTGCGTCGGGCGGGGGTGCTTGTCGCCGGCTTCCTCGGCGTCCTGATCATCCTCAGGCCGGGCTTCAAGGACGTCGACTGGCAATTCGTCATGCCGCTGGCCGCGGCCTTCGGCATGGCCGTGATCTGGGTGCTGGTGAAGCAGCTCGCTGCGACCGAGACGACCGAGCGCATCGTCTTCTACATGATCCTCTACACCGTGCCGGTCAGCTTCGTCATGGCGCTGTTCGTCTGGCAGACGCCGACATGGGAGCACCTGGCGTGGCTGGTCGTCACCGCGCTGGTCGCCAATGCCGGCCAGTTCGCGATGACCAACAGCTACCGCGCGGCGGAGGCGACGGCGGTCTTTCCGTTCGACTTCGCGCGGCTTCCCTTGACCGCGCTGCTTGCCTGGATCGTCTTCGCGGAGGCGCTCGACCTCTGGACCTGGCTTGGCGCGCTGGTGATCTTCGTCGCCTCGGCGCAGCAGATGCGCTCCGAATCGCGGCGCGCTCCGGCGGAGGCCGGCAAGTGATCCCGGGCCGGTTCCGCGCCCTGCCGGCGAACGCGCAGGGCGCGCTCTGGATTCTGGTCGGGTCGCTGTTCCTGTCGGCCAACGACGCGGTGGTGAAGACGCTCGGCACCGACTTCCACCCGATCCAGATGGCGCTGTTCCGCTACGCGATCGGGATGGTCCTGCTGCTGCCCTGGTTCGTGAAGGCGGGTCGCGAGAGCTGGCGCACCGAACGGCTCGGCACGCACTTCGCGCGCGCGATGATCGCGGGCGTGGGTCAGGCCGCGGTCTATTACGGGGTGATCCACCTCTATCTCGCGGACGCGACGGCGGTCGCCTTCACCCGGCCCCTGTTCCTCACCATGCTGGCGGTGCTGTTTCTGGGCGAGGTGGTGGGCTGGCAGCGCTGGGCGGCGACCGCCTTCGGCTTTGCGGGCGTCCTCGTCATGGTGCGCCCGGGCGGGGCTGCGTTCGACGTCGCCTGGGCGGTCGCGCTCGCGGCGGCGGTGCTGTTCGCGCTCGGCATCGTCTATATCCGGCGCCTCGCCACCACCGAGCCCCCGATCCGCATCCTGTTCTACTATCACGTCTTCGGCATCGCGCTTTTCGCCGGGCCGAGCGCCGCGGTCTGGCAGCCGCCCGAGACGGACCAGCTCGCGCTGCTGATGACGATCGGCGCGCTCACCTGCGCCGGGATGGTCTGCTTCGTTCGGGGCTTCAGCATCGGCGAGGCGAGCTTCGTCGGCCCGTTCGAGTATCTCAGGCTGATCTACGCCGCGCTGATCGGCTACTGGATGTTCGCCGAGATCCCTTCGATCTGGACCGGCGTCGGCGCCGCGATGATCGTCGCCAGCGCGCTCTACATCGCCCGGCGGTAGGGGAATCTGGCGATTCGACGCAAGCCCGCTGTCACGGTCGTTCGCCCGCCGCGTGGCGTTCGCGATCGATGAAGAAGCGCGTCAGCACCTCGACCGATCCCTCCAGCTTGGCTATGCGCTCGGCGAGATCGCCGATCCGCCGGTCCATGGCCCGCATGTCCCCGTGCAGGTTCCACAGAAACCCGAGGATCGCGACCACGCCCGGAGCGTCTCATAGTCGAGCGCCTCGTTCATCATTTCAACCTAGAGTGAGGTTTTCGCCCTGTCCAGAATGGGCGTGAGGCGACGGGTCTGCGAGGTGCCGTATCCCGCGCGGACGGCGGACAGGCCCGCCCGTCACCCCCGCAACAGGTCGCGGTCGCCGAGCGGCTGCACGGGGCGGCGGTTGTTCGGGTATATCGCGGCGAATGCGGCGATCTGGGCCGGCGACATCGGGAGCGGCGCGTCCGGGACGATCCAGGCGACGCCTTCGGTGCAGGGCGTCGTCGTGAGCGAACCCCGATAGCGCCATGTGGTGCGGAACGGGGGCAGCAGAGCCGCCAGGTCGATCTCGCCGGGAATTGCGTGGGAGGTTCCCGGGTCGGGCGGAAGACGCGCCCATGCCGGCGCCAGCGCGGCGTTTTCCTCGCCTTCGCAAATCAGGACTCCGACCACCGCGAGCCCGCCGCTCCCGCCGCGATGCACGAGGTGGAGTTCCATCGGATAGGGGAGGCCGTCGACCAGATGCTCGCTCGCGCGGTGGAAATGGAACTGCGACAACTCGCGGCGCACGCCGTCGAGAACGATGCCGTGGCCCGGCTCCGGGTTTAACTGGATCGTGTGGCCCGTGTTCTCGACCTCGATGCGCGACCGGCGGTAGTCGAACTCCACCGGCGCCAGCTCGGTCCGCCGGCCGCCGGTCAGGTCGATGGGCGACTGCTCGGTGCCGAGGGCGCACACGCCGAACGTGGGGTCGAGCGTTCCCCACAGCGCGGGTCCGTTGTGAGGCTCGTAGCCCCAGGACGCGGGGGTGTTTCGCATCGTTTGCCGCCTCCCGGGCGGTCCGGTTTACGCCTGACGCCCCTCTACCGCCTCGCGCACGTCGTCGCCGAAGCCGACCCAGGACCGCTCCCCGGAGACGATCACCGGGCGCTTGACCAGCTTGGGGTTGGCGAGGACAAGCGCGGCGGCGGCGGCCGGGTCCGCGATGTCGCGCCTCTGCTCCGGGATCTCGCGCCAGGTCCGGCTGCGGCGGTTGATCAGCGTCTCCGCGCCGTGCTCGCCGAGCCATCCGTCGACCGTGGCGGCATCGATGCCCTCGGCCGCGAAATCGTGGAAACGGTAGGCGATGCCGCGCCCGTCGAGCCATTTGCGGGCCGCCCGGCAGGTGTCGCAATTGCCGAGCCCGTAGACCGTGACGTCATCGGCCATGGGCGCGCACCGTCTCTTCGAGGAGATTGAGGGCGGTCCTCGCGAAAACCCACATATTAGCCTCGCGGTCGGCGGCGGCGGTCTCGATGGTGAGGCGGCGCTCGACCGGGCCGGAGACCGCGAAGCAGCAATGCCCCGCCGCGTCGCCGTAGCTGTTGCCGGTGGGCCCGGCGGCGCCCGATTCGGCGAGCGACCAGGTCGTTCCGAGCCTGTCCCGGATCGCCCGCGCGGCGGCGAGCGCATAAAGCTCGGTCGAGCCCGGCTGGAGCGCCTCTTCCTCGGAGAAGCGGAGGATCGCGCGGCGCGCGTCCCGGGTGTAGACCACGCCGCCGCCCATGAAATAGGCCGAAGCGCCCGGGATCGAGAGCAGCGACGCCGAGATCAGCCCGCCCGCCGCCGACTCCGAGACCGCGACCGTCTCTCCGCGTTCCAGCAGCAGCGCGGCAAGCGGCCGCGACATCGACGAGAGTTCATCCATGTCCGTCCATCTCCATCCGTCACGGTCGGCGGAGGCCGACCGTCCATGCGTTTTTACAGCGGCGAAGCGTGCAAGAAAAACGACAAAGAAGGAAAACGTGGACGGCCCTGGGGTCGTAAGGGGCGTCCGAAAGAGGCGTTTGCGCTGTCGGGGACGGGTTGATTTACAAGGCGTTCACGGAGGTGCGAGATTTTTGATACCCCGTGGTGGTCGTTGATATCCGGGGTTTCAGTTTCGCTGCGGCGGTCGTTTTGGCGATTTTCACCCCACGCCGCTGGTCGCGGCGTCTTGGCAGCGAGGTTTTCCTGCGGCGGCCTCGCGCGCCCTGATCGTGCGCATGAGATAGAAGGTGTCGCCATCGGGCCCTGGGGCCCTTGTTCCACCACCACCCCTGGTCGGGAGAACAGCGATGGCGACGGCGGCGAAGCTACCCTTTTCGTGGCGCGATGTCGAAGTCCTGCCGGACCTTGAACGGCTGCGCCTGGTTCTGGCGGTGCTTCCCGACGAGGAGATCGTGACGGCGCTTGAAGTGTGTCGCGGTCGGGGCCGTAACGACTACCCGGTGCGGGCGATGTGGCGGGCGCTGATCGCGGGGGTGGTGTTGCAACACGCCTCGATGCAGTCGCTGTTGCGGGAGCTGGGGCGCAACCCGGCGTTGCTGGAGATCTGCGGGTTCGACCCTCTGCCGTATCAGAGCGGGCCGGTGACGGTGCTTCACGACGGGCATGCGGTAACGCGCCCGGCGCGGGTTCGTTCGACGGCGCCGAGCCACTGGAACTTCTCGCGGTTTCTGGGGCGTGTTGTGCAGCTTGAGGACGAGCAGGGGCTGGTGTCCGCCATGATCGAGAGCCTGCGCGCCGCGCTGTTCGCCGCGTTGCCGGACTTCGGGCGTCATCTCGGCTACGACGGCAAGGCGATCGCGAGCCACTCGACGGGCCGGGTCGGCAAGGACGAGGACAAGACCTCGGACCCCGACGCCGACTGGGGCAAGCACGAGACGGGCGGGGTGGACGCCAGGACCGGCGCGGTGTGGAAGAAGGTGAAGTCGTGGTTCGGCTACGGGCTGCACCTGATCGCCGACACCGATTACGAGGTTCCGGTGGCCTTCGAGGTGACGCGCGCTTCGGCCTCGGAACCCAAGGTGCTGTCCGGGATGCTGGAGGAGCTGTTCGCAAGGGCGCCGGAGATCGCCGGGCGCTGCGCCGACTTCAGCGCCGACCGCGGTCTCGACGATGCCCGCCTGAAGGCGCGGCTGTGGGACCGGTGGACCGCCCGCCCGCTGATCGATACACGGCTGATGTGGCGGGTGGAGAAGCAGGAGCCGAGATACGATCCGGCGCAGCCGATCACGCGGCCGCTGTTCCCCGACCGCGCCGATGTCATCGTTCACGACGAGCGCGGCCGGGTGTCCTGCGTCTGTCCCGGGACCGGCGAGGTCCGCGCTATGGCGTTTCAGGGGTTCGAGGCTGATCGGGGCCGCTGCGGCACGCTCAAATACCGCTGCCCGGCAGCCGCCTTCGGCTTCGCCTGCGCCGGCAGCCGGGCCTGCCACCGGGCCGGCGGGGTCAAGCCCGGAGACTATGGCCGCATCCTGCGCATCGACCTCGACAGCCACGACCGGCGCATCTTCACCCCCACGCCCTGGGGCAGTCCGTCATGGCGGCGCGGCTACAACCGCCGCTCGGCCATGGAGCGGATCAACAGCCGCCTCGACAACAGCTTCAACTTCGAGACCCACTACATCCGAGGCCGCGCCAAGATGAAGACCCGCCTCGGCCTCGCCCTGGCGGTGATGATGGCGATGGCTCTCGCCCAGGCCCGCGCCGGCCGCCCCGAGCGCATGCGCTCCCTGGTCGGCGCCGTGCCGTATCTCGACACCGGCTGACCGCTCGTCTGCCTCCCGACAATCCTGCCCGATCCCGCCGCCCGACGGCAGAGGGGAAGCCACGCCCGCACGCCAGACAATCTTCCGGTAATCGTATTTGTCAGGCCCCGGAAGCCCGTATCCTGCCCGGTGGGGAAGCGGGCCGGACGATATTCAACCGCCAAAATCGAACCGGCGACAGCCAAAAATCACCACAGCGCACATTTCTCCGAAAGGGTTTCGGTTGCGGCCGATGGCGCGGTACCAATCGGTCTGCCGCAAACCTTCCGGACGTTGGCCGATGGACCGCTCGACCGAAATCGAACTGCTCGAGGAACTTGCCGGGCTGCGCGAGGCGCGCGCGTTCTATCTCGACGACGCCGTGACGACCTCGCCCGTGGCGCGCTACACCTGCCCGGATCGCTTCGCGCGCGAACGCGACGCGCTGTTTCGCCGATTGCCCGCGGTCGTCGCGCATGCGAGCGAGTTGGCAGAGCCCGACGCTTTCCTCACCCGGCGGTATTGCGGACTGCCGCTGCTGCTCACCCGGGACGGCGACGGCGCGGTGCGCGCCTTCCTCAACGTCTGCCGCCATCGCGGCACCCGGCTGGTCGAGGTGGAGAGCGGTTGCCGCAAGCGCTTCGTCTGCCCCTATCACGGCTGGACCTTCGACAATCGCGGCGCGCTGGAGGCCGTCACGCATGGCGGGGCCGGGTTTCCCGGCATCGACAAGGGCGCCCTCGGCCTGAAGCGGCTGGGCTGCGCCGAGGCCCATGGCTGGATCTGGATCGCCGCCGACACCGGCGATCCGCCCGATGTCGACGGTTTCCTCGCCGGGCTGGCCGCGGACGTCGCCTGGCTCGACGCCGGAAGTCTGAAGATCGTGCACGAGGACACCGGGGAACGGGCGGCGAACTGGAAGATTCTCGTCGAGGGCGGCATCGAGTCCTACCATTTCCGCATCGCCCACAAGGATTCGATCGGCCCCTATTTCCAGGACAATTTGTCGAGCTACCGGACGTTCGGCCGGCATATCCGTTCGGTCCTGCCGCGCACCCGCTTCGACGACATGATCGCGGGGCCCAGGGAAGGCTGGTCGCTGCGGCGCGCGGCCAACCTGGTCTACACCGTATTCCCGTCGGCGCAGCTTCTCGTGCAGGAGGACCATATCGCGTGGATCCAGGCCCAGCCGCTCGCGCCCGGCCGCACGCGGTTGCGGATCGCCACCCTGGCGCCGGCGGACTCCGATCCCGCCGACGCCGAAGCCGCCGCGCACTGGCGCAGGAACCACGACATCACCGTCGGCACCCTCGCGGAGGATTTCGCGATCGGCGAGAGCATCCAGGGCGGCCTCTCCGCCGGCGCCAACGAAGAGCTCCGCTTCGGCCGCTTCGAAGGCGCGCTCGACCGCTTCAACCGAACGGTGGAGCGGGAGATCGGGGCGGGAGGATAGGGCCGTCCTTCGATACGCGGCTTCGCCGCTACTCAGGATGAGGGAATCTCTCAAACCCTCATCCCGAGTAGGCGCGAAGCGCCGTATCGAGGGACGTTCCACCCCCAAACATCGCATCAAAGAGAACGCCAGTCGAAATTGGCCTCGAACGCCGCGGCGGCCCGGTAGATCGTCGGCTCGTCCCACCAGCGGCCGGTGATCATCAGCCCGACCGGCAGGCCGTCGACCGTGCCGCAGGGCACCGACATCGACGGCTGGCCGGTGTAGTTGTAGGTCGGGCAGTTGGCGAGCATGTTCCAGGCGTGATCGCAATATTCGGCGATCGAGGCGTCCTTCGCCGGGAAAGGCTGCGCCACCAGCGGCACGGTCGGCATCAGCAGGAGATCGTAGTCCTCCATCAGCCGCGCGAACCCGTCCTTCGCCTTGCGCTGCAGGTTCATCCCCTTGGCATAGACCCGCCCGCCCAGCCTCTCCATGTACCAGGCGCCGAGCAGGGTGAAGACGCGGACGGTCGGCGGCAGCTCGTTCGCCCGTTCGCTCCACCCGTTGGCGCGGTCGAGCGCGCTGCCGACATAGAGGCCCGGCAGGCCGTAGAACACCCCGCCCTGCAGCATCATCTCGCGGGCGAGCCCTTCCGCCAGCGCCGGCAGGTACATGATTGCGGCCTCGCGGTGCAGCGGGAACGAGACGGTGTCGACCTCCGCGCCGAGCTCGCCGAACCGGGCGCAGGCGGCGCGCACCGCCGCATCCGATTCCGCCTGGGAGCCGGGGTGGTCGAACCCGTCCTCGATCACCGCGATCCGCAGTCCCGAAACCCCGCCCTCCAGCATCTCCGAGTAGGGATGGGTGACGACATCGCGCTGGCGCGCGTCGATACCGTCCGGACCCGCGATGGCTTCCAGCATCAGGGCGTTGTCGGCGACGCTCGCCGTCATCGGCCCGACATGGTCGATGGCGGCCTCTATCCCCAGCACCCCGGTATAGGGCACGAGGCCGTATGTCGGCTTCATGCCGTAGATGCCGCAGAACGAAGCCGGCATCCGGATCGACCCGCCCTGGTCGCCGCCGATCGCCATGTCGACCTCGCCGGCCGCCACCAGCGCGGCGCTGCCGGAAGACGAGCCGCCGGCGCTGTAGCCCATCCGGTGCGGGTTGTGGCACGGGCCGGTCGCGTTGGTGTGGCTGCTGCCCGAGAGGCAGTAGTTCTCGCAATGCGCCTTGCCGAGGATCGTCGCGCCGGCGTCCAGCAGGCGCGTCGCGATCGTCGCGTCGACCTCGGGAACGTAGCCCTCGAGGATCGAGGTGCCGTTCATCATCGGCACGCCGGCCAGCATGACGTTGTCCTTGAGCGCGACCGTCTTGCCCTTCAGCCTGCCGTCGGGCGTTCCCTCGATCCGGGTCTTGTAGTACCAGGCGTTGTATCTGTTCTCCTCGCCGTCGGGCCGGTAGCCGGGGGTTCGCGGATATTTCACCGCCGGCAGGTAGTCCGGCATCTTCTGCTGCGCGTCGGCCATCGCCGCCATCGGAGCCAGCAACTCGGCATATTCCCCGGCTTCCCCGTCGGTCAGCCCGATGCCGAGCGAGCGCGCGAGATCCTGCAATTCCGACGCGTTGGGTCCCTTGAGCGTCATCGTCCTGTTCCTCCCTGCTGGCGTTGCCCTCCGGACCGGCGGCCGGTCCGGTTTCCACCCTTGCCGCCATGCTGCAAGACGCGGATACCCGGAACAAGCCCGCTGCCGTCCGGCTTGAATTCGTCGACATAGGCATCGGGTAGACAAATCGCTACCGGGTCGACATTCGCGTCCTTCGAATGCCGGGCGGGAATGTCGACCTTTGCCGACTCGACCGGCCTGTCGACATTTCCGTCGGCAAATGCCGACCGTCCGCGCGCGGCACCGGGGGGTCGGCATTTCGCGGCGATGCTCGTCCCGGAACCCCTCCGTCACGAGGAGCGCCGTGTCGGTAACGACAGCGGTCGCATGATGCACGATCGTGTCCTCCACATGGATGGGCGCAAGACCCGCGGCGTTTCTTCCGTTCTTCCGTCATGCCCGGACTTGTTCCGGGCATCCACGTCTCTCCGCCGCCTCGCCCATTCCCGGCGTGCACCGCGATGCCGCAAGACGTGGATGCCCGGAACAAGTCCGGGCATGACGATATGGGAACGGACAGGGCGGCGTGCCCGGCAACGGAAAGGGGCGCCGGCATCTCCGGCGCCCCCACTTTCCCACTATGAGAAATATACCCCAAAACGCGTCCCGAGTCAAGAAGAAAATGCTTGTTCAGGTCATATTATCTGGCAAGACACGGATTTAACGAGGTTTTTTCTTCCTTCCGATTCCACCTTGAATCCGGCCCACGCGCGATTCCGGCGGGATTTCCCCCCTCTCCCCGGCGGGGAGAGGGGACGCTGCTGCCGACTCCTCGGCTCATCTTCTCCCCTCCCGCTTGCGGGAGGGGTTGGGGGAGGGTGGGCCGCCCGGGGTACGGACCGGATAGATCGGCAACGAAAACGGGGCGCCGGCATCTCCTCACGGCGCCCCCACTTCCCTATTGTGGGAAATATGGGTCGATTCGTGTCCCGGGTCAAGAGTATTTTTCTCTTTTAGACTATTTTACGCGTTTCCCACCCCGAACAGCCGCGCGGCGGTGCCGCCGAGGATGGCTTCGGTCGCCGCCTCGCCGAGGTTCGACTCGCGCACCACGCGCGACGGTTCGAGGTCGCCGATGGAGAACGGGTAGTCGGAGCCCAGCACCACCCGGTCGGCGCCGACCAGGTCGATCAGGTAGCGGAGCGCCGGCGGGTCGTAGACGATCGAGTCGAAATACATCCGCTTGAGCCCCTCGCGCGGGTCGAAGGTCAGCTGCGCGTCCTCGGCGTGGTTCTTGCAGATCCGCCCCAGGATATAGGGGAGCGCCGCGCCGCCGAGCGAGAGCACGAGGTTCATGCCGGGGAAGCGGAACATGTGCCCGGCATACAAGAGCCGCGCGACCGCGATGGTCTCGTCGGTGACCCGGCCGACCGCGTTCATCATGCCGAAATCGTGCAGCCGGTCGTCGTCGCTGCCGAACATCGGGTGGACGTAGAGGGTGGCGCCGAGATCGGAGGCCGCCTGCCAGAACGGGTCGAGCTCCGGGTCGTCGAGCTTGCCGGCGCCGCCCTTGGGCTGGGTGCCGATCATCGCGCCCGAGAACCCTTCCGCCATCGCTTCCTCCAGCGCCCGGGCGGCGGTCTCGCCGTCCTGCAGCGGCACGGTCGCGAGCGGCAGGAACCCCGCGTTGTCGCCCGCCGCGCGCTTCAGGTGCTCGTTGACGAAGCGGCTCCAGGCAAGCCCCTCGTCCGACGGGATGCCGTAGCCGAAGGAATCGAGCCAGCCCGCGCAGACCTGGCGGTCGACCGACTGCTCTTCCATCCAGGCGAGCCGGGGCTCGACCGCCCTGAGGCCGGGCATGACCGGCCGCGTCGGCTTGCCGCCCGCGAAGGCGAGGCGGTACCTGCCATCCTCGGCCAGAAGCTCGACTGAGGGGAAGGAAGCCGCGCCGCTCACCAGATCGTTCAGCATCGCTTCCGGGACGTGGTGCGAGTGGGTGTCGATGATCATCCGGTCCGCTCCGTTCGTTTCTCGTGAATGGCTGCCTCGATATCGCAGAGCCGCATCGGCAGCTCGGAAAGACTTATGCCGAGCGGCGCAAGCGCGTCGTTGACCGCGCTGGCTATCGCCGCCGGCGCGCCGAGATAGCCGCCCTCGCCCGAGCCCTTCTGGCCGAGCGAGGTCCTGGGCGACGGGGTGCAGTGCTCGACGTCCCTGACGATCGGGATCTCGTGCGCCGACGGCAGGAGGTAGTCGACGAAGGATCCCGAGAGGAACTGCCCGTCCCCGTCATAGGCGAATTTCTCGTAAAGCGCCGCGCCGATGCCGTGCGCGAGCCCGCCGATAATCATGCCGCGCACGATGTCGGGGTTGATGACCGTTCCGCAGTCGTGGCCGATCGCGTAGTCGAGCACCTCGACCTTGCCGGTGCCCGGGTCGATCTCGACATAGGGGATATGCGCCTGGAAGGAGAAGCAGGGGTAAAGCTGGATCTCCTTCTTCTCGTTCGGCAGCTGGCCCGAGGCGCCCGGCACCTGGAGCACCGAGAATTCCTGCAGGCACGGCTCGGTGCCGGGCGGCAGGCGGTGGAACTGGCGGTGCGCGATGGAGGCAATCTCGTTCCATTCGAGCTTGCGCGCGGGCTCGCCCCGGACGAAGAAGGTGCCCGCCTGGTACTCCACCCCATCCTCGCCGACGCCGAGATTGTGGGCGGCGATCTTCACCATCTTCGCCCTGATCCTGCGCGCGGCCTCCGACGTCGCGCTGCCGAGCACGATGGCCATCCGGCTTGCCACCGGGCTTCGCGTCGGCAGCGCCTCCAGCGAATCGGCGTGGGTGACGCGGATCGTGTCGGGGTCGCGCTCGAGCTCCTCGCCGGCGATGGTGGCGATCAGCGTCTCGTGCCCCTGGCCCGAGGTGGTGGTCGACATCACCGCGGTCACGTGGCCGTGCATGTCGACGCGCATCAGGCAGGATTCGACGAAGGTGGTGATCTCGAGCTTCTCGTTCAGCAGCTGCTCGAAAATGTTGTTGCCGCCGCCGGGCTCCAGGCAGGTGGCGATGCCGATCCCGGCGAGCCTGCCCGCCGCGCGCGCCGCGTCCCGTTTCGCGACCAAGGCGTCGTGGTCGGCGAGCGCGAGCGCCTTGGCCAGCACCGCGTGGTAGTCGCCCGAATCGTACTCGGTGCCGGTCGGGATGCGCCAGGGGAACTCGCCGCTCCGGATCAGGTTGCGGCGGCGGAGCTCGATTCGGTCGATGCCGAGACTCCGGGCGACGAGGTCGATTCCGGTCTCGATCATGAAGTTGGTGGGCGACTGGCCGAACCCCCTGACCGGCACCTGGCCGGTCTTGTTGGAGGTCACCGAGATCGCCTCGTAGGCGACGCTGGAGAGCCGGTAGGGGCCGACGAGCGCGGTGATCGGCTTGCCGAGCTGGAGCGGGCCGCGCCCGGGATAGGCGCCGACATCGTCGATCGCGCGGAGCTTCATCGAGCGGATCGTGCCGTCGCCGTCGAAGGCGAGCGTCACGTCGAACAGCCGGTCCGGCCCGTGCGCGTCGCCGCCCGACATGTTGTCCAGCCGGTCCTCGATCAGCCGCACCGGCATGCCGAGCTTGCGCGCGAGATAGGCGGTTATCACCGTGTGCTTGATGCCGCGCTTGACGCCGTAGCTGCCGCCCACGTCGACATCGTTGTGGACCCGGACCGAATTGGTCGGGATGCCGAGCGAATTGGCGATCTGCTCCTGGTAGTTGGGCATCTGGATCGACGCCCAGACGTCGAGAATCTCCCGCACCGGATCCCATCGCGACACCACGCCGAACGTCTCGATCGGCACCGTCGACGAACGGCCCCAGCGCGCGCGGTAGGACAGCGTCTGCTCCGACTTCGCGAAGTCGTCGGCGACCGGCCCCCATTCGAAAGTCTTGCGCACCAGCACGTTGCTGCCGTGCCCGGGATGGACGAGCGGCGAGTCGGGCTCCAGCAGGGACTCGATCTCGACCGCCGCCGGCAGCGGCTCGTAGTCGACCTCGACCAGCTCGGCCGCGTCCTCCGCCAGATAGCGCGAGTCGGCGACCACGGCGGCGACCCACTCGCCGGCATAGCGGGTCATGCCGACGGCGAGCGGGAACCACTTCACCTCGGGGATGTCGAGCCCGTTGAACAGCGGCGCGGTCTCCGCCGAAAGCTCTTCGCCGGTCAGCACCGCGTGCACGCCCGGGCTCGCCAGCGCGCGGCTCGCGTCGATGGACCGGATATTGGCGCGCGGATGGGGGCTCGCCACCAGGGCGACGTGCGTCATGCCGGGCACCGCGACATCCGCCGCGAAGCGACCCTTGCCGGCGATGAAGCGCCGATCCTCCTTGGTGCGGCGCTTCCGCGAGACGTAGCGGTAGTTGGCGCCGTGCCCGCGGTCGCTCACCGCCCGTCCTCCCCGTTTCGCCTGGCGGCGCAGAGCGCTATCGCCTCGACGATCTGGGTGTAGCCGGTGCAGCGGCAGAGATTGCCCGAGATCGCCTCGCGGATCTCTCCGGTATCGGGCGCGGGGTTCTCGGCAAGCAGCGCGTGGCCGGCAATCAGCATCCCCGGGGTGCAGTAGCCGCACTGCATGGCGTGGCACTCCCAGAACGCGTCCTGGAGGTCGCCGATTTCGCCGTCGCCGTCCGCCAGCCCCTCGACGGTGGTCGCTTCATGGCCGTCCGCCTGGACGGCGAAGATCAGGCAGGAGCGGACCGGCACGCCGTCGAGCAGGATCGAGCAGGCGCCGCAGACCCCGTGCTCGCAGCCGATATGGGTGCCGGTAAGCCCCAGCACGTCGCGCAGCAGGTCGACCAGCGTCATGCGCGGCGCGACGTTCGCGCGGCGGACCTCTCCGTTGACGGTGAGCGAGATGTCCCTGGCGGTCATGCCCGGGCCTCGTCCCGCGCTTCGCGGATCGCGCGCCCCAGCAGGACCTCCGCCACGCGCCCGCGATAGGCGGCGGTCGCATGCAGGTCGTCGTCGGGCTCGATGGCGCCGCCCACCGCTGCGAGCGCCGTGTCGATCGCGCCGTCCTCCAGCCGGGTTCCGGCGAGCGCGTCTTCCAGCGCCGCGATCCTGACCGGCCCGGGCGCGACGCCGCCGAGCGCCGTCGCGATGCGGGTGCATGTCCCGTCGCCGTCCAGCGCCACCTGCGCCGCCGCGGCGGCGATGGCGAAATCGCCCTGGCGCGAGGCGACCTCCTGGAAACCGGCGCCGATCCGCCCCCCGTTCCACACCGGGAACCGGGCCTCGACCAGGCATTCGTCCGGGGCGATGGCGGTGACCATCGGTCCCTCGAAGAAGGAGGCGGCGGCGTATGTGCGCTTTCCGCCGGTCCCTTCCGCCTCCAGCCCGGCGTCCAGCGCGACGGCGGCAAGCGGTATCTCCGCCGAGGGATCGCCGTGAACCAGGCTGCCGCCGACGGTTCCCCTGTTGCGGGTCTGCAGATGCCCGACGAAGCGAAGCGCCTTCGCGAGCAGCGGAATTTGGTCCCGAATCGGCCGGGAGAGCTCGGCCGCGCGCTGGCGGGTCATCGCGCCGATGGCCACCACGCCGTTGCTGACTTCGATGCCGTCGAGACCGGGTATCCCGTCGATGTCGACCAGCAGGGCAGGGCGCGCGAGGCGCATCGCCATCAGCGGCACCAGAGTCTGCCCGCCGGCGATGATCTTGTGCTCCTCGCCCGGCCCGGCGGCCGCGAGCGCCTCGCACGCCGCCGCCACGCTGTCCGCCCGGATATAGTCGAACTCGGCCGCTTTCATTCCCGCCCCTGCATCCGGCGGCGCAACTTCCCCATCGCGGCGAGGCGGGTCAAGGTCATTGCTGTCCGGTTTAACTTTGGCGGACCGGGTGTATGGCTCGGTTATCCGCGGGTTTCCGGCGCAGCGGTCCGGTCGAGACTCCGATTGCGGGACGTGCGCACCGCCCGTTCGTATCCCCCGCTGTCACCCCGGACTTGATCCGGGGTCCAGCCTGTCAGGCACCGCTCTCGCCCGGTTTCCCTGGACCCCGGATCAAGTCCGGGGTGACAGCGGAGGGGCGGAGACGGTCTCGCCTGTCGGCACAGAGCCCGTTCCGAAGTTAAACCGGACAGCAATGGGTCAAGGTCGGGCTCCGGTCGATATGACGGGAAGGATCGCCGCGCGCCACTGTTGCCGGCGGCGTGAAGGGCCTAATCTCCTGCTGTTCGCGTTGCACGGGGAGGGAAGCCATGGCGCGCCGTTTCGTCGACATCTCGGTTCCGCTCGAATCGGGCATCCGGTCCGATCCTCCCGGCTTCGAGCCCGAGATCGAATACGAGACCCATGCGGAGACCGCCGACAATCTCTGTGCGTTCTTCCCGGGGCTCGAGCCCGACCAGCTGCCGGACCGCGAGGGCTGGGCGATCGAGTGGATCAAGCTCACCACCCATAACGGGACCCATGTCGACGCGCCCTGGCACTATCACTCGACGATGGACGGCGGAAAGCGCGCGATCGCGATCGACGAGGTGCCGCTCGAATGGTGCTTCCAGCCCGGCGTGAAGCTCGACTTCCGTAGTCTCGACGACGGCTACGTGGTAAGCCCGGACGACATCGAGGCCGAGCTCGACCGCATCGGGCACGGGCTCAGGCCGCTCGACATCGTGCTGGTCAACACCTCGGCCGGAAGCCGTTACGGCGAGGACGACTATGTCTCGCGCGGCTGCGGCATGGGGCGCGACGCGACGATGTACCTGACCGAGCGCGGCGTCCGGGTGTGCGGCACCGACGGGTGGAGCTGGGACGCGCCCTTCGTGCACACCAGGGCGCGCTGGGACGAGACCGGCGATCCCGCCATCATCTGGGAAGGCCACAAGGCGGGGCGCGAGATCGGCTACTGCCAGATCGAGAAGCTGGGCAACCTGGAGCAGCTTCCGGCGACCGGGTTCACCGTTTCCTGCTTCCCGGTCAAGATCAAGGGCGCATCGGCGGGCTGGACCCGCGCGGTCGCCATCTTCGACGAATAGGAGCGAGCACATGGCGAAGGACGGCAAGGTCATCATCACCTGCGCGGTTACCGGCGCGATCCACACCCCCTCGATGTCGGACCACCTGCCGCTCACCCCCGACCAGGTGGCCGAGCAGGCGATCGGCGCCGCGGAGGCCGGCGCTTCGATCCTGCATTTGCACGCCCGCGACCCGAGCGACGGCAGGCCCACCCCCGATCCGGCGGTGTTCATGGAGTTCCTGCCCCGCATCAAGCAGAATTCCGACGCCGTCATCAACATCACCACCGGCGGCGGGCTCGGCATGACGGTGGAGGAGCGCATGGCGGCGGCGCTGGTCGCCAAGCCGGAGGTCGCCTCGCTCAACATGGGCTCGATCAATTTCGGCATCTTCCAGGCGGCCGACCGCATCAAGGAGTGGAAATACGACTGGGAGGAGCCCTATCTGCGCGGCACGGACGACTTCATATTCCGCAATACGTTCAAGGATATAGAGCGCATCCTCAAGGATCTCGGAGAAGCGCACGGCACCCGTTTCGAGTTCGAGTGCTACGATGTCGGCCACCTCTACAACCTCGCCCATTTCCTCGACCGCGGGCTGGTCCGCCCGCCGCTCTTCGTGCAGACCATCTTCGGCATCCTCGGCGGCATCGGCACCGACAAGGAGAACCTGGTCTTCATGAAGCAGACCGCCGACCGGCTGTTCGGCGACGACTACGAGTGGTCGATCCTCGGCGCCGGACGTCACCAGATGAGCCTCTGCACGATGGGCGCGATGATGGGCGGCAACGTGCGCGTGGGCCTCGAGGACAGCCTTTACCTCGCGCGCGGCAAGCTCGCCGAATCGAACGCCCAGCAGGTCGCCAAGATCCGCCGCATCGTCGAGGAGCTGTCGCTCGAGGTGGCGACCCCGGAAGAGGCGCGCGCCCGGCTCGACCTCAAGGGCGGCGACATGGTCGGCTTCTGACCGCCCGCATGGCGAAGCTTCCGGTCACGATCGCGACGGGCGATTACGACCGCGTGCGTCCGATCGTCGACGGGCGGGTCGCGGTCGAGGGCTGCGAGGTCGCGTATTTCCCGATCCCGATCGAGGAGACCTCCTACCGGACGTTCACCAACGCCGAGTTCGACGTGGCCGAGGTATCGTTGTCCTCCTTCGTGCTCGCCCGCTCGCGCGGCGAGATCCCCTATATCGGCCTCCCCGTCTTCACCTCGCGGATGTTCCGCCACTCGGCGATCTACGTCCGCGCGGATTCGGGTATCGAGAGCCCCGGGGACCTGAAGGGGAGGGAGGTCGGCGTTCCGGTTTACGCGATGACCGCCGCGCTCTGGGTGCGCGGGATGCTGGCCGAGGAATACGGCGTGATGCCGTCGGACATCGTCTGGCGCACCGGCGGGCTGCAGCAGCCGGGGCGCTACGGCGCGTTCCGGCTGGACCTGCCACCCGAAATCGAGGTCAGACCCCTGCCGCCGGAGCGCAGCCTGTCCGCGATGCTTGCGGCGGGCGAGCTTCCCGCGCTGGTCAGCGCCTGGGCGCCGTCCTGTTTCGGAGCGGGCGACGGCCCGGTCCGGCGGCTCTTTCCCGACTATCGCGCGGCCGAGGAGGCGTATTACCGGAAGTCCGGGCTCTACCCGATCATGCACCTGGTCGCGATGCGGGAGAGCTTGGCCCAGGCGCATCCCTGGCTCCCGGCGAGCCTCTACAAGGCGTTTCTCCGGTCGAAGAACATGGCCGTCGCGGCGCTCGGCGACGTCACCGCCCCGCATGTCTCGCTGCCCTGGATCGCGGCCGAGCACGAGGCCATGCGGGCGCTCCTCGGCCCCGATATCTGGCCCTACGGGTTCGAGGACAATCTGCGCGAGCTGCAGGCGGTCGTGCGCTACTCCCACGCCCAAGGCCTCGCGGTCCGCGAGATGGACCCGGCCGAGCTGTTCCACCCCTCCACACGGGAACGCGCGCGGGTGTAGGTCGGACATGCGTCCTTCGATACGCGCCCTTCGGGCGCTACTCAGGATGAGGGGGATATTTCAGCCCTCATCCCGAGTAGCCGCGAAGCGGCGTATCGAGGGACGCTACGCCAGCCAGCGCTCTAGGTTCGCGGCGACGAAATCGTCGTCGGCGAGATCGGGATGGGCGGCGCGGACGCGGTCGATTTCGTCCGCCTGGCCGGGGCTCAGAGTCTCGTCGGGACCGAGGCACCAGATGCCTTCCAGCAGCCCCTGACGCCGGAGGATCTCGTGGCAGCCGGCGATACAGCCCCGGAACCCGTTGGCGATGTCGAAGATCGCGCCGTTGCAGTCGGTGACGCGGGAATCGAGCGCCAACAGGTCTTCGTCCACGACGCCGTTTTCGACCGCCGCGTGAATCCGTTCCACCAGCTCGACGGCGCGCTTCGTCCAGACGCTCCAGTGGCCGAGCAGCCCGCCGCGGATGCGGACGCGGACCTCCTCGCCGCGACGCTTGACCGCCACCGGCACCGCGAGGTCGAGCACGATGTGATCGTCGTTGCCGGTATAGACCGATATCCGGTCCTCGGCCTCCGCCTCCACGATGCCGCGCACCACGTCGAGAGTGCGGTAGCGGTTAAATGGCGCCGCCTTGACGGCTATGGCGTTGTCGATCCCGGCGAAGCGGCGCCAGAACCCGGCGGAAAGGAGCCGGCCGCCGACCGCCGGCTGGAGATAGAAGCCGACCAGCGGAATCTCATCGGCGACCCGCCGGCAATGCGCGACCAGCTCGTCCTCGGAACCGTCGGGCATCGCGCCCAAGCTCAACAATCCCGCGTGGTAACCCAGCTCCACCGCGGCTTTCGCTTCCCTGACCGCTTGCGCCGTGCGCCCGGCGAGCCCGGCGATCATGGCGACCGGGCGGTCGGTCCACTCGTCGGCCGCCTCGGCCGCCAGTCCCAGCACGGTTTCGTAGAGCCCCGCCTCGCGGATGGCGAACTGGGTCGCGTGAACGCCCACCGCGAGCCCGCCCGCGCCGGCATCGAGGTAGTAGCGGGTCAGCGCGCGCTGGCGGCGCGTATCGAGTCCGCGGTGCCGGTCAAGGGCCAGCGGATGCGCCGGAATGACCGTGCCGCGCCGGACAAGGGCCTGCACTTCCGCCGGAATGTCGTCTCGCGTCGGCCCCATGACGGCCGATCAAGCCGGAGGGGCGAGGAGGGGTCAAGCGGGACGTCCTTCGATACGCGCCCTTCGGGCGCTACTCAGGATGAGGGGTTCTTTATCTTGCTCCTCATCCCGAGTAGGCGCGTCAGCGCCGTATCGAGGGACCCGCTCCAAATGGACGCCGCGCTTGCAACGCTCTACGCTGATCGGTGCAAGACCATGACCGACCGCCTTCGAATCGGCTACCCGCCCGTGCCCAACCCGCGCATGCCGGATTTCAAGCTGCCTCCGGGGACCTGCGACAGCCATTTCCACGTCATGGGTCCGCCGGACCGGTTTCCCTTCGCCGACACCAAGGCCTATGTGCCGGCGACCGCGCCGTTCGAGCACTACGTGAACCTGGCGGAGCTGCTTGGCATCGAGCGCGGCGTGGTGACCCAGCCGATGGGGCACGGTTTCGACAACGGCGTGACGCTGGACGCCGTCGCCCGGTCCGACGGCCGGTTCCGCGCGGTGCTGAAGGCTGACGACCGGTTCTCCGCGGCGCATTACAGGCTCTTCCACGAACAGGGCGCGCGCGGCGTCAGGCTGACGATGTTTACCGGGGCCGGCGGCGGGATGGAGCTCGCCATGTTCGACCGCGTGATCGCGGCGATCGCGCGGCATGGCTGGTCGGTGACGCTCCACGCCATGCCGGAGCAACTGATCGAGGCGGCGGACTGGATCGCGAAGATCCCGATCCCCGTGGTGATCGACCATTTCGGCCGGATCGACGTTTCGCAAGGGCTCGATCAGCCCGGGTTCAAGGCCTATCTCGACCTGATCCGCATGCCGCATGTCTGGGCCAAGGTGTGCTGCGCGGAACGGCTGACCAGGACCGGCCATCCGTATGGCGACGTGATGCCGTTCGTCCACGCCACCGTGGCGGCCGCGCCGGAGCGGCTGATCTGGGGCACCGACTGGCCGCACACCCAGCGCTGGAAGCCGGGCGAGATGTGCGACGACGGCGACCTCGTCGATCTGGTGCCGGTCATGGTCCCCGATCCCGGGACGCGGCACCGGATGCTGGTCGAGAACCCGGCCGCACTGTTCGATTTCTGAGGCCCGCGCATGACGGAGCCGCCCGATCCCCTCCCCGAGCGCTTCGACGACGTGGAAGCGCTGGAAGAGTTCATGACCCGGCCCGATCCGGCGCTGGTCGCGGACCTCGCGGCGGTCGACGGCGACATCCTGGTCCTCGGCGTCGGCGGAAAGATGGGGCCGACGCTCGCGCGTCTCGCCAGGCGCGCCGCGCCGGGAAAGCGGATTGTCGGCGTCGCCCGGTTCTCCGAGCCCAGCCTCGAAGCGAAGCTCCAGGGCTGGGACATCGAGGCGATCCGCGCCGACCTCCTCGACCGCGAAGCGGTGGAGGCGCTGCCGCGGCTTCCCAACGTGGTCTTCATGGCCGGGCGCAAGTTCGGGACGACGGGGAACCTGCCGCTTACCTGGGCGATGAACGCGCATGTTCCGGCGACGGTCGCAGAGACCTTCCGCGACTCGCGGATCGTCGCGTTCTCCACCGGCAACGTCTATCCCTGGGTCGAGATTGCCCACGGCGGCGCGACCGAGGCCACGCCCCTCGGCGCGATGGGCGAATACGCGCAATCCTGCGTCGGACGCGAACGCGCATTCGAATATTTCTCGGCGAAATACGGGACGCCCGGCCGCCTGATCCGCCTCAACTACGCGATCGACATGCGCTACGGCGTGCTGTGGGACGTCGCGCGCAAGGTGCGGGACGGCGAGGCGGTCGACGTGACCGCGGGCCACGTCAACATGATCTGGCAGGGTGACGCCAACGCGGTCGCGCTCCGCTGCCTGCGCCATTGCACGACGCCGACGACGCCGCTCAACGTCAGCGGGCCCGAGACCGTCAGCGTGCGCGCCCTGGCCCGCGCCTTCGGCGAGCGGATGGGGAAGACGCCCGATATCGTCGGCGAGGAGGCCGACCTGGGCTGGCTGGTCGACACCTCGGCCTGCCACGCGCTGTTCGGCTATCCCCGGGTGCCGCTCGCGCGCATGGTCGACTGGGTCGCCGACTGGGTCGGGCGCGGCATGGAGAGCTTGGACAAGCCGACGGACTATGACAGCCGCGACGGATCCTTTTGAGGGGCTCGACCTCGCGCCTCTCCGCGTTGCCGACGCGGCGCGCGGGGCGGCGCTGTCCGAGGAGATCGGCTGGAACCAGAACCTGGCCGACTGGCGCTACATGCTGGCCAACGGGTTCGGCTACGGGCGGACCGATGCGAAAGGCAAGCTGGTGGGCTCCGCGATGGCGCTCGGCTACGGCGCCTTCGCCTGGGTCTGCATGGTGCTGGTCAGCCCGGACCGGCGGCGGCGCGGCATCGCCACCGACCTGATGAACCGCGTGCTCGCCGATCTGGAGCGCGCCGGCACCGTCGCCGGGCTCGACGCGACGCCCGACGGGCGCGAGGTCTACAGGCATCTGGGTTTCGAGGACATCTACCGGATCGAGCGCCACTGGGCACCCTCCGTCGCGCCGGCCGAGGCGCCCCGGGCGGAGGCGGATATCGTCCCCGCCGGCGCGGGCGACCTCGCGAAGATCGCGGCCCGCGATTCGCGCGCCTTCGGCGGCGACCGCGCAGCGCTCCTCGCTTCTCTGATGGAACGCCGGCCGGAACGCGCCTTAGTCGCCCGGAAGGGCGATGCGCTCACCGGCTGCGTGCTTGCCCGCGACGGCCGTCAGGCGACCCAGATCGGCCCGCTCGTGGCCGACGATCCCGACACCGCCATCGCGCTCGCCGCGCGGGCGCTCGCCGGGCTCGACGGCCCGGCGGTGATCGACTGCCCGAACCGTCACCGAACGCTGATCGAATGGATCGAGGCGTCCGGATTCGCCTATCAGCGTCCCTATATCCGTATGCTGCGCCGCCGGTCCGACCCGCTGGACGACGCCGATCTGGTATACGCGCTGGCGGGTCCGGAGTTGGGGTGAATTTGTCCGGTTCTGACGGAAACGCACCCCCGCGTCCCCGCCGCGTCATGCCCGGAACAAGTCCACTGCCGTCCGGTTAAGATGGGTTGGACCCGGCGCAAGGCGTTGGTACAGGCGGGTTTCCGGCCCTTCCGCCGGATCGGGACACGGATCGCGGCCCGCCCGCACCCACCTCCCCCGGTTGTCACCCCGGACTTGATCCGGGGTCCAGGAAAGCCGGGCGCGGTCGCACCCGGTTTCCGTGCGGCTCCGGCATCCCCCCTCACCCTGACCCTCTCCCCCGGCGGGGGAGAGGGGACGCTTCCCCGCTCCTCCTTGCCTTCTCCCCTCCCGCTTGCGGGAGGGGCCGGGGGAGGGTGGACCGTCGCGAACGCATAAGGCGGACAGCAGTGGAACAAATCCGGGCATGACGATGTTGGAGGTCTCGGATACGGTTCGCTTCGTCAATGGCAAGGTTGGATTCGATGAAGCTCTATGTCTGGAAAATCGCCCCCAACCCGCGCAGGGTCTGCATCTACCTGATCGAGAAGGGGCTGGAGGTGCCGATGGAGGAGGTCGGCGTGCCCGGCAAGCCGATCCTGGAGCCTTCGTTTCTCGAAATGGCGCCGCACCGCCGGGTCCCCGTGCTGGAGCTCGACGACGGCACGCTGATCTCGGAGGCGATGGCGATCTGCCGCTATTTCGAGGCGCAGCACCCCGACCCTCCGCTGATGGGTGCCGATCCGCTGGAGATGGCGCTGGTGGATATGTGGGAACGGATGTCGGAGTTCGAGGGCCTGCTCGCCGTCGCCGAATCGTTCCGCAACGCCAAGCGCAGCTTCGCCGGCCGCGCCCTGCCCGGCATCCCCGGGGAGCTCGCCCAGATCCCCGAGCTGATCGAACGCGGCAAACAGCGCGCCGCGCTCTATTTCGACAAGCTGGAAGCGCGACTCGGCGAGGCGCCCTATCTCGCGGGCGAGCGCTTCACCGTCGCCGACATCACCGCCTGGTGCACCGTCGATTTCGCGAAGTTCATCGAAATCGAGGTGGTGGAAGGCCGTCCGAACCTGGCGCGCTGGCGGGACGAAATCGCCGACCGCGAGAGCATCCGCGCGACGGCATAGCCACGAAAATCCATCCCGTGACCCCCACTTCGTCATGCCCGGAACGAGTCCACTGCTGTCCGGTTAAGACTTCTGGAGGCGTTTGCGCTGTCGGGGACGGGTTGATTTACAAGGCGTTCACGGAGGTGCGAGATTTTTGATACCCCGTGGTGGTCGTTGATATCCGGGGTTTCAGTTTCGCTGCGGCGGTCGTTTTGGCGATTTTCACCCCACGCCGCTGGTCGCGGCGTCTTGGCAGCGAGGTTTTCCTGCGGCGGCCTCGCGCGCCCTGATCGTGCGCATGAGATAGAAGGTGTCGCCATCGGGCCCTGGGGCCCTTGTTCCACCACCACCCCTGGTCGGGAGAACAGCGATGGCGACGGCGGCGAAGCTACCCTTTTCGTGGCGCGATGTCGAAGTCCTGCCGGACCTTGAACGGCTGCGCCTGGTTCTGGCGGTGCTTCCCGACGAGGAGATCGTGACGGCGCTTGAAGTGTGTCGCGGTCGGGGCCGTAACGACTACCCGGTGCGGGCGATGTGGCGGGCGCTGATCGCGGGGGTGGTGTTGCAACACGCCTCGATGCAGTCGCTGTTGCGGGAGCTGGGGCGCAACCCGGCGTTGCTGGAGATCTGCGGGTTCGACCCTCTGCCGTATCAGAGCGGGCCGGTGACGGTGCTTCACGACGGGCATGCGGTAACGCGCCCGGCGCGGGTTCGTTCGACGGCGCCGAGCCACTGGAACTTCTCGCGGTTTCTGGGGCGTGTTGTGCAGCTTGAGGACGAGCAGGGGCTGGTGTCCGCCATGATCGAGAGCCTGCGCGCCGCGCTGTTCGCCGCGTTGCCGGACTTCGGGCGTCATCTCGGCTACGACGGCAAGGCGATCGCGAGCCACTCGACGGGCCGGGTCGGCAAGGACGAGGACAAGACCTCGGACCCCGACGCCGACTGGGGCAAGCACGAGACGGGCGGGGTGGACGCCAGGACCGGCGCGGTGTGGAAGAAGGTGAAGTCGTGGTTCGGCTACGGGCTGCACCTGATCGCCGACACCGATTACGAGGTTCCGGTGGCCTTCGAGGTGACGCGCGCTTCGGCCTCGGAACCCAAGGTGCTGTCCGGGATGCTGGAGGAGCTGTTCGCAAGGGCGCCGGAGATCGCCGGGCGCTGCGCCGACTTCAGCGCCGACCGCGGTCTCGACGATGCCCGCCTGAAGGCGCGGCTGTGGGACCGGTGGACCGCCCGCCCGCTGATCGATACACGGCTGATGTGGCGGGTGGAGAAGCAGGAGCCGAGATACGATCCGGCGCAGCCGATCACGCGGCCGCTGTTCCCCGACCGCGCCGATGTCATCGTTCACGACGAGCGCGGCCGGGTGTCCTGCGTCTGTCCCGGGACCGGCGAGGTCCGCGCTATGGCGTTTCAGGGGTTCGAGGCTGATCGGGGCCGCTGCGGCACGCTCAAATACCGCTGCCCGGCAGCCGCCTTCGGCTTCGCCTGCGCCGGCAGCCGGGCCTGCCACCGGGCCGGCGGGGTCAAGCCCGGAGACTATGGCCGCATCCTGCGCATCGACCTCGACAGCCACGACCGGCGCATCTTCACCCCCACGCCCTGGGGCAGTCCGTCATGGCGGCGCGGCTACAACCGCCGCTCGGCCATGGAGCGGATCAACAGCCGCCTCGACAACAGCTTCAACTTCGAGACCCACTACATCCGAGGCCGCGCCAAGATGAAGACCCGCCTCGGCCTCGCCCTGGCGGTGATGATGGCGATGGCTCTCGCCCAGGCCCGCGCCGGCCGCCCCGAGCGCATGCGCTCCCTGGTCGGCGCCGTGCCGTATCTCGACACCGGCTGACCGCTCGTCTGCCTCCCGACAATCCTGCCCGATCCCGCCGCCCGACGGCAGAGGGGAAGCCACGCCCGCACGCCAGACAATCTTCCGGTAATCGTATTTGTCAGGCCCCGGAAGCCCGTATCCTGCCCGGTGGGGAAGCGGGCCGGACGATATTCAACCGCCAAAATCGAACCGGCGACAGCCAAAAATCACCACAGCGCACATTTCTCTTCTGGGCTGGCTCCGCGCCCATGAGAGAGACCGTCTCCGTCCCCCGCTGTCACCCCGGACTTGATCCGGGGTCCAGGCTTGTCCCGGACACCGTTCCGGGGGAAGCCGGGCGGAAACGGTGCCTGTGGCCCTGGACCCCGGATCAAGTCCGGGGTGACAATCGGGGGGAAAGGACGGCGGAGGCGGACGGCCCGCGATCCGTGTCCTGATCGGGCGGAAGGTCTGGAAACCTGCCTGTACCAACGCCTTGCACCCGATCGACCGAAGTCAAACCGGACAGCAGTGGAACGAGTCCTGGCATGACGGTAAAAGGGGACTGAAGATGAAACCGGGATGAGTTGAGCCCGGTCGATGTGACACAGGGCGCCGCCGCGCTTGCCCTATTCCGCCGCCACGTCCTCCAGCGCCTCGGTGGTGAAGTCCTTGGGCGAGGTGACCTCCAGCAGCTCCAGGTCGTCGGACCATTCGAGCACGTCGTGCCGGATGCCGGGCGGCTGCAGGATGCAGGTGCCGGCCGGCGCCACGGTCTCGCCGCGGCCTTCGTACCAGAACCGCATCCAGCCCTTGAGGATATAGACCAGCTGGAAGTCGATCTTGCCGTGGCGGTGAAGCCCGACCTTGGGACCGTCGGCGGTCTTCGCCTTGATGATGTGGGCGTGGTAGTCGCCGCCGGTCGCATCCCCGATCCCGAGATCGCGGTAGACGAACTGGGGGCGCAGCCCGGCGTCCTCGAACGCGCCGTCCTCGGGCAGGACCACGGAGAGTTTCTGTTCGGTCTCGCTCATCGCTTCACCTCGTCTGCCGGCGTCGTCCAGCGAGCTTATCGCGCTCCGGCTCGCCTTCAAAGCTTGAGCCTGCCGGCGATTTCGGGCGAGTCCTCGGCGTAGCGGAAGGCGCGGAAAATCCAGTTCACGGTCTCGCCCAGGTAAGTCTTGTTGTCATACGGCGAGATGTACTCCCACACCAGATCCCCCTCCGGCGTGACCTCGAAAAGCCGGCCCCACAACCCCTCGCAGATCAGCGTGTTGCCCGAGGCCAGGCGTTCCTGGCCGCTGATGTGATGGGAATAGAAATTGCGGCCGGGAGACTCCTTGTAGACCCAAGCCTCCTCGCCGGTCTCGGGATCGAACTCGACGATCCGGGAAAAGGGGTGGGGCTGGTATGTGGCGCACCCGTTGGCGAACAGCATGATGTTCCCGTTGGGAAGCATCTGGGGGTCGTGCTGCCCGCCCCAGGACGGATCGGTCCTCTCCCAGCGGAACTTCCCGGTCTGGCGGTCGACGATGGCGCAGGTGTCGATGTGGCGGAGGCTGATGAGCACGTCGCCGTTGGGAAGCGGGAAGGTGGTGTTGCACCACGCGAAGACCCGGCGCGGGGCCAGCGGGTTCAACGCGTATTTCTCGATCTCCATGTCGTGGGCGTGCCACTCGAAGACCGGGTTGCCGTCGGCGTCCACCTCGCGCACGACATCGGAATACATGCCCTCCGGGTCGTCCGATCCGGGAGCGCCGCCCCGGACCAGCGCGGCGCGCTCCTCGGGCATGTCCTCCCACGAGGCGTAGAGCGTGTGCCCGTTCGGAAGCCGGTGGCAATCGTGGTGCTGGAAATCGTCCACGAATTCGTTGACGACATTGCCGTCCCAGTCGACCTCGAGCATGCGCCCGCCCTGCGCGCCTCCCGGGAAGCGCGGCCGTGTCGGGGTGGAGACCGCGACGAACAGGTTGCCGTTCGGCAGCAGCCTTCCATAGCCGCCCAGCATGACCGGGAATTCCCAGCGATGGACCACCTCGCCCCGCATGTCGAGGATCAGGGTCTCGCTGCCCCAGAGCGGCGAGAACAACGTGAAGCCGGGCGTGGCCCGATCCGGGTCGAAATGCGTGACGCCGGTCTGGAGGATGCGCATACGAATAGCCTCCCTGGGGGGTGGTTCGGATAGGGGTCCGGCAATGTTAGACGGTCGGGCAGGCGCGGCAAATCGGCGCCGGGTGTTCGCGGCAAACCCGGCGTGCCGTATTATCCGGCGCGCGCGGTGCGTCGTATCTCCGGGGGCGTGTCATGGACGGCGACAACGGCAAGCTGCTCAGGAACGCGTGGTACGTCTGCGCCTGGGACCATGAGATCGGCGCGGAACCGCTGCAGCGCTGGATCTGCGGCGAGCCCATCGTCTTCTGGCGGCGGAGTGACGGAAGCCCCGCCGCGCTCGCCGACCGCTGTCCGCACCGCGACGCGCCGCTGTCGCTCGGCAAGGTGATCGGCGACGACATCCAATGCGGCTATCACGGGCTCCGTTTCGACGCGCGCGGGCGCTGCGTGGCGGTGCCGGGCGAGGACCGCATCCCCGAGGGCGCGCGCACCCGCTTCTACCCGGTCGTCGAGCGCTGGGGCTGGGTGTTCGTCTGGACCGGCGATCCCGAACGCGCCGATCCCGCGTCGATCCCGGACTACCACTGGAAGGACGATCCGGCGTGGGCCGGCAAGGGCGAGACGCTCCACGTCAAGGCGCATTACGGGCTGATCCGTGACAACCTGCTCGACCTTACCCACGCCCATTACGTCCACCGCCAGACGCTCGCGACAGACGGGGTGCTCGAGTTCCCCATCGAGACCGATTTCGACGGCGAGCGGCTGCGCGTGGTGCGCGACATGCGCGGCATCGCGCCGTCGCCGTTCTTCTCGCGCATCGGCGGTTTCACCGGCAGTGTCGACCACCGCCAGGAGATCGTCTACACGCCGCCCGGCAACATCGTCATCAAGCTCCGCGTGGCGGGCGCGGCGCGCGAGGGCAACCGGACGGTGGGCATGCGGGTGCTCAACGCGCTCACGCCCGAGACCGCGAAGACCACGCACTATTTCTGGTCGCTCGTGCGCGATGTCGCGCTCGACGACGAAGAGATCACCCGATGGGCGTTCCAGGCCAACAAGGACACGTTCGACGAGGACGTGGCGGTGATCGAGCCGCAGCAGCGCATGATCGACACCGCGCCCGAGCCCGCCCGGCCGATCCGCTGGAGCGTCGACAAGGGCGTTACCCAGGCCCATCGCTGGATCGGGCGGCTGCTCGACGAGGAGGCCGGCGCGGCGGCAGTCGATTCTTGATTCCCCCAGGGCGCGCGGCTAGGTTGCCGGCGCCGCCGCCGCACCCCTTCAGAGCCATGTCGATGAGCGCGCCGGGTATGTCGTTCCAGGATCTTATCCTGAGACTCCACGCGTTTTGGGCGCGGCAGGGATGCGCGATCCTGCAGCCCTACGACATGGAGGTCGGCGCCGGCACGTTCCATCCCGCGACGACCCTTCGCGCGCTCGGGCCCAACCCGTGGAAGGCCGCCTATGTCCAGCCTTCGCGCCGCCCGGCGGACGGGCGCTACGGCGAGAACCCCAACCGGCTGCAGCACTATTACCAGTACCAGGTCATCCTCAAGCCTTCCCCGGCCGAAAGCCAGGCGCTCTACCTCGAAAGCCTGGCCGAGGTGGGAATCGACGCGAAGCGCCACGACATCCGCTTCGTCGAGGACGACTGGGAGAGCCCGACGCTGGGTGCCGCCGGGCTCGGCTGGGAGGTCTGGTGCGACGGGATGGAGGTCACCCAGTTCACCTATTTCCAGCAGGTCGGCGGGATCGAATGCAACCCGGTCTCGGTCGAGCTCACCTACGGGCTCGAACGGCTGGCGATGTACATCCAGGGGGTCGAGAACGTCTACGAGCTCGACTTCAACGGCGCGGGCGTGAGCTACGGCGACGTCTTCCACCGCGCCGAGCGCGAGTTCAGCGCCTACAATTTCGAGCATGCCGACACCGAACGGCTGACCGCCCAGTTCGGGTTCGCGGAAGCCGAATGCAACGCGCTGCTCGACCGCGCGCTGGCGCTTCCCGCCTACGACCAGTGCATCAAGGCGAGCCATGTCTTCAACCTGCTCGATGCGCGCGGCGCGATAAGCGTGACCGAGCGGGCCGCCTATATCGGCCGCGTCCGGGCCCTCGCCAGGGGGTGTTGCGAAGCCTGGTTGAGCGAGAGCGCCTGACCGTGGCCGAGCTCCTTCTCGAACTCTTCTCCGAAGAGATTCCGGCGCGCATGCAGGCCCGCGCCGCGGAAGACCTGCGCCGCCTCGCCACCGGCGCGCTGAAGGCGGAAGGGCTCGAATTCGACACCGCTGCGAGCTACGTCACGCCGCGGCGCCTCGCTCTCGTCGTCGACGGGCTTCCGCTCGCCCAGCCCGACCGCCGCGAGGAAAAGCGCGGCCCCCGGGCGGGTGCGCCGGAAAAGGCGATCCAGGGCTTTCTGCGCGCCAACAACGCCACCATCGAGATGTGCGTGGAGCGCGACGACTACCTGTACTTGTCGACCGAGACCCGGGGCCGCGAGGTCGCCGGCCTGCTGCCCGGCATCGTGAACGGCCTGATCGGCGATCTCGCCTGGCCGAAGTCGATGCGCTGGGGGGATGGCGAGACCCGCTGGGTGCGGACGCTGGAGCGTGTGCTCTGCGCGTTCGACGGGAAGCCGGTTTCGCTCGGTCTGCCGGACGGGATCGAATCGGGCGGGATCGCGACGGGCCACCGTTTCCACGCGCCCGAACCGTTCGCGGTCGCTTCCTTCGCGGAATACCGCGACCGCCTGCGCGCGGCGCGGGTGATCCTCGACCCGGCGAAGCGGCGCCGGATCGTCGCGGACGGCGCGGCGGCGCTGGCGGAGGGCGAGGGGCTGACCGTGAGGGACGATCCGGGCCTGCTCGACGAGATCGCCGGGCTGGTCGAGTGGCCGGTGCCGCTGATCGGGCGGATCGACGAGGAATTCATGGCGGTGCCGGAGGAGGTGCTGGTCACCTCGACGCGGAGCCATCAGAAATACCTGACGCTGCTCAACCCCGACGGCAGCCTCGCGCCGCGCTTCGTCGTCGTCGCCAATCTCGAAGCGGACGACGGCGGAAAGGAAATCGTCGCCGGGAACGAGCGCGTATTGCGGGCCCGGCTGTCGGACGCGCGCTTCTTCTGGGACCAGGACCGCAAGACACGGCTAGAGGACCGCCTGGCCGCGCTCGCGCCGATGGTGTTCCACGCGAAGCTGGGAAGCTTGGCGCAGAAGGCTGAACGGCTGGAAGTCCTGGCCGGCGGGATCGCCGCGTTCGTGCCGGGCGCCGATGCGGGCGCCGCCCGGCGCGCCGGCAGGCTCGCCAAGGCCGACCTCACCGCGGAGATGGTGTTCGAGTTCCCGGAGTTGCAGGGGACGATGGGCGGCCATTACGCCCGCCACGACGGGGAGGGCGAGGACGTCGCGCGCGCGGTCGCCGAGCACTACTTGCCGGTCGGGCCGTCCGGGGCGTGCCCGACGGCACCTGTAAGTGTCGCAGTCGCGCTCGCCGACAAGATCGACACGCTGACGGGCTTCTTCGCGGTCGGCGAGCGGCCCACCGGATCGGGCGATCCCTATGCGCTGAGGCGGGCCGCGCTCGGCGTCATCCGCCTGGTACTGGAGAACGGCGTCCGGCTGCCGCTGCGCGAGGCGTTCCGCAAGGCATATCGGGGCTACGGCGAGACGGTTCCGGATTTCGGGGAGACGCGCGAAGGCGGTCATCAGGCCGGGCCGCCGGAACGCGCGCTGCTCGATTTCTTCGCCGACCGGCTCAAGGTCCATCTCCGCTCGGACGGGGTGCGCCACGACCTGATCGCCGCGGTGTTCGCGCTCGGCGGCGAGGACGACCTTGTCCGCCTGTGCGCCCGGGTCGACGCGGCTGCGCGGCTTCCTGGCAACGGAGGACGGCGCGAACCTGCTGACCGCTCACAAGCGCGCGGCCAACATCGTCGCCATCGAGGAGAAGAAGGACGGGATCGCGTATTCCGGTCCGGTCGAACCCGCGATGCTGCGGGAGCCCGAGGAGAAGGCGCTGAACGAAAGCCTCGGCGCGGTCGGCGCGCGATCGGCCCCCCTGGTCGACAGCGAGGCGTTCGACGAGGCCATGTCCACGCTCGCCGGGCTGCGCGGTCCGGTCGATGCGTTCTTCGACCGGGTCAAGGTCAACGCCGACGACGGCGGGCTGAGGGCCAACCGGCTGCGGCTGCTCTCCGGGATCCGGACGACGATGGGCAGCCTCGCCGATTTCTCGCAGATCGAGGGGTAGCCGGGATGGCCGGTACAGCGCGGCGGATCCGCCGGTGAGCGGAAAGCTCGTCTACCGGTTCGGCGGCGGAACCGCCGACGGGAACGCTGGGATGCGCGAGCTGCTCGGCGGCAAGGGCGCCAACCTCGCCGAGATGTGCAGCCTCGGCCTGCCGGTGCCGCCCGGCTTCACCATCACCACCGGGGTCTGCAACGCCTGGTACGAGTCGGGCGACAGCTACCCCGACAGGCTCGCCGGCGAGGTCGAGAGCGCGCTCGCCGAAATCGAGGCGGCGGTCGGCGCGGGGTTCGGCGACGCCGCCAACCCGCTGCTGGTCTCGGTGCGCTCCGGCGCGCCGGCCTCGATGCCGGGGATGATGGACACCGTGCTCAATCTTGGTCTCAACGACCGCACGGTGGAGGGGCTGGCGGCGCGGTCCTCCGACCGCCGCTTCGCCTTCGACAGCTATCGCCGCTTCATCCAGATGTACGGCTCGGTGGTGCTCGGGATCGACCACCATTACTTCGAGGAATTGCTGGAGAACTACAAGCTCGGCTGCGGCGCCGTCCTCGACACCGACATCGCGGCCGACGGCTGGGAAAGCCTGGCGGGCCGGTACAAGGCGCTGGTCGAGGAGCAGCTCGGCGCGCCGTTTCCCCAGGACGAGAAGGAGCAGCTCTGGGGCGCCATCGGCGCGGTGTTCGCGAGCTGGATGAACCGGCGCGCGGTCACCTACCGCAAGCTGCACGACATCCCTTCCCATTGGGGTACGGCGGTCAACGTGCAGGCGATGGTGTTCGGCAACATGGGCGAGGACTGCGCGACCGGCGTCGCCTTCACGCGCGATCCCTCGACCGGGGAGAACGCGTTCTACGGCGAGTACCTGCCCAACGCGCAGGGCGAGGACATGGTCGCCGGGATCCGCACGCCGCGTCACCTCACCCTCGCGGCGCGAGAGGCGGCGGGGTCGGACGCGCCGTCGATGGAGGAGTCGATGCCGGCGGTCTTCGGCGAGCTGTGCCGGGTGCGCGAGACGCTCGAGGGCCACTATCGCGACATGCAGGACATCGAGTTCACCGTCCAGTCCGGCACGCTCTGGATGCTGCAGACGCGCGCCGCGAAACGGACGGCGAAGGCCGCGCTCAGGGCCGCCTGCGAGATGGTCGGGGAAGGCCTGATCGGCAAGGCGGATGCCGTCGCGCGCATCGACCCGCTGTCGATCGACCAGCTTCTCCACCCGACGCTCGACCCGGACGCGCCGCGCAAGCCCTTCGCCCGCGGCATGCCCGCGTCGCCCGGCGCAGCGTCGGGCCGTGCGGCGTTCAACGCCGACGAGGCCGAGACGCGGTCCAAGGCGGGCGAGAAGGTGATCCTGGTCCGGACCGAGACCAGCCCCGAGGACATCCACGGCATGCACGCCGCGCTCGGCATCCTGACCAGCCGCGGCGGCTCCACCAGCCATGCCGCCGTGGTCGCCCGCGGCATGGGACGGCCCTGCGTGGTCGGCGCGAGCGAGCTGCTGATCGACTACCGGACGCAGTCGATGACCGCCGGGGGCGTGACCGTCGAGGCGGGCGACACGATCACCATCGACGGGAGCACGGGCGAGGTCATGCTGGGCGCGGTCCCGACGATCGAGCCGGAACTATCGGGCGATTTCGGCACGCTGATGGGCTGGGCCGACGAATTCCGGACCATCGGGGTTCGCGCCAACGCGGAAACCCCGGCGGACGCCGAGACGTCGATCCATTTCGGCGCGGAAGGGATCGGCCTCTGCCGGACCGAGCACATGTTCTTCGATGCCGGGCGGATCGTCGTGGTGCGCCGGATGATCGTCGCCGCCACCGAAGAGGACCGCAGGTCGGCGCTCGCGAGGCTCCTCCCCATGCAGCGGGACGATTTCGCGGCCCTGTTCCGGATCATGGACGGCCGTCCCGTGACGATCCGCCTGCTCGATCCTCCGCTGCACGAGTTCCTGCCGCACGGCGAGGACGAGATCGCCGAGGTCGCCGAGTCCGCCGGGGTGAGCGCCGAGGCGGTGCGTCGCCGCGCGCATGAGCTGGAGGAGGTGAACCCGATGCTGGGTCATCGCGGCTGCCGGCTGGGGATCACCTACCCCGAGATCTACGAGATGCAGGCGCGCGCGATCTTCGAGGCGGCGGCCCGGGTCATCGCCGAGGACGGCAAGGCGGTCCTGCCCGAGGTCATGATCCCGCTGATCGCGACGAAGGCGGAGTTCGATATCCTCAAGGCGCTGGTCGACCGCGTCGCCGCGGAAGTCGGCGAAGCCGAAGGCGTACGCCTGGACTACATGACCGGCTGCATGATCGAGCTGCCGCGCGCGGCGCTCCGCGCCGA
>CBDBCV010000015.1:0-534553 GCA_965203455.1 Alphaproteobacteria bacterium
AGGAACGCGGGGGCGGGGTCTTCGCGAGCCTCCCGCACGCGCGCGCGGCAGCGGTCATGGAATGCCGAGTTCGCGTCGATCGCGTAGATCAGGACATTGGTGTCGAAGACCAGGGATCAATACCCGTCCATAAGCCGGTAGAGCTCGTCCCGGTTCGCGATGTCGACCCTGGCGCCCCCGCTGTTCCAGACCGGAAGCGGCGGCAGGTCTTTCGCCGAGCCGTCGCCGGAGTCCGGGGTGGCAAGGACGCGGCGCAACCCGGCCTCGACGAGAGCGGTCATGGTGGTTCCCCGCCGCGCCGCCTCGATCCGCAGCCGTTTCATCAGGGTCTCGTCGATGTTCAGGGTGGTCTTCATATGGGAAACCATACAATCGATAGGGGCTTATATCGATTACTTGACGGCCGGCTGTCGGGCGCGGATCGGGGCCGGGGACGCCGTCGCGTCGCGGCGGGCATGGAAACCGCCCAGACTCCCCCCCCGTCATGGTCGGCGAAGGCCGACCATCCACGATTTGTTTTTCGTTTCCGGCGCCGCAAAAACTCGTGGATGGTCGGCCTTCGCCGACCATGACGGGGAGGAACGGCCCGCCGGGACCCGAATGCGCCCCGGCGCTGCCCGGAACGCCTGTCAGCCCCGCTCCTGTCAAGTAATCGATATAAGCTCCAATCGATATTCCTGTATGTATAGCACCCGGACCCGGGCCGCTCAATTTCCGTTGGAGCGGTACCCCTGGCTTCCCGGACCGGCAGTCAGCGTCTCTCCATGCGCAGCACGTAGGACGCGGCGGCGAAGATGATCGCCGCGCCGATCCAGGTCCAGAGATCGGAACCCTCGCCGAATACAATCCAGCCGAGCGCCGCGGCGAAGGGCAGCCGGACAAAATCGAGCGGCTGGATGATTCGCGCTTCCGCCGTCGCGACCGCCCGCGTGATGGAGAACTGCGCCACCGTCGCGGTCACGCCCACGCAGCAGAGCCAGGGCAGGGTCGGTCCATGTCGGCGTGACCCAGCCGGGAAGCGCGGGCACCAGCGAAAGCGGAATCAGGATCAGGTTGCCCCAGGCGACGATGGTGGTCGCGGAGTCCGTGCGGGGAGAGCACCCGGGCCGCATTGTTGACCGAGGCGAAGACGAGCGCCGCCCCGAGGGCGGCCATGGTGCCGAGCCCCACTTCGACGAAGCCGGGCCGCACGATCACCATCGCGCCGGCGAAACCGACAAGGACCGCAAGCCAGTTCCTGAACCGGGTCGCCTCGCCGAGCAGCAGCGCGGCGCCGGCCATGGTGAACAGCGGGGTCAGGAACTGGAGCGCGTAGTAGTCGGACAGCGGGATCCTGCTCACGCCGTAGAACCAGAACATGATCCCGACATAGCTCAGCACGGTGCGCAGAAGGTGCATCGGGAAACGTTCGGTTCTGAACGCGTCCCGCAAGCGTCGGGCGCTGAACCCGCAAACGGCCGGCAACAGGATGGTGACCGCGACGATGCTGCGGAAGAAGCCCACCTCGAATACGGAATAGCTGTCGGCGAGATGGCGGACGACCGCGCCGGTGAGCGTGTACATCAACGCGGCCAGCGTCATCCACGCCGCGCCTCGGAGGCCGGTCGAGCCCATCAGCCGCCGGCGCGCCGCCTCATTCGTTGGCCAGCCTGACCAGGGTTTCGGCCAGGACCCGGGTGCCGTCGGCGAGGTCGGAGGGCGACGCGTTCTCCGCTTCGTTGTGGCTGATCCCCTTCTCGCAGGGAACGAAGATCATGCCAGTGGGGCAGACGTGGCTGAGCTGGCGCGCGTCGTGGCCGGCGCCCGAGAAGAGGCGCATGTTGCCCAAGCCCAGACCGTCGGCCGCCGCCTCGATGGCGTCGACCACCCGGTCCGTCGAACCAGATCGAGGGCGCCTGCGCGATGGTCCACGTCTCGACGTCGCACGCGACGAGAGCGTTCCGGCAAATGCCGTCGATCTCGGCTTCGAGGCGGGCGAGGGTTTCGCTGTCGGGATGCCGGATGTCGATGGAGAACAGCACCTCCGCCGCGACCACCGAGGCCACGTTGGGCCGGATCTCCATCATGCCGACGGTGAAGCGGTGCTCGTCGTCGACATGGATCCTCCGCTGGAGCGCATCGACCATTCGCGCGGCTTCCCAGAGCGCGTCGCGCCGCGCCGATTTCGGCGTGGTGCCGGCATGCGATTCCTCGCCGGTCACGCGGACGCGCATCCGGCGCACCCCCTGGATTCCGGTCACGACGCCGATCGGAAGCCCGGCGCGTTCGAGCGCCGGGCCCTGCTCGATATGCGCCTCGACGAAGGCGGCGACCGGAAACCCGATCTCCCGGCGTTCCGCGTCGGGCGTGGCGGCGAGGGCCCGCGGCAATTCGTCGGCGACGCTGGTCCCGCCGCGATCGGTGACCGCCACGATCTCGTCGAGCGGGCGCAGACCGGCGAAGGCCTCCGATCCCATCATTCCGGGCGCGAAGCGCGATCCCTCCTCGTTGAGCCAGGCGACGACCTCGATCGGCCGCGCGGTCTCGATCCCCGCCTCGTCGAGCGCCTGGAGCGCCTCGATTCCGGCGAGCACGCCGTAGGCGCCGTCGAACTTGCCGCCGGTCGGCTGGGAGTCGATATGCGATCCGGTCAGCACCGGCGCGAGGTCGGGGTTCGTGCCCTCGCGCCGGATGAACAGGTTGGAGATGCCGTCGACCAGCACCCGGTATCCGAGCTCTCCGGCCCAGCCGGCCAGCAGGGTCCGGGCGCGCGCCTCCGCCTCGCTCAGCGCCTGCCGGTCGACGCCGCCCTTCGCGGTCGCGCCGATCCCGGCGAGCGTCATGTGGCGCCGCCAGAGCCGCGCCTCGTCGACCGCGGCGGCGGCGTTCACCCGCCCGATTCCGCGTCGTGGAAGCCCGAGAGCAGCGCCGAAGCGCCCTGCGCGAACGGCCGTTCCGTCCACCGCCCCGCCTCGACGGTGGCGAAGAAATCGGCGAGCGCCCGGTTGAACAGCGCCGGCTCCTCCAGGTTCACCGCATGGCCGGTCTTGGGCACGATCAGCAGGGCGGCGGTGGGGAT
This sequence comes from Alphaproteobacteria bacterium, assembly GCA_965203455.1. GTDB lineage: Bacteria > Pseudomonadota > Alphaproteobacteria > MPNO01 > MPNO01 > MPNO01. Next base: position 3,059 of record CBDBCV010000015.1, read on the forward strand.
GGTGCGCTTCAGGTAAATGCCGGGCTCGAGGCACCAGTCGTCCTCGTCGCCGGCGACGATCAGCGCCGGAATCGACATTTCCGAAAGCCCCTCCTCCAGGTGCCACAGCGACGGGCGCAGCTTCTGGACGCCGCGCATGGTGCGCGCCGACCCCTCGGCCGAGTGCTCGGCGAGCTGGTCGCGGAACTCGGCCCAGCCGCGCGGGTCCTTCTGCTTGAGCTGGAGGCGGTAGGCGCCGTTGGCGTAGATCTCCGCGACCCCGGCCGCGCCGCGGTTCTCGTACTCGACCGCGATCGCTTCGGAGTCGAGCGCGTATTGTGCGCTCTCCTCGGGCTTGGCGCCGTAGCCGCAGGCGCCGACGACGATCGACCGCGCCATGTCGGCATACCGCAGACCGAAATGCAGCGCCGCGAACCCGCCCATCGACATGCCGACGACATGTGCCGTGTCGATTCCCGCGCCGCGCATGACGGCGGCGATGTCGTCCGCCGCGATGTCCTGCGAATAAAATGCCGGGTCCGCCGGCACGTCCGACGGCGGGTAGCCGCGCGCGTTGAAGGCGATACAGCGGTAGCGCCGCGAGAAATGCCGGATCTGCGTCTCCCAGCTTCGGCAGTCGCCGGCGAACTCGTGGACGAACACGATCGGATCGCCGGTGCCGACCTCCTCGTAGTAGAGCCTCGCACCGTCGGCGTCGGCGAACGGCATCGGCGCCTCTCCTCGATTTATTGCGCGTCGGGACCCGCGGTCGTCCGGGTGAGCTTGGCGCGGCGATACTGCCAGGCGACGACCGGCGGGTGCCTGGGCGGCTCGCCCGGGACGCGGCAGCTTTCGATGCATTCGATGACCGCGTCGTAGTTGGGCTGCACGAAGAAGGCGACCGATTGGCGCCGGGTGCGGCCCGCAGCGTCCCGGGGCGGGTTGACCACGCGATGGAAGTTGGAGAGCCAGCGGTCGTTGGTCCAGGTCATCAGCAGGTCGCCGATATTGACCACGAAGGTGCCGGGCGGCGGCGAGACGTCGACCCAGCGCCCGGACAGGTCGCGGACCTGGAGCCCGCCCGGCGCGTCGTCCACCATCAGCAGCGTGTGCGATCCGAAATCGGTATGCGCGCCGCAGCGGAGCTGTCCCGGCGCGGGCGGGGCGTCCTGTTCCGGGTAGTTGATCGCGCGAAGGATGGACGCGTGGCGGTTGAAATGGCGCTGGAGGAACCCCTCCTCCAGGCCGAGCGCGCATTCGAAGATCGCGAGCAGGAGCGCGTTCAGCCGCTCGAGCGCCGCGTAATAGGCCCGCGCCGTCCCGGCCAGGCCCTCGACCTCGACCGGCAGGATGTTGGGCTGGTAGGCATAGGCTGCGGACGGATGGGCGTAGTAGGGATCGCCGTCCGGCACGTCGAACCGGCCGAAGCCGAACGTCTCGCGCCAGTCCGGCGGCGCCGTCCCGCCGGCCGAGGCCGCGACGAAATCCTTACCGAAGGGCAGGTAGCCGCGGTTCTTGCTGTTGGCGGTGCCGGCATATGCCGCCTTCACGGCATCGGGCAGATCGAAGAAGGCGGCCAGCCGGTCCCGGGTCTCCCGCATCAGCGCATCGGGCACGCCGTGTCCGGATACCGAGAAGAAGCCGATGGTCTCGACCGCCTCGGCGACCTCGGACGCGATCCGCGTGCGCTCGGCGGAATCGCCCCGCGCGAATCCGGAAATGTCGATCGACGGGACGCCGGCGTTCACGGCACCCTCCCTAGTAGAGCGCGCGGCCGCTGGCGCCGGCATCGAGCGCGGCCCCGACGACCTCTGGCAGCAGCGCGCAGAAGCGCTCGGCATCTTCGGTGGGCACGGTCGTCGACACCTTCACGAAGCAGTCGGCAAACAGCTTCGACTGGTATGCCGCCTGGCGGATCATGATGCCGCGTTCCAGGTAAAGCTCGCACAACGTCTCCGGCGCGATGCCGGCCGCGCTGGTGTCGATGGCGACGAAATTGCCGTTCGACGGGTAGACCGGCATGTCGAGCCCGTTGATCGGACCGACCGCTTCGTGGATCGACGCCTGGTTTGCGCGCTGGATCCGGTTCACCTCGGGGAACCATTCCGCCCTGGTCCGCAGGCCCGCGATGGCGCCCTTCTGCGAGACCAGGTTGGAGCCGAGGCTGTTGGGCTGGCCTTCCGACAGCATCTCGATCAGCGCCGGCCGCGCCATCAGCCCGCCGACGCGAAGCCCGGCGAGACCGAGCCACTTGGAGAAGCTGTAGGTGGTGATCGTCTTTTCCGGATAGTGCCGGTAGGCGAGCGTGTGGTCGTGCGCGAAATGCCGGTAGGTGCAGTCGTGGATCAGCCAGGCATCGGCGTCGCGCGCGATGCCGGCGAACGCGGCGATCTCGTCCGCCGAATAGCCGACGCCGAGGGGGTTGAGCGGATCGATCAGGTAGATCAACCCCGCCCCGCCCTCCGCCACAGCCGCCGCGAGCTGGCCGGCGGAGAGCTTGTAGTCCTGCTCCGCGCGGTAGATGGGCAGCGCCTCGACCTCGGCGCCCGACAGGCGGGAGAACGCCTCGGGCCACGGCCAGCCGGGATCGGTGGCGATCATGCGGTCGCCCGGACGGATCACATGACGGCAGGCGTGGTAGAGCCCCTCGATCGCGCCGTCGGTGATCAGCACGTCGGCATCGTCGACGCCGAAATCGGCGAGGATCAGACGGCGAAGCTCCTCCAGCCCCGTCGGCGGCGCGTAGGCGTGATAGTCCTCGTCCTCGATCGCCGCGATCATCGCGCGCTTGACGTCGGGATGGGTGGGCAGGTGGTTGGTGTTCTGGCCCATCCAGATCAGCCCGCGCCGGGCGACGAGATCCTCGAAATGCCGGTTCCGCTTCTGATAGGGCTCCATCGCCGCAGTCGGGTTGTGGCCGTCGTCCCAAGTCTAAAGCATTTTCCGACCTTATGCGTTCGCGACGGTCCACCCTCCCCCAGCCCCTCCCGCGAGCGGGAGGGGAGAGGGTAAGGAAAAGTGGGGGAGCGTCCCCTCTCCCCCGCCGGGGGGAGAGGGTCAGGGTGAGGGGGGCGGGAGCCGCTCCGCAACCGGGGACGACCGAGTTCGGTCGGATATTGCGTTAGAGGCGTTTGCGCTGTCGGGGACGGGTTGATTTACAAGGCGTTCACGGAGGTGCGAGATTTTTGATACCCCGTGGTGGTCGTTGATATCCGGGGTTTCAGTTTCGCTGCGGCGGTCGTTTTGGCGATTTTCACCCCACGCCGCTGGTCGCGGCGTCTTGGCAGCGAGGTTTTCCTGCGGCGGCCTCGCGCGCCCTGATCGTGCGCATGAGATAGAAGGTGTCGCCATCGGGCCCTGGGGCCCTTGTTCCACCACCACCCCTGGTCGGGAGAACAGCGATGGCGACGGCGGCGAAGCTACCCTTTTCGTGGCGCGATGTCGAAGTCCTGCCGGACCTTGAACGGCTGCGCCTGGTTCTGGCGGTGCTTCCCGACGAGGAGATCGTGACGGCGCTTGAAGTGTGTCGCGGTCGGGGCCGTAACGACTACCCGGTGCGGGCGATGTGGCGGGCGCTGATCGCGGGGGTGGTGTTGCAACACGCCTCGATGCAGTCGCTGTTGCGGGAGCTGGGGCGCAACCCGGCGTTGCTGGAGATCTGCGGGTTCGACCCTCTGCCGTATCAGAGCGGGCCGGTGACGGTGCTTCACGACGGGCATGCGGTAACGCGCCCGGCGCGGGTTCGTTCGACGGCGCCGAGCCACTGGAACTTCTCGCGGTTTCTGGGGCGTGTTGTGCAGCTTGAGGACGAGCAGGGGCTGGTGTCCGCCATGATCGAGAGCCTGCGCGCCGCGCTGTTCGCCGCGTTGCCGGACTTCGGGCGTCATCTCGGCTACGACGGCAAGGCGATCGCGAGCCACTCGACGGGCCGGGTCGGCAAGGACGAGGACAAGACCTCGGACCCCGACGCCGACTGGGGCAAGCACGAGACGGGCGGGGTGGACGCCAGGACCGGCGCGGTGTGGAAGAAGGTGAAGTCGTGGTTCGGCTACGGGCTGCACCTGATCGCCGACACCGATTACGAGGTTCCGGTGGCCTTCGAGGTGACGCGCGCTTCGGCCTCGGAACCCAAGGTGCTGTCCGGGATGCTGGAGGAGCTGTTCGCAAGGGCGCCGGAGATCGCCGGGCGCTGCGCCGACTTCAGCGCCGACCGCGGTCTCGACGATGCCCGCCTGAAGGCGCGGCTGTGGGACCGGTGGACCGCCCGCCCGCTGATCGATACACGGCTGATGTGGCGGGTGGAGAAGCAGGAGCCGAGATACGATCCGGCGCAGCCGATCACGCGGCCGCTGTTCCCCGACCGCGCCGATGTCATCGTTCACGACGAGCGCGGCCGGGTGTCCTGCGTCTGTCCCGGGACCGGCGAGGTCCGCGCTATGGCGTTTCAGGGGTTCGAGGCTGATCGGGGCCGCTGCGGCACGCTCAAATACCGCTGCCCGGCAGCCGCCTTCGGCTTCGCCTGCGCCGGCAGCCGGGCCTGCCACCGGGCCGGCGGGGTCAAGCCCGGAGACTATGGCCGCATCCTGCGCATCGACCTCGACAGCCACGACCGGCGCATCTTCACCCCCACGCCCTGGGGCAGTCCGTCATGGCGGCGCGGCTACAACCGCCGCTCGGCCATGGAGCGGATCAACAGCCGCCTCGACAACAGCTTCAACTTCGAGACCCACTACATCCGAGGCCGCGCCAAGATGAAGACCCGCCTCGGCCTCGCCCTGGCGGTGATGATGGCGATGGCTCTCGCCCAGGCCCGCGCCGGCCGCCCCGAGCGCATGCGCTCCCTGGTCGGCGCCGTGCCGTATCTCGACACCGGCTGACCGCTCGTCTGCCTCCCGACAATCCTGCCCGATCCCGCCGCCCGACGGCAGAGGGGAAGCCACGCCCGCACGCCAGACAATCTTCCGGTAATCGTATTTGTCAGGCCCCGGAAGCCCGTATCCTGCCCGGTGGGGAAGCGGGCCGGACGATATTCAACCGCCAAAATCGAACCGGCGACAGCCAAAAATCACCACAGCGCACATTTCTCTACACCGGCGACACCGGCGCGCCCGATTGATGCACGCTCCGGACGGGCTTCGCGACCCGCTTCGGCTTCGCCTGCGCCGGCAGCCGGGCCTGCCACCGGGCCGGCGGGGTCAAGCCCGGAGACTATGGCCGCATCCTGCGCATCGACCTCGACAGCCACGACCGGCGCATCTTCACCCCCACGCCCTGGGGCAGTCCGTCATGGCGGCGCGGCTACAACCGCCGCTCGGCCATGGAGCGGATCAACAGCCGCCTCGACAACAGCTTCAACTTCGAGACCCACTACATCCGAGGCCGCGCCAAGATGAAGACCCGCCTCGGCCTCGCCCTGGCGGTGATGATGGCGATGGCTCTCGCCCAGGCCCGCGCCGGCCGCCCCGAGCGCATGCGCTCCCTGGTCGGCGCCGTGCCGTATCTCGACACCGGCTGACCGCTCGTCTGCCTCCCGACAATCCTGCCCGATCCCGCCGCCCGACGGCAGAGGGGAAGCCACGCCCGCACGCCAGACAATCTTCCGGTAATCGTATTTGTCAGGCCCCGGAAGCCCGTATCCTGCCCGGTGGGGAAGCGGGCCGGACGATATTCAACCGCCAAAATCGAACCGGCGACAGCCAAAAATCACCACAGCGCACATTTCTCCGTTAGAGGCGTTTGCGCTGTCGGGGACGGGTTGATTTACAAGGCGTTCACGGAGGTGCGAGATTTTTGATACCCCGTGGTGGTCGTTGATATCCGGGGTTTCAGTTTCGCTGCGGCGGTCGTTTTGGCGATTTTCACCCCACGCCGCTGGTCGCGGCGTCTTGGCAGCGAGGTTTTCCTGCGGCGGCCTCGCGCGCCCTGATCGTGCGCATGAGATAGAAGGTGTCGCCATCGGGCCCTGGGGCCCTTGTTCCACCACCACCCCTGGTCGGGAGAACAGCGATGGCGACGGCGGCGAAGCTACCCTTTTCGTGGCGCGATGTCGAAGTCCTGCCGGACCTTGAACGGCTGCGCCTGGTTCTGGCGGTGCTTCCCGACGAGGAGATCGTGACGGCGCTTGAAGTGTGTCGCGGTCGGGGCCGTAACGACTACCCGGTGCGGGCGATGTGGCGGGCGCTGATCGCGGGGGTGGTGTTGCAACACGCCTCGATGCAGTCGCTGTTGCGGGAGCTGGGGCGCAACCCGGCGTTGCTGGAGATCTGCGGGTTCGACCCTCTGCCGTATCAGAGCGGGCCGGTGACGGTGCTTCACGACGGGCATGCGGTAACGCGCCCGGCGCGGGTTCGTTCGACGGCGCCGAGCCACTGGAACTTCTCGCGGTTTCTGGGGCGTGTTGTGCAGCTTGAGGACGAGCAGGGGCTGGTGTCCGCCATGATCGAGAGCCTGCGCGCCGCGCTGTTCGCCGCGTTGCCGGACTTCGGGCGTCATCTCGGCTACGACGGCAAGGCGATCGCGAGCCACTCGACGGGCCGGGTCGGCAAGGACGAGGACAAGACCTCGGACCCCGACGCCGACTGGGGCAAGCACGAGACGGGCGGGGTGGACGCCAGGACCGGCGCGGTGTGGAAGAAGGTGAAGTCGTGGTTCGGCTACGGGCTGCACCTGATCGCCGACACCGATTACGAGGTTCCGGTGGCCTTCGAGGTGACGCGCGCTTCGGCCTCGGAACCCAAGGTGCTGTCCGGGATGCTGGAGGAGCTGTTCGCAAGGGCGCCGGAGATCGCCGGGCGCTGCGCCGACTTCAGCGCCGACCGCGGTCTCGACGATGCCCGCCTGAAGGCGCGGCTGTGGGACCGGTGGACCGCCCGCCCGCTGATCGATACACGGCTGATGTGGCGGGTGGAGAAGCAGGAGCCGAGATACGATCCGGCGCAGCCGATCACGCGGCCGCTGTTCCCCGACCGCGCCGATGTCATCGTTCACGACGAGCGCGGCCGGGTGTCCTGCGTCTGTCCCGGGACCGGCGAGGTCCGCGCTATGGCGTTTCAGGGGTTCGAGGCTGATCGGGGCCGCTGCGGCACGCTCAAATACCGCTGCCCGGCAGCCGCCTTCGGCTTCGCCTGCGCCGGCAGCCGGGCCTGCCACCGGGCCGGCGGGGTCAAGCCCGGAGACTATGGCCGCATCCTGCGCATCGACCTCGACAGCCACGACCGGCGCATCTTCACCCCCACGCCCTGGGGCAGTCCGTCATGGCGGCGCGGCTACAACCGCCGCTCGGCCATGGAGCGGATCAACAGCCGCCTCGACAACAGCTTCAACTTCGAGACCCACTACATCCGAGGCCGCGCCAAGATGAAGACCCGCCTCGGCCTCGCCCTGGCGGTGATGATGGCGATGGCTCTCGCCCAGGCCCGCGCCGGCCGCCCCGAGCGCATGCGCTCCCTGGTCGGCGCCGTGCCGTATCTCGACACCGGCTGACCGCTCGTCTGCCTCCCGACAATCCTGCCCGATCCCGCCGCCCGACGGCAGAGGGGAAGCCACGCCCGCACGCCAGACAATCTTCCGGTAATCGTATTTGTCAGGCCCCGGAAGCCCGTATCCTGCCCGGTGGGGAAGCGGGCCGGACGATATTCAACCGCCAAAATCGAACCGGCGACAGCCAAAAATCACCACAGCGCACATTTCTCCGTTAGCGTTACCGTGGGGGCTTATGTAGATTGCTTGACGAGGCGGGAGGGCCGCGACGCGACACCTCTTCCGTCATGCCCGGACTTGTTCCGGGCATCCACGTCCCTCCGCCGCCTCGCCCGCGCCCGGCTCGCACCGCGATGCCGCAAGACGTGGATGCCCGGAACAAGTCCGGGCATGACGGTGGGGGGACGGCGGCGGCTGAGAGGCCTGCCCGTCGACGGCCCGCGTCAGCCGCCCGCGGCGAAAGGAAAGAGATGGCAGCCCATCCCGTTCCGACGATCGACATCTCCCCCTATTTCGAAGGGGGCGACGCGGACCGCGACGAGGTCGCCCGCGCGGTCGACCGGGCCTGCCGGGAGACCGGCTTCTTCGCGATCGTGGGACACGGCGTGCCGGAACCGACGGTCGACGGCCTCCGCCGGGAGGCGGTCGATTTCTTCGCGCTGCCGGAAGGCGAGAAGCGGCTGGTGGAGCGTCCGGCGGACCGCATCAGCCGCGGCTGGAACGCGCTCCGGGACCGCTCGCTCGCCTATTCGCTCGGCAAGGACACGCCGCCCGACCTGCAGGAGAGCTTCGCGATGGGGCCGGTCGCGGTGCCGGACGAGCCCTACTACACCTGCGACCGGGCGCGCGCCTTCTTCGCCGCCAATATCTGGCCGGCGGACAGGTCCGGTTTCCGCGATTCCATGGAAGGCTATTACCGGGCGATGGAGGGTCTGTCGCACACGGTGATGCGGATATTCGCCCGCGCGCTCGGCCAGGAGGACAGCTATTTCGACGACCGGATCGACCGCCATTCCTCCAGCCTCCGGCTGATCCGGTATCCCGGCCGCACCCGCGACGCCGAGCCGGGGCAGCGGCGGGCGGGCGAGCATCACGACTACGGCTCGCTTACGATTCTGCGCGGCGACAACCTGCCGGGCGGGCTCCAGGTCAAGCTGCGCCGCGGCGGCTGGATCGACGTGGTCCGGCCGGAAGGCGGGTTCATCTGCAACATCGGCGACGCGATGATGCGCTGGACCAACCACCGCTGGGTGTCGACGCTCCACCGGGTCGGCCTGCCGGAAGGGAACGACGGTCCCGACCGGATCTCGATCGTGTTCTTCCACAACCCCAACTACGATGCGGAAATCCGCTGCATCGCCGACGACGGTGAGCCGGCGCGCTACCCGCCCTGCGCCTTCGATTCGTTCTATGTCGAGAAGCTCAGACGCGGGTCTTTCGGCGCCCGGCGGGCCCCGGAGACGCCGGCGGAAGCGCACGGCGTCTGAACCCGGCGGCCCGGACAGTGCACCGGCGGGGTTGCAACTCGGGCCGACCGGTGCGATGAAGGAGGGGATGGCGCAAATTTCCCAGACGTATCTTGTTAGGCCGTTGCCGCGTTTATCAAGCTGCTCCTGGAATTGACCATCTTCAAAACGGCTGCGCGCGGCATCGTGCCCGTCGCGGTCCGGCGAAACGCGAAAGGAGTAGCGATGCCTACCGGTACGGTGAAATGGTTCAACGCGACGAAGGGCTACGGCTTCATTCAGCCGAGCGACGGTTCGAAGGACGCCTTCGTCCACATCTCCGCGGTCGAGCGGGCGGGCCTCAACGGCCTCCGCGAAGGCCAGAAGATCGAATACGAGCTCGTTCCCGGCCGCGACGGCCGGGCGTCGGCGGAGAATCTCGTCGCCCTCGACTGATTCGCCAAGGCGGGCGCTTCCCGCGCCCGCCTCGATACCCCTCCCATAGAACCTGCCCGGACGGCGATTTCGCCGTACCGGGCGGTTGGATGCGCCCGGCCCGGGGTCCGGCGGGCCGTACGCGCGCGTGCACGCCTTGTGGTGTAGTCTGGCGCCGGTATCCCGATCCGCAGGCGAGGACAGGCGATGGCGAGAACCACACCGGCGACCCCGACCGAGGAGCGCTGCGTCACCTCCTACCCGGCCCGGCGCGGCTACGCGCCCGGCGTGCTCTATCCGCCGGAGGCGCCGAACGTGACGGATGCGATCGACATCCACTGCCACGCCCATGGCGGCCAGCAGGACGCGCTGGCGCTCGCCAGGTTCGCCTCCGTCTCGGGCATGCGGGGGCTCCTGTTCAAGACGATCACCGACTTCGCGCGCCCGGCGGACGCGGTCGCCCGTATCCAGGACGCGCTCGACGACTGGGCCGAGGCCGAGGAGGACGTCCGGCCGATCGAATGCTGGGCCGGCGCGCTGATGGGGTTCGACGGCTCGGCGCCGACGCGTCGCTGGTGCGAGGAGCAGACCGAGTCGGGGGCGATCGCGCTCTGGCTCCCCGTGTTCAACCACGCCAACACCTACGCCAAGGTCGGCGGGCGCGAGATCTGGTGGAACCCGGACGCAGACCCGTCGGCGCATTCCGACCCGCTCCCCTGGGAGGAGGCGCTCGCCAGGGGCCACTACCTGCTGGAGGAGGACGGACGGCTCAAGGACGAGATCGCGGACATCGTCAGGCTGTGCGCCGAACGCGGCGTGGCGCTGTTCTTCGGCCACGCGACCCACGCCGAGATCGACCGCCTCGCCGAGCTGGTCGCGGCGCTCGGTTTCGACCGGGCGGTGGTCGACCACCCCTTCAGCCCCTTCGTGGACCTCGAGATCGACCACATGAAGCGCCTCGCCGCGGCCGGGATCACGCTCAACTTCACCTATGACGAGCTTTCGCCGCTGCTCGGCGTCGACCCGGCGCGCATGTACGAGGCGATCCGCGAGGTCGGCCCGGAGCACTGCACCCTGTCGTCCGACGCCGGCGAGCCGCTGTTCCCCAACTCGGTCGAGTGCATCCGGCTGATCCGGGGCTACATGGAAGCGTTCGGCCTCGACGCGGACGAGATCCGCACGGTGTCCACCGTTAACCCGGCCCGGATCGTCGGGGTGGAGACGACCGTACAATGATCGTCGACTTCCAGCACCATTTCCTGCCCCGCGAGCTGCTGCCGGAAGGCGCCGGCGACGAGCCGTTCACGCGCTACGACGAGCACGGCGTGCCGTCCTACAGCTTCCACAACCTGCTGGTCGATCTCGACGCCCATATCGAGATGATGGACGCGGCCGGCATCGGCGCGGCGATGCTCTCCTGCGCCGAGGGGATGTGTTCTAGCCTGGAGAAGTCCGTTCTCTGCAACGACGCGGCGAAGGCGGCGGAGCGCGCCTGGCCCGGCCGGTTCATCGGCACCGCGCACGCCCACCCGCTCGGCGGCCCGGACGCCATGCGCGAGCTCGCGCGCTGCGCCGGCGAGCTCGGCTTCCCGGGCGTGGTGATCACGTCCGAGTTCGACGGGATCGGACTCGATGCGCCGGAGCTCGACCCCTTCTGGGCGGAGGCGTCGCGGCTCGGGCTCTACGTGTTCGTCCATCCGGCGCTCAGGCTCACCCATGCGCGCCAGTTCGACGCCTACGACCTCGCCCGCGCGGTCGGGCGCGAGTTCTCGCTCGTCCAGGCGACGGTCCGCCTGATCAACGGGGGCGTGTTCGACCGCCACCCCGATCTGACGATCCAGATGGCGCATCTCGGCGGCGGTATCGCGTCGGTTCTCGGACGCATAAGGAGCTACCAGGACCGTGCGTTCTGGGGCACCGCCGGCAACGACCGGCACGGCCGCAACCCCGACGGCGACTTCGATTCCTACCTCGCGGAACGGATGGTGTTCGATACCGCCGGGTTCTGCGGCGACGCCCGCTCGGTCGCGACCTCGCTGGTCGAGCTGCCGGCCGAACGGATCGTGTTCGCGAGCGACTATCCGCAGGAGATCCGCAAGCCGGCAGCGGTCAAGGCGTTCGTCGACGACATCCGCGCCATCGGCGAGGCCGGGGCCGGCATCCTCGGCGGAAATAACGGGCTGCTGCTTTCCGGCCCGGCGGGATGAGCGGAGACGCAAAGGACGCCGCCGCGCCCGCCGCCGAGATCGAGGCGCGGCTGTGGGACCGGCCGGGCTTCCTGATCCGCAGGCTGCACCAGATCCACGTCGCGCTGTTTCTCGAGGAGTGCCGGTCCTTCGACGTGACGCCGGTGCAGTACGCGGTGATGACGGCGCTCTCGATCGCGCCGGGGCGGGACCAGATCACGCTTGCCCGCGACGCGGGCATCGACCGCACCAACGCCGCCGACGTGCTCAAGCGCCTCGCCCAGCGCGGGCTGATCGAACGCCGCCAGGGCGCCGCCGACCGCCGCGTGAAGCTCGCCTACCTGACGCCGGAGGGCGAGGCGCTGACGAAGCGGATGGAGGCCGCGATGCTGCGCGCCCAGGAACGCCTCGTGGCGCCGCTCGGCGAAGCGGACCGCGCCCGGCTCATGCGCAGCCTCGCCGCCCTGGTCGCCGCCAACAACGAGTTCAGCCGCGCCCCGACGCGGTGAGGTTCAGGAGAAGCCCCTGGCGCATTTTCCGACCCTTTCGGGTCGCGACGATCCACCCTCCCCCAACCCCTCCCGCAAGCGGGAGGGGAGAAGGTAGCGAGGAGTCGCCAAGCGAGTCCCTCTCCCCGGCGGGGAGAGGGTCAGGGTGAGGGGGACACCGGAGCCGTGCGGCAGGCACGCCCCTACCCGCCCCCCTGCACCGTCACCGCCAGCGGATGCTGCGTAAGCGGTAGCCGCGCCCCATACTTTCGCGGGCTGTGTTTCCCGGTCTGACTCTCTTCCCTGGCGGCGGCTTTGGAGGAGGGATGACGATGACGGAGTTTTCGACGGCGGCGGGTTCTGTCGGTTCTGGTGCCGGGGCGGCTGGATCGCCGGTTTCGGGGGATGCCGGCGCGGCCGCTGCGCCGCGCGGCTGGACCGAGGCGGAGCGGGCGCGGGCTGTGGCGGAGAGCGAGCGGCCGGGCGTGACGATTGCGGCGGTGGCGCGCCGTCACGGCATCGACGAGAGCACGCTGCGCGGCTGGCGGCGCCAGGCGCTGTATACGGTTGCCAGGGCGGGTTCCGGCAGCGTCGGGCGGTGGACCGAGGCCGAGAAGGCCCGTGCTGTGGCGGAGAGCGAGCGGCCCGGCGTGACGATTGCGGCGGTGGCGCGCGGCCTCGGCGTCAGCAAGAGCACGGTAGGGCGCTGGCGCAAGCGTGCGCGGAGCGGCGTTTCGGCGGCGTCGGGCGGGACCCCGCCGGCTTTCGTTCCGGTGACGGTCGAGGATGCGCCGGCGGACCGGCCGGTGACGATTGCCGCGAACGGCGTTGTCGTAAGCCTTCCCGGAGACAGTTCGGCGGAGCGGATCGTGTCGATCGCGGCGGGTCTGGGGCGGGCGTCATGACGATCCCCGGCGCCTCGCCGCGGATCGTCCTGGCGACGCGGCCTGTGGACTTTCGCCGCGGCCACGACGCGCTCGCGGCGACGGCGGCGGTGGAGCTCGGCCTGGACATCTATTCCGGGGTGATCGTGATCTTCCGCTCGAAGCGCGGCGACTGGCTGAAGCTGATCCACTGGGACGGGACCGGGCTGGTTCTGACCTACAAGCGGCTCGAGGAGGGGCGCTTCGCGTGGCCCCGGATCGAGGACGGGGTTCTGCGTCTCAGCCGGGGCCAGTTCGAGGCGTTGTTCGAGGGGCTGGATTGGCGCCGGGTGCGTGCGCCTCGGGTTCGCCGTCCGTTGGCGGCGGCGTGAGCGGGCCGGATTATTGTCTGGCGCGGGGGCGGCGATTCGGCCCATATCGCGGCGATGACGAGCACCGCCCCGATCGCCCCCGTCCCCGAGGCCGCCGCGTCGCCGGCGGTGGTTTCCGAGGCGCTGGCGGCTCTGGAGCGGCGTCTGGAGGAAGAGCGGTCGGCGCGGTGCGATGCGGAGGCGCTGGCGGCGCGTCTTGAGGCGGAGAAGGCGGAGATCGCCGAGCAGAACCGCCGCCTCGAACATCTCAACGACGAGCTTCGCAAGCTTCTGTTCGGCAGGAAGTCGGAGAAGCTGGGCGCGGACGACCGCCAGCTGTCGTTCGACGATCTCGGGACGGCGGTGTCGGAAGCCGGCGGCGATCCGGCGGCGGACGCGCCGGCCGGGGAGGCCGCGCCGCGCCGGCGGCGGCGCGCGGGGCGCCCGGCGGTCCGCTTCCCGGCCCATATCGAGCGCCGGGTGGAGGTGATCGAGCCGGCCAGCCGGCTGTGCCCGTGCGGCTGCGGCGCGATGGCGAAGATCGGCGAGGACCGCAGCGAGCGTCTCGACATCGTGCCGGCGCGGTTCGTGGTGATCGAGACGGTCCGGCCGCGCTACGCCTGCAACCGGTGCAAGGGCGCCGGGGTTGTGCAGGCACCGGCGCCGGCGTCGCTGATCGAGGGCGGGCTGCCGACCGAGGGGCTTGTGGCGCATGTGCTGGTCTCGAAGTATTGCGATCACCGTGTGTCCTGAAGCACCGCCATGAAAGGAGGTGCGCAACTGCAAGAGAGATGAGGGTAGGCCCCTCGGGGTCGACGATCAGGCGTCGGTCTCAAACCACCACGAGCTGCTGTCGTAAAGAGCGATGGTGGTGAGCGTCGTGGAAACGGCGGGACGACGATCTCGTCAGGTGAGGTCCGGGGAGACGAGCGAAAGCGAACCGCCGATGAACTGCCGAAAGCGTAGGTCGTGCCCCCAGGCGTGGTGTAGGAGCAGGAGCCAGCATCGGTAGCTGTGGGTAAGTGGCCCGCCGCCGCGACCGTGTGGTGTCTGGCGGCGGCGGGCCACTTATCCATAGCGGATGGCCATCGCGGTGCCGGTTAGGGTTGGGCTTCTACAGTCCATCCGACCGGAGGAGTACCACGATGACCACCAAGGACATGATGACCCTGCAGGCGCTTTTGGAGAAGAGTTCGGACGCCGATCTGCTTCGCGAGATGATCGGGTTCACGGCCGAGCGTTTGATGGCGCTTGAGGTGGAGGGCCTTGCGGGAGCCGCACACGGCGAGCGTTCGCCGGACCGGCTCACCCATCGCAACGGCTACCGGGACCGGGTCTGGGAGACGCGCGCGGGCACGGTGGAGCTGAAGATCCCGAAGCTGCGCAAGGGGAGCTACTTCCCGGGCTTCCTGGAGCCGCGTCGCATGGCGGAGAAGGCGCTGACGGCGGTGATCCAGGAGGCCTACATCAAGGGCGTGTCGACCCGCTCGGTGGACGACCTGGTGCAGGCCATGGGCATGTCGGGCATCTCGAAGAGCCAGGTGTCGCGGCTGTGCGGTGAGATCGACGGCAAGATCCGCGACTTCCTCGACCGCCCGCTGGAGGGCGACTGGCCGTATCTGTGGCTGGACGCGACCTATGTGAAGATGCGCGAGGCCGGGCGCGTCGTCTCGGTCGCGGTCACGATCGCGGTGGCGGTCAACGACCAGGGCCGCCGCGAGGTGCTCGGCATGGCGATCGGCGCGTCCGAGGCCGAGACCTTCTGGACCTCCTTCCTGCGCTCCCTGGCCCGCCGCGGCCTGCGCGGCGTCAAGCTGGTCGTCTCCGATGACCACAAGGGCCTGAAGGCGGCTGCAACGCGCGTCCTCGGCGCCACATGGCAGCGCTGCCGCGTCCACTTCATGCGCACCCTGCTCGCCCATGCCGGCAAGCAGGGCCGGCGCGTCGTGTCCGCCTTCGTCACCACCGCCTTCGCCCAGGAGGATGCAGACAGCGCCTCCGCCCAGTGGCGCCAGGTCGCCGACCAGCTCAGGGCCAAGGCGCCGAAGCTCGCCGCTCTCATGGACGAGGCCGAGCACGACGTTCTCGCCTACATGACCTTCCCGGCCGCGCATCGCCCCAAGCTGCACTCGACAAACCCGCTCGAACGACTCCATGGCGAGATCAAGCGGCGTACCAACACCGTCGGCATCTTCCCCAACGAGGACGCCATAACACGGCTGATCGGCGCCATCCTGCTCGAGCAGAACGACGAATGGGCCGTCCAGAGGGCCAGATACGAGGCGTTTGCGCTGTCGGGGACGGGTTGATTTACAAGGCGTTCACGGAGGTGCGAGATTTTTGATACCCCGTGGTGGTCGTTGATATCCGGGGTTTCAGTTTCGCTGCGGCGGTCGTTTTGGCGATTTTCACCCCACGCCGCTGGTCGCGGCGTCTTGGCAGCGAGGTTTTCCTGCGGCGGCCTCGCGCGCCCTGATCGTGCGCATGAGATAGAAGGTGTCGCCATCGGGCCCTGGGGCCCTTGTTCCACCACCACCCCTGGTCGGGAGAACAGCGATGGCGACGGCGGCGAAGCTACCCTTTTCGTGGCGCGATGTCGAAGTCCTGCCGGACCTTGAACGGCTGCGCCTGGTTCTGGCGGTGCTTCCCGACGAGGAGATCGTGACGGCGCTTGAAGTGTGTCGCGGTCGGGGCCGTAACGACTACCCGGTGCGGGCGATGTGGCGGGCGCTGATCGCGGGGGTGGTGTTGCAACACGCCTCGATGCAGTCGCTGTTGCGGGAGCTGGGGCGCAACCCGGCGTTGCTGGAGATCTGCGGGTTCGACCCTCTGCCGTATCAGAGCGGGCCGGTGACGGTGCTTCACGACGGGCATGCGGTAACGCGCCCGGCGCGGGTTCGTTCGACGGCGCCGAGCCACTGGAACTTCTCGCGGTTTCTGGGGCGTGTTGTGCAGCTTGAGGACGAGCAGGGGCTGGTGTCCGCCATGATCGAGAGCCTGCGCGCCGCGCTGTTCGCCGCGTTGCCGGACTTCGGGCGTCATCTCGGCTACGACGGCAAGGCGATCGCGAGCCACTCGACGGGCCGGGTCGGCAAGGACGAGGACAAGACCTCGGACCCCGACGCCGACTGGGGCAAGCACGAGACGGGCGGGGTGGACGCCAGGACCGGCGCGGTGTGGAAGAAGGTGAAGTCGTGGTTCGGCTACGGGCTGCACCTGATCGCCGACACCGATTACGAGGTTCCGGTGGCCTTCGAGGTGACGCGCGCTTCGGCCTCGGAACCCAAGGTGCTGTCCGGGATGCTGGAGGTGAGGTGGCGTCGCAAAATCGGACATGTCGTCAAGGTGTATTCTGCCGTGTGACGGAGGAATGCGGATGAGCAAGCGACGCAGGTTTTCGGGGGAGCTGAAGGCGAAGATAGCCTTGGAGGCGCTACGGGGTGATCGGACGCTTCAGGAGATTGCCTCGAAGCACCAGGTGCATCCGAACCAGGTGGGTGTGTGGAAGCGCCAGGCGATGGAGGGTCTGGGGGAGGTCTTTTCCGGTGGAGGTGAGCGCCGGGCGCGGGATCACGAGAGCGAGGTCCGGGCTCTTCACGCCAAGATCGGGGAGTTGATCGTAGAGCGTGATTTTTTGTCACGCGGGTCCGGTCGCTGAGCCGGTCCGGGAGACGGGCGATGGTTGTGCGGGGCCACCCGTCGTTGAGCCTGACCCGGCAATGCCGTCTGCTGTCGATCGGGCGCTCGTCGCTCTATGACCGGCCGAAGGGGGAGAGCGCGGAGACGCTGGCTCTGATGCGCCGGATCGACGCGCTGTTCCTCAAGTATCCGTTCTACGGCGCCCGCCAGATGGTTCGGCATCTGCGCCGCGAGGGGGTGCGGATCGGGCGGCGGCGGGCCGCTCGCCTGATGCGCCTGCTTGGTCTTCAGGCGGTCTATCGGGCGCCGCGGACCAGTGCGCCGCACCTCGGGCACCGGGTTTATCCATATCTGCTGCGGGGTCTGGCGATCGAGCGGCCGAACCATGTGTGGTGCGCCGACATCACCTACATCCCGGTGCGGCGCGGCTTCCTCTACCTGGTGGCGATCATGGACTGGGCGAGCCGCTGCGTCCTGGCCTGGCGGCTGTCGAACACGCTGGACGCGGGGTTCTGTGTCGAGGCTCTCGACGAAGCCCTGGCGCGCCATGGCACCCCGCAGATCTTCAACACCGACCAGGGCAGCCAGTTCACCGGCTTCGCCTTCACCGCGCGCCTGCGGGAGGCCGGTATCCGCATCTCGATGGACGGCCGCGGCCGGTGCATGGACAACATCTTCATCGAGCGGCTGTGGCGCTCGCTCAAATACGAGGCGGTCTACCTGCACGAGATCGCCGACGGCTTCGCAGCCCGGCGCGTCATCGGCCAGTGGATCGGCTTCTACAACACCGAGAGACCGCACTCGGCACTCGGCGGGCGGACGCCGGCCGAGGCCTACCGGGGCGACACGCCTGTGGATATGATGGACAAGCCGCTTCGCGCCTTGACCACATACCCACAGGCGCAACAGCAGCAGCAGAAAGATCGATCCAAGAGGATTCTGGCGGCACAAACTTCAACCGGAATACACCTTGAAAACGCCGTCAGCCTGTCCGACAAACCGACGCCACCTCAGTTCGCCTCGCCCCGGTCGGCGGGGCGGAAGTCTCTGGCGCTGTCGCGGACCGAGCTTTCGGCGCTTCTGGAGGGGATCGACATCACCGTGCGGCGCCACCGCAAGCGCTATGCCGTCCCGCTGGAGGCGGCGTGAAGCCGCCCCGCCGTGGCGGCCGCGACATCGGAGGTCAACGGATCGTCGGCGAACAGCGTCTTCCACCGCC
The DNA here is from genome assembly GCA_965203455.1 of Alphaproteobacteria bacterium. Classification (GTDB taxonomy): domain Bacteria; phylum Pseudomonadota; class Alphaproteobacteria; order MPNO01; family MPNO01; genus MPNO01. The sequence continues at coordinate 21,163 of CBDBCV010000015.1, forward strand.
TCGGCCTCAGCTCGTCGACCCGGGAGGCCGGGTGGGTGTCGATGCGCAGCAGGACGTCGATCAGCCAGACGCGAGGGTCGACATCTTGCATCCGGCAGGTGGCGAGCAGGCCGTTGACGATCCCGATGTTCTCGGCGCCGAGCTCGGTCCAGGCGAACAGCCAGTTGCGCTGGCCGAGCTTGGCGGGCCGTATCTTGTTCTCGATCCGGTTGGTATCCGGCGGCACGTCCGGGTCGGCGAGGAACACCTCCAGCGTGGCCCTTCGCTCGACGGCGTAGCCGATCGCCTTGCGGATCGGGTGCATGGGCGTCAGCGCCGCCGCCTCCAGCGTGCGGTCGCACCACTCCCAGAACGCCTCGACCGCCGCGCGCGACCGGGTCCGCCGCGCGATCGCCCGCTCGGCCGTCGGCCGGCCGTCGATCTCCTCCTCGATCCTGTAGATCGCGCCGATCAGCGCCAGCGCGTCGGCGGCCATCGCCGGGTGGTTGTCCTTCTGCTCCCAGAAGTTACGGCGGGTGTGGATCCAGCAGCCCTGATGCCGGACCGCCCCTTCGCGCGCCGCGACATAGGCCTCGTAGGCGCCGTAGCCGTCGCTCACCAGGGTTCCGGCATAATCGCCGAGGAACTCGGCCGCGTGCCGGTGCGCCCGGGAGCCGGCGAAGGGGAACACCACCTCGCCCTCCTCGCCGAGCACCGGCCAGAAGTAGCCCTTCTTCATGCTGCCGGACTTGCCCGGGTGCCGCCCGGCCCGGATCGGCGTCTCGTCCATCTGGATCACGGCGCTCCGCAGCACCGAACCCCACTGCGCGTCGTGGATCGGCTTCAGCAGCGCGATCGCCCGGTTGGCCCACAGGCTCAGCGAGCCCCGGTTCACGGTGATGCCGGCGGCCTCCAGCATCCGGTGCTGGCGGTAGAGCGGCAGGTGCCAGAGGAACTTGTCGATCAGCAGGGCGGCGACGAAGGAGACGTCGGCGCAGCTGTTCTTGAACAGGCTTTCGCGGGCCGGCGCGGCGACCAGGGCGCCGGTCTCGCGGAGCTTCACCTTGAGGTGGCGGTAGCGGATGACCACGTGCCGGCATTCGAGCGCGGCGAGCCGGCAGTGGACGCGCTCGGAGACCACCTCGTAATCGTCCTCCGACAGCCCCTCGATCTCGGGCGGCGTCACGGCGATGTCGATCACCGGGGCCTGGCCGTTGAAGCGCAGCCCGGTGTCGTTGAGGGCATCGCCGCGTGCCTTTGTGCGACCGGGCTTGCCACCGCGGCGGCGGTCCTTGCCGTCGGCCGCCTGATTGTCGTCGGAACCGTCCCCGCCCTCCCTGCGCCGTTCCGAGCGCGAGCCGTACAGGTCGCGCTGCAGCTGGACGATCTGGGCGGTGAGCGCGGCGACCTCTGCCGCGAGCTCGGCGATCCGCCCTTCCTGGGCGGCGATCGTGGCCGCCATATCGGCCTTGTCCGACGCCAGTTGCCCGGACAGCGCGATCAGCGACCGGAGCGCCTCCTCGGCCTCCGGCGGCAGGGCGCCGTCGCCGAGCAGGCGGGCGAGCTCCCGGCCGAGCTCCTCGACCTGGCCGGCCTCGGACGGCGCGCTCATTCCTCGGCCTCGACGGCCATCAACGCCGCCAGCACCGCCAGCCGCTCGGCCCGCGGCATCGCCTCGTACCGGCGGCCCCAGCTCGCCGCCTTCCGCTTGACGATCTGGCGGTGGGTGAAGTCCCGCCCCGCGAACGACGCCCAGTGCACCCGGTCGGGCTCGAAGTTGAACCACAGCTTCTCGGTGACCACGCAGGACTGGTTGTTGACCTGGACCTCGAGCGAGCGCCAGCCGGCCAGATGTTCGTCATAGAGCCGGGACGGATAGCCGGACACCATCACCCGGCAGGGCAGCGACTTCAGGATGCCGAGAAGCGCGACATGGTCGGCGTCGGTGTAGTCGAAGCGGTAGCGCCGCCCCGACCGGCGCGCCGACTGCACGTAGGGCGGGTCGCTGTAGACCAGCTCGCGGCCGGCGAACGCGAACCCGGACAGGAAGCGGTGGGCGCAGCCGTGGTGAAGCTCGACCGGGTAGTCGCAGCGGAACCCGTCGAGCGCCCGGCGGTTGAGATCGATGCCGATGTTGCGAAGCGCCGGAGGCTTGCGCTTCATGATCGCGCCGCCCCCCAGATGGGTCTCCACAAAAACGTCGTGCGGCGGCATCAGGCTCACGATCGCCTGGCAAAGCCCCGTCGTCGCCTTCGATCCGTACCATGCCGCCATCGCCGCCCCCGACGCGCTTCGCCCGGACGGCCGGTCTATAGGGCGGACGGCCTATGGTGTCAAACGAAAATCCGTCCCAAATCCAAAATCGACGCCGTGGTTTAACCGCTTACGGTCACGTAGAGGTAGATCGCGAAGGCCCACTTGCGCAGCGGCAGCCTGGACCGCTCTATCGGCGTCCCGGTGCGCACGCTGAAATAGGACTGGCAGTCCCGACACCAGTAGGGCATCGGCTTGGCTTTGGGCACGTCAGCGGTGTCGAGAGAGCCACAGCGGCCGCAATGCCGGCCTTCGGGCCAGCGCATGGCCTCGAACCACGCGACGGCCGCCTGTTCGTCGGGGAACATGTCCCCGAGCTCGATCAGCGATATGCCCTTGCGGTGCTATTTTCCCGGCGCTTTCATCGTTCGAACTCCCGTACCCTATGCCTGCAATATAGGCGCGATCTTGATCTTGTTCAAGTCAGGTATATAATCCCCAAATATTTCGACGTCGACGAGGCGTTCGACCGCGCCTTTCTCGCCCTCCTCGAGGAAGGCGACCCGGAGAAGGTGGTGGCGGAGACGACGCTCGAGAAGATGGCCGCGGCGGGCGACGGCGGCACCACCGAGCTGTTGTCGTGGATCGTCGCGATGGGCGCCGTCGGCGACCGAAAGGCGCGCACGATCTGCTACGAGCCCGCGGTCGAGCTCCGCTGCGGCATGGGCTGCGTCTGGTGGGACATGGCGGAAGAGGCGGCGGCGGCGTGAGAGTGCCCGCGCCGCGGCGTGTCAGCGATCGGCTTCGCTGACGCCCCAGACCGCCTTCTTCCGGATCCAGCCGTTCCGTCCCGAGAATTCGACCGAGCACCACGCGCCGTCGCATTCGAGCAGCCGGCCCACGGCGCGGCGCTCGACCCGCGCCACCAGGCGCGCCTTCGCGTCCGGTCCGCGGCGGAGCCCCGCCGGCCCGTCGATGACGATGACGCTGCGGCGCCCGGACAGCAGCGACCGGTGGATCCACCCTTCGCTCCCTTCCCAGTCCCGGATCCGGCGCCAGGTCTCGAACCGGCCGACGATGCGGACCGGCAGGCCGCGCCGCACGAACACCCAGGCGATCGGATAGCGCCGCCCCGGCCCGAACCGCACATTGGTCTTCGCCGCGCGCAGCGAAAGGAAGCGGGGCTTCTCGGCGCCCGCCGTACCGGGCTCGCTCGCGCCCGCCGCCGGACCGCCCGCCGCGATCAGGACGAGGGCCGCGGCGATCGTCCAGAGGCGTACTCGCGATCTCGTGCCCCGATCCATGGCGCCACGCAGTATAGCGGATGCCCGGCCGGGCGATGGCCGCTCTGGACAACGCCGCGCCGGGTTGATAGAGGCGTCGGACGCCCGAGCCCACGACCGGACCGATGACGAACGAGAAACCCTCCGTCCTGGTTACGCGGAAACTGCCGCAGGCGATCGAGACCCGTCTCATGGAGCTGTTCGAGACGCGGCTCAACCCGACCGACGAGCCGATGTCGGCCGAAGCGCTGATCGCCGCTGCCGATTGCGACGTGCTGGTGCCGACGGTCACGGACAAGCTCACCGCCCGGGTCCTCGGCGCGCTGCCCGGCCGGGTGAAGCTGATCGCCAATTTCGGGGTCGGCGTCGATCACATCGACCTCGCCGCCGCCGCCGCGCGGGGGATCGTAGTCACCAACACGCCCGGCGTGCTGACCGAGGACACCGCCGACCTCACCATGGCGCTGATGCTGAGCGCGCCGCGCCGCATGGTCGAGGGCGACCGCCTCGCGCGGTCCGGCGAATGGGTGGGCTGGACCCCGACCTTCATGATGGGCCACAGGGTCTCCGGCAAGCGGCTCGGCATCGTCGGGATGGGCCGCATCGGCACGGCGGTGGCGCGCCGGGCACGCGGCTTCTCGATGTCGATCCACTACCACAACCGCCGCCGCGTCCACCGCGAGGTCGAGGCCGAGCTCGAAGCGACCTGGTGGGAAGATCTCGACCAGATGCTGGCGCATATGGACTTCATCTCGATCAACTGCCCGCATACCGCCGAGACCCGCCACCTGCTGTCGGAGAAGCGCCTGCGGGCGCTGCAGCCCCATGCCTATGTCGTCAACACCGCGCGCGGCGAGATCATCGACGAAGCCGCGCTCGCCCGGTGCCTCGCCGAGGGGGTGCTGGCCGGCGCCGGACTCGACGTCTATGAGCGCGAGCCGGAGATCGGAGAGAGCCTCCGCCGCCTCGACAACGCGGTGCTCGCCCCGCATCTCGGCTCGGCGACCCGGGAGGGACGCATCGCGATGGGCGAGCGGGTGATGATCAACATCAAGACCTTCGTCGACGGCCACGCGCCGCCCGACCGCGTGTTCCCCGCCGACGGGCTGTAACGCCGCGCGCGCCGGGCCCGCCGATGGAACCGGTTCCTCCCTTCCGGCGCCGCTGGCCCTGGCTCACCGCCGACCTTCAGACGATACGAAACGTGCTTCCCGGAAGGCTGCCCGGGATCCCGCCGGAGTCCGGCCGGCGCTTCGAAATCCCCCTCCGCGACGGCAGCGGGGACCGCCTGGCCGCCCGCTATCACCCGGGGTCGGGCGCCGCGCCGGCGGTAATCCTGGTTCCGGGGCTCACCGGCTGCGAGGCGAGCCGGCACGTGCTCCAGGCGGCGGGCGCGTTTCTCGCCGCCGGCCACCCGGCGATCCGCCTCAACCTGCGCGGCTCGCCGCCCGGCCGGGCGCTCGCCCGCGGCCACTACCACATGGGCAGGGTGCGGGACCTCGCAGACGCCTGCCTGGCGGCGGCGGAACTCGACCCCGCCATCCGGGAACGGGGCATCGTCGTGCTGGGCTACTCGATGGGCGGCGCGCTGGCGCTTCGCCTCGCCGCTTCGCCGTACCTTCCCGCGACCGTCAGGGCGGCGGTCTCGATATCCGCGCCGCTCGATCTAGCCGCCGCTGCGGACCGCATCGCCCGCCCCCGGAACCGCCTCTACGAGCGCTGGCTTCTCGCGCGCCTCAGGGCGGAAACGGAGCCGGTCTGGCGCCGCGCGCCGGCGGCGGTGCGGGAGGCCGTCGCGGCGGCGCGCCACATACGGGATTTCGACGATGCGCTGACCGCCCGGGAGGCCGGATTTCGCGACGCGGCAGACTACTACGCCTCGTGTTCGCCGGCCCGGTCCCTCGGCGCGCTCCGCGTGCCGGCGCTGATCGTCCACGCGGACGACGATCCCTGGGTACCGCCACCCTCGGTCGCCGCCTCACCGCGCCTCCGCGTCGTCGTCACGCGGGGCGGCGGTCATGTCGGATTTCACGGGAAGGGAAGCCGGCTGCCCTGGTACCTCGCCACCGCCGCCGGCTTCGTCCGGGCGTCGGCGTATGCCTGTCGCGCCCCCGCAGCGCCGTGACCGGCGACGGGGGCGGCCGCCGGCTCAGGAACCGAAGGAAGCGAGCGCCTCGGCCTTCGACGCGTGGATCGCGACGATCTTGTCGAAGCCGCTGATCTGGAAGACCTCCCGGATCGGATCGGACATCGAGCAGAGCGCGAACTTGGCGTTCCGGCTCGACAGCGTCTTGGCGGTCATCAGCACGGCGCGAAGGCCGGCGCTGCTGATATAGCCCAGGTTTTCGCAGTCGATCAGCACGGCGCGGTCGCTCTCGTCGATCGCCGTCCGGATCGCTTCCTCAAACTGGGCGACGTTCGAACCGTCGATCCGGCCGCCCACCTGGGCGGTCAGGACGCCTTCCTGCCGTTCCGTCGTAACATCCATCTTGTCGGTCTCCTGAAAAGCTGTCGGTGTCTGTCGGTGTTCCGGTGCCCCAGAGAAAGGCGCGGGGCGCGCGTCAGTGCATCGGCATGGCGATCGCTGCGGCGAGCGAGGTTTCGATCTCCCGTACCGCCTTCGTGACCTCCCGTCCCATCAGGTCGAGCTTGCGGACCTGGGCGATGCGCTCCGCGGCCGAATCCAGTTCCGCGGTGGATAGCAGGCTGCCGAATATGCCGCAAACGTCGGAAAGCGAGATGAGCAATATGTCGCGCGCGTCGGGGATCTCCTCGCTGAACAGGACGCCCATGAGGCGGAGCTTCACCTCCCGCACCGTCCGGTTGTCGATCACCGGATAGCGCCGCGTGTGGAACACCCACATGAAGCGGTCGTCCTCCTGCCGGAGGATGCCGCGCTCGACCAGACGGGCGAGGGACCGGTCGTGGATCTGGTCCGCGTGGACGGTGGTTTCCCGGATCCAGTGCGCGGCGTCGTGAGTTTCCGTGGAAGCCACGATGCGCTCCAGCGTCGGGTCGAGCAGATCGTCGTCGAGCGGCGTCCGGTCGACCACGAACAGCCGGTCGGGATCGGTGTCGATCCGGTTCTCCATGGCCAGATCCATCAGCACCGCGCCGGCGAGCGCGCAGTCGAGCGATGGCGCGGGGATGTCGACGAACTTCCCGCCATTATCGTTCAACAGGAGCAGCATCACCTCTTCGGAAAATCTCAACATGCGCAATATCTCCCCCGCCCCCAAGGCGTTATTCGAACTTGTGGCGCGGCATCATGGCACGCGGGGGCCGGCGGTTCCATGGGAAATGCGCGACTTTTGCCGTCCCGGCTCGTGCGCCGCGCTATAGTGTTTCCTTCCAATCCCGCCCCGGACCCGCATCCGCCATGAGACGAGACCGCATCGACGTCCACCACCACGTCCTCCCCGAGTTCTTCCGGGAAGCGCAGACGGCGGGGGGGTATCCCAGCACCGCCTACCGGCCGTTCCCCGACTGGTCGCCGGAGATCTCGCTCGCGCTGATGGACAGGCTCGGCATCGCGGCGGCGGTGCTGTCGTTTTCCGCCCCCGGGATCTACTACGGCGACCGGGCGGCGTGCCGGGATCTCGCGCGGCGCTGCAACGACTATCTGGCGGAGCTCATCGCCCGCCACGCGCTCCCCTTCCCCGATGTCGACGACTGCCTGGCGGAGATCGAGCGCGCCTGCGATATCGGGCTCGACGGGTTCATGCACCTCACGCGGAACGACGACCGCCCGGCCGGCCATCCCGACTTCCGCGAGATCTACCGCGAGCTCGACCGGCGGTCCGCCGTCGTCCTGATCCACCCGACCTACCCGGCGGCGAGCGCCGAGCGGGACTATGTCGTGCCGCGCCCGATCGTCGACTATCCCTGCGAGACCGCGCGGGCGGCGGCGAGCCTGCTCTTCAACGGGGTGCTGGCGGAGATGCCCGACATCCGCTTCATCCTGTCGCACGCCGGCGGCGCGCTGCCCGCGCTCGCCCACCGGATCGGCATCTTCGACGACCTCACCCGCTTCCGCGAGAACTACCCCGAGGGCGCCGGCGCGTATCTCGGGCGGCTCTACTACGACACCGCGCTATCGGGCGACGCGACGGTGCTGCGCGCGCTGCAGGACCTCGCCGGGCCCGACCGAATACTGTTCGGCACCGATTACCCCTATATTCCCGACGCGGTCGCGGACGCCGAGACCGCGGGGACCGACGGCTACGAGGGCTTCGACGAGGCGGCGCGGGCGATGATGGAGCACGAGAACGCGCGGCGCCTGTTCCCCCGGTTGACGGAGGGGTAGGGCGGATGCGGAGGCCGCCCTTCGATACGCCGCTTCGCGGCTACTCAGGGTGAGGGCAAGGAGAAGATGGAAAGCAAAACCCCCTCATCCCGAGTAGGCGCGCCAGCGCCGTATCGAGGGACGGGCCGAGGTTCGCCCGGCGGGCGGAGGGGTGGATGTTCCTGAAGAACTGCTGGTACGCCGCCGCGTGGGACGACGAGGTCTCGGAGGTCCCGCTCGCGCGCACCATCCTGGACGAGCCGGTGGTCCTTTTCCGCACCGTGGACGGGCGGCCCGCGGCGCTCGAGGATCGCTGCTGCCACCGCGCTCTGCCGCTCTCGATGGGCCGGGTCGAGGGCGAGACGCTGCAATGCGGCTATCACGGGCTCCGCTTCGATACGGGCGGGCAGTGCGTCGCGGTGCCGGGCCAGTCGACGGTCCCGCCCGGCGCGCGGGTCCGCAGCTTCCCGCTGGTCGAGCGCTATGGCTGGGTGTGGATATGGATGGGCGAGGCGGACGCCGCCGATCCCGCCCTGGTGCCGGACTGGTGGTGGATGGACCACCCCCAATGGCGCCCCGTCCGGGGCGGCGCGCCGTTCCATGTCGAGGCCAACTACCTGCTGCTCAACGACAATCTGCTCGATCTTTCGCACGTCGCCTACGTGCATGCGGGCTCGATCGGCACCGGCAACGTCGCCGACTTTCCGATCGAGACCGAGCGCGGCGAGGACTTCGTCCGCATGTCGCGCATGGTGGAAGATTCGCCGCCGCCGCCGCTCTACGGCCGGATGGGCGGGTTCGAGGGCAATGTCGACCGCTGGCAGGTCGCGGTCTCGACGCTGCCGGCCTACAACACCGTCCATGCCGGCTGCGCGCCGCCCGGCGCCGGCGGGGCCGACGCACCCGACGGCACCAAGGTCGAGTTCTTCAACCTCAACGCCATGACGCCCGAGACCGGGACCGCCACGCATTACTTCTACGCCCATGCGCGGAGCTTCGCGCTCGACGACCCGGCGACGGACGAGAGCTTCCGGGTCGATTTCCGCCGCGTCTTCGGCGAGGATGTCTCGATCCTCGCTGCCCAGCAGGCGAATATCGCGCGCCGCCCGGACGCGGCCTCGATCGACATCAACGTGGACGGGCCCGGCCTCGCTTTCCGCCGCATGCTGGCCCGGAGAATCGAGGAAGAAGGAGACACCGGATGAAGCCGCGAACCGCCCTGTTGATCCTGCCGCTCGCATGCGCCCTCGCCGCCGCCGCGCCGGCAGGTGCGGCCGCGCCCGCCGCCGCCCTCGTCGGCTGGGATTCCGACGAGAGCGCGGAACGTTTCGCCCGTTCCGCCCACAGGAAGGACTTCTTCCCCCTCAGCAATCACTTCGTCAGCCAGGACAACAAGATCTTCTGCGGCCCGGTGTCCTCGGCGATCGTGCTCAACGCGCTCAGGCTGGGCAGGAAGAAGGGCCTGCCGCAGGACAGCGCGTCCATCGCGGAAGACGAGCGCGCCTGGCTTCCCAAGGGCTTCAACCCGTTCTTCGGCAAGTACACGCCGGGCAACGTGCTGAACGAGCGCACCAAGTCGCGGATCGAGGTGCTCGGCAAGCCGATCGACATCGGCGGCAAGCCGGTGCGCGATTTCGGGTTGCAGCTGCGCCAACTCGCCGGGGTGCTCGGCGCCCACGGGCTCGACGTGACGGTCCGCGTGGTCGGCGAGGACGCGGACGCCGGCACGATCCGCCGCGAGATCGCCCGCAACCTCGCCACGCGTGACGACTATGTGCTGGTCAACTACGCGCGCAAGTCGCTGGGCCAGCCCGGCGGCGGCCACATCTCGCCGCTCGGCGCCTACGACGAGGCGAGCGATTCCTTCCTGATCATGGACGTTAACCCCAACCGCGCGCCCTGGGTGTGGGTCAAGGCCGACGACCTGATCGCCGCGATGCGGACCTTCGACACCGTCGAGAACCGCGGCTACCTGCTGATCTCGGAGGCGGAGTAAGAGCGTTTCCACCCCGATCGAGGCCGTTGTAGTGCGGCGTCCCTCGATACGGCGCTGTCGCGCCTACTCGGGATGAGGGCGTTTTTCTCGTGCGGCCCATAACGTTTGGGGCTTATATCGATTACTTGACGGCCGGCTGTCGGGCGCGGATCGGGGCCGGGGACGCCGTCGCGTCGCGGCGGGCATGGAAACCGCCCAGACTCCCCCCCGTCATGGTCGGCGAAGGCCGACCATCCACGATTTGTTTTTCGTTTCCGGCGCCGCAAAAACTCGTGGATGGTCGGCCTTCGCCGACCATGACGGGGAGGAACGGCCCGCCGGGACCCGAATGCGCCCCGGCGCTGCCCGGAACGCCTGTCAGCCCCGCTCCTGTCAAGTAATCGATATAAGCTCCTAACGTTTCCCTCATCCTGAGTAGCGGCGAAGCCGCGTATCCAAGGATGGGCCTCAACCGCGATACCGCTCCGGCATCTGCGGGTTGTTCGCCGGGTCGGTGTCGTGCCGGGCGAGCGTCTTCACGACCGCGCCGCCAACCAGCGGCCGCAGGTCCGCCTCCAGCGCGTCCGCCCTGTCACCGTCATAGACCTCCTCGCCCCGAACGTGGAGCGCGAAAGACCTGACGTATTTCGCCTTCTTGGCCGGGTCCTCGATCGTCGCCTTCGTCCAGGCGTAGAGTGGGTAGCCGTCGATCCCGTTCCGCTCGGCCTCCGCGCAATAGCCGGCGAAGGCGTCGTACTGGCAGACCAGCGCCGCGCCGTGGCGGGCGAGGATGGCGGCGAGCGCCGGGTCGTCGTTGCCCGCGCGCGCCTCTCGCGCCGCCCCGTCCTCCAGCACCACCCGGAGCTGGTATTGCAGCCGCTTGGCTTCCGGAGCCCGGGCGTCGCCTTCTCCTTGTGACATGTCGCCCGTTTCCGACCCTCGCAAAGCGCTCCATCTACTGTGCTTCGCCGCCATCGCGGGCACAATTGCTTAAATACATACAATAGAGCCTCTTGCAGAATGGTCTCCTGGACGGGATTTCCGCTGATATGACTTGATTTTGGGGTAGCTGGTTCCGGTTCCGGGGTCGCCGTGCGGTATCCTGGGTTTGCGACAGCCACAAGCGACCGCGGAGGCGACCCCGATGAACCTTGGATCGAAGCTATCGGATTTCTGGGGTCGGTTTCAAGGAGAGTTGTTCCCGGCGCTGTCGGAGGAGGTGGGTCCTCTGCTTGGGACGCACCGTCGTTTTGTGGCGGCGCTCGATCTTGTCGGCGTCGAGGGTTTTGTGGGCGCATTGGGGAGCGGTCCGGGCCGCCCTCCAGAAGACCGCCGCGCTCTTGCGCGGGCATTTCTGGCCAAGGCCGTGTGGGACCTGCCGACGACCCGGCACCTGATCGACAGGCTCGGGGCGGACCCGTCGCTGCGGCGGTTGTGCGGCTGGTCGCGCCTCGGGGCCATTCCGAGCGAGGCGACGTTTTCGCGGGCATTTGCCGAGTTCGCCGAGGCGCGTCTTGCGGAGAGGATGCACGAGGCGCTGGTGGTCGAAGTGCTTGGCGAGGCGCTCATCGGCCATGTGTCGCGGGACTCGACGGCCATTGAGGGTCGGGAGGCGGCGGTTGCGAAGCCGAAGGCCAAGACGCCGAAGCGCCGGCCCGGTCGGCCCCGCAAAGGCGAAGAGAGGCCGAAGGTGCTGACCCGTCTCGAACGCCAGGCGGACGGCATGAGCCTGGACGCGATGCTCGACGACCTCCCGAAGGCCTGCGACCGGGGCACGAAGAAGAACGCCCGCGGCATCCTGGAGACCTGGCGGGGCTACAAGCTCCATATCGACACCGCCGACTGCGGCGTGCCGCTCAGCGCCATACTCACCTCGGCCTCCGTCCACGACTCCCAGGCCGCTATTCCCCTGGCCACCATGACCGCAGGGCGGGTCGTGAACCTCTACGACCTCATGGACGCCGCCTATGACACGACAGAGATACACGCCGTCAGCAAACGCCTCGGCCATGTCCCGGTCATCGACACCAACCCCCGCCGCGACAGGGCCCTCAAGCAAGCCCTGAACCGCGAGGCCCGAGCCCAGCGTGCCGCCGGTTATCCCGATGCCCGAACCGTCCGATACCGCATCCGCACCGCCGTCGAGAGGACCAACGCCCGGCTCAAGGATGAGTTCGGCGCTCGCCATGTCCGCGTGCGCGGCCCTACAAAAGTCGCCTGCCATCTGATGTTCGCCCTGCTCGCACTGACCGCCAACCAGATCATCCGTCTCGCCGCCCCATAGCGCCGATCAACCCTGAACGCCGATCCCGCGCCGCGCTCCCGAACGGACACGGCGCAAAAGGCGCTCGACTCAAAACTCGCCGCACAACCCCGCCGGCACTATCCGGTCTTGCCGCTGACCAAAAAACGCCACTCGGCAGCCCAACCGATACCAAAATTGCGGCCGCTATCCCTCAGACCGGCAATTCTGCAAGAGGCTCAATAGACTTAAATGCCTGCATGACGATTCGGGTATGCTTCGCCACGCAAGAAGCTGGGCAATTCCCGTAATGTTCACGACCGAGCTGGACTTCCGATGAAGGCCCTGTTTGCTTCCCTGGCCTTGCTCGCCCTTTTCGCCGAACTCGCGGGGAATGAAGCCTACGCAGGGCCGCTGGCGCCGGCCCCGCGCGTCGTCGCCCAATACGACCGGAGCTTTATCGAACGCTCGGGTGCGCAGACGCTCGAGGAGCTGTTGGATACCGGGATCATCCGCTACTTCCTGACCGGGGGACAGGCGCTGCTAGTCTTGGTGAATGGCAGGCCTTACTCCTCCACCGGCGGCGATCTGGAACCCCTGCCCCTTTCGGCTGTCGAGCGCATCGAGGTTCTCGGCGGCGACAGCTTGGGCACCATGGGCGGCGCCACGCTGCGCGGCGCGCTCAATGTCGTGCTCAGGAAGGATCTGGACGGCGTCGAGACGAGAGGGGTCGCGCGGATGCCGAACCGGGAAGGCGGCGACGGCCTGCAGGGCAACGCCTTCTGGGGCGGCGCGGTGGGCAAGGGGCGCATGACGCTCGGCGTGGATGTCATCGACCGCCAGGAAATCCCCGGGGAAAGCCGCAAACACAGCCGTTCCGAATGGGTCGAGGGCGGAACCTTCAGCCAGGCGAAGAATGTCAGCGTCGGCGGCAACACCGCCTTCGTCGTCAAGAAGACTGGCGGCGTGCGGGACACGGACTCCGAGGGCAATCCGCTGGAGAAGAGGTCGGTCGCGCTGGGGGACTGCGATCCCGCGCACGGCTATGTCCGCGGCCTCAGCAATCCGTCCGGCATCACCTCGGGCGACAAGGGCTGCGGTTTCGCGTATGGCAACATCTGGTATGACACCAAGAGCCGCGAGCAACAAAGCGCCATACTGAACTTCGACCATCCGCTCGGCGACGATGCCGAACTGCATCTGGATGCGAACTTCACGCAGAACGAGACGGTTAACCTGTACGCGCCGTCGGTCGACGTGTTTTCCATTGACCCGCCCCAGAGCGTGATCGATGCGATCAACACGGCAGCTACATCAGCCGGTTCGAACTTTCAGGCAGACTCTGACGACGGGTTCTCCATCGGGCACCGCCTCGTCGGCCACGGCAACCGGCGTTGGGTGAAAGAGGACGAGGAATACGACATCTCCCTGGGCGTTACCGGCGGCCTGGCAGAGGGTCTCGGCTACGATGTGCGCATCCGCGCCTATCGGTGGGACAGTTTCGAATCCGGCGCCAACCTGGTGCATGCCGGCAGGATACGGGAGAAAATCGCGGACGGGAGCTACGACGTCGTGGACCCGTTTTCCCAGGAACCGGCGCATTTGGAGGCCATCGAGTACAGCAGGTTGCGGGAGGAAGAGGATGCCGGTTCGGAGAGCCTTTCGGCGCGGCTGGCGCTGGAAGGGTCCGGCTTCGCGATCGGCGGCCGCGATGCGGCGTGGACGGCGGGGGTCGAACTGGACCGGTTCGAAGCGCATGAACTCCTGCGCTTTCGCAGTAACGACGGGATGACTCATAGTGTGACCGACATGCTCGGATCGGGCGGGGTCAGCTATGAGGGCGAGCGCAAATCTACCGCGGCTTTCGCGGAAGTGTCGCTACCGGTGGCCGACAGGATCGACCTGAGGGCCGCGGGCCGCCGCGTAGAAACCGACGATGTGGGCGAGCTGCGGTCATGGCGCCTCGGGGGCGAATACCGCCTGACGGACATCTTTACGGTGCGCGGCTCATGGAGCGCAGCCGAGGGCGCCCCCTCGATGTTCCATCTCCATGCCACCGAGGCGCAGGGCCATCCCTATATCCAGTGCGATCCGGGTGCCGGCCCGCCCCCCCGCCAATGCCCCGCGACGAACGTCCGGCAGGTGACGCAGGAACTCACGGGCAACCCCAGGCTCGATCCCGCCGAGGGAAAGAGGCTGTCCTTCGGCGCCGAGGCGCGGCGGGGACCCTTCTTCCTGGCTTCCGAATGGTACCGCGTCTCCACCTCCAAGGGGGTGGAGCTGAACACCGCCACCTGGGCCATGCTGAACCTGCCCGAATGCGCGGACGGCGCCAGGGAGAACTGCATCGAACGCAACGGCGGCGACATCACCATCCACCGGGGCTACGAGAATGTCGTCGAGACCGAGATCTCGGGCCTCAATACCCGGTTCGGCGGGGGCATGAGAACGAGTTGGGGCGTTGTCGGCATGCGCGGCGCCTGGCGGCATGTCATCAGCACCGACAAGCGTGTCGCAGGCGCGAAGGACCGCATCGCCATCGCCCGGAACGCCGTCCGCGTCGGGTTCCTGGCGCGGCGCGGCAATCTGAGCGCCGTCTGGACCTCCAGCTATCGCTCCGGCTTCAAGAACCGGACCGGCACGGGGGAGTTCAAGTCCTGGACCGGCCACGATGTGTCCGTGGATTGGGCCGACCCGCTGGGACTGGAGGGCGCGCGGGTCTCGGCCGGCGTGTTCAATCTCACCGACACCCCGCTCTCGACGGACACCTCCGATCCCTCGGCCACCGACGGCCCCACCGCGGCCGGCTGGGGGCGCACCTTCTTCCTGACGCTCAACAAGCGGTTCTGAGAGCAAGGAACGCCGGCTCTTAGCCGAAAACCCTAATACGCGCTCAGCACGCGGAGCAGGTCCGCCGTGCCCGGGTTGGAATGCTGCTGCTTTATCAGGATCGACTGCGCGGTGGCGTCCGGGCCGTAATAGGCCCTGTTGCGGTCCTTGTCCTCGACGGTGACCGAGCCCTCGAACGAGGCCCCGATGAACGCGCCCCGGGACAGCGCGTAGGAATAGATGTCGGCGCGCAGGTTGATCGCCGTTCCTCCCTCGAACCCGATGCCGACGGGGCCGGCGGAGACGGACGCGTCGGCGCCCAGCTTGACTTTCGCCTCCAGCATCGATTCGAGCGTCCTGCGCGACATGACCAGCAGCATGACCTGCGAATCCTGGAAGCCGATCTGGAGTCCGAAGCTGCCCGCGCCGATGCTGAAGAACGCCGGATTGCTCCATTGGCCCCCCTCGCCGCGCGCGAGCAGGACCCCGCTGCCGCCCTCGCCGCCGACAAAGAAGCCCGCCTTCAACAGGCTCGGGACGATCAGCACCGCCTGCGCCTTCCGGAGCAGGCCCGGAAGCGGCTTGAAATCCGGGTGGCCGACCATTTTCTCGAGCGTGTGGCGCGCGTTGTCGACCACGATCTGGGGCTTCGTCTCCGCCCGGGCCGCAGCCGTCCCGGCGATCGTCAGCATGGCCGCCACGATCGCCGCGGCGGCGGTTCTGAGCGTCATGTGTCGTGGCATCGAAGTCTCCGACCGGAACGCGTTCGCGGGTTCGGCATCCTGTTCGGATAAGATGGACGATATTCGTCCGTTTGCAAGAATCGCGCGCCGCCCGCCGGGGCGGCGGGGAGCGCCGAATGAACGAAAACGCGAACCCGACCGGTCTCGCCGATCTGTCGCGCCGGAGGCGGCTGCGGCTCGCCACGCTGACGCTGATGCGCTGGGGCGCCATCGGCGGACAGGCGGCCGCGCTGCTGATCGTGCATTTCGGGTTCGGCTTTCCCGTGCCTCTGCCGGAGGCGTTCGCGGTGGTCGGCGCCTCGGTCCTGCTCAACATCGTGCTGATGACCGTTCGCCCCGTGCAGGAGAGTCTGCGCCAGGGTGCGGTCTCCGGGTTGCTCGCCTTCGACCTGGTCCAGCTCGCGGCCCTTCTCTACCTCACCGGCGGCCTCGGCAACCCGTTCGCGTTCCTGTTCCTGGCGCCGGTGACGGTGTCGGCGATGATGCTGAACCGGCGGCGCATCGCCATCCTGTGCGGAATCGCGCTGGCTTTGGTCACCCTGCTCGGTTTCCGGCATCTGCCGCTCCCCTGGGAGGGCGGCGGGCTGACCCTGCCGCCGGTCTACATTCTGGGCAGCTGGGTCGCGCTCGCCGTGGGAATCCCGTTCTTCGCCGGCCTGGCGTGGCGGCTCGCCATGGAGGCGCGGCGCATGTCCTACGCGCTTTCCGCCTCGCAACTGGCGCTGGCGCGGGAACAGCAGTTGACGGCGCTCGGCGGGCTGGCCGCCGCGGCCGCCCACGAGCTGGGCACGCCGCTCGGCACCATCGCGGTCGTCAGCCGGGAGCTCGCCCGCGAACTGCCCGACGACAGTCCGCTGGGCGAGGACATCGACCTCCTGATCGGACAGGCGGAGCGTTGCCGGCGGATTCTCGCCGATCTCGGACGCGGCCCCGCCGAAGCCGCCTCCGCGCAGTCCTCGGTCGAGCTCGGGCTCGACGCCCTGATCGAGACCGCCGCGCTGCGCCACGCCACGTCCCGCGTCCGGCTCCGCTTCGACGCCGCGCCGGATGAATCCTGCCCGGACATGCCGCCGCCCCTGGTCCTGAACCTGCCCGAGGTGGTTCACGGGATCGGCAATCTGGTCGAAAACGCGATTCAGTTCGCGCGCGGCGAGGTCGTCGTGGCCACGCGGTGGAGCGGCGATTTCTGGCGCGTTACAGTAACCGACGACGGTCCGGGGATCGCGCCCCGCCTGCTCGAACGGCTGGGCGAGCCCTATGTATCGTCGCGCGACGCGGAGGGCGGCCACATGGGGCTCGGCGTATTCATCGCCCGCACCCTGCTGGAGCTGACAGGCGCGCGGCTGACGTTTTCGAACCGGCAGCCGCACGGCGCCGTGGCGACGGTGACCTGGCCGCCGGTTCCCTGGACGGTGCAGACGGCGATGGATACCGGACGGGAAGCGATCGCATGAGCGCAGAACGCCGGTCCCCGCGCGCCGAGGGGCGCGACAGAACGCTGCTGATCGTCGACGACGACGCGCCGTTCCGGAACCGTCTCGCGAGAGCCATGGAAGTGCGCGGCTTTCGCTGCGAGCTCGCCGGGTCTGTGGCCGAAGGGATGATCGCGGCCAACGAACGCCCGCCCTCCTATGCGGTGCTCGACCTCAGGCTGGAGGACGGAAGCGGGCTCGAGATCGCCGAGGCGCTGCGCGACGTTCGCGCCGACACGAGGGTGGTGATGCTGACGGGCTACGGCAATATCGCGACGGCGGTCGCTGCGGTGAAGGCGGGCGCGGTGGATTACCTCTCCAAGCCCACCGATGCCGATGCCGTCGAGGCTGCCCTGCTCGCCCGGGAGGACGCCCTGCCACCGCCGCCCGAGCATCCGATGTCCGCCGACCGGGTCCGCTGGGAACATATCCAGCGGGTCTACGAGCAATGCGACCGCAACGTGTCCGAAACCGCGCGGCGCCTCAACATGCACCGGCGCACGCTGCAGCGCATTCTCGCCAAGCGGGCGCCGAGAGAGACGACCGGCTGAGCCCCCCTCACCCTGACCCTCTCCCCGCGGGGGCGAGGGGACTCGCTTGCCCATTCCTCCTTGCCTTCTCCCCTCCCGCTTGCGGGAGGGGCCGGGGGAGGGCGGGCCGGAAGGAAAAGGTCCGCGGCGCGAACCGCGGACCTTCGCTCCCGATGCGGCGCCTGCCGCCGTCGATCTAGTTCAGGGTCTTGGGCGCGTCGCCATTGTCGCGCGCCATCTCGTAGAGCTTCCGCGCGCGCGCGGAGGTCTTCTTGTTGGCGGTGATCGCCAGGTTCCAGATGCCCTTGACGAAGCCCGCCTTCATCTTGGCCGCGACGTCCGGATGGAGATGGTCTCCTTGACCCCCTTCTCCGCCAGAATCTTGAGTTCCTTGTTGGTCCCCTCGTCGAACTGGGCGGGAACCTCCTTCTCCAGCTCATGTCCGAGCATGAGCATGAGCTCCTGGTCGGCCTTGGACAGCTTCTTGAAGCGGTCCATGTTCATCGTCACGGTGTAGGGCGAGACGCCGAAGCGGGGCCGCATCATGTACTTGGCGACCTCGTACCACTTGAAGTCCACGGCGCCCTGGACCGGCCAGGCCGCGCCCTCCACGACGCCCTTCTGGAGCGCCGAATAGATCTCGCCGCCGTTGAGGTTCACCCTCGATCCGCCGAGCGGATCGACGATCGGGGTGTAGAAGGCGTTGGCGCGGATCTTGCGGCCCTTGAGCGGCTGCAGGCTCTTGGGGTCGACCGGCCGCTTCAGCATGACGTGGAACACGTCGGCCCCGCTACCGCCGACCGCGTGCACGATCATCTTCTGGTTGAAGCGCTGCATCTCCTCGTCGAAATACTGCCAGTAGCCCTTCTTTCGCCAATCCTCGGTATCGGCGTGGAGCGCGAAGGCGCCCAACGCAACGGCTGTCACGCCCATGTAATAGGGTGCGACCGAAAGGTTCAGATCGAACACCCCGCGCGAAACCGGCTGGAACTGCTGGCGCGACTTGACCACCTCGGGACCGGAGTAGGAAACCTTGATCCTGCCCTTGGTCGCCGCCTCCACCTTCTTGCCGAAGGCGTAGCCGATCAGCTTGGTTCCCTGGACCCGGTCGTCCCAGGCCGTCAGGTATTTAAGACTGATCTTCTTCTCCGCCGACGCCAGAGTCGGCGCGACCGCCACGACGACAGCGGCGGCGATTGCGATACGGAATTTCATGGTGCCTCGTTCTCCCATTTTCGTCTGGCCGGACCGGCGTTCCCGTCCGGAGCCTCCCAAGCGCCCGAATCTAGCGATTATTTCCCGCCGCACAACCGCGCCGCGCCGCGTCCGCGCTTTCAGGTGCCGGGGTCGATCCGGCGCTGCAGCCGCCCGGCGGCGGCCAGCGCGAAGCGGACGAGCTGGCGCCGCTTGCGGGTGCCGTTGACCGCCACCCGCGCCGCCTCCCGGCGGATCGCCCCGCCATAGCCGTCGGCGACGATGACGCCGCAATCGCCGGGCAGCAGACGGTCCGGGAACCGCTCGGACACGCCGAAATAGAAGCGGTCGCAGAACGGCAGGTATTCGCGCCATTTGCGGTCGCCGCGGAAATCCGCCACCGAAGACTTGACCTCGACGACGACGAACTCCGCCTCGTCGTTGAGCCCAATCACGTCGACCCTGCGGCCGTTGGTCAGACGGAACTCGTAGAGCACGGCGTAGCCGAGGTCGGTCAGCAGCCGGGCGACGCCGCGCCGGATGCGGGCTTCCTCAGCGTCGCCTCCCTGCGCGTTCGGCGCGATCGCGGTGTCGGGCATCGGTCCCGTCGGTCCCGTCGGTCCCGTCGGTCCCGGAACAAAGCATGATCATAGCAGTTCGGTACATAACGTGAACAATGCTTCGTTTCGGGCCGGAAACGCGATGGCGGTAGCGGGGTGCGGCGGGCTGTGGCAGTTTCGCGGCCGATGACCGGCTTGAACCCGACTGGCGAGCCCGGCCCCGCGCCGGCCATCCTCCAGGTGCTGCCGGCCTTGCGGATGGGCGGGGTGGAGCGCGGGACGGTCGAAATCGCGCAAGCCATCGTCGAAGCCGGCTGGCGCGCGGTCGTCGCGTCGTCCGGCGGTCCCCTGGTCGCCGGGATCGAGCGTGCCGGGGCCGAGCACGTCGAGCTCCCGCTGGACAGCAAGAACCCGCTCACCATGTGGCGGAACGTCGGCCGCCTCCACCGGCTGATCCGCGAGCGGAACATCGCGATCGTCCATGCCCGGAGCCGGGCGCCGGCATGGAGCGCCCGGTATGCGGCCAGGCGCCGCGGCGCGCGCTTCCTCACCACGTTCCACGGCTTCTATTCGGCGGGCACGGGGCTCAAGCGCCGCTACAACGCGGTCATGGCGCGGGGGGAGCGCGTGATCGCGGTGTCGCGGTTCATCGCCGATCATGTCGCCGAGGTCTACGGGGTCCCGCGGTCCCGTCTCAGGACCGTTCCCCGCGGCATCGACCCGGAAGTCTTCGATCCGGCGCGGGTGTCGGCCGGGCGCGTGCAGCGGCTGCGCGATGCCTGGCTCGCGGGCGACGAGGGGCCCGTGGTCATGCTCCCCGGGCGCCTGTCGCGCTGGAAGGGACATGCGACGGCGGTGGAGGCGATGGCGCGGCTTAGCCGCCCCGATGCAAGGTGCCTGTTCGTCGGCGCGGACGAGGGAGAGGGCGGTTACGGCGCGGAGATCCGCAAGGCCATCGACGATGCCGGGCTCGCCGGGCGCGTGCGGTTCGTCGGCGTCTGCGACGACATGCCGGCCGCCTATCTCCTCGCCGACGTGGTCCTGGTGGCGTCCACCGAGCCCGAGTCCTTCGGCCGCGTCGCCGTCGAGGCGCAGGCGATGGGCCGGCCCCTGGTCGCGGCGGAGCACGGGAGCACGCGTGAGACCGTCGTCGACGGCGAGACCGGATGGCTGGTGCCGCCGGGCGATGCCGGCGCGCACGCCCGCGCGATCTCGGGGGCCCTCGACTTGTCCGCCGACAGGAGGCGCGACATGTCCGAAGCCGCGATGCGCCATGTCCGCACCCGGTTCACCCTGGATGCCATGCGGCGGGGGACGCTCGCCGTCTATCGGGAGCTTCTGGACGAAGCGCCGCGTTGACGCCGGACCGCGCCCCCCTATCATCGGCGCCGGCGGGAACGGGCTGTTAACGGGCGGGCGGCAATTCGATGGCGGAAAAGAGAATGCTGCGCTTCGGCGCCTTCATGCGGCCGGTGACCATCCACACCGGCTCGTGGCGCTATCCCGGCGCCTACGCCGACGCCAATTTCAACTTCAAGCACATCAAGCGTTTCGCGCAAACGCTCGAACGCGGGCGGTTCGACGCCTTCTTCATGGCCGACCACCTCTCTGTCCTCAACATGCCGATGGAGGCGCTCAAGCGGAGCGCCACCGTCACGTCGTTCGAGCCGATGACGCTGTTGCCCGCGCTCGCCATGGTGACCGACCGCCTCGGGCTGATCGCCACCGGATCGACCACCTATGACGAGCCCTACCACGTCGCCCGGCGCTTCGCCTCGCTCGACCATATCAGCGGCGGGCGCGCGGGCTGGAACGTGGTCACGATGTCCAACCCCGACGCGTCGCGCAATTTCGGCCGCGAGGAGCATCTCGAGCATGCGCTGCGCTACAGGCGGGCGCGCGAATTCTTCGACGTGGTCACCGGGCTGTGGGACAGCTGGGAGGACGACGCTTTCCTGCGCGACCAGGAGACCGGCATCTTCTTCGACCCGGCCAAGCTCCACGTGCTCGGCCACAAGGGCGAGTATTTCGACGTCCGGGGCCCGCTCAACATCGCCCGGCCGGTGCAGGGCTGGCCGGTCATCGTCCAGGCCGGCGCCTCGGACGCCGGGCGCCAGCTCGCTGCCGAGACCGCCGAGGCGGTGTTCGCTCCGGCGGCCAACCTCGAGGCCGGGCAGGCGTACTATGCCGACGTCAAGGGCCGGATGGAGAAGGCCGGGCGCGATCCCGACCAGATGAAGATCCTGCCGGGCTGTATGGTGGTGGTAGGCGATTCGCTCGACGAGGCGAGGGAGAAGCGCGCCCTGCTCGACAGCAAGGTGCATTTCGACAGCGCGATCGCCTCGCTCTCGATCTCGCTCGGGCACGACGCGTCGAAGTTCGACCCCGACGGCCCGCTGCCCGAGATTCCGGAGAGCAACGCGTCCAAGTCGGGGCGCGAGCGCGCCATTGCGCTGGCGAAGCGCGAGAACCTGACGGTGCGCCAGCTCGCCCAGCGCCTCGGCGGCTACTCCGGGCTGTGCATCCTCGGCACGCCCGGGCAGATCGCCGACGAGATGGAGGAATGGCTGGAGACGCGGGGCAGCGACGGGTTCAACCTGATGTTCCCTTATCTCCCGGAGGGGCTCGACGACTTCGTCGACCGCGTGGTGCCGGTGCTGCAGCGGCGCGGGCTGTTTCGTACCGAATACGAAGGCGCTACGCTGCGGGAGAATCTGGGGCTGAGGCGGCCGGAGAGCCGCTACGCCCCCGTCTAGGGTCGGTTGGATGCCCAGGGTCCTGAACGATTTCCAACTCGAACAGTGGCGGCGCACCGGCGCGGTGTGGCCGGTCGACCTGTTGTCGGCGGAGGAGGCGGACGCGCTCAGGACGCGCTACGAGGCGCTCGACGCGAGCACCGAGGGCGGCGCGCAGTCGCGCTACCGGATCAAGGCGCATCTCCCCTTCCCGTGGCTGTGGTCGGTGATCCGCCGGCCGCGCCTGGTCGACGCGATCGAGGACCTGCTGGGGCCGGACTTCGTGTGCTGGGGCTCGTCTTTCTTCGCCAAGAAGGCGCACGATCCGAGCTTCATTTCCTGGCACCAGGACTCGACCTATTACGGGCTCCAGCCGCCGGAGTCGGTGACTGCGTGGATCGCCTTCACCGACGCGACCAGCGAGGCGGGCTGCATGAAGATCGTCGCAGGCTCGCATCTCGGCCCGGAGATCCTGGTTCACGACGAGATCCCCGACCCGGACAACATGCTGGTGCGCGGCCAGACGGTGCGCGACGTGGATGAGAGCCTGGCGGTCGAGATGCCGCTCGCCGCGGGGCAGATGTCGATCCACCACAACAAGACGATCCATTCGTCCGAGCCCAACCGGGCCGACTGGCCGCGCATCGGCTTCGCGGTTCATTTCGCTGCGAGCCATGTGCGCCAGGTGCAGTTCGACGGCGCGACCGCGATCCTGCTCAGGGGCCGGGACCCGGACGGCAACTGGCTGCCCGACCCCGAGCCCAGGGCGGACTTCGACCCCGACTGCCTCGTCGCCCTCGACATGGCCTGGACCCGCTACCAGACGGCGATGCGCGCGCAGCGGTAGCGGCGGCCCTTCGATACGCCGCTTCGCGGCTACTCAGGGTGAGGGTTTCTTTCCATTTCCTCATCCCGAGTAGGCGCGCCAGCGCCGTATCGAGGGACGGGCCCGGCTATCCCAGGTGGCGGCGGAAGAATCTCGCCAGCGGCTCGAAGGAGGTCGGTGAGGACCGCGTCGCCTGCTCGATATAGAGCAGCTCGATCTCGCCGCCGGCGGCGCGGTAGTTGCGTGCGAAGCGTTCGGGCTCGTTGACGTCGCTGTCGAGGTCGAGATAGTCGTGCACCTCGTCGGGTCGGCCCTGCACCCAGAGCGCGGGGGGCGTCTCCACCGCCTCGCCGCGTTCGAGAGCCAGCATCGGGTTGCCCTCTTCCATCGCTTCCTCGGTGACCCAGTAGCGGTCATGGCATCCCGGGATCTCCGCGACCCAGTCCGGCGGCACGTCGCGCGCCTGCACCCGCCTGGCGTGGCGGTAGCGCGACAGCGGGTTGATCACCGGCCAGGCCATGCCGACGCAGCGCACCCGGGCGTCGACGCCGGAGGCGCCGTCGAGGGGGATCGCGGCGTAGCGCGGGTCTTCCGGCCGCATCGCCGCCAGCATCGCGAGATGGCCGCCGCTCGACTGGCCGCACAGCCCGACGCGGTCCGGATCGGCCCCGAATTCTCCGGCATGCGCCTTGAACCACCGGATCGCGTAGTTGATGTCGGCCAGCGAGGCCGGGTAGCCGTCGCCGGCATGGCGGAAATCGATCGCCGCGGCGACGATGCCGGCATCCGCCAGCGCCTCGTCGCGGTCCCGGCAGGTGGTCAGGTCGCCCCGGTTCCAGGCGCCGCCGTGGAGGTCGATCACCGCCGGGAACGGCCCGTCCCCCTCGGGCGCGAACACCCGCATCGCCAGCGGCCTGCCGCCGTGATGAAGATAGTCGACATCGGTGGTCGCGATGGTGCGGACATCGCTCGCCATGATCGGTCTCCCGCGTATCCGTTCGGACGATGGTACGCGGGTTGGCGCCGCTTGCGAAAGCCCGGCGGTTTCGGTCTACTCCGCCCGCCGCCCGAAGCGGCGCGACAAGCAGTGGACGAGAACATGAGCCTGATCGAAGCCGGCGCCGCCGCGCCGTCGTTCTCGATGCCCAACCAGGACGGCATCGCGGTGAGCCTCGACGATTTCGCGGGCCGTTACGTGCTGCTCTGGTGGTATCCCAAGGCCTCAACCCCCGGCTGAACCGTCGAAGGCCAAGGGTTCCGTGATCGAATCCAGGACTTTACCGACAGGAACGCCGTCATCCTCGGGATCAGCTTCGACTCGACCGAGGCGAACGGAAGATTCAGGGAGAAGCAGGCGTTTCCCTACGACCTGCTGAGCGATCTCGACAAGTCGGCGAGCATCGCCTACGGGGTGGCAACGGCCGAGGACGCGAGAACCCCGCGCAGATCGGTCCTGATCGGGCCCGACGGGAAGGTCGCCCGTTCCTACGCCACGGTGAAGCCGGCCGACCACCCGGATCGGGTGCTGGCCGATCTCGACGCGCTCAGCGGGTGACGAGCGCCTCCTGGGTGACGTTGGGATCGGCGTAGCCGTCGATCCAGAAGCGGATCGCCTCCCAGCACACCGGATCGCGGTCGCATTCCGGTACCGGATCGCGCTGCCAGTAATTGTACTCGTCGACGCCGCGACACAGCACGGCGGTGCGGTTGGGCAGGTTGCAGCGCACGTAGGTCGGCAGGTAGGTGAACGACATGCCGAGCCGGCGGTCGTTCGACAGGTTGGGCGCCGAGCCGTGCACCAGCCGCTCGTGGTGGAGCGAGAACTGCCCCGCCTTGAGCTCCAGCTTCACCGCCTTCGAGTCGTCGATATCCTCGATGGTCTGGCCGCGCGCGAGCAGGTTGTCCTCCGCATAGGTCTCGACATGGACGTAGTCCGGCTCCTTGTGGGTGCCGGGGATGATCTGCACGCAGCCGTTTTCCTCGTTGGAATCGGTGAAGCCGAGCCAGAGCGTGACCACGTCGTGGGGCTCAAGCCCGTAATAGGCCGAATCCTGGTGCCACGAGACCCGCTTGCCGTCGCCCGCGTCCTTGAACCACAGCGTCGAGAGATAGAGCAGGATGTTGGGGCCGATCAAATCCTCGACGGCATCGAGGATATTCGGGTGGTGGGCGAGATCCCAGAGCCACATGAAGCCGAGATGGACCTTGACCCGCAGGTGCTTCTGGATGTCGTCGTCGATCTCGGCTTCGAAGGCCTCCAGCCTGGCCCGCGCCTCCGCCGCTTCTTCCGCGGTCAGGCAGTCGAAGGGGAAGCAGTAACCCTCGTTCCAGAACCGGTCGATTTCGGCCTGGGTCAGAATTTTGGGCATGACGGCCCTCCCGCGGGCGGTTCGGTCCGGCCATTGTGCCGCCGAACCGAACCCGGCGAAAGTCCGGAGAAGCGGCTACACCCGCTCCATCACCATGGCGATCCCCTGGCCCACGCCGATGCACATGGTGCAGAGCGCGTAACGGCCGCCGCGCCGTTCGAGCTCGTAGAGCGCCGTCGTCGCGAGCCGCGCCCCGCTGCAGCCGAGCGGATGGCCGAGCGCGATCGCGCCGCCGTTCGGATTGACCCGCTCGTCATCGTCCGCCATCCCGAGCTCGCGCGTCACCGCGAGCGACTGCGCGGCGAAGGCCTCGTTGAGCTCGATCACATCCATGTCGCCGAGCGAGAGGCCGGTTATCTCCATCGCCTTGCGGGTCGCTGGCGCCGGGCCGATCCCCATGATCCGGGGCGGCACGCCGGCGGTCGCCGCGCCGACGATCCGTGCCCTCGGCGTCAGCCCGTGCCGCTTCGCCGCCGCCTCGTCGGCGACGATCAGCGCCGCCGCGCCGTCGTTCACGCCCGACGAGTTGCCGGCGGTCACGGTGCCGTCCTTGCGGAACGCCGGGCGGAGCTTCGCCAGCGTCTCCATGGTGGTATCGCCCCGCGGGTGCTCGTCGACCGAGACCGCGACGGGATCGCCGCGCCGTTTCGGAACGGTGACGGGCACGATTTCCGCCTCCAGCCGGCCGGCTTCCTGCGCGTCGCTGGTCTTCTGCTGGCTCCAGAGCGCGAACCTGTCCTGGTCCTCGCGCGTGATCTGGCGTTCCTCGGCGAGGTTCTCGGCGGTCTCGCCCATCGCGTCGACCCCGTAGGCGTCCTCCATCTTCGGGTTGACGAAGCGCCAGCCGATGGTGGTGTCGTAGATCTCGGCCTTGCGCGAGAACGGCTGCTCCGCCTTGCCCATCACGAAGGGCGCGCGCGACATCGACTCGACCCCGCCGGCGATGGCGAGTCCGGCCTCGCCGGTGCGGATCGCGCGGCCCGCCTGGGAGACCGCCTCCAGTCCAGAGCCGCACAGCCGGTTTACGGTCGCCCCGCCGACCTCGACCGGGAGTCCGGCCAGCAGCCCCGACATGCGGGCGACGTTGCGGTTGTCCTCGCCGGCCTGGTTGGCGTTGCCGAAATAGATGTCGTCGACCTCCTCCCAGTCGACGCCCGGGTTGCGTGCCATCAGCGCTGCGATGGGCACGGCGCCGAGATCGTCGGCGCGCACCGCGCTCAGCGCGCCGCCGTAGCGGCCGATGGGGGTTCTCGCGGCGTCGCAGATGAAGGCTTCGGTCATGGCGGCGGCTCTCCGGCTCGAACAGGCATCGTCGTGGCGGGCAAACTAGAACATGTCGGGTTCGGGTTGAAGCGGAGCCGACGCCGCTTGCCCCGGCCCCGCCCGCATCGCCGCCGATATCGTGTAGAACACCCGCATGCCGCTTCGCTTCGTTCACTTGACGATGACGCGCCTGCTTCTCGCCGCCGCCTCTATGGCGGTCTTCTTACTCCCGCCTCTGCCCACAACCGCCGACGCGCGCTTCGCCCGCCTGTCGGAGCCCGGCATCGTCGCCATCGTGCGTCACGCCCATGCGCCCGGAACTGGAGATCCCGCGTCGTTCACGCTCGACGACTGCGCCACCCAGCGAAATCTCGGCGCGCGGGGCAGGCAGCAGGCGCGAGAGATCGGCGCGGCGATCCGAACCGCTGGCGCAGTCGTCGACCGCGTCCTCACAAGCCAATGGTGCCGCTGCCGCGACACGGCCAGGCTCCTCCACCTCGGCCCGGTCGAGGACCTGCCCGCGCTCAACTCGTTTTTTCGAAGCCCGGCCCGTGCCGACCGGCAGACCGCCGACTTGCGACAATTCCTGTCCCGCCTGCCGCCGGGAGAGACCGTTATCATGGTCACCCACTATGTGAACATCAGGGCACTCACCGGCCTCGGCGTCGCTTCGGGCGAGGTCGTCCTGCTCAAGATCGGGCGCGACGGCACGATTTCCGCGGTCGAGGAAATCCTCGTCGCCCCGCAACGGTGAGATCGCACCCGGCAGGACAGGAAAATTCGCGCTTCGCATCGCTCGCCAACCGGGACGCTCGCCGGAGTCTGGCGAAGCGGGGCGCCGCTTCCGGCGCGCGCTCATCGGCGGCAACGGGCATCCGGCCGAGCGGCGAGAAGGCGGGCGATCCTGCGCGGAACCCTGCCGTCGATGAATAGCAAGCCCAGCCCGATGATTGCGGCCCCGGCGATCTCGAACGCGAGGATCGGCTCGGAGAGGAACAGGTTTCCCAGCAGCAGCGCGGTCACCGGCATCAGCAGCGTGACCAACATGACGTTGCTGCCCCCTGCCCGGACCAGGATCTCGAAGAAGACGATGTAGGCAAGCGCGGTTCCGAACACAGCCAGCGCCGCCAAGGCCAGCCAGATCCCGACCCCGGGCATCGGCAGCGCCCATGGCCGATCGACGACGGCGACCGCGACCGAGATGACGAGGGTCGACGACATGAGCTGGCAGGTCGCGGAGTCGAGCGGCGCGATGTCGGCCAGGTGCCGGCGGCCCCAGAGCGCGGCAAATCCGTAGCTCAGCGCGGCGGAGAGGC
Organism: Alphaproteobacteria bacterium; assembly: GCA_965203455.1. Taxonomy (GTDB): domain Bacteria; phylum Pseudomonadota; class Alphaproteobacteria; order MPNO01; family MPNO01; genus MPNO01. The sequence goes on from CBDBCV010000015.1 coordinate 49,017, forward strand.
AGAGGCCGATCCCCAGAAGCCGCGCATCTTCCGCAAGCGCGTCCGGGCGGGCGATCACCGCCACGCCGACGATCCCCAGCAGCACGCCCACCGCCCGGTTCGCCGCCAGCCTCTCCTCCCGGAACGACGCCATCACCAGGGCCGTGAACAGGGGCGTCATGGCGTTCATGATGGATGCCAGACCGACGCTGACCATGGTCTGCCCGGCATTCAGGAGGCTGAAAGGCAGCACGTTGTTGAGCAGGCCCATGACCAGGAAGGGCGTCCAGGCGGACAGGCCGCGCGGCAGCGAGCGGCCGAGGGACCACAACAGCACCAGGAGAACCGCCGCGGCGATCCCGACACGGGCCAGCACCACCGTCAGCGGGGGGAGTTCGGCCACCGCGACGCCGACGCAGAAGAAGGCGCCGCCCCACAGGACCGAGAGCAGGACCAGGAGGCCCCACTCCGTGCGGTTCATGGTCTTGGGTTCCTGCATCCGAAATCCCGGCAAATCGTGGTGCAGCGGCTGTTACGATCACGGCGGCACGATTGCAGGACGATGCCGGCTTCGTCATTCCGAATCTTGTTGTGGCGTTCGGGATGCCGCGATACGAGCCCCGCAGCGTCGCGGGTCCCGCCGACCGGGAGGTCGTTCGCGGTCGAGCAATTCGGTCATCCGGCGTATTGGACGGTCCGGGAGACCTCCTTCGACCCGCGCCCCCGCCGTCAGCCTCCCGCCGGGACGAACAGGGTCTCCACGTCCATCGCCTCGGCGATGAAGTCTTGGTCGCGCAGATAGCGCACCAGCGCCTCCAGCGTCGCCCGGTTGGGCTCGACGCCGTAGGGCCAGGGATCGCCGTCGTCGAAGATCTCGTCAATCTCCTCGAGGTCGGAGACCAGGAACGGCAGCATGTAGCGCTGGGCGGCGGAGACCCGCATGCGTTCCAGCGCCAGCGCCTTCGACGCCTCGAACGCGTCGTAGAGGGATTTGGCGATCCACGGGTTCGCCTCGTGGATCTCCCGCTTGATCGCCACCAGATGCATGATCGGGTGGATCCGCCGCGCGCGGTAGAGCGCCTTCTCCACCTCGCGGAAATCCGGGAACAGGCGGACCACGTCCGGGTGGGTGCGGAGCGATTCCGGCAGTCGGGAGCCGAGCAGCGCATCGATTTCCCCGTCGGCCAGCATGTCGCTCAACGACCGTCCGGTCTCGTTCTGCACGATGCGCGTCGGCTTGAGCAGCGCCGGCGCCGAGGGCGTGCCGTGCGTTCCCACCTTCTCGACCGCGCCCTGGATCCATTCGACGGTCGAGAGGTCGACGCCGTAATCCTCGGCGAGATGGCCGCGGCACCAGACCGCGGCGGTCTGGGTGTAGAGCGGCACGCCGATGCGCTTACCCTCCAAATCCTTCGGCCCGGCGATACCGGCATTGCGGTTGATGCAGAAGAAGCCGTGGCGGAACGCCTTGGACGGGAACACCGGGATCGCGACGAAGCGGCGGTCGCCGGCCGCCGTCATCGAGATGAACTCCGACGAGGACAGCTCCGAGACGTCGAACGCGTTCCCGCCCATCATCCGGTCGAAGATCTCGCGCGGCGCGTCGATCCCGATGAACTCCAGATCGATGCCCTCGGGCGCGACCTCGCCCGACTTGAGCGCGTCCATGCGGTCGTAGTTGCCGCAGGCGAAGTTCAGATTGAGAGCCATCCCGTCCCCCGTGTCGTCGGAGGTCGTTCTAGGGTAGCTTCGCCGGAGCGTCCAGAGCCACGCCGAACGGGAGCGGTCGATACCCATGTCCGACAGGTTTGCCAGCTACCAGCGTCTCGAATTTTCCCGCCCCGAACCGGGGATCCTCGAAATCGTCCTCAACAACCCCGCGCGCCTGAACGCGGCGGACGCGGCAATGCACGCCGAGCTTTCCAGGGTCTGGGGCGACGTGGACCGGGATCCCGATACCCGGGTCGCGCTGATCCGGGGCGCGGGCGAGGCGTTCTCCGCGGGCGGCGACCTCGACCTGGTGGAGGAGATGACGCTCGACTACGAGACGAGGGTCCGCGTCTGGCGCGAGGCCAAGGACATGGTCTACGGCATGGTCGAGTGCTCGACCCCCGTGGTGTCGGCGATCAGGGGGCCGGCGGTGGGGGCGGGGCTGGTCTGCGCGCTGCTGGCCGACATTTCGGTCGCGGCGAAGACGGCGCGGCTGATCGACGGCCACACGCGGCTCGGCGTCGCGGCCGGCGATCACGCGGCGATCGTCTGGCCGCTCCTCTGCGGCATGGCCAAGGCGAAGTACTACCTGCTGCTCTGCGAGGCGGTGAGCGGCGAGGAGGCAGAGCGCATCGGGCTGGTCTCGCTCGCCGTCGACGACGGGGCGGTGATGGAAACCGCCTACGACGTCGCGCGCAAGCTCGCCCGCGGCGCGCCGAGCGCGATCCGCTGGACCAAGCACACGCTCAACAACTGGCTCCGGATGGCGGGACCGACCTTCGATGCCTCGCTGGCGCTCGAGTTCCTCGGCTTCGGCGGCCCCGAGGTCCGGGAGGGCGTCGCGAGCCTGAAGGAGAAGCGTCGCCCCGATTTCATCGGCGGCGGCTAGAACCGGCCGATCGGGATCGTGTAGGTCAGCGCGAGCGTCTCGGTTCCGGGGTTGTCGTCGCCGAACAGCTCCGCGTGCGAGATGTGGTGGAACGAGACCCCGATCCGCGACCCGTCGTCCAGCTTGTAATGCACGTCGAACCCGGAGCGGAACTGGGCCGCGCTGCCCAGGTCCTTGCCGTTTCCCTCGACGGGATAGGCGGCGAGCGAGAGGTTGAGCGAGACCAGCGTAAGCGGTGTTCAGACCCCATATCGGGTCTGGATTGACAGCGTTTTCTTGAGGGTGGGCTTGGGCGCCGCGATCAGCCGGTGTCGACATCGGGCTTGGGATCAAAGTTCCACGGCAGCAGCTCGTGGATCCTCGACTGTGGGTGACCCGCGGCGATCTTCTCGAGCGCGCTCCTGAGCCAGGCGTGCGGCTCGACGCCGTTCATCTTGCAGGTCTCGATCAGCGAGGCGATCCGGGCCCACGCGGCGGCGCCCTCGTCGTGGCCCGCGAACAGGGCGTTCTTTGCCGTGAGCTTCAGCGGGCGGATGCGGTTCTCGACGAAGTTCGAGTCGATCTCGACGCGCCCGTCGCGGAGGAACACCAGCAACCCGTCCCACCGGTTGGCGATGTAGGTCAGCTTCTCGCCCAGGCGCGAGCGCGGCGAGACGCGCGAGCGCTGCTCGTCGAGCCACACTCCGAAGGCGTTCACCAGCGGCGCGGACTCCGTCCAGCGCACCGCCTGGCGCGTCGCCGGCGCCGCGCCCCGGATCCTGTCCTCGATCGCGTAGAGCCGCGCGATCCGCTCCAGACCGGCCTTCGCGACCGGCGAGGCGTTCGAATCGAAGATGTCCTTCAGCGCGCGCCTGGCGTGCGCCCAGCAGGCCGAGAGCGTCAGCGCTCCCCCCGGCCGGTCCGCACGGCGCAGCGGGTTGTAGCCGCTATAGCCGTCGATCTGCGCGGTCCCCGAGAACCCTTCCAGCAGCGTCTCCGCATGCTTGCCGCCGCGGCCCGGCGCGTAGGCATAGACCACCCCAGGCGGGTCCGCCCCCGACCACGGCCGCTCGTCGCGCACCATCGTCCACATGTAGCCCGTCCTGGTCCGGCCCCGGCCCGGGTCGAGAACCCGGATCGGCGTCTCGTCCACCCCGAGCTTCGCCGACCGCTTGAGGTCCGCCGCCAGGCAGTCCACCAGGGGGCGAAGATGGAACGACGCCTTGCCCACCCAGTCGGCCAGCGTCGCGCGGGGCAGCTCAAGCCCCAGACGCGCGTAGATCTGCGATTGACGGTAGAGCGGCAAGCGAGTCGCGCGGGGGAATCTCACCCCCACGCGCTCCCAGAACCGTACGTGAACCTCTCAGCTCATACGGCTCCCAGCGTCCGGCCCTGCCCGTGCACAAGGGTCCAATGGGCGAACCGCCACGGCTCCGCTTTCGCGATTCTGGCAAGCCAGAGACGAGCCTGACGCGGTCGTTGTCGGAAGCGTTTGAACTTCCGCATTGCCCATCGCTGCAAGTGGGCGTCTATCAGACGAAGGGTCGGATAGAGCGCCGACTTGTAGAATGCGCCGAAGTAGCCGATCCACCCTGCAATTTCGCGATGAAACATGCGGGCAAGGTCAAGCAGTGCCTTGTCGCTACGCCGTTGCAAACGCCACTGTCGCACGCGGCGCCGAAACGCCTTGAGCGCAGTCGGGCTGGCAGCCGGAAGGAACGAGACCCCGAACAACCCGCCGCGCCACGCCGCGAACCTTGGCTGGAAACGGTAGCCCAGGAAGTCGAACGCGACCGTCGGGTAGTCCGCCTTGCGGTTGGTATCCTTGCAGTAGACCACCTTGGTCTTCTGCGGATGGACCTCCAGGCCGCACTCGGCCAATCGGTCCGCAACCCGCCGCCAGAGGGTCTTTGCCGCCTCCTCCGTTCGACAATGGCAGATTATATCGTCCGCATACCGTTCGAACGGAACATGCGGCATCGACCTTTTCATCCATTGATCGAACGCATAGTGCAGGAACAGGTTGGACAATACTGGCGAAATTACCCCGCCCTGTGGCGTGCCCCTGTCCCGTGCGACAACGGTGCCGTCCTCCTCGATCACGGGAGCCTTCAACCAGCGCTCGACATAGAGCAGCACCCACCGGCAGTCCGTATGGTGACGAACGGCCTTCAGCAGCAACTCGTGGTCGATGTTGTCGAAGAACCCCTTGATGTCCATGTCCAGCACCCAGTCGTAGCGCCAGCATCGCCGACGCGCTGTCCGGATGGCGTCAATGGCGGATCGCTTCGGCCGATATCCGTATGAGTCCTCATGGAAAATCGGTTCCAACAAGGGCTCCAGATGTCGGCGAACAACCTCCTGAGCGATGCGGTCCGTGACCGTCGGTATGCCCAACGGGCGCTTCCCGCCGCCCTCCTTGGGGATGTTCACCCTGCGAACCGGAGGCGGCATATAGCTGCCTGAGGACATGCGATTCCAGAGCTTGTAGAGTTCCGGACCAAGCCGTTCCTCCAGACTCTCGACCGTCTGCCCATCTACTCCAGCCGCTCCCCGGTTTGCCTTCACATGCTTGAAGGCTTCCCAGACTTCCCTCTTTGCTATCGGGAACGGCTTTGCCCCTGTCATCCGGCTCCTCCTGTCACCAGTTGGCCGACGGCAGCGGCTGAACACCACAGCCCCTTCGGTCCAGCGCCATTACAGCGCCTTCATCCCTACTACGGGCTGTTCTGCCCCTGTGCCCCGCATCGGTACTCTGAGCCTTCCGGGGGCTGCCCGGTTGGCCGTCTCCCTTGGCATCGGGACGACAGGTTCTCCTGTTCCGCAAGAAAGCCTGTTCCGGGTTCACGCCGCCTTCGAGCCGGATGCCGCGTGGGCCGGACTCCAGGACTCCGCCCATGCTTGTCCCGGAGTGACCACCACCCCCGGTTCTGACATCGACCATACGCTTTCGGCAGTTCATCGGCGGTTCGCTTTCGCTCGTCTCCCCGGACCTCACCTGACGAGATCGTCGTCCCGCCGTTTCCACGACGCTCACCACCATCGCTCTTTACGACAGCAGCTCGTGGTGGTTTGAGACCGACGCCTGATCGTCGACCCCGAGGGGCCTACCCTCATCTCTCTTGCAGTTGCGCACCTCCTTTCATGGCGGTGCTTCAGGACACACGGTGGTCGGCGAACTTGGCGACCAGCGTGTGCGCCACCAGCCCCTCGGTCGGCAGGCCGCGCGGCACCAGGTATTCCGGCGCCGGCGCCTGGACGCTCTGCTTGCCCTCGCAGGCGCGGCAGATGTATTTCGGCCGGATCGTCACCAGCACTCTCAACTTCGCCGGCACGATGTCGAGCCGCTCGGTGCGGTCCTCGCCGACCCTGGTCATCGCGCCACAGCCGCAAGGGCACTCCGTGCTCTGCGGCTCGATCACCTTCTCGAAGCGTTCAAGGTGCCTGGGCAGATGGCCGAGATTACGATTGGTCGGCTGCGGCTTGCGCCGTTCTCTGCCGGTCGCCGCGTCGGCCTTCTCCCGGGCTTCCGCCAACATCCCCTCGGCGACCGCGATGTCCTCGAACAGCGGCAGCCGGTCCTGATCGGCATGGCGCTTCTCCGAGCGCGCGCCCCACACGGCATGGTTCAGCGAGGCGATGATCCGCTCCAGGCGTTCGCGCGCCTGCTCGGACACAGCCAGCGCATCCTCGGCGGCCTTGCGCTCGGCGCGCTCCTTCGCAAGTTGGGCTTCGACGGCCGCCAGACGGCGTTGCAGATCGCTCACGGGAACGGCGCTTCCCATGCTTGTTGGCATCGGATCCATCTTTCAGAATCAATGAGATAATGCAAGGCGACCATGCTTCCGGCCCCGCTGTAAACGGGGCCGGACAGCTCGTCCTGGCGACACCGGGGAGACGGTGGGATGGACACCGTTCCCCGGTGAGGCGACAAGGTGCGCGATCAGGCCGCCTGGCGCGGCCGTGGCCGTCGCACGGCCCGGACCGCCCGCCAATCGAGACCCTCGAACAACGCCGAGAACTGCGCTGGCGACAGCCCGATCACTCCATCCGACGGGCGCGGCCACTGGAAGCCGCCGCCCTCCAGGCGCTTGTAGACCATGACCAGCCCGGTGCGGTCCCAGACCAGGATCTTCATCCTGTCGCCCCGCCTGGAGCGGAAGGCGAAGACCGCGCCGCTATAGGGGTCGTGGCCCAGCACCGTCTGCACCACCGCCGACAGCCCGTCATGTCCCTTGCGGAAGTCGACGGGGCGGGTCGCCAGCCAGACCCGCACCTTCTCCCCGGTCAGGATCATGGCGCGGCCCGAACGCAGACCAGGATGCGCGACAGGTGCCCCGCGTCGAAGTCCGGCGGCACCACCACCCGGATGTCGGCGATCTCGATCGCGATACCGTCCCCGGGCGCCGATGCCGCGCCGTTCCGCTCAGCAGCCACCGACACCGTCACCGGGACCAGGCCGAACGGATCGTCGACCGCGCCGGAAACCGGGCCAAGAAGGCCGTCCCGAGCCATGCGCCGCCAGCCGCTCAACTGCGTCCGCGAAAGGCCGTGGCGCCGGGCAACACCCGCCACCGTCGCTCCCTCCTCGAACGTCTCCGCCACAATCCGCGCCTTCTCCGCTTCCGGCCACACCCGCGCGCCGTTCGCGCACGTCGCAACCGCAACCGCAGCGTCGGTGGCCTCCTCCGTTACTCGCTCATGCAATCTGTCTGTCATCTGTCACCTCCGTCGTTGACAAGGGCCAGATGAACACGAAAATCTCAGGTCACAACGAGGGTGACGGCGCGGCGCTTACCCGCATCCGCCTCCGACCGGTTGCTGTCGGCATCGTCGGCCCGGTATGTGAACGTCCAGCTGCCGATCTCCGGAGGCGTGCCCGAGAGCCGCCGCGTCGCCGGGTCGAAGGCAAGGCCGGCCAGGCCCGTGGGCGCCGAGGTCAGGGTGTAGCTCAGCGCTCCGTTGCCGCCGGTCGCCTCGGGCAGGGTCACCGCCGCCATCGCCGCGTCCTCGGCCAGATCCAGCGCCGCCACCGACGCGTCGCCGAACACCGGCGCCGCATCGCCCACCTTCACCCACACCGAGGCCGTGTCGGTCTTCCCCTCCGGGTCGGTCACCGTGAGGCGGAACACCAGGATGTCCAGAGTGTACGGCCCGGCCGGTGCCGTGAACGTCGGCCGCGCCGTGTCCGCGCCCTCGAGCGCCACTGCCGTCCGGTAGATACCGCTCCACCCCAGCACCTGCCTCCAGGAATACCTCAGTTCGCCCCCGTCCGGGTCCGTGCTCTCCGAACCGTCCAGCCTCACCCGCGCCCCCGGCGCGGCATCGATCTCCGCCCCGGCATCCGCCCGCGGCGTGCCGGGGGGCGGGGTGTAGCTGGGGGTGGAGGTGGTGGGCGTGGTGGAGACGCTCCCCGTCGTCGTGCCGGCGGCGGTTGCGAAGGCGCTGCCGGGGCAGTTGGCGCCCTGTTCGCCGACCGTGGCCTGAAGCCGCACCTGATAGGCCGTGCCGGCCTCCAGTCCGCTGATCGTGTAGCTGGTCGCGCCGGCGCTCGAGATCGTGACCGGGGTCCAGCTTCCCCCCGTCTTGCGGTATTGCAGCTGCCAGCCGTTCCGCTCGGCCTGGGTCGGGGCGGTCCAGGTCAGGGACAGTCGGTCGGAACCCGGCGTGACCGACAGAGCCGTCGGCGGCTGTGCCGTCGGGCAGGTGACCCCGCCGGTCGGCGTCGCCGTCACCCAGGTCGTGGCCGTCCCGTCGCCGGCGCTGTTCACCGCCCGCACCCTGAAGCTGTACTCGGCGTCGTTGTCGAGGTTCCTCACCGTGTAGGTCAGGGTGCGGATGCCGGAACCGGGGATCGGGGCCCAGCTCGCACTGCCCCTGTCACCCGTCTTGGCGTAGATCAGCTTGTAGCCGGTGATGGTCGCGTCGTTCGGGTCGTTCCAGTTCAACGTCACCTGCCGGTCGCCCGCCGAAGCCCTGAAGCCGGGCGGGGCAGCGGGGCTGGTGACCCCGTCGTCGTCGACGATGGTCAGCGTGAGAGTGGCATCCCGGGTCCAGCCCGGCTCCTCGGAGGAAACATGCAGGATGATGGTCTCGTTGCTTTCGTCCCGGGTATCGCCGAGAATCCGGATCTTGACGGTTTCCTCGGTCTCGCCCTCGGCAATGGCGACGGCGGCGCTGTCCAACAGAAAGCACCAATCCGTATCCGCCGGTTGCAGCGGCGGCTCGCAGGCGTCCTGCGATTTCGTGGGTTCCGTCGCCGTGCCCGGATCGCCGGCAGAGGAGATCAGGGCCGTGAAGTCCTCGGGCGCCGGCTCGCCGAGCGTGATGGTGACGGTGACGTCCGTGTGGCCGGAATTCCCCTCGGTGATCCGGGTCGAAGTCGCCGACAGCGTGATGGTCTTCGTGCTCGGGGCTTCGACGACCGTGAACGTGGTCGAGGTCGTCCCTTTCGAGGCGTCGCCGTCGGGACCGTTCCATTCCCAGGTGACCGTGTGCGTGCCGGGGCCCACCGTGGCGCAGGGATCGAAGTTGACGTTGCCGGTGCCGACGACCTGGGCGCTGATGACGGCGGGCGCCTCCGTGATCGACACGCCGTTCGTGGTGTCCTTGAGCGCACTGTCCGCCGGAACGGCGGTCCGGCCCGGGCGTTTCTCCAGATAGGTCGTGCCGTCATAGGAAACCGAAAGCAGGTTGTAGCACACCACCACCGTGCCCCCGGCCCCCGCCGTCACGCGCCTGTCCGGGTCGGAGATGAGAACCGGAGGGGCCGCGGTCGGGGTGGCGGGGGCATTGTTGCTGTTTGCAAATGCCTGTTCTACGGTACCTCCACCACTGAGCCGAACCGGCTGAACGCTGAAGGTATACGCGGTGCCGTTGGTGAGACCCGTTACCGTGTAACTTCTGGTGGCGGCATTGGAACTCGGGATGGTGTTAGTGACACTGGTCGCCGACCCCGTCTGGCTGTACCTCCAGGCGTTGTGCCCGCTACCGCCGTAGGTCCAGGTCAGCGTGACCTGCCCGTCGCCTGGCGTCGCGGTGAGGACGACCTGCGCCTGCGCGGCCTGGGGCGCGAGGGCGGCGGCGAGTGTCAGCAGCAGAAAGGCAGCAAGCGCCGCGCTCAGGCGGCGAACAGGTCTCCCGGGGGCGCCCACCGGATCAGCCCCGCGCCCGGATGCCGAATCCTCGGGGGGGGGGGGGTACGAAGGTCGCGCGCGCGTGAGGCAGTCACGTCCTCACTCCGCCCGGACAGCCGCCGCAGGAGGCCGCGCATCGCAACGACACTTGCGCTGTTCGTCATGACCTCAGCCCCCTCGTACCGAATGCAGCCCAAGGCCAGCCGCACGGCGGCAGCCCCATGTTCCACCTCACCTTATGGCAAAATCCGAGACCCGATGCAAACACGAGGCGTTTGCGCTGTCGGGGACGGGTTGATTTACAAGGCGTTCACGGAGGTGCGAGATTTTTGATACCCCGTGGTGGTCGTTGATATCCGGGGTTTCAGTTTCGCTGCGGCGGTCGTTTTGGCGATTTTCACCCCACGCCGCTGGTCGCGGCGTCTTGGCAGCGAGGTTTTCCTGCGGCGGCCTCGCGCGCCCTGATCGTGCGCATGAGATAGAAGGTGTCGCCATCGGGCCCTGGGGCCCTTGTTCCACCACCACCCCTGGTCGGGAGAACAGCGATGGCGACGGCGGCGAAGCTACCCTTTTCGTGGCGCGATGTCGAAGTCCTGCCGGACCTTGAACGGCTGCGCCTGGTTCTGGCGGTGCTTCCCGACGAGGAGATCGTGACGGCGCTTGAAGTGTGTCGCGGTCGGGGCCGTAACGACTACCCGGTGCGGGCGATGTGGCGGGCGCTGATCGCGGGGGTGGTGTTGCAACACGCCTCGATGCAGTCGCTGTTGCGGGAGCTGGGGCGCAACCCGGCGTTGCTGGAGATCTGCGGGTTCGACCCTCTGCCGTATCAGAGCGGGCCGGTGACGGTGCTTCACGACGGGCATGCGGTAACGCGCCCGGCGCGGGTTCGTTCGACGGCGCCGAGCCACTGGAACTTCTCGCGGTTTCTGGGGCGTGTTGTGCAGCTTGAGGACGAGCAGGGGCTGGTGTCCGCCATGATCGAGAGCCTGCGCGCCGCGCTGTTCGCCGCGTTGCCGGACTTCGGGCGTCATCTCGGCTACGACGGCAAGGCGATCGCGAGCCACTCGACGGGCCGGGTCGGCAAGGACGAGGACAAGACCTCGGACCCCGACGCCGACTGGGGCAAGCACGAGACGGGCGGGGTGGACGCCAGGACCGGCGCGGTGTGGAAGAAGGTGAAGTCGTGGTTCGGCTACGGGCTGCACCTGATCGCCGACACCGATTACGAGGTTCCGGTGGCCTTCGAGGTGACGCGCGCTTCGGCCTCGGAACCCAAGGTGCTGTCCGGGATGCTGGAGGAGCTGTTCGCAAGGGCGCCGGAGATCGCCGGGCGCTGCGCCGACTTCAGCGCCGACCGCGGTCTCGACGATGCCCGCCTGAAGGCGCGGCTGTGGGACCGGTGGACCGCCCGCCCGCTGATCGATACACGGCTGATGTGGCGGGTGGAGAAGCAGGAGCCGAGATACGATCCGGCGCAGCCGATCACGCGGCCGCTGTTCCCCGACCGCGCCGATGTCATCGTTCACGACGAGCGCGGCCGGGTGTCCTGCGTCTGTCCCGGGACCGGCGAGGTCCGCGCTATGGCGTTTCAGGGGTTCGAGGCTGATCGGGGCCGCTGCGGCACGCTCAAATACCGCTGCCCGGCAGCCGCCTTCGGCTTCGCCTGCGCCGGCAGCCGGGCCTGCCACCGGGCCGGCGGGGTCAAGCCCGGAGACTATGGCCGCATCCTGCGCATCGACCTCGACAGCCACGACCGGCGCATCTTCACCCCCACGCCCTGGGGCAGTCCGTCATGGCGGCGCGGCTACAACCGCCGCTCGGCCATGGAGCGGATCAACAGCCGCCTCGACAACAGCTTCAACTTCGAGACCCACTACATCCGAGGCCGCGCCAAGATGAAGACCCGCCTCGGCCTCGCCCTGGCGGTGATGATGGCGATGGCTCTCGCCCAGGCCCGCGCCGGCCGCCCCGAGCGCATGCGCTCCCTGGTCGGCGCCGTGCCGTATCTCGACACCGGCTGACCGCTCGTCTGCCTCCCGACAATCCTGCCCGATCCCGCCGCCCGACGGCAGAGGGGAAGCCACGCCCGCACGCCAGACAATCTTCCGGTAATCGTATTTGTCAGGCCCCGGAAGCCCGTATCCTGCCCGGTGGGGAAGCGGGCCGGACGATATTCAACCGCCAAAATCGAACCGGCGACAGCCAAAAATCACCACAGCGCACATTTCTCAAACACTGAATGCGCTGCCATCGCCTGCCGGGCCGGAGCGGCCCCTCCGTGCGGCAACGGCGCTTGCCCAAGGTCCTGCGAAGGGGTAGCGTCGCCGGGAGTGCAGCGCGTCGGCGACGGAACGCAGGAGCGGCGACAGAAGAGACTCCCGTGCGCCCCGCTGGCGGGCGTGACCGCCAGCGGCAGGGTCCGGTGCCGCGCGGGGAGAGGGCAATGACCCGGCAGCGTCTACCCATCGGCATCCAGGACTTCCGGCGCCTCCGGGAGACCGGCAGCTACTATGTCGACAAGACGCCGCTGATCCGGCAACTGGTCGAGCAGGGCGACCACTACTTCCTGTCGCGTCCGCGCCGCTTCGGCAAGAGCCTGCTGCTCGACACGCTGGGATCGCTGTTCGCCTGCCATGAGCCGCTGTTCCGGGGGCTGGCCATCCACCCGCACTGGGACTGGTCCGCGCCGCATCCGGTGGTGCGGCTGAGCTTCGACGGCAAATACAACGAGCCCGGGGACATCGAGCGCAATGTCCTCAACCAGCTGGCGGTGATCGAACGCAATGCCGGCCTGCCGCCCGCTTCCTGCACGACCGGACCCGAGCGCCTTTTCGATCTCCTCGACCGCCTGCATCAGGCCACCGGCCGGCCGGCCGCGGTGCTGGTGGACGAATACGACAAGCCGATCCTGGACGTGCTCCACGACCCGGAGCTGGCGCGGGCCAACCGGGACTGGCTGCGGGGCTTCTACGGCATCGTCAAGGGCAGCGCCCGGCATGTCCGCTTCGTCCTCGTCACCGGGGTGAGCATGTTCTCGAAGGTGAGCCTGTTCTCGGGCCTCAACAACCTCAAGGACATCAGCCTCGACCCGCGCTACGCCGCGATCTGCGGCTACCGGGACGAGGACCTGGATCGCGTGTTCGGCCCCGAGCTGGAGGGGCTGGACCGGGGCGAGATCCGCGCCTGGTACGACGGCTACCGCTGGCGGGGCGGGGAGGCGGTCTACAACCCCTACGATGTGCTGCTGCTGCTGGACAGCCGCGAGTTCCGTCCCTGGTGGTTCGAGACCGGGTCGCCGGACTTCCTGTTCCGCATGCTGACGGAGCAGTCGGTGAGCCCGATGGAACTGGAGGGCCGGCTGGCGGACATGGCGCTGGTCTCGAAGTTCGACGTGGGCGACATCGGCATCGAGGCGCTGCTCTTCCAGACCGGCTACCTCACCATCGCAGGCGAGGAGCGGCAGGGGCACCGAACCCTCTATCGGCTGGACTATCCCAACCTCGAGGTCCGGATCAGCCTGAACGACGGGCTGCTGGCCTGGCTGGGCAAGAAGGGGGTTGAGCCGCTGGAACGGGGCCGGGAGTTCTGCGCCCTGCTGGAGGCGCACGATTTCGCGGGTTTCGGCGCGACACTGCGGGCCTGGCTGTCGGGCATCCCCTATCAGTGGCACGCCACGGGCGACCTCGCGCGCTACGAGGCGTGGTATGCGAGCCTGCTCTACATGTGCCTGCGCGCGGTCGGTGCCGACCTGCGGGTGGAGGAGGCCTCCGCCCGCGGCCGGGCGGACATGGTGCTGCGTCTCGGCGGGCAGGTCTTCGTGATCGAGTTCAAGGTGGCGGAGACCGAGGACGGCCGCGCGGCCGCGCTCGATGCGGCCATGGCGCAGATGCGCGAACGGGGCTATGCGGACAAGTACCGCGACCATGACGGGCCGGTCCACCTGGTCGGCGTGGCCTGCGGCCGCGAGGCGCGCAACCTTCTCGACATCCGCGCTGAACCCGCATGAACGGGATTCGCGCCGTCCGGGATGCTCCTTTTGACGAACGCGAAAGATTCCGTTCCGATTGCATTCCGAAAGCGTGGATCGGCCCACTTGACGAAAATGAAAAACGCCGCCAAGTTATTGATATGGTGGTGTTTTATGTGGTAGCGGGGGCAGGATTTGAACCTGCGACCTTCAGGTTATGAGTTTGGTCCCGTTCCGCGTCTCTCACAAGCTGACGTAAGCTGAAGGATGACAAACGCCTTGTTGGCAGGCATTTCCTGGTTCCCGTCATACGCATGCGCCGCCTGAGGTAAGCTGCGATACGATGAGGCGTTTGCGCTGTCGGGGACGGGTTGATTTACAAGGCGTTCACGGAGGTGCGAGATTTTTGATACCCCGTGGTGGTCGTTGATATCCGGGGTTTCAGTTTCGCTGCGGCGGTCGTTTTGGCGATTTTCACCCCACGCCGCTGGTCGCGGCGTCTTGGCAGCGAGGTTTTCCTGCGGCGGCCTCGCGCGCCCTGATCGTGCGCATGAGATAGAAGGTGTCGCCATCGGGCCCTGGGGCCCTTGTTCCACCACCACCCCTGGTCGGGAGAACAGCGATGGCGACGGCGGCGAAGCTACCCTTTTCGTGGCGCGATGTCGAAGTCCTGCCGGACCTTGAACGGCTGCGCCTGGTTCTGGCGGTGCTTCCCGACGAGGAGATCGTGACGGCGCTTGAAGTGTGTCGCGGTCGGGGCCGTAACGACTACCCGGTGCGGGCGATGTGGCGGGCGCTGATCGCGGGGGTGGTGTTGCAACACGCCTCGATGCAGTCGCTGTTGCGGGAGCTGGGGCGCAACCCGGCGTTGCTGGAGATCTGCGGGTTCGACCCTCTGCCGTATCAGAGCGGGCCGGTGACGGTGCTTCACGACGGGCATGCGGTAACGCGCCCGGCGCGGGTTCGTTCGACGGCGCCGAGCCACTGGAACTTCTCGCGGTTTCTGGGGCGTGTTGTGCAGCTTGAGGACGAGCAGGGGCTGGTGTCCGCCATGATCGAGAGCCTGCGCGCCGCGCTGTTCGCCGCGTTGCCGGACTTCGGGCGTCATCTCGGCTACGACGGCAAGGCGATCGCGAGCCACTCGACGGGCCGGGTCGGCAAGGACGAGGACAAGACCTCGGACCCCGACGCCGACTGGGGCAAGCACGAGACGGGCGGGGTGGACGCCAGGACCGGCGCGGTGTGGAAGAAGGTGAAGTCGTGGTTCGGCTACGGGCTGCACCTGATCGCCGACACCGATTACGAGGTTCCGGTGGCCTTCGAGGTGACGCGCGCTTCGGCCTCGGAACCCAAGGTGCTGTCCGGGATGCTGGAGGAGCTGTTCGCAAGGGCGCCGGAGATCGCCGGGCGCTGCGCCGACTTCAGCGCCGACCGCGGTCTCGACGATGCCCGCCTGAAGGCGCGGCTGTGGGACCGGTGGACCGCCCGCCCGCTGATCGATACACGGCTGATGTGGCGGGTGGAGAAGCAGGAGCCGAGATACGATCCGGCGCAGCCGATCACGCGGCCGCTGTTCCCCGACCGCGCCGATGTCATCGTTCACGACGAGCGCGGCCGGGTGTCCTGCGTCTGTCCCGGGACCGGCGAGGTCCGCGCTATGGCGTTTCAGGGGTTCGAGGCTGATCGGGGCCGCTGCGGCACGCTCAAATACCGCTGCCCGGCAGCCGCCTTCGGCTTCGCCTGCGCCGGCAGCCGGGCCTGCCACCGGGCCGGCGGGGTCAAGCCCGGAGACTATGGCCGCATCCTGCGCATCGACCTCGACAGCCACGACCGGCGCATCTTCACCCCCACGCCCTGGGGCAGTCCGTCATGGCGGCGCGGCTACAACCGCCGCTCGGCCATGGAGCGGATCAACAGCCGCCTCGACAACAGCTTCAACTTCGAGACCCACTACATCCGAGGCCGCGCCAAGATGAAGACCCGCCTCGGCCTCGCCCTGGCGGTGATGATGGCGATGGCTCTCGCCCAGGCCCGCGCCGGCCGCCCCGAGCGCATGCGCTCCCTGGTCGGCGCCGTGCCGTATCTCGACACCGGCTGACCGCTCGTCTGCCTCCCGACAATCCTGCCCGATCCCGCCGCCCGACGGCAGAGGGGAAGCCACGCCCGCACGCCAGACAATCTTCCGGTAATCGTATTTGTCAGGCCCCGGAAGCCCGTATCCTGCCCGGTGGGGAAGCGGGCCGGACGATATTCAACCGCCAAAATCGAACCGGCGACAGCCAAAAATCACCACAGCGCACATTTCTCACAGTTGTTTCCGTCTCGCGAAGCCGTTATCTATGACTCTGTCGGCAGTCTATCACGGATTGGGAGCAACAGGATGGCCAGCGTTTTCGATGTTGCCGCCTACATCCTTGACCGGCAGGGTTCGATGACCACATGGAAGCTGCAGAAGCTGGTCTACTACTGCCAGGCGTGGTCGCTTGTGTGGGACGACGACATCATCTTTCCCGAGGAGATCGAGGCATGGGCCAACGGACCGGTAGTGCGTGAACTCTACAACGCCCATCGGGGCAAATACCGCATCTCATGTCTGCGCAAGGGAAACCCGGAAACGCTGACCGAGACCCAGCGCGAGACCGTCGACGCGGTGCTGACGTTCTACGGAGACAAGTCTCCTCAATGGCTGAGCGATCTCACCCACATGGAGGCACCCTGGCAGTCGGCCAGGCGCGGCATTCCTGACGGCGTGCGCGGGAACAAGGTCATTCCGAAGGAAGCCCTCGCCGAGTACTACGGTAGCCTGTAGCGTCGGCCGTGGCCCGAAGGTCGGCGAAACAGCCGCAGGCACGAGCTTTTCCCGTCGGCGGCAAGCAGCCTCGCACCGCCCCGCATGGCGACCCCACCCTCCATGATCGCGAGACGATCGTCTGGGCCTTCGGGATCGCGGACCTTGAGGGTCCGTGGGGCTGGCGCACTGCGGCGGCCAGGGTCTGGTGGACAGAGATCCTGCCGAAGCTCCGCGACTTCGAATCGATGACATGGGCGGAGATCATGCGCGCGGCGGGCGGACGGACGAGGGGCAATAACAGCCATTTTGTCGAGGTCTGGAACCTGACCGGTCATGTGAGGTGGCGTCGGTTTGTCGGACAGGCTGACGGCGTTTTCAAGGTGTATTCCGGTTGAAGTTTGTGCCGCCAGAATCCTCTTGGATCGATCTTTCTGCTGCTGCTGTTGCGCCTGTGGGTATGTGGTCAAGGCGCGAAGCGGCTTGTCCATCATATCCACAGGCGTGTCGCCCCGGTAGGCCTCGGCCGGCGTCCGCCCGCCGAGTGCCGAGTGCGGTCTCTCGGTGTTGTAGAAGCCGATCCACTGGCCGATGACGCGCCGGGCTGCGAAGCCGTCGGCGATCTCGTGCAGGTAGACCGCCTCGTATTTGAGCGAGCGCCACAGCCGCTCGATGAAGATGTTGTCCATGCACCGGCCGCGGCCGTCCATCGAGATGCGGATACCGGCCTCCCGCAGGCGCGCGGTGAAGGCGAAGCCGGTGAACTGGCTGCCCTGGTCGGTGTTGAAGATCTGCGGGGTGCCATGGCGCGCCAGGGCTTCGTCGAGAGCCTCGACACAGAACCCCGCGTCCAGCGTGTTCGACAGCCGCCAGGCCAGGACGCAGCGGCTCGCCCAGTCCATGATCGCCACCAGGTAGAGGAAGCCGCGCCGCACCGGGATGTAGGTGATGTCGGCGCACCACACATGGTTCGGCCGCTCGATCGCCAGACCCCGCAGCAGATATGGATAAACCCGGTGCCCGAGGTGCGGCGCACTGGTCCGCGGCGCCCGATAGACCGCCTGAAGACCAAGCAGGCGCATCAGGCGAGCGGCCCGCCGCCGCCCGATCCGCACCCCCTCGCGGCGCAGATGCCGAACCATCTGGCGGGCGCCGTAGAACGGATACTTGAGGAACAGCGCGTCGATCCGGCGCATCAGAGCCAGCGTCTCCGCGCTCTCCCCCTTCGGCCGGTCATAGAGCGACGAGCGCCCGATCGACAGCAGACGGCATTGCCGGGTCAGGCTCAACGACGGGTGGCCCCGCACAACCATCGCCCGTCTCCCGGACCGGCTCAGCGACCGGACCCGCGTGACAAAAAATCACGCTCTACGATCAACTCCCCGATCTTGGCGTGAAGAGCCCGGACCTCGCTCTCGTGATCCCGCGCCCGGCGCTCACCTCCACCGGAAAAGACCTCCCCCAGACCCTCCATCGCCTGGCGCTTCCACACACCCACCTGGTTCGGATGCACCTGGTGCTTCGAGGCAATCTCCTGAAGCGTCCGATCACCCCGTAGCGCCTCCAAGGCTATCTTCGCCTTCAGCTCCCCCGAAAACCTGCGTCGCTTGCTCATCCGCATTCCTCCGTCACACGGCGGAATACACCTTGACGACCTGTCCGATTTTGCGACGCCACCTCAAGGAATGAGATGACCGAGGCCCCCACATCAACCCACCGCAAGAAGCTGATCGAGGTCTCTCTGCCGCTTGAGGCGATCAACAAGGCAGCGGCTCGGGAGAAGTCGACATGGGACAAACATCCGCCGACGCTGCATCTGTGGTGGGCGCGGTGGCAGCTGGCAGCATGCCGAGCGATCCAGTTGGCCAGTTCGTCGACCCCATTCTCGGCGCCCGGGGATTTTGCCGACGGAATGGAATATCATTCTGCGTGCGGCGACCCTTCGCCAGCGAACTGGATTTCGCGTAGAAGAGTGCCACATGCAAGCTCGCTTGATCGCCGACGGCTACACCGCCCGGCGCGTCCTCTGCTAACGCGGGCGGAAGTGCTATGTTAAGGAATTGAAGAAGAGAACGCGGGAATCATGAGGCGATGAAGGAACCGGCGACAGAGGACGCGCTTGAACTTGAGGTGACGAATTTCGGACCGATAGTCGACGCCAAGCTAGATCTTCGACCGCTGACTGTGTTCGTCGGACCCAGCAATACCGGGAAATCCTATCTTGCGATCTTGATCTATGCCCTGCATCGATTTTTTGGGAGCGGTGCAGGTTACTTGGGCCGACGCTTTCTTGGCCGTTCAACGTTGTTCTGGGGGCGTGGAACGGAAGATATGTCTCCCGAAACCATCGAAGAGCTACTCAATATGGCCCGTTCGCTTGACGATGGCTCGGCAGCGCCGGATGCACACGCCTTGGCGTTACCGCCTCGGGTTGCAGATGCTCTCCGAGTCCGGCTCGACCAAAACGCGGAAGCCCTTGGCAGCGAATTCGTGCGGTGCTTTGGTCTTGACGAACTTTCTGCGCTGACTCGCAAAGGGCAGACAAGTGGCGCGCGCATCGTCATGCGACGGCGAGCCGCCGGTGATTCGACGCCCATGGAACATGTGCTCACGCTTTCGCCAAAGACCGATTTCAAGACAGTGATTCCCGCGGAACTGCCGATCTTGATCGGGCATGGCGTTGGCGACGTATCAAGCCGACACATGCGCCAAATCCTCTACTTGGACGAAGACCGGACAAGTCTTGCCGCCGTGCTGGCAGGCGTAGATGAGCGGGTCTATAGACGCCAGTCTGCGGCTTCGAACCTCCTGACGTCGCTTGGCGATGTAATGCTGCCATCGTTGATCGGCCCTCTGCACTTGCCAGCCTATTACCTGCCAGCCGACCGGACTGGCGTCATGCATGCGCATAGCGTCGTGGTCAGCGCCTTGATTGCCAGCGCACCTGCAGCGGGTCTTCGTCCTGCCGCACGCACACCGATGCTGTCCGGAGTGCTAGCGGATTTCCTCGAACAACTGATCGAAATCGACCGGGTCAGCTACCCCCGACGAAAGGCCAAACAGGATCTGGGCAAGAATATCGAGGATTACATCCTCAGCGGAAAGATCAGCATCGAGCGATCGACCAACATCGATTACCCGCGTTTCGCCTACCGGCCACGCGGATGGAAAAAGAACCTTGCGCTCGCCAACGCATCGTCGATGGTATCGGAACTCGCGCCCGTCGTCTTGTATCTCCGTCACATGATCGAGCCCGGGAACGTCCTGATCGTCGAGGAACCCGAATCGCACCTGCACCCCGCGATGCAGGTCGCCTTCACGCGCCAGCTTGCCGCTATCGTCAAGGCGGGCGTCCGGGTGATCGTCACCACCCACAGCGAGTGGCTTCTGGAAGAGTTGGCAAACATCGTACAGCGCTCACGACTCCCTGAAGCCGCCCGCGCCGGCGACATCGCACTGCGTCCCGACCAGGTCGGAATATGGCTGTTCGAAACCAAGCAACGGCCCAAGGGGTCCATGATCAGGGAAATCCCTCTCGAAGACTCCGGTCTGTATCCCTCTGGCTACGATGAAGTTGCAAGCGCGCTGCACAACGCATGGGCCGACATCGCAAGTCGCATCGAGGCTGGTTCGTGACGGCGCTGTTGGAAAGGATCCGCGGCACGATCAACAAAGATTGTCTCGTGAAGGGCGGATTGAAGAAAGACGGGTGCAGGATTGCGATGAAAGAAGCACCTGAACCAAGGCTGGTCATCGATTTCGACAAGCGCGGTTCGCCGTTGCCGCCGGATGCAACACGTTGCGATTACCTCTTGATCGCCGAAGTCGAGAATACTCCTTCCTTGGTCGCAGTGCTTGAGCTCAAGCGGGGGAAGCTGCATGCAGATCAGGTCGTCAGGCAGTTGCGGGCTGGCGCGTCTGCTGCGGAGAAGCTCGTGCCTCAGGATGAAGCCGTCAGATTCCTAGCGATTGCAGCCTCCGGCAACACGCCCAAGTACGAGCGAAATAAGCTGAGGTCCGAAGCAAGTAAAATAAGGTTTCGCGAGCAGAACGAGCGCGTTCGATTTATGTCGTGCGGAGCACCACTGGCCACGGCGCTTCGCTGATGAACTCGCGCAAGAAACTCATCGAAGTCTCCATGCCGCTTGAGGCGATCAACAAGGCTTCGGCCCGGGAGAAATCGATCCGGCACGGCCATCCCTTGACGCTGCATCTGTGGTGGGCGCGGCGGCCGCTGGCGGCCTGCCGGGGGGTGCTGTTCGCCCAGCTCGTGGACGACCCGTCGGCCTGGCCGGAGGCGTTCCCGACTGAAGACGACCAGGCGCGGGAACGGGCGCGGCTGCACCGCATCATCGCCGACATGGTGCCATGGGAGGCGAGCAACGACGAGCGCGTGCTGAACCGGGCGCGCCACGAGATCGCGCGCTCGCTGGCCCGCGGCCGGGGCGAGGCGCCGCCGCCTGCCGACGACCCGGAGGCGGTGCTCGCCTGGCTCGCCTGCAACGCGCCGCCGGTCTGCGACCCGTTCTGCGGCGGCGGCTCGATCCCGCTGGAGGCGCAGCGCCTGGGCCTGCGGGCCCATGGCTCGGACCTCAACCCGGTCGCGGTGCTGGTCTCCAAGGCGACGGTCGAGATTCCGCCCCGGTTCGCCGGGCGGGCGCCGGTCAACCCGGAGCACGACCCGCATGTGGCGTGGAAGGGCGCGCAGGGGCTGGCCGCCGACATCCGCCACTACGGCCGGTGGATGCGTGACGAGGCGGAGAAGCGGATCGGCCATCTCTATCCAAAGATTGTTGTGACCGAGGCGATGGCGGCGGCGCGGCGCGACCTCGCGCCCCATGCGGGGCGAGCGTTGACCGTGATCGCCCGGCTGTGGGCGCGCACCGTCGCCTCGCCCGATCCGATGCTGCGCGGCGCCCATGTGCCGCTGGTTCGTTCTTTCGTCCTGTCGTCGAAGAAAGGAAACAGGGTCTGGGTCGAACCCGAGGTGAATCGAGCATCCGGCACCTACCGCTTTGTCATCCGAGCCGGATCGGGAGAGGTTCCCGATGGCACCGTCGGTCGGAAAGGCGGGCGCTGTTTGGTGACTGGAACACCCATGCCCTTCACCCACATTCGCGCCGAGGGCAAGGCAAGGCGCATGGGTAAGCGCCTGATGGCGGTCGTAGCCGAGGGAGCAAGAGGGCGCGTTTATCTCGATCCGACAGACGAGATGGAACAAGTCGCGCGTTCCGCCGCCCCGAGCTATCGCCCGGACAACGAGCTTCCGCACAACCCGCGCGACTTCAAGACGCCCAACTACGGGATGTCCTCCTTCGCCGACCTCTTCACCGACCGGCAGCTTGTGGCGCTGACGACGTTTTCGGACCCGGTCGCGGAGGCGCGGGAGAAGGTGCTGGCGGACGCGCTGGCCGCCGGCCTGCCGGCCGACGCGCCCCGCCTCGCCGACGGCGGCACCGGCGCCCAAGCCTGGGCCGATGCCGTGGCGACGTATCTGGGGTTGGGGGTGGGGCGCGCGACGGACTACTGGAGCAGTAATGCGTCTTGGGTCAACAGCGGAGAATTTGTTCGAAGTACGTTCGCTCGACAGGCTATCCCGATGGTCTGGGATTTTGCCGAGAGCAATCCCTTCAGTGCAGCGAGTGGAAACTGGCAAGACACAGCCATAGGCTGGATTGCACGTGTCGTCGAGGCGCTTGGACCGCCTGAAACTCCTGCCGCCATCGTTCAGCAGGATGCTGCCGGTGAAACGCGCCTTGCTGAGAATGCGATCATCGCGACGGATCCTCCCTATTACGACAAAATCGGTTACGCGGACCTCTCCGACTTTTTCTACGTCTGGCAGCGCCGCACCCTGCGCGAGATCTGGCCCGAGCTGTTCCGTCGCGTTCTGGTGCCGAAGGACGCGGAACTCGTCGCGACGCCCTACCGCCACGGCGGCAAGGAAGCCGCCGAGCGCTTCTTCATGGACGGCATTGGGAAGGCGCTCGCCAACATGCACCGATCCGGCACGGAAGGTTTTCCAGCCACGATCTACTACGCCTTCAAGCAATCGGAAGTCGCCACGGAAGGGCTGACCTCGCCGGGGTGGGCGACCTTCCTGCAGGGAGTATCCGATGCCGGCTATGTCATCGACGGAACGTGGCCGGTGAGGACGGAGAGGACAAACCGTCCAATCGGTATTGGCGCGAACGCCCTCGCATCGTCCATTGTGCTTGTCTGCCGCAAGCGGCCGGCGGACGCGCCCTGAGGTGGCGTCGCAAAATCGGACAGGTCGTCAAGGTGTATTCCGCCGTGTGACGGAGGAATGCGGATGAGCAAGCGACGCAGGTTTTCGGGGGAGCTGAAGGCGAAGATAGCCTTGGAGGCGCTACGGGGTGATCGGACGCTTCAGGAGATTGCCTCGAAGCACCAGGTGCATCCGAACCAGGTGGGTGTGTGGAAGCGCCAGGCGATGGAGGGTCTGGGGGAGGTCTTTTCCGGTGGAGGTGAGCGCCGGGCGCGGGATCACGAGAGCGAGGTCCGGGCTCTTCACGCCAAGATCGGGGAGTTGATCGTAGAGCGTGATTTTTTGTCACGCGGGTCCGGTCGCTGAGCCGGTCCGGGAGACGGGCGATGGTTGTGCGGGGCCACCCGTCGTTGAGCCTGACCCGGCAATGCCGTCTGCTGTCGATCGGGCGCTCGTCGCTCTATGACCGGCCGAAGGGGGAGAGCGCGGAGACGCTGGCTCTGATGCGCCGGATCGACGCGCTGTTCCTCAAGTATCCGTTCTACGGCGCCCGCCAGATGGTTCGGCATCTGCGCCGCGAGGGGGTGCGGATCGGGCGGCGGCGGGCCGCTCGCCTGATGCGCCTGCTTGGTCTTCAGGCGGTCTATCGGGCGCCGCGGACCAGTGCGCCGCACCTCGGGCACCGGGTTTATCCATATCTGCTGCGGGGTCTGGCGATCGAGCGGCCGAACCATGTGTGGTGCGCCGACATCACCTACATCCCGGTGCGGCGCGGCTTCCTCTACCTGGTGGCGATCATGGACTGGGCGAGCCGCTGCGTCCTGGCCTGGCGGCTGTCGAACACGCTGGACGCGGGGTTCTGTGTCGAGGCTCTCGACGAAGCCCTGGCGCGCCATGGCACCCCGCAGATCTTCAACACCGACCAGGGCAGCCAGTTCACCGGCTTCGCCTTCACCGCGCGCCTGCGGGAGGCCGGTATCCGCATCTCGATGGACGGCCGCGGCCGGTGCATGGACAACATCTTCATCGAGCGGCTGTGGCGCTCGCTCAAATACGAGGCGGTCTACCTGCACGAGATCGCCGACGGCTTCGCAGCCCGGCGCGTCATCGGCCAGTGGATCGGCTTCTACAACACCGAGAGACCGCACTCGGCACTCGGCGGGCGGACGCCGGCCGAGGCCTACCGGGGCGACACGCCTGTGGATATGATGGACAAGCCGCTTCGCGCCTTGACCACATACCCACAGGCGCAACAGCAGCAGCAGAAAGATCGATCCAAGAGGATTCTGGCGGCACAAACTTCAACCGGAATACACCTTGAAAACGCCGTCAGCCTGTCCGACAAACCGACGCCACCTCACGGGATCGACGGTCTTTCCGCGGCCGGGATATTTCATGCAAGAGGCGGACAGGCGTGGTTGTTTAGCCGAGATGAACTGTCTTCCAACTGGGACCCGGCGACCGATAGCCGCCTGACCGATTGGGAATGTGCGCAGCATCTGGCCAGAGCGCTGGAGTCGGCGGCCGGCGGTATCGAGGCGGTTGCCAGTCTTTATGCGCGGATGGGACCGGAGCGCAGCGGCAATGCGCGGCTGCTCGCCTATCGGCTCTACGACATCTGCGAGCGCAAGGGCCGGGCGGCGGAGGCGCAGGTCTGGAACATGCTTGCCCAGGAATGGCCGGCCATTGAAGCTGCGGCAGCCGACATCGAACCGCAGGCGGCGGCGGAGCCCCTGTTGCTTTAGGGACGGCCGCGCGAGACCACCCTCGGTCCGGGAAAAGCATGAAGACCACACGGTATTTCGAGGAACAGGTTCTGCGGAAGCGCCCCTATATCGATCCGGCATGGTGCGTCGAAGTCATCGCCGCTCCACTCCACCGCGCGCTGCAGCCCGACGGCCGGGTTCGTTTCTGGGGCGAAATCAGGCGGCCGGAAGAAGAGGCACCGCGTATACTGCGCGTGGTCACTCTGGCTGACGGGGAAACGGTGCATAATGCATTCTTTGATCGGGGATTCAGGAAGGACGAGCCATGAAGCTTCATTACTACCCGGAAACGGACAGTCTCTATATCGAGTTCAGATCCGGACCGGGAACCGAGACCCGCGAGATTTCGGACGGCCTCAATGTCGATCTCGACGCCGAGGGCGGCGTGGTCGGCTTCGACATCGACCATGCGTCGCGGCGCCTCGACCTCTCGACGCTGGAAACCGAGGCCTTGCCGCTGCGGTCGATCAGGGCCGGTTAAGTGCTCATTGGAAATGTGAGATCGTCAAGCCATGAACGAGGCGTGAAGCTTAATGAGCGGGATCGATGAAGACTCGTCATCTTGTGTTTCTGTTGCTTGGCCTGTGCCGTGTATGCCCTCGGCCTGACCTCGACAGAAGGCATGCGGCCTACGATGAACTGATAGAGCCCATTGAAGCGAAAGTGTGTCGGCGAAATATTCTGGTGCTCGGTAGCACTGTATGAGGTGGCGTCGGTTTGTCGGACAGGCTGACGGCGTTTTCAAGGTGTATTCCGGTTGAAGTTTGTGCCGCCAGAATCCTCTTGGATCGATCTTTCTGCTGCTGCTGTTGCGCCTGTGGATATGATGGACAAGCCGCTTCGCGCCTTGACCACATACCCACAGGCGCAACAGCAGCAGCAGTGAGGTGGCGTCGCAAAATCGGACAGGTCGTCAAGGTGTATTCCGCCGTGTGACGGAGGAATGCGGATGAGCAAGCGACGCAGGTTTTCGGGGGAGCTGAAGGCGAAGATAGCCTTGGAGGCGCTACGGGGTGATCGGACGCTTCAGGAGATTGCCTCGAAGCACCAGGTGCATCCGAACCAGGTGGGTGTGTGGAAGCGCCAGGCGATGGAGGGTCTGGGGGAGGTCTTTTCCGGTGGAGGTGAGCGCCGGGCGCGGGATCACGAGAGCGAGGTCCGGGCTCTTCACGCCAAGATCGGGGAGTTGATCGTAGAGCGTGATTTTTTGTCACGCGGGTCCGGTCGCTGAGCCGGTCCGGGAGACGGGCGATGGTTGTGCGGGGCCACCCGTCGTTGAGCCTGACCCGGCAATGCCGTCTGCTGTCGATCGGGCGCTCGTCGCTCTATGACCGGCCGAAGGGGGAGAGCGCGGAGACGCTGGCTCTGATGCGCCGGATCGACGCGCTGTTCCTCAAGTATCCGTTCTACGGCGCCCGCCAGATGGTTCGGCATCTGCGCCGCGAGGGGGTGCGGATCGGGCGGCGGCGGGCCGCTCGCCTGATGCGCCTGCTTGGTCTTCAGGCGGTCTATCGGGCGCCGCGGACCAGTGCGCCGCACCTCGGGCACCGGGTTTATCCATATCTGCTGCGGGGTCTGGCGATCGAGCGGCCGAACCATGTGTGGTGCGCCGACATCACCTACATCCCGGTGCGGCGCGGCTTCCTCTACCTGGTGGCGATCATGGACTGGGCGAGCCGCTGCGTCCTGGCCTGGCGGCTGTCGAACACGCTGGACGCGGGGTTCTGTGTCGAGGCTCTCGACGAAGCCCTGGCGCGCCATGGCACCCCGCAGATCTTCAACACCGACCAGGGCAGCCAGTTCACCGGCTTCGCCTTCACCGCGCGCCTGCGGGAGGCCGGTATCCGCATCTCGATGGACGGCCGCGGCCGGTGCATGGACAACATCTTCATCGAGCGGCTGTGGCGCTCGCTCAAATACGAGGCGGTCTACCTGCACGAGATCGCCGACGGCTTCGCAGCCCGGCGCGTCATCGGCCAGTGGATCGGCTTCTACAACACCGAGAGACCGCACTCGGCACTCGGCGGGCGGACGCCGGCCGAGGCCTACCGGGGCGACACGCCTGTGGATATGATGGACAAGCCGCTTCGCGCCTTGACCACATACCCACAGGCGCAACAGCAGCAGCAGAAAGATCGATCCAAGAGGATTCTGGCGGCACAAACTTCAACCGGAATACACCTTGAAAACGCCGTCAGCCTGTCCGACAAACCGACGCCACCTCACAGAAAGATCGATCCAAGAGGATTCTGGCGGCACAAACTTCAACCGGAATACACCTTGAAAACGCCGTCAGCCTGTCCGACAAACCGACGCCACCTCACACAAGGGTCAACTCTTGCTTCGGAGGTGAGATCGCGGCCAAATGCGATGATCGCCCAGCCAAGGTGACCAGCTCCGACCCATCTATCCGTGTTTAGAGGGCCGTGGCGCCTTCAACACGCCGCAGGACAGGATTTGAAACGCGCCTCCTTCTTCCTTACGACGCCGCGACTTCGACGGCGACATCCGGCGTCTGGTGGAGGCTGTTCAGCGCGAGGCGGTTCTGGTCAGCGTGTTGTCGACGCTGCGCAACTGGCCCCCGATGATGGCGGACGAGCTTCGCCCCCAGGCCGAGTTGTTCATCGAGTTACAGAAACTCGGTCCACAGATCGCGCGCGAGGGCTTCGTCGTTAACGACCGGCGCCATGCCGGCGATGCGCCGGATCGCTTCCGGAGCGTCGCCCCGGACGCCGGCGCGGCGCCGCCTCAGACCCCGAGCGCCGACCGGGCGTCGTCCGGAGTGTCGTGGATCGGCACGATCTTGTCGAAGCCGCTGATGCTGAACACCTCGCGAATCGGCTCCGACAGGCCGCACAGCGCAAGCCCGGCGCCCCGGGCCTTCGCCGATTTCGCGGTGATGAGGACCACGCGGAGCCCCGCGCTGCTGATAAAGGCCAGATCCCGGAAATCCACGATCACCGCGCGGTCGGTTTCCGCGGTCGCATCGCGCACCGCTTCCTCGAACGCCACCGCCGTGGAACCGTCGATCCGTCCCGTCACCTCCACGAACAGAACGTCTTCGCGCCGTTCGGTCGTCAACTCCATCGCCTCGCCATCCTCCGCCGGTCGGGACCGCGCCCTTCGTTCGCGCCGCGGCTCGCCGCCGCAATATCGCATGGCCGGGCTCCCGGCGCACCCGCGGCTCTCGAATGCGGATTCCGTGACGAACCCGGGAATTGCGGCCCTCGGCGCGGCGGTAGCTGAACCCGTCCATCATCTGGCGGACGAAATGAACGCCGAGACCGCCGATCGGCCGCTCCCCGATCGGCGCATCGAGGTCGGGACAGGGCACCAGGGTCGGATCGTACAGCCGTAAGCATTCCGGCAAGCCGTGCTGGCGCGGATGATCGGAGGTGGTGACTCGCCGAAACGCGCAGGAATCCGCCACTTTTCGAACTCAATTCAGCGGCGGGTCGCTCGGCTCCACGGCCTCCCGGAATGCTTACGTCGATGAGGGGCTCGTCGTGTTGGGATAGTGATGATTTCGATCTGGAGATTTCCTGCACCCGCCGCAGCAAGGGCAGGAAAACGGCGGAATTCCGGTAAGCGTCTGGCGTGACCGCCCTTGTGGCGAGACGGCTTGGAGCCGCAGTCTGTGGTGAGGTTCCAGAGGTCGATAGTGTCCATTATCGGCTAATGGACACTATCTTAGGGGGCTGCGGTGCCACGTCGGGTACGCCGGTTCTGGTCGGACGACGAGAAGCGCCGGATCGTGGCGCAGAGCTACGCTCCCGGTGTCTCGGTGTCGGTTGTGGCGCGCCGCTATGACGTCAACGCCAACCTGATCTTCACCTGGCGGCGCGATCCCCGTTACAGGCCGGCGGCCGATGCCGGGGAGGCGCCGTCCTTCCTGCCGGTGGAGGTGGTGCCCGATGCGCCGCCGTTGGAGCCGGCCGCGGCATCGGACGGTCGGATCGAGATCGCGTTGTCGAACGGCCACCGGGTGAGCGCGTTCGGGTCGTTCGACGCGGACGCGCTGTGCCGGGTGGTGCGGGCGCTTGGCGGATGATCCCGGTTCCCTCCTCGACCCGGGTATGGCTGGCCTGCGGCGTGACCGACATGCGCAAGGGGTTCCCCGGTCTCGCGGCGCAGGCGGAGCGGGTATTGAAGGCGGATCCGCATTGCGGCCATCTCTTCATCTACCGCGGCCGCCGGGGCGACCTGATCAAGATGATCTGGTGGGACGGCCAGGGTGCGTGCCTGTTCTCGAAGCGTCTGGAGCGCGGCCGCTTCGTGTGGCCGTCGGCATCGGAAGGGAAGGTGTCGGTGACGCCGGCGCAGCTGTCGATGCTGCTTGAGGGGATCGACTGGCGGGCGCCGGTTCGCACCTGGAGACCGCTGGCCGCGGGGGTCGTGCCCCCAGGCGTGGTGTAGGAGCAGGAGCCAGCATCGGTAGCTGTGGGTAAGTGGCCCGCCGCCGCGACCGTGTGGCGTCTGGCGGCGGCGGGCCACTTATCCATAGCGGATGGCCATCGCGGTGCCGGTTAGGGTTGGGCTTCTACAGTCCATCCGACCGGAGGAGTACCACGATGACCACCAAGGACATGATGACCCTGCAGGCGCTTTTGGAGAAGAGTTCGGACGCCGATCTGCTTCGCGAGATGATCGGGTTCACGGCCGAGCGTTTGATGGCGCTTGAGGTGGAGGGCCTTGCGGGAGCCGCACACGGCGAGCGTTCGCCGGACCGGCTCACCCATCGCAACGGCTACCGGGACCGGGTCTGGGAGACGCGCGCGGGCACGGTGGAGCTGAAGATCCCGAAGCTGCGCAAGGGGAGCTACTTCCCGGGCTTCCTGGAGCCGCGTCGCATGGCGGAGAAGGCGCTGACGGCGGTGATCCAGGAGGCCTACATCAAGGGCGTGTCGACCCGCTCGGTGGACGACCTGGTGCAGGCCATGGGCATGTCGGGCATCTCGAAGAGCCAGGTGTCGCGGCTGTGCGGTGAGATCGACGGCAAGATCCGCGACTTCCTCGACCGCCCGCTGGAGGGCGACTGGCCGTATCTGTGGCTGGACGCGACCTATGTGAAGATGCGCGAGGCCGGGCGCGTCGTCTCGGTCGCGGTCACGATCGCGGTGGCGGTCAACGACCAGGGCCGCCGCGAGGTGCTCGGCATGGCGATCGGCGCGTCCGAGGCCGAGACCTTCTGGACCTCCTTCCTGCGCTCCCTGGCCCGCCGCGGCCTGCGCGGCGTCAAGCTGGTCGTCTCCGATGACCACAAGGGCCTGAAGGCGGCTGCAACGCGCGTCCTCGGCGCCACATGGCAGCGCTGCCGCGTCCACTTCATGCGCACCCTGCTCGCCCATGCCGGCAAGCAGGGCCGGCGCGTCGTGTCCGCCTTCGTCACCACCGCCTTCGCCCAGGAGGATGCAGACAGCGCCTCCGCCCAGTGGCGCCAGGTCGCCGACCAGCTCAGGGCCAAGGCGCCGAAGCTCGCCGCTCTCATGGACGAGGCCGAGCACGACGTTCTCGCCTACATGACCTTCCCGGCCGCGCATCGCCCCAAGCTGCACTCGACAAACCCGCTCGAACGACTCCATGGCGAGATCAAGCGGCGTACCAACACCGTCGGCATCTTCCCCAACGAGGACGCCATAACACGGCTGATCGGCGCCATCCTGCTCGAGCAGAACGACGAATGGGCCGTCCAGAGGGCCAGATACATGACGCTGGAATCGATCGCTCCCGTGAGCGACAATGCAACCGTCAAGCTGCCCGCCGTGGCAGCCTGAGCCTACCGGCCCTACCCGCCGGATACCGCGACGGCCGCCAGGCTCTTACACCACGGCTCGGGACACGATCGCCGCGGGCTGATTCACCGTTTATAAACAATGGGTTGACTGTCATTCGGGCTTCCCTTTGTCGGCCCCTTC
Organism: Alphaproteobacteria bacterium; assembly: GCA_965203455.1. Classification (GTDB taxonomy): domain Bacteria; phylum Pseudomonadota; class Alphaproteobacteria; order MPNO01; family MPNO01; genus MPNO01. The sequence continues at coordinate 79,375 of CBDBCV010000015.1, forward strand.
GGGTAGGATGCGGCCATGCTCGAAGCGGCCCATTCCCTGCCCGACGACATCGCCGCGTTGAAGGCGATGGTGCTGGCCTCGCGGGCCGAACTGGCGGCACGGGACGCCGAGCTGCGCAACCGCGATCTGTTGATCGAGAAGCTCAGGCACCAGCTTGCGGGTCTGCGGCGGCAGCGCTTCGGCGTCACCTCGGAGGCCCTCGACCAGCTTGAGCTCGGGCTGGAGGACGAGGAGATCGCGCGGGCGGCCGAGGCGCCGACCGAGCCGACGCCCGCCACGAAGAAGCAGCCGAAGCGCCGTCCCCTGCCGGACCACCTGCCGCGCGAGGAGACGGTTCTCGCGCCGGGCGAGCGCTGCGCGGACTGCGGCGGCCGTCTCAAGCGGCTCGGCGAGGATGTGACGGAGGAGCTGGAGTACATCCCCGGCCGCTTCGTGGTGAAGCGCATCGTCCGTCCGCGCCTGGCCTGCGGCGGCTGCGAGAAGTTCCACCAGGCGCCGCTGCCGCCGCGACCGATCGAGCGCGGCCGACCGGGCCCCGGCCTTCTGGCGCATGTGCTGGTCTCGAAGTATTGCGATCACCTGCCGCTCTACCGCCAGTCCCGCATCTTCGCCCGCGACGGCGTCGAGCTCGACCGCTCGACGCTCGCCGGCTGGGTCGGCAAGGCGACGGCGCTGCTGGAGCCCCTGGCCGATGCGATCGGGCGCCATGTGCTGGAAGGACAAGCCCTGTTCGCCGACGACACCCCGGTCAAGCTGCTGGCGCCGGGAACCGGCAAAACGGCGACCGGCCGGGCCTGGACCTACGTGCGGGACGAGCGGCCCTGGGCTGGCGAGGCGCCGCCGGCGGCCTGGTACCGCTTCTCGGCCGACCGCAAGGCGGCGCATCCGAAGGCGCATCTTGAAGGCTTCGCCGGCTGGATGCACTCGGACGGCTATGCCGGGTTCGGTGCGCTGGCGCGCGCCGGGCCGGTCCGCGAGGTGGCCTGTCTGGCGCATGTGCGACGCAAGTTCTTCGACGTCCATGCCGCCCAGGGCTCGGCGATCGCCGCCGAGGCGCTGGAACGGATCGCCGCCCTCTACGCTATCGAGAAGGAGGCCCGCGGGCAGCCGCCCGAGAACCGCGCGGCCATCCGCCAGGCCAAGGCCGCGCCGTGCCTCGACGAGCTGGAGCGGTGGCTGCAATCGCAGCTGCCCAGAATCTCCGCCAAGACCCCGCTGGCAGCGGCGATCCGTCATGCCCTGACCCGGATGAAGCGCCTTCGACCCTATCTCGAGCACGGCTTCCTCGAGATCGACAACAACCCCGCCGAACGCGCAATGAGGCCGATCGCGCTCGGCCGCAAGAACTATCTCTTCATGGGCTCGGCCAGCGGCGGCAGGGCCGCCGCCATCGCCTACACCCTGATCGAGACCGCCAGGCTCAACGATGTCGATCCGCAGGCCTGGCTTGCTCAGGTCCTCGAACGCATCCCCGACTACAGGATCAACCGCATCGACGATCTGCTGCCGTGGAACACCGCGCCCGCAGAAGATCGGGAAGCCGCCGACTGACCACGCAGGGGCGGTCACGCCGGACGCTTACCCGCGGCCGGCTCCAACGGCGGCGCATCGGGCACCACCTCCACCGGCAGGAAGGACGGCGCCTCCCCGGCATCGGCCGCCGGCCTGTAACGGGGATCGCGCCGCCAGGTGAAGATCAGGTTGGCGTTGACGTCATAGCGGCGCGCCACAACCGACACCGAGACACCGGGAGCGTAGCTCTGCGCCACGATCCGGCGCTTCTCGTCGTCCGACCAGAACCGGCGTACCCGACGTGGCACCGCAGCCCCCTAAGATAGTGTCCATTAGCCGATAATGGACACTATCGACCTCTGGAACCTCACCACAGACTGCGGCTCCAAGCCGTCTCGCCACAAGGGCGGTCACGCCAGACGCTTACGGTAGATGAAGAGATGGCCGCAATGCGGATCCGCCTTCAATACCCGCTCCGCCTGCGCCGCGAGACCGGGGAACCCCTTGCGCATGTCGGTCACGCCGCAGGCCAGCCATACCCGGGTCGAGGAGGGAACCGGGATCATCCGCCAAGCGCCCGCACCACCCGGCACAGCGCGTCCGCGTCGAACGACCCGAACGCGCTCACCCGGTGGCCGTTCGACAACGCGATCTCGATCCGACCGTCCGATGCCGCGGCCGGCTCCAACGGCGGCGCATCGGGCACCACCTCCACCGGCAGGAAGGACGGCGCCTCCCCGGCATCGGCCGCCGGCCTGTAACGGGGATCGCGCCGCCAGGTGAAGATCAGGTTGGCGTTGACGTCATAGCGGCGCGCCACAACCGACACCGAGACACCGGGAGCGTAGCTCTGCGCCACGATCCGGCGCTTCTCGTCGTCCGACCAGAACCGGCGTACCCGACGTGGCACCGCAGCCCCCTAAGATAGTGTCCATTGGCCGATAATGGACACTATCGACCTCTGGAACCTCACCAGAGACTGCGGCTCCAAGCCGTCTCGCCACAAGGGCGGTCACGCCAGACGCTTACGAATTCCGGGAGTTTTCTGGACCTGAACGAGCAGAAGCTTTCCCGCACCAGTCAAAGTGAAACATTAGAGCGGCATTCGACGAGGCTCTAGCGGCGCTTCCTGAGCAGCACGTAGAAGGCGCCGGCGCCGCCGTCCCTGGGCCGGGCCTCGGCGAAGGCGAGGATGCGGGGCCTGAGGCCGGGCTGGTTGAGCCAGCGGGGGAACTCGCTCCGGATGGTGCCGCCGGTCCGGCCCACGCCGCCCTTGCCGGTGATCACCAGCACGCAGCGGCGTCCCTCGCCAGCGGCGCGGTCGACGAAGCCGGCGAGCGCGCGGTGCGCCTGTTCGAGGGTGTGGCCGTGCAGGTCGATCCGGGCCTCGGGGCGCATCTGTCCGCGCCTCAGCCGGGCCGCGGCGCGGCCGTCGACCCCGGCGGCGGCGCCCGGCTCCAGCGGGGGCGGCGGCCGGGGCGGGACGGGCGGGGGCGACGGGGGCGGCGCCCCGGTGCGCTCCGCGGGCGCCTCGCCCTCGCGGGCGAACCGCTCGACGTCGCCGACCGCCGCCTCGAACAGGGCGCGGTCGGCGGCGCTCGGCTCGCGGCTACGGCGCCGGGCCGGCATCGCACACCACCACGTGCAGCGTCCTCGGCCCGTGCACGCCGATCTGGAGGATGCGCTCGATGTCGCTCGAGCGCGACGGGCCGGTGATCAGGGTGACGTTGCGCGGCATCGGCGCGCCGCCGGCGCGAAGCAGCGCGAAGGCGTCCTCGTAGGCGCCGACGATGCGGGCCGCGTCGACCACCGTGACATGGGTGTCGGCCAGGAAGTGGGCCGCGTTGGCGATGTCGGGGCCGGAGCGCACCATCAGCGTCCCGGTCTCGGCGATGCCGGCGACGGTGCCGGTGACCGAGACCGCGTCCCCGGCGTCCGGCACGCCGCGGCGCAGGCCTTCCACGCGGTCGAGGCCGCACGGATCCAGCATCGGGTCGTCGGAGGCGACGACGGGGCCGGTCGCGCCGGCCGCGCGCAGAAAGCGCTCGATCTCGCGGGCGACCTCGGCCCAGCCGGTCACCGTGGCGTGGCTGACCCCGGCCGCGTCGAGCCCGCCGTAGAAGCGCTGGCGCAGCTCCGCGGCCTCGCCCCGTCCCCTGGCGGGTATCGGCCCGGGCGTCACCTGGGCCTCGGGGCCGGGATTGGCGGCGCGGATCCTGGCCAGTATGTCGTCGCGCGCGGCGCTCATCGTTCGCGCCGCCCGTGCCACTTGCCGACGAAGGTGCCGCCCTCGGGAACCGGGAGGTCGCGCCCGCCGGTCCACCTGCCGGCGAAGGGGAGCCGGGTGAGCCGGCCGCGCCCCATCGCCATCAGGCGGAGCATCCGCCCGCCGATCCCGCCCGCCGTCCGGTAGGCCCACGGCCAGGCGGTCAGCGCCGACCAGGCGAACAGGCCCCAGCGCATGACCGTCGGCCCGAGATGGGCCTGGAACGCGTCCTCGCGCCACATCCGCAGCAGCCGGGGCAGCGGGATGCGCACCGGGCAGACCGCCTCGCAGGCGCCGCAGAACGACGAGGCCTCGGGCAGGTGCTTCGACGTCTCCAGCCCGTTCAAGGCGGGCGTCAGCACCGATCCCACCGGGCCGGCATAAACCGCTCCGTAGGCATGGCCGCCGACCGCGCCGTAGACCGGGCAGACGGTCTGGCAGGCGCCGCAGCGGATGCAGCGCAGGATCTCCCGTTTGGGGCCGGCGAGGAGGTCGCTGCGCCCGTTGTCGACCAGCACGACGTGGAAGCTCTCCGGCCCCGCCGCGTCGTCCGCGCGCTTCGCGCCGGTGGCGAAGGTGGTGTAGGCGGAAATCTCCTGCCCCGTCGCCGAGCGCGCCAGCACGCGGATCAGGGTCAGCGCCTCCTCGACGGTGCCGAGCGCCTTCTCGATCCCGGTGACCGCGATATGCGTGCGCGGCAGGGACTGGGCGAGGTCGCCGTTCCCCTCGTTGGTGACGATCGCGACCGACCCGGTCTCGGCGATCAGGAAGTTGGCGCCGGTGATGCCCACGTCGGCGCGCAGGAAGACGTCGCGGAGCGCGCCGCGGGCCTCGTCGGTGATCTGGCGGGCCTCGTCGAGCGAGCGGTCCTCGGGCAACGTGTCGTGCGCGTCCCGGAAGGTCTCGGCGAACTGGTCCTTGGTCAGGTGGATCGCCGGGATCACGATATGGCTCGGCGTCTCGTCGCGGAGCTGGAGGACGTATTCGCCGAGATCGGTCTCGACCGTGTCGAACCCGGCGCCGATGAGCGCCGCGTTCAGGTCGATCTCCTCGGTGACCATCGACTTGCCCTTGGCAACGGTCCTCGCCCCCGCCTCGCGGCAGATCCGGGCGACCGCCTCGCGGGCCTCGGCCGCGTCGCGGCACCAGTGCACCGCGCCCCCGTTGGCGACGACGTTCGCCTCGAACCGTTCGAGGTTGGCGGCGAGGTTGGCGAGCGCGCCGTTGCGGATGTCCCGCGCGGCGTCGCGCAGCGCCTCGAACTCGGGCAGCCTCGCCACGGTCTCGGCCCGGCCCGCGCGGGCGTCGCGCTGCAACCGGTCGAGCGCGCCGAGCAGGGTGGCGTCGCGGCGGGCGGCGGCGATGTTGTCGAGAAAGCGGGCGCTGTCGGCCTGCATCCTCAGCCGTCCCCGGCGTCGAGCAGTTCGGCGACGTGGCGGGCGCCGACCGCCGATCCCCGGCGCGAGAGCCTTCCCTCGATGTGGAGCAGGCAGCCGAGATCGCCGCCGACCACCGCGTCCGCGCCGGTGGCCTCGATCGAGTCGATCTTCTTGTCCGCCATCGCCTCGGAGATCGCCGGGTACTTGACGCAGAACGTGCCGCCGAAGCCGCAGCAGATGTCGGACCCCTCCATCTCGCGCAGCTCGGGCCCGCCGGAAGCGGCGAGGAGCGCGCGGGGCTGCTCGCGGACGCCGAGCTCGCGCAGCCCGGAGCAGGAATCGTGGTAGGTGACGCTGCCCGATAGCGCGCCGGCGGCGTCCGGGCGCCAGCCCGCCACCCGGGCCAGGAAATCGACCAGCTCGTATGTCCGGCCGGCGAGCGCCCGCGCCTTGCCGGCCCATTCCGGATCGTCGGCAAGCAGGTCCGGGAAGTGGCGGACGAACATCGCGGCGCACGACCCGGACGGGACGACGACATGCTCGAACTTCTCGAACGCGGCCACGGCGCGCCGCGCGCCGCGCCGAGCGGCCCTGCGGTCGCCGCTGTTGTAGGAAGGCTGGCCGCAGCAGCTCTGCGCGCGCGGCACCTCGACCCGGTATCCGGCGCGCTCCAGCAGCCGCGCGGCGGCGAAGCCGACCGAGGGCCTGAACAAATCCACCAGGCAGGTCGCGAAGAACCCGACCGCCGGGCGTTCTTCCGCCGCGTCCGTCATACCCCGGCCGCCTTCTCCCCCGGCACGGGCAGGAGCACATAGTAGCGCCCCGGCGATCTCATGCGGCCGGCGCGTTCCTCTGCGTCGAGCTCGGCGCCCCAGAACAAATCGCCCCGCACCGCGCCCCGGATCGCGCCGCCGGTATCCTGCGCCACCGCGAGCCGTCTGAGCGGCCGCGACGTATCCAGCGGATCGACGGTGTCGATCCAGAGCGGCGCGCCGAGCGGCAGGTATCGGGGATCGACGGCGAGGCTCCGACCGGGCGTCAGCGGCACGCCCTGGGTGCCGATGGGACCCTCCCCCGGCACCTCGCGGAAGAACACGTAGGACCGGTTGCGGTCCATGACCCGGCGCTGCTCCGCGGGGTTGGCGCGCAGCCAGGCGCGGATCGACTGGAGCGAGACCTCCTCGCGCTCGAGCGCGCCCTCGGCGACCAGCACGCGCCCGATCGCGGTGTAGGGCCGGCCGTTGGTCGCAGCGTAGCCGAGGCGCAGGACCTCGCCGTCCGGCAGGCGCACCCGCCCGGATCCCTGGACCTGCAGGAAGAACGCCGCGATCGGATCGGCGACCCAGACGATCTCCACCCCCTCGCCATCCAGCGCGCCGTCGGCGATCTGGGCGCGGTCGTAATAGGGCCTGAGCCGTCCCCCCTCGACCCGCCCCGTAAGGCTCTCGTCGCCGAAATCCTTGCCGAACTCCGACAGCCGGACCGTCACCAGATCCTTCGGCCTGGTATGGAGCGGGACCGGGTAGGCGTCGCTCCGCTGCCGCGCGCCCGCGAGCTCCGGCTCGTAATAGCCGGTGATCGTGCCGGAATCGCCGTCGGCGCCGACGACCTGGAACGGCCTGAACCGGCGCTCGAAGAAGTCGCGCGCGGCGCCGGCGTCGATCCGGGCGGCCTCTTCGCAGACCGACCGCCAGTCCGCCGGCCGGCCGAACCGTTTTTCCCCGTCCTCGACCTGCGTCGGGTAGCGCAGCGGTGTCGCGCAGCTGCGCATCAGCGCGGGAAGGGCGTCGGCGTGCCGGTCATCCGCCCAGCCGGGGAGATCGGCGAACGCGACCGGCTTGAGAACGGGAATTTCGGGCCGCTCCTCGTCGGGCGCGCAGCCGGGCGCGGCGGCGAGCATCAGCGCCGTCAGCGCCGCCGGAATGCCGCGGCGGGTGCGCGCGAGGGGAAGCGTCTCAGTTGGAACTCCGCGTCTCAATCAACTTCCAGTTGGGATCGCGGGAGCGGGTGTTGCGCGAGAAGGTCCAGATATCCGTCACGTCGGTGACCTGGGCGGGATCCCCCTCGATCACCTCGCCGTCGGCGTCGCGGGTCACGTTGACCTGCTCGGAGACGAACGTGACGGTGACGAACGCGTAGCGGCTGCTCATCTCGGCTTCGACGATCTCGGCCGACTTGATGCCGACGACCGTGGTCTCCAGCGTCTCGGCGGCGTCGAGGCGCTGGCGGATCGCATGCTCGAAGTTCTCGAAGACCTCGTCGTTCAGCAGCGCGCGGAGCGTGCCCGTGTCGGCGGTCGCGAAGGCGTGAACCACGGCCTCGAAGGCGGCCCGGGCGCCCTCCTCGAACGTGGACGGATCGAAGTCGGGGTCCGCTGCGCCGATCCGCGCCAGCCCGCGCGCGACGGGGTCTTCCGGCTCCGCCGCGTCCGCCGGCTCGAAATCCGCGTCGTCGTCGAAGTCCGGCTCGTCGTTCGCCGCGCTGCGGTCGGGCAGCTCGATGACGTTGGCCTCGCGCTCGGATTCCCGGCCGCGTTGTGACATGTTGTCGGGCGGGCGGGACTGGTGCCCCGTCCGGCGCCCGAGAACGCTGCGCAGCCTGAACACCAGGAACGCCGCGATCATCGCGAAGATGATGATGTCGAGAAACTGGAAGCCTTCCATGGACGCGTCCTTTGACGCCTCGCCCCCGCGGCACTCCGTCCGACCGGATCGTCCCGATCGCGGACACGCGGCGCATGCGTCGGGCCAAGCCTTGCAGCGGGACTCCGTAAATAGGCCCAACGCGGCCAAAGCGCAAGCGGGACGGTTCGCGAACGACGCGCCATGTTCCTGATCCGCCACGGCCAGACGATCTTCAACGTGGTGTTCAGCGTGACCCGGGTCGACCCCGGCGTGCCGGACCCGCTGCTCACGTCGCTCGGGCAGCGCCAGGCGCGGGACATCGCGGCCTCCCTCGCCGGGGAAGGCATCGAGCGGGTCGTGGCGAGCCCCTACAGGCGGGCGATCCAGACCGCGGACACGGTCGCGCGCGCGCTCGGCGTCCCGATGACCGTCGATCCGGACGTCCGCGAGCGCTTCAGCTTCTCCTGCGACGTGGGAACGCGGCGCTCGGATCTCGCGCGGATCTGGCCGGAATACGAGTTCGGCCGCCTCGACGAAATCTGGTGGCCCGCGTCGGAGGAGAGCGTGGCGTCGTTCGAGGAACGCTGCGCCCGCTTCGCGCGGCGCATGGCGGACGACCCGGCCTGGCCCCGCATCGCCGTCATCACCCATTGGGGCGTCATCCGCGCGCTGACCGGGGAACGCGTGACCAACGGAACGTCGATCCGGCTTCCCGCCCCCGATGTTTCACGTGAAACATAGGACAGACTCGTTGACCTTTGTTTCACGTGAAACACTGAGGCGTTTGCGCTGTCGGGGACGGGTTGATTTACAAGGCGTTCACGGAGGTGCGAGATTTTTGATACCCCGTGGTGGTCGTTGATATCCGGGGTTTCAGTTTCGCTGCGGCGGTCGTTTTGGCGATTTTCACCCCACGCCGCTGGTCGCGGCGTCTTGGCAGCGAGGTTTTCCTGCGGCGGCCTCGCGCGCCCTGATCGTGCGCATGAGATAGAAGGTGTCGCCATCGGGCCCTGGGGCCCTTGTTCCACCACCACCCCTGGTCGGGAGAACAGCGATGGCGACGGCGGCGAAGCTACCCTTTTCGTGGCGCGATGTCGAAGTCCTGCCGGACCTTGAACGGCTGCGCCTGGTTCTGGCGGTGCTTCCCGACGAGGAGATCGTGACGGCGCTTGAAGTGTGTCGCGGTCGGGGCCGTAACGACTACCCGGTGCGGGCGATGTGGCGGGCGCTGATCGCGGGGGTGGTGTTGCAACACGCCTCGATGCAGTCGCTGTTGCGGGAGCTGGGGCGCAACCCGGCGTTGCTGGAGATCTGCGGGTTCGACCCTCTGCCGTATCAGAGCGGGCCGGTGACGGTGCTTCACGACGGGCATGCGGTAACGCGCCCGGCGCGGGTTCGTTCGACGGCGCCGAGCCACTGGAACTTCTCGCGGTTTCTGGGGCGTGTTGTGCAGCTTGAGGACGAGCAGGGGCTGGTGTCCGCCATGATCGAGAGCCTGCGCGCCGCGCTGTTCGCCGCGTTGCCGGACTTCGGGCGTCATCTCGGCTACGACGGCAAGGCGATCGCGAGCCACTCGACGGGCCGGGTCGGCAAGGACGAGGACAAGACCTCGGACCCCGACGCCGACTGGGGCAAGCACGAGACGGGCGGGGTGGACGCCAGGACCGGCGCGGTGTGGAAGAAGGTGAAGTCGTGGTTCGGCTACGGGCTGCACCTGATCGCCGACACCGATTACGAGGTTCCGGTGGCCTTCGAGGTGACGCGCGCTTCGGCCTCGGAACCCAAGGTGCTGTCCGGGATGCTGGAGGAGCTGTTCGCAAGGGCGCCGGAGATCGCCGGGCGCTGCGCCGACTTCAGCGCCGACCGCGGTCTCGACGATGCCCGCCTGAAGGCGCGGCTGTGGGACCGGTGGACCGCCCGCCCGCTGATCGATACACGGCTGATGTGGCGGGTGGAGAAGCAGGAGCCGAGATACGATCCGGCGCAGCCGATCACGCGGCCGCTGTTCCCCGACCGCGCCGATGTCATCGTTCACGACGAGCGCGGCCGGGTGTCCTGCGTCTGTCCCGGGACCGGCGAGGTCCGCGCTATGGCGTTTCAGGGGTTCGAGGCTGATCGGGGCCGCTGCGGCACGCTCAAATACCGCTGCCCGGCAGCCGCCTTCGGCTTCGCCTGCGCCGGCAGCCGGGCCTGCCACCGGGCCGGCGGGGTCAAGCCCGGAGACTATGGCCGCATCCTGCGCATCGACCTCGACAGCCACGACCGGCGCATCTTCACCCCCACGCCCTGGGGCAGTCCGTCATGGCGGCGCGGCTACAACCGCCGCTCGGCCATGGAGCGGATCAACAGCCGCCTCGACAACAGCTTCAACTTCGAGACCCACTACATCCGAGGCCGCGCCAAGATGAAGACCCGCCTCGGCCTCGCCCTGGCGGTGATGATGGCGATGGCTCTCGCCCAGGCCCGCGCCGGCCGCCCCGAGCGCATGCGCTCCCTGGTCGGCGCCGTGCCGTATCTCGACACCGGCTGACCGCTCGTCTGCCTCCCGACAATCCTGCCCGATCCCGCCGCCCGACGGCAGAGGGGAAGCCACGCCCGCACGCCAGACAATCTTCCGGTAATCGTATTTGTCAGGCCCCGGAAGCCCGTATCCTGCCCGGTGGGGAAGCGGGCCGGACGATATTCAACCGCCAAAATCGAACCGGCGACAGCCAAAAATCACCACAGCGCACATTTCTCCTAGAGGCGTTTGCGCTGTCGGGGACGGGTTGATTTACAAGGCGTTCACGGAGGTGCGAGATTTTTGATACCCCGTGGTGGTCGTTGATATCCGGGGTTTCAGTTTCGCTGCGGCGGTCGTTTTGGCGATTTTCACCCCACGCCGCTGGTCGCGGCGTCTTGGCAGCGAGGTTTTCCTGCGGCGGCCTCGCGCGCCCTGATCGTGCGCATGAGATAGAAGGTGTCGCCATCGGGCCCTGGGGCCCTTGTTCCACCACCACCCCTGGTCGGGAGAACAGCGATGGCGACGGCGGCGAAGCTACCCTTTTCGTGGCGCGATGTCGAAGTCCTGCCGGACCTTGAACGGCTGCGCCTGGTTCTGGCGGTGCTTCCCGACGAGGAGATCGTGACGGCGCTTGAAGTGTGTCGCGGTCGGGGCCGTAACGACTACCCGGTGCGGGCGATGTGGCGGGCGCTGATCGCGGGGGTGGTGTTGCAACACGCCTCGATGCAGTCGCTGTTGCGGGAGCTGGGGCGCAACCCGGCGTTGCTGGAGATCTGCGGGTTCGACCCTCTGCCGTATCAGAGCGGGCCGGTGACGGTGCTTCACGACGGGCATGCGGTAACGCGCCCGGCGCGGGTTCGTTCGACGGCGCCGAGCCACTGGAACTTCTCGCGGTTTCTGGGGCGTGTTGTGCAGCTTGAGGACGAGCAGGGGCTGGTGTCCGCCATGATCGAGAGCCTGCGCGCCGCGCTGTTCGCCGCGTTGCCGGACTTCGGGCGTCATCTCGGCTACGACGGCAAGGCGATCGCGAGCCACTCGACGGGCCGGGTCGGCAAGGACGAGGACAAGACCTCGGACCCCGACGCCGACTGGGGCAAGCACGAGACGGGCGGGGTGGACGCCAGGACCGGCGCGGTGTGGAAGAAGGTGAAGTCGTGGTTCGGCTACGGGCTGCACCTGATCGCCGACACCGATTACGAGGTTCCGGTGGCCTTCGAGGTGACGCGCGCTTCGGCCTCGGAACCCAAGGTGCTGTCCGGGATGCTGGAGGAGCTGTTCGCAAGGGCGCCGGAGATCGCCGGGCGCTGCGCCGACTTCAGCGCCGACCGCGGTCTCGACGATGCCCGCCTGAAGGCGCGGCTGTGGGACCGGTGGACCGCCCGCCCGCTGATCGATACACGGCTGATGTGGCGGGTGGAGAAGCAGGAGCCGAGATACGATCCGGCGCAGCCGATCACGCGGCCGCTGTTCCCCGACCGCGCCGATGTCATCGTTCACGACGAGCGCGGCCGGGTGTCCTGCGTCTGTCCCGGGACCGGCGAGGTCCGCGCTATGGCGTTTCAGGGGTTCGAGGCTGATCGGGGCCGCTGCGGCACGCTCAAATACCGCTGCCCGGCAGCCGCCTTCGGCTTCGCCTGCGCCGGCAGCCGGGCCTGCCACCGGGCCGGCGGGGTCAAGCCCGGAGACTATGGCCGCATCCTGCGCATCGACCTCGACAGCCACGACCGGCGCATCTTCACCCCCACGCCCTGGGGCAGTCCGTCATGGCGGCGCGGCTACAACCGCCGCTCGGCCATGGAGCGGATCAACAGCCGCCTCGACAACAGCTTCAACTTCGAGACCCACTACATCCGAGGCCGCGCCAAGATGAAGACCCGCCTCGGCCTCGCCCTGGCGGTGATGATGGCGATGGCTCTCGCCCAGGCCCGCGCCGGCCGCCCCGAGCGCATGCGCTCCCTGGTCGGCGCCGTGCCGTATCTCGACACCGGCTGACCGCTCGTCTGCCTCCCGACAATCCTGCCCGATCCCGCCGCCCGACGGCAGAGGGGAAGCCACGCCCGCACGCCAGACAATCTTCCGGTAATCGTATTTGTCAGGCCCCGGAAGCCCGTATCCTGCCCGGTGGGGAAGCGGGCCGGACGATATTCAACCGCCAAAATCGAACCGGCGACAGCCAAAAATCACCACAGCGCACATTTCTCCTACTTGACTCGGGACGTGTTTTGGGGTATATTTCCCAGAGTGGAAAAGTGGGGGCGCCGGAGGAGATGCCGGCGCCCCTTTTCCGTCCTGCGCCTCCCCCGCCCCTCCCGCAAGCGGGAGGGGGGAAGGTAAAGAAGAGCGGGGAAGCGAATCCCCTCTCCCCCACGGGGAGAGGGGGAAAATTCCGCCGGAATCCCGCGTATGCCGCCTCTCGGTGCCGCGCGCGCACGGTCGGCATTTCGGGGCGCGTCTTTGCCGACCGAAATGTCTACAGGCCAGTCGAGGCGACAAATGTCGACATTCCCGCTCGGCATCCGCGGGACGCGAATGTCGACCCGGTCGCGATTTGTCTACGCGATGCCTATGTCGACGGCAGGCCCCGGATCGGGACGCGGATCGCGGCCCGACCGTACGCCTCGCCCTCCCCATCGTCATGCCCGGACTTGTTCCGGGCATCCACGTCTTGCGGCATCGCGGTGCGAGCCCGGCACGGGCGAGGCGGCGGAGGGACGTGGATGCCCGGAACAAGTCCGGGCATGACGAAAAAAGGGGTGGATGCTGGACGGGGGCGAACGCGTGGATGGCCGGTCCGGGTCCGACCGTGACGGGGCGGAGGTTCGGTCCGGGCGTTCGGGCCGAAATCGCGCATGGGACGATTGGAGGGGTCTGGCGGCCGATTTGGGGACGGAATCCGAAGCGAGAAAAAGTGCCCTAATTTCCGTGACTTACCGACTTATTTACCCTGAAAAAGCATTTTTCCTTGACTCGGGACGCGTTTTGGGGTATATTTCGCACAGTGGGGAAGTGGGGGCGCCGGAGGTTTCGGCGCCCGTTTTCGTGAAGCGCCGTTGCGGCTATTGTGCGGCGGACGGCATCGGAGGGGATCGATCGTGGCATCCGGCGGCAAGGGCAATCTGCGCGAGTTGAGGAATTTCGTGGGCGGCGCGTTCGTCGCCTCCGGCAATACGTTCGAGAACGTGACGCCGGTCGACGGCACGCTGATCTCGCTGGTCCACGAGGCCGACAAGGCCATCGTCGACCGCGCCGTGGACGCCGCGCGCGAGGCCTATTACGGCGCCTGGGGCAAGCTCACGACCGAGCAGCGCTGCAACCTGCTCTATGCCGTCGCGGACGGGATCGAGGCCCGGTTCGACGAGTTGGTCGACGCCGAATGCGCCAATACCGGAAAGCCCAAGTCGCTCGCGAGCCATCTCGACATTCCGCGCGGCGCGGCGAATTTCCGCATCTTCGCCGACCTGATCAAATCGGTCGGCACCGAGGCATACATGCAGGAGACGCCGGACGGGCGCGGCGCGGTGAACTACTCCGTCCGCCAGCCGCACGGCGTCGTCGGCGTGATCTCGCCCTGGAACCTGCCGCTGCTGCTGTCCACCTGGAAGCTGGCGCCGGCGATGGCGTCGGGCAACGCGGTGATCCTGAAACCGTCGGAGGAAACGCCCACCACGGCCACCCTGCTCGCCGAGGTGATGAAGTCGGTCGGCGTGCCCGACGGCGCGTTCAACGTGGTGCACGGGTTCGGCCCCGACTCGGCGGGCGAGTTCATCACCACGCACGAGGGCATCCACGCGGTCACCTTCACCGGCGAGACCGCGACCGGGCGCGAGATCATGAAGGCGGCGTCGGCCAACATAAAGGCGCTCTCCTTCGAGCTCGGCGGCAAGAACCCGGCGATCGTCTTCGCCGACGCCGATTTCGACGCCGCGATCGACGGTACCGCGCGGTCGGTCTTCGCCAATACCGGCCAGGTCTGCCTGAGCTCGGAGCGGGTCTATGTCGAGCGCCCGGTCTACGAGCGCTTCGTCGATACGCTGAAGGCGCGCGGCGAGGCGATGGTCATCGGCCGGCCGGAGGACGGCGCCACCCAGATGGGCCCGCTGATCAGCCGCGAGCACCGGGACAAGGTGAGCTCCTACTACGCGCTCGCAGCCGAGCTCGGCGCCGAGACGGTCACCGGCGGCGGCATCCCCTCCTTCGGCGACGAACGCGACGACGGCGCCTATATCGAGCCCACCATCTTCGCCGGCCTCGGCGAGGACACGAGGGTCCAGAAAGAGGAGATCTTCGGCCCGGTCTGCCACGTCACCCCGTTCGACGACGAGGACGAGGCGGTCGCGATGGCCAACGACACCGAGTACGGGCTCGCATCGGTGGTGTGGACCACCGACCTCTCGCGCGGCCACCGGGTCAGCCAGGCGATGGAGGCCGGGATCAACTGGGTCAATTGCTGGTTCCTGCGCGACCTCCGCACGCCGTTCGGCGGCATGGGGCTGAGCGGAATCGGGCGCGAGGGCGGCCAGCACGCCCTCAACTTCTATTCCGAGCAGAAGAACATCTGCGTCAAGCTGTAGGGGGGTGCGGACGGTGTCACGGTTTCAAATCCATTCCCGCGCTCCCTCCGTTCGTCATGCCCGGACTCGTTCCGGGCATCCACGCCTTGGGGCATCGCAGCGCGGGCCGGGAGCGGGCTACGTCATGTTCCGGCCCGACCGGGCCGCCGCCCTCCCCCAACCCCTCCCGCAAGCGGGAGGGGGGAAGGTAAGCAGGAGTCGCCAAGCGCGTCCCCTCTCCCCCGCGGGGGAGAGGGTCAGGGTGAAGGGGATACCAAGGCGGCAGCCGGCCGCAGTGGCGGACGGACGTGGATGCCCGGAACAAGTCCGGGCATGACGGGAGAAAAACCATCGGTCGGACATGAACCGAGCGACGAACGGAGTACGGGATGAACGAAGACGCGATCGCGAAGGCGGCGGCCGATATCCGCAAGGCCTGGGAAGACGGCGAGCCCATCGGGCCGGTCCGCGAGACCTTGCCCGAGGGCGATGTCGATGCCGCCTACCGCGTGCAGCAGACCAACACCGATCACTGGATCGGGGCGGGCCGCCGGATCGTCGGGCGCAAGATCGGGCTGACCGCCAAGGCCGTCCAGCAGCAGCTCGGCGTCGACCAGCCGGATTACGGGATGCTGTTCGCCGACATGTGCGTGGTCGACGGTGACGAGATCGCCGCCGGCAGCGTGCTGCAGCCGCGCTGCGAGGCCGAGGTGGCGCTGGTGCTCCATTCCGCGCTCGACCGCGAGCAGCTCACACTGATCGACGTGATCGACGCCGTCGCCTACGCGCTCCCGGCGATCGAGGTGGTCGGCTCGCGCATCGCCGGGTGGAACATAAACATCGTCGACACCGTGGCCGACAACGCGTCCTCCGGGCTGTTCGTGCTCGGCACGCGCCCGGTGATGCTCGACGATCTCGACCTCCGCGAGTGCGGCATGGTGATGGAGAACAAGGGCGACCAGGTCTCGATCGGCGCCGGGGTGGCCTGTCTCGGCAACCCCTTGAACGCCGCCCTGTGGCTCGCGCGCAAGATGGTCGAGGTCGGCATGCCGCTCGACGAGGGCGACACGATCATGACCGGCGCGCTCGGGCCGATGGCGCCGGTGGTCTGGGGCGACGTGGTCGAGGCGCGGATCGAGGGGCTCGGCTCGGTCCGGGCCGCCTTCGCCGCCTGAGGAGTGGGACGATGAAGACACGGGTTGCCATCGTCGGTTCCGGCAATATCGGCACCGACCTGATGATCAAGATCCTGGAGACCTCGGACACGCTCGAAATGGGCGCGCTGGTCGGAATCGATCCCGATTCCGACGGGCTCGCCCGCGGGCGGTCGAAGGGCGTCGCCACCACCCACGAAGGGCTGGAAGGCCTGACGCGAATGCCGGAGTGGTCGGACATCGAGATCGTCTTCGACGCGACCTCGGCGGGCGCGCACGCGGCCAACGCGGCGATCTGCCTGGAGCACGGCAAGACGATTGTCGACCTGACGCCTGCCGCCATCGGCCCCTATGTCGTGCCGGTCGTCAACATGGACGAGCATCTCGACGCGCCCAACATCAACATGGTCTCGTGCGGCGGGCAGGCGACGATCCCCATCGTCCACGCCGTCGACCGCGTGGCGAAGGTGCATTACGGGGAGATCGTGGCGTCC
The DNA here is from genome assembly GCA_965203455.1 of Alphaproteobacteria bacterium. GTDB lineage: Bacteria > Pseudomonadota > Alphaproteobacteria > MPNO01 > MPNO01 > MPNO01. Next base: position 95,857 of record CBDBCV010000015.1, read on the forward strand.
ATCTCGTCGAAGTCGGCCGGGCCCGGCACCCGCGCCAATATCGACGAGTTCACCGAGACCACGTCGAAGGGGATCGAGGTGGTCGGCGGCGCCGCGCGCGGCAAGGCGATCATCGTGCTCAACCCGGCCGAGCCGCCGCTCCTGATGCGCGACACGATCTACGTGCTGAGCGAGGACGGCGACACCGACGCCATCGTGAAATCCGTCGAGGACATGGTGGCCGAGGTGCAGGCCTACGTGCCGGGCTACCGGCTCAAGCAGGAGGTGCAGTTCGAGCGCTTCGGCTCCAACAACCCGCTCCGCATCCCGGGGCTCGGGGAGTACACCGGCATCAAGTCCTCGATCTTCCTCGAGGTCGAGGGGGCCGGCCACTATCTGCCGACCTATGCCGGCAATCTCGACATCATGACCTCGGCCGCGCTCAAGACCGCCGAACGGCTGGTCGAGCGGCGGGCCGCGTAGGGCGTTTCCGTTTCGATGGGACCGTCCTTCGATACGCCCGCCTCGGGCGGGCTACTCAGGATGAGGGTGGGGTGTGGCGCCCCATACACCCTCCTCCTCATCCCGAGTAGGCGCGAAGCGCCGTATCGAGGGACGGGGCGGCGGAGCGTGACGCGAACGCACACGGAATTCTGAGCTAACACACCGGGGAGAACCGCGATGGCTCTCGACACCGAAAAGAAGATCTACATCCAGGACGTGACGCTGCGCGACGGGATGCACGCGATCCGCCACCAGTACGGCCTGCACCACGTGACCGCGATCTGCAAGGCGCTCGACGCAGCCAAGGTGGACGCGATCGAGGTGAGCCACGGCGACGGGCTGGCCGGCATGTCGTTCAACTACGGCTTCGCCGCCCATTCCGACATCGAGTACATCGAGGTCGCGGCGGACGCGGTCGAGCACGCGAAGATCGCGACGCTGCTGATCCCCGGCATCGGCACCGTCACCGACCTCAAGGACGCGTTCGACGCCGGCGCCCGGTCGGTCCGCATCGCGACCCACTGCACCGAGGCCGACATCGCGAAGCAGCACATCGAGTACGCGCGCGGGATCGGCATGGACGTCGCGGGCTTCCTGATGATGGCGCACATGATCCCGGCCGACGCGCTGGTCGAGCAGGCGAAGCTGATGGAGTCCTACGGCGCGCACTGCGTCTACGTCACCGACTCGGGCGGCGCGCTGCTGATGGGCGACACCGCCGACCGGTTCCGGGCGTTCCGCGACGGGCTCAAGCCCGAGACCCAGCTCGGCATCCACGCGCACCACAATCTCAGCCTCGGCGTCGCCAACACCGTGATCGCGCTCGAATACGGGGTGACGCGGGTCGACGCCTCGCTCGCCGGGATGGGCGCGGGCGCCGGCAACACGCCGCTCGAAGTGTTCATCGCCGTCGCCGACCGCGCCGGGCTCAACCACGGCTGCGACCTGTGGGCGCTGATGGACGCGGCGGAAGAGCTGGTCCGGCCCTTGCAGGACCGCCCGGTCCGGGTCGACCGCGAGACCCTGTCGCTCGGCTACACCGGGTCCTATTCGAGCTTCCTGCGCCACGCCGAGACCGCGTCGCAGACCTACGGCATCGACACCCGCGACATCCTGGTCGAGCTCGGCCGCAGGCGCATGGTGGGCGGCCAGGAGGACATGATCGTCGACGTCGCGCTCGACCTCGTGAGCGCGCGCGACGCGGCCCAGAAGGGAGCCTGACCATGACCGAACTCGCACCGCTCGCCGAGGCCGTCGATGCCGCCGCGATGAAGGCGGAGGCGATCCCGCAGATCTCAGAGAGCATCCCGATCACCCCGGAGCAGGGCTACGACATCCAGGCCGCCTCGATCCTCCGCCGCGTGGCGCGCGGGGAGAAGCGGATCGGCGTGAAGATGGGCTTCACCAGCCGCGCCAAGATGGTCCAGATGGGCATCTCGGACATGATCTGGGGGCGGCTGACCGACGGCATGATCGTCGAGGACGGCGAGTCGATCTCGATGGCCGATTACGTGCACCCGAGGGCCGAGCCCGAGATCGCGTTCCTGCTGAAGAAGCCGCTCGCCGCCCCGGTCACCGCGGCCGAGGCGATGGCCGCCGTCGAGGCGGTGGCGCCGACGATCGAGATCATCGATTCGCGCTACCGCGACTTCAAGTTCTCGCTGGCCGACGTGGTAGCCGACAACTGCTCGTCGTCGGGCATCGTGGTCGGCGCATGGCAGTCGGTCGATGCGGACCTCACCAATCTCGGCATGATCCTCGAAATCAACGGACGGCCGCGCCAAATCGGCTCTTCCGCCGCGATCCTCGGCAACCCGGCGCGCTCGCTGGTCGCCGCCGCGCGCCTGTCCACCGCCGCCGGCGAGCCGCTGGAGGCGGGATGGATCGTCATGGCGGGCGGCGCCACCGCGGCCGAGGCGCTGTCGGTCGGCGACTATGTCCGCAACACCGTCCAGCGTCTCGGCGCCGTCGGGTTCTCGGTGACGGAGTGAGAGCGGCGCAAGCGGGTCCTCCGACATGATCGAACGAACCGCAGGCGTTCCCACCGGCGACGGGACCATGAACGCGTTCGTCGTCCACCCGGCGGAAGGCGGGCCGTTCGCGCCCATCGTGCTGTTCATGGACATCTGGGGCATCCGCGAGGAGCTGCGCGAGATCGCGCGGCGCATCGCTACCGTCGGCTATGCCTGCCTGCTGCCGGATTTCTACTACCGGCAGGGCGACGACGTGCACAACGAGAAGTACGGTCCCGACGGGCGCATGGTGTCGCTGCACCGGATGGACGCGGACGAGGAGCGCAAGGTCCACGAGCCCCGGTCGAAGCTGACGAGCGCCATGATGAAGGACGACACGGCGGCGCTCCTGGATTTCATCGACGGGCAAGACGCCATGCGCGGCGGGCCGGTGGGCTCGGTCGGCTGGTGCATGGGCGGCACGGCGGTGCTGGCCGCGGCGGGCCATTTTCCGGACCGCTTCCGGGCCGGCGCCGGGCTGCACGCCACCATGCCGATAACGGACAGGCCTGATTCGCCGCACCTGCTGGTCGACAGGTTCCGGGGCGAGCTCTATTGCGGCTGGGGCGAACTCGACCACCTGACGCCGCCTGCCATGGCCGAGGCGCTGGGCGACCTGCTGGAACCCTGCGCGGTCCGCTACCGCTCGACGATCCACGAAGGGGCGGAGCACGGCTACGCCCTGCCCGACCGCGACATCTTCGACGCGCGGGCAGCGGCCACGGACTGGGGCCAGATCTTCGCCATGTGGCAACGCCAGCTCGGTGCCGCCGGCACCCGATAGCGCAAGAACGGACCCGTCCCTCGATACGGCGCTAGCGCGCCTACTCGGGATGAGGAGAAAGTAAGACCCCCCTCATCCTGAGTAGCCCCCGCAGGGGGCGTATCGAAGGACTGGATTCGCCCGGCGGCGGTCCCTCGATACGGCGCTGACGCGCCTACTCGGGATGAGGGGCTTTGCTTGCTTCCCTCACCCTGAGTAACCGCGAAGCAGCGTATCGAAGGGCCCGGTTCCGATCGGGACAGGCAAGAGAGCGGATGTCAGTCCCGGTATTCGTCGCGCAGGAAGTTGAACGCGCGAAGGACCTCGCGGTCGGTATAGACGAACAGGCGCGCGATCTCGCTGACCGCGGTGTGGCTGGTCCAGTTCCAGTGCGGAACGGTGAACACGTCGTGCTCGGCCCAGCGGATGGTTTCCTCGCCGACGGTCGACTTGCCTTCGCCCTCGACGACTACGACGATGGCGTTGGAAGTGGTCCGAACCGGCCGGGTCTCCCTACCCTTGGCAAGCTCCCAGGCGTAGCAGTCCATGCTGCGGATCACGGGGCCGCCGTCGACCGGGTTGGTGTAGCGCACTCTCCGCGCGCCGTCGGGCGCCACGGGAACCGAACTCAGCGCCGCGACGGTTTGCGTCCAGGGGTAGCGGAACATGGGCGAGTGTGGGGTGGCGGGCGCCTCGATGTCGGGCGTGTACCCGCCGGTGGCAAAGGCCCCATCGGGGATGGCGGACAGATCGTCCTCCACCCGGTTTGTGCCGCCGTGTTCCATGAACATGGGCCCGAGATTCTGGGCCAGCGGAATATCCAGCGCGTCCAGCCAGACCACCCGGCGGTCGGTCGGGTTGCTGTGTTCGTGCCACGCCCAATTGGGCGTCAGGATCAGATCGCCGGGCTCCATGGGGCAGGACTGGCCGTTGACCACCGTGATGCCGCCGCCCTCGACGACGAAACGCATGGCGGACGCGGTGTGGCGATGCGACACCGCGGACTCGCCGGGTTCGAGGATCTGGATCCCCGTGAAAAGGTTGGTGGTGGTGAAGCTCCTGCCGCCGAAATCCGGGTTGACCAGCATGAGCGCGCGGCGTTCGGCGTTTTCCATCGAGACCTCGCGGCCCGCGCGGTCGATGAACGGCAGCAGATCGTTCCAGCGCCAGATGCGCGCGGAATCCGGCGCGCGAGGCTCCGACAGCATCACCTCGTCGCAAACTTCCCAGAACGGCCAAATCGCGGATTCGCGCAAGGTCCGGTGAAACTCGGAAAGGGAATTCGCCGCCGCCTCGGCCATGTCGTGTCTCCCGGATCTCCGCCGGATGGAGGACGAGATCGAGCTCGTTCGCGGCACCGAGGGTGCAGCGACGGCGCGGCCGGCACAAGGGCGCTGCGTCACATCGACCTTGACCGCGAACCGCATGCGACGAAAACTGCCCGCACACCCGCCCCGGGAGGCACGACATGGCGACCGCGAAGGAACAGGCCGGCAGCAACCGCGCGCATGAGCTCGAGCTCATCATCAACGAGCTCGAGGAACTCAACGAGGAGGTGCGCGCGAACGACATCTGGATCCGCACGCGCTGGAACCTGCCGAACCAGAAGGCGTGGCATCTCGGCACCTCGGATCGGCCGTCGCCGTCGGCGCACAGCCTCACCGTCGAGTACCCCTCGGCCCAGCCCCATGTCTGGCGCTGGGGCGACATCGAGCCCTATCTGCTGAAGCTCGCCGAGCTCTGCCCGCTGGAGCTGACCGAGCGGCAATCGGTGCTGCTGACCAACCCGGCTTTCGGGCTCACCGGGGTCAAGGTCACCAACACGATGCGGATCGCGATCTCGATCTACAAGCGGGGCGACGACGCGGAATCGCACCTGCACACGCCCAACGCGAGCCGGACGATCATCTCCGACAGCGGCGGCTATACCATCGTCGAGGGCGAGAAGATGTACCCGAAGCGCGGGGACCTGGTCTTCACGCCCAACGGCACCTGGCACGAGCACGGCAACGACGACGACACCCCGGTGATCTGGGCCGATACGCTGGACTGGCCGCTGATCGACTTCCTGGGCTGCGCCTGGGCCCGCGACGACACCGAGAACGCGGCGGACCACGGCAACCCGGAGGACGGGTTCTCGAAGCGGTTCTACGGCCGCGGCGGCATCCGGCCCCTCTTCGCGCCGCACCACCGGGGCAGCGGCGAAGGGAATTCGCCGATGTTCCTCTATTCGGGGGTCGATATCCGCGCCGCGCTCGACGACCTCGCGCGGTTCGACGGCGCGCCGCACGAGGGCATCATCGTCGAGCTTGTCAACCCGGAGAACGGCGCGCCGGTGTTCACCACGATCTCCTACCGCGCCCAGCTGCTGCGCCCGGGCGAGGCGACGCAGCCCTTCCGCCACACCGCGTCGACGATCTACTGGGTGGCGGACGGCGAAGGCACGACCGAGGTCGACGGCGACGAAATGAACTGGGCGCGCAACGACTTCTTCGTGGTGCCGAACCACCGCTGGCGGCGCTTCGTCAACACCGGCAAGTCGAACGCGATCCTCTACAGCTACACCGACCGGCCGCTGATCGAGAAGCTCGGCCACTACCGGGCGCAGGGCAAGGGCAAGGACGGCGCGGTGGTGGATCTCGCCTGAACTACCCTTCGATACGCGGCTTCGCCGCTACTCAGGGTGAGGGACTTCTTTTTTCATCCTCATCCCGAGTAGGCGCGAAGCGCCGTATCGAGGGACGGCTCACCCCTCGTCGATCACCGTGTTACGCAGCGTGCCGATGCCGGTGACCTCGACCTCGACGACGTCGCCCGCTTTCAGCCATTTCGGCGGGTCGAACCGGGCGCCGGCGCCGATGGGGGTGCCGGTCGAGATCACGTCGCCGGGCTTGAGCGCCGCCCAGGTCGAGACGTAGCTCACCAGATAGGCAAAATCGAAGATCAGGTTGGCCGTGGTGTCGTCCTGGCGGACCTCCCCGTTGACCCGCCCGGTCACGCGAAGGTCGCCGTAGCCGCGTTCGGCGAACTCGTCCGCCGTCACCAGCCACGGGCCGACCGATCCGCAATTGTCGAAGTTCTTGCCCTGGGTGACGTTGAACTTGCCGTGGCGCATCCAGTCGCGGATACAGCCCTCGTTGAGGCAGGTGAGGCCGGCGATGCGGTCGAGCGCGCGCTCGCGCGGGATGCGCCGCCCCCCTTCCCCGACGACGATCGCGATCTCCGCCTCGTAGTCGAGCTGCTCGGATTCGGGCGGGCGAAGCAGGGGCTGCCCGTGGCCCACCAGCGTGTCCGGCACCCGCATGAAGACGCTCGGAAACGGGGGGAGCGAGGAGTCGTCGTACTCCTCGTTGCGGTGGGCGTAGTTGACGCCGATGCAGATCGTCTTTTCCGGCCAGAGGACGGGGCGCCGAAAGACGATCTCGTCGAGCCGGAAATCGGCCGGCGCGCCGCTCGCCGCCGCTTCCGCCCGGCGTCTTGCGTCCCCGGTCAGCAAGTCCGCCACGCCGTTCGTCCCCGGCATTCGCGGTCCGAGGTCGATCACCCCGTCGCCGTCGACCGTGCCGAAGGATTGCCGCCCCGCGGCCTCGAAGGATACCAGTCTCACGCCCGTGCCCCCTTCAAATGCCCATCAGATCGCGGTAGCCCTGCCAGAACCCGCGCACCGAGACCTCCGTCGCCCGCGAGCCGGGGCTGGGGGCTACGTCCCGCCCGCCCATCTCGAGGAGCGAGGCCTTGTCGGGGTCGCGCCTTATGCCCTGGCTGACCCAGCTTCCGACGATGCCGTCCTCCATCGAGATCAGCCCGGCCGGGCCGATCAGGTTGCTCTGGTGGGCGCGCGCCGCGCGCTCCGCCTCGCTGTCGTCGGCGCAGCCGAGAATGCGCCAGGAGAGTTCGCAGGCGTCCGGCCCGTTCGGGGTGCAGATCCTGAGCGCGATCGAGTTCAGCGTCTGCTGCACGACGAAGTTGGGAAAGACGCTCTGGATCGCGAGCGTCGTCCCGCAATCGTACTCCGGCCAGCCGCGCACGATCCGGGGATCGGCGATGTCGTAGTCGTCGTCCGCCGCGCGCAGCTTCTCCGGATCGTATTCCGGCTCCTCCCGGTCGGTCGCGGCGATCGAGTAGCTGATATGATGCCAGCCGCGGTCCGACAGCCTGATCCCGCCTTCCATCGACAGCCGGTTGATCCGCGTCGCGGTGAAGAACAGATGGAGCAGGCTCGCGTGATAGGAGTCGCGAACGTTCTCCATGTAGAGCTTCCAGTTGTTCGCCATCGACTGGGTGTAGGCGCCGAGGATCACCATGTCGCGCCCGACCACGCGGTCGATATTGGCGCGCATTTCGGAGCCCAGATAATCCTCGAGCGGCGGCGTCTCCGCCGACAGGGTCACGAACACCAGCCCGCGATAGACCGCGACCCGGAGCGGCGTCATCCGGTGGGCCGACAGGTCGAAATCCGCCGGCATCCCGCCCTTGCCGCCGGCGCCCTTCTGGAACGCGACCGAGGTCAGCCGGCCGGACAGGTCGTAGGTCCAGTTGTGGTAGACGCAGGTGAGCCGCCCGTCGACGCTGCCCGCCTCGTCGATGCAGACCAGGTTGCCGCGATGGACGCAGCGGTTGACCATCGCGTTGACGGCGCCGTCCGCGCCGCGGACCAGGACGATCGGGGTGTCGCCGATCCGGGCGCGCCGGTAGTCGCCCGGCTCCGGAATCTCCCGGTCCGTCACGACGAAATGCCAGACCGGCCCGCGGAAGATGCGGTCCTGCTCGGCCTCGTAGATTTCGGGGTCGGAATAGATGCGGTAGGGAACCCGGCTCACGCCCTCTCCCGGCCACTCGAAAACCGGCTCCACCGTCACCCGGCATTCCCTCCGCGCGTTCCCTCGGCGATCGCCGCGCGCACTATATCTGCACGCCCCGAAAGGCACCATTCGGCGGGGATACCGGTTGGCACGCCAAGGGGCGCTGTGTACACTCCGCCGCGCCCGGCCCCGGGGCCGGAATCTCGTGTCGGCGCGCCGTTCGTGCGCGTCCGGGCCAGACGGAGGCGCAGGAAAGAATGAGCGATATCGAGTTCCACGCCGTCGCCAAGACCGGCGATCTCGACGACGGCGAAGCGATCCAGGTCATCGTGGGAAAGAAGGAAATCGCGATCTACAACCTGGAGGGCGCGTACTACGCCACCGACGACATCTGCACCCACGCCTATGCCTCGCTGGCCGACGGCTATATCGAGGGCGAGTCGATCGAGTGCCCGCTGCATGGCGGCTGTTTCGACATCAAGACCGGCAAGGCGCTGACCCCGCCGGTCACCGAGGACCTCAAGGTCTACGAGGTCAAGATCGACGGCGACGACATCCTGGTCGGCGTACAGGGCTAGAGCGTACCCCGGGAACTCCCGCCCGATGAGCGATCCGGCGATCGTCGTGATCGGCGCCGGCCAGGCCGGCGGCTGGGCGGCGAGGACGCTGCGCGACGAAGGCTTCGAAGGCGGCATCGTCGTGATCGGCGAGGAGCCCTACCCGCCCTATGAGCGCCCGCCTTTGTCGAAAGAGGTCCTGCTGGGCAAGGAGCCGGCGGACTCCAGCTATCTCTGGCCCGAGGGCTCGTTCGACGAGCTGGGGATCGAGCTCAGGACCGGCGTGGCGGCAACCGCGATCGACCGTGCTGCCAGGACGGTCGCGCTGTCGGACGGCGGCAGCATCCCGTACCGCAAGCTGCTGATCGCCACCGGCGGCCGGGTGCGCAAGCTCCCCGTCGAGGGCGCGGAGCTCGACGGGGTCCACTATCTGCGCGGCATCGACGACAGCGAGGCGATCCGGGGGGATCTCGGCGAGGGGGCGAAGCTGGTCGTCATCGGCGGCGGCTGGATCGGCCTCGAAGTCGCCGCCGCGGCGCGCATGCTGGGCGCCGAGGTCACGGTGGTGGAAGCGCTCGACCGGCTCTGCGGGCGGGCGCTGACGCCCGAACTCGCCGCCTGGCTGCTCGACGTGCATCGCGGCCGGGGCGTCGACGTGAGGCTGGGCACCACCGTCGAGGCGCTGACCGGCGAAGGCCGGGTGAGCGGCGCCCGGCTGTCGGGCGGGGAGACGCTCGCGGCGACGGCGGTCGTCATCGGGATCGGAATCGTCCCCAACGTCGAGCTCGCCGAGGCGGCGGGGCTCGAAATCGACAACGGAGTGAGGGTGGACGCGCTCTGCCGCACCTCCGATCCCGACATCTTCGCCGCCGGCGACGCGACCAACCATCCGAACGACCTGCTCGGCCGCAACATCCGGCTCGAATCCTGGGAGAACGCGCAGAACCAGGGCATCGCGGCGGCCAAGGCGATGCTGGGCGGCGAGACCCCCTATTGCGAAATACCCTGGTTCTGGTCGGACCAGTACGACGTCAACATCCAGCTTGTCGGCCTGCCCACCGATTTCGAGGAAACCGTCACGCGGGGCGAGCACGCCGACGGCAGCTTCGTCGAGTTCTACATGAAAGGCGGCAGGATCGACGGCGCGGCGGCAATCAACAATCCCCGCGACATCCGCTTCGCCAAGCGCCTCATGCAGGCTGAGAAAACCGTCGACCCGGCCGCGCTGGCCGACCCGTCCGTGAAGCTCCAGGCACTGCTCAGGGGCTGACCGCCGCCCGGTCTTTCGATACCGCATAATGACAACGGGCGGCGATTGACCTAATTTCCCTCCTGAACGCTCAGCAACGCCGCGCGGGGAAGATGAACCAACGGGTTTCCGGGAACGGATCGGCGGAATCGCACGGCAACGGCGCCGCGTCGCCGCTGCCTCTGCTGATCGACCCGTTCGACCGGCGCGTCTCCTATCTCCGCGTCTCGGTGACCGACCGCTGCGACTTCCGCTGCGTCTATTGCATGTCGGAGTCGATGACGTTCCTGCCCAAGGCGGAGGTGCTGACCCTCGAAGAGCTCGACCGGCTGTGCAGCGCCTTCGTGCGCCGCGGGGTACGCAAGCTCAGGCTGACCGGCGGCGAGCCCCTGGTGCGGCGCAACATCATGTGGCTCATCGAACGCCTCGGCCGGCATCTCGGCGACGGCACGCTGGAGGAGCTCACGCTCACCACCAACGGCAGCCAGCTCGCGCGCTTCGCCGACGACCTCCATGCCGCCGGCGTGCGGCGCATCAACGTCTCCATCGACACGCTCGACAGCGAAAAGTTCACCGAGATCACCCGCTGGGGACGGCTGGAGCAGGTGCTCGAGGGCCTCGCGGCGGCCGACGCGGCGGGGCTCCGGATCAAGATCAACACGGTGGCGCTCCGCGGCGTCAACGACGACGAGTTGGCCGACATGGTCGAATGGTGCGGCGGTCGGGGCTACGACCTCACCTTCATCGAGGTGATGCCCTTGGGCGAGATCGGCGGCGACGCCCGGCTCGACCAGTATCTGCCGCTCTCGATGGTGCGCGCTTCGCTCAGGCGCCGCTTCACGCTGGACGAGAGCGACTATTCGACCGGCGGTCCCGCGCGCTACACGGTCTGCCGCGAGACCGGCGGGCGGGTCGGGTTCATCACGCCGATGACCCACAATTTCTGCGAGTCCTGCAACCGCGTGCGGCTGACCTGCACGGGGACGCTCTACATGTGCCTCGGCCAGGAGGACGCGGCCGACCTCCGCGCGCCGCTGCGCGAGAGCGAGGATGACGCCCTCCTGATGGACTCCATCGACGAGGCCATCGGCCGCAAGCCCAAGGGGCACGACTTCGTCATCGACCGCCGCCGGCGCGGACCCGCCGTTTCGCGCCACATGAGCGTCACCGGCGGCTGAGCGGCCTTTCGAGATGGACACCGCGACCCGATCGAACCTCTACCGGTTCCGCGACCCCCAGGCGCTGCTCCACCCCTATACCGACGCGGTGGAGAACGAGCAGGAAGGCGCGCTGGTCATGGCGCGCGGCGACGGGGTCTATGTCTGGGACGAGACCGGCAAGGAATATATCGAGGGGATGGCGGGGCTCTGGTGCGTCTCGCTCGGCTTCGGCAACGAGCGCCTGGCCGAGGCGGCCCATCGGCAGATGCGCACCCTGCCCTTCTATCACGGCTTCAACCGCAGGAGCCACGAGCCCCAGGTCGAGCTCGCCGAACGGCTGAAGGCGCTGGCGCCGGTGCCGATGGCGCGGACCTTCTTCGCCAACTCGGGCTCCGAGGCGATCGACAGCGCGATCAAGCTGATCTGGTTCTACAACAACGCGATCGGCCGCCCGGCCAAGAAGAAGATCGTCGGACGCCGCCGCGGCTATCACGGCATCACCGCGGCGGCGGCGAGCGTCACCGGAGTACCGGCCAACCATGCGGGGTTCGACCTGCCCTTCCCGGGCTTCCTCCACACCGACTGCCCGCACTATTGGCGCGAAGGGCGCGACGGGGAAACCGAAGAAGAGTTCGCCTCGCGCTGCGCCGACTCGCTGGAGCGCCTGATCCTCGCCGAGGGGCCGGAGACCGTCGCCGCCTTCTTCGCCGAGCCGGTGATGGGCGCGGGCGGCGTGATAATCCCGCCCGCGACCTATTTCGAGAAGATCCAGCGCGTGCTCAGGCGTTACGACGTGCTGTTCGTGGTCGACGAGGTGATCTGCGGCTTCGGCAGGACCGGCAATTTCTGGGGCTCCCAGACCTTCGACATCGAGCCGGATCTGCTGACGATGGCGAAAGCGCTGTCGTCCGGCTACCTGCCCATTGCCGCGGTGCAGGTGAACGAGAAGGTCTATCGCGGGATCGCCGAGGGGACGCATGCCCGCGGGACGCTGGGCCACGGCTTCACCTATTCCGGCCATCCGGTGCCGGCGGCGGTGGCGCTCGAAACGCTCGCGATCTACGACGAAATGGATCTGGTGGGACAGGTCGCCAGGACCGCCCCGCATTTGCAGAACGGCGTGAGGGCGTTCGCCGATCATCCGCTGGTCGGCGAGATCGCGGGCATCGGAATGGTCGCGGTGGTCGAGCTCGTGGCGGACAAGGCGACGGGACGGCTGTTCGATCCGGTCGGCAGGGTCGGCGCCTATCTGATGGGCCGCGCCGAGGAGCACGGCCTGATCGTTCGCGCGCTGGCCGACCGAGCCGCGTTCTCGCCGCCGCTGATCATTACCGAAGACGAGATCCGAGAGATGCTGGCGCGCTTCGGCCGAGCGCTCGACGATACCGCGAACTGGGTCGCCGAGCAGGGCCTGGCCTGACGCGTATCCACAGGGAAAGCCGGGGCCAGGTGCGGCCCAAAGACGCATTCACAGGCCGACGGGCCCGCCCTATTCTTGGCGGCGCCGCTCCGGGTAGAAGGGTCATGGATTACGAACGGTTCTTTACGGATCGCCTCGCGCAGTTGCGCATCGACGGCCGCTACCGCGTGTTCGCGGACCTCGAACGCCGCGCGGGCGATTTCCCGGCCGCGGCGCATCATGCCGGCGGCAGGGTCGAGGACGTCACCGTCTGGTGCAGCAACGACTATCTCGGCATGGGCCAGCACCCGCACGTGATCGCGGCGATGCAGGAGGCGCTGGACAAGGTGGGCGCCGGAGCCGGCGGAACGCGCAATATCTCGGGAACCAGCCACTACCATGTGCTGCTGGAGGAGGAGCTGGCGGACCTCCACCGCACCGAGGCGGCGCTCCTTTTCACCTCCGGCTATGTCGCGAACGAGGCGACGCTCGGCACGCTCGGACAGACCATGCCGGGCTGCACGATCGTATCCGACGCCGACAACCATGCCTCGATGATCGCGGGCATCCGCTACAGCCGGGCGGAGAAAAAAATCTTCCGTCACAACGATGTCGAACATCTCGACCGGCTGCTCGCCGAATGCGACCCGGACGCGCCCAAGATCGTCGCCTTCGAGTCGCTCTACTCCATGGACGGAGACTTCGCGCCGATCGGCGAGATCTGCGACGTCGCCGGGAAACACGGCGCGATGACCTATCTCGACGAGGTCCACGCCGTCGGGCTCTACGGCGAGCGCGGCGCGGGCGTCGCCGAGCGCGACGGGGTAATGGACCGCATCGACATCGTGCAGGGCACCCTCGCCAAGGCCTTCGGCGTCGTCGGGGGGTATATCGCCGGCTCCGCCGCGATGGTGGACTACATCCGGAGCCATGCCTCCGGCTTCATCTTCACCTCCTCGCTTCCGCCGGCGGTCGCCGCCGGAGCCAGGGCGAGCATCCGGCACGTCAAGATGGCGGACGCGTTGCGCCGACGCCATCAGGAGCGCGCGCGGGCGCTCAAGACGCGCCTGCAAGCCGCGAGGCTGCCCCTGATGCCCTCGCCGTCCCATATCGTACCGGTCTTCGTGGGCGATGCGGCGCGCTGCAAGCAGGTCACGGACGCGCTGATGGAACGGCACGGAATCTATGTCCAGCCGATCAACTATCCCACCGTGCCGAAGGGGACGGAGCGCCTCAGGCTCACGCCGACGCCGCTCCACGACGACGCAGCCATGGACCGCCTGATCGCCGCGCTTCAGGATGTCTGGAGCCTGCTGGAGCTCAAATTCGCCGCCTGAACCGCGTGGTCCCGCGATAGCGCGGCCCGAAGGATCGCGATAGGCTCGGCGCATGTTCAGCGACAACTCGCTCCTTCCCAAGGAAGCCGTCCGGCTGGCCGCTCTCGGAATGGTGTCGGAGAGCCCGCAGCGCTATGCCGAACTCGCGAACGCGGTCCGCGATTTCACCAGCCGCATCGTCGGCCCTTCGCTGGAGTTGCTGGGAAGCTCGATCGAGCTGCTGAAGACCGAAGGGCTGATCGCCGGGGAGACCTCCGCGCAGGATGCGCCCCTGCGGATCACCGACGCCGGCCGCGCCCATCTTCGCGACCTGCTGAGGAGCGCCGTCCGCGCGCCCAGCTGCGATGTCGGCAGGCTCGCCTTCGCGCTGAAGATACGGTTTCTCCACCACCTGCCGGCCGACGAACAGCGGACCCAGACCGACAGCATGATCGAAACCTGCGAGGCGGAGATCGCCCGCCTGGGAGCGCTGGAGGATTCCGACCCGGCCGACCCCGGCCATTTCGCCGGCTGGCTCCGTCACGACATCGACATCGTTCGCTCGCGCCGCGACTGGCTGGAAGCGCTGCGGGGCACGTTGTAGGCCGGTCAGAGAAGGTGCTGGCCGCCGGTGACGAAGACCTCCGTCCCCGTCACGTAGCCGAACTCCTCGTCGCACATCCGGTGGACGATGGCCGCCACCTCGTCCGCGCTGCCCATCCGGTTTAGCGGGATGCGCGGGATCAGGGCCTCGTATTCGGGCCCCACCATCTCGGTCTCGATCTCGCCCGGCGCCACCGCGTTCACGCGCACGCCGAGTTCGGCGAACTCGACCGCGAGCTCCCGCGTCAGCGCCGACAGCGCCGCCTTCGACGTCGCGTAGGCCGAGCCGGCGAACGGGTGCCGCGCATGTCCCGCGATCGAGGTGATGTTGACAATGGTTCCCCTGCCCCGGCTCAGCGCGCCCGCGAAGCCGCGCGCGAGCAGGAGCGGCGCGAACAGGTTGAGGTTGAACACGTCGCGCCAGCCGCCGATGTCGCCGTTCAGGCAGCCCAGACGTTCCTTGTAGTCGGTCTTCGGCGAGACCGCGGCATTGTTGACCAGAGCGTGCAGCGAACCGTCGCCGATATGCTCGTTCGCCGCGTCCACGAAACGGCGCAGGCTGTCCGGGTCGGCGAGATCCGTCGGGATATGGTGGGACCAGTTGGGATCGCGCTTGCACGCCTCGGGCACCGCGTCGCGCGAGCAGGTGAGGATGCGCCAGCCGGCTTCGCTGAATCGCTTGACGGTCGCGTGGCCGATCCCCCGGCTGGCGCCGGTCAGGATCATCGAGCGGTGCGAGGCGTCGGTGTCCAGCATAGCTCAGTGCGACAGCAGGACGGGGATCTCCGCGTGCGCAAGGATGTGCCGCGTTCTGCCGCCGAGGATGAGCTGGCGCAGCCGGCTTTGCGAATAGGCGCCCTTGATCAGCAGATCGGCATCGGCCTTGGCGGATTGTTGGAGAAAAGCGGCCCCGAGCTCGCTGGCGGCCGCCTCGAAGCTCTGGATCTCGCAGGCGACCCCGTGCCACGCGAGGCGGCGCCGGAGGTCGTCGGCGTCGATGGGGGCGACCTGCGCCGCCTTGGCGGACAGAACCGTCACCCTGTCGGCCTTTTCCAGCAGCGGAATCGCATCGGCGATCGCGCGCGCCGCCTCCGGGCTTCCTTCCCAGGCGATGGCGATGGACTTCCCGAACCTGTCTCCCGCGACCGGCGGCGCGACGAGAATCGGACGTCCGGTGTCGAGCAGCGCCGCTTCGAGCGTGATCGGCGAGGGCATCGCGGCGTCCTTCACCGGGCGGCCGACCGCGACGATGTCGTAAATGCGCCCCCTGGTCGCGACCACCTCGTCCTCCCGCCCGACGGTGGACCGCCACGAGACCGAGACCCCCGGCCCCGTATCCGGCTCGTCCGCCACGCGCAGGCCGTGCTCGGCCGCAAACCCGTCGAACATCTCCCGGGACCGGGTCTCGCGCTCGCCGCCTTCGCGCTCGGTGACGTCCATGATCTCCTCGATCATCGAGCCGTCCATCCCCTCGCCCGTATAGGGGACGAGGCCGCGCGGGTCGGGGCGCACGTGCAGAACGTCGATATGCGCATCGAAGGCCCGCGCGAGATGGAGCGAAGTCCGCAGGATGGAAAGACCGACTTCCGGCGCGCCGATCGGAGCGAGGACCGTCCTGTACCGCATCGACTACCTCGTGTTTCCCGGGTCCAGGTTCCGCAAGCCCTTATATCCGAGCCCGTCCGATCCCGATAGCGGCAAATTCACCATGCCGCCGTGGGGTCAGGGAAACAGCCGCGTCATCTTCCACCCGCCCTGCCCGTCCCGCCGGTAGAGCTTGCGCTCGTGAAGGCGGAACGGGCGGTCGCGCCAGAATTCGATCGATTCCGGCAGGACCCGGTACCCGGTCCAGTGCGGCGGACGCGGTACGGTCCCGAGGCCGAACCGTGCGGTGAACCGGGCGACCCGCTTCTGCAGTTCGAAGGTGCTCCCCATCGGCCGCGACTGGTCGGAGGCCCAGGCGCCGATCTGGCTGCCGCGCGGGCGGGTGGCGAAATAGGCATCCGCCTCCTCGTCCGACACGCGCTCGGCCGTGCCGTCGACCCGCACCTGGCGTCGAAGGGATTTCCAGTGGAAGACCAGCGCCGCGCGGCCGGTTTCGTCGAGCTCGATTCCCTTCCGGCTCTCGACGTTGGTGTAGAACACGAAGCCGGCGGAATCGACGCCCTTGAGCAGCACCATCCGGGCGGATGGACGACCGTCGGATGCGACGGTCGCGAGGGTCATCGCCGTCGGTTCTTCGGGCTCGGCCGCCTCGGCTTCCGCGAGCCAGGCATCGAACAGGGCGATCGGATCCTCGACCGGGGCGGGCACGCGAATCCCTCTTGTAGAGAATCCGAAACTAGCCGATATAGGAGCGGCAAGGCAACGGACCCCCGCCGCCGAGGGCGGCGCGGACCGGGCGGGAAAAGGAAGGACGAATGGACATCGTTAAAGGCACGGTAGCGGCAATCGCCGTGATCGCTCTCATGGGTTGCAGCGGGGGCGAAAAGGAAAAGGCGGGCACCGTGATCGGCGCGGGGCTCGGGGCGCTCGCGGGCGCCCATGTCGGCAAGGGCAAGGGAAAGCTCATCGCCGTCGCGGTCGGTACCCTGGCGGGAGCGGCGCTGGGTGGCGAGGTCGGCAAATCGCTCGACCGCGCGGATCGGCTGGCGATGCAGAACTCGACCCAGAAAGCGCTGGAGAAAAACAAGACCGGCAGCCCGAGCACCTGGCGCAATCCGGACTCGGGGAACCAGGGAACGGTCACGCCGACCCGGACATACCGGACCGAAGCCGGGCAGTATTGCCGGGAGTACCAGCAGACCATCACCATCGGCGGCAAGACCGAAAAGGGTTACGGCCGCGCCTGCCGGCAGCCGGACGGGTCCTGGCGGATCGTCAGCTAAGGACGGCGGCAGGCCCCTGCGCGCCGGCGGCGGCGGTTGGACAGGCGAATGGCTTGGTGTAGCATGCCGCGCCCCCAGCGCTGCGGGGGTTTTTCACATCGAGACTTGTCGAGCGAGGGTTGAATGTCCCGGTCCGAGCGCCTGCTGGACGGCAAGAAGGGGCTGATAATGGGGGTCGCCAACGAGCGTTCGATCGCCTGGGGCATCGCTCGCGCGGCCGCGGCCCACGGCGCCGATCTCGCCTTCACCTATCAGAACGACGCGCTCGCCAAGCGGGTGGGGCCGCTTGCCGAATCGGCAGGGTCTTCGTTTCTGCTCCAGTGCGACATCGCCGATCCGGCAAGCCTCGACGATGTATTCTCGACGCTCGAGGAACGCTGGGGCGGGCTCGACTTCGTCGTCCACGCCATCGCGTTCTCCGACAAGGGAGAGCTGAAGGGGCGCTACGTCGACACCTCGCCCGAAAATTTCGCGATGACGATGAACATCTCCTGCTATTCCTTCACCGCGGTCTGCCAGCGGGCCTCCCGGCTGATGCCGCATGGCGGGAGCCTGCTGACCCTCACCTATGCGGGGGCGGAGCGCGTGATGCCGCATTACAACGTGATGGGCGTCGCCAAGGCCGCGCTGGAGGCGAGCGTGCGCTATCTGGCGGTCGATTTCGGCAACGACAACATCCGGGTGAACGCGATCTCCGCCGGGCCGATCAAGACCCTCGCGGCGTCCGGCATCGGCGATTTCCGCTATATCCTCAAGTGGAACGAGCTCAACGCGCCGCTCAAGCGCAACGCGACGATCGAGGATGTCGGCGGCGCCGGGGTGTATTTCCTTTCCGACCTCTCGAGCGGGGTGACCGGCGAGGTCCACCATGTCGATTGCGGCTACCATGTCGTCGGCATGAAGGCCGCGGACGCGCCCGACATCGCGACCGTGACCTAGGGGCCGCGCCGCCGTCCGTGACCGATGTCATTCAACGCGCAGGGACGGATTTTCCGCTTCACGACCTGGGGTGAGAGCCACGGGCCGGCGATCGGCTGCGTCGTCGACGGGACTCCGCCGGGATCGCGCTCTCCGAGAAGGATATCCAGGTCTGGCTGGACAAGCGCCGGCCGGGACAGAGCCGTTTCGTGACCCAGAGGCGCGAGCCCGACGCGGTCGAGATTCTCTCGGGCGTGTTCGAGGGGCGGACGACCGGAACCCCGATCTCCCTCCTCATCCGCAACGAGGACGCGCGGTCGAAGGACTACAGCGACATCAGGGACAGATTCCGCCCGGGACACGCCGATTTCACCTATTTGCAAAAATACGGCCGGCGCGACTATCGCGGCGGCGGCCGTTCCTCGGCGCGCGAGACCGCCAGCCGGGTCGCCGCCGGCGCGATCGCGCGCAAGGTGCTGGGCCGCCGGGTACGGGTCCGCGGCGCGATGATCCAGATGGGCGACCGCGCGATCGACCGGTCCAACTGGGACTGGAAAGCGGTCGGGAAGAATCCGTTCTGGTGCCCGGACGAGACGGCGGCGCGGGACTGGTCGGAATATCTCGAATCGGTTCGCAATGCCGGTTCCTCGGTCGGCGCCGTAATCGAGGTGACGGCCAGCGGCGTCCGGCCGGGGCTCGGCGCGCCGATCTACGGCAAGCTCGATTCCGACCTCGCGGCGGCGATGATGGGAATCAACGCGGTCAAGGGAGTCGAGATCGGCGTCGGCTTCGGAGCGGCCGCGCTCAGCGGCGAGGAAAACGCCGACGAGATGCGCATGCGGGGCGGCACCCCCGTGTTCCTCTCCAACGACGCCGGCGGAATCCTGGGCGGAATATCGACCGGGCAGGACATCGTGGTCCGCTTCGCTGTCAAGCCGACCAGCTCGATCCTCGCGCCGCGGCGGACGGTGACGGTGGACGGGCGCAACACGGAGATTTCGACCCGGGGCCGGCACGACCCCTGCGTCGGCATCCGGGCCGTCCCAGTCGGAGAGGCGATGATGGCCTGCGTCCTCGCCGACCACCTGCTCCACCACCGCGCACAGTGCGGCTGAGGGGGACGCTGCGCCTTTCGACAGGGTCTTGTCTCGATTACGCGACAGGCGCTCCGCACGGTGGCGATCCTCCAACGCGTGGCCGTGCTGTCGGACGCTCCCGGTGCGTCGTCTCCCGATCCCTTTCTCGACGACTGACGGATAGAAATGTGCGCGCGAGTGCGAGAAGATAGAAGGACAGGCTGAAGAAATGTCGAATTCACGACAGGGGCCTTCAATGGCGGAACAGGCACGATCTCATCCTCACGACGGAGCGCATTCCGGAGGCGCCGACCTCCCGGCGTCGGAATCCGCCAGGACAGGCGACGATCCGATCGCCGTTGTGGGCATGGCCTGCCGGTTTCCCGGCGCGGAAAATCTGGACGCCTTCTGGAATTTGCTGGCGTCCGGCGGCAACGCCGTGACCCACGGTTCGCCCGGCCCGGGCGACGATCGGGTGAGCGAGATGTTTCCCGATGACGTGGCCGTGCACGACGCCAGCCGGTACGGCGCCTTCCTTTCCGACATCGACCGGTTCGACGAGGCGTTCTTCCGTATCTCGCCGCTGGAGGCGCAGTCGCTCGACCCGCAGCAGCGGCTGCTGCTGGAGCTGAGCTGGGAGGCTCTGGAGGACGCGGGGATCAGCCCGGACCGGCTGGTCGGCAGCCGCACCGGAGTCTATGCCGGAATCGGCAGCTACGAATATCAGGAAATCGTCCGCGACGAAGGCGGATCGGTCGGGCCCGATACGCCGCTCTATCTGGTGACGGGCAACCGCTTCAGCACCGCGACCGGGCGCGTTTCCTTCGCGCTCGGCCTCGAAGGCCCGTCGATCGCCGTGGACACCGCCTGCTCCTCGGCGCTGGTCGCGGTCCATCAAGCGGTGGCGGGCCTCCAGCGCGGCGAGGCGGATATCGCGCTGACCGGCGGAGTTTGCGTGATCCTGTCGCCCACCACCACGGAAGCCTTCGCGAACGCCGGCATGCTGTCGCCTACCGGCCAGTGCTGGACCTTCGACGAGCGCGCGGACGGGTTCGTGCGCAGCGAAGGCTGCGGCATGCTGGTTCTCAAGCGCCTGAGCGAGGCGGAGGCGGCCGGCGATAGGATCTGGGGGGTGATCCGCGGGTCGGCCATAAACCAGGACGGCGAACGCCCGGGGCTGCCCGCCCCGCGGGCCCTCACCCAGGCGCATGTGATCGAGGCGGCGCTGGCACGGGCCGGCATTCCGCCCGCGCAGGTGGACTACCTGGAAGCGCACGGGACCGGGACCAAGCTGGGCGACCCGACGGAGCTGGCCGCTGCGGGATCGGTCTACGGCCGGGCGCGCGCGGCGGACAGTCCGCTGCTCGTCGGCTCGGTGAAGACCAATATCGGCCATCTGGCGGCCGCGGCGGGCGCCGCGGGGCTCATCAAGGTCCTGCTTTCGATGCGCCGGGGCACGATCCCGAAGCATCTCAACTTCCGGACACCGAACCCGCAGATCGACTGGGACAGCTTTCCGGTACGGGTCACCGCGGCGGAGACGGGCTGGCCGGCCGCGTCCGGCCGCGGGCCGCTGGCCGGCGTCAGCTCGTTCGGCTTCTCGGGAACCAACTCCCACGTCATCGTGGAAGGGTACGGAGACGGCGAAGACGCGGCCGCGAACGGCGCGACGCCGTGGCCGGCCGGCGCGCCGACCCCTGTGCCCGCTTCCCTGCCCGATCACCTTGAAGACATTCCGCCAGCCGAAGGGCTTGGCCCGCGCGAGCTTCGGATCCTGCCGCTTTCCGGGAAGTCCGACGCGGCGCTCAGGGACCTTGCGGGCCGGTATCTGTCGTGGCTCGACGCAGAGGACGGGAACGGCTCCCGGCTCGCCGACATGGCGTGGACGGCGGGCGTCGGGCGCAGCCATTTCGGCCATCGCGACGCCGTGACGTTTCGCGACGTCGAAGACCTGCGCGCCGGCTTGCGGACCTGCGCCGAGGGCGGCGAGGGGCCTGCCGCGATGGCGCCGGCGAAGGTCGCATTCGCCTATACCGGCCAGGCGAGCCAGTGGGTCGGCATGGGCGCGGATCTCTACGAGACCGAGCCGGCGGTACGCGCCGTTCTCGACCGCTGCGACGCCCTGCTCAGGAAAGAACGGAACGGCTCGCTGCTCGACGTGATCTTCGGCAGGCCCGGCGCCACCGGAGACTTGGACGATCCAGAATGGAAGCAGCCCGCGATCTACGCGCTCGAATGCGCGCTGACGGCGCTGTGGTCCGGCATCGGTGTCCGGCCGGATGTGGTGTTCGGGCACAGCCTCGGAGAGATTGCCGCCGCGTACGCCGCCGGCGTGTTCAGCCTGGAGGACGGTCTGCGATTCGCCGCAGCGCGGGGCGCGCTGATCGGCGCCCTGCCCGGCGAGGGAGCAATGGCGGCCGTTTTCGCGCCGGCCGCCGATGTGGCGGCCGCCCTGGAGCAACACAACGCGTCCGGGAAGGAGATCGGCCTGTGCATAGCCGCAGACAACGGCGCGCATCAGGTGATCAGCGGACCAGCGGCGGAGATCGCGGCAATCCTCGAGCGCTTCGAAGCGCAGGACGTCCGGGTCGCGCGGCTGCGCAAGAGCCCCGCGTACCACAGCGCCATGGTCGAGCCCGCGCTGGACGATTTGGAAGCGGTGCTGTCGACGATGTCCTTCTCGCCGCCGTCGCTGACTTTCGTGAGCAACCTGACCGGCCGGACGATCGAACCGGGTCAGACGCTCGACGCCGCGTATTGGCGGCGCCAGGCCCGCGAACCGGTCGCGTTCCGGGCCTGCGTCGAGACGCTGGCGGAGATCGGCGTCGATGCGCTTGTCGAGATCGGTCCGCACGCGGTGCTCGGTCCGATGGCCACGCTGACCTGGCCGGAATCGGCGCGCGGCGGCGGCGCGGCGCCGATCACCCTGGCCAGTCTTCGCCGGCCGTCCGAATCCTCGCCGGAGCCGGCCGGGGGCGACGCCTTCGTGGCGGCGGTGGCGGGCGCGTACGCGGCGGGCTTTCCGATCGCATTCGAAGGGCTGTTCGCCGGCGAGGAACGGTGCCGCATCCAGTTGCCGGGCTATCCGTTCCAGCGCCAGCGCCACTGGGTCGAGGCCCTGAAGCGGCGACGCCAGAACGCGGGCCATCCCTTGCTGGGTGTGCGGCACGAATCGCCGCGCGGGGAGGCCGCGTTCGAGACGGAGATATTCGTCTCCGACCCGCCTTGGGTGAAGGATCACCTGGTGTTCGGCCAGGTCGTGGTGCCGGGCGCGATGTTCGCCACGATGGCGGCCACGGTGCTGTGGGGCGAGCGCGCCCGTTCGGTGGTCCTGGAGGATTGCCAGCTGCACAGCCCGATGATTCTTCCGCAGGAGGACTCGCAGGACGAGACGGGAGAGAACGGCCGGAAGCTCCAGATCGTGTTCGATGGCGCCGACGGCGCGTCGCCGCGCCGCTTCGAGGTGTTCAGCCGCGGCGGCGAGGACGGCTGGACCCTGCATCTCGAAGGCCGGATGTCGCCGGGCGGCGGCCGGCCGGAAGGCGGGGAACGGGTCGATCTCGACGGCCTCAAGGCGGCGCTGACGCCGGGAGACGTCGCATCGCTCTACCGCAACAAGGTCAGCACCAGGGTGGTGCTCGGGCCCGCGTTTCGGCCCCTACAGGCCGTGTGGTCCGGCCCCGGCGAGGCGGTCGGCGAGGTCGCGCTCCCGGACTGCCTGGACGGCGGCGGCCTCGACCTGCATCCGATCCTGCTCGACGGCTGCTTTCAGACCGTGCTCGCCGCGCGCGACCAGGCCCGCGTCGCCGGGAAATCCACCTATATGCCCTTCGGCTGGGACCGGCTGTGGCTGGCGGGGCCGCCGCCCGAGCGGATCTTCTGCCATGTCCGTATGCGCGAGGCCGCCCGAAGCGGCTATTCCGACGAGCACGCGGACGACTCTCCGGAAATCGTCAAGGCCGATCTGAGCCTCTTCGACCCGGCCGGCGCGCCGATCGGCGGCGTCGACGGGTTCACGATGAAGCGGGCGACGCGCACCGCCATGCTCTCCGCGTCGCACGCGCTCAAGGATCTCCTGTACGAAGTCGTCTGGCGGGAACAGCCCCTGTCCGGAGGGCTTCAGTCGGCACAGTTTCTCGAAGGCCCGGAATCGATTCGCTCCCGGACAGGATCGTTCCCCGACTATCTCGCGGCCGAGGATGTCCGGCCCGAAGAGCGGGCCGCCCTGCTCGTGGACCTGGACCGGCTTGGCGGCGCCTATGTGCTCGCGGCGCTCGACCGGTTGGGCTGGCGGCGCAGCGCCGGCGCGGCCGTCGAGGCGAAGGCCCTTTGCGACGCATTGGGTGTCGTGGAGCAGCACCGGCGGCTGTTCGGCCGGCTGCTCGGAATTCTGGCCGAGGCCGGGATACTGAAGCGCGAACCGGATGGCGGGCTCACCGTCGCCATAGGGTCCGGGGACGCGCTGCCGGACGCAAGTCTCGGCGATCCGGAACACCTGGCGGAGCAGTTGCGCGCCCGGCACCCGCATGGCTCGAACGAGCTCGGACTCCTCGAGCGGTGCGGCAGCGCGCTCGCCGAGGTCTTGCAAGGCCGTACCGATCCGCTCTCGCTGCTCTTCGGCAGCGACGGGACGAGCGCGGCAGACCTCTATCGCACCGCGCCTGCCGCCCGCGCCGCGAACCGGATGCTGGCCGATGCGGTTCGGGCCGCCGTCGAGGCTCTGCCGGAAGGCCGGCGCCTGCGGGTTCTGGAGGTCGGCGCGGGCACCGGATCGGCGACCGAACCGATCCTGTCGGAGCTGCCGGAAGGGCGTTTCGACTACATGTTCACCGACATCTCGGCGGGCTTCTTTGCCGAGGCGGAATCGCGCTTCGCGGCGAGCGGGGCGCCGATCGAGTATCGGGCGCTCGATATCGAGACGGATCCGGCGGCGCAGGGTTTCGACCCTCACGGCTACGACCTGGTCATCGCGGCGAACGTGCTCCACACCACCCGGGATCTCGGGGAGACACTGGCCCACTGCCGGTCGCTGCTCGCGCCCCGGGGCCAGCTCCTGGCTCTCGAACTCATACGCGGCCGGCACCTCCAGGACCTCACCTTCGGGATGCTGGACGGCTGGTGGCGCTTCGCCGACAGCTACCGACCCGACCACGCGCTCGCGGCTCCCGAGACCTGGCGCCGGGCGTTTTCGGATGCGGGCTTCGCGGAGACGGACGTGCTGGGGGTCGACACCTTCGACGACGGGCGGCCGCTCGGTCCGGGCATCATCGTGGCGCGCGGCCTGGAGGAGGTCGCCCTTCCGCGCGGAGTCTGGATCGTGGCGCCGGACCGCGACGGTGCCGGCGAGGAACTCGCCAAGACGCTCGCGGCGCGGAACCAGACGGTGGTGATCGCGGGCGAGAACGAGACGGGAGACGCGGCGCCGGTCACGGGGGCCGGCGTCTTCAGGGCGTTCGTCCAGGCGGAACGCCGGGAGTCCTGGCGTTCGCTCGTCGAGGGACTGCCCGGTGACGCACCCTTCCACGGCATCGCCCATCTCGCGGCGCTCGACGGGCGCGGCGCGGCGGCCACGACCGAACAGGTCGCGCACGATGTGAAAAAGGCGGTCACCAGCGCCCTTTCGCTGGTGCAGGGGGTTCTGGACGCAGGCGCTGCGCCCGCGAAGGGCCTGTGGCTCGTCACCCGGGGCGCTCAATCGCTGGAGCGCGAACGCGGCGGCGAGATCGCCGGAGCGGCGCTGTGGGGCTTCGGCAAGGCGGTGGCGAGAGAAGCGCTGCAACTCGGGGCGCGGATGATCGACCTCGACCCGGAAGAGCCTGCGCAGCGGTCGGAGCTTGCCGACGAACTTCTGTTCCCCGGTTCGGAGAATCACATCGCCTTCCGGCGCGGCAGGCGGCATGTTGCGCGCCTCGTCCGGACCGGGTCCGCAACGCCGCGGATCGCGTTCCCGGACGACGCCGGCTGGCGGCTTGCGCCCGACGAGGGCGGATCCCTGGACGGCCTGCGGGTGGAGACGGCGCCATCGGACGGGCTTGAACCCGGAGAGGTCCGGGTGGCGGTCGAGGCGGCGGGTCTCAATTTCCGCGACGTGCTGCGGGCGACCGGGGCGCTCGATACCGGATTGCTCGGCCGCGAGATGTGCGGCCGGATCGTCGAGGCGGGACCGGAGGTCGCTGGCGTTGCTGTGGGCGACCGGGTGGTTGGCCTTGCGTTCGGCGCGTTCGGGCCGGAAGTCGTGACCCGGGGCGAGCTCGTGGCGCCGGCGCCGGAGCGGATGCCGGCGGCGGCGCTCGCGACGGTTCCGGTGGCCTTCACCACCGCGGCGCTCGCGTTCGATCTGGCCGGGCTGAAAGCCGGCGAGCGGGTGTTGATCCACGCCGGCGCCGGCGGGGTCGGGCTCGCGGCGATCCAGTTGGCCCAAGCGGCCGGCGCGGAGGTGATCGCGACGGCGAGCGCATCCAAGCAGGCCTATCTCCGCTCGCTCGGTGTCTCGCAGGTGTTCGACAGCCGGCAGACCGCTTTCGGCAAGGAGATCCTCGATGCGACGGCGGGCGCGGGCGTCCATGTCGTGCTGAACAGCCTGACGGGGCCGGGCTTTATCGAAGCGAGCCTCGAATGCCTCGCGCCCGACGGCCGCTTCGTCGAGCTCGGCGCGCGGGACATCTGGAGCGAGGCGGCGATGGCGGCGGCCCGTCCCGACGTGGCCTACTCCGTGCTGCGGCTGGACGTTCTCAAGGAAACCGATCCCGCTCGCCCGGGCGCGGCCCTCGGTAACGTGATGGACCGGCTCGCTGCGGGAGAGCTGTCCCCGCTGCCCCGCAGCAGCTGGCCGCTCGCCGAGGCGGCGCCGGCGATGGCGTTCATGCGCTCGGCCCGGCACATCGGAAAGATCGTCCTCACCATGCCGCCGCTCACAAGGGGCCGGCTGCGGGAGGACCGGACCTATCTCGTCACCGGGGGCCTGGGCGGGATCGGCTGCGCAGTGGCCGGCCAGCTCGCGGACCGGGGCGCGAAAACGATCGTGCTGAACGGGCGCCGCCCCCCCGATCCCGCCGCCGAGGACGCAATACGCGCGCTCGAAGCGCGCGGCGTCACGGTTCGCGTGGAGCTTGCCGACATGACGGACGGTGCGGCGGTGGATGCGATGCTCGCGCGGATGGATGCCGAGCTTCCGCCCCTCGCCGGGGTGATCCATAGCGTCGGCGTGCTGTCGGACGGCGCGCTCGGGAACCAAAGCTGGGAGCGGTTCGAACAGGTCCTGTGGCCGAAGATACTGGGCGCCTGGCACCTTCACCGGGCGACCGAGGACCGCGATCTGGATCTCTTCATCCTCTTCTCGAGCGTGGTGGGGATCCTTGGATCGGCGGGCCAGGCGAACCACGCCTCCGCCAACGCGTATCTCGACCGGCTCGCCGCCCACCGGCGCGCCCAGGGGCTGCCGGGTCAGGCCATCGCCTGGGGCGCGTGGTCGGGGGTCGGCGAGGCGGAGGAGCAGCGGGACCGGATCGAGGAGCATCTCGCGGCCCGCGGCGTGCGCTGGGTCACGCCGCAGCAGGGCTTGCGGGCCTTCGATCAGCTGGTGTCGCAGGACCTCACGGCCGGGGCGGTGACGGCCGTCGACTGGTCGGTCTATGCCGAGAGCTTCGGCGCGAGCCCGGCGCTCCTGGAAGATCTCATGACCCGGACCCCGGCCGAAGCCGAACCTGCGGCCGCCGCTCCGGAGAACGATCTCCTGTCCCGGCTCCGGGCGGCGCCCGCCGGGGAACGGGAAGACGTGCTGGCCTCCTTCCTCCGGGAGGAGTTGCAGGCGGTGCTGCGTCTTTCGTCGCCGCCGTCCCCGACCGCGAGATTCTTCGATCTCGGGATGGATTCGCTGATGGCGGTGGAGCTCCGCAACCGCCTGAACCGGGGATTGGACGGAGTCTATACCGCATCGAACACGGTGATGTTCGACTATCCCCACACGACCGCCCTCGCGCGTTTCCTAGACGGCGAGCTCGGAGAACTCGGCACGGGCGGCGCACCCGAAACGGCTGCACGGCCGGCCGCGCAGCCGCGGCGCCGAAGGCCCGACCAGCGGCCGCTGCCGTCCCGTGCGGACAGTCGCGCCGCCGAACGCGACGGGATCGCGATCGTCGGCATGGCCTGCCGGTTCCCCGGCGCCACCGGTCTCACCGCTTTCTGGAATCAGCTCGAGGCCGGCGTCGACGCGATCGCGGACAGACGGCCCGACTCCGGTGCCGGGCCCGGGCCGGGCGGAGATCCCGGTTTCGACAACGCGGCGTTCCGGTGCGGCGGTTTCGTCTCGGGCATCGACGAGTTCGATGCACGCTTCTTCGGAATCCGGCCGATCGAGGCGCGGACCGTGGACCCGCAGCAACGGATGCTGCTCGAAACGAGCTGGCAGGCGCTCGAGGATGCAGGAATCGACCCGGCGGGCTGGAAGGCAGCCGCACCGGCGTATATGTCGGGATCAGCGGCTCCGAGTACCGGGAGGTGATCGCCAGGAGCGGTAGGGACATGGCGGTCCTCGAGACCGCGGGGAGCGTGGCCGCCGGGCGGGTCGCCTTCGCGCTGGGGCTCATGGGTCCGGCGATCCCCTTCGACATGACCTGCGCATCGTCGCTCGCCGCGGTACACGAGGCCGTCGCGGCGTTGCAACGAGGCGAGGTGAATCTCGCCCTCGCCGGCGGAGTCAACGCGATCCTTTCTTCCGCGATCACGAAATTCTTCGTCGAAGTCGGCATGCTGTCTTCGACCGGACAATGCAGAGCCTTCGATGCCGCCGCGGACGGGTATGTGCGCGGCGAGGGCTGCGGCATGGTCGTCCTCAAGCGGCTCGCCGACGCCGAGGCGGATGGCGACCCCATCTGGGCGGTCGTCCGCGGAACGGCCGTGAACCACAACGGTGCGAGCGCGGGCATGACGGTACCGAACGGGCCGGCCCAGGAGGCGGTGATCGAGGACGCCCTGTCCCGGGCCGGGATCGCCCCGGCGGAGGTGGATTACCTCGAGGCGCACGGCACCGCCTCGGAACTCGGAGACCCCATCGAGGTGCAGGCGGCGGCAGCGGTCTACGGCGAGGGGCGAAGCCCCGCCCGCCCGCTGCTGATGGGAACGGTCAAGACGAATATCGGTCATCTCGAGGCGGCGGCGGGCGTCGCGGGGATCATCAAGGTCGTGCTCGCGATGCGCCACGGCGTGATTCCGAAGCACCTCAATTTCGACGCCCCGAATCCGCACCTGGACTGGAACCGGCTTCCGGTTCGGGTGACGTCGGAACCGACGGACTGGCCGGTCGACGGCGGCCGGCCGCCCCGCGCGGCGGTGAGCGCTTTCGGGATCTCCGGCGCGAACGCGCATCTCGTGGTGGAAGGATATGCGGCGGCGAACGGAGGCGATCGATCCGCCGATGCGGCATTCCCCGAGGGGGCTCCGGGCACGGTCGCGATTGCTCTCCCCGATCCCGGCCCGGACCACGCGCCGGTACCGGAAGCGCACCGCCCGCGCGCGGTTCGGCTCCTGCCGCTTTCGGGCAAGTCGGACGGCGCCCTGCGAACGCTCGCCGGGCGGTATCTCTCCTGGCTCGACGAGCGCAACGGGGCGGCGGTGAAGAACGGGTCCGCGATCGATCGCTCGCTCGCCGACATGGCGTGGACGGCCGGCATGGGTCGCAGCCACTTCGCTCACCGCGCCGGCGTCGTCTTTCACGATGCAACGTCGCTCCAGGCGGGCTTGAGCGCGGTCGCCGACAGGTCGAACGGGCCTGGCGGTTGCGAGCCGGCGAGGACGGCGTTCGTGTACGCCGACGACGGCGACGATGCAGCCGCCGCGGCAGAGGCGCTCTATCGTAGCGAGCCGGTGGCGAGGGCGCTCTTCGACCGTTGCGACGCGGTCCTTCGCGCGGAAGGGGGCGCGTCTCTGCTCGACCGGTTGTCAAGCGAATCCGGACCGGAGCGAACGCTCGACGACCCGGCGCTCTATGCGCTCCAGTGTGCGCTCACCGCGCTGTGGTCGAGCGTGGGAGTCCGGCCGACCGTAGTTGCCGGGTTCGGCGTGGGCGAGCTGGCGGCGGCACATGCGGCCGAGGTACTGGGCCTCGAAGAAGGGCTCCGTCTGGCCGTAGCGTGGGAGGCGGCGAAAACGGCCACCACGGCAGACGATATCGATGCGGCGCTCGCGGGAATTGTGCCCAGGCCACCGACCGTTGCGCTGGTGAGCGGCGTCACGGGCCGGGTGGCGGGGTCCGAAGAGATGCTTGAAACGGCGTTCGGACTTCGACACCTGCGCGAGCCGGCCGCGCACGGGCAATGCATCGACACGCTGGCGGAACGGGGAGTGGGGGTGGTTGTGGAGATCGGTCCTCGCGGGTCGGTCGGCCCGACGATCGCCTTCCACTGGCCCGATGCCGCGGGCGGCGCCGAGGAGGCCGGGGACGGCGCCGGCGGGCCGGTCATTCTGACGGGTCCGGGGACGACCGACGGCTCCGCCCCGGACGGCGATGCCGGGTTCGTGCAGGCGGTGGCCCGAGCCTACGAGGCGGGGCTCCCGATCGCGTTTGCCGGGCTCTTCGCGGGAGAGACGCGGCGCCGTATCCCGGTGCCGGGCTATCCGTTCGAGCGCCGGAGCCATTGGGTCGAGTCGCCGAAGACGTAGCCGCCCGCCTGTCCGGCAACCGCGTGCGCAGACGGGTAGAGCCATCCGCGCTCGGGTGCCGCCTTACGCGATCCGGTTGCTGTCGAGAAATTCCCGCAGCAGCGCGGCGCACCTTGCCGGCTGCTCGAGTTGGAGAAAGTGGGTCGACTCGGGCAGGAAATCGTAGGGGGCTTATATCGAGTAAGCGTCCGGCGTGACCGCCCCTGCGTGGTCAGTCGGCGGCTTCCCGATCTTCTGCGGGCGCGGTGTTCCACGGCAGCAGATCGTCGATGCGGTTGATCCTGTAGTCGGGGATGCGTTCGAGGACCTGAGCAAGCCAGGCCTGCGGATCGACATCGTTGAGCCTGGCGGTCTCGATCAGGGTGTAGGCGATGGCGGCGGCCCTGCCGCCGCTGGCCGAGCCCATGAAGAGATAGTTCTTGCGGCCGAGCGCGATCGGCCTCATTGCGCGTTCGGCGGGGTTGTTGTCGATCTCGAGGAAGCCGTGCTCGAGATAGGGTCGAAGGCGCTTCATCCGGGTCAGGGCATGACGGATCGCCGCTGCCAGCGGGGTCTTGGCGGAGATTCTGGGCAGCTGCGATTGCAGCCACCGCTCCAGCTCGTCGAGGCACGGCGCGGCCTTGGCCTGGCGGATGGCCGCGCGGTTCTCGGGCGGCTGCCCGCGGGCCTCCTTCTCGATAGCGTAGAGGGCGGCGATCCGTTCCAGCGCCTCGGCGGCGATCGCCGAGCCCTGGGCGGCATGGACGTCGAAGAACTTGCGTCGCACATGCGCCAGACAGGCCACCTCGCGGACCGGCCCGGCGCGCGCCAGCGCACCGAACCCGGCATAGCCGTCCGAGTGCATCCAGCCGGCGAAGCCTTCAAGATGCGCCTTCGGATGCGCCGCCTTGCGGTCGGCCGAGAAGCGGTACCAGGCCGCCGGCGGCGCCTCGCCAGCCCAGGGCCGCTCGTCCCGCACGTAGGTCCAGGCCCGGCCGGTCGCCGTTTTGCCGGTTCCCGGCGCCAGCAGCTTGACCGGGGTGTCGTCGGCGAACAGGGCTTGTCCTTCCAGCACATGGCGCCCGATCGCATCGGCCAGGGGCTCCAGCAGCGCCGTCGCCTTGCCGACCCAGCCGGCGAGCGTCGAGCGGTCGAGCTCGACGCCGTCGCGGGCGAAGATGCGGGACTGGCGGTAGAGCGGCAGGTGATCGCAATACTTCGAGACCAGCACATGCGCCAGAAGGCCGGGGCCCGGTCGGCCGCGCTCGATCGGTCGCGGCGGCAGCGGCGCCTGGTGGAACTTCTCGCAGCCGCCGCAGGCCAGGCGCGGACGGACGATGCGCTTCACCACGAAGCGGCCGGGGATGTACTCCAGCTCCTCCGTCACATCCTCGCCGAGCCGCTTGAGACGGCCGCCGCAGTCCGCGCAGCGCTCGCCCGGCGCGAGAACCGTCTCCTCGCGCGGCAGGTGGTCCGGCAGGGGACGGCGCTTCGGCTGCTTCTTCGTGGCGGGCGTCGGCTCGGTCGGCGCCTCGGCCGCCCGCGCGATCTCCTCGTCCTCCAGCCCGAGCTCAAGCTGGTCGAGGGCCTCCGAGGTGACGCCGAAGCGCTGCCGCCGCAGACCCGCAAGCTGGTGCCTGAGCTTCTCGATCAACAGATCGCGGTTGCGCAGCTCGGCGTCCCGTGCCGCCAGTTCGGCCCGCGAGGCCAGCACCATCGCCTTCAACGCGGCGATGTCGTCGGGCAGGGAATGGGCCGCTTCGAGCATGGCCGCATCCTACCCGAAGGGGCCGACAAAGGGAAGCCCGAATGACAGTCAACCCATTGTTTATAAACGGTGAATCAGCCCGCGGCCAGCGGTCTCCAGGTGCGAACCGGCGCCCGCCAGTCGATCCCCTCAAGCAGCATCGACAGCTGCGCCGGCGTCACCGACACCTTCCCTTCCGATGCCGACGGCCACACGAAGCGGCCGCGCTCCAGACGCTTCGAGAACAGGCACGCACCCTGGCCGTCCCACCAGATCATCTTGATCAGGTCGCCCCGGCGGCCGCGGTAGATGAAGAGATGGCCGCAATGCGGATCCGCCTTCAATACCCGCTCCGCCTGCGCCGCGAGACCGGGGAACCCCTTGCGCATGTCGGTCACGCCGCAGGCCAGCCATACCCGGGTCGAGGAGGGAACCGGGATCATCCGCCAAGCGCCCGCACCACCCGGCACAGCGCGTCCGCGTCGAACGACCCGAACGCGCTCACCCGGTGGCCGTTCGACAACGCGATCTCGATCCGACCGTCCGATGCCGCGGCCGGCTCCAACGGCGGCGCATCGGGCACCACCTCCACCGGCAGGAAGGACGGCGCCTCCCCGGCATCGGCCGCCGGCCTGTAACGGGGATCGCGCCGCCAGGTGAAGATCAGGTTGGCGTTGACGTCATAGCGGCGCGCCACAACCGACACCGAGACACCGGGAGCGTAGCTCTGCGCCACGATCCGGCGCTTCTCGTCGTCCGACCAGAACCGGCGTACCCGACGTGGCACCGCAGCCCCCTAAGATAGTGTCCATTAGCCGATAATGGACACTATCGACCTCTGGAACCTCACCACAGACTGCGGCTCCAAGCCGTCTCGCCACAAGGGCGGTCACGCCAGACGCTTACTATATCGATTACTTGACGGCCGGCTGTCGGGCGCGGATCGGGGCCGGGGACGCCGTCGCGTCGCGGCGGGCATGGAAACCGCCCAGACTCCCCCCGTCATGGTCGGCGAAGGCCGACCATCCACGATTTGTTTTTCGTTTCCGGCGCCGCAAAAACTCGTGGATGGTCGGCCTTCGCCGACCATGACGGGGAGGAACGGCCCGCCGGGACCCGAATGCGCCCCGGCGCTGCCCGGAACGCCTGTCAGCCCCGCTCCTGTCAAGTAATCGATATAAGCTCCAATCGTAGTCCACGGTCAGCATCTTGCTCAGGTCGAACGCCGGCAGGTAGGTGCTGGGCAGCGTGGGATCGGCCCCGATGACCTTCGTCGGGCAGGAAAGCTCCTCCAGATCGAAAAGCGGCGAGAAGCTCCGGACATAATCCACAATCTGCGCCTCGTACTCGCGAGGGCACCGGAGATCGAAACCGTCCCCGTCCGGGGACCGGCGAAGCGTGGTGCGGGCCATGAGATCGCGCACCCCGGGCACGACGCGCCTGAACCCCCGCATGTAAGCCAGGAAATCGGCATACTCCTCTTCCGTCTCGAACCGGTGTCCCCGCCGCCGGACCAGTCCCGCCTGCCGCTCGACGGCCGCATCGAACTCCGCTTCGTTCGCGGTCGGCTTGCAAAGGGGAGGATCGAAAAGAACTTGCGCCGAGAAGCGCCTGGAAAAGGACAGAAGCGAAATCAGGGCGGATATGGAGTGGAACACGCCGACGGTGGTCTTATCCCCGTATCGATCGAAAACGGCTTCGAGGACGAGATCGTGATCGTGCATCAGGATCGGAATATTGTGGTTCCGCTGAACGCCGACGGCATTCCAACCGTGGTTTCGGATGTCGTAGACCAGCAGGTCGAAATCGTCGACGAGCAGTGACCAGAAGGGGTAGTAGAGATCGATCGCAAGCCCGTTGCCGTGGCTCAGGACGAGCCGGAGGCCGGATGGGTTTCCGTGGCGACGCACGGTGGTGACCGACCCGTCGTGGAGGCGGACCTCGCACACGGAAATCGGCTCGGGGATCTCCCAGAGCGTCTCTGAAGTCATGGCAACGCTCCCGGGCATCGAGCCAACTCGAAGCCTCGGTCTCACGGGCCGCACGAACTCCGGACGCCCTTCGAGCACGAGGCTACCAGCGCCGTCACGGTACGGACGGCACCACGTGTGAACAGCTATGAGGAATCAGCCGTGCGGAAGCCTCCGGGACACCCACGACACTCAGCCGTACCCGAGTATCCCGAACGATTCCGGTATGCCAGGGACCCCGGAATCCGGGGTCCCTGACCTCATTGGTATGGATCGCTGCAGACGATGTGCGAACCGGAGACGATCTATAGCTCCCCGTTCAATGCGTGGCAATTCTCTGACTCCAGTCAAGCCAAACCGCATCTGGAGGCCAATAGCCGCATTCCCCGGGCAGACCGAGATCGTCACAAGTGTGAGATGTTGTCTCCTCGGACTTGATCCGGCGCGTATCGTGGGACGCCATGGGATACGCGCTATCCCCGCTCTCCGGCGATCAGGTATTCGCGGTTGCCGCCCGCGCCCTCGATGGGGCTTTCGACGAGGCCGAGCACGCGCCATCCGTCCCGCCGGGCCAGCCAGTCGGAGATGCGTTCGCAGGCGGCGGACCGTGCCGCCTCGTCCCGCACGATTCCCCCCTTCCCAACCTCGTTCCGTCCGACCTCGAACTGCGGCTTTATCAGCGCGATCAGCCGCGCACCCGGTCCGGTCAAGGAGAGCGGCGCCGGCAAAACGGTCTCAAGTCCGATGAAACTCGCGTCGCAGGTGACGATATCGACCGGTTCGGGTACGTGCTCCGTGGCGATGTAGCGCGCGTTCAACCGGTCGAGGACGATCACCCGGGGGTCCTGGCTGAGCCGCCACAGGAGCTGTCCGCGCCCGACATCGACTGCATAGACCCTGGCGGCGCCGCGCGTCAGCAGGACATCGGTGAAACCGCCGGTCGAGGCGCCGATGTCGAGCGCGGTCGCTCCGGTCACGTCGATACCGAAATGGCTCAGCGCGTGGTCCAGCTTGAAACCGCCCCGCGACGCCCAACGGCGCTCCGACCCGCGCAGCTCAAGCTCCAGGTCGGATCGAACGGAATGGCCGGGCTTGTCGAGCCGCTTGTCGCCGGACCAGATCCGACCTGCCCGGATCAGCGCCTGGGCCTCCGTCCGGCTCGCCGCCAGGCCGCGCGCCTCGACGAGCGCGTCGAGTCGGCTCTTGTCAGGCGCGCCCGGCTTCCGCCGCGACGGTCTCGCCACGTCCCAGCGCCTCCAGAGCCGTGGCCACGATGTGCCGCGCGTTCAGTCCCGCCGCATCGTACTGGAGCGGCAGTTTGTCATGGTCGAGGAACAGGTCGGGCAGCACCATCGGGCGGATCTTGAGCCCGCCGTCCAGCACCTGCTTGAGCGCCAGCATGTGCAGCACCTGCGAGGCGAAGCCGCCGATAGAGCCTTCCTCGATGGTGATGAGGACCTCGTGCTCGCGCGCGAGACGCAGGATCAGCTCTTCGTCCAGCGGCTTGGCGAACCGCGCGTCGGCCACCGTGGCGGAAATGCCCTTCGACGCGAGCTCGTCGGCCGCCTTCAGCGCCTCGTACAACCGGGCGCCGTAGGAGAGGATCGCGACGGTCGAACCCTCGCGCATGACCCGGCCCTTGCCGATCGGCAGCACCTCCGCCTGTTCGGGCATGTCGACGCCGAACCCTTCGCCGCGCGGATAGCGAAGCCCGGACGGCCGGTCGTCGATCGCAACCGCCGTCCTGACCATGTGCACGAGCTCCGCCTCGTCCGCCGCGGCCATGAGCACCATGCCGGGAAGGCAGCCGAGATAGGCGATATCGAACGCACCGGCGTGGGTCTGGCCGTCGGCGCCGACGAGCCCGGCGCGGTCCATCGCGAACCTGACCGGCAGGCTCTGGATCGCCACGTCGTGGACGATCTGGTCGAAGGCGCGCTGGAGAAAGGTGGAATAGATCGCGGCAAAGGGTTTCATGCCGTCGGCGGCAAGCCCCGCGGCGAAGGTCACGGCGTGCTGTTCGGCCAGTCCGACGTCGAACGCGCGATGCGGAAACGCCTTCTCGAACGCGTCGACGCCGGTGCCGGACGGCATCGCGGCGGTGATGGCGACGATCTTGTCGTCCTTCTCCGCCTCGGCGATCAGGCTGTTGGCGAACACCTTGGTGAAGGACGGGACGTTGGTCTTGGGCTTGTCCTGGACGCCGGTTACCACCTCGAACTTCGAAACGCCGTGATACCTGTCGGCCGATTCCTCGGCCGGGGCATAACCCTTGCCCTTCACCGTGACGACATGGACCAGGATGGGACCTTCGGCCCGGTCGTCGCGGACGTTGCGCAGGACCGGCAGCAGATGGTCGAGATTGTGCCCGTCCACGGGGCCGACATAGAAGAAGCCGAGCTCCTCGAACAGCGTCCCGCCGGTCACCAGCCCGCGGGCATATTCCTCCGCGCGTTTCACGCCCTGCTCGACGGCGCGCGGGAACCTCTCGGCGATATGGTGGGCCACGTCGCGCAGGCCGCGATAGCTCTTGGACGAGATCAGCCGCGACAGGTACCCGCTCATCGCGCCCACCGGCGGCGCGATCGACATGTCGTTGTCGTTGAGGATCACGATCAGCCGGCTGTCCAGCGAGCCGGCGTGATTGAGCCCTTCATAGGACATCCCGCCGGTCAGCGCGCCGTCGCCGATCACCGCCACGACCCGGTTGTTCCTGCCCTGGAGATCGCGGCCCACGGCGAAGCCGAGCCCGGCCGACACCGACGTCGAGGCATGCGCCGCGCCGAACGGGTCGTACTCGCTCTCCGACCGCTTGGTGAAACCGGACAGCCCGCCGCCTTGCCTTATCGTGCGGATGCGGTCGCGCCGGCCGGTGAGGATCTTGTGCGGGTAGCACTGGTGCCCGACATCCCAGATCAGGATGTCCTCCGGCGTGTCGAACAGGTGATGGATCGCGACCGTGAGCTCGATCACGCCGAGCCCGGCGCCAAGATGTCCGCCGGTGGTGGAAACGGCATCGACCATCTCCGCCCGCAACTCGTCGGCCACCGCCCGCAATTCCCGGGCGGACATGTCCCGGAGGTCGCGCGGCCACGCGACCCTGTCCAGATGGGGGGTATCGACAGCCATCGTCAGTCCCTCGCCGCTCAGTTCCTGCGTTCCAGCACAAACGTCCCGAAGGCGCGCAACGGCTCCGCCTCGGCGCCGAAGCCGTCGAGGCGGGCTATCGCCCGGTCGATCAGCTTGCGTGCTTCGTCTCTCGCCCTTTCGACACCCAGGGCGGCCACGAACGTCGCCTTGCCCGCCGCCGCGTCCTTTCCGACCTTCTTGCCGAGCGCCGCCTCGTCTCCGGTCACGTCGAGCAGATCGTCGACGATCTGGAACGCCAGCCCGACATCGTAACCGTATGACCGGAATATATCCCTCACCGATTCGGAACACTCGCCGAGGATCGCGCCCGCCTCGCAGCTGAAGGCGATGAGCGCGCCGGTCTTCATCCGCTCCAGCAAGGCGATCAGGTCGAAGTCGGCCGCCCCGTGCTGCGCCGCGAGGTCGATCATCTGGCCGCCCACCATGCCGCGAGCGCCGGACGCTTCGGCGAGCGAGCGCGCGAGCTCCGTCCTCGTGGCGGCGGAGGGGTGCGTGGCTTCGTCGGCGAGAACCTCGAAGGCGCCTGTGAGCAGAGCGTCCCCGGCGAGGATCGCCGTCGCCTCGTCGAAAGCGATGTGGCAGGACGGCTTGCCGCGCCGCATGTCGTCGTCGTCCATCGCCGGCAGGTCGTCATGGAGCAGGGAATAGGCGTGGATCATCTCGACCGCCGCCGCGACGCGCAGCGCGCCGGCGTCCTCGGCGCGGACAAGCCCGGTGCCGGTTCTCACCAGAAACGCCCGAAGCCGCTTGCCGCCGCCGAGCACGCCGTAACGCATCGCCTCGTAGAGCCGCGCCGCTGGCCCTTCCGGCTCGGGGAGCTCGTGCCGCAGCACGGCCTCCACCGCGGCGGCGGTATCCGCCATCGCGCCGGCGAGGTCGGTATCGATCAGGACTTCAGCCAAGGTCGGCGGGCTCCAGGCTGGCAGGTTCCGATCCCTCGAAGGCGATCTTCTCGATCCGCGCCTTCGCCTCTCCCAGCTTTTTCTCGCAATGCGTCTTCAGGGCGATGCCCCGCTCGTATGCGCCGATGGCATCGTCAAGCTTCGCCTCGCCGCTTTCGAGCGTGCGAACGATCGCTTCAAGCTGCTCCAGGGCGTCTTCGAACGAGAGGCCGGATATGTCGTCGGTCAATCTTCGTCGGTCCGCTATATCGTTTGTGCTTGATCGCAAAGCCTAACCCGGCGCGAGTCGCCGGACAAGACGGGACTTTCTTTCTCTATATCTAACAAAAACTTATGAGATCAGGCTGTCATCAGAACAGAGACATGGGCAGCGACGCTCGCCGAGAGGGCATCGAGATCGTAGCCGCCCTCCAGCGTCGCCACGATACGGCCGCCGCATACCTCGTCCGCGATTCCGTATAGCTTTTCCGTCACCCAGGCATAGTCGTCCTCGACCAGGCGAAGCGTCGCCAGAGGGTCGCGTTCGTGGGCATCGAACCCGGCGGAGACCAGGATCAGGTCCGGGGCGAACTCCCTTAGCGCCGGCAATACGCTGCGCTCCATGCCGGCGCGGAACTCCGCCGAACCCGATCCCGGCCGCAGCGGCACGTTGACGACGTTGCCGCAGCCGGTCTCCTCGGCACGGCCGGTTCCGGGGTAGAGCGGAAACTCATGCGTGGAGGCGAAAAAGAGCGACGGGTCTGCCTCGAACATCGCCTGCGTTCCGTTGCCGTGGTGCACGTCGAAATCGACCACCGCGACCCGGTCCGCGCCGAGCTCCTCCCGGGCGTGGAGAGCGCCCACCGCGACGTTGTTGAACAGGCAGAAACCCATGCTGCGCTCGGCCTCGGCGTGGTGTCCGGGCGGGCGGACGGCGCAGAACGCATTGTCCGCATCGCCCGCCATCACCGCCTCGACCGCGGCCACCATCGCGCCCGCCGCACGCAGGGACGCCTCGCCCGATTCCGCGGACATCACGGTGTCGGGATCGACCCTGACGCGGCCCTCCGCCGGTACCGCGTTCAGCAGCGCCTCGACGAACCTGGCCGAGTGGGCGCGCGCCAGCTGGTCCGGTTCCGCCTCGGGCGCCTCGCGGCGGTCGAGCCCGGAAAAGGCTTCGGCGGACAGCGCCTCCATCACCGCGCGAATCCGGTCGGGGCGCTCGGGATGGCCTTGGCCGGTGTCGTGCCTTGCCGAGCTGTCATGATGGAACAGCAGCGTCGTCATCTCTGTCCCCTTCCCTCGTGAAGCCGAACGCGTTCAGAGCGTATCGACGGGAACCTTGAGATAGGAGGTCCCGTTGCTTTCCGGCGGCGGCATGCGCCCGCCCCGGATGTTGACCTGGACCGCCGGCACGATCAGCCGCGGCAGCGAG
Source organism: Alphaproteobacteria bacterium (assembly GCA_965203455.1). Lineage (GTDB taxonomy): Bacteria > Pseudomonadota > Alphaproteobacteria > MPNO01 > MPNO01 > MPNO01. Next base: position 134,901 of record CBDBCV010000015.1, read on the forward strand.
AGCTCCGCGTCGCGGGCGGTGCGCGCGGCGACATAGCTCTCCCGGCTCACGCCGTCGCGGCAGTGGATGTTGCTGCGGCGCTGTTCGGCGACGGTCGTCTCCCAGGCAAAGTCCCGCGTCCCGCCGACGCCGTAGTCGTGGCACATGAACAGGCGGGTCTCCGCCGGGAGGGACAGGATCCGGCACAGCGAATCGTAGAGCGTCTCCGCGGAGCCACCCGGGAAATCGGCCCGCGCGGTGCCCGAATCCGGCATGAACATCGTGTCGCCGACAAAGGCCGCGTCGCCGAACACATAGCAGGCGCAGGCGGGCGTGTGGCCGGGGGTGAACATCACGCGGCCGCCGATGCCGCCGACAGGGACCGTATCCCCGTCATCGAAGAGCCGGTCGAAATGCGTGCTTTCGCCCGCCAACTCGTCCCCGATGTTGAACAACGCGCCGAAGGTCCTCTGTACCTCCAATACGCCCGCGCCGATCCCGGTCCTGCCGCCGAGGCGCTCCTGGACGTAGGGCGCGGCCGTGATGTGATCGGCGTGCACGTGGGTTTCCAGGATCCAGTCGACGGCAAGCCCGTCCCGCTCGACGGCGGCAATCAGCGCGTCGGCGCACCCGGTGCCGGTGCGCCCCGACGCGGGGTCGAAATCGAGCACCGGATCGATGACCGCAGCGCGCCGGATATCGGGATCGGAGACGAGATAGGAAATCGAATTGGTGGCTGGATCGAAGAATCCGTCGACCTTCGGCGTCATGCGCCCTCCCCTCCCGCTCCGTGCCGGCCGGGGGAAAGTCTACAACATCCGCCGCCGGGCTTGAGCCCTAGTCCGCGGCGCCGTCGTAATGCGCCTGAAGGATGGCGACCACGCCGTCGCGGCTGTATTCGGGCGGGATCGTCTCGCGGTTGGCGAACATCTCGCGGAGGCGCGTGCCGGAAATGCGGAGCTTTCTTGCATCGCCGTTGGGACAGTCGCGGCCCGCGACGGCGCCTGTCGCAACCGCCGCCACGCCCCGATAGCGCTCCTCCTCGCCGGGCAGCGCCTCTCCGGGGGCGGCGGCGAAGCACGAATTGCCCGTCGCCATGCCCCGGCAGTCGAAGCAATAGAACGTGTCGTCGATCTTCAGGGGGCGGATCGCGAGACTGTCGTCGCCGATCTCGTCGAAGATACGGTGCGCGTCGTACGGCCCGTAATAGTTGCCGACCCCGGCATGGTCGCGCCCCACCACCAGGTGCGAACACCCGAAATTCTGGCGGAACAGCGCGTGCAGCAGCGCCTCCCGGGGGCCGGCGTAGCGCATCTCGATGGGATAGCCGGCCTGGATCGCCCGGCCTTCCGGGAAGTGGTTGGCGACCAGCCAGTCGATGGTGCGAACCCGCACGTCGGCCGGGATGTCGCCTTCCTTCAACGCCCCGAGCACCTGGTGAATCAGCACCCCGTCGCACACCTCGATGGCGACCCTGGCGAGAAATTCGTGGCTGCGGTGCATCGGGTTGCGGGTCTGGAAGGCGGCCACCGTCGACCAGCCTTTTTCCGCGAACAGCGCCCGCGTCTCGGCGGGGCGAAGGTAGAGCCCCCGATAGGTCTCGGGAAAATGGCCCTCCGAGAGGACCGAGACCGGACCCGCAAGGTTTACCGGCCCCTGCGCCATGACCTTGGCGACGCCCGGATGGGCCTCGTCGGTCGTGCGGTAGACCTCGCGGCATTCGAGATTCCTGTCGATGGCGTATTTCTCGGCGACCGCGAGGATGCCCAAAATCCCGCCGTCCGCGTCGGTCAACGCCACGTCGTCGCCGACGGCGGCGGCGAAGTCGTCGCCGCAGGAGAGGGTGATCGGGAGCGGCCAGAACAGCCCGTTCTCCAGGCGCATGTCGAGGCACGCGCCGCGCCAGTCGGCCCGGCCCATGAAACCGTCGAGCGGGGAATACGCCCCCATGGCGAGCATGAAGAGGTCGGAGACCTCGCGGCTCGACAAAGACAGTTTCTTCAATCCGCGGGCCCTCTTCAGACCCTCTGCCCGTTCCTCGTCGGGCAGAAGCAGGGGCTTCAGGCCGGCGTTGCCGTGCGGAGCGATCAGCGTCGACATGGATCGTCCCTCGATACGGCGCTTGCGCGCCTACTCGGGATGAGGGCCCTGCTTGCCACGTCCACCCTCACCCTGAGTAGCCGCGAAGCGGCGTATCGAAGGGCGAGCCGCAACGGCAGCTCCGGCTGGAACGGACACGTCCTAGTCGACGATGTGGTACACGGGGGCCTTCTCCATGGCCCATTCGCCGGTCTCCCGATCGAAGCGGGACAGGGTGAAGCAATGCCAGTCGGTGTCGTCCAGCCTCGGGTGGTCGGCCCGATAATAGTATCCCGGCCACCGCGTCTCCGTCCTGAACATGGTGTGATGGGTCACCGCCTCCGAGGCAAGGACCCGGTGGTGAAGCTCCCACGCCCGCTGAAGCTGGTGAAGGTCTTCCGCCCCGAGACAGTCGAGGTCTTCCTTCAGCATGCCGAGCAGCTCCAGCCCGCGCGTGAGCATGGGTTCGTTCGTCGTGTAATGGGAACCGATGCCGCCGACATACTCGTCCATGATCTTTTCGAGACGCTGGAGCCCGTGAATCGGCAGGATGTAGCTCGGCGAGACCGTCCCCTCGACGATCTCGTTGCGGCCTATGCGATAGGTTTCCAGGGGCTGGAAGATCGTCTTCTTGAGATCCTCGTATTCCTGCTCGCTGACCTGGGGCCGGTCGGACTTGAGGTCGTTGACGTAGTTGACCGCCGCCTTGCCGGCGATCCGGCCCTCCGTGAAGGAGCCCGACGAGAACTTGTGGGCGGAGCCGCCGATGGTGTCGCCGGCGCCGAACAGGCCCTCGACGGTCATCATCCGGTTGTACCCCCACTGATAGTCCGACGGCGCGCAGTCCTCCGGCCCGCTCGCCCAGGCGCCCGAGCAGGTGGCGTGCGAGCCCATGACGTAGGGCTCGGACGTGGTCAGTTCCGGGTTGGTGTGCTTGGGATCGATGTTCTGAGACGCCCAGACCACCGCCTGTCCGATCGTCATGCCGAGGAAGTTCTCCCAGCCGACCTGTTCCTTGTGAGGGTCGGCGAAAGCCTCCTTGGTCACCATGCGGATCGGGCCCCGGCCGGCCTTCACCTCTTCCAGGAGGGCGTGGTTGCGCAGACAGGTCGGCACCGGATGCCGGTCGACATAGTCGCCTACCAGCTCCTTGGTGTGGTCGTACCACTTCGACTCGTATTCCTCCCCGTAGGCGTTCTCGGTGTACGTCTTGAGGTGGAGGAAATAGGCGCCGACCGGGCCGTAGCCGTCCTTGAAGCGGGTCAGCACGACCCGGTTCTCCATCTGGGTCATCTTGGCGCCGACGAGGATCGGCAGCGCGTACGCCGACGCGCTGCTCCAGGGCGCGTACCAGGTCCGCCCCATCCCCTCGCCCACGGCGCGCGGCTTGAAGATATGCGACGCGCCGCCGGCGGCGACGATCACCGCCTTGGCGCGAAAGACGTGGAAGTCTCCGTTGCGGACGTTGAACCCGACCGCGCCGGCGACGCGGTTGGGGTTCGTCGCGTCGGTCAGCAGGTGGGTCACCATGACCCGGTTGTAGACCTCGGTGGCGGCCTTGCGGGCGGCTTCCGCGACGATCGGCTTGTAGCTCTCGCCGTGGATCATGATCTGCCACTTGCCTTCGCGCTGGTAGCGCCCGGTCTCGGGGTCCTTCATGATCGGAAGGCCCCACTCCTCGAACTTGTGGACCGTCGAATCGACGTGGCGGGCGATGTCGTAGCCGAGATCCTCCCGCACCAGGCCCATCAGGTCGTTGCGGCAGTAGCGGACATGGTCCTCGGGCTGGTTCTCGTCCCACTGCATGCCCATGTAGCAGTTGATCGCGTAGAGGCCCTGCGCCACCGCGCCGCTGCGCTCGATGTTGGCCTTCTCGACGCAGACCACCTTCAGGTCGCGCCCCCAGTAGCCGGCTTCGTAGGTCGCCCCGCAGCCGGCCATGCCGCCGCCGACGACCAGAACGTCCGCATCCACGAAGACCGTTTTCCGGCGGGAGAACAAGCTCACTAGACGACTCCCTGCTTGAACCGGTCCGGCGTCAGACCGGGCAGCGCCTCGATATTGAGCGCGTCCGGCTCGTGCGCGAGCTCCTGGGACTTCATCGCTTCCGCGCTGGGCGCCTCGTAGTCGGCCGGCGCCTTGATCGACCCCCAGGGCGTGGTGCGGATCGGGGAAACGAAGTCCTTTTCCTCGCCGTTCCGGAACTTGATCTTCCAGGAAATGGTGCCCTTCGCCTCCTCCCGCAGCGCCCGGACGCTGTGACCCAGGGGCGCGAAGTCAGCATAGCCGCGGGCGTCGATCGCATTCTGCGGACACGCCTTCACGCAGGAATAGCACTCCCAGCACATGTTGGGCTCGATGTTGTAGGCCCGCCGGTAGGTGGTATCGATGTGCATGATGTCGGACGGGCAGATATCGACGCAGTATCCGCAGCCGTCGCACCGGGTCATGTAGACGAATGTCGGCATGGGGTTCGGTTGACTCCTCTGTCGAAGACCGACGGCGGGCCGATCAGTAGTGGCTGGGCCGTTCGCGGGCGGTGCCGAACGTCTCGGGCTTGTCGGCGGGGGCCGGCAGATTGCTCCGCGAACCCGTCGCCTCGGACACCCGTTTCTCGAACGCAGCGGCCGGCTTGAAGAACATGTGCGAAAACTTGGACCACGGGACGGATCCGAACAGCACCGTCGTCGCGATGACGTAGAGCCCCAGGAACACGGTCGTCCACGAGCTCTCCACCGCCTGCAGCCCCGCCCAGACCAGCGCCAGCGTCGTGCTGGTGAGAAGCGACAGGATGAAGAGGTCGGCGCGAATGACCCGGAACGGCGTATGGCCCTCGGCCGACACGTCGACCCGGATGAAGAACCAGAACCAGTAGCCGCCGACGCAGACCAGCAAGGCGCCTATGACCCACAACAGGGGCAGGATCGCGGGGGTCGCGGCTGCCGGCGTCGGGTACCAGAACACCATGACGACGGTGGTGACGATGTAGGCCAGGAATCCGTACATCGTCAGCAGATGGGCGATCCGGCGGCGCCCGGGACCGAATTCCGCCGACGTCAGTCCTTCCGACAACGCGGTCTGGACCGCGATCCCGGTCATTTTCCCGCCGCCGACCTGCCGCGCGCCCTTGTCCCTGGATTTCCGCCATGCGGCGAAGAAATAGGTGCCGCTCCCCTTGTGCCAGACGTCGAACAAAGTGCCGGCCACGACCAGCACGATCATCACGACGACATAGGTCTGCATGAGGGTGGGGGATACGCACGCCGAGAGCGCGGCGAAGGGATTGCTGGTCAACACGCGATTGCCCCCGATGTCACCCTGTTGCGGTCAACGCCGGGAGCGGCGGTAACGCCCGATCCCCGGCAGGGCTACCATCTCCGGTCAGCATGGGTTGTCAAGGCCGGGCCGGCGCCGGGCGGCGGCGAAACGGGTAGGGCCCCGGATGCTCGACCAGGGGCAAGGTGTGCGTCACCATGCCGACGCCGGGGCTCCAGACGTGCAGAAAACCCGCGGCGGGCTCGAGCACAAGGTTCAGGTCGGCGCGGGGACGCAGGTCGAGCGGCATGTGGAACGCCGTCGACGGCGCCACGCAGGCGAGCGTGCCGGCGAATCGGCGCTGAATCGACCGATGCAGATGCCCGCACAATACCCGCTCGACGTTCTCGTATCTGCCGACGAGTTCGGCGAAGGCGTCCGCGCCCTCGAACTCCTGGCCGTCCATGAAGGGCACGCCGGTCTTGAAGGGCGGATGGTGCATCAGGATCGCGGTCGGACGCCCGGGAGCCTCGGCGAGCCGGTCCTCCAGCCACGCCAGGCGTTCCACGCACAACTCGCCGGTCTTGGCGCCCTCCTTCAGCGTATCGAGTGCCAGGAAGCGCACGGGAAAGTCCTCGACGGCGTAGTGGAGGAACGAGCCGTTCTCCGGGAAGTAGCCCGCGGCGGCGAAAGCGGCGCGCAAATTCGCGCGGTCGTCGCGGTTGCCGGGGATCAGGTAGACGGGTCCCGGCAGGGGATCCAGCAGGCGCCGGAGCTGGGCATAGGAGTCGGCGTCCGGAAAGTCCACGAGGTCGCCGGTGACGAACACCGCGTCGACCGGAGGATCGAGCGCTTCCAGGCGTTCGACGGCGCTCGCGAGGCCGCCCGCCGTATCGGCCACGTCGTGAGCGAGATCCCCCGCGGACCGCAGGTGTATGTCGGAGATTTGGGCGAAGATCATGGACGCGGCAAACTACCACGGTGCTATGCTCCGACCCAAACCGGAGAGACTCAGGAGGCAAACATGTGCGACGAAACGACCGCCCGCGACGAGGAGGAATTCCTGCGCGAATCCGGAAACCTCACCCGGCGCGGGTTCGGGGCGCTGTCGGTCGGAACGAGCGTGGCGATGCTGTTGCCGCGCAGCGCGTCCGCCGTCGATGTCACGGCCCGCAACGTCGAGATAGCGACGCCCGACGGCACGGCGGACTGCCACTTCGTTCACCCCGCCGGCGGCGCCCATCCCGGCGTGCTGATCTGGCCGGACGCGCTCGGTCTCAGACCCGCCTTCGAACAGATGGCGCGGCGGCTGGCCGAATCGGGGTATTCGGTGCTGGTCGTCAACCCCTATTACCGCAAGGTGAAGGCGCCGATCCTGCCGGCAGGCGCCACGTTCCGCGACGAGGCCACGCGCAAGAAGGTCTTCCCCCTCATGCGCTCGCTGACCCCTAAGGTCACCGTGACGGACGCCAAGGCCTTCGTCGGCTTCCTCGACGACCAGAAATCGGTCGCCGGGAACCGCAAGATGGGCACGACGGGCTACTGCATGGGCGGCTCGATGACGATGCGGACCGCGGCGGCGTTCCCCGACCGGATCGGCGCCGGCGCCTCGTTCCACGGCGGCAGGCTGGTGACCGACCGGCCCGACAGTCCTCATCTGCTCGTGCCCAAGATCCGCGCGCACTACCTGTTCGCGATCGCGGAGAACGACGACAAAAAGGAGCCGAACGCCAAGACCGCGCTGCGGCAGGCTTTCGACGCCGCCAAGCTGCCCGCCGAAATCGAGGTCTACGCCGGGACCCGGCACGGCTGGTGCCCGCCGGATTCCGCCGTCTACGACGAGGCGCAGGCGGAGCGTGCCTGGAGCCGGATGCTCGCGCTGTTCAAGACCGCCCTCGCCTGAGGTGCCGGGCCGCGCCGACGCGGCATTCCCGGGTCGGGTCGGACTAGTGCGCCCCCCTTGGCCGGCGATCCTGTTCACCGCCGCCTCGGGCATGGGCTGCGGCCTGCTGGCCCTGCTCGGCGTCTTCGCGAGCGGGGAGACGATCCCCTCCGACCGCTGGTTCGGGCTGGCGGCGCTGGGCACCGCATTGGGCGCGCTGGGCTTCGGTCTCGTAGCCTCGGCCTGCGATCCCGACCGCCCCGAACGCTTCCTGCGCACGTTTTCCCGGTGGCGGTCGAGTTGGCACGCCCGCGCGGCCGTTCTGGCGACCGGAGCCTGCGTCCCGGCAGGGCTGTTCGCCATCGGCTGGGTAGGCTACGGGGAAGTCGACGGCATCTGGCGGGTTTGCGGCCTCGCCGCTGCCCTCCTCGCAGGCTTCGCGGTCCACGCGACCGCCACGATCTACGCCTCGCTTGAGACGGTGCACGCGTGGTCCAACCGCTGGGTGGTGCCGCTTCTTCTCGCGCTTGCGCTCTACACCGGCGCGCTCTGGCTTCATGCGCTGCTCATGCTGTTCGGCCGCGCCAGCCCGGACAGCTCTCTGATCGTCGTGGTTGGGCTGTTTCTCTCGTTTTACCTGAAGCGCCGGTACTGGCGATTCATCGACGCCGTCCGGGCCGTCCCGACGCTCGAAACCGGGATCGCGGGAACCGGCGATCCCATCCCCCGCGAGCAAGCGGTCAAGCTCCGGCGCTACGCCTTCGTCCTCCTGTTCGTCCTGCCGCTGGTGCTGACCATGGCGGCGACGGAGGCATCGCACTGGCCTGCCGCGCTCGCCGCTTTCGCCGCGGCATTGTCGGGCTCGGCCGGCGTCGTCATCGAGCGCTGGCTGTTCTTCGCCGAGGCGGCGCCCCCCGGCGCGGCTTAGGCGGCCTCTTCCTTGCTTGCGGTGAAGGTCAGGCCCTTCGCCTCGAACTTCTCCCTCACGCCCGGCTTGATGGCGTCGAGCTTGACCGCGCTGGACGGCGCGAGGTCGATGTCGGTCATGTCGTGCACGCCGCCGGTGATCAGCACCTGCAGGACGCCCTCTTCCTCCCCGATATTGCGGAACGCGCGGTTGACCCGGGGCGGCACCGAGATGGTGTCGAACGCCTCCAGCTCGACCCGCCCGCCGCCGTCGTCGTTCCAGGTCACCTCGAAACGGCCCTTGAGCACGGTGAAGGTCTCGTAGGTCTGGAGATGGGCGTGGAGCGAGGGGCCCTGGCCCGGCGGACAGACGGCGATGGTCATGGTCATGCCGGCGGCGTCCACGATGGGCGCGCCGGTGTTGATCGGCGTGTCCACGTCGCCGCCGAGGCCGATGACCGAGAGCAGCTTGCGCGCGTAGACGATGTCGGCCGCCTCCTGCGGTATCTCCGGGTCCTGCTGGATCGGCAGCGGCTTCAGCGCGCCGTAACGCGAAATCCGGCTCTCCATCTCGTCCGGCGTTATCTCGATCGTCTTCATCGCATCCTCCCCGGCGCATCGCATGCGCCTCAGCCGGAATGGTAAAGCGATCGGGGTCGGATTGGAAAGGGACGAAGCGGCCAAGATTACCGGTCAGGAACGATCTTCGAGCGCGATTTCCGGCCGGGGCGAGCCCTCCCATGTGAATCGGTAACGCGCGCCACGACGCACATTGCCGACCAGAGCCGGACGGAAACAGGCGAGGCAGGTGCCGCCCTCCCGCCGCACGCTCGGATAGACGATCCCGATCGAGCCCCGGTCGAGGAGAGTCTCGGCAAGCGCCTGCGAGTCCAGATAGCTGCCGGGGTCGAGGCACGATCCGAACGCCGCGTCTTTCCGAATGTCGTGATAGGCGCCGCCGAAGTCGGCGAGGTAGTCGTCGTATAGGAGGCTCTCCTCCAGCCAGCCGACCTCCAGGAGCTCCACCGTCTTGTGCCAGGCGATTTCGGCTTGTGCGGTCTCCGGCTCGAAACCGGCATACCAGGCGCCGCGCTCCGGCCCGTTGAATCGGCTGCCAAGCGGGTGGGCGTGGCAGAACGCCGCGTTCACGATCCGGGCGTGAGGAACCCCGAAGACCAGCTCGTCGATGCCGATTCCGGGCAACCGGTCGTGCTCCGCCACTACGCGCTCGTCCGTCGCACGGGGTCGTGCCCCCAAGCGTGGTGTAGGAGCAGGAGCCAGCATCGGTAGCTGTGGGTAAGTGGCCCGCCGCCGCGACCGTGTGGCGTCTGGCGGCGGCGGGCCACTTATCCATAGCGGATGGCCATCGCGGTGCCGGTTAGGGTTGGGCTTCTACAGTCCATCCGACCGGAGGAGTACCACGATGACCACCAAGGACATGATGACCCTGCAGGCGCTTTTGGAGAAGAGTTCGGACGCCGATCTGCTTCGCGAGATGATCGGGTTCACGGCCGAGCGTTTGATGGCGCTTGAGGTGGAGGGCCTTGCGGGAGCCGCACACGGCGAGCGTTCGCCGGACCGGCTCACCCATCGCAACGGCTACCGGGACCGGGTCTGGGAGACGCGCGCGGGCACGGTGGAGCTGAAGATCCCGAAGCTGCGCAAGGGGAGCTACTTCCCGGGCTTCCTGGAGCCGCGTCGCATGGCGGAGAAGGCGCTGACGGCGGTGATCCAGGAGGCCTACATCAAGGGCGTGTCGACCCGCTCGGTGGACGACCTGGTGCAGGCCATGGGCATGTCGGGCATCTCGAAGAGCCAGGTGTCGCGGCTGTGCGGTGAGATCGACGGCAAGATCCGCGACTTCCTCGACCGCCCGCTGGAGGGCGACTGGCCGTATCTGTGGCTGGACGCGACCTATGTGAAGATGCGCGAGGCCGGGCGCGTCGTCTCGGTCGCGGTCACGATCGCGGTGGCGGTCAACGACCAGGGCCGCCGCGAGGTGCTCGGCATGGCGATCGGCGCGTCCGAGGCCGAGACCTTCTGGACCTCCTTCCTGCGCTCCCTGGCCCGCCGCGGCCTGCGCGGCGTCAAGCTGGTCGTCTCCGATGACCACAAGGGCCTGAAGGCGGCTGCAACGCGCGTCCTCGGCGCCACATGGCAGCGCTGCCGCGTCCACTTCATGCGCACCCTGCTCGCCCATGCCGGCAAGCAGGGCCGGCGCGTCGTGTCCGCCTTCGTCACCACCGCCTTCGCCCAGGAGGATGCAGACAGCGCCTCCGCCCAGTGGCGCCAGGTCGCCGACCAGCTCAGGGCCAAGGCGCCGAAGCTCGCCGCTCTCATGGACGAGGCCGAGCACGACGTTCTCGCCTACATGACCTTCCCGGCCGCGCATCGCCCCAAGCTGCACTCGACAAACCCGCTCGAACGACTCCATGGCGAGATCAAGCGGCGTACCAACACCGTCGGCATCTTCCCCAACGAGGACGCCATAACACGGCTGATCGGCGCCATCCTGCTCGAGCAGAACGACGAATGGGCCGTCCAGAGGGCCAGATACATGACGCTGGAATCAATCGCTCCCGTGAGCGACAATGCAACCGTCAAGCTGCCCGCCGTGGCAGCCTGAGCCTACCGGCCCTACCCGCCGGATACCGCGACGGCCGCCAGGCTCTTACACCACGGCTCGGGACACGATCAAAAGGCAGGCCGAGTTCGACGATGGCAGACAAGTGTTCGTCGTCCTCGGCGATTCCGGCGAAGGCGGTGTCCGAACCCTCGCTATATGCGGAAGGGATCAGGCGGTGCGTGTCGAGCCTGCGAATTCGGGAAACCGGGGGAACGCTCAATACCCATCCCGACGCGCATCCAGGAGTCGCCGCACCGTCGCGAAAGCCGGCATGCCGCCGCGTAGGAGATACTCGACCGGTGTCAGCCCGCCGAATATCCGGTTCCTGTTCGGCAGGGTCATCCACCGGTCCGCGAGCGTCTCGCCGTAGAGCGCGTTCAGCGCCCCGAAGATTCCGACGAGGTAGGAAACCCGGCGGATCCTGTCCTCGTCGACCATACGGTCGGGGCGTTTCTTCAGGGCATAATAGGCGCCGTTCGACATGCCGCCCAGCAGCCCTCGCGCATCCGCATCGCGGATTTTCCACCGTGTCATCATGTTGATGAAGGCGCGCGCGGCGTCGCCGCCGAGGCGCTCCCGTTCGGCCCGGTCGGATAGATCCGCCGGCGGCGGAACTTCGTGCCTCGTCGCCGGGTAGGCAGGGCTGATTTCCACCCGATTCTCCATATTTAGAAAAAAATTATGAGCCTCTTGCAGAATTGCCGGTCTGAGGGATAGCGGCCGCAATTTTGGTATCGGTTGGGCTGCCGAGTGGCGTTTTTTGGTCAGCGGCAAGACCGGATAGTGCCGGCGGGGTTGTGCGGCGAGTTTTGAGTCGAGCGCCTTTTGCGCCGTGTCCGTTCGGGAGCGCGGCGCGGGATCGGCGTTCAGGGTTGATCGGCGCTATGGGGCGGCGAGACGGATGATCTGGTTGGCGGTCAGTGCGAGCAGGGCGAACATCAGATGGCAGGCGACTTTTGTAGGGCCGCGCACGCGGACATGGCGAGCGCCGAACTCATCCTTGAGCCGGGCGTTGGTCCTCTCGACGGCGGTGCGGATGCGGTATCGGACGGTTCGGGCATCGGGATAACCGGCGGCACGCTGGGCTCGGGCCTCGCGGTTCAGGGCTTGCTTGAGGGCCCTGTCGCGGCGGGGGTTGGTGTCGATGACCGGGACATGGCCGAGGCGTTTGCTGACGGCGTGTATCTCTGTCGTGTCATAGGCGGCGTCCATGAGGTCGTAGAGGTTCACGACCCGCCCTGCGGTCATGGTGGCCAGGGGAATAGCGGCCTGGGAGTCGTGGACGGAGGCCGAGGTGAGTATGGCGCTGAGCGGCACGCCGCAGTCGGCGGTGTCGATATGGAGCTTGTAGCCCCGCCAGGTCTCCAGGATGCCGCGGGCGTTCTTCTTCGTGCCCCGGTCGCAGGCCTTCGGGAGGTCGTCGAGCATCGCGTCCAGGCTCATGCCGTCCGCCTGGCGTTCGAGACGGGTCAGCACCTTCGGCCTCTCTTCGCCTTTGCGGGGCCGACCGGGCCGGCGCTTCGGCGTCTTGGCCTTCGGCTTCGCAACCGCCGCCTCCCGACCCTCAATGGCCGTCGAGTCCCGCGACACATGGCCGATGAGCGCCTCGCCAAGCACTTCGACCACCAGCGCCTCGTGCATCCTCTCCGCAAGACGCGCCTCGGCGAACTCGGCAAATGCCCGCGAAAACGTCGCCTCGCTCGGAATGGCCCCGAGGCGCGACCAGCCGCACAACCGCCGCAGCGACGGGTCCGCCCCGAGCCTGTCGATCAGGTGCCGGGTCGTCGGCAGGTCCCACACGGCCTTGGCCAGAAATGCCCGCGCAAGAGCGCGGCGGTCTTCTGGAGGGCGGCCCGGACCGCTCCCCAATGCGCCCACAAAACCCTCGACGCCGACAAGATCGAGCGCCGCCACAAAACGACGGTGCGTCCCAAGCAGAGGACCCACCTCCTCCGACAGCGCCGGGAACAACTCTCCTTGAGGCGTTTGCGCTGTCGGGGACGGGTTGATTTACAAGGCGTTCACGGAGGTGCGAGATTTTTGATACCCCGTGGTGGTCGTTGATATCCGGGGTTTCAGTTTCGCTGCGGCGGTCGTTTTGGCGATTTTCACCCCACGCCGCTGGTCGCGGCGTCTTGGCAGCGAGGTTTTCCTGCGGCGGCCTCGCGCGCCCTGATCGTGCGCATGAGATAGAAGGTGTCGCCATCGGGCCCTGGGGCCCTTGTTCCACCACCACCCCTGGTCGGGAGAACAGCGATGGCGACGGCGGCGAAGCTACCCTTTTCGTGGCGCGATGTCGAAGTCCTGCCGGACCTTGAACGGCTGCGCCTGGTTCTGGCGGTGCTTCCCGACGAGGAGATCGTGACGGCGCTTGAAGTGTGTCGCGGTCGGGGCCGTAACGACTACCCGGTGCGGGCGATGTGGCGGGCGCTGATCGCGGGGGTGGTGTTGCAACACGCCTCGATGCAGTCGCTGTTGCGGGAGCTGGGGCGCAACCCGGCGTTGCTGGAGATCTGCGGGTTCGACCCTCTGCCGTATCAGAGCGGGCCGGTGACGGTGCTTCACGACGGGCATGCGGTAACGCGCCCGGCGCGGGTTCGTTCGACGGCGCCGAGCCACTGGAACTTCTCGCGGTTTCTGGGGCGTGTTGTGCAGCTTGAGGACGAGCAGGGGCTGGTGTCCGCCATGATCGAGAGCCTGCGCGCCGCGCTGTTCGCCGCGTTGCCGGACTTCGGGCGTCATCTCGGCTACGACGGCAAGGCGATCGCGAGCCACTCGACGGGCCGGGTCGGCAAGGACGAGGACAAGACCTCGGACCCCGACGCCGACTGGGGCAAGCACGAGACGGGCGGGGTGGACGCCAGGACCGGCGCGGTGTGGAAGAAGGTGAAGTCGTGGTTCGGCTACGGGCTGCACCTGATCGCCGACACCGATTACGAGGTTCCGGTGGCCTTCGAGGTGACGCGCGCTTCGGCCTCGGAACCCAAGGTGCTGTCCGGGATGCTGGAGGAGCTGTTCGCAAGGGCGCCGGAGATCGCCGGGCGCTGCGCCGACTTCAGCGCCGACCGCGGTCTCGACGATGCCCGCCTGAAGGCGCGGCTGTGGGACCGGTGGACCGCCCGCCCGCTGATCGATACACGGCTGATGTGGCGGGTGGAGAAGCAGGAGCCGAGATACGATCCGGCGCAGCCGATCACGCGGCCGCTGTTCCCCGACCGCGCCGATGTCATCGTTCACGACGAGCGCGGCCGGGTGTCCTGCGTCTGTCCCGGGACCGGCGAGGTCCGCGCTATGGCGTTTCAGGGGTTCGAGGCTGATCGGGGCCGCTGCGGCACGCTCAAATACCGCTGCCCGGCAGCCGCCTTCGGCTTCGCCTGCGCCGGCAGCCGGGCCTGCCACCGGGCCGGCGGGGTCAAGCCCGGAGACTATGGCCGCATCCTGCGCATCGACCTCGACAGCCACGACCGGCGCATCTTCACCCCCACGCCCTGGGGCAGTCCGTCATGGCGGCGCGGCTACAACCGCCGCTCGGCCATGGAGCGGATCAACAGCCGCCTCGACAACAGCTTCAACTTCGAGACCCACTACATCCGAGGCCGCGCCAAGATGAAGACCCGCCTCGGCCTCGCCCTGGCGGTGATGATGGCGATGGCTCTCGCCCAGGCCCGCGCCGGCCGCCCCGAGCGCATGCGCTCCCTGGTCGGCGCCGTGCCGTATCTCGACACCGGCTGACCGCTCGTCTGCCTCCCGACAATCCTGCCCGATCCCGCCGCCCGACGGCAGAGGGGAAGCCACGCCCGCACGCCAGACAATCTTCCGGTAATCGTATTTGTCAGGCCCCGGAAGCCCGTATCCTGCCCGGTGGGGAAGCGGGCCGGACGATATTCAACCGCCAAATCGAACCGGCGACAGCCAAAAATCACCACAGCGCACATTTCTCTCCTTGAAACCGACCCCAGAAATCCGATAGCTTCGATCCAAGGTTCATCGGGGTCGCCTCCGCGGTCGCTTGTGGCTGTCGCAAACCCAGGATACCGCACGGCGACCCCGGAACCGGAACCAGCTACCCCAAAATCAAGTCATATCAGCGGAAATCCCGTCCAGGAGACCATTCTGCAAGAGGCTCATTATAATTATAATTGGAGGAATGCAAGGCGTCCGACATGGACTGTCGCACGCGGCCGGGGGCGCCGTTGACGCGCCCGCGGCAGCCTGCGAACAATCCCGGCATGGCCGAGCACACGCGCGAAACGATCCAGGTCAACGGGTGCGCCATCGAGGTCCTGCGCGGCGGGGCCGGACCCGGGCTCCTGTTCCTCCACGGCGCGGGCGGGGCGAGCGACTGGGCGCCCTACATGGATCGCCTCGCCGAGAGATTCGAGATCGCGGTCCCGAGCCATCCCGGTTTCGGTCGGTCCGACACTCCAGGCTGGCTCGATTCGATGTCCGACCTCGCCTATTTCTACCTCGACGCGTTCGAGGTCCTCGGGCTCGACGGCGTGCATGTCGTCGGCAATTCGCTCGGCGGCTGGCTCGCCTGCGAGATCGCCGTGCGCTCCACCGGGAGGATGCGGTCGCTCACCCTGGTCGGCGCGGCGGGGATTCCTGTGGACGGCGTGCCGATGGGCGACATCTTCCTGTGGAGCCCCGAAGACCGGGTGCGCAACGTCTACCACGATCGGTCGATGGCGGAGGCCCGCCTCGCCCGGAACCTAAGCGAGGAAGAGGCCGACATCGCGCTCAAGAACTACTTCACCACCTCGCGGCTGGCCTGGAGCCCGCGTTTCTGCAACCCGGATCTGCCGAAGTGGCTGCACCGCATCCGGATTCCGACGATGATTCTCTGGGGCGCCGAGGACAAGGTGTTCCCGCCGGCCTACGGCGAGGCCTACGCCGCGTCGATCCCGGGCTCGCAGCTCCGGATCGTTCCCGAATGCGGCCACCTGCCCCACCAGGAAAAGACCGACGCGTTCATCGACGCCGTCGCGGCCATCGCGGAGGAAGCCGCCCCATGAAGTTCTTCTTCTTCCATCTCATGCCCTACGCGCATCTCGATCTCGATTACGACAAGACCTATCCGGGCGCGTACCTGACGCTCCCCAACAGCTATTACGATCCGAAGAAGGGGGCGCCGCTCTACCACCGCTATCTCGACGAATTGGAACTGGCGGACCGGCTGGGCTTCGACGGGGTCTGCGTGAACGAGCACCACCAGACCGCCTACGGCATGATGCCCGCGCCCAACCTGCTGGCCGGCGCGCTGACGCGGAGCGTGAAGAACGCGACGATCTGCGTCCTCGGCCGGGCGCTGCCGATCACCGACAACCCGATCTCCATCGCGGAGGAATTCGCGATGCTCGACAATCTCGCCGAAGGCCGCTTCATCGCCGGCTTCGTGCGCGGCCTCGGCACCGAGTACCACGCCTCGATGGCCAACCCGTCCTTCAGCCACGCGCGGTTCCACGAGGCGCACGACCTGATCGTGCGGGCCTGGACCGAGACCGGCCCCTTCGCCTTCGACGGCAGGCATTACCGCTACCAGTACGTCAATCTCTGGCCCAGGCCCTACCAGACGCCGCACCCGCCGATCTGGATTCCCTCGCAGGGCTCGCGCGAGACCTACGAATGGGCGGCCCACCCGGACCGGAAGTATACCTACCTGATCACCTTCAACCCGGCCGAGGCGGTGAAGCGCAACCTCGACGCCTATGCCCGCCAGTGCGAGACCTACGGCTACGAATGCAGCCCGGAGCAGCTCGGCTGGGCGCTGCCGATCTACGTCGCGGAGACCGACGAGATCGCCAACCGCGAGGCGGTGAACCACATCGAGGTGTTCTTCAACAAGTTCATCAACTCGCCGGCCGAGTACAAGCTGCCGCCCGGCTATTCGTCGATGGCGTCCTACAAGTACGTCATGGAGACCAAGTTCAAGGTGCGCGAGCAGTTCCTGACCCACGAGACGCTGACCGGGACCGGCATGTTCGTCTGCGGCAGCCCGGAGACGGTGAGCGAGATCCTCGCCCAACGCTTCGACGAGATGGGCTACGGCAACCTGGTCTGCATGCTCCAGTTCGGCACGCTACCGCGCGAGCTTACCGAGAAGAGCATGACTCTCTTCGCCGACGAGGTGATGCCGAAGCTCCGCCATCTCGGCGAGGCGGCCCCGACCGCCGCGGCGGCCGCCGTCTAGACGCGCCCCCGACCCCCGACGTCATGGTCGGCGAAGGCCGACCATCCACGAGTTTTTCCTTGCCGCCTGAAAAAACAAAACGCGGATGGTCGGCCTCCGCCGACCATGACGAAGAAGGAACCGGACGCTTGCCGACCGAGCCCAACCGATCGTCCGTTACATGACCCGCCACGCCCTTCTCGGGGCCGGGTTCATCGCGGTCGCCATGCTGTTCTGGGGCGGCAACACCACGATCGGTCGTTTCGCGATGACCACCGACCTGCCGCCGATCGGGGTCAATTTCTGGCGTTGGACGATCGCGTTCGCGATCCTCCTGCCGCTTTACGCCCCGACGCTCTGGCGCCAGCGTACGCTCCTCCGGCGGCATCGGGTCTATTGCGCGTGCATCGGGCTGGTCGGCGTCACCTTCTTCAACTCCTTCTACTATGTCGGCTTGCAGAGCACGACCGCCGTCCAAGGATCCCTGATCGCCGCCCTCCTCCCCCTGATGATCCTCGTCCTCGGCGCCGTCTACGCGGGCACGGGGATCACCGGGCGGCAGGTCGGCGGGCTCGTCCTCTCCATCGGCGGGGCGGTTCTGGTCGTCGTCCGGGGCGAGCTCGCGGTGTTGCGGACGCTGACGCTCAACCCGGGCGATTTCTGGTGCCTCGCCGCCGTCCTGTGCTGGGCGGTCCAGACCTTCATGCTGCGCTACAAGCCGCCGGAGATGGACGTCATGGCGCTGGTCGTCGCCTCGATGGGGCTCGGCTGGCTCGCCCTCCTGCCGGCCTACGCGGTGGAGACCGCGCTGGGCGGCGCCATGCGCTTCGACCGGGACACCCTGCTGATGGTGGGATATCTCGGGCTGTTCGCGAGCGTCATCGCGTTCAGCCTCTACAACGCGGGCGTGGTGCGAGTCGGCTCGGCGAGCGCCGGTTATCTCGGCAACCTCTTTCCGGTGTTCAGCGCGCTGCTCGCCGTGGTCTTTCTCGGCGAGGCGATCGCCTGGTACCACGCCTTGGGCGGCATGCTGGTGCTCGGCGGGATCTATCTCGCGACGGTCCCTCCGGGCGCGCTCCGGCGCCGCCGGCCGCCTGATCAGCCCGACGCGTCGGGCAGCGCGACTCCCACCATGCAGTCGCGGGTGACGATGCCGGCGAGCCGTTCGGCGTCCCAGTCCTCGGTGCCCTCCGGTCGCATCGGCAGGACGAGGTAGCGCATGTCGGCGTTGCTGTCGTGCACCCGGACGGTGACGTCATCGGGGATCGTCGTGCCGAACTCCTCCAGCACCGCGCGGGGCTCGATCACCGCGCGCGAACGGTAGGACTTGGACTTGTACCAGTCGGGCGGCAGTCCGAGGATGGTACGCGGATAGCACGAGCACAGCGTGCAGACGATCATGTTGTGCGTATCCGGCATGTTCTCGACCACGACCAGCTCGGTGCCGGCCATCGGAATGCCGAGCTCGCCGACCGCCGCGGTGCCGTCGTCGAGCAGCCGCTCCCTGAACGCCTCGTCGGTCCAGGCCCTGGCGATTATCCCGGCGCCGAGCGCGGGCCCGCGCGAATCCATGAATTCGAGCTGCTCGCGGATCTGCTCGGGCGTCACCACACCCTTCTCGACCAGCAGCTCGCGGATCGCGGTCGCCATCAGCTCGTAATGGCCGGCCTCGTCGACGTCCCGGTTCTCGGGCGCGACCTCGTGGTCGTGGTCGTGGTGGGCTTCGACGTGCCCGCGTTCCTCTTCCGCCATCCTCTGTCTCCTAAGCCTTTTCCAGCCAGTGCTGGTAGATTTCCAGATCGAGCGTGTCCTGATCCGGGCCGTCGTAGCCGTCCCAGATGTCGTGCTGCCGGAACCGCACGCGGTAGAGATGCCGTCGGGGCTCGCCGTCGAACCCGTAGGCGAGCTCCTCGGGGTTGCGGAAGGCGCCGCAATAGCGCTCCACTACCCCGGTCTTGCCGCGGATGTAGAACGGGGTGCGCCGGTGGCCGGGCGGGTGGCTGAGCGCGACCCGCACCGCGTCGCCGACCTCGAAGCGGCGCTCCTCCGGCGTCGCGACGGTCATGTTCCGCCCTCCAGCCGCCGCCGGATCTTGCCCATCCGGGTCTCGATCTCGTCATGGCTGGCGAGACCCTTCTCTTCCAGCAGGTCGGTCAGGGCTTCGGCCCAGCGCTCGAAATAGTCGCGGTCGTACTGCTCGGAAGGCAGGTCTTCCAGCGCGCGCCGCATCTCGTCGACCGTCATCAGCTTCTTCTCGCGCAGCGCGCCGACGGTGGCGGTGATCAGTTTGGCCCACGGCGCGGTCGGCGGGCTGTCGGGATCGACCGGACCCGCCTTCATGCCCCCCATGTCATGCTGTCGCTGCATCGTCTTCCCCTGTTCTAGCCGCCGATCTCTTTACGCACGATATCCGTCCCGGCAACCATGGCCTTCAGCTTGCCGAGCGCGGTGTCGCGGTCGAGATATTTCATCCCGCAATCCGGCGCCACGACGATCCGTTCCGGCGGCAGGACTTCGAGCGCCCGGCGAATTCGCGCCGCGACCGTCTCGGCGGTCTCCACCCCCGGATCGCCCAGGTTCAGGACTCCGAGGATAACCGTCTTCGAAGGAAGCCGCTCGAGGATCGCGAGATCGAGATCGGGCTGCGCCGCCTCGATGGAAACCTGGTCGACCGCCGCGTTCTCGAGCTCCGGCAGGAACGAGTAAGCGCTTCCCTTCTCGTGGACGATATGCGCATAGCCGAAGCAGAGATGGACCGCCGTCGTCCCCTCGACGCCTTCGAGCGCGCGGTTGATCGCCTTGACCGCGTACGACTTCGCGATCTCGGGCCGCGCCTGCATGTAGGGCTCGTCGAGCTGCACCACGTCGACGCCGGTGGCGAACAGCGCCTTGATCTCCTCGTTCATCGCCGCGGCATAGTCCATTGCCGCCGCCTCGTCGGTGCCGTAATGGTCGTTCTGCGCCTGCTGGGTCATGGTGAACGGCCCGGGCACGGTGATCTTGGTCATCCGGTCGGTGTTGGCGACCAGGAACTCGGCGTCGCGCACCTCGATCGGGCGGGCGCGGTGGATCGGGCCGGCGATCCTGGGCACCGGGTTGGGATGGCCGGTGCGGTCGATCGCGGTTCCCGGATTGTCGATGTCGATCCCGCCGAGCGCGGTCGCGATCCGGTTGGAATAGCTCTCGCGGCGGATCTCGCCGTCGGTGATGATGTCGATTCCGGCGTGCTCGAAGTCGTGGATGGCGGCCAGGGTCGCGGTGTCCTGCGCCTCTTCCAGCGCCTCCTCGGGCACCTTCCAGATCTCGCGCGCGCGCACCCGGGGCGGCAGCCTGCCCTTGAGGTTGTCACGGTCGACCAGCCAGTCCGGCTGGACATGGCTCCCGACCACGGTCGTCGGCAAAATCCTCGGCTCCACGACGCCTCCCCTCTCTCCACCGCCCGACTATACGACACAGGCCTGCGGCGCGGCCAGATACCCGCGGACGCCAAGGGAAAGAGGCGCCGAAACCCGGTAGCCATGCGTGCCGAAATATAGTAATTATTAAGGGGATTATATATAAAAGTGCCAATAGCATCAGAAGCAGTGAATTCATCGAGTTTGAGTCAAAGGAGGTCACAGATCCGATCAACAAACGATGCGCAGACTGATCCGATCGGGTTGCTGATCGAGGTTTGGCACTTTTGTATATAATTCCCATACCAAAATTGCGGCCGCTATCCCTCAGACCGGCAATTCTGCAAGAGGCTCATTCGATATCCATTACTTTGGATATCGAAAGTATATTCTAATATCAATAGATAAAAAAAGAATGTCTTTCTCGCTCAAGTTGCTTTTTCATAAGCGGACTTCGCGGCGATACGCTTGGCTCCCGGCGAAGCCGCTCATCCGTCCCACTGTACATATCCTCGTCGCGCTCATCGTCGCGTCTCAATTCCTCGGCATCGATGCCGTTTTCTCCGAGGCGCTTGCCTTGACGAAGAAATCGTCGTCCGGGATCTGCCACTGCCCCGGCAGCCAGTACTACGACCGAACCAAGAAATTCACGCCTTACGGGAGCATCGCGGAATGTCTGGACAGCGGCGGCCGGCACCCGAAGCGCGGTCAGGGCGATTGCACCCGGACCGCTCCACGCGATCCCGACAGGCCCAAGGCCGAAGGACGACCGGCCGTTCCGCGGTCGCCGACGAAGGCAGGAAAGGACGAGTCCAACAGGATAGCGGTCACCAGTAGGGCTCATGTGGTGGACGGCGACACCATACGGCTGGACGTCCGCTTTCAGGGCGTTGATACGCCGGAAACGCACCAGAAATGCAGAAATGCCGAGGGCAAGCTCTACGCCTGCGGCGCGGACGCCGCGAAAGCCCTGAAGAAGCTGATCGGCAAGAAAAGGGTGCGGTGCGTGCTGGAACCCGAGGTGGGCAAGTACGGGCGAGCCATAGGCTACTGCTATCTGCCCGACGGCACCGACCTGAACAGATGGATGGTGCAGCAAGGCCACGGGCTGGCTCACCGGAAATACTCCACGAAGTACGTTGCCGATGAGGAAAAGGCACGCGCGGCGAAGCGCGGCATACATGCCGGGGAGTACGTCCCGCCGTCGGAATGGAGGCGTGGCAAGAGGCTACCCAAGTAAGCGCTCGCTTTAGGCAAAATTCCGTATAGGCCCCGGATTTCTTCGCTCGCTGCGCCCTCGCCCCGTTCGTCTCGCCCGTCAAATGCTCTAGGATCGCGCGTCCAGCGGGAGCCCCCATGCGCGACCAGTCGATCAGAGGCCATGTCCGGAACCTCGAGCAGCAGGGCGAGCTGATCCATTTCACGAAGCCGGTCGACCCGCACGGCAACGTCTCCGCCCTGTCCTGGAAGACCTATGACGGGCTCGGCAAGTCGGCGCTGTTCTCCAACCTCGAAGGGTTCCCCGGCTGGCGGATCTGCAGCCAGGTGATCGCCGACCGGCGCAAATGGTCGATCGCGCTCGGCATCGAGGCCGACGCGCTGATCCCAACGCTGGTCGAGCGGATCGGGCGGCCGGTGGAACCGGTCGAGATCGACGCCGCCGGGGCGCCGGTGAAGGAGGTCGTGAACCTCGGCGGCGAGGTCGATCTGACCAAGCTGCCGGCGGTCTGGCATTCGGAACGTGACCCCGGGCCCTATATCGCGTCCGGCATGGCGATCATCAAGGACCCCGAGACCGGGATTCGCAATATGTCGATCCACCGGATGCAGATCCTGGGCCCCGACACGACGGGGTTCCTGATCTGCCCGCGCCACGCGCTCCGCATCTACCGGATGTACCAGGAGCGCGACGAGCCGATGCCGGTGGCGATGGTGATCGGCGCCCACCCCGCGCTCTACTACGCCGCCGGCTTCACCTCGTCCTACGGACTCGACGAGCTGACCGTGGCGGGGGCTCTGCTGGACGACCCGGTCCGCATGGTCAAATGCGAGACCATCGACATGGAGGTTCCGGCAGAGGCGGAGATCGTGCTGGAAGGCGAGGTCGCGCCGACCGGCATGACACCGGAAGGCCCGTTCGGCGAGGCGACCGGCACCTATGCCATGGAGGGCTCGACCGAGATCTTCCGGGTCAAGGCGATCACCCACCGCAGCGAGCCGATGTTCTATTCGATGCAGTGCGGCATCCCGATGACCGATACCCAGTCGATCACCGGGACCTGCATCGAGACCGTGCTGACCGACCACCTGAAATCGGTCGAGGGCGGGCTCGACCTGCGCGACGTGCGGCTGCTCGGCATTTCGGGGCTGATGGCGGTGGTTCTCAAGCTCCGCCCGCGCGTCGAGGGCCAGGCCAAGACGGCGGCGATGGCGGCGCTGTCGAGCCCCTATCTTCATCCCAAGCTCGCGATCGCGGTCGACGAGGACATCGACGCGGGCGACCTGCGGCAGGTGTTCTGGTCGCTCACCACTCGGGTGCACGCGGAGCGCGACGTGATCCGGATTCCCAACACGCGCATCTGGTCGCTCGACAACGTCTCCGACATCGTGCCGGGGATGAGCGCGATGTACCGGATCGGCACCAAGACCGTCATCGACGCGACGATGCCGGCGGACGCGGCGGCGCGCGGCCGGTTCGAGCCGGCGATGCCGCTCAACCTCGCGGACGTCGATCCGCGGGATTTTCTCGACTGAACGGGTAGGAGCTTGGGCGGTGTCGGAGATTTTTTCGAAGCGTTTCGACTACGTGATCCTCGGCGGCGGGTCGGCCGGCTGCACGCTTGCCAACCGGCTGTCGGCGGACGGGCGCGGCGAGGTCGCGCTGATCGAGGCCGGCAAGGATTATCCGCCCGGCAGCGAGCCCGCGGACATCCGCAGCTCCTACGCGCTAGGCGCCGCCTTCAACCCCGCCTATCACTGGAGCGATCTGAAAGTCCGCCTGTCGCACAACCCGACCAACGAGCCGGACCGGCGCACCCCGCGCTTCATGGAACAGGCCCGGGTGGTCGGCGGCGGCTCCTCGATCAACGCCCAGATGGCCAACCGGGGCTCGCCGCTTGACTACGACGAGTGGGAGTCGCTCGGCGCGCGCGGCTGGGGCTGGGACGACGTGCTTCCCTATTTCAGGAAGCTGGAGACCGACCAGGACATCGACGACGACTATCACGGGCAGGACGGCCCGATCCCGGTGCGCCGCGTGCCTGAGCCGGAATGGACGGACTTTTCCCGAGCGGTTTCCAGCGTGCTGACCGACTCCGGCCTGAAGCCCCTGCCCGACCAGAACGGGCATTTCGAGGACGGCTGGTTCGCCTGCGCGATCTCCAACAAGAACGAACAGCGGGCGTCGGCGGCGATGGGGTTCCTCGACGCCGAGACGCGCAAGCGGCCCAATCTCCACATCGTTTCGGAAACGACGGTCGAACGCCTGATCTTCGAAGGCCGGCGGGTCGTCGGGGCGCGGGTGAGGCAACGCGGTCAAACGCATGAGGTCCGCGGCAACCGAATCGCCGGGTCTTCCGGCGCGCTCCACACGCCGCCGCTGCTGATGCGCTCGGGCGTCGGACCCGCGGGCGACCTGCGCGATCTCGGCATCGAGGTGGTCGCCGACCGTCCGGGCGTGGGCGCCAATCTGAACGAGCATCCCACGCTAGCCGTCTCCGCCTATCTCTCCAACGGCGCGCGGCTCCACACGCCGGACCGGAGACATGCCCATATCGCCTTCCGCTACTCCTCGGGGATGGCCGATTGCGGGCCGGGCGACATGTATGTTTCGGTGACGGCCAAGTCGGGCTGGCATCCGGTGGGCATCCGTCTGGGATCATTCCTGATGTGGTGCAACAAACCCTATTCGCGCGGCCGACTGCGGCTCATGAGCGCCGATCCGGCGGCCGAACCGGACGTCGACTTCAACATGCTGTCGGACCGGCGCGATTACGACCGCCTGACCCAGGGCATAAGGCGCATGGCCGGCTATTTCGATCACCCCACGCTGCGGCAGATCGCCCGGGACCCCTTCCCCAGCGCCTATTCGGAACGGGTCAAGAAGATCGGCGCCGTCAACACGAAGAACCGCATCCTGACCACCATCCTCGCCGCCATCCTCGACCTGCCGGGGCCGGTCCGGCGCTCGGCGATCAGGAACCTGATCACCATGGGGGATACGCTCCAGGACCTGCTCGGCGACGACAAGCGGATGGAGGACTATGTCCGCGAAAACGTCACCGGCTGTTGGCACCCGTCGGGCACCTGCCGGATGGGCGCGGCGGACGACCCGATGGCGGTCGCCGACCCGTCGGGCGCGGTCTACGGCGTCGAGGGGCTGACCGTGTGCGACGCCTCGATCTTCCCCTGCGTGCCGCGCGCCAACACCAACATCCCGACCATCATGTGCGCCGAGAAGATCTCCGACGCGCTGCTGGCCGAAGCGGCGGCGTAAGAGGCGTCCCTCGATACGGCGCTGGCGCGCCTACTCGGGATGAGGAACTCTCTTTTCCCTCATCCTGAGTAGCCCCCGAAGGGGGCGTATCGAAGGGCGGGCTACCCCCAGCCGAGCTGATTGAAGGCCCAGCCGTCGTTCCAGATCTTGGTGACGTGCGCGATTTTTCCGTCGCGCATGTCCGCCACGTAGACGTAGTCGGACTCGGTCTTCTTTCCGGTGGGCGGAACCGGTCCGCCCTCGCCGGTATGCGTTCCGGTGAAGACCCCGAAGATCGTGACCCTGTCGTTTTCGTCGTCGGCTCCGGCCGCTTTGAGGTCGTAGCCGGCATCCGGAAGGATCGTCACAACGCCCTTCATCCAGTCGCAATAGGCTTCCAGGGTATTCATCTCCGCGATGGCCCCGGCCTGCGCGGAAAATCCCGCGTCGGGATGACAGAATTCGGCGCACCCCGCCCAACCCGCGCCGCTCTCGCAGGCGTGATAGAAGCTTAGTGCCGTTTCCTTTGAAACGCTCATGGGAGTCTCCCCTCGTTCAGGCTTGTCCTTACTACCCCAACGGGCCCAGGAACGGCTCGCCGGCGAAGGTGTCGGGCAGGGGGTCGAGGGCTTCGGGCCAGTCGTCGCCCGCCCGGCGGCGCTCGGAGGCCTTGCGCGGCCGCCCGTCCCAGCCGATCTGCTCCATGTAGTAGTAGAGCTGGATCGCGTGCCCGTCGGGGTCGACGGCGAACGCCGAATAGTCGATCCCCGGCGACAGCTCGGGCGGCAGGTAAACGATCTCGACGCCGTGCTCTTCGAGGAACCGGACCGAGGCCCTGAGTTGGGCGTAGTCGCCGACCTGCGCGCCGAAGGACATGCAGGAGGTGTGCCCGCTCAGGCCCAGCTCGGCCCTGAGCGCGATCGGGTAGAGCGCCAGCGAATGGTGCTCGGTGTTGACCCGGAGGAAAACACAGCGGTGCCCGTTCCAGGCGATCTCCTCGGTCGGGGTCATGCCGAGCCGGTCGCGATAGAAGGCGAGCGCCTCGTCCACGTCCTCCACGAACAGCCTGACGGGGCCGATCCGGACCACCTTGAAGGGCCTCGGCAGCAGCACCCCGCCGACATCGTATTTCGCCTCCAGCGTCTGCTCGTGGCGGTAACCCGACGCGAGGTCGGTGCCATGCGCCCGCGCTCTCTCGACCTCGGCGTATTCGGAGATCTGCGGCAGGCCGGGCTGTTCGGCGAATTTCTCTTCGTGCAGCGCCCCGGGCTTCGAAAACCCGTCCCATCCGATCTGCTCGATGCCGTAGTAGAGCTCGTTCAGGTGCTCGTCGGGGTCGTAGGGATAGACGTGCCAGTTCGACCCCGGGGTGTCGCGGCCGGATCGGCGAATCCTGGTGTCGCGGCCGCGCAGCCAGTCCTCCGCCTCGGTCACCTCGCGCAGGCTTCCGACCTGCCAGGTGATCTGGTTGATCGTCATGTCGGGCTTCGCCGAACGCCGGCCGATGTGGTCGAGGACCGGCTTGGGAAAGAGCACGAACGAGTGATGGTCGCCGCCGTGGCGCATGAACCACCCGACGGTGGTCTCGAAGCCCTCGCGCACCGCCTCGTCCTCGATTCGGGACCCGAAGTCGATCGGGTCGGAGAGCGAGAAGCCCAGCAGGTCGGTATAGAACCGCATGCACGCGTCGAAATTCACGGCGTTGAAGCCGAAATGGCCGAGTCTGCGGAGCTTGAACGGCCGGTCGAGCAGGACCCCGTCGACATTGAATTTCCGCGCCGCCGTTCCGTCCATAACCCGTCTCTCCCCTTGGCTCCGGGCTCATTTTAGCGCGTTTCGTGCTATTGCAACGGGCGACTTGTCGATGTAACAGAGAAATGTGCGCTGTGGTGATTTTTGGCTGTCGCCGGTTCGATTTTGGCGGTTGAATATCGTCCGGCCCGCTTCCCCACCGGGCAGGATACGGGCTTCCGGGGCCTGACAAATACGATTACCGGAAGATTGTCTGGCGTGCGGGCGTGGCTTCCCCTCTGCCGTCGGGCGGCGGGATCGGGCAGGATTGTCGGGAGGCAGACGAGCGGTCAGCCGGTGTCGAGATACGGCACGGCGCCGACCAGGGAGCGCATGCGCTCGGGGCGGCCGGCGCGGGGCCTGGGCGAGAGCCATCGCCATCATCACCGCCAGGGCGAGGCCGAGGCGGGTCTTCATCTTGGCGCGGCCTCGGATGTAGTGGGTCTCGAAGTTGAAGCTGTTGTCGAGGCGGCTGTTGATCCGCTCCATGGCCGAGCGGCGGTTGTAGCCGCGCCGCCATGACGGACTGCCCCAGGGCGTGGGGGTGAAGATGCGCCGGTCGTGGCTGTCGAGGTCGATGCGCAGGATGCGGCCATAGTCTCCGGGCTTGACCCCGCCGGCCCGGTGGCAGGCCCGGCTGCCGGCGCAGGCGAAGCCGAAGGCGGCTGCCGGGCAGCGGTATTTGAGCGTGCCGCAGCGGCCCCGATCAGCCTCGAACCCCTGAAACGCCATAGCGCGGACCTCGCCGGTCCCGGGACAGACGCAGGACACCCGGCCGCGCTCGTCGTGAACGATGACATCGGCGCGGTCGGGGAACAGCGGCCGCGTGATCGGCTGCGCCGGATCGTATCTCGGCTCCTGCTTCTCCACCCGCCACATCAGCCGTGTATCGATCAGCGGGCGGGCGGTCCACCGGTCCCACAGCCGCGCCTTCAGGCGGGCATCGTCGAGACCGCGGTCGGCGCTGAAGTCGGCGCAGCGCCCGGCGATCTCCGGCGCCCTTGCGAACAGCTCCTCCAGCATCCCGGACAGCACCTTGGGTTCCGAGGCCGAAGCGCGCGTCACCTCGAAGGCCACCGGAACCTCGTAATCGGTGTCGGCGATCAGGTGCAGCCCGTAGCCGAACCACGACTTCACCTTCTTCCACACCGCGCCGGTCCTGGCGTCCACCCCGCCCGTCTCGTGCTTGCCCCAGTCGGCGTCGGGGTCCGAGGTCTTGTCCTCGTCCTTGCCGACCCGGCCCGTCGAGTGGCTCGCGATCGCCTTGCCGTCGTAGCCGAGATGACGCCCGAAGTCCGGCAACGCGGCGAACAGCGCGGCGCGCAGGCTCTCGATCATGGCGGACACCAGCCCCTGCTCGTCCTCAAGCTGCACAACACGCCCCAGAAACCGCGAGAAGTTCCAGTGGCTCGGCGCCGTCGAACGAACCCGCGCCGGGCGCGTTACCGCATGCCCGTCGTGAAGCACCGTCACCGGCCCGCTCTGATACGGCAGAGGGTCGAACCCGCAGATCTCCAGCAACGCCGGGTTGCGCCCCCAGCTCCCGCAACAGCGACTGCATCGAGGCGTGTTGCAACACCACCCCCGCGATCAGCGCCCGCCACATCGCCCGCACCGGGTAGTCGTTACGGCCCCGACCGCGACACACTTCAAGCGCCGTCACGATCTCCTCGTCGGGAAGCACCGCCAGAACCAGGCGCAGCCGTTCAAGGTCCGGCAGGACTTCGACATCGCGCCACGAAAAGGGTAGCTTCGCCGCCGTCGCCATCGCTGTTCTCCCGACCAGGGGTGGTGGTGGAACAAGGGCCCCAGGGCCCGATGGCGACACCTTCTATCTCATGCGCACGATCAGGGCGCGCGAGGCCGCCGCAGGAAAACCTCGCTGCCAAGACGCCGCGACCAGCGGCGTGGGGTGAAAATCGCCAAAACGACCGCCGCAGCGAAACTGAAACCCCGGATATCAACGACCACCACGGGGTATCAAAAATCTCGCACCTCCGTGAACGCCTTGTAAATCAACCCGTCCCCGACAGCGCAAACGCCTCTCACAGAACTCGCTTTTTTCGACCCGGAGATTGGTGCGAACGATGAGCGAAGCCTCGACTGCGAAACCGGCCGCGGAAAAGAAAGAGACCAAGAGCGCCGCCGATACCGCCAAAACATCGACTTCAAGCGAGTCTTCGACCTCGAAGACCGAGAAGTCGGCCCGCGAGTCGGTGGGCGGCAAGAGCGAGGTCCATTACGGCTATTTCAGCAACGTAAAGACGCCGGAATACCGCTCCGGCTGGGACAATATCTGGGGCGGCGAGAAGACCAACGGAGCGCGGCGAAAGAGACCCGCTTCGAGCCCGGCGCGTGCGAAGTCGCCGGTCAGGCTCACCCTCGACTTCGACGATCTGCCGGAGACGGTCCGGGACGAGCTGCGCAAGGCGGCCGCCGCGGCGCTCAAGGCGAATTCCCGGGTCAACCTGGCGCGGCGCGAAGAGGCGGGCGCGGTGAACTGGACCATCGAATGCGAGGTGCGGCGGTAGCCGTCCCTCGATACGGCGCTGCGCGCCTACTCGGGATGAGGAGAGTTTTTCTCCATTCCCCTACCACCCTCACCCTGAGTAGCCGCGAAGCGGCGTATCGAAGGGCGCGCATTCCCCTGCACCCAGCCAAGACACCAGTTCGCGGGACGATCCGAACGATTCCAGGCCGTCGATAGCGGCGGCGATCCGGCCGACCCCGGCCTCTCCCAACGCAGGCGCGGCATAGGTCCCGAACTTTTCCCGTACCTGCGCGCGCGACAGCGGGTTTTCCGGGCTCCCGAGCGTACGGTCGCAGCGCGCCATATGACGCGCGCCGCCCGCCGTCTCTATTTCGGCGATGGCCTGGCCGCCCCCGAGCCCGAGATCCTGGACCGCCTCGACCCGTTCGGCGGCGAAGCGGCGGAGCGCCGGGTCGTCGTAGCAGGCCGGCTCGAACCGATCGAGGGTCAGCGTCCGGTCCCGCAGGTAGACCGCCGCCACGTAGTGGGCCGACAGCAGCGCCTCGAACTTCGCGCGGTATGTCGAGAACCCGCCGTGCATGTCGAACGCCGTCTTCGGCAGCGCGAGCCGAACACGCGCGATATCCTCGAACGCGATGTTCTCCTCCAGCCCGGCGAGCGCCGTCAGAACGTCCTGCAAGGCGGTCGCGGCCGGCCACAGGCGAAGGGAGATTTGCTGCAACTCCCAGCGCCGCCCGAGATCCCGCGTGGCCAATTCGGGCAACCCGCCCTCCGCGTAGGTCGAGAAGAGCCCGCCGTCGGGGGCGGTCAGGAAATTCCGTGTGGCGGCGAAATCCTGCTCCGCCAGCAACGCCGCCATCAGCCCCGACAGCGCGGCGCGGCACTGATGCCACTTGACGGTCGGCGTCCCCCAGGCGGCGAAGGTGCCGGCCGACTGGCTGCCCGCGAGGCCGAAGGCGCGCGCCATCGCATCGGCGTCGAAGCCGCGCAAGCGCCCCATCGCGGCCGCGGCGCCGAACGGCCCGATGACCCCCGGCCCGTGCCATCCCCTCTTCCGGAACGCGGGGTAGTCGAGCCCGAGACCGATCCGCGTCGTCACCTCCAGGCCGACGATCAGCGCGGCGAGAAGCTCGGCGCCCGACGCATCGTCGCGCGCGGCGATGGCGAGCGCCGGCGGGACGATTTCGGGCGTCACATGGGTCAGCGTGGCGCGGTGGACGTCGCACATGGTGACGGCGGTGATCAGGTAGCCGTTCATCAGCACGGCGCCCGCCAGCGACATCGGCTCCCCGCCGACGACGACGCTCTCCGGGGAGGAGCCGAGCGCCGATGCCAGCGCGCGAATCTGGCCGGTCTCCTCGCCTTTGTGCCCGGCGAACGCGCAGGCGAGCGCATCGAGCAGCAGCGCCTTCGCGGAGTCGCGCACGTCGTCGGGCACATCCTCCGGCCGAAGCGCGGCGGCGAAGTCGGCCAGTTCCCGGGTGGTTTCTCGACTCATACCCGAGCTTAGCGTACATGACCCGGTGCGGCGACGGCGGGCGGGGACTCGAATTTCGATCTTCGACCCTCCGCTTCGTCATGGGAGAGGAGTGGTCCTTTGCTGCTGACGGGCGAGGAATATCTGGGGAGCCTGCGCGACGGGCGCACGGTCTATATCGGCAAGGAACGAGTCGACGACGTGACCGCCCACCCGGCGTTCCGCAACGCGGCGCGCTCGTTCGCCTCGATCTACGACCGGAAACGCGCGGACGAGAACCGCGCGCTGATGGTCTGCAAGGAGGACGGGGAACAGTTCTCGACCTACTTCCTGCGCCCGCGCAGCCGGGAGGATCTGGAGCGCCGCTACGAGACCCACCGCCAGATCGCATCCTGGAGCTACGGCCTCCTCGGCCGCTCGCCCGACAATTTCCCGAGCTACCTGTCGGGGCTCGCCACCCGGCCGGAGTTGTTCGAGGAATTGCGCCCGGGAACGGGCGACAACCTGATGCGCTATTACCGGCGCGCGCGGCGAGACGATTTGTTCACCACCCATACCGTCACCAACCCGCAGGGCACGCGGCGCGGCGAGCCGGGCGCGACCTCGCCGACCCTAAGGGTAACGGCGGAGGACGACCGGGGCGTCACCCTCAACGGGCTCAAGATGATCGGGACGTCGGCGGTCTTCTGCCACGACACGTGGGTGGGCAATCTGCAGCCCGTGCCGCCCGGCAACGAGGCCGAGACGATCACCTGCGCGGTACCGCTCAACGCGCCCGGCGTCTCGATCTGGTCGCGCAAACCGTACGAGAAGTTCGCGACGAGCGAGTTCGACATGCCGCTCACCTGGCGCTTCGACGAGACCGACGCCGCGGTCCTCTTCGAGGACGTGCATGTCCCTTGGGAGAACGTGTTCCTGCACGACAACGTGGAGATGACGCGCGAGATCTACGTGCGGACGCCGGGGCATTCGCTCGCCAACCACCAGGCCAATATCCGGTTCCTGGAGAAGCTCAAGCTGATCGTGGCCGTCGCGCACCGGGTCTGCGTCTCAAACCGGACGATCGGCATACCGGCGGTCATGACGACGCTGGGCGACCTCGCGGCCAGGCTCGCGGCGCTGGAAGGGATGCTGATGGGCCAGCTCCATTCCTGCGAGGAGATGGTGCCGGGATTCGTCACCGTGAACCGGCGTTACATGTACGCCGCGCTCCACTGGTGCTCCAACAACCACGGCGCGATCTGCGAGACGGTGCGCGAGCTGCTGGGCGGCGGGCCGATCCAGATGCCCGCCGATTCGTCGGTGCTCGACGACCCGGCGCTGACGGAGAAGTTCGAGACCTACTGGTCGACCCCGGACGAGACCGCCAAGGAGCGGATGAAGCTGCTCCGGCTCGCCTGGGACCTGCTGAGCTCGGAATTCGCGGGTCGCCACGCCCAGTACGAGAAGTTCTACGCCGGCCCCGGATTCGTGATGAGCGGCTACAGCTACGGCGCCTGCGACTGGGATTCGCTGGCCGAAATCGTCGACGGGCTGATGGCCGGCTACGATACACCCTGATCCACCAGTCCTTCGATACGCCCCCTTCGGGGGCTACTCAGGATGAGGGAAAAGAAAGTTCCTCATCCCGAGTAAGCGCGCCAGCGCCGTATCGAGGGACGGCCGGCTACGACGCGCCCTGACCGGCGAGCAGGTCCCGCCAGTGGCGGTAGAAGCCGACATACTCGGCCTCGTGGTCCCAGCTCGGCGATGAGGTGACGGGCTTCATGCCGAGCCCGTCGGCCATCGCGTCCGGCCCGTCCACCGCCTGCTCCAGCCCGCGCGCATACTCGTTCCATCCGGCCTCCCGTCCGTGGCAGCCGGCCTGGGCGGTATCCAGCGAGATCACGTCGTCGGAGGTGGCGAGACCGGTCACCAGGAAGAAGTCCTCGAATTTCCGCAGGCGCGCGAAGCGGGCGTCCTTCGGCTCGTTCCTCGGCGCGATACACCAGATCGTCACCTCGGTCCGCTCCGGCCCCAGCGGGCGGTGGGTCCTGAGATGGGTCGAGGCGAGGTCGTTGAGCACCATGTTGGGGAACACCAGCACGTTGCGGCCGCGCCTCAGCATCCAGTCGGCCCGAGCATCGGGGTAGTCGCGCTCGATCCGCTCGGTCGCGGGCGCGAGCGGCGCGGCTTCCGGGCTTGCCCGGTCGGCCCAGAGCGCGATATGCCCGCCGCCGAGATAGAACGCGCCGTTGGCGACGTCGCCCTTCATCCGCCCAGTCTCGGTCTTGAGCAGCCCCTCGGTGCCGTCGCGCGCCTCGCGCGCCAGCATTGTGTTGGCGAAGTTCCGGTGGACCGTGCCGACATGGTAGCCGTCGGACACGTTCTCGGCCTGGAATTTCCAGTTGTGGTCGCAGACATAGGTCTGCGAGCCCGGCAGGATCTCGAGCCCGTCGGGCGCCTGGTCGGCGAACATGTCGATGAAGTACCGCGCCTCGCCGAGATGCTCTTCGAGCGGCGGCGCCGAGCGGTCGAGACAGCCGAACACGAAGCCGCGATAGCTTTCCGCTTGCGGTACAGCCTTGAGGTTGAAGCGCGAACGGTCGAAATCGGGCGCCGGAAAGCCCGCCTCCTGGTTCTTGATCTTGATGCAGCGACCGTCGGAATCGTAGGCCCAGCCGTGGAACCGGCAGGTGATCACCCGCGCATTGCCCTTCTGGAGGGGGGTGAGCAGCGCGCCGCGATGGGCGCAGGCGTTGATGTAGCAGCCGATCGACCCGTCCTTGCGGCGGATCGCATAGACCGGCTGGCGCCCGATATGAGTCGCGAAATAGTCGCCATGGTTGGGGATCTGGCTCTCGTGGCAAAGATAGTTCCACTGGCGTTCGAAGATGAGATCCATCTCCGCCTCGTAGAGCGCGGCATCGCGGAACGCCCGCCTGTCGATGCGGAAAACCCTTTCGTCGGGCCGGTCGTCGATGAAGGGCGATGCGTCGAAGCCGGGATGCGTCATGGCGTCCTCCGTGCGGGGCGAGTGTGTCGCAGGCTTCCGGCAATGTCCACTTTGGGGCCGAGCGGCTATAACGGGCACGATGGAGGGGACGATGGACCGAAGCAACCTGCGCTGCGTGCTGCCCTACAGCGATCTCAGGGAGTGGATCGCCGAAGCCGACCGCCTGGGCGAGCTCCGCGTCGTCCGCGGCGCCTCGTGGGAAGAGGATATCGGCCTCGCCGCCGAGGCGGTGATCAAGCAGGACGACGGGCCGGTGGTGCTGTTCGACGACGTGCCGGGCTGCCCGCCGGGCTACCGGGTGATCCTGAACGTGTTCGCGGGCAAGCGGCGCAACATGACGCTTGGCTTTCCCGACGACCTCTCCAAGTCCGAGCTGTCGGACGCCTGCTACGAGGGCTTCGTCAAGGACCGCAAGACGGTCCCGCACGAGATCGTGGAGAGCGGCCCGGTGCTGGAGAACGTGCTGAGGCGGCGGCGACATCGACCTGATGAAGTTCCCCACCCCGGTCTGGCACGTCGAGGACGGCGGGCGCTATATCGGCACCGGCTGCCTCACCGTCACGCGCGATCCCGACAACGGATGGCTCAATGTCGGCACCTACCGCGCGATGGTCCACGACAAGTCGTCCATCGGCGTCCTGATGGTGCCCGGCAAGCACGGTCACGTGCACCGCGAGAAGTACTTCGCGCGCGGCGAGAAATGTCCGATCGTGATGGTGTTGGGCTCGGATCCGATGGCGTTCTACGCGGCCTGCACCGAGGCACCGTCCGGCACCTGCGAGTTCGACCTGGTGGGCGGCATCCGCGGCGAGCCCGTGCAATGCGTGCGGGGCGAGCTCACCGGCCTCCCCTTCCCTGCCAATTGCGAGATCGCGGTCGAGGGCTATCTGGTCGCCGGCCACGACAAGATGGAGGGTCCGTTCGGCGAGTGGACCGGCTATTACGTGAGCGGCGAGCATCCCGAGCCGGTGCTGGAGATCGAACGGCTCTACCACCGGAACGACCCGATCATCCTGGGCGTGCCGCCGATGGGCGGCGGGTCGGACGAGATGGGCCGCTACCGCGCGGTGCTGCGCTCGGCGATGGTCAAGGAGGCGCTCGCCTCGGCCGGGGTGCCGGACGTCACCGGCGTCTGGTGCTACGAGATCGGCTCGTCGCGGCTGATGCACGGCATCTCGATCAAGCAGCGCTATCCCGGCCACGCGAAGCAGGCCGGCCATGTCGCCGCGACCTGCCACGCCGCGAACTACGCCAACCGCTACGTCGTGGTAGTCGACGACGACATCGATGTGACCGATCTGGAGGGCCTCTGGTGGGCGCTGTTGACCAGGAGCGACCCGGCGAACTCGATCGACATCATCGGCGGCGCGAGGACGTCGCCCGCCGATCCCCTCCTCCACCCCGACCGGCGCGCCTCGGGCGACCTCTCCATGAGCCGCGCGGTGATCGACGCCTGCCGCCCGTTCCACTGGAAGGACGACTTCCCCAAGGTCAACGCGCCGAGCCTCGCGCAAGCGGAACCCGCGCGGCGGCGGTTCGGCCATCTGCTGGACGGCGGGGACCCCGCCGAATAGGGGCCGGCCGCGCAACGGCTGCTTCCCCGGCCACGATGGAACAGGTTCCCGATCCCGCCAGGTTCCGCTCCGCCTCGACCCTGTTGCGGCGGCACGCGGACGCCGACCCCGACAAGGTCTTCCTGCAGTCGGTCGACGACGGGCGGTCCCTGACCCATGCGGAGACGCTCATGCTGTGCGAGCGTTTCGCGGGCTATTTCGCCGACCGCGGTCTGGCGCCGGGCGACCGCATCCTGGTGCTGAGCGAGAACGGGCTGGAGCAGCTGGCGCTCTTCTTCGCCTGCCTGGCCACGGGCGTTACCTACTGCACGATCAACGTCGAGGTGAACGCCAGGCACATCCCGGAAATGGCCCGCCGCCTCGATCCCCGCCTCGTCATCTGGGGCAATCCCGACGACGCGATCGATCTCGGGCGGGAGGCCGTCGCGCTGGGAACGTTGTTCGACGCCGCTTCCGATCACGCCCCGGCGGACCTGCCCGAAATCGGCGAGGACGGGGCCGCGGTCATCGGCTTCACCTCCGGCACCGCGGCGGCGCCCAAGGGGATGATCCACAACCACGGCAACTATTTCTGGATCGCCGACCAGACGATCGACATGTGGAAGCTCGGGCCGGCGGACCGCGTGCTGGAATACCGCTCCTTCAGCTGGCCCTCGACCCACATGCTGACCGTGATGCCGATGCTGGCGACCGG
Source organism: Alphaproteobacteria bacterium (assembly GCA_965203455.1). Classification (GTDB taxonomy): domain Bacteria; phylum Pseudomonadota; class Alphaproteobacteria; order MPNO01; family MPNO01; genus MPNO01. The sequence continues at coordinate 170,688 of CBDBCV010000015.1, forward strand.
CGGCACGATCCTCTTCGCCCGCCATTTCTCGCACAGCCGGTTCTTCGAGTGGATCGCGGACTTCCGGCCCAGCATGGCGATCGGGGTGCCGACGGTGGTGAACATGCTGCTCGACGGGACGGATTCGGCGCCCGCCGGGGCCTTTGCGGGCGTCCGCTTCATGAGTTCCTCGACGGCGCCGCTGATGGTCTCGCAGCACGAGCGGTTCGAGCGGACCTACGGCATCGAGCTCATGCAGCTCTACGGGATGAGCGAGGGCGGCGTGGTCGCCGGCAACCATGTCGGCGAACGCCGCATCGGCAGCGTCGGCCCGCCGGGGCTATACCAGAACCTCCGGATCGTCGACGCGGACGGCAGGCCCGCCGCGCCCGGAGAGGTCGGCGAGATCGAGATCGGCGGCGCCCAGAACGCGTCCGCCTATCTGCTGGAAGGCGGCGAGGTCGTGCCGATCCGCGGGACCCGGTTCAAGACCGGCGATCTCGGCTATCTCGACGGCGACGGGTTCCTCCACATCGCCGGGCGCGCCAAGGACGTGATCATCCGGGGCGGGGTCAACATCGCCCCGCTGGAGATCGACAACGCACTCACCCGGCACGAGGACGTCTCGGAGGCGGCGACGATCGGCGTGCCAGACCCGATCTACGGCGAGGCGGTCGTGGCCTATGTCGCGCCCCGGGCGGGCGTTTCCCTCTCTCCCCGGGACCTGGAACGTCACTGCGAAAAGCTGCTTCCGGAATTCAAGCGGCCGCGCGAGATCTTCGTTCGCGACAACCTGCCCAAGAACGTGAGCGGAAAGATCGACCGGGCCGCGCTCCGCGCCGAATGGGGCTTGGGCTGACCGGACCGGGTGCGCGACGGCCCTGCGCGCTCTATTGTTCGGACGCCGGTTCGACCCAATATCCTTCGTAACGAGAGGCGCACGGCCGAACCGGAAACGGGCCGTCAACACGGGGAAGTATCCAGATGCTCGATCCGTTCTCGATTTTCGTCGTGGTCGTTCTCGTTCTCGGGGTCGCGCTCGTCTTCATGGGCGTCAAGACGGTGCCGCAGGGCTTCGAATTCACCGTGGAGCGGTTCGGCCGCTATACGCGGACGCTGACCCCGGGGCTGCACCTGATCGTGCCGCTGGTCGATAGGATCGGGCAGCGCCAGAACGTGATGGAGCAGGTCACCGACGTCCCGTCGCAGGAGATCATCACCAAGGACAACGCCATGGTCCGGGTCGACGGCGTCGTGTTCTATCAGGTGCTGGACCCGGTCAAGGCGTCCTACGAAGTGCGGCGTCTGGAGGTTTCCATCCTCAACCTGACCATGACCAATATCAGGACCGTCATGGGATCGATGGATCTCGACGAACTCCTGTCCCAGCGCGACAAGATCAATGCGGACCTGCTCAGGGTCGTGGACGAGGCCACTTCGCCCTGGGGCGTGAAGATCACCCGCATCGAGATCAAGGACATCACGCCGCCGACCGAGCTGGTCGACGCCATGGCGCGCCAGATGAAGGCGGAACGGGACCGGCGGGCGGTGATCCTCGAGGCGGAGGGCGTCCGGCAATCGGAGATCCTGAAGGCCGAGGGCGAGAAACAGGCGCAAATCCTCAACGCCGAGGGCCGCCGCGAGGCGGCGTTCCGCGACGCCGAGGCACGCGAGCGCGAGGCGGAGGCCGAAGCCAAGGCGACGGAAATGGTCTCCAGGGCGATCGGCGACGGGAACGTCCAGGCGATCAACTATTTCGTCGCCCAGAAATATGTCGACGCGCTGGAGACCATCGGCAAGGCGCGCAACCAGAAGCTCGTGCTGATGCCGCTGGAAGCCTCCGGCGTGATCGGCGCCGTCGCCGGGCTCACCGAGATCGCCAGGGAGGCCTTCGGCGACGACGGCGGCGGGAAGGGCCGGAGCGGGTCGGTGCCGCAATCCGGCGGCAACTGAGGCGCGGGCTGAACGGGGCGTTTGATGATCGAATTCCCGGACAGCATCTCCTTCTGGCACTGGCTCGCCTTCGGCGTCGTCGTGATGCTGATCGAGGTGCTGGTGCCCGGCGTCATATTCCTGTGGCTCGGCATCGCCGCGGTCGTCACCGGACTGCTCTTCCTCGCGATCCCCTCGATGATCTGGGAAATCCAGGTCATCCTGTTCGCCGTCCTGTCGGTGATTTCGATCTTCATCGGCCGCCGCATCGTTTCGGCGCGCCAGGCCCCGACCGACCATCCGACGCTCAACCGGCGCGGGAAAACACTCGTCGGCACCCGGCACGTCCTGGAAGCCGCGACCTCGGGCGGCCGGGGACGAGTCCGCGTCGGCGACACCGTGTGGCGGTTCGCGGTCAGGCCGGAAGGGACGGAACTTTCCGAGGGATCCCGGATCGCCGTCGTCGACGTCGACGGCACGACCCTGGTCGTCGAGGCCGAGACGGAGGGATAGCCGCCGCCCGCCGGCGGGTTATTCGCCCCGAAATTCCGCTTCCGGCAGCGCGCCGGCGATTCCCGTCCTGAGCGCGAGGAGCTTCTCCACCAGCGCCTGCCTTTCGATTCGAAACCGTTGCGAGGGCGCCGGAATGGAAACGGCGTAGATCGCGCCGCGCACCCGGAAGGCAATGCCCGCCGCCGAAATCCCGGCCGTGTGCTCGTCCAGATCGAGCGCATAACCGGTTTCGAGCGTGTCCTCGATTTCAGACCTCAGGTCGCGCAACATCTTTCCGGTGCCCAGCCTGCGGCGTTCGTTCGCGGCGATGCGCGCGACGTCGCCGTCGCGCAGCCAGGTCAGCGCCGCCTTGCCGTTCGCCGTGACGGTCAAGGGAAAGGTTTCGCCGATCGCCGAAACGGTCCTCAAACGCTGCGTGCCCACGACCTGATCGACGAAGATCATGCCGTCGCCCCGATATACCGACACATCGACGGTTTCCCCGGTGTCGCGCGAAAGGGCCTGGATGGCGGGGCGGAGCGCTCCCGCGACATCCTGCCGGGCGGCCTGGGCCAAAGAGAGGATCTCCGGTCCGAGCCGATACCCGCCGGAGACGGCATTCGGCATGACCAGCTTTTCGGCGACCAGCCCGTTGACGATGCGCTGGACGGTCGAGCGCGGGAGGCCGACCCGGCGTGCGATCCCGCCGAGGCTCACCCCCCCATCGTCCGCCTTGAGCGCGCGCAGGATGCGCGCGGCGCGGGAGAGAACCTGAATTCCCTGATTTTCCATCGTTTTCCCGGTCGACGCCCTGCCTGCGCCTTACCTATTGCATCGTAATCCAATACAATTGTATCATAATACAGTACAAGTGAATACCGATGGGGAGATCGTGGCATGACGATCAACGTGCGCGGGGCCGACTACCAGGAAAATCTCGACAACGACATGGGGCTCGAGTTTTACGATTTGAGCCATCGCTGGGGGCTGGGACAGCCCTGCTGGCCCTATTTCGAGGACGTCAAGATCGAGCGCCTGCACTCGATGGCCAAGTCCGGCGTGCTGACCCAGCGCATCACCACCGTGATGCATTCCGGAACACACATCGATGCGCCCGGCCATGTGGTCGAGGGGACGGCCTTCATGGACGAGGTGCCGCTGCCGCACTTCTTCGGCACTGGCGTCGTGGTGTCGATCCCGAAGGATCGCTGGGAGGTGATTACGGCGGACGACCTGGAGAACGCGCGGCCGGAGATCCGCGAGGGCGACATCGTGATCGTCAATACCGGCTGGCACCGGCATTACGGCGACAACCAGACCTACTACGCCTACTCCCCGGGCTTCTACAAGGAAGCCGGCGAGTGGTTCGCGGCCAGGAAGGTCAAGATGGTCGGCACCGACACCCAGGCGCTCGACCATCCGCTGGGAACCGCGATCGCGCCGCACGGCCCCGGCTGGCCGCACGGGCTGATGCCCCACGTGGTCCGCCAGTACGAGGAGGAGACCGGACGCGCGGTGCTCGACGATTTCCCGGAGTGGGAACCCTGCCACCGCGCCATCCTCTCGCAGGGCATCTGCGGCATCGAGAATGTCGGCGGGGATATCGACAAGGTCACCGGCATGCGCGTCACCTTCGCCGCCTTCCCCTGGCGCTGGAAGGAGGGCGACGGCTGCATCGTCCGGCTGGTCGCCATGGTGGACCGGTCCGGCAGCTACCGGATCGAAACCGGGGAGGCCTCGTGATGCTGGTCAAGCGGTTCGAGGACGCCGAACCCTACGAGGCACCCAATCATTGGGACGTCATCGGGCTGCGGCTGCAGGGTTTCGAGGAGGGCGGCCCGGCAAACCAGTGGGTGGGCCTTTCCCACTACCTCCCCGGCGGGGGCGCCGGACCGGATTCGACGCCGTTCGAGAAGGTCTATGTGGTGCTCGACGGCGAGGCGACCCTGACCGTGGGCGGAAGCGAGACGGTTCTGCGCCGCTACGACTCCTGCACCATTTGCCCGGGCGAAGAGCGCAAGATCGAGAACCGCTCCAACCACATCTGCACCCTGCTGGTGGTGATCCCCTACCCGGACGACGCGACATGAAACCTTCGGAAATCTTCGACGTGAGCAAACGGTCCGCGCTGATCGCGGGCGCCACGGGCGCGTTCGGCGCCGTTGCCGCGCGCACCCTCGCCGAAGCCGGGTGCCGGCTGACGCTGACCGGCGGCAATTCGGAAGCGCTGGACTCGATCGCGGGAGAATGCCGCGACCTCGGCGCGACGGTCGCCACGGTGAACGCGCGCCCCGACTCGGAGGAGGCAGCGCAGGGCTTCGTCGAAAGCGCCGTCGAGGCCCACGGCCGTCTCGACATCCTGGTCGTCGCGTCCGGGGTGAACAGGGTGGCGAAGATCGACGAGATGGCGCCGGGCACCTTCGCCGAGGTCATGGACGCCAACGTCACCCAGTCCTGGCTGCTGGCCCGCGCGGCGACGCGGCGGATGAAGGCGCAGGGAGATGGCGGAAAGATCGTCCTCGTTTCCTCCGCGCGCGGACTGCTCGGACACCCCGCCGGCTATACCGCCTATTGCGCGTCCAAGGCGGCGGTCGACGGCATCGTGAAGGCGCTGGGCTGCGAGCTCGGCGCGACGGGAATCACCGTCAACGCGATCGCGCCGACCGTGTTTCGCTCACCGCTCACCGAATGGATGTTCGAGAACACGCCGGAATCGACGAAGGTCCGGGAGGGGTTCCTGACCCGCCTTCCGAAGGGCCGGCTGGGCGAACCGGAGGATCTGGCGGGCCCGCTGCTGTTCCTCGCATCGCGGGCCTCGGACTTCTATACCGGGCACATTCTTTACGCGGACGGCGGCTACACGGCGGGATAGGACGATGATCGCGACCGTAGGCATCGTCGGCGCCGGGCTGATGGGGCACGGGATCGCCCTGACCTTCGCGCGCGCCGGGCTGACGGTTCGCGTCCACGACCCGGCGCCCGGGGCTCTGGAAGGGTTGAACGGCCGGGTGGCGGCGAGCATGGACGCCATCGGCTGCGAGCGGACGGCGATCGACGATGCCCTGCGCCAAATCGTGGCATGTCCCGCCCTCGAAGATGCCCTCGGCGACGCCGATCTGGCGATCGAGGCCGTGCCGGAACTGCTCGACCTCAAACGGTCGGTCTTTCTCGAGATGCAGGCCGCGGCGCCGGAGGGTTGCGTCCTCGCCTCCAACACCTCCGTGCTGCCGATTACCGGAATCGCTTCCGGGCTGGCGTCGCGCGAGCGCGTGCTCGGAACCATTGGTGGAACCCGCCGCACATCGTTCCGCTGGTCGAGGTCATTCGAACCGAGTGGACTTCGGAAGCGGCGATGGACGCGACGATGGCGGTGCTGAGCCGGGTCGGGAAGCGTCCGGTGCGGGTGGAAAAGGACGTGCCGGGCTTCATCGGCAACCGCCTGCAACATGCGCTGTGGCGGGAGGCGATCAGCCTCGTGGAGAACGGCATTTGCGACGCCGAAACGGTGGATACCGTCGTCAAGCAAAGCTTCGGCCGGCGGCTCGCGGTGCTCGGGCCGCTGGAGAATGCCGATCTGGTCGGCACCGACCTGACCCGCGACATTCACGACGCCGTCCTTTCCGATCTCGAAACGCGTCCCGGCCCTTCGCCTTACCTCGAGTCCCTCGTGCAAAGCGGCCGTCTGGGCATGGACGCCGGCAAAGGGTTTCGCGAATGGACGCCCGAAGCGGCGCGCGCGGTCCGGGAGCGGCTCTCGGCGCATTTGAGAAAGCTGGAATCGATCCTGGATTGAAGTCGCCCGGCCCGGTCGAACCGGTCGCCGCCTGACGCCCCAACCGCCTTGCGCTAGATTGGCGCGTGGACAACTCCCCGAAACAGAGCGCCGCGACGGCGGATGCGGCCCGCGTCCTGAGAGGCGTCGCCTGGGCCGTCGTGTCGATGGCGATGTTCACCTTCACGCCGGTTTTCGTCCGCTTCCTTTCCTCGGACATGCACGCGGTGGAGATCATCTTCCACCGCTCGCTGATCGCCACGGCCGTACTCTTCGCCTGGTTCGTCTGGAGCGACATTTCGCGGCTCAGAACCCGCGTTATCAAATCCCATGTCGGGCGGGCGGCACTCAACTTCGGCGGCATGGCGCTGTGGTTCCAGGCGATCATCTCGATGCCGCTCGCGGAAGCGACGGCGCTGCACTTCACGCTCCCCCTCTACACGGTCATCTTTGCCGCGATGTTCCTCGGGGAACGGGTCGGCTGGCGGCGCTGGTCGGCGACGGCGGTCGGGTTTCTGGGCGCCCTGATCGTGCTCAGGCCGGGCGCCGTTCCGATCTCGGCGGAGGCGATGATGGTGCTGGGCTCGGCCGCCTTCTACGGCGGCGCGGTGGTGATGATCAAGCTGCTGACCCGGACCGACGCGGCGCTCCCCATCGCCTTCTATTCGAACCTGCTGATGGGTGCGATCGCGCTGGTGCCGACGATCTTCCTCTGGAAGGGGCCGGCGCTTTCCGACATTCCCCTGCTCCTCGCGCTCGCCGCCATCGGCACCGCCGCGCCCTATTGCTTCACCCGGGCGCTGGTCAATCTGGACGCCAGCGTGGTCGCGCCGCTCGACTTCCTCCGCCTGCCCTTCACCGCCCTTGCCGCGTGGCTGATCTTCGCCGAGGTGCCGGACCGCTGGACCTGGATCGGCGCCGCCGTGATCTTCGGCTCCACGACCTACGTGGCCCGCCGGGAAGCGCGCCTCAAGGAACGGCAGGACGGCGGACATGCACGATGAGTTCCCGCTTCCTCAACGACACCCTCGTCATGGCGACCGGGTGGATGGGCGTGATGATCGCCTCCTTCCTCTTGCAGATGATCGCGGTGCGGGAGCTCTCCGAAAATCTCGGCGTGTTCCAGATCCTCTTCATCCGGAGCGGCGTCTCGCTCGCCATCGTGATGCCCCTGATCGCCGCCCGCGGCGCGCGCCTTCTGCGCACCGACCGGATCGGCATGCACATGGCGCGCAACGGCGTGAACTTCGTCGCCCAGGCGGCCTGGACCTACGGCGTGGCGATGCTGCCGCTGGCCGCGGTGACCGCGCTCGAATTCTCGACGCCGCTCTGGGTCGCCCTGCTGGCCGTCCTGTTCCTGGGCGAGCGGCTGTCGCGACACCGGGTAATCGCCGTGATCAGCGGGTTCGTCGGCGTTCTGATAATCCTCAGGCCGGGCGTCGAGGCGGTGCAGCTCGCCGCGCTCGTCGTCCTCGGCTCGGCGCTCTGCTTCGCCACCTCCAACGTGATCGCCAAGGCGCTGACCCGCACCGAGGGCACGCTGACCATCGTGATCTGGATGCAGATCATGCAGCTGCCGATCGGCTTCCTCACCTGCATCTGGAGCTGGACCGATCCGGCGTGGAGCGACGCGCCGTGGCTGATCGTGATCGGTTGCACCGGCCTGTCGGCGCACTATGCGATGGCGAAGGCTTTCTCGCTCGCCGACGCGACGGTCGTCATGCCGATCGATTTCCTGCGCTTGCCCTTGGCGGCCCTGGCCGCCTACGCGGTATACAGGGAGCCGGCCGGCATATTCGTCTTCCTCGGGGCCGCGCTGATGTTCGCGGGGAATTTCCATTCCGTCTGGCAGGAGCGCCGGGAGAGGCGGACATAGAGGCAGGATCGCGATGGGACTCATCACGGACGACATGAAACGCATCGTCGAGTCGACCCGGCTCGCCTTCGTCGCCACCGTCAACCCGGACGGAACCCCCAACCTGTCGCCGAAGAGCTCGCTCGCGGTGCTCGGCGAGGACCGCATCGGCTTCGCCGACATCGCCTCTCCCAACACGGTACGGAACTTGGGGGTCAACCCGGCGATCGAGGTCAACGCCATCGACATCTTCATGCGCCGCGGCTACCGGTTTCGCGGCACCGCCACGCTGGAGCCGCCGGGAAGCGCGGTCTACGAACGGATCGCGGAACCCTTCTGGGCCGAGAACGGCAGGTCGTTCCCGATCCACGGGGTGGTCAACATCGCCGTCGAGAAGGCCCTCCCCGTGCTCTCGCCGGCCTACACCTTCATCGACGGCGTGACCGAAGACGCGCTGCGCGAGGCCTATTACGCGAAATACGGGGTGCGGCCGGCGGACAGCTCCCCCTCACCCTGACCCTCTCCCCCGCAGGGAGAGGGGATCTCGGCGGCTTCCCCTCTACCTTCTCCCCTCCCGCTCGCGGGAGGGGTCGGGGGCGGGCGGGCTGGGTGCGGCGTGGCACGCACTCAAAGCGCCGAGGCGAGCGCGTCGCCGACCTCGCGCGTGGTCGCGGTTCCGCCGAGGTCGGCGGTTCGGGGGCCGTCCCCGACGAGCAGGGCCGCGATCGCTTCGACGATGGCCGCCGCCGCGTCGGCGTGGCCCAGATGCTCCAGCATCATCGCGCCCGACCAGATCTGCGCGATGGGGTTGGCAATGCCCCGTCCCGCGATGTCGGGCGCCGAGCCGTGCACGGGCTCGAACATCGAGGGGTGCTCCTTCTCCGGGTTGATGTTGCCCGACGCGGCGAGGCCGATGGAGCCGGCCACGGCGGGGCCGAGGTCGGACAGGATGTCGCCGAACAGGTTGGAGCCCACCACGACATCGAACCAGTCGGGATGGGCGACGAAATGCGCCGTCAGGATGTCGATATGATACCGGTCGGTCGCGATGCCGGGATACTCGGCCGCGATCACGGCGAAGCGCTCGTCCCAGTAGGGCATCGAATGGATGATGCCGTTCGACTTGGTGGCGGACGTCACCTTTCTGGCCGGTCGGGTGCCGGCGAGCTCGAAGGCGAAGCGCATGATCCGGTCGCAGCCGCGCCTAGTGAACACGGCCTGCTGGATCGCGGCCTCGTGCTCGGTTCCGGGATAGAGCCGGCCGCCGATCTGGGAGTACTCGCCCTCGACGTTCTCGCGCACGATCATCATGTCGATGTCGTCCGGGCCGCGGTCCGCGAGCGGCGAGCGCACGCCCTCGAACAGCTTTACGGGGCGCAAATTGACGTACTGCTCGAAGCGCCGCCGGATCGGGATCAGCATGTCCCACAGCGAGACATGGTCCGGCACCTCCGGCATTCCGACCGCGCCGAGATAGATCGCGTCGAACCCGGCCAGCCGGTCGAGCCCGTCCTCGGGCACGATCCGGCCGGTCTCTCCGTAGGTCGAGCAGTTCCAGTCGAACTCCGTAAAGTGGAGTTCGATGCCGAAGCGCCGCGCGGCGGCCTCGACGACGCGGATGCCCTCGGGCATGACCTCGGTGCCGATCCCGTCCCCGGCGATGACCGCGATCCTGTGAGCGCTCATTCCGCGCCGTCCTCCCCGTCCCGCAGCAGATCGTTCGGGCGCACGCCGCTGCGGCGCTTCTGCCGCGCGCGCTCCCCGTTGTCGCGCCAGCCGCCGGTGGCTGCGCGGGTCGCGTCCTCGTCCCACTTCTCCGACCAGTCGCCGAGCGAATAGCCGTGCCAGGGCGGCTCGGGCCTGAGCGCCGGCAGGCCGAGCTCGTCCCACAAGTCCCGCGCGCGCTCCATGTACTCCCGCTTGGGCAGCGCCACCGGCGGCAGCGGGCCGCGCAGCGTGGCGTCGATCAGCAGCGAGGACTCCTCTTCCGTCCCCTTCGGCCCGTAGCCCCGGTGGCGGTGCGGCAGGATCGCCGTGTCGCGTTCCGGGTTGGACCGGTAGGCCATCGCCCAGAACACCGCGTCGGCGTTCTCCGGGTCGATGTCCTCGTTCACCGCGATAACGTACTTGCCGCAGGGCTGCTGGAAGGACATCGTGCCGTAGAGCGCGCGCCACACCTCCGTCCTCGGCGTGTCCTCCGCGACCTGGACCACGATCACGCGGCGGAGGTTGGTGAGCGGCTCGTGCATCGAGACCCGCCGCACGCCCTTGATGCCGAGGTGATCGCGCAGATGTTCGAGAAACAGCGGCTCGTAGGCGACCCGCTTGACGACACTCGATTCGGACGGCGTCACCTGGCTGATGATGGAGGCGAAGACCGCGTTCCGGCGATGCGTGATCGCGGTCGCCTCGAAGATGAAGTTGTACTCCTCGAGATTGATGTGGCCGTGCGATTCGCCGAACGGGCCCTCGGGCTCCATGTACTCGGTATCGATCGTCCCCCCGCAACCACCGAGACCGACATTCCCGATCCGGGAGTGTCGGTCGCTCCTTTTCCGGCCCCGCTTCCGGCCCATTCGAGGATGGCGCCGAGGTCGCCGTGCAGCACGGCGTGCATCTCGGCCCGTTTCTCGCCGGGGGTGAGCACGATGCGTTCGATCAGGCCGCGGATGGCGTCGGCCGCCGCGTCGCGGTCCTCCGGATGCTTCAGCGCCTCGGCGAGGCGCTCGACCTTGCGCCGGTAGACGAGGGCGATGTTGGGGTGGATGTCCGGGAGGTCGGCCGGCACGGCGGCGAGGCGCTCGTTCAACTCGTCCTGGCGGGCTTCGAGCTCGCGCAGCCGGTCGGACATGCCCCGCACATAGCCGCCCTCCTCGATAGCCGCGATCATCGATGCGATCCGCTTCTCGATCCCGGCGAGTTCCTTCCGGTCGCTCGCGCCCGAGGTGCGGCGCTCGCGGTTGAGCCGGTTGGTCTCTTCGGCATACGCCTTCATCGCCTCGGCGGCGGCCTCGGGCGCCATCAGCCTGTCCTTCAGCCCCGCGAGGACGCGTTCCTCGATCTCTGCGCGGCGGATGCCCCTGCCGTTGGAGCACGATCCCGTCATGACGTGGCTTGAGCAGCCGTAGCGGTCCTGGCCGCGCATCGCACAGGGGCCGCCGCAGACGCCGCATTCGAGCAGGCCCGAAAGCAGGTGGCGGGGCCGGTGGGCGCGGTTCAGACGGTTGACGCGCGCGGCCTGCGTGGCCTCGATCACGGTGGCGTATTTCTCCACGATCTCCCCCTGGCGGTCCTTCACCGCCTGCCACAGTTCGTCGTCGACGATGCGGAGCTCGGGAACCCCGGTCACGATCCACTCCTCGGGCGGGTTGATGCGCGAGACCCGCCTGCCGGTCTCCGGGTTCTTCATGAAGCGCAGCCGGTTCCACACCAGCCGGCCGATATAGAGCTCGTTGTTGATGAGGCCGGTGCCCCGCTTCGCGTGGCCCCGGACGGTGGAATCGGTCCACAGCCTGCCGGACGGGCCGGGGACGGCCTCGTCGTTCAGCCGCCGCGCGATCGCGCGCGGGCTCGCGCCGGAGGCGAACTCCCGGAAGATGCGCCGGACGATCTCCGCTTCCGCCTCGTTGATCCGCCGCTCGCCCCGGATCGGCTCGCCGGCGGCGTCGACCGCCTTCACCACGTCGTAGCCGTAGCTGAGCCCGCCGCCCGACTTGCCGGCCTCGACCCGGCCCCGCAGGCCCCGGTGCGTCTTCGCCGCGAGGTCCTTCAGGAACAACGCGTTCATGGTGCCCTTGAGGCCGACGTGAAGCTCGTCGATCTCGCCTTCCGACAGCGTGACGATCGTCACCCCCGCAAACCGAAGGTGCTTGTAGAGCGTCGCCACGTCGGCCTGGTCGCGGCTCATCCGGTCCAGCGCCTCGGCAACCAGGACCTCGAACATCCCCCGCCGCGCGTCCTCCAGCAGCGCCTGGATGCCCGGACGCAGGATCATGCTGTCGCCCGAGATGGCGGAGTCCCTGTAGGCGCCCGCCACCTTCCAGCCCTCGCGCGCGGCGCGCTCGCGGCAGATGCGGAACTGGTCCTCGATCGAGGCCGCCCGCTGCTGGTCGGACGAGTAGCGGGCATACAGCGCGCAGCGAAGGGTCATGATGAAGGGTCTCCTATCTCTCGCCGGCCTCCCCGGTCGGCGCATTGTCGTTCGCCGCGGCGCACCTGTCGAATTGCTCGCGCGCGATGCGCCGCCCGCACAGCCGGGCCAGCGTCGCCACGGCGGCATCGACCCGCGCCTGCGGGCCGGGGTTGTCGTTCGCCGCCGCGCCGCGCATGGCGGCAATCCCGCATTCCCCGCTCTCCCGCATCTCCCGGCAACTCCCGCAGCACCATGCTTCCGGGAACAGGTCTGGGTCCGCGATCCGGCCCTGTCAAACCGGCCATGTATGGGGTTTCCTGCATCGAATCATGCCCTTGCGTGCCCTTGGCCGCCCCTGGCGCGGCATGCCGCGCCAGGGGGATGATCGACAAAAATCGCCGGGCCGCATCGTTCCAGACGTTCTCACGTCAGGACGCGGAGCGCGGTCTCTGGCGCCCTGTCGAGCATCCGCAGCAAGGCGCGCGCCGCGCCGGTCGGGCAGCGCTTGCCCTGTTCCCAGTTGCGGATCGTCTCCGGCGACACGTCGATGCGCCGCGCCATCTCCGTCTGGCTGAGACCCATCCGCCGCCGGACCCGGCGTGCATACCGCGCCATGTCCTGCAACGCCTCGGCCTCGTCCTCCCACTCCCGGGCCTCGATCTCCGCTTCCGTGGTCGCGTCCACCCTCGCGGCGTCAATGCGCCCCTTGGGGAAAGTGGCCGGATCGTCGGGATCAACCCTGATGCGCGTTGTGCTCATGTTCCGCAACCTCCTTCGGGTTGGCCTTGCGGGCCGATATGATGCGGACGGCCGGACCCCGCAGCGTGTAGACGACGACACAGGCGCGCCCGTCGACCGTGCCGAGCAGCCGGTAGCGGTCCTCGCCATAGTCCCGCCGCCGGTCCTGGACGACGATCCGGTGCGGATCGTGGAAGGCGTTGACGGCATGGGCGAAGTCGAAGCCCCGGCGCTTGAAGCAGGCATTGTTCCTGGCCTCGTCCCGCTCGAACTCCATCCTCGGGACCGTAGGCCAAGGGCCTACTGACATCAAGTGTCCGGATGATGCGGTGACGCCACCGGTCCCGCGTCCACACCGTCCGGCCATACCGGTTCCCGCATGCTGCGCCGCCGTCCCGCTGCCGTCTCTGCCGCGCGCTTCTCGCCGGCAGGAGGAGGGGCCTGGCCGTGAGCGGGGCGGCGGTCGGGCGTCCGGGAGAGGGCGTCCGGCCGCTGCTTCCCCTCATCGACACGAAGGAGACGTCACACATGACGGCAGCGATGGCGATGCCCGGCAACACGGCGGACACGTTCCTGGTCCATTTCTTCGGCACCGGCCTGGCCGACGAGCGCTATGCGGTCGAGAAGTTTCAGGCGCGCGCGGACGGCGACATTGTCCCCGTCCCCGCCGGGCCGGCTGGCGCGCAGGGCCGACGCAAGGCGGCGCCCACGGTCGTCTCGCGCAGCCAGGCCGAGGCGATGCGTCCCGGCCGCACGGAGATCATCGTCTGCACCGGCCTCAGCACCCGGGTAAGCGGTTAAACCACGGCGTCGATTTTGGATTTGGGACGGATTTTCGTTTGACACCATAGGCCGTCCGCCCTATAGACCGGCCGTCCGGGCGAAGCGCGTCGGGGGCGGCGATGGCGGCATGGTACGGATCGAAGGCGACGACGGGGCTTTGCCAGGCGATCGTGAGCCTGATGCCGCCGCACGACGTTTTTGTGGAGACCCATCTGGGGGGCGGCGCGATCATGAAGCGCAAGCCTCCGGCGCTTCGCAACATCGGCATCGATCTCAACCGCCGGGCGCTCGACGGGTTCCGCTGCGACTACCCGGTCGAGCTTCACCACGGCTGCGCCCACCGCTTCCTGTCCGGGTTCGCGTTCGCCGGCCGCGAGCTGGTCTACAGCGACCCGCCCTACGTGCAGTCGGCGCGCCGGTCGGGGCGGCGCTACCGCTTCGACTACACCGACGCCGACCATGTCGCGCTTCTCGGCATCCTGAAGTCGCTGCCCTGCCGGGTGATGGTGTCCGGCTATCCGTCCCGGCTCTATGACGAACATCTGGCCGGCTGGCGCTCGCTCGAGGTCCAGGTCAACAACCAGTCCTGCGTGGTCACCGAGAAGCTGTGGTTCAACTTCGAGCCCGACCGGGTGCACTGGGCGTCGTTCGCGGGGCGGGACTTCACCCACCGCCAGATCGTCAAGCGGAAGGCGGCGAGCTGGGGCCGCCGGTACGAGGCGATGCCGCGGGCCGAGCGGCTGGCGGTGCTGGCGGCGTTGATGGCCGTCGAGGCCGAGGAATGAGCGCGCCGTCCGAGGCCGGCCAGGTCGAGGAGCTCGGCCGGGAGCTCGCCCGCCTGCTCGGCGACGGCGCCCTGCCGCCGGAGGCCGAGGAGGCGCTCCGGTCGCTGATCGCGCTGTCCGGGCAACTGGCGTCGGACAAGGCCGATATGGCGGCCACGATCGCCGCCCAGGAAGGGCGGATCGCCGAGCTCGCGGCAGAGGTCGCCGCGCTCACCGCCCAGATCGTCCAGCTGCAGCGCGACCTGTACGGCTCGCGCTCGGAACGGCGCAGGGAGGGCGGGGACGGTTCCGACGACAATCAGGCGGCCGACGGCAAGGACCGCCGCCGCGGTGGCAAGCCCGGTCGCACAAAGGCACGCGGCGATGCCCTCAACGACACCGGGCTGCGCTTCAACGGCCAGGCCCCGGTGATCGACATCGCCGTGACGCCGCCCGAGATCGAGGGGCTGTCGGAGGACGATTACGAGGTGGTCTCCGAGCGCGTCCACTGCCGGCTCGCCGCGCTCGAATGCCGGCACGTGGTCATCCGCTACCGCCACCTCAAGGTGAAGCTCCGCGAGACCGGCGCCCTGGTCGCCGCGCCGGCCCGCGAAAGCCTGTTCAAGAACAGCTGCGCCGACGTCTCCTTCGTCGCCGCCCTGCTGATCGACAAGTTCCTCTGGCACCTGCCGCTCTACCGCCAGCACCGGATGCTGGAGGCCGCCGGCATCACCGTGAACCGGGGCTCGCTGAGCCTGTGGGCCAACCGGGCGATCGCGCTGCTGAAGCCGATCCACGACGCGCAGTGGGGTTCGGTGCTGCGGAGCGCCGTGATCCAGATGGACGAGACGCCGATCCGGGCCGGGCGGCACCCGGGCAAGTCCGGCAGCATGAAGAAGGGCTACTTCTGGCCGGTGCTCGGCGAGGAGGGCGAGGTGGTGTTCCCCTTCGCCGGCTCCCGGGCGCACCGGCACGCGGCCGAGTTCCTCGGCGATTATGCCGGAACCCTGGTGAGCGACGGCTACGGCGCCTACGAGGCCTATGTCGCGGCGCGCGAAGGGGCGGTCCGGCATCAGGGCTGCTGGATCCACACCCGCCGTAACTTCTGGGAGCAGAAGGACAACCACCCGGCGATGGCCGCCGACGCGCTGGCGCTGATCGGCGCGATCTACAGGATCGAGGAGGAGATCGACGGCCGGCCGACGGCCGAGCGGGCGATCGCGCGGCGGACCCGGTCGCGCGCGGCGGTCGAGGCGTTCTGGGAGTGGTGCGACCGCACGCTGGAGGCGGCGGCGCTGACGCCCATGCACCCGATCCGCAAGGCGATCGGCTACGCCGTCGAGCGAAGGGCCACGCTGGAGGTGTTCCTCGCCGACCCGGACGTGCCGCCGGATACCAACCGGATCGAGAACAAGATACGGCCCGCCAAGCTCGGCCAGCGCAACTGGCTGTTCGCCTGGACCGAGCTCGGCGCCGAGAACATCGGGATCGTCAACGGCCTGCTCGCCACCTGCCGGATGCAAGACGTCGACCCTCGCGTCTGGCTGATCGACGTCCTGCTGCGCATCGACACCCACCCGGCCTCCCGGGTCGACGAGCTGAGGCCGAGGCGGTGGAAGACGCTGTTCGCCGACGATCCGTTGACCTCCGATGTCGCGGCCGCCACGGCGGGGCGGCTTCACGCCGCCTCCAGCGGGACGGCATAGCGCTTGCGGTGGCGCCGCACGGTGATGTCGATCCCCTCCAGAAGCGCCGAAAGCTCGGTCCGCGACAGCGCCAGAGACTTCCGCCCCGCCGACCGGGGCGAGGCGAACAGCCCCTGCTCCAGCCGCTTGGCCCAGATGAAGAACCCGCCATGCTCGAAGCCGAGAACCTTCACCATCGTCCGGCGGCGGTTGACGAACACATACCAGCGCCCGCTCGCCGGGTTCTCCCCGAGATGGGTCGCGACCAGCGCGCACAGCCCGTCGAAGCTGCGCCGCAGGTCCGCCGGTTCCGTCGACAGCCAGATGCCGCCCGCCGGCCAGCCGCCGAGCATCAGGACCGCCGCAGACGCAGCACCACCCCGTCGCCGAGCGACAGCTCGACATCCCAGCCCGGCCCCGATCCCGCCGCGATCTCGACAAAGCCGCCGGGCTTGGCACGGCGCTTGCCGCGCGGCTTGCCGGCGGTCAGACCGAACCGGCGGCGCCAGCCCTGGAACGTCTTCCGCGACACCCCCCGGGCCTTGCAGAAGCTGGTCTGAGAGCCGTCCCAGCGCTCGAAATCCGCCATCAGCGCCCGCCACTCGGCCTCGCCGCGAAACTCCCGGCCGGCGCCGTCAACCGTCACCGTCGACACATCGTCCGACATCAAAAAATCCGGCGAGTATCCCCTTGACATACGGTAGGGCAATCACCATCTCTTAGAGTGAAGGGAGATAGCCGATGAAGCCTGCCACCGTCCGCCAGTTTTTCCAGAAGTTCCCCGATGACGACACCTGCCTCGCGCATCTGTTCGAGGTCCGGTTCGGGCAAGGCCACGAATGCCCGAAGTGCGAGCGGTCGGCGAAGTGGTATCCGTTGAAATCGGAGCGGGCGTTCACCTGCCAGTGGTGCGGCCACCACATTCACCCGATGGTCGGCACGCTGTTCGAGGGATCGCGGACGCCGTTGCAACTCTGGTTCTATGCGATCTTCATGTTCACCACGACGCGGAACGGCGTCGCGGCGAAAGAGATACAGCGCCAGTTGGGCGTCACTTACAAGTGCGCTTGGCGGATGGGCCACAAGATCAGGGAGCACATGGCGCGGGTGGACGGCGACGGCGTTCTGGGCGGCACCGTGGAAGTCGACGAGACCTATATCGGCGGCTACATGCCGGGCGGACAGGGCGGCAAGGGTAAGGCCATCGTCATGGGCATGGTGGAGAAGGATGGCGAGGTCATCACCGAGGTCATCCCGGATCGCACCGGCAAGTCATTGATGAAGCACATCCGCGACCACATCGAGCCGGGCACTGAAATCCACACCGACGAGCACGGCGGCTATAACCCGCTGGATCGGACGGACGACTACAAGCGGCTGGCGGTGATCCATGCGGCCGAGGAGTATGTCGGCGACTACGGCCAGACGACGAACGCCGTGGAAGGGTTTTTCTCGCAGTTGAAGCGGACCATCGCGGGGACGCACATCAGCGTGTCTCCGAAGCACTTGGCCAAATACGCGAAGGAGTGCGAATACCGCTTCAACCGTCGTCAGAATCCGGAGTCGATGCTGCCGGAGTTGATTTCCCGGTTTCCGCAGCAGGACGCTTGAGCGCCGCGTCAAGCTTGTCCATGTCGCCGGCGGGGTCCGCCTCGTGCTCGGCGATGAAGTCCTCGATCCGGCCCTTCTTCCGCGCTTCACGAAGAGTTGGCATCGTCATCCTCCGGGTCGCCGCCGTCGAGGCTCAGATCTAACTGCTTCGGGCCGGGGATGATCTCGATCACCTTGAGAATCTCGTAATCGTTCCTGATCTTCCCGGTGGAGAGAAGCACTTGCATCAGGCAAAGGCGAACCCGGAACCTGTCTCCCACGCCGAACCGGGCACCTCCCTCGAACACGCTCTTGATGAACTCGGCATCGCTAAGGGTCGCGGATACTCTTTGATCGCCGAGGAAAAACTGCCATCTGCTGTCCTGCACGAAAACCGGGGCTCGAAGCACCAACACGGCATCGAACGATTGGGGATCGTTGGCCGGTTCCTCGCCGCCGAACTCGTCGGGATCGAGATCGAAATACCCGTCGTCCACCTCGTTCGCGCTGACTGACGCGGTGGTCTTACCGCCGCGGCGGATTCGGAACTCTTCAACGCCAGCTTCCGTCAGGGGGTCCAATATCCGCCGCAGGGCCGCAACGACCTTCGGATCGCTTGCCAACTTGTGAACGATGGGGCTGAGCGCGATGACGTTGTTTCCGTCACCTTCCACCGTAACGTTGACGACGGTGGCTCCATCCCCGTTCGTTGCGGTCTCCTGCTTGATGACCTTCCGGCCCCGCTTCCACTTCCGGAAACCCAGAAGCCCCAGCAGTGGGATCGCCCCGAAGCCTAGCCACTCTATGATTTCCTTGGCCGTGGCCGTCTCGTCTGCTCGAACGAGATCGGCCGCGCTGTCGTAAACGCGCTGGACCATCTCAAGGGCGATGTCGAAACATCCTTCCCCGGTCGATTTCACGCGCACGGTCGCGGCGGCAAAGTCCGAACCGTTGATGACCCGATTCGCTTCCTCGCACAGATGACCTATCGCTACCAGGGCCGGCCCGAGTGTCTGGACATCCATGGTGTGACTGGCCAGCGCTGGGCCATCGTAGGCGATGGCGAACTCTTCACTGCTCATGATAGGCCGATCCTCGGACATGGGGGGACGATAGCACAGGAGGGCGGGTCACTTGCCCAGAACTTGGGCGCGGATGCGCTTGACCTCTTCCAGCGTCTTGAGGGCACCCCGTTCGCGATTTTCCCATGAGGGCACCATGGCGCGCTTCGGCTTGTTCAGCCGGCTGCCGATCAAGGAAGACGCCTCGAAGCTGCTCATCTCAGCAAGCTCTCTCGCCAAAGGGCAGGGCGACACTTCCCTGAGAAACGCGAGATGGACGAGCTGCTTCACCTGTTCGTCCGTCACCGATCCCCGCCGCGCCTTCTTGAACAGCAGCCGCCCCAGTGGCTCGATGAGGGCGACCCGCGCGACCATCCCAAAGAGGACAAGCGCGCCCAGCCAGACGACCCACTCCATGACGCGTCTCGGGCTGAACGTCGTTCAGCGGCCGCGTAGCCGCTCGCGGGCCGTGTCGGCGTTGATGAGGTCGGTGAGCACACGGTTCAGATCGTCGTATTCAGGACTGCCAACGCGGGCCTGCCAGTGAGTTCCCCGCCGATGCCAAGTGATCTCGCCTCGCTCTTCCGCAAGCTGGAGCTCGCGCCGGAACCGTGCGGGCGAAACCCCGGCATCCCTCGCCAGCGTAGCCGCCGTGATCCATCCGCTCATGCCCTGTCCCCTCGGCTATCAGGGCGGCAGGGTGATCGGGCCGCTACCGTATGTCAAGGGGATACTCGCCAAAAATCCTCCCATCATCGTGAAATCGATCGGAAAAACCCTCCCGCGCGAGGGTCGGCCGGATCAACACAAATGCCGAACGCCGTGCTTTAACCGCTTACGCACCCGGGGCGGGCGGCAGCTGTGGGGGTCGATCGCGGCCGGCCTCCTGTGCGACCGCAAGCAGAAGGGCTGACGGCCCGCACCTCCGGACCTCCCGCCGGCCGGCCGGCGGCCGCGGCCCGCCTTCGGCGCCTGACAAGCGTCCAGGGCCGCCGGCGGGGCGTCCGCCTTTCCCCCACGAACAGAGGAGGACGGCATGGCCTGTGCCGATCCCGAGATCCGCGGCCTTTGTCCCCGCTGCGGAGACCGCCCGCCGGCGCCCGGGCGCTCGGTCTGCGCGCCGTGCAACGAGAAGCAGAACCGGGCAGGCCGGGAACGCGACGCCCGGCTGCGCGCCGGGGGCAAGCCGAGAAGAGACCTCGCCACGGCCAGGGCGGCCGCAAGGAAGCGCGACCGCCGGCAGGCGGACGAACGGCGCGCCGCCGGCATCTGCGTGCGATGCGGAACCGCCCCGGCGGCCGACGGACGGAAGTCCTGCGAGCCGTGCCTCGAAAGGAGGCGCGCGGCCGACCGCGCCCGCTACGCCGCCGGCAAGGCTGCCGGCCTCAAGTATGGCGGCGCCAACGCCGAGGCGAAGAGGCGCGCCGGCCGGGCCGGGAGCCGGCGTCGCCAGAAAGCGCGGGCCGAGGCCGGCCTCTGTGTTCGCTGCGGCAACGTCCCGCCCGAGCAGGGCAGGACCATGTGCGGGCCGTGCCGCGAGGATCGCCGGCAGGCGAAACGCGCCCTCCATGCCGAACGCGTGGCCGCCCATTGCTGCACGCGATGCGGCGGGCCGGTCCATGACGGCCTCACGCGCTGCGCGCCCTGCGCGGTCGCCGACAGCGCCGGGCGAAACCCGCAACGCAAGAACGCGCAGAGCCGGAGGCGATACAGGTTCCGGCGCGAGCGCGGATTGTGCACGGCATGCGGCGCACCCGCCCAGGGCGCGGCCCGCTGCCCGCCCTGCGCCGAGCGCAGCTACCACGGCTCGGCGCACTTCAAGGGCATCCCGCTCTGGGACCCTGCCTGGACGGTGATCGAGACCGCCACCGGCCGCGAGCACGGGCCGTTCGACAGCGAGGCCGATGTCGCGCTCTGCCTCGCCTTCGCGAAGCTCTGTAAGCGCCGCGCCGTCACCCTCGTTGTGACCTGAGATTTTCGTGTTCATCTGGCCCTTGTCAACGACGGAGGTGACAGATGACAGACAGATTGCATGAGCGAGTAACGGAGGAGGCCACCGACGCTGCGGTTGCGGTTGCGACGTGCGCGAACGGCGCGCGGGTGTGGCCGGAAGCGGAGAAGGCGCGGATTGTGGCGGAGACGTTCGAGGAGGGAGCGACGGTGGCGGGTGTTGCCCGGCGCCACGGCCTTTCGCGGACGCAGTTGAGCGGCTGGCGGCGCATGGCTCGGGACGGCCTTCTTGGCCCGGTTTCCGGCGCGGTCGACGATCCGTTCGGCCTGGTCCCGGTGACGGTGTCGGTGGCTGCTGAGCGGAACGGCGCGGCATCGGCGCCCGGGGACGGTATCGCGATCGAGATCGCCGACATCCGGGTGGTGGTGCCGCCGGACTTCGACGCGGGGCACCTGTCGCGCATCCTGGTCTGCGTTCGGGCCGCGCCATGATCCTGACCGGGGAGAAGGTGCGGGTCTGGCTGGCGACCCGCCCCGTCGACTTCCGCAAGGGACATGACGGGCTGTCGGCGGTGGTGCAGACGGTGCTGGGCCACGACCCCTATAGCGGCGCGGTCTTCGCCTTCCGCTCCAGGCGGGGCGACAGGATGAAGATCCTGGTCTGGGACCGCACCGGGCTGGTCATGGTCTACAAGCGCCTGGAGGGCGGCGGCTTCCAGTGGCCGCGCCCGTCGGATGGAGTGATCGGGCTGTCGCCAGCGCAGTTCTCGGCGTTGTTCGAGGGTCTCGATTGGCGGGCGGTCCGGGCCGTGCGACGGCCACGGCCGCGCCAGGCGGCCTGATCGCGCACCTTGTCGCCTCACCGGGGAACGGTGTCCATCCCACCGTCTCCCCGGTGTCGCCAGGACGAGCTGTCCGGCCCCGTTTACAGCGGGGCCGGAAGCATGGTCGCCTTGCATTATCTCATTGATTCTGAAAGATGGATCCGATGCCAACAAGCATGGGAAGCGCCGTTCCCGTGAGCGATCTGCAACGCCGTCTGGCGGCCGTCGAAGCCCAACTTGCGAAGGAGCGCGCCGAGCGCAAGGCCGCCGAGGATGCGCTGGCTGTGTCCGAGCAGGCGCGCGAACGCCTGGAGCGGATCATCGCCTCGCTGAACCATGCCGTGTGGGGCGCGCGCTCGGAGAAGCGCCATGCCGATCAGGACCGGCTGCCGCTGTTCGAGGACATCGCGGTCGCCGAGGGGATGTTGGCGGAAGCCCGGGAGAAGGCCGACGCGGCGACCGGCAGAGAACGGCGCAAGCCGCAGCCGACCAATCGTAATCTCGGCCATCTGCCCAGGCACCTTGAACGCTTCGAGAAGGTGATCGAGCCGCAGAGCACGGAGTGCCCTTGCGGCTGTGGCGCGATGACCAGGGTCGGCGAGGACCGCACCGAGCGGCTCGACATCGTGCCGGCGAAGTTGAGAGTGCTGGTGACGATCCGGCCGAAATACATCTGCCGCGCCTGCGAGGGCAAGCAGAGCGTCCAGGCGCCGGCGCCGGAATACCTGGTGCCGCGCGGCCTGCCGACCGAGGGGCTGGTGGCGCACACGCTGGTCGCCAAGTTCGCCGACCACCAACCGTTCTACCGTCAGAGCGAGGCATACCGGCGCGAGGGGATCGACCTCGACCGCACCATGCTGGGGAACTGGGCGGGGCGCGGGATGCAGGTGCTGGCCCCGGTGATCGACCGGATGATCGAGCACCTCAAGGCGTCGGACGGTCTGTTCATGGACGAGACCACGGTGCCGGTGATGGCGCCGGGGACCGGCAAGACGCGCCTCGACTATCTGTGGGCGATCGCCCGCGATCAGCGCGGCTATGGCGGGGTCGACCCGCCGATCGTGGTGTTCCACCACTCGCGCCATCGGTAAGCGCCGCGCCGTCACCCTCGTTGTGACCTGAGATTTTCGTGTTCATCTGGCCCTTGTCAACGACGGAGGTGACAGATGACAGACAGATTGCATGAGCGAGTAACGGAGGAGGCCACCGACGCTGCGGTTGCGGTTGCGACGTGCGCGAACGGCGCGCGGGTGTGGCCGGAAGCGGAGAAGGCGCGGATTGTGGCGGAGACGTTCGAGGAGGGAGCGACGGTGGCGGGTGTTGCCCGGCGCCACGGCCTTTCGCGGACGCAGTTGAGCGGCTGGCGGCGCATGGCTCGGGACGGCCTTCTTGGCCCGGTTTCCGGCGCGGTCGACGATCCGTTCGGCCTGGTCCCGGTGACGGTGTCGGTGGCTGCTGAGCGGAACGGCGCGGCATCGGCGCCCGGGGACGGTATCGCGATCGAGATCGCCGACATCCGGGTGGTGGTGCCGCCGGACTTCGACGCGGGGCACCTGTCGCGCATCCTGGTCTGCGTTCGGGCCGCGCCATGATCCTGACCGGGGAGAAGGTGCGGGTCTGGCTGGCGACCCGCCCCGTCGACTTCCGCAAGGGACATGACGGGCTGTCGGCGGTGGTGCAGACGGTGCTGGGCCACGACCCCTATAGCGGCGCGGTCTTCGCCTTCCGCTCCAGGCGGGGCGACAGGATGAAGATCCTGGTCTGGGACCGCACCGGGCTGGTCATGGTCTACAAGCGCCTGGAGGGCGGCGGCTTCCAGTGGCCGCGCCCGTCGGATGGAGTGATCGGGCTGTCGCCAGCGCAGTTCTCGGCGTTGTTCGAGGGTCTCGATTGGCGGGCGGTCCGGGCCGTGCGACGGCCACGGCCGCGCCAGGCGGCCTGATCGCGCACCTTGTCGCCTCACCGGGGAACGGTGTCCATCCCACCGTCTCCCCGGTGTCGCCAGGACGAGCTGTCCGGCCCCGTTTACAGCGGGGCCGGAAGCATGGTCGCCTTGCATTATCTCATTGATTCTGAAAGATGGATCCGATGCCAACAAGCATGGGAAGCGCCGTTCCCGTGAGCGATCTGCAACGCCGTCTGGCGGCCGTCGAAGCCCAACTTGCGAAGGAGCGCGCCGAGCGCAAGGCCGCCGAGGATGCGCTGGCTGTGTCCGAGCAGGCGCGCGAACGCCTGGAGCGGATCATCGCCTCGCTGAACCATGCCGTGTGGGGCGCGCGCTCGGAGAAGCGCCATGCCGATCAGGACCGGCTGCCGCTGTTCGAGGACATCGCGGTCGCCGAGGGGATGTTGGCGGAAGCCCGGGAGAAGGCCGACGCGGCGACCGGCAGAGAACGGCGCAAGCCGCAGCCGACCAATCGTAATCTCGGCCATCTGCCCAGGCACCTTGAACGCTTCGAGAAGGTGATCGAGCCGCAGAGCACGGAGTGCCCTTGCGGCTGTGGCGCGATGACCAGGGTCGGCGAGGACCGCACCGAGCGGCTCGACATCGTGCCGGCGAAGTTGAGAGTGCTGGTGACGATCCGGCCGAAATACATCTGCCGCGCCTGCGAGGGCAAGCAGAGCGTCCAGGCGCCGGCGCCGGAATACCTGGTGCCGCGCGGCCTGCCGACCGAGGGGCTGGTGGCGCACACGCTGGTCGCCAAGTTCGCCGACCACCAACCGTTCTACCGTCAGAGCGAGGCATACCGGCGCGAGGGGATCGACCTCGACCGCACCATGCTGGGGAACTGGGCGGGGCGCGGGATGCAGGTGCTGGCCCCGGTGATCGACCGGATGATCGAGCACCTCAAGGCGTCGGACGGTCTGTTCATGGACGAGACCACGGTGCCGGTGATGGCGCCGGGGACCGGCAAGACGCGCCTCGACTATCTGTGGGCGATCGCCCGCGATCAGCGCGGCTATGGCGGGGTCGACCCGCCGATCGTGGTGTTCCACCACTCGCGCCATCGAAGTGCGAAGGTCGCTCTGGAGTTGATGCGGGGCTACACCGGCGGCGGCCCGCTGCATGTGGACGGCTACAGGGTGTACGATGCGCTCGGCGATCCGAAGCAGACGGTCAGCCCATGGGTGCTCGCCTACTGCTGGACCCACTGGCGGAGACGCTTCGTCGACTTCCAGCGCGCCACGGAGTCGCCCCTGTGCGAGGAAATCCTCGCACGGATCGCGGCGCTCTACCGGATCGAGACCATGGTGCGCGGTCACCCGCCAGAGCTGCGGCTGAAGGCGCGGCAGGAGTTGTCGGCGCCGATCGTCGAGGCCATGCGGCCCTGGCTCGAGGCCCGGCTCGACCGTCTGTCCAGCGCGTCCGAACTCGCCAGGCACATCCGCTACGCCCTCAAGCGCTGGGATGGCCTGTGCCGGTTCCTCCATGACGGACGTATCGAGATGGACACCAACCCTGTCGAGAACCTCATCCGTCCGGTGAAGCTCACAAAGAAAAACGCGCTGTTCGCCGGCAGCGACGACGGCGCCAGGACCTGGGTGAGGTGGCGTCGGTTTGTCGGACAGGCTGACGGCGTTTTCAAGGTGTATTCCGGTTGAAGTTTGTGCCGCCAGAATCCTCTTGGATCGATCAATCTGCTGCAGCTGTTGCGCCTGTGGGTATGTGGTCAAGGCGCGAAGCGGCTTGTCCATCATATCCACAGGCGTGTCGCCCCGGTAGGCCTCGGCCGGCGTCCGCCCGCCGAGTGCCGAGTGCGGTCTCTCGGTGTTGTAGAAGCCGATCCACTGGCCGATGACGCGCCGGGCTGCGAAGCCGTCGGCGATCTCGTGCAGGTAGACCGCCTCGTATTTGAGCGAGCGCCACAGCCGCTCGATGAAGATGTTGTCCATGCACCGGCCGCGGCCGTCCATCGAGATGCGGATACCGGCCTCCCGCAGGCGCGCGGTGAAGGCGAAGCCGGTGAACTGGCTGCCCTGGTCGGTGTTGAAGATCTGCGGGGTGCCATGGCGCGCCAGGGCTTCGTCGAGAGCCTCGACACAGAACCCCGCGTCCAGCGTGTTCGACAGCCGCCAGGCCAGGACGCAGCGGCTCGCCCAGTCCATGATCGCCACCAGGTAGAGGAAGCCGCGCCGCACCGGGATGTAGGTGATGTCGGCGCACCACACATGGTTCGGCCGCTCGATCGCCAGACCCCGCAGCAGATATGGATAAACCCGGTGCCCGAGGTGCGGCGCACTGGTCCGCGGCGCCCGATAGACCGCCTGAAGACCAAGCAGGCGCATCAGGCGAGCGGCCCGCCGCCGCCCGATCCGCACCCCCTCGCGGCGCAGATGCCGAACCATCTGGCGGGCGCCGTAGAACGGATACTTGAGGAACAGCGCGTGCGATCCGGCGCATCAGAGCCAGCGTCTCCGCGCTCTCCCCCTTCGGCCGGTCATAGAGCGACGAGCGCCCGATCGACAGCAGACGGCATTGCCCGGGTCAGGCTCAACGACGGGTGGCCCCGCACAACCATCGCCCGTCTCCCGGACCGGCTCAGCGACCGTAAGCGCCGCGCCGTCACCCTCGTTGTGACCTGAGATTTTCGTGTTCATCTGGCCCTTGTCAACGACGGAGGTGACAGATGACAGACAGATTGCATGAGCGAGTAACGGAGGAGGCCACCGACGCTGCGGTTGCGGTTGCGACGTGCGCGAACGGCGCGCGGGTGTGGCCGGAAGCGGAGAAGGCGCGGATTGTGGCGGAGACGTTCGAGGAGGGAGCGACGGTGGCGGGTGTTGCCCGGCGCCACGGCCTTTCGCGGACGCAGTTGAGCGGCTGGCGGCGCATGGCTCGGGACGGCCTTCTTGGCCCGGTTTCCGGCGCGGTCGACGATCCGTTCGGCCTGGTCCCGGTGACGGTGTCGGTGGCTGCTGAGCGGAACGGCGCGGCATCGGCGCCCGGGGACGGTATCGCGATCGCGATCGCCGACATCCGGGTGGTGGTGCCGCCGGACTTCGACGCGGGGCACCTGTCGCGCATCCTGGTCTGCGTTCGGGCCGCGCCATGATCCTGACCGGGGAGAAGGTGCGGGTCTGGCTGGCGACCCGCCCCGTCGACTTCCGCAAGGGACATGACGGGCTGTCGGCGGTGGTGCAGACGGTGCTGGGCCACGACCCCTATAGCGGCGCGGTCTTCGCCTTCCGCTCCAGGCGGGGCGACAGGATGAAGATCCTGGTCTGGGACCGCACCGGGCTGGTCATGGTCTACAAGCGCCTGGAGGGCGGCGGCTTCCAGTGGCCGCGCCCGTCGGATGGAGTGATCGGGCTGTCGCCAGCGCAGTTCTCGGCGTTGTTCGAGGGTCTCGATTGGCGGGCGGTCCGGGCCGTGCGACGGCCACGGCCGCGCCAGGCGGCCTGATCGCGCACCTTGTCGCCTCACCGGGGAACGGTGTCCATCCCACCGTCTCCCCGGTGTCGCCAGGACGAGCTGTCCGGCCCCGTTTACAGCGGGGCCGGAAGCATGGTCGCCTTGCATTATCTCATTGATTCTGAAAGATGGATCCGATGCCAACAAGCATGGGAAGCGCCGTTCCCGTGAGCGATCTGCAACGCCGTCTGGCGGCCGTCGAAGCCCAACTTGCGAAGGAGCGCGCCGAGCGCAAGGCCGCCGAGGATGCGCTGGCTGTGTCCGAGCAGGCGCGCGAACGCCTGGAGCGGATCATCGCCTCGCTGAACCATGCCGTGTGGGGCGCGCGCTCGGAGAAGCGCCATGCCGATCAGGACCGGCTGCCGCTGTTCGAGGACATCGCGGTCGCCGAGGGGATGTTGGCGGAAGCCCGGGAGAAGGCCGACGCGGCGACCGGCAGAGAACGGCGCAAGCCGCAGCCGACCAATCGTAATCTCGGCCATCTGCCCAGGCACCTTGAACGCTTCGAGAAGGTGATCGAGCCGCAGAGCACGGAGTGCCCTTGCGGCTGTGGCGCGATGACCAGGGTCGGCGAGGACCGCACCGAGCGGCTCGACATCGTGCCGGCGAAGTTGAGAGTGCTGGTGACGATCCGGCCGAAATACATCTGCCGCGCCTGCGAGGGCAAGCAGAGCGTCCAGGCGCCGGCGCCGGAATACCTGGTGCCGCGCGGCCTGCCGACCGAGGGGCTTGTGGCGCATGTGCTGGTCTCGAAGTATTGCGATCACCGTGTGTCCTGAAGCACCGCCATGAAAGGAGGTGCGCAACTGCAAGAGAGATGAGGGTAGGCCCCTCGGGGTCGACGATCAGGCGTCGGTCTCAAACCACCACGAGCTGCTGTCGTAAAGAGCGATGGTGGTGAGCGTCGTGGAAACGGCGGGACGACGATCTCGTCAGGTGAGGTCCGGGGAGACGAGCGAAAGCGAACCGCCGATGAACTTCCGAAAGCGTATGGTCGATGTCAGAACCGGGGGTGGTGGTCACTCCGGGACAAGCATGGGCGGAGTCCTGGAGTCCGGCCCACGCGGCATCCGGCTCGAAGGCGGCGTGAACCCGGAACAGGCTTTCTTGCGGAACAGGAGAACCTGTCGTCCCGATGCCAAGGGAGACGGCCAACCGGGCAGCCCCCGGAAGGCTCAGAGTACCGATGCGGGGCACAGGGGCAGAACAGCCCGTAGTAGGGATGAAGGCGCTGTAATGGCGCTGGACCGAAGGGGCTGTGGTGTTCAGCCGCTGCCGTCGGCCAACTGGTGACAGGAGGAGCCGGATGACAGGGGCAAAGCCGTTCCCGATAGCAAAGAGGGAAGTCTGGGAAGCCTTCAAGCATGTGAAGGCAAACCGGGGAGCGGCTGGAGTAGATGGGCAGACGGTCGAGAGTCTGGAGGAACGGCTTGGTCCGGAACTCTACAAGCTCTGGAATCGCATGTCCTCAGGCAGCTATATGCCGCCTCCGGTTCGCAGGGTGAACATCCCCAAGGAGGGCGGCGGGAAGCGCCCGTTGGGCATACCGACGGTCACGGACCGCATCGCTCAGGAGGTTGTTCGCCGACATCTGGAGCCCTTGTTGGAACCGATTTTCCATGAGGACTCATACGGATATCGGCCGAAGCGATCCGCCATTGACGCCATCCGGACAGCGCGTCGGCGATGCTGGCGCTACGACTGGGTGCTGGACATGGACATCAAGGGGTTCTTCGACAACATCGACCACGAGTTGCTGCTGAAGGCCGTTCGTCACCATACGGACTGCCGGTGGGTGCTGCTCTATGTCGAGCGCTGGTTGAAGGCTCCCGTGATCGAGGAGGACGGCACCGTTGTCGCACGGGACAGGGGCACGCCACAGGGCGGGGTAATTTCGCCAGTATTGTCCAACCTGTTCCTGCACTATGCGTTCGATCAATGGATGAAAAGGTCGATGCCGCATGTTCCGTTCGAACGGTATGCGGACGATATAATCTGCCATTGTCGAACGGAGGAGGCGGCAAAGACCCTCTGGCGGCGGGTTGCGGACCGATTGGCCGAGTGCGGCCTGGAGGTCCATCCGCAGAAGACCAAGGTGGTCTACTGCAAGGATACCAACCGCAAGGCGGACTACCCGACGGTCGCGTTCGACTTCCTGGGCTACCGTTTCCAGCCAAGGTTCGCGGCGTGGCGCGGCGGGTTGTTCGGGGTCTCGTTCCTTCCGGCTGCCAGCCCGACTGCGCTCAAGGCGTTTCGGCGCCGCGTGCGACAGTGGCGTTTGCAACGGCGTAGCGACAAGGCACTGCTTGACCTTGCCCGCATGTTTCATCGCGAAATTGCAGGGTGGATCGGCTACTTCGGCGCATTCTACAAGTCGGCGCTCTATCCGACCCTTCGTCTGATAGACGCCCACTTGCAGCGATGGGCAATGCGGAAGTTCAAACGCTTCCGACAACGACCGCGTCAGGCTCGTCTCTGGCTTGCCAGAATCGCGAAAGCGGAGCCGTGGCGGTTCGCCCATTGGACCCTTGTGCACGGGCAGGGCCGGACGCTGGGAGCCGTATGAGCTGAGAGGTTCACGTACGGTTCTGGGAGCGCGTGGGGGTGAGATTCCCCCGCGCGACTCGCTAACCGTTCTACCGTCAGAGCGAGGCATACCGGCGCGAGGGGATCGACCTCGACCGCACCATGCTGGGGAACTGGGCGGGGCGCGGGATGCAGGTGCTGGCCCCGGTGATCGACCGGATGATCGAGCACCTCAAGGCGTCGGACGGTCTGTTCATGGACGAGACCACGGTGCCGGTGATGGCGCCGGGGACCGGCAAGACGCGCCTCGACTATCTGTGGGCGATCGCCCGCGATCAGCGCGGCTATGGCGGGGTCGACCCGCCGATCGTGGTGTTCCACCACTCGCGCCATCGAAGTGCGAAGGTCGCTCTGGAGTTGATGCGGGGCTACACCGGCGGCGGCCCGCTGCATGTGGACGGCTACAGGGTGTACGATGCGCTCGGCGATCCGAAGCAGACGGTCAGCCCATGGGTGCTCGCCTACTGCTGGACCCACTGGCGGAGACGCTTCGTCGACTTCCAGCGCGCCACGGAGTCGCCCCTGTGCGAGGAAATCCTCGCACGGATCGCGGCGCTCTACCGGATCGAGACCATGGTGCGCGGTCACCCGCCAGAGCTGCGGCTGAAGGCGCGGCAGGAGTTGTCGGCGCCGATCGTCGAGGCCATGCGGCCCTGGCTCGAGGCCCGGCTCGACCGTCTGTCCAGCGCGTCCGAACTCGCCAGGCACATCCGCTACGCCCTCAAGCGCTGGGATGGCCTGTGCCGGTTCCTCCATGACGGACGTATCGAGATGGACACCAACCCTGTCGAGAACCTCATCCGTCCGGTGAAGCTCACAAAGAAAAACGCGCTGTTCGCCGGCAGCGACGACGGCGCCAGGACCTGGGCGCGGTGCGCCAGCCTGATCGGCACCTGCAAGCTCAACGGCGTCAATCCGCAGGTCTACCTGACCGACACCCTGCGCCGGATCATCGACATGCACCCCCTGTCACGCATCGACGAACTCATGCCCTGGAACTTCGACCCGAAAATCCCGGGCCTCACACGTCAACAAGGGTAACCGCGCGGCGCTTACCAGCGACCGGACCCGCGTGACAAAAAATCACGCTCTACGATCAACTCCCCGATCTTGGCGTGAAGAGCCCGGACCTCGCTCTCGTGATCCCGCGCCCGGCGCTCACCTCCACCGGAAAAGACCTCCCCCAGACCCTCCATCGCCTGGCGCTTCCACACACCCACCTGGTTCGGATGCACCTGGTGCTTCGAGGCAATCTCCTGAAGCGTCCGATCACCCCGTAGCGCCTCCAAGGCTATCTTCGCCTTCAGCTCCCCCGAAAACCTGCGTCGCTTGCTCATCCGCATTCCTCCGTCACACGGCGGAATACACCTTGACGACCTGTCCGATTTTGCGACGCCACCTCACCCGCCTGATACGCTCCCTGACTTCGGGTAGTCGTCCCAAGTCTGAAGGCGAAGATTCGGCGAGGTACAAAATCCAGCGATGAAATCCGTTGATATATTCGTCGCCGCCAATGTACTTGCGAAAAAACCTTTGCGAGCCTGGCTCATTCGCGACGAAGGATTCGTAGTCGTCCTGAGTGAATGTGAGTATGCCATTGTCGATCATCTGAACGCCTGTCTTCAGCCGACGCATTCCATTGATCGGCGAGCTCTCCTCCCGCACCACCAGATGCGGATCGGACAACCCGCTCGCGTCGAACAGGTATGGCGACAGCACGGCGTGACGGCTTTCCTCCGGCTCGCCGTTGATGTCGGGATAGCTGAACAGCCGCTTCTCCGCACGCGCGGCCTCCCGCCGGTCGAGACCGAGAATGACCACATGCACATGGGCCTTGCCGCGTGCGTCCGACCCCCAAGCGAAGGTCCGGTGCGCGAACGCGATTTCCAGCTTGCAGCGCCCGAACAGCACCGGCCAGAGCTGCGCAACCTGTTCGCCCTGCGTGATCGAATTGGTGGCGACGAAGCCGATCCGGGCGTTGCCCGCCCGCACGTACTCCCCCGCCTTGATGAACCACGCGGCGACGTAATCGAGCGTGCCGCCGCTCTTGCCGAGCGCGGCGATGCCGCGCACCTGCTCGCGCTGCTCCGCCGTCTGGTACTTCGCGCCCACGAACGGTGGATTGCCCAGCACGAACGAGCAGTCGTCCGGCGGTAGCAGACCGGACCAGTCGGTCTCCAGCGCGTCGCCGTGGACGATGTGCGGCGACTTCTCAAGCGGGATGCGAACGAAGGTCTGGCCGAACTCAAGGCTCAGCCGGTTGTTCATGATGTGGTCCATCATCCATAGCGCGGTCTCCGCGATCCGCGCCGGAAACTCGCCAAGCTCGATCCCGTGGAACCGGTCCACGTCCACCATCGACTGCCACGCCGCATCGAGCACCGCCTGACCGGTCGCGGCGGTCGCGTCTCGAATCTCGCGGATGACCTCGATTTCGAGCATCCGCAATTCCCGGTAGGCGATGATGAGGAAGTTGCCGCAGCCGCAGGCCGGGTCGAAGAACGTCAGACCGCCGAGCTTCGCCTGGAACCGGCGGAGCGCCCCGAGCCGTCCACGGCCACGGCGCTCTTGCGGCACCCGCTCGAACTCGGCCCGCAGGTCGTCCATGAACAGCGGCTCGAT
Organism: Alphaproteobacteria bacterium; assembly: GCA_965203455.1. Taxonomy (GTDB): domain Bacteria; phylum Pseudomonadota; class Alphaproteobacteria; order MPNO01; family MPNO01; genus MPNO01. The sequence goes on from CBDBCV010000015.1 coordinate 202,866, forward strand.
CACCTTGAGGATGTTCTTCTCGGTCGTGTAGTGCGCCCCCTGCGCCCGGCGTTCCGCCGGGTCCATCACCGACTGGAACAGCGCGCCGAAGATCGCGGGCGAAATGTTCGACCAGTCGAAGCGGCAGGCGTCGAGCAGCGCCCCGCGCATCGCCGCGTCGAACGAAAAGGTCCGCAGGTGCCCCTTGAACAGGTCGCCGTTGACGTAGGGGAACCGCGTAAGGTCCTCGTCGAGCGTCGCGGCGCGTTGGTCGTCCGGCGTGTCGAGCACCTCGAACAGTTGCCCGAGCCAAGGCCCGAGATCGGCCCCGTCCTCGCTCGTGCGCGTCTCGATGAAGTCGAGGAAGATGTCGCGCGGCTCGAATACCCCGGTGTCGTCGGCGAACATGCAGAACACCATCCGCACGAGGAAGCGTTCCAGATCGTGGCCCCGGTGGCCCGCATCGGCGAGCGCGTCGTGCAGCCGCCCGACCAGCTCGGCGGCCTCGATGTTCGCCGGGTCCTGGTCGCGGAACGTCCGGCGCTGCACGCCGAGGATGAAGCCGAACGCCTCGACATGCGCGGGCAGGTCCGCGAGCGGGAAGGCGACGGTCTCGCGCTCGTCCAGATCGTGGAGCTCGAAGGTCCGGAAGTCGCTCACCAGGATGAAGCGCGGCCGCTCGCGGTCCGGCAGCGCGTCGAAATACGCCCCGGCCTGTTCGTAGGCCTTGCGGAGATCGCGCCCGGCGCTCTTCTGTTCGACGAGCAGCACGCCCGGCCAGAACAGGTCGATGAAGCCCGAACGGTTGTCCAGCTTCGCGACATGCGCCTCGTAGCGGGCGACGTTCCGCCGCCGCACGCCGAACACCTCGAAGAAGGCGTTGTAGAAGCTCTGCGTCTCGCCCTTCTCCCAGGCCGCGTCCTTCCAGTCCTCGGCGAAGATGGCGGCGCGCGCGCGAACCTCGTTCCACGACAGACGCACGGCCTACAACGCCTCCTGATCGAAGTAGTCTTCGTCGATCCGCTTGATCTCGTGACGGACGCGCGTTCGCACGCCGATCCCGTGCTTGACCATCAGGTGCGCGAGTTCGGCACCGTCGATCAGGACGATCCGTTTCGGACTTCGCGCCACATAGTCCCGCGCCGCACGGGTAAAGCTGGCGGTGGTGACGAATACCCCCTTGGTCGTGCCCGCTGCGTCGATCGCGCCCGCGAAGTTGCGCAGATCGCCTTCGCCCACGGCGTTGCCTTCCGCGTATCTCTTCGCCTGCACATAGACCTCGTCCAGACCGAGCGCGTCCTCCCGGATCGTGCCGTCGATGCCGCCATCGCCCGAACGTCCCGTCACGTCGCCCATCTTGGCATTGCCGCCGCCGTAGCCCATCGCGATGAGCAAATCGACGACCACGCGTTCGAAAAACGCAGGCGCGGTGTCGCGAACCCGATGCAATACGTCGGCTTCCAGCGCGCTGCGCAATTGCTCGGCAGCGCGTTCCAGCGCCTCCTCCGGCGTATCCGAGATCTCTGCGTTCTGCCTGGATTCCACGTCCTTGCCGGAAGGCGGACTGTTCGCCTGTTGCTTCCATTCGGCGAAATCGGGGTACTCTTCAAGCAGGTTCAGATCAATCCGAGAAGGGTTGCGCGACAGCACGCGTTTCCCCTCCTGCGTCAACCGGTACACGCCGCGACGGACCCGTTCCAGAAGACCGGCGCGCGCCATGTAGATCACGGCCCAACTCACGCGGTTCACGAAGACCGTTTGCCGACCTCTCGGGAGCATTTCCTGGACATCTTCGGCAGTGAGCCCCTTGGCAGCGGCAATCCGCTTGCGGACCTGCGAAATGGGCTGCTTCCGACCGTCGGCGAATGCCTCAAGGGCGGGAAGCATCAGCGACTGATAATCGGGAACGGGCATGGACGACTGCCTCCTTACGCCGCCGATTGCCGGGGCATCACCTTCCGGTCGATCTCGCGGCCGGCCGCGATCTCCGCCCGGCGAAGTTCCCAGCTCTTCTGCAGGTTCATCCAGAGGTGCGGCGTCGTCCCGAAATAGCGCGCCAGCCGCAACGCCGTGTCGGCGCTCACGCCCCGCTGGCCGTTCAGGATCATCGTCACCCGGTTCACCGGCACGCCCAGCGCCTTCGACAACGCATGGGCGGACAACCCGAGCTCGTCAAGCTCGTCGCGCAGAACCTCGCCGGGATGCACCGGCCTCATTCCGTCCTTCACGTTCATCAGCTGCCTTCAGCGATCATCGACGATCTGCACATCGTGCGGCCCGTCGTCCGTCCAACGGAAGCAGACGCGCCACTGTGCGTTGATCCGAATGCTGTGCCGGCAGGCGCGGTCGCCCCGCAGCACTTCCAGCCGCTTGCCCGGCAGCGCGGCCAGGTCGCCGAGCGTCTCCGCGCTGTCCAGCAGGACCAGACGGCGCGCCGCCTGACTGGCGAAGCCCTGAAACGCCGCGACGCGCCGACCCTCGAAGAAGCGTCGCGTCTGCCGGTCCCTGAAGCTTCGGATCATGTGCGCTGACTGTATAGTCTGTTACGGGTAGCGTAAAGAGCTTCAGCCGTCAGGGGTTCTTCCGATCCGGTCTCCGGTCCAGCCATCCAAAGCGTCCGGCACCGTGACGCCGGCGGTGACTGGCGGCATTGACGCCGCCCGGCTCATCTGTGAGCGAGCAGGTGCGGCGGTTCGCGGCCCCCTCTCGTGCTCGTCGGCGAGCTGTCGCCAACAGTGCGGGCCGCGCGGGTGGCGCCGCCGGTGCAGACCGTCGCCTGCATTGCATCGCTGCCTCGTGCTTCCTACACTACCGCTTGGAAGCCGCGCGGCGGTCCGGGGACTGTCCCCGCAAGTGCGCGGCGGGCGCTGCCGCTCAAGCGCCGCTCGGGCTGAAGGCTTGCCGCACAACGGCTTTCATCGCCCGACGGATGGAGCGGCCAGGAAGCGGGACCGGGACGCCCTTCGGCGCGTGGTTCTCACACCGGAACGCATCCCGATGCAGGACTGCGGCATAAGATGACAGGCGCTGCCTGGCGCTGCCTGGCGCCGCCAGGAGTGGACAGGCGCTGCCAGAATCCTGCCGGCGCAACGCGGATCGAGCGCCACCGATTTGTGTTCGCCGGATCGCCGTACCGGGGCGCGGTCCAGCGCGCGCCTGTCGCCGGAAGCAGCCGGAGCGGTTGCGATCGGTGGCAGGGCGTGTGACGGTGTGTTACGGGAGAATGCGCGCCGGTCCGCAAAATCGCCTGTCGAGCAGTCAGTCTGACTGCGCGCCCGGCTGCGCCCACTGTTGACGGCTCTCGATGACGGCACGGCCGGACCCGCTGCCGGGCCGGGGCTGTCGCATCGAGGGGCGCACGGCAACGCCTTCGTCGCACGGTCGGTTTCGCCGGGAAGCGGGGCACCGATGCTTCGGTTCGGGGCGCGCGGACGGACGAAACCGGCCATCGGACCGACCCGGGGAAGGCGGGAAGCATCACGAGAGATGACCGAAACGATCCCGGAAACCGGAAGGAACTTGCGTAGAACCGGAGCAATGCGCGGCGACCGCGCTCGATCCGCTTCTCCGAATCCGAATGGAGTCTGATCGAGCAGGCCGCCATGCGGCACGGAACCCCTGCCGGCGAACTCGTCCGCACGGGAGCGATCGCGCTGGCCGAGGACCACTTGGGCGAAACGCCCCCGCCCGCGGCGACGCCCGGGCACCTCGCGCTCATCGAGGCGATCTACCGCATAGTATACATGATGGCGACCCTCGACTGGGACGAATTGCTCGACACCCGGCGGGAGAAGGAACTCGATGACCTCGTCGACGCGGCCCGCAGGACGATGAAGGAGACGATGAACGGAGATACTGAGTGAGGAGTTCCCGCTGTGGAACGTGCGCACCGCCCATTGTTGCAAGCCGATTTCGCTGCAAGCCCCAAGCCAATCATCGAAGAACATACCAGTGTTCCGGCAAGACTGTGGCCTCATCGCGATGTCCTTGAGAAGCGAAAAGCCCCCGTCAGAGGACGGAGGCTTTTTGATGCCGGTGGACGATCCTGGGACACCGAGCCCGCACGAAGGATCGATTTGCTGCGAAAAGGAAACCGACCGCTTCTCGATTTGCTACAAACGCAAGGCTAACATTCTGAACCGGAAAAGCAACAGGGTCACCTCGCATGCCGCTCGTATTCGGCCTCGACATCGGTACAACCTCGGTCGGGTTCGCCGTGATCGACCACGATCCCGAGCTCGCCACGGGAAAAATCCACCGTCTCGGCGTGCGAATCTTCCCGGAAGCCCGCGATCCGAAGGGCGTGCCGTTGAACCAGGAGCGGCGGCGGGCCCGTCTTCGCCGCCGTCAACTGCGCCGTCGGCGAGAGCGCCGGCGCCTGCTCGGCGATCTATTGCATGCCGCCGGATTGCTGCCATCGCGCAATTCGTCCGACTGGGATCGGGTCATGAAGCGCGATCCCTACGATCTCCGGCGGCGCGCGTTTGAGGACGAGACGCTGTCTACCCATGAAATCGGCCGCGCCATCTATCACCTTGCGCAGCGCCGCCACTTCAGGGGCCGCGATATCGACGAGGTTTCCGACACTGCCGATGACGCGCCCGATGATGCAGACGACAAGAAAGCGACGTCCGCGCGGGATCAAACCGTTCAGGCATTGAAGCGCGAGCGCAAGACGCTCGGCGCCTGGCTCGCCGCACGGGGACCGCATGAGCGCAAGCGGGGTGAGCATGCCACGCGGGATATCGTCGAGGATGAGTTCGAGAGGGTGTGGAAGCCGCTCGTTCCGGGGTCATCCCGCTCTTCCGTTCGGGACGCAATCTTCGTCCAGCGGCCCGTCTTCTGGCGACTGAACACGCTCGGCAAATGCCGGTTCGTCCCCGGCGCGCGCCTCTGTCCCAAGGGGTCCTGGCTCTCGCAGCAGCGGCGCATGCTCGAGAAGTTGAACAACCTCGCGCTTGCCGGCGGCAATCAGCGTCCTCTCGACCTCAAAGAACGCTCGGCCATTCTCTCCAAATTGCAAACGCAGGCCTCGATGACCTGGCCCGGCGTTCGGCAGGCGCTCGCACCGCTCTACCGGGCCCGCGGCGAACCCGGCGAGGAGAGGGCGCTCAAGTTCAACCTGGAGGAAAGCGGAGAGAAGAAACTGCTCGGCAATCCGGTGGAGGCGAAGCTCTCGGATATTTTCGGCAGCGATTGGCAGGAGCATCCGCGCAAGCAGGAACTCCGGGATACCCTTCCCCACCGGACTTGGCAGGCCGAATACGAACAGGTGGGCGCTCAGCGCGTGGTCATTCTTCCCAGGGCCGAGCGAACGAAGCGCAGGGCGGAAGTCGTGCGGAATTTCGTCGGGGAGTTCGGCCTGTCGAACGATCAGGCGACCAAGATCGAGACGTTGAAACTGCCGTCCGGCTGGGAGCCCTATTCCGTCGAGGCGCTGCAGGCGATGCTGCCGCATCTCGAAGCCGGGGTCAGGTTCGGCGAACTGGTCATGAGTCCCGATTGGGAGGCGTGGCGAGCGGAGACGTTTCCCGATCGGGAACAGCCGACAGGCGAGGTGTTCGATCGCCTTCCGAGCCCGACTGACCGCGAAGAAAGGGAACGCCTCGCCAGCCTGCGCAACCCGACGGTCGCCCGCACGCGCAATGAGCTGCGCAAGGTGGTCAACAATCTGATCGACCTGTACGGCAAGCCGGACCTGATTCGCGTCGAAGTCGCGCGCGATGTCGGCAACTCAAAGCGCCAGCGCGAGGAAAAGGCGTCGGGCATCCGCCGCCAGGAACGGCGCCGGAAGGCGGCCCGCGAGGCGCTCCAGGAGAACGGGTTCGCCGAACCGTCCCGCACGGATGTCGAGAAATGGATGCTCTGGGAGGAGTGCGGCCACCGCTGTCCGTACACCGGGGACACGATTTGCTTCGACGCCCTGTTCCGCACCGGAGAGTTTGAGGTGGAGCACATCTGGCCGAGATCCCGCTCGCTCGACAACGGCTTCAGGAACAAGACTCTCTGCCGCAAGGACGTGAACCTCAAAAAGGGTAACCTGACCCCGAAGGAGTTCTTCCGAAGCAACGAGGAAGAATGGGATGCCCTTGCGAACCGACTGGCCGGCATGAAGGCCGCCAAGGGCAGGACGGGCATGTCTTCCGGCAAGATCAGGCGATTCCTGGCGCCTTCCATCCCGGAGGATTTCGCCACCCGGCAGTTGAACGACACCGGGTACGCCGCCCGCGAGGCCGCCGCCTACCTCAAGAAGCTGTGGCCGGACCTCGGGCCGGAGGCACCAGTCACCGTCCAGGCTGTGTCCGGTCGCGTCACCGCGCATCTGCGTCGCCTCTGGGGGCTGAACAATATTTTGGCCGACGACGGTGAGAAGACCCGCGCCGATCACCGCCATCACGCGGTCGATGCGCTGGCGGTCGCGTGCTGCCACCCCGGGATGACGCAACAGCTCGCGCGATACTGGCAGGAAGAAGACGATCCGCGCGCGCCCCAGCCGCACCTTCCCCCGCCCTGGGGAACGATTCGAAGCGACGCCGATCGGGCGGCCGCGGCCATCGTGGTGTCCCATCGGGTCCGCAGGAAGGTCTCCGGACAGATCCACAAGGAGACAATCTACGGCGATACCGGCAAGGAAATCGCCGGTGGGCGCGGGACGAACTACCGCTATTTCGTCCGCCGGAAGCCCGTCGAGGAACTGAAGAACTCCGAATCCGAGCGTTTCAACGGAACCAGGATTGAACGAAGGCGCTTCGCGCAGTTGTCGCTTTCGCGGTCTCGGTCTTTTCTGACAATTTGATGTGATGGTGGGGTTTGGTGCCGGTTTCTGCGTCCGGCGGCTGTCCTCGGTTTAGCATCGATCTCTTCGATGGTCCGTCGCCGGAACGGACCGGCGGCGCGCTGTCGTCATCCCGGGAGATCGATGATGACTGCAAGAGCGCACGACCGGGCGCAGGGCAGCCCGCTCCGCCAACGCATGATCGAGCAGATGCGTATCGCCAACCTGGCGGAGAGCACGCAGTACTCCTACCTCTTCGAGATCAGGCGGCTGGCTCAGCACTACAAGGCCTCGCCGGCCGATCTCGATGCCGACCAGCTGCGCGCCTGGGTGCTGAGGCTGATCGACCGGGGCCTCAGTGCGGCGACAACCAATGCCACGCTGTCGGCCCTCAGGTTCCTGTATGTCGAGACGCTGGGCTGCCCCGACCGCGTGGCCGGGCTGCGCAATCGCAAGAAGCCCCACATGCTGCCGCGCCACATGACGGAGCAGGAGGTCGAGCGCCTGATTCTCGCCACGCCCGACCTCCGCCATCGCGCCGCCTTCGTCACCGCCTACGCGGCCGGGCTCCGCGTCTCCGAGACCGTGACCGTCAAGGTCGGCGACATCAAGTCGGACAGGAAGTGCCTGCACATCCCGTCCGGCAAGGGCGGCGCCGAGAGGATGGCGCCGTTGCCGGACGGCGTCATCGATTACCTGCGCGGTTACTGGAAGAACATCTGGCCGCAGCCGGCGAGCTGGCTGTTCTACGGCGTCTCGCCAGACAAGCCCCTGTCGGTGGCGGCCCTGCACCGCGCCTTCAGGGCGGCGCGCGACAAGGTCGGCATCGATCCCCGCCACAGCTTCCACAGCTTCCGTCACTCGGCGGCGACGCATCTTCTCGAGCGGGGCGCGGATATGGAGGTGATCCGCGACGCGCTCGGCCATCGAAGCGCCGACACCACCCGCGGCTACGCCCGCGCCACCGGCAGGATGTTCGAGGCTCTCGACCACCCGCTCTCGGGCTTCCCGGTCCTGCGCAGCTGAACTGCCGTGGCGCGCGAGCGCGCCAGCGTGGCGGAGATCTTCCGCCGCGCCGGTCCCGCTTACCGCGAGAGCATGGCCGGCCGGCTCGACGCCGGGCGGCTCAGGGTCATGGGCGCGATCGAGGCATGCCGCACCGCCGCGCTCGGCGGGCACATGTACCGCTGCGAGGGCTGCGGGCGCGAGCATCCGCTCTACAACTCCTGCCGCAACCGCCACTGCCCCACATGCCAGGGCCTCGCTGCCAATCGCTGGAGCGAGGCGCGCGCCGCCGACATCCTGCCGGCGCCCTACTTCCATGTCGTCTTCACCCTGCCCAGAGCGATCGCCGCCATCGCCTTCTGCAACCGAAGGGCCGTCTTCGACATCCTGTTCCGAACGGTGGCCGAGACGCTGCGCACCATCGCGGCCGATCCCCGACACGGCGGCATGCGCATCGGCGGCACCGCCGTCCTGCACACCTGGGACCAGAAGCTGCTCTTCCATCCCCATCTGCATGTCGTCGTGCCTCACGCCGGCTTCGAGGTCGGCAGCGGCGCGTGGAAGTCCGGGAACGGCGCCTTCCTGGCTCCCGTCAGGGTCCTCGCCAGCCTGTTCCGACGTCGCTTCCTCGAAGAACTCGCCCGGGCGCAGGGCAAGGGCGGGATCGTCTTCCACGGCGACATCGCCCACCTCGCCGACCCCGACAGGTTCCGCGCCACCCTCGCCGCCGCCCGCAGCAGGGACTGGGTGGTCTATGCCAAGAAGCCCTTCCGGGGGCCGGAGCAAGTGTTCCGATACCTGTCCCGATATACACACAGGATCGCCATCTCCGACAGCCGCATCACCGCCTTCGACGGCCAGACCGTCTCCTTCCGGCACAGAAAGCCGAAGGAGCCGGGGCAGAAGAAGCCGCGCTACAGCACCGCCACGATCGTGTCCCGAGCCGTGGTGTAAGAGCCTGGCGGCCGTCGCGGTATCCGGCGGGTAGGGCCGGTAGGCTCAGGCTGCCACGGCGGGCAGCTTGACGGTTGCATTGTCGCTCACGGGAGCGATTGATTCCAGCGTCATGTATCTGGCCCTCTGGACGGCCCATTCGTCGTTCTGCTCGAGCAGGATGGCGCCGATCAGCCGTGTTATGGCGTCCTCGTTGGGGAAGATGCCGACGGTGTTGGTACGCCGCTTGATCTCGCCATGGAGTCGTTCGAGCGGGTTTGTCGAGTGCAGCTTGGGGCGATGCGCGGCCGGGAAGGTCATGTAGGCGAGAACGTCGTGCTCGGCCTCGTCCATGAGAGCGGCGAGCTTCGGCGCCTTGGCCCTGAGCTGGTCGGCGACCTGGCGCCACTGGGCGGAGGCGCTGTCTGCATCCTCCTGGGCGAAGGCGGTGGTGACGAAGTCGGACACGACGCGCCGGCCCTGCTTGCCGGCATGGGCGAGCAGGGTGCGCATGAAGTGGACGCGGCAGCGCTGCCATGTGGCGCCGAGGACGCGCGTTGCAGCCGCCTTCAGGCCCTTGTGGTCATCGGAGACGACCAGCTTGACGCCGCGCAGGCCGCGGCGGGCCAGGGAGCGCAGGAAGGAGGTCCAGAAGGTCTCGGCCTCGGACGCGCCGATCGCCATGCCGAGCACCTCGCGGCGGCCCTGGTCGTTGACCGCCACCGCGATCGTGACCGCGACCGAGACGACGCGCCCGGCCTCGCGCATCTTCACATAGGTCGCGTCCAGCCACAGATACGGCCAGTCGCCCTCCAGCGGGCGGTCGAGGAAGTCGCGGATCTTGCCGTCGATCTCACCGCACAGCCGCGACACCTGGCTCTTCGAGATGCCCGACATGCCCATGGCCTGCACCAGGTCGTCCACCGAGCGGGTCGACACGCCCTTGATGTAGGCCTCCTGGATCACCGCCGTCAGCGCCTTCTCCGCCATGCGACGCGGCTCCAGGAAGCCCGGGAAGTAGCTCCCCTTGCGCAGCTTCGGGATCTTCAGCTCCACCGTGCCCGCGCGCGTCTCCCAGACCCGGTCCCGGTAGCCGTTGCGATGGGTGAGCCGGTCCGGCGAACGCTCGCCGTGTGCGGCTCCCGCAAGGCCCTCCACCTCAAGCGCCATCAAACGCTCGGCCGTGAACCCGATCATCTCGCGAAGCAGATCGGCGTCCGAACTCTTCTCCAAAAGCGCCTGCAGGGTCATCATGTCCTTGGTGGTCATCGTGGTACTCCTCCGGTCGGATGGACTGTAGAAGCCCAACCCTAACCGGCACCGCGATGGCCATCCGCTATGGATAAGTGGCCCGCCGCCGCCAGACACCACACGGTCGCGGCGGCGGGCCACTTACCCACAGCTACCGATGCTGGCTCCTGCTCCTACACCACGCCTGGGGGCACGACCCACCGCCACCCTTGCCGTCGACGAGTTCATGCGCCGCTTCCTGCTCCATGTGCTGCCCGACGGCATGCACCGCATCCGACACTTCGGCATCCTCGCCAACTCCTGCTGCGCCAGCACCGTCCAAAGAGCGCGAGAAGCTCTCGGCGCCATCGGTTCTGCCGGCGCCGATGAGGACAGGGGCGAAGCCCGCGATGACCGGGAGGAGCCCGGCAGCGGCGCGACCGCGCCGGTCGCCTGCCCCCAATGCGGCGGAGCGTTGCGGCATCTATGCCCCATCCCTTCCGGGCGCCGCCAACATCCGCCCCGCGGACCGCCGGATGCGCCGCCGTGAACCGGCTTCCTGCCTCGATCCCGACAGCGCAGACATCTTGTCCGCCAACCAACCGGCGCGGCCGCGAGCACGACCGCATGCCAGGCAGGGCCCGGATGCCCCTTCGATCTTCGCCTGCCCGACGCCAAAAACCGGCAGCCGTCGTAATCAGCGTAAGCGTCCGGCGTGACCGCCCCTGCGTGGTCAGTCGGCGGCTTCCCGATCTTCTGCGGGCGCGGTGTTCCACGGCAGCAGATCGTCGATGCGGTTGATCCTGTAGTCGGGGATGCGTTCGAGGACCTGAGCAAGCCAGGCCTGCGGATCGACATCGTTGAGCCTGGCGGTCTCGATCAGGGTGTAGGCGATGGCGGCGGCCCTGCCGCCGCTGGCCGAGCCCATGAAGAGATAGTTCTTGCGGCCGAGCGCGATCGGCCTCATTGCGCGTTCGGCGGGGTTGTTGTCGATCTCGAGGAAGCCGTGCTCGAGATAGGGTCGAAGGCGCTTCATCCGGGTCAGGGCATGACGGATCGCCGCTGCCAGCGGGGTCTTGGCGGAGATTCTGGGCAGCTGCGATTGCAGCCACCGCTCCAGCTCGTCGAGGCACGGCGCGGCCTTGGCCTGGCGGATGGCCGCGCGGTTCTCGGGCGGCTGCCCGCGGGCCTCCTTCTCGATAGCGTAGAGGGCGGCGATCCGTTCCAGCGCCTCGGCGGCGATCGCCGAGCCCTGGGCGGCATGGACGTCGAAGAACTTGCGTCGCACATGCGCCAGACAGGCCACCTCGCGGACCGGCCCGGCGCGCGCCAGCGCACCGAACCCGGCATAGCCGTCCGAGTGCATCCAGCCGGCGAAGCCTTCAAGATGCGCCTTCGGATGCGCCGCCTTGCGGTCGGCCGAGAAGCGGTACCAGGCCGCCGGCGGCGCCTCGCCAGCCCAGGGCCGCTCGTCCCGCACGTAGGTCCAGGCCCGGCCGGTCGCCGTTTTGCCGGTTCCCGGCGCCAGCAGCTTGACCGGGGTGTCGTCGGCGAACAGGGCTTGTCCTTCCAGCACATGGCGCCCGATCGCATCGGCCAGGGGCTCCAGCAGCGCCGTCGCCTTGCCGACCCAGCCGGCGAGCGTCGAGCGGTCGAGCTCGACGCCGTCGCGGGCGAAGATGCGGGACTGGCGGTAGAGCGGCAAGCGAGTCGCGCGGGGGAATCTCACCCCCACGCGCTCCCAGAACCGTACGTGAACCTCTCAGCTCATACGGCTCCCAGCGTCCGGCCCTGGGTCGTGCCCCCAGGCGTGGTGTAGGAGCAGGAGCCAGCATCGGTAGCTGTGGGTAAGTGGCCCGCCGCCGCGACCGTGTGGTGTCTGGCGGCGGCGGGCCACTTATCCATAGCGGATGGCCATCGCGGTGCCGGTTAGGGTTGGGCTTCTACAGTCCATCCGACCGGAGGAGTACCACGATGACCACCAAGGACATGATGACCCTGCAGGCGCTTTTGGAGAAGAGTTCGGACGCCGATCTGCTTCGCGAGATGATCGGGTTCACGGCCGAGCGTTTGATGGCGCTTGAGGTGGAGGGCCTTGCGGGAGCCGCACACGGCGAGCGTTCGCCGGACCGGCTCACCCATCGCAACGGCTACCGGGACCGGGTCTGGGAGACGCGCGCGGGCACGGTGGAGCTGAAGATCCCGAAGCTGCGCAAGGGGAGCTACTTCCCGGGCTTCCTGGAGCCGCGTCGCATGGCGGAGAAGGCGCTGACGGCGGTGATCCAGGAGGCCTACATCAAGGGCGTGTCGACCCGCTCGGTGGACGACCTGGTGCAGGCCATGGGCATGTCGGGCATCTCGAAGAGCCAGGTGTCGCGGCTGTGCGGTGAGATCGACGGCAAGATCCGCGACTTCCTCGACCGCCCGCTGGAGGGCGACTGGCCGTATCTGTGGCTGGACGCGACCTATGTGAAGATGCGCGAGGCCGGGCGCGTCGTCTCGGTCGCGGTCACGATCGCGGTGGCGGTCAACGACCAGGGCCGCCGCGAGGTGCTCGGCATGGCGATCGGCGCGTCCGAGGCCGAGACCTTCTGGACCTCCTTCCTGCGCTCCCTGGCCCGCCGCGGCCTGCGCGGCGTCAAGCTGGTCGTCTCCGATGACCACAAGGGCCTGAAGGCGGCTGCAACGCGCGTCCTCGGCGCCACATGGCAGCGCTGCCGCGTCCACTTCATGCGCACCCTGCTCGCCCATGCCGGCAAGCAGGGCCGGCGCGTCGTGTCCGCCTTCGTCACCACCGCCTTCGCCCAGGAGGATGCAGACAGCGCCTCCGCCCAGTGGCGCCAGGTCGCCGACCAGCTCAGGGCCAAGGCGCCGAAGCTCGCCGCTCTCATGGACGAGGCCGAGCACGACGTTCTCGCCTACATGACCTTCCCGGCCGCGCATCGCCCCAAGCTGCACTCGACAAACCCGCTCGAACGACTCCATGGCGAGATCAAGCGGCGTACCAACACCGTCGGCATCTTCCCCAACGAGGACGCCATAACACGGCTGATCGGCGCCATCCTGCTCGAGCAGAACGACGAATGGGCCGTCCAGAGGGCCAGATACATGACGCTGGAATCAATCGCTCCCGTGAGCGACAATGCAACCGTCAAGCTGCCCGCCGTGGCAGCCTGAGCCTACCGGCCCTACCCGCCGGATACCGCGACGGCCGCCAGGCTCTTACACCACGGCTCGGGACACGATCCGGCCCTGCCCGTGCACAAGGGTCCAATGGGCGAACCGCCACGGCTCCGCTTTCGCGATTCTGGCAAGCCAGAGACGAGCCTGACGCGGTCGTTGTCGGAAGCGTTTGAACTTCCGCATTGCCCATCGCTGCAAGTGGGCGTCTATCAGACGAAGGGTCGGATAGAGCGCCGACTTGTAGAATGCGCCGAAGTAGCCGATCCACCCTGCAATTTCGCGATGAAACATGCGGGCAAGGTCAAGCAGTGCCTTGTCGCTACGCCGTTGCAAACGCCACTGTCGCACGCGGCGCCGAAACGCCTTGAGCGCAGTCGGGCTGGCAGCCGGAAGGAACGAGACCCCGAACATGAGGTGGCGTCGGTTTGTCGGACAGGCTGACGGCGTTTTCAAGGTGTATTCCGGTTGAAGTTTGTGCCGCCAGAATCCTCTTGGATCGATCTTTCTGCTGCTGCTGTTGCGCCTGTGGGTATGTGGTCAAGGCGCGAAGCGGCTTGTCCATCATATCCACAGGCGTGTCGCCCCGGTAGGCCTCGGCCGGCGTCCGCCCGCCGAGTGCCGAGTGCGGTCTCTCGGTGTTGTAGAAGCCGATCCACTGGCCGATGACGCGCCGGGCTGCGAAGCCGTCGGCGATCTCGTGCAGGTAGACCGCCTCGTATTTGAGCGAGCGCCACAGCCGCTCGATGAAGATGTTGTCCATGCACCGGCCGCGGCCGTCCATCGAGATGCGGATACCGGCCTCCCGCAGGCGCGCGGTGAAGGCGAAGCCGGTGAACTGGCTGCCCTGGTCGGTGTTGAAGATCTGCGGGGTGCCATGGCGCGCCAGGGCTTCGTCGAGAGCCTCGACACAGAACCCCGCGTCCAGCGTGTTCGACAGCCGCCAGGCCAGGACGCAGCGGCTCGCCCAGTCCATGATCGCCACCAGGTAGAGGAAGCCGCGCCGCACCGGGATGTAGGTGATGTCGGCGCACCACACATGGTTCGGCCGCTCGATCGCCAGACCCCGCAGCAGATATGGATAAACCCGGTGCCCGAGGTGCGGCGCACTGGTCCGCGGCGCCCGATAGACCGCCTGAAGACCAAGCAGGCGCATCAGGCGAGCGGCCCGCCGCCGCCCGATCCGCACCCCCTCGCGGCGCAGATGCCGAACCATCTGGCGGGCGCCGTAGAACGGATACTTGAGGAACAGCGCGTCGATCCGGCGCATCAGAGCCAGCGTCTCCGCGCTCTCCCCCTTCGGCCGGTCATAGAGCGACGAGCGCCCGATCGACAGCAGACGGCATTGCCGGGTCAGGCTCAACGACGGGTGGCCCCGCACAACCATCGCCCGTCTCCCGGACCGGCTCAGCGACCGGACCCGCGTGACAAAAAATCACGCTCTACGATCAACTCCCCGATCTTGGCGTGAAGAGCCCGGACCTCGCTCTCGTGATCCCGCGCCCGGCGCTCACCTCCACCGGAAAAGACCTCCCCCAGACCCTCCATCGCCTGGCGCTTCCACACACCCACCTGGTTCGGATGCACCTGGTGCTTCGAGGCAATCTCCTGAAGCGTCCGATCACCCCGTAGCGCCTCCAAGGCTATCTTCGCCTTCAGCTCCCCCGAAAACCTGCGTCGCTTGCTCATCCGCATTCCTCCGTCACACGGCGGAATACACCTTGACGACCTGTCCGATTTTGCGACGCCACCTCATTCTGGCGTATGCCGGCGTTTCGGCGAAGAGAGCGGTGTGTGAGAAATGAAACTGGGGCGGGCGTTGGTGGCGAGAGACGGTCTTTCGTGGGAAGTTGTTCACAAGCTGATCATGTTGTCTAAGCGAGAATAGTAGCGAGCCGAGCGAGCACATCGTCCATGATGGGGTCCGGGACCGTTTCGAGATGCTTGCCGTCTCGTGCTCCGAGGTCGAGCGCGCGGGGCTGGTCACAGCGGATGACGCCGGTTGTCTTCGTGCCTGCCTCCTCGAGAGGAACTGCGAAGCCCCGTCGGCGCGCGAAACTCCCGCCCGTGGTGATGGGCAGAACGATGGGTGTCCTCGTGACTTCGTTGAACGCAGCAGGCGAGACGATCAGTACCGGTCGCCTGCCTTGCTGTTCATGGCCGGCTGTAGGGTCGAGGGTGACAAGCCAGATATCTCCGCGTTTCACTACAGGAGCTCTTCGCCAATCGGTTTGGCGTCGATCCACGCACGATCCTCATCTGAGAGCGCATCGATCTCGGTGCACTGCGCCAATAGCTGGTCGAGGGTGTATATGGGGCGTACTCTTGGTTGAACGATCAGGCGGCCGCTTTCAACTCCGATATCCACCGCGGCTCCGACGCCGAGTTGCAAGAGGTCGAGAAGGGCTGGAGGCACTGCCAGCATGACGGACCCGCCCACCTTGCGCAGGTTCGTGGTGTGCATATCCACCTCCCATTGTTATACTTGAATATAATATAGTCGGCGTCGCGATGCAAGGTCCGCGGGAGCTCCGGCAATAGGCAGGGAGCCCATCTGAGGTCAAGCTGATGACTTCGAATTGAAGTCGGGGCAACAATGCGTTGAAACCCGATACCGTGGCCGGGCAAATTCTGGCCGCTGAGCGCGGGCGCGCTATTCGGGGACGCTCCACTCACGGTATTTGATGGAGTCTGAGGCTGGGGCCGGCGGGGTGTCGCATGGCCGTCAGCGCGTCAAGCCGCTGCGCGGCTCCTTCGCTTCGCTACGGCCCTTCGGGTGGTGGGACTGTCCGAAGCGACCATCGGCAACTGCCGTTACGAGAGCGATCGTCTCTTTGCGTAAGCGTCTGGCGTGACCGCCCTTGTGGCGAGACGGCTTGGAGCCGCAGTCTGTGGTGAGGTTCCAGAGGTCGATAGTGTCCATTATCGGCTAATGGACACTATCTTAGGGGGCTGCGGTGCCACGTCGGGTACGCCGGTTCTGGTCGGACGACGAGAAGCGCCGGATCGTGGCGCAGAGCTACGCTCCCGGTGTCTCGGTGTCGGTTGTGGCGCGCCGCTATGACGTCAACGCCAACCTGATCTTCACCTGGCGGCGCGATCCCCGTTACAGGCCGGCGGCCGATGCCGGGGAGGCGCCGTCCTTCCTGCCGGTGGAGGTGGTGCCCGATGCGCTGCCGTTGGAGCCGGCCGCGGCATCGGACGGTCGGATCGAGATCGCGTTGTCGAACGGCCACCGGGTGAGCGCGTTCGGGTCGTTCGACGCGGACGCGCTGTGCCGGGTGGTGCGGGCGCTTGGCGGATGATCCCGGTTCCCTCCTCGACCCGGGTATGGCTGGCCTGCGGCGTGACCGACATGCGCAAGGGGTTCCCCGGTCTCGCGGCGCAGGCGGAGCGGGTATTGAAGGCGGATCCGCATTGCGGCCATCTCTTCATCTACCGCGGCCGCCGGGGCGACCTGATCAAGATGATCTGGTGGGACGGCCAGGGTGCGT
Organism: Alphaproteobacteria bacterium; assembly: GCA_965203455.1. GTDB lineage: Bacteria > Pseudomonadota > Alphaproteobacteria > MPNO01 > MPNO01 > MPNO01. Next base: position 219,462 of record CBDBCV010000015.1, read on the forward strand.
GCCTGTTCTCGAAGCGTCTGGAGCGCGGCCGCTTCGTGTGGCCGTCGGCATCGGAAGGGAAGGTGTCGGTGACGCCGGCGCAGCTGTCGATGCTGCTTGAGGGGATCGACTGGCGGGCGCCGGTTCGCACCTGGAGACCGCTGGCCGCGGGCTGATTCACCGTTTATAAACAATGGGTTGACTGTCATTCGGGCTTCCCTTTGTCGGCCCCTTCGGGTAGGATGCGGCCATGCTCGAAGCGGCCCATTCCCTGCCCGACGACATCGCCGCGTTGAAGGCGATGGTGCTGGCCTCGCGGGCCGAACTGGCGGCACGGGACGCCGAGCTGCGCAACCGCGATCTGTTGATCGAGAAGCTCAGGCACCAGCTTGCGGGTCTGCGGCGGCAGCGCTTCGGCGTCACCTCGGAGGCCCTCGACCAGCTTGATCTCGGGCTGGAGGACGAGGAGATCGCGCGGGCGGCCGAGGCGCCGACCGAGCCGACGCCCGCCACGAAGAAGCAGCCGAAGCGCCGTCCCCTGCCGGACCACCTGCCGCGCGAGGAGACGGTTCTCGCGCCGGGCGAGCGCTGCGCGGACTGCGGCGGCCGTCTCAAGCGGCTCGGCGAGGATGTGACGGAGGAGCTGGAGTACATCCCCGGCCGCTTCGTGGTGAAGCGCATCGTCCGTCCGCGCCTGGCCTGCGGCGGCTGCGAGAAGTTCCACCAGGCGCCGCTGCCGCCGCGACCGATCGAGCGCGGCCGACCGGGCCCCGGCCTTCTGGCGCATGTGCTGGTCTCGAAGTATTGCGATCACCGTGTGTCCTGAAGCACCGCCATGAAAGGAGGTGCGCAACTGCAAGAGAGATGAGGGTAGGCCCCTCGGGGTCGACGATCAGGCGTCGGTCTCAAACCACCACGAGCTGCTGTCGTAAAGAGCGATGGTGGTGAGCGTCGTGGAAACGGCGGGACGACGATCTCGTCAGGTGAGGTCCGGGGAGACGAGCGAAAGCGAACCGCCGATGAACTTCCGAAAGCGTATGGTCGATGTCAGAACCGGGGGTGGTGGTCACTCCGGGACAAGCATGGGCGGAGTCCTGGAGTCCGGCCCACGCGGCATCCGGCTCGAAGGCGGCGTGAACCCGGAACAGGCTTTCTTGCGGAACAGGAGAACCTGTCGTCCCGATGCCAAGGGAGACGGCCAACCGGGCAGCCCCCGGAAGGCTCAGAGTACCGATGCGGGGCACAGGGGCAGAACAGCCCGTAGTAGGGATGAAGGCGCTGTAATGGCGCTGGACCGAAGGGGCTGTGGTGTTCAGCCGCTGCCGTCGGCCAACTGGTGACAGGAGGAGCCGGATGACAGGGGCAAAGCCGTTCCCGATAGCAAAGAGGGAAGTCTGGGAAGCCTTCAAGCATGTGAAGGCAAACCGGGGAGCGGCTGGAGTAGATGGGCAGACGGTCGAGAGTCTGGAGGAACGGCTTGGTCCGGAACTCTACAAGCTCTGGAATCGCATGTCCTCAGGCAGCTATATGCCGCCTCCGGTTCGCAGGGTGAACATCCCCAAGGAGGGCGGCGGGAAGCGCCCGTTGGGCATACCGACGGTCACGGACCGCATCGCTCAGGAGGTTGTTCGCCGACATCTGGAGCCCTTGTTGGAACCGATTTTCCATGAGGACTCATACGGATATCGGCCGAAGCGATCCGCCATTGACGCCATCCGGACAGCGCGTCGGCGATGCTGGCGCTACGACTGGGTGCTGGACATGGACATCAAGGGGTTCTTCGACAACATCGACCACGAGTTGCTGCTGAAGGCCGTTCGTCACCATACGGACTGCCGGTGGGTGCTGCTCTATGTCGAGCGCTGGTTGAAGGCTCCCGTGATCGAGGAGGACGGCACCGTTGTCGCACGGGACAGGGGCACGCCACAGGGCGGGGTAATTTCGCCAGTATTGTCCAACCTGTTCCTGCACTATGCGTTCGATCAATGGATGAAAAGGTCGATGCCGCATGTTCCGTTCGAACGGTATGCGGACGATATAATCTGCCATTGTCGAACGGAGGAGGCGGCAAAGACCCTCTGGCGGCGGGTTGCGGACCGATTGGCCGAGTGCGGCCTGGAGGTCCATCCGCAGAAGACCAAGGTGGTCTACTGCAAGGATACCAACCGCAAGGCGGACTACCCGACGGTCGCGTTCGACTTCCTGGGCTACCGTTTCCAGCCAAGGTTCGCGGCGTGGCGCGGCGGGTTGTTCGGGGTCTCGTTCCTTCCGGCTGCCAGCCCGACTGCGCTCAAGGCGTTTCGGCGCCGCGTGCGACAGTGGCGTTTGCAACGGCGTAGCGACAAGGCACTGCTTGACCTTGCCCGCATGTTTCATCGCGAAATTGCAGGGTGGATCGGCTACTTCGGCGCATTCTACAAGTCGGCGCTCTATCCGACCCTTCGTCTGATAGACGCCCACTTGCAGCGATGGGCAATGCGGAAGTTCAAACGCTTCCGACAACGACCGCGTCAGGCTCGTCTCTGGCTTGCCAGAATCGCGAAAGCGGAGCCGTGGCGGTTCGCCCATTGGACCCTTGTGCACGGGCAGGGCCGGACGCTGGGAGCCGTATGAGCTGAGAGGTTCACGTACGGTTCTGGGAGCGCGTGGGGGTGAGATTCCCCCGCGCGACTCGCTTGATTCGCAGAGAAAATACGCCACAAAGAGTTTTTGCCTGAATTTGTTCAATCGGCGCTGGTTAGTTTAGTTGGAAGCAAGGAGTACTTCGATAGAGATGCTGTGGTTCAAATCATTCGAGAATTGCGACGAAATTCAGGGATATATCTGGGACGAACAGCTTTCGATGTTGCGCAAAATTTGACCGAACGAACGGATGCATTGGAAATCAGGGAATATTTTGATCGCTCTAACGATTGGGAACGAAGAAGGATAATTCAACTTATGAAGAGTGCGTTACCGGAACAGGAATACCGGGCATGGAGACGTGCCATAAGAACATATATTGCGAAGGATCCTTTTGCACGAGCGATCTGATAGGATGTATAATATTGGCGTTATAACACTTTGTGGAACGACTCTTGACGGTCGTGCGCCGGCGCCGACCAACCAGTCAGGTGATTACCGTCTCAGAACAGACTAGTAACGGCGACAATACAGCGTTATGGAATGACCCGGCAGGAGGATTCACCGCCATGACCCGCCTCGACCCCGTCCACCCCGGCGAAATCCTCAAGCACGAGTTCATGGAGCCGCTCGGTCTCTCCGCCACCGCGCTCGCGGCGGCGATCGGGGTGACGCCGGCGCGGATCGGCGAGATCGTGCGAGGGCGGCGCGGAATCACGGCGGAGAGCGCGCTGCGGCTGGCGCGCTATTTCGGCACCGATGCGCGGAGCTGGATGAACCTCCGGGACCGCTACGCGCTGGCGGTCGCCGAGCGGGAGCAGGGCGCCGCGATCGATGCGATCCGGCCGCGGGCGGCGGGGTAGGCGGGGAACCGTCCCTCGATACGGCGTGTAGCCTGTCCCGAGCGAAGCCGAGGGGCGCCTGCTCGGGATGAGGGTGGAGCAACTGCCCCCTCCCGTTCGCGGGAGGGGTTGGGGGAGGGCGGTCGAAAAATGCCCTACCGCGCGCGTCTCAGCGCCGTCTGGGTGAAGTCGCCGAGATCGAGGTCGGTGCCGAACTTGTAGTCCTTCCAGTTCAGCACGGTGCTCTTTCCCGTCAGGTGGTTGGTCATCGATATGGTGCCGGCCCGCCAGAAGCGGTCGAGATATTTCCTGTAGCCCTCCACCGTCATCGTCTTGAGATGCGCGTTGCGGCGGTCGAAATACTGGACCTGGATGTTGCGCAGCTCCTCGCGGTCGAGCCAGACGAGCTGGCGGGAGTATCCCGAATCCTTGTTCTTCGGCACGCGCTCCAGGACGAAGCACCGGAGCTTGCCGCAGGCCTCCTCGCGCACGAAGCGGTGGGTGTATTTCCCGACCTCGACGGCGCCCATGTCCTCGTAGGAGAACTCGCTCCCCATGAAGGAGCCAGACTGCTTCGACGAGCTGATGCGCTTGACCCGCTTGAGCGCCGGCAGATAGAGCCACTGGTCGTCCGGCCCGTCCTTGTGGGCGTGGACCAGGAACCCGGTCCCCTTGACGTTGCGCGGCCGGTCGAAGACGAAGACGGTCCGGTCGCCGTCGTTCTCGACCTCGATGACCCTGAGGCGGAGCTCGCGCTTGCTCTCCTGCCCCCGCTTGTTGCGGAGCGTCATCGTCAGGTTCGCGGTGAAATTGCCGAAACCCTTGTCGCTCTGGCGGGCCTCGGTGGCGATCCTGAGCCCGCGCTCCCCGGCGCTCTCGGCCGCGCCGGCGGCGGGCGGCTCGGCCGCCAGGGCGAGAATGGCGAGACAGACGCCCGAAAGCGTCAGCGTCCTGCTTGGGTGAGAAATGCGGGTCACCGTTTCCTCCTGTCTCAGGCTACCGGGTCCGTTCGATTTCACGCCGCAGCCGTTCCCCGATCTGCGCGGCGGTCTCCCTGGTTCCGTCGAGCGCCATCAGCAACGGCGGCAGGAACAGGAAGTCCGCCACCAGGGCGACGATAACCGTTATGCCCATCAGCAGGCCGAGCGCCTGGTTGTTCGCCATCCCCGACGCGCCGAACACCATGAACCCGATCGCGAACACGACGGTCGTCGCCAGCAGCGCCTTGCCCACCGTGCCGAACGCCGACTGCACGGACTCCGAGGGCAGCAGCCCTTCCTTCCGGCCTCTCAGGTACTTCGTCATGAAGTGAATCGTGTCGTCCACGATAATCCCGAACGCGAGCGCGGTGACCACCGACGCGGCGACCCCGACCTCCTTGACGGCGTAACCCCACAGGCCCATCGCCATGGCGGCCGGGACGAATTGGGGATCAGGCTGATCAGGCCGTGGCGCAGGCTCCTGAAGACGAAGACCAGCAGCAGCGAGACGATGCCCATGGCGATGACGGTGCCGATGAGCATGTTCTCGATGTTCCTCTTGATCGAATAGGCGCCCACGATGGTGACGCCGCTCGCGCCGGTTTCCATGCCGGCGGCGTTCTCGCGGAGCCAGGCTTGCGCGCGGTCGTCGAGGGCGATCTTCTCGCCGACTGCCAGGTTCCTGAGCACGGCCGTCATGCGCGTCGCCGACCGCTCGACATCGATCAGGTTGTTGAGATCGAGGCCGACCGGCAGGGAAAACTCGTAGAGCAGCAGATATTGCGCGGCGAGGTCCGAATCGTCCGGAACCCGGTAGAACGCCGGCTCGTCGCCGTTCAGGTTCTTGTTGAGCCGCTTCATGATGTCGGCGATGGAGAAGACGTGGGTGACTTCCGGCTGGGAACGGAGCCACGCGGCGAACGCGTCGACCTTGCGCAGATATTCCGCGTCCGTGACGCCGTCCGCCCCGCCCGCGCGGAGCGAGTACTCGAACGGTTCCAGACCGCCGAAGTTCCTGGCGATGAAATCCGCCGACCGCCGGTACTCGTAGCTGCGGTCGAGGAGTTCGTTGTGGTTTTCGTTGAGCTCGATGCGCGAGATGCCGGCGATCGACACGACCACCACGATGGCGAACGACCACAGCAAAGTCAGGTGGCGGGAAACCACGAACCGTCCGAAGGAATCGAAAAACCCCGGTTTCCCTTCGTCGCCGCGCCCGGCCCGCATGGGCACCAGCGAGATAAACGCGGGCAGCAGCGTCACCGCGTAGACGAAGGCGCATATCGAACCGAACGCCACGATGTTGCCCATGACGCGAAACGGCGGCATCTCCGAATAGTTCAGGCTCAGGAAACCGATCGCGGTGGTGAGCGACGTCAGGAAAACGGGCCAGATGTTGAATTCCACGGCATGGATCGCCGCCTGCCGCCGGTCCATCCCCCGCCGCATCGCGGCCCGCACCGCCTCTATGATGTGCACCGCGTGCGCGACGGTGACCGCCATCAGGACGAATAGCGCCGCGCCGCTCTCGCCGTAGAGCGTCAGGCCCGCCCAGCCCGCGAAGCCGAGCCCGGACAGGAGGACCGCGACCACCATCACGACGATCGACACGATCCCCCAGAGCGAGCGCAGCATGACTGTCGCGACGACCAGCATCGTCCCGAAAGCGACCGGCCCGAGAACGCCCATATCCTCGTCGAGCGCGTCGCGGATGGAGCGGTTGAGGAAGAGTTCGCCGGTAAGGTGGTATTCGATCGTCGAATGCTTCGCCCTCTCCGCCGCGGCGGCGGCGCGGAGAGAGTCGACGACTTCGGCCTTGGCCGCCTGCCGGTTCTCGTCGGGAAGCGCCATGCTGACGATCAGCGCGGCAACGCGGCCGTCGCGGGAAACGAGGCGCCCGGAAACCTCCTCGGTCCCGAGCGCGATCTCGCGCGCCCGCCTCATCGCGTCACCGTCGAGCGATCCGGCGTCGTCGATCAGCGGGCTGACGATCAGCTCGTCGCCGACGCCCCTGCTGTGGGAATAGTTCGCGATCGAATCGACGCGGGTGACATAGGGCGTTTGCCAGAGCCGTTCGGTCAGCTCCTCGACGGCAACCAGCGCTTCGCGCGTGAAAACCCCGCCGGTCTTCGGCGCGACCGCGACGAACGCGGTATCCGATATGGCGTAGGTGTCTTCCAGCCGCTCGAGCGCGACAAGGTGCGGGTCGTCCTCGTTGAAATGATTCCGGAAGTCGACATCGACGGGAACGATGAACTGCGCGCCCGCCGCAAGGACCGCCATCAGCGCCAGCGCAAGCAGGACGGTCAGCCACCGGCGCGCCATAATCAGCGCCGTGAAAGAGTGCAAATTCATCGCGGCTTGCCGAATATTCGACCGGTTCCGACTATAGCATCCGCCGCCCGCCCCGGCACGGACAATCCCCCCGCCGCTACCGCCCCGCGCCCGCCTCCCGCGCGATCCCGAGCAGGGCCTCGGCGCAGAGCGCGTCCGTCGCCGCGCCGGTCCGCTTGCACGCCGCCTCGGCCTCCACCAGCCGTTCGAGCGCCTCGCCGGCCTTCGCCGCGTCCCACAGCCGGAGTGCGTCGCGGAAGGCGGGCGCGCGCTTGAAGAACACCGGCGGGCGCAGCGCCTTCACCGCCGCGTCCGGGGAAGCGCCGGCCTCGATCCGGGCGGCGGCGAGCTGCAGCCGGGCGAAATGGCGCTGGGCCGCGCGCAGGATCGAGACCGCATGGACGCCTTCGTCGGCGAGGACGTCGAGGCCGGCGATCGCCGCCTCCGCGCGCCCCGCGGCCGCCGCGTCGCACAGCTCGTCGAGGGTGAGGCCGGACTGCGCGCCGCACGAGGCGGCGGCGTCCTCCAGCGTGATCGACCGGCTGTCGGCGGCATAGAGCACCAGCTTCTCGAGCTCCGAGCGGGTGATCTTGCGGTCCTCGCCGAGCCGGCCGGACAGGAACGCCATCGCGTCCGGCGTGACCGAGATCCCCGCCTCGTCCAGGGTCTGTCGGATCAGGCGCGAGACCGACGCCGCGTCGTCGGCGTAGCAAGCGATCGCCGCGGCGTCCGGCGCGTCCTCGAACAGCTTGCGGAGCTTCGAGCGCGGGCCGAGCTCGCCCGCCTCGACGATCGCGAGCGCGGCGGCGTGCTCGCTGTCCAGCAGGATGCGGCACGCCTCGGCGGCGGCGTCGGTGGCGGCCTCGAGCCGGACCAGCCGGGTCTCGCCGGTGAGCGAGAGCTGCGCCGCCTCGTCGGCCAGCAGGCCGGGCTCGTCGCCGAGCGCGGCGGGCGCCACCGCGGACACCCGGAACGGATCGGAGAGATCGCCCACATGCCGCTTGCCGAGCGCCGCCGCGCGTTCGCGCGCCAGCCCGCCGTCCGGGCCGTAGAACAGGACCGCCCGCAGGCTTTCCGGCGGGGCGGCGAGGAAGCGGTCCGCCCGGGCCGGGGGAACCTTCATCGCCGCCCGTACAGCCAGGCGGCGAGCCGCGTGGTCAGCCCGTCGGCGAGCTGGCGCACCCCGCGGGCGCGGGCGTCCCGCTCCGCGGCGAGCGTGGCGTAGGGGGATTGCAGGATGTTGTAGCTGTTGACCGAGCGCAGCTCGCCGGTCGTCGCCGTCCTGCCCTCGGCGGCGTCCTCCAGCACGTAGCGGGCGGTCAGCGTCAGGTTGACGCGGGTCGCCACGTCCTGCTTGACGACGCCGAGCCGCCTGGTGCTTTCCGCCACCGTCACCTGGAGCCGCCACGCCGCCGGCGCGTCCGGATCGCCCGGCGGGAAGCTGAGGAGCAGCGCGTTGCGCAGCTGCTGCCCGGTGCGGTCGGCGATCTGCTCGATCTGGACGCGGGCGAGCTCGCCGCGCGCGCCGCCGTCGGTCGCATGGAGCGGCTTGAACCCGCAGCCCGCCGCGCCGGCGCCGAGCAGCGCCAGCGCGAGCCCCGCCGCGGCGAGTTTGAAGCCTCTAGCTCCGCCGTGACGACGAAGGAGCGGTGCCGGCCTCTCTCCCGCCGCCCCGCTTTCCCCCACCGTCATGCCCGGACTTGTTCCGGGCATCCACGTCCCTCCGCCGCTTCGCACGCTCCCGGCGCGCACCGCGATGCCGCAAGACGTGGATGCCCGGAACAAGTCCGGGCATGACGACTCGAAGCGACGCGCCGGTAGCGAAGCCGCGCGGACCCGGTATGCGCTACGCCACGACATTGAGGATCCGGTTCGGGACGAAGACGATCTTGCGGATGGGGCGCCCGCCGAGCGCCGCCGTCACCGTCGGCAGCGCGAGCGCGGCGGCCTCGGCCTCCTGCTGGTCGGCGTCGCGTTCGAGCTCGACGGTGCCGCGGGTCTTGCCCATCACCTGCACCGCGACGGTGACGATCTCGTCACGGGCGAGCGCGGCGTCGGCCTCCGGCCAGGGCGCGTCGGCGAGCAGCGTCTCGTGGCCGAGGAACCGCCACAGGCTCTCGCCGAGATGGGGCACCATCGGCCCGGCCAGAAGCGCCATCGTCTCGCAGGCCTCGCGCCGCACCCAGGCGGCTTCCTCGCCGTCCGCGTCGAAATCCGACAGCAGGTTGACCAGGCTGTGGACGCGCGCGACCGCGCGGTTGAAGCGGAACCCCTCCAGGTCGCCGGTCACCCCGCCGATCGCCTTGTGCACCTCGCGGCGGATCGCGGTCAGCGCGGCGTCGCCCGCGACGCCCGCCGGCATCGGCGCCCCCGGCGGCGCGAGCGGGCGGCCCGGGTCGGTCGCCAGCCGCCACATCCGGTTGACGAAGCGCCACGCGCCGGCGACGCCCGCCTCGGTCCATTCGAGGTCGCGGTCGGGCGGCGAGTCGGACAGCATGAACCAGCGCGCGGTGTCGGCGCCGTAGGTCTCCATGATGTCCTCGGGGTCTACCACGTTGCGGCGCGACTTGCTCATCTTCTCCGACCGGCCGACGATCAGTTGCTCGCCGGTGGCGGCGCGGACCGGCGCCTTGCCGGGGCCCTCGGCGACCTCGACCGGCGGCACCCATTCGCCGTCCCCGGTGCGGTAGGTCTCGTGGCACACCATGCCCTGGGTGAACAGCCCGGCGAAGGGCTCGTCCAGCGCCAGCTCGTTATGGTCGGTCATCGCGCGGGTGAAGAAGCGCGCGTAGAGCAAATGCAGGATCGCGTGCTCCACCCCGCCGATATACTGATCGACCGGCAGCCAGTACTCGCCCTCCTCCTCGTCCACCGGCGCGTCGGCGCGGGGCGAGCAGAAGCGCGCGAAATACCACGACGAATCGACGAAGGTGTCGAGCGTCGAGGTCTCGCGCTCCGCCGCGCCGCCGCAGGCGGGGCAGGGCGCGTGCTTCCAGGTCGGGTGGCGGTCGAGCGGGTTGCCCGGCGTCTCGAAGTCGATGTCGTCGGGCAGCTCCACCGGCAGTTCCGCGCGCGGCACCGGGACGATGCCGCAATCGGCGCAGTGGACCACCGGGATCGGGCAGCCCCAGTAGCGCTGGCGCGACACGCCCCAGTCGCGCAGCCGGTAGTTGACCTCGCGCCGGCCGCTGCCGTCGGCCTCGGCGCGGCGCGCGATCGCCTCCTTCGCCTCCGCGACCGTCATGCCGTCGATGAAGTCCGAGTTGGCGAGCCTGCCGTCGCCGAGATACGCTTCCCCGTCGACCGCGAAGGCGGCGGGATCCACGTCCTCCGGCACCACGACGGGGAGCACCGGCAGGCCGTACTTGCGCGCGAAGTCGAGGTCGCGCTGGTCGTGCGCCGGGCAGCCGAAGATGGCGCCTGTGCCGTATTCCATCAGGATGAAGTTGGCGACATAGACCGGCAACGTCCATTCCGGGCGGAACGGGTGCCGCACCCGGAGCCCGGTATCGACGCCGCGCTTCTCGGCCTGCTCGATGGCCGCCTCGCTGGTGCCGGTGCGGCGGCACTCCTCGACGAAGCCGGCGATCTCCGGGTCGTCCCCGGCGATCTCCGCGGCGAGCGGGTGCTCGGGCGAGACCGCGCAGAAGCTCGACCCGAAGATCGTGTCGTGCCGCGTGGTGTAGATGTCGAGCCCGCCCTCGCGCCCGACCATCGGGAAGGTCAGGCGGAGGCCTTCCGAGCGGCCGATCCAGTTCTCCTGCATCGTCCGCACCTTGTCGGGCCAGCGCTCCAGCCCGGCGAGGGCGGCGCGGAGGTCCTCGGCGTAGTCGGTGATCCGCAGGAACCATTGCGGCATCTCGCGCTTCTCGACCGGGGCGCCGGAGCGCCAGCCGCAGCCGTCGATCACCTGCTCGTTGGCGAGCACCGTGCGGTCGACCGGGTCCCAGTTGACCCAGCCGCTGGCGCGGTACAAGAGCCCGCTCTCCAGGAAGTCGAGGAACATCGCCTGCTGGTGGCGGTAATAGCCGGGATGGCAGGTCGCGAGCTCGCGGCTCCAGTCGATCGAGAGCCCCATCGAGCGCAGCTGACCCCGCATCGCGGCGATGTTCTCGTAGGTCCACGAGCCGGGGTGGACGCCCTGCTCCATCGCCGCGTTCTCGGCCGGCATGCCGAACGCGTCCCAGCCCATCGGGTGCAGCACGTTGAAGCCGCGCGCCCGCTTGTAGCGCGCGACCACATCGCCCATCGTGTAGTTCCTGACATGCCCCATGTGGATGCGCCCCGACGGGTAGGGGAACATCTCCAGCACGTAGTATTTGGGGCGCGCGGGGTCCGGCGCGACGACGAAGGTGCCGCGCTCCTCCCAGACCGCCTGCCAGCTTGCCTCGTTCTCCTTGGCGTCGTAACGCCGGGGCGCGGTGCCGTCGGTCATGTCGTGGCGGGCGGCGCGGATCCGTCAGCCGGACGATGCCCGCGCGACGCGGAGTTGCCGGGCGCGGGCGAGGATCTGGTTCTCCAGGTCGGTCGCGGTCTTGGGCTGCACCGCCGAATCGACCCACTTGCCGTCCGCGTCCCGGGTCTGGCGGAACACCGAGACCCGCAGCCCGTCGGCCCGGAGCTGACGGCCGAGGATGTAGACGTTCATCTTGAACCGGTCGCCCGGCGTCTCGGGCGGGGAGTACCAGTCGGTGATGATCACCCCGCCGAACGGGTCGGCGGAACTCAGCGGCATGAAGGAGACGGTATCGAGCGTCGCGCGCCACAGGAACGCGTTGACGCCGATCCCCGGCCCGCCGCCGCTCTCGCCCCGCGTGGGGCCGAACAGGTTGAACCCGCCCTCGCCGAACACGGTCGACTCCGGGGGATCGCTCTTGTAGCGGTGCGGCGCGTTGGACTCGATCGGCGGCTCGGGATAGTCCTGCTCCACATCGAGGCCGCTGCAGGCGCCGAGCGCCAGAAGCATCGCGCCGCCGGTGAGCGCCGCGACGGAACGGCTCGAACGAAACGCCATCATGACCTGCTCCCGAGGCGCCCTTCCACCGCCTCCGATATGGCGGCCCGGGCATCGTCCTGCAAGCGGCGCACTATAGATAAGCCGCCGTTCCGGGGCAACTTCGGATGGGGGCGGGGGCGGGTTTCAATTGGAGCTTATATCGATTACTTGACAGGAGCGGGGCTGACAGGGGTCGTGCCCCCAGGCGTGGTGTGGTGTAGGAGCAGGAGCCAGCATCGGTAGCTGTGGGTAAGTGGCCCGCCGCCGCGACCGTGTGGCGTCTGGCGGCGGCGGGCCACTTATCCATAGCGGATGGCCATCGCGGTGCCGGTTAGGGTTGGGCTTCTACAGTCCATCCGACCGGAGGAGTACCACGATGACCACCAAGGACATGATGACCCTGCAGGCGCTTTTGGAGAAGAGTTCGGACGCCGATCTGCTTCGCGAGATGATCGGGTTCACGGCCGAGCGTTTGATGGCGCTTGAGGTGGAGGGCCTTGCGGGAGCCGCACACGGCGAGCGTTCGCCGGACCGGCTCACCCATCGCAACGGCTACCGGGACCGGGTCTGGGAGACGCGCGCGGGCACGGTGGAGCTGAAGATCCCGAAGCTGCGCAAGGGGAGCTACTTCCCGGGCTTCCTGGAGCCGCGTCGCATGGCGGAGAAGGCGCTGACGGCGGTGATCCAGGAGGCCTACATCAAGGGCGTGTCGACCCGCTCGGTGGACGACCTGGTGCAGGCCATGGGCATGTCGGGCATCTCGAAGAGCCAGGTGTCGCGGCTGTGCGGTGAGATCGACGGCAAGATCCGCGACTTCCTCGACCGCCCGCTGGAGGGCGACTGGCCGTATCTGTGGCTGGACGCGACCTATGTGAAGATGCGCGAGGCCGGGCGCGTCGTCTCGGTCGCGGTCACGATCGCGGTGGCGGTCAACGACCAGGGCCGCCGCGAGGTGCTCGGCATGGCGATCGGCGCGTCCGAGGCCGAGACCTTCTGGACCTCCTTCCTGCGCTCCCTGGCCCGCCGCGGCCTGCGCGGCGTCAAGCTGGTCGTCTCCGATGACCACAAGGGCCTGAAGGCGGCTGCAACGCGCGTCCTCGGCGCCACATGGCAGCGCTGCCGCGTCCACTTCATGCGCACCCTGCTCGCCCATGCCGGCAAGCAGGGCCGGCGCGTCGTGTCCGCCTTCGTCACCACCGCCTTCGCCCAGGAGGATGCAGACAGCGCCTCCGCCCAGTGGCGCCAGGTCGCCGACCAGCTCAGGGCCAAGGCGCCGAAGCTCGCCGCTCTCATGGACGAGGCCGAGCACGACGTTCTCGCCTACATGACCTTCCCGGCCGCGCATCGCCCCAAGCTGCACTCGACAAACCCGCTCGAACGACTCCATGGCGAGATCAAGCGGCGTACCAACACCGTCGGCATCTTCCCCAACGAGGACGCCATAACACGGCTGATCGGCGCCATCCTGCTCGAGCAGAACGACGAATGGGCCGTCCAGAGGGCCAGATACATGACGCTGGAATCAATCGCTCCCGTGAGCGACAATGCAACCGTCAAGCTGCCCGCCGTGGCAGCCTGAGCCTACCGGCCCTACCCGCCGGATACCGCGACGGCCGCCAGGCTCTTACACCACGGCTCGGGACACGATCCTGACAGGCGTTCCGGGCAGCGCCGGGGCGCATTCGGGTCCCGGCGGGCCGTTCCTCCCCGTCATGGTCGGCGAAGGCCGACCATCCACGAGTTTTTGCGGCGCCGGAAACGAAAAACAAATCGTGGATGGTCGGCCTTCGCCGACCATGACGGGGGGGAGTCTGGGCGGTTTCCATGCCCGCCGCGACGCGACGGCGTCCCCGGCCCCGATCCGCGCCCGACAGTCGGCCGTCAAGTAATCGATATAAGCCCCTTTCAATTCCCCGGAGGCGCCCTATCTTCCGTACCGGCCCGCACCGGCCGCGAGGGAGGGCGAACCATGGCGCGCGAACCGGTCCACCCCGGCGAAACCCTGCGCGAGGACCTCGACGCGCTCGGGATGAGCGCCGCCGGGCTGGCGCGGCGGATCGGCGTCCCTGCCGACCGCATCGCCCGGATCCTCGACTGCCGGCACGCAATCACGGACGACACCGCGCAGCGGCTCGGACGCCATTTCGGGACCTCGGGCGCCTTCTGGCTCAACCTTCAGGGGCTCTACGAGGTGCGGATGGCGGAGCGGGAGAAGGGGAGCTTACGTAGATAACGCGACGGCCGGTCGGCTGGCGCGAACCGGCGACTGCCCTGCCGCCTCGCTTACCCCCCACCGTCATGCCCGGACTTGTTCCGGGCATCCATGTCTTGCGGCATCGCGGTGCGAGCCGGGCGCGGGCGAGGCGGCGGAGGGACGTGGATGCCCGGAACAAGTCCGGGCATGACGACAAAAAGGGGCGGTGGGGGGAGGACGCCCGCACCGTCCGGCCCTTGTCTCCGATCGCGCCGGTTTCCCCGAGCGTCACCCCGGACTTGATCCGGGGTCCAGAGATATTGGCGACGCCCTTGCGGGGCTGCCCTGGACCCCGGATCAAGTCCGGGGTGACACTTTACGCCAGCTTCGAGAGCGTCCTTGCCCCCCTCAAACGTTCGCCTCCGGCGCGGTCTTGCTGAGCTTGGCGTGGCGGTGCTGCCAGGCGGTGACGGGGGCGTGGCGCGGGGTCTCGCCGGGGGCGAGGCAGGTCGGGATGCACTCGATCCTTGCGTCGTAGTCGGGCTGGACGAAGAAGGCGATCGACTGGCGCCTGGTGCCGCCCGCCGCGTCCGCCGGCGGGTTGACCACCCGGTGCAGGTTGGACAGCCAGCGGTCGTTGGTCCAGACCATCATCAAATCGCCGATATTGACCGTGAAGCTGCCCGGCGGCGGGCTCACGTCGATCCAGCCGCCGCCGCGGGCGCGCGCCTGCAGCCCGCCCGGCGCGTCGTCGATCTGCAGGAGCGTGTGGGTGCCGAAATCGGAATGCGCGCCGCAGCGCAGCTGGCCCGGCGCCGGCGGCGGGTCCTGCTCGGGATAGTTGATCGCCCGGAGCACGCTCGCATGGCGGGCGAAGCGCCCGAGCAGGTAATCCGCGTCCACGCCGAGCGCCGCGGCGAAGATGCGGAGCAGGCGCCGGTTCAGCCCCTCCAGCGCGGCGTAGTACGCCCGCACCGTTTCGCCCAGCCCGTCCACCCCCTCGGGCCAGATATTGGGCTCGTAGGCGTAGGCCGCCTCGGGCCGGCGGTAATAGGGGTCGTCCGGCAGGTCGAAGCGCCCGAAGGCAAGCGCCTCGCGGTAGTCGGGCGGCGCGTCGTCGTCGTGCGAGGACGCGACGAACTCGTCGCCGAGCGGCACGTAGCCCCGGTTGATGTTGCGCGCCGGGTTGGCGAAGCGCCGCTTCTCCGCCTCCGGCAGGTCGAAGAAGGCGGCGAACCGGTCGGCGACCCGCGCCATCAGCGAAGCGTCCACCCCGTGGCCGGTCACCGAGAGGAAGCCGATGCCCTCGACCGCCCGGGCGACCTCGCCGGCGATCCGCCGCCGCGCGGCCGCGCCGCCCGTCTCGAAGCCGGAAATGTCGATCAGCGGAACTTCGGAGACCGCCACCGCGCCGTCCTTTCGCGCGGAAGACTATCTCGTATCCCGTTCGGGTGGAACCGCGGCTGCCCGTCCCTCGATACGGCGCTGGCGCGCCTACTCGGGATGAGGGAGAAAGGCAGACCTCATCCTGAGTAGCGGCGAAGCTGCGTATCGAGGGACCTGCCTCGGCGCTTCCAACCGACACGAACACGGTCTAGCCTGCGGCGGTCGCGGAGGGAGGCCGATGGAGAGCGCGGATTTCGAGGCGGTGCGCCGGCCGCTCGCCGAGGCCGAAACCCTGCCGCCCGGGTGCTACACCTCCGACGCGTTCTACCGCCGCGAGATCGAGCGCATCTTCCGCCGCAAGTGGAACCTCGTCGGCCGCGAGGATTACTGGCCCCAACCCGGCGACTACGCCGCGATGAGCCTCGCCGGGGCGGAGTACGTCGTGCTGCGCGACGGCGAAGGGCGGCTCCGCGCCTTCGCCAACTCCTGCCGGCACCGGGGCGCCAAGCTGCTCGACGGCGAGGGCCGATGCGAGCGCATCGTCTGCCCCTATCACGGCTGGACCTACGCGCTCGACGGCGCGCTCTCCTTCGCCAACGGGATGGAGCGCGCGCGCGGCTTCGACCCGGCGGATTACGGGCTGGCGGAGATCCGGCTGGAGCGCTGGCAGGGCTTCGTGTTCGTCAATTTCGATCCGGGCTGCGGCCCGCTCGCGGACCATGTCGGCGACCTTGGCGACCACCTGGGCTCGTACGGGCTCGACGACATGGTGACCGTCCGGCGCGAGGACTACATCGTCCGCACCAACTGGAAGAGCTATGTCGAGAACTCGATGGAGTCCTTCCACCACGCGACGGTGCACCGGAACTCCGTAAACGACCCGTCGATCAGGAAGAAGGTCGTGCGCGGCGCGCCGGGGGAATACGTCCTCGTCCAGTCCGATTCCGGCGGGCGGACGCGGGCGCTGCTCAAGGGCGCGGAGGGATTCCCGCCGATCCCGACGCTGACCGGCGCGGCGGCACGGGGCTCGCAGTATTTGCTGGTCTACCCGGCGACGATGATCGGCTGCGACGTCGATTCGATGTGGTTCAAGCAGATGCTGCCCGAAGCGCCCGACCGGGTGCGCAACGTCGTCGCGATCTGCTTCCCGCGCGAGACCGCGTCCCGGCCCGATTTCGAGACCGTGGCCGCGCATTACTACCGGCGCTTCGAGACCGCGATCGCCGAGGACAACGAGATCGCCGAGCGCCAGTTCGCGGGGCTGTCCTCCGCGCTCGCCCGGCCCGGCCGGTTCTCGCACCGCGAGCCGCTGGTGCACGCGATCGACAACTGGATCCTCGACCAGGTGCTCGACGGCTGAGCGCGCGGACGGAGGGGGAGAGAGCGATGGCCGGACCGGTTTTCCACATGGCGGCGGGCGCGCCCCGCCCGGTGGCGCCCTTCAGCCACGCCGTCGAGGTCGACGGCTGGGTGCTGGTCACCGGCCAGATGCCGAACGAGCCCGGAAACGAGGACGCGCCGCTGCCGCCCGACATCGAGGGCCAGACCCGCGCGGTGATGGCGAACCTCGAGATCGTCCTCGCCTCGCTCGGCCTCGGGCTCGGGCACGTCGTGATGGCGCGGGTCTACCTGACGCATTTCAGGGACGACTACGCCCGGATGAACGCGGTCTACGCCACCTACTGGGACAAGGACAAGCGCCCCGCCCGCACCTGCATCGGCGTCACCGCGCTGGCGCTCGACGCGAGGATCGAGATCGACCTGGTGGCGAAGCGGGCGTAGGGGCGGGGGGCGCCGCCCCGCCCCCATCGCGTCATGCCCGGACTCGTTCCGGGCCAACGCTCCCGGCGGACGAGGTAGGAAGGGTCAGCTGGGCGGGATTCGGACCGATTCCCGCGATCACTCCTTGAACAGTTCCGAGTGAGACCCTGTACGCACTAACCGCAATTCATCGCCTTCGACGCGGTAGATCAGAAGCCAATCGGGTTCGATGTGAATTTCGCGATGGCCCCGTCAATTTCCCCGCAGCGGGTGATCGCGATAGCGGGTGGGCAGCGCAGCTTGTCGGATCAATGCGGTTAGCGTCGAGCCGAGCTTGGCCAGATCCTTGCCCCGCCGTTGCGCTCTTCTCACATCCCTCTTGAACTGCGCCGACCGGATCGGGGTCAGCACGTCAGATGCCGAGGTCTTCGAACAGCTCCTCGGCGGTGGCGAAGCGCTTGCCCTTGCCCTCGTCGAGCTCCTTCATCGCTTTGAGGGTAATGGCGTTCGGTACCTGCACGGCAAACGGCAGGCGCTTTTCGTCTGCCACCCGCAGCAACATCAGCCTGATCGCGTCGGAAACCGTCAGACCCATGTCGTGAAGTGCTTCGGTGGCGCGCGCCTTAGTATCGCTGTCGATCCGTGCGCGTACGACCGTATCGGCGTTCATTCGCGTCGCTCCCTGAATGTAGCTTCGATGTAGCTACGATCATCGTCTAATGCAAGAGCCGCCGGACTGAACTCCGGTAATCCCTAAGCCGCCGCCCTGATCGCCGCGGCCTTCACCTTGTCGTCGACCGCGTTCTCGAACTGCTCGAAATTGGCCTCGAAGCGTTGCGCGAGGCCGCGGGCGGTGGTGTCGTAGCCGCCCTTGTCGGACCACGCGTTGCGCGGGCTCAGCACCTCGTTCGGCACGTCGGGCACGTTCTCGGGCACCAGCACGCCGAAATTGGGGTCGGGCGCGACCGCGACCGAGGCGAGCTTGCCCTCGATCGCGGCGCGCACCATGGCGCGGGTGTGGGCGATCTTCATCCGCTCGCCGACGCCGAACGCGCCGCCGCTCCAGCCGGTGTTGACCAGCCAGCAGGTCGCGCCGTGGCGCGCGATCTTCTCGCCCAAGAGCCTCGCGTAGACCGTCGGATGGCGCGGCAGGAAGGGCGCGCCGAAGCAGGTCGAGAAGGTCGCCTCGGGCTCGCTGCCGAGGCCGCGCTCGGTGCCGGCGAGGCGCGCGGTGTAGCCCGACAGGAAATGGTACATCGCCTGTTCCGGGCTGAGCCGGCTGATCGGCGGCAGGACGCCGAACGCGTCCGCGGTCAGCATCACGATGTTGGCCGGGTGCCCGCCCATGCCGGACTCCTCGACGTTGCCGAGGAAATGGAGCGGGTAGGAGGCGCGGGTGTTCTCGGTGAGCGAGCCGTCGTCGAAATCGGGCTCCCGCGTGACCGGATCGATGACGACGTTCTCCAGGACCGTGCCGAAGCGGAAGCAGGCGGCGTGGATCTCGGGCTCGGCCTCGGCCGACAGCGCGATGGTCTTGGCGTAGCAGCCGCCCTCGAAGTTGAACACGCCGTTGTCCGACCAGCCATGCTCGTCGTCGCCGATCAGGGTGCGCGTGGGATCGGCCGAGAGCGTCGTCTTCCCGGTCCCGGACAGGCCGAAGAAGATCGCCGTATCGCCCTTCGGGCCGACATTGGACGAGCAGTGCATGGACAGCACGCCCTTCCCCGGCAGGATGTAGTTGAGCACCGAGAAGATCGTCTTCTTGATCTCGCCGGTGTAGTGCGAGCCGGTGACCAGGATCAGCCGCTCGGCGAAGTTGAGGAGCACGCCCACCTCCGACCGGGTGCCGTCGATCTCCGGCACCGAGTGCAGGTTGGGCGCGTGCAGCACGGTGAATTCGGGCCTGAAGGCCGCGCGCTGCGCGTCGTCCGGCGGGATGAACATGTTGCGCGCGAACAGGCTGTGCCAGGCCTGCTCGGTCACCACCCGGACCGGCAGGCGGTAATCCGGATCGGCGCCGGCGAACACGTCCTGGACGAACAGCTCGCGCATCTGCAGATAGGCGGTCATCCGCGCGCGCGCGGTCTCGAAATGCGCTTCCGAGATTCGGTTGTTGACCGGCCCCCACCAGATGTCGCCCGACGAGGACGGCTCGTCGACGATGAACTTGTCCTTCGGCGACCGGCCGGTGTACTCGCCCGTCTCGGTCACGAATCCGCCGCCCCGGGCCAGCACGCCCTCGCCCCGTCTCAACCCGTGCTCGTAGAGCGCCGGCACGTCCGGGTTCCAGTGGACGGGGCCGGGGTTGACGAGCCCGTGATTTTCCAGCCCCCACGAGCTGGCGGCCGATCCGGTAGCTTGCACTCTCGTCCTCCCGGGGTTGGGGGATGCGCATGGGCCCGACGGCGCCGGCGGGGCGGATGGCGGGGGCCCGTATCACGCGGCAAACTAGTGTGTGCGTTGCGCCGGTTCAACCGGGAGAAATGTGCGCTGTGGTGATTTTTGGCTGTCGCCGGTTCGATTTTGGCGGTTGAATATCGTCCGGCCCGCTTCCCCACCGGGCAGGATACGGGCTTCCGGGGCCTGACAAATACGATTACCGGAAGATTGTCTGGCGTGCGGGCGTGGCTTCCCCTCTGCCGTCGGGCGGCGGGATCGGGCAGGATTGTCGGGAGGCAGACGAGCGGTCAGCCGGTGTCGAGATACGGCACGGCGCCGACCAGGGAGCGCATGCGCTCGGGGCGGCCGGCGCGGGCCTGGGCGAGAGCCATCGCCATCATCACCGCCAGGGCGAGGCCGAGGCGGGTCTTCATCTTGGCGCGGCCTCGGATGTAGTGGGTCTCGAAGTTGAAGCTGTTGTCGAGGCGGCTGTTGATCCGCTCCATGGCCGAGCGGCGGTTGTAGCCGCGCCGCCATGACGGACTGCCCCAGGGCGTGGGGGTGAAGATGCGCCGGTCGTGGCTGTCGAGGTCGATGCGCAGGATGCGGCCATAGTCTCCGGGCTTGACCCCGCCGGCCCGGTGGCAGGCCCGGCTGCCGGCGCAGGCGAAGCCGAAGGCGGCTGCCGGGCAGCGGTATTTGAGCGTGCCGCAGCGGCCCCGATCAGCCTCGAACCCCTGAAACGCCATAGCGCGGACCTCGCCGGTCCCGGGACAGACGCAGGACACCCGGCCGCGCTCGTCGTGAACGATGACATCGGCGCGGTCGGGGAACAGCGGCCGCGTGATCGGCTGCGCCGGATCGTATCTCGGCTCCTGCTTCTCCACCCGCCACATCAGCCGTGTATCGATCAGCGGGCGGGCGGTCCACCGGTCCCACAGCCGCGCCTTCAGGCGGGCATCGTCGAGACCGCGGTCGGCGCTGAAGTCGGCGCAGCGCCCGGCGATCTCCGGCGCCCTTGCGAACAGCTCCTCCAGCATCCCGGACAGCACCTTGGGTTCCGAGGCCGAAGCGCGCGTCACCTCGAAGGCCACCGGAACCTCGTAATCGGTGTCGGCGATCAGGTGCAGCCCGTAGCCGAACCACGACTTCACCTTCTTCCACACCGCGCCGGTCCTGGCGTCCACCCCGCCCGTCTCGTGCTTGCCCCAGTCGGCGTCGGGGTCCGAGGTCTTGTCCTCGTCCTTGCCGACCCGGCCCGTCGAGTGGCTCGCGATCGCCTTGCCGTCGTAGCCGAGATGACGCCCGAAGTCCGGCAACGCGGCGAACAGCGCGGCGCGCAGGCTCTCGATCATGGCGGACACCAGCCCCTGCTCGTCCTCAAGCTGCACAACACGCCCCAGAAACCGCGAGAAGTTCCAGTGGCTCGGCGCCGTCGAACGAACCCGCGCCGGGCGCGTTACCGCATGCCCGTCGTGAAGCACCGTCACCGGCCCGCTCTGATACGGCAGAGGGTCGAACCCGCAGATCTCCAGCAACGCCGGGTTGCGCCCCAGCTCCCGCAACAGCGACTGCATCGAGGCGTGTTGCAACACCACCCCCGCGATCAGCGCCCGCCACATCGCCCGCACCGGGTAGTCGTTACGGCCCCGACCGCGACACACTTCAAGCGCCGTCACGATCTCCTCGTCGGGAAGCACCGCCAGAACCAGGCGCAGCCGTTCAAGGTCCGGCAGGACTTCGACATCGCGCCACGAAAAGGGTAGCTTCGCCGCCGTCGCCATCGCTGTTCTCCCGACCAGGGGTGGTGGTGGAACAAGGGCCCCAGGGCCCGATGGCGACACCTTCTATCTCATGCGCACGATCAGGGCGCGCGAGGCCGCCGCAGGAAAACCTCGCTGCCAAGACGCCGCGACCAGCGGCGTGGGGTGAAAATCGCCAAAACGACCGCCGCAGCGAAACTGAAACCCCGGATATCAACGACCACCACGGGGTATCAAAAATCTCGCACCTCCGTGAACGCCTTGTAAATCAACCCGTCCCCGACAGCGCAAACGCCTCACCGGCGCCGCCGCGCGCCCGCGAGGTGCCGAGGAGAGCGGTTCGCCGGGCTTGCCGCGGCCGCGCGAGACACCATCTAACAGGTCGCGGCCGCAAGCAGGGACGGGAGGCGTCGTGAAGCAACGGATCGCGCTGGTCGACGACGACCGCAACCTCCTCGCCTCGGTCTCGATGCTGCTCGAAGCCGAGGGATTCGCCGTGCGCTGCTTCACCGACGGCGCGTCCGCGCTCGAAGGGCTCGGCGCCGACCCGGTCGATCTCGCGCTGCTCGACGTGAAGATGCCCCGGATGGACGGCACGGAGCTCCTGCAGCGGCTGCGCAGGCGCTCCGACATCCCGATCGTCTTCCTGACCTCGAAGGACGACGAGATCGACGAGGTGCTGGGGCTCCGCATGGGGGCCGACGACTACATCACGAAACCGTTCTCCCAGCGCCTCCTGCTGGAACGCATCCGCACCGTGCTCCGGCGCCACCGGAAGGGCGCCGCGGGACCCGGCGAGGGCGCCGCCGATCCCGCGCTGGTGCGGGGCGAGCTCACCCTGGACGAGTCGCGCCATCTCTGCTCGTGGCGCGGCCGGCCGGTCGACCTCACGGTGACCGAATTCCTGATCGTCAAGGCGCTCGCCGTCCGCCCCGGCCACGTCAAGTCGCGCGACCAGCTGATGGACGCCGCCTATGGCGAGCACATCTATGTCGACGACCGCACGATCGACAGCCACATAAAGCGGCTGCGCAAGAAGTTCCGGCTGGCCGACGAGGATTTCGGCCATATTGAAACCCTCTACGGCATCGGCTACCGGTACAGGGAGGACTGAGCCGCCGGGCCGCGCCGGCCCCCGACCGCCGGCGCGGCGCACCGACGACCGGGGATGCTCCGATGATCTCGCCCCTCACGCGACGCGTGCTGACGGTCAACGTCCTGGCCCTCGGGGCGCTCGTCGCCGGGCTGCTCTATCTCGACCGGTACGAGGACGGGCTGGTCGAGGCGGAGCTCGCCTCGCTGCACACCCAGGCGGAGATATTCGCCGGCGCGCTCGGCGAGGGCGCGGCGGGGGAAGCGGCCGGCGGGGACCGGGCGCTGCTCCCGGTCACCGCGCGGCCGATGCTGCGCCGGCTGGTCGGCCCCACAAGGGCGCGGGCGCGGCTGTTCGGCGCAAGCGGCGCGCTGATCGTCGACAGCCGCGACATGGTGGGCCCGGGCGCGCCGGTGCAGGAGGAGGCGCTGCCGCCGCCCGGCGAGGAAGGATTCGCCGGCCGTCTCGCCATCGCCGCCTATGAATGGGTGCTCGGCCTCTTGCCCGCCCGCGACCGCCCGCGCGACTATGCCGAACGCGCGGTCCAGCGCGCCGCCGACTACCCGGAAGCCGCGTCCGCGCTCGGCGGCGAGGCGCGGGCCCGCGTCCGCTTCGACGAACGCGACGACATGGTGCTGATCGCGGCGGTTCCCGTGCAGCGCTTCAAGCGGGTGCTCGGCGCGCTCATGCTCAGCGCCGACGGCGGCGATATCCGGGAGGCGGTGCGCGACGTGCGCCTCGGCATCCTCAACGCCTTCGCCGTCGCGCTCGGGGTGACGGTGATCCTCTCACTTTACCTCGCCAACGCGATCACGCGCCCGGTGAAGCGGCTCGCCGAGGCCGCGCGGCAGGTCAAGGGCGGGCGGGACGAGCATCTCAAGATCCCCGACTTCACCGCCCGGCGCGACGAGATCGGCGATCTGTCGGCGGCGCTGCGCGACATGACGGCGGATCTGTGGAACCGGATGGAGGCCGTCGAGCGTTTCGCCGCCGACGTGTCGCACGAGATCAAGAACCCGCTCACCTCGCTCTCCAGCGCGGTGGAGACCGCCGCGCGCATCTCGGACCCGGCGCAGCAGCGGCGGCTCATGGCGATAATCCAGGAGGACGTGCGCCGCCTCGACCGGCTGATTTCCGACATCTCGAGCGCTTCCCGCCTCGATGCCGAGCTCGCGCGGGCGGAGATGTCGGAGATCGATATCGGCCGGCTGCTGGAGACGCTCGTCGAGATCCACGGGGCCGCGAGCGCACGCGGCGGCAACGGGCTGGAGCTCGCGCTCGACGGAGCCCCCCTGCGCGCCACAGGCATCGAGAGCCGGCTGGTCCAGGTGTTCCAGAACCTGCTCGACAACGCCTTCTCGTTCAGCCCGCCCGGCGCGCCCGTCACGATCCGGGCGCTCAGGGAGAACGGAGCGCTTGCGGTCACCGTCGACGACGAGGGCCCCGGAATCCCGGAGGAAAAACTCGATTCCGTGTTCGAGCGGTTCTACAGCCAGCGCCCGGAAGGCGAGGAGTTCGGCGGACACTCCGGGCTCGGCCTCGCGATCTCGCGTCAGATCGTCGAGGCGCATCGGGGCTCCATCGCCGCCTCCAACCGCTATGACGGGAACGGCGTCGTCGCCGGCGCGCGCTTCACCGTCCGCCTGCCGGCGGGCTGAGCGATGGCGACGGTCCATGCGAGCTGCGTCGACATCGACGGGCGGGGCGTTCTCCTTCTCGGACCGCCGGGCAGCGGAAAATCGGACCTCGCGCTTCGCCTGATCGACGGCGGCGCGGTCCTCGTCGCCGACGACCGGGTCGACATCCGCGCCGCCGGCGGCCGACTGCGGGCCTGGCCGCCGAAGACGCTGGCCGGCAGGATGGAGGTGCGGGGACTCGGCATCCTCGCCCTCGACTGGCGGCCTTGCGCGACGCTCGCGCTCGCGGTGGAGCTTCTGACCGGCGCCGGGCCCGCCCGTCTCCCCGAACCCGCCGCGTGGCGTTACCGCGGCATCGCGCTGCCGCTGATCCGGCTCGCCCCGTTCGAATCCTCGGCCGCCGCGAAAATCCGCCTCGCCGCGCGGGCCGCGGATACCGACCCCGGCCCCGGCGGCGCCCCATGACCGCGGCCCCGGCGCGGATCGTGGTCGTCACCGGGATGTCGGGCGCGGGCAAGACCGCGGCGTTGAAGGCGCTCGAGGATCTCGGCTACGAGGCCGTCGACAACGCGCCGCTTGCCCTGGTCCCCGAGCTCGTCGGCCCCGGGAGCGACGGCGGGCGCCCGCTCGCCATCGGCATCGACATCCGGACGCGCGATTTCACCGTCGCCGGGTTCTCCGCGCGGCTGGATGCGCTCGCCGCACCGCCGGGCGCGTCCGTCCGGCTGGTCTTTCTCGACTGCGGCGACGAGGTCCTGGGGCGGCGCTTTTCCGAGACCCGGCACCGCCACCCGCTCGCCGAAGAGGGCCGGCTGACCGAGGCGATCGGCCGGGAGCGCGCGCTGCTCGCGCCGCTCCGCGAACGCGCCGACGAGGCGATCGACACATCGACCCTCACCCTCGCCGGGCTCAAGCGGCGGCTCGCCAACGCCTGCGGGCTGGGGGACGCGCCCGCGCCCGCGATCTCGCTGGTCTCGTTCGCCTATCGCAACGGGCTGCCGCCCGAGGCCGACATCGTGCTCGACGTCCGCTTCCTGGCGAACCCGCATTACGAGGCGGATCTCGCGCCGCTCACCGGGCTGGACGCGGCGGTCGGCGCGTTCGTCGGGGCCGACCCCGCGTTCGCGCCGTTCTTCGAATCGCTGAACGGCTTCCTCGCGGTGGTCCTGCCGCGCTACCGGGCCGAGGGCAAGAGCCATCTCACCATCGCGGTCGGCTGCACCGGGGGCCGGCACCGCTCGGTGTTCGTCGTCGAGAGGCTCGCCGCCCGGCTCGCCGGGGAGGGTCAGCGGGCCGCCGCGACGCACCGCGACCTCGCCACCGAAGCCGGGGCGTGACAGGATAGGGCGATGGGCATGATCGGCATGGTGCTGGTGACGCACGGCAACCTCGCGAAGGAGCTGGTCGCCGCGCTCGAACACGTGGTCGGGCCGCAGGAACGGACCGAGACCGTCTGCATCGGCCCCAACGACGACGCCGAGGCGCGGCGCCGGGACATCGCCGACAGCGTCGCGCGGGCCGACGGCGGCAGCGGGGTGATCCTGCTGACCGACATGTTCGGCGGCACGCCGTCCAACCTCGCGATCTCGCTGATGAAGGACGGCCATGTCGAGGTCATCGCCGGCGTCAACCTGCCGATGCTGGTCAAGCTCTCCAGCGTGCGCGGCCGCGACGGCCTGGAAGAGGCGGTCGCCGCCGCGCAGGAGGCGGGCCGCAAGTACATCAGCGTCGCGTCCCGGCTGCTCGGCGACAAGGAAGAATGACCGCCGGACGGGGCGTCGCCCGCCGCGAGGTCGAGGTGGTGAACGAGCGCGGCCTGCACGCCCGCGTCGCCGCCAGGATCGCCGCCGCCGCCGAGCGGTTCGATGCCGACATCCGCTTCGCGTGCAAGGGAGAGACGGTCTCGGCGCTCTCGATCATGGGCCTCCTGATGCTCGCGGCGACGCGGGGGACCCGGCTGGAGGTTTCCGCGTCCGGCAGCGACGCCGCGGCGGCGGTCGAGGCGTTGGCCGCGATGTTCGCCAACGGCTTCGAGGAGGGGTGAGGGAGTCCGGTGCCCGCCGTCATGCCCGGACTTGTTCCGGGCATCCACGTGGGGTTGCCGACTCTCGTGTCCCCGGTTCACCCGCCCTGCCGCGGGGCGTGGATGCCCGGAACAAGTCCGGGCATGACGAAATAGAGGGGCCGCCGACGCGAAGACCTCTGCGGTTTGAAGAAAAACAGATATGCTTCAGGCCATGAAAAAACGACTCGCCACCTATCCGCTGCGCTTGCCGGTGTCCCTGAAGGAGGCCGTCGCCGAGATGGCCAGACGCGACGGGACGAGCATCAACCAGTTCGTGACGACGGCGGTCGCCGAGAAGCTGTCGGCAATGAGAACGGCCGAGTTCTTCTCCGAACGCCGGGCGTCGGCGGATATCAGCAACGCCCGGCGCATCCTGTTCAGGGACGGGGGCAGGAAGCCGGAGTCCGAAGACCGCTTGCCTTGATCTCAAAGGCAGCGTCTCCATTCAGGCTGCGGTCGCCGCCTCGCACCGCCGGCTATTCCACAGCCCCGACATCGTCACCCCCGCGTGGCGGCGCCGGCACCGGTAGAGTCGGAAAAGGGGCGGGGCGGGGACGATGTCGCGAATCCGCAATATTCTTTCAAGCCCGCCAAAGAACAGGCAGAACAACGGCTGGAGGAAAGTCAGTCGACGCGTTCATGGGCAATGGCGGCCGCGAATTCCGTGTTGCCGATGTTCTGGAGACGCCACGTCACGTGGGGGGTGTCCCCGAACCGGAAAACGCCGCTTCTCACACCCCCAACCATGGCAGGCGGAATTTCGAATTTCGCGGTATCCATCGACAGTCCCGCGCCGACAGCCTTGATCAACGCCTCCTTCATCGTCCACAGGCTGTAGAACAGATCCACCTTCCGATTTCCGCTCGCCGTTTCGAGGGCATCCCGTTCCCCCGGTGCGAACAGTAACCGGATATAGCCGTCCAGATCGCGTTCCGCCGTGCGGTCCTCCACATCCACGCCGATGCGGCCCTCCCGCGCCAGGGCGATCAGGCCGTGCCGGCCGCTATGGCTCACGTTGAAGGGGACGGAGGCCGCGACGCCCCCGACGCGGGCGAACGGCTTGCCGAGTTTCGACGCGCCGAACGAGAGGTCCGCGTTCCGGCAGCCGAGTCTGCCGCAGAGCAGCGACCGGAGCGCGGCGCGGCAGAGGGTAAATTCGCGGCGAGGCCGGGGATACAGGAAGCGGCGCCGGCGCGACCGTTCGGCTCCGTCGAGCCAATCGAGCGCCTCTGCCTCGCGGGAGGCGTCGACCGTCAGATCGACATAAACGACCGTGGCATCGTCCCGTTTCGTGGTAAGCGGTGTTCAGACCCCATATCGGGTCTGGATTGACAGCGTTTTCTTGAGGGTGGGCTTGGGCGCCGCGATCAGCCGGTGTCGACGTCGGGCTTGGGATCAAAGTTCCACGGCAGCAGCTCGTGGATCCTCGACTGTGGGTGACCCGCGGCGATCTTCTCGAGCGCGCTCCTGAGCCAGGCGTGCGGCTCGACGCCGTTCATCTTGCAGGTCTCGATCAGCGAGGCGATCCGGGCCCACGCGGCGGCGCCCTCGTCGTGGCCCGCGAACAGGGCGTTCTTTGCCGTGAGCTTCAGCGGGCGGATGCGGTTCTCGACGAAGTTCGAGTCGATCTCGACGCGCCCGTCGCGGAGGAACACCAGCAACCCGTCCCACCGGTTGGCGATGTAGGTCAGCTTCTCGCCCAGGCGCGAGCGCGGCGAGACGCGCGAGCGCTGCTCGTCGAGCCACACTCCGAAGGCGTTCACCAGCGGCGCGGACTCCGTCCAGCGCACCGCCTGGCGCGTCGCCGGCGCCGCGCCCCGGATCCTGTCCTCGATCGCGTAGAGCCGCGCGATCCGCTCCAGACCGGCCTTCGCGACCGGCGAGGCGTTCGAATCGAAGATGTCCTTCAGCGCGCGCCTGGCGTGCGCCCAGCAGGCCGAGAGCGTCAGCGCTCCCCCCGGCCGGTCCGCACGGCGCAGCGGGTTGTAGCCGCTATAGCCGTCGATCTGCGCGGTCCCCGAGAACCCTTCCAGCAGCGTCTCCGCATGCTTGCCGCCGCGGCCCGGCGCGTAGGCATAGACCACCCCAGGCGGGTCCGCCCCCGACCACGGCCGCTCGTCGCGCACCATCGTCCACATGTAGCCCGTCCTGGTCCGGCCCCGGCCCGGGTCGAGAACCCGGATCGGCGTCTCGTCCACCCCGAGCTTCGCCGACCGCTTGAGGTCCGCCGCCAGGCAGTCCACCAGGGGGCGAAGATGGAACGACGCCTTGCCCACCCAGTCGGCCAGCGTCGCGCGGGGCAGCTCAAGCCCCAGACGCCGCGTAGATCTGCGATTGACGGTAGAGCGGCAAGCGAGTCGCGCGGGGGAATCTCACCCCCACGCGCTCCCAGAACCGTACGTGAACCTCTCAGCTCATACGGCTCCCAGCGTCCGGCCCTGCCCGTGCACAAGGGTCCAATGGGCGAACCGCCACGGCTCCGCTTTCGCGATTCTGGCAAGCCAGAGACGAGCCTGACGCGGTCGTTGTCGGAAGCGTTTGAACTTCCGCATTGCCCATCGCTGCAAGTGGGCGTCTATCAGACGAAGGGTCGGATAGAGCGCCGACTTGTAGAATGCGCCGAAGTAGCCGATCCACCCTGCAATTTCGCGATGAAACATGCGGGCAAGGTCAAGCAGTGCCTTGTCGCTACGCCGTTGCAAACGCCACTGTCGCACGCGGCGCCGAAACGCCTTGAGCGCAGTCGGGCTGGCAGCCGGAAGGAACGAGACCCCGAACAACCCGCCGCGCCACGCCGCGAACCTTGGCTGGAAACGGTAGCCCAGGAAGTCGAACGCGACCGTCGGGTAGTCCGCCTTGCGGTTGGTATCCTTGCAGTAGACCACCTTGGTCTTCTGCGGATGGACCTCCAGGCCGCACTCGGCCAATCGGTCCGCAACCCGCCGCCAGAGGGTCTTTGCCGCCTCCTCCGTTCGACAATGGCAGATTATATCGTCCGCATACCGTTCGAACGGAACATGCGGCATCGACCTTTTCATCCATTGATCGAACGCATAGTGCAGGAACAGGTTGGACAATACTGGCGAAATTACCCCGCCCTGTGGCGTGCCCCTGTCCCGTGCGACAACGGTGCCGTCCTCCTCGATCACGGGAGCCTTCAACCAGCGCTCGACATAGAGCAGCACCCACCGGCAGTCCGTATGGTGACGAACGGCCTTCAGCAGCAACTCGTGGTCGATGTTGTCGAAGAACCCCTTGATGTCCATGTCCAGCACCCAGTCGTAGCGCCAGCATCGCCGACGCGCTGTCCGGATGGCGTCAATGGCGGATCGCTTCGGCCGATATCCGTATGAGTCCTCATGGAAAATCGGTTCCAACAAGGGCTCCAGATGTCGGCGAACAACCTCCTGAGCGATGCGGTCCGTGACCGTCGGTATGCCCAACGGGCGCTTCCCGCCGCCCTCCTTGGGGATGTTCACCCTGCGAACCGGAGGCGGCATATAGCTGCCTGAGGACATGCGATTCCAGAGCTTGTAGAGTTCCGGACCAAGCCGTTCCTCCAGACTCTCGACCGTCTGCCCATCTACTCCAGCCGCTCCCCGGTTTGCCTTCACATGCTTGAAGGCTTCCCAGACTTCCCTCTTTGCTATCGGGAACGGCTTTGCCCCTGTCATCCGGCTCCTCCTGTCACCAGTTGGCCGACGGCAGCGGCTGAACACCACAGCCCCTTCGGTCCAGCGCCATTACAGCGCCTTCATCCCTACTACGGGCTGTTCTGCCCCTGTGCCCCGCATCGGTACTCTGAGCCTTCCGGGGGCTGCCCGGTTGGCCGTCTCCCTTGGCATCGGGACGACAGGTTCTCCTGTTCCGCAAGAAAGCCTGTTCCGGGTTCACGCCGCCTTCGAGCCGGATGCCGCGTGGGCCGGACTCCAGGACTCCGCCCATGCTTGTCCCGGAGTGACCACCACCCCCGGTTCTGACATCGACCATACGCTTTCGGAAGTTCATCGGCGGTTCGCTTTCGCTCGTCTCCCCGGACCTCACCTGACGAGATCGTCGTCCCGCCGTTTCCACGACGCTCACCACCATCGCTCTTTACGACAGCAGCTCGTGGTGGTTTGAGACCGACGCCTGATCGTCGACCCCGAGGGGCCTACCCTCATCTCTCTTGCAGTTGCGCACCTCCTTTCATGGCGGTGCTTCAGGACACACGGTGGTCGGCGAACTTGGCGACCAGCGTGTGCGCCACCAGCCCCTCGGTCGGCAGGCCGCGCGGCACCAGGTATTCCGGCGCCGGCGCCTGGACGCTCTGCTTGCCCTCGCAGGCGCGGCAGATGTATTTCGGCCGGATCGTCACCAGCACTCTCAACTTCGCCGGCACGATGTCGAGCCGCTCGGTGCGGTCCTCGCCGACCCTGGTCATCGCGCCACAGCCGCAAGGGCACTCCGTGCTCTGCGGCTCGATCACCTTCTCGAAGCGTTCAAGGTGCCTGGGCAGATGGCCGAGATTACGATTGGTCGGCTGCGGCTTGCGCCGTTCTCTGCCGGTCGCCGCGTCGGCCTTCTCCCGGGCTTCCGCCAACATCCCCTCGGCGACCGCGATGTCCTCGAACAGCGGCAGCCGGTCCTGATCGGCATGGCGCTTCTCCGAGCGCGCGCCCCACACGGCATGGTTCAGCGAGGCGATGATCCGCTCCAGGCGTTCGCGCGCCTGCTCGGACACAGCCAGCGCATCCTCGGCGGCCTTGCGCTCGGCGCGCTCCTTCGCAAGTTGGGCTTCGACGGCCGCCAGACGGCGTTGCAGATCGCTCACGGGAACGGCGCTTCCCATGCTTGTTGGCATCGGATCCATCTTTCAGAATCAATGAGATAATGCAAGGCGACCATGCTTCCGGCCCCGCTGTAAACGGGGCCGGACAGCTCGTCCTGGCGACACCGGGGAGACGGTGGGATGGACACCGTTCCCCGGTGAGGCGACAAGGTGCGCGATCAGGCCGCCTGGCGCGGCCGTGGCCGTCGCACGGCCCGGACCGCCCGCCAATCGAGACCCTCGAACAACGCCGAGAACTGCGCTGGCGACAGCCCGATCACTCCATCCGACGGGCGCGGCCACTGGAAGCCGCCGCCCTCCAGGCGCTTGTAGACCATGACCAGCCCGGTGCGGTCCCAGACCAGGATCTTCATCCTGTCGCCCCGCCTGGAGCGGAAGGCGAAGACCGCGCCGCTATAGGGGTCGTGGCCCAGCACCGTCTGCACCACCGCCGACAGCCCGTCATGTCCCTTGCGGAAGTCGACGGGGCGGGTCGCCAGCCAGACCCGCACCTTCTCCCCGGTCAGGATCATGGCGCGGCCCGAACGCAGACCAGGATGCGCGACAGGTGCCCCGCGTCGAAGTCCGGCGGCACCACCACCCGGATGTCGGCGATCTCGATCGCGATACCGTCCCCGGGCGCCGATGCCGCGCCGTTCCGCTCAGCAGCCACCGACACCGTCACCGGGACCAGGCCGAACGGATCGTCGACCGCGCCGGAAACCGGGCCAAGAAGGCCGTCCCGAGCCATGCGCCGCCAGCCGCTCAACTGCGTCCGCGAAAGGCCGTGGCGCCGGGCAACACCCGCCACCGTCGCTCCCTCCTCGAACGTCTCCGCCACAATCCGCGCCTTCTCCGCTTCCGGCCACACCCGCGCGCCGTTCGCGCACGTCGCAACCGCAACCGCAGCGTCGGTGGCCTCCTCCGTTACTCGCTCATGCAATCTGTCTGTCATCTGTCACCTCCGTCGTTGACAAGGGCCAGATGAACACGAAAATCTCAGGTCACAACGAGGGTGACGGCGCGGCGCTTACTTGCGAAGCGCCGGAGGCTTGCGCTTCATGATCGCGCCGCCCCCCAGATGGGTCTCCACAAAAACGTCGTGCGGCGGCATCAGGCTCACGATCGCCTGGCAAAGCCCCGTCGTCGCCTTCGATCCGTACCATGCCGCCATCGCCGCCCCCGACGCGCTTCGCCCGGACGGCCGGTCTATAGGGCGGACGGCCTATGGTGTCAAACGAAAATCCGTCCCAAATCCAAAATCGACGCCGTGGTTTAACCGCTTACCCACCGCCGACAGCCCGTCATGTCCCTTGCGGAAGTCGACGGGGCGGGTCGCCAGCCAGACCCGCACCTTCTCCCCGGTCAGGATCATGGCGCGGCCCGAACGCAGACCAGGATGCGCGACAGGTGCCCCGCGTCGAAGTCCGGCGGCACCACCACCCGGATGTCGGCGATCTCGATCGCGATACCGTCCCCGGGCGCCGATGCCGCGCCGTTCCGCTCAGCAGCCACCGACACCGTCACCGGGACCAGGCCGAACGGATCGTCGACCGCGCCGGAAACCGGGCCAAGAAGGCCGTCCCGAGCCATGCGCCGCCAGCCGCTCAACTGCGTCCGCGAAAGGCCGTGGCGCCGGGCAACACCCGCCACCGTCGCTCCCTCCTCGAACGTCTCCGCCACAATCCGCGCCTTCTCCGCTTCCGGCCACACCCGCGCGCCGTTCGCGCACGTCGCAACCGCAACCGCAGCGTCGGTGGCCTCCTCCGTTACTCGCTCATGCAATCTGTCTGTCATCTGTCACCTCCGTCGTTGACAAGGGCCAGATGAACACGAAAATCTCAGGTCACAACGAGGGTGACGGCGCGGCGCTTACCGACGTGGCACCGCAGCCCCCTAAGATAGTGTCCATTAGCCGATAATGGACACTATCGACCTCTGGAACCTCACCACAGACTGCGGCTCCAAGCCGTCTCGCCACAAGGGCGGTCACGCCAGACGCTTACCGTGCATCCAGCCGCCGGTGTAATACTCCGCCTCGACCCGCGCCCGGCCCCAGAAGCGCACCGCGATCTCCTGCTGGGTGAGCCCCTCCGCCTGGCCCGCCAGCGCCGCCAGCAGTTCGCCGTCCCCCGTGCCCCTCCCTGCCGAGGGGCCGGGCCGTCCGGCCAGGCGTCCTCGATGCGCGCCACCTCGCGCACCAGCACCAGGCGCAGCCCGCCGTCTTCGGGGAACACCGTGGCGGGCGGAAGCCGGACCTGCACCGACCGCCCGTCGCGCTCGATCCGGAGCATCAGCCCGCCGTCCGCCAGACGCAGCCCGGAGAGCGACGCCCCGCCCTCGTCAGCCAGCCGGACCAGCGGCGGCGCGTCCCGCGTCACCCGGCCCTCGACCACCCCGGCCCGCGCCCAGAAGGGCGCCAGCGGGCGCGCTCCGTGCGGGTCCTCCCAGGCCGCCATGCCCCAGGACGGCGCCGCCAGGTCGGCCGCCGTCTGCAAGCGCACCGGGAAGGGCGCCCGCTCCGGCAGGCCGGGCGGCGGCCGCCGCCGCGCCCACGCCTCGCGGTAGCCCCTGCTGGCCCGCAGAAAGCGCCAGGCCCGCACCCCGTCCCAGCCGCCGGCCCGCGGCGCCACCGTCGGCATCCCCCGCCGCACCGCCGCCGCTCACGGCGCGCGCCTTGCGCCGAAGGCGCCGAGCCAGTCCGCGGTATCGAACACGCCGTACGCCTCCTGGTGGGCCGGGCCGTGGAAGCGGCCTTCGAGCCGGTCGGTCCCGGCCGTCCCGGCGGCGAACCGCCCCCCGGCGAGCGGCATGTCTGTCCATTTCAGCGGCGCCTCGACGCCGTCGAGGGCGATGTCGACATCGACCCGGGGCCGCGACAGGTCTTCGATGGTCAGCGTCGCCGTGCCCGCGACCCGCTCGAACGCCCCCGTCGGGCTCGCCTCGGCGATGCCGGTCCAGGTCGCGCGCCCGGTTCCCGCCGGATTGCCGCCGGCGGCCGCGCCCGCCGCCCAGGCCCGCGCCAGCGTGAACGTGCCGGTCATCGCCGTTTCCCCGATCTCCGCCGACAGCGGGCCCGTGCCGAGGGTCAGGGCCGCGAAGCCGTGCGCGCCCCAGAACCCCCAGCTCGTCGCCTGCGGCGAGACGGTCACCGTCAGGTCGGGCAGCGTCTCCGCGACCGCGAAGCCGCCGACGGCCTTCACCGTATCGAACCCGCCCCTCTCGCCAATCGCCGCCGTGCCCGAACCGATACCTCCGTCCCCGGAGAGGTCGAGCAGGTCCCGCGCCGCCAGCGCCGCGCCGTCCGCCGCCATGCAGCGCGCCCCCGAACAGGTCACAGGCTCGACGAACGCGTCGTCGATGTCGTCCTCCCCCTCGGCGGAGAGCGACCAGCGCGCGTGAAGCCCGGTCATCGCCAGGGTGTCGGCGCCCTCGCGCAGCGTTTCGAGCCGGGCCAGGGGCGTCTCCCCGGAGTCCGGCGGCGTCCCGGGGCCGCCGGTGACCGGGGCGCCGCCGCCGCCGCCGCAGGCGGCGAGCATGAGCGCGGCCGCCGCGAACGCCGCAGTGCGCAGGGGTGCGCCGTTCAGCGCGAACACGCTTCCCTTCCTCGTCATCGTCCGCACCCCGCTCAGTACCGCAGCGTCAGGTCGAGCCTGATCGTCTGCTCCGGCCCGGACGCGCCGCCCTCGCGGTGCTCGCCCGCAAGCTCCACCGCCATGTCGGCGCGATGGGTATCGAACCGGGTCCCGAGCCGCAGCCGCCGGCTGTCGTCCCCTGCAAGCCCGGTCTCGGCAAACGGCGTCAGCAGGCCGTACGGCGTCAGGCCGAGGCCGTAGCCGATGCGGGCGTCAAGGGCCGCATCGGTGCCTGCGGCACTGTCCGCCGCCGGCAGCGCGTCGCGCCACAGCGCCTCGGCGCCGCCCGCCTCCGCGCCCCAGCGCGGGCTCAGCATCAGCGACAGGCCGCGCCCCTCGGCCCCCGGGCCGACCCGCGCCGTCACGCTGATGCCTTTCTCCTCGGCGCCGTCTTCCGTATGCGCCGCCAGCCACCGGCCCCGCGCCTCGACCTGCACCCGCGGCGCCGTCCAGCGCACGCCGCCGGCGATCTCCAGACCGGTCCCGGTCAGCCCGTCGCCGCCGTCCCGGCGCGCCGCCGCCTCCACGAACGGGGTCAGCGCCGTGGCGTCGTCGAGGGCGAAGCGCCGCGACGCCTCCATCCCGGCCCGCAGCCGCCAGCTGTCCGCCGTCAGACCATGGACAGGGTCCGGACCCTCTTCCGTCTCCATCCGCGTCATGCTGGCATCCGCCCGCGCCGCCAGGTCGATCCCGGCCACCGGCGGCAGGGCGTGGCGCAGGCCCAGCGACGCCATCCGCATCGCGAGGTCGCCGGTCTCTTCCGTCTCGTCCTCCAGCCGGTGGCGCGCCTCGCCCCAGCCGGCGCCGAGCACGCCGCGCAGTTCCAGCCCCTCCGACACCGTCCAGCGCCCGTAGGGATACACCGCCGTCAGCTCGGTCTCCAGGCGGCCCGTCTCGCCGCCGTCGAGGCCGTAGTCCGCCTCGCCGGTGCCATGGCTCACCGCAAGCCCCGCCACCCAGGCCCCGGCCCGCGCGTCGATCCCCAGCCAGCCGGTGCGCATCTCGCCGTCGTAATGCATCCCGTCGGGATGCCCCGCGAAGGTCCCGTAGTCGCCCCGGCCCCACACCGCCCAGCGCGGCGCATGCGGGTCATGGCCCGCCTCGCCCTCGGCCGCGCCCAGGCCCAGCGAGAAGGCGCTCGCGTTCAGCAGCTGGTCCGACCCCACGGTCCGGCTCCCGGCACCGCCGCAGTCCGCGGTTGCGGCCCCGAGGCCGGTCCCGCCGAGGCCGTGGCGCCACGGGTCGCCGGCCGCGCAGGCGCCGCCCGCCAGGCTCGTCCCGGCACCGGACACGGCGAGCGGCACCGTCTCGCCGGCCAGGGTCAGGCCGCTCATCGGCGCCTCCGCCGTCAGACGCGCCCCGATATTGTCCAGCGCCCCGGTCAGCGCCCGCCGCGCCACCGCCGCCAGCGTGCGCCGCACCGTCTGCTTCACCAGCGCCGTGCGCGCATTCTCCACCCTCACCTCGAAGGTCAGGATCGCCGCGTCCGCCTCGGTGCGGTTCGAATCCGCATCGTCCGCCCGCCAGGTGAAGGTCCAGCTGCCGCTCTCCGGAGGCGTACCCGAGAGACGCCGCGCCGCCATGTCGAACATGAGGCCCGCCAGGCCCGCAGGTTCTGAGGTCAGGGTGTAGGTGAGCGTGCCGTTGCCTCCGGTCGCCTCGGGCAGCGTCACCGCCGTCATCGCCGCGCCCGGGGCCAGATCCAGCGCCGATACCGAGGCGTCGCCGAAAGTCGGTGTCTCGTCCCGCACCGTCACCGTGAATGTCAGGATCGCCGCATCCGTCTCCGACCGGTTGCCGTCGGCATCGTCCGCCCGGTACGTGAACGTCCAGCTGCCGCTCTCCGTCGGGGGCGTGCCCGAAAGCTGCCGCGTCTCCGGATCGAACGCGAGGCCCGCCAGACCTTGCGGAACCGAGGTCAGGGTGTAGGTCAGCGCCCCGTTGCCGCCCGTCGCCTCGGGCAGCACCACCGCCGTCATCGCCGCGCCCGGGGCCAGGTCCAGTGCCGGTACCGAGGCCTCGCCGAAAGTCGGCGCCTCGTCGCGCACCGTCACCGTGAAGGTCAGGATCGCCGCATCCGCCTCCGTCCGGTTGCTGTCGGCATCGTCGGCCCGGTATGTGAACGTCCAGCTGCCGATCTCCGGAGGCGTGCCCGAGAGCCGCCGCGTCGCCGGGTCGAAGGCAAGGCCGGCCAGGCCCGTGGGCGCCGAGGTCAGGGTGTAGCTCAGCGCCCCGTTGCCGCCCGTCGCCTCGGGCAGCACCACCGCCGTCATCGCCGCGCCCGGGGCCAGGTCCAGCGCCGTCACCGGTGCGTCGCCGAACACCGGCGCCGCATCGCCCACCTTCACCCACACCGAGGCCGTGTCGGTCGTAAGCGCCGCGCCGTCACCCTCGTTGTGACCTGAGATTTTCGTGTTCATCTGGCCCTTGTCAACGACGGAGGTGACAGATGACAGACAGATTGCATGAGCGAGTAACGGAGGAGGCCACCGACGCTGCGGTTGCGGTTGCGACGTGCGCGAACGGCGCGCGGGTGTGGCCGGAAGCGGAGAAGGCGCGGATTGTGGCGGAGACGTTCGAGGAGGGAGCGACGGTGGCGGGTGTTGCCCGGCGCCACGGCCTTTCGCGGACGCAGTTGAGCGGCTGGCGGCGCATGGCTCGGGACGGCCTTCTTGGCCCGGTTTCCGGCGCGGTCGACGATCCGTTCGGCCTGGTCCCGGTGACGGTGTCGGTGGCTGCTGAGCGGAACGGCGCGGCATCGGCGCCCGGGGACGGTATCGCGATCGCGATCGCCGACATCCGGGTGGTGGTGCCGCCGGACTTCGACGCGGGGCACCTGTCGCGCATCCTGGTCTGCGTTCGGGCCGCGCCATGATCCTGACCGGGGAGAAGGTGCGGGTCTGGCTGGCGACCCGCCCCGTCGACTTCCGCAAGGGACATGACGGGCTGTCGGCGGTGGTGCAGACGGTGCTGGGCCACGACCCCTATAGCGGCGCGGTCTTCGCCTTCCGCTCCAGGCGGGGCGACAGGATGAAGATCCTGGTCTGGGACCGCACCGGGCTGGTCATGGTCTACAAGCGCCTGGAGGGCGGCGGCTTCCAGTGGCCGCGCCCGTCGGATGGAGTGATCGGGCTGTCGCCAGCGCAGTTCTCGGCGTTGTTCGAGGGTCTCGATTGGCGGGCGGTCCGGGCCGTGCGACGGCCACGGCCGCGCCAGGCGGCCTGATCGCGCACCTTGTCGCCTCACCGGGGAACGGTGTCCATCCCACCGTCTCCCCGGTGTCGCCAGGACGAGCTGTCCGGCCCCGTTTACAGCGGGGCCGGAAGCATGGTCGCCTTGCATTATCTCATTGATTCTGAAAGATGGATCCGATGCCAACAAGCATGGGAAGCGCCGTTCCCGTGAGCGATCTGCAACGCCGTCTGGCGGCCGTCGAAGCCCAACTTGCGAAGGAGCGCGCCGAGCGCAAGGCCGCCGAGGATGCGCTGGCTGTGTCCGAGCAGGCGCGCGAACGCCTGGAGCGGATCATCGCCTCGCTGAACCATGCCGTGTGGGGCGCGCGCTCGGAGAAGCGCCATGCCGATCAGGACCGGCTGCCGCTGTTCGAGGACATCGCGGTCGCCGAGGGGATGTTGGCGGAAGCCCGGGAGAAGGCCGACGCGGCGACCGGCAGAGAACGGCGCAAGCCGCAGCCGACCAATCGTAATCTCGGCCATCTGCCCAGGCACCTTGAA
The DNA here is from genome assembly GCA_965203455.1 of Alphaproteobacteria bacterium. GTDB lineage: Bacteria > Pseudomonadota > Alphaproteobacteria > MPNO01 > MPNO01 > MPNO01. Next base: position 257,672 of record CBDBCV010000015.1, read on the forward strand.
CGCTTCGAGAAGGTGATCGAGCCGCAGAGCACGGAGTGCCCTTGCGGCTGTGGCGCGATGACCAGGGTCGGCGAGGACCGCACCGAGCGGCTCGACATCGTGCCGGCGAAGTTGAGAGTGCTGGTGACGATCCGGCCGAAATACATCTGCCGCGCCTGCGAGGGCAAGCAGAGCGTCCAGGCGCCGGCGCCGGAATACCTGGTGCCGCGCGGCCTGCCGACCGAGGGGCTGGTGGCGCACACGCTGGTCGCCAAGTTCGCCGACCACCAACCGTTCTACCGTCAGAGCGAGGCATACCGGCGCGAGGGGATCGACCTCGACCGCACCATGCTGGGGAACTGGGCGGGGCGCGGGATGCAGGTGCTGGCCCCGGTGATCGACCGGATGATCGAGCACCTCAAGGCGTCGGACGGTCTGTTCATGGACGAGACCACGGTGCCGGTGATGGCGCCGGGGACCGGCAAGACGCGCCTCGACTATCTGTGGGCGATCGCCCGCGATCAGCGCGGCTATGGCGGGGTCGACCCGCCGATCGTGGTGTTCCACCACTCGCGCCATCGAAGTGCGAAGGTCGCTCTGGAGTTGATGCGGGGCTACACCGGCGGCGGCCCGCTGCATGTGGACGGCTACAGGGTGTACGATGCGCTCGGCGATCCGAAGCAGACGGTCAGCCCATGGGTGCTCGCCTACTGCTGGACCCACTGGCGGAGACGCTTCGTCGACTTCCAGCGCGCCACGGAGTCGCCCCTGTGCGAGGAAATCCTCGCACGGATCGCGGCGCTCTACCGGATCGAGACCATGGTGCGCGGTCACCCGCCAGAGCTGCGGCTGAAGGCGCGGCAGGAGTTGTCGGCGCCGATCGTCGAGGCCATGCGGCCCTGGCTCGAGGCCCGGCTCGACCGTCTGTCCAGCGCGTCCGAACTCGCCAGGCACATCCGCTACGCCCTCAAGCGCTGGGATGGCCTGTGCCGGTTCCTCCATGACGGACGTATCGAGATGGACACCAACCCTGTCGAGAACCTCATCCGTCCGGTGAAGCTCACAAAGAAAAACGCGCTGTTCGCCGGCAGCGACGACGGCGCCAGGACCTGGGCGCGGTGCGCCAGCCTGATCGGCACCTGCAAGCTCAACGGCGTCAATCCGCAGGTCTACCTGACCGACACCCTGCGCCGGATCATCGACATGCACCCCCTGTCACGCATCGACGAACTCATGCCCTGGAACTTCGACCCGAAAATCCCGGGCCTCACACGTCAACAAGGGTAACCGCGCGGCGCTTACTGTCGGTCTTCCCCTCCGGGTCGGTCACCGTGAGGCGGAACACCAGGATGTCCAGAGTGTACGGCCCGGCCGGTGCCGTGAACGTCGGCCGCGCCGTGTCCGCGCCCTCGAGCGCCACTGCCGTCCGGTAGATACCGCTCCACCCCAGCACCTGCCTCCAGGAATACCTCAGTTCGCCCCCGTCCGGGTCCGTGCTCTCCGAACCGTCCAGCCTCACCCGCGCCCCCGGCGCGGCATCGATCTCCGCCCCGGCATCCGCCCGCGGCGTGCCGGGGGGCGGGGTGTAGCTGGGGGTGGAGGTGGTGGGCGTGGTGGAGACGCTCCCCGTCGTCGTGCCGGCGGCGGTTGCGAAGGCGCTGCCGGGGCAGTTGGCGCCCTGTTCGCCGACCGTGGCCTGAAGCCGCACCTGATAGGCCGTGCCGGCCTCCAGTCCGCTGATCGTGTAGCTGGTCGCGCCGGCGCTCGAGATCGTGACCGGGGTCCAGCTTCCCCGTAAGCGCCGCGCGGTTACCCTTGTTGACGTGTGAGGCCCGGGATTTTCGGGTCGAAGTTCCAGGGCATGAGTTCGTCGATGCGTGACAGGGGGTGCATGTCGATGATCCGGCGCAGGGTGTCGGTCAGGTAGACCTGCGGATTGACGCCGTTGAGCTTGCAGGTGCCGATCAGGCTGGCGCACCGCGCCCAGGTCCTGGCGCCGTCGTCGCTGCCGGCGAACAGCGCGTTTTTCTTTGTGAGCTTCACCGGACGGATGAGGTTCTCGACAGGGTTGGTGTCCATCTCGATACGTCCGTCATGGAGGAACCGGCACAGGCCATCCCAGCGCTTGAGGGCGTAGCGGATGTGCCTGGCGAGTTCGGACGCGCTGGACAGACGGTCGAGCCGGGCCTCGAGCCAGGGCCGCATGGCCTCGACGATCGGCGCCGACAACTCCTGCCGCGCCTTCAGCCGCAGCTCTGGCGGGTGACCGCGCACCATGGTCTCGATCCGGTAGAGCGCCGCGATCCGTGCGAGGATTTCCTCGCACAGGGGCGACTCCGTGGCGCGCTGGAAGTCGACGAAGCGTCTCCGCCAGTGGGTCCAGCAGTAGGCGAGCACCCATGGGCTGACCGTCTGCTTCGGATCGCCGAGCGCATCGTACACCCTGTAGCCGTCCACATGCAGCGGGCCGCCGCCGGTGTAGCCCCGCATCAACTCCAGAGCGACCTTCGCACTTCGATGGCGCGAGTGGTGGAACACCACGATCGGCGGGTCGACCCCGCCATAGCCGCGCTGATCGCGGGCGATCGCCCACAGATAGTCGAGGCGCGTCTTGCCGGTCCCCGGCGCCATCACCGGCACCGTGGTCTCGTCCATGAACAGACCGTCCGACGCCTTGAGGTGCTCGATCATCCGGTCGATCACCGGGGCCAGCACCTGCATCCCGCGCCCCGCCCAGTTCCCCAGCATGGTGCGGTCGAGGTCGATCCCCTCGCGCCGGTATGCCTCGCTCTGACGGTAGAACGGTTGGTGGTCGGCGAACTTGGCGACCAGCGTGTGCGCCACCAGCCCCTCGGTCGGCAGGCCGCGCGGCACCAGGTATTCCGGCGCCGGCGCCTGGACGCTCTGCTTGCCCTCGCAGGCGCGGCAGATGTATTTCGGCCGGATCGTCACCAGCACTCTCAACTTCGCCGGCACGATGTCGAGCCGCTCGGTGCGGTCCTCGCCGACCCTGGTCATCGCGCCACAGCCGCAAGGGCACTCCGTGCTCTGCGGCTCGATCACCTTCTCGAAGCGTTCAAGGTGCCTGGGCAGATGGCCGAGATTACGATTGGTCGGCTGCGGCTTGCGCCGTTCTCTGCCGGTCGCCGCGTCGGCCTTCTCCCGGGCTTCCGCCAACATCCCCTCGGCGACCGCGATGTCCTCGAACAGCGGCAGCCGGTCCTGATCGGCATGGCGCTTCTCCGAGCGCGCGCCCCACACGGCATGGTTCAGCGAGGCGATGATCCGCTCCAGGCGTTCGCGCGCCTGCTCGGACACAGCCAGCGCATCCTCGGCGGCCTTGCGCTCGGCGCGCTCCTTCGCAAGTTGGGCTTCGACGGCCGCCAGACGGCGTTGCAGATCGCTCACGGGAACGGCGCTTCCCATGCTTGTTGGCATCGGATCCATCTTTCAGAATCAATGAGATAATGCAAGGCGACCATGCTTCCGGCCCCGCTGTAAACGGGGCCGGACAGCTCGTCCTGGCGACACCGGGGAGACGGTGGGATGGACACCGTTCCCCGGTGAGGCGACAAGGTGCGCGATCAGGCCGCCTGGCGCGGCCGTGGCCGTCGCACGGCCCGGACCGCCCGCCAATCGAGACCCTCGAACAACGCCGAGAACTGCGCTGGCGACAGCCCGATCACTCCATCCGACGGGCGCGGCCACTGGAAGCCGCCGCCCTCCAGGCGCTTGTAGACCATGACCAGCCCGGTGCGGTCCCAGACCAGGATCTTCATCCTGTCGCCCCGCCTGGAGCGGAAGGCGAAGACCGCGCCGCTATAGGGGTCGTGGCCCAGCACCGTCTGCACCACCGCCGACAGCCCGTCATGTCCCTTGCGGAAGTCGACGGGGCGGGTCGCCAGCCAGACCCGCACCTTCTCCCCGGTCAGGATCATGGCGCGGCCCGAACGCAGACCAGGATGCGCGACAGGTGCCCCGCGTCGAAGTCCGGCGGCACCACCACCCGGATGTCGGCGATCTCGATCGCGATACCGTCCCCGGGCGCCGATGCCGCGCCGTTCCGCTCAGCAGCCACCGACACCGTCACCGGGACCAGGCCGAACGGATCGTCGACCGCGCCGGAAACCGGGCCAAGAAGGCCGTCCCGAGCCATGCGCCGCCAGCCGCTCAACTGCGTCCGCGAAAGGCCGTGGCGCCGGGCAACACCCGCCACCGTCGCTCCCTCCTCGAACGTCTCCGCCACAATCCGCGCCTTCTCCGCTTCCGGCCACACCCGCGCGCCGTTCGCGCACGTCGCAACCGCAACCGCAGCGTCGGTGGCCTCCTCCGTTACTCGCTCATGCAATCTGTCTGTCATCTGTCACCTCCGTCGTTGACAAGGGCCAGATGAACACGAAAATCTCAGGTCACAACGAGGGTGACGGCGCGGCGCTTACGCTTCCCCCCGTCTTGCGGTATTGCAGCTGCCAGCCGTTCCGCTCGGCCTGGGTCGGGGCGGTCCAGGTCAGGGACAGTCGGTCGGAACCCGGCGTGACCGACAGAGCCGTCGGCGGCTGTGCCGTCGGGCAGGTGACCCCGCCGGTCGGCGTCGCCGTCACCCAGGTCGTGGCCGTCCCGTCGCCGGCGCTGTTCACCGCCCGCACCCTGAAGCTGTACTCGGCGTCGTTGTCGAGGTTCCTCACCGTGTAGGTCAGGGTGCGGATGCCGGAACCGGGGATCGGGGCCCAGCTCGCACTGCCCCTGTCACCCGTCTTGGCGTAGATCAGCTTGTAGCCGGTGATGGTCGCGTCGTTCGGGTCGTTCCAGTTCAACGTCACCTGCCGGTCGCCCGCCGAAGCCCTGAAGCCGGGCGGGGCAGCGGGGCTGGTGACCCCGTCGTCGTCGACGATGGTCAGCGTGAGAGTGGCATCCCGGGTCCAGCCCGGCTCCTCGGAGGAAACATGCAGGATGATGGTCTCGTTGCTTTCGTCCCGGGTATCGCCGAGAATCCGGATCTTGACGGTTTCCTCGGTCTCGCCCTCGGCAATGGCGACGGCGGCGCTGTCCAACAGAAAGCACCAATCCGTATCCGCCGGTTGCAGCGGCGGCTCGCAGGCGTCCTGCGATTTCGTGGGTTCCGTCGCCGTGCCCGGATCGCCGGCAGAGGAGATCAGGGCCGTGAAGTCCTCGGGCGCCGGCTCGCCGAGCGTGATGGTGACGGTGACGTCCGTGTGGCCGGAATTCCCCTCGGTGATCCGGGTCGAAGTCGCCGACAGCGTGATGGTCTTCGTGCTCGGGGCTTCGACGACCGTGAACGTGGTCGAGGTCGTCCCTTTCGAGGCGTCGCCGTCGGGACCGTTCCATTCCCAGGTGACCGTGTGCGTGCCGGGGCCCACCGTGGCGCAGGGATCGAAGTTGACGTTGCCGGTGCCGACGACCTGGGCGCTGATGACGGCGGGCGCCTCCGTGATCGACACGCCGTTCGTGGTGTCCTTGAGCGCACTGTCCGCCGGAACGGCGGTCCGGCCCGGGCGTTTCTCCAGATAGGTCGTGCCGTCATAGGAAACCGAAAGCAGGTTGTAGCACACCACCACCGTGCCCCCGGCCCCCGCCGTCACGCGCCTGTCCGGGTCGGAGATGAGAACCGGAGGGGCCGCGGTCGGGGTGGCGGGGGCATTGTTGCTGTTTGCAAATGCCTGTTCTACGGTACCTCCACCACTGAGCCGAACCGGCTGAACGCTGAAGGTATACGCGGTGCCGTTGGTGAGACCCGTTACCGTGTAACTTCTGGTTGAGGTGGCGTCGGTTTGTCGGACAGGCTGACGGCGTTTTCAAGGTGTATTCCGGTTGAAGTTTGTGCCGCCAGAATCCTCTTGGATCGATCTTTCTGCTGCTGCTGTTGCGCCTGTGGGTATGTGGTCAAGGCGCGAAGCGGCTTGTCCATCATATCCACAGGCGTGTCGCCCCGGTAGGCCTCGGCCGGCGTCCGCCCGCCGAGTGCCGAGTGCGGTCTCTCGGTGTTGTAGAAGCCGATCCACTGGCCGATGACGCGCCGGGCTGCGAAGCCGTCGGCGATCTCGTGCAGGTAGACCGCCTCGTATTTGAGCGAGCGCCACAGCCGCTCGATGAAGATGTTGTCCATGCACCGGCCGCGGCCGTCCATCGAGATGCGGATACCGGCCTCCCGCAGGCGCGCGGTGAAGGCGAAGCCGGTGAACTGGCTGCCCTGGTCGGTGTTGAAGATCTGCGGGGTGCCATGGCGCGCCAGGGCTTCGTCGAGAGCCTCGACACAGAACCCCGCGTCCAGCGTGTTCGACAGCCGCCAGGCCAGGACGCAGCGGCTCGCCCAGTCCATGATCGCCACCAGGTAGAGGAAGCCGCGCCGCACCGGGATGTAGGTGATGTCGGCGCACCACACATGGTTCGGCCGCTCGATCGCCAGACCCCGCAGCAGATATGGATAAACCCGGTGCCCGAGGTGCGGCGCACTGGTCCGCGGCGCCCGATAGACCGCCTGAAGACCAAGCAGGCGCATCAGGCGAGCGGCCCGCCGCCGCCCGATCCGCACCCCCTCGCGGCGCAGATGCCGAACCATCTGGCGGGCGCCGTAGAACGGATACTTGAGGAACAGCGCGTCGATCCGGCGCATCAGAGCCAGCGTCTCCGCGCTCTCCCCCTTCGGCCGGTCATAGAGCGACGAGCGCCCGATCGACAGCAGACGGCATTGCCGGGTCAGGCTCAACGACGGGTGGCCCCGCACAACCATCGCCCGTCTCCCGGACCGGCTCAGCGACCGGACCCGCGTGACAAAAAATCACGCTCTACGATCAACTCCCCGATCTTGGCGTGAAGAGCCCGGACCTCGCTCTCGTGATCCCGCGCCCGGCGCTCACCTCCACCGGAAAAGACCTCCCCCAGACCCTCCATCGCCTGGCGCTTCCACACACCCACCTGGTTCGGATGCACCTGGTGCTTCGAGGCAATCTCCTGAAGCGTCCGATCACCCCGTAGCGCCTCCAAGGCTATCTTCGCCTTCAGCTCCCCCGAAAACCTGCGTCGCTTGCTCATCCGCATTCCTCCGTCACACGGCGGAATACACCTTGACGACCTGTCCGATTTTGCGACGCCACCTCAGGTGGCGGCATTGGAACTCGGGATGGTGTTAGTGACACTGGTCGCCGACCCCGTCTGGCTGTACCTCCAGGCGTTGTGCCCGCTACCGCCGTAGGTCCAGGTCAGCGTGACCTGCCCGTCGCCTGGCGTCGCGGTGAGGACGACCTGCGCCTGCGCGGCCTGGGGCGCGAGGGCGGCGGCGAGTGTCAGCAGCAGAAAGGCAGCAAGCGCCGCGCTCAGGCGGCGAACAGGTCTCCCGGGGGCGCCCACCGGATCAGCCCCGCGCCCGGATGCCGAATCCTCGGGGGGGGGGGTACGAAGGTCGCGCGCGCGTGAGGCGGTCACGTCCTCACCCCGCCCGGACAGCCGCCGCAGGAGGCCGCGCATCGCAATGACGCTTGCAATGTTCGTCATGACCTCACCCCCGGTACCGGACTTTGATTGATGCGACCGCAGAACAGCGGCAGCAAGCCTTTCAGCCTCGTTCTTCTTTAGGAAAAACAGCGACCCGCTGCAAGCCCTGCGCGACCGCTGCATTGCTTGCCCGGGGTCCTGCGAAGGAGTAGCGTCGCCGGGAATGCAGGGTGCCGGGACGGCGGCAGGAGAAACTCCCGCGCGCGCCATAGGGCCCGGCGCTGCGCAGGGAGAGGGCAATGACCCGGCAGCGTTTACCCATCGGGATCCAGGACTTCCGGACGATCCGGAGCGAGGGCTTCTACTATGTCGACAAGACCCCGCTGATCCGGCGGCTGGTGGACGAGGGGCGCCACTACTTCCTGTCGCGTCCGCGCCGCTTCGGCAAGAGCCTGCTGCTCGACACGCTGCGGTCGCTGTTCGCCTGCGACGAGCCGCTGTTCCGGGGGCTGGACATCCACCCGCACTGGGACTGGTCCGCGCCGCACCCGGTGGTGCGGCTCAGCTTCGACGGCAAGTACAACGAACCGGGCGAGATCGAGCGCAACGTCCTCAACCAGCTGGCCATCATCGAACATGCTGCCGATCTCGACACGGGGCCGGTCGCCGACACGGGGCCGGAGCGCCTGCAGAATGTCCTTTATCGCCTGCGCCACGCCACCGGCCGGCAGGCCGTGGTGCTGGTGGACGAATACGACAAGCCGATCCTGGACGTGCTCCATGACCCGGAGCTTGCGCGGGCCAACCGGGACTGGCTGCGGGGCTTCTACGGCATCGTCAAGGGCAGCGCCGAACATGTCCGCTTCGTCTTCGTCACCGGGGTGAGCATGTTCTCGAAGGTCAGCCTGTTCTCGGGCCTCAACAACCTCAAGGACATCAGCCTCGATCCGCGCTACGCCGCGATCTGCGGCTACCGGGACGAGGACCTGGACCGGGTGTTCGCTCCAGAACTCGACGGGCTGGATCGGGAGGAGATCCGCGCCTGGTACGACGGCTACCGCTGGCGGGGCAGGGAGCCGGTCTACAACCCCTACGATGTGCTGCTGCTGCTGGACAGCCGCGAGTTCCGCCCCTGGTGGTTCGAGACCGGGTCTCCGGACTTCCTGTTCCGCATGCTGATGGAGCAGTCGGTGAGCCCGATGGAGCTGGAGGGCCGGCTGGCCGGGATGGATCTGGTCTCCAAGTTCGACGTGGGCGACATCGGCATCGAGGCGCTGCTCTTCCAGACCGGCTACCTCACCATCGCGGGCGAGGAGCGGGACGACTTCGATATCCTCTACCGTCTGGACTATCCCAATCGTGAGGTCCGGCTCAGCCTGAACCGGGGATTGCTCGCCTGGCTGGGCAAGAAGGGCGTCGAGCCCCTGGAGCGGGGGCGGGAGTTCTGCGCCCTGCTTGAGGCGCACGACTTCGCGGGCTTCGGCGAGACGCTGCGCGCCTGGCTCGCGGGCATTCCCTACCAGTGGCATGCGAGGGGGGACCTCGCGCGCTACGAGGCGTGGTATGCGAGCCTGCTCTACATGTGCCTGCGCGCGGTCGGTGCCGACCTGCGGGTGGAGGAGGCCTCCGCCCGCGGCCGGGCGGACATGGTGCTGCGTCTCGGCGGGCAGGTCTTCGTGATCGAGTTCAAGGTGGCGGAGACCGAGGACGGCCGCGCGGCCGCGCTCGATGCGGCCATGGCGCAGATGCGCGAACGGGGCTATGCGGACAAGTACCGCGACCATGACGGGCCGGTCCACCTGGTCGGCGTGGCCTGCGGCCGCGAGGCGCGCAACCTTCTCGACATCCGCGCTGAACCCGCATGAACGGGATTCGCGCCGTCCGGGATGCTCCTTTTGACGAACGCGAAAGATTCCGTTCCGATTGCATTCCGAAAGCGTGGATCGGCCCACTTGAGGCGTTTGCGCTGTCGGGGACGGGTTGATTTACAAGGCGTTCACGGAGGTGCGAGATTTTTGATACCCCGTGGTGGTCGTTGATATCCGGGGTTTCAGTTTCGCTGCGGCGGTCGTTTTGGCGATTTTCACCCCACGCCGCTGGTCGCGGCGTCTTGGCAGCGAGGTTTTCCTGCGGCGGCCTCGCGCGCCCTGATCGTGCGCATGAGATAGAAGGTGTCGCCATCGGGCCCTGGGGCCCTTGTTCCACCACCACCCCTGGTCGGGAGAACAGCGATGGCGACGGCGGCGAAGCTACCCTTTTCGTGGCGCGATGTCGAAGTCCTGCCGGACCTTGAACGGCTGCGCCTGGTTCTGGCGGTGCTTCCCGACGAGGAGATCGTGACGGCGCTTGAAGTGTGTCGCGGTCGGGGCCGTAACGACTACCCGGTGCGGGCGATGTGGCGGGCGCTGATCGCGGGGGTGGTGTTGCAACACGCCTCGATGCAGTCGCTGTTGCGGGAGCTGGGGCGCAACCCGGCGTTGCTGGAGATCTGCGGGTTCGACCCTCTGCCGTATCAGAGCGGGCCGGTGACGGTGCTTCACGACGGGCATGCGGTAACGCGCCCGGCGCGGGTTCGTTCGACGGCGCCGAGCCACTGGAACTTCTCGCGGTTTCTGGGGCGTGTTGTGCAGCTTGAGGACGAGCAGGGGCTGGTGTCCGCCATGATCGAGAGCCTGCGCGCCGCGCTGTTCGCCGCGTTGCCGGACTTCGGGCGTCATCTCGGCTACGACGGCAAGGCGATCGCGAGCCACTCGACGGGCCGGGTCGGCAAGGACGAGGACAAGACCTCGGACCCCGACGCCGACTGGGGCAAGCACGAGACGGGCGGGGTGGACGCCAGGACCGGCGCGGTGTGGAAGAAGGTGAAGTCGTGGTTCGGCTACGGGCTGCACCTGATCGCCGACACCGATTACGAGGTTCCGGTGGCCTTCGAGGTGACGCGCGCTTCGGCCTCGGAACCCAAGGTGCTGTCCGGGATGCTGGAGGAGCTGTTCGCAAGGGCGCCGGAGATCGCCGGGCGCTGCGCCGACTTCAGCGCCGACCGCGGTCTCGACGATGCCCGCCTGAAGGCGCGGCTGTGGGACCGGTGGACCGCCCGCCCGCTGATCGATACACGGCTGATGTGGCGGGTGGAGAAGCAGGAGCCGAGATACGATCCGGCGCAGCCGATCACGCGGCCGCTGTTCCCCGACCGCGCCGATGTCATCGTTCACGACGAGCGCGGCCGGGTGTCCTGCGTCTGTCCCGGGACCGGCGAGGTCCGCGCTATGGCGTTTCAGGGGTTCGAGGCTGATCGGGGCCGCTGCGGCACGCTCAAATACCGCTGCCCGGCAGCCGCCTTCGGCTTCGCCTGCGCCGGCAGCCGGGCCTGCCACCGGGCCGGCGGGGTCAAGCCCGGAGACTATGGCCGCATCCTGCGCATCGACCTCGACAGCCACGACCGGCGCATCTTCACCCCCACGCCCTGGGGCAGTCCGTCATGGCGGCGCGGCTACAACCGCCGCTCGGCCATGGAGCGGATCAACAGCCGCCTCGACAACAGCTTCAACTTCGAGACCCACTACATCCGAGGCCGCGCCAAGATGAAGACCCGCCTCGGCCTCGCCCTGGCGGTGATGATGGCGATGGCTCTCGCCCAGGCCCGCGCCGGCCGCCCCGAGCGCATGCGCTCCCTGGTCGGCGCCGTGCCGTATCTCGACACCGGCTGACCGCTCGTCTGCCTCCCGACAATCCTGCCCGATCCCGCCGCCCGACGGCAGAGGGGAAGCCACGCCCGCACGCCAGACAATCTTCCGGTAATCGTATTTGTCAGGCCCCGGAAGCCCGTATCCTGCCCGGTGGGGAAGCGGGCCGGACGATATTCAACCGCCAAAATCGAACCGGCGACAGCCAAAAATCACCACAGCGCACATTTCTCTTCTTGATATGAGAGCAGCTCACGCTCTTGCTGCTGCTTGTAGATCCGCTGCAGCCGTGCCTGTTCCGCCTGCCTCTGGCGCTCGAGCCGCTCCTGTTGAGCCTTTTGGAATTCATAGGCCTGCCGCTGCCGGTCGCGGGTCTGCTGAAACATCCGTATGGCCCGGTTCGTCTGGCGTACGCTTCGTTCGTACGCCCGTCTGCTGTCTTCGCGCCTCTCCGCCGCGGCGCGCTCGGCCTCCCTTTGCCGCGCGGCCGCGGCTTCTCTCCGGTCCCGCTCGGCGCGGCGCGCCTCCTCGCGGTGCCGCGCGGCTTCCGCCTCCGCGCGGGCGGTCTCCCGTTGCCGCGCCTCCGCCGCCTCGGCTTCCCGCCGCGCCTGTTCGGCCCGGCGGTCGGCCTCGATCTTCTCCAGTGCCCCTGCGTACCCGGCCGATTGCGCGGCGCCGCCCGCTCGGCCGTTCATCGCCCTCTCGTAGTTGGAAAGGCCGGTCCCGGCCTCCCTTGCCGCCATCGGCGCCGCCCGCGCGGCCGTGTGCGACGTCGATCCGGTCTCCGCCGCATCCGGCGCCCAGGGATCGCGCCCGGTCCAACGGTCGCCGGCAGGCCGACCTCCGCCGCATCCGGCGCCCACGGGTCGCGCCCGGCCCAGGGGTTCCCGGGAGCCCGGTCCCCCGCGGCCGCGCCCCCGAGCGTTCCCGGATCGCCCGGCGCCACCGACGAGTGAACTGCATCTTGCAGTTCATGCAGCTCGGACCCGACCTCGTATCCGAAATCCCAAACCGTGAGGGCGGTTTCGACATGTGGAGAAACGGCCCGCCCCATCGCGGCCGCGCCGCCCCATCGCCTGGCCAGCTTCTTCAACACGGGACCCAGGACCTTCGTCTTCTCCAGCCGCTTCCAGACCTTCTTCCCGACCTCCCACGCTCCCCGCTCGACCGCATCGACAGTCTTGTCGACCGCCTTGTCGATCTCCTTGTCGATCCTGGCTTCGGGGGAACCCGGTGCGGGTCGCTGCCGCTCCTGCGGCTTGGCCTCCCTTGCCGGATCCTTCTTCTCCATGGCCCCAGTCCCGGCCTCCATGAGATAATGCATTTCGAGGCCGAACCCGTGCGCCGGGACGGGTGCAACGGAAACCGCCGCCAGCGCCAGGAGGGCCGCGCAGGCGGAGACCGGGTTTGCAAGGGCGAGCGGGTGTCGTGCGAGCATGGCCTTATCCTTTCCCCGGCCCGGCGGCATCGGCCGCCACGGCCGTGTCGAGAAGCGAAACGATCAGGATGCGGCGCAGCGAACACGCCGCCCCCTCCAGCCGGCACTGGACCAGGAAGTAGACCTGCCCGTCCTCGGGCAGCGACCCGATCAGCAGCCGCCGGTCCGCGCCGGCGTCCAGGATCATGTCGAGCACGAGCCGGGCCGCCAGACCCTCGGGCAAGGCCGCCGCCGCTTCCGCCGTCGCCGGGTCGGTCGCGGGCGCCGCTGCCGCCACCGCGCCGGCATCGCCCGAGGACAGCGCCGCCGTCACCCTGGCCAGCGTCGGGCGCAGCCATTCCGGGGCGCCCGACGCCCAGCCGGCGTGCTGGCGCGCATTCCACAGCAGCCGCGGCCAGGCGGCGTGCGCGCGGGCCGCGTCATCCGCGAAGCTGGCGGCGGCCTTCGCGCCGGACCGCGCCCCCGGCGGGTGCAGACGGTGGAATTCGGCCAGACGGGAGAGCGCGGTCGCCGAGAGCGCCTCGACCATGCCGGCGTCGGACTCCAGCCATGACGGGCGAGGCGCCGCCGCGCGCGGCGGACCCCCGGAATCCTCGCCGGGAAAGACCCGTGCGGCGGCGACCCGCCAGCCGTCGTCCTGCTTCTCCCACCGGGTGGCGACGGCAACGTCGAGCAGCGGGTTGTAGTAGAGCGCGGCCGGCCCGGGCGAGCGCAGCCGGCCGAGCGCCACCATCGTGTTCCGGAAGAACGCCGGCCACAGGCCGGGCGGGGCGCGCTCAGCGAGACCGCCCGGGATCCGGGACAGGACGGCGTTCCCGCCTCCCTTGACGACCGCTGCCCGCAGCGCCAGCGCGTGCGCGGCAAAGCGGCGCGCCCCGTCATCGGTTTGCATCAGCCTCCCCACCGCGCGCGCGGCGGAGGCCGCGGGAGGCTCCGTTGCGGCGGAAGCCTGCGCGCCGCTCGCCGGCCCGGATTTCCGTTCCTGGGCAACCGCCCCCGCAGGGCAGGCCAGGGCGGCGACCGCCAGCACCGCCGCCGCAACTGGCGCCAGCCCGATCCGGTTCGCAAGCATCGCCGGGCGCTCAGCCCCCGGGCGGGTGGCTGTCACCTCGCCGAGGCTCGCGGCCGTCGCCGCCGTCCGGGCTTCCGGCCCGGAGACCGGCGCGCCGGGAAGGCAGCCACGCGCGCCGCATCCGGCACGGTCCCGTAGCGCGGTTCCGGAAAAGGGAGAGCGAGCCCGGCCCGGCTCCCGGTTTACACGATGCAGGAAGAAGCGCGAGGCGCGAGGCGGATTTTACACAACTGTCCGCTTGCCGATGTCAAGAAACGGATCCATCCGTTCGCTGCGTTCGGGTCAAGACTATACCCGACCCCCGGCTTGTCAATGGCCTGCACGCCATCCTCCAATGACGGCCGCAGGAATGGAAGCGGCGGCCTGGACACCCGGCTCAGCGCCTGGGCGGGGCGGCCATCGCCTCGTCGAGGCTCGCCGCCGTCAGCACCGCCTCCGCCCAGGCTTCCAGCTCGGAGGCCGACGCGTGGCGAACCCGCTCGCGCACCGCATCCGGCACAATCCCGAAGCGCAACTCCAGAAGGCGCAGAACGATCCCGGCCTGGCCCTCGGTGCGGCCTCGTTCGATGCCTTGTTCGATGCCTTGTTCGATGCCTTGTTTGATGCCTTGTTCGATACCCTGTTCGATCCAGGCTTCGGCGACGGTACCCATCAGCGCCTCCCATCGGTCCGGCTTCGTCCGGCGCAGCGACGCCTCCAGCATCACGGGCGTCAGGTTCATGCGCTCGGCAATGTAGCGCACAATATGACGCTCGAACGCGCTCCCGGCAACCGGCCCGCCGGTCATCAGGTCGAGGAGGTCGGCCGGTATGTCAGTGGCATGGACCACCCGGAGCGCCAGCAGCCCGGCCCGGACCTCCGGCGTCCGCGACAGATGCAGCGGCTCGATCCCGCCCAGGTCGTGCAGCACATAGGCGAACTCCCGGACAAACGGCCCGAGTTCCTCGGGCGCGTCGATCATCTCCGCCACCGAGCGCGGCACGGTCCACGTGCCCGGGCCGTGGTAGAAGACAAGCGGGATGATCGCCGGCAGCCGGTCCCTGGCAGCGCCGCCCTCGATCTCGCGGAGCCAGATGCTGACGAGGTATTTCAGGATCTGGAGCGGCGTGGCGGCGTCGATATGGCTCTTGTGCTCCAGGAGCGCGAATATGAAGGCATCCTCGCCGGTCCTGAGCCTGACCCTGAAGAGGGCGTCGCACTGGGTCCTTGCGGCGTCCTCGTCGACGAAGCTGCCCTCGACCGCCTCCGGCGGGGTGTCGGGGTCGAGCAGGCCGGCGACCTCCGGCGGCAGGTAGTCCGCGAGCAGCGCGCCGGCGCGGGCCGGGTCTGAGACCAGCGCCCGGAACAGCGCGTCGTGCGGCGTTGCGGGAAGGCTCACCGGGCGGGCGCCCGGCGGGCATCCCGCCCGCGGTCCGTGACAGGAACGGCATTCGTCATGGCGGCACCCTACGCCGGCCAGCCTTTCCGGTCGACCGGGGATGCGGGCGACCGAAGGACCGCCGACGTTCCCGGCGCCTCCTCCCCGCCTCTCGACACCGTCCGGCGGATGCGCCGGTTACCGCACGGCCCCGGAGAGGGCGCGGCCTGTCCCGGACGACACGACGATCGGCGCCATTCGCCGCCTGGAGGATGATGTTTCCTGTTCGTCCCTTGTTCCCCGTCTTGGAAGCGCATATCTGGCTTCCATGGAGTCGCACGGATCCCGCATTTCCGCCTCTGCCGGAGCGTTGCCTCGATGGTAGCGTCCATCGGCAAGATCGCCTCGCCGGCGCAGGGCGTGGGGTATTTCGAGCGCGACGGCTCTCTCTCTCTCTCTTGAGTAAAAAAAACCTACGCCATTGCTTCCGCCCCAATTTTCACATCCGGGGTTTCGACAACCTTGACCAGTTGGTAGCCGAGTTGTCTGGCGCGGCGGCCGAGGTTTGAGACCGTCCGGTTCACCCGGCGCTGCTCATAGGTCTCCATCCCGCGCTCCACATATTCCTCGCCGCGGGTGAGGTGGCGTCGCAAAATCGGACAGGTCGTCAAGGTGTATTCCGCCGTGTGACGGAGGAATGCGGATGAGCAAGCGACGCAGGTTTTCGGGGGAGCTGAAGGCGAAGATAGCCTTGGAGGCGCTACGGGGTGATCGGACGCTTCAGGAGATTGCCTCGAAGCACCAGGTGCATCCGAACCAGGTGGGTGTGTGGAAGCGTGAGGTGGCGTCGCAAAATCGGACAGGTCGTCAAGGTGTATTCCGCCGTGTGACGGAGGAATGCGGATGAGCAAGCGACGCAGGTTTTCGGGGGAGCTGAAGGCGAAGATAGCCTTGGAGGCGCTACGGGGTGATCGGACGCTTCAGGAGATTGCCTCGAAGCACCAGGTGCATCCGAACCAGGTGGGTGTGTGGAAGCGCCAGGCGATGGAGGGTCTGGGGGAGGTCTTTTCCGGTGGAGGTGAGCGCCGGGCGCGGGATCACGAGAGCGAGGTCCGGGCTCTTCACGCCAAGATCGGGGAGTTGATCGTAGAGCGTGATTTTTTGTCACGCGGGTCCGGTCGCTGAGCCGGTCCGGGAGACGGGCGATGGTTGTGCGGGGCCACCCGTCGTTGAGCCTGACCCGGCAATGCCGTCTGCTGTCGATCGGGCGCTCGTCGCTCTATGACCGGCCGAAGGGGGAGAGCGCGGAGACGCTGGCTCTGATGCGCCGGATCGACGCGCTGTTCCTCAAGTATCCGTTCTACGGCGCCCGCCAGATGGTTCGGCATCTGCGCCGCGAGGGGGTGCGGATCGGGCGGCGGCGGGCCGCTCGCCTGATGCGCCTGCTTGGTCTTCAGGCGGTCTATCGGGCGCCGCGGACCAGTGCGCCGCACCTCGGGCACCGGGTTTATCCATATCTGCTGCGGGGTCTGGCGATCGAGCGGCCGAACCATGTGTGGTGCGCCGACATCACCTACATCCCGGTGCGGCGCGGCTTCCTCTACCTGGTGGCGATCATGGACTGGGCGAGCCGCTGCGTCCTGGCCTGGCGGCTGTCGAACACGCTGGACGCGGGGTTCTGTGTCGAGGCTCTCGACGAAGCCCTGGCGCGCCATGGCACCCCGCAGATCTTCAACACCGACCAGGGCAGCCAGTTCACCGGCTTCGCCTTCACCGCGCGCCTGCGGGAGGCCGGTATCCGCATCTCGATGGACGGCCGCGGCCGGTGCATGGACAACATCTTCATCGAGCGGCTGTGGCGCTCGCTCAAATACGAGGCGGTCTACCTGCACGAGATCGCCGACGGCTTCGCAGCCCGGCGCGTCATCGGCCAGTGGATCGGCTTCTACAACACCGAGAGACCGCACTCGGCACTCGGCGGGCGGACGCCGGCCGAGGCCTACCGGGGCGACACGCCTGTGGATATGATGGACAAGCCGCTTCGCGCCTTGACCACATACCCACAGGCGCAACAGCAGCAGCAGAAAGATCGATCCAAGAGGATTCTGGCGGCACAAACTTCAACCGGAATACACCTTGAAAACGCCGTCAGCCTGTCCGACAAACCGACGCCACCTCAGGGTGACCAGCGTGTAGACCAGGCAGGCAAGCTCGCGGGCGGTTGCGTTGATGGCAACCGGGGCATCCTTGCGGGCGAGGCGCGCACGGTGCCGGGCGCCGATGAACGTCTGGCTCCTGCGAGCGTTCAGGGCCGCCATGCGAAGGGACTGCGCGGCCTTGTTGATCACCTTGGGCGAGCGGCCCGGCAGGGGTTTGCCACCACTGATGCGGGTTCCCGGCGCCAGCCCGAGCCAGGAACAGAAGTGCTGCGCGGACGGGAAGGCCGAGAAGTCCGGGCCGATCTCCGACGCGATCGTGAGTGCGGTCGTAACCCCGATCGCAGGGATCGCGGTGAGATCGACGCCCATCATCCTGTGCAGGGCCTCGGCCATCGCCTTTTCGCTGGCGGCCCGCTTGGCAGCATCGCTCCGGATCTTCGACGGGCAGCGCGTGGGAGTGTTGTCCGGAGCCGCATTCGCCGGACCGTCCGTCCCATCGTCCGGCGGCGTCAGGCTGTCGATCTGCGCCGCGATCTGCGCCTCGCAGACCTCAATCTGGCCAGTGAGAAAGTCGAAGCGCTGCATCGCCTGCGTCAGTGCGAACAGATGCTCCTCGCGCCAGGTGCCCTGCAATGCTGCCGTGATCCTGTCGCCGCTGGCCTTGATCCGCCCGTCCCGAAGTTCTGCGAGCCGGTGTGGATCACGCTCGCCGTCGACGATCGCCCGCAGGATCCTCTGTCCCGTCACGCCGGTGATGTCGCTGATCACCGAGTCAAGCCGCACGTTCATCTCGGTCAGCGCCTTCTGCATGTGCAGCACACAGCGCGCGCGATCTTCGATCAGCCGCTTCGCCTGGCGCACATACGAGCGCAGCGGGCATACCGCATCGCCGGGACGGAAGGCACCTCGCAGAAGCCCGTAAGACAGAAGCTGACGGATCCACTGGCAATCAAGCACATCGCTCTTGCGACCGGCGATCTGCTTCGTCATCCGCGGCGGCACGAGCATCACCTCGAAGCCGGCGCGATCCAGAACCTCGTAGACCGGAATCCAGTACACCGAGGTCGACTCCATCGCCACCTTGTTCACCCCGCAGGACGACAGCCATGCCGCCATCTCCTCAAGATCCCGCGTGAAGGCATCGAACGACCGGACCGGTTCCGAACAACTTTCGGGGTCGACCGCGACATAGTGAACGTCCTTGCCGATATCGATCCCGGCACAATCCCGGTTCACGACTTGCAGGCTCTCGGACCGTCGGCGCTTGCGTGGCATCCAAATCCCTCCTCTGACCGCTTCGCTTCACTCGGGTCGGGGAGGAACCACGGCAAATCTCAATCTCTTGAACGAGGTCGCGGGAACCCCGCGCCATCAGTGACAGAAGCCGATCATGGTTCGGGCCACGCTACTTTACGGGTGCCTGAGCACGCCATTGCCAAGCCGGCCTCGACTGCCCCGACCGCCCGACGAATCACATCTTCGAACTGCGCCAGCAAGTGCCCGTTTTTACTTTCGCGACAGGGCCGGTGCCGCGCGGGGGTGGATGCTACTATGCGAAGGATGACGGGGCGCACCGCGAGGCGAGCGCTTGGGCGGGCCGGGGCGCGGAAGCGCTGGGTCTCTCCGGCCCGGTCGATCCGGAGGCGTTCCGCCGCGTGCTGGAAGGCGAGGTTCCCCGGAACGGGTCCGGGGCAGGCCCGGGCGGGCGGCGGCTGGGCCGCAGGGAACCGGACGGGACCGTCAAGCACCGTCCGGGCCGCGACGTGACCCTGAGCGCGCCGAAGTCGGTGTCCCTGATGGCGATGGTGGGCGGCGACGAACGGATCGTCGGGGCGCACGACCGGGCGGTGATGGCGACGCTGGGCTGGATCGAGAAGAACGCCGTCGAGACAAGGCTGCGCGATCCCGCGACCGGGGCGATGGTCCGGGCCGGGAACCAGAAGACGGTCGCGGCCTGCTTCCGGCACGATACTTCCAGGAACCTCGATCCGCAGCTGCATACCCATGCCGTCGTCGCGAACATGGTCCAGGGCGAGGACGCCAGATGGCGGACCATGGTCGATGACGGGCTGTTTCAGGGCAAGATGGCGATCGGGGCGATCTACCGGGCGGAACTGGCGCAGGGGCTGACGGGCCTCGGCTATCGCGTGGAAAAGACCCATGCCGACGGCCGTTTCGAGATCGAGGGCGTCTCGCGCGCGGTCATCGACGCCTTCTCCACGCGCCGGGCGGAGATCGAGGCGGCGATGGCCGAACGCGGGATGGGGGTGTCGAAGGACAATCCCCACCTGGCGGCGAAGGCGGCGCTGATGACGCGGGCGGCGAAGCGGGACATCGACCGGGGCGAACTCACCCGGTCGTGGCAGCGCCAGGCGAAGGCGCTCGGCTTCTCGGCCGCCAAGGTCAAGACGAACGCGTGCAAGGCCGAACGCGGCCTGCCCGGGCCGGACCTGTTCGCGGGTCCGGGATACGCGGCGGGCGACGCGGCGGCCTGGGCGGTGGAACATCTCTCCGAGCGCCACTCGGTGTTCGGCCATGCCGGCCTGCTGGCGGCGACGCTGGCCCGCGAGCCGGGCGCGGTGACCGTCGATGCCGCCGAACGCGCCATCGCGGCGCTCGAACGCGGCGGCAGCCTTCATGCCGCGCGCGGCCTCGATCATGGCCGACACTGGACCACGGACGCGGCGCTGGCGCGGGAATCGGAGACCGTCGCGCTGATGCGCGCGGGCCGGGGGGCGGAGAAGACGGTGATGCGCCGCTGGGTGGCGGAGACGAAGCTCCACCGGGGCCGTCTCAACGAGGGCCAGAAGGAGGCGGTCAAGGCCATCCTCGCCAGCACGGATCGCGTCCTGGGCGTGCAGGGCTATGCCGGGACGGGGAAGACGACGATGCTGAAGCGCCTGCGCGCGCTCGGCGAGAGCCGGGGCTACCGCACCGCAGGTCTCGCGCCCTCGGCCTCGGCGGCGAAGACGCTTCAGAATGAATCCGGCATCCGGTCCGAGACGCTGCAACGCTATCTCGCCCGCCATGACGGGATCGCCCAGGGGCGGGGCTCGGCCGACGGCCTGCGCAAGCTCCGCGCCGCCAACGCGAGGACGATGCTGGTGGTGGACGAGTCCTCGCTCGCCTCCAGCGCGCAGATGAGGAACCTGCTGCGCATCGCGACGGCGCTGCGGCTTCCCCGCGTGGTGCTGGTCGGCGACGAGAAGCAGCTCGGCGCGGTCGAGGCCGGCAAGCCCTTCGCCCAGCTCAAGGCCACCGGGATGGCGACGGCGGTGATGGACGACATCGTGCGCCAGCGCGATGCCGAACTGAAGGCGGCGGTTAAGGCCAGCCTCACCGGCGACGTGAAGGGCGCCTTCGTGAAGCTCGGCGGGAACATCCGCCAGGTCGAATACGGGGATCTCGGCCTGGAAACCGCGCGCCAGTGGCTCGACCTGCCGTCCGGCGAGCGCGAGCGAACCGGGGTGATCGCGCCGACGCGGGCCTTGCGCGACGAGATCAACGCCATGATCCGCGCGGGCCTGGTCGCCGAAGGCGCCGTCGACGGCCCCGCCCGGCAGGGCGAGAGGCTGGTCTCGCGCGACCTCACCCGCGCCGAGATGGCCCGCGCCTCCAGCTACAACATCGGCGACACGGTGATCTTCACCCGTCCCTACAAGACGCTCGGGGTGGAGAAGGGCGACGAACGGAGGGTCGCCGGCATCGACCGGCGTTGGGGCGTGCTGCGGCTGGAGGACAGGCAGGGCAACCGGACGCCGTGGCGGCCGGACCGCATCGCCGCCGCGAAGGGCGGGGTCGAGGTCTATCGCAGCGAGGCGATGGAGCTGCGCCGGGGCGACCGGGTACGCTTCACCCGCAACGATCCCGCCTCCGGCCTCGCCAACGGAGAGACCGCGACGGTCGAAACCGTCGAGCGGAACGGCGTGGTCTTCCGTCTCGACGACGGCAAGGTCGTGAAACTCGGCGACGGCGATGCCCGGCTCCGGCATATCGACCGCGCCTTCGCGGCCACGGTCCATGCCTTCCAGGGCCGCACGGTGGACCGGATCTTCGCCGCGATGCCGGCGGAGAACCCGAGGCCGGTCAACCAGCGCGCGTTCTATGTCGCGATCAGCCGCGCACGGGATGCCGCCCAACTCGTCACCGACGACGCCTGGAAGCTCGCGGACAGGCTCGAACGCGCGACCGGCGAGCGGCTCGCGGCGCTCGACGCCACCGCGAAACAGGCCGCCCGGGAGACCGTGTTCGGACGCGACGCCGGGCGCGATGGGGTCGGCGATCCCCTGACACGTGCCTCCGACGCGATGGATCGGGGTCTCGAACCGGATCGCCAAGATCGCCGGGAGCCCGGACGCGAGCGCGATTCCAGTCCCGGAAGCGACCGTGACGCCGGTCGCCGACGCGAGCGGGAACACCGCATCGGAAGTGAAACCGGCAAGGATCGTGACGCGAAATCGGCCGGCAAGGGCGATGGATTCGACCGCGGCGGCGCGGATCGCCAAGGCGTTTCCCGCGACGCCGGCCATGAAAAGGCGGCCGAACCTAAGCAGAAGACGCCCGACTTCGACCTCGGGATGTAGCCTCCCGGCTCCGCTTCCGGCCAGCACGAGGACGGCGGCAACCCCGAAACGTCCGGCAAGGCGCGCGCGTTCAAGCCGCCGGTCTCGCCAAAACCGGGCGCCGGATCGCCAGCCGCCGCCACGCGGCGACGGGGATGCTCTGCCGTGTCCTGGAGCCGCCTGACGCCGCCTCCGGTATCTTGGGAAAGCGCGCAACCGATCGGTCGCGCTGTTGGAAATCCCCTGCCCGGAGAGTCCCGCAGGATTCGCACTGTAGGACGGAACAAACACAGGAATTGTCCCGCCGAATCAAGGGCGTCATACCGCGCAACACGCCGGACCGCCGATCGGCATGCACGCTTTTCCATGACACGATTGTCGGCGTTTGGGGGCCCCAGCGCACCGCAGCGCACGCCAGTCCGCCCATGCCGCGTTCGCACCATGGTGCGGCAGGTATGTCCAGCTAACGGGCGTAAGCCCGTCCATGCGGGATCGGTGTTCAGCCATGATGCCGGGGCCTGTTATGCAGGGACGCTCCGATCGGCAAAGCCATCGCGGCGCTTGAGCGAGACGACCCGCCAACGATCCGTGAGCGCGTTCCGCGTCGCCTTCCTGACGGCAGAGGTAACGGAATGGCGGGCGGCAGGCAAACCGGCGAAGGCAGTTTTTATCTCGCGCGCCACGCTCGTCCGTTTGCTGCCGACAGATATGCGTCACCGGCCGTCAGGGCGCTGCGCCGAAGCCGTCTGCACATGTTGCCTCGCCGCACGAAGGGCTGAACGACGCGGTGGATCGCAAGACATCTGTCGGGCGTTTGGCCCTGTCGGGCCGGACGTGTTTCATTCAATATCGCACGATCCACCGAACGGGTTCCGACAAGTCGGGGCACTGGCGACGAGAAAGCAAGTCGATGCTGACCGAGAATGACGTTGTAAAGGCGGTAGCGAAGCACCTTCAGATGGGCGGCTGGCGCATTGAACACACGAGCAGCACCGGCGATCGCGGTCACGACATCTTGGCGACGAAAGGCGAGACGACGCTTGCGATCGAGGCAAAGGGTGGGACATCAAGCAAGCCCGGTACCAACCGTTACGGTAAGCCGTTCAATAGCTCCCAGAAACGCGCCCATGTCGCTGCCGCCCTCTACAAGGCTGTTGTCGTCTTCGGAACTGGCCGGTGCCGGCCGGGAATAGCCCTGCCATCGGATGACCGGCACCGGAAACTCATCAAGGAGATCGGACCCGCACTCAATGCGCTGCATGTGACGGTCTTTCTTGTCGATGACGATTCGACCGTGCGAGAGTGGCCATGATCGCCGGAGTTCAGGAACAACGTAATGCTTCCGTTCTCGGGTGACGGCAGCGGCCGAACCGACGGTAAATCCGCAATCTGTCTTGCCGCCTGAGGTGGCGTCGGTTTGTCGGACAGGCTGACGGCGTTTTCAAGGTGTATTCCGGTTGAAGTTTGTGCCGCCAGAATCCTCTTGGATCGATCTTTCTGCTGCTGCTGTTGCGCCTGTGGGTATGTGGTCAAGGCGCGAAGCGGCTTGTCCATCATATCCACAGGCGTGTCGCCCCGGTAGGCCTCGGCCGGCGTCCGCCCGCCGAGTGCCGAGTGCGGTCTCTCGGTGTTGTAGAAGCCGATCCACTGGCCGATGACGCGCCGGGCTGCGAAGCCGTCGGCGATCTCGTGCAGGTAGACCGCCTCGTATTTGAGCGAGCGCCACAGCCGCTCGATGAAGATGTTGTCCATGCACCGGCCGCGGCCGTCCATCGAGATGCGGATACCGGCCTCCCGCAGGCGCGCGGTGAAGGCGAAGCCGGTGAACTGGCTGCCCTGGTCGGTGTTGAAGATCTGCGGGGTGCCATGGCGCGCCAGGGCTTCGTCGAGAGCCTCGACACAGAACCCCGCGTCCAGCGTGTTCGACAGCCGCCAGGCCAGGACGCAGCGGCTCGCCCAGTCCATGATCGCCACCAGGTAGAGGAAGCCGCGCCGCACCGGGATGTAGGTGATGTCGGCGCACCACACATGGTTCGGCCGCTCGATCGCCAGACCCCGCAGCAGATATGGATAAACCCGGTGCCCGAGGTGCGGCGCACTGGTCCGCGGCGCCCGATAGACCGCCTGAAGACCAAGCAGGCGCATCAGGCGAGCGGCCCGCCGCCGCCCGATCCGCACCCCCTCGCGGCGCAGATGCCGAACCATCTGGCGGGCGCCGTAGAACGGATACTTGAGGAACAGCGCGTCGATCCGGCGCATCAGAGCCAGCGTCTCCGCGCTCTCCCCCTTCGGCCGGTCATAGAGCGACGAGCGCCCGATCGACAGCAGACGGCATTGCCGGGTCAGGCTCAACGACGGGTGGCCCCGCACAACCATCGCCCGTCTCCCGGACCGGCTCAGCGACCGGACCCGCGTGACAAAAAATCACGCTCTACGATCAACTCCCCGATCTTGGCGTGAAGAGCCCGGACCTCGCTCTCGTGATCCCGCGCCCGGCGCTCACCTCCACCGGAAAAGACCTCCCCCAGACCCTCCATCGCCTGGCGCTTCCACACACCCACCTGGTTCGGATGCACCTGGTGCTTCGAGGCAATCTCCTGAAGCGTCCGATCACCCCGTAGCGCCTCCAAGGCTATCTTCGCCTTCAGCTCCCCCGAAAACCTGCGTCGCTTGCTCATCCGCATTCCTCCGTCACACGGCGGAATACACCTTGACGACCTGTCCGATTTTGCGACGCCACCTCAGCCGTCACCGCTGTCCCGGGCCTGTGGTCCCTCCATCACCCAAGAACGGAAGCATTACGGAACAACACCGTCCGGGTCGATCTGCATGACTGACCTCGCCAGGTTCGGGGGCATGCCGATGCCGTCTCACCCTGTGACTTGGACGATTCTGGTGGCGATGCGATTGGCGGCGGACTTGACGGGGTCGTTGGCGAGGTGGGCGTAGCGTGCGGTGGTCTGGACCTTGTTGTGCCCGAGCAGCTTTCCGATCATGGGCAGGCCCTCGCCGACCAGCAGGCCGCCGCTGGCGAAGGAGTGACGCAGGTCGTGGATGCGAAGGTTCCCGATGCGGGCGCGCTTCAGGACGCGGTACCAGGGGCCGTGCAGGAAGGCGAGATGGGCGCCCTGCTTCTGGCCGGGGATGACCCAGGGGCTGTCTTCGGCGCGCCGGATGCCGCGCAGCACGGCGATGGCGGGCTCGCCCAGATGCACGATCTTCGCGCCGGTCTTGGAATCGGGCAAGCACAGTTCGCCCCGGTCGAGGTCGACATGCTCCCAGCGCAGGGAGAGGATTTCGCCGCTGCGGCACCCGGTCAGCATCAGCAGCCGGATGGCGGCGACCGCCGCCGGCGAGGCGAAGCCCTCGCGCTCGGCGTCGCGCAGGGCGGCGCCGAGGCGGCGGTACTCGTCGTCGGAGAGGAAGCGCTCGCGCTTGTGCTCGGGGTATTTCTTGACGAACCGGCACGGGTTGACGCCCTCGGGGCGCATCTCCCAGACCTCGGCCATGGTCAGCATCCGGGAGAGGACGCCGAGGGTCCGGTTGGCGTGGCCGGGCACGGCGCGCATGTCGTGATGCAGGGCGGCGGCGTCGGCCCGGCCGATGTCGGCGACCCGGCGCTTGCCGAGCCGGGGCAGGATGCGCTTGTTGACGATCTCGCGATAGAGCCTGGCGGTGCTTGGCTTGAGATGGTCGGGGGCATAGTCGTCCATGAAGCGCCTGGCGAGGTCGGCCATGGTGGGTCCGCCCGTCTTGCGGGGGATCTTCCCGTCGAGGTCGCGCCCGGTTTTGGCGAGGGTGACGATCTCCGCGGCGCGCGCCCGTGCGGCGGCCGGGGTGATGGGGCCGTGCGGCCCGATGGTGGTCTTGATGGCGCGGCCCTCGTGGCGGTACTTGACGATGTAGACCTTTCGTCCGGTGGGATGGACGCGGACGCCGAAGCCCTTGATGTCGTCGTCCCAGACGACCCTCTCGCGTTCGGCGGGGACGAGGGCGTCGACCATGCGCTTGGTGATCCTTGGCATGCTGGCTGTCTCCTGGCGTTTCGATGTAGGGACCAGTCAGGTACCTGCGGGGAGCGTATTCCAGCGTATCGTAGTCCATTCATGGCGAGGCGGGAAGGGTCTATACGATTGAAGAATAGCAGTTTTGTCGTCTCCTGTCGTCATATGCCGCGGATACTCAATAGTATGTCGGCGTATTTCGCCCTGGCGTTGTCGAGCGTGGCCCAGACGATCTGCGTATCCGAGACGCCCCTGCCGCCGGCGATGGCGACGAGGGTTCCGGCGGGGAGGTGGGCGCCGTTCCGGCGGTCCCTGCGGGCGCGCAGGAAGTCCCGCGCGTCGATGGCGGCGGAGGTGAGCGCCCGGGTGTGCGAGGTGTGGGAGCCGTGGCGCGGCCGCCAGGTCTCGCCGGTGTGGCGCAAGTAGGCGTCTGCGGCGGCATCGCGCAGCATCTCGAAGGCGTCGCGCCGGTCTCCGAGGTTGCGGGCGCGGTGGGTGAGCTTCTGCAGCTCGAGCGCGGCGATCTCGCTGCCGTCCTGGGCGCGCTCCAGATCGCGCATCCCGGGGGTCAGCCTGTCGACGGCGCGGTCGAGGCGCTGGACCTGGGCGTGCAGCATGTTGGCGAAGCCCCAGAGCAGGGGCTCGAGCTCGTCGTGCAGCTGGGTGCCCTCGATGGCAACGCCCCGGACCAGGATGGAGACCGCCTCGGCGAGGGCGAACTCCGCTTCGGCGCGGTCCCAGACCTCTCGGGGGTCGAACTCGTCGCGGTCCGGGCCGCCGCCGTAGAGCGCGAGGTTGTCGCAGACGGTGGCGGTTGCGGTGACGCCCGGCAGGGCGGCGATCTGCTTCATCGGGTGCTCCCGGGGGTTGGCGGGAAACAAGGTAAGCGTCCGGCGTGACCGCCCCTGCGTGGTCAGTCGGCGGCTTCCCGATCTTCTGCGGGCGCGGTGTTCCACGGCAGCAGATCGTCGATGCGGTTGATCCTGTAGTCGGGGATGCGTTCGAGGACCTGAGCAAGCCAGGCCTGCGGATCGACATCGTTGAGCCTGGCGGTCTCGATCAGGGTGTAGGCGATGGCGGCGGCCCTGCCGCCGCTGGCCGAGCCCATGAAGAGATAGTTCTTGCGGCCGAGCGCGATCGGCCTCATTGCGCGTTCGGCGGGGTTGTTGTCGATCTCGAGGAAGCCGTGCTCGAGATAGGGTCGAAGGCGCTTCATCCGGGTCAGGGCATGACGGATCGCCGCTGCCAGCGGGGTCTTGGCGGAGATTCTGGGCAGCTGCGATTGCAGCCACCGCTCCAGCTCGTCGAGGCACGGCGCGGCCTTGGCCTGGCGGATGGCCGCGCGGTTCTCGGGCGGCTGCCCGCGGGCCTCCTTCTCGATAGCGTAGAGGGCGGCGATCCGTTCCAGCGCCTCGGCGGCGATCGCCGAGCCCTGGGCGGCATGGACGTCGAAGAACTTGCGTCGCACATGCGCCAGACAGGCCACCTCGCGGACCGGCCCGGCGCGCGCCAGCGCACCGAACCCGGCATAGCCGTCCGAGTGCATCCAGCCGGCGAAGCCTTCAAGATGCGCCTTCGGATGCGCCGCCTTGCGGTCGGCCGAGAAGCGGTACCAGGCCGCCGGCGGCGCCTCGCCAGCCCAGGGCCGCTCGTCCCGCACGTAGGTCCAGGCCCGGCCGGTCGCCGTTTTGCCGGTTCCCGGCGCCAGCAGCTTGACCGGGGTGTCGTCGGCGAACAGGGCTTGTCCTTCCAGCACATGGCGCCCGATCGCATCGGCCAGGGGCTCCAGCAGCGCCGTCGCCTTGCCGACCCAGCCGGCGAGCGTCGAGCGGTCGAGCTCGACGCCGTCGCGGGCGAAGATGCGGGACTGGCGGTAGAGCGGCAAGCGAGTCGCGCGGGGGAATCTCACCCCCACGCGCTCCCAGAACCGTACGTGAACCTCTCAGCTCATACGGCTCCCAGCGTCCGGCCCTGCCCGTGCACAAGGGTCCAATGGGCGAACCGCCACGGCTCCGCTTTCGCGATTCTGGCAAGCCAGAGACGAGCCTGACGCGGTCGTTGTCGGAAGCGTTTGAACTTCCGCATTGCCCATCGCTGCAAGTGGGCGTCTATCAGACGAAGGGTCGGATAGAGCGCCGACTTGTAGAATGCGCCGAAGTAGCCGATCCACCCTGCAATTTCGCGATGAAACATGCGGGCAAGGTCAAGCAGTGCCTTGTCGCTACGCCGTTGCAAACGCCACTGTCGCACGCGGCGCCGAAACGCCTTGAGCGCAGTCGGGCTGGCAGCCGGAAGGAACGAGACCCCGAACAACCCGCCGCGCCACGCCGCGAACCTTGGCTGGAAACGGTAGCCCAGGAAGTCGAACGCGACCGTCGGGTAGTCCGCCTTGCGGTTGGTATCCTTGCAGTAGACCACCTTGGTCTTCTGCGGATGGACCTCCAGGCCGCACTCGGCCAATCGGTCCGCAACCCGCCGCCAGAGGGTCTTTGCCGCCTCCTCCGTTCGACAATGGCAGATTATATCGTCCGCATACCGTTCGAACGGAACATGCGGCATCGACCTTTTCATCCATTGATCGAACGCATAGTGCAGGAACAGGTTGGACAATACTGGCGAAATTACCCCGCCCTGTGGCGTGCCCCTGTCCCGTGCGACAACGGTGCCGTCCTCCTCGATCACGGGAGCCTTCAACCAGCGCTCGACATAGAGCAGCACCCACCGGCAGTCCGTATGGTGACGAACGGCCTTCAGCAGCAACTCGTGGTCGATGTTGTCGAAGAACCCCTTGATGTCCATGTCCAGCACCCAGTCGTAGCGCCAGCATCGCCGACGCGCTGTCCGGATGGCGTCAATGGCGGATCGCTTCGGCCGATATCCGTATGAGTCCTCATGGAAAATCGGTTCCAACAAGGGCTCCAGATGTCGGCGAACAACCTCCTGAGCGATGCGGTCCGTGACCGTCGGTATGCCCAACGGGCGCTTCCCGCCGCCCTCCTTGGGGATGTTCACCCTGCGAACCGGAGGCGGCATATAGCTGCCTGAGGACATGCGATTCCAGAGCTTGTAGAGTTCCGGACCAAGCCGTTCCTCCAGACTCTCGACCGTCTGCCCATCTACTCCAGCCGCTCCCCGGTTTGCCTTCACATGCTTGAAGGCTTCCCAGACTTCCCTCTTTGCTATCGGGAACGGCTTTGCCCCTGTCATCCGGCTCCTCCTGTCACCAGTTGGCCGACGGCAGCGGCTGAACACCACAGCCCCTTCGGTCCAGCGCCATTACAGCGCCTTCATCCCTACTACGGGCTGTTCTGCCCCTGTGCCCCGCATCGGTACTCTGAGCCTTCCGGGGGCTGCCCGGTTGGCCGTCTCCCTTGGCATCGGGACGACAGGTTCTCCTGTTCCGCAAGAAAGCCTGTTCCGGGTTCACGCCGCCTTCGAGCCGGATGCCGCGTGGGCCGGACTCCAGGACTCCGCCCATGCTTGTCCCGGAGTGACCACCACCCCCGGTTCTGACATCGACCATACGCTTTCGGCAGTTCATCGGCGGTTCGCTTTCGCTCGTCTCCCCGGACCTCACCTGACGAGATCGTCGTCCCGCCGTTTCCACGACGCTCACCACCATCGCTCTTTACGACAGCAGCTCGTGGTGGTTTGAGACCGACGCCTGATCGTCGACCCCGAGGGGCCTACCCTCATCTCTCTTGCAGTTGCGCACCTCCTTTCATGGCGGTGCTTCAGGACACACGGTGATCGCAATACTTCGAGACCAGCACATGCGCCACAAGCCCCTCGGTCGGCAGCCCGCCCTCGATCAGCGACGCCGGCGCCGGTGCCTGCACAACCCCGGCGCCCTTGCACCGGTTGCAGGCGTAGCGCGGCCGGACCGTCTCGATCACCACGAACCGCGCCGGCACGATGTCGAGACGCTCGCTGCGGTCCTCGCCGATCTTCGCCATCGCGCCGCAGCCGCACGGGCACAGCCGGCTGGCCGGCTCGATCACCTCCACCCGGCGCTCGATATGGGCCGGGAAGCGGACCGCCGGGCGCCCCGCGCGCCGCCGCCGGCGCGGCGCGGCCTCCCCGGCCGGCGCGTCCGCCGCCGGATCGCCGCCGGCTTCCGACACCGCCGTCCCGAGATCGTCGAACGACAGCTGGCGGTCGT
Source organism: Alphaproteobacteria bacterium (assembly GCA_965203455.1). Lineage (GTDB taxonomy): Bacteria > Pseudomonadota > Alphaproteobacteria > MPNO01 > MPNO01 > MPNO01. The sequence continues at coordinate 287,537 of CBDBCV010000015.1, forward strand.
CCGCGCCCAGCTTCTCCGACTTCCTGCCGAACAGAAGCTTGCGAAGCTCGTCGTTGAGATGTTCGAGGCGGCGGTTCTGCTCGGCGATCTCCTCGTCCTCCAGCCCGAGCTCAAGCTGGTCGAGGGCCTCCGAGGTGACGCCGAAGCGCTGCCGCCGCAGACCCGCAAGCTGGTGCCTGAGCTTCTCGATCAACAGATCGCGGTTGCGCAGCTCGGCGTCCCGTGCCGCCAGTTCGGCCCGCGAGGCCAGCACCATCGCCTTCAACGCGGCGATGTCGTCGGGCAGGGAATGGGCCGCTTCGAGCATGGCCGCATCCTACCCGAAGGGGCCGACAAAGGGAAGCCCGAATGACAGTCAACCCATTGTTTATAAACGGTGAATCAGCCCGCGGCCAGCGGTCTCCAGGTGCGAACCGGCGCCCGCCAGTCGATCCCCTCAAGCAGCATCGACAGCTGCGCCGGCGTCACCGACACCTTCCCTTCCGATGCCGACGGCCACACGAAGCGGCCGCGCTCCAGACGCTTCGAGAACAGGCACGCACCCTGGCCGTCCCACCAGATCATCTTGATCAGGTCGCCCCGGCGGCCGCGGTAGATGAAGAGATGGCCGCAATGCGGATCCGCCTTCAATACCCGCTCCGCCTGCGCCGCGAGACCGGGGAACCCCTTGCGCATGTCGGTCACGCCGCAGGCCAGCCATACCCGGGTCGAGGAGGGAACCGGGATCATCCGCCAAGCGCCCGCACCACCCGGCACAGCGCGTCCGCGTCGAACGACCCGAACGCGCTCACCCGGTGGCCGTTCGACAACGCGATCTCGATCCGACCGTCCGATGCCGCGGCCGGCTCCAACGGCGGCGCATCGGGCACCACCTCCACCGGCAGGAAGGACGGCGCCTCCCCGGCATCGGCCGCCGGCCTGTAACGGGGATCGCGCCGCCAGGTGAAGATCAGGTTGGCGTTGACGTCATAGCGGCGCGCCACAACCGACACCGAGACACCGGGAGCGTAGCTCTGCGCCACGATCCGGCGCTTCTCGTCGTCCGACCAGAACCGGCGTACCCGACGTGGCACCGCAGCCCCCTAAGATAGTGTCCATTAGCCGATAATGGACACTATCGACCTCTGGAACCTCACCACAGACTGCGGCTCCAAGCCGTCTCGCCACAAGGGCGGTCACGCCAGACGCTTACGGATGAACAGCACCGAGACGGGGCGCAGCCGGCACCGCGTCTTTCCCGAGCAGCGCTGAACCGCGATGCGTTACATCGCCGTGGGACTCGCCTTCGGATGCGGTTGGGCCGCGATCCAGTATTTTCGCGGCGAGATGGCGGACATCCCCGCCCTGGCCGGACCCGTTCTGCTGTGCGGGCTGTTCGGCGCGCTGCTCTGGGGATTGCGCTCCGTCCTGATCCGCGTTGTCGGAAGGCGCCGCGGGTCCTGACTTCGCCGCCTGCCGCTCAGATATCGGCGTAGGTATGCGTTTCCGCCGCCGCGCCCGGATGCACCACGGCGCCGTTCACCGCCGGGCCGACGGTCTGGGCGTAGCGCCAGAGCGCCCCGCTGTTATGGTCGGTTCCGCGCGGCTTCCAGTTCTTGCGCCGCGATTCCAGCTCTTCCTCGCTCAGCGCGACATCGAGGCTGCCCTCGACCGCGTCGATGGAAATCGTGTCGCCGTCCTCGATCAGGCCGATGGGTCCGCCGACCGCGGCTTCCGGGCCGACATGGCCGATGCAGAACCCACGTGTGCCGCCGGAGAAACGCCCGTCGGTGATCAGCGCCACGCTCTCGCCCATGCCGAGCCCGTAGAGCGCGGCGGTGGTCGAGAGCATCTCGCGCATCCCCGGACCGCCGCGCGGTCCCTCGTAGCGGATGACGATGACCTCACCCTCCTCGATCTGGCGCTTGACCACCGCGTCGAAGGCGTCTTCCTCGCAGTCGAACACCCGCGCCGGTCCGGTGAATCGAAGCCGCGCGAGGCCCGCGACCTTCACGATCGCGCCCTCCGGCGCCAGGCTGCCCTTCAGCCCCACGACGCCGCCGGTTGGCGACAGCGGCTCGGCCACCCGGTAAAAGACGTCCTGGCCCTCGGGGAACTGCACGTCAGCGTAGTTCTCGCGCAGGGCCTTGCCGGTCACCGTCAGGCAGTCGCCTTCGAGCAGCCCCGCGTCCAGCAACTCCTTGATCACCACGCCGACGCCGCCCGCCTCGTACATCGCCCGCGCGGTGTGCTTGCCGCCCGGCATGAGGTCGGCGATGTAGGGCGTCTCCTTGAAGATCGCGGCGACGTCGTCCAGCGTGTAGCGGATGCCGGCCTCGTTGGCGATCGCCGGCAGATGCAGCCCGGCATTGGTCGATCCGCCGGTCGCCGCGACCACCTTCGCCGCGTTGTCGAGGGACGCCCGGGTGACGATGTCGCGCGGGCGGATGCCCTCGCGCAGCGCATGCATGGCCGCGCGGCCGGAGGCCTCGACCATCGAATCACGGGATTCGTAGGCCGCCGGCGCGCCCGCCGAAGCCGGCAAGGCGAGGCCGATCGCCTCCGACACGCAGGCCATCGTGTTGGCGGTGAACTGTCCGCCGCAGGAGCCGGCGCAAGGGCACGCCGCCGCTTCGAGCTCGTCGAGCTCGGCGTCGGACATCTTGCCGGCCGCGTGCTGTCCGACCCCTTCGAAGACGTCGACGATGGTGACGTCGCGGCCCTGGAACCTGCCCGGCAGGATCGTCCCGCCATAGACGAACACCGAGGGGACGTTGAGACGGACCATCGCCATCATCATGCCAGGGAGGGACTTGTCGCAGCCGGCGAGCCCGACCAGGGCGTCGTAGCAATGGCCGCGCATCGTGAGCTCTACCGAGTCGGCGATGACCTCGCGGCTCACCAGCGAGGATTTCATGCCGTCATGGCCCATCGCGATGCCGTCGGTGACGGTGATGGTCGCGAATTCGCGCGGCGTGCCCCCGGCATCCGAGACGCCACGCTTGGCCGCCTGGGCCTGACGCGACAGGGAGATGTTGCAGGGCGCGGCCTCGTTCCAGCAGGTCGCGACGCCGACCAGCGGCTGATGCACCTCCGCGTCGGTCAGGCCCATCGCGTAGAGGAACGCGCGGTGCGGCGCACGCTCCGGCCCCTCGGTCACATGGCGGCTGGGAAGCTTCGACTTGTCGAAGCCGTTCGGTGACCCTCTTGCGGAGTCGGGCATGTCCACCCCCGGTCGGTGCGAAAACGGGCCGCACCATAGCCGGGGCCGGTTCGGGTGGCTAGGCTGCCGCCAGCCGGTCTATGGCTTCGGCGAGGCGGTCCCTGGACCGGTGCAGCTCGACGAGGCGCTCGCGCTGTTCCTCCACCACCTCCTCGGGCGCGCGCGCGACGAAATTCGCGTTGCCGAGCTTGGCGTCGATCTTGCCGATTTCCCCGGCGAGCTTACCAAGCTCCTTCTCCAAGCGCGACTTTTCCGCCGCGATGTCGATTACCTCTCCGACGAGCAGCGCGAATGTCGTCTGGTCGATGATCAACTGTACCGCACCCTTGGGAAGCGGCCTGTCGTCGATCGCCATGATGGCCTCGAGGCGAGCCAAGCGTCGGAGTAGACCGTAGTGAAGATCGATCCGCGCCTGAGTTTTGGTGTCAGCGCCGCGGACGATCAGTCCGAGGGCGGCGCCGGACGGCACGTTGATCTCGGCGCGGACGGCGCGGATCATGGAAACCACGCGCACTACCCAGTCCATCTCGGCCTTGGCGTCCACCCTCACCAGCGAGGCGGGAAGCTCCGGCCAGTGCCCGTCGATTAGCATGTGTCCGCGCGGCGCGTCCCCGGGCGCCGTCACCTCCCAAAGCTCTTCCGTCACGAAGGGCATGATGGGGTGCAGGAGATGGAGCAGAGTGTCGAGCGTCCACGCTATGGTGGCGCGGGTCTCAGTTTGCCCGGCCTCGCTTCCGGTATCGAAGATCGGCTTGGTAAACTCGATATACCAGTCGCAGAATGTGTTCCAAGTGAATCGGTATAGCGCCTGCGCAGCATCGTTGAAACGATAGGCCGAGATCGCATCCGCCGTTTCCCGAGCCGTGATCACGATCTCGCCGACGATCCACTGGTTGACGGTGAACATCGCCGCCGTGGGATCGAACTCCTCGGACGCGGTGCATCCGTTCATCCGCGCGTAGCGGGCGGCGTTCCAGATCTTGGTGACGAAGTTGCGGTAGCCCGCGATCCGGCCGGTCGAGAGCTTTATGTCGCGCCCCTGGGCGGCAAGTGCGGTAAGCGTGAAGCGCAGCGCATCGGCGCCGTAGTCCTGGATCAGCTCCAGAGGATCGAGGACGTTGCCCTTGCTCTTCGACATCTTCTGGCCGCGCGCGTCGCGGACGAGCGCGTGGATGTAGACGGTCTCGAACGGAATCTCGTCCCGGAAGCGGAGCCCCATCATCGCCATCCGCGCGACCCAGAAGAAGATGATGTCGAACCCGGTGACCAGTACGCTGGTCGGGTAGTAGCGTTCGAGCTCGGCGGTCTCCTCCGGCCAGCCGAGAGTCGAGAACGGCCACAGCGCGGAGGAGAACCATGTATCGAGTACGTCGGTATCCTGGGACAGCTCGATGTCCTCGCCGTAATGCTTCCGGGCTTCCGCGCGGGCTTCCTCTTCCGTCATCTCGACGAAATAGGTGCCGTCCGGTCCGAACCAGGCCGGGATCCGGTGGCCCCACCAGATCTGGCGCGAGATGCACCAGGGCTGGATGTTCTTCATCCACTCGAAATAGGTGTGCTCCCAGTGCTTCGGAACGAAGCGTATGCGCCCGCTCTCCACCGCCTCGATCGCGGGTCCGGCGAGAGTTTCGGCGTCGACGAACCACTGGTCGGTGAGCATCGGCTCGATGATCACGCCGGAGCGGTCGCCGTGCGGGATCGTCATCGGGTTGTCTTCGACCGACTGGATCGACCCCGCCGCTTCGAGCTCCTGGAGAACCTTCTCGCGGGCCGCCTCGCGGGTCAGGCCCCGGAGATGGGCGGGCACGTTGTCGTTCAGGTTTGCGTCCTCGTCGAAGATCGACACCATTTCGAGTCCGTGGCGCCGGCCGACCTCGAAATCGTTGAAGTCGTGCGCCGGCGTGATCTTGACCGCGCCGGAACCCTTCTCGGGATCGGAGTACTCGTCCGCGACGATGGGGAGACGGCGACCCACGATGGGCAGGATCGCAAACCCGCCGACGAGATCCTTGTAGCGCTCGTCATCAGGATGGACCGCAACCGCGGTGTCGCCGAGCATCGTCTCCGGACGGGTCGTGGCGACGGTGATCGTTCGCCCTTCCCCTCCTTCCACGGGGTAGGCGATGTACCAGAGCTTGCCCTTGACCTCGCGTTGTTCGACTTCGAGGTCGGAGATCGCCGTGTGAAGCTTGGGATCCCAGTTGACGAGGCGCTTGTCGCGGTAAATCAGGCCGTCCTTGTAGAGCCTGACGAAAACCGTGCGGACGGCCCGCGACAGGCCCTCGTCCATGGTGAAGCGCTCGCGACTCCAGTCGCAGGACGCGCCGAGCCGGCGCAACTGGCCGGTGATCGTGCCGCCCGATTCCGCCTTCCAGTCCCAGACGCGCTCGATGAACGCCTCGCGTCCGAGGTCGTGGCGGGTCTTTCCTTCGGCCTCCAGCTGGCGCTCGACCACCATCTGCGTCGCGATTCCCGCGTGGTCGGTCCCCGGCTGCCAGAGCGCGTCCCGGCCCTTCATCCGGGCGCAGCGGATCAGGATGTCCTGCAGCGTATTGTTCAGCGCATGCCCCATGTGGAGGCTGCCCGTAACGTTGGGCGGCGGAATGACGATCGAATAAGGGGCGCCGCTCCGGTCCGGATCGCCGGCGCGTCCGCAGGCGAACGCGCCCGCCGATTCCCATCGCGCGTAGATACGGTCCTCGACTTCGGCAGGCCGATAGGTCTTGTCCATCGGTATCCAGGTGGGATTACGAAATACGTGTCGGCTCAGCGGCCGGCGGAAGTTTCTCCCAGGCGGGAGACGCGCTCGATCTCGCGCTGGATGAGGCGCTCGACGATGTCGGGCAGGTTTGCGTCCAGCCAATCCTTGATCATCGGCCGCATGATTTCCTTCGCGGCCTCCTCGATGGTCTTGCCGCCGCGATCCTCGTGTAACGCCTTGAGCTCGGCCACGTTCTCCGCCAGCGCCGCGAACGCCGCCGCGGAGGCGGTCTCGGCGTTCTCGCCGACCAGCCCCGGCTTGCGCCCGCCCGCGGAGGCTCCGGCGAGGGTCTCTCCCGTTTCCGTGTCGACCACCGTCCCGTCCTCCCTGATCTCCTGGGTCAGTTCCAGTATTTCCCCTTCGCCTTCGTCGGCGGTAGCGCCTTCGGCTACCGCCTGACGGATCGATTCGAGGATTTCTTCCGTCGAAGGTTCTCCTCGTGGGGTGCGTTCGTTCATGTCCTGTTTCTGCCCTGACGCTTCGGCGGCCGTCGGATCACTCTCCGATGTCGGTGCCGTACCAGCGTTCGCGTGTCTTGCGATAGTTCTCGCGCGGGTCGTAGAGCTCGACTTCGAGCTCGAGGCTCCCGGCTGTGAGGTTCGCCACCGCCGACCGCAGCGCGTAGGTCGCGACGACCAGGTCGCGACGCGCCCGCACCAGGCTCACCCGGGCATCGAGAAGCTCCTGCTCGGTATCCAGCACGTCCAGCACGGTACGGGACCCGACCAGGGCCTCCTGCTCGACGCCCTCGAGTGCGATCCGGGCCGCCCGCACGGCATCGGTGAAGGCCGCGATCCCGGCTTCGGCGGTCTTGTAGTCCTCCCACCGCTTCGTCGCGGTCGCGACCGCGGCGCGAATGGCCTGGAGATATTCGTTTCGCCGCTGTGCGACCGCGTGCTTCGCCGCGCGGACGCGCGACGAAGCGGCGCCGGACTGGTAGAGCGGCACGGTCACCCGTCCGGTCAATTCCATCCTGTCGGTTTCGGTGTTGGAATCGCTGAGGTCGAGGGCGCGGCTGATCCCGCCGGATACGCTTACCGTGGGCAGAAGTTCGCCGCTGACCTCGATGACCCGTTGCCGGGCGGCACGTTCTCCATGGCGCGCCTGGACGACGGCGAAGCTGTCCGAGCGCGCCTGGGCCACGGCGTCGTCCTCGGTTGGCGGCAGACCCGCGAGGGGCTCTACCTCCTCCAGCCCGTCGGCGGGCACGCCCACGATGTTCGCGAAGTTCGCGCGCGAGTCCGTCAGGCTGCCGCGCGCGCGGATCAGATCCGCTGTGGCGCGGGAAAGCCGTGAGCGGGCGAGTGCGACATCGGTGCGCGTGACCTCTCCCACCCGGAACCGGTCGCTGGTCGCTTCGAGCTGCCGCGTAAGCACCCGTTCGTTGTTCACGTTGAGCTCCACCACCGCGGTGTCGCGGACGACATCGACGTAGGTGATGAGCGCGGCGAGCAGCACATCCTGCTCCACCGAGGAAAGCCGCGCGCGGTCGGCAAGGATCTCTTCCTCGGCGCGGCGCGTCTGGGCGTCGTTGCGGCCCCCGCGATAGAGGTTCTGGGTTACCGTCAGCCCGGCCTGGAGGGGGTGCGACTCGTCTCTTTCCCTGTTGCCCTTGGTGTTCGACGGCATGGTCCGGTTGTAATGGGTACTTCTGCCGCTTGCGCTTCCCTCCACGACCACCCTGGGCCGCCAGTTGGCGAGTGCCTGGCTGATCAGTTCGTCGCGCCCTCTCACGCGCGCGCGCTCGGCGGCAAGCTGCGGGCTGTTCCGGTAGGCCTGGGCCAGCGCCTCCTCGATCGTCAGCGCGTTCGCGGGCGAGGCCGCCGCACCGATGGCCATGGCGAGCGCACCCGCCAGCGCGGCCCTGTATACAGTCGGGGTCATAGTACGAACCGTTCCGCTTTTCCGAACCCGGGGAGAGGCAGCGTACTGGCATCGAAAGCAACGCGGCTGGAGGTTCTCGTGCCCGTGCGCGTCGCGCATGTCGCGCGGCCCGGACCCGGACCGTCGGCGACGACGGCAGCCACCCGGCCGCCGTCCGCCAGTTGATCGGTCAGCGCCGCTCCTATTTCAGGCACCGCTCCACCCAGAAGGATCGCGTTGTAGGGCGCCTGGTCAGGATACCCTTCCCCCAAGGGTCCGTCGACGACAATCACATTGTCTATGTCCGATGCCGCCAGGTTGAGCCGTGCCGTTTCCGCCAGTGCGGAATCGCATTCGAGCGCCACGACCGTCGAGCAAAGCCGGGAAAGGACGGCGCTCGAATAGCCGGTGCCGCAGCCGATATCGAGAACGATGTCGCCGGACGAAACGGCGAGAAGCTGCACGAGACGGGCGAAGACCATCGGCTCCATCACGAACCGCCCGCCTTCGAGCGGCAAGTCCCGGTCGACATAGGCGACGGACGCCAGACGGTCGGGAACGAAACGCTCCCGCGGAATTTCCAGCAACGCCGCGATAAGGGCTTCGTCGATCACCCGGTTGGTGCGCAGCTGGCTGTCGACCATGGAACGCCGCTGCACGGCAAACTGCGCCATCCTGCCTCCTCGGACCCCTCGCGCCCCCCTCGTCCTATACAAATTCCGCGCCATCGACACAACGCCCGACGCCTCGTCCGGCCGCCCGTTCCCCTCTCGCGCGGAATGGCGTAAAAGGAGCGGCGCTCGCTCCGGCCCGGTGGGAGAGTGGCTATCCAGCGGACTGCAAATCCGTTCACAGCGGTTCGAATCCGCTCCGGGCCTCCAGCGCCCGCCGGTTCGCATTGCTCTCTCCTCGTTCTATAGTCGGACCGTCGCCACCACCCGACGGAGCCCATGCCATGACCGCCGAACGACGCATTGCCGGGGTAGGATCGCTCGAGGAACTCTACGCCGAACTGGGCGGCGCGGAGATGACCGCCGGTTGGATCAACCGCGAGGAGCCCATTCTTCGGCACGAGCCCGACACCGAATTCCGGCCGCAGCACTGGCGCTACGCGGTCGCCAAGCCCGCGCTGGACGCCGCCGGGCGGCTGATCAACACCGAGCTCGCCGAGCGCCGCAATCTCGTGATGCGCAACCCGGCCGATCCAGGCGGCATCGCGACCACGCGCACGCTGGTCTCTGCCTACCAGATGATCCTTCCGGGCGAGAAGGCGCGGTCGCACCGCCACGCGCCGCACGCGCTCCGCGTCATCATCGACGCCGAGGGCGCCTATTCGACCGTCGACGGGGTGAAGACCCCGATGGAGACCGGCGACATCGTCCTCACGCCCGGCTGGCAATGGCACGGCCACGGACACGACGGGGACCAGCCGGCCTACTGGTTCGACGGGCTGGACGTTCCGCTGGTGCACCTGCTGGAGCCGATGTTCGTCGAGGACCATCCCGACGGTTTCGAGGAAGTCGAGCTGGTGACCGAGGATTCGCCCCTCCGCTTCTCCTGGGACGGGTTGCAGAAGGCGCTCGACGAGGCCGAACCCGATCCCGAAGGCGTCGAAGGCACGCGTATCCGCCTCGATGCCCCGGACATGCCCACGATGGCGCTCGACGTGCACCGTTTCGAGTCCGGCGACGAGACCCGTCCCGTGCGCTCGACGACCAACGCGATCTATTGCGTCATGCAGGGCCGCGGCACGACGACCATCGACGGTCAGCCGGTCTCCTGGGAGCGCGGCGACACGTTCGCGGGGCCGATCTGGCAGAGCGTGGCGCACTCGATCGACGAGGACGCGGTGATCTTCCGCATGAGCGACGAGCCGCTGATGAAATTCGCCAAGTATTACCGGCGCGAGCTGATCTGACCGCGCGGGCGATCAGTCCGGCGTTCCGCGCCGGTCCATAAACCGGTTCTGTTTCACCGCGCCGGCGAATTCCCGTTCGAGCGTTCCGGGCTCGATCGCCTCGACCTCCGGCGTGAGTTCGAAGGTTTCCCGCACCGATTCCACGAGCGCTTCGCCGGTGGCGTCCGCGTCGGCGCCGCCCGCGACCTCGATGGAGATCCTGAGCGTGTCCAGGGCCTCGGTCTCGACCGCCTCGATCTTGAAGTCGGCGATGGCGGGCACGCGGTATAGGAAATCCTCGATATCGGCTTGGTTGATGTTGATGCCGCGCACCTTGAAGAACCCCGCCGTTCGGGCGGCGTGGCGGATCATCGGGAAGACGCCGAACGGACCGTCGGTCTCGCCGCGATCCACGAAGCGGACGTAATCGCCGGTCTCCCAGCGCAGGAACGGCGTCATCGTGTTGTTCCAGAGCGGCGTGACCACGAGCAGCCCCATCTCGCCCTCGGGCACCGGGCGCTTGCTGTCGGCGTCGACGACCTCGACGAAATACTGGTCGGTCCAGATATGCATGCCGTCGTGGCGCTCGCTCTCGCTCGCCATCGCCGAACCCTCGGTGATGCCGAACTGGTCGTAGAGCTCGGCGCCCCAAAGGCGCTCCAGCCGTTCGCGCTTGCCCGGCGAAACCGGTTCGGCGGCTGTGAGAATCTTCTTCACCGAACCGGCCGCTAGGTCGATGCCGAGACGTTCAGCGTGCTGGGCGAGCTGCAGCGCATAGCTCGCCATGCTGGCGATCACGGTCGGGCGCAGGGTGCGGATCAGCTCGAGCTGGAGCGCGGTGGGCGTGTTGTTGCCCGACCCGCAGGTCACCACGCCGGCGCCGAGCTGCTGCGCGGCGCGGGCGTAGGCGAGGCCCACCGGATGGATGCCGAGCGGGAAGCAGACATGGACGAGGTCGCCCGGTCCGCAGCCGGCCGCGGTCTGGAGGCGCCGGAACCCTTCCATGCCGTAGCGCATGTCGGCCGCCGATCGGGGGTAGAACAGTGGCTTTCCGGTCACGCCGCCCGAACGCCAGTATTCGACCACCGCATCGCGCCCGGCGATGCAGAAATCCTCATGGAAAGTCTCGGCGGGGAGTTTGCGCAACTCGTCCTTGGTGAGAATCGGAATCTTGCGCCACTCCTCGGGATCGTGAAGCCGGGCCGTGTCGATATGGTCGAGACGCCCGGCGAAGAAGCGCGAGAGTCTGGCGCGTTCGACCGCGATCGGCAGACGTTCGCGCTGGATCGCCTCGATCTCGTCCCGCGAGCGTGGCAGCGGGAGCGGGTATTCGCGTTCGATCACGACCGTTCCTCAGGCTTCGCCGAGCGCGCGGGCCCGTTCCCGCAGCACGAATTTCTGGACCTTGCCGGTGGAGGTCTTGGGCAGGTCGCAGAACACGACCGTCTTCGGGGCCTTGAAATGGGCGAGATTGTCGCGGCAGAAGGCGACGATGTCCGCCTCGGTCGCGCTCTCGCCCTCCTTCAGGGTGACGAAGGCGCAGGGCGTCTCCCCCCATTTCTCGTCGGGGCGCGCGGTGACCGCGGCTTCGAGCACGGCGGGGTGGCGGTAGAGCACCTCCTCGACCTCGATGCTCGATATGTTCTCGCCCCCCGAGATGATGATGTCCTTCGAGCGGTCCTTGAGCTCCACATAGCCGTCCTCGTGCCACACCCCGAGGTCGCCCGAATGAAACCAGCCGCCGGCGAACGCCTCTTCCGTCGCCTGCGGGTTCTTGAGATAGCCCTTCATGACGATGTTGCCGCGGTGGAAGACCTCGCCCAGCGTCTCGCCGTCCCTCGGCACCGGCTCGAGGGTATCGGCATCGGCCACCATGATGTCCTCCTGGACCGGGTAGGCGACCCCCTGCCGCGCCTTGAGGCCGGCCTGTTCCGCCGACGCCAGGGCGTCCCACTCCTCGTGCCAGGCGCATACCACGTCCGGCCCGTAGGTCTCGGTCAGGCCGTAGACGTGGGTGATCCGGAAGCCCGCCGTTTCCATCGCTTCGATGACCGCCGCGGGCGGCGGCGCGCCGGCGGTCATCGCTTCCACCCGGCGGGGAAGCGGGCGCTTTTCGCTTTCCGGCGCGTTGGCCAGCATGTTGAGAACGACCGGCGCGCCACAGAAATGGGTCACCCCGTCGTCGGCGATCGCCCGGTAGATGGGCCCGGCCTCGACCCGGCGCAGGCAGACATGCGTGCCGGCCAGCGCCGTGATCGTCCAGGGAAAGCACCAGCCGTTGCAGTGAAACATCGGCAGGGTCCAGAGATAGACTGGGTGCGGCAGGATCGCCTGCGCCATCAGGTTGCCGAGAGCGTTGAGATAGGCGCCGCGGTGGTGATAGACGACGCCCTTCGGATTGCCGGTCGTGCCCGAGGTGTAGTTGAGCGCGATGGCGTCCCACTCGTCTTCCGGCGGTTGCCACTCGAACCCGGGATCGCCGGAGGCGACGAAGTCCTCGTACTCGATGTCGCCGATCAGCTCGCCGCCGTCGGCCGTGGGATCGTCGATATCGATCACATAGGGCCTCCGGTCCATACGGCTCAGCGCATCGGAGACGACCGGCGAGAACTCCCGGTCGGTCAGCAGGACCTTCGCCTCGCCGTGGCCGAGAATGAAGGCGACGGTTTCGGCGTCGAGCCGGACGTTGATCGTATTGAGCACCGCGCCGGTCATCGGGACCCCGAAATGGGCTTCGAATATCGCGGGCACGTTCGGCGCGAAAACCGCGACGGTATCGCCCTTCCCGATTCCCCGCGCCGACAGAGCGGAGGCCAGCGCCCGGCAGCGGCGTTCGGTCTCGCGCCACGTGAAACGCCGCTCGCCGTAGGCCACGGAGGCGCGGTCGGGATAGACCGCGGCCGTCCGCTTGAGAAAGCTGAGCGGTGTCAACGCCGCGAAATTGGCCCCGTTCCTGTCGAGCCCGTCGTCGTACGGATTGCCGGGTTGTGGGGCGCGATCGGACATTCCCGACCTCCCGAAGAACAATGTCGGTTGAAAGAATAGACCGGGGCACGGGTGAAGCAACAGAACCGGCGGGAGCCGCGTGGAAACCGAGGTCAGCTATTTCGGTTCGGCCGGCTTGTCCTCCGGCGTTTTCTTTTCCTTGTCCTCTTCCCTGATAGCGTCCTTGACGACGGTGCCGACGGCCTCCGCGCCCGACGCAACGGTCGAGCCCACGGCGGCGATCCCGCCGCAACCGGAAAGCGCCAGGGCAACCGCCAGGATTGCGCAGGCGTGCACCCGTCGAAGCGCGGGGCACCCAAGCTTCACGGGGCGGGCCATAAGTCCTCCATCGCGCACCCGACTATAGGCCGAATCGCCCGCCCGATGCCCGCGATCAACCGTCCCGGTCGAAGGAAAACCGGAACGTTTCGCCCGCGCTCTTCACCCTGCCTCCTGTCGGCGACGGGAAATGGGCCGGCAGGACGAGGGTCCCGCCGTCGGCGTGGCGTTCGAGGAAGATCCGGCGCGTGAGATGCGACTGCTCCGGATCGACGCAGAAGCAGCTGCTGAGCGCGGGCTCGGCGCATTGCAGCGGGTGGTGCATCATGTCGCCCGTCATCACCGCTTCGGAGCCGGCGTCCCGGATCCGCACGCAGACATGGCCCGGCGTGTGACCGCGCGACGGCTCCAGACGGACCCACCGGTCGATCTCGTGGTCTCCGGAGACGAAATCCGCCTGGCCGGCGGCGATCACCGGCAGGATGCAATCCTCGTAAAACGGGTCGTCCGTGAAGCCTTCGGTCCGGTATTCCGCCTGCCAGAATTCCCATTCCTCGCGGTCGAACAGGTACCGCGCATTGGGAAAGGTGGGGACCCAGCGACCGTCGAGCAGCCGCGTGTTCCATCCTACGTGGTCGACGTGGAGGTGGGTGCAGAGCACATAGTCGACCGCTTCCGGCCGGACGCCCGCCCGGGCGAGGTTTTCCAGATAGGGCCAGCTCTTCCGGTGGTAGCGCGGTTTCCCGGGCCGTTCGCGGTCGTTGCCGCTGCACGTATCGACGACGATCAGGGTTTCCGGCGTCCGGATCACGAAGGTATGGAAGGAGATCGTCAGGAGCCCGGTTTCCGGGTCCAGGAGCGCGGGTTCGAGCCAGCTCCGGTGGCGCGAGAGAACCTCATCCGTCACCGTCGGCAGCAGGGTCGCCGGCGGAAGCAGCGGTTGCTCGAACTCCACCACCCGGTCGATGCGGACAGCCCCGACCGACCAGCCCCGGGTCATTCGCCGACGATCACCAGCTTGCTGTCGGAGGCCTCTTGCCGCATGAGGATCAGCTTCTGGTACGACGGCGCCTCGTACCAGGCCTTGAGCGCGGCCATGGACTCGAACTCGACGACGACCAGCCGTTCGGGCTCCCAGTCGCCTTCCAGCCTCCCGCCAGGCCCCATCGCCACCACCTTGCCGCCCGCGGCCTCGGTATCCGCGACCGCGAGCTCGACATATTCCTTCATCAGTTCCGGGTCCCTGACGTTGCGCGTCTCCGCGATCAGATAGGCGGCCATCGATACATTCTCCCCTGGCGGTGGACTCCTCGTCGGCGGAAAGGCGGTCAGGCTTCGACCGGCACCCCCTTTGCCATCAGTTCTTCCATCGTCCCGCCCTTGGCCGGGCCGTCGTAATAGACGTTGGGAGTCTCGAACATCACCAGCATAAGCGCGCCGTTCGGCGAGGTCGCGACGTGGCGGTTACCCGGCGGCCGCCAGACATACTGGCCGGGTCCGCAGACGCCGTCATGGTCCTCCAGCGTGCCCTCGAGGATGTAGCTCTGTTCGAGCCCGGTATGCTCGTGATCGGGAATCGTGGCGCCCGGCTCCATCTTAACCAGCATGGTCCGGACTCCGCCGTTCTCGTCCTGCAAGAGGATCTTGGCGGAAACGCCTTCGAACGGCGATTGCTGCCATTCCAGGGAGTCGACGTCGACATAGCGGGATGCAAGCTCGTCGATGCCCGCATGGGCGTCGGTGTTCGGTGTCTGCACGGTTTTTCCTCCGATAGGTCCTTCCGAAATCCTCCGCCCCGCGGCGGGGGATGTCAATCGACGCGCGACCCGCGCCCGGTTCGTCCGACGACGGCCGATTCGCTCCGCCCGATGTTTGGACTAATATGCGCGCCTGTCCGGCCACGCACCCGAGGCTTCCGGAATGACCCTGCCACGACCCGCCATCGACGGATTCGTGCCGCGCTTCGTCGGCGGAACGCTGGAGATTCCCGTCTGGCACGCGCGCGGCGGCACCTCGACCGGCATCGTGCTTATGGCGGCGCACCTGCCGCCCTCGACGCAGCTTCGCGAAGAGGTCATCCGCAACGTCATGGGCGTGCCCCTTTCGGGCGAAGAACCCGGCAATCGCCAGATCACGGGACTCGGACGCGGCATCACGACCAGCAACAAGGTATTCCTCCTCGACCGCTCGGATCGTCCCGGATTCGATCTGGAAAGCACGCTTGCCCAGCTCGCCGCCGGCAAGGCCGCGATCGACTGGAGCGTCAACTGCGGCAACATGTCGGCCTCCCTCCCCCTGGTGGCATTCGAGGCCGGTCTGGCCACGCCCCGGCCGGGCCGCAACGCGCTGCGCATCTACAACACGAACACGGGCATTGCCGCCGACGCCGTAATCGAGATGCCGGCGCCCGGCGCCCCGCTCGTTCCGGACACGGAGATGCCCGGCGTGATGGGGCGCTGGCCCGGCGTCGCGCTCTCCCTGGTCGATCCGGTCGGCTCCAAGACCGGCAAGCTGTTTCCGACCGGCGCGCGGCGCGACACGATCCTCGGCGTCGAGGTCTCCTGCCTCGACTTCGCGATGCCGATGGCGATCGTGCGCGCCGGGGATCTCGGCTGCCGGGCCGACGAGTCCCCGGAGGATCTGGAGCAGGACCCCGACCTCAGGGCGCGGATGCAGCCGCTCTGGGTCGCGGCGGGCCTCGCCATGGGGCTGGAGCGCGACGGCCGCAGGATGACGGCGGAAGAGCTGGCGGTGAGCGAAACCGTGCCGAAAATGTGCCTGGTCGCGCCGCCGACGGCTGCGGAGGCGGAACGCGGCGCGCATGTCCGGGCGCGTTATTTCACGCCGCAGACCTGCCACCGGTCGATGGCGGTCACCGGCGGATCGTGCCTCGCGGCCGCCTCCCTGATTCCGGGCACGGTCGCGCACGACGTCGCCGCAGGGCTCGAATCGCTCGGCCCGGAACCGGCGGAGCGCGAGGTCGGGATCGGCAATCCGGCCGGCGTGCTCAGGGCCACGATCCAGGGCGCGAGCGAAGGCGATGAAATAGCGATCTCCAGCGCGTCCTATATGCGAAGCGCGCAGATCCTGATCCGCGGCCACGCGCCGATCTACCACGCCTCCGCCAGGCTGACCGCGCATTACCGGGACCGATTCGCCGAGGCTGCCGAGTAGGCCGTGCCGCGCGATGCCGAGGCTGACAATCCGCTTGCCGATTGCTATATAGCGGCCCTGCACCCGATGGGTGCGATTCCCCGGTAGCTCAGTTGGTAGAGCGGGTGGCTGTTAACCACCATGTCGCTGGTTCGAGTCCGGCCCGGGGAGCCAGTTTCCGGACCGCAAACCTTGCGGTTTGCCCGCGAAAGCAAGACCCCGGCGGTTCGAACCGCCGGGGTCTTGTCGATTTGGATACAGGACAAGAGAAGCGGCTGAAATGAGGCGTTTGCGCTGTCGGGGACGGGTTGATTTACAAGGCGTTCACGGAGGTGCGAGATTTTTGATACCCCGTGGTGGTCGTTGATATCCGGGGTTTCAGTTTCGCTGCGGCGGTCGTTTTGGCGATTTTCACCCCACGCCGCTGGTCGCGGCGTCTTGGCAGCGAGGTTTTCCTGCGGCGGCCTCGCGCGCCCTGATCGTGCGCATGAGATAGAAGGTGTCGCCATCGGGCCCTGGGGCCCTTGTTCCACCACCACCCCTGGTCGGGAGAACAGCGATGGCGACGGCGGCGAAGCTACCCTTTTCGTGGCGCGATGTCGAAGTCCTGCCGGACCTTGAACGGCTGCGCCTGGTTCTGGCGGTGCTTCCCGACGAGGAGATCGTGACGGCGCTTGAAGTGTGTCGCGGTCGGGGCCGTAACGACTACCCGGTGCGGGCGATGTGGCGGGCGCTGATCGCGGGGGTGGTGTTGCAACACGCCTCGATGCAGTCGCTGTTGCGGGAGCTGGGGCGCAACCCGGCGTTGCTGGAGATCTGCGGGTTCGACCCTCTGCCGTATCAGAGCGGGCCGGTGACGGTGCTTCACGACGGGCATGCGGTAACGCGCCCGGCGCGGGTTCGTTCGACGGCGCCGAGCCACTGGAACTTCTCGCGGTTTCTGGGGCGTGTTGTGCAGCTTGAGGACGAGCAGGGGCTGGTGTCCGCCATGATCGAGAGCCTGCGCGCCGCGCTGTTCGCCGCGTTGCCGGACTTCGGGCGTCATCTCGGCTACGACGGCAAGGCGATCGCGAGCCACTCGACGGGCCGGGTCGGCAAGGACGAGGACAAGACCTCGGACCCCGACGCCGACTGGGGCAAGCACGAGACGGGCGGGGTGGACGCCAGGACCGGCGCGGTGTGGAAGAAGGTGAAGTCGTGGTTCGGCTACGGGCTGCACCTGATCGCCGACACCGATTACGAGGTTCCGGTGGCCTTCGAGGTGACGCGCGCTTCGGCCTCGGAACCCAAGGTGCTGTCCGGGATGCTGGAGGAGCTGTTCGCAAGGGCGCCGGAGATCGCCGGGCGCTGCGCCGACTTCAGCGCCGACCGCGGTCTCGACGATGCCCGCCTGAAGGCGCGGCTGTGGGACCGGTGGACCGCCCGCCCGCTGATCGATACACGGCTGATGTGGCGGGTGGAGAAGCAGGAGCCGAGATACGATCCGGCGCAGCCGATCACGCGGCCGCTGTTCCCCGACCGCGCCGATGTCATCGTTCACGACGAGCGCGGCCGGGTGTCCTGCGTCTGTCCCGGGACCGGCGAGGTCCGCGCTATGGCGTTTCAGGGGTTCGAGGCTGATCGGGGCCGCTGCGGCACGCTCAAATACCGCTGCCCGGCAGCCGCCTTCGGCTTCGCCTGCGCCGGCAGCCGGGCCTGCCACCGGGCCGGCGGGGTCAAGCCCGGAGACTATGGCCGCATCCTGCGCATCGACCTCGACAGCCACGACCGGCGCATCTTCACCCCCACGCCCTGGGGCAGTCCGTCATGGCGGCGCGGCTACAACCGCCGCTCGGCCATGGAGCGGATCAACAGCCGCCTCGACAACAGCTTCAACTTCGAGACCCACTACATCCGAGGCCGCGCCAAGATGAAGACCCGCCTCGGCCTCGCCCTGGCGGTGATGATGGCGATGGCTCTCGCCCAGGCCCGCGCCGGCCGCCCCGAGCGCATGCGCTCCCTGGTCGGCGCCGTGCCGTATCTCGACACCGGCTGACCGCTCGTCTGCCTCCCGACAATCCTGCCCGATCCCGCCGCCCGACGGCAGAGGGGAAGCCACGCCCGCACGCCAGACAATCTTCCGGTAATCGTATTTGTCAGGCCCCGGAAGCCCGTATCCTGCCCGGTGGGGAAGCGGGCCGGACGATATTCAACCGCCAAAATCGAACCGGCGACAGCCAAAAATCACCACAGCGCACATTTCTCAAATTGTTGCGTGTTCGCACGGAAGCTCCTATTCTGTGTAATACAAAAACTGTGAGTCTGTGATATTGAAGAACATCACCGTATCCGTTGACGATGAAACCCATCGGCTCGCGAGAATCCGGGCTGCTGAGTTGGAGACCTCGGTATCGGCACTGGTGCGGAACTACCTGAATACCCTTGTCGACCCGGGGAACAAGGTAGGAGCGCCGAATCTGCCGCCCGTCGAGACGGTGCAAGATCGGAGAAACCGGTTACTCAACGAGGTGCTGGCGGATTTCGACGCGCGGGGTGTGGGGTTGAACATGGCTGACAACCTTCCGCGAGACGCATTGTACGACCGGAATGATTCTCGTTGACACCAACGTCTTGCTCTATGCCGTGAGCGCTTTGCCGGAAGACGCGGTAAAGCGCGGCCGCGCACGCTCCCTCCTCACCGAAGCCGATCTCGGCGTGTCGGTGCAGGTTCTGCAGGAGTTCTACCACCAGGCAACCCGCCCCGGCCGCCCGGCCCGCCTGACCCACGAGGATGCCGTGCGCTTCCTGGAGCCGATTGAGCGGTTTCCGATTCAGGCAGTTACCACGGAGGTATTTCACGCCGCCCTGTCAATCCGCGAAAGGTTCGGACTTTCCTACTGGGGTCGTGCCCCCAGGCGTGGTGTGAGGTGGCGTCGGTTTGTCGGACAGGCTGACGGCGTTTTCAAGGTGTATTCCGGTTGAAGTTTGTGCCGCCAGAATCCTCTTGGATCGATCTTTCTGCTGCTGCTGTTGCGCCTGTGGGTATGTGGTCAAGGCGCGAAGCGGCTTGTCCATCATATCCACAGGCGTGTCGCCCCGGTAGGCCTCGGCCGGCGTCCGCCCGCCGAGTGCCGAGTGCGGTCTCTCGGTGTTGTAGAAGCCGATCCACTGGCCGATGACGCGCCGGGCTGCGAAGCCGTCGGCGATCTCGTGCAGGTAGACCGCCTCGTATTTGAGCGAGCGCCACAGCCGCTCGATGAAGATGTTGTCCATGCACCGGCCGCGGCCGTCCATCGAGATGCGGATACCGGCCTCCCGCAGGCGCGCGGTGAAGGCGAAGCCGGTGAACTGGCTGCCCTGGTCGGTGTTGAAGATCTGCGGGGTGCCATGGCGCGCCAGGGCTTCGTCGAGAGCCTCGACACAGAACCCCGCGTCCAGCGTGTTCGACAGCCGCCAGGCCAGGACGCAGCGGCTCGCCCAGTCCATGATCGCCACCAGGTAGAGGAAGCCGCGCCGCACCGGGATGTAGGTGATGTCGGCGCACCACACATGGTTCGGCCGCTCGATCGCCAGACCCCGCAGCAGATATGGATAAACCCGGTGCCCGAGGTGCGGCGCACTGGTCCGCGGCGCCCGATAGACCGCCTGAAGACCAAGCAGGCGCATCAGGCGAGCGGCCCGCCGCCGCCCGATCCGCACCCCCTCGCGGCGCAGATGCCGAACCATCTGGCGGGCGCCGTAGAACGGATACTTGAGGAACAGCGCGTCGATCCGGCGCATCAGAGCCAGCGTCTCCGCGCTCTCCCCCTTCGGCCGGTCATAGAGCGACGAGCGCCCGATCGACAGCAGACGGCATTGCCGGGTCAGGCTCAACGACGGGTGGCCCCGCACAACCATCGCCCGTCTCCCGGACCGGCTCAGCGACCGGACCCGCGTGACAAAAAATCACGCTCTACGATCAACTCCCCGATCTTGGCGTGAAGAGCCCGGACCTCGCTCTCGTGATCCCGCGCCCGGCGCTCACCTCCACCGGAAAAGACCTCCCCCAGACCCTCCATCGCCTGGCGCTTCCACACACCCACCTGGTTCGGATGCACCTGGTGCTTCGAGGCAATCTCCTGAAGCGTCCGATCACCCCGTAGCGCCTCCAAGGCTATCTTCGCCTTCAGCTCCCCCGAAAACCTGCGTCGCTTGCTCATCCGCATTCCTCCGTCACACGGCGGAATACACCTTGACGACCTGTCCGATTTTGCGACGCCACCTCACCACGATGACCACCAAGGACATGATGACCCTGCAGGCGCTTTTGGAGAAGAGTTCGGACGCCGATCTGCTTCGCGAGATGATCGGGTTCACGGCCGAGCGTTTGATGGCGCTTGAGGTGGAGGGCCTTGCGGGAGCCGCACACGGCGAGCGTTCGCCGGACCGGCTCACCCATCGCAACGGCTACCGGGACCGGGTCTGGGAGACGCGCGCGGGCACGGTGGAGCTGAAGATCCCGAAGCTGCGCAAGGGGAGCTACTTCCCGGGCTTCCTGGAGCCGCGTCGCATGGCGGAGAAGGCGCTGACGGCGGTGATCCAGGAGGCCTACATCAAGGGCGTGTCGACCCGCTCGGTGGACGACCTGGTGCAGGCCATGGGCATGTCGGGCATCTCGAAGAGCCAGGTGTCGCGGCTGTGCGGTGAGATCGACGGCAAGATCCGCGACTTCCTCGACCGCCCGCTGGAGGGCGACTGGCCGTATCTGTGGCTGGACGCGACCTATGTGAAGATGCGCGAGGCCGGGCGCGTCGTCTCGGTCGCGGTCACGATCGCGGTGGCGGTCAACGACCAGGGCCGCCGCGAGGTGCTCGGCATGGCGATCGGCGCGTCCGAGGCCGAGACCTTCTGGACCTCCTTCCTGCGCTCCCTGGCCCGCCGCGGCCTGCGCGGCGTCAAGCTGGTCGTCTCCGATGACCACAAGGGCCTGAAGGCGGCTGCAACGCGCGTCCTCGGCGCCACATGGCAGCGCTGCCGCGTCCACTTCATGCGCACCCTGCTCGCCCATGCCGGCAAGCAGGGCCGGCGCGTCGTGTCCGCCTTCGTCACCACCGCCTTCGCCCAGGAGGATGCAGACAGCGCCTCCGCCCAGTGGCGCCAGGTCGCCGACCAGCTCAGGGCCAAGGCGCCGAAGCTCGCCGCTCTCATGGACGAGGCCGAGCACGACATTCTCGCCTACATGACCTTCCCGGCCGCGCATCGCCCCAAGCTGCACTCGACAAACCCGCTCGAACGACTCCATGGCGAGATCAAGCGGCGTACCAACACCGTCGGCATCTTCCCCAACGAGGACGCCATAACACGGCTGATCGGCGCCATCCTGCTCGAGCAGAACGACGAATGGGCCGTCCAGAGGGCCAGATACAGATACATGACGCTGGAATCGATCGCTCCCGTGAGCGACAATGCAACCGTCAAGCTGCCCGCCGTGGCAGCCTGAGCCTACCGGCCCTACCCGCCGGATACCGCGACGGCCGCCAGGCTCTTACACCACGGCTCGGGACACGATCGCCGGCAGAACTCGTCCGTTTCGATCTCGCGCGGTTTACCGCGCGGGATCTTGAGAAGATCGGAACGCTCGCGCGCAAGCTCAAGCTGATGCATCGCTGGTATCGGAGCGAACGGGTTTCCACCGAGGGGGTGGACGAGGTCCGGATCTATTCGGGCGACCGCAGCAATACCCCGTACGCCTGCTACCGTCTTTCGCGCCATGCGGACGGCGCCTATCGTCTCGCCGACCACCGGTCGGGACGCGAGATCGCCCTGGCGCGCTCGATCGATCCGGTCATCGAGGCCATTCCGGGCGACTTCTTCTATGCCGGCGCCCGGCGCAAAAGCTGATTCGGTTCACGGAGGAAAGACCATGGAACGGGAAGCGATCCACATCGCGGGCATTTCGGAGGCGTTGAAGGCGGCAGGCGTCCCGCTCAGCCCGGCGATCAAGGCGAACGGCTTCGTGTTCGTCTCCGGCACGCCGCCGATCGACCCGTCGACCGGAAAGGTGTCCAGCGCCGACATCGCGACCCAGACCGAGCTGGTGATGGAGAACCTGAAGGCTATTCTGGAAACTGCGGGATCGAGCCTCGACAAAGTCGTGAAGGTCAACGTTTTCGTTTCCAACAGCGGTTATTACGACCTCGTGAACGAGGTCTACGGGCGGTATTTCGACGATCCGGCGCCGGCGCGAACCTTCGTGGCCGTAGGGTCCTGGCCATGGCCGTTCGACATCGAGATCGAGTGCACCGCGCTTGCCTGAGGGGGGCGGCCCGCTTGCCGCTCGTTGTATCCGCCCCGCGCCTCGGCTAGCATCGCTGTCCGGACAGCGCCTCGACGGCGCGATGGAGACCCGCCATGGCCCAGATCGCCCCGTTCAACTTGCAGAAATGGATCGACGAGCACCGCGACCTGCTGAAACCGCCGGTCGGCAACGCGCAGATCTGGCAGGACGCCGATTTCATGGTCACGGTCATCGGCGGACCCAACCAGCGGACCGATTACCACGACGACCCGCTGGAAGAGTTCTTCTACCAGATCCAGGGCGACATCACGCTCCGCATCATCGAGGACGGAAAGCGGCGCGACGTGGCGCTGAAGGAGGGCGACGTGCTGTTGCTGCCGCCGCATGTCCGTCACTCGCCGCAACGTCCCGCCGGGTCCGTCGGGCTGGTGATCGAGCGCCAGAGGCCGGACGGCTTGCGCGACGCCTTCGAATGGTATTGCGAGAACTGCGACGCCCTGGTCCACAGGAGCGAGTTCCAACTGCACGACCTCGTCGAGGATCTGCCGCCCGCCTTCGACGCCTATTACGGCAGCGAGGACTCGCGCCGCTGCGACGCGTGCGGCCACCTCAACCCGGGCAAGCCCGACGCCTGACGGCCTCTCCGTTTCAGGTGTAATCGCGGCGTCCCTTTCCCCGGCGCCGCGCGTTTTCCGGACCCCTTCGCGGTAAAGAACGTATATGGACCGTATCCCGCGTTCGGTGCGCAGCTATGACGAGACGTTCGATGTCGTCGTCGTCGGTTACGGCTTCGCAGGATCGATCTCGGCGCTCGAGGCCGCGCGCGCCGGCGCGCGGGTGCTGCTGATCGAGAAGACCGGCGTGCCGGGCGGCATCTCGATCTGCTCCTACGGCGCGGTGCGCTGCGCCATGGATGCCGAACGCGCCTACAGCTACCTGACGGCCACCAACGCCGGGCGGACCTCGGACGCGGTGGTCCGCATGCTGGCCGAGGGGATGTCGAACCTCGAGCCCTATGTGCGCGACCTCGCCCGGGTCAACGACGCGGAGCTCATGACCACCATCGAGACCGGCAAGACCGGGGCGAACTACCCGTTGCCGGGGTTCGACGCCTTCTACCAGACGGTGGTCGTCTCGGTGCCGAACTTCGACGCTCGCGCGGTCTATCCCTGGGCCAACGGCGCGCCGGGCGGGCCGATGCTGTTCAAGATCGTCGACGACAACCTCGCGAACGAGAACGTCGAGATCAGGCTGAACACGCGGGGGGTACGGCTGCTCACCTCGGAGGACGGGTCGGAGGTCCGCGGCATCACGGTGGAGGGGCCGGACGGGGTGAGTCGGATCGCGGCGCGGCGCGGCGTCGTCCTCGCCTCCGGCGGGTTCGAAGGCAGCCCCGAGCGCCAGGACCAGTACTGGGAGGGCCGGCCGGTTCTTCCTGCCGCCGCGCGGCACAACACGGGCGACGGGATCGTCATGGCCCAGGACGTCGGCGCGGAGCTCTGGCACATGTGGCACTTCCACGGCGCCTACGGCTTCAGGAGCGCCGACCCGGACTACCCCTACGCCATCCGGGTCAAGCGTTTGCCGGACTGGCGGCCGGGCGGCGGCTTCATGGCGCGGCGCGACGAGACCGGCGAGATCAGCGACGCCCAAGTGAAGATGACCTGGATCCTGCTGGATCGCGACGGGCGCCGGTACATGAACGAGTATCCGCCCTACACCCACGACACCGGGCATCGCCAGATGCAGCTCTTCGATACCGTGCGGCAGGATTACCCGCGCATTCCGAGCTATCTGATCTGCGACGAGCAGGGGCGAAAGCTCTACCCGCTGGGCCGTCCGACATCCAACGACAAGGGCCTCCGCCTCGACTGGAGCGCCGACAATCTGGCGGAAGTCGAGGCCGGACTCCTGACTCGCGCCGATACCCTTGCCGGACTTGCCACCGCGCTGGAGCTCGATCCGGCGGCCGTAAAGGAGAGCGTCGCGCGCTGGAACGCTCTGTGCCGATCGGAGCGCGACGAGGATTTCGGACGCCCGCCGGGCACCATGATGCCGATCGACACGCCGCCATTCTACGGGGCCCCCGTGTGGCCGGTGGTTTCGAACACCCAAGGCGGGCCGGTCCACGACCGCCGGCGGCGGGTGATCGACGTGTTCGGCGCACCGATTCCGCGGCTCTATGCCGCGGGCGAGCTCGGCAGCGCCTTCGGCCATCTCTACATGTCGGGCGGCAACATCGCCGAGTGCTTCGTTTCCGGCCGCATCGCCGGCGCGGGGGCGGCGGCGCTCGCGGCGTGGGGCTGAGGGGCGATCGCTTCCGGGCTACAGCATTTTCCGACCGGACGCGGTCGTACCCGGTTTCCGTGCGGCTCCGGCGTCCCCCTCACCCTGACCCTCTCCCCCGGCGGGGGAGAGGGGACGCTTCCCCACTTTTCCTTCCCTTCTCCCCTCCCGCTTGCGGGAGAGGCCGGGGGAGGGTCATTGCTGTCCGGTTTAACTTCGGTGGACCGTAAGCGTCTGGCGTGACCGCCCTTGTGGCGAGACGGCTTGGAGCCGCAGTCTGTGGTGAGGTTCCAGAGGTCGATAGTGTCCATTATCGGCTAATGGACACTATCTTAGGGGGCTGCGGTGCCACGTCGGGTACGCCGGTTCTGGTCGGACGACGAGAAGCGCCGGATCGTGGCGCAGAGCTACGCTCCCGGTGTCTCGGTGTCGGTTGTGGCGCGCCGCTATGACGTCAACGCCAACCTGATCTTCACCTGGCGGCGCGATCCCCGTTACAGGCCGGCGGCCGATGCCGGGGAGGCGCCGTCCTTCCTGCCGGTGGAGGTGGTGCCCGATGCGCCGCCGTTGGAGCCGGCCGCGGCATCGGACGGTCGGATCGAGATCGCGTTGTCGAACGGCCACCGGGTGAGCGCGTTCGGGTCGTTCGACGCGGACGCGCTGTGCCGGGTGGTGCGGGCGCTTGGCGGATGATCCCGGTTCCCTCCTCGACCCGGGTATGGCTGGCCTGCGGCGTGACCGACATGCGCAAGGGGTTCCCCGGTCTCGCGGCGCAGGCGGAGCGGGTATTGAAGGCGGATCCGCATTGCGGCCATCTCTTCATCTACCGCGGCCGCCGGGGCGACCTGATCAAGATGATCTGGTGGGACGGCCAGGGTGCGTGCCTGTTCTCGAAGCGTCTGGAGCGCGGCCGCTTCGTGTGGCCGTCGGCATCGGAAGGGAAGGTGTCGGTGACGCCGGCGCAGCTGTCGATGCTGCTTGAGGGGATCGACTGGCGGGCGCCGGTTCGCACCTGGAGACCGCTGGCCGCGGGCTGATTCACCGTTTATAAACAATGGGTTGACTGTCATTCGGGCTTCCCTTTGTCGGCCCCTTCGGGTAGGATGCGGCCATGCTCGAAGCGGCCCATTCCCTGCCCGACGACATCGCCGCGTTGAAGGCGATGGTGCTGGCCTCGCGGGCCGAACTGGCGGCACGGGACGCCGAGCTGCGCAACCGCGATCTGTTGATCGAGAAGCTCAGGCACCAGCTTGCGGGTCTGCGGCGGCAGCGCTTCGGCGTCACCTCGGAGGCCCTCGACCAGCTTGATCTCGGGCTGGAGGACGAGGAGATCGCGCGGGCGGCCGAGGCGCCGACCGAGCCGACGCCCGCCACGAAGAAGCAGCCGAAGCGCCGTCCCCTGCCGGACCACCTGCCGCGCGAGGAGACGGTTCTCGCGCCGGGCGAGCGCTGCGCGGACTGCGGCGGCCGTCTCAAGCGGCTCGGCGAGGATGTGACGGAGGAGCTGGTATGGCGCGACGATCTGGGTGAGAGCTGCGCGTCAATCAGGATGAGATTCCCGGCGGCAGCGGCGAGTTGATGATTGCCGCGCGGGGGGTGGATTGCAAGCGGTTTCCGGTTTTGATTGTCGCGGCGCGACAAGCAGTGTTTTCGGGAAGGGTTTTGATTGTCGCGGCAGGCCGTCGGGTCGGAGAAGAGACGGCCCGCGGAGACGATCCCCGCGGGCCCTGATTGTCGTGGCCGCTCTACCTGAGCAGGCGGCGGCTCAGTCCTTGGTGTTTTTCTTGGTTGCGTAGCTTGGCGGCCGGCCGGCCTTTCGCTTGCCTCTGTCGAGAGCGGCGCGGCGGCGGTAGCTCTCGACGTTCATCTCGAGGATGGTGGCGTGGTGGACGAGGCGGTCGACGGCAGCCACCGCGGTTGTTTCGTCCGGGAACACCTTTCCCCACTCGCCGAAGGGCTGGTTTGCGGTGATGAGCAGGGATCGCCGCTCGTAGCGCGCCGAGATGAGTTCGAAGAGCACGCCGGTCTCGGCCTGGTCCTTCCGCACATAGGCGAGGTCGTCGAGGATCAGGAGGTTGAAGCGGTCGAGCCGCGCCAACAGGCTTTCCAGTGCAAGCTCGCGCCTTGCAACCTGCATGCGCTGCACGAGATCGGTGGTCCTGGTGAACAGCACACGGTATCCGCTCTCAACCAGGGCCAGGCCAATGGCGGAGGCGAGATGGCTCTTGCCGGCCCCTGGCGGTCCGAAGATCAGGCAGTTGGCGCCCTGGCTGAGCCAGGCGTCGCCGGCGGCCAGCGCGCTGACCTGGGCCTTCGAGATCATCGGCACGACGTTGAAGTCGAAGGAGGCAAGCGTCTTGCCCGGAAGCAGCTTGGCCTCCCTGAGGTGGCGCTCGATGCGCCGCCGGTCGCGTTCGGCGAGTTCGTGTTCAGCCAGGGCCGCGAGGAAGCGAGCCGCGGTCCATCCTTCCTTGTCGGCCCGCTTGGCGAAGCTCTGCCAGAGTTGGCTGATCGTCGGCAGGCGGAGCTCGGCAAGCATCAAGGAGAGCTTCATGGCGTCGATCTTGTTGGGGTCGAGCGCGGTGTTGTTGTCGTCTTTGTCGGTCATGCCGCCTCTCCTGCGCTCAGCAACGAGCCATAGCCGCCGAGCGGCGGCCTGACGACATCGACGCTGGGCATTTTGCTGCGGCGCGGCGCGAAGCGCGCCTTGAGCTCGCCGGGGTCGGGGAGACGGCCGATCCCGAGCGCGTGGTTGATCGCCGCGGCCAGCTCGGCCTCGCAACTCTCCTCATGCGCCAGCGCCAGGAGGCCGACGGCGAGGCGGCAGGCCTCGCGCTCGCCGATCCGCTCCAGGGCCTTCTCGAAGCAGCGTCGGTAGGGCTCGCGAGGGAACAGCTCGTCGCGATAGACCAGGTTCATCAGCGCCATCGGCTTCTTCTTCAAGGAGTGGATGACGTGACGGTAGTTGACGACGTGACCGCCCGGACCGCTCGCGCCGACGCGCGCGCGCGGCAGGGTGAGGAGGTGAGTGCCCGAGAGGAAGAGGTCGATCCGGTCGTCGTAGACGCGCGCCCCGAGCCGGTGCCCGATCAGGCGTGAGGGCACGGTGTAGAACACGCGGCGGAGAACGAAGCCGGAGGACTGGCCGATGTTGACGCTGATCGTCTCGTAATCGACAGTCCGCTCGACCGGCAGGTCCCGCAGCACCGCGCGCTCGGCTTCGATCGCCTTGGAGCGGTGTGCGTTGGCGCGGCCGACCACCTCGGCGACAAAGCGCCGATAGGCGTCGAGGGTCTCGAAGTCCGACGAGCCGCGCAGCGCCAGCGCATCCGCGATCCGGCGCTTGAGGTGTCCGTGCGGCCCTTCGATCGAGCCGTTCTCATGCGCCACGCCGCGGTTGTTGCGGGTGGCTTCCATGCCGTAATGCTCGCACAGCGCCCGGTAGCGCCCGGTCATGTCCTCGACCGCGTCCTTGCCCAGGTTGCAGAACGCCGCCGACAGGCTGTCGGTGCGGTGCTCGCCGGGCGCGCCGCCGAGATGCCACAGCGCGTCCTGCAGCCCCTCCGCGAGCGCCGTGAAGCTCTCGCCGCCCAGCACCACCCGGGCATGGGTGAAGCCTGACCAGGCGAGGCGGAAGTGGTAGAGCATAGGGTCCAACGGCTGCCCCGCGACGGTCACGCCGAGCGAACCCATGCGGGTGAAGTCGGACAGGCCCTGCCGGCCCGGCTCGTGCTTCTGGCGGAAGATCACGTCCTTCTCCGCGCCGTGCTCGGCGCGCCAGGTGCGGATCCGCCGCTCCAGCGTGCGCCGCACCCCCGGGTCCAGTTCGGGATGGCGGCGCCTCAGCTCCTCGAACACGCCGACCGGGCGGATCAGCGGGCTGGCCTCAAGGATCGGCACGACGTCCTCCTCGAAGATATCGGCCAGCGGGTCCGGGCGGCGCCGGCCTCGCGGCTTCTTCTCCCAAGCGGGAAGCGGATCGGCAGCGAGCCGGTAGCCGGTGGCACGGCTGAAGCCCGCCTTGGCGGCCGCCACCGCGATGGTGTCGGTCTTCTTATGGGTCATGAACAGCCTCTTCTGGCGATCGGTTATGTGACGCCCGGGCAACGACGCGCTCCCCCACTCGGAAAAGCCTCACCGTTCGCCCGGCCGGCCCTGGCCGCCAGAAGGCCCGGGGGAAATTTTTCGAGCCGGCGGCCCGGAACTCCGGTCGGGCTACGCCCTCCCTGCGTTCCGGGCCGCCGCCTTCCCCCGTCTCATCCTGATTGACGCAAACGTCTCAGCTTGATTGACGCGCCGCAACCGCCAGTCCCGCATCTTCGCCCGCGACGGCGTCGAGCTCGACCGCTCGACGCTCGCCGGCTGGGTCGGCAAGGCGACGGCGCTGCTGGAGCCCCTGGCCGATGCGATCGGGCGCCATGTGCTGGAAGGACAAGCCCTGTTCGCCGACGACACCCCGGTCAAGCTGCTGGCGCCGGGAACCGGCAAAACGGCGACCGGCCGGGCCTGGACCTACGTGCGGGACGAGCGGCCCTGGGCTGGCGAGGCGCCGCCGGCGGCCTGGTACCGCTTCTCGGCCGACCGCAAGGCGGCGCATCCGAAGGCGCATCTTGAAGGCTTCGCCGGCTGGATGCACTCGGACGGCTATGCCGGGTTCGGTGCGCTGGCGCGCGCCGGGCCGGTCCGCGAGGTGGCCTGTCTGGCGCATGTGCGACGCAAGTTCTTCGACGTCCATGCCGCCCAGGGCTCGGCGATCGCCGCCGAGGCGCTGGAACGGATCGCCGCCCTCTACGCTATCGAGAAGGAGGCCCGCGGGCAGCCGCCCGAGAACCGCGCGGCCATCCGCCAGGCCAAGGCCGCGCCGTGCCTCGACGAGCTGGAGCGGTGGCTGCAATCGCAGCTGCCCAGAATCTCCGCCAAGACCCCGCTGGCAGCGGCGATCCGTCATGCCCTGACCCGGATGAAGCGCCTTCGACCCTATCTCGAGCACGGCTTCCTCGAGATCGACAACAACCCCGCCGAACGCGCAATGAGGCCGATCGCGCTCGGCCGCAAGAACTATCTCTTCATGGGCTCGGCCAGCGGCGGCAGGGCCGCCGCCATCGCCTACACCCTGATCGAGACCGCCAGGCTCAACGATGTCGATCCGCAGGCCTGGCTTGCTCAGGTCCTCGAACGCATCCCCGACTACAGGATCAACCGCATCGACGATCTGCTGCCGTGGAACACCGCGCCCGCAGAAGATCGGGAAGCCGCCGACTGACCACGCAGGGGCGGTCACGCCGGACGCTTACGGTGGACCGGGTGCAAGGCGTTGGTAGAGGCGGGTTTCCGGCTCTTCCGCCGGATCGGGACACGGATTGCGGCCCACCCGCCTCCGCCGTCCTTCTCCCCCTTTCGTCACCCCGGACTTGATCCGGGGTCCAGAGCCACAGGCACCGCCCTCGCCCGGCTTCCCTGGACCCCGGATCAAGTCCGGGGTGACGAAAGGGGGGCGGAGACGGTTCCGCCTGTCGGCACAGAGCCCGTTGCGAAGTTAAACCGGACAGCAATGGGGGAGGGTGGACCGTCGCGAACGCATAAGGTCGGAAAATCTAGTGCTTCGCCAGCGCGGGACCGCCCTTGCGCAGGACGGCCATCGCTTCGTCGAGCCCCTCCAGGGTCAGCGGGTACATCCGCCCCGACATGAGCTGGTAGGTCATCCGCAGCGACGGCGTCGACATCCAGCGGTCCTGCGGCACCGGGTTGATCCAGACGGCATCGGGGTAGAACGCCAGCATCCGGCGCAGCCAGACCTCGCCCGGCTCCTCGTTCCAGTGCTCGATCGAGCCGCCGACCTCGGTGATCTCGTACGGACTCATGGTCGCATCGCCGACGAAGATCGTCTTGTAGTCGGGCGCGTAGGTATTGAGCACGTCCCAGGTCGGGGTCCACTCGTTGTAGCCCCGCCGGTCCTGCCGCCAGACGCGCTCGTAGAGGAAGTTGTGGAAATAGAAGTATTCGAGATGCTTCAGCTCGCTTCGAGCGGCCGAAAAGAGCTCCTCCGACACCCTGATGTGGCTGTCCATCGAGCCGCCGATATCGAGGAAGAGCAGAACCTTCACCCGGTTCTTGCGCTCGGGCACCATCTTGATGTCGAGATAGCCGGCATTCTCCGCCGTCGCCCGGATCGTGCCGTCGAGGTCGAACTCGTCCTCGGCGCCGTCGCGCACGAATTTCCGCAAGCGGCGCAAGGCCAGCTTGATGTTGCGGGTGCCGATCTCGACATCGTCGGCGAGGCCGCGGAACTCGCGCTTCTCCCAGACCTTGGTCGCGCTCTTGCCGCCCCCTTCCCCGCCGATCCTGACGCCCGCCGGGTTCACGCCGCTATTGCCGAACGGCGAGGTGCCGCCGGTGCCGATCCAGCGGTTGCCGCCCTGGTGCCGCCCGCGCTGCTCCTGAAGCCGTTTGGCGAGCTCCTCCATCAGCTCCTCGAAGCTCATCTTCTCGAGCTTCGCGAGCTCCTCGGGATCGAACGTGCGCTCGGCGAGCGCGCGCAGCCAGTCCTCCGGAATGACCTTGGCGAATAGGTCGTCGGTGTCGTGCATCGCGCCCGAGAAGAAATTGTCGAACACCTTGTCGTAGGCGTCGTAGTACTTCTCGTCCTTCACCATCGCCGCGCGCGCGAGGTGGTAGAACCCGTCCACGTCGTTGTCGCTCGCACCCCGGGACAGGGCCTCCAGCATCATCAGATATTCCCGGATGGTGACCGGGACGCTCGCCTGGCGAAGCTGAAAGAAGAAGTCGACGAACACGGAAGGACCGCGTCAGTTCTGGCGCCGCGACAGAAACGCGAGGCGTTCGAACATCTGGACATCCTGCTCGTTCTTGAGCAGCGCGCCGTAGAGCTTGGGCAGCGCCTTGGTCGAATCCTCGCGCAGATCCTCCGGCGCCAGATCCTCGGCGAGAAGCAGTTTGATCCAGTCGAGCAGTTCGGAGGTCGAGGGTTTCTTCTTGAGCCCGTTGACCGAGCGGATGGAGAAGAAGCACTCCATGGCTTCCTTGAGGAGGGCCTTCTTGATGCCGGGGAAATGGACCTCGACGATCCGTTCCATGGTGTCCGGCTCGGGGAAACGGATGTAGTGGAAGAAACACCGCCGGAGAAACGCGTCCGGCAGCTCCTTCTCGTTGTTGGAGGTGATGATGACCGCCGGCCGGTGCCGGGCGACGACCGTCTCCTGGGTCTCGTAGACGTAGAACTCCATCCGGTCGAGCTCGCGCAGGAGATCGTTGGGGAACTCGATATCCGCCTTGTCGATCTCGTCGATCAGCAGGACGGCCTGATCCTTCGAGGCGAAGGCCTCCCACAGCATGCCGCGCTTGATGTAGTTGCGGATGTCCTGGACCCGCTCCTCGCCCAGCTGGGAATCCCGCAGCCGGGACACCGCATCGTACTCGTAGAGCCCGTGCTGCGCCTTGGTGGTCGACTTGATGTGCCACTCGAAGAACGGGCGGCCGAGCGCGTCCGCGACTTCCTGTGCCAGCAGCGTCTTGCCGGTGCCGGGCTCTCCCTTGACGAGCAGCGGCCGTTCCAGCGTGATGGCCGCATTGACCGCCGTCATCAGATCTTCGGTCGCGATATAGGTGTCGGTGCCGGTAAACTTCATGGACGCCAGAGTCGCTGTTTTCGGTATGTGACGAGCGGCCGGCGCACGGTAGTTGAAGGCTATGGGGCGATCAAGCCTCGCCCCGGCGGGACGGCCGCAAACCGCGGGAGGATAAGGTGCTCGCTCTTTCAGTCGCTTTGCACGCGCTCGCGGCGATCGTATGGGTCGGCGGAATGGGGTTCGCCTACTGGTATCTCCGTCCCGCGGCGGGTCCGCTCGACGGGCCGGTCCGGCTCGGCCTCTGGCAGCGGGTCTTCGCCCGGTTCTTCGTCTGGGTGTGGATCGCGGTGATCGTCCTGCCGATCACCGGCTATGTCATGGTCTGGCTTCAGTGGGGCGGGCTCGGATCGATGCCGCTCCATGCCCATCTGATGCAGGGCCTCGGCTGGGTGATGATCGTCATCTTCCTCTATCTCTGGTTCGGCCCCTACCGCCGCTTCAAGGCCGCGCTCGCCGCCGGCGATCCGCCGACTGCCGCAGCCGCGCTCGACCGGATCAGGTTGATCGTCAAGACCAATCTCGGGATCGGGCTGGTCAACGCCGCGATCGGGGCGTCGGGGCGCTACTGGATCCTCTGACGGAGGCCGCCCGATGGAGAAACTGCTCGATACGCTCGCCGAACGGATCGACCCCGCGCACACGGCGGTGCTGGTCGTCGACGTGCAGAACGATTTCTGCGCCCCGGGAGGCTATATCGACGCGGTCATGGGCCGCGACGTCAGCGGCACCGTGCCGGTCGCGGACGCCATCGGGGAACTCCTGGATGCCGCGCGGGACGCCGGCGTTCCGGCGATCTGGGTGAAGGCGGTCTACGATTTCGATTATCTCTCCGCGCCGATGCTCACCAAAATCCGCGAGATGGGGCTCGAGCACGCGGTCTGCTGCGCGCAGGGGAGCTGGGGCGCGGACTGGTTCAGGATCCATCCCGAAGAGAACGAGCCGGAGATCGTCAAGCACCGCTACAGCGCCTTCGTCGGGACCCCGCTCGAAGCCATGCTCAAGCGGCGCGGCATCCGGACCCTCGTGATCACCGGGGTGGCGACGAATATCTGCATCGATTCGACGCTGCGGGACGCTTTCCTGCGCGACTATTATGTGGTCGTCCCGGCGGAATGCGTGGGTTCGACCAACCGGACGCTGCACGAGGCGACGCTCCAGAACGTGAGCTTCCTGTTCGGCGACCTGACCGGCGGAGAGGAAATCGCCGGAATCTGGGCTCAGGCGGGAGCCGGCTGAGCGCGCATGGTACGCCACAGGATCGTCGCCATGATGCCCATGTTGAGGAAGTTGAAGGCGATCCCGTTGAGCAGCGCGACCTGGTAGGAACCGGTCAGGTCGTAGATCCAGCCGCACACCCAGCCGCCGAACGCCATGCCGCCGATAGTGGCGAAAATCACCACGCCGATCCGCCGCCCCGCCTCCCGCGCCGGCAGATATTCCCGGATGATGATTGCGTAGGACGGCACGATCCCGCCCTGGAAGAGGCCGAAGACGAACGAAATCACGTAGAGCGAAGCGAGGCCGTCGAACGGCAAATAGAGGGCCAGCGCCACGCATTGCAGCACCGATCCCAGCAGGAGCGTGCGGACTCCGCCGATATAGTCCGCGAGCACGCCGAAGCCGAGCCTGCTGACCACCCCCGCCGCCAGCATCAGCGACAGCATCTCCGCCCCGCGCGAGATTCCGTACCCCAGATCGACGCAATAGGCGACGATGTGAACCTGCGGCATCGACATCGCGACGCAGCAGCCGAAACCGGCGATCGCGAGCAGCGTCTGCATCGTCCGCGGCGTGAACGCGGCCATGCGGAGCTGCTCCGTGCCCGCGATGCCGGTGATCCGGTCGATATGATCCTGCTTCGGCCCCTCGCGCCGCAGCAGCAGCGACAACGGCAGGATCGTCGCGATGCTGAACACGCCGATCGCCAGATAGATTGGCCGCCAGCCTTCCGTCGTGACCGAATCCTGCAGCACCAGCGGCAGCAGCATGCCGGCGAAGTAGTTGCCGCAGGCGACGGTGGCGACGGCCATGCCGCGGCGGCGCACGAACCAGTGCGAGATATTGGCCATCAGCGGCCCGAACATGGAGCCGGTCCCGATCCCGATCAGGACCCCGTGGACGATCGAGAGCTGCCACATCGCGTCCACCTGGGAGGAGGCGGCGAAACCGATTCCGAGCGCGAAACCCGCCGCGAGGCCCGGCAACAGCATCCCGATCCTGTCGATCAGGCGGCCCACCACGATGTTGCCGAGCGCGAAGAAAACCATCGAAATCGTGTAAGGGATCGAGACGGTGGCCCGGTCGACGCCGAACTCCGCCTGAACCGCCGGCATCACGATCACATAGGACCAGAGCCCGATGCTCCCGATCGTCGCCATGACGAGGGTGACGGCGAGACGGAACAGGGCATAGCGCGAGTCTGCCGGCGTGCCGTTCGGTTCATGGGGAGGGGAAGAACGTATATTCTTCAAGAACAATGGGTTAACTGAGCCTTCTCCCCTCCCGCTTGCGGGAGGGGCCGGGGGAGGGTGGACCGGGTTGAGCAACCGGATAGATGAGTAACACTATAGACCGGTTACATGGGTAACAGTGTTCCCGGTTCGGTCGGCTTTCGCACGGCCCGGCCGCGCTGCGCTTGGCCGCCGCGCGGCGATGTGTTCAGATCGCGCGGCCGCCCCCAACCGGGAGAACCGTCGTGACGCTTGGTTCCACGCCCTTGTCGGAACTCGCCGCCCGCCTGTCCTCGGGTGCGACGACGAGCCGCGCGCTCGTGGAACAGGCGCTCGCGGCCATCGAGGCGCCGGACGGCGAAGGGTCTCGCGCTTTTGTCTCATGCAACGCGGATCGCGCGCGGGTCGAGGCCGATGCCAGCGACGCGCTGAGAAAGGCGGGCGTGGTGCCCTCGCCGCTCGCCGGGCTGCCGGTTTCGATGAAGGACCTGTTCGACGTCGCGGGGGAAGTCACCACGGCGGCCTCGCCCACGCTCGCCGACGGGGCGCCCGCTACCAGGGATTCCACCGTCGTGGCCCGGCTGCGCGCGGCGGGCGGGATCGTGCTCGGCAGGACCAACCTGACCGAGTTCGCCTATTCCGGGATCGGCATCAACCCGCATTTCGGCACGCCGAAGAACCCGTGGGACCGTTCGCTGGGCCGCATCCCGGGCGGCTCCTCCTCGGGCGCGGCGGTGTCGGTCACGGACGGCATGGCGGCGGCCGCCATCGGTTCGGACACCGGCGGTTCCGTTCGCATCCCGGCGGCGCTCTGCGGCGTGACCGGGTTCAAGACGACCGTCGGACGAATTCCCCTGGACGGCGTGTTTCCGTTGTCGAACACGCTCGATTCGGCGGGTCCCCTTGCGCCCACGGTTGCGTGCTGCGCCCTGCTCGACGCGGCGATGGCGGGCGGCGACATGTGGGCCGCCCCCGAACCCATGCCGATCGGAGGACTCCGCTTCGGCGTCCCGACGACGATCGTCCAGGACGGCATGGACGATGCGGTGAGCGCCGCGTTCCAGGCCGCGCTCGACTGTCTCTCCGACGCCGGCGCGCGGTTGCGGGACATCGCCTTCGAGCCGTTCGCCGATATCCTCGAAGTCAGCGCGGCGGGCGGGATTCTCGGCGCCGAGGCCTACGCGCTGCACCGCGACCGCCTGGCGGCAAGGGGGAACATGGTCGATCCCAGGGTTCGGATGCGCATCGAACGGGGCGCCAGGATCTCCGGCGCCGACCTTCTGGACGTGATCCGGGCGCGCGCCGACATCCAGGCCCGCGCGGACGCGATCGGCGCCGATTTCGACGCGTTGCTCATGCCCACGGTCGCCATCGTCGCGCCGCCGATCGACGACATCGTGGCGAGCGACGAGCTCTACGCCGAGATGAACCCGTTCATCCTCCGCAACACCACGTTCGGCAATTTTCTCGATCGCTGCGCGCTGTCGATCCCGATTCACGAGCCGGACGAAGCGCCGGTGGGGCTGATGGTCGTGGACCGCACCGGAGCGGACGCGCACCTGATCCGCGTCGGGCTGGCTGTCGAGAGCGTGGTGCGGCGGTTCTAACGAAGGCCGATCCTTCGATACGCGGCTTCGCCGCTACTCAGGATGAGGGTTGCCTTCTCCTCATCCCGAGTAGGCGCGAAGCGCCGTATCGAGGGACGCCATGCTCCGCTCAGAAAATCCGGAAATACTCGCGCTGCTCCCAGTCCGTTACGTCGGAGAGATAGCGCGCGATCTCCGCTTCCTTGATCATGCAGATATAGTCGACGAACGGCTCGCCGAGCGCGGCCCTGAACGCCTCGTCCTGGCGAAGCGCCGCGACCGCCTCGATCAGGCTCGCGGGAAGGGCCGGCGCGTCGGCGTCGTAGGGGGTCTCGGTCGCCGCTCCGGGATCGGCCTCCCGGTCTATGCCGTCGAGGCCGGAGACGATCTGCGATGCAAGGTAGAGATAGGGGTTGGCGGCGGGCTCGCCGGCACGGTTCTCGATCCGCGTTCCGGGCTCCCCTGCCCCGCCGATAATCCGGAGCATCGCGCCCCGGTTGTCCTTCGCCCATGCGGCCCGGTCCGGGGCGAGGGAGAACGCCTTGAAACGCTTGTAGCCGTTGATCGTAGGCGTGGTGAAGACCGATGCCGCCCCCGCGTGGTCGAGAATCCCGCCGGCGAAGCTGCGGCCGAGCGCGGACAGGAGCGCCCCTTCGCCGTCCCTTTCGTCCGGCATGAAGAGTGGACGGCCGGTCGCGCGGTCGCGTAGCGACTGGTGGAGGTGCCAGCCGCTCGCGAAGACGTTCTCGATCTGTGGCCGGCACATGAAGGTCGCGTGGTAGCCGTGCCGCGCGCAGATCTGTTTCACCGCGTTGCGGAACAGGATCATGGTGTCGGCCGACTCCAGCCCCGTGCCCGGCTGGAACGTGACCTCGACCTGGCTCGGCCCGAATTCGACCTCCAGAGAGCGCAGCGGCAGGCCGAGCGCCGTCAGATCGCGTCGCAGCACCGCGAAGATCGGGTCGAGCTCGTCGAGCCGGATTTCGGTCAGGTACTGGTAGCCGTGGGTCAGCAGCGACACCTCGGGCGGCGCGGCGGGCTGGCCGGCGCCTTCCGCCTCCATCCGCGGGTCCTCGAGCCGGAAGACGTGGAACTCGACCTCGACTCCGGTGACGTACTCGTAGCCGCGCTCGGCGAGCCGGGCGAGCGCGGCGCGGCACACGTCGCGGGTCGAGAACGGGATCGCCCGGCCGTCCGGCCAGCGGATGTCGCACAACACCCATCCCGTCCCGGGGGCCCAGGGGAGGACCCGAAACGTCGTGGGGTCGGCGACCATCAGGAAGTCGGCGGCGCCGGTCAGCTCGGGCATGGCCATCCCGGCGCCGGCGCGAAAGACCGGCGGAACCGTCTTGTGCGCGGTGTCCTTGACCAGAAGCGTCGAGGTCATCGAGACGCCGCCGGCCAGAGCGCCCGCCACCTCGTCCGCCATCACCGCCTTGCCGCGGAGAATCCCGTGCTGGTCGGGGAAGGAGAAGCGGACGATTTCGATTCCGTCGGCCTCGATGCGCCGCAGCATGTCCGCCGCAGCCTCCCGGTCCGTTTCGTCCCAGAGGCCGTGGCGTTCGACGAAGTCCGTCCGCCCGCTCGATCCCGTCACGGCGCGGCCCAGCCCGACCGTGCGCGGCGCTCCGCATCGTAGCGGCGCCAGGCGCCGTCCCACCCCTCGCGCGGCGCGACGGTGTCGACGGCGAGCGGCGCCTCGCCCGATCCGTTGGACGACATCGGCGCGGCCGCGCCGTCGGCAACCGCCTCGATCGCGCCGATCAGCAGCTTGCGGTAATGGATGATCGCCCGGTCCGAGGTCCCGAGATGCTCCGCGCTGCGGTCGTGGAGCGGCCCCGGCGATTCGACCGCCCACTGGTCGTGCACGTTGATGTCGTCGCCCATGCCGGTAAAGGTCGACCGCTCCTGCTCCGAGGCATCGAAGCCGTAGTCGTTGGCCTTGTTCAGCCGCGGCCGGTAGTCGGGGAGCGTATAGAGCCTCAGCCGCTGGTCGCGCATCGCCTTCTTGTCCAGCGCCTCGCCGTAG
Organism: Alphaproteobacteria bacterium; assembly: GCA_965203455.1. GTDB lineage: Bacteria > Pseudomonadota > Alphaproteobacteria > MPNO01 > MPNO01 > MPNO01. Next base: position 325,930 of record CBDBCV010000015.1, read on the forward strand.
CTCGTGAACATCGCGTACCACCAGCAATGCGTGTCGTCGATCGGCACGTGCCACTGGCTGATGATCATGTCGTTGCCGAGCGGGATGACGATGGCGTTCGGGAACAGGAGATTGGTGATGCGCACGTGCTTGCTGGCCGCGTCGAGGTCGCGCAGCGCCGTCAGCCTCATGCCGAAGCCGGTGTCCTCGATCCGGATCTCGGGACACGGAAACTCGCGCATGATCCAGGTCAGGGGATAGGACGCGCCCTCCACCCGGTCTCGGAACTGGAGTCCGTACCCTTCTTCGGGATCCTCGTCCTCGAAGAAGCGATGCAGGAACGACCCGTGCGCGGGATCGATCCCCACTTCGAGCGCCTGGAGCCAGTTGCATTCGAGGTAGCCCTTGAAGGCGAAGGTGTAGGCATCGGGCGCGGCGAAACAGTCGAAATCGGGCAGCGGCGGCGGGTCGCCCGGTCCGAGCCAGGCGAACACGACTCCGTTGCGCTCGACGCAAGGATATCCCGGCATCCTGATCTTGGCGTGGAAGTTGCTGCCCGGCGGCTCCGCCGGCTGCTCCAGACAGCGCCCCTTGCCGTCGAACAGCCAGCCGTGGAACGGGCAGCGGATGCCGCCGTCCTCCAGCCGACCGAAGCGCAAATCCGCGCCGCGGTGGGGGCAGCGGCGAGCGGTCAGCCGCAACCCGCCGTCGTCGGCCCGGAACAGGACGAGGTCCTCTCCCATCAGCCTGACAGGCACGAGCGGACGCTCCTCCGCGAGCTCCTCGACGAGCGCGGCGGGCTGCCAGTAGCGGCGCATCAGCGCGCCGCCCGGCGAGCCGGCTCCCGCCTCCGTCACCAGCGCGTTCTGTTCGGCGCTCAGCATGGCCCGGTTTTACCACAGGGCAGACCGCGGGGCAGTCTTCTCTCGCCGTCCGCCAGCCGCTATACCACCGCGCAACCCGCCTCAAGGAGCGAAGGAAAAGACATGCGCGCCGTCGTCATCAGGGACACGTCCAATCGCGGCGTGGCAATCGAGGAGGTGCCGGACCCGTCCGCCGGGAACGACGAGGTGGTCGTCGACGTCAAGGTCTGCGGCATCAACTTCACCGACCTGCTCTCGCTCGACGGCAAGTACCAGAACAACCCTCCGCCCCCGTTCACGCCCGGAAAGGACGCGGCCGGCGTGGTTTCCGCGGTCGGCACCGGCGTCACCGGGCTCAAGGCAGGCGACCGGGTGATCGCGCATGTGGTCCATGGCGGACTCGCCGAGAAGGTCGCCTGCGCGGAGGCGCTTTGCTTCCCGCTTCCCGACGGAGTCGCCTTCGAGGCCGCCGCGGCGATGGGGCTCGCCTACCAGACCGCCTATCACGCGCTCACCACCCGGGGCGGGCTGCGGGAGGGCGAGATTGTCCTGATCAACGGCGCGTCGGGCGGCGTCGGCATGGCCGCCGTCAACCTGGCCAGGCCGCTCGGCGCCCGCATGGTGCTGGCCGGGCTTTCCTCGCTTGGCAAGGCGGATGCGGTCCGCGCGGCCGGAGCCGACGCCGTGATCGACCTCACCGCCGACGATTTGCGCGAGTCGCTCCGCGCCCAGGTCCGCGAAGCGACCGGCGGGCGGCCGGTCGATCTCGCCTTCGACCTCGTCGGTGGCGAGGCGTTCGACGCGACGATCCGCGCGATCGGCGACGAGGGGCGCGCGGTGGTCGCCGGCTTTACCTCAGGCACGATTCCCCAGGTGCGGACCAACTACCTGCTGCTGAAGAACATCGGCGTGCTGGGGATGACCATCAACAGCTACATCCACCAACGCTCGCCCAAACTGGCCGAGGCGCAGTCCGCGCTGTTCGACCTGCTGCTCGACGGCAAGATCGACCCGAACATCATGGCCCGCTACCCGTTCGAGCAATACATGGACGCGATCAAGCTGCTCGAGGACCGGAAGATCGTCGGCAAGGCGGTGCTGACGATCGGCTCCTGAGGAAAGGTGCCATGACCGACCCCTGCCCCGGCCCGCTGCCGCCCTCGCCGCCCCGGCTCAAGGCGCCGCCCGGCACCTGCGACACGCACATGCACGTGCTGGGCCCCTTCGACAGGTATCCGCTGGCCGAGAACCGCAGCTACACCTGCCCGCCGTCCACGGCCGAAGACTACGAGGACCTGCAAAGGACGCTCGGGATCGACCGTTGCGTGGTGGTCCACGGCAGCGCCAACGGCGCCAGTCTCGACGTGACCACCGACGCGCTGGCGCGCTGGGGCGACAGGGCGCGCGGCGTCGGCGTGGTGGATGCCGGCGTGACGGAAGAGCGGATCGCCGGGATGGACCGGGCGGGATACCGCGCCGTCCGCTTGACCACGTTCCTGCGCGGCGGGCTGACCTTCGACCACCTCGAATCGATCGCCGACCGCATCGCGCCGTTCGGGTGGCACGTCCAGGTCTTCACCTCGCACGCAGGCGAATTCGCGGAGGTCGCGCCGCGCCTCGCCAGGCTGCCGATCGACGTGGTGGTCGATCACATGGGACACGCCCGGCCCGGCGACGGTCTCGACCATCCCGGTTTCCGGGCGCTGCAGGACCTGGTCCGGGACGGGCGCTGCTGGGTCAAGCTCTCCGCCGCATACCGCTTCTCGGGAGAGGCGGCGCCGTGGGCGGACTGCACGCCCTACGCCCGGGCGCTGATCGACCTTCGTCCCGACCGGATGCTGTGGGCGACCGACTGGCCGCACGTGATGGTATGGGACTACCCGATGCCGCGGACCTCCGACACGCTCGACTGGGCGCTGGAATGGGGCGTCGACGAGGCAACGCTCAAGACAATCCTGGTGGACAACCCGACGGCGCTGTTCTGGAAGCGTTGAGGCTGTCCCGGGTCCGAAGCGGCTATGGTTTCCGCGCCGACGCCTGTCGGGCGCGCCGCATGAACACCGAGGGGTCGTCGAGCCATTCCCGGTAGCCGATGCGTCCGCCATCCGTCAGCCACGCGATGTGGCGGTTGAGGCAGGCCGCGAGCGCCGCGTCCTCTGCCGCCAGCGCGAAGCCGCCGGTCTCGGCGCGGCTGTCGAGCGCGGTGACCACGAGGGATCCGTCATGCGCCAGCGCGTCCGCCCGGTTGCCGATTTCGCCCTTGGCGACCGCGTCGATCCGTCCGGCCGCGAGCGCCTCGATCAGGGCCGGCTCCTCTGGGAAATACACCACCACGGGCATGGCGTCCGACGCCGGCCGCAATCGCCGGCGCTCCGCGAGCTCCGGCGAAGCGGCGGCGGCATTGATGACGTAGTCCGCGCTGCCGTCCGCTACCTTCGTGCCGTCCGACGTGTCCACCCGCGTGCCGGCTGTCAGCACGCCGGACGCGTCCGCGATGCCGGTGAGTTCCAGAAGACGCGCCTCTCCCGTGGTCCCGGCGAGCGCGCCCACGCGGTCGGTCCCGGTCAGGTTCCGGTGCCGCGCGAGGCGCTTCGCGTCTTCCGCGCGCACCAGAAGGGACTGGCGGAACTTGATATGTCCGGCGGTGAAGGCGATCGCCGTCCTTCCCGCCTCGTCGCGGGTCCGGGAGTCGAGAATGGTGATGCCGCCGCCGACCATGTCGTATCGGGGCCCGGCCGGGAGCAGCCAGATCCCCTTCCACGCCCCGATCCCCCGCCGGGAAAACGAGAGCCTGGCACTCTTCATGGCTTCGAGCGCACTCAGCAGATCGGCTTCGTATCCGCGATGGCTGTCGAATCCCGAAGCGCCCGGATCCCTGACCGCGCTGTAGCTCACCGGCTCGAAATGCGCGTAAAAGCCGAATTCGACGGTTTTCTCTTCGTCCGGACAGGCAACCCCCGGTGGCGCGGCGGCCTGTGCGGACGACGCAACGAGCCAGAGGATCGCTATCCAGGCGACGCCGACGCGCGGGCATCGTGAAAACATCGTACCCACGGCATCCTCCCCGTCCATCCACGCGTCAGCCCAGGAGAACGTTCTAGGCCGCCCCGCCCGTCTCCCCCGCCTCCGCGATGGCGGCGGCGGCTCGGAGCTCAGCGACGCCGCGACAGAGCGTGATGAGGCGTTCAGTGCGGTCGGCGCCGAGGACGGGCTCGGCGAGCGTGCGCACCTTGTCGTCGAGATCGGCGTCGGTCATCGGGTTTTCGAGGCTGCCGTAGGCATGCTCGACGAAGGTCTCGAACACCCGCCCGTCGCCCGTTTCGATCCGCACCCGCGCCTGGTCGCGCTCCAGCCCGTCGTCGGGGCTCGCCGCGACGCGGGCGCGGAGCGCGACCGTTTCCGGCCGGCCGATCGTCGCGTCGGTGAGCTCGGCGACGCCCGCCGCGCCGTGGACGATCCCGGTCGCGCAGACATGCTGGATCGAGAGCCGGGCTTCGAGCGCCGTGGTCGGGTTCGGGTTGTCGGTCAGCATCAGCGCGATCGGATTGACCGCGACCTCGATGCGGGCGATCTCGTCCGCCGTCATCCCGTGCGCGCGGCGCAGCCTGATACAGCCGTCGATCGCCGGATGGGCGACGATACCGGTGGCGAACGGCTTGTAGGTGTTCTCCAGCGTTTCCCAGCGCTCCCCCAACCCGTCGGTCATCTGTTCCCAGTCGTGGCGGCGCGACAGCACCTTGGCGAAGCCCGTCTCGGCCTCGATCCCCGCGTCCGAGCTCACCAGCCCCTCGCGCGCGAACAGCGCCGCCGAGAGCCCGTTCTGCGCCGCCCGGCCGGCGTGGAGGATGCGCGCCATGCCGCCGAACATCTCGCGCAGCCCCGCCGCCTGGGTCGCTGCCGCGCTCAGCGCCCAGCGCGTTCCCTGAGCGTCGAGGCCAAGCAGCTTCGAGCACGCCGCCGCCGCGCCGATCACCCCGCAGGTGCCGGTGATGTGCCAGCCGTGGCGGTAGTGGTCCGGCGAGATCCCGTTGCCGATCTTGCAGGCGACCTCGATCCCGAGCACCAGCGCGTGAAGGAACGCCGTGCCGGTCACCGGCATGTGCTGCGAGAGCGCGAGGACCGCGGGCGCGACCGGGCTCGCGGGGTGGATCACGGTGCGGAGATGGGTGTCGTCGAAATCGAGCACCGCGCCGCTCGCTCCGTTGAGGAGCGCGGCGGTGAGCGGATCGGTCCGCCGCGCGCTGCCCAGCACGGTGGCCTCCGGGCCGCCCGCGAACGGCCCCACCGCGCGCCAGATCGTCCCCAGCGCCTCGTGCGACGCGCCGCCGACGCACCCGCCGACCCAGTTGACCAGCGTGCGCGCCGCTTCCCTGCGGACCGCGGCCGGCAGGTCCTCGAAGCGCGCGTCGACGACAAAATCGGCGAGCGTGGCGGTGACGGGCGGGCGCATCATGGGCAGACTCAGAACTTGTGGAACTCGGCCCATTCGGCCGAACGGTAGTGGTTTTCCCAGCCGTCGATGTGGACGTCGATCACGCTGGTCACGCCGGCCGCCGCCGCGCGTTCTAGCGCCGGGACGAGATCGTCCGGGCGCTCGACCTTCTCGCCGCGCGCGCCGTACGCCTCGGCGAGCTTCACGAGGTCGGTCTGGCCGTAGTCGGAGCCGATCTGACGACCGCCATAGACGTTCTCCTGGAAGACGCGGAGGGCGCCGTAGCTGCAATCGTTGTAGACCACTGCGATCACCGGCAGGTTCTCGCGCACCGAGGTCTCGATCTCCTGCGCGTTCATGCCGAAATCGCCGTCGCCGATGGGGACGACCACCTGGCGGCCGGGCCGGGCGAGCTTGGCGCCGAGCGCCGCGGGGAAGGCCCAGGCCATGGTGCCCGAGCCCGCCGCCCACTGGTACTGGTCGGGATAGCGGATCGGCACGGCGTGGGCGAACTGGGTATGCAGCCCGGCGCCGATCAGGAACAGCGCGTCGCGGTCGCAGACCGCCTCCAGCGCCCGGGTGATGCGCTGCGGCTTGATCGGCACCGCATCGAGGTCGGTGTCGTAGTAGCGCCGGTCCTGATCGGCCCTGAGTTCGGCCACATGCGCCTCGCGCGCCTTCCGCACCGCCTTGTCGGCCTCGATGCCGTTTTCCCCGCAATGCGCCAGCAGGTCGTCGAGGAAGGCGCCGGAACAGGCATGGATGCCGAGCGCCGCCGCGTATTGGCGTCCGATCTCGATCGGGTCGGTCTCGACCTGAATAATCCTGGCGTCGGCCGGGATGGTCTGCCAGTTGATCGTGTTGACGTTGAGGAAGCGCGAGCCGAGGCCCAGCACCAGGTCGGCCTCGCGCATCAGCGCGTTCGCCGTCGAATGGCCGAAATGACCGGCGATGCCGCCGGCCAGCGGATGGTCTTCGGGGATCGCGCCCCGGCCCATCTCGGTGGTGACGACCGGGATGGCGAGACGTTCGGCAAGCGCCTTCAGCTGCGCCGATGCGCCGGCCCATTTGACCCCCCTTCCGGCGAGGATCAGGGGCCTTTCGGCGTCCGCGATCATCGCCGCGGCCTCCTCGATCGCCCACGCCTCCGGCCGGGGGGCGTTGGCAACGCGGCCGCAATGGGCGCCGCCGCGGATCGACAGGTCGGACGATTCGACCTCGACCGGCTGCGGCAGCAGGTCCTTGGGGAAGTCGAGATGGGCCGGCCCCGGCATCCCCGACTTGGCGGCCTGGAACGCGGTCCGCATCAGGCGCCTCGCGTCCTTCGCCTCGATGAGCTGGTCGTTCCACTTGGTGACCTTGCCCATCACCCCCATCACGTCGAACTCGTGCCACAGGTTCCGGTTGAGCCGGAAAGTGTCGAGATTGGCCGACATGACCAGGAGCGGCACGGCGTCCTTCTGCGCCGACCAGACGCCGAGGACCGTGTTGGAGATGCTGGGGCCGACATGGAACAGGCAGCAGCCGATCTTTCCCGTCACCCGCGAATAGCCGTCCGCCATCGCCGTCGCGCCGGTCTCGAAGCGCGCGGTGACGTACCGGATCTCGTTCTCGCGGTGGTAGATGGCGTCGAGGATCGGCAGCACCGTGTCGCCCGTCACGCCGAACACGTACTCGATGCCCTCTTCGACCAGGGCGTCGACGATCGCCTCCGCCGCGGTCTCGGTATTCGGACGCCCCGCCATCGCCTGCCCTTTCCGGTCGCCTTCAAGCATATCGCTCCGGCGGGGCCGTTGCACGTTGCGCGCCGGAACCGATAATCGAAACCGACGGACAAGGGGAGAACGGCGATGGCGGAAGCGGCCCTGCTGGATTCGTGGATCGACGGAAGGGAAGAGCGCCGCGACGACCAGGCGCGCTACGAGCTCGTATCGCCGGTCGACGGCAGCGTTGCGTCGAGGATCGTCGATTCGAATGCCGACCTCGTCGACGAGGCGGTCGCGAACGCCCTTGCCGCCTTTCGCGCGCACCGGACGACACCCGCGGCGAAACGCGCCGCGTGGCTGACCGCGGCGGCGGACGAAATCGACGCGGAGAAGGACGCCATCGTCGCCGCGCTGATCCGCGACATCGGCAAGCCGGTCCGTCCCGCGACCTTCGAGGCGGGGCGGTCGGCCGCGTTCGTGCGCCTCGTCGCGTCCGAGATCGGCGCGCTCAGGGGCGAGACCTTGCCACTCGACATCTCGGCCCAGGGCGCCGGACGACACGGCTTCACCAGGCGCGTGCCCTATGGCGTGGTCGGCGCGATCACGCCGTTCAACGCGCCCGCCAACCTGCTGGTGCAGAAGGTCGCCCCGGCGCTCGCCATGGGCAACGCCGTCGTCGTCAAGCCGGCGCCGCAGGGCGTCGAGACCGCGCTGATCGTCGCCCGGGCCTTTCAGCGCGCCGGGCTGCCCGACGGGCTGTTCAACATCGTTCCCGGCAACCGGAAGACCGCGCGGGCTCTGGCCGCCCACCCGGACGTCGCGGTGGTCACCTTCACCGGTGGCACGGCGGCCGGGGACGCGCTCGCGCGCGCGGCGGGCGCCAAGAAATTCGTGGCCGAGCTCGGCTCCAACGCCGCCAACATCGTCTGCGCCGACGCCGATCTCGACGACGCGGCGACCCGGATCGCGGGCTCGGCGTTCGAGGCGTCGGGCCAGCAATGCATTTCCGCCCAGCGGATCATCGTGGACCGCGCCGTGCTCGACGATTTCCTGGGCAAATTCATCGCGGCGGCGAAGGCGCTCACGGTGGGCGAACCGGCCGACGAAACGACCGCGGTCGGGCCGATGGTGAGCGTTCAGGCGGCCGACCGGGTGCAGGCGATGATCGACGACGCGGTCGTGCGCGGCGGAACGCTGGCGCTGGCGCCCACCCGCAGGGACGCGATCCTCGGCCCGGCGATCGTGGTCGACCCGCCCCGCGAGGCCCGGCTGATGTCGGAAGAGGCGTTCGGCCCGGTCGCCGTGGTGATTCCCGTGGACGGGGTCGAGGACGCGCTCGCCATCGCCAACGATTCGGAGTTCGGCCTGCAGGGCGCCTGCTTCACCCGCGACCTCGCGACCGCGTTCCGGGTCGCCGACGAGCTCGACGTGGGCTCGCTCTGGATCAACGAGGGCAGCCGCTTCCGGCTCGACACCTACCCGTTCGGCGGATCGCGGCGCAGCGGATTCGGCCGCGAAGGCGTGCGCTACGCGATGGAGGAGCTTTCCCAGCTGAAGTTCATCGGCATACGCCTGCCCTGACCGGGGCCGCTATTCGGCGGGGGCGGACCGGCGACGGGAACGCCGCACCGCCTGTCCGTCATGCCCGGACTTGTTCCAGGCATCCACGTCCCTCCGCGCCTCGTCCGCTCCCGGCTCGCACCGCGACGCCGCAATACGTGGATGCCCGGAACAAGTCCGGGCATGACGACTGGGAGGGAGAGGAGTGCTATAGTCGAGACATGTTTACCGGGAGAGACGGGCGATGATCGAGCGAACGGACGGCGTCAGGGAATTCGACGTAAAGGAATTCGACCGCGCCACATCGACCACCGACGTGCTGGCCCACGCGGAGCGCCAGAAGAAGGAACGCGGGCTCGACGACGTGCTGGTCATCGACGTCGACGCCCATCACTTCGAGAACAGCTCATGGGCGCGGATCGTCGAGTACATCGAGGATCCCGTCATGCGCCACATGGCGCAGGCGTTCGAGCGGCCGGACGGCAGCAATCCGGGCGGCCTGCTGAACGCCCAGCCGGGCCTCAATTTCCAGAACGTCGCGGGCCGCATCCAGCATGCCGGCGGGACGCGTCTGGAAGAGATCGACGACGACACCGTCCATCGCGATGTCGTCATGGCGCAGCGCTCCATGGACGCGCTCGGCATCGACTATCAGGTGATGTTCCCGACGCCCATGCTGCAGCTCGGCCTCCACCCGAACCCGCAGATGGAGATCGAGCTCGCCTTCGCCTACAACCGCTGGCTGACGCAGGAAGTGCTCACCGGCGACGAGCGCGTCACCACGATGATCTACCTGCCGTTCTGCGATGCCGACGCGTCGCTGAAAACGGTCGAGGAATTCGCCGACAAGCCCGGGGTCGTCGGCTTCAACATCACCTCGGTGCGGCACAAGCCGGTGCACCACAACCAGTACATGAAGGTCTACGCGGCGATCCAAGAGACCGGCCTGCCGCTCGGCTTCCACGCCGGGCCGACCTGGCATGACGAGTGGACCAGCCAGATCGACCGCTTCATCGGCGTGCACGCGATCTCGTTCGTGCTGTGCAACATGGTGCACCTGACGAACTGGGTGCTGGAGGGTCTGCCGGAGCGCTTCCCCAACCTGCCGGTGATCTGGATCGAGAGCGGGCTCGCATGGGTGCCGTTCATGATGCAGCGGCTCGACAGCGAGTACTTCATGCGGTCCTCGGAGGCGCCGCTGCTCAAGCGCCCGCCGAGCGAGTACATCCGCGAGATGTACTACACCTGTCAGCCGATGGAATCGCGCGACCAGCGGCTGCTGCGCTCGACCTTCGAGGCGATCGACGCCGAGACCCAGCTGCTCTACGCCTCCGACTGGCCGCACTGGGATTTCGATTCGCCGAGCGTGATCTGGGACCTCCCCTTCCTCGACGAGACGGCCAAGCGGAACATCCTCGGCGGCAACGCCAACCGGCTGTTCAACCTCGCGCCGCAGATCGGGGCCCGCGCCGCCGCCGAATAGGCGCCACGAGGCCCGCCCCACGCGCGTCATGGTCGGCGAAGGCCGACCATCCACGAGTTTTTCTGGCGGCTGAAAAAACAAAGCGTGGATGGTCGGCCTTCGCCGACCATGACGGAGGGAGAAGGCCGGCCGGCAACGCTACAAACGAGAACGCATACGCTCCAGCAGTAACCGGAGGCCGCATGTCCAAACAGGGAGACAAGCCGCAACTCGTGCGCCCGAACCGCGGCTACGAGGACCTTCGCGAGCTGATCGCCATCTTCGAGGAGATGGGCGAGATCGAGCGGATCGAGGGGGCCGACTGGAAGTTCGAGGTGGGCGCCGTCGCCGAGACCACAGCCGCCGCGAAACCCGGCCGCGCGCCCGCCATCCTGTTCGACAAGATCGCGGGCTATCCCGAGGGTTTCCGGATCATGTCGGGCGGCGCCAACGCCTTCCGCCGGCTCGCGGTCGTGCTGGGCCTCGATGAGCCGAGCCACGAGCTCGACCTGGTCAATTCTTACCGGGCGCGCATGCGCGAGGAGTTCGAGACCATCCCCCCGGTCGAGGTGGAGACCGGACCCGTCCTCGAAAACGTGCTGCGGGGCGACGACGTGGACGTGCTCAAGTTCCCGGTGCCCTTCGTGCACGAGCTCGATGGCGGGCGCTATATCGGCACCGAGGACCTGATCGTCATGCGCGACCCGGATACCGGCTGGGTCAACAGCGCCACCTACCGGGTGATGGTGCACGACGCGAAGACCGTCGCGATCTGGATGTCGCCCGGCAAGCACGGCCGCTTCATCAGCCAGAAATATTTCGACAAGGGCGAGCCCTGCCCGGTGCTGATCTGCTGCGGCCAGGACCCGCTTCTGTTCCTGACCGCGCATCAGGAGATCGACATCGGCACCGACGAGCTCGCCTATGCCGGGGGTTTGCGGGGCCGCGCCATCCCGGTGGTGAAGAGCGAGGTCCACGGCCTGCCGATGCCGGCCCATGCCGAGGTGGTGATCGAAGGGGTGCTGCTGCCCGACGAGACCCGCGAGGAAGGGCCGTTCGGCGAGTTCATGGGCTATTACGCCTCGAACGCCAGCGAACAGCCGATCGTCCGGGTCGAACGGATCTATCACCGGAACGACCCGATCCTGACGCTCGCCATCCCGTCGCGCCCGCCGGAGAACTTCACCTTCGCGCGCGCGACGGTGAAGTCGGCGATGATCTGGGAGGAGATCGAGAAGGCGGGCCTGCCGGGCGTCCAGGGCGTCTGGTGCCACGAGGCCGGCGCGGGGCGCCTGTTCAACGTCGTCTCGATCAGGCAGATGTATCCGGGCCATGCGAGCCAGGCGGCGATGCTCGCCGCCAACTGCCACGCCGGGAACTATGCCGGACGCTGGGTCGTCGTGGTCGACGAGGACATCGACCCGTCCAACATGTTCGACGTGATCTGGGCGATGTCGACCCGCTGCGACCCGCCCGAGGACATCCAGTACATCAAGCGCGCCTGGTCGACGCCGCTCGATCCGCTCCTGCGCGAGCCGCCGTTCCACAACAACCGCGCCATCGTCGACGCCTGCCGCCCGTTCGGCTGGAAGGACGAATTCCCCACGGTCGCCGAGGCGAGCCCCGAGCTGAAGGCCCGGGTGCGCGCCAAGTGGCCGCACCTTTACGAGTGACCGCCCCGGCCCCCGAGCCGGAGTTGTCGCTGGCGGCGCACACCGAGAGCCCGCTCCGCCGCCGCTTATCGGTGGCAGTCGTCCGGGTTCGCGCGTTCCACGAGATCCTGTTTCACAGGACGCGGAGCGCGGTCTCCGGGGCCCTGTCGAGCACCCGCAGCAGGGCGCGCGCCGCCCCGGTCGGGCAGCGCTTGCCCTGCTCCCAGTTGCGGATCGTCTCGGGCGACACGTCGATGCGCCGCGCCAGCTCGGTCTGGGACAGCCCGAGCCGCCGCCGGACCCGGCGCGCATATCGCGCCATGTCCTGCATCGCCTCTTCCTCGTCCTCCCGCTCCTGCGCCGCGATCTCCGCCTCGGTGGTGGCGTCCACCCTCGCGGCATCGATGCGCCCCTTCGGGAACGTGGCCGGATCGTTGGGATCAACCCTGATGCGCGTTGTGCTCATAGTCCGCGACCTCCTTGGCGTTGGCCTTGCGGGCCGAAATGATGCGAACGGCCGAACCCCGCACAGTGTAGACGACGACACAGACCCGCCCGTCGATCCTGCCGAGCAGCCGGTAGCGGTCCTCGCCATAGTCCCGCCGGCAATCCTGCGCGACGATCCGGTGCGGATCGAGGAAGGCCCGGACGGCATAGGCGAAATCGAAGCCGCGACGCTCGAAACAGGCACTGCTCTTGGCCTCGTCCCATTCGAACTCCATGCCACAATCATAGGCCATTGGCCTACACTGTCAAACATGCCGTCCGGCATGGCGCGCCCCGTTTGTAGGGTCGGACCGGGACAATTGGGGCCATGCGGTGCCAAGAAGATGACGCCGCCCGTTCGGCTGGAAGGACGAATTCCCCACCGTCGCCAAGGCGAGCCCCGAGATGAAGGCCCGGGTGCGCGACAAGTGGCCGCACCTCTACGGCTGACCCTTCGATACGCCCCGGATCAAGTCCGGGGCTACTCAGGGTGAGGGAAGCCTGGAGTAACCCTCATCTTGAGTAGGCCCGCAGGGCCGTATCGAGGGACGTGCGGGGGTCACGAAAACTGCGGCAGCACCTCTTCGCCGAACAGGCGCATCGAGCTCTCGGCCGCGTCGGCCGGGATGTGGCCGAAATTGATCTGCATCGAGGCGACCTCGAACTGCACCTTCTCCCGGTAGGCGCGGATCTGGTCGGCGACCTGTTCCGGCGTGCCGACCCAGGCCGCGCCGGATTCCACCTGGGTCTCGAACGTCTCCTTCAGCAGCGCCTGGTACATCTTGTCGTAGCCGGGATAGTCCTTGCTCTTCGCGCCCTCGACCCAGGGGCGCGCCGAATCGAGGATCGCTTGGAGGTAGCGGTTGAGCGGATCGCGGGCGATCTCGACCGCCCTGGCGGCGTCCCGGTGGCAGAACATGTGGAAGGCGAGCATCACCCTCCCCTCGCCCGGATGGCCGGCCGACTGCCAGGCCTCGCGGTAGAGCCCCAGCAGCTCGACCATGCGCGACGAGATCAGCGGGATCGCCATGATGTAGTTGCCCTGCTCGCCGGCCTTGGCGAAGGAGGCCGGCGTCGTGGTCGTCGCCGTCCAGATCGGCGGGCGCGGCTTCTGGGTCGGGCGCGGCAGCGAGGTAACGTTCTCGAAGCTGTGGAACCGTCCCTCGCAGGTGACGTTCTCCTCCTCCAGCAGGCGCCGGATCTGCGCCTGCCCCTCGTCGAACCGGGCGACGCTCTCGTCGAGGCTGATGCCGAACTTCTCGAACTCGTGCGGCAGGAAGGCGCGCGCCATGCCGAGGTCGAGCCGCCCGTTCGAGATCGCGTCCAGCATCCCCGCCTCGCCGGCGATCTTGAGCGGGTGGTTGAACGCGGGCAGCACCGCGCCGGTGACGATGCGCGCCTTCCTGGTCCGCTGGCTCGCCGCGCTCAGGAACACCATCGGCGCCGGGCTGTAGCCGCCATAGGCGAGGAAATAATGCTCCACCGTGCGGACGTGGCTGTAGCCGTAGACATCGACCAGGTCGCAGAGCGACAGGCATTCGGAGAAATACCGTTCGCCGGACTTGGTCTCCGGCCCGATGGACGGAAAGAATTGCACGCCGAATTCCATGGCCGCTCCCTTCGCTGACGCGCCATGCTACCTGCTGCCAAGGTCCGCGATCAATTCGACCCGGACCCGCCCGCCTATGATCCGGCGGCATCCCGGACCCTGCGATTCACCCCGATGAGCTACACGATCGGCATCGATGTCGGCGGCACCTTCACCGACTTCTACCTGACGGGCGGCGGCGGGTCCGACCGTATCCACAAAATCCTGTCGACGCCCGACGACCCGACCGAAGCCGTCATGCGGGGCCTCGCCGAGGTGGCGAACGGCGAGGGACTCGACATTTTGTCATTCCTCGCCGACACCGCGCGTATCGTCCATGGCACCACGGTGACGACAAATGCCGTCCTGACCGGCGGGATGGCGAAGACGGGATTGCTCGCCACGGCGGGTTTTCGCGACGCGCTCGCCATGCGGCGGGGTATCCGCGAGAAGCTCTACGACAACAAGTACGCCGCGCCCACGCCCATCGTGCCGCGCCGGCTCCGATTGCCGCTCCGCGAACGGATCGACCGGGCCGGCGTCGTGCGCCGGCCGATCGTCATCGAGGATGTCGACAGGGCGGCCGGCATTTTCGCCCGCGAGAATGTCGAGGCGGTGGCGATATGCCTGCTCCATGCCTACGCCAACGACGAGCACGAGCGCAGGGCGGCGGACCGGATGCGCGAATGCCTGCCCGATGTCTACGTCGCGGCATCGATCGACATCCTCCCCGAGCTCCGCTACTACGAGCGGACATCGACCACGGTGCTCGCCGCCGCGGTGGGTCCGGTGTTCGGGCGCTATATCGCACGGCTGAAGGACCGGCTGGTCGAATCCGGGTTCGGCGGCCCTCTCCTGATCATGCAGTCGAACGGCGGGGTCGCGGCGCCGGAGACCGCCGCCGCCAACGCCGCGACCACGCTGCTCTCCGGTCCGGCCGCAGCGCCGGCGGCGAGTCTCGCCGTGACCGCCCCGCACGGCGAGGACAGCTTCATCGTCATCGACATGGGCGGGACCAGCTTCGAGGCTTCCCTCGTCCGGGGCGGGAGCCCGGCGGTTACCAGCGGCGCAACGGTCGACCGGTTCGCGATGGCGCTCCCCGCGATGGACATCAAGACCATCGGCGCCGGCGGCGGGTCGATCGGCTGGATCGACGGCGGCGGGCTGCTCCGCATGGGACCGGCGAGCGCGGGCGCTGCCCCCGGGCCGGCGTGCTACGGGTTCGGCGGAACGCGCCCGACCTGCAGCGACGCCAGTCTCGTGCTCGGCTACCTGTCCGCGGCCGGCTTCGCCGGCGGACGGATGAGGCTGGACCCGGACGCCGCGCGGGCAGCGATCGAGCGGGACATCGCGCGCCCCCTCGGTCTCGACATCATGGCCGCCGCAGCCGGCATGTACCGCGTGATGACCGTCAACATGGCATCCGCGATCCGCGAGATCTCGATCGAGCGCGGCCTCGACCCCCGGGACTACCCGCTGGTCTGCGCCGGCGGCGCGGGCGCGATGCACGCGGCGGCGATCGCGCGGGAGCTCGGCATCGGCCGGATCATGGTACCGCGAGTCGCGTCGGTCCTCTGCGCTGCGGGCATGCTGGCAACCGACTTGCGGCACGATCTGGTACGGTCTTTCGCGACGCCGTTCGCCGTGGCGGCGACCGATCTGCGCCGCCTCGAAGACCTGGCGGACGCGCTGGCGGCGGAGGCGCGGGCGACCCTGTCGGCGGAAAACGTCCCGGAGGACCGCCACAGGCTCGAATACGCGCTCGACCTTCGCTACGCGGGCCAGTACCACGAGGTGGAGGTCGGCGCCCGCGACCGTTCGACGCTGACCGATGTCGAGGCGATGACCGACGCGTTTCATGCCGCGCACGACCGGCTCTACGGCTACGCCCTGCCGGACGGGGATACGCCTGTCGAGCTGGTCAACGTCCGACTCGCCGCGTTCGGCGTCACCGGGAAGCCGACTCCCCGACGTATTTCCCGCACGGGAGAACCGGCCCCGAAGGGTTCCCGGAAGGTTTACCTGCCCGACCGGAAGGGCTTCGCTTCTGTCGAGGTCTTCGACGGGGACATGCTTCCGGCCGGATTCCGCGGCGGCGGACCCGCGATCGTCGAGACCGCCCTCACCACGGCCTTCGTGCCGGCGGGGTTCGACATCGCGGTCGACGATTTCGGAACCCTGATCCTCACGGACGCGGGCGCATGAGCATCGAGATCGACCAGGTCCTGGTCTCGGTGATCCAGCGCCGGCTCAAGTCGATCACCGAGGAGATGGGCCTCGCGCTCTTGCGCACCACGCGCTCGCCGATCCTCAACGAGGCGCGCGACTTCGTCACCGGGCTCTACGACGAGGCCGGCGACATGCTTGAGCAGACCGAGTACATCCCGGTGCTCGCCTTCGCGCTCCAGCCGGTGTGCAAGGAGATTATCGCCTTCTTCGGCGACGACCTGCACCCGGGCGACGTGATCCTCCACAACGACGTGTTCTCGGGCGGCAACCAGAACAACGACGTGGCGGCGTTCCGCCCGATCTTCCTCGACGGCGAGCTCGTCGCCTGGGCCGCCTGCAAGGGCCACCAGGCCGATATCGGCGGCGCGGTGGCGGGCGGCTACAACCCGGACGCCCGCGAGGTCTGGCAGGAGGCGCTGCGTATCCCGCCGCTCAAGGTCATCGAGCGCGGCCGGCGGCGCGAGGATGTCTGGCGCATGGTGTTCGCCAATATCCGTTACCCCATCGTCGAGCAGGACATCGAGGCGCAGATCGGCGGCACGGCGGTCGGCGAACGCGGCATCCTCGAGCTGATCGGGCGCTACGGGCTGGACGTATTCCGCGCCCACAAGGAGGAGCTGTTCGCTTCGACCGAACGCATGGTCGCGCGCGAGATCGGGGCAATCCCGGACGGCACCTATCGCGGCGAGAGCACGGTGTTCTACGACGGCGTCACGGACGGCACGGAAATGACGATCCGGCTGGAAGTGACGGTCGAGGGCGGCGGCATCGCGTTCGACTACTCGGGCTCCTCGCCGCAGACGCCGGGGTTCGTCAACGCGCCCTACGCGGCGACCGCCTCGGCGACGATGCTGACCTTCCTGATGCTGATCGACCCCGACATTCCGCACAATGCCGGGCTCCTCCGGCCGATTCGCATCGTCAACCCGGAGGGCTCCTTCCTCAACGCGGCATTTCCGGCGGCGACGACATTCGGCAATTCGATCACCGGGCCGACCTCGGACGCGATCATGCGCGCGCTCGCCGGCGCCCTGCCCAGGACGGTCACCGCCGGCTGGAACCGCTTTCTCGGTTTTGCCGTCTCCGGCGACGACCCGCGCCTGAATCGGCATTTCGTCGACATCCTGTTCCTCGCGCTGAAGGGCGGCTCGGGCGCGACCTGGGACGCGGACGGCTACGATCACATCGGGCTGATCAACTGCGCCGGCGGCATCCTCGCCCAGGACTACGAGATGTTCGAGATCCAGAACCCCCTCCTGCTGGAACGCCACGAATACCTCACCGATTCGGCGGGGCCGGGGCGCTGGCGCGGCGGGCTCGGGGTGGAGACGGCAATGCGGATCGAGGGTGAGGACGTCACCGCGGTCGCCTTCGGCGACGGGATCGAGGAGCGCGCCCGCGCCTTCGGCCTGTTCGGCGGCGGGGCGGGGAGCGTCAACGCCAGCGCCTTCCGCTTCCCTGACGGCGGCGAGAAGATCGCCCGATCGAAGGAGATCGTCCGCGGCATCCCGCCCGGCACGGCGTTAGTTCAGCGCGCCGGGGGCGGCGGCGGTTACGGCCCGCCCCGGGAGCGCCCCGTCCAACTGGTCGCCGAGGAGGTGCGCGACGGCCTGATCTCGCCGGAAGCCGCGCGGGAGGTCTACCGTGTCGCCGTGGACCCCGAGACCCTGGAAATCGACCGCGAGGCGACCGCGGCATTGAGAAAAGCATGACCTACCGCCCCCCGATCGATGACATCCTGTTCCTGCTGCGCGAGGTGATCGGCGCCGATTCCATCCTCGCCCGTCCGGAATTCGCCCATGTCGATTCGGAAAGCCTGGAGGCCGCGGTCCGTCAGGCCGGCCGGGTCGCATCCGATATCGTCGCGCCGGTGAACGCCGCCGCCGACCGCATCGGCGCCAGGCTGGAGAACGGGGTCGTCCGCCTGCCGCCCGGCTTTGTCGACGCCTACGAGGCGTTCCGCGACGGCGGCTGGCCGGGCCTCGCCCTGCCCGAGGAATATGGCGGGCAGGCGATGCCGGAGATCGCCCAGGCCGCGCTGTCGGAGATGTCGAACGGGGCCTCGCTCGCCTTCTCGATGCTGCCTGTGTGCGGACGGGCGGCGGCCCGGGTGCTGCTCGCCCATGCTGGACCCGAGATCCAGGACCTCTGGCTGCCGAAGCTCACGAGCGGCGAATGGTCGGGCACCATCGTGATGACCGAGCCGCACGCGGGCTCCGACATCGGCCAGGCGCGGACGAAGGCGGTGCCGCAAACGGATGGCAGCTATGCGCTCACCGGCACCAAGATCTTCATCTCTTTCGGCGACCATGACGCGACGCCGCAGAACGCCCACATCGTGCTGGCCCGTATAGAGGGCGCGCCGCCGGGCGTCCGGGGGCTCAGCCTGTTCCTCGTCCCGCGCGTGACGATGGAGGCCGACGGAACGCCCGGCCCGCGCAACGCCATCGCCGCCTCCCGCATCGAGGAGAAGATGGGCATCCACGGCTCGCCCACCTGCGAGATGCGGCTCGACAGCGCGACCGGATACCTGCTCGGCGAGCCGGAGCGCGGCATCCAGAACATGTTCACTATGATCAACACGATGCGGCTCGAGGTCGCGCTCGAAGGCGTGGGCATCGCCGGCGCGGCGATCGACAAGGCCGCCCGCTACGCGTCCGAGCGGGTGCAGGGCGGCAGCGGCGGGGCGGCAACCGCCATCGTGGAGCACGCCGACATCCGCCGGACCCTTCTCAGGATGAAGGCGCTCACCGGCGGCGCGCGCGCGCTGTGCTACGAGACCGCCGCCCTGCTCGACCGCGCCCGGAACGAAGAGGCCGGGTTCCTGCTGCCGATCTGCAAGGCTTTGGCGAGCGAGATCGCGGTCGAGGTGGCGAGCCTCGCGATCCAGGTTCACGGCGGCCACGGTTACATATCGGAGCATGGCGTGGAACAGCTGATGCGCGACGCGCGCATCACGCCGATCTACGAGGGGACCAACGGGATTCAGGCGGTCGACCTGCTGCTCCGCAAGATCGGCCGGGACGACGCGAAGACGCTGGGCGCGCTGCTCGATCGCGTCGGGGGCGACCTCCTGCTCGCCGCCGGCAGCGAGATCGGCGATGCGGTCGCCGCAGGACTCGACGAATGGCGCCGCGTTTCCTCGCTGCTGCTGGAGCGGCTGGGAACCGGCGTCAACGACGGCTTGTCCGGGGCCACGCCGTATCTGCGCCTCGCCGGCACGGTGCTGATGGGCTGGATGTGGCTCCGCATGGCGGCGGCGGTCGGTGATGACCCGTACGGCGACGAGATCCGCACGCTGGCCCGCTTCTACGCCGCCGACATCATGCCGGAGGCCGACATGCTCGCCCGGCGGGCGCTGATGCCGGCGGAGCTTCTCTACACGCTCGATTCGGAGCGGATCGTTCGGGTGTGATAGCGGAGAGCCCCCACCCGGCCTCCCCGCAAGCGGGGGAGGGGAATTGCGTCCGGCTCCCTTACTTCTTCCCCCCTCCCTCTGGGAGGGGCCCGGGGAGGGCCTTTACGCCTCCCCACCGCCCGGCGCTACCAGTAGCCGATCAGCACACCGTGCCTGTGGGCGCCGTCGGTTCGGTCGAGGACCTTCTTCGTGGTGATCCCGACGCGGTTCTTTCGCCGCGCGATGCGCTCGAAGATCATGTTGTGGAGCTCGGTCCGGATGGCCGCGTAGCCGGGGTCGCGTCCGAGATCGACGAGCTCCGACGGGTCGTTCCGGAGATCGAACAGCAGCGGTTCGAAGCCGAGCGCATGGACGTATTTCCAGTCCGCCGTCCGGACCATGAACATCCGCGCTTCGTGCGGACCGACGCCGAGCTCGACACGCGCCTGGTAGAACGCATAGTCGAGCTCGCTGTAGGCATGATCGCGGACCTCGCCCGTGCCGCCCCGCAGCCGCCACAGTGCCGACCTTCCCTCGACGATGTGGTCCGGAATGTCGATTCCGCACGCCTCCAGGAAGGTGGGAACGAGGTCGATGCCTTCGATGAACCGGTTGTCGGCATTTCCGCGTGTCGAATCGGCATTTGGGTCTGGGTCGTAGACGATCATCGGGACGCGCACCGACTGTTCGTGGAAGAACTCCTTCTCTCCCAGCCAGTGGTCGCCCAGGTAATCGCCGTGGTCGGAGGTGAAGACGATCATCGTGTCGTCCATCCGCCCGGTCTCCTCGAGATAACGGAAGACCCGGCCGAGATGGTCGTCGATCTGCTTGATCAGCCCCATATAGGCGGGGATCACGGCGTCCCGCACCTCCTGCCGCGAGAACGCTACGCCGGCCTTGTGGTCCATGATGGCGCCGTAGACCGGGTGCGGGTCCTGGCGCTCGCGCTCGTCGCGTACCGCGGGAAGCACCTGGTTGTGGCCGTACATGTCGTGGTAGGGCGCGGGCGCGATGTAGGGCCAGTGCGGCTTGATGTAGGAGAGGTGGAGGCACCACGGCGCGTCCCCCTGCTCGTCGAGGAACTGGAGCGCGCGGTCGGTCATGTAGGCGGTTTCCGAGTGCTCCTCGGCCACCCGCGCGGCCAGCGGCGCGTTCCGCATGTACCAGCCTTCCAGCACCTCGCCGTCCGGCCCCTCGGCCGCGTTCGCGTAGTCGTTCCACGGGTTGGGAACGTCGTATCCCCGCTCGCGGAGGTAGCGGTTGTAGGCGAGGTCGGGATCGACCTTCGGATGCGGATGCTCGCCGTCGTCCCGCTCATAGGGCTCGAACCCGCATTGCGAAATGTCGAGTCCCCGTGCGGAGTCCGGCGAGAGCCCGACCCGCTCCATCCCCTCGATGTCGGGCATCATGTGGGTCTTGCCGACCAGCGCCGTCCGGATGCCGTGCGCGCTCAGATGGTCGCCGAGCGTGACCTCGCCCACCGGCAGCGGCACGAAGTTCCAGGTCGCGCCGTGGCTGAACGCCGTCCGCCCCGTGTAGAACGACATGCGGGACGGGCCGCAGACCGGCGACTGGATGTAGGCCCGGTCGAAACGGACGCCCCTGCGGGCGAGACCGTCGAGATTCGGCGTCTCCAGATGGGGATGGCCGTAACAGGAGAGGTAATCCGCCCTCAACTGGTCGGCCATGATGAACAGGATGTTGCGGACGCTACCCATTGTCTTCTCCTGGATGCGATGTCCCGAGCGGGCTGCCACCCTCCCCCGGCCCCTCCCGCAAGCGGGAGGGGAGAAGGTGAGGCGAGGTCGGCAAACGAGTCCCCCTCTCCCCCGCGGGGGAGAGGGTCGGGGTGAGGGGGCCGCCCGCCCGTCGAGTCATCCATACGGGCCTCACTCCCCGCCGGGCGTGTCTTCGCCGAGCGCGGGCGCGCGGCGGGTCTCGCCGAGGCGGGTCCGGAAGGCGCGGTCTATCGGCATCGGCAAAGCGGGCATTTCGTCGCCGGTCTCGTTGGCGAGGCGTTCGAGGAACAGGCCGCGTTCCCGGAAATGCGGATCGGCCAGGGCCTCCTCCAGGGACCGCACGATGGAGCAGCAGCAATCGACCCCGCGGACCCTCTCTTCCCAGTACGCCGCCGGCCGGGCGGCGATCAGCGCGGCGGCCTCCGCCGCCGTTCCATCCGGATCGACGCTGTCGTCGCGCCATTCTTGCGGCAGCCCGATGACCTCGGCGAAGGCGTCCCAGAACTGCTGTTCCAGCGGGGCCGCCGCCAGCACCTTGCCGTCGGCCGTCGGATAGAGGCGGTAGCGGGGCGAGCCTCCGGTGACCAGATCGCCGCCGTTCTCCGGCCATAGCCCCGCCGCCTGCGCGTTGCCGATCGCCCAGAACATGAAGGGGAAGAGGTTGTCCGCCATCGCTATGTCGAGCGTCGACCCCTTGCCCGTCCTGTCCCGTTCGCGCAGCGCGAGCAGGATGTTGAGGACCGCCGGATAGGACCCCGCCGCGATATCGGCCATCAGAACCGGCGGCACCACGGGACGGTCCCTGGGTCCCATCGACAGGGAAAGCACCCCGGTCTCGCCGATATAGTTGAGGTCGTGCGCCGCCATGTCCCGCTTCCGACCCGACTGCCCGAAGCCGGTGATCGAGCAGTAGACGATGCCGGGGTTGATCTTCCGCACCGTCTCCGGGTCCAGCCCGAGGCGCGCCATGACGCCGGGACGGAACTGCTCGACGAGCATGTCGGCGCGTTCGAGGAGCGGCCTGAGCCGCGCTTGGTCGGCTTCCCGCTTGAGATCGAGGACGAGGGACTTCTTGCCCCGGTTCAGCATCGCGAAGTTGACGCTTTCCTTGCCCCATTTCGGGACGTAGCGGCGCATCTCCTCGCCGCCCGGCCGCTCGATCTTGATCACCTCCGCGCCGGCCTCGGCGAGCATCAGGGTCGCCATCGGCCCCGGCAGCAGGGTGGAGAAGTCGAGGACCAGAATGCCGTCGAGCGGAGCGGTCATCGGCCTTCGGACCGCGCCTTCGACACGACCGCGGCCCGCGCTGGCGCGTCGCCCGGCTGGCCGCTCGCCGCGAACAGCGCGCTCGATACGTCGTGATGATAGGCGAGCCCGCCGCGCACCGTCCGTTCCACGGGCCCGTCGGGATAGCCGAGACCCAGCCGGCAGGCGAGGTCCATGTCCTCCGCCTTCGCCAGCCCGTCGTCGAGCAGCCGCAGCGCCGCGTTGTATTTGGGCCGGACCAGCCGGTCGACGATGCGCCCGACGCGGTCGGCGGAAACCGCGACCGTGAGCCCCACACCTTCGAACACGGCGCGGGCAGCCTCGATCGCGCGCTCTTCGGTGTTGGTCTGACGGACCAGCTCGACCAGCTCCGAGGGCGGGTCGCCGCCGTTCCGATACCGCGCGAAGCCGACCGCGTTCGAGCCTTCCTCTCCGGCCTCTTCGCCGGTATGAACGCCGAGGCATTCGGTTCCGAGCTCGATCAGGATCGCGGTCCTGGACGGATCGGGTTCGTAGGGGACGCCGAGCAGAACCAGCACCTCGGCGTCTTCCGCCGCGCCGTCGAGGAACGCGTCGCCCGCGGGAAACGAACGGCTCTCGCCGGTCCGGCGAACCGCATAATTCATCGTCATGCCCCGTACATCGCGCTGCCCTCGTAATCGTGGAAGCCGCGGCCCGATTTGCGGCCCAGACGGCCGGCCGCGACCATCCGGCGAAGCAGAGGCGGCGCCGCCGCGCGCGGGTCGAGCGTGATCGGGTAGAACGCTTCCGACAGCAGGATCTGGGTGTCGAGCCCGATCAGGTCGATCAGCTCCAGCGGCCCCATCCTGTAGCCCAGCGCCGCCTTGATCGCCGTGTCGATGTCCGCCGGGCTCGCGACGCCGGCCTCGACCGCGCGGATCGCGTCGTTGTTGAAAGGCACCAGCAGCGCGTTGAGGATGAAGCCGGGACGGTCCTGGGTCCGCACCGGGTTCTGGCCGACTGCTTCGGTCCAGGCCCATGCGGCTTCGAACGCCTCCTCGGACGTATTCAGCCCGGGCGACATCTCGATCAGCTTCATCAGCTGGGCGGGCAGACAGAAATGCATGCCCACCACGCGGTCCTCGCGTCCGCAGCCCGACGCGATCTGGGTGATCGACAGGGTGGACGTGTTGGAGGCGAAGATGGCCTCCTCCTTGCAGATGGGGTTCAGGGCGCGGAACAGTTTCTGTTTCGTGGACAAATCCTCGAACACGGCCTCGATGACGAGGTCGCAGTCGGCGAGCGCATCGAGTCCGGTCGCAGGCGAAAGCCTGCCGAGCGCCGCTTCCCGCGCCTCTTCGGTCATCCGGCCGCGCTCGACGGAGCGCGCGAAGAACGAGGCGATCTGGGACGCCGCGCGGTCCAGCCCCTCGCCGTCGACGTCGTGGCAGACGGTCTCGAAGCCGGCGCGCGCCGAGACGATCGCGATGCCGGAACCCATGGTCCCCGCCGCGCCGCACACGCCGACCTCGCGGATCCCGGTCATCGGTTCGCGAAGCTCCGGCCGATGAACTGCCGGTGGATCTGGTTGGTGCCCTCCCAGATCTGGGTGATCTTGGCATCGCGCATCAGCCGTTCCACCCGGAAGTCCTTGCAGAAACCGTAGCCGCCGTGCATCTGCACGGCCTCCGTCGTCATTTTCATCGCGAGGTCGGAGGCGCGCAGCTTGGCGATGGAGGCCTCGACCCCGTAGTCCTTCGCGCCGCTCTCGACCAGCCGTCCCACATGGTCGATCCACGCCTTCACCATCGCCAGCTCCGCGGCGAGGTCGGCGAGCATGAACTGGTTGCCCTGGAAATCGACGATGCGTCGCCCCGACTGGCGGCGGTCGTTCATGAAGGCGACCATGTCCTTGAACGCGGCATCGGCGATGCCGAGCGCGTGGCTCGCGATGCTGGGCCGCGACTTGTTGAGCGACAGGAGAAGGATGGACAGCCCCTCCCCCGGCTCGCCGACCAGGTTGGCGCGGGGCACGCGACAATTGTCGAACGAGAGCACCGCCGTGGACGAGGCACGAATCCCCATCTTGTCCTCGGTCCTCTCGACCGCGAATCCGGGCGCGCCCTTTTCCAGCACCAGGGCGGTGATCGCGCCGCGGTCGTCGTTGATCTCCGACCATTTGCCGAACAGCAGAATCAGGTCGGCGACGTCGCCGGATGTGATGAAGATCTTGCCGCCGTCGATGACGATTTCGTCGCCGTCGGGGGAAAACCGCGTCGTCATCCCGGTCGCGTCGGACCCGGCGTTGGGTTCGGTGATCGCGAGCGAGCAGATCGCGCCCTCCGCGACGCGCGGCATGATGCGTGCCTTGAGCGCCTCCGATCCGAAATCGAGCACCGGCCCCATGGCGTGGAAGTTGGTGCCGTAGATGATCCCGGTCGCCGCACAGGCCTCCGAGATCAGCTTCATGCATTCGAGATAGACGCGGTACGACATCGGCGCGCCGCTATAGGCGGCGGGAACGAAGATCGCGTTGAGCCCCATTTCCCGGATCGACTCGACATTTTCCCAGGGAAAGGACGCCTCGCGGTCGAAGCGCTCGGCATTCGGAGCGATGACCTCGTCGGCAAGACGCGTCACCTGGTCGAGCAGGATGCGCTCGTCCTCGGACCAGCCGCGGCTGCCGTCGAAGCGGTCGAAGACCTGCATCAGTGATGCATCCCGTGCCCGCCGTCGAGATAGATCGTCTCGCCCGTCAGGTAGGGACTCCGCATGCCGAACAATGCCGCCACCAGGCCGGCGACCTCTTCCGGGGTGCCGGTCCGCCCGGCGGGAATGCGCCGTTCCAGCCAGCGCTTGACGGCATCGCGCCGCATGAAGTCGCGATTGAAGTCGGTCTCGACATATCCCGGGGCGACGTTGACGACCGAAATGCCGTCCTCCGCCCATTCGACGGCAAGGCAGCGGGTGATCGCTCCCACTGCCGCCTTCGACACGCAATAGGCCAGATGTTCCTTGACCCCGAGCTTGTCGAACACCGATCCCATGTTGACGATCAGCCCGCCGCCGGCGCGCTTGAGAAGCGGATATGCCTCGCGCGAGGCCACGACGACGGCAGTCGCGTTGAGTGTCATCACCCGCTCGTAGTCCGCGATGTCTATTTCCGCGCTCGCCGACTGGCCGTGCGCGCCGGCGTTGTTGACCAGCCCAACCACCGGAGTCGGATCGCCGGCGAGTTCGGCAAAGACAGCCCCGACCGCCGCCTCGTCGGTCATGTCGCAGACGATCCCCCGCCCGGCCGGGCAGGTGCCGCTCCGCGACAGGCCGACGACCTCGTAGCCCGCCTCGTCGAGCGCTCTCGCGGTCGCGGCGCCGAGACCCTTGCTCGCGCCGGTGACGATGATCCGCCCTTCACGCATCCCGGAAGCCGGGTTTGCGCTTCTCGTCGAACGCCGCCATGCCTTCGTCGGCATCCTCCGTCCGGTAGGCCAGCGTCGACAGATCGGCCTCGATCTTCAGCCCCTCCCCGATGGGCGCATCCAGCGCGCGCTGCACCGCTTCCCGTGCGTAGCGGAGGATCGGCAGGCTGTAGCCGGTGAACTGCCGCGCGTATTCCAACCCCGCCTCGACGAGGTCGCCCTCGGCGATGCGGTTGACCAGCCCGATGCGCTCGGCTTCCTCCGCGCCGACCGTGCGGCCCGTCAGGATCATGTCGAGCGCGCGCGATTCGCCGATCAGCCGCGGCAGGCGCTGGGTGCCGCCATAGCCCGGGATCAGGCCGAGCTTGACCTCCGGCATGCCGAGCTTCGCGCCGGGGCCGGCGATCCGGAACGTCGCGGCGAGAGCGATCTCCAGCCCGCCGCCGAAGGCGTAGCCGTTGATCAGCGCGATGGACGGGATCGGCAGCGAGTCGAGCTTCGCCATGCTCCGCTGTCCGAACTCGGTATCCGCCTTTTCCCGGTGGATCGTGCGGTGGCGAAGCTCCTTGATGTCGGCGCCGGCGCAAAACGCCCGGTCGCCGGCGCCGGTGATCAGCAGAACCCGCGCATCGCCGGCCGCCGCTTCGTCGAACGCCTCGCCGAGCTCGCGGATGATCGAGAAAGACAGCGCGTTGAGCGCCTCAGGGCGGTTGAGCGTGATCAGCGCCGCTTCCTCCACGCGGGTCAGCTCGACGGTCATTGCGCGGCCTCCCTCGCCGGATCGAAGCGCACCGGGTCCGGCCGGATCGTCCCCTGGCTGGCCATCTCGACGAGCTCCCGCTTGAGGATCTTGCCGCTCGCCGTCAGGGGAAACGCATCCATGCGGATGAAATACTCGGGCATGTCATAGCGCGAGAGCCCTTCGGCATGAAGATGCGACAAGAGCGCGTCCGCGCCGACCCCGCCGATCACCGCGATGCAGCCCCTCTCGCCCAGGCGCTCGTCGGGAACCGGAAAGACGGCGACTCTCTCGACGCCGTCGTGGCGGATCGCCAGCGCCTCGATCTCCGACGGGTAGATGTTGTGGCCGCCCCGGATGATGAGGTCCTTGAGCCGCCCGTCGATGGAGAGATTGCCGTTCCCGTCGAGCGACCCGAGGTCTCCCGAAAGGAACCAGCCGGTTTCGTTGAAGCTTTCCTCCGTCGCCTCCTGATTGGCGAAATAGCCGAGCATCAATGCGCCGCCCCGCCCGGCTATCTGCCCGCTGACCCCGGGGCCGACCGGCTTATTGGGGTCCGCCATGTCGAAGATCGCGACCTCGTAGGCCGGCCCGCCGCGCCCGCAGGTCCGCGTGACCGTCTCCGCGTCGTCGTCCGGCCAGGTGAAATGGTGCGAGGAGTTCTCCGTCATGCCGTAGATGTTCTGCGGCCTGATGCCCTGGGCGACGAACGCCTCGCAGACCGATGGCGGGATCGGTGCGCCCGCCATGTAGAAGGTCTCCAGCGACCCGATGCGGTCCAGACCCTTGGTCTGCTGTTCCGCCAGCACGTCCATCGCGTGCGTCGGCACGCCCATCGCGTAGGTCGCGCCGGTCTCCACCAGCCAGTCGACCTTGTCGACGCCGTCCGGCCGGTCGTCGGTGATGAACTCGCAGCCCGAGAGCACCCACTGCGCCGCCCCGACCCAGGCGATGTGATGCGACAGGGGGCTCAGGGACAACAGCCTCGTTTCCGGCCCGACGCTCCAGGTCTCCACCATGTCGCGCGCGTTCGCGAACAGCGTGTTGTCCGAATGCATCACGCATTTGGGCATCCCCGTGGTGCCCGAGGTGAAGGCGAGATAGGCGACCTTGTCGGGATCGGTCACCGGTTCGCGCTCCGGCGCCGCGCCGGGACCGGCGATGCGCCGATCCGGGTACACCGCCTTCAGATGGCCGATCCCCGCCAGCAGCGCTTCCAGATCGGCGTCCGCCCGGTCGGCGCCCCAGCCTGGCTCGGTGAAGAACGCCGCCGTCTTGAGCCGCTGCAACAACGTCGCCACCTCGGCGCAGGTGTGGGTGCGGTGCAGCGTCGGGTTGCAGGCATAGCCCTGGCGCGAGCAGGCCAGCAGGACGATCACGGTTTCCATGGCGTTGCCGCGCCAGATCGAGACCCGGTCTCCCTCCACCAGCCCGCGCGCCTCCAGATCGGTGGCAACGCCGTCCGCCCACGCCTTGACCTCGCGCCAGGCGAGCCGCCGGGTACCGTCGCGGAGCGCCGGCGCATCGCCCCGTTCGGCCGCGTGGCGCTCCAGCAGGCCGTAGAACGTGTCGTCGCGCCAGACGCCGGTCTCGTAGTACCGCTTCGCCGCGCGCGGCGTGTGAAGTGTCAGAAAGGCACGCATTCTCCGTGCCGTTCAGTGTCCGAAGCGGTCGGTGTCGGGCGACCGGCGCTCGCGGAAGGCGGTGCCGAGCTCCTTCGACTCCTCGCTGTCGAGATAGCCCGGCAGCAGCAGGT
The DNA here is from genome assembly GCA_965203455.1 of Alphaproteobacteria bacterium. Taxonomy (GTDB): domain Bacteria; phylum Pseudomonadota; class Alphaproteobacteria; order MPNO01; family MPNO01; genus MPNO01. The sequence continues at coordinate 354,164 of CBDBCV010000015.1, forward strand.
CGTGCGCCATCCGGGCAAGCCCCGACACGCCGCCGTGGCGGGCGTTGAACGCGCCCTTGATCGAAGCCAGCGCGAAGCTGCCGCGCTCGGCCACCTCGAGGGCGTATTCGCGCGTCCGCTCGGGAAGCTCGGCGTCCGGCACGACACGGTTTATCAGCCCCATCCCGAGCGCTTCGTCGGCCTTGATTCTCCGGTTGGTGTACCAGATTTCCTTGGCCCGCTTCTTGCCCACGAGGTCTTCGAGATACCAGGTGCCGTAACCCGCGTCGAACGACCCCATCATCGGGCCGACCTGGCGGAACACCGCGCTTTCCTTGGCGATGGTGAGATCGCAGACCATCTGGAGCACGTTGCCGCCGCCGACGGCGAACCCGTTGACGCTCGCGATCACCGGCTTCTGGAGCTTGTCGATGGCCTCGTACATCTCCAGCGTCGGCAGCATGCCGGCATAGAGACGGGTGGGCTCCGCCCCGTCCTTGCGTCCGCCGATGCAGAAGAACCTGTCTCCCGCGCCGGTCAGCACGATGGCGCGCGTCCGGGTCTCGCGCCGGATCCCGTCGATGCAGTCGCGCACCTCGTGGCAGGTCTCGATGGTGAACATGTTGCCGTCGTCGGGACGGTTCAGCGTGATCGTCCCGACCGGCCCGTCCTCTTCGTAGAGGATCGTCCGATAGCTCACACCAGCGCCTCGTTCGTGATGGGGCGCGCATGTTTACGCGAAAGCCCCGCGATGTCACGGCCCGCGCGGATAGGAAACGGTTATTTGTTCGGCAAGCCGTTTTCCGGTGGCGACGAGCTCCGGCACGACGAACGACGCGCCCGCCCGCACCAGCTCCGCGGCATGAGAATCGTTGGTCGCGCGGGCGAGAACGGGAATTTCCGGGAACATGTTGCGAAGTATCCCGACCAGCCGGGTCGCGGCTTCGGAATCGCTGAACGCCACCACCACGGAGGATGCCGACGGCAGATGCAGTTCCTGGAGGATGTCGGGCCTGCTGGCGTCGCCGAAATAAACGGATTCTCCATGCGACCGCGCGCGCGCGACCACGACCGGGTCGCGGTCGATGGCGATGAACCCGATCCGCTTGTCCTGAAGCTCCCGCGCCACCGTGCGCCCGACCCTGCCATATCCCGCGATCACGACATGATCGACGAGCCGGGACGCGTCCTCGCCGATTTCCTCGACGCCCGCGGATTCCCTGACCGCGGTCCAGTGCGCGAGCCGGGCGCTGGCCCAGGCGAGCGCGGGCGTCGCCATCATCGACAGCGCCACCGCGACGGTCAGCGACTGACCGAGCGTTTCCTCGATCAGGCCGCCGCCCATCGCCACGTTGAACACCACGAAAGCGAACTCGCCGCCCTGCGCGAGCAACAGCCCCAGCGGCCACGCGTAGAGGCCGGGAACGCGAAACAGGAACACCAGAAGGGCGAGGAGCACCGTCTTCAGCGCGATCAGCCCGACGGCTACCACAAGGACCGTCCCGGCCCGTTCGACCGCGACGCCCAGATCCGTCTGCATGCCGATCAGCATGAAGAACAGCCCGAGCAGCAACGCCCGGAACGGCCGGATCTCGGCCGAGACCTGGTGGCGGTACTCGGTTTCGGCGAGCACCATTCCGGCGAGCAGCCCGCCAAGCGCCAGCGAGAGGCCGACGAACTCGGTAAACCCGGCTATGCCGACCACCACCAGCAGCGTTGCCGCGGCGAAGATCTCGTCGCTCCGCTCGGCGGCCACGACGGCGAATAGCGGCCGCAGCACGAAACGGCCCAGCACCACGATCGTCACCAGCGCCGCGACCGCTTCCAGGCCCGCATACCCGAGGGACTCGACAAGACCGCCCTCCCGGTTGGTCAGCGCGAGCGTCAAGACCAGGATCGGGGCGATCGCGAGATCCTGCATCATCAGGACGGTGAAGGCCGCGCGTCCGAAGCGGGTCGCGAGCTGACGCCGGTCGAGCAATATCTGGATGACGAAAACCGTCGACGACAGGGCAAGCGCCATGCCGATGACGATCGCCGCATCCAGCGCCACCCCCAGGGCGACCGCGATACCCGCGATGGCCGCGCCGGTGATCAGGATCTGCGCCACGCCAAGCCCGAACAGGGCCGGGGAAAGAACCTTGATCCGCTCCCACGGCAGTTCGAGACCGATGGTGAAGAGCAGGAACACCACGCCGAACTCGGCGAAGCCGTGGATGCTGTCGACGTCGGTGACGAGCCCGATCCCGAACGGACCGATGAGCATGCCCGCGGCGAGGTAGCCGAGCACCGGCGACAGCTTCACGCGCCGGAGAACGAACAACGCGGCAACCGACGCGGCGAGGATGATTACGATGTCGCTGAGGTCGATGTGGGGCACGCGCGGCCTCCAACGCCCGGGGCGGGCCCAGACTATCCCGTTCGCCGCGAATCGGCGCATCGGGTTCGCCCGGCAAACCGATTGCTATAGACTCCGGCGTCCCGCTTTTACCGCACCCGGTTTCCATGCTTCTCAGAACGATCCGAGAAAACCCGTACGGGTGGCTTGTCGTTGCCGTTCTCTTCACAGTTCTCACCCTGGTGATGAGCGCGCGTTCCGCGCTCGGTCTCCTGATCCCCGAATGGGAAAACGAGTTTGCCTGGGACCGCACGTTCATTTCGACAGGCGGTTCGGTGATGCTCACGGTGATGGCGATAGGCTCCCCGGTCGCGGGCATGGCGCTCGACCGTTACGGCGCGCGAACGATATTCGTCATGGCGATTTTCCTGACCGCGATCGCCGTGTGCCTGACCGCCGGAATGTGGGAAGACTGGCACTTCATCGCGGCGTTCGGGCTAATCGGCGGGATCGGCTTCTCGATCGTTTCCGCCCCGCTGATCGGCGCGACGGTCGCGCTCTATTTCGATGCCCGGCGCGGGCTCGCCACCGGCATAGCGACCTCGGGCGCGACCGGGGGGCAGCTCGTGCTGATGCCGCTGCTCGCGCTCGGTCTCGGCACCATCGGCTGGCGCGCCAGTTTATTGGCGGTCGGCCTGCTGCTGGCCGCGACCGCCCTGCTCACCTGGACGCTGATCCGGCGCGAGGCGCCGGCGAGCCGGATGCGTGGACCGCAGGCCGATGCCGGCAACACCGTCTGGACGCAGATCGGCTACCTGATGCGCGACCGCACCTTCTGGCTGCTCGGCATCGGGTACATCGTGTGCGGCTTCACCACCATCGGCGCGATCCGGATCCATTTCCTGCCCTACGCGGCGGCCTGCGGTTTTCCCGTGTTCGAAAGCGCGACCGCGTTCGGCGTGCTGATGACGACCTCGGCGGCGGGAATCATCGGTTTCGGCGCGGCGGCCGACAAGTTCCACCGTCCCGCGCTGCTCGCCGCCATCTACTTTCTGCGCGCGCTCTGCTTCATTCTCCTGATGTTCATCCCGGGCGATTCGACGCTGCTTTTCACCTTCGCGGCGCTGTTCGGGCTGTTCGACTTTGCGACCTTCCCGGTCGTCGCCAATATCGTGGCCACCCACATGGGGCTCAGGATCATGGGGCTTACCATGGGCCTCCTGTTCTCGCTCCATTCGGTGGGCGGTGCGCTGGGGTCGTTCGCCGGCGGCTGGGTGTTCGACCTGTTCGCGCAATACGACTGGATGTGGATCGCGTCCTTCGCCCTCGCCCTGTTGGCGGCCTTCCTTTCGATCCTGGTGCACGAGCCGCACCGGAGGGGCTTCGTCCGGGTGCCGGCGCCCGCCTGACGCTTACGGAGGCACGGAACATGGCCATCGTCCAGGGTTTGATCGGGCTGGCCGCCCTCGTCGGGCTGGCATGGCTGGTGAGCGAGAACCGGGCGCGGTTTCCCTGGCGGATCGTGCTCGCCGGGATCGCGGTCCAGCTCGTCCTCGCGCTGATCCTGCTGAAATGGTCGGCGGGCTGGCAGATCCTCCTCGCGCTCAACGGCATCGTGGAAGCGCTGCAGGCCGCGACCCATGCCGGCACCTCGTTCGTCTTCGGGTATATCGGCGGCGGCGCGCTCCCCTTCGACGAAAAGACGCCCGGCGGCGCCTTCATCTTCGCCTTTCAGGCCCTGCCGCTCGTCTTGCTGGTCAGCGCGCTCTCCGCCCTGCTCTATCACTGGCGCGTGCTGCCCGCCATCGTTGGGGCGTTCGCCTGGGCCCTATCGCGCCTGCTGAGGATCAGCGGCGCCGCGAGCTTTTCCACTGCCGCCAACATATTCGTGGGCATGGTCGAGGCGCCGCTCCTGATCCGGCCTTACCTGAACGCGCTCAGCCGGAGCGAGCTGTTCGTCGTGATGACCGCGGGCATGGCGACGATCGCCGGTACCGTGATGGTGCTCTACGCCACCGCGCTCGCCAATGTCGTCGACAACCCGGTCGGCCATCTCCTGACCGCGTCGCTCCTGAGCGCGCCGGCCGCCGTGCTGATCGCCCGCGTGATGGTGCCGGAAGAGACCGAAACCGCGGGAGGCTCGGTAACGCCCGAGCGGCTCTACGGTTCGAGCTTCGAGGCGTTGACCCGCGGGACGCTCGACGAGCTTACCCTGCTGCTCAACATCGTCGCATTGCTGTTCGTCATGGTCGCTCTCGTTCATCTGGCGAACCTGCTGCTCGGTCTGCTGCCCGACCTCGCCGGCGAGCCGGTCACCCTGGAGCGGCTGCTGGGCTACGTCATGGCGCCGGTCGCATGGCTGATGGGCATACCGTGGAGCGATGCGGTCGCCGCCGGGTCGCTGCTCGGCGTCAAGGTCGTCCTCAACGAGCTCATCGCCTACTTCTCGCTCGCCGGATTGCCGGAGGGAACGCTCGGCGAGAAAAGCCGGCTGATCATGACCTATGCGCTCTGCGGCTTCGCCAATTTCGCGAGCCTCGGCATCCTGATCGCGGGGCTCGGCGTCATGATGCCGGAGCGGCGGGCGGAGATCGTCGGCCTCGGCCTCAGGTCGATCTACGCCGGGACACTTGCCGCCTGCATGACCGGGACCGTCGTCGGCCTCTTAACGATCTGACAGGTAGCGTGTTTCCAGGTGCCGCTTGAACGGGCCGGTGCCGATCGGCGCGCCGGTCGCCTCGCGCAGAAGTTCGTCCGTCGATTCCGGCATCGACCCCTTGCGATGGACCGCCTCCCCGAGCCAGCTGGTCAACGGCGCGAAGTCGCCCCTGGAGAGCGCTTCGGGTATTCCGGGGCGGGCGGACAGGGCGGCTGCGAAGAACTGCGCCGCCGCGAGCGCGCCCAGCGCGTAGGTCGGGAAATAGCCCCAGGTCCCGCTGTACCAGTGGATGTCCTGCAGGCAGCCGCTGGCGTCGTCGGGCGGGCGGATGCCGAGCAGCCCGTCCAGCCCGTCGCCCCACGCCTCCGGCAGGTCGTCGAGCGATAGCCGTCCGTCGATCAGGTCCCTTTCGAGCCGGTAGCGCAGGATCACGTGCGCCGGATAGGTCGCCTCGTCGGCGTCGACCCGGATCAGGCTGCGGGCGACCCGGCGGTAATGAGCGCACAGGTTCCCGGCCGACCAGGCGGGTCCGCTCGCTCCAAAGGCCTCGCGCACGAGCGGCGCCAGGAATCCGATGAACTCCGCCGAGCGGCAGGCCTGCATTTCGACGATCAGTGACTGGCTTTCGTGGGTCGCCATCCCGCGGGCCGCGCCGACCGGCTGGCGGCGCCATTCCGGGGGCAGACCCGCGTTGTAGAGCGCGTGCCCGGTCTCGTGCAGGACGGCCATCACGCTCTGGGTGAAGTCCGCCGTGTCGTAGCGGGTGGTCACGCGGATATCGCCCGGCACGCCGCTGCAAAACGGGTGCAGGCTGACGTCGAGGCGCCCGGCGTCGAAATCGAACCCGAGCTGGACCATGAGCCGTTCGCCCAGCGACCGCTGCGCCTCGATGCCGAACGGGCCTTCCAGAGGCAAGGGTTCCGGTTCCCGCGCTTGCAGATCGAGGACCCGGTCGAGAAATCCCGGGAGGAAGCCGGCTAGATCGTCGAACAGCGCGTCGATCCGATCGGTCCTCGCGCCCGGCTCGTAGACATCCATCAGCGCTTCGTAGACCGAGCATCCGAGCGCCTCGGCTCTCGCCTCGCCCGCTCGCCGAACGAGCTCGAGGACGGTCTCGAGACAGGATTTGACGGCTTCGTAGTCGTCCGCCTCCCTCGCGTCGCGCCACGCCATCTCGCATGCGCTGTCGGCTTTCGTCATCGCCGCGATCAGATCGCCGTCGACGGCGGATGCGTGCACCCACCGGCGGCGCATCTCGCGCAGATTGGCCACGCGCCAGGGATCGCCGGAGACTTCCTCTTCCGCCGCGTCGAGCAGGTCGGGCATGGCCGGGTCGGTGGTCTTCTCGTGCACCACCCGCCTGAGGGAGGCCAGCTGTTCGGCGCGTCCCGCGGCGCCTTTCCTCGGCATGTTGACCGACCGGTCCCAGGTCAGGACCCGGGCCGCCTCGCCCAACGCGCCGATCTGCCCGAACCGGGCCTCGAGGATTTGGTAGCTGGTCTCAGCCCCGTTCATCCGGTGTCTCCTCCCGGCGCCAGTGAAATGCGACGTAGATCGCCACGAGGACGAGCGCGAGCCCGTACCAGGTGAGCGCATATTCGAGATGCCGGTTCGGTATCTCCACCCTTATCGTGCGCCCGACGGGATACCCGCCGGGATTGGGCGTTTCATCCGCGACGAGGACCGCATCGCGCACGCCGGCAAGTCCGGCGGCAGATGCCATGGCCCTAGGATCGGCATAGTACCAGACACCCCGGGCGGGTTCGTTGTCGGGGACCCACCGGCTGGTCTTGCCCGGTTTGCGAAGCACGCCTGTTACCGTCGCCGCTCCCGGAACCTGCCCTTCGCGCCGACTCTCCGGATCGGCTCGGCCGAGCGGGATCCAGCCCCGATTGACCAGGATGAGATCGGCCGGGCCCAGGCGAAGCGGCGTGACGACCTCGAACCCGGCCCGTCCGCCGCGCACGCGGTTGGCGATCAGGAATTCCTCGGCGTGCAGGAACCGGCCGGTTGCGCCGGCACGGCGGAATGCGAGATCGGCGGCCGCGGCGGTTTCGTCACCGACCGATACCGGCGGCATGGCGAGCCGCGCCTCGCGATAAGCGATCACGCCCTCCTTCCAGTGAAGGCGCTGAACCTGCCACGTCCCGAGACCGATGAGGACCGCGAGCGCCGCCGCGGCCGCGACGGTCGACCAGAGCGTCGGGCGGAAACGTCGGTGGCGTTCAGCGCCCGTCGTCGTATTCATGGCGCAGGTTCTTGTAGTGGAGCGCGACCAGCAGCCCCTTGATCGGGCGTAGCAACAGCAGTGCGAAAACCGCGATCGCCGGCGGCCAGATCGCCGCATGGACCCAGAACGGCGGTCCGGCCAGGGTCTCGAGCAGGAATGCGAGCCCGACCGTGACGGCGCCCAGGATCAAAATCGCAAACACCGCCGGCCCGTCGCCGCTGTCATGCGGTCCGAAGTCAAGCCCGCAGACATCGCACGCGTCGGCGACCGTCAACAGCCCGTCATAGAGCTTCCCCGCACCGCAGCGCGGGCAGCGGCAGGCGAGGCCGGTGGCGAATGGCGACCGCGGCGGATAGACGCCGGGCCGGGTCATTCCGGTCTAGTGCGCCCCGGCGTTCGGGCCGGCGCCCCACAGGTAGATGCAGCAGAACAGGAACAGCCACACCACGTCGACGAAGTGCCAGTACCAGGCTGCCGCCTCGAAGCCGAAATGGTGGTCCGGCTTGAAATGGTCCTTGTACGCCCGGAAGAAGCAGACGATCAGGAAGATCGTCCCGACCAGCACGTGGAAGCCGTGGAACCCGGTCGCCATGAAGAACGTGCTCGGATAGATGCCGTCCGAGAAGTTGAAGGCGGCGTGGCTGTACTCATACGCCTGCACGCAGGTGAACAGGATTCCGAGGCCGATGGTCAGCCCGAGTCCCTGAAGGACGTGCTGCCGGTTGCCTTCCTTGAGAGCGTGATGGGCCCAGGTCACCGTGACCCCCGACATCAGCAGGATCAGCGTGTTCAGGAACGGCAGATCCCACGGATCGAAGGTGACGATGTTGGGCGGCGGCCACTGGCTCTCGATCGCTTCGGGCGGGAACAGGCCCGCGTTGAAATAGGCCCAGAACCAAGCGACGAAGAACATCACCTCGGAGGCGATGAACAGCACCATGCCGTAGCGCATGCCGAGCTGCACGATCGGGGTGTGGTGGCCCTCGAAGGTGGCTTCGCGGATCACGTCGCGCCACCACCCGACCATGGTGACGGCAATCAGAATGCCGCCGATCGCCATCAGCCACCACGAGTCCTCGTGCATGTACCAGACGGCGCCGATGAACGCCAAGCCCGCCCCGGTCGCGCCGACCGCCGGCCAGATGCTCGGATCGACCAGATGGTAGGGATGCTTGTGGCCGTGATGGGTGTATTCGGCTGCCGAGTCGGCTGGCGCCATGACTTACCCCTCTCTCAATTTGCGGCGATCCGCGCGCGATCCGGGGTTTCGGACTTCCCGGGTGCGGCGAAAAAAGTATAGGACAGCGTGATCGTCGTCACGTCGTCCAGGTTCCGGTCATTGGCCATTTCGGGATCGACATAGAACGATACCGGCATGTCGACGCTGTCGCCCGCGGCGAGTGTCTGCTCGGTGAAGCAGAAGCATTCGAGCTTCGAGAAATAGGGTCCTGCCTTGGTCGGGGTGACGTTGAACGTCGCCGTGCCGGTAACCGGCCGGTCGCCCACGTTGCGCGCGCGGTAGAAGGCGAGCTTCTCCTCGCCGAGCCTGACCCTGACGCTTCGCTCGACGGGCTGGAACCGCCACGGCAGGGCGGAACTCACGTCGGCGTTGAACCGGATCTTGACGGAGCGGTCGTGCACCTTCGCCGGCGCGTCGGCCGCGACCTGGGTGGTGCCGCCATAGCCGGTCACTTGGCAGAACCACTGGTAGAGCGGCACCGAGGCATAGGCAAGCCCGCCCATGCCCGCGACGATCCCGAGCAGGGCGACCGCCGTGGCCGCGTTCCGCCGGCGGGGTGCGCGCGCCATCTCACCACCCCCCCATGCGGACCATCGACATCACGAAGAACAGGGCCACCAGCCCCAGCAGCACCGTGAGCATCACGATGTTGCGGGTCCGGCGGCGTTTGTGAAGGTCGCTCAACGGCATCGCAATCGACCTATACCGCGCCGGGGATGAGGCGCTCGACGATCATCGTCGCGAACAGGACGAAGAGATAGAGGATCGAAAAGCCGAACAGCCGCGGCGCGTCGGCGAGATCCCCGGCCCGCCACAGTCGCCACGCGAGAACCACGAACGCGGCGCTCATCGCGGTGGCGACCGCCGCGTAGGCGAATCCCGTGACGCCGAGAAAGCTCGGAGCCAGCGACACCGGGACGAGCAGGAGCGAATAGAGCAGGATCTGACGCCTGGTCTCGTCGGCGCCGGAAACCACGGGCAGCATCGGGATGCCGGCGGCGGCGTAATCGCCGCTCTTGTAGAGCGAGAGCGCCCAGAAATGGGGCGGCGTCCACATGAAGATGAGGGCGAACAGGGCGATGCCGCCGAGCCCGATATCGCCGGTCACCGCGGCCCAGCCGATCATCGGCGGGAACGCGCCGGCCGCCCCGCCGATGACGATGTTCTGCGGCGTCCGCCGCTTGAGCCAGATCGTGTAGACGAAGACGTAGAAGGCGATGGTGAGCGCCAGCAGCGCCGCCGCCGTCCAGTTGACCGCGAGCGCCATCACGCTGATCGAGCCCACGGCGAGCACCGAACCGAAGCCGAGCGCGTCGCCCGGCATCATCCGGCCGGCCGGAAGCGGGCGTCCGCTGGTACGAGCCATCGCGGCGTCGATGTCGCGCTCGTACCACATGTTGATGGCGCCGGCGGCGCCGGCTCCAACGGCGATGCAGAGAACGGCGATCGCCGCCAGGATCGGGTGGAGCGTTCCGGGTGCCAGGACGAGACCGGCGATCGCGGTGAAGACGACGAGCGACATCACGCGCGGCTTCAGCAGCGCGATGAAATCGCCGATCGGCGGCCCGTCGACAAGGGCCGCGTCGGCGGTCAGCTCAATCGGTCTGTCGGCCACGCTGGTCGCCCGCCCCTAGCGAATCTGCGGAAGCTCGTCGTAGCTGTGGAACGGCGGGGGCGAGCTCACCGACCATTCGAGCGTCGTCGCGCCCTCACCCCACGGGTTCTCGCCCACGCGCTCGCCCGCGGTGAACGTCCGGTAACAGATCCACAGGAACAGCAGCACGCCGACCGCGGAGATGTAGGAACCGACCGAGGACACCATGTTCCACCCCGCGAAGGCGTCGGGATAGTCGGGGATCCGCCGCGGCATTCCCGCGAGACCGAGGAAGTGCTGCGGGAAGAAGGTGACGTTGACGCCGACGAACATGACCCAGAAATGGATTCTGCCCAGCGTTTCCGGATACCGTCTGCCGCACATCTTGGGCAGCCAGTAGTAGAACCCGCCGAAAATCGCGAACACCGCGCCCATCGACAGCACGTAGTGGAAATGGGCCACCACGTAATAGGTGTCGTGCAGCGCGTGATCGACCCCGGCGTTGGCGAGCACGACGCCGGTCACGCCGCCGAGGGTGAACAGGAAGATGAAGCCCACAGCCCACAGCATCGGCGTGTCGAAGCGGATCGACCCGCCCCACATGGTCGCGATCCAGCTGAAGATCTTGATGCCCGTCGGCACCGCGATGACCATCGTCGCCGCAGTGAAGTAGGCCTTCGTGTCGACATCCATGCCGACCGTGTACATGTGGTGCGCCCAGACGATGAAGCCGACGAAGCCGATCGCCACCATGGCGTAGGCCATGCCGAGATAGCCGAACACCGGCTTGCGCGAGAAGGTCGCCACGATCTGGCTGACGATGCCGAAGCCCGGCAGGATCAGGATGTAGACCTCGGGGTGGCCGAAGAACCAGAACAGGTGCTGGAACAGGATCGGGTCCCCGCCGCCGGCGGCATCGAAGAAGGTTGTGCCGAAATTGCGGTCGGTCAGCAGCATCGTGATCGCGCCCGCGAGCACCGGCAGCGAGAGCAGCAGCAGAAACGCGGTCACCAGGATCGACCACACGAAGAGCGGCATCTTGTGCAGCGTCATGCCCGGCGCGCGCATGTTGAAGATCGTGGTGATGAAGTTGGCCGCGCCCAGAATCGACGAGGCGCCCGCCAGATGCAGCGCGAAGATCGCCATGTCGACCGACGGTTCCGGCTGGCCGGTCACCGAGCTCAGCGGCGGATAGATCGTCCAGCCGCCGCCCACCCCGCCGAAGAACGGTGAGGCCATCAGCAGGATGAAAGAGGGAATCAGCAGCCAGAAGCTGATGTTGTTCATGCGCGGGAACGCCATGTCCGGCGCGCCGATCATCAGCGGCACGATCCAGTTGCCGAAACCGCCGATCATCGCCGGCATGACCATGAAGAAGATCATGATCAGCCCGTGGGCGGTGATCAGGACGTTGAACATGTGGTAGTCGCCGCCGAGGATCTGGTCGCCGGGGCTGTTCAGCTCCATGCGGAAGATGATCGACATGGCGCCGCCGATCAGTCCGGAGACGACGGCGAACACAAGGTACATCGTCCCGATGTCCTTGTGGTTGGTCGAGTAGACGAAGCGCCGCCAGCCCGTCGGGTGGGCCTCGTGATGGTCGTGGGCCGCCGCGGAATCACTCATTCCCCTGCTCCTCCGTCCAACTCAACGCGTGGACTCAATGCGGGCGACCTTCGTCGCCGGCGGTCCGCCGCCGTCGTCCGCGGCGTATTCCTTCTTCGCCCAGGAGATCCAGGCGTTGAACTCCTGATCCGTGACGACGTCGACCCGGATCGGCATGAAGCCGTGGTTGACGCCGCAAAGCTCTGAGCACTGGCCGTAATAGACGCCGGTCCTTTCCGCCTTGAACCAAAGCTCGTTGAGCCTGCCCGGCACCCCGTCGATCTTGATGCCGAAGGCGGGCACGGCCCAGGCGTGCAGCACGTCGTCGGCGGTGACCTGGACGCGAACCACCTTGTTGACCGGCACCACGATGCGGTTGTCGACCTCCAGCAGGCGCGGCTGGCCTTCCTTCAGCTCGTCGTCCGCGAGAATCGTCGCATCGAAGGTAAAATTGCCGTGGTCGGGATACTCGTAGCTCCAGTACCACTGGTGGCCGATCGCCTTTACCGTCAGGTCGGCCTTGGGGATCGTGTCCGAGTAGTAGAGCAGCTTGAAGGACGGGATCGCGATCAGCACGAGAATCACGACCGGAATAACCGTCCACAGCACCTCGACCGTCGTGTTGTGCGTCGTCCGGGTCGGCGTCGGGTTCCTACTCTCGCGAAAACGCCACATGACGTAGAGCAGCAGGCCCAGCACGAACAGCGTGATCAGCGTGATGATCACCAGAAGGATGTCGTGAAGGTCGTCGATGCTCTGCATCAGCGGCGTCGCCGCCTGCTGGAGGCCCATTTGCCAGGGCGTGGGCTCGCCGGCCGATGCGCCGGTGCCGATGAGGGATGCGGCCAGAGCCCCACCCGCCGCGAGAATGCGTCCTACGCTGTTCGGCATTCGTATCCTGTCCCTAACGTCCGCGGGATGTCCGCCCTTGAGCAGCGAGACGCCTCGGAAACACGCCCGGCGCGGGCAACCCTGCCAAAGGCCCGGAGATGGCCCGATTGATACACAGCACGGGTTCCGAACACAAGATACCCATGGCCGGACGATTCTAGCGGAATTCCGCCTGACGGTGGGCTTCCTCGACTCGAATCCGGCTTTCGCGGCCTTATGTCGCAACTCCGCCGGCGCGCGGGGTGACAACCCGCGGCGCCGACACCATCATATAACGGAAGGCACCCGATTTACGCGGTCCGGTTTTCGCCGGACCGACCCGGAGGAACCATGGCGGATCTCGCGAAAACCGACGAGCTGTTCTTCGAGCGGACCGGACTCGACCGCGACAGGGTGGAGTCTATCGTGGCGGACGCGCTCGCCGATGCCGACGACGGCGAGCTGTACCTCGAATACCGTCAATCCGAAGGTCTCGGGCTCGACGACGGCAGGCTGAAGACCGCTTCGTTCGACATCACCCAGGGATTCGGTCTCCGCGCGGTCGCGGACGAGGCGACCGGCTACGCGCACGCGGCCGAGATCTCGGAACCCGCGATCCGGCGCGCGGCGATGACGGTCAAGGCGGTCAGCTCGGGCCATGGCGGCACCGTCGGAGAAGGCCCGGCCTCGACCAACACCGCGCTCTATGCCGAGGACAATCCGCTCAACGATGTCCCGTTCGAGCGCAAGGTCGCCCTGCTCCAGGAAATCGACGCCTACGCCCGCGGCCTCGACCCCCGCGTGGCGCAGGTGATCGCGTCGATCACCGGCGAGTGGCAGGCGATACAGATCGTCCGCGCCGACGGCCGCCGGGCGGCGGATATCCGTCCCCTGGTGCGGCTCAACGTCGCGGTCGTCGCGGCCGAAGGCGAGCGCATGGAGACCGGCGGGCATGGGGTCGGCGGGCGCACCTCCTACGCCGCCTATTTCGCCGACGACGCCTGGAAGGCCCAGGTCGACGAGGCGCTCCGTCAGGCGCTGGTCAATCTGGAGTCGGTTCCCGCGCCGGCCGGCGAAATGCCGGTGGTGCTGGGGCCGGGCTGGCCCGGCATCCTGCTGCACGAGGCGATCGGCCACGGGCTCGAAGGGGACTTCAACCGCAAGAAGACATCCGCGTTCTCCGGCCTTCTCGGCGAGCGGATCGCATCTCCGGGCGTCACCGTGGTGGACGACGGGACCATCGCCGACCGGCGCGGCTCGCTCAGCATCGACGACGAGGGGACGCCGACCCAGAACACCGTGCTGATCGAGGACGGGATCCTGGCCGGCTACATGCAGGACCGCATGAACGCTCGGCTGATGGGCGTCAGGCCTACCGGAAACGGACGGCGCGAGAGCTTCGCGCATTCGCCGATGCCGCGCATGACCAACACCTACATGCTGTCGGGCGACAAATCGCCGGAGGAAATCATCGCGGCGGTGCCCAAGGGTCTCTACGCGGTCAATTTCGGCGGCGGACAGGTCGACATCACCTCCGGCAAGTTCGTTTTCAGCGCGTCGGAAGCGTACCTGATCGAGGACGGCGCCATCGGCGCGCCGGTCAAGGGCGCGACGCTCATCGGCAACGGCCCGGACGCGCTTACCCGCGTCAAGATGGTGGGCGACGACATGAGCCTCGATCCCGGCGTCGGCACCTGCGGCAAGGAGGGCCAGGGCGTCCCGGTGGGCGTCGGCCAGCCGACGCTGCTCATCGACAACCTCACGGTCGGCGGCACCGCGGCCTGAGGGCCGGAAGGTTCCGTTCATCCTCCCCCGGCCCCTCCCGCAAGCGGGAGGGGAGAAGATAAGCGGGGGCCGCCGAAATCCCCTTTCCCCGCGGGGGAGAGGGTTAGGGGGGCACCGTTAGTAAGCGAACTCTTCGAACACCCGGTCGATATCGCCGCTCCAGGCCCCGTGATAGCGCTCGAGCTTGTGCTCGGCCGGGCAAAAGCCGCGGCGGACGATGTCGTCGAGGATGCTGAGATAGCCGGTCTCGTTGTCGCCGACCCGGTCGAGCCGGGCGCGCGCGCGCAGCCCGTCATGGGCGATTCGCAGGACCTGGCGGGCGACATCGAGCAAGGTGCCTTCCCGAAACGGCGTCTTGAGAGCCTGGATCGAGGTCTCGCGCCGCAGCCTGTGATGCTCCTCGATCGTCCAGTCGGCGATCAGGTCGTAGGCCGCGTCGAGCGCGGCCTCGTCGTAGAGCAGCCCGACCCAGAGCGCGGGCAGCGCGCAAAGCCGCCGCCACGGTCCGCCGTCGGCGCCGCGCATCTCGATATAGCGCTTGAGCCGGACTTCCGGGAACAGCGTCGTCAGATGGTCCGCCCAATCCGACATCACCGGCTTCTCGCCGGGCAGCGCCGGCAGCCGTCCGTCGAGGAAATCCCGGAAGGACTGGCCGCTCGCGTCGACATAGGCGCCGTCGCGGTAGACGAAATACATCGGCACGTCGAGCACGTAGTCGACATAGCGCTCGAAGCTCATCCCGTCCTCGAACACGAAAGGCAGGATGCCGCAGCGGTCCGGGTCGGTGTCTTCCCAGACGTGGCTGCGATAGGAGTAGTAGCCGCTCGGCTCTCCCTCGACGAAAGGCGAGTTGGCGAACAAGGCGGTGGCGACCGGCTGGAGCGCCAGCCCGACCCGCATCTTGCGCAGCATGTCGAACTCGGACTCGAAATCGAGGTTCACCTGCACGGTGCAGGTCCGGACCATCATGTCGAGTCCGAGCGACCCCTTTTTCGGCATGTAGTCGCGCATGATCTTGTAGCGGCCCTTGGGCATCCACGGGATGTCTTCCCGCTTCGCGCGCGGGTGGAAACCGAGCCCGACCAGGCCGACGCCGAGCTCCCCCGCCACCTCCTTCACCTCGGCGAGGTGGATGTGGACCTCGTCGCAGGTCTGGTGGATCGTCTCCAGCGGCGCGCCGGACAGTTCGAGTTGCCCGCCGGGCTCGAGCGATATGTTGCAGTCGGACTTGGCGAGCGCGATCGGGTTGCCGTTTTCCAGTACCGGCTCCCAGCCGAACCGCGTCAGCCCTTCGAGCAGCGCGCGGATGCCCCATGACCCCTCATAGGGCGCGGATTCTAGGGTATCGAGGTGGAATACGAACTTCTCGTGCTCGGTGCCGATCCGCCAGTCCTCGGGGGGCTTGCAGCCGGCCTCCAGGAATTCGACCAGCTGGCGTCGATCCTCGATGGGAGCGCCCTGGCTTGTGGGGGGTGCGGCCATGCCTGCCCGCGCCCTACGCCCGCAGGGCCGCCGCGCGGGCGGGAGATGCGCCCGCGTCGCGCCAGTCGCCGATGACCGCCTGCCAACAGACCAGGGCCGCGATGGCCGCGGTCTCCGCGCGCAGGAGCCGGGGTCCCAGATCCACCGGATGGACGAAAGGCCGCGCCCGCAACGACGCGCGCTCTTCCTCGGTAAAGCCGCCCTCCGGGCCGATCAGCACCGCCCAGGGGTCCGCGATTCCGTCGCGCCCGGCCTCGTTCAGAAAATCGACGACGGGCAGGCCATGACCGCTCTCGTCGCAGAACATGAGCCGCCTCTCCGCCGGCCAGCCGTCGAGCAGTTCGGATAGCGGCGCGGGTTCGCGGGTTTCGGGCACGTCGCAGCGCCCGCACTGCTCGGCCGCCTCGATGGCGAGCGCCCTCATGCGCTCCCGCCTGACGCGGCTGGCCGTGGTGCGGGCCGTCATGACCGGCATCAGCGCCGAGGCACCGAGCTCGACCGCCTTGGTCACCAGAAGGTCGCCCGGCCCACGCTTGAGCGGCGCGAACAGGAGCCAGAGATCGACGCCGTCGGGCTGCGGCGAAAGGCGGCGCTCCATGCGGAGCGTCATGCTCCGCTTTGCCGGCGCCTCGATCCGGCCGAGCCATTCGCCGTCGCGGCCGTTGAACGCGGCGACCGCGTCGCCCGGCCCGAGCCGCATGACGTCCTTCAGATAGTGCGTCCGCTCGCGGTCGAGCGGGACGGCCGCGCCGCTCGCCAGCGTCTGGTCGAGGAATAGCCGCATTCGCGGAACCGTTGGCTGCATCGGGAAATTGCGCCGCCGTCGAAGGAAAAGGCCGGTGCCGATATAATCGGGCCGGAGCCAAAGAGCAATGTCCGGCATCGACGATACCGCCGCGAGCGATATCCCCAAGGGAGGCTGGGTCGACCGGCTCCTGCCCGCCGCGGCGCGCCCCTATGCGCGGCTCGCGCGCCTCGACCGGCCGATCGGAACCTGGCTGCTGCTGTTCCCGTGCTGGTGGTCGATCGCCTTCGCCTCGTCCCAGCCGCTGTCGCGCGAGAGCCTGATCCTGTTCGCGACCTTCGGCATCGGCGCGCTGGTGATGCGCGGCGCCGGCTGCACCTTCAACGACATCTGCGACCGCGACTTCGACGCCCGGGTCGCCCGGACCCGCGACCGGCCGCTGCCGAGCGGCCAGGTCACGGTGCGGGGCGCGGTCGCATTCCTCATCGTCCTTCTCGTCGCGGGGCTTGCGATCCTGCTCACCCTCAATCCCTTCGCGATCGCCGTCGGCGCGGCGTCCCTGGTGCTCGTGTTCACCTATCCGCTCAGCAAACGGGTGACCTACTGGCCGCAATTCGTGCTCGGCCTCGCGTTCAACTGGGGCGCCCTGCTCGGCTGGGCGGCGGTGCGCGGTGACATCGGCCTCGCGCCGGTCCTGCTCTATGTCGGCGGCATCTTCTGGACGCTGGGATACGACACGATCTACGCGCATCAGGACCGGCGCGACGACCCCGCCGCCGGGGTCAAGTCGACCGCTCGGCGCCTCGGCCTCGACAGCAAGCCGTGGCTCTACGCCTTCTACCTGATCGCCGCCGTCCTGTTCGCGGCGACCGGCCATGCCGTCGGGCTCGGCTGGATGTTTTACGCCGGGCTCGCCTTCGCGACCGCGCAGCTGGTCTGGCAGGTCGCCGCCGTCGATCTCGACGTGCCCAGGGACTGCCTCGCCAAGTTCCGGTCGAATCGGCTGTTCGGCTGGATTCTTCTCGGCTCGGTCGTCATCGACCGGATAGCAGGCTGAGCGCCGTCTCCGCCGCGTCTATGTCTTCCGGCCGGTTGACGTTGAAGAAGGGATCGACCGGCTCGGCGTCGAACTCGGCGTGGACGAGACGGTAGCGCGCGGTCCAGACGTCGACCTTGCGGATTCCCTCCTCCACGACGGCGGTCCGCAACGCGTCCGCCAGGGCGGCCGGCCAGAGCGCGAACACCGGATGTTCCCGCCCGTCCGAACGCGCCGACGCGATGTCCGCGTCGTTTTCCCCGACCGCCCGCCGCAGCCGCGACACCAGATCGGTGGGCAGGAACGGCGCGTCGCAGGCGAACGTCGCGACATGGCCGCATCCTTGTTCCCGCGCCCATTCGAGTCCGGCGAGCACGCCGGCGAGCGGGCCCGGAAAGCCTTCCACCGTATCGGGGACCACCTGTAGACCCGTGGCGGCGAATCGGTCCGGATCGCCGTTCGCGTTGAGCGCCAGCACGTCCACCTGGGGCGCGGCCCGGGCGATGACGCGGTCCAGGATGGTGCGCCCGTCGAGGGTCCTCAGCGCCTTGTCGCCGCCGCCCATGCGCCGCGACAGCCCGCCGGCGAGCACGATCCCCGCGATGCGCGGCTTCACGGACCCGCCCCGGCCAGGGCTCCGTCGATCCGGATCGGCTCCGTGCCGAGCGCACGCGCAACGATCTCCGCGTCCGGCGGGGCGAGAGCCCCGGTGTCCTGGGCGATCTCGGCGATGTCGGCGAACGGGTCAGCGGGGATTCCCTGGACGTTCTCGCAGGCCGACAATCCCGCCCCCGCGGCGATGCGCTGCTCCAGCCGGGCCTTAAGCGCACCTTCGACCAGATCGAGCCGCTCGGGCGCGAAGTCCTCGTCGCAAAGCGCGACGTAGAAGCGGGTCCGCAGGACCTCGGCCGCCGCCGCGTCCGCCGCGGTCCCGATGTCGCCATAGGCGGTGAGCCGCGCGCCGGCATCGCCCGAAAAGATCGTGCGCGCGTTGTCGTCCCGAAGCGGAGTCTGGAGCGACAGCATCGCCGTCAGGTGCTGGTCGATCCGGGTCAGCAACTGTCGGCTCTGCCCGACATAGCTCACCGTCCGGCCCCGGCCGTAGCTCTTGATGCGGAGATAGACGCCGGGGCCGCGCAGCGCCTCGAGCGCCGCCTCGTCATCGGGGAAGAGACCGGCGCCGACCGGGCCCTGCCAGACCAGCTTCAGCCGCAAGGCGCCCTCACCCGGCGCGCGCGCCCTTGCGCTGCACCGCCGCGGGCTCCTCCCCGACGACCTTGGGGTCCGCGTCGTAGACGATCCGGCTTTCGCCGGCGAGCGCGATGAAACGCCGGCCCCTCGCGCGGCCGATCAGCGTCAGGTTGGCCTGGCGCGCGAGCTCCACCCCCCAGGCCGTGAACCCCGACCGCGAGACCAAGATCGGGATCCGCATCTGCACCGCCTTGATGACCATTTCGCTGGTGAGGCGGCCGGTGGTGTAGAACATCTTGCCTTCCGGCGCGATGCGGTTGAGGTGCATGTATCCCGCGATCTTGTCGACCGCGTTGTGGCGTCCGACATCCTCCATGTAGATCAGCGGACGGTTCCTCTCACACAGCACGCAGCCGTGGATCGCCCCCGCCTCCAGATAGAGGCTGGGCGTCGTGTTGATCGCCTTGGCGAGCGCGTAGAGCCACGAGGTCCGGATCTCGGCATCGGGATCGAGCGTGACCTCCTCGAAGGTCTCCATCACGTCGCCGAACACGGTGCCGAGCGCGCAGCCGGAGGTCCGGGTGCGCTTCTTCATCCGCTCCTCGAAATCGGTCTCGTGCACGGTGCGGACGACGACCGTCTCGATCTCCTCGTCGTAGTCGACGCCGGTGACCTCGTCGTCCTCGCGCAGCATGTTCTGGTTGATCAGGTAGCCGACCGCCAGGCAGTCGACATAGTCGCCGATCGTCATCAGGGTGACGATCTCCTGGCTGTTGAGGAACAGCGTCAGCGGCCGCTCCACCGTGACCGAGGTCTCGATCGCCTTGCCGTCCTGATCGACGCCCGGCACGCGCTCGGTGAGGCGCTCGTCGGCGGGATCCGGTTTG
The DNA here is from genome assembly GCA_965203455.1 of Alphaproteobacteria bacterium. GTDB lineage: Bacteria > Pseudomonadota > Alphaproteobacteria > MPNO01 > MPNO01 > MPNO01. The sequence continues at coordinate 373,805 of CBDBCV010000015.1, forward strand.
ACCAGATAATCCATCGCCAGGGGAATATGTCCGTACCCGGCGCGGCGGACAACAGATTTGGATGTCTCATTCCGCGGCCGGGTCATGTAGATTCGGAGCGGCCGCAATTCAACGGGAGATCGTACGGTGTCGGAAGCGGGTTCCCTCGTAACCGCCGATTGGCTCGAAGCGCATCTCGACGAACCCGGCGTCCGCGTCGTCGAAACCACCTGGTACCTGCCGACGGACGGCCGCTCGGGCCGCGCCGAGTACGAGTCCGGGCACATCCGGGGCGCCGCCTACTGGGACATCGACGGCATCGCCGACCCGGACGACGCGAGACCCCACATGGCTCCCTCCCCGGCCGGTTTCGCCGCCCATATGGAAGAGCTTGGAATCGGCGATTCGACCCGCGTCGTCGTCTACGACCGGGTGGGGATGATGACCGTCGGCCGGGCGTGGTGGATGCTGCGCTATTTCGGCCACGATTCGGTCTCGATCCTGGACGGCGGCTTCGGCAAGTGGACCGCGGAGGGCCGGCCGACGGAGGCCGGACCGCAATCGTCCCGTCCCGCGCCGGACGCATTCGCCGCCCGGCCGCGCGCGGGACGCATATCCGACCTCGACACGATCGTGGCGAGCCTGGACGGCGCGGCGCTGCAGATCCTCGATGCCCGCGCGCCGGGCCGGTTCGCCGGCACCGAGCCGGAACCGAGGCCCGGGTGCCGGTCGGGCCACATCCCGGGCAGCGCGAACCTGCCCTACAACCGGCTGGTGGACCCGGAGACCGGGGAGATGAGGCCGCCGGAGGAAATCCGCGCGCTCTTCGACGAGGCCGGTATCGACGTGGCCCGGCCGGTCACCACCACCTGCGGATCGGGCGTGACGGCCTCGCTGCTCGCCTTCGGGCTGCACCTGGTCGGCCAGGACGACGTGGCGGTCTATGACGGCTCGTGGTCGGAATGGGGGATGCGGTCGGACACGCCGGTCGAGACGTGAACTAGCGGTCTGGCGCCGCCGGGGCGGTGCTGGCAGGATGCGCGGCCTTTTCACCACCGCACAGCCGCGCCATGAAGGAAGACACCGTCATCACCACCGCGGGCCGCGATCCCGAGGCCAACTTCGGGATCGTCAACCCGCCTGTCTATCACGCCTCCACGATCACGCACCCGACGGTGGCGGCGATGCGCGCGGCGCGCGAGCGGCGCTGGGAGCCCAACGTCTATACCTACGGGCGGCACGGGACCCCGACCCACACGGCGCTGGAGGAGGCGGTCGCGGCGGTCGAGGGCGGCGACAGGGCGGTCTGCCTCGGCTCCGGCCTGGCCGCGATCAACGCCGCCATTCTCGCCTTCGTCGAAACCGGCGACCGCATCCTGATGGCCGACAATGTCTACGGTCCGGCGCGGCGCTTCTGCGATGCCTTCCTCGGCCGGTTCGGCGTCGAGACCACCTATTTCGATCCCCTGATCGGCGGCGGCGTCGCCGAACTGATCGATGAGCGCACGCGGATCGTCTATGTCGAGACGCCGGGCTCCCTCACCTTCGAAATGACCGACGTGCCGGCCGTCGCCGAAGCCGCGCACGCGGCGGGCGCGGTCGTGATCATCGACAACACCTGGGGCGCCGGCGTGCTGTACAAGCCGTTCGAGCACGGCGTCGACGTTTCGGTCCAGGCGGCGACGAAGTACATCGTCGGGCATTCCGACGTGATGATGGGCACCGTCACAACCCGGGAGGAGCTGTGGCCCCGGGTCCGCCAGTCCGCCGCCGATCTCGGCGCCAATTGCGGGCCGGACGACGTCTATCTCGCGCTCCGCGGCCTGCGCACCCTGGCCGTGAGGCTCCGCCAGCACCACGAGAACGGGCTGATCCTCGCCCGCTGGCTGCAGCAGCGCCCGGAGGTCGACCGCGTCCTACACCCGGCCCTGCCCGACGATCCCGGCTACGCGCTGTGGAAACGCGACTTCACCGGCGCCTGCGGCCTGTTCGGGGTGGTGCTGAACCCGGCCCCGCCCGAGGCTGTGGAGGCCATGCTCGACGGCATGAAGCTGTTCTCGATGGGCGCGAGCTGGGGCGGCTTCGAAAGCCTGATCCTGCCGACCAACCCGGCGCCGATCCGGACGGCAACGGTCTGGGACGAAGGTCCGACCATCCGCATCCATGCCGGGCTGGAGGACACCGACGACCTGATCGCCGACCTTGAACGCGGGTTCGAACGGCTGAACGCGGCAAGAAATCCGGGCTAGAATGGCCGGCGCCGACATATCGGAAACGAAATCCATGGGCGTGTCGGAAACGGGCATCGCCGCGACCCTGGATGCGATCGCGTGGAACGCCGATGGGCTGGTCCCGGCGATCGCCCAGCAGCATGACAGCGGCGAAGTCCTGATGATGGCGTGGATGAGCCGGGAAGCGGTCGCCGAGACGCTGGCGACCGGCCGGGTCTGCTATTTCTCGCGCTCGCGCAAGGCGCTGTGGCGCAAGGGCGAGAGCTCGGGACAGGTCCAAACCCTGGTTGAGCTGCGCGTCGATTGCGACGGCGACACGCTGCTGCTCGCCGTCGACCAGACCGGCGTCGCCTGCCATACCGGACGGCGCAGCTGCTTCTTCCGGGCCGCCCGGGGCGACACGCTCGAGACCGTCGCGGAGGTGGAGATCGACCCCGCGGAGCTCTACGGCGAATGACCGAAGCCCACACCCCGCCGGAGCCGGAGGAGCTCGTCCAGATCTCTCTGTTAACGGGTTTCCTCGGAAGCGGAAAAACGACTCTTATCAATGCGTTGTTGAAACATCCTGAGATGTCGGAGACGGCCGTTCTGGTCAACGAATTCGGCGAGATCGGGCTCGACCACCACCTGATCGAGCGGATCGACGAGGACACGGTGCTGCTCAACGCGGGCTGCCTCTGCTGCACCGTCCGCGACGATCTCGCCCGGGCGCTGCGCGAGCTGTTCATCAAGCGGGTCAAGGGCGACGTGCCGCCGTTCACCCGCGTCGTGATCGAGACCACCGGCCTCGCCGATCCGGCGCCCGTGATCCACACGCTGATGACCGACCGCGTGATCGCCAACCGCTTCGCGCTGGACGGGGTGGTCACGACGATCGACGGGGTCAACGCCGAAATCCAGCTCGACCGCCACCGGGAGTCGGTGAAGCAGGCGGCGGTGGCCGACCGGATCGTCATCACCAAGGGCGATCTCGCCGAGGACGATTCGCTGGACGCGCTGGAAGACAGCCTGAGGGCGCTCAATCCGGGCGCCTCCATCGTCCGCGCCGAGTTCGGCGCGATCCATCCCGACGCGCTGTTCGACACCGGGCTCTACGACCCGTCAACCAAGAGCCTCGACGTGCAGCGCTGGCTTCGCGACGAGGCCTATGCCGACGACGACCACCATCACCACCACGACGTCAACCGGCATGACGACAGCATCCGCGCCTACTGCCTGCGCTACGACGAGCCGCTCCCGTGGGAGCCCTTCGTCGGGTGGATCCGGACGCTGATCGCGACCCACGGGGAAAAGCTCCTGCGCATCAAGGGGATCGTCAACGTGGCCGGCCAGGACAAGCCGATCGCGATCCACGGCGTGCAGCACCTGTTCCACGACCCCGCCCGGCTCCCGGACTGGCCCGACGGCGACACGCGCAGCCGCATCGTCTTCATCACCCGGGACCTGCCGCGCGAGACTGTCGAGCGGCTCCTGGAAGACATGAAGGCGGGGATGGCGAGGGAGAAGTAGAGCCTGCCCGTTTCAGATGGAAGCGCCGTTATCCGTGCTTCCTCACCGTCATGGTCGGCGAAGGCCGACCATCCACGAGTTTTAAGTCGCTGGAATCAAAACAAAACGTGGATGGTCGGCCTTCGCCGACCATGACGAAAGAGAACGGGCGAAGCGGTTCCAACCAAAACAGACCCGCTATAGGGGGATGGGCGATGCGCAAGCCGGGTTCGATGAGGGCGCTCGAAGAGTTCGGCCGGGTGCGGCTCTCTCCCTCCTTCTTCATGCGCGATTTTCTGTACAGCGAGATCGCGGCGTTCTACGGGCTCGCGAATATCCCCGACGATCCGGACCTCGCGATCGCCGCCGGCACCCGGCTCTGCGAAACGTTGCTGGAGCCCCTGCGCAAGACCTTCGGAACGGTCTCGGTGCGTTCGGGGTACCGCTCGGAAGAGGTCAACGGCTTCGGCAACCGGAACGGCCTCAACTGCGCTTCCAACGAAGCGAGCCATGCCGGACACATCTGGGACCGGCGCGACGCCGAGGGCTGCATGGGCGCCACCGCCTGCATCGTCATACCGTGGTTCGCCGACCGGTATGCGAAGACCGGCGACTGGCGGCCGCTGGCATGGTTCATCCACGACCGACTGCCCTATTCCCGCCTCTGCTTCTTTCCGAAGCTCGCCGCCTTCAACATCCAGTGGCACGAACGCCCGGCGCGGCGGATCGACAGCTACGCCGCGCCCAGGGGCTGCCTTACCCGGCCCGGCATGCCGGGCTTCGACGACGATCACGCGGACAGCTACGCCGGGTTTCCGCCGTTCAGGGGTTGAGCCAGATTTCCGATCGGCGAGTGCGGGTCGTGCCCCCAGGCGTGGTGTAGGAGCAGGAGCCAGCATCGGTAGCTGTGGGTAAGTGGCCCGCCGCCGCGACCGTGTGGTGTCTGGCGGCGGCGGGCCACTTATCCATAGCGGATGGCCATCGCGGTGCCGGTTAGGGTTGGGCTTCTACAGTCCATCCGACCGGAGGAGTACCACGATGACCACCAAGGACATGATGACCCTGCAGGCGCTTTTGGAGAAGAGTTCGGACGCCGATCTGCTTCGCGAGATGATCGGGTTCACGGCCGAGCGTTTGATGGCGCTTGAGGTGGAGGGCCTTGCGGGAGCCGCACACGGCGAGCGTTCGCCGGACCGGCTCACCCATCGCAACGGCTACCGGGACCGGGTCTGGGAGACGCGCGCGGGCACGGTGGAGCTGAAGATCCCGAAGCTGCGCAAGGGGAGCTACTTCCCGGGCTTCCTGGAGCCGCGTCGCATGGCGGAGAAGGCGCTGACGGCGGTGATCCAGGAGGCCTACATCAAGGGCGTGTCGACCCGCTCGGTGGACGACCTGGTGCAGGCCATGGGCATGTCGGGCATCTCGAAGAGCCAGGTGTCGCGGCTGTGCGGTGAGATCGACGGCAAGATCCGCGACTTCCTCGACCGCCCGCTGGAGGGCGACTGGCCGTATCTGTGGCTGGACGCGACCTATGTGAAGATGCGCGAGGCCGGGCGCGTCGTCTCGGTCGCGGTCACGATCGCGGTGGCGGTCAACGACCAGGGCCGCCGCGAGGTGCTCGGCATGGCGATCGGCGCGTCCGAGGCCGAGACCTTCTGGACCTCCTTCCTGCGCTCCCTGGCCCGCCGCGGCCTGCGCGGCGTCAAGCTGGTCGTCTCCGATGACCACAAGGGCCTGAAGGCGGCTGCAACGCGCGTCCTCGGCGCCACATGGCAGCGCTGCCGCGTCCACTTCATGCGCACCCTGCTCGCCCATGCCGGCAAGCAGGGCCGGCGCGTCGTGTCCGACTTCGTCACCACCGCCTTCGCCCAGGAGGATGCAGACAGCGCCTCCGCCCAGTGGCGCCAGGTCGCCGACCAGCTCAGGGCCAAGGCGCCGAAGCTCGCCGCTCTCATGGACGAGGCCGAGCACGACGTTCTCGCCTACATGACCTTCCCGGCCGCGCATCGCCCCAAGCTGCACTCGACAAACCCGCTCGAACGACTCCATGGCGAGATCAAGCGGCGTACCAACACCGTCGGCATCTTCCCCAACGAGGACGCCATAACACGGCTGATCGGCGCCATCCTGCTCGAGCAGAACGACGAATGGGCCGTCCAGAGGGCCAGATACATGACGCTGGAATCAATCGCTCCCGTGAGCGACAATGCAACCGTCAAGCTGCCCGCCGTGGCAGCCTGAGCCTACCGGCCCTACCCGCCGGATACCGCGACGGCCGCCAGGCTCTTACACCACGGCTCGGGACACGATCCGAGTGCGCGAACCGGCCCTTCGATAGGGGCTTATATCGATTACTTGACGGCCGGCTGTCGGGCGCGGATCGGGGCCGGGGACGCCGTCGCGTCGCGGCGGGCATGGAAACCGCCCAGACTCCCCCCCGTCATGGTCGGCGAAGGCCGACCATCCACGATTTGTTTTTCGTTTCCGGCGCCGCAAAAACTCGTGGATGGTCGGCCTTCGCCGACCATGACGGGGAGGAACGGCCCGCCGGGACCCGAATGCGCCCCGGCGCTGCCCGGAACGCCTGTCAGCCCCGCTCCTGTCAAGTAATCGATATAAGCTCCCTTCGATACGCGGCTTCGCCGCTACTCAGGGTGAGGAAACCGCAGAAAGAATCCTCATCCCGAGCAGGCGCGAAGCGCCGTATCGAGGGACCGCAACGGATCGGTCGATGCGGCGTTACGCCGCCTTCTGCAGCCTCTCCCGGTCGTGCGGCCGGTGGAGGTCGATGTCGGGGCCGAGCGGCACGATCCCGGTCGGGTTGATGTGCTTCATGTCGGCATAGTAGCCGCGCTTGATGCCGGGAATGTCGGTCCGCTCGGCGATGCCGGGAAGCTGGTAGAGCTCGCGCAGGTAGTTCGACAGGTTCGCATAGTCGTCGATGCGCCGCTTGTTGCACTTGAAGTGGCTGTAATAGACGCAGTCGAAGCGGATCAGCGTCGGGTAGAGCCGCCAGTCGGCCTCGGTCAGACGCTCGCCGCAGAGATAGCGCCGCTCGCCCAGGAGGTCGTCGAGCCAGTCGAGCGTGTCGAACAGCTTGTTGAACGCTTCTTCGTAAGTCTCCTGCGTCTTGGCGAACCCGGTCCGGTAGACGCCGTTGTTGACGGTCTCGTAGATGCGGTCGTTGAACGCGTCGATCTCGTCCCGCAGGTCCTCCGGGTAGAGGTCGAGCGGCGTCGCGCCCAGACCGTCGAACTCCGTGTTCAGCATGCGGACGATCTCGGACGATTCGTTGGAGACGATCGTCCATTCCTTCTTGTCGAACAGGGTGGGCACGGTGACCCGGCCGGAATAGGAGGAATCGGCGGAGACATAGGCCTGGTGCAGCTCGAACACGCCGTCGACGGGAACGAGGTCGCGGCCGATTCCCTCGGAATAGGCCCAGCTCCGCGTGCGCGGCAGGTCCGAGAGCGTGATCGAGATCATGTCCTCCAGGCCCTTGAGATAGCGGACGATCTGCGTCCGGTGGGCCCACGGGCAGTTGGGCGCGAGGAACAGGTGGTAGCGCCCGCTCTCGGCGGGAAAGCCGGACGATCCGTCGGCGGCGATCCACGACCGGAAGACCGATTCGGCGCGGACGAAGGCGCCGCCTTCCGGGTTGCGGTATTTCGCGTCGTCGTCGATCCACTTGCCGTCGATCAGCATGCCCATGGCCGGTGTCTCCCCTCGTCCGTTCGCCGCACGGAATGTAGTTCGTTCGCCGCACAAGTCGAGCCGGCCCGCCTTGACCCGCCGCCGGGGCCGCCGCTTACTGTCACGCGCCGCGACCAGGGAGACGAGCATGGATTTCGAGCTTCCCGAAGAGCTCCGCATGATGAAGGACACGCTCCGGCGGTTCATCGACAACGAGGTGATCCCGATCGAGCGCGAGGCCTATGGCGGCCACCTGATGGTCCCGGAAGTGCGCGAGAAGCTCGAAGCCCGCGCCCGTGAGTTGGGGATCTGGATGATCGACATTCCCGAGGAATACGGGGGCATGGGGCTCGGCCTGCTGGCCCGCGTTCTGGTGTGGGAGGAGACCGGCCGTACCATCGCCTTTCCGCGCCGCAAGCCCTGGATCTTCGGCCCGGACGTGAGCCCGATCCTGCTCCAGTTCCTGCGCGACGACCAGAAGGACGATTATCTCTGGCCCTGCATCCGGGGCGAGAAATACGCTGCCTTCTGTCAGACCGAGCCGGATGCCGGCGGCGATCCGGCCAGCATGAGGACCGCCGCCGTCCGCGAGGGCGGCGAATACGTGATCAACGGCATGAAGCGCTTCGTCACCGGCGGGGACCAGGCCGACTTCGCACAGGTGGTCTGCGTCACCGACCGCGAGAAGGGCGCGCGCGGTGGGATTTCCTGCATCCTGGTCGACATGGACACGCCCGGCGTCGAGGTGATCCGCCAGCAGGAGACCATGATGGACGACCGGCCCTGCGAGGTCGGCTTTCACGACGTGCGCGTGCCCGTGGAGAACCTGATCGGCAACGAGGGCGACGGGTTCCGCATGGCGCAGAACTGGATCACCTTCGGGCGGATGCGCCACGGCTCGCTCGGCATCGGCACGATGGAGCGCTGCCTGGAGCTCGGCGCTTCCTACGCGAAGCAGCGGGTCACGTTCGGCGAGCCGCTCGCCAACCGTCAGGCGGTGCAGTGGATGCTGGTCGACACCTACGCGCAGCTGCACCAGCTCCGGCTGATGGTCTACGACGCCGCCGCGCGCTTCGACCGGGGCGAGGACATCCGCTACCAGTCCTACATGTGCAAGTATATCGGCGACCGCTCCGGCTTCGAGGCGGCCGACCGCTGCCTCCAGATCCATGGCGGCATCGGACTCACCACGGACCTGCCGATCGAGAAGCTGTGGCGCGACCTGCGCTCGTTCATGATCACCGAGGGGCCGGAAGAGATCCTCAAGATGGCGCTCGCCCGCCACGTATTACGCGAATACGGTTGACCGAGACCGGAAGCGCCGGCGGGAGCACCCTCCGCGCCATGGCGATGATGCTGCTGGCGACGGTCGCCTTCACCGCCATGCACGCGATGATCCGCCACACCGCGCAGGGGCTGCACCCGTTCGAGGTCGCATTCTTCCGCAACCTGTTCGGGCTCGTCTTCCTCGCGCCGATCCTGTTCCGCTACGGGATCGCGCCGCTCAGGACCCGCAAGCTCAAGGTCCATGTGCTGCGAGGAATCCTGAACCTGATCTCGATGCTGTGCTTCTTCTACGCGGTCACCATCGCGCCCTTCGCCGACGTGACCGCGCTGACCTTCACCGCGCCGATCTTCGCGAGCGTGCTCGCCTTCTTCGTCTTCAGGGAGCAGGTGGGGATCGTGCGCTGGGGCGCCATCGCCATCGGGTTTCTCGGCGCGCTGGTCATCCTGCGTCCGGGGTTCGGCGAGATCGGGCTCGGTCCGATCCTGACGGTCTTCTCGGCGCTCCTGTGGGCGGTCGCCATGCTGGTCATCAAGACGCTGACGCGGACCGAATCGAGCCTCACGATCACCGCCTACATGATGATCATCCTGGCGCCGATGTCGTTCCTCGCCGCGCTGCCGGTCTGGACCTGGCCGGATCCCGCGCAGTACCTCAACCTGTTCATCCTCGCCGCGCTCGGCACCACGGGGCATCTCTGCCTCAACCAGGCGCTCAAGGAAGGCGACACCAGCCTGGTCTCGCCGGTCGACTATGTCCGGCTGGTATGGGCCGCGCTGATCGGTTATTTCGCTTTCGGCGAGCTGCCCGACGCGATGACCTGGATCGGCGCCGCGATGATCTGCGGCAGCGCCGGGTTCGTCGCCTGGCACGAGGGACGCCGCACGAGGAAGTCGACGAAGGAGGCCGGGTGATGGAGCGGTTCGCGATCGGCGACGTCGAAGTCGCCAGCATAATCGAGCGCGACGGCGCCTGGCGGAACCCGCTGGTGATGTACCCGAGCGCGGAGCGGAACCTCGTCGACGAGCATCTGCGCGGCCTGCCCGATTTCGTCTACGACGCCGTTCAGGACCTTCTGGTCATCACCTACCAGACCTTCGTGCTGAGGACGCCACGTCACACCGTCCTGATCGACACCTGCGTCGGCCAGGACAAGCCCAACCGGGGCGCATGGCTCGACTATCCCAAGCAGCCCTGGCTCGACGGGTTCGCCGCGCTCGGCCTCAAATTCGAAGACATCGACTACGTCTTCTGCACCCATCTCCATGTCGATCACTGCGGCTGGAACACGCGACTGGTCGACGGGCGCTGGGTGCCGGCCTTCCCGAACGCGAAATACGTCTTCGGCAGGCGCGAATACGATTTCTGGGCGGCGGAGAGCGAAAAGAACGCGGACCCGCCCGGGGATGTCTGGCGCGATTCGTGCCTGCCGGTCGTCGAGGCGGGACAGGCGTTGCTCGTGGACGACGACTATGCGCTCGACGATTCGATCTGGCTCACGCCGACGCCGGGGCACACGCCGGGCCATGTCTGCGTCAACCTCCGATCCAACGGACAGCGGGCGGTGTTCACCGGCGACCTGATGCACCACGCCCTGCAATGCCGCGAGCCCGACTGGCATTCCTGCTTCTGCTGGGACGCCGGGATAGGCAACAGATCGCGGCGGAAGATCCTCGAATCGGTGACCGATACCGACACGCTCGTCGTTCCGTGCCACTTCCCCGGGACGACGGTCGGCCGGGTGGTTTCCGACGGGGACCGCTTCGATTACCGTTTTCGCGGCGCTTGAAACGACAAGAAGGCTACAGGGAGACCAGCGATGAAAAGAACGATCCTCACGATTGCGGCCGTGGTCCTCGCCGCGGCGGCGGCGAACGCGCAGACCAAGCACGACATGAAATGCGGCTTCGTGACGGTGAACGATTCCCAGCACCGCTCGGCCGAGATCTTCAAGGACAAGATCGCCAAGAAGACGGGCGGCGCCGTCGACGTCCGCATCTTCCCGCTCGCCCAGCTCGGCACCATCCCGCGCCAGGTCGAGGGCATCCAGCTCGGCACCCAGGAATGCTTCATCTCGCCGCCCGGCTTCTTCGTCGGGCTCAACCAGGCCTTCCAGGCGCCCGACGCCCCCGCCCTGTTCGAGTCGCAGATGCACCAGCACCGCTCGCTCAACCACCCGACCGTCCGCGACAAGTTCCTCGCGCTTGCCTCGCATGCCGGAATCGTCGGCAACTACACCTGGTCCGCGGGCGCGACGGCGGTGGCATCGCGGCGGCCGATCAAGACGCTCGACGACTTCAAGGGCCGGAAGATCCGGGTGCTGGCCACCAAGATGGAAATCGCGACGCTCAAGACGGTGGGCGCGGCGGGCATCCCGATGCCCTATTCCGAGGTCCTGCCCGCGCTCCAGCGCAAGGGGATCGACGGGGTCAGGAGCGGCATCATCGTGATGGGTCCGTCCAAGTTCTACACGGTCGCCAAATACATCTACAACGAGAAGTCGGCCTTCATCCCGAGCGGCATGTGGCTCAACCGCAAATGGCTCGACAGCCTGCCGAAGGCGCACCGCGCGGCGATCTTCGATGTCGGCAAGGAGATGGGCGACATCACCGTCAAGATCGCCATCGAGGTCACCGCCAAGTGGGAGAAGCTCTGGGGTGAGAAGGGCGGCACGGTCACCGAGCCCACCGCCGCCGACCGGGCCGAGCTGTTCCGCCGCGTGCGCCCGCTGGGCGACGAGTTCCTCGGCAAGAACCCCAAGATCGCGCCGATGTACAAGCTGATCAAAGCGGCGGCCGCGGCGACGGCGGGGAAGTAATCCGCTCGAGCCTGCAATCCCCCGATACGCAGCTTCGTGCCGTATCGGGGGAGCTGGCGCGCCCGGCAGGATTCGAACCTGCGACCTGCGGATTAGAAGTCCGCTGCTCTATCCGGCTGAGCTACGGGCGCGCGGATTGGCCGTGAGCCGTGCCTTCTCTTACAACAGGGGCGCGCATTTCGCACCCTGCATCTCCCGGGAGCCGTTTCATGCCCGACGCCGACCTCGCCGCGTTTTCGCCTGACTACTGGGCGGCGCGCGAGAAATTCCGCGATGCCGCGCGAGCGTCCGGGGCCGTCCTGGAGGATCACGTCAATCCCGCCCCTGCCCCCTCCGGCCGCGACGGAAAGCTGACGACCGACATCGTCCTGCTCGGCCCGCGCGATGCCGGGCGCGTGCTGCTGGTCAATGCCGGCACTCACGGGGTCGAGGCATTCGCCGGCTCGGCGATCGAGATCGGCTTTCTGGCCGCGCGTCCCGCGCTCCCGAACGACGTGCGAGTCGTCATCGTCCACGCCATCAACCCGCACGGCTTCGCCTCGCTGCGCCGGGTGACGGAGGAAAATGTCGACCTCAACCGCAATTTTGTCGACCATGACGGGCGGCATCCTTCCAACGATGCCTATGACGCGCTCCACCCGGCATTGTGCCCCGAACGGTGGGACGCCGCCTCGCTCGCCGAAATGGAGCGCGCGATCGACGCCTATGTCGACCAGCACGGCGCGTTCGCGCTGCAGGCCGTCGTCACGCGCGGCCAGTACGACCATCCGGACGGCATTTTCTATGGCGGCAGGCAGGCGACCTGGTCGAATTCGACATTTCGCGACATTCTCGCCAAACATGTGACGGGCGCGGGCCGCATCGCCTTCATCGACCTGCATACCGGGCTGGGCGCCTATGGCGATGCCGAGATGATCGGCGGAGGGTGGATGGCGGACCGCTACGGCGACATCGCGGCCACGCCGCCGCCCGGCAAATCGTCCTCAGCGCCGCTGGTCGGCGTCATCGCGCGTGCGGTGCGCGAGGCCGCCAGGGGCGCCGACGTCGCCAGCGCGACGCTCGAATTCGGCACCTACCCGGTGCGCGACGTGCTGCACGCGCTCTTGGCGGACAATTGGCTCCAAGCCCACGGCGATGTCGACAGCCCGCTCGGCCGCGAAATCAAGGCGGATATCCGCAAGCGGCTGTTTCCCGACGAGGCGGACTGGAAGGAACGGGTGCTGGCGAAGGGCGTCGAGATTCTCAACCGGACCCTCAAGGGGCTCGGCGAGCCGTGAGCGTCAGTGCGTTCAGTTGCCCTCCCGCCCATAGCGGAAATTGTCGGCGTAGCTCTTCGCCCTGATACGGCGTTCGCGTGCGGGTTCGACTTCGTAGGTCAGCCCGTTGCGCCTGGCGAAGGCGACGGCCTCCTCCTCGCTGTCGAATTCGAGACGTACCTGACGCCGCGTGTCGCCCTGCCCGGCCCAGCCCATCAGCGAATCCCTCTGCTGCGCGAGCGCAGTCGGGAACTCCAGTACCCATCTGTTCGAGCGCGCGCGGCCCGACTGGGTGGCGGTCTTGGCCGGACGGTAGATCTTCACGTCGCTCATCTTCTGCCCCGCGGTTCTGGTCGGGGCGGCAGGATTCGAACCTGCGACCCCCTGCTCCCAAAGCAGGTGCGCTACCAGACTGCGCCACGCCCCGCCGCGCGAAAGCTATGTATGTCTATTGCGGTGCGAACGCAACACGGCGGGCGGCTTCGGCTCACGCCAGGGCGGCACGGATAAAGGTTGCCGCCTCCTTCGCCGCTTCGACCGCGAGGTCGATTCCGCCCAGCATGAACATGAAACCGTGGATGGTGCTGTCGAGCACCCGGTAGGTCGCGGGCACGCCGGCGGCGGCGAGCGCTTCGACGAAGGCCGCGTTGTCGTCCCGCCTCGGATCGAAGCCCGCGGTCATCAGATAGGTCGGCGGCAGGATCGAATAGTCGTCGAGCTTCATCGGCGCCACCAGGGGATCGGCGAGGTCTTCGGGACCGTTGAGATAGTGCCCCATCGACCACTTCATTAGCCCCGAGTTCAGGAAATAGCCTTCCGAAAGGGTCCGCATCGACTCGGTTTCCGGCCCGCCCGCGGTTCCCGGATACCAGAGAAACTGGTGGGCGATGGACGGTCCGCCGCGCCGGTGGGCGAGCTGGCACACGCCGATCGCGAGCGTTCCGCCCGAGGAATCCCCCCCGACCGCGAGACGGTCCGGATCGGCCCCGATGTCGCCGGCATTCTCTGCCGCCCACACCGTCGCCGCGTAGCAGTCCTCGTGCGCGGCGGGGAACTTGTGCTCCGGCGCGCGGCGATAGTCGACCGAGAGGACCAGGCAGCCGGCCCCGTCCGAGATCAGCCGGCAGAAGCTCTCATGCGTCCCGATGCTGCCGAACACGTAGCCGCCGGCGTGGAAGAACACCATCAGCGGCAGGGTTCCTTCGGCTCCCGACGGCCGGTAGAGCCGCGCGCAGATCGTCTGCCCGGCATCCGGTCCGGGCATCGTCAGGTCCTCGACCGCGCCGATCCGGGGCTTGGGATCGAGGTCCCACTTGCGCACGAATGCCTCGATGTGCCGCCGGGCGTCTTCCGGCGACATGTCGGCGACCTGCGGAACGCCCGGCCCCTCCAGATCGGCGAGCACGCGCGCGGTCTGCGGATCGAGCGCGCGTTCGGAAGCCATGTCTCAGCCGCCGCGCGCCTTGTAGAGCGGCTCGGAGCCGGTGAACGACAACCGAGGCCCCTCGCGGTCGAGCCGGTGGAGCGCGTCGACGCGCTCCATCGAGGCCCATGAGCGCTCGCGGGCGCTGTGATAGTCCGCGTTGGCGTCGACCATCCATCCGGCCTCTTCGTCGGTGATGTCGCGCATGATCTTCGCCGGCACGCCGGCGACGATGGTCCTCTCGGGCACCTGGAAATCGGAACGAACGAAGGCGAGCGCGGCGACGATCGCCCGGGAGCCGATCATCGCGCCGTCCATCACCACGGCGTTCATGCCGACCAGCGCATGGTCGGCGACCGAACAGCCATGCAGCACGGCACCGTGGCCCACCGAGACGTCGGCGCCGACCACGGTCTCGCCTCCGGCATAGCAGTGGATCGAGCAGTTGTCCTGGACGTTGGAGCCCTCGCCGATCCGGATCTGCCCGAAATCGCCGCGCAGGCTCGCGGACGGCGCGATGTAGCAGCCCGGCCCGACGATCACGTCGCCAATCAGGACGGCCGTTTCATGGACATAGGCGGTGGGGTGGACGACCGGGGTGATCCCGTCGATTGAATAGACCTTGGGCATTCAGATGTGGAAGGACTCGCCGCAGCCGCAGCGCCCCTTCTCGTTGGGATTGTTGAACACGAAGCCGGATTGCAGCTTGTCCTCGACGTAATCCATCTCGGTGCCGATCAGGAACATCAGCGCCTTGCCGTCGATCAGCACGGTGACGCCTTTGTCCTCGACCACCTCGTCGAGCGGATTCCTCTCTGCGGCGAACTCCATCTGGTAAGCCATGCCCGAGCAGCCGCCGGTCCGGATGCCGATACGGAGCCCCACCGCCGCTTCCTCGCGTCGCCCCATCAGGTAGCGCACGCGGTCGGCAGCGGCGTCGGTCAGGGTCATCGCCTGCTTGTTCATCGACTCGCTCCCGCCATGACTCTACCCCGTCCGTCCATCACATGAACCCCAGCTCGAGCTTCGCCGCCTCGCTCATCATTTCCGGAGTCCAGGGCGGATCCCAGGTGAGCTCGACATGGACGTCGTTGACATCGTCGACACCGCGCACGCGCGACTCGACCTCGATAGGCAAAGACTCGGCAACCGGGCACATCGGCGATGTCAGCGTCATCAGAATGTCGACATCGCGCGACTCCGAAACGCTGACGTCATAGATCAGGCCGAGCTCGTAGATATTGACCGGTATTTCCGGGTCGTAAACGCTACTGACCGCCTCGACCACCGCCTGGTGAAGCGTTTCGTTTCCGTCCTGGGAAGCGGCCGGGGCCGGCTCGATGCCGGTCATGTCGTCATCCATCGCCGCTCACTCCGTCGTTACCTCGTCGTCGACGCCGTCGAGCGCCGCCGTCATGGTGTGCCAGGGCAAGGTCGCGCACTTGATCCGCATCGGGAATTCGCGCACGCCGATCAGGGTCGCGAGCTTGTCGAGGGCTTCCAGCTCTTCGTCCGAAATATCGCCCTTGCGGGTGACGGTCTCGAGAAACCGCGCGAAGGTCGCGCGCGCCTCCTCGATCTCCGACCCCTTGATCAATTCTGTCATCATCGACGCGGAAGCGACTGAAATCGCGCAACCTTTGGCCTCGAACCGGACATCGTCGATCTTGCCGTTCCCGACCTGCATGTAGACCCTGATCTTGTCGCCGCAGAGCGGGTTGTTGCCGTTCGCCTCGTGGCTGTGCGGCTCCAGCGCACCCGAATTCCGCGGGTTGCGGGAATGGTCGAGGATGACGTCCTGGTAAAGGCTTCGGAGGTCGATCATCGGCCGAAAATCTCCTGCACGCGGCCGAGCGCATCGACCAGCGCATCGACTTCCCGTCTCGTGTTGTAGAGTCCGAACGAGGCGCGCACGGTGGCCGCGACATCGAACCGGTCCATCACCGGCTGGGCGCAGTGGTGGCCCGTCCGGACCGCCACGCCCTCGCGGTCGAGGATGGTGCCGACATCGTGCGGGTGGACGTCCTCCAGGTTGAAGGAGACGATCGCCGCCTTCTCCGGCGCGGTCCCGATCAGCCTGACCGAGTTGAGCGCGCCGAGCCTCGCGGTGGCGTATTCCAGAATGTCGCTCTCATGCGCGCCGATCCGGTCGAGCCCGATCGCGCTCACATAGTCGATCGCCGCTCCGAGCCCGATCGCCCCCGCGATATGGGGCGTGCCGGCCTCGAACTTGAACGGCAGGCCGGCATAGGTGGTCTTCTCGAAGGTGACCGATTCGATCATCTCGCCGCCGCCCTGGTAGGGCGGCATCGCCTTCAACAGCGATTCCTTGCCGTAGAGAATGCCGATTCCGCTCGGCCCGTAGAGCTTGTGGCCCGAGTAGACATAAAAGTCGACATCGAGCGCGCGCACGTCGACCGCCATGTGGGGCACCGCCTGGCAGCCGTCCAGCAGCACCAGCGCGCCGTGCCGATGCGCGATCCGGATCACGTCCTCCACCGGGACCACGGTACCGAGCGCGTTCGACACGTGGGTGACGGCGACCATCCGGGTCCGGGGGCCGATCAGGGATTCGAGCGCGTCCATGTCGAGCACGCCGTCGTCGTCGATCGGCACGACCCTGATAACGGCACCTGTCTGCTCGGCCACGATCTGCCAGGGCACGATGTTGGAGTGGTGCTCCATCACCGAGAGCACGATCTCGTCGCCGGCCTCCAGATTGGCCCGCCCCCAGCTCGACGCGACGAGGTTGATCCCCTCTGTGGCGCCCCGAACGAAGATCGCCTCGTGCGCGTGCTCCGCGTTGATGAATGCGCGTGCCTTTTCCCGCGCGCCCTCCATCGCGTCGGTCGCCTTCTGGCTCATATAGTGGACGCCGCGGTGAACGTTCGCGTACCCGGTCTCGTAGACCCGCGAAAGGCTGTCGATCACCGCTCGCGGCTTCTGGGCGCTCGCCCCGTTGTCGAGATAGACCAGCGGCCTGTCGTAGACCGTCTCGCCGAGGATCGGGAAATCCCGGCGGATCGCGTCGACATCGTACGCGCCGTTCGCCACCGTCATCTCAACCGTCCTCGTTCGCGGTTCGCCGCAGCCAGTCGTCGACGGCTTCCTCCACCGCGGCCCGCGCGGCCTCCACGGGAAGCGACGTCAGCAGGTCGGCGACGAATGCGCGGGTCAGAAGGGCGCGCGCCTCCGCCTCGTCGATCCCGCGGGCGCTCAGGTAGAACACCGCGTCCCTGTCAAGATCCCCCACGGTCGCGCCGTGGCTGCATTTCACGTCGTCGGCGAAGATCCGGAGCTCGGGCTTGTTCTGCGCCTCCGCACCGGGCGACAGCAGCAGGCTGCGGCTCGACTGGCGGGCGTTGGTCTTCTGCGCGTCCGGCTCGACGACCACGCGGCCCTGGAAGACGGTCCTCGCATTGTCGTCGGCCACGTTGCGGAACACCTGCTCGCTCTCGGTATGCGGCGCGGCATGGGTGATCTCGGTGGTGTGGTCGACATGGCGGCGCCCGTGGGCCAGGGCGCCGCCGGACAGCCCGCATTCCGCGCCCGGACCGGAGAGACGCACGACGAACTCGTTCCGGACCACCCTGCCCCCGAGGGTGATTGCCTGCGCCGCATAGTTCGCGCCGCGCCCGACCTCCATCGTCATCCGGCCTGTGTGAACCGCGTCCGCGCCGTGCCGGATCATCGCCACGTGGCGCAGCCGGCCGCCCGGTTCGATCGCGCCTTCGAGCACCGCGTTGGTCCAGCCGGCATTGCCTGGACGGCCGATGAAGGCCTCCATCAAATCGGCTTCCGCGCCCGCGCCGATCCGGAGCACGTTGCGCGGGTGTACGGCGCCAGCCTCCCCGTTCAGGAGGTGGACGACGAGAATCGGCCTGTCGAGTTTCATGCCCGCCGGCAGGTCGAGCAGCACGCCGTCGCGCGTCATCGCGGTATTCAGCGCGGCCAGCCCTTCCTGTCCGGCCCCGTTCCATTCGGAAAGCCCGGGCCCGAGGATCGACGCCGCGTCGCCGCACCCGTTCCCGAGATGGGCGGACAGCACGTCGAGCCTTGCGCCACCGGACAGCGCCCCGTGCGCCGAGAGAGCGGCGTCGTAGCGGCCGTCGACGAAGACGACGCGTTCGGCATCGAGCGACGCGAGAGCGTCGGGCAGCCCGGCGATCGCTTCGCCGTCGATCCGCCCCGTGAGACCGGCGGGATCCAGCCTTTCGAGCCGGCGGAGATCGGTGTAACGCCAGCCTTCGTCGCGCCGGTTCGGCAGGCCGGCCGAAGCAAAGCGCGCCATCGCCGCTTCCCGGAGCCGGGCGATCTCGGCATTGCCGTGCCCCGGCAGCTCCCCGCTCGCCGCCGCGAAAGCCCGGCTGAATCGCTCTGTGTCGACGGCAGCCACCACCCCGTTCCCCTCAGGCGCTCGCGGTCTCGCCGGCGAAGGCGGCGTAACCCTGCGCCTCGAGCTCGCGCGCGAGCCCGGCATCGCCGGACTTCACGATCCTGCCCGCGGACAGGACATGCACCCGGTCGGGCACGATGTAGTCGAGCAGGCGCTGGTAGTGGGTGATCACCAGCATCGCCCGGTCCGGCGAGCGCAGCGCGTTGACCCCGTCGGCGACCGTCTTGAGCGCGTCGATGTCGAGTCCCGAATCGGTCTCGTCGAGGATCGCGAGCCGGGGTTCCAGCATGGCCATCTGGAAGATTTCGTTGCGCTTCTTCTCGCCGCCCGAAAAGCCCTCGTTGACCGCGCGCTGCAAGAGCGCGTCGCTCATCTCCAGGGCCGATGCCTTCGCGCGGGCGAGCTTGAGGAAATCGAGCGCGTCGAGCTCGGTCTCGCCACGCGCCTTCCTGATCGCGTTGACCGCCGTCTTGAGGAAGGTGAGGTTGGAAACGCCGGGGATTTCGACCGGATACTGGAAGGCAAGGAAGATGCCGGCGACCGCGCGTTCCTCGACTTCCATGTCGAACAGGTCGCGCCCGTCATAGGTCACCGACCCGCCGGTGACCTCGTAGCCGTCGCGCCCGGCGAGCACGTAGGACAACGTGCTCTTGCCCGATCCGTTGGGACCCATCACGGCATGCACTTCGCCGGCGACGAGATCGAGCGAGATCCCGTTCAGAATTTCCTTGCCGTCGACCTCGGCTCTCAAATCCCTGATCGACAGCATCAGCCGACGCTCCCTTCGAGGCTCACGGCGAGCAGCTTCTGCGCCTCGACGGCGAACTCCATCGGCAGCTCGCGCAGCACTTCCTTGCAGAATCCGTTGACGATCAGGGAGACCGCCTCCTCCGGATCGAGCCCGCGCTGCAGGCAATAGAAGAGCTGGTCCTCGCTGATCTTCGACGTGGTCGCCTCGTGCTCCACGTTCGCGGAGGGGTCGCCGACCTCGATATAGGGCACGGTGTGGGCGCCGCAGGTCTCGCCGATCAGGAGCGAATCGCACTGGGTGAAGTTGCGCGCGCCCTCGGCCGAACCCCGCACCTTGACCAGCCCGCGATAAGTGTTCTGCCCGTGCCCCGCCGAGATTCCCTTCGAGATGATGGTGCTCGACGAGTTGCGCCCGAGATGGATCATCTTGGTGCCGGTATCGGCCTGCTGGTAGTTGTTGGTGATGGCGACCGAGTAGAACGCGCCCACCGTGTCGTCGCCCTCCAGCACGCAGCTCGGATATTTCCAGGTGATCGCCGATCCGGTCTCCACCTGGGTCCAGGTGATCTTCGCCCGGTCGCCGCGGCAGGCGCCGCGCTTGGTGACGAAGTTGTAGATGCCGCCCTTGCCCTGCTCGTCGCCGGGATACCAGTTCTGCACGGTCGAATACTTGATCTCGGCGTCGTCCAGCGCGATCAGCTCGACCACCGCGGCGTGGAGCTGGTTCTCGTCGCGCATCGGCGCGGTGCAGCCTTCGAGATAGCTCACATAGGAGCCCTCGTCGGCGACGATCAGCGTGCGCTCGAACTGGCCCGTCTTGGCGGCGTTGATGCGGAAATAGGTGCTGAGCTCCATCGGGCAGCGCACGCCCTTGGGCACGTAGACGAAGGTGCCGTCGCTGAACACCGCGGAATTGAGCGTGGCGAAGAAATTGTCGGCCACCGGAACCACGCTGCCGAGATACTTTCGCACCAGCCCCGGGTGGTTCTGCACCGCCTCCGAGATCGGGCAGAAGATGACTCCCGCCTCCTCCAGCTTCTCCTTGAAGGTGGTGGCGACGGAGACGCTGTCGAACACGGCATCGACGGCGACGCCCGCGAGCGCCGCGCGCTCGTGCAGCGGGATGCCGAGCTTCTCGTAGGTCTCCAGCAGCTTCGGGTCCACCTCGTCGAGGCTCTTCGGCGCATCGTCGGGGTTCTTGGGCGCGGCGTAGTAGTAGGCGTCCTGGTAGTCGATCGGCGGGTAGTCGACGAAGGCCCATTCCGGCTCGTCCATGGTCTGCCAGTGCCGGAAGGCCTCGAGACGCCATTCGAGCAGCCAGGCGGGCTCGTCCTTCTTGCCCGAGATGAAGCGGACGATGTCGTCGTCCAGCCCCTTCGGCGCGAATTCCGATTCGATCTCGGTAACGAAGCCGTACTTGTACGGCGCGTCGGTGACCTCGGCGATTACCGCCGTCGATTCGCTGGTTTCGGCCATCGCCCCGCCTACTCCGCGACCGCGGCCGCGGGCTCGGCCCGCCGCGGCAAATGGTGGACGAAATCCATCCTGGGCACCGCCATCTCGGACAGCGAGACCGAAGACAGGGCCTGGATCATCGCGTCGTTGATGCTCTGCCAGTTGGTTCGCGTCGGGCACAGCGCCTCGATCTCGCAGATCAGCCCATCGGGTCCGATGCAGTCGGTCAGGGCGATCGGTCCGTCCACCGCCCCGATCACGTCGGCCATGGTGATCCCGTCCGCCTCCCGGGCGAGAAGGTAGCCTCCCTTGTTGCCCCGATAGGAGACAAGAAGCTCCGCCTGCGCGAGCTGCTTCAGGATCTTGCTTACCGTGGGCTGCGGCAGGCCGCAGGACTGCGACAACTCCGCGGCGGTGCGCAGCGCCTCCGGCTCGCGCGCGAGCTGGGTCATCAGGACCACGGCGTAGTCGGCCATCCGGCTGAGCTTGATCATCGCCTTTCCCGTGAACGACCGCGGATTTCCAAATAGGACCGCTTCGGTACGAATGGGAAAATAGTGCGCCGCCCGGCGGTGTCAACGCCCCTTCGGCGAGTCAGCTGGGCAGGAATTTCTCGCTGTGGACCGCGGCGGGATCGACGCCCGCGCCGGCGAGCCAGGCGGTCGCGGCGTCGATCATCGGCGGCGGCCCGCAGAGATAGACGTCGCAATAGCCCGAATTGAGGATTTCCGGCCGCAGCAGCGTCGTCACGTGCCCCGTCGCGCCGGACCATCCTCCCGCCCCCTCGACGACGCAGAGCTCGGTCGTGAGGCCGAGGCCGCGTTCGGCGCAGACCTCGAGTTCGTCGAGCGAAAAGAACTCGGCGGGCGTATTCGCGCCATAGAGGAGGTGGACCGGCTGGTCCGTCGCGCCGGCCGCGAGCATGTGGTCGAACATCGAGAGCATCGGCGCGAGCCCGGTGCCGCCCGCGACCATGACGATCGGCCGGCTTGGCGGGCGCAGGTAGAACCGCCCGAACGGCCCGGTGACCGGCATCTCGTCGCCGGGTCGCGCGCGCCCGGCGACGTAATCGCTCATCGCCCCCTCTTCCAGCACCTTGATGAAGAAGGTGTAGCGTCCGGTCTCTTCCGGCGGGTTGGCAAAGGAGTAGGAACGGACGGCGTCGGACCCCGGCACGCCGAGATGCACGTACTGCCCCGGCATGAAGACGACCGGGCCGTGTTCGCCGTCCTCGGGCTCGACGACGAGGCGGACGACGCTCTCCGCCACGGTCTCGATCTCCCCGACACGGCCTTTCCGCGTGGCCGGCGGCGCCTTCAGCGAGAAGCTCGAGGGGTAGGGATATTCGATCACGCAATCCGACAGCACGTGCATCTGGCAGGTCAGCACCTCGCGCCGCGCCGCCTCTTCGTCGCTCAGCGCGTCCTCGCTGTACTCGTCCAGGCGGTACTCGCCAGAGGTGCACACCCCCTTGCAGGTCGCGCAGGCGCCTTCGAGGCAGTCGGTCTCGATGCGGATGCGGTGTTTCAGCGCCGCGAGGTAGATCGTGTCGTCCTCGTCGGCCTGGATGCGCGCGATGCGCCCGTCGTCGAAGACCAGGGTGACGGCATGGCTCGTCACGGCACGAGAACCGGCTTGAGCGCCTCGCCGTCCCGGATCAGCTCGAAGCCGCGGGGCGCCTCGGAGAGCGGCAGGACGTGGCTGCGGACCGGGGCGATGTCGACCGCCCCCGCTGCCAGAAGCTCGGTCGCGCGCTGCCAGGTCTGCCAGATCAGGCGTCCGTGGATGTTCTGCATCGCCGGACACTTCAACAGCCACCAGGTGAAATCGACCGGGATGGCCGAAGGCGGCGCGCCGACCAGGCGGAAGTCCGCCCCCTTGGCGAGCGCCTGGAAGACCGCGTTGAAGCCGGCCTCGGTGCCGGAGAACTCGATCCCCGCGTCGACCCCTGCCCCGCCGGTCATGTCGGCTACGACGGCCGCGATATCCCCGTTGCCGGCGTCGACCGCACGGTCGGCCCCCATGCTCTCCGCCGCGCGGAGCCGAAGCGGGACGATGTCGCAGGCGATCACCCGCGCCGCGCCGAGCGCGCGGGCCACCGCGACCGTCATCAGGCCGATCGGGCCGCAGCCGTTCACCAGCACGGCCAAGCCGGAAACCCCGGCGCCGGCGAGGCAGGCATGGACGGCGATCCCGAAGGGTTCCAGCATCGCCGCAGTCTCGTGCGGGAGGTCGGGCGGGTTCACCCAGGCGATGGACGCCGGCACCGTCAGGTATTCGGCGAAGGCGCCGTCGATGTCGATGCCGGGGTAGCGCGTCTCCTCGCAGAGATGGGCGCGACCGAGCCGGCAGGACCGGCAGCGGCCGCAATAGATGTGGCTCTCCAGGCTCACCCGGTCGCCGACGGCGGGCCCCTCGACCCCGGACCCCACCGCCTCCACGGTGCCGGAGACCTCGTGCCCGAGGACGCGCGGCAGCGCCATCCGGCGGGCCATGCGCGGCGCCCAGTTGTAGATCTGCATGTCGGTGCCGCAGATCCCGGCGGCGCCCACCCGGATGGAGATCTCGCCCGGCCCGGGCTCGCGCGGCTCGATCTCGCGGAGTGCGATACCGCCGATTTCCGGGGCGATTTTCTGAAGGCTCAGCAAGGGGCCCTACAGGTGGTAGATGTCGATCGGCCCTTCGAGCCGGTCGTCGATAAAGACGATCTTCTTGCGCGCGATCCTGAGCGCGCCGTCGACCCGCCGGAACAGGAAATCGTAAAGGCTCCCCCGGGTGGCCGCACCTTTCTTGCCGTAGACGTGGACGAGGCAGTTCGCCGAGGCCTCGACCGAGTCGCCCTCCGCGCTCTCGACCAGCACGTTGCCGATCAGGTGCACGGTGCGGTCGAGCGGGACCGAGGCGTAGGAATCGCGCGATTCGATCCGGAACACCCGGTCCTCGAGCCCGCCCCGGTTCCTGAGATAGATCAGGTTGAGCTGGGTCTCGGGATCGGTGGTGGTCTCTTCCTCGTTCGCCCAGGCGGGCACCCAGTAGACGGCGTCCTCGGTGTAGAGGTCGATCCACTCGTCCCAGCGCCGCCGGTCGAGCAGCATCGCCTCCCGGGCGATCAGGGCGCCGACCTCGCGCTCCAGTCCGGCGTCGATCCCGTCGCTGCTCATGCGGCGGCGGCTCCGTTCTCCATGCGGTCGCGCCATGCGCGGTAGAAGCCGTGGAACAGCCCTTCATGGTCCCAGTCGG
Source organism: Alphaproteobacteria bacterium (assembly GCA_965203455.1). GTDB lineage: Bacteria > Pseudomonadota > Alphaproteobacteria > MPNO01 > MPNO01 > MPNO01. The sequence continues at coordinate 397,819 of CBDBCV010000015.1, forward strand.
GGCAGCACCCGGCCGGCTCGAAGCCGAGCCCTGCGGGCGTCCTCGTCGGGGCCGGCCACGAGATCGGCAAGGCCCCGCGTCATGTCGTTCCAGCGGCTGAGACGACCGAGCGAGCCGTCCTGCACGGCTTCGAGCGCCGCGACGTCGTCCGAGGTCGCCATTCCCGCGGTCAGGTAGAAGTCCTCGAACTTCCGGAGCCGCGCGGCGCGCGCCGCCTTGCTCTCGCCTTTCGGCGCGATGCAATAGACGGTCACCTCCGCCAGGTCGGGCGAGATCGGCTTCATCAGCCGAATCTGGGTGGACGGGTTGTCCATCAGCATCACGTTGGGGAACAGGTACAGGTTGCGGCCCCGGTTGAGAATCCAGTCGGCCTCCACCGGGTCGAGGTTCTCTTCCAGCCAGTCCTTCGATTCGTAGATCGGGCGGACATGCGGCGTGGTGTGCAGCGCCCAGATCGACATATGGCCGTTGCCGAGGTCGTAGGCGCCGGTCGGCACGTTGCCCTTGATTCGCCCCGATTCGGTCTGGCGCATGCCCGTCGTGGCATCGCGCGTCTCGCGATTGGCGATGGTCGAGGCGAACACGCGGTGGACGGTGGTGACGTGATAGCCGTCGACGCTGTTCTCCGCCTGCAGCTTCCAGTTGCCGCGGATCATGTAGGTCGACGAGCCCGGCACGACCTCCAGCCCGTTCCGCGCCTGGTTCGCGAGGAGGTCGATCCAGCGGGCGGCGGCGCCGAGATGATCCTCCAGAGGCGGCACGTCGGCGGTCAGGCTTCCGAAGACGAACCCCTTGTAGGAAGCCAGCGCGCCGATGCGGCGCAGGTTGAAGCGCTCGCGGGAGAAGCCGGGCTCGGAGAAACCGCCCTCCTCGTTCTTGATCCTGATGCAGCGCCCGCCGAGATCGTAGGCCCAGCCGTGGAAGCGGCAGGTCAGCGCGCGCACATTGCCCTGCCTGAAGGGCGTCAGCAACGCGCCGCGATGCGAGCACGCGTTGATGAAGCAGCCGAGCGAGCCGTCCTTCTGGCGCATGACGAAGACCGGCTGGCGGCCGATCTCGGTCGCGAAATAGTCGCCCGGGTTCTCGACCTGGCCCTCGTGGCAGAGGAAGACCCATCCGCCCTCGAAGATGCGTTCGATCTCGGCCTCGAACACGGCCTCGTCGGTGTAGATCGACCGGTCGACCCTGAACACGCCCTCGTCGACCCTGTCGTCGACCAGGTCGCGGAAACTCCCCGGATAGGCGGCTCCGTCCATCGCGTCCCCCATTCGTTCCGCGCGGCGGCGGTTGCGGACGTTCCTGTTTAGCAAACCCCGGCGAAACGGTGAAGGCGATGCGGCCTTTCCATCACCCCAACAGATCGCAGGCGAGATTCGCGGCCGCGACGTCCTCGATCGCGATGCCGACCGAATCGTAGATCACCGTCGCGCCCTCCGGGACGGTCTTGGTGCCGGCATAGACCTCGCCGACCTCGGCGAAAATCTCGCAGCCGGAACCGCGCACGTTTCCCGCCTGGTCCCGCGCGGCATCGTAGGATTCCACGACCACCGTATTCGTCATTGCCGCATCGTCGAGCTCGCGCCCGTCACGGCCGTTCCACCCGATCGAAGCCACGAAAGCGCCGGGCTTCAACCAGTCTCCCATCAGGACGGGCTCCGTGGCGGAGGTGGTGCAGGCGACGATGTCCGCATCGCGCACCGCCGTCTCTGCGTCGCGCACGAAGACCGCGCCGATTTCCTCCGCGGCGGCGCGGCCCGTCCGTTCCGTGCGCGCCCACAGGCGGAGTTCGCCGAGCGGCCTGACCGCCGCGAGCGCGCTCGCATGGGCGCGCGCCTGCACGCCGCTGCCCATGATGGTGACCGCCTGGGGGTTGCGGACGGACAGTCTGCGCGCGGCGGCGGCCGATCCCGCCGCCGTTCTCATTTCGGTAATCAACCGGCCGTCCATCACCGCGACCGGCGATCCGTTGTCCCTGTCGAACACCAGGATCGTCGCCTGATGGGTCGGAATGCCGGTGCCGGCGTTGCCGTGGTAGAGGGTGACGACCTTGACGGCCATGGCGTCGCCGATGGCCGGCATCGCCCCGATGAACGCATCCTGCCCGGGGACCGGCAGCATCTGCCGTACCGGCTGGACGACCTCGCCCGCCGAAAACGAGATCATCGCTTGTTCGATCGTGTCGATCAGCGCCGGCCATTCGAGAACGCCGGCGATCGCCGCTTCGCCGTAAAACGGCAGCGTTTCCAGACCCTTGTACGCCATTCCGGTTCCTCCAGCGTTTCCCGGCCACGTTCCGCTCAGACGAACGGGTCCGGGCAGGGCAGGCCGAGCGCGACCGCGCCCTGTATCGCGCCGGCGATGTCCCAGGTCAGCGCGATGTGGCGGGCCACCGCGTTGGCGTCCCGCCAGGCGCGGTTGACCGGGTCGTGGGCAGCGAGCCCGCGCCCGCCCGAGATCGGCTGCAGGCGCTCGATCGCGCGGCAGCAGGCCATCGCCGCGAAAGCGTTGTCCCGGCGGTAGCGCACCCGCTCCTCGACGGCGGGCATCGCGCCGGCCTCGCCCCAGGCGACGATCTCGCGCCGGTTGCGGTCGACCAGCGCATGGGCCGCATCGATCTCGGCCATCGACTCGGCGACCCGCAACTGGATGCTTTGCTGGCTGGCGAGCGGCGCCCCGGTCGCCTGGCTGCTCGGGCGCATCGACGCGGTCAGCTGCTCGACCGCCCCCCGCGCCGCGCCGATCGCCACGCCGACAAGGTTGAAGCTGAAGACGGCCATCTGCGGCAGCCGGTAGAGGTAGCCCGGATTGACCGCGCAACCCGGCCCCTCCCCGGCGCACAGCGCGGCGAACCGCGCGACCCTGCGCTCGGGGACGAACGCATCCTCCACCGCGATGTCGTTGCTGCCCGTCCCCGCGAGCCCGGTCGCGTTCCAGGTATCGACGATCCGGCAATCCTCCAGCGGCACGACCATGTAGTGAAGCTCGCCGCCGGAACCGGCGGCCGAAGGAAGGTTGGCCACCAGGATCGCCCACCGGCAATAGTCGACGCCGCTGGAAAACGGCCAGCGCCCCGATATCCGGTATCCGCCGTTCGCGCGCCCGACGGAGATCTCCGAACCCGCGAAGGACGTCGCGACGCAGGTTTCCGGGTCGCCGCCCCAGACCTCCTCCTGCGCCTCGCCCGGCATCATGCCGAGCAGCCAGCCGTGGCAGGCGAGCAGCCCGGCCACCCAGGCGCTCGACGGGCAGGCGCGGGCAAGCTCCATCGACATCCCGGTCTGGATGCCGAAGGGCAGCTCGAGCCCGCCGAAGCCGCGCGGCTGCATCACCCGGTAGAACCCCGCCTTCAGGAAGGCCTCATGGGTCTCGGGAAGCAGCCTGCGGTTGGCCTCCGTCGCGGCCGCCCGCTCCCGCAATTCCGGAATCATCGCGCGCGCGGCCTCGAGGATCGTTTCCGGGTCGTCGGTGTCGATCATCGCGCGCCCCGCGCCCTAGCAGGTGTAGTTGAGCCCGAGCCTGCCGCCGTCCGCATAGACGGTCTCGCCGGTGATGTAGCTCGCCTTGTCGCTGGCGAGGAAGGCGACGATGTCGGCGATCTCGCGCGGGGTTCCCATGCGCTTGAGCGGGGTCCGCGACATCGCCACCCGCATCGACTCGGGGTTCTCGTTGACCGCCGCCATCATGGCCGTGTCGATCGATCCGGGGCCGACCGCGTTGACCCGGATGCCGTGCGGGGCGAGCGCCAGCGCGCTTGCCTTGGTCAGCTGCATGACGCCGCCCTTGGACGCGCAATAGGCGGCGATGGTGGGGATCGCGACCTGGGCGTTGACCGACGACATGTTGACGATGGAGCCCGGGATGCCGGCCGCGATCATGGACTTCGCCGCGCGCTGGGTGGCGAGAAACGTGCCGACCAGGTTGACGTCGATCACCGAGGTGAACTGCTCGAGCGTGGTCTCGAGGAAATCGCAGGGCACTGCGATTCCGGCGCAGTTCACGAGTATGGAAAGCGGGCCGATCCCGGCATCGATACGGTCGAACGTCGACGAGACCTGCCCGGGGTCGCCCATGTCGCAGGTCATCGCGAGGGTATCGCCGCCGAGCCGAGCCGCGGCCTCGTTCACGCCCGCCTCGTTGATGTCGGCGAGGACGACGCGGGCGCTGTCCTCCGCGATTGCCTCCGCGCAGGCGTATCCGATGCCTTGCGCTCCGCCGGTGATCAGGGCCGTAGGCCGATCCGTCATGCCTGCTTCCTTTCCGAATCGCCGGCCCTCAGACCGACTTCGCGATCTGGTTGGCGGCGAATGCCAGGCCGTAGAGCCGCGACCTGACCGGGGCCATCCGGTCCGCCTCCGGTTCGCTCACCGGCAGCGGCAGGTCCTCTTCCCGCCCGCCCGCCAGGAGCTCGGCCATCGCCCGGCCGAACACGGTTCCCGGCGCGATGCCGCGGCCGTTATAGCCGATGGGCGTGTAGAGCCCGTCCGCCAGACGGTGAATCCGCGGCAGGTGGTCGGGCGTCATGGCGATCTGCCCGAACCATGCCTTCTCGAACTCGACCGGCCCCAAGGAGGGGAAGACCCGCCGGAGACTCCGCGCCGCCCAGCGCCGCGATAGGCCTCTCTCGCCGCCCAGCACGCGGCCCATCGAGCCCAGGATCAAGCGGTCGAAAGCGTCCCGCCGGACCGCCAGCATGAACGGCGCGGTATCCCACAGCCCCTGCCGCTCCGGTAGAACGGAATGCACCCGCTCGCCGAGCGGAATCGTCGCCACCTGAAAATAGTGAATGACCGTGAAGGTCCGCCTGAGCCCGGGCCAGAGATCGTCGGTATAGGCGTTGGTCCCGAGCACCACGGCCCGCGCGGAAACCCGGCCCCGGTCGGTCTCGACGATCCATCGTTCGCCGTCGCGGCGGAGCGCGCGCGCGGTCACGCCGGTCGATATGCGCGCGCCGGCGCTCAGCGCCGCGCGCGCGAGCCCCCTGACATACCCCATCGGGTTTATCGTGCCCGCGCGCCGGTCGAGCAGCCCGCCGTGATAGGCGTCGCTGCCGATCTTCTCCGCCGCCTCTTCCCGGGACAGGAGCTCCACCGGCGCGCCGAGCCTTTGCCACTCCTCCGCCCGCCGTTCCAGGTCCCGGAGCCCGCGCGGCGAGTGAGCGGCGTGGATGGTGCCGCTCCGCGTGAGCTCGCAGCGGATCTGGTGCCGCTCGATCAGCGACATCACGTAGCTTGGGCCCTCTCCCAGCGCCTCGGTCAGCACCGCCGCCCTTTCCTCGCCGAGGCGGGCGCGCACCTCCCAGGGGGGCAGCCAGACGCCGGGGTTCAGCAGGCCCACGTTCCGGCCGGAACCGCCGTGACCGATACGTTTCGCTTCCAGCACGTGGCAATCGAGCCCGCGCTCCGCCGCGTGCAGCGCCGTGGACAGCCCGGTAAAGCCGCCGCCCACGATCGCCACGCCGGTCTCGACGTCGCCCTCCATCGGCGAGTCGAGATCCGCCTCGTCGGCGGTGCTGTCCCAGAGCGAGATCGGCGCGGTCGACATCGCGCCTAGAACCCGCCCGTCTCGGATAGAAGCGCCCTTACCCCTGCCTCCTCACCGTCATGGTCGGCGAAGGCCGACCATCCACGAGTTTTTAAGGCGCTGGAAACAAAAAACAAAACGTGGATGGTCGGCCTTCGCCGACCATGACGGAAGAGAGCGGATGAAGCAGTTCCGGCAAGAACGGGCACGGCCTATACGTGGGCGGCCGGCGAGAACAGGTTGGGCTGGTTGTTCTTCGCGATGCTGGTTTTCCGGGTCGGCGGCGGGGTGTTGCGGCTCTTGCCGATGAAGCGCGGGATGCCCGAGGTGAAGCAGGCCGCGATCGCCGGGAAGTCGCCGTTCTTGATCGAGCCCAGCGCGTCGTCCTTCGAGCAGCCGAGCGGGTTGTCGAGCACCAGCACGTCGGCCTCCAGCCCCGGCTTCAGGAATCCGGTGTCGAGCCGGTAGACCTTGGCGACGTTGCCGGTCGCGGCCGCGATGATCATCTCGGCGGGGTATTCGGACAGGCAGGAGAGCTCGCAGACCGACTTGATCATGCCGAGCGGCATCACGCCGGTGCCGGTCGGCGTGTCGGTGGCGATCAGGAAGCGGTCGTACTGGTCGGCCTCGACCGCGAGGTTGAGGCACAGCAGCGCGGTCCGGATGTTGCCGGCCTGACAGATTTGCAGCGCGATCTCGGTCTCGTTGACGATCGGCGCGAAATCCTCGTCGGGCATCGCCACCGGCCCGCCGTTGACGTGGAACGAGACGTCGGGGCGCATGTCCATCAGGTGCTTGCCGATGATCGCCGAGGAATCGGGGATCGACGCGCCGCCGGTGTGACAGTTGACGATCATTCCCGAGGCCTGCGCCATCTTCACGTAGGGGGTGTATTCGAAGGGCGACTGGAACTTTCCGAACCCCGCCTTGGCGAGCCAGATCCCCTTGTCGGCCATCTCGTCGAAGTCTTCCGCCGTGAGCCCGGGCTCGAGAATCACCGCGCCCGCGTGCACCCGCATCCCGCCCGGCCGGTAGTTGTCGAAACACTTCTTGGCGGCGATGGCGAGCGCCTTGACGCCCTCCGGATCGCTCGGCCGTCCGGGCACGTGGACCTCGCAAGCGGTGATCGAGGTCGTGGTCCCGCCGTGCAGGTAGCTTTCGAGGAAGCCCACCGTCTTCTGGCGCGGGGTGTAGTCGCCGAAAGTGTTGTGCACCTGGGAATCGATCATGCCCGGCATCGCCGTCATGCCGCCGGCATCGAGCACCACGTCGCAATCCTCGATCCTCGACGCCTCGACGGTGCCGACCTCCTCGATCAGCCCGTCGTTCATCAGGATCGAATCGCCGGGCGCGATGGGGTCCCGCCAGTCGCCGGTGACGATGGTGGCCAGGTTGACGATTGCGGTCTTCATTCTTTCCTCCCCGATGCGGCCGGTCAGACCAGCCCGTCCTCGCCCTTCGCGTCTTCCTTCCTCAGCCCGCCGACGCGGTGGTTGAGCCGGCCGCGATTGGCGATGCAGCAGATCACCGCGATCTCGTCGGGCAGCGGCGCGTCGGGCACCATGACGCTCATCCCGTCGTAATGCGAGCGGACGTAGAGCGCGTCCTTGTGGGCGAGCGGGATGTCGATCGATTCTCCCGGATAAGCGCGCTTGGTGAAGGACGAGATCCAGGCCTGCCCGCCGCCGACCGCGTTCCGCATCGCGTTGCCGTAGACGGTGGTCAGCATCGCAACCCCGTGCTCCTGCTCGCCCGCCGTTCCGATCAGCGCCGCCTTGCCGTAGGAGTCAGGCGTGTACGGGCCCAGCGCCTCGACCGCCATCGCCGAGATTTTCTCCCCGATCGCGGTGGACGCGTCGATCAGCCCGCTCAAATTCTCGACATAGCCTTGCCCGGCAAGCGGGTTCTTGACGACCGCGACGACGGCCACCTTCTTCAGCGGCTCGTTCGCCTCGCGGCCCATCTCGCTCATCGTCTCGTCGACGGCCGTGAACAGCTTCCGGATATGCATCCGTCTCTCCCCGGTATCTTCCGCGATCTTAGGCACCGGACGCGCCTCAGGGAACCGCGCGCGTCCCTCGATACGGCGCTGGCGCGCCTATTCGGGATGAGGGGAAAGAAGAAAGGCCCTCATCCTGAGTAGCCCGCCGCAGGCGGGCGTATCGAAGGACGGCCGCTGGCGTTCCGGAGCCAACTTCGGCACACTCGCGCGCGGGAGAAAACGCGCATGACCAACCCGCTGTTCAACGACAATCGGATGAAGCTCGGCATCATCGCGATGAACTGCAGCCACGGCTCGACCATCACGACGGCCGAGAACACCTGGGAGATGACCTGGCCCGACACGCGCGAGGTCGCGGTGATGGCCGATCGGGCGGGGCTCGAGGTGCTGCTCCCGGTCGCCCGCTGGAAGGGCTATGGCGGGCCGACCAACTTCAACAACCGCACGTTCGAGACCTATACATGGGCCTCGGCGGTCGCGGCGGTTACCGACTATTCCTGCGTCTTCTCCACCTCGCACGTGCCGCTGGTCCATCCGGTCGCCGCCGCCAAGCAGTGCGCCACCATCGACCACATTTCGGGCGGCCGGTTCGGCCTCAACGTGGTCTGCGGCTGGTTCAAGAACGAGTTCGAGATGTTCGGCGCCGAATGGCGCGAGCACGACGTGCGCTACGAGTACGCGGCCGAATGGCTCGATTTCGCCCGGCGGATCTGGACCCAGGAGGGCGAGTTCGATTTCGACGGCCGCTGGTTCAAGGCGAAGAACGTCTGGAGCGAGCCGAAGCCGGTGCAGCCGGTCCTCCCCGTAATGAACGCGGGCGGCTCCCCGGCCGGCCAGCATTTCGCGGCCACCCAGGCCGACATGAACTTCGTCATCCTGAAGGAGCACGAGCCCGAGGCCGGCAAGGCGCAGATTGACCGCCTGAAGGCGATGGCGCGCGAGGCCGGGCGCGAGGTGCAGAGCTGGATCCACGTCTACGTGGTCTGCCGCGACACCGATGCCGAGGCCGAAGACTATCTCGATTACTACGTGCGCCGGAAGGGCGACTACGAGGCGGTGAACAACCTGCTCGACATCTTCGGGATGCAGTCCGAGACCCTGGACCCCAAGGCGCTGGACGAGTTCCGCTTCCACTTCATCGCGGGCCACGGCGGCTACCCGCTGGTCGGCACGCCCGAGACCATCGTCGCCGAGATCGACAAGCTGATCGAGATCGGCATCGACGGCGTGCTGATGTCCTGGGTCGACTACAAGACCGAGCTCGCCCAATGGATCGACGAGGTCATGCCGCTTATGGAGCAGGCCGGACAGCGCGCGCCATTGGCGAAGGCGGCATGAACAGGGGCAAGACGCGATGAAACGCTCTCTTCCGTTCGCCTTCGCGCTGACCGTTCTGGTTTTCGCTGCGCCGGTCGAAAAGGAGTATGGGACGGCAACCGCGCAGACATACCAGTATTCTGCGTGGGAGTATCTCCCTCCCGAAGAAATCGTCGTGAATCTCTACGATCTCAGGGACCTCGTTGCCGTCAAGACCCAGACGCGGGTCCGGGACAAAGCGATCGTCGAACAGCGGGCCCAATTCCTTTTCGGCAGCGTTCATATCCAGCACACGCCGGCGAACCTGTTCAATCAGACAGGAAGCGATTCCATCCGGGATGCGGCGGACGTGGAGGCGCGGTTGCGGAGGCTGCTCCCGAGCCGGGACAAGGGAGCCAAACTGACCGATTCCCGCAACCTCTATGCTTACGGCGAACGAGGCGGATGGCTGCACGTATTCGATTTGGCCAACATGGGACAGACCTGTTACATGAGCACGACCGGTTCTCTCAGCGATCCCGGCAAGAACTGGGATGCAGGCGAACGCTACGATACGTTCGTTACCTTCTGGGACTGTTCGCAGCACCGTTCGCTCCACGAAATCGAAACCTGGCTCAAGGGAATGCGCCTCGTTTCGTCCGAGTACAACGCCCGGCGCATGAAGAAATAGCGCCCGGCGCACATTCCGCGTGAAGGACCGACCGATGCAGGTTTTCTCGTTCCACCTGATGCCCTACGGCGACCTCGACATGGCGGAGAGGGCGAAGCACAAGGCCGCGTGGGTGGTGCTCCCCAACAAGCTGTTCGATCCCGAGAGGGGGCATGCGCTCTACAACCGCTATCTCGACGAGCTCGAATATTGCGAGCAGGCGGGATTCGACGGGCTCTGCGTCAACGAGCATCACCAGAACGCCTACGGGCTGATGCCGTCCCCGGTGGTGATGGCCGCAGCGCTCGCGCGCCGCACGTCCCAGGCGAAGATCGCGATCCTCGGCAACGCGTTCTGCCTCCGCGAGCACCCGCTGACGCTCGCCGAGGAGCACGCGATGATCGACTGCATCACCGAGGGCAGGCTGATCTCCGGCTTCGTGCGCGGCATCGGCGCCGAGTACTACTCGATGGGCGGCAACCCGACGCAGTCGCTGTCGCGCCACCAGGAGGCGCATGAGCTGGTCGTCCGCGCCTGGACCGAGGAAGGACCCTTCGCCTTCGAGGGCCGGCACTACCACTTCGAATACGTCAATCTCTGGCCCCGTCCCTACCAGCAGCCGCACCCGCCGATCTGGTGCCCGTCGCAGGGCTCGACCGAGACCATCGAATGGGCCTCGCACCCCGACCGGCGCTATGTCTATCTCCAGACCTACAGCCCGTTCACGTCGGTGGCGCGCTACCTCAACCTCTACCGCGAGGTGGCGGCGCGGAAACACGGCTATACCGCCGCCTCGACCCAGATCGGCTGGGCCGCGCCGACCTATGTCGCCGAGACCGACGAGCAGGCGATCGAGTAAGCGCGGCCCCATATCGAGACCTTCTTCTCCAAGTTCCTCAACATGCCGATGGAGATGCACTTCCCGCCCGGCTATCTCAGCCATTCCTCGCTCAAGGGCGTGCTCAAGCACAAGCGCCAGCTGCGCGGCGGGCAGGGCCCGTCGATCGAGCAGCTCATCGAGGTCGGCACATTCCTATGCGGCAGCCCGGAGACGGTGCTGAAACGGATTGCCGAAGCCCACCGGCTGACCGGCTTCCAGAACTTCGTCGGGATGATGCAGTTCGCAACGCTTCCGGCCGACCTCACCCGGAAGAACATCGACCTGTTCGCGGAGAAGGTGATGCCGGGTGTCCGCGCGCTCGACGACGGCAACTACGCGGGGCTGGAAGCGGCGATCGCCGCGGAGTAGGCGGGCGCCCTCAGCCGACCGCCTCGGCCCTTCGCAGCGCCGCGATCATCGAGGAGCGCAGCAGGAACTCGCGGGCCTTCACGGGGTCGTCTGCCTGGCGGTTGAGCTCGTCGAGGCGGTTCTCGCGCACCGCCGGATCCTTTTCCTCCAGCAGCGCCTTGTTGCGGAGCGTCGCGGCCTGGACGTATTCGACGGCGATGGGGCGGCGCTGGGCGTCGTAGAGGTCGAACAGCGTCTCGTCCGCCTCGCCGCGCCAGACGCGGACGATCTTGCCGCACAGATTGACCGCGTCGTGGATGCCGCCGTTCATCCCCATCCCGCCGAGCGGGTTGTTGATATGGGCCGAATCGCCGGCGAGGAAAATTCGCCCCTTCCGGTAGGTCTCGGCGACGCGCTGATGCACCGCGTAGGCGGTGCGGTGATAGGTCTCGTAGGGGCCGTCCTTGGGGCAGACCGCGTGCATCCGCGCCTGCACGGTCTCCTCGCTCACCAGCTCTTCCGCCGTATCGCCGGGCCGGGTCGGCATCAGGAGCCGCCACAGCCCGGGCACCCGCACGAACACGAACCACGATTCGGGATCGGCGACGTAGGCGATCGGCGCCAGGTTCTCGAAATGGGCGCCGAAATCGTATTCCGTCGAGGTGCAGAGCCAGAGCTCCGGAAAGGTGAGGCCCGGGAATTCGATCCCGGCGCCGATCCGGATGACGCTCGATGCGCCGTCCGCCGCGATCAGGTAACGGCCCGCCAGGGTCTCCATTCCGTCCGGACCCTCGACGTCGAGCAGCACCCGGTCGGCGTCCTGCCGGGCGGCAACCGCCCGGGTCGAGAACCTGACCTCGGCCTCGGCCATCCCCTTCAGCATGTCGACGACGATCCCGTTGAGCTTGTACTGCTCCGCCTGCACCCGGTAGGGGTGGCCGGTGTCGTCCTTGAGGACGCCGAGATCCCATTCGGCCACGATGCCGCGCCCGGTATCCCGGTTCTGCCAGATCGGACAGACGATCCCCTGCGCGATCAGCGCCTCGACCACGCCGAGCTCCTCCAGCATGTCGAGAGTGGGCGGATGGAACGTCGAGGCGCGCAGGTCCAGAGGCAGGCTGTCGCACGCCTCGATCAGCATGACCGGGATCCCGGCGCGTGCGAGCGCGAGCGCCGCGACGCTGCCGACCGGGCCGGCCCCCGCGATCAGAACGCGATCTTCGTCCTTGCTCAGCGGATCCTCGCCACGGCCCGGTCGATCTTGCCGCGGAACGCCTCCAGCCGCTGCTCGTCCATGACGTTCACGCCGTAGAGGCTCAGCATCTCGAGCGTCGCCTGGGGCGCGCAGCCTTTGAGGATGCCGCCCTTGAGAACCCGTTTGACCGGCTGGCGAAGCAACAGGCGGTCGACCTTCCACGGCGAGGCGAGCGTGGTGATCGCAAGGCAGTGCTTGAGATTGTCCAGGATCGGCGAAATGCTGCCGGTCGCCGCCACATGAACGAACGCCACGTCGGGCGCCCACACGCGGTCGAACCAGCCCTTGAGCAGGGCGGGCATCCCGAACCACCAGGTGGGGAACACCAGGATCACCGTTTCCGCGCGCTTCAGCTGGGCGATCTCCGTCCTGACTCCGCTGTCGTCGAAATCGCCGAAATAGCTTCCCCGCTCGACCGCCGACAGCGGCGCCTCGAAGCCCCGCTTGTAGAGATCGAGATGTTCGTAGGCGACGCCGTTCGTCTTCAGCCCCGCCTCCACCCGGGCGACCAGGTGGTGGCACAGGCTGTCTTCCAGCGGATGGCAGGAAACGAGCAGGCAGTTGGCCTCCTCGTTCCGGAGAGTTTCGGTTTCGGCCACGTCGCTCTCCCGGTCGTCGGCGGTTACACTCTATGAATGCGCCGCGAGCCGGGCAATACGGCCGGCGCGGGATAGGAGACGCACGTGTCCCTGGATCGAGTGAGAGCCGGCGGCTGGCGCGCCCGCATCGGGGTGATCGTGCCGCCCAGCAACACCGTCAACGAAACCGAGTTCAACCGGCTGAAGCCGGACGGCGTGACGTTCCACTTCACCCGCTCGCCGCTTCATGCGAATCCGGCGGCGGACGATTTCTCGGAGATGATGCGCGACCTCGACCGCGCCGGAGGCGACCTCGCGGCCTGCGCGGTGGACCTCGTGGCCTACGGATGCACGTCCGGATCGATGGCCTGTCCGGCCGACCGGCTGCTCGGCAAGCTGCGCGAGGCTTCGGGCGCGGAAGCGGTCTCCACGGCGGACGCGATCGTGGCGGCCCTGAACGCGCTCGGCGTGCAGCGGATCGCCATGGCGACGCCCTATACCGACGAGACCAACGCCCACGAGGCGGAATTCCTCGAGCGGCACGGCATCGAGGTCGTCGCCGCGTCGGGACTCGGGCTCAACGCCTCGTTCGAGAAGATCCAGCAGATCTCGCGCGTCGCGCCGAAGGCGGTGTTCGATCACGCGATGGCCGTCGACCGGCCGGAAGCCGAAGCGCTGCTGATCTGCTGCACCGACTTCAACACCGCCGATGCGATCGAACCCCTTGAAGAGGCGCTCGGCAAACCGGTCGTCACCAGCAACGCGGCGACGCTCTGGGCCTCGTTGAGGGCGGCGGGCATCGAAGACAGGATTGAGGGCTGCGGGCGGTTGTTACAGGAGTTCTAGAAGCGCCACGACATCAAATGTGCGGCACCGCCAAAGGCCCGCGCGGGTATCGCGGCGTCGTTCCGATGTGATGAAATAGATTTACGCGATCGTCTCGGAGGCCCGCATGATCGTCCGAGCATTTCTTCTGGCGATATCCGTTATCCTCCATTTCCAGCCGGCAGCCGGACAGGACAAGGAAGCCGGAACACCGCCCGAGTCCCATGGCGAATGGGCCACCAAGGTGTTCCGTTTCCTGGACGCACACATCGCCTAGATCGTGTCCCGAGCCGTGGTGTAAGAGCCTGGCGGCCGTCGCGGTATCCGGCGGGTAGGGCCGGTAGGCTCAGGCTGCCACGGCGGGCAGCTTGACGGTTGCATTGTCGCTCACGGGAGCGATTGATTCCAGCGTCATGTATCTGAGAAATGTGCGCTGTGGTGATTTTTGGCTGTCGCCGGTTCGATTTTGGCGGTTGAATATCGTCCGGCCCGCTTCCCCACCGGGCAGGATACGGGCTTCCGGGGCCTGACAAATACGATTACCGGAAGATTGTCTGGCGTGCGGGCGTGGCTTCCCCTCTGCCGTCGGGCGGCGGGATCGGGCAGGATTGTCGGGAGGCAGACGAGCGGTCAGCCGGTGTCGAGATACGGCACGGCGCCGACCAGGGAGCGCATGCGCTCGGGGCGGCCGGCGCGGGCCTGGGCGAGAGCCATCGCCATCATCACCGCCAGGGCGAGGCCGAGGCGGGTCTTCATCTTGGCGCGGCCTCGGATGTAGTGGGTCTCGAAGTTGAAGCTGTTGTCGAGGCGGCTGTTGATCCGCTCCATGGCCGAGCGGCGGTTGTAGCCGCGCCGCCATGACGGACTGCCCCAGGGCGTGGGGGTGAAGATGCGCCGGTCGTGGCTGTCGAGGTCGATGCGCAGGATGCGGCCATAGTCTCCGGGCTTGACCCCGCCGGCCCGGTGGCAGGCCCGGCTGCCGGCGCAGGCGAAGCCGAAGGCGGCTGCCGGGCAGCGGTATTTGAGCGTGCCGCAGCGGCCCCGATCAGCCTCGAACCCCTGAAACGCCATAGCGCGGACCTCGCCGGTCCCGGGACAGACGCAGGACACCCGGCCGCGCTCGTCGTGAACGATGACATCGGCGCGGTCGGGGAACAGCGGCCGCGTGATCGGCTGCGCCGGATCGTATCTCGGCTCCTGCTTCTCCACCCGCCACATCAGCCGTGTATCGATCAGCGGGCGGGCGGTCCACCGGTCCCACAGCCGCGCCTTCAGGCGGGCATCGTCGAGACCGCGGTCGGCGCTGAAGTCGGCGCAGCGCCCGGCGATCTCCGGCGCCCTTGCGAACAGCTCCTCCAGCATCCCGGACAGCACCTTGGGTTCCGAGGCCGAAGCGCGCGTCACCTCGAAGGCCACCGGAACCTCGTAATCGGTGTCGGCGATCAGGTGCAGCCCGTAGCCGAACCACGACTTCACCTTCTTCCACACCGCGCCGGTCCTGGCGTCCACCCCGCCCGTCTCGTGCTTGCCCCAGTCGGCGTCGGGGTCCGAGGTCTTGTCCTCGTCCTTGCCGACCCGGCCCGTCGAGTGGCTCGCGATCGCCTTGCCGTCGTAGCCGAGATGACGCCCGAAGTCCGGCAACGCGGCGAACAGCGCGGCGCGCAGGCTCTCGATCATGGCGGACACCAGCCCCTGCTCGTCCTCAAGCTGCACAACACGCCCCAGAAACCGCGAGAAGTTCCAGTGGCTCGGCGCCGTCGAACGAACCCGCGCCGGGCGCGTTACCGCATGCCCGTCGTGAAGCACCGTCACCGGCCCGCTCTGATACGGCAGAGGGTCGAACCCGCAGATCTCCAGCAACGCCGGGTTGCGCCCCAGCTCCCGCAACAGCGACTGCATCGAGGCGTGTTGCAACACCACCCCCGCGATCAGCGCCCGCCACATCGCCCGCACCGGGTAGTCGTTACGGCCCCGACCGCGACACACTTCAAGCGCCGTCACGATCTCCTCGTCGGGAAGCACCGCCAGAACCAGGCGCAGCCGTTCAAGGTCCGGCAGGACTTCGACATCGCGCCACGAAAAGGGTAGCTTCGCCGCCGTCGCCATCGCTGTTCTCCCGACCAGGGGTGGTGGTGGAACAAGGGCCCCAGGGCCCGATGGCGACACCTTCTATCTCATGCGCACGATCAGGGCGCGCGAGGCCGCCGCAGGAAAACCTCGCTGCCAAGACGCCGCGACCAGCGGCGTGGGGTGAAAATCGCCAAAACGACCGCCGCAGCGAAACTGAAACCCCGGATATCAACGACCACCACGGGGTATCAAAAATCTCGCACCTCCGTGAACGCCTTGTAAATCAACCCGTCCCCGACAGCGCAAACGCCTCGTATCTGGCCCTCTGGACGGCCCATTCGTCGTTCTGCTCGAGCAGGATGGCGCCGATCAGCCGTGTTATGGCGTCCTCGTTGGGGAAGATGCCGACGGTGTTGGTACGCCGCTTGATCTCGCCATGGAGTCGTTCGAGCGGGTTTGTCGAGTGCAGCTTGGGGCGATGCGCGGCCGGGAAGGTCATGTAGGCGAGAATGTCGTGCTCGGCCTCGTCCATGAGAGCGGCGAGCTTCGGCGCCTTGGCCCTGAGCTGGTCGGCGACCTGGCGCCACTGGGCGGAGGCGCTGTCTGCATCCTCCTGGGCGAAGGCGGTGGTGACGAAGGCGGACACGACGCGCCGGCCCTGCTTGCCGGCATGGGCGAGCAGGGTGCGCATGAAGTGGACGCGGCAGCGCTGCCATGTGGCGCCGAGGACGCGCGTTGCAGCCGCCTTCAGGCCCTTGTGGTCATCGGAGACGACCAGCTTGACGCCGCGCAAGCCGCGGCGGGCCAGGGAGCGCAGGAAGGAGGTCCAGAAGGTCTCGGCCTCGGACGCGCCGATCGCCATGCCGAGCACCTCGCGGCGGCCCTGGTCGTTGACCGCCACCGCGATCGTGACCGCGACCGAGACGACGCGCCCGGCCTCGCGCATCTTCACATAGGTCGCGTCCAGCCACAGATACGGCCAGTCGCCCTCCAGCGGGCGGTCGAGGAAGTCGCGGATCTTGCCGTCGATCTCACCGCACAGCCGCGACACCTGGCTCTTCGAGATGCCCGACATGCCCATGGCCTGCACCAGGTCGTCCACCGAGCGGGTCGACACGCCCTTGATGTAGGCCTCCTGGATCACCGCCGTCAGCGCCTTCTCCGCCATGCGACGCGGCTCCAGGAAGCCCGGGAAGTAGCTCCCCTTGCGCAGCTTCGGGATCTTCAGCTCCACCGTGCCCGCGCGCGTCTCCCAGACCCGGTCCCGGTAGCCGTTGCGATGGGTGAGCCGGTCCGGCGAACGCTCGCCGTGTGCGGCTCCCGCAAGGCCCTCCACCTCAAGCGCCATCAAACGCTCGGCCGTGAACCCGATCATCTCGCGAAGCAGATCGGCGTCCGAACTCTTCTCCAAAAGCGCCTGCAGGGTCATCATGTCCTTGGTGGTCATCGTGGTACTCCTCCGGTCGGATGGACTGTAGAAGCCCAACCCTAACCGGCACCGCGATGGCCATCCGCTATGGATAAGTGGCCCGCCGCCGCCAGACACCACACGGTCGCGGCGGCGGGCCACTTACCCACAGCTACCGATGCTGGCTCCTGCTCCTACACCACGCCTGGGGGCACGACCATCGCCTACGGCGACGGAGACTACGCCAAGGCTGCGAAGTTGTTTCGTGAGATGGCCACGCGAGGAGATGCCGGCGCACAGGCCATGCTCGGCAGAATGCACTATCGAGGTCTCGGCGTGAGTCGGGACTACGGGGAGGCTCTCCGGTGGTTCCGACTGGCCGCAGAACAACAGAACGCTCGAGCACAGTATTTTCTCGGCGTCATGCATGCCCAGGGCCACGGCGTCTCCAAAGAGCGGTCCGAAGCCATCAGATGGTTCCGACTCGCGGCGGAAGGGGGAGACGCCATGGGGCAGGCTGCGCTTGGCGGTATGTATTACAAGGGCCACGGCGTGCCGCTGGATCATTCGGAAGCCGCCCGATGGATACGCCGATCCGCGAATCAGGGGCTTCCCCTGTCACAGTTGACGCTTGGCCTCATGTACTCCGAGGGGCAGGGCGTACCGCGGAACGCGATCTATGCGCTCGCCTGGATCGCCGTCGCCGCCGCATCCGGAGCCGACATGGCGCGGGAATGGCGGGACCGGCTGCGGAAATCTCTCACGCCCGCCGAGGTGGCAGAGGCGGAGAAACTGGGCAAGAGGATCCGGGAAGGGATCGAGGCCGGAAAATAAGCGCCGGAGACTTGATCCGGAGAGTACCGAGGGACGCTCCCCGCCCTACTTCTCCAGCGAGTCCAGCGCCTCCTTGGCATTGCGGAACGCGTCGACGCCGGCGGGGACGCCGGCATAGACGGTCGCGTGCAGCAGCACCTCGCGGATCTCCTCCACGGTGCAGCCGTTGTGGATCGCGCCCCGGACATGGCCCTTGAGCTCGGTCATCTTGCCGAGCGTCGTCAGGATCGCGAGCGTCAGCATCGAGCGGGTCTTGTGGTCGAGCCCCTCGCGGGTCCACACCAGGCCCCAGCAATGCTCGGTGACATGCTGCTGGATCGTGTTGACGAAATCGTCGGTCTTCGCCCTTTCCAGCTGCGGGTCAACCCACTGGGCCCCCAGCACCTTGCGGCGAATCTCCAGTCCGTCGTCATAGGCCTTGCTCATCTCTCTCCTCCATCCGGGAACGGGTCGGTCTTCAGGAAGCGCCGGCCGCGCTTGCCGTAGGTCACGAAGCGGGGATTCCACCATGGCTCGGCGGCGAGGCGGTTGCGCCATTCGGTATCGCGCGCCTTCCGCACCTCCGGCGCTTCCAGGATGTCCGGGCGCCGCACGTAGTGCAGCATCATGTGCGTGAAGGGATCGGGATCGCGGGCGACGACCGCCATCATCCGGGCCATCCGCCAGTCGGGGCAGGCCAGCAGCATCCCCATATGCTCGGTCCGGTACCAGTCCTCGAATTCCGTCCTCGCGCCTTCCGGCACGGCGAAGAAGACGGCGAGGACGTAGGGGGTGTCGAGCGCGCCGATATCGGCGTCCCCGCGGAGCGCGAAGTCGATCTCGCGCGCGACATAGCGGGTGAACCCGGACACGGAGGCCAGCATCGCCTTCGTGCGGGCGTCCGGGGTGTATTTGCGCGACCGGTATTCCGGGCTCTCCAGCGTCTCCGCGCCGTCGAGCTCGTAGACCGCCAGATAGCCGGGGCCGTCCGGCGCGGCGTAGCGGCGGGCGCTCACGAACCCGGGCACGCCGGTGACGTGGTTGGGCGTGTGGTGGTTGTCGTACCAGTCGTTGAAGCGGCCCTCGTCGCCCGGCGCCGGCGTCATTTCCGAGAAGAGGACCGCGCTCCCCTTGATGGACGGCCCCGTCACGAGACGGCGCGGCAGGAGGCGTCGAGCGCCTTCAGGGTCTCCTCGAACTCGTCCGTTCCGTGCGCCGCCGAGACGAAGCGGCGCACATTGGGCAGGACATAGATTCCGTTCTTGAGCAGCGCGAGGTCGAGCGCGCGGCTCGCCGCCCGGTCCGAGTTCATCACGTCGGCATGGCTCACCGGGTGCCTGTCCGCGAACAGGAACTGCCAGAGCGAGGCCTTGCCGGTGACGAGGGCGGACAGGCGGTGGCGGTCGAGCACCGCCTGGCAGTCGATGTTGAACGCTTCCGCCTCGGCGTGCAGGCGCGCATAGAAGCCGGGTTCCGACAATATGTCGAGCGTCGCCATCCCGCTCGCCGAGCCGATCGGGCTGCCGTGCATCGTCCCCTTGACGTGGGCGTATTCGGGTGTGGTCTCGAGCCCGGGATCGGCCCGGTCGACGATCTCCGCCGGGCCCGCGACCGCCGACAGCGCCACGCCGCCGCCGACGATCTTGGCGTAGGCTGCGAGATCGGGTTCGACCCCGTAGAACTCCTGCGCGCCGCCGAGGGCGAGCCGGAAGCCCGTCACCGACTCGTCGAACACCAGCAGCACGTCGTTGTCGTCGCAGATCTTCCGCAGCCCGGGAAGGAACTCGTCGCGCGGGAAGATCACCCGCTGCACCGGTTCCACGATGATGCAGGCGAGGTCCTCGCGGTGCTCGGCGACGATGCGCTCCACCGCCTCCAGGTCGTTATAGGGCGCCACCAGCACGCAGTCGTGAAGCGGACGGGGGATGCCCGCCGAGTCGGGTTGGCCCTGCGGGTAGTTGGACAGCGCGTTGGGAATTACGCTGAAGTTCGAATAGTCGTGGTTGCCGTGAAAGGCGCCTTCGAACTTCAGGATCTTGTCGCGACCGGTGAAGGCGCGGGCCAGCCTGAGAGCATAGGCCGTGGCCTCCGACCCGGTGGTCGCGAAGATCACCTTCTCCGCGCACGGGATGACGTCGACCAGCCGCTCGGCGAATTGCAGCACGGGCGCGTTGGGCGCGCCGAACTGGTGCAGCCCCCGCGCCACCTGCTCCTGTGCGGCGGCGACCACGGCGGGCGGCGCATGACCCAGGATCAGCGCGCCGGCGCCGCCGACATAGTCGATATACCAGTTGCCGTCGGTGTCCTGGAGCCTTGGCCCCTCTCCCTTGTCGATCACGAAACGGACATCCTCGGGCAGCTTGTAGCCGCCGAACCCGCCGCCGGGAAGCGTCTGGTCGGCGATCTCGAAATACGCCGCCTTGTCCTTGGTCCCGGGGCGGGCGGTGTCTGTCCCGGGCGCCGTCTCGACCAGCGTATCCGCCATCTCTCTGTCCTCGGTCATGCAGGGGTTCCGCGTCGGCGGCGCATAATGCCCGGGTCAGCCTTCCGCCGACAACCGGCAATCGAGCGAGCCCGATTCGTGGACCGCGATCCGCCAGCGCGTCGGGACCACCGAGGTTCCGCCCGCCTCCTCGACGATCGCCGGCCCTTCCAGCGCGTAGCCGGCCGGCATGGCGGCGCGGTCGTAAACCGGGCAGTCGACCCACCCGTCGTCGAACCAGACCGGACGCCGCTCGATCAGGGGATCGCCCTCCCGCTCGGGGCTGAACGAAAGCGCGGGCTTGTCGGCGAGTCCGCGCGATACGAGGCGGATGTTGACGATCTCGGCATCGGACGCGGTATCGTCGTGGCCGAAGGTCCGTTCGTGGCGGGCGCCGAACGCCGCCCGCAGGTCGGCCAACGCCACCGTCGCGGGATCGCACGGAACGCCCAGCGTGTAGGACTGTCCGACATAGCGCATGTCGACGCTGAAATC
The DNA here is from genome assembly GCA_965203455.1 of Alphaproteobacteria bacterium. Taxonomy (GTDB): domain Bacteria; phylum Pseudomonadota; class Alphaproteobacteria; order MPNO01; family MPNO01; genus MPNO01. The sequence continues at coordinate 418,461 of CBDBCV010000015.1, forward strand.
GTGCGCGTGCCGGTCGGGGCCGAACCCGTCGTCGCTCAGAAGCGCCCCAGCGTCGCGCCGCATCTCCTCGGCCTGCGCCCGGAAATCGCCGATATCGAGCGCGGCGAGGCGCCCGCCCCAGACCCGGACGAAATCGCGCCTGAGATCGGCGAGAAGCTGTCCCAGGGCCGACAGGTGGCCGGGATAGCGCGGGATCAGGACGCGGGGAATCGCAAGCTCCTCGGCGACCAGGAAGACGTGCATCGGCCCCGCCCCGCCGAAGCCGAGCAGCGGGAACGCGCGCGGGTCGAACCCGCGATGGACCGAGACCTCGCGCACCGCGCCCGCCATCTTGGCGACCGCGATCCGGAGCACCCCGTCCGCCAGCCCGACGACGTCGTCCGCGCCGACGGTTTCCGCGAGCCTCCCGAACGCCTCCTCCGCCAGCGGCTTCGAAAGCCGCAGGTCGCCCGACAGCGTCCGGTCGTCGGGCAGCCGTCCGAGGATCAGGTTGGTGTCCGAGATCGTCGCCTCGGTTCCGCCGCGCCCGTAGCAGGCGGGGCCCGGCAGCGCGCCGGCGCTTTGCGGGCCGACCTCGAGCGTACCGTCCTCGCGGGTCCAGGCGATGGAGCCGCCGCCGGCGCCGATGGTGTGGATGTCGAGCTGCGGGACCTGGAGGGGATAGGCGTCGATCTGGTTGGCGTGGCTGATCCTGGGGGCGAGCTCGTGGATCAGCGAAACGTCGGTCGACGTGCCTCCCATGTCGAAGGTGATGCAGCCTGGGACCTCCGCCATCTCGCAGATACGGACCGCCCCGCCGGCGCCCCCGACCGGTCCGGAAAGAAACGTGCCGGCGGCGAACCCCGCCGCCTTGGCAAGCGTCATCACGCCGCCGTTCGAACCCATGATGCTGACCGGCGCGGCGATCCCCTGCCCTTCCAGCTCGGACGCGAGCGTATCGAGGTAGTCGGCGATGACCGGCGTCAGATAGGCGTTGAGCACGCAGGTCGAGAAGCGCTCGAACTCGCCCTTTTCGCGCACCACCGCCGCCGATTGCGAGACCGCGACGCCGTCCAGCGCGTCCGAGAGGAGGTCCGCGGCCCTGCGTTCGTTCGAGTCGTTGACGAAAGCGTTGATGAAGCAGACCGCCACCGCACCGCACCCGTCGTCCCGAATCCGCCCGGCGAGCTCGCTCAACGCGGCCGTGTCGAGTTCCGAAAGCACGGCGCCGTCCGCGGCGATCCGCTCGCCGACTTCGAGCCGGCGGTCCCTTGGCACCAGCGGTTTGGGCCGCCGGAACTTGATGTCGAACAGCCCGCCGATTAGCCGCCGCGTGCGGCCGATCTCGATGGTGTCGCGGAACCCTTCCGTGGTCACCAGCGCCGTCTTCGCGCCCTTGCGTTCCAACAGCGTGTTGGTCGCGATCGTGGTGCCGTGAACGAAGACGTCGATCGCGCCGGTATCGATGCCGAGCTCGCCGAGCGCGTTCAGCACGCCGCGCCACTGGCGCCCGGGCAGAGACGGCACCTTGGCGGACAGAAGCTGCTGGGTCTTGGCGTCGAGGCAGAGGATGTCCGTGAACGTCCCCCCCACATCCACCCCGATGCGGTATCCGGTCGGCGGTTCGGTCATATCGGTGTTTCTGACTACTCTCTCGGAAGGCGCGTGCCGCAGGCTACTCGATTTCGCCGATCAGTCGACCCGTCCCGGGGGAGAACGCGGCACGATCATCCGGCGGAGCGTCGAACCCCGGTCGATCAGGTGGTGCTTGAGCGCCGCCCCGGCGTGGAGGGCGACCAGCGCGACGAGGCCGTAGGCCATGTAGAAGTGGACCTCGATGGCCAGATCGCGGGTCCTCTCCGACACCGCGAACAGCGCGGGCACCTCGAAGGCCCCGAACACGTCTATGCCGGCGCCCTCGGAGGTGGAAATCAGGTAACCGGTGACCGGCAGGAGGACGATCAGGGTGTTGAGGAGCCAGTGCATCGCGACGGCGACGGCGCGCTCGTAAGCTTTCACCTCCGGCCCGAAGGCAGGGCTCCGGTCGGCGATCCGCCATCCGAACTTGGCCGCCGCGAGCACCAGCACCAGGATTCCGAACGCCTTGTGGAGGGCGAGCGAGCGGTTGTACCAGGGATCGTAGTAGGTGAGCCCCACCATCCAGGCACCGAGCCCGACCAGCCCGAGCATGGCAAGCGCGAAGACCCAGTGGAGGAATATGGAAACCAGGCCGTAGTGATCCCTCCCGTTCCTCCACATGGCGACGTTCAGCCGGCCGCTAGCCCGCGTTTCTTACCAAGGGCCGAAGAGGAGCCCGGGCCGCGACCGACTCCAAACCTGCCACCCCGGCCTCGAGCCGCTGCTGTCCGGTTTAGTTCCGGCGTCTCCCCTGTCGTCGGCTTTCCCGCACCGTCATGCCCGGACTTGTTCCGGGCATCCACGTCTCGCGGCATCGCGGTGCGGGCCGGGCGCGGGCGAGGCGGCGGAGGGACGTGGATGCCCGGAACAAGTCCGGGCACGACGACCGGGAGGGAGAGGAGCGCCGGAGAATGCCCGCCCTGCCAGACATCGTCCCCGCCCGTCGGCGCACGACCCGCACCGAAAACCCAAACCGGACAGCAGTGGCGCAAGGCCGGGGCGACGGCAGAGCGAACGACGGACCGCGCGCTTCGCCGGAATCGCCGGCGAGCGGGCAAACCCTTGTCGCGCAACCGTTCCCGCGCGTCGGACACAGGGAGCGCCGCCGTTACCGGTGGATCCCTTCGAGGGACAGGAAGAAGTCCATCGACTCGGAGGCGGGCCCCAGCATGCGGCCCGCATTGAAGTCTCTCCGGTTTATCGTCACCGTGCCTTCGAAGCCGGCGCGGTAGCCGCCCCAAGGATCGTCCCCCTCGCCCACCTTCTTCACCGCGATGGCGATGGGTTTGGTCACGCCCATCAGCGTCAGGTTCCCCGTCATCGTGCCGCCCCCGGCATCGCCCTCGTAGCCGGTGCTGACGAAGCTCGCCTTCGGAAACTTCTTCACGTCGAGGAAGCCGGGCGATCGCAGGTGCTTGTCGCGCTCCGCATGGCCGGTGTCGATGCTGGCGGTCTCGATCTCGACCGAGACCTTCTGCGCCCCCGGCCCCGCCGCCGGGTCGTACGCGAAGCTGCCCGAAATCCTGTCGAAGACGCCGACCATCCAGGAATAGCCGAGATGGGAGATCCTGAACTGGACGACGCTGTGCGCCGGATCGATCCGGTACTCGGCGGCGCCTGCCCCAGCGACCGGAAACGTCAGCACGGCCGCGCCGAGGGCCGCCGCCAGAATGCGTTTGTTCATGTTTTCTCCAATCGATCGTCGGTCGGAACGAATCGGGCGACGTCCCTTCGAACGATAGTCTCCCGCTAATCCCCTTTCACGTACGAGACGGGAGAATCCGTCGTTCCGGGACGGAACCCGCCCGCCTGCAACGCCCGTAACACCTCGTCCGCCGCCTCGTCGGGCGAGAGCTCGGTCGTGTCGATACGTAAATCGGGGTTCTCCGGCGGTTCGTAAGGCGAATCGATGCCGGTGAAGTTCGCGAGATCGCCCCTGCGGGCCTTGGCGTAGAGACCCTTGGGATCGCGCGCTTCGCAGACCTCGAGCGGCGCGTCGACGAAGATCTCCAGGAACTCTCCCTCTTCCATCAGCTCGCGCGCCATCCGGCGTTCCGACCGGAACGGCGAGATGAAGGAAACGATGACAATCAGCCCGGCGTCGACCATCAGCTTCGCGACCTCGGCCACCCGGCGGATGTTCTCGACCCGGTCCCGGTCGGTGAAGCCGAGATCCCGGCTGAGCCCATGGCGGACGTTGTCGCCGTCGAGGAGATAGGTCCGCCTCCCCAGCGCCTGGAGCTTCTGTTCCACGCGGTCGGCGATCGTCGATTTGCCCGCCGCCGGCAGCCCGGTCAGCCAGAGGACGCAGGGTTGCTGGCCGAATCGCGCGCGCGCGGGCCGCCTTGTCGATCCGCGTGTCCTGCCAGACGACGTTGCTGGCGCGGCGGAGGGCGAACCGGATCGCGCCCGCGCCGACGGTCTCGCCGGTGAAGCGGTCGACCAGCTCGAAAGTCTCCCGCCGAGTGTCGCGGGCCCCGGCATCGAACGCGACCGGCCGGTCGAGCGACATTTTGCAATAGCCGATCTCGTTGGACCCGAGCGTCTTGGCGGCCATGCGCCCCAGCGTGTCGACGTCGATCCGGTGCGCGAGATCCGTGATCTGCGCGATCGCGGAGGCGTCGGCGAGACGGATCGCATAGCGCCGCTCGGGCAGCATCGGCCGCGGACCCGTCCAGACGAGGTCGGCGGCGAACTGGTCCGCGGCTTCGGGCGCCCGTTCTTCCCCGGCGGCCCCATCGCCGCGGCCGATGTCGACCGTTTCCAGCATTTCCATCAGCGTCGGGCCGCCGTACCAGGGCATGTTGCCGCCGGGCGCGTCGACGTTCTCCCCGGTCGGCGCGCAAACCGGGACCGCGCTCATGCCCTCGAAACCCACCGCGTCCGCGAACGCCTGGAACTCCGCGACGATGGCGGAGAACGCGCCTTCGTCGCGATCGGGCGAATCCATCCCGTCGACCGCGAGGATCGTCCCCCTGGCCCCCATCAGCCGCGCGACGTAGCTGTCGAACCGGGTTCGGGTTTCGACCCCCTTGCCCGCATCGACGAGCACGACGGCCAGATCGGCCCGCGATGCCGATGCGAGCAGGTCCCGCACATCGTCGGCGACGCCCTCCCGCCGGTCGTCCGATACCGTCCCCGCATCCCACGGCAACCGCCGAAGCAACGCGGACTTGCCCTCGCCGGGGGACCCGCAAACGACGAAGCGCAGTTCGTCTTTCGCGCTTCCAGAGTCGGGACGATCGAGGTCGGGCAAGGTGGTGTCTCCGCCTGCGCTGTCCGGTTCGGGCGTTCGGGCTCTGTGGCGACGGCGGGAACCGAGGTCGAAGGTCAGGCGGCTTCTTCCACGGTGACCACCGGGCGCTTGCTGAAGCGGGCGAGGGCTTCCTCCAGCCTGCCGATCTTGGTGGCGTGGCGGGGATCGAGCATGCGCCGGACCTCGCTTTCCTGAATGCCCATGTCAGCCGCGAAGGCGCTGTTGGACAGCCGCTGTTCGCGCAGGGCCTCGTAGAGCGCCGCCTTGGCGGCCAGCACCGCGCCGGGCACCGCAGCCGGCCGGCCCCTGGCCGGGCTCGGCGCTGGAATGTCCTCGCGCCGCGCAATGCGGCCCGCGAGCGCTTCTTCGAGGCAATCCGCAGCTTCTGCGACAGCCTCGGCGAGCGTATCGCCGTCCGTGAACGCCTCGTCGAAGTCGGGGAAGGTGACCGAATAGCCGCCTTCGCGTTCCTCGTGGAGGTCAATGGGGTAGCTATACCGGGTTGTCACGAGCGGAGCTCCCTAGAGGTCATCCGGGTCGATGCCGAGCTGCCTGCACATGCCGTGGCTGCCCTTGCCGTCGTCCGGTCGAAGCTGACCGCGATCCCGTTCACGGACGCAATCTCGAACAAAAATGGGCGAACGGGCAATCGTCGTCCCGAACGATTTCGTGCCGGAGCGCAAAGGCGGGCAGGGTCGGCGCCGGACGGGTGTCAACCATAGTTGACAGTCCGGCGACCCGGCCCCGCCCTCGGGGCGGCCGCGCCGGTTTTCCGAACCGGTCCCGCAGCAATCCTCGCCAACGCGCTGGCGCGGCGGGGAGATCCGCCGGTCCCGCACCCCCCTAACGGCGCGAGCGGGGGAGCCGCCGCGTCCCCGGGGGACGCGAAAAATAGTCCCATATCGGACCAATGTTTCACGTGAAACATAGGTCAACACTGCTGACCTTTGTTTCACGTGAAACATTAAGGCGGATCCGTTTCGGTCGGAACCGCGGCGGTCGTCGCGTCCGCCTACAACTCGGGAGTCGACCGGGCGGGCGCGATCTCGACCGTATCCCCGGGCGAGGCGCGGACGATGGCGAGGCTCGATGCGCCGGCGAGGACGGAGGTGCCTTCGTCCGCGAGTTGCGCCCAGGCCCTGAGCGGCGCGCCGCGGCCGGTCGAAATCTCTACCAGCGCGCCGTCGGCGATGCCGGCCTTTCCGGCGATCCCGGCCGGGACGACGATCCGCCGCCGCGTTCCGTCGAACATCTCCTCGTTGGCGGCCTCGATCGGCACCGGTCGCCGCGCCGCGTGCAGCTCGTCCCGCTTCGCTTCGGTGGCCGCTACATCGACGGAGAGGTCGCGGCCCAGCACCACACCGTAGCGCCGTTCGGCCTGAAGGGCGGTCAGGTAGCCCTCGACGACGTCGGCCCGCACCCGCTCCGGCTCCCGCGTCAGCGGATCGCCGTGGCCCCCGCCGCCGGCGGTCTCCTCGCGGACGATGTCGCCCCTCTCCAGCCGGAACCCGGACACCTTGCCCGGCATGTCGGACGGCTCCACCGTCTCGCCGCCGCGGATGACGAAGAACCGGTTGGACGCCCCCGCCCTGCCGCCCTCGACCCCGTAGGGCGGGATGACGTTCTTTTCCGACAGCACCGAGAGCATCGCGGCTTCGCCGAGGATGCGGATGTCGCGGCGCAGCCCGAACCCGCCGCGGAACGCCCCGTCGCCGCAGCACCCCTGCCGCAGCTCGCAGCGCTCGACGCGAAGGGGAAACGCGCCCTCGACCGTCTCGACCGACTGGATCGAGTTGAAATCGCCCTCGTTGTAGCTGCGGCACGCGTTGTTGCCGTCGACCCCGACCGACGCGCCGGTCCCGCCCGCCGGCCATTCGTAGTGGATCCAGGTGCCGTCCCGGTCGGACGCGGGGCCGGCGATGTGGATGTGGTTCGCGCCGCCCTTGAGGTCGCCGACGCTCATCTCGGGCACCACCTGGCTCATCGCCGAGGCGACCACGGCGTCGATCAGGAACTTGACCTCCGCCATCCCGCCGCAGGGCGAGGTCTCGCGCGCGTTGATGATGCTGCGCTCGGGCGCGATCACGTCGATCGGGTTGAACGAGCCGTGGTTGATCGGCGTCTCGGGGTCGAGGAACGCCTTGACGATGGTCCCCACCCCGTTGAGCGCCATCGCGGGGCCGCAATTGGTCGGCCCGTCGGTCTGCGCCGAGGTGCCGGTGAAATCGGCGGTGATCGTGTCGCCGGCCACGGTGAGCTTGAGGCGGACGACCAACGGTTCCGGGTTGGTGCCGTCGCTCTCGATATAGCCGTCGGCGAAGTAATCGCCGTCGGGGCAGTCCGCGATCCGCGCGCGCAGCAGCCCCTCCGACCGCCGCATCAGCTCGTCGATTCCCTCCAGCAGGCCCCTGCCGCCGAAGCGGTCGAACAGACGGCCGATATGCTCCGCCGCCTTCCGGCCCGTGCCCAGCATCGCGTTGAAGTCGCCGAGCCGTTCGGCATGTCCCCGCATGTTGTCGAACAGGAGCCGGAGGAAGGCGTCGTTCATCACGCCCTTCGAGCAAATCCGCGTCGGCGTGATCCGCATCCCCTCCTGATAGATCTCGTTCACCCGGCCGGACAAGCTGCCCGGCGTCATGCCGCCCACGTCGTTCCAGTGGCAGCGGATCGCCGCGAACATCGCAAGCCCGCCCTCGAAGAACACCGGGTGGAGCAGCAGCACGTCGTTCAGATGGGTGCCGCCGGTATAGGGGTCGTTGTGGAGGAACAAATCGCCCTCGTGGATGTCGCCGGCGAAGGCCTCGACCACGCGCTGCGTCGAATAGGGGACGGCGAAGATGTGCAGCGGATGGTCGGCCAGCCCCTGGGCGATCTGCCGCCCGTCCGCCGACATCAGGGCGCAGGAGAAATCGTGCCCCTCGTAGATGATCGGCGCATAGGACGAATGGATGATATTCGCCCGCATCTCGTTGACGACGGCGATCAGCGACTCGCGGATCAGTTCGAGACGGACGAACGGGTTCATCGGCGGCACCTTCGGCGGGTCAGCGCGGGACCCTAGCACCGAGGGGGCGCGGGACAAAGTCCGCCCAGCCACGGTCTCGACTTGCCCGGATGGCCAAAACAACTATTATAGAGAAATGTGCGCTGTGGTGATTTTTGGCTGTCGCCGGTTCGATTTTGGCGGTTGAATATCGTCCGGCCCGCTTCCCCACCGGGCAGGATACGGGCTTCCGGGGCCTGACAAATACGATTACCGGAAGATTGTCTGGCGTGCGGGCGTGGCTTCCCCTCTGCCGTCGGGCGGCGGGATCGGGCAGGATTGTCGGGAGGCAGACGAGCGGTCAGCCGGTGTCGAGATACGGCACGGCGCCGACCAGGGAGCGCATGCGCTCGGGGCGGCCGGCGCGGGCCTGGGCGAGAGCCATCGCCATCATCACCGCCAGGGCGAGGCCGAGGCGGGTCTTCATCTTGGCGCGGCCTCGGATGTAGTGGGTCTCGAAGTTGAAGCTGTTGTCGAGGCGGCTGTTGATCCGCTCCATGGCCGAGCGGCGGTTGTAGCCGCGCCGCCATGACGGACTGCCCCAGGGCGTGGGGGTGAAGATGCGCCGGTCGTGGCTGTCGAGGTCGATGCGCAGGATGCGGCCATAGTCTCCGGGCTTGACCCCGCCGGCCCGGTGGCAGGCCCGGCTGCCGGCGCAGGCGAAGCCGAAGGCGGCTGCCGGGCAGCGGTATTTGAGCGTGCCGCAGCGGCCCCGATCAGCCTCGAACCCCTGAAACGCCATAGCGCGGACCTCGCCGGTCCCGGGACAGACGCAGGACACCCGGCCGCGCTCGTCGTGAACGATGACATCGGCGCGGTCGGGGAACAGCGGCCGCGTGATCGGCTGCGCCGGATCGTATCTCGGCTCCTGCTTCTCCACCCGCCACATCAGCCGTGTATCGATCAGCGGGCGGGCGGTCCACCGGTCCCACAGCCGCGCCTTCAGGCGGGCATCGTCGAGACCGCGGTCGGCGCTGAAGTCGGCGCAGCGCCCGGCGATCTCCGGCGCCCTTGCGAACAGCTCCTCCAGCATCCCGGACAGCACCTTGGGTTCCGAGGCCGAAGCGCGCGTCACCTCGAAGGCCACCGGAACCTCGTAATCGGTGTCGGCGATCAGGTGCAGCCCGTAGCCGAACCACGACTTCACCTTCTTCCACACCGCGCCGGTCCTGGCGTCCACCCCGCCCGTCTCGTGCTTGCCCCAGTCGGCGTCGGGGTCCGAGGTCTTGTCCTCGTCCTTGCCGACCCGGCCCGTCGAGTGGCTCGCGATCGCCTTGCCGTCGTAGCCGAGATGACGCCCGAAGTCCGGCAACGCGGCGAACAGCGCGGCGCGCAGGCTCTCGATCATGGCGGACACCAGCCCCTGCTCGTCCTCAAGCTGCACAACACGCCCCAGAAACCGCGAGAAGTTCCAGTGGCTCGGCGCCGTCGAACGAACCCGCGCCGGGCGCGTTACCGCATGCCCGTCGTGAAGCACCGTCACCGGCCCGCTCTGATACGGCAGAGGGTCGAACCCGCAGATCTCCAGCAACGCCGGGTTGCGCCCCAGCTCCCGCAACAGCGACTGCATCGAGGCGTGTTGCAACACCACCCCCGCGATCAGCGCCCGCCACATCGCCCGCACCGGGTAGTCGTTACGGCCCCGACCGCGACACACTTCAAGCGCCGTCACGATCTCCTCGTCGGGAAGCACCGCCAGAACCAGGCGCAGCCGTTCAAGGTCCGGCAGGACTTCGACATCGCGCCACGAAAAGGGTAGCTTCGCCGCCGTCGCCATCGCTGTTCTCCCGACCAGGGGTGGTGGTGGAACAAGGGCCCCAGGGCCCGATGGCGACACCTTCTATCTCATGCGCACGATCAGGGCGCGCGAGGCCGCCGCAGGAAAACCTCGCTGCCAAGACGCCGCGACCAGCGGCGTGGGGTGAAAATCGCCAAAACGACCGCCGCAGCGAAACTGAAACCCCGGATATCAACGACCACCACGGGGTATCAAAAATCTCGCACCTCCGTGAACGCCTTGTAAATCAACCCGTCCCCGACAGCGCAAACGCCTCTAACGGAGAAATGTGCGCTGTGGTGATTTTTGGCTGTCGCCGGTTCGATTTTGGCGGTTGAATATCGTCCGGCCCGCTTCCCCACCGGGCAGGATACGGGCTTCCGGGGCCTGACAAATACGATTACCGGAAGATTGTCTGGCGTGCGGGCGTGGCTTCCCCTCTGCCGTCGGGCGGCGGGATCGGGCAGGATTGTCGGGAGGCAGACGAGCGGTCAGCCGGTGTCGAGATACGGCACGGCGCCGACCAGGGAGCGCATGCGCTCGGGGCGGCCGGCGCGGGCCTGGGCGAGAGCCATCGCCATCATCACCGCCAGGGCGAGGCCGAGGCGGGTCTTCATCTTGGCGCGGCCTCGGATGTAGTGGGTCTCGAAGTTGAAGCTGTTGTCGAGGCGGCTGTTGATCCGCTCCATGGCCGAGCGGCGGTTGTAGCCGCGCCGCCATGACGGACTGCCCCAGGGCGTGGGGGTGAAGATGCGCCGGTCGTGGCTGTCGAGGTCGATGCGCAGGATGCGGCCATAGTCTCCGGGCTTGACCCCGCCGGCCCGGTGGCAGGCCCGGCTGCCGGCGCAGGCGAAGCCGAAGGCGGCTGCCGGGCAGCGGTATTTGAGCGTGCCGCAGCGGCCCCGATCAGCCTCGAACCCCTGAAACGCCATAGCGCGGACCTCGCCGGTCCCGGGACAGACGCAGGACACCCGGCCGCGCTCGTCGTGAACGATGACATCGGCGCGGTCGGGGAACAGCGGCCGCGTGATCGGCTGCGCCGGATCGTATCTCGGCTCCTGCTTCTCCACCCGCCACATCAGCCGTGTATCGATCAGCGGGCGGGCGGTCCACCGGTCCCACAGCCGCGCCTTCAGGCGGGCATCGTCGAGACCGCGGTCGGCGCTGAAGTCGGCGCAGCGCCCGGCGATCTCCGGCGCCCTTGCGAACAGCTCCTCCAGCATCCCGGACAGCACCTTGGGTTCCGAGGCCGAAGCGCGCGTCACCTCGAAGGCCACCGGAACCTCGTAATCGGTGTCGGCGATCAGGTGCAGCCCGTAGCCGAACCACGACTTCACCTTCTTCCACACCGCGCCGGTCCTGGCGTCCACCCCGCCCGTCTCGTGCTTGCCCCAGTCGGCGTCGGGGTCCGAGGTCTTGTCCTCGTCCTTGCCGACCCGGCCCGTCGAGTGGCTCGCGATCGCCTTGCCGTCGTAGCCGAGATGACGCCCGAAGTCCGGCAACGCGGCGAACAGCGCGGCGCGCAGGCTCTCGATCATGGCGGACACCAGCCCCTGCTCGTCCTCAAGCTGCACAACACGCCCCAGAAACCGCGAGAAGTTCCAGTGGCTCGGCGCCGTCGAACGAACCCGCGCCGGGCGCGTTACCGCATGCCCGTCGTGAAGCACCGTCACCGGCCCGCTCTGATACGGCAGAGGGTCGAACCCGCAGATCTCCAGCAACGCCGGGTTGCGCCCCAGCTCCCGCAACAGCGACTGCATCGAGGCGTGTTGCAACACCACCCCCGCGATCAGCGCCCGCCACATCGCCCGCACCGGGTAGTCGTTACGGCCCCGACCGCGACACACTTCAAGCGCCGTCACGATCTCCTCGTCGGGAAGCACCGCCAGAACCAGGCGCAGCCGTTCAAGGTCCGGCAGGACTTCGACATCGCGCCACGAAAAGGGTAGCTTCGCCGCCGTCGCCATCGCTGTTCTCCCGACCAGGGGTGGTGGTGGAACAAGGGCCCCAGGGCCCGATGGCGACACCTTCTATCTCATGCGCACGATCAGGGCGCGCGAGGCCGCCGCAGGAAAACCTCGCTGCCAAGACGCCGCGACCAGCGGCGTGGGGTGAAAATCGCCAAAACGACCGCCGCAGCGAAACTGAAACCCCGGATATCAACGACCACCACGGGGTATCAAAAATCTCGCACCTCCGTGAACGCCTTGTAAATCAACCCGTCCCCGACAGCGCAAACGCCTCTTATAGCTATATGAAAGAAATCGCCGCGAGGGACGCCAAGAACCGCTTCGGCTACCTGCTCGACGCCGCGCAGAGTACGCCCGTGCGCGTGACCAAGAGAGGCAGGGCGGTTGGCGTGATGATGTCGATGCAACACTACGAACGGCTCCGCGGCGCTGCCTGGGAACGCCTGACGGCGACCATGGACGCGTTGGGGGAGGATGCCGCCAGAAACGGGCTGACGGAAAGCGGGCTCGAAGCGCTTCTGGCGGATGAGAGCTGAACGCGTCGTTCTCGACACAAACGTATTTTGTTGGATCCTACCGATGTAACCTGTTGTATTGAAACATAACTTTATTTTCACTGCCTTATCCGTAAGCGATCCGGAAGCGGATTGGATTGAATGTCTGCGCAGTCCGGCGCGGCGCTGTCGGCAGAAACAGCGGGTAACCCTTCGTATCCTGGGGGATGAGAAGACAGTTATCCGCCCCTTGGCATGTGCACACCCGTCCGACCGCGCCCGGACTCGTTTCGACCGATTGAGGGTGCGCCGCCAATCTTTTCGGAGGGATCGGAGCCAGATGTCCTTTTTCGGCTGGGCTCGTTTGGTATGCCGGTCGTATCGCCCGCGCCCCCTGGGTGGCGCCGACGCGGGTCCAGCCCGACGCCTTGTGGACGGTGCCGGTGTAGCGCGGGGTCTCGACGAAGGTCTCGATGAGCACGGGGGTGATGTTGTAGCGCGCGGTCCAGTCCTCTGGCAGGCGTCGGCGCACGATGGCGAGGATGTGCGAGCCGAGGTTCGGGATCCGGACCCAGGGCAATATCAGGAAGCGCGGGTTGTCGACCACGAGCGGCAGGTTCTTCTCGCGCTTCTCGGGCGTCCACCCGATGAAGTTGTCGCGCGGAGCGAGCTTCCAGGCGGCGGTGGAGAAGCCGAGCATGGCGAGCGGCCAGCCGTTGCGGTCATGGACGGCGTAGCGCATCTGGGCGCCGACCAGGGTCTTGTATCCGAGATAGTGGTAGCGGGCGACGAACTCGTTCCGGAGCCGGAGAGGTCGAAGCCAGACGTCCTCGCGGGGCTTGTCGAAGAGTTTGTCCCGATCGTAGCCCCCCGGCCCTGGGTGGTTCCGAATTTCCACAGCACTGCTCTACCGCGTTCGCGGGTCGGCAGGGGACCCCGATTGCGCCGGGCCGAACAGCGCGTCTATATCCGCGTCCATCAGTCCGAGTAGCCCGACCCGCATGCGCGCAAGTCGCGCTCGGGGTCCGACGCGCGCCATGGCCCGCTGTATTCGTCGGCCGCTCGTGCCCGCGTCCGGTCTTCTCTCACCACCCTGAGTTGGCCTTCCGGCCCCCGCGTGCCGCGCCGCCGGCCGGCCGTCGTCTCCGTGTCCGCGCCTCGCTCCATCAAGAGGGGAGCGTTGGCCGTGAGCAGGGCGGCGGTCGGATGTCCGGGAGAGGGCGTTCGTCCGTTTCCCCTCATCGGCACGAAGGAGACGGCACCATGAGCGCAGCGATGGCGATGCCCGGCAACACAGCGAACACCTTCCTGACCCATTTCTTCGGCAGCGGGCTTTCCGACGACCGTTACGCCGTGGAGCGCTTCCGCGCGATGGTGAATGGCGACATTCGCCGCTGCCCCGACCCGGCGTCCGGCAAGGGCCGACGCAAGGCGGGCCATGCCACCGCGACCTTGAAGGCGGTGAAGGAGATGCGGCCCGAACGCAACGAGATCATCATCTGCACCGGCCTCGGCAGCCGGGGCGGGGTCCAGTACTGGGGCACCTACGCCATGGGCATCGGTATCGACCGCCGCCAGAAGGGCTGATCGCCCCCTTCCCGGACGTCCTGCCGACCCGCCGCCCCCGACTCGGGGACTGGGGCCGCCGGCGGGGCGTCCGCCTTTCCTTTCCCCCACGAACCGAGGAGGACGGCATGGCCTGTGCCGATCCGGAGATCCGTCAGCGCGACCGCGCGCGCATCGCCAGACGCACCGCCGCACGGACCGAGGCCGGCCTGTGCCCGGGATGCGGCCGGACCGGCCCTGTGCCGGAACGCCGCCTGTGCGCGCCCTGCAACGAGAAACGGAACCGCGCGAGCCGGGCGCGGGACGCCCGCCTGCGGGCCGGCAGGAAACCCCGGCGCGACCCCGAACGGGCAAGGCGCCAGGGGCACAAGCGCGACCGCAAGCTCTATGCCGAGCGCGCGGCCACCGGCATCTGCACCAGGTGCGGCCGGGCCCCGGCGCGCCCGGACCGCACGACCTGCGGGCCTTGCGCGGAAAAGCATCGCGCGCGCGACCGCAAGCGTGACGCCCGGGCCAGGGCCCAGGGGATACCCTATGGCGGGCGCGACCCGGAAGCCCGGCGCCGGGCCGGCCGCGAGCGCAGCCGCCGGCGCAGCGAGGCCCGCCAGGCCGCCGGCCTCTGCACCCGCTGCGGCAACACCCTGCCCGAGGAGGGCCGGACCATGTGCGGGCCGTGCCGCGACGACAGGCGGCAGGCGAAACGCGCACGCCATCACGGTCGCCGCGCCGCCGGATTGTGCGTCCGGTGCGCGGCGCCCGCGCCGGACGGCAGGGCGTATTGCCCGCCTTGCGCCGGGACCCGGAGCCGGCGGCGGGACCGGAAGGCGAAGCGGGAGGCCGACCGCCGACGTTATGCCGAGCGGAGGACCAGGGGCGATTGCACCAGTTGCGGCAAGCCGGCCAACGGGGCGGCCGAGTGCCAAAACTGTCGCGACGCCGCCCGCGCCCGCTACGACGCCCGCAGAACCGCCGGGGTCTGCGTCAAGTGTCAGGCACCCACCTTCGATGGCGCCGCTTACTGCGCGCCCTGCGCCGTCGTCAGGGCCGAGCGCCGCGACCGCGAGGCCGAACACGCCGCCCGCCGCGACCGCTATGCCGGTCGGAGGGCCCGGGGCCGCTGTGTCGCCTGCAACGCGCCCTCGCCGGGCGTGGCGCGTTGCGAGCCCTGTTCGCGCAGGCGCCGCGAGAGTTCGGGCGCGTTCCGCGGCATCCCGGTCTGGGACCCGCTGTATACGGTGATCGAGCTGGAGACCGGGCGCGAGCACGGGCCGTTCGACAGCGAGGCCGATGTCGCGCTCTGCCTCGTCTTCGAGAAGCTCTCGCGCGACGAGGTCGAGGTGCTGTGCGATGCCAGCCCCATGGCTTTGCTGACGGCGCCACCCTGGTGAGCCGGCGCGGCCCCGGATCGGCGTTCGCCTGCCCGTCCTGCTTCCGCCGGGCTGTCGTCCCGGAGTTGGAGAAGGGCTTTGGCGGGGGCGAGCGCCCGGCGGAGTGGAAGGGAGCGGCCCTTCCGCTGGATGTCCGGGCGCCGTCCAGGGGAGATGCCCATGTCCGAGTTCTTCCACGACGCCGATGCGGCAACCGGCACCGAACACGACGCGCCGGCCTGCGACGAACTGCTGGCCGAGGCCGGTCTCGACAGCCGGGCCATCCGCGAGGTCCTCGCCGGCCGCGACGCAGAGTGAAGGAAAGCGGGAAGAAGGTGAGCGGCAGGGGGCCGGGGAGAGGGATCGACCCGGCTTCCCCCGTTCGCAACCCATCGTCAGCAACCAGCCATTCAAGGAGAATCCCATGGCTTTCGGTCTCAATCGCGCGGAACTGATCGGCCGCCTCGGCGCCGACGTCACCGTCAATCACCTCCAGAGCGGCGGCCGCGTCGCCAATCTGAGCATCGCCACCGACGAGTCCTACATCGACGCCAAGACCGGCGAGCGGGTCGACCGCACCGAGTGGCACCGCATCGTCACCTTCCAGGACGGGCTGATCGACATGCTGGTGAAGCACGCCGTGAAGGGCCGCCTGGTCTACGTCGCCGGCAAGCTCCAGACCCGGCGCTGGAAGAAGGAGGGCGAGGACTCCGACCGCTTCTCGACCGAGATCCTGCTGGTCCCGGGCGGCCGCGTGCAATTCCTGGACAAGGGCAACGGCGCCCGGAGCCAGCCCGGCCCCGACATGGCGGGCGACGCCGGCGCCGCCTCGGCCTCGGCTCCCTCCGACATGGACGACCGGATTCCGTTCTGATCGGCATCACGCTTCCTCCCTCCCAACTCGGGCCGGCGCTTCGGCGCCGGCCTCTTTTTTGCTGCCGATCCGGAGGCGTCCCCGGCCCCCATGGCGCGTCCGCGTTTCGCGCGGCGCGCGCCTTCTCCGGCGCCAGGCGGGGGCGGAGACCGGCCGGTATCGAGCGTTCCGTCCCGATGGAGGAGTCCCGCCATGTCCCGCGATCCATTGCCGTCCCGCCTGCCCGGGCGGGGGCCGGCCATGAATGCCGGCGCCCTCGCCGCCGCGCTCGCGGCGCGCGCCGAGGAAGTCTGCCGCCACTACCTGCCCAACGGACGGCGGCAGGGCCGCTACTGGATCTGCGGCGATATCGACGGCGCCCGCGGCCGCTCCCTCTTCGTCCGCCTCTCCGGCCCCGGAACGCCCGGCAAGTTCACCGACGCGGCCTCGGGCGAGCATGGCGACCTGCTCGATATCGTTCGCCACCGCTCCCGCGCGCCGACGCTGCGCGCGGCACTCGACGAGGCGCGGCGCTTCCTCGCCGTGCCGGCGGACCCCGTCCCTGTATCCAGCGAGCGGTATGACGCCACCGAGGCGGCGCGCCGCCTGTGGCGCGGCTGCCGCGCCCTCGACGGCAGCCATGCCGAGCGCTATCTCCATGCCCGCGGGCTCGCGCGCTCCCGCTTCGCGGCGCTGCGCTTCCACCCGGCGCTTCGCTACCGCGAAGGCCCCTCGGTGCGTCGCCTCCCGGCGCTGGTCGCCGCCGTCACCGGCGACGACTCCGGATCGCAGTCCGGGGCAGGCGGCCGACTCTTCGGCGTCCAGCGCACCTGGCTCGATCCCCGCTCGGCCGCCAAGGCGGATGTCGCCCATCCGCGCAAGGCGCTCGGACGCATCCATGGCCTCGCGGTGCGCTTCGGCCAGCCCGGCGACGGCGCTGCGCTGGTCGTCGGCGAGGGCATCGAGACCGTGCTCTCGCTGGTCGCCGCCCTGCCCGAGATCCGCGCCGCGGCGGCGCTCTCGGCCGGCAGCCTCGGCGCCTTCTCTCCGCCTGCCGGCGTCGCCCGCCTCGTGATCGCGCGGGACAACGACGAGGACGGCGCACGCGCCGCCGAACGCCTCGCCCGGCGCTGCGCGCGGGCGGGCGTCGCCGCCACGGTGATCGTGCCCCAGGGCAACGACTTCAACGACGACCTGGTCGATCTCGGCGCGGCGGCGCTCCGCGCCCGCCTCGCGCCCCTGTTCCGTGCCGGCGCCTGATCCGGCGTGGCAGGAGGAAGAGGAAAGCGAGGGTCGGGCAAGCCGACCCGGGGAGAGGAGGGAGCCGATGGACGCCGTCATCAATCTGAAGACCGAACCGAGACTGCGGGAAGCGTTCGACCATGCACAGGTAGTCAACAACACCGTGCTGATCGACCGCCGCACGAAGTGGGGAAACCCGTTCCGGATCGCACCGGCATGTTCGAGGGAACAGGCGGTCGCCCGCTACCGCGCCGATCTCTGGCGCCGCATCCGCGCGGGCGAGGTGTCACTGCAAGAACTCGCCGCGCTCGACGGCTGCTGGCTTGCATGCTGGTGCGAGCCGGAGCCGTGTCATGGCGACGTGCTGGCCCGCGCGGCGGCCTGGGCGGCGCAGGTGCTGGCGGAACGCAGCGCCCGCCAGGCGGAGGGGGGCGCGTCATGAGCGCCATCGCCTTCCGCCGCATCGCCCCGGACCAGTCCCGCATCTACTGCGACGGCGACCATGTCGGCGACGTCTGTGCCCTCGACGATCCGCTGCGCGAGGGTGCGCGGTATTTCGTGGTGCATCTCCACGAGGATCCGCGCGGTCCCTGCCGCGTCCATGACCGCAACCGCATCCGCGAGGTGGCCAGGCAGCGGATCCTCTCGCATCCGCTGTGGGGGTGACCCGCCATGACTGTCAAGCTGCGCGCTCCGCTTGCAAGGCTGACCGACAGGTCCAGGGATGCTCCCGAAGGCCGTGCCGGGCGGCAGCGCCCATCGGGTCCGTGCAGGGGGAGAGAATTTGCTGCCTGCGTGCTGTCCCATTGTGCCACACGTGCTCACTACACCAACCCCGCCGCCGGCGGGGTCCTCCACTCCGCTCGCGCTCCGTTCCGGCCGGGACTCGGAATGAAACGGCGCAAGCGCCTAGGCCCGGCGGAATGCGCGACCGTGGCTCCGCACTCGCTCCGCTCGCTTGTGCGCCCGCACCACTCGCGCATCCCGCCGGGCCATTCATTCCGGACCCGGTGCTTCCGCTGCGCGCGCGTGACCCAACAGGACATCGCTTCGGGGCGCAACGCTCCGATAGCTGCAACCCGATCGTCAAGGAGATCGTCATGAACACCATCATCGAGAACATCGACACCGTCGAGAGCACCGAGCACTCCGTCACCGCAACCGTCTGCGACAACGCCGCCCTCTTCGGCGCAACCCCCGAGCGCGACGAGTTCGATCCCCGCGTCGTCTGGGACAAGGACGATGCGCTCACCGCCGTTGCCGAAGCCTTCCGCATCCTCAGCGAAGGCGTCTGCCCCGACGGCTTCCAGCTCGCCGACGAGCGCGAACACCTGCTCTGGGGGTTCGTCAACATGCTCCACGCCCAGACACAGCGCATCGACCGCAGCGTCGACAAGCTCACCCCGGAGCTCCGAGACCTCCAGCGCGACCAGGACGGAACCGAGATCAGGTCGCGCGAACTGGAGCTGGTCACCGACCGCGCGCAGAACCTCGGCGACCGACGCGACGCCTTCGAGAAGATGCGCGACGCCTGCGCCGATGCCTACCGCGAGGAAACCGGAGAGGTCTGGCGCCCGCGCCACGGCTCGCACGCCTCCCGGACCGGCAGGCTGACCTCGGCCAGCATCGATGCCCGAGACTTCATCCGCGCACGCAAGGACCGCGAGACCATGGCCCACCTGCCGCAAGGCACCCTCGTCGCCATCGCCGGCGGCAGGGACATCGCAGACCCCGCCGCCGTCATCGCCCGCCTCGACCAGGCCCGCGCCAAGTATGCGGACATGGTCCTCGTCCACGGCGGCGGCCCCGGCGTCGAGAAGATCGCCGCAAGCTGGGCCGAGCGGAACGGCGTCCACCAGATCGTCTGCAAGCCCGACTGGGACCGCCACGGACGCGCCGCGCCCTTCCGCCGCAACGACGAACTCCTCAACCTCCTGCCGAAGGGCGTCATCGCTTTCCCCGGCTCCGGCATCACCGAGAACCTCGTCGACAAGGCACGGCAGCTCGGTATTCCGGTGCTCCGCTGCCACGTCTGACCGCAGCGCATCGCGGGCCGCACCGTCGCTCCGGCGGCGGCGCGGCCCGTTTCCGCGTGCGCACACACTTCGCGCGGCAACGCCATCCGCGCGCGCGCTTCGCGCCGCGCTCGTGCTCCGGCTTCGCCGCTCGCGCCTGCGTCCCGCATCCGCGTCACCCGACGCTGCACCATGCCGCCCATAAGTGCACCGGCCACTGCGCCGAACCCGGCGCACCGCCGCGCGGCGCTTTCGTCGCGCGCCTTCGCATCATGCTGCGCATGAATGCCTCGGACGCCGCGCCCGACGCCGCCGCTCACGCGCCGCGGAGGCTCCAATCCGCCGCTCTCCCCGGCGTCGATTCCCCCATCGCTCATGCATCGCAAATCGTGCTCAAACGGGCCGCGCCCGTCTCGGTCCATACACCGGAACGCATCCCGATGCAGGGCTGCGGCATGGGATGACAGGCGCTGCCTGGGGTCGCCAGGAGTGGACAGGCGCCGCCAGAATCCTGCCGGCGCAACGCGGATCGAGCGCCACCGATTTGTGTTCGCCGGATCGTCGTACCGGGGCGCGGTCCAGCGCGCGCCTGTCGCCGGAAGCAGTCGGGGTGGTTGCGATCGGTGGCAGGGCGTGTGACGGTGTGTTCCGCTTGTGCAGGCCCCCGAAACACGGAAAAACACGCCCCCGGGACCGGCATCCGGGTCGCGGCGGCGGTCCCGGCGGGGCGGTGGAGAAGGGTGCGGCGGCCTCGCTGGGCGTTCCGGTCCCGACCGCAAACAGGCCGCCGGCGTGCTGTTTCAGGGTCGGGATTCCATTGCGGCCGGCCACCAGTTCGACCTGGAAAGGGCAGAAGGGATGACGAGAAGCGAACCCGGCGACGAACCCGGCGAGCTTGTACGATCGAGCGCGGTCGCCGCCGCCGAGGATCGCCTAGAGGAACCTCCCCCGGTGACCGCTGTGTTCCCGTAGACATCGACATCTACATCGTCATGGACAACTACGCCACCCACAAGACCGCGGCGGTCAGGGCATGGCTGGCGCGAAGGCCGCACTGGCATGTCCACTTCACGCCGACCTCAGCCTCCTGAATCAATCAGGTCGAGCGATGGTTCGCTGAACTGACGCGCAAGCAGCTGCAGCGCGGCGTGCATAACTCAGGTGGCCGGCGCATCCGCCGGACGATGCGGAGAGGCGGGGAGGAGGCGCCGGGAATGTCGGCGGTCCTTCGGTCGCTCGCATCCCCGGTCGACCGGGAAGACCGGTCGGCGTAGGGTGCGGTCATGACAAGCGCCGTTCCTGTGCCGGACCCCGGGCGAGGCGCCCGCCGGGGTTCCGTCTGTTGAGCCTTCCGGCGACGCCGCACGACGCGCTGTTCCGGGCGCTGGTCTCCGATCCTGCCCGCGCCAGCGCGTTGCTGGCGGACTACCTGCCGCCGGAGGTCGCCGGCCTGCTCGATCCCGACACCCCGCCGGAGGCGGTCGAGGGCAGCTTCGTCGACGAGGACGCCGCGAGGACCCAGTGCGACGCCCTCTTCCGGGTCAGGCTCAGGACCGGCGAGGACGCCCGTATATTCGTACTTCTGGAGCACAAGAGCCATATCGACGCCGCCACGCCGCTCCAGATCCTGAAATACCTCGCCAGCATCTGGCTCCGCGAGATCGAAGGAGGCGGCGCCAGGGACCGGCTGCCGGCGATCATCCCGCTCGTCTTCTACCACGGCCCGGGCACATGGACCGTGCCGCGCTCGGTGGCGGCGATGATCGATGCGCCGGAGGAACTGGGGCCGTTCGCCCGGGAGTTCGCCTATGTGCTGCACGACCTGGGCCGGATCGAGCCGCTGCGGCTGTCGCGGACGCCGGAGGTCCGGGCCGGGCTGCTGGCGCTCCGGGTGGTCCATGCCGCGGACATCCCGGCCGATCTCCTCGACCTGATGACCGGCGGGCCGGTTGACGGGAGCGCGTTCGAGCGGCACATTGTGCGCTACATCGCCGAGCGCATGAACCTGACGCCCGTGATGCTGGAGGCGTCGCTGCGCCGGACGAAGCCGGACCGATGGGAGGCGCTGATGGGCACCGTCGCCGAAGCCTGGATCGAACAGGGCATTGAACGAGGCCGGAGCGAAGGACGGGCGGAAGGCCGGACCGAAGGCCAAGCGGGGTTGCTTCTCCGCCAACTGGAGCTGCGCTTCGGGGTTGTGCCGGAGGCGGTGCGCGAGCGGGTTCGCGGCGCGTCGGTCACCGAACTGGAAGCCTGGACTGAGGCGGTACTGACGGCCGCGAGCCTCGACGAAGTGATGGCCGCCCCGCCCGGGCGCTGAGCCCTACCGGATTCACACATCGTGATTGATCCGGTATCCGCGTTGAATGGCACGGAACTGATAGAGTCCGTGGTGTGACGACGGGGCCGAGTTTTCCATAGTATCCGGTCCATCCCCCGAGGCGTGCGCAAACCCATGTAGCGAAGGCCAGCGAGCCTTTGGGATGGGGGTTTTTTTCTGTTTCGCGATTATCCCCTCTGAGGCGTTTGCGCTGTCGGGGACGGGTTGATTTACAAGGCGTTCACGGAGGTGCGAGATTTTTGATACCCCGTGGTGGTCGTTGATATCCGGGGTTTCAGTTTCGCTGCGGCGGTCGTTTTGGCGATTTTCACCCCACGCCGCTGGTCGCGGCGTCTTGGCAGCGAGGTTTTCCTGCGGCGGCCTCGCGCGCCCTGATCGTGCGCATGAGATAGAAGGTGTCGCCATCGGGCCCTGGGGCCCTTGTTCCACCACCACCCCTGGTCGGGAGAACAGCGATGGCGACGGCGGCGAAGCTACCCTTTTCGTGGCGCGATGTCGAAGTCCTGCCGGACCTTGAACGGCTGCGCCTGGTTCTGGCGGTGCTTCCCGACGAGGAGATCGTGACGGCGCTTGAAGTGTGTCGCGGTCGGGGCCGTAACGACTACCCGGTGCGGGCGATGTGGCGGGCGCTGATCGCGGGGGTGGTGTTGCAACACGCCTCGATGCAGTCGCTGTTGCGGGAGCTGGGGCGCAACCCGGCGTTGCTGGAGATCTGCGGGTTCGACCCTCTGCCGTATCAGAGCGGGCCGGTGACGGTGCTTCACGACGGGCATGCGGTAACGCGCCCGGCGCGGGTTCGTTCGACGGCGCCGAGCCACTGGAACTTCTCGCGGTTTCTGGGGCGTGTTGTGCAGCTTGAGGACGAGCAGGGGCTGGTGTCCGCCATGATCGAGAGCCTGCGCGCCGCGCTGTTCGCCGCGTTGCCGGACTTCGGGCGTCATCTCGGCTACGACGGCAAGGCGATCGCGAGCCACTCGACGGGCCGGGTCGGCAAGGACGAGGACAAGACCTCGGACCCCGACGCCGACTGGGGCAAGCACGAGACGGGCGGGGTGGACGCCAGGACCGGCGCGGTGTGGAAGAAGGTGAAGTCGTGGTTCGGCTACGGGCTGCACCTGATCGCCGACACCGATTACGAGGTTCCGGTGGCCTTCGAGGTGACGCGCGCTTCGGCCTCGGAACCCAAGGTGCTGTCCGGGATGCTGGAGGAGCTGTTCGCAAGGGCGCCGGAGATCGCCGGGCGCTGCGCCGACTTCAGCGCCGACCGCGGTCTCGACGATGCCCGCCTGAAGGCGCGGCTGTGGGACCGGTGGACCGCCCGCCCGCTGATCGATACACGGCTGATGTGGCGGGTGGAGAAGCAGGAGCCGAGATACGATCCGGCGCAGCCGATCACGCGGCCGCTGTTCCCCGACCGCGCCGATGTCATCGTTCACGACGAGCGCGGCCGGGTGTCCTGCGTCTGTCCCGGGACCGGCGAGGTCCGCGCTATGGCGTTTCAGGGGTTCGAGGCTGATCGGGGCCGCTGCGGCACGCTCAAATACCGCTGCCCGGCAGCCGCCTTCGGCTTCGCCTGCGCCGGCAGCCGGGCCTGCCACCGGGCCGGCGGGGTCAAGCCCGGAGACTATGGCCGCATCCTGCGCATCGACCTCGACAGCCACGACCGGCGCATCTTCACCCCCACGCCCTGGGGCAGTCCGTCATGGCGGCGCGGCTACAACCGCCGCTCGGCCATGGAGCGGATCAACAGCCGCCTCGACAACAGCTTCAACTTCGAGACCCACTACATCCGAGGCCGCGCCAAGATGAAGACCCGCCTCGGCCTCGCCCTGGCGGTGATGATGGCGATGGCTCTCGCCCAGGCCCGCGCCGGCCGCCCCGAGCGCATGCGCTCCCTGGTCGGCGCCGTGCCGTATCTCGACACCGGCTGACCGCTCGTCTGCCTCCCGACAATCCTGCCCGATCCCGCCGCCCGACGGCAGAGGGGAAGCCACGCCCGCACGCCAGACAATCTTCCGGTAATCGTATTTGTCAGGCCCCGGAAGCCCGTATCCTGCCCGGTGGGGAAGCGGGCCGGACGATATTCAACCGCCAAAATCGAACCGGCGACAGCCAAAAATCACCACAGCGCACATTTCTCTCCTCTGAGGCGTTTGCGCTGTCGGGGACGGGTTGATTTACAAGGCGTTCACGGAGGTGCGAGATTTTTGATACCCCGTGGTGGTCGTTGATATCCGGGGTTTCAGTTTCGCTGCGGCGGTCGTTTTGGCGATTTTCACCCCACGCCGCTGGTCGCGGCGTCTTGGCAGCGAGGTTTTCCTGCGGCGGCCTCGCGCGCCCTGATCGTGCGCATGAGATAGAAGGTGTCGCCATCGGGCCCTGGGGCCCTTGTTCCACCACCACCCCTGGTCGGGAGAACAGCGATGGCGACGGCGGCGAAGCTACCCTTTTCGTGGCGCGATGTCGAAGTCCTGCCGGACCTTGAACGGCTGCGCCTGGTTCTGGCGGTGCTTCCCGACGAGGAGATCGTGACGGCGCTTGAAGTGTGTCGCGGTCGGGGCCGTAACGACTACCCGGTGCGGGCGATGTGGCGGGCGCTGATCGCGGGGGTGGTGTTGCAACACGCCTCGATGCAGTCGCTGTTGCGGGAGCTGGGGCGCAACCCGGCGTTGCTGGAGATCTGCGGGTTCGACCCTCTGCCGTATCAGAGCGGGCCGGTGACGGTGCTTCACGACGGGCATGCGGTAACGCGCCCGGCGCGGGTTCGTTCGACGGCGCCGAGCCACTGGAACTTCTCGCGGTTTCTGGGGCGTGTTGTGCAGCTTGAGGACGAGCAGGGGCTGGTGTCCGCCATGATCGAGAGCCTGCGCGCCGCGCTGTTCGCCGCGTTGCCGGACTTCGGGCGTCATCTCGGCTACGACGGCAAGGCGATCGCGAGCCACTCGACGGGCCGGGTCGGCAAGGACGAGGACAAGACCTCGGACCCCGACGCCGACTGGGGCAAGCACGAGACGGGCGGGGTGGACGCCAGGACCGGCGCGGTGTGGAAGAAGGTGAAGTCGTGGTTCGGCTACGGGCTGCACCTGATCGCCGACACCGATTACGAGGTTCCGGTGGCCTTCGAGGTGACGCGCGCTTCGGCCTCGGAACCCAAGGTGCTGTCCGGGATGCTGGAGGAGCTGTTCGCAAGGGCGCCGGAGATCGCCGGGCGCTGCGCCGACTTCAGCGCCGACCGCGGTCTCGACGATGCCCGCCTGAAGGCGCGGCTGTGGGACCGGTGGACCGCCCGCCCGCTGATCGATACACGGCTGATGTGGCGGGTGGAGAAGCAGGAGCCGAGATACGATCCGGCGCAGCCGATCACGCGGCCGCTGTTCCCCGACCGCGCCGATGTCATCGTTCACGACGAGCGCGGCCGGGTGTCCTGCGTCTGTCCCGGGACCGGCGAGGTCCGCGCTATGGCGTTTCAGGGGTTCGAGGCTGATCGGGGCCGCTGCGGCACGCTCAAATACCGCTGCCCGGCAGCCGCCTTCGGCTTCGCCTGCGCCGGCAGCCGGGCCTGCCACCGGGCCGGCGGGGTCAAGCCCGGAGACTATGGCCGCATCCTGCGCATCGACCTCGACAGCCACGACCGGCGCATCTTCACCCCCACGCCCTGGGGCAGTCCGTCATGGCGGCGCGGCTACAACCGCCGCTCGGCCATGGAGCGGATCAACAGCCGCCTCGACAACAGCTTCAACTTCGAGACCCACTACATCCGAGGCCGCGCCAAGATGAAGACCCGCCTCGGCCTCGCCCTGGCGGTGATGATGGCGATGGCTCTCGCCCAGGCCCGCGCCGGCCGCCCCGAGCGCATGCGCTCCCTGGTCGGCGCCGTGCCGTATCTCGACACCGGCTGACCGCTCGTCTGCCTCCCGACAATCCTGCCCGATCCCGCCGCCCGACGGCAGAGGGGAAGCCACGCCCGCACGCCAGACAATCTTCCGGTAATCGTATTTGTCAGGCCCCGGAAGCCCGTATCCTGCCCGGTGGGGAAGCGGGCCGGACGATATTCAACCGCCAAAATCGAACCGGCGACAGCCAAAAATCACCACAGCGCACATTTCTCTCAGATACATGACGCTGGAATCAATCGCTCCCGTGAGCGACAATGCAACCGTCAAGCTGCCCGCCGTGGCAGCCTGAGCCTACCGGCCCTACCCGCCGGATACCGCGACGGCCGCCAGGCTCTTACACCACGGCTCGGGACACGATCGGGGTGGTCTATGCCTACGCGCCGGGCCGCGGCGGCAAGCATGCGGAGACGCTGCTGGAAGGGTTCTCGGGGACCGCGCAGATCGACGGCTATAGCGGCTACAACCCGCTGCGCCGTGCGGACCGGCCGGGGGGAGCGCTGACGCTCTCGGCCTGCTGGGCGCACGCCAGGCGCGCGCTGAAGGACATCTTCGATTCGAACGCCTCGCCGGTCGCGAAGGCCGGTCTGGAGCGGATCGCGCGGCTCTACGCGATCGAGGACAGGATCCGGGGCGCGGCGCCGGCGACGCGCCAGGCGGTGCGCTGGACGGAGTCCGCGCCGCTGGTGAACGCCTTCGGAGTGTGGCTCGACGAGCAGCGCTCGCGCGTCTCGCCGCGCTCGCGCCTGGGCGAGAAGCTGACCTACATCGCCAACCGGTGGGACGGGTTGCTGGTGTTCCTCCGCGACGGGCGCGTCGAGATCGACTCGAACTTCGTCGAGAACCGCATCCGCCCGCTGAAGCTCACGGCAAAGAACGCCCTGTTCGCGGGCCACGACGAGGGCGCCGCCGCGTGGGCCCGGATCGCCTCGCTGATCGAGACCTGCAAGATGAACGGCGTCGAGCCGCACGCCTGGCTCAGGAGCGCGCTCGAGAAGATCGCCGCGGGTCACCCACAGTCGAGGATCCACGAGCTGCTGCAGTGGAACTTTGATCCCAAGCCCGACGTCGACACCGGTTGATCGCGGCGCCCAAGCCCACCCTCAAGAAAACGCTGTCAATCCAGACCCGATATGGGGTCTGAACACCGCTTACGATGCTGCGCCAGGCGGCGGTCGGCGGTGAGCAGCCTCAGGCCCTCCTCCTGGGCCTGCACGAGAAGCAGCTCGTCGAACGGGTCCTTGTGCCCGAGCGGCGGATCGAGCGCCTTCGCGGCGTGCGCCATGGTCATCGGCAGGAAGGTCATGTCCTGGCCTTCCAGCGTGGCGAGCACGTCGCCCGGATCGAACGGGCTCTTGCGTTCGCCCGAAGGGTGGCGGGCGTTGTGCTTCAGCCGCATCTCCCAGATCGAAACCGCGCTCACATAGAGCCGCGCGTCGTTGGCGGCGAGGAACCGGCGATCCGCCTCGGGCAGCGTTCCGAGCGCTTCCATCAGGCGGTAGAGATAGGTCGTGTCGAGGAGAACGTGCACGGTTCAGCAATCGTCCGCAATCGTCCGCAATCGTCCTCGTCTTCCAGCCCGAGCACCCGGCGGCTCAGAGCCGGATCGTGGAGCGCCGCTATCATGGCCTCTGCCTCCTCCGGCGGCGCGTCCTCGAGAAATGTGCGCTGTGGTGATTTTTGGCTGTCGCCGGTTCGATTTTTGGCGGTTGAATATCGTCCGGCCCGCTTCCCCACCGGGCAGGATACGGGCTTCCGGGGCCTGACAAATACGATTACCGGAAGATTGTCTGGCGTGCGGGCGTGGCTTCCCTCTGCCGTCGGGCGGCGGGATCGGGCAGGATTGTCGGGAGGCAGACGAGCGGTCAGCCGGTGTCGAGATACGGCACGGCGCCGACCAGGGGAGCGCATGCGCTCGGGGGCGGCCGGCGCGGGCCTGGGCGAGAGCCATTCGCCATCATCACCGCCAGGGCGAGGCCGAGGCGGGTCTTCATCTTGGCGCGGCCTCGGATGTAGTGGGTCTCGAAGTTGAAGCTGTTGTCGAGGCGGCTGTTGATCCGCTCCATGGCCGAGCGGCGGTTGTAGCCGCGCCGCCATGACGGACTGCCCCAGGGCGTGGGGGTGAAGATGCGCCGGTCGTGGCTGTCGAGGTCGAATGCGCAGGATGCGGCCATAGTCTCGGGCTTGACCCCGCCGGCCCGGTGGCAGGCCCCGGGCTGCCGGCGCAGGGCGAAGCCGAAGGCGGCTGCCGGGCAGCGGTATTTGAGCGTGCCGCAGCGGCCCCGATCAGCCTCGAACCCCTGAAACGCCATAGCGCGGACCTCGCCGGTCCCGGGACAGACGCAGGACACCCGGCCCGCGCTCGTCGTGAACGATGACATCGGCGCGGTCGGGGAACAGCGGCCGCGTGATCGGCTTGCGCCGGATCGTATCTCGGCTCCTGCTTCTCCACCCGCCACATCAGCCGTGTATCGATCAGCGGGCGGGGCGGTCCACCCGGTCCCACAGCCGCGCCTTCAGGCGGGCATCGTCGAGACCGCGGTCGGCGCTGAAGTCGGCGCAGCGCCCGGCGATCTCCGGCGCCCTTGCGAACAGCTCCTCCAGCATCCCGGACAGCACCTTGGGTTCCGAGGCCGAAGCGCGCGTCACCTCGAAGGCCACCGGAACCTCGTAATCGGTGTCGGCGATCAGGTGCAGCCCGTAGCCGAACCACGACTTCACCTTCTTCCACCACCGCGCCGTCCTGGCGTCCACCCCGCCGTCTCGTGCTTGCCCCAGTCGGCGTCGGGGTCCCGAGGTCTTGTCCTCGTCCTTGCCGACCCGGCCCGTCGAGTGGCTCGCGATCGCCTTGCCGTCGTAGCCGAGATGACGCCCGAAGTCCGGCAACGCGGCGAACAGCGCGGCGCGCAGGCTCTCGATCATGGCGGACACCAAGCCCCTGCTCGTCCTCAAGCTGCACAACACGCCCCAGAACCGCGAGAAGTTCCAGTGGCTCGGGCCCGTCGACGAACCCGCGCCGGGCGCGTTACCGCATGCCCGTCGTGAAGCACCGTCACCGGGCCCGCTCTGATACGGCAGAGGGTCGAACCCGCAGATCTCCAGCAACGCCGGGTTGCGCCCCAGCTCCCGCAACAGCGACTGCATCGAGGCGTGTTGCAACACCACCCCGCGATCAGCGCCCGCCACATCGCCCGCACCGGGTAGTCGTTACGGCCCCGACCGCGACACACTTCAAGCGCCGTCACGATCTCCTCGTCGGGAAGCACCGCCAGAACCAGGCGCAGCCGTTCAAGGTCCGGCAGGACTTCGACATCGCGCCACGAAAAGGTAGCTTCGCCGCCGTCGCCATCGCTGTTCTCCCGACCAGGGGGTGGTGGTGGAAACAAGGGCCCCAGGGCCCGATGGCGACACCTTCTATCTCATGCGCACGATCAGGGCGCGCGAGGCCGCCGCAGGAAAACCTCGCTGCCAAGACGCCGCGACCAGCGGCGTGGGGTGAAAATCGCCAAAACGACCGCCGCAGCGAAACTGAAACCCCGGATATCAACGACCACCACGGGGTATCAAAAATCTCGCACCTCCGTGAACGCCTTGTAAATCAACCCGTCCCCGACAGCGCAAACGCCTCATACTGGGGGTAGCTGCGGGCTCGGAAGAGCGAAGCGACGGAAAGCCCGCCGTCCATGGCGTGGACTCTGTTGATCCCAGGATGCGTTCGGGCTATTGTTTTCCGTTTGCGGGGTGCTAATTCATTCCGGCGCTCCGGGCGATTGCACACAGGACCGGTGATACACGCGAGGATGTTCGGCACGTTTCCGGTTTGCCGCCGGGCCGCGAGAGTTCGTGCTCGCAGCGGGCGGGCGCGGCAATGCTCTGCGCTGCGCTCGGCGGTCCCGCGTCCGCGCAGACAAGCCGCCGCCGCTCTCGCCGCGCGCCCAGGCCGCCGACGCCAATTGGAACGGGGTGATCGACCGCGACGAGGCGGGCGGTCCGCTGGCGGCCAATTTCGACCAGATGGATTGCGACAAGAGCAATTCGCTCGATGGGAACGAGATCCGCGCTTTCTTCACCGGCGCCGGCTGCGCGTCGATCGCGTCCGCGCCCGGCGGTTCGACCCCGGCGCAGGCCAGGACGGCCCCGCCGCCGCTTTCGGGCCGCGCCAAGGCGGCGGACGCCAACGGGAACGGGGTGATCGACCGCGACGAGGCGGGCGGTCCCGCTGGCGGCCAATTTCGACGAGATGGACTGCGACAGAGCAATTCGCTCGATGCCAACGAGATCCCGGCCTTTTCACCGGCGCCGGCTGCAAGTCGATCGCCGCGGCCGCGAAGCCGGCTGCTCCCGCCGCTTCCCCGCCGGCCGGACAGCGCAGCCCGCCCCGCGGCGGCGGGCGGCCCGCCCGCGACGGTGACGCTCGACGACGTGATAGCGGAGCCGCTCGCCAAGACGACCCCCGTCATCGGACGGCTCGTCGCGCGCCAGTCGGGCGTCGTGGCGAGCCACAGTGCGCGGCGCCGTGGTCGAGATGCGGGTGGATGTCGGCGACCGGGTCGAGCGGGGGCAGATCGTCGCCGTGCTGGCCTCCGGCCGGGTACAGGCCGCGCGCGACCGGGCGGCCGCGTCCGTGGCGCGGTTCCGCGGCCTCGTCGCCGCGGCCGAGGCGGAGTACCGGAAAAAGCAGGGGCGAGCTCAAGCGCCTCGACCGTCTGCGCAAGTCGGCGGCGTTCTCGCGCGCCCGCTACGAGGACCTGGAGCGCGGACGTGCAGGCGCGGCGCGGCGCGGTGGCGGACCGCCGGGGCCAGCTCCGCGAGGCGCAGGCGCAACTGCGCCAGTCCGAGCTCGACCTCGCGGACACCAGGATCAAGGCGCCGTTTCCCGGCGTGGTGACGGAAAAGCACATCGACATCGGCACTTACCTCAATGTCGGGGCGCGGGTCGTCAGCATCCTCAACGACACCGATCTCGAGGCCGAGGCCGAGGTGCCGTCCGACCGGGTCGACGAGCTCGCGCCGGGCGCGCCTCGTTACCCTGACGCTGGACGACGGCTCGCGTCACCGGGCCACGGTCCGCGCCATCGTCCCGACCGAGAACGTCCGCACCCGCACCCGCCCCGGTGCGCTTCACGCCCAGCTTCGGCAAGACGCAGATGCGGCTCGCCGCCGACCAGAGCGTCACCGTGCTGATCCCCATCGGCGGCGGCCGGCAGGTCGCCACCGTGCACAAGGATGCCGTGGTGCGTGGCGGCGCCGATGCCTTCGTCTTCGTCGTCAAGGACAATCTCGCCCGGCGGGTCAAGGTCCGGCTCGGCGACGGGCTGGGGGCGCGCTTCGTGGTGCTCGACGGGGTGAAGCCGGGACAGAAGGTCGTCATCCGCGGCAACGAAACGCTCGGCCGCGGCGGGCCCGTGCGCATCCGGGGCGGCGCGGGGAGCTGATCGGATGAAGGGCGGTTCGGCATGAACCTCATCCGCCTGTCCATCGAGCGCCCGATGGCGGTCGTCGCCATGGTGCTGATGATCATCCTGTTCGGCTATGTCGCGCTGCAGCGGATCCCGATCCAGATGGCGCCCGACGTTCGCCAGCCGGTGCTTATCGTCACCACCAGCTGGCGCGGCGCCGCGCCGGCGGAAGTCGAACGCGAAATCGTCATTCCGCAGGAGGACGAGCTGAAGCGGCTCGAGGGTGTCCAGCGGGTGCTCTCCGAGGCAAGCCACGGCAGAGGCAAGATCACCCTGGAATTCGCGCCCGGCGTCAATTTCGACCGCATGCTGCTGCTGGTCTCCAACCGGCTCGACCGGGTGACCAACTATCCCGAGGAGGCCGAGGAGCCGACGCTCGGCACGTCGGGGACCGAGGACAACGCCATCGCCTGGTTCCTGTTCAGCCGGGTCGAGGGCAACGACACCCCGATGCTCGAATACGGCGACTTCCTGCGCGACGTGGTTCAGGAGCGCCTGGAACGCGTGCCCGGCGTCGGCGGGGTGAACATCTTCGGCGAGACCGAGCGCGAGATGCAGGTCGTCATCGATCCTGAGCGGCTGGCCAGATACCGGCTCACCGTCGGTCAGGTCATCGCCCGGCTGCGCGCCGCCAACGCCTCGATCACCGGCGGCGACATCGACGAGGGCAAGCGCCGCTACACGGTGCGCACCGAAGGCGATTTCGCGGAGACGGGCGAGGTCGAGGCGGTCGTCCTCAGGTCGAACGCGCAGGGCGCCGGGCTCGGCCGGGTGACGGTGGGCGACATCGCGACCGTCACGCTCGCCTACAAGGAGGCGCGCGCGCGGATGTCCTCGAACGGCGTCCCGGCGCTCGCCCTCAACGTGACCCGCGAGCAGGGCGCCAACGTGATCGAGACCATGAAGCTGGTCCAGGAGACCATGACCGGGCTTCGCGACGGCCCCATCAGGGAGAAGGGGCTGAAGGTCCGGCAGGTTTACGACGAGACCGACTACATCAACTCCTCGATCGCGCTGGTGATGCAGAACATCTATTTCGGCGGCGTCCTGGCGATCGTCATCCTTCTCGTGTTCCTGAGGTCGTGGCGTCCGACGGTGGTGATTGCCTTCGCGATCCCGGTTTCCGTGATCGGGTCGTTCGTGGCCATGGCGTTGCTCGGGCGGTCGCTCAACGTGATCAGCCTCGCGGGCATCGCATTCGCGGTAGGCATGGTCGTCGACGCCGCCATCGTGGTGCTCGAGAACATCTACCGATTGCGGCAAACCGGCATGAGCCGCACCGAAGCCGCCTATCACGGCACCGCGCAGGTGTGGCCGGCGGTGCTGGTTTCCGCGCTCACCACGGTGATGGTGTTCATCCCGATCCTGATCATGGATCTCGAGGTCGGCCAGCTTTTCCGCGACATCGCAGTGGCGATTTCCGTTTCGGTGCTGTTGTCGCTGGTGGTTTCCGTCACGCTGATTCCCGCGCTCTCGAACCGCCTGTTGGCCGGACGGGTACCGACCCGGGACTCGATGCCTCGGATACCTCTGGTCGACGGTTTCGCGCGCGGTTTCGGCAATTTCTGGCGTTATTTCGCGCGGATGGTCGTACGATCGAAGGTTCTCGCCCTCCTTGTTGTCGGCGCGATCACCGCGGCTGCCAGCGTCTTCGCCATCGCCTACCTGCCCAAGCTCGACTATCTGCCGGTCGGCAACCGGAACTTCATCATCGGCTTCGTGCTGCCGCCGGCTGGCTACAATCTCGATACGACCGAAAAGATCGCGCGCGGCGTGGAGACAAAGACGCGCAAGCACTGGTCCGACGATGCGCTCGCCGCCTCCGGCGACGCCCACCCGCCCGGAACCGACGAAGCGCAGAAGGTGATCGACCGCTTCTTCTTCGTCGCGTTGCGCGGACGCGCCTTCATCGCCGCCCGCCATGTCGACGACCAGAAGGCGGCGGACCTGATCCCGATAATGCAGGCGCCCGCCCGCGAGGAACCGGGCACCCTCGGTTTCGTGTTTCAGCCCTCGCTGTTCGGGCGCTCGATCGGCACCGGCCGTTCGATCGGCATCGACATTTCCGGCCCCGACCTGGAGACGATATTCGCGACCGGGCGGCAGGTGTTCTTCCGCACCATGGGCGCGCTGTCGCCGCGCGACGGCCACCGGGTCCGGCCGAGGCCCGCGCTCACCCTGGGAGAGCCGGAGGTCCGGGTGCTGCCCGACCGGATCAAGCTCGCCGATAACGGGCTTTCGGCGCGCGATCTCGGTCAGGCGGTCGACGCCTTCAACGACGGGGTGCGTATTTCCGAGATCAACGTCGACGGAAAACGTATCGACCTGACGCTCAAGGGGCCGGTTCAGACCCACGAATCGACCCAATCCATCGGGGTTCTGCCGGTGGTCACCTCGGACGGGCGCATTTTGCCCGTGCGCAGCCTCTCCGACGTCAGGGTGACCAACGGTCCGACCCAGATCCGGCGCATCGACCGGGTGCGGACCGTGACGATGTCGGTGTCTCCCGCGCGCGACATGCCGCTCCAGGCCGCGATGGACAAGATCCAGGAACAGGTGATCGAGCCGCTCCGCGAGAGCGGCCTGCCGGACGGCGTGCGCATACGAATGTCGGGCTCGGCCGACAAGTTGACGACGACCTGGAAGGAGATCGTGCTCGATCTCGCGCTTGCCGTCGTCATCGTCTATTTGGTGATGGCGGTTCTGTTCGAGAGCTTCGTCTACCCGCTCATCGTGCTCCTGTCGGTGCCGATCGCTGCGGCCGGCGGGCTCGCGGGGCTGTCGATCCTCAATCTCTACGTCACCCAGCCGCTCGACATGCTGACCATGCTGGGCTTCGTCATATTGGTCGGCATCGTCGTCAATAACGCGATTCTGCTGGTCCATCAGACGCTGCACCACATTCGCCGCAACGGCATGCCGGCCGGCAGAGCGATCGAGGCCGCGACCGACAGCCGTATCCGGCCGATCTTCATGTCGACCCTGACGTCGATCTTCGGGATGCTGCCTTTGGTGCTCTTCCCCGGCGCCGGCTCGGAGCTCTACCGCGGGCTCGGATCGGTCGTGCTGGGCGGGCTGTCGCTTTCCGCGGTCCTCACCATGGCGGTGGTGCCGCCGATGATGTCGATCACCGTCGGCGTTCTCGAAAAGCGGGCCAGGAAAAAAGCCGAACGCTCCGCGGAAGGCGCCATCGCACCCGCCGAGTAAGCCGCTTGGCGGGCGCGTCGGGCGGCCGCTATAGTGATCCGCCGCTTCGTGAAATATGCCTATTGCGGAGGCCGCAGCGCATGACCAGCCAGACCCCACGCGCCCTCGATGAGATCACGGTCAGGACGGACACCAGGGACATTCTCGCCCACGCCGCGCGCGAGGCGAAGAAGCATCGCTTCGACGAAATGCTGATCGTCGACGTCGACGCCCACATCACCGAGACCGCGTTCTGGGGCGAAATCGTCGACCGCATCGACAGCGATGTCTATCGTCATATGGCGGCATCGTTCCGCGACCGAGTCGGCTCGCCGCCGGGTCTCCTCAACGCGACCCCCGGACTGCTCTACCAGGACGTGTTCGGCCGCATCCCGCACCAGCAGAGCCAGGCCGAGGCGATCGAGGATTCCGACATCCATCGTCAGGTGACGCTCACCCGCCGGGCGATGGATTCGATGAGCATCGACTACATGGTCGTCTTCCCCACCCCGATGCTCCTGCTCGGAACCCATCCCCAGCCCGAGGTCGAGGTCGAGCTGGCCTGGGCGTTCAACCGCTGGCTGACGGAGGAAGTGCTGCCCGAGGAGCCGCGGATGAAGGGGCTGTTGTACCTGCCCTTCAACACGCCGGAAGCCTGCCCCCGCTTCGTCGAGGAGTTCGGCGACAAGCCGGGATCGATGGGCTTCACCGTGACCTCGACCCGCCACAGGGCGGTTCACCACAACTCCTACATGCCGCTCTACGCCGCGCTCGAGGAGCGCAACCTGCCGGTCGCCTTCCATGCCGGGTTCAACTGGGAGGACGGCTCGATGGCGCAGCTCAACCGGTTCCTCTCGATGCACGCGCTGAGCTTCGTCCACTGCAACCTGATCCACATGACCAACTGGGTGGTCAACGGCCTGCCGGTGCGTTTCCCCAACCTCAAGGTGCTCTGGATCGAGAGCGGAATCGCCTGGCTGCCCTATCTCATGCAGCGGCTGGACTCCGAATACATGATGCGCTCGTCCGAGGCGCCGCTGCTGACCCGCAAGCCGAGCGAGTACATCAAGGAGATGTACTTCTCCAGCCAGCCGCTCGAATCCCAGCATCCCAAGCTGATGGAAGCGACCTTCGAGGCGATCGACGCAGAGACCCAGCTCCTCTGGTGCTCCGACTGGCCGCACTGGGACTTCGATTCCCCGTCGGTGATCTGGGACCTGCCCTTCCTCAACGAGCGGCAGAAGCGCAGGATCATGGGCGAAAACGCCGCCGAGCTGTTCGGCCTCGACAACCCCTACCTGGCGCGCCAGGCGGCCGAGTAGAAGACGGAGCTCAGCCCCGGCCCGTCCGCGCCAGAAAGTCCCCGACCGCGGCGAGGAACGCGTCGGGCCGTTCGGCGTGGACCCAGTGTCCGGCGTCCGGAATCCGCACATACTCCGCGTTCGGGAAGTATCGTTCGACGACCGACATGTGATCGGGGCGGACATAGTCCGATTCGCCGCCGCCGATCAGGAGCGTCGGTCCCTCGAACGCGGCCGAGGGCGGCAGGTCCGGGAAATCCCACAGCGTATCCTGGGCCGCGGCGATCGCCGCGAGGTTCAGGCGCCAGGCATAGCGCCCGTCGCGCAGCACAAGGTTCTGCAACAGAAAGCCCCGCACAGCCGCGTCCGGCACCGCATCGGCAAGCCGCTCGTCCGCGACGGCCCGCCGGTCGACGCCCTCGAGGTCGAGCCCCGCCAGCGCGTCCACCAGCGCCGCGAAGCCGTGGCGGTAGCGGACCGGCGCGATATCCACCACGACGAGGCGGCCGATCCGCTCCGGCGCGAGCAGCGCCGCCGCCATCGCCGCCTTGCCGCCCATGCTGTGTCCGATCGCCGCCGGCCGGGACAGGCCGTGCACCCCGACATAGCGCAGCAAATCCTCCGCCATCGCGGGATAGGTCATCTCGTCCGTCCAGGGCGAGGCGCCGTGGTTGGTAAGCGTCTGGCGTGACCGCCCTTGTGGCGAGACGGCTTGGAGCCGCAGTCTGTGGTGAGGTTCCAGAGGTCGATAGTGTCCATTATCGGCTAATGGACACTATCTTAGGGGGCTGCGGTGCCACGTCGGGTACGCCGGTTCTGGTCGGACGACGAGAAGCGCCGGATCGTGGCGCAGAGCTACGCTCCCGGTGTCTCGGTGTCGGTTGTGGCGCGCCGCTATGACGTCAACGCCAACCTGATCTTCACCTGGCGGCGCGATCCCCGTTACAGGCCGGCGGCCGATGCCGGGGAGGCGCCGTCCTTCCTGCCGGTGGAGGTGGTGCCCGATGCGCCGCCGTTGGAGCCGGCCGCGGCATCGGACGGTCGGATCGAGATCGCGTTGTCGAACGGCCACCGGGTGAGCGCGTTCGGGTCGTTCGACGCGGACGCGCTGTGCCGGGTGGTGCGGGCGCTTGGCGGATGATCCCGGTTCCCTCCTCGACCCGGGTATGGCTGGCCTGCGGCGTGACCGACATGCGCAAGGGGTTCCCCGGTCTCGCGGCGCAGGCGGAGCGGGTATTGAAGGCGGATCCGCATTGCGGCCATCTCTTCATCTACCGCGGCCGCCGGGGCGACCTGATCAAGATGATCTGGTGGGACGGCCAGGGTGCGTGCCTGTTCTCGAAGCGTCTGGAGCGCGGCCGCTTCGTGTGGCCGTCGGCATCGGAAGGGAAGGTGTCGGTGACGCCGGCGCAGCTGTCGATGCTGCTTGAGGGGATCGACTGGCGGGCGCCGGTTCGCACCTGGAGACCGCTGGCCGCGGGCTGATTCACCGTTTATAAACAATGGGTTGACTGTCATTCGGGCTTCCCTTTGTCGGCCCCTTCGGGTAGAGAAATGTGCGCTGTGGTGATTTTTGGCTGTCGCCGGTTCGATTTTGGCGGTTGAATATCGTCCGGCCCGCTTCCCCACCGGGCAGGATACGGGCTTCCGGGGCCTGACAAATACGATTACCGGAAGATTGTCTGGCGTGCGGGCGTGGCTTCCCCTCTGCCGTCGGGCGGCGGGATCGGGCAGGATTGTCGGGAGGCAGACGAGCGGTCAGCCGGTGTCGAGATACGGCACGGCGCCGACCAGGGAGCGCATGCGCTCGGGGCGGCCGGCGCGGGCCTGGGCGAGAGCCATCGCCATCATCACCGCCAGGGCGAGGCCGAGGCGGGTCTTCATCTTGGCGCGGCCTCGGATGTAGTGGGTCTCGAAGTTGAAGCTGTTGTCGAGGCGGCTGTTGATCCGCTCCATGGCCGAGCGGCGGTTGTAGCCGCGCCGCCATGACGGACTGCCCCAGGGCGTGGGGGTGAAGATGCGCCGGTCGTGGCTGTCGAGGTCGATGCGCAGGATGCGGCCATAGTCTCCGGGCTTGACCCCGCCGGCCCGGTGGCAGGCCCGGCTGCCGGCGCAGGCGAAGCCGAAGGCGGCTGCCGGGCAGCGGTATTTGAGCGTGCCGCAGCGGCCCCGATCAGCCTCGAACCCCTGAAACGCCATAGCGCGGACCTCGCCGGTCCCGGGACAGACGCAGGACACCCGGCCGCGCTCGTCGTGAACGATGACATCGGCGCGGTCGGGGAACAGCGGCCGCGTGATCGGCTGCGCCGGATCGTATCTCGG
The DNA here is from genome assembly GCA_965203455.1 of Alphaproteobacteria bacterium. Lineage (GTDB taxonomy): Bacteria > Pseudomonadota > Alphaproteobacteria > MPNO01 > MPNO01 > MPNO01. The sequence continues at coordinate 456,163 of CBDBCV010000015.1, forward strand.
CTCCTGCTTCTCCACCCGCCACATCAGCCGTGTATCGATCAGCGGGCGGGCGGTCCACCGGTCCCACAGCCGCGCCTTCAGGCGGGCATCGTCGAGACCGCGGTCGGCGCTGAAGTCGGCGCAGCGCCCGGCGATCTCCGGCGCCCTTGCGAACAGCTCCTCCAGCATCCCGGACAGCACCTTGGGTTCCGAGGCCGAAGCGCGCGTCACCTCGAAGGCCACCGGAACCTCGTAATCGGTGTCGGCGATCAGGTGCAGCCCGTAGCCGAACCACGACTTCACCTTCTTCCACACCGCGCCGGTCCTGGCGTCCACCCCGCCCGTCTCGTGCTTGCCCCAGTCGGCGTCGGGGTCCGAGGTCTTGTCCTCGTCCTTGCCGACCCGGCCCGTCGAGTGGCTCGCGATCGCCTTGCCGTCGTAGCCGAGATGACGCCCGAAGTCCGGCAACGCGGCGAACAGCGCGGCGCGCAGGCTCTCGATCATGGCGGACACCAGCCCCTGCTCGTCCTCAAGCTGCACAACACGCCCCAGAAACCGCGAGAAGTTCCAGTGGCTCGGCGCCGTCGAACGAACCCGCGCCGGGCGCGTTACCGCATGCCCGTCGTGAAGCACCGTCACCGGCCCGCTCTGATACGGCAGAGGGTCGAACCCGCAGATCTCCAGCAACGCCGGGTTGCGCCCCAGCTCCCGCAACAGCGACTGCATCGAGGCGTGTTGCAACACCACCCCCGCGATCAGCGCCCGCCACATCGCCCGCACCGGGTAGTCGTTACGGCCCCGACCGCGACACACTTCAAGCGCCGTCACGATCTCCTCGTCGGGAAGCACCGCCAGAACCAGGCGCAGCCGTTCAAGGTCCGGCAGGACTTCGACATCGCGCCACGAAAAGGGTAGCTTCGCCGCCGTCGCCATCGCTGTTCTCCCGACCAGGGGTGGTGGTGGAACAAGGGCCCCAGGGCCCGATGGCGACACCTTCTATCTCATGCGCACGATCAGGGCGCGCGAGGCCGCCGCAGGAAAACCTCGCTGCCAAGACGCCGCGACCAGCGGCGTGGGGTGAAAATCGCCAAAACGACCGCCGCAGCGAAACTGAAACCCCGGATATCAACGACCACCACGGGGTATCAAAAATCTCGCACCTCCGTGAACGCCTTGTAAATCAACCCGTCCCCGACAGCGCAAACGCCTCGTCCTCGATCCCGAGGCGCCGGCGCGTTTCCTCCAGCTTGTCGAAGTCGATGCCGCCGCGGCGGTCGCAGCGCACCAGCTCGGCGGCCGGTTGGCCGTGCCGGGTGATGATCACGCGCTCGCCGTTGCGGGCCGCGGCGACCAGTTCGGAGAGGCGCGCTTTCGCCTCGCGCAGGGAAAGTTCCATGGCGGATCGCTCCGGCTTCGGTCGGACCCCGCCAATATGCGGCGCCGCGGTTGTCGATTCAAGACTACAGCGTGACCACAATCGAAGCGCCGCAACCTGCGCCGACGGGGTTACGCCCGCCGGGCGCGCTATGCGATAATGCGGGGTTCGCGGAGACGAGAGACGCGCATGATCTGGAATCTTCGGCGGCGGCGCGAGCCGGCCCGCCCATCCGCCCTCGCGTCGGCCGGCGCGCCATGAGGGATTGGGAGCTCTTCAGGCCCGGCTTCCTGCCGGGGCTGGTGACGATCGTCGCCGCCATAATCCTGTGGCAGCTGATCTCGCAGTTCTTCCTGCCGGTGTTCCTGCCGGGTCCGCTCGTCCTCCTGGAACGGACGATCGAGGTTTACGGGCAGGCGGAGTCCTATTTCGTGGTCTGGCAGACGGTCTCGCGGATCTTCCAGGGGCTGATCCTCTCCATGCTGATCGGGACCGCGATCGGCCTGCTCATGGGGCTCAGGCGCGACCTCGAGGCGTTCCTCGACAGCTGGATCATGGTGCTGCTGACCTTCCCGGCGATCTGCTGGGCGTTCCTCGCGGTGCTCTGGTTCGGCCTGTCGGAGATCGCGCCGCTGCTGACCGTGCTGCTGATCGTCTTCCCCTTCGTTTCGATGAACGTCTGGGAGGGCACCAAGGCGGTCGAGAAGGCCCTGATCGACATGGCGCATGTCTACCGGGCGAACCGGGCGCTGGTGATCCGCAAGGTGATCATCCCCCAGCTCATGCCCTATTTGTTCTCGGCCCTCAAGATCGCGCTCTCGCTGTCGTGGAAGATCGTCCTGGTGGGCGAGGCGTTCGGCGTCGCCAGCGGGGTCGGCCAGCGGCTGGTCTTCTGGTTCGAGGACACCCGCGTCGACATGATGCTCGCCTGGGGCATCAGCTTCATGATCATCATGACCCTGATCGATCTTCTGATCTTCCGCCTGTGGGAAAAGCGGACATTCGTCTGGAGGCACAAATTTGCAACCTGACCAAGCAACCGTGACGCTGGATGAGGCCGGGCCCGACCGGGCGACGGTCGTCTCCGTCGACAACCTTACCAAGCGCTTCAACGTCCCCGGCGGCGAAGAGAAGTTCGTGGTCCTCGACGCGATCAGCCTCAAGGTGCACGAGGGCAGCTTCGCCGCCATCGTCGGCCCCTCGGGCTGCGGCAAGTCGACGCTGCTCAACATCATCTCGGGGATCGAGACCCACGACCCCAGCGACGGCGGGTCGGTCACCGTCCATCCCCGGGCGGGCGAGGGCGGCGAGCCGCGCATCGGCTACGTCTTCCAGAGCGCCCGCCTGCTCAACTGGCTTACCGTCGAGGGCAACCTCCACTTCGCCCTGGAGGCGCAGCAGATCCCGCGCAACGTGTGGGGCGAGCGGGTTACCAAGTACCTCGAAATGGTCGGCCTCGCCGGGCAGGAGAAGAACTATCCGCTCAACCTCTCGGGCGGGATGCAGCAGCGCGTCGCGATCGCCCGCGCGCTCGCGATCGAGCCCGACATCCTGCTGATGGACGAGCCGTTCAGCCATCTCGACGAGATCACCGCGCGCAAGATGCGCTTCGACCTGATGGACATCCTGGCGCGCGCCAAGACGACGATCCTCTTCGTCACCCACGACCTCGGCGAGGCGGTGTTCCTGTCGGATCACATCTACATGATGAGCACCAAGCCGGCGCGCATCTTCAAGCGGGTGGACGTCGACGTGCCGCGCCCGCGCAAGCCGGAGGACCCGCAGATCTTCGACATGGAGAAGGACCTCGTGCGGGAGTTCTTCAGCGTGCTCGACGCCGACGCCATCGCGGAGGGCTAGGATGAGCGCGAAATGGAAAGCGGTCGGGCTCAGGGCGGGCTCGATCGTCGTCCTGGTCGTCATCTGGTGGATCACCTCGCTGTGGATGGGCGACGAGACGGTGCTGCCCGGACCGGTGCTGATCGGCGCCACGATCCTCACCAACCTGGCGACGCTCGGCCCCGAGGGTCAGACCGCGTTCTTCCACATCGGCATCTCGCTCGCGCGGATCTTCGTCACCTTCGCGGCGGCGATGCTGGCCGGCATCGGGATCGGGCTGACGATGGGGCTGCGCAAGGTCTTCGAGCATTCGCTGCTCGCGCTGATCCCGCTGGCGCTCACCATGCCGACCATCCTGATGGTGTTCCTCGCCGTGCTCTGGTTCGGCTTCAACGAGGTCGGCAGCCTGGTCGCGGTGATCGGCGTGGTGACGCCGTTCGTCGCCGTGAACATCTTCGAGGGCGCCAAGGCGATGGACAAGTCGCTGATCGACATGGCGAAGTCCTTCAAGGCCGACCGGCGGGCGCTGATCCGCAAGGTCTACCTGCCCCAGCTCATGCCCTACATCTTCTCTGCCTTCCGCTTCTCCTTCGGGATGACGTGGAAGATCGTCGCGCTCGCCGAGACCTTCGGCATCAAGTTCGGCATCGGCTACATGTTCTTCTTCTGGTTCGAGCAGTTCAGCATGGAGCAGGTGCTGGCCTGGGTGATCCTGTTCGTGATCCTGATGCTGATCCTCGAGCACGGCGTGTTCGCGAGGCTGGAGCACCGCGCCTTCCGCTGGCGCCCCTCGCACTCGGGTTAGGGGCGGGGGCCGCTCTCCTTCCGTCATGGTCGGCGGAGGCCGGCCCCATGCCGTCATGCCCGGACTTGTTCCGGGCATCCACGTCCCTCCGCCGCCTCGCCCGTGCCCGGCTCGCACCGCGATGCCGCAAGACGTGGATGCCCGGAACAAGTCCGGGCATGACGTTGAGAGAACTTCCGACTGACGGTCTCAGGGCGTCTACGCCGCCGCGCGCATCTCCGGCGGGCAGACGTCGCGCAGAAGGCGGCGGTTGGGGGCGATTTCCCTTCCCTCGCGGAACACCGTCTCCGGCACGAGGCGGCGGTCGACGACGAGCTCCTCGCCGAGCGAGTCGGTCAGCGTCCAGCGTCCTTCGGCGAGGTCGAGGATCGTGACGTCCGCGCGGCTTCCGGGAGCGAAGGTGCCGATCTCGCCGGCTTCGCCCAGGATCAGCGCCGGGTTGAGCGTCGCCCGTTTCACCACGTCCGCCAGGTCCATGCCGAGCGCCCAGAGCTTCGACATCGCCCCGCACAGGCTGTAGTCGAGCTTCGAATCGTCGTGATAGGCGTGGAAGTCGGAATGCACGTCGCTCGAGATCGTGTTGGGCAGCACGCCTTCGCCCATCATCCGCCGCGCGATCCCGAACGAGAAATTCACCCCGTGGCCGATGTCGAAATGGATGCCGCGCTCCAGCGCCTCGTGGACGATCCCGGGCACCGCGTCCCCCTCGCCCATGATCCCGTCCGGCATCGTGCTGTAGACATGGGCGAGCGTGGTCCCGGGGTTCAGCACCGGCACCACCTGCTCCAGCACGCCCGCGGCGTCGGGGCGGTTGGCCTCGTCGACCGGGAACAGTTCGCCGGTATGGACGTAGAGCGGGAGCCCGGCCGCCGCGCTGGCCTCGACCGCCATCTTCAGCACCTCCAGCCCCCAGTGCGACAGCCCGCCGGACTCGCCGTGGCTCTTGATGCCCTTGACTAGGCCGGGATAGGCGGCGGCGGCCTCGGCGATCGCCTCGATGCGCATCATGCCGGGGTTGTGGAGCGTGGTCCCTTCCATCCCGCCCTTGAGCGCGCCGGCGAGGTTGGCGGAGACGAACGCGCGCACGTCGGTCTCGGCCGACCGGGCGATATAGGCGTCGAACCCGCCCACGGTCCAGGCGCCGGAGCTGCCCTGGTCGACGATCGTCGTCGCGCCCGAATGCACCCCCGCCTCGTCCGGGTGCAGGCCGAAATTGGTCACCCACTCGTAGACGTGGACGTGGAAGTCGATCAGCCCGGGGCAGACCGTCCTGCCGCGCGCGTCGAACCGCCGGTTCGCCCGGTGCGGCGGGAGCTCGGGCGCGAACGCCGCGATCCGCCCGTCCTTCACCGCGATCTCGGCCGGCCCGCGATAGCCCGTGCCGGGGTCGATCGCGTCGTCGCAGGCGATGACGAGATCGTGGATTTCGGCCACGGGTCTACTCCGCGGCTTCCGCCGGCGCCTCTTCCTCGGCCGGCACCACCTCCTTGACCGCGCCCCGCCAGCCGTTCTCGGTGAGGTCGAAGATCTGGCCGAGCGGGTCGCGGTACTTCACCTCGTAGAACGTGTCGGGGTTGCCGGTCGGCTCGCCCATCACGTGCGTCGCCCCGGCCGCCTCGACCTTGCGGCGCGCCTCGTCGATGTCGTCGACCCAGATGCCGAAATGCTCGATGCCGTAGAACGGCTCCTCGCCCTCGTAGCCGAGCGGCCGCCCCTCGCGCGCCAGCAGCGCGACGTTGATCGTCCCGTCCGACATGTAGACCCCGCTGCCGGCCTTGCCGACCGCCTTCATGTCGAACGCGTCCTCGAAGAATTTCCGCGCGGTTTCCAGGTCCTGAACGGAAATCGCGATATGCCGAAGCTTGGCCATGGGGACTCTCCCGTTGGGTCCGGCGATGCTCGCAACCCGGCGGGAAGGTGTCAACGATTTGTGGCGGACGGGAATCCGGCTTGACCGGATAGCGGCCGCTTTGCAACCTGTGGCGGTATGCCCGTCACGCGTCGGAGGCGATATCGCCATGCATGGCATCTCCCGTTCCGCGATCCTCGCCTGCCTCGCCCTTCTCCTCGCCGCCCCTTCCGCCCGCGCCCAAACGGCCGACGAGAGCCGGCTGTTGCAGATCGCGGGCCAAACGGCGAGCTATGCAAGCGAGGTGCGCGCCCTGCTGGCCAAGGGGGCGAGCCCCAACGTGCCGGGCCAGGGCGGTCGGACGGCGGTGCACGTCGCGGCGAGGAGCGCCTCGGTCGAGATCATGCAGGCGCTGCTGGAGGCCGGCGGCAAGCCCAACGTCCGGGACGAGGACGGCAACGCCCCGCTCCACTTCGCGGCCGACGCCGCCCCGCGCGCGACGATCGGCGCCGCGGAAGCCACCATCCGCCTGCTGCTCAAGGCCGGCGGCGATCCCAACCTGGCGAACGGGAACCGGCAAACGCCGCTCCACGTCGCCGCGCGGAGCATCGACGGTCAGGGGACGGTCGAGGCGCTGCTGGCGGGCGGCGCGGACGCCAACCGCAGGGACCGGTGGGGAAACACGCCGCTCCACGCCGCCGTCGGGTCCAATCTCGGCCGGCCCGGCACGGTGGGCGCGCTGCTGCAAGGCGGCGGAAACCCGAAGATCGCGAACGGCGACGGGCTCACGGTCCTGCAACTCTTCGTCCGGGTCGGGCCGGACCAGGGGGACACCGCGGCGATGCTGATCGACGCCGGCGCCGACCCCAGCCGCAAGTATCCCAACGGGGAAGCCCCGCTCCACGCCGCGATCCGCACCGGCGGCAACCGGGGCAAGGTGCGGGTCGCCGAGGCCCTGCTCGCCGGCGGCGCCGATCCCTGCGCGAAGGATGCCAACGGCTACATCCCCTACAACGTCGCGCGCGAGGGCGGCGACATCCACCGCGCGTTGAGCAACGCCGGCGGCTACGACCGGGCCTGCGACAGGAAGGGCGAACGGGTGGCGTCCGGTTCGGCGCGCACCATGCAGGCGCGCACCCGCGTCAACGTGAGGTCCGGCCCCGGCACGCAGTACGACAAGGTCGGGCTGCTGGAAGCCGGCCAGGAGGTCCGCGTGACCGGCGAGGACGGCGAGTGGGCGAGGATCGAGGGGCCGCAAGGCGGCGAGGCCTTCGTCCACGCCTCGTTCCTCGTCGAGGCGGGGGCGCAGGCGGCGCTGGACGGGAAATGCGCCGGGCAGCAGAAGGGCGCGAAGTGCTGGAAGGAGACCGCCAACAAGCGCGGCTGCCATGTATGGAACGCCTATTTCCTTGCGGACCAGACGGTCACCTGGTCCGGCGCGTGCCCGGGCGGGGTCGCCAGCGGCCGGGGGAAGCTGGTGTGGACGAGGGAGGGCAAATCCACCGAGCAAACCGGCGCGCTTTCCCGGGGGAAAAAGCAGGGCAAGTGGTCCATCCGCTACGCCAACGGCACCGTCCTGGAGGGCCCGTTCGTCAACGGCAAGCACAACGGCCGCTGGGTCATCCGCTACGCCAACGGCAACGTCCACGAGGGCAAAGCGGTGGATGGCCAGAAGCACGGACGTTGGGTGGAGCGCGACGCGGACGGGGACGTGCGCGAAGGCCCGTTCGTGAAGGGCAAGAAACACGGCACCTGGGTCGAGCGCAGGGCAAACGGAAACATTGCCGAATATCTGTACGAGAACGGCAAGGGTAAACGACATGGCCGATGGGTCGGCAAATTCAAGGATGGGGGAGGCGAAGAAGGTACCTACCGGCGAGGCAAGAGACATGGCCGGTGGGTCGTCCGTCGAGCCGATGGAAGTATCGCCGAATACCTGTATCGGAACGGCAAACGCGAACTACATGGCCGGTGGGTCAAACGTTTCAGGGACGGCGGAGGACAGGAGTGAGGTGGCGTCGCAAAATCGGACAGGTCGTCAAGGTGTATTCCGCCGTGTGACGGAGGAATGCGGATGAGCAAGCGACGCAGGTTTTCGGGGGAGCTGAAGGCGAAGATAGCCTTGGAGGCGCTACGGGGTGATCGGACGCTTCAGGAGATTGCCTCGAAGCACCAGGTGCATCCGAACCAGGTGGGTGTGTGGAAGCGCCAGGCGATGGAGGGTCTGGGGGAGGTCTTTTCCGGTGGAGGTGAGCGCCGGGCGCGGGATCACGAGAGCGAGGTCCGGGCTCTTCACGCCAAGATCGGGGAGTTGATCGTAGAGCGTGATTTTTTGTCACGCGGGTCCGGTCGCTGAGCCGGTCCGGGAGACGGGCGATGGTTGTGCGGGGCCACCCGTCGTTGAGCCTGACCCGGCAATGCCGTCTGCTGTCGATCGGGCGCTCGTCGCTCTATGACCGGCCGAAGGGGGAGAGCGCGGAGACGCTGGCTCTGATGCGCCGGATCGACGCGCTGTTCCTCAAGTATCCGTTCTACGGCGCCCGCCAGATGGTTCGGCATCTGCGCCGCGAGGGGGTGCGGATCGGGCGGCGGCGGGCCGCTCGCCTGATGCGCCTGCTTGGTCTTCAGGCGGTCTATCGGGCGCCGCGGACCAGTGCGCCGCACCTCGGGCACCGGGTTTATCCATATCTGCTGCGGGGTCTGGCGATCGAGCGGCCGAACCATGTGTGGTGCGCCGACATCACCTACATCCCGGTGCGGCGCGGCTTCCTCTACCTGGTGGCGATCATGGACTGGGCGAGCCGCTGCGTCCTGGCCTGGCGGCTGTCGAACACGCTGGACGCGGGGTTCTGTGTCGAGGCTCTCGACGAAGCCCTGGCGCGCCATGGCACCCCGCAGATCTTCAACACCGACCAGGGCAGCCAGTTCACCGGCTTCGCCTTCACCGCGCGCCTGCGGGAGGCCGGTATCCGCATCTCGATGGACGGCCGCGGCCGGTGCATGGACAACATCTTCATCGAGCGGCTGTGGCGCTCGCTCAAATACGAGGCGGTCTACCTGCACGAGATCGCCGACGGCTTCGCAGCCCGGCGCGTCATCGGCCAGTGGATCGGCTTCTACAACACCGAGAGACCGCACTCGGCACTCGGCGGGCGGACGCCGGCCGAGGCCTACCGGGGCGACACGCCTGTGGATATGATGGACAAGCCGCTTCGCGCCTTGACCACATACCCACAGGCGCAACAGCAGCAGCAGAAAGATCGATCCAAGAGGATTCTGGCGGCACAAACTTCAACCGGAATACACCTTGAAAACGCCGTCAGCCTGTCCGACAAACCGACGCCACCTCAGAGGGCTCTTACGAGCACGGCAAGAGACACGGCCGCTGGGTTACGCGTTTCAAGGACGGGGGAAAAGCGGAGGGGTCCTACGTGCACGGCAAGAAGCATGGCCGATGGGTCGAGTCCGGGTACGGAGGGACGGTGGAGGAAGGCCCCTACGTCGATGACAAGAGGCATGGCCGCTGGATTCGGCGCCTGACCGACGGGACGGTCTCGGAGGGTCCCTATGCGAACGGCAAGACACACGGTCGATGGGTAACGCGCCATGTCGACGGCAGGCGTGAGGAAATGCCTTTCGTGAACGGCGAGAGGCACGGTCGTATGACGATCCGGTATAGAGACGGCACGGTGGTCGAAGGCGGATACGCGAACGGCAAGAAACACGGCCGATGGACGAGGCGAACAGCCAACGGCCGGTGCACTGGCTCGCAGTTCAACAACGGAAAATTCATATCTGCTTCGCTGTTGGGGTGCTGATCTTCGCAGAGTGCTTCCCATGGAAACGACAAGGATGCGCGCCGGTGGGAACGGAGAAATTCCGTGCCTCCGTGCGGCGCTGGCCAAGCGCCGCGAACCGCGGCCGCCGTGTCAGCGGACAGCCGTGCCCGCCAAGTGGCTCACACAGACTTTCGGACACGCCTGATATGATCATACGCTTCCGTTCTATGTCCTCGTTGCACTTGAAAACCGGCACCTATGAGGAGCCCATCCCATGCCCATCCGAGTTCTGCGAAACGTCCACCTTGCATTGATTGCCCTAGCCGTCTCCGCGCTGACGGCTAACGCACAGGTGGGCGAGGCGGACCACTGCCTGAAGGTCCACTCGACCCCATGCAAGAAATACGCCGGTGGCATTCACAGCATGGGCTTTGTCATCCAGAACACATGCGACCGGGACGTGCTGGCCTTCGTGCGAAAGCAGCACTTCACCGCCGCCCATCCCGCCGAAAAAGGGTTCTGGCGAAGCAACCTTACCGTTCGCATGGCCCCCAGGGGTTTGCGGAACCCGAAATATCAGGGCAGCGGTTCAACGGCGTGCGCGAAAAAGCCCAGCTGGGCCTTCTGTGCGGAGTACAAGCCCGACAACTTCAAGGAATTGACGGACGATTACACCAACCACGTCCCGTTCCTGAAGATGCTGGCGGAAAAGTCGGCCTGCTACCGGGAGATCACCAAGGAGCCGTTCAGCAACCAGGGGATTCGGTACCGCCCGATCGAGAATTTCTCGGGGAAAATAGCGGATCGCCGCGACGACCGCGGCGACTGGCACTACGACGCGAAGTTTCTGAGGTTCGGTTAGGAGCTTATATCGATTACTTGACAGGAGCGGGGCTGACAGGCGTTCCGGGCAGCGCCGGGGCGCATTCGGGTCCCGGCGGGCCGTTCCTCCCCGTCATGGTCGGCGAAGGCCGACCATCCACGAGTTTTTGCGGCGCCGGAAACGAAAAACAAATCGTGGATGGTCGGCCTTCGCCGACCATGACGGGGGGGAGTCTGGGCGGTTTCCATGCCCGCCGCGACGCGACGGCGTCCCCGGCCCCGATCCGCGCCCGACAGCCGGCCGTCAAGTAATCGATATAAGCCCCTTCGGTTACTCACTTCACGCCCCACCGAAAAGCGAGCGGCACCTCTCCAAGCTGCCCAAGCCCGCCACGAACTGACGCTGGAGGTGCGCACCGTCGAAGGTGGCCGAACCCGGCGACGGCCGGAGCAGGATGACGGATATTCGGCGCGCCGCGCTCGCCGATTCCTTGCACCGTCACGCCGGACGGAGCGAAGCGGAAATTGGAAGTGTCCGACCGGACTCGGTCCCCCCTCACCCCGGCCCTCTCCCCGCCGGGAAGAGGGAGAGTCGCGGCGCCGACCCCCCTTACCTTCTCCCCTCCCGCTTGCGGGAGGGGCCGGGGGAGGGTGGGCCGGCGTCAACCGACAAGGTCGGAAAATGCTCTGGATCCGGGGTCCAGACGTAAGCGGCCGGGGATGTACTCCAGCTCCTCCGTCACATCCTCGCCGAGCCGCTTGAGACGGCCGCCGCAGTCCGCGCAGCGCTCGCCCGGCGCGAGAACCGTCTCCTCGCGCGGCAGGTGGTCCGGCAGGGGACGGCGCTTCGGCTGCTTCTTCGTGGCGGGCGTCGGCTCGGTCGGCGCCTCGGCCGCCCGCGCGATCTCCTCGTCCTCCAGCCCGAGCTCAAGCTGGTCGAGGGCCTCCGAGGTGACGCCGAAGCGCTGCCGCCGCAGACCCGCAAGCTGGTGCCTGAGCTTCTCGATCAACAGATCGCGGTTGCGCAGCTCGGCGTCCCGTGCCGCCAGTTCGGCCCGCGAGGCCAGCACCATCGCCTTCAACGCGGCGATGTCGTCGGGCAGGGAATGGGCCGCTTCGAGCATGGCCGCATCCTACCCGAAGGGGCCGACAAAGGGAAGCCCGAATGACAGTCAACCCATTGTTTATAAACGGTGAATCAGCCCGCGGCCAGCGGTCTCCAGGTGCGAACCGGCGCCCGCCAGTCGATCCCCTCAAGCAGCATCGACAGCTGCGCCGGCGTCACCGACACCTTCCCTTCCGATGCCGACGGCCACACGAAGCGGCCGCGCTCCAGACGCTTCGAGAACAGGCACGCACCCTGGCCGTCCCACCAGATCATCTTGATCAGGTCGCCCCGGCGGCCGCGGTAGATGAAGAGATGGCCGCAATGCGGATCCGCCTTCAATACCCGCTCCGCCTGCGCCGCGAGACCGGGGAACCCCTTGCGCATGTCGGTCACGCCGCAGGCCAGCCATACCCGGGTCGAGGAGGGAACCGGGATCATCCGCCAAGCGCCCGCACCACCCGGCACAGCGCGTCCGCGTCGAACGACCCGAACGCGCTCACCCGGTGGCCGTTCGACAACGCGATCTCGATCCGACCGTCCGATGCCGCGGCCGGCTCCAACGGCGGCGCATCGGGCACCACCTCCACCGGCAGGAAGGACGGCGCCTCCCCGGCATCGGCCGCCGGCCTGTAACGGGGATCGCGCCGCCAGGTGAAGATCAGGTTGGCGTTGACGTCATAGCGGCGCGCCACAACCGACACCGAGACACCGGGAGCGTAGCTCTGCGCCACGATCCGGCGCTTCTCGTCGTCCGACCAGAACCGGCGTACCCGACGTGGCACCGCAGCCCCCTAAGATAGTGTCCATTAGCCGATAATGGACACTATCGACCTCTGGAACCTCACCACAGACTGCGGCTCCAAGCCGTCTCGCCACAAGCCAGACGCTTACGGTGATTTTCTCCGGCGTGGTCTTGAGCCATGCGCAGGGCTCGACGCGGTTCAACGCGGTTCATCTTGCAGGTCTCGATCAGGCTGGCGATGCGGCCCCATGCGCGCGCCCTCGTCGTGGCCGGCGAACAGCGCGTTTTTCCTCGACAGGGCAACCGGCCGGATACGATTTTCGACGAAGTTGCTGTCCATCTCGACGCGTCCGTCGTGAAGGAAGGCGAGCAGCCCGTCCCACTGGTTGGCGATATGGGCGAGCTCCTCGCCGAGCCGGGACTTGGGGGAGACGCGCGAGCGCTGCTCATCGAGCCACACGCCGAAGGCGTTCACCAGCGGCGCGGACTCGGTCCATCGCACGAACTGGCGCGTCGCCGGCGGCTCACCCCGGATCCTGTCCTGGATCGAGGTCCCCAACCTCGGCTCGCACATCCTCGCTCTCGTGCGCCGCCGCCTGCCCGGAGACTGGACCGAGCGTTACAATGCCGCGCCGGTCCTTATCGAGACCTTCGTCGAGACCCCGCGCTACACCGGCGCCGTCTACCGGGCATCGGGCTGGATACCGGTGGGGACCACCCAGGGGCGCGGGCGCCACGACCGCGACAAGCTCTACGACAAACCGCGCAAGGACGTCTGGCTCCGGCCTCTCGGAAGGGACTGGCGGCGCGCCCTGAACCGCTGGAATCCAAGCCCCATGGAGGCGGCACACGCTCAACCATGCCAACGCCAGAATGACCCCCTCCACGGCCTGAACGAACGATTACGTGTCGGCCATGTCAGCATGAGGCGACCTTGCGCGTGCCTGGCCGGGTCCACGCTCGGGGCATCTTGTGCCTCGCCGATGTCGGCTTTGCCGCGCACCCTGTCGGAGCGGTCCGGCGGCGAAGGCCGGAGCACTCATCGCCACCGCGATGGCGAGTCAGCGCCCACGACCGGTAACACATCGGCAACAGCACCGCCGCGCTCCGGGTCGGGGAGCCCGTCCGGAGCGTGCATCAATCCGGCGCGACGGTGTCGCCCGTGTAGAAGGCCGCCGTGCGCTGTGCTGCTGCGCGCGCAATGTCGGGGTCCGTTCCCGCTGCCTCGGCCGCCCGGCCCCATGCCGCGCTGCTTGCGAGGATGAGCGCCCTTCCGTCACGCGTCGTGTGGAACGTTGCGGCGTCCAGCCTGGGTTCGTTCGGCCGTGAAAGATGCAGTTCCATCCCCAGCAGGCCCATCTCCCAACCGACGCCGACGGCGCCGGGTCCGAACGTGCGCCAATGGTCGGACACCAGCGCGGTATGCGTGATCGCCAGGCGCGAGCGGCCGGCACCGTCGTTGCACAGATGCGCCTCGACCCAGCTCACGTCACCGCCGAACTCCCACGTCAGGCCGAGATATGCGGGAGGCTTGCAGTGCATGATCGTGCCGCCTGCGTTTCCCTCCAGCTGGAAGCGGCCGCCGGGTTCGAGGCGGCCGCTGACCGGCAGGAACCAGCGCCGGATTCGTTCCGCGTTCGTCACGGCGTCCCAGAGATCCTCCACGGTGGGGCTGTTGAAGAACCCAGGTTTTGGGACTGAATATATGGGAGGCCCGGCGCAAGCGACGGTTTGGGTGTCGGAACGTGAGTTGGGTGCCTTCAGACCCGAACAGGGCGCGGCGGGAACTCCTGGGCGGTCTCGATGGCCCGAATCGCCCGCAAAATAGCAAGAACTGCGGCAGCGAGCCGCTTCAGGTTGATTGCCGCCGCCGTCAGGTAGGCTTGGATCTTCATGTTGTCGAGACCGCGCCGGACAGCGCGGCCGAGCCCGTGCCAAGTCTTCGCCTCGCCGTGGAAGCCTTCCGAGCGCCAGAGGTGACGTTGATACATTTGCCGATCCTCAGCACTCCATCGTGCGCGGCGGCGCCGTGCTCTGAGCAGGGCTGGATAGTCGCTGGGGATCAGCACGGTCTTGTTGGCGCGGGTCTTCGGCAGGCAATCGCCCCTGAGCGAACAGCGCGCGCAGTCGCTCACTTTCGAACGGAAGTACTGGCCGAGCCGCTTTTGGAATACCGGGCGAAGAACCTTTCCCCGTGGGCATTTCACGATTTCGTTTCTGGTGTCGTAGCGGAAACGGCTCAGAGGAACCCGGCTCTGGAACCCTTCCTTCTTCGCAGGAATCACGGGATCGATGTCGCGCCGCTCAAGCTCACCGTAGACGCCCGCGTAGGCATAGCCGGTATCCGCCGTCACCGTCGCAATCTCTCGGCCAGAGACCTCGCGAACCTCATCGACCAGGTCCACGATCAACCTGCCTTCGTTGGTCCCGCCCGTCGTCACCGCAACGTCGAGCACAACACCTCTCGCGTCATCGACCGCCGTGTGCTGCTTGTAACAGGGCTCGAGCCGCCGATTGCTGGCCGATGTCGCCATGCTCGCGTCCGGATCGGTCAGGCTCACCTTCTTGGTTTTGGCACCCGGCCTACGCCGCCCCTGTGCACCGACCGGGGCTTCGTCGGGGTTCTCGGTCATCACCTCATCGGCGTGGCGCTCGACCAGACTCTCCCAACTGACGTCGGCACGGATAAGGGATGCATCTATATGGACGACCTCCGCTGTGGCGATCTTCGCGTCCAGGCAGGCCCTCACCGTGCGCTGGAATATCTTCCGGAACCGCTCCTCGCCCCAGCGCTGGCGAATGCGGGTCAAGCTCGAATGGTCCGGAAGCCGCTCGTGCAGCCCGTAGCCTATAAACCAGCGGATCGCGATGTTGACCTGCGCCTCGCGCATCAGCCTGCGGTCGTGCACGATCCCGAGCAGCAGACCGGCGAGCATCAACCGAACCGCAACCTCCGGGTCTATCCCAGGTCGGCCGTTGTCGCCGCAGTAGCAGCCCGCAACTTCCTCGCGAAGCCAGTCGAGGTCGAGAACCCGATCAACCCGCGCCAAGACATGATCCTGAGGCACCAACTGCTCCAGCGACCCAGCGACGAACAATTCCATCTGTTGGCGATCCTTCAAACCCAACATCTGGTTGGTCTCCGACACTGAACACCCAACATCTAATCAGAAAACCATAGATGATGGGGTTTTTCAACAGCCCCACTGTCGTCGCGTAGCCGCGGGCAAGGGTGACCGCGCGCGCGGCCTGTCCGTCGCGCTCCGGGGACGACACCGTGCGCTCCACGGCGCCGAGGAGGCGTTCGACATCCAGGTCCATGGTTTGGAGCTTATATCGATTACTTGACAGGAGCGGGGCTGACAGGCGTTCCGGGCAGCGCCGGGGCGCATTCGGGTCCCGGCGGGCCGTTCCTCCCCGTCATGGTCGGCGAAGGCCGACCATCCACGAGTTTTTGCGGCGCCGGAAACGAAAAACAAATCGTGGATGGTCGGCCTTCGCCGACCATGACGGGGGGAGTCTGGGCGGTTTCCATGCCCGCCGCGACGCGACGGCGTCCCCGGCCCCGATCCGCGCCCGACAGCCGGCCGTCAAGTAATCGATATAAGCCCCGAGCCTCTTGCAGAATTGCCGGTCTGAGGGATAGCGGCCGCAATTTTGGTATCGGTTGGGCTGCCGAGTGGCGTTTTTTGGTCAGCGGCAAGACCGGATAGTGCCGGCGGGGTTGTGCGGCGAGTTTTGAGTCGAGCGCCTTTTGCGCCGTGTCCGTTCGGGAGCGCGGCGCGGGATCGGCGTTCAGGGTTGATCGGCGCTATGGGGCGGCGAGACGGATGATCTGGTTGGCGGTCAGTGCGAGCAGGGCGAACATCAGATGGCAGGCGACTTTTGTAGGGCCGCGCACGCGGACATGGCGAGCGCCGAACTCATCCTTGAGCCGGGCGTTGGTCCTCTCGACGGCGGTGCGGATGCGGTATCGGACGGTTCGGGCATCGGGATAACCGGCGGCACGCTGGGCTCGGGCCTCGCGGTTCAGGGCTTGCTTGAGGGCCCTGTCGCGGCGGGGGTTGGTGTCGATGACCGGGACATGGCCGAGGCGTTTGCTGACGGCGTGTATCTCTGTCGTGTCATAGGCGGCGTCCATGAGGTCGTAGAGGTTCACGACCCGCCCTGCGGTCATGGTGGCCAGGGGAATAGCGGCCTGGGAGTCGTGGACGGAGGCCGAGGTGAGTATGGCGCTGAGCGGCACGCCGCAGTCGGCGGTGTCGATATGGAGCTTGTAGCCCCGCCAGGTCTCCAGGATGCCGCGGGCGTTCTTCTTCGTGCCCCGGTCGCAGGCCTTCGGGAGGTCGTCGAGCATCGCGTCCAGGCTCATGCCGTCCGCCTGGCGTTCGAGACGGGTCAGCACCTTCGGCCTCTCTTCGCCTTTGCGGGGCCGACCGGGCCGGCGCTTCGGCGTCTTGGCCTTCGGCTTCGCAACCGCCGCCTCCCGACCCTCAATGGCCGTCGAGTCCCGCGACACATGGCCGATGAGCGCCTCGCCAAGCACTTCGACCACCAGCGCCTCGTGCATCCTCTCCGCAAGACGCGCCTCGGCGAACTCGGCAAATGCCCGCGAAAACGTCGCCTCGCTCGGAATGGCCCCGAGGCGCGACCAGCCGCACAACCGCCGCAGCGACGGGTCCGCCCCGAGCCTGTCGATCAGGTGCCGGGTCGTCGGCAGGTCCCACACGGCCTTGGCCAGAAATGCCCGCGCAAGAGCGCGGCGGTCTTCTGGAGGGCGGCCCGGACCGCTCCCCAATGCGCCCACAAAACCCTCGACGCCGACAAGATCGAGCGCCGCCACAAAACGACGGTGCGTCCCAAGCAGAGGACCCACCTCCTCCGACAGCGCCGGGAACAACTCTCCTTGAAACCGACCCCAGAAATCCGATAGCTTCGATCCAAGGTTCATCGGGGTCGCCTCCGCGGTCGCTTGTGGCTGTCGCAAACCCAGGATACCGCACGGCGACCCCGGAACCGGAACCAGCTACCCCAAAATCAAGTCATATCAGCGGAAATCCCGTCCAGGAGACCATTCTGCAAGAGGCTCGCCCCTTTAGTTTGTGAGAAATGTGCGCTGTGGTGATTTTTGGCTGTCGCCGGTTCGATTTTGGCGGTTGAATATCGTCCGGCCCGCTTCCCCACCGGGCAGGATACGGGCTTCCGGGGCCTGACAAATACGATTACCGGAAGATTGTCTGGCGTGCGGGCGTGGCTTCCCCTCTGCCGTCGGGCGGCGGGATCGGGCAGGATTGTCGGGAGGCAGACGAGCGGTCAGCCGGTGTCGAGATACGGCACGGCGCCGACCAGGGAGCGCATGCGCTCGGGGCGGCCGGCGCGGGCCTGGGCGAGAGCCATCGCCATCATCACCGCCAGGGCGAGGCCGAGGCGGGTCTTCATCTTGGCGCGGCCTCGGATGTAGTGGGTCTCGAAGTTGAAGCTGTTGTCGAGGCGGCTGTTGATCCGCTCCATGGCCGAGCGGCGGTTGTAGCCGCGCCGCCATGACGGACTGCCCCAGGGCGTGGGGGTGAAGATGCGCCGGTCGTGGCTGTCGAGGTCGATGCGCAGGATGCGGCCATAGTCTCCGGGCTTGACCCCGCCGGCCCGGTGGCAGGCCCGGCTGCCGGCGCAGGCGAAGCCGAAGGCGGCTGCCGGGCAGCGGTATTTGAGCGTGCCGCAGCGGCCCCGATCAGCCTCGAACCCCTGAAACGCCATAGCGCGGACCTCGCCGGTCCCGGGACAGACGCAGGACACCCGGCCGCGCTCGTCGTGAACGATGACATCGGCGCGGTCGGGGAACAGCGGCCGCGTGATCGGCTGCGCCGGATCGTATCTCGGCTCCTGCTTCTCCACCCGCCACATCAGCCGTGTATCGATCAGCGGGCGGGCGGTCCACCGGTCCCACAGCCGCGCCTTCAGGCGGGCATCGTCGAGACCGCGGTCGGCGCTGAAGTCGGCGCAGCGCCCGGCGATCTCCGGCGCCCTTGCGAACAGCTCCTCCAGCATCCCGGACAGCACCTTGGGTTCCGAGGCCGAAGCGCGCGTCACCTCGAAGGCCACCGGAACCTCGTAATCGGTGTCGGCGATCAGGTGCAGCCCGTAGCCGAACCACGACTTCACCTTCTTCCACACCGCGCCGGTCCTGGCGTCCACCCCGCCCGTCTCGTGCTTGCCCCAGTCGGCGTCGGGGTCCGAGGTCTTGTCCTCGTCCTTGCCGACCCGGCCCGTCGAGTGGCTCGCGATCGCCTTGCCGTCGTAGCCGAGATGACGCCCGAAGTCCGGCAACGCGGCGAACAGCGCGGCGCGCAGGCTCTCGATCATGGCGGACACCAGCCCCTGCTCGTCCTCAAGCTGCACAACACGCCCCAGAAACCGCGAGAAGTTCCAGTGGCTCGGCGCCGTCGAACGAACCCGCGCCGGGCGCGTTACCGCATGCCCGTCGTGAAGCACCGTCACCGGCCCGCTCTGATACGGCAGAGGGTCGAACCCGCAGATCTCCAGCAACGCCGGGTTGCGCCCCAGCTCCCGCAACAGCGACTGCATCGAGGCGTGTTGCAACACCACCCCCGCGATCAGCGCCCGCCACATCGCCCGCACCGGGTAGTCGTTACGGCCCCGACCGCGACACACTTCAAGCGCCGTCACGATCTCCTCGTCGGGAAGCACCGCCAGAACCAGGCGCAGCCGTTCAAGGTCCGGCAGGACTTCGACATCGCGCCACGAAAAGGGTAGCTTCGCCGCCGTCGCCATCGCTGTTCTCCCGACCAGGGGTGGTGGTGGAACAAGGGCCCCAGGGCCCGATGGCGACACCTTCTATCTCATGCGCACGATCAGGGCGCGCGAGGCCGCCGCAGGAAAACCTCGCTGCCAAGACGCCGCGACCAGCGGCGTGGGGTGAAAATCGCCAAAACGACCGCCGCAGCGAAACTGAAACCCCGGATATCAACGACCACCACGGGGTATCAAAAATCTCTGAGGTGGCGTCGCAAAATCGGACAGGTCGTCAAGGTGTATTCCGCCGTGTGACGGAGGAATGCGGATGAGCAAGCGACGCAGGTTTTCGGGGGAGCTGAAGGCGAAGATAGCCTTGGAGGCGCTACGGGGTGATCGGACGCTTCAGGAGATTGCCTCGAAGCACCAGGTGCATCCGAACCAGGTGGGTGTGTGGAAGCGCCAGGCGATGGAGGGTCTGGGGGAGGTCTTTTCCGGTGGAGGTGAGCGCCGGGCGCGGGATCACGAGAGCGAGGTCCGGGCTCTTCACGCCAAGATCGGGGAGTTGATCGTAGAGCGTGATTTTTTGTCACGCGGGTCCGGTCGCTGAGCCGGTCCGGGAGACGGGCGATGGTTGTGCGGGGCCACCCGTCGTTGAGCCTGACCCGGCAATGCCGTCTGCTGTCGATCGGGCGCTCGTCGCTCTATGACCGGCCGAAGGGGGAGAGCGCGGAGACGCTGGCTCTGATGCGCCGGATCGACGCGCTGTTCCTCAAGTATCCGTTCTACGGCGCCCGCCAGATGGTTCGGCATCTGCGCCGCGAGGGGGTGCGGATCGGGCGGCGGCGGGCCGCTCGCCTGATGCGCCTGCTTGGTCTTCAGGCGGTCTATCGGGCGCCGCGGACCAGTGCGCCGCACCTCGGGCACCGGGTTTATCCATATCTGCTGCGGGGTCTGGCGATCGAGCGGCCGAACCATGTGTGGTGCGCCGACATCACCTACATCCCGGTGCGGCGCGGCTTCCTCTACCTGGTGGCGATCATGGACTGGGCGAGCCGCTGCGTCCTGGCCTGGCGGCTGTCGAACACGCTGGACGCGGGGTTCTGTGTCGAGGCTCTCGACGAAGCCCTGGCGCGCCATGGCACCCCGCAGATCTTCAACACCGACCAGGGCAGCCAGTTCACCGGCTTCGCCTTCACCGCGCGCCTGCGGGAGGCCGGTATCCGCATCTCGATGGACGGCCGCGGCCGGTGCATGGACAACATCTTCATCGAGCGGCTGTGGCGCTCGCTCAAATACGAGGCGGTCTACCTGCACGAGATCGCCGACGGCTTCGCAGCCCGGCGCGTCATCGGCCAGTGGATCGGCTTCTACAACACCGAGAGACCGCACTCGGCACTCGGCGGGCGGACGCCGGCCGAGGCCTACCGGGGCGACACGCCTGTGGATATGATGGACAAGCCGCTTCGCGCCTTGACCACATACCCACAGGCGCAACAGCAGCAGCAGAAAGATCGATCCAAAAGGATTCTGGCGGCACAAACTTCAACCGGAATACACCTTGAAAACGCCGTCAGCCTGTCCGACAAACCGACGCCACCTCACTCGCACCTCCGTGAACGCCTTGTAAATCAACCCGTCCCCGACAGCGCAAACGCCTCTTACTTGACACGCCCTGCGTTCCATCTACACTTTGCCCGGAGTTTGCATCTGGGACCGGCGAGGCGTTCCTGCCGAAAGGAGAAGGGTTCATGAGAATTGTGAAGCATTGGGTGATCGTGGCGATGGCCGCCACGGCCCTGGGGCTTGCCGGCTGCGGCGGCGGGGGCAGCAAGGCGCCGCCGGCGGCGGGTATGCAGGATATGGAAAAGACACCCTACCAGAAGGCGGACGCGGCCATCAAGGCGGCCACGACGGCCGCTGCGGTCGACAAGGCCGTTGCCGATGCAATGGCCGACGTTTCCGGCGCGGAGCTCGCGAAGCTTCAGGCGGCTGCTGCGGCGCGCAAGACGGCGCTGGCGACGATGGCTCGCGAGATGGATCAGAAGAAGGCGCTGATGGACGCGCTCGCCGAGGTCGACACGTCCGACCTGTCGGACGCGGACAAGCTTGCCGCGGCCAAGGCGGCCATCGCGGCTCTCGAGGAGGCGCTGGACGATGCGGCCGACGTGAGCGATGCCGACAAGGCGACGTATCGGACGCAACTGGCCAGTGCCCAGACAGCCGTGGACCGGAAAGAGCAGATGAACGCGCTTTCGGGCGCTTCCGGAAAGCTCGACATGGCTCTTGCGGCGTTTTCGGGCGTGACGCCCACGAAGGCGCAGCTCGACGCCGCCATGGCCGCTCTCAGAGAGCTGAAAGCGGCGATCGCGGGCGCCGAGGATCTGACCGACGACGAAAAGGACCGGTATCAGGCTCAGGCGGACCGTGCGGACGCTGACGACGGGCAGATCAAGGTGGCGCAGGGCCATTACCACGATCATGTTGTCAAGAACATCGAGGGCACCCAGGTCGCGGCGGCCATGAAGGCGGTCAAGATGGTCACGAACACGTCCGGCGACGACACCGTGACGGACGCCCAGGCCGCCATCGACGCGGCCAAGGCGGAGATCGAGGGCGCAAACATCCCCGAGCCTGAAAAGGCGAAGCTTCGCTCGAAGATTGCCATGCATCAGGGCGCGCTCGACCGGGCCAAGGACTCCCGCATGGCGGCCAAGGCCGAGGAGACCCGCATCGACGGCGTCGTCACGACGATCACGGACGGCGAGATCAAGGCGGTCATGGACGCGATCGCCAGGATCACGTCCCTGTCCGAGGAAAGCACCGTGACCGACGTCGAAGCCGCCATCGCGGCGGCCAAGAAGGCGATCGCGGACGCGAACATCCCCGAGGCCAACAAGGAGTTGCTGCGCACGAGGCTCGCCCTGCAGGAGGACGCCTTCGGCGACGCCAAGACGGCGCGCATGGATGGGCACAGGATGGGCAGGGCGCTGTACGCGGCGATGGGTCCGTCCGATGACACAACGGCCCCGGTGAACGCGCTGAACAACCTCGCGACCGTCCCGTACTACATCACCAGTATCACCGATAGCCAGCACGACGCCCCGGCGGAGGCGACCGGTCAGAGGGGCGAGCGGGGGGACTTCCGGATCGACCCGGCGGCCGGCGCGGGGAGCATCGCGACTGCGAACACCCACACCGCCGTGTACTTCAGGCACGGCGCGGAGGGGCGCCCCGGGCACGACACGACCATGGACAAGGTCGGCCGGTGGAACGTCACGCACTACGAGAGGACCACCGGCTCCGGCAGCATGAAGGTCACCGACAAGGTCCGGGTGTACAACGACCGGCAGGGCGGCCCGTTGGAGCGATGGGGTGTCGTCCCGATGGATGCCGCGAAGTTCTTCGAGAACGACACCGACTGGATCAACAAGGGGGACTACACCAAGGCGGAGCGCAAGCTGGCCCTGGGCACCGGGGTCGACCGGGCGATCGCATCCGAAACGTTCGACAAGTGGACCGTCGGGATAGGGAGCGTGACCGCTCCGAAGCCGACCGACGGGGGCGCGGAGATCAAGGTCCCCGGCACCTACTACGGCGCGAAGGGCACCTACTTCTGCCCCGTCTCCGGCACCTGCACGGTCGGGACCGGGGTCGGAGGCGGCGGGTTCGGCGGCTACTTCCTGTCCGACGGCTGGTACTTCGTCCACGACACGGGCGCGAAGGTGCTGGAAAGGGACCTCAGCTACATGTACTTCGGCTGGTGGGTGCGGAACGACGCCGACGGCATGCCGGCGGCGGTCAGCGCCTTCTACCAGTCCGTCGGCGGGGGCGTCGAACTCGCCACGGACGGCGAGAGCCTGAACGTCAACCGAGGCAGGGCGGCGACCTATGAGGGCCCCGCGATCGGCTGGTACGCCATCAACGACCCGCTCAACGAGAAGGGCGACGGCGGCGAGTTCACGGCGACGGCCACGCTGAAGGCCCAGTTCGGGACCGCCAGCCTGAACGCCGACACGGGCCTGACCGGCACGATCCACGACTTCAGGCTGAAAAACGGGATGGAGAACGACTGGAGCGTGACGTTGAACAAGGCGGCCTGGACCACCGACCCCTCCCGTGACACGGCGTCGGCGAAGGGCCACATCGTCAACACGGAAAAGACGGTGTGGTCGATCAACGGCACCAAGGCGGCGCCGGCCGGGAGCTGGGTGGCCAACCTGTATGACGACAAGCCCGGCACGGTTGAGAATGGCGGCGACGGCAGCAACCATCCGACCGCGATCATGGGCAAGTTCCACGCCGAGCATGGCGGCACCCACCGGATGGTGGGCGCGTTCGGCACGGAGCTTCAGGCGCCGTGACGCACGGTGGCCGGGCTCCCGTGGATGCGGGAGCCCGGCCCGGTTCCCGGTCGTGACAAGGGTGGCGCGCTTCCTGCGCCGCCCTTCTTTTTTTTCGATCGAGAGCCCGGACAGCAAGCGATGCGACAGACGCGATGAGACCTTTCCGGTTCCTTGTTCCCGTGCTGGCGGGGCTGTCGGTCCTGCTTGTTGCTGCCGTCGCGCGCCCCGCCCTGGGCCAGGATGCGACCGACATGCGCTTCCGGGCCGGGATGGCGGCGCTTGCCGCGGCCGATGCCGCGCCGGACCGGGAAGCCCGCGAGGGCAGGCTCGACGAGGCGGTCGCCGCCTTCCGGGCCATCCTGGTGGACCGTCCGGAGCTGGTGCGGGTGCGTCTCGAACTCGCCCGCGCCTTCTTCCTGAAGGAGGAGGACACGCTGGCGCGGCGTCACTTCGAGCAGGTTCTGGCGGGCGATGTGCCCCCGGCGGTCGCCGCCAACATCCGGCGCTTCCTCGACATCATGCGCGCGCGGCGGCGCTGGGAGGCGTGGTTCGGGGCGGCCATCGTCCCGGACAGCAACCTCAACGCCGCCTCGGGCGAGCGCACGGTCTTCCTCGACACCCCCTACGGACGGCTGCCCTTCACCCTGGACGATCCCGCGAAGCCCGAATCCGGCCTCGGCGTCTCCTTCTGGGGCGGCGGCGAATACCAGCATCCGCTGAACGACCGCCTGCGCCTGCGCGCCGGGGCGGACGCCAGCGTCCGGGAATACAGGGGCGGGGAGTTCGACCGGCATTTCCTTGCCGCGCATGTCGGCCCGCGCTGGCTGGTCGACGCCCGCACCGAAGCGAGCCTGCTCGCGACCGCGGACCGGCAATGGACCGCCGGCCGGCCCGAGACCGACAGCGTCGGCCTGCGCCTCGAAGGCGAGCATCTCCTGACGCCGCGCCTCGCGCTCTTCGCCCGCGCCGGCGCCGCCCGGCGCAACTGCCGCGGCTGCGACTGGCTCGACGGCCCGGTGGGCGACGTCTCGCTCGGCGCCAGCTGGGCCGCGCTGACCATCCTGCGCCTCGGCGGCAATGCCGGCTGGAGCTGGGCCCGCGCCAGGGCCGAACACTGGCGCAACAGCGGCCCGCGGGCGAGCCTCGGCGCCACGCTGGCGCTGCCGGCCGGCTTCACGCTCGGCCTGCGCGCCGCCCTGCAGCGCACCGAATACCAAGGCGGCGGCTCCGCCCACCGCACCATCGACCGCAAGCCGCGCCGGGACGACACGCGGACCCTCTCGGTCTCGGTCCACAACCGCGCCGTGACCGTGCTCGGCTTCAGCCCCCGCCTCTCCCTCATCCGCGAGGAGCGCAAGACCAACGCCCAGGCCCTCGACTACCAGCGCAACCGCGCCGAACTCAGCTTCGTGCGCCAGTTCTGAACGAACCCGGCCGCGGCGCGCCGGAAGGGGCCGAGTATGGCGCGACAATCTGGGTGAGAGCTGCGCGTCAATCAGGATGAGATTCCCGGCGGCAGCGGCGAGTTGATGATTGCCGCGCGGGGGGTGGATTGCAAGCGGTTTCCGGTTTTGATTGTCGCGGCGCGACAAGCAGTGTTTTCGGGAATGGTTTTGATTGTCGCGGCAGGCCGTCGGGTCGGAGAAGAGACGGCCCGCGGAGACGATCCCCGCGGGCCCTGATTGTCGTGGCCGCTCTACCTGAGCAGGCGGCGGCTCAGTCCTTGGTGTTTTTCTTGGTTGCGTAGCTTGGCGGCCGGCCGGCCTTTCGCTTGCCTCTGTCGAGAGCGGCGCGGCGGCGGTAGCTCTCGATGTTCATCTCGAGGATGGTGGCGTGGTGGACGAGGCGGTCGACGGCAGCCACCGCGGTTGTTTCGTCCGGGAACACCTTTCCCCACTCGCCGAAGGGCTGGTTTGCGGTGATGAGCAGGGATCGCCGCTCGTAGCGCGCCGAGATGAGTTCGAAGAGCACGCCGGTCTCGGCCTGGTCCTTCCGCACATAGGCGAGGTCGTCGAGGATCAGGAGGTTGAAGCGGTCGAGCCGCGCCAACAGGCTTTCCAGTGCAAGCTCGCGCCTTGCAACCTGCATGCGCTGCACGAGATCGGTGGTCCTGGTGAACAGCACACGGTATCCGCTCTCAACCAGGGCCAGGCCAATGGCGGAGGCGAGATGGCTCTTGCCGGCCCCTGGCGGTCCGAAGATCAGGCAGTTGGCGCCCTGGCTGAGCCAGGCGTCGCCGGCGGCCAGCGCGCTGACCTGGGCCTTCGAGATCATCGGCACGACGTTGAAGTCGAAGGAGGCAAGCGTCTTGCCCGGAAGCAGCTTGGCCTCCCTGAGGTGGCGCTCGATGCGCCGCCGGTCGCGTTCGGCGAGTTCGTGTTCAGCCAGGGCCGCGAGGAAGCGAGCCGCGGTCCATCCTTCCTTGTCGGCCCGCTTGGCGAAGCTCTGCCAGAGTTGGCTGATCGTCGGCAGGCGGAGCTCGGCAAGCATCAAGGAGAGCTTCATGGCGTCGATCTTGTTGGGGTCGAGCGCGGTGTTGTTGTCGTCTTTGTCGGTCATGCCGCCTCTCCTGCGCTCAGCAACGAGCCATAGCCGCCGAGCGGCGGCCTGACGACATCGACGCTGGGCATTTTGCTGCGGCGCGGCGCGAAGCGCGCCTTGAGCTCGCCGGGGTCGGGGAGACGGCCGATCCCGAGCGCGTGGTTGATCGCCGCGGCCAGCTCGGCCTCGCAACTCTCCTCATGCGCCAGCGCCAGGAGGCCGACGGCGAGGCGGCAGGCCTCGCGCTCGCCGATCCGCTCCAGGGCCTTCTCGAAGCAGCGTCGGTAGGGCTCGCGAGGGAACAGCTCGTCGCGATAGACCAGGTTCATCAGCGCCATCGGCTTCTTCTTCAAGGAGTGGATGACGTGACGGTAGTTGACGACGTGACCGCCCGGACCGCTCGCGCCGACGCGCGCGCGCGGCAGGGTGAGGAGGTGAGTGCCCGAGAGGAAGAGGTCGATCCGGTCGTCGTAGACGCGCGCCCCGAGCCGGTGCCCGATCAGGCGTGAGGGCACGGTGTAGAACACGCGGCGGAGAACGAAGCCGGAGGACTGGCCGATGTTGACGCTGATCGTCTCGTAATCGACAGTCCGCTCGACCGGCAGGTCCCGCAGCACCGCGCGCTCGGCTTCGATCGCCTTGGAGCGGTGTGCGTTGGCGCGGCCGACCACCTCGGCGACAAAGCGCCGATAGGCGTCGAGGGTCTCGAAGTCCGACGAGCCGCGCAGCGCCAGCGCATCCGCGATCCGGCGCTTGAGGTGTCCGTGCGGCCCTTCGATCGAGCCGTTCTCATGCGCCACGCCGCGGTTGTTGCGGGTGGCTTCCATGCCGTAATGCTCGCACAGCGCCCGGTAGCGCCCGGTCATGTCCTCGACCGCGTCCTTGCCCAGGTTGCAGAACGCCGCCGACAGGCTGTCGGTGCGGTGCTCGCCGGGCGCGCCGCCGAGATGCCACAGCGCGTCCTGCAGCCCCTCCGCGAGCGCCGTGAAGCTCTCGCCGCCCAGCACCACCCGGGCATGGGTGAAGCCTGACCAGGCGAGGCGGAAGTGGTAGAGCATAGGGTCCAACGGCTGCCCCGCGACGGTCACGCCGAGCGAACCCATGCGGGTGAAGTCGGACAGGCCCTGCCGGCCCGGCTCGTGCTTCTGGCGGAAGATCACGTCCTTCTCCGCGCCGTGCTCGGCGCGCCAGGTGCGGATCCGCCGCTCCAGCGTGCGCCGCACCCCCGGGTCCAGTTCGGGATGGCGGCGCCTCAGCTCCTCGAACACGCCGACCGGGCGGATCAGCGGGCTGGCCTCAAGGATCGGCACGACGTCCTCCTCGAAGATATCGGCCAGCGGGTCCGGGCGGCGCCGGCCTCGCGGCTTCTTCTCCCAAGCGGGAAGCGGATCGGCAGCGAGCCGGTAGCCGGTGGCACGGCTGAAGCCCGCCTTGGCGGCCGCCACCGCGATGGTGTCGGTCTTCTTATGGGTCATGAACAGCCTCTTCTGGCGATCGGTTATGTGACGCCCGGGCAACGACGCGCTCCCCCACTCGGAAAAGCCTCACCGTTCGCCCGGCCGGCCCTGGCCGCCAGAAGGCCCGGGGGAAATTTTTCGAGCCGGCGGCCCGGAACTCCGGTCGGGCTACGCCCTCCCTGCGTTCCGGGCCGCCGCCTTCCCCCGTCCCATCCTGATTGACGCAAACGTCTCAGCTTGATTGACGCGCCGCAGCGTCCGGAAAGGGTGGACCCGACCCGCAGGACATGCCACAATGTGTCCTGGACAGGGCCCCGGGCTCGCGGGCAGGAGGACAAGGAAGCGGCAGGCGGGAAGACCGGAAACCGTTGCAAAACAAGGGTTCCCCGGCAACCTCCCGCAACGCCAACCGGAAGGCGAAAAGGCATCACAGATGCGTCGGGTGTGAAAACCGAGGCCCGCCCCGGCGGGTCAGAGCACGATTCGCGATGCATGAGCGATGGGGAAATCGACGCCGGAGGACCCGGCGGATCGGAGCCTCCGCGGCGTTTGAGCGGACGGCGGCGCGGACACTGCGAAGGGACGAAGTGTCGAGCGCGGTGTCGGCAGGCACCGACGGGAGTGCCGACGCGAGCACCGGCACGAGTGCCGGGCGGAGCGCGGCCGGCAGTGCGCGGCGAGCGCGGCGCGAAGCGCGCGCGAGGACGGCGTTGCCGCGCCACCGATGTGCGCACGCGAAAACGGACCGCGCCGCCGCCGGAGCGACGACGCGGCCCGCGAGGTGTTGCGGATCAGGCGGCGCAGCGGAGCACCGGGATGCCGAGGCTGCGCGCCTTGTCGACGAGGTTTGCGGTGATGCCGGAGCCGGGGAACGCGATGACGCCCTTCGGCAGGAGGTTCAGCAGTTCGTCGTTGCGGCGGAAGGGTGCGGCGCGTCCGTGGCGGTCCCAGTCGGGCTTGCAGACGACCTGGTGAACGCCGTTGCGCTCGGCCCAACCTGCGGCGATCTTCTCGACGCCGGGGCCGCCACCGTGGACGAGGACCATGTCGGCGTAGAATGTGACGCTTTCAATATCGCGCAATGTCGCGGATTTAAGGAATTTTCTTCATATAATACAATGTGTTAATGCGATGCGCCATCCGACCTGCAGGATATGGCGATCTTGCCGGTACCGTTTAGGCACCATCTGGATTCAATCCCGTGCGGACGCGCAGGCGCGAGGCGAGACCGCCCGCTGACGGCCGGGACAGACCTGCCGGCGCGCGATCCGGAACATGCGGCCGAGCCCGCGCTGACGGCCCGGCGTCTCTCCCCACGAGCGGGCAAGAAAGACGCCGGGCCTCCGCTCATCATGACCGCCCCTGGACGCTCGCTTGCGCGCCCGGCGCCGCTATGGCGGCCCCGGTTCCGGCGTTGGAGCGTGCGGGCAACACGGAACCCGTTGTTGTTGTTCCGGTTGTCGGGATCGTTCCTGTTCCGGTTGGCGGAGCGGAGGTTCCCCGGATTGTTGTTCCAGGAGCCCCCGCGCAAGACCCGGCGACAGGGGGACGGCCAGGCTTCCGGGACGGGTCGAACCAGCCGTCCCCGAAGATCGCCCGGCGGAGCCGCCGGGTATCGGCATGTTCGGCATGGGCGATCCAGGCGCCCACGCGCCGCTCGATCTCCTCGCGCTCGACCGCACCCTGGCGCCAGCGGTCGCGCAAGCCCCGCAAGCGGTTGCGGAAGCGACGCACATTGTCCTCCGGCAGCCGGCGGCGACCGTCGGGCAGCAGGACCAGGCCGAGAAATGTCGCAGGCGCGCCGGTCCCCGCAATCCATGTCTTGCGGGGATGCAGCCGCAGCCGCCTGCCTTCGAGGAACCGCGCGATCCGGTCCCGCCACGCCTCCAGCTGCGCCGGATCGTCATGGAACAGCGCGAAATCGTCCACATAACGCAGATAGCCCCGCGCCCGCAGAACCTCCTTGCAGAAATGGTCCAGCCCGTCGAGATAGACGTTCGCGAAGAACTGGCTGGTCAGATTGCCGATCGGCAGCCCGCGCCGGCGCCGGAACGGCGCGAACAGGTCGTCTCCGGGGAAATGCATGTTGACGGGTTCCTGGCGGTTCGAGGCGTCGACGATCCGGTCGGCCAGCGCCAGGGTGCGCGCGCACACGATCCGCCTGCGCAGATCGCGCTTCAGGATCTCATGGTCGATCGCCGGGAAGTAACGGTAGAGGTCGCACCGCAGAACGTGCCGGTAGCGGTTCCGGAAGGCTTCGTAGCGCGCGATCGCCCGGTGCGTGCCCTTGCCCTTGCGGTTGGCGTAGCTGTCGTGGATGAAGCCCCGTTCGAAGACCGGCTCGACGACCGTGCAGAAGGCGTGGTGCACCACCCGGTCGCGAAACGGCGCCGCGGAGACGATGCGGTGCTTGGGGTCGAAGATCTCGATGGTCCGGTAGCGCCCGGGCCGGTAGCGGCCTGCCGCGAGTTCCCGTTCGAGGCGCAGGATTTCCGTTTCGAGGCCCGCGAGAAAGGCGGCCGCCCCCGGCTTCGACCGTTTGCCCCGGGCCGCCCGCAGGGCCGCCGCACGCAGGGCGGCGAAGGAGGCGATCTCGTCAAACAGGACCGGGCTCCTGTCTGGCGCGGTGCGCCCTGGTCCAGGCGCCGATCCGCCGTCCGGTGTCGTCGAGGCAGCGCGCCGCATGTTCGTAACGCCGCCGGTCGAGATAGCGCAGGTCCTGGGCGAGCCGGCACAGGAAGCGCAGCTTCTCGATGCCGAGATTGGCCCGCGCCAGATGAGCGGCGCGCTGGCGCGTATAGGTCGCCTCGATCAGGGACTCGAGAACCTCCATCGCCATGACCTGCATCCTGTCGCCCAGCAGGAACTTCTGGCTCCTCGGAAACCGCTCAAGCACGGGAACCAGCCAGAGCGTGAAGCGGTAATGCGATTCGAGCGCGGGCCCGGTCTCGCGCGCGCCGCCGCCCCGGCTCTCAACCGTCACGCGACCGCCCCGACCCGTTCCCGCGAAAAACCGTGCAGGAAGTCAACTCCGGCCGCGGCCGGGGGCTTCGCCCCCGGACCCCCGAGGTAAGGAGGTAAGGACTCAAGGTGCGAGCGTCCGGGCAACACGGAACCCGACGCTGTCGACCCGGTTGCCGGGACCGTTCCCGTACCGGTCGGCGGAGCGGAGGTTCCCCGGACTGCCGTCCCAGGAGCCCCCGCGCAAGACCCGGAAACCGCAATCTCCACCGGACACCCACGCGCTCCCGCATAGCTGCCGTGCCAGCAGTCCTCCACCCGCTCCCAGACGTTCCCGTGCATGTCATGCAAGCCGAAACCGTTCGCAGCGAACGAACCGACCGGGGCTGTGTAATCGTAATTGTCTCCGCATTCCTTGCGGCAGTTCGCTCGGTTCCGACCGATCGAATCGCCCCAGGAATGCGCCGTCGTCATCCCCGCCCGAGCCGCATACTCCCATTCGGCCTCCGACAACAGCCGATATTGTTTGCCCGTTTCCCCCGACAGCCAGCGAACATACGCCTGCGCATCCTCCCAGGTCACGCACGCGACCGGATCGCGGCCCGTCTGGCGGTAGCCCGGATTCTGCCAACTGCGCCCGGAACGTTTCTGCCACTTGCCGTCCTCAAAGGTGTAGCATGAATTGCCCATCGACCGTCCGGTCGCCGACACGAAGCGTCCGAACTCCTCCCGCGTCACCTCGTATTTGCCGACCGCGAAGGGATGCGAAATCATCACCCGGTGCACCGGACCCTCATCGTCACTCCGGCCCTCCTCCGACGCCGGCGAGCCCATCATGAACGAGCCCGCCGGTATCACCACCATCTCGGGACACGTCTCGCAATCGCGGAACACCTTGCCGCGCGGCCACTTGCGGGCCAGACGCTCCCGGGCCGCCTCCTGCCGCTTCACCTCCGCCCACGTCCTGCCGGTCAGCAGGGCAAGGACGGCCGCATCCATTCCCTGTCTCCGTGCCGCGTCCGGTTCGCCATACTGCATCCGCGCCGCGTCCACCGCCGTCTTGCCCTTCGGTCCCCGGATCGAAATGTCCGCGCCCGCCCTCATCAGCATCCCGACGATCTCCGAATGCCCGTGCACCGCCGCGATGAACAGCGCTGTCGCGCCGTCCGCAAGACGTAGGTCCGGATCGGCGCCGGCCTTGAGCAGCGGTTGGACAAACAGCGCGTAGCCCTTGTCCGCCGCGTACATCAGCGCCGTCCAGCCCCCGGCATCGCGGGCGTTGACATCCGTTCCACTGGCCAGCGCCGCCTTGACGCCCTCGACATCCCCCGTCTGCACCAGCCGGTGCAGGTCGCCGGGCGGCGGGGCGGGCCTGAGTTCCGCCGCGGTTACCGTCACGTTCGTAAGCGGTGTTCAGACCCCATATCGGGTCTGGATTGACAGCGTTTTCTTGAGGGTGGGCTTGGGCGCCGCGATCAGCCGGTGTCGACGTCGGGCTTGGGATCAAAGTTCCACGGCAGCAGCTCGTGGATCCTCGACTGTGGGTGACCCGCGGCGATCTTCTCGAGCGCGCTCCTGAGCCAGGCGTGCGGCTCGACGCCGTTCATCTTGCAGGTCTCGATCAGCGAGGCGATCCGGGCCCACGCGGCGGCGCCCTCGTCGTGGCCCGCGAACAGGGCGTTCTTTGCCGTGAGCTTCAGCGGGCGGATGCGGTTCTCGACGAAGTTCGAGTCGATCTCGACGCGCCCGTCGCGGAGGAACACCAGCAACCCGTCCCACCGGTTGGCGATGTAGGTCAGCTTCTCGCCCAGGCGCGAGCGCGGCGAGACGCGCGAGCGCTGCTCGTCGAGCCACACTCCGAAGGCGTTCACCAGCGGCGCGGACTCCGTCCAGCGCACCGCCTGGCGCGTCGCCGGCGCCGCGCCCCGGATCCTGTCCTCGATCGCGTAGAGCCGCGCGATCCGCTCCAGACCGGCCTTCGCGACCGGCGAGGCGTTCGAATCGAAGATGTCCTTCAGCGCGCGCCTGGCGTGCGCCCAGCAGGCCGAGAGCGTCAGCGCTCCCCCCGGCCGGTCCGCACGGCGCAGCGGGTTGTAGCCGCTATAGCCGTCGATCTGCGCGGTCCCCGAGAACCCTTCCAGCAGCGTCTCCGCATGCTTGCCGCCGCGGCCCGGCGCGTAGGCATAGACCACCCCAGGCGGGTCCGCCCCCGACCACGGCCGCTCGTCGCGCACCATCGTCCACATGTAGCCCGTCCTGGTCCGGCCCCGGCCCGGGTCGAGAACCCGGATCGGCGTCTCGTCCACCCCGAGCTTCGCCGACCGCTTGAGGTCCGCCGCCAGGCAGTCCACCAGGGGGCGAAGATGGAACGACGCCTTGCCCACCCAGTCGGCCAGCGTCGCGCGGGGCAGCTCAAGCCCCAGACGCGCGTAGATCTGCGATTGACGGTAGAGCGGCAAGCGAGTCGCGCGGGGGAATCTCACCCCCACGCGCTCCCAGAACCGTACGTGAACCTCTCAGCTCATACGGCTCCCAGCGTCCGGCCCTGCCCGTGCACAAGGGTCCAATGGGCGAACCGCCACGGCTCCGCTTTCGCGATTCTGGCAAGCCAGAGACGAGCCTGACGCGGTCGTTGTCGGAAGCGTTTGAACTTCCGCATTGCCCATCGCTGCAAGTGGGCGTCTATCAGACGAAGGGTCGGATAGAGCGCCGACTTGTAGAATGCGCCGAAGTAGCCGATCCACCCTGCAATTTCGCGATGAAACATGCGGGCAAGGTCAAGCAGTGCCTTGTCGCTACGCCGTTGCAAACGCCACTGTCGCACGCGGCGCCGAAACGCCTTGAGCGCAGTCGGGCTGGCAGCCGGAAGGAACGAGACCCCGAACAACCCGCCGCGCCACGCCGCGAACCTTGGCTGGAAACGGTAGCCCAGGAAGTCGAACGCGACCGTCGGGTAGTCCGCCTTGCGGTTGGTATCCTTGCAGTAGACCACCTTGGTCTTCTGCGGATGGACCTCCAGGCCGCACTCGGCCAATCGGTCCGCAACCCGCCGCCAGAGGGTCTTTGCCGCCTCCTCCGTTCGACAATGGCAGATTATATCGTCCGCATACCGTTCGAACGGAACATGCGGCATCGACCTTTTCATCCATTGATCGAACGCATAGTGCAGGAACAGGTTGGACAATACTGGCGAAATTACCCCGCCCTGTGGCGTGCCCCTGTCCCGTGCGACAACGGTGCCGTCCTCCTCGATCACGGGAGCCTTCAACCAGCGCTCGACATAGAGCAGCACCCACCGGCAGTCCGTATGGTGACGAACGGCCTTCAGCAGCAACTCGTGGTCGATGTTGTCGAAGAACCCCTTGATGTCCATGTCCAGCACCCAGTCGTAGCGCCAGCATCGCCGACGCGCTGTCCGGATGGCGTCAATGGCGGATCGCTTCGGCCGATATCCGTATGAGTCCTCATGGAAAATCGGTTCCAACAAGGGCTCCAGATGTCGGCGAACAACCTCCTGAGCGATGCGGTCCGTGGACCGTCGGTATGCCCAACGGGCGCTTCCCGCCGCCCTCCTTGGGGATGTTCACCCTGCGAACCGGAGGCGGCATATAGCTGCCTGAGGACATGCGATTCCAGAGCTTGTAGAGTTCCGGACCAAGCCGTTCCTCCAGACTCTCGACCGTCTGCCCATCTACTCCAGCCGCTCCCCGGTTTGCCTTCACATGCTTGAAGGCTTCCCAGACTTCCCTCTTTGCTATCGGGAACGGCTTTGCCCCTGTCATCCGGCTCCTCCTGTCACCAGTTGGCCGACGGCAGCGGCTGAACACCACAGCCCCTTCGGTCCAGCGCCATTACAGCGCCTTCATCCCTACTACGGGCTGTTCTGCCCCTGTGCCCCGCATCGGTACTCTGAGCCTTCCGGGGGCTGCCCGGTTGGCCGTCTCCCTTGGCATCGGGACGACAGGTTCTCCTGTTCCGCAAGAAAGCCTGTTCCGGGTTCACGCCGCCTTCGAGCCGGATGCCGCGTGGGCCGGACTCCAGGACTCCGCCCATGCTTGTCCCGGAGTGACCACCACCCCCGGTTCTGACATCGACCATACGCTTTCGGCAGTTCATCGGCGGTTCGCTTTCGCTCGTCTCCCCGGACCTCACCTGACGAGATCGTCGTCCCGCCGTTTCCACGACGCTCACCACCATCGCTCTTTACGACAGCAGCTCGTGGTGGTTTGAGACCGACGCCTGATCGTCGACCCCGAGGGGCCTACCCTCATCTCTCTTGCAGTTGCGCACCTCCTTTCATGGCGGTGCTTCAGGACACACGGTGATCGCAATACTTCGAGACCAGCACATGCGCCACAAGCCCCTCGGTCGGCAGCCCGCCCTCGATCAGCGACGCCGGCGCCGGTGCCTGCACAACCCCGGCGCCCTTGCACCGGTTGCAGGCGTAGCGCGGCCGGACCGTCTCGATCACCACGAACCGCGCCGGCACGATGTCGAGACGCTCGCTGCGGTCCTCGCCGATCTTCGCCATCGCGCCGCAGCCGCACGGGCACAGCCGGCTGGCCGGCTCGATCACCTCCACCCGGCGCTCGATATGGGCCGGGAAGCGGACCGCCGGGCGCCCCGCGCGCCGCCGCCGGCGCGGCGCGGCCTCCCCGGCCGGCGCGTCCGCCGCCGGATCGCCGCCGGCTTCCGACACCGCCGTCCCGAGATCGTCGAACGACAGCTGGCGGTCGTCCGCGCCCAGCTTCTCCGACTTCCTGCCGAACAGAAGCTTGCGAAGCTCGTCGTTGAGATGTTCGAGGCGGCGGTTCTGCTCGGCGATCTCCGCCTTCTCCGCCTCAAGACGCGCCGCCAGCGCCTCCGCATCGCACCGCGCCGACCGCTCTTCCTCCAGACGCCGCTCCAGAGCCGCCAGCGCCTCGGAAACCACCGCCGGCGACGCGGCGGCCTCGGGGACGGGGGCGATCGGGGCGGTGCTCGTCATCGCCGCGATATGGGCCGAATCGCCGCCCCCGCGCCAGACAATAATCCGGCCCGCTCACGCCGCCGCCAACGGACGGCGAACCCGAGGCGCACGCACCCGGCGCCAATCCAGCCCCTCGAACAACGCCTCGAACTGGCCCCGGCTGAGACGCAGAACCCCGTCCTCGATCCGGGGCCACGCGAAGCGCCCCTCCTCGAGCCGCTTGTAGGTCAGAACCAGCCCGGTCCCGTCCCAGTGGATCAGCTTCAGCCAGTCGCCGCGCTTCGAGCGGAAGATCACGATCACCCCGGAATAGATGTCCAGGCCGAGCTCCACCGCCGCCGTCGCCGCGAGCGCGTCGTGGCCGCGGCGAAAGTCCACAGGCCGCGTCGCCAGGACGATCCGCGGCGAGGCGCCGGGGATCGTCATGACGCCCGCCCCAGACCCGCCGCGATCGACACGATCCGCTCCGCCGAACTGTCTCCGGGAAGGCTTACGACAACGCCGTTCGCGGCAATCGTCACCGGCCGGTCCGCCGGCGCATCCTCGACCGTCACCGGAACGAAAGCCGGCGGGGTCCCGCCCGACGCCGCCGAAACGCCGCTCCGCGCACGCTTGCGCCAGCGCCCTACCGTGCTCTTGCTGACGCCGAGGCCGCGCGCCACCGCCGCAATCGTCACGCCGGGCCGCTCGCTCTCCGCCACAGCACGGGCCTTCTCGGCCTCGGTCCACCGCCCGACGCTGCCGGAACCCGCCCTGGCAACCGTATACAGCGCCTGGCGCCGCCAGCCGCGCAGCGTGCTCTCGTCGATGCCGTGACGGCGCGCCACCGCCGCAATCGTCACGCCCGGCCGCTCGCTCTCCGCCACAGCCCGCGCCCGCTCCGCCTCGGTCCAGCCGCGCGGCGCAGCGGCCGCGCCGGCATCCCCCGAAACCGGCGATCCAGCCGCCCCGGCACCAGAACCGACAGAACCCGCCGCCGTCGAAAACTCCGTCATCGTCATCCCTCCTCCAAAGCCGCCGCCAGGGAAGAGAGTCAGACCGGGAAACACAGCCCGCGAAAGTATGGGGCGCGGCTACCGCTTACGGCGTATCGCTTGCGGCTGACGGCGCTCCTGCGTTCGGACGGGACGCGTTCGGCCTCCAGCGTGGCGCAGCGGCCGCAGCGCGACGAGCCGCCGACCGCCGGTTCCGTACAGCGGACGCAGACGCGGTTCGCCCGCCGCGCGGCGTAGCGCGCGCGTTCCCTGGCGCGCCGTTCCTCGCGGCAGGGCTCGCAGACCGAACCTCCCTCGGCCGCCGGCGCGCGGCCGCATGATGTGCAGCGCCCCGCCTCTTGCCGTTCCCGGCGGCGGCTTCGGTCGCGTTCGCGGTCGGCGCGGCGGCGCTTGCCGGGATCGCGCCCGCCGTACGGCTTGCCGCGCTTCCTGGCGCGGAACGCCTTGTCGGCGGCCCGGCGCTTCTCGCGGCAGCAACCGCACAGGGTCACCCCGGGATCGGGAGGGCGCTGGCCGCATTTAGCGCAGCGACCCTGCTTGAGGCGGGCCAGGCGGCGCTGGCGGGCACGCTGCGATGGGGAGGAAGGGTCCGGCATGGCGAGCCCCCGCTCAGCGCGTGCGGGGGGCGTCGAGAGCGCTCGCGGCAAGGCCCCAATATTGCACCCCCGACGCCTTGAGATCGAGCGCGGTGCAGACGATGATCTCGTCGCGCTCGGGCCGCATCGCGGTGACGGCGCCCGCCCCGACGACGGTGCGGCGCGGCCCGCGCCGGCCCTCCGGCCGCTCTTCCGGGACGGGCCGGATCTCGCCGTCGGGCGTGGCGCGATAACGCTCGACGAGATAGCGCTCGCCGTCGAGGCCGCGGCCGAATACATGAAGCAAAAAGGTGTGCGGGTTGCGCCGCGAGGGTCGGCGGATCGGCATGGTGTGCCTCCGGTTGCCGTGGGATGACGGGGGCCGGGGGCTCGCTCCGCGCCGCCGCCCGGCCGTCCCTCCCGGCCAGACCACGGCTCTCCGCGGCGCGCTCGCTCAGGATGGATAAGCGCTCGCGCCTGATGTCCGGAGACTCGCGGACGGCATGTCGCCGCGGCTCGTAAGGGTCTTCGTCAGGTGATCGGGAAGAGCGGCCGGGCCCCTCCGGACCTCCTACCGTCGCCCCGCGCACGGCTGACCTCCCCTCGCGGCCGCGCGATGCCCCGGCGGCGAGGAGCGGCGCGCGGTCCTACGGCTCGGGCGGAGGGATCGAGAGCGGCGTGTGAGATCGCGACGGGAGGCGGCTGCGCCCGCTTCATGATGGAGCAGGGACCTCTGTTCCCGGCCGACCCGGTCGGTCCCGCCATCCGTTGGTCAAGCTGGCCGTCCGCCGCACGCCGGAGGGCACCGAACAATTTGGCGGTCGCACCGCACTATGCGATCCCCTATATTCCTTCCAGAATGAAGGAAGGAAATGGTGCCGCCATGACGAACGGAACGCTGTCGGCCAACGAGGCGGCCTGCGTGACGGGCGTGCCACTGAAGCAGGTTCATCGCATCATCGACGCAGACCTTCTGGACGACGCGGCGACCGGCGGTCGCTCACGCGCCGTTCATCGCGACGGGCTGTTGGCGCTCAAGCTCGTCCACGAGACGACGGACCTGCTCACCCTCGATGGACGCCGGCGTCTCGTGCGGTATCTTCTCGACCACCCCGGCGCAACGAAGGCCCGTGAGCGCCACGTGTCGGTGGACGTACGGGCGATGAAGGGCGAGGTAAGCAAGGGGCTTTCCAGGTTGACCAGGGCAAGGAACGCGGTTCGGTGCGATGACGCCGTACTTTCTGGAACGCCGTGCATCAAGGGAACCCGGATCCCGGTTCACGACATCGCGGACATGCTGGCCAACGGAGACGGCGCCGGGACGATCCGCGAAGCCTTTCCGCAACTCTCCGAGAGCCAGATCGAGCTGGCGGCCTTGTATGCCCGGGCCTATCCCCGGCGTGGCCGTCCCCGAAGAGAGCCCTTCTGGCGTGGACAGAGCCCAGCCGCATCAAGCGAGACCACGCTCGACGCATTGCGTCCCACACGGTGAAGCTCCTGATCGATGAGTGAGGTGGCGTCGGTTTGTCGGACAGGCTGACGGCGTTTTCAAGGTGTATTCCGGTTGAAGTTTGTGCCGCCAGAATCCTCTTGGATCGATCTTTCTGCTGCTGCTGTTGCGCCTGTGGGTATGTGGTCAAGGCGCGAAGCGGCTTGTCCATCATATCCACAGGCGTGTCGCCCCGGTAGGCCTCGGCCGGCGTCCGCCCGCCGAGTGCCGAGTGCGGTCTCTCGGTGTTGTAGAAGCCGATCCACTGGCCGATGACGCGCCGGGCTGCGAAGCCGTCGGCGATCTCGTGCAGGTAGACCGCCTCGTATTTGAGCGAGCGCCACAGCCGCTCGATGAAGATGTTGTCCATGCACCGGCCGCGGCCGTCCATCGAGATGCGGATACCGGCCTCCCGCAGGCGCGCGGTGAAGGCGAAGCCGGTGAACTGGCTGCCCTGGTCGGTGTTGAAGATCTGCGGGGTGCCATGGCGCGCCAGGGCTTCGTCGAGAGCCTCGACACAGAACCCCGCGTCCAGCGTGTTCGACAGCCGCCAGGCCAGGACGCAGCGGCTCGCCCAGTCCATGATCGCCACCAGGTAGAGGAAGCGTAAGCGTCCGGCGTGACCGCCCCTGCGTGGTCAGTCGGCGGCTTCCCGATCTTCTGCGGGCGCGGTGTTCCACGGCAGCAGATCGTCGATGCGGTTGATCCTGTAGTCGGGGATGCGTTCGAGGACCTGAGCAAGCCAGGCCTGCGGATCGACATCGTTGAGCCTGGCGGTCTCGATCAGGGTGTAGGCGATGGCGGCGGCCCTGCCGCCGCTGGCCGAGCCCATGAAGAGATAGTTCTTGCGGCCGAGCGCGATCGGCCTCATTGCGCGTTCGGCGGGGTTGTTGTCGATCTCGAGGAAGCCGTGCTCGAGATAGGGTCGAAGGCGCTTCATCCGGGTCAGGGCATGACGGATCGCCGCTGCCAGCGGGGTCTTGGCGGAGATTCTGGGCAGCTGCGATTGCAGCCACCGCTCCAGCTCGTCGAGGCACGGCGCGGCCTTGGCCTGGCGGATGGCCGCGCGGTTCTCGGGCGGCTGCCCGCGGGCCTCCTTCTCGATAGCGTAGAGGGCGGCGATCCGTTCCAGCGCCTCGGCGGCGATCGCCGAGCCCTGGGCGGCATGGACGTCGAAGAACTTGCGTCGCACATGCGCCAGACAGGCCACCTCGCGGACCGGCCCGGCGCGCGCCAGCGCACCGAACCCGGCATAGCCGTCCGAGTGCATCCAGCCGGCGAAGCCTTCAAGATGCGCCTTCGGATGCGCCGCCTTGCGGTCGGCCGAGAAGCGGTACCAGGCCGCCGGCGGCGCCTCGCCAGCCCAGGGCCGCTCGTCCCGCACGTAGGTCCAGGCCCGGCCGGTCGCCGTTTTGCCGGTTCCCGGCGCCAGCAGCTTGACCGGGGTGTCGTCGGCGAACAGGGCTTGTCCTTCCAGCACATGGCGCCCGATCGCATCGGCCAGGGGCTCCAGCAGCGCCGTCGCCTTGCCGACCCAGCCGGCGAGCGTCGAGCGGTCGAGCTCGACGCCGTCGCGGGCGAAGATGCGGGACTGGCGGTAGAGCGGCAGGTGATCGCAATACTTCGAGACCAGCACATGCGCCAGAAGGCCGGGGCCCGGTCGGCCGCGCTCGATCGGTCGCGGCGGCAGCGGCGCCTGGTGGAACTTCTCGCAGCCGCCGCAGGCCAGGCGCGGACGGACGATGCGCTTCACCACGAAGCGGCCGGGGATGTACTCCAGCTCCTCCGTCACATCCTCGCCGAGCCGCTTGAGACGGCCGCCGCAGTCCGCGCAGCGCTCGCCCGGCGCGAGAACCGTCTCCTCGCGCGGCAGGTGGTCCGGCAGGGGACGGCGCTTCGGCTGCTTCTTCGTGGCGGGCGTCGGCTCGGTCGGCGCCTCGGCCGCCCGCGCGATCTCCTCGTCCTCCAGCCCGAGATCAAGCTGGTCGAGGGCCTCCGAGGTGACGCCGAAGCGCTGCCGCCGCAGACCCGCAAGCTGGGTAAGCGTCCGGCGTGACCGCCCCTGCGTGGTCAGTCGGCGGCTTCCCGATCTTCTGCGGGCGCGGTGTTCCACGGCAGCAGATCGTCGATGCGGTTGATCCTGTAGTCGGGGATGCGTTCGAGGACCTGAGCAAGCCAGGCCTGCGGATCGACATCGTTGAGCCTGGCGGTCTCGATCAGGGTGTAGGCGATGGCGGCGGCCCTGCCGCCGCTGGCCGAGCCCATGAAGAGATAGTTCTTGCGGCCGAGCGCGATCGGCCTCATTGCGCGTTCGGCGGGGTTGTTGTCGATCTCGAGGAAGCCGTGCTCGAGATAGGGTCGAAGGCGCTTCATCCGGGTCAGGGCATGACGGATCGCCGCTGCCAGCGGGGTCTTGGCGGAGATTCTGGGCAGCTGCGATTGCAGCCACCGCTCCAGCTCGTCGAGGCACGGCGCGGCCTTGGCCTGGCGGATGGCCGCGCGGTTCTCTGAGGTGGCGTCGCAAAATCGGACAGGTCGTCAAGGTGTATTCCGCCGTGTGACGGAGGAATGCGGATGAGCAAGCGACGCAGGTTTTCGGGGGAGCTGAAGGCGAAGATAGCCTTGGAGGCGCTACGGGGTGATCGGACGCTTCAGGAGATTGCCTCGAAGCACCAGGTGCATCCGAACCAGGTGGGTGTGTGGAAGCGCCAGGCGATGGAGGGTCTGGGGGAGGTCTTTTCCGGTGGAGGTGAGCGCCGGGCGCGGGATCACGAGAGCGAGGTCCGGGCTCTTCACGCCAAGATCGGGGAGTTGATCGTAGAGCGTGATTTTTTGTCACGCGGGTCCGGTCGCTGAGCCGGTCCGGGAGACGGGCGATGGTTGTGCGGGGCCACCCGTCGTTGAGCCTGACCCGGCAATGCCGTCTGCTGTCGATCGGGCGCTCGTCGCTCTATGACCGGCCGAAGGGGGAGAGCGCGGAGACGCTGGCTCTGATGCGCCGGATCGACGCGCTGTTCCTCAAGTATCCGTTCTACG
Organism: Alphaproteobacteria bacterium; assembly: GCA_965203455.1. Classification (GTDB taxonomy): domain Bacteria; phylum Pseudomonadota; class Alphaproteobacteria; order MPNO01; family MPNO01; genus MPNO01. The sequence goes on from CBDBCV010000015.1 coordinate 497,580, forward strand.
GCGCCCGCCAGATGGTTCGGCATCTGCGCCGCGAGGGGGTGCGGATCGGGCGGCGGCGGGCCGCTCGCCTGATGCGCCTGCTTGGTCTTCAGGCGGTCTATCGGGCGCCGCGGACCAGTGCGCCGCACCTCGGGCACCGGGTTTATCCATATCTGCTGCGGGGTCTGGCGATCGAGCGGCCGAACCATGTGTGGTGCGCCGACATCACCTACATCCCGGTGCGGCGCGGCTTCCTCTACCTGGTGGCGATCATGGACTGGGCGAGCCGCTGCGTCCTGGCCTGGCGGCTGTCGAACACGCTGGACGCGGGGTTCTGTGTCGAGGCTCTCGACGAAGCCCTGGCGCGCCATGGCACCCCGCAGATCTTCAACACCGACCAGGGCAGCCAGTTCACCGGCTTCGCCTTCACCGCGCGCCTGCGGGAGGCCGGTATCCGCATCTCGATGGACGGCCGCGGCCGGTGCATGGACAACATCTTCATCGAGCGGCTGTGGCGCTCGCTCAAATACGAGGCGGTCTACCTGCACGAGATCGCCGACGGCTTCGCAGCCCGGCGCGTCATCGGCCAGTGGATCGGCTTCTACAACACCGAGAGACCGCACTCGGCACTCGGCGGGCGGACGCCGGCCGAGGCCTACCGGGGCGACACGCCTGTGGATATGATGGACAAGCCGCTTCGCGCCTTGACCACATACCCACAGGCGCAACAGCAGCAGCAAAAAGATCGATCCAAAAGGATTCTGGCGGCACAAACTTCAACCGGAATACACCTTGAAAACGCCGTCAGCCTGTCCGACAAACCGACGCCACCTCACTCGGGCGGCTGCCCGCGGGCCTCCTTCTCGATAGCGTAGAGGGCGGCGATCCGTTCCAGCGCCTCGGCGGCGATCGCCGAGCCCTGGGCGGCATGGACGTCGAAGAACTTGCGTCGCACATGCGCCAGACAGGCCACCTCGCGGACCGGCCCGGCGCGCGCCAGCGCACCGAACCCGGCATAGCCGTCCGAGTGCATCCAGCCGGCGAAGCCTTCAAGATGCGCCTTCGGATGCGCCGCCTTGCGGTCGGCCGAGAAGCGGTACCAGGCCGCCGGCGGCGCCTCGCCAGCCCAGGGCCGCTCGTCCCGCACGTAGGTCCAGGCCCGGCCGGTCGCCGTTTTGCCGGTTCCCGGCGCCAGCAGCTTGACCGGGGTGTCGTCGGCGAACAGGGCTTGTCCTTCCAGCACATGGCGCCCGATCGCATCGGCCAGGGGCTCCAGCAGCGCCGTCGCCTTGCCGACCCAGCCGGCGAGCGTCGAGCGGTCGAGCTCGACGCCGTCGCGGGCGAAGATGCGGGACTGGCGGTAGAGCGGCAAGCGAGTCGCGCGGGGGAATCTCACCCCCACGCGCTCCCAGAACCGTACGTGAACCTCTCAGCTCATACGGCTCCCAGCGTCCGGCCCTGCCCGTGCACAAGGGTCCAATGGGCGAACCGCCACGGCTCCGCTTTCGCGATTCTGGCAAGCCAGAGACGAGCCTGACGCGGTCGTTGTCGGAAGCGTTTGAACTTCCGCATTGCCCATCGCTGCAAGTGGGCGTCTATCAGACGAAGGGTCGGATAGAGCGCCGACTTGTAGAATGCGCCGAAGTAGCCGATCCACCCTGCAATTTCGCGATGAAACATGCGGGCAAGGTCAAGCAGTGCCTTGTCGCTACGCCGTTGCAAACGCCACTGTCGCACGCGGCGCCGAAACGCCTTGAGCGCAGTCGGGCTGGCAGCCGGAAGGAACGAGACCCCGAACAACCCGCCGCGCCACGCCGCGAACCTTGGCTGGAAACGGTAGCCCAGGAAGTCGAACGCGACCGTCGGGTAGTCCGCCTTGCGGTTGGTATCCTTGCAGTAGACCACCTTGGTCTTCTGCGGATGGACCTCCAGGCCGCACTCGGCCAATCGGTCCGCAACCCGCCGCCAGAGGGTCTTTGCCGCCTCCTCCGTTCGACAATGGCAGATTATATCGTCCGCATACCGTTCGAACGGAACATGCGGCATCGACCTTTTCATCCATTGATCGAACGCATAGTGCAGGAACAGGTTGGACAATACTGGCGAAATTACCCCGCCCTGTGGCGTGCCCCTGTCCCGTGCGACAACGGTGCCGTCCTCCTCGATCACGGGAGCCTTCAACCAGCGCTCGACATAGAGCAGCACCCACCGGCAGTCCGTATGGTGACGAACGGCCTTCAGCAGCAACTCGTGGTCGATGTTGTCGAAGAACCCCTTGATGTCCATGTCCAGCACCCAGTCGTAGCGCCAGCATCGCCGACGCGCTGTCCGGATGGCGTCAATGGCGGATCGCTTCGGCCGATATCCGTATGAGTCCTCATGGAAAATCGGTTCCAACAAGGGCTCCAGATGTCGGCGAACAACCTCCTGAGCGATGCGGTCCGTGACCGTCGGTATGCCCAACGGGCGCTTCCCGCCGCCCTCCTTGGGGATGTTCACCCTGCGAACCGGAGGCGGCATATAGCTGCCTGAGGACATGCGATTCCAGAGCTTGTAGAGTTCCGGACCAAGCCGTTCCTCCAGACTCTCGACCGTCTGCCCATCTACTCCAGCCGCTCCCCGGTTTGCCTTCACATGCTTGAAGGCTTCCCAGACTTCCCTCTTTGCTATCGGGAACGGCTTTGCCCCTGTCATCCGGCTCCTCCTGTCACCAGTTGGCCGACGGCAGCGGCTGAACACCACAGCCCCTTCGGTCCAGCGCCATTACAGCGCCTTCATCCCTACTACGGGCTGTTCTGCCCCTGTGCCCCGCATCGGTACTCTGAGCCTTCCGGGGGCTGCCCGGTTGGCCGTCTCCCTTGGCATCGGGACGACAGGTTCTCCTGTTCCGCAAGAAAGCCTGTTCCGGGTTCACGCCGCCTTCGAGCCGGATGCCGCGTGGGCCGGACTCCAGGACTCCGCCCATGCTTGTCCCGGAGTGACCACCACCCCCGGTTCTGACATCGACCATACGCTTTCGGCAGTTCATCGGCGGTTCGCTTTCGCTCGTCTCCCCGGACCTCACCTGACGAGATCGTCGTCCCGCCGTTTCCACGACGCTCACCACCATCGCTCTTTACGACAGCAGCTCGTGGTGGTTTGAGACCGACGCCTGATCGTCGACCCCGAGGGGCCTACCCTCATCTCTCTTGCAGTTGCGCACCTCCTTTCATGGCGGTGCTTCAGGACACACGGTGATCGCAATACTTCGAGACCAGCACATGCGCCAGAAGGCCGGGGCCCGGTCGGCCGCGCTCGATCGGTCGCGGCGGCAGCGGCGCCTGGTGGAACTTCTCGCAGCCGCCGCAGGCCAGGCGCGGACGGACGATGCGCTTCACCACGAAGCGGCCGGGGATGTACTCCAGCTCCTCCGTCACATCCTCGCCGAGCCGCTTGAGACGGCCGCCGCAGTCCGCGCAGCGCTCGCCCGGCGCGAGAACCGTCTCCTCGCGCGGCAGGTGGTCCGGCAGGGGACGGCGCTTCGGCTGCTTCTTCGTGGCGGGCGTCGGCTCGGTCGGCGCCTCGGCCGCCCGCGCGATCTCCTCGTCCTCCAGCCCGAGCTCAAGCTGGTCGAGGGCCTCCGAGGTGACGCCGAAGCGCTGCCGCCGCAGACCCGCAAGCTGGTGCCTGAGCTTCTCGATCAACAGATCGCGGTTGCGCAGCTCGGCGTCCCGTGCCGCCAGTTCGGCCCGCGAGGCCAGCACCATCGCCTTCAACGCGGCGATGTCGTCGGGCAGGGAATGGGCCGCTTCGAGCATGGCCGCATCCTACCCGAAGGGGCCGACAAAGGGAAGCCCGAATGACAGTCAACCCATTGTTTATAAACGGTGAATCAGCCCGCGGCCAGCGGTCTCCAGGTGCGAACCGGCGCCCGCCAGTCGATCCCCTCAAGCAGCATCGACAGCTGCGCCGGCGTCACCGACACCTTCCCTTCCGATGCCGACGGCCACACGAAGCGGCCGCGCTCCAGACGCTTCGAGAACAGGCACGCACCCTGGCCGTCCCACCAGATCATCTTGATCAGGTCGCCCCGGCGGCCGCGGTAGATGAAGAGATGGCCGCAATGTAAGCGTCCGGCGTGACCGCCCCTGCGTGGTCAGTCGGCGGCTTCCCGATCTTCTGCGGGCGCGGTGTTCCACGGCAGCAGATCGTCGATGCGGTTGATCCTGTAGTCGGGGATGCGTTCGAGGACCTGAGCAAGCCAGGCCTGCGGATCGACATCGTTGAGCCTGGCGGTCTCGATCAGGGTGTAGGCGATGGCGGCGGCCCTGCCGCCGCTGGCCGAGCCCATGAAGAGATAGTTCTTGCGGCCGAGCGCGATCGGCCTCATTGCGCGTTCGGCGGGGTTGTTGTCGATCTCGAGGAAGCCGTGCTCGAGATAGGGTCGAAGGCGCTTCATCCGGGTCAGGGCATGACGGATCGCCGCTGCCAGCGGGGTCTTGGCGGAGATTCTGGGCAGCTGCGATTGCAGCCACCGCTCCAGCTCGTCGAGGCACGGCGCGGCCTTGGCCTGGCGGATGGCCGCGCGGTTCTCGGGCGGCTGCCCGCGGGCCTCCTTCTCGATAGCGTAGAGGGCGGCGATCCGTTCCAGCGCCTCGGCGGCGATCGCCGAGCCCTGGGCGGCATGGACGTCGAAGAACTTGCGTCGCACATGCGCCAGACAGGCCACCTCGCGGACCGGCCCGGCGCGCGCCAGCGCACCGAACCCGGCATAGCCGTCCGAGTGCATCCAGCCGGCGAAGCCTTCAAGATGCGCCTTCGGATGCGCCGCCTTGCGGTCGGCCGAGAAGCGGTACCAGGCCGCCGGCGGCGCCTCGCCAGCCCAGGGCCGCTCGTCCCGCACGTAGGTCCAGGCCCGGCCGGTCGCCGTTTTGCCGGTTCCCGGCGCCAGCAGCTTGACCGGGGTGTCGTCGGCGAACAGGGCTTGTCCTTCCAGCACATGGCGCCCGATCGCATCGGCCAGGGGCTCCAGCAGCGCCGTCGCCTTGCCGACCCAGCCGGCGAGCGTCGAGCGGTCGAGCTCGACGCCGTCGCGGGCGAAGATGCGGGACTGGCGGTAGAGCGGCAAGCGAGTCGCGCGGGGGAATCTCACCCCCACGCGCTCCCAGAACCGTACGTGAACCTCTCAGCTCATACGGCTCCCAGCGTCCGGCCCTGCCCGTGCACAAGGGTCCAATGGGCGAACCGCCACGGCTCCGCTTTCGCGATTCTGGCAAGCCAGAGACGAGCCTGACGCGGTCGTTGTCGGAAGCGTTTGAACTTCCGCATTGCCCATCGCTGCAAGTGGGCGTCTATCAGACGAAGGGTCGGATAGAGCGCCGACTTGTAGAATGCGCCGAAGTAGCCGATCCACCCTGCAATTTCGCGATGAAACATGCGGGCAAGGTCAAGCAGTGCCTTGTCGCTACGCCGTTGCAAACGCCACTGTCGCACGCGGCGCCGAAACGCCTTGAGCGCAGTCGGGCTGGCAGCCGGAAGGAACGAGACCCCGAACAACCCGCCGCGCCACGCCGCGAACCTTGGCTGGAAACGGTAGCCCAGGAAGTCGAACGCGACCGTCGGGTAGTCCGCCTTGCGGTTGGTATCCTTGCAGTAGACCACCTTGGTCTTCTGCGGATGGACCTCCAGGCCGCACTCGGCCAATCGGTCCGCAACCCGCCGCCAGAGGGTCTTTGCCGCCTCCTCCGTTCGACAATGGCAGATTATATCGTCCGCATACCGTTCGAACGGAACATGCGGCATCGACCTTTTCATCCATTGATCGAACGCATAGTGCAGGAACAGGTTGGACAATACTGGCGAAATTACCCCGCCCTGTGGCGTGCCCCTGTCCCGTGCGACAACGGTGCCGTCCTCCTCGATCACGGGAGCCTTCAACCAGCGCTCGACATAGAGCAGCACCCACCGGCAGTCCGTATGGTGACGAACGGCCTTCAGCAGCAACTCGTGGTCGATGTTGTCGAAGAACCCCTTGATGTCCATGTCCAGCACCCAGTCGTAGCGCCAGCATCGCCGACGCGCTGTCCGGATGGCGTCAATGGCGGATCGCTTCGGCCGATATCCGTATGAGTCCTCATGGAAAATCGGTTCCAACAAGGGCTCCAGATGTCGGCGAACAACCTCCTGAGCGATGCGGTCCGTGACCGTCGGTATGCCCAACGGGCGCTTCCCGCCGCCCTCCTTGGGGATGTTCACCCTGCGAACCGGAGGCGGCATATAGCTGCCTGAGGACATGCGATTCCAGAGCTTGTAGAGTTCCGGACCAAGCCGTTCCTCCAGACTCTCGACCGTCTGCCCATCTACTCCAGCCGCTCCCCGGTTTGCCTTCACATGCTTGAAGGCTTCCCAGACTTCCCTCTTTGCTATCGGGAACGGCTTTGCCCCTGTCATCCGGCTCCTCCTGTCACCAGTTGGCCGACGGCAGCGGCTGAACACCACAGCCCCTTCGGTCCAGCGCCATTACAGCGCCTTCATCCCTACTACGGGCTGTTCTGCCCCTGTGCCCCGCATCGGTACTCTGAGCCTTCCGGGGGCTGCCCGGTTGGCCGTCTCCCTTGGCATCGGGACGACAGGTTCTCCTGTTCCGCAAGAAAGCCTGTTCCGGGTTCACGCCGCCTTCGAGCCGGATGCCGCGTGGGCCGGACTCCAGGACTCCGCCCATGCTTGTCCCGGAGTGACCACCACCCCCGGTTCTGACATCGACCATACGCTTTCGGCAGTTCATCGGCGGTTCGCTTTCGCTCGTCTCCCCGGACCTCACCTGACGAGATCGTCGTCCCGCCGTTTCCACGACGCTCACCACCATCGCTCTTTACGACAGCAGCTCGTGGTGGTTTGAGACCGACGCCTGATCGTCGACCCCGAGGGGCCTACCCTCATCTCTCTTGCAGTTGCGCACCTCCTTTCATGGCGGTGCTTCAGGACACACGGTGATCGCAATACTTCGAGACCAGCACATGCGCCAGAAGGCCGGGGCCCGGTCGGCCGCGCTCGATCGGTCGCGGCGGCAGCGGCGCCTGGTGGAACTTCTCGCAGCCGCCGCAGGCCAGGCGCGGACGGACGATGCGCTTCACCACGAAGCGGCCGGGGATGTACTCCAGCTCCTCCGTCACATCCTCGCCGAGCCGCTTGAGACGGCCGCCGCAGTCCGCGCAGCGCTCGCCCGGCGCGAGAACCGTCTCCTCGCGCGGCAGGTGGTCCGGCAGGGGACGGCGCTTCGGCTGCTTCTTCGTGGCGGGCGTCGGCTCGGTCGGCGCCTCGGCCGCCCGCGCGATCTCCTCGTCCTCCAGCCCGAGATCAAGCTGGTCGAGGGCCTCCGAGGTGACGCCGAAGCGCTGCCGCCGCAGACCCGCAAGCTGGTGCCTGAGCTTCTCGATCAACAGATCGCGGTTGCGCAGCTCGGCGTCCCGTGCCGCCAGTTCGGCCCGCGAGGCCAGCACCATCGCCTTCAACGCGGCGATGTCGTCGGGCAGGGAATGGGCCGCTTCGAGCATGGCCGCATCCTACCCGAAGGGGCCGACAAAGGGAAGCCCGAATGACAGTCAACCCATTGTTTATAAACGGTGAATCAGCCCGCGGCCAGCGGTCTCCAGGTGCGAACCGGCGCCCGCCAGTCGATCCCCTCAAGCAGCATCGACAGCTGCGCCGGCGTCACCGACACCTTCCCTTCCGATGCCGACGGCCACACGAAGCGGCCGCGCTCCAGACGCTTCGAGAACAGGCACGCACCCTGGCCGTCCCACCAGATCATCTTGATCAGGTCGCCCCGGCGGCCGCGGTAGATGAAGAGATGGCCGCAATGCGGATCCGCCTTCAATACCCGCTCCGCCTGCGCCGCGAGACCGGGGAACCCCTTGCGCATGTCGGTCACGCCGCAGGCCAGCCATACCCGGGTCGAGGAGGGAACCGGGATCATCCGCCAAGCGCCCGCACCACCCGGCACAGCGCGTCCGCGTCGAACGACCCGAACGCGCTCACCCGGTGGCCGTTCGACAACGCGATCTCGATCCGACCGTCCGATGCCGCGGCCGGCTCCAACGGCGGCGCATCGGGCACCACCTCCACCGGCAGGAAGGACGGCGCCTCCCCGGCATCGGCCGCCGGCCTGTAACGGGGATCGCGCCGCCAGGTGAAGATCAGGTTGGCGTTGACGTCATAGCGGCGCGCCACAACCGACACCGAGACACCGGGAGCGTAGCTCTGCGCCACGATCCGGCGCTTCTCGTCGTCCGACCAGAACCGGCGTACCCGACGTGGCACCGCAGCCCCCTAAGATAGTGTCCATTGGCCGATAATGGACACTATCGACCTCTGGAACCTCACCACAGACTGCGGCTCCAAGCCGTCTCGCCACAAGGGCGGTCACGCCAGACGCTTACGGTTCTGGGAGCGCGTGGGGGTGAGATTCCCCCGCGCGACTCGCTTGCCGCTCTACCGCCAGTCCCGCATCTTCGCCCGCGACGGCGTCGAGCTCGACCGCTCGACGCTCGCCGGCTGGGTCGGCAAGGCGACGGCGCTGCTGGAGCCCCTGGCCGATGCGATCGGGCGCCATGTGCTGGAAGGACAAGCCCTGTTCGCCGACGACACCCCGGTCAAGCTGCTGGCGCCGGGAACCGGCAAAACGGCGACCGGCCGGGCCTGGACCTACGTGCGGGACGAGCGGCCCTGGGCTGGCGAGGCGCCGCCGGCGGCCTGGTACCGCTTCTCGGCCGACCGCAAGGCGGCGCATCCGAAGGCGCATCTTGAAGGCTTCGCCGGCTGGATGCACTCGGACGGCTATGCCGGGTTCGGTGCGCTGGCGCGCGCCGGGCCGGTCCGCGAGGTGGCCTGTCTGGCGCATGTGCGACGCAAGTTCTTCGACGTCCATGCCGCCCAGGGCTCGGCGATCGCCGCCGAGGCGCTGGAACGGATCGCCGCCCTCTACGCTATCGAGAAGGAGGCCCGCGGGCAGCCGCCCGAGAACCGCGCGGCCATCCGCCAGGCCAAGGCCGCGCCGTGCCTCGACGAGCTGGAGCGGTGGCTGCAATCGCAGCTGCCCAGAATCTCCGCCAAGACCCCGCTGGCAGCGGCGATCCGTCATGCCCTGACCCGGATGAAGCGCCTTCGACCCTATCTCGAGCACGGCTTCCTCGAGATCGACAACAACCCCGCCGAACGCGCAATGAGGCCGATCGCGCTCGGCCGCAAGAACTATCTCTTCATGGGCTCGGCCAGCGGCGGCAGGGCCGCCGCCATCGCCTACACCCTGATCGAGACCGCCAGGCTCAACGATGTCGATCCGCAGGCCTGGCTTGCTCAGGTCCTCGAACGCATCCCCGACTACAGGATCAACCGCATCGACGATCTGCTGCCGTGGAACTGAGGTGGCGTCGCAAAATCGGACAGGTCGTCAAGGTGTATTCCGCCGTGTGACGGAGGAATGCGGATGAGCAAGCGACGCAGGTTTTCGGGGGAGCTGAAGGCGAAGATAGCCTTGGAGGCGCTACGGGGTGATCGGACGCTTCAGGAGATTGCCTCGAAGCACCAGGTGCATCCGAACCAGGTGGGTGTGTGGAAGCGCCAGGCGATGGAGGGTCTGGGGGAGGTCTTTTCCGGTGGAGGTGAGCGCCGGGCGCGGGATCACGAGAGCGAGGTCCGGGCTCTTCACGCCAAGATCGGGGAGTTGATCGTAGAGCGTGATTTTTTGTCACGCGGGTCCGGTCGCTGAGCCGGTCCGGGAGACGGGCGATGGTTGTGCGGGGCCACCCGTCGTTGAGCCTGACCCGGCAATGCCGTCTGCTGTCGATCGGGCGCTCGTCGCTCTATGACCGGCCGAAGGGGGAGAGCGCGGAGACGCTGGCTCTGATGCGCCGGATCGACGCGCTGTTCCTCAAGTATCCGTTCTACGGCGCCCGCCAGATGGTTCGGCATCTGCGCCGCGAGGGGGTGCGGATCGGGCGGCGGCGGGCCGCTCGCCTGATGCGCCTGCTTGGTCTTCAGGCGGTCTATCGGGCGCCGCGGACCAGTGCGCCGCACCTCGGGCACCGGGTTTATCCATATCTGCTGCGGGGTCTGGCGATCGAGCGGCCGAACCATGTGTGGTGCGCCGACATCACCTACATCCCGGTGCGGCGCGGCTTCCTCTACCTGGTGGCGATCATGGACTGGGCGAGCCGCTGCGTCCTGGCCTGGCGGCTGTCGAACACGCTGGACGCGGGGTTCTGTGTCGAGGCTCTCGACGAAGCCCTGGCGCGCCATGGCACCCCGCAGATCTTCAACACCGACCAGGGCAGCCAGTTCACCGGCTTCGCCTTCACCGCGCGCCTGCGGGAGGCCGGTATCCGCATCTCGATGGACGGCCGCGGCCGGTGCATGGACAACATCTTCATCGAGCGGCTGTGGCGCTCGCTCAAATACGAGGCGGTCTACCTGCACGAGATCGCCGACGGCTTCGCAGCCCGGCGCGTCATCGGCCAGTGGATCGGCTTCTACAACACCGAGAGACCGCACTCGGCACTCGGCGGGCGGACGCCGGCCGAGGCCTACCGGGGCGACACGCCTGTGGATATGATGGACAAGCCGCTTCGCGCCTTGACCACATACCCACAGGCGCAACAGCAGCAGCAGAAAGATCGATCCAAGAGGATTCTGGCGGCACAAACTTCAACCGGAATACACCTTGAAAACGCCGTCAGCCTGTCCGACAAACCGACGCCACCTCAGGGTGACCAGCGTGTAGACCAGGCAGGCAAGCTCGCGGGCGGTTGCGTTGATGGCAACCGGGGCATCCTTGCGGGCGAGGCGCGCACGGTGCCGGGCGCCGATGAACGTCTGGCTCCTGCGAGCGTTCAGGGCCGCCATGCGAAGGGACTGCGCGGCCTTGTTGATCACCTTGGGCGAGCGGCCCGGCAGGGGTTTGCCACCACTGATGCGGGTTCCCGGCGCCAGCCCGAGCCAGGAACAGAAGTGCTGCGCGGACGGGAAGGCCGAGAAGTCCGGGCCGATCTCCGACGCGATCGTGAGTGCGGTCGTAACCCCGATCGCAGGGATCGCGGTGAGATCGACGCCCATCATCCTGTGCAGGGCCTCGGCCATCGCCTTTTCGCTGGCGGCCCGCTTGGCAGCATCGCTCCGGATCTTCGACGGGCAGCGCGTGGGAGTGTTGTCCGGAGCCGCATTCGCCGGACCGTCCGTCCCATCGTCCGGCGGCGTCAGGCTGTCGATCTGCGCCGCGATCTGCGCCTCGCAGACCTCAATCTGGCCAGTGAGAAAGTCGAAGCGCTGCATCGCCTGCGTCAGTGCGAACAGATGCTCCTCGCGCCAGGTGCCCTGCAATGCTGCCGTGATCCTGTCGCCGCTGGCCTTGATCCGCCCGTCCCGAAGTTCTGCGAGCCGGTGTGGATCACGCTCGCCGTCGACGATCGCCCGCAGGATCCTCTGTCCCGTCACGCCGGTGATGTCGCTGATCACCGAGTCAAGCCGCACGTTCATCTCGGTCAGCGCCTTCTGCATGTGCAGCACACAGCGCGCGCGATCTTCGATCAGCCGCTTCGCCTGGCGCACATACGAGCGCAGCGGGCATACCGCATCGCCGGGACGGAAGGCACCTCGCAGAAGCCCGTAAGACAGAAGCTGACGGATCCACTGGCAATCAAGCACATCGCTCTTGCGACCGGCGATCTGCTTCGTCTGAGGTGGCGTCGCAAAATCGGACAGGTCGTCAAGGTGTATTCCGCCGTGTGACGGAGGAATGCGGATGAGCAAGCGACGCAGGTTTTCGGGGGAGCTGAAGGCGAAGATAGCCTTGGAGGCGCTACGGGGTGATCGGACGCTTCAGGAGATTGCCTCGAAGCACCAGGTGCATCCGAACCAGGTGGGTGTGTGGAAGCGCCAGGCGATGGAGGGTCTGGGGGAGGTCTTTTCCGGTGGAGGTGAGCGCCGGGCGCGGGATCACGAGAGCGAGGTCCGGGCTCTTCACGCCAAGATCGGGGAGTTGATCGTAGAGCGTGATTTTTTGTCACGCGGGTCCGGTCGCTGAGCCGGTCCGGGAGACGGGCGATGGTTGTGCGGGGCCACCCGTCGTTGAGCCTGACCCGGCAATGCCGTCTGCTGTCGATCGGGCGCTCGTCGCTCTATGACCGGCCGAAGGGGGAGAGCGCGGAGACGCTGGCTCTGATGCGCCGGATCGACGCGCTGTTCCTCAAGTATCCGTTCTACGGCGCCCGCCAGATGGTTCGGCATCTGCGCCGCGAGGGGGTGCGGATCGGGCGGCGGCGGGCCGCTCGCCTGATGCGCCTGCTTGGTCTTCAGGCGGTCTATCGGGCGCCGCGGACCAGTGCGCCGCACCTCGGGCACCGGGTTTATCCATATCTGCTGCGGGGTCTGGCGATCGAGCGGCCGAACCATGTGTGGTGCGCCGACATCACCTACATCCCGGTGCGGCGCGGCTTCCTCTACCTGGTGGCGATCATGGACTGGGCGAGCCGCTGCGTCCTGGCCTGGCGGCTGTCGAACACGCTGGACGCGGGGTTCTGTGTCGAGGCTCTCGACGAAGCCCTGGCGCGCCATGGCACCCCGCAGATCTTCAACACCGACCAGGGCAGCCAGTTCACCGGCTTCGCCTTCACCGCGCGCCTGCGGGAGGCCGGTATCCGCATCTCGATGGACGGCCGCGGCCGGTGCATGGACAACATCTTCATCGAGCGGCTGTGGCGCTCGCTCAAATACGAGGCGGTCTACCTGCACGAGATCGCCGACGGCTTCGCAGCCCGGCGCGTCATCGGCCAGTGGATCGGCTTCTACAACACCGAGAGACCGCACTCGGCACTCGGCGGGCGGACGCCGGCCGAGGCCTACCGGGGCGACACGCCTGTGGATATGATGGACAAGCCGCTTCGCGCCTTGACCACATACCCACAGGCGCAACAGCAGCAGCAGAAAGATCGATCCAAGAGGATTCTGGCGGCACAAACTTCAACCGGAATACACCTTGAAAACGCCGTCAGCCTGTCCGACAAACCGACGCCACCTCAGACGGATCCACTGGCAATCAAGCACATCGCTCTTGCGACCGGCGATCTGCTTCGTCATCCGCGGCGGCACGAGCATCACCTCGAAGCCGGCGCGATCCAGAACCTCGTAGACCGGAATCCAGTACACCGAGGTCGACTCCATCGCCACCTTGTTCACCCCGCAGGACGACAGCCATGCCGCCATCTCCTCAAGATCCCGCGTGAAGGCATCGAACGACCGGACCGGTTCCGAACAACTTTCGGGGTCGACCGCGACATAGTGAACGTCCTTGCCGATATCGATCCCGGCACAATCCCGGTTCACGACTTGCAGGCTCTCGGACCGTCGGCGCTTGCGTGGCATCCAAATCCCTCCTCTGACCGCTTCGCTTCACTCGGGTCGGGGAGGAACCACGGCAAATCTCAATCTCTTGAACGAGGTCGCGGGAACCCCGCGCCATCAGTGACAGAAGCCGATCATGGTTCGGGCCACGCTACTTTACGGGTGCCTGAGCACGCCATTGCCAAGCCGGCCTCGACTGCCCCGACCGCCCGACGAATCACATCTTCGAACTGCGCCAGCAAGTGCCCGTTTTTACTTTCGCGACAGGGCCGGTGCCGCGCGGGGGTGGATGCTACTATGGGGACATCGGCCAGGCTCTTGAGTAAAAAAAACCTACGCCATTGCTTCCGCCCCAATTTTCACATCCGGGGTTTCGACAACCTTGACCAGTTGGTAGCCGAGTTGTCTGGCGCGGCGGCCGAGGTTTGAGACCGTCCGGTTCACCCGGCGCTGCTCATAGGTCTCCATCCCGCGCTCCACATATTCCTCGCCGCGGGTGACCAGCGTGTAGACCAGGCAGGCAAGCTCGCGGGCGGTTGCGTTGATGGCAACCGGGGCATCCTTGCGGGCGAGGCGCGCACGGTGCCGGGCGCCGATGAACGTCTGGCTCCTGCGAGCGTTCAGGGCCGCCATGCGAAGGGACTGCGCGGCCTTGTTGATCACCTTGGGCGAGCGGCCCGGCAGGGGTTTGCCACCACTGATGCGGGTTCCCGGCGCCAGCCCGAGCCAGGAACAGAAGTGCTGCGCGGACGGGAAGGCCGAGAAGTCCGGGCCGATCTCCGACGCGATCGTGAGTGCGGTCGTAACCCCGATCGCAGGGATCGCGGTGAGATCGACGCCCATCATCCTGTGCAGGGCCTCGGCCATCGCCTTTTCGCTGGCGGCCCGCTTGGCAGCATCGCTCCGGATCTTCGACGGGCAGCGCGTGGGAGTGTTGTCCGGAGCCGCATTCGCCGGACCGTCCGTCCCATCGTCCGGCGGCGTCAGGCTGTCGATCTGCGCCGCGATCTGCGCCTCGCAGACCTCAATCTGGCCAGTGAGAAAGTCGAAGCGCTGCATCGCCTGCGTCAGTGCGAACAGATGCTCCTCGCGCCAGGTGCCCTGCAATGCTGCCGTGATCCTGTCGCCGCTGGCCTTGATCCGCCCGTCCCGAAGTTCTGCGAGCCGGTGTGGATCACGCTCGCCGTCGACGATCGCCCGCAGGATCCTCTGTCCCGTCACGCCGGTGATGTCGCTGATCACCGAGTCAAGCCGCACGTTCATCTCGGTCAGCGCCTTCTGCATGTGCAGCACACAGCGCGCGCGATCTTCGATCAGCCGCTTCGCCTGGCGCACATACGAGCGCAGCGGGCATACCGCATCGCCGGGACGGAAGGCACCTCGCAGAAGCCCGTAAGACAGAAGCTGACGGATCCACTGGCAATCAAGCACATCGCTCTTGCGACCGGCGATCTGCTTCGTCTGAGGTGGCGTCGCAAAATCGGACAGGTCGTCAAGGTGTATTCCGCCGTGTGACGGAGGAATGCGGATGAGCAAGCGACGCAGGTTTTCGGGGGAGCTGAAGGCGAAGATAGCCTTGGAGGCGCTACGGGGTGATCGGACGCTTCAGGAGATTGCCTCGAAGCACCAGGTGCATCCGAACCAGGTGGGTGTGTGGAAGCGCCAGGCGATGGAGGGTCTGGGGGAGGTCTTTTCCGGTGGAGGTGAGCGCCGGGCGCGGGATCACGAGAGCGAGGTCCGGGCTCTTCACGCCAAGATCGGGGAGTTGATCGTAGAGCGTGATTTTTTGTCACGCGGGTCCGGTCGCTGAGCCGGTCCGGGAGACGGGCGATGGTTGTGCGGGGCCACCCGTCGTTGAGCCTGACCCGGCAATGCCGTCTGCTGTCGATCGGGCGCTCGTCGCTCTATGACCGGCCGAAGGGGGAGAGCGCGGAGACGCTGGCTCTGATGCGCCGGATCGACGCGCTGTTCCTCAAGTATCCGTTCTACGGCGCCCGCCAGATGGTTCGGCATCTGCGCCGCGAGGGGGTGCGGATCGGGCGGCGGCGGGCCGCTCGCCTGATGCGCCTGCTTGGTCTTCAGGCGGTCTATCGGGCGCCGCGGACCAGTGCGCCGCACCTCGGGCACCGGGTTTATCCATATCTGCTGCGGGGTCTGGCGATCGAGCGGCCGAACCATGTGTGGTGCGCCGACATCACCTACATCCCGGTGCGGCGCGGCTTCCTCTACCTGGTGGCGATCATGGACTGGGCGAGCCGCTGCGTCCTGGCCTGGCGGCTGTCGAACACGCTGGACGCGGGGTTCTGTGTCGAGGCTCTCGACGAAGCCCTGGCGCGCCATGGCACCCCGCAGATCTTCAACACCGACCAGGGCAGCCAGTTCACCGGCTTCGCCTTCACCGCGCGCCTGCGGGAGGCCGGTATCCGCATCTCGATGGACGGCCGCGGCCGGTGCATGGACAACATCTTCATCGAGCGGCTGTGGCGCTCGCTCAAATACGAGGCGGTCTACCTGCACGAGATCGCCGACGGCTTCGCAGCCCGGCGCGTCATCGGCCAGTGGATCGGCTTCTACAACACCGAGAGACCGCACTCGGCACTCGGCGGGCGGACGCCGGCCGAGGCCTACCGGGGCGACACGCCTGTGGATATGATGGACAAGCCGCTTCGCGCCTTGACCACATACCCACAGGCGCAACAGCAGCAGCAGAAAGATCGATCCAAGAGGATTCTGGCGGCACAAACTTCAACCGGAATACACCTTGAAAACGCCGTCAGCCTGTCCGACAAACCGACGCCACCTCAGTCATCCGCGGCGGCACGAGCATCACCTCGAAGCCGGCGCGATCCAGAACCTCGTAGACCGGAATCCAGTACACCGAGGTCGACTCCATCGCCACCTTGTTCACCCCGCAGGACGACAGCCATGCCGCCATCTCCTCAAGATCCCGCGTGAAGGCATCGAACGACCGGACCGGTTCCGAACAACTTTCGGGGTCGACCGCGACATAGTGAACGTCCTTGCCGATATCGATCCCGGCACAATCCCGGTTCACGACTTGCAGGCTCTCGGACCGTCGGCGCTTGCGTGGCATCCAAATCCCTCCTCTGACCGCTTCGCTTCACTCGGGTCGGGGAGGAACCACGGCAAATCTCAATCTCTTGAACGAGGTCGCGGGAACCCCGCGCCATCAGTGACAGAAGCCGATCATGGTTCGGGCCACGCTACTTTACGGGTGCCTGAGCACGCCATTGCCAAGCCGGCCTCGACTGCCCCGACCGCCCGACGAATCACATCTTCGAACTGCGCCAGCAAGTGCCCGTTTTTACTTTCGCGACAGGGCCGGTGCCGCGCGGGGGTGGATGCTACTATGGGGACATCGGCCAGGCTGCGGATGTAGACCCCGAGGCGGGCGAACTCACCGCGCGCTTCGAGAGCCGCAATCTCGTCCTATTCCAGTCCGGGTTTCGGAATGCCGGGCGAAGATGTGGAACGGGCAGCAACGCTGATCGGAGAGGTCCTGGATAACGTGTCGAAGGCCAGGTTGGGGAGTACCTGAATCAGGCTTCCCGAAGCGGACCGGGCCTCAGCGATCAGTGTTCGGAGTTCGAACGGAACACCGCATCGAGAGTTGGCGCATCAAGCACGGCGTCAAGCCAGCGGTCGAGCTGTTCGATGTCGGCACCGGCGATGTGCGCCCGGATGTCGCCGGGCGGAGGGCCGAAACGGCGCTCAAGCAGTCGGGCAAGCGTTTCGGACTTGCCTTCGGCGATCCCGGCGGTCTTGCCGCGTGCTTCGCCCCTTGCTTCGCCCCTTGCTTCGCCTCTGGCTTCGCCCTGTTCGAACCAGACCTGGGCTGCGGTTCCCATCAGTGCCTCCACTTCGTCGGGGTCGGCGCCGGTGCGCCTGAGCGCGGCCTCGATGCGTTCGGGCGGCAGGCTGACCTGTTCGACTATGTACATTAGCATGTAGCGCCCGAACTCGCTATCGGAAATCGCCACCACCAGCGCATCGGCCTCCGCCTCGGTGATGTCGTCGGCAAACGCCCGGGCCAGCGCGAGCAGGGCGCTGCGCACGGCTGCGTCTGTCGAGAGGTCGTCCGGGTCCATGCGGGAGAGGTCGTGCAGCGCATAGGTTCCGAAGGCGCGGGCGAGATGGCCGAGACCCTCGGGGGCGTCGATCATCTCCGCGATCGAGAGCGGCACGGTCCACGGTTCGCGGCCGTTGAAGAAGACCATGGGGATGACCAGCGGCAGCCGCCCGGCGGGCAGCTCCCCGCTGTCGATGCCCGACATCCAGAGCCGCAGGACATAGCGCATCAGCTGAAGCGGCGTGCGGGCATCGGCTCGTGCCTTATGTTCCAATAATGCGTACACCGTGGCCGAGGTGCCGTCCTTCATCCGCACCCGGAAGATGGCGTCCGCCTGCGTCGCCCGGCCGTCGCCGTCGATGGCGGTGCCCTCGATGTGTTCGGGCGCATGGTCGGGATCGAGCCGTTCGCGGACCTCGGGCGGCAGGTAGTCGCGAAGCAGGGCCGCGGCGCGTCCGGGGTCGGAGACAAGTAGGCGGAACAGGGCGTCATGCCGGGTCGGCGGCAGGGGCATGCGAGGTCTCCGGACGGACTCAGGCGGCGACCGCCTGCGCACTGCGGGAGAGAGTGCCCGTGACAGGGCTCCGGGGCAACACCTGCCCCGCCAGTTTGCTTCCGACTGCCTGGATGTCGGGGACCCTTCAGCCCTTCATGGCTTCCTTGAGCGACGAGGCGATGCGCTCGGATGCCTTGCGCAGCGGGTCGTCGGCGAGGTGAGCGTAGCGGGCGGTGGTCTGGGCCTGGGTGTGGCCCAGGATGCGTCCCACCATCGGCAGGCTCTCGCCGCCCATCACCGCTTCCGACGCGAACTTGTGCCGTATATAATGGTGATTTCTCTGGTGCCAGCAGAGGCATTTTCGCAGGCTGGACAATCACCGCCATGCGCCGACACATGCCGTCAATTCGAGACAGATGAACAATACAGGCAAGCTCGCGGGCGGTTGCGTTGATGGCAACCGGGGCATCCTTGCGGGCGAGGCGCGCACGGTGCCGGGCGCCGATGAACGTCTGGCTCCTGCGAGCGTTCAGGGCCGCCATGCGAAGGGACTGCGCGGCCTTGTTGATCACCTTGGGCGAGCGGCCCGGCAGGGGTTTGCCACCACTGATGCGGGTTCCCGGCGCCAGCCCGAGCCAGGAACAGAAGTGCTGCGCGGACGGGAAGGCCGAGAAGTCCGGGCCGATCTCCGACGCGATCGTGAGTGCGGTCGTAACCCCGATCGCAGGGATCGCGGTGAGATCGACGCCCATCATCCTGTGCAGGGCCTCGGCCATCGCCTTTTCGCTGGCGGCCCGCTTGGCAGCATCGCTCCGGATCTTCGACGGGCAGCGCGTGGGAGTGTTGTCCGGAGCCGCATTCGCCGGACCGTCCGTCCCATCGTCCGGCGGCGTCAGGCTGTCGATCTGCGCCGCGATCTGCGCCTCGCAGACCTCAATCTGGCCAGTGAGAAAGTCGAAGCGCTGCATCGCCTGCGTCAGTGCGAACAGATGCTCCTCGCGCCAGGTGCCCTGCAATGCTGCCGTGATCCTGTCGCCGCTGGCCTTGATCCGCCCGTCCCGAAGTTCTGCGAGCCGGTGTGGATCACGCTCGCCGTCGACGATCGCCCGCAGGATCCTCTGTCCCGTCACGCCGGTGATGTCGCTGATCACCGAGTCAAGCCGCACGTTCATCTCGGTCAGCGCCTTCTGCATGTGCAGCACACAGCGCGCGCGATCTTCGATCAGCCGCTTCGCCTGGCGCACATACGAGCGCAGCGGGCATACCGCATCGCCGGGACGGAAGGCACCTCGCAGAAGCCCGTAAGACAGAAGCTGACGGATCCACTGGCAATCAAGCACATCGCTCTTGCGACCGGCGATCTGCTTCGTCATCCGCGGCGGCACGAGCATCACCTCGAAGCCGGCGCGATCCAGAACCTCGTAGACCGGAATCCAGTACACCGAGGTCGACTCCATCGCCACCTTGTTCACCCCGCAGGACGACAGCCATGCCGCCATCTCCTCAAGATCCCGCGTGAAGGCATCGAACGACCGGACCGGTTCCGAACAACTTTCGGGGTCGACCGCGACATAGTGAACGTCCTTGCCGATATCGTGAGGTGGCGTCGGTTTGTCGGACAGGCTGACGGCGTTTTCAAGGTGTATTCCGGTTGAAGTTTGTGCCGCCAGAATCCTCTTGGATCGATCTTTCTGCTGCTGCTGTTGCGCCTGTGGGTATGTGGTCAAGGCGCGAAGCGGCTTGTCCATCATATCCACAGGCGTGTCGCCCCGGTAGGCCTCGGCCGGCGTCCGCCCGCCGAGTGCCGAGTGCGGTCTCTCGGTGTTGTAGAAGCCGATCCACTGGCCGATGACGCGCCGGGCTGCGAAGCCGTCGGCGATCTCGTGCAGGTAGACCGCCTCGTATTTGAGCGAGCGCCACAGCCGCTCGATGAAGATGTTGTCCATGCACCGGCCGCGGCCGTCCATCGAGATGCGGATACCGGCCTCCCGCAGGCGCGCGGTGAAGGCGAAGCCGGTGAACTGGCTGCCCTGGTCGGTGTTGAAGATCTGCGGGGTGCCATGGCGCGCCAGGGCTTCGTCGAGAGCCTCGACACAGAACCCCGCGTCCAGCGTGTTCGACAGCCGCCAGGCCAGGACGCAGCGGCTCGCCCAGTCCATGATCGCCACCAGGTAGAGGAAGCCGCGCCGCACCGGGATGTAGGTGATGTCGGCGCACCACACATGGTTCGGCCGCTCGATCGCCAGACCCCGCAGCAGATATGGATAAACCCGGTGCCCGAGGTGCGGCGCACTGGTCCGCGGCGCCCGATAGACCGCCTGAAGACCAAGCAGGCGCATCAGGCGAGCGGCCCGCCGCCGCCCGATCCGCACCCCCTCGCGGCGCAGATGCCGAACCATCTGGCGGGCGCCGTAGAACGGATACTTGAGGAACAGCGCGTCGATCCGGCGCATCAGAGCCAGCGTCTCCGCGCTCTCCCCCTTCGGCCGGTCATAGAGCGACGAGCGCCCGATCGACAGCAGACGGCATTGCCGGGTCAGGCTCAACGACGGGTGGCCCCGCACAACCATCGCCCGTCTCCCGGACCGGCTCAGCGACCGGACCCGCGTGACAAAAAATCACGCTCTACGATCAACTCCCCGATCTTGGCGTGAAGAGCCCGGACCTCGCTCTCGTGATCCCGCGCCCGGCGCTCACCTCCACCGGAAAAGACCTCCCCCAGACCCTCCATCGCCTGGCGCTTCCACACACCCACCTGGTTCGGATGCACCTGGTGCTTCGAGGCAATCTCCTGAAGCGTCCGATCACCCCGTAGCGCCTCCAAGGCTATCTTCGCCTTCAGCTCCCCCGAAAACCTGCGTCGCTTGCTCATCCGCATTCCTCCGTCACACGGCGGAATACACCTTGACGACCTGTCCGATTTTGCGACGCCACCTCACTCCTCTGACCGCTTCGCTTCACTCGGGTCGGGGAGGAACCACGGCAAATCTCAATCTCTTGAACGAGGTCGCGGGAACCCCGCGCCATCAGTGACAGAAGCCGATCATGGTTCGGGCCACGCTACTTTACGGGTGCCTGAGCACGCCATTGCCAAGCCGGCCTCGACTGCCCCGACCGCCCGACGAATCACATCTTCGAACTGCGCCAGCAAGTGCCCGTTTTTACTTTCGCGACAGGGCCGGTGCCGCGCGGGGGTGGATGCTACTTCGGCGCATTCTACAAGTCGGCGCTCTATCCGACCCTTCGTCTGATAGACGCCCACTTGCAGCGATGGGCAATGCGGAAGTTCAAACGCTTCCGACAACGACCGCGTCAGGCTCGTCTCTGGCTTGCCAGAATCGCGAAAGCGGAGCCGTGGCGGTTCGCCCATTGGACCCTTGTGCACGGGCAGGGCCGGACGCTGGGAGCCGTATGAGCTGAGAGGTTCACGTACGGTTCTGGGAGCGCGTGGGGGTGAGATTCCCCCGCGCGACTCGCTAACCGTTCTACCGTCAGAGCGAGGCATACCGGCGCGAGGGGATCGACCTCGACCGCACCATGCTGGGGAACTGGGCGGGGCGCGGGATGCAGGTGCTGGCCCCGGTGATCGACCGGATGATCGAGCACCTCAAGGCGTCGGACGGTCTGTTCATGGACGAGACCACGGTGCCGGTGATGGCGCCGGGGACCGGCAAGACGCGCCTCGACTATCTGTGGGCGATCGCCCGCGATCAGCGCGGCTATGGCGGGGTCGACCCGCCGATCGTGGTGTTCCACCACTCGCGCCATCGAAGTGCGAAGGTCGCTCTGGAGTTGATGCGGGGCTACACCGGCGGCGGCCCGCTGCATGTGGACGGCTACAGGGTGTACGATGCGCTCGGCGATCCGAAGCAGACGGTCAGCCCATGGGTGCTCGCCTACTGCTGGACCCACTGGCGGAGACGCTTCGTCGACTTCCAGCGCGCCACGGAGTCGCCCCTGTGCGAGGAAATCCTCGCACGGATCGCGGCGCTCTACCGGATCGAGACCATGGTGCGCGGTCACCCGCCAGAGCTGCGGCTGAAGGCGCGGCAGGAGTTGTCGGCGCCGATCGTCGAGGCCATGCGGCCCTGGCTCGAGGCCCGGCTCGACCGTCTGTCCAGCGCGTCCGAACTCGCCAGGCACATCCGCTACGCCCTCAAGCGCTGGGATGGCCTGTGCCGGTTCCTCCATGACGGACGTATCGAGATGGACACCAACCCTGTCGAGAACCTCATCCGTCCGGTGAAGCTCACAAAGAAAAACGTAAGCGTCCGGCGTGACCGCCCCTGCGTGGTCAGTCGGCGGCTTCCCGATCTTCTGCGGGCGCGGTGTTCCACGGCAGCAGATCGTCGATGCGGTTGATCCTGTAGTCGGGGATGCGTTCGAGGACCTGAGCAAGCCAGGCCTGCGGATCGACATCGTTGAGCCTGGCGGTCTCGATCAGGGTGTAGGCGATGGCGGCGGCCCTGCCGCCGCTGGCCGAGCCCATGAAGAGATAGTTCTTGCGGCCGAGCGCGATCGGCCTCATTGCGCGTTCGGCGGGGTTGTTGTCGATCTCGAGGAAGCCGTGCTCGAGATAGGGTCGAAGGCGCTTCATCCGGGTCAGGGCATGACGGATCGCCGCTGCCAGCGGGGTCTTGGCGGAGATTCTGGGCAGCTGCGATTGCAGCCACCGCTCCAGCTCGTCGAGGCACGGCGCGGCCTTGGCCTGGCGGATGGCCGCGCGGTTCTCGGGCGGCTGCCCGCGGGCCTCCTTCTCGATAGCGTAGAGGGCGGCGATCCGTTCCAGCGCCTCGGCGGCGATCGCCGAGCCCTGGGCGGCATGGACGTCGAAGAACTTGCGTCGCACATGCGCCAGACAGGCCACCTCGCGGACCGGCCCGGCGCGCGCCAGCGCACCGAACCCGGCATAGCCGTCCGAGTGCATCCAGCCGGCGAAGCCTTCAAGATGCGCCTTCGGATGCGCCGCCTTGCGGTCGGCCGAGAAGCGGTACCAGGCCGCCGGCGGCGCCTCGCCAGCCCAGGGCCGCTCGTCCCGCACGTAGGTCCAGGCCCGGCCGGTCGCCGTTTTGCCGGTTCCCGGCGCCAGCAGCTTGACCGGGGTGTCGTCGGCGAACAGGGCTTGTCCTTCCAGCACATGGCGCCCGATCGCATCGGCCAGGGGCTCCAGCAGCGCCGTCGCCTTGCCGACCCAGCCGGCGAGCGTCGAGCGGTCGAGCTCGACGCCGTCGCGGGCGAAGATGCGGGACTGGCGGTAGAGCGGCAGGTGATCGCAATACTTCGAGACCAGCACATGCGCCAGAAGGCCGGGGCCCGGTCGGCCGCGCTCGATCGGTCGCGGCGGCAGCGGCGCCTGGTGGAACTTCTCGCAGCCGCCGCAGGCCAGGCGCGGACGGACGATGCGCTTCACCACGAAGCGGCCGGGGATGTACTCCAGCTCCTCCGTCACATCCTCGCCGAGCCGCTTGAGACGGCCGCCGCAGTCCGCGCAGCGCTCGCCCGGCGCGAGAACCGTCTCCTCGCGCGGCAGGTGGTCCGGCAGGGGACGGCGCTTCGGCTGCTTCTTCGTGGCGGGCGTCGGCTCGGTCGGCGCCTCGGCCGCCCGCGCGATCTCCTCGTCCTCCAGCCCGAGATCAAGCTGGTCGAGGGCCTCCGAGGTGACGCCGAAGCGCTGCCGCCGCAGACCCGCAAGCTGGTGCCTGAGCTTCTCGATCAACAGATCGCGGTTGCGCAGCTCGGCGTCCCGTGCCGCCAGTTCGGCCCGCGAGGCCAGCACCATCGCCTTCAACGCGGCGATGTCGTCGGGCAGGGAATGGGCCGCTTCGAGCATGGCCGCATCCTACCCGAAGGGGCCGACAAAGGGAAGCCCGAATGACAGTCAACCCATTGTTTATAAACGGTGAATCAGCCCGCGGCCAGCGGTCTCCAGGTGCGAACCGGCGCCCGCCAGTCGATCCCCTCAAGCAGCATCGACAGCTGCGCCGGCGTCACCGACACCTTCCCTTCCGATGCCGACGGCCACACGAAGCGGCCGCGCTCCAGACGCTTCGAGAACAGGCACGCACCCTGGCCGTCCCACCAGATCATCTTGATCAGGTCGCCCCGGCGGCCGCGGTAGATGAAGAGATGGCCGCAATGCGGATCCGCCTTCAATACCCGCTCCGCCTGCGCCGCGAGACCGGGGAACCCCTTGCGCATGTCGGTCACGCCGCAGGCCAGCCATACCCGGGTCGAGGAGGGAACCGGGATCATCCGCCAAGCGCCCGCACCACCCGGCACAGCGCGTCCGCGTCGAACGACCCGAACGCGCTCACCCGGTGGCCGTTCGACAACGCGATCTCGATCCGACCGTCCGATGCCGCGGCCGGCTCCAACGGCGGCGCATCGGGCACCACCTCCACCGGCAGGAAGGACGGCGCCTCCCCGGCATCGGCCGCCGGCCTGTAACGGGGATCGCGCCGCCAGGTGAAGATCAGGTTGGCGTTGACGTCATAGCGGCGCGCCACAACCGACACCGAGACACCGGGAGCGTAGCTCTGCGCCACGATCCGGCGCTTCTCGTCGTCCGACCAGAACCGGCGTACCCGACGTGGCACCGCAGCCCCCTAAGATAGTGTCCATTAGCCGATAATGGACACTATCGACCTCTGGAACCTCACCACAGACTGCGGCTCCAAGCCGTCTCGCCACAAGGGCGGTCACGCCAGACGCTTACAGAAAAACGCGCTGTTCGCCGGCAGCGACGACGGCGCCAGGACCTGGGCGCGGTGCGCCAGCCTGATCGGCACCTGCAAGCTCAACGGCGTCAATCCGCAGGTCTACCTGACCGACACCCTGCGCCGGATCATCGACATGCACCCCCTGTCACGCATCGACGAACTCATGCCCTGGAACTTCGACCCGAAAATCCCGGGCCTCACACGTCAACAAGGGTAACCGCGCGGCGCTTACGGGCCGGGCGCGGGTCGAGGCGGAGTATTACACCGGCGGCTGGATGCACGAGCGCGTCAAGCGCCGCCTGGCCCGGGCCCGCGCCATCCTGAAGCACTACCGATCCATCGCAACCGGCACGTAGTGCGGCGCGGCCCCGGTCATGCAGGTTCGGCGCGGATGTCGAGAAGGTTGCGCGCCTCGCGGCCGCAGGCGACGCCGACCAGGTGGACCGGCCCGTCACGGTCGCGATACGTCTCCGCATAGCCCCGCCCGCGCATCTGCGCCATCGCCGCATCGAGCGCGGCCGCGCCGCCGTCATCGCTCTCGGCCATCTTGAACTCGATCACGAAGACCTGCCCGCCGAGCCGCAGCACCATGTCCGCCCGGCCGCGGGAGGAGGCCTCCTCCACCCGCAGGTCGGCGCCGACCGCGCGCAGGCACATGTAGAGCAGGCTCGCATACCACGCCTCGTAGCGCGCGAGGTCCCCCCTCGCATGCCACTGGTAGGGGATGCCCGCGAGCCAGGCGCGCAGCGTTTCACCGAAGCCGGCGAAGTCGTGCGCCTCAAGCAGCGCGCAGAACTCCCGCCCCCGCTCCAGGGGCTCGACGCCCTTCTTGCCCAGCCAGGCCAGCAGCCCGTCGTTCAGGCTGAGCCGGACCTCACGATTGGGATAGTCCAGACGGTAGAGGGTCCGGTGCCCCTGCCGCTCCTCGCCCGCGATGGTGAGGTAGCCGGTCTGGAAGAGCAGCGCCTCAATACCGATGTCGCCCACGTCGAACTTCGAGACCAGATCCATCCCGGCCAGCCTGCCCTCCAGTTCCATCGGGCTCACCGACTGCTCCATCAGCATGCGGAACAGGAAGTCCGGAGACCCGGTCTCGAACCACCAGGGGCGGAACTCGCGGTGCCGCAGGAGAAGGAGGACATCGTAGGGGTTGTAGACCGGCTCCCTGCCCCGCCAGCGGTAGCCGTCGTACCAGGCGCGGATCTCCTCCCGATCCAGCCCGTCGAGTTCTGGAGCGAACACCCGGTCCAGGTCCTCGTCCCGGTAGCCGCAGATCGCGGCGAAGCGCGGATCGAGGCTGATGTCCTCCAGGTTGTTGAGGCCCGAGAACAGGCTGACCTTGGAGAACATGCTCACCCCGGTGACGAAGACGAAGCGGACATGTTCGGCGCTGCCCTTGACGATGCCGTAGAAGCCGCGCAGCCAGTCCCGGTTGGCCCGCGCAAGCTCCGGGTCGTGAAGCACATCCAGGATCGGCTTGTCGTATTCGTCCACCAGCACCACGGCCTGCCGGCCGGTGGCGTGGCGCAGGCGATAAAGGACATTCTGCAGGCGCTCCGGCCCCGTGTCGGCGACCGGCCCCGTGTCGAGATCGGCAGCATGTTCGATGATGGCCAGCTGGTTGAGGACGTTGCGCTCGATCTCGCCCGGTTCGTTGTACTTGCCGTCGAAGCTGAGCCGCACCACCGGGTGCGGCGCGGACCAGTCCCAGTGCGGGTGGATGTCCAGCCCCCGGAACAGCGGCTCGTCGCAGGCGAACAGCGACCGCAGCGTGTCGAGCAGCAGGCTCTTGCCGAAGCGGCGCGGACGCGACAGGAAGTAGTGGCGCCCCTCGTCCACCAGCCGCCGGATCAGCGGGGTCTTGTCGACATAGTAGAAGCCCTCGCTCCGGATCGTCCGGAAGTCCTGGATCCCGATGGGTAAACGCTGCCGGGTCATTGCCCTCTCCCTGCGCAGCGCCGGGCCCTATGGCGCGCGCGGGAGTTTCTCCTGCCGCCGTCCCGGCACCCTGCATTCCCGGCGACGCTACTCCTTCGCAGGACCCCGGGCAAGCAATGCAGCGGTCGCGCAGGGCTTGCAGCGGGTCGCTGTTTTTCCTAAAGAAGAACGAGGCTGAAAGGCTTGCTGCCGCTGTTCTGCGGTCGCATCAATCAAAGTCCGGTACCGGGGGTGAGGTCATGACGAACATTGCAAGCGTCATTGCGATGCGCGGCCTCCTGCGGCGGCTGTCCGGGCGGGGTGAGGACGTGACCGCCTCACGCGCGCGCGACCTTCGTACCCCCCCCCCGAGGATTCGGCATCCGGGCGCGGGGCTGATCCGGTGGGCGCCCCCGGGAGACCTGTTCGCCGCCTGAGCGCGGCGCTTGCTGCCTTTCTGCTGCTGACACTCGCCGCCGCCCTCGCGCCCCAGGCCGCGCAGGCGCAGGTCGTCCTCACCGCGACGCCAGGCGACGGGCAGGTCACGCTGACCTGGACCTACGGCGGTAGCGGGCACAACGCCTGGAGGTACAGCCAGACGGGGTCGGCGACCAGTGTCACTAACACCATCCCGAGTTCCAATGCCGCCACCAGAAGTTACACGGTAACGGGTCTCACCAACGGCACCGCGTATACCTTCAGCGTTCAGCCGGTTCGGCTCAGTGGTGGAGGTACCGTAGAACAGGCATTTGCAAACAGCAACAATGCCCCCGCCACCCCGACCGCGGCCCCTCCGGTTCTCATCTCCGACCCGGACAGGCGCGTGACGGCGGGGGCCGGGGGCACGGTGGTGGTGTGCTACAACCTGCTTTCGGTTTCCTATGACGGCACGACCTATCTGGAGAAACGCCCGGGCCGGACCGCCGTTCCGGCGGACAGTGCGCTCAAGGACACCACGAACGGCGTGTCGATCACGGAGGCGCCCGCCGTCATCAGCGCCCAGGTCGTCGGCACCGGCAACGTCAACTTCGATCCCTGCGCCACGGTGGGCCCCGGCACGCACACGGTCACCTGGGAATGGAACGGTCCCGACGGCGACGCCTCGAAAGGGACGACCTCGACCACGTTCACGGTCGTCGAAGCCCCGAGCACGAAGACCATCACGCTGTCGGCGACTTCGACCCGGATCACCGAGGGGAATTCCGGCCACACGGACGTCACCGTCACCATCACGCTCGGCGAGCCGGCGCCCGAGGACTTCACGGCCCTGATCTCCTCTGCCGGCGATCCGGGCACGGCGACGGAACCCACGAAATCGCAGGACGCCTGCGAGCCGCCGCTGCAACCGGCGGATACGGATTGGTGCTTTCTGTTGGACAGCGCCGCCGTCGCCATTGCCGAGGGCGAGACCGAGGAAACCGTCAAGATCCGGATTCTCGGCGATACCCGGGACGAAAGCAACGAGACCATCATCCTGCATGTTTCCTCCGAGGAGCCGGGCTGGACCCGGGATGCCACTCTCACGCTGACCATCGTCGACGACGACGGGGTCACCAGCCCCGCTGCCCCGCCCGGCTTCAGGGCTTCGGCGGGCGACCGGCAGGTGACGTTGAACTGGAACGACCCGAACGACGCGACCATCACCGGCTACAAGCTGATCTACGCCAAGACGGGTGACAGGGGCAGTGCGAGCTGGGCCCCGATCCCCGGTTCCGGCATCCGCACCCTGACCTACACGGTGAGGAACCTCGACAACGACGCCGAGTACAGCTTCAGGGTGCGGGCGGTGAACAGCGCCGGCGACGGGACGGCCACGACCTGGGTGACGGCGACGCCGACCGGCGGGGTCACCTGCCCGACGGCACAGCCGCCGACGGCTCTGTCGGTCACGCCGGGTTCCGACCGACTGTCCCTGACCTGGACCGCCCCGACCCAGGCCGAGCGGAACGGCTGGCAGCTGCAATACCGCAAGACGGGGGGAAGCTGGACCCCGGTCACGATCTCGAGCGCCGGCGCGACCAGCTACACGATCAGCGGACTGGAGGCCGGCACGGCCTATCAGGTGCGGCTTCAGGCCACGGTCGGCGAACAGGGCGCCAACTGCCCCGGCAGCGCCTTCGCAACCGCCGCCGGCACGACGACGGGGAGCGTCTCCACCACGCCCACCACCTCCACCCCCAGCTACACCCCGCCCCCCGGCACGCCGCGGGCGGATGCCGGGGCGGAGATCGATGCCGCGCCGGGGGCGCGGGTGAGGCTGGACGGTTCGGAGAGCACGGACCCGGACGGGGGCGAACTGAGGTATTCCTGGAGGCAGGTGCTGGGGTGGAGCGGTATCTACCGGACGGCAGTGGCGCTCGAGGGCGCGGACACGGCGCGGCCGACGTTCACGGCACCGGCCGGGCCGTACACTCTGGACATCCTGGTGTTCCGCCTCACGGTGACCGACCCGGAGGGGAAGACCGACACGGCCTCGGTGTGGGTGAAGGTGGGCGATGCGGCGCCGGTGTTCGGCGACGCACCGGTGACGGCGCTGGAGCTGGCCGAAGGCGCGGCGATGGCGGCGGTGACCCTGCCCGAGGCGACCGGCGGCAACGGAGCGCTGAGCTACACCCTGACCTCGGCGCCCACGGGCCTGGCCGGCCTTGCCTTCGACCCGGCGACGCGGCGGCTCTCGGGCACGCCTCCGGAGATCGGCAGCTGGACGTTCACATACCGGGCCGACGATGCCGACAGCAACCGGTCGGAGGCGGATGCGGCGATCCTGACCTTCACGGTGACGGTGCGCGACGAGGCGCCGACTTTCGGCGAGGCCTCGGTACCGGCACTGGACCTGGCCCCGGGCGCGGCGATGACGGCGGTGGTGCTGCCCGAGGCGACGGGCGGCAACGGGGCGCTGACCTACACCCTGACCTCGGTTCCGCAAGGTCTGGCGGGCCTCGCGTTCGATCCGGAGACGCGGCAGCTTTCGGGCACGCCCCCGACGGAGAGCGGCAGCTGGACGTTCACGTACCGGGCGGACGATGCCGACGGCAACCGGTCGGAGACGGATGCGGCGATCCTGACATTCACGGTGACGGTGCGGGACGAGACACCGACTTTCGGCGACGCCTCGGTATCGGCGCTGGATCTGGCCCCGGGCGCGGCGATGACGGCGGTGACGCTGCCCGAGGCGACCGGAGGCAACGGCACGCTCACCTACACCCTGACCTCAGAACCTGCGGGCCTGGCGGGCCTCATGTTCGACATGGCGGCGCGGCGTCTCTCGGGTACGCCTCCGGAGAGCGGCAGCTGGACCTTCACCTGGCGGGCGGACGATGCGGATTCGAACCGCACCGAGGCGGACGCGGCGATCCTGACCTTCGAGGTGAGGGTGGAGAATGCGCGCACGGCGCTGGTGAAGCAGACGGTGCGGCGCACGCTGGCGGCGGTGGCGCGGCGGGCGCTGACCGGGGCGCTGGACAATATCGGGGCGCGTCTGACGGCGGAGGCGCCGATGAGCGGCCTGACCCTGGCCGGCGAGACGGTGCCGCTCGCCGTGTCCGGTGCCGGGACGAGCCTGGCGGGCGGCGCCTGCGCGGCCGGCGACCCGTGGCGCCACGGCCTCGGCGGGACCGGCCTCGGGGCCGCAACCGCGGACTGCGGCGGTGCCGGGAGCCGGACCGTGGGGTCGGACCAGCTGCTGAACGCGAGCGCCTTCTCGCTGGGCCTGGGCGCGGCCGAGGGCGAGGCGGGCCATGACCCGCATGCGCCGCGCTGGGCGGTGTGGGGCCGGGGCGACTACGGGACCTTCGCGGGGCATCCCGACGGGATGCATTACGACGGCGAGATGCGCACCGGCTGGCTGGGGATCGACGCGCGGGCCGGGGCCTGGGTGGCGGGGCTTGCGGTGAGCCATGGCACCGGCGAGGCGGACTACGGCCTCGACGGCGGCGAGACGGGCCGCCTGGAGACCGAGCTGACGGCGGTGTATCCCTACGGGCGCTGGACGGTGTCGGAGGGGCTGGAACTGCGCGGCGTGCTCGGCGCCGGCTGGGGCGAGGCGCGCCACCGGCTGGAGGACGAGACGGAAGAGACCGGCGACCTCGCGATGCGGATGGCGTCGCTGGGCCTGCGCCACGCCCTGCCGCCGGTGGCCGGGATCGACCTGGCGGCGCGGGCGGATGCCAGCATGACGCGGATGGAGACGGAAGAGGGTCCGGACCCTGTCCATGGTCTGACGGCGGACAGCTGGCGGCTGCGGGCCGGGATGGAGGCGTCGCGGCGCTTCGCCCTCGACGACGCCACGGCGCTGACCCCGTTCGTGGAGGCGGCGGCGCGCCGGGACGGCGGCGACGGGCTGACCGGGACCGGTCTGGAGATCGCCGGCGGCGTGCGCTGGACGGCGCCGCGGGTGCAGGTCGAGGCGCGGGGCCGGTGGCTGGCGGCGCATACGGAAGACGGCGCCGAGGAGAAAGGCATCAGCGTGACGGCGCGGGTCGGCCCGGGGGCCGAGGGGCGCGGCCTGTCGCTGATGCTGAGCCCGCGCTGGGGCGCGGAGGCGGGCGGCGCCGAGGCGCTGTGGCGCGACGCGCTGCCGGCGGCGGACAGTGCCGCAGGCACCGATGCGGCCCTTGACGCCCGCATCGGCTACGGCCTCGGCCTGACGCCGTACGGCCTGCTGACGCCGTTTGCCGAGACCGGGCTTGCAGGGGACGACAGCCGGCGGCTGCGGCTCGGGACCCGGTTCGATACCCATCGCGCCGACATGGCGGTGGAGCTTGCGGGCGAGCACCGCGAGGGCGGCGCGTCCGGGCCGGAGCAGACGATCAGGCTCGACCTGACGCTGCGGTACTGAGCGGGGTGCGGACGATGACGAGGAAGGGAAGCGTGTTCGCGCTGAACGGCGCACCCCTGCGCACTGCGGCGTTCGCGGCGGCCGCGCTCATGCTCGCCGCCTGCGGCGGCGGCGGCGGCGCCCCGGTCACCGGCGGCCCCGGGACGCCGCCGGACTCCGGGGAGACGCCCCTGGCCCGGCTCGAAACGCTGCGCGAGGGCGCCGACACCCTGGCGATGACCGGGCTTCACGCGCGCTGGTCGCTCTCCGCCGAGGGGGAGGACGACATCGACGACGCGTTCGTCGAGCCTGTGACCTGTTCGGGGGCGCGCTGCATGGCGGCGGACGGCGCGGCGCTGGCGGCGCGGGACCTGCTCGACCTCTCCGGGGACGGAGGTATCGGTTCGGGCACGGCGGCGATTGGCGAGAGGGGCGGGTTCGATACGGTGAAGGCCGTCGGCGGCTTCGCGGTCGCGGAGACGCTGCCCGACCTGACGGTGACCGTCTCGCCGCAGGCGACGAGCTGGGGGTTCTGGGGCGCGCACGGCTTCGCGGCCCTGACCCTCGGCACGGGCCCGCTGTCGGCGGAGATCGGGGAAACGGCGATGACCGGCACGTTCACGCTGGCGCGGGCCTGGGCGGCGGGCGCGGCCGCCGGCGGCAATCCGGCGGGAACCGGGCGCGCGACCTGGACCGGCATCGCCGAGGCGAGCCCGACGGGGGCGTTCGAGCGGGTCGCGGGCACGGCGACGCTGACCATCGAAGACCTGTCGCGGCCCCGGGTCGATGTCGACATCGCCCTCGACGGCGTCGAGGCGCCGCTGAAATGGACAGACATGCCGCTCGCCGGGGGGCGGTTCGCCGCCGGGACGGCCGGGACCGACCGGCTCGAAGGCCGCTTCCACGGCCCGGCCCACCAGGAGGCGTACGGCGTGTTCGATACCGCGGACTGGCTCGGCGCCTTCGGCGCAAGGCGCGCGCCGTGAGCGGCGGAAGTTGCCGAACTTCACCCGGTGCAGCCGCCCTGTCTCAGCAAGGTAGTCACTCCGGAGCGACGCGGCGCGATCGCGACGATATCGGCAGGAGTCCCGCCGCAGTTTTATTTCCAACCAGCTCGGTCTGTTAGTAAGCGCCGCGCCGTCACCCTCGTTGTGACCTGAGATTTTCGTGTTCATCTGGCCCTTGTCAACGACGGAGGTGACAGATGACAGACAGATTGCATGAGCGAGTAACGGAGGAGGCCACCGACGCTGCGGTTGCGGTTGCGACGTGCGCGAACGGCGCGCGGGTGTGGCCGGAAGCGGAGAAGGCGCGGATTGTGGCGGAGACGTTCGAGGAGGGAGCGACGGTGGCGGGTGTTGCCCGGCGCCACGGCCTTTCGCGGACGCAGTTGAGCGGCTGGCGGCGCATGGCTCGGGACGGCCTTCTTGGCCCGGTTTCCGGCGCGGTCGACGATCCGTTCGGCCTGGTCCCGGTGACGGTGTCGGTGGCTGCTGAGCGGAACGGCGCGGCATCGGCGCCCGGGGACGGTATCGCGATCGCGATCGCCGACATCCGGGTGGTGGTGCCGCCGGACTTCGACGCGGGGCACCTGTCGCGCATCCTGGTCTGCGTTCGGGCCGCGCCATGATCCTGACCGGGGAGAAGGTGCGGGTCTGGCTGGCGACCCGCCCCGTCGACTTCCGCAAGGGACATGACGGGCTGTCGGCGGTGGTGCAGACGGTGCTGGGCCACGACCCCTATAGCGGCGCGGTCTTCGCCTTCCGCTCCAGGCGGGGCGACAGGATGAAGATCCTGGTCTGGGACCGCACCGGGCTGGTCATGGTCTACAAGCGCCTGGAGGGCGGCGGCTTCCAGTGGCCGCGCCCGTCGGATGGAGTGATCGGGCTGTCGCCAGCGCAGTTCTCGGCGTTGTTCGAGGGTCTCGATTGGCGGGCGGTCCGGGCCGTGCGACGGCCACGGCCGCGCCAGGCGGCCTGATCGCGCACCTTGTCGCCTCACCGGGGAACGGTGTCCATCCCACCGTCTCCCCGGTGTCGCCAGGACGAGCTGTCCGGCCCCGTTTACAGCGGGGCCGGAAGCATGGTCGCCTTGCATTATCTCATTGATTCTGAAAGATGGATCCGATGCCAACAAGCATGGGAAGCGCCGTTCCCGTGTAAGCGCCGCGCGGTTACCCTTGTTGACGTGTGAGGCCCGGGATTTTCGGGTCGAAGTTCCAGGGCATGAGTTCGTCGATGCGTGACAGGGGGTGCATGTCGACGATGCGGCGCAGGGTGTCGGTCAGGTAGACCTGCGGATTGACGCCGTTGAGCTTGCAGGTGCCGATCAGGCTGGCGCACCGCGCCCAGGTCCTGGCGCCGTCGTCGCTGCCGGCGAACAGCGCGTTTTTCTTTGTGAGCTTCACCGGACGGATGAGGTTCTCGACAGGGTTGGTGTCCATCTCGATACGTCCGTCATGGAGGAACCGGCACAGGCCATCCCAGCGCTTGAGGGCGTAGCGGATGTGCCTGGCGAGTTCGGACGCGCTGGACAGACGGTCGAGCCGGGCCTCGAGCCAGGGCCGCATGGCCTCGACGATCGGCGCCGACAACTCCTGCCGCGCCTTCAGCCGCAGCTCTGGCGGGTGACCGCGCACCATGGTCTCGATCCGGTAGAGCGCCGCGATCCGTGCGAGGATTTCCTCGCACAGGGGCGACTCCGTGGCGCGCTGGAAGTCGACGAAGCGTCTCCGCCAGTGGGTCCAGCAGTAGGCGAGCACCCATGGGCTGACCGTCTGCTTCGGATCGCCGAGCGCATCGTACACCCTGTAGCCGTCCACATGCAGCGGGCCGCCGCCGGTGTAGCCCCGCATCAACTCCAGAGCGACCTTCGCACTTCGATGGCGCGAGTGGTGGAACACCACGATCGGCGGGTCGACCCCGCCATAGCCGCGCTGATCGCGGGCGATCGCCCACAGATAGTCGAGGCGCGTCTTGCCGGTCCCCGGCGCCATCACCGGCACCGTGGTCTCGTCCATGAACAGACCGTCCGACGCCTTGAGGTGCTCGATCATCCGGTCGATCACCGGGGCCAGCACCTGCATCCCGCGCCCCGCCCAGTTCCCCAGCATGGTGCGGTCGAGGTCGATCCCCTCGCGCCGGTATGCCTCGCTCTGACGGTAGAACGGTTAGCGAGTCGCGCGGGGGAATCTCACCCCCACGCGCTCCCAGAACCGTACGTGAACCTCTCAGCTCATACGGCTCCCAGCGTCCGGCCCTGCCCGTGCACAAGGGTCCAATGGGCGAACCGCCACGGCTCCGCTTTCGCGATTCTGGCAAGCCAGAGACGAGCCTGACGCGGTCGTTGTCGGAAGCGTTTGAACTTCCGCATTGCCCATCGCTGCAAGTGGGCGTCTATCAGACGAAGGGTCGGATAGAGCGCCGACTTGTAGAATGCGCCGAAGTAGCCGATCCACCCTGCAATTTCGCGATGAAACATGCGGGCAAGGTCAAGCAGTGCCTTGTCGCTACGCCGTTGCAAACGCCACTGTCGCACGCGGCGCCGAAACGCCTTGAGCGCAGTCGGGCTGGCAGCCGGAAGGAACGAGACCCCGAACAACCCGCCGCGCCACGCCGCGAACCTTGGCTGGAAACGGTAGCCCAGGAAGTCGAACGCGACCGTCGGGTAGTCCGCCTTGCGGTTGGTATCCTTGCAGTAGACCACCTTGGTCTTCTGCGGATGGACCTCCAGGCCGCACTCGGCCAATCGGTCCGCAACCCGCCGCCAGAGGGTCTTTGCCGCCTCCTCCGTTCGACAATGGCAGATTATATCGTCCGCATACCGTTCGAACGGAACATGCGGCATCGACCTTTTCATCCATTGATCGAACGCATAGTGCAGGAACAGGTTGGACAATACTGGCGAAATTACCCCGCCCTGTGGCGTGCCCCTGTCCCGTGCGACAACGGTGCCGTCCTCCTCGATCACGGGAGCCTTCAACCAGCGCTCGACATAGAGCAGCACCCACCGGCAGTCCGTATGGTGACGAACGGCCTTCAGCAGCAACTCGTGGTCGATGTTGTCGAAGAACCCCTTGATGTCCATGTCCAGCACCCAGTCGTAGCGCCAGCATCGCCGACGCGCTGTCCGGATGGCGTCAATGGCGGATCGCTTCGGCCGATATCCGTATGAGTCCTCATGGAAAATCGGTTCCAACAAGGGCTCCAGATGTCGGCGAACAACCTCCTGAGCGATGCGGTCCGTGACCGTCGGTATGCCCAACGGGCGCTTCCCGCCGCCCTCCTTGGGGATGTTCACCCTGCGAACCGGAGGCGGCATATAGCTGCCTGAGGACATGCGATTCCAGAGCTTGTAGAGTTCCGGACCAAGCCGTTCCTCCAGACTCTCGACCGTCTGCCCATCTACTCCAGCCGCTCCCCGGTTTGCCTTCACATGCTTGAAGGCTTCCCAGACTTCCCTCTTTGCTATCGGGAACGGCTTTGCCCCTGTCATCCGGCTCCTCCTGTCACCAGTTGGCCGACGGCAGCGGCTGAACACCACAGCCCCTTCGGTCCAGCGCCATTACAGCGCCTTCATCCCTACTACGGGCTGTTCTGCCCCTGTGCCCCGCATCGGTACTCTGAGCCTTCCGGGGGCTGCCCGGTTGGCCGTCTCCCTTGGCATCGGGACGACAGGTTCTCCTGTTCCGCAAGAAAGCCTGTTCCGGGTTCACGCCGCCTTCGAGCCGGATGCCGCGTGGGCCGGACTCCAGGACTCCGCCCATGCTTGTCCCGGAGTGACCACCACCCCCGGTTCTGACATCGACCATACGCTTTCGGCAGTTCATCGGCGGTTCGCTTTCGCTCGTCTCCCCGGACCTCACCTGACGAGATCGTCGTCCCGCCGTTTCCACGACGCTCACCACCATCGCTCTTTACGACAGCAGCTCGTGGTGGTTTGAGACCGACGCCTGATCGTCGACCCCGAGGGGCCTACCCTCATCTCTCTTGCAGTTGCGCACCTCCTTTCATGGCGGTGCTTCAGGACACACGGTGGTCGGCGAACTTGGCGACCAGCGTGTGCGCCACCAGCCCCTCGGTCGGCAGGCCGCGCGGCACCAGGTATTCCGGCGCCGGCGCCTGGACGCTCTGCTTGCCCTCGCAGGCGCGGCAGATGTATTTCGGCCGGATCGTCACCAGCACTCTCAACTTCGCCGGCACGATGTCGAGCCGCTCGGTGCGGTCCTCGCCGACCCTGGTCATCGCGCCACAGCCGCAAGGGCACTCCGTGCTCTGCGGCTCGATCACCTTCTCGAAGCGTTCAAGGTGCCTGGGCAGATGGCCGAGATTACGATTGGTCGGCTGCGGCTTGCGCCGTTGTCTGCCGGTCGCCGCGTCGGCCTTCTCCCGGGCTTCCGCCAACATCCCCTCGGCGACCGCGATGTCCTCGAACAGCGGCAGCCGGTCCTGATCGGCATGGCGCTTCTCCGAGCGCGCGCCCCACACGGCATGGTTCAGCGAGGCGATGATCCGCTCCAGGCGTTCGCGCGCCTGCTCGGACACAGCCAGCGCATCCTCGGCGGCCTTGCGCTCGGCGCGCTCCTTC
>CBDBCV010000016.1:0-38365 GCA_965203455.1 Alphaproteobacteria bacterium
TGGAAGGCTTCTCGCCCTTCCCCGGAATCTGTTGGCTGTTTCATTTGGGTCTCCCTTTCTCTTTGGTTAATTCAGGCGGCTAGCTTCGCGACTAGGTAATCCATGCCTCGGTTTCCCTTGACCGAATTGCAGCGGCCGCAGAGAAGTTGCAAGTTGTTTATGTGGTCGGTCCCTCCCTTTGACCGGGGGATTATGTGGTCAACGGTCAGGTTCTGCGGCTTGAAGTGTGTCCTGCATCCGTTGCAGTTGCCGCCCTGTTCACCGTAAAGCGTCTTCCTGTTTTTGATGTCGTTGTACCTTACCAACTTTCCGATATCGGTGCGCTGCGGCAGGTCGCGGCGGTGAACGACGGTCTTGTCAGCGAACATGCCCAATTCGTTCCTAAGCCGAAAGACCACCAGCTCGGCGGCCTTGTCCGATATGTCGATTCCGACCCACTGCCGCCCCTCGTCCTGAGCCGCGACACAGGCTGTCGCGCAGCCGCAGAACGGATCAAGGACAAAATCGCCGGGGTTGCTGCTGGCGGCGATTATCCGGCGCAGCAGCGCAAGAGGCTTCTGCGTAGGGTAGCCAGTGCGCTCCTTCGCGTTTGGATTCAGTATGGAGATTTCCCACCAGTCCGGACATGGTGAACGGGCTTTCTCCTCCAGAGAGGTTGCCAGACGCACTCCACGCTCGAAAACGGCCTGCTGCTTCCTGCCCTTCCATCTTTTCATGGTTCCCGGTGACGGGTCTATGAACTGCGGGTTGAAAGTGTGTCCGTCGCCTGCATAGAAAAGCACGGTGTCATGATTCCGGACAAACTGGCCCGCACTGACGGACCATTTCCTGTAGCACCACGCAATTTCATTCCTGAACGCCCTGCGCCCGAAAACCGCATCCATGACAAGTTTCAGGTAGTGGCCCATGGTCGGGTCGCAGTGCAGATAGATGCTCCCTGTGTCCTTCAGTACCCGTCGCATCTCCAGCAGCCGCGCCGCCATGTAGATCAGGTACGACCTGTCGCTGTCCGTCATGGCGGCCTGGATGACACGCCACAGTTTCGGGTGCTTGGCCTCGATCAGGTCGAGCCAGGCTATGTCAACGTCATCCAATGTCCAGGTGTCCCTGAACTCCGCGCCCGCCGCCTCGCTGCCTATCGGCGCGGCGTAGTTCGCCTTCGAGTTGAACGGCGGATCGAGATAGATCAGGTCAACGGACTCCGAGTTCATCCCCCGCATGATCGGAAGGTTGTCGCCCGTCCATATTGTCTGATGCGCCCAATTCGCGGGCATCACGCCCGCGCCCCGCTTGGCAGTCCGTTGTCGGCGGTCAGATCCCTGTAGCGCAGTCTCCGGCCCACCATTCCGGCAACAACCTGCGCCATCTGCCTGACCGTATCGGAGTTGCGGACGTTGTGGCGTCCGGCGAACTCGTCGACATAGCGTTGCAGGTGCTTTTTGCTGAACTTGTGGAAGGTTCCCTTGTGCCCGCGCTCAAGCATCGACCAGAAGGATTCGATTCCGTTCGTGTGGGCCTGCTCCCTGACATACTCGCCCGCGCTGTGGTTGACGCTCCCATGCG
Source organism: Alphaproteobacteria bacterium (assembly GCA_965203455.1). Classification (GTDB taxonomy): domain Bacteria; phylum Pseudomonadota; class Alphaproteobacteria; order MPNO01; family MPNO01; genus MPNO01. The sequence goes on from CBDBCV010000016.1 coordinate 1,564, forward strand.
CCCTGTCAATTCCGACGTAGGCCGCGCCATCGTCAGTGTAGATCTGCGCCTGTGGCTCGCTATGGCCTTCCACGAAGCCCTGTAGCGTTCCCGCCTTGGTGTCCGGTATCACCTTCGCGGCAACCCTGTTCGTCTCACGGTCCTTGACACCGACAACCACTGCCTTGCCCACGCCACCGCGCCCGGATTTCAGCTTTTTGTTCTCATGCTTGTTTTTCTCAAGGCCACCGACATAGGTTTCGTCGGCTTCCACCGGACCGGCAAACGGAAGCGTGACCCCATCGTCCTCAAGGGCCTTGCGCAGCCGCATGGCAAGGTGCCATGCCGACTTCTGGGTTATCTCAAGGTCTCGGTGCAGCTTCATGCTGGACACGCCCTTGAGGCTGGTTGAAATGAGATAGATGGCGATGGCCCAGATCTGGAATCCGAGGTTCGAAGACTCCATGCATGTTCCGGTGCGCACCGAGAACCGCTTCCGGCATTCACGCTCTCGGCAGCGGTAAGGCATGGTCTTGTGGGCTGCGTTGGACTGGACGCGGACGGTTCCGCAGTGCGGACAGTGCGGGCCTTCCGGCCAGCGCTGTTTCGCGAACCATTCCCCGGCGGTTCTGTCGTCCGGGAACATCCTGAACAGCTTGACGAGGCTGATTCCCTCGCGGTGGTGCTTTCCAGGTGCCCTGTGTGCCATGCGAATCACTCCCTGATGTGAAGCCACTCTATTTACTGTTTACATGGCAGGCAAGGAAAATTTGGGCACTATCGTATATAATTCCCCATGTTTTCCAGCATCGGCAGCGCGTCGGAGAGCGCGACGGGCCTCTGCCCGAGCTGGAACAGCTTGAAGCGCAGCCGCCCTTCCTCGGCCTCGAGCGGGCGGTAGAGGCTCATTTCGATGCCGTTCTCCCGGATGCGCTCCATCTTCTCGACGTCGAGCACGGCGATCCGGGCGGAATAGGCCTCGCGGTAGTCCGCGCGGAAGGCCTCTCCATAGCGCCGGAACAGGCTCGTGCCCGCCTCCTCGCCGAAACGGTCGAGGAGCGCGTCGTGCAGATCGTCGGTCCAGGTGCGGCTGACGACACGGAGCCGCCGTTCGAGGTCGGCAAGGTCGTATTGCGGCGCGTGCCCGGCCTCGACGCGCATGACGAAGAAGAGCCGCGCCAGCACGGACTCCGAGAGCCGCACGGTGAACTCGGTGTCCGTCGCGCCGAGCGCCTCTTCGAGAATCCCCTGGATGACCTGCCGGCTTCCGGTGGTGAACCGGTCCCTGGGCACGAACACGATGCAGGAATAGAAGCGCCCGAAGCGGTCCGGATGGATGAAAAGGCGGATGCGCTGCCGTTCCTGGAGGTGCAGGATTCCGGTCGCGGTTTCGAACAGCTCCCCGGCCGGGATCTGGAACAGCAGCTCCCGCGGGAAGGTATCGACGATGTTCTCCAGCGCCTTGGCGGCGTGGCTGCCCGGCGGATAACCGGCGCGGCGCTGCAAGGCGTCCGCCTTCTGCCGCAGCAGCGGGATGTCGCGCGGCGCCCGGTTGAAGGCCTCGGAAGTGTAGAGGCCGAGGAAGCGGTGTTCGCCCGCGACATTGCCGTCGCCGTCGAACCGCCGGAGAGCGATGCAGTCCAGATGGCTCGGCCGGTGGACCCGCGAGCGCCGGTCCGCGCGCGTGATCGCCAGCAATTCGGCCGCGTCCATGCCGCTCGGGCCGGGCAGGTCCGGAACCGGCGGCGGTCCGCCTTCGCCGCGCAGGAGGCCGAGGCCGGTGTCAGGCTCGGGCGCGAACCGGCCCTCGCCGCCGGCTTCCTCCACGCGGCTTTCGCAGTAGCCGAGGAAGGTGAAATGGTTGTCCTCGATCCATTCGAGGAACGCCTTCACCTCCTCCCGTTCCTCGCCGCCGACGGACGGCGGCAGGGCGTCCAGTTCCTCGATGGCAAGGCGCATGCGCTCGCGCATGCCGCCCCAGTCCTCCACCGCGACCCGCACGTCGCCGAGAGCGGCAAGCATCTCGGCCGCGACGGCGTCGAGCACGTCCCGTTCCGTCTGCCGGTCGGTCTCGATATGGATAACCGCCTCGACGCCGGTTTCCCCGCCGCCGGCTTCCTCGACCGGGAGCACCGCCTCGATGCGCCCGTCCTCCCCCCGGCGGACGCGCAGGACCGGGTGGATGACGAGGTGGCTGGTATAGCCGCGCGCATTGAGGACCATGCGCACGGAATCGACCAGGAACGGCAGGTCGTCGGTGACGATCTCGACGATGGTGTGGGTGGACTGCCATCCGTGCTGCTCGATCTCCGGGTTGTAAACGCGGACCTTCGCCTCGCCGGGCGTCCGCCGGCGGGCGAGGTTGAGATGCGCCACCGCTGCGCCGTAGAGGTCGTCCGGCCGGCGTTCGGCCAGGTCCTCCTGCGAAACGCCCGCGTAATAGAGGGCGATGAAGGAGAGCGCGGCATCGAGCTCCCCGCCGCCCAGCCGCTCCTGCGCGAGCGCGGCGATTTCCTCGAACAGTTCCGTCTGTTGCGTATCGGGCTGTTGTGTATCGGGCGCCATGGGAGACATCCTTTCGCGTCGTCCGGGCCTGCTGCCGCGCAGCGCGCCGGAGCGTTGCCGCAGGCTGTCTCCCAGGGTCCCGGTCGCGGATCGGGCCGCGGGAGGGCCCGCGGTGCGGCGACTCCCTGCAATATAGGCGTTGCCGCTGTATTTCGGGACTCCGATTTGCGATTGCCGCATTGCGTCCATTGCTGTCCGGTTCAGGATTTGCGGGCAGGGCGCATGGCCTGGATTCAACCGGGTTTCGAGGGGTTCGGCGGGATCGGGACCCGGACCGACGTCCGGCGGCCCGGCCCTGTTCCCGTCATACCCGGACTTGTTCCGGGTATCTCTTTCAAGCGGCTCCGCCGGGCGGCCGTATGGATACCCGGAACAAGTCCGGGTATGACGAAAGAGCCTGCCCTGAGCCTGCCGAAGGGGGGCGTTCGGGCGTGACGGGGAAAGGGGCGGGAGCCCGCGCGCTCACGCGCCCGGCAGGGCGCGCCAGTCGTCGAAGGAGATCGCGCGGCCGGGCCAGGCGGGGCTGGCGAAGGGCCAGATGTCGGCGATCCAGGCGCGAACGGTCCGGTAGAGCTCCTCGTCGAGCCCGTCCGCGAGCGTATCGGCGCGCACCCACATCATGACCTTGCAGTCATGGCCGCGCTTGCGGGTGGGCTTGATATAGACGCAGCCGAGGCACCGGCTTTCATCGGGCGCCATCGCGGTGTAGGCGAAGGAGGAGCGGCGCCTGAACTCTTTCTGGTGCCAGCCGAGATCGACGAGGTCGTCCTCGATGGTCAGCCCCTCCGGCCACGAGCCGCCGCTTTCAGGGCTGTAGGTCGCCCGCAGGTGCTCGACGCTCGACATCACGGCGTCGTAGTCCTTGACGAGATCGTTGACCGACAGCATCCGCAGGCGGAACCGCGGATGCTCCAGGACTGCGGGAACCTCGAAACCGTCGGGGACGAGGCGGAAGCGGTCGTGCATGGGCGCGCTCCGGCAAAGCGTTTTCGTTGACGGCGACTCTACCAGCATCGGCGGCGCGCGTGTCGAAAGGCGGCGTCGGCGCCGCCGGTGCCGCGCACGTCGAAAGGAGCCTGTCCTGAGCCTGTCGAAGGGCGGCGATTGCCGCCGGTTCCGCGAGGCCCTACCGTCGGCGGCCCGTTTCCGGGAGTGCGCCTTGCCCGTCTTCCCCTTCCACGAATTGCGCCGCGCCGCCTGGAACCTGGCGGACGGCAATGTGCGCCCCGGCGAGGACGTGCTGGTGGTCGCGAGCTCGGACCAGGAGCCGGCGCTGGTCGATGCGCTTGTCGCCGCGGCCGACGCGGCCGGCGCGGGCACGGCGACGGCCGCCGCCATTGCCTGCCCCGCCGACATGGCCGATTACCGCCACCCCGCGCCCGTCATCGCCGCGGCCGAGCGCGCCGGGCTCACCGTGGTGGCGACCTCCATCCGCTTCCCGCGCGCCTATGACGACCTCAGCCGGGCGCTGTTCGCCGCCGGGCGCCGGCAGGTGCTCATCAACAACGCGCCGCTGGAGGATTTCGTGCGCGGCGCGGCGCTCGCCGACCCGGAGGCGCTGCTGGCGCGCACGCGCAGGCTCGCCGGCGCGGTCTCGGGCGCGCGCACCGTCCGGGTCGTCTCGCCGAACGGCACCGACCTCACCGTCCGCGTCTGCCGGCCCTGCCTGCCGCTCACCGGCTTCGCGGAGGAGGACACCGGCTTCGGCTCCTTCCCGAGCGGCGAGGCCATGCTGTCGCCGGAGGAGGGCAGCGCGGAGGGCGTGTTCGTGGCGGACGCCTTCGGGCAGGTGGTCTATCTGGCGGATGCCGGCCCGCAGCTCGGCCTGCTGGAAGACCCCGTCCGGCTGGAATTCGCCGCCGGCCGGCTGGCCCGCCTCTCCGGCGGCAGCGCCGCCAGGCGGCTGGAGGCGGTGCTGGCGGCGGCGGACGGCAATGCAAGGCTGCTCGCCGAGCTCGGCCTCGGCACCAACGGCCACGCCCGCGCCGTCGGCCATGTGGAAAACAAGTTCCGCCTCGGCACCGCCCACATCGCGCTCGGCGACAACCGCCTGATCGGCTGGCGCGCGGCGGACAAATACGGCGGCGCGATAAAGAGCAACCGCCACATAGACCTCGTCGCCGACAATATCCGCATCGAGATCGACGGGGAGCCGGTGACGCCGTGAGTGCGGCGACGGCGGGTCGGAATAAGGCGGACGGGGGACGCGCGCCTGGCCCCTTTCTTGCGCCGCATTCGAGATGCATGCGAGCGATCGGTGCTTACACGCTGAACTGACCGAATGGCCGATTGCCTATGAAATCTTCAGCAGCTTGTCTCGCAAGACAATCGCAAGGACATCGAGAACTTCATTTCGATCGAGGCCGTTGTCGTAGGCGCATTGCTTTATGCGTGCATCGAATTCCGGACTTGGCCGATATTCATCGCGAGCATACTCGAAGCACCGTTCCTGAATATCGTAAGGATGTTTCCCGTCGGTTTGCGTGCGCAGCATTGGCATGAGTTTTTCTGCTACAGAAGGAATGTCGAGAATATCGGAGACTTTCCGTCCGGTTTCCGTCAGACGCAAGGGACTTTCGGATTCTATCGTTTTGGAAGCCTGCCAATGGAGGATTTTTCTTATGTCTGCACGAACCTCGGCAAGTCCTTCCTGAAGCGTCTTTGCGAGTGAGTCGATCCTGTTGTTGACCGATCCGATGCTGGCATCCACACGCTGCGTCCATCGGGATATTTTTACGATTGTCATAACGAGCGTGATAACCAGCCCGACGACGACCCACCATGGCGTTTGCGCGGCCCATTCCGGCATCTCTTCGTTTCTCCCCGCTTCCGGTTCCCGGATAGGGTCGGCAAGAAATATTGGCCATCCTAAACCGCTTCGCAATATCGATCATAGTCGGAAAGGATGTCGCATCCGGTTTTCCGGTTATTTCTGGGCAAACGACCGGACTGTTTACAGACCCGCCCCGGCTCAGCCTGGGCGAGGCCTCCCCGAAACCCGTCGCTTCGGGTCAAGAATTCGGAAAAGCTAACACTGGCAAAGAGATAGCCAAAGGCCGGCCGGCCAGGCACACAGGTCCTTATCGAAAGCTCGCCTGGAAGGCCGTGGGCATGAGGGACACATGCGCGTCGAGGGGCGGGGGGAGTTCGAAGGCTTTCGGTTCGCGCGAGAAATTCCAGAGGCGGAACAGGCGCCATTCCTCGCGCCTCGCCTCGGCCACGGCGAGTTCGTTTCGCGAGATGTGGAAGGGCGTGCGCTCCCAGCCGTTGGTGGTCTTCACCTCCAGCAGCCGGCAGCGGCCGTCGGGCCGGAAGCTGGCGATGTCGTAGCCGGCTCCGTCGCCCTCCTCTTCCGACACCCAGCGCACCGCTTGCGCCAGGTCGCCGCGGCCGGCGCCCGCCAGCACGGCGCGTTCATGCGCCAGCGCAAGCTTTTCGCCGGCGCGGCCGAGCGCGCGGTTGCGCTCGTCCCGGCCCGCCGCATCGAACCGGCGGGCGATGCCCAGCATCTGTTCGAGCTCCTGCGGCGGCGGGCGGTTGCTAAGCGTCGGCGGCGGCCCGACCCAGAGTTGCGCCGCCTCCCGCATGCCGGTTGCGGCGGCACGGTCCTCGCCCGGCGCGCGATGCAGCCATGACGGGTGGGCCTCCAGCCACCGGGCCACCGCGTCCGCAAGCCTCGCCTGGAAATTGAAGGCGGGCCTGTAGCCCTCCAGCCAGTCCTCGCCCAGGCCCTTGAGCACGGCGCTGACATTGCGGCGCTTGAACTCGATCGACGCCTCCGAGCGGTTCCGAAGGCGGGGCATCAGCGCGCGCCGGTGCTGCGTCTTGCTGTAGGGCCGCCCGGCAAGCTCGTGGGCCAGCATCGCGAAATAGTCCGCGACGATCCGGTCGTTCTCCTCATCGGTCCAGGGCCCGCTCGACATTACCCGAAGTTATAGGCATGAGCACCTGTTGTCATTGCGGGCCGCGCCGGCGGATGCGACAGGATCGGAAATCATATCCTGTTCTGAAAAACTTCGGAATAATTCTCCTGAATGGGCTTGACATTTCCTCGTTTGTGCTATGATGGCGGGGAGGGAGGAACGCGGCATCCGCGCGGGGCCGCCTTGCTTCCCCGGTTCGCGCCGGCGCGAAAAAAGCCCCCGATTCGGCCAACAGGCGAGGTGCGTCCTGCGTCCGGTTCGCGCGCGGGGGCGCGCCCGGGCAATCAGGCGCGCAAACCGCGCCGCCGCGAAACGCGCGCCCACGGGCGCGGGGGCGCCGGCGCGCATTACGCGCGAAACAGGGTCCCGCCGCATGGCGGGGCGGGCGAGGGAGAAGCGGAACGAAACGGGATGGAGGAACGACATGCCGGAATGCGAGAACGGGGCCCGGGCGGAGCGGCCTCCCGAAATCTCCCGCCCGCTTCCGGGGGAGAGGACGGAAGTGGCGGCTGAAAAGCCCTCTCCCTCGGGGAGAGGGTTGGGTGAGGGCCCGCTTCCGCGCCAGCGGAAGCGGCGGGCGCAAGCCCGGCGAAGGTCCGTCACGCGAGAGGGCCCCCTCCCGGCCCGCGCAAGCGGGAGAGGAGTATTACGGCGGCCGTCGGCCGGCCGGGGCGGCCGCCTCCCGTCATTGACCGCCGTTCGCGGGTTTGCAGGGTTCCGGCCTGCACCGCAGCACGATGTGCCGGCGCTCGATTTCCCGGCGGAAGCGGTCGGGCAGACGGGCCCAGTCATGCGGCTGGACGAGGCGGGTTTCGCGGTCGAGGCCGTGGCGCCTCAGGAAGCGCTGCACCGTGGTCGGGTGGAACTCCAGCCCCTCGGCGGCGAGCGCGTCGCGCAGCCCGTACATGGAAAGCCCCGGCCGCCTCGCCAGGATGCGGAGGATGCGCTCCCGCTCCGGCTCGATCCGCGAGATGCTGCCGCCCTTCCTGTCGGGCCGCACATGGCCGCGCTCGCGAAGGCGCCGCACCCAATTGCCGACGCTTCTCCGCGTCAGGCCGAACCGCCGCGCCGCTGCGCGTATGCTCATGCCCTCGCGCAGCACGGCCGCCACCGCCGCCGCCCGCAGGTCCTCGCCCACCGCCCGGCCCCGCCGCCGCCCCGGCAATCCGTCCACGGGTCCGTCCATCGCCCTGTCTTTTCCTCTGGCGATTCCGCCGCCGCGAACCGCCCCTTTCCGGCCGAAATCGACCGCCACGCCCGGCCGTCCGGCCGCACCTCCCCTGTGGGTCGGCGGGGGCCCCGGTCAGCGGCCCTCACGCCTTCGGGTTCGGTGCTTCACAAGGGCGGCGCAAGCCGCCGCCGGTCGGTCAGGTCATGGCCTCTCTCGGCATGTTTTCTTGGTATAAGGGGATATATAGAGAACAAACAGCCCGGAGTCAAGCCATCCCTGTCGCCTCTTTCCGTTGTTGCGGCTGCCTGCCTTTGCTCCCCTCCCGCTGGGCGGGAGGGGTTGGGGGAGGGCCTCTCAACGTGACGGGGCTTCGCCCGCCGGCCTGACGGCCGGCCCCTCACCCGGCCTCTCTCCGCAAGCGGGGAGAGGGGAATTGTTGCGGCTGCCCACCGTGCGGCGTTGACGGCGGAAGGCGCACCGGTGCAGGGGCCTACCGCATGCACACATCTCGCCGCACCTTCGGTGCTAACCATCTGACATGATTGTGGATTTTTCCCGTTTCCGGTGCAACCGGGCGCGCGAAAGGCACCCCGGTTTCGCACCTACGTGCAAAGGATCGGGGAACCGCAGTCATGGCCGCCATTCGCCTCACCCAACGCCGGGTCGATACCCTCCGGCCGCACAAGACTGTCCGCACTGTCCGGGACGCAGAACTGAAGGGATACGGCGTCCGCATCACGCCCTCGGGCAGGAAGCGGTACTTCATTCACAGCCAGTACCGGGGCCACCGGGTTTGGAAGATCGTCGGCGATGCGGCGGTCATGACCGAGGCCGAGGCGCGCGCCCGCGCCAGATCCATACTGGCGGCACTGCACGACGACAGGGACATCGAGGTGGAGGCGTCCGGCGACGCGCTGTTCGAGACCGTCGCCGAGGAGGTCTTCTCCCGCTACGGCAGGCGCTGGAAGCCGCGCACGCTTGCGGTCAACCGCCGCTATCTCAGCAATCAGATCCTGCCCTTCTTCACGGGCCGGCCGGTTGCGGATATCACCCGCGAAGAGGTGCAGCGCTGGTTCCGCTCGCTCCATGCTACGCCCGCGGCGGCGAACCGTTCGGCGCCGATCCTCTCCGTCATCATGCAGCAGGCCGAAGCTTGGGGGTATCGTCCCGATGGCGGCAATCCCTGCAAGGGGATCAAGCGCTACCGGCAGAAGCGGTCCGAGCGTTTCCTGTCTCCGGAGGAATACCGCCGCCTCGGCATGGCGCTGGATCGGCATGAGGCCCGGCAGCCGTTCCGGGTTGCGGCCCTGCGCCTGCTTCTGCTGACCGGCTGCCGCAAGTCGGAGATCGTCACCCTGGAATGGCGCTTCTACCGCGACGGCAGGCTCTACCTGGCGGACAGCAAGACAGGGTTATTCTTTTTGCACCCACCCGGAGCATGCGCCTGGCTACGCTGTGGCTCCGTAGAGCGTTATATTTCCTACAGTTTTCCTGATTCCTCGCCGCTTCGACCCTCTTGCATCCCCGCGGGGGATGCGCTTGAATGCGCCCCGGTTCGATGCCGCGCATGTGCGGTTTGATCACGGAATGAAGCCATGCCCCGGCGAAGCACTCTCAAGCTCACCAAGCGCACCGTCGATGCGCTCCGCGTCGAGGAAGGCGACGCCACCTTCTGGGACCGCGACCTGGCGGGCTTCGGCGTGCGCGTGCACGCCACCGGGCGCAAGGTCCATGTGGTCCAGTCCCGGGGGCCGGGCGGGCTGAAGCGCGTACAGGTCGGCCGGCACGGCGAGATCACCGTCGACGAGGCGAGGGAGAAGGCGGCGGCGGCGATCGACCGGATCAAGCGGGGCGGGGACCCCTTCCCGGCGCCGGCGCCGCCGGCGCTCACCGTGGCCGGGTTGGCGGCGCGCTATCTGGAGAAGCATGTGGCGGTGCGCTGCAAGCCGAAGACGGCGGCGCTCTACCGGTCGGTGCTGGAACTGCACATCCTTCCGGCGTTGGGCGACAGGGCGCTGTCCGAAGTCGGGCGGGAGGACGCGGCGGAACTCCATCACCGGCTGCGCGACACACCCTATATGGCCAACACGGCGGCGGCGGTGCTGTCGAAGATGTACCGGCTGGCGGAGAGCTGGGAGCTGGCGCCGCGCGGGTCGGACCCGTGCCGGTCGCTGCGCCGCTACCCGGAGCACAGGCGCGATCGGTTCCTGACGCCGGAGGAATACCGGCGGCTGGGCGCGGCGCTGCGCGAGGCGGAAGCGAAGGCGGCGCCGTGGCCGCAGGCGGTGGCGGCGATCCGGCTGCTGCTGCTCACCGGCTGCCGCAAGAGCGAGATCCTGACGCTCAGGTGGGACGATGTCGACCGGGTGGCGAACGAGCTGCGGTTTCGCGATGCGAAATCGGGGCCGCGCATGGCGCCGCTGACGCCGCCGCTGGTGAAGGTGCTCGACGGCATCGGCCGGCGTGACGGCAGTCCGTGGGTCATCCCGGGCCGCAGGCCGGAGACGCACCTGGACGGTCTCGACCATTACTGGAGGCGCATCACGGCGGCGGCCGATCTGAAGGACGTGCGCCTTCACGACGCCCGGCACAGCTATGCGAGCCGGGCGCTGGCGCTGGGCGAGAGCCTGAGCATGATCGGGCGGTTGCTGGGCCATTCCCGGGTGGCGACGACGGCGCGCTATGCGCATCTGGTGCGGGATGCGGAGAAGGCGGCGGCGAACCGGGTGGGCGAGAGCATCGGCGCTCATGTTGTGGCGCCGGAGCGGTCCGCGGCATGAGGGGGGACCGGCGGCGGACGATCTCGAACCGCATGGTGGCGGCGCTGGAGGTCGAGCGGGACACGGTGTTCTGGGATCGGGAGCTGAAGGGCTTCGGGGTGCGGGCCTATCCCGGCGGGGGCAAGGCCTACGTCGCCCAGGCGCGGGGACCGAAGGGGCCGCGGCGCGTCACGGTGGGACGCCACGGGGTGGTCAACGCCGAGGAGGCGAAGCGCCGGGCGGCGCTGATCATCGCGCGGGTCAAGGCGGGCGAAGACCCGGCGCCGGAGCCGCTGGCGGCGAAGCGGGCGCGGGGGCCGACGGTGGCCGATCTGGCGGCGCGCTATCTCGCGGACCATGTGGCGGTGCGCTGCAAGCCGAAGACTGTGAGGACGGCGCGCAGCGTGGTGGAGCGGCACATCGTGCCCGGGCTCGGCGCCCTGGCGCTGGCGGCGGTGGAGCCCCGCCATGTGCTCGACCTGCATCACGGTCTGAGCGACCGGCCCGCGATGGCGAACATGGCGGTGGCCACGCTGTCGCACATGTACCGGCTGGCGGAGGGCTGGGGCATGGTGGCGGAAGGGGCCGACCCGTGCGGGTCGGTGGCGCGGTATCCGTCAAGGCGCCGCGAGCGGTTCCTCACCGACGCGGAGTTCGGGAAGCTGGGCCGGGTGCTGGACGAGGCGGCGGTCGAGGGCGGCGCGTCGGCGGGCGCGGTAGTCGCGATCCGGCTGCTGATGCTGACCGGGTGCCGCAAGAACGAGATCCTGACGCTGCGCTGGGAGGACGTGGACCTCGACGCCGGAGAGCTGGCGCTTGCCGATGCGAAAACCGGCCCGCGGGCGGTGCCCCTGCCGCCGTCCGCGGCGCGGCTGCTGGCGGCGCTGCCGCGCGGGCCCGGCAATCCCTGGGTCATTCCGGGGCACAGGCCGGGCACGCACATGCGCGACATCGACGGCGCCTGGCAGACGCTGCGGGAGCGCGCCGGGCTGAAGGGCGTGCGCATCCACGATTTGCGTCACAGCTACGCCTCGCGGGCCCTGGCGCTGGGCGAGAGCCTGCCGATGATCGGCAAGCTGCTCGGCCACCGCCAGATCGAGACCACGGCGCGCTATGCCCACCTCGCGCGCGAATCCGTGCACGAGGCGGCGGCCCGGATCGCCGGCAGCATCGCTGCGGACCTGCTGTAGGGCCACCTGCGGGACTCCTTGCGCCTTGCCGGAACGGCCCGTCGCGACCGCATCGTCGACGAGGGGATGAACCGTCGATGAAATCGAACCGCCCTGCCGGCGTCGGCATCGAAGTCGGCGATCTTCGATTCCTTGACGGATAACGTCCCCGCTCATGCGGGTTCGGCGCGGATGTCGAGAAGGTTGCGCGCCTCGCGCCCGCAGGCCACGCCGACCAGGTGGACCGGCCCGTCACGGCCGCGATACGTCTCCGCATAGCCCCGCCCGCGCATCTGCGCCATCGCCGCATCGAGCGCCGCCGCGCCGCCGTCCTCGGTCTCGGCCATCTTGAACTCGATCACGAAGACCTGACCGCCGAGACGCAGCACCATGTCCGCCCGGCCGCGGGACGAGGCCTCTTCCACCGTCAGGTCGGCGCCGACCGCGCGCAGGCACATGTAGAGCAGGCTCGCATACCACGCCTCGTAGCGCGCGAGGTCGCCGGTCGCATGCCACTGGTAGGGGATGCCCGCGAGCCACGCGCGCAGCGTCTCACCGAAGCCCGCGAAGTCGTGCGCTTCCAGAAGCGCACAGAACTTCCGCCCCCGCTCCAGGGGCTCGACACCCTTCTTGCCCAGCCAGGCGAGCAATCCCCGGTTCAGGCTGATCCGGACCTCACGATTGGGATAGTCCAGACGGTAGAGGACATCGAAGTCGTCCCGCTCCTCGCCCGCGATGGTGAGGTAGCCGGTCTGGAACAGCAGCGCCTCGATGCCGATGTCCCCGACATCGAACTTGGAGACCAGATCCATCCCGGCCAGCCGGCCCTCCAGCTCCATCGGGCTCACCGACTGCTCCATCAGCATCCGGAACAGGAAGTCCGGCGAGCCGGTCTCGAACCACCAGGGGCGGAACTCGCGGTTCCGCAGCAGCAGCAGCACATCGTAGGGGTTGTAGACCGGCTCCACGCCGCGCCAGCGGTAGCCGTCGTACCAGGCGCGGATCTCGTCGCGGTCCAGACCCTCCAGCTCGGGGGCGAACACCCGGTCGAGGTCCTCGTCCCGATAGCCGCAGATCGTGGCGAAGCGCGGATCGAGGCTGATGTCCTCCAGGTTGTTGAGGCCCGAGAACAGGCTGACCTTCGAGAACATGCTCACCCCGGTGACGAAGACGAAGCGGACATGTTCGGCACTGTCCTTGACGATGCCGTAGAAGCCGCGCAGCCAGTCCCGGTTGGCCCGCGCAAGCTCCGGGTCGTGAAGCACGTCCAGGATCGGCTTGTCGTATTCGTCCACCAGCACCGCCACCGGACGGCCGGTGGCGCCGTGAAGACGGCGGAGAAGGTTCCGGAGACGCCGCGGGCCGGTATCCGAGGTCCGGGCCGGCGCAAGATCGTGCTCGCTCTCGATGCCCTCCAGCTGCTCGATGATGTCCCCTTCGATCTCGCCCGGTTCGTTGTATTTCCCACCGAAACTGAGCCGCACCACCGGGTGCGGCGCGGACCAGTCCCAGTGCGGGTGGATGTCCAGCCCCCGGAACAGCGGCTCGTCGCAGGAGAACAGCGACCGCAGCGTGTCGAGCAGCAGGCTCTTGCCGAAGCGGCGCGGACGCGACAGGAAGTAGTGGTCGCCCTGCTCGACCAGTTGCCGGATCAGCGGCGTCTTGTCGACATAGTAGCTGCCGGTCTCCCGGAGGCGCCGGAAGTCCTGGATGCCGATGGGCAGACGCTGCCGGGTCATTGCCCTCTCCCTGCGCAGCGCCGGGCCACATGGCGCGCGCGGGAGTTTCTCCTGCCGCCGTCCCGGCACCCTGCATTCCCGGCGACGCTACCCCTTCGCAGGACCCCGGGCAAGCGCCGTTGCCGCGCGGATTCGCATGGCGTGGAGGCGTGGCAACGAATTCCTGTTTACAACGGGCCGCTAATTTTGCCAGAAAGGGAGGCCGAATGCACGGCTTCGGTCATTGTGCGGCCGCAATCCAGTCCGGCAAGGGAGGTTGAGGCCATGACGAACATTGCAAGCGTCATTGCGATGCGCGGCCTGCCGCGGCGGTCCGGGCGGGACGTGGCCGCCTCACGCGCGCGCGACCTTCTGTGCCCCCCCCCGAGGATTCAGCCTCCGGGCGCGGGGCTGATCCGGTGGGCGCCCCCGGGAGACCTGTTCGCCGCCTGAGCGCAGCGTTTGCTGCCTTTCTGCTGCTGACCCTCGCCGCCGTCCTCGCGCCCCAGGACGCGCAGGCGCAATCCTGCGGCACGCTGTCACCTCCGACGGTAACGACCGCTTCAGGCGCCAAGCAACTGACCGTGAGCTGGGGCGCCCTGAGCGCTGGCCAGAATTTGGTCGGCTCCTGGGAACTTCGATACCGCAAGACGGGAGCAACCAACTGGATCACGCGAACGATCCCGGGCGCCAGCATACGCAGCATAGTGATCTCCGGACTGGAGGCCGCCACGACCTATCAGGTGAAGCTTAAAGCAATACATCAGACTGGCACCTGCTCACCCAGTTCCGATTCAGCAATCGCCACCGGCACGACCCTGGCTAACCTCGTCCTGACCGTCACGCCGGGCGACGGCCAGGTAGGGCTTTCCTGGACCTGGAGCCGCGCCGGATCCGCAATCCCCGATGCATGGGTGTACCGGAAGAAGCAAGGCTCGGGCAATTACGGCGGTTGGCTGGTCATGACCGGCGGTGCGGCGGCCCGAAGTTTCACCGTGACGGGTCTGACCAACGGTACGGCGTACACCTTCCAGATTGCGCGCCAAGTTGCCGGCCCTCCGGGGATACCGCCCTCTGTCGACACACCCTATTCCAACGAAGTCACCGCCACCCCGACCCCCGCCGGGGTGACGATCTCGGAGACCGACCTGACGGTGGCGGAGGGGAGCACCGGCACCTACACGGTGAAGCTGAACACGGAGCCGACCGGCACCGTGACGGTGACCCCGTCCAGCAACGACACGGGCGCGGCGACCGTCTCCCCGGCCAGCCTGACCTTCAACTCCGGCAACTACAACACGGCGAAGACGGTGACGGTGACGGGCGAGAGCGACACCGATGCGCGCAACGAGACCGTGACCGTCAGCCATGCGGTGGCGGGAGCCAACTACGCCAGCGTGACCGCCGCGTCAGTGACGGTGACCGTGACCGACGACGACAACCCGGCAGCCCCGGTACTGACCACCGCCACCTCGACGACCAACCGGGTGATCAATCTCACCTGGACCCATGCCGGGACGGGTGCGGGCGATCTCGTCAAGGGTGCGGCGACATTCTCGAACTGGCGGCTGGAATACAGACGTAAGGGCGGCGGCTGGGGAGCAAGCGGGTCGCTCGGCAACAGCGTCAGTACCCGCAACGCAGCGAGTCCCCGGCTCAACTATCCCGACGGTACGGTGGTGGAGGTCAGGGTTCGGGCGACGGGGTATGTCGGCGGGCGCCCGACGCACGGCCCGGTTTCGAATGTCCGGGAGGTCACCTTCAAGAACGACGACAAGGCCGCCCTGACCATCGTCGGCGCCCCCGTCGAGGTGGCGGCGGGCGCCACGGCCACCTACACGGTGGCGCTGACCGATACCTATGCGGGCACGCTCCGCATCACCAGCGGCGCCACGGACAAGGCCACGGTGGACCCCGCGACCCTGACCTTCACCACGGGCAACTACAACACGGCGCAGACGGTGACGGTGACCGGGGTCGAGGCGGGTCAGGCGACCATCAATCACGCCTTCCGGCTGACCGGAGCCACTGCGGACATGATACCCGATGCGGGCACGGTGAGCGTGACGGTCAATGCCCTGCCGGCCAAGCCGGCCAACTTCGCGGCGACGGCGGGCGACGGCCAGGTGACGCTGAACTGGAGCGACCCGGACGACGCCACCATCACCGGCTACCAGTACCAGCAGAAGACCGGCGGCAGTTTCGGCACCAACTGGACCGCCATGTCGGGCTCCGGCGCCAGCACCACCAGCCACACGGTCGGGAGCCTGACCAACGGCACGGAATACACGTTCCGCATCCGGGCGGTGAGCGCCGCCGGCAACGGCGCGGTGTCGGACGAGAAGAGCGCGACGCCGGTGGCGACGGTCCCCGCCGGAGTGACGGTCTCGACGCCCACGCTGACGGTGGCCGAGGGCGGCAGCGGGACCTACACGATGCGTCTGAACACGGAACCGTCGGACACGGTGACGGTGACGGTGGGCGGCGCCTCGGGCGACGTGACGGTGGAGCCGGCGAGCCTGACCTTCACGGCCTCGAACTGGCGCACCCCGCAGACAGTGACGGTCCGGGCGGCGCGCGACGAGGATGTGGACACGGACGCGAACGTGACCCTGACCCACAGCGTCTCGGGCGGCGGCTACGGCTCGGTGACCATTGCCTCGGTGGTGGTGTCGGTGACCGACACCACGCCGACCTTGCAACTGCTGACCGACCCGGCGGCGGTGACCGAGGGGACGGCGATCGCCCTCACCGTGACCTCCGACCGGGCGGTGCCGGGGACGCTGGCGGTGAGCCTGACCCTGGCCGACCGGGGGTCGAGCGGCTTTGCGGCGGCGGACATCCCGGGCGGGCTCGGACCGCGGACCTTCAACGCCGCCTTCAACGGCGGCACGACGGCGACGGTGACGATTGCGACGAGCCGGGATTCCGACACCGACGAAGGGGCGGAGACCTGGCGGATCACGCTCAACGACGCCGCGGGCTATGCGGTGGGCACGGACGTGACGGCCGACGGCACGCTGAACGACGGCCCGGCGCCCCCCACCTCCACCCCGCGCCCCGGCGTTCCGCGGGCGGATGCCGGGTCGGAGATCGAGGCCGCGCCGGGGTCGCGGGTGAGGCTGGACGGTTCGGGGAGCACGGACCCGGACGGGGGCGAACTGAGGTATTCCTGGAGGCAGGTGCTGGGGTGGAGTGGTATCTACCGGACGGCGGTGGCGCTCGAGGGCGCGGACACGGCGCGGCCTTCGTTCACGGCGCCGGCCGGGCCGTACACCTTGGACATCTTGGTGTTCCGCCTCACGGTAACCGACCCGGAGGGGAAGACCGACACCGACTCGGTGTGGGTGACGGTGGGCGATGCGGCGCCGATGTTCGGCGATGCGTCGGTGCCGGCGCTGGAGCTGGCCGAGGACGCGGCGATGGCGGCGGTGACCCTGCCCGAGGCGACCGGCGGCAACGGTACGCTCACCTACACCCTGACCTCGACGCCGGCGGGCCTGGCGGGCCTCGCCTTCGACCCGGAGACGCGGCGTCTCTCGGGCACGCCCCCGGAGAGCGGCAGTTGGACCTTCACGTACCGGGCGGACGATGCCGACAGCAACCGCTCGGAGACCGATGCGGCGATCCTGACCTTCACGGTGACGGTGCGCGACGACGCACCGGTGTTCGGCGATGCCTCGGTGGCGGCGCTGGATCTGGCCCCGGGCGCGGCGATGGCGGCGGTGACGCTGCCCGAGGCGACCGGAGGCAACGGGACGCTCACCTACACCCTGACCTCGACGCCGGCGGGCCTGGCGGGCCTCGCCTTCGACCCGGAGACGCGGCGTCTTTCGGGCACGCCCCCGGAGAGCGGCAGCTGGACCTTCACGTACCGGGCGGACGATGCCGACAGCAACCGGACGGAGGCGGACGCGGCGATCCTGACCTTCACGGTGACGGTGCGGGACGAGACACCGACTTTCGGCGACGCATCGGTGCCGGCGCTGGATCTGGCCCCGGGCGCGGCGATGACGGCGGTGACGCTGCCCGAGGCGACCGGCGGCAACGGCGCGCTGAGCTACACCCTGACCTCGGCGCCCACGGGCCTGGCCGGCCTCGCCTTCGACCCGGAGACGCGGCGTCTCTCGGGTACGCCTCCGGAGAGCGGCAGCTGGACCTTCACCTGGCGGGCGGACGATGCGGATGCGAACCGGACCGAGGCGGACGCGGCGATCCTGACCTTCGAGGTGAGGGTGGAGAATGCGCGCACGGCGCTGGTGAAGCAGACGGTGCGGCGCACGCTGGCGGCGGTGGCGCGGCGGGCGCTGACCGGGGCGCTGGACAACATCGGGGCGCGGATGGCGGCGGAGGCGCCGATGAGCGGGCTGACCCTGGCCGGCGAGACGGTGCCGCTCGCCGTGTCCGGCGCCGGGACGAGTCTGGCGGGCGGCGCCTGCGCGGCCGGCGACCAGTGGCGGCACGGCCTCGACTGGCACGGCCCGGGGACCGGCCTCGGGGCCGCAACCGCGGACTGCGGCGGTGCCGGGAGCCGAACCGTGGGGACGGACGAGTTGTTGAACGCGAGCGCCTTCTCGCTGGGCCTGGGCGCAGCCGAGGGCGAGCCGGGCTTCGACCCGCATGCGCCGCGCTGGGCGGTGTGGGGCCGGGGCGACTACGGGACCTTCGAGGGGCGTCCCGACGGGATGCGCTATGACGGCGAGATGCGCACCGGCTGGCTCGGGATCGACGCGCGGGCCGGGGCCTGGGTGGCCGGGCTTGCGGTGAGCCATGGCACGGGCGAGGCGGATTACGGCCTCGACGGCGGCGAGACGGGCCGCCTGGAGACCGAGCTGACGGCGGTGTATCCCTACGGGCGGTGGACGGTGTCGGAGGGGCTGGAACTGCGCGGCGTGCTCGGCGCCGGCTGGGGCGAGGCGCGCCACCGGGTGGATGGCGGGGTGGAGGAGACCGGCGACCTGTCGATGCGGATGGCGTCGCTGGGCCTGCGTCACGCCCTGCCGCCGGTGGCCGGGATCGATCTGGCGGCGCGGGCGGATGCCAGCGTGGTGCGGATGGAGACCGACGAGGGTCCGGACCCTGTCCACGGCCTGACGGCGGACAGCTGGCGGCTGCGGGCCGGGGTGGAGGCGTCGCGGCGCTTCGCCCTCGACGACGCCACGGCGCTGACCCCGTTCGTGGAGGCGGCGGCGCGCCGGGACGGCGGCGACGGACTGACCGGGACCGGCCTTGAGATCGCCGGCGGAGTGCGCTGGACGGCGCCGCGGGTGCAGGTCGAGGCGCGGGGCCGGTGGCTGGCGGCGCACACGGAAGACGGCGCCGCGGAGCGCGGTGTCAGCGTGACCGCCCGGGTTGGTCCGGGCGCGCAGGGGCGCGGCCTGTCGCTGATGCTGAGCCCGCGCTGGGGCGCGGAGGCGGGCGGCGCGGAGGCGCTGTGGCGCGACGCGCTGCCGGCGGCCTCGGCGGCGGACAGTGCCGCGGCGCTCGATGCCCGCATCGGCTACGGCCTCGGCCTGACGCCCTGGGGCCTGCTGACGCCGTTCGCCGAGACCGGGCTGGCGGGGGACAGCGGCCAACGGCTGCGGCTCGGAACCCGGTTCGATGCCCATCGCGCCGACATGGCGGTCGAACTCGCGGGCGAGCACCGCGAGGGCGGCGCGTCCGGGCCGGAGCAGACGATCCGGCTCGACCTGACGCTGCGGTACTGAGGGGAGTGCGGACGATGACGAGGAAGGGAAGAGTGTTCGCGCTGAACGGCGCACCCCTGCGCACTGCGGCGTTCGCGGCGGCCGCGCTCATGCTCGCCGCCTGCGGCGGCGGGGGCGGCGCCCCGGTCACCGGCGGCCCCGTGACGCCGCCGGTGACACCACCACCACCGCCGACACCGCCAGTGACACCGACACCGCCAGTGACACCGACACCGCCGATGACGGAGACGCCATCGGACTCCGAGGAGACGCCCCTGGCCCGGCTCGAAACCCTGCGCGAGGGCGCCGACACGCTGGCGATGACCGGGCTTCACGCGCGCTGGTCGCTCTCCGCCGAGGGGGAAGAGGACATCGACGACGCGTTCGTCGAGCCTGTGACCTGTTCGGGGGCGCGCTGCGAGGCGGCGGACGGCGCGGCGCTGGCGGCGCGGGACCTGCTCGACCTCTCCGGGGACGGAGGTATCGGTTCGGGCACGGCGGAGACCGGCGCGCGGGGCGGGTTCGACACGGTGAAGGCCGTCGGCGGGTTCGCGGTCACGGAGACGCTGCCCGACCTGACGGTGACCGTCTCGCCGCAGGCGACAACCTGGGGGTTCTGGGGCGAACACGGCTTCGCGGCCCTGACCCTCGGCACGGGCCCGCTGTCGGCGGAGATCGAGGAAACGGCGATGACCGGCACGTTCTCGCTGGCGCGGGCCTGGGCGGCGGGCACGGCCGCCGGCGGCAATCCGGCGGGGACCGGGCGCGCGACCTGGACCGGCATCGCCGAGGCGAGCCCGAAAGGCGCGTTCGAGCGGGTTGCGGGCACGGCGACCCTCACGATCGAAGACCTGTCGCGGCCCCGGGTCGATGTCGGCATCGCCCTCGACGGCGTCGAGGCGCCGCTGCGCTGGACGGACATGCCGCTCGCCGGGGGGCGCTTCGCTGCCGGGACGGCCGGGACCGACCGGCTCGAAGGCCGTTTCCACGGCCCGGCCCACCAGGAGGCGTACGGCGTGTTCGATACCGCGGACTGGCTCGGCGCCTTCGGCGCGAAGCGCGCGCCGTGAGCGGCGGCGGTGCGGCGGGGGACGCCGACGGTGGCGCCGCGGGGTCGCCACCAGGGTGGCTGCCTTGCCGGGAATCGCCGGCTCCCGCATTGTCAAGCATCGGCAGGCAGGTCGGCTCCTGGATGACATTCACCGGCTGAGCCGGTGATATTCGGCAGTCCCGGCTGCGCCGATTCCTCCTCTTCCATGATGTCGAACATCGTAAGCGCCGCGCCCTCACCCTCGTAGAATTCCAGGCCTGCGTCGTGCATGTGACGCCTCTTCAATGTAAGCGATGCGGCAGGGGCACCTTCCGCTCGGTCTCGGGATTTGAGACTCCGCTACGTTCGGGAGGACGTAGAGGAGTTTCTCCATGGAGCGCACTGCGGAGTTTCTCAGCCCGGTCGAGGTGATCGGTGGAGTGAAGGGTCGCCGTCGCTGGCCGGAAGAGTTGAAGGCGCGGATTGTAGCGGAGACGCTTGAGCCTGGCGCGAGGGTGGCCTCGGTAGCACGGCGTTACGATCTTCGCCCAAGCCATCTGTCGGACTGGCGTCGCAAGGCGCGGGAGGGTCGCCTGGTTTTGCCTGCAGCGGACGAGGCAGTGGAGTTTGCGCCGCTGGTGGTCCGGGCTGAAGGGCACGGCGCCGAGGCGAACGGTGGGTGTCTGGAAGTGGTTCTGGACCGGGTTACGGTCCGTCTGGATGCGGCGGTGCCGGCGGGCCGGCTGGCGGAGATCGTGTCTGCGCTGAATGCGCTGTCATGATCTTCCCGTCGAACCGGGTGCGGATCGTTGTCGCAACGAAGCCCGTCGACTTCCGCCGCCAGCACGACGGCCTTGTCGCGCATGTGAAGGGCGCGCTGCGGCGGGACCCGTTCACCGGCACGGTATACGTCTTTCGATCGAGGCGAGCTGACAGGCTGAAGCTGGTCTTCTGGGACGGGACCGGGCTGGTGCTGATCTACAAGCGTCTGGAGGACCAGGGCTTTGTATGGCCGGCGATCCGCGACGGGGTGATGTCGCTGAGCCATGCGCAGTTCGAGGCCTTGTTCGCGGGCCTGGACTGGCGTCGCGTGCGGGCGCTGTCGGCGCGGCGCCCGGCTGAGGCGGAGTGACTCAGCCGGTGGATCGGGGCGTCCGGCTCCGCGACACTGTGCTACCAAGCGAGCCATGGCTGCGCTTGCGGAGATCGACCTTGAAACGCTGACACCCGAACAGCGGGAAGCGGCGGTGCAGGCGATCATGGCGCTGGAGACGCTTCGCACCGAGAACGAGGTGTTGACGGACCGCAATGAGGCGCAGTCCGAGCGCATCCGCCGTCTCGAACACCTGGTGCGCGAGCTGCAGCGCGTTATCTACGGGAAAAGGTCGGAGAAGCTGACGGCGGACGAGCGCCAGCTGGCGTTCGAGGACCTTGTTGCGGCGGCGGAAGAGATCGAGGAAGCGATCACGCCGGCCGATCCGGCGCCGGCCCAATCGCCGAAGCGTCCTCGCCCGGCGCGCAATCTCGGCCATTTGCCGGACCACCTGGAGCGGATCGAGCAGGTGATCGAGCCGGAGAGCACGCTCTGCCCCTGCGGCTGCGGGGAAATGGCGAAGATCGGCGAGGATCGCACGGAGCGCCTGGACATCGTGCCGGCGCAGTTGCGGGTGATCGTCACGGTGCGCCCGAAATACGCCTGCCGCCGGTGTGAGGAAGGCGTGACCCAGGCGCCGGCGCCGGCCCGGCTGATCGAAGGGGCGCTGCCGACCGAAGGCGCTATCGCGCATGTGCTGGTCTCGAAATACGCCGATCATTGTCCGTTGCACCGTCAGACGCAGATCTATGCCCGCTCAGGCCTCGATCTGGACCGCTCGACGCTGGCCGGCTGGGTCGGCAAGGCCTCGTTCCACCTCAGGCCGGTGGTTGACCGCCTGGCACGGCACCTGAAACGGTCGTCCAAGCTCTTCATGGATGAGACGCGGGCGCCGGTGCTCGATCCGGGCCGCGGCAGGACGAAGACCGGCTGGTTATGGGCGCTGGCCCGCGACGACCGTTCCTGGGGCGGGCCCGATCCACCGGGCGTCGTCTACTTCTACGCCCCCGGGCGCGGCGGCGAACATGCGGAGCGCTTCCTTGATGGCTTCGACGGCATCCTGCAGGTCGATGGCTATGCCGGCTACAGCCGGCTGGCCGGACCGAGCCGCAAGGGCGGCGCGCCGCTGCGGCTGGCCTACTGTTGGGCCCATTGTCGGCGCCGGCTTCGCGAAATCCACGACAGCAGCGGCTCGGAAATCGCAGCCGAGGGCTTACGCCGGATCGCCGAACTCTACGCCATCGAGGCCGATATACGCGGCAGCCCGCCGGAGCTGCGCCTCGCCGAACGGCAAACGCGCTCCGCGCCCCTGGTCGAGGCCTTCGGCGAATGGCTGACGCAGCAGCGCGTCCGCGTCTCGCCCAAGTCCCGGCTCGGCGAAAAGCTCGCCTATATCGCCCGTCATTGGGACGGCCTCCGGATCTTCCTCGACGACGGCCGCGTCGAAATGGATAGCAATGCCGTCGAAAACAGCCTGCGGCCCGTGGTCCTTACACGGAAAAACGCCTTGTTCGCCGGTCACGACGACGGCGCCGCCGCCTGGGGACGCATAGCATCCCTCATCCAGACGGCGAAGTTGAACGAGGTCGAGCCACACGCCTGGCTCAAGGCCACACTCGAAGCCATCGCAGCCGGTCATCCCAATGACCGCCTCGATGAACTGCTTCCCTGGAACTTCAAGCCGTCGTCAAGCTGAAAGCCGGCTGCCTCGCCCGCACCGCATACTCTTCAATCACGGAGGTGACAGATGACTGACGCAATGCATGACGGAGTGACGGAGGGTGCCGCCGGCGCCATGGTCGCGGTTGCGACGGGCGCGAACGGTGCGCGGGTCTGGCCCGAAGCGGTCAAGGCCCGGATTGTCGCGGAGACCTTCGAGGAGGGCGCGACGGTGTCGGGGGTTGCCCGCCGCCACGGTCTTTCGCGGACGCAGTTGAGCGGCTGGCGCCGCATGGCGCGGGACGGGCTTCTCGGCCCGGTCGCCGGCGCTGGCGACGATCCCTTCGGGCTGGTTCCGGTGACGGTGTCGCTGGCGGCTTCGGCGGCCGAACCGGGCGGCGAGGCGGTGGCGCCGGTGGACGGGATCGCGCTCGAGATCGCCGACATCCGGGTCGTGGTTCCGCCGGACTTCGACGCGGCGCATCTGTCGCGCATCCTGGTCTGCGTACGTGGCGCGCCATGATCCTGACTGGGGAGAAGATCCGGGTCTGGCTGGCGACTCGCCCCGTCGACTTCCGCAAGGGCCATGACGGCCTGTCGGCGGTGGTGCAGACGGTGCTCGGTCATGACCCTTACAGCGGCGCGGTCTTCGCCTTCCGCTCCAAGCGGGGCGACAGAATGAAGATCCTGGTCTGGGACCGCACCGGGCTGGTGATGGTCTACAAGCGCCTGGAGGGCGGCGGCTTCCAGTGGCCGCGCCCGTCGGACGGGGTGATCGGATTGTCGCCGGCGCAGTTCTCGGCGTTGTTCGAGGGTCTCGACTGGAAGGCGGTTCGGGCCGTGCGGCGGCCCCGGCCGCGACAGGCGGCCTGACCCCGCAGCTTGCCGCGACAGTAGTGGACAGGGTTCGCCCGCCTGTCTATCCGGTGTCGCGAGGATGAGCCTTCCGGCCCCGGTCCGACCGGGGCCGGAAGCATGTTTGACTTGCATTAAAGCATTGATTCTGCTAGACGAATCCCATGTCAACCGGCATGGGATTCGCCCTTCCCGTGAGCGATCTGCAACGCCGCCTGGCGGCCGTCGAGGCCCAACTGAAGAAAGAACGCGCAGGCCGCAAGGCCGCCGAAGAAGCGCTCGCGGCGTCCGAGCAGGCGCGCGAACGCCTGGAACGGATGATCGCCTCGCTGAACCACGCCGCCTGGGGCGCGCGCTCCGAGAAGCGCCGGGCCGCGCAGGACAGGTTGCCCTTGTTCGAGGACATCGCGGTCGCCGAGGGAATGTTGGCGGCCGCCCAGGAGAAGGCCGATGCCGCGACCGGCAAGCAACGGCGCAAGCCTCGGCCGCCGGCCAACCGCAATCTCGGCCAGCTGCCCGAACACCTGCCGCGCT
Source organism: Alphaproteobacteria bacterium (assembly GCA_965203455.1). Classification (GTDB taxonomy): domain Bacteria; phylum Pseudomonadota; class Alphaproteobacteria; order MPNO01; family MPNO01; genus MPNO01. Next base: position 25,706 of record CBDBCV010000016.1, read on the forward strand.
CCGAGAAGGTGATCGAGCCGGAGAGCACGGAGTGCCCCTGCGGCTGCGGCGCGATGACGAAGATCGGCGAGGATCGCACCGAGCGTCTCGACGTCGTGCCGGCCAAGCTGAGGGTGCTGGTCACGATCCGGCCGAAGTACATCTGCCGCGCCTGCCAGGGTAAGCAGAGCGCCCAGGCGCCGGCGCCGGAATATCTGGTGCCGCGCGGCCTGCCGAGCGAGGCGCTGGTGGCGCACACGCTGGTCGCGAAGTTCGCCGATCACCGTGTGTCCTGAAGCACCGCCATGAAAGGAGGTGCGCAACTGCAAGAGAGATGAGGGTAGGCCCCTCGGGGTCGACGATCAGGCGTCGATCTCAAACCACCACGAGCTGCTGTCGTAAAGAGCGATGGTGGTGAGCGTCGTGGAAACGGCGGGACGACGATCTCGTCAGGTGAGGTCCGGGGAGACGAGCGAAAGCGAACCGCCGATGAACTGCCGAAAGCGTATGGTCGATGTCAGAACCGGGGGTGGTGGTCACTCCGGGATAAGCATGGGCGGAGTCCTGGAGCCCGGCCCACGCGGCATCCGGCTCGAAGGCGGCGTGAACCCGGAACAGGCTTTCTTGCGGAACAGGAGAACCTGTCGTCCCGATGCCAAGGGAGACGGCCAACCGGGCAGCCCCCGGAAGGCTCAGAGTACCGATGCGGGGCACAGGGGCAGAACAGCCCGTAGTAGGGATGAAGGCGCTGTAATGGCGCTGGACCGAAGGGGCTGTGGTGTTCAGCCGCTGCCGTCGGCCAACTGATGACAGGAGGAGCCGGATGACAGGGGCAAAGCCGTTCCCGATAGCAAAGAGGGAAGTCTGGGAAGCCTTCAAGCATGTGAAGGCAAACCGGGGAGCGGCTGGAGTAGATGGGCAGACGGTCGAGAGTCTGGAGGAACGGCTGCGGATTCCGGTTTATTTGACCGCCGGTTCTGATTCTATTTGACCGGGGTTCTGACAACACTTGACCGTGCTGCGGGCGCGCGCCAGCGCGCCGTCTCTCCCGGACTTGGCGGTGGGACCCTCCCTTGGTGATGTCAGGGGGCTGGCCTTTTGGCCAGCCCGAGCCGAGCGTATGCGAGGCCTCTTGGGCATGCAAACGGCGGTCGGGGTGCCTAATCTCACGAAGGTAGCCACCGATTCTCACTCAAGGTAGCCACTGATTCTCACAAGGTAGCCACCCAATCTCACCATGGTAGCCACCCCCTGGGGCGGCGGCTTTGGAGCGACTCAAAGCGCCGTCCTACCCCTCGGGTTTTCGCGATTTCTCCGAGGGGAATGTGATGGCTCAGGGAAGGCTGCCGATGAGAAAGATCAAGAAGGTTCTTGAGTTTCATTTCGAGGAGGGCCGCAGCGCCCGCTCGATCGCGACACACTGTGGTCTGGCGCGACGCTCGGTGTCGCAGACGCTGGAGCGGTTCGCGGCGTCTGGGCTGAGCTGGCCGCAGGCCCGCGACATGGACGACGAGGCCCTGGAGGCAACGCTCTATCGTACGCCCCGGGCGTCGGATTGGCCGGAGGTGGATTGGGCGAAGGTCGAGAAGGATCTGTCCGGTCGCGCCGTGACGCTGATGCTGCTGTGGCAGGAATGGCGCGAGACGCATCCCGACGGCATGAGCTATCCGACCTGGTGCCGCCGCTTCCGGGAGTGGCGGCCGCGCCGGGACGCGACGATGCGCCAGAACCGCCGTCCCGGCGAGCGGCTGTTCGTCGATTACGCGGGCATGACGATCCCGATCATGATCGACGGCGCCGAGCACGACGCGCAGGTGTTTGTGGCCTCGATGGGCGTCTCGGGACGCCTCTACGCCGAGGCGACGAAGACCCAGAAGATCGACGACTGGTGCGCCTCGCACGTGCGCTGCTTCGAGGACATGGGCTGCGTGCCCCAGGTGGTGGTGCCCGACAACATCAAGCCGGCGGTGATCAAGCCCTCGCGCTACGAGCCGATCCTCAACGAGACCTACGCCGATCTGCTCGAACACTATGACGTCCAGGGCTTCCCGGCGCGCGTGAGAAAGCCGCGCGACAAGGCGCTGGTTGAGAATGGCGTGCTTCAGGGCGAGCGCTGGATCCTGGCGCCCCTGCGCAAGCGCGTCTTCCATGACCTGGCGTCGGCGAACCGTGCGATCGCCGCCCAGGTCAGGAAGATCAACAACCGGCCCTATGCCGACGGCACCGGCGAGAACCGCTATGGCCGCTTCGAGAGCGTCGACCTCCCCCACATGAAGCCGCTGCCGGAGCGGCGCTGGCAGCGCACGGTGTGGCGCAAGAACACGGTCCACAAGGACTACCACATCGCCATCGACTACCACTTCTACTCGGTGCCTCACGAGCTGATCGGCAAGGAGCTCGATGTCCGCCTGCGCGGCGACCTGATCGACGTCTTCCACTGCAACCGGCACGTCGCCAGCCATATCCGCAGCAACGCGAGGGGCCGCACCACCACCATCAAGGAGCACAAGCCGGAAGCCCACCAGCGTGCCGGCATCGAGGAAACCCGCGCTCAACTGGAGGCGAGCGCGCGCGGTATCGGTCCCAATGTCCACGCCTTCGTCGTCGCGCTCATGAAGCGGCAGAACAATCCGGAGTTCGGCTTCCGCTCCTGCTACGGCGTCCTCCGCCTGGCCAAGAGCCATGAGCCGGACCGCTTCGACGGCGCCTGCCGCTACGCGCTCCAGCTCGGCACGCGGACCTACCGCGGGCTCGACGACATCCTGCGCACCGGCGCCGATCTCGCCGCCGAGCAGGAACCCGAGATCACCCCCGTCAATCATTCCAACATCAGAGGAGCCGAGTACTACAAATGAACGACAATCCCATCTCCCACCCCTTGGCCGAGCGCATCGCCTCATTGCGCCTGCCCGGCATGCACGCCGCCTTCCTCGAGCAGATTGCGGCGCGACAATCAGCTTGAGACGCTGGCGACAATCAGGATGAGACGGGGGAAGGCGGCGGCCCGGAACGGAGGGAGGGCGTAGCCCGACCGGAGTTCCGGGCCGCCGCCTCAAAAAATTTTTTCTGGACCTTCTGGCGGGGTCGGTCGGCTGGGCGAACGGTGACGTTTTTCCGAGTAGAGGAGCGCGTCATTGCCCGGGCGTTACGTAACCGATCGCCAGAAGAGGCTGTTCATGACCCACAAGAAGACCGACACCATCGAGGTGGCGGCCGCCAAGGCGGGGTTCGGCCGTGCCACCGGCTACCGTCTTGCCGCCGATCCGGAGCCATTCCGGGAGAAGAAGCCGCGGGGTCGGCGCCGCCCGGACCCGCTGGCCGATATCTTCGAGAAGGACGTCGTGCCGATCCTTGAGACCAGCCCGGCCATCCGTCCGGTTGGCGTGTTCGAGGAGTTGATGCGCCGTCATCCCGAACTGGACCCGGGGGTGCGGCGTACGCTGGAGCGGCGGATCCGCACCTGGCGCGCCCAGTATGGCGCGGAGAAGGACGTGATCTTCCGCCAGAAGCACGAGCCGGGCCGGCAGGGCCTGTCCGACTTCACTCGCATGGGCTCGCTCGGCGTGACCGTGGCGGGGCAGCCGCTGGATCACATGCTCTACCACTTCCGCCTCGCCTGGTCGGGCTTCACCCATGCCCATGTGGTGCTCGGCGGGGAGAGCTTCACGGCGCTGGCCGAAGGGCTGCAGGACGCGCTGTGGCACCTCGGGGGCGCGCCTCTCGATCACCGCACCGACAGCCTGTCGGCGGCGTTCCGCAACCTGAGCAAGGACGCCGTCGAGGACATCACCGGGCGCTACCGGGGGCTGTGCGAGCACTACGGCATGGAGGCCACCCGCAACAACCGCGGCGTGGCCCACGAGAATGGCTCGATCGAGGGGCCGCACGGCCACCTCAAGCGCCGGATCGCGGATGCGCTGGCCTTGCGCGGCTCGTCCGACTTCGAGACCCTCGAAGCCTATCGGCTCTTCGTCGCCGACGTGGTCGGCCGGGCCAATGCGCATCGCTCCAAGGCGATCGAGGCCGAGCGCGCGGTGCTGCGGGACCTGCCGGTCGAGCGGACCGTCGATTACGAGCAGATCAGCGTCAACATCGGCCAGTCCTCGGGCTTCGTTCTCCGCCGCGTGTTCTATACCGTGCCCTCGCGCCTGATCGGACACAGGCTCGGCGCGCGCGTCTGGGATGACCGGATCGACCTCTTCCTCTCGGGCGCTCACCTCCTCACCCTGCCGCGCGCGCGCGTCGGCGCGAGCGGTCCGGGCGCCCATGTCGTCAACTACCGGCACGTCATCCACTCCTTGAAGAAGAAGCCGATGGCGCTCCTGAACCTGGTCTACCGCGACGAGTTGTTCCCTCGCGAGCCCTACCGGCGCTGCTTCGAGAAGGCCCTGGAGCGGCTCGGCGAGCGCGAGGCCTGCCGCCTCGCCGTCGGCCTGCTGACGCTTGCACATGAGGACACCTGCGAGGCCGAACTGGCCGCGGAGATCGATCGTGCCCTCAAGACCGGCCGTCTTCCCGACCCCGACAAGCTCAAAGCCCGCTTCGCGCCGCAGCGCGGCAGCATGCCCGCCATCAAGGTCGCCAGGGCGCCACTCCTCGGCTACGGCGCGTTGCTGCAAGGAGACGCGGCATGACTGACAACCGGGACAGACCCGCCGCCGACCCCAACAAGGTCGACGCCATCAGGCTCTCCCTGATGCTCACCGAACTCCGCCTGCCGACCATCAACCGGCTCTGGCAGGGCTTCGCCAAGAGGGCCGACGCCGAGGGATGGACCGCAGCACGCTTCCTCGCAACCCTCGTCGAGCACGAACTCGCCGAGCGCGACCGCAGGCGCATCGAACGCCATCTCAGGGAGGCGAAGCTGCTCCCCGGCAAGAGCCTCGACAGCTTCGACTTCAACGCCGTGCCGATGATCTCGAAGGCCCAGGTCAACGCGCTGGCCGCCGGCGATGCCTGGCTGACCCAGGGCGCCAATTGCCTCATCTTCGGACCGCCAGGCGCCGGCAAGAGCCATCTCGCCTCCGCCATCGGCCTCGCCCTGGTCGAGAACGGATACCGCGTCCTCTTCACCAGGACCACCGATCTCGTCCAGCGCATGCAGGTCGCCCGCCGCGAACTCGCCCTCGAAGCCATGCTCGCAAGGCTCGACCGATACCACCTCCTCATCCTCGACGACATCGCCTATGTCCAGAAGGATCAGGCCGAGACCAGCGTCCTCTTCGAACTCATCTCCGCCCGCTACGAGCGCCGATCCCTGCTGATCACCGCCAACCAGCCCTTCGGTGAGTGGGGAAAGGTGTTCCCGGACGAAACAACCACGGTGGCTGCCGTCGACCGGCTCGTCCACCACGCCACCATCCTCGAAATGAATGTCGAGAGCTACAGGCGCCGCGAAGCCCTCGACAGAGGCAAGCGAAAGGCTGGGCGCCCGGCAAGCTACGCCACCGAAAAAAACACCAAAAACTGAACCGCTGCCGCCAGATCGGCCCAGCGGCCACAACACTCACGGCCCGCGGGAATCGCCTCCGCGGGCCGTCTCTTCTCCGACCCGACGGCCCCCCCGCGACAATCAAAACGCTCTCCGAAAACCCTGTTTGTCGCGCCGCGACAATCAAAATCCGAAACCGCTTGCAATCCGCGCCCCGCGCGACAATCATCAACTCGCCGATGCCGCCGGGGAATCTCATCCTGATTGACGCGCGGCTCTCACCCAGATTGTCGCGCTATAAGCAGATGGCGCGCAACGACCTCGACGACATGCCCTTCGTGGATCGCCTGGCCCTGCTGATCGACCGCGAGATCGCCGAGCGCCGCTCCAGGGCCCTGCAGCGCCGCCTCAAGAGGGCGCAGCTGCGCCACCAGGACGCCTGCTTCGAGGATATCAACCTGAGCCGCCCGCGCGGCCTCGACCGAAGCCTCGTGCTCGGCCTCGCAGACTGCGCCTGGGTCCGTAACGGTGCCAACATCCTGATCACCGGCCCGTGCGGCACGGGCAAGAGTTGGATTGGCTGCGCTCTCGGCCACAAGGCTTGCCTGGAAGGCCATCTGGCCCAGTACCAGCGCGTGCCGCGGCTGCTGACCGAGCTGCGCATCGCCCATGGCGAGGGCACCATCCCGAAGCTCTACCGCGATCTCGCCCGCATCGAGGTGCTGATCCTCGACGACTGGGGCCTGGCGCCCATCGATGCCGCGCGGGCGCGCGATCTCCTCGAAATCCTCGACGACCGCTTCGGCCGCCGCTCGGTGATCGTCACCAGCCAGTTGCCCGTGGCCGATTGGCACCGGCAACTGAACGATCCCACCATCGCCGACGCCATCCTCGACCGCCTCGTCCATGGCGCCATCCGCATCGAGCTGCACGGCACGTCCATGCGCGTCGACGACGCGCCCGCCGGGCCAAAGGCGTGAACGCGGCAACAGAGCGCCGCGCTGCGCGCGGCGCCATCGTCGCTTCGCTCCGGGGCGTCGGAGAGGAGGGACGGATGGTGCCAGGCATGGAGCGCGCGCGCCGCCAGACTCGTGAGGGGTCTCACGCGGCGCGCGCGCTCCATGCTCCACCGCCTTGCCCACAAGCCTCCGGTGGTGGTACCGATGACGGAGAAATCGCGAAGGGAGAACCGCCGACAACAACGTAACCGCGTCGCTTCGCTCCGGGGTGCCGCCATGCCGAGAGGAGGTGGCTACCATGGTGAGAATGGGTGGCTACGTTGAATGAGATTCACCGGCTACGTGGGTGAGAACCGGCGGTCGGGGCGCGGCGGCAAGCTCTCACACAGCATGCCGCCGCGCGCCTCCGTCCTCGCAGCCTGGACGGCGCCGCAGGCGCCCATGGACCCCGGCCTTCAGGCCGGGGCTCTGTTGTCGCCGCCGTCGAGCGGCGGCGGTTTGTGGCGCTTGCGCTGAGACTCGCCGCTGAGCTCGATGCGATAGGCGTTGTGGACGATGCGGTCGAGGACCGCGTCCGCGATCGTCGGCTCACCGATCACCTTCGGCCAGCCCTCCACGGGGATCTGACTGGCGATGAGGATGGACTTGCGCCCGTGGCGCGCCTCGACGATCTCCAGCAGGTCGCGCCGGCCCTCGGCGGAGAAGCCCTGCAGGCCCCAGTCGTCGAGGACCAGCAGGGAGACCCTGCCCAGGCGGCCCATCAGGCGCTCGTGAGTGCCCTTGTCGCGGGCGCGGACGAGCGCCGCCACCAGCTCGGGCACGCGGCGATAGATGACGGACAGGTGCTGGCGGCAGGCCTGGTGGGCGAGGGCGCAAGCGACGAATGTCTTCCCCGACCCGGTTGGTCCGCCCAGGACCAGGTTGTGGCCCTGGCGGATCCAGTCGCCGGCGGCGAGCTGGGTGAGCGTGGTCCGCGCGATGCCGCGTCCTGCCCGGCAGTCGACGTCCTGGATGTCGGCGCGGATGCGCAACTGTGCCTGGCGCAGATGGCCCAGATAGCTCTTGTGAGCGCGGTGCTCGGCCTCGCGCTCGATCAGCATGGCGAGCCGGTCGTCGAAGCCGAGCTGGTCGACGTCAGCTATGTCGCGCTGCTCCTCCAGAGCCTCGGCCATGCCGTTGAGGCCGAGCTGCAGCAGGCGATCGATATTGGGTTGGCGCAGGGTCATGGTGTCTCTCCGTCGTGGTTGCCGTAGTAGTCGCCACCGCGGATGTTGCCGTGGCTGGGGATGGTCTCGTCGGGCTCGGGGCGTGGCGGGTCAGGCTCGCCGCTGTTCTTGATGCGCTCCCTGAGGAAGCCCGAGGCGAGGCGGTTGAGGTCGAGGGCCTCGGCGCAGAGCGCGTCGAGGCGCTCGGCGCCATGATCGTCGGCGAGACGGATCATGCCCTGCACGGTGGCGAAGGCCTGTTCGGGGAAGTCCCTCGAGGCGAAGCATCGTTCGGCCCAGGCCAAGGCATTGGCTCCGATGCGGCGCGCCCGGCCGAGCAGGATGTCGCCGTAGTCGGGGCGGCGGATATCGCAGACCGCCCGATGGTGCTCGGGCATGTGATCGGGGTTGGTGGCGTACTGGTTGCGCCCGGCCTTGCGGCGGTGGACGGCGACGCGCTCGCCGCCGCGGTGGAGAAACACCTCGACCATGCGTTCGCCGACGCGGACCTCGACCCGGCGGCCGATGTAGCCCTCGGGCGCGGAGTAGTGATTCTTGTCGAAGCGGATGTGACAGTTCTGCCCGACCTTGCGCTTGATCCAATCTCCCCACTCCCAGGGGCGAGCCGGCAGAGCGGCCAGGGCCGCCCGCTCGTTGGCCTCGAAGAGCGCGCGGCGGCTCTCGCCGTGCTTGGCCATGGGGGCATCGTTGAGGCGGTCGAGCTCGCGGCGGATGGCCGCGTTCATGGCGTCGAGCGAGAAGAAGGTCTGGTGGCGCAGCGCCAGCAGGATGCGCGTCTGCACGGTCTTGACGCAGCCCTCGACCAGCCCCTTGTCGGTGGCCCGCGCCTTGCGCGCAGGGAGCACCGCGATCTCGTAGTGCTGCGCGAACTCCCGGAAGCTCGGATTGAGCCGGATATCGTCGCGATCGGGATCGTCCACGCCCGACTTGAGGTTGTCGATGATCCACCGGCGGGGGGTGCCGCCGAAGTACTCGAGCGCACGCCGGTGCGCCATCGTCCAGTGGCGGACCGTCTGGTCGGGCGTCGCCTCGGCGTAGATCAGGTTCGAGTGCGCCAGGACCGCGACGAAGATCTCCACGTCCGTCTCGGTGTGCCCGGTGCGCAGGGCCAGCGTCTTGCCGGAGAAGTCCGCCATCCCGTACAGCCCGGGCTCGTAGTCGAAGTGCATCTGCGCCGAGCCGCCGCAGCTGCCCTGGTGCGCCTTCAGGCGCGCGCAAAACTGGCTGTAGCTGTACGCCTTCCCGCCCTGGGCCTCGGCCTCGTCGCGGTACTCCTCCCATAGCGTGCGGCGCGTCGCGCGCACCCGGCGCCGCTTGCGCTTGGCTCGAAGCTCACTGACCACATCGTCCCAGTCCGGCTGCGCATAGGTGCTCTCTCGCGGCGCCGGCGGATACAGCTGCGCACGCAGACCGTCATCGTCCAGATCGGACGGCAACGGCCATGACAGACCCGCGACCTGCGCGCGTTCCAGGACATTCGATACCGTCCCCGCGCTCACGCTCACGGCCACTGCGATCTCCGCCCGCGGCAAGCCCAGGTCGTGATGGTGCCGAAGGATGTCCCTGATGCTCATGGTGTCGATCCTCTTCATTGGGGCCCTGCCTCCTCGAGTCGATCGCTGGATCGATGAGGCTGAGCCGGGCGAGGATCGGCGCGCCCGAAAACGTGGATGTCGATGGCGCCCGCAGGGCGATCGGGCCGGGCCTCGGACCCGGCCTCCGACGGTCAAGTGCCGCCGGAATCGCGGTCAAATGTCGCCAAAACTTCGGTCAAATAAAATCAGAATCACGGCCAAATGCGGCCAGATTTTGCAGTCTGCGATATCCGCCGCCCCGACTACGGCGACATCCTGCTCGGCCGGGCGCGCCGCATCGGAGCCAATGCCTTGGCCTGGGCCGAACGATGCTTCGCCTCGAGGGACTTCCCCGAACAGGCCTTCGCCACCGTGCAGGGCATGATCCGTCTCGCCGACGATCATGGCGCCGAGCGCCTCGACGCGCTCTGCGCCGAGGCCCTCGACCTCAACCGCCTCGCCTCGGGCTTCCTCAGGGAGCGCATCAAGAACAGCGGCGAGCCTGACCCGCCACGCCCCGAGCCCGACGAGACCATCCCCAGCCACGGCAACATCCGCGGTGGCGACTACTACGGCAACCACGACGGAGAGACACCATGACCCTGCGCCAACCCAATATCGATCGCCTGCTGCAGCTCGGCCTCAACGGCATGGCCGAGGCTCTGGAGGAGCAGCGCGACATAGCTGACGTCGACCAGCTCGGCTTCGACGACCGGCTCGCCATGCTGATCGAGCGCGAGGCCGAGCACCGCGCTCACAAGAGCTATCTGGGCCATCTGCGCCAGGCACAGTTGCGCATCCGCGCCGACATCCAGGACGTCGACTGCCGGGCAGGACGCGGCATCGCGCGGACCACGCTCACCCAGCTCGCCGCCGGCGACTGGATCCGCCAGGGCCACAACCTGGTCCTGGGCGGACCAACCGGGTCGGGGAAGACATTCGTCGCTTGCGCCCTCGCCCACCAGGCCTGCCGCCAGCACCTGTCCGTCATCTATCGCCGCGTGCCCGAGCTGGTGGCGGCGCTCGTCCGCGCCCGCGACAAGGGCACTCACGAGCGCCTGATGGGCCGCCTGGGCAGGGTCTCCCTGCTGGTCCTCGACGACTGGGGCCTGCAGGGCTTCTCCGCCGAGGGCCGGCGCGACCTGCTGGAGATCGTCGAGGCGCGCCACGGGCGCAAGTCCATCCTCATCGCCAGTCAGATCCCCGTGGAGGGCTGGCCGAAGGTGATCGGTGAGCCGACGATCGCGGACGCGGTCCTCGACCGCATCGTCCACAACGCCTATCGCATCGAGCTCAGCGGCGAGTCTCAGCGCAAGCGCCACAAACCGCCGCCGCTCGACGGCGGCGACAACAGAGCCCCGGCCTGAAGGCCGGGGTCCATGGGCGCCTGCGGCGCCGTCCAAGCTGCGAGGACGGAGGCGCGCGGCGGCATGCTGTGTGAGAGCTTGCCGCCGCGCCCCGACCGCCGTTTGCATGCCCAAGAGGCCTCGCATACGCTCGGCTCGGGCTGGCCAAAAGGCCAGCCCCCTGACATCACCAAGGGAGGGTCCCACCGCCAAGTCCGGGAGAGACGGCGCGCTGGCGCGCGCCCGCAGCACGGTCAAGTGTTGCCAGAACCCCGGTCAAATAGAATCAGAACCGGCGGTCAAATAAACCGGAATCCGCAGTCTGTTCATGGATGAGACCACGGTGCCGGTGATGGCGCCGGGGACCGGCAAGACGCGCCTCGACTATCTGTGGGCGATCGCCCGCGATCAGCGCGGCTATGGCGGGGCCGACCCGCCGATCGTGGTGTTCCACCACTCGCGCCATCGAAGTGCGAAGGTCGCTCTGGAGTTGATGCAGGGCTACACCGGCGGCGGACCGCTCCATGTCGATGGCTACAGGGTGTACGACGCGCTCGGCGATGCGAAGCAGACGGCCAGCCCATGGGTGCTTGCTTACTGTTGGACCCACTGGCGAAGACGCTTCGTCGACTTCCAGCGCGCCACGGCCTCGCCCGTGTGCGAGGAGATCCTCGAACGGATCGGGGCGCTCTACCGGATCGAGGCCATGGTGCGCGGCGACCCGCCGGAGCTGCGGCTGAAGGCGCGGCAGGAGTTGTCGGCGCCGATCGTCGAGGCCATGCGGCCCTGGCTCGAAGCCCAGCTCGACCGTCTGTCCAGCGCGTCCGAACTCGCCAGGCACATCCGCTACGCCCTCAAGCGCTGGGACGGCCTGTGCCGGTTCCTCCATGACGGGCGTGTCGAGATGGACACCAACGCTGTCGAGAACCTCATCCGTCCGGTGAAGCTCACAAAGAAAAACGCGCTGTTCGCCGGCAGCGACGATGGCGTCAGGACCTGGGCGCGGTGCGCCAGCCTGATCGGCACCTGCAAGCTCAACGGCGTCAATCCGCAAGTCTACCTGACCGACACCCTGCGCCGCATCGTCGAAATGCACCCCGTGTCACGCATCGACGAGCTCATGCCCTGGAACTTCACCCCGACAATCCCGGGCCTCACACGTCAACAAGGGTAACGACGCGGCGCTTACGAACATCGCCACATCCGGCCGGCGCCGGGTTCAGGGCTTTCTGACGGTCCAGAGCACCTTGCCGACGATGTGGGCTTCTTCCGCGAGGCAGGTGTAGGGGGCGTAGTCGGGGTTGGCGGAGATGAGGCGCAGGCGCGGCGGTCCGGCATCGCGCGCCTTCCCGACGCGCTTGACGACGAGGCCGTCGCCGTCCCAGAGCACGAACAGTTCGCCTTCGGCGGGGACGCGCCGGGCGGTGTCGACGACGATGCGGTCGCCCTCGCCCATCTCGGGCTCCATGGAGTTGCCGCGCACCCTGAGGATGCGGAGCGCCGCCGGGTCGGCGCCGCCCTCGTGGCGGACCATGGCCTCGGGGAGTTGCCAGCGGGCGCGCTCGCGGACGAACTCCCCGGCGAGCGCACCCGGCCCGGCGGAGGCCTCGACATCGACCTCGGGGACGCCGGTCGAGGCCGGGACCGGGGGGTCCGGCGCGGGCTGCGGCTTCCTGCTCCAGCGCTTGCGGGGCGGCACCTTCGCGTGGCGCAGCTCCCCGGGTTCGCATCCGAGAAGCTCCGCGAGCGCCTCGGCGTCGCGGGCGGCGAGCGCGCGGGGCTTTCCGAGTTCGACGAAGCGGTAGACATAGGCGTGGTTGCGGCCGATGGCGACCGAAGCCTCGCGCATCGACAGGCCGCGCCTCCAGAGCAGGTCCCTGATCTTTTCTCGTACCGTGTCGTGTTGCATCGCGTGACCTCGCGCGTTTGTCGGCGTGGGGCGTGTCTTACAGGCTATAAATAGCGATTGTCAACAACAATCGGCGCGATTATCGTCCGCGCCATGAATACCCCGACACACATCCCGGCACAGACCGGCAGCGCCCGGCAGGCGCTCCTCGAGGTCATCGAGGCGTACATCGCGCGCACCGGCATGACACGGACGGGCTTCGGGCGGGCGGCGCTCGGCGACGCCTGCTTCCTCGG
>CBDBCV010000017.1:0-869630 GCA_965203455.1 Alphaproteobacteria bacterium
CGCCAGGCCAAGGCCGCGCCGTGCCTCGACGAGCTGGAGCGGTGGCTGCAATCGCAGCTGCCCAGAATCTCCGCCAAGACCCCGCTGGCAGCGGCGATCCGTCATGCCCTGACCCGGATGAAGCGCCTTCGACCCTATCTCGAGCACGGCTTCCTCGAGATCGACAACAACCCCGCCGAACGCGCAATGAGGCCGATCGCGCTCGGCCGCAAGAACTATCTCTTCATGGGCTCGGCCAGCGGCGGCAGGGCCGCCGCCATCGCCTACACCCTGATCGAGACCGCCAGGCTCAACGATGTCGATCCGCAGGCCTGGCTTGCTCAGGTCCTCGAACGCATCCCCGACTACAGGATCAACCGCATCGACGATCTGCTGCCGTGGAACACCGCGCCCGCAGAAGATCGGGAAGCCGCCGACTGACCACGCAGGGGCGGTCACGCCGGACGCTTACGGTATGCCTCGCTCTGACGGTAGAACGGTTAGCGAGTCGCGCGGGGGAATCTCACCCCCACGCGCTCCCAGAACCGTACGTGAACCTCTCAGCTCATACGGCTCCCAGCGTCCGGCCCTGCCCGTGCACAAGGGTCCAATGGGCGAACCGCCACGGCTCCGCTTTCGCGATTCTGGCAAGCCAGAGACGAGCCTGACGCGGTCGTTGTCGGAAGCGTTTGAACTTCCGCATTGCCCATCGCTGCAAGTGGGCGTCTATCAGACGAAGGGTCGGATAGAGCGCCGACTTGTAGAATGCGCCGAAGTAGCCGATCCACCCTGCAATTTCGCGATGAAACATGCGGGCAAGGTCAAGCAGTGCCTTGTCGCTACGCCGTTGCAAACGCCACTGTCGCACGCGGCGCCGAAACGCCTTGAGCGCAGTCGGGCTGGCAGCCGGAAGGAACGAGACCCCGAACAACCCGCCGCGCCACGCCGCGAACCTTGGCTGGAAACGGTAGCCCAGGAAGTCGAACGCGACCGTCGGGTAGTCCGCCTTGCGGTTGGTATCCTTGCAGTAGACCACCTTGGTCTTCTGCGGATGGACCTCCAGGCCGCACTCGGCCAATCGGTCCGCAACCCGCCGCCAGAGGGTCTTTGCCGCCTCCTCCGTTCGACAATGGCAGATTATATCGTCCGCATACCGTTCGAACGGAACATGCGGCATCGACCTTTTCATCCATTGATCGAACGCATAGTGCAGGAACAGGTTGGACAATACTGGCGAAATTACCCCGCCCTGTGGCGTGCCCCTGTCCCGTGCGACAACGGTGCCGTCCTCCTCGATCACGGGAGCCTTCAACCAGCGCTCGACATAGAGCAGCACCCACCGGCAGTCCGTATGGTGACGAACGGCCTTCAGCAGCAACTCGTGGTCGATGTTGTCGAAGAACCCCTTGATGTCCATGTCCAGCACCCAGTCGTAGCGCCAGCATCGCCGACGCGCTGTCCGGATGGCGTCAATGGCGGATCGCTTCGGCCGATATCCGTATGAGTCCTCATGGAAAATCGGTTCCAACAAGGGCTCCAGATGTCGGCGAACAACCTCCTGAGCGATGCGGTCCGTGACCGTCGGTATGCCCAACGGGCGCTTCCCGCCGCCCTCCTTGGGGATGTTCACCCTGCGAACCGGAGGCGGCATATAGCTGCCTGAGGACATGCGATTCCAGAGCTTGTAGAGTTCCGGACCAAGCCGTTCCTCCAGACTCTCGACCGTCTGCCCATCTACTCCAGCCGCTCCCCGGTTTGCCTTCACATGCTTGAAGGCTTCCCAGACTTCCCTCTTTGCTATCGGGAACGGCTTTGCCCCTGTCATCCGGCTCCTCCTGTCACCAGTTGGCCGACGGCAGCGGCTGAACACCACAGCCCCTTCGGTCCAGCGCCATTACAGCGCCTTCATCCCTACTACGGGCTGTTCTGCCCCTGTGCCCCGCATCGGTACTCTGAGCCTTCCGGGGGCTGCCCGGTTGGCCGTCTCCCTTGGCATCGGGACGACAGGTTCTCCTGTTCCGCAAGAAAGCCTGTTCCGGGTTCACGCCGCCTTCGAGCCGGATGCCGCGTGGGCCGGACTCCAGGACTCCGCCCATGCTTGTCCCGGAGTGACCACCACCCCCGGTTCTGACATCGACCATACGCTTTCGGCAGTTCATCGGCGGTTCGCTTTCGCTCGTCTCCCCGGACCTCACCTGACGAGATCGTCGTCCCGCCGTTTCCACGACGCTCACCACCATCGCTCTTTACGACAGCAGCTCGTGGTGGTTTGAGACCGACGCCTGATCGTCGACCCCGAGGGGCCTACCCTCATCTCTCTTGCAGTTGCGCACCTCCTTTCATGGCGGTGCTTCAGGACACACGGTGGTCGGCGAACTTGGCGACCAGCGTGTGCGCCACCAGCCCCTCGGTCGGCAGGCCGCGCGGCACCAGGTATTCCGGCGCCGGCGCCTGGACGCTCTGCTTGCCCTCGCAGGCGCGGCAGATGTATTTCGGCCGGATCGTCACCAGCACTCTCAACTTCGCCGGCACGATGTCGAGCCGCTCGGTGCGGTCCTCGCCGACCCTGGTCATCGCGCCACAGCCGCAAGGGCACTCCGTGCTCTGCGGCTCGATCACCTTCTCGAAGCGTTCAAGGTGCCTGGGCAGATGGCCGAGATTACGATTGGTCGGCTGCGGCTTGCGCCGTTGTCTGCCGGTCGCCGCGTCGGCCTTCTCCCGGGCTTCCGCCAACATCCCCTCGGCGACCGCGATGTCCTCGAACAGCGGCAGCCGGTCCTGATCGGCATGGCGCTTCTCCGAGCGCGCGCCCCACACGGCATGGTTCAGCGAGGCGATGATCCGCTCCAGGCGTTCGCGCGCCTGCTCGGACACAGCCAGCGCATCCTCGGCGGCCTTGCGCTCGGCGCGCTCCTTCGCAAGTTGGGCTTCGACGGCCGCCAGACGGCGTTGCAGATCGCTCACGGGAACGGCGCTTCCCATGCTTGTTGGCATCGGATCCATCTTTCAGAATCAATGAGATAATGCAAGGCGACCATGCTTCCGGCCCCGCTGTAAACGGGGCCGGACAGCTCGTCCTGGCGACACCGGGGAGACGGTGGGATGGACACCGTTCCCCGGTGAGGCGACAAGGTGCGCGATCAGGCCGCCTGGCGCGGCCGTGGCCGTCGCACGGCCCGGACCGCCCGCCAATCGAGACCCTCGAACAACGCCGAGAACTGCGCTGGCGACAGCCCGATCACTCCATCCGACGGGCGCGGCCACTGGAAGCCGCCGCCCTCCAGGCGCTTGTAGACCATGACCAGCCCGGTGCGGTCCCAGACCAGGATCTTCATCCTGTCGCCCCGCCTGGAGCGGAAGGCGAAGACCGCGCCGCTATAGGGGTCGTGGCCCAGCACCGTCTGCACCACCGCCGACAGCCCGTCATGTCCCTTGCGGAAGTCGACGGGGCGGGTCGCCAGCCAGACCCGCACCTTCTCCCCGGTCAGGATCATGGCGCGGCCCGAACGCAGACCAGGATGCGCGACAGGTGCCCCGCGTCGAAGTCCGGCGGCACCACCACCCGGATGTCGGCGATCGCGATCGCGATACCGTCCCCGGGCGCCGATGCCGCGCCGTTCCGCTCAGCAGCCACCGACACCGTCACCGGGACCAGGCCGAACGGATCGTCGACCGCGCCGGAAACCGGGCCAAGAAGGCCGTCCCGAGCCATGCGCCGCCAGCCGCTCAACTGCGTCCGCGAAAGGCCGTGGCGCCGGGCAACACCCGCCACCGTCGCTCCCTCCTCGAACGTCTCCGCCACAATCCGCGCCTTCTCCGCTTCCGGCCACACCCGCGCGCCGTTCGCGCACGTCGCAACCGCAACCGCAGCGTCGGTGGCCTCCTCCGTTACTCGCTCATGCAATCTGTCTGTCATCTGTCACCTCCGTCGTTGACAAGGGCCAGATGAACACGAAAATCTCAGGTCACAACGAGGGTGACGGCGCGGCGCTTACCTTCGTCCGGGAACTGATGGACGGCTTTCGATATCGGCGCAGCGACGGGCGCAACATCGTGACCCTTGCCAAGGAGACGCGGGGCGCCGGAGCGGGGTAAACGCCGCCGCGGGACACTCACATGTCCTTGCCGTTGTAGCGCAGCACGAGACAGGTGATGTCGTCGGATTGCTCCGCTTCGCCGACGAATTCCCCGACCGCGAGGGTCACATTGCCGATCACGGTGTCTACCGGCGCTCCCGGGCCGATCGACAGGACGCTTTCGAGGCGATGCTCGTCGAACGTCTCGCCGCGGAGGTTCATCGCTTCCGAAATGCCGTCGGTATACAGGAACAGCGTATCCCCGATTTCGAGATCCACGCTCTTCTCATCGTAATCCAGCGCCGGCAGGACACCGACCGCGACCCCGCCGGTCAATGGCACCGTTTCCACCTCGCCGCTGTTCCGGATGAGAAACGGCGCGTTGTGCCCCGCATTGGCGTAGGTAAGGTGACCCGTCGACGGATCCAGGATGCCGTAGAAGAGCGTCACGAACAGGTCGTGCGGGTTTTCCGAGGAAATCCTGTCATTGACCGAACGCATGCAGGCGCCGGCGTCCCCGATCTCCTGCGCCGCGGCCCGCATCACGGTTCTCGTGATGGCCATGAAGAACGCCGCGGCCACCCCCTTGCCCGAGACATCGGCGATCACCAGGCCGAGGCGGCCGTCGGGCAGCGTGAAGTAGTCGTAAAAATCCCCTGCCATCTCGCGCGCCGGCGTCATCACCGCGTCTCCGGAATATGCGGTGTCCGGCGGGAGAGTCTTGGGCAGGATCGCATGTTGCAGCGAATGGGCGACCGCGAGCTCGTCTTCCATCCGGCGGTTCGCTTCGTCGAGCAGCACGTTCTTTTGTTCGAGATCGAGGGTGCGCTCGGCGACCAGCGCTTCCAGGTGCTCCCGGCGGGCCTGGACTTCGCGCGCCATGGTCTGGAAGGTGTGGATCAGCCGCCCAACCTCGTCGCGCCGGTTTCCGAACGTATCCAGCGATTCCGGCACGAATCTGCCCCTGTCCATCTCCACCGCCGCTTCGGTCAGCGCCGTGACGGGCCGTGTAATTCTGCGAGCCGACAGGGTCGCGGTCACCGCGCCGATCAGGAAGGCGACCAGTGAGGCTATCAGGCCGAACGCGATGTAGTCCTCCAGGAGCCGGTCGAGATGATCGCGCGGCATGTGGAGGACGGCGACGCCGGTGGCTACGCCGCCCCGGTCCAGGATGGGTGCCGCGACATGCAAAGCGGTATCGCTCAGGAAGGACTGCGCGGACCCTCTGACCGCCCGGGTGGCAAGCGACTTGTCGGCAGAGCCGAACTCCGGCTGCTCGGCGCCCCGGGGCAGATTCGCGGCCACCGCCGCGGTGACCTTGAACGATTCGTCCACCACCCAGATAGCCTGGACGCCGGGCTGGGCCGCCAACGAATCCAGGGCTGCCGCGAGGCTGATCGTCGCACCCAGGCTTGTGGTCTTGTTGGCCTGGCTGCCGACCAGAACCGACCGTCCCCCCCGACTGCGAACGCCGATATACCGCATCGGGACCTCCAACCCGTCCCTTGGTACCGACCGGAAGGAAATCGAGTAGCGCCGCCCCGAAATAAGAGTGCGCAGCACCGGGCCGTCGATTTCCGCCAGCGACATGCCCGTGCCGGTTTGACCGAGACCGTTGATCGCGCGTGCCGACGGAACACCGTCTTCGTCCAGCACCCAAACGTCGTCCACGACGCTGTCCGCGGTAATCTCCGCGAGTTCCACGGCGAGCGCCCGGCTGTCGTCGGCCAGCACGTCCGCGATATGGGCGAGTGCGATCGCTTGCGCTTCGGTCTCGGTTCCTATGACCCGGTCGATTTCGTCGGCGACCACTCCCACCCGGTTGGCTTCGCTCGCGATCAGGCCGGCGACGAGCCGTGCCTGGTTCTCCGCCTGGTCTATCAACGCGTTCCGAGCCAACAGCCCCAGCGCTATTGCGACGCCTACGATGGCAATGCCGACCGATGCAGTGACGATCAAAATAAGGTGCCGGGACAGGCTCACACTCGAGTCGCCGCGGGTCACATGCGCTATCCGCATCACCAGCGCCACAGCGCCAGCGAACGCGAGGAACCAGGCCATCGCGTACAGGTAGATCCAGAACGAGAGATGCGGCTGTCCCAACGCCGCGATCACGGTGTCCACCCGATAGACCATTTCGGGCACGCCGATGACCGAGGCGGTCGCGGACGCCATGACGATGATCAGGAAGTAATTGGTCCAGGACGGCAGGAACAGCATCGCCTCCGCGATCTGCCCCCGCCTCAGATGCCGCAGCGCGGCGAGCGCATTGTCCGATACGAACCCGGCGACCGCGATCGAGAGCGCGAGCGACGCCTTGAGCCACACCGGAACGGGCACCACGACACCGAGGACCTGGAAGCTCGGCGGCACCATGTATGCGAGGTAGAACAGCATGACGAAGGTCGGCGCGCTGGCGGCGAGCACCGTCAGGGCATTTCCCCCCTGGCTCAACCGGCGCGCACTGCCGCCGCGCAGCGCCGCGAGACCGACGCCGATCGCGGTGCCGATCGCCATCGCGACCAGCGAGACCAGTATGTTCCAGCCGAACCCGACCGCCAGATAGGGCGTCCAGGTGATCAGAATGTCGACGACGTCGGGCATCGTTACGACTGCTGCGCCCTGCGCTCCCAGCCGCGGAGCGCCCAAATCGTGGCGAACACCAGTGCGAAATAACAAAGCAGCAGCAGGTTCATCATCACGCCGTCATTGCCCTTTTCCGCGATGATCGCCGTGCTGGCATGCACCAGCTCGGGCAGGGCCAACGTGCTCGCCATGCCCGTCGCCTTGACGATGTTGATCGAATTGCCCGCGATCGCGGCCTGGCACAGATCGAAGGCCCGGCGAAACTCGCCCAACGAGAATCCGAGACTGCCGCCGTCGCGCGCGGCTACGTCCGCCGCGAGGGAGAACGACACCGCATTGCTGGCCGCGGCATAGAGCGACAGCACCACGGCCGCGAGGGAGAACGCGTCGAGCGTAAAGCCGTACGCGAACAGGATGCCCCCGATGCCGAAGAAGACGACGTAGAGCTGCAACAACGGGGGCGTCATCCGGAGCACGGCGCAGAACGCGTGCAGGAACGGAGCTACGACGGCGATCCGCCGGTGCATTGCCCATCCGAACAACGCGCCGAAGACGACACTCCCCGCGACGGTCGAGACCGAGAGCGCGATCGTCAGAAACAGGCCATAGAGGAATGTGCTTCGATCCAGGGGGTCGTAAACCGGGCTGAGGTCGAGTCCGGTCGACTCCTTGAACGCCATGGATATCGCCGCAAGGCCGCCGAATTCCTGGCTGGTGACGAGCGCGCGTTCGCGGCATTCGAGCGGCCAGCTGCCGGCATCGTCACGGCGGCACACGAAGTCGCCCGCCTCATCCTTCTGCTGCCAGATCCCGCGGGCGCGCCGGAGATAGGGCGACGGCGGCAATTTCCACTTCTTCTCCAGTTCCTGGAGGAAACCGTCGCGATGCCAGGACGCGACCGTATCGCCGAGCAAACGGTCGAGGCGTCCGCCCGCTTCCTCCTTGCGGATGGCGATCGCCCAGGGAAGGACAAAGCGCGTGGGCAGCGTCACGCCGAAGCCGTCCCAACCTCCGCCGGCTATGGCACTCAGCAGATTGACTTCGTCGTACAACCACCCGACGCAGTGGCCGTTGCGCAACGCGAGGGCGGCTTCGCGCGTCGAGTTGAGGGAGACCGTCTCGACCAGCAGGCGTTCGCTGGCCAAACGGTTCCACAGCGAACCCTGCACGCTGCAAAGCGTCCGGCCGCGCAGGCCCTCCCAGCTGGTGATGCCCGAATCCGTCCGCAGCAGGACATTGGCGCCATCGCCGTAATATTGGGGCTCGATCATGGTGACCAGCCGGCGGCGGCTGAGATTGTCGCCCAGTGTCGCGACCGCGACGTCGATTTCGCCGCGCGCGAGCTTCTGGAGGCGATTCGCGCTCGTGACCGGCGTCAACCGGACCGGTACACCGATCGCGTCGGCCAGGCCGTGCGCCACGTCGACATCGTAGCCCACCAGCTTGCCGGTCTCGTCGCGTACGCCGAACGGGTGGTAGTCCCCCTTCACACCGACGATCAGGTGGCCCCGTGCGCGGATCTCGTCCAGCCGGTCGGCCGTCGCCGGCATCGCGCCCGTCAGCCAACAGGCGACCGCCAGGAACAGAAGGCCGGCGTACGACCGCATCGGACCCCCGCTGGCTCTATTCGACAAACGTGCGCGGTTCACGGTTGCGCCACGATCAGGAAACCGTACCCGACAGCCGCTGGCATGGCCTTGCAGGCCAGATCGTCCAATCTACCCAGCAGGGAATTCGTGACGACCGCCGTCTCGGGGAGCAGACTTTCGGACTCCATACTCGAAACCCAGAAACCGGCGTCGGTCAATTCGGACCGGGCCTCGGCCGGCGAAAAGAGATGATAAAACATCTCGATGGTTCGGCCGTTCGAGCGGCGTGTGTAGAGAACGTCGCCCGGCTCCAGGACGCCGTCCCGCACCAGGGGGGCCGCCGCGCGCTGTTCGGCGTGAAACCGGCGTCTGGCATTGGGCAGGCTTAGAACCAGCACCCCCTCCGGCTTGAGCATCTCGCGAATCGAGCCGAGAAGATCCAAGCGCTCCCTGCGTCCCGCGACATGGGCGACGACGCCGAACGCCAGAAGCGCGAGATCGAACCCCTGTCGAAACGCGCCGACCATCCCGCTCAGATCACCATTCCTGACATCCAGGCGCCCGTTGCCGACAAAATCCTGCAATCGCTCGGTCAGCATGCGGCATGCCGTCGGACAGACATCGTAAGCCACGCCGGTCGCCCCGGTGCGTTCCAGCAGCGGCAGTGTATAGCGTCCGGTGCCCGCGCCGAAATCCATAAAGCGGCCTTCGGCCGGCATCAGGCGAAGGAGTCTTCGAAGCGTACGCCTGTTCGGGGCCGGGTAGCGCCGATCGTAAAGCCCCGAGGAAATATAGGCATCGTAGCTGTCCGACATGTCCGGCGTCGCGACCTTGGGTACGGGCGCGCGGACGGCCGCGGTATCGCTAATGCCGCAGGGCACGGTGAGGGATTCTCCGTTGGCTCGCCGAAGCAAAAATACATGCGACGCCGCCCCCGCGTGGGCAGCGATATCAAGTCTGGTCCATTGTTGACAATTTTGACCCGAGGTTCAAATTGTTAAGTCGACACGGATTCGCCACCGGGCGGCCGGGCGGCCGGGCGGCCATCGGGCGGAGACCAACGGGAGGGGCCGGGTGTGAAGCTGCAAAACACGATGCGGCTGCGTGCCCTGCCGGCGGCGGCGGCCGTAGCAGGCGCCATGCTGGCGGGGGGCGGTTCGGCGGCGGTCGCCGCGGACAGCGTTCTGGACCGGGTCGCGCGCGACGGCGTGATCCGCGCGGGCACAAGGGCCAACGCGGCTCCTTTCGCCCAGAAAATCGCGTCCGGAGAATTCAAGGGGTTTTCCGTCGACCTGCTGCAAGAGATCCGCGCCGCCGCCGAAAAGGCGGTGAACCGGTCCGTGAGGGTCGAACTCTCCGAGGTTACGCCAAGCGATCGTCTGCAGCGCGTCGCCAAAGGCGAGCTCGACATTGTCTGCGGCATCACGACGCCGACATGGGATCGGGAATCGCTGGTGGATTTCTCGCTCCCCTTCTTCCGCGACGGAACGCGCGTAATGATGTACCGCGGCAAGGCCGGCGAGGTCGTCGATGTCGGACAGTTGAAGATCGGCGTCGTCAAGAACACGACGACCGTGGCCGTTCTCAAGGATCGCCTGCCTGCCGCCACCCTCCGCGACTATCCCAACATGGGCGAAGCCATGCGCGGGCTGGAGAAAGGTGAGGTCGACGGCGTCGCCAATGTCGGGGTCGTGCTGTTGGGACTGGCCGAACGCAGCGAGCCGAGGCGCAGCGTCGTGCTCCTGCCCAGGACCCGCCCGCTGGCGACCGAGAGTCTCGCCTGCGTCCTGCCGCAGAACGACAGCCGTTGGCGGGATCTGGTCAACCGGACCCTGATCGACATGTTCGCGGAGGTCCGGGAGTTCAACGGCCGTTACGAACAGGTTTACACTCGTTGGTTCGGCCGGGACGGGGCGCTCTTTTATCCGCTCGACCGGTCCACGCGCGACTATCTCGCCGACATCTCCATCTGGGCTCGGTAGTCGGCGTAGCCGGTCCCGCCGCGCCGCGATGCGTTAGCGGTTGATCGCGGGCCGTCCGGCGGCTAATAAGTGCTCGGTTCCCGGACTCGCCAATCGATACGGATGTTTCGTCGTCAGGCCGGGTGGCAGCGTGATCCCCATTGCCAATTCGAACGAAAGGACATGAATTTTCATGTCGCATAACGCAGGACGGATTGAAGACGCGCGGAAGCTGAACGGGACATCGACCTTGTCCCACCACGGCGGAACCCGCGCTCGCCGGACGAATTTCATGGCCTTCGTTTCGCCGGTCGCGGCGTTCGTCTTTCTGCTGCTCCTTCCGGAACCGGCTCTCGCCGCCGTCGGCGAAGAGACGCAGTTCGTCCTGAACAGTTTCTCCTTTTTGATTTGGGGCGCGCTGGTGATGTGGATGTGCGCCGGTTTCACGATGCTGGAATCGGGTTCCGTCCGCACCAAGAACGCGTCCGTGATCTGCCTCAAGAATATCGGCCTGTACTCGATAGCGGGGCTGATGTTCTACCTCGTCGGCTACAACATCATGTATGTCGGGGTTCCCGAAGGCGGCTGGTTCGGCACGCTCACGCTGTTCTACGGGACGACCGGCGACGAGATGGCGCTGCTCGCCGGCGGCGACGACGCCGCCAAGGCGGGTGCCGCGGTGGTCAAGAACGGCTACTCCACGATGTCCGACTGGTTCTTCCAGATGGTGTTCGTGGCCACCACCGCCTCGATCGTTTCCGGCACGCTCGCCGAACGAGTCAAGCTGTGGTCCTTCCTCCTGTTCATCACCGTGCTGACGGCGATCATCTACCCGATCATCGGGTCCTGGACCTGGGGCGGCGGCTGGCTGAACGCGATGGGCTTCCAGGACTTCGCCGGGTCGACCATCGTGCACTCGACCGGCGGCTGGGCGGCGCTCGCCGGCGCGCTCGTCGTCGGCGCCCGGAAGGGCAAGTTCCGCCAGGACGGCACCGTCAAGTCGACCCCGCCCTCCAACGTGCCCGCGGTCACGCTCGGCGTGTTCATCCTCTGGCTCGGCTGGTTCGGCTTCAACGGCGGTTCGCAGCTGGCGCTCGCCGGCGCGGCCGACGCGGTGGCGCTCAGCAACATCCTCGCCAACACCAACCTTGCCGCGGCCGCCGGCGTGATCGCCGCGATGGCGCTGTCCCGGCCGGTGCTGGGCCGCGTCGACCTTCTGGCGAGCCTCAACGGCGCGATCGGCGGGCTGGTGGCGATCACCGCCGGGCCCGATATCGTCGACCACTACTGGGCAGTGGTGATCGGCGCGGTCGGCGGCGGCATCGTCGTCCTCGGGATGAAGCTGCTCGACAGGCTCAAGATCGACGATGTGGTCGGGGCGGTTCCGGCGCACCTGTTCGCCGGGATCTGGGGCACGCTCGCGGTGTGCATCGCCGCCGGCGGCGATCTCGGTGTGCAGGTCGTCGGCATCCTGGCGATCGGCGCGTTCGTGTTCGTCGCCTCATGGGTGGTATGGTGGGCGATCGATTCGACCATCGGCGCCCGCGTCACGCCGATAACCGAGGAGTTGGGGCAGGATGTGGCGGAGCTGGGGATCGAGGCCTATCCCGAGTTCGTCGTCGTGCCGGACATGGACGACTGACCGGCGGATCGAAAACGAGCCCGGAATGTGAATTCAGCGGAAGCAGTCGCAGGATACCAAGACGATGGATGTGAACAGCCATAGAGACGAGAACGTCCTCTCCGTAGAGGTGAAGGGACGGGTCGATGGATCCACCGCCGTCGCGTTCGAGGAGGCGGTCCGGAACGCCGTCGCCGAAACCGATCGCGCGGTGATCATGGATTTCGGGCAGCTCGAGTACATCAGCAGCGCCGGTCTGCGCGTCGTCCTGCTAACCGCGAAGTCGCTTCAAAGCCAGGACGCCAAGCTGGTGCTCTGCGCTCTCTC
The DNA here is from genome assembly GCA_965203455.1 of Alphaproteobacteria bacterium. Taxonomy (GTDB): domain Bacteria; phylum Pseudomonadota; class Alphaproteobacteria; order MPNO01; family MPNO01; genus MPNO01. The sequence continues at coordinate 12,140 of CBDBCV010000017.1, forward strand.
CGATCCGATTCGGGAGGTCTTCAAGATCAGCGGCTTCGACAAGCTCCTGCCGATACACGACACCAGGGACGAAGCGCGGGCCTCTCTGAGCGGCTGAACCCGCGCGGAGCCGCCGCCTTCGTTTGTCCCCCGCGCGCGGGGGCCCCTCCCGGCATCGGGATGGCCGCCCCGACGGCGTCGCCGCGCCATCGAAGGGTTACGCAAATGGCCGAACGGAAAGTCGCGATCGTCACAGCGGGCGGCCGGGGGATGGGAGGCGCGATCGCCCGGGCCTTGGCGCAGCGGGATTACGCGCTTGTCCTGATGTCGCCCGGCGGGTCCGCCGAGGCCCTGGCCGATGAGCTCGGCGCCGTCGGCGTCAACGGTTCGGTAACCCGGCCCGACGACATCGAGGCGCTGGTCGGCGCCGCGATGGACGCCCACGGGCGCATCGACGCCGTGGCCAACAACACCGGGTTCCCGCCCAAGGGTCCGCTGCTCGACATTCCCGACGACGACTGGCACGCCGGGCTGGACATGGTCCTGATGAACGTGATCCGCATGGCGCGGCTGGTCACGCCGATCATGGTGGAGCAAGGCGGCGGCGCGATCGTCAACATCTCCACCTACGCCGCGGTCGAGCCGAGCCCGGCATATCCCGTGTCCGCCACCTTCCGTGCCGGGCTGTCGGCCTTCACAAAGCTCTATGCCGACCGGTACGCGCCGGACGGGATTCGCATGAACAATATCCTGCCCGGGTTCATCGATACCCACGGGGTCGACGATGCCGTGGCGAAGGACATTCCGGCACGGCGCTACGGAACCCCGGAGGAAGTCGGCACAACGGCGGCTTTCCTGCTCTCCGAGGGCGCCGGCTACATCAACGGGCAGAACCTGCGCATCGACGGCGGCCTGACCCGGTCGGTGTAGCGCGCGACGCCCCTCAGGGGTGCAGCGAGATGCAGATCGCTTCCTCACCGGGTATCTCGCCGCCGACCATTCGAATCGCCCGCTCGGCCTGTTCCAGCGGCATCTCATGGGTGTGCATCGGCGCAAGGCGTTCGAGGTTCCGCGCCAGCAGGTCGATCCCCGCGCGATACATGTCGGCGCCCTGGGTGAACACCGCCTTCAGCGTGATCTCCTTGTAGACCATGCGATCGGTGTCGAGTGTGGCCATGTTGTTGCCGCCCTTGACCCCGGCGACGACGATCGTCCCGCCCGAGCGCACCACCTCGACCGCATGACCGATGACCCTGGTATCGGTCGGGACCACGTCGACCGCGATGTCGACGCCGCGGCCGCCGGTGATCTCCATGACCCGGTCGATCGTGTCCTCCTCGTCCGCGACGACGGTGTGGGTGGCGCCGAACTCGCGTGCCAGCCGGAACTTGAACGCGTCGCGTTTCAGCCCGGTGACGATGATCTCGGAAACGCCGGCCGCCTTGAGCGCCACCACCGAGGCGAGTCCCCGCTGTCCGCAGCCCATCACCAGGACCGTATCGGAGAAGCCCGCCCCCGGAACCGCCACCGCCCAGCGGATACCCGCCGCCAGCGCCTGGTACATCGTCGCCATCTCGTCGGGGACGTTGTCGGGCAGCCTGTGCATCAGCGTGCGCTCGTGCAGGTGGATGTACTCGCCATAGCCGCCCCAGAGCCCGTGGCCGATCGTGGTCGGCAGGTATCCGTAGGCCGGGGACGCCATCTGGAACATGCCCTTGCACAAATGGTGGGCCCCCGACAGGCAGTCGGCGCAGCGCCCGCAGGAGATCACCGGCTGGAGGGCCACGCGGTCGCCGGCCTTGACGCCCCAGCACGCCTCCGCCTCCGCGCCCAGCTCCTCGATCACGCCGACCGGCTCGTGGCCCGGGATCACCGGGTATTCGGCGAGTCCCTTTTCGGCGAAATGGCCGCGATACTGCTCGACGTCGCTGCCGCACAGGCCGCACGCCGCGACGCGCAGCAACCCCTCCGAAACGCCCACCCTGGGCACCTCGAACTCCTCCATTTCCAGCCGCCGGGCGGCGATCTGCACCATCGCGCGAGCCTTCATCGGGGCGTTCTCCCTGCCGGTTCCGCGGCGCGCATTGCGAATGGAGGATTGTCGCACCGCCACCCCGCGGGTCAACCGGGCCGGCGACGGGTTGCCCGCCCGGTCGTTCCGAGTCACCGTGGCCCGGCGCCACAAGCCACGATTTCGGGAGACGATCATGCAGCCCGGCAAGCCGCCGTTTCGCGCCGATCACATCGGCAGCCTCCTGCGCCCGGCCGAGCTCCAGCGGGCGCTGGAGAGACACGAGCGGGGTGAGATCACCGACCTAGCCCGGCGCGAGATCGAGGACCGCTGCATCCGCGAGGCGGTGGCGCTCCAGGAAGAGACCGGAATCCCGACCGTCACGGACGGGGAGTTCCGCCGCTACGAGTTCCACACGCCGATCCTGACCAGGATCGAAGGTGTCGAGCTCACCGGCCGGGTCGAGTTCCACTTCCACTACGAGGACGAGGACATCGAATACGCTCCGCCGGTGCTCGAGGTGACCGGCCCCCTCGGTCACCCGGAGGGCGGGCTGACGGTCGGGGATTACAAATTCACCCGAGCGCTGACCGACCGCACGGTCAAGGTCTGCATTCCCTCGCCCACCTACATGTACGCAAGGGGCGGCTGGGCCGGCATCAACAAGGAGTTGTACCCGGACAAGGACGCGCTGATCGCCGGGCTCGCCGAGGTGTACGACGCCGAGCTTCACGCGCTCTGGGAAGCCGGCTGCGACTTCGTCCAGATCGACGACACCAACTTCGCCCATATGTGCGACCCCAAGTTCCACGACCGCTACCGCCGCATCGGCGAGGATCCCGAGACCCTGCCGGCTTTCTACGCGCGGGTGATCAACGCGTGCATCCGCAACCGTCCCGCCGGTCAGCGCATCGGCCTGCATATGTGAGGTGGCGTCGCAAAATCGGACAGGTCGTCAAGGTGTATTCCGCCGTGTGACGGAGGAATGCGGATGAGCAAGCGACGCAGGTTTTCGGGGGAGCTGAAGGCGAAGATAGCCTTGGAGGCGCTACGGGGTGATCGGACGCTTCAGGAGATTGCCTCGAAGCACCAGGTGCATCCGAACCAGGTGGGTGTGTGGAAGCGCCAGGCGATGGAGGGTCTGGGGGAGGTCTTTTCCGGTGGAGGTGAGCGCCGGGCGCGGGATCACGAGAGCGAGGTCCGGGCTCTTCACGCCAAGATCGGGGAGTTGATCGTAGAGCGTGATTTTTTGTCACGCGGGTCCGGTCGCTGAGCCGGTCCGGGAGACGGGCGATGGTTGTGCGGGGCCACCCGTCGTTGAGCCTGACCCGGCAATGCCGTCTGCTGTCGATCGGGCGCTCGTCGCTCTATGACCGGCCGAAGGGGGAGAGCGCGGAGACGCTGGCTCTGATGCGCCGGATCGACGCGCTGTTCCTCAAGTATCCGTTCTACGGCGCCCGCCAGATGGTTCGGCATCTGCGCCGCGAGGGGGTGCGGATCGGGCGGCGGCGGGCCGCTCGCCTGATGCGCCTGCTTGGTCTTCAGGCGGTCTATCGGGCGCCGCGGACCAGTGCGCCGCACCTCGGGCACCGGGTTTATCCATATCTGCTGCGGGGTCTGGCGATCGAGCGGCCGAACCATGTGTGGTGCGCCGACATCACCTACATCCCGGTGCGGCGCGGCTTCCTCTACCTGGTGGCGATCATGGACTGGGCGAGCCGCTGCGTCCTGGCCTGGCGGCTGTCGAACACGCTGGACGCGGGGTTCTGTGTCGAGGCTCTCGACGAAGCCCTGGCGCGCCATGGCACCCCGCAGATCTTCAACACCGACCAGGGCAGCCAGTTCACCGGCTTCGCCTTCACCGCGCGCCTGCGGGAGGCCGGTATCCGCATCTCGATGGACGGCCGCGGCCGGTGCATGGACAACATCTTCATCGAGCGGCTGTGGCGCTCGCTCAAATACGAGGCGGTCTACCTGCACGAGATCGCCGACGGCTTCGCAGCCCGGCGCGTCATCGGCCAGTGGATCGGCTTCTACAACACCGAGAGACCGCACTCGGCACTCGGCGGGCGGACGCCGGCCGAGGCCTACCGGGGCGACACGCCTGTGGATATGATGGACAAGCCGCTTCGCGCCTTGACCACATACCCACAGGCGCAACAGCAGCAGCAGAAAGATCGATCCAAGAGGATTCTGGCGGCACAAACTTCAACCGGAATACACCTTGAAAACGCCGTCAGCCTGTCCGACAAACCGACGCCACCTCCATGTGCCGCGGCAACGTGCGGGGCGCGTGGGTGGCGGAAGGCGGCTACGAACCGGTTGCTGACGCCCTCCTGAACGAACTCGAAGTAGACGCCCTGTTCACGGAGTACGATGCGCCGCGCGCCGGCGACTTCACCCCCCTCCGCCACCTCCAGCGCGACGACAAGCTGGTCGTGCTGGGACTCATTACGACCAAGCACCCGGAACTCGAGCCGAAGGACGCTCTCAAGCGTCGCATCGACGAGGCCGCCCGCTATGTCCCCATGGACCAGCTCGGGCTGAGCCCCCAATGCGGCTTCGCCAGCATCTACCAGGGCAACCCGATCGCCGAGGCGGACGAAATAGCGAAGCTCCGCCTCGTCGTGGATGTGGCGCGCGAGGTCTGGGGCGACGATTAGCCTGGCTTTCCCGCCGCCTCGCTTGATGGGCGTTTTCCCGCCCCGCTACACTGGTTGCCTTAGCAGGAAGGCGGGCCGGCCATCATGAACCTCGATGCCTACGGTCTCCCCCTGTCGACGGGTTCGGGAGACGCCGTTGCCGCGTTCGACCGGGGCGTGAACGGTCTGCTGTCCTGGGACCGCCGGTCGGTGGATTTTTTCCGCGACGCGGCCGCCGATGACGCCGGTCTGGCGGCCGCGCATGCGGGTCTTGCGGTGGCCCATTTCGTCGAGGAAGCGTTTCCCGAGGCGCGGTCCGCGATGGCGACGGCCCGCGCCAATGCCGCCGGGGGAACGGAGCGCGAGCGGAGCCTGGTGGCCGCGCTCGACCACTACGTGAACCGTAAGCGTCTGGCGTGACCGCCCTTGTGGCGAGACGGCTTGGAGCCGCAGTCTGTGGTGAGGTTCCAGAGGTCGATAGTGTCCATTATCGGCTAATGGACACTATCTTAGGGGGCTGCGGTGCCACGTCGGGTACGCCGGTTCTGGTCGGACGACGAGAAGCGCCGGATCGTGGCGCAGAGCTACGCTCCCGGTGTCTCGGTGTCGGTTGTGGCGCGCCGCTATGACGTCAACGCCAACCTGATCTTCACCTGGCGGCGCGATCCCCGTTACAGGCCGGCGGCCGATGCCGGGGAGGCGCCGTCCTTCCTGCCGGTGGAGGTGGTGCCCGATGCGCCGCCGTTGGAGCCGGCCGCGGCATCGGACGGTCGGATCGAGATCGCGTTGTCGAACGGCCACCGGGTGAGCGCGTTCGGGTCGTTCGACGCGGACGCGCTGTGCCGGGTGGTGCGGGCGCTTGGCGGATGATCCCGGTTCCCTCCTCGACCCGGGTATGGCTGGCCTGCGGCGTGACCGACATGCGCAAGGGGTTCCCCGGTCTCGCGGCGCAGGCGGAGCGGGTATTGAAGGCGGATCCGCATTGCGGCCATCTCTTCATCTACCGCGGCCGCCGGGGCGACCTGATCAAGATGATCTGGTGGGACGGCCAGGGTGCGTGCCTGTTCTCGAAGCGTCTGGAGCGCGGCCGCTTCGTGTGGCCGTCGGCATCGGAAGGGAAGGTGTCGGTGACGCCGGCGCAGCTGTCGATGCTGCTTGAGGGGATCGACTGGCGGGCGCCGGTTCGCACCTGGAGACCGCTGGCCGCGGGCTGATTCACCGTTTATAAACAATGGGTTGACTGTCATTCGGGCTTCCCTTTGTCGGCCCCTTCGGGTAGGATGCGGCCATGCTCGAAGCGGCCCATTCCCTGCCCGACGACATCGCCGCGTTGAAGGCGATGGTGCTGGCCTCGCGGGCCGAACTGGCGGCACGGGACGCCGAGCTGCGCAACCGCGATCTGTTGATCGAGAAGCTCAGGCACCAGCTTGCGGGTCTGCGGCGGCAGCGCTTCGGCGTCACCTCGGAGGCCCTCGACCAGCTTGAGCTCGGGCTGGAGGACGAGGAGATCGCGCGGGCGGCCGAGGCGCCGACCGAGCCGACGCCCGCCACGAAGAAGCAGCCGAAGCGCCGTCCCCTGCCGGACCACCTGCCGCGCGAGGAGACGGTTCTCGCGCCGGGCGAGCGCTGCATCGCGCGCAACCCCGAGGACACCTGGGGCGTCCATGCGCTGACCCATGCGCTCTACGACCTCGAGGCCTACGAGGAGGCGCTGGAGCGGGTGCCGCCGGCGCTCGATGCCTGCGTCCACATGAACTACTATCGCAACCACATGCTGTGGCACCTGGTGCTGTTCAGGATCGCCGTCGGCGGTTACGACGCGGCCTCGGAGATGTGCCGGGACTGGTTCGAGGCCGAGCCGTCGCCGCGCGGGCTGGATTTGCGCAACACGGTTTCCACGCTGTGGCGCTTCGAGCTCTACGGGATGGATCTGGGCGAGCGGTGGCAACCCTTCGTCGGCATTCTCAGGGAACAGCTCGACCGGCCCGAGGACTCGCCCTTCCACCATTCCCATGTCGGCATGGCGCTCGCGGGCGGACGCGACTGGGAGACTGCGGAGGCGCATCTCGACGTCCTGCGCGCGCGCGGCCGGGCGTCGGGCAACGACATCTGGGCGCGGGTGGTGATCCCGCTCAACGAGGCGCAGCACGCCTTCGTCCGGGGCGAGTGGGACCGGGTGGTCGCGAAGACCGATCCGATCTGGGACGAGATTATCCGGCTCGGCGGCAGCAAGACCCAGCGCGACGCGTTCCACGACACGGCGCTGGAGGCGGCGCTGAGAAGCACCGACACCGCGCGGGCCAGGCGCTATCTCGACGAACGCCTCACCCGGCGCGCCGAACATTTCTGGAGCAGCCGCAGGCTCGACGCCTGATCCCCGCTGGGAGCTTCCCGGAGCGATCGTTTGGAAATTCTGCAGCTCATCGTCAGCGGGCTCGCCAATGGCAGCGTCTACGGGCTGATCGCCCTCGGATTCGTCCTGATCTACAAGGCGACCGAGCAGGTGAATTTCGCCCAGGGCGACATGATGATGCTCGGCGCCTTCATCGCGCTGGGTCTCGGCAACGACTCCCAGTTCGGCGCTCCGTTCTGGCTCGCCTGCGCCGGCGCGATCCTCGCCATGGCCGCGATCGGCTGGGGGCTGGAGCGGGCGGTGCTGCGGCATCTTTTCGGCCAGCCGCAGATCGCGGCGATGATCCTGACCATCGCCCTCGGCTTCCTGCTGCGCTTCGCGGCGGGGGCGATCTGGGGCCACGACCCGCTCGCGCTGGAAACCCCGGTCGCCGGAAAGACCGTTCGCCTCGGCGGCACGGTTCTCGGGCTGGACGAGGTCGCGACGATCGCCGTCACCGTCATCCTCACCGGTTTGCTGTACCTGTTCTTCCGCCGCACCAGGCTCGGTATCGCCATGCAGGCGTCGAGCCAGAACCAGCTCGCCGCCTATTGCATGGGAATCCCGGTCAGACGCATTCACGGGTCGATCTGGGCGCTGGCGGGCGCGACGGCGGCGGTCGCGGGCATCCTGTTCGCCTCCAAGGGCTCGATCGATCCGGGCACCGGGTTCCTCGGCATCAAGGCGTTCGCCGCCGCGGTGATCGGCGGGTTCGGCTCGCTCCCCGGCGCGCTGGCCGGCGGCCTGATCGTCGGGCTGATCGAACCCTTCGCGAGCCGCTATCTCGAGGCCGGCTACGCGCAGATCGTTCCCTACGCGCTCATGCTTCTCGTGCTGGTCGTCCGCCCGCACGGCCTCCTCGCCCAGGTTCACGCCAAGAAGGTCTGAGCCGGTGCGGGTGCACTTCAAGACGACATACGGCCACGATATCCGCCTGTTCGCGGACGCGCGGGACGCGCTCCGCTATGGGTTGCTGGTCGTGCTGGCGGTCGCGTTGCCCTTCCTGCTCGACGATTTCCTGATCGGCGAGGCCACGAACGTGCTGATCTGGGCCATCGCGGGGATGGGCCTGATGTTGCTCACCGGCCATGCCGGCCAGCCCAGCCTCGGCCATGCGGCGTTCCTCGCGGCCGGCTGCTACGCGCACGCCATCCTGATGACCCGGTTCGGCCTGCCGTTCGCGGCATCCTTCGTGCTGGCGGGCGTTATCGCCGGGTTCGTCGGCGTGCTCGTCGCGATCCCCGCGCTGCGTCTCCACGGCATCTATCTCGCCATCGCGACGCTGGCGCTCTCGATCCTGACCGAAGACTTCATCGTCCTGGCGGAACCCTGGACCGGCGGCGTGGCCGGCATGACGGCGCCCGACGTCTCGATCCTCGGGGTCGAGATCGACCGGCTGGGCTCCCCCGACTCGTTCTACTGGCTGTGCCTTGCCGTCGCGGTCCTGGTGACGCTCGGCTACCGCAACATCCTGCGCGCCCCGTTCGGGCGGGCGCTGCTGGCGGTCCGCGATTCGGAAATCTCCGCGCAGGCCATGGGGGTAAGCCCGGCACGCGTCAAGACCGCCGCGTTCGGCCTCTCCTGCATGACCACCGGCTGGGCGGGCGCGCTGATGGGGCATTTCTTCTACACCTTCAACCACGAGGTCTTCACCATCGTGATCTCGATCCAGCTGCTGCTGATGATCGTGATCGGCGGTCTCGGCTCGATCCACGGGGCCTATTACGGCGCGGCGGTGGTCGCGATCGTCCCGCAGGCGATCAATGTCGCGCGAGACTGGATCGCCCAGGTTTCCGGGGGCGGGGGCGTCGCCGTTCCCGGCCTGGAAGTCGGGGTCTTCGGCCTCATCCTCATATTCTTCATTCTGTTCGAGCCCCTCGGCATCCACGGGCGTCTCGCCAAGTGGAAGGTCTATTTCGAGCTATTCCCGTTTTACCGCCGGGACATGTTCCGCAGGCAGAAAAGCTATCTCAGGACGGAGCGGATGCGGTGACCCTGCTGGAGGTCGAGAACGCCACGGTGCGCTTCGGCGGCCTGACCGCGCTGGAAGACGTCTCTTTCGGCGTCGGGCAGGGCGAGATCTTCGCCGTCGTCGGACCCAACGGGGCCGGCAAGTCGACGCTGTTCAACGTGATTTCCCGTTTCTGCGAGCCCGTGCAGGGAGACGTGCGCTTCGAAGGGGAGAGCGTTCTCCGGCATTCTCCTTCCGAAATCGCGGGTCTCGGCATCGCGCGAACCTTCCAGAACATCGAGCTGTTCGACCGGACGACGGTATTGCAGAACCTGCTGATCGGCCGCCACACGCGCCGGCGGGCATCGATCCTGCCGCAGATCGTCTTCGCCCCGGCGGTCCGCCGGGAAGAGATCGCGCACCGGGGCGCGGTGGAGCGCGTGATCGATTTCCTCGACCTCCACCCCTACCGGGATCATGCGGTCGCGGGCCTTCCCTACGGTGTCCGCAAGGTCGTGGAGATCGGCCGGGCGCTTTCCATGGAGCCCAGGCTGATCCTGCTCGACGAGCCCGCATCCGGGCTTTCCGTCGAGGAAGCCGGTGACATGCGGTTCTGGATCGAGGACATACGGACCCGGCTCGGGGTGACCGTGCTGATGGTGGAGCACAATATGAGCCTCGTCTCGGCCGTATCGGACCGGGTGCTGGTTTTCGCCGACGGCCGCGTCATCGCATTGGGCGCGCCCCGGGAGGTGCAGTCCGATGCCGGGGTCGTCGAGGCGTATCTTGGGACCGACACGGCAATGCGATGAGCGATCCGCTTCTCGAAGTCCGCAATCTCGAATGCTTCTACGGCCCGGTGATGGCGCTCCGCGGCGTGAGCCTGCGGGTCCCGGAAGGGAAGGCGGTCGCCGTGCTGGGCGGAAACGGCGCCGGCAAGACCACGCTGCTCCGAACCGTCTCCGGCATCATGGATGCCGAGAAGGGCGAGGTCCTTCTGTCCGGCAAGTCGATCGCGGGCGCCGAACCGGATCGGATCGTTCGCGGCGGGCTGGTGCACGTGCCCGAGGGGCGGGAGGTGTTTCCGCTCCTTACTGTCGAGGAAAACCTGGCGATGGGCGCCTATACGCGGCGGGACGACGGCGTGAGCGAGGACACGGCGGCGGTCTTCGACTACTTCCCGGTCCTGAGGGAACGGATCCGCCAGCCCGCCGGGACGCTCTCCGGCGGCGAGCAGCAGATGCTGGCCATCGCGCGCGCGCTCATGGCGCGGCCGAGGATCATGTTGCTGGACGAACCCTCGCTCGGCCTCTCGCCCGTCATGGTCCGCGATATATTCGCCATTATCCGCAGGCTGAAGGAGGAGCGCGGCATCACGATGCTGCTCGTGGAGCAGAATGCCGCGATGGCGCTCGACGTCGCCGATTTCGGTTACGTTCTGGAAAACGGGCAGATCGTGATGGACGGTCCCGCGGAACGGCTGAAACGGAACGCCGATATCCGGGAGTTCTATCTCGGCGCGCGGACGGTCAGCCCGCGCGGCGACAGGCGCTGGAAGCGCCGCAAGACCTGGCGATCGTGATGGCGGCGGCGCGAGGCGTCCAGGCCGGCGCGGGCGGGAACGCGTGTCTCGTGGACGGCTGCGATACGCTTCCCAAGCTGTTTCTTCACCGTTGCCGGACGCTCGGCGAACGCACGGCCCACCGCGAAAAGCATCTCGGTATCTGGAAGGGTTACTCCTGGGCGGCGTTTCTCGATGCCGCCCGCGCCCTCGGACTGGGGCTCGCCGCGCTCGGACTGAAGCGGGGCGGTGTCGTCTCCATACTCTCGGAAGACAACAAGGAATGGATTTACGCCGATCTCGGCATCCAGTGCATGGGCGGAATCGTCTCCGGCATCTACCCCACCGACAGCGCCGAACAGGTCGCGTTCCTGCTCCGGAACTCGGGCAGCCGGTTTCTGATCGCGGAGAACGCGGAGCAGCTGGACAAGTTTCTCGCCATCCGGGACCGGGTTCCCGAAGTGCTGAAATGCATCGTGCTCGACCGCGAGGGGTTGCACGACTTCGCCGACGAGCAGGTCATGTTCCTCGAAGACCTCTACGTCATCGGCCGCAAGGCGCACGAAGACGACGCCGACCGGTTCCGGCGCGAGGCCGAACTGTCGTGTCCCGGCGATACCGCGATCCTGATCTATACGTCCGGCACGACCGGCCGGCCGAAGGGCGCGAAGATCTCGCATGAGAACATCCTCTCCTCCGCAACGACCGTCCTTGGCGTTCTGCCGACTTCCGAAGGGGACGAGCAGCTTTGCTTCCTGCCGCTGTGCCACGTTCTGGAACGGCTCGTGTCGGTGTTCGTTCCCATCGCGGCGCGGTCGGTCGTCAACTTCGCCGAGAGCGTGGAGACCGTCTTCGACAATCTCCGGGAGGTCTCGCCGGTCTCGTTCACGGCGGTGCCGAGGATATGGGAGAAGATACATTCCCGGGTTTCCGCGATGTCGCAGGAAGCCACCCCGGTCGGCCGCTGGGCCTATGACCGGGCCCTGACATGCGGCCTGGAGCGCGCCGCCTGTCTGCTCGAGGGGCATCGGGTTCCCGTATGGCTGGAGACCCGGTTCCGGTTCTGGGACCGGCTGGTCCTCGCCAATCTTCGACGGATGATCGGCCTCGACCGCGCGCGATACATCGCCACCGGGGCGGCCCCGATATCGCCCGATCTGGTGAAATGGTACTGGGCGATCGGGCTCGTCATGCTCGAGGGCTACGGCCAGACCGAGAGTTCCGGGGTGCTGTCGGTAAACCTTCCGGACCGCAGGAGGCTCGGCTCCATCGGTCCCGCCGTCCCCGGCGTGGAGATGAGGATCGCCCCGGACGGCGAGATACTGGCGAAGGGGCCGCTCGTCTTCAAAGGCTATTGGAACGACCCGGCGCTGACCGCCGAGACCGTTCGCGAGGGTTGGCTCCATACCGGAGATGTCGGCCATGTGGACGATGACGGCTTCTTCTGGATCACCGGACGCCAGAAGGACATCATCATTACCGCCGGCGGCAAGAACGTCAGCCCCGCCGGGATCGAGAACCGGATAAAGTTCTCGCCCTATGTCTCGGACGCGATCGTCGTGGGGGACCGGCGCCGCTACCTGACGGCGCTGATCATGATCGATCAGGAGAACGTCGAGAGATTTGCGCAGGAGAACCGTGTACCTTTCTCCGACTTCGCCTCGCTCTGCGCGGCGCACCCCGTTCGCGAGCTGATCCGCGCCGAGGTCGAGGCGGTCAATGCCGGGCTGGCGCCGGTGGAGCAGATCAAGGATTTCCGTCTCATCGACATACTCCTGACAGCGGAGGACGACGAGATGACGCCGACCATGAAGCTCCGGCGCGGTCTGGTGGAGCGGAAACACGGAGCATTGATCGCACAAATGTATTGACCGGAAGAGGAGATCGGAAATGCGCGTTTCGAGAATGCTTGCCCTGGCGGCGTTCGCCGCGGCTCCCGCGCTGGCGGGTCAGGGCGTCAATGACACGGAAGTCGTCATCGGTTCGGTAAGCGACCTGTCCGGACCCTTCGCCGCCTTCGGAGCGCCGTCCATCAAGGCGGCGCAGATGCATTTCAAGGCGGTGAACGCGTCCGGCGGCATTCACGGCCGGAAGATCCGCTTCGTCGTGGAAGACAGCAGCTACCAGATGCCGAAAGCGCTGCAGGGCTACAACAAGCTCGTCAACCGGGACAAGGTGTTCGCGATGCTGCTTTCGCTCGGCACGCCGATGAACATCGCCGGGTTCAAGTTCACGACCCCGAAGAACATTCCCAACGTCTTTCCCATGACCCTGGCCCGGCAGATTCTGAGCGAACCCATCAGGCTGCGTTTCGCCGCCGCTGCCTTCTATTACGACGAGCTGCGGCAAGCCGCGCGCTACATGGCCAAGAAGCACGGAGTGTCGAAGCTCTGCGCGATGTACATCCCGACCGATTTCGGCAAGGAGGTAAAGGCCGGCCTCGTCGACGAGGCCGGTGCGAACGCCGGGCTGGATTTCGTCGCCGAAACCGCGCACAAGCCGGACGAAACGGATTTCATCGGCTCCCTGCAAAAGCTGAAGGCGGCCGGGTGCGGGATGATCGGTCTGGCGCTCACGGTCCGTCAGACCATCACTGTCATGGGCACCGCCAAGAAGCTCGGCCTGAGCGGCATCAAGTTCGTCGGTTCGTCGGGTGCGTTTCACACCGTGGTCGCCAAGGTGCCGGGAGGGATCACGGAGGGATTGTACGCCGCCGCGGCCTGGTCGGACCTCGCGGCGCGGGCCGATCGGAAGGAGCCGGCGGCCTTCATCGCGGCCTACAAGAAGGCGTACGGAAAGTTCCCGGGCACCGGAGCGCTGCTGGGCTACGCCGGCGCGGTCAGCTTCACCATGGCGCTCGAGAAGGCGGGGCGCGACCTTTCCGTCGACAGCTTCCTGAAGGCGACGGAAAGCCTCGACTACTACGATCCCTATCTGGACACCCGGATCTCATACTCGGCGGACGATCATCAGGGCGCCAAAACGATCGTCCTCTCGGTGGTCGAGGGCGGCGCATGGAAGGAGCTGACGCGCTTCAAGTGACGCCGGGCCACTAATTCCTGAGCGGCTTGCCGGTCTCCAGCATGTGCTCCATGCGGGCTATGGTGGCCGGCATCCGCATCAGGTCGAGGATCGCCTCGCGTTCCAGCTCGGAAAAGCGGTCTTCGGGGACCTCCCTGGTGGCGTCGGTATCGCCGCCGGTCAGCACCGTGCCCAGGCGGTCCACCACCACCATGTCGTGCGGCGTCGCCTTGCGGGTCTTGGCGAGCCCCTTGACCGCCATCTGGAGGGCGATCCGCCCGGTCTTGCCCGGCAGCTTGACGGTCTCCGGTTCCGGCGGCGCGTAGTCCTCCGCGAGCGCCAGCGCCCTTGCCTTGGCATCGGCCAGAAGGCGGTCGCGGTTGGCGCTGATACCGTCGCCCTCGCGCAGGAAGCCGAGCTTCCGCGCTTCCTTCGCCGAGCGCGAGACCTTGGCGAGCCCGATGGTCTCGAAGACCCTGGAGATCGTCGGCATCGCGCCGCCGAACCCGGGCCTGCCCGAGCCCAGCCCGCGCAGCATCATCTCCTTGCATCCGCCCCAACCCGGCACGATCCCGACGCCCACCTCGACGAGCCCGATATAGCTCTCCGCGTGGGCCTGAACCGCGTCGCAATGGAGCAGGATTTCACAGCCGCCGCCGAGCGCCATGCCCGCGGGGGCGCCGACCACCGGGAACGGCGCGAACTTGAGCGCCCTGTAGGCTTCCTGGCCCTGCGCGACGGTCCGTTCGATCATCGGCCAGGCGCCGACATTGACGGCGAACAAGGCGAGGCCGAGGTTCATCCCGACCGAGAAGTTGCTGCCCTCGTTGTGGATCACCAGGGCCTTCATCCCGTCGCCCACGATCCCGAGCGACCGGTCGATCAGCGCCATGATTTCCGTGTCGAGGGCGTTCATCTTGGTATGGAACTCGAGGCAGGCGACGCCGTCCCCGATATCCCACAGGCTCGCCGAGCCGTTGCGCGCCAGCGGCCGACCGCTTTGCTTGACGTCGGAGAGTAGGAGCACGCCCTCGGGGCGAGTCGCGGCGCGGTAGCGCCCGCCGTCCCCGAGATGACCGCGGACACCGTCCGCGGTGCGATAGAAGCCCCCGCCGTCGACGGCTGCCTTCAGCAGCGCCGGTACGTCCCTTTCTTCGGCGGCGAGTTTCCCGGCGAACCAGTCCGCGCCCAGATCGTCGATCAGCTCGAACGGGCCGCGTTTCCAGTTGTAGCCGAGGCGCATCGCGCGATCGACCGCCTCGACGTCGTCCGCGATCTCCGGCACCAGCCCGGCGGCGTAGGCGAGGGTCCCCGACATCACCTTCCAGGCGTAGGCGCCGGTTCTGTCGGGGAATTCGAGCAAGGCACGGAGCGATCCCCCGGCCTCCTCGATGCTGGCAAGCAGCGGGCGCCGGGCGGCTTCGTATTCGCCCGACTCCAGGTCGATCGCCTGCTTTTCCCTCTTCTCCGAGTCGGGGTCCAGACGGTAGAAGCCGCCCTTGCCTTTGCGCCCGGTGTAGCCCTCGGCGATCATCGACTCGACGAGCGCCGGCTCGTCGTAGATTACGCCGAGCGGATCGTCGGCGGGCAGGGCGTCCCTGAGGCTGCGGCCGACCAGAGGCATCAGGTCCAGACCTACGAGATCCAGCAATCCGAACACGCCGGTTTTGGGCGCACCGATCGGGCGGCCGAGAAGCGCGTCGGCTTCCTCCACCGTGATGCCGTCTTCGAGCGCCGTCGCGACGGCGGCGACCAGCCAATAGGTGCCGATGCGGTTCGCGATGAAGCCGGGCGTGTCGTTGCAGGCCACCACGCTCTTCCCCAGCTTGCGGTCTGCGAAGTCGGAGACCGCCTCCGCCGCGTCCGCACGGGTCTCTGGCCCCGCCGCCACTTCCAGCAGCCGCATGTAGCGCGGCGGGTTGAAGAAGTGCGTGATGAGGAAATCGCGCGCGAAGCTCTCCGGCATCCCGTCGGTCAGCGCGCGCCACGGGATGGTCGAGGTGTTGGACGAAACGATCGAGCCCGTCTTGCGCGCGGAATCGATCCGGCGGTAGACATCCTGCTTGACCTCGACCCGTTCGGTCACCGCCTCGACGATCCAGTCCGCTTCGCCCAGCAGGCTCAGGTGGTCCTCGATATTTCCGGCGGTAACGCGCCTGGCGTCCGCCTTGTCCATGAACGGGGCGGGATCGTCCCTGAGCATCCGCGCCACCGCGCCCTCGGCCAGCGCGTTCCGGTTGCCGTCGCCCTCCGGCACGATATCGAGCAGGACGACCTCATGGCCGACATTGGCGATGTGGGCGGCGATGGCGCCGCCCATCAGGCCGGCGCCGATGACGGCGGCCTTCTCGATCGCCATCAGGCGGCCTCGAGCACCGTCGAAATGCCCTGGCCGCCCCCGATGCACTGGGTGGCAAGGGCGTAGCGCTTGTCCTCGCGGCGCAGCAGTTGCGCCGCCTTGCCGGTGATGCGCGCGCCGGTGGCGCCGAGCGGATGGCCGAGCGCGATCGCGCCCCCGTCGATATTCATGCGCTCGAGATCGATGGCGAGCTCGCGCACGCAGGCGAGCGCCTGCGCCGCGAACGCTTCGTTGAGCTCGATCACGTCGATGTCGGCCATCTTCAGCCCCGCCCTGGCGAGCGCCTTTTCCGACGAGACGACGGGCCCGTAGCCCATGATCTCCGGCGCGCAGCCCGCGACCGCGATCGCCCTGATCCGGGCGAGCACGGCAAGCTCGTTGCGCGCCGCGAAATCCTCGGTGCAGACCAGTACCGCCGCGGCGCCGTCGGTGAGCGGAGAAGAGGTGCCCGCGGTGACGGTGCCTTCAGCGTCGAACGCGGGTTCCAGCCCGGCGAGGATTTCTGCGCTGGTGCCGGGCCTGATGCAGCCGTCCCGCTCCACCGTGCCCTCGCCGGTCTCGACGGCGATCACCTCGCCCGAGAATTTGCCTTCGTCCCACGCCCGGGCCGCGCGGGCGTGGCTGGCGACGGCGAGCGATTCCTGTTCCTCGCGGGTGATCTGGTATTTCCGGGCGAGGTTTTCGGCGGTCTCGCCCATCGACATGTAGGCGCCCTCGTTCCTCTCGTAGAGGTCCGGGTTGGGCGCCGGGTTGAAGCCGCCCATCGGTATCCGGCTCATCGATTCGACACCCGCGCAGATGAATGCCTCGCCCGCCTCCATGCGGATCGCGCCCGCGGCCATGTGGATCGCCTGCATCGACGAGCCGCAGAAACGGTTCACCGTGGTGCCCCCGATGGTAATGGGCAGGTCCGCGATCAGTCCCACGATGCGGCCGAGGTTGAAGCCCTGCTCCCCTTCGGGGAAGGCGCAGCCGACGATCAGGTCCTCGATCTCCGCGGGATCGACCCCGGTCTGGTCGAGCAGTCCGGACACCACCTCGGCCGCGAGGTCGTCCGGCCGTTTCTCGACCAGGGCGCCCTTGTGGGCGAAGTGAAAGGGCGAACGGACGTAGCCGGCGATGACGGCGTGGTTCATGGTCGGGTGCCTCGCGGTGTTGTGTATGCGTCGGTCGGCGGCGCCGTGCCGCGGTCAGCCGGAGCCATCGGCGGCGGCGTCCCGCTTGGCGGCCTCCTCGGCCACCAACTCCTTCTTGGACAGCTTGCCGATGATCGTCTTCGGCAGCTCGTCGCGGAACTCGATCTGCTTGGGCATCTCGATCGGGGACAGCTTGTCCTCCAGGAAACCGGTCAGCTCGTCGGCGGCGAGGCTCTGGCCATCCTTGAGCCGCACGAAGGCCTTGACGGTCTGCTGGCGGCGGGCGTCGTCGACGCCGATGACCGTCACCTCCAGCACCGAGGGGTGCTTGTAGATCGCCTCTTCGACATGGCGCGGGTAGATGTTGTAGCCGCCCGCGATGATGACTTCCTTGAGCCGGTCGATGAGATAGACATACCCGTCCTCGTCGATATGGCCCACGTCCCCGGTGTGAAAACGCCCGCCGGAGAGGGCCTTGGCGTTCTCCTCTTCCCGGTTCCAGTAGCCTTTCATCACCTGCGGGCCGCTGATGCAGATCTCGCCCGTCTCGCCCTGCGGCAGAACGGTGTCCGGGTCGTCGATCGAGGTGATCTCGACCACGGTCCCGGGAACCGGGAGGCCGAGCGAACCTTCGCGGCTTCCGCCGGGAACGGTCGGGTTGCAGGTCGCGATCGGCGACGTCTCGCTGAGCCCGTAGCCTTCCACCAGCGTGCAGCCGGAGAGCGTCTGGAACCGGTCCTGGACCTCGCGCGGCAGCGCGGCGCCGCCCGAAAGGCAGAGCTTGATGGAGGACAGGTCGCACTTGCCCGCCGCGACATCGGGGTGGTCGTTGATCGCGATGTAGATGGTGGGCACCGCGGGGAAGAGCGTCGGCTTCTTCTTGTCGATTACCTTGAGAACCTGGTCGAGCTCGAATCGGGGCAGCAGGATCATCTTGGCGCCGAGGCGGATGCTGAAATTCATCACCACCGTCATGGCGAAGACGTGGAACAGCGGCAGCACGCCCACCATGATCTCGCCGCCTCCCTCGGCGTCCGGCATCACCATCGTCGCCTGGGCCGCGTTCGCGGTGAGATTGGCGTGGCTCAGCATCGCGCCCTTCGACGTGCCGGTCGTGCCGCCGGTGTATTGAAGCACCGCGATGTCGTTCTCCGGGTCGACCTCGATCGGCGCCGGGTTGCCGGCATTGTCGGTCAGTTCCCGGAAAGACACATGGCGGGAATCGCGCGGAACGCTGGCGATCTCCTTGCGCTTGACGATGGGGAAGAGCAGCCCCTTGAGCCGGGGCAGCATCTCCGCCATGGAGCAGACCACCAGATGGCTCAGGCGCGTATCGTCGAGGGCGACGCGGGCCTTGTCATAGAGGAGCGAGAGGTCGAGGGTGACCAGGATGTCCGTTTCCGAATCCTCGACCTGCTTCTTGATCTCCTCGATGGCGTAAAGCGGGTTGAAGTTGACCACGGTGCCGCCCGCCTTGAGCACGCCGAAATAGCTGACGACCGAAGCCGGGCAGTTGGGCAGGAGGAGGCCGACCTTGCGGCCCTTGCCCACCCCGAGCTTCTGGAATCCCTCCGCCGCCTTGTCCGCGAGCGCGCCGAGCTCCCCGTAGCTCATGACGCGGTCCAGGAAGTCGATGGCCGGGCGATCGGCGTAGCGCGCGGCCGCGTCGTCCAGCAGCAGATGCAGCGGCCCGGTCGGAATCTCGGCATGCCAGTCGACGTTCGAAGGGTAGGATTTTTCCCACGGGTGGGCGCCGCTCCGGGCTTCTGTGTCCGCCATGCGCTCCGATCCTTCCGCAGGGAATTCGCCGCGGCTCGGGGCCGTCCGCCCGGGCCGCCAAGGCAAACTATGGAAATCCCGCGAAATATCGTCAAGGCACGATCCCGCTCGCGCCCGGCGGGCTTTGCACCGTCCGGTTGAGCACGGCGCGCGTATGAAACATGCGCGGTATCGCGTGCACCGGGGCGCTGTGGCATGGTGCCGGCCCGCGGCCAGTCCCGGATCGGGAGAGACCATCATGCAGACCTACAGGGCACCGCTCCGCGACATGCGCTTCGTGCTCAACGAGCTCCTCGATGTCGGCACGCTCGCCACGCTGCCCGGCTACGAAGAGGCGACGCCCGATCTCATCGACGCCGTGATCGAGGAAGGAGCGAGGCTCTGCGAGAACACGCTCTTGCCGCTCAACCGGCCGGCCGACGAGGAGGGCTGCCATTACGAGAACGGCGCGGTGCGCACGCCGCGGGGCTACAAGGATGCGTATCGCCGCTTCGTCGAGGCCGGCTGGACCGGTGTGACCGTGGCGCCCGACTATGGCGGCCAGGGCCTGCCGGAGCTGGTGAGCGTGGTGTTCGACGAGATGGTCTGCTCCACCAATCTCGCCTTCGGCGTCTACCCCCTGCTCTCGAAGGGCGCCGCGGCGCTGATCGGCGTACACGCCGCCGACGACCTCAAGGAGACCTACCTGCCCCGGCTCGCAGACGGCAGCTGGACCGGCACCATGTGCCTGACGGAACCCCATTGCGGGACCGATCTCGGCCAGATCCGCACCCGGGCGACGCCGATCGGGGACGACCGCTACGCGATTACCGGGACCAAGATATTCATCTCGGCGGGCGAGCACGATCTGACCGAGAACATCGTCCACCTGGTGCTCGCGAGGCTGCCCGACGCGCCGCCGGGGGTGCGCGGAATCAGCCTGTTCCTGGTGCCGAAGCGCAAGACCTCCCCGGATGGCGCCGCCGGGCCGGCGAACGGCGTCCGCTGCGGCTCGATCGAGAAGAAGATGGGCATCCACGGGTCCGCGACTTGCGTGATGCATTTCGAGGAGGCGGAAGGGTACCTGATCGGCGCGCCGCACCAGGGGCTCCGCTGCATGTTCACCATGATGAACGGCGCGCGGCTCGGGGTCGGGCTCCAGGGCCTCGGGCTCGGCGAGACCGCCTATCAGAGCGCCGCCGCCTACGCGCGGGAACGCCGCCAGGGGCGCGCGCTCAAGGGCGCGGCCGAGCCGGACGCCGCCGCCGATCCGATCGTCGTCCACCCCGACGTGCGGCGCATGCTGCTGAACGCTCGTGCGCTCAACGAGGGCGCCCGGGCTTTGGCCTATTGGGTGGCGCTCCAGCTCGACATCTCCCACCGCCATCCCGACGCGACGGTGCGCGAGGACGCCGACGAGCTGGTCCAGCTGATGACCCCCATCATCAAGGCGTTCTTCACCGATTACGGCTTCGAGGCGACCAATCTCGCGGTCCAGGTCCATGGCGGGCACGGCTATATCCGCGAGCACGGCATGGAGCAGCTCGTGCGCGACGCGCGTATCTCGCAGATCTACGAGGGCGCGAACGGCATCCAGGCGCTCGATCTGGTCGGCCGCAAGCTGCCGCGGCGGGCGGGCCGTTTCCTTCGGCACTTCTTCCACCCGGCCGTCGCCTTCGTCGAGGCCAACCGGGACGACCCGGCCCTCGCCGACATCGTGGGTCCGGTCGGCAAGGCGCTGGAAAAGCTCCAGACGGCGACGTTGACCGTCGCGCAGCGAGGCCTCGGCGATCCCGAGGAGGCCGGCGCGGCGGCGTCGGACTATCTCCGGATGTTCGGGCTGGTGGCCGTGGGCTACATGTGGTGCCAGATGGCCAGGCTCGCCGCGGACAAGGCGAACGGCGATGCGTTCTACGAATCCAAGCTGAAGACCGCCCGGTTCTACGTGCAGAAGATCCTGCCCGACACCGCCGGCCTGTTCCTCAAGATCATGGCCGGTAAATCGACGGTCATGGCCCACGACGCCGAGGAATTCTGACCGGGCCCCCGGCATTGACGAAGAACGCGGAGACCCAGGTCGCGATCGTCGGGGCCGGCCCGGTGGGCCTCGCGCTGGCGATCGAGCTCGGGCTGCGCGGGGTCGGCTGCATCCTCGTCGAACAGCACGAAGGCCATCCCCGCGTGCCCCGGATGAGCGGCGTCAGCAGCCGCAACATGGAGTTCTGCCGGCGCTGGGGGATCGCGGAGAAGGTGCGCGGCGCGGCGTGGTCGGACACGCACCCCTCGGATTTCGTCTATGTCGAATCGATGACCGGCCGCGAGCTGGCCCGGCTCCCGATACCGTCCTACCGGGAACGCGAAGGACGGATCGACTACTCGCCGGAAGGCTCGGCCACCTGCCCGCAGATCTATTTCGACCCGCTGCTCGCCGAGAAGGCGCGGTCGGTAGACGGCGTGACGCTCCGATACGGCACGCGGCTCGGGAGCTTCGAGCAGGACGGGGCGGGAGTCCGCGCTCACCTCGTCAACACGCGCTCGGGCGAGGCGCGGACCGTGTCGGCCCGATACCTCGTCGGCTGCGACGGCGCCGGCGGAACCGTCCGGCGAGAGCTCGCCATTCCGCTCGACGGGCAGGGCACCATCGCGAGGAGCGTCAACATCTTCTTCCGCTCGCCCCGGTTCATGGAGATGCACGACAAGGGCTGGGCCCGGTTCTTTCGCTGCTTCGACGAGGACGGGTGCTGGGGCGAGGCGATCGGGATCGACGGCAGGGAGTTGTGGCGATTGTCGGTTTTCCACGATTCCACGCCGGACCTCACGGGGCACGGCTATCTCCGCAAGCTCGCGGGCCGCGACTTCGACTACGAGATCCTCGACGTGTCCCCTTGGGAGCGCCGGGACTTCGTCGCGCGCTCCTTTCGCAGCGGACGGGTGCTGATCGCGGGCGACGCGGCGCACGAGGCCTCGCCCACCGGCGGCGCCGGAATGCATATCGGCGTGTGCGAGGCCGTCAATCTCGCCTGGAAGCTCGCCGCCGTGCTCGACGGGTGGGGCGGCGGCGGACTCCTCGACTCCTACGAAACCGAGTCGAAACCGATCGCCGAGCGCATCGTGGAGCTTTCGACCCGGACCTACGATGCCCTCGCCGCGCTGCCCGGCCGGGAGGCGTTCCGCCGGGCGTTCGAGGACGATCCCGGGATCCTGCTCGCGCTGACCCTGCCGGAACAGCTCCGCGCGCAGTTCTGCTACGAGGAGTCGCCGATCTGCGTACCGGACGGGACGCCGCCGCCGGAAGGGGCGGACGAGCTCCTTCCCTCCGCGCGGCCGGGCACGCGCGCACCCCATTGCTGGATCGGGGAAGGCCGGTCGACGCTGGACCTGTTCGGCGGTGGGTTCGTGCTGGTCCGCTTCGGCGCCGCGCCGCCCGACGTCGCGCCGGCCGCGGCGGCCGCGGCGTCGGCGGGGGTTCCGCTGGAGGTCGTCGACATCGACCGGCCGGAGGCCGCGGAGCTCTACGGCCGGCGCCTCGTCCTCGTCCGCCCGGACGGGCATGTCGCGTGGCGGAGCGATAAGCCGCCGGACGATCCGGTCGCCTTGATCGACCGCGCGCGAGGCGCCGCACAGGAGCAATTCGGGACGGGAAAGGCGGTAGCACGATAATGGGACTCGGGATTCGCTTCGACGGGTTCGACCATCTCTCCGACTCGCTCGAAATCGTCCGCCAGGCGGAGGAGGCGGGCGCGGACCGGATCTGGATGGCCGAGCACATGGGCTACCGCGAGGCCGTCGTCGCCAGCATGGCCTATGCGTTGTCGACCGCGACCGCGACGGTGATCCCGACGGCGGTCAGCCCCTATCTCTGGCATCCGACGCCGACCGCCATGTCGCTCGCCACCCTGGCGGATGTCGCGCCCGGACGCGTCGGCGTCGCGGTCGGCGTCGGCAACCCGCTGTTCCTCGGCGAATCCGGCGTGGAGCCCGTCAAGCCGCTTCGCGCGGTGCGGGAATTCGTCGAATGCCTGCGCGCGCTGTGGACCGGCGAGGTGGTGACCTATGACGGCGCGTTCTTCCGGCTCTCCGGCGCCCGCATGTCCTTCTCCCCGTCGCACCCGATCCCGATCTATATCGCCGCGACCGGGCCGCAGATGTTGCGGCTCACCGGGCGTATCGCCGACGGGGTGGTGCTGTCCGGCGGGCTCACCGTCCAGCACGTGAATTACAGTCTTGGGCAGATCGCCGAGGGCGCGCGGGCGGCCGGCCGCGACCCGGCGGAGGTCCGCAACGCGGCGTTTCTCTATTTCTCGGTCTCCGCCGACGGGCGCGAGGCCGTCGATTTTCTGCGCGGGCGGCTCGCCTTTCTCTTCCGCAACCGCGCGATGGCGGACGACATCCGCTCGTCCGGCCTTCCCATCGACCATGAGGCGATCGTCGCCGCCGTCGCGGAACGGGACATGGAAACGGCGAAGCGCCTCGTTCCCGACGATGCGGTGGACGCCTTCGCGGTCGGCGGCACGGTGCGCAACTGCCGCGACCGGCTCGCCGCCTATCTCGCAACCGGCGTCACAGAGCCGGTCATCCAGATCAGCGGGTCGCCGGAAAGCCGCGCGCTCGCGTTCCGGGTGCTGCGGGAATTCGCCGCCGGTTAACCGTTGAAGTCTTCGGCCTCCAGCCGTCCCGCGTCGAGCAGCTGCGCCCTCGCGAGCGCCTTCCAGTCGGCCCGCATCATGAATCCGGGCACCGAGTGGCAGCGCTCCTCGGAGACGCGCAGTATTTCCTCGTCCGACAGCGACAGGTCGAGCGGCCAGGCGCTCGGCGCCGGGGTGTACCAGTCGGACTCCCGGCTGAGCTCGATGACGTTGCCCTCCGGGTCGTTGCAGTAGAGCGAGAACGAATTGCCGTGATCGACCGGGCGGTAATCGTCGACCTCCGGATGGGCGTACATGCGGTCGCACACGCCGCGCAGCGCCGGGATCGACGGCACCCGGAAGGTCACCTGGTTGATGCTGCTCGGCACGTCCGCCGGGCGTCCCGCCGCCAGCACGATCTGGGCGATCTGGCCCGGATCGCGGGTGAGGTAGACGACATCGGCCGCCGGCACCTCGCCCACCGCCGGCCGCCGGCCGCGCCCGGTGACGAGATACCCCAGCTCGTCCACGTAGAACGACGCGAGGGCGTCGAGGTCGATCGCCTCCATGCCGATGCGGAACATCGAAACGGACGGAAACGGCGCGGACCGGGCGGTATCGAAGTCGTTGCGGAACACCGGTCCGGCGCCCGCCGGGGCGGGGCCGACCGAGGGCGTCGCCTGGCGCTGCAGCTTGCCGCTCGCGGCCAGCGCGGTCTCGATCTCGGCCCGCCACGCCGCGCGGTCGCGGAAGCCTTCCAGACCCTTGCAGCGATCCAGCGTCGTCGAGCGGATCGTTTCGTCGTCCGCTTCCAGGTCGAGCGGCCATGCCCGGGGCTGCGGGACGAACCAGCCGGTGTCGACGTCGATCGTGACCGGAATGCCCGTCGGGTCCGTGAAATGGAGCGTCCAGGACACGCCGTGATCGACCGCCGTGACGCCGGTCACGCCCGGCTCGTTCGCAAGCAGG
Source organism: Alphaproteobacteria bacterium (assembly GCA_965203455.1). Taxonomy (GTDB): domain Bacteria; phylum Pseudomonadota; class Alphaproteobacteria; order MPNO01; family MPNO01; genus MPNO01. The sequence continues at coordinate 36,544 of CBDBCV010000017.1, forward strand.
GACGCGATGCGCTTGAGCTCCGCCAGGCTCGGCGCCAGGAAGCCGAGATCGGCGACGGTCGTCGGATGCGCCGGATCGCGTCCGCTGATCGCGACGAGCTGGTGGTGCTCGAACGGCCGGCGGGTCATGAAGCAGATCCGGCCCGCGCCGAGCCCGCCATGGTCGCTGATGCCGAAGCCGAACGCGTTCGTCCAGAAGTCGACCGCACGGTCGTAGTCGTCGGTGTAGTAGCCGAAATGGCTGAACACGAGCGGCGGCGCGGTTGAATCCTTCGGTGTCATCCTGTCGGCCTTTCTTCGACGTCCGGCAATCGTGTATCGACCGGGTGAGAATGGAGCCAATTCCGCCTATCGGCAAGCGGGCCGCGGGTTGTTGAACATGCTCGGCGATTTGGGCACCGTTGGGTTCCCGCCCATGGGTGAAGAGGGGGCAGCATGACGGTCGAGCGGATCGCGATTTTCGGCGCCGGCGGCGGTGGCACGTCGGCGGCGGCGCACCTGACGACGCTCGGGTTCGAGATCCGGCTCTACAGCCAGGACCCGGACGCGCTGGCGCCGCTCCAGGAGATCGGCGGCATCCACTACACCGCCCCGTTCGGGGACGGGTTCGCGCCGATCCCGACGATCACCGGCGACGCGGAAGCGGCGATGGACGGCGCCGAAGTCGTGATGATCGTGAGCCCCGCCCACCTGCACGAGAAATGGGTGTCCGCCGCCGCACCGCACCTGACCGGGGACCAGGTGCTCTTCGTCTCGCCGGGGCACACGCTCCTGCTGATCCCGCATGTGCTGCGGGAGCACGGGATCGAGCGTCCGGTGTTCTGCGAGACCGCGACGCTGCCCTATCTCTGCCGCCGCATCGAGCCGACGAAGTGTCGGATTTCGCGGGTGTCGGACTTCATGGTCTTCGGCGGCTTTCCGGGAAAGGAGACCGGGCGGCTCCACGAGGTGGTGAAGACCGTCTACCCGTCGGTTCAGCCCTTCGCCAACGTGCTGGAGACGGTGTTCCCCTACGGCAACGCGATCCACCACCCGCCCGCCGTCTTGTGCAACGCGGGCCGGATCGAGGCGACCGGCGGCGATTTCCGCCACTACTACGACGGCATCACCCCGTCTGTCGGGCGGCTGATCGACGCCGTCGACCGCGAGCGCCTCGCCGTCGCCGAGGCGCTCGACGCCAGGACCATGCCCTTCGTCGAGCTGTTCTGGCGCATGGGCTACACTACCGACGAGGCCGGCGCCTCGGGCCTCTCCTACGAGGCGTTCCACCAGAGCGAGCCGGACAAGTGGATCATGGCGCCCACCACCCTCCGGCACCGCTACCTGCTGGAGGACGTGCCCTACGGCCACCTGATCTATTCCGAGCTCGGGCGCGTCGCGGGTGTGCGCACGCCGATCATCGACCACGTCATCCACCTCGCGTCCGTCATCATGGAGCGCGATTTCCGCTCGGAAGGGCTGACGCTCGCGAAGATGGGCCTCGCCGGCATCGACCGGGACAGCTTTCTCGAACTGCTCGAACACGGGTTCTGAGACGCGGGCCGGCCCGGGCGACCATGGAGCTGCTGATCGTCCTTCGTCCTTGCTAGTGTCTTGATTCTGAAGTTCGTGTGAAATCACGTTGATTGGGCGGTCTCCCCAGCCCGACCGCTTCTTTCGTCATGCCCGGACTTGTTCCGGGCATCCACGTCCCTCTACCGGTTCGTCCGCTCCCGGCTCACACCGCGATGCCGCGAGACGTGGATGCCCGGAACAAGTCCGGGCATGACGTGATGGGGTACCTCGCCAATGCACGCGAACTTCTCGATCAGGACACTAGGAGCCGGCGCGGCATCGGCGCTATGATCGGATGACGCGCCTTTACGATCTCGCCGGCGCCCGCCCCCCCGGTTTGACCCGCACCGGCCGATCCGCGATCTTCCGGCGCCGGGAAAACCTCCCCCGCCTTCATTCGGAGACACGACGATGGGCGAAGCGCGCAACGTGTTGTGGATCATGGCCGACCAGCTGCGCTGGGATTATCTGTCCTGCTACGGCCATCCGCACCTCCACACGCCCCATCTCGACCGGCTGGCCGGGCGCGGGGTCCGGTTCACCAACGCCTACGTGCAGTCGCCGTTCTGCGGCCCGTCGCGCATGTCGTCCTATACGGGGCGCTACTGCCGTTCGCACGGGGTGACCTGGAACGGCTTTCCGCTGCGCGTCGGAGAGCCGACGCTGGGCGATCACCTCCGCGAGATCGGCGTGACGCCCGCGCTGGTCGGCAAGACCCACATGATCCCCGACACGAGGGGAATGGAGTGGCTCGGGATCGATCCTGAGTCCGCCATCGGCGTCAGCATCTCCGAGTGCGGCTTCGAGCCGTTCGAGCGCGACGACGGGCTTCACCCCTACGGCCCGCTCGACCCCGATCCGGACTACAACGACTGGCTCAGGGAGCGGGGGGTGAACGCGCCCAACCCGTGGGAGGAGCACGCCAACGCGGCGATCGACGCGGACGGCGAGCGCCGTTCCGGCTGGCTGCTGAAATACGCCAACCTGCCCGCCGACATCGCCGAGGAACATTCCGAAACGCCCTACATGACCGGGCGGGCGATCGAATTCATGGACCAGGCGGGGGACGCGCCCTGGCTTTGCCACCTCTCCTACATCAAGCCGCACTGGCCCTATATCGTGCCCGCGCCCTACCACGACATGTACGGCAAGGAGCACGTGCTTCCCGCCGTCCGCACCGACGAGGAGCGCGAGACCGACCACCCGGTCTTCCGCGCCTATATCGAATCGCGGGTCTGCCGCACGTTCTCGCGCCAGGAGGTCCGCGAGCGGGTGATCCCGGCCTATATGGGGCTGGTCAAGCAGATCGACGACCAGATGGGACGCCTGTTCGCCTGGATGGAGGAGCGCGGGCTGATGGAGAACACGATGATCGTGTTCACCTCGGATCACGGCGACTATCTGGGCGATCACTGGATGGGCGAGAAGGATCTGTTCCACGACGCCTCGGTGAAGGTGCCGCTGATCGTCTACGACCCGCGCGACGAGGCGGACGCCACGCGCGGCATGGCGCGGGACGAGCTGGTCGAGTGCATCGACCTCGCGCCGACCTTCCTCCGCTATCACGGCGGGCGCGACATGCCGCACATCATCGAGGGCCGCGCGCTCGACCCGCTGCTGCATTCGGCGGACCCGCCCGGGGAGTGGCGGCGCCACGCGATTTCGGAATACGACTACGCCACCCGGCCGGCGCGCACGGCCATCGGCAACGCGCAGGAGGACGCCCGGCTCCTGATGATCCGCGACGAGCGATGGAAATACATCCACGCCGAGGGGTTCCGCCCGATGCTGTTCGACCTGGAGGCCGACCCCGACGAGCTGAAAGACCTCGGGGCGAGCGCGCAGCCGGAACACGCGGAAGTCCGCGCGAGGCTGCACGAGGCGCTGTTCGCCTGGGCGCGGCAGCACCACTGCCGCATCACGCTGGAGCCCGAGACCATCGAGCGGATGACCGCCGCGGTGGAGCCGCCCGGAGTCCTGATCGGTTACTGGGACGAGGCGGAATACGAGGCCGAATTCGGCAAACCCTTTTCGGAGCGCCCCTGACCATGCCGATCCGTACCGCCGCGCAGTTTCTCGACGCGCTCAAGGACGACCGCGACATCTCCATCGAGGGGGAGCGGGTGAAGGACATCGCCGGCGATCCCCGCTTCGCCGGCGCCGCCCGCGCGATGGCCCGTCTGATGGAGATGCAGCACGAGCCGGAGCTGCACGACATCATGACCTACGAATCGCCCGATACCGGCGATCCGGTGGGCATGACCCACCTCCAGCCCAGGACGAAGGACGAGGTGGTCGCGCGCAACGACGCGATCAAGGTCTGGATGGACGATTCCTGCGGCATGCTAGGCCGCTCGCCGGACTTCAAGAACGTGATGATCTCGGCCTACGCGGCGGCGGGCGAGCGCTTCGACCGCGAGGCGTTCAAGGGCGGCGACAATATCCGCGCCTTCCACCGCCACGTGCGCGAGAACGACCTGATCACCACCCACGTGCTGGTCAATCCGCAGGTCGACCGCTCGAAACCGGCGCACCTGGAAACCTCCGACGTGATCGCGCAAATCGTGGGCGAGACCGACTCGGGCTTCACGATCCGGGGCGCCCGCATGGTGGCGACGCTCTGCGCGCTGGCCGACGAGCTCCTGGTGATGCCGGCGGCGTCGCGCTGGTCGGACGAGATGCGCGACACGACGGCATTCTCCTTCGGCTTCGCGATCCCGGTGTCGACCCCCGGGCTCCGCTTCATCTGCCGCCCGCCGGTGGCCCAGACCAACGCGCCTACGCTGCTCGACCATCCGCTGTCGCTGCAATACGACGAGTCCGACGGGCTGGTGATCTTCGACGACGTGACGGTGCCGTGGGAGCGCGCCTTCATCTACCGCGATCCGGAATTCGACCAGCTGGTGAACCCGCAATCGCATACGTTCCCCAACACGCTGATGCAGTCGGTGGTCCGCGCGACGTCGAAGTCGGAGTTCATGATGGCGCTGACACTCGCCGTGGCGCGGGCGTCCAGGATCGACGTCCACATCCCGGTGCAGGTGCAGCTCGCCGAGACCATCGCCATCGCCGAGTTCGCGCGCACCTGCCGGATCGCCGCCGAGGCCGAGGCGCGCGAGACCGAGTTCGGCACTTGGGTCGCCGGCATCCGCCCGCTCCAGGCCTGGCAGAGCATGTACTGGAAGATGTACAACCGCCAGTGCGAGATCCTGAACACGCTGGGCGCCGGCGGGATGGTCGCCGTGCCGTCCTACGCCGAGGTGGCGGGCGAGCTCCGGGACAACGTCGAGAAGTATTTCCAGTCCGCCAACGCGAGCTCGCCCGAGCGGATCAGGCTGCTCCGCCTCGCCTTCGACGCGTCGCTCTCCAGCTTCGCCGGGCGCCAGCGGCTCTACGAGCAGTTCTACACCGGAGACCCGATGCGCACCCAGGCGCTGTTGTACCGGATGTACGACACCGATTCCCACATCGACCGCATCCACGCGATGCTCGACGAGCTAGAAAAGCGGGAAGCGGGCCGCTGAAGGATCGGCTGGCGGTTCGCCCGGGGCGCGGCCAGCCCGCATTTCTCACCGGTGTCATGGCCTGCGCGGCGCTGTCCGGCCGACAGGGCAGGAGAGCCGCGCCGTGCGATGCGGGGACATCGGGCAAGCGGCTCGACGCACCCTGTCGGCCGGACAGCGCCGCCCGAAGGGTCGCGCCCAGGCGCCCGCCCGCGGCGTCGCGGGCCTCGACCGTAGTCCCCGCTACGCTCTTCGGCCCGCTCCTGACGGATCGAACGCCTGGACGCGACGCAGGCCGTGACACCGGTGAGAAATGCGGGCTAAGCTTTCCGGCGACCCGGTCCGCGGAGACGATGCGATGACGACCAAAGCCGACGGCGAGGCGTCGGCGGGAGCCGCTCCCGATGGCAACGGCGCGGCCCCGGCCGACGGTTCCGCCGGGCCGGAACGCGATCGCGACGCGATCCGCCGGATGTTCGAGACCGGCGAATACCCCTACGACGACAAGCTCACCCGCCGGGTCTACGAGGAGCAGAAGGCCCAGCTGCAGGTCGAGCTCCTCAAGGTCCAGGACTGGGTGAAGGAGACCCGGAGCAAGATCGTCCTCCTGTTCGAGGGGCGGGACGCCGCCGGCAAGGGCGGCACCATCAAGCGGTTCACCGAGCACCTCAACCCGCGCGGCGCCCGGGTGGTGGCGCTCGACAAGCCGACCGAGGCCGAGCGGACCGAATGGTTCTTCCAGCGCTATATCCGCCATCTGCCCCACGGCGGCGAAATCGTCCTGTTCGACCGCTCCTGGTACAACCGGGCCGGCGTCGAGCGGGTGATGGGGTTCTGCAACGGCAAGGAATATCTGGAGTTCATGCGCCAGGTGCCCGAGCTCGAACGCATGTTCGTGCGCAGCGGGATCGTCCTGTTCAAATACTGGTTCTCGGTCACCAGGGACGAGCAGAGGCGCCGCTTCGACGCGCGCGAGAACGACCTCCTGAAGAGCTGGAAGCTCTCGCCGGTCGACCGGGCATCGATCGACAAGTGGGACGAATACACCGACGCCAAGGAGGCGATGTTCTTCTACACCGACACCGCCGACGCCCCGTGGACGATCATCAAGTCCGACGACAAGAAGCGCGCCCGGCTCAACTGCATGAGGCACTTCCTGTCGTCCCTGCCCTATACCGGCAAGGATGCCGGCGTTGTGGGCGAGTCCGACCCGCTGATCGTCGGCACCAGCGCCGATGCGCTCGGCGGCGGGGACGGTTTCTTCAGCCGGACCAGGTCTCCGGCGAACCGGTAGCCGCGTCGGCGGTCCCGATGCGTCTCCCTTCCCATGAAGACGTGCTTAGCGCGCACGAGCGGATCGCGCCCCATATCCGCCGGACTCCGGTGCTGACGTCGACATATTTGAACGGCCTCGCCGGAGCCGAGCTGTTCTTCAAGTGCGAGAACTTCCAGAAGGGCGGCGCGTTCAAGACGCGCGGCGCCTGCAACGCCGTATTCAGCCTGCCCGACGGGCGGGCGGAGAATGGCGTCGCGACCCACAGCTCCGGCAACCACGCTTTGTCGCTCGCCTATGCCGCCGGGCGGCGCGTCATTCCGTGCCACGTCGTCATGCCCCGGGGCGCGGTGCGGGCGAAAAAGGACGCGGTGCTGGGCTATGGCGGCCGGGTCGTCGAATGCGATCCGTCATACGCGTCCCGCGAGGCGGCGCTGGACCGGGTGCGGAAAGAAACCGGCGCCGATGTCGTCCATCCCTACGACGACCCCCGGGTGATCGCCGGCCAGGCCACCTGTTCCCGGGAGCTGATCGATCAGGCGGGACGGCTCGACGCGGCGATCGCGCCCATCGGCGGCGGCGGCATGGTGTCGGGGACCTGTCTCGCCCTCTCCAGCGACGCGCCGGAGACGACGATCTACGCGGCGGAGCCCGAGCAGGCCGACGATGCCGCGCGCAGCCTGCGCGCCGGCCGGATAATCGCCGACGACGCGCCCGAGACCGTGGCCGACGGGCTGAGGGCCCCGCTGAAGGAGCTGACCTGGCATTTCGTCTCCCGGCACGTCGCCGACATCCTCACCGTCTCCGAACGGGAGATCGTCGACGCGATGAGGCTTGTCTGGGAGCGGATGAAAATCGTGATCGAGCCGTCGAGCGCCGTGCCCGTCGCCGCGATCCTGAAGAACAAGGACATCTTCGCGGGCCGGCGCGTCGGCGTCATCCTTACCGGCGGCAACGTCGATCTGGGCGCACTGCCCTGGGCGCGGCACTGAGCCGCTTCTCTCGTCATGCCCGGACTTGTTCCACTGCTGTCCGGTTTAGATTTTCGGCGCGGGTTGTACGCCGGTGGGCGGGGACAATGTCGGGCGGGGCGGGCATCCTCGGGCACGCCTCTCCCTCCACCGTCATGCCCGGACTTGTTCCGGGCATCCACGTCCCTCCGCCGCCTCGCCCGTGTCCAGCTGGCACCGCGATGCCGCAAGGCGTGGATGCCCGGAACAAGTCCGGGCATGACGGTGGAGGGAAGCGACGGGGGAGATGCCGGCATGCCGGAATTCGCGTCCCGATCCGCCCGATCCGTCGGAAACCCTCCGGTACGCAGGCCATTCGCCCGGTCGGCCGGAATTAAACCGGACGGTAGTGGAACAAGTCCGACCATGACGGGAAAGGAACGGTCCGCCGCAACCCGGGCACGCCCCAGCGCTGCCCGGAACGCCTGTTGGCCCCGCTCCTGTCACGTAATCGATACAAGCTCCATAATATGGATCCACGGGAGAGAACCGAGGAGCGCGATCTGCATGGCAAAATCGGACTGGGCGATGGATCACGTCAGGCGGTACCGCGAGACCGGCGGCGCCGACGGGCACATCTGGAAGGGGCATGACGGCAAGGGCCATTTCCCCTGCCTGTTGCTGACCACCACCGGACGCAAGTCGGGCGAGGCGCGCACGACGCCGCTGATCTACGGCCGGGACGGCGCGGATTACGTCGTTATCGCCTCGCAGGGCGGACGGCCCGTCCACCCTTACTGGTATCTGAACCTCGAGGAAAACCCCGGGGTCGAGATCCAGGTCGAGGCCGAGACCTTCGCCGCGAACGCCCGGGCCGCGGGCGGGGACGACCGCGAACGCCTCTGGAGCATGATGGCGCGCCTCTACCCGCCCTACGACGACTACCGCGTCAAGGCCGCCGCCACGCGCGAGGTCCCCGTCGTGGTGCTGTCCCGTGCCCTTGCATAGGGGGTGAGGCGAGATGAAAAGGAGCGAGGACCGCATTCTCACCACCCATGTGGGGAGCCTGATCCGGCCGAAGGCGATACAGGACATCCTTGCCGCGCGGCAGAACGGCGTGGCGGTGGAAGAGGCGTATCATTCGAGGGTGCTGACGGATTCGGTCGCCGGGATCGTGAAGCGGCAGGCCGAGACCGGGGTCGACGTCATCAGCGACGGTGAGTTCGGCAAGTCGATCAGCTGGTCGCAATACGTGCTCGAACGGCTCGACGGGTTCGAGCGGCGGGCGGTGGCGTCCGGCGGCGCCGATCCGTTCGCCCGCGGCCTCGACCGGGAGCGCTTTCCCGAGTTCTACGCCGAGCTCGACGCGCACGACCGGGCGCAGGGACGATTCGACGGCGGCGGGGGCGCGCGATACGAGTCGGTCTGCGTCGCGCCGATCGCGTATAGCGGGCAGGACGCGCTCCGGCGCGACATCGACAATTTCAGGGCCGCGCTCGACGCGGTGGACGTGGCGGAAGGGTTCCTGCCGGTCGCCGCGCCGGCGAGCGTCATCCCCGACCGCAGGAACGAGTACTACGAGAGCGACGAGGCGCTGATCTTCGCCATCGCCGACGCCATGCGGGTCGAGTACCGGACCATCGCCGAGGCCGGCCTTCTGGTCCAGGTCGACGACGCGCGCGCCGCGGTTACCTACGACCGCATGGTGCCGCCGGCGACCATGGAGGAATACCGCAAGTGGCTCGGCCTCCACATGGAAGCGCTCAACCACGCGCTCGACGGGATCCCGCCGGAGCGGGTGCGCTATCACGTCTGCTGGGGGAGCTGGCCCGGCCCGCACACCAGCGACGTTCCGATCCGGGAGATCGTCGACCTCATCCTCGGCGTCAACGCGGGCGCCTACGTGCTGGAGATGGCGAACCCGCGCCACGAGCACGAATGGGCGGTCTGGAAGGACGTGAAGCTGCCCGACGGCAAGGTGCTGATCCCGGGCGTGATCAGCCACGCCACCAACGTGGTCGAACATCCCGAACTGGTCGCCGAGCGGATCGTGCGGCTCGCGGAGGCGGTCGGGCGCGAGAACGTCATCGGCTCGACCGATTGCGGCTTCGCGCAGGGCCCGTTCCATCGCCGCGTCCACCCCACCGTCCAGTGGGCCAAGCTCGGCGCGCTGGTCGAGGGCGCCCGTCTCGCCAGCGAACGGCTGTGGAACTGACGGCTGGCCCTCCCCCGTCCCCTCCCGCAAGCGGGAGGGGAGAAGGTAAAGGGGGATGGGTCGGGTTCCCTCTCCCCGCGGGGGAGAGGGGCAGGGTGAGCGACTGTCTTGTTGGTCAAGCTGTTTGCCACGGTGTTCGGTCTCTGAGGATTGCGTTGAGGATTGTGAGCAGTTTTCGCATGACGGCGGTGAGCGCGACCTTTTTGGGTTTTCCCTGGGCGATCAGGCGCCGGTAGAAGGGTTTGAGGGTTGGGTTGTGTCTGCTGGCGACGAGGGCGGCCATGTAGAGGGTTGCGCGGACATTGGCGCGTCCTCCCCATACGGTTCTCTTGCCGCGCATTCTGCCTGAGTCGCGGTTGAAGGGCGCGACGCCGACGAGTGCGGCGATGCGCCTTCGGTCGAGGGTTGCGAGCTCGGGCAGGTCGGCGATCAGGGTCCGCGCGGTGACGTCGCCGATGCCGGGCACGGTCTTGAGCAGGTCCTCGGCGTGGCGCCATGCGGGGGTCTGGCGGATGGCCTCGCCGAGTTCGGTCTCGAGGTCGGAGAGCTCGCGCTGCAGGGTGGCGAGCACGCGGTCGACGCTTCTGATCATGCGGCGGCTGGCGAGGCGTTTGCGGCGGTTTCGCTCGGCGGTCATCATCTCGACGATCTGGCGCCGGCGCGCGACCAGCTCGGCGAGCGCGCGGGCCTGGTCGTCGGGCACCGGGCGGGGCTCGGGGCGGACCGCCTCGGCGAAGCGGGCGATCGCCTGGGCATCGAGGGTATCGGTCTTGGCGAGCCGGCCGGTGGCGCGGGCGAAGTCGCGGATCTGGCGCGGGTTGACCACCGCCAGCGGCAGCCCCGCCGCGCACAGCGCCGCGGCCACCGTGACCTCGAAGCCGCCGGTCGCCTCGAGCACCACCAGCGCCGCGCCGGCGGCGCGCAGCCGGGCGGTCAAATCCTCCAGGCCTTTGCCGTCGCGCGCGACGGCAAAGGCCTCGCCCGACGGGCGCATGTGCACGTCGAGGCGATCCTTCGCCACATCGATACCAACGAATATCGGTTCCATCACCCGTCCTTGCGAATGCGGTCTCACAGGGTGGACCAAGCGACTGTTCGGGTTGCCAGGAACAGCGGACGGGGAGCCATGCTCACCCGCGGTCTTCAAAACCGGAGGGGGATCGGTCTCCCGCCCGCTTCCACCACCAGGACCATAACCCCGGCGGCGATTCGACGAGATACAAGGGGGGGCTTGCTCTAATCCTCCGCCGCCCGTATCGCCCGCCACACCTTCTCGGCGGTTGCCGGCATTTCGACCGGCGGGGCGCCGATGCGGTGCAGCGCGTCGTTGACCGCGTTCATGATCGACGGCATGGCGCCCACGGTTCCGGCCTCGCCGACCCCCTTGACGCCGAGCGGGTTGCGCTGCGTCGGCACCTCGTTGGCGGCGAGCTCGAAATGGCAGAAATCGTCGGCCCGCGGCATCGCGTAGTCCATGAACGACGCAGTTAACAGCTGGCCGTTCCCGTCGTAGTTCACGTCCTCCATGAGGATCTGGCCGGCGCCCTGGACGATTCCGCCATGCACCTGGGCGTCGAACAGGATCGGGTTGAGGACGGTGCCGGCGTCGTCGACGCAGTTGTAGCGCGCCAGGCGGACGCGCCCGGTGTCGCGGTCGATCTCGACCTCCGCGAGGTGGAACCCGTTGGGATAGACCGGCCCGTCGTCGCTGCCGAAATCGCCTCGCTCGTAGAGCCCGGGCTCGACGTCGGCCGGCAATCTGGGCTTCTGGAACGCAGCCCGCGCGACCGCCCCGATGTCGACCGATTTGTCGGTGCCGACGACGCCGAAGCGGCCGTCGGCAAATTCGATGTCGACTTCCGGCACTTCCAGCATGTGCGCCGCGATTCGCTTGCCCTTCTCGACGATCTTGTCGGCGGCTTCGACCACCGCGGAACCGGCCAGCGCCGCGCAGCGCGCGTTGAACGTGCCGACTCCCGCCGTGACGACCTCGGTGTCGCCATATCGGTAGCGAATGTCGTCCATGTCGATGCCGAGTCGGTCGGCGAGGATTTGCCGGAAGGTCGTGCCGTGTCCCTGGCCGTGGTCCATCGCGCCGCACAGGAGCGTGATGCCGCCGCCCGAGTCGAAGCGGATTTCGGCATGCTCGTAATTGGTCATGGCGACGCCGGAAATCGTCTGCGACATGCCGATGCCGAGCAGCTTGCCGTCCTTCAGCGCGCTCTTCCGGCGCGCCGCGAAACCGCCATAGTCGCCGGTGTCCAGCGCACGGGTCTGGTTGGCGAGAAATTCGCCGCAATCGTATCGGGCGCCCAGGCAGGTCGTGTGGGGCAGCTCGTCCGGGGCGAGCGTGTTGCGCGACCGCAGCTCGGCCGGGTCCACGCCCAGCGCGCGCGCCGCGGTGTCGACCATCACCTCGATGACGTGACACGGCTCCGGCTTGGCGCCGCCGCGATACTGGGCGTTGGTCATCGTGTTGGTGAAGGCGCCGGTGACCTTCGCGTGGATCGCGGGCGTCCGGTACACCCCCGCGAGGCCGCCGAGCCCCGTGACGGTCGATCCGAAATTCCGGTCCGAGGTGTAGTAGGCCCCGATCGGCACCCTGGTGTGGGTGCGCAGCGCGAGAAACCGGTACTCCGCGTCCAGCGCGAGTTCGGCGTCGACGAAGCCGCCGCGCGCCTGCTCGTCGCTGAGCAGCCCCTCCGAGCGTTCGGAAACCCATTTGACCGGCCGGCCGACGACCTCCGACGCCCAGAGCGACAGCGCGTATTCCGGCAGGCAGCCCCCGCGCGTGCCGAACCCGCCGCCCATATTGTCGCAGACGACGCGAAGCTGGCTCTGCGGCATATCGAAGATCTGCTCCGCCAGCACCGCCCGGATTCCGTGCGCCGACTGGATGGTGGCGCGGATCGTGTAGCGGTCCTCGTACGCGTCATAGGCGGCGAGGCAGCCGCGCGGCTCCATCGGGTTCCCGGTCACCCGGTTGACGCAGACCCGGTGGCGCACGACATGGGCCGCCTTGGCGAACCCCGCATCCGCCGCCGCCGCGTCGCCGACCTCGTGGGTGAACGCCTCGTTGCCGGGATTGTCGTCCCAGACCGCCGGCGCGCCGGGCGCGAGCGCGTCGTCCGCCGTGACCAGGGCGGGCAGGGGATCGTACTCGACCGCAATCAGCTCGGCCGCGTCCCTTGCCTGCTCGACCGTCTCGGCGACGACGAAAGCGACCGCCTGGCCGACCATCCGCACGCGGTCCCGGGCGAGCAGCGGCTGCGGCGTCTTGAACCCCGGCGAGCCGTCCGCGCGCCGGGTCGGCACCGCCGCCCGCACGGTGCCGAGCCCGCGCGCCGCGAGATCGTCGCCGGTCAGGACCGCCAGCACGCCCGGCGCCGCCAGCGCCGCTTCCAGGTCGATCGCGGTGATGTCCGCGTGCGCATGGGGGGAGCGCAGCACGCAGGCGCGGGCCTGGTTCGGCGCGTCGACGTCGTCGAGATAGCGGCCCCGCCCCCTGAGCAGCCTGTAATCCTCGTCCCGCCTGACGGCGTCGCCGATGCGTACCGTGGTCATCCCGAAATCCCCTTCCTAATAGCCGGCTCTCAGAGCGTCGCCGCGGTCCCCAGCACGGCGGTGACCTGGCTCGACAGCAATCCGCCGTTGCCGTTGCAGAGCGCGATCTCGGCCCCCTCGACCTGCCGGTCGCCCGCCTGCCCCCGCAGCTGCTCGACGGCTTCGATGACGAGGAACATGCCGTACATGCCGGGATGCACGCAGCTCAGCCCGCCGCCGTTGGTGTTGACCGGCAATGCGCCGCCGGGCGCGATCCGGCCGTCCTCGACGAACGCGCCGCCTTCCCCCTTGGCGCAGAAGCCGAGATCCTCGAGGAACAGGATCGTGTTGATCGTGAAGGCATCGTAAAGCGCCACCACGTCGACATCGGAAATGCCGATACCCGACATTTCGAGCGCCCGGGGCGCCGACTGGGCGACCGCCGTCACCGTGAGATCGGGCATGCAGGCGATCTGGCTGTGGGTGGTCGCCGTCCCGATGCCGAGAAGATGGACGGGCGCGCGCGGGAAATGCCGGGCGCGGTCCGACGTCGTCATTATCAGCGCGGCGCCGGCGTCGGTCACCAGGCAGCAGTCGCGCACCGTGAACGGGTCGACGACCATGCGCGAAGCCAGCACCTCGTCGACGGTCAGCGGGTCGCGCATGAAGGCGGCCGGGTTCAGCGCCGCCCAGCGCCGTGCCGCGACCGCGACCTCCGCGAGCTGTTCCCGGGTCGTGCCGTATTCGTGCATGTGCCGCGAGGCCGCGAGCGCGTAGGCGGCGATCGGCTGGCGCGGCCCGTAGACGGTCTCGTAGGGCACCGGGCCCGGTCCCCGGCCCGCGCGGCCGGCGCTCCTTGCGTTGCTGCCATAGGCGATCAGGGCGACCTCGCACAGCCCGGCGTGCAGGGCCAGCGCCGCCGACTGAAGGAAATTGACGTAGGAGGAGCCGCCGATATTGGTGCAGTCGATGACCGCCGGGTTCAGCCCCAGATATTCCGCCATCGTGAGCCCGATCATCGAGTCGGCGAAATCGGCGCCGAACACGCCGTCGATGCGCTCCTTGCCGATGCCGGCATCGGCGAGCGCATGGTCGACGGCCTCGGCCATGATTTCCATCCGGGACCGGCCCGGCAGCTCTCCGAACTCGGTGAGTCCGATGCCGACGATGGCCGCCGCGCCGCGGAGATCGCCGCTCATCCTCCCTCTCCGCCGGAGGACGCCATGGCGGGTCGAAACAGGACCACCCTGTTTCCCTCGATCTCGCCCACGAAGGCGGTTACCGGGTCGCCGATCCGGACGTCCTGCGGGTCGGTATCGACGACACGGGTCATCATCCGGGGGCCCTCCGCCAGATCGACCAGCGCGATGTTGTAATCCTCGCCGTGCCCGGGCCGGACGCGGACGACCGAGGTGGCGTAGACGGTTCCCCGGCCCGATGCCCGCACGGTTCCCGGATCCGGCGCGCCGCACGCCGGACACAGGGCGCGCGGGTAGTGGATGTGCGTACCGCAGCTTGCGCAGCGCTGGATCCTGAACTCGCCGTCCTCCAGCCCGGCGGCGAAGACCGCATCCGGCCCCAGCCCCGGACCTCCCGAACTCGTCATCCTTTGCATCCCTTCCTTACGCCCGCGTGCCGGGTTTCTCGACTGCGAGAGGCCCCGCGTCAACGCCCGCGTGGCGGCGGTTTTCGCCGTCGACATAGACATCGAGTAGACAAATCGCGACCGGGTCGACATTCGCGTCCTTCGAATGCCGAGCGGGAATGTCGATCTCTGCCGACTCGACCCGCCGGTCGACATTTCCGTCGGCAAATGCCGAACGTGCGCGGCGGATGACGATGGCAGTCGCATGCACAATCGTGTCCTCCACATGGGGGACGGTGTGCCCGGCAACGGAAAGGGGCGCCGGCATCTCCGGCACCCCCACTTCCCCACTGTGCGAAATATGGCCTTGAACGTGTCCCAAGTCAAGAGTATTTTCCCTTTTGGATCATTTTTTACCGTTTCCGGTTTCCCATTCACCTCTCCCTCGTCATGCCCGGACTTGTTCCGGGCATCCACGTCCCTCCGCCGCCTCGCCCACGCCCGGCTCGCACCGCGATGCCGCAAGACGTGGATGCCCGGAACAAGTCCGGGCATGACGGTGGGGGGAGATGTCGGCGCGCCAACTTCCCCTGCCACGCCGGACGGACCCGGCGCCTGTTCCCTTCCGGCGGCCGCGGAGTAAGTTCCGGCCGGGAGGAAGACGACTTTGGCCGACACATTGGAAATCGTGCCCCACCGGGTCAGCCGGGAGGAACGTCCCGACGGGGCGATAATCCTGCGCTCGGGCCTCGAACTCGGTCCCGTCGCCCGGACGACCCTGGACTGGCTGCACCGCTGGGCCGCCGATGCGCCCGACCGCGTCTTCGTCGCGGAGCGGCGCGGGGACGGCTGGCGGGAAATCGCGTACGCGGAGATGGCCCGGCTGGTCCGCGCCGCCGCCGCGGGTCTCCTCGCGCGGGGGATCGGTTACGGCAGCCCGATCGTCGTGCTGTCCGGTCCCTCGGTCGATCACGCGGTGCTCGCGCTCGCCGCCCAGACGATCGGCGCGCCGCTGGTGCCGCTGGCCGAGCAGTACGCGCTGCTGCCCGAGGCCCGGCCCCGGCTGCGCTATTGCGCCGGCAAGGTGCGCCCCGCGATGGTCTATGCCGCCGATGCGGAGGCCTACGGTCCGGCGCTGGCGCTCGACATCTTCGACGGCGTGCAGAAGGTCGCGAGCCGCGCGGCCGGCGGCGGCATGACCGCGTTCCCGGACGTCGTGAAGGGCGATGCCGCGGCGGACGTCGAGGCCGCCTTCGCCCGGGTCGGACCGGATACGCTGGCGAAGATTCTCTTCACCTCGGGCTCCACCTCCGACCCCAAGGGCGTGCCCCAGACCCAGCGGATGCTGACCGTGAACCAGGCGCAGTACCTCGCCTGCCTGCCCCTGCTCGGCCGCAAGCCGCACAAGATCCTGAGCTGGCCGCCCTGGAACCACGTATTCGTCGGCAACTCGGACTTCAACATGATGCTGGCGAACGGCGGCAGCCTCTATCTCGACGACGGGAAACCGGTCGGCAAGTCGTTCGACCGCACGCTGGAGAACCTGCGGATGCATCCGGGGACGCTGGCCATCGACCTGCCGGTCGCGCACGCGCTCACCGTCCGGGCGATGCGCACCGATGCCGGGCTGCGCCGCGGCTATTTCCGCGACCTCGACATGTTCTTCTACGCCGGCGCGTCGCTCCCCGCCGACGTCTGGACGGCGATCGAGGAGATGGCGGCGGCGGAGGGCGGCGAGGCGCCCCTGATGATCTCCGGCTGGGGCATGACCGAGACCGCGCCCTGCGCGATCCTCTACCACCAGAGGGGCGCGGCGTCCGGGATGGTGGGCGTGCCGGTGCCCGGGTTGACGGCGAAGCTGATCCCGCTCGGCGGCGACCGCTACGAGCTCAGGGTCGCGGGGCCGAACGTGATCGACGGGTATTTCGAGGATCCGGAGCGGACCGAAGCAAGCTTCGACGAGGACGGGTTCTTCGTCACCGGGGACGCGGTCCGGTTGGTCGACGCTGCCGACGACTCGCGGGGCCTGGCGTTCGACGGCCGGCTTACCGAGGACTTCAAGCTGATCACCGGCACCTGGGTCCGCGCGAGCGTGCTCAGGGTCGAGGCGCTGGCCGCGCTCTCGGGGCTGGTTCAGGACGTCGTCGTGGTGGGCGAGGGCCGGGCGGAGATCGGGCTGCTGGTCTTTCCGGCGCCGGGCCGCTGCGCGGGAGACGCGGACGCCGACGAGGCAGTGCTGGACGAGCCCTACGCCGCCGAACTCCGCAGGGTCATGGAGGAACTCGCGGCGAAGGCGACGGGATCGTCGATGCGCATCGCGAGGGCGATCGTGCTCGCCGAGCCGCCTTCCGTCGGCGCCGGCGAGATCACGCCCAAGGGAAGCCTCAACGTCCGGACCGTAACGGCCCGTCGCGCCCGCCTCGTGGAACGCCTCTACGACGACGCCGACGCCGCGATCCGGCTTCCGGGGCCCCGATAATTTCGAAGATTATAGAGACTACTCGATGCGCGGGCTCGGGACGCGGACTTCGGCGCGCCGGCGTCTCCCTCGTCGCCGTTCCCTTTGTCGCCCCGCTTTCCCCCACCGTCATGCCCGGACTTGTTCCGGGCATCCACGCCTTGCGGCATCGCGGTGCAAGCGGGGAGCGGGCGAGGCGGCGGAGGGACGTGGATGCCCGGAACAAGTCCGGGCATGACGGTGTAGGTGTGGTTGACCTCCCGCTCGTCAACTAGTCTTTGCAAGCGCCATAATTTCCGACGGAAAGGCGAAATCATGCCCTCAGCGCCCGGCCTCCGCCACTTCTGCGACATCGCCGCCGAGCTCGGTCCGATCCGCGAGATGGGGGCGGGGCGGGCCGGAAGGCGCCGTCTCGTCCCGATCGTCGGCGGACGCGTCACGGGACCGGACATCTCGGGCCGCATCCTGAACCTCGGGGCGGACTGGCAGACGATCTTCGCCGACGGGACCGCCGAGCTCGACACGCGCTATGCCATGGAGACCGATGACGGCGCCCTGATCGAGGTCGTCAATTACGGCTTCCGCCACGGGCCGCCCGACGTCATCGCGCGCCTCGCGGCCGGCGAGGAGGTGCCGCCCGACAGCTACTACATGCGGACCCACGCCCGGCTGGAGACCGGGGACGCCGGATATGCGTGGGTCAACCGGACGCTCTTCGTCGGCACCGGGGCGCGGCAACGCTCGTCCGTCCGGATTTCGCTCTTCGCCATCGAATAGCCGGCGATCCGTCCCTCCCGGCGGCCGGCATCCCCCCTCACCCTGACCCTCTCCCCCGGCGGGGGAGAGGGGTCGCTTCCCCCCTCCCGCTTGCGGGAGGGGCCGGGGGAGGGTGGGCCGTCGCGAACGCATAAGGTCGGAAAATGCTCTAGGCTATGCTCGACCGCTATTGAAGGCGCCCCGTGCGAGGGCCAAGTCGGGATTATGGCGTAGCCTTCGCTTCCAATGCCGGAGGGCCGGGAAATGTCGCTGTTCGCCGATTTTACGATCACGAGCATCCACGTCCTGACGACCCTGTTCGTATTTCCCGCCGCCGTCGTCTTTCTGATCGTCGCGGTGATGTTCGTCATCGACGTGACGCAAACCGCGGACGCGGTGCGGCGCAACTACCCCGTCATCGGCCGATTCCGTCGCCTCTTCACCACCCTCGGCGAGTATTTCCGGCAGTACTTCTTCGCCATGGACCGCGACGAGATGCCGTTCAACCGGGCGGAGCGCGACTGGGTCTACAAGTCCTCGCGCGGCGTCGACAACACGATCGCGTTCGGCTCGACGAAATCGCTCCTGCCGGCGGGCACGGTCATCTTCGTCAACTGCCCGTTTCCCAAGATCGACGAGGACAGCGAGCCCGCGCCGGCGCTGACCATCGGCCCCTACGCCAGACAGCCCTATGTCGCGCAATCCGTGATCAACATTTCCGGCATGAGCTTCGGCGCGATATCGCAGCCGGCGGTCCGGGCCCTGTCGAAGGGCGCCGCGCTCGCCGGCTGCTGGCTCAACACCGGCGAGGGCGGGCTGGCGCCGTACCATCTGGAGGGCGGCTGCGATCTCGTGTTCCAGATCGGCACCGCGAAGTACGGCGTGCGCGACGCCGAGGGCAATCTGTGCGACGACCGGCTGCGCGAACTCGCGGCCCACGAACAGATCAGAATGTTCGAGATCAAGCTCAGCCAGGGCGCCAAGCCGGGCAAGGGCGGCATTCTGCCGGCCGCCAAGGTCACCGAGGAAATCGCCGGGATTCGAGGCATTCCGGTCCACACGGATTCGATCTCGCCCAACCGCCACCTCGATATCGATTCGGTCACCGACCTGCTAGACGTCATCGGCCGCATCCGGGACGTCACCGGGAGGCCGGTCGGCTTCAAGACCGTGGTCGGCGCCTATGGCTGGATCGAGAGCCTCTGCCGGGAAGTCCACAAGCGCGGCATCGAATCCGCGCCCGACTTCATCACCGTCGACTCCGGCGACGGCGGCACCGGCGCGGCGCCGATGCCGCTGATGGACAATGTGGGCATGCCGATCAAGGAGGCGCTTCCGGTCGTCGTCGATATTCTCGTCCGCTTCGGGTTGCGCGAGCGCATCCGGGTGATCGCGTCGGGCAAGCTGATTACGCCGGCCGAGGTCGCATGGGCCTATTGCGTCGGCGCCGACTTCGTGGTGTCGGCGCGCGGCTTCATGTTCGCGCTCGGCTGCATCCAGTCGCTGAAATGCAACAGGAACACCTGCCCGACCGGGATCACCACCCACGACCGCCGGCTGCAGCGCGGCCTCGATCCCGAAACGAAGTCGGTCAGGGTCAAGAACTTCGTCGAGAAGCTGCGCTACGGCACCGGGATCATCAGCCATTCCTGCGGCGTCTCCCATCCGCGCGCGCTCAAGCGCTATCACTGCCGGATCGCTTCGGGAGACGGCAAGTCGGTACCTCTCGACGAGCGGTACCCGGTTCCCGACATATATCCCGAGTACGCGTCCCGAAAAGCCTCATAGGCAGGACCGCCAACCCCTCGAGGAACATGCGATGAGCACCGTCGATTTTGCCGTCTCCGAAGCGGCCGACACGCCGATGCGGGCGTCCGACCTGCTGGTCCGGGCGCTGGAAAACGAGGGCGTGAAGTACGTCTTCGGCGTCCCCGGAGAAGAAAATCTCGATTTTCTCGATTCGCTCCGCACGTCGAGCATCGAGCTGGTCCTGACCCGGCACGAGCAGTCGGCGGGCTTCATGGCCGCCACCTACGGAAGGCTGACCGGCGAGGCCGGCGTCTGTCTGGCGACGCTGGGGCCGGGCGCGACCAACCTGGTGACCGCGGCGGCCTACGCGCAGCTGGGCGCCATGCCGATGATGATGATCACCGGCCAGAAGCCGATAAAGTCGAGCAAGCAGGGCCGCTTCCAGATCGTCGACGTGGTGTCGATGATGCGCCCGATCACCAAGTTCGCGAAGCAGATCGTCAACGGCAACACGATCCCGAGCGTCGTGCGGGAGGCGTTCCGGCTGGCCGAGGAAGAACGGCCGGGCGCGGTGCATATCGAGCTGCCCGAGGACATCGCCGCCGAACGGGTCGACGCCCAACCGCTGTTCCCGCCGACGACGACGCGGCGGCCGCATTGCGACCCGCTGGCCGTCGACCGGGCCGTCGACATGATCCGCTCGGCGAGGCGCCCGCTGCTGCTGGTCGGCGCCGGCGCCAACCGCAAGCGCATCATCGCGGCGCTGGAGGCCTTCGTCGGCAAGACCGGAATCCCCTATTTCGATACCCAGATGGGCAAGGGGGTCATCGGCCGGCTTCACGATCTCCATATCGGCACGGCGGCGCTGTCGGCGGGCGACTACGTGCACTGCGCCATCGACCGCGCCGACCTGGTGATCAATGCCGGCCACGATGTGGTCGAGAAGCCGCCCTTCTTCATGGAGCACGGCGGCAAGAAGGTCATCCACGTCAACTTCAGCCCGAGCGAGGTCGACGAGGTCTATTTTCCGCAGCTGGAGCTGGTTGGCGACATCGCTTCGAGCTTCGAACGGCTTGCCGAACGGCTGGAGCCGCAACCGGGGCACGAGTTCGACTATTTCATGCGGGTGCGGGAGGAGGTCCAGGCGCACATCGCCGAGCGCGCCGATGACGACTCGTTTCCGCTGCTGCCCCAGCGCATCGTCGCCGACGCGCGCGCCGTCATGCCGCCTGACGGAATCGTCGCGCTCGACAACGGCACCTACAAGATCTGGTTCGCGCGCAACTATCCGGCCCGGCAGTCGAACACGGTGCTGCTCGACAACGCGCTGGCGACCATGGGCGCTGGGCTGCCGTCGGCGATGATGACGGCCATGATGTACCCGGACCGCCGGGTGATGGCGATCTGCGGCGACGGCGGCTTCATGATGAACAGCCAGGAGCTGGAGACCGCCGTGCGCCTGGGCCTCGATCTCGTGGTTCTGATACTGCGCGACGATGCCTACGGCATGATCCGCTGGAAACAGGCCGATGCGGGGCTGGCCGACTGGGGGCTCGGATACGGCAATCCGGATTTCGTCGACTATGCCGGAAGCTATGGCGCGGCGGGCCACCGCCTCGGCGCGGCGGACGAGCTGGCGCCGCTGCTGGAAAGCTGTTTCCAGGCCGGCGGAGTCCACATCGTCGAGGTGCCGATCGACTATCGCGAAAACCAGCGCGTCCTGATCGACGAGCTGGCCGAGCGCGTCTGCCTCCTGTGACCGCGGACGGCCGGAACGAGCCGGACAGGCGCGCGCTCAGATCTTCTTGTTCCGCTCTCGCCAGAACGCTTCCTTGAGCACGGTTTTCTGAATCTTGCCGACGGGCGTCTTCGGGAAATCCGGAACGAACCTGACCAGGCGCGGCCGCTTGAACCGGGCTAGGCGCCGCGCGCAGTGGTCCGCCACGAATTCCTCGTCGAGGGACGCCCCCGGTTTGAGGGACACGTAAGCCGCCGGCACTTCTCCCCACCGGTCGTCCGGGATGCCGAAGACGGCGCATTCGGCGACACCGTCGATCTCGTATATCGCGGTTTCGATTTCCTTGGGGTAGACGTTTTCCCCGCCGGAAATGATCATGTCCTTCGACCGGTCGACCAGCGTGATGAAACCGTCTTCGTCGACGGTCGCCAGATCGCCCGACCAGCCCCACCCGTCCCCGAGCTTGAAGAACTCCCGGGTCTGGTCGGGTTCGCCGTAATATTCCAGCATCAGATTGTCGCCGCGGCTCACCACCTCACCGATCTCCCCGGCATCGATGTCCGTGCCGTCCGGGCGCACCACGCGGATATCGACGTTGTAGGACTGCCTGCCCACGGCGCCGAGCTTGCCGGGCAGGTACCAGTGGCGCAGCACCGCGATCACGCCCATTTCCGATTGGCCGTAAATTTGCGTCAGCCGCAGGTCGGGCAGCCGCGCGCGCAGCTCCTTCTGGACCCAGTCCGGCATCGGCGCGCCCGCGAAGCTGACCTTGCGCCAGGTGGCGAGCCGCGCCGCATCGAAGCCCGGGTGGTTGAGCAGCATCGCCGCCTGGGTCGGCACCATGAAGTTGGCGGTCATGCGCGTGCGCTCGACCATCGCGACGAAATCGGCCGGGTCCCACTTGGTCAGGAACGCCGCGGTCGCGCCCGCCAGTATGGCGGGCTGGAACATGATGTTGAGCGCCGCGACGTGGAAGAGCGGGGTGACGATCCCGACGATGTCCCGCTCGTCGATCGCCTCCTCCACCATCACCGTATGCGCCGTCACGTCGCGCGCCCGGTGGCTGCACAGCACCCCCTTGGGCCGCCCCGTCGTGCCGCCGGTGTAGGTCATGCAGAACGGATCGTCCTCGCTCAGAGCGATATCCGGATACGTGTCCGGGCCTTGGCGCACGAAGTCGTCGAACCCGATCGCATCCTTCACCGCGCCCGGGTCGCCGATAGCGATGTAGGTCCCGATGCCGGGCAGATCGTCCTGCACCATGGTGACCTTCCCGGCCAGGAACCCGTCATAGATCAGCGCCTCCACATCGGCCTTGTCGAGCACATAGGCCAGCTCGTCGGGCGCGTAGAGGACGGAGACGTTGGTCAGCACGTAGCCGGTGCGCGCGGCGCCGAAGAAGACGACGCCGTATTCCGGCAGGTTGCGGCTGAGGATGCCGACCTTGGCACCCTTCGCCAGGCCGAGGCCAAGCAGCGCGTGGGCGAGGCGGTTGGCCGCCGCGTCCAGTTCGCGGTAGAGCATCGTCGTCCCGCCGCACAGGATCGCGGGCTTGTCGGGGAAGCGATGCGCCGAACGGCGCAACATGTCGCCTGCGAGACGGATTCCTCCCGGCCGGTCTAGAACAGGCCGCGGATCAGGCCGCCGTCGACGGCCAGGTTCTGCGCGGTGATGTAGCCCGCGTGGCGGGAACACAGAAACGCGCATGCGGGGCCGAAATCCTCGGCCAGCCCGAGCCGGCCGGCCGGGATCGAGCCGGCCATGCGCGCGCGGACGGCCGCCTCGTCCACACCGTCCTTCTCCATGCGCGCCTTGAACACGCGCCGCAGCGCGCCGGTATCGATCAGCCCCGGAAGCAGGTTGTTGACCGTCACCCCCTTGTCGGCGACCTCCCGCGCGAGCGTCGACATCGCCCCGTGCAGGCCAGCGCGTACGGCGTTGGCGAGCGCCATGTTGGGGTATGGCTCCTTGGCGGCGAAAGACGTGATGTTGACGATGCGTCCGAAGCCGCGGCCGATCATGCCCGGCAGCAGCCTCCCGGGCGATCTCCAGATGCCCCAGCATGTTGACATGCAGCGCCGCGAGCCAGGTGTCCGTCGAATGCTCGGCGAACTCTCCGGTCGGCGGCCCGCCCGCGTTGGTCACGAGGATCGAAATCGGCTCTCCCAGCGCGGCGTGCGCGTCGTCGACCAGACGGGCGCGGTCGGCCGCGACCGACAGATCGGCACGGACATAGGCCGCCCGACCGGCAAAGGACTCGGCGGCCGCGGCGCCTGTGGCGGGATCGCGCCCGACCGCGGCGACCGCGACGCCCTCGTTCGCCAGCGCCCGCGCGCAGGACAGCCCCAGCCCGCGCGTGCCGCCCAGCACCAGCGCCCGCTCACCGGCGATACCCAGATCCACCCGCCGTCTCCTCCTCCGAATGCCGGGCGCGGACTCTCGCGCCGGAACGGGCGACCGCTGTTCGAAAAGGCGGGGCCGTCCCGCCTACCATCCGCCCGTCGCCAGCCACTCCTCCATGAGCTCCATCTTCTCCAGCCCGAAGAAAGGCTCGCCGTCGACGATGAAGAACGGCGAAGCCGAACACGCCCGCCTCCAGCGACTCGTCGACCGCCGCGCGCAGCAGGAGGGCCGCCTCGCCGCTGTCGAAACCGGCGTCGAGCGCCGCCTTGTCCGCGCCTTCCGACGCGGCCATGGCCGTCACCGTTTCCGGCGTGCCGATGTCGACCCCCTCCTGCCAGTGGGCGCGCAGCAGGCTCTTCGCGACCGGCTTGGCGCGTTCGGGGTCGTGGCGGCGCAGCCAGTGGAAGGCGCGCCCGGCGGCGAGCGGGCGGGGTTGGACCCGATCGGATCCCAGCGGCGGCGACAGCGCGATGCCGTGGCGGCGGCAATAGCGCTCCGCGTCGCGCAGCGCATAGGGACCCTTGAGCGGCGTCTCCGGAATCGGCTTGAGCCCCATCACCTTGAGCACGGAAATGCCCGTCAGCATCGACCGCCAATCCGCCTCGCGCCCGTACTTCGCGGCCAGCGCGTCGACCCGCAGGCTCGCCAGGAATCCGAACGGCGAGATGAAATCGAAATAGAACAGAACCGGCGCGGGCCGCGGTTCGACGGTCATCGTATGGCGGCTCCCGACATGGGGGCGGCATTGTAGCCGGAGGGCGTCCCGAGCGTAGCCCGCTTCGACCGCACCAGTTGACCGAAGCAGGGCCGGGTGACATCAACCGGCGGCCGAAAGGAGGAATCCGGGAATGTCTGGAACCGATGGCGGAGGAGGAGGCGTTGCGGCCCCGCCCTGCGTCGTCGTCGTCCACGACCCCACGCCGGAGGTGCGCGGCGCCTACCGGGAAGAGCTCGGCGCCCGCTGCGAGCTGCTTTTCCTGCCCGACCTGGCGCCGGCGGACCGGGCCGCCGCGCTTGCGCGTGCGCGCGTGCTGATCGCCTGGAACCCCCGGATCGAGATCGGGGCCGCCGATGTCGATGCGATGACGTCGCTCGGCTTCGTCCAGCTGATGACCGCGGGCGTCGATCACGTGCCGCTGCATCTCTTTCCGCGCGATGTGCCGATCGCCTCCAATGCGGGCGTTTTCGCCGGCCCGATGGCGGAGTTCGCGCTCGCCATGACGCTCGCCGCGGCCAAGCGCCTGCGGTCGAGCACCGGGAGATGCGGGAAGGGCGGTTCAACCAGTTCGCCGTCAACAGGACGCTCGACGGGGCGGTGTGCGCCATCCTCGGCTTCGGCGGCGTCGGGGCGCGCGGCGGCGCGGCTCTTCGGGGCGCTGGGCGCGGAGATCTACGCCGTCAACCGCAGCGGGGAGACCGGCGAGGACGTAGCGTTCGTCGGCACGCTGGCGGCGCTGCGAACCGTGCTCGACGCCGCCGACGTCGTCCTCGTCTCGCTGTCGCTCACCCGCGCGACGGCGGGGCTGATCGGCGCGCGCGAGCTGGGCTGGATGAAGGACGACGCGATCCTGGTCAACGTCGCGCGCGGCGAGATCGTCGACCAGGACGCGCTCTACCGCCATCTGGTCGACAACGAGCGGTTTTTCGCCTGTCTGGAATCGTGGTGGATCGAGCCGGTGCGGCACGGCGAATTCCGGATCGAGCACCCGTTCCTCGACCTGCCCAACGTCATCGCCGCGCCGCACAATTCCGCGAGCGTCCCCGGCGCGCATCTCGAGGCGGTGCGCAGCGGCGCGCGCAACGTCCGCCGGTGGCTGGACGGCGAGGCGCCCCGGAACCTGCTGGGCGCGGACGAGCGCGGCGCCTGAGGCGGCAGGGTCCGGCCGAGGCGGGAATTCAGCCCGGAACGGGCGCGATTCCGAGCACCGGCGGCAGCCCCGAGGCGATGCGGGAGAACCCCTCCCCGCCGTCCCGGGTGGCCCATATCCCGCCGTCGTTGAGGCCCACGAACACCGTCTCCGGCGATCCCGGGTCCACCGCGATCGAACGCGGCGCGGGCGCGATGCGCTCCGACAGCCCGCCCGTCAGCCGCGTCCAGCTCTCGCCGCCGTCCGCGCTCCGGTAGAACCCCGCCCCGGCCCCCTCAGGCCGCCGCCAGCCCGGCGGCGGCACCTCCGCCCCCGCGGTGAACAGCACCCGGGGCCGGTCGGGATGAACCGCCACGTTGATCAGATAGGGGTGGGCGATCCCGGCATCCGATCGCGCGAACGTCTCGCCCCCGTCGGCGCTCCGATAGAGCCCGTGACCCGAGGCCGAGACCACCGTCTCTCCGTCCGGGAAAACGGTGACCGTGTGCGAGTCGAACTCGGTGCCGTCCTTGACGTTGACCCAGCTCTCGCCGCCGTCGCGCGAGCGCACCAGCCAGCCCTCCTCCACCGCGCCGAAGATGACGTCCGGATCGGACGGCGACAGCCCGATGCCGCGCACATGCGCCACATAGGGCGGCCCCGGGAAGGTCCAGTCCTTCCGGGTCGCCAGCCGGCGGAGGCTCTCCAGCTCCACCCAGCTGTCGCCGCAATCGGCCGACCGGAAGATGCAGGCGGGTTCGGTGCCGGCATAGAGCGCGCCCGTCTTCGGATGCAGCGCCAGCGAGAGCGTGTGCTTGTAGACCAGCCCCTCGTTCTTCTCCGCCCAGCTCTTCCCGCCGTCGTCGGTGCGCCAGACGCCGCTGCGCTCGGTCGCCGCCCACGCCCGCCCGGGGCGGGACGGATCGGCCAGGATCCAGCGCACCATGCCCCTGCCGTCCAGACCCGCCGGCCGGACCTCGCGGCCGGTGCCGTTGGGCTCGGCGAGAAAGACGCCGTCTCCCGTCGCGATGAACAGTGAGGTTGCCATCCTTACCTCCCGCCGGTCGCAAGGAATGCGGGAACGATCTCAACCCGCACGTCCGGGCGCGTCAAGGCGCACGGCGCTTCCATCGCTTGCGGTCCGCGGCGTTTCGACCTCAAGATCGCAAACCGGATGCTGGACGCAGTCGATCGGAGCGCGTGCGGATGACTTCGGGCGATACGGGAGCCGGCCAAGCCGACGCGGAAGCGCTGATCGCGGCCGCGCGGGCGCTCGCGCCGGCCGCCAGGGACGACGCCGGGAGCGCGGAAAAGGCGCGCAAGCTGTCCCCGCGGGTGTATGCCGCGATGAGGGACGCCGGCTTCCTGCGCATTCTGCTTCCGCGCCGCTTCGGCGGGTACGAGCTCGACCTCGAGACCGCGATAGAGGTGATCCTCGAGCTCTCCGCCGCCTGCGGGTCGACCGGCTGGGTCGCGAGCTGCGGCATTTCCCACCAGTGGATGGTCGCGCAGTTCCCGCTGGCCTGCCAGGAGGAGATCTGGGCGGACGGCCCCGACAAGCTGGTCGTGACCTCGTTCCCGGCGACCGGCAGCTGTCGGCGGGTCGACGGCGGCTTCCGGATCGATGGGACCTGGCGCTATGCCAGCGGCTGCGACTATGCCGACGTCGCGCTGCTCGGCGTCGCGCTGCCCGCGGCAGGGGGCGGCGAGCGCGCGGTCCCCGGATTCGTCGTCGTGCCGATGTCGGAATGCGGGATCGCCGAAGACTGGGACACGATGGGGCTCGCGGCGACCGGCAGCCATGCGGTGACCGCCGAGGATGTCTTCGTGCCGGAGCATCGGAGCCTGCCGGCGGAGGTGTTCGTTTCGACCGACGCGCCGGGCCAGGCCGCCTTCGAGACCAATCTCGGGCGGTATCCGGTGTTCTCGCTCGGCGCCCACGGCCTGTCGGCCACGGCGGTCGGATGTCTGCGGGGAGCGCTGGATCACTTTACCGCGCTGCTGTCCCACTGGCAGGTCCGCGGGAGCGGGGAGGGGGCGGGCGCCAGGGTGGCCGAGTTCCCCGCCGTCCAGATGCGGGTGGGGCACGCGGCGATCGCCCTCAAGGCGGCAAGGACGCTGATGTTCGGGCAAATCGAGGACACGCGGCGCGCCGTCATGGACCGGGGCGCGCTCCCGGACCGCGCCGAGCGGCTGGAGAATAGGGTCGTGCAGGCCTATGTCGTCCAGCTCGCCTTGCAGGGTCTCGACGCGTTGTGGGGCGCGACCGGCGCAACCGGCATACATCACGCCGAACCCGTGCAGCGCGCGTGGCGCGACGCTCATGCCGTTTCGCACCACGCGTTCTTCAACTGGGACGTCCATTCGGCGATGTACGGCCAGGCCCGGCTCGGGATCGAACCGCGCGGCGCGCCCTACTGACCGCGCCCGTCGCGGAGGGGCGGCCGCTGCTTTAACCTGCGGTCGAAATCGGCGGGGAGCCCGAATGCCGGAAACTCCGGATCAGGCGACTTTGGCGAACGGCGGCGCGAATGCGGTGGCGCGGGAGGAGCTGATCGACCGCGCGCGGACGCTTCTGCCGGCGATCGCCGGGCGGGCGGCGGAGGCGGACCGGATCAGGCGGCTGCCCGACGCGACCCAGGCCGAGCTGATGGAGGCCGGCCTCTACCGGATTTACCTGCCCGAGCGGTACGGCGGTTACGAGCTCGACTACATGCTCCAGGTCGATCTCGCCGCCGAGCTCGGCACCGCCTGCGGCTCGACCGCCTGGGTCCATTCGGTGGTCGCCAGCCACAGCTGGATGCACGGCATGTTCGATGCCGGCGCCCAGGACGCGGTCTGGGGCGAGGACCCGGACGCGCTGATCTCCGGCTCGACGCCGACGGCCGACTCCCGCGTTACCCCGGTCGACGGGGGGTACGTGCTCGACGGCACCTGGACCCTGGCGAGCGGGGTCGATGTCTGCCGGTGGAACCATTTCAACATGATGACGCCGAGGCTCGACCGCGACGGCATGGAGCACCGCTACGGGCTCGCGCCGGTGAGCGCCGTCGAGCTGGTCGACGACTGGTACGCCACCGGCCTGCGCGGGACCGGCTCCAGATCGATGATCTGCCGCGACCTCTTCATCGCCGAGGACCGGACGATCCGCTCGGAGGCGTGCCGCGGCGGGCCGACGCGCGGCAGCGCGGTCAACCCCGGCCCGCTCTACCGGATGCCGCTGTTCTCGCTGTTCGGCAAGGGGATCGTGGCGCCGGCGGTGGGCATCGCCCGGGGCGCGCTGTCCCTGGTGGTCGAAAGGCTCGGCGCGCAGCGCATGCAGAGCGGCGCGCGGCTCGCCGAAGAGCCCACCGCGCAGCTCCGCGTGGGCGAGGCGGCGGCGGAGATCGACGCGGCCTGGACCCTGTTGCGGCGCGACTGCGGGGAAGTCCACGCGCGGGCCGGGGCGGGCGAGGAGCCGAGCCTGGAGGAACGCCACCGCTGGCGGCGCAACGACGGTTATGCGGGCAGGCTTCTGGTGCAGGCGGTCGACCGGCTGATGGCGCTCGGCGGGGCGACCGGCAACGCGGAGGACTCGCCGCTGCAGCGCCACTGGCGCGACATGCATACCCTCGCTTCGCATATCGCGCTCGCCTGGGATGCCCAGGGCGCGAATTACGGACGTATCCTGCTGGGCCTGCCGACCCGGGACAGCAAATTGTGAGGAGGCGACGATGAGCCGGCGGCGCATCTCCAGCGGCACGCCGTTCGAGGAGCTGGCGAGCTTTTCCCGGGCGGTCGTCGACGGCGACATGGTCTATGTCTCCGGCACCACCGGCATGGATCGGGAAACCGGCGCCTTCCCGGCCGACGCGGCGGCGCAGACCCGGCTTGCGCTGGGTCATGTCGAGGCCGCGCTCGACGAGGCCGGCGCGAGCCTGGCCGATGTGCTGCGCGTGACGGTCTATATCGCCGACCGCGCGGACCTGATGCCGGTGTGCGAGGCGATCGGCGAGGCCTTCGCCGATATCCGTCCGGCCAATACCACCGTGATCGCGGCGCTGGCGCTGCCCGAAATGAAGGTGGAGATCGAGGTGACCGCGCGGATCGGGAGCGCGGGATAGGCGTCCGGACCGGCGCGCGGTTCCGCCTGGAGCGGATACGCTCTAACATTCGAAGCGGACCATCCGGAGGAGGCTGGACGCCATGATCTCGCGTCGCCGCTTTCTCGCGGCCTCGGCCGCCGCTGGGCTGCTGCCCCCGGCGGCGCGCGCCGCCGCCGCGCCGATGCCGATCTTCGACGCCCATATCCATTTCAGCCACGACGCGGCCGAGCGGTTTTCCCCCGGCGAGGCCGTCGCCATCCTGAAGAAGGCGGGGCTGAAGCGGGCGCTGGTGTCGAGCTCGGGCGATGCCGGCACCCGCGCGCTCCACGCCGCCGCGCCGGACCTCGTCCTGCCCAGCCTGCGTCCCTACCGTCGGCGCGGCGAGATAAACAGCTGGGTCGACGATCCGTCGGTGATCGACTTCCTCGAAGACCGTCTGAAGCGCTTCGAGTGGGTCGCGGTCGGCGAATTCCACCTCTTCGCCGCGCAGACCGGCAAGGCCGTGCCGCGGCGCGTGATCGAGCTGGCGCGGCGGCACAATCTTCTCCTGCACGCCCATTCGGACGCCGGCGCGGTCGATGCGATCTTCGCCCGGTGGCCGGAAGCGCGGGTGCTTTGGGCCCATGCCGGCTTCGTCGGTCCGGATGTCGTCGGCCCGATGCTCGGGAAGCACGCGAACCTGTGGACCGATTTGGCCTTTCGCAGCGAACACGCCCACGGCGGGCGGGTCGACGACGACTGGCGCGGCCTGTTCGCCGCGTTCCCGGACCGCGTCACGGTCGGCACCGACACCTTCACGCCCGAACGCTGGCACTATGTCGCCGAGCACGCCGACTGGACCCGGCGCTGGCTGAGCGACCTGCCGCCCGACCTCGCCGAGAAGATCGCCTGGCGCAACGGCGAGACGATGATCCGGCCCCACCTCGCAAACCTCCGAAAATAACCGTGGCCAGGCGGCGCCTCGGCGGACCGGCTCTGGCGGTGGCGCTCGTTCTCGCGGCCGGCGCGGCGGCGGCCTGCGACCGTCCCGAGGGCTGGACCGGCGGCGCGAAAATCGCCGGCGCGCTGTGGACGGCATGGTGGCGGCCGGAACCCGCCCCCATCCCGGTCGGAGAGCATTTTTCCGTCCGTTTCCATCTGTGCGGGCCGCCGGTCGGCCGGGTCGGCGTGCGCGGCTGGATGCCGGACCACCGGCACGGCATGAACTACCGGCCCGCCGTGACCCTGAACGGCTCGTCCGGAACGGCCGAGGGCCTGATGTTCCACATGCCGGGGCGCTGGCAGCTGATCCTCGATGTCCGCGGCGCGGCGGGCCGGGAGAAGCTCACCGCGGAAACGGTGCCGGAGTGACGCCCCGGCTGGCGGCCGGGCTCGCGGGGCTTTCGATTGCATTCTGCATGCTTTCCGGCATCGCGGCGCCGGTGTCGGCGCTCGACCTGACCGACGAGGAAAAACGCCGGATCCTGCGCCATGGGCCATGGCCGCCGGCCGCGCGGCCCGATCCGAGCAACCGGGTTTCCGGCAAGCCCGCCGCCATCGCCTTCGGCCGGGCGCTGTTCTTCGATCCGCGGCTGTCGGTCTCCGGCGCGGTCTCCTGCGCGACCTGCCATGAGCCGGACCGGGCCTGGACCGACGGGCTGCCGCGCAGCCGCGGGCACCGGATCGTCGACCGCAACGCGCCCACCCTGTTCAACCTGCGGTTCAACCGCTGGTTCGGCTGGGACGGCGCGCAGGACACGCTTTGGGCACAGAACCTCAGACCCCTCCTCGATACGCGCGAGATGGGCGTCGGCCCCGGCGGCGCGGCGCTTCTGCTCCGTTCCGACGGGCAGCTTTCCTGCGGCTACCGGGAGTCCTTCGGCCAAGCGCCCGGCGCGGACGACGAACGGGTTTTCGTCGATCTCGGCAAGGCGCTGGCGGCGTTCCTGGAAACTCTCGTCACCGGCCGCACGCCGTTCGACGATTTCCGCGATGCGCTGGCGCGCGACGACCCCGCCGGCCGGGCGCGCTATCCCGCCGCCGCCAAGCGCGGCCTGCGCCTGTTCGTCGGCCGGGGCAACTGCGCCTTCTGCCATTTCGGCCCGGCCTTCACCAACGGCGAGTTCGCCGACGCCGGCGTGCCGCATTTCGTCGAACCCGGCCGGGTCGATCCCGGCCGGCACGGCGGCATCCGCAAGCTGCGCCGGAGCCCCTACACCCTGCTGGGCCCTTTCAACGACGATGCGCAGCGATCCACCGCGGCCAGGACCCGCTATGTCCGTCTGCGACAGAGCAATTTCGGCGAGTTCCGGGTGCCGGGCCTGCGCAACGTCGCGCTCACCGCGCCCTACATGCATGCCGGCAGCCACGCGACACTCGCCGACGTCGTCGATCACTACTCGACGCTCGACGAGGAACGGCTGCACGCCGGCGGCGAGCGTATCCTGCGCCGCCTCGACCTGAGCGCGGGCGAACGGGCCGATCTCGTCGCGTTTCTCGAAACGCTGACGGAAAAGGAACCGCGTCACTCATCCGTAAAGGAGACCGGCAACGCCGGGTGCCGGTAGCCGGATTTGCTTGCCTTCCGCCTGCCGGACGAGGTCAGGGCTAGGATGTTTCCATCCAGGCCCTCGACAGGATTGGTGGGCGCACAAGGACTCGAACCTTGGACCCGCTGATTAAGAGTCAGCTGCTCTACCAACTGAGCTATGCGCCCCCCGATCGGGAGCCGGGCTTATAGCAAACCGCGCGGCCGATGGCGAGCCCGGCGGCGGCGCGCGGTCCGGCGTCAGGCGCCCTCCGATGTCCCGGACCTGCCGATCATCGCGTCCCTGTCGATGCTGGCCGACAACAGCAATCCGTAGCCGATCATCACGCTGAGGATGGCCGTCCCGCCATAGGAAATCAGCGGCAGGGGCGCGCCCACCACCGGGACCAGTCCCATCACCATGGCGATGTTGATGGACACGTAGAGCGCGACCGTCACGGTCACGCCCATCGCGACGACGCGCCCGAACTGGTTGCGGATGCGGACCGCGATGGCGATCCCGTAGGCGAACAGCAGGAGGAACAGGCCGAGCACGGAGAGCCCGCCGATCAGGCCGAACTCCTCCGCCAGCATGGTGAAGATGAAGTCGGTCTGACGTTCCGGCAGAAAATCCAGATGAGCCTGCGATCCCTGCATGTACCCCTTGCCGAAGATGCCGCCCGAGCCGAGCGCGATCTTGGCCTGCAGGATGTGGTAGCCGGCGCCCAGCGGGTCGGACTCCGGGTCGAAGAAGGTCAGGATGCGCTGTTGCTGATAGGGGCGCAGGACGTTCCAGACCACCGGCATGGCGGCGAAGCCGAGCAGCGCCACCAGACCGAATTTCCACAGCCTGACCCCGACGACGAAGAATATCGCCGCCCCTCCCACCGTCAGCATCGCCGCCGTGCCCAGATCCGGCTGCCGCAACACCAGGAACGCCGGGCCGAGGATCATCAGCAGCGGCACCGCCAGGCGCCCCGGACGTCCGATATCCTCCGTCGACAGGCCGTGAAAGTAGCGCGCCAGCCCGAGGATCAACGCGATCTTCATGAGCTCCGAGGGCTGCAGGCGCACGACGCCGAGATCGATCCATCGCTGCGCGCCCATGCCGGTGGCGCCGGCCACCTCGACCGCGACGAGGAGCGCGACGGCGGCGAAATAGATCGCGTAGGCGTAGCGCAGCCAGAACCGGATATCGACCAGCGCCACCGCCAGCATCAGCGCCAGCGCGATGCCGAAGCGCATGACATGGCGTACCGCCCAGGGCTCCCAGCTCCCGCCCCCGGCCGAGTAGAGCATGGCCGCGCCGACCCCGGCGAGAATGCACAGGAGAACGACGAGCGGCCAGCTCAGCAGGGCGAGCCTGCGCCCGAGGGAAAGGCTTTCGCCGGTTGCCGCGACGCTGGCCAAGGCCGGGGTCCTTTCCCTTCAGCCCTGGCCGGGAAGAGCTTCGACCCGGGCGAGACGGTCGCCCGCATCGGCCCCCAACGGGTCCCGGCGTTGCGCTTCCAGCAGGATGTCCCGCGCGATCGGAGCCGCGACCGAAGAGCCCGCGCCGCCATGCTCGACGACCACCGAGATCGCGTAGCGTGGCTTTTCGAGCGGCGCGTAAGCGACGAACAGCGCATGGTCGCGCTCGCGCCAGGGACGCTCATGGTTCTTGAGCACGCCGGTTCCGCGTTCGCTCTGGGAGATCTTGACGACTTGCGAGGTTCCCGTCTTGCCCGCGAGCGCAAGCGCGCGATCCCGGATCGCGTAGCGGTAAGCGCTGCCCCGCTCGTTGTTGGCGACCGCATTCATGCCGCGGCGAACCGTCTTCAACGCGGCTTCCCGGATCTTGAGCGCCGGAAAGCGCGGCTGGGGCGGCGGCGCGGCGGACCCCTCGTCCCCGATGACCAGTTTCGGAACGACGGCGCGGCCCGAGGCGATCCGCGCGGTCATGACGGCGAGCTGCAGCGGCGTCGTCAGCACGAAGCCCTGACCGATGCCGGTGATCAGCGTCTCGCCGCCCTGCCATCTGGAGCCGATGGATGCGAGCTTCCATTCGGGCGTGGGTATCAGCCCCTCCTGCTCGCCCGGCAGATCGTCCAGAAGCCTGGTGCCGAGGCCGAGCCTGAGGGACATCTCCGCGATCCGGTCGATGCCGACCTGCTGCGCCAGCTCGTAGAAGTAGATGTCGCAGCTCTGCTCGATCGCGCCCACCATGTCGAGCCAGCCATGCCCGTGCTCGTTCCAGCAGTGGAACTGCGCCTCGCCGAGCTCCATGAACCCCTTGCAGCGGATGCGCTGGCCCGGCCACGACCTGCGTGCGTCGAGCGCCGCCAGGGCCACGGCGAGCTTGAACGTCGAGCCCGGCGCGTAAAGCCCCGACAGGCATCTGTTGAGCAGCGGCGTCATCGGGTCCGAGACCACCGACCGCCACGTATCGGCGCTCAGCCCCCGGACGAACTGGTTGGGCTCGTAGGCCGGAGTCGAGGCCATGGCGAGGACTTCTCCGGTTTCCACTCCCAGCAGCACCGCCGAGGCGCTCTGGTGCGGGGCGAGCCGGTCCTGGGCGAATGCCTGGAGCGCGATGTCTATCGTGAGGCGGACATCGTTCCCCGGCACCCCCTCGACCCGGTCGACTTCGCGGATGACCCGTCCCAGCGCGTTGACTTCCACCTGGCTCGCGCCCGCCTTCCCGCGGAGCGCGAGATCGTGCGTCTTTTCGATCCCGTCCTTGCCGATGCGAAAGCCGGGCAGCTGGAGCAGCGGATCGTCGCCGAGCTCGGTTTCGGAAACTGGCGCGACATAGCCCAGCACATGGACCGACTTCATCGAATGGGGATAGTCGCGCACCAGGTCGGCGTCGATGGCGATGCCCGGAAGGTCCGGCGCGTTGACCTCGATCTTCGCGACCTCGCGCCAGTCCAGCCCGTCGCGCACCGTGACGGGGACGAAGCTGCGGCGCCGCCTCACTTCTCGCAGCACGCGGGACCGCTCCCCCTCCGTAAGCCCGATCAGCCGCTCGAGCATGTCGAGAGTCCGGCCGACATCCCCCGCCTGTTCGGCGATCAGCAGCACGCGGTACGCCTCCCGGTTGATCGCGAGCGGCGACGAGAACCGGTCGAGGATGCGTCCCCGCGCGGGCGCGACAAGGCGCATGTTGATCCGGTTGTCCTCCGCCAGCATCTTGTAACGGTCGGAGTCGACCACCTGGATCTGGTACATCCGGCCCGCCAGCATCGCGGCCGCCGCGAGCTGGGCGCCGCCGAGGACCGCCGCCCGCCGGGTAAAGAGCCTGTGCCTCTCGTTGTCCCGGTACATCGCCCGATCCTAGCCCGCACTTCTCACCAGTGTCATGGCTCGCGTGGCCCGGTGGCCTCGCCCGCGCGGGGAAATCCGGGCTGGGCGCGGCGCGCGATGGCGCGCTGTATCAGCGACAGCATCCAGTAGAGGAACGGAAAGACGGCGAGGGTCAGCGCGAACTGGAATGCGAGCGGCGCCGGGTCGACGTATCGAAGGTGCCAGGCCATGACCGCGAGCCAGAACACCAGCGAGGCGAACGCCGCCGTCAGGCCGAACGCCCACCACACGATCAGGAAGGTCTTGCCGCGGAAGAACACGCGCTGGAACACGATGACGCCGTAGACGATCAGCAGCGTGAGCGCGTTGAGCCCGATCGGCCCGGCGTTCATCAGGTCCTGCCACAGGCCGAGCGGCAGGACGGCGATCGCCGGCATCAGGTCGGGCCGGTAAATCGTCCAGTAGAACACCGCGATCAGGCCGAGATTGGGCGCGACCGGACCGACCGAGGACACGTTGACCGGCATCGCCGAGAACATGATCAGCACCAGCGAGACGACGAACGGCGCGAGGTCCGTGGCGAGCCCGTCGAGCCGCCGGAGCAGTCGGTTCACCGCGGCGTCCCGCCGGGAGGAGCCCCCCCGAGCGAACCGACGGCGACCTCCCGAGGGGCGATGACGCGGACGAATTCGAGCCGGTCGAGCGCCGCGAATGGCCGGACGTGGATCTCCTCGCCGGCGACGTTCGCGACGAAGCCGATGGGCAGCCCCGCCGGGAGCACGCCGCCATGGCCCGACGTCACGATCCTGTCGCCGGTATTGACCTGTGCGCCGTGGCGCAGGAAGGAGAGCTTGGGCGCGGCGGTGTTGTCGCCGGCGAGGATTGCGCGTTCGCGGGATTCCTCGAATAGGACCGGGATGCGCGAGTTGAGATCGGTGATCAGCAGGACGCGCGCGGACCGGCCGCCGACCGAGACGACGCGGCCGACCAGCCCGTCGCCGGTCATCGCCGCCTGGCCCTTGGCGACCCCGTCCCGAGCGCCGGCCACCACGACGATCGAGCGGACGAACACGCCCCCAGAATCGCCCACCACACGGGCGGTCACGAAATCGGCCTCGGCTTCGGGCACGAAGCGGAGCAGCGCGCGGAGACGGTCGTTTTCCCCCGAAAGCTTCAGCCCGGCCGCCTGCCAGCGCAGCAGCCGTTCGTTCTGGGCGCGGAGTTTGGCGTTTTCCTCGCGCAGCCGGCCGAGCTCGTTGATGCCTTCGATCGTGTCCGCGACGGTGGCCGCGGGCCGCGCCATGACGTTCATGATGGGGGCGACGAAATCGACCACGCCCGCGCGCAGCCTCTCGAACAGGACCGTTTCCGCCTTGCCCAGGACGACGATCCCGAAAGCGGCCAGGATCAGGGTCGTGAGCACGACGCGCTGGCTGAGCGTCCCCGAGGGGACCGCCAGACGAACGATCGATGCCGGCCGATACTTCACCGACGCGAAGCCCCCTGTCCTGTTCGGTTACGGTCTGCGGGCGGTGCGCGTCCCCGTGGTCAATATTTGGCCGTGAGCACGTTCTTCAACGCCTTCATCTCCTCGAGGCAGCGCCCGGTCCCCAGCACCACGCAGGAAAGCGGTTCCTCCGCGAGGGTTACCGGAAGGCCGGTCGCGGCGCCGAGCAGCTCGTCGATATTGCCGAGCAGCGAGCCGCCGCCGGTCAGCACGATGCCCTTGTCGACGATGTCGGCGGCGAGCTCCGGCGCGGTGTGCTCGAGCACCACCTTGACGGTCTCGATGATGGCGTTCACCGGCTCCGCGAGGCTCTCCGCGATCTGCCGCTCCGTGATCACGATTTCCTTGGGCACGCCGTTCATCAGGTCGCGGCCCTTGATCTCCATCAGGTCGCCGTCGCCGTTGACCGGCGCGAAGGCCGAGCCGATCTGCTTCTTCATGCGCTCGGCGCTGCCCTCGCCGATCAGCAGGTTATGGTTGCGGCGGATATAGTTGATGATCGCCTCGTCCATCTTGTCGCCGCCAACGCGGACCGAGCGCGAATAGACGATCCCGCCGAGCGAGAGGACGGCGACCTCGGTCGTGCCGCCGCCGATATCGACGACCATCGAGCCGGTGGGCTCGGTGACCGGGAGGCCCGCGCCGATCGCCGCCGCCATCGGCTCCGGTATCAGATAGACGCGCCGCGCGCCGGCGCTTTCCGCCGATTCCTGGATCGCCCGGCGTTCCACCGCGGTCGAGCCCGACGGGACGCAGATGATCACCTGCGGGCTCGCGAAGCGCCGCCTGTTGTGCACCTTGCGGATGAAGTGCTTGATCATCTCCTCGGCGATCTCGAAATCCGCGATCACGCCGTCGCGCAGCGGCCGGATGGCGTCGATGCCGCCGGGCGTGCGGCCCAGCATCATCTTGGCCTCGTCGCCGACGGCGAGGACCTGCCTGCGCCCCCTGGCGGTGGCGGTGGCGACCACCGAGGGCTCGTCGAGCACGATCCCGCGCGACTTCACGTAGACCAGCGTGTTCGCGGTCCCCAGATCGATCGCCATATCGGCCGAGAGAAGTCCGAGTATCTTGGAAAACATGGTCCGCTATTCGATACCTCGTCGAGCGCACTCGCGCGATCAGGCGATGAGCGCCTCGGGCGCGGTTTTCTCCCTCTTGACCAGCAGCTTGTTGAGCGCGTTGACATAGGCCCGCGCCGAGGCGACGAGCGTGTCGGTGTCGGCCCCCTGGCCGTTCACTGTCTTGCCCTCCTCCTCCAGCCTCACGGTGACCTCGGCCTGCGCGTCGGTGCCCTCCGTCACCGCGTGCACCTGGTAGAGCTTCAGCCGCGCGGTATGGGGGAACAGCCCCTTGATCGCGTTGAAGGTCGCGTCGACCGGGCCGTCGCCGGTCGCCTCGGTCGCCCGGCGGTCGCCGTCGACATCGAGCTCCAGCGTCGCGGTCTGCGGCCCCACCGAGCCGCAGATCACCTGGAGCGACACGAACTGGATCCTGTCGTTGCGCCGGATCACCGCGTCGTCGACCAAGGCGGCGATGTCCTCGTCGAAGATCTCCTTCTTCTTGTCGGCGAGATCCTTGAAGCGCCGGAACGCGTCCTGCAGCGCGTTCTCGCCGAGATCGTAGCCGAGCTCCCTGATCTTCTCGCGGAAGGCGTGACGACCCGAATGCTTGCCCATGACCAGGGTCGAGCGGGCCAGCCCGACCGACTCCGGCGTCATGATCTCGTAGGTCCCGGCGTGCTTGAGCACCCCGTCCTGATGGATGCCGGCCTCGTGGGCGAACGCGTTGGCGCCGACGATCGCCTTGTTGGGCTGGACCGTGAAGCCGGTGATCGTCGAGACCAGCTTGGAGATCCGGGTGATCACGGCGGTGTCGATCCCAGTCGTGTAGGGCATCAGGTCGTGACGGGTGCGGAGCGCCATCACGATCTCCTCGAGCGCGGCGTTGCCCGCCCGCTCGCCGAGCCCGTTGATGGTGCACTCCACCTGCCGCGCGCCCGCCTCGACCGCGGCCAGCGAGTTGGCGACGGCGAGCCCGAGATCGTTGTGGCAATGGGCGGAGAAGATCGCCTTGTCGCTGTTCGGCACCCGCTCGCGGAGCACCCGGATCAGGCCGCCGAACTCCTCGGGCAGCGCGTAGCCCACCGTGTCCGGCAGGTTGATGCAGGTGGCGCCCGCCCGGATCGCCGCCTCGACGCAGCGGCACAGGAAGTCGGGGTCGGTGCGCGAGCCGTCCTCGGGCGACCAGTCCACGTCGTCGGTGAACCGGCGCGCGTGGGTCACGCTGTCGATGACCGCCGCGTGCACGTCGTCGGGCTCCATCTGGAGCTTGTATTTCATGTGCAGCGGGCTGGTCGCGATGAAGGTGTGGATGCGCCGCCGCTCGGCCGGCGCGAGCGCCTCCGCCGCGCGCTCGATATCGGGCCGGCCGGAGCGGGCGAGGCCGCAGATGACCGGCCCCTTGACCAGTTTCGAGACCTCGTGCACCGCCTCGAAATCGCCGTTCGAGGCGATCGGGAAGCCCGCCTCGATCACGTCGACGCCGAGCTCGGCGAGAAGCTCCGCGATGCGCAGCTTCTCGTCGAGGTTCATCGAGGCGCCCGGCGACTGCTCTCCGTCGCGCAGCGTGGTATCGAAGATTATGACTCGGTTGGGGTCGGCATTCGGGCTCATCCCGGAACTCCTGTGACGCGGTTTTCGGACCTGGCTATGAAGTCCCCTGCCCGGCGCACCGCTCGAGGCGGCCGCCGTTCAGGGGCTGCTAAGTCGCCCAAGCGCGCCGGCCGCGGGCGCGACGCAGCCGCGCGGCGACCCCGGCGGGTGCGCCGCCCAGGCGATCTTCCGAACCGATTCCGCTGCCGGTTGCATCTTCGCGCCACTACCTTCTTCGCACGGCACAGACTACGGGGCGCCGGTTCCCGCTGCCCCACCGATCTGTTGAGCCTTTAATATTGCAGGTTTACGCCGGGATTCTCAACTACGCAATCATCTACTGTCCTGTTTCGGAAGTTCCTTCGCATACAGTGGGGTCGGTGTACGGCCTCTCCGCCGCGGTCTTTCCCGTACGTCGTCATGCCCGGACTTGTTCCATTGCTGTCCGGTTTAATTCCGGTCGACCGGGCGAACGGCCCGCGTACCGGAGGGTTTCCAACGGATCGGTCGGCTCCGGACGCGAATTCCGGCGCACCGGCGTCTCCCTGTCGCCCTTTCCTCTGCCGTCCCGCTTTCCCCCACCGCGTCATGCCCGGACTTGTTCCGGGCATCCACGTCTTGCGGCATCGCGGTGCGAGCCGGGAACGGGCGAGGCGGAGGAGGAGCGTGGACGCCCGGAACAAGTCCGGGCATGACGACAGAGGAGCGGAGAATGTTCGCCCTGTCCGACCTCGTCTCCGCTTCTCGGCGCAGACCCCCCGAACGCCGAACCGGACAGCAGTGGGCTTGTTCCGGGCATGACGATGTGGAGGCGGCCGGGGCGGCATTCCCGTTGCCGACCCTCGCCGCGTCGACCGGGATTCAGTTCTTCGTGCGGTCGACCAGGGCGCGCTCCTGGAGCCACGGCATCATGCCGCGGAGCTGCGCGCCCACCTGCTCGATGTGATGCTCCGCGCCGCGCCGGCGGAGCGCCTTGAAGCTGGTCTGGCCGGACTGGTTCTCCAGCACCCATTCGCGCGCGAAACGGCCCGACTGGATGTCGTCGAGGATGGTCTTCATCCGGGCCTTCACGGTTTCGTCGATCAGCACCGGGCCGCGCGTCAGGTCGCCGTACTCGGCGGTGTTCGAGATCGAGTAGCGCATGTTGGCGATGCCGCCCTCGTAGATCAGGTCGACGATCAGCTTGACCTCGTGCAGGCACTCGAAATAGGCCATCTCGGGCGCGTAGCCGGCCTCGACCAGAGTCTCGTAGCCGGCGGTGATCAGCGCCGTCAGCCCGCCGCACAGCACCGACTGCTCGCCGAACAGGTCGGTCTCGCACTCCTCCTTGAAGCTGGTCTCGAGGATGCCGGCGCGGCCGCCGCCGATGGCGGACGCGTAGGAGAGGCCGATCTCGGTCGCGTTGCCCGACGCGTCCTGGTGCACCGCGAGCAGGCAGGGCACGCCTCCGCCGTCGACATATTCCGAGCGCACCGTGTGGCCCGGGCCCTTGGGCGCCACCATGAACACGTCGAGGTCGAGGCGGGGCTCGATCAGGCGGAAATGGATCGCGAGCCCGTGCGCGAAGGCGAGCGCCGCGCCTTCCCGCAGGTGGTCGCGGATCTCGCCCGCGTAGAGGTCGGATTGCAGCTCGTCCGGCGTCAGCACCATCAGCACGTCGGCCCACGCCGCCGCCTCCGTGGTGGCCATCACCGCGAGGCCCGCGTCCTCCGCCTTGCGGATCGAGGCCGAGCCCGGCCGGAGCGCCACCGCGACATCGGCCACGCCCGAATCCTTGAGGTTGTTGGCGTGCGCATGGCCCTGGCTGCCATAGCCGACGATGCCGACCTTCTTCCCCTTGATCAGGTTGACGTCGGCATCCCTGTCGTAAAAGACCCGCATCCGGTTTTCCTTTCGTGCAAAATCGGCAACTCCGGGGGCGCTTCCTGTCCCCCTGTGGCGCTCGTTTTCCGCGCCACCTGTACCAGCGCCGCAAGCCTTCGGTCAACCGGAGCGCCGCGGCTCCGCCGCTTGCCCTCTGTATTCGATATTGTTTATATTGAACGCACAACTTGCAGGAGCCGGCCCATGCGCCGCACCACGACGATGACGGTTCGCCTCAGCGGCGCGCTCGGCGATTTCGTGTCGGCGAACGTTGGCGAGAACGGCGCATACGAGAACGTCAGCGAGTACATCCGGGATCTGATCCGCCGCGACAAGGAGCGGTCGGAGCGCGAGGCGTTCGAGCGCCTGAAGGCCGAGCTCGAACGCGCCTTCGCCGCGCCGGACGATTCATACCGTCCGCTGTCGGCATCGGACGTCATCGCGAGGAACCGGCCCCGGGCCCGCCCGTGACATCCGTCCGCGTACAGGAAGCCGCCGCTCTCCGCATCGACGAGATCTACCGTTACTCCCTGGAGCGATGGGGAGAAGCCCGCGCCGACGCCTACATCGCGGGCCTGTTCGAGGCGTTCGAGGGAATCGCCGCGGGCGGCACGGTCTCGCGGCCGATACCGGCCCCGTTCGGGGTGGACGGCTACGTGTTCCGGTACGAGCGGCATTTCGTCTACTGGAAACGGCTGGACAACGGCGACATCGGCATCGCCGCGGTGCTGCACGAGCGCATGCACCGGATCGGCCGGCTCCGGGAGGAGTTGGGGGAATGAGCGGCGGGCTCCGCCGTTGACCGGAGCTTCTTGCCGGGCCATGTCGCTCGCGTCCCTCGATACGGCGCTGACGCGCCTACTCGGGATGAGGGAAAGCGAAGAATCCCTCACCCTGAGTAGCGGCCGCAGGCCGCGTATCGAAGGGCGGTCGACTCCGCAGCAAGCCGCCCTTAAATCCCCTCCGTCCCGCGCGCGATGGCAGCGACGCCGGTGCGCGAGACGTCGACCAGGCCGAGCGGCTCCATCAGGCCGATGAAGGCGTCGAGCTTCTCGGTCGAGCCCGAGATCTCGAAGACGAAGGACACCCCGGTGCTGTCGATCGCGCGCGCCCGGAAGATGTCGGCGATGCGGAGCGACTCCACCCGCCGGTTGCCGGTCGCCTTGACCTTCACCAGCGCCAGCTCGCGCTCGACATGGGCCCCCTCGTTGGTGAGGTCGACCACCTTGTGGACCGGGACCAGCCGGTCGAGCTGGGCCTTGATCTGCTCGATGATCATCGGCGTGCCCACGGTGACCACGGTGATCCGCGACAGCGCGTTCGCGGCGTCC
The DNA here is from genome assembly GCA_965203455.1 of Alphaproteobacteria bacterium. Classification (GTDB taxonomy): domain Bacteria; phylum Pseudomonadota; class Alphaproteobacteria; order MPNO01; family MPNO01; genus MPNO01. Next base: position 79,348 of record CBDBCV010000017.1, read on the forward strand.
ACCTCGGCCACCGTCAGGCTCTCGATGTTGTAGCCGCGCCCCGAGAACAGGCCGATCACGCGGGCGAGCACCCCCGCCTCGTTGTCGACCAGGACCGAGATCGTATGCCGTTCGGTGTCGCTCACGCCCGCACCCCGCCGATCAGACCAGGACCATGCCTTCTTCGGAAACCGGCGCCTCGGCCTTCTCGTCCGGTCCCAGCAGCATCTCGTTATGCGCCGCGCCCGACGGGATCATCGGGAAGCAGTTCTCCTCTTTCTCGACGACGATGTCGGCGATCACCGGCCCGTCGGTCTCGATCATCGCGTCGATCACGGCGTCGAGCTCGTCCGGACGCGTCGCCCTGAGCCCGGTCCACTGACAGGCCTCGGCGAGCTTGACGAAGTCGGGCAGCGCGGCGGTGTAACTCTCCGAGTAGCGCCCGCCGTGCAGCAGTTCCTGCCACTGGCGGACCATCCCCATCCACTGGTTGTTGATGATGAACGCCTTGACCGGGAGGTTGTACTGCACCGCGGTCGACAGTTCCTGGATGTTCATCAGGAACGAGGCCTCGCCCGCGATGTCGATCACCAGCGATCCGGGGTGCGCGACCTGGACCCCGATCGCCGCCGGCAGGCCGTAGCCCATGGTGCCGAGCCCGCCCGAGGTCATCCACCGGTTCGGCTCCTCGAACTTGAAATACTGCGCCGCCCACATCTGGTGCTGGCCGACCTCGGTGGTGATGTAGACGTCGCGGTCGCGGGTCATCTCGTAGAGCCGCTTGATCGCGCGCTGCGGCTTGATCGCGGCGTCCGAGTCCGCGAATTTCAGGCAGTCCCGCGCCCGCCAGGACTCGATCTGCTTCCACCATTTCGCCAGCGCCGCGCCGTTCGGCTGCGCCTTTCGCGCCTTCCACGCGCGCAGCAGCTGCCCCAGCACCTCGCCCGCGTCGCCGATCAGCGGCACGTCGACCGGCACGTTCTTGTTGACCGAGGACGGGTCGATGTCGATGTGGATCTTCTTCGAGCCGGGCGAGAAATCGGCGAGCCGCCCCGTCACCCGGTCGTCGAACCGGGCGCCGACATTGATCATCACGTCGCAGTCGTGCATCGCGAGGTTGGCTTCGTAGAGCCCGTGCATCCCGAGCATGCCGAGGCATTGCGGGTCGGAGGCCGGGAAGGCGCCGAGCCCCATCAGCGTCACCGTCGCCGGGTAGCCGGTCAGCCGGACCAGCCGGGTCAGCCGCTTCGACGCCTCCGGCCCCGAATTGACCACCCCGCCGCCGATATAGAACAACGGCCGCCTGGCGTTCGCCATCAACTCCACCGCCTCGGCGATGCGGTCGCGGTCGGCCTTCGTCGTCGGCTGGTAGGAACGATGCACGAAATTCTCCGGCCCCGAATAGCCGCCCTTGCCCATCAGGATGTCCTTGGGAAGGTCGACGACCACCGGCCCGGGCCGGCCGCTGCGGGCGACGTGGAACGCCTCGTGCATGACCCGCGGCAGGTCGTCCATCTCCTTGACCAGGTAGTTGTGCTTGGTGCAGGGCCGCGTGATGCCGGTGGTGTCGGCCTCCTGGAAGGCGTCGTTGCCGATCAGGTGGGTCGGCACCTGGCCGGTGAGGCAGACCACGGGAACGCTGTCCATCAGCGCGTCGGTCAGCCCGGTGACGGCGTTGGTCGCGCCCGGGCCCGAGGTGACCAGGACGACGCCGACCTTGCCGGTCGAGCGCGCATAGCCCTCCGCCATGTGCACCGCGCCGCCCTCCTGGCGCACCAGCACGTGGCGAAGCTCGTTCTGCGCGAAGATCGCGTCGTAGATCGGGAGCACCGCGCCGCCCGGATAGCCGAATACCGTGTCGACGCCCTGGTCGATCAGCGCCTTCAGGACGATCTCGGAGCCGGTCATCTCTCGACTGGCCATAACGCCACTCCTTCGCGGTTCGCCGCCCGGACCGCCGGCAAAACGAAACCGGCCTGTCGAGGCCGGCGGATCGCTTGCTGTCCGCGCCCGGGCACACCCGCCGGGCCCGCTGTCGGTCCCCTGATAAGGGAGCGCAAAACTAATGGGTCATCGGGACAGGGTCAACCGAAATTCGCTAATAAATGAAAAGATTTCGGGTAAAAGACTTTCCGAATATTGCGCCGATATGATGCGATCGGGCCGCGCCCGGTTGCGGAACCAGGTCATCTGGCGGCGCGCGTAGCGCCTCGTGTCGCGCTTCGCGGCGGCGACCGCGTCGTCGAGCGCGAGCTCCCCCCGGCAATGGGCGAGCAGGGGGGCGAGGCCGACCGCCTTCATCATCGGCAGTCCGGGATCGAGGCCCATCGCCCCGACCGCCCGCGCCTCCGCCAGCGCGCCGTCCGCCATCATCCGGTCGAAGCGCGCGTCGCAGGCGGCGTAGACCGCATCGCGGTCCGGCATGAGCAGAATCTGCAGCGCCGCCCGGCCGTCGGCCGGCGCCTCCGCCTGGCGCGCGTGCCAGACATGGAGCGGCTCGCCGGTCGCCTCCAGCACCTCGAGCGCGCGCAGGATACGCTGCGGGTCGGACGGCCGGATCGCCGCCGCGTCCTCCGGGTCGCATTGGGCGAGCATGTCGTGCATCGCCGCGCTGCCGCGTTCGGCGAGCATGTCGCTGAGCCGCCTCCGGATCGCGGGATCGGCCGCCGGCACATCGGCGAGCCCCTCGGTCAGCGCCTGGAGGTAGAGCCCCGTTCCGCCGACGACGATGGGCAGTTTCCCCGCCGCGTGGGCGGCGTCGATCTCGTTCGCCGCGCGGCGGCGCCAGCGACCCGCCGACCAGACATCGTCGGGCTCGGCGATGCCGAACAGGCGATGCGGCGCCCGCGCGAGCGCGTCCGCGCCGGGCCGCGCGGTGAGGATCGAAAGCACCCGGTAGAGCTGCATCGAATCCGCATTGATGACGGCCCCGCCGAGCCGTTCCGCCAGCGACAGGGCGAGGGCCGACTTGCCGCTCGCCGTCGGCCCCCCGACGACGATCAGCGGCGCCCGGGCGGCTGAATCGGCGTCAGGGGTTGGGATCTTGGACAAGCCGGACGGGCGGTGCCGGTTGCTGACCGGTCCGGGGCATGGTCGAGCGTTATCCCTCCGTGGCGGAAGGCGGTCCGAAGCGGCCGCGGAATTCGCCGCGAAGCTCCGACAACTCCCGAGCCAGATCGTTGATCCGTCCGTCCATCGCCCGCATGTCGCGATGCAGGTTCCAAAGAAACCCGATGGCGGTGAGGATACCCGCCAGGTTGACGTATCCAACGATGTCCGGAGCCATTACCGGCCTCCCGCGGTCACCCGACTATACTGGCTCAACGGTGCCGGGCAAGGGTGCAGGGTTTCTCCCGCGCCGTTACGTGAACCGTCTGCCGGATGTGCCCCGGAAGGAGCCGGTCGGACCCGGCGTCCGGTGTCACAGCGGCCGCGCCATCGCCTCGCCCGCCCCCAATGTCGTCATGCCCGGACTTGTTCCGGGCATCCACGTCTTGCGGCATCGCGGTGCGAGCCGGGGGCGGACGAGGCGGCGGATGCACGTGGATGCCCGGAACAAGTCCGGGCATGACGTGGTGGGGAAAGCGGGACGACGGCGGGGACCGCGACGGGTGGGGACGGCGTGCCGAATTCCGCGTCCCGGACTGCCGCGCTCACCCCTTCGCGATCTTGAGCGCGATGAACTGCTGGCCGCGTTCGCGCTCGACCAGGAGGAGCAGCGTGTCCCGCTTCGCCTTCCGGGCGCCTTCGACGGCCTCGGCGACCTGGGACGGGTCGGTGATGTCCGATTGCTGCGGCCCGATCTTGCGAATGATGTCGCCGGGCCGGATCTGCTTCTCCGCCGCCGGGCTGCCCGCCTTCACGTCGGTGACGACCACGCCCGCGGCGTCGTCGGCCAGGTTGAACCGTTTTCGCAGGTCCGGCGTGATCGCGGCGAGGTCGAGCCCGAGCGATTCCACCGTCGCGTCCCTCGGCCGTTCGGCGGGGGTTCGCGACGCGACCCGCGGCTCGTCCTCGGGGAACTCGCCGAGCGTGGCCATCAGGGTCTTCTTCCCGCCCTTGCGCCAGACCACGACCTCGACCTCGCGCCCGACCGCCGTCTCGGCGACGATGCGGGGCAGGCTGCGCATTTCGTCGATCGGCTTGCCGTCGAAGCTGAGGATGACATCGCCCACTTCCAGCCTCGCCCTGGCGGCGGGGCCGTCCTCCGACAGGTTGGTCACCAGCGCGCCCGACGCCGACGGCAGGTCGAGGCCCTGGGCGATCTCGTCGGTGACGGTCTGGATGCGCACGCCGAGATAGCCGCGCCGCGCGCGGCCGTATTTCAGCAGCTGGCCGACGATCGGCTTCGCGAGGTTCGAGGGGATCGCGAACCCGATGCCGACGCTGCCGCCGGTCGGCGAGAAGATCGCCGTGTTGATGCCGATGACCTCGCCCGCGAGGTTGAACATCGGCCCGCCCGAATTGCCGCGGTTGATCGAGGCGTCGGTCTGGATGAAGTCGTCATAGGGGCCCGAGTTGATGTCGCGCTGCCGGGCCGACGCGATGCCCGCGGTGACCGTGCCGCCGAGCCCGAACGGGTTGCCGATCGCGATCACCCAGTCGCCCACCCGCGTGCCGTCCGAATCGCCGAACCCGAGCGGCTTCAGCTGTTTCCCGCCCGGATCGACGCGGAGCAGCGCGATGTCGGTCTTGGCGTCGCGCCCGATCACCTTCGCCTCGAGCCGGGTCTTGTCGGAAAGGATGACCGCGATCTTGTCGGCCTCCGCGATGACGTGGTTGTTGGTGACGATCACGCCTGCGGCGTCGATCACGAAGCCCGAGCCGAGGGAGGTGACCCTCTGCCGCGGGATCGGGCTCTGCTGCTGGCGGTCGAAGAATTCGCGGAAGAAGCGCTCGAACGGCGATCCGGGCGCGAAGCGCGGTATCTTCGGGCGGTTGCCGCCGTCGGCCTGCACCTTCTGGGTGGTCGAGATGTTGACCACCGACGGCAGCAGCTTCGCGGCAAGACCGGCGAAGCTCGCCGGCGGCGCCTTGGCGAGCGCGGGCGGCGTTCCCGCGAGTACCAGCACGAGGGCGAGCGGCAGGATGCGCCGCACCGGCCCGCACGCTTCCCGGCGGCGGTGTCCGTTGTCGTTCGCGGTCACGGAATCCCTCCTCGTTCGGTCGCGCGGCGGCGCCTCACCCGCGCACCAGCCAGGCGAGACCGACGCCGAGCGCGGTCGCGACCAGCCCCGCGGTGCGCAGCGCGTTCGCCGGCTGGTCCGCGACGCGCAGGATGAAGCGCTTCATCGCGTCGGGGAACAGCGCGTAGAGCGCGCCCTCGATGGCGAGCGCCAGCGCGATCGCGGCCAGCAGGTCGGTGCCCAGCATCGCCGGTCTATTCTTCCAGCTGGCCGCGCTTTCCGATATTGCCGAAGAACCGGAAGAAGTCGCTGTCGGGCGAGAGCACCATCGTGGTGTCGTCGCTCTTGAGCGCTTCGCGGTAGGCCTGCATCGAGCGGTAGAAGCGGAAGAACTCCGCGTCGCGGCCGAACCCGTCGGCCCAGATCAGCGTCGCTTCCTGGTCGCCCTCGCCGCGCGTGATCTCGGCGGTGCGCTGCGCCTCGGCGAGCAGCACCGTGCGCTCGCGGTCGGCGGCGGCGCGGATCTGCTGCGCCTTCTCGAAGCCCTGGGCGCGCGCCTCGCGCGCCTCGCGCTCGCGTTCGGAACGCATCCTGGCGTAGATCGCCTGGGCCGCCTCCTGCGGCAGGTCGGCGCGCCTGAGCCGCACGTCGACGATCTCGAGCCCGAGCCGCTCGGCGGCGACGTTCACGTCCGACTGGATGTTGGCCATGATCTGCTCGCGCTCGTCCGACAGCACCTGGAGCAGGGTCACGTTGCCGAGCGCGCGCCGGAGGCTCGAATTGACCACCGAGGAGAGCCGCGATCTGGCGACCCCCTCGGATTGCACGGTCTGGAAGAACTTGAGCGGGTCGGCGATCCGGTAGCGCACATAGGCGTCGGCCTCCAGCCGCTTCTGGTCGGACAGGATCACCTGCTCGGCCGGCGGGTCGAACTCGAGGACCCGGCGCTCGTACTCGACCACGTTCTGGATGAACGGCAGCTTGAACTGCAGCCCGGGGTCCTGGATCACGCGCTTGGGCTCGCCGAACTGGAGGACCAGCACCTGCTTGGTCTGATGGACGGTGAACAGCGCGCTGAACACGACGATGCCGAGCACGATGATCGCGATCCCGAGGATCGTAAGACGGGTCCGGCTCATTGCGCGGTCTCCTCTTCGGCGGTGGATTGCTGCGCGCGTTTCTGGATCTCCGGCAGCGGCAGGTAGGGCACCACGCCCGGCCCGCCCTGGGCCGAGGAATCGATGATGACCTTGTTCATGCCGCGGAACACCTCTTCCAGCGTCTCCAGATAGATGCGCTGCGTCGTCACGTCCTTGGACGCCTGGTACGATTCCAGCACCTTGATGAAGCGCTCGGCCTCGCCCTTCGCCTTGTTGGTGATCTCCTCGCGATAGGCGTTGGCGTCCTGGATCATCTTCTCGGCCTCGCCGCGCGCCCTCGGCAGGATGTCGTTGCGGTAGGCCTCGGCCTCGTTCCGCAGCCGCTCCAGGTCGGCGCGGGCGCGCTGGACGTCGACGAAGGCGTCGATGACCGGCCCCGGCGGGTCGACCTTGAGGAGCTGCACCCGGCGCACCTCGATGCCCGCGCCGTAATCGTCGAGCAGCTGCTGCACCCGCTCCTGCGTTCCCTCCTCGATCTCGTTACGGCCTTCGGTGAGCGCCGACTGGATCGGGGTCTGGCCGATCACCTCGCGCATCGCGCTCTCGGCGGTCAGCTTCACCGTCGCTTCCGGGTTGCGGATGTTGAACAGGAACTTGCCGGCGTCCTTGATCACCCAGAACACCGTGAAGTCGATGTCGACGATGTTCTCGTCGCCGGTCAGCATCAAACTCTCTTCGGCGATGTCGCGCACCGGCACGCCGCGCGTGGTCTCGCCCACGCTGCGCAGGCCGACCTCGATGCGGTTGACCCGGGTGACCTTGGGCGTCAGCACCGATTCGATCGGCCCCGGCAGATGGTAGTTGAGCCCGGGCGGCGTCGTGCGGGTCCATTCGCCGAAGCGCAGCACCACGCCCTGCTCGTCCGGCTGCACCCGGTAGAACCCGCTCAGCAGCCACAACGCGATCGCGCCGACGACCAGCAGGATCAGGCCGCGCCCGCCGCGCAGCCCGCCCGGCACCAGCCGCCGGAACCGGTCCTGGCCGCGCCGCAGCATGTCCTCGAAATCGGGCGGCGGTCCGCCCGGCCCGCGTCCGCCGCCGCCTCCGCCGCCCGGGGGACGGCCCCACGGGCCCTGACCTCCGCCGAAGGGGCTGCCGCCCCCACCCTGCTGTTTCCATGGCATATCGGATCACCGTTCTGTTGCGCGTCGGACGCGGCTCCGGGCGCCCCGCACCCCGCGGGATGCCCCGGACGCCCGCGCCGGCTATCATAGGGCAGGCGGGGCGTCGGCGCAGCCGCCGCGACCTGATGCCCGCATATATGTCGCAAATCGGACGATAGACAATGCCGCAGTTGAACGAGGCCGCCATTCTCGAGGCGCTGAAATCGGTCCGCGACCCCGACCGGGGCGCGGATATCGTGTCGCTCGGGATGGTCTCGGGCCTCGTCGTCAAGCAGGGCAATGTCGGCTTTTCCATCGAGGTCGCGCCCGAGCGGGGGCCGGCGCTGGAGCCGCTCAGGAAGGAGGCCGAGCGCGCCGTCGCCGCGGTGCCCGGGGTGCTCTCGGTAACCGCCGTGCTCACCGCGCACTCGGAGAAGCCGCCGCCCGAGGCGCCGCGGCCGGCGGGGCGGCAAGAGCCCCAGCAGCCGCTGATGCCGGGGGTGGAGCGGATCGTCGCCGTCGCCTCCGGCAAGGGCGGCGTCGGCAAGTCGACCACGGCGGTCAATCTCGCGCTCGCGCTCTCCGCGGCGGGCCGTTCGGTCGGCATTCTCGATGCCGACATTTACGGGCCCTCGCTGCCGACGATGCTCGGCATTACCGGGCGGCCGACCTCGCCCGACGGCAAGGTGCTCGACACGATGTCGGCATGGGGGCTGAAGGCGATGTCGATCGGCTTCCTGATCCCCGCCGATTCGCCCACCATCTGGCGCGGGCCGATGGTGATGGGCGCGCTGGAGCAGCTGATGCGCGACATCGCCTGGGGGGCGCTCGACATCCTGATCGTCGACATGCCGCCCGGCACCGGCGACGTGCAGCTCACCATGGCGCAGCGCGTGCCGCTGGCCGGCGCGGTGATCGTGTCGACGCCGCAGGACCTCGCGCTGATCGACGCCCGCAAGGGGCTCAACATGTTCCGCAAGGTCGACATTCCGGTGCTCGGCGTGATCGAGAACATGAGCTATTTCGTCTGCCCGCATTGCGGCGGCCGGTCGGACGTGTTCACCCATGGCGGCGCAAGGCGCGCGGCGGAAGAGATGGGCGTCGACTTCCTCGGCGAATTGCCCCTCGACATGTCGATCCGCGAGGGATCGGATTCCGGAAAGCCCATCGTCGCCACCGACCCGCAGGGCATGCACGCCGACGCCTACGGCACGATCGCCGAGGCGGTCTGGGCGAAGGTCTCGGGCGGGGCGGTGAAGCCCGCGCCCAGCATCGTCATCCAGTAGGCATTTCGCGGACGTCCGATGACCGAAGCCGACATTCCGTTCCGCAAGGAGATGCGGTTCGATTACGGGCGGGCCGGGACCGTGGCGCCCGGCGTCCGCCGCGTCGTCTGCAACAACCCCGGCCCGTTCACCTTCCACGGCACCAACTCCTACGTGGTGGGGGAGGGCGAGGTCGCGGTGATCGACCCCGGCCCCGACGATGCCGACCATGTCGAGGCGCTGACCCACGCCGTCGCCGGCGAGACGGTCAGCCACGTCATCGTCACCCACACCCATATCGACCATTCGCCCGCGACCCGCGCCTTCGCCCGCGCGGTCGGCGCCCCCATCGTCGGCGCGCTGCCCGCCCCGCCGGCCGACGGTGAGCCGCCGATGGAGGCCGCCGACCATGACTTCGAGCCCGACATCCACCTCGCCGACGGCGAGGCGATCGCCGGGCCGGGCTGGACGCTGACGCCGGTGTTCACGCCGGGCCACATGTCGAACCACCACTGCTTCGCGCTCGCCGAGGGCGGCATCCTGTTCTCCGGCGACCACGTGATGGGGTGGAACACCACCATCGTCTCGCCGCCCGACGGCAACATGGACGACTATCTGCGCTCGCTGGAGACCTGCATCGCGCGCGAGGACGCGCTCTACCTCCCCGGCCACGGCCCGCCGATCGAGCGGCCGCGGCCGTTCGTCCGCGCCTATCTCAAGCACCGGCGGATGCGCGAGGGCCAGATCCTGCGCTGCCTCGAGGACGGGCAGGCCACGGTGCCGGCGATGGTCGGGCGCATGTACGCGCACCTGCCGGAGCGCATGCGCTGGGCCGCCGGACGGTCGGTGCTCGCCCACCTGGAGCACATGGTCGAGACCGGCCGCATCGCCTGCGACGGCCCGCCCACCGCCGAGGCGCGCTACCGCCTGCCGTGAGTGTGGGGCGGTAAGCACTCCCTACGTCCCCGCCGGCCCGGGCGATGCGTTGCGCGCTTCCTTCTCGGCCCGGGCGAGGGCCTCGGACACCCATTGCCGCAAGCCGGCTTCGTCGCGCTCGCGCCTCGCCCTGAGATAGTCCCCGACGGCGACCCGGCCCGCTTTGAAATGCGGCATGAGCCGCCGCCGGCCTTCGGTCTCGTCCCAGGTCTCGGCGGGTTCGTCGTTCTTTTCGGGGGCCGGGACGAAGCCGCGCGCCGCGCTCTCCGGCAAGTCCTTCGCGAGGTCGCGGAGGTAGCGCGCGAACGGCCCCCGGTGGTCGCCGCCCTCGGCATCGGCCCGGACGAGGCGGCCGAATATGTCGTTCTCGGCGATCGATCTCTCCTCCTTCCGGACCGCTTCCGCGACGGCCCGGCCGAGCCAGGGGGCCTTGTCCGCCAGCGCCCTCCCGGCGCTTTCCGCCTCCGCGCGCGCCGCGTCGAGGCGTTGCCTGCGCTCCGTCAGGCTCCGCTCGGCGGCGACGGCGAACAGCAGCGGCGCGGCCTCCATCACGTCGCGCACGCCGACGCCGTAGCGTTCGGCGGCGAGACGGAATGCCGCCTGGACGTCGTTGTCGCCGGAAATGCCGTCCGGCGCATCGGAGCCGGCATCTGTCAGCGCCGCCCACCCGACCCCGAGCGTCGCGCACAGCGACTCGCGGTGATGCGGGTGCAGCCGGCGCGACCGGCCGCGCTCCCACCGGCTTACCGTCTCCTTGCCGCATCCCAGCGCGTCGGCGAGCTGCGCCTGGGTCAGCCCGCGGCGTTCCCGGGCGGCCTTGAGCGCTGCCGGGTCGATGCCGTCGGCATCCGGCGTGTCGTCATTCGTGTAGGCATTTGCCGTCCGCATGTCGTTCCTCCTTCGGTTGCGGTCGTCATTTCGTCATTCGGAAATGTCTATCGGCGCCTCTCCCATGGCGGACGCGGCGCCGACCCGGCAAAATGCGCCGGGAGGGAGGGAGCCCATGTCCAATCTCAAGCGGCTCGGGATGTTCCAGTCGGAGCCGGAAGCCCCAGAAGACGCGGCGCCGCGCGCCTGCCCGGCGAGCGCGCTGGCCGCCGGGTTCGATCCGTTCTCCGAGGCCTATCTCGCCGACCCCTACCCGTTCTTCGAGCGCGCGCGGGCCGAGGAGCCGGTGTTCCACAGCCCGGAGACCGGCTACTGGGTCGTCGCGCGCCACGAGGACATCGTCGCCGTGTTCCGCGATCCCGAGACCTTCTCCGCGGCGCTCGCCCGCCACCCGGTGACGCCGCTCTGCCCGGCCGCCGCGAAGGTGCGCGACGGTCTCGACATCGCCATCGAGCCCTCGCTGGTCGACGAGGACCCGGAGACGCACCTCAGGCACCGCAAGATCTTCGGCGACGCCTTCACCCCCCGGCGGGTAGCCGAGATCGAGCCCCGCATCCGGGCGATCGTCACCCGCTATATCGACCGCTTCGCCGGCGACGGCGAGGCCGAGCTGGTGTCGCAGATGCTCTACGAGGTGCCGGCGCTCGCGATCTTCATCTTCCTCGGCGCGCGCGACGACGATGCGGTGTTCGTCAAGCGGCTCGGCTCGGCGCGCGCGGTGGTCAACTGGGGCCGGCCGGACGAGGACCAGCAGGTCGCGATGATGCGCGACATGGGCGAGCACTGGGCGTTCACGAAGGCGCTCGTCGACGCCGCGCTGGAGGACCCCGGCGACAACTATCTCGGCGACATGGTGCGGCTCCACCGCGAGGACCCGTCGCGCTTCACGGTGAACTACCTCACCAACGTCATGTTCCTCATGCAGTTCGCCGGCCACGAGACCACCACCCAGGCCTCGGCCAACGGGCTGAAGGCGCTGCTTGCCGACCGGGCGCAGTGGGAGCGCCTGTGCGCCGATTCCTCCCTGATCCCGAACGCGGTCGAGGAGATCCTGCGCTACGACGCCTCGATCTTCGCCTGGCGCCGGATCGCGACGCGCGACGCCGAGATCGGCGGCGTGAAGGTCCCGGCCGGGGCGAAGATCCTGCTCCTGCTCGGCTCCGGCAACCGCGACGACGCGGCCTTCCCGGACGGCGAGGCGTTCGACATCGCGCGCCCGGGCGCCAAGCGCCACCTCGCTTTCGGTAACGGCGCGCATTTCTGCATGGGCGCGCCGCTCGCCCGGCTCGAGATGCGCATCGTCCTGGAGGAGCTGACCCGCCGCCTCCCCCACATGCGGCTCGTCGCGGACCAGGGCTGGGAGTACATCCCGACGCTCACCTTCCGCGGCGTGCAGAAGCTCCGGGTGGAATGGGACACGGCCGGGACGCCGCCGCGGTAGACCGGCCCGGAAAACGAAAGGGGCGCCGTCACCTCCGGCGCCCCCACTTCCCCACTGTGCGAAATATGGGTCTATCCGTGTCCCCGATCAAGTAGAGGCGTTTGCGCTGTCGGGGACGGGTTGATTTACAAGGCGTTCACGGAGGTGCGAGATTTTTGATACCCCGTGGTGGTCGTTGATATCCGGGGTTTCAGTTTCGCTGCGGCGGTCGTTTTGGCGATTTTCACCCCACGCCGCTGGTCGCGGCGTCTTGGCAGCGAGGTTTTCCTGCGGCGGCCTCGCGCGCCCTGATCGTGCGCATGAGATAGAAGGTGTCGCCATCGGGCCCTGGGGCCCTTGTTCCACCACCACCCCTGGTCGGGAGAACAGCGATGGCGACGGCGGCGAAGCTACCCTTTTCGTGGCGCGATGTCGAAGTCCTGCCGGACCTTGAACGGCTGCGCCTGGTTCTGGCGGTGCTTCCCGACGAGGAGATCGTGACGGCGCTTGAAGTGTGTCGCGGTCGGGGCCGTAACGACTACCCGGTGCGGGCGATGTGGCGGGCGCTGATCGCGGGGGTGGTGTTGCAACACGCCTCGATGCAGTCGCTGTTGCGGGAGCTGGGGCGCAACCCGGCGTTGCTGGAGATCTGCGGGTTCGACCCTCTGCCGTATCAGAGCGGGCCGGTGACGGTGCTTCACGACGGGCATGCGGTAACGCGCCCGGCGCGGGTTCGTTCGACGGCGCCGAGCCACTGGAACTTCTCGCGGTTTCTGGGGCGTGTTGTGCAGCTTGAGGACGAGCAGGGGCTGGTGTCCGCCATGATCGAGAGCCTGCGCGCCGCGCTGTTCGCCGCGTTGCCGGACTTCGGGCGTCATCTCGGCTACGACGGCAAGGCGATCGCGAGCCACTCGACGGGCCGGGTCGGCAAGGACGAGGACAAGACCTCGGACCCCGACGCCGACTGGGGCAAGCACGAGACGGGCGGGGTGGACGCCAGGACCGGCGCGGTGTGGAAGAAGGTGAAGTCGTGGTTCGGCTACGGGCTGCACCTGATCGCCGACACCGATTACGAGGTTCCGGTGGCCTTCGAGGTGACGCGCGCTTCGGCCTCGGAACCCAAGGTGCTGTCCGGGATGCTGGAGGAGCTGTTCGCAAGGGCGCCGGAGATCGCCGGGCGCTGCGCCGACTTCAGCGCCGACCGCGGTCTCGACGATGCCCGCCTGAAGGCGCGGCTGTGGGACCGGTGGACCGCCCGCCCGCTGATCGATACACGGCTGATGTGGCGGGTGGAGAAGCAGGAGCCGAGATACGATCCGGCGCAGCCGATCACGCGGCCGCTGTTCCCCGACCGCGCCGATGTCATCGTTCACGACGAGCGCGGCCGGGTGTCCTGCGTCTGTCCCGGGACCGGCGAGGTCCGCGCTATGGCGTTTCAGGGGTTCGAGGCTGATCGGGGCCGCTGCGGCACGCTCAAATACCGCTGCCCGGCAGCCGCCTTCGGCTTCGCCTGCGCCGGCAGCCGGGCCTGCCACCGGGCCGGCGGGGTCAAGCCCGGAGACTATGGCCGCATCCTGCGCATCGACCTCGACAGCCACGACCGGCGCATCTTCACCCCCACGCCCTGGGGCAGTCCGTCATGGCGGCGCGGCTACAACCGCCGCTCGGCCATGGAGCGGATCAACAGCCGCCTCGACAACAGCTTCAACTTCGAGACCCACTACATCCGAGGCCGCGCCAAGATGAAGACCCGCCTCGGCCTCGCCCTGGCGGTGATGATGGCGATGGCTCTCGCCCAGGCCCGCGCCGGCCGCCCCGAGCGCATGCGCTCCCTGGTCGGCGCCGTGCCGTATCTCGACACCGGCTGACCGCTCGTCTGCCTCCCGACAATCCTGCCCGATCCCGCCGCCCGACGGCAGAGGGGAAGCCACGCCCGCACGCCAGACAATCTTCCGGTAATCGTATTTGTCAGGCCCCGGAAGCCCGTATCCTGCCCGGTGGGGAAGCGGGCCGGACGATATTCAACCGCCAAAATCGAACCGGCGACAGCCAAAAATCACCACAGCGCACATTTCTCAAGTAGAAATATCCAAAAAAGAAAAATTTTCTCGAATCGACCGCGAGCACGCCTACCCCATTGTCATCCCGGACGGAGCGAAGCGGAGATCCGGGGTCCAGAACCCACCAGTTCGGATTGAACCCCCTCCCCGTCATGCCCGGATTTGTTCCATTGCTGTCCGGTTTAACGTAAGCGTCCGGCGTGACCGCCCCTGCGTGGTCAGTCGGCGGCTTCCCGATCTTCTGCGGGCGCGGTGTTCCACGGCAGCAGATCGTCGATGCGGTTGATCCTGTAGTCGGGGATGCGTTCGAGGACCTGAGCAAGCCAGGCCTGCGGATCGACATCGTTGAGCCTGGCGGTCTCGATCAGGGTGTAGGCGATGGCGGCGGCCCTGCCGCCGCTGGCCGAGCCCATGAAGAGATAGTTCTTGCGGCCGAGCGCGATCGGCCTCATTGCGCGTTCGGCGGGGTTGTTGTCGATCTCGAGGAAGCCGTATGGCGCGACAATCTGGGTGAGAGCTGCGCGTCAATCAGGATGAGATTCCCGGCGGCAGCGGCGAGTTGATGATTGCCGCGCGGGGGGTGGATTGCAAGCGGTTTCCGGTTTTGATTGTCGCGGCGCGACAAGCAGTGTTTTCGGGAAGGGTTTTGATTGTCGCGGCAGGCCGTCGGGTCGGAGAAGAGACGGCCCGCGGAGACGATCCCCGCGGGCCCTGATTGTCGTGGCCGCTCTACCTGAGCAGGCGGCGGCTCAGTCCTTGGTGTTTTTCTTGGTTGCGTAGCTTGGCGGCCGGCCGGCCTTTCGCTTGCCTCTGTCGAGAGCGGCGCGGCGGCGGTAGCTCTCGATGTTCATCTCGAGGATGGTGGCGTGGTGGACGAGGCGGTCGACGGCAGCCACCGCGGTTGTTTCGTCCGGGAACACCTTTCCCCACTCGCCGAAGGGCTGGTTTGCGGTGATGAGCAGGGATCGCCGCTCGTAGCGCGCCGAGATGAGTTCGAAGAGCACGCCGGTCTCGGCCTGGTCCTTCCGCACATAGGCGAGGTCGTCGAGGATCAGGAGGTTGAAGCGGTCGAGCCGCGCCAACAGGCTTTCCAGTGCAAGCTCGCGCCTTGCAACCTGCATGCGCTGCACGAGATCGGTGGTCCTGGTGAACAGCACACGGTATCCGCTCTCAACCAGGGCCAGGCCAATGGCGGAGGCGAGATGGCTCTTGCCGGCCCCTGGCGGTCCGAAGATCAGGCAGTTGGCGCCCTGGCTGAGCCAGGCGTCGCCGGCGGCCAGCGCGCTGACCTGGGCCTTCGAGATCATCGGCACGACGTTGAAGTCGAAGGAGGCAAGCGTCTTGCCCGGAAGCAGCTTGGCCTCCCTGAGGTGGCGCTCGATGCGCCGCCGGTCGCGTTCGGCGAGTTCGTGTTCAGCCAGGGCCGCGAGGAAGCGAGCCGCGGTCCATCCTTCCTTGTCGGCCCGCTTGGCGAAGCTCTGCCAGAGTTGGCTGATCGTCGGCAGGCGGAGCTCGGCAAGCATCAAGGAGAGCTTCATGGCGTCGATCTTGTTGGGGTCGAGCGCGGTGTTGTTGTCGTCTTTGTCGGTCATGCCGCCTCTCCTGCGCTCAGCAACGAGCCATAGCCGCCGAGCGGCGGCCTGACGACATCGACGCTGGGCATTTTGCTGCGGCGCGGCGCGAAGCGCGCCTTGAGCTCGCCGGGGTCGGGGAGACGGCCGATCCCGAGCGCGTGGTTGATCGCCGCGGCCAGCTCGGCCTCGCAACTCTCCTCATGCGCCAGCGCCAGGAGGCCGACGGCGAGGCGGCAGGCCTCGCGCTCGCCGATCCGCTCCAGGGCCTTCTCGAAGCAGCGTCGGTAGGGCTCGCGAGGGAACAGCTCGTCGCGATAGACCAGGTTCATCAGCGCCATCGGCTTCTTCTTCAAGGAGTGGATGACGTGACGGTAGTTGACGACGTGACCGCCCGGACCGCTCGCGCCGACGCGCGCGCGCGGCAGGGTGAGGAGGTGAGTGCCCGAGAGGAAGAGGTCGATCCGGTCGTCGTAGACGCGCGCCCCGAGCCGGTGCCCGATCAGGCGTGAGGGCACGGTGTAGAACACGCGGCGGAGAACGAAGCCGGAGGACTGGCCGATGTTGACGCTGATCGTCTCGTAATCGACAGTCCGCTCGACCGGCAGGTCCCGCAGCACCGCGCGCTCGGCTTCGATCGCCTTGGAGCGGTGTGCGTTGGCGCGGCCGACCACCTCGGCGACAAAGCGCCGATAGGCGTCGAGGGTCTCGAAGTCCGACGAGCCGCGCAGCGCCAGCGCATCCGCGATCCGGCGCTTGAGGTGTCCGTGCGGCCCTTCGATCGAGCCGTTCTCATGCGCCACGCCGCGGTTGTTGCGGGTGGCTTCCATGCCGTAATGCTCGCACAGCGCCCGGTAGCGCCCGGTCATGTCCTCGACCGCGTCCTTGCCCAGGTTGCAGAACGCCGCCGACAGGCTGTCGGTGCGGTGCTCGCCGGGCGCGCCGCCGAGATGCCACAGCGCGTCCTGCAGCCCCTCCGCGAGCGCCGTGAAGCTCTCGCCGCCCAGCACCACCCGGGCATGGGTGAAGCCTGACCAGGCGAGGCGGAAGTGGTAGAGCATAGGGTCCAACGGCTGCCCCGCGACGGTCACGCCGAGCGAACCCATGCGGGTGAAGTCGGACAGGCCCCTGCCGGCCCGGCTCGTGCTTCTGGCGGAAGATCACGTCCTTCTCCGCGCCGTGCTCGGCGCGCCAGGTGCGGATCCGCCGCTCCAGCGTGCGCCGCACCCCCGGGTCCAGTTCGGGATGGCGGCGCCTCAGCTCCTCGAACACGCCGACCGGGCGGATCAGCGGGCTGGCCTCAAGGATCGGCACGACATCCTCCTCGAAGATATCGGCCAGCGGGTCCGGGCGGCGCCGGCCTCGCGGCTTCTTCTCCCGAGCGGGAAGCGGATCGGCAGCGAGCCGGTAGCCGGTGGCACGGCTGAAGCCCGCCTTGGCGGCCGCCACCGCGATGGTGTCGGTCTTCTTATGGGTCATGAACAGCCTCTTCGTAAGCGTCCGGCGTGACCGCCCCTGCGTGGTCAGTCGGCGGCTTCCCGATCTTCTGCGGGCGCGGTGTTCCACGGCAGCAGATCGTCGATGCGGTTGATCCTGTAGTCGGGGATGCGTTCGAGGACCTGAGCAAGCCAGGCCTGCGGATCGACATCGTTGAGCCTGGCGGTCTCGATCAGGGTGTAGGCGATGGCGGCGGCCCTGCCGCCGCTGGCCGAGCCCATGAAGAGATAGTTCTTGCGGCCGAGCGCGATCGGCCTCATTGCGCGTTCGGCGGGGTTGTTGTCGATCTCGAGGAAGCCGTGCTCGAGATAGGGTCGAAGGCGCTTCATCCGGGTCAGGGCATGACGGATCGCCGCTGCCAGCGGGGTCTTGGCGGAGATTCTGGGCAGCTGCGATTGCAGCCACCGCTCCAGCTCGTCGAGGCACGGCGCGGCCTTGGCCTGGCGGATGGCCGCGCGGTTCTCGGGCGGCTGCCCGCGGGCCTCCTTCTCGATAGCGTAGAGGGCGGCGATCCGTTCCAGCGCCTCGGCGGCGATCGCCGAGCCCTGGGCGGCATGGACGTCGAAGAACTTGCGTCGCACATGCGCCAGACAGGCCACCTCGCGGACCGGCCCGGCGCGCGCCAGCGCACCGAACCCGGCATAGCCGTCCGAGTGCATCCAGCCGGCGAAGCCTTCAAGATGCGCCTTCGGATGCGCCGCCTTGCGGTCGGCCGAGAAGCGGTACCAGGCCGCCGGCGGCGCCTCGCCAGCCCAGGGCCGCTCGTCCCGCACGTAGGTCCAGGCCCGGCCGGTCGCCGTTTTGCCGGTTCCCGGCGCCAGCAGCTTGACCGGGGTGTCGTCGGCGAACAGGGCTTGTCCTTCCAGCACATGGCGCCCGATCGCATCGGCCAGGGGCTCCAGCAGCGCCGTCGCCTTGCCGACCCAGCCGGCGAGCGTCGAGCGGTCGAGCTCGACGCCGTCGCGGGCGAAGATGCGGGACTGGCGGTAGAGCGGCAAGCGAGTCGCGCGGGGGAATCTCACCCCCACGCGCTCCCAGAACCGTACGTGAACCTCTCAGCTCATACGGCTCCCAGCGTCCGGCCCTGCCCGTGCACAAGGGTCCAATGGGCGAACCGCCACGGCTCCGCTTTCGCGATTCTGGCAAGCCAGAGACGAGCCTGACGCGGTCGTTGTCGGAAGCGTTTGAACTTCCGCATTGCCCATCGCTGCAAGTGGGCGTCTATCAGACGAAGGGTCGGATAGAGCGCCGACTTGTAGAATGCGCCGAAGTAGCCGATCCACCCTGCAATTTCGCGATGAAACATGCGGGCAAGGTCAAGCAGTGCCTTGTCGCTACGCCGTTGCAAACGCCACTGTCGCACGCGGCGCCGAAACGCCTTGAGCGCAGTCGGGCTGGCAGCCGGAAGGAACGAGACCCCGAACAACCCGCCGCGCCACGCCGCGAACCTTGGCTGGAAACGGTAGCCCAGGAAGTCGAACGCGACCGTCGGGTAGTCCGCCTTGCGGTTGGTATCCTTGCAGTAGACCACCTTGGTCTTCTGCGGATGGACCTCCAGGCCGCACTCGGCCAATCGGTCCGCAACCCGCCGCCAGAGGGTCTTTGCCGCCTCCTCCGTTCGACAATGGCAGATTATATCGTCCGCATACCGTTCGAACGGAACATGCGGCATCGACCTTTTCATCCATTGATCGAACGCATAGTGCAGGAACAGGTTGGACAATACTGGCGAAATTACCCCGCCCTGTGGCGTGCCCCTGTCCCGTGCGACAACGGTGCCGTCCTCCTCGATCACGGGAGCCTTCAACCAGCGCTCGACATAGAGCAGCACCCACCGGCAGTCCGTATGGTGACGAACGGCCTTCAGCAGCAACTCGTGGTCGATGTTGTCGAAGAACCCCTTGATGTCCATGTCCAGCACCCAGTCGTAGCGCCAGCATCGCCGACGCGCTGTCCGGATGGCGTCAATGGCGGATCGCTTCGGCCGATATCCGTATGAGTCCTCATGGAAAATCGGTTCCAACAAGGGCTCCAGATGTCGGCGAACAACCTCCTGAGCGATGCGGTCCGTGACCGTCGGTATGCCCAACGGGCGCTTCCCGCCGCCCTCCTTGGGGATGTTCACCCTGCGAACCGGAGGCGGCATATAGCTGCCTGAGGACATGCGATTCCAGAGCTTGTAGAGTTCCGGACCAAGCCGTTCCTCCAGACTCTCGACCGTCTGCCCATCTACTCCAGCCGCTCCCCGGTTTGCCTTCACATGCTTGAAGGCTTCCCAGACTTCCCTCTTTGCTATCGGGAACGGCTTTGCCCCTGTCATCCGGCTCCTCCTGTCACCAGTTGGCCGACGGCAGCGGCTGAACACCACAGCCCCTTCGGTCCAGCGCCATTACAGCGCCTTCATCCCTACTACGGGCTGTTCTGCCCCTGTGCCCCGCATCGGTACTCTGAGCCTTCCGGGGGCTGCCCGGTTGGCCGTCTCCCTTGGCATCGGGACGACAGGTTCTCCTGTTCCGCAAGAAAGCCTGTTCCGGGTTCACGCCGCCTTCGAGCCGGATGCCGCGTGGGCCGGACTCCAGGACTCCGCCCATGCTTGTCCCGGAGTGACCACCACCCCCGGTTCTGACATCGACCATACGCTTTCGGCAGTTCATCGGCGGTTCGCTTTCGCTCGTCTCCCCGGACCTCACCTGACGAGATCGTCGTCCCGCCGTTTCCACGACGCTCACCACCATCGCTCTTTACGACAGCAGCTCGTGGTGGTTTGAGACCGACGCCTGATCGTCGACCCCGAGGGGCCTACCCTCATCTCTCTTGCAGTTGCGCACCTCCTTTCATGGCGGTGCTTCAGGACACACGGTGATCGCAATACTTCGAGACCAGCACATGCGCCACAAGCCCCTCGGTCGGCAGCCCGCCCTCGATCAGCGACGCCGGCGCCGGTGCCTGCACAACCCCGGCGCCCTTGCACCGGTTGCAGGCGTAGCGCGGCCGGACCGTCTCGATCACCACGAACCGCGCCGGCACGATGTCGAGACGCTCGCTGCGGTCCTCGCCGATCTTCGCCATCGCGCCGCAGCCGCACGGGCACAGCCGGCTGGCCGGCTCGATCACCTCCACCCGGCGCTCGATATGGGCCGGGAAGCGGACCGCCGGGCGCCCCGCGCGCCGCCGCCGGCGCGGCGCGGCCTCCCCGGCCGGCGCGTCCGCCGCCGGATCGCCGCCGGCTTCCGACACCGCCGTCCCGAGATCGTCGAACGACAGCTGGCGGTCGTCCGCGCCCAGCTTCTCCGACTTCCTGCCGAACAGAAGCTTGCGAAGCTCGTCGTTGAGATGTTCGAGGCGGCGGTTCTGCTCGGCGATCTCCGCCTTCTCCGCCTCAAGACGCGCCGCCAGCGCCTCCGCATCGCACCGCGCCGACCGCTCTTCCTCCAGACGCCGCTCCAGAGCCGCCAGCGCCTCGGAAACCACCGCCGGCGACGCGGCGGCCTCGGGGACGGGGGCGATCGGGGCGGTGCTCGTCATCGCCGCGATATGGGCCGAATCGCCGCCCCCGCGCCAGACAATAATCCGGCCCGCTCACGCCGCCGCCAACGGACGGCGAACCCGAGGCGCACGCACCCGGCGCCAATCCAGCCCCTCGAACAACGCCTCGAACTGGCCCCGGCTGAGACGCAGAACCCCGTCCTCGATCCGGGGCCACGCGAAGCGCCCCTCCTCGAGCCGCTTGTAGGTCAGAACCAGCCCGGTCCCGTCCCAGTGGATCAGCTTCAGCCAGTCGCCGCGCTTCGAGCGGAAGATCACGATCACCCCGGAATAGATGTCCAGGCCGAGCTCCACCGCCGCCGTCGCCGCGAGCGCGTCGTGGCCGCGGCGAAAGTCCACAGGCCGCGTCGCCAGGACGATCCGCGGCGAGGCGCCGGGGATCGTCATGACGCCCGCCCCAGACCCGCCGCGATCGACACGATCCGCTCCGCCGAACTGTCTCCGGGAAGGCTTACGACAACGCCGTTCGCGGCAATCGTCACCGGCCGGTCCGCCGGCGCATCCTCGACCGTCACCGGAACGAAAGCCGGCGGGGTCCCGCCCGACGCCGCCGAAACGCCGCTCCGCGCACGCTTGCGCCAGCGCCCTACCGTGCTCTTGCTGACGCCGAGGCCGCGCGCCACCGCCGCAATCGTCACGCCGGGCCGCTCGCTCTCCGCCACAGCACGGGCCTTCTCGGCCTCGGTCCACCGCCCGACGCTGCCGGAACCCGCCCTGGCAACCGTATACAGCGCCTGGCGCCGCCAGCCGCGCAGCGTGCTCTCGTCGATGCCGTGACGGCGCGCCACCGCCGCAATCGTCACGCCCGGCCGCTCGCTCTCCGCCACAGCCCGCGCCCGCTCCGCCTCGGTCCAGCCGCGCGGCGCAGCGGCCGCGCCGGCATCCCCCGAAACCGGCGATCCAGCCGCCCCGGCACCAGAACCGACAGAACCCGCCGCCGTCGAAAACTCCGTCATCGTCATCCCTCCTCCAAAGCCGCCGCCAGGGAAGAGAGTCAGACCGGGAAACACAGCCCGCGAAAGTATGGGGCGCGGCTACCGCTTACGTTTCGTGGAAGCGGCGCGACAGGGAAGAGGCGGCCTTGAGCGTTGCCTGCATCGGTCGAGCATACGATCCGCGCCGGAGGGACGGTAGGGCCGACGCCGGCCGGCAGCATGCCGGATCCGTTCTCGGCGATCCGTTGCGCCGGTTCATGCCGCCGCTCCGGGTTTCGGGCGAGCGCGGTCCCGGACGCGCCCCCTTTACGCCGGCCCGGTCGCCGCCGGGGCGTTGACCCGAACGGTGACGATATCCACGTCGTGGTATTGCTGATGGCGCACCGACGACGCGAGGTGCCGCAGCAGCCGCAGCGGGACCTTCTGCTCGATCCGCGTCTCGTCGCCGTGATCCCCGAGCAGAGCGAGCCTGTCCTCGATGTTCCCCTCTTGCGGAGCGACCGCGAACTCCAGAACCGCGCCGTCCTCGGTCCGGGCGGCGACCAGCTGCAGGCGGCGCTTGCGATCGGGTTCCCCTTCGCCCTCCTCCGGCGGGACAAGGCTCAGCAGGGCCTCCTCGCCGACCGCGTCGAGACGGTCCGCCATGCCGGCGTCCCAGCCGTTGCGCGCGGCGAACGCGCGAAGGAACTCCCTGATCCTCGTGAGCGCGGCCGGGTCGAGCTCCGCCTCCATCCGGCTGCGGCGCGGCCCGGTCAGGTCCGTGAACAGGGTCATCACGATGGCCGCGAGCCCGCCGGAGACCACGCCGTTGGCGAACAGGCCGTCCGCGAATTCCGACACCTGCGCGGGGAATATCATGCCGCTCTGGAAGCCGATCCCCGTCCAGAAGGCGAGGCCGGCGATCAGCCCCTTGCGGTAATCGAGGCCGTCCTGAACCAGGACCTTGATTCCGACCAGGAAGAGCAGCGCCAGCAACACCGTCAGAAAGCCGCCGCTGACGGCGCCGGGTATCGCCAGGACGGCGGCGAGCGCCTTGGGCAGGAATGCGAGGATGACGAAGAGCGCCCCGGCCGCGATCCCGATGCTGCGGGCCGCGACGCCGGTAAGCTCGGTGAGCGATGCGCCGACGGAATTGCTGTTGTTGGGCACGGTTCCGGCGAGACCGGCGAGAAGGTTGCTGAGCCCGTCGACGTTCACCGCGCCCTGCACCGCCCGGTAATCCACGGCGCGCCGCTCGCGCCACGATACCGCCTGCACGGCAACGCAGCTGCCGATCGTGCGCAGGGTCACGATCGGGGTCAACAGCAGGAATACCGGAAGCAGCGACCAGAAAGCGGGTCCGAAGTCGAGATCGAAGCCCGGCCACGCGATGCCGGGAACGCCGATCCACGGGGCGTCAACGACGCGGCCCACGTCGTAGAGACCGACGATGCCCGCCACCGCCGAGCCGATAACGACCCCGATAACCGGCGCCCAGAGGCGCAGGCTCCGTGTCGACTTGAGCGCGATGCCGGCGATGACCGCCACCGTCACGGCGGCGCACAGCGGCGCGGCGTATGCAGGCGTTCCCTCCGGCACGTGGGTCAGCAAGCCGAAGACGGCGGGCATGGCGCTCACCGGCACCAGCATCAGCACGGTGGCCGAAACGGTCGGCGTCAGGATGCGGCGAAACCAGACGATCCGCGCCGACAGCACGAATTGCAGCAGCGCCGAAACGACGACCAGGGTCGCGAGCAATGCACCGCCGCCCCGTTCGACCGCCGCGATGCAGGGCGCGATGAAGGCCGTCGAGCTGTTCAACATCAGCACGTGGCCCGAGCCGATCCGGCGGTAACGGACCGCCTGCAGCGCCGTGGCCACGCCGCACGCCGCCACGGAGGCGAACACCGCCCATGACAGGTAGGCGTCGCTCGCGCCGGCGGCCCGCATGATCACCGTCGGAATCAGTATCGAGGCCGCCACGATCAGAACCGCGAGCTGCGCGCCGAGGCCGATGGCGAGCGCGGGAGGGATCCTGTCGTCAGCCTGGTAGCGCAGCCCCGATCCGCGCGGCGAAGAATCCCCGGTCATGCCGTGCGCGCTCCCCTGCGCGGCTCAGCGCTACACCGGCACGGCGGCCCGCCCGTCACGCGCTCTCGCTCAGGCGGCACTCGCCGCCTCGCACCGCCAGACGACCGGGTAGAGGTCGCAGTCCATCGGGTCGCCGCTCTTCAGATCGTCGGTCCAGAGCGCCTTCGCCGTGCCCGGGCGGGGGTCGAAGCGGGCGTCGTCGCCGGTGTAACGCACCGTGTAGCCGCGCCGGCGCACGTCGTCGCGCAGATTGCCGCCGGCGCCGTGCACCGCCAGCGCGTGGAACGCGATCGCGTCGCCCGGTTCCATGTCCCAGGCGAGGATGTCGTAATCGCCGCGCGCCGCGTCGATATCCGGCATCTTCTCGTAGTCCGGATTTTCGTCGTACGTGTTGACCTCGGTCTTGCCGAACGCCTCCGGCTGGAACCAGCGGTCCCACCGGTGCGAACCGCGGACGAATTCGAGCCGCCCGTTCTCCGCCGTGGTCGGGTCGAGCGCCAGCCAGAAAGACATGATCTGCCAGCCGCGCACCGGCCAGTAGGGCTGGTCGTTGTGCCAGCGGGTCGGCTGTTCCGTCCCCGGCTCCTTCACGAAGAGCTGGTCGTAGAGCAGGTTGACCTTGGACGCGCCGAAGAATCCGCCGGCGAGCTCCGCGAGGCCGCTCTCGAAACAATAGGCACGGAAATCGGGGTCGGTTTGCCAGATGCGCAAATTGCCGTGGAAGCGGCCCCGCCCCTCGGTGTCGTAGCTGTGAAAGAAGGGGCCCGGGTTCTCGATGTCCCGCTCGATCGCGGCCGCGACCCGGTCCAGCCATTCCGGGCCGACGACGCCCTTCAGCAGAACCGCGCCGTCTCTTTCGTAAGACTCGATGTCGGCGGGTGTGACGCGGTAGGGCATGGTCCGGGGGCCTCCTGGCGCAGTCCCGCCATTCTACACCCCCGCGGCCCGATTGGGCGACGGGCTGCGGCAGAAACGCCGATTTCCTCCGGTTGCCCGCCCCCGCCCCCGCTTGTTATATGGCGCCGCTCGCCATACCGGCATCCACCGACAGCACCGGGATACGCGCATGACCGCAGCAGACGACTTCAGGGTCGCCGACATCGCCCTCGCCGATTGGGGGCGGAAGGAGATCGCGATCGCCGAGACCGAGATGCCGGGGCTGATGGCGCTCCGCGACGAGTTCGGCGCCTCGCGCCCGCTCGAAGGCGCGCGGATCGCGGGGTGCCTCCACATGACGGTCCAGACCGCGGTGCTGATCGAGACCCTGACCGCGCTCGGCGCGACGGTGCGCTGGAGCTCCTGCAACATCTTCTCGACCCAGGACCACGCCGCCGCCGCGATCGCCGCGGCGGGCGTGCCCGTCTTCGCCTGGAAGGGGATGTCGGAGGACGAGTTCTGGTGGGCGATCGACCGGACCATAGAAGGGCCCGGCGGGTGGCGCCCCAACCTCATTCTCGACGACGGCGGCGACCTCACCAAAGTGATGCACGACAACTTCCCCGCCCTGCTCGACGACGTGCTCGGGCTCTCGGAGGAGACCACCACCGGCGTCCACCGGCTCTACGAGATGGCGCAGAACGGGACGCTCAAGGTGCCCGCGATCAACGTCAACGATTCCGTCACCAAGTCGAAATTCGACAATCTCTACGGTTGCCGCGAAAGCCTCGTCGACGGCATCAAGCGGGCGACCGACGTGATGGTCGCGGGCAAGATCGCCGTGGTCTGCGGCTTCGGCGACGTCGGCAAGGGCTCGGCGGCCTCGCTGCGCAACCAGGGCGCGCGCGTCATGGTCACCGAGATCGACCCGATCTGCGCCCTCCAGGCGGCGATGGAAGGCTACGAGGTGGTGACGATGGACGAGGCCGCGCCTTCGGGCGACATCTTCGTCACCTGCACCGGCAATATCGACGTGATCACCATCGATCACATGCGGGCGATGAAGGACCGGGCCATCGTCTGCAATATCGGCCACTTCGACAGCGAGATTCAGATCGTCGCGCTCCGCAACTACAGGTGGGAGAACGTCAAGCCGCAGGTCGACGAGGTCGAGTT
The DNA here is from genome assembly GCA_965203455.1 of Alphaproteobacteria bacterium. Classification (GTDB taxonomy): domain Bacteria; phylum Pseudomonadota; class Alphaproteobacteria; order MPNO01; family MPNO01; genus MPNO01. Next base: position 104,956 of record CBDBCV010000017.1, read on the forward strand.
TCCCGACGGCAAGCGGCTGATCGTGCTGGCGGAGGGCCGGCTGGTGAATCTCGGCTGCGCGACAGGCCATCCGAGCTTCGTGATGAGCGCGTCCTTCACCAACCAGGTGCTGGCCCAGATCGAGCTGTGGGAGAACCACGCCGATTACGGCAACGAAGTCTATGTCCTGCCCAAGCGGCTCGACGAGAAGGTCGCGTCGCTCCATCTCGAAAAGCTCGGCGTCCGGCTCACCGCGCTCTCGCCCGAACAGGCGGACTATCTCGGCGTCGGGCAAGGGGGGCCGTTCAAGCCCGAGTATTACCGCTACTGACGGGCGGCGCGCTTGCCGGGCGTATTGGCGGCGGCTAGAACGGCGGCCATGTCGGCGCCTCCCCCGACATGCGCCATGGTGCGCCTCGTCCTCCCCGACCTCGACGCGACCCGGGCCTTCGCCCGCGTCGTCGCCGGCATGGCGCGCCCCGGCGACACCATCGGGCTCGCCGGCGTGCTCGGGGCGGGAAAGACGACCTTCGCGCGGGCCTTCGTCAACGCGCGGGCGGAAGCGGCGGGTGCCGGTCCGGTCGAGGTCCCGAGCCCGACCTTCACCCTCGTCCAGCCCTACGAGATCGGCGGGACGACCGTCCATCATTTCGACCTCTACCGGGTGGACGTGCCGGAGGACGCGCTGGAGCTCGGGATCGAGGACGCCTTCGCGGCCGGGATTTCGCTGGTCGAATGGCCCGACCGGCTGGGCCCGCTGATGCCGGGAGACGCGCTGATCGTCACCCTGATTCAGGGTGCACGCGAAAATGCCCGCGAGGCGGTAATCGAGGCTGGCCCGCATTGGCTGGACCGCATCGGAGGGTCGCTTGACCGGTTCCGCGCGTAGGCGGGAGATCGACCGCTTCCTCGCCGGCGCGGGCTGGAGCGCCGCCGCCGTCGAGCCGCTGGCCGCCGACGCCTCGTTCCGCCGCTATCTCCGGGTCCGCCGCGGTCCGCAAACCGCCGTGCTGATGGACGCCCCGCCCGACCGCGAGCCGATCGAGCCCTATGCCGCCATCGCGCGCCACCTGCTCTCGCTCGGCTTCGCCGCGCCGCGCATCGAGGCGGAGGATCCGGCAACCGGGCTGCTGCTGATGGAGGATCTGGGCGACGACACCTTCACGCGGCTGCTCGCCCGCGGCGGGGACGAGACGGCGCTCTACGAGCTTGCCGTCGACACGCTGATCGCGCTCCACCGCCTTCCCGCCGCGACCGCCGTCCCGCCGGGCCTGCCCGCCTATTCCGGCGATCTGCTGATGGCGGAGGCGGATTATTTCCTCGACTGGTACCTCCCCGCCATCGGCCTCGCCGTCCGCCCCGGCAGCCGGTCCGCCTACGGCGCGCGCTGGCGGGAGGCGTTCGACCGGGCGCGCGACGTGCCGCAAACGCTGGTGCTGCGCGATTTCCACGTCGACAATCTGATGCGCCTCGACGGGAGGGAGGGGCCGGCGGCCTGCGGGCTGATCGACTTTCAGGACGCGGTGGCGGGGCCGGCGAGCTACGACTTCGTCTCGCTGGTCGAGGATGCGCGGCGGGACGTGCCGCCCGCGCTCGCCGGCGCGCTCCGGCATCGTTACCTCGCCGCCTTTCCCGATCTCGACCCCGCTTCGTTCGACCGCTCCTGCGCGGTGCTCGGCGCCCAGCGGCACTGCAAGGTGATCGGCATCTTCACCCGGCTTTCGCGGCGCGACGGAAAGGACGCCTATCTCGGTCACATCGCGCGGGTGTGGCGCCTGCTGGAGAAGGCGGTGCTGCACCCCGCCCTGCGCCCGATCCGGGACTGGCTGGACGAGACCGTCCCCCCCGCCGCGCGCGCGGTCCCCGGTCCGAGGGCGGCGGCATGAGGCCGCGCCGCGCGATGGTTCTGGCGGCCGGTCTCGGCAAGCGCATGCGGCCGCTGACGGAGACCGTGCCCAAGCCGCTGATCGAGGTCGGCGGACGGGCCATGCTGGACCGCGCGCTCGACCGGCTGGAGGCCTTCGGGATCGACGAGGCGGTGGTCAACAGCCACTATCTCGGCGAACGGATCGACGCCCATCTCGCGGCGCGCCCCGGCCCCAGGACGAGCGTAAGCCGGGAGGAAGTTCTGCTCGACACCGGCGGCGGCGTGGCGCGCGCGCTCGACCGGCTGGGCAATACTCCGTTTTTCGCGATCAACGCCGACATCGTCTGGCTCGACGGGCCGACGCCGGCGCTGGAACGGCTCGCCCGGGGCTGGGACGATGCGGCGATGGACGCGCTTCTGCTGATGCACCGCTGCGTCGGCGCCTACGGTTACGACGGGCGCGGCGACTATTTCATGGATCCGGACGGCGCGCTGCACCGGCGCGCGGCCCGCGACGTTTCGCCCTATGTCTTCACCGGCGTGCAGATCCTCCACCCGCGCCTGTTCGAAGGCGCGCCCGACGGCGCGTTCTCGCTCAACCTGCTCTACGACCGGGCGCAGGGCGCCGAGCGGCTGTTCGGCATCGTGCACGACGGAGAGTGGTTCCACGTCGGCACGCCGGCGGCGCTCAGGACGGCCGACGACCGGTTGTTCGGCCGGCCCGGCGCGCACGATTTCCACGTCGGATGACGGGCGGGCGGCCCGGGCCGGCGCGCGTCTTCACGATCCCCGCCGGGGTCCCGTTTCTCGACGCGCTGGCCCGCGGGATTCTGGCGGAAGAGGGCGAGGCCGCCCGGGCGACGGTGCTGCTGCCCAACCGGCGGGCGTGCCGGGCGCTCGCCGAGGCGATGCTGCGCGCGAGTCCGGACGCGGCGCTTCTGCTCCCCGCCATCCTGCCGATCGGCGATATCGGGCTCGACGAGGCGTTCGAAGCCGACGATGCCGCGCCCGCGGCGCTCCACCTGCCGCCCGCCATCCCGCCGCTCCGCCGCCAGCTCCTGCTTGCCGAGCTGATCCGCGCGCGCGAGGGTGCGTCCCGAGCGGATGAGCCCGCCCGCATCGCGGGACTCGCCTCGGAGCTCGCGCGCCTGCTCGATCAGGTGGAGACCGAGGGGTTGGGCTTCGACAGGCTTGCCGATCTGGTGCCCGAGACATTGTCGGCGCACTGGCAGACCACGCTCGATTTCCTTCGCATCGTCACTGATGCCTGGCCCGCGGTGCTCGAAGAGGAAGGCGCGGTCGGCCCGGCCGAGCTGCGCAACCGCCTGATCGGGGCGCGCATCGACTCCTGGCGCCGCGACCCGCCCGGGGGAAGGACGATCCTCGCCGGCTCGACTGGGAGCGTGCCCGCGACACGCGCGCTCATGGCGGCAGTGGTGGGGCTCCCGGGGGGCGCGGTCGTCCTTCCCGGGCTCGACCGCGAACCGGACCCGGCGATCTGGGACGCGCTCGACGCGAGCCATCCCCAGTACGGCCTCAAGCTCGTTCTCGACGGACTCGGGATCGCGCCCTCGGAGGTTGCGCTTTGGCCGGGCGCCGATCCGCCGCCCGCCGCCGCCGCGCGGACCCGGCTCCTGGCCGCCGCGATGCGCCCCGCCGGCACCGGGGCGCCCGTGCTCGACGCCGCCGCGCGGGCCGCCGCGGTCGAGGGCGTCTGCCGCATCGACTGTGCGGGCGCCCGGGAGGAGGCTGCGACCGTCGCGCTCCTGCTGCGCGAAACGCTGGAGACGCCGGACAGGACGGCGGCGCTGGTCACGCCCGACCGCGGTCTCGCCCGCCGGGTTGCCGCCGAGCTCGGGCGCTGGGGCGTGGAGATCGACGATTCCGGCGGCGCCGCGCTGGCGCTCACCCCGCCCGGCGCGTTCCTTCTCCTGCTCGCCCGGGCGCTCGCCGACCGGTGGGCGCCGGTTCCGCTCCTGTCCCTCCTCAAGCACCCGCTTGCCGCCTGCGGCATGGAGACCGGCGCCTTCCGCGCCCGCGTTCGCGGGCTCGAACGCGCCGCGCTCCGGGGCCCCCGGCCCGAACCCGGCGCGGACGGGCTCAAGCGGGCGCTGGGGGACGACCGCGACCTCGCCGACTGGCTCGACCGCGTCGCCGATGCGCTGGCGCCGCTCGACGATCTCATGGCCGGCCGCGGAAGGACGGGGGTCGCCGACCTCGCCGGGGCCCACATCGAAGCGGCCGAGCGGCTGGCCGCCGCCGAGCGCCTGTGGGCGGGCGAGGACGGCGCGACGGCGGCGGAATTCATGGACGAGCTCCAGGGCGCCGCGCGGGGGCTCGCTCCGGTCGACGGGCGCGGCTGGCCCGACCTGCTGGAGACGTTGATGCGCGGCCGCGTCGTCCGGCCGCGCTACGGCCGTCATCCCCGGTTGCAAATCTGGGGCGCGCTGGAGGCGCGTCTCCAGGGCGCCGACCGGCTGATCCTCGGCGGGCTCAACGAGGGCACGTGGCCGGCCCAGCCGCCGGGGGACCCGTGGATGAGTCGCCCGATGCGCGCCGCCTTCGGCCTGCCGTCGCACGAGCGCCGCATCGGGCTTTCGGCGCACGATTTCTCGCAGCTCTTCTGCGCGCCCGAGGTTTTCCTGACCCGCGCCGTCCGGGTCGCGGGCACGCCCACCGTCCCCTCGCGCTGGCTGCTCCGGCTCGACAACGCGCTCGGCGGAGAGGCGGCCGGGCTCGCCCGCGGCGCGGCGCGCTGGACCGGCTGGCAGGCGGCGCTCGACCGGCCGGAAGCGCAGCAGCAGATCCAGGCGCCCGCGCCGGTCCCGCCCGTCGCCGCCCGTCCGCGCCGGCTGTCGGTCACGCAGGTCGAGACGCTGATCCGCGATCCCTACGCGATTTACGCGCGTCACGTGCTGGGCCTGAAGGCGCTGGATCCGATCGACGCCGATCCCGGGGGGGCCGAGCGCGGCCGGTTCGTCCACGACGCGCTCGATGCGTTTCTCCGCGCGTTCCCGGACGCGCTGCCGGAGGACGGTTACGGGAAACTGATGGCGATCGGAGAGGCGGCGCTCGGCCGGATGGGCGAACGTCCCGGCGTGCGGGCCTTCTGGTGGCCGCGCTTCGAACGCGTGGCCCGCTGGTTCGTCGAGCACGAGCGCGGACGCCGGGCCGGGATCGCGAAGACCGCGACCGAGCTGACCGGCCGGATCGAATTCGAGGCCCCCGCCGGCCCCTTCACCCTTACCGCGCGGGCCGACCGGATCGACGTGACGGTCGACGGCCGCGCCGAGATCGTCGACTACAAGACGGGCGCCGTTCCTTCCAAGAAAGACGTTGCGGCGGGGGTCGCGCCGCAATTGCCGCTCGAAGCGGCGATCCTGGCCGCCGGCGGCTTCGAGGGGATCGGCCCCGCGCCCGATCCCGGCCTCGTCTACTGGCGGCTTTCCGGCGGCGATCCCCCCGGCGAAGAGGCGCCGGTCGAGGCCGATCCGGCGGCCATCCGCGCCGGTCTCGAACGGCTGATCGGGCAATTCGACGATCCGGAGATCCCCTACATTCCCCAGCCGCACGCGGACCGCGCGCCGGCCTTCAGCGACTACGAGCATCTCGAAAGGCTTGCCGAATACGCTCCCGGCCGGGCCGCGAGGCGGCGGTGGTGAGCGTCCCCGACGGCCAAATCGTCGCGTCGCGGCCGGCGGTTTCGGCCTGGGTCGATGCGTCCGCCGGGACCGGCAAGACCAAGGTGCTCGCCGACCGGGTGCTGCGGCTCCTGCTTGCCGGCACGCCGCCCGAGCGGATCCTCGCGCTGACCTTCACCCGGGCGGCGGCGGCCGAGATGGCGAACCGCATATTCGACGCGCTCGGGGCCTGGTCGGCGATGCCCCACGACGCGCTGGAAGGCACGCTCGCCGCGCTTCTCGAGAGGCCGCCCGACGCCGATACCGTGGCGCGCGCGCGCGCGCTGTTCCTTCAGGTGCTCGACGCGCCGGGCGGGATGAAGATCCAGACCATCCACGCCTTCTGCCAGTCCGTGCTCGGCCGCTTCCCGCTCGAGGCCCGCATCAATCCGCATTTCAGCGTGATGGACGAGCGGACCGAGGGGGAAACCCTGCGCCGCGCACGCGACGCCGTGATCGCCGAGGCGGGGCGCGATCCCGACTCCCCGCTCGCCCGGGCGTTCGTCACCGTCGCCGCGCGCGGCGGGGAGAGCGTGTTCGACAGCCTGATGGCCGCGCTCGCGAGCGGGCGCGACAAGGTTGCGGTCCTGGCCGAGAGGGCGTTTCCGAACGTCGAGGCGGCGACCCATCGTCATTTCGGCCTCGATCCCGGAGAGACCGGGGAAACGATCCTCGCCGCCGCCAGCGCGGAGGGCGCCTTCGACCGCGAGGGGCTGGAGCGGGCGGCGGAAGCGTTGTGTCGGGGGCTGAAGACCGACGTCGAAGCCGGAGAGGCGATCGCCGCCTGGCTCGAAGCGCCTCTCCCGACGCCCGACACCTTCGCCGGTTACGCGCGGGCTTTCCTGACGCAGAAGGGGGATATCCGGAAAACCCTCCCCACGAAGACCGTGGCGGCGTCCGCGCCCGGGGCCGTCGAAGCCTGGCAGGCGGAGGCGCTCCGCGTCCGGGCGGTCCGCGAGCGCCTGCTTGCCGCGGCGACCGCCGCCGAGAGCGCGGCGCTCGCCCGGATCGGCGCAAAGCTGCTGTCCGCCTACCGCGACGAGAAGGCGCGCCAGGGGCGGCTCGACTACGACGACCTGATCGCGGGCGTGCGAAGGCTGGTCGAGGACGAGGCGGCCGCGCTCTGGGTGCTTTACAAGCTCGACGGCGGGATCGACCATGTGCTGATCGACGAGGCGCAGGACACCAACCCCCGGCAGTGGGCGGTGGTCCGCGCGCTGGCCGCCGATTTCTTCGCCGGCGAGAGCGCGCGGGAGGGGGGCCGAACCGTCTTCGCCGTGGGCGACCCGAAGCAGTCGATCTACAGCTTCCAGGGCGTCGAGGCGGGCGCGTTCTCCGACACGCGCGAGACGTTTCGCGCCCGCGTCGAGGAGTCCGGCGCCGCCTGGGAGGGCGTCGAGCTCGGCCATTCCTTCCGCTCGACCCGGGCGGTGCTCCGCGCCGTGGACGCCGTGTTCGCCGACGGCGACGCGCGGCGCGGGCTGGGGGAGAGGCCGGTGGTCCACGCGGTCGGCCGGACGGGGCAGGCCGGGCTGGTGACGCTGTGGCCGCCGGCCCGGCCGAGCGAGTCCGAGGATGCCAATCCCTGGCAGCCGGTCGCCAGGCCGTTCACCCACCAGACCGCGGCTTACCGCCTCGCCGAGGCGATCGCGGAGGAGATAGACGGCTGGATTTCGTCGGGCGAACGGCTGGAAAGCCGGGACCGGGCGATGACCGCGAGCGACATCATGGTGCTGGTGCGTCACCGGAGCGAGTTCGTCGATCACCTCGTCCGCGCGCTGAAGCAGCGATCGGTCGGCGTCGCCGGGATCGACCGGCTGGTGCTGTCGACCCAGCTCGCCGTGATGGACCTGCTGGCGCTCGCCGAGGCGGCGCTCGCGATCGAGGACGATCTCACCGTCGCCGCCGTCCTCAAGGGACCCCTGGCCGGGCTCGACGAGGCGGCACTGTTCGGCCTCGCGCACGGGCGCGGCGAGACGACCCTCGCCGCCGCGCTTGCCCGCCGGCGCGGCGATCCGCGCTACGAGCGCGCGCGGACGGCGCTCGAAGACGTGCTCGCGATGGCGGATTTCGTCCCGCCTTACGAGTTCTTCAGCCGCATCCTGGGTCCCATGGGCGGGCGCGAGAGGATCGTCGCCCGTCTCGGTCCCGACGCCGAGGATCCGATCGACGAGTTCCTCGCGCTCGCCCTCGACTACGAGCGCGAGCACACGCCTTCGCTGCAGGGCTTCGTTTCCTGGTTCCGCGGCGCCCCGGCCGAGGTCAAGCGCGATCTCGAACAGTCCGCGCGGGACGAGGTGAGGGTGCTGACGGTGCACGGGGCCAAGGGGCTGCAGGCGCCGGTGGTCATCCTCGCCGACAGGATGCAGGCGCCGACCGAGCGGGAGCCCGTTCTGTGGTCGGAGACCGAGCCCCCGATACTGGTGTGGAAGCGCCGGCAGGATGCGCGCGACGCGGTGTCCGACACCCTCGCCGCCGAGGAGCGCGAGCGGGGCGGGGAGGAGTACCGCCGGCTGCTCTATGTCGCGATGACCCGGGCCGAGGACCGGCTCTACGTCGCCGGTTACACAAGCCGGAAATCCGTGCCGGACGATTGCTGGTACGCAATGGTCGAGCGCGCCCTGCGACCGATAGCGGAGGCTCATGAAATAACCCTCGAAGCGCCGGAAGAGGGCGTGGCAGTGAGCGGGCCGGGGCTGGTCCTCGAAGACCCCCAGACCGGACCGCCAGACCGGGCGCGCGAAGCGGACGGGGAAGCGCCGGCGGCCGAGCCACTACCCGCCTGGGCGCGGCGCCCGGCCCCCGCGGAGGCGCCCGCACGGCCGGCCCGCAGCCCGTCCCGCCTCGACGAGGACGGAACGCCGGTCCGTTCGCCCGGGGGGGAGCTCGTCTTCCGCCGTGGGCGCATCGTGCACGACATCCTGCGGCGCATACCCGCGCCGCCGACCGGCGATCTGCGGCCGGCCGTCGAGGCCCATCTGGCCCGACCGGTGCTGGCGCTCCCCGCCGGCGAGCGGCGGGAGATCGCCGACGAGGTCGTGGCGCTGCTCGCGGATCCCGCCGTCGCTGCCTTCTTCGCGCCGGGATCGATGGCGGAGGTCCCCGTCGTCGGCCGCATCGGCGGGCAAGCCTATTCCGGGTGGATCGACCGCCTTGCCGTCGAGGAGGATGCAGTGCGGCTGGTCGAGTTCAAGACCGACCGCGATCCCCCCGCCGCTCCGGAAGCGATCCGGCCGCAATACCTGCGCCAGATCGCCGCGTACCGCGCCCTGCTGGCGGAGATCTACCCCGGCAGGCGGATCGAATGCACCCTGGTCTGGACCGTCGGACCGGTGGCGATGGCGGTCCCCGACGGACTTCTCCACAGCGCTCTGTCTTGACCGGTCAACCGGTGCCGCTTACTTAAGGAGGAGCGGGAAATCCGGCGTAGTGGGGAGTTTTCGATGGCGACCAAGGCGGTTTCAGACGATTCTTTCGACACCGACGTCCTCCAGGCCGAGGGACCGGTGGTGGTCGATTTCTGGGCCGAATGGTGCGGCCCGTGCAAGCAGATCGGGCCTTATCTCGAGGAGATTTCCGACGAGATGGGCGCCGAGCTCACGGTCGCCAAGATCAATATCGACGACAACCCGATGACGCCGTCGAAATTCGGCGTGCGCGGCATCCCGACCCTGATGATCTTCAAGGAGGGAGAGCTCGCCGCGACCAAGGTGGGCGCCCTGCCCAAGTCCAAGATCATCGAATGGATCCGCTCCGCCCTCTGAGGCGGGCGGCGCGGCGGATCAGCCGTCCGCCGGTCTGAGCACGAACATCCGGTCGCAATAGGGGCATTCGACCCGCCCGCCGTTGGCGAGGCTGAGGAACACCTTCGGGTGGCCCAGCGGACCGCCGCCGTCGCAGGCGATATCGACGGTCTCGACCTCGACGATCTCCGGGGGTTCGATCGGCTCAGGCATTGGCGGACGCGTTCCTTGGCGAGAGGCGCCGGATGATAGCCCAACCGCGCCCGCGATCAACGGCCAGGGGCGCGGTTGCCCGTCAGCCCCGGAGCCGGGCCGATGCGATGGCCGCGCCCTCGGACAGCGCCTTGAGCTTGGCCCACATGATGCTGCGGTGGACCCGCCCGGCGAGCGGGCTCTGGCAGAAGCCGCAATCGGTCCCGGCCATCACGTTCTCCCCGCCGACGAGATCGGCGTAGCGCAGCAGCCGCTCGGCGACCAGCTCCGGGTGCTCGACCACGTTGGTCGAGTGGGCGATCAGGCCCGGCATCAGCCGCCTGCCCTCGGCGGGCCTAGCCGTCTTCCAGACCTGCCATTCGTGCTCGTGGCGCGGGTTGGCCGCCTCGAAGGCGTAGGTGCCGGCGTTGACCTTGAGCACGATGTCGACGATGTCCTTCATCGGCACGTCGAACATGTGCGGGCCGTTCCAGCTTCCCCAGCAGATGTGATAGCGGGTGCGGTCCAGCGGCAGCCCTTCGAGCGCGCGGTTGAGGGCGGCGATGCGGAGTTCCGCCCAGCCGCGGTATTCCGCGAGCGTCATCGGCGGCACCAGCCTCTCGTACATGAAGGGCAGGAAGGCGTCGTCGATCTGCAGATGGAGCCCGGCATCGACGATGGCCGCGTATTCCTCATGCAGCGCGTCGGCGAGCGCGAACAGGAGGCTCTCCTCGTCGCCGTAATGGTCGTCCCGCGCGTTGGGAAGCGCGCTCGCCGGCGCCACCACTGGCAGGAAACCCTCGACGCCGCCCGTCGCCGCCAGAGCGGATTTCAGGTTGGCGATGTCGCGTTGCAGCTCGGCGTGGCCGCCGTAGGAGATCGGACCCGTCACCACCGGCCGCATGGGCGCCAGCGCGTTGGCCAGCACCCTTCCGTCGTATTCGCCGTAGAACTCGGGGAACGCCTCGCGGTCGCGCCCGCCGATGGAATGGCTCATCGGGTCGGCGGCTTCTTCCGGCGTCATCGGCTGGCGTTCGACGCCGTTCAGGCGGTTCTGGACATAGAACGCCCAGTTGATCGACTTGCCGTACTCGCCGTCGCTCACGATGTCGATCCCCGCCTCGGCCTGGAGCCGCACCGCCTCGGCGACGGACTCGGTCAGACAGGCATCGAAGGCGTCCGGGTCGTACGACTCGCCCCGCTGCTCCTTTTCCAGGAACCCGATCAGCGCCGGCGGCCTCACCAGACTTCCGATGTGGCTTACCGGAATGCGCCCTTCCCGCAACGCCATCCTTCCCTCCTTCGGTCCTGCGCCGGTCCCCGAGTCTAGCCGAACGACGGACACCCCGCCCGAAATTGCTTCCCGGCCCGGTTCCCGCTATGGTCGCCCGTCCCCGAGGATATCCCGCGCGGCGCCCGTAGCTCAGTGGATAGAGCGCTGGCCTCCGAAGCCAGAAGTCGCACGTTCGAATCGTGCCGGGCGCGCCATCCTCCCGCCGTTCCCTCCGCTTGTCGCCCGCCCGGTTGCCGCCTAATATCGTGGCGACCAAGGGTCCAAACGGGAGGCACAGGATGATCTCATTGAACAAGCGCGGGCTGCTGGCCGGCGTCGCCGCTCTCGGGGCGGCCGCGCTGATCGCCGCCACGCCGGCCAAGGCCGCCGAGCCGATCAAGATCGGGTTCTCGATGGCGCTCACCGGCGGTCTCGCCGGCGCCGGCAAGTCGGCCCTGATCGCGATGCAGATCTGGGAGAAGGACACCAACGCCGCCGGCGGGCTGCTCGGCCGTCAGGTCAAGCTGATCTATTACGACGACCAGACCAACCCGGCGACGGTGCCCGGCATCTACACCAAGCTGCTCGACGTCGACAAGGTCGACCTCGTGGTCTCCGGCTACGGCACCAATCTGATCGCGCCGGCGATGCCGATCATGATGCAGCGCAACCTGACCTTCATCGCGCTGTTCGGGCTCGCGGTGAACGACAAGTTCAACTACGACCGCTACTTCCAGATCCTGCCCGCGGGGCCGAAGCCGATCACCGACTGGTCGCGCGGCTTCTTCGAGCTGGCGATGGAGCAGGATCCGAAGCCGAAGACGATCGCGCTGGTCGGCGCCGATGCCGAGTTCGCCAAGAACGCGGTCAAGGGCGCGCGCATCCACGCCAAGAATTACGGGCTCAAGATCGTCTATGACGGCAGCTACCACCCCAAGACCGCCGATTTCACGCCGATCGTCCGCGCCATCCAGGCACGCAACCCGGACGTGGTCTATGTCGGCGCCTACCCGCCGGATTCGGTGGGCATGGTCAAGGCGGCGACCGAGCTCGGGCTGAAGACCAAGCTGTTCGGCGGCGGCATGGTGGGGCTGCAATACGCGACCATCATGACGGCGCTGGGGCCGAAGCTTAACGGCATCGTCAACTACGACTTCTGGGTGCCGGAGCCGACGCTGAACTTCAAGGGCGTCGAGGCGTTCCTCAAGAAGTACCAGGCGGAGGCCAAGGGCAAGGGCGTCGACCCGCTCGGCTACTACCTGCCGACCTACGCGTACGCCTATCTGGAGGTTCTCGGCCAGGCGGTGAAGGCGACCAACAGCATCGACCACGGCAAGCTCGCCGAGCACATGCGCAAGACCACCTACGACACCGTGGTCGGCAAGGTGAAGTTCGCGCCGAACGGCGAATGGGCCAAGACCCGGACGCTGATGGTCCAGTACCAGGATATCAAGGACAACAAGCTCGAGACCTTCTCGAAGGCCGGAACGCGGGTCGTCCTTTATCCGAAGGAATGGGCTTCGGGGAAGATCCGCTACCCCTACACCGAAGCCAGGTAGAGCCGAACGGCCGCGGCGGGCGCTGACGTCCGCCGCGGCCGCGACGCCGATTTCCGCGGCGGAGGGGGGCCGGACCTCACGTGTTCACGTTCGATCTGTTGTGGAACGCGCTCGTCGCGGGCGTGCTCCTCGGGGGCTTTTACGCGGCGGTCAGCCTCGGGCTGTCGATCACCTTCGGCCAGCTCGACATCGTCAACATCGCCCATCCCGCCTTCGTCATCCTCGGCGCCTATATCGCCTATATGGGCAACGAGTGGTGGGGGTTCGATCCCATCCTCACCGGCCTGGTCGCCGCGCCTTTCTTCTACGCGATCGGGGTCGGGGTTTACCGCTTCTACTACGAGGCCTTCGAACGACGGGACGACGAGGCGCTGCGCGGCCTCGCCTTTTTCTTCGGCGTGATGTTCATCGTCGAGGTCGTGCTGATCATGGTCTACGGCGTCGACTTCCGCTCGGTCCAGGCGCCCTATATCGGCGGCAACTGGGAGATCGGGGCGATCGGCATCCCGACCCGGATGTTCGTGCCCTGCATGGTCTCGGTGATCATGTTCGCCGCCGTCTACACCTATCTCGCGCGCACCTTCACCGGCCGGGCCATCCTCGCCGTCTCCCAGGACCGCCTGGCGCTCGAGCTGATGGCCGCCGACCCGGTGCGGGTCAAGCAGGTCGGCTTCGGCCTCGGCATCGGCACCGCGGCGATCGCCGGCGCGCTTCTGATCATCATCATCCCGATCGAGCCCTCGGTCGGGCGGCTCTATATCGGCCAGGTCTTCGCCATCGTCGTGCTGGGCGGGCTCGGCTCGATATCCGGAACCCTGGTGGCGGCGCTGATCCTCGGCGTCGCCGAGAGCCTGGTGTCGACCTTCTACGGGCCGTCCTGGGCGCCCGCCGTCGCTTTCACCGTCCTCCTGATCGCCCTTGCGGTGCGCCCGCAGGGCCTGTTCGGGCGCTGACCCGTGGGGGGTATGACGCGCTTCTGGATCGGCGCCGGGGCGGTGATTGCCATCGGGCTGCTGCTCGCGATGACCGATATCATCGCCAACAGCTTCTGGTTCTTCGCCGCCTACGTGGTGCTGCAATACGTGGTGCTGGCCACCGCGTGGAACATCATGGGCGGCTATATGGGCTACGTGAACTTCGGCAGCGCCGGGTTCTTCGCCATCGGCGCCTATACCGCGATCGTGATGTACAACCTGATCAAGGCGCCGCTGCTGGTGATGATCCCGGTCTCGGGCATCGTCTGCGGGCTGATGGGTCTCGGTATGGGCTATCTGACGCTCAGGCTGCGCGGGGTCTATTTCGCCATCGGCACGCTGGCGCTGGCCGTCGTTCTCGAGACGCTGATGGTCAACTGGGACTATGTCGGCGGCGCGACGGGCGCCTATGTCATCCGCCCGCGCGAGCTCGAGCCCTTCGGCGACTACGTGAAATACCTGACCTTCGTGATGCTGGTGCTCGCCGTGTTCGCGGTGGCGGCGGCGCGCTGGATCGAGCGCGCCAAGTTCGGGCGCGGCCTGCACGCGATCCGCGACGACGAGATCGCCGCCGAATGCGCCGGCATCCCGACGCTCCGGCTCAAGCTCATCGCCACCACCCTGTCCGGTTTCCTGATGGGCATCGCCGGCGCGCCGTTCCCGCTCTATGTCGGCTTCGTCGAGCCCGCGTCGGCCTTCAACCTCGCCTACGCGGTCAACGCGATCGCCATGCCGATGATCGGCGGGACGACGATGTGGGCCGGTCCGGTGATCGGCGCGCTGCTGCTCGGGACCGCGCAGCAGATCGCCAACGTCACCATCTCGTCCGAGCTCAACCTGCTGATCGTGGGCCTCGTGCTGGTGCTGTTCGTCACCCTCGCGCCGGAGGGCATCGTCGGCCTGGTGCGCAAGTATTTCGGGCGCGGGCGATGACGGGCGAGACCATCCTCGAGGTCCGCGACCTGACGATGCGCTTCGGCGGCTTCGTCGCCCTCGATTCCGTCGATGCCGAGGTTTATGAGGGCGAGCGGCTCGGGCTGATCGGGCCGAACGGCTCCGGCAAGACGACGATGATCAACTGCATCTCCGGGGCGCTCGGCAACTATACCGGGACGGTCCGCTTCCGCGGCCGCGACCTCGGCAGGAGCAAACCGCACCGGCGCACCAGGCTCGGCATCGTCCGGAGCTTCCAGATCCCGCGCCCGTTCCGCAGCCAGACGGTGCGGGAGAACCTCGCCATCACCATCGAATACGCGACCGGGGCTGCCGGCGCGGAACGGGACGACCGGGCCGAAGCGGTCCTTCAGTCGATGGGGCTGGGCCCGCGCGCCGACGCGATCTCGGCCGGGCTCACCCAGATCGAGATGCGCAAGCTCGAACTCGCCCGCGCGCTCGCCGCCCGGCCGCAACTGCTGATCTCCGATGAGGCGATGGCCGGCCTGTCCTCGGCCGAGGTCGACGAGCTTCTCGAGATCCTCTTTCGCCTCAACGAGGACGGGGTGACCATCATCATGATCGAGCACATCATGCGCGCGGTGATGCGGTTCTCGCAGCGCATCGTGGTGCTGGATGCCGGAAAGAAGATCGCCGACGGCGATCCCGACACCGTGGTCGCCGATCCCGCCGTGGAAAGGGCGTATCTTGGCGATTGAACTGAACGTCGAGGGGCTGGAGGCCGGCTACGGCACGGTGCGTGTGCTGCACGGGGTCTCGCTCAACGTGCGTGACAGCGAGACCGTGGCGCTCCTGGGCACCAACGGCAACGGCAAGTCGACCCTGCTCAAATGCATCATGGGCATCGTCCGGCCGGAGACCGGGCGGATCGAGGTCGAGATCGACGGCGAGAAAATCGACCTCGTCGGGCTCGGCCCGCGCGAGGTGGTGGAGCGCGGGATCGGCATGGTGCCGGAAGGGCGGCGGCTGTTCCCGCGGCTCACGGTCGAGGAAAACCTGCATCTCGGCGCCTTCCGCAACGCGGCGCGGGCAAAGCTGTCCGACAACCTCGCCTTCAGCTTCGAGGCCTTCCCGGTGCTGGCCGAGCGCCGCCGCCAGCTCGCGGGCTCGATGAGCGGCGGCGAGCAGCAGATGCTCGCCATCGCCCGCGCCCTGATGTCGTCCCCCCGGCTGCTGCTGATCGACGAGCCCTCGGTTGGGCTTGCGCCGATCCTGGTCAGCCGCACGATCGCCAAGATCAAGGAGCTCAAGGACGAGCACGGGCTGACCGTCCTGATGGCCGAGCAGAACTTCAACCAGGCCATCAAGATCGCCGATCGCGGCTACGTCATCGTCCACGGAGAGATGGCGCTCGCCGGCGAAAGCGCCGACGCGCTGCGCGAGAACGAGCTCGTCAAGCAGTACTACCTGGGCACCGACCTCTAACTTCTCTCGATCGCGCGGCGGACCGCTTCGGAGTCTTCCTTCTTGTCGATCCGGGGACGTTCGGTCTTGGCGTAGGTGTGCTTCTCGACCAGCTTGCCATCGCGGAAATGGAGGAGGTCGAGCCCGCGCCAGCCGCCCGCGCGGTCGCCGCTTTCCAGCGTCAGAAGCCAGCTGATCATCGCCTTTCCGGTCTCGACGTCGAGGAACATGTCCTCGGTGTGAAAGCGCATTCTGCCGTACTTGCCCGCGAATTGCGGCTCGAAAGCGGCGCGGATCGCTGCCTTGCCGACATGGCGCCCGCCGTGGAACTCGTCATAGATCGCGTCGTCGGCGAAATAGGCCATCACCTCGTCGATGTTCTCGCGGTTGAAGGCCTCGGTGAAATCCTCCACCCAGGCTTCGAGCCGTTCCCTGTCCACCGCCATCTCGTCCTCCCGCGGGTCAGCGCCCCGTCGTCAGCACCATCTTTCCCCTCACCCCGTGCTCCTGGAACATCGGGATCACCGACTGGAAATCCTCCAGCGCGCGCACGCCGGTGACCTGGGGGTTGATCTCGCCGCGCTCGCACATCGCCATGATTTCCGCGACGGCATCGGCCATCAGATCCGGCCGGTGGCGGAAATGGAGGTCGAGCGCCACGCCCATCATCGTCAGGTTGCGCACGTTGAAATAGCCCGCCTTCGCCTCCGGGATGCGCCCGGCCGCGAACCCGACGGCGAGGATGCGGCCGGAGAACGCGAGCGCGCGGATCGCGGCGTCGAAGAAATCGCCGCCGATCGGATCGAGCACGATGTCGACCCCGCGCTTGTCCGTCACCGCGTAGACCTGCTCGCGGAGCGCGTCGCGCACATTGTCGCCCGAGAGGTCGATCACGTGGTCGGCGCCATGCGCCTCGATCAGCGCGACCCGCTCCGGGGACATCGAGGTCGAGCCGGCGATGGCCGTGGCGCCCTTGGCCTTGGCGATCTCGATTGCCGCGAGCCCCACGCCGCCGGATGCGCCGAGGACCAGGACGGTATCGCCCGCGGCAATCTGCGCACGCACGGCAAGCGCGACATAGGAGGTGAGATAGGTCGTCATCATCCCGGCGCCGGTCACGAAATCGACCTTGTCGGGCAACGCCCAGCACCGTTCCTTCGGCACCACGCGCCGCTCGGCGTATGCGCCGAACGTGTAGACGGACGCCACCCGGTCGCCGGGTTTCACGTGGCCCACATTGTCGCCCACCGTCGCGACCGTGCCCGCCGCGTCGCGCCCTGGCACGAAGGGGGTCTCGGGCTTCACCTGGTAGCGGCCCTGCATCATCAGCGTGTCGGGGTAGTTGAGTCCGATGGCGTGGATGTCGATCAGCACCTCGTCCGCGCCCGGCGCCGGGTCCGCCACCTCTTCCAGCCTGTGCGTATCGAGCGGCCCGAAATCGCGCACCACCACACCGCGCATGACTCTCTCCCCCTGCATGAACCGGCCGGGAACCTAACACCCGGCCCTGTCCGGCGGAACCCTGGCCCCCGGCTTGAGGCGTTTGCGCTGTCGGGGACGGGTTGATTTACAAGGCGTTCACGGAGGTGCGAGATTTTTGATACCCCGTGGTGGTCGTTGATATCCGGGGTTTCAGTTTCGCTGCGGCGGTCGTTTTGGCGATTTTCACCCCACGCCGCTGGTCGCGGCGTCTTGGCAGCGAGGTTTTCCTGCGGCGGCCTCGCGCGCCCTGATCGTGCGCATGAGATAGAAGGTGTCGCCATCGGGCCCTGGGGCCCTTGTTCCACCACCACCCCTGGTCGGGAGAACAGCGATGGCGACGGCGGCGAAGCTACCCTTTTCGTGGCGCGATGTCGAAGTCCTGCCGGACCTTGAACGGCTGCGCCTGGTTCTGGCGGTGCTTCCCGACGAGGAGATCGTGACGGCGCTTGAAGTGTGTCGCGGTCGGGGCCGTAACGACTACCCGGTGCGGGCGATGTGGCGGGCGCTGATCGCGGGGGTGGTGTTGCAACACGCCTCGATGCAGTCGCTGTTGCGGGAGCTGGGGCGCAACCCGGCGTTGCTGGAGATCTGCGGGTTCGACCCTCTGCCGTATCAGAGCGGGCCGGTGACGGTGCTTCACGACGGGCATGCGGTAACGCGCCCGGCGCGGGTTCGTTCGACGGCGCCGAGCCACTGGAACTTCTCGCGGTTTCTGGGGCGTGTTGTGCAGCTTGAGGACGAGCAGGGGCTGGTGTCCGCCATGATCGAGAGCCTGCGCGCCGCGCTGTTCGCCGCGTTGCCGGACTTCGGGCGTCATCTCGGCTACGACGGCAAGGCGATCGCGAGCCACTCGACGGGCCGGGTCGGCAAGGACGAGGACAAGACCTCGGACCCCGACGCCGACTGGGGCAAGCACGAGACGGGCGGGGTGGACGCCAGGACCGGCGCGGTGTGGAAGAAGGTGAAGTCGTGGTTCGGCTACGGGCTGCACCTGATCGCCGACACCGATTACGAGGTTCCGGTGGCCTTCGAGGTGACGCGCGCTTCGGCCTCGGAACCCAAGGTGCTGTCCGGGATGCTGGAGGAGCTGTTCGCAAGGGCGCCGGAGATCGCCGGGCGCTGCGCCGACTTCAGCGCCGACCGCGGTCTCGACGATGCCCGCCTGAAGGCGCGGCTGTGGGACCGGTGGACCGCCCGCCCGCTGATCGATACACGGCTGATGTGGCGGGTGGAGAAGCAGGAGCCGAGATACGATCCGGCGCAGCCGATCACGCGGCCGCTGTTCCCCGACCGCGCCGATGTCATCGTTCACGACGAGCGCGGCCGGGTGTCCTGCGTCTGTCCCGGGACCGGCGAGGTCCGCGCTATGGCGTTTCAGGGGTTCGAGGCTGATCGGGGCCGCTGCGGCACGCTCAAATACCGCTGCCCGGCAGCCGCCTTCGGCTTCGCCTGCGCCGGCAGCCGGGCCTGCCACCGGGCCGGCGGGGTCAAGCCCGGAGACTATGGCCGCATCCTGCGCATCGACCTCGACAGCCACGACCGGCGCATCTTCACCCCCACGCCCTGGGGCAGTCCGTCATGGCGGCGCGGCTACAACCGCCGCTCGGCCATGGAGCGGATCAACAGCCGCCTCGACAACAGCTTCAACTTCGAGACCCACTACATCCGAGGCCGCGCCAAGATGAAGACCCGCCTCGGCCTCGCCCTGGCGGTGATGATGGCGATGGCTCTCGCCCAGGCCCGCGCCGGCCGCCCCGAGCGCATGCGCTCCCTGGTCGGCGCCGTGCCGTATCTCGACACCGGCTGACCGCTCGTCTGCCTCCCGACAATCCTGCCCGATCCCGCCGCCCGACGGCAGAGGGGAAGCCACGCCCGCACGCCAGACAATCTTCCGGTAATCGTATTTGTCAGGCCCCGGAAGCCCGTATCCTGCCCGGTGGGGAAGCGGGCCGGACGATATTCAACCGCCAAAATCGAACCGGCGACAGCCAAAAATCACCACAGCGCACATTTCTCGGCTTGACCCTTGCCGGACGCCTGACGACTATCGCGCCGAAATTCGCAAGGCGAGGTATCCGGCATGACGCAGCGCGCTGGCGGGACGGAACCGGGCGCGAAGCACGATCTGGCGATTCCCTTCACCTCGGTGAGGGCGCTGCTCGACGCCTACAAGGCACGCGATCCGGACCGGGTCGCGCTGGTCGATCTCGACCAGGAAAGCGCGATCACCTGGGGCGAGCTGCATACCGAGGCGAACCGCATCGCCAACTTCCTCCACCGGCGGGGGATCGGTCGGGGCGACCATGTCGCGGTCCTGTCGGACGAGCGCCTGGAGAAGCTGATCCTCTGGATGGGGATCTGGCGGGCCGGCGCGACGATCTGCCCGATCAACGTCGAGATGAACGTCGCCTACATCGCCCCGATCCTGCGCGGGATCGAGCCCAGGCTGACGCTGTGGCACGAGGCGATGGGCGGGCCGCGCATGACCGACGGCGTCGGCGGCGAAATCGTCCGTTTCGCGCGCTGGGACAAGGACGCGCCGGGCGACGCGGACGCGGACGAGTTTTTCGCCCGGCTCGCGTCGGTGCCGGCCGCGCCCGAGCTCGATTTCGACAACGCGGCCGACGACATCGGCAGCATCTATTGCACCTCCGGCACCACCGACACGCCCAAGCTCTTCGTCTGCGACATGATGGGGCACTGGCTGTTCGGGCTGTCGACCATCGACCTGATCGGCCTGACCGGGGACGACCGGACGCTCGAATACCGGTCCTTCGGCTGGAACTCCGCCCAGGGGGCGAGCCTGCTGCCGTGGATGCAGACCGGCTGCACGCTGCACTTCGCGCGGCGCTTCTCGCACGGCCGGTTCTTCGACTGGATCAGGGACAACCGGATCACCTTCTCGATCGGCATCCCGACGGTGATCAACATGCTGCTCGACGATCCGGTGGAGATCGACCGCGGGGAGATCGCCTCGCTCCGCTTCATGAGCTCCAGCACGGCGCCGCTCGCGCCCGAGCGCTGGCAGCAGTTCGAGGACCGCTACGGCATTAAGCTGCTCCAGTTCTACGGCTGCTCGGAAGGCGGCTGGGTGTGCGGCAACCGGCACTATTACAACCGCAAGGGAACCGTCGGGCCGCCCGCCAAGCACCAGGAATTCCTCCTCGTCGACGAGGACGGCAATCGCTGCCCGCCCGGGGTGGAGGGCGAGGTCACGCTCGGCGGGCCGCAATGCGTGGTCGCCTCGATGTCGGTCGACGGGGAACGCGAGGACCTCAGGGGCCGGCGCATCCATCTCGGCGACCTCGCGGTGATGGACGAGGACGGGTTCGTCACCGTGACCGGACGCCTCAAGGACCTGATCATCCGGGGCGGCGTCAACATCGCGCCGGCCGAGATCGACAACGTGCTGCTGCGCCATCCCAAGGTGCACGAGGCCGCCGCCGTCGGCGTGCCCGACCCGATCTACGGCGAGGAGGTCGTCTGCTACGTGGTCGGCCGCTCCGGCGAGCGCCTGACGGCGGACGAGATCGCCGAGCACTGCCGGGCCGGCCTGCCCGAGTACCGGGTGCCCAAGGAGGTCCACTTCATCGACGCCCTGCCCAAGAACGACCGCGGCAAGGTGCGCCGGCCAGACCTTCGCGAGATCTGGGAGCGGAGCCGCGCGAGTTAGACGGTTTTCCTACCGATTATCGCGCTGCGGTGCGTTTTCGGTATGGCAACCGTTGATCGATTGTTTCGCGGGAAATGGCGGTTTTCTTTGCAATTCGCGCGGGAGACCGTAGATTTGCCTCCGGACACGGGCCGAGGCCCGGCGTTCTTCTTGCATGAGAGCAAGGCGCGTGGCGGCGGGATGGGCCCGCTGCTCGTTGAAGCCGCCGACGAACGCGGCAACACACCGCTCCGGCCGCCGACAAACGCGGTCATACGGAGACGCCAAGAGGAGACCCCATGAGCACCGCGAAGAAAGAAGCGCTCGGCGCACCCGTCGAGGCGATCAACGACCTGCGCAACTCCCTGGAGTGGCTCAGGTCCGAGGGCGACCTGATCGAGACCGACAAGGAGGTCGATCCCGACCTGGAGCTCACCGCGATCCAGAAGCAGATGGACGGCGGCTGCCCGATCCTGTTCAACAACGTCAAGGGCAAGCCCAATCACCGCCTGCTCACCAACCTGTTCGGCGACATCGAAGTCATCAACAAGATGTTCGGCTGGACCGACAACACCGACCGCACGCGCAGGCTCGCGCACGCGCTGTCGCACCCGCTCCCGCCGGAGGTGATCCCGCAGGACCAGGCGCCCTGCCAGCAGCACGTCATCGAAAACCCGGTCGACGTCAACGAGCACATGGTGCCGATCCGTCACACCACCTATGAGCCCGAGCTCACCGTGGGCTCCGGCAACCGCGTGGTGACCGGCGAGTATTTCGACGGCGGTTCCGACCTCGGCTACAACCGGATGAACTTCCGCTGGGGCAATGTCGGCACGTTCCAGATCTCGCCCGGCTCGCATATGTGGCAGGTCGTCTCCAAGCACTACAAGGACGACAAGCCGGTGCCGATCACGATGTGCTTCGGCGTGCCGCCGTCCTGCACGCTGCTCGCCGGCGCGGGCTTCGACTACGTGATCCTGCCGCAGGGCTGCGACGAGATCGGCGTCGCCGGCGCGGTGCAGGGATCGCCGGTCCGCATGGTCAAGGCGCGCACCGTGGACGCGCTGGCGCTCGCCGACTGCGAGCTGGTGCTGGAAGGCTACGTCAATCCGCGCGACCGCCGCTACGAGACCGCGGAGGCCGAGGAGGCGGGCGTCCAGGGGCGGTTCCACTTCCATCCCGAATGGGCCGGCTACATGGGCAAGGCCTACAAGGCGCCGACCTTCCACGTCACCGGCGTCACCATGCGCGACCCGGCGACCAAGCCGATCATCTTCGCGCTCGGCGTCCATACGCTCGACGACCACAATATCGACACCACGGTGCGCGAATCCGCGATGTTCGAGCTGTGCGAGCGCATGCAGCCCGGCATCATCCAGGACTGCGTGATCCCCTACTGCATGACCGACTGGGGCGGCGCGATCATCCAGGTCAAGAAGCGCAACCGGATCGACGAGGGCTGGCAGCGCAACTTCATGTCGGCGATCCTGTCGACCTCGCAGGGATCGCGGCTCTGCATCGCGGTCTCCGAGGACACCGACCCCTACGACATGGACGACGTCATGTGGTGCCTGACCACGAGGGTCAACCCGCATACCGACATCCTCAACCCGATCCCGGGCGGGCGCGGCCAGACCTTCATGCCGGCCGAGCGCATGACCGCCGGCGACCGCGAATGGACGGCGTCCAACACGCGCTTCGAGGGCGGCATGGGGATCGACGCCACGGTGCCGTTCGGCTTCGAGAGCGACTTCCTCAGGCCGGTCTACCCGATCGAGAAGGTGACCTTGGACGACTTCTTCACCGACGACCAGATCGCCAACGCGAAGGGCCGGATGAAGGGCTGGGTCCACTCGCTGGCGCGGACGGGGCGTTAACCCCGGCGCCTGTCGGAGAAAGTACGGAAGGGGCGGCCTTCGGGCCGCCTCTTTCTTTTCTGCCCCGACCGGCTTCGTCAGGTTGACCCATCAGGGGGCACGCCTTAATGTTACCGGGTACATTACCGGACATAGAGGCTAGCATGGAGAAGCCGTCCGCCCGTCTCACGTCCAGGGCACGCGTTGCCCGGCACCGGGTCAAGGCCGCGGCGGCAGGGATGTCGCGCGTCGAGGTCTCGGTGCCGTCGGAAGACGCCAGTCTCGTCAAAGCGGTGGCGGGAACGCTCCGTCGCGGCGGGACCGCTGCGGCCGAGTTACGCAAGACCCTGGCGCCCGCAATGTCGCCGCATCGGGCGAAAACGGGCGCAGAGCTGATCGCCTTTCTGCGGGCGTCGCCGCTCTGCGACACGGACTTCGTGGTCGAGCGCGATCGCTCGCCCGGACGGCCGGTCGATCTCGAATGACAGGCTACCTGATCGACACAAACGTATTTTGTTGAATCCTACCGATATAACCTGTTGTATTGAAACATAACTTTATTGTCCCTGTCTTATCCGTAAGCGATCCGGAAGCGGATTGGATTGAATGTCTGCGCAGTCCGGCGCGGCGCTGTCGGCAGAAACAGCGGGCAACCCTTCGTATCCTGGGGGATGAGGAGACAGTTATCCGCCCCTTGGCATGTGCACACCCGTCCGACCGCGCCCGGACTCGTTTCGACCGATTGAGGGTGCGCCGCCAATCTTTTCGGAGTGTGCGGAGCCAGATGTCCTTTTTCGGCTGGGCTCGTTTGGTATGCCGGTCGTATCGCCCGCGCCCCCTGGGTGGCGCCGACGCGGGTCCAGCCCGACGCCTTGTGGACGGTGCCGGTGTAGCGCGGGGTCTCGACGAAGGTCTCGATGAGCACGGGGGTGATGTTGTAGCGCGCGGTCCAGTCCTCTGGCAGGCGTCGGCGCACGATGGCGAGGATGTGCGAGCCGAGGTTCGGGATCCGGACCCAGGGCAATATCAGGAAGCGCGGGTTGTCGACCACGAGCGGCAGGTTCTTCTCGCGCTTCTCGGGCGTCCACCCGATGAAGTTGTCGCGCGGAGCGAGCTTCCAGGCGGCGGTGGAGAAGCCGAGCATGGCGAGCGGCCAGCCGTTGCGGTCATGGACGGCGTAGCGCATCTGGGCGCCGACCAGGGTCTTGTATCCGAGATAGTGGTAGCGGGCGACGAACTCGTTCCGGAGCCGGAGAGGTCGAAGCCAGACGTCCTCGCGGGGCTTGTCGAAGAGTTTGTCCCGATCGTAGCCCCCCGGCCCTGGGTGGTTCCGAATTTCCACAGCACTGCTCTACCGCGTTCGTGGGTCGGCAGGGGACCCCGATTGCGCCGGGCCGAACAGCGCGTCTATATCCGCGTCCATCAGTCCGAGTAGCCCGACCCGCATGCGCGCAAGTCGCGCTCGGGGTCCGACGCGCGCCATGGCCCGCTGTATTCGTCGGCCGCTCGTGCCCGCGTCCGGTCTTCTCTCACCACCCTGAGTTGGCCTTCCGGCCCCCGCGTGCCGCGCCGCCGGCCGGCCGTCGTCTCCATGTCCGCGCCTCGCTCCATCAAGAGGGGAGCGTTGGCCGTGAGCGGGGCGGCGGTCGGGCGTCCGGGGAGGGCGTCCCGGCCGCCGTTTCCCCTCATCGGCACGAAGGAGACGGCACCATGAGCGCAGCGATTACGATCCCCGGCAACACGGCGAACACCTTCCTGACCCATTTCTTCGGCAGCGGGCTTTCCGACGACCGTTACGCCGTGGAGCGCTTCCGCGCGATGGTGAATGGCGACATTCGCCGCTGCCCGGACCCGGCGCCTGCCAGGGGCAAGGGCCGACGCAAGGCGGGCCATGCCACCGCGACCCTGAAGGCGGTGAAGGAGATGCGGCCCGAACGCAACGAGATCATCATCTGCACCGGCCTCGGCAGCCGGGGCGGGGTCCAGTACTGGGGCGTCTACGCCATGGGGTTCGGTATCGACCGCCGCCAGAAGGGCTGACCGCCCCCTTCCCGGACGTCCTGCCGGCCCGCCGCCCCCGACTCGGGGACTGGGGCCGCCGGCGGGGCGTCCGCCTTTCCCCTTGTTCCACGAACCGAGGAGGACGGCATGGCCTGTGCCGATCCGGAGATCCGTGCGCGCGACCGCGCGCGCATCGCCAGACGCACCGCCGCACGGATCGAAGCCGGCCTGTGCACGAGATGCGGCAGGACCGAGCCTGTGCCGGAGCGCCGCCTGTGCGCCGCCTGCAACGAGAAACAGAACGCGGCGGGCCGGGCGCGGGACGCCCGCCTGCGGGCCGGCAGGAAGCTCCGGCGCGACCCCGAACGGGCAAGGCGCCATGGGCGCGAGCGCGACCGCAGGCTCTATGTCGAGCGCGCGGCCGCCGGCATCTGCACCAGGTGCGGCCGGGCCCCGGCGCGCCCGGACCGCACGACCTGCGGGCCTTGCGCGGAGAAGCATCGCGCGCGTGATCGCGAGCGTGACGCCCGTGCCAGAGGCCAGGGGATACCCTATGGCGGTCGCGACCCGGAAGCCCGGCGCAAGGCCGCCCGGGAGCGCAGCCGCCGGCGCAGCGAGGCCCGCCAGGCCGCCGGCCTCTGCACCCGCTGCGGCAACACCCTGCCCGAGGAGGGCCGGACCATGTGCGGGCCGTGCCGCGACGACAGGCGGCAGGCGAAACGCGCACGCCATCACGGTCGCCGCGCCGCCGGATTGTGCGTCCGGTGCGCGGCGCCCGCGCCGGACGGCAGGGCGTATTGCCCGCCTTGCGCCGGGACCCGGAGCCGGCGGCGGGACCGGAAGGCGAAGCGGGAGGCCGACCGCCGACGTTATGCCGAGCGGAGGACCAGGGGCGATTGCACCAGTTGCGGCAAGCCGGCCAACGGGGCGGCCGAGTGCCAAAACTGTCGCGACGCCGCCCGCGCCCGCTACGACGCCCGCAGAACCGCCGGGGTCTGCGTCAAGTGTCAGGCACCCACCTTCGATGGCGCCGCTTACTGCGCGCCCTGCGCCGTCGTCAGGGCCGAGCGCCGCGACCGCGAGGCCGAACACGCCGCCCGCCGCGACCGCTATGCCGGTCGGAGGGCCCGGGGCCGCTGTGTCGCCTGCAACGCGCCCTCGCCGGGCGTGGCGCGTTGCGAGCCCTGTTCGCGCAGGCGCCGCGAGAGTTCGGGCGCGTTCCGCGGCATCCCGGTCTGGGACCCGCTGTATACGGTGATCGAGCTGGAGACCGGGCGCGAGCACGGGCCGTTCGACAGCGAGGCCGATGTCGCGCTCTGCCTCGTCTTCGAGAAGCTCTCGCGCGACGAGGTCGAGGTGCTGTGCGATGCCAGCCCCATGGCTTTGCTGACGGCGCCACCCTGGTGAGCCGGCGCGGCCCCGGATCGGCGTTCGCCTGCCCGTCCTGCTTCCGCCGGGCTGTCGTCCCGGAGTTGGAGAAGGGCTTTGGCGGGGGCGAGCGCCCGGCGGAGTGGAAGGGAGCGGCCCTTCCGCTGGATGTCCGGGCGCCGTCCAGGGGAGATGCCCATGTCCGAGTTCTTCCACGACGCCGATGCGGCAACCGGCACCGAACACGACGCGCCGGCCTGCGACGAACTGCTGGCCGAGGCCGGTCTCGACAGCCGGGCCATCCGCGAGGTCCTCGCCGGCCGCGACGCAGAGTGAAGGAAAGCGGGGAGAAGATGAGCGGCAGGGGGCCGGAGCGAGGGCTTCCGGTTCCCGCCGTTCGCAACCCATCGTCAGCAACCAGCCATTCAAGGAGAATCCCATGGCATTCGGTCTCAATCGCGCGGAACTGATCGGCCGCCTCGGCGCCGACGTCACCGTCAACCACCTCCAGAGCGGCGGCCGTGTCGCAAACATGAGCATCGCCACCGACGAGTCCTATATCGACGCCAAGACCGGCGAGCGGGTCGACCGCACCGAGTGGCACCGCATTGTGACCTTCCAGGACGGGCTGATCGACATGCTGGTCAAGAACGCGAGGAAGGGCCGGCTGGTCTATGTCGCCGGCAAGCTCCAGACCCGGCGCTGGAAGAAGGAGGGCGAGGACTCCGACCGTTTCTCGACCGAGATCCTGCTGGTCCCGGGCGGACGCGTACAATTCCTCGACAAGGGCAACGGCGCCCGGCCGCAGCCCGGCCCGGACATGGCGGGCGACGCCGGCACGGCTCCGGTCCCTGCGCCTGCCGACATGGACGACCGGATTCCGTTCTGACCGGCGTCACGCTTCCTTCCCGACCTGGCCGGCGCTTCGGCGCCGGCCTCTTTTTTGCTGCCGATCCGGAGGCGTCCCCGGTCCCCATGACACGCCCGCGCTTCGCGCGGCGCGCCCCTTCTCCGGCGCCGGCCGGAGGCGGAGGGCCGGCCGGTATCGGGCGTTCCGTCCCGATGGAGGAGTCGCGCCATGTCCCGCGATCCGTTGCCGTCCCGCCGTCCCACCGGGGGCCGGCCATGAATGCCGGCGCCCTCGCCGCCGCGCTCGCGGCGCGCGCCGAGGCGGTCTGCCGCCACTACCTGCCCAACGGACGGCGGCAGGGCCGCTACTGGATCTGCGGCGATATCGACGGCGCCCGCGGCCGCTCCCTCTTCGTCCGCCTCTCCGGCTCAGGCAAGCAAGGCGGCTGGACGGATGCCGCCACGGGCGAGCACGGCGACCTGCTCGACCTGATCCGCCACCGCTCCCGCGCGCCGACGCTGCGCGCGGCGCTCGACGAGGCGCGGCGCTTCCTCGTCCTGCCGGCGGACCCCGTCCCCGTATCCAGCGAGCCGTATGACGCCACCGAGGCGGCGCGCCGCCTGTGGCGCGGCTGCCGCGCCCTCGACGGCAGCCACGCCGAACGCTATCTGCGGGCGCGGGGTCTCGCGCGCTGCCGCTTCGCGGCGCTGCGCTTCCATCCCGCGCTTCGCTACCGCGAAGGCGCCTCGGTGCGCCGCCTCCCGGCGCTGGTCGCCGCCGTCACCGGCGACGACTCCGGATCGCAGTCCGGGGCAGGCGGCCGGCTCTTCGGCGTCCAGCGCACCTGGCTCGATCCGCGCAAGGCGCTCGGCCGCATCCACGGCCTCGCGGTGCGCTTCGGCGCCGTCTCGCCCGGCGACGGCGCTGCGCTGGTCGTCGGCGAGGGTATCGAGACCGTGCTCTCGCTGGTCGCCGCCGTGCCGGAGATCCGCGCCGCGGCGGCGCTGTCGGCCGGCAGCCTCGGCGCCTTCTCTCCGCCTGCCGGCGTCGCGCGCCTCGTGATCGCGCGGGACAACGACGAGGACGGCGCACGCGCCGCCGAACGCCTCGCCCGGCGCGCCGCGCGGGCCGGCGTCGCCGCCACGGCGATCGTCCCGGTTGGCAACGACTTCAACGACGACTTGGTCGCTCTCGGCGCGGCGACGCTGCGCGCCCGCTTCGCGCCCCTGTTCCACGCCGGCGCCTGACCCGGCGTTGCAGGAGAAAGAGGAAAGCGAGGGTCGGGCAAGCCGACCCGGGGAGAGGAGGGAGCCGATGGACGCCGTCATCAATCTCAGGCACGAGCCCAGACTGCGGGAAGAGTTCGACCATACGCAGGTCGTGAACGGCACCGTGCTGATCGACCGCCGCACCAAGTGGGGCAACCCGTTCAGGATCACTCCGGCCTGTTCGAGGGAGCAGGCGGTCGCCCGCTACCGCGCCGATCTCTGGCGCGTAAGCGGTTAAACCACGGCGTCGATTTTGGATTTGGGACGGATTTTCGTTTGACACCATAGGCCGTCCGCCCTATAGACCGGCCGTCCGGGCGAAGCGCGTCGGGGGCGGCGATGGCGGCATGGTACGGATCGAAGGCGACGACGGGGCTTTGCCAGGCGATCGTGAGCCTGATGCCGCCGCACGACGTTTTTGTGGAGACCCATCTGGGGGGCGGCGCGATCATGAAGCGCAAGCCTCCGGCGCTTCGCAACATCGGCATCGATCTCAACCGCCGGGCGCTCGACGGGTTCCGCTGCGACTACCCGGTCGAGCTTCACCACGGCTGCGCCCACCGCTTCCTGTCCGGGTTCGCGTTCGCCGGCCGCGAGCTGGTCTACAGCGACCCGCCCTACGTGCAGTCGGCGCGCCGGTCGGGGCGGCGCTACCGCTTCGACTACACCGACGCCGACCATGTCGCGCTTCTCGGCATCCTGAAGTCGCTGCCCTGCCGGGTGATGGTGTCCGGCTATCCGTCCCGGCTCTATGACGAACATCTGGCCGGCTGGCGCTCGCTCGAGGTCCAGGTCAACAACCAGTCCTGCGTGGTCACCGAGAAGCTGTGGTTCAACTTCGAGCCCGACCGGGTGCACTGGGCGTCGTTCGCGGGGCGGGACTTCACCCACCGCCAGATCGTCAAGCGGAAGGCGGCGAGCTGGGGCCGCCGGTACGAGGCGATGCCGCGGGCCGAGCGGCTGGCGGTGCTGGCGGCGTTGATGGCCGTCGAGGCCGAGGAATGAGCGCGCCGTCCGAGGCCGGCCAGGTCGAGGAGCTCGGCCGGGAGCTCGCCCGCCTGCTCGGCGACGGCGCCCTGCCGCCGGAGGCCGAGGAGGCGCTCCGGTCGCTGATCGCGCTGTCCGGGCAACTGGCGTCGGACAAGGCCGATATGGCGGCCACGATCGCCGCCCAGGAAGGGCGGATCGCCGAGCTCGCGGCAGAGGTCGCCGCGCTCACCGCCCAGATCGTCCAGCTGCAGCGCGACCTGTACGGCTCGCGCTCGGAACGGCGCAGGGAGGGCGGGGACGGTTCCGACGACAATCAGGCGGCCGACGGCAAGGACCGCCGCCGCGGTGGCAAGCCCGGTCGCACAAAGGCACGCGGCGATGCCCTCAACGACACCGGGCTGCGCTTCAACGGCCAGGCCCCGGTGATCGACATCGCCGTGACGCCGCCCGAGATCGAGGGGCTGTCGGAGGACGATTACGAGGTGGTCTCCGAGCGCGTCCACTGCCGGCTCGCCGCGCTCGAATGCCGGCACGTGGTCATCCGCTACCGCCACCTCAAGGTGAAGCTCCGCGAGACCGGCGCCCTGGTCGCCGCGCCGGCCCGCGAAAGCCTGTTCAAGAACAGCTGCGCCGACGTCTCCTTCGTCGCCGCCCTGCTGATCGACAAGTTCCTCTGGCACCTGCCGCTCTACCGCCAGCACCGGATGCTGGAGGCCGCCGGCATCACCGTGAACCGGGGCTCGCTGAGCCTGTGGGCCAACCGGGCGATCGCGCTGCTGAAGCCGATCCACGACGCGCAGTGGGGTTCGGTGCTGCGGAGCGCCGTGATCCAGATGGACGAGACGCCGATCCGGGCCGGGCGGCA
Organism: Alphaproteobacteria bacterium; assembly: GCA_965203455.1. Taxonomy (GTDB): domain Bacteria; phylum Pseudomonadota; class Alphaproteobacteria; order MPNO01; family MPNO01; genus MPNO01. Next base: position 134,913 of record CBDBCV010000017.1, read on the forward strand.
CCCGGGCAAGTCCGGCAGCATGAAGAAGGGCTACTTCTGGCCGGTGCTCGGCGAGGAGGGCGAGGTGGTGTTCCCCTTCGCCGGCTCCCGGGCGCACCGGCACGCGGCCGAGTTCCTCGGCGATTATGCCGGAACCCTGGTGAGCGACGGCTACGGCGCCTACGAGGCCTATGTCGCGGCGCGCGAAGGGGCGGTCCGGCATCAGGGCTGCTGGATCCACACCCGCCGTAACTTCTGGGAGCAGAAGGACAACCACCCGGCGATGGCCGCCGACGCGCTGGCGCTGATCGGCGCGATCTACAGGATCGAGGAGGAGATCGACGGCCGGCCGACGGCCGAGCGGGCGATCGCGCGGCGGACCCGGTCGCGCGCGGCGGTCGAGGCGTTCTGGGAGTGGTGCGACCGCACGCTGGAGGCGGCGGCGCTGACGCCCATGCACCCGATCCGCAAGGCGATCGGCTACGCCGTCGAGCGAAGGGCCACGCTGGAGGTGTTCCTCGCCGACCCGGACGTGCCGCCGGATACCAACCGGATCGAGAACAAGATACGGCCCGCCAAGCTCGGCCAGCGCAACTGGCTGTTCGCCTGGACCGAGCTCGGCGCCGAGAACATCGGGATCGTCAACGGCCTGCTCGCCACCTGCCGGATGCAAGACGTCGACCCTCGCGTCTGGCTGATCGACGTCCTGCTGCGCATCGACACCCACCCGGCCTCCCGGGTCGACGAGCTGAGGCCGAGGCGGTGGAAGACGCTGTTCGCCGACGATCCGTTGACCTCCGATGTCGCGGCCGCCACGGCGGGGCGGCTTCACGCCGCCTCCAGCGGGACGGCATAGCGCTTGCGGTGGCGCCGCACGGTGATGTCGATCCCCTCCAGAAGCGCCGAAAGCTCGGTCCGCGACAGCGCCAGAGACTTCCGCCCCGCCGACCGGGGCGAGGCGAACAGCCCCTGCTCCAGCCGCTTGGCCCAGATGAAGAACCCGCCATGCTCGAAGCCGAGAACCTTCACCATCGTCCGGCGGCGGTTGACGAACACATACCAGCGCCCGCTCGCCGGGTTCTCCCCGAGATGGGTCGCGACCAGCGCGCACAGCCCGTCGAAGCTGCGCCGCAGGTCCGCCGGTTCCGTCGACAGCCAGATGCCGCCCGCCGGCCAGCCGCCGAGCATCAGGACCGCCGCAGACGCAGCACCACCCCGTCGCCGAGCGACAGCTCGACATCCCAGCCCGGCCCCGATCCCGCCGCGATCTCGACAAAGCCGCCGGGCTTGGCACGGCGCTTGCCGCGCGGCTTGCCGGCGGTCAGACCGAACCGGCGGCGCCAGCCCTGGAACGTCTTCCGCGACACCCCCCGGGCCTTGCAGAAGCTGGTCTGAGAGCCGTCCCAGCGCTCGAAATCCGCCATCAGCGCCCGCCACTCGGCCTCGCCGCGAAACTCCCGGCCGGCGCCGTCAACCGTCACCGTCGACACATCGTCCGACATCAAAAAATCCTCCCATCATCGTGAAATCGATCGGAAAAACCCTCCCGCGCGAGGGTCGGCCGGATCAACACAAATGCCGAACGCCGTGCTTTAACCGCTTACTCTGGCGCCGCATCCGCGCGGGCGAGGTGTCACTGCAAGAACTCGCCGCGCTCGACGGCTGCTGGCTTGCATGCTGGTGCGACCCGCAGCCGTGCCACGGCCATGTGCTCGCCCGCGCGGCAGCCTGGGCGGCGCAGGTGCTGGCCGAGCGGGCCGATGGATGACGCGCCGCCGTGCTTCCCCTTCAACGACATACCGGGCCGAACCGCCTTTTGCGGCGGTGCGGGTGGAGAGAATTTGCCTGCCTGCGTGATGCTCCATTGTGACATGTGGGCTCCCTCCGCCAACCCGCTGCGCGGGTCCTCCGCTGCGCTCCGGCCGGGACTCGCAGGGCAACGGCGCTGGCGCGCCTAAACCCGATGGCGCGCGCGACCGTGGCTCCGCACTCGCTTCGCTCGCTTGTGCGCCCGCACCACTCGCGCACCCCACCGGGTCATGCCCTGCGGCCCCGGTGGCTCCCGTCCGCGCACATGACCCAAAGGAACATCACTTCGGGGCGCAACGCTCCGAGCGCTGCAACCCGATCGTCAAGGAGATCGTCATGACCCTCATCGAGAACATCGACACCGCCGAGACCCCCGAACACTCCGTCACCGCGACCGTCTGCGAGAACGCCGCCCTCTACGGCGCAACCCCCGAGCGCGACGAGTTCGACACCCGTGACATCTGGGACAAGGACGATGCGCTCACCGCCGTTGCCGAAGCCTTCCGCATCATCGCCGAAGGCGTCTGCCCCGACGGCACGCAGCTCGCCGACGAGCGCGAGAGCCTGCTCTGGGGGTTCGTCAACATGCTCCACGCCCAGACACAGCGCCTCGACCGCGGCGTCGACAGGCTCACCCCCGAACTCCGCGACCTCCAGCGCGACCAGGACGGAACCGAGATCAGGTCGTTCGAGCTGGAGATGACCACCCACCGCGCGCAGAACCTCGGCGACCGCCGCGACGCCTTCGAGAAAATGCGCGATGCGGTGGCCGAACAGTACCGCGCCGAGACCGGCGACACCTGGCGGCCCCGGCGCGGCAGCCACGTCAGCCAGACCGGCAGGCTGACCGCCGCCGCCATCGAGGCACGCGACTTCGTCCGCGCCCGCAAGGACCGCAAGACCATGGCCCACCTGCCCCAGGGAACCCTCGTCGCCATCGCCGGCGGCAGGGACATCGCAGACCCCGCCGCCGTCATCGCCCGCCTCAACCAGGCCCGCGCCAAGTATGCCGACCTCGTGCTGGTGCATGGCGGCGGACCCGGCGTCGAGAGGATCGCCGCGCGCTGGGCCGAACGCAACGGCGTCCACCAGGTCGTCTGCAAGCCCGACTGGGACCGCCACGGACGCGCCGCGCCCTTCCGCCGCAACGACGAACTGCTCAACCTCCTGCCCAGGGGCGTCATCGCCTTCCCCGGCTCCGGCATCACAGAGAACCTCGTCGACAAGGCGAAGCAGCTCGGCATCCCGGTCATGCGCTGCCCAGCCTGACCGCAGCACATCGCGGGCCGCGTCGTCATCCCGGCAGCGGGACGGCGGCGCGGCCCGTTTCGTCTTCGGCCGACGGCGCCGCGGTGGCACCGCCATCCTCGCGCGCGCTCTGCGCCGCGCTCGTGCGGAGCCTGCACCGGACCGCGATCCGGTGGCTCGCTGCGCTCGCCGACCGCGCCTGCGTTCCGCTGCCGCGTCACGCGCCGCTGCACCATGCCGCCCATGAGTGCACCGGCCACTGCGCCGAACCCGGCGCACCGCCGCCTGCGCTTCCGTCGCGCGCCCTCGCATCATGCTGCGCATGAATGCTTCGGCTGCCGCGCCGAACGCCGCCGCTCACGCGCCACGGCGGCTCCAATCCGCCGCTCTCCCCGGCGTCGATCCCCCCATCGCTCATGCATCGCAAATCGTGCTCAGACGGGCCGCGCCCGTCTCGGTTCTTCACACCTGCCGCACCATGGTGCGAAACGCGGCATGGGCGGACTGACGTGCGCTGCGGTGCGCTGGGGCCGCCAAACGCCGACAATCGTGTCATGGAAAAGCGTGTATGCTGATCGGCGGTCCGGCGTGTTGCGCCGTATGACGCCCTTGATTCGGCGGGACAATTCCTGTGTTTGTTCCGTCCTATAGTGCCAATCCTGCGGGACTCTCCGGATAGGGGATTTCCAACAGCGCGACCGATCGGTTGCGCGCTTTCCCAAGATGCCCGGGGCGGCGTCAGGCGGCTCCAGGACACGGCAGAGCGTCCCTGTCGCCGCGTGGCGGCGGCTGGCGATCCGGCGCCCGATTCCGGAGAGACCGGCGGCTTGAACGCGCGCGCCTTGCCGGACGTTTCGGAGTTGCCGCCGCCGTCGGGCTGGCCGGAAGCGGAGCCGGGAGGCTACATCCCGAGGTCGAAGTCGGGCGTCTTCTGCTTCGGTTCGACGGTCTTCATTGTGCTCGCGTTCACGGGAAACGTCCGCCTGGCGCTCTCCGCCACGGTGGAGTCCGTGGTCCTTACCGCCTGAATCGATACCGCTTCGCTCGCGTTCCGCGCTTCGGCCGCGCGATTTTCCGGCGCGGTCCCGGTCGGCCTGACGCTCGATCCGATGCCTGCCGCCGTTGAGTCCGTGGCCCCTGTCCATCGCGTCAGGGGCGCGTGTCAGGGGATCGCCGCCCCCGTCGCGCCCGGTTTCGCGCCCGAACACGGTCTCCCGGGCGGCCCGTTTCGCGGTGGCTTCGAGCGCCGCGAGCCGCTCGCCGGTCGCGCGTTCGAGCCTGTCCGCGAGCTTCCAGGCGCCGTCGGTGACGAGCCGGGCCGGGTCCCGCGCGCGGCTGATCGCGACATAGAACGCGCACTGGTTGACCGGCCTCGGGTTCTCCGCCGGCATCGTGGCGAGGATCCGGTCCACCGTGCGGCCCTGGAAGGCGTGAACCGTGGCCGCGCGGTAGCTTTGCTTCTCCACAAGGTTTTGTATCTGTGCTAGAAGGAACCGCATCTGCTGACGGGTAACGACATGATCGACTCCGATTTGAAAAGTCGTCTCCAACTCGGTGAGGATTCAACGCTTGAGTTCAAACGCGTCGATGTCGTTGGACAGCGGGTCAGGGGTCCGGATCGGGACGACTTTGCTGACGAGCTTGCGGCAATGGCCAACGGACGAGGCGGAACCGTGCTTCTGGGCATCGACGACCGCAGCCGGGAAGTCCTTGGTATCCTTTTGGCCGACCTGGATATCGTCGAGGGTTGGATTCGTGAGATCTGTAATGACTCCATCAATCCGTCACTCGACGCCGATATACGCAAACTCACCATGAAGACCCCCGCTGGCAGGTCGGTACCTGTTATCCGAATTGACCTCACCCGCAGTCTCTTCGTGCACAAGAGCCCGGGCGGATATTTTCGAAGGATTGGCAGCTCGAAGCGCGAGATGGCTCCCGACGCACTTGCTCGACTAATTCAGGAACGCAGCTACAGCCGCTTGATCCAGTTCGATGAAACTGTCGTTCCTGGAACGGGGCCATCGGATTTACAATATTCTCTGGCTAGGAGATTTACACAAGGCGATTCCACAGACGACGCCCTGCGTAAGCTGCGTATCATGGCGGCAGACGACGACGGGACCGAAAGGTTGACGATCGCGGGCGTGCTTCTCTGCACGCCTGAGCCGCAAAGATGGTTGCCACATGCATACATTCAGGCGGTGAGCTACTCGAGAGAACGCTCCGACGTCGATTATCAGACAGACCGGCGCGATATTGCGGGGCCGCTCGATGAACAAGTCGCCGAGGCACTGCACTTCGTTAAGAGAAACATGCTTGTTCGAGCCAGCAAGGAAACTGCAAGGTCGGATCGACCTCAATTCAGCGAACGAGCGATATTCGAGGCGCTCGTAAACGCCGTAGCACATCGCGACTATTCCATGGCCGGCTCGAGAATCAGGCTCCACATGTTTGTAGATCGTCTGGAACTTTACGTTCCAGGGGCGCTTGCCAACACCATGACTCCCGATAGTTTGCACCTGAGGCAGTCCAGCCGGAACGAACTGATCGTATCCTTGCTGGCTCGTTGCTCTGCGCCAACCGGTCTTGACCGCTCGCGCCTGATGGATCGGCGTGGGGACGGCGTACCGATCATCCGTGCCGAATGCGAGCGCTTTTCCGGCCGTCTGCCCGAGTACAACCTTCTCGACGAGAGCGAGCTGAGACTCGTGATCCGGGCTGCCCCGTAGCATGGGTCCCTGTCGGCAATGCTTATGCCCGAAAACCGCCAAACCGGAACGTGTATGTTCCGGACGCGCACTCGGACAACGCTATTCGAGCTGCTTTTTGCACAGGAGCTTATATCGATTACTTGACAGGAGCGGGGCTGACAGGCGTTCCGGGCAGCGCCGGGGCGCATTCGGGTCCCGGCGGGCCGTTCCTCCCCGTCATGGTCGGCGAAGGCCGACCATCCACGAGTTTTTGCGGCGCCGGAAACGAAAAACAAATCGTGGATGGTCGGCCTTCGCCGACCATGACGGGGGGGAGTCTGGGCGGTTTCCATGCCCGCCGCGACGCGACGGCGTCCCCGGCCCCGATCCGCGCCCGACAGCCGACCGTCAAGTAATCGATATAAGCCCCTTTGCACATTCATGGCGGTGCGCATGGCTGAAGTAAAGCGGATCGTTTGTCTTGCCAACTCGCGCAAGCTCTCAGGGCGGTGCATTGCGGGCCGCGAGTGGGACCAAGAAAAGAGAGCCGGAGACTGGATCCGACCGGTGAGCGTGCGTAAAAGCCAAGAAGTATCAGAGTACGAACGCCAGTATGAAGACGGCAGCGATCCTCGACTGCTGGACATCATCGACATTCCAATGAAACGGCCGCAGCCCGAGGACCATCAGTCCGAGAACTGGCTTCTTGATCCCGAATATTACTGGGAGAAGGTTGGATCTTATTCACCGTTTGAGCTTTCCTCCCTTGTCGACCCGGTCGAGCCGCTCTGGATCGACGGTGACTCCACCTATAGCGGCCGCAACGACAAGATTCCTATCGATGCAAGGGTTAAAATTCGTACATCCCTGCGGCTGATCGAGGTCGAGGAATTAACGCTCTATGTCTTTGCACCTGGCGAGGCGTTCGGAAACGCCAAGCGGCGCGTGCAGGGCTGGTTCGTCTATTCCGGCCAGCACTACCGCTTGTGGGTCACCGACCCGACATATGAGCGCCGGTACCTCTCGAAGCTCGACGGAACCTACAGGATCGGCGCGTGTCATCTTACTATCAGTCTTGGGGAGCCGTATGAAGGTGCCATTTATAAGTTGATCGCAGCAATCCTCAGGCCGGATGGGTGATATCAGGTGAAGAGAAACCCAAATGCGGTTCTGACGATCGGCCATTCCAACCACACAATGGAGCTCTTTCTTGAACTCCTGGTTCGGCACCGTGTAACTGCCTTGGCCGATGTGCGTTCGGCGCCGTACAGCCGCGTCAGCCCCCACTTCAATCGCGAACAATTTGCCGAGGCACTGCGAGCGTCCGGTATCAGGTATGTGTTCCTCGGGCGTGAATTGGGCGGGCGGTCCGCCGATCCATCCTGCTATGATCAAGGCCGCATCCGTTACGACCGTCTTGCGGCTACGCCAGGTTTTCACGATGGCTTACGAAGGGTCCTGCACGGCGCGGAGGAATACCGCATCGCGTTGATGTGCGCCGAGAAAGAACCGCTTGACTGTCATCGATCGCTTCTTGTCGGACATCAACTTGACGAGCTTGGGGTTGAAGTCGCCCACATTCTGGAGGACGGACGGCTGGAGCCGCACGCAAGCACAATGGATCGCCTGCTAGCCGAACTCAAACTTACGCCCGATAACGATTTGCTCCGGCGGCACAAACCGCACCGCGAGCTCATCTCGGAAGCGATTGCGTATCAGACCGACCGTGTCGGCCATGCAATCGCGCAGTTTTCCGACAACTCCATATGGAAAGAGCAGTGAAGGTATTGACCATAGGGTTCACCAGAAAGTCGGCGCAGCGGTTCTTCGAGCTCCTGCGCAATTCAGGCACCCGGCGTATCGTCGATGTAAGACTCAACAACAGTTCGCAGCTCTCCGGTTTTGCCAAGAAGGACGATCTTGCGTGGTTCGCGCGAGAACTTTGCGGCATGGACTACGTTCACATCCCCGACCTAGCGCCCACGAAGGAGTTGCTGAGAGACTATCGCCAGGGACGAATCGGTTGGGAAACTTATGAAGCCCGGTTCAGCGACCTTATGCAGGCGCGGCGAATCGAGTCCGTCCTTTCGCGGGAGGTTGTGAATAACGGCTGCCTGCTTTGCAGCGAGGATCAGCCGCACCATTGTCACCGGAGGCTCGTAGCCGATTACCTGAAAAAGCACTGGGGCGAGGTGGAAATCGAGCATTTGGGCCTTGAGCAAGGACGCCGCACGGCTCCGAAATTCTGATATCGCGCCAGCATGGATATTCGCCCGTGCGGCGACAAGCTGGTCATGACGAACGCGGCCGTATGCCCTGCGTCTGCCCCGGGGCCGACGAGGTCCGTGCGATGGACTTCGAAGGCTTTGAGACCGGGCGGGAACCCTGGGCCGGATCGAGCTGCTGCTTCTGTCGCGGACGCCGGAGGTCCGGGCCGGACTGCTGGCGCTCCGGGTGGTCCATGCCACGGACATCCCTGCCGACCTTCTCGACCTGATGACCGGAGGGCAGCGTGCAGGCCATTGACAAGCCACGGGTCGGATATAGTCTTGGCGCGAACACAGCGGACGGATGGATCCGGTTCTTGACATCGGCAAGCGGACAGTTGTGTAGAATCCGCCTCCCGCCTCCCGCCTCCCGCCTCCCGCCTCCCGCCTCGCGCCTCGCGCCTCGCGCCTCGCGCCTCGCGCCTCGCGCCTCGCGCCTCGCGCCTCGCGCCTCTTCCTGCGTCGTGTAAACCGGGAGCCGGGCCGGGCTCCCTCTCCCTTTTCCAGAACCGCGCTACGGGACCGTGCCGGATGCGGTGCGCGTGGTTGCCTTCCCGGCGCCCCGGTCTCCGGGCCGGAAGCCCGGACGGCGGCGACGGCCGCGAGCCTCGGCGAGGTGACTTCCGCCCGCCCGGACGCTGAGCGCCCGGCGATGTTTGCGAACCGGATCGGACTTGTGCCAGTTGCCGTGGCGGTGCTGGCGGTCGCCGCCTTGGCCTATCCTGCCGGGGCGGTTGCCCAGGAACGGAAATCGGGTCCGGCGAACGCTGTATCGGCTTCCGCCGCAACGGAGTCTCCCGCGGCCGCCGCGCGCGCGGTGGCGAGGCTGATGCAAACCGATGACGGGGTGCGCCGCTTTGCCGCGCACGCGCTGGCGCTGCGGGCAGCGGTCGTCAAGGGAGGCGGGAACGCCGTCCTGTCCCGGATCCCGGGCGGTCTCGCTGAGCGCGCCCCGCCCGGCCTGTGGCCGGCGTTCTTCCGGAACACGATGGTGGCGCTCGGCCGGCTGCGCTCGGCCGGGCCGGCCGCGCTCTACTACAACCCGTTGCTCGACGTTGCCGTCGCCACCCGGTGGGAGAAGCAGGACGACGGCTGGCGGGTCGCCGCCGCACGGGTCTTTCCCGGCGAGGATTCCGGGGGTCCGCCGCGCGCGGCGGCGTCTCGCCCGTCATGGCTGGAGTCCGACGCCGGCATGGTCGAGGCGCTCTCGGCGACCGCGCTCTCCCGTCTGGCCGAATTCCACCGTCTGCACCCGCCGGGGGCGCGGTCCGGCGCGAAGGCCGCCGCCAGCTTCGCGGACGACGCGGCCCGCGCGCGCGCCGCCTTGCCGCGGCTGCTGTGGAACGCGCGTCAGCACGCCGGCTGGGCGTCGGGCGCCCCGGAATGGCTGCGCCCGACGCTGGCCAGGGTGACGGCGGCGCTGTCCTCGGGCGATGCCGGCGCGGTGGCGGCAGCGGCGCCCGCGACCGATCCGGCGACGGCGGAAGCGGCGGCGGCCTTGCCCGAGGGTCTGGCGGCCCGGCTCGTGCTCGACATGATCCTGGACGCCGGCGCGGACCGGCGGCTGCTGATCGGGTCGCTGCCCGAGGACGGGCAGGTCTACTTCCTGGTCCAGTGCCGGCTGGAGGGGGCGGCGTGTTCGCTGCGCCGCATCCTGATCGTTTCGCTTCTCGAGGCGTTTGCGCTGTCGGGGACGGGTTGATTTACAAGGCGTTCACGGAGGTGCGAGATTTTTGATACCCCGTGGTGGTCGTTGATATCCGGGGTTTCAGTTTCGCTGCGGCGGTCGTTTTGGCGATTTTCACCCCACGCCGCTGGTCGCGGCGTCTTGGCAGCGAGGTTTTCCTGCGGCGGCCTCGCGCGCCCTGATCGTGCGCATGAGATAGAAGGTGTCGCCATCGGGCCCTGGGGCCCTTGTTCCACCACCACCCCTGGTCGGGAGAACAGCGATGGCGACGGCGGCGAAGCTACCCTTTTCGTGGCGCGATGTCGAAGTCCTGCCGGACCTTGAACGGCTGCGCCTGGTTCTGGCGGTGCTTCCCGACGAGGAGATCGTGACGGCGCTTGAAGTGTGTCGCGGTCGGGGCCGTAACGACTACCCGGTGCGGGCGATGTGGCGGGCGCTGATCGCGGGGGTGGTGTTGCAACACGCCTCGATGCAGTCGCTGTTGCGGGAGCTGGGGCGCAACCCGGCGTTGCTGGAGATCTGCGGGTTCGACCCTCTGCCGTATCAGAGCGGGCCGGTGACGGTGCTTCACGACGGGCATGCGGTAACGCGCCCGGCGCGGGTTCGTTCGACGGCGCCGAGCCACTGGAACTTCTCGCGGTTTCTGGGGCGTGTTGTGCAGCTTGAGGACGAGCAGGGGCTGGTGTCCGCCATGATCGAGAGCCTGCGCGCCGCGCTGTTCGCCGCGTTGCCGGACTTCGGGCGTCATCTCGGCTACGACGGCAAGGCGATCGCGAGCCACTCGACGGGCCGGGTCGGCAAGGACGAGGACAAGACCTCGGACCCCGACGCCGACTGGGGCAAGCACGAGACGGGCGGGGTGGACGCCAGGACCGGCGCGGTGTGGAAGAAGGTGAAGTCGTGGTTCGGCTACGGGCTGCACCTGATCGCCGACACCGATTACGAGGTTCCGGTGGCCTTCGAGGTGACGCGCGCTTCGGCCTCGGAACCCAAGGTGCTGTCCGGGATGCTGGAGGAGCTGTTCGCAAGGGCGCCGGAGATCGCCGGGCGCTGCGCCGACTTCAGCGCCGACCGCGGTCTCGACGATGCCCGCCTGAAGGCGCGGCTGTGGGACCGGTGGACCGCCCGCCCGCTGATCGATACACGGCTGATGTGGCGGGTGGAGAAGCAGGAGCCGAGATACGATCCGGCGCAGCCGATCACGCGGCCGCTGTTCCCCGACCGCGCCGATGTCATCGTTCACGACGAGCGCGGCCGGGTGTCCTGCGTCTGTCCCGGGACCGGCGAGGTCCGCGCTATGGCGTTTCAGGGGTTCGAGGCTGATCGGGGCCGCTGCGGCACGCTCAAATACCGCTGCCCGGCAGCCGCCTTCGGCTTCGCCTGCGCCGGCAGCCGGGCCTGCCACCGGGCCGGCGGGGTCAAGCCCGGAGACTATGGCCGCATCCTGCGCATCGACCTCGACAGCCACGACCGGCGCATCTTCACCCCCACGCCCTGGGGCAGTCCGTCATGGCGGCGCGGCTACAACCGCCGCTCGGCCATGGAGCGGATCAACAGCCGCCTCGACAACAGCTTCAACTTCGAGACCCACTACATCCGAGGCCGCGCCAAGATGAAGACCCGCCTCGGCCTCGCCCTGGCGGTGATGATGGCGATGGCTCTCGCCCAGGCCCCGCGCCGGCCGCCCCGAGCGCATGCGCTCCCTGGTCGGCGCCGTGCCGTATCTCGACACCGGCTGACCGCTCGTCTGCCTCCCGACAATCCTGCCCGATCCCGCCGCCCGACGGCAGAGGGGAAGCCACGCCCGCACGCCAGACAATCTTCCGGTAATCGTATTTGTCAGGCCCCGGAAGCCCGTATCCTGCCCGGTGGGGAAGCGGGCCGGACGATATTCAACCGCCAAAATCGAACCGGCGACAGCCAAAAATCACCACAGCGCACATTTCTCTTCTCGACACGGCCGTGGCGGCCGATGCCGCCCGGCCGGGGAAAGGATAAGGCCATGCTCGCACGACACCCGCTCGCCCTTGCAAACCCGGTCTCCGCCTGCGCGACCCTCCTGGCGCTGGCGGCGGTTTCCGTTGCGCCGGTCCCGGCGCACGGGTTCGGAACGCCCTCGTGGGAAGATGTCATGGAGGCCGGGACCGAGGCCCTGAAGGAGAAGGATCCGGCAAGGAAGGCCGAGCCGCAGGACCGGCAGCGGCCCGCACCGGGTTCCCCCGAAGCCAGGATCGACAAGGAGATCGACAAGGCGGCCGGCAAGACCGCCGCCGCGGTCGAGTGGGGCGCGTGGGAGGTGGGGAAGAAGGTCTGGAAGCGGCTGGAGAAGACGAAGGTCCTGGGTCCCGTGCTGAAGAAGCTGGCCAGGCGATGGGGCGGCGCGGCCGCGATGGGGCGGGCCGTTTCTCCACATGTCGAAACCGCCCTCACGGTTTGGGATTTCGGATACGAGGTCGGGTCCGAGCTGCATGAACTGCAAGATGCAGTTCACTCGTCGGTGGCGCCGGGCGATCCGGGAACGCTCGGGGGCGCGGCTGCGGGGGAGCGGGCTCCCGGAGATCCCTGGGCCGAGCGCGACCCCTGGGCGCCGGAGGCCGGGGACCGGGTCGCCGGCGATCGTTGGACCGGGCGCGATCCCTGGGCGTCCGATGGAGCGCAGACCGGATCGGCGCCGCGCAATCGGCCGGGTACGCAGGGGCACTGGAGAAGATCGAGGCCGACCGCCGGGCCGAACAGGCGCGGCGGGAAGCCGAGGCGGCGGAGGCGCGGCAACGGAAGACCGCCCGCGCGGAGGCGGAAGCCGCGCGGCAACGCGAGGAGGCGCGCCGCGCCGAGCGGGACCGGAGAGAAGCCGCGGCCGCGCGGCAAAGGGAGGCCGAGCGCGCCGCGGTGGAGAGGCGCGAAGACAGCAGGCGGGCGTACGAACGAAGCGTACGCCAGACGAACCAGGCCATACGGATGTTTCAGCAGACCCGCGACCGGCAGCGGCAGGCCTATGAATTCCAAAAGGCTCAACAGGAGCGGCTCGAACGCCAGAGGCAGGCGGAACAGGCACGGCTGCAGCGGATCTACAAGCAGCAGCAAGAGCGTGAGCTGCTCTCATATCAAGAAGAGCGACACGAACGCGAAAATTGTCCACCTCCTTCCTATTATAATGGACGCCAACTTCCCAGCTCCTGTGGGCTTTTTGGGCGGAGGTAGGTGAGGTGGCTTTCCCTGCGCCGCTTTGCCGTTGCCCCGGCTGCTCCGCCGAGCCGAGATGACCGCCGACAGCGAAAACGGCCTCCCGGAGGCGTGCGGGAATCGGTCGAGGTCGCCCGTGCGCTGGTGGTCCAACCTGCAGAACCTCCGGTTCGAACTCGAATCCGCCCGGATGAAGATCGAAAGCGTCGAGAAACGCGACGATCTCGACGATCGCGGAAAGGCGATACTGGCGGGATGCCGGCAATGCCTGTGCGACGCGGAAGGGGCGTTCCGGCGGCGCCTGCCGCGCGAGCTGTTCGTCTGGCAAATGCTCTTCACCATCAATCAGCAGCTGTTGCTGGTTCAACCAGCGGACCAGTTGAACGCCAGGTGGCATTCGCTGGAGAAGCGTCTGAAGCAGAGCACGAGGTCTGCCGAAGGGTGCCCTTGCGACAAGGCGTTTCTGGAGCGGATCAGACAACAGTTGAAGGACCGGGAACAGTCGGGCGGCGGCGAGGAGGATTACGATCTGCGCAACAGAATGGTGCAGGTAGAAAGATCGCTGGACGATCTCACGGTCCTCGACCTGTGGCGGAACATCCAGATCCGACGATACAACATGGCGTTCATCCTGCTGGGGTTCGTCCTCACGGTCGTACTCCTTTCATTTGTCATGATGTCCCCGCCCTTCGAGATGCGTGGCGGCGCAGGCGGGAGCGGCGGGGCATATACTGCCGCCGGTCTGACGCTTTCGGGAGCGTTCGGCGCGGTGCTGAGCGCGCTTGCGCCCGGCGGGCCGCCGGTTGCGACGGGTGTTCCGCAATCGGCGGCGGTCTCGGCCATGCGCCCGGTTGCCGGGGCGGCGGCCGGTTTGTTCCTGTATCTGATCGATGCCGCCGGTCTGCTGTACGTGGACGATGTCGCACTCCATGTACTCGCCGTTGGCCTTGGCTTCGGCGAGCGCCCGTTTTCCAAGCTTCTGGGCGGGATTGCCGCGAGATCGGACGCCGCCATCAAGGCGCGGATTGTCTTAATTCACAAGGAGGAACATTGCCGATGAACACTCAAGCCGCATCGAACAGCCTGCCGGACGCTCTGGTTCTCAGGGCGCGGCAACGGCTGAACCGCCAGGGGGACGTGCCGGAGAGCCCCGGCGACGCCTGCGGCGGGATGCGCTGGCTCTGCGCCGGCGCGGTTCTGGTGCGCGAGGCGGTCGCGATGTATTGGTCGGAAGACGCGGCGGCGCGGTTCGAGCGCCGGGCGGTGGTCCTGGACAGCGACTACATCCGGCGCACCGGTTCGCAGGTGGGCCTTGATCCGGCAACCGTGGGCGGGGTCGTCATAGTGAACGACCGCCTGTCGCGGCAGGCCCGGCTCTCCGGCATGCTTGCATATCTGGACCAGTTGCGGGCGCCGGAGACCGGGAGCGGCCCAACGGCTTGCGCGGCCGACTCCGCCTGCCGGTGAAGCGGGTCCGGCCGAACCGCCGGTGCGTCGCGGAACGATGTACGGGTTTTTCGGCTTTATGCCGTGAGCGGTCCCTGCCGGACCGCGGCCGTTGGCGGAACAGGACCGCCGGGCGCAAAGGTTGTGGTCTCCGGCAGCGGGATCGCTCGACCTGGACAACACGAACTGTCGGCATCGGCCTCACGACTCATGAAGGCTTCATTGTGCCGAGAAGGGTATTCGAGCAGGAGATGAAGATGTGCCGGAATGCAGTTTTCGGAGCCGTCTGCTGCCTTGCAGCGGTGTTGTCTTGCGTCTCTGTCGCGCAGGCGGATTTCGAGGCGGGACAGGCGGCGTGGCAGGCGGGCCGTCCCGCTGAGGCGATGGCGCAATGGGGGAAGGCGGCGGAGACCGGCGACGCGCGCGCCATGCTGGCGCTGGGCCGGGCGCATGTGAAGGGCCTCGGCGTTTCCCAGGACTTCGTCGAAGCGCACAAGTGGCTGAACCTCGGGGCCGCGCGGGGCAACGCCGAGGCGGCGGCCGAGCGCGACGCGCTGGCCGCGAGAATGACACCGGAGCAGATCGCGTCCGCGCAGGGGCGCGCGCGGTCGTGGCGGCCGGGCGGCAGCGCCTCAGCGCTCGAAGCCGTTGACGCTCCGGCCGTGACGGCATCGTCCCGGCCGGCGGGACCGCCGCCGCCGCGGGCGGTCCGGGAGGCGCAGGCGCTTCTGGCCGCGCTCGGCTACAAGCCGGGTTCGGCCGACGGGCGCTGGGGCCCGCGCACCGGACGGGCCCATGCGGCGTTCCTGCGGGACGCGGGTCTGCCGCTGGCGGACATGCTGACCCCGGAGGCCCTGCGCGCGATGCGTACCGCTGCCAGGGGGTGGAACGTGACGGTAACCGCGGCGGAACGCAGGCCCGCCCCGCCGCCCGGCAACCTGCACCGGCTGGTGCAGACGGGGGATGTCGAGGGCGTCAAGGCGGCGCTGGCCAGTGGAGTGGATGTCAACGCCCGCGATGCCAGGGGCTGGACGGCGCTGATGTACGCGGCGGACAGGGGCTACGCGCTGTTTGTCCAACCGCTGCTCAAGGCCGGCGCCTCACCCAACCTGCGTCTTGCGGACGGCGCGACGGCGCTGTTCATCGCGGTGGTGCACGGGCATTCGGAGATCGTCGGGATGCTGATGAGGGCGGGCGCGGACATTTCGATCCGGGGACCGAAGGGCAAGACGGCGGTGGACGCGGCGCGGATGCAGTATGGCGAACCGGACGCGGCACGAGAGCGGGGAATGGATGCGGCCGTCCTTGCCCTGCTGGCCGGCAGGACGTGGGCGGAGGTGAAGCGGCGGGAGGCGGCCCGGGAGCGTCTGGCCCGCAAGTGGCCGCGCGGCAAGGTGTTCCGCGATTGCGAGACGTGTCCCGAGATGGTGGTGATACCGGCGGGCTCGTTCATGATGGGCTCGCCGGCGTCGGAGGAGGGCCGGCATGACAATGAAGGCCCGCAGCACCGGGTGGAGATACCGCAGCCGCTGGCGGTAGGCGTGTACGAGGTGACGTTCCAGGAGTGGGATGCCTGCCGCAGCAGCGGGGGCTGTTCGCACGATCCCGACGATGAAGGTTGGGGCCGCGGGGATCGCCCGGTCATCAAGGTGAGCAGGAAGGACGCGCAGGAGTATGTCCGCTGGCTGTCGGACAGGACGGGCGAGGCGTATCGCTTGCTCACCGAGTCGGAGTGGGAGTATGCGGCGCGGGCGGGGACGACGACGTGGTATTCTTGGGGCGATTCGATCGGTCGGAACCGAGCGAACTGCGGCAAGGAATGCGGAGACAATTACGATTACACAGCCCCGGTTGGTTCGTATGCAGCGAACGGTTTCGGTTTGCATGACATGCACGGGAACGTCTGGGAGTGGGTGGAGGACTGCTGGCACTTCAGCTACGAGGGCGCGCCGTCGGACGGAAGCGCGTGGGTATCCGGTGGACCTTGGGCTTGCGGGGTCTTGCGCGGGGGCTCCTGGCTCAGCAGTCCGGGGAACCTCCGCGCCGCCTACCGGTTCTGGTTCGGTCCCGACTTCCGGATCCACGCCTTCGGTTTCCGTGTTGCCCGGACGCTCACACCTTGAGTCCTTACCTCGGGGGTTCGGGGGTGGAGCCCCCGACCGCGGCCGGAACGGGCTTTCGGCATGGTTTTTCGCGGGAACGGGTCGAGGCGGTCGCGTGACGGTTGAGAGCCGGGGCGGCGGCGCGCGCGAGACCGGACCCGCGCTCGAATCTTAAGGATTGCGTTGGCTCGGCAGAGCCTACTCAATCCGATTGAGCGAAGGCGCGGTCGTCCGGCGCTGGCGTTGGCTATGTGGGAAGTATGTGGAGACAGCCGTCGGGCCGGACTGGCGGTGTGCCTGTTGTTGTCCGGTTGAGGCAGCTGATTACGACGGCTGCCGGTTTTTGGCGTCGGGCAGGCGAAGATCGAAGGGGCATCCGGGCCCTGCCTGGCATGCGGTCGTGCTCGCGGCCGCGCCGGTTGGTTGGCGGACAAGATGTCTGCGCTGTCGGGATCGAGGCAGGAAGCCGGTTCACGGCGGCGCATCCGGCGGTCCGCGGGGCGGATGTTGGCGGCGCCCGGAAGGGATGGGGCAGAGATGCCGCAACGCTCCGCCGCATTGGGGGCAGGCGACCGGCGCGGTCGCGCCGCTGCCGGGCTCCTCCCGGTCATCGCGGGCTTCGCCCCTGGACCTGGAGGTGGCGTCGGTTTGTCGGACAGGCTGACGGCGTTTTCAAGGTGTATTCCGGTTGAAGTTTGTGCCGCCAGAATCCTCTTGGATCGATCTTTCTGCTGCTGCTGTTGCGCCTGTGGGTATGTGGTCAAGGCGCGAAGCGGCTTGTCCATCATATCCACAGGCGTGTCGCCCCGGTAGGCCTCGGCCGGCGTCCGCCCGCCGAGTGCCGAGTGCGGTCTCTCGGTGTTGTAGAAGCCGATCCACTGGCCGATGACGCGCCGGGCTGCGAAGCCGTCGGCGATCTCGTGCAGGTAGACCGCCTCGTATTTGAGCGAGCGCCACAGCCGCTCGATGAAGATGTTGTCCATGCACCGGCCGCGGCCGTCCATCGAGATGCGGATACCGGCCTCCCGCAGGCGCGCGGTGAAGGCGAAGCCGGTGAACTGGCTGCCCTGGTCGGTGTTGAAGATCTGCGGGGTGCCATGGCGCGCCAGGGCTTCGTCGAGAGCCTCGACACAGAACCCCGCGTCCAGCGTGTTCGACAGCCGCCAGGCCAGGACGCAGCGGCTCGCCCAGTCCATGATCGCCACCAGGTAGAGGAAGCCGCGCCGCACCGGGATGTAGGTGATGTCGGCGCACCACACATGGTTCGGCCGCTCGATCGCCAGACCCCGCAGCAGATATGGATAAACCCGGTGCCCGAGGTGCGGCGCACTGGTCCGCGGCGCCCGATAGACCGCCTGAAGACCAAGCAGGCGCATCAGGCGAGCGGCCCGCCGCCGCCCGATCCGCACCCCCTCGCGGCGCAGATGCCGAACCATCTGGCGGGCGCCGTAGAACGGATACTTGAGGAACAGCGCGTCGATCCGGCGCATCAGAGCCAGCGTCTCCGCGCTCTCCCCCTTCGGCCGGTCATAGAGCGACGAGCGCCCGATCGACAGCAGACGGCATTGCCGGGTCAGGCTCAACGACGGGTGGCCCCGCACAACCATCGCCCGTCTCCCGGACCGGCTCAGCGACCGGACCCGCGTGACAAAAAATCACGCTCTACGATCAACTCCCCGATCTTGGCGTGAAGAGCCCGGACCTCGCTCTCGTGATCCCGCGCCCGGCGCTCACCTCCACCGGAAAAGACCTCCCCCAGACCCTCCATCGCCTGGCGCTTCCACACACCCACCTGGTTCGGATGCACCTGGTGCTTCGAGGCAATCTCCTGAAGCGTCCGATCACCCCGTAGCGCCTCCAAGGCTATCTTCGCCTTCAGCTCCCCCGAAAACCTGCGTCGCTTGCTCATCCGCATTCCTCCGTCACACGGCAGAATACACCTTGACGACCTGTCCGATTTTGCGACGCCACCTCAAGTCCGCTCGACCGGCAGGTCCCGCAGCACCGCGCGCTCGGCTTCGATCGCCTTGGAGCGGTGTGCGTTGGCGCGGCCGACCACCTCGGCGACAAAGCGCCGATAGGCGTCGAGGGTCTCGAAGTCCGACGAGCCGCGCAGCGCCAGCGCATCCGCGATCCGGCGCTTGAGGTGTCCGTGCGGCCCTTCGATCGAGCCGTTCTCATGCGCCACGCCGCGGTTGTTGCGGGTGGCTTCCATGCCGTAATGCTCGCACAGCGCCCGGTAGCGCCCGGTCATGTCCTCGACCGCGTCCTTGCCCAGGTTGCAGAACGCCGCCGACAGGCTGTCGGTGCGGTGCTCGCCGGGCGCGCCGCCGAGATGCCACAGCGCGTCCTGCAGCCCCTCCGCGAGCGCCGTGAAGCTCTCGCCGCCCAGCACCACCCGGGCATGGGTGAAGCCTGACCAGGCGAGGCGGAAGTGGTAGAGCATAGGGTCCAACGGCTGCCCCGCGACGGTCACGCCGAGCGAACCCATGCGGGTGAAGTCGGACAGGCCCTGCCGGCCCGGCTCGTGCTTCTGGCGGAAGATCACGTCCTTCTCCGCGCCGTGCTCGGCGCGCCAGGTGCGGATCCGCCGCTCCAGCGTGCGCCGCACCCCCGGGTCCAGTTCGGGATGGCGGCGCCTCAGCTCCTCGAACACGCCGACCGGGCGGATCAGCGGGCTGGCCTCAAGGATCGGCACGACGTCCTCCTCGAAGATATCGGCCAGCGGGTCCGGGCGGCGCCGGCCTCGCGGCTTCTTCTCCCAAGCGGGAAGCGGATCGGCAGCGAGCCGGTAGCCGGTGGCACGGCTGAAGCCCGCCTTGGCGGCCGCCACCGCGATGGTGTCGGTCTTCTTGTGGGTCATGAACAGCCTCTTCTGGCGATCGGTTATGTGACGCCCGGGCAACGACGCGCTCCCCCACTCGGAAAAGCCTCACCGTTCGCCCGGCCGGCCCTGGCCGCCAGAAGGCCCGGGGGAAATTTTTCGAGCCGGCGGCCCGGAACTCCGGTCGGGCTACGCCCTCCCTGCGTTCCGGGCCGCCGCCTTCCCCCGTCCCATCCTGATTGACGCAAACGTCTCAGCTTGATTGACGCGCCGCAGCCCCGGCAACAAGGCCGGTCACGAAGGCGTTGGCGGCAAGGCCGAGCAGGGCCGGGCCGATCAGCGCCGCCGCCTCGTCCACGGTCCAGAACAGCCAGCGTTCCGGATCGTCGAGACGGCGCGGAATCGCATGGCGCGCGGCGCCGTTCATCGCCCCGCCCTCACACGATCGCCGTGCCGACCAGGCCGGTCACGATGCCGGTGCCGGCCCCCGCCGCGATGCCGACGCCCACCGCGCCCATCAGCTGCATGGCGTTGAAGCGCAGCACCGAACCCACCAGCGCCGCCCCCACCGCCAACGCCGCCGCCAGCTGCCCGCCGGTGCCCTCGACGATGTTCTCCACCGTCCCCAGCGGGCCCGCAAAGGTGCTGTCCGAGGCCGCCAGCGCCCCGTCCGCGCCCGCCAGCACGGCCGCTGCCGCCGCGAACGCCGTCAGCGTCCCGGCAACGGCGGCAGGCGCCGCATCTCCATTCAGCCGGGCCAGCCCCGCCGTCACCGCCGCCTCCGGCCGCGCGGGCGGTCTTCCCGGTCGCCGTCGTCCGAGGTCGAGGTCCGGCGCCGTTCGGCGGCCCAGGCCCCGAGATCGGCGCGCGCATAGCGGATGCGCGTCCCGAACCTGTGGAACGCCGGTCCCTGGCCGGTCACCCGGTAGCGGTCCAGCGTGCGGGGCGAGAGCCCCAGAAGGGCCGCGGCCTCCCGCGTCCCCATGTATTCCGGCAGTCCTTCGCCCATCGCTGCGTCTCCTTCCCTGTCGTCTTCGGTTGTTCCGTCCGCCCCGCCGGCTCCGCCGTCCGCCAGGGCGGCGCGCATCGCCGCGCGCTCGGCCTGTGTGCAGCGGGCCGCCATCCAGCCCAGCACCCGGTCCGCGGTATCGAGCCGCGGCGACGAACCCCGGCGCAGCCGCGCAACGAAGGACGGGTCCCCCACCGCCTCGTGCCCGAGCACGTAGGGCTTGGTGCGCGTCACCGCGACGAAGCCGTCGACCTCGGCCCGGAAGGCCGGTCCGACCGGCGTCTCGCCCATGAACGCAAGCACCCGGTCGGCGGTCTCCAGCCGCGGCGCCCGACCGCCCATCAGCCGGGAGACGAAGGACGGGTCGCCCAGCGCCTCGATGCCGAGCCTTGCGGGCGCCGCGCCGGTGCGGTCGAGATAGGACCGCACGGCGTCGCAAAAACGGGTGGAAAGGGCGTTCATGGCGAGGGAAGATAGGCGGGCGGATTGTCGTTGACAATCGTATCGTTTAGTGAATACGCGATGCCATCGCCTGACAGGCGGCGACAGACCAGCGAGGCAGCCCCATGGAACGCGACCCGGTACGACAGACAATCCGCGATCTCCTCTGGAAGCGCGGCATGACCATGCGCGAGGCGTCGCTCGCCATCGGCCGCAACGTCTCCTACCTGCACGGTTTCCTCGAACGCGGGAGCCCCAGGGTGCTCTCCCACCGCGACGCCGAGACCCTCGCCGGCCTGCTCGGTTGCAAGGCGGACGCCCTGCACCACGCCGAACGCCCGGCCCGGCGCAAGGCAGCGGGGCCGAAGAAGCGGCGGCAGGAGACGGGGCAGGGGCCGGAACGGGGGCCGGTCCCGCTCGCCGCCATCCCCGAGGTCGATGTCGAGGCCTCCGCCGGGCCCGGCGCGCTCGCCGGCGAGTACGTCGCCGAGCGTGCCCGCTGGTTCCTCCCCGATGGCATGATCCGCCACGAGGGCGGCGCCAGCCCCGGTGCCATCCGCGCGCTCCGCGTGCGCGGCGACTCCATGGAACCCGAACTCTCGGAAGGCGACCGCCTGCTCGTCGACACCGCCCGCCGCGTCCCCGAAACCGGCGAGATGTTCGTCCTCTGGGACGGCGCCGGGCTCGTCGTCAAGCGCGTCGAGCGCTTGCCCGCCGGCGACGGCGACCCGCCCCGCCTGCGGCTGAAGTCGGCCAACCCCGGCTACGACGACTACACATGCCTCGCCGACGAGGTCCACATCGTCGGAAAGGTCCTCTGGACCCTCAGACGGGTGTGAACGCGGGCGGGTGCGCCATCCTTCCCGCCTTGCCGTTCAGTCGGCAGGCCGCGCACCCTCGGTGATGCCGCCGAGGCTGAAGGCCATCGCGCGGCCGAGGCGTTGCCTGGACAACAAGGCCGAGTACCGCTTCAGGCTCCGGGCGGTGAACAGCGCCGCCAGTGGCACGGCCACCGACCGGGAAGCCTCAGCGCCAGGGCCGACGGCGATTTTCACCCCACATCCGTCGCCGTGGCGTCCCGGCATCGGGTTTCGCGTGCGGCGGTATCGCGCCCGCCGATCGTGCGCACGATATGGAGTTGTCGCCATCGGGCCCCGGGCCTTTGCCTGAAGCAGGACAGCGCAGGCGGCGCCGATGTCCGGGGCTATCGCGAAGCGGCGGCGGTCGCCGCGGAGATGCGCGCCGCGCCGGCGCGGCCGGCGGTCATGGCGCGGGACACGGAGGATCGGTCTCGCCCGCCAGGTCGGCGCGGAGGCTCTCGGCGACGCGCGCCGCCGACGCCTTCACCGAATCGCGCGCGAGATGGGCGTAGCGCGCCGTGGTCTGCACCTTCCGATGGCCGAGCATCCGGCCGATCATCGGCAGGCTCTCGCCAAGCGCCAGAGCGCGCGACGCGAAGCTGTGCCTGAGGTCATGGATGCGGACGTCCTTCAGGTCCGCGCGGACCCGCACCGCGAGCCAGGCGTTGTTGAGGTTGCTGAGCCGCGCGCCCGGCCTCGCTCCGGAAATCACCCAGGGATTGTCCGGCAGGCGCGGCATCCCGGCAAGCACGCGCCGCGCCGCCGGCGAGAGCGCGACCGAACGCGCGCCGGTCTTCGCGTCGCGCAACCTGATCTCGCCCGCCTCGAGGTCCACATCGGCCCAGCGCAGCGTCAGGACCTCGTTGCGCCGGCACCCGGTGAGCATCAGCAGGCGGAACGCCGCCACCGCGCTCGGATGCACCCTGCCCTCGGCCTCGACCGCGTCGAGCGTGCGCCCGAGGCGCCGGAACTCCTCCTCGGAGAGGAAGCGCTCGCGGCTCCTCTTCCGATACTTGCGCACGAACCGGCACGGATTGCCGCCCTCCGGCGCGATCCCCCACAGCTCGGCCATGCGGAAGAGGCGTAAGCGGTTAAAGCACGGCGTTCGGCATTTGTGTTGATCCGGCCGACCCTCGCGCGGGAGGGTTTTTCCGATCGATTTCACGATGATGGGAGGATTTTTTGATGTCGGACGATGTGTCGACGGTGACGGTTGACGGCGCCGGCCGGGAGTTTCGCGGCGAGGCCGAGTGGCGGGCGCTGATGGCGGATTTCGAGCGCTGGGACGGCTCTCAGACCAGCTTCTGCAAGGCCCGGGGGGTGTCGCGGAAGACGTTCCAGGGCTGGCGCCGCCGGTTCGGTCTGACCGCCGGCAAGCCGCGCGGCAAGCGCCGTGCCAAGCCCGGCGGCTTTGTCGAGATCGCGGCGGGATCGGGGCCGGGCTGGGATGTCGAGCTGTCGCTCGGCGACGGGGTGGTGCTGCGTCTGCGGCGGTCCTGATGCTCGGCGGCTGGCCGGCGGGCGGCATCTGGCTGTCGACGGAACCGGCGGACCTGCGGCGCAGCTTCGACGGGCTGTGCGCGCTGGTCGCGACCCATCTCGGGGAGAACCCGGCGAGCGGGCGCTGGTATGTGTTCGTCAACCGCCGCCGGACGATGGTGAAGGTTCTCGGCTTCGAGCATGGCGGGTTCTTCATCTGGGCCAAGCGGCTGGAGCAGGGGCTGTTCGCCTCGCCCCGGTCGGCGGGGCGGAAGTCTCTGGCGCTGTCGCGGACCGAGCTTTCGGCGCTTCTGGAGGGGATCGACATCACCGTGCGGCGCCACCGCAAGCGCTATGCCGTCCCGCTGGAGGCGGCGTGAAGCCGCCCCGCCGTGGCGGCCGCGACATCGGAGGTCAACGGATCGTCGGCGAACAGCGTCTTCCACCGCCTCGGCCTCAGCTCGTCGACCCGGGAGGCCGGGTGGGTGTCGATGCGCAGCAGGACGTCGATCAGCCAGACGCGAGGGTCGACGTCTTGCATCCGGCAGGTGGCGAGCAGGCCGTTGACGATCCCGATGTTCTCGGCGCCGAGCTCGGTCCAGGCGAACAGCCAGTTGCGCTGGCCGAGCTTGGCGGGCCGTATCTTGTTCTCGATCCGGTTGGTATCCGGCGGCACGTCCGGGTCGGCGAGGAACACCTCCAGCGTGGCCCTTCGCTCGACGGCGTAGCCGATCGCCTTGCGGATCGGGTGCATGGGCGTCAGCGCCGCCGCCTCCAGCGTGCGGTCGCACCACTCCCAGAACGCCTCGACCGCCGCGCGCGACCGGGTCCGCCGCGCGATCGCCCGCTCGGCCGTCGGCCGGCCGTCGATCTCCTCCTCGATCCTGTAGATCGCGCCGATCAGCGCCAGCGCGTCGGCGGCCATCGCCGGGTGGTTGTCCTTCTGCTCCCAGAAGTTACGGCGGGTGTGGATCCAGCAGCCCTGATGCCGGACCGCCCCTTCGCGCGCCGCGACATAGGCCTCGTAGGCGCCGTAGCCGTCGCTCACCAGGGTTCCGGCATAATCGCCGAGGAACTCGGCCGCGTGCCGGTGCGCCCGGGAGCCGGCGAAGGGGAACACCACCTCGCCCTCCTCGCCGAGCACCGGCCAGAAGTAGCCCTTCTTCATGCTGCCGGACTTGCCCGGGTGCCGCCCGGCCCGGATCGGCGTCTCGTCCATCTGGATCACGGCGCTCCGCAGCACCGAACCCCACTGCGCGTCGTGGATCGGCTTCAGCAGCGCGATCGCCCGGTTGGCCCACAGGCTCAGCGAGCCCCGGTTCACGGTGATGCCGGCGGCCTCCAGCATCCGGTGCTGGCGGTAGAGCGGCAGGTGCCAGAGGAACTTGTCGATCAGCAGGGCGGCGACGAAGGAGACGTCGGCGCAGCTGTTCTTGAACAGGCTTTCGCGGGCCGGCGCGGCGACCAGGGCGCCGGTCTCGCGGAGCTTCACCTTGAGGTGGCGGTAGCGGATGACCACGTGCCGGCATTCGAGCGCGGCGAGCCGGCAGTGGACGCGCTCGGAGACCACCTCGTAATCGTCCTCCGACAGCCCCTCGATCTCGGGCGGCGTCACGGCGATGTCGATCACCGGGGCCTGGCCGTTGAAGCGCAGCCCGGTGTCGTTGAGGGCATCGCCGCGTGCCTTTGTGCGACCGGGCTTGCCACCGCGGCGGCGGTCCTTGCCGTCGGCCGCCTGATTGTCGTCGGAACCGTCCCCGCCCTCCCTGCGCCGTTCCGAGCGCGAGCCGTACAGGTCGCGCTGCAGCTGGACGATCTGGGCGGTGAGCGCGGCGACCTCTGCCGCGAGCTCGGCGATCCGCCCTTCCTGGGCGGCGATCGTGGCCGCCATATCGGCCTTGTCCGACGCCAGTTGCCCGGACAGCGCGATCAGCGACCGGAGCGCCTCCTCGGCCTCCGGCGGCAGGGCGCCGTCGCCGAGCAGGCGGGCGAGCTCCCGGCCGAGCTCCTCGACCTGGCCGGCCTCGGACGGCGCGCTCATTCCTCGGCCTCGACGGCCATCAACGCCGCCAGCACCGCCAGCCGCTCGGCCCGCGGCATCGCCTCGTACCGGCGGCCCCAGCTCGCCGCCTTCCGCTTGACGATCTGGCGGTGGGTGAAGTCCCGCCCCGCGAACGACGCCCAGTGCACCCGGTCGGGCTCGAAGTTGAACCACAGCTTCTCGGTGACCACGCAGGACTGGTTGTTGACCTGGACCTCGAGCGAGCGCCAGCCGGCCAGATGTTCGTCATAGAGCCGGGACGGATAGCCGGACACCATCACCCGGCAGGGCAGCGACTTCAGGATGCCGAGAAGCGCGACATGGTCGGCGTCGGTGTAGTCGAAGCGGTAGCGCCGCCCCGACCGGCGCGCCGACTGCACGTAGGGCGGGTCGCTGTAGACCAGCTCGCGGCCGGCGAACGCGAACCCGGACAGGAAGCGGTGGGCGCAGCCGTGGTGAAGCTCGACCGGGTAGTCGCAGCGGAACCCGTCGAGCGCCCGGCGGTTGAGATCGATGCCGATGTTGCGAAGCGCCGGAGGCTTGCGCTTCATGATCGCGCCGCCCCCCAGATGGGTCTCCACAAAAACGTCGTGCGGCGGCATCAGGCTCACGATCGCCTGGCAAAGCCCCGTCGTCGCCTTCGATCCGTACCATGCCGCCATCGCCGCCCCCGACGCGCTTCGCCCGGACGGCCGGTCTATAGGGCGGACGGCCTATGGTGTCAAACGAAAATCCGTCCCAAATCCAAAATCGACGCCGTGGTTTAACCGCTTACGAAGAGGCGCGAGAGCATGTCCAGGACCCTGTTCGCCATCGCCGGCGTCTCGTGCAGGCTGTAGTGCAGCGCCGCGACGCGTTCGCGGCCGATCTCCCCGAGGCGCGCCGGGCCGAGCGCGGGCAGCAGGTGCCTGTCCAGGACATGCCGGCACTGGCGCACCGTGGTCGGCTTGCAGCGCACCTTGACGTGCTCCGTCAT
The DNA here is from genome assembly GCA_965203455.1 of Alphaproteobacteria bacterium. Classification (GTDB taxonomy): domain Bacteria; phylum Pseudomonadota; class Alphaproteobacteria; order MPNO01; family MPNO01; genus MPNO01. The sequence goes on from CBDBCV010000017.1 coordinate 160,957, forward strand.
GCAGCGCTCCGCCACCTCCGCGACCGTGGGGCCGGCGTCCGCCGGGGCCGCGCCGCCGTCGGGCGCCGGCTCCCTGCCGGCCTTGAGGTCGGCGATGATGCGCGCCGCCTTCGTCCGCGCCTGGTCCGCCGTCATCAGCCCGTGACGCCCGACGGTCAGCCGGCGCGACCTGCCGCCCGCCCGCGTCTGCACGAGGTAGACCTTCGAACCGCTCGGATACACGCGGACCCCGAAGCCCTGAAGCTTCGAATCCCAGTGGACCGTCTCGCGCTCACCCACCGGCAGCGCCTCCACGGTCCGGCGCGAGATCCGCTGTGCGTTCAGCTTCGTCATCGTCCGCTCCCGACTGTCCCCGTGTCCGTCGCGCCCGTCACGGATCCGCCCGCTCCGTGAGGATGTCGGCGCCGATGCTGTCGGCGACCCTCGCCGTCGAGGCCCGCACCGACTCCCGCGCAAGGTGCGCGTAGCGGGCCGTGGTGTCGATCTTCCGGTGACCGAGCAGTTCGCCGATCATGCTCAGGCTCTCGCCGAGCGCGAGCGCCCTGCTGGCGAAGCTGTGGCGCAAGTCGTGAAGGCGGACGCCGTCGAGGTCCGCGTGCCTGCGGATGCGGTCCCAGGCATCGTTGATGTTGGTCTGGTGAGTACCCTTCTTCCGCCCCGGGAACACCCATGGATTGCCGGCGACGCGGGGGAGGCCCGCCAGCACCGCGGCCGCCGCGGGCGGCATCGGCACGATGCGCGCGCCGGTCTTGCTGTCGGCGAACCGCATCTCGCCCGCCTCGAAGTCGAGGTCGTCCCAGGCCAGCCCCATGATCTCGTTGCGCCGGCACCCGGTCAGCACCAGCAACCGGATCGCCGCCGCCGAGTGACGGGAGGCGAGACGCTTCGCGGGGGCAATGTCGAGCGTGCGTCCGAGCCGTGCGAGTTCCCCGGACGTCAGGAACCGCTCCTTCCGGGGGTCCACCTTGTAGCGGGGCACCGACCGGCAGGGGTTGCGCCCCGGCGGACGCATCTCCCAGAGTTCCGCCATGTTGAACATCTTCACCAGGATGTCGACGCAACGGTTCGCCACCGTCGGCATGCCGCTCAGACCGAACTGGAACGCGAGGATGTCCTTGCGCGCCACCTGCGACACGGGATGCGCTCCCAGGCCCGGCACGATGTGCTTCTTCAGCATGAGGCCGTAGTGCCTGATCGTATTCGGCTTGCAGTGCATGGCGACGTATTCGCGCTCGTAGCGCTCGGCCAGATCGGCCACGGTCGGCGCGGGTTCGGGCTCCGGCTCGACAGGCGGCAATCCGGCCTTGATGCGCGCAAGCAGCTTCGCCGCCTCCCTGCGCGCCTCGGCGGGCGCGATGTCCCCGTGCCGGCCCACGGTCGCGCGGACCGACCTGCCCTTCGCACGGGCCTGCGCCACATAGACCTTGCGCCCCGTGGGGTAGACGCGAATCCCGAACCCCGGCAGTTCGCTGTCCCAGAACACGCCGTCCTTTCCGTTGACCGCGAGACGGTCCACGATACGCTTGGTAAGCGTTCGGTGCTGGCGTTCGGGCATGTCCTCGTTCCTCCACCGGCGCGCGAAAGCGTTCGTTCAAGGGGTGACGATACTGGGGATGACGAGGCCAACTCCGTGGTTTGCCGGGCTCCGCCCGACTTCGCTCTGTGCCATCGTCCCCTCCATCAACGCATGACCGAACGCTTTCCCGGGGCGCTGGAAGCCGGTTCGGGCTCGGACGCAGGTCACGTAAGCGGACCGAAAGCGACCGGCTGGAAATCGGGGCGCATTGAAGCGCATCCGGGGCAGGGATGCAAGGACGGAGATGGGCGACCAGACACACGAATATAGAGAAATGACAATGGTTTATATCAGAAGAGCGCATCCGGGCGCATGCGGGGCAAGGTAGACAAAAATTGAGTTGTCTTTTCGACACCAACGTCATCAGCGAGACTGTGAAACGGAGGCCCGAGGCACGGGTGCTCGCTTGGTTCGAAGAGCGGACGCCAACCGAACTGTACCTCGCAGCGATCACTTTCGGCGAGTTGGTACGGGGCGCACGAAAGCTCGACGACGCCGGCCGGCGACGAGGCTATGAACGTTGGATACAGCACGACCTCGCGCACCAGTTCGAAGGGCGGATACTGCCGTTCGACCGGGACGCGGCGGCAATATGGGGCGAGATCATGGCCGAGGGAGACCGGGCCGGCAGACCGCGGCCCGCCGTCGACGCGCAGATCGCGGCGACCGCCCGGCGGCACGATCTCACGCTTGTGACCCGCAACCTGCGGGATTTCGAGGCCGCGGGAGTATCCCTGCTCGATCCGTGGGCGGGGTAGCCGCGCAACGGCGCGTGCCTCACCCCTCGCGCAGGCGGAATCGCTGGATCTTTCCCGTCACCGTCTTGGGCAGCGTGTCGACGAAGTTGAACCAGCGCGGGTACTTGTAGCGGGCGAGCGCTTCCCGGCAATGGGCCTTGAGCTCGTCCTCCAGCGCGGCTCCGGCGTCCGCCGCGTCGTTGAGCACGATATTCGCTTCGGGCTTGATCAGCCCGTCGTCGTCGGGGCGCCCGACCACGGCGGCCTCCAGCACCTTCGGGTGCTCGATCAGTCGCGCCTCGATCTCGAACGGCGAGCACCAGAGCCCGCCGACCTTGATCATGTCGTCGCCGCGCCCGCAATTGATGAAGTAGCCGTCCTCGTCCCGGTAATACATGTCGCCGGTGTTGAGCCAGTCGTCTCCGAGCATGGTGGCGGCTGTCTTCTCCGGGTTGTTCCAGTAGAGCTTGGCCGCCGACTCGCCCTGCACCAGGAGCGTCCCCATCTCGCCGTCCGGCACGTCGCCCCCGTCCTCGTCGACCAGCCGCACGGCGTAGCCCGGCACCGGGCGGCCGGACGAGCCGGCCCTCCAGTCGTCCTCGGTGTTGGAGACGAAGATGTGGAGCATCTCGGTCGAGCCGAGACCGTCGAGAATCAGCGTCCCGGTCTTCTCCTTCCAGCGCAGCATGACGTCGCCCGGCAGCGCCTCCCCGGCCGAGATGCAGATCCGGATCGACGACAGGTCCGGGCTCGCCTCCTCCATCGCGTGAAGCTGCTGGGCGTACATCGTCGGCACGCCGAAGAAGACGGTCGGGCGCAGCGCCTCGATCGCCTCGAAGGTCATCTGCGGCGTCGGCCGCCGGTCGCTCAGCCCGATGGTGGCGCCGACCCAGAGCGGGAAGGTCATCGCGTTCCCGAAACCGTAGGAGTGGAACAGCTTGCTCACCGAGAACACGCTGTCGTCCTCGCGGAGCCCGGCGATCGGGCGGCCGTAACGCTCGCTGGTGCAGACCATGTCGCGGTGGTGGTGGACGACCCCTTTGGGGTTCCCGGTGGAGCCCGAGGAGTAGAGCCAGAAACAATCGTCCATCGCCGTCGTCCGCGCCGGCGCGAGGTCGGCCGATGCCGCCGCTGTCTTCTCCCGCAGCCCGCCCGCGCCGTCGACCCGCAGGATGACCGGCGGCTTCTCGTCCACGGCGTCCAGCCCGCCTTCCACCGCCTCGGCCCATTCCTCGCTGTAGACGATGCCCCGGCAGCCCGAATCCTCGATCAGGAACCTGTAGTCCTGCGGCCGCATCATGGTGTTGACCGGCACCGGGACGATGCCCGCCTTGACCGCGCCGAAGAAGCAGAAGACGAATTCCGGGCAGTCCTTGACCACCATCAGGACCCGGTCGCCGGGCCCGATCCCTGCGCCCAGCAGCGCGTTGCCGGTGCGCGCGACCTGCCCGGCGAGCGCGCGGTAGCTGGTCTCGCCCTCGACCGTGCGGATCGCGGTCTTGTCGCCCCTTCCCTCCTCCAGGTGCCGGTCGATAAAGGGGATTGCGGCGTTGAAGACGTCGGAAAAGACAAGCCTCGACGGTGTCGCGGTCTCGTCGATGCGTACGGTGTTGTCCTTCACGTCTCCCTCCAGCGCCCGCTCGCCCCGCGCGCATCTTCGGTTCTTACGGGCGGCCGGGCAAGTCGCGGAAGACGGCGGTCCCCGGCTTGACGCCGCAACGCAAAATCGTATTGATAGCCTCCGAATCCGCATCGTCTTCAGCGCGCGATTTGCGGGCGTCCGACGCGCCGGACCGGAGCCCGATCGCCGAAATCCGGGCGCGACATCGGAACATTCGAACGGCGGCGGCCTGCGGCGGGACGGCCTCGGCAGGAAGAAGGAAACGATGAGCCAGACCCAGGAAAAATACGTCGGGCAAGCGGTCGAGCGGGTCGAGGACGCGGCCCTCCTGACCGGGAGCGCGATGTTCTCCGACCACCTGCCGACGCGGACCGGGACGCTGCACGCCGCGATCCTGCGCTCGCCCCACGCCCATGCCGAGATCGTCTCCATCGACGTCTCGGCGGCCAGGGCGATGCCGGGCGTGGTCGAAGTCCTGACGGGCGAGGACCTCAGGGACATCTCGGATCCGTTCCTGATCGTCCTGCGCGAGCCGATCCTTCAATGGGCGCTCGCGGTCGGCAAGGTCCGCTATGTGGGCGAGCCGGTGGTCGTCGTCATCGCGACGGACCGTTACCGGGCGGAAGACGCGCTGTCGGCGATCGAGGTCGCGTACAGGACCCTCAAGCCCGCTATCGATCCCGAGGAAGCGGCGGCGGAAGGCGCGCCCGTCGTCCACGAGGATGTCGGATCGAACGTCGTCTCGACCCGCGACTTCGTCTACGGCGACCCGGACGCGGCGTTCGCCGAGGCCGACCGGACGGTGAAGCTCAAGATCTCCTATCCGCGCAACTCGCACACGCCCATCGAGGGCTTCGTGGCGACGGTCGCCTACGACCCGGCGACCGAGTCCTACGACGTGCAGTCCAACTTCCAGGGGCCGTACTCGACCCACACCGTGATCTCGAAGGCGCTCCGCGTCTCCAGCTCCAAGCTCCGCATGCGCACGCCCAACTATTCGGGCGGCGGGTTCGGGGTGAAGGTCCAGGTGTTCCCCTACATCGTCCTGATGGGGCTCGCCTCTCGGGTCACCGGCCGACCGGTCAAGTGGATCGAGGACCGGCTGGAACATTTGTCCGGCGCGACGGCGGCGCCCAACCGCATCATCTCCATCGAGGCCGCGGTCAGGAACGACGGCACGATCACCGGCTTCAGGTTTGACCAGCTCGACGATTACGGCGCCTTCCTGCGCGCGCCGATGCCGGGGCCGCTCTATCGCATGCACGGCATTCTGACGGGCGCCTACGACGTCAAGAACCTGTCGGTCACCAACCGGCTGCTGCTGACCAACAAGTGCCCGTCGGGGATGGTGCGGGGCTTCGGCGGTCCGCAGATGTACTACGCCATCGAGCGGCTGGTGCAGCGGATCGCGGTCGAGCTCGGCCTCGACCATTACGAGGTGATCCGCAGGAACCTCGTGCCCGCCGGCGTGTTCCCCTACCGCGCTGCGGCGGGCGCGCTGCTCGATTCCGGCGACTATCCCGCGGCGCTCGAGAAGGCGGCGAACGAAGGCAAGCTGGAGGAGCTCAGGAAGCGCCGCGACGAGGCCCGCGCCGAAGGCCGTCTCTACGGCATCGGCTATGCCGCGATCGTCGAGCCGGCGCAGTCGAACATGGGCTATCTCTCGAACATCCTTCCGCGCGAAGAGCGCCGGAAGAACCCGAAGGGCGGCGCGGTGTCGAACGCGACGGTCAATATCGATCCGCTCGGCACCGTCAACGTCACCGCCGACTCGATCCCGCAGGGGCAGGGCCACATGACGGTGCTCTCCCAGATCGTCGCCGACAATCTGGGGCTCGAGCCCGGCGACATCCATGTCAACCTGGAGCACGACACGGCGAAGGACGCGTGGTCCATCGCCACGGGCAACTATTCCTCGCGCTTCACCTCGTCCACCGCCGTCGCCGCCGACCGCGCCGCCAAGAAGGCGCGCGCCAAGCTCGCCAGGATCGCCAGCCAGACCCTCAACGTGCCGCCGGAAAACCTCGAATTCGGCAACGGCAGGATCTACGCCGCCGACAACCCGGACAATTCGATCAATCTCTACCGCGTCGCGGGATCGGCGCACTGGACGCCCGGCAACCTGCCCGACGACATGGAGCCCGGTATCCGCGAGATCGGCTCCTGGTCGCCGCCGGAGCTGGAGCCGCCCAACGACAAGGACCAGATCAACTCCTCGCTGACCTACGGCTTCGTGTTCGATTTCTGCGGCGTCGAGATCGACCGCGACACCGGCGAGGTGAGGATCGACAGATACGTGACGATGCACGATTCCGGCACGCTGCTGAATCCCAAGCTCGCGGAGGGCCAGGTGCACGGCGCGTTCGCCTGGGCCGTCGGCTGCGCGCTCTACGAGGAGTTCGCCTACGGCGACGACGGGAGCTTCCTGAACGGCACCTTCGCCGACTACCTGGTGCCGACGGCATGGGAAGTGCCGGAACCCCAGATCGTCCACATGTCGACGCCCTCGCTCGTCACGCCGCTCGGCGCCAAGGGCGTGGGCGAGGGCAACTGCATGTCGACTCCGGTCTGCATCGCGAATGCCGTGTGCGACGCGCTCGGCGTCGAGAACGTCACCCTGCCGCTCAGTCCCGACAAGGTGTCGGCCCTGATCCACGGCGAGGAACGGCCGCCGCCCGAAGGCATCGAGACCCCGCCTGCCCCGAAGGGCGCCTCGGACCGCGTCATCGCCGGGACCGGCGAGGCGTTTGTTCCGGCCGCGCAAGAGGCGGTGTGGGACGCGCTGCTCGATCCGAAGAAGCTGGCGGCGGTCATTCCGGGCTGCCACGCGCTCGACCGGGTGGGCGAGAACGAGTACCGCGCCGAGGTCACGGTGGGCGCCGGCCCGGTCAAGGGACGCTTCAAGGCGACCGTCATCCTGAGCGACATGGACCCGCCCAACGCGGCGACGCTGTCCGGCGCGCTGACCGGCCTGCTCGGGCTCTCCGAGGGGACCGGGCGCGTGACGCTGACGCCGAAAGACGGCGGCACCGCGCTCTCCTACGACTACGGCATCGAGGTGTCGGGCACCGTTGCCGCGGTGGGCGGACGGATGCTCGAAGGCGCGGCCCGCGCTCTGGTGCGGCAGTTCTTCGAACGCCTCGCCTCGGTCCTCGGCGGCGGTCCCGAGGAGGCACCGGAAGCGGATGCCCCCGCGGCGTTGTGGTGGCGGCGCCTGCTCGCCGCGCTGGGGATCCGCCGATGAAACCGAGTCCCTTCGACTATATCCGCGCCGCCTCGACCCTGGAGGCGCTCCACGGCCTCGCCGCCGCCGGCGACGACGCGCGCATTCTCGCCGGCGGGCTCTCGCTCGTACCCATGCTCAACTTCCGGCTCGTCGAACCCTCGGTGCTGATCGACATCTCCGGCATCGCCGACCTCGACTATATCCGCCAGGACGACGGAGTCGTCGAAATCGGAGCCGCGGCCCGCCAGAGCGCGCTGGAGCGCTGGGACGGCCTCGCCGGCAGGCTGCCGCTGGTGCACGCGGCGTTTCCCCATATCGGCCACTACCAGACGCGCAGCCGGGGGACCGTGTGCGGCTCGGTCGCCCACTCCGACCCCAGCTCCGAGCTCCCGCTCTGTCTCGCGACGCTCGGCGGCGAGGTCGTGCTGCGCTCGGCAACGGGCGAACGCCGCGTCGCCGCGAAGGACTTCCAGACCGGGATGCTGACCACGTCCAGGCGCGGCGACGAGCTGGTCTCGGCCGTCCGTTTCCCCGCGGCGTCGCCCGGCGCCGGCTACGCCTTCGCCGAGATGGCCCAGCGGCGCGGCGACTTCGCGATCGTCGCCCTCGCGGCGGCGGCTTCAGCCGACCGGATCCGGCTCGGCGTCGGCGGCGTCGCCGATCGCCCGGCGGTGCGCGAGTGGGACGCGCTGGAGGGGGACGCTCTCGACGACGCGCTCAACGCCTTCGCCTGGGATCTCGGCGGGTACGACGACGTCCACGCGTCCGCGCGCTACCGCCGCGAGCTGGTCCGCCGGCTCGGCAGGAACGTCATCGAGGAGGCCAGGTCATGCCGCAGCTGAGCCGGGACACGCGGCACGCGGTTTCGTTCACCCTCAACGGCAAGGCGGCGAGCGGGCACGCCGAGCCGCGCATGCTGCTGTCCGATTTCCTGGTCCACGAGCTCGGCATGACCAGCGTGCATGTCGGGTGCGAGCACGGCGTCTGCGGCGCGTGCACGGTGCGGATCGACGGGACGGTGAGCCGCGCCTGCCTCACCTTCGCGGTGCAGGTCGACGGCAAGCGGGTCGACACGGTGGAATGCCTATCGCCGGAGGAGGGCGGGCTCAGCGACCTGCAGAAATCGTTCCGCCGGAATCACGGGCTGCAATGCGGCTATTGCACGCCCGGGATCCTGATGTCGCTGGATGCCTATCTGGAAGAGAACCCGAAGCCGAGCGAGGCCGAGCTGCGCGACATGCTGAGCGGCCATCTCTGCCGCTGCACTGGATATGTCAACATCGTCCGTGCTGTGATGGAGCATGTCGGCAATTCGCCATAGTCCCGCCCTTCCGACCGCCATCGAGGACCGGGGGGTCTACGACAGCGCCGTCCGCCACCTGCGCGAGGCGCGCGTCGTTCTGCCGACCTTCGAGGAGCTTGCCGACCCGGCGGCGATTCCGGGCGACATCGCCGCCCGGACCCGGCAAATCGACCGCGACGCGGCGGACCCGGCAAACCTGTTTCGCGTCCACTGGTTCAACGATGTCGACACCGGCGGCATCGGTTCCGTGCCGCCTCATGTCGTCCTGCCCAAGGCGCTGACCGGCGTCGACGCGCCGATTGCCGTCGCGCTCGGCAACAGCTTCCCGATGATCGGCGCGCACAAGGTCCTCGCCGCCTATGCCTGTCTGGTCTCGCGGCTGGTCACCGGACGGTTCGATCCCGCCCGGCACAAGGCGGTCTGGCCGTCGACCGGCAATTACTGCCGCGGCGGGGTCGCGATCTCGCGCATCATGGGGGTGCGGGGCGTCGCCGTTCTGCCGGAAGGGATGAGCGCCGAAAGGTTCGCTTGGCTGCGCGAATGGATCGAGCACCCCGACGACATCGTTCGCACGCCGGGCTCCGAGAGCAACGTCAAGGAGATCTACGACGCGTGCGATGCGCTGGAGCGCGATCCCGCCAACGCGATCCTCAACCAGTTCTCCGAGTTCGCCAACTATCTGGGCCATTACCGCTGCACTGGGCCCGCGCTGGAGGCGGTCCACGCCCATCTCCGCCGCGACAACCCCGATCTCGCGCTCGCCGCCTTCGTCGCGGGCACCGGTTCCGGCGGGACGCTCGCCGCCGGAGACCTCCTGAAGGAGGCGCATGGCGCGCGGATCGTCGCCGTCGAGCCGCTCGAATGCCCGACCATGCTCTATAACGGCTACGGGGCGCACAACATCCAGGGGATCGGTGACAAGCACATCCCGCTGATCCAGAACGTGACGAACACCGATGCGGTGGTCGGCATTTCGGACCGCAACTGCGACCGGCTGAACGCGCTGTTCAACACCGAGGCCGGGCGCGCCCATCTGACGGGACGATGCGGCGTGGATGCCGGGATCGCCGCGCGGCTCTTCGACTTCGGGCTGTCGTCGATCGCCAACGTGCTGGCGTCCGTCAAGACGGCGAAATACTACGGTCTCGGCCCGGACGACCTGATCGTGACGGTGGCGACCGACGGGGCGTCGATGTACGACAGCGAGCGGTCGAAGACGATCGAGAACGAGTTCGACGGCGATTTCGACGGCACCGCGGCGGCGGAGACGTTCGGGCGCGATCTCGGCGCGACCGGGACGGACCACGTGCTCGAGACCGGCCACGCGGAACGGACGCGCATCTTCAATCTCGGCTATTTTACCTGGGTCGAGCAGCGCGGGGTCGACCTCGAAGCGTTCGACGAGCGCCGCGACCAGGGGTTCTGGACAGGGTTGCACGACGTGCTGCCGCTGTGGGACGAAGCGATCCGGGCGTTCAACGCCGAAACCGGCGTCAACCGGCCGGGTTGAGGAGGCGACGACGTGATCAAGCCCTATGGGGAACTGAGGCGCGAGACCGAGGCGCGGGACCGCAGCCTGCGCGAGAAGGTGATATCGCTGGAGGAAGCGGCGGCGCTGGTCGATGACGGCGATCACGTGGCGCTCGGCGGCTGCACGCTGTCGCGCACGCCGATGGCGATGGTGTGGGCGCTGATCCGGGCGCGGAAGAAGGACCTCGTCGTCTCGCGCAGCATCACCTCGACCGAGGGCGATCTGTTCTACGGCTCCGGTGCCAGCAAACACGTGCTGACCAGCTGGTTCTCCCAGGGCATCGTCTGGGGCGTTTCCAAGGTGATGCGCCACTACACCGAGACGGGGCGTGCGACGTTCGAGGAATGGAGCCACATGGCGATCGGCGTGCGTTACCGCGCCGGCGCGATGGGGGTGCCGTTCATCCCGGTGCGCAGCATGATGGGCTCGGACCTCACCGGCCGGATCGACGGGCCGAAGGAGATGGACTGCCCGTTCACCGGCGAGAAGCTGCTGCTCGTGCCCGCGCTCAACCCCGATGTCGCGCTGATCCACGTCCAGCGCTGCGACCCTTACGGCAACGCGCAGATCGACGGGCTTCCCTTCATGGATGCCGACATCGCGATGGCCGCGAACCGGGTCATCCTGACCGCCGAGCGGATCGTCTCCAACAACCAGATCCGCCGCGCGCCCGACCGGACGAAAATTCCGTTCATTACCGTCGACGCGGTGGTCGAGGCCCCCTATGGCTGCGCGCCGCACGAATGCTACGGTGTCTACGAGCCGTTCCTCCCCAATCTCGACGCCTATGCGGCGCGGATAAGCCGCGACCCCGAGGCGGGCGTGAAGGAGTATCTTGAGCGTTACGTCTACGAACCCAAGGACTGGGTCGCCCATCTCGATCTTCTGGGTATGGACAACGTGATCGACGCGGCCCGGCGCGGCAGGAGCGTCTACAATGACTGAGAACGGTTCCCACAGCGCTTCCGAACTTCTTGCGGTGATGAGCAGCCGGGTGCTGGAGGACGGCCAGACCGTCTTCGCCGGCGTCGGGATACCCCTGCTCGCCGCGACCCTCGCCCAGCGGATACACGCGCCCGGGCTCACCATCCTGTTCGAGGGCGGGGTGCTCGGGCCGTTCATCGTCCCGGGCGAGCTGCCGCCGTCGACCAACGAGCAGCGCTGCACGCGTCAGGCCAACATGGTGCTGTCGAACACCGACGTGCTGCTGCTCCTGCAGCGCGGCTATGTCGATATCGGCTTCATGGGCGGCGCCCAGATCGACCGGTACGGCAACCTCAACAGCTCGTTTATCGGCGACGCGGAAGACCCGAAGATCCGCCTGCCCGGAACCGGCGGCGGCAACGACATCGCCAGCCTGACGAAGATGATCGTGTCGATGATCCACGAGAAGCGGCGTTTCGTCGAAGACGTCGATTTCGTCACCTCGACCGGCTATTGGCACGGCGGCAGCAGCCGGAGCGATTCCGGCCTGACGACGGGCGGCCCCTACAAGGTGATCACCGACCTCGCGGTTCTCGGCTTCGACGGGGAGACCAGGCGGATGAAGGTCGAGGCGCTGCACGACGGCGTCGAGCCCGAGCAGGTGCAGGACGCCACCGGTTTCGAGCTGATGTTCGACGACGAGATCGGCCGGACCGACGCGCCGACCGCGGAGGAATTGGCGGTGCTGCGCGAGATGGACCCCGACAGGGTCTATATCGCCTGAACGCCGCACGCCCGAAAGACGAGCACAGGGGAAATACATGGCGAGCAAGATCGTCGGCATCGCGATGCAGAACTTCACCGCCGCGCCGGAGATGCCCGATCCGCAAGGGCTGATCGACTACGCGGTCCGGATGGAAGAGTTGGGCTACGAGTCGGTCTGGGTCTGGGACCATGTCCTCCTGGGCGTCGATCCCTACTTCCCGATCCTCGATTCGCTCACCGTGCTCACGGCGGTCGCGGCGCGGACGACCGAGATCCGCATCGGCACCGGCATCCTCGTCCTGCCGTCGCGCAACCCGGTGGTGCTCGCCAAGCAGCTTTCCAGCCTCGACCAGATCTCCAACGGGCGGCTCACGCTCGGCATGGCGTCGGGCTGGTACAAGCGCGAGTTCGACGCGATGGGCGTGCCGTTCAACAAGCGCGGCAACATCATGGATCAGAACCTGGAGATCCTGACCCGGCTGTTCACCGAGGACTCGGTCACCGGCAACTACCCGCCCTACGAGCTGCGCGAGGCGGTGATGTCGCCCAAGCCGGTGCAGAAGCCGCGCCCGCCAATCCTGATCGGCGGCTATGTCGACCGGGTGCTCAGGCGGGCGGCGGGCGGCGGCGACGGCTGGCTCACCTACTACTACACCGTCGAGGGGTTCGTGAAATCCTGGGACAAGGTGCGCCGCTTCGCCGAGGAGGGCGGCAAGGACCCGGACACGCTGAAGAGCATCAACCAGCTTCCGATCATGGTCGGCAAGTCGCGCGCCGAGGTCGAGAAGCCGATGTACGAATGGCTCACCACCGAATGGGACTTCGCCGGCTGGAGCGATTCCACCACCGACAGCGCGGTGCTGGGGACGGCGGAGGAGTGCATCGAGCAGCTCCGCGCCCATCTCGACGCGGGGGTGCAGCAGATCACCCTGGTGCCCTACCGCTTCGACATGGAGCAGATCGAGCGGATCGCCGAGGAAATCCTGCCGGAGATCGGCTGACGTGCCGGCGGACGGCGGGTTCACGGTCCCGGAAACCACCATCGCGGACATTCACGCGGCCTATCGTGCCGGCACGCTGACGGCGCGGGCGCTGGTGGAAGCCTATCTCGACCGGATCGAGGCCCACGACCGGAACGGCCCGGCGATCAATTCCATAATCTCGGTGAACCCGGCGGCGACGGAAGAGGCGGGCCGGCTCGATGCCGCGTTCGAGAAAGACGGCCCGGTCGGCCCGCTGCACGGCATTCCGGTCATCATGAAGGACCAGGCGGATGTCGACGGGATGCCGACGACGATGGGCTCGGTCCTGTTCAGGGACCACTACCCCGGGCGCGACTGCTTCGTCGCCGCGCGGCTCAGGGAGGCGGGGGCGATCTTCATCGCCAAGTCGACCCTGGGCGAGATGGGCGCGGGCGACACGCACGGTTCGCTGTTCGGCTCGACGCGCAACGTCTACGACCTCGCCCGCACCGCCGGCGGCTCGTCGGGCGGGTCGGGCGCGGCGGTCTCCGCCAACCTCGCCGCCGCTGCCATCGGCCAGGAGGGGTTCGCCTCGATCCGCCGGCCCGCCGCCTGGAACGGCGTGGTCGGCATGCGCCCCACGGCCGGGCTGGTCAGCCGCGGCGGCGTCTATGCCGGCTGGCCCATGATCAACGGCTCGCTGGGGCCGATGTGCCGTTCCGTCGCCGACGCCGCCCGCCTGCTGGACGTCATAGCGGGCTACGACCCCGCGGATCCGATCACCGCGCGGGGCTTCGGCCGGGCGCCGGAGAGCTATGCGGACGGTCTCGACGCGGATGCGTTGAAGGGCGCGCGCATCGGAATCCTGCGCGAGCCCATGGGATTCGGGAGCGAGCACGGGTCAGAGGACTTCGCCAAGGTGGACGCCGTGTTCGACCGCGCGGTGAAAGAGCTCGCCTCGTGCGGCGCGGAGATCGTCGACCCGGTGGTCATCCCGGATCTCGCGGCGCTTCTCGCCACGAGGGTCAACGACCGGGCGGAGGAAGACGCCTCTTTCCTCGAATACGTCTCGGGGACCGCCGACCCGCCGTTTGCTTCGCGCGACGAGGCGATGGCCTCGCCCTTGTTCGCCGAGACGAGCCGCGGCGTCCGGACCCGCTGGGCCGCCAACGCCGACGCCGAAGCGCGGCGCGCCTGTCTCGCGGCGCGCGAGCGGCTGACGACCAACTTCCTTGCGACCATGGCCGACTACCGGCTCGATGCCATCGTCCACAAGGCGGTGGAGCACCAGCCGACCCTCATCGAGAACGGCGTCAACCCGCCCTTCGTCGACCAGAAGGGCGCGCCTTACCTCAACACGTTCCTGATCTTCGTGCCCTCGATCGTCGTTCCGGCGGGCTTTACTTCGGACGGGTTGCCGGCCGGCGTAACCTTTCTCGGCCGCGGCTACGACGATGCGCGGACGATCCGCTACGCCTACGCCTACGAACAGGCGACGCGGCACCGCAGGCCGCCCGATTCAGCACCCTGACGCCGATTCCTCCGCCGCCCGCTTTCCGCGGGTCCGGAAGCCGTGCCAGCCGATCCAGAGGATCGCGGCGACGATGGCGGGCCCGTAAATGGCGCTGTCGTTCGATACCACCAGAATCGCGAGCGCGAGCCTGAGCCCGACCTCCCAAAGCGGCAACGCGGCCCGGTCGAACCGCGCGAGCGCGCTCGCCAGCAGATAGAGCCCGAAAATCAGCCGCGCCAGCAGCCACAACAGCGGAATCGTCGCGACCGTCCCGTCATATCCCGGCAGATAGGCGATCTCGGTTCCCGTGGATGTCGGGTCGACGACTGCCTCCTCGATCAGCAGAAGTTCGGGATAGACCGCGAAGACGAACGGTATGACGAATATGACGATTCCCGACCTGACCGCCGAGAACCCGGTCGACATGGGCTCGGCCTTGGTGATCGAGCTCGCCGCGAAGGCGGCGAGCGCCACCGGCGGCGTGATCGCCGACGCCACCGCGAAATAGAAGATGAACATGTGGGCGGTGAAGATCGAGACGCCGAGTCCGGCGAGGACGGGCCCCATCAGCAGGGCCACGTTGATATAGGCCGGCACCGCAGGCATCCCCATGCCCAGCAGGACCGCGAGCAGCATGGTCATCGCCAGCGCCATGAACTGGAACACGACCGAACCGCCGGCGCCGAGATTGAGGCTTTTCAGCCATTGCAGCACATCGAGCGAGATGAAGAAGGGCAGGCCGGTGAATTTCAGGCAGAAGTCGATGATCGAAACCGCCAGGAACATCAGGTAGAGGGTCGAGATCAGGACGCCCGCGTCCGAGAAGGCGTCGAGCAGCTTGCGCGGCCGGACCCGCATTTCGGGATCCAGGAACAGGAGGACGCAGAGCAGCGCGACCGCCCACCACCCGGCGCTTCCCGCGTCGCCCGCGGCGTTCTGCAACATCTTCAGGAACCAGGGAAGCTCCGAGACCTTGCAGACCCCGTCCGCGAATACGCGCTCGGCGCCCAGCAGCCCGTCGAACCAGCCGCAGCCCACGTTCTCCTTCGACGTGAGCAGCAGGAACAGGATCACCAGGATCGGCCCGAAGATCATCATCAGGTTGTAGATGTCCTGCCGCGAGAGGTGCATCTCGTCGGTCAACTGGCCGAAGGCCTCGATTTTCTGTTTCCGCGACTGGAAGATCGCGGACAGGAACAGGCAGAAGAAATAGGCCAGCGCGGGGATCGCGGCGGCGATTATCACCTCGCTGTAGGGGACCGCGGTGAGCGCGGCGAGCACGAAGGCGGCGACCCCCATGACCGGCGGCATGATCGAGCCGCCGGACGAGGCGGCGGCCTCCATCCCGCCGGCGAAGACGGGTGAGAAGCCGCGTCGGATCATCATCGGAATCGTCAGCACCCCGGTCGACAGGACATTGACGATCGGCCCGCCCGAGATCGTCCCGAACATGGCCGAGGACACGATTGCGGCGTGCGCGGGCCCGCCCCGGAGGCGCCGGGTCCAGCGGAACGCGAGCTTGATCAGGGACTTGCCGCCCGCCGAGGCGCCGAACAGCGAGCCGAGGATCAGATAGGGGAAAATCTCGTTGAGGATGATGTCCATGAACCGGCCGAGCAGGCCCGACGCGTTGTTGGTCAGGATGTCATGGACACGCGGCCGGCCGTCCCACAGCGACCGGGGATCGCCGCCGAGCTTGGTCACCACGTACTTGTCCATGCCCTCGGGACCGAAGAAGTACCAGATGAGAACGGTGACGATGGTGTAGGCCGCGATCAGTATGGCGACCAGGACCAGCGGGAATCCCCAGACCTTGATGTTGTAGGAGAGGAAAACGACGACCGCGAGCCCGACGATCGCCACGATCCAGCCCTCGGTGGTGTGGAGACATTGCGGGTCCTCCACCGTCTCCGGCTCGGGCAGGCCGAAGATCGCGGCGTTTTCCTTCTCGATCTTGAGGCTCTCGGCGATCAGCCGCGCGCGGTCGCCGGTGATCTGGTCGATCACGCAAACCGACTCGATCTCGATGATGTAGGTGAGCGAGATGGCGATCGCCATGGTGACGAGCGCTAGATCCATGAACAGGCCGAAACCGCGGCGCAGGGGGCTCTTGCCGGCCCAGGAGCGCCACATCGAGTGGTGCAGCGCCACCGTCAGCATCATCAACGCGAAAAAGAACGGGTAGTAATACTCGAACCGGAACTTGCGGATGACGAACCGGGGATCGCCGGCAATCTCGCTCGCGAGATCGTCGAGGCCTGGGATCCCCGGCATCGCGTTGACAAGGCCGATCAGGACGAGCGCGGCCGCCAGGAAATAGACGATGCGATCGCTCAGGCCCTTGCGATGGGAGCGCAGGGGTTCCGCGTCGGTCACTTGACTATTCACCCGCTGCGGACCGGAGGGCCGCGGGGAAAGCGCGGCCCTCCGTATCGTAACCGGCTACGGCTTGGCGCAGTCGGGGATTTTGCGGCCGGACTCCTCCCACGCCGCGACGGCGCCGGGGTGGTACTTCAGCGGCACCGGACCGCACATGCCGGTCTGCGCGGGATCGGTCTCGCCCACGCCCGAATACGCCATGTAGGGCGCCTTCTTCACGTAGGCGTCCAGGTTGTCGAGGAACACCTTGGTCAGCGCCTTGGCCAGCTTGAAGTCCATCGAGGTCTGGACCAGCTCGGCGCCCAGCGTCGCCGGGCTGCGCCAGGTATCGTCTTCCGAGACGATGGTGAGTCCCTTGATCGGCTTGATCCTGTTCAGCTTGACCACGAGCGGGCCGGTCCCGGGAGACTTGAGGTATTTCTGCATACCCTTGGAATTCCAGGCTTTGACCGGCGTCGACCAGAGGGTCATGCTGCCCGAACCGAGGGAGCGGACGATCCGGCTGTCGGGGAACGTGATGGGCAGCACCATCGCGTCGCCCGTGCCGTCGGTGATGGTCTTCACCATCTGGCCCCAGTTGGCCTGCACGCCCTTGTAGTCCTTGCCGTCGACATAGCCCGTAATCAGCCTGACCATCGCCCGTGCGTTGGTCAGCGCCGCGCCGCGCGGCGGACCGTTGACGACCGTCTTGCTCTTGATGTCCTTCCAGCCCTTCACGCTCGAACTGTCATAGGCGTAGAGCGCGTAGCCGCCGTAGCGGTAGGTGTAGAGGACCGAGCCATTGGCCACGAGCTCGGCGCCCTTCTTCTTGCCGAGCTTCGCATAGGGCCCCGCCCCCTTCGACAACAGGAACGGAAGGATGATGGGAGCCGCCGTCAGGTCGGTTTTCCCCTGGACCACGTTCTGCACCGAATTGGTCAATGTCTGACTGTCGGCGACCTGGAAGTTGGCGATACCCGCGCCGGCGGCGAGTTCGGCAAGGGTAGCGACCGCGGTGTGGGGCGCGCCTCCCGGAGGGCCGGTTTCCGCGGTCAGGTTTACCTGGGCGTTGGCGGACGCGCCGAACGCGAGCGCGGCCGCCAGCGCGGGCAAAGCGAGTTTTCTGGACATTGTGCCTTCCTGTTTCGTCGTTTCTGTGTTCAGCCGGTTACGCGCTTGTCTTGCGGTTACGGCTTCGCGCAGGCGGGAATCTTGTAGCCGGCCTCCTCCCACGCCGCCACCGCACCGGGGTGGTAATTGACCGGCGTGGGGCCGCACATCCCGGTGAGCGCGGGATCGGTCTCGCCGACGCCGGTAAACCGCATGAAGGGTGCCTTGTTCCTGTAAACGTCGAGATTGTCGAGGAACACCTTGGTCAACGCCTTGGCCAGCTTGAAGTCCATCGAGGTCTGGACCATTTCGGCGCCGAGCGTGGCCGAGCTGCGCCAGACGCCGTCTTCCGAGGAGATGGTCAGCCCCTTGACCGGCTTGACGTTCTTGAGGTCGACCACGAAAGGCCCGATCCCGGGGGCCTTGAGATATTTCTGCATGGGCTTGGAATTCCACGCCTTCAGCGGCACCGACCAGACGGTGATGCTGCCCGATCCGAGGGAACGGATGATCCGGGCATCGGGGAAGGTGACGGGCAGGACCATCGCGTCGCCCGTGCCGTCGGTGATGGTCTTCACCATCTGGCCCCAATTGGCCTGAACGCCCTTGTAATCCTTGCCGTCCACATAGCCCGTGATGAGCCGCACCAGGGCGCGGGCGTTGGTCAGCGCGGCGCCGCGCGGCGGTCCGTTGACGACCGTCTTGCCCTTGAGGTCCATCCAGCCCTTCACGCTCGAGCTGTCATAGGCGTAGAGCCCGTAGCCGCCGTAGCGATAGGTGTAGAGAACCGCCGTCTTCGCCGCGAGCTCCGGGCCCTTCTTCTTGCCCAGCTTGGCGTAGGGCCCGGCGCCCTTCGAGAGCAGAAACGGCAGGATCAGTGGGACCGCCGCGAGGTCGGTCTTGCCCTGGGCCACGTTCTGCAGCGAATTGGTCAAGGTTTGCCCCTGGGCGACCTGGAAATTGGCGATTCCCGCCGCCGCGGCGACTTCCGCCAGGGTCGTCACGGCCGTGTGGGGCGCGGTCCCGGGGCTTGCGGTTTCCGACGTCAGGTTTTGCTGGGCATTCGCCGAAACGGCAAACGCTGCCGCGGCCGCCAGCGCGGGCAGCGCGGGCAGCGCGAGTATTCTCGACATGATTGCTCCCTGTTTTCTCTTCTTTTGAGACGATCGAACCGGGACTTTCTACAGCCGCGTTCTCCCGATAGCAAACGACCCGGCCCTCGCCGTCAGGCGGGCGGGCCGAAGCCGCCCCCGCCCGGGGTCTCGATCACGAACCGGTCGCCCGCATTCATCTGCGTCATGTCGGTGCCGGTGAGCTCGTCGACCGTGCCGTCGGCGCGCTCGACATAGTTGCGGCCGGTCTTGCCCGGCGCGCCGCCGGCCGCGCCGAAGGGCGGCACGCGGCGGTGGCTGGAAACGATCGCCGCCGTCATCGGCGCCTGGAACAGCACCTTGCGGACGATTCCGTTGCCGCCTTGGTGCGCGCCGTCGCCGCCCGAACCGTCCCGGATCGAGAACGACTCCAGCACCACCGGAAAGCGCCATTCCAGGATCTCGGGGTCGGTGGCGCGGGTATTGGTCATATGGGTGTGGACCGCGTGCGCGCCGTCGAAGTCCGGACCGGCGCCGGCGCCGCCGCAGATGGTCTCGTAGTTCTGGTACCCCGCGTTGTCGCCGAAGGTGAAGTTGTTCATCGTGCCCTGGCCCGCGCCCATGATGCCGAGCGCGCCGATCAGCGCGTTGGTGACGGCCTGCGAGGTCTCGACATTGCCGGCGACCACCGCCGCCGGGTATTGCGGCGCCAGCATGCAGCCTTCCGGGATGATGACGTTGAGCGGCTTGAGGCAGCCGGCGTTGAGCGGGATCTCGTCGTCCACCATCAGCCGGAAGACGTAGAGCACCGCCGCCATGCAGACCGACGACGGCGCGTTGAAGTTGCTGTTCTGCTGCTCCGAGGTGCCGGTGAAGTCGACGATCGCCTCGCGGTTCTCCCGGTCGACCTTGATGTCGACGCAGATCTTCGCGCCCGAATCCATCTCGTACTCGTAGGACCCGTCGGTCAGCACCCCGAGCACCCGGCGGACGCATTCCTCGGCATTGTCCTGGACGTGTTTCATGTAGGCGTGGACCACGTCGAGCCCGAAATGGGCGACCATCTTGCGGAGTTCCTGGACGCCCTTCTCGTTGCCCGCGATATGCGCCTTGAGGTCGGCGAGGTTGTTCTTGAAGTTCCTCGTCGGGTACGGCGCGCCGGTGAACAGCGCCTCGGTCTCCTTCTCCAGCAGCCGCCCGCCGGAGACCAGTTGGAAGTTGTCGATCAGGACGCCTTCCTCGTCGATATGCCTCGAATCGGGCGGCACCGAACCCGGCGTGGTGCCGCCGATATCGGCGTGGTGCCCGCGCGCGGCGACCCAGAACAGGATGTCCTTGCCGGCCTCGTCGAACACCGGAGTGATCACCGTCACGTCGGGCAGGTGGGTGCCGCCGTTATAGGGCGTGTTCAGCATGAACACGTCGCCCGGGACGATCGTGCCGGCGCGCTGCTCGGCGACGGTGCGCACGCTCTCGCTCATCGAGCCGAGATGCACCGGGATGTGGGGCGCGTTGGCGACCAGGCTGCCGTCGGGGCCGAAGATCGCGCAGGAGAAGTCGAGCCGTTCCTTGATGTTGACCGAATAGGAGGTGTTCTGGAGGACGACCCCCATCTGCTCGGCGATCGACATGAAGAGGTTGTTGAACACCTCCAGCATCACCGGGTCGACCTCGGTGCCGACCGAGGCCTGGCCCGGCCGCGGCACCACGCGGTTGAGGATCATCTGGTCGTACCGGTTGATCTCGGCCGCCCAGCCGGGCTCGACCACGGTGGTCGCGTTGGCCTCGATGATCACCGCGGGACCGCTCACCCGGCAGCCGGGCTTCATCGCTTCCCGGTCGTAGAGCCGGGTGGCGCGGCTCTCGCCCGCCATGTAGGTCTCGACCTCGTCGACCGGCGGCGGCGCCTCGGCGGCGCCCATGTCGAGCGCGGGATCGACCACGTCCGGCGCGCCCGCGATCACCTCGACCGTCACCGCCTCGACAATGTGGTTCTTCTCCGGCGCGATGAAGCCGTATTGCAGATGGTGCGCCGCCTCGAACTCGGCGACGATGCTCTTGCGGTCGGCGAAGTCGACGATCAGGGGGGAATCGGTCCCCTCGTAGCGCAGATGCACCTTGCGCAGGGCATAGGTGCGTTCGGTATCGCCGCCCTGGCGCGCCATTTCGGCGCGGCCCTGCTCCTCCATCCCGTCGAGCGTGCCGGCGACGTCCCGCAGCAGCGCGTCGTCGAGGATTGCCTCCACGGCGCGTTCGCGCATCACCCGCAGGTCGGCGAGCCCCATCCCGTAGGCCGAGAGCACGCCGGCGAAGGGATGGATGAAGACGCGGCCGATGCCGAGCGAATCCGCGACCAGGCAGGCGTGCTGTCCGCCCGCGCCGCCGAAGCAGTTCAGCGTGTAGCCGGTCACGTCGTGGCCGCGCTGGATCGAGATCTGCTTGATCGCCTTGGCCATGTTCTCGACCGCGATCATCAGGAAGCCGTCGGCGACCTCGACGGGGGTGCGTTTGTCGCCGGTCTCGCGCTCGATCTCCTCCGCGAGCGCCGCGAACTTTCCACGCACGACGTCTTCGTCCAGCGGCTCGTCCGCGTTGGGGCCGAACACCCTGGGGAAGAAGCTCGCGCGGATCTTGCCCACCATCACGTTGGCGTCGGTCACGCAGAGCGGCCCGCCCCTGCGGTAGCAGGCCGGCCCCGGGTTGGCGCCGGCGGAGTCCGGACCGACGCGGTAGCGCGTGCCGTCGAAATGGAGGATCGACCCGCCGCCCGCGGCGACCGTGTGGATCTGCATCATCGGCGCCCGCATCCGCACGCCCGCGACCAGGGTCTCGAACGAGCGCTCGTACTCCCCGTCGTAATGCGCGACATCGGTCGAGGTGCCGCCCATGTCGAAGCTGACGATCTTGTCGTAGCCCGCCATCGCCGACGTCCGCACGGCGCCGACGATGCCGCCCGCCGGACCGGACAGGATGCTGTCCTTGCCGCGAAAGAAACGCGCGTCCGCGAGCCCGCCGTTCGACTGCATGAACATCAGCCGGGTCTCGCCGAGCTCCTGGCGGATGCGGTCGACATAGCGCCTCAGGATAGGCGAGACATAGGCGTCGACGACGGTGGTGTCACCGCGTCCCACCAGCTTCATCAGCGGGCTCACCTCGTGCGAAACCGAGACCTGGCCGAAGCCGACCTCGCGGGCGAGCTTCGCGACCTGGATCTCGTGGTCGTGGTGGCGGTAGCCGTGCACGAACACCACTGCGACGGATTCGATGCCGTCGCGCTTGGCCTGCTCCAGCGCTTCGCGGGCGCCGTCGAGGTCCACCGGCACCAGCTCCTCGCCGTCCGCCGAATAGCGTTCGTCGATCTCGACCACGCGCTCGTACAGGAGTTCCGGCAGGACGATGTGCCGCGCGAACAGGAGCGGCCGGTTCTGGTAACCGATGCGGAGCGCGTCACGGAACCCCTTGGTGATCAGCAGGACCGTGCGGTCGCCCTTGCGTTCCAGCAGCGCATTGGTCGCGACCGTGGTGCCCATCTTGACGGTGTCGATGGCTTCCGCCGGGATCTCGTCCGCCGTGTCGATGCCGAGCAGGTCGCGGATCCCCTGAAGCGCCGCGTCCTCGTAGCGCTCCGGGTTCTCCGACAGGAGCTTGTGGGTGACCAGCTCCCCGTCGGGCTTTTGCGCGACGAAGTCGGTAAACGTCCCGCCGCGGTCGATCCAGAACTGCCAGCGGCCGTTGCGCACAGAAACATCGCTCACGTCGGCACCCCATTCCCGTCAGGAGGCTCAGGACTAACACCGGCGCGACCCTGCCGTTCCGCGCCCGGCGCCCTGATACTATCTTTGTCCCGATGATACAATTTTCCCTCCGCTGGCGAGAGGCCGGCGGAAGGGGGTCGCGAGGCGAAGCATGGATGACATCGTGCGATCCGCGCCCAACCGTTCCTGGGTCGATGCGGCGAACGGGACCGTCGAGCGCGAGGCCTTCGTCGGCGAGGATGTGTTCCGCCTGGAGCTCGACCGGATTTTTCACCGGCTCTGGATCTTCCTCGCCCACGACAGCGAAGTCCCCGACCCGGGCGACTATGTCGTGCGCACTATGGGGCGCGTGCCGGTCATCGTGGTGCGCGGGAGCGATGGCGAGGTGCGCGTTCTGCTCAATTCCTGCCGCCATCGCGGCACCAAGCTTTGCCGAGGAGAGGCGGACAACGCGCGGCACTTCGTCTGCCCGTATCACGGATGGAGCTACGCGATCGACGGCGGGCTGATCACCACCAGCTACGACGAGCATCTGCCGTCCGGCATGGACAGGGCGGATTGGGGCCTGGTGCCGGCGCCCCGGGTGGAAACCTACAGGGGCCTCGTCTTCGCCGCCTGGGATCCCGGCGTGCCGCCGCTCGTCGACTATCTCGGCGACATCGCCTGGTATCTCGACGCGCTGTTCTGGCGCACGCCGGAGGGGATGGAGGTGCTCGCCCCGCCGCACCGCTGGCGCACCCGGGCCAACTGGAAGATCGGCGCGCTCAACTTCATCGGCGACAGCCAGCACGTGCGCACCACCCATGCCGGGCCGATCACCCTCGACAGGGTGCGGTCGGAAAAGGACGGGTTCTACGTGCAGGGCGGCGAAAGCTTCCAGGTCGTGACCGACGAAGGCCACGGCTGCACGCTGACCTACCTCGCGCCCGGGATGCCGGAGCGGAACTATCTCACCCATCCGCCCGGTCTGCGCGACGCCTATGCCGATACGTTGAGCGCCGGCCAGCTCGCCATGCTCCACCATCTCCGCGTGATGGTGGGCAACGTCTTTCCCAATTTCTCGTTCATCGAATCCCAGGTCGCCCTCGGCGAGAAGGCGGTCATTATCCGCCAGTGGCAACCCCTGAGCGGAACCGGGATGGAGGTGCTGAGCTGGGTCCTCGCCGAGCGCGAGGCCGCCGCCGAATACAAGGACCGCGCCCTCAAGCACGGGTTCCATAATTTCGGCGCCGCCGGCGTGTTCGAGCAGGACGATCTCGAGCTCTGGGCCTCTGCCACCCAGGCGAGCGACAACCCGATCTCGCGGCGTTTCCCCTACAGCTTCCACTCGAGCCTGCCCTTCCACGACGCGCCGATGGAAAACGCGAAGGGACCCGGCCGCGCGTTTCAGCCGTCGAATACCGAGGTCGCCCAATTCGCCTTCATGCAGCGCTGGGACGCCGCGCTGCGGCTGCGGGATTGACGGTGGACGCCGGGCGCCGGGCCGCGCCGGCGGACGACGCCGCGTTCCTCGAGGTACAGCGTTTTCTCAACCGGGAGGCCGCGCTGCTGGACCGTCGCGACTACGCGGCCTGGCTCGACCTGCTCACCGGCGACGTCAACTACGCGGTGACCGCCCGGCTCTCGCGTCCGGACGAGGACGGGCCGGTCGACTACGCCATCGTCGACGAGGACGCCGACACGCTCAGGCTGCGCGTCCTTCAGATCGGCGATCCGAAGCTCACCCGGGCCGAGAACCCGCCGACGATGACGCGGCGTTTCGTGTCCAATCTGGAGGTCGAGGCCGCCGTGGCGCCCAACGATTATGCCGCGCACAGCAATCTCCTGGTCTACCGCCAGCGCGGCACCGCGCCGGACGGCGATTTCTATGCCGGCCGGCGGCGCGACCTGTTGCGGCGCGACGGCGGGTCCCTGCGCATCGCCGACCGGCTGGTCCGGCTCGACCACAACGTGCTCTTCGACGGCTCGCTCAGCATCGTTCTCTAGCCGCGCCCCGCGTGGCATAGTCGTTTCCGCGAATATCCGTCCTGGAGACTCCCGGCATGTCCGCATTCGACTATGACGACGCCCCCGTCCCGGTGCGCCAGGACATCGTGGCGGCCCATAACCGCGCGTGGCGGCGCATCGCCCGCCCGGGGACCTGGCATTCGGGGGAGGTCCGGGTGCGGATCGCGGCGGAGACCCGCAACGCGAAATCCTGCCGGCTCTGCGCGGCCCGCAAGAAGTCCCTCTCCCCCTACGGCGTCGAGGGCGCGCACGATTCCCTGGGCGGCCTCCCCGACGCGACGGTCGAGGCGATCCACCGGATCGCGACCGATCCGGGCCGGCTGACCCGGAAATGGTACGAAAGTCTCCTCGCCGACGGCCTGACGCCCGAGGAATATGTCGAGACGGTCGGAATCGTCTGCACGACGATTTCCGTCGACACGTTCGCGAGGGCGATGGGGATGGACCCGCTGCCCCTGCCGGAACCCGCGGCGGGCGCGCCGATCCGGGTCCGCCCGGCCAGCGCGTCGCAGGGTCCGGCCTGGGTGCCCTGGATCGCGCCCGGGGACGCCGCGGAGGACGAGGTCGACCTGTTCAGCCCCGAGCATGCGAACATCCACCGTGCGATGAGCTTCGTGCCGGCCGAGGCGCGCGGTTTCTTCGACCTCGTGGAAACCCAGTACCTGCAACGTCACCAGATGCGCGACTTCGCCAACGAGTTCCGCGCCATCGACCACGCCCAGATCGAACTGATCGCCGGACGGATATCGGCGATCAACCAGTGCGTCTACTGAACCACCAGCCATGCCATGCTGCTCCGTGCGAGCGGCGAGCATAACGGGCGGGCGATCGATCTCGGCGCGGTCATCGGCGAGGCGGACGGCGACGGCGGAATTCCCGGCGGCTCGCTCCTGGCCGCGTTCGCCGAGGCGGTGGTGGGCGAGGACGACGATGCGCTCGCGGCCGTCCGGCGCGCCGTCCTGGACGGTCTCGGCGCCGCGGCCCTGGTGGATGCGTGCGGCGTCGCGGCGACCTTCAACGCGATCGACCGGGTGGCGGACTCGACCGGCATTCCGATCGACGAGGCGCGGGTCGAGCCGAGCGCCGGTCTGCGCGACCGCCTCGGTATCGACCGCTTCCCGTCCCGGATGGGGGGCTAGGCCGGCTCGTCGAGCGCGATGGGGACGCCCGGGGCGTTCTTAGAGCTGCGCACGGCGAGCGCCGACTTGACGACGCTGACGTTGGGCGCGGCGGTGAGCTTCGTCGTCAGGAAGCGCTGGTAGGCGTCCCAGTCGGTCGCCACGATCCTGAGCAGGAAATCGGTCTCGCCCGCCAGCATGTGGCACTCGCGGACCTCGGGCCAGGACTCGACCAGCGCCTCGAACGCCGTCAGGTCGGGTTCCGCTTGGCTGTGGAGGCCGACATTGGCGAACACCGTCACCCCGAAGCCGAGCGATTCGGGGTCGATCTCGGCATGGTAGCCGAGAATGCAGCCGGTCTCTTCCAGCGCACGCACGCGCCGCAGGCAGGGCGGCGGCGAGATGCCGGCGCGCCGCGCCAACTCGACATTGGTCATGCGCCCGCGGTCCTGGAGGTCGCGCAGGATACGAAGATCGATGCGGTCGAGCTTGACCTGGGCCATGGATGAGTCCCCATGTCGATGCGCCGCCGTGTCGCGCAATTATATTAGCGACATTGGCAATTATATTTCAAGAGCGGGGAATTTGAGCGGTGGACCGGCCAACCGGGCGGGTGGAAAAATCGCCCGCGCCGATCTAATTTCCAGCCCATTCGGATGCCGGTTCCATCGGCGCGTCGGAGCGGATCGACCATGCCCCAGACACACCACGCCAAAGTCCTGATCATCGGTTCCGGCCCCGCCGGGTACACCGCCGCTGTTTACGCCGCGCGCGCGGCGCTCGACCCCGTCCTGGTGACCGGGCTCGAGGTCGGCGGGCAGATGTCGATCACCACCGACGTCGAGAACTACCCGGGGTTCGCCGACGTGATCCAGGGCCCCTGGCTGATGGAGCAGATGCACCTTCAGGCGGAGAATGTCGGCACGACGCTGATCCACGATCTGATCGCCGATGTCGACCTCTCGCGCCGGCCGTTCCGCTGCACCGGCGACGGCGGCGATGTCTACCTCGCCGAGACGATCGTCATCTCCACCGGCGCCCAGGCGCGCTGGCTCGGCCTCGAGAGCGAGGCGGCCTTTCAGGGGTTCGGGGTCTCGGCCTGCGCGACCTGCGACGGCTTCTTCTTCCGGGGCAGGGACGTCGCGGTGGTCGGCGGCGGCAACACGGCGGTCGAGGAGGCGCTCTACCTCACCAACCACGCGTCCAGCGTGACGCTGATCCACCGGCGCGACGCGCTTCGGGCGGAGAAGATCCTGCAGCAGCGCCTGTTCGCCAATGACAGGATCGAGATCGTCTGGAACACGGTGGTCGAGGAGGTGCTCGGCACCGAGGAGCCCAAGGAGGTCACCGGGCTCAGGCTGCGCAACGTCGCGACCGGCGAGACGTCGGAGCGCGCGGTCGCCGGCCTGTTCGTCGCCATCGGCCACGACCCCGCGACCCAGCTCTTCCGCGGCAAGCTCGACATGGACGCGGACGGCTATATCTGGACCGCCGCCGATTCGACGGTCACCAGCGTGCCGGGCGTGTTCGCCGCCGGCGACGTGCAGGACAAGGTGTACCGGCAGGCCGTTACCGCGGCGGGCACCGGCTGCATGGCCGCGCTCGAGGTGGAGAAGTTCATCGCCGAGCACGCGACCGCGGCGGCGGCGGAATGACCCGTTCGGGCAACCCGCGCCGGACCGGACGATGAAGGACTGGGACAAGCTGCGGGTTTTCCATGCCGTCGCCGAGGCCGGCAGCTTCACCCATGCGGGCGATACGCTGAACCTGTCCCAATCCTCGGTCAGCCGCCAGATCGGCGCGCTGGAAGAAAGCCTCAACGCGCCCTTGTTTCACCGCCACGCGCGCGGCCTCCGGCTCACCGAGACCGGCGAAACCCTTTACCGCACCGCCAAGGAAGTATTCGCGAAGCTCGCGATGGCGGAGGCGATGGTGAGCGAATCGCGCGACCGGCCCAAGGGACCGCTCCGCATCAACACCACCGTCGCCTTCGGCTCGATCTGGCTCACCGCGAGGCTCAAGGCGTTCATCGACACCTATCCCGAGATCTCCGTCACCCTGCTGGTCAGCGAGGACGAGCTCGATCTCAGCATGGGCGAGGCCGACGTCGCCATCCGCATGACCCCGCCGCGCCAGCCAGACCTGATCCAGCGCCGGCTCGCGACGATGCGCCACCACGCCTTCGCCGCGCCGTCCTACGTCAACGAATACGGCACGCCGCACCGGATCGACGAGCTCGACCGTCACCGGCTCATCGCCTATGACGGAATACAGCGCCCGCCCTACACGCAGATAAACTGGATGCTGCGGGAAGGGCTGACCGACGGCGACTCCCGGCGTCCGGTGCTCACGGTCAACAACATCTACGGCATGTACCGGGCGGCCGCGAGCGGGCTCGGCATCGCCTCGCTGCCGGACTATCTCGGACAGCTCGCGCGCGACCTGGTTCCCGTCCTGCCCGAAATGGAAGGCCCCGCCTTCGACATCTATTTCGTCTATCCGGAGGAGCTGCGCCACTCCCAGCGCATCGCCGCCTTCCGGGATTTTCTCGTCGGAAGCGTCGGCAGCGGCGGCATCTACTGACCGAGTCGGCATTGCCAGCCATGCATTCAGCGCATGGCTGGCCTGCGAACCTCGCCATGGAATTTCCGCGCCGCGGAGCCCATCTTCCCGTCATCGGTCGGCGTAACGGTCGGCGGCCGCGGTTCGGTCGCCATTGTCGCCGCCGGCCAGTTCGGGCGGGTTTCCTCGCCCGATTGGGTCCTCGGACCCGATGTCTCCCAGACGTGAAGCCTCCCTGTTAGACTGGCCCGGAAATCCCCGATTTCCGGGCCTTCTTTTTGGCGTGGGCGCGCATCGGCGTCGGCTCTATTGCGTAGACAGGCCGACGCGTACCGTGAAGGATTGGGCTGTGCTGACAGGGGCAATTCCGGGGAAGCGCCGGGCGGGCGGCGATAACGAAGCGGTAAGGCCCGCCGCGCGGGTGCGGCGCATCCTGGGCAATCGCCGAATCCCGGGATTCGTGGAGCGGCGGGACGGCCCCGGCCTCGCGTTCGCGGCGGCGCACGCAGCGCTCCTCGCCGCAACGGGGTGGCTGCTGTGGCGCGCCCTCGGCACTGCCTGGGCGGTGCCGGCGACCGTCCTGCACGGGGTGGTCATCGTCCATCTGTTCGCCCCGTTCCACGAGTCCGTCCACTACACCGCGTTCCGCACCCGCAGGCTCAATTCCGCGATGAGCTGGATCGCGGGGCTGGTCCTGATGCTGCCGCCGACCGTGTTCAGCTATCAGCACACGGCGCATCACCGGTACACCCAGGACACGGAGCGCGATCCGCAGATGATCCCGATGGGCGAGAGCCGGTGGGGGTTCTGGTACTACGCGAGCGCTGTCCCGTATTTCCAGGGGATCCTGTCCGGGCTCCTCCGCCAGCCGCTCGGCCGCTTGAGCCCGTCCGAGCGTCGCGACGTGCCGGAGGCGCTTCACGGCGCGGTGCAGCGCGACGCAATCGCTTTCTGGGGCGTCTACCTGGCGCTGGCCGCGACCTCCGTCCATTTCGAGACCTGGCTCGTTGTGCAGCTCTGGCTCCTGCCGAGGATCGCGGGCGAGCCGCTCATGCGCATCATCCGGATGTCCGAACATGTGGGGTGCGCGCGGGTGCCGAGCATGCTGGAGAACACCCGCACCGTGTTCACCGTCGTGCCGCTGCGTTGGCTTGCCTGGAACATGGCGTACCACACCGCCCATCACGCGCTCCCCCAGGCGCCGTTCTTCCGCCTTCCCGCGCTCGACGCGGTATTGCGGGATCACGTGGCGGAGACGCGACAGGGGTACGTGGACTTCGTACGCACACACTTTCGCCGAATGGCGCAATAAGGATTTTCTCGGGAGGCAGCGCGGATGACGGCTCTTGAATCGCTGGTCGAGCTCGACGAGGAGGACCTCGCGGCGCTGGCGGAGATCAGGGAGGGGATCGACGCGAAGATGTCGCGCCTCAGGGAGCTCGATCCCTGCATCCTCGACATGTCCTTCCGCGAGGCGGCGCTGTCGTCGCGATATGGCCACACGCTCGCCGACAAGATCGAGCTCTACGAGCTGGCGCGCGAATTCGGGTTCACCGATTTCGGGCTCTCCAACTTCTACGACTTTCCGTCGGTGACGGATCAGTTTCTCGACTACCTGATCGAGAACGACATTCCGCTCGACCGATTCCTGGTGACGATCGCCGTGGAGCCGGACAACGGGAGCAACGCCGTCGCGCGAAGCCCGGCGGCGGTGCGTACCGAGGAAGCCGGGATCCCCAACGTGATCCTGCTCGTCGAGATCCGCCCCTGCACGGTGGAATTGAGCGGGCGCGACCGCGAGGAGATGCTGCGCGACATCGATCGCTATATCCGCCACTACCGTGCGCAACTGCCGCCCGAGACGGAGCGGCAGGGCCGGATCTACGTCCGCATCGCGGACATCTTCGATGCGTTCGACGACGATCCGGCCTACGTGGTCCGGGCGCTCAAGCTGCTCGGTACGTCGCCGATCACCGGCATCCTCTACGAGGACGTGCGCGGCAGCCGGTTCGTCTTCGAGTCGAACGCCCTGGTCCGGCTCATGCGCCGCTACCTGCCGCCGCCCCGCAAGATTCTCGCCCACCCGCACTCGGGCAACGGCATGGAGGATGCAGCGACCATCGAAGCGGTGCTCGAAGGCGCGGACGGCGTGTGGGCGGGGTTCACGCCCCAGGCGGCGCAGGGCGGGCACGGCTCCGCCCTGATGTTCCTGACCAATCTGGTGCGCGCCGGCAATCCCCACGTGCAGCGCCTCTACCGGCTGGAGAAACTCGTCGAGACCGCCCGCAGGATGTGGCAGGTCCTCGATCGCCGCGACGTCGAACCGAACCAGCCGGTGGTGGGCGAGCGCGCCTACCGCTACGTGGACCAGTATTTCGAGCAGAGCGACCTGCCGTGCGACCTCGACCCCGAGCTGATCGGCGCCGAGACCGGCTACGAGATCATGCCGGCGTGGGCGCCGACCTACGTCATCGGCAAGCGGCTGGAGGAGCTCGGATACGACCCGGAGGTGTGCCGGAACCGCACCCTGCTCCATCGGGTGAGGGCGTTGATCAACGAGGCGCAGATGGAGGGCCGGCACGTTCGTTTCGACGAGCCGGAAGAGCTGGCTCCCGTGGTCGAACGGGCGCGCGAGGAGGTCGGCGCGCTTCCGGCGGACGACCGCCGCCCCGACGACAAGGGTCTGCTCTCGCTGCGCCGGGGCTGAGTGCCGATGGCGCCACCCGCGCGCGCGATGGTGTTCAACCGCGTCGGGCAGCCGCTTGAACTCGAAGAGCGCGGCATCCCCGAGCCCGGCGCGGGCGAGGTGCTGATCCGGATCTCGGCCTGCGGCGTCTGCCGCACCGACCTCCACATCGTCGACGGGGAGCTCTCGCAGCCCGCCCTGCCGCTGGTGCCGGGTCACGAGGCCGTCGGCAGGATCGCGCGGCTGGGCGCCGGGGTCGACGGCCTCGCCGAGGGCGAGAGGGTCGGCATGCCCTGGCTGGGCTGGACCTGCGGTGCCTGCCGGTACTGCCGCTCCGGGCGCGAGAATCTATGCGCCTCCGCCGCGTTCAACGGCTATACGCCGGACGGCGGCTATGCCGACTACGCGCTTGCCGACGCGCGCTACTGCTTTCCGGTGGGCGGCGATCTGACCGACGCGGAAGCCGCGCCGCTGCTCTGCGCCGGGCTGATCGGCTATCGCTCGCTCAGGATGGCGGGCGATGCGGAATCCGTCGGGCTCTACGGCTTCGGCGCCGCCGCCCACATCGTCGCCCAGGTCGCGCGCAACGAGGGCCGCCGGGTGTTCGCCTTCGTCCGCCGGGGAGACGAGGAAGCGCGGTCGTTTGCGCTGTCGCTCGGGGCGGAGTGGGCCGGGTGGTCGGACGACGCGCCGCCGGAGCCCCTCGACGCCGCGATCCTCTACGCGCCTATGGCGCGACAATCTGGGTGAGAGCTGCGCGTCAATCAGGATGAGATTCCCGGCGGCAGCGGCGAGTTGATGATTGCCGCGCGGGGGGTGGATTGCAAGCGGTTTCCGGTTTTGATTGTCGCGGCGCGACAAGCAGTGTTTTCGGGAAGGGTTTTGATTGTCGCGGCAGGCCGTCGGGTCGGAGAAGAGACGGCCCGCGGAGACGATCCCCGCGGGCCCTGATTGTCGTGGCCGCTCTACCTGAGCAGGCGGCGGCTCAGTCCTTGGTGTTTTTCTTGGTTGCGTAGCTTGGCGGCCGGCCGGCCTTTCGCTTGCCTCTGTCGAGAGCGGCGCGGCGGCGGTAGCTCTCGATGTTCATCTCGAGGATGGTGGCGTGGTGGACGAGGCGGTCGACGGCAGCCACCGCGGTTGTTTCGTCCGGGAACACCTTTCCCCACTCGCCGAAGGGCTGGTTTGCGGTGATGAGCAGGGATCGCCGCTCGTAGCGCGCCGAGATGAGTTCGAAGAGCACGCCGGTCTCGGCCTGGTCCTTCCGCACATAGGCGAGGTCGTCGAGGATCAGGAGGTTGAAGCGGTCGAGCCGCGCCAACAGGCTTTCCAGTGCAAGCTCGCGCCTTGCAACCTGCATGCGCTGCACGAGATCGGTGGTCCTGGTGAACAGCACACGGTATCCGCTCTCAACCAGGGCCAGGCCAATGGCGGAGGCGAGATGGCTCTTGCCGGCCCCTGGCGGTCCGAAGATCAGGCAGTTGGCGCCCTGGCTGAGCCAGGCGTCGCCGGCGGCCAGCGCGCTGACCTGGGCCTTCGAGATCATCGGCACGACGTTGAAGTCGAAGGAGGCAAGCGTCTTGCCCGGAAGCAGCTTGGCCTCCCTGAGGTGGCGCTCGATGCGCCGCCGGTCGCGTTCGGCGAGTTCGTGTTCAGCCAGGGCCGCGAGGAAGCGAGCCGCGGTCCATCCTTCCTTGTCGGCCCGCTTGGCGAAGCTCTGCCAGAGTTGGCTGATCGTCGGCAGGCGGAGCTCGGCAAGCATCAAGGAGAGCTTCATGGCGTCGATCTTGTTGGGGTCGAGCGCGGTGTTGTTGTCGTCTTTGTCGGTCATGCCGCCTCTCCTGCGCTCAGCAACGAGCCATAGCCGCCGAGCGGCGGCCTGACGACATCGACGCTGGGCATTTTGCTGCGGCGCGGCGCGAAGCGCGCCTTGAGCTCGCCGGGGTCGGGGAGACGGCCGATCCCGAGCGCGTGGTTGATCGCCGCGGCCAGCTCGGCCTCGCAACTCTCCTCATGCGCCAGCGCCAGGAGGCCGACGGCGAGGCGGCAGGCCTCGCGCTCGCCGATCCGCTCCAGGGCCTTCTCGAAGCAGCGTCGGTAGGGCTCGCGAGGGAACAGCTCGTCGCGATAGACCAGGTTCATCAGCGCCATCGGCTTCTTCTTCAAGGAGTGGATGACGTGACGGTAGTTGACGACGTGACCGCCCGGACCGCTCGCGCCGACGCGCGCGCGCGGCAGGGTGAGGAGGTGAGTGCCCGAGAGGAAGAGGTCGATCCGGTCGTCGTAGACGCGCGCCCCGAGCCGGTGCCCGATCAGGCGTGAGGGCACGGTGTAGAACACGCGGCGGAGAACGAAGCCGGAGGACTGGCCGATGTTGACGCTGATCGTCTCGTAATCGACAGTCCGCTCGACCGGCAGGTCCCGCAGCACCGCGCGCTCGGCTTCGATCGCCTTGGAGCGGTGTGCGTTGGCGCGGCCGACCACCTCGGCGACAAAGCGCCGATAGGCGTCGAGGGTCTCGAAGTCCGACGAGCCGCGCAGCGCCAGCGCATCCGCGATCCGGCGCTTGAGGTGTCCGTGCGGCCCTTCGATCGAGCCGTTCTCATGCGCCACGCCGCGGTTGTTGCGGGTGGCTTCCATGCCGTAATGCTCGCACAGCGCCCGGTAGCGCCCGGTCATGTCCTCGACCGCGTCCTTGCCCAGGTTGCAGAACGCCGCCGACAGGCTGTCGGTGCGGTGCTCGCCGGGCGCGCCGCCGAGATGCCACAGCGCGTCCTGCAGCCCCTCCGCGAGCGCCGTGAAGCTCTCGCCGCCCAGCACCACCCGGGCATGGGTGAAGCCTGACCAGGCGAGGCGGAAGTGGTAGAGCATAGGGTCCAACGGCTGCCCCGCGACGGTCACGCCGAGCGAACCCATGCGGGTGAAGTCGGACAGGCCCTGCCGGCCCGGCTCGTGCTTCTGGCGGAAGATCACGTCCTTCTCCGCGCCGTGCTCGGCGCGCCAGGTGCGGATCCGCCGCTCCAGCGTGCGCCGCACCCCCGGGTCCAGTTCGGGATGGCGGCGCCTCAGCTCCTCGAACACGCCGACCGGGCGGATCAGCGGGCTGGCCTCAAGGATCGGCACGACATCCTCCTCGAAGATATCGGCCAGCGGGTCCGGGCGGCGCCGGCCTCGCGGCTTCTTCTCCCGAGCGGGAAGCGGATCGGCAGCGAGCCGGTAGCCGGTGGCACGGCTGAAGCCCGCCTTGGCGGCCGCCACCGCGATGGTGTCGGTCTTCTTATGGGTCATGAACAGCCTCTTCTGGCGATCGGTTATGTGACGCCCGGGCAACGACGCGCTCCCCCACTCGGAAAAGCCTCACCGTTCGCCCGGCCGGCCCTGGCCGCCAGAAGGCCCGGGGGAAGGCGGCGGCCCGGAACTCCGGTCGGGCTACGCCCTCCCTGCGTTCCGGGCCGCCGCCTTCCCCCGTCTCATCCTGATTGACGCAAACGTCTCAGCTTGATTGACGCGCCGCTGGAGGGCGACTGGCCGTATCTGTGGCTGGACGCGACCTATGTGAAGATGCGCGAGGCCGGGCGCGTCGTCTCGGTCGCGGTCACGATCGCGGTGGCGGTCAACGACCAGGGCCGCCGCGAGGTGCTCGGCATGGCGATCGGCGCGTCCGAGGCCGAGACCTTCTGGACCTCCTTCCTGCGCTCCCTGGCCCGCCGCGGCCTGCGCGGCGTCAAGCTGGTCGTCTCCGATGACCACAAGGGCCTGAAGGCGGCTGCAACGCGCGTCCTCGGCGCCACATGGCAGCGCTGCCGCGTCCACTTCATGCGCACCCTGCTCGCCCATGCCGGCAAGCAGGGCCGGCGCGTCGTGTCCGCCTTCGTCACCACCGCCTTCGCCCAGGAGGATGCAGACAGCGCCTCCGCCCAGTGGCGCCAGGTCGCCGACCAGCTCAGGGCCAAGGCGCCGAAGCTCGCCGCTCTCATGGACGAGGCCGAGCACGACGTTCTCGCCTACATGACCTTCCCGGCCGCGCATCGCCCCAAGCTGCACTCGACAAACCCGCTCGAACGACTCCATGGCGAGATCAAGCGGCGTACCAACACCGTCGGCATCTTCCCCAACGAGGACGCCATAACACGGCTGATCGGCGCCATCCTGCTCGAGCAGAACGACGAATGGGCCGTCCAGAGGGCCAGATACATGACGCTGGAATCAATCGCTCCCGTGAGCGACAATGCAACCGTCAAGCTGCCCGCCGTGGCAGCCTGAGCCTACCGGCCCTACCCGCCGGATACCGCGACGGCCGCCAGGCTCTTACACCACGGCTCGGGACACGATCGCCGGACTCCGGTCCCGGCGCCGCCGGGCATTGGACCGATGGCCAGAGCGGGGAGCACGGCGACCTGCTCGACGCGATCCGCGAGAGCCGGGGCTTCACGGAGTTTCGTGACGTGGCCGCCGAGGCGCGGCGCTTCCTGTCGCTGCCCCGGACCGAACCGCCGGCCGCGCCGGGAGCGCCCGCCCCGTCCGGCTCGGCCGGGGCCGCGCGACGGCTGATCGCCATGGCGAAGCCGATCCGCGGGGCGCTGGTCGAGACCTATCTCCGCAGTCGCGGCATCGAGACCGTTCACGACGCGGGCGCGCTGCGGTTTCATCCGCGCTGCCGGTATCGTGGTGACGACGACGATCCCCGCGATCGGGTTCGCGACGCCTGGCCGGCGATGATCGCCGCGGTCACCGATCTCTCGGGCGCCGTCACCGGCGTGCACCGCACCTGGCTGGCGCCGGACGGGCTGGGCAAGGCGCCGGTCGGCACGCCGCGCCGCGCGATGGGCAGTCTCCTCGGCCACGCCGTCCGCTTCGGCGCGGCGGGCGACACCCTCGCGGTGGGCGAGGGCATCGAGACGATGCTGTCGCTGCGGTGCGCGCTGCCCGCCATGCCGATGGCCGCCGCGCTGTCGGCCAGTCACCTCGCCGCCGTTCTGCTGCCGCCGGCGCTTCGCCGTCTCTACGTCGCCCGCGACACCGACGCGGCGGGCGATATGGCGGTTGCGGCGCTCACCGAACGAGCCCAGGCGGCGGGCATCGAGGCGCTGGCGCTGTCTCCAGGGGCGGGGGATTTCAACGATGATTTGCGCGCGTTCGGCCTCGATGCGCTTCGGGCGGCGCTGCGCCCCCAGCTCGCGCCCGGGGATGCCGTCCGTTTCATGCGCCGGGTACACCCCGCCAGGCGTTCCACCCGCCTGCTCCGTCCACCAGGAGGGCGGCAGTAGAGAGAAGCCGGGAGGGGGTGACGGGAGGGGCCGGGCGGTCTCCAATCGGCGAACCGCACGATCCCTACCACCCCACCCGCCGCCGCGTCCACGCGGCGCCCCGCCCGGTTCGCCGCAACGCGTCCCGCCGCCCGGCCCCTCCCGTCATCCGCTCTCCCTTCCGACCCGGGGCCGGCGCCTCTCTCTGGCCGGCCTCCCCCTTGTTTCCCGCCAACCCCCGGGAGCACCCGATGAAGCAGATCGCCGCCCTGCCGGGCGTCACCGCAACCGCCACCGTCTGCGACAACCTCGCGCTCTACGGCGGCGGCCCGGACCGCGACGAGTTCGACCCCCGAGAGGTCTGGGACCGCGCCGAAGCGGAGTTCGCCCTCGCCGAGGCGGTCTCCATCCTGGTCCGGGGCGTTGCCATCGAGGGCACCCAGCTGCACGACGAGCTCGAGCCCCTGCTCTGGGGCTTCGCCAACATGCTGCACGCCCAGGTCCAGCGCCTCGACCGCGCCGTCGACAGGCTGACCCCCGGGATGCGCGATCTGGAGCGCGCCCAGGACGGCAGCGAGATCGCCGCGCTCGAGCTGCAGAAGCTCACCCACCGCGCCCGCAACCTCGGAGACCGGCGCGACGCCTTCGAGATGCTGCGCGATGCCGCCGCAGACGCCTACCGCGACGCCACCGGCGAGGTCTGGCGCCCCCGGCGCGGCAGCCACGTCTCCGAAACCGGCAAGCTGACCTCCGCCAGCATCGACGCCCGCGACTTCATCCGCGCCCGCAAGGACCGCAAGACCGCCGCCCACCTGCCGCAGGGCACCCTCGTCGCCATCGCCGGCGGCAGGGACGTCGCCGACCCGGCCGCCGTCATCGCACGCCTCGACCAGGCTCGTGCCAAGTACGCCGACATACTATTAAGTATCCGCGGCATATGACGACAGGGGACGACAAATGTATGATTCTCCAATGGTATATCCTCTTCCCGTCCCGCCATGAATGGACTACGATGCGCTGGAATACGCTCCCTGTGGGTACCTAATGGGTTCCTGTGTCGAACGAAAGGAAGCCTCCAGCATGCCAAGGATCACCAAGCGCATGGTCGACGCCCTCCTCCCCGCCGAACGCGAGAGGGTCGTCTGGGACGACGACATCAAGGGCTTCGGCGTCCGCGTCCATCCCACCGGACGAAAGGTCTACATCGTCAAGTACCGCCACGAGGGCCGCGCCATCAAGACCACCATCGGGCCGCACGGCCCCATCACCCCGGCCGCCGCACGGGCGCGCGCCGCGGAGATCGTCACCCTCGCCAAAACCGGGCGCGACCTCGACGGGAAGATCCCCCGCAAGACGGGCGGACCCACCATGGCCGACCTCGCCAGGCGCTTCATGGACGACTATGCCCCCGACCATCTCAAGCCAAGCACCGCCAGGCTCTATCGCGAGATCGTCAACAAGCGCATCCTGCCCCGGCTCGGCAAGCGCCGGGTCGCCGACATCGGCCGGGCCGACGCCGCCGCCCTGCATCACGACATGCGCGCCGTGCCCGGCCACGCCAACCGGACCCTCGGCGTCCTCTCCCGGATGCTGACCATGGCCGAGGTCTGGGAGATGCGCCCCGAGGGCGTCAACCCGTGCCGGTTCGTCAAGAAATACCCCGAGCACAAGCGCGAGCGCTTCCTCTCCGACGACGAGTACCGCCGCCTCGGCGCCGCCCTGCGCGACGCCGAGCGCGAGGGCTTCGCCTCGCCGGCGGCGGTCGCCGCCATCCGGCTGCTGATGCTGACCGGGTGCCGCAGCGGCGAAATCCTCTCCCTGCGCTGGGAGCATGTCGACCTCGACCGGGGCGAACTGTGCTTGCCCGATTCCAAGACCGGCGCGAAGATCGTGCATCTGGGCGAGCCCGCCATCGCCGTGCTGCGCGGCATCCGGCGCGCCGAAGACAGCCCCTGGGTCATCCCCGGCCAGAAGCAGGGCGCCCATCTCGCCTTCCTGCACGGCCCCTGGTACCGCATCCTGAAGCGCGCCCGCATCGGGAACCTTCGCATCCACGACCTGCGTCACTCCTTCGCCAGCGGCGGCCTGCTGGTCGGCGAGGGCCTGCCCATGATCGGAAAGCTGCTCGGGCACAACAAGGTCCAGACCACCGCACGCTACGCCCACCTCGCCAACGACCCCCTCAAGTCCGCCGCCAACCGTATCGCCAGCAGAATCGCCGAAGTCACAGGGTGAGACGGCATCGGCAGAGCCGGTCAGCCGATCCCCGGACGAGGCCTCTGAATCTCTTGCAAAAAATTGTCGAACGTGCCGCCAGACTGCTTCACCGCCTCCTCAATACGAGTCATTGGTGCGGCTAGCCGCATACGACGCTGGTTACCGCCTCCTTGGTAGACCACCTCCTGCACCACGCCTGCCTGCTGCAAGCGCGGCAGCAGGTCATTAATGAAGTGATTTGCGGAGACACCAAGTCTCTTCTGAATAGTTCCCTCGTTCAATGCCAGCGGCGGCGTCATCTCCGCTGTCGTCGTCGTCCGCCGGCTCCTCGTCAATGGCCCGGAAGCTCTTGATCGACGCCCACGCCTCGATCTGCGTCCCATCCACCGAGAAGTGGTCCTGCGACAGAAGACGCTTCACCGCGGGCATGGAGACCGGATGCGCCAGAAAGCGCGACGCCACATCGCCCGCCAGAAGACGCTCGCGGTTCTTCGTGAACACCGTCGCATCCCATACGCGGTCGTCGATCCCCAGCCCCACAAACCACCGGAACAGAAGGTTGAACTCAAGCTGCTCCATAAGCTGGCGCTCCGAGCGGATCGAGTAGAACGCCTGAAGCAGCAGCGCCCGCAGCAGTTTCTCCGGCGCGATCCCGGGACGGCCCGTGCGCGAATAAAGCGCCTCGAACTCCCCCGACATCTCCACCAGAGCCGCATTCGTCAGATCGCGGATCGCTCGCAAGGGGTGACCCCAAGGCACCCGCGCCTCCAGGGCCACATAGTTGAACAGGCTGCCGCTGCTCTCGTCCTTGCCCCGCATCGCCGCCCCCAACGGATCACAACGCAGCGAATCACGTCAGGCGCAGACGCGCCAGGAGTTTTCCAGCAGCCTGCTATCCGCATCTATTCGTGACAGTTCGATTAAACCTAAATCCGGCAGTTGATCGGGGTCTGGATTCGCCGTGGCCCTTGTAGACTGCGGGTATGAGCGGATTTGGATGGGGCCGAGAGGTGAGGTGGCGTCGGTTTGTCGGACAGGCTGACGGCGTTTTCAAGGTGTATTCCGGTTGAAGTTTGTGCCGCCAGAATCCTCTTGGATCGATCTTTCTGCTGCTGCTGTTGCGCCTGTGGGTATGTGGTCAAGGCGCGAAGCGGCTTGTCCATCATATCCACAGGCGTGTCGCCCCGGTAGGCCTCGGCCGGCGTCCGCCCGCCGAGTGCCGAGTGCGGTCTCTCGGTGTTGTAGAAGCCGATCCACTGGCCGATGACGCGCCGGGCTGCGAAGCCGTCGGCGATCTCGTGCAGGTAGACCGCCTCGTATTTGAGCGAGCGCCACAGCCGCTCGATGAAGATGTTGTCCATGCACCGGCCGCGGCCGTCCATCGAGATGCGGATACCGGCCTCCCGCAGGCGCGCGGTGAAGGCGAAGCCGGTGAACTGGCTGCCCTGGTCGGTGTTGAAGATCTGCGGGGTGCCATGGCGCGCCAGGGCTTCGTCGAGAGCCTCGACACAGAACCCCGCGTCCAGCGTGTTCGACAGCCGCCAGGCCAGGACGCAGCGGCTCGCCCAGTCCATGATCGCCACCAGGTAGAGGAAGCCGCGCCGCACCGGGATGTAGGTGATGTCGGCGCACCACACATGGTTCGGCCGCTCGATCGCCAGACCCCGCAGCAGATATGGATAAACCCGGTGCCCGAGGTGCGGCGCACTGGTCCGCGGCGCCCGATAGACCGCCTGAAGACCAAGCAGGCGCATCAGGCGAGCGGCCCGCCGCCGCCCGATCCGCACCCCCTCGCGGCGCAGATGCCGAACCATCTGGCGGGCGCCGTAGAACGGATACTTGAGGAACAGCGCGTCGATCCGGCGCATCAGAGCCAGCGTCTCCGCGCTCTCCCCCTTCGGCCGGTCATAGAGCGACGAGCGCCCGATCGACAGCAGACGGCATTGCCGGGTCAGGCTCAACGACGGGTGGCCCCGCACAACCATCGCCCGTCTCCCGGACCGGCTCAGCGACCGGACCCGCGTGACAAAAAATCACGCTCTACGATCAACTCCCCGATCTTGGCGTGAAGAGCCCGGACCTCGCTCTCGTGATCCCGCGCCCGGCGCTCACCTCCACCGGAAAAGACCTCCCCCAGACCCTCCATCGCCTGGCGCTTCCACACACCCACCTGGTTCGGATGCACCTGGTGCTTCGAGGCAATCTCCTGAAGCGTCCGATCACCCCGTAGCGCCTCCAAGGCTATCTTCGCCTTCAGCTCCCCCGAAAACCTGCGTCGCTTGCTCATCCGCATTCCTCCGTCACACGGCGGAATACACCTTGACGACCTGTCCGATTTTGCGACGCCACCTCCCTTGGCATCGGGACGACAGGTTCTCCTGTTCCGCAAGAAAGCCTGTTCCGGGTTCACGCCGCCTTCGAGCCGGATGCCGCGTGGGCCGGACTCCAGGACTCCGCCCATGCTTGTCCCGGAGTGACCACCACCCCCGGTTCTGACATCGACCATACGCTTTCGGCAGTTCATCGGCGGTTCGCTTTCGCTCGTCTCCCCGGACCTCACCTGACGAGATCGTCGTCCCGCCGTTTCCACGACGCTCACCACCATCGCTCTTTACGACAGCAGCTCGTGGTGGTTTGAGACCGACGCCTGATCGTCGACCCCGAGGGGCCTACCCTCATCTCTCTTGCAGTTGCGCACCTCCTTTCATGGCGGTGCTTCAGGACACACGGTGATCGCAATACTTCGAGACCAGCACATGCGCCAGAAGGCCGGGGCCCGGTCGGCCGCGCTCGATCGGTCGCGGCGGCAGCGGCGCCTGGTGGAACTTCTCGCAGCCGCCGCAGGCCAGGCGCGGACGGACGATGCGCTTCACCACGAAGCGGCCGGGGATGTACTCCAGCTCCTCCGTCACATCCTCGCCGAGCCGCTTGAGACGGCCGCCGCAGTCCGCGCAGCGCTCGCCCGGCGCGAGAACCGTCTCCTCGCGCGGCAGGTGGTCCGGCAGGGGACGGCGCTTCGGCTGCTTCTTCGTGGCGGGCGTCGGCTCGGTCGGCGCCTCGGCCGCCCGCGCGATCTCCTCGTCCTCCAGCCCGAGATCAAGCTGGTCGAGGGCCTCCGAGGTGACGCCGAAGCGCTGCCGCCGCAGACCCGCAAGCTGGTGCCTGAGCTTCTCGATCAACAGATCGCGGTTGCGCAGCTCGGCGTCCCGTGCCGCCAGTTCGGCCCGCGAGGCCAGCACCATCGCCTTCAACGCGGCGATGTCGTCGGGCAGGGAATGGGCCGCTTCGAGCATGGCCGCATCCTACCCGAAGGGGCCGACAAAGGGAAGCCCGAATGACAGTCAACCCATTGTTTATAAACGGTGAATCAGCCCGCGGCCAGCGGTCTCCAGGTGCGAACCGGCGCCCGCCAGTCGATCCCCTCAAGCAGCATCGACAGCTGCGCCGGCGTCACCGACACCTTCCCTTCCGATGCCGACGGCCACACGAAGCGGCCGCGCTCCAGACGCTTCGAGAACAGGCACGCACCCTGGCCGTCCCACCAGATCATCTTGATCAGGTCGCCCCGGCGGCCGCGGTAGATGAAGAGATGGCCGCAATGCGGATCCGCCTTCAATACCCGCTCCGCCTGCGCCGCGAGACCGGGGAACCCCTTGCGCATGTCGGTCACGCCGCAGGCCAGCCATACCCGGGTCGAGGAGGGAACCGGGATCATCCGCCAAGCGCCCGCACCACCCGGCACAGCGCGTCCGCGTCGAACGACCCGAACGCGCTCACCCGGTGGCCGTTCGACAACGCGATCTCGATCCGACCGTCCGATGCCGCGGCCGGCTCCAACGGCGGCGCATCGGGCACCACCTCCACCGGCAGGAAGGACGGCGCCTCCCCGGCATCGGCCGCCGGCCTGTAACGGGGATCGCGCCGCCAGGTGAAGATCAGGTTGGCGTTGACGTCATAGCGGCGCGCCACAACCGACACCGAGACACCGGGAGCGTAGCTCTGCGCCACGATCCGGCGCTTCTCGTCGTCCGACCAGAACCGGCGTACCCGACGTGGCACCGCAGCCCCCTAAGATAGTGTCCATTAGCCGATAATGGACACTATCGACCTCTGGAACCTCACCACAGACTGCGGCTCCAAGCCGTCTCGCCACAAGGGCGGTCACGCCAGACGCTTACAGTTCATCTACGGCACCCTGTTCGGCATCAGGGGCCTGCTTGCCGCGGGCGCCCGACCCGGCGACCCGGCGCTGCGTTCGGCCTGCCGCTGGCTGCTGGATCGGCAGCGGGACGACGGGGGGTGGGGCGAGCATCACAGCGGCTGCCTGACCGGCCGCTACGTGCCCCACCGGGAGAGCCAGGTCGTCCAGACCGCGTGGGCGCTGATGGCGCTCCTCGAGGCGGGGGATCCGGACTGGACGGCGATTTCGCGCGGCGCGCGATTCCTGCTGGACACGCAGAACGCCGACGGGGGCTGGCCCAAACAGGACATGGCGGGCGTGTTCTTCCGGACCGCGCTGCTCGACTACGTGCTCTACCGCCAGTATTTCCCGCTGCATGCGCTCGGCCTCTACGAACGCCGCCGCCGGGAGCGGCTGGATCTCGCCGCCCCCTGTAGCGCCGAAACGGTGGCGATCAGCCTCCCGAACGCAGAGGCTTGCGGGCGAGGAAGAAAAACATCGGGGTAAAGACGCCGGACCTGCCGCCTTCGACCAGCGCGTCGGCCGCCGCATTCAACAGCGTGCTTACCGCCCGGGAGCCCTCGGGAAACAGCCGCAACCGCTCCCCAACCCGCAACGTTAGATTGGTCAGGGTCCGGCCGAAAGGCGTGCGCGGGATACTCGAAAGAGTCAGGTCGCGGCCC
This sequence comes from Alphaproteobacteria bacterium, assembly GCA_965203455.1. Lineage (GTDB taxonomy): Bacteria > Pseudomonadota > Alphaproteobacteria > MPNO01 > MPNO01 > MPNO01. The sequence goes on from CBDBCV010000017.1 coordinate 204,125, forward strand.
TGCAAGGCCCGGTACCAGGGCGTTTGCGGATCGGATTCGGATGCGCGGTCACGGGCTTCCAGGAGCTCGAACCCAGCCGTGCGCAACGCGGCGCAAATCTCGGACATCGAGGCGATTTCCGGCAGCGCGTCCCCGACCATGATCTTGTTCTTGATCCGCAGGTGCTCCGCGTTCCCGGGATCGAACCCGTCCGTGAGACACCACTCGTAGCCCGCGAAGCATGCCCCTGGACGTAGGGGCTGTTGAAAAACCCCATCATCTATGGTTTTCTGATTAGATGTTGGGTGTTCAGTGTCGGAGACCAACCAGATGTTGGGTTTGAAGGATCGCCAACAGATGGAATTGTTCGTCGCTGGGTCGCTGGAGCAGTTGGTGCCTCAGGATCATGTCTTGGCGCGGGTTGATCGGGTTCTCGACCTCGACTGGCTTCGCGAGGAAGTTGCGGGCTGCTACTGCGGCGACAACGGCCGACCTGGGATAGACCCGGAGGTTGCGGTTCGGTTGATGCTCGCCGGTCTGCTGCTCGGGATCGTGCACGACCGCAGGCTGATGCGCGAGGCGCAGGTCAACATCGCGATCCGCTGGTTTATAGGCTACGGGCTGCACGAGCGGCTTCCGGACCATTCGAGCTTGACCCGCATTCGCCAGCGCTGGGGCGAGGAGCGGTTCCGGAAGATATTCCAGCGCACGGTGAGGGCCTGCCTGGACGCGAAGATCGCCACAGCGGAGGTCGTCCATATAGATGCATCCCTTATCCGTGCCGACGTCAGTTGGGAGAGTCTGGTCGAGCGCCACGCCGATGAGGTGATGACCGAGAACCCCGACGAAGCCCCGGTCGGTGCACAGGGGCGGCGTAGGCCGGGTGCCAAAACCAAGAAGGTGAGCCTGACCGATCCGGACGCGAGCATGGCGACATCGGCCAGCAATCGGCGGCTCGAGCCCTGTTACAAGCAGCACACGGCGGTCGATGACGCGAGAGGTGTTGTGCTCGACGTTGCGGTGACGACGGGCGGGACCAACGAAGGCAGGTTGATCGTGGACCTGGTCGATGAGGTTCGCGAGGTCTCTGGCCGAGAGATTGCGACGGTGACGGCGGATACCTGAGGTGGCGTCGCAAAATCGGACAGGTCGTCAAGGTGTATTCCGCCGTGTGACGGAGGAATGCGGATGAGCAAGCGACGCAGGTTTTCGGGGGAGCTGAAGGCGAAGATAGCCTTGGAGGCGCTACGGGGTGATCGGACGCTTCAGGAGATTGCCTCGAAGCACCAGGTGCATCCGAACCAGGTGGGTGTGTGGAAGCGCCAGGCGATGGAGGGTCTGGGGGAGGTCTTTTCCGGTGGAGGTGAGCGCCGGGCGCGGGATCACGAGAGCGAGGTCCGGGCTCTTCACGCCAAGATCGGGGAGTTGATCGTAGAGCGTGATTTTTTGTCACGCGGGTCCGGTCGCTGAGCCGGTCCGGGAGACGGGCGATGGTTGTGCGGGGCCACCCGTCGTTGAGCCTGACCCGGCAATGCCGTCTGCTGTCGATCGGGCGCTCGTCGCTCTATGACCGGCCGAAGGGGGAGAGCGCGGAGACGCTGGCTCTGATGCGCCGGATCGACGCGCTGTTCCTCAAGTATCCGTTCTACGGCGCCCGCCAGATGGTTCGGCATCTGCGCCGCGAGGGGGTGCGGATCGGGCGGCGGCGGGCCGCTCGCCTGATGCGCCTGCTTGGTCTTCAGGCGGTCTATCGGGCGCCGCGGACCAGTGCGCCGCACCTCGGGCACCGGGTTTATCCATATCTGCTGCGGGGTCTGGCGATCGAGCGGCCGAACCATGTGTGGTGCGCCGACATCACCTACATCCCGGTGCGGCGCGGCTTCCTCTACCTGGTGGCGATCATGGACTGGGCGAGCCGCTGCGTCCTGGCCTGGCGGCTGTCGAACACGCTGGACGCGGGGTTCTGTGTCGAGGCTCTCGACGAAGCCCTGGCGCGCCATGGCACCCCGCAGATCTTCAACACCGACCAGGGCAGCCAGTTCACCGGCTTCGCCTTCACCGCGCGCCTGCGGGAGGCCGGTATCCGCATCTCGATGGACGGCCGCGGCCGGTGCATGGACAACATCTTCATCGAGCGGCTGTGGCGCTCGCTCAAATACGAGGCGGTCTACCTGCACGAGATCGCCGACGGCTTCGCAGCCCGGCGCGTCATCGGCCAGTGGATCGGCTTCTACAACACCGAGAGACCGCACTCGGCACTCGGCGGGCGGACGCCGGCCGAGGCCTACCGGGGCGACACGCCTGTGGATATGATGGACAAGCCGCTTCGCGCCTTGACCACATACCCACAGGCGCAACAGCAGCAGCAGAAAGATCGATCCAAGAGGATTCTGGCGGCACAAACTTCAACCGGAATACACCTTGAAAACGCCGTCAGCCTGTCCGACAAACCGACGCCACCTCAACCGGCTATGCCTACGCGGGCGTCTACGGTGAGCTTGAGCGGCGCGACATCGATCCCGTGATTCCTGCGAAGAAGGAAGGGTTCCAGAGCCGGGTTCCTCTGAGCCGTTTCCGCTACGACACCAGAAACGAAATCGTGAAATGCCCACGGGGAAAGGTTCTTCGCCCGGTATTCCAAAAGCGGCTCGGCCAGTACTTCCGTTCGAAAGTGAGCGACTGCGCGCGCTGTTCGCTCAGGGGCGATTGCCTGCCGAAGACCCGCGCCAACAAGACCGTGCTGATCCCCAGCGACTATCCAGCCCTGCTCAGAGCACGGCGCCGCCGCGCACGATGGAGTGCTGAGGATCGGCAAATGTATCAACGTCACCTCTGGCGCTCGGAAGGCTTCCACGGCGAGGCGAAGACTTGGCACGGGCTCGGCCGCGCTGTCCGGCGCGGTCTCGACAACATGAAGATCCAAGCCTACCTGACGGCGGCGGCAATCAACCTGAAGCGGCTCGCTGCCGCAGTTCTTGCTATTTTGCGGGCGATTCGGGCCATCGAGACCGCCCAGGAGTTCCCGCCGCGCCCTGTTCGGGTCTGAAGGCACCCAACTCACGTTCCGACACCCAAACCGTCGCTTGCGCCGGGCCTCCCATATATTCAGTCCCAAAACCTGGGTTCTTCAACAGCCCCACGTAGGACGCGCAAGACTTCCCTGAACGCTCCGGCCTTGTCGGGTGCATGAGGCATGGACTCGATGGCGAAAGCCGCGTCGTAGCGCTCGTCGCCCTCGGGAATCCGCATGTAGTCGCCGTGAATGAAGCGGCACAAGGACCGCACGTCCCTTGTATGCAGCTTCGCGCGCTCGATCTGGTAGGCGTTGTTGTTGATACCGACGAAGCTGGCCCCGGAATGGCGCGCAAGATTGCCCATCGGCCCGCCCACCCCGCACCCCACGTCGAGCACCTGCATCCCCGGCTTCAGGGACAGTCGGTCGGCGAGATAATGCTGGTGCCTGAGCAGCGACGCCTTGAAGCTTTCGCCCCTGCGCCGGGGCGCGAAGTGAAAGGACTGGCCCCAGCCGAACTCGTAAAAGTCCGTCACCAGGTCGTAATAGTGATTCACGAGCGAGCGATACTGCTGTCTTCTGCCCTGCTCGCCGGCTTCATAGATCGCCGTGTATCCCTCGACCGTCGATTTCACTTCGTCCGGAGCGAGATTCGAGAGCGAACCGGGACTCGACCGCTTGGCGGAGGAACGGATCATTTGAACATTGTGACAGAGGCGGGAGAATTTCCCAAGAGCATGATTTTGCCAGAAGGGCGGCGCCCCCGTGCCGGACGGACCGCCTGTTTCCGACTCCCGCTACATTCCATTCTTGGGAAAATCTCGCGCTTTTGCTGGAATTTTAGAGTGAACCGAGTGTCTTCCAGACGATCGGGACCCTGCTCCCTCGCGGATCTCGCTTCGGACGATGTGAAGTCCGCGGTCGATGGGAGATGTGGGACGGGAGGTCCCACGGACGAGCCGGTCTGCAAGCGGCGGCGCCCGGTTGGCGCTCGTGGCAATCAGGGGGGTCGAGTCTGATGGATGAGATTGGCGACCCAGCCGCCGCTCAGCTTGCCCGACGAGCTCGTTCTGATGCTCTTGAACGAACAGACCGGTTACTTTCATCAGGTCCCGGGGTGGGAACTGAATTGCACCGTCGTGGGCGCGGTACTCGCGGAACTTTCCCTCCTGTCGCGCATCGATACGGACATGGAGTCGCTGCACCTTCTGGACGCGACGCCGACGGGCAACCCCGCTCTGGATCCCATTCTCCAGCAGATCGCGGACGAGCCCGTTCAACGGAACGCCGGATACTGGATCGAGCGGCTCACCGTCCATGCGGAGTCGATCATCGACCTGACCCTGGACCGCCTGGTCGATCTGAAGATTCTGGAATACCACGACGGCGAGTTCTGGACGCTGGCTCCGGTCAGGTGGCACACCGACAGCCACGGCACCTCCGTGGAAGACACCGCCGACGAGTTAATCAAGACGCGCATCACCAGAGTCCTCTTTTTCGACGCGATACCCGATCCGAGAGACATCATCGTCGTCTGTCTCGTTAATACGTGCGACGTCTTTCGCTACATATTCGACCTCGACGAAGAGACGGAAGAACGCATCGCGGCAATCTGCCGGATGGACCTGATCGGCCGTTCCATCGCCGAAGCGATCTCCCACAACCTGGCCGGTCCAATGCTCCGGCGATCCGCCCTGACCAAGCGGATTCCAGCCGTCTCTCTGTCTCGCCTGCTGCTCAATCCCCACCTTCGCACCGGCAACATTCCCGCGCTTTTTGCGGACCTTGCAAGCGAGTACGGCCCGGTGTTCCAGATCCGCGTGCCATTCAGAAAACCCATGACCTTCCTGGCGGGCCCCCAGGCCAACCACTGGGTGAACAAGCGCGGGCGCATGCACCTGAGAGCTTGGGATTATTTTGGGGCTTATATCGATTACTTGACGGCCGGCTGTCGGGCGCGGATCGGGGCCGGGGACGCCGTCGCGTCGCGGCGGGCATGGAAACCGCCCAGACTCCCCCCCGTCATGGTCGGCGAAGGCCGACCATCCACGATTTGTTTTTCGTTTCCGGCGCCGCAAAAACTCGTGGATGGTCGGCCTTCGCCGACCATGACGGGGAGGAACGGCCCGCCGGGACCCGAATGCGCCCCGGCGCTGCCCGGAACGCCTGTCAGCCCCGCTCCTGTCAAGTAATCGATATAAGCTCCATTATTTTGTGCCCTTCCAGAACACTTACGGTGCATCGGGGGTTTTGTCGTCCCTTGACGGCACCGATCATTTCCGGCTTCGCAAGGCTATGTCGCCAGCGTATTCACGCGCGCGGCTGGAAGGTCAATTGCATCGGCTTTATCGACATGCCCGGACGTTCATGGCGGATTGGACGGTTGGGGACACCTTCCAGGCGACGAGCACGTTTCGACAAATGGTCAACGCGCAAACCTCATCTTTGGCCCTCGACGTGGAGTCGCAGGACCTCATCGACGACCTGATAGCTCACAAATCGCGGGTGCTTAATGTTCACGTCCTGAAGGTCCTGCCCAAATTCCTGTCGAACACCCCGGCAATGAAACGCCGCGAGAAGAGCATCCAAACGTTGATGGAACGGGTTCAGAGTACCCACACACCCGCCCAGCGCGCCGGTTGCCCGCGGAATCTTGCGGATGACCTTCTGGGCCTGAATGCGAGCGATCCGGTGTTGGTACCGGAGTCGAATCTGCCCTTCGGCCTGTCGGCGCATTTGCTTACCAGCATGTATATCGGGGATGCGATCAGCTTCGTGCTATACGCCATGGTGACGCGGCCCGCGCTCCACGACAAGATCCGGAGCGAGGCCGACGCGCTGTTTGCCGACGGCGATCCGGATGCCGAGGATTTCACCCCATCCGCCATCGACGTCACTCACCGCTTCCTCATGGAATGCCTGCGGATGTACCCGATCGTCCCGGCCGCCATACGAGACGTGATGAATGGGTGTGTCGTCGAGGGCTACGAGTTGCCGGTGGGCTCACGGATCTACATTGCCCAGGCAGCAACGCATTACATGCCCGATGTCTTCCCCGACCCTTTCTCATTCGATATCGATCGTTATCTGCCTTCACGCAACGAACAGCACGGTTCCGGGTACGCTGCGTTCGGTCTGGGCACGCACAGGTGCCTCGGCTCCCGTTGGCTGGAACTGCAACTGGCGGTGAACGTGCTGATGCTCGCGCACTACTTCACCTTCGAGGTGTCGCCCGCGAGCTACAAGTTCCGGATCAGCCCGTTTCCATCGATGAAACCGAGCAAGAAACTGAATTTCCGCGTCGCCGAGCAGCGGCACGAACTGTCTGTCTGACACTCCATGGCCTCGGGAACCGGGGCGCCCATCGTCCACCGTCGCACACAGCTTCGCACCGGGTGAAGCTGGCGCCGCCCCGGGCTATTGACCCCGGCTTGCCGGTCACGCCGCCGCGGGGCGGGGGCTCCGGGGGCCGAGCCTGAAGATCGTGACGGCGAGGATCGCGAGGTTGGCGACGTTGAAGGCGACCCCGAGCAGGAAAGCGCTGACATAGTTCCCGGTCGCGTCGAACAGGATGCCGCCGATCCAGCTCCCGAACCCCATCGCGAGCGCGCCGAACAGGAACACCAGCCCGGTCCGCCGGCCCGCCTCGGCGATCGGCATCAGCTCCCGGATCGCCACCGCGTAGACCGGGAAGATGCCCCCGTAGCCGAGCCCGAAGAGGATCGCGACGACATAGAGCTCCGCCAGCCCGTGAACCGTGGTGAACGCCGCGAGCATGGCGGCCTGGGTGCCGGAAAAGATGATCAGCGCGCGGAGCCCGCCGATATTGTCGGCCAGCAGGCCGACGAAGACCGCGCGGCTGACGAAGGCCGACATCAGCATCACCGACAGCACTTCCGCCGCGTTGGACGCCGGGTGGCCGAGGTCGGTGACGTAGGAGACGAGATGGCCGAGCGGCAGCCCCATCGCGACGCAGCATCCGACGATCGCGGCGCAGAGCGCGGCCTGCAGGCCGCCGACGGAGATCGGCAGGCGGGTGCCGGCGGCAGGCCTCGCCGCGGGCGCGGGCGCCGTCGTGCCCGGCGGTCCGGCGGGGACTCCGGGACGCCGCCGCAGCACCAGCGCGAGCGGCGGCAGGAAGACCGCCGCCACGACGCCGAAGGCGAGCGCCATCGTGCGCCAGCCATGCGCCTCCATCACCAGAACGAAGATCGGCGGCCACATGATGCCGGCCAGCGCCTGGCCCCCGGCCACGATGCCGACCGCCATCCCTCGGCGGCGGACGTACCAGCGCGCGATGTTCGCCATCGCCGGGGCGGCGAGCGCGCCGGTCCCGAGAAACCCGATCAGCAGCCCGTAGATCGCATAGAGCTGCCAGGCCGCGTCGAACTGGCTGAGGAGGATCGCGCCGCAGGGGATGGTGAGCGACGCCACCAGCGCGGGCGGCCCCATGCCGTAACGGTCGAGCACCCGGCCCATGAAGAACCCGCCGAAGCCGGCGCCGAGGAACTGGAGCGAGAATGCCAGCGAGGGAACCGCGCGCGGCCACGAGAACTCGGCGGCGATCGGCTTGAGCGCGACCACCACCAGGAACATCGCGCCCGACCCGATGAGCAGCGTCAGCACCGAGGCGGCGAGCACGTAGATCTGCCCCGCCGGCTCCGTCCCGTCCGGATTTCGGTCCGTCTCGGTCATGGACGCCCCCTGGCATCACCGTAGAGCATGCAGGCGAGCGACGCGATAGAGCGGGGCGCGCCTTCTCTCTCGTCATGGTCGGCGAAGGCCGACCATCCACGAGTTTTTTTCGGCGGTCGCAACCCCGAGAAAACACGAAAAACAAAACGTGGATGGTCGGCCTTCGCCGACCATGACGGCGGGAGAAAACGGGGGAACGCGTCCGAGTAATCCGAGTTCGCCCCGGCTCACGCGTCCCACGCCGCCTGGAGGGCGGGGCGGGCGAGGAGGCGTTCGTTATAGGCCTTGAGGTTGGGCTTGTCGGCGAAGTCGACGCCGAACTTTTCCGACATGATGCAGGCGTGACCGGTGATCGTGTCGGCGGCGCTGAACGAGTCCAGAAGATAGTCCCGCCCCTCGAGCCGGGCTTCGACCGGCGCCAGGGTGCGGTTCAGCAGGCGCAGCGCGCGGTCGGCGTGGGTCTCGCTGCGCCGGTCGGGCGGCAGCAGGATCGTTTCCACCACATAGGCGTTGATCGGCGGCATGATCATGCCCTCGGCGTAGTGCAGCCACTGGAGATAGGCCGGAAATTCGGAAGAATCGGGACTACGGGAGAGCGAGCCGTCGCCGTAGCGCCCCACGAGATACTGCGCGATCGCGGTGCTCTCGGAGATCCGCACCTCGCCGTCGTCGAGCGTCGGCACCCGGCCGTTGGGATTGACCGCCAGGTAGTCCGGCGAGCGCATCGCCTTCTCGCCGAGCTTGAAGCGCTCGAGCTCGTAATCGAGCCCGAGCTCGTTCAACAGCCACACCGTGCGAACCGCACGGGTATCGGGCGCGTAGTAGACCTTCATCCGGGACCCCCAGCGAGTTTCCGCGTTCGCGCCGAGACATGCCCGAAGCGCACAGGCCGCGTCAATCCGGCCCGCCCTCCCCCGACCCCTCCCGCAAGCGGGAGGGGAGAAGATAAGGAGAGGGCGGAGAGGAGGAGAAAGCGGGGCCGCCTTCGTTCCCCCTCTGCCCCTTCGGGGCGGAGGGGGACAGGGGGAGGTGGGGGGCCGCCCGGGTCGTCGGTCGGAAAATGCTCTAACATGCGGCGAAACCGGGGACGGTCAGGAGGCGGCGCGTGAAGTTCGGCATGCAGTTCTTTCCCGATGTCCGGCCGAGCGAGAAGCCGGCCGAGCGGTATTTCGCCGAATCGCTCGACCTGGTCGGGCTCTGCGACCGTTACGGCTACAGCCATGTGCGGATCGTCGAGCACTATTTCCACCACTGGGGCGGGTACAGCCCGAACCCGATCGTCTTCCTGACCGCGGCCTCGCAGCGCAGCCGGACCGCGCGGATGGTGACCGGCGCGGTGCTGCCGGTGTTCAACAACCCGCTCAAGCTCGCGGGCGAGATCGGCATGCTGGACGCCATCTCGGGCGGTCGGCTCGATGTCGGCTTCGCGCGCGCTTTCCTCCATCACGAGTACGAGCGTTTCGGCATCGACATGGAGGAGTGAGGTGGCGTCGCAAAATCGGACAGGTCGTCAAGGTGTATTCCGCCGTGTGACGGAGGAATGCGGATGAGCAAGCGACGCAGGTTTTCGGGGGAGCTGAAGGCGAAGATAGCCTTGGAGGCGCTACGGGGTGATCGGACGCTTCAGGAGATTGCCTCGAAGCACCAGGTGCATCCGAACCAGGTGGGTGTGTGGAAGCGCCAGGCGATGGAGGGTCTGGGGGAGGTCTTTTCCGGTGGAGGTGAGCGCCGGGCGCGGGATCACGAGAGCGAGGTCCGGGCTCTTCACGCCAAGATCGGGGAGTTGATCGTAGAGCGTGATTTTTTGTCACGCGGGTCCGGTCGCTGAGCCGGTCCGGGAGACGGGCGATGGTTGTGCGGGGCCACCCGTCGTTGAGCCTGACCCGGCAATGCCGTCTGCTGTCGATCGGGCGCTCGTCGCTCTATGACCGGCCGAAGGGGGAGAGCGCGGAGACGCTGGCTCTGATGCGCCGGATCGACGCGCTGTTCCTCAAGTATCCGTTCTACGGCGCCCGCCAGATGGTTCGGCATCTGCGCCGCGAGGGGGTGCGGATCGGGCGGCGGCGGGCCGCTCGCCTGATGCGCCTGCTTGGTCTTCAGGCGGTCTATCGGGCGCCGCGGACCAGTGCGCCGCACCTCGGGCACCGGGTTTATCCATATCTGCTGCGGGGTCTGGCGATCGAGCGGCCGAACCATGTGTGGTGCGCCGACATCACCTACATCCCGGTGCGGCGCGGCTTCCTCTACCTGGTGGCGATCATGGACTGGGCGAGCCGCTGCGTCCTGGCCTGGCGGCTGTCGAACACGCTGGACGCGGGGTTCTGTGTCGAGGCTCTCGACGAAGCCCTGGCGCGCCATGGCACCCCGCAGATCTTCAACACCGACCAGGGCAGCCAGTTCACCGGCTTCGCCTTCACCGCGCGCCTGCGGGAGGCCGGTATCCGCATCTCGATGGACGGCCGCGGCCGGTGCATGGACAACATCTTCATCGAGCGGCTGTGGCGCTCGCTCAAATACGAGGCGGTCTACCTGCACGAGATCGCCGACGGCTTCGCAGCCCGGCGCGTCATCGGCCAGTGGATCGGCTTCTACAACACCGAGAGACCGCACTCGGCACTCGGCGGGCGGACGCCGGCCGAGGCCTACCGGGGCGACACGCCTGTGGATATGATGGACAAGCCGCTTCGCGCCTTGACCACATACCCACAGGCGCAACAGCAGCAGCAGAAAGATCGATCCAAGAGGATTCTGGCGGCACAAACTTCAACCGGAATACACCTTGAAAACGCCGTCAGCCTGTCCGACAAACCGACGCCACCTCAGCCAAGCCGGCCTCGACTGCCCCGACCGCCCGACGAATCACATCTTCGAACTGCGCCAGCAAGTGCCCGTTTTTACTTTCGCGACAGGGCCGGTGCCGCGCGGGGGTGGATGCTACTCTTGAGTAAAAAAACCTACGCCATTGCTTCCGCCCCAATTTTCACATCCGGGGTTTCGACAACCTTGACCAGTTGGTAGCCGAGTTGTCTGGCGCGGCGGCCGAGGTTTGAGACCGTCCGGTTCACCCGGCGCTGCTCATAGGTCTCCATCCCGCGCTCCACATATTCCTCGCCGCGGGTGACCAGCGTGTAGACCAGGCAGGCAAGCTCGCGGGCGGTTGCGTTGATGGCAACCGGGGCATCCTTGCGGGCGAGGCGCGCACGGTGCCGGGCGCCGATGAACGTCTGGCTCCTGCGAGCGTTCAGGGCCGCCATGCGAAGGGACTGCGCGGCCTTGTTGATCACCTTGGGCGAGCGGCCCGGCAGGGGTTTGCTGAGGTGGCGTCGCAAAATCGGACAGGTCGTCAAGGTGTATTCCGCCGTGTGACGGAGGAATGCGGATGAGCAAGCGACGCAGGTTTTCGGGGGAGCTGAAGGCGAAGATAGCCTTGGAGGCGCTACGGGGTGATCGGACGCTTCAGGAGATTGCCTCGAAGCACCAGGTGCATCCGAACCAGGTGGGTGTGTGGAAGCGCCAGGCGATGGAGGGTCTGGGGGAGGTCTTTTCCGGTGGAGGTGAGCGCCGGGCGCGGGATCACGAGAGCGAGGTCCGGGCTCTTCACGCCAAGATCGGGGAGTTGATCGTAGAGCGTGATTTTTTGTCACGCGGGTCCGGTCGCTGAGCCGGTCCGGGAGACGGGCGATGGTTGTGCGGGGCCACCCGTCGTTGAGCCTGACCCGGCAATGCCGTCTGCTGTCGATCGGGCGCTCGTCGCTCTATGACCGGCCGAAGGGGGAGAGCGCGGAGACGCTGGCTCTGATGCGCCGGATCGACGCGCTGTTCCTCAAGTATCCGTTCTACGGCGCCCGCCAGATGGTTCGGCATCTGCGCCGCGAGGGGGTGCGGATCGGGCGGCGGCGGGCCGCTCGCCTGATGCGCCTGCTTGGTCTTCAGGCGGTCTATCGGGCGCCGCGGACCAGTGCGCCGCACCTCGGGCACCGGGTTTATCCATATCTGCTGCGGGGTCTGGCGATCGAGCGGCCGAACCATGTGTGGTGCGCCGACATCACCTACATCCCGGTGCGGCGCGGCTTCCTCTACCTGGTGGCGATCATGGACTGGGCGAGCCGCTGCGTCCTGGCCTGGCGGCTGTCGAACACGCTGGACGCGGGGTTCTGTGTCGAGGCTCTCGACGAAGCCCTGGCGCGCCATGGCACCCCGCAGATCTTCAACACCGACCAGGGCAGCCAGTTCACCGGCTTCGCCTTCACCGCGCGCCTGCGGGAGGCCGGTATCCGCATCTCGATGGACGGCCGCGGCCGGTGCATGGACAACATCTTCATCGAGCGGCTGTGGCGCTCGCTCAAATACGAGGCGGTCTACCTGCACGAGATCGCCGACGGCTTCGCAGCCCGGCGCGTCATCGGCCAGTGGATCGGCTTCTACAACACCGAGAGACCGCACTCGGCACTCGGCGGGCGGACGCCGGCCGAGGCCTACCGGGGCGACACGCCTGTGGATATGATGGACAAGCCGCTTCGCGCCTTGACCACATACCCACAGGCGCAACAGCAGCAGCAGAAAGATCGATCCAAGAGGATTCTGGCGGCACAAACTTCAACCGGAATACACCTTGAAAACGCCGTCAGCCTGTCCGACAAACCGACGCCACCTCATGCCACCACTGATGCGGGTTCCCGGCGCCAGCCCGAGCCAGGAACAGAAGTGCTGCGCGGACGGGAAGGCCGAGAAGTCCGGGCCGATCTCCGACGCGATCGTGAGTGCGGTCGTAACCCCGATCGCAGGGATCGCGGTGAGATCGACGCCCATCATCCTGTGCAGGGCCTCGGCCATCGCCTTTTCGCTGGCGGCCCGCTTGGCAGCATCGCTCCGGATCTTCGACGGGCAGCGCGTGGGAGTGTTGTCCGGAGCCGCATTCGCCGGACCGTCCGTCCCATCGTCCGGCGGCGTCAGGCTGTCGATCTGCGCCGCGATCTGCGCCTCGCAGACCTCAATCTGGCCAGTGAGAAAGTCGAAGCGCTGCATCGCCTGCGTCAGTGCGAACAGATGCTCCTCGCGCCAGGTGCCCTGCAATGCTGCCGTGATCCTGTCGCCGCTGGCCTTGATCCGCCCGTCCCGAAGTTCTGCGAGCCGGTGTGGATCACGCTCGCCGTCGACGATCGCCCGCAGGATCCTCTGTCCCGTCACGCCGGTGATGTCGCTGATCACCGAGTCAAGCCGCACGTTCATCTCGGTCAGCGCCTTCTGCATGTGCAGCACACAGCGCGCGCGATCTTCGATCAGCCGCTTCGCCTGGCGCACATACGAGCGCAGCGGGCATACCGCATCGCCGGGACGGAAGGCACCTCGCAGAAGCCCGTAAGACAGAAGCTGACGGATCCACTGGCAATCAAGCACATCGCTCTTGCGACCGGCGATCTGCTTCGTCATCCGCGGCGGCACGAGCATCACCTCGAAGCCGGCGCGATCCAGAACCTCGTAGACCGGAATCCAGTACACCGAGGTCGACTCCATCGCCACCTTGTTCACCCCGCAGGACGACAGCCATGCCGCCATCTCCTCAAGATCCCGCGTGAAGGCATCGAACGACCGGACCGGTTCCGAACAACTTTCGGGGTCGACCGCGACATAGTGAACGTCCTTGCCGATATCGATCCCGGCACAATCCCGGTTCACGACTTGCAGGCTCTCGGACCTGAGGTGGCGTCGCAAAATCGGACAGGTCGTCAAGGTGTATTCCGCCGTGTGACGGAGGAATGCGGATGAGCAAGCGACGCAGGTTTTCGGGGGAGCTGAAGGCGAAGATAGCCTTGGAGGCGCTACGGGGTGATCGGACGCTTCAGGAGATTGCCTCGAAGCACCAGGTGCATCCGAACCAGGTGGGTGTGTGGAAGCGCCAGGCGATGGAGGGTCTGGGGGAGGTCTTTTCCGGTGGAGGTGAGCGCCGGGCGCGGGATCACGAGAGCGAGGTCCGGGCTCTTCACGCCAAGATCGGGGAGTTGATCGTAGAGCGTGATTTTTTGTCACGCGGGTCCGGTCGCTGAGCCGGTCCGGGAGACGGGCGATGGTTGTGCGGGGCCACCCGTCGTTGAGCCTGACCCGGCAATGCCGTCTGCTGTCGATCGGGCGCTCGTCGCTCTATGACCGGCCGAAGGGGGAGAGCGCGGAGACGCTGGCTCTGATGCGCCGGATCGACGCGCTGTTCCTCAAGTATCCGTTCTACGGCGCCCGCCAGATGGTTCGGCATCTGCGCCGCGAGGGGGTGCGGATCGGGCGGCGGCGGGCCGCTCGCCTGATGCGCCTGCTTGGTCTTCAGGCGGTCTATCGGGCGCCGCGGACCAGTGCGCCGCACCTCGGGCACCGGGTTTATCCATATCTGCTGCGGGGTCTGGCGATCGAGCGGCCGAACCATGTGTGGTGCGCCGACATCACCTACATCCCGGTGCGGCGCGGCTTCCTCTACCTGGTGGCGATCATGGACTGGGCGAGCCGCTGCGTCCTGGCCTGGCGGCTGTCGAACACGCTGGACGCGGGGTTCTGTGTCGAGGCTCTCGACGAAGCCCTGGCGCGCCATGGCACCCCGCAGATCTTCAACACCGACCAGGGCAGCCAGTTCACCGGCTTCGCCTTCACCGCGCGCCTGCGGGAGGCCGGTATCCGCATCTCGATGGACGGCCGCGGCCGGTGCATGGACAACATCTTCATCGAGCGGCTGTGGCGCTCGCTCAAATACGAGGCGGTCTACCTGCACGAGATCGCCGACGGCTTCGCAGCCCGGCGCGTCATCGGCCAGTGGATCGGCTTCTACAACACCGAGAGACCGCACTCGGCACTCGGCGGGCGGACGCCGGCCGAGGCCTACCGGGGCGACACGCCTGTGGATATGATGGACAAGCCGCTTCGCGCCTTGACCACATACCCACAGGCGCAACAGCAGCAGCAGAAAGATCGATCCAAGAGGATTCTGGCGGCACAAACTTCAACCGGAATACACCTTGAAAACGCCGTCAGCCTGTCCGACAAACCGACGCCACCTCAACCGTCGGCGCTTGCGTGGCATCCAAATCCCTCCTCTGACCGCTTCGCTTCACTCGGGTCGGGGAGGAACCACGGCAAATCTCAATCTCTTGAACGAGGTCGCGGGAACCCCGCGCCATCAGTGACAGAAGCCGATCATGGTTCGGGCCACGCTACTTTACGGGTGCCTGAGCACGCCATTGCCAAGCCGGCCTCGACTGCCCCGACCGCCCGACGAATCACATCTTCGAACTGCGCCAGCAAGTGCCCGTTTTTACTTTCGCGACAGGGCCGGTGCCGCGCGGGGGTGGATGCTACTCTTGAGTAAAAAAACCTACGCCATTGCTTCCGCCCCAATTTTCACATCCGGGGTTTCGACAACCTTGACCAGTTGGTAGCCGAGTTGTCTGGCGCGGCGGCCGAGGTTTGAGACCGTCCGGTTCACCCGGCGCTGCTCATAGGTCTCCATCCCGCGCTCCACATATTCCTCGCCGCGGGTGACCAGCGTGTAGACCAGGCAGGCAAGCTCGCGGGCGGTTGCGTTGATGGCAACCGGGGCATCCTTGCGGGCGAGGCGCGCACGGTGCCGGGCGCCGATGAACGTCTGGCTCCTGCGAGCGTTCAGGGCCGCCATGCGAAGGGACTGCGCGGCCTTGTTGATCACCTTGGGCGAGCGGCCCGGCAGGGGTTTGCCACCACTGATGCGGGTTCCCGGCGCCAGCCCGAGCCAGGAACAGAAGTGCTGCGCGGACGGGAAGGCCGAGAAGTCCGGGCCGATCTCCGACGCGATCGTGAGTGCGGTCGTAACCCCGATCGCAGGGATCGCGGTGAGATCGACGCCCATCATCCTGTGCAGGGCCTCGGCCATCGCCTTTTCGCTGGCGGCCCGCTTGGCAGCATCGCTCCGGATCTTCGACGGGCAGCGCGTGGGAGTGTTGTCCGGAGCCGCATTCGCCGGACCGTCCGTCCCATCGTCCGGCGGCGTCAGGCTGTCGATCTGCGCCGCGATCTGCGCCTCGCAGACCTCAATCTGGCCAGTGAGAAAGTCGAAGCGCTGCATCGCCTGCGTCAGTGCGAACAGATGCTCCTCGCGCCAGGTGCCCTGCAATGCTGCCGTGATCCTGTCGCCGCTGGCCTTGATCCGCCCGTCCCGAAGTTCTGCGAGCCGGTGTGGATCACGCTCGCCGTCGACGATCGCCCGCAGGATCCTCTGTCCCGTCACGCCGGTGATGTCGCTGATCACCGAGTCAAGCCGCACGTTCATCTCGGTCAGCGCCTTCTGCATGTGCAGCACACAGCGCGCGCGATCTTCGATCAGCCGCTTCGCCTGGCGCACATACGAGCGCAGCGGGCATACCGCATCGCCGGGACGGAAGGCACCTCGCAGAAGCCCGTAAGACAGAAGCTGACGGATCCACTGGCAATCAAGCACATCGCTCTTGCGACCGGCGATCTGCTTCGTCATCCGCGGCGGCACGAGCATCACCTCGAAGCCGGCGCGATCCAGAACCTCGTAGACCGGAATCCAGTACACCGAGGTCGACTCCATCGCCACCTTGTTCACCCCGCAGGACGACAGCCATGCCGCCATCTCCTCAAGATCCCGCGTGAAGGCATCGAACGACCGGACCGGTTCCGAACAACTTTCGGGGTCGACCGCGACATAGTGAACGTCCTTGCCGATATCGATCCCGGCACAATCCCGGTTCACGACTTGCAGGCTCTCGGACCGTCGGCGCTTGCGTGGCATCCAAATCCCTCCTCTGACCGCTTCGCTTCACTCGGGTCGGGGAGGAACCACGGCAAATCTCAATCTCTTGAACGAGGTCGCGGGAACCCCGCGCCATCAGTGACAGAAGCCGATCATGGTTCGGGCCACGCTACTTTACGGGTGCCTGAGCACGCCATTGCCAAGCCGGCCTCGACTGCCCCGACCGCCCGACGAATCACATCTTCGAACTGCGCCAGCAAGTGCCCGTTTTTACTTTCGCGACAGGGCCGGTGCCGCGCGGGGGTGGATGCTACTTCGGCGCATTCTACAAGTCGGCGCTCTATCCGACCCTTCGTCTGATAGACGCCCACTTGCAGCGATGGGCAATGCGGAAGTTCAAACGCTTCCGACAACGACCGCGTCAGGCTCGTCTCTGGCTTGCCAGAATCGCGAAAGCGGAGCCGTGGCGGTTCGCCCATTGGACCCTTGTGCACGGGCAGGGCCGGACGCTGGGAGCCGTATGAGCTGAGAGGTTCACGTACGGTTCTGGGAGCGCGTGGGGGTGAGATTGTAAGCGTCCGGCGTGACCGCCCCTGCGTGGTCAGTCGGCGGCTTCCCGATCTTCTGCGGGCGCGGTGTTCCACGGCAGCAGATCGTCGATGCGGTTGATCCTGTAGTCGGGGATGCGTTCGAGGACCTGAGCAAGCCAGGCCTGCGGATCGACATCGTTGAGCCTGGCGGTCTCGATCAGGGTGTAGGCGATGGCGGCGGCCCTGCCGCCGCTGGCCGAGCCCATGAAGAGATAGTTCTTGCGGCCGAGCGCGATCGGCCTCATTGCGCGTTCGGCGGGGTTGTTGTCGATCTCGAGGAAGCCGTGCTCGAGATAGGGTCGAAGGCGCTTCATCCGGGTCAGGGCATGACGGATCGCCGCTGCCAGCGGGGTCTTGGCGGAGATTCTGGGCAGCTGCGATTGCAGCCACCGCTCCAGCTCGTCGAGGCACGGCGCGGCCTTGGCCTGGCGGATGGCCGCGCGGTTCTCGGGCGGCTGCCCGCGGGCCTCCTTCTCGATAGCGTAGAGGGCGGCGATCCGTTCCAGCGCCTCGGCGGCGATCGCCGAGCCCTGGGCGGCATGGACGTCGAAGAACTTGCGTCGCACATGCGCCAGACAGGCCACCTCGCGGACCGGCCCGGCGCGCGCCAGCGCACCGAACCCGGCATAGCCGTCCGAGTGCATCCAGCCGGCGAAGCCTTCAAGATGCGCCTTCGGATGCGCCGCCTTGCGGTCGGCCGAGAAGCGGTACCAGGCCGCCGGCGGCGCCTCGCCAGCCCAGGGCCGCTCGTCCCGCACGTAGGTCCAGGCCCGGCCGGTCGCCGTTTTGCCGGTTCCCGGCGCCAGCAGCTTGACCGGGGTGTCGTCGGCGAACAGGGCTTGTCCTTCCAGCACATGGCGCCCGATCGCATCGGCCAGGGGCTCCAGCAGCGCCGTCGCCTTGCCGACCCAGCCGGCGAGCGTCGAGCGGTCGAGCTCGACGCCGTCGCGGGCGAAGATGCGGGACTGGCGGTAGAGCGGCAGGTGATCGCAATACTTCGAGACCAGCACATGCGCCAGAAGGCCGGGGCCCGGTCGGCCGCGCTCGATCGGTCGCGGCGGCAGCGGCGCCTGGTGGAACTTCTCGCAGCCGCCGCAGGCCAGGCGCGGACGGACGATGCGCTTCACCACGAAGCGGCCGGGGATGTACTCCAGCTCCTCCGTCACATCCTCGCCGAGCCGCTTGAGACGGCCGCCGCAGTCCGCGCAGCGCTCGCCCGGCGCGAGAACCGTCTCCTCGCGCGGCAGGTGGTCCGGCAGGGGACGGCGCTTCGGCTGCTTCTTCGTGGCGGGCGTCGGCTCGGTCGGCGCCTCGGCCGCCCGCGCGATCTCCTCGTCCTCCAGCCCGAGCTCAAGCTGGTCGAGGGCCTCCGAGGTGACGCCGAAGCGCTGCCGCCGCAGACCCGCAAGCTGGTGCCTGAGCTTCTCGATCAACAGATCGCGGTTGCGCAGCTCGGCGTCCCGTGCCGCCAGTTCGGCCCGCGAGGCCAGCACCATCGCCTTCAACGCGGCGATGTCGTCGGGCAGGGAATGGGCCGCTTCGAGCATGGCCGCATCCTACCCGAAGGGGCCGACAAAGGGAAGCCCGAATGACAGTCAACCCATTGTTTATAAACGGTGAATCAGCCCGCGGCCAGCGGTCTCCAGGTGCGAACCGGCGCCCGCCAGTCGATCCCCTCAAGCAGCATCGACAGCTGCGCCGGCGTCACCGACACCTTCCCTTCCGATGCCGACGGCCACACGAAGCGGCCGCGCTCCAGACGCTTCGAGAACAGGCACGCACCCTGGCCGTCCCACCAGATCATCTTGATCAGGTCGCCCCGGCGGCCGCGGTAGATGAAGAGATGGCCGCAATGCGGATCCGCCTTCAATACCCGCTCCGCCTGCGCCGCGAGACCGGGGAACCCCTTGCGCATGTCGGTCACGCCGCAGGCCAGCCATACCCGGGTCGAGGAGGGAACCGGGATCATCCGCCAAGCGCCCGCACCACCCGGCACAGCGCGTCCGCGTCGAACGACCCGAACGCGCTCACCCGGTGGCCGTTCGACAACGCGATCTCGATCCGACCGTCCGATGCCGCGGCCGGCTCCAACGGCGGCGCATCGGGCACCACCTCCACCGGCAGGAAGGACGGCGCCTCCCCGGCATCGGCCGCCGGCCTGTAACGGGGATCGCGCCGCCAGGTGAAGATCAGGTTGGCGTTGACGTCATAGCGGCGCGCCACAACCGACACCGAGACACCGGGAGCGTAGCTCTGCGCCACGATCCGGCGCTTCTCGTCGTCCGACCAGAACCGGCGTACCCGACGTGGCACCGCAGCCCCCTAAGATAGTGTCCATTAGCCGATAATGGACACTATCGACCTCTGGAACCTCACCACAGACTGCGGCTCCAAGCCGTCTCGCCACAAGGGCGGTCACGCCAGACGCTTACGTGAGATTCCCCCGCGCGACTCGCTTGCCGCTCTACCGCCAGTCCCGCATCTTCGCCCGCGACGGCGTCGAGCTCGACCGCTCGACGCTCGCCGGCTGGGTCGGCAAGGCGACGGCGCTGCTGGAGCCCCTGGCCGATGCGATCGGGCGCCATGTGCTGGAAGGACAAGCCCTGTTCGCCGACGACACCCCGGTCAAGCTGCTGGCGCCGGGAACCGGCAAAACGGCGACCGGCCGGGCCTGGACCTACGTGCGGGACGAGCGGCCCTGGGCTGGCGAGGCGCCGCCGGCGGCCTGGTACCGCTTCTCGGCCGACCGCAAGGCGGCGCATCCGAAGGCGCATCTTGAAGGCTTCGCCGGCTGGATGCACTCGGACGGCTATGCCGGGTTCGGTGCGCTGGCGCGCGCCGGGCCGGTCCGCGAGGTGGCCTGTCTGGCGCATGTGCGACGCAAGTTCTTCGACGTCCATGCCGCCCAGGGCTCGGCGATCGCCGCCGAGGCGCTGGAACGGATCGCCGCCCTCTACGCTATCGAGAAGGAGGCCCGCGGGCAGCCGCCCGAGAACCGCGCGGCCATCCGCCAGGCCAAGGCCGCGCCGTGCCTCGACGAGCTGGAGCGGTGGCTGCAATCGCAGCTGCCCAGAATCTCCGCCAAGACCCCGCTGGCAGCGGCGATCCGTCATGCCCTGACCCGGATGAAGCGCCTTCGACCCTATCTCGAGCACGGCTTCCTCGAGATCGACAACAACCCCGCCGAACGCGCAATGAGGCCGATCGCGCTCGGCCGCAAGAACTATCTCTTCATGGGCTCGGCCAGCGGCGGCAGGGCCGCCGCCATCGCCTACACCCTGATCGAGACCGCCAGGCTCAACGATGTCGATCCGCAGGCCTGGCTTGCTCAGGTCCTCGAACGCATCCCCGACTACAGGATCAACCGCATCGACGATCTGCTGCCGTGGAACACCGCGCCCGCAGAAGATCGGGAAGCCGCCGACTGACCACGCAGGGGCGGTCACGCCGGACGCTTACGATCCAACCCATCTTAACCGGACAGCAGTGGAACAAGTCCGGGCATGACGGTGGAGGAAACCGGGGCGAGACCGGGGACGGCGACGGGAGATGCCGGTCTACCGAAATCCGAGCCTCGACCCGCGCGATCCGCCGGAAACCCGCTCGTACTCGAACCCTTCGCCCCGCTCGCAGAAATTAATCCGCACAGCAATGGACTTGGTCCGGGGTGACAGCGGGGCGTGGGACTGAACGCGAGCGCTTTCCGCTAACCCGGACCGGCTCCGTTGCCGACTGCGTCGCGCACCGCGTCGAGGCCGACCGGCGTGCCGCCGAACCCGGTCATCGCGTCGACCAGAACGCCCCAGGCATAGGAGGCCGACGCGCTGTCGCCGAGCAGGTGGAAGGCGGGGATCTCGCCGAGCGAAACGGCGATGACGATCATCGACATGCGCGCGACCGAGGTCTGGGCGACGCTGCCCGCCGGAAAGGCGCGCGCCCTGAGATCGACCCCGCAGAGCGTCGCCATGGTTTCCGCCGCGTGCGTTCCGCCGAGCAGGAAATGAAAGCTCCCGTCGCGGCGCAACACCTTGTAGCAACCGGGTTCGGGGTCGGCGTCGAGCGCCGCTTCGAGCCGGTCGCAGAGATTGCCCCGGCCGGTCAGGTTGCCCAGGATCGCCGCTTCGGTGGGCGCCAGCCGGGCGGCGAGCGCCCCCCCTCTTTGCATGTCGGCCCGATTGTCCCGATCGAGCCCGCGGACCCGCCTCGCGCGCAGCCAGTCGAGCGCGACGGGGCCCCTGAACCCGATGCGCGGGAGCGGCGAGAGGTCGCACAGGCCGAGCCTCTCCAGGGCTCGCCGCTCGGCCTCGGGCTCTCCGAAGTCGAGCGCGACGGCGGCGCCGGCGACCCTGCCGAACCGCGCGCCGCAAGCCGCGAGCTCGCGGTATACGAAGCTGCGCCGGGCGTATGCGGCGGGCTCCGCCATCAGGCCTCCTGGCGCGCGTTGTCGGGATCGTAGAAGGGCAGCGGAGCGACTTCGGCGGAAACCGCATCGCCGTCGGGCCTCCTGATCTCGAAGCGCTTGCCCGGCTCGGCATCGCCGGGCGGCAGGAAGGCGAGGCCGACGACCCGGCCGAGATGGGGCGACCGCATCGCGGAGGTGACGCGCCCCGCGATCTCCCCGTCGCGGATGACCAGGCAACACTCTTCGGGCGGCGCCGCGTCGGCGTCGGTCAGCACGAAGCCCGCGAGCTTGCGGGTGAGGGGGTTCCCGTCGTGCACGTCGAGCGCCCGGCCGCCGACGAAGAACGGCTTGCTGCGCCTGACCGCCCATTCCATGTCGGCCTCCGCCGGGATGGTCAGCCCGTCGGTGTCCTGTCCGACGATGATGTGGCCCTTCTCGAGGCGCAGCAGGCGCTGGGCCTCGACCCCGAACGGCCTGATCCCGGCCGCCGCGCCCGCCTCCATCAGCCGGTCCCACAGCGCCTCGCCGTACCCGGCGGGGACGTGGATCTCGTATCCCAGCTCGCCGACGAAGCCGACCCGGAGCAGGCGGGCGGGAATATCCGCGACCCGGTCCTCGCGAACGCCGAGATAGGGGAATGCCTCGGTGGACAGATCGATTTCCGGCGCGATCCTGCCCAGCGTCTCCCGCGAAAGGGGACCCGCGACGTTCACCCCGCACCAGGCGGCGGTGACGTTGGCGATATCGACATCGAGCCGCCACTGGGCGTTGTGCCACAGCATCTCGCGGTGGACGCGATCCGCCCCGCCGGTGGTGGCGGTGACGTAGAAATGCTCCTCACCGAGGCGGCAGGCGACGCCGTCGTCGATAATCGTCCCGGCCGCGTCGCACATCAGCACGTAGCGCAGCCGACCGACCGGCTGGCGCCGATAGGCGAAGGTGTACATCCGCTCCAGGAACGCGGCCGCGTCGGGGCCTCGGATCTCGATCCCGCCGAGTGTCGAAACGTCGATCAGCCCGACCGCGCGCCGCACATGCGCCGCCTCTTCCTCGATCAGCCGGTCGCGTTCGGTCTCGGGACCGTAGAAGGCGGGGCGCAGCCAGTCGCCGGCGACCATCGTCCGCGCGTCGGCCTCGACATGGCGGCGGTGCATCGGCGTGAGCCGGACGGGCTCGAAGCTGCGCCCCGCCAGGACGCCGAGCTTTTCGCCGCTGACCGGCGGGCGGACGGTCGTCGTGCCGATTTCGGCGCGATCCCCGCCGGCGGCACCGGAGACGATGCGGAGCGCGTTGGTCGCCGAATGGCGTCCCTGCGACGGGCCCATGCCGACGGTCGAGTAGCGCTTCGCAAGCTCGATATCGGCATAGCCCTCGTCGACGGTGTCGGTGAGGTCTCGGATCGTCAGATCCTCGTCGAAGTCCACGAACTCCTTGCCCCGGGGATGCGCGAAGATCGGCCAGGCGTGGTTGCGGACCCGGCCGGGATCGGCGGGGGCCGCCGGCGCGTCTCCCGCCTCCAGGCCGAGCGCGCCCGCCGCCGCCCGGCCCGCGCGGCGGCCGTCGGCGATAGTCGGTTCAAGCCCGTGACGGCCGTTGGCCGCGCCGGCGACGAGAAGGCCGTCGGGCACGCGGTCGACGCGGAGGCCGGACAGCGTCCTGTCATCGACCAGCCGCGCGCCCGCGTGGCAGGCGATCTGGGCCGCGGGCATGGTGCCGGCGCTCATGCACACCAGGTCGCAGGCAATCGTCTCGCCGCCCGTACCGAAGCGCCCGGTGCCGATGATCGGCGAGACCTTGAGCGCGCGCACGCGGCCGGTGCGCCCGTGCTTCCGGGCATCGGACGGCGTGTGCCCGGCGAGAACCCGGATCCCCCGCTCCGCGATCGCCGAGGCTTCGGGCGAAGGATCGGGATGCTGTCGCAGATCGACCACCGCGGCGACATCAACGCCGGCGTCGAGCAGGTCGAGCGCCGCGCCATATCCGTCCCGGCCCGCGGTTGCGACGACCGCACGGTTGCCGGGCCGGACTCCGTAATGCCGGATCAGACGCTGCGCCGCCGCGGGGAGCATGATCCCGGGCAGGTCGTTGTTGCGGAACACGACGGGCTGCTCCATCGCGCCGGTCGCCATGATCGTTTTCCTCGCACGCACCTTGTGCAGGCGCCGGCCCTGGACGATCGCCAGCCAGTCGTCGGCGAACCATCCCTCGCAGACGGCGCCGGTCACGATCTCGACGTTCGGCGCCTCCTCGACCGCGGCGACGAGGGCGCGAAGCCGTTCTTCCTGCGGCGCTCGCTCGACGCCGAACCGGGCGTGGGTGAGCGCTCCGCCGAGCGCGGGCTGATCGTCCACCAGCAGCACGTCCGCCCCGGCCCCGGCGGCGGCTCCGGCGGCGGCGAGCCCCGCCGGCCCCGCGCCGACGACGACCACGTCGTGGAAGCCGTATTTCTTGTCGAACCGGCCGGGCTCGGCATCGGGATCGACCGCGCCGAGGCCCGCGCGGGCCCGGAACACCGGCTCCCAGCGCTGCCACGCGCCGCCCGGGCGGTAGAACGCCTTGTAGTAGAACCCGACGGGAAGAAAACGGGCGAACAGGCCGATCCAGGCGCCCCGGTCGCGCTCCAGGCTGCCGGCGTAGTTTTGCCCGAGAACCTCCATCCCGTCCTCGATTTCGCGGACGGCCGCCGGCACGTTGGGCTCGCCGGGCAGCTGCACCAGCGCATTGGTGTCCCTGTCCGCCAGCGAAAAGATCCCCCGCCGACGGCGGTACTTGAAGGAGCGCGACAGGGTCGAGACGCCGTTGGCCGCCAGTGCGCTCGCGACGGTATCGCCGGCGAAGCCTTCGAACTCCCTTCCCTCGAAGGTAAAGCGAACGGTGCGGGAGCGGTCGATGCGCTCGCCCGGCGAAGGCGGCAGGCGGTAGTCGCCGGTCATGGCGGCGCCCGCCCGAAGACTTCGGACGCGGGATAGGTCCTGAGTATCTCGTCGCTGCCGGTGTCGCGCTCGGCGATGAACCAGTAGGCGGTCGGCACGTGGAACCACCATTCGCGCAGCGCGCCGCGCGCGTTCTCGTGGCCGAACACGTAGTCCGACCAGTCGGCGTCCGTCGCGGTTCCGGGGTCGGGCATCTCGACGACCTCGCCGCCGCAGACGAACTCGGAGATGTTGCGCGGGCCGTTGAGCGGGCAGTGCAGAATCTTCATCGCGCCGCCTCAATGCCCGACCGAGGCGGCGCCGCGCTCGCCGAGCTGGCGGAAGGCGGCGAAACGGTCGAGGGCGAACGGCTCGATCAGCGTTGGCGGCTTGCCGCTCGCGACGGTCTCGGCCATGCGCTTGCCGCAGACCGGCGTCGCCTTGAAGCCCCAGGTCCCCCAGCCCGCGTCGATATAGTAGTTCTCGACCGGCGTCAGCCCCATGATCGGGCTGAAATCGGGCGTCATGTCGGCGAGCCCCGCCCACTGGCGGAGCACCCTGACCTCGGCGAGGAAGGGGAACAGCGCCAGCATCGGCGCGGCAAGCCCCTCCTTCCATTCCAGTGTCGGGCGCTGCGAATAGAGCGCGTAGGGATCGGTCGGGCCGCCCATCACCAGCTCGCCCCGGGCGGATTGCGAGACGTAGACGTGGAGGCTCCCGGAAACCACGATCGTGTCGAGGAAAGGCTTGAGCGGCTCGGTGACGCAGGCCTGGAGCGGCACCGTGTGGATGGGCAGGCGGAACCCCGCCATGGAAGCCAGCAGCGAGCTCGACCCCGCGACGGCCTGCACCACCTTGCCGCAGGCGATCCGTCCCCGGCTCGTCTCGACCCCGGTTACGCGGCCTTTCTCGGTCAGGACGCCGGTCACTTCGGTGTTCTGGTGGATCTCGACGCCGCGCCGGGCGGCGGCGATCGCATAGCCCCAGGCCACGGCGTCGTGGCGCGCGATGGCGCCCGGCTTGTGATGGAGCGCGCCGAGGATGGGAAACCGCACGTCCCGGCCGAGGTTGAGATGCGGGCAGAGCCGCGCCAGCCCGTCCAGGCCGACCATCTCGGACTCGACGCCGAGATGCTTGTTCACCTCCGCCCGCCAGCGCATCGTCCGCAGGGCGGCGTCGGTATGGGCGAGGGTCAGATGCCCGCGTTCGGAATAAAGGATGTTGAAGTCGAGCTCGCCGGAGAGTCCGCGGAACAGGCGGATCGACTCGTCGTAGAACCGCACCCCCTCCGGCGTCAGGTAGTTGGAGCGGATTATCGTGGTGTTGCGAGCGGTGTTGCCGCCGCCGAGCCAGCCCTTGTCGAGCACGGCGACGTCGGTGATCCCGTGGTCCTTCGCGAGGTAATAGGCGGCGGCAAGCCCGTGCCCGCCGGCGCCGATGATCGCCACATCGTAGCGCGGCCGGAGCCCGACCGCGGGCGGCAACGCGCGGCGCGGACGGCGCCTGCCCCGGAAAGCGTGCCGGATCAGCCCGAGCGGCATCGTCCCGCCCGCTCCCCGCGCCGACGGGGGTGCGTCCTTCGATACGGCGCTTCGCGCCTACTCAGGATGAGGAGAGGTCGGTATGCCACGAAAAAATCCCCTCATCCCGAGTAGCGGCGAAGCCGCGTATCGAGGGACGCGACACCGCACGGCTCCGCCCGAAACGGACACGGCCTAGGCGTCGAGCGTGTGATCGAACTCCCATTGCGAGAGCGTGGTGGCGTAGCTGCGCCATTCGTCCAGCTTGAGCTTGACGTAGCTGTCCACGAATTCGTCGCCGAACGCCGCGCGCGCGACCTTGTTCCTGTCGAACAGGCGGAGCGCGTCGAGCAGGTTGAGCGGCAGGCGGCGGATGCGGCGCAGCCGGTTTCCCTCGGTATACATGTTGATGTCGAGGCGCTTGCCCGGATCGCGTTCGTTCTCGATGCCGTCGAGGCCGGCGGCGAGCACCCCCGCCTGCGCCAAATAGGGGTTGGCCGCCCCGTCCATCAGGCGCAGCTCGAACCGTCCCGCGTCGGGGATACGGATCATGTGGGTGCGGTTGTTGCCGGAATAGCTGATCGCGTTGGGCGACCAGGTGGCGCCCGAGAGCGTCACGGTGGCGTCGATCCGCTTGTAGCTGTTGACCGTCGGGTTGAACAGCGCGCACATCGCGTCCGCCGAGTGGACGATGCCGCCGAGGAAACTGTAGGCGAGCGCGGACAGCCCCAACTCGCCGTCCCCGTCGTGGAACAGGTTGTTCCCGCCGCCGTCCCACAGCGAGACGTGAGTGTGGCAGCCGTTGCCGGTCAGGTTGGGGAACGGCTTGGGCATGAAGGTCGCGCGGTAGCCGTGGCGCTCGGCGACCGTCTTGACCATGAACTTGAAGAACGCGTGGCGGTCGGCGGTGACCAGGCAGTCGTCATATTCCCAGTTCATCTCGAACTGGCCGTTCGCGTCCTCGTGGTCGTTCTGGTACGGGTTCCAGCCGAGCTCGATCATCGCGTCGCAGATCTCGCCGATCACGTCGAAGCGCCGCATCAGCGCGGCCTGGTCGTAGCAGGGCTTTTCCTGGATGTCGCGCGCATCCGACACCGCGACCTCTTCAGGCGCCAGCAGGAAATACTCGCACTCGACGCCGGTCTTCATGCGGTAGCCGGCGGCTTCGGCGCGCTCGATCTGGCGCTTCAGCACGACCCGGGGCGAGGCCTCGACCGGCGCGCCGTTCATCCAGAGATCGGAGGCGAGCCAGCCGACCTCGCGGTTCCAGGGAAGCTGGATGAGGCTGTCGGGATCTGGGATCGCGAACATGTCGGGATCGGCCGGCGTCATGTCGAGCCACGCGGCGAAGCCGGCGAAACCGGCGCCGTCGGCCTGCATCTCGGCGATCGCGCGGGCCGGCACCAGCTTCGATCTGAGCACGCCGAACAGGTCGACGAAGCTGATCAGGAAGTAGCGAATCCCCTTGTCCTCGGCCACCCTGGCGAGATCGACGGTCATGTCATTTCCCCCTATTCCGGCGCGGTTCCGCTATTCGCGGCCCGGTATCCAGTCGGTCCCGGCGAGCGGCACGCCCGCCATCGCCGCGGCCTCGACGGTCAGCGCGACGAGATCCTCGGGCTCCAGGTTGAGCACGTGGCTCTTGCCGTTGGCCCGTGCGATGGTCTGGAGTTCCAGCACCATCACGGTGAGATAGTTCCTGAGCCAGCGCGCGCCCTGCTCCGGGTCGAGGCGGGCTTCGAGGTCGGCGTCCTGGGTGGTCACGCCGACCGGGCAGCGGCCCGTGTGGCAGTGGTGGCAGGCGCCGGGCTCGGTGCCGATGGCATGGTAGTCCTCGACATGGACCGGGCGGTTGCAGCCGAGCGCGACCATCGCCGCCGAGCCGATCGACACCGCGTCCGCCCCGAGCGCGAGCGCCTTGGCGACGTCGGCGCCGGTCCTTATGCCGCCCGAGACGACGAGCTGCACCTTGCGGTGCATGTCGAGCTCCTGCAGCGCCTCGACCGCCCGGCGGACGGCGGGGAGCGTCGGAATGCCGACATGCTCGATGAACACGTCCTGGGTCGCGGCGGTGCCGCCCTGCATGCCGTCGAGGACGACGACGTCGGCCCCCGCCTTGACCGCGAGCGGCACGTCGTATTGCGGCCTGGACGCGCCGATCTTGATGTAGACCGGCTTTTCCCAGTCGGTGATCTCGCGCAGCTCCCGGATCTTGATCGCGAGGTCGTCGGGCCCCGTCCAGTCGGGGTGGCGGCAGGCGCTGCGCTGGTCGATGCCGACCGGCAGGTCGCGCATGTCGGCCACCCGCTCGGTGATCTTCTGGCCGAGCAGCATGCCGCCGCCGCCGGGCTTCGCGCCCTGGCCGACCACGACCTCGATCGCGTCCGCCCGGCGCAGATCGTCGGGGTTCATGCCGTAGCGCGACGGCAGCACCTGGTAGACGAGGGTCTTGGAGGATTGCCGCTCCTCCTCCGTCATCCCGCCGTCGCCGGTGGTCGAGCTGGTGCCCATCGCGGTGCAGGCCCGCCCGATCGCCTCCTTGGCGTTGGCGCCGAGCGCGCCGAAGCTCATCCCCGCGACGGTGATCGGAATCGCGAGCTCGACCGGCCTGGAGGCGAAGCGGTCGCCCAGCACGACATCGGTGTCGCAGCGCTCGCGATAGCCTTCGAGCGGATAGCGCGACATCGAGGCGCCGAGAAACAGCAGGTCGTCGAAGCCCGGCAAATGCCGCTTGGTGCCGAAACCGCGGATCTCGTAGACGCCCCGGTCCGCCGCGCGGTGGATCTCGGCCAGCACGTGGTCGGGAAAGGTGGCGGACGGGCGCAGCGTGCGGCGGTCGACGCTCATCGATAGGCATCTGCGTTGTCGACATGGAAATGGTAGAGTCGGCGCGCCGATCCGAAACGCCGGAAAGTAGACAAATCTGCGTCGACACCGGCTCGCTCGAGCAGCGCGGACAGCATTTCGCGGTGCCCGGTCGTCATTTCCTTCTCGACGCAGTCGGCGCCGAGGCGCCCGGTCCTGCCGCCGACATAGAGCGTCGCCTCGTAGATCGAATCGCCGAGATCCTCGCCGGCATCGCCGCACACCGCCAGCGTGCCCGACTGCGCCATGAACGCGCTCATGTGGCCGACCGATCCGCCGACCACGATGTCGACGCCCTTCATCGAGATGCCGCAGCGCGGCCCCGCGTCGCCCTCGATCACGAGGAGCCCGCCATGGCCCGACGCCCCGGCGCATTGCGAGGCGTTGCCACGCACCCGGATCGTCCCCGACATCATGTTCTCGGCCACGCCGGTGCCGCAGTGGCCGTTGACCGTCACGCTGGCCGCCTGGTTCATCCCGCCGCAGTAGTAGCCGACGTGACCGTCGATCTCGACCGACACGGGAACCGTGAGCCCCGCCGCGACCGCGTGCGCCCCCCTGGGCTCGGCGATGCGCCACGCGGTCTCGTTGGTATCAGCGGGGAGCGCGTGGAGCCGCGCGTTGAGCTCCCGCACCGAGCTCGCCGAAAGGTCGACCGTGGTCATGCAGCCCCCGCGTGCGACCACGTGTAGACGATCGAGGGTTCGGGTTCCCAGATGGTCGCCTCGTCGACCCCGGGGAGGTCCGCGAGCGAGCGGAACTCGGACGCCATCGCGACCCAGTCGTCGGTCTCGGCGAGGACGGCCGGCTTGCAGGCGAAGGCGTCGCGCAGCACCGCGAACCCGTCCGCCGTGCCGACCGCGAAGGTGTAGAACCCGTCGAGATCGTCGAGACCGGCCTCCATCGCCTCCTCGAGGGACGCGCCCTCGCTCAGCCGGTGGGCGAAGTAGCGCGCCGCGACCTCGGTGTCGTTGTCGGACTCGAAGCGCAGCCCGCGGCGCTGGAGCCTGAGGCGGAGCCGGTTGTGGTTGCTGAGCGAGCCGTTATGCACCAAGCACACGTCGTCCGCCGCGATGAAGGGGTGCGAGTGCTCCGTCGTCACCGCGCTTTCGGTCGCCATGCGGGTATGTCCGATGGCGTGCGTCCCGCCCATCTCGCCGACGCCGAAGCGCGCGGTGATCTCTTCCGGCAGACCCTTGTCCTTGAACACCTCGATCGACCGGCCGTAGCCCATGACCCGGATGTCGGGCCGGTTGGCGGCGAGCCATTCGACCGCCCGGCCGGCGGCGCCTTCGATGCGCAGGACGGCGTGGTTCGACCGCACGTCGATCCGGGGCGCGGAGCCGAGCGCGGCGGCGAGCGCATCCCCGAGCGCGTCCCAATCGTGGTCCGGATCCGGCGCGAACAGGGTGAGCTTGCAGCCGGACTCCGGCACGGGATCGTGAAAGACGGCGAGGCCGGCGCTGTCCGGGCCGCGGTCGGCCATGCCGGCCAGCATCGTCGCGAACCGGGCGCCGAGCCGGTCCCGGAGCGCCGGGTTCTTCAGAAACAATCCGACGATGCCGCACATCGGCGCCTCCCGAACTGGGGACCGGAAACCTAGCCCGCGTCCCGGAACGGCGCAAACCGATGTACAGTGGCGCATCCGCTTCCGTCGGATCGGCGCCGCGACGCGCAGGACGGAGATCGTGGACGACCGCCGAGAAAGCTCGACATGAACCCGAAAAACGGCATGAGGCCGGTGCATCCGGGTGAAATCCTGCGCGACGAGCTCGACGCGCTTGGGCTCTCGGCGAACGCGCTGTCGAAAGCGCTGGGCGTGCCGGTCAACCGGGTAACGACGATCCTGAACGGCCAGCGCGGCGTGAGCGCGGACACGGCGCTCCGGCTGGCGCGATATTTCGGAACGTCGCCGCAACTGTGGCTGAACCTGCAGAAGGCCTGGGAGCTTCGCCGGGCGGAGATTGAGTCGGGCCGCGAGATCGCCGAGCGCGTGACGCCCCGGCAATCGGCGGCGTAGCCCGGATTTCTCCCATGGGCCGGGAAAAGCCTGCGGCGCGAGCGCCTTTCGCTACCAGCCCCTTGTCGTCATGCCCGGACTTGTTCCGGGCATCCACGTCTTGCGGCATCGCGCGATGAGCGGGGAGGGGCAAGGCGGGGGAGGGACGTGGATGCCCGGAACAAGTCCACTGCTGTCCGGTTAAGATTTCGAGGCAGGCTCCGCGCCCATGAGAGAGGCCGTCTCCGCCCCCCGCTGTCACCCCGGACTTGATCCGGGGTCCAGGGAAGCCGGGGGAGGGCGGTGCCTGTGGGCCCCAGATCGGTGTCCGGGACAAGCCTGGACCCCGGATCAAGTCCGGGGTGACAAGAGGGGGAGAAGGACGGCGGGTGTGGGCGGGCCGCGATCCGTGTCCCGATCCGGAGGAAGGGCCGGAAACCCGCCTGTCCCAACGCCTTGCACCCGATCCAGCCAATCTTAACCGGACAGCAGTGGAACAAGTCCGGGCATGACGCGATGGGAAAAACCGCAGTGACGGCGGGGCGAACGGCGGCCCCTGCCCGGCCTCACCCCGCGCAGGAGACGCAGAGGGCGACGGCGGGGTCGATTTCGAGGCGGCGCGGGGGGATCGGCTCGCCGCATTCGAGGCATTCGCCGTAGCTGCCGTCGTCGATCCGTTTCAGGGCGGCGTCGATGCGCACCACGCGCGCGCGTCGCCTCGTCTCGGAGGCCTCGGCCATCGCCCGCACCTGTATCGCGTCCATCCGCGACAGCCGGCCCACCGCCTGCTGATCGAGCTCGACCGGCGCTCGGTCTTCCGCCGTGGCCGCGCTGGCGTGCAGGAGAGCCTCGCGCTCTTCGACGAGCAGCGTCCGCATCGCCCCGGTGTCGACCCCTCCGTCGCCGGCCATCGTCCGGTCCTCGCTCGGGTCGCGTGCAAGCCCGTCGACTCTAGCACGCCCGCGACGATTTCAAGGCGAACAATCGCGGGGGGCTGGACCGTGGGTTGCGAACACGGCAAGTTCGCGGCGCGAAGGCACGGGGTCGGGCGGTGAAGGATCGGGTTCTCAAGGATGTCTTCGGCTTCGAGTCCTTCCGGCCCGGCCAGGAGCCGGTGATCGACGCCGTGCTTGCCGGACGCGACGCGCTGGCCGTGATGCCGACCGGCGGCGGCAAGTCGCTCTGCTTCCAGGTTCCGGCCCTGGTCCGCGGCGGGCTGACCGTGGTGGTCTCGCCGCTGGTCGCCCTCATGCAGGACCAGGTGGCCGCGCTCCGGCTCGCCGGCGTCGCGGCGGATGCCATCCACTCGCTGAACCCGCGCGAGGAGAACGTGGCGATCTGGCGCCGCGTCGCGGCGGGCGAGATACGGCTGCTCTATCTCGCCCCGGAACGGCTGATGACCGAACGGATGCTCGCGGCGCTCTCCCGGCTCCCGCTTTCGCTGATCGCGGTGGACGAGGCGCACTGCGTTTCCCAGTGGGGCCCCGCCTTCCGGCCCGAATACGCGGCGCTCTCCGCCCTCCGCCCCCGGTTCCCCGACGTGCCGATCCTGGCGCTGACGGCGACGGCGGACGCGGTGACGCGCGAGGACATCGCGGCCCGGCTGCTGGCGCCGGACGCCGCCCAGTTCGTCGCCGGCTTCGACCGGCCCAATATCCGCCTCGCCGTGGAGCCCCGAAAATCGCCAAAGCGCCAGCTTCTCTCCTTCGTCAAGGCGCGCGGCGGTCAGAGCGGCATCGTCTACTGCCTGTCGCGCCGCAAGGTGGAGGAAACGGCGGAGATGCTGGAAGGCGAAGGGATCCGCGCGCTTCCCTACCACGCGGGCATGACCGCGGAGGAGCGGACCGCCAACCAGGGAGTTTTCATCGCCGAGCCGGGGGTGGTGATCGTCGCCACCATCGCCTTCGGCATGGGGATCGACAAGCCGGATGTCCGCTATGTCTTCCATACCGACATCCCCTCCGGGATCGAGGCCTATTACCAGGAGATCGGCCGCGCGGCGCGCGACGGGGAGCCCGGCGATGCCTGCATGCTCTACGGGCTGGACGACATCCGCATGCGCCGGATGTTCATCGACGGCGAGGACAGCGGCGACGACCACCGGCGCCGCGCGCACAAGCGGCTCGACGCGCTGGTCGGCTATTGCGAGGCGCCGGGCTGCCGGAGAGTGACGCTGCTCTCCTATTTCGGCGAGCGGATCGAACCCTGCGGCAATTGCGATACCTGCCTCGACCCGGTCGCGCTGGTCGAAGCGACCGGAGACGCCAGGCTCGTGCTGTCCGCCGTGGTGCAGACCGGCCAGCGCTTCGGCGCGGCCCACATCATCGACGTGCTCGCCGGCACGCCCACCGAGAAGGTCCTCAAGTTCAACCACGACCGGCGGGAGGCCTTCGGCGGCGGCGCCCACCACGCCAAGACGGTCTGGCGCAGCATCGTCCGCCAGCTTACCGCCGCCGGGCACCTCCATCTCGACATCGCCGGCTATGGCGGGCTGCAAACCACCGAGAGCGGTCGGGCGCTGCTCCGCGGCGAGGGCGGATTCCAGCGCCGGGCTGAGACGGCGGGGCGGAAGCGAGAGGCGGCGAAGGCAACGCCCGGGCTCGACTCGAGCCCTTTGACGGATGGCGATGCCGCCCTCTTCGAACGCCTCAAGGAGCTTCGCCTGCGGCTGGCGAGGGAGCGCAACCTCCCGGCCTATACGGTTTTCTCCGACCGCTCGCTGACCGAGATGGCGCGGAACCGGCCGCATGACCGCGTTGCGTTCGCCGGGATCCACGGCGTCGGCGAAGCGAAGCTCAGGGAGTTCGCCGACATCTTCCTGGCCGAGATCGGCGCCGGCGCATGACCGGACGGGAAAGGCTTTTCTTCGCCCTCCTTCTCGGGATGGTCGTCGGGCTCGATCCGCTGTCGATAGACATCGCCCTGCCGGCGGCGCAGGAGATGGCGTCGGACCTCGGCACGGATCTCGCCTCCATCCAGCTCAGCCTCAGCCTGTTCGTCTTCGGCATGGCGGCGGGCCAGCTGATCTACGGGCCCCTGTCGGACCGGTTCGGCCGCCGTCCGGTGCTCCTGTCCGCGCTGTGCCTCTATGTCTGCGCCTCGGCCGCGCTCGCGATCTCGCCGGGCATCGAGATGCTGGTGGCCGCGCGGCTGGTCCAGGGCCTCGCGGCGGCGGCGACCCAGGTGGTCTCACGCGCCATCGTGCGCGACCGGCTGGACCGCGAAGCCGCCTCGCGCGTGCTCTCGCATGTCTTCCTGGTGCTGGGGATCATGCCGATCGTGACGCCGGTGATCGGCGCGTGGCTGACGGAGTCGGTGGGCTGGCGCTCGGTCTTCGCGGTGATGCTGGCCTACTCCGCCGCGGCGCTGCTGATCCACGCGCGCTGGCTGCCCGAGACCAACGAGACGCCCGACCGGGACGCGCTGGCGCCGGCGAAGCTGCTGGCGGCGTTCTCCCAGGTTGCCGGAAACCGCCTGTTCTGGGCCTATGTCGGCTGCGGCGCGGCGGCGTTCTTCGCCCTGTTCGCGTTCCTCGCCGGGTCGCCGGCCGCCTTCATCGTGCATCTGGGCGAGACGCCGCAGGCGTTCGGCTGGTTCTTCGCCCTTGTCATGGTCGGCAACCTGATCGGCTATCCGGTCGGCAGCCGCCTCGTCATCCGGCTTGGCATCGACCGGCTGCTGGCGTGCGGCACGCTCGGCGGGCTCGCATCCGGCCTGGTCCTCGCCGGCCTCGCCTTCGGCGGCGTCGCCGACCCGTGGGCCATCGTCGTGCCGGTCTTCGTCTACATGTTCTCGTTCGCGCTGATCCTGCCGCCGACGACGGCCGGCGCGTTGTCGCCGTTCCCCCGGGTCGCCGGCGCGGCCTCGTCGCTCCTCGGCGTCACCCAGCTCGGCTGCGGCGCGCTCGCCGGCGCCATCGTGGGCGGGCTCGACGACGGAACGCAGATGCCGCTGGCGATCGGGATGGCGGGGGCGTCGATCGCGGGTCTCGCGGCCCTGATTTGCGTTCGCGCGTTCGTTGCTCGCGGGCGGCGCTAGAGTCTGTCCGTTTCGGATAGAAGCGCCGAAGCGGCCGGCGCGCATCCTTCGATACGCGGTGCAGCCTGTCCCGAGCGAAGCCGAGGGGCCGCTACTCAAGATGAGGGAGAGGTTGTCGGCGACCGAAAATCCCCCTCATCCCGAGTAGGCGCGCAAGCGCCGTATCGAGGGACGCAACGCCGATACGGTTCCATCCGAAACGGGCAGGCGCCAGAACCGGCCCGCGTTCGCGCAGTTCTCCGAAACGCACACGATTTCTTCCCGATGCTCCCCAATATTGGGGACGCACGGCCCTCGGTTGCGTCTTAGATTCCGGTGTCCGGCTCGTCGAAGGTCACGGTCCGGCGTTGCCCGAACCGACAGGAAACGACGGAGTGGAAAAGCGGACCGAAGGGCTGTGGCTCATCTGGTACGACGGCGCGCCCGGAGACGGCCGCGGCGTCATCGTGCTGCATGACGGAAAAATCCTGGGAGGTGAGTCCGCCTGGTACTACAGCGGCACGTACAACACCGATGAATCGGGCATCGACGGCTCGATGACCCTGATCCATTACGGAAAGCCGAGCTCGAAATCGGCTGGCGGGCATTCACCTGCCCAGAGCCCGGTCGATCTCACGATCGCCGGGAGGTGGATCGACGACGACACCATCCGCGTGCACGCCGAGCCGGCCGGCGGCGGCTCGCGGATGGAATTCGAGATGCGCAGGCCGGTCTCTACGGACCCGGTGATCCTCTAAGCGGTCCATGCGGACGCAAGGGGTCGTTTCGTTCGCGACCGCAATCGAGAGGAGGCGACAGCGTGGAAAGGACGGTCGAGGGGCTTTGGCTCATCTGGTTCGAGGGTGCGCCCGGCGGCGGCCGCGGCTTCATGTGGCTGCAAGACGGAAACATCGAGGGGGGCGAGACCGCCTGGTATTACCGCGGCACGTATGAGACGGACCAATCGGGCATCGACGGCTCGCTGACCCTGACCCATTACGGAAAGCCAACCTCGAGATCGTCCGGCGGGCATACGGCGGATCAGAGCCCGGTCGAAGTCCGCATCCGGGGGCAATGGATCGACGGAGCCACCATCGGCGCGTACGCCGAACCGGTCGATGGCGGCTCCCGGATGGATTTCCAGATGCGCAGGCCGGTCGCCACGGGCCCGTAATCCTCCATGCAAAACGGCGAGAACGACGGGATTGCGAAGCGGTCCCCCGAGGCCGTGCTGGATTTCTGGCTCGGCCGCCTGCGAACGGCGGAAGATGCGTCCCGCGAGAACTGGCAGCAGGGGATGCTGAAATGGCGGGTCGGACCGTTCGCCAGAGGCGCCGAAAACCCTCATGTTCTCCAATTCCAGCGCACTTGGTGCGAGCAGATGCACCGCGAAGGGCTGGATCGCTTCTTCCGCGATCCGGCCTGGGACACGCCGAAGGGGTTTCTGGCGAAGCTGATCGTCCTCGACCAGTTTCCCCGCAGCGTCTATCGCGGCACGGCGCTGGCCTATGCGAACGATCGCCTCACCGCCCCGCTGTCCCGGAAAGCATGCGAGTCCGGCCGGGACTTCGCGGAATACAACGCCATCGAGCGCTTCTGGATCTATGTTCCGCTCGCCCACGCGGAAGATCTGAAACTCCAGGAGCTCGCCATCGAGAAAATGTCCCGCTGGAGCGTCGATCTGATCGCCGATGTCCCGCCTCATCGGCGGAGAATCAACCAATTCGTGAGCTGGCCGATCGTCAAGGGAGCGATCGAGCACTCGGAGGCGTTGCTTCTGTTCGACCGTTTCCCCCACAGGAACGCTGCCTTGCAGCGCCCGCACCGCGGCGGCGAACCGCGCTACCTCACCGACGCGATGCGCCCGCTCTGGAGCTTCACCCAGCCGCCCGACCCGGATTACTTCGCTCTGCTGGGCGCCCTGTACAGGACGGAGAACGGGCTCGACGAAAGCCGGATAACCCGCAACGCTCTGGCCGCCCTGCTTCGCGCCGCGGGCGTTTCGCCGGACGACCCGGCCGCGCCGATGGACGTCTTCGATCTCGTCGGCGACGACATCGTGCCCTGGCCGGTCCTCTACCGGCACCTGACGCTACCGGAGCATGCCGGGACGTTCGACATTCTGCGGCGTATGCCGCAGGTGATCGAGCTGACGAACTCGGTCAAGAGTCTCATTCTGAAGGGCGGAGACCTGACCTGGCCGCCCAGAAGCGTGAAGCACTCGTTGGAACCGGCGATCGATGTCGCGGCGTTGAACGCGCTCGTCCGGGGCGACCGGCGATCCGGGTCGACGGCGGGCGAAATTGCCGACGGGAGCGGACGACACGGCGACGACGGGCGTGAACCGGCCTCCGAGCTGAGCCTCAGCCTGACCGTCCGCAACGACAGCCGCGAGCTGGAACGGGTTGCGGCGGCGGTGGACGAATTCGCCGACCGGCACCGGTTCCCGCAACAGGACCGGTTCCAGGTGCAGCTCTGTATCGAGGAGATACTCGTCTACATCGTGGAGCACGGCTATGCCGATGCCGGCACGCACCGGATCGAAGTCCGGCTCGGGATGAGCGAGGAAGACCGGTGTCTCGAAATCCGGACGGTCGACGACGGCCGCGAGCTGGAACCCGGATCGTTCATGTTCCAGCCGGGGCCGGACACGATCGAGGAGGAGTCGGTGGTGGACGGTCTCGGTTTGCATCTGGTGCGGACGTATGTCGACGACTTGAACTATCGGCGCGAAAACGGCCGGAACCATCTGAGTTTGAGCAAGAGGATCGGCGGCTAGGGCGTGTCCGTTCCGGTTGGAACCGCTTCCACCGTTCCCTTTCGTCATGGTCGGCGCGAACTTTCCGCGAGCGGCCACGCCGGGGAGATACGAGGCCATGCGCGGAGCTGACGTCATCGTCATCGGCGGCGGCCAGGCCGGGCTTTCCACCAGCTATTGCCTTTCGGATCTGGGAATCGACCACGCGGTTCTGGAAAGGGGCGTGCTGGGCGACAGCTGGGCGAAACGCCAGTGGGACAGCTTCACCCTGGTCACGCCGAACTGGACCGTCCGCTTGCCCGGCGCGGAGTACCGGGGCCCCGATCCGGACGGGTTCATGGGGCGGGACGATTTCGTCGCCTATCTGTCGGAATGGGCGGGACGCTTCGCTTGCCCGATCCGGACCGGAATCGCGGCGACCCGTCTCGGCCAAGGCGGGAACGGGCGGCTGCGCCTCGACACCACGGACGGTCCCATGGAGGCCGCGGCGGTCGTCGTGGCGACCGGCACGATGCAGACGCCGCGCCGGCCGGTGCTTGCCGCATCCGTTTCGCCTCGCATCCGCCAGCTCGACGCCGAGACCTACCACAACCCCGGGGATCTCGCGCCCGGCGCGGTTCTGGTCGTCGGCTCGGGACAGACGGGCGGGCAGATCGCCGACGATCTGCGGCTGTCGGGCCGGCGGGTGCTGCTGAGCGTGGGCGGGGCCGGACGGGTCCCCCGCCGCTACCGCGGGCGGGATTCCGTGGCGTGGCTCGCGGAACTCGGTTTCTTCGACCGGACCCCCGACATGCTGGAGTCTCCCGCCCGGCGTTTCGGGGCGGAGGTCCAGCTCAGCGGCGCCCGCGGCGGGCGCACGATCGGCCTGCACCGCCTGCGCCGCGACGGCGTCGAACCGCTCGGCAGGCTGACGACGGCCGGCGGCGAGACGATGCGGTTTGCCGACGACCTTCGGGCCAATATCGAGAACGCCGACAGGGTCTCCCGCACGTTCCAGGAGAATGTGGACGCCCTGATCGCGAGGAACGGCATCGACGCGCCCCCGCCGACCGCCGGGGAGCTCGACGGCGAACCGCCGGAAGGCCATTGGTCGGTGCCGCACCGACCCTCGATCGACCTCCTGGACGAAAACGTCACCGCCATCGTGTGGGCCACCGGATTCTCCTACGACTTTTCCTGGATCGAGTTTCCCGTATGCGACGAGGCGGGATATCCGGTGACCGACCGCGGCGCGACATCCGTGCCGGGGCTCTATTTCATGGGCCTCAACTGGATGGTGAAACGCAAGTCCGGCCTGCTCTACGGCGTGGGCGACGACGCGCGGCACGTGGCCGGCCATATCGCGGAATATCTGGCCGCGCGCCGCTGATCCGGTTCGCCGAGGTCCCCGGCCGACAACGCTTCGAACCAAACCGGACAGGCGCTATCGCCCGGGATGGAGGGATACGCAGATCGGCTCGGCGTCCGGGTTCCGCTCGCGCCCCATGGTCTGGAGGGCCTCCTCGGCGTCGTCGAGGGCGTATTCGTGGGTGTGGAGCCGTTCCAGCCGGTATTTGTTCTTCTCCAGCATGCGGAAGGCCTCGACATAGGCATCGCGGGCCTGGGAATAGACTCCCCTGATGGCGAGCTCCTTGTAGATCACCGCCTCGACGTCGAGAGCGACGGTCTGGTCCTTCGCCTTGATGCCGCTCAGGACGACCGTCCCGCCGATGCGGGTCGCGGCGACGGCGTCCTCGACCGCCGACGCGACGCCCGGAACGACGTCGAGCGCGACGTCGACGCCCCTGCCGCCGGTGATCGCCATGACGCGTTCGACGACGTTCTCCCGGTCGGCCTCGATGGTGTGGTCGGCCCCGAGCGCCTCGGCGAGGCGAAGCTTGTAGGCGCTCCGCGACGTGCCGGTGACGATGATCGTGCCGGCGCCCGCCTCGCGCGCGGCGACCACGGCGCCCAGCCCGCGCTGCCCGTGGCCGAGGATCAGCACGGTGTCGCCCATCGCCGTCGCCGGCACATGCACCGCCCAGCGGACCCCGGCCGCGATCGGCTGGTAGAGGAGCGCCAGCGCGAGCGGCATGGTCTCCGGCACCCTGTGCAGCATGGTGCGCTCGTGCAGGTGGATGTACTCGCTGTAGCCGCCCCAGAGCCCGTGGCCCACGTCGCGCGGAGTGTAGCCGTAGCAGGGCGGCGCGCCCGGCGGCATCAGCGACCGGCAGTTGTGGTAGGCGCCGCCGAGGCAGAGCTCGCAGCGCCCGCAGGAGAGATGCGGTTCCAGCGCGACCCGGTCGCCGACCGAAACGCCCCACGACCGCGCCGCGTCGGCGCCGATCTCGGCGATGCGCCCGACCGGCTCGTGCCCCGGGATGACCGGATAGCGCATGATGCCCTTGGCGGCGAAATTGCCGCGATACTGCTCGACGTCCGAGCCGCAGAGGCCACACGCCTCGACCCGGAGCAGGGCTTCCTTGGGTCCGACCGGCGGCACCTCGTGCTCGTCGGGCTCGATCCGCCGGTCCGCGACCTGGACCATGACCCTGGATTTCATGCGGCCTCCCCCGACCTGCCGGAACCGAGACTATCGGGTGGCCTGAAGGGCAACAAGAAAGCACAATCCGCCGATGGAGCCGGTAGCGCTGCCCCGCCTCAGCCTCGCCGAGCGCGACCGCCGTTATGCCGCGGTGCGCGCGGCGATGGCGGAGAACGGGCTCGACTGCATCCTCGCGCCGGAGAACACGGGCGAGTGGGACGCCTGCCAGCCGGACGTGCGCTACCTGACGACGATCGGCGG
Organism: Alphaproteobacteria bacterium; assembly: GCA_965203455.1. Taxonomy (GTDB): domain Bacteria; phylum Pseudomonadota; class Alphaproteobacteria; order MPNO01; family MPNO01; genus MPNO01. The sequence goes on from CBDBCV010000017.1 coordinate 244,388, forward strand.
CGGCGGCACCGCGGCGGCGGCGGTCTTTCCGGCGAAGGGCGAGCCCGCCGCCATCGTCCGCGAGCCCAGGCGGGTGGCGTTCTGGCGGGCGGCGCAGGACTGGGTCGCCGACATCCGCGCGACCCGCGAGGGAAGATGGGGCGAGGCGATGGCGGCGGCGCTGGGCGAGCGTTGCGGCGGCCGGGCCCGGGTCGGAATCGCGGGGCTGGAGGGCGTGCTGCGGTTCCCCGACGGCACGATGTCGTCGGGCGAGCTGCGCGCGCTCGAGTCGGGATTTCCGGACGCGGAATTGGTCGACGCGACCGCGCTGATGCACGACATCCGGCAGGTCAAGAGCGCGGAAGAGATCGCCCTGATCGAGCGCGCGCAGGTCTGCGCCGACGCGATAAGCGAAGCGGCGTTCGCGCACGCCCGGCCGGGGGTCACCGAGCACGAGCTCTACGCCGAAATGACGGCGGCCCACATCCGGAGCGGCGGTGAAATGCCGGCCATGCTGCTGATCGGCATCGGCAAGACGCCCAGCCAGACATTTCTGATGCCGACTTTCCGCGCGCTCGAGCGGGGCGACATTTTGATCTGCGAATCCGAGATCAAATATGCCGGCTACATGGCGCAAAGCGTCGAGTCGGTGTCGCTTGGGCCGCCGGGCGCCGACTACGAATGTCTATTCGATGCTTCGCTCTCCTGCTTCGAAATGCTGATGAGCGCGATCCGGCCCGGCGTGCCCTATGCCGAGCTCATCCGCCTCTGGGGCGCACACATGGAGGCGCGGGGGCTCAAGGCCGCGCCGACCATGGGGCACGGGGTCGGGCTCGGCCAGGACGGGCCGACCACGCGGCCGGGCGGCGACGCCCAGGGCCGTGTCGTCGAGGCCGGGCATTGCTTCATCCTCAAGCCGTGGGCGACGTCGGCCGACGGCGAGCGCGCGATCCGCACCGGCAACACGATCGTCGTGGAGGTGGACGGGGCGCGCCGGCTCGGCCGCCTGCCGATGGAATTCCGCCAACTCGGCTGAACCGGCTTCAGATATTGAAAATGTCGATCGGCCCGACGATGCGGTCGTCGAGCACGTAGACCGTCTTGCGCGCGATCGCGAGCCCGGCATCGGTCCGCCTGAGTCGGTAGGCATAGCGCCCGGCACGCAGGATCGGCGGGTCGGTCCGGCGGAAGCTGTTGACCAGCCAGGTGGCGGAGACCTCGATCTCCGCGTCCCCGGTCTCCGCGGCCCGGACGTTGCCGACGACATGGGCCGTATGTGGGAGCGGCGCGCTGGCAAAGGAATCCCGGCCTTCGATCCTGAAGATGCGCGCCTCCAACCCGGCGCGATCGAGATAGATCAGGCTGACGTCGTTGTCGGGGTCCTCGCTGAACCCCTCCTCGCCCGCGATCGCCGGCGCCCAGAAGATCGCGTCCTCAGTGTAGAGGGCGAGCCACGCCGCCCATTCCCGGCTGTCGAGATGCCAGGCCTCGCGGTAGAGAAGGTCGGCGGCCTCCGCCGTCAGCGCCGCGTCGAAGCCGCTCACGGACCGTCCATCCGGCGCCGCCACTCGCGCCAGAAGGCGTAGAACGGCGTCTCGCTCTCGCGCCCGGGGTTGCTGTAGAGCGGCGCGGCGCCGAGCTCGCGGGCGGCATCGTCGGCGCCCTCGACCATCGTCGCGTAGCCCAGCGCGAGGTCGTTCCACGCCTCCCCGCCGGCCGCCAGCGAGCCGGCGTGGGCGACTTCCATCGCGCGCACATCGTCCGGCACGGCGATGCTGGAGGGGAGGAAGAAATCCTCGTATTTGCGGATCCGCGCGCGCCGCGCCTCGGCGCTCTCGTCGATCGGCGCGAGGCACCAGGTGTCGATCTCGGTGAGGTCGACGGCGACCGGACGCCACAGGCGTATGCAGGTCGAGGCGACGTCGTTGAGGAAGAAATTGGGGAAGATCGTCACCGTGCGCCCGCGGTCGATCATCCAGCGCGCCTTGCCCGCGCCGAAACGCGCGGCGAGCGCCTCGCGCGCCTCGTTCAGCGGGGCGGACTCGGGCGATCCCCGGTCGGACCAGTTGATCATGTGCCCGTTGCCCATGTCGTAGCCGCCCGAGGAGATGCTTTCGAGGTCGAGGATGCGGCTCGCCTCGGTCCTCGCGCGGGCGTCTTCGGCCTCGCCCGCGAGCGCCTCGCGCTGGCGGACCGTGTGGGCGAAGTTCCGGTGCACGGTGGCGACGTGATAGCCGTCGGTCGAGTTTTCGGTCTGCAGCTTCCAGTTGGCGCGCATGACGTAGGTGCTCTCGCCCTTCAGCACCTCCATGCCCTCTTCCGACTGATCGGCCATCAGGTCGACGAACGGCCGGGCGTTCCCGAGGAAGGTTTCCAGGTCTTCCACGTCCGGATCCAAGGAGGCGAAGACGAAGCCGCGATAGGACGCGACCCGTGCGACCGGCCTGAGGTCGGTGCCGAGCCTTTCCAGCGCTTCCCGGCTGTAGCCGGCATCGCGGCCGCGCACCCGGATGCACTTCCCGTCGGCGTTGAAGGCCCAGCCATGATAGCGGCAGGTGATGGTCGGCTGAACGCCCGAGCGCCCGCGCGTCAGCATCGAGCCGCGGTGCGGGCATGAATCGTGGAAGCAGCGGATCTCGCCGTCGAGCCCGCGGATCGCGAACACCGGATAGCGCCCAATGGTGCCCCGGACGTACTGGCCGCGCTCGCGAATCTGGCTGTCGTGGCAGATATAGTTCCAGCAGCGCTGGAAGATCCGCTCCATCTCGCGCTCGAACAGGTCCGGCTCGACGAAGGCCGCCCGCCTGACCCGGAATATGCCGTCCCCGGGCCGGTCGTCGACAAAGGGCTGTGCGGAAGCGCCGGTCATGCCGGACGGGATGGTCCGAGCCGCCGCTCGCGCTGTCAACTGGACGAGGCGGGCGGCGTGACTAAGATGCGCCGCGGTTTCTCATGGGAAGGACAGGCGCGTGAATCCAAGCGGCGAGGCCGCCGGCGCCCGAAAGCCGGTCGCGTTCGGCGACATGCGCGGCTGGATCGAGGCGCTGCGTTCGGCGGGAGAGTTGCGCGAGATCGACGCCGAGGTCGACTGGGACGTCGAGCTCGGCACGATCTACCGCATGGCGCAGGGGAAGGGCGACCGCCCCGCCTTCCTGTTCAAGAACATCAAGGACTATAACGGGCCGGACTCCCGCTGCCGCGAGATATTCGTCGGCGGCCAGGGCGCCTATTCCCGCCTCGCCATGATGTTCGGCCTGCCGCAGGACACGCCGGTCCGCGACCTGGTCCGGATCTGCCGCACCATCTTCAACGAACGCATCCCGCCGGTGACGGTGGACACCGGCCCGGTGAAGGAGAACGTCCTTACCGGCGACGACATCGATCTGCTCTCCTTCCCGGTGCCCAAGTGGAACCGTCTCGACGGCGGGCGCTACGTGCTGACCTATGCCGGCTGCGTGACCAAGGACCCCGATACCGGGCTGCATAATGTCGGCATCTACCGCGGCATGGTGGGCGGCCGGGACTCGATCCCGGTCCTGATGTGGCGGGCGCAGCACTGGGGCGGGCACTTCACCAAGTACGAGGCGCGTGGCGAGAAAATGCCGGTCGCCTTCGTGCTCGGCTGGGAGCCCTCGCTCGGCTTCACCGCCGGCGCGCCGGTGCCGCGCGACATCTCCGAATACGACGTGATGGGCGCGATCCGGGGCGCGCCCGTCGAGCTGGTGCCCTGCGAGACGGTGCCGCTCATGGTGCCGGCGAACGCCGAGATCGTCATCGAGGGCTGGATCGACCCCGACCCCGCGACCTTCACGGAAGAGGGGCCCTATGCCGAGTTCACCGGCTACTACGCGACCGAGCGGACGCCGAAGCACACCGCGCGGGTGACCTGCATCACCCACCGCGACGACCCGATCTTCCGCGGCACGGTCGAGGGGGCGCTCTCCTACAGCTACGCCGAGAACGCGATCATGAGCTCGGTCCAGCGCTCGGCGACGGCGTGGAACGCGCTGGAGCGGGCGGGCGTGCCGGGCGTCACCGACGTCTTCGGGATGCCGATCCATGCCGGGGTCAACATCGCGGTGCAGATCCGCCAGACCTATCGCGGCCAGGCCAAGCAGGTCGCGGCGGCGCTGTGGGGCGATTCCTCGTCGCACGTCCGTTACAAGCACGTCATCGTGGTCGACGAGGACATCGACGTTCACGACTACGCGGCGATCGACTGGGCGCTCGCCTGGCGGGTCAACGCCGGCGAGGGCGACATCGTGATCTTTCCCGCCACCTGGGGCGCCGGGCTCGACCCCTCGGTCCGCCGGCGCGACGCCGACGTGCACCTGTTCGGCACCGGCAAGTGGCACCGGGTGCTGATCGACGCGACGATCAATCTCGACTACCCGCCCGAGCGCGACGGACGCCGCTACCCGCCGACGGTCGAGCCCATGGAAGAGGACAAGCGGGCCGCGCTCGCGCGCTGGTCGGCGCTCGGCCTCGACGATCTGAAATAGACCGCCCAACATCCGAAGGGAGTACGCGATGGACCAGCCCGAAGGTCTTTCCAACCGCCTGCAGCCGCGCCAGTTCGGCGATCTTCGCGGCTGGATCGAGGCGCTCGACATCGCGGGCGAGCTCCAGCGTATCGGGGCGAAGGTGGACTGGGACTGCGAGCTCGGAACCATCGCCCGCAAGACCTTCGGGACGGGCCACGGGCCGGCGCTCCTGTTCGAGAACATCGACGGCTACGGCCCCGACGACGACGTGTGGTCGCGGGCGGTCTTTACCGGCGGCCTCTCCAACTATTCCAGGGTCGCCATGACGCTCGGCCTGCCGCAGGACGCGCCGGTCCGCGACCTGGTGCTGGCCACCCGGCACTATCTCCAGCAGCGCGTGCCGCCGACCGAGGTCAAGACCGGCAAGGTCAAGGAAAACATCGTCACCGGGGACGACATCGACATCTACAAGGTCCCGGTGCCGCGCTGGCACCGGGAGGACGGCGGGCGCTACATCAACACCTACTCGGCGACGGTGACCATGGACCCCGACACGGGCGTCCACAATGTCGGCATCTATCGCGGCATGCTGGGGCAGAAGGACACGCTTCCGGTGCTGCTCTGGCGGGCGCAGAACTGGGGGGTTCATTTCCAGAAATGGGCCGACCGGGGGATGAAGATGCCGGTCGCCCATGTCTACGGCTGGGAACCGGCGATGCCCTACTGCGCCTCGGCGCCGGTGCCGACGGGCGTTTCGGAATACGACGTGATGGGCGCGATCCGGGGCGCGCCGGTGCCGCTGATCAAGTGCGAGACGTCCGACCTGATGGTGCCGGCGGACGCCGAGATGGTGATCGAGGGCTTCATCGACCCCGACCCGGCGACCTTCGAGCAGGAGGGGCCGTTCGGCGAGTACACCGGCTATTTCGGCGGCGACCAGGGACCCAAGCACGTCACCAAGGTGACCTGCGTCACCTACCGCGACGGCTCGATCCACCGCGGCACGCTGGAGGGCACGCTGCCGAAGATGCTCAACGAGAACTCGATCACCTCGTCGATCCAGCGCGCCGGCGTCGCCTGGAACGTGCTGGAGCGCGCCGGCGTGCCCGGAATCACCGACGTTCACTGCGCGCCGGCCAACAACGGCACCACGCTGATGATCCAGATGCGCCAGACCTATCGCGGCCAGGCCAAGCAGGCGGCGGCGGCGATCTGGGGCTCGAACGCATCGCATCTCCGCTACAAGCACATCTGGGTGGTCGACGAGGACATCGACATCCACGATTACGGCGCGCTCGACTGGGCATTCGCCTACCGGGTCAACGCGGCCGAGGACGACATCGTGTTCTTCCCGGGCTCGTGGGGCTCGCTGCTCGATCCCTCGACCCGCCTCGAGGACCGCGACCCGATGCTCTACGGCACCGGCAAGTGGTGCCGGGTGCTGATCGACGCCACGGTCAATCTCGATTTCGAGCCCGAGGAAGCCTATGGCGGCGAGCGCTACCCCCCGATGGTGACGCCCCACGACGAGGACATGGACCTCGTCAACAGCCGCTGGGAAGAGTACGGCTTCGACCCGGAGGGGTGAGGTTCGGGATTGACTGTACCGAATATGGTACATATTGTCGGTGACAGCGCCTGAAAAAATCCTTGTTGCCCGGTTCTACCGGTTGGCCAGCGGCCGGGAGCCGGTGCGCGAGTGGCTTTTGGGATTGCCTCGGGAGGACCGCAGAAGGGTCGGTCGGGATATCATGAAGGTGGAATTCGGCTGGCCGTGCGGCCCGCCGCTGTGCGCGCCACTCACGAACCATCCGATCGTGTCCCGAGCCGTGGTGTAAGAGCCTGGCGGCCGTCGCGGTATCCGGCGGGTAGGGCCGGTAGGCTCAGGCTGCCACGGCGGGCAGCTTGACGGTTGCATTGTCGCTCACGGGAGCGATTGATTCCAGCGTCATGTATCTGAGAAATGTGCGCTGTGGTGATTTTTGGCTGTCGCCGGTTCGATTTTGGCGGTTGAATATCGTCCGGCCCGCTTCCCCACCGGGCAGGATACGGGCTTCCGGGGCCTGACAAATACGATTACCGGAAGATTGTCTGGCGTGCGGGCGTGGCTTCCCCTCTGCCGTCGGGCGGCGGGATCGGGCAGGATTGTCGGGAGGCAGACGAGCGGTCAGCCGGTGTCGAGATACGGCACGGCGCCGACCAGGGAGCGCATGCGCTCGGGGCGGCCGGCGCGGGCCTGGGCGAGAGCCATCGCCATCATCACCGCCAGGGCGAGGCCGAGGCGGGTCTTCATCTTGGCGCGGCCTCGGATGTAGTGGGTCTCGAAGTTGAAGCTGTTGTCGAGGCGGCTGTTGATCCGCTCCATGGCCGAGCGGCGGTTGTAGCCGCGCCGCCATGACGGACTGCCCCAGGGCGTGGGGGTGAAGATGCGCCGGTCGTGGCTGTCGAGGTCGATGCGCAGGATGCGGCCATAGTCTCCGGGCTTGACCCCGCCGGCCCGGTGGCAGGCCCGGCTGCCGGCGCAGGCGAAGCCGAAGGCGGCTGCCGGGCAGCGGTATTTGAGCGTGCCGCAGCGGCCCCGATCAGCCTCGAACCCCTGAAACGCCATAGCGCGGACCTCGCCGGTCCCGGGACAGACGCAGGACACCCGGCCGCGCTCGTCGTGAACGATGACATCGGCGCGGTCGGGGAACAGCGGCCGCGTGATCGGCTGCGCCGGATCGTATCTCGGCTCCTGCTTCTCCACCCGCCACATCAGCCGTGTATCGATCAGCGGGCGGGCGGTCCACCGGTCCCACAGCCGCGCCTTCAGGCGGGCATCGTCGAGACCGCGGTCGGCGCTGAAGTCGGCGCAGCGCCCGGCGATCTCCGGCGCCCTTGCGAACAGCTCCTCCAGCATCCCGGACAGCACCTTGGGTTCCGAGGCCGAAGCGCGCGTCACCTCGAAGGCCACCGGAACCTCGTAATCGGTGTCGGCGATCAGGTGCAGCCCGTAGCCGAACCACGACTTCACCTTCTTCCACACCGCGCCGGTCCTGGCGTCCACCCCGCCCGTCTCGTGCTTGCCCCAGTCGGCGTCGGGGTCCGAGGTCTTGTCCTCGTCCTTGCCGACCCGGCCCGTCGAGTGGCTCGCGATCGCCTTGCCGTCGTAGCCGAGATGACGCCCGAAGTCCGGCAACGCGGCGAACAGCGCGGCGCGCAGGCTCTCGATCATGGCGGACACCAGCCCCTGCTCGTCCTCAAGCTGCACAACACGCCCCAGAAACCGCGAGAAGTTCCAGTGGCTCGGCGCCGTCGAACGAACCCGCGCCGGGCGCGTTACCGCATGCCCGTCGTGAAGCACCGTCACCGGCCCGCTCTGATACGGCAGAGGGTCGAACCCGCAGATCTCCAGCAACGCCGGGTTGCGCCCCAGCTCCCGCAACAGCGACTGCATCGAGGCGTGTTGCAACACCACCCCCGCGATCAGCGCCCGCCACATCGCCCGCACCGGGTAGTCGTTACGGCCCCGACCGCGACACACTTCAAGCGCCGTCACGATCTCCTCGTCGGGAAGCACCGCCAGAACCAGGCGCAGCCGTTCAAGGTCCGGCAGGACTTCGACATCGCGCCACGAAAAGGGTAGCTTCGCCGCCGTCGCCATCGCTGTTCTCCCGACCAGGGGTGGTGGTGGAACAAGGGCCCCAGGGCCCGATGGCGACACCTTCTATCTCATGCGCACGATCAGGGCGCGCGAGGCCGCCGCAGGAAAACCTCGCTGCCAAGACGCCGCGACCAGCGGCGTGGGGTGAAAATCGCCAAAACGACCGCCGCAGCGAAACTGAAACCCCGGATATCAACGACCACCACGGGGTATCAAAAATCTCGCACCTCCGTGAACGCCTTGTAAATCAACCCGTCCCCGACAGCGCAAACGCCTCTATCTGGCCCTCTGGACGGCCCATTCGTCGTTCTGCTCGAGCAGGATGGCGCCGATCAGCCGTGTTATGGCGTCCTCGTTGGGGAAGATGCCGACGGTGTTGGTACGCCGCTTGATCTCGCCATGGAGTCGTTCGAGCGGGTTTGTCGAGTGCAGCTTGGGGCGATGCGCGGCCGGGAAGGTCATGTAGGCGAGAATGTCGTGCTCGGCCTCGTCCATGAGAGCGGCGAGCTTCGGCGCCTTGGCCCTGAGCTGGTCGGCGACCTGGCGCCACTGGGCGGAGGCGCTGTCTGCATCCTCCTGGGCGAAGGCGGTGGTGACGAAGGCGGACACGACGCGCCGGCCCTGCTTGCCGGCATGGGCGAGCAGGGTGCGCATGAAGTGGACGCGGCAGCGCTGCCATGTGGCGCCGAGGACGCGCGTTGCAGCCGCCTTCAGGCCCTTGTGGTCATCGGAGACGACCAGCTTGACGCCGCGCAGGCCGCGGCGGGCCAGGGAGCGCAGGAAGGAGGTCCAGAAGGTCTCGGCCTCGGACGCGCCGATCGCCATGCCGAGCACCTCGCGGCGGCCCTGGTCGTTGACCGCCACCGCGATCGTGACCGCGACCGAGACGACGCGCCCGGCCTCGCGCATCTTCACATAGGTCGCGTCCAGCCACAGATACGGCCAGTCGCCCTCCAGCGGGCGGTCGAGGAAGTCGCGGATCTTGCCGTCGATCTCACCGCACAGCCGCGACACCTGGCTCTTCGAGATGCCCGACATGCCCATGGCCTGCACCAGGTCGTCCACCGAGCGGGTCGACACGCCCTTGATGTAGGCCTCCTGGATCACCGCCGTCAGCGCCTTCTCCGCCATGCGACGCGGCTCCAGGAAGCCCGGGAAGTAGCTCCCCTTGCGCAGCTTCGGGATCTTCAGCTCCACCGTGCCCGCGCGCGTCTCCCAGACCCGGTCCCGGTAGCCGTTGCGATGGGTGAGCCGGTCCGGCGAACGCTCGCCGTGTGCGGCTCCCGCAAGGCCCTCCACCTCAAGCGCCATCAAACGCTCGGCCGTGAACCCGATCATCTCGCGAAGCAGATCGGCGTCCGAACTCTTCTCCAAAAGCGCCTGCAGGGTCATCATGTCCTTGGTGGTCATCGTGGTACTCCTCCGGTCGGATGGACTGTAGAAGCCCAACCCTAACCGGCACCGCGATGGCCATCCGCTATGGATAAGTGGCCCGCCGCCGCCAGACACCACACGGTCGCGGCGGCGGGCCACTTACCCACAGCTACCGATGCTGGCTCCTGCTCCTACACCACGCCTGGGGGCACGACCGACCATCCCGGGCTTTGGGAAGTGCGCTGTAATGTGTCCGACAGGGGAATTGCGCGGGTGTTCTTCACCGTTTCGGGACGCACAATGGTGCTGCTGCACGGCTTCATCAAGAAATCCCAAGCGACGCCCCGGAAAGAGCTCGCGCTGGCGCAGCGTCGGATGAAGGAGCATGACCGTCATGTCTGAGAAGAACCCGCGCGTGGGATCGACGCTCGAAGACCTGATGCGGGAAGACGGCACTTACGAAGACGCCAAGAATTACGCGATCAAGTCGGTGCTCGCCTACAAGCTGGCGCAGGCGATGAAAGCACAGAATCTCTCCAAGGCAGGTATGGCGGCGCGCATGGAGACCAGCCGCTCGCAGCTCGATCGTTTGCTCGACCCGGAAAACGAAGGCGTAACCCTGCACACGCTGAAACGCGCCGCAGCGGCCGTCGGGATGCGCCTTGAGCTCGAACTCCGCCAGCCCTGACGCCGGGTGCGCGCCCGCCGAGGCCTACCGCCGCTCCCGAAAAAAAGCCTGTAACAACGCCGCCGCGCGGGTCTCGCCGATCCCGCCATAGATTTCGGGGTGGTGGTGGCAGGACGGCCGGTCGAAGATGCGCGCGCCGTTCTCGACCCCACCGCCCTTGGGATCGGCGGCGCCGAAATAGAGCCGGCGGATGCGGGCGAACGCGATCGCCTGGGCGCACATCGGGCACGGTTCGAGCGTGACGTAGAGGTCGCAGCCGGCGAGCCGCGGCCGGCCGAGCCGCCGGGCAGCTTCGCGTATCGCGATCATTTCCGCGTGGGCGGTGGGGTCCGCATCGCGCTCGGTGCGGTTCGCCGCCTCGGCCACCGCCTCGCCCGATTCCGCCTCGACGATCACCGCGCCGACCGGCACCTCGCCCGCCTCGCCGGCCGCCTCGGCGAGCGCCAGCGCGCGGTCCATCCAGCTTCGTTCGGAACGGGTCATCGCCGCACCATCCGGCGCGGCCCGCGACCGGTCAAGCGGGCGATTCGGGCGGGCTTCCAAATCGGTCTAAAGTGCGCCCCATGAAGCGGCCCATGATCGGCCTCACCCTCGACTCCGAGCCCGCCGGCGGCTACTCGAACCAGCCCTGGTACGCGCTTCGGGAGAACTATTGCGGCGCGGTCGCGCGGGCGGGCGGGTTGCCCCTCCTGCTGCCGCACGAGCCCGAACGCGCGGCGGACTATCTCGATCGCGTCGACGGGCTGATCGTCACGGGCGGGGCGTTCGACGTGGATCCGGCGCTGTTCGGGGCGGCGACCCGACACGCGACGGTGACCACCAAGGACCGGCGCACCGCGTTCGAGAAATCGGCGACCGAGGGCGCGCTCGAACGCGACATGCCGGTGCTTGGCATCTGCGGCGGACAGCAACTCCTCAACGTCGTCCTCGGCGGCACCCTGATCCAGCACATCCCGGACGAGGTGGAGGGCGCGCTCGCGCACGAACAGCCGAATCCCCGCACCGAGCCCGGCCACACGGTATCCGTCGCGCCGGGCAGCCTGCTCCACCGGATCGTGGGCGCGACCGAAATGTCGGTCAACAGCGCGCATCATCAGGCGGCGCTCGACGTGGGCGAGGGCGTGCTGGTCGACGCGGTGGCGCCGGACGGGGTGATCGAGGGGATCGAGAGCACGCGGCACCGGTTCTGCCTTGGCGTACAATGGCACCCCGAATACGGGATCGACCGGGGGGATGCCAGGATCTTCGAAGCCTTCGTCGCGGCCTGCCGCGAGAACGCGTCCGCGCCGCGCTGAAACCGGGCGCGCGGACGCGCCGGCGGGCGAGCGGATCGCAAAGTATCTCGCGCGCGCCGGGCTGTGCTCGCGCCGCGAAGCCGAACGCTGGATCGCCGCCGGCCGCGTCGCGGTCGACGGCGCGGTGCTCGACACGCCGGCGACCCTCGTGCACGCGGGTAGCGAGATCGCGGTCGACGGCCGGCCCGTGGAACCTCCCGGGCGGCGGCGCGTCTGGCGCTATCACAAGCCGCGCGGGCTGATCTGCACCAACGCGGATCCCGAGGGGCGGCGGACGGTGTTCGATGCGCTGCCCGCCGACCTGCCGCGCGTGGTGACGGTCGGACGGCTCGACATCAACTCCGAGGGGCTGCTGCTGCTCACCAACGACGGGGCGCTCGCCGGTGCGCTCGAGCGCGGCGACTGGACGCGGCGTTACCGCGTGCGCGCGTTCGGCGGGGTCGACGAGGACCGGCTGGCGGCGCTCGCCGACGGCATCGCGGTCGACGGCGTCGCCTACGGCCCGATCCGCGCGCGGCTCGACAGCAGGGAGGGGCGCAACGCCTGGCTCACCGTCAGCCTCACCGAGGGCCGCAACCGCGAGATCAAGCGCGTGTTCGAGAGCCTCGGGCTCGCGGTCAACCGGCTCATCCGGACGGGCTACGGGCCCTTCCTGCTCGGCGGGCTCGGCCGCGGCGCGGTCGATGAGGTGAAGGAGAAGGTACTCGGGGAACAGCTCGGCCGTGCGGATCGTCGGCGGTAGGCATCGCGGGCGGCGGCTCGCCGCGCCGGAGGGCAGGGCGATCCGGCCGTCCAGCGACCGGCTGCGGGAGGCGCTGTTCAACATCCTCGCCCACGGCGATTTCCCCGACATCGAGGGCGCCCGGGTTCTCGACGCCTTCGCCGGCACGGGCGCGTTCGGCCTGGAGGCGCTGTCGCGCGGCGCGGCGGAGGCGATTTTCATGGATCGCGACCCCGGCTGGGTCCGGCGCAACGCGGAGGCGCTCGGCGAACGCGGCGCGGTGCCGATTGCGGGCGACGTGCTGTCCGCGCCATCGGCGGCGGGGCCGGCCGACATCGTTTTCCTGGACCCGCCCTACGGTCTGGGACTCGCCGAACCGGCCCTGGCCGCGCTGCGGGAAGCGGGCTGGATCGGCCCGGCGACATGCACGATCGTCGAGATCGGGCGCGGAGAAACGCTGGACGCGGAGGGCTTCGCGACGGTCATGCGGCGCGTCTACGGTGCCGCGCAACTCCTGTTCCTGGAGACCCGGCTGGACTTCTAGAGCCACACCCTCCCCCAACCCCTCCCGCAAGCGGGAGGGGAGAAAGCAAGGGGAGTCGCCAAGCGCGTCCCCTCTCCCCTGCGGGGAGAGGGTCAGGGTGAGGGGGACCGCCGGAGCCGCACTCGGTCGGATTTGGCTCCCGGTTCCCTCACCGAAGGCGCGGCGGCACGCGGACCCTTTCGGGCACCGGCGTCCCCAACCCTTCCGCCTCCGCGCGCGCCAAAACTTCGATGCCGAGCGCGAGATCGGACATGCCCATGCCGACCGCCTTGAACAAGGTGAGGTCGCAGCCGGCGGGACGGCGCGCGTCCTCGGCGATGAGGCGGGAGATGGGGCGCACGGTCTTCCAGCCGGCATCGTCCTCGCCGAAGCGCTCGCGGAACTCGGCGGACAGCGCACGCACGCCGTCCACCGTGTCGACCGCGATCGCATCGCAACGCTCGAACACGTCCTGCGCGAACTCGACGCGGACCGGCACGATCGCCCCCATCGCATTGAGATGGGCGCCGGGCGCGAGCATCGGGGCGGAAAGGAACGGCTCGGTCGCGTTGGTTATCGCGGTGACGATGGGCGCGTCCGCGACCGCCTCCTCGACGCTGGCGGCCGGGACGGCCCGGATCCCGAGCTCGTCCTCGATCCGCGCCGCCAGATCGGCGCGCGCTTCGGCCCGGCGGCTGTAGACCCGGACTTCCTCGATGCCCCGGACCGCGGCGCAGGCCGCGGCGTTGGGAAGCGCCTGCTTGCCGGTCCCTATCAGGGCGAGGCAACGCGCGTCCTCCGGCGCGAGCCGCGCGGTGCCCACCCCGGTCATCGCGGCGGTGCGCATCTGGCCGAGCGCGGTCGCCTCGACGACGGCGCGCAGACGCCCGTCCTCAAGAGAGAACAGGATCAGCACCGTCTGCGACCTGCCGCCGACATTGACCCAGGTCTTGGTGCCGCAGATCCCCGCGCCCGCGACGGCGGCGCCGATCGCGTGCATCGCGTCGTTGGCGGCGACCATCAGGTGTGTCTTGGGCAGGTTGGCGGCGGCGCCGTCGGCCTCCATCGCGAGGATCCGCTCCAGCGCACCTATCGCGTCCGGCAACGAGATCGTCGCGGCGACATCGGCTTCGGCGATCCAGAGCGGGGCGTCGGTCATGCGGTTTCTCCGGCCTCCCTGGGGCCGCGGCGAGTCTAGACCAGGACGGAGCCGCCGGGTGAATCCTCCACGGCGCGATTGCACGGCGGCGGCGGGCGTTCCATAGTTCCTGCTGCGACGGGCTGCCCCGTCGCGGAAATCGGAAGGAGCTTATATCGATTACTTGACAGGAGCGGGGCTGACAGGCGTTCCGGGCAGCGCCGGGGCGCATTCGGGTCCCGGCGGGCCGTTCCTCCCCGTCATGGTCGGCGAAGGCCGACCATCCACGAGTTTTTGCGGCGCCGGAAACGAAAAACAAATCGTGGATGGTCGGCCTTCGCCGACCATGACGGGGGGGAGTCTGGGCGGTTTCCATGCCCGCCGCGACGCGACGGCGTCCCCGGCCCCGATCCGCGCTCGACAGCCGGCCGTCAAGTAATCGATATAAGCCCCAATCGGAAGAATAACGATAGGGGGACTCCATGAAGCACATAGGCAAGACCGTGGCACTGGCCGCCGGAATATCGCTCGCGGCCGGCGCCGGAACGCTCGCCGTCTCGTCGGACGCGGCGGCGGCGTGGAAACCGAAAAAGCCCGTCGAGTTCGTGATCATGGCAGGCAAGGGCGGCGGGGCCGACAGGCTCGCCCGTTTCATCCAGGGCATCATCAAGAAGAACAAGCTCGCGGCGCTGCCCCTGGTGCCGATCAACAAGGGCGGCGGGTCCGGCGCGGAAGCGCTGCGCTACCTCAAGGACAAGCAGGGCGATCCGCACGTCATCATGGCGACGCTCAACAGCTACTACACGAGCCCGCTGCGCAATCCGGGGCTCGGCGTCGACATTTCCAAGTTCACCCCGATCGCGCGGCTCGCCGAGGACACGTTCCAGCTCTGGGTCCACTCCGACACCAAGATCATGTCGGTCAAGGACTATGTGGCCGCCGTGAAGAAGGCGGGGCCCAAGAACTGGAAGATGGGCGGCACCGGCAAGGGCCAGGAGGACTCGCTGGTCACCGCGATGCTGGAGGGCGCCTACGGGATCAAGGTCACCTATGTGCCGTTCAAGGGCGGAGGAACGGTGGCCAAGCAGCTGATCGGCAAGCACATCAACTCGACGGTCAACAACCCGTCCGAGCAGATCGGCTTCTGGAAGGCCGGGAAATCGCGGGCGCTCGCGACCTTCACGCCGAAACGGCTGAAGGCGTTCCCCGACGTTCCGACCTTCGCCGAGCTGGGCCAGAACCTGTCCTATTTCATGCAGCGCAGCGTGGTCGCCCCGGGCGGCATCCCGGCGGACGCGGAAGCCTACTACGTCGACCTGTTCGACAAGGTCTACAAGTCCGCGGACTGGCAGAACTACCTGACGAGCAAGGGGCTCCTGCCCGGCTGGCTGACCGGCAAGGCGCTTCAGGACTACTTCGTCAAGGAGCGTGAAGCGCATCGCAAGCTGCTGATGTCGATGGGCGAAATCAAGTAGCGAAGAACCTTGCGATCCGGCCCGGCGTGCCGCCGGGCCGGATATTTTCAGCCCTCTCGACGAAGGAGCCGCTCTCGATGCGTCGCGCGGAGCTCGTCATGGCGTTGTTCATGGCGGCGTTCTCGCTCTACATCATGTGGAAATCGGCCGAGCTGCCGGTCGGCTGGATCGAGGGCGAGGGGCCCGGCGGCGGCGCCTTCCCGTTCTGGCTCGCCGCGGGGATGCTGGTGTGCTGCGGCTGGATCGTGCTGCGCTGGGCGCGGCGCCAGAGCCCGCCGTCGCGCTCCGAAGAGCCCTACATGGACCGCACCGCGCTCCGGGTCTTCGCCATCGGCGCGGGCTCGCTCCTGGTGATGATCGGCCTGATCCACGTCGTCGGCGTCTACGTGGTGATCCCGCTCTACCTGATCTTCTACATGCGGGGCATCGGGCACCACACCTGGTCGGTCACCGCTTCGCTCGCGGTCACCATGCCGGTGGCGACCTTCCTGTTCTTCGAGATCGCGCTCAAGATCACCCTGCCCAAGGGCTACACCGAGCCCGCCTTCTACCCGCTCTACGAGATGCTCCTCTGATGGAGATCCTGGGTCTTCTGCTCGAAGGGTTCGCGGTCGCGCTCGAGCCGATCAACCTCGCGCTCATCGTCGCGGGCTGCATCGCCGGCCTGTTCATCGGCGCGATGCCGGGTCTGGGATCGGTCAACGGAGTGGCGATCCTGCTGCCGATGACCTTCCTGGTGCCGCCGACCTCGGCGATCATCTTTCTCGGCTCGCTCTATTACGGCGCCATGTACGGCGGCGCGATCAGCTCGATCATGCTCGGCATCCCGGGCGCCTCGACGGCGGTGGCGACGACCTTCGACGGCCGGCCGATGGCGCTCCAGGGCAAGGCGGACAGGGCGCTGGTCGCCGCCGCCACCGCGTCCTTCGTGGGCGGGACCATCTCGGTCGTCCTGTTCACCCTGTTCGCCCCGCCCTTGGCCGATTTCGCGCTCGCCTTCGGACCGCCCGAGGAGTTCGCGCTGCTGCTGCTCGCCTTCGCGACCTTCATCGGGCTCGGCGGCGACGATATTCCCAAGACCTTCTTCTCGATCTTCATCGGGCTGATGTTCTCGGCCGTCGGGCTCGACATCGTCAGCGGCAATCCACGGCTGATCTTTTTCGACCTGCCGGGCTTCTATCACGGCATCAATTTCCTCGTGCTCGCGATCGGCATCTACGGCATCGGCGAGATCCTGTGGACCGTCGAGACCACGCGGGGCGAGATGGTGGTGAGCCGCGCCGCGGTGACGATCCGCGGCGTCGTCCGCGCGCTCGCCGATCTCCGGCACAATATCCGCTCGATGCTGATGGGCTCCTTCCTCGGCTATTTCGTCGGCATCCTGCCGGCCGCCGGCGCGACGCCGGGCTCGCTGATGGCCTATGGCGTCGCGCGCACGATGTCGAAGAACCCGGAGACCTACGGCAAGGGCAATGTCGACGGGGTGGTCGCGCCCGAGTCCGCCAACAACGCGGCCAGCACGGGATCGATGCTGCCGATGCTGACGCTGGGCATCCCGGGCTCGCCGACGACGGCGATCCT
Organism: Alphaproteobacteria bacterium; assembly: GCA_965203455.1. GTDB lineage: Bacteria > Pseudomonadota > Alphaproteobacteria > MPNO01 > MPNO01 > MPNO01. The sequence continues at coordinate 261,289 of CBDBCV010000017.1, forward strand.
GCTGGGCGGCATGGTGATCTGGGGGCTCGAGCCCGGCCCGCTGCTGTTCATCGAGCACAAGGAGTTCGTCTGGGGGCTGATCGCGAGCCTCTATGCGGCGAACCTGTTCGCGCTGCTGATCAACATCGCCTTCATCCCCGCCTTCCTGATGGTGCTCCGGATGCCGTTCACCATCCTGGCGCCGGTCATCTTCATCCTCTGCGTCGTCGGCGGCTACGCGCCGACCCAGGACATGCACGACGTCTGGCTGATGCTGATCTTCGGCGTCATGGGCTATCTGATGCGCAAGCTCGACTACCCGCTGGCGCCGGCCGTGCTCGCCATCGTGCTCGGGCCGCTCGCCGAGGCTTCGGTGCGCCAGTCGCTGATCATGGCGCACGGCTCGTTCGGCATTTTCTTCGAGCGCCCGATCTCGGCGATCATCGTGGCGATCGCCATCGGCCTGTTCGCCTGGCCCCTGTTCGTCGCCGTCCGGCGGCGCCTGAGCCCCGGAAATGCGGATTAGGCCGGGCATGTCTCCGGCCGCACCGGACCCGTGACGCTGCACCTGCTCGCCATCGGCGAAGTCATGGCCGAGATCCGGCAGGAGCCGGCGGCCGGCTTCCGCGTCGGGTTCGCGGGCGATACGTTCAACACGGCGGTCTATTGCGCCAGGGAGTTCGGCCCGTCGGCCCGGATCGGCTATTGCACGCGCGTGGGCGGCGATCCGCTGTCTCGGGCTTTCCTGACCGCGGCGCAGGACGAGGGCATCGACGTTTCGCATGTCGACATGGACGGGGAACGCAACATCGGCATCTATGCCGTGTCGACCGACAAGGCAGGCGAACGCAGCTTTCACTACTGGCGCGGCGACTCCGCGGCGCGCGGGCTGTTCGGGTCCGGCGAGACCCTCGCTTCCCTGCCGGCGGCGAGCGTCGTCTACCTCTCGGGCATCACGCTGGCCATCCTGCATCCCCCGGCCCGCGGGCGCCTGATCGCATATCTGCGCGACCTGCGCGGGCGCGGCGCGTGCCATGTCGCTTTCGATTCGAACTACCGGCCGCAACTCTGGGAGAGCGCCGCGGCCGCGCGCCGCTCGGTCGAGGAAATGTGGCAGGTCGCCGACATTGCCCTGCCCTCGCTCGACGACGAGCTCGCCCTGTTCGGCGATGCGGACGAGGAGGCCGCGGTCGCGCGTTTCGCCGCCGTCGACTGGCGTGCCTGCGCGATCAAGCGGGGGGCGCTCGGCCCGGTGTCGCCGCTTCTCGCCCGCGACGCGCATCCCGAATTCGCCCCGGCGCCCGACGTCGTCGATACGACCGCGGCGGGAGACAGCTTCAACGGCGGCTACCTCGCGGCGTTCCTTCGCGGCGAAGACGAAAGGCGATGCCTCCTGGCCGGGCACGATGTCGCTTCCCGGGTGGTCGGCGCGCCGGGCGCGTTGATCGCGCGCAACATCGAAAACGATGGCCGATAACGTATCGAATGTCCTGGCGCGGCTCGGCGAGGCAAGAATATTGCCCGTCGTGGAGCTGGACACGAGCGAAGCCGCGCTGCCGCTCGCGAAGGCGCTGATGGCGGGTGGTCTGCCGGTGGCCGAAATCACCTTCCGGTCGGAAGCGGCGGCGGATTCGATCGGGATCCTGCGCGAGCGAATGCCGGAAATGCTGGTCGGCGCCGGGACCGTCCTCACCGTCGATCAGGTGGACCTTGCCCATCGGGCCGGCAGCCGGTTCGTCGTCACGCCCGGCTTCAATCCCGCGGTCGTCGAGGCATGCCTTGAGACGGGGCTCCCCGTCCTGCCCGGCATCAACAATCCGACGGGCGTCGAACGGGCGATGGGCTTCGGGCTCGACGCGGTCAAGTTCTTTCCCGCCGAGGCCAGCGGCGGCGTGCCGTTCCTGAAAGCGCTGTCCGGCCCGTACCCCTTCGTCCGGTTCGTGCCGACCGGCGGAATCGGTCCGGACAACCTCGGAGACTATCTGGCGCTGCCCAACGTCCTCGCGTGCGGCGGGAGCTGGATCGTGAGCCCGGCTCTCGTTCGGGCATCCAGGTTCGACGAAGTCGCGCGCCTCGCCGGCGAGGCGGTCGCGCTGGCGGCCCGGAACGTCTGACCTGCCGTCCGCGGAAACCGGCCCCCAGCGTGGCCAGTCGGATTCTGCCTTACGCCAGCGCGGCGGCGCGCACCGCGTCGGGGGTGAAGGGGATCCGCCTCAGCCTGAGCCCTGTCGCAGCGTAAACCGCGTTGGCGATAGCCGCCGCCGTGGGGCCGGACGTGGCCTCGCCGGCGCCGAGGAAGGGCTCGCGCCCGGGATCGACCAGGATCGTCTCGAACTCGGGCACGTTGTCGAAGCCGAGGATCGGATAGGTCTCCCAGTCGCGGCTGGTAATCCCGCCGCCGTCGAACGTCACCGCCTCGTGCAGGGTCCAGCTCGCGGCCTGGACGACCCCGCCTTCGAGTTGCGCCGCCAGCCCGGCGCGGTCGACGATCTCCCCCGCATCGGCGGCGATCGCGCAGCGCTCCAGCCTGATTTCCGCGGCATCCGTGACCGAGACCTCCATGACCACCGCGGCATAGGCGGCGATGTTCTTGTAGCGGGAGAACGCGATCCCGCGCCCGCGCCCCTCCGGCATGTCCGCGCCGGAGGGATCGAGATGTCCGGCGGCGGCCTCGATCACGGCCCGGCCGCGCGGGTCGGACAGGTGCTTCAGCCGGAAGGCCACCGGATCGATGCCCGCTTCCTCGGCCAGCTCGTCCAAGAAGGACTCGATGGCGAAGACATTGGCGTAGGCGCCGAGCGAGCGGAGCGCGGAAACCCGGAGCGGCATGCCGCGCACCAGATGCTTGACCAGGCGTTTGTCCGGCAGGTCGTAGAGCGGGTCGAGATTGCGGTGGATGCCGATATGCGGCCCCATCGCGGGGCCCATGACCGGCGGGGTCAGCGGATCGGCGAGAAACCGGGTCGAAAGGAGCCGCGCCGGGCCGATCCTGTCCGGGCCCGAGCGCGGCCGCATCATGAAGGTATCGCCGAAGCTTTCGTGCGACCAGGCGGCGATCCCGCCGTCGGCGTCGAGGCTCGCCCGCAAATCCATCGACATGCAGGTGCCGTAGGGCTCCCACGCATGCTCCTCCTCGCGGGTCCACTTGAGCAGCACCGGCCGGCCGGGGAGCGCTCGGGCGACGATGGCGGCATCCAGCGCCGCGTCGTCCGCGCCGTTGTGGCCGTAGCAGCCCGCCCCCGGGGCGTGGACGATGCGGATATCCTCGTCCGCCATGTCGAAGGTCTCGGCGATCGCGGCACGCAGGAAATAGATCCCCTGACTGTGCGAGACGATTGTGAGCCGACCCTCGGCGAACTCCGCCATCGCGGCGGAGGGGCCGAGCGAGGCGTGCATCTGGTAGGGCCGCTCATAGCGCGCCTCCAGCGTGACCGAGGCGCCGTCCGGCGAATCGCCGGGCGGCGGCACCGGGGCCTCGGCCGGCGCGCCGTCGACCACGGGAAGACTGACCCGCTCGTTCCCGCGCAGGCTGTCATAGATGTCGCCCGACGGAAGCCCGTCGCCCTCGTCCCAAGTAACCGCCGCCGCGAGGCGTTCCGCCGCCCTCGCCGCCCGGTACTCGTCGTCGTCGGCCACGGCGAGGAAACTGCCGTCGCGCACCACATGGACTCCTTCGGAGGCAAGCCGGTCGAGAACCGCGTCCCCGACTCCCGCAATGCGCGCATGGTAGTGCGGCGGGCGCACCACCCTCGCATGCAGCATGCCGGGACGCGTCATGTCCTGGAGGAACCAGGGCCGGCCCCGGACGATGTCCTCCATTCCCCGCGCGGCCGCCGCGGTGCCGACATGGCGCAGCGCCTCGCGCGGCTTGAGCGGCGCTTCCGGGTCGACGTCGATCCCGAAGGGCTTCCCCTCTGCGAGCTCCCAGTAGCTCGTCTGCCGGTTGGTGGCGCGCGAATGGACGGTGCCGTCATCGACCTCGAGCGTCGCGGGGTCGACATCGAGGGCCCGCGCGGCACGTTCGAGCAAATGGTGGCGCGCCGTCGCCGCCGCGCGGCGGACCGCCTCTCCGGTCTGGGTCATCGAATAGCTGCCGGACGTGATCCCCTCGTCGGGGGAAAGCCCGGTCTCGGTGCGCACCGTCTCCACGCGGTCGGGGTCCATGTCGAGCTCGTCGGCGACCAGCATGACCACGGCGGTGGAGATGCGCTGGCCGATATCGACCTTGCCGCTGCGCACGACGACCGTCCCGCCGGGTCCGATGGCGAGCCAGTCGTCGAGCGCCGGGTTGTTCGCAAGGCTCGGGTTAGACGCCATCGGCACGCTCCGCGATGAGCCGGTCGATCGCTCTCAGCACGTCCGGATGCGCGCCGCAGCGGCAGAGATGGCCGTCGAGCGCGGCGATGGCGCCCTGCCGGTCGGGCTTCGGCGCGTTTTCCAGGAAAGCGGTCAGCGCGACGATCAGCCCGCTCGTGCAATAGCCGCATTGCGCCACGTTCCCGTCGAGAAACGCGCGCTGGACGGGGTTGAACTCGCCGTCCTCCGCCAGACCCTCGACGGTGACGATCTCGCTTCCCTCGAACTCGGACACGGCGCGGACGCAGCTCAGCACCTTCTCGCCGTCGGCGATCACCGCGCAGGCCCCGCATTGCTCCAGCCCGCAGCCGAGCTTGACGCCCATCAGCCCGAGCCGGTTGCGCAGCACGTAGATCAGCGGCGTGTCCGGGTCGGCTTCGACCTCACGGACCGCACCGTTGACGGTGACCGCGAACCTGCTCACGCCGCTACGCCGCCGCTCTCGTGCGCCCGTTCCTCCGCGATCAGACGATCGTGCAGCTTGCGCGCGGCGAGCTGGCCGGCATCGGCGTTCACGTCGATCTTCCAGGCGTCGGCGCGGCCGTTCATCGATTTCTGCTGCGCCTCCAGCGCGGTGAAATCCTCGACATAGGCGCCGGAGATCGCCGTCTGCAGCCAGTCCGCCATCGCCCGGTCCCGGGTGAAGTTGTTGGGGAACATCCAGTAATAGACCGAGCGCGTCTCGTCGACCGGGGTGAGCGTGATCGCGATCCGCGCCTCGGCGGCCCGGGCGCGGTCGCCTTCTGGAGCGCCGATGCCGGCCGGCGCGGCGCCGACATCGAGAAGGGTGTGCGAGGGCGGGAAATAATGGACGATCTGCCAGCGGTCGGCGCGCTTCGGCTCGGGCGGCGCGTCGCCCCAGAGCGCCTTGCTCCAGAGCACGCCGGGGTCCTCGCCGATCATCCAGCGCTCGATGGAGACCGAGGACCCGGTGCGGGTGGTCTTCATCGGGTTCTCGGTGATCGAATCGGCCGCCAGCGTGGAGGCGTGGATGTAGATCTCGTGCGTGAGATCGAGCAGATTGTCGATCGACAGCATGTAGTGGCAGCCGACCTCCGCCGCGCCGCCGATCGCCGCAGCGCCGGGCGGCGCCCAAGCGGGATCGGTGTTCCAGCGGTAGTCGGGGATCGTCGACTCGTCCGCGAGGGCCGGATCGCCCATCCAGATCCAGATGAAGCCGTGCCGCTCGACGACCGGATAGGACCGGACCGCCGCGCCCGGCGGGATCGTCGACTGGCCGGGGACCGCGACGCAGGCGCCTTCGGCATCGAATTCGAGCCCGTGATAGCCGCAGCGGATGCGGTCGCCGAGATGGACGCCGAGCGAGAGCGGCAGATAGCGGTGGCAGCAGCGGTCGGCGAGCGCGGCCGGCGACCCGTCCGACGTGCGGAACAGCACGACCGGTTCCTTGCAGATCGTCCGCGCCGTCAACTCCCCGCCGAGATCGCGCGCCAGCGCCGCGACATACCAAGCGTTGCGCAGGAACATGTCTCGCCTTTCCCCTGTGGTTCGCCGATTCTGGCCGTTGACGCCCTGTGTGCACAACCCCGTTGACGCGCCTGCCGGCCCGCCCTCCCCCGGCCCCTCCCGCAAGCGGGAGGGGAGAAGGCAAGGAACGAATCCCCTCTCCCCCAGCGGGGGAGAGGGTTAGGGTGAGGGGGGATGCCGGAGCGACTAAAGCTATCCATACAGGCACCGATGGGAGGGCGGGAACGATGGATGAGACGAGGGGCGCAATCCCGGTGCGGGCGCGGTCCGCGGCGGCAGGCGGAATCGCGGTTCTCGGGATGCTGTACGTTCCGCTGTGGGCCGAGGCGGCGCCGCCTTCGCTCCAGACGCCGGCGCCGGTGATCTACCTTGCGGACAATCTCGACGAACAGGACAGGCTCGGATGGTGCATCGACACCGTGGGGCGGGGGTTCGGCGAGCGCCTGCACGCCCATTCCTGCAAGCCCCGAGGCGGCGACGTGCAGTTCGCCCACGACGCGGAAGCGCGGCGGATCGTATCGGCGACGTTCGCGGGCAAGTGCGCGACCCTGACGGGGCCGGCGGCGGCGGGGGTGACGCTCGGGCTGGTGGATTGCGCGAAGGAAGCGGCAAGCCAGGACTTCGATTACGACGGCGGGGCGCTGGCGTTCCGGCCCGGCGGCGACCGGACGCTCTGCCTGGCGGTGGGCGCGGCGAGCCGGTCGGCCGGGCCGTTCATGTCCCGCGACCTCCTGCTCGCCCCCTGCGCCGGGACCGAGGCAAGGTTCAGGGAGTGGCGCATCGAGCCCGGCGGGTCCTGACGGTGGTTGAGCCCGACCTCATTCTCCGCAACGGGCGCGTTCTCACCCTCGACCCGGAGCGGCCCGAAGCCGAAGCGTTCGCGGTCCGCGGCGGACGGGTCGCGGCGGTCGGCGCCGACGCGGAAATCCTTCGCAGGCGCGGGCGGGAGACCCGCATCGTCGACGCGGGCGGCCGTGCCGCGATGCCCGGCCTGTTCGATGCCCACCCGCACATGGACCGCGAGGGGCTGAAGGCGCGCGGCGGGATCCCGATCGGGGGGCTCGACTCGGTCGCGGAGATCGTCGAGGCGGTGCGCGAAGCGGCGTCGCGGACGCCTCCCGGCGAATGGATCGTGACGATGCCGATGGAGCTCGCGCCGGCGCACGGCATGCCGCGCTATGTCAGCGAGCCCGGCCAGATCGCGGAAGGCCGCTTCCCTGACCGGCGCGACCTCGACGCGGCGGCGCCCGACCACCCGGTGCTGATCCGGAGCATCTGGGGCTGGTGGGGCGTGCCGCCCTTCCCCTCGGTTGCCAACTCGGCCGCGCTTGCACTCGCCCGCATCGACCGGGACACGAAAGCGCCGCACGGCACCGATATCGAACGCGACGCATCGGGCGAGCCGACCGGGGTGATGCGCGAGACCAACCGTGCGCCGATCCTGGAATACACGCTGTTCGGCTGCCTGCCGCGCTTCACCTTCGAGGACCGGCTCGCCGCCGCGCGCACCGCCCCCCGGCTCTACAACGCGGCGGGCACGACGGCGGGCTATGAGGGGCACGGGCTGACGCCCGCCATAATCGAGAGCTATCGCCGGGCGGACGAGGCGGGCGATCTCACGGTGCGGCTCACCACCGCGCTCAGCGTGCCGAGCGCCAGGCTGGACGACCGCGGGGTGGGCGACTGGCTGCGCCGATGGGCGGACCGGATCGCGGCGCCGGGGACGCGCGAAGGAAACCTCGCGCTCGACGGACTCTGTCTCGATTTCGGCGATCCGAACGTCGCCCGCATCGTCGCGACGGGCTACCCCTACGAGCAGTGGGCCGGGCATTTCTACCAGTCCGTCGCCCTCGACCGGCTTGTCGAGATCGCCACCCTCGCCGCCGAGCTCGGCATCCGGCTCGCCTGCATCGCCTACGACATCGAGGCGCTGCTCAGGGCTTACGAGGCAGTGAACGCGAAGATCGGCATCGCCGAACGGCGCTGGGTCATCATGCACCTGACGCGGGCGACGGACGACCAGCTGCAGAGGATGAAGGCGCTGGGGCTCGTCGTCACGATCACGCCCAATTTCATGTACCACGCGACGACCCGCCTCGGCCTCGCGGAGCTCGGCGCCGAAGGCACGCCGATCCGGCGCGTGCTGGATGCCGGCATTCCGGTCGCGCTGTCCTCGGACAACGTGCCGGTGTCGATGTTCTGGGCGATGTGGTCGGCGCTTACCCGCTATTCGGCCGACCTCGATACGCGTCTGGGCGAGAGCTTCCTGACCCGCGCGGAGGTGCTGCGCCTGATCGCCCGGACGGGCCACACGCTGAGCTGGGACGAGGATCGGCGCGGCGCGATCGCACCGGGAATGGACGCCGATTTCATCGTGCTCGACCGGGACCCGCTAAGTTGCCCGGAGGACGAGATCCGCGAGATCCGCCCGGTCCGCACCTTCCTCGCCGGCGACGAGGTCTATTCGGCCGGCGCCGCGGCGTAAGGCTGTGCTTCCCCCTCGATCAGGCCGGCGAGCAGGCGGCGGGCCTGGATCGTGGGCTTGTCGGCGTTGACGTCGATCTGGACCGCGCCGGGGTGCGCGGCGACCCCGCGCTGCTGCGCCTCGACGGCGTCGACGTCTTCCCGGAAGGTCTGGTGGACGCCCGGGTGGAGGCGGGCGTCCAGATCGTCGTCGTCCAGCCGGTAGTTGCGCGCGAACAGCCAGAAATAGTGGCAGGACGACTCGCTCTCCGGGGTCGAGAAGTGCGAGGTGCGGTTGGTGATGCCCCTGCCGCGGTCGCCTTCCGGCGCGCCGGTGCCGGCCTCGGCCGCGCCGATGTCGAAGATGCAGCCGGTGGGCGGCACGAAAGTCGCCAGAATCCAGCGGTCCACCGGCCCGGTGAAGCCGCCGGCGATTTTCCAGATGGGCGGCGCCTCGACGCCAAGCAGCCAGCGCGAGATGGCGATCCGCCCGTCCCTGCGCTCGACCCTGGGCGGCGTGGCCTGGACGGCGTCGCTGCCGAGCGTGTCGGGATGGACGTAGGTTACGTGCGTGGCATCGAGCTGGATGTCGGTCAGAAGCCGGTATTCGGCGGCGACGGGGTGGTAGTCGCCGGTGATCCTCCAGTCGGGCCCGTCGTTCCAGAACAGGTCCGGGATCGTCGTCTCGTCGGCGCGGGCGGGATCGCCCATCCAGATCCAGATCCAGCGATGCCGCTCGCGGACCGGGAAGCTTCGCACCTCGGCGCCCGGCGGGATCGTCGACTGGCCGGGGACGAGGATGCAGGCTCCGGTCGGATCGAAGGTCAGCCCGTGATAGCCGCACTGGAGGTTGTCGCCCCGCACGCTCCCCATCGAGAGCGGCAGGTTGCGGTGGCAGCAGCGGTCCTCCAGCGCGACCGGCGTTCCGTCCTCGCGGCGGTAGAGCACCACCGGCTGGCCCAGGAAGGTGCGCGCCAGCGGCTCGCGCCCGACCTCGCGGTCCCAGGCCGCGACATACCAGCAATCGCGCAGATACATGGCGCCCTCCGTCAGGCCGCCGCCGGCTCGTTTGTCGGCACCGCCTCGACCCGGGCGGCGCAGAACTTGAACTCGGGAATCTTGCCGAACGGGTCGAGCGCGTCGTTGGTCAGCAGGTTGGCGGCCGCCTCGGTGAAGCAGAACGGGATGAACACCACCCCGCTCGGCACGTCCCTGTCCATCCGGCCGATCAGCTCGATCGCCCCGCGCCGCGTCTCCACCCGGATCCTGGCGCCGGGGGCGAGTCCCATGCGGTCGAGATCGGCCGGGGCGAGATGGGCGATCGCCTCCGGCTCGATGGCGTCGAGAACGCCGGCGCGCCGCGTCATCGCGCCGGTGTGCCAGTGCTCCAGCACCCGGCCGGTGGTCAGGATCATCGGGTAGTCGGCGTCGGGCACCTCGTCGGGCGGCGAGACCGAAGCGGGAACGAACTTGCCGCGCCCGCTTTCGGTGGGGAAGCCGTCGCCGAAGATCACGTCGTCGCCCGGCACGTCGAACGATGCCGTGGGGTAGGTCACGGAGTCCTCCCGCTCGAGCCGCTCCCACGAGATACCGTTGAGCGAGGGCATCAGCGCCTGCATCTCGGCGAACACGTCGGCGGGGCCGTCATAGGACCAGTCGAGGCCGAGGCGGCGCGCGATCTCCTGCACGATCCACAGATCCTGCCGCGCCTCGCCCGGCAGGGGCAGCGCGGCGCGGCCGATCTGCACCTGGCGGTTGGTGTTGGTGTAGGAGCCGTCCTTTTCGGGGAAGGCGGATGCGGGCAGCAGCACGTCGGCGAAATAGGCGGTCTCGGTCAGGAAGAGCTCCTGCACGACGAGATGGTCGAGCTTGGAGAGCGCCTCGCGGGCGTGGCCGACATCGGGGTCCGACATCGCCGGGTTCTCGCCCATGATGTACATGCCGCGGATCTGGCCATCGTGGATCGCGTTCATGATCTCGACCACGGTCAGCCCGCGCTCGGGGTCGAGCGAGGTCTTCCAGGCGGTCTCGAAAACCTCGCGGATTTCGGCCCCGGAGACCGACCGGTAGTCGGGATAGAACATCGGGATCAGCCCGACGTCCGACGCGCCCTGCACGTTGTTCTGGCCGCGCAGCGGGTGCAGCCCGGCGCCGGGACGGCCGACCTGGCCGGTCATCAGCGCGAGCGAGATCAGGCAGCGCGCGTTGTCGGTGCCGTGGATGTGCTGCGAGATGCCCATCCCCCAGAAGATGATCGAGGCGGGCGCGGTGGCGTATTTGCGCGCGACGGTGCGGATGGTCGCCGCGTCGATGCCGCAGATCGGCGCCATCTCCTCCGGCGTGAAGGGTTCGATATGCGCCTTCAGCGCCTCGAACCCCTCGGTGTGGCGGGCGATATAGTCGGGGTCGTAGAGCTTCTCGGCGACGATCGTGTTCATCATCGCATTGAGAAGAGCCACGTCGGTGCCGGACTTGAACTGCAGCATGTGGGTCGCGTGCCGGCTGAGCGCCTGGCCGCGCGGGTCCATGACGATCAGGGTCTTGCCCGCCTTGGCCGCGTTCTTGAAGAACGTCGCCGCCACGGGGTGATTCACCGCGGGGTTGGCGCCGATGACGATGATTACGTCCGAGTTGGCGCATTCGAAGAAGGGCGCGGTGACGGCGCCCGAGTTGATGGTCTCCATCAGGGCGGCGACCGAGGAGGCATGACAAAGCCTGGTGCAGTGATCGACGTTGTTGGTGCCGAAGCCTGCCCGCACCAGCTTCTGGAACAGATAGGCCTCCTCGTTCGAGCCCTTGGCCGAGCCGAACCCGGCGAGCGCATTGCCGCCGTGCTCGTCGCGAATACGGGCGAGCCCGGCGGCGGCGACGTCCAGCGCCTCCTCCCAGCTCGCCTCGCGGAACAGCGCGAGCGGGTTGGCCGCATCCAGGCTCGCGAGGTCCTCCTTGCCGATCCCGTCGCGGCGGATCATCGGCGTCGTGATGCGCTGCGGGTGGTGCACGTAGTCGAAGCCGAACCGTCCCTTGACGCACAGCCTGCCGCGATTGGCCGGCCCGTCCCGGCCCTCCACCTTGACCAGCCGGTCGTCCCTGATGTGGTAGGTGAGCTGGCAGCCGACGCCGCAATAGGGGCACAGGCTGTCGACCGTCCGGTCCGGAGTCGTCGCGCCCGGCCCGTCCTCCTTCATCATCGCCGCCGGCATCAGCGCGCCGGTGGGGCACGCTTGGACGCATTCGCCGCAGGCGACGCAGGTCGAGTCGCCCATCGGATCGTCGAAATCGAAGACGATTTTCGCGTGGCTGCCGCGATGGGCCATGCCGATTACGTCGTTGACCTGGACCTCGCGGCAGGCCCTGACGCAGAGCGTGCAGTTGATGCAGGCGTCGAGATTGACCGCCATCGCCGGGTGGCTGGGATCGGCCGCGGGGGCGGCGATGGGATCGAAGCGGCTGTCCGCGATGCCGATCTTCTCGGCCCATTGCCAGAGTTTGGAATCGGCGTCATGCGCGATTTCCCGCCCAGGCTGGTCGGCGATCAGCAGCTCGAACACCATGCGGCGCGCCGAGGCCGCGCGTTCCGAGGCGGTGTCCACCACCATGCCCTCGCCCGGCGTCCGGATGCAGGAAGCCGCGAGCACCCGCTCGCCCTCGATCTCGACCATGCAGGCGCGGCAGTTGCCGTCGGCGCGGTAGCCCGGCTCGGGCGAATAGCAGAGATGCGGGATCTCGACGCCGAGTCGATGCGCGACCTGCCAGATGGTCTCGCCCGGCTGGGCGACGACCCGCTCCCCGTTGAGGGTGAAGGCGATCCCGGCTTCCTGGTCCTTTGGCATCGTCTAACCGTTCGGTATGTCCTGGGGGAAATGCTTGAGCGCCGACAATAGCCCGTTGGGCGCCGCCTGGCCGAGGCCGCAGATGGAGGCGTCGATCATCGCCCGGCTGAGCTCGCGGAGCAGCGGCTCGTCCCATCTAGGCCGGCGCATCAGCCCGACCGATTTCTCGCAGCCCGAGCGGCAAGGCGTGCACTGGCCGCAGCTCTCGTCCTCGAAGAAGCGCATCAGGTTGAGCGCCGCGTCGGCCGCCGAGTCGCGGTCGGAGAGCACGATCACGGCGGCGGACCCGATCAGGCAGCCATGCTCCTCGAGCGTGCCGAAATCGAGCGGGATATCCGCCATGCCGGCCGGAAGGATGCCGCCCGAGGCGCCGCCCGGCAGGTAGCCCTTGAAGACGTGGCCGTCCGCCATTCCGCCGCAATATTCGTCGATCAGCTCCCGGGCGGTGATCCCGGCCTCGGCGATCTTGACCCCGGGCTCCTTCACCCGGCCGGAGACCGAGAAGGTCCGCAAGCCCTTGCGCCCGTTGCGGCCCTTGCCGGCGAACCAGTCGGGGCCGTTGGCGAGGATGTCGGGCACCCAGTAGAGCGTCTCGACGTTGTTGATCAGGGTCGGCTTGCCGAACAGCCCGACCTGGGCGGGGAAGGGCGGCTTGTGCCGCGGCAGTCCGCGTTTGCCCTCGATGCTTTCGAGCATCGCGGACTCCTCGCCGCAGATATAGGCGCCCGCGCCCCGCCTGAGCACGATGGAGCCGGGCTCGGCGAGGCCCTCCTTCTCCAGCCGGGCGATCTCGTCGATCAGGATCTCGCGGGCGACCGGGTACTCGTCGCGCAGGTAGATATAGGTCTCTTCCGCCTCGATCGCCCAATCCGCGATCAGCATGCCTTCGAGGAACCGGTGCGGGTCGGTCTCGAGGAAATAGCGGTCCTTGAAGGTGCCGGGCTCGCCCTCGTCGGCGTTGACGGCGAGATAGCGGGGACCCTGCTCGGCGCGCACGAAGGTCCATTTCCGGCCCGTGGGGAAACCCGCGCCGCCGAGACCGCGCAGGTTCGATCCGTCGAGCGCCTCGATCACGCTCTCGACGGAACGGGCGCCGTCCCGACACTCGCGGAGCAACGCATATCCGCCGCCGGCGACATAATCGTCGAACCCGGTATAGGCCGGGATCTCGGGCTTGGTCCTGTCGTCCGCAATGGCCGTTGCGATGCGTTCCGGCGTCGCATGCGACATCTGGTTGTGCCCGACCTCTGCCGCGGGCGCGCGGTCGCAGGCGCCGATGCAGGGCGCGCGCACGATACGGACGTCTTCGCCGACGCTTTCCTCCAGCGCCGCGATCAGCGCGTCGGCGCCCATCATCTCGCAGGTGAGCGAATCGCAGACCCGGACGGTGACCGGCGGCGGACGCGGGTCGTCGTCGCCGAGCACGTCGAAATGGGCGTAGAACGTCGCGACCTCGTAGACCTCGGTCAGCGAGAGCTTCATCTCTTCGGCGAGCGCCGCCATGTCGTCGGGCGCGAGACAGCCTTGCGAATCCTGGATCAGGTGGAGGTGCTCGATCAGGAGATCGCGCCGGCGCGGCCGGTCGCCGAGCAGCGCGCGCACCCGTTCCGCCGCCCCGGGATCGACCTGGCGTCCCTTGGTCCGGGGCCGCGCCCGGGTCCGTGCCGATCCGGGATGCCCGTATGCGCGTACCACCCGCGCGCCTTCCGCCATGCTCCTGAAACCCTGAAATTCTTCCGCGGCGAACCTAGCGGCTCGCACCGGGCGCCGTCAAAATGTTGCGCGCCCGGTCAGGGCAGGTCGTCGACCGTTTCCAGCGCGACGACCTCGGTGTTGATGAGCAGCTTGCCGGCGTGCTCGAAATTGACGGTCACGCGGGCGCCGTCGACCGACTGGACCTGGCCGAGACCCCAATCGGGACGCCCCGGGTGGCGCACGCGCATTCCGGGCGCCAGCTCATTCATCTCCCGCCTCCCCGGCGCGCCTTCCGGTCAGCCCGACGATGATGCCCCTCAGCGTCCGCACTTCCTGGTCGGTGAGATCGGCGCGGGTGAAGATGTTGCGGATGTTGCGCACCATCCGGGGACGCTTGTCGGGCGGGTAGAGAAAGCCGCAATCGTCGAGCTCGGCTTCCAGGTGGGCGAAAAGATCCTGGATTTCCTGCTGGGTCGCGGCCTGGGCGCCCTTCCGGACGAGCCGTTCCGCGCCCTCTTCGAGCGCGGGGTCCGCCTGGAACCATTCGTAGCCGATCAGCAGCACCGCCTGGGCAAGGTTGATGGACGAATAGGCCGGGTTGGCCGGCACGATCACCAGCGCCTCGGCGCACGCCGCGTCGTCGTTGTCGAGCCCGCTCTTCTCGCGCCCGAACAGCAGTGCCGCGCGTTCGCCCCTGTCATGGAATTCGCGCAGCCGCTCCGCCGCCGCGCGCGGGGTCAGCACCGGCTTCACCATGTCGCGCACCCGCGCGGTGGTGGCGAAGACGTGGCGGATGTCCCCGATCGCCTCTTCCGTCGTGGGAAACACCCGCGCGTCGCCGAGCACCGCTTCGGCCCCGGACGCGGTGTTGATCGCCTTCTGGTTGGGCCAGTCTCCGCGCGGGGCGACGAGGCGCATGTCGGTCAGCCCGAAATTGAGCATCGCGCGCGCCGCCGCGCCGATATTCTCGCCCAGCTGCGGCTCGACCAGCACCACCGCGGGCGCCTTGGGATTGGCGACGGCGACCGCGCGGCGGCTGCGGTCGGTTCCCGCCATCAGGCGGCGCCGACGCCGTCGCGCATCAGCTTGTAGGTGATCGAGTCGTTGAGCGCGTTGAAGGAGGCGTCGATCACGTTGGTCGAAACGCCGACCGCGGCCCAGTTCTCGCCGTCGTCGTCCGCGCTCTCGATCATCACCCGCGTGACCGCCGCGGTGCCGTCGCCGGGGGTGAGGATGCGGACCTTGTAGTCGACCAGCCGGAGTGCGCCGAGGCCGGGATAGAACGGGATCAGCACCTTGCGCAACGCGCCGTCGAGCGCATTGACCGGGCCGTTCCCCTCGGCCACCGCCATGTGGCGGTCGTTCCCCATATCGACCTTGACGGTGGCCTCCGACAGCGTGATCAGCTCGCCGCGCGCGTTCCAGCGGCGCTCGTCGAACACCCGGAAACTGTGCAGCCGGAAGAACTCGGGCACCGACCCGAGCGTGCGCCGGGCGAGGAGCTCGAAGCTCGCGCCGGCCCCGTCATAGGCATAGCCCTCGAACTCGCGCCGCTTCACCTCTTCCAGAAGGCGCGGCAGCTTGGGGTTCTTCGGGTCGATGTCGAGCCCGATCTTGCGGAACCGGGCGAGGATGTTGGACCGCCCGGCCTGGTCGGAGACCACGATCTGGCGTTCGTTGCCGACCAAGGCGGGGTCGATGTGCTCGTAGGTCCGGGGGTCCTTTTCGATCGCCGAGACATGCAGCCCGCCCTTGTGCGCAAAGGCGGAAGCGCCGACATAGGCGGCGTTCCGTAACGGCGCCCGGTTGAGCCGCTCGTCGACCAGACGCGAGACCGGGGTCAGCTCGGCCAGCCCCGCCTCGTCGATCCCCGTCTCGTAGCCCATCTTGAGCATCAGGCTCGGGATCAGCGAGATCAGGTTGGCGTTGCCGCAGCGTTCGCCGAGGCCGTTGAGCGTGCCCTGGACCTGGCGGGCGCCCGCGCGCACCGCGGCGAGGCTGTTGGCGACGGCGTTCTCGGTGTCGTTGTGGCAGTGGATGCCGAGCGCGCCTCCGGGAATTTCCCGCGCGACCTGGCCCACGATCCGCTCCACCTCGTGGGGCAGGGTGCCGCCGTTGGTGTCGCACAGCACCACCCAGCGCGCGCCCGCCTCGTGGGCGGCCTTGACGCAGGCGAGCGCGAAATCGGGATTGGCTTTGTAGCCGTCGAAGAAATGCTCGGCGTCGAACATCGCCTCGTCCTTCGACGCCGCGAGGTGGGCGATCGAGTCGCCGATCATCGCGATGTTCTCGTCGAGGCCGACGCCGAGCGCCTGCTCGACATGGAAATCCCAGGTCTTGCCGACGATGCAGACGACCGGCGCCTTCGCGTTCACCAGCGCCGCCAGCCCGGGATCGTTCTCGGCGCTGCGCCCCGGCCGGCGAGTCATGCCGAAGGCGGTGAATTTCGCGTTCGCGAGCGCCGGCGGATCGGCGAAGAACGCGTCGTCGGTGGGGTTGGCCCCGGGCCAGCCGCCCTCCACGTAGTCGATCCCGAGCCGGTCGAGCGCGCGCGCCACCGCGGCCTTGTCGGCGACGCCGAAATCGACGCCCTGCGTCTGCGCGCCGTCGCGCAGCGTGGAATCGAAGAGATGGATACGCCTGTCGTCGCTCATGCCCGCCGCCATTCGCTGCTGCCGTCGGGCCGGTCCTCGACGACCACGTTGTGGATCTCCATCAGCTCGTCCCGGATCCGGTCGGCTTCGGCGAAGTCCTTTGCCGCGCGCGCCCGGGAACGCTCGGCGACCAAGGCCTCGATTTTCTCTACCCTTGACACCGTCAGGGAAGCGGTGAATTGGCCCCGCATCACCCCGCTGTATTTAACATCGAGGGGAATGGATCTATGGCGCCAACTCTTCGGGTCGTTTTCTAGTAGCCCCATCAGCCCGCCCGCGAAAAGAAGCCCGGCCTTGGCGCGGGCGCGTTCGTCCGCGGAATCGCTCCGGTTGAGCGTGCCCGTGAGCGCGTGCATCTCGGCCAGCGCTTTCGGGGTATTGAGGTCGTCGGAAAGGGCCTCGAGCACAGGTTCGGCCGTCCCCGGATCGTCGCTCGCCGCCACGTCGCTGGCACCGGCGAGCGCGGTGTAAAGCCGGTCGAGCGCGGCCTTCGCCCGGTCGAGCCCTTCAAGCGAGAAGTCGAGCGGCTGGCGGTACTGCGCGGTGAGGAGTGAGAGCCGGATCGCCTCGCCCGGCGCGCGGTCGAGCAGGTCGTGGACAGTGTGAAAATTGCCGAGCGATTTCGACATCTTCTCGCCATCGACGGTGACGTAGCCGTTGTGCATCCAGAGATTGACGAACGGCTCGCCGTGGGCGCAGGTCGACTGGGCGATCTCGTTCTCGTGATGGGGGAAGATCAGGTCCTGCCCGCCGCCGTGGATGTCGAAGGTCTCGCCGAGATGCTTTTTCGACATCGCCGAGCATTCGAGATGCCAGCCGGGCCGGCCGCGCGCCCACGGGCTCTCCCAGCCGGGCTGGTCGGCATCCGACGGCTTCCAGAGGACGAAATCCGCCGGATCGCGCTTGTAAGGCACGATTTCGACACGGGCGCCCGCGATCAACTCGTCCCGTCCGTGGCGCGACAGCCTGCCGTATTCGGCCATCGTCGCGACCGAGAACAGCACGTGGCCCTCGGCCGCGTAGGCGTGCCCCTTTTCGATCAACCGCTCGATCATCGCGATCATCTCGGCGATGTGGTCGGTCGCCCTCGGCTCGACATCCGGCGGCAGCGCGCCGAGCGCCGCCATGTCGGCCCGGAAAACCTCCGCGTAGCGCCCGGTGATCGCGTCGATGGGCTCGCCCGCCTGCCGCGCGGCCTCGATGATCTTGTCGTCCACGTCCGTGATGTTGCGCACGTAGGTCACGCACCCCTCGCCGTAGACGTGGCGCAGCAGCCGGCAGAGCACGTCGAACACGACGACCGGCCGCGCGTTGCCGATATGGGCGTAGTCGTAGACCGTGGGCCCGCAGACATAGAGCCGGACATTGCCCGGATCGATGGGCTCGAACGGCTCCTTGCTCCGGCTCAGCGTGTTGTAGAGCGAGATCGCCATCGGCGCGGTCTCAGTCCCGGCCTCTGAAGGCGTTGACGATGGGATATCGGCGGTCGCGGCCGAACGACCGGCTGGTGATCTTCACGCCGGGCGGCGCCTGCCTCCGCTTGTACTCCGCGCCGAGCAGCATGCGCCAGACCCTCAGCACCAGCGCCCGGTCGAACCCTTCCTCGACCACCGCATCGACGCCCATGTCGCGCTCCACCAGCCCGTCGAGGATGCGGTCGAGCGTGTCGTAGGGCGGCAGCGTGTCGTCGTCGCGCTGGTCCGGCTTGAGCTCGGCGGACGGCGGCTTGACGATGACGCGTTCGGGGATCGCGCGGCCCTCGGGCCCGAGCATCCCCGGCAGCCCGTTCTCGTTGCGCCAGCGCGCCAGCGCGAACACGGTCGTCTTGTAGACGTCCTTGAGCACCGAATAGCCGCCGCACATGTCGCCGTAGAGCGTGGCATAGCCGACCGACATCTCGGACTTGTTGCCGGTCGACAGCACCATGCTTCCGGTCTTGTTGGAAAGCGCCATCAGCGTCATGCCGCGCGAGCGCGCCTGGATGTTCTCTTCCGTCGTGTCGGCCTCGGCGTTGCCGAAGAGCGGGCGCAGCATGGCGTCGAAGGCGCCCATCGCGGGCTCGATCGAGACCTCGTCGAGCGCGACGCCCAGGAGCCGCGCGGTCCCGGCGGCGTCCTCCAGGCTCTCGGCGGACGTGTAGGGCGAGGGCATCATCACGCAGCGCACGCAGTCGGGGCCGAGCGCGTCGGCCGCCACCGCGGCGGTGAGCGCGGAGTCGATGCCGCCGGAGAGCCCGATGATCACGCCGGGGAACCCGTTCTTGGTCACGTAGTCGCGCAAGCCCAGCGTCATCGCCTCGTAGATCGCGGCCAGGCCCTCCGCCGGCGGGTTGCGCTCGGCGGTCTTGCAGCGCCAGGCGCCGTTCTCGCGCCGCCAGGTCGTCGGTAGTATCTCCTCGCGCCAGCTTACCGCCTGTCCCTTCAGCGCGGCGTCGGCGTCGAGCACGAAGGAGCTTCCGTCGAACACCAGCTCGTCCTGCCCGCCGACCTGGTTGACGTAAATGATGGGCAGGCGGGATTCGGTGACCCGCGCGACCGCGAGGTTGAGCCGTTGGTCCACCTTGTCGACCTCGAACGGAGAGCCGTTGAGGACCACCAGGATCTCGGCGCCCGACTCTTCGAGGCACTCGGTCACCTCGTCGGTCCACATGTCCTCGCAGATCATCACGCCCAGCCGCACGCCGCGGAAATTGACCGGTCCGGGCAGGGGCCCGCCGGCGAAGACGCGCTTCTCGTCGAACACGCCGTAATTCGGCAAATCGTACTTGCGCCGCGTATCGGCGATCCCGCCGCCGTCGAGCAGGGCGGCGACGTTGTAGACCGTCCCGCCGTCCACCCAGGGCGTGCCGATCAGGAGCCCGGGTCCGCCGTCGCCGGTCTCCGCCGCCAGGGCCTCCAGCTCGCGGTGCACGGTTTCCTGAAAGGACGGCCGGACGACGAGGTCCTCGGGCGGATAGCCGGAGAGCGCGAGCTCCGAGGCGACCACCAGATCGGCGCCGAGCCGGGCCGCCTCTTGGCGGGCGCCGCGCAGCCGCTCTGCGTTCCCGATCACGTCGCCGACGGTCGGGTTGAGCTGCGCGAGGGCGATGGTGAGCGCGTCGGTCATCCGGGGATCGCCGTCCGGGCGGCGTGGGGCCTATTCCGTGGCGGCGGCGGCGGAACGGGCGTTGCCGTTAGCCTTGTCGCGCTCGGCCTTCAACGCTTCCGCCACCGAGAAGGCGAGCTCGAGAGACTGGCTCGCGTTCAGCCTCGGATCGCAATGGGTGTGGTAGCGGTCGGCGAGGTTTTCCTCGGTCACCGCGTGCGCGCCGCCGATGCACTCGGTGACGTTCTGGCCGGTGAGCTCGACATGGATGCCGCCCGGATGCGTCCCCTCGGCGCGGAGAATGTCGAAGAAGTCGCGCACCTCGGAAAGGATCGCCTCGAAGCGCCGGGTCTTGTAGCCGTTCTGCGCCTTGATGGTGTTGCCGTGCATCGGATCGCAGGCCCAGACCACCGTGCGCCCCGCCTCCTTCACCGCGCGGACCAGCGGCGGCAGCAATTCGCCCACCTTGCCGGCGCCCATGCGCGCATAGAGCGTGAGGCGACCCGGAACGTCGTCGGGGTTGAGCCGGTCGATCAGGCGCTTCAGGTCGTCGGCCTCGGAGCTCGGACCCACCTTGAGCCCGACCGGGTTCGCGACGCCGCGCAGGAACTCCACGTGGGCGCCGTCCAGCTGGCGCGTCCGGTCGCCGATCCACAGCAGATGGGCCGAGGTGTCGTACCAGTCGCCGGTGGTGGAATCGACCCGGGTCATTGCCTCCTCGTAACCCAGCAGCAGCGCCTCGTGCGAGGTGTAGAGGTCGGTCTCGCGGATCTGCGGAACGGTCTCCGAGGTCAGCCCGCAGGCCTCCATGAAGCGCAGCGTCTCGTCGATCCGGTCGGCGAGGTCGGCGTAGCGCGCGGCCTCCGGTCCCGCCGAGACGAAATCGAGGTTCCACTTGTGGACCTGGTGGAGGTCGGCATAGCCGCCCTGGGCGAAGGCGCGCAGGAGGTTCAGCGTCGCCGCCGCCTGGTTGTAGGCGCGCACCATGCGGCGGGGGTCGGGAACGCGAGCCCCGGCGTCGAACGGCATGTCGTTGATCATGTCGCCGCGATAGCTCGGCAGATCGACCCCGTCGACGGTCTCGAAATCGGCCGAGCGCGGCTTGGCGAACTGGCCGGCGAGACGCCCCACCTTCACCACCGGGCGCCCGCCGCCGAAGATCAGCACCACGGCCATCTGCAGGATCACGCGGAAGGTGTCGCGGATGTTGTCGGGATGGAACTCGGCGAAGCTCTCCGCGCAGTCGCCGCCCTGCAGCAGGAACGCTTTGCCCGCCGCCACGTCGGCAAGCTGCGCCTGGAGCCGGCGCGCCTCGCCGGCGAAGACCAGCGGCGGGTAGGCGCGCAGACGGTCCTCCACCTCGGCGAGCGTTGCCGCGTCGGGATATTCAGGGACCTGGCGGATCGGTTTCGACCGCCAGCCGTCCGGGGTCCAGTCCCCGCTCATGGCGCGGTGCTCCCAGTGTCGAGTCGGCTTAGGAAGGGCCGCCCTATACGCGAACCCCGCGGAAATTGCCAGCAAATCGTCGGTCGTTCAAATGGCGGGCCAGGCGGGGCACGGCAGGTTCGACCGCCTAAAACGCTCGCGATTCAACGCCCGTCGAGCCATACAGCCAATCCAACGTGTCGTACCATTGCTCGGTGGTGCGGGAACGGATGTAGGCATTGCGCAGCGCGGCGTGCGGGCCGGCGGGGTGGTACAGATGATCGCCGAGGGCCCGCGACTGGATCTGGATCCGCGCGGTGCGCAACCTCCGTTGCTCGTTGTACAGCGGCAGAACCGTGTCGAGGTCGCCTCCCCGCGCTTCCATCAGGTGGGCAAGGCAGACACCGTCCTCCATCGCCATGCAGGCGCCCTGAGCCATGTACTGCAAGGTCGGGTGCGCGGCGTCGCCGAGCAGCGCGACGCGCCCGTCGACCCAACCGCTCACCGGCTCGCGATCGCACAGCACCCAGTATTTCCAGTCGTCGCCGTGATCGATGATTTGCAGTGCGTTGGGGTGCACATGCTGGAAGCCTTCGCGGACCTCATCATGCGTAATCGGCACACCGGCCGCCGGTTCCGTCGCGCCGTTGTGGCAGGTGATCACGAGGTTGAATACTTTCCAGCCGCTCAGCGGGTAGTGGACCAAATGCACCTTCGGCGCGGCCCACAAGGTGGCCGCGTTCCAGCGCAGATCCTCGGGCATCCGCTCGATCGGAATGACGGATCGGTAGGTGGTGTGGCCGGAAACCCGGGGCGGATCGTCATCGATCATCTGCTTTCGGACCCTGGACCGCAGACCGTCCGCCCCGATCAGCGCCCTGCCGGTCACCCGCTCGCCTGCCGCCAGGATCGCGGTCGCCGTCGTGCCGTCCTGAACATAGCCCACCACCTCCGCCGAGGTGCGCAGATCGATCAGGTCGCTGTCCCGGCAGCCCTGCAGCAATACGCCATGCAGATCCCCCCGATGAGCGACGGCATAGGGATTGCCGAAGCGCGCGCGGAAGGCTTCGTCCAGCGGAATGTTGGCGATCTCTTCCCCGTCCATCGCATCCATAAGACGCAAGCTGTCGATGTAGACCGCCATGCCACGGGCCGTCTCGCCAACGCCCAGAAAGTCGAAGGCGTGGAACGCATTGGGGCCAAGCTGGATACCGGCACCGATTTCGCCGAGTTCGGGCGCCCGCTCCAGCACCAGCGACCTGAACCCCTTCTGCGCCAGTCCCAACGCCGCCGCCAACCCGCCAATTCCGCCGCCCGCGATGAGGATAGGGTGATCGTTGGCCATGTTGCTGTCTCCTGTCCTGCCCGGCCGGGCAGCTTGGGGCGAAAGCGATGCAGGGGCCGCGAACGTGAGCGCCGTCGCATCTATTAGATAGTATACTTATTATTAGTATGCTTGTTAATTCCATGGCGACATGGCATCCTGAAATTCGTTTCGGAGGCCGATGCGCGGGACCATGCTTGAAATTCATGCCATGCCCGGACACCTGATCCGGCGGCTGAATCAGATTTCCGTCGCGATGTTCGCCCAACGGGTCGCCGCGGCCGGCATCGACATCACCCAGGTCCAGTTTGCCGCCATGAGCGCCATCGCGCCGAACGAGGGCCTGGACCAGGCGCGTCTCGCCGGGCTGATCGCCTATGACCGGGTCACCATGGGCGGTGTCGTCGACCGGCTGGTCGAGAAAGGCCTCGTGGGGAAGACCGTCAATCCGAAAGACCGCCGGGCGCACCAATTGCGTCTGACACCGCTCGGCCGGAAGTTGCTCGAACGCCTGACGCCGATTGTGCGGGAAGTTCAGGAGAGTCTTCTGGCTCCCCTCCCGCCCGGCGAACGGGAAGCCTTTGTGGCGTTGCTCACCGAACTGACGGATGCCGGCAACGAACGCAGCCGCGCCCCGATGCGCACCGCCTGATCGTCAAATCCCGATGGCTGGATGCGCCGGGCGCCGCCATCCCAACCGCATCCCGAGCAGCGGCAAAGCCGCGTATCGAAGGGTGCCCCCGCGCCCGTGCGGGATCAGGCCTCACCCGGCTCCCGCATCCATTCCGGAATGTGCCGCGCACCGTGCAGCACGCGCCAGACGTCGATTTCCGATCCCGTCTCGACATAGAAGATCAAGTGCGGAAATTTTCCGGCAGGGCGGAAACGCAGGCGGGGAACGTCCAGTTCGTGCGCATAGCGGGGCGAACCGGCCGCGGGGTGTTCGCCGATGCCGCGAAG
This sequence comes from Alphaproteobacteria bacterium, assembly GCA_965203455.1. GTDB lineage: Bacteria > Pseudomonadota > Alphaproteobacteria > MPNO01 > MPNO01 > MPNO01. The sequence continues at coordinate 284,550 of CBDBCV010000017.1, forward strand.
AGCATGTTCCAGCGCATCGACGAAGGCAAGCGCGACCGTCGGGCCAGCCTCGTCGATGTAGCGTTCGACCGCGTCGTCGATATCGTTCCGCGCCCGCTCGCGCAGAACGACGGGCTTGCCGCTCACCGCGGCCCGGACTCGCGGATTCCGTCACGGAGCCGGTCGAAATAACCCTCGTCGGCGGCAACTGCGGGTGGCGACTCCGCCCCTTCCAGAAGCAGGTCACGCAGGCGCTGACGGTCGCGATCCTTGCGGATCAGCTCGCGGACATACTCGCTCGACGATCCGTACCCACGTGCGCCGACCTGATCGTCGACGAAAGACTTGAGGGAGTCCGGCAGCGAAATATTCATCGTGGTCATGTCGGGACGCTAGCGATTTTGGCAAAATTTGGCAAGAACCTGTCCTGCCGGACAGCCACCACCCCCCTACTCCGCCGCCTGCGCCTCGGGTTCGGGGACGGGGGTGCGCATGGTGACGAACTCCTCGGCGGCGGTGGGGTGGATCCCGACCGTGGCGTCGAACTGCGCCTTGGTCGCGCCGCATTTGAGCGCGATGCCGAGGCCCTGGGTGATCTCCGCCGCGTCGGGGCCGACCATGTGGCAGCCGACCACCCGGTCCGAGGCACGGTCGACGACGAGCTTCATCATCGTGCGGTCCTCGGAGAGCGTCAGCGTGTGCTTGAGCGGGCGGAAAACCTCGCGGTAGATCTCGACGGCGCCGTGGCGCTCGCGCGCCTGCTCCTCGGTCAGCCCGACGGTCCCGACATTGGGGTTGGAGAACACCGCCGTCGCGATGTCGGCATAGTCCATCTTGAAGTCCTTGCCGTCATAGAGGTTGGCGGCGAGCACCATGGCCTCGGCGATGGCGACGGGGGTGAGCTGCAGCCGGTCGGTCACGTCGCCGAGCGCGTAGATGTTGTCGACGCTGGTGCGGAACCGCTCGTCGATCGCGATCGCGCCGTTCTCCCGCATTTCGACGCCGACCGCCTCGAGCCCCATGCCGGCCACGTTGGGCACCCGGCCGATCGCGTACAGCACCTGGTCCACGACGACGGTCTCGCCGGACGACAGCGCCGCGGCGAGCCCGTCTTCCGTCCGGTCGATCCGCTCCACCGTGGTGCGCCAGCGGATGTCGACCCCCTTCTTTTCCATTTCCCCGGCGAGGTGGGTGCGGATGTCGATGTCGAAGCCGCGCATGAAGAGCGGACCGCGATAGGCCTGGATCACCTCGGACCCGTATCCGTTGAAGATTCCCGCGAACTCGACCGCGATATAGCCGCCGCCCACGATCAGCACCCGGTCGGGCCGGTCCGCAAGAAAGAACGCCTCCTCGGAGGTGATCGCTTGCTCGCCGCCCGGGATCGCCGGGCGCTGCGGCCGGCCGCCGGTCGCGACCAGGACCGTCTCCGCCGTCACCCGTTCGCCGCCCACGTCGAGCGTGTGCGCGTCGGCGAACGTCGCCCGGCTCTCGTGGATGCGGACGTCGTTGTTGCCGAGGATGCGGCGGTAGATGCCGTTGAGCCGCTCGATCTCCTTGTTCTTGTTGGCGATCAGCGTCGGCCAGTGGAGCGCGGGCTCCGCGAAGGCGAGTCCGAACGCGGCGGCGTCCTCCGCGTCCTCCCGGTAATGCGCGCCGTAGGCGAAGAGCTTCTTGGGGATGCAGCCGACATTGACGCAGGTCCCGCCCATGAAGCGTTCCTCGGCGATGCCCACGCGCGCGCCGTAAGACGCCGACATGCGCGCCGCCCGGACCCCGCCCGAGCCCGCGCCGATGACGAAGAGATCGTAGTCGTAGCCAGCCATGAGCACCTCCGCCCGGAGAGGTGCGTCAGCGCAGCGGGGATGTCAACTCGGGCGGCGGGGCGGGCGCTTCCCTCGATACGCCCCGGATCGAGTCCGGGGCTACCGGGGATGAGGCCCTTTCCGGTGGCCTCTCTCCACCGTGCCCGACGCCCGGCCGCTTCGGGATGTGCTAGGCTCAGCGGCGATGGCCTTCGACGATCTCAGGGACTATCTCGCCGTTCTGGAGCAGCGCGGACTGCTGCGCCGCATTCGTGAGCCGGTCGATCCGGAATGGGAGATCGGCTGCCTCGTCAAGTGGGCGTTCCAGAGCCTGCCCGAAGAAGAGCGCTTCGGCCTGTTCTTCGAATCCGTCTCGGGCAGCCGCATCCCGGTCGCGACCGGCGCGCTCGGCGCCTCGACCGAGGCCTACGCCACCGCGCTCGGCGTCGCGCCGGAAGAGATCAACGCGAAATGGGAGCGCGCGCTTCGCAACCCGGTGCCGCCGGTGCGGATCGCGGACGCGCCTTGCCAGGAAGTCGTGCACGAGGGCGACGCGGTCGATCTCGGCCTGCTGCCGATCCCGGTCTGGACCCCGGGAAAGGATGCCGGGCGCTACATCACCACGATCGTCGCCACCGGCGATGCCGAAACCGGGGTCCAGAACCACGGCGTCTACCGGACCCTCGTTGCCGGCCGCGACCGGCTGGTCTGCAACCTCTCGCCGGGGCGCCAGGGAAGGCTCTGCTGCGAGAGTCATCACGCGCTGGGGCGGCCGGCGCCGATCGCCTTCGTCATCGGCGCCGAGCCCGCGGTCTACCTCGCGGCGGTCACCAACTTCCCCCTCGGCGTCGACGAGGCGGCGCTCGCCGGCGGGCTCAAGGAGGCGCCGGTCGAGACGGTACGCGCCCGGACCGTCGACCTCGACGTGCCGGCACGGGCCGAAATCGTGATCGAGGGGCTGGTCTATCCGGGCGAGACGGCAAAGGAAGGGCCGTTCGGCGAGTTCGCCGGCTACATGGGGCCGGTTTCCGACCGGCCGGTCGTGCGGGTGACCGCCATCACCCACCGCCGGGACCCGGTCTATTACGGCATCGCGAGCCAGATGCCGCCGAGCGAAAGCACGCTGATGCAGAGCCTCACCAACGCGGGCGCGCTGCGCAAGGTGCTGCGCCACGACCTCGGCGAACGGGGCGTGGAAGACGTCCATATCGACCTCACCTTCGGCGGGCTGCTGGCGCATGCCATCGTCGCGATGCGCCCGCGCGGCCCGGGCGATGCGCAGCGGATCGGACGGATCGTCGCCGGCATCGCGCCGGTCAAGCGGATCACCGTGGTCGACCACAACGTCGACATCCGCGATCCGCTGCATCTCGACTGGGCGATGAACGCCCATTTCGACCCGGCGCGCGATACCGTCCTGATCGATAACGTGTTCGTGCCGATGTACATGGACCCGTCGGTCCGGGTGCGCGGCGGCAACACCGATCCCGGCAGCAAGATCGTCGTCGACGCGACCCGCAGCATCGACGCGGGCGAGCTGTCGCTTCCGGCGCGCCCGCTGATGGAGAAGGCGCTCGACAGCTGGCGCAAGGCCGGGCTTCCCGAGTTCGAGATCCCGAAGCGCCTCGCCTACCGGCTCGACGACGCGTGAGGCGGGCGCGGCCCCGCGCCGACGTCAGCCCGCCCGCCGCTCCAGCCGCAGCCTGAGCCCCGGCCTCTCCACCGCGATCAGCGCCCTGTCGTCGCGTTGGGTCAGCCGGTCGACGAGCTCGACCACCGGGTGGCGGCCGCTTGCATAGGGGACCGGCGGGCCGGCGCGGCGCTGGGCCTCCACCGCGTCGGCGCCGAACAGCCAGCGCAGCATCATGTCCTCGTCGGTCACGCCCGGCCCTCCGAAGCGTTCGCGCAGGTCGTCGATCGTGGGCTCGTCTCGGCGGCGGAGCTCGTCGGCGCGCCTGCGGTCGAGGATGCGCGCGCGGATGTCGGGGTCCATCGCCGCGACGGCGGTCTCGCCGTGGTGGCCGAGGGCGTATTCGATCACCTGGTCGGTGACCTCGCGGTAGCGCTCGCCGGCAATCACGTTGATCGCCGCCTGGCTGCCGACGAACTGCGAAAGCGGCGTCACCATGACGGGATAGCCGAGCTCGGCGCGGACGCGCACGGTCTCCTCCAGCGTGTCCGCCAGCCGGTCCTCCATCCCCACCTTCCGCAGCTGGAAGGCGAGGTTGGAGATCATCCCGCCCGGTATCTGGTGGCGGTGCTGGCCGGCATCGAAGGCGGCCGGCCGGCCGACGGGGAAGCCCTCGCGCCGTGCCACCGTCTCGAAATGCGCGGTAACGGGCTTGAGCAAGTCCAGATCGAGCTCCGGCTCGTGGCCGAGCGCGCTTGCGTGGGCGGCGATGTCGAAGGTCGACGGGTTGGACGCGCCGTCCGACAGCGGCGGCAGCGCGGTGTTGGCGATCGTCATCCCGCCCGCGATGGCTTCGACGACGCAGTGCGGCCCGAGGCCGGTGGTGCAGTGGGTGTGGAACTCGACCGGCGTGGCGCCCGCGTTCTCCAGCATGACGGGGACCAGCGCCTTCGTGCGCTCGGGCGTCAATAGCCCGCCCGGGTCCTTGAAGCAGAGCCGCCAGACGCCGAGCGAGGCGGCCTGGCGGCAGCGCTCGGCGTAGTAGGCGTCGGTGTGGACCGGCGAGATCGAGTAGACCAGGTTGAGGATGACGCGGAGCCCGGCCGCGTGCGCGGCGTCGACCCGGCGCTTCCAGCCGGCATATTCGTTCCACGGATCGGAGATCCGCACCTCGGCGATGCCGTTCCGCGCGGCGAGCTTGAGGAACAGAGCGAACGCCTCGGGCGGCTCGTACTGGAAAGTGTTGATGCGGCCCGCGATCAGGCGGAGCGGCGTGTTCGGAGCGCGTTCGGCGAGCAGGCGGATGCGCTCGAACGGATCGTCCTTCAGGTCGCGGACGGCCTTCCCCATCTGGCCGTCCGACAGCAGCTCGATCGCGTCGAACCCGGCCGCGTCCAGCGTTTCCGCGACGGGGAGCATCATCCCCGTGGTCATGCCCGACGCCCACAGGCTCAGATGCCCGTCGCGGATCGTGGTGTCGACGAAGCGGATCGCCGCCATCGGCTATGGCCTACTCGTTGCGGACGAAACGGGGGCGGCGTGGCGTCCCTCGATACGGCGCTTCGCGCCTACTCGGGATGAGGAAAAGTCTTTGCCAGCCACGGCCCACCCCTCACCCTGAGTAGCGGCGAAGCCGCGTATCGAAGGGCGGGCGCCGGCCGCGTCGGCGGTTCCAGGCAAGACGAACACGCTCTACCCCCCGTCCGGACGGACCAGGAACAGGGGCTCGCCGTACTCGACGCCCTGGGCTTCGCCGGCGAGCGCCTCCTCGATCGTGCCGGCGACGCCGGCGGTGACCGCGGTGAAGACCTTCATCACTTCGATCAGCCCGACGGTGGTGTCGGGCTCGACCCGGTCGCCCGGGCTCACGAAGGGCGGCGCGCCGGGCTGGGGCGCGGGGTAGAAGGTGCCGACCATCGGCGCCGGGATGGTGGCGAGCCCGTCCGGGATGTCGCGGGTCTTGCGCAGCGCGGGCTCGGTGCGGGGCGCGGACGCGGCTGCCGGGGTCGGGACGGGCGCCGCCGCGACCGGGGTCTTGCTCACCGTGAGCTTGAGGCCGCGATACTCGATCTCGAAATAGTCGAACACCGACTTGTCGATCAGATCGAGGATCTCGCGCACGTCCTCGTCGGTCAGCGCCATCGTTGCCGCCCTACAGCGCCTCTTCGGCGAGCACGCGGAGCGCCTGCGTGTCCGAACGGTTGGCGATCAGGGTCGACACATGGCCCTTCGCCGCCGCCTCCTTCCACACCGAGAGGCGTTCGCGGATGCGCTCGCGCGGCCCGACGAGCGCGATGTCGTCGACGAAGGAATCGGGGATCGCCGCAGCCGCCTCCCTGCGCCTGCCGCCGAGGAACAGGTCCTGCACCTCCGCCGCGGCTGCCTCGTAGCCGAGCCGGGCAGCGTAGTCGTTGTAGAAGTTCTTCGAGCGCGCGCCCATGCCTCCGACATAGAGCGCGAGGTGCTGCTTGACCTCCATGCGGCAGGCGTCGAGGTCGTCGCCGACATGGACCGGCACGAAGGGCGCGATCTCGAAACCGGCGAGGCTCTTGCCGCCGCCCGCCGCCGCAAACCCCTCCTCCAGCGGCCCCTCGAACAGGTCGAACCGTTCGGGGTTCATGAAGACGGGGAAGAACCCGTCGGCGACCTCGGCGGCGGTGCGGACGCCGGCAGGCGTGAAGGCGCCGGTGAAGATCTTCATGCCGGGCCTGGCATGCAGGATGCTCTTGAGCGGGCGGCCGAGCCCGGTCGTGCCGGGCCCCGCGGCGGGGATGGCGTAGTGCTCGCCGGCGTGCTCCAGCGGCGCCTCGCGGGCGAGGATCTTGCGGATGATCTCGATGTACTCGCGGGTCCGCGTCAGCGGCTTGCCGTAGGGGACGCCGTACCAGCCCTCGATCACCTGCGGCCCGGACGGGCCGATGCCGAGCACGAAACGGTCGCCCGAGAGCGCCTGGAGCGTCATCGCCGCCATCGCCGCCGCCGTCGGCGTGCGCGCGCCCATCTGGATGATCGCCGTCCCGACGGTGATGCGTTCGGTATGGGCGAGCGCCCAGGCTGCCGGCGTCAGCGCGTCGGAGCCGTAGGCCTCCGAGGTCCAGACGGAATCGTAGCCGAGGCTCTCGATCTCCTTGAGCTCTTCCGGCGGCACCGAGAAGCTCGAGCCCGAATAGCCGATGGTCACGCCGATCTTCATGATGTCCCTCCGCTCGCGCCGTTGTCCGGTTGCATAACGGCTGCGGGCGGTCGCGGGCAAGTGCGCTTCCCGTTGCGGCGCGGCCCCGCCTGGGCCAAAATCGCCGCACGCAACCAGGGAGCGGATCGATGGCCAAGCTGCGCCACGTCGCGATTCAGGTGCCGGACCTTGAGAAGGCCGCGCAATTCTACGAGAGCGTGTTCGAGATGGAGCGGGTCTGCCGCGGCGACACGCCGTTCGGCAACGTGATCATGCTGTCGGACGGGGTGATGAACGTCGCGCTTCTCAACTTCCCGGAAGGGACGAAGGGAATGATCAACGGCCCCGACTGGGCCGGCATGCACCATGTCGGCTTCGTGGTGGACGACGCGGAGGCGACGGCGAAGAAGATCGAGGAGGCCGGCGGGTCCTACTACTACACGCTCGAAGGCGACTACGAGGGCCTCCAGGCGGAGGAGAAGTACAAGGACATCAACGGAGTCGTCTTCGACATCTCCGAGCACGGCTGGGCCACCGAGCCGGTCGGCAAACTCCGTAAGGAGAAGGAGGAGCGCGAGGCGAGGGCGAAGGAGACCGTCCCCGCCGAGTAGCGCGGCCCCCTACCCGATCTCGAACACCGCGTCGATCTCCACCGCTGCGTCGAACGGCAGCGACGGCATGCCGACCGCGAAGCGCGCGTGCTTGCCGGCTTCGCCGAAGACCTCCACGATCAGGTCGCTGGCGCCGTTGATCACCATCGGCTGGTCGGTGAAGTCGGGCGTCGCGTTGACGAAGCCGCCCAGCTTGACGCAGCGCTTCACCCGGTCGAGATCGCCGCCGCAGGCCGCCCTCAGCTGGGCCAGGATGTTGATCGCGACGATGCGGGCGCATTCCCGGCCGTCCTCGACCGTGAACGCATCGCCCAGCTTGCCCACATGGCTCAGCGCGCCGTCCCGGAACGGCACCTGCCCGGCGATGAACACCAGGTTGCCGGTCCCCACCCAGGGCACGTAGTTGGCCGCCGGGGCGGGCGCCTCGGGCAGCTCGATGCCGAGCTCGGCGAGGCGGGAGTCGATGGCGCCGGTCATGGCGGATCCTCCGCTATTCGCTCCGTTGAGTAGCGGCCCGGCGCGGATGCCGCAAGACCGGCCGCCGCTCAGTCCCGCCCGGCCTCCACGATCTTCTCGGCCAGCAGGCCCGGGTTGGTGAAACACGCCTCGTGCCCGCCCGGCATCTGCACCAGCCGGCAGAGCCCGAGCCGGGCCGGAAAACGCGGGCACCAGGCGAAGTCGCCCGGCGGCATCGCGATGTCCTCCGTGCAGTTGAGATAGGACCGCGGGATCTGCAACTCCGGGAAGGACTTGAGCGGGACCGGATCGGTCAGCGTCCGCAACGGGTGCGGCGTGGTCATCTCGTAGGTCTTTTCGGCAAGCGCGAGGTCGGCGTCGTTCATGAACGCCTCGCGCCACACTGGGAAGGGAAGCTTGACCGCGCCGGGACCGTAGGCGCCCGACTCCGCGATCGAGTCCATCAGCCCCTTGTAGTGCGGCGGGCTGACGCCCTCGATCGACTCGCCGTCCTCGAGCACGAAGGCGTTCCAGTAGATCAGCCGCCGGATTCGGTTGGGCAGCTCCTCGGCCATGCGGGAGATCACCGTGCCGCCATAGGAATGGCCGAGCAGCACGAAATCGCTCAGATCCTCGCCGCGCACGTAGTCGACGGCCGACGCCACGGCATCGGCGTGCCCGACGGTGCGGTCGACGTCCTCGCCGGGGCCGTTGCCGGCGAGCGTCGGGGTGTGGACCTCATGGCCGGCCGCGCGCAGCGGCCCCGCCACCTCTTCCCAGAGCGCGCCGTAGTGCCAGGCGCCGTGGATCAGCACGAATGTCGCCATCTTCGCCTCCTTCGAAACGGACCGCCGGGCAAAGAGGGAATTGCCGCCGGTTCTCCACCCGTTCTATCGTGGGGGCGGTGCGGCGTTCTCGGTCCATAGCGCACCGCAACGGGACTCGAGGGAACGGCCATGGCCCGCGAGGCCGGCGAGACATCCCCCGCGCGCAAGCGGCAATACGGCGTCTGGCGCACCGCCGATGTCGCCGAGCCCGAGCGCTACGCCTATTTCCGCGAGGCGGTGTGCGAGGCCTTCATGGACCTTTCGCCCGAGTACGAACGCCCGGGCGCGTTCGACGCCACGGTCGAATCGATCCCGCTCGCCGAAGGCGCGGTCAACCGGGTCAGCGGCACGCCGCATCATGTGCGCCGCACCCGGGCGCAGATCGGCCGGTCATCCGAGCAGTGCTATTTCCTCAACCTGCAGCTCGAATCCGAATGCACGATCGAGCAGCGGGGCCGCTCGGTGCGGCTCGTGCCGGGCCAGGTGGCGCTGTTCGCGAGCGACCTGCCGTTCAGCATTTTCCACCCGCCGGACGCGGACATGAGCGTCGCCTCGTTCTGGCTGCCGCGCGACCTCGTGGAGGAGGCGCTTCCCGGGGGTTCGGCGCCGCCGATCCGCCGGGTGTCGGACCACCCCTTCCTCGGGCCGCTGATCGGCGCCGCCGCGCGGACCCTCAACCGGGGCGCCCATGCGGTCGATGCCGGGGAGGGCCGGCTGTTGCTGGAAAGCCTGATCCGGCTCTCCGCCGGGGCTTCGGCGCGGCGTCGCGACATCGACCCGCGGAGCGCGCGCCCGGCGCTGCTGGCGGCGGTGCTGGAGCATGTCGAGAGCCGGCTCGACGATCCCGGGCTTTCGGTCGGCTCGGTCGCGGCGCGGTTCGGCATCTCGAAGCGCTACCTGCACAAGCTCCTGGAACCGACCGGCGACAGCTTCTCCCGCCATGTCCTCGGACGCCGGCTGGAGCGGGTCGCGTCGGAGCTCGCGGCGCCGGAGCAGGCGCGGACGCCGATCGCCGAGATCGCCTACCGCAACGGCTTTTCCGACTTGTCCTGGTTCAACCGTGGCTTCAAGGCGCAATTCGGCGCGACGCCGCGGGATTTCCGGAGAACCGCGCGGTTCTGATCCCCGCGCTTGGACTCACCCGTTCGTCAGCACCGCCGTCACGATCTTCCGATCCGCCACCATCGACGCGGTGTCGGCGCGGTAGGCGGCCATGTAGTCGGTCTGCATGTGGTGATCGACGGCTTCCTGGTCGTCATAGACCTCGTAGAGGTGAACGACATCGTCGGCGCCGTCCGGCACCACGATGTCGAAGCGCTGGCAGGCCGGCTCGTTTTCCAGCACGAGCCCGCGGTGCCGCTGGACGCGGGCGACGAAGGCATCGCGCCTGCCCTCCTCCATCTTCAGTTCCACGAGCAGAACGACGGCGCTCATCCGGATCTCCTTCGGTTGCGGGTTGGCGTAACGGTCGGTTCGGCGGCGATGCGCTCGCGCAGAAGCGCGCGCATGGCGAGCCCGGGCGCATCGACGTTGATGTCGATCCGTTCCGCGGCGGGCGCCCGGTCGAGCGCGGCCTGCTGCGCTTCGACGATCGCCACGTCCTCCATGAAGATTTTGTAGAAGTCGCGGCGGTAGATTTCGTCCATCTCGGCGCTGCCGGTCCTGAAGAAGCGGGCATGCGCATAGAAGAAGTGGGTGGTGGTCCCGGTCTCGGGCGTCGGCGCGTTGAGCGCGTGATAGGCGATTCCCTGCGGCCGGTCGCCCTCCAGCGCGCCGCTGCCGACCTCGGCGCTGCCCACGTCGATGTCGATCAGGGCCGGCAGCGCCGCCTCGACGATCATCCAGCGGTCCACGTTGCCCTCGAAGTTCCCGGCCATGCGGTGAAACGGCGGCGGCGCGACATCGGGCATCAGCCGGGTCATGACGACCCGGTCGGCCTTGCGCTCGGTCCGCACCGGGAAATTCACCACGTTGTCGCTGCCGATGGTGTCGGGATGGACGTAGCCGACATGGCTGAGGTCGAGCAGATTGTCGGTGATGAGCTCGTAATTGGCCCGCGTGCGGATCGGCCGCCCGCCGTTGCCGGGAACCACCTTCCATTCCGGGCGGTCCATGAACCACCAGTCGGGAATGGCGGAATCGTCGGCGCGGGCCGGATCGCCCATCCAGATCCACACCCAGCCCCAGCGCTCGACGAGCGGGTAGGCCCGCACCGCCGCCCCGGGCGGAATCGCGCTCTGGCCCGGGACATGGATGCAGCGGCCATGGGCGTCGAAGCGTAGCCCGTGATAGCCGCACCGGATCCCGTCGCCGACGACCTCGCCCATCGAGAGCGGCAGCTGCCGGTGGCAGCACCGGTCCTCGAGCGCGACCGGGGTTCCGTCTTCGATGCGGAACAGCACCACCGGCTTGTCCAGCAGCGTGCGGGCGAGCGGCGCGTCCGTCACCTCGCCGCTCCATGCCGCGACATACCACGCGTTGCGCAGGAACATCGGCACCTCGTTCGTCCTCCGTCGAACCCGGACTATACCCAAGCCGGCAAGCTTTTGCGGCGGCGCGGTTTCGGTGGTTTAGTGCGCGGGTTCGCCACGGAGGGACCGCGTGACCCCGCCACTGCCCGCCATGACCGATGCCGACCCGGCGCTGATCCGCCGGATCGACGCGCTCAACCGCGCCTACGCGCACGCGATCGACGAGGACGCGCTCGAGGAATGGCCGGGCTTCTTCACCGAAACCGGGGTCTACCGCATCGCCACGCGGGCCAACCACGCCGCCGGCATGCCGGTCGGGCTGATGCTGTGCGAGGGGCACGGCATGATGGAGGACCGGATCAAGGCGCTGCGCGAGGCGAACGTGTTCGAGCCGCATCGCTACCGCCACCTGATCGACCCGCCGACCGTCACCGCCGCCCGCCCCGGCCGCTGGACCGTCCGCACCAACTTCGCGGTCTTCCGCACGATGCAGATGGCGCAGACGGCGCTGTTCTGCACCGGTCGCTACCTCGACGTCGTGGTCGAGGCCGCCGCCGAGCTGCGCTACGCCGAACGCACGGCGGTCTGCGACTCCGAGGTGATCGACACGCTGATCGTCATCCCGCTCTGAGAGGAGTGAAGGAGCCGGCCTGCCGGACCTTCACGTACCTCGCGGGAACATGTTGCGGATTTCCGTCGCGCCCATGCTGTCGAAATCGTCCGGTACGGAGATCCGCCCCGCCAGAAAGCCGATCCGGTGCAGCGCCTCCGGCGCGTCGAGCGCGACGACCTTGACGAGCGGCTTGCCCGCGCGAGCGATGACGAACGGCTCGCCCTTGCTCGCGGCCGAGACGAGACGCGACAGGTGCGTCTTGGCCTCGCGGATGTTGACGGTGCGCATTGGGCGGATACTCACCAAGGAACCCGGTTCGTTTGACTTGGTTTGATGATGCCGCCTCTTCAAGGGCGGGACGGGCGTCCTCAGGCACTCCCCTCCCTCCCAGTCGTCATGCCCGGACTTGTTCCACTGCTGTCCGGTTTAGATGGGGTGGACCGGGTGCAAGGCGTTGGTACAGGCGATCGTGTCCCGAGCCGTGGTGTAAGAGCCTGGCGGCCGTCGCGGTATCCGGCGGGTAGGGCCGGTAGGCTCAGGCTGCCACGGCGGGCAGCTTGACGGTTGCATTGTCGCTCACGGGAGCGATCGATTCCAGCGTCATGTATCTGAGAAATGTGCGCTGTGGTGATTTTTGGCTGTCGCCGGTTCGATTTTGGCGGTTGAATATCGTCCGGCCCGCTTCCCCACCGGGCAGGATACGGGCTTCCGGGGCCTGACAAATACGATTACCGGAAGATTGTCTGGCGTGCGGGCGTGGCTTCCCCTCTGCCGTCGGGCGGCGGGATCGGGCAGGATTGTCGGGAGGCAGACGAGCGGTCAGCCGGTGTCGAGATACGGCACGGCGCCGACCAGGGAGCGCATGCGCTCGGGGCGGCCGGCGCGGGGCCTGGGCGAGAGCCATCGCCATCATCACCGCCAGGGCGAGGCCGAGGCGGGTCTTCATCTTGGCGCGGCCTCGGATGTAGTGGGTCTCGAAGTTGAAGCTGTTGTCGAGGCGGCTGTTGATCCGCTCCATGGCCGAGCGGCGGTTGTAGCCGCGCCGCCATGACGGACTGCCCCAGGGCGTGGGGGTGAAGATGCGCCGGTCGTGGCTGTCGAGGTCGATGCGCAGGATGCGGCCATAGTCTCCGGGCTTGACCCCGCCGGCCCGGTGGCAGGCCCGGCTGCCGGCGCAGGCGAAGCCGAAGGCGGCTGCCGGGCAGCGGTATTTGAGCGTGCCGCAGCGGCCCCGATCAGCCTCGAACCCCTGAAACGCCATAGCGCGGACCTCGCCGGTCCCGGGACAGACGCAGGACACCCGGCCGCGCTCGTCGTGAACGATGACATCGGCGCGGTCGGGGAACAGCGGCCGCGTGATCGGCTGCGCCGGATCGTATCTCGGCTCCTGCTTCTCCACCCGCCACATCAGCCGTGTATCGATCAGCGGGCGGGCGGTCCACCGGTCCCACAGCCGCGCCTTCAGGCGGGCATCGTCGAGACCGCGGTCGGCGCTGAAGTCGGCGCAGCGCCCGGCGATCTCCGGCGCCCTTGCGAACAGCTCCTCCAGCATCCCGGACAGCACCTTGGGTTCCGAGGCCGAAGCGCGCGTCACCTCGAAGGCCACCGGAACCTCGTAATCGGTGTCGGCGATCAGGTGCAGCCCGTAGCCGAACCACGACTTCACCTTCTTCCACACCGCGCCGGTCCTGGCGTCCACCCCGCCCGTCTCGTGCTTGCCCCAGTCGGCGTCGGGGTCCGAGGTCTTGTCCTCGTCCTTGCCGACCCGGCCCGTCGAGTGGCTCGCGATCGCCTTGCCGTCGTAGCCGAGATGACGCCCGAAGTCCGGCAACGCGGCGAACAGCGCGGCGCGCAGGCTCTCGATCATGGCGGACACCAGCCCCTGCTCGTCCTCAAGCTGCACAACACGCCCCAGAAACCGCGAGAAGTTCCAGTGGCTCGGCGCCGTCGAACGAACCCGCGCCGGGCGCGTTACCGCATGCCCGTCGTGAAGCACCGTCACCGGCCCGCTCTGATACGGCAGAGGGTCGAACCCGCAGATCTCCAGCAACGCCGGGTTGCGCCCCAGCTCCCGCAACAGCGACTGCATCGAGGCGTGTTGCAACACCACCCCCGCGATCAGCGCCCGCCACATCGCCCGCACCGGGTAGTCGTTACGGCCCCGACCGCGACACACTTCAAGCGCCGTCACGATCTCCTCGTCGGGAAGCACCGCCAGAACCAGGCGCAGCCGTTCAAGGTCCGGCAGGACTTCGACATCGCGCCACGAAAAGGGTAGCTTCGCCGCCGTCGCCATCGCTGTTCTCCCGACCAGGGGTGGTGGTGGAACAAGGGCCCCAGGGCCCGATGGCGACACCTTCTATCTCATGCGCACGATCAGGGCGCGCGAGGCCGCCGCAGGAAAACCTCGCTGCCAAGACGCCGCGACCAGCGGCGTGGGGTGAAAATCGCCAAAACGACCGCCGCAGCGAAACTGAAACCCCGGATATCAACGACCACCACGGGGTATCAAAAATCTCGCACCTCCGTGAACGCCTTGTAAATCAACCCGTCCCCGACAGCGCAAACGCCTCATCTGGCCCTCTGGACGGCCCATTCGTCGTTCTGCTCGAGCAGGATGGCGCCGATCAGCCGTGTTATGGCGTCCTCGTTGGGGAAGATGCCGACGGTGTTGGTACGCCGCTTGATCTCGCCATGGAGTCGTTCGAGCGGGTTTGTCGAGTGCAGCTTGGGGCGATGCGCGGCCGGGAAGGTCATGTAGGCGAGAACGTCGTGCTCGGCCTCGTCCATGAGAGCGGCGAGCTTCGGCGCCTTGGCCCTGAGCTGGTCGGCGACCTGGCGCCACTGGGCGGAGGCGCTGTCTGCATCCTCCTGGGCGAAGGCGGTGGTGACGAAGGCGGACACGACGCGCCGGCCCTGCTTGCCGGCATGGGCGAGCAGGGTGCGCATGAAGTGGACGCGGCAGCGCTGCCATGTGGCGCCGAGGACGCGCGTTGCAGCCGCCTTCAGGCCCTTGTGGTCATCGGAGACGACCAGCTTGACGCCGCGCAGGCCGCGGCGGGCCAGGGAGCGCAGGAAGGAGGTCCAGAAGGTCTCGGCCTCGGACGCGCCGATCGCCATGCCGAGCACCTCGCGGCGGCCCTGGTCGTTGACCGCCACCGCGATCGTGACCGCGACCGAGACGACGCGCCCGGCCTCGCGCATCTTCACATAGGTCGCGTCCAGCCACAGATACGGCCAGTCGCCCTCCAGCGGGCGGTCGAGGAAGTCGCGGATCTTGCCGTCGATCTCACCGCACAGCCGCGACACCTGGCTCTTCGAGATGCCCGACATGCCCATGGCCTGCACCAGGTCGTCCACCGAGCGGGTCGACACGCCCTTGATGTAGGCCTCCTGGATCACCGCCGTCAGCGCCTTCTCCGCCATGCGACGCGGCTCCAGGAAGCCCGGGAAGTAGCTCCCCTTGCGCAGCTTCGGGATCTTCAGCTCCACCGTGCCCGCGCGCGTCTCCCAGACCCGGTCCCGGTAGCCGTTGCGATGGGTGAGCCGGTCCGGCGAACGCTCGCCGTGTGCGGCTCCCGCAAGGCCCTCCACCTCAAGCGCCATCAAACGCTCGGCCGTGAACCCGATCATCTCGCGAAGCAGATCGGCGTCCGAACTCTTCTCCAAAAGCGCCTGCAGGGTCATCATGTCCTTGGTGGTCATCGTGGTACTCCTCCGGTCGGATGGACTGTAGAAGCCCAACCCTAACCGGCACCGCGATGGCCATCCGCTATGGATAAGTGGCCCGCCGCCGCCAGACGCCACACGGTCGCGGCGGCGGGCCACTTACCCACAGCTACCGATGCTGGCTCCTGCTCCTACACCACGCCTGGGGGCACGACCGCTACGCTCCCGGTGTCTCGGTGTCGGTTGTGGCGCGCCGCTATGACGTCAACGCCAACCTGATCTTCACCTGGCGGCGCGATCCCCGTTACAGGCCGGCGGCCGATGCCGGGGAGGCGCCGTCCTTCCTGCCGGTGGAGGTGGTGCCCGATGCGCCGCCGTTGGAGCCGGCCGCGGCATCGGACGGTCGGATCGAGATCGCGTTGTCGAACGGCCACCGGGTGAGCGCGTTCGGGTCGTTCGACGCGGACGCGCTGTGCCGGGTGGTGCGGGCGCTTGGCGGATGATCCCGGTTCCCTCCTCGACCCGGGTATGGCTGGCCTGCGGCGTGACCGACATGCGCAAGGGGTTCCCCGGTCTCGCGGCGCAGGCGGAGCGGGTATTGAAGGCGGATCCGCATTGCGGCCATCTCTTCATCTACCGCGGCCGCCGGGGCGACCTGATCAAGATGATCTGGTGGGACGGCCAGGGTGCGTGCCTGTTCTCGAAGCGTCTGGAGCGCGGCCGCTTCGTGTGGCCGTCGGCATCGGAAGGGAAGGTGTCGGTGACGCCGGCGCAGCTGTCGATGCTGCTTGAGGGGATCGACTGGCGGGCGCCGGTTCGCACCTGGAGACCGCTGGCCGCGGGCTGATTCACCGTTTATAAACAATGGGTTGACTGTCATTCGGGCTTCCCTTTGTCGGCCCCTTCGGGTAGGATGCGGCCATGCTCGAAGCGGCCCATTCCCTGCCCGACGACATCGCCGCGTTGAAGGCGATGGTGCTGGCCTCGCGGGCCGAACTGGCGGCACGGGACGCCGAGCTGCGCAACCGCGATCTGTTGATCGAGAAGCTCAGGCACCAGCTTGCGGGTCTGCGGCGGCAGCGCTTCGGCGTCACCTCGGAGGCCCTCGACCAGCTTGAGCTCGGGCTGGAGGACGAGGAGATCGCGCGGGCGGCCGAGGCGCCGACCGAGCCGACGCCCGCCACGAAGAAGCAGCCGAAGCGCCGTCCCCTGCCGGACCACCTGCCGCGCGAGGAGACGGTTCTCGCGCCGGGCGAGCGCTGCGCGGACTGCGGCGGCCGTCTCAAGCGGCTCGGCGAGGATGTGACGGAGGAGCTGGAGTACATCCCCGGCCGCTTCGTGGTGAAGCGCATCGTCCGTCCGCGCCTGGCCTGCGGCGGCTGCGAGAAGTTCCACCAGGCGCCGCTGCCGCCGCGACCGATCGAGCGCGGCCGACCGGGCCCCGGCCTTCTGGCGCATGTGCTGGTCTCGAAGTATTGCGATCACCGTGTGTCCTGAAGCACCGCCATGAAAGGAGGTGCGCAACTGCAAGAGAGATGAGGGTAGGCCCCTCGGGGTCGACGATCAGGCGTCGGTCTCAAACCACCACGAGCTGCTGTCGTAAAGAGCGATGGTGGTGAGCGTCGTGGAAACGGCGGGACGACGATCTCGTCAGGTGAGGTCCGGGGAGACGAGCGAAAGCGAACCGCCGATGAACTGCCGAAAGCGTATGGTCGATGTCAGAACCGGGGGTGGTGGTCACTCCGGGACAAGCATGGGCGGAGTCCTGGAGTCCGGCCCACGCGGCATCCGGCTCGAAGGCGGCGTGAACCCGGAACAGGCTTTCTTGCGGAACAGGAGAACCTGTCGTCCCGATGCCAAGGGAGACGGCCAACCGGGCAGCCCCCGGAAGGCTCAGAGTACCGATGCGGGGCACAGGGGCAGAACAGCCCGTAGTAGGGATGAAGGCGCTGTAATGGCGCTGGACCGAAGGGGCTGTGGTGTTCAGCCGCTGCCGTCGGCCAACTGGTGACAGGAGGAGCCGGATGACAGGGGCAAAGCCGTTCCCGATAGCAAAGAGGGAAGTCTGGGAAGCCTTCAAGCATGTGAAGGCAAACCGGGGAGCGGCTGGAGTAGATGGGCAGACGGTCGAGAGTCTGGAGGAACGGCTTGGTCCGGAACTCTACAAGCTCTGGAATCGCATGTCCTCAGGCAGCTATATGCCGCCTCCGGTTCGCAGGGTGAACATCCCCAAGGAGGGCGGCGGGAAGCGCCCGTTGGGCATACCGACGGTCACGGACCGCATCGCTCAGGAGGTTGTTCGCCGACATCTGGAGCCCTTGTTGGAACCGATTTTCCATGAGGACTCATACGGATATCGGCCGAAGCGATCCGCCATTGACGCCATCCGGACAGCGCGTCGGCGATGCTGGCGCTACGACTGGGTGCTGGACATGGACATCAAGGGGTTCTTCGACAACATCGACCACGAGTTGCTGCTGAAGGCCGTTCGTCACCATACGGACTGCCGGTGGGTGCTGCTCTATGTCGAGCGCTGGTTGAAGGCTCCCGTGATCGAGGAGGACGGCACCGTTGTCGCACGGGACAGGGGCACGCCACAGGGCGGGGTAATTTCGCCAGTATTGTCCAACCTGTTCCTGCACTATGCGTTCGATCAATGGATGAAAAGGTCGATGCCGCATGTTCCGTTCGAACGGTATGCGGACGATATAATCTGCCATTGTCGAACGGAGGAGGCGGCAAAGACCCTCTGGCGGCGGGTTGCGGACCGATTGGCCGAGTGCGGCCTGGAGGTCCATCCGCAGAAGACCAAGGTGGTCTACTGCAAGGATACCAACCGCAAGGCGGACTACCCGACGGTCGCGTTCGACTTCCTGGGCTACCGTTTCCAGCCAAGGTTCGCGGCGTGGCGCGGCGGGTTGTTCGGGGTCTCGTTCCTTCCGGCTGCCAGCCCGACTGCGCTCAAGGCGTTTCGGCGCCGCGTGCGACAGTGGCGTTTGCAACGGCGTAGCGACAAGGCACTGCTTGACCTTGCCCGCATGTTTCATCGCGAAATTGCAGGGTGGATCGGCTACTTCGGCGCATTCTACAAGTCGGCGCTCTATCCGACCCTTGGTCGTGCCCCCAGGCGTGGTGTGGTGTAGGAGCAGGAGCCAGCATCGGTAGCTGTGGGTAAGTGGCCCGCCGCCGCGACCGTGTGGTGTCTGGCGGCGGCGGGCCACTTATCCATAGCGGATGGCCATCGCGGTGCCGGTTAGGGTTGGGCTTCTACAGTCCATCCGACCGGAGGAGTACCACGATGACCACCAAGGACATGATGACCCTGCAGGCGCTTTTGGAGAAGAGTTCGGACGCCGATCTGCTTCGCGAGATGATCGGGTTCACGGCCGAGCGTTTGATGGCGCTTGAGGTGGAGGGCCTTGCGGGAGCCGCACACGGCGAGCGTTCGCCGGACCGGCTCACCCATCGCAACGGCTACCGGGACCGGGTCTGGGAGACGCGCGCGGGCACGGTGGAGCTGAAGATCCCGAAGCTGCGCAAGGGGAGCTACTTCCCGGGCTTCCTGGAGCCGCGTCGCATGGCGGAGAAGGCGCTGACGGCGGTGATCCAGGAGGCCTACATCAAGGGCGTGTCGACCCGCTCGGTGGACGACCTGGTGCAGGCCATGGGCATGTCGGGCATCTCGAAGAGCCAGGTGTCGCGGCTGTGCGGTGAGATCGACGGCAAGATCCGCGACTTCCTCGACCGCCCGCTGGAGGGCGACTGGCCGTATCTGTGGCTGGACGCGACCTATGTGAAGATGCGCGAGGCCGGGCGCGTCGTCTCGGTCGCGGTCACGATCGCGGTGGCGGTCAACGACCAGGGCCGCCGCGAGGTGCTCGGCATGGCGATCGGCGCGTCCGAGGCCGAGACCTTCTGGACCTCCTTCCTGCGCTCCCTGGCCCGCCGCGGCCTGCGCGGCGTCAAGCTGGTCGTCTCCGATGACCACAAGGGCCTGAAGGCGGCTGCAACGCGCGTCCTCGGCGCCACATGGCAGCGCTGCCGCGTCCACTTCATGCGCACCCTGCTCGCCCATGCCGGCAAGCAGGGCCGGCGCGTCGTGTCCGCCTTCGTCACCACCGCCTTCGCCCAGGAGGATGCAGACAGCGCCTCCGCCCAGTGGCGCCAGGTCGCCGACCAGCTCAGGGCCAAGGCGCCGAAGCTCGCCGCTCTCATGGACGAGGCCGAGCACGACGTTCTCGCCTACATGACCTTCCCGGCCGCGCATCGCCCCAAGCTGCACTCGACAAACCCGCTCGAACGACTCCATGGCGAGATCAAGCGGCGTACCAACACCGTCGGCATCTTCCCCAACGAGGACGCCATAACACGGCTGATCGGCGCCATCCTGCTCGAGCAGAACGACGAATGGGCCGTCCAGAGGGCCAGATACATGACGCTGGAATCAATCGCTCCCGTGAGCGACAATGCAACCGTCAAGCTGCCCGCCGTGGCAGCCTGAGCCTACCGGCCCTACCCGCCGGATACCGCGACGGCCGCCAGGCTCTTACACCACGGCTCGGGACACGATCGTCGCCTGCTGAATAGAACAGCCCTAGACCCGGCAGGGGGTAGCTCCCCCCGCTTGGCGAATAGGCAGGACTTCACAAAGCCTTTTGTGTCGTTCACACGGCCCGACACCATCGGGCCGGTTTGGCGCTGCTTTGTCAGGGTCTATCCCCATTGGCTTCCGTGTAGCAGTCAGGAAGGAACCTGAACCTATGGAGACTCGCAATGTATCACGCTATCAAATCCTCGCTGGTGGCTTTTGTAGTCGTTCTTGCTATGGCTTGGAATGGTCCGGTAAAGGCACACACAGAAAAAGAAATGCTTTTGCTCGCAACAATACCATCCGAGCTAACTTCGCAATTCAAACAGCTTACCACCGCCACTAAAAATCAAGAATGTCGAATCCAAGACAATGCCACCGCTATTTTAGCGGTTAGGTTGATTAGCGCAAAAGATTTGGCTTCTGCCAAAAGAACAATCCTACCTTCCATTTTAGAGGTAGCGGCGAAAAACAATTGCAAATTTGAACTAACAAAAGGATTGCTCGAATAAAATTGACACTTTGGAGAAATACGATGACAAAGAAAACGGCATTGCTGACGGCAATCGTTGTTGCGATGATGACGTTGTCAAGTGGATCGGTTGAGGCTCAACGTCAACACGCAAAACAAGTCTGTAAACACTTCCAAGAACAAGCACTGGAACAAGTGAATATGTCTTCGAAATTAGTTGATGAAAGTGTTAGTGTATGCGAGACAAAACTTGGACTTCAATATGATAAAGTGTGTAAATTTTGCGGAGGCGATAAATCGGAAACGCTGTTATTTGACAGATGCCTTGATTCGGAATTGGATAGACCCGAAATTGTCGCCCTACTCAATCAAAGAAAGCAAATAGGCGATCAGTTTATGAGAGCATATAGGAATTGCTTACGAGCTAACCGCATCTATTCGTGACAGTTCGATTAAATTGGTCGGTTTTCCAGTGCGCAGGGGCTTGTGTTCGGCGCCTTTACGGTGCCGGGATTTGGCGTTTTTGAACTCGGGGTTGAGGGTTGAACGGGCTCGGGTTCGCGGGGCACGCCGCCCCGGCGGTCAGGGTCCGGAGGTCGCGAACCGGCCCGCCAAGAGGCGGAACAGGGCGGCGTCGGGGCAGGCCGAGGCGAGGTGGATGCGGACGCGGGCGGCCTTCTCCACCACCCGGGCGCCGATCTTGAGCAGCCTCCGGCGGATGGTGGCGAACTCGGCCCAGGCGAGATCCATCCTGCGCGGCACGGCGTCGCGGAGCGCGAGCATCAGCCAGTAGGCGGCGGTGTGGAGCACCCGGCGGAACTGGTTGGCGAGCGGGCTCTGGCAGGAGGTGCGGTCGGAGGCGAGCTGGGACTTGTGCTGCTTTATCAGATTTTCCGCCTGTCCCCGCGCGCAATACACCCCTTCGTAGAGATGGCGCGGCTCGCCGGTGAGCGAGGTGACGATGTAGCGCGCGTCGAAGCCGCGGGCCGTGGCCTCGAGCCGGGCGACCACGCGGCGCTCGCGGTCGCACGAGCCGGCGGCGTAATCGAAGCTGGCGAAGCCGCGGACCTTGTCGGCGCCGGTCTCGGCGTGGCGCAGCTCGACATCGTCGGCGGTCTCGTCGGCGAGGGCGTGCAGCACCGCGTTCCCCGCCAGGCCGAAGATGTAGTCGACGCCGTTGTCCTCGCACCACGCCATCGCCTCGGTCCGGCCGTAATGGCTGTCGCCCCGGAAGGTGAGCCGGGTGCGCGGCCAGTGCCGGCGGATGTGCCGCGTCAGGTGCCTGAGCATGGTGCGGACCTCGACCCCGGAGGGCGTCTTGCCGGGGCGCAGGAGAACCGCCACCGGCTTGCCGCTCTCGACATGGTAGACGTGGACCGGGAGGAAGCACCGGGTGTCGTAGAAGCCGTGGAACAGCGACAGCTGCTGATGGCCGTGCACCGCGTCGCAGGTCTCGTCGATGTCGAGCGTGATCGCCGCCGGCGGGGCATCGAAGGAACGGCAGAAGATGTCGACCAGCGCGGCCGTCAGGCGCCCCACCTCGCTGCGCGAAGGCGCGTTCTCGAGCCGGCTCATGGTCGGTTGCGAACAGAGATCGCGGCCGCTCTCCGGCGCCCGGCCCACCGCCAGCTTGAACAGCGGATCGGCGCGCAGCGTGTCGCTCCTGAGCTTGTCGAAGGGCGTCGGCGTCCTCGTAGCCGCAGGCGATCGCGAACATGCAGAACCGCAGCATCGCAGGCAGCGTGTGGACCGTCCGCGCCGGGTCGCGCCACTCCCGGATGCAGCCGGCCAGCGTCTCGGCCAGACGAAGCCGGCGCTCGGCCCCGCGCAGCAGCACAAGCCCGCCGTCCGACGAGATCGAACCGCCGGCGAAATCGGCGGTCACCTTCTTGCGGCTTACGGCTGGAAGATCGAACGGGAGAAGGGTATCTTCGGTCATGGCGGCGTGGCGCTTTCGTTGCTTCGGGGGAATTTCGCTCGGAAACGAATTTCTACCCGAAACCAACGGGTTACGCCACGTCCGCCACCTTGTCCTCAGACCTTGGCGAATACATCAGGTTAAGCCGTTGATCCGTTCTACGGAACCGGCCCCATTTCACAGACGGCTCCACGAGCCGAGGCCGTAGGGAGCTAAAGGCCCCGCGCCTGCTGGAGTCAGAGCCAGAGACTGAACCGCGCCGCACGGCGGGCAATGATTGCACCAGTTACCTTTGGGTAACGGAGTATATAGCCCCCAGAAATCTGTCATCACCGATTCCATGGCTCTGCGCGTGACAGATATCTCCCCTTCGGCTTCGCTCAGGGCGGGCTGCTCCGCTGCGCTCCGCGCGGCTTCGATCGATATGACGGATGGAGTTTGCCGCCCGCCCTTCGATACGCGGCTTCGCCGCTACTCAGGGTGAGGGCAACTCTCTGAGCAGCCCTCATCCCGAGTAGGCGCGCCAGCGCCGTATCGAGGGACCGCGCGCCGTCGCCGCGTCGTCTCAACCCGCCGGCGGCGGATCGACGATCTTTCCCGGGTTCATCAGGTTGGCGGGGTCGAGCGCCTGCTTGATCGCGCGCATCACCGAGACCCCTTCGCCGTGCTCGGCGGCGAGGTACTTCTTCTTGCCGTAGCCGACGCCGTGCTCGCCGGTGCAGGTGCCGCCCATGGCGAGCGCGCGGGCGATCAGACGCTCGTTGACCCCGGTCGCCGCCGCGAGCTCGGCCTCGTCGTCGGGATCGAGCACGAAATCGATGTGGAAATTGCCGTCCCCGACATGGCCGACGATGGGCGCGAGCAGGTCGGTCGCGGCGATGTCGCGGCGGGTCTCGGCGATGCACTCGGCAAGCCGGGAGATCGGCACGCAGACGTCGGTGGGCCAGGCGCGGCGGCCCGGGCGGAGCGCCATGTTGGCGTAATGCGCGTCGTGGCGCGCCTGCCAGAGCGCGTTCCGGTCCTCCTGCCGGGCGGACCATTGGAACCCGGTGCCGCCGTTGTCGGCGGCGATGGCCTCGGCGGTCTCCGCCTGCTCGGCGACCGAGGATTCGCTGCCGTGGAACTCGAAGAACAGGACCGGCCGTTCGGGCAGGTCGGTTTTCGACCAGCGGTTGATGGCGGCGATCTGGACCTCGTCGGCGAACTCGATGCGCGCCACCGGCACGCCCGACTGGATGATCGCGATGCAGGTCTCGACCGCATCGTCGACGCCCGGGAAGGCGCAGACCGCCGCCGAGACAGCCTCCGGGATGCCGGAAAGGCGCAGCGTCACCTCGACGATCACGCCGAGCGTCCCTTCCGAGCCGACGAAGAGCCGCGTCAGGTCGTAGCCGGCCGAGGACTTGCGCGCCCGCGTGCCGGTGCGGATCGTCCGCCCGTCGGCGAGCACGACGGTGAGCCCCAGCACGTTGTCGCGCATCGTGCCGTAGCGCACCGCGTTGGTCCCCGAGGCGCGCGTCGCGGTCATGCCGCCGATGGTCGCGTCGGCCCCGGGGTCGATCGGGAAGAACAGGCCGGTGTCGCGGAGATGCGCGTTGAGCTGCTTGCGGGTCACCCCCGGCTCGACCCGGACGTCGAGGTCGGCGGCGTTGACCTCGAGCACCCGGTTCATCCGCGACATGTCGATCGAGACCCCGCCCTGGAGCGCGGCGACATGGCCCTCGAGCGAGGTGCCGACGCCGAACGGGATCATCGGCGTGTCGTGCTCGCGGCAGAGCCCGACGACGGCGACGACCTCGTCGACCGACTCGGGGAACACGACGATGTCGGGCGGGTAGGGCCGGTGGTGCGATTCGTCGCGCCCGTGCCCCTCGCGCACCACCGGCGAGGTCGAGACGCGCTCTCCGAGGCGTTCGCGGAGCCGGTCCGCGAGGCTGTCGATGGCGAGCGTCGTGGCCATGGGGGTTCTCCCGTCAGACCCGGGTCGATTCCGCGGTCCGGTCGCCCACGAACATGCAGCCCGGCATGTGGGTGATCGCGAGCGAGGGCCGCGCGTTGAGGATCGCCTCCTGCGGCGTCACCCCGCAGGCCCAGAAGACCGGGATCTGGTCGTCGTCGATGGTCACCGGCCTGCCGTATTCGGGCTCGGCGATGTCGCGGATGCCGATCGCCGCCGGATCGCCGCGGTGGACCGGGCCCCCGTGCGCCATCGGGTAGCGGGCGGTGATCGCCTCCGCCCGGTCGGCGTCCGCCGGCGTGAAGGGGCGCATCGAGACCACCATCGGGCCCTCGAAGGCGCCGGCCGGAACGGTCGCGCGGCCGGTGCGGTACATCGGGACGTAGCCGGTCTCGGCGATGTGGCGGATTTCGAGGCCCGCGCCCTGCAGCGCCGCCTCGGCGATGAACGAGCAGCCGAGCAGGAACGTCACCAGGTCGTCGCGCCAGAGATCGGCGATCTCGGTCGGCTCGGCGGTGCAGTCGCCATTGCGGAACACGCGGTAGCGCGGCAGGTCGGTGCGGATGTCGGCGCCCGGCGCGGTCCGGCGCGGCACCGGATCGCCCCGGTCGAGAATCTCCAGCACCGGGCAGGGGCGCGGGTTGCGCTCGCAATAGGCGGCGAAGTCCTCCGCCTCGGCCGCCGGCAGGATCACCATGTTGGCCTGGACGTACCCCCCCGCGTGGCCCGAGGTCGGCCCGCTATAGAGCCCGTCGCGGCACAGCCGGCGAAGCGCCGCCGGATCGGCGATGGTGTCGATGGTGTCGCTCAAGGCCGCGAGGCTCCGTTCAGTGCCCGGTCAGGATAGCCGCCGCCCGCGCGGCGCGGAAGCGCTTGTCCGGGGCGGCGAAGGCGCGTCACACGACGCGATAGGCCTCGTCTTGCGGCCCGACGGCGACGGGCACCGCATTTCCGTTTTCGAGCACCAGGAAAACGAAGCGGTAGTTGCGGTTGAGCCGGACCGAGTGAAGGTTCCTGCCGGTTCTCAATTTCTCGTATCGCCTACCCGGCGGCGGCGTGCCGGCCAGCAGTTCGTCGATGACTTTCGCTAACTCCCGCTTCATCCGGGGCGGCAGCCGCTTGACCTGTTGTCGGAAGGGTCCGGTCGGTTCTTCGAATGCCCGAATCTGCGGGGCGGAAGCGTTCACCGGGTCAGGAATCGGTCAGCGAAGATACCAGTTCGGCACCGCTCTTGTAGGTCTTGCCCGAGACTGGCGATGCGACCCCGTCGTGGATCATCACGAGCCAGCGGATTTCCTGGCACCACCGCACGATGTCGAAGAAAAGGCGATCGAGACGTTCCAACGCGTCGAATACGCTCGCGCCGTAAGCCGATCGCACTCCCGATCCGTCCAGCGCCTTTCGAAGCTCGCGAAGCTCGCCGCATTCGGAACGGAAATATTCCTCCGCCTCCTCAAGCGCTTGAACGCCAAATCCTTCCGGGTCCAGCACCGTGCCGGGCGTGGCCGACTCCACCTCGGTCCACAGCTTGTCCGTCATCGCGGAGAAGGCGCCGTTTACCGAATCGTGACGTTTGTGAAGATGGCGTTCCAGGACAGACACCGCCTCGCGGGTCTCGCGATCCCGGGTGTCCGTATAGCCGCCGGGAGTAAACCGCGTTACGTCGGGTGAGTCGGGCAGGCGGTCCAGCCACGGCAACAGCTGTCCGACATTGCGTATCGCATCGCCGTTGAGCGGCGGAGGCGCGGATGCGGCGCCCATGACCGAAATCCTCCCTTGCGCGCCGGCCGGACGCGCTGATTAACCGAAGCAACGTTACTTTGCTTTCTTGCGGGACGAAATCAAGCATGCTCTTGCATTCCCGCATCGGGCGCCCCGGATCGTTCCGATTCCGCCACGGCGCGCCCGGGTTCGCGCTCAGCGGGCCGCCACCCGCGAGATCGCCTTCACCATCGCGGTGATCGCGCCAGCTTCTCCTCTACGCCGTCATGCCCCGACTTGTTCCGGACACCCACGTGGGTCGTCCGGCTCGCTTGTCCCCGCTCACGGCGCGATGCCGCAAGACATGGATGCCCGGAACAAGTCCGGGCACGACGGAGGGGGCCCAGGCATGACGAGGGGCGGTTCAATCTGAAGGGAACGGGACACTAGATCCGCCGCGAGACGTCCATCCGCCCGTGGAGGATACGGACGATTTCCACCGTGTTCGCGCGCTCGCGGAAATAGATCATGTGCGAACCGACGGCGAGCTTCCGGTATCCGGCGCGAATGTCCTCGGCCGATCGACCGGTCTGCGTGCCGTCGCCCAGCGCTTGGCAGGCCGCCTGGATGTCCCGCGTGTAGCGCTCGGCCTGCGCCTCGCCCCACCGGTCGATCATGTATTCCCAGATGTTTTCGAGATCGGCCCGGGCGGCGGGCGAGAGGGCATAGCCCGGCATTCGGCTCAGCCGGATTTCCTGCCCGCGATGAACGCCTCGAAATCGAACGGTTCAGCGGGACCCGATCGTTCGCCCTCGATCAGGGCCTCGCGCAGGGCTTCCACCCTGGCCTCGTGCTCTTCCAGCAGGCGCAATCCCGCCCGCACCACGTCGCTGGCCGAGTTGTACCGTCCCGACGCAATGCGTTCGTCGATGAAACCGGCGAAGTGGTCGCCGAGGGAAACCGAAGTGTTGCGCGGCATCGGACAACTCCTTTCGCCGAGTATACCAAAATTTGGTAATCCGGCAACTTTGGCCCCGGGCGATGCGATTCCGTAGAGGTCCGCCCGGTGCTAGATTGCCGCGCAGAGGGGAGCCCGATGGCCGGCATCTGGGGGAAGATCATCGGCGGGGCCGCCGGGTTCGCGCTCGGCGGGCCGATCGGCGCGCTGCTCGGCGCGGTGGCGGGGCACGCCGTCGACCGGATGCGCGCGTCCCCGGACGGGGGCGACGGGCGGGCCGCCACCCGCGAGATCGCCTTCACCATCGCGGTGATCGCGCTCTGCGCCAAGATGGCCAAGGCCGACGGCAGGGTGACGCGCGACGAGATCGCCGCCTTCCGCCGCATCTTCCACGTGCCGCCCGAGGAGATGAAGAATGTCGGGCGTGTGTTCGACCAGGCGCGCAAGGACGCGCGCGGCTTCGAGCCCTACGCCCGCCAGGTCGCGACGATGTTCGCCGCCAACCCGGCGGTACTGGAAGAGCTGCTCGACGCGCTGTTCTACATCGCCAACGCCGACGGCGTGCTCCATCCGGCCGAACTCGACTATCTGGAGCGGGTCGCCGGGATCTTCGGCTTCGACGAGACCACCTTCCGGCGGATCCGGGCGAACCACGGGGGCGAGACCGGGTCCGACCCCTATGCCGTGCTGGGCGTCGACCACGACGCCGACGACGAGACGGTGCGCGCGGCGTGGCTCAAGCTCACCCGGGAGAACCACCCCGACCGGCTGACCGCGCAGGGAATGCCGGAAGACTTCGTCCAGATCGCCACCGAGCGCATGGCGGCGATCAACGCGGCCTGGGACACGATCCGGAAGCAGCGCGGGCTGCGCTGAGCCCGGCGCCCCGGCCGGCCGGCATGTTGAGGCGTTTGCGCTGTCGGGGACGGGTTGATTTACAAGGCGTTCACGGAGGTGCGAGATTTTTGATACCCCGTGGTGGTCGTTGATATCCGGGGTTTCAGTTTCGCTGCGGCGGTCGTTTTGGCGATTTTCACCCCACGCCGCTGGTCGCGGCGTCTTGGCAGCGAGGTTTTCCTGCGGCGGCCTCGCGCGCCCTGATCGTGCGCATGAGATAGAAGGTGTCGCCATCGGGCCCTGGGGCCCTTGTTCCACCACCACCCCTGGTCGGGAGAACAGCGATGGCGACGGCGGCGAAGCTACCCTTTTCGTGGCGCGATGTCGAAGTCCTGCCGGACCTTGAACGGCTGCGCCTGGTTCTGGCGGTGCTTCCCGACGAGGAGATCGTGACGGCGCTTGAAGTGTGTCGCGGTCGGGGCCGTAACGACTACCCGGTGCGGGCGATGTGGCGGGCGCTGATCGCGGGGGTGGTGTTGCAACACGCCTCGATGCAGTCGCTGTTGCGGGAGCTGGGGCGCAACCCGGCGTTGCTGGAGATCTGCGGGTTCGACCCTCTGCCGTATCAGAGCGGGCCGGTGACGGTGCTTCACGACGGGCATGCGGTAACGCGCCCGGCGCGGGTTCGTTCGACGGCGCCGAGCCACTGGAACTTCTCGCGGTTTCTGGGGCGTGTTGTGCAGCTTGAGGACGAGCAGGGGCTGGTGTCCGCCATGATCGAGAGCCTGCGCGCCGCGCTGTTCGCCGCGTTGCCGGACTTCGGGCGTCATCTCGGCTACGACGGCAAGGCGATCGCGAGCCACTCGACGGGCCGGGTCGGCAAGGACGAGGACAAGACCTCGGACCCCGACGCCGACTGGGGCAAGCACGAGACGGGCGGGGTGGACGCCAGGACCGGCGCGGTGTGGAAGAAGGTGAAGTCGTGGTTCGGCTACGGGCTGCACCTGATCGCCGACACCGATTACGAGGTTCCGGTGGCCTTCGAGGTGACGCGCGCTTCGGCCTCGGAACCCAAGGTGCTGTCCGGGATGCTGGAGGAGCTGTTCGCAAGGGCGCCGGAGATCGCCGGGCGCTGCGCCGACTTCAGCGCCGACCGCGGTCTCGACGATGCCCGCCTGAAGGCGCGGCTGTGGGACCGGTGGACCGCCCGCCCGCTGATCGATACACGGCTGATGTGGCGGGTGGAGAAGCAGGAGCCGAGATACGATCCGGCGCAGCCGATCACGCGGCCGCTGTTCCCCGACCGCGCCGATGTCATCGTTCACGACGAGCGCGGCCGGGTGTCCTGCGTCTGTCCCGGGACCGGCGAGGTCCGCGCTATGGCGTTTCAGGGGTTCGAGGCTGATCGGGGCCGCTGCGGCACGCTCAAATACCGCTGCCCGGCAGCCGCCTTCGGCTTCGCCTGCGCCGGCAGCCGGGCCTGCCACCGGGCCGGCGGGGTCAAGCCCGGAGACTATGGCCGCATCCTGCGCATCGACCTCGACAGCCACGACCGGCGCATCTTCACCCCCACGCCCTGGGGCAGTCCGTCATGGCGGCGCGGCTACAACCGCCGCTCGGCCATGGAGCGGATCAACAGCCGCCTCGACAACAGCTTCAACTTCGAGACCCACTACATCCGAGGCCGCGCCAAGATGAAGACCCGCCTCGGCCTCGCCCTGGCGGTGATGATGGCGATGGCTCTCGCCCAGGCCCGCGCCGGCCGCCCCGAGCGCATGCGCTCCCTGGTCGGCGCCGTGCCGTATCTCGACACCGGCTGACCGCTCGTCTGCCTCCCGACAATCCTGCCCGATCCCGCCGCCCGACGGCAGAGGGGAAGCCACGCCCGCACGCCAGACAATCTTCCGGTAATCGTATTTGTCAGGCCCCGGAAGCCCGTATCCTGCCCGGTGGGGAAGCGGGCCGGACGATATTCAACCGCCAAAATCGAACCGGCGACAGCCAAAAATCACCACAGCGCACATTTCTCATGTTTGACAACCATCGGCCGCACCGCCGACAATCGGAAGAACAAGAACAGGGGCCGAAGCCCGTTCCGACAACCGAAGGGGGAATACGATCATGCGAATTGACCGTGCAACAGTGCGCGCGCCGCTCGCGGCCGCGTGCGCCGCCGGGCTGCTGCTGGCGGCCGGCGCCGCGACCGCGGCCGAGTACGGGCCGGTGGCGCAGCGCGCCATCGACGGCGCCAAGGCCTACGTCAAGGCCAAGGGGCTGAAGAACCCGACGCTCGACATTCTCTTGAACTCGCTCTACCGCAACTCCTTCCCCGACTTCGCGAAGGAGTGGCAGGGGCTGACCGGGGTCGCGATCAAGGCCGAGCCGCTCGGCTACACCGACATCCCGAGCAAGGTGATGGGCGAGGCGGTCGCCAAGACCGGCGCCTTCGACATGTTCAACGACTTCCCCTACACCCAGCCCGACGCGGCGAGCGCGGGCGTGCTCAAGCCGCTCGACGAGTACGCGGCGAAGTACAAGCCCGACTTCTCCGGCGTGCCGGAAGCCTTCATCGCGCAGCAGTTCTACAACGGCAAGCAGTACTCCTTCGTGCTCGACGGCGACCACATCATCCTGGTGCTCCGCAAGGACATCGTCGAGAACCCGAAGGCGCGCGCGGAATTCAAGAAGGCGACGGGCAAGGAGCTCGGCTGTCCGGCCAACATGGCGGACTGGGAGGAGCAGGCGAAGTTCTTCCACACCGAGGCCGGCCAGACGCGCTGGGGCGTCAAGTTCGACAAGCCGCTCTACGGCGCGATGGGCTACCGGTCGGTGAACTTCTCGCACCGCCACTTCCCGGCCTATTTCGGCGGGCTGCTGTTCGACAAGGACATGAACCCGCGCGTCAACTCGGCCCAGGGCGTCAAGGCGATCGCCGCGTTCTCCTCGATCGTCCAGTACATGCCCAAGGACATCCAGGGCTGGGGTACGCCGCAGATCTACCCGTTCTGGGGTTCGGGCCAAGCCTATTCGGTGATGTCGTTCCCGTCGATCTTCGGCTACGGCAACGCCAACCCGAAGAGCGTGGTGAAGCAGAAGCAGCTTCCCTGCGTCATCCCGGCGACGAACGCCGGCGGCAAGCCGGTGCGGCGCGCCGCGGAAGCCGCCGGCACGAGCTACATGGTCAACGCCTACAGCGACCATCCCGAGCTCGCCTACCTGTTCATCCAGTGGCTGACCAGCCCGTCGGTCGGCAACCGGGCGATCGCCCATCCCAAGGGCTTCTGGGACCCGTTCCGCGAGGCCAACAAGGGCGACGCGGGCATCCTCAAGAAGTTCTCGCAGGAGTTCCTCGACACCACGCTTGAGAACGCCAAGTACACCACGTCGCTGCTCTATATCGAGGGTCACTACGAGTACATGAAGATCCTCGACAACAACCTCGCCGACGTGATGAACGGCAACATCAAGCCCGAAGAGGCCGCCAAGCGGATCGAGAAGGGCTGGAACGGCGTGACCGAGGATATCGGCCGCAAGGAGCAGATCGAGGCGTGGCGCAAGGGCGTCGCGGCCGGGCTCTACATCGACAAGCTGTAGCCCGGATCCCGTGTAACGGCGGCCCGGACGGCGGAACCCCGTCGTCCGGGCGGCTGCCCGCCGGGGACGCATAGCCGACGATGACCGCGCTCAGCGGAGTGGAGATACGCCCGCGCAACGGCCCGTTCGCCCGGCTGGGCGCGTGGCTGTCGCAGGAGCGCGTGTTCCGCTGGATCCCGTTCGTGCTCGTCGAGGGCACGTTCATCCTGGTCATCATCATCCCGTTCCTGCTGACCATCTACATCAGCTTCCTGCGCTGGCGCGCCAACCGGCCGTTCGAGCAGGCCTATCTGTCGGGCTTCCGGAACTACGAGGCGGTGCTGTCCGACACCGGCTTCTGGGCGGCGCTCGGGCGCACTTTCTACTTCGCCGGTTTCGCCGTGGTGTTCGAGCTCGTCATCGGCTTCGTGCTCGCGATGCTGGTCCACCGGGTGGTGCGCGGGCGCCGGATCTACATCACCGTCTTCCTGATCCCGATGATGGTTGTACCGGTGGTGGTCGGATACAACTTTTCGATGATCTATATCGACCACGGGCCGCTCAACCAGCTGCTGCTGCCGCTGACGTCGATACTCGGCATCGACCCGCGCATCCGCTGGCTGTCCGACCCGCTGGCCGCGCAATGGGCGATCATCCTGGCCGACGTGTGGCAGTGGACCTCGCTCACCTTCCTGATCTTCCTGTCCGGCTTCTCGGCGCTCCCGCCGCAGCTCATCAACGCCGCCCGGGTGATGGGCGCCTCGCGCTGGCAGACCTTCTGGTGGGTCGAGCTGCCGCTGCTCAAGCCGGTGATCGTGATCGCGGTGGTGGTGCGCTCGATGGAGGCGTTGAAGCTGTTCGACCCCGTGGTGCTGCTGACCTTCGGCGGGCCCGGCACCTCGACCCAGACGGTCGCCTATTACCTGTGGGAGCAGGTCTGGCAGTTCAACAAGTTCGCCTTCGGAGCGGCGGCGTCGATGCTGCTGCTGATCCTGTTCTCGACGCTGATCTTCACCGGCATCTGGCTGATGATGCGCGAGCGCACGCGGCTCGACCGGGAGCGCGCGTCGTGACCCCCGCCGCCGCGGGCAGGGCCATGGCGGGCCGGACGCGCCGGCGCCGCACCGTCCTGCGCCACGCCGTGCTGATCGGCTGGGGCGCCATCATCATGTTCCCGATCTACTGGATGATCCAGACGTCGTTCAAGGATTCCGGCGAGTGGGTGACCTGGCCGCCCAACTGGGTGCCGCAGGACCCGACGCTGAAGAACTACGAGCAGGTCTTTACCTTCGACGTGCAGGCGGCGGGCGTCGCGCGCGAGGCGACCGAGCAGCCCTTCAACATCTGGGGCTCGCTGCTCGATTCGATGCTGGTCTGCTCGATCTCCTCGCTGATCGCGCTCTTCATGGGGACATTCCTCGCCTACGCCATCTCGCGCTTCAACGTCGGCGGCTCGACCTTCCGCCACATGGTGCTGCTGGTGCGCATGATCCCGCCCATCGTCATCGCGATCCCGCTGCTGATGTACTACGCGATCATGGTGCCGTTCGCGACCGAGACGCTGCTGAACACGCGGATCAGTCTGTTCGACACGCGCACCGGGGTCAGCGCGCTCTACACCACGGTGACGCTCCCCTTCGTGATCTGGATGATGCTGAGCTTCATCGAGGAGGTGCCCTACACGTTGGAGCACGCCGCCCGGCTGATGGGGGCGGGGCGCATCTACACCCTGCGCAAGATCGTCTTGCCGCTGGTCGCGTCCGGCATGGTGGTGACCTTCCTGTTCGTGTTCATCCTGAGCTGGGGGGAGTTCCTGCTGGCGCTGACGCTGACCCATCCCGACGTGTCGACCCTGCCGGTGCTGCTGAACAAGTACCAGAGCGCATCGGAAGGGCGGCTCTACGGACCGCAGGCGGCGATCGGGACGGTGATCACCGTCCCGGTGGTGATCATGGGAATCCTGATCCAGAAGCATCTGGTGAAGGGTTTCAGCTTCGGCATGATGCGCCGCTGACGGCGGCGCGCGGGAAAGGAGCGACGCGTGGCGGGTATCGTGCTCAAGGACCTGGTCAAGGAATTCGGCAGCTTCGCCGCCGTCAAGGGCATAAACCTGGAAATCCGCGACGGCGAGTTCCTGATCCTGGTCGGCCCGTCGGGCTGCGGCAAGACGACGACGCTCAACATGATCTCCGGGCTCGTCGAGCCGACCGGCGGCGACATCGTGATCGGCGACCGCGTCGTCACCCATACCGAGGCCGGCGAGCGCGGGCTCGGCATGGTGTTCCAGGACCTCGCTTTGTTCCCGCACATGACGGTGTTCGACAACATCGCCTTCGGGCTCAGGGTCAAGAACGTCGACGCGGACGAGATTCGCCGCCGCGTGACGGACGCCGCCGAGGCGATGCACATCGACCCGCTGCTCGACAAGCGGCCCGGCGAGTGCTCCGGCGGCGAGGCGCAGCGCGTCGCGCTCGCCCGCACCATCGTCACCAACCCGTCCGTCTACCTGATGGACGAGCCGCTCTCGAGCCTCGACGCCAAGCTGCGCGTCGACATGCGCACCGAGCTCAAGCACCTGCACGAGCAGCTCGGCGGCACCTTCGTCTACGTGACCCACGACCAGGCCGAGGCGATGACCATGGCCGACCGCATCGCGGTGATGAACGCCGGCCGCATCGAGCAGGTCGGCCAACCGCTCGAAATCTACCGGCGCCCGGCGTCGCATTTCGTCGCCGGTTTCTTCGGGATCCCGACGATGAACTTCCTTGACGGCACCGTCCATGCGGCGGACGGCGCGACCGAGTTTCGCGGGACCGGCCTCACCGCCGCGCTCGACGCGTCGGTCGATCCCGGCCTTGCCGGGCGCGAGGCGGTCCTCGGCGTCCGTTCGGAACACGTCCTGGTCGTCGATGCCGGCACGGAGGGCGCGACCCCGGCGACCGTCAGCCTGATCGAGCCGCTCGGCGACGCCACGCTGCTGTTCTTCGACCATGGCGGCGCGCGCCGCATGGTGGCCAAGGTCGATCCGGACCTGCCGGTCGCCGCCGGCGACGCGATCCACGTGGCGCTCGATACCGCCAATCTGCATCTGTTCGATGCCGGAGACGGCGTCCGCCTCAATTGACATCGCGGCCGGCCGCGCGGGCTTGTCTGCGCCAAATGCAACAAATTGACGCAGGCCGCCGGTATTCGCGCCGCGAATCTTGACCTTGGAAAGGGCCGACCATATCTAAAGGGCCGACCATATCTATCGCGCGTTCCACTCTTAGGACACGCAAGAATGTCGGACCGATCCGAACTCGTCTCACTGTTGAGGGTGAGCAAGATGTCCCCGTACCGGACCTGCCAGTGGCCTTACGGCGAGCCCGGCACCGAGGAGTTCCACTTCTGCGGCCGCAAGACCTCGGAAGGCTTCTCCTATTGCGCCGCCCACGTGAAGATGGCCTATCGCGAGCCCGAGAGCCGACGCGACGCGGCACCGCGCCGCAGCGCCGCCTGATCGAGACAGCGTCCAGGACCCATTCCGGCGCGGGTCGCCCGCGCGTCGCTGAAGGCGCGCGGCCTTTCGTGCTGGCTGCGTACGCCGTCCGGGCGTGATCGAGCGCCCTTCGCCCAACCACGGCAAGCGGCCGGACGGCGTGCCGGTCGATCTCGTCGTCCTCCACTACACCGGAATGCCCACGGTGGAGGCGGCGCTCGCGCTTCTGTGCGATCCGGCTTCGGAGGTGAGCGCGCACTATCTGATCGACGAGGCGGGCGCGGTCTACCGGCTGGTCGACGAGGAGCGGCGCGCGTGGCATGCCGGCGTCGCCTGCTGGGCCGGCGACGCGGACGTGAACGGCCGGTCCATCGGGATCGAGCTCGCCAATCCCGGGCACGAGTTCGGCTATGTCCCGTTTCCCGAGGCCCAGCTCGAGGCGCTCGAGCGATTGCTCGGCGACATCTGCGAACGCCGGCGCATCGATCCCGCCCGCGTGGTGGGGCATTCGGACGTGGCGCCCCTGCGCAAGCGGGACCCGGGCGAGCTCTTCCCGTGGCGGCGGCTGGCGGCGAAGGGGCTCGCATACTGGCCCGGCGGGGGGGAGGGCTCCGCGGAGCCCGACGCGGAACGGGCGCGCGCGGCGCTCGCCCGCATCGGCTACGGATTCTGCGAAGACGCGGATGGCCTCGCCGCCGTGCTCGCGGCGTTCCAGAGACGCTTCCGCCCGTCCTGTTGCGACGGGAGGCTGGATGCCGGGACCATGGCGCGGATCGACGCGGTCGTGCGCCGACCCGATTGACGCCGCGCCGTTCCCGACCCACGTTAGATACCGTCAGGCGGCCGGATGGCCGCCTCCCGCGCGGCGGGGGGAGGAAAGTCCGGGCTCCACGGAAACACGGTGCCGGGTAACGCCCGGCGGGGGCGACCCCAGGGAAAGTGCCACAGAAAGCAAACCGCCGGTCCGCTTCGCCGGCCGGCAAGGGTGAAAGGGTGCGGTAAGAGCGCACCGCCTCCCCGGCAACGGGGAGGGCAGGGCAAACCCCACCGGGAGCAAGACCGAGTAGGGGCGGCACGGGGCTCCGGCCCCGGGCGGGTTTCCGCGCCGCCGCCCGGGTAGGTCGCGCGAGGCGTCCGGCGACGGGCGTCCCAGATGAATGGCCATCCCCCGCCCCGGCGGGGACAGAACCCGGCTTACAGGCCGCCTGACGCCACCCTCGCCCAACCCCTCCCGCGAGCGGGAGGGGAGAAGGTAAGGAGAGGTCGGCGAGCGAGTTCCCTCTCTCCCCGGCGGGGAGAGGGTCGGGGTGAGGGGGCCTCCCGGGCGACAGCTGGTTGCGATCGTGCCCGTCAGGTCAGCAGCGCCTTGTCGAGGAAGAACAGGCCCGTCAGGTAGGCGCGGACCGAGATCAGCCCGTTCGCGTTGTCCACCACCTCCGACGAGATGTTGCCGCGCGCGAGCATCGACCGCAGGACGGACGACATGATCGCCGAATCCGCCTTCAGGGCGGCCAGGACCGCCGCGGCCTCGTCCCCGGCGCCGGGCACCGTGTCGAGCTCCCCGGCGATCGCGGCGGCGGCCTCGTCGAACTGGGTGAGGAAGGTCCGGATATGCGCCCCGTCCGGCCCCGCCCCCTCGTCGCTGCGGCCCTGGGCGGCATAGGCGAGCATGAACTCGTAGGCTTCCTCGACGCGCTCGATATGCGCCCGGATGGTTTCGGGTCCGCTCATGCCTGCCGCTCCGATGTCGGTTCGCGCCGCCAGGTCTCGCGCCCAGCACCATGGAAGCGAGCAGCCGCCGGTGCTTCGGGAGGAACGCGAAATAGACGTGCAGGATAAAGAAGAAGATCAGCACCAGCGATGCCGCCCCGTGGCACACATAGACCACGCCCCAGTCCTGGTCCGAAAGGATCGACGGGTCGCGCCGCCACAGCGGCGTGTCGATCTTGGCGAGCATGATGCAGCCGGAGACCGCGATGACGAGGATCGTCGCCGCCACCGACCAGTGGTAGAGCTTCTGGTTGAGGTCGTACTTGACCGTGCCGTCTTCCGGCGCCCGCCCGAGCGCGACCCGCAAATCGTGGCCCGTCGGCATCATCGACCGGATGCCGTGCACCAGGAACGCGCGGTAGAGGTGGAAGAGGATCGCCGCCGTCAGCAGGACGCCGGAAATCCAGTGGATCGGGACCCAGTCGAAGCGAACTCCGAGCAACGGCAGGAACGCGGTCCCCAGGAGGACGATCACGAGGGCCGCCATCGCCCAGTGGAACGAACGGTCCGGCCACCTGTGCCGAATGTCGTCAGCCCCGCTTCCCGACATGTCTGCGAGCGTTACTCAGCTCCGCCGCAGGACCAGCCGGAGGAGTTGGTGCGCCGCGATGCAGGCGAATGCCGCCGCGACCGGGACCCAGAGCAGGTCCCAGGACATGCCCACCAGCATCTCCTGGCCCCAGACGTTCTTCGAGAAGCGGAAGACCTCCATGCCCTCAGGCGAGCGATCTGGCCGCGCGGGCGGCGAGGTTCCCCATCAGCGGGATCTTGAAGTGGTTGAAGTTGAGCGCCTTGGCGCCGCGTGCCGCGACCCGCTGCGCGAGCTTTTCGAGCTCGGGCCCCGCCTTCTCCCCCTTCATCAGATCCTCGACCTCGGTCAGCCGCCTCGGGATGCACTGCACGCCGCCGCAGGCGACGCGCATGTCCTTCACCATGCCGCCCTCGGTCCTGGCCGCCATGGCGATGCTCACCAGGGCGAAGTCCCAGGTCTCGCGGTCGGCGACCTTCTCGAAATAGGAGCTGGCCCCGGCCCACTTCTTCGGCACCCGGATCTCGGTGAGGATGTCGCCCGCCTCCAGCACCGTCATCCGCGTGATGTCGACGTCCGGGCCGATGAAGAACTTCTCCGCCGATACCGTGCGCACCTTGCCGCCGCGCGAGATCGCCATCTCGGCCTCCAGCGCGACCAGCGCCGGCGCCGTGTCGGACGGCGTGACCGCGACGCAGCGCACCGCATCGAACAGCGCATGCTCCCGGTTCATCGCCGTCGGCGTGTTGGCGTAGCAGCTGTTGCCGCCGGCGCGATAGCACGGGAAGCCGTCACGGTAATAGGTGCAGCGCGTGTCCTGCGAGACGTTGCCGCCGATGGTGCCGGAGTTGCGGATCTGCGGGCTCGCCACCTTGGCGGCGGCCTCGACCAGCAACGGGAAATTGTCCCGCAGCAGCTTGCTCTCCTCGATCTCGGTTAGCGTGGTCGCCGCGCCGATCGAGACGTGATCGCCGCCGTCGCGGATGCCGCGGAGCTCCTTGAGCCCGCTGACGTCGACCACCGCCTTGGGCTGCTTGTGCCGGTCCTTGAACCAGTCGAAGCTGTCCTTGCCGCCGGCGACGATCCAGGCGTCCTTGCCGTGCTCGTCGAGCAGTTTCGCCGCGTCCGCCAGACTCGCGGGCGTGTAGAGGTCGAATGCGTGCATATAGTCGGTCATTGGTCTGCCTCCGTTCCGCCCGTCACTGGTTGTTGACCTGCAACGGCTTGTAGGATTGCGGCTGTTTCGCGACCACGTTCACGATCATGTCCGCGACCACCGGGACCCGGTTGAACATGT
This sequence comes from Alphaproteobacteria bacterium, assembly GCA_965203455.1. Lineage (GTDB taxonomy): Bacteria > Pseudomonadota > Alphaproteobacteria > MPNO01 > MPNO01 > MPNO01. The sequence goes on from CBDBCV010000017.1 coordinate 322,861, forward strand.
GGCCGCCCAGCGCATCCGAGACCGCGCTCAGATAGGCGGACGACGCCGAGCCCTGGACCGGCTCGCCGATCCCCTTGGCGCCGACCGGGTTCTGCTCGTCCACCGCCCCTTCGACGGCGAGCGAAGCCAACTCCGCCGGCACGTCGAGATAGGTCGGCGGCTTGGCCTGGTAGAAGCCGATCGCGTTGGGCCGCGCATAGGCCGGGTCGTAGATGTAGCGCTCCATCGCCGCCAGGCCGATCCCCATCACCGCGCCGCCGCGGATCTGGGCATCGAGCCCCTGCGGATGCAGCACCTGGCCGACATCGGCGACGCCCATGAAGTCGAGGATGTCGACCTTGCCGGTCTCGGGATCGAGCTCGATCACGATGAACGCGGCGGAAAGCGCCGGAACGACCCCTTTCTTGGGCAGCTTGTCCTTGGCGACGCCGATCAGGCCGGTGCCCTTGATCATGCCGACCGCCGCCTTGGTCAGTGGGTTGAGCTTCTCGTCGACCTCGTGGCCCGAATACTTGCCGCCGAGCTCGATCGCCTTCTTCGCCGCGTCGGCGAAGCTGATCGATCCCGAGCCGCTCTTCGCCACCACCCGCTCGTTCTTGAGCTCGTAGTCGTCGGCCTTACCGCCCAGCACCGCCGCGCCGATCTCCAGAAGCTTCTGCTTGGCGTCCATCGCCCCGGCATAGTTGGTCCGGGTCATGGTGAAGGAGGTGTTGGAGCCGAACTGGCCGATATTGAACGGCATCGCCTTCAGCGTGCCGCCGCGCTCGATGACCGTGTTGTTCCAGTCATAGCCGAGCACCTCGGCGGAAACGCGGGAGGTCGCGGCGTAGGAGTAGGTGCCGAGATTGCCGACGCCGGTATGGATGTGGAGCTTGCCGTCCGGCGTGATCCGCACCATGCCGTCGAAGCCGTTGTACCCGGCCGCGTGATAGGCCTGGCCGATGCCGACGGAGCGGATCTTGCCGTTGGCCTGCTTGCCGGTCTGCTTGATCTTCTCGGCATAGCCCCACTTGGCGGCGGCCTGTTCAAGCCCCTCCTTGAGGAAGGCGCTGGTGAGCGGCGCCTGCTTGGGGCCGATCTTGCCGTTCGGCCCGCCGCCTGGCGCGTTGACGAGACGCAGCGCCAGCCGGTCGATGCCGAGCTCGCGCGCCCCCTTGTCGAGGAGCGGCTCGAGGATGTTGGCCGTCTGGTTCTCGCCCGGGCCGCGCTGCGCCCCCTTGGGCGGGGTGTTGGTGAGCACCGGGATGCCGTGGAACCGCATGGCCTCCGGCTGCAGGATCACCGACGTGGCCATGCCGAAGTTCTGGAAGTCCCAGAACCCGGCGGTCGAGCCGTTGTCCTGAACGATGTAGCTGTCGACCGCCAGCACCCGGCCGTTTGCGCCGAAGCCGATCTTGACCCAGCCCTGGAACGCCGCGCGCGCCGAGCCGTTGATGAACTCCTCGGCGCGGCTCACCCGCATCATCACCGGGCGTCCGTTGAGCTTCTTCGACATCAGCGCCGGCAGCGCCATCAGCGGGTAGGAATAGGCCTTGCCGCCGAACCCGCCGCCGCAGAACTCGCTGACCAGGTTGAGGTCGGTCGGCTTGATGCCGATGTACTTGGCGAGGCTCGGAATGGCGAAGGACGAGGACTGGGTCGAGCCCCAGACATGGCACTTGCCGCCCTCCCAGTAGGCGGCGGCCGAGCGCGGCTCCATCGCGTGATGGGCGTTGGCCGCGCTGACGAAGGACTCCTCGACCACGACCTTGGACTTGGCGAAGCCCGCCTCGAGGTCGCCGAAGCTCCATACCCGTGCCGCCTTGCCCATCGGCAGCTTGTCGTCGCCGGCTTGGGCGAAGTCCTTGCCGGTCCACTTGATCTCCTGCAGCTTGACGCCCTGCCGGTTGGCGACGTTACCGCCGACATTGGCGTTCGGCCCGTCCGGGCGCAGGCTCTCCAGAGGATCGGTGACGAAGGGCAGCGGTTCGAGGTCGACCTTGACCGCCTGGATCGCGTCTTCCGCCTGCTGTTCGGTCGCCGCGGCGACCGCGAGGATCGGCTGGCCGACGAACACCGGGTAGGAGGTCAGGATCGCGTGGCCCGCGTCCTTGGGCTGCTTGATCTCGCTGGGCAGCAGCACACCGACGACGCCGGGCATCTTCTTCGCGGCCGAGACGTCGATCGACTTGACCTTCGCGTGCGGCATCGGCGAGGGGAAGGTCTTGAGGAACACCATGCCGTCGGCACGGAAGTCCTCCGAGTACTTCGCGGCGCCGGTGACCTTGGCGCGGATGTCCGGCGGGGTGAAGTTCTTGCCGAGAAGTGTGTATGCCATGATCTACGCCCTCCCAGCCGCGCGCATGACGCCGGCGAGATAGTGTGGATAGGCCCCGCATCGACAGAGATTGCCCGACATCGCGCGGCGCGCCTCGTCGACGGTGGGTTTGGGGTTCTTCTTGAGCAGCCCGACCGCGGCCATCACCTGGCCCGGCGTGCAGAAGCCGCATTGCGGTCCGAGCTCGTCGATGAAGGCCTGCTGCACCGGATGGAGCGTGCCGTCCGGCGCGGCGACGCCTTCGACGGTGGTGATTTTCGCCCCGCGCGCCTGGTGGGTCAGCGTCGAGCAGGAATAGATCGGCGTGTCGTCGGCGAGAACGGTGCAGGCGCCGCATTCGGCGCGGTTGCAGCCGATCTTGGTCCCCGTCAGGCCGAGCCGGTAGCGGATCGTCTGGGCCAGCGTCTCGTTCGGCGGCACGTCGACGCGACGCGTCTTGCCGTTGACGGTGAGCGAGATCAGCCGTTCGACGCCGCGCACCGCCGCGCGCGCCTCGCCCGACTGCACGGTGAACATGTAGGCCGACGCGGAAACCGCGACGCCCGAGCAGACGACGCCGCGCAGGAACGCGCGGCGCGTGGTGCCGGCGGTCCGCCAATCCGCCTCCGGCGGTTCCGCGAGTTCGCCCGCGACTTCAGGCGTCGCAGGCACCCATTCGAAATCGTCTGCCGGGTCCGGGGGCAATTCGAAGGCTTCGAACCCCAGCGCCTCGTCGTGACGGTTCTCGGTCATGACGTCTCCCTCATTGAAGTCCGCGTCCCGCGCCGCTGACGGGCCGGGTATCCATAAGAAATCGTAACGCCCAAAGGCGGCCGCCGCCAAGAAAATTCGCGATGGCGAACGGAAAAAGCGCGGGTCGGTCGGGCGTTTATGGACGGCGGAATAATTGTCGCCGCCGGGGCGTCGTCGGTGGCGGCGTTCCGGCGGATAAAACGCCCGATAAAGAACATAATAAGAACATAATTGAGACAAATTATCAGGCCACTCTCCACCGTGACCCTGCGGATGCCGACTTTTCCAGCGAGTTTCGTGCATTATGGCGATTTCCTTATAGAGATTGACAATAATGTTCTGCATTAAGTGTTGCCATTCTTCCCATTGACGCCCATCATATCCCATGCTAGGGCAGTTAGTCCCATTCCTGCCGGAGTCCGGCAGGTCGAGCGTGGGGCGCCCATCGTGAGCGACGCGACGGCGTCATGGACGGCTTGGAGGGAAGGGTTTGACCGCGTTTCTGTCGACATACGTGAACAAGGTCGACCGGAAAAAGCGCGTCTCGGTTCCGGCGCCCTTCCGCGCGGCGCTCGCGGGATCGAGCTTCGCCGGGCTCGTCGTCTACCGCTCCTTGCGCCAGCCCGCGATCGACGCCTTCAGCCGCGACGTGTTTTACCAGCTCAACAGCAGACACCTGAGCCGGTCCATGGAGGGCGACGACTTCGAGCAGGTTCTGCTCGGCGGCGGCGACGGCGTGTTCGAGACCATCATGGCCATGGCCCACGAACTGCCCTTCGACGGCGAGGGCCGCATCGTGATCCCGCCCGCGCTGGCGGACCACGCGGGTATCTCGGACCGGGCGACCTTCGTGGGGCGCGGCAACCGGTTCGAAATCTGGGCGCCCGAGGCGTTCCGGGACCACGAAGACCGGGCGATCGACGCGCTGCGCCGGCGCATCGAAAACGGGGGCGGCGCATGACCGGAGCCGCCCACAAGCCGGTGATGCTCGATCGGGTGCTTGCCGCGATCGCGCCGCGCGACGGGGCGATCTATGTCGACGGCACGTTCGGGGCGGGCGGTTACAGCCGCGCGATCCTCGACAGCGCCCGGTGCCGGGTCTGCGGCATCGACCGCGATCCGGCGACGGCGGACGCGGCGGCGGACCTCGGGCGGCGCTATGCCGACCGCTTCCTGTTCGTCGCCGGCTGCTACGGCGACATGGTGCCGCTCCTCGCCGCGCGCGGGATCGACGGGGTGGACGGCGTGGCGCTCGACGTCGGCGTCTCCTCGATGCAGCTCGATTCCGCCGCGCGCGGCTTTTCGTTCGCCGCCGACGGCCCGCTCGACATGCGCATGTCCTCGACCGGGCGGACCGCCGCCGATGTGGTCAACGGGGAGCCCGAGCAGAGCCTGGCGCGGATCATCCGCGACTACGGCGAGGAGCGCCGCGCCCGGCGGGTCGCCCGAGCCATCGTGGACGCGCGCCGCGAGGCCAGGATCGAGCGGACCGGCGCGCTCGCCGGGATCGTCCGCCGGGCGGTGGGGAGCACGGGCGGCGCCGGACGCGACCGGATCGACCCCGCCACCAGAACCTTCCAGGCGCTTCGCATCTATGTGAACGACGAGCTCGGCGAGCTCGCGCGCGGCCTGAGCGCGGCCGAGACGCTGCTCCGCCCGGGCGGGCGGCTGGCCGTCGTCACCTTTCACTCCCTCGAGGATCGCACGGTCAAGCGCTTCCTGGTGGAGCGCTCGGATGCGCCCCCGCGGCCCTCCCGCCATGCGCCCGATTCCGATGCGGCCGCGCGTTCCGCGCGGTTCCGCCTGCTCGGACGCCGCGCGGTCCGCCCCGCTCCCGCCGAGGTCGCGGCGAATCCGCGCGCCCGGTCGGCGCGGTTGCGCGCCGCGGAGCGGACGGAAACCCCGACGGCCGATGGGAGGGCGGGATGAGGAAAGGCTCGACCGTGCTGTTCGCCGGCCTCGCCGTGGCGATGGGCGCGGCATCCATCGTCGTCGAGACCGAGGTTCGCGATCTCGAGGACCGGCTCGCCGGCATCCAGCGCGACCTCGCGGGCGAACAGGAGGCGCTGCACGTGTTGCGCGCCGAATGGAGCTATCTCAACCGGCCCGGGCGGCTGGAGGCGCTGGCGCGCCGGCACCTCGATCTTCGCGTGCCGGAGGCGGCGCAAACGATGCGGGTGTCCGATCTGCCGTTTGCCGCGCGGCCCGGGTTCGTCGGCCTGGATCCGGACTGGCTGCCGCCGTTGCCGGACCCGCTGAAAGTCTCCGCGAGTTCCGGGAGGGATGAGCGATGACCGACCGCCTGCGCCATGGCAGCGTCGACATGCGGTTCGACGGCGACCGCAAGCGGGCGATCGAGGTCGGGCGCGGCCGGCTTCTGCTGACCGGCGCCGTACTGTCCGCCGCCTTCGTCGCGATCGGCATCCGGCTGTTCGACGTCTCGGTGCTGCAGGCCGGCGTCGAGCCGAGAGACCCGCCGCCGGCCCAGATCGCGCGCGGCGCGGCCGCGAAGACCGAGATCGTCGACCGCAACGGCGTCGTCCTCGCCGTCAGCCTCGGAACCGCCGCGCTCTACGCCAACACGGCCTGGATCTCCGACGCCGATGCGACGGCAAGCGCGCTGGCGAAGGTCCTGCCCGACCTCGACCGCGCGCGGGCCACCGAGCGGCTGCGCGTACCCAGTCGCTACGTCTCGCTGCGGCGGCATCTGACCCCCAACGAGCAGTACGCGATCCTCCGCCTGGGGATCCCCGGCCTCGTGCTGGAGCCGGACCAGCGCCGGGTCTATCCGATGGGAAGGCTCGCGGCGCACGTGGTCGGGTTTTCCGATCCCGACGGAAAAGGGCTGGCCGGGATCGAGCGGCAATTCGACGCCAAGCTCCGGGAGGGCAGCGGCTCGCTCTCCCTCAGCGTCGATATACGCGTCCAGCACGTGCTGAGGAACGAGCTCCTGAGGGCGATGACCGAGCATCGCGCGGCCGGCGCGGCCGGTATCGTGCTCGACACGGCGAACGGCGAGCTGCTCGCCATGGTGTCGTTGCCCGACTTCGATCCCAACCGGGCGCATTCGGCGGGCGCCGAGCCGCGCTTCAACCGGGCGACGCTCGGCATCTACGAGATGGGCTCGACCTTCAAGATCTTCAGCACCGCGCTCGCGCTCGACGCCGGCGCGGTAACGCTCTCCGACCGGATCGACGCGACCCGGCCGATCCGCGTCGCCAGGTTCACGATCCGCGACTTCCACGCCAAGGCCCGGGTGCTGACGGTTCCCGAGGTCTTCATCCATTCGTCCAATATCGGCGCCGCCAAGCTGGGCCTCGCTGTCGGCGGCAAGAGGATGCGGCGTTTCCTCGCCGATCTCGGAATGTTTCGAAAGACGCCGGTCGAGATCGGCGAGAACGGCCGCCCGCTGTTTCCCCGCCGCTGGCGCCGAATCAACACCATGACGGTTTCGTTCGGTCACGGGGTCGCCGTCTCGCCGCTCCATCTCACGAGCGCCGTCGCCGCCGTCGTCAACGGGGGAACGCTTCACCCGCCGACCCTGCTCAAGCGCCGACCGGAGGCGCGCCCGGCGGGCAAACGGGTGCTGTCCCGCGCCACGTCCGACAAGATGCGCCGCCTGATGCGGCTCGTCGTGGCCGAGGGAACCGGCTCCAGGGCCGCGGCCGCCGGTTACCTCGTCGGCGGCAAGACGGGCACCGCCGAACAGGCGGGGAAGGGCGGATACAGGGAGAAGCGCCTGTTGTCCTCCTTCGTCGCCGCGTTCCCCATGCACCGGCCCCGCTACGTCGTGCTCGCGCTGCTCGACCGGCCGCGCGGCACGACCGAGACCAATGGCCACGCCACCGGCGGGTGGGTGGCGGCGCCGGTGGTCGGCAGGACGGTCGCCCGCATCGGCCCGCTGCTCGGGGTCGAGCCGGTCGACGAAGGGTCCCGGCAGATCGAGCGGCGAATGCAGCTCGAGGTCGTGAAGGCCCAGGAAGGGAGCCGGAGGCTTGCGTCTCGTTGACCTTCTCGGCCCCGACATGCCCGGCTCGCCGCCGGCGGGCGATGTCGAGATCACGGGCGTCACCAGCGATTCGCGGGAGGTCCGTCCCGGATTCCTGTTCGCCGCGCTGCCCGGCCTGGCGACGGATGGCCGGTATTTCGTCGACGATGCCGTCGCGCGCGGCGCGGCCGCGATCCTGGTGCCGGAGGCGACCGATGCCGGCGCCGCCGCGGGCCGGGCGCAAGTCGTCGTGGACGCCGATCCGCGCCGCCGCCTCGCCGAGATTTGCGCGCGCTTCTACCCCGAGCGGCCCGAGACCTGCGTCGCGGTCACGGGGACCAACGGCAAGACCTCGGCGGTCGTTTTCGCCCGCCAGATCTGGGGCGCCATCGGTTTGCCGGCGGCCGCGGTGGGGACGCTCGGCGTCGTCGGACCGGCGGGCCGCCGCGCCGGTGCCCTGACGACGCCCGACCCCGTTTCGCTGCACCGCGAGCTCGCCGCGCTCGCCGGGGAGGGGGTCGAACGGGCGGCGCTCGAAGCCTCCAGCCACGGGTTGGCGCAATCTCGCCTCGACGGCCTGCGGCTCGCCGCCGCCGGCTTCACCAACCTGTCCCGCGACCACCTCGATTACCACGTTTCGTTCGACGCCTATCGCGCGGCCAAGCTGCGGCTGTTCGACGAGCTGCTCCCGCCGGGCGGCGCCGCCGTGCTGAACGCCGACAGCCCGGAGTACGGAATCTTCGCCGAAACCTGCCGGGCGCGCGGCTGCCCGATCATCGACTACGGCCGCAACGCCCGGGAGCTGCGTCTGGTCTCCGTGGAGCCCGATCCCCACGGTCAGGTCGCGGACCTCGCCGCGTTCGGCCAATCCCGCCGCCAGCGCTTCGGCCTGATCGGCGAGTTCCAGATCGCCAACGCGCTCTGCGCCGCGGGTCTCGTCGTCGGCGGAGGGGACGACCCGTGCGCCGCCATCGACGCCCTCGGCACGCTCGAAGCGCCGCCGGGGCGGATGCAGCCGGTGGGACACAGCCCGACGGGCGCCGCGATCTTCGTCGACTACGCCCACACCCCCGTCGCGCTGGTCCATGCGTTGCAGGCGTTGAGGCCGCACGCCGCCGGGGCGCTCGTCGCGGTTTTCGGATGCGGCGGCGACCGGGATTCGGGCAAGCGGCGGTTGATGGGCGAAGCGGCCGCCCGGTTCGCCGACCGGGTCGTCGTCACCGACGACAATCCGCGCGGCGAGGACCCCGGCGCGATCCGGCGCGAAGTCCTCGCCGGGTGCCCCGACGCGATCGAGATCGGCGACCGGGGCGAAGCGATCCGCACCGCCATCGCGGGGCTCGCGGCGGACGATGTGCTGGTCGTCGCCGGCAAGGGGCACGAGACGGGGCAGATCGCGGGCGGCGCCACGCGCCCGTTCGACGACGCCGAGACGGTGCGCGAGGCGGTGCGGGCGCTGGGGGGAGTGGGCGCGTGAACGGGACCCCTCTCTGGACGTCCGCCGAAGCGGCCGAGGTCACCGGCGGCAGCGCGACCGGCGTCTGGGCGGCGGACGGCGTGTCGATCGACAGCCGGACCGCCGGGCCCGGCGACCTGTTCGTCGCCATAAGGGGCCCCGAGAACGACGGCCACGACTATGTCGGGGCCGCTCTCTCCGCCGGGGCGGCCGCCGCCGTCGTGCACCGCCGGCCCGACGGCGTCGGCCCGGACGCGCCGCTGCTGCTCGTCGACGACACCCTCGACGCGCTGACCGCGCTCGGACGCAGGGGACGGGACCGAGGCACGGCCCGCGTCGCGGCGGTCACCGGCAGCGCCGGCAAGACCGGCACCAAGGAAGCGCTGCGCCACGCGCTGGCCGGGCAGGGCGCGGTCGCCGCCAGCGCCGCCAGCTACAACAACCTCTGGGGCGTTCCCCTGTCGCTCGCGCGCATGCCTCCGGGCTCCGCGTTCGGCGCGTTCGAGGTCGGCATGAACCACGCCGGCGAAATCGCGCCGCTCTCCCGCCTCATCCGCCCCCACGTCGCCGTCATCACCAATGTCGAGGCCGCCCACATCGCGTTCTTCCCGTCTCTGGAGGCCGTCGCCGACGCGAAGGCGGAGATTTTCGAGGGCGTCGAGCCGGGCGGCGCCTGCGTGCTCAACCGCGACAACATGTTCTTCGATCGTCTGCGCGCTTCGGCGGCCCGCCGGCCGGACCTTCGTATCGTTTCGTTCGGCCTTTCCGACGCCGACGCGGCCGCCCGCGAGGTCTCGCTCGACGAGGAGGGCAGCGACGTCGCCGCCGAGATCTGCGGACGCCGGATCGCCTACCGGGTGGCGCTTCCCGGCCGGCACTGGGTGCTCAATTCCCTCGCCGTGCTTGCCGCGGCCGAGGCTCTCGGCGCGGATGCGGAGGAGGCCGCAGCGAGCCTGCGATCCCTCGCGCCGCTGCCGGGACGCGGCAAGCCGCACAGCGTCGCCTGCGCCGGCGGAACGTTCACGCTGATCGACGAAAGCTACAACGCGAACCCGGCCTCCATGCGGGCGGCGATCGAGATCCTGGGCCGGGTTCCGCCCCGCGGCGCGGGCCGCAGGATCGCCATCCTCGGCCCGATGCGCGAGCTCGGCCGCGAGTCCGCTGCGTTCCACGAGGGTCTTGCCGTCCCGCTGGTGGAGAGCGGCGTCGACACCGTCATGGCGGCGGGCGACATGCGGGCGGTGCTGGACCGGCTGCCGGCCGGCATGCGGGGCGCGGCGGCGGAGACCGGCGAGGCGCTGGCCCGCACCGCCGCCGAGACGGTCGGTCCGGGCGACGTGGTGATGGTCAAGGGCTCGAACGCGAGCCGGATGGACCTCGTCGTGGCGCGGCTTCTGGATGCCGCCGGCGCGCGGCAGGCCGTGGCCGCGGGAAACTGAGGGGCGCCGCCGGCATGCTGTACAACGCGCTCCTTCCCTTCGCCGACGACGGCGGCCTCCTCAACCTGATCCGCTACATCACGCTCAGGACCGGAGGCGCGGCGGTCACCGCGCTGGCTCTGTCGCTGATGCTGGGCCCCGCCCTGATCCGCTGGCTCAAGCTGCAGCAGGGCGAAGGCCAGCCGATCCGCGAGGACGGGCCGCCGTCGCACCTGCTGACCAAGAAGGGCACGCCGACGATGGGCGGCGTGCTGATCCTGTCGACGATACTGGTCGCGACGCTGCTCTGGGCCGATCTCGCCAACCAGTATGTCTGGATCGCGTTGTTCGTGACCCTCTGCTTCGGCGCGATCGGTTTCGTCGACGACTATCTCAAGGTGCGCCGGCGGTCGAGCGGCGGGATGTCCGCGCGCATGAAGCTGCTCGCCCAGATCGCGGTCGGAACGGTCGCCGCGTACTGGATGACCCTGGCGACGGCGGGGCCGCTCGCGATGGGGCTGACCGTGCCGTTCCTCAAGGAAGTGCTGGTTCCGCTCGGCTGGTTCTTTCTGCCCTGGGCGGTGCTGGTGCTGATCGGAACGTCCAACGCGGTCAACCTCACCGACGGCCTCGACGGTCTGGCGATCATGCCGGCGCTGATCGCCGCCGCATGCTTCGCGCTCATCGCCTACCTCGTCGGCAACGCGGTCTTCTCCAACTATCTGCAAATCCACTACGTCCGTGGCGCCGGCGAGCTCGCGGTGTTCTGCGGCGCCTTGGTCGGCGCGGGGCTCGGCTTCCTGTGGTTCAACGCGCCGCCGGCGATGGTCTTCATGGGCGATACCGGGGCGCTTTCCGTGGGCGGCGCGCTGGCCGCCGTGAGCCTGATCACCAAGCACGAGCTGGTGCTCGTCATCATCGGCGGGCTGTTCGTGCTCGAAGCGGTGTCGGTCATCGTCCAGGTGGTTTCGTTCCGGCTCACCGGGCGCCGGATTTTCCGCATGGCGCCGCTGCACCACCATTTCGAACAGAAGGGCTGGGCGGAATCGACCGTCGTCATACGGTTCTGGATCATCGCGGCGGTGCTCGCGCTGGCCGGGCTGTCCACCCTCAAGCTGCGCTGATCCGATGCGAATTCCCTCGCGCAGCAATCAGACCCTCGCCCTCTTCGGTCTCGGCAGCTCCGGGCTGGCGACGGCGGGCGCCCTCAGGGACAGTGGCGCGGCGGTCGTCGCATGGGACGACGCGCCGGCGTCCCGCCGGGAAGCGGCGGCGGCGGGAATCGACTTGCGCGAGCCGGCGGCCTGGGAGTGGCCCGGCCTCGACGCGCTGGTGCTCAGCCCGGGCGTCCCGCTGACCCATCCCGAGCCGCATCCGGTGGTGCGCAGCGCCCGGCAGGCCGACTGCCCGGTCATCGGCGATATCGAGCTGCTGGGTGAGGCGGTCCCCGACGCGCGAATGGTCGGCGTCACCGGCACCAACGGAAAGTCGACCACCACCGCGCTGCTGGGGCATCTGCTCTCGGAAGCCGGCCGCGCGGTCGCCGTCGGCGGCAATCTGGGTCCGCCCGCGCTCTCGCTTCCCGCCCTCGGACGGGACGGCATCTACGTCATCGAATGCTCGTCCTACCAGCTCGACCTGATCGACCGGATGCGGTTCGACACTGCCGTGCTCCTCAACGTCAGCCCCGACCATCTCGACCGGCACGGCGACCTGGCGGGCTACGTCGCGGCGAAACGGCGGATCTTCCGCGACCGGCCGGGCGGGGGGCAGGTCGCCATCGTCGGCACCGACGACGACGCGAGCCGCGCCGTGCTCGCCGAGCTGGAAGGGCGCGCCGGGTGGCGCCTCGTGCCGATCGCCGTGGGGCATCGCATCGACGGCGGCGTTTCCGTGCTCGACGGCACGCTGTTCGAGGACGATCGCCCCGTCGCCGAATTGTCCCGCATCGACACCCTGCCCGGCGCTCATAACCACCAGAACGCCGCCGCGGCGTTTGCCGCGGCCCGTTCGCTGGGCCTCTCCCGGGCCGAGGCTGCCGCGGGGCTCGCAACCTATCCCGGCCTGCCACACCGCCAGGAGACCGTCGCCGTCATCGACGGGGTCCGCTACGTCAACGACTCCAAGGCCACCAACGGCGAAGCGGCGCGCAACGCCCTGGTCTGCTACCGCGCGGTCTACTGGATCGCCGGCGGCCGGCCGAAGGCGGACGGCCTCGCGGCGGCGCTCCCCGAGCTTCATCGGGTCCGCCGCGCCTATCTGACCGGCGAAGCCGAGGCCGCGTTCGCAGACGAGATCGGCGGCCGCGTGCCGGTCGAGCGCTGCGGCGACCTCGCACGCGCGCTCGACGCCGCGCATCGCGACGCGCAACGCGAGCGGCCCTCCGGCGCCACGGTGCTGCTGTCGCCCGCCTGCGCCTCGTTCGACCAGTGGCCGTCCTTCGCCGCGCGCGGCGATGCGTTCCGCGCCGCCGTCGAGAGTCTCGGGGAGCGCGCGCCATGACCGCGTTCGCCCGAAACGATACGTCCCTGCTGGGCCGCTGGTGGTGGACCGTCGACCGCTGGACGGTGACGGCGCTCTCCCTGCTGCTCGCGATCGGGGTGCTTATGGTGCTCGCGGCGAGCCCGCCGGTGGCCGAGCGCCTCCAGCTCGATCCGTATCACCTGGTCTGGCGCCACATCGCCTATCTGCCGCTCGCCATCGCCGTCCTGCTGGGCGTCTCCCTCCTGTCGCCCCGGCCCACCCGCTGGCTCTCCGCGGCGGTTCTCCTGCTCGCCGTGGCGGGCGTGGCCGCGACCCTCATGCTAGGCGCCGAAACCAAGGGCGCGCGGCGCTGGATCGATCTCGGACTGCTGTCGGTCCAGCCCAGCGAATTCGTCAAGCCCTCCTGCGCGGTCGTCGTCGCCTGGCTGCTCGCGCGGTATCGCGAGACCGGCAGCGCCGGGATGGGACTCATGGCCACGCTTCTGGTCGTGTTCGTCCTGGGCCTGCTCTTCCTGCAACCGGATATCGGCATGGCGACGGTGATCCTGGTCGCCTGGTACGTGCAGCTCCTGATCGCCGGGCTGTCGCTGCCGTGGGCGGTCGCGCTCACCGCGGGCGCGGGAGGCATGGCGGTCGCGGCGTATGCGCTGCTTCCGCACGTGGCCAGCCGGGTAGACCGCTTCCTGGATCCCAGCTCCGGCGACAATTTCCAGGTCGATACGTCGCTCCAGGCGTTCATGAACGGCGGACTCCTCGGCCGCGGGCCCGGCCAGGGCACGGTCAAGGGCGTGCTACCCGACGGTCACGCGGACTTCATCTTCGCCGTGGCGGGCGAGGAGTTCGGCCTCGTCGCCTGCCTCCTCATCCTGGGTCTGTTCGCCTTCGTGGTGTTGCGGGGACTCTCCCACGCGCTCCACGAAACCAATCTCTTCGTCATGGTCGCCGTCGCTGGTCTCGCGGTTCAGTTCGGACTGCAGGCGGTGGTGCACATGGGTTCCTCGCTCAGGCTTCTGCCGGCCAAGGGGATGACGCTTCCGTTCATCTCCTATGGCGGATCGTCGTTGATCGCGGTGGCTTTCGCGATGGGACTTCTGCTCGCCCTCACCAGGCGGCGCATCGGAGATGAGCGGCCATGAACGAGGGTCCGGTCGTTCTGGCAGCCGGGGGGACCGGGGGGCACATGTTCCCAGCGGCGGCGCTTGCCCGCGAACTCGGGCGCCACGGTCACGACGTGGCGATCGTCACCGACGGCCGCGGCGCCGGGTTCGAGGCGGGACCCGGAGCCGTCGTCCACTGCATCGCCGCCCGTCAGGTGAGCGGCGGCATTCGCGGCACCGCGCGCGGAGTGATGACGCTGTGCTACGGGTGGCTGCAGGCGCGCCGGCTGCTCGCGCGGATACAGCCGAGGGCCGCCGTCGGCTTCGGCGGCTATCCGACCCTGCCCACCATGTTCGCCGCGCTGCGGGCCGGCATCCCGAGCATGATCCACGAGCAGAACGCCATGCTCGGGCGGGCGAACGCCGCGCTGGCGCCCCGAGTGTCCGCCATCGCCACGTCGTTCGAGGAAGTCCACGGCGTCCGCGTCGAGGATCTGCCCAAGCTGGTCAGGACTGGCAATCCCGTTCGCGAGGCGGCCGCGAGCCTCGCCGGGGCCCCCTATCCGGATCCCACGGACCACAACGGACCCGTTTCGCTTCTGGTGGTCGGCGGCAGCCAGGGGGCGCGGATTCTGTCCGATCTGGTGCCTCCCGCGATCGCCGCGATCGACGGCAGGCTCCGGAGCCGTCTCCGCATCGTCCAGCAAGCGCGGCCGGAGGACGTGGAACGGGTGACCGCCGCCTATCGGCGACACGACATACCCGCCGAGGTCGCATCGTTCTTCGGCGACCTGCCCGCGCGCATGGCCGGCGCGTCGCTGGTGATTTCGCGCGCCGGCGCGTCGACGATCTCCGAGCTCGCCACGATCGGGCGTCCGGCGATCCTCATACCCTTCCTGCGCGCGGCGGGCGGCCATCAGCATCGCAACGCGCGCGAGATCGAACGCTACGGCGCCGCCTGGGTGATGACCGAGATGGACCTCGCCGCGGAAACCCTGGCCGGGCGGATCGAGACCCTGCTGCGGACCCCCCGCCTTCTCGCCGATGCGTCGGACGCGGCGCTCCGCTGGGCGGTGCCCGATTCGGCCGCGCGCCTTGCCGACCGGGTGCATGCGCTGGCCCGTGCCAACGGCGGCGCGCCGAGGTGGGCGGCATGAGAACCCTCCCGCTCTCGGTCGGAACGATCCACTTCGTCGGCATCGGCGGCATCGGCATGAGCGGCATCGCCGAGGTTCTGCACAATCTCGGATACCGGGTCCGGGGCAGCGACATCGCCGACAGCGCGAACGTGCTCAGGCTGCGGTCTCTGGGCATCGACATCGGGATCGGCCACGACGCCGGAAATCTCGGCGACGCGACGGTGGTGGTCGCGAGCTCGGCCATCGCCGCCGACAATCCCGAGATCGCGGCGGCGCGCGCGCGGATGATCCCCGTGGTGCGCCGCGCCGAAATGCTTGCCGAGATCATGCGTCTCAAATGGTCGATCGCGGTCGGAGGGACGCACGGCAAGACGACGACGACGTCCATCGTCGCCGCCGTGTTCGAAGCCGCCGGCCTCGACCCGACCGTCATCAATGGCGGAATCATCAACGCCTACGGCACCAACGCCCGCCTCGGCGAAGGAGAGTGGATCGTCGTCGAGGCCGACGAATCGGACGGGTCCTTCGTCAAGCTTCCCGCGACCGTCGCGGTCGTCACCAATATCGATCCGGAACATCTCGACTTTTATGGCTCGTTCGCCGATTTGCGCCGGGCGTTCGAATCGTTCGTCGCCAACATCCCGTTCTACGGCTTCGCCGCGCTGTGCATCGACCACCCGGAGGTTCAGGGGCTGATCGGCGATGTCCCCGACCGCCGCCTGGTGACCTACGGCGTCAGCCCGCAGGCCGATATCCGGGCCAGCGCGATCGAAATCACGCCGGACGGTTCGCGTTTCGATGTCGAGGTCGCGGACCGGTCGAGCGGACGGCAGCGGACCCTGCCCGGCCTCTTTCTGCCCATGGTGGGGACGTACAACGTCCTGAACGCCCTGGCGGCGATCGCCATCGCGATCGAGATGGAAATCGCCGACGAGACCATCCGCGATGCCCTGGCGGCCTTCGGCGGGGTCAAGCGGCGCTTCACCAGGACCGGAGAGGTCGCCGGCATGACGGTCGTCGACGATTACGGTCACCATCCCGTCGAGATCGCCGCCGTCCTCGGCGCCGCGCGGGCCAGCTGTCACGGCAACGTCATCGCGGTGGTGCAGCCCCACCGCTATTCCAGGCTCGCCAACCTGTTCGAAGAGTTCTGCACCTGTTTCAACGACGCCGACACCGTCGTTGTCGCGGATGTCTACCCGGCCGGCGAGGAGCCGATAGAAGGCGCCGACCGTGACGCCCTTGTCGCCGGCCTCCGGGCGCGCGGACATCGCGACGTGCGGACGCTCGAGGCCCCGGAGGCGCTCGCCCCGCTGCTCGCCGGGTTCGCCGCGCCTGGCGACATGATCGTTTGTCTGGGCGCGGGAAATATCACCTCCTGGGCCAATTCCCTGCCCGGGAGGCTTTCGAGGATCCTGGCCGAAGAGCCCGCGGCGGTGGCCATGGGCAGCGCGGGGGCGAGCCGTGATTGAGGCCGCAACCCCGACCCGGACGATCGACCCCCTGCCGGACGTGCGCGGTTCGCTGCGCCGGAACGTGCCGCTGGCCAGGTCGCTGTGGTTCCGCGTCGGCGGACCGGCCGAAATCCTGTTCGAGCCGGCCGATCGCGAGGATCTAGCGGAATTTCTCGAACGGCTGCCCGCCGACGTGCCGGTGACCGTGATCGGGGTCGGCTCCAACCTGCTGGTTCGCGACGGCGGCATCCCGGGGGTGACGATTCGCCTGGGCCGACCATTCTCGAAGGTCGTCCGCGACGGAACGCGTATACGAGCGGGAGCCGCTGCGATGGATGTGACGGTCGCACGGGAAGGGCGCGACGCCGGCGTCGCGGGCCTCGAATTCCTGAGCGGCATTCCCGGCACGATCGGCGGCGCGCTGCGAATGAATGCCGGCGCCTATGGCCGGGAAATCGCCGACGCCGTCGTCTCCGCCGAAGCGCTCGACAGAACGGGAGAAAAGCATCGGCTGGACGCGGCGGAGTTGGGCTTCGGCTACCGAAAATGCGCGGTGCCCGAAGACTGGACCTTTACCGAGGCGCTGCTGCAGGGCGAGGCGGGATCGCCCGCGGCGATCTCCGCGCGGATGGCGGAAATCGCCGATGCCCGCGACCGGGACCAGCCCATCCGGGAACGCACCGGCGGCAGCACGTTCAAGAACCCGCAGGGGAGGAGCGCCTGGGAATTGATCGAAGAAGCCGGCTGCCGCGGCCTGACCCGGGGCGGTGCGCAGGTCTCGCCGCTGCATTGCAACTTCCTGATCAACACCGGCGGCGCCACCGCGGCCGACCTCGAAGACCTCGGCGAGGAGGTGTGCGACAGGGTGATGGCCGCCACGGGTATCCGGCTCGAATGGGAAATCCGCCGTGTCGGCACCGCGCGGGAGCCGGCTCATGGCTAAGTCGGTGACGGTGCTCATGGGCGGATGGTCCGGCGAGCGCGAAGTCTCGCTGGTCAGCGGGCGCACGGTGGCGGCCGCGCTCGGCGAAGCGGGCTACGAGGCGCGCACGGTCGACATCGGCCGCGATCCGCGTGCGATCGCCGCCGCGCTGGAACCCCGCCCGGATGTCGTTTTCAACGCCCTGCACGGCCCGTTCGGAGAGGACGGCCGCGTGCAGGGAATCCTGGACCTTCTGGAGATTCCCTACACCCATTCCGGCGTGCTCGCCTCGGCGCTCGCGATGGACAAGCCGATGGCGAAGCGCCTGTTCGGCTGCGCCGGCATCCGCTGCGCCGAGCACGTCATCGTCAGCCGGTCGGCCGCGGTCTCGGGCGATGCCCTGCCTCGCCCCTACGTGGTCAAGCCTCTCAGGGAAGGGTCGAGCCTCGGAGTCACCGTCGTCACCGAGGGATCCGATCCCTGCTTCGCGGCCGACGGATGGGCATACGGCGACACGGTGATGGTGGAGCGCTACGTGCCCGGGCGCGAAATCACCGTGGCGGTCATGGGCGAGCGCGCGCTGGGCGTCACCGAGATTCGCCCGCTCGCAGGCTTCTACGACTACCGCGCCAAATACACCGAGGGAGCCACCGAACACCTGATCCCCGCGCCGATTCCCGCCGATGCCTACGACACCGCGATGCGCTTCTCGGTCGACGCCCACAAGGCCCTCGGCTGCCGCGGCGTTTCCCGTGCCGACCTGAGATACGACGACGCGGCAGGCGGGGCCGAGGGGGTCTATCTGCTCGAAGTCAACACCCAGCCCGGAATGACGCCGATGTCGCTCGCGCCGGAACTCGCGGCCCATGCGGGAATCGATTTCCCCGCGCTGGTGAGCTGGATGGTGGAGCACGCCGCATGCGACGCCTAGACCGCAATACGGTTAGGCGGGCTTCTGCCCGGCGCCCGTTTCCGGGACGCGCCGCGAAAACCGCCTTCGTGGCGGTGCTTCTGGCGGTCGTCCTGGGCGGCGCGGGCTGGATGTGGCGGACCGGGTCGCTCGGAGACTATGCGGAGGGTGTCAGGACCGCGGCCGTCGAAGCATCCGCGCCCCTCGGGTTCAGGCTCCGCGAGGTACTGCTGGTCGGACGCGAGCGGGTTCCGCGGGAAGCCGTGCTCGCCGCCTCGGCGCTCGAATTGGGAACTCCCGTGCTCGGTCTCGATACGGATCTGATCCGCGCGAGGCTCGAGCGCAACCGCTGGATCAAGCGCGCCCGCGTCACCGTTCGTCTTCCCGACACCGTGTTCATCGAAATAGACGAGCGCCGCCCCTTCGCCCTTTGGCAGCGCGACGGCCGATTGCGGCTGATAGACGACGAGGGCACGGTGATCGCCGAGCGCGGTCTGCATCGGTACGCCGACCTGCCGTTGATCGTGGCCCGGTCGGAGCCCGAGCGCGCCAGGCCCATTCTCGAAATGCTCGGGCGCGAGCCGGACCTGAAGCGCCGGGTGCGGGCCCTGATCGAGGTCGGCGGCAGGCGCTGGAACGTTCGCATCGACAACGGAATCGACGTGCGGCTGCCGGAGGCGGAGCCCGCGGCGGCGTGGCGCGAGCTGGCCCAGCTCGACCGGCGACACGCGCTGCTCGCCCGACGCATCTCCACCATCGACCTGCGCATACCCAGCCGCGTCGTGGTTACCCCCGTTCCGGAGTCCGGCATGAAAGAGGAGGGGCGCTGATGGCCAAGCCAAGAAACGGCATGCTGACGGCGCTCGATATCGGCACCAGCAAGATCGCCTGCCTAGTGGCGGAGTCCGGCGCTCCCGGAGACGTAAGGGTGCTGGGCGTCGGGCATCACGCCTCCCGCGGGGTCCGCGGCGGTGCGATCGTCAACATGGATGCCGCCGAGGCCGCGATCCTGACCGCCGTCAGCGCCGCCGAGGAGCGCGTCGGCGAACGGCTGCACGGCGTCGTCATCAATGTATCCGCCGGCCGCCCGAACTCCAGAAACCTCAACGTGGAAGTCGAAATCGACGGCCACGAGGTGGGGGACGCCGATCTCCGCCGGATCTACGGCCAGGGGCTCGAACACAACGGCCACGCCGAGCGCGAGCTGATCCACTGCATTCCGGTCGCCCACCACATCGACGGCAGCAGCGGCATCAAGGACCCGCGCGGGATGTACGGCCAGCGCCTCAGCGTCGACATGCATCTGGTGAGCGCCGAGGCCGCCGCGCTTCGCAACATGATCACCTGCGTCGCGCGGTGTCACCTCGACGTGGAGGACATCGTGGTCTCGCCCTATGCGGCGGGTCTCGCGTGCCTGGTCGAGGACGAAATCGATCTCGGTGCGACGGTGGTCGACATGGGCGGCGGCACGACCAACGTCGCGGTGTTCTACGGCGGCCAGGTCGTCCATGCCGAAGTCGTTCAGATCGGCGGCGACCACGTCACGCGCGACATCGCGCGCGGTTTGACGACGTCCTTGGTGCATGCCGAGCGCATCAAGCTGCTCTGCGGCTCGGCGCTTCCCTCGCCGTCGGACGAGCATGCGCTGATCGACGTGCCGCTGGTGGGCGAGGAAGACCGCAACCAGCCCAATCACGTGCCCAAGTCGTTGATCGTCGGAATCATCCGGCCCCGGCTGGAGGAAATCTTCGAGCAGGTGAAGGCCTGTCTGGACGAAAGCCCGATGGGAAAGCTCGCCGGCCGGCGCATGGTGCTCACGGGCGGCGCGAGCCAGCTCGCCGGGGCGCGGGAAGTCGCGGCCCTGGTCCTGAACAAGAAGGTCCGGCTCGGCCGCCCCATCTCCATTAACGGGCTCGCCGATGCGGTCAGCGGGCCCGCCTTCTCCACCGCAGCCGGGCTCCTGCGGTTCGCCGCGCAGCGTCGGGGCGAGACCGATGTCGCGATTCGCGGGAACGCGGAGCGGACCGGTCGGCTGGGCAGGCTGGGGCAATGGCTGAAGGAGAGCATCTGAGCCGTGAACGACATCCAAACCCGGCCGAGCCATAGCGCAGAACGGCCGATTCGAACGCAACGCCCGGGACACCGCGTTCCGGGAGGAAGGAGATACTCATGACGATCAATCTTTCGGTACCCGAAACGGACTCCATGAAGCCCAAGATCATGGTTGTCGGCGTCGGCGGCGCCGGGGGAAACGCGGTCAACAACATGATCAACGCGAAATTGGCCGGCGTTGAGTTCCTCGTCGCGAATACCGACGCCCAGTCGCTCGTGCAGTCCCTCGCCGACCGCAAGATCCAGCTCGGCAACAACATCACGCACGGGCTCGGCGCCGGATCGCGGCCGGATATCGGCCGGGCCGCGGCCGAGGAGACCATCGACGAGATCGCCGAGCACCTGGCGGGCGCCAACCTCGTATTCGTTACCGCCGGAATGGGCGGGGGCACGGGCACCGGGGCCGCTCCGGTTATCGCGCGTCTCGCCCGCGAACAGGGGGTGCTGGCGATCGGAGTCGTCACCAAGCCCTTCCAGTTCGAGGGCAGCAAGCGGTCCCGGGTGGCCGAGGCGGGTATCGAGGAGCTCCAGAAGCATGTCGATACGCTGATCGTCATCCCCAACCAGAACCTGTTCCGCGTGGCGAACGAGAAGACCACCTTCGCCGACGCCTTCGCCCAGGCGGACGAGGTGCTGCACTCCGGCGTGCGGGGGATCACCGACCTGATGGTCGTCCCCGGGCTCATCAATCTCGATTTCGCCGACATCCGCACGGTGATGGGCGAGATGGGCAAGGCGATGATGGGAACCGGCGAGGCCGACGGCGAGAAACGGGCCGAGGACGCCGCCGAGGCGGCGATTTCCAATCCCCTGCTCGACGACGTGTCGATGAAAGGCGCGCGCGGCGTGCTGATCAACATCACCGGCGGGTCCGACATGACCCTGTACGAGGTCGACCAGGTCGCCACCCGCATCGGCAACGAGGTCGATCCGGAAGCCCACATCATCTTCGGCTCCACGCTCGATCCGGTGCTCGAAGGCAGGATGCGGGTTTCCGTGGTCGCGACCGGGATCGGTACCGACGTGAGCGCGCAACCGCGCCCGGTTCTCAGCGTGGTGCCCGACGCCGAGGCCCAGCTCCCGCCGGTGCCGGTCCCCGAACCGGCGCCGGATGTCGACGCGGAGCCTGCGCACGCGTCCGACGACCTGCCCCCGGCGGGTACCGTCGAAGTGCCCGCGGACAGAGATGCCGCGGCGATGGAGGAGATGAAGGCGCTGGCGGCGGAAGTCGAAAGCGCCGCGGAACAGGAAACCTTCTTCGAAAGCGCGCAGGAGCCCGCCGCCGAAGAAGAGCCGGCCGATGGGTCCCTGGTGGCGGATTCCAGCATGCGGGCTGCGACCGAGCGTGCCGTCGAGAAGGCCCCGCGGTCGCCGCAGCTGCGCCGCCGCCCCAGCCTGCTGGAAAGAATGGCGGGTGTGGGCCAGTCCCGAAGGCAACAAAATCCCGGGACCGCGAACCCCGCGCCCGCGGAGGTTCCCGCCCCCGAACCGATGGCGGCGCCGGAACCGGCTTCCCGGGAGGCTGGTGCGGCGGCGGCACCCCCCGCGCCCCGACAGCCGGAGTTCGAGGGCGTGGAGACGGCGTCCACGGCGCCTGGCGCCGTGAGCGACGAGGACCTGCTCGACATCCCCGCGTTTCTGAGGCGTCAGGCGAACTGAAGGGACAGGGTACCATTCAACCCCAAGTCGTCGACGATGCGCGGGTTTCCTG
This sequence comes from Alphaproteobacteria bacterium, assembly GCA_965203455.1. Classification (GTDB taxonomy): domain Bacteria; phylum Pseudomonadota; class Alphaproteobacteria; order MPNO01; family MPNO01; genus MPNO01. Next base: position 344,601 of record CBDBCV010000017.1, read on the forward strand.
CCTCGGGGCGGTAACATTCTGCAACAATTGTTGATTTGCCACGGGCGGCCGGCGGCGGGTAAACAGGGATTGTCCGACGTACCGGGTGGGCAACGCCGCAATGCAACCTGGAATGGCGGTCGCCCGGGGACAGTTCGGCGGTGCCTTGCGAGGCAGCGCCGGAACGGTGTGAACAGGAGGAGTGCGTGCGGGCAAGCCAGGCGTCGGTCGAGCGTACGGTCCATTGCAGCGGGATCGGTCTCCATAGCGGTGTCGACGTTGCGATGTCGCTGCACCCCGCGCCGCCCGGTGACGGCATCCGGGTTCGGCGTACCGATGTGGCGCCGGGAACGGGCGAGATTCCCTGCGATCTCGCGCATGTGGTGAATAGCCGGTTGTCGACCGTATTGGGCAATCGGCACGGCGTCACCGTCGCCACGGTCGAGCATTTGATGGCCGCTCTCGCCGGCATGGGGATCGACAACATCGTCGTGACGCTGGACGGCCCCGAAATTCCGGCGATGGACGGCAGTGCGGCCCCGTTCGTGGAACTGATCGAACGAGCCGGCATCGAGGAACAGGACGCCCCCAGGCGCGCGATCCGCCTGCGCAAGCCGGTGACCGTGGAGCGCGGCGAGGCCCGCATTTCGATGACGCCCGCCGATGCCTTTTCCATCGATTTCCGGATCGAGTTCGATTCGCTGGTGATCGACCGTCAGGAAATGTCGATCGCGCTCGCGAACAGCGCATTTGTCGACGACATCGCGCCGGCGCGGACGTTCGGATTTGTCGACGAGGTCGACCGTTTGCGCGAAGCCGGTTTCGCGCTCGGCGCGTCGGTCGACAATGCCATTGCCATCGACCGCCAGCGTGTCGTGAACGGCGATGGGCTCCGGTTCGACGACGAGTTCGTGCGCCACAAGATCCTGGACTGCGTCGGCGATCTCTACCTTGCGGGCGCGCCCATCCTGGCCCGGATCGTCGCGGTAAAGTCCGGCCACGCCACCAACCACGACCTTCTGCATGCCATGTTCGCCGACGAGGACAGCTGGGCATGGTGCGACATTCCGCCGGAGATGAACGGAGAGCGCGCTCCCACGGCTGCCCCCGGGGTCGGCTGAGAACGGCTTCCGCCGGCCCGCCGCACGCCAGCCGCCCGGGTCGACAGCACGCGAAAATGCTCTAGACTGCGCGCCCGTCGCGCACAACGCGCAGCCCAGAACGAGGGTCCGCGGCCGTCAATGTCGCTTTCACCGGATCGCTTAACTCGGATCGTCGCGGTGCTGCTCGCGGTTTTGGCGGTTTCGGCCTGCGGGAGCGACGACAAGGACTCCGAGCGTTACGTCGAGCGGCCGGTCCAGCAACTCTACAACGAAGCCGTCGACGCGCTCCGCAATGAGCAGTATGCCCGTGCCGCGGAGCGTTTCGACGACGTCGAGCGGCAGCACCCCTACTCGGTATGGGCCGTCAAGGCGTCGCTGATGGCGGCTTTCTCGCACTATCAGGCGACCGACTACGAAGAGGCGGTCCTCGCGCTCGACCGCTTCATCCAGCTCCATCCGGGCAATTCCGATATCGCCTACGCCTATTACCTCCGCGCGCTTTGTTTTTACGAGCGGATATCGGACGTCGTGCGGGACCAGCTCAACACGGAGAAGGCCCTGACCGCGCTGCGGGAAGTGGTGCGCCGCTTCCCGGACAGTTCCTACGCCCGCGATGCGCGGCTGAAGATCGACCTCACCCGCGATCACCTCGCCGGCAAGGAGATGGATGTCGGCCGCTACTATCTGACGCGCGGCCATTATCTCGCCGCGATCCGGCGCTTCCGCCGCGTGGTCGAGGCCTATGAGACGACCACCCACATTCCCGAGGCGCTGCACCGCCTCACCGAGGCTTATCTCGCCCTGGGTCTCAAGAACGAGGCGACGAAGGCGGCAGCCGTACTGGGGCACAACTACCCCGGCAGCGAATGGTATGCCGACAGCTACGCCCTGGTCGGCGGAGGTTCCTTGCCGAAACCCGAAAAGCGCGGTTTTCTGACGCGGGCCTTCGACTGGGTGTTCTAGGCGGCCATGCTGCTGACGCTCTCGATTCGGAACGTCGTCCTGATCGAGCGGCTGGACCTTACCTTCAGGCCGGGGCTGTGCGTCCTCACCGGCGAGACCGGCGCGGGGAAATCGATACTGCTCGACGCGCTCGGGCTCGCCCTCGGCGCGCGCGTCGATCCCATGCTGATCCGCGGCGGGCCGGCCGAAGGGGCCGCGGCCGTGTCCGCGGCGTTCGAGATCCCGCCCGACCATGACGCGATCTCGGTGATCGAGGACCACGGCCTTGCCCCGCCGGGCGACGGCGAGCCGCTGATACTGCGCCGCACCGTGGGAACGGACGGGCGCAGCCGCGGCTTCGTCAACGAGCAACCGGCCAACGTCCAGCTCCTGCGGGCGATCGGCGAAACGCTGGTCGAGATCGTCGGCCAGTTCGCGAGCCACGATCTTGCCGAAAAGGCGATCCATCGTTCGGTGCTCGACCGGTATGGAGGGCTGGAGGAAGAGCGTGGCCGGGTGTCCGATGCCTGGCGCGCCTGGCGCGCCGCCGGGAAGGCGCTCGCCGAAGCGCGCGCCGAAGCCGAGGCCGCCGCCCGGGAAGAAGAATCGCTGCGCCATGCGATGGACGAGCTCGACACGTTCGGCCTGCAGGAAGGCGAGGAGGAGTCGCTGGCGACGGCCCGCCACCGGCTGCGGCATGCCGAACGCCTCGGCGAGACGCTTTCCGAGGCCCTGACCGAAATGACCGGCGCCAAGGGGGCCGAGCCCGGCCTCGCCCGGGCGCACCGGGTGCTGGCGCGTCGGACCGACATCGCCGGCGGCATGTTTGACGACGCGCTCGAAGCGCTCGACCGCGCGGCGGCGGAGGCGGTGGAGGCGCGCACCGCGATCGAGCAATGCGTTGGCGAACTCCGGGCCGATCCCGGGCGGCTCGACAGCGTCGAGGAGCGCCTCTTCGCGCTTCGGGCTCTTGCGCGCAAGCACGGCGTCGCGCCGGACGCCTTGCCGAGGCTCCGTGAGGAAACGGCGCGCAAGCTCGCGGCGATCGAACGGGCGGAGAGCTCCCTTTCCGAACTCCGCGTCCGGACGGAACGCGCGCGCGCCGAATACGAAAGCGCCGCGGCCGCGCTCGCCGCTGCCCGCCGTGCCGCGGCGAAGCGTCTGGACAAGGCGGTGAACGCCGAGCTGAAGCCGCTCCGGCTCGGATCGGCACGGTTCGGGACCGCCGTCGATCCGCTCGACGAGCGGGATTGGGGACCCGACGGGACCGACCGCGTGACCTTCGTCGCCAGCACCAACCCCGATACGCCCGCCGGCCCGATCTCGAGAATCGCGTCCGGCGGGGAGCTGTCTCGCTTCATGCTGGCCCTGAAGGTGGTGCTGGCGGGCGCAAGCCCCGTGCCGACCCTGGTGTTCGATGAGGTCGATGCGGGTATCGGCGGCGCGACCTCGACCGCGGTCGGCCAAAGGCTGCGCCGCCTGGGCGAGGCGCTGCAGGTGCTCGTCGTCACCCATTCGCCGCAGGTCGCCGCCCTGGGAGGCGCCCACTGGCGGGTGCGCAAGCACGAGATGCGGGACCGGGGCGGGCCGGAGACGAGAACCGTGGTCGACGAACTCGACCGCGACACCCGCCGCGAGGAGATCGCCCGCATGCTGGCGGGCATAACCGTGACCGACGAGGCCCGCGCGGCGGCGGAGAGCCTCATCGCCGGAGAGGTCCCGTGACGGGGCCGAAGGAGGCGGAGGCGCTGACGCGCGCCGAGGCGGAGGCCGAGCTCGAGCGGTTGGCGCGCGAGATCTCCTATCACGACGAGCGGTATCACGGCCGCGACGCGCCGGAGGTGACGGACGCCGAATACGACGCCCTGCGTCGCCGCAACGACGCGATAGAGGCCCGCTTCCCCGACCTTGTGCGCGAAGACAGCCCCTCGCGCCGGGTCGGCGCGCCGCCCTTGGCCGGTTTCGCGAAAGTCACCCATGCCGCGCCCATGCTTTCGCTGGGCAACGCGTTCGATGCCGAAGACGTCGTGGATTTCTATGCGCGCGTGCGCCGTTTCCTCGGCCTCGACCCGGACGAGGCCGTGGAGGTCGTGGCGGAGCCCAAGATCGACGGGCTGTCGATTTCCCTGCGCTACGAGGACGGCGCCTTCGTTCTCGGCGCGACGCGGGGCGACGGCACCGTGGGCGAGAACGTCACCCGAAACCTCAGGACGATGGACGACGTGCCCGACCGGCTCGCCGGCGACGCGCCCTCCGTCCTGGAGGTGCGTGGCGAGGTCTATATGGGCAAGGCGGACTTTCTTGCGCTCAACCGGGGGCGCGAGGAGTCGGGCGAGCCCTCCTTCGCGAACCCGCGCAACGCCGCAGCCGGTTCCCTGCGGCAGCTCGACCCGTCGATTACGGCCGCCCGCCCGCTTCGCCTTCTCGCTTACGGGCTCGGCGAGTTCGACGGCGCCGTGGGCGACACCCACTGGGAATACCTGCGGAACCTTCGGGCGTGGGGTTTCACGGTCAACCCGGCGGCCGCGCTGTGCCGGAGCCCGGAAGAGACGATCGACCTTTACCGGCGCATATCCGAGGCGCGCGCGGACCTCGACCACGACATCGACGGCGTCGTCTACAAGGTCAACCGGTTCGACTGGCAGCGGCGGCTCGGCAATGTCAGCCGCGCGCCGCGCTGGGCGGTCGCCCACAAGTTCCCCGCCGAGCGGGCGGAGACCGTGCTCGAATCGATATCGATCCAGGTCGGCCGCACCGGCGCGCTTACCCCGGTGGCCAATCTGCGCCCCGTCACCGTCGGCGGCGTCGTGGTGAGCAGGGCGACGCTTCACAACGAGGACGAAATCGCCCGCAAGGAGGTCCGCGAGGGCGATACGGTCGTCATCCAGCGCGCCGGCGACGTCATTCCCCAAATTGTATCGGTGGTCGAGAGCAAACGTCCTCCTTCCGCGCAGCCTTTCGAGTTTCCGAACAATTGCCCCGAATGCGGCAGCCTTGCGCTGCGCGAGGAAGGCGAGGCCGCCCGCCGCTGCACCGGCGGGCTGATCTGTCCCGCGCAGGCCGTCGAACGCCTCAAGCACTTCGTTTCGCGCGACGCGTTCGACATCGAAGGGCTGGGCACCAGGCATATCGAGGCGTTCTGGCGCGAAGGCCTGATCGCACGGCCCGGCGACATCTTCCGCCTGCGGGATCGTGGAGCCGCCCTTGCCGAGCGAGAAGGATGGGCGGAGCGGTCGGTCGCCAACCTGTTCGCGGCGATCGAGGAGCGCCGGACCGTTCCCTTCGAACGCCTGATCTACGCCCTCGGCATCCGCCAGGTCGGACAGGCGACGGCACGGCTGATCGCCCGCCAGTACGGGACCCTTCCCGACTGGCGGGAGGCCATGGCCGCGGCGCAGGACCGCGAGGGAGAGTCCTGGCGGGAGCTGACCGATATCGACGGCATCGGCCCCTCGGTCGCGGCCGACATCCTCGATTTCTTCCGCGAGCCGCACAATCTGGAGGTCGTCGCGGATCTCGAAGCGCAGCTCGAAATCTCCGCCCCGGAGGCGGTGGCGGCGGAGAGCGCGGTGAGCGGCAAGACGGTCGTGTTCACCGGAACGCTGGAGACGATGACGCGGGCGGAAGCCAAGGCGACGGCGGAATCACTCGGCGCCAAGGTGGCCGGCTCGGTGTCCCGCAAGACTGACTATGTCGTGGTCGGCAGTGACGCGGGCTCGAAGGCGAGAAAAGCCGAAGAACTCGACGTCGAGATCCTCACCGAGCGCGACTGGGGAGCCCTTATCGGGCGGTAATCGGCGCGCAGGCGGCTTCCAGCCACCGCCCGACCTCCCCGTCTACCGAACCGACATGCGTGTCCCTGACGCGGCGGTGATAGGCGTCGAGCCAGCCCGTCTCCTCCGCCGTCAGCAGCGACGGCTCGATCAGATTCCGGTCGATCGGCGCGAGCGTGATGGTCTCGAACCCGTGGAGCGCACGTTCGGCGCCCTCCGGCGCTTCGCGCTCGACCACCAGGACCAGGTTCTCGATCCGGATGCCATAGGCGCCCGCCTTGTAGTACCCCGGCTCGTTGGAGAGGATCATGCCGGGCGTGAGGGCGACGTCGGACGGGATCTTCGAGATCCTCGCCGGGCCTTCATGGACACCGAGGAAGCTTCCCACGCCGTGCCCGGTCCCGTGGTCGTAGTCGAGGCCCGCCTCCCACAGCGTCTTGCGGGCCAGCATGTCGAGCTGGCTCCCGGTCACGCCGCGCGGGAATATTGCGGTCGCCAGCGCGATATGGCCCTTGAGCACGCGCGTGAAGCGGTCCCGCACTTCCGCCGGCGCCGGGTCGCCGTCGGGATTTCGGATATGGACGGTGCGGGTCACGTCGGTGGTGCCGTCGAGATACTGCGCGCCCGAGTCGAACAGGAAGACGGACCCGGGCTCCAGCCGCCGGTTCGAGTTCTCGTCGACCCGGTAGTGCACGATCGCGCCGTTGGGTCCGGCGCCGGCGATCGTGTCGAAGCTGAGCCCCCGGAAACGCTCTCCTTCCGCGCGGATGGAGCGGAGCCGGGCGACAGCGTCCATCTCGGTCAGGCGCCCCGAAGGCGCTTCCGCGTCGAGCCAGGCGAGAAACCGGACCAGCGCATTTCCGTCGCGGACATGGGCGGCGCGCGCGCCGGCGATCTCCGCTTCGTTCTTGCAGGCCTTCGGTCGGGTGCAGGGATCGGGACCAGGAAGCGGCTCGGACCCCGCCTCCCGAAGCCGTTGCGCGATCCAGGCCGGGGCGGACCGCGGATCGATCGACACCTTGCGCCCGTCCTCGGCGAGCCTGTCGAGCGCCGGGCCCAACGCGTCCGGCTCCGCGACGGAAACGCTATCCGCGAGCGCGGCGGCGAGTTCCCCTGTCACCTTGCGCCGGTCGATGAAGAGCGACGCGCCGCCCCCGGTTTCCACGATGGCGAAACACAGCGCGACCGGCGTGTTCGGGATATCCGCCCCCCGCATGTTGAAGAGCCAGGCGATGGAGTCCGGCGCGGTCAGGACGGCGGCGTCCACCCCCCGCTTCTCCAGCGTTTCCGCCACAGCCGCGCGCTTGGCCGAGGAGGAGAGCCCGGAATATTCCGGCAGGTGGGGCACCGCCGGGGAAATCGGCGGCGCCGGCTGATTCGTCCAGACCGCGTCGACCGGGTTGTCGGCGACCGCGACGAGCCGCCCGCCCGCCCTGCTGCACGCGGCTTCCAGGCGCGCCGCGCCGTCGGGCGTGTGCAGCCAGGGGTCGTAGCCCAGCTTCGCGTCGGCGGGAAGGTAGGTCGCGATCCAGTCGTCCGGCGGCCGGTCGGTCAGGTGCTGCGGCGAAAACCGTTCCGCATCGACCTCCCGTTCGACCTGGAGCGTGTAGCGCCCGTCGACGAAGATCGCGGCCCGGTCGGCGAGCACGATCGCGAGTCCCGCCGAGCCGGTAAAGCCGGTCAGCCAGGCGAGGCGGCGCGCCCCGGGCGCCACGAACTCCCCCTGGTGCTCGTCCGCCAGCGGGACGACGAAACCGTCCAGCCCGCGCCGCGCCAGCTCTTCGCGAAGCGCTTCCAGCCTTTCGGGGGGCGCCGGGCGGCGGCCCAGCCCGTCATCGGTGGAGGCGCGCAGCGCCGCCGCCCGGCCGGTCCAGAGGGCGATATCCTCGGCGCCCGGCGCCTCGACGACCAGGCTCACCCATTCCGCCGGATCGACGGGTTCCGGGGCGGCTACGATCCCGCGCAGGAACGCGTCTTCGTCCGGCGAGAGCCGGCGCGTTTCAGTCATGCCGATTCCCGTTCAGTCCCGATGCCGAAGGCTATGCAGCGTTGCCGCGGCGAATGCAATGCCGGGATTATCCGCGCCCCACGACCAGCGTCGTCCATCCGTCGATCGGATGCCGGTCGCGGATCGGAAGCCCCACCGACTCGTAGGCCGCGGCGACGTCCGGTTCCTGTTCCCGCAAGAGGCCCGACAGGATCGCGCGCCCGTCGCCATGGAGATAGCGCGCGATGGCGGGCGCAAGCCGGATCAGCGGGTCCGCCAGGATGTTGGCGAGGATCAGGGCATAAGGTGACCCGGCGCGCAGCCGCGGGTTCGAGAAGCCCCGGCTCCGGCGCATTTCCACCAGGGTGCCCACGCCGTTTCGGGTCGCGTTTTCTCTCGCCGTCTCCACGGAAACGGGATCGATGTCGGCCGCGAGAACCGGCCGCCGCCACAGCTTCGCGGCGGCGATGGCGAGGATGCCGGAGCCCGTCCCCAGATCGAGGATCCCCCCGTCCTCCGGCGGTGCTATCGCGTCGAGCGCCAGCAGGCAGCCGCGCGTGCTCTCGTGCGATCCGGTGCCGAACGCCCGCCCCGCGTCGAGCACGATGCCGATGCGTCCGGGAGGCGTTTCCCCGGTCACATGGCTTCCGCGGACGAAAAACCGGCCCGCCGAGACGGGCGGAGTCCGGCGGTTCGCCTCGGCGATCCAATCCACCGCGGGGAGCGGCAAGACCGACAGCGACGACGCCTGCATGCCGGTGACCACGGCGGCGATGGCGAGACGGGAACGAAGCAGGGCCTCGTCGGGTCGCGATGCCCTCACCGAGCGGAATATCCAGCCTTGCCCCTCCCCGTCCCGGAAACGGGAGACCGCCGCGCGCTCCGCGGGATCGTCCAGCGCGGCCTCGAAGGGCGCGAGCCCGCCCGCTTCGCCGTCCGCGCCGTCCACGACGAACTCGATACTCCAACCCTGCGCTTCCGCCTCAGGCCGGCTGGACAAAGTTCTCCATCACCTTCTTGCGGCCGGCCTTCTCGAATTCGATGTCGAGCTTGCCCGCGTCCGCCGCGAGCACCTTGCCGTAGCCGAATTTCTGGTGAAATACGCGGACGCCGATCCCGAACGCGGATGCCGGCCCGTCCACGCGTTTCGCCTTTCCCTCGATGAGCGTCCCCGGCCGGCTTCGCCCGGCCTGCCTGAGCCGCGCGAAGCCGGGCCCCCGCCCCACGAATTCCGCGACCTCCTCGCGCAGGGAATCCACCCCGGCGGCGGGCGGGTCCCGGGACAGGCCCAGCTCCGTCACGACATCGAGGTGCTCGCGGGGCAGCTCGTCGACGAAACGCGACGGAACCGGCGCGACCCATTGATTGAAGATCCTGCGGCTCGCGACGAAGCTGACGGTGACCGATTTTCGCGCGCGGGTGAGCCCGACATAGGCGAGCCGGCGCTCTTCCTCGAGGGACGCGGCGCCCCCCTCGTCGACCGCGCGCCGGTTGGGAAAGACATCCTCCTCCCAGGCGGGCAGGAATACGTGGTCGAACTCGAGACCCTTGGCGGCGTGCAGCGTCATCAGGCTCACCATCTCGCCCGGCGCAAAATCGTCGCGGTCCATGACGAGGCCGATATGTTCCAGAAACCCGCCGAGATTCTCGAAATCGTCGAGCGCGCCGATGAGTTCCTTGAGGTTCTCCAGCCGGCCCGTCCCGTCCGGCGTGCGAACGTTGCGCCACATCTCGGTGTAGCCGGACTCTTCGAGCACCGTCTCCGCCAGATCTACGTGATCCTCGAACGAACCAGACCGCCAGCGGTCCAGGTCGGAAAGGAACCGACCGAGCGCGTTGCGCGACCGCGCGGCCAGCTCGTCGGAGCCAATCACGCGCCGCGCCGCCTCGGTCAGCGATACATCGGCCGCGCGGGCAAGATTGTGCAGCGTCTGGACCGTGGAGCCGCCGATGCCGCGCCGCGGCAGGTTGACGATCCGCTCGAAGGCGAGATCGTCGTCCGGCTGATGGACGAGGCGGAGATAGGCGACGGCGTCGCGGATCTCCTGGCGCTCGTAGAAGCGGGGACCGCCCACCACGCGATAGGGAAGGCCGATCGAAATGAAGCGTTCCTCGAACGCCCGCATCAGCGCACTGGTGCGGACCAGCACCGCGATCTCGCCGAGCGCGTTGCCGGCGCGTTGCAGCGCCTCGACTTCGTCGCTGACGAGCATCGCCTCGGCCTCTCCGTCCCAGGCGCCGCGGACGCGTATCGGCGAGCCGGATTCGCTCCCCGTCCACAGCGTCTTGCCGAGTCGGCCCCGGTTGCGCGCGATCAGCGCGGACGCGCCGGCGAGGATCTCCGGCGTCGACCGGTAATTCTGCTCCAGCCGCACGATCCGGGCGCCCGGGAAGTCCTTCTCGAAACGCAGGATGTTGTCGACCTCGGCGCCGCGCCAGCTGTAGATCGACTGGTCGTCGTCGCCCACGCAGCAAATATTATGACTCTTCTGGGCCAGAAGCCTCAGCCAGAGATACTGGGCGACATTGGTGTCCTGGTACTCGTCGACAAGGATGTAGCGAAATCGCTGGTGAAAAATGTCGAGTATGTCGGCATGGGCGGTGAAGATGTCGATACAGTGCAGCAGGAGGTCGCCGAAATCGCAGGCGTTGACCGTTTTCAGTCGGTCCTGGTAGCTGGCGTAAAGCGGACCGATCCTGCCCTCGGCGATGCGCTCGGCATCTTCCCGCGAAATCCTCTCCGGCCCCAGCCCGCGATCCTTGAAACGCTGAATCTCGGCATGCAGCGACCGCGCCGGCCAACGGTTCGAATCGATGTTCGCATCTTCGGCCAGCGACTTGACCAGCCGGATCTGGTCGTCGGCGTCGAGGATGGTGAAGTCCGTGCGGAGGCCCGCCGCCTCCGCGTGCCGTCTCAGGATGCGCGCCGCCAGCGCATGGAAGGTGCCGATCCACAGCCCGTCCACGGCATCGCCGATCAGCCCGGCGACCCGGTCGCGCATCTCGCGCGCCGCCTTGTTGGTAAAGGTCACGGCGAGGATCTGGCTCGGCCAGGCGCGCCCGGACACCGCGATATGCGCCAGCCTCGTGGTCAATACCCGGGTCTTGCCGGTCCCCGCCCCGGCGAGGACCAGGAGCGGCCCCTCGATCGCCTCGACGGCCTCGCGCTGCCGGTCGTTGAGCGCGGCGAGATAAGGCGCGGGAGCGGCAGCCGCAATCGGGGTTCCGGACATGCCCCATCATACCAGCCGGACCCGCCCCGATCGGGGCCGATTCGCGGTCGCCGGCGGCGTTGCCCGGTGCGGTTTTTCTTCCCATATAACGGGAGCGAGCCGCAGAACGGAGTTGCCGCCATGATCCGAAGACGCGCTCTGTACTGTTTCAGAATTTCCCTGGCTGCTGTCCTGTTCGCCGCGATGACGGCGGGAACGGCCGCGGCGGCGGAGCCGCCGTCCGCCCCGAACCCGCTGGCCGCCGTGGTGGGGCTGGAAAGCAAGGTGCCCGCCGAGGCGCGCACCGCGGCCGCGCTCGGCACGAAGCGCCAAGGCAGCGGCGTCGTCATCGACGATGCGGGTCTGGTGCTGACGATCGGCTATCTGATCCTCAAGGCCGATTCGATCGAGTTGAGCGTCGGCCAATCGCGGCGCGTGTCCGCGAACGTCCTCGCCTACGATCACGAAACCGGGCTCGGGCTGGTGCGGGCCTCCCGTCCGCTGGGCGTGGCGCCCATCCCCATCGGCTCGTCCGGTCCGCTGGTCCGCGGCCGCCAGGTCGTGGTGGCGAGTGCCGGCGGGTACAACGCGGCGATCGGCGCCTATGTCGTTTCGCGGCGGGATTTTGCCGGCTGGTGGGAATACCTGCTCGAAAAGGCGATCTTCACCGCGCCCGCGCACCCGCATTTCGGCGGCGCCGCGCTGATCGACGGGGACGGAAAGCTGGTCGGCGTGGGCTCCCTGATGGTGCCCGACGCGGCGGAGGAAAACGAACCGCTCACCGGCAACATGTTCGTGCCGATCGACGCGCTCAAGCCGATCCTCGCCGACCTGATCGCCGAGGGCCGCGCCGCCCGGCCGTCGCGCCCGTGGCTCGGCCTCTACCCGCAGGAAATTCACGGCAGGCTGTTCGTCGCCCGGGTTCCGCGCGGCGGGCCCGCCGACCGGGCGGGGCTCAAGCCCGGCGATCTCGTGCTCGGCGTGGCCGGCCAGGCGGTTTCGAGCCTGCCCGGCTATTACCGGGCGCTGTGGGGGCTGGGCCCCGCCGGTGTCGAGGTGCCGCTCAGCGTGCTTCGCGGCAACCGGCCGACCGACATCAGGATCCGCTCGATCGACCGCATGAGCTGGTTCAGGAAGCCGTCGTCCTATTGAGGCGCTTCAGCCTTCGCCGCGTTCCTCGCGCCGGGCTTCCATGAGCGCGCGGTTGTAGGCAAGCGTCACGTCCACCTCGTGGACGACGCCCACCAGCCGGCCGCCGTCCCCGTCTTCCAGCACCCCGACATGCTCCTCGCCGGTCTGGAGCATCTGGGCGAGCGCCTTCTCGATGGTCTCCCCCGCCCGGATTACCGGCGGGTTGGGCCGCGCGACCTCGCCCGCCGTGAGATGGTCGTCGTCGGACGTGTCGAAGGCGTAGCTCGATAGGTCCCGGAGGGTGATGGTGCCTTCCGGACGGCCCTCGCCGTCCACCACGAAAAGCTGTCCGTGCGGCGCGCGCAGCAACCGCTCCCGGACCTGCGCCATGTCCGCGCGCGACCGCACGGTGACGAATCGCTCGGTCATCAGGTCGCTCACGTGGATGGCGTCGAGCAGGCCCCGCTCGCGCCCGCCCTTGATGGCGATCCCGCGGGTCAGCAGCTGCCATTCGAAGAACGACCGCCCGTGCAGCGCCTGAGTCAGGGGCGAGGCGACGGCGACCCCGACCATGACGGCGATGGTGATCGCGTAGTCCCCGGTGAGCTCGAAAACGATCAGGGTGGTGGAGATCGGCGCGCCGAGCACGCAGCCCGCGACCGCGCCCATGCCGACCAGCGTATAGACGCCGTGACCCGAGGACAGGTCGGGGAACGCGCTCGCGGCGACGATCCCGAACGCGCCGCCGAGCATCGCGCCCATGAAGAGCGACGGGCTGAACACTCCGCCGCCGAAGCCGGAACCGAGCGAGATCGCCGTCGCCGCCGTCTTGGCGATCAGCAGCGCGACGAGCGTCCAGAACGGGATGAGCTCGCGCAACGCCGCGTCGGTGGTGCCGTAGCCCACGCCCAGCACGTTCGGAAAGGCGAGCGCGATCAGCCCGACGATCAGACCGCCTGCGGCGGGCTTCGACCAGACCGGCGCCGGAATCTTCGCGACGACCCCCCGCGTGAGCTCGACGCTCCGCAGGAAGGCGATCGCGGCCAGCCCGCTGGCGAGACCGAGCAGCAGGAAGGCCGGAAACTCCAGGAACGAGACGATCGCGCGGTCGGGGATGATGAAGGCCGGAAAGTCGCCGAAATGGATCCGGGCGATGATCGCACCGGTGACGGAGGCGATCACGATCGGCGCGAAGGCGCTCAGCGCGTAATGGCCTATCACCACTTCGAGCGCGAAGAACACCCCCGCGATCGGCGCGTTGAACGACGCCGAAATCGCCGCCGCGACGCCGCAGCCGAGAAGGGTGACCATCTGAGACCGCGACAGATGGAGCCGCCCGCCGATGAAGGCGGCGAGGCTCGCGCCCAGATGAATGACCGGGCCTTCGCGCCCGACGGAGGCGCCGGTTCCGATCGACGCGGCACTGCCGAAGGCCGCGCCCAGGCCCGCCCGCCAATCCATCCTGCCGGACCGGAACGCGGCGGACTCCATGACGTCGGCCACGCCCTGCGGCTGTCGGCCCGGCATGACGAAGCGGTAGAAAAGCCCTACCAGGAGTCCCCCGGCGGTCGGCGCGGAGACGATCTGCCACGCCGGGAGGCTGCCGATCTCCGTCAACAGCGCGTCCGCGTCGGTGCCGAACGCAACGGTCTGGAAGGCGAGATAGAGTTCCCGGAACCCGATCGCGCAATAGGCCCCGGCGAAGCCGATCAGGGCGGCGAGAACGAGGGATAGGAACGGTTCCGCCCGCAGCCACCGTGCAATGCGCTGGATCGGGCGAACCGGCCTAGCCTCCGTCGGCGTTGCGGCCGGTTCTGGATCGGATGCAGCCCGCTCTGACATCGATCCGTCGCGGTTACGTGTCCGCCGCGCCTACTGGCATTTGCCGATCGACCCTTCCGCGCAGATCCTCTTGCCGTCGACCCATGTCGCGCCGGTGAAATCCGCGTTCAGCAGATCCGCCCCGCGCAGCTTCGCGCCGCTCAAATCGGCGTTCCTGAGGACGGCCCGGAACAGCCGCGCCCGCCTGAGGTCCGCCTTGCGAAGCGACGCGCCGCTGAGATTGGCCTTGGTGAAATCGGCCTCGACCAGCCGCGCGCCGTCGAACCTGGCGGCGGTCAGCGATGCGCTCAGGAACTTCGCCCGGTAGGCGTCCGCCCCCGCCAGGCTGGCCTTGTCCAGAAACCCGCGGTTGAAGGACGCATCGCGAAGCTTGGCCTTCGCGAGGTCGAGCCCGCGCAGGTCCTGCCGGTCGAGGATGCAGCGCCGCCAGTCGACGCCGGGCTCTCCGGGGTCCGCGCACTCCGCCCGTGCCGTCCCGGCCCCCGCAACGCCCGCGACGACGCAAAGCGTGACAAGGCACCTTGCGAACATGGTCGAACATGTAGCCCGCCAGCCGGGAAGCCGCAAATCCCTATTTGCGGACCGGGTTGCCGAGATGCATGACGCGCCCGATCTGGGACGGACGATCCAGCGGGGCGTGAGCCAGGAAAATCTCGCCGAGTCGGCCCTGGATGTCGTCCGGCATCGGGACGACCCTGCGGGCCCCGAGATCCACATGAACGGCCATCAACTCCATGGTCGCGGCGAGCGCGCCGTCGTCCTCGCGGTACATGCGGTGGAAATAATGCATGCGCTTTTCGTCGAACCCGAGGAGTTGCGTGGTGCAGCGGACGGCGGCGGCCTCCAGCACTTCGGCAAGGTAGTTCGTGTGGCTCTCCACCGCGAAGGTCGAGTGGCCGGTGCGCCTGCAGTAATCCTCGCCGAGCCCGAATTTCGAATAGAAACTGTCCGTTGCCAGATCGAAGATGAGCACGAAATAGGCGAGATTCATGTGTCCGTTGTAATCGGTCCACTCGCCGCGGACGGTCTCGCGCAAGGTTTCCATCGGGGACTCGGTCCCGGCCATGGCGTCAGGTCTCCGTCATCGGTGCCCCCGGTCCCCCGCACCGGGGCTCGTAGCTCAGATTGGGCGCGAGCAGGCGCTCGGCTTCGTCCGGGCGGATACCGCGGCGGCGGGCGTAATCCTCCACCTGGTCGCGCCCGATCTTGCCGACCCCGAAATAGCGGGCCTCCGGATGGGCGAAGTAGTATCCCGCGACCGAAGCGGCGGGCGTCATCGCGAAGCTTTCGGTAAGCGCGATGCCGACGCTCTCGGTCGCGCCGAGCAACCGGAACAGGGTTTCTTTCTCCGAGTGGTCCGGGCAGGCGGGGTAGCCGGGCGCCGGGCGGATGCCGCGATATTCTTCGCGGATCAGCGCTTCGTTGTCGAGGTCCTCCTCGGGATCGTAGCCCCAGAATTCCCTGCGCACGCGCTCGTGCATGCGTTCCGCGAAGGCCTCCGCGAGCCGGTCGGCGAGCGCGCGCAGCATGATCGCGCCGTAGTCGTCGTTTTCCGCCTCCAGACGTTCGATGTGGGGCTCGATGCCGAGGCCGGCGGTTACCGCGAAGGCGCCGACATAGTCCCGGACCCCGGTGTCTGCGGGGGCGAGGAAGTCGGCGAGAGCGAGGTTGGGGCGCGATCCCGGGCGCTTCATCTGCTGCCGAAGCGTGCGAAAGGTGCCCAGGATCGAACCGGCCCCGGCCCCGGAATAGACCGCGATATCGTCGTCGCCCACGCGGTTCGCCGGGAAAATTCCGATCGTGCCCGCCGCCCGCAGCCAGCGCTCTCCGACGATCCGGTCGAGCATTTTCTGGGCGTCGTCGAACAGGCTTCGCGCCGCCTCTCCCACCGCCTCGTCTTCGAGAACGCGCGGATAGGCGCCGGCTATCTCCCAGGTTCGGAAGAACGGCGTCCAGTCGATCCGGTTCCGCAGGTCGGCGAGCGGGTAATCGTCGAATACCCGCGTGCCCAGCAGACGCGGCCGGGGCGGGGCGGCATCGGCCCAGCCGAGCGAGAGGCGGTTGGCGCGCGCCTCGGCGATCGTCGCGAGGCCGCTGTCCTCGACGCGCCGCTCGAAGCCCGCGCGGACGGCCGCGTAGTCCTCGTCCACCGAGGCGATATAGGCATCCCGCGCGCTGTCGCTGAGCACGCTGGCGGCGACGCCGACGGCGCGGGAGGCATCCGTCACATGGATCACCGGCGCCTCGTATTGCGGGGCGATCCTGACGGCGGTGTGGACCTTCGACGTGGTCGCGCCGCCGATCAGGAGGGGAACCGACAGTCCGGTGCGCTGCATTTCGCCGGCGACATGGACCATCTCGTCGAGCGACGGCGTGATCAGACCGCTCAGCCCGACCAGATCCGCGTTTTCCTCCCGCGCGGCGGCAAGGATCTGATCCGCGGGAACCATGACGCCGAGGTCGACGACCTTGAAATTGTTGCATTCGAGAACCACGCCCACGATGTTCTTTCCGATGTCGTGGACGTCGCCCTTGACCGTCGCCATGACGATCCTGCCCTTGGCCGCGGCCTTCTCTTCCGCCGATTTTTCCGCCTCGATGAAGGGGATCAGGTGGGCCACGGCCTGCTTCATGACCCGCGCGCTCTTGACCACCTGCGGCAGGAACATCTTTCCCTCGCCGAACAGGTCGCCCACGATGTTCATCCCGTCCATCAGCGGCCCTTCGATCACGTCGAGCGGACGCCGGGCGGCGACGCGGGCTTCTTCGGTGTCTTCGACCACGAACGCGTTGATGCCGTTGACCAGGGCGTGGGTGAGGCGTGCCTCGACCGGCTCGTTCCGCCATTCGTCCTCGCGGCTGGACGCGGCTTCCGCCCTGGCGGTGTCGGCGATCGCCAGGAGCCGTTCGGTCGCATCGTCGCGGCGGGCGAGCACGACATCCTCGATGCGCTCGAGGAGTTCGGGATCTATGTCTTCGTAAATGCCGAGCTGGCCCGCGTTGACGATGCCCATATCCATTCCCGCGCGGATCGCGTGGTACAGGAAGACCGAGTGCATCGCCTCGCGGAGCGGGTTATTGCCGCGGAAGGAGAACGAGACGTTCGACACCCCGCCGCTGACCAGGGCATGCGGCAGGGATTTCTTGATGCCCTCGGCGGCCTCGATGAAGTCGAGCGCGTAGCGGGCGTGCTCCTCGATCCCGGTGGCTACCGCGAAGATGTTCGGGTCGAAGACGATGTCCTCCGGCGGGAAGCCCACCCGGTCGACCAGGATCCGGTACGCGCGAGTGCAGATTTCGAGCTTGCGCGACACCGTGTCGGCCTGGCCCTCCTCGTCGAAGGCCATGACGACCGCCGCCGCGCCGTAGCGCCGGATCGACCGGGCCTGCGCGACGAATGCCTCTTCGCCTTCCTTGAGACTGATCGAATTAACGACGCCCTTGCCCTGGATGCATTTGAGCCCGGCCTCGATGACCGACCAGTCCGACGAATCGATCATGACCGGCACCCGGCAAATATCCGGTTCGGCCGCGATCAGGTTGAGAAAGCGCACCATCGCCGCCTTCGAATCGAGCAGCCCTTCGTCCATGTTGACGTCGACGATCTGGGCGCCGTTCTCGACCTGCTGGCGGGCGATGTCGAGCGCGGTTTCGAAGTCGTCCTCCTTGATCAGCCGGGCGAATCGCGCGGAGCCCGTGACGTTGGTCCGTTCCCCCACGTTGACGAACAGGGAATCGGGTTCGATGGCGAGGGGCTCCAGGCCGCTCAGGCGGCAGACCGGGGCGCGGCGCGGGGGGGTGCGGGGGGGGATGCCGACGACCGCGTCGGCGATCGCCTCGATATGCGCCGGCGTTGTCCCGCAGCAGCCGCCCACCAGGTTGACGAAGCCCGACTCGGCGAAATCCCTGAGCACCGCCCTCATCTCCTCCGGCGTCTGGTCGTACCCCCCGAAGGCGTTGGGAAGGCCGGCATTGGGATGGCAGCCCACGAAGGCCTCGCTGCAGCGCGCGATCTCCTCGATGTGAGGCCGCAGCTGCGCCGCGCCGAGCGCGCAGTTGAGCCCGACGACCAGCGGATCGGCGTGGGCGATGGAATTGACGAACGCTTCCGGCGTCTGGCCCGTCAGCGTCCGTCCGCTGGCGTCCGTAATCGTGCCGGAAACCATGATGGGGAGGCGCACCCCGCGCTCGTCGAACGCCGTCTGGGCGGCGAAGATCGCCGCCTTGCAGTTGAGGACGTCGAAGACGGTCTCGATCATCAGAAAATCGACGCCGCCATCGACGAGCCCCGACGCGGCTTCGCGGTAGGCGGCCGCCAGCATGTCGAAATCGGCGTTCCGGAACCCCGGATCGTTGACGTCGGGCGAGATGGATGCGGTCCGGTTCGTGGGGCCGAGAACGCCGGCGACGAATCGCGGCCGCGCGGGGGTCAGCGCCGCCTGCGCGTCGGCGGCCTCCCGCGCGATCCGGGCGGATGCGAGGTTCAGGTCGTAGACCGCGTCCTCCATCAGGTAGTCCGCCATCGCGATGGCGGTCGAGTTGAAGGTGTTGGTCTCGACGATGTCGGCGCCCGCCGACAGGTATGCCGCGTGAATGTCGCGGACGATGTCGGGCTGCGTCAGGGACAGGAGGTCGTTATTGCCCTTTTGCGGCGCCGCGTGGTCGGCGAAGCGGGCGCCCCGGTAGTCCGCCTCGGCGAGGCGATAATCCTGGATCATCGTGCCCATGGCGCCGTCGAGCACGAGAATGCGGGAGTCCAGCGCCTGCTTCAGCGCGGCGATGCGGCCGGACCGGGCCCGCTCGTCGGGCCGGTCTTCCGACATGTCGGTGCGCGCGGGGCCCGCCATCGCTGCCGCTCAATCCGCCGGATTCGCCGCGGCCCGGACGTCGCCGGACCCGGGGCGCAGGCCGAGGATACGGGCGATCGCGTAGGTCAGGTTCGCCCGGTTGAGGGTATAGAAATGAAACTCGTCCACGCCGGCCGCCTGCAGCGCGCGGCACTGCTCGGCGGCGATCGAGGCGGCGACCAGTTTCCGGGTTTCCGGATCCTCGTCGAGCCCGTCGAAGAGGTCCGCCATCCAGACCGGCACCGTCGCGCCGCACATCGCGCTGAAACGCTTCACCTGGGCGAAGTTGGTCACCGGCAGGATGCCCGGCACCACCGGCACGTCGATCCCGGCCGCGCGGACCCGGTCGAGGTAGCGGAGGTAGGTCTCGACCTCGAAAAAATACTGGGTGATCGCGCGCGTGGCTCCGGCGTCGAGCTTCCGTTTCAGGTTGTCCATATCCGCCGCGGCATCGCGCGCCTCCGGATGCACCTCCGGGTAGGCCGCGACGCTGATCTCGAAATCCGCCACGCGCTTGAGCCCGTCCACGAGGTCGGCGGCGAACGCGTAGCCGTCCGGGTGGGGTCTGTAGCGCCCGCTGTCTTTCGGAGGGTCGCCCCGCAGCGCGACGACGTGCCGGATGCCGGCGTCCCAGTACCGGCGGGCGACGGCATCGACTTCCGCGCGGGTCGCCGCGACGCAGGTCAGGTGCGCGGCGGCGCGGAGCCCCGTGTCGCGCTCGATGCGGGTCACCGTGGCGTGGGTCCGGTCGCGGGTGGCGCCCCCGGCGCCGTAGGTAACCGAGACGAAACGGGGGCCCAGCGGGGCCAGCCGCTCGACGGTCGACCACAGCGCGGCCTCCATCTCCTCTGTCCTGGGCGGGAAGAATTCGAAGGACACCTGCGGCGCGTTGCGAGCCGTACTCCAAGACAATTCCAACACCTGCCCGCCGTCTCCCGACCCTCTGTTCGCGCATTATAGATATGCAGCGCGATTCGTCCGGCGCGGGAAACCGGCACGCATAGTGACATTTGTGCAACAAGCTCGCGAAAGCATCCCCGAGACGGGCGGGCGCACTGGAAATCGTCCATGCGCGGGATTAACTTCAACGCGCTTCGGGGGAAGCAGCGTCCGGCGCCGGCCGGTCGGCCGCCGACGGACCCGATCGGGAGCTGACTCTTGGACCGGCATAATGTTGCTCGAAACCGAACGCTCGGATGGCGTTATTCCTGGGTTCCGAAGACGCGTGCGGCTGACAAGAACGCCTGATCTCCTTGGAGGCCCCGCGCGGGTCCTGGTCGCCTTGCTGTGCCTCGGAGGTCTGGGGCCCCTGGGCTGCGCCGCGCCCCCGCCTCCGGACGATCCGGAATCGCTCGAAAGTTTCAAGCAGACCAACGATCCGCTCGAGCCGCTCAACCGCGTCGTCTTCGCGGTCAATATCGAGGCGGACCGGTACATCCTCAAGCCGGTCGCCTATGTCTACAAGGAGGCTGTTCCCCAACCGGTGCAGGACGGGATGGGAAATTTCCTTCAGAATCTGGGCAGTCCCGTGGTTTTCATGAACTCGGTGCTGCAGGGCGACGTCGATCATGCGGGCGCGACGCTGCTGCGGTTCCTGATCAACAGCACCGTCGGTCTCGCCGGCACGGCGGACGTTGCCGGCGAGATGGGATTCCTCAGGCGGGACGAGGACTTCGGCCAGACGCTCGGGGTCTGGGGGGCCGACGAAGGACCCTATATCATGCTGCCGCTCCTGGGGCCCTCCAGCACACGGGACGCGCTCGGCCTGGTGGTCGACTATTTCGCCGATCCTTGGACCTATCTCCGTTACGAGAAATTCAGCTATTCCCGCCGCGCCGCCGAGTTCATTGACGCCCGGGCAAGAAATTACGAATTGTTGAACGACTTGGAGAAGACATCGGTCGACTACTATGCGGCGGTTCGAAGTCTCTATCGGCAGGACCGTCGCGACGCGATCAGGAACGGCGCCGAAGCGGGCTTGCCGGCGCTGCCCGACATTCCGGCCGATGAGGAAGAGTTCGAGGATGAAGAGAAAGAACCCGCCGGCCGGCCGGCGCAATAGGATCGTGCGCCGCGCCTGGGCCGCGCTGCTGGTGGCGGCCGCGCTGCTGGTGCCGGGCGCCCCGCCGGCGGCCGCCGGCGGGGCCGAGGCCTTCATCCGAAGCACCGCCGACCGGGTCTTTACCTCCTACGCGGGAGAGATCACGGACGAGCAGCGGGCGAAGGCGTTTCGGGACATCCTGACCGCGACCTTCGAGCTCAAGACCATCGCGCGGTTCACGCTCGGCCGCTACTGGCGCGTCGCCTCCTCCGATCAGCGCAAGGAATACCGGCGCCTGTTCGAGGATTTTCTCGTCCTCGCCTACGCCAACCGCTTCCGGGATCTCGGTGGCGTCAAGCTGCGCGTCACCAGCGTCGTGAGGATCAACAAGCGCGATCAACTGGTCCAGTCCGAGGTGGACCCCGGTGGCGGCCGGCCGCCGATCCGGATCGGCTGGCGGGTGCGCGAGACCAGGCACGGGCACCGCATCGTCGACGTCATCGTCGACGGGATCAGCATGAGCGTCACGCAGCGAGACCAGTTCGCCGCCGCGATCCGTTCGTCCGGCGGCAAGCTCGCCGGATTGCTGGCCATGCTGCGCGACAAGACCGGCCCGCGGCAATAGTCCCCGCGAGGGGGCAAAAAGGCTAGTCGCGCGCCAGAGGCTTGTACCTGAAGCGGCGCGGCCGCTCCGCCTCGTCGCCGAGGCGCCGCCTGCGATCCGCCTCGTAATCCTCGTAATTGCCCTCGAACCAGACCACCCTGCCGTCGCCCTCGAAGGCGAGCATGTGGGTCGCGACGCGGTCGAGGAACCAACGGTCATGGCTGATCACGACCGCGCATCCGGCGAACGAGGCCAGCGCGTCCTCGAGCGCGCGGAGCGTGTCGACATCGAGGTCATTGGTGGGCTCGTCCAGCAGGAGCACGTTCGCGCCCGACTTTAGCAGCTTGGCGAGATGCATCCGGTTGCGCTCGCCCCCCGACAGCTGTCCGACCTTCTTCTGCTGATCCGGTCCCCGGAAGTTGAACGCACCGACATAGGCCCGCGAGGGCATCCTGCGGGCGCCCATCGACACTTCCGTCTCGCCTTCCGCGATTTCTTCCCACACCGAGTTGTCGGGACTCAGGCTGTCGCGCGACTGGTCGACATAGCCCAGCACCACCGATTCGCCGATCCGCAAGGTTCCGGAATCGGGCGTCTCGGCGCCGGCGATCATGCGGAACAGCGTCGTCTTGCCGGCGCCGTTCGCTCCTATGACGCCGACGATTCCGCCCGGCGGCAGCCTGAAGTCCAGGCCGTCGATCAACACGCGGTCGCCGTATCCCTTGGTCACGCCGCGCGCCTCGATGACGAGGTCGCCCAGCCGGGGCCCCGGGGGGATGACGATCTGGGCGGTCTCCGGCGCCCGGTCGTTGGCTTCCGCGAGCAGCGCCTCGTAGGCGGCGATGCGCGCCTTGCTCTTGGCCTGGCGGGCTCTCGGCGTGGCGCGGATCCATTCGAGCTCGCGCGCGAGGGTCCGCTGACGCGCCGATTCCCTCTTTTCCTCCTGGGCCAGACGCCGCTCCTTCTGTTCCAGCCACGAGGAATAGTTGCCCTGCCAGGGGATGCCGCGGCCGCGGTCGAGCTCGAGAATCCAGCCGGCAACGTTGTCGAGGAAGTAACGGTCGTGCGTGATCGCCACGACCGTTCCCGGATAGTCGTGGAGGAAGCGCTCCAGCCATGCGACCGATTCGGCGTCCAGATGATTGGTCGGCTCGTCGAGCAGCAGCAGGTCCGGCCGGCCCAGCAGCAGCCGGCACAGCGCGACGCGCCGCCGCTCGCCGCCCGACAGCGTGGCCACGTCCGTGTCGCCCGGCGGGCAGCGCAGCGCGTCCATCGCGATCTCGACCTTGCGATCGATATCCCAGGCGTCCGCCGCGTCGATTCGTTCCTGGAGCGCGCCCTGCTCCTCGATCAGCGCGTTCATCGCCTCGTCGTCGAGCGGTTCGGCGAAGCGCGCGCTCACCGCTTCGAATCGCGCCAGCAGGTCGCGCGTTTCGGCCACGCCCTCGGAAACGTTGTCGAGCACGTTCCTGGAAGGGTCCAGCTCGGGTTCCTGCGCCAGATGGCCGACGCGGATCGAATCGTCCGCCCAGGCGTCGCCGCGATACCCCGTTTCCAGCCCCGCCATGATCCTGAGCAGGGTGGACTTTCCGGCGCCGTTGAGACCGAGCACCCCGATCTTGGCGCCCGGCAGAAAGGCGAGCGAAATGTCGTTCAGCACATCCCGCCCGCCGCCATAGCTCATGCCGAGCCGGCGCATCGTGTAGACATATTGCGGGGTGCTCACGCGACGGGCCGTCCGAGCCTCTTTCGCCGCGGGTTAGGCACCGGAGCCGGCCCGCCAGTCGGCGGCGATCCGCTCCGGAACCGCCCGGTCGCGGAATACGGTGCGGACATGTCGCCATTTGTGGCCGACCGAAGTCGCCACGATCCCGCGGTCCAGCTGCTTGAATTCGTCGATCACGGGCGCGTACCGGACCAGGTCCGCCGGGCTGAGCGCGAAGGCCGCATCGCCCGCGGCTGCTGCCCGCCAGTCGGTCTCGCGGAGCCTCCGGTCGAAGCGGCTTCGGGCGTCCGGAGGTATCTTCCGGTTGTCCACGTCGGCCAGCCCGTCGAGCATCCCGCGATCGAAGCATTGCCGCGCCATGGCCTCCGAATCGGGGCGCTCAAGGCGCTGCCGGTCAGCCACCACCGCCACGACATGGACCGTCAGGTCCGACAGGCTGGACACGAATACCTTCACCGACGAATCGCGAATCGCCCGCGAGAATTCGTCGTCCATGAAATAGTCGCGGAACTGCGTTCCCATGCGTGCCTTGAGGTAGTCGAAAAGGGCCGTCTGCGCCACGTACGACGCGCGGGTCCGGGCGAAGCGGTTCAATTCCTCGACGGAGTCGATGGGCGACCTGTCGAAACGCTCCGCGAAGCTCTTGAACGGGCCCGGGAGGCGAGCGAGCAGCGACAGCATCTAGGGGGGCGTTCGGCGGCTCATCCGGCAGCGCGGCATGTCTTTATCTTGACACTTTTCCCGCACGGTGCGAATGTTCCCGGTGCTATACGCCCGGCCTTTCGACAAGGCCGGGTCTTTATGAGGGGAACGCTTTACCACAGACGTCAAAAGGATGGTGACGCATGTCCGATTCGTCAGGCCAGCGGGCGCGCCACTGGGAGAGGACCAGAAACCTCACGATCTTGGTACTGGCCATCTGGTTCGTTTTCTCCCTCCTGGTGCACTGGTTCGCTAAAGGCCTCAACGAGATATCCTTCATTGGATTCCCGTTGGGCTACTATCTCGCAGTCCAAGGGTCGCTGATCATCTTCGTCGTGCTGATCTTCTACCAGAACTGGCAGCAGGACAAGATCGACTCAGATGCCGGTCTCTCCGGCGACGAAACAGAGGGATAGGAGAGATCGCCATGTTCAAAGGGAACTTCATCGACAATCTGCCGAAGATCTACGGCCTGTATACCGGCGGATTCGTCGTCTTCATCATCTTGATGGCGATCCTGGAGCAGCTGGGACTCGGTGCCGACACCATCGGCATCCTGTTCGTCATCTTCACGGTCGCCATTTACGCGGGCATCGGCTGGCTCTCGCGGACCATGCAGGTGTCGGCCTACTACGTCGCGGGCCGGGAGGTGCCGCCCGTATTCAACGGGATGGCGACGGCCGCGGACTGGATGTCGGGCGCGTCCTTCGTGGCGCTGGCCGGCGGCATCTATTTCGGCGGCCACGGCTATCTCGCGTTCGTCGTCGGCTGGACCGGCGGTTACGTGCTGGTGAACTCGCTGCTCGCGCCCTACCTGCGGAAGTTCGGCTGCTACACGGTGCCGGATTTCATCGGTACGCGGTATGGCGGGAACTGGGCGCGCTTCATCGCAGTCATCATCCTGGTCGTGACGTCGTTCACCTATGTGACGGCGCAGATCAACGCGACCGGCACGATCGCCGCGCGCGCGCTGCATATCCCGTTCGAGGTCGGCGTCTGGTTCGGCCTTCTGGGCATCCTGCTCTGCTCGATGCTCGGCGGGATGCGGGCGGTGACCTGGACCCAGGTGGCGCAGTACATCGTGCTCATCATCGCCTACCTGATCCCGGTGATCTGGATGTCGAACGCGCAGGGCTTCGGCGTGATCCCGCACTTCACCTACGGCGAGGCCGTGGCGCGGATCACCGAGCTCGAGCCGTTGCTCGGCGTGGGCACCGCGGCGGTCGAGAAGGTGGCGGGGGTGAAAATCGTCACCACGCTCCATAACGGGCCCGCGGACAGCGCGCTTTACAGTTGGCAGTTCGTCACGCTGGCGCTCTGCATGATGGCCGGCACGGCGTCGCTGCCGCATATCCTTATGCGGTACTTCACCACGCCGACCGTCCGTTCGGCGCGGCGTTCCGTGTCGTGGTCGCTGTTCTTCATCTTCCTGCTGTACTTCACCGCGCCGGCTCTGGCCACGCTGACCAAGCTGCAGCTGTTCGATCCGAACCTCGCGACCGCCATCATCGGCAAGTCGATCGAGGAAGTGCAAAATCTCGAATGGATCAAGCAGTGGGCATCGGTGGGCATGCTCGCAGTGACGGACGGCAACAAGGACGGCATCCTGCAGATCAACGAGTTCTTCATGCGGCCCGACATCGTGGTTCTGGCGACGCCGGAAATCGCGGGTCTGCCGTATGTGATCTCGGGTCTGGTCGCGGCCGGCGGCATGGCGGCCGCCATGTCGACGGCGGACGGGCTGTTGCTTGCCATCGCCAACGCGCTGAGCCACGATCTGTACTACAAGATCATCGATCCGAAGGCCGACACCGCGCGGCGCCTGATCGTCGCCCGCGTGTTGCTGATCGTGATCGGTGCGCTCGGCGCCATCGTCGCCAGCTTCCAGCTAACCGGTATCCTGGGAGCGGTCGCCTGGGCCTTCTGCTTCGCCTGCTCGGGCCTGTTCTTCCCCCTTGTGCTGGGGGTCTGGTGGAAACGAGCAACCACCGCCGGCGCGATCGCCGGCATGGTCCTGGGCTTCGGAGCCGGGTCGATCTATCTCTGGTGGACCTACACCACCGGCGAGACGTGGCTCGGTCTCAATCATCTGCGGTTCGGCATCATCGGAATGCCGGTCAGCCTCGTGGCCATGGTGGTCGTCAGCCTGATGACGCCGGCGCCCGACGAGGAAGTCCAGCAGTTGGTGGACAATACCCGCGATCCCAGCGGGGCCACGATCCTGGAGGCTTCGCACTAGTCTCCAACGGTCCGCAACTTACGGCGGGGGCGGAACCTTGTTCCGCCCCCGATTTCTTTTATCCTGCGTGCGGCGCGCGGCGAGGGGCGGTGAATGAGCGGGGCGTTTCCGATCTGGGCGGTCGTCCAGGACTACGTTCTGGGCGCGATCATGTGGACGCTGATCGGCCGTTTCGGGATGAACATCTTCCTGCCGACGAACTCGCCGTTCTTCTTCATGCGGGTATTCGTGATGATGACGGATCCGATCATCCGCCTGTTCCGTCCGATCACACCCGGATTCCTGGTCGAGGCGATGGTCCCGCTCTATGTCGCCTGGTTCTTCTACATGATCCGCTTCTACCTGATGCCCTGGCTGCTCGGGTACTCGGTCCTCGGCATGCTCTCCTTCCCGCTCGAGGGAGAGATCGCCGCCTGGCTCTACCGCACGTTCGGTCCCTGACGCCCTCGACACGGAGGTTCCCCCGCGGGGATAATCCCGCCGCATTTCAAACGGCGGGGTGGACATGACGGACGGTTTGGACAGCGCAAACCTGCTCAGCATCAGGGACCGGGCGATCGTCGTCACCGGCGGCGGCAAGGGGATCGGCCGGGTCTACTGCGAACGCATGGCCGAGGCCGGCGCGAAGGTGGTGGTGGCCGACATCGACGCCGAGGCCAACGACGACACGGTGGCGGCGATCCGGGCCGCAGGCGGCGAGGCGGTGGCCTGCGCGACCGACGTCAGCGACGCCGATCAGGCGGACCGCATGGCGCGGACCGCGATCGACAGCTTCGGGCGGATCGACGGTCTGCTGAACAACGCCTCGCTGATGAGCGTGCTGCCGCGCGGCGACTGGATGGAGATCGACGTCGAGCGCTGGGACCGGGTCATGGAGGTCAATCTGCGCGGCATTTTCGTCTGCTGCCGCGCGGTGGTGCCGCAGATGCGGGAGCAGGGCGGCGGCAAGATCGTCAACATCTCGTCCGGCCGGTTCTGGCTGGGCTCGCCCAACCGGCTCGATTACTCGACCTCCAAGGCGGGCGTGATCGGGCTCACCCGTTCGCTCGCCACCGAGGTCGGCCCCTACAATATCTGCGTCAACGCGATCACCCCCGGCTTCACGCTGAGCGACACCCAGGTCGCGTCCTCCGGCGACTACGCCCAGAGGAACGAGCCGCCGCCCGGGCGCATCATCCGCCGCCACCAATATCCCGACGACCTTGTCGGGGCGGTCATGTTTCTGATGTCGGCGGGCTCCGATTTCATCACCGGCCAGACCATCAACGTCGATGGCGGCCAGTCGATGCACTGAAGACCTCGGGGGCGGGCATGGAGATTCCCGGCGCCGGCGGGTCGCCCGGCCTCGCCGCCGAGACCTTTCACACCGGCGACCATCTCGCCAATGCACGCCGCCAGGCCGAGGCCGGAATCGACGACATGCTGGTCATCGACGCCGATGCCCATGTCTACGAGAAGGAATCGATCCTCGAGATCATCCCGCTGATCGAGGACCCCATCGTCCGCCAGCTCGCCCGGAGCGCCCAGGGCGCGGCCCGGCAGGCGGCGCGGTTCCCGCTCGACCGGGTCGCCTACCATGACGTCGGCGGCCGCATCGTCCGCGACATCCTGCGCCGCCTCGAAACCACGCCGGGGGAGGACACCCATCGCGCGGCCGAGCTCGCGCTGCGCGCGATGGACGCGATGGGGATCGACGTGGCTGCGCTGTCCCCGTTCGGCCTGCAGATCATGGGCCTCCACCCCCAGCCCGAGGTCGAGGCGGGGGTGCTCGGCGCCTACAACCGCTGGCTGACCGAGCGGGTCCTGCCCGCGTCCCCGCGGCTGCTCGGCTGGATCATGCTGCCCTTCAGCGCGCCCGGCGACGCGCTCCGCATGGTCGAAACCTATGCGGCTCGTCCGGGAATCGCCGGCTTCCAGGTCACGGCGCTCCGCGAGAAGCCGGTCCACGACAACGCCTACATGCCGGTCTACGCCGCGATCGAGGAGACCGGCCTTCCCATCGCGTTCCACGGCGGGACCGATTGGGAAGACCCGCTGTTCCGCACCGTGAGCAAATTCATGGCGGTCAAGGCGCTGTCGCAGCAATGGTACAACATCGTCCACTGCACCAACTGGGTGGTGAACGGCATGCCGGAGCGGTTTCCCCGCATGCCGGTGATCTGGATGGATTCGGGAATCTCCTGGGTGCCGTGGCTGATGATGCGGATCGACAACGAGTACCGCATGCGGAGCTCGGAATGCCCGTCGCTGACCCGCCTTCCGGGCGAGTACATGCGGGAGATGTATTACACCTCGAACCCGGTCGAGATGCCGGACCGCGAGGACGCGCTGGCGGCGGCCTACCGCGCGATCGACGCGCCCAACAGCCTGATCTACGCCTCCAACTACCCGGCATCCGACATGGATCTGCCGGGGGCCATCGCGAACCTCCCGATCCTCGCGGACGCCGACAAGCGCCGGATTCTGGGCGGGACCGCGCGGCGCCTGTTCCGGTTGCCGGAGACGGTCGCCGCCGGCTACATGCGGGACGGATAGCCGCGCCTCTGGTACAAACGCGGCGCTGGCGTGAATGCGGGGAACGGAACGGGAAATGGCTGACGGCGGTAGCAGGGGTTACGGCGCGTACGACCGGCCTCACGAAGATTTGCGGGAATGGATCGAGCGGGCGGAGGACCTCGGCGAGCTGATGCGCGTCGAAGGGGTCGACTGGAATCTCGAGATGGGCTCGGTGGCGGAGATGATCTACCACGCCAAGCCCGACAACCCGCCGGCGATCCTGTTCGAGAACATCCCGGGCTTCTCGTCCGACTACCGGGTGCTCTCGGGCGCGACGAACTCGATGAACCGGCTGGCGATGACTCTCGGCTTCCCCAAGCCGAAGAACCCCATCGACGTCGTGCAGAGCTACCGGGACAGGCTGAAGACCTTCGAGCCGCTGCCCGCGCGCGAGCGCAACACCGGCCCGGTGATGGAGAATGTCAACCGCGACGGCGAGGTCGATCTCTACAAGTTCCCCGTGCCCCTGCTGCACGAGGAGGATGGCGGGCGCTATTTCGGCACCGGCGATCTGGTGACCATCCGCGACCCCGAGGACGACTGGGTGAATCTCGGCACCTACCGGGTGCAGGTGCACGACAGGAACACGGTCGGGCTCTGGATGTCGCCCGGCAAGCACGGCCGCCTGATCCGCGACAAGTACTTCGCGAAGGGCGAGCCGTGCCCGGTCGCGATCAGCGTCGGCCAGGACCCGCTGCTGTTCCTGTCGGCGGCGAACGAGGTGGCCTGGGGCACGCCCGAATTCGCCCATGCCGGCGGGCATCGGGGGGTGCCGTTCGACATCACCAATACCGAGCTCCACGGCCTGCCGATGGCGGCCGCGGCCGAGATCGTGCTCGAGGGCGAGATCGTGCCCGACGAGAAGCGCATCGAAGGCCCGTTCGGGGAATGGACCGGCTATTACGCGAGCGCCGAGCGCGAGGACTATGTCGTCAAGGTCCGCCGGGTCTATCACCGCGACAGGCCGATCCACACCATGGCGCGCCCCGGCCGCCCGCCATCCGACTATTCGTTCTCCAAGTGCACCGTGAAGGCGGCGATGATCTGGGACCAGGTCGAGCGCGCCGGCCTCCCCGGGGTCAAGGGCGTCTGGAGCATGGAGTTCGGCGGCGGGCGCATGTTCAACGTCATCTCCATCGAACAGCGATATCCCGGCCATGCGCGCCAGGCGCTGCTGCTGACAGCCGGCGCCCATGCGGCGAACTATCTGGGGCGGTTTGTGGTCGTGGTGGACGACGACATCGATCCGACCAGCGTCCATGACGTGATGTGGGCGATCGCGTCGCGCTGCGATCCCGAACAGGACATCGACACGATCCGCCGCACCTGGTCCGGCCCGCTCGATCCGATGAAGCGGCCGGGCGAGAACATGAACAGCCGCGCGCTGATCGACGCCTGCCGGCCTTTCGAGTGGATCGACGAATTTCCCCCCGTGGCCGAGGCGAGCCCGGAGGAGAAGATCCGGATCCGCGAAAAGTTCGGCCACCTCCTGGAGAAGCTGTAGGCGGCGATGGCTTCCGGGCCGCTCTCGCTCGGCGTCGATACCGGCGGCACGTTCACCGACATCGTCCAGATCGACCCCGGCGGCGCGGTCACCGTCGACAAGGCGTTCTCCACGCCCGCCAATCCCGAGGACGGCGCCATCGAGAGCCTGGCCGGCCTCGCCCGCAACACGCAGCGTCCAGTGGATGCGGTGCTGGGCGCGACGGCGCGTTTCGCGCACGGCACCACCGTCTCGACCAACGCGCTGATCCAGCGGAGCGGCGCCCGGGTGGGGCTGATCGCGACGCGCGGGTTCGAGGACACGCTGGTCATCGGGCGTGGACCGGTCGGCCGCGTCGGCGGGCTTCCCCATGCGAGGGCGATGGACTTCCTGCACACCGAGCCGCCGGCGCCGCTGGTCTCCCGCCGGCTGGTGCGCGGCGTCGGGGAACGCGTCACGGCGGAGGGGGAAATCCTCGCCCCGCTCGACCGGCAAGAGGCGGCGGAGGCCGTGCGGGCGCTGGTCGAGGCCGGGGCCGAAAGCCTCGCCGTCTGCCTGCTGTGGTCGTTCCTCGTGCCCGATCACGAAGAGACGGTCCGGGAGGTGGCCGCCGGGATCGCGCCCGGCCTGCCCGTTTTCCTGTCGTCCGAGATCGCGCCCCGGATCGGCGAGTACGAACGCATGGTGACGACCGCGGTCGCGGCCCATGTCGGGCCGGCGACGACACGCTACATCGGGAAACTGCAGGACCGGCTCGCCATTGACGGGCTGCGCCACCCCATCCAGGTCATGACCGCCGCCGGCGGAACGACGCTGCCCGACGGCGCCGCGCGGGCGGCGGTCTCGGTGGTGAACTCGGGTCCCGTCGGCGGGCTCGTCGCGGCGCGCCATCTCGGCCGGGCGCTCGGCATCGGGAACGTGATTACCGCCGACATGGGCGGCACCAGCTTCGATGTCGGGCTGATCTCCCGCGGCGCCATCGAGCACACCGGCACGCCTTTCCTCGACCAGGGGCTCCCCGTCCTCACCCGTTCCGCTCGCATCGACACGCTCGGGGCGGGCGGCGGCAGCATCGCGGTCAGCGACGGGTTCCGGCTCAGGGTCGGGCCCGAGAGCGCTGGCGCGGATCCCGGACCGGCGGCTTACGGGCGGGGCGGCGCGTACCCCACCGTGACCGACGCGCTGGTCGTGCTGGGCATCATCGACCCCGGCCGGTTCTTCGGCGGTCGCTACCGGCTCGACGCCGGCCTGGCCGAAGCCGCGATCGAGCGCCACGTCGCCCGCCCGCTGGGCCTCGCAATCGCCGATGCCGCCGCCGGGATCGTCGAGGTCGTCAACGGCCGCATGTCGGATCTGATCCGCAAGGTGACGATCGAAACCGGCAACGACCCCCGCGAGTTCGCCCTCTTCGCCTATGGCGGGGCGTGCGGGGCGCATTGCGCCGACCTCGCGATGCGTCTCGGTATCGGGCGCGTGATCGTTCCCTACGGCGCGGCGGTGTTCTCCGCCCTGGGGATCGCGCTCTCGGACATCGTCTACGCGCACACGCTGTCCGCGCCGGTCGGCCTCGACGACGAGGACGCGGCGCGGCGGGTCGCGCGGGAGTCCCTGGACGCGCTCGCGCGGCGCGCGGAGGACGATCTCGCGGCGAGCGGTTTTTCGCCCGGCGACGCGGCGATCCGCTACAGCGTCGAAATGCGCTATCGCAGCCAGATGAACGAGATCACCCTCGATCTCCCCG
This sequence comes from Alphaproteobacteria bacterium, assembly GCA_965203455.1. GTDB lineage: Bacteria > Pseudomonadota > Alphaproteobacteria > MPNO01 > MPNO01 > MPNO01. The sequence continues at coordinate 376,509 of CBDBCV010000017.1, forward strand.
AAGGCGGCGCGGAACCGGGTCTCGCCGGCCGGCTGCGCCGCGCCTTCGAATCCCTCTACGAACGGCGCTACGGCGCGAGCGCGGTTCGCGAGTCCGCCGGGCTCGAGATCGTGAGTCTCGGCGTTGAGGCCTCGGTGGCGGCCGATGTCCCGGCCTTCGCCGAAAGGCCGTCCCCGGAGGCGGGTCCCGGCCCGGCCCGCCGGCGCCGCATCCATCGTCGAGGCGCCGAGCCGCTCGACGCCGAAATCCACGATTTCGACACCCTCGATTCCGGCGCCGCCATTGCCGGACCCGCGGTGATCGAGCGCGACATGACGACGATCTGGGTTCCGCCCGCGGCGTTGGCGCGCGTCGACCGGCTCGGCAATATCGAGATCGCGCCGGAGGGCCGCCGATGACCGCGACCGTCGATCCCGTCACCTTCGAGGTGCTGAAGCACCGGCTGTGGCAGATCAACGACGAGCAGTCCGCCGCCATCAAGACCATCTCCGCCTCGCCCATCGTGGTCGAGGGGAACGATTTCAACACCGGGCTGTTCACCGCCGGGGGCGAGGTCGTGATCGCCGGCATCGGCTCGGTCGTCCACGTCACGACCATGGGCGATACGCTGCGCTCGATCATACGCAGGGCGGGCCGCATCCGGGACGGCGACGTCTTTCTGACCAACGATCCGTTCATGGGCGCGCTGCACCAGAACGACGTGGTGATGGCGAGCCCGGTCTTCGTCGACGGCGAAATCTTCATGTGGATCGGCAACGTCCTCCACCATCCCGACGTCGGCGGCATCGACGAGGGCAGCTTCTGCATCAACGCGCGGACGATCTACCAAGACCCGCCGCGCTATTTCCTCAAGATCGTCGACGAGGGCGTGCCGTCGCCGGAGGTGGAGCACACCTTCGTCACCAATTCCCGCCTGCCGGACATGGTGCTGCTCGATCTCGGCGCGCAGATCGGCGCGATCGAACGCGCCAGAAGGCGGATCGATACGCTTCTCGCCGAGCAGGGCGCGGCGACCGTCCGGGTGGTGATGGAAGGCGCGATCGATACGGCGGAGGCCCAGATCCGCGCCGCCATCGCCGATCTCCCGGAAGGGAGCTGGACCGGCAACGCCTGGATGGACGGCGACCGGGTGGGCTCGGACCGGATCCATCGCGTCGCGCTCCGCCTCAGCAAGGAGGGCGAGACGCTCCATTTCGACTTCACCGGCTCCTCGCCGCAGGTCGACGCCGCGGTCAACAGCACCTATCCCGCGACCGTCGGCGGTGCGGTGGTGCCCCTGTTCAGCTTCCTCTGCCAGGGCGATATCGACTGGAACGAGGGGCTGAGGCGCTGCATGCGGGTCACCGCGCCCGAGGGCACTGTGGTCAACGCGCGCTTCCCGGCGCCGGTTTCGATATCGACGGTCGGGTTCCGCTGGCTGGTCACCGTCGCCACCGCGGAGGCGGTGGCACGGATGTTCGCGTCCTCCGACCGGTTCCGCGACCGCGTCTGCCCGTCCTGGAACTCGTCCAGCAACTGCAACAACGTCTTCGCGACGACGCCGGACGGCCACCGGGTCGGGGCGCTGCTCTCCGACCACCGTAGTTCCGGCGGCGGCGCGCGCTCCTTCTCCGACGGGTTCGACCACGCCGGCACCATCACCTCCTTCGCGTCCAGCATGGGCAACGTCGAAGGCACCGAATGGAAGCTGCCGGTGCTTTACGTCTACCGCCGCTGCATCCCCGACTCCGGCGGCGCGGGGATGTATCGGGGCGGTCTCACCGCCGAGATCGCCCTGGTGCCGCACGGCACCGACGCGCTGGTCCTCAAATCGACCAATACCGCCGGCACCGACCAGACCAACGCGCACGGCATCGCCGGCGGCTATCCCGGCGCCGGATCGCAGACCAGCGTCGTCCGCGGCGCGCGCGTGCGCGCGCTGATCCGGTCCGGGGCGCCGCCGGGCTCTCCCGGGGAGTTCGGCGGCGCGATAGACCACCTCGCGTCGAAGGACGAGGCCGTGCTGGGGCCGGACGACGCGCTGGTCTTCTACCCGGCCGGCGGCGGCGGGTACGGCGACCCCCTCGACCGCGATCCCGATGCCGTCGCCGCCGATGCCGCCGAAGGCCACGTGAGCCGCGACCTGGCGCTCGCGCAGTACGGCGTCGCGCTCGCGGCCGACGGAAGCGTGGATCGCGCGGAGACCGGCGCCCTGCGCGATGCGATGCGCGCCGCGCGCGGGGAGGGAGAGGCGGAAGCGGGCTGGGCGCCGGGGACGACGATCGAGAGTCCCGGCACGCACCGGATCGGGGAGCATCTCGAGAGCGTCGCCGGCGACGGCGGCCGGACGCTCCGCTGCACGCGCTGCGGGCACCGGCTCGCGGGCGGGGACGGCCGCGCCATCCTGCGCCGCCGGCCCCTGGGCGCGGCCGGTCCGTTGCGGGCGCTCCGCTGGGGCGGAGACAGCCCCAACTTCGCGCTCGAAGAGATCATCTGCCCCGGCTGCGCGACCCTGCACGAGGTCCGCGAGATCCGGATCGACGAAAGCATCGAGAGGGAGGCCACGACATGAACGCCGCGAAGATCGAGAGCGTCGGCGTCATCGGACTCGGCAAGATGGGCGGGCAGCTCGCGCGCCACCTGGCCGAGGCGGGATTCGAGACGCGCGGCTACGACGTGCGCGCCGAGGCGATGACGGCGGCCGGAGCGGACGGCGCGGCGCCCGCCGGTTCGCCGGCCGAGCTTGCCGCGGTGAGCGACCTCGTAATCGTCGGGGTGGGGTTCGATTCCGAGGTCGAGGCGGCGCTGTTCGGCGACGGCGGAGTCCTGGAATCGCCCAAACCCGGATCGGTCGTCGCGGTCGCCTCGACCGTCGCGCCCGCGACCATGCTGAAGATCGCCGAACGGATCGGCGACGGCAGGGTGGCGGTGCTCGACATCCCGATGGCGCGCGGCGAGCAGGCGGCGATCGACGGCAACCTGCTGATTTTCGGCGGCGGCGACCGGGAAGTCTTCGACCGCTGCCGCCCGGCCTTCTCGACCTTTTCCGATTCCATCCACTATCTCGGACCGGTCGGCGCGGGCCAGGTGGGCAAACTGGTCAACAATCTGATCCTCTGGGCCTGCATTTCGGCCAACGAGGAGGGGTTCAGGCTCGCCGGGAAGCTCGGCGTCGAAGCCGGGCCGCTACGCGATGCGCTGCTCCGGTCGAGCGCCAACAACTGGGCTCTCGACACCCAGGCCGTCGAGCGGCCGATGCCGTGGGCGGAGAAGGACATGACCATCGTCCTCAAGGAAGCCGACGCGGCGCGCGTGTCGCTGCCGCTGTGCGGCACGATCAAGGAGGTGATCAAGGGCGTGAAGATCGCCCGCGGCCAGCCGATGCCCGAGGAGCGTTAGTGCGCCGGTTCACAAGTTTCCAACCATCTGCACGGCACCCCCGCCGCCACTGTTCCCCCCTCTACCGTCATGCCCGGAACAAGTCCGGGCATGACGAGGTGCGGGAAAGGCTCGACCGCAGAGGCTGCGCACCGGTCCGACCGCGTGCCAACGAACTTCCGAAACGGAGCACCAGACCATGCTGATGATCGACAACGAAACCGTCGCGGCCCTGCTCGACATGCCGTCCTGCATCGAGGCCCAGGAGGCGGCGTTCCGGCAGATCCCCGACGGCGGGGCGGCGTTCCGCGGGCGGATCGACATGTATGCGCCGTGCGAGCGTCCCGACGGCTATTACCGCTGGGGCACGATGGAGGGCTACAACGACGGAATCCTCGCGATCCGGATGAAGTCCGACGTGATGACCTGGCCGCGCGACGAGCGGGGCCGCTGGACAGAGGACAAGTACTGCGTCGAGCCCGGCACCTACTGCGGGCTGATCTTCCTGTGGAGCGCCTTGAACGGCGAGCCGCTCGCCATCATCAATGACGGGGTTCTCCAGCACATGCGGGTCGGCGGCGGCGCGGGCATCGGGGTCAAGCACCTCTCGCGGCCGGACTCCTTGATCGTCTGCATGCTGGGCTCGGGCGGCATGGCGCGTACCTATCTGGAGGCGATCCGCGCCGTGCGCGGCATTTCCGAGGTCCGCGTCTGCAGCCCCACCCGGGCCAACCGCGAGCGCTACGCCGCCGAGATGGCGGAGCGTCTGTCCGTCCCCGTCGAACCCGTGGCGGACGCGCGGGCCGCGATGGCCGGCGCCGACATCGTGGCGAGCGCGACCGACAGCATGCAGCCCACCTTCGATGCGGAATGGCTGGAGCCCGGCATGCATGTCACCAATCTCGGACCGGACGAGATGAGCCCCGCCGCGCTCGACCGGTTCGACGTGAAGATCCGCCAGGGCGTTCCGGGCATCCGCATGCCGGAGAGCGAGCGCATGCAGCCGGGCATCGGCCACTCCCCGATGGCTGTCCTCGCCGGCACGGAGGAAGAGCTGAAACGCCTCCCGCCGCGCCGCGAGAGGGACATCTATCTGGAGGAATTTCCGACCTATTGCGATCTCGTGACCGGGCAGGCGCCGGGACGCATGTCGGCGGACCAGATCACCTTCTACCAGAACACCGGCTTCCAGGGCCTCCAGTTCTCCTCGGTCGGCGGGCTGGTCTACCGCAGGGCGAAGGAGGCCGGGCTCGGCCGGGAAATCCCCACCGAATGGTTCCTCCAGGACATCCGCGACTGACCCGGCCTATGGAGCGGGCCGGCGTTTTGTGGGACATTCCGGCAGATCGAACGGGAGACCCGCGATGAGCAGAGGGCTCGACACCAAGCCCGAGATGACCAACGCCCGGGCCGACTATTACGGCCGGATCGACGAATACAACATGGCGCCGCTCTGGGAGGTGATCCACAAGCTGCTCGCGCGCGAGCCGGTCACCGAAGCGACGCCCTATCTCTGGAATTACGACTCGGTGCGCCCCTCGCTGATGGAATCCGCCGATCTGATCTCCACCGAGGAGGCCGAGCGCCGGGTGCTGGTCCTCGAAAACCCGACCATGCGCGGCAAGTCCTGCATCACCGAGGCGCTCTATGCCGGGCTCCAGCTGATCATGCCGGGCGAGATCGCCGCCACCCACCGCCACAGCCCGGCGGCGCTCCGCTTCATCGTCGAGGGCAGTCGCGCCTATACCGCGATCGACGGCGAGAAGGCCTATATGGAGCCCGGCGACCTGATCCTGACCCCGTCATGGGTGTGGCACGACCACGGGCATGACGGCGAGGTGCCGGTTGTGTGGCTCGACGGGCTCGACATCCCGATGGTCCGTTTCATGGGGCCGGTCTTCGCCGAGCCGCATCCCGAGGAGACCCACGCAGAGGGCAACCCGGTCGGCGCCAACATGGTCCGTTACGGGGCCAACATGCTGCCCTACGGCGCGCGCCTCCGGGACGAGAAGAACTCGCCGGTCTTCCACTACCCGTTCGCCCGCAGCCGCGAGGTTCTGCTCGATCTCGCGAAGTCGCAGGACCTCGACCCCCATCACGGGGTCAAGATGGAGTTCGTCAACCCGGCCAACGGCGGGCCGACGATGCCGACGCTCGGCACCTACATGCAGCTGGTGCCCGAGGGATTCGCGACCGAGACCTACCGGTCGACCGCCGCCTGGGTCTATTCGGTGGCCGAAGGGACGGGGCGCACCACGATCGGCGAGGAGACGTTCGAGTGGGGGCCGCGCGACACCTTCGTCGTGCCGGCCTGGTATCCGCACAGCCACGAGGCCGACGACGACGCGTTCCTGTTCAGCTTCTCCGACAAGCCGGTGCACGACACGCTCGGCTGGTTCCGCGAGCAGCGCGGCAACGCGTAGGCCGCCCTTCGATACGCCGCTTCGCGGCTACTCAGGGTGAGGGAGAATCGTGAATTCTTCCCCTCATCCCGAGTAGGCCCGAAGGGCCGTATCGAGGGACGCCCTTGGCGGTCAGCTCCCGTTGGCCCGGCCGTCCGGCCGCGGCGGGCCGGGCGTGTGGAGGCGTTCGAGCAGGGCGAGCAGGCTCTTCCGTTCCGCCTCGCTCAGCGTCTCGGCGACGATCCCCTCGTGCTCGTCCGACAGCGCCTTCAGCTCGCCCAGGAGCGCCGCGCCGTCCTCGGTCAGCCTGAGCGCATGCGAGCGCCGGTCCTGGGCCGAGGGCTCCCGCCTGACCAGCCCCCGGTCCTCCAGCCGGTCGACGATCTGCACCAGGGTCGACCGGTCGAAGCGGAGCGCCTCCGCGATCGAGCTCTGGCTCACGCCCGGGTTGGCCTCGATCAGGAGCAGCGTGCCGAACTGCGGCCCCGAAACGCCGTGCACGCCGAGCGTCCGGTTGAAATGCTGGAACACCGCGACGTGGGCGCAGCGGAGGTGGTAGGCGAGCAGGTCGGGCAGGATGCCCATCCTGAGTCTGGCCGCCTTGCCCCGGTTTTTCGCGGCCGCGCCGCCGTCCTTCATCCCCGCGCCTTTCGAACCCGAAACCGCCGCAGTTAGACCACAACCGGGCGGTCGCGATCCAGCCCGGAGCGCCCCCACCCGGCCTCCCCCGCAAGCGGGGGAGGGGAGTTGCGGCCGGCCTCTCCGTAACCTCTTCTCCCCTCCCGCTTGCGGGAGGGGTCGGGGGAGGGCGGACCATCCACGCAAGCCCCGATCGACGGGCCGTGCCCTGCTGCTTCCCTCAGACGAGGGGTTCGGTGTTGAACGCCTCGAGATCGGTTTCCAGCGGGGCGAAGGCGCTCCTGAGTTCGCTGTCCACCGCCGCGGCCAGCGCGTCCTCGTCCCAGCCTCCCGGTTCGGCGACGATGCGGGCCGCGGGTCTGGGCTGGGAGAACAGGAACACCTCGCGCCCGCGCACGCCGAAGATCTGCCCGGTCACGTCGGAAGCCGCCGGCGAGCAGAGATAGCCCACCAGCCCCGCCACGGGCCCGGCGGGGACACGGAGTGCGCGCTCCTTGTACGCCGCCTGCTCGTCGTTGGCGGGTACGATCGTCTCCGTTACCCGTGAATGGGCGAAGGGCGCGACGGCGTTGCAGGTCACGCCCGTCCGCGCCATGTCGAGCGCCGCGATCCGCATCAGGCCGGTGAGTCCGCCCTTCGCGCTGGCATAGGACGCCTGACCGTAATTGCCGATATAGGCGGCCGACGAGACGATGTTGACGATCCGTCCCCATTCGTAGCGCTCGCCGCCGCCCCGGCCCGCCTTCGCCTGGTCGCGCATCGCTGGCGTCGCCGCGGCGATCAGGTAGTAGGCGCCGGAGAGATTGTTGCGGATGACGTCGTCCCAGTCCCCGGTCGAGCCGCGAAAGACGAAGGCATCCCGCAGGATCGCCGCGTTGTTGACCAGGATGTCGATGCCTCCGAAGCGCTCCTGGGCAAGCGCCACCGCTTCCGCCGCCGCGGCTGGAACGCCCATGTCCTCGACATAAGCGACAGCCTGCTCCCCCAACGTTGCCGCGAATGCCCGCGCGACAGACGGATCGCCGTCGCGCCCGTCGATGGCGCAGCCCATGTCGGCAACCACCACCGAGGCGCCGCGTTCCACCAGCATCGCCGATATCGCGGCGCCGATCCCCCGTGCGCCGCCGGTCACGATCGCCACCCGTCCCGCGAGCGCGTTCATCGGGCGGCGTTCTTCCACACCCGCCCGGCGATCTCGACGACGAGCGCGAGCTTGGCGCGCTGGTCGTCGGGGCTCACCGGGTTGCCGATCACCGCGCTGGAGAACCCGCATTGCGGGCTGACGGCGAGCCGTTCGAGCGGGACGTAGCGGCTCGCCTCCGCGATGCGCGCTTCCACCGTCCCGGGGTCTTCCAGCAGCGGCAGCTTGGAGCTGATCAGGCCGAGCACGACGCCCTTGTCCTCCGGCATCGCCGCCAGCGGCGCGAAGCCGCCCGCCCGCTCGGTGTCGTATTCGAGGCAGAAATGGTCCACGTCGAGCTGCTCGAACAGCTTCTCCGCCACGGCGTCGTAGCCGCCGCGCGACAGCCAGGTTCCCTTCAGATTGCCGCGGCAGATGTGGAAGCCGACCGTCATGTCCGCCGGCCGGCCGGCGAGGGAATCGTTGGTGAGCCCGATATAGGCATCGACCAGCGCCTCGGCGTCCTCGCCCCGGGCGGCGAGCTGGCCGCGGAGCGACTCGTCGCACAGCATCGCGAACGGCACGTCGTCGATCTGCACGTAGCGGGCGCCGCGCGCGGCGAGGTCGGCGATGTCCTCCCGGTAGGCGCGCGCGAGGTCCTCGAACAGCGCCTCGCGGTCGGGATAGACGTCCGGCGGCGGATCCTCGGCGCCGCCGAGAAAGTGCATCGTCGCCGGGGACGGCAGGGTCGACTTGATCGTCCTGCCCGTGACCGTTTTGAGGAATTCGAACTCTTCCCCGGAATTGGCCTTCACCCGCTCGATCCTGCCGACCGCGCGCGGGGCGACGAACTCGTGCGCCGTCCCGTCGTCCTCGTAGAAGCGGAAGGAGGACGGCGCGAATTCGAGCCCCGCCACCGAGTCCACGAAGTGCGAGATATAGGTGGTGCGGCGGAACTCGCCGTCGGTCACCGCCTCGAAACCGGCCTCCTCCTGCATGGCGACGGCGTCGCGGATGCATTCGTCCTGGATCGCACGGAACCCGTCCGCGTCGATCTCGCCCTTGCTCAGTCGGCGGAACCCGTCCCGCAGCGCATCGGGCCGCAGCAGGCTGCCGATATGCTCGGCCCGGAACGGGGGCGTTCCGTCAGGCGGCATCGCGTTCGGCCGCCATCAGCGTCTGCATCAGTTTCCGGGCCTGGATGGTCGGCTGGTCGGCGTTGACGTCGATCGACGGCGCGCCGGGGTAGGCGGCGATCGAGCGCTGCTGCGCTTCGACCATCCCCACGTCTTCCAGGAACACCTCGCGGATCGACGCCATGGTCTCGGTGATGTCCGGATCGTCGATCGCGAAGTCGCGCGACGAGATCCAGAAATGGTGGCAGGTCGTCTCGGTCTCCGGGGTGATCCCGTGGGTGTTGAACACGTTGAAGGCCTGGCTGCGGTCGCCTTCGAAGACGCCGCTGCCGCTCGGCGCCACGCCGGTGTCGAAGGTGATCAGCCCGGCGCGTGGCCGGTAGGTCCACGTCACCCAGACGTCGCCCGTATCCTTGACCGGCGTCGCCTTTGCGAAGAGCGGCGGCGGGTCGGAATCGCGCATATGCCGTCCGTTGTGCAGCAACTCGCCGTCGCGCTCGACCTTCGGGCTGTGCCGCAGCGAGCCGGCGTTTCCCAGGCTGTCCGGATGGACGAAGCTCGAATGCGTATTGTCGAGCTGGATGTCGATCAGCGCCTGGTAGTTGCACCGGACATGGAACCGGTCGCCGACCGCCGCCCAGTCCGGCGAGTCGTGCCAGTAGGCGTCCGGGATCATGTCGGGATCGGCGCGTTCCGCGTCTCCCATCCAGATCCACACCCAGCGGTTCTTCTCGACCGTCGGGTAGCGGCGCACCTCGGCGCCCGGCGGCACCCGGCTCTGGCTCGGCACGGCCACGCATTTCCCGGCGGAATCGAATTCCAGCCCGTGATAGCCGCACTGGATGCGGTCGCCGACGACCTTTCCCGCCGACAGCGGCGCGTGGCGGTGACAGCAGCGGTCCTCCAGCGCGACGGCGGCGCCGGATTCGGTGCGCCACAGCACGACCGGCCTGCCCAGGAGCGTGCACGACAGGGGCTCGCGCGCGATTTCCCGGTCCCACGCGGCGACGTACCAGGCATGGTTCAAGTACATCGGAGATCTCGCCGGATTTCGCCCGTCGCCATCGTGCCGGCGGGGCCGCGCCGGGGCAAGCCTTGATTGTTCCGGAACGGACGGGCTAATTATTTGATTCGACGATAGAATCAACCGGGTGGGGGATGCCATGGACGCCGGCGCGAGCGCGGAGGAGGGGCTCCGGTTCCGGCCAGCTGCCGCCGAAAGCGGGGCGGGCGCGGCGGCGCTGAAGCGGGAGCTGATCGAGCGCGGCGTCCGCTTCCTGCTGCCGAGCTATGCCGACATGCACGGCGCCTCGAAGGCCAAGATGGTGCCGATCTCGCATTTCGACCGGATGATGGGAGGCTCCGAGCTGTTCACCGGAGCCGCGCTCGACGGCGTCCCGCAGGAAGTCAACGAGGAGGAGGTCGCCGCCCACCCCGATCCCGACTCCTGCATGATCCTGCCCTGGCAGCCCGACATCGCATGGTTCGCGTCCAACCTCAGTTTCCGCGGCGCACCGTTCGAGGCGTGCAGCCGCAACATCCTGGACCGCGTCCGGGCGCGCGCGGCCGGAATGGGTTACGGCATGAACCTCGGCACCGAGATCGAGTTCTTCGTCTTCCGCGATCCCGGGGACGACGGCCTCGCCACCGTCAGCGGCAAGCCCCATCTCAACAAGCCGGCCTACGACGTCTCGCGGCTCCTGGACAATTTCCACTGGATCGGCGACCTGGTCGACGCGATGAACGGTCTCGGCTGGGGCGTCTATTCGTTCGACCACGAGGACGCGATCGGCCAGTTCGAGATCGACTTCGACTATGCCGACGCGTTGACGATGGCCGACCGTTTCGTGTTCTTCCGGCGGCTCGCCGACGAGATGGCGCGCCGCCACGGCTGTTTCGCGAGCTTCATGCCGAAGCCGATGTCGAACTATTCCGGCAGCGGGTCGCACTACAACATGTCGCTTTACGACATTTCGGACGGCCGCAACCTGTTCGGAAATGCCGACGACCCGCGCGGAAACGGCATGTCGGAGCTCGGCTACCGGTTCATCGCCGGGCTCCTGCGACATTTGCCCGCCATCGTCGCGGTCGCCGCGCCGAGCGTGAACAGCTACAAGCGGCTGATCGTCCAGGGCAGCATGTCGGGTTACACTTGGGCGCCCGTGTTCCGCTGCTACGGCGGCAACAACCGCACCAACTCGCTCCGCATCCCGCTCGCCGGCGACCGGATCGAGCTGCGCGCGACCGACCCGATGTGCAACCCCTATCTCGGCGCGGCGATGGTGCTGGCGGCCGGGCTGGAAGGGGTCGAAGAGGCGCTCGATCCGGGCGAGCCCCGGACCGGCAACCTCTACAGGAAGACCCCGGGCGAGCTCGCCGCGGAGGGCATCGAGATGTTGCCCCGGACCCTCGCCGAGGCGCTGGACGCGTTCGAGGCCGATCCGCTGTCGAAGGCCGTGTTCGGGCCGGACATGTACGAGGCCTGGCTCTCCTACAAGCGCCAGGAGTGGCTCGACTACATGAACCACGTCTCCGACTGGGAGACCGACCGCTACCTCCGCTTCTACTGACCCGCGCCCCGCCGCATGACGGAAACCGGCAGGGAGTCGATTCCGGGGCGGGTGCAGGCGCCGGTCTACGCGCTTGCCTTCTGCTACGGCAACATCATGCCGATGGCGTCGGTGGTGGTGCCGCTCTGGGCGCTGGAGCTCACCGCCTCGCCGTTCCTGATCGGCCTCGTGGTCGCGAGCCGGCAGTTCCTGGTCGTCACGCTCTCGATCTATGGCGGCGCGCTGCTCGACCGCGCGGCGCCGCAAAAGGTGATCCTCGCCCTCGCGGCGGTCGCGGCGGCGAGCTTCGCGCTGTTCCCCGCGCTCCCCTTCGTCTGGGCCACCGTCCTGCTCCAGATGATCTCCGGTTTCGCCGAGACCACCAACTGGATCGGCGCGCAGGCGCTGTTCGGGCGGGTCCTGAAAGGGGCGCCCGTCTATGCGGGCCGGCTGACCGCCGCCGCGCGAACCGGCGGTTTCATCGGACCCTTTCTGGTCGGGCTCGTCTGGCAGCATTTCGGCCCGACCGGCGCCTTCCTGATGCTCGCGGGATGGGTGATGGCCGGCGCCGCCGCGGCGCTCTTTCTGCCCCGGGCCGGGGCCGCCGGGGAGCGCGCCCCCGACGCGCCGCGGCCGGCCGGCGTCATGCCGAAACTGTCGGACTACACCAGCGCCTTCCGCATGCTCGCCCTGCCGGCGGTCGCCCTGGTCGTCATCGCGACCGTCATGCGCCAGACCGGGACCGGCATCCAGTCGTCATTTTACGGCGTCTGGCTGAAGGAAATCGGCTTCGAGGCCGGCACGATCGGCTTTCTGATCGGCATTTCGAGCCTTGCCGCCGCGTTCGCCGCGCTCGGAGTCGGCAAACTCTCGCGCCGATTTGCCGACCGGTGGCTGCTGATCGGTGCCGTCGCCGCCGCCATCGCGGCGATCGCGGTCACGCCGCTGCTCGACACGATGACGCTCCTCGTGATCGCGATCTGCATCCGGGGCGTCGGGCAGGGCCTCAACCTGTCGCTGATGATGACGATCGCCGCGCGCGCCGTGGGCGCCGATCTCCAGGGCCGCGTGGCGGCGCTTCGGATCACCTTCAACCGGCTCGGCGGGGCGCTGGTGCCGCTCGCGATGGGCGCGGTCGCGGAGTTTGCCGGGCTGGAGAACGCTTTCTACGCGATGGGCGGGGTGGGCATCGCCGCGGTCGCGGCGCTCAGCGTCTGGATCGCCCGGTCGCCCGGCTTCGCGCCCGGGCGCTGAGCCGCGGCCAGGCGATCTCGACCCCCACGGTCGAACAGATCAGCACGGCGGCGGCGATCTGGAGGGTCGACAGGGACGCGCTCAGGAAGATCACGGCGAGCGCGGCGGCGATCACCGGCTTGAGGAAGAAGAGATAGGCGCCCCGCGTCATGTCGGGCAGCGCGGCGAGCCCGCCGATCCAGACGAACTGCGTGATCGTCGTGTTGAACAGCGCCATGGCGAGGATCGCCGCGACGCTGCCATGGGGCAGGACCGCGATCGCCGCCGGATCGACCCAGCGCCCCCAGAACGCGCCCACCGCGGCCCAGGCCCCGATGCCGCCCAGCGCCATGGTGATCGCGGTCGCGCGGAGCGCGCCGTATTCGACCGCCAGCGGGCGCATCAGGACGACATAGGCGGCCGCGCCCGCTGCGGAAATCGTCACCAGCAAAATGCCGAACAGGTTGTGCCGGGCGCCCGCTAGCTCCGCGAGGTAGCCATCCGTCAGCAGCGTGGCGACGCCCGCCATCGCGAGAATGCCGGTCGTCATTTTGGCCGGCGATACCCGTTCCCGGTCGACCGCGGCGGCAAGAAGGGCGACGAAGATGGGGATGCTCGTGATCAGGGTGGCCACCTGTGGCACGGTCGCGAAATCGAGCGACCAGTGAAACGCGATATAGGGGAAGGCGACGCCGAGGAGGGAAATGGCCAGAAGCCGCCCGCCGTCGCGCTTCAGCGGTGTCGACAGGTCGCGGCTCGCCGGAAAGCAGAGAGCCAGCAGGACCAGTCCGATCCCGCCCAGCCCGAACCGCCACACCGCCGCCTCCGGCCCCGGAAGTGCGGTGAGCACGGCGACGAACTCGCTGGACGCATGGCCGAACACGCCGAGCAGGACGGCCCCGTATGCGACCGCCGTGGAGTTGTGCCAGTTCGGCATGGCGAGGCACGGTTTCCGGAAGATGACGACGCGCGATGTTGCGCGGATCGGGGCCGCGCCGCAAACCGCCCGGCGGCGCGAATTGAACCGGCGGTGCTCCTGTGCGAGTCTGCCGCGCCCGCGGGCGCCTGAGATGGGGGAAATGCGATGAAATACTGCCGTTACGACGACAACAGGATCGGCGTCGTCCGCGACGACAAGGTGCATGACGTCACGCCGGTCGTCGACAGGCTTCCGGCCCATCGTTACCCGTTCCCGATCGGCGACGCGCTGGTCGCCAACCTCGACTCGCTGCGCGGCGAGATGGAACGCCTCGCCGATGCGTCCGAGGGGGTGCCGGTTTCCTCGGTGACCTTCCTCAGCCCCGTCGCCAACCCGACCAAGGTGATCGGCGTTCCGGTGAACTACCAGGCCCACGCCGACGAGGCCAAGGCCGACGCCGAGGTCAGCGTCGCCGCGAGGCGCGGCGGAATCGAGGAGCAGGGGCTGTTCCTCAAGGCGAACAGCGCGCTGGTCGGGCCTTCCGAGGGCGTCGCGGTCCGTTTCCCCGACCGCCGCACCGACCACGAGGCGGAGCTCGGCATCGTCATCGGCAAGACCGCCTGCGACGTGGGCTACGACGAGGCGCTCGACCATGTCGCGGGCTACGCCATCGCGCTCGACATGGTGGTGCGCGGGACCGAGGACCGGAGCATGCGCAAGTCGGTCGACACCTATGCCGTGCTCGGCCCCTGGCTGACGACGGCGGACGAGATTCCCAACCCCGACTCGATGGCCTTCGAGCTGACCGTCAACGGCGAGACCCGCCAGAAGTCGAACACCGAGCTGATGATCATGGATTGCCGCCGCCAGATCGAATGGGCGTCGAGCTTCTACACCCTGCACCCCGGCGACATCATCATGTCCGGCACCTGCGAGGGCGTCAGCCGCGTCCTCCCCGGCGACACGATGCATCTCGACTTCGCCGGCCTCGGCGCGATGGATGTCCCCATCCGCGCGCACGAATAGGAGTCGGCATCCGATGTAGGCGAAATGTCTACTTCCGTTCGGAAGTAGGCATTTCTCACGCCGCGACGGCGGCGCGGTGCGGCGCGATCTCCGCCAGGTGCGCGATGAAGCCGGCCGCGTTGTCGTGCAGGATTGCCTGGCGCTCGTCGTCGCCGATGCGGGCGTCGGCCAGCGCCCTGTTCGTCCAGTCGCAGCCGAACCCCGTCCCGTCGGTGCCGTAGAAGATCTTGTCCGCCCCGTAGGCGGCGACGCCGATCTCGATCGAGCGGGCGCCCAGGGAGTTGCAGTCCACGAACACGTTGGGCTTGTTGAACAGGGTCGAGGGGATCGGCTCGTCCGGCGTGTCGATGATGCTGCGATGGTCCAGCCGCTCGACCTCGAAGGGGATGTTGCCGCCGAGGTTGTGGATCATGATCGCGGCATCGGGGTAGTCGTCCAGGATGTCGGTGCAGGAGAAAGTGACCATGTTGGCCGACAGGCTTGCCTGCATGTCGAGCGTGAAGAGGCGCGCGTTCATGTTGTCGGCATCCTCCGGGACCCGCGGCCACTTGTCGCCGGGCAGCGGCCCCCAATGGACGAACAGCATCGCGCGGTGCCGGTCGGCGGCGGCAATCAGCGGGCGGTACGCTTCCGCCGTCGCATAGTCGAGGAAGCCGTTCCCCGGAATCTGCGCGCCGATCATGCCGGGCAGCCCCATGGCGCGGTCGAACTCCGCCACCGCAGCGTCGAGGTCGGCGAGGGGGAGCGAGGCGAAGGCCACGAAGCGGCCCGGTTGGGCGGCGCAGATCGCGCTGACGCTGTCGTTGTAGATCCGCGTCAGCGCCAGCGATTCCTCCACCGGCAGGCGCTCGATCCACTGGAACAGGCCGAACAGCGAGAGCGCGGCGGTCGAGACGCCGTGCTCGTCCATGTCGGCCAGCCTCCGGTCCAGATCGTCGAACGCCTCGCCCATCGCCATGTCGCCGTGGCGCATGCGCAGCACTTCGCTGCCGTCCTCCTCGGCGACGACGTGAGGCAGTCCGGCGCGGTCCCGCAGCGCCTGGATCAGCGCCGGCGGCCGCCAGTGGGAATGCATGTCTATGGTCATCAGGGTCTCCCCGTTTCGCGCGCGGATCAGGCGGCGACGCCCGGCGGCAGCTCTTCCCGCTCGCCGAGCTGTTCGATCCGCCAGGTCGCGGTCGTGCAGGCCCAGCGCAGGCGGCACATCTCCTCCGCCACCGCCTCCGCGCGGGCCTCCATCTCCGGTGTCTCGAGATACTTGGAGGCAAGCGCCAGCTGGCGTGAGGAATGTTCCAGGTCGGCCATCTCGTGCTCGGCGAAGAACATCGCCTCGCGGTCGGTCCGCGCGATTCCGTAGTGGGTCTCCAGCGCCGGCAGGACGATTTCGCTGTTGAGCGCCGGCATCTGGCCCTCCTGGGTGAACGCCATCGCCAGCATCACGCCGACGGGCTCGACCCGCGCGGTGTTGAGGTAGTAGAGCGCGCGGCCCCACCAGGCGGCCGGCATGTCGACGCCGAGCACCTCGTCCTTCGTCATCCCCGCCGCCGCGCAGAAGGTGTAGATCATCTCCATGTGGTCGTGCGCGCCGTGGTCGGTGTGGCCGCCGATCAGCCCCTCTTCCTCCGCCATGTTCTCGACCAGCATCTTGCGCACGTCGCCCGGCGCCCTGGCGTAGACCAGCCCGAAGGCTTCGAGCCCGTGGCGGACGTATTTCGCGTGCTGCGCCATGTAGACGCCGAGCACCCGGAGGTTCAGCTCGCCCTTCGCCAGCGCCCGGAACATGGGGTGTTGCTTGGTGTGCCACTTGTCGCGGATCGCGACGATCCGTTCGCCGATGTCCGAGACCCGGGCCGCGCCCTCCGGTGCCATTATCGTCCCCCGATAAAGAGATTCGAATGCCATCGTGGCAGCACTTGGACGGGCTTGCAATTGCGCGGTTAGTTCGGATGTCCGGCACATCGGTCGGCTCGGGGCGCGAATTCCGGCACGCCCGCGTCTCCCTCGCCGCTGTTCTCTCCACCGCCCCGCTTTCCTCACCACGTCATGCCCGGAACAAGTCCAGGCATGACGACCAGGGGGAGAGGCGTGCCGGAGAATGCCCGCCCACCCCGACATTGTCCCCGCCCATCGGCGCGGAGCTCGTGTCGAAATTCTAAACCGGACAGCAACGGATCGAGTCCGGGGTGACACCGGGGAGAGGACAGGGTGCCGACTTCTTGCGGTCGGTTCGGGCTATGCTGCCGCCGGATGTTCCGGGGGATTGAAAGTAATGGTCGAAGCGGCGGTGGAATCGGGCGGGATCGGACAGCCGGTTCTCAGGAAGGAGGACCTGAGGTTGCTGCGCGGGCAGGGCCGCTATACCGATGACGTCCGCCTCGACGGGCAGGCCTGCGCCGTCATGCTGCGCTCGCCGCACGCGCACGCCCGCATCGCCGGCATCGATACCGCGGCGGCCAGGGCGGTGCCGGGCGCGGTCGACGTGCTGACCGCGGCCGACCTCGCGGGCGACGGGGTCGGGACGCTTCCCAGCTACGCCAAAATCGCCGGGCTCGTCGATCTGGTGCTCGAGAACGCGGACGGCTCGCCCAGGCGGGGCACGACGCTGCCGGTGATCGCCGGCGGGCGGGTTCGCTTCGTCGGAGACATCGTCGCCGCCGCGATCGCGGAGACGCCGGCCGCCGCGGCCGATATGACGGAGCGTATCGCCGTCGACTACGAACCGCTCGACCCGGTCACGGAGACGGCAGCGGCGCCCGCGCCCGGGGCGCCGCCGCTCTGGGACGACATTCCCGGCAATACCTGCATCGACGGGTTCTTCGGCAATCCGGAAGAGACAACGGCGGCTTTCGCCGCCGCTTCGCACGTGGTCTCGCTGAAGACCCGGGTGCAGCGGGTGACCGGGGTGATGATGGAGCCGCGCGCCGCGGTCGGCCGTTACGACGCCGAGGCCGGGCGCTTCGTCCTCCACTGCGGCGCCGACAACCCGGTCCGGGTCAAGCGCGACCTCGCCGCCGTGTTCGGGGTTGAGGAGGACCGGGTGCGGGTGATCGCCGGCGATGTCGGGGGGAATTTCGGCACCCGCAACTGGACCTATCCCGAATACGCGATAACCCTGTGGGCGGCGCGGCGCCTCGGCCGGCCGGTCAAATGGACCGCGACACGGGGTGAATCCTTCCTGTCGGACTACCAGGGCCGCGACCTCGATATCGACGCCGCGCTCGCCCTCGATGCGGAGGGGAACTTCCTCGCCCTGCGTTCTTCGCTGATCAGCAATGTCGGCGGCTACACGGTGGCCTTCGTTCCGATCACCAAGTCGTCCGAGCTGGCGCCGACGGTCTATGCCTTCCCCACCGCCCATGTCCGCGCGCGGGCGGTGGTCTCGAACACCGCCTCGACCGCGCCCTATCGCAGCGCCGGGCGGCCCGAGGCGATGCTGGCGATGGAACGCCTCGTCGACCTCGCCGCGCGGGAGCACGGCTTCGATCCGGTCGAGCTGCGCCGGCGCAACCTGATTCCGCCGTCCGCGATGCCTTACCGGACGGCGCTCGGGCTCACCTACGACAGCGGCGACTATCCGCAGGCGATGGAGCGCGCGCTCCGCCTCGCGGACTGGGACGGGTTTCCGGCGCGGCGCGAGGAGGCGCGGACGCGGGGACGGCTGCGCGGGATCGGGCTCGCCAACTCGATCGAGATCACCTCGGGCTTTCCCGTCGAGCGCGCCGGGATCGCCGTTCTCGGCGCCGGCCGGGTCGAGGTGACGATCGGCACGCTGTCGAGCGGGCAGGGCCACGAGACCGCCTTCGCCCAATGCGTCGCCGACTGGCTGGGGGTTCCCTTCGACAGCATCCGCCTCCTCACCGGCGACACCGATATCGTCCCGGAGGGCGGCGGGTCCCATTCGGCGCGCTCGATGCGGATGGCGGGGATCGTCATGGGCCGGGCCTCCGAGCTGGCGATCGAGAAGGGCAAGCCCGTCGCGGCCGACATGCTGGAGGCGGCGGTCGAGGACGTGGTTTTCGAGGACGGCCGGTTCGCCATATCGGGCACCGACCGCGGCGTGACCCTGTTCGAGGTCGCCGAAGCGGTCGAGGCGCGGGGAGACACGCTGGCGGCGGAGCATACCGAGAAGATGAACGCGCCCGGCTTTCCCTACGGCACCCAGGTCTGCGAGGTCGAGATCGACCCCGAGACCAGCGCCATCGACGTCGTGCGCTACGCCGCCGTCGACGACGTGGGGCGGGCGGTCAACCCGATGATCCTGCACGGCCAGGCGCATGGCGGCATCGTGCAGGGCGCCGGCCAGGCGCTGTTCGAGCACGCCCGCTACGATCCCGACAGCGGGCAGGTGCTGGCCGGCTCGCTGATGGACTACGCGATCGCGCGCGCCGACGACTTCCCCTTCTTCGACACCGAGATCATGGAGGTCCCGTCGCCGACCAACCCGCTCGGCGTGCGCGGCGGCGGGGAGGGCGGGACGACGCCCGCGCTCGCCGTGGTCGTCAACGCGATCTGCGACGCGCTCGCCGGGCACGGGGTCCGCCACGTCGAAATGCCTGCGACGCCGGAGCGCATCTGGCGTATGATCCGCTCAGCAAGCGGTTGAAGCGGCCGCGAACCGAACCGAGGGCAGAATGGCGACCCAGACGCTATCCGAGCGCGCCGACGCGTACGAGGAGCAACAGATGAAGGAGCTCGGCGACCGGCTGATCGCCAGGTCGCTGCTCTACAACCTCGCCGACGGCGAGCGCAAGCACGGCCATGACGGCCCCGATACCGGCCCGGGGAGCGCCGCGCTCCTGATGGGCGAGGATCCCCGCCTGCCCCCGATGCCCGAGAAGCCGACGCTGTTCGACTTCTTCAACCTCCGCTTCTCGCCGGCCAGGGCGCATGTCCTGCAGAGCGCCAACCTCGCCCAGAAGAACGGCTTGCCGGAGAAGATGGTGCTGGCCTGCCTGCTGCACGACATCGCGGTGCTCGGCTTCATCCGCGCCGATCACGGCTATTGGGGGGCGCAGCTCGTCGAGCCCTATGTCGACGAGGAGGTGGCCTGGGCGATCCGCGTGCACCAGGCGCTCCGCTTCTTCCCCGACGAGTCGGTGGGCTACGAATACCCGGACGCCTATCGCCGGATGTTCGTAAGCGTCCGGCGTGACCGCCCCTGCGTGGTCAGTCGGCGGCTTCCCGATCTTCTGCGGGCGCGGTGTTCCACGGCAGCAGATCGTCGATGCGGTTGATCCTGTAGTCGGGGATGCGTTCGAGGACCTGAGCAAGCCAGGCCTGCGGATCGACATCGTTGAGCCTGGCGGTCTCGATCAGGGTGTAGGCGATGGCGGCGGCCCTGCCGCCGCTGGCCGAGCCCATGAAGAGATAGTTCTTGCGGCCGAGCGCGATCGGCCTCATTGCGCGTTCGGCGGGGTTGTTGTCGATCTCGAGGAAGCCGTGCTCGAGATAGGGTCGAAGGCGCTTCATCCGGGTCAGGGCATGACGGATCGCCGCTGCCAGCGGGGTCTTGGCGGAGATTCTGGGCAGCTGCGATTGCAGCCACCGCTCCAGCTCGTCGAGGCACGGCGCGGCCTTGGCCTGGCGGATGGCCGCGCGGTTCTCGGGCGGCTGCCCGCGGGCCTCCTTCTCGATAGCGTAGAGGGCGGCGATCCGTTCCAGCGCCTCGGCGGCGATCGCCGAGCCCTGGGCGGCATGGACGTCGAAGAACTTGCGTCGCACATGCGCCAGACAGGCCACCTCGCGGACCGGCCCGGCGCGCGCCAGCGCACCGAACCCGGCATAGCCGTCCGAGTGCATCCAGCCGGCGAAGCCTTCAAGATGCGCCTTCGGATGCGCCGCCTTGCGGTCGGCCGAGAAGCGGTACCAGGCCGCCGGCGGCGCCTCGCCAGCCCAGGGCCGCTCGTCCCGCACGTAGGTCCAGGCCCGGCCGGTCGCCGTTTTGCCGGTTCCCGGCGCCAGCAGCTTGACCGGGGTGTCGTCGGCGAACAGGGCTTGTCCTTCCAGCACATGGCGCCCGATCGCATCGGCCAGGGGCTCCAGCAGCGCCGTCGCCTTGCCGACCCAGCCGGCGAGCGTCGAGCGGTCGAGCTCGACGCCGTCGCGGGCGAAGATGCGGGACTGGCGGTAGAGCGGCAAGCGAGTCGCGCGGGGGAATCTCACCCCCACGCGCTCCCAGAACCGTACGTGAACCTCTCAGCTCATACGGCTCCCAGCGTCCGGCCCTGCCCGTGCACAAGGGTCCAATGGGCGAACCGCCACGGCTCCGCTTTCGCGATTCTGGCAAGCCAGAGACGAGCCTGACGCGGTCGTTGTCGGAAGCGTTTGAACTTCCGCATTGCCCATCGCTGCAAGTGGGCGTCTATCAGACGAAGGTGAGGTGGCGTCGGTTTGTCGGACAGGCTGACGGCGTTTTCAAGGTGTATTCCGGTTGAAGTTTGTGCCGCCAGAATCCTCTTGGATCGATCTTTCTGCT
Organism: Alphaproteobacteria bacterium; assembly: GCA_965203455.1. Lineage (GTDB taxonomy): Bacteria > Pseudomonadota > Alphaproteobacteria > MPNO01 > MPNO01 > MPNO01. Next base: position 397,365 of record CBDBCV010000017.1, read on the forward strand.
GCTGCTGTTGCGCCTGTGGGTATGTGGTCAAGGCGCGAAGCGGCTTGTCCATCATATCCACAGGCGTGTCGCCCCGGTAGGCCTCGGCCGGCGTCCGCCCGCCGAGTGCCGAGTGCCGAGTGCGGTCTCTCGGTGTTGTAGAAGCCGATCCACTGGCCGATGACGCGCCGGGCTGCGAAGCCGTCGGCGATCTCGTGCAGGTAGACCGCCTCGTATTTGAGCGAGCGCCACAGCCGCTCGATGAAGATGTTGTCCATGCACCGGCCGCGGCCGTCCATCGAGATGCGGATACCGGCCTCCCGCAGGCGCGCGGTGAAGGCGAAGCCGGTGAACTGGCTGCCCTGGTCGGTGTTGAAGATCTGCGGGGTGCCATGGCGCGCCAGGGCTTCGTCGAGAGCCTCGACACAGAACCCCGCGTCCAGCGTGTTCGACAGCCGCCAGGCCAGGACGCAGCGGCTCGCCCAGTCCATGATCGCCACCAGGTAGAGGAAGCCGCGCCGCACCGGGATGTAGGTGATGTCGGCGCACCACACATGGTTCGGCCGCTCGATCGCCAGACCCCGCAGCAGATATGGATAAACCCGGTGCCCGAGGTGCGGCGCACTGGTCCGCGGCGCCCGATAGACCGCCTGAAGACCAAGCAGGCGCATCAGGCGAGCGGCCCGCCGCCGCCCGATCCGCACCCCCTCGCGGCGCAGATGCCGAACCATCTGGCGGGCGCCGTAGAACGGATACTTGAGGAACAGCGCGTCGATCCGGCGCATCAGAGCCAGCGTCTCCGCGCTCTCCCCCTTCGGCCGGTCATAGAGCGACGAGCGCCCGATCGACAGCAGACGGCATTGCCGGGTCAGGCTCAACGACGGGTGGCCCCGCACAACCATCGCCCGTCTCCCGGACCGGCTCAGCGACCGGACCCGCGTGACAAAAAATCACGCTCTACGATCAACTCCCCGATCTTGGCGTGAAGAGCCCGGACCTCGCTCTCGTGATCCCGCGCCCGGCGCTCACCTCCACCGGAAAAGACCTCCCCCAGACCCTCCATCGCCTGGCGCTTCCACACACCCACCTGGTTCGGATGCACCTGGTGCTTCGAGGCAATCTCCTGAAGCGTCCGATCACCCCGTAGCGCCTCCAAGGCTATCTTCGCCTTCAGCTCCCCCGAAAACCTGCGTCGCTTGCTCATCCGCATTCCTCCGTCACACGGCGGAATACACCTTGACGACCTGTCCGATTTTGCGACGCCACCTCAAGGGTCGGATAGAGCGCCGACTTGTAGAATGCGCCGAAGTAGCCGATCCACCCTGCAATTTCGCGATGAAACATGCGGGCAAGGTCAAGCAGTGCCTTGTCGCTACGCCGTTGCAAACGCCACTGTCGCACGCGGCGCCGAAACGCCTTGAGCGCAGTCGGGCTGGCAGCCGGAAGGAACGAGACCCCGAACAACCCGCCGCGCCACGCCGCGAACCTTGGCTGGAAACGGTAGCCCAGGAAGTCGAACGCGACCGTCGGGTAGTCCGCCTTGCGGTTGGTATCCTTGCAGTAGACCACCTTGGTCTTCTGCGGATGGACCTCCAGGCCGCACTCGGCCAATCGGTCCGCAACCCGCCGCCAGAGGGTCTTTGCCGCCTCCTCCGTTCGACAATGGCAGATTATATCGTCCGCATACCGTTCGAACGGAACATGCGGCATCGACCTTTTCATCCATTGATCGAACGCATAGTGCAGGAACAGGTTGGACAATACTGGCGAAATTACCCCGCCCTGTGGCGTGCCCCTGTCCCGTGCGACAACGGTGCCGTCCTCCTCGATCACGGGAGCCTTCAACCAGCGCTCGACATAGAGCAGCACCCACCGGCAGTCCGTATGGTGACGAACGGCCTTCAGCAGCAACTCGTGGTCGATGTTGTCGAAGAACCCCTTGATGTCCATGTCCAGCACCCAGTCGTAGCGCCAGCATCGCCGACGCGCTGTCCGGATGGCGTCAATGGCGGATCGCTTCGGCCGATATCCGTATGAGTCCTCATGGAAAATCGGTTCCAACAAGGGCTCCAGATGTCGGCGAACAACCTCCTGAGCGATGCGGTCCGTGACCGTCGGTATGCCCAACGGGCGCTTCCCGCCGCCCTCCTTGGGGATGTTCACCCTGCGAACCGGAGGCGGCATATAGCTGCCTGAGGACATGCGATTCCAGAGCTTGTAGAGTTCCGGACCAAGCCGTTCCTCCAGACTCTCGACCGTCTGCCCATCTACTCCAGCCGCTCCCCGGTTTGCCTTCACATGCTTGAAGGCTTCCCAGACTTCCCTCTTTGCTATCGGGAACGGCTTTGCCCCTGTCATCCGGCTCCTCCTGTCACCAGTTGGCCGACGGCAGCGGCTGAACACCACAGCCCCTTCGGTCCAGCGCCATTACAGCGCCTTCATCCCTACTACGGGCTGTTCTGCCCCTGTGCCCCGCATCGGTACTCTGAGCCTTCCGGGGGCTGCCCGGTTGGCCGTCTCCCTTGGCATCGGGACGACAGGTTCTCCTGTTCCGCAAGAAAGCCTGTTCCGGGTTCACGCCGCCTTCGAGCCGGATGCCGCGTGGGCCGGACTCCAGGACTCCGCCCATGCTTGTCCCGGAGTGACCACCACCCCCGGTTCTGACATCGACCATACGCTTTCGGCAGTTCATCGGCGGTTCGCTTTCGCTCGTCTCCCCGGACCTCACCTGACGAGATCGTCGTCCCGCCGTTTCCACGACGCTCACCACCATCGCTCTTTACGACAGCAGCTCGTGGTGGTTTGAGACCGACGCCTGATCGTCGACCCCGAGGGGCCTACCCTCATCTCTCTTGCAGTTGCGCACCTCCTTTCATGGCGGTGCTTCAGGACACACGGTGGTCGGCGAACTTGGCGACCAGCGTGTGCGCCACCAGCCCCTCGGTCGGCAGGCCGCGCGGCACCAGGTATTCCGGCGCCGGCGCCTGGACGCTCTGCTTGCCCTCGCAGGCGCGGCAGATGTATTTCGGCCGGATCGTCACCAGCACTCTCAACTTCGCCGGCACGATGTCGAGCCGCTCGGTGCGGTCCTCGCCGACCCTGGTCATCGCGCCACAGCCGCAAGGGCACTCCGTGCTCTGCGGCTCGATCACCTTCTCGAAGCGTTCAAGGTGCCTGGGCAGATGGCCGAGATTACGATTGGTCGGCTGCGGCTTGCGCCGTTGTCTGCCGGTCGCCGCGTCGGCCTTCTCCCGGGCTTCCGCCAACATCCCCTCGGCGACCGCGATGTCCTCGAACAGCGGCAGCCGGTCCTGATCGGCATGGCGCTTCTCCGAGCGCGCGCCCCACACGGCATGGTTCAGCGAGGCGATGATCCGCTCCAGGCGTTCGCGCGCCTGCTCGGACACAGCCAGCGCATCCTCGGCGGCCTTGCGCTCGGCGCGCTCCTTCGCAAGTTGGGCTTCGACGGCCGCCAGACGGCGTTGCAGATCGCTCACGGGAACGGCGCTTCCCATGCTTGTTGGCATCGGATCCATCTTTCAGAATCAATGAGATAATGCAAGGCGACCATGCTTCCGGCCCCGCTGTAAACGGGGCCGGACAGCTCGTCCTGGCGACACCGGGGAGACGGTGGGATGGACACCGTTCCCCGGTGAGGCGACAAGGTGCGCGATCAGGCCGCCTGGCGCGGCCGTGGCCGTCGCACGGCCCGGACCGCCCGCCAATCGAGACCCTCGAACAACGCCGAGAACTGCGCTGGCGACAGCCCGATCACTCCATCCGACGGGCGCGGCCACTGGAAGCCGCCGCCCTCCAGGCGCTTGTAGACCATGACCAGCCCGGTGCGGTCCCAGACCAGGATCTTCATCCTGTCGCCCCGCCTGGAGCGGAAGGCGAAGACCGCGCCGCTATAGGGGTCGTGGCCCAGCACCGTCTGCACCACCGCCGACAGCCCGTCATGTCCCTTGCGGAAGTCGACGGGGCGGGTCGCCAGCCAGACCCGCACCTTCTCCCCGGTCAGGATCATGGCGCGGCCCGAACGCAGACCAGGATGCGCGACAGGTGCCCCGCGTCGAAGTCCGGCGGCACCACCACCCGGATGTCGGCGATCTCGATCGCGATACCGTCCCCGGGCGCCGATGCCGCGCCGTTCCGCTCAGCAGCCACCGACACCGTCACCGGGACCAGGCCGAACGGATCGTCGACCGCGCCGGAAACCGGGCCAAGAAGGCCGTCCCGAGCCATGCGCCGCCAGCCGCTCAACTGCGTCCGCGAAAGGCCGTGGCGCCGGGCAACACCCGCCACCGTCGCTCCCTCCTCGAACGTCTCCGCCACAATCCGCGCCTTCTCCGCTTCCGGCCACACCCGCGCGCCGTTCGCGCACGTCGCAACCGCAACCGCAGCGTCGGTGGCCTCCTCCGTTACTCGCTCATGCAATCTGTCTGTCATCTGTCACCTCCGTCGTTGACAAGGGCCAGATGAACACGAAAATCTCAGGTCACAACGAGGGTGACGGCGCGGCGCTTACGATGATCCCGGTTCCCTCCTCGACCCGGGTATGGCTGGCCTGCGGCGTGACCGACATGCGCAAGGGGTTCCCCGGTCTCGCGGCGCAGGCGGAGCGGGTATTGAAGGCGGATCCGCATTGCGGCCATCTCTTCATCTACCGCGGCCGCCGGGGCGACCTGATCAAGATGATCTGGTGGGACGGCCAGGGTGCGTGCCTGTTCTCGAAGCGTCTGGAGCGCGGCCGCTTCGTGTGGCCGTCGGCATCGGAAGGGAAGGTGTCGGTGACGCCGGCGCAGCTGTCGATGCTGCTTGAGGGGATCGACTGGCGGGCGCCGGTTCGCACCTGGAGACCGCTGGCCGCGGGCTGATTCACCGTTTATAAACAATGGGTTGACTGTCATTCGGGCTTCCCTTTGTCGGCCCCTTCGGGTAGGATGCGGCCATGCTCGAAGCGGCCCATTCCCTGCCCGACGACATCGCCGCGTTGAAGGCGATGGTGCTGGCCTCGCGGGCCGAACTGGCGGCACGGGACGCCGAGCTGCGCAACCGCGATCTGTTGATCGAGAAGCTCAGGCACCAGCTTGCGGGTCTGCGGCGGCAGCGCTTCGGCGTCACCTCGGAGGCCCTCGACCAGCTTGAGCTCGGGCTGGAGGACGAGGAGATCGCGCGGGCGGCCGAGGCGCCGACCGAGCCGACGCCCGCCACGAAGAAGCAGCCGAAGCGCCGTCCCCTGCCGGACCACCTGCCGCGCGAGGAGACGGTTCTCGCGCCGGGCGAGCGCTGCGCGGACTGCGGCGGCCGTCTCAAGCGGCTCGGCGAGGATGTGACGGAGGAGCTGGAGTACATCCCCGGCCGCTTCGTGGTGAAGCGCATCGTCCGTCCGCGCCTGGCCTGCGGCGGCTGCGAGAAGTTCCACCAGGCGCCGCTGCCGCCGCGACCGATCGAGCGCGGCCGACCGGGCCCCGGCCTTCTGGCGCATGTGCTGGTCTCGAAGTATTGCGATCACCGTGTGTCCTGAAGCACCGCCATGAAAGGAGGTGCGCAACTGCAAGAGAGATGAGGGTAGGCCCCTCGGGGTCGACGATCAGGCGTCGGTCTCAAACCACCACGAGCTGCTGTCGTAAAGAGCGATGGTGGTGAGCGTCGTGGAAACGGCGGGACGACGATCTCGTCAGGTGAGGTCCGGGGAGACGAGCGAAAGCGGACCGCCGATGAACTTCCGAAAGCGTATGGTCGATGTCAGAACCGGGGGTGGTGGTCACTCCGGGACAAGCATGGGCGGAGTCCTGGAGTCCGGCCCACGCGGCATCCGGCTCGAAGGCGGCGTGAACCCGGAACAGGCTTTCTTGCGGAACAGGAGAACCTGTCGTCCCGATGCCAAGGGAGACGGCCAACCGGGCAGCCCCCGGAAGGCTCAGAGTACCGATGCGGGGCACAGGGGCAGAACAGCCCGTAGTAGGGATGAAGGCGCTGTAATGGCGCTGGACCGAAGGGGCTGTGGTGTTCAGCCGCTGCCGTCGGCCAACTGGTGACAGGAGGAGCCGGATGACAGGGGCAAAGCCGTTCCCGATAGCAAAGAGGGAAGTCTGGGAAGCCTTCAAGCATGTGAAGGCAAACCGGGGAGCGGCTGGAGTAGATGGGCAGACGGTCGAGAGTCTGGAGGAACGGCTTGGTCCGGAACTCTACAAGCTCTGGAATCGCATGTCCTCAGGCAGCTATATGCCGCCTCCGGTTCGCAGGGTGAACATCCCCAAGGAGGGCGGCGGGAAGCGCCCGTTGGGCATACCGACGGTCACGGACCGCATCGCTCAGGAGGTTGTTCGCCGACATCTGGAGCCCTTGTTGGAACCGATTTTCCATGAGGACTCATACGGATATCGGCCGAAGCGATCCGCCATTGACGCCATCCGGACAGCGCGTCGGCGATGCTGGCGCTACGACTGGGTGCTGGACATGGACATCAAGGGGTTCTTCGACAACATCGACCACGAGTTGCTGCTGAAGGCCGTTCGTCACCATACGGACTGCCGGTGGGTGCTGCTCTATGTCGAGCGCTGGTTGAAGGCTCCCGTGATCGAGGAGGACGGCACCGTTGTCGCACGGGACAGGGGCACGCCACAGGGCGGGGTAATTTCGCCAGTATTGTCCAACCTGTTCCTGCACTATGCGTTCGATCAATGGATGAAAAGGTCGATGCCGCATGTTCCGTTCGAACGGTATGCGGACGATATAATCTGCCATTGTCGAACGGAGGAGGCGGCAAAGACCCTCTGGCGGCGGGTTGCGGACCGATTGGCCGAGTGCGGCCTGGAGGTCCATCCGCAGAAGACCAAGGTGGTCTACTGCAAGGATACCAACCGCAAGGCGGACTACCCGACGGTCGCGTTCGACTTCCTGGGCTACCGTTTCCAGCCAAGGTTCGCGGCGTGGCGCGGCGGGTTGTTCGGGGTCTCGTTCCTTCCGGCTGCCAGCCCGACTGCGCTCAAGGCGTTTCGGCGCCGCGTGCGACAGTGGCGTTTGCAACGGCGTAGCGACAAGGCACTGCTTGACCTTGCCCGCATGTTTCATCGCGAAATTGCAGGGTGGATCGGCTCTCTCTTGAGTAAAAAAAACCTACGCCATTGCTTCCGCCCCAATTTTCACATCCGGGGTTTCGACAACCTTGACCAGTTGGTAGCCGAGTTGTCTGGCGCGGCGGCCGAGGTTTGAGACCGTCCGGTTCACCCGGCGCTGCTCATAGGTCTCCATCCCGCGCTCCACATATTCCTCGCCGCGGGTGACCAGCGTGTAGACCAGGCAGGCAAGCTCGCGGGCGGTTGCGTTGATGGCAACCGGGGCATCCTTGCGGGCGAGGCGCGCACGGTGCCGGGCGCCGATGAACGTCTGGCTCCTGCGAGCGTTCAGGGCCGCCATGCGAAGGGACTGCGCGGCCTTGTTGATCACCTTGGGCGAGCGGCCCGGCAGGGGTTTGCCACCACTGATGCGGGTTCCCGGCGCCAGCCCGAGCCAGGAACAGAAGTGCTGCGCGGACGGGAAGGCCGAGAAGTCCGGGCCGATCTCCGACGCGATCGTGAGTGCGGTCGTAACCCCGATCGCAGGGATCGCGGTGAGATCGACGCCCATCATCCTGTGCAGGGCCTCGGCCATCGCCTTTTCGCTGGCGGCCCGCTTGGCAGCATCGCTCCGGATCTTCGACGGGCAGCGCGTGGGAGTGTTGTCCGGAGCCGCATTCGCCGGACCGTCCGTCCCATCGTCCGGCGGCGTCAGGCTGTCGATCTGCGCCGCGATCTGCGCCTCGCAGACCTCAATCTGGCCAGTGAGAAAGTCGAAGCGCTGCATCGCCTGCGTCAGTGCGAACAGATGCTCCTCGCGCCAGGTGCCCTGCAATGCTGCCGTGATCCTGTCGCCGCTGGCCTTGATCCGCCCGTCCCGAAGTTCTGCGAGCCGGTGTGGATCACGCTCGCCGTCGACGATCGCCCGCAGGATCCTCTGTCCCGTCACGCCGGTGATGTCGCTGATCACCGAGTCAAGCCGCACGTTCATCTCGGTCTGAGGTGGCGTCGCAAAATCGGACAGGTCGTCAAGGTGTATTCCGCCGTGTGACGGAGGAATGCGGATGAGCAAGCGACGCAGGTTTTCGGGGGAGCTGAAGGCGAAGATAGCCTTGGAGGCGCTACGGGGTGATCGGACGCTTCAGGAGATTGCCTCGAAGCACCAGGTGCATCCGAACCAGGTGGGTGTGTGGAAGCGCCAGGCGATGGAGGGTCTGGGGGAGGTCTTTTCCGGTGGAGGTGAGCGCCGGGCGCGGGATCACGAGAGCGAGGTCCGGGCTCTTCACGCCAAGATCGGGGAGTTGATCGTAGAGCGTGATTTTTTGTCACGCGGGTCCGGTCGCTGAGCCGGTCCGGGAGACGGGCGATGGTTGTGCGGGGCCACCCGTCGTTGAGCCTGACCCGGCAATGCCGTCTGCTGTCGATCGGGCGCTCGTCGCTCTATGACCGGCCGAAGGGGGAGAGCGCGGAGACGCTGGCTCTGATGCGCCGGATCGACGCGCTGTTCCTCAAGTATCCGTTCTACGGCGCCCGCCAGATGGTTCGGCATCTGCGCCGCGAGGGGGTGCGGATCGGGCGGCGGCGGGCCGCTCGCCTGATGCGCCTGCTTGGTCTTCAGGCGGTCTATCGGGCGCCGCGGACCAGTGCGCCGCACCTCGGGCACCGGGTTTATCCATATCTGCTGCGGGGTCTGGCGATCGAGCGGCCGAACCATGTGTGGTGCGCCGACATCACCTACATCCCGGTGCGGCGCGGCTTCCTCTACCTGGTGGCGATCATGGACTGGGCGAGCCGCTGCGTCCTGGCCTGGCGGCTGTCGAACACGCTGGACGCGGGGTTCTGTGTCGAGGCTCTCGACGAAGCCCTGGCGCGCCATGGCACCCCGCAGATCTTCAACACCGACCAGGGCAGCCAGTTCACCGGCTTCGCCTTCACCGCGCGCCTGCGGGAGGCCGGTATCCGCATCTCGATGGACGGCCGCGGCCGGTGCATGGACAACATCTTCATCGAGCGGCTGTGGCGCTCGCTCAAATACGAGGCGGTCTACCTGCACGAGATCGCCGACGGCTTCGCAGCCCGGCGCGTCATCGGCCAGTGGATCGGCTTCTACAACACCGAGAGACCGCACTCGGCACTCGGCGGGCGGACGCCGGCCGAGGCCTACCGGGGCGACACGCCTGTGGATATGATGGACAAGCCGCTTCGCGCCTTGACCACATACCCACAGGCGCAACAGCAGCAGCAGAAAGATCGATCCAAGAGGATTCTGGCGGCACAAACTTCAACCGGAATACACCTTGAAAACGCCGTCAGCCTGTCCGACAAACCGACGCCACCTCAGTCAGCGCCTTCTGCATGTGCAGCACACAGCGCGCGCGATCTTCGATCAGCCGCTTCGCCTGGCGCACATACGAGCGCAGCGGGCATACCGCATCGCCGGGACGGAAGGCACCTCGCAGAAGCCCGTAAGACAGAAGCTGACGGATCCACTGGCAATCAAGCACATCGCTCTTGCGACCGGCGATCTGCTTCGTCATCCGCGGCGGCACGAGCATCACCTCGAAGCCGGCGCGATCCAGAACCTCGTAGACCGGAATCCAGTACACCGAGGTCGACTCCATCGCCACCTTGTTCACCCCGCAGGACGACAGCCATGCCGCCATCTCCTCAAGATCCCGCGTGAAGGCATCGAACGACCGGACCGGTTCCGAACAACTTTCGGGGTCGACCGCGACATAGTGAACGTCCTTGCCGATATCGATCCCGGCACAATCCCGGTTCACGACTTGCAGGCTCTCGGACCGTCGGCGCTTGCGTGGCATCCAAATCCCTCCTCTGACCGCTTCGCTTCACTCGGGTCGGGGAGGAACCACGGCAAATCTCAATCTCTTGAACGAGGTCGCGGGAACCCCGCGCCATCAGTGACAGAAGCCGATCATGGTTCGGGCCACGCTACTTTACGGGTGCCTGAGCACGCCATTGCCAAGCCGGCCTCGACTGCCCCGACCGCCCGACGAATCACATCTTCGAACTGCGCCAGCAAGTGCCCGTTTTTACTTTCGCGACAGGGCCGGTGCCGCGCGGGGGTGGATGCTACTTCGGCGCATTCTACAAGTCGGCGCTCTATCCGACCCTTCGTCTGATAGACGCCCACTCTCTCTCTCTTGAGTAAAAAAAACCTACGCCATTGCTTCCGCCCCAATTTTCACATCCGGGGTTTCGACAACCTTGACCAGTTGGTAGCCGAGTTGTCTGGCGCGGCGGCCGAGGTTTGAGACCGTCCGGTTCACCCGGCGCTGCTCATAGGTCTCCATCCCGCGCTCCACATATTCCTCGCCGCGGGTGACCAGCGTGTAGACCAGGCAGGCAAGCTCGCGGGCGGTTGCGTTGATGGCAACCGGGGCATCCTTGCGGGCGAGGCGCGCACGGTGCCGGGCGCCGATGAACGTCTGGCTCCTGCGAGCGTTCAGGGCCGCCATGCGAAGGGACTGCGCGGCCTTGTTGATCACCTTGGGCGAGCGGCCCGGCAGGGGTTTGCCACCACTGATGCGGGTTCCCGGCGCCAGCCCGAGCCAGGAACAGAAGTGCTGCGCGGACGGGAAGGCCGAGAAGTCCGGGCCGATCTCCGACGCGATCGTGAGTGCGGTCGTAACCCCGATCGCAGGGATCGCGGTGAGATCGACGCCCATCATCCTGTGCAGGGCCTCGGCCATCGCCTTTTCGCTGGCGGCCCGCTTGGCAGCATCGCTCCGGATCTTCGACGGGCAGCGCGTGGGAGTGTTGTCCGGAGCCGCATTCGCCGGACCGTCCGTCCCATCGTCCGGCGGCGTCAGGCTGTCGATCTGCGCCGCGATCTGCGCCTCGCAGACCTCAATCTGGCCAGTGAGAAAGTCGAAGCGCTGCATCGCCTGCGTCAGTGCGAACAGATGCTCCTCGCGCCAGGTGCCCTGCAATGCTGCCGTGATCCTGTCGCCGCTGGCCTTGATCCGCCCGTCCCGAAGTTCTGCGAGCCGGTGTGGATCACGCTCGCCGTCGACGATCGCCCGCAGGATCCTCTGTCCCGTCACGCCGGTGATGTCGCTGATCACCGAGTCAAGCCGCACGTTCATCTCGGTCAGCGCCTTCTGCATGTGCAGCACACAGCGCGCGCGATCTTCGATCAGCCGCTTCGCCTGGCGCACATACGAGCGCAGCGGGCATACCGCATCGCCGGGACGGAAGGCACCTCGCAGAAGCCCGTAAGACAGAAGCTGACGGATCCACTGGCAATCAAGCACATCGCTCTTGCGACCGGCGATCTGCTTCGTCATCCGCGGCGGCACGAGCATCACCTCGAAGCCGGCGCGATCCAGAACCTCGTAGACCGGAATCCAGTACACCGAGGTCGACTCCATCGCCACCTTGTTCACCCCGCAGGACGACAGCCATGCCGCCATCTCCTCAAGATCCCGCGTGAAGGCATCGAACGACCGGACCGGTTCCGAACAACTTTCGGGGTCGACCGCGACATAGTGAACGTCCTTGCCGATATCGATCCCGGCACAATCCCGGTTCACGACTTGCAGGCTCTCGGACCGTCGGCGCTTGCGTGGCATCCAAATCCCTCCTCTGACCGCTTCGCTTCACTCGGGTCGGGGAGGAACCACGGCAAATCTCAATCTCTTGAACGAGGTCGCGGGAACCCCGCGCCATCAGTGACAGAAGCCGATCATGGTTCGGGCCACGCTACTTTACGGGTGCCTGAGCACGCCATTGCCAAGCCGGCCTCGACTGCCCCGACCGCCCGACGAATCACATCTTCGAACTGCGCCAGCAAGTGCCCGTTTTTACTTTCGCGACAGGGCCGGTGCCGCGCGGGGGTGGATGCTACTTCGGCGCATTCTACAAGTCGGCGCTCTATCCGACCCTTCGTCTGATAGACGCCCACTTGCAGCGATGGGCAATGCGGAAGTTCAAACGCTTCCGACAACGACCGCGTCAGGCTCGTCTCTGGCTTGCCAGAATCGCGAAAGCGGAGCCGTGGCGGTTCGCCCATTGGACCCTTGTGCACGGGCAGGGCCGGACGCTGGGAGCCGTATGAGCTGAGAGGTTCACGTACGGTTCTGGGAGCGCGTGGGGGTGAGATTCCCCCGCGCGACTCGCTTGCCGCTCTACCGCCAGTCCCGCATCTTCGCCCGCGACGGCGTCGAGCTCGACCGCTCGACGCTCGCCGGCTGGGTCGGCAAGGCGACGGCGCTGCTGGAGCCCCTGGCCGATGCGATCGGGCGCCATGTGCTGGAAGGACAAGCCCTGTTCGCCGACGACACCCCGGTCAAGCTGCTGGCGCCGGGAACCGGCAAAACGGCGACCGGCCGGGCCTGGACCTACGTGCGGGACGAGCGGCCCTGGGCTGGCGAGGCGCCGCCGGCGGCCTGGTACCGCTTCTCGGCCGACCGCAAGGCGGCGCATCCGAAGGCGCATCTTGAAGGCTTCGCCGGCTGGATGCACTCGGACGGCTATGCCGGGTTCGGTGCGCTGGCGCGCGCCGGGCCGGTCCGCGAGGTGGCCTGTCTGGCGCATGTGCGACGCAAGTTCTTCGACGTCCATGCCGCCCAGGGCTCGGCGATCGCCGCCGAGGCGCTGGAACGGATCGCCGCCCTCTACGCTATCGAGAAGGAGGCCCGCGGGCAGCCGCCCGAGAACCGCGCGGCCATCCGCCAGGCCAAGGCCGCGCCGTGCCTCGACGAGCTGGAGCGGTGGCTGCAATCGCAGCTGCCCAGAATCTCCGCCAAGACCCCGCTGGCAGCGGCGATCCGTCATGCCCTGACCCGGATGAAGCGCCTTCGACCCTATCTCGAGCACGGCTTCCTCGAGATCGACAACAACCCCGCCGAACGCGCAATGAGGCCGATCGCGCTCGGCCGCAAGAACTATCTCTTCATGGGCTCGGCCAGCGGCGGCAGGGCCGCCGCCATCGCCTACACCCTGATCGAGACCGCCAGGCTCAACGATGTCGATCCGCAGGCCTGGCTTGCTCAGGTCCTCGAACGCATCCCCGACTACAGGATCAACCGCATCGACGATCTGCTGCCGTGGAACACCGCGCCCGCAGAAGGATCGTGTCCCGAGCCGTGGTGTAAGAGCCTGGCGGCCGTCGCGGTATCCGGCGGGTAGGGCCGGTAGGCTCAGGCTGCCACGGCGGGCAGCTTGACGGTTGCATTGTCGCTCACGGGAGCGATTGATTCCAGCGTCATGTATCTGGCCCTCTGGACGGCCCATTCGTCGTTCTGCTCGAGCAGGATGGCGCCGATCAGCCGTGTTATGGCGTCCTCGTTGGGGAAGATGCCGACGGTGTTGGTACGCCGCTTGATCTCGCCATGGAGTCGTTCGAGCGGGTTTGTCGAGTGCAGCTTGGGGCGATGCGCGGCCGGGAAGGTCATGTAGGCGAGAACGTCGTGCTCGGCCTCGTCCATGAGAGCGGCGAGCTTCGGCGCCTTGGCCCTGAGCTGGTCGGCGACCTGGCGCCACTGGGCGGAGGCGCTGTCTGCATCCTCCTGGGCGAAGGCGGTGGTGACGAAGGCGGACACGACGCGCCGGCCCTGCTTGCCGGCATGGGCGAGCAGGGTGCGCATGAAGTGGACGCGGCAGCGCTGCCATGTGGCGCCGAGGACGCGCGTTGCAGCCGCCTTCAGGCCCTTGTGGTCATCGGAGACGACCAGCTTGACGCCGCGCAGGCCGCGGCGGGCCAGGGAGCGCAGGAAGGAGGTCCAGAAGGTCTCGGCCTCGGACGCGCCGATCGCCATGCCGAGCACCTCGCGGCGGCCCTGGTCGTTGACCGCCACCGCGATCGTGACCGCGACCGAGACGACGCGCCCGGCCTCGCGCATCTTCACATAGGTCGCGTCCAGCCACAGATACGGCCAGTCGCCCTCCAGCGGGCGGTCGAGGAAGTCGCGGATCTTGCCGTCGATCTCACCGCACAGCCGCGACACCTGGCTCTTCGAGATGCCCGACATGCCCATGGCCTGCACCAGGTCGTCCACCGAGCGGGTCGACACGCCCTTGATGTAGGCCTCCTGGATCACCGCCGTCAGCGCCTTCTCCGCCATGCGACGCGGCTCCAGGAAGCCCGGGAAGTAGCTCCCCTTGCGCAGCTTCGGGATCTTCAGCTCCACCGTGCCCGCGCGCGTCTCCCAGACCCGGTCCCGGTAGCCGTTGCGATGGGTGAGCCGGTCCGGCGAACGCTCGCCGTGTGCGGCTCCCGCAAGGCCCTCCACCTCAAGCGCCATCAAACGCTCGGCCGTGAACCCGATCATCTCGCGAAGCAGATCGGCGTCCGAACTCTTCTCCAAAAGCGCCTGCAGGGTCATCATGTCCTTGGTGGTCATCGTGGTACTCCTCCGGTCGGATGGACTGTAGAAGCCCAACCCTAACCGGCACCGCGATGGCCATCCGCTATGGATAAGTGGCCCGCCGCCGCCAGACGCCACACGGTCGCGGCGGCGGGCCACTTACCCACAGCTACCGATGCTGGCTCCTGCTCCTACACCACGCCTGGGGGCACGACCCGCAGAAGATCGGGAAGCCGCCGACTGACCACGCAGGGGCGGTCACGCCGGACGCTTACATCGTTCGTTCAGGCCGTGGAGATTCTCCTCCCGAGCGATCATCGACATCGAATCGAGGGTTCACAGCAAGCGTCGTGGGAGAGGCACCCGGCTTTCAGCTTGACGGCTGGATGAAGTTCCAGGGCAGCAGTGCGTCGATACGGCTGTTGGGGTGGCCGGCGGCGATTTTCTCCGGCGTGGTCTTGAGCCATGCGGTAAGCGTCTGGCGTGACCGCCCTTGTGGCGAGACGGCTTGGAGCCGCAGTCTGTGGTGAGGTTCCAGAGGTCGATAGTGTCCATTATCGGCTAATGGACACTATCTTAGGGGGCTGCGGTGCCACGTCGGGTACGCCGGTTCTGGTCGGACGACGAGAAGCGCCGGATCGTGGCGCAGAGCTACGCTCCCGGTGTCTCGGTGTCGGTTGTGGCGCGCCGCTATGACGTCAACGCCAACCTGATCTTCACCTGGCGGCGCGATCCCCGTTACAGGCCGGCGGCCGATGCCGGGGAGGCGCCGTCCTTCCTGCCGGTGGAGGTGGTGCCCGATGCGCCGCCGTTGGAGCCGGCCGCGGCATCGGACGGTCGGATCGAGATCGCGTTGTCGAACGGCCACCGGGTGAGCGCGTTCGGGTCGTTCGACGCGGACGCGCTGTGCCGGGTGGTGCGGGCGCTTGGCGGATGATCCCGGTTCCCTCCTCGACCCGGGTATGGCTGGCCTGCGGCGTGACCGACATGCGCAAGGGGTTCCCCGGTCTCGCGGCGCAGGCGGAGCGGGTATTGAAGGCGGATCCGCATTGCGGCCATCTCTTCATCTACCGCGGCCGCCGGGGCGACCTGATCAAGATGATCTGGTGGGACGGCCAGGGTGCGTGCCTGTTCTCGAAGCGTCTGGAGCGCGGCCGCTTCGTGTGGCCGTCGGCATCGGAAGGGAAGGTGTCGGTGACGCCGGCGCAGCTGTCGATGCTGCTTGAGGGGATCGACTGGCGGGCGCCGGTTCGCACCTGGAGACCGCTGGCCGCGGGGGTCGTGCCCCCAGGCGTGGTGTAGGAGCAGGAGCCAGCATCGGTAGCTGTGGATAAGTGGCCCGCCGCCGCCAGACGCCACACGGTCGCGGCGGCGGGCCACTTACCCACAGCTACCGATGCTGGCTCCTGCTCCTACACCACGCCTGGGGGCACGACCCGTTTGGCACGACCGGGTTCTCCCACGATCCAGCCTGAAATACGGCATGAGTCTACAGGCATTGCCCTGGAAGCCGAAGGGGACGGCCGGTTTGACTTTCGCAACTCCTTTGGCTGACATCCCTCCGCCCCTCAAGACCGGACGCGAGGGAACGGATCGATGAACCTCCGGCGGCTGTTCGAGACCTGGCGGCGCTATGGCTGGCGCGACTTCCGCGCCGATGCGCGGGCCGGGGCGCTGATCGGCCTGGCGGCAATTCCGGTCACGCTGGCGCTCGGGGTGGCGTCGGGGATGGGTCCGGCGGCCGCCTTCTACACCGCGACGATCATGGCCTTCTTCGCCGCGCTGTTCGGCGGCACGCGGGCGCTGTGGTCGGGCGCCGCGATATCGCTCGCCGTGCTGACGGCGGCGGTCGTGAGGGAGCCGGGGATCGGGCCGGCCGGGATGGCGCTGGTCGTGACCATGGCGGGCGCGTTCCAGATCCTGTTCGCGTGGACCGGCATCGCGCGCTTCGCCACCTGCGTCCCCTACAGCGTGCTGGCCGGCTTCTTCGCCGGCATTGCCGTCATCCTGGCCGGGTCGCAGGTCGGGATGCTGCTCGACGCGGAAGCGCGTTTCGACACGCTCGCCGTCTTCGGCATCGCGCTGGCGGTCCTGCTCGCCTGGCCGCGCCTGGTGAAAACGCGGTTTCGCGGCACCGCCGTGGCGCTCGTCGCGGCGACGCTCGCGGCCGTCGTCCTGTTCCCCGGCGCGGAGCGGCTCGGCGCAATGCCGCAGACCCTGCCGACGGCGGTGCTCGCCATGCCGACGCCGGATTTCGTGCTGGAGGCGGTCGGGCCCGCGCTGGTCATCGCGGCGATCGCGTCGGTCCAGGCGGTCCAGCACGCGCTGAGCGCGGATACAATCACCGGCGCCCGGCACGCGCCGAACCGGGAGCTGTTCGGCCAGGGGGTCGGCAACGCGGTGGGCGGCATTTTCGGCGCCCTGCCGGGCACGGCCAACGACGCGACGGAGATTTCGCTGAGGGCCGGGGCGCGCACGGTCGTCTGTCGCATCGTCGGCTGCGCGGTGCTGGCGGCGGTGGTGTTGGGCCTCGGGCGCTTCTCCGCGCTGATCCCGGTCCCGGCCATCGCGGCGCTCCTGCTGGTGCTGGCGTGGCGCGCGGTCGACTGGCGGTTTCTGCGCAACCTGCTGGATATCCCGCGCGGCTACGGGGTGGCGATGCTGGCGACGGCGGCGCTGATGGCGCTCGTCGACCCCCTGGTCGGCCTCGCCTTCGGCATGGCGGTCGCCGCCCTGGTCCAGTTGGCGCGCCGGAAGCGGTCGGAGCTCGACAGCGTGATCCCGACGCCGCTGCCCGACTCCACCGTGGTCGGAGAGAGCGACCCCTGGGCCGCGCGGGCCGGAATGCTGGCCTTCGTCGGCACGGTCACGCTGGCGTCCTTGCGCAAGCTGATGCGGATACTGGGCGACGACATCCGCCGGCACGAAGCGGTGATCCTCGACTTCACCCGCACCGGCTCGATCGACGACAGCGCGGCGCACGCGCTCGCGACCCTCGCCGACCGGGCGCACGCGAACGGCACCGCGCTGGTCGTGCTCGGCCCGTCGGAGCCGGTGCGGAAGATGCTCGATGCCTTCGGCGTGCTCACGCACGTGCCGAAGGGACGAATGACCGACACGCCCGAACGCGCGCGCCGGCAACTCGCGGATATCCTCGGGCACAAGCGTCCCGGGGACGGCTGATTTCGTTCCGGAGGCGAAGGAGACGCTTGTATTTTCGCTTGAGAGCGTCGCCTCGCTTTAATCGGCGCCGCCCGACGGCTTCCCGGCCGAACTCTTCGAACCGGTTGGGATCTTTGGGCCCGGCGAGCCCTACCGCAGCCCCGCCTCGACCATCAGCGGGTAGGTGTCCGTCGCGAACTCCTCCATCCCCTCCCGGTAGCGCGCCCAGGAGGTGAGCACGCCGTCGATGCCGGTGTCGGCGAGCTTGAGATAGGTGTCGACGATCTGCTCCTTCGTGCCGATCACCGGCCAGCCCGCCCAGCCGGCGATGAAATGCTCGCGCAGGAAGTCGAGCGCCTCGGGCGGCACGGTCTGGGCGTTGATGCCGAGCCCTTCGGTCAGGTTGGTCGCCGCTTCCCAGTCGCCGTGCTCGTGGACGTAGTGGTTGTAGAAGTCCCGCGCCTCCTTCTCGGTATCGCCCTGGACGATGTAGGTATGGGTCCAGACCGCGACCTCGCGGCCGTACTCTTGGCGCGCGAGATCCTTGTAGGTCGCGATCTGCGCCTTGAGGTCGTCCATGTCGTGGTTGGAGACGACGATGAAGGCAACGTCGCAGTATTTCGCCGCGAAATGGCGTCCGCGCTCGGACCCGCCGGCGTTCATGAAGGGCGGGCGCGGCGACTGGACGGGCTTCGGCAGGAGCTGGCCGCCCCCGATTCGATAGAACTCGCCCTCGTAGTCGAACAGCTCGTGCTCGGTCCACAGCCGGCGGATGATCTCGACCCATTCGACCGCCATGTCGTAGCGCCGGTTGTGGTCCGGCACGTCGATGCCGAACAGCCGGAACTCGGACTCGTTCCAGCCGGTCACCACGTTGAGCACGAAGCGCCCGCCCGAGATGTGGTCGATGGTGGCCGCCTGTTTCGCCGCCATCACGGGATGGACGGTGGGCACGTGCGAGGTCGCGAAAATCGCCGAGTTGGCGTTCACCCCGGCGATGCCGGCGGCCCAGGAATAGCATTCGAACCCGGCGCCGTTAAAATCGGTCTTCCCGCCGAAGCCGCGCCACCGCCCGACCGGCACCAGCGCCTCGTACTCCATCCGGTCGGCGAGCTCGGCGAGCGCCACCGTCGCCGGCCAGGTGGCTTCGTGCGTCCCCTCGATCGAGGAGATCGCGCAGCCGTGCTTCAGGTTGGTGCAGAACGTCCCCATCTTCAGCCTGCGGTCGCCGAAGAGGGGGTTGGTCGCCGGCGGATCGGCGAGCAGGCTGGGGACTTCGGGCTTCACGCCGCCTTCACTCCGCGGCCTCGTCGACGCCGCCGATGGCTTCGTTGAGCCGCGGCATGACCTCGTTCGCCATCAGCTCCATCGACCGCCGGGACAGGGCCTTGTCGACCCAGTCGTGGCCGGCATAGACCAGCGTGCCGAAATCGCCGACATGCTCGCGGAAGGCAAGGAGCTGGTCGACCACGCTGTCGACCGTGCCGGCGATGACCAGCCGGTCGGTGACGTAGTCGAGCGTCACCGCCTCGTCGGGCATCGACTGGTCGTGCTTGAAGAGGTTCGACCGCCCGGCGCTGATCAGCTTCTGCATGAGCTGCTTGTAATAGAAGCGGTAGGGGCTGTTCGCGTTCTCCAGCGCATATTCGCGCGCGGTCTTCGCGTCGTCCGCGACGAAGACGCTCTTCGCCACGCGCCAGTCGGCCGGGTCGGCGACGCGCCCCGCCCGCTCGCACCCCTCGACATATTTGGGCCAGTGGGTCCTGACCCATTCGGGCATCAGGAAGTTGGCCGAGATCGAGGTCCAGCCGCGCGCCGCCGCCTCGGTCAGACCCTTGGAATAGGGCGCGACCACGGTGACCACGATCGGCGGGTGCGGCTTCTGGTAGGGCCCGACGATCACGCCCTGGCCGATCTCCTCGATCAGCGATTCCTCGGTGGTGACGTTCCAGTACTTGCCCTTGAGCCGGTAGGGCGGGTCGGTCGACCAGATCGCCAGCACGTGGTCGATCGATTCCACGAACATCTCGTTCCGGTCCCGGTGCAGGATGCCGAGCGCCTCGGCGTCGGACTTGAGCGCGCCCGGGCTGATCCCGAACAGGAACCGGCCTTCGAGGATGTTGTCGATCATCGCCACCTGGCCCGCGATGATCGCCGGATGGTTGAGCGACATGTTCACCGTCCCGCTGCCGAGCACGATGTCCTTCGTGTCGTGCGCGAGGCTCGCGATGAACATCAGGCACGAGGTCACGGTCTCGGCGCGGTCGGTGACGTGCTCGCCGATGAACGCCTCGGCGAAGCCGAGCCGGTCGGCGAGCAGGATCGCCTCGCGGTCCTCCTTCAGCGTCTCCGCATAGTTCCGCGACGGCGGATGCAGCGGCATGGTGAAAAAACTGAGCTTCATCCGCCTTCCTTCGATACGCGGCCGGCGCTTCGGGTCATTGGCTGGCGTGGGCGACGAACTTCTCCGGGATGGGATCGCCCCACTGCGAGTTCAGCCCGTCCTCGAACGCGACCAGGTTGGACGGCGTCTCGTTGTTGAGGCGGTCGGAATCGGTCCAGTGCTCGTGCACCCGCCCCCACGGGTCCGCCCAGTAGTCGTAGACCTGGCTTCCCAGCACGTGGCGGCCGAGGCCCCAGAAATGCTCGTACTTGTCGAGGCTCCGCATGTGCTCGTGCCCCATGATCACGTCGTCGATGTCCTGCACCTCGAACGCCATGTGGTTGAGCCCGGCCTTGGGCCCGTCGATATAGAGGAACACGTGGTGGTCGACATATTCCTCGCCCCTGTCGACCCGGTTGAAGGACAGGATGATGTTGTCCTCCTCCCCGGCATAGACGTCGTCCGAGCAGACCAGGCCGAGCGTCGCGCGGATCCAGGCGATCGACTTCTTGAGGTCGGGCGTCATCATCACCGCGTGGCCGATGCGCTTGACGTGCGACGGGCCGCGGTCGATGCGGGTGAGCTCGCCCTTCCGCGCCAGCCGGTCCGGCCCCATGTTGAGCGCGAAACGGGAGACGTCGAGCGGCTCCGTCATCTCGATTCCGTGCACGATCTCCATGGTGTAGCCGTTTGGCTCGGTCAGCCGCACCCGCTTGCCGCCGCCCGGCTCGTCCATCTCCTCGACCGCGGAGGCGCCGTCGATCCGCGCGGCCTTCTCCAACTCCTCCTCGCTGTCGACGTTGAAGGCGAGCGAGACGAAGCCCGGATCGCCGAGCTCGGTGACGTGGATGTGGTGCTCGGGATCGGTGCCCCGCATGTAGAGCGCGGTCTTGGTGCGTTCGGCCCGCACCATGCCGAAATTGGTCAGGAACTCTTCCTGCGCGTCGAGGTCCGGAGACCGGATCCGCCCGTAGGCGACATCGCTCACCTTGATCATCGCTGCTCTCCCAATCGTCGATTTCCGGGATATTAGGAGCCGGCGCCGGATACGGAAAGGTGTATCGGGGCGGTTCCGGAGCGGAGATACCGCAATGCCGGTCGCCAGGCGCTCTGACGGATCTTCCGGAGATGTCCGCGGTCAAGGATCCAATCGGCCAAGCCTGACCAGGCGGCTCCGTATCGCACCCTCGGTTCGCTCATGTTCGCTGGCGAGCTTTGCGATCGCGGCTCCGTCGTCGAAGGCCGAGAGCAACTTTTGGGGCTTATATCGATTACTTGACGGCCGGCTGTCGGGCGCGGATCGGGGCCGGGGACGCCGTCGCGTCGCGGCGGGCATGGAAACCGCCCAGACTCCCCCCCGTCATGGTCGGCGAAGGCCGACCATCCACGATTTGTTTTTCGTTTCCGGCGCCGCAAAAACTCGTGGATGGTCGGCCTTCGCCGACCATGACGGGGAGGAACGGCCCGCCGGGACCCGAATGCGCCCCGGCGCTGCCCGGAACGCCTGTCAGCCCCGCTCCTGTCAAGTAATCGATATAAGCTCCCAACTTTTCGTCCTCGTCGGCGGTCCACGGTTGGCCAACCCTTCCTGGCCTTCGGTTTTCGCGACCCTGCTTGTTCGGCTGGCGGTTTAACGCGGCAACGGCGGCGGCGAGGGCGCGTATGACATCGGGCTGCTGCAAGACATGGTCTTTCGGCATGACTTCACCGGTTGCGGGGTCGCACCCGTCAGCCAACGCGGATACGATCGAGAGTGCCTTTTCTGTGTCCATCGGAATACTCGTTCCCTCGTCGGCGGAGCTTGCGGATCGCTCATCGCGCCGTTGCATCGGCGCGCCCATGGCATTGGCACGGATAGCCCCGCTTCGAATGAGTTCGATATGACCTGGTTGTTCTTCATGGATGAAAGCGGCCACGACCACAAGAACACGCCATACGAAGTCCGCGGGGGCCTCGCAATCCACGTTGGACGATTATGGCCGTTCGCGCGCGAAATGCAGCGGCTGGAGATCGATTGTTTCGGTTGCCGCCTGCACGACTACGGGAATGAGATCAAGGGATCGACGCTGGTTAACAGAAAGCGGTTCCGGTTCGCGCGGCAAGGCGAAACGCTTCCCGACCGCGACAGGCAAGCGTTCTGCCGCTCCTTCCTGAGGAAGAACCGTACCGGCATCGATCCGGAACGGGCCGAGTTCACCGCCTACGGCCAGGCATGTCTCCGCATGGCGCGAGAGATGTTTAACCTGTTGAAACGACATGAGGCCGTCTTGATGGCATGCGCCATTCCGCGAGGTGTCGCAAAGCCGCATAACTACCGCTTCGACGACTACTTGAGGAAAGATGTGGTGTTTCTGCTTGAGAGGTTCTTCTACTTCCTCGAAGCGAAACAGGAACACGGCGTGTTGGTCATGGACGAAACCGAGAAGCGTGAAGACCGCAGGTTCGTTGCCAGGATGGAAGGTTACTTCACGAAGACCGCCACCGGCCGCGAGAGAACTACGTGGATCGTTCCGACTCCGTTCTTCGTTTCATCCGATATGGCTTACGCCGTACAGGCGGCGGACCTCTGCATCTATTGCATCAACTGGGGATTTCGCCTGCCCACCCGTGGCATGAACGCCGAACGTCGCGACGAAGTCGCCGACATGTTCGGAGCGGACCTTGCCGAAATCCAATATCGCGGACAGGGACACCGCGACGGCCGAGTGTTCGATACCTACGGAATCGTCTATGTCCCCGATCCGTACGAACCCAGACTTCGGCCATAAAAGAAGGCGAGTATCCCCTTGACATACGGTAGCGGCCCGATCACCCTGCCGCCCTGATAGCCGAGGGGACAGGGCATGAGCGGATGGATCACGGCGGCTACGCTGGCGAGGGATGCCGGGGTTTCGCCCGCACGGTTCCGGCGCGAGCTCCAGCTTGCGGAAGAGCGAGGCGAGATCACTTGGCATCGGCGGGGAACTCACTGGCAGGCCCGCGTTGGCAGTCCTGAATACGACGATCTGAACCGTGTGCTCACCGACCTCATCAACGCCGACACGGCCCGCGAGCGGCTACGCGGCCGCTGAACGACGTTCAGCCCGAGACGCGTCATGGAGTGGGTCGTCTGGCTGGGCGCGCTTGTCCTCTTTGGGATGGTCGCGCGGGTCGCCCTCATCGAGCCACTGGGGCGGCTGCTGTTCAAGAAGGCGCGGCGGGGATCGGTGACGGACGAACAGGTGAAGCAGCTCGTCCATCTCGCGTTTCTCAGGGAAGTGTCGCCCTGCCCTTTGGCGAGAGAGCTTGCTGAGATGAGCAGCTTCGAGGCGTCTTCCTTGATCGGCAGCCGGCTGAACAAGCCGAAGCGCGCCATGGTGCCCTCATGGGAAAATCGCGAACGGGGTGCCCTCAAGACGCTGGAAGAGGTCAAGCGCATCCGCGCCCAAGTTCTGGGCAAGTGACCCGCCCTCCTGTGCTATCGTCCCCCCATGTCCGAGGATCGGCCTATCATGAGCAGTGAAGAGTTCGCCATCGCCTACGATGGCCCAGCGCTGGCCAGTCACACCATGGATGTCCAGACACTCGGGCCGGCCCTGGTAGCGATAGGTCATCTGTGCGAGGAAGCGAATCGGGTCATCAACGGTTCGGACTTTGCCGCCGCGACCGTGCGCGTGAAATCGACCGGGGAAGGATGTTTCGACATCGCCCTTGAGATGGTCCAGCGCGTTTACGACAGCGCGGCCGATCTCGTTCGAGCAGACGAGACGGCCACGGCCAAGGAAATCATAGAGTGGCTAGGCTTCGGGGCGATCCCACTGCTGGGGCTTCTGGGTTTCCGGAAGTGGAAGCGGGGCCGGAAGGTCATCAAGCAGGAGACCGCAACGAACGGGGATGGAGCCACCGTCGTCAACGTTACGGTGGAAGGTGACGGAAACAACGTCATCGCGCTCAGCCCCATCGTTCACAAGTTGGCAAGCGATCCGAAGGTCGTTGCGGCCCTGCGGCGGATATTGGACCCCCTGACGGAAGCTGGCGTTGAAGAGTTCCGAATCCGCCGCGGCGGTAAGACCACCGCGTCAGTCAGCGCGAACGAGGTGGACGACGGGTATTTCGATCTCGATCCCGACGAGTTCGGCGGCGAGGAACCGGCCAACGATCCCCAATCGTTCGATGCCGTGTTGGTGCTTCGAGCCCCGGTTTTCGTGCAGGACAGCAGATGGCAGTTTTTCCTCGGCGATCAAAGAGTATCCGCGACCCTTAGCGATGCCGAGTTCATCAAGAGCGTGTTCGAGGGAGGTGCCCGGTTCGGCGTGGGAGACAGGTTCCGGGTTCGCCTTTGCCTGATGCAAGTGCTTCTCTCCACCGGGAAGATCAGGAACGATTACGAGATTCTCAAGGTGATCGAGATCATCCCCGGCCCGAAGCAGTTAGATCTGAGCCTCGACGGCGGCGACCCGGAGGATGACGATGCCAACTCTTCGTGAAGCGCGGAAGAAGGGCCGGATCGAGGACTTCATCGCCGAGCACGAGGCGGACCCCGCCGGCGACATGGACAAGCTTGACGCGGCGCTCAAGCGTCCTGCTGCGGAAACCGGGAAATCAACTCCGGCAGCATCGACTCCGGATTCTGACGACGGTTGAAGCGGTATTCGCACTCCTTCGCGTATTTGGCCAAGTGCTTCGGAGACACGCTGATGTGCGTCCCCGCGATGGTCCGCTGAGGTGGCGTCGCAAAATCGGACAGGTCGTCAAGGTGTATTCCGCCGTGTGACGGAGGAATGCGGATGAGCAAGCGACGCAGGTTTTCGGGGGAGCTGAAGGCGAAGATAGCCTTGGAGGCGCTACGGGGTGATCGGACGCTTCAGGAGATTGCCTCGAAGCACCAGGTGCATCCGAACCAGGTGGGTGTGTGGAAGCGCCAGGCGATGGAGGGTCTGGGGGAGGTCTTTTCCGGTGGAGGTGAGCGCCGGGCGCGGGATCACGAGAGCGAGGTCCGGGCTCTTCACGCCAAGATCGGGGAGTTGATCGTAGAGCGTGATTTTTTGTCACGCGGGTCCGGTCGCTGAGCCGGTCCGGGAGACGGGCGATGGTTGTGCGGGGCCACCCGTCGTTGAGCCTGACCCGGCAATGCCGTCTGCTGTCGATCGGGCGCTCGTCGCTCTATGACCGGCCGAAGGGGGAGAGCGCGGAGACGCTGGCTCTGATGCGCCGGATCGACGCGCTGTTCCTCAAGTATCCGTTCTACGGCGCCCGCCAGATGGTTCGGCATCTGCGCCGCGAGGGGGGTGCGGATCGGGCGGCGGCGGGCCGCTCGCCTGATGCGCCTGCTTGGTCTTCAGGCGGTCTATCGGGCGCCGCGGACCAGTGCGCCGCACCTCGGGCACCGGGTTTATCCATATCTGCTGCGGGGTCTGGCGATCGAGCGGCCGAACCATGTGTGGTGCGCCGACATCACCTACATCCCGGTGCGGCGCGGCTTCCTCTACCTGGTGGCGATCATGGACTGGGCGAGCCGCTGCGTCCTGGCCTGGCGGCTGTCGAACACGCTGGACGCGGGGTTCTGTGTCGAGGCTCTCGACGAAGCCCTGGCGCGCCATGGCACCCCGCAGATCTTCAACACCGACCAGGGCAGCCAGTTCACCGGCTTCGCCTTCACCGCGCGCCTGCGGGAGGCCGGTATCCGCATCTCGATGGACGGCCGCGGCCGGTGCATGGACAACATCTTCATCGAGCGGCTGTGGCGCTCGCTCAAATACGAGGCGGTCTACCTGCACGAGATCGCCGACGGCTTCGCAGCCCGGCGCGTCATCGGCCAGTGGATCGGCTTCTACAACACCGAGAGACCGCACTCGGCACTCGGCGGGCGGACGCCGGCCGAGGCCTACCGGGGCGACACGCCTGTGGATATGATGGACAAGCCGCTTCGCGCCTTGACCACATACCCACAGGCGCAACAGCAGCAGCAGAAAGATCGATCCAAGAGGATTCTGGCGGCACAAACTTCAACCGGAATACACCTTGAAAACGCCGTCAGCCTGTCCGACAAACCGACGCCACCTCATCGGGCATTCGTGGCCTTGCCCGAACCGGACCTCGAACAGATGCGCGAGGCAGGTGTCGTCATCGGGGAACTTCTGGAAAAACTGGCGGACGGTGGCAGGCTTCATCGGCTATCTCCCTTCACTCTAAGAGATGGTGATTGCCCTACCGTATGTCAAGGGGATACTCGCCCCCTTTTTCCTGACACATTCACGCAGAGCCTGGCTCGGTCGGGGCTCCTGCTGAATACCAGAGCCTGATTGAGGGCAGGGAGTAGCTATCCGGTCCAAGGCGAATAGGCAGGGCGTCTACGTTCTCTGCGTGAATGTGACAACGGCCCGGCACCAGACGGGATCGACACACGAGCCAACGAGGGTATCATGCGCGCAGTCCCCATAGCGTTAATGGTAGTTGGGTTGGTGGTAACGACAACGATTGAAGCGACTTCCGGAGAGAAAGAGGATATCTTGCTCGCCGAGCGTGCGATTGCGGAAATAAAAGTTCACGAGAAGGCTGATAAAAGGGCTTACGATCGGGCAGTCAAAGCTCTAATGGGCACACACGACGGAAAAGAACAAATGCGAACCTGCCCTTCGAGGAACAAACCCTATCGAGGGCTTTGTGTGACGGACAACTGGAGGTACAAGAAGGCCTATACGGTTCTTTACAATCGGTTCTATAAGGAAGAACTCAAGAAGCTGAAAAGACCATGACCAAAGATCGCGACAAGCTCGGTGGGCGGCGCACTTCGTCCCGTTACAAAGGGGCAACGCCGGGCCGGATTGCCAAGGCCGTGTTCAAGAAAAAGGTTGAGCCTCGCAAGACCACTGAACCGCGAAAGCCCGAGTAAGAGTTGGAGCGACGTGCGCAGTAAAGTATGTAAGTGCCAGCGACTTCGCGGCAATGGTTATCCACACCGGGTCGGCGAGAGGACATTGGGAAACCGTTTGTCTGCGGCGATCACGCCGCTTCCGTTGGGCTTGGCTTCGTAAAACATGCCGTTCCTAACCATGCGCGCGATCGTCATGGAATCGTTCGGCGGGCCGGAAGTGCTCAAGCTTGCCGAGGTACCGGCGCCCGACCCCGCGCCGGATGAGGTGGCGTCGGTTTGTCGGACAGGCTGACGGCGTTTTCAAGGTGTATTCCGGTTGAAGTTTGTGCCGCCAGAATCCTCTTGGATCGATCTTTCTGCTGCTGCTGTTGCGCCTGTGGGTATGTGGTCAAGGCGCGAAGCGGCTTGTCCATCATATCCACAGGCGTGTCGCCCCGGTAGGCCTCGGCCGGCGTCCGCCCGCCGAGTGCCGAGTGCGGTCTCTCGGTGTTGTAGAAGCCGATCCACTGGCCGATGACGCGCCGGGCTGCGAAGCCGTCGGCGATCTCGTGCAGGTAGACCGCCTCGTATTTGAGCGAGCGCCACAGCCGCTCGATGAAGATGTTGTCCATGCACCGGCCGCGGCCGTCCATCGAGATGCGGATACCGGCCTCCCGCAGGCGCGCGGTGAAGGCGAAGCCGGTGAACTGGCTGCCCTGGTCGGTGTTGAAGATCTGCGGGGTGCCATGGCGCGCCAGGGCTTCGTCGAGAGCCTCGACACAGAACCCCGCGTCCAGCGTGTTCGACAGCCGCCAGGCCAGGACGCAGCGGCTCGCCCAGTCCATGATCGCCACCAGGTAGAGGAAGCCGCGCCGCACCGGGATGTAGGTGATGTCGGCGCACCACACATGGTTCGGCCGCTCGATCGCCAGACCCCGCAGCAGATATGGATAAACCCGGTGCCCGAGGTGCGGCGCACTGGTCCGCGGCGCCCGATAGACCGCCTGAAGACCAAGCAGGCGCATCAGGCGAGCGGCCCGCCGCCGCCCGATCCGCACCCCCTCGCGGCGCAGATGCCGAACCATCTGGCGGGCGCCGTAGAACGGATACTTGAGGAACAGCGCGTCGATCCGGCGCATCAGAGCCAGCGTCTCCGCGCTCTCCCCCTTCGGCCGGTCATAGAGCGACGAGCGCCCGATCGACAGCAGACGGCATTGCCGGGTCAGGCTCAACGACGGGTGGCCCCGCACAACCATCGCCCGTCTCCCGGACCGGCTCAGCGACCGGACCCGCGTGACAAAAAATCACGCTCTACGATCAACTCCCCGATCTTGGCGTGAAGAGCCCGGACCTCGCTCTCGTGATCCCGCGCCCGGCGCTCACCTCCACCGGAAAAGACCTCCCCCAGACCCTCCATCGCCTGGCGCTTCCACACACCCACCTGGTTCGGATGCACCTGGTGCTTCGAGGCAATCTCCTGAAGCGTCCGATCACCCCGTAGCGCCTCCAAGGCTATCTTCGCCTTCAGCTCCCCCGAAAACCTGCGTCGCTTGCTCATCCGCATTCCTCCGTCACACGGCGGAATACACCTTGACGACCTGTCCGATTTTGCGACGCCACCTCAGGACGAGGTGACGGTGGCGGTCGAGGCGGTGTCGATCAACCGCAGCTTCGACCTCCTGGTGCGACGCGACGGCAACAACCGCAACATCGTGCTGCCGCATGTGCTCGGCGCCGATCCCGCCGGCACGGTCGCGGAGGTCGGCGAAGCGGTGACCGAATTCGCCCCCGGCGACCGGGTCGCCGTGTCCTCGACCATCCGCTGCGGCCGGTGCCGCGAATGCGTCGAGGGCGACGAAGCCGCCTGCCGCGCGCCGGTGATGATGGGGGTCCATCGCTGGGGCGGCTACGCGGAGCGGGTCGCCGCGCCCGCCGCCATCGTCCATCGCATCCCGGACGGGATTTCCGCGGCCGATGCCTGCGTGATCGTGCGTCACGCGCCGGCCGCCTACAACCAGCTCGTCGACAAGACCGCGCTCAAACCCGGCGAGTGGGTGCTGGTGATGGGCGCGGCGGGCGCGCTCGGCAGCTTCTGCGTACAGGTCGCCAAAGCGCTCGGCGGGCGGGTAATCGCCGCGGCGGGCGCCGACAGAAGGGTCGAGGCGGCGCTTGCGCTCGGCGCCGACCACGGCGTCAACTACCGCACCGAGAACCTGCCGGAGAGGGTCCGGGAGATCACCGGGGGCGAGGGCGTCGACGTGGTATGCGAGAACATCGGCGACCCGGAGCTCTGGGACGCCGCCTTCGACAGCATGGCCCAGCGCGGCAGGCTGGTCACCATGGGCGCGCACGGCGGCGGCCGGGTCGCGCTCGACATCCGCAAACTCTACGGCCGGCGGCTGCGGGTGATCGGATCGGCGGGGGTGACGCGCCGCAACGTCGACGACGCGCTGGCGGCGGCGCAGGGTGGGCTCGCGGCGCTGATCGACTCGATCCACCCGCTGGAGGCCGCCGCGGCGCAGCATCGCCGGCTGGAAGAGTCGGGCTCGGTCGTCGGCAAGGTCATTCTCGATCCCACCATGGCGGTGTAGGAGGCACGCATGTCCGTCGAACCCCTCCTGCCGGTCACGCTCGGCAACGGCCGGGTCGCGTACGCGCCCGGGATGCGCGCCGGCTCCTGGTTGTTCGCGAGCGGCCACATGGCGCAGGATTACGGCAACGGAATCGCCGCCTCGGTGCTGCGCGAAGGCGCGCCCAACGCCGCCGGCCCCAAACCGGTCCGCGAGGCGGCGCGCGTGTTCGACAATGTCGAGGCGGTGCTCGCCGCCGGCGGCGCGAGCCTCGACCGCGTGGTCCGCACCGACCAGTACTACACCACCGTCGCCATGGTGCCGCCCTACCAGGCCGAGCGGCGGCGGCGCTTCGGCGCACTGATCCCGCCCAGCACGTCGATCGTGCAGAAAGGGCTGCTTCTCCCCGGCGCGGCGCTCGACCTCCAGGTGATCGCCGTCGCCGGGGACGGCCCGCCGGTCGCGCATATCGACCACGAGACCCTGCGCGGCCAGCCGACCTCGGGCTACTCGGCGGCGCTGACGGCCGGCGATTTCGTCTTCGTGCCGGGCAACACGGCGACCGCGGTCGCCGGCGAGGAGGCCCGCAACGGAGTCGCCGCCGGAGCCCTGATCAAGCAGGGCCAGCTCTGGGGCGGCGAGCGGCTCCGGCTGGAAACCGCCTTCATCGTCGAGCGCCGCCTGTTCCCCTCGCTCGACCTCGCGGGGCTGGGCCCGGCCGATGTCATCAAGGCGCAGATTTACCTCACCGACCCCGAGGAGTGCGCGGTCGTCCACGACATCTGGGCGGAGCATTTCGGCGCCGGGGCCGCGCTCTCGATCGTCCCCTGCATGCCGCGCGGCCTGGTGATCGAGGACGGCAAGATCGAGATCAACATCCTGGCCCACCGCGACGGCGCGGCGGTCAAGGAGATCGTCGAGGCCGGCGTGGCGACGACCTTCGCCGGACAGGCGGAGGCGGTGCGCTGTGGCGACCTCCTGTTCCTGTCGGCGCTGATGGCGGCGGACGGGGACGGCCCGCTGGCCGCGCCCGATCCGCGCCAGCCCCATTTCGGCGACCGGGCGGGCGACGAGGCCGACGCGATCCTGGACGCGGCGGAGCGGATCTGCGCGGCGGCGGGCACGTCGCTCGAAAACGTCGTGCGGGTGCAGCAGTTTCACACCGACATCGCCGATTTCTATCCGGTGCACCGGGCCTGGCAGCGCCGCCTTCCCGGCCGGCCGATCCCGTTCTCGGCGGTCGAGGTTCCGAGACCGCTTCCGGTGCCGGGCTGTTCGACGATGATGGATCTCTGGGTCTACGCACCCCAACCGTAAAGGAGAGCGCCGATGCGCCTCGCCGTGCCGGACATGATCTCGAATTCCTACTTCCCGTCGATCTCGGCGGTGGAGCTGGGCGATTTCACCGAACAGGGTCTGGACGTCAGCCATGAGCTGATCTTCCCGGTCGACAAGTGCTACGGGGCGCTGCGCGACGGCGAGGTGGATCTGATCGGCGGGTCGGCCCATGCCGTTCTCTCCGCTTTCCCGCGCTGGGAGGGGGCGAAGCTGCTCTGCGCGCTGTCCCAGGGCATGTACTGGTTCCTCGTCATGCGCGCCGACGAGGGCCATGCGCGGGGCGACCTCGGCGCCGTCAGGGGCAAGAAGATCGGCGCCGCGCCCTGGGTCGATATCGGTCTCAAGCGGATGCTGCGGGAGGGCGGCATCGACCTCGAGCGCGACGCGGTCGAGATCGCGCCGGTGCCGGGCACCTCGGGACCGAGGGTGAGCTTCGGCGTGACCGCGGCCCGGGCGCTGGAAGAGGGTCTCCTCGACGGTTTCTGGGCCAACGGCATGGGCGCCGAGATCGCCGTCACCCGGGGCGTGGGGACGATCGTGGCGGGACGTGCGCCGGGGCGACGGCCCGAAAGCCGCGTTCAACTACACCCAGCCGGTGCTGGTCGCGACCGACAGGCTGATCGCGGACCGGCCCGACGATGCCGCCGCCGCGGTGCGCGCCATCGTCTCGACCCAGAACAAGCTCAAGCAGGATGTCGGCCGCGCGACCGGCATCGGCGAGAAGCTGTTCGGACCGGACGAGGCGAAGCTGATCGCCCGGGTGGTGGAACGCGACCTGCCGTTCTACGACCCGGCGATCCCGGAGGGCTTCGTGGACGGCATGAACGCGTTCGCCCTCGACATGGGCATCCTCGACAGCCCGGTGCCCTACGAACGCGTGGTCGCCACCGAGTTCGCCGAGCTCTGGGGCTGAGCCGTACCCTCCCCCGGCCCCTCCCGCAAGCGGGAGGGGGGAAGATGAGCCGAGGAGCCGGCAGCAGCGTCCCCTCTCCCCGCCGGGGAGAGGGTCAGGGTGAGGGGCCTCTTGGGCGGCGATAATGTTTCACGTGAAACAAAGTTCAGCCTTGTTGACCTATATTTCACGGGGAACATTGTCCCGAAACGGTACTATTTGGCGTCCCCCCGGGGACGCGACCGATCCTTTCGGGGATAGCCCCGAGCGCCGATAACGCCCGCGCGCCAGCGCCTTGCCCGCGGATTCTAACAATGCGGTTGGGGACGCCGGCCGGCCGGCCCGTCCTGTCCGGCGGAGCGGGGCAGAACGATTAATTCATCCCTCTTGGGGGACGAATTAATCGGAACGCTACTTCACCGGCGAATAATCCGCCGCGAAGCAGATCTTGCACTCCTGCGTCAGGATCGGATCGGGCCCGCCGCTGACGTTCTTGGGCGGCCAGATGCCTTTTTCCCGGGCTTCGTCGCGCACCGCGCGACGGTGCTCCAGACTCTCGTAGCCCCAGATATGGACGAACTTGTTGAGCGCGCCGCATTCGGTGACCATCGCCATGACCAGCGGCGACATCCTGACCCGCTCCTCGATGGCGGCGGACCAGTTCTCGACCAGCGCGGGCTGCCCGTCGGCGCGCATGGTGTATTCGCGCCACTCGAAGACCGGCCCGAAGTCGCCGCTCGCCATCGTCGGCGTGAAGGGCAGCGGCACGAAGATCTCCGACTGCATGGTCTCAAGGAGATGCGAGACCTTGGGCGGCCAGTTGGGGTCCTTGGCGGCCTCGACGCGTATCTTCTCGCGTTCGCCCATGTCGGCATAGGGCCAGATGTGGATGACCTGGTTGAGCGGCCCGATCTCGGTGTAGAGCATCGCGCTGATCTGCGAGTGCTCGCTGCGGGTCTCGTAGCCTTCTGCGAAGAGCTTGAGGAATTCGGGCACCTTGCCGCGCGAGATGCGGTAGCTCCTGGCTTCGTAGATCATCACCGGTCCCTTTCCGTTCGGTGTCAGATGAGGCTGTTGTCGGCGAACCGCTGACGCCACAGCGGTATCGCATCGGGGTTGACGATGTTGTCCGGAACCTCGCCCCGGACGGCGTCGAAGATCGCTTTCTCGACCCAGGGCACCGCCATCTGCAGGCCGGTGCCGACATTGTTGGAAATCATGTGGGGGGAGAGCAGCACCTTGTCGCCGAGCCCGAGCAGCGGCGTCTGCGGGTCGGGCGGCTCTTCCGGCAGCACGTCGAGCGCGGCGGCGGCGAGCCTGTCCGACTGGAGCGCGTCGAACAGCGCGTCGATATCCACGATCGGACCGCGCGCGGAATTGATCAGGACCGCGCCCGGCTTCATCAGGGCGAGCTCGCGCGCCCCGATCATGCCCTCCGTTTCCGGGGTGAGGTTGCAGTGGATCGTCACCGCGTCGGCTTCGGACAACAGCGTGTCGAGCGACACGCGGCGGACGTTGCGGCTCACGAACTGCGAATCGTGGGCGTACGGGTCGCAGGCCATGAGGCGGACGCGCCAGGGCGCCAGCAGGTCGGCGACGCGCGAGCCGATGCGCCCCAGACCGACGATCCCCACCGCGATCCCCGGATAGTCGTCGGTCAGCCGCGCGCCGAGATAGGTGCCCATCAGCGCCGGATCGCGCCACAGCCCGTCCTTCACGCTGCGGTCGCGCTCGCGCACCTTCTTGAGCAGCGCGAGCAGGAAGGTCACGGCACCTTCGGCGACGCCGCCCCAGTTGCTCTCGGTCGGGCTGTTGACGACGAGTATGCCGAGATCGGTGGCCGCCGCCTCGTCGACATTGTCGTAGCCGACCGAATACTTGGCGATCAGGCGCAGGTCGGGCGCGGACTCCAGCGTGCGGCGGGTGAGCACGTTGAGCCGGTTGGCGACCCCGGCGGCGGCGACCGTCGGCGGGGCGAAGATCAGCTCGGTGGAATCGCCGGAGCGGTTGGCGGCCTGCATCCACGGCTCGTCGGGAACCTGGATGTCGAGCCCAGCCTCGCGCATCCGCTGATACGATCCGCCGTTCGCGTCGACGGCGGCATAGACATGGACCCTGGGTTGCACCGCTTGCCTCGCTCCGCGGGTTGACGCTACGCCTCGTCGGGAATGTCGGAGACATGGGCGGAGACGATCCGCCAGCCCTCCGGCATCCGGACCCAGCACTGGCTCTGGCGGCCGACCATGCGCCCGTCGGGCCGGGTCGCCTCGGTATCGGCCATGGCGAAGTCCCGCCCGAACGTCTTGATCACCGTGTTCCTCAGGGTCCGCTCGACGCCCGAGATGTTGCGGTTGCGGCGGAACCGGTCGATCGCGCGGTGGCCGAGCAGCGTGCCGTTGGGACCGTAGCGCAGCGTGAGCGGGCTGTTCCAGAAGAGCTCCGCCAGCGTATCGACATCGTTGGTGCCGAGGGCTTCCTCGTACCGCTCGAACGCCGCGGTCACCTCCGCGACCACCTCGGGAATGTTGACCTCGTGCGTCTCCGCCACGGCACCGCTCCGCCTCTGTCTGCCTGCCGCAAGAATGTCGAGACCGGGCCGCGGGTTCAACCGGGCACTGCTTGTCAGGGCGGGGCGGCGGCTGCATGCTCGACGCCCACAGGGGCACGGGGGCGGGGCGGATCGTGGAAGAACAAAGTCTCAGGGGCTTCATCGGCAAGGTGGAGGGCGCCGCGCCGGACGAGGTGCTGCGCGTCGCCGAGCCGGTCAGCCGCGACCTCGACATCACCTCGGCGGTGTTCGAGCTCGAACGGGCGGGCCGCAGCCCGATCGTGATCTTCGAGAATGTCGAGGGGTTCGACATGCCGGTGGTGACGAACGTCGCCGGCAACCGGAAACTGCTTGGGCTCGCCCTTGGCGTCGCGCCGGAGGACCTGCCGGGCGCCTACCGGGAGCGCTGCCAGAACTATCTGCCGGTGGAAACCGCGGCGGACGCGCCCTGGCAGGAGGTGGTGCTGGAAGGCGACGCGGTTGACCTCACCAAGCTGCCGATCCCGCTCCATTTCGGCGTCGACGCGGCGCCCTACATCACCGCGGGGCAGATCGCGGCGCGCGATCCCGAAACGGGCGTCGACACCACCGGCTTCCACCGGCTGATGCTGCGGGGACCCGACCGGCTCGGGCTGTCGCTCCATTCGCGGCGCCGCATGTACGAGTATCACCGCCGCGCGGAGGAGCGCGGCGACGCGCTGCCGGCCGCGATCACGCTCGGCATCCATCCGGTCCACTACATGGGTTCGATGGCCTATCACTACCCGCCGGGCGTCCGGAAGGTGGAGATCATCGGCGCCCTGTTCGGCGAGCCCTACCGGGTCGCGCGCTGCGGAACCGCGGACCTCGAGGTTCCGTGGGGGGCGGAGATCGTCATCGAAGGCAGGATCCTCGCTGGCGTCCACGAGCCGGAAGGCCCGTTCGGCGAGTTCACCGGCTACGCGTCCTACCGGTCGACCGAGAACGTCTTCGTCGCGGAGCGGATCCAGATGCGGCGCGACGCGATGTTCCATTCGGTCGCCTCGGGCACGGCGCCCGACCACATCCTGATTTCGAGCATCTCTCGGGAGGCGGAGATCCTCAACGCGCTCCGGCGCAACCTTCCGAACGTGCGCGCCGTCCACGTGCCGACGACCACGGTGGGTGCGCTGATGGCGATCGTGTCGATGAGAAAGACCGCCGAGGGACAGCCGCGACAGGCGATCATGAGCGCGCTCGGCACCGAGTTCTACGTCAAGTGCGTCGTCGTGGTGGACGACGACGTGGACGTGTTCGACCTCTCCGACGTGATGTGGGCGGTGATCACCCGCACCCGGGCCGAAAGCGACGTGATCTACATCCCCGGCGCGATGGGCGCGATCCTCGACCCGACCTCCGACCCGGAGACCCACACCGTCACCAAGGTCGGGATCGACGCGACCAAGCCCTCGGGGCGCGACTTCGCCGAACGGCTGACCATCGCGGACGCGCAGAGAGCCCGGGTGCGCGGCATCCTGGAGCGCGCGGGCATCCGCATCTGATCGTATCGGGGACGGGGACGGGGGCTGCCCCCGGCCCCCACCCTCCCCCAACCCCTCCCGCAAGCGGGAGGGGAGAAGGCAACGCGAGTCCCCTCTCCCCCGGCGGGGGAGAGGGTCAGGGTGAGGGGGGAGCCACACCGCAACCGGGTACGACCGTGGCGGGCCGGATTTTGCCCCGGCCAAGGTCGTCATGCCCAGACTTGTTCCGGGCATGACGACACGGGGGGCGGGCGGGGCCGCGTTCCGGTCGCCGGTCCGCGCCAGCCGATTGCCTGTCGAGTTATTCATGTACGCGCCGGACGGGTCCGGGCCGGCTTGCGCCTGCGCCCCTCGCGCGCCATCGTCGCGGCGCCCGGATGCCGAAGAGGGGGAGTCGTGCGCGCGAAGTTCAGGACGAGGACGGATGCAAAGACCGTCCCCATCATCCCGATCGAGAAGGACGTATTCGATGCGTGGCGCGCGGATCAGCCGGACGCGATGCGCGCCTGGGTGGACAGCACCGGCTTCAAGGCCGCGCCGCGGAGCCTGAGCCTCGTTTCGGGCGAGCACGGCGTGCTCCACAGCGTTCTGCTGGGCGTCGAGTCGCATGACGATTTCTGGGCCTACGCGGACCTCCCCGGGCGGCTGCCCGTGGGCGCCTATCGGATCGATGCGCGGATGGACCGCGCGGCGGCGACCGGCGCGGCGCTCGGATGGGCGCTGGGCTGCTATGCCTTCGACCGGTACGCGGCCAAGTCCGCCGGGCCCGTTCCGTCCCTCGTCTGGCCCGAGGGCGCCGACCGCGCCAATGTGCGTTCCGCGGCCGAGGCGACGACGGCGGTCCGCGACCTGATCAACACGCCGGCCGGCGACATGGGGCCGGCGGAGCTCGCCGCCGCCGCCCGACAAATTGCCGAGACGGGCGGCGCGAAGGTCACCGAGATCAAGGGCGCCGCGCTGCTGCGGCGCGGCTACCCGACGATCCATGCTGTCGGCCGGGCCAGCGCCAACGCGCCGCGGCTGATCGATCTCCGCTGGGGCCGGACGGGCGCCCCGAAGGTCACGCTGCTCGGCAAGGGCGTGTGCTTCGATTCCGGCGGCCTCGACATCAAGCCGGCCCAGGGCATGCTTCGCATGAAGAAGGACATGGGCGGGGCGGCCCATGCTCTGGGGCTCGCCCGGATGATTATGTCGGCGAAGCTCGACGTCAGACTGCGCGTGCTGATACCGGCGGTGGAGAACAGCATATCGGGCAACGCCCTCCGGCCGCTCGACATCGTCAAGACGCGAAGCGGCATTACCGTCGAGGTCGGCAACACCGACGCCGAAGGACGGCTGATCCTCTGCGATGCCCTGACCGAGGCGGAGACCGAGCGGCCGGACCTCCTCGTCGACTTCGCGACGCTCACCGGCGCGGCCCGGGTGGCGGTGGGCGCGGAGCTTGCGGCGTTCTTCTGCAACAACGATGCGCTGGCGGAGGAGCTGTCGAGCGCGGGAGAGGCGGTCTCCGATCCGCTCTGGCGCCTGCCGCTCTGGCGTCCCTACCGCCGGCTGCTCGACAGCAAGACGGCAGACATCAACAACGTCTCCGAGGGCGGCATGGCCGGCGCGATCACGGCCGCGCTCTACCTCGAGGAGTTCGTGAACACGACCACGCCCTGGATCCACCTCGACATCATGGCCTGGAACCTTGCCGCTCGCCCCGGCCGCCCGGTCGGCGGCGAGGCGCAGGGCATGCGGGCGCTCTACGCCCTGATCGAACGCCGGTTCGGCGGGAAGAAACGCGTCGGCAGGAGCTGACCCGGACTTCTCGCTAATGGCCGAAGAGGCCCCTCACCCCGACCCTCTCCCCGCGGGGGAGAGGGGGAATTCGCTCGCCGACTTCCCCTTACCTTCCCCCCTCCCGCTTGCGGGAGGGGTTGGGGGAGGGCCGCGACCCGGTCAGGCCGGAAAATGCTCCAGCCCGTCAGGTCGCCACCGCGTCGGTCTCGACCGCCTCGATATCGAACGCGGCGGCGATCAGCGCCCTGGTGTAGGGCTCCGCGGGGGTTTCGAAGATCCTGCGGCTGCTGCCCTGCTCCACGACACGGCCGTGGCGCATCACGATCACCTCGTCGGCGAGCGCGCGGACCACCTTGAGATCGTGGCTGATGAACAGATAGGCGAGCCCGTGGCGCTCCTGCAGTTCCCGCAGGAGATCGACGATCTGCGCCTGGATCGACATGTCGAGCGCGGAGGTGGGCTCGTCGAGCACGATGAAGCGCGGCTTCAGCGCGATGGCGCGCGCGATAGCGATCCTCTGTCTCTGGCCGCCGGAGAATTCGTGCGGGTAACGGTCCTGGGCCTCGGGATCGAGCCCGACCTCGGCAAGAGCGCCGGCGATGACCGTCCGCCGCTCGTCGTAATCGCCCGCCATGCCGTGGACCACGAGACCCTCCTCGATGATCTGACCGACGGAGAACCGGGGCGAGAGCGAGCTGAACGGGTCTTGGAAGACGATCTGCATTTCGCGCCGCAGCGGCCGGATTTGGGACCAGCCCATGCCGCTGATGTCGTTTCCCCGGAAACGGATGGGGCCGACGCTCTTCTCGAGCCGCAGGAGGCCCATGGCGAGCGTGGTCTTGCCCGACCCGCTCTCGCCCACCACCCCGAGCGTCTGCCCTTCGCGCACGGCGACCGAGACGCCGTCGACGGCCTTGATGTGGCCCACCACCCGCCGCAGGACGCCGCGCTTTACCGGGAACCAGACCTTCAGGTCGTCCGCCTCCATGACTGCCGAAGCCTTCCCGTCGGCGACGGCCGGATTCCCCTTCGGCTCGGCGGCGAGCAGATGCCTTGTGTAGTCGTGCCGCGGGTTGTCGAAGATCTCGGCGGTCGGGCCGGTCTCGACGATCTCGCCCTCGGTCATCACGGCGACCCTGTCGGACACCTTGCGGACGATCCCGATATCGTGGGTGATCAGCAGGATCGACATGCCGCGCTCGCGCTGCAGGTCCTTCAGCAGCTTGAGAATCTGCGCCTGGATGGTCACGTCGAGCGCGGTCGTCGGCTCGTCGGCGATCAGGAGCTCGGGGTCGTTGGCGAGCGCCATCGCGATCATCACCCGCTGGCGCTGCCCGCCGGAAAGCTGGTGGGGGTAGGCCTGCAGCCGGCTCTCCGCCTCCGGCAGGCCGACCTGGTTCAAGAGGTCCACGATCCGGGAGCGCGCCTCGGTACGGCCGAGGCCCTTGTGGACCTTGAGGATCTCGCCGATCTGCTTCTCGATCGTGTGCAGCGGGTTGAGCGAGGTCATCGGTTCCTGGAAGATCATCGCGATCCTGTTGCCGCGCACGCCGCGGAGCGCGGCCTCGGGGCAGCCGATCAGTTCCTCGCCGGCGAACCGGATGCTGCCGCCCGGGTGGCGGGCGAGCGGATAGGGCAGGAGTTGCAGGATCGAGAGCGCGGAGACCGACTTGCCGGAGCCGCTTTCTCCGACCAGCGCAAGGGTCTCGCCGCGGCCGATCTCGAACGAGATATTCCGTACCGCCCGGACCTCGCGTTCGCCGCTGCCGAAATAGACGGAGAGGTTGTCCGCGGTGAGCAGCGTTTCCGTCATCGCGCGGCCTACTCGTTCACCGTC
Source organism: Alphaproteobacteria bacterium (assembly GCA_965203455.1). Classification (GTDB taxonomy): domain Bacteria; phylum Pseudomonadota; class Alphaproteobacteria; order MPNO01; family MPNO01; genus MPNO01. The sequence continues at coordinate 436,579 of CBDBCV010000017.1, forward strand.
TTGCGCGGATCGAACGCATCGCGGACCCCTTCGCCCACGAAGATCAGCAGCGACAGCGTGACGATGATCGTGAGGCTCGCCGTCACCGCGAGCCAGGGCGCCTGCAGATTGGCCTTGCCCTGGGCCAGCAGCTCGCCGAGCGAGGGCGAGCCGGGCGGCAATCCGAAACCGAGGAAGTCGAGCGCCGTCAGGCTGGTGATGGAGCCCGTCAGGATGATCGGCAGAAAGGTAAGCGTGGCGACCATGGCGTTGGGCAGCACGTGGCGGCGCATGATGGTGATGTTGTTGACGCCGAGCGCCCGCGCCGCCCTGACATAGTCGAAATTGCGCGCGCGCAGGAACTCCGCCCGCACCACGCCTTCGAGCGCGGTCCAGCCGAACAGGACCATGATGCCGAGAAGCCACCAGAAGCTGGGAGTCACGATGCTGGCCAGGATGATCAGCAGGAACAGCGTCGGGAGCCCCTGCCAGACCTCGATGAAGCGCTGGAAGGCGAGGTCGGTCCAGCCGCCGAAATAGCCCTGCGCCGCGCCGACCGCCACGCCGATGATCGAGCCGAGGACGGTGAGCGAAATCCCGAACAGGACGGAGATGCGGAAGCCGTAGATCGCGCGCGCCAGCACGTCGCGCGCCTGGTCGTCGGTGCCGAGCCAGTTGTCGGAAGACGGCGGCGACGGGGCGGGCACCTTCAAATCGTAATTGACCGTCCGGTAGCTGTAGGGGATCAGCGGCCACACCATCCAGCCGCCCTTGTCGCGGATCAGCTGCTGCATGTCCGGCTCGCGATACTCGGCCTCGGTCTCGAAATCGCCGCCGAAATCGGTTTCGGGATAGGCCGCGAAGACCGGGAAGTAATACCCGCCGTCGTACTGGATCAGGAGCGGCTTGTCGTTGGCGATGAACTCGGCCGGCAGGGTGACCGCGAACAGCGCGAGGAACACCCAGAGCGAGACGAAGGCACGCCGGTTGTTGCGGAAATTCCTGAGCCGCCGCCGGGAAAGCGGCGTCAGGCGCATTCCGAAGACCCGGTATGTGCCGCCGTCAGCCACCGCGCACCTCGAAATCGATGCGCGGGTCGACGATCGTGTATGTCAGATCGCCGACCAGCCGCATCACCAGCCCGAGCAGGGTGAAGAAGTAGGTGGTCGCGAAGACGATCGGGTAGTCGCGCTTGATCAGCGCCTCGAAACCGAGCAGCCCGAGCCCGTCGAGCGAGAATATGACCTCGATCAGCAGCGACCCGGTGAACAGGATGCCGACGAAGACCCCCGGAAAGCTCGCGATCACGATCAGCATCGCGTTGCGGAACACGTGGCCGTAGAGCACCCGGCGCTCGGTCAGCCCCTTGGCGCGGGCGGTCAGCACGTACTGCATGTTGATCTGGTCGAGATAGGAGTTCTTGGTCAGCATCGTGAGCGCGAGAAACCCGCCCGCGACCAGCGAGACCAGCGGCAGCGCGAGGTGCCAGAAATAGTCGGCGAGCTGGCCGAAGAAGCCGAGCTCGTCGAAATTCTCCGAGGTCAGGCCGCGCAGCGGGAACCAGTCGAGGAAGCTGCCGCCGGCGAAGAAGACGATCAGCAGCACCGCGAGCACGAAGGACGGCGTCGCGAAGCCGATGGTCATGACGATCGTCGTCCAGAGGTCGAACCGCGTCCCGTCCCTCACCGCCTTGCGGATTCCGAGCGGGATGCAGACCAGATAGAGGATCAGCGTCGACCACAGCCCGAGCGAGATCGAGACCGGCATCTTCTCCAGCACCAGGTTGACCACGGTCTCGTCGCGGAAATAGCTGGTGCCGAAATCGAATGTGGCGAAGTTTCCCATCATCAGGACGAAACGCTCGTGCATCGGCTTGTCGAAGCCGAACTGCTTTTCGAGCTGGGCGATGAATTCGGGGTCGAGCCCGCGGGCGCCGCGATACTTGCTGGTCACCGCGGAGGACGCCGCGTCGGCCTGGGCGGCGGACGGCGAGGCGCCCGTCTCGGTGCCGGCGCCGCCGCCGAACCGGCTCGTGGGCGCGACGCTGGTGCCGGTCACCTGGGCGATGATCTGCTCCACCGGCCCGCCCGGCGCGACCTGGATGATCAGGAAGTTGATGACCATGATCCCGGCCAGCGTCGGGATCATCAGAAGCAGGCGACGGACGATATAGCTCAGCATCCGGAGAGGAGTCCGCTGGGCCCTGCCATCACGGTCCGGGTGGGGCCTTCCCCGCCGCGATCATGGCCGCCTTCTCCGGATTGAACCACCAGGTGTCGACGACGCCCCGGGCGAAGCGGGGCTTGGTCGCCGGGCGGTCGAACCTGTTCCAGTAGGCGATGTGGTGCGCGCCCTTGAACCATTGGGGGACGGTGTAGTTGTTCCACATCAGCACCCGGTCGAGCGCCCGCACCGCGGTGGTCAGGTCCTGGCGCGAGGTCGCCCCGATGACCTTCTCGATCAGCGCGTCGACCGCCGGGTCCTTTATCCCGCCGACATTGAAGGAACCCGGCGTATCGGCGCTCGCCGAACCGAAGAAGTTGCGCTGCTCCAGCCCGGGCGTCAGCGGCTGCACGTAACGGCGGACGATGACGTCGAAGTCGTAATTGTCGGTGCGGTACTTGAAATTGGCGGAATCGACGATGCGGATCGTGGCCTCGATCCCGAGCCGTCTGAGATTGGCGATATAGGGCGCGATAATGCGGTTGAACGAAGCCTCGAACAGCAGGAATTCCATCGTCAGCGGCTTGCCGGAAGAATCCAGCAACTTTCCGCCCTTCACCCGGTAGCCGGCCTCGCGCAGCAACCGGGTGGCCCTGCGCAACTCGCGGCGGATCTTGCCGCTTCCGTCGGTGACGCTGGCCTTGTAGGGGCGGGCGAAGACCTCCTCGGGGACCTTGCCGCGCAGCGGCTCCAGCAGGGCGAGCTCGGCCTCGACCGGCGGCGCGTGGGCGGCGAGCGGCGAGTTCTCGAACATCGAGTTGGTCCGCTCGTAGAGCCCGAAGAACAGGTTCCTGTTGGTCCACTCGAAATCGAACGCGAGGTCGAGCGCGCGCCGCACCCGGCGGTCCTTGAACTTGTCCCGCCTGAGGTTGAAGAAGAACGCTTGGACGCCCGAGGGCGTCTCGTCGGGCAGCGTCTCGCGCACCATCAGCCCCTTGCGCACCGGCGGCTTGTCGTACTGGGTTGCCCAGCTGCGGGAGGTGAACTCCTCGCGGAAGTCGTACTGCCCGGCGAAGATCGCCTCGAAGGCGATGTCGCGGTCGCGGTAATAGTCGACCCTGATCCGGTCGAAATTGTAACGCCCGCGATTGACCGGCAGATCGCGTGCCCAGTAGTCGGTCACCCGCTCGTAGGTCGCCGTCCGTCCGGGCTCCGTCCTGGCGACGCGGTAGGGACCGCTGGAAAGCGGCGGGGTAAAGGTCGTCTTGTCGAACGCGACGGTGGCGTAATACGCCTTCGACAGCACCGGCAGCGCCGCGAGCTGGACCGGAAGGTCGCGGTGCCGTCCGGGCTTGAAGTCGAACCGGACCTTGTGGCGGTCGACCGCCTCGACCCCGGCCACGTCGCGGAACAGGATGCGAAACTGCGGATGCCCCTTCGCGACCAGCGTCCGATAAGTGAAGGCGACGTCTTCGGCCGTGACCGGCGTGCCGTCGTGGAACCGCGCCTCCGGCCTGAGCCGGAAGGCAACCCAGCCGCCCGCCTCCGGGATCTCGACCGCTTTGGCGACGAGGCCGTAGAGCGCGTCCGGCTCGTCGAAGGCGCGCGCCATCAGCGTGTCGAACAGGAGCGCGTTCCACGCCTCCTTCCGGCCCTTGAGGATGAACGGGTTGAGGGTCTCGAACGTATCGAGTCCCCAGAGCCTCAGCGTCCCGCCCTTGGGCGCGTCCGGGTTGACGTAGTCGAAATGGGCGAAGTCCGCGCCATATTTGAGGTCGCCGAAGACCGAGACGCCGTGGCTTACCTTGACCGCGCCAGCGAATGCGCCTGTGGCGAGGAACGCGACGGCGGCCGCACCGGCACAAAGAACGCCCCTTCTCACCGCGCACCGCCCAGCTTGCGCCTGCGCTCTTCGAGGCTCGCCGCCTTGCCGGCGTCGACCCACCAGCTCATCAGGTCGTTGCCGTATTTCGGGCTCCTGGCCGGCTTGCCGAACTTGTCCCAATAGGCGATCCGGTCGAAGCGGATGTGCCATTGCGGGATGACGTAGTGGTTCCACAGCAGCACCCGGTCGAGCGCGCGCGTCGCGGCGACCAGCCGGGCGCGGTCGGGCGCGGCGATCAGCTTTTCGATCAGGGCATCGACGACCGGGTTGCGGATGCCGACGAGGTTGCGGCTGCCCTGCCGGCCGGCGGCGTCGGAGCTCCAGAAGTCGCGCTGCTCGTTGCCGGGCGAGTCGGACTGGCCCCAGCTCGCGATCGCCACGTCGAAGTCGAAGGCGTTCAGGCGGTTGATGTATTGCGAGGAATCGACCACCCGGATGCGCCCCTCGATGCCGAGCCGCTTGAGGTTGCGGATGAACGGGGCGACCACCCGCTCGAACAGGGGGCTGACCAGAAGGAACTCGATCTCCATCTTCTCGCCGGTCGCCGCATCGGTCAGCCGGCCGTCCTTGACCTCCCACGACGCGGCCTTGAGCAAGCGGACGGCGCGACGCAGGTTGCGCCGGATATTGCCCGATCCGTCGGTCTCGGGCGGCTTGAATTCCCTGGTGAACACGGCATCGGGGATCCGGCCCCTGAACGGCTCCAGCAACGCCTTCTCCTCGGGTCCCGGCAGCCCGGCGGCGGCGAGCCCGGAATTGGAGAAGAAACTCGTCGTCCGGCTGTACTGGCCGTAGAACAGGTTCTTGTTCGACCAGTTGAAGTCGAAGGCGAGCCCGATCGCCTCGCGCACCCGGATGTCGCGGAATTTCGTCCGCCTGAGGTTGAAGGCGAAGGACTGCATCCCGGTGGGCCGCGCGTGGCGCACCTGCTCGGTATGCACCAGCCCGGCGCCGGCGGCGGGGAACCGGTAGCCGGTCGCCCAGTCCTTCGACGAGTTCTCCGAGCGGTAGTCGTACTCGTTCGCCTTGAAGGCTTCGAGCGCCACCGTCTGGTCGCGGTAATAGTCGATCCGGATTCGGTCGAAATTGTTCATGCCGAGATTGATCGGCAGCCGTTCGCCCCAATAGTCCCTGACCCGCTCGAACTCGACGAACCGCCCGGGCTCGAAGCGGGCGATCCGGTAGGGTCCGCTGCCGAGCGGCGGCTCCAGCGTGGTCTGATCGAAGGCGCGGCCTTCCCAGTAGTGCTTCGGCAGAACCGGAAGCTGGCCGGTGATCTGCGGAAGCTCGCGGTTGGGCGGCCCCGTGAAGTGGAACTTCACCCGGTGCCGGCCGAGCCGTTCGGCCTTGGCGATGTTGCGGTAGTAGTAGCGGTAGAAGGGCTGTCCCTTCGCGCGCAGCGCGTTGAAGCTGAAGATGACGTCGTCCGCCGTCACCGGCCTGCCATCGTGGAATTGCGCCTCGGGCCGGAGGTTGTAAATCGCGTAGGACAGGTCCTCGGGGACCTCGACGGTCTCGGCGACCAACCCGTACTCGGCCGATATCTCGTCGCGCGGCGAGGTCATCAGGGTTTCGACGACGAAGGCGAGGCTCGCGGAATCGCCCTTGACGATATAGGGGTTGAAGCTGTCGAACGAACCGATCGCGTGCAGCTTGACCGACCCGCCCTTGGGAGCATGGGGGTTCACATAGCTGCGGTGCGGGAAGTCGGGCGGGTACTGGAGACTGCCCACCAGGGTAAGCCCGTGCCGCTTGACGACCTTGTCGGCCGCCGCCGCGCCGCCCAGCAGGAGCAGCGCCCCGGCCAGGACGCCGGCGGCGCGGATTGCGACCCACCCCAAGCTCTGCATGGCGTTCCTCTCCGGGCGCCGCCTGCGCGGAGCGCGATTGTGTGCGCGCAGGCGAACGCCTTCAAGCGGGCTTGCCGTCACCCGATCCTAGTTGGTGCCGCCGGACAGCAATTCCAAGGCCCGGGCATGAACCCGCCGGTCGCCCGCGGCGATCACCCGGCCGTCCGACCCGGCCCGGAGCGCATTCCCCTCCCAATCGCTGATGCGCCCGCCCGCGCCCTCGACGACGGGGACAAGCGCGCAATAGTCGTAAGTCTTGAGCCCCGCCTCGACCACGAGATCGATATGGCCGGCGGCCAGCAACCCGTACGCGTAGCAATCCCCGCCATAGAGCGTGCTTCGCACGCGCGCGGACAAGCGTCCGAACGCCTCGCGGTCGGCGCCGTGGAAGAGATCCGGCGAGGTGGTGTTCAGCAGGGCCTTGTCGATTCCGGCGCAGGACCGCGTTTCGATCCGCTCGCCGCAAAAGCGCGACGCGATACCGGCGGCCCCGACCCAGCGCTCGCCGAGCACGGGCTGGTCGATGATGCCGAGCAACGGCCTGCCTTCGCGAAGAAGGGCGATCAGCGTGCCGAAAAGCGGCTTGCCCGCGATGAACGCCCGGGTGCCGTCGATGGGATCGAGCACCCAGACCTCCTCTGCCCCCTCGTCCCGGTTGCCGAACTCCTCGCCCACGACTCCATGGGACGGGTACCGCTCGGCGATCATCGCCCGCATGGCGGATTCGGCCTCGCGGTCGGCGATCGTCACCGGGGAAGCGTCGGCCTTGTCCTCCACCGGCACGGGCGTGCGGAAGTGCTGCCGGATCGCCGCACCGCTGGCATCGGCGAGCGCATGGGCGAAGTCGATATAGTCTTGCGGGCAAACGGTGGACATCTTGCGCGGCGTGTTCGGTTGTGCCTCGACGCCGCGCCGGACGATGGCGGCGGAACCGCGGTTACTGCGGCAACGGCGCCGGCGAATCGCTCAAAGACCGGAGATAGGCGATTACCGCCGCCCGGTCTTTCACCTTCTTGAGCCCGGCGAAGGCCATCTTGGTGCCGGGCAGATAGGCCTTGGGCTTGGCCAAGAAGGCGCCGAGATCGTCGTATGTCCACGTCCCGCCCTTCGCGGCCATCGCCTTCGAGTAGGCGAATCCGGCCCGCTTGCCGGCCTCCGAATTGACGACATCCCACAGGTTGGGACCGATCTTGTTCTTACCGCCCCTATCGACGGTGTGGCAGGCCTTGCACTTCTTGAACACCTTCTCGCCCGCGCCGGTGTCCGCCGCCGCGAGCAGCGTCCCGATCGGCACCGGCGGCTCGGCGGGCTTCGCCGGGGCTGCGGGCTCGGGCGTCGCGGCCGCCGTGACGACCGCCGCGCCCTTGTCGCTGTCCCGGGGATGGACGAGGGCGTTTCCTATCGTGCTGATGGCGACCAGCACGAGAGCGACGAGCAGTCCCGCGCCGGCGATCTTGTTGAACAACATGGTTCGTCTTCCCCTGGACGGCCCGCCACCCGTTATGCCGCTGCCGCAACGCAGGCGTCATTAGCAGAACGGGTTTCCCCTTTGCAAGCCGACTGCCCCCGCGATCGGCCGGGCGGGCGCGTTTGACACGGGCAGGGGCGAATTCGATACTCCGCCGCCCATCGCCCCAGCGCCGCCGGAAAGAGATGACCAGGTCGAAAAGCCTCCGGAACACGATCGCCTTCCAGGGTGTCCCGGGCGCCTATTCCGAGCTTGCCTGCCGCTCGATATTCCCCGCCATGTCGACCCTGCCCTCGGCGGCGTTCGAGGACGCCTTCGCGGCGGTGCGGGACGGTCGCGCGCGCTACGCGATGATTCCGATCGAGAATTCGGTCGCCGGCCGGGTCGCGGACATCCACCGCCTGATGCCGGAATCGGAACTCTTCATCGTCAGCGAACATTTCGTCCGGGTGAATCATCACCTGCTGGCGCCCGAAGGAGCGACGCTGAAGACGATCCGGACGGTCCACAGCCATGTCCACGCCCTCGGCCAGTGCCGCAAGCTGATCCGCAAGATGAATCTCCGCCCCATCGTCCACGCCGATACCGCCGGCGCGGCCGCCGAGATCGCCGAACGCGGCGATCCCAGTGAGGCGGCGATCGGCTCGGCGCTCGCCGGCGAGGTTTACGGGCTCAAATCGCTCGCGGCCAATATCGAGGACGCGGACCACAATACGACCCGTTTCCTGGTGCTTTCCGGGACGCCGCGCCGGCGGCGGCGCGACGACGGCACGCTGGTGACCACATTCGTGTTCCAGGTGCGAAACGTGCCGGCGGCGCTTTACAAGGCGCTCGGCGGGTTCGCGACCAACGGCGTCAACATGACCAAACTCGAGAGCTACATGATGGGCGGCGATTTCGCCGCGACCCAGTTCTACGCCGATATCGAGGGCGACCCGAGGGACCGCAACGTGCGCCTCGCGCTGGAGGAGCTCGAGTTCTTCTCGCACAAGGTGAAGGTCCTCGGCACCTATCCGGCGGACGCCTTCCGCTCGACCAACGAGCCCATCGACCCCGCCTAGAGCCGGGAGCGCGCTACAGCATTTTCCGACTCGGGTTGCCACCCTCCCCCCGCCCCTCCCGCAAGCGGGAGGGGAGGAGGCAAGCAAGAGCGAGCAAGCAAGTCCCCTCTCCCCCGCGGGGAGAGGGTCAGGGTGAGGGGGCCTCCGGGCGGCAGCGGGTCGCGATCGCGCCCGTTCAGCGCTCGTGCACCCAGTCGTTGATCAGGCGGCGGGCGATCGAGTCCGACCGCGCGCGCCGCACCAGCCCCGCGCCGCCCTTCCTGAGCTCGTCGCGGGTGAACCATCTTGCATCCTCCAGCTCGTCGGGATCGAAGGCGATCTCGTCGGACAGCGCATCGGCGTAGAACCCCAGCATCAGCGAGGCGGGAAACGGCCAGGGCTGGGAGGAGTGATAGCGGATGTTGGCGACCTCGATGGCGACCTCTTCCTTGACCTCGCGGGCGACCGCCTCCTCCAGGCTCTCGCCGGGCTCGACGAACCCCGCGAGCGCGGAATACATGCCGTCCGGCCATTCCGACTTGCGGCCGAGAACGGCTCGGTCGCCCCGCCCGATCAGCATGATCACTGCGGGGTCGGTCCGGGGAAAATGGGAAACGCCGCACGAATGGTCGCTGCAGACCCGGAGATGGCCGGCCTCCCGGCTCTCGGTCGGCTGGCCGCAATTGCCGCAGAACCGGTGCCGTTCGTGCCAGTGAAGGATACCCTTGGCATAGGCGAGCAGGCCGCCTTCGTCGGCCGGCAGGAGCGTGCCGACGCTCCGCAGGTCGACGAATGTCCCGCGCCGCGCGAAGGGCGAGCGGGACTCGGGGTCTTCGACATGGGACAGGTCGAAGGCGAAATGCGGGGTCCCGTCCTTCATGCCGAGAAAAACCGCGTCCCGCCTCTGGTTGAGGAAGGCGCCGACCTCTCCGGGCTCGAAGCAGACCGCGCGCGGCTCTTCCAGCGAACGCACGAAGGCGCGCGAGCGCCACACCGGGAGCACGCAGGCCGAATCGTCGAACTGGGCGTCGAGCCAATCTTCGTCCATGCGCCGCTCCGCGTGGCGCGCAAGCCCGTAATCGGCGTAGTGGTTCGGGGCTCTCATGGACTCCGGCAGGGATACTTCGCAACGGCGGCCGCGCTCGGTCGGCGGGCAACCTGCCATAGGGGTTCGTGGCACGCAATTTCGATTGCTGATATAGTGCGTTGGGAGGCTGGTCGCGGACGGGGCGCTCGCCAACCCGGTCAGGTCCGGAAGGAAGCAGCCGTAACGAGATGGCTCCGGGTCGTTCGCCGGCCTCCCGCCTCATTGACAGGCCCCGTTGTAAGACATCGTCGGAAGTGCAGCACGGTTTGCGCGAGGCATGAGCGGCTCATCGGAAACCCGGCTCTACCGGGTGCTCGCGCGCACCTACCGGCCGAGCCGTTTCGCCGATCTCGTCGGCCAGGAAGCGACGGTTCGCACGCTCGCCAACGCGATCGTGTCGGGCCGCTTGGCACACGCGTTCATCCTGACCGGCATCCGGGGCGTCGGAAAGACGACCACCGCGCGGATCATCGCGCGCGCGCTCAACTGCGTCGGCGCCGACGGCACCGGCGGCCCGACGCCCGACCCGTGTGGCACCTGCGATCATTGCACGTCGATCGGCGAGGACCGGCATGTCGACGTGATCGAGATGGATGCGGCCAGCCGCACCGGCGTCGACGACATCCGCGAGCTCATCGAGGGCGTGCGCTACCGCCCGGTCTCGGCCCGTTTCAAGGTCTACATCATCGACGAAGTTCACATGCTGTCGCGCAACGCCTTCAACGCGCTCCTGAAGACGCTGGAGGAACCGCCGGAGCACGTGAAATTCATTTTCGCGACGACGGAAATCCGCAAGGTGCCGGTCACGGTGCTGTCGCGCTGCCAGCGCTTCGATCTGCGCCGGGTGGATGGCGAAACCCTGTTTTCCCATCTGGGAGCGATCGCCGGCCGGGAGGATGTCGAAATCGCCGAGGATGCGCTGCGCCAAATCGTCCGGGCGGCCGAAGGCTCGGTGCGCGACGCGCTTTCGCTGCTCGACCAGGCGATCGCCCATGCCGTCGGCGGGCGGATCGACGGCGACCGGGTGCGCGACATGCTGGGCCTCGCCGACCGCTTGCGGACGGCCGATCTGCTGGAGGCCCTGATGCGCGGCGAGCCGGCGCCCGCTCTCGGCCTGTTCGACACGCTTCACGAGGCCGGTGCGGACCCGGTCGCGGTTCTTCAGGACCTGCTGGAATTCACCCATTGGCTGACCCGGCTCAAGGCCGCGCCGGAGGACGCAAGGGCGGGCGGCGCGGTCTCCGATATCGAGCTCGAACGCGGCCGAACGCTCGCCGCCGGGCTGTCGATCCCGGTGCTCACGCGGTGCTGGCAGATCTTGCTCAAGGGCGTATCGGAGACCCACATGGCGGTGGATCCGAGGCAGGCCGCGGAAATGGTGCTGATCCGGCTGGCCTACGCCGCCGACCTGCCGACGCCGGCGGACATCGTTCGCGCCGCGGAGAGCGGCGAAACGATGTCCTCGCCGCAACCCGCTCCGCCCCCGCCCGCACCGGCCCCCGAGGCGGCGCAACCGATGCCCCGGGACTTCGAGGCGCTGGTGGCGCTGTTCAAGAGCAGGAAGGAAATGGTGCTCCAGGCGCACCTGGCCAACGATGTCGGGCTCGTGGACTACGCGCCCGGGCGGCTTCGCTACCGGCGCGGGCCGCGCGCGCCCGACGGGCTGGAGAACCGGCTCCGCCGCATGCTCGACGACTGGACCGGGGAGCGCTGGTCGGTGGAGGCGGTCGACGGGGACGAAGCGGCGCCCAGCCTGCGCGAACAGCGCGAGGAGCGCGAGGCGACGGAGCGCCGGCAGGCGACGGATCATCCGGCCGTGCAGGCCGCGCTGGAGATGTTCCCCGGCGCCACCGTCGAGGCCGTGCGCAGCGTGGAGTCCGCGCCCATCCTGGGCGAAGCGCCGCAGGAACCGCCGACCGACCCGGAAGACGACTCGGAAGCCGAAGGCCCACACGGAGAGTTGCCGCCATGAAGAATTTCGGCCAGCTGATGAAACAAGCGCAGGAGATGCAGTCCAAGATCCAGGACATGCAGTCCCGCCTGGCGGATATCGAAGTCACGGGCCAGTCGGGCGCCGGCCTCGTCACGGTCACCATGAACGCCAGGAACGAGGTCAGAGGGGTGGCGATCGACCCGTCCCTCTTCAACGCCGAGGACGTCTCGGTGGTGGAGGACCTGATCGTCGCGGCCCTCTCCGACGCCAAGGGCAAGGCGGAGGGCAGGGCCGCCGAAGAAATGCAGAAGATCGCGGGCGGCCTCAACCTGCCGCCGGGCCTCAATCTTCCGTTCTGAGGACGCACCGGCCGGGCCAGGCAATGGCCGTTTCCGAAATCGACCGGCTGATCCAGCTGCTCGCGAGGCTTCCGGGGCTCGGCCCGCGCTCGGCGCGGCGCGCGGCGCTGCATCTTATCAAGCGGCGGACCGGCCTGCTGGAACCTCTGGCGCAGGCCCTTGCCGCGGCCGCGGACTCGATCCGGCAGTGCGGCGTCTGCGGCAATGTGGACACGGTGGAGCCCTGCGCCATCTGCGCCGAGGAGAACCGCGACGGAACGGTCATCTGCGTTGTCGAGGATGTCGCTGATCTCTGGGCGCTCGAGCGGACGGCCGCCTTCGGCGGGCGCTACCACGTTCTGGGCGGCACCCTGTCGGCGCTCGACGGGCGCGGCCCCGACGAGCTCAACATCGACGCGCTGGTCCGCCGCGCCCGGGCGGATACGGTGACAGAGATTATCCTCGCCACCTCCGCCACGGTCGAAGGTCAGACCACGGCGCATTACCTCACCGACCGGCTGGCGGAATGCGGTGTCGTCGTCTCCCGTCTCGCCCACGGCGTGCCGGTCGGAGGCGAGCTCGACTATCTGGACGACGGCACCCTTTCGGCCGCGTTGAGGGCGCGCCGGCCGCTCGACCCGTAGGGAGGCGTTTGCGCTGTCGGGGACGGGTTGATTTACAAGGCGTTCACGGAGGTGCGAGATTTTTGATACCCCGTGGTGGTCGTTGATATCCGGGGTTTCAGTTTCGCTGCGGCGGTCGTTTTGGCGATTTTCACCCCACGCCGCTGGTCGCGGCGTCTTGGCAGCGAGGTTTTCCTGCGGCGGCCTCGCGCGCCCTGATCGTGCGCATGAGATAGAAGGTGTCGCCATCGGGCCCTGGGGCCCTTGTTCCACCACCACCCCTGGTCGGGAGAACAGCGATGGCGACGGCGGCGAAGCTACCCTTTTCGTGGCGCGATGTCGAAGTCCTGCCGGACCTTGAACGGCTGCGCCTGGTTCTGGCGGTGCTTCCCGACGAGGAGATCGTGACGGCGCTTGAAGTGTGTCGCGGTCGGGGCCGTAACGACTACCCGGTGCGGGCGATGTGGCGGGCGCTGATCGCGGGGGTGGTGTTGCAACACGCCTCGATGCAGTCGCTGTTGCGGGAGCTGGGGCGCAACCCGGCGTTGCTGGAGATCTGCGGGTTCGACCCTCTGCCGTATCAGAGCGGGCCGGTGACGGTGCTTCACGACGGGCATGCGGTAACGCGCCCGGCGCGGGTTCGTTCGACGGCGCCGAGCCACTGGAACTTCTCGCGGTTTCTGGGGCGTGTTGTGCAGCTTGAGGACGAGCAGGGGCTGGTGTCCGCCATGATCGAGAGCCTGCGCGCCGCGCTGTTCGCCGCGTTGCCGGACTTCGGGCGTCATCTCGGCTACGACGGCAAGGCGATCGCGAGCCACTCGACGGGCCGGGTCGGCAAGGACGAGGACAAGACCTCGGACCCCGACGCCGACTGGGGCAAGCACGAGACGGGCGGGGTGGACGCCAGGACCGGCGCGGTGTGGAAGAAGGTGAAGTCGTGGTTCGGCTACGGGCTGCACCTGATCGCCGACACCGATTACGAGGTTCCGGTGGCCTTCGAGGTGACGCGCGCTTCGGCCTCGGAACCCAAGGTGCTGTCCGGGATGCTGGAGGAGCTGTTCGCAAGGGCGCCGGAGATCGCCGGGCGCTGCGCCGACTTCAGCGCCGACCGCGGTCTCGACGATGCCCGCCTGAAGGCGCGGCTGTGGGACCGGTGGACCGCCCGCCCGCTGATCGATACACGGCTGATGTGGCGGGTGGAGAAGCAGGAGCCGAGATACGATCCGGCGCAGCCGATCACGCGGCCGCTGTTCCCCGACCGCGCCGATGTCATCGTTCACGACGAGCGCGGCCGGGTGTCCTGCGTCTGTCCCGGGACCGGCGAGGTCCGCGCTATGGCGTTTCAGGGGTTCGAGGCTGATCGGGGCCGCTGCGGCACGCTCAAATACCGCTGCCCGGCAGCCGCCTTCGGCTTCGCCTGCGCCGGCAGCCGGGCCTGCCACCGGGCCGGCGGGGTCAAGCCCGGAGACTATGGCCGCATCCTGCGCATCGACCTCGACAGCCACGACCGGCGCATCTTCACCCCCACGCCCTGGGGCAGTCCGTCATGGCGGCGCGGCTACAACCGCCGCTCGGCCATGGAGCGGATCAACAGCCGCCTCGACAACAGCTTCAACTTCGAGACCCACTACATCCGAGGCCGCGCCAAGATGAAGACCCGCCTCGGCCTCGCCCTGGCGGTGATGATGGCGATGGCTCTCGCCCAGGCCCGCGCCGGCCGCCCCGAGCGCATGCGCTCCCTGGTCGGCGCCGTGCCGTATCTCGACACCGGCTGACCGCTCGTCTGCCTCCCGACAATCCTGCCCGATCCCGCCGCCCGACGGCAGAGGGGAAGCCACGCCCGCACGCCAGACAATCTTCCGGTAATCGTATTTGTCAGGCCCCGGAAGCCCGTATCCTGCCCGGTGGGGAAGCGGGCCGGACGATATTCAACCGCCAAAATCGAACCGGCGACAGCCAAAAATCACCACAGCGCACATTTCTCGTAGGACACTCCGGTTGACGGCAGGCCGGGCGCGGCATACCTAACCCGGATCGCAGAATCCGCCGGGGACAGCCGGAATTCCGATGGCCAAGCTTCCGATCATCGTCGCACCCGATCCGCGTCTCAAGCGCAAGTGCGCGGCCGTGGAGGCCGTCGACGAAACGGTGCGCGCCCTGATGGACGACATGCTGGAAACCATGTACGCCGCCCCCGGGGTGGGGCTCGCCGCTCCCCAGGTCGGCATCGCAAGCCGCGTCATCGTGGTCGACGTCGCCCGCGAGGGCGAACCGCGCGCCCCCTACCGGATGGCCAACCCGGAGCTCGTCCGGGTGTCGGACGAGCTCGCCAGCTACGAGGAAGGCTGCCTTTCCCTGCCCGAGCACTACTCGGAGGTGACGCGCCCGGCGGAGGCGACGATCCGCTATCTCGACGAGAACGACCAACGGCGCGAAATCGAGGTGGAAGGCGTCCTCGCGACCTGCATCCAGCACGAGATCGACCATCTCGACGGCATCCTCTTCGTCGACCGCATCTCGAAGCTCAAGCGCGACATGATCATCAAGAAGCTCGTCAAGGCGAAACGCGCGGAGGCCAGGGCCGGCGCCTGACCATGGGGTCGCTCCGCATCGTCTTCATGGGCACCCCCGACTTCGCCGTGCCCGCCCTCGATGCCCTGATCGCCGCCGGACACGAGGTCGTCGGCGTCTACACCCGGCCTCCGCGCCCGGCCGGACGCGGCCAGCGCGAACGGCGGTCTCCGGTTCACGAGCTGGCCGGCCGCCGCGGCCTCCGGGTCCTCCATCCGGGGCGGCTCGCCGATGCGGGGTCTTTCGCCGCGCTGTCTCCCGATGCCGCCGTCGTCGCGGCCTACGGGCTGATCCTGCCCGCCGCCTTTCTGGAAGCGCCGCGTCTCGGCTGCGTCAACATCCATGCCTCGCTGTTGCCGCGATGGCGCGGCGCGGCGCCGATCCAGCGCGCCATCATGGCCGGCGACGCGGAGACCGGAATCACCGTCATGCAGATGGACGAAGGGCTCGATACGGGCGAGATCCTGTCGCAGCGGCGGCTTCCCATCGGACCGGAGGACGACGCGGGAGCGGTCCATGACGCGCTCGCCGGGATGGGCGCCGGACTCGTCGTCGAAACGCTGGCCGAAATGGCGGCAGGCCGGTGCCAAGCGCGACCGCAGCCGGACGAAGGCGTGACCTACGCCGCGAAGATCGACCGGGCGGAGACCAGGATCGACTGGCGCAGGCCCGCCTCGGAGGTCCATCGCCAGGTCCGCGCGCTCAGCCCGGCGCCCGGGGCGTGGTTCGAGGCCGGCGGCGCCCGGGTGCGGGTTCTGGCGGCCCGGCCGGTGTCCGGCGATGCGCCGCCGCCGGGTACGGTGATCGGCGATGGCTCGGCGATCGCCTGCGGCGACGGCTCCCTCGTGCTCGAACGGCTTCAGCGCGCCGGGAAACAGGCGGTGGATGCCGGCGCCTTCCTGCGCGGCTTCCCGATCCCGGCGGGAACCGTCCTCCCCGTCGAGGCGGCGTGACCCGCTGGCGGATCACCGTCGAATACGACGGGGCCGGCTTCGTCGGCTGGCAGCGCCAGGACAACGGTCCGTCGATCCAGGAGGCGCTGGAGACCGCGATCGAGCGGTTTTCCGGCGAGTCGCCGCGCGTGTTCGGCGCCGGACGAACCGACGCCGGGGTGCATGCCAGCGGGCAGGTCGCCCATTTCGACCTCGAAAAGGCGGCGCGCGCCGATACGGTGGCCGATGCGCTCAACGCCCATCTGCGACCGGACCCGATCGCGGTGCTCGACGCGGCGGCGGTCGGGCCGGACTTCGACGCCCGGCTCTCGGCGCGGGAACGGGCCTATCTCTACCGCATCGTCAACCGCCGCGCGCCGCTCACCACGGATCGCGGCCGCGCGTGGCTGGTTCAAACCCCGCTCGACGCCGAAGCCATGAACGGGGCGGCGGCGCGGCTCGTGGGCAAGCACGATTTCTCGACCTTCCGGGCGAGCCTTTGCCAGGCGCGTTCGCCAGTGAAGACCCTCGACGTTCTCGATGTCGCGCGGGAAGGAGAGGAGATCCGCGTCCGGGCCCGCGCGCGTTCCTTCCTGCACCACCAGGTCCGCAACATCGTCGGCACGCTCAAGCTGGTGGGCGAAGGCAAGTGGAGCGCGGACGACGTGGCCGCCGCGCTGGAAGCCCGCGACCGCCGGAAGGGAGGCCCCACCGCGCCGGCCTGCGGGCTCTACCTCACCGAAGTCCTTTACTGAGCGGCCGTCCGCTACAGGTAGCGGTTGCTCATCAGGTTGATCAGGATGCTGATCAGGAGGTCGAGGCCCACGATCGCCGCCGCGGCGCCGCCCGTGATCTCGAGCGCGGCGCGCGCGATGAACCACTGGTAGAACAGGATGGCGACGGTGGCGGCCAGCCCCAGGAACACCGCGATGCTGCCGCCGAGGAACCCCTTCGCGAGGATCGTCGCGAGGAGGAACACCGTTATCTGGATCACGTTCGACCAGTTGTGGGCCACGATATAGCGGAGATAACGGTCGAAGCGGCCGATGCGGTCGCACACGTAGATCATGACCAGCGGGAAGGCGACCCAGCCGATGATGTAGGCGAGGATTTCGATAGCCGCGACGGCGACGGGGCCGGCGCGCGTGCCGACTTCGCTCAGCCTGAGAACCAGGAGCAGCGCATAGGCGGGCGCGACGATCGCCGCGGCATAGAAGGATTTCCAGTAGGCCTCGATCGTCGCGTCGAAGAAATCGAGGCCCTTGCGGTCGAACAGCGCCAGCCGCCATGCGCCGTAGACGGCACGGATGACTTCGGGGCCGGTAACCATCCCGCCTTCACCCCGCGAAATAGCCGTGGAGCACATCCTCGTAAATCCGGCCGAGGGCGTCGAGGTCGGCGAGCGAGACCCTCTCGTCCACCTTGTGCATCGTCTGGCCGACGGCGCCGAATTCGGCGACCGGGCAATAGTCCTTTATGAAGCGCGCGTCCGAGGTGCCCCCCGTCGTGCTGAGCTCCGCCTCGCCGTCGACGGCGGAGCCGATGGCCTCCTGGATCAGCTCGCTCAGCCTGCCGGGCGGCGTGAGGAAGGACTCTCCGGTCAGATGGGTGTCCAGCTCGTATTCGCCACCCACCGAGTCGAGGCGTTCGCGAACCCAGGCGAGCATGCTCTCCCCGGTGTGCAGGTCGTTGAAGCGGATGTTGAACGCGGCGCGGGCCACGCCCGGGATGACGTTGGTCGCGGCGTTCCCGACATCGATCGTGGTGAGCTGGAGATTGCTCGGCTGGAAATGGTCGGTCCCGTCGTCGATGGGCGTGTCGGCGAGCGCGGAAAGCATCCGGGCCAGCCGGGGCAACGGGTTGTCGGCAAGCTGCGGATAGGCGGTGTGGCCCTGCACGCCGCGCACCGTGATCCAGCCCGACAGGCTTCCCCGGCGGCCGATCTTGATCATCTCGCCGAGCCGCATCGGGTTGGTCGGCTCGCCGACCAGGCAATCGTCGATTCGCTCGCCGCGCTCTTCCATCCAGCGCAGCACCTTGACGGTGCCGTTGACCGCCGGCCCCTCCTCGTCGCCGGTGATCAGCAGGCTGATCGAGCCGTCGAACGCGCCGCCGCGCGAGTCCAGAAACCGGGAGACGGCGCCGACGAATGCCGCGATCGCCCCCTTCATGTCGGCGGCGCCGCGGCCGTAGAGCACGCCGTCGCGGATCTCCGCGCCGAAGGGATCGACCGTCCAGGCGTCGAGCTCGCCCACCGGAACCACGTCGGTATGGCCGGCGAAGCAGAAATTCGGCGCGCCGGTGCCGAGACGCGCGTAGAGGTTCTTGACGTCCGGGGTGCCCGGGGCGTCGAACGTCATGCGATGGCAGACGAAGCCGAGCGCTTCCAGCGCCCGGGCCAGCGTCTCCTGGGATCCTCCGTCCTCGGGCGTGACGCTCGGGCAGCGGATCAGCGCCCGGGCGAGTTCGACCGCGTCGACGACAGCACTCAATCGCGCAACAGGTCGTTGATGGAGGTCTTCGCCCGGGTCCCCTCGTCGACCCGCTTGACGATGACCGCACAGTAGAGGCCGGGCCCGGGCGAGCCGTCGGCCAGCGCGCGCCCGGGCAGCGAACCCGGCACCACCACCGAGTATTCCGGCACCCGGCCGTAATGGACTTCGCCCGTCGTCCGGTCGACGATCCGGGTCGAAGCGCCGATATACACCCCCATCGAGAGCACCGAGCCGCGTTCCACCAGCACGCCCTCGGCCACCTCGGAGCGCGCGCCGATGAAGCAGTCGTCCTCGACGATTACCGGGTCGGCCTGGAGCGGTTCCAGGACGCCGCCGATCCCGGCCCCGCCGGAGATGTGGCAGTTCCGCCCGATCTGGGCGCAGGAACCGACGGTGGCCCAGGTATCGATCATGGTGCCCCGGTCCACGTAGGCGCCGAGATTGACGAAGCTCGGCATCAGGATGACGCCGGGGGCGATATAGGCGGAGCGCCGGACGACGCAGTTGGGCACCGCGCGGAACCCCGCCTCGCGGAAGCGCGCCTCGTCCCAGCCGGCGAATTTGGGCGAAACCTTGTCGTACCAGGGCGTCGCGCCGCGATTGGGATCGTCGGGTCCGCCCGGCATCGGCGCCGTGTCGTAGAGCCGGAAGGACAGCAGCACGGCCTTCTTGAGCCACTGGTTGACCTGCCAGCTTCCGTCGATCTTCTCGGCGACCCGGAGCGACCCGGAATCGAGCCCGTCGAGCGCGGCCTCGATCGCGTCGCGCAGGGCGCCTCCGGTCGCGGGAGAAATCGTCTCGCGGTCTTCCCACGCGTCGTCGATGGTCGATCGAAGCGAGTCTTCGCTCATGCGTCCTGCGGCCTCAAAGCGATGCGGGTCGGCAGAAAATCACCGCCGGCCCGATCCTGTCAACACGGCGGCGTGAGGGAGGGCATTCTCATTTGGATTTGCCGTGTGCTTCTCAGCCGAATTCCTACTCTGTCAATTCTTACCGCCCATCCTCGGCTGAGGCGTTTGCGCTGTCGGGGACGGGTTGATTTACAAGGCGTTCACGGAGGTGCGAGATTTTTGATACCCCGTGGTGGTCGTTGATATCCGGGGTTTCAGTTTCGCTGCGGCGGTCGTTTTGGCGATTTTCACCCCACGCCGCTGGTCGCGGCGTCTTGGCAGCGAGGTTTTCCTGCGGCGGCCTCGCGCGCCCTGATCGTGCGCATGAGATAGAAGGTGTCGCCATCGGGCCCTGGGGCCCTTGTTCCACCACCACCCCTGGTCGGGAGAACAGCGATGGCGACGGCGGCGAAGCTACCCTTTTCGTGGCGCGATGTCGAAGTCCTGCCGGACCTTGAACGGCTGCGCCTGGTTCTGGCGGTGCTTCCCGACGAGGAGATCGTGACGGCGCTTGAAGTGTGTCGCGGTCGGGGCCGTAACGACTACCCGGTGCGGGCGATGTGGCGGGCGCTGATCGCGGGGGTGGTGTTGCAACACGCCTCGATGCAGTCGCTGTTGCGGGAGCTGGGGCGCAACCCGGCGTTGCTGGAGATCTGCGGGTTCGACCCTCTGCCGTATCAGAGCGGGCCGGTGACGGTGCTTCACGACGGGCATGCGGTAACGCGCCCGGCGCGGGTTCGTTCGACGGCGCCGAGCCACTGGAACTTCTCGCGGTTTCTGGGGCGTGTTGTGCAGCTTGAGGACGAGCAGGGGCTGGTGTCCGCCATGATCGAGAGCCTGCGCGCCGCGCTGTTCGCCGCGTTGCCGGACTTCGGGCGTCATCTCGGCTACGACGGCAAGGCGATCGCGAGCCACTCGACGGGCCGGGTCGGCAAGGACGAGGACAAGACCTCGGACCCCGACGCCGACTGGGGCAAGCACGAGACGGGCGGGGTGGACGCCAGGACCGGCGCGGTGTGGAAGAAGGTGAAGTCGTGGTTCGGCTACGGGCTGCACCTGATCGCCGACACCGATTACGAGGTTCCGGTGGCCTTCGAGGTGACGCGCGCTTCGGCCTCGGAACCCAAGGTGCTGTCCGGGATGCTGGAGGAGCTGTTCGCAAGGGCGCCGGAGATCGCCGGGCGCTGCGCCGACTTCAGCGCCGACCGCGGTCTCGACGATGCCCGCCTGAAGGCGCGGCTGTGGGACCGGTGGACCGCCCGCCCGCTGATCGATACACGGCTGATGTGGCGGGTGGAGAAGCAGGAGCCGAGATACGATCCGGCGCAGCCGATCACGCGGCCGCTGTTCCCCGACCGCGCCGATGTCATCGTTCACGACGAGCGCGGCCGGGTGTCCTGCGTCTGTCCCGGGACCGGCGAGGTCCGCGCTATGGCGTTTCAGGGGTTCGAGGCTGATCGGGGCCGCTGCGGCACGCTCAAATACCGCTGCCCGGCAGCCGCCTTCGGCTTCGCCTGCGCCGGCAGCCGGGCCTGCCACCGGGCCGGCGGGGTCAAGCCCGGAGACTATGGCCGCATCCTGCGCATCGACCTCGACAGCCACGACCGGCGCATCTTCACCCCCACGCCCTGGGGCAGTCCGTCATGGCGGCGCGGCTACAACCGCCGCTCGGCCATGGAGCGGATCAACAGCCGCCTCGACAACAGCTTCAACTTCGAGACCCACTACATCCGAGGCCGCGCCAAGATGAAGACCCGCCTCGGCCTCGCCCTGGCGGTGATGATGGCGATGGCTCTCGCCCAGGCCCGCGCCGGCCGCCCCGAGCGCATGCGCTCCCTGGTCGGCGCCGTGCCGTATCTCGACACCGGCTGACCGCTCGTCTGCCTCCCGACAATCCTGCCCGATCCCGCCGCCCGACGGCAGAGGGGAAGCCACGCCCGCACGCCAGACAATCTTCCGGTAATCGTATTTGTCAGGCCCCGGAAGCCCGTATCCTGCCCGGTGGGGAAGCGGGCCGGACGATATTCAACCGCCAAAATCGAACCGGCGACAGCCAAAAATCACCACAGCGCACATTTCTCTACACCGGCGACACCGGCGCGCCCGATTGATGCACGCTCCGGACGGGCTTCGCGACCCGCTTCGGCTTCGCCTGCGCCGGCAGCCGGGCCTGCCACCGGGCCGGCGGGGTCAAGCCCGGAGACTATGGCCGCATCCTGCGCATCGACCTCGACAGCCACGACCGGCGCATCTTCACCCCCACGCCCTGGGGCAGTCCGTCATGGCGGCGCGGCTACAACCGCCGCTCGGCCATGGAGCGGATCAACAGCCGCCTCGACAACAGCTTCAACTTCGAGACCCACTACATCCGAGGCCGCGCCAAGATGAAGACCCGCCTCGGCCTCGCCCTGGCGGTGATGATGGCGATGGCTCTCGCCCAGGCCCGCGCCGGCCGCCCCGAGCGCATGCGCTCCCTGGTCGGCGCCGTGCCGTATCTCGACACCGGCTGACCGCTCGTCTGCCTCCCGACAATCCTGCCCGATCCCGCCGCCCGACGGCAGAGGGGAAGCCACGCCCGCACGCCAGACAATCTTCCGGTAATCGTATTTGTCAGGCCCCGGAAGCCCGTATCCTGCCCGGTGGGGAAGCGGGCCGGACGATATTCAACCGCCAAAATCGAACCGGCGACAGCCAAAAATCACCACAGCGCACATTTCTCGGCTCCACTAGCCGCATCTATTCGTGACAGTTCGATTAAATTGGTCGGTTTTCCAGTGCGCAGGGGCTTGTGTTCGGCGCCTTTACGGTGCCGGGATTTGGCGTTTTTGAACTCGGGGTTGAGGGTTGAACGGGCTCGGGTTCGCGGGGCACGCCGCCCCGGCGGTCAGGGTCCGGAGGTCGCGAACCGGCCCGCCAAGAGGCGGAACAGGGCGGCGTCGGGGCAGGCCGAGGCGAGGTGGATGCGGACGCGGGCGGCCTTCTCCACCACCCGGGCGCCGATCTTGAGCAGCCTCCGGCGGATGGTGGCGAACTCGGCCCAGGCGAGATCCATCCTGCGCGGCACGGCGTCGCGGAGCGCGAGCATCAGCCAGTAGGCGGCGGTGTGGAGCACCCGGCGGAACTGGTTGGCGAGCGGGCTCTGGCAGGAGGTGCGGTCGGAGGCGAGCTGGGACTTGTGCTGCTTTATCAGATTTTCCGCCTGTCCCCGCGCGCAATACACCCCTTCGTAGAGATGGCGCGGCTCGCCGGTGAGCGAGGTGACGATGTAGCGCGCGTCGAAGCCGCGGGCCGTGGCCTCGAGCCGGGCGACCACGCGGCGCTCGCGGTCGCACGAGCCGGCGGCGTAATCGAAGCTGGCGAAGCCGCGGACCTTGTCGGCGCCGGTCTCGGCGTGGCGCAGCTCGACATCGTCGGCGGTCTCGTCGGCGAGGGCGTGCAGCACCGCGTTCCCCGCCAGGCCGAAGATGTAGTCGACGCCGTTGTCCTCGCACCACGCCATCGCCT
Source organism: Alphaproteobacteria bacterium (assembly GCA_965203455.1). Taxonomy (GTDB): domain Bacteria; phylum Pseudomonadota; class Alphaproteobacteria; order MPNO01; family MPNO01; genus MPNO01. Next base: position 459,337 of record CBDBCV010000017.1, read on the forward strand.
CGGTCCGGCCGTAATGGCTGTCGCCCCGGAAGGTGAGCCGGGTGCGCGGCCAGTGCCGGCGGATGTGCCGCGTCAGGTGCCTGAGCATGGTGCGGACCTCGACCCCGGAGGGCGTCTTGCCGGGGCGCAGGAGAACCGCCACCGGCTTGCCGCTCTCGACATGGTAGACGTGGACCGGGAGGAAGCACCGGGTGTCGTAGAAGCCGTGGAACAGCGACAGCTGCTGATGGCCGTGCACCGCGTCGCAGGTCTCGTCGATGTCGAGCGTGATCGCCGCCGGCGGGGCATCGAAGGAACGGCAGAAGATGTCGACCAGCGCGGCCGTCAGGCGCCCCACCTCGCTGCGCGAAGGCGCGTTCTCGAGCCGGCTCATGGTCGGTTGCGAACAGAGATCGCGGCCGCTCTCCGGCGCCCGGCCCACCGCCAGCTTGAACAGCGGATCGGCGCGCAGCGTGTCGCTCCTGAGCTTGTCGAAGGGCGTCGGCGTCCTCGTAGCCGCAGGCGATCGCGAACATGCAGAACCGCAGCATCGCAGGCAGCGTGTGGACCGTCCGCGCCGGGTCGCGCCACTCCCGGATGCAGCCGGCCAGCGTCTCGGCCAGACGAAGCCGGCGCTCGGCCCCGCGCAGCAGCACAAGCCCGCCGTCCGACGAGATCGAACCGCCGGCGAAATCGGCGGTCACCTTCTTGCGGCTTACGGCTGGAAGATCGAACGGGAGAAGGGTATCTTCGGTCATGGCGGCGTGGCGCTTTCGTTGCTTCGGGGGAATTTCGCTCGGAAACGAATTTCTACCCGAAACCAACGGGTTACGCCACGTCCGCCACCTTGTCCTCAGACCTTGGCGAATACATCAGGCTAGCCTCACGATTGATGCCGCAGCCGGTGCTGGCGCGCTTCCCGACGCCACGAACCCGGATTCCGTCACTCTCAAGAAAGGCGATTCCGCCGGTTCGCTGGACGGTTGGGCAGGCACGAATTACGCCCTTACCATGGGTACTGACGCCTCAAAGCTCACCGACGAGGCGCGAGTCTATGCGAACCCTGGAGCACCGACGAGAAAGCCGTTCGGCGAAGTGCATACTGTCGCGGAAAGCGGTGCTGATAAGGGCTATCTGACCACCCTGACTGCGGCCAAGGCGATGGCCAGCGCGTTCGTGCACGATGGCACCCAGAACCACCCGCACAACGCTACCGGAAAGGCGGAATACCGTACGCGCGGCACCTATGACGGGGCGCCGGGCGAATTCCGCTGCACGGGGACTTGCTCATCGACCAACGACAACACGGGTAGTCCGAGTGAGTTGGCTGGAAGCTGGGCCTTCAAGCCCGACGCCGGCGCGATGGTGTCCCAGTCCGATGCCAACTACCTGTATTTCGGCTGGTGGGTGAGCAAGGACAAGGACGGCGGGCCAACCGCAGCCAGCGCGTTCACAGGCAGGCAGGGATACCTGCATACCAGCAATAACCCCACCGGCCTCACCTACGGATGGATCGGGTCCAAGCCTGCCAACCTGACGGGATCGGCGAGCTATGAGGGACCCGCAGTCGGCAAGTTCGCTTGGTCCAACCCGGTTGACGGCACCGGCAATGGCGGTCACTTCACGGCGGACGCCGAGCTTGAGGCGACGTTCAGCAGCAGTACGGCCGCCAACGTTGGCGTAACCGGCACGATCGACAACTTCCGGCTGAACGACGGGTCCTCGGATCCGGGAGATCGTGTCCCGAGCCGTGGTGTAAGAGCCTGGCGGCCGTCGCGGTATCCGGCGGGTAGGGCCGGTAGGCTCAGGCTGCCACGGCGGGCAGCTTGACGGTTGCATTGTCGCTCACGGGAGCGATCGATTCCAGCGTCATGTATGAGAAATGTGCGCTGTGGTGATTTTTGGCTGTCGCCGGTTCGATTTTGGCGGTTGAATATCGTCCGGCCCGCTTCCCCACCGGGCAGGATACGGGCTTCCGGGGCCTGACAAATACGATTACCGGAAGATTGTCTGGCGTGCGGGCGTGGCTTCCCCTCTGCCGTCGGGCGGCGGGATCGGGCAGGATTGTCGGGAGGCAGACGAGCGGTCAGCCGGTGTCGAGATACGGCACGGCGCCGACCAGGGAGCGCATGCGCTCGGGGCGGCCGGCGCGGGCCTGGGCGAGAGCCATCGCCATCATCACCGCCAGGGCGAGGCCGAGGCGGGTCTTCATCTTGGCGCGGCCTCGGATGTAGTGGGTCTCGAAGTTGAAGCTGTTGTCGAGGCGGCTGTTGATCCGCTCCATGGCCGAGCGGCGGTTGTAGCCGCGCCGCCATGACGGACTGCCCCAGGGCGTGGGGGTGAAGATGCGCCGGTCGTGGCTGTCGAGGTCGATGCGCAGGATGCGGCCATAGTCTCCGGGCTTGACCCCGCCGGCCCGGTGGCAGGCCCGGCTGCCGGCGCAGGCGAAGCCGAAGGCGGCTGCCGGGCAGCGGTATTTGAGCGTGCCGCAGCGGCCCCGATCAGCCTCGAACCCCTGAAACGCCATAGCGCGGACCTCGCCGGTCCCGGGACAGACGCAGGACACCCGGCCGCGCTCGTCGTGAACGATGACATCGGCGCGGTCGGGGAACAGCGGCCGCGTGATCGGCTGCGCCGGATCGTATCTCGGCTCCTGCTTCTCCACCCGCCACATCAGCCGTGTATCGATCAGCGGGCGGGCGGTCCACCGGTCCCACAGCCGCGCCTTCAGGCGGGCATCGTCGAGACCGCGGTCGGCGCTGAAGTCGGCGCAGCGCCCGGCGATCTCCGGCGCCCTTGCGAACAGCTCCTCCAGCATCCCGGACAGCACCTTGGGTTCCGAGGCCGAAGCGCGCGTCACCTCGAAGGCCACCGGAACCTCGTAATCGGTGTCGGCGATCAGGTGCAGCCCGTAGCCGAACCACGACTTCACCTTCTTCCACACCGCGCCGGTCCTGGCGTCCACCCCGCCCGTCTCGTGCTTGCCCCAGTCGGCGTCGGGGTCCGAGGTCTTGTCCTCGTCCTTGCCGACCCGGCCCGTCGAGTGGCTCGCGATCGCCTTGCCGTCGTAGCCGAGATGACGCCCGAAGTCCGGCAACGCGGCGAACAGCGCGGCGCGCAGGCTCTCGATCATGGCGGACACCAGCCCCTGCTCGTCCTCAAGCTGCACAACACGCCCCAGAAACCGCGAGAAGTTCCAGTGGCTCGGCGCCGTCGAACGAACCCGCGCCGGGCGCGTTACCGCATGCCCGTCGTGAAGCACCGTCACCGGCCCGCTCTGATACGGCAGAGGGTCGAACCCGCAGATCTCCAGCAACGCCGGGTTGCGCCCCAGCTCCCGCAACAGCGACTGCATCGAGGCGTGTTGCAACACCACCCCCGCGATCAGCGCCCGCCACATCGCCCGCACCGGGTAGTCGTTACGGCCCCGACCGCGACACACTTCAAGCGCCGTCACGATCTCCTCGTCGGGAAGCACCGCCAGAACCAGGCGCAGCCGTTCAAGGTCCGGCAGAACTTCGACATCGCGCCACGAAAAGGGTAGCTTCGCCGCCGTCGCCATCGCTGTTCTCCCGACCAGGGGTGGTGGTGGAACAAGGGCCCCAGGGCCCGATGGCGACACCTTCTATCTCATGCGCACGATCAGGGCGCGCGAGGCCGCCGCAGGAAAACCTCGCTGCCAAGACGCCGCGACCAGCGGCGTGGGGTGAAAATCGCCAAAACGACCGCCGCAGCGAAACTGAAACCCCGGATATCAACGACCACCACGGGGTATCAAAAATCTCGCACCTCCGTGAACGCCTTGTAAATCAACCCGTCCCCGACAGCGCAAACGCCTCGTATCTGGCCCTCTGGACGGCCCATTCGTCGTTCTGCTCGAGCAGGATGGCGCCGATCAGCCGTGTTATGGCGTCCTCGTTGGGGAAGATGCCGACGGTGTTGGTACGCCGCTTGATCTCGCCATGGAGTCGTTCGAGCGGGTTTGTCGAGTGCAGCTTGGGGCGATGCGCGGCCGGGAAGGTCATGTAGGCGAGAACGTCGTGCTCGGCCTCGTCCATGAGAGCGGCGAGCTTCGGCGCCTTGGCCCTGAGCTGGTCGGCGACCTGGCGCCACTGGGCGGAGGCGCTGTCTGCATCCTCCTGGGCGAAGGCGGTGGTGACGAAGGCGGACACGACGCGCCGGCCCTGCTTGCCGGCATGGGCGAGCAGGGTGCGCATGAAGTGGACGCGGCAGCGCTGCCATGTGGCGCCGAGGACGCGCGTTGCAGCCGCCTTCAGGCCCTTGTGGTCATCGGAGACGACCAGCTTGACGCCGCGCAGGCCGCGGCGGGCCAGGGAGCGCAGGAAGGAGGTCCAGAAGGTCTCGGCCTCGGACGCGCCGATCGCCATGCCGAGCACCTCGCGGCGGCCCTGGTCGTTGACCGCCACCGCGATCGTGACCGCGACCGAGACGACGCGCCCGGCCTCGCGCATCTTCACATAGGTCGCGTCCAGCCACAGATACGGCCAGTCGCCCTCCAGCGGGCGGTCGAGGAAGTCGCGGATCTTGCCGTCGATCTCACCGCACAGCCGCGACACCTGGCTCTTCGAGATGCCCGACATGCCCATGGCCTGCACCAGGTCGTCCACCGAGCGGGTCGACACGCCCTTGATGTAGGCCTCCTGGATCACCGCCGTCAGCGCCTTCTCCGCCATGCGACGCGGCTCCAGGAAGCCCGGGAAGTAGCTCCCCTTGCGCAGCTTCGGGATCTTCAGCTCCACCGTGCCCGCGCGCGTCTCCCAGACCCGGTCCCGGTAGCCGTTGCGATGGGTGAGCCGGTCCGGCGAACGCTCGCCGTGTGCGGCTCCCGCAAGGCCCTCCACCTCAAGCGCCATCAAACGCTCGGCCGTGTGAGGTGGCGTCGCAAAATCGGACAGGTCGTCAAGGTGTATTCCGCCGTGTGACGGAGGAATGCGGATGAGCAAGCGACGCAGGTTTTCGGGGGAGCTGAAGGCGAAGATAGCCTTGGAGGCGCTACGGGGTGATCGGACGCTTCAGGAGATTGCCTCGAAGCACCAGGTGCATCCGAACCAGGTGGGTGTGTGGAAGCGCCAGGCGATGGAGGGTCTGGGGGAGGTCTTTTCCGGTGGAGGTGAGCGCCGGGCGCGGGATCACGAGAGCGAGGTCCGGGCTCTTCACGCCAAGATCGGGGAGTTGATCGTAGAGCGTGATTTTTTGTCACGCGGGTCCGGTCGCTGAGCCGGTCCGGGAGACGGGCGATGGTTGTGCGGGGCCACCCGTCGTTGAGCCTGACCCGGCAATGCCGTCTGCTGTCGATCGGGCGCTCGTCGCTCTATGACCGGCCGAAGGGGGAGAGCGCGGAGACGCTGGCTCTGATGCGCCGGATCGACGCGCTGTTCCTCAAGTATCCGTTCTACGGCGCCCGCCAGATGGTTCGGCATCTGCGCCGCGAGGGGGTGCGGATCGGGCGGCGGCGGGCCGCTCGCCTGATGCGCCTGCTTGGTCTTCAGGCGGTCTATCGGGCGCCGCGGACCAGTGCGCCGCACCTCGGGCACCGGGTTTATCCATATCTGCTGCGGGGTCTGGCGATCGAGCGGCCGAACCATGTGTGGTGCGCCGACATCACCTACATCCCGGTGCGGCGCGGCTTCCTCTACCTGGTGGCGATCATGGACTGGGCGAGCCGCTGCGTCCTGGCCTGGCGGCTGTCGAACACGCTGGACGCGGGGTTCTGTGTCGAGGCTCTCGACGAAGCCCTGGCGCGCCATGGCACCCCGCAGATCTTCAACACCGACCAGGGCAGCCAGTTCACCGGCTTCGCCTTCACCGCGCGCCTGCGGGAGGCCGGTATCCGCATCTCGATGGACGGCCGCGGCCGGTGCATGGACAACATCTTCATCGAGCGGCTGTGGCGCTCGCTCAAATACGAGGCGGTCTACCTGCACGAGATCGCCGACGGCTTCGCAGCCCGGCGCGTCATCGGCCAGTGGATCGGCTTCTACAACACCGAGAGACCGCACTCGGCACTCGGCGGGCGGACGCCGGCCGAGGCCTACCGGGGCGACACGCCTGTGGATATGATGGACAAGCCGCTTCGCGCCTTGACCACATACCCACAGGCGCAACAGCAGCAGCAGAAAGATCGATCCAAGAGGATTCTGGCGGCACAAACTTCAACCGGAATACACCTTGAAAACGCCGTCAGCCTGTCCGACAAACCGACGCCACCTCAGTGAACCCGATCATCTCGCGAAGCAGATCGGCGTCCGAACTCTTCTCCAAAAGCGCCTGCAGGGTCATCATGTCCTTGGTGGTCATCGTGGTACTCCTCCGGTCGGATGGACTGTAGAAGCCCAACCCTAACCGGCACCGCGATGGCCATCCGCTATGGATAAGTGGCCCGCCGCCGCCAGACACCACACGGTCGCGGCGGCGGGCCACTTACCCACAGCTACCGATGCTGGCTCCTGCTCCTACACCACGCCTGGGGGCACGACCCGACCCTCGGGGAGCGCGGTTCGGGCGTGCGCCAGTGGACGGAGGCCGGGCGGCCAAGTAGGAACATGCGGGACGCCGATACGGGAGGGCCGCATGAAATACGTCCGGATGTATACCGACGATGACGGCGAAACGCATTTCGAGGATGTCGAGGTGGCGACCGCACCGCAGGCATTCGCGCCGCCTACCGAGCCGGTCCATGTTTCCGACCCGGCGCCCGCGGCGCGCATCCTGTTCCTCCGGATACCGCGCGGCTGGTTCGGCGACTGGCACCCCACGCCCAAGCGGCAGTTCAACACGACGATCGAAGGCGAGCTCGAGATCACGATGAGCGACGGCGAGAGCCGGATATTCGGCGCGGGCGCGGTGCGGCTGATGGAGGACACGACGGGCAAGGGCCACCAGACACGGGTGGTCGGCGATGCCGACGTGGTCAGCCTGATCACCCAGACCGAGTGACCCGGGAGGTAGCCGGCGACGGCGGTTCATGCACAGGAAGGGGTCGAGGGACAGTCGTTCAGGCCGCTACCGTAGCGCGCAGTCCTTGCGCGCCCGCCGCAGGCAGTCGAGATTGCGATGGAACACGGCTGCCTGGGCTCGGGCGAAACCGGCGCGGCCGGAGCCGTTCTCCCGGCTGCTCCGATAACGCGCCCAGTCGCCCTCGTTCCCCTCCCGCCAGTAGCCGTCGAGGATCTGCGCGGGCAGGGGCTTGAGCTCGGGCAGGGTGTTGTAGCGGGCTCCGGGTGGGCCGTCGCGGCCGGGCAGGCTGCGGCGTTCGCCGAGAAAGCCGTGGAACGCGTAGAAGGCATCGGAGCCGGAGAGGAAGGCGAGCTCGTAGTCGACGATGCGGTCCGGGTCGGTGATGTCGTCCGCCGACATCGTCGGGCGCTCGCCGAAGCCCATCATGAAGGCCCTCGCGTCATGGTCCAGAAACCGTACCGCGCGCCGTACCGCCCGCCCCGGCGTGTGGGGGTAGAGCTCGTTCGAGCGGATGGCCACGTCGATGTCGAAGCGTCCGTCGGACCCGAGCTTCACGGATTCGCCGACCAGGTGGGTGCGCAGATAGTTGTGCTGCTGCAGGGTCAGGGCGACGGGCCGCCCGTCTCCGTCCAGAACCACGAACGCGGCGGTGTAGTGGTCGAGCTGGTGCCAGTCGTCGAGGTCCGCCACCAGCCGAAGCGGGATGGCCGCGGCCAAGGGCAGCCCCGCCGGCAGGCCGCTCACCCGGAACGCCAGGTGATAGGCGACGACGGTGAACTCCTCGGCCGCCCGATCCGCCTTCCGCGGCGCCCACAGACCGGTGCGCTCCACCGTGCTGTAAACGACGGGCCGGGGCTCGGCCGTGTCCGGCACGTGCGTGAACTCGGCGCGGACATCGTCACGGTGGCGGTTCAGGTCACTCCTGGTAGGGCCGTCGATGCGGACGCCGTCGCCGGTTATCAGATAACCGTGCGCGATGTAGTCGCGGTAAAAGTCGATGGGCCCTTCGTGGCCGGCGGGCAGGTGGAAGCGGGGCGCGTGGCGGCGCGCCAGGGCCCGATCGGCCGGACCGGCGGCTTCGGCTGGAGGGTTGGCCGCGAAATACTCGGCGAACCCGGGGTACTGCGAGAAGTTGCGGTCGGCGGCGGCAGGGCCGGCCCGCGCGCAGATCAGCAGAAGCGCCGCGAGACAGCCGATCGTGTATACGTGACGCATCGCATCACCGCGGTATCCGGTGACGGTCCAAGCCCGGGCGGAAGCACCGGCGGGTCCACCCTGTACGAGGGTTCTCGGTAGCAAAGCGCAATGGCTTCGACAACCGGCGTCCGGTCGCGCCTGACACACACCACACCACACGGTTCGCACCGGAGCCGACCGCTTCCACCAACACCATGACATGGGAGTGCGTCGAATGGCGTTTCTCGAGCAGGTTGCCATCTTTCTCGGCGCCGCGGTGGTGGTCGTTCCCCTCACCAAACGTGCTGGATTCGGCTCGGTTCTCGGCTACATGCTGGCGGGCGTGATCGTCGGGCCCTGGGCGCTGGACCTAGTCGACGACGAGAGGAAGATCCTGCATTTCGCGGAGTTCGGCGTCGTCCTCCTGCTGTTCGTCATCGGCCTCGAACTGCAGCCGCGGAGGCTCTGGACCATGCGCCGGGCGGTGTTCGGGCTGGGCGGCGGACAGTTTGCGCTGACCGCCGCGGCGCTGGCCGGCCTCGCCCTTCTGTTCGGGCTGCCGTTGGAGGCCGCGGTGGTCGCGGGGCTCGCCCTGTCGTTGTCTTCGACCGCCTTCGCCTTGCAGGCGCTCGCGGAGCGCAACGAGCTTACGACCCGCCACGGACGCCTTTCGTTCTCGATCCTGCTCTTCCAGGACCTTGCGGTCATTCCGATACTGGCCCTCCTGCCTCTGCTGGGGCCTGCGTCGGGGGGCACCGGGGACGGGATACCCTGGCTCGATATCGCCAAGGCGGTCGGAATGATCGCGCTCGTGGTTCTCGGCGGCCGCTACCTCCTGCGCTATGTCCTGCGGCTCACGGCGCGATTCGGCACGCATGAGGTGTTCACGGCGACGACCCTGCTCACGGTCGTGGGCGTGGCGCTGCTGATGGAGCTTGCCGGGCTCTCGATGGCGCTCGGCGCGTTCCTCGCCGGCGTGCTGCTAGCCGATTCGGAGTATCGGCACGAGCTGGAAGCCGACATCGAACCCTTCAAGGGGTTGCTGCTCGGATTGTTCTTCATGGCCGTCGGCATGACGGTCGACATCGCGCTGGTGATCGAGACCCCGCTCACGGTGCTGGGCCTCGCCCTCGGCCTCATGCTCGCCAAGATGCTCTGTCTCGCCGCCGTCGCTCGCATCGATACGCCGAACTGGCGGACCATCCGTGGAACGGCCGTCGCACTCTCGCAGGGCGGCGAGTTCGCCTTCGTGATCCTCGCGCTGGGCGTGTCTTCCTCGCTGATGGAGGGGCGCGCGTCCGACATGTTGATCGTCGCCGTGACGCTGTCGATGGCGGCGACGCCCCTCGCCTTCAAGGCGGGCGACTGGCTGAACGCCCGCCTCGAACGGGGGCCGGAACCGGAATACGAGCGCCGCATCGAAGAGGAGAACCGGGTCATCATCGCCGGGTTCGGACGGGTCGGCCAGATCGTCGGCCGCATCCTGCGGCTCCGCCGCATCGGCTTCACCGCGCTCGAGACCAGCGCCGAACAGGTCGACTTCGTGCGCCGCTTCGGCAACAAGGTCTATTACGGCGACGCGAGCCGCGTGGAGCTGCTGCGCGCCGCCAGGGCCGACAAGGCCGTCCTCTTCGTGCTCGCGATCGAGGACGTCGAGCGCTCGCTCGCCACGGCCCGGGCGGTGCGCAAGCACTTCCCTCATCTGACGATATTCGCGCGTGCGAGAAACCGTCAGCACGCCTATGCGCTGATGGATCTCGGCATCGACCACATCGTGCGCGACACTTTCCACTCCAGCCTGGAACTCGCCCAGGGGATCCTGATGGAGCTTGGTCTGGGCGATTTCGAGAGCCGACAAACGGTCGAGACCTTCCGCGATCACGATACCGCGCGCCTGATCGCGCAGCACGGGATTGCCCACGACACCGACCGGATGATCGAGGAGACCAGGCACTGGACCCGCGAGCTGGAAGAAATGTTTGCCGAGGACGACCGCGAGGCCGGCGAGACGCGGCTCTAGCTGTGATCTCTCAATAGGTTGTCCATCCGGGACTGATTCTCGGAAGCTGATGGGTGTCGAAAGCCTCAGATCCGAAAAAATCCTTTGAACTCGGCCCCTGTGCGATCCCTCGCAGCTCAGCCCCCTCGGAACCGTCGCAACACGTTGTCGAGCATGCGCGAAATGTTGTTCCGGAAGTCGTTGTGGGGGAGGCTTCCGCAGAACGTGATCGAGCCGACCGAGAATACCGCGCCGCCGTTGGGCGTCTCGAAGAACACGATCTCGGAGCGGATGAGATCCTCGGTCGGGAGGCCGGGGCGGTTGACGTAGTGGTTCAGCATCTCCTCCGGCACCAGCATGAAGGTGTCGTCCTGCTCCTCCGAGCGGGCGAGCACGAGGGCATGGGCCGGCGATCCGAGGCTCGGGTCCAGCCAGTCGAGTTCGAAGCCGGCCGCGCCGCCGCCGCTCAGGCCGAAATCGCCGAGGAGCTCGTCGTCGCCGATGCCCTCGAAGATCCAGGCGGCGCGGGGGTCGCGGGAAGCGGGAAGCCGCCGGTAGGCGGTGCCGTGAAAGTCGCCCTGGGCGACGAACCCCACCCCGACGAGACGCTGGGGCGCGCGGCCGCTGTTTCGCCACAGCCCGCCATAGCCTCCGTCGAAGGCGTTGTAGTACTCCCCCGGCTCGGCCGCCCAAGCACGGATTCCGGTCTCGCCGCGGCGGATCTCCACCGCGCCTGGCAGCTCCGGGTTGACCGCGACGCGCCAGTAGAAGCCGTTGCCGCCGAGATACATCAGGCGTCCGCCCCGTTCGGTGTACTCGGTGAGCGCATCCAGCGAGCCCGGCGTGTGGTATTCCGGGTGGGAGCCCGTCATCACCACCTTGTAGTCCGCGATCGCGGCGACGCCGTCCGCGTCGAGATCCTCGTCCGTGACGACGTCGAAATCGTGGCCGAGCGCATCCAGCCAGGCGAGAAGATGGGTGTCGGCGGGGAAGTGGCGCAGGCAGGAGCCGCCCAGCGGATCCGCGTAGGCACAGAACCCGGAACGCTGGTTGAGGATCGGGCGAAGCCGCGAGGAATAGGCGACCCCGCTGCCGTCGCTATGGCGGTTGTAAGTCGAGATCCCGTATTCGGGATGCTCGTCCGGCGTCCACGGGCGTGCGCCCCAGCGCGCGGCCTGGGCGCGGTAGGCGTCGTCGACATTGCCGCGGGCGAAGTTGGCGTAGACGGTGTAGGTAAAGACGGGGATGAGCACGCAGGCGCTCGATTGCGCCCGGCCCGGCGCGGCGCGCACGAAGAAGGGGATCATGTCCTCGCCGCCGCCGGCGCTGAGGCGCACCGCGTAGACGCCGCTCCTGAAGTTCTCCGGCACCTCGAAGACGAAATCGGTCTCCCAGCCGCAGTCGTAGAGGTCGTCGTCGTGAAAATGGATCGCGCTGTAATGCACGGGAGCGTGGCGCCAGCACATCTCCTCCCCCGTCCAGCGCCAGCCCTTCATCGCGCGCGCCGGCAGGTTCACGGTCTCGCCGTGCATCGCGTGCGGACCGGTGTCCAGGATGCGCACGGACGACATCTCGCGCGAGAAGTCCCACGCGGCGATAACGTCGTCGCTGGACCCCGTTCCGGGGTCTTCTCCCGCGGAGCGGAATGCGGCGTCCGGGTCGAGAGCGGCCGCCACAATCCGCGGCGCTTCGAGCTTGCCGTTATAGTGGTCGCCGGGCGGCGAGCCCGCCCGCGCCGCGAACACCAGATCGCCGCTCCCGGTGCAACTCCCCCCGAATGAAGCGGGGGCGGCGGCGGTGCCCGAATCGTCGATCGTCATCGCGGGCGCGAGCGCAAGCTGTCCGACGCGGACCTCGCCCGCGCCCGCGTCGTAACTGAGGAACACCCGGTACCAGGCGCGGACGCGCAGCACCTTTCCGGTGCCGAGGACGACGGTCCCGGTGCCGTCGCTCAGCGTAGCGGCAATCGAGCCCGCCTCGTCGATCTCGAGGGTAAAGCCCGCTCCGCTGGCGTCGTCGACACGCGACACCAGGCCCTGCCGGCGGGAGAGGCCGGGCAGGGTCGGCCAGATGGTGGCGGTTACCGTGAAGCTTTCGAGCGCATCGAGGGGTGCGGTCTCGGAGACGCGGGCCCAGGAGCCGTTGTGGATCGGCTGCACCCGCGACGGGTATCGACCGGCAAAGGCAGCCTCGACAGGTTCCTCGCGTATGCCGGGCCCGGCCGGGTTGGGGTCGCCACAAATGACGCGCACCAGGTGCGCCTCGTAGTCCTCCGCCGCGGCCGAGGAAACCTTGAACGCGACGGATTCGCCGGGCGCTACCGAATAGCGGTCGGCATAGCCGGTGATCGGAAGCATCCCGTGTCTCCAAGGTGCCGGGCCGGTGCGCCGACGGCCGACGCGTCGTCCGACGACGGAAAGCGTCTCCGGCAGACCGAAACCGTGCTGAAAACCGTGACCGGCGTCCACCGGCGGGTCCGGTTGGAATGGTAATGTATGGGGATTATATACGAGAGTAACAGGCCGACCGCCACGTCGTCCCGCCAGACGGGATGTTACTCTCGTATATAATCCCCTAGAAATATCCCTTGCTGCCGAGCTCGAGCGTCAGGCGTTTCATGGTATCCGCCGCGCGCGCCATGATCTTCTGGCCGGTGGCGCAGGAACCGGTGAACACGATCTTGCCGATGCCTTCATGGGCCGCCATCGCCGCGTCCAGCCTGTCCTTGCCGGTCACGCAGTTGACCACCCCCCTGGGCAATACCTCGTTCATCAGTTCGACGAGGCGCAGGGTCGACAGGGGCGTGAACGGCGAGGGCTTGCAGACGACGGTGTTGCCCGAAAGCACCGCAGGCACGATGTGCCAGATCGCGATCAGGACAGGGAAATTCCACGGCGTGATCGAGCCCACCTTACCCTAACCGGCTCCGAACACTGCTTTGCAGACCAGGACAGACACGTCGCAGGTCGGGAGGCTTGGGCTCGCGCATAGCGAAGTGCCGCGTTCAACACACAATGCTCAGCCATTGCCTACCCTCTCGCCCCTTTCTCGGCTATCGTGTGCGCGGGGTATGTGTGTCGTCCAGCCTGCCGCGCAGCGCCCCGCAGGGTCGCGGCCGCTGCACGCACAGCGGTAGTGTGTGGCTCAATCCAAAGGGAGGAACCAGGATGAATCAGATGCAGTGGACTCGCCGAGCGTTCATGTATGGGACTTCGGCACTCGGCACGGCGGCGATCATGGGCCGCATACCGGGCGCGACGGCCGCGGAAGGCCAGGCGCTCAAGATCTGGGCCAACCCGGGCGTGCACAAGGTCGGCGCCAAGGACTGGAGCGCCATGGAAGCCCAGGCCGGAATCAAGATCGCGGCGACGGCGAAGAGCGCGCGCGCCGACGAAGCGATTCAGAAGATGGTGGTGGGCGACGGCAACAAGCTCTTCGATGCGGTTACCGATAATGGCGGCGGGATGGAGGACGCGCTGGCCTCGCAGCGCGCGATCGTGCCGCTTGACACCAGCAAGATCCCCAACTGGAAGAACATCGTGCCGCATTACCGCGAGGGCGGGATTGCCGCGGACACGCTGCGCTACAAGGGCAAGGTGTATTCGACCCCGATCATCTCCAACGCCGACTCCATGGCCTACGATTTCAAGCAGATCGGCGCCCACCCGGATAGCTGGGGCTTGATGTTCGATGCCCAGTTCAAGGGCCGGGTCGCGCTGCAGAACGATTTTGGGCCGACGCTGACCAACATGGCGATCTATCTCAAGGAGTCGGGCAAGATCGAGATCAACAACCCGTCCGACATGACACCGAAGGAGGTCCAGGGGGTCTGCGAGTTCCTGATCGGTTGGAAAAAGAAGGGCCAGTTCCGCACTTTCTGGGACGGATTCCAGAACGGCGTCGGCCTGCTGGCGAGCGGCGAGGTGCTGCTGATGTCGTGCTGGGAGCCGATCCAGATCATCGCCAACCGCAAGACCGGCGACAAGGCCGACCTCCGTTACGGCACGATGAAGGAAGGCCACCAGACCTGGAACAACATGATCATGTTGACCAAGGGCGGCAAGCAGCGGGGCGCGGAAGACCTCTACTACAAGCTCGCCAATGTCTACCTGTCGACCTGGTTCGGCTCGCGGACGCTGGCGACGCTCGGCTACCAGCCGCAGATGGTGGGGGTCGACGCGTACATCAAGGCGAACCCGACGGACTTCCCGCCCAGCGTCCAGGCGGACATCCTCGACATCCTCACGCGGAAGACCGCGCGCTTCGCGACCAAGGGGAATGCGTGGCAGAACGTGTTCCCGACCCACATCCGGGCCTACCAGGACTGGTGGGCGCGCCTGCAGGCCGCCTGACCGGCCGTGAGTTCCGAAACGGCCCCCGGGCCGTCTCAGCCAAGGGGGGGCCGGGTTATCCCGGCCCCCCCGGTCTGGTGGCGCCGAATCCTGGGCGAGGACGGCATCCAGAGATGGGTGTTCTACGTCCCGGTCGTTTTCTTCGTGCTGTTCTTCGCGGCACCGATGGCGCTCACCGTGGTGTGGAGCGTCTTCGAGCGCACCCAGTTCTGGATGGAACCGGGCTTCACCCTGTTCGCCTACGACAATTTCTTTACCTCCGCGCGGGCCGAGAACTACCTGTTTTCCATGCTGCACGGCGCCGCCGCGGTGGCGATCTCCTTCGCCATCGGGTTTCCGATCGCCGTATTCATCCGCCGGCGCGTCACCAAGGTGGCGCAGCACCGGGTGATCCTCCTGTTCATCCTGCCCTTCATGATTTCGGAACTGGTTCGGGTGTTCGCCATGCGGCCGGTGCTCGGGCGGCACGGGATCATCAATTCGCTCTTGATGGACATGGGCATCATCTCGGAACCGATCACGGCGATCCTGTTTTCGCCGCTCGGCGTGATCATCGGCGACGTGATGTCCTTCCTGCCGTTCATGATCTTCGCCGGCTTCCTCGCCCTCGAGGCGGTGCAAAACTACATCTTCGAAGTCTGCGACGACCTCGGCACCGGCCGGGTTCGCCTGTTCACCCACATCATCCTGCCGCTGGCGGCACCCGGCATATTCGCGGGCGCCGTGTTCATCTTCGTGAATTCGCTGGGCGTGGCGCTGGTCCCCACCCTTCTCGGCGGGCCGGGCGCGGTCAATGCGGGGCTGATCGCCAACCAAGCCATCGTCGCGCTCGATTTCCCGCTGGCCATGGCGATCTCGACGATCATGGTCGTCACGCTGGTGGCCCTGCTTTACATCGGGCACCGGCTGTTCGACCTGACCAAGATCCTGGAACCGATCAGCTGAGCCGGTGATGTACGACGACTTCGCCAACCCCTGGAACATCCGGCTCAAATGGGTCTATCTGCTGGGCGTCGTGTTCGCGCTTCTCATGCCGGTCTTCTACACCATCTACATCTCGTTCAATCAGCACGGCTTCGGCGCGCGGATCTACGAATTCACCTTCGACTGGTACCGGGTCGTGCTCGGCGACACGCTTCTGGTGGTATCGCTCAAATGGACGGTCTATCTGGCGCTCGCGGCCATCGTGGCGACCATTCCGATGGCATTGCTTTCGGCCAAGTTCTACAAGCGCACCCGGCGCAAGGTCGCCTTCGTGGCGCTGATGTTGTCGCCGCTCTTCGTGCCCGCCGACATCATGGGGTCGAGCCTGCTGGTCTTTTTCAAGAACCTCGCCAACGGCTTCGTCTGGCTCGACGAAGTCCTCGGCGTCTACTGGTTCGACGGCTGGTTCGACCTGGGTTTCCTGACCGCGCTGATCGGCCAGGTCATCTATGTCCACCCCTACGCGTTCATCGTCATCCTGATCACCATGTCGCGCTACCGCGTGCAGCAGACCGAGGCCGCCCGGGCCTGCGGCGCAACCGCCTGGCAGGCGTTCTGGCAGGTCGAGTTCCCGCAGATTCGCGTCGGCGTGTTCAGTTCCTGCGCCTTCGTCACCATCCTGTCGTTCAACGAGGCGGTGCGGACGGCGCTGCTCAAGGGCGGGTTCGACACGTTCTCCAACATGCTGGTCGCGCAGATGCTCAATATCGGCATGTCGGGCGAGTCCTATGCGATGGCGGGGATCATGAGCATCGTGTCGATGCTGGTGATCGGATCGGTGATCGTCTTTACCCTGCTGCGCACCGAACGGCTGGAGCGCAGGGCGCGCGCCATGGCCCAGCCGGTGATGTCAAGCTGACATGATGACCGATCCTTCCGATATCGCCGTCGAGGTCGCCGATCTGAGCAAGAATTACGGTCCCGTCCAGGCGCTGAAATCGGTCAGCTTCTCGATCGAAAGCGGCCGGTACTACGCGCTTCTGGGACCGAGCGGCGGCGGCAAGACGACGCTGCTGCGTCTCATCGGGGGATTCCTGCGGCCGAGCGCGGGCCGCGTTTACCTGCACGGCCAGGATGTGAGCCACCTGCCGCCGGACCGACGCCCCACCTCGATGGTGTTCCAGAACTACGCGCTGTTCCCGCACATGAACGTGGAGCGCAACGTCTCCTACGGACTGAAGCTGCTCAAGGCGCCGCCCGGCGAAATCCGCGACAAGGTCGAACGGATGCTCGCGATGGTCGGGCTGGAGGGCTACAACCGGCGCATGCCACACGAGCTGTCGGGCGGCCAGCAGCAGCGCGTGCAGCTCGCCCGGTCCCTGGTGCTGGAACGCGACATCCTGCTGCTCGACGAACCGCTCGCCTCGCTCGACGCCAAGCTGCGCAAGGACATGTGCCTGGAGCTCAAGCGCATCCAGGAAAAGGTCGGCATCACCTTCATCCACGTCACCCATAACCAGGAAGAGGCGCTGACGGTGGCCGACCGCATCGCCATCATCGCCGACGGGGAGCTGGTCGAGGAGGGTTCCGCGCGCGACATCTACGAGACGCCGGAGAAGCGGTTCACCGCCGAGTTTATCGGCGACAACAATGTGCTGCCGGGCGTCGTCGCGGACCTCTCGGACGGGCGGGTCACCGTCGATCTCGGTTTCGCGAGCGTGGATGTCGCATCGTACGGCGTCGCCGCCGCGACGGGCGACGACGTGGCCGTCTCGGTGCGCTCCGAGCTGTTGCGCATCGTCGACGGGGAGCCCGACACCGCATGGCAGACCATGCCGGCGACCTATGTGGAGGCGATCTATCTGGGGCTCACCGTCTCGCACCTGGTGCGCCTGCCCGACGGCACCGAGATCGTCGCGCGAGTCATTTCGGGCGAGGCGAGCGACGGCGAATTGGAACCCGGCCGAGCGGTGACCGTCGGCTGGCCCGGCGACCGCGCCCGCCTGCACGTCGCCTGAGCCGGCTACGTCTCCTTCGTTGTGATGATCGCGTCGGTCATCGAACGCGGATCGCGCATCTCCCAGCGCCCGGCTTCGACCCGCGCCATGAAGTCGCCGCAGACCTGGTTGTAGAGCGCAGGCTCCTCGAGACTGCACAAATGCCCCGTGCGCGGCAGCAGGACCAGCGCGGACGAGGCGATGGTGCGCTTCATGAACAGCCCGGCATCGAGGCACGGGTCGTCCTCGTCGCCGTTCACCACCAGGGTCGGGACGGTCAGCGCGCGCATCCTGTCCTCCAGATCGAACAGCGACGGCCGCCTGCGCTGGACGCCGCGCATGGTATTGGCCGAACCGAGGCTGGAATGCTCGCAGAGCCGGTCGGTGAATTCCTGCCAGCCGCGCGGGTCCTTGTTCTGGAACTGAACCCGGGTCGGACCCAGCGCATAGACCTTGCCGAACACCGCCATGGTTTCGTCTTCCATCCGCTGCGCGGCTTCGGTGGTCTCCCGGTAGAACCGCTCGCGCGCGTCGGCCTTGGCACCATAGCCGCAGCCGGCGACGACCAGCGACAGGGCGCGTTCGGGATATTGGAGGCCGAAATGGAGCGTCGCGAACCCACCCATCGACAGGCCGTTGATGTGCGCCTTCTCGATCCCGAGTCCGTCGAGCACCGAGAGGATGTCGTCGCGCGCGCGGTCCTGGCTGTACATCTCCGGGTCCTCCGGCACATCGGAGGGCGGGTAGCCGCGCGCGCTGAAGACGATGCAGCGATGGGTGCGGGAAAAATAGCGGATCTGGGGCTCCCAGGACCGGTGGTCGCCGGCGAACTCGTGGACGAACACGATCGGCCGGCCCGCGCCGGCTTCCTCGTAGTAAAGCCTGACCCCGTCATCGGCCGTGACATGCGGCATCGCGCGCCCTCCTGTCGTATTCTCCCGCGTGCTTACCCGCGGGGAAGCCGTCCGGCAAGGCGGCCGCCCCGTTGACCTCTATTCTTCCCGCCTTGCGCGAAAGCCGTACGCCGCTTGCGCCCCGGCTTCGGTGACGTAGCCGTTTCTGAGGTCCTCGGCGATCAGCGCCGGGTCGCGCTCCCTCGGGTCTCCATAGCCGCCGCCGCCGGCCGATTGCAGGTGCACCGCCGTGCCCGCTTCGAGGTCGATATAGGGCGTCTTGCTGGGCAGGACCCGTTCCTCCGCAGTACCGGGATCGAGAACGTAGCGGGCCGTCGTTCCGGGCTGCCCGCCGAACAGGCCGGGCGGCGGCGTCTCGTGGCGGTCCGCGCAGAGGCAGAGCTGGGCGCGGCCGGTTTCGACGCGGAACGCGCGGACGAAGCCGTTGCCGCCCCGGAACCGGCCCGCCCCGCCCGTATCGGGCACGATTTCGTATGTTTCGAAGAACAGAGGGTTCTCGATCTCATCGGCTTCGATCGGGATGTGGCCCGCATTGCCCGGCCCGTAGCGGATGGCGTGGATTCCGTCCCGCGCGGCGCGCGCGCCATACGCGCCGGATGAGAGTTCCAGCGTGGTGAAATAGTCCTCGCCATCCTCCCGCTCCCGGCGCCCGGCGACCACGACCGTGCCCGTCGATCCCGAGCCGCTGGCGATCCCGCGGTCACCGACGGCTTCGGCGATCGCGGCCATTGTGGTGTCGAGTACGCGGTAGCAGACCTCGCCGAACCCCACCATGGAGCCCGGCTTTTGCGCATCGACCAGCGAACCGGGCCGGGTCTTGACGGCGATCGGCCTGTAGCTTCCGGCGTTGGGCGGGTTTTCCGGGTCGGTGATCGACTTGATCGCGTATTGCACGGCGGATGCCGCGGCCGAATGAGAGCAGTTCATCCCGCCGGAAGACTGGTCGCTGCTGCCGGTCAGGTCGGCCACGATGTCGCTGCCGCGAATCCGTATCCTCACATCGATCCAGGCTTTTGCGTCCGTGCGTCCATCGCCGTCGAGGCAGTCGCGGGCATGGTAGTCCCCGTCGGGAAAATCGGCGATACGCGCCCGCGTCATCCGTTCCGAGCGCGCGACGATCTCGGTCATCGCCGTCTCCAGCGTTTCCGAACCGTAGCGCGCGACCAGTCCGGCCAGACGCCGCTCGGCGGTTTCGCAGGAGGCGTATTGCGCGCGCAGATCGCCGAGCCCGACCGACCGGTTGCGGATGTTCGACATGATCATCTCGAGCACGCCGGGGTTGGGCCGGCCCGCCTCGAACAGTTTGACCGGCGGGATGAAGACGCCTTCCTGGTGGATGTCGGAGGTCGCCGGTGAGTAGCTGCCTGGTCCCATCCCGCCGATATCCGCCCAGTGGCCGCGATTGCATGCATAGGCGTAGAGC
The DNA here is from genome assembly GCA_965203455.1 of Alphaproteobacteria bacterium. Lineage (GTDB taxonomy): Bacteria > Pseudomonadota > Alphaproteobacteria > MPNO01 > MPNO01 > MPNO01. The sequence goes on from CBDBCV010000017.1 coordinate 479,079, forward strand.
GTGCCCTCGTGGAACACCGGCCGCGCGATCAGCACGTCGGGCAGGTGGGTGCCGCCGATGAACGGATCGTTGGTGGCCAGCACGTCGCCGGGCTGCAGGTTCTCGCGGCCGATCGCTGCCACCGCGCCCTGCAATTGCAGTGGCATCGTGGTCACGTGGATGGGAAAGCCGTTGGGGTCCTGGGCGATGATCTCGCCGTCGCCGTTCATCAGGCAGCAGGAGAGGTCCCCCTGCTCCTTCCAGAGCTGGGTATACGCGGTGCGCATGGTCATGATCTTCATGTCCCGCGCGATGGCGATCAGCGAGCCGTGGACCACGGCGAGCGTAAAGGCATCGACCGTCACGGCGTCTCCTCCGTGCCGCCGAGGAGGAGGATCATGTTGCCGTAGGCGTCCACCGTCGCGGTCATCCCGTCCAGGATCAGCGTTGTCGACGAAGGCTCCTCGACAATCGCTGGCCCCGCCCACGAAGCGCCGGGTGCAAGCCGGTCGCGCCGGTAGACGGCGACAGGGCGGGCGCCGGTTCCGTCGGGCAGCAGCACCCGCCGTTCGCCTGCGGGTTCCGGCCGTGCCGCCGATCTCTCCACCGCCGGCAGCGGTAGTCTTGCGACCCTTCCCACCGCGTGCAGCCGCACGTTGACCAGCTCGATCGGCTCGCCGGGAACCCGATAGCTGTAGAGCCGCTCGTGCAGATCGTGGAATCTTTCCTCGACAACCCCGAAGCCCCCGGCAAGCGAATCGAGGCCGCCCGGCAGCGATACGGCGATCTCGCTGGTCTGTCCGACATAACGCAGATCGAAGGCAAGCGACAGCTCCCGCCGGTCTTCGGCGATGTCCTCCGCGTCGAGATCGGCAACCGCACGCCGCGTCAATGCGTCCGCGATCGCGATGGCATCGTCGACGCGGATTTCCGCGAGCGGCCGCACGACCGACTGGATGTAATCGTGGCCGAAGTCCGCGTTCGCGATGCCCCGCGCGGAGAACAGGCCGGGATGAAGCGGTACGATCACGCGGCCGATTCCGAGCTCGCGGGCAACCGCGGCGGCATGCAGCGGTCCGCCGCCGCCGAACGCCACCAGGGCGAAATCGCGCGGATCGCTGCCCCGTTCGATCGTCACCGTCCCGATCGCTTCCGCGATCTGATTGGTGGCGACGCGGTAGACGCCGGCCGCGGCCGCAGCGAGATCGACGTCGAGCGGCTCCGCGATCTGCCGGCCGACGACCTCTTCCGCGCGCGCGCGGTCGAGCGGCACTTCGCCGCCGGCGAAACCGTCCGCATCGATCAATCCCATCAGCACGTTGATATCTGTCAGTGTGGCCCTATCTCCGCCAAGGCCGTAGCAGGCCGGGCCCGGCCGGGCGCCCATGCTCTCCGGTCCCACCTTGACCCTGCCGACATCGTCGACACGCACGATACTGCCGCCGCCTGCGCCGATGGTGTGAACGTCGAGCATCGGGATCGCGAGAGGAAACATGTCGATTTCGCGCGCGGTCGTCGCCTCCGCGACCGAGCCCCGAACCAGGCATGTATCGAGCGAGGTGCCGCCGATATCCATGGTGATGAGGTCGCGATAGCCGGCTTGGCCGCAAAGCCGGGCCGCACCGACCACCGCACCCGCGGGCCCGGACAGCATGGTCAGCGCCGGGTTGCGCATGACGATTTCGGGGGTGGCCACCCCGCCGCTCGACTGGAAGACATAGAGCGGGCAGGCGATGCCGCCATCCGCCAACCGGCCGGTCAGCCCGGAGACATAGTCCCTGAGCACCGGCGCCACGTAAGCGGCGAAAACGGTGGTCGAGGTTCGCGGAAACTCGCGGAACTCGCGCAGGATTTCGCACGAAAGCGCGACGTCGACATGGGGAAGCGCGGCATCCAGGCGTTCCCGCACCCGTTCCTCGTGCGCCGGGTTGAGGAACGAAAACAGAAAGCACACGGCGACGCTTTCGACCCGCTCTTCGGCGATGACCGCGATGGCGCGCTCGAGGTCCGCCTCGTCGAGCTCGGTGACTATCGCCCCGTGACGGTCGATACGGCACGCCACGCCAAGGCGCAGATGGCGCGGCACAAGGGGGGCGGGTTTGTCTTCGTGAATCCGGTAAATCAGCTCCGCGGGCCGCGCGAACCGGCCGATTTCGAGGATGTCCCTGAAGTTCCGGTTGGTAATCAGGGCAGTCTTCGCGCCCTTGCGCTCGATCACCGCGTTTGTGGCGATCGTCGTGCCGTGGCTGATCCAGCCGAGCTCTTCGGCAGCCACCCCGGCCCGGTCGAGGAGGCGTTCGATTCCTTCCACCACGGTTTCCGCCCGGTCGTCGTGCCGGTTGAGCAGCTTGGCGACAGAAATCTCTCCGGTGGAATTGTCGATCAGGACGACATCGGTGAAGGTGCCGCCGACATCGATGCCGATGCGATAGGCGGATTCGCCGTCCGCGCGCGGTTCCGTCACGCCGCCGCTTACCCGCCGGCCCGCAGCCGCGCGAGGCGTCGTTCCAGGTTCGGACGCCAGCCGCCGGCCTCGATAATGGACTGAAGACGCGCGTCGAGCGGCCGGAAACACCGCGACAGGTTGCGGGTCAGGTTGTTGAACTCTCCCGTCCTGAAATCGACCTCGAGATCGTCGCCGGTCTCGACATCGCCCGTCACGTCCGTGCAGCCGAACAGGAAGGGCAGCCCGGCGTTTATGGCGTTTCGGAAGCTGCCCCGCGGGATGCTCTCGGCAACCAGCCCGAGCCCGTGCCCGACAAGACCGAGAAATCCCTGGATATGCGGGTTCCCCTGACCGAAACGCTTGCCGGCCACGACGATGTCGCCCGGCGATACCTTGCGCGGGAAATCGGGATCGATCCCGGTCATCAGCCAGTCGCGGAGTATGGCCGGGTCCAGCTCCCGCTCTATCGCGAAGCGGAGCGGCATGACATCCCCGTCGATGCCGAGATTGTCGCCGAACTTCCAGCACTTGCCCTTGTAGATCCAGTTCACCTCGTCGTCTCCGAACCGGTACCCACCCTTCAGCCGAGCAGGTCCCTGGGGTCGGTAATCTGTCCGGTTACCGCCGACGCCGCCACCGTCGCCGCGCTGGCGAGGTAGATTTCTGCCTTGGGCGAGCCGAGTCGCCCGTAGTCGTTGCGCGTCCCCGTGTTGATCGACGCCTCGCCGTCGGTAACGCCGCCGATGCGCCCCCCCGCGCAGGGGCCGCAGCCCGGCTGGGTGATCATCGCGCCGGCCTCGACGAACAGGCGGAGCAGCCCTTCGGACTCGGCCTCCGCCATGACCTCCTGCGTGCCCGGCGTGACGATGAAGCGCACCCGGGAATGAACCCTGTTGCCCGAAAGGATCTCCGCCGCGGCGCGCAGATCGGCCAGGTTGGCCGCGGCGCAGGAGCCGATGAACGCGTGGTCCACCGCCCGGCCGGCGACCTCGGAGACGCCCACCACGCAGTCCGGCGTAGGCGGCACGGCGACCTGCGGTTCGATCACGTCGAGGTCATAGGCGACGACTTCGCGGAAGGCGGCATCGGGGTCGGAGACGACCGGCTCCATCGGACCGTCGACCCGGCCGGACAGGTAATCGAGCGTTGCCCCGTCGGGCTCGACCAGGACCGACTTGGCGCCGATGTCGATCGGGGTGTTGCACAGCGTGTGCCGGCCCGCGATGTCGATCGATGCAAGCGCGGGTCCGCCATATTCGACGACCGAATAGTCGACCCGCTCGGCGCCGAGGTCGCGGATCAGCTTTTGCGCTACATCGCGAATGCCGGTACCCGGGGACAGCTTGCCGGTCAGGTCGACGCGCACCGTTTCCGGCGTGCGCAGCCATGCCGACCCGCACGCCAGAACCTCGGTGATCTCGATCAGCAGCGGAATCGCGAGCGCTCCCACGGCGCCGAAATTGGTCACATGCACGTCGTAGGCTTCGACGAACATGCCGGGCCTGACGAACCCCATCTCGACCGGGAACACGTGCCCGTGTCCGCCCCTTCCGGCGTCGAAGAAGTGCGTGATACCGTATTTCGCGACGATTTCGCGGACCTTCTTCTGCCGTTCCGTCGCCTGCGGGCTGACCGCGACGGGCTCGTGGTCGGTACAGATGAGAACCTTGTCGGCATCGAAGAGCCGATCGACGCCGAGCTCGGCCAGCGCCCTGTCGAAATTGACGACATACCAGTCATGGATGGTGATCAGCTCGGGCTCCGGGTACACGATGTCGCCGGCCGAGACATCGGCCCCCGTGACCCGCGACAGTATCTTTTCCGTGATCGTCTTGCCCATCCGCCGCTACTCCGGCACCGCGAGGCCGAGAACGCTTGCCAACGACTCGCCCTTGCGGACCCGCGAATCGCGCTCGCGCTCGATCCGCCGCTGATCGCGCGCGCGATCGCACACCTCCGCGCCCTCGGCCGAGGGCACGACCACGATGCCGTCGCCGTCGCCCACGACATAGTCGCCCGGCGAGACAGCCACCCCTCCGACAGACACGGGAATACCGCGCCAGCCTTCGTGATTCTTGACCGTTCCGCGCGCCGCCACGCCGGCCGCATAGACGGCGACGCCCGTGGCGATCAGATCGTCCACATCGCGTACGCAGCCGTTGGTCACGCACCCGGCCAGACCGCGCAAGCTGCACACCAGAGAGGACGTGCCGCCCCACACCGCTGCGCGATCGGTCCCGCCGGCATCTATCACCAGCACCGAACCAGGCGGCGCATCGTCCAGAGCGCGAACCACGCCAGTCGTGTCGCTGGGAAACGTCTTCACCGTATAGGCGATCCCGGAAAGCCTTGCGGCGGGCACGACAGGGCGAATATCAGGCGACATGTCGCCGCGTTTCCCTGCCGCCTCATAGATTGTCGCGGTGGGGAAGCGCCCGAGCGTCTCGGCGATTTGCTGCGGAGTCATTGTTCGCCTGCGTTCCGGGGAGGCGAGAGACGCACCGCCCCGCTGGATGAATGCCGGATCGAGCGTAGAAGCCGCCGCTCGGACGAGTCAATTGAAGGCCGGGGCGTTTCCGTTCAACCCTCGCCACCTCCAAAGCCACCGCCCATATCGACGCCTCCAAATCCACCGGCGTCGTGGCCGCCCGCCGCCCCCACGCCATGCTCCATCGGCGCGAGATCGCTGGCCGCACCCCCCAGGACGAAGCCGCTCATCAGGGTCATTTCGGCGGCGTGCATCATGCGGCGCTCGCGCAAGATCCGTTCGGCGCGTTCGACCTCTTTCGGATCGTCGGACAGTTTCGCCGATTCCGCCGCCGCCAACTCAAGAAGCAGCCGTTGGTACTTTCGCCATAGCCGATGGATGCGCCAGCCAGTGAAGACCATGACCGCCGCAATAGTCAGCCCGACGACCGCCTGACCGGCGTCGAGCCGTACGAGCAGGTCGTGCCCCCAGGCGTGGTGTAGGAGCAGGAGCCAGCATCGGTAGCTGTGGGTAAGTGGCCCGCCGCCGCGACCGTGTGGCGTCTGGCGGCGGCGGGCCACTTATCCATAGCGGATGGCCATCGCGGTGCCGGTTAGGGTTGGGCTTCTACAGTCCATCCGACCGGAGGAGTACCACGATGACCACCAAGGACATGATGACCCTGCAGGCGCTTTTGGAGAAGAGTTCGGACGCCGATCTGCTTCGCGAGATGATCGGGTTCACGGCCGAGCGTTTGATGGCGCTTGAGGTGGAGGGCCTTGCGGGTGAGGTGGCGTCGTAAAATCGGACAGGTCGTCAAGGTGTATTCCGCCGTGTGACGGAGGAATGCGGATGAGCAAGCGACGCAGGTTTTCGGGGGAGCTGAAGGCGAAGATAGCCTTGGAGGCGCTACGGGGTGATCGGACGCTTCAGGAGATTGCCTCGAAGCACCAGGTGCATCCGAACCAGGTGGGTGTGTGGAAGCGCCAGGCGATGGAGGGTCTGGGGGAGGTCTTTTCCGGTGGAGGTGAGCGCCGGGCGCGGGATCACGAGAGCGAGGTCCGGGCTCTTCACGCCAAGATCGGGGAGTTGATCGTAGAGCGTGATTTTTTGTCACGCGGGTCCGGTCGCTGAGCCGGTCCGGGAGACGGGCGATGGTTGTGCGGGGCCACCCGTCGTTGAGCCTGACCCGGCAATGCCGTCTGCTGTCGATCGGGCGCTCGTCGCTCTATGACCGGCCGAAGGGGGAGAGCGCGGAGACGCTGGCTCTGATGCGCCGGATCGACGCGCTGTTCCTCAAGTATCCGTTCTACGGCGCCCGCCAGATGGTTCGGCATCTGCGCCGCGAGGGGGTGCGGATCGGGCGGCGGCGGGCCGCTCGCCTGATGCGCCTGCTTGGTCTTCAGGCGGTCTATCGGGCGCCGCGGACCAGTGCGCCGCACCTCGGGCACCGGGTTTATCCATATCTGCTGCGGGGTCTGGCGATCGAGCGGCCGAACCATGTGTGGTGCGCCGACATCACCTACATCCCGGTGCGGCGCGGCTTCCTCTACCTGGTGGCGATCATGGACTGGGCGAGCCGCTGCGTCCTGGCCTGGCGGCTGTCGAACACGCTGGACGCGGGGTTCTGTGTCGAGGCTCTCGACGAAGCCCTGGCGCGCCATGGCACCCCGCAGATCTTCAACACCGACCAGGGCAGCCAGTTCACCGGCTTCGCCTTCACCGCGCGCCTGCGGGAGGCCGGTATCCGCATCTCGATGGACGGCCGCGGCCGGTGCATGGACAACATCTTCATCGAGCGGCTGTGGCGCTCGCTCAAATACGAGGCGGTCTACCTGCACGAGATCGCCGACGGCTTCGCAGCCCGGCGCGTCATCGGCCAGTGGATCGGCTTCTACAACACCGAGAGACCGCACTCGGCACTCGGCGGGCGGACGCCGGCCGAGGCCTACCGGGGCGACACGCCTGTGGATATGATGGACAAGCCGCTTCGCGCCTTGACCACATACCCACAGGCGCAACAGCAGCAGCAGAAAGATCGATCCAAGAGGATTCTGGCGGCACAAACTTCAACCGGAATACACCTTGAAAACGCCGTCAGCCTGTCCGACAAACCGACGCCACCTCAGGGAGCCGCACACGGCGAGCGTTCGCCGGACCGGCTCACCCATCGCAACGGCTACCGGGACCGGGTCTGGGAGACGCGCGCGGGCACGGTGGAGCTGAAGATCCCGAAGCTGCGCAAGGGGAGCTACTTCCCGGGCTTCCTGGAGCCGCGTCGCATGGCGGAGAAGGCGCTGACGGCGGTGATCCAGGAGGCCTACATCAAGGGCGTGTCGACCCGCTCGGTGGACGACCTGGTGCAGGCCATGGGCATGTCGGGCATCTCGAAGAGCCAGGTGTCGCGGCTGTGCGGTGAGATCGACGGCAAGATCCGCGACTTCCTCGACCGCCCGCTGGAGGGCGACTGGCCGTATCTGTGGCTGGACGCGACCTATGTGAAGATGCGCGAGGCCGGGCGCGTCGTCTCGGTCGCGGTCACGATCGCGGTGGCGGTCAACGACCAGGGCCGCCGCGAGGTGCTCGGCATGGCGATCGGCGCGTCCGAGGCCGAGACCTTCTGGACCTCCTTCCTGCGCTCCCTGGCCCGCCGCGGCCTGCGCGGCGTCAAGCTGGTCGTCTCCGATGACCACAAGGGCCTGAAGGCGGCTGCAACGCGCGTCCTCGGCGCCACATGGCAGCGCTGCCGCGTCCACTTCATGCGCACCCTGCTCGCCCATGCCGGCAAGCAGGGCCGGCGCGTCGTGTCCGACTTCGTCACCACCGCCTTCGCCCAGGAGGATGCAGACAGCGCCTCCGCCCAGTGGCGCCAGGTCGCCGACCAGCTCAGGGCCAAGGCGCCGAAGCTCGCCGCTCTCATGGACGAGGCCGAGCACGACGTTCTCGCCTACATGACCTTCCCGGCCGCGCATCGCCCCAAGCTGCACTCGACAAACCCGCTCGAACGACTCCATGGCGAGATCAAGCGGCGTACCAACACCGTCGGCATCTTCCCCAACGAGGACGCCATAACACGGCTGATCGGCGCCATCCTGCTCGAGCAGAACGACGAATGGGCCGTCCAGAGGGCCAGATACATGACGCTGGAATCGATCGCTCCCGTGAGCGACAATGCAACCGTCAAGCTGCCCGCCGTGGCAGCCTGAGCCTACCGGCCCTACCCGCCGGATACCGCGACGGCCGCCAGGCTCTTACACCACGGCTCGGGACACGATCCGAGCGTAGCTCTGCGCCACGATCCGGCGCTTCTCGTCGTCCGACCAGAACCGGCGTACCCGACGTGGCACCGCAGCCCCCTAAGATAGTGTCCATTAGCCGATAATGGACACTATCGACCTCTGGAACCTCACCAGAGACTGCGGCTCCAAGCCGTCTCGCCACAAGGGCGGTCACGCCAGACGCTTACCATTGATCGACGGATACAAGCGGGTAATCGCCACGCTCTACGACCCGACCCTCGAAAACTACTTCACCCGCTGCCTGACCCTGTTCAGGCACCTCAAGCCCGTCCGGCATCTTCGAAAGCCCAAGAGCAGGACCGAGATCGATGCGGCCTTCATGGTCGTTCGCCGTCGTCTCTCCGCCCCGCAGCTCCCCGCCTATACGAAGTTCATCGCCAAGGTCTCCAAGGACTATCCCGCCATGCTTCCCGACGCGATCTACCTTGCGGCGATGGGGTATCACTTCGAAAAGTGAGGTGGCGTCGGTTTGTCGGACAGGCTGACGGCGTTTTCAAGGTGTATTCCGGTTGAAGTTTGTGCCGCCAGAATCCTCTTGGATCGATCTTTCTGCTGCTGCTGTTGCGCCTGTGGGTATGTGGTCAAGGCGCGAAGCGGCTTGTCCATCATATCCACAGGCGTGTCGCCCCGGTAGGCCTCGGCCGGCGTCCGCCCGCCGAGTGCCGAGTGCGGTCTCTCGGTGTTGTAGAAGCCGATCCACTGGCCGATGACGCGCCGGGCTGCGAAGCCGTCGGCGATCTCGTGCAGGTAGACCGCCTCGTATTTGAGCGAGCGCCACAGCCGCTCGATGAAGATGTTGTCCATGCACCGGCCGCGGCCGTCCATCGAGATGCGGATACCGGCCTCCCGCAGGCGCGCGGTGAAGGCGAAGCCGGTGAACTGGCTGCCCTGGTCGGTGTTGAAGATCTGCGGGGTGCCATGGCGCGCCAGGGCTTCGTCGAGAGCCTCGACACAGAACCCCGCGTCCAGCGTGTTCGACAGCCGCCAGGCCAGGACGCAGCGGCTCGCCCAGTCCATGATCGCCACCAGGTAGAGGAAGCCGCGCCGCACCGGGATGTAGGTGATGTCGGCGCACCACACATGGTTCGGCCGCTCGATCGCCAGACCCCGCAGCAGATATGGATAAACCCGGTGCCCGAGGTGCGGCGCACTGGTCCGCGGCGCCCGATAGACCGCCTGAAGACCAAGCAGGCGCATCAGGCGAGCGGCCCGCCGCCGCCCGATCCGCACCCCCTCGCGGCGCAGATGCCGAACCATCTGGCGGGCGCCGTAGAACGGATACTTGAGGAACAGCGCGTCGATCCGGCGCATCAGAGCCAGCGTCTCCGCGCTCTCCCCCTTCGGCCGGTCATAGAGCGACGAGCGCCCGATCGACAGCAGACGGCATTGCCGGGTCAGGCTCAACGACGGGTGGCCCCGCACAACCATCGCCCGTCTCCCGGACCGGCTCAGCGACCGGACCCGCGTGACAAAAAATCACGCTCTACGATCAACTCCCCGATCTTGGCGTGAAGAGCCCGGACCTCGCTCTCGTGATCCCGCGCCCGGCGCTCACCTCCACCGGAAAAGACCTCCCCCAGACCCTCCATCGCCTGGCGCTTCCACACACCCACCTGGTTCGGATGCACCTGGTGCTTCGAGGCAATCTCCTGAAGCGTCCGATCACCCCGTAGCGCCTCCAAGGCTATCTTCGCCTTCAGCTCCCCCGAAAACCTGCGTCGCTTGCTCATCCGCATTCCTCCGTCACACGGCGGAATACACCTTGACGACCTGTCCGATTTTGCGACGCCACCTCAAAGATCACCCGTCAGCAGATCGCAATTCATGACTTTCTGGGCTTCCTGAGAAGTAAGCGTCTGGCGTGACCGCCCTTGTGGCGAGACGGCTTGGAGCCGCAGTCTGTGGTGAGGTTCCAGAGGTCGATAGTGTCCATTATCGGCTAATGGACACTATCTTAGGGGGCTGCGGTGCCACGTCGGGTACGCCGGTTCTGGTCGGACGACGAGAAGCGCCGGATCGTGGCGCAGAGCTACGCTCCCGGTGTCTCGGTGTCGGTTGTGGCGCGCCGCTATGACGTCAACGCCAACCTGATCTTCACCTGGCGGCGCGATCCCCGTTACAGGCCGGCGGCCGATGCCGGGGAGGCGCCGTCCTTCCTGCCGGTGGAGGTGGTGCCCGATGCGCCGCCGTTGGAGCCGGCCGCGGCATCGGACGGTCGGATCGAGATCGCGTTGTCGAACGGCCACCGGGTGAGCGCGTTCGGGTCGTTCGACGCGGACGCGCTGTGCCGGGTGGTGCGGGCGCTTGGCGGATGATCCCGGTTCCCTCCTCGACCCGGGTATGGCTGGCCTGCGGCGTGACCGACATGCGCAAGGGGTTCCCCGGTCTCGCGGCGCAGGCGGAGCGGGTATTGAAGGCGGATCCGCATTGCGGCCATCTCTTCATCTACCGCGGCCGCCGGGGCGACCTGATCAAGATGATCTGGTGGGACGGCCAGGGTGCGTGCCTGTTCTCGAAGCGTCTGGAGCGCGGCCGCTTCGTGTGGCCGTCGGCATCGGAAGGGAAGGTGTCGGTGACGCCGGCGCAGCTGTCGATGCTGCTTGAGGGGATCGACTGGCGGGCGCCGGTTCGCACCTGGAGACCGCTGGCCGCGGGCTGATTCACCGTTTATAAACAATGGGTTGACTGTCATTCGGGCTTCCCTTTGTCGGCCCCTTCGGGTAGGATGCGGCCATGCTCGAAGCGGCCCATTCCCTGCCCGACGACATCGCCGCGTTGAAGGCGATGGTGCTGGCCTCGCGGGCCGAACTGGCGGCACGGGACGCCGAGCTGCGCAACCGCGATCTGTTGATCGAGAAGCTCAGGCACCAGCTTGCGGGTCTGCGGCGGCAGCGCTTCGGCGTCACCTCGGAGGCCCTCGACCAGCTTGAGCTCGGGCTGGAGGACGAGGAGATCGCGCGGGCGGCCGAGGCGCCGACCGAGCCGACGCCCGCCACGAAGAAGCAGCCGAAGCGCCGTCCCCTGCCGGACCACCTGCCGCGCGAGGAGACGGTTCTCGCGCCGGGCGAGCGCTGCGCGGACTGCGGCGGCCGTCTCAAGCGGCTCGGCGAGGATGTGACGGAGGAGCTGGAGTACATCCCCGGCCGCTTCGTGGTGAAGCGCATCGTCCGTCCGCGCCTGGCCTGCGGCGGCTGCGAGAAGTTCCACCAGGCGCCGCTGCCGCCGCGACCGATCGAGCGCGGCCGACCGGGCCCCGGCCTTCTGGCGCATGTGCTGGTCTCGAAGTATTGCGATCACCTGCCGCTCTACCGCCAGTCCCGCATCTTCGCCCGCGACGGCGTCGAGCTCGACCGCTCGACGCTCGCCGGCTGGGTCGGCAAGGCGACGGCGCTGCTGGAGCCCCTGGCCGATGCGATCGGGCGCCATGTGCTGGAAGGACAAGCCCTGTTCGCCGACGACACCCCGGTCAAGCTGCTGGCGCCGGGAACCGGCAAAACGGCGACCGGCCGGGCCTGGACCTACGTGCGGGACGAGCGGCCCTGGGCTGGCGAGGCGCCGCCGGCGGCCTGGTACCGCTTCTCGGCCGACCGCAAGGCGGCGCATCCGAAGGCGCATCTTGAAGGCTTCGCCGGCTGGATGCACTCGGACGGCTATGCCGGGTTCGGTGCGCTGGCGCGCGCCGGGCCGGTCCGCGAGGTGGCCTGTCTGGCGCATGTGCGACGCAAGTTCTTCGACGTCCATGCCGCCCAGGGCTCGGCGATCGCCGCCGAGGCGCTGGAACGGATCGCCGCCCTCTACGCTATCGAGAAGGAGGCCCGCGGGCAGCCGCCCGATAACCGCGCGGCCATCCGCCAGGCCAAGGCCGCGCCGTGCCTCGACGAGCTGGAGCGGTGGCTGCAATCGCAGCTGCCCAGAATCTCCGCCAAGACCCCGCTGGCAGCGGCGATCCGTCATGCCCTGACCCGGATGAAGCGCCTTCGACCCTATCTCGAGCACGGCTTCCTCGAGATCGACAACAACCCCGCCGAACGCGCAATGAGGCCGATCGCGCTCGGCCGCAAGAACTATCTCTTCATGGGCTCGGCCAGCGGCGGCAGGGCCGCCGCCATCGCCTACACCCTGATCGAGACCGCCAGGCTCAACGATGTCGATCCGCAGGCCTGGCTTGCTCAGGTCCTCGAACGCATCCCCGACTACAGGATCAACCGCATCGACGATCTGCTGCCGTGGAACACCGCGCCCGCAGAAGATCGGGAAGCCGCCGACTGACCACGCAGGGGCGGTCACGCCGGACGCTTACCCTGAGAAGCGAGCTGGAGACGTTTCAGGAGGCGGTTTCGGGCCGCGTTTCGGAAGACGAGATCCGGACCCGCAGCCAGACGTCTCTTGAACGGGCCCAGTCGCTATACCAATCCATCTCCGATGAGTTCCGGTACCAGGGGGATGGGCTGGCCGATGCACTGCAATCCTTTCGACGTGCGGTGGCCGCTCCGACGGATGGCTTCGCCCAACTTGCGCCGGTTTCCTAAGCGTCGCCGAACCCATGCACGTTCATTGGAACCCGCGCGTGGCGACAAAGTCCCGATAAGGCGCGAACGCCTCGTTGACGGTTTCTGGCGTGAGACCGTAGTCCTCCAGCCTGTACTCGTGCGGCGGTTCTTGACGGCGCTGCTCTTCCTGAATCTCGAGCCACTCCCGCATGGCGGCGGCGGCGCCCGATTCCAGCGGCCAATCGTGGCGTTCGTAGATGTCGTTCACGACGCCCATCGGGTCGTCGACCAGATCGGTATAGCGAACGTCGACCCAGCGCTCTTCGAGCGCGGGATTGGAGGCGCGGAACCGCATGGCGTCGTTGAGCATGCCGCTCATGAACGCCAGCTGCTCGGCGCCGGTTTCGATCGGGGGGCGCGGCTCCGTGGCAAAGCCGCGAAGCCGTTCCGCCAGGCTGTTCCATGACGCCATGACCTGCACGGGGTCGCGATGGGTCTGGATGAAGACCGCATCGGGATAGGCCTGGAGCAGCGCTTCCAGTTGCCTGAGGTGGAAGGGCGCCTTGAGCAGCCAGTGCCGCTGCCCTTTCGGCTCACGCTGCCGGTGCTGCCAGGTAAAGTTCTGCATGACGTATCGGTGATGCGCGTAGACCTCGCGGGATCCGGCTGCGGCCAGCCAGCGCGCATACGCCGGCACGTAGTGCGCGATGGTCAAGGCCCAGGTCCTGAAGGCGAGCCAAAGGAGCATGAAGTCCTCCTCCGGCTCGCTCATATCGACGCGGTGGAGCCCGGCAAGCGCGTCGACGGCCCCGGTCGCGTTCAACACTTCTTCCGCATAGACCCGGCGGGGATCCTCTGTAGTCCACGCGACGGTGCCGTATTCGCCCGAGGACAGGACCGGCTCGGTCAACTCGTAGCGGCGCAACGCCCAGAACCGCGGATCGCGCGACAGAAGGCGATGTAGAAATGTCGTGCCGGTCCTGTTGATGCCGGCGACGAAGACGGGCCGCTCGATCGCCTGGCGTTCGATTTCGGGGTGCTGCTGACGCTCCCACGCGAGCATCGCGTTGTTGCGGAGAGCGCGGGTCAACCCATAGATGACGTGACTGATCGACGTCCTCCGCAACCCGGCCTCCGGCGATTTCAGCGCTTCGATCAGTTGCTTGAGCCCCTCCAGATTCCATGCGGGATAGGTCTCTTCGAAGGGGACGCCCATGCGCCGGGCGTACGTCTCGGCCTGAGCGACCAGACCGTCGAAATCCAGGCGGGCATGCGGGATGGAATGGGGCCATTTGTCCTCATTACGCCTGAGCCAGTCGTATGAGCGCGCGTGCCGGACCAGCAATGCCGGCCATTTGATCGGACGCGGGCAGTCCTCCCGAATGGCACGATCGCTGACCGGCAGCGTACGGCGGGTCTTGTCCTCGCTGAACCAGTAGGGCGCGAAATGGTCGAACAGCACCCACTGCCCATGCAGCGGAGATTCCTCGCCGACAGCCTGACACGAACGCCTGAAGGATCGATACGGGACTTCCTTCCAGTAGAACCCGAACTCCGCCACTTCCAGATCCTCATACGGCGGCTCCGGGTCGCAACAGTGATAGACGGTGAATCGCCGGTCCGGGTTCAGGGAAATCGCCGTGCATACTTCGACGACCGTATCCACCGGCTCGGCCTGCCTTTGTATGGTAAAGCCTCGCGGTGCCATCTCCAGTTGAGTGGCCGCAGCGAACAGCCGGGTCGGAAAGTCGTTTGCGTGCGTATACCCTGTGCTGGGTAACCCCATCAGCGGCAAGCGAAAGATTGCGATCGGCACGCCGGCCGCTTGCGCGAACAACACGCCTTGCTCGGCCACCAGCTTGCTCCACGGATACCCGACGGCACCGAGAGGAAAGATCTTCTTCATGTCGGTGACGTCGGGCGACATCTGTTCGTCGATCCGGCTCTCGCTGTATTCCCGCGCGAAGTTGCAAAAATACGCGGGGAAAATGCCCATGGTGGACACGTAGAACAGGTGCTTGTAGCGGGTGCGCAAGCACAACTCGAGCACGGGACGAAGACCGAGCGCGTTCACCTCGCGCAAGTCGGCATAGGACAGGACGAGCCCCACGTTGGCAGCCAGGTGATAGACCGCGTCGATTCGCTCGCACAGATCGTTGAACTCGGATTCGCCGAGTCCGAAGCGTTCCTCGCGATTGTCGCCGATCACTGCTTTGAGCCGCGGTGCGAGATCCTCCTCCCAGATTTCCGTCTCCTCCATGACGGCACGGAGCCGCTGGAGCCCGTGCTGGACGCTGTCGGCGCGCACCAGGCAGTGCACGATCAGCCGGTCGTTCTGCTGTAGGAGCTCGCGCAGGAAGAAGCGCCCGACGAAGCCGGTGGCACCGGTCAGCAGGACTTCCCGAAACTCGTTCGGCGGAACAGGAGCGGCGGGCGTCTCCCGCGACACCGCCGCATGAACGACGCGCCGCAACTCGGCCACGTCCCTCTGGCACTCCGGCGGCAGCCGGCCGACAAGAGGCGGCACCGGCCGGTCGGTGGATCGCGATTCGGCCATGCCGGTCCTACTCCGTCATCCACAACGCCGCCGCGTGGCCGGCTCTCGTGCCGCGAAACCCCACTACCGGACGGGCGAGGCTGTCCCGGCGCTCTCTGAAGAACAGGGCGCCGGCGGGAAATGGTCCTCGGGCGGGCTGGCGAATGGCGACGGCGTGCGGCGAACGCGGCGCTGCGCCGCCAGGGGCGCATCGCCGACCGGGCCGCCGTCCTTCTCGGCCTCGGCCTCCTCGTCCGTTTTCCTGCCGAACACGATAGCCTCCGCCAGCGACCGGCAAGAGGCCGTGGTCATCAGCTCCAGCGCGCTCGCCTGGAAGTTGAACTCGCTCTGTATGAACGCCCCCAGCTCGGCGACCGAGATGGAATTCAGGCCGAAACTGGAGAGCGGCTCGTCCGGCCAGCCTTCTTCGTGGCCGCACAGCTCGGCGACCTTGGCGGCGATCCGGGCCATGACGCTATCGACCGTCAGCCGATCGTCGGCGCCGACCTCGAAAGCATCCTGATTGCTCATCAGGCGTCCGGTGCGCATGTAGTCGCTGGAGTCGACCTTCCAGAGCACGCGCTTGAAGAGGGCGGTGATCAGGTGGTCGGCGTCGCCCATGGCGCGCAGGGCGTAGTCAAGGTTGGCGATGGCAAAATAACTGCTCACGGCCGGCATGCCGGCGGCTCTCATCAGGCGCAGCACGCCGAGATTGCGCGCCGCCATTCCGGCGTCGGCGACCGCCGCCAGGTTGTACGACAAGGCAGGCAGCCCTTGATTGCGGCGACAGGCGGCAAGACCGTCCATGAAGGCATTGGCCGCGCTGTAGTTGATCTGCCCCGGATTGCCGAACGCGGACGAAAGCGACGACACCAGGACGAAATGATCGAGCGCGAGGCCGGCGGTCGCATTGTGCAGATGGAGGGCGCCGTAGGCCTTGGGCACGAATACCCGGTGAATGGAGTCCGCCGTCAAATCCGCCAGCAGACAATCGTCCAGCGTGCCGGCGAGGTGGAACACGCCCTTGAGCGGTTTCTTCACGTTGTCGACGCAGCGACGCACATCCGCCTCGTCCGCGACGTCGCCCTGGACGAGGTCTATTTCGATCCCTTCTCCGATGGCGGCAAGCGTGGTCGACCGTCGCAGCCAATGCTTGCTTCGGCGGCGCGCGGGATCCCGGTCCATCAGGGTGAGATGGCGGGCACCCGACGTCACCAGATAGGGCAAGAGCCGCTGGCCGAAGCCGCCCAGGCCCCCGGTCACGAGATAGGTTGCATCCGGGTCCAGCAGCGGCTGCCGGTCGTCGATGGGGAAGTCGGGATCGGCGGGCGCCCGCGGTGCGTTGAGCACCAGCTTCCCCTGATGTTGTCCGGAAGTCATCAGGCGGAGCGCCTTCGCGTAGTCCCGGTAGGGGAAGACGGTGACCGGCAAGGGCGGCAGCACGCCACGATCGAGCAGGTCCAGGCAGGCCTCGGAGAGCTCGCGCGAGAGGTACGGATCGTCGACCATCAGCCGGTCGAGGTCGATGGCCGCGAAGCGCAGATTCTTGCGGAAGACGCGGAGGCCGAGAGCGCTGTCGGCGTAGATGTCGACCTTGCCGATCTCGCAGTGCCAGCCGCCCGCCCGCAGGGACTCCAGGCAGAGCGGCACGTGACGGCCGGCGAGCGAATTCAGCACGACATCGACGCCCTCGCCGCCGGTCGCCTTCATCAGCCCGTCGTACCACTCCTCGCTGTGGGAATCGAACGCCGCCCGCACCCCCAACGCGAGCAGCCGGTCGCGCTTGCTCTCGCTGCCTGCCGTTGCGTAGATCTCCGCGCCCACATCGTCGGCCAGCGCGATCGCCGCCTGCCCGATGCCGCCCATGGCCGAGTGAATGAGGACCCGCTGCCCCCTGCGCAGCCGGGCCAGGTGGATCAGGGCGTAGTACGCGGTGACGTAGACCGAGAGCGACGCCGCCGCCTCCTCCATGCTGAGGCCGGCGGGCTTGGGGAAGACGCGGTGCTGGCCGACGGTCGCGCGATTGGCGATGCACCCGCCGTCGACGAAGACCACCTCATCGCCGGGCTCCAGCCCCTCCACCGCCACGCCGGCGCGGCGTACCACGCCGCTCGCCTCCATGCCGACCTCGCGGCCGAGCGCGGAACGCTCATAGGCCAATGCGGGCAGCAGCCCCAGCGTCACCATGACATCGCGGAAGTTGAGCGCCGCGGCGGCGATGTCGATCTCCACATGGTGCGGCCCCAAAGGCGGCGGGTCGTAGGTCTTCATGCGCAGGCCGCCGATCTGCCCCGCGTTGTCCAGGAACAGCCGGTAGGACGGATCTTCGCCGGGACGGACGCGCGGGTACTCGTCGCGATCGCTCAAGACGCGCGGCACTCACAGCCGGCCCTCGCGCACCGCCAGCTCGCGTTCGCGCAGGTCGTGCCGCGCGAGCCACGCCAGGGTCTCGAGGTCGTCGTCGGCGCCCAAATCCACGAGGCGGAAATCGAGCCCGGCGTCCTCGCCGATCTCGATCGCCATGCTGCGCACCGCCCCCCAGAGCGCGCTGCCGCGCGCATCCTCCGTCTCGAAGGCCGCCTTGCGGGTCGCGACGGTGACGCGGCACCGGCAATCGGCCCGCTCGATCCTGTAGGGAACCAGCGACTGAATGAAAGCGACGAATTGGGAGACCGCTCTCTCGCCGGTCGGATCCTCCGGATCGGAATCGCAGAAAAAATCGATCGCCTGCACGTCCGCCGCATCCGGGTACGCTTCGGGGTCGAAGGAATCGCCCGAAGCGAAGGCATCGGAGGGGATCGTATGGACCTCCGGATCGTCGAGCCGGGATATCCACGCCCCCGCCAGGCTGGCGGGCTCGCCCATCACCCAGCGCGGACCCGGCAGCGGCGTCTCGCCCGGCTCGGCCACGTATTGCACCGGCGCCTGCAACAACGTCGCCCGCTGGCCGGCTCGAAGCGCGGTCCAGCCCGCGCCGGCTTCTATCGCCGTGCCCTCTTCGTGGGAAACGAGCGCCAGGCCGCCCGGGACCGCCGTCTCCCGCCAGAACCGCCAATCGTCTTCCGCGAACGCTTCCTCGTCCCGGTGGAGGAAAAGGACTTCCGCCGCGTTCCGGCGCAGCAGGCCCGTTTCGAGCGCGGCCGCATGCCGCGACGCGGGATCGAGACAGTCGAAGCGCAGCGCCGCGTCGTGGCCGTTGAAGGCGTCGTAGTGCGCGCGCGCGCCCTCCTCATCGTCGGCGACGAGCCAGAACTCGCTTTGCGTCTCCTCGCGCGAGAGATGCTCGACGCAGTTCTGTAGCACGGTCCGCTCCGGCGTTCTGGAGCCCGCGAATTCCAGCGCGTGGCAGGCGCGCGGGTCGCCGCCGGCGCCGTCCGCCCGCTCCAGGGCGGCGAGCAGGGCGGGTGGCTCGATGTCGCCGTCCGGCAGCCGGTCCGCGATTGCCGGGCCGTCGGTGACGAACTTGGGCTGCCAGACGACTCGATGCTTGCTGTGCGGCAGGTCGACCCGCCTCGGGTTCGAGATAAAGGAGATGTATTTTTCGATGTGCAGGACGAGATCGCCGGTCGCGCCGTCGTAGCAGGCGAGGCTGCCCGAGACCCATTCGCCGGTCGGCACCGAATATTGGCCCTTGTCGTCGACTTCGTAGCGAATGTTGCCGGGATAGGTCACGCGACAGGTCATCCGCGGAACCGTGGGCGGGCGCAGGAAGGTCACGTTCTCTGCCCGGCACGGAATTGCGAAGAGATCGGCACCGAGCATCAGGTCGTAGAGATAGGACTGCAATCCTCCGTCGAGCAGGGCAGGGAGCATGACGTAGCCCTCCTGCTGGCCGCCCCGCCACAGCGCTTCGTCACCCTCGACGTCGAACATCAGGTGGTCGGTGCCGACATCGCGCCGCAGCTGCCGCATGTTTCGGAAGTGCGGCCCGTACTGGAAGGTTTCGCCGAGAACGGTCTCGATACGTTCGTAGAGCTCATCGTCCGCCGCATAGGACAGGGGCTCGTAACCGGAGGTGTCGATCTCCGACACGTGTCCCGGCACGTCCGGTACGCGGTCGGGCCCGACGCGGCGGACCTGCCCACGGCAGTGCAGCTCGCACTTCGCGTCCACGTCGTAAGGTTGCGACGAGATCGCGACGGTATATTCGTCCGGCGAGTTGGGGACCGGCTGAAGTGCCGTCTGCAGCCGCACGGGCACCCTGGGAATCGGGCACGGCTGCAGGAATTCGAGCGTCTCGATGTGGGCGGGCGCGCCCTCCAGGGCCTCCAGGACCAGCTCGATGAAACCCGCGGCCGGCATGATCGGGGCGTGATGCACGCGATGCTCCGCCAGCCACGGAAAGGCCGCCTCCGAGAGCCGCGCTTCCAGCAGCGGATGATCGCAGGGCACCCGGTGGCCGACCAGCGGCCCGTGCGAGTATTCGCTCCGCTTCTGCAGGAACTCGTCGTCCAGGGTGCTGTCGACGCTCCTCCGTTCTTCGCGCGGGTGGCCCGGCAGCAGATGGACGATGGGGTCGGGGCGGGGATACTGGGCCGCGAAGTCCAAAGACACGCCGGCCTTGAAGAGGTTGCCCAGGGCCTCGTGAAATCCGAGGCATGTATCGCTGTCCCGTATCAGCGTCGGAACGGGAACGGGGACTGAAGCGGCGTCTTCCACGCATTGCGCGACGATGGGTTGCAGGGCCGAGTGGGGCGCCAGCTCCAGCACCACGTCGGGCCGGTGGTCGCGCTTTGCGGTCTCCATCGCCGCGGCGAACCGGACCGCCTGGCGGATGTTCGACCACCAGTAGGCGCTATCCAGCCGCTCCGTCCGTGCGCCCGTCACCGACGAGAGGAAAGGCACGTCGGCGTCGAAGGAGATGTCGTCCAGGAAGGCGAACGCCTCCAGCGCATCGTCCTCGATCGCGTCCATCGCCCGGGAATGAAAGGCGATGTTGCCCGGGATGAGCCGATTCTGAAGTTTGCGCCGGTCCAGTTCCTCCATAACGGGTTGCAGGTCGTCTTCGGGACCGCAGATGACGGTGTTGGCCGGCGCGTTTTCGCAGGCGATCTCGACCTCGACGGGCCGGTCGCCATCGGGCCGGAAGGGAATGTCCAGGGTATCCAGAAGGTCCTCTACGCCCGGCCGATCGAGACCGACGGTCAGCATGCGGCCGGATCCCGCAACGCGCTGTTGCAGGGTGGCGCGATGGAAAACCAGGCGCGTCGCATCGGCGAGCGAGAGGGCGCCCGAGGCATAGGCCGCGGCCACTTCGCCCGAGCTGTGGCCCAGCACGCAGTCGGGATAGACACCCCAGGTCTTGAAGAGTTCCACCAGGGCGCACTGGATCGCGAAAGTGACGGGCTGGGCGAGCTCGCATTCGTCGAGCGCCGCCTGAGGGGCCTCGAAACAGGCCTCGCGCAACGAGGTCCGGGAATAGGCGCGCCAGAGATCGTCGATAGCATCGATGGCGCGGCGGAATACCGGGTGGGCCTCGTAGAGATCGCGGCCGCAGCCCGCCCACTGCGTCCCCTGCCCGGCAAACACCATCAACAGCCGCCGCCCGCCCTCCTCCGCGGTGCCCATGGGAGCGCCTTCTTCCGCGAACGCATCGAGCGCTTCGGCGAGTTCCTCCCGGTTCCGGACGGCGAAGGCCGTGCGCGCAGCGAAATGGGTGCGGCGGCGGCTGAGATTGCCGGCAAGCGTGTAGAGCTCCAGCGGCTGCGCGTCGAGCGTCTCCCGCATGCGTCGCGCGCTTTCCACGAGCGCGTCCGGCGTACGTGCCGAGAGGGGCATCATGAAGCCCGCCTGGGGCGCCAGAGGCACCGACCAGAGCCTTGGCCGCGACGACCGGTACTCGCGCACCACGCAGTGCCCGTTGGCGCCGCCGAAGCCGAACGAGTTGATACCCACCACGACGGGATGCTCAGGGAACGGTTCGCATTCCGTCTGCACCTCCATTGGGCAAGAACCGAAGTCGATCTCAGGATTGGGCACCTGGAAATTCTTCGAAGTCGGCGCAAAAGTGCGCCGCTGCATCATCAGGATGACTTTGAGCAGGGCGCAGTGAAAGGCGGCGGCCTCCATGTGCCCCACATTGCTCTTGACGCTGGAAACCCGCAGCGGAACCGCGCGGTCGGGTCCGCCATAGGCCTCCGCGATGGCGTTGCCTTCGATGGGGTCGCCGACCGCGGTTCCGGTCGCGTGAGCCTCGATGTAGTCGAAGTCCGAGGGAGTCCGGCCGGCACGAGCCGAGGCCTCGCGCATCAACTGGATCTGCGCATGACGGGTGGGCGCGCTGATAAAGCGGCCCGGCGCCAGACCCCCGCTCCCGTCCGCCGTACCCGCCGCGTTCACCGCTGTCGCCTCGATCACCGCGTAAATCGGATCCCCGTCCCGCTCGGCCGCCGCCAGGGGTTTGACGGCGAAAACGAACGATCCCTCGGAGCGCATGTAGCCGTTGGCCTCGGCATCGAAGGAATGGCACCTGCCCTCCGGACTGATCACCCCCATGAGGTTGAAGCTGCTGCTCATCCTGCCGCTGCCGAGATAGGTGACGGCACCGACCAGCGCCTGGTCGCAATCGCCGCACGCGAGCGCGTTCATCGCCGCGTGCAGGGCGCTCAGTCCGGCGGAGCAGGCCGTGCAGTACGTGGCCGACGACCCCATGAGATTGAAGTGGTAGGAGACCCGATTGGCCAGCATGGCGAGGCTGATGCCGGACACGGAATATTCGGTGACGCCGTGCTGCGGCCGCCAGTTGGACACGGCCGGAACCTGCGCGCCGATGAAAACCCCGGTGGGGCTGTTGCGCAGCGCGTGAAGGTCCCAACCTACATGTTCGATGGCCTCCCAAGCGCAATTGAGCAGCATCCTTACCTGCGGTTCGGTCTGCCTCAATTCGTTGTGGGACATGCCGAAGAACGCGCGGTCGAAAAGCAGCTCGTCGTCGTCGCGAATCAGGCCCTCGTAAGGGCTCGCAAGCCGCCCCGGCCCCGAAAATTCCCCGATGGGCAGATGACCCCTTCCGTAGCGGTCGGTGACCGGCTCCCGGACGATCTCGCGCTCGGCCAGGAGGGTCCAGAAATCGAAATCGGACTGAATGCCGCCGGGCATGCGATGGCTGTACCCGACGATGGCAACGCCGTTGTCCGTGCCCGGCAAATTCATGCTGTCATTCGGTGAATCGACAGGGAGACAATCGTTCTACAACCGTCGACCGATGGTCTGATATTTGCCATAACATAAGAAACATTAGGAGCTTATATCGATTACTTGACAGGAGCGGGGCTGACAGGCGTTCCGGGCAGCGTCGGGGCGCATTCGGGTCCCGGCGGGCCGTTCCTCCCCGTCATGGTCGGCGAAGGCCGACCATCCACGAGTTTTTGCGGCGCCGGAAACGAAAAACAAATCGTGGATGGTCGGCCTTCGCCGACCATGACGGGGGGGAGTCTGGGCGGTTTCCATGCCCGCCGCGACGCGACGGCGTCCCCGGCCGATCGTGTCCCGAGCCGTGGTGTAAGAGCCTGGCGGCCGTCGCGGTATCCGGCGGGTAGGGCCGGTAGGCTCAGGCTGCCACGGCGGGCAGCTTGACGGTTGCATTGTCGCTCACGGGAGCGATTGATTCCAGCGTCATGTATCTGGCCCTCTGGACGGCCCATTCGTCGTTCTGCTCGAGCAGGATGGCGCCGATCAGCCGTGTTATGGCGTCCTCGTTGGGGAAGATGCCGACGGTGTTGGTACGCCGCTTGATCTCGCCATGGAGTCGTTCGAGCGGGTTTGTCGAGTGCAGCTTGGGGCGATGCGCGGCCGGGAAGGTCATGTAGGCGAGAACGTCGTGCTCGGCCTCGTCCATGAGAGCGGCGAGCTTCGGCGCCTTGGCCCTGAGCTGGTCGGCGACCTGGCGCCACTGGGCGGAGGCGCTGTCTGCATCCTCCTGGGCGAAGGCGGTGGTGACGAAGGCGGACACGACGCGCCGGCCCTGCTTGCCGGCATGGGCGAGCAGGGTGCGCATGAAGTGGACGCGGCAGCGCTGCCATGTGGCGCCGAGGACGCGCGTTGCAGCCGCCTTCAGGCCCTTGTGGTCATCGGAGACGACCAGCTTGACGCCGCGCAGGCCGCGGCGGGCCAGGGAGCGCAGGAAGGAGGTCCAGAAGGTCTCGGCCTCGGACGCGCCGATCGCCATGCCGAGCACCTCGCGGCGGCCCTGGTCGTTGACCGCCACCGCGATCGTGACCGCGACCGAGACGACGCGCCCGGCCTCGCGCATCTTCACATAGGTCGCGTCCAGCCACAGATACGGCCAGTCGCCCTCCAGCGGGCGGTCGAGGAAGTCGCGGATCTTGCCGTCGATCTCACCGCACAGCCGCGACACCTGGCTCTTCGAGATGCCCGACATGCCCATGGCCTGCACCAGGTCGTCCACCGAGCGGGTCGACACGCCCTTGATGTAGGCCTCCTGGATCACCGCCGTCAGCGCCTTCTCCGCCATGCGACGCGGCTCCAGGAAGCCCGGGAAGTAGCTCCCCTTGCGCAGCTTCGGGATCTTCAGCTCCACCGTGCCCGCGCGCGTCTCCCAGACCCGGTCCCGGTAGCCGTTGCGATGGGTGAGCCGGTCCGGCGAACGCTCGCCGTGTGCGGCTCCCGCAAGGCCCTCCACCTCAAGCGCCATCAAACGCTCGGCCGTGAACCCGATCATCTCGCGAAGCAGATCGGCGTCCGAACTCTTCTCCAAAAGCGCCTGCAGGGTCATCATGTCCTTGGTGGTCATCGTGGTACTCCTCCGGTCGGATGGACTGTAGAAGCCCAACCCTAACCGGCACCGCGATGGCCATCCGCTATGGATAAGTGGCCCGCCGCCGCCAGACACCACACGGTCGCGGCGGCGGGCCACTTACCCACAGCTACCGATGCTGGCTCCTGCTCCTACACCACGCCTGGGGGCACGACCTCTCCAGGCCGCACTCGGCCAATCGGTCCGCAACCCGCCGCCAGAGGGTCTTTGCCGCCTCCTCCGTTCGACAATGGCAGATTATATCGTCCGCATACCGTTCGAACGGAACATGCGGCATCGACCTTTTCATCCATTGATCGAACGCATAGTGCAGGAACAGGTTGGACAATACTGGCGAAATTACCCCGCCCTGTGGCGTGCCCCTGTCCCGTGCGACAACGGTGCCGTCCTCCTCGATCACGGGAGCCTTCAACCAGCGCTCGACATAGAGCAGCACCCACCGGCAGTCCGTATGGTGACGAACGGCCTTCAGCAGCAACTCGTGGTCGATGTTGTCGAAGAACCCCTTGATGTCCATGTCCAGCACCCAGTCGTAGCGCCAGCATCGCCGACGCGCTGTCCGGATGGCGTCAATGGCGGATCGCTTCGGCCGATATCCGTATGAGTCCTCATGGAAAATCGGTTCCAACAAGGGCTCCAGATGTCGGCGAACAACCTCCTGAGCGATGCGGTCCGTGACCGTCGGTATGCCCAACGGGCGCTTCCCGCCGCCCTCCTTGGGGATGTTCACCCTGCGAACCGGAGGCGGCATATAGCTGCCTGAGGACATGCGATTCCAGAGCTTGTAGAGTTCCGGACCAAGCCGTTCCTCCAGACTCTCGACCGTCTGCCCATCTACTCCAGCCGCTCCCCGGTTTGCCTTCACATGCTTGAAGGCTTCCCAGACTTCCCTCTTTGCTATCGGGAACGGCTTTGCCCCTGTCATCCGGCTCCTCCTGTCACCAGTTGGCCGACGGCAGCGGCTGAACACCACAGCCCCTTCGGTCCAGCGCCATTACAGCGCCTTCATCCCTACTACGGGCTGTTCTGCCCCTGTGCCCCGCATCGGTACTCTGAGCCTTCCGGGGGCTGCCCGGTTGGCCGTCTCCCTTGGCATCGGGACGACAGGTTCTCCTGTTCCGCAAGAAAGCCTGTTCCGGGTTCACGCCGCCTTCGAGCCGGATGCCGCGTGGGCCGGACTCCAGGACTCCGCCCATGCTTGTCCCGGAGTGACCACCACCCCCGGTTCTGACATCGACCATACGCTTTCGGCAGTTCATCGGCGGTTCGCTTTCGCTCGTCTCCCCGGACCTCACCTGACGAGATCGTCGTCCCGCCGTTTCCACGACGCTCACCACCATCGCTCTTTACGACAGCAGCTCGTGGTGGTTTGAGACCGACGCCTGATCGTCGACCCCGAGGGGCCTACCCTCATCTCTCTTGCAGTTGCGCACCTCCTTTCATGGCGGTGCTTCAGGACACACGGTGATCGCAATACTTCGAGACCAGCACATGCGCCAGAAGGCCGGGGCCCGGTCGGCCGCGCTCGATCGGTCGCGGCGGCAGCGGCGCCTGGTGGAACTTCTCGCAGCCGCCGCAGGCCAGGCGCGGACGGACGATGCGCTTCACCACGAAGCGGCCGGGGATGTACTCCAGCTCCTCCGTCACATCCTCGCCGAGCCGCTTGAGACGGCCGCCGCAGTCCGCGCAGCGCTCGCCCGGCGCGAGAACCGTCTCCTCGCGCGGCAGGTGGTCCGGCAGGGGACGGCGCTTCGGCTGCTTCTTCGTGGCGGGCGTCGGCTCGGTCGGCGCCTCGGCCGCCCGCGCGATCTCCTCGTCCTCCAGCCCGAGATCAAGCTGGTCGAGGGCCTCCGAGGTGACGCCGAAGCGCTGCCGCCGCAGACCCGCAAGCTGGTGCCTGAGCTTCTCGATCAACAGATCGCGGTTGCGCAGCTCGGCGTCCCGTGCCGCCAGTTCGGCCCGCGAGGCCAGCACCATCGCCTTCAACGCGGCGATGTCGTCGGGCAGGGAATGGGCCGCTTCGAGCATGGCCGCATCCTACCCGAAGGGGCCGACAAAGGGAAGCCCGAATGACAGTCAACCCATTGTTTATAAACGGTGAATCAGCCCGCGGCCAGCGGTCTCCAGGTGCGAACCGGCGCCCGCCAGTCGATCCCCTCAAGCAGCATCGACAGCTGCGCCGGCGTCACCGACACCTTCCCTTCCGATGCCGACGGCCACACGAAGCGGCCACGCTCCAGACGCTTCGAGAACAGGCACGCACCCTGGCCGTCCCACCAGATCATCTTGATCAGGTCGCCCCGGCGGCCGCGGTAGATGAAGAGATGGCCGCAATGCGGATCCGCCTTCAATACCCGCTCCGCCTGCGCCGCGAGACCGGGGAACCCCTTGCGCATGTCGGTCACGCCGCAGGCCAGCCATACCCGGGTCGAGGAGGGAACCGGGATCATCCGCCAAGCGCCCGCACCACCCGGCACAGCGCGTCCGCGTCGAACGACCCGAACGCGCTCACCCGGTGGCCGTTCGACAACGCGATCTCGATCCGACCGTCCGATGCCGCGGCCGGCTCCAACGGCGGCGCATCGGGCACCACCTCCACCGGCAGGAAGGACGGCGCCTCCCCGGCATCGGCCGCCGGCCTGTAACGGGGATCGCGCCGCCAGGTGAAGATCAGGTTGGCGTTGACGTCATAGCGGCGCGCCACAACCGACACCGAGACACCGGGAGCGTAGCTCTGCGCCACGATCCGGCGCTTCTCGTCGTCCGACCAGAACCGGCGTACCCGACGTGGCACCGCAGCCCCCTAAGATAGTGTCCATTGGCCGATAATGGACACTATCGACCTCTGGAACCTCACCACAGACTGCGGCTCCAAGCCGTCTCGCCACAAGGGCGGTCACGCCAGACGCTTACGGATGGACTGTAGAAGCCCAACCCTAACCGGCACCGCGATGGCCATCCGCTATGGATAAGTGGCCCGCCGCCGCCAGACGCCACACGGTCGCGGCGGCGGGCCACTTACCCACAGCTACCGATGCTGGCTCCTGCTCCTACACCACGCCTGGGGGCACGACCCGCGAACGCGATTCGCCGTCCACGAACCCCGTGCCGCGTATATGGGTTCTGGCTCGACGGCGTGCGCTATTTCGGCGCCATTCGGAGCGCGCCGTCGAACCGAATTACCGAACCGTTCATAAAGGCGTTCTCCGCGATGTGAAGGGCGAGCGCGGCGTACTCGTCCGGCTTCCCCAGACGGTTGGGATAAACCGTAGTCTCGAGCAGGAACCGCTTGGCCGGCTCCGACAGCCCGTCCATCATCGGGGTGTCCATCAGGCCGGGCGCGATGCAGTTCACGCGGATTCCCTCGCCGGCAAGCTCGCGCGCGAGCGGGACCGTCATCGCCGCGACCCCGCCCTTCGAGGCGGCATAGTCGAGTTGCCCGATCTGTCCCTCGAAGGCCGCAACCGAGGCGGTGGTCACGATACAGCCGCGCTCGTTGTCCTCCATCGGCTCCAGGGCGGCCATGTCGGCGGCAGCCAGCCGGCAGGAGTTGATGGTGCCGATCAGGTTGACGCGGACCGCGCGGGTGACTGTTTCCAGCGCGACTGCCTTGCCGTCCCGCCGTATCAACCTGGCGCTCGGAGCGATGCCGGCGCAGGCGACCAGGATTCGTGCCGGCCCCAACTGCTCGCGGACTGCCGCGAGGGCGGCCTCGTGGCTCACGGGATCGGCCACGTCGCACACCGCCGCGGCACCGCCGATCTCGGCCGCGACCCTTCGCGCCGGCTCCTCGTTGGTGTCCAAAATGCCGACCCTGGCGCCCGCGGCGGCCAGCGCCCGCGCTGTCGCCTCGCCCAGTCCGGATGCGCCGCCGGTGACGATCGCCGTTTGCCCGTCGATTTTCATGTCTGAACCCGCCGCCGAAACAACGCCTGCATAGCAAGGTGCCGACCGCGAATGCAAAGGAAAGGGTTCGCGCAAACCTCATCGATAGAACGGAGCGCACGGGCCCACCGATCCGGCCGTCACGAGCGTGCCCTTCGACGCTGCTTTCGAACGTCCCCGACGGGACCGCATACGCTGGGCAAGGACCCGGTTGCGGAAGGACCGTCCGAAGCCGTCAGGTTTCCCGGCGGCCCTCGACGAACATGACCAGGGCGGGGATGACGAACAGGGTGAAGGCGCCGGCGGCGATAAGCCCGCCCAGCATGCTGACGACGAACGGTACGAGGAAGAGCAGCTCGTCGCTCCGCTCGTAGAGCAGCGGAGACAGCCCCAGCACGGTGGTCAGCGTGGTCAGGAACACGGCGCGGAAGCGGTCGCGGGTGGCCGCCGAGGCGGCTGCGATCGCCGGGATCGCCTCGTTCTCGCGCCGGATCGTGTTGTAGCGGTCGAGCAGCACCAGCGCGTCGTTCACGATGACCCCGGCGACGCCGATCATGCCGAACAGCGATATGGCCGTCAGGTCCCAGCCGAGCGCCCAGTGACCGAATATTCCCCCCGCGAAGGCCATCGGGACCCCGATCACCGCCACCAGGGGCTTCCAGTAGCTGCGCAGGAAGGCGGCCATCAGACCGTACATCAGGAGCAGCACGATCGGGACCAGGATTCCGAGGGTCTCCAGCAGCGCCCTTTCGTCCCGGGCGCCGGCGTCGCGTGCGATAGAGAGGCCGGGATATTTCGCCAGCAGGCCGGGAAGGAAGCTCTCCGCGACCGCGCGCCTGGCCTGGATCGCGGTGATCCTGCCGAAATCGACATGCGCGTTCACCAGCGCCGCCTGCTTGCCGTCGATCCGCGTCAGCGTCGAGAGCTCGCGCTTCTCCACGACGCGGGCCACCGCGGACAGGGGGATCTCCTGGCCGCCCGGCCGCACGATGCGCTCGCTGGCGAGTTCCCGCAGACTGCGCCGGCGTTCGGCGGGATAACGGACGACCACGTCGATCTCGTCCCGCCCGCGCTGGATCCGCTGGACCTCAAGGCCATGGAAATTGGCCCTGAGCTGCTTGCCGATCATCGCCGGCGTCAACCCTGCCGCATGGCCGACCGGGGTAAGGCGGATCTCGAAATGCCGCTTGCCGGGCGACAGGCTGTCCGATTGCGCGTAGAGGCCCGGAACCGTGCGCAGATGGGCCCCGAGTTCCAGCGCCGCGTTCCGGAGCGTTTCGGAGTCGTCGTGGAGCAGGGCATATGCGACGCCGGGCCTGAACCGGAGTCTGGTGGTCTGGATAGAGACTTTCTCCAATTCCGCCACCTCGCCGACATTCCGGCGCCACAGCCGTTCGATGACCTCGGGGGACGCCTGGCGCAGCGGCCGCTCGTGAAGGTGAAGCCTCACCGAGGCAAGATGGCTCCTGTTCGTTTCGTCCTGGCCGGTTCGCGTCCCCGCGGTCCCGGCGACATTCCCGACGATCAGGCTGATCGACTCGATCGACGTCCCTTCGAGCTGGTCGTTGATCGCGCGCGCGGCCCGGACGAAACGCTGCCCCGTGGCTACCGTGGCCGCGAACGGCGCGCCGACCGGCAATTCCAGGTCGGCCTGGATCGTGCTGCCGACATTCGCCGCGGTGTCCAGCACGACCACCCGGACGATCTCGGCCCGCAGCAGCCAGAGAGCGGCGACCACGAAAACGACGCCCAGCAGAAACGTCAGGTAGATGTGGCGGACCGCCCAGGATACCGCCGGCACGACGACGGCGTCCCGCAGCTCGTCCAGCCAGCCGCCTACCCGCGCCTGGATGTCGCTCAAGGGCGAAAGGCTCCAGCGCCCCGCGTGCGACAAATGGGACGGCAGGATGCAGAACGCTTCCACGAGCGAAACGAAGAGGACGAAGAACGCGACCAGGGGAAAGACCTTTACCATCTGGTAGTTCCCGGTCGTCACGAACAGCAGCGGGACGAAGGCCAGCATGGTCGTAAGCACGCCCACGGTGACCGGCCCGGCAACGGCGCGCGCGCCCGAAATCGCCGCGTCGAGCGCGCTTTTCCCCCGCTCCCTTTCGGCCGCGATGCTTTCCCCCACGACCACGGCATCGTCGACCACGATGCCGATCAGCAGGAAGAACGCGAACAGCGTTCCCATGTTCAGCGTCAGGTCGGAAACGTCGAAGAACAACAACGAGCCGATGAAGGAAATCGGGATTCCCACCGCGATCCACGTCGCGACGCGAAGGTCGAACACCAGGACGAGACAGAGGAAAACCAGGATCATGCCGACGACGGCGTTCAGCAGGATTCCGGAGAACCTGTCCAGGATTCCCTCGACGCTGTTGCTCCAGACTTCGACCTCGACGCCCGCCGGCGGTTCGTAGGTCCGGAGCCGATCCTCGATGGCGTTGGAGATGCCGAAGACCGAGTGCTCCTCCCCCGCTTCCACGCGGACGAAGATCGCCGGCTTTCCGTCGACCTCCGACAGAACGTCCTCGTCGACGAAGCCGTCGCGTATCCGCGCCACGTCGCCGAGCCTGACGACGGACCCGTCGAGCCGGGTAATCAGCGGAATGTCCTCGAACTCCTCGCCGCGCTCTCTCTTTCCGATCACGTCGAGGACCACGCCACCGGCACTGGTGCGCAATTCGCCGAATGTCAGGTTGAGCGAGGCCCGCCGGACCTTGCGCGCCACTTCGGAAATCGTCAGGCCGTTGCGCCTCAGCTCCTCCTCGCTCATCTCGATGGAGATTTCCCGGTCGCGGGTGCCCTTGAGCCGGACCAGCGACACGGACGGCAGAGCCAGCAGATCGTCGCGAAGATCCTCCGCCGCGATGCGCAACGCGTCTTCGGAAAGCGTCGCGGAAGAAACCGACAGCGTCAGCACTTCCACGGACAGCCGCTTGTGCCCGATCCTGGGCGGCCGCGCGCTCGGGGGCGGAAAATTCTCGATTCCGTCGACCGCGTTCTTGACGTCGGCGAGGACCGCATCCGCGTCGGCGAAGGTCTCGATTTCCACCTCGACCCGGGCGAGCCCTTCGGAGGCGACGCTTACCACCCGGTCCACCCCTTCGAGGCCCAGCACGCTTTCCTCGATGCGGCGATTGATGTCCTCCTCGATCTCCCGGGGCGAGGAACCCGGCGAGGCCAGCGTGATGACGATGGTGCGGAAGTCCAGGTCCGGTATCTGCCGGACGTGCAGGTTGAGGCCGGCGAGGATGCCGCCCAGGATCAGGAAAATCATCAGGAGCTTGGCGGCGACGGGATTCCCGACGAAATATTCGATCAATCCGTGCTTCACGATCGTTCCCCGCTCTGGCGCGCGTTCTGCGTTTGCGGCTTCACGCCTCGGACCGGTTTATTTCGAGGCCGGCGCCGAGGCGGTCTCGACCTTCAGCCCTTCCCTGGCGCCGGACAGCGTTCCCACGACCACGCCCTCGCCCGCGTCGAACGCCTCGACGATCCAGCCCGCGTCGCCGCGCCCCACGTTGACGGGTGTCAACGACGCGAGCGCGCCGTTCCGCACCACCCAGAGCCTGTCGTCTTCCCGGGCCGCCGATTCCGGCAGCACGTAGACGCCGCCGCGTTCGGGCCCCTGCACCTCGACCCGCGCGAACGTTCCGGGGAGAGGCAGGGAGTCCGACGGCGCGTTTTCCGGGAACCTGAGAAACAGCTTCGCCAGCCGCGTGCGCGGCGCGACCACCGACGAGACCCGGACCACCCTGGCCGTATACGCGCCCATCCTTGTGCCGACCCGCGCGGTCCGGCCCACCGCCGCCAGGTCTCCCTGCGGAATCGGCACCCGGACCTGCAAGGCGGCCGGCCGGTAGACGACCCCCAGTGTCGATTGCCGCCCGACATCGTCGGCCGGCCCCACCAGGTCGCCGACCTCCAGGTCGGAGGAGATCACCCGGCTCGCATAGGGGAGGGAGATCTCGGTTCGCGCCAGCCGCAGCTCCGCCAGCGCGAGCTCCGCCCGCGCCTTGCCCAGCTGGGCCTCCACCATTTTCCGCATCTCCGGACGGGCCGTGGCGGCTGCCGGCATGGCTTCGATTTGCCGGACCGCCATCTTCGCCGCCTCGACCTCGAGCTGGTACTCGCGCGGATCGATCCTGACGAAGACCTCGTTCGCGGCGAGCGAGCCGCCGTTGCTGAATTTCGGCGACACCCAGACGACGCGGCCGACGACCTCGGAAACCACCGTGGTCTTCCGCTCGAGCGTGACCGTCCCGGTCAGCTTCAGGGTAAGCGTATGCGTCGTCGCGGCCGGCTTGACGACGCTGACGACCGGGGTGGCCTGCGCGGCGCCGGTTATCGGTCCGCGTTCCACCCGGTCCGGCGCGCGCGCGAAATAGAGCGCGACGGCGACCGCGACAACGATCAGCGCGAGCTGGGCGAAGCCCAACCAGCGCGGCTTCCGCGAGGGGCCGTCGGGGTTCGTCGATTCCTGTGACATCATGTCTTCCGGCTATCTGTTTTCCGGTGCTTCTTCGCGCCGCTGAGCAGATCGAAACGCGTGATTCCGGTCGATCCGCGAGGGATAGTATCCGCCAAAGGTTATCGAATCGACTGTAGAAATACCAAGACTTAGACGTATCAATATGTAGATTTCGATATGTAGAACTCGATATGTACAACCGATCGTCCGCCCGGTGCCCAACACGTTCTCGCACGGGGTGGACACCGATCGATCGCGAAGGCGCACCCGTGACACCCCCCGGCCCGATGCCTATTGTGGCGCCCGAATCCGAACGCGGCAGCGGAGCGAAGCGATGAAGGTCACGGCGAACGGGGTCGATTTGAACTGCGAGGTCTCGGGCCGGGAGGGCGCGCCCTGGCTCACCTTCTCGAACTCGCTGGCGACCAACCTCCACATGTGGGATGCGCAGGCCGCCGCGCTCGCCGGCGATTTCCGCATCCTCCGCTACGACAAGCGCGGCCATGGCAAGAGCGACGTGCCGGGCGGCGCTTACGACTTCCCGATGCTGGTCGGCGACGTGATCGGGCTGTGGGACGCGCTCGGCATCGAAAGGAGCCATTTCGTCGGGCTCTCGATCGGCGGGATGACGGCGATGGGGCTCGGCCTCCATCACGCGGACCGGCTGAGCTCGATCGTGATCTCCAACGCGATCGCCGAGGCGCCGGCGCCCTTCGTCGCCGCTTGGGACGAACGAATCGCCATCGTCGAGGAGAACGGGATGCAGGCGCTCGCCGCACCCACCGTCGAACGCTGGTGCTCGGACGAGTTCTTCAACTCCGGCACGCCCGTGCTCGACGACCTGCACGCGATGGTCGCGGCCACCCCCGCCGGCGGCTTTATCGGCTGCGCCCGGGCGTTGCAGGGGCTCGACTTCGAGAAGGGCCTCGGCGGGATCCGGACCCGGACGCTCTTCATCGCCAGCAAGGAGGACGGGGCGACCCCGGCGGCGACGATGAGCCGGCTCGCCGGGATGGTCGAGAGCGCGCAATATGTCGAGCTCTCGCCGGCCGGCCATCTCTCCAACATCGAGCAGCCCGAAAGCTATACCGCCGCGCTCAGGGACTTCCTGCTCTAGCGCGGGACGCCGCCCGTGACCGAGGCGCTCGCCCGGCCGTTCCGGCTCGGCCCGCTGGATCTGCCGCACCGGGTCGTCATGGCGCCGATGACGCGGAACCGGGCCGGTCCCGGCAACGCGCCGCACGCGCTCAACGCGGAATATTACGCCCAGCGCGCGTCGGCGGCGCTGATCGTCACCGAGGCGACGCAGGTGAGCGAGCAGGGCGTCGGCTATCCGCTGACGCCCGGCATCCAGGCGCCCGAACAGGTGGCGGGCTGGCGGCTGGTGACCGACGCGGTCCACCGGGCCGGCGGGCGCATCGCGCTCCAGCTCTGGCATGTCGGGCGGATCTCGCACTCCTCGCTCCAGCCGGGCGGCGCGCTGCCGGTGGCGCCGTCCGCCATCGCGGCCGCCGGCGAGGCGATGACCTTCGAGGGGATGAAACCGTTCGAGACGCCGCGCGCGCTGGAGACGGCGGAGATCCCCGGCATCGTCGACCAGTTCCGCCAGGGCGCGCGCAACGCGCTGGAGGCGGGGTTCGACGCCGTCGAGGTCCATGGCGGCAACGGCTACCTGCTCGACCAGTTCGTCCGCGACGGCACCAACGCGCGCACCGACGCCTATGGCGGATCGGTCGAAAACCGGCTGCGCCTGCCAGTCGAGATCGCCCGGGCGGTGGCGGAGATCTGGGGCGCCGACCGGGTGGGCTACCGGATCTCGCCCTGGCAGCGCTTCAACGACATGTCCGACGGCGCGCCGGAGGAGACCTTCGCCGCGCTCGCCGAAGCGCTCGCCGGAACCGGCATCGCCTGGCTCCACGTCGTCGAATCGGACGCGCCCGGCCGTGACGCGGAAGAAGCCGACGCGGCGGCTTTCGTCGCGTCCCGTCCGGTCCTGCTCGGCAGGCTGCGCGAGATCTTTCGCGGCGCGCTGATGGTCAATTCCGCCTATGACGGCCCGCGCGGCGCGGCGGTGCTGGAGGCGGGCGGGGTCGACCTCGTCTCCTACGCCAGCCTGTTCCTCGCCAACCCCGACCTTCCGAAGCGCCTGTTCCGGAGCGCACCGCTGAACGAGCCCGTGCGCAAGACCTTCTACGGCGGCGGCGCGGAGGGCTACACCGACTACCCGTTCTGGGAGGGGTAGGGCGCTCAGCCCACCCGGCGGAAGAACCGGTTGATGTCGACCCGGTCCCAGACGCCCGCGTTGGCGAGCGGGTCCTCGGCGAGGAAGGCGTCGATGTCCTCGCGTTTCTCGACCTCCACCAGATAGAGGCTGCCGACGATGGTCTCGCCGTCCTCGGCCTGGAGCGGGCCCGACATGACCACCTCTATCGGCGCCTTTTCGAGATAGTCCCGATGCGCCGGGAGGGCGGCCATGCGTTTGTCGAGCACGCCCGGCTTGTCGATCATGTGAAGCACGTAAAGCATCGCGGAATCCCCTGCGGCCGGAGGGCGCGGCCAGTCTACACGAAACCGCCCGGGGAAGGATCGCCCGGCCGCTCCCCGAACCGCTTTGCGCCAATCGTCGAGCCTCCCCCGCGTCATGCCCGGACTTGCTCCATCGCTGTCCGGTTCGGCGTTCGGCGGGCTCTGCGTCGAGAGGCGGGGACAAGGTCGGACGGTGCAGGCGTTCTCCACCACCTGGCCCCATCTCGTCATGCCCGGACTTGTTCCGGGCATCCACGTCTTGCGGCATCGTGCGATGAGCGAGGACAAGCGAGGCGGCGGAGGGACGTGGATGCCCGGAACAAGTCCATTGCTGTCCGGTTTAACTTCGGGGTTGTCTCCGCCCCCGCGTCATTTCGACCGGAGCCGGCCCGAAGGGTCGGCGGAGCGGAGAAATCTGCCCGTTTCGCCGCCGAAACACCCGCGCAGGAAGATTTCTCCGCTCCGCGCTTCGCGCTCCGGTCGAAATGACGCGGGGGCACGGGACGGCGAACCACGTCGCACCGGCGGGCCGCAATCCGTGTGGAGCTTATATCGATTACTTGACAGGAGCGGGGCTGACAGGCGTTCCGGGCAGCGCCGGGGCGCATTCGGGTCCCGGCGGGCCGTTCCTCCCCGTCATGGTCGGCGAAGGCCGACCATCCACGAGTTTTTGCGGCGCCGGAAACGAAAAACAAATCGTGGATGGTCGGCCTTCGCCGACCATGACGGGGGGGAGTCTGGGCGGTTTCCATGCCCGCCGCGACGCGACGGCGTCCCCGGCCCCGATCCGCGCCCGACAGCCGGCCGTCAAGTAATCGATATAAGCCCCATCCGTGTCCCGATCCGGCGGAAGGGCCGGAAACCCGCTTGTACCAACGCATTGCACCCGGTCCGCCCCATCTAAACCGGACAGCAATGGACTTGTTCCGGGCATGACGGTTGGGAAAGCGGGGCGGCAGAGGGAACGGCGACAGGGGAGACGCCGTGGGGCATGGGACGGGATCCTGTCGACGTTGCGCCCCGGGGCCGGGCAGTAACCGCTTTGCGCGGTTCAGACCGTTCCCATATCATTGTCACAGGAGGTTCTTCGCATGACGCGGCGGCCCGGCGACAGAGTGGATCCCCGCCTTGCCCGGCACGGCGGGCCGGACGACGGCGACGACCGGGGCCCGGGCACCGGGGTCGCGGTCAAGCCTGCGGTCAGGGTCAAGAAACCCTCCATGTACAAGGTGATCATGCTCAACGACGACTACACGCCGATGGAGTTCGTCGTCATGGTGCTCGAGCGGTATTTCAACAAGTCGCACGACGAGGCGACCCACATCATGATGCACGTCCACCAAAAGGGGGTCGGCATCTGCGGCGTCTACACCTACGAAATCGCCGAAACCAAAGTCACGCAGGTGATGGACCTTGCGCGCCAGCACCAGCATCCGCTTCAATGCACCCTTGAGAAGGCATAGGTCCCATGTTGTCGCGCAACCTTGAGAAAAGCCTGCACAAGGCCTTGGCGCTCGCCAGCGCGCGGAGCCACGAATACGCGACGCTCGAACATCTGCTGATGGCGCTCACCGAGGACCAGGACGCGATCGCCGTGCTGCGCGCCTGCGGGGTCGAGATCGAGCGCCTAGGCAAGGACCTCACGACCTATCTCGACAAGGAGCTCTCCAACCTCGTCATCGAGACCGGCGAGGACCCGAAGCCCACGGCGAGCTTCCAGCGCGTCGTCCAGCGCGCGGCGATCCACGTCCAGTCTTCCGGCCGGCAGGAGGTGACCGGCGCGAACGTGCTCGTCGCCATGTTCTCCGAGCGCGAATCGCACGCGGTCTACTACCTGCAGGAGCAGGACATGTCGCGTTTCGACGCGGTCAACTACATCTCGCACGGGATCGCCAAGGTGCCCGGCCGGTCGGAGAGCCGGAGCGTCCAGGGCACCAGGCAGGCCGAGCAGGACAAGCCCGACAAGGGCGAGAAGCGCCAGAACGAAGCGCTTGCCACCTACTGCGTGAACCTCAACCAGAAGGCGGACTCGGGCAAGATCGATCCCCTGATCGGGCGCGAGGCGGAGATCGAGCGCACCATCCAGGTGCTGTGCCGCCGGACCAAGAACAACCCGCTCTATGTCGGCGATTCGGGGGTCGGCAAGACCGCGCTCGCCGAAGGGCTGGCGCGGCGCATCGTCAAGGCGGAGGTGCCGGACGTCCTGCAGGACGCGACCATCTTCTCGCTCGACATGGGCGCGCTGCTCGCCGGCACGCGATACCGCGGCGATTTCGAGGAGCGGCTGAAGGCGGTCGTCGCCGAGCTCGAAGCCTTCGAGGGCGCGGTGCTGTTCATCGACGAGATCCACACCGTGATCGGGGCCGGCGCGACCAGCGGCGGCTCGATGGACGCGTCCAACCTGCTCAAGCCGGCGCTGCAATCGGGCACGCTCCGGTGCATCGGCTCGACCACCTACAAGGAATACCGCTCCTATTTCGAGAAGGACCGCGCGCTCGCCCGCCGGTTCCAGAAGATCGACGTGATCGAGCCCTCGATCGACGACGCGGTGAAGATCCTGCGCGGCCTCAAGCCCTATTACGAGAAGCATCACCGGGTGCGCTACACGGCGGAAGCGATCCGCACCGCCGTCGAGCTCGCCGCGCGCTACATCAACGACCGCAAGCTGCCCGACAAGGCGATCGACGTGATCGACGAGGTCGGCGCGGCCCAGAAGCTGGTGCCGGAGAGCCGGCGCAAGAAGCTGATCACGGTCAAGGACGTCGAGGCGGTGGTCGCCAAGATCGCCCGCATCCCGCCCAAGTCGGTCTCGCGCAACGACCAGGAGACGCTGAAGAACCTGGAGCGCGACCTCAAGACCGTGGTGTTCGGCCAGGACAGCGCCATCGAGTCGCTGACATCGGCCATCAAGCTCGCCCGCGCCGGGCTGCGCGAGCCCGAGAAGCCGATCGGCTGCTACCTGTTCTCCGGCCCCACCGGCGTCGGCAAGACCGAGGTCGCGCGCCAGCTCGCGCTGACCATGGGGATCGAGCTGATCCGCTTCGACATGTCGGAATACATGGAGCGCCACTCGGTCTCGCGGCTGATCGGCGCGCCGCCCGGCTATGTCGGGTTCGACCAGGGCGGGCTGCTGACCGACGCCATCGACCAGCACCCGCACGCGGTGCTGTTGCTCGACGAGATCGAGAAGGCGTATCCCGACCTGTTCAACATCCTGCTGCAGATCATGGATCACGGGAAGCTCACCGATCACAACGGCAAGAGCGTCGATTTCCGCAACGCGATCCTGATCATGACCACCAACGCCGGCGCCGCCGAGCTCGCCCGGCCTGCCATCGGCTTCGAGCGCGAGGCCCGGGTGGGCGAGGACGAGGAAGCGATCAAGCGGATGTTCACGCCGGAATTCCGCAACCGGCTGGACAAGACGATCCAGTTCGCTTCGCTTCCGCCGGCGATCGTCGCCCTGGTGGTCGACAAGTTCGTCATGCAGCTCGAGGCCCAGCTCGAGGACCGCAACGTCACCATTGAGCTGACGACCGCGGCGCGCGACTGGCTGGTCCGCACCGGCTACGACCCGACCTATGGCGCGCGGCCGCTCGCGCGGCGCATCCAGGAGCACATCAAGACGCCGCTCGCCGACGAGCTCCTGTTCGGCAGGCTCGCCAAGGGCGGCACCGTTCAGGTCGACCTCAAGGACGACGAGCTGACGTTCGACTTCGTCGACCCGCCGGCGGGCAAGGGCAAGCGTCCGAAGGACAAGGGCCCGGACGCCGACAAGGTCTCCGAGCTGGTCGACTGACCCCGAGGGGGTTGCCCCGATGGCATCCGACATTCCCGGACCGGCGATCGACGGCGCGGTCGCCGAGGATACGGTCGTCGCCGCGCGCGCGCCGTGGAGCCGGGTGGTCGAAAAGGGCCAGATGCTTCGCATCGTCGATCTCGAGGGCCGGCAGGCGGTCGATTTCCTCTGCTACAACGCCCATGACCCCGGCGACCGCTACGCCGCCGCGGACACGATGAAGATCAACCCGACCGGCATCTTCCTCACCACCGGCACGGTGCTCTACAGCGTGGAGCTGACGCCGCTGTTCACCATCGTCGCCGACAGCTGCGGCTTCCACGACACCATCGGCGGATGCTGCAGCGCGCCGATCAACGCCTTCCGCTACGGCGTGCCGTACCAGCCCAACTGCCGCGACAACTTCATCTCCGAGCTCGCCAGGCACGGCATGGGGAAAGAGGACATCGTCGCCAACATCAACTTCTTCATGTACGTCCCGGTGAGCGAGAAGGGCGAGATGGACATGGGCCCGAGCCTGTCCAAGCCCGGCGACTATGTCGACCTGAGGGCCGAGACCGACACCCTCGCGGTGATCTCCAACTGCCCCCAGATCAACAACCCGGTCAACGACTACAACCCGACCCCGATCCGCGTGGTGGTGTGGACGCCGGGGGGTTGAGTGGGGAGGCGTTAGAGCCTGTCCGTTTCGGATAGAGCCGCCTTTATCCCTGTCTCCTCACCGTCATGGTCGGCCTTCGCCGACCATGACGGAAGAGAACGGACGAAGCGGTTTCAATTAAACCTAAATCCGGCAGTTGATCGGGGTCTGGATTCGCCGTGGCCCTTGTAGACTGCGGGTATGAGCGGATTTGGATGGGGCCGAGAGGGTCACCCTGCGGGTGAGGGTTCTGGCGCTGTGCGGGATCTCGCCTGCGAGGCTGTGAAGGTGGACACCTTCGGCGGCACGGTTCACGTCGAATGGGACCCGGATGCGGCGGTGACGCCGCTTGGCCATCTGGCGTTCTTCGCGGAATATCTGAAGGTGAGCGGTCGCTTCGAGGCGCTGGTGGCGGACTGCCCGCTCGTCTACACGAGCCCGAACGCGCCTTCGAAGCGGGACGTTCTGGGGACGGTGCTGCTTTCGGTTCTGGCGGGCCAGTCTCGCTATGCGCACATCACGGCGCTGCGCGGGGACGGGGTGAACCCGGCGCTGTTGGGGATGGGCAAGGTCGCGAGCGAGGATTCGGTCCGGCGCGGTCTGGAGCGGATCGGGGCGGATGAGGGCACAACGTGGCTTCAGGGCCATCTCGACGACACGGTCCGCCCGCTGCTGAGCGAGCCTTGGGTTCTGGACTGCGACACGACGATCAAGCCGCTCTACGGCGGCCAGGAGGGGGCGGTGGTGAGCTACAACCCGAAGAAGCCGGGCCGTCCCTCGCACGCCTGCCATGCGTTCCTGATGGCGGGCACGCGGCTGGTTCTGGATGTCGAGGTTGCGCCGGGCAATCATCACCGCTCGAACCGGGCGGCGCCGTCCTTGTGGGCTTTGCTGGACCGTCTCGGCCGGGACCGCTGGCCGCGCCTGGTGCGGGGGGACAAGGACTGGGGCAGCGAGGGCAATATGGCGTCGTGCGAGGCGGCGGGTCTGGACTATCTGTTCAAGCTGCGCCTGACCAGGGGCGCGCGCCGGCTTGCCGAGCGGCAGATGGCGCGGGACGGCTGGGAGGATGCGGGCCAGGGCTGGCAGGGGATCGGGGCCGATCTGCGCTTGCAGGGCTGGAGCCGGTTGCGCCGGGCCGTGGTTCTGCGCCGCCGGCTTCCGGCGACACTGGCGCTGACGCGCGGCGACACCGCCCAGGGCGAGCTGTTCTGGACCGAGGCGCAGCCCGGCACCGGGGTATGGGAGTTCGCGGTGCTGGCCACCTCGCTCGATCTGGAGGTGCGCTCTGTGGCCCAGCTCTACCGCGACCGGGCCGACGCGGAGAACGGCTTCGACGAGTTGAAGAACCAGTGGGGCTGGGGCGGCTTCACCACGCGCGACCTGACGCGCTGCCGCCACATGGCCCGGCTGATCGCGCTCATCTACGACTGGTGGAGCCTGTTCGTCCGCCTCGCCGACCCCGAGCGCCACCGCGAGGCGATCACCAGCCGACCGCTGCTGCTGCACGGCGTCGCCCGCCAGACCTGGCACGCCGGCCAGACCCGGCTGACGGTGACCTCCCACCACGGGCGGCGCGAGGCGGTGGCTGCTGCCCTGCGGCGGATCGCCGGCTTCTTCCGGGCCCTGACGCAAAATGCGGAGCAGTTGAGCGCCGAGGATCGCTGGCGCCGGATCCTCGCCGAAGCGCTCAAAAAATACCTCCACGGCCGCGAGCCGGGCCATCAACCCTGGCTGCCGCCCCCTCGGGCCGCGCCAGCGTGCTGAAATCGAACCCGAAATCGACCATTCCAACCGCGCCGAGAGGACGATCACGCCCTCCAACCGCCGGATTTAGGTTAAAACGGATTCGCTCTAGCGTCCCGCCCTCTCGAACGCTGCGCTGTTGTATTCGGGCGGAACGATCTTCATGCCCATGAGGAAGGATTCGGTCTCTTCCATCGTAAGCGTCTGGCGTGACCGCCCTTGTGGCGAGACGGCTTGGAGCCGCAGTCTGTGGTGAGGTTCCAGAGGTCGATAGTGTCCATTATCGGCTAATGGACACTATCTTAGGGGGCTGCGGTGCCACGTCGGGTACGCCGGTTCTGGTCGGACGACGAGAAGCGCCGGATCGTGGCGCAGAGCTACGCTCCCGGTGTCTCGGTGTCGGTTGTGGCGCGCCGCTATGACGTCAACGCCAACCTGATCTTCACCTGGCGGCGCGATCCCCGTTACAGGCCGGCGGCCGATGCCGGGGAGGCGCCGTCCTTCCTGCCGGTGGAGGTGGTGCCCGATGCGCCGCCGTTGGAGCCGGCCGCGGCATCGGACGGTCGGATCGAGATCGCGTTGTCGAACGGCCACCGGGTGAGCGCGTTCGGGTCGTTCGACGCGGACGCGCTGTGCCGGGTGGTGCGGGCGCTTGGCGGATGATCCCGGTTCCCTCCTCGACCCGGGTATGGCTGGCCTGCGGCGTGACCGACATGCGCAAGGGGTTCCCCGGTCTCGCGGCGCAGGCGGAGCGGGTATTGAAGGCGGATCCGCATTGCGGCCATCTCTTCATCTACCGCGGCCGCCGGGGCGACCTGATCAAGATGATCTGGTGGGACGGCCAGGGTGCGTGCCTGTTCTCGAAGCGTCTGGAGCGCGGCCGCTTCGTGTGGCCGTCGGCATCGGAAGGGAAGGTGTCGGTGACGCCGGCGCAGCTGTCGATGCTGCTTGAGGGGATCGACTGGCGGGCGCCGGTTCGCACCTGGAGACCGCTGGCCGCGGGCTGATTCACCGTTTATAAACAATGGGTTGACTGTCATTCGGGCTTCCCTTTGTCGGCCCCTTCGGGTAGGATGCGGCCATGCTCGAAGCGGCCCATTCCCTGCCCGACGACATCGCCGCGTTGAAGGCGATGGTGCTGGCCTCGCGGGCCGAACTGGCGGCACGGGACGCCGAGCTGCGCAACCGCGATCTGTTGATCGAGAAGCTCAGGCACCAGCTTGCGGGTCTGCGGCGGCAGCGCTTCGGCGTCACCTCGGAGGCCCTCGACCAGCTTGAGCTCGGGCTGGAGGACGAGGAGATCGCGCGGGCGGCCGAGGCGCCGACCGAGCCGACGCCCGCCACGAAGAAGCAGCCGAAGCGCCGTCCCCTGCCGGACCACCTGCCGCGCGAGGAGACGGTTCTCGCGCCGGGCGAGCGCTGCGCGGACTGCGGCGGCCGTCTCAAGCGGCTCGGCGAGGATGTGACGGAGGAGCTGGAGTACATCCCCGGCCGCTTCGTGGTGAAGCGCATCGTCCGTCCGCGCCTGGCCTGCGGCGGCTGCGAGAAGTTCCACCAGGCGCCGCTGCCGCCGCGACCGATCGAGCGCGGCCGACCGGGCCCCGGCCTTCTGGCGCATGTGCTGGTCTCGAAGTATTGCGATCACCGTGTGTCCTGAAGCACCGCCATGAAAGGAGGTGCGCAACTGCAAGAGAGATGAGGGTAGGCCCCTCGGGGTCGACGATCAGGCGTCGGTCTCAAACCACCACGAGCTGCTGTCGTAAAGAGCGATGGTGGTGAGCGTCGTGGAAACGGCGGGACGACGATCTCGTCAGGTGAGGTCCGGGGAGACGAGCGAAAGCGAACCGCCGATGAACTGCCGAAAGCGTATGGTCGATGTCAGAACCGGGGGTGGTGGTCACTCCGGGACAAGCATGGGCGGAGTCCTGGAGTCCGGCCCACGCGGCATCCGGCTCGAAGGCGGCGTGAACCCGGAACAGGCTTTCTT
This sequence comes from Alphaproteobacteria bacterium, assembly GCA_965203455.1. Classification (GTDB taxonomy): domain Bacteria; phylum Pseudomonadota; class Alphaproteobacteria; order MPNO01; family MPNO01; genus MPNO01. The sequence goes on from CBDBCV010000017.1 coordinate 522,132, forward strand.
GCGGAACAGGAGAACCTGTCGTCCCGATGCCAAGGGAGACGGCCAACCGGGCAGCCCCCGGAAGGCTCAGAGTACCGATGCGGGGCACAGGGGCAGAACAGCCCGTAGTAGGGATGAAGGCGCTGTAATGGCGCTGGACCGAAGGGGCTGTGGTGTTCAGCCGCTGCCGTCGGCCAACTGGTGACAGGAGGAGCCGGATGACAGGGGCAAAGCCGTTCCCGATAGCAAAGAGGGAAGTCTGGGAAGCCTTCAAGCATGTGAAGGCAAACCGGGGAGCGGCTGGAGTAGATGGGCAGACGGTCGAGAGTCTGGAGGAACGGCTTGGTCCGGAACTCTACAAGCTCTGGAATCGCATGTCCTCAGGCAGCTATATGCCGCCTCCGGTTCGCAGGGTGAACATCCCCAAGGAGGGCGGCGGGAAGCGCCCGTTGGGCATACCGACGGTCACGGACCGCATCGCTCAGGAGGTTGTTCGCCGACATCTGGAGCCCTTGTTGGAACCGATTTTCCATGAGGACTCATACGGATATCGGCCGAAGCGATCCGCCATTGACGCCATCCGGACAGCGCGTCGGCGATGCTGGCGCTACGACTGGGTGCTGGACATGGACATCAAGGGGTTCTTCGACAACATCGACCACGAGTTGCTGCTGAAGGCCGTTCGTCACCATACGGACTGCCGGTGGGTGCTGCTCTATGTCGAGCGCTGGTTGAAGGCTCCCGTGATCGAGGAGGACGGCACCGTTGTCGCACGGGACAGGGGCACGCCACAGGGCGGGGTAATTTCGCCAGTATTGTCCAACCTGTTCCTGCACTATGCGTTCGATCAATGGATGAAAAGGTCGATGCCGCATGTTCCGTTCGAACGGTATGCGGACGATATAATCTGCCATTGTCGAACGGAGGAGGCGGCAAAGACCCTCTGGCGGCGGGTTGCGGACCGATTGGCCGAGTGCGGCCTGGAGGTCCATCCGCAGAAGACCAAGGTGGTCTACTGCAAGGATACCAACCGCAAGGCGGACTACCCGACGGTCGCGTTCGACTTCCTGGGCTACCGTTTCCAGCCAAGGTTCGCGGCGTGGCGCGGCGGGTTGTTCGGGGTCTCGTTCCTTCCGGCTGCCAGCCCGACTGCGCTCAAGGCGTTTCGGCGCCGCGTGCGACAGGATCGTGTCCCGAGCCGTGGTGTAAGAGCCTGGCGGCCGTCGCGGTATCCGGCGGGTAGGGCCGGTAGGCTCAGGCTGCCACGGCGGGCAGCTTGACGGTTGCATTGTCGCTCACGGGAGCGATCGATTCCAGCGTCATGTATCTGGCCCTCTGGACGGCCCATTCGTCGTTCTGCTCGAGCAGGATGGCGCCGATCAGCCGTGTTATGGCGTCCTCGTTGGGGAAGATGCCGACGGTGTTGGTACGCCGCTTGATCTCGCCATGGAGTCGTTCGAGCGGGTTTGTCGAGTGCAGCTTGGGGCGATGCGCGGCCGGGAAGGTCATGTAGGCGAGAACGTCGTGCTCGGCCTCGTCCATGAGAGCGGCGAGCTTCGGCGCCTTGGCCCTGAGCTGGTCGGCGACCTGGCGCCACTGGGCGGAGGCGCTGTCTGCATCCTCCTGGGCGAAGGCGGTGGTGACGAAGTCGGACACGACGCGCCGGCCCTGCTTGCCGGCATGGGCGAGCAGGGTGCGCATGAAGTGGACGCGGCAGCGCTGCCATGTGGCGCCGAGGACGCGCGTTGCAGCCGCCTTCAGGCCCTTGTGGTCATCGGAGACGACCAGCTTGACGCCGCGCAGGCCGCGGCGGGCCAGGGAGCGCAGGAAGGAGGTCCAGAAGGTCTCGGCCTCGGACGCGCCGATCGCCATGCCGAGCACCTCGCGGCGGCCCTGGTCGTTGACCGCCACCGCGATCGTGACCGCGACCGAGACGACGCGCCCGGCCTCGCGCATCTTCACATAGGTCGCGTCCAGCCACAGATACGGCCAGTCGCCCTCCAGCGGGCGGTCGAGGAAGTCGCGGATCTTGCCGTCGATCTCACCGCACAGCCGCGACACCTGGCTCTTCGAGATGCCCGACATGCCCATGGCCTGCACCAGGTCGTCCACCGAGCGGGTCGACACGCCCTTGATGTAGGCCTCCTGGATCACCGCCGTCAGCGCCTTCTCCGCCATGCGACGCGGCTCCAGGAAGCCCGGGAAGTAGCTCCCCTTGCGCAGCTTCGGGATCTTCAGCTCCACCGTGCCCGCGCGCGTCTCCCAGACCCGGTCCCGGTAGCCGTTGCGATGGGTGAGCCGGTCCGGCGAACGCTCGCCGTGTGCGGCTCCCGCAAGGCCCTCCACCTCAAGCGCCATCAAACGCTCGGCCGTGAACCCGATCATCTCGCGAAGCAGATCGGCGTCCGAACTCTTCTCCAAAAGCGCCTGCAGGGTCATCATGTCCTTGGTGGTCATCGTGGTACTCCTCCGGTCGGATGGACTGTAGAAGCCCAACCCTAACCGGCACCGCGATGGCCATCCGCTATGGATAAGTGGCCCGCCGCCGCCAGACACCACACGGTCGCGGCGGCGGGCCACTTACCCACAGCTACCGATGCTGGCTCCTGCTCCTACACCACGCCTGGGGGCACGACCGTGCGACAGTGGCGTTTGCAACGGCGTAGCGACAAGGCACTGCTTGACCTTGCCCGCATGTTTCATCGCGAAATTGCAGGGTGGATCGGCTACTTCGGCGCATTCTACAAGTCGGCGCTCTATCCGACCCTTCGTCTGATAGACGCCCACTTGCAGCGATGGGCAATGCGGAAGTTCAAACGCTTCCGACAACGACCGCGTCAGGCTCGTCTCTGGCTTGCCAGAATCGCGAAAGCGGAGCCGTGGCGGTTCGCCCATTGGACCCTTGTGCACGGGCAGGGCCGGACGCTGGGAGCCGTATGAGCTGAGAGGTTCACGTACGGTTCTGGGAGCGCGTGGGGGTGAGATTCCCCCGCGCGACTCGCTCCCCGCTCGAGGCCGCCGGCCAGGCGCTGATCGCATTCCTCTTCCTCGGCACCGCGCTGATCAACTCGACGATGAAGGCGAAGCAGCACGCCGACCGCATCGCGGCGCAGGGCATCCCGTTCCCCTGGGCCGTCCTCTGGGCGGGCTTCGCGATGCAGTACGCGGGCGGGATCATGATCGCGCTCGATTTCTGGACCGATGCCGGCGCGGTGATCCTGATCGTCTTCACCGTGCTGGCGACTGCGATCTTCCACCGCTTCTGGGAGGTCGAGGACCCGCTCAGGCGGCACCTTCACCAGGCGTTCGTCTTCTCCAACTGCGCGATCTGCGGCGGGCTGTTGCTGCTGATCTGAGGCCTATTCCGGCACCGGGATGTCCTGCACCTTGTTGGGGACGTCGTAACCCTTCTGCACCGCCGGGCGGCCGGCGATGGCGACGTACCAGCGCTTGAGGTTGGGGAAGTCGGCCCAGTCGATCCGGTGCCACTCGTAGCGCGAGATCCACGGCCAGGTGGCGATGTCGGCGACGGTGTAGTCGTCGCCCGCGAGGTACGCGGTCTCGCCGAGCCGCCTGTCGAGCACGCCGTAGATCCGCTTCGTCTCGTTCAGGAAGCGCTCCTCGGCATAGGGCGCCTTGCCTTCGTTGAAGCGGGCGAAATGGTGGGTCTGGCCGAGCATCGGGCCGACCGAGCCCATCTGCATCATCAGCCACTCCATCACCTTCCAGCGGCCCTTCGCGTCGCCCGGCATCAGCAGGCCGGTCTTGTCGGCGAGGTAGAGCAGGATCGCGCCCGATTCCATCAGCGAGGTCCCGGTGTCGCGGTCGACGATGGCGGGGATCTTGTTGTTCGGGCTGATCGCCAGGAACTCCGGCGCGAACTGCTCGTCCTTGCCGATGTTGATCGGGTGGGTCTCGTAGTCGAGCCCGAACTCCTCGAGCCCGATCGAGACCTTGCGGCCGTTCGGCGTCTGCCATGTGTAGAGGTCGATCATCGCCTGTCCCCCGGATCGTGCTATGAATGGTCGGAGCGCAACATAGTGCGCGGAGCGCGGGAGAGCGACTCCGCCGCCCCATCGAGGAGACCCGAATGCCCGCCTACTGGATCGCCCACGGCAACATCTTCAAGCCCGACCGGTACGGCAAGTATGCCGAACAGGTGCCGGAAATCCTCGCCAAATACGGCGGCAAGGTGCTGGCCCGGGGCGGCGAGCACAAGACCCTCGAAGGGCCGGACGAGTTCGCGCGCCACGTGGTGATCGAGTTCCCGTCGCTGGAGCGGGCGGAGACCTGCTTCAACTCCGACGAATATCAGGGCGCCGCCGCCCACCGCCGCGCCGACGGCGCCGGCGAGGTGCGGATCGTCATCGTCGACGGCCAGTAGACGCCGAAGGAACGGGAGGACGGGGAATGGCCGATCGGGTGCTCGAAGGCAAGGTCGTGCTGATGACCGGCGCCGGGCGCGGCATGGGGCGCGAGATGTCGCTCGCGCTCGCCGAGGCCGGCGCGAAGGTGGCGATGATCGACATCGACGAGGACGTGCTGACGGACGCCGCGCGCGACGCCGAGGCGGCGGGCGGGCAGGGCTGCGCGCTCCCCATCGTCTGCGACGTGACCGACGCCGACCGGGCGGCGGCGACGCGCGACGATATCCTGTCGCGCTTCGGCCGGCTCGACATGCTGGTCAACGACGCCGTCGTCGGGCCCGAGCGGATCGGCGATCACTTCTTCCACGACCCGCCCAAGTTCTGGGAGCTCGAGGACGGGCTGTGGCGCCAGATGCTGGAGGTCAACGTCTACGGCCCGCAGCTGATGGCGCGCACCGTCGTCCCCGCCATGATCGAGGCCGGGCGCGGGCGGATCGTCAACGTGACCACCAGCCTGAACACCATGTACCGCGCGGGCGCCGGCTGCTACGGCCCGTCCAAGGCGGCGCTGGAGGCGCACACCCACATCATGGCGCACGACCTCGACGGCACCGGGGTGACCGCCAACGTGCTGATCCCGGGCGGGCCGGTGAACACGCGGATGATCCCGGTGGCGTCCGGCGTCGACCGCGACGAGCTGATCCAGCCCACCGTGATGCGCGATCCCATCGTCTGGCTCTGCTCCGACGATTCGGACGGCGTCAGCGGCATGCGCTTCATCGCCCTCCGCTGGGATGCGTCGCTGCCGCGCGACGAGCGCATCGAGGCCGCCGGCGCCCCCGTCGCGTGGACCCAGCTCGGCGCCCAGTCCGTCCAGCCGGATTAGGGCAATCTCCCCCTCACCCTGACCCTCTCCCCGGCGGGGAGAGCGGACGCTGCTGCCGACTCCTCGGCTCATCTTCTCCCCTCCCGCTTGCGGGAGGGGCCGGGGGAGGGTCGCTCACCCCACCAGATGCCGCGCCAGGAAGTCGGCCATCGGCATCCGCGTCGTGTGGTAGAGGTTGTGGCAGCAGTGGATGCCGTCGGGCTCGTACTGGGTGACGATCTCCGACGCGTTGACCGCCTCGGCCTCCAGCCGCGTCGCCTGGGCGAAGGGGATCAGATCGTCCTTCATCCCGTGCTGCAAATAGAGTGCGCATTCGATCTTATCGGCGCAGTCGCCGAGGTCGATGAATTTCAGCCGCTCCTTCCCCTTCGCCGGGTCGGTCTCGCCGGCGCAGTAGGTGAAGCCGTTGCGCGTGATGTCGTGCATGTCCCACCAGTAGGTCTGGAGCTCATACAGCACGCCCCAGCAGACGCAGGCGGCGATGCGCTTGTCGTGCGCCGCGCTCCTCGGCGCGTAGTAGCCGCCGAAGCTCCGCCCGAGGATGCCGAACTTCGATGAATCGATGTCGTCCCGCGCCTCCAGCGCGTCGAGCACGGCGCTGGTGAATCGCTCGAAGTCCGGCCGGATCGGGGTCTGGAAGTACATCTCGCCCTGGCCCGGCCCGTCGAAGGCGAAGGTCGCCATGCCGCGGTCGTGGCACATGCGCTCGAACAGGTAGCTCTCCTCCTTGGTGCTCTCGAGCCCGCCGATCAGCACCGCGCAGCGCGGCCGGTCGACGCCGGGCGGCTTGCGCAGGAAGCCCGGGATCGTGAACCCCTCGAACGGAACGTCGATCCGCTCGGCCGGCGGGAAGAACAGCGGCGCCGCGCGGTCGTAGAGCGCGACCTTCCGCTTCTGCCCCGCCTCGCGCAGGTCCGGGCGCTCGAACATGTAGAACTGGGCGTAGTGGTAGTACATCGAGGCCCGCCACAGGCAGACACCGGCGGTGATCGCGCTGCCGCCCGCCAGCGCCCGCTCCGCCGTCGCCTCGTAGCGGTCGCCGATCGAGGTCACCACCTCGTACCAGTCGCCCCAGCCGGTGCAGCGCGCCAGGATCTCGTCGATGTCGGCGGCCTCCAGCCCGTCGCCGATCATCCGCCCCCTGCTGCTCTCCATCACCTCGGCGATGACGTCCGCGTGTTCGCTCATGGGTCTCCTCCCGCTTGCGTCTGGCGGAAATCCCCGCCGTGGCGCTCGAAAGCCTGCCTGACCTCTTCGACCGGCGGAACGAAAGGATACCGCAGCGGGGCAGAAATAGCCCTCCGCCGTTCCCTTTTTCGTCATGCCCGGACTTGTTCCGGGCATCCACGTCTTGCCCGGTTCACGGCAGGGTCTCGGAGAGGTCATCCCAGTCGGGGTTTCGCTCAAGGATGAGATTGACCTTCCACTTGCGCGGCCAGTGCTTCATCGTCTTTTCCCGCTGGATGGCGGAGACGATGTCGTCGTGGTGTTCCGCGTAGACCAGCCGCTTGAGGCCATACTTCTTGGTGAACCCTTCGACCAGGCCTTCGCGGTGCTCCCAAGCCCGGCGGGCGATGTCGCTCGTCACGCCGAGATAGAGAGTGCCGTTGGGTCGATTGGTCACGATGAGAAATGTGCGCTGTGGTGATTTTTGGCTGTCGCCGGTTCGATTTTGGCGGTTGAATATCGTCCGGCCCGCTTCCCCACCGGGCAGGATACGGGCTTCCGGGGCCTGACAAATACGATTACCGGAAGATTGTCTGGCGTGCGGGCGTGGCTTCCCCTCTGCCGTCGGGCGGCGGGATCGGGCAGGATTGTCGGGAGGCAGACGAGCGGTCAGCCGGTGTCGAGATACGGCACGGCGCCGACCAGGGAGCGCATGCGCTCGGGGCGGCCGGCGCGGGCCTGGGCGAGAGCCATCGCCATCATCACCGCCAGGGCGAGGCCGAGGCGGGTCTTCATCTTGGCGCGGCCTCGGATGTAGTGGGTCTCGAAGTTGAAGCTGTTGTCGAGGCGGCTGTTGATCCGCTCCATGGCCGAGCGGCGGTTGTAGCCGCGCCGCCATGACGGACTGCCCCAGGGCGTGGGGGTGAAGATGCGCCGGTCGTGGCTGTCGAGGTCGATGCGCAGGATGCGGCCATAGTCTCCGGGCTTGACCCCGCCGGCCCGGTGGCAGGCCCGGCTGCCGGCGCAGGCGAAGCCGAAGGCGGCTGCCGGGCAGCGGTATTTGAGCGTGCCGCAGCGGCCCCGATCAGCCTCGAACCCCTGAAACGCCATAGCGCGGACCTCGCCGGTCCCGGGACAGACGCAGGACACCCGGCCGCGCTCGTCGTGAACGATGACATCGGCGCGGTCGGGGAACAGCGGCCGCGTGATCGGCTGCGCCGGATCGTATCTCGGCTCCTGCTTCTCCACCCGCCACATCAGCCGTGTATCGATCAGCGGGCGGGCGGTCCACCGGTCCCACAGCCGCGCCTTCAGGCGGGCATCGTCGAGACCGCGGTCGGCGCTGAAGTCGGCGCAGCGCCCGGCGATCTCCGGCGCCCTTGCGAACAGCTCCTCCAGCATCCCGGACAGCACCTTGGGTTCCGAGGCCGAAGCGCGCGTCACCTCGAAGGCCACCGGAACCTCGTAATCGGTGTCGGCGATCAGGTGCAGCCCGTAGCCGAACCACGACTTCACCTTCTTCCACACCGCGCCGGTCCTGGCGTCCACCCCGCCCGTCTCGTGCTTGCCCCAGTCGGCGTCGGGGTCCGAGGTCTTGTCCTCGTCCTTGCCGACCCGGCCCGTCGAGTGGCTCGCGATCGCCTTGCCGTCGTAGCCGAGATGACGCCCGAAGTCCGGCAACGCGGCGAACAGCGCGGCGCGCAGGCTCTCGATCATGGCGGACACCAGCCCCTGCTCGTCCTCAAGCTGCACAACACGCCCCAGAAACCGCGAGAAGTTCCAGTGGCTCGGCGCCGTCGAACGAACCCGCGCCGGGCGCGTTACCGCATGCCCGTCGTGAAGCACCGTCACCGGCCCGCTCTGATACGGCAGAGGGTCGAACCCGCAGATCTCCAGCAACGCCGGGTTGCGCCCCAGCTCCCGCAACAGCGACTGCATCGAGGCGTGTTGCAACACCACCCCCGCGATCAGCGCCCGCCACATCGCCCGCACCGGGTAGTCGTTACGGCCCCGACCGCGACACACTTCAAGCGCCGTCACGATCTCCTCGTCGGGAAGCACCGCCAGAACCAGGCGCAGCCGTTCAAGGTCCGGCAGGACTTCGACATCGCGCCACGAAAAGGGTAGCTTCGCCGCCGTCGCCATCGCTGTTCTCCCGACCAGGGGTGGTGGTGGAACAAGGGCCCCAGGGCCCGATGGCGACACCTTCTATCTCATGCGCACGATCAGGGCGCGCGAGGCCGCCGCAGGAAAACCTCGCTGCCAAGACGCCGCGACCAGCGGCGTGGGGTGAAAATCGCCAAAACGACCGCCGCAGCGAAACTGAAACCCCGGATATCAACGACCACCACGGGGTATCAAAAATCTCGCACCTCCGTGAACGCCTTGTAAATCAACCCGTCCCCGACAGCGCAAACGCCTCATATCGGGTCTGGATTGACAGCGTTTTCTTGAGGGTGGGCTTGGGCGCCGCGATCAACCGGTGTCGACGTCGGGCTTGGGATCAAAGTTCCACGGCAGCAGCTCGTGGATCCTCGACTGTGGGTGACCCGCGGCGATCTTCTCGAGCGCGCTCCTGAGCCAGGCGTGCGGCTCGACGCCGTTCATCTTGCAGGTCTCGATCAGCGAGGCGATCCGGGCCCACGCGGCGGCGCCCTCGTCGTGGCCCGCGAACAGGGCGTTCTTTGCCGTGAGCTTCAGCGGGCGGATGCGGTTCTCGACGAAGTTCGAGTCGATCTCGACGCGCCCGTCGCGGAGGAACACCAGCAACCCGTCCCACCGGTTGGCGATGTAGGTCAGCTTCTCGCCCAGGCGCGAGCGCGGCGAGACGCGCGAGCGCTGCTCGTCGAGCCACACTCCGAAGGCGTTCACCAGCGGCGCGGACTCCGTCCAGCGCACCGCCTGGCGCGTCGCCGGCGCCGCGCCCCGGATCCTGTCCTCGATCGCGTAGAGCCGCGCGATCCGCTCCAGACCGGCCTTCGCGACCGGCGAGGCGTTCGAATCGAAGATGTCCTTCAGCGCGCGCCTGGCGTGCGCCCAGCAGGCCGAGAGCGTCAGCGCTCCCCCCGGCCGGTCCGCACGGCGCAGCGGGTTGTAGCCGCTATAGCCGTCGATCTGCGCGGTCCCCGAGAACCCTTCCAGCAGCGTCTCCGCATGCTTGCCGCCGCGGCCCGGCGCGTAGGCATAGACCACCCCAGGCGGGTCCGCCCCCGACCACGGCCGCTCGTCGCGCACCATCGTCCACATGTAGCCCGTCCTGGTCCGGCCCCGGCCCGGGTCGAGAACCCGGATCGGCGTCTCGTCCACCCCGAGCTTCGCCGACCGCTTGAGGTCCGCCGCCAGGCAGTCCACCAGGGGGCGAAGATGGAACGACGCCTTGCCCACCCAGTCGGCCAGCGTCGCGCGGGGCAGCTCAAGCCCCAGACGCGCGTAGATCTGCGATTGACGGTAGAGCGGCAAGCGAGTCGCGCGGGGGAATCTCACCCCCACGCGCTCCCAGAACCGTACGTGAACCTCTCAGCTCATACGGCTCCCAGCGTCCGGCCCTGCCCGTGCACAAGGGTCCAATGGGCGAACCGCCACGGCTCCGCTTTCGCGATTCTGGCAAGCCAGAGACGAGCCTGACGCGGTCGTTGTCGGAAGCGTTTGAACTTCCGCATTGCCCATCGCTGCAAGTGGGCGTCTATCAGACGAAGGGTCGGATAGAGCGCCGACTTGTAGAATGCGCCGAAGTAGCATCCACCCCCGCGCGGCACCGGCCCTGTCGCGAAAGTAAAAACGGGCACTTGCTGGCGCAGTTCGAAGATGTGATTCGTCGGGCGGTCGGGGCAGTCGAGGCCGGCTTGGCAATGGCGTGCTCAGGCACCCGTAAAGTAGCGTGGCCCGAACCATGATCGGCTTCTGTCACTGATGGCGCGGGGTTCCCGCGACCTCGTTCAAGAGATTGAGATTTGCCGTGGTTCCTCCCCGACCCGAGTGAAGCGAAGCGGTCAGAGGAGGGATTTGGATGCCACGCAAGCGCCGACGGTCCGAGAGCCTGCAAGTCGTGAACCGGGATTGTGCCGGGATCGATATCGGCAAGGACGTTCACTATGTCGCGGTCGACCCCGAAAGTTGTTCGGAACCGGTCCGGTCGTTCGATGCCTTCACGCGGGATCTTGAGGAGATGGCGGCATGGCTGTCGTCCTGCGGGGTGAACAAGGTGGCGATGGAGTCGACCTCGGTGTACTGGATTCCGGTCTACGAGGTTCTGGATCGCGCCGGCTTCGAGGTGATGCTCGTGCCGCCGCGGATGACGAAGCAGATCGCCGGTCGCAAGAGCGATGTGCTTGATTGCCAGTGGATCCGTCAGCTTCTGTCTTACGGGCTTCTGCGAGGTGCCTTCCGTCCCGGCGATGCGGTATGCCCGCTGCGCTCGTATGTGCGCCAGGCGAAGCGGCTGATCGAAGATCGCGCGCGCTGTGTGCTGCACATGCAGAAGGCGCTGACCGAGATGAACGTGCGGCTTGACTCGGTGATCAGCGACATCACCGGCGTGACGGGACAGAGGATCCTGCGGGCGATCGTCGACGGCGAGCGTGATCCACACCGGCTCGCAGAACTTCGGGACGGGCGGATCAAGGCCAGCGGCGACAGGATCACGGCAGCATTGCAGGGCACCTGGCGCGAGGAGCATCTGTTCGCACTGACGCAGGCGATGCAGCGCTTCGACTTTCTCACTGGCCAGATTGAGGTCTGCGAGGCGCAGATCGCGGCGCAGATCGACAGCCTGACGCCGCCGGACGATGGGACGGACGGTCCGGCGAATGCGGCTCCGGACAACACTCCCACGCGCTGCCCGTCGAAGATCCGGAGCGATGCTGCCAAGCGGGCCGCCAGCGAAAAGGCGATGGCCGAGGCCCTGCACAGGATGATGGGCGTCGATCTCACCGCGATCCCTGCGATCGGGGTTACGACCGCACTCACGATCGCGTCGGAGATCGGCCCGGACTTCTCGGCCTTCCCGTCCGCGCAGCACTTCTGTTCCTGGCTCGGGCTGGCGCCGGGAACCCGCATCAGTGGTGGCAAACCCCTGCCGGGCCGCTCGCCCAAGGTGATCAACAAGGCCGCGCAGTCCCTTCGCATGGCGGCCCTGAACGCTCGCAGGAGCCAGACGTTCATCGGCGCCCGGCACCGTGCGCGCCTCGCCCGCAAGGATGCCCCGGTTGCCATCAACGCAACCGCCCGCGAGCTTGCCTGCCTGGTCTACACGCTGGTCACCCGCGGCGAGGAATATGTGGAGCGCGGGATGGAGACCTATGAGCAGCGCCGGGTGAACCGGACGGTCTCAAACCTCGGCCGCCGCGCCAGACAACTCGGCTACCAACTGGTCAAGGTTGTCGAAACCCCGGATGTGAAAATTGGGGCGGAAGCAATGGCGTAGGTTTTTTTTACTCAAGAGAGGGTCCAATGGGCGAACCGCCACGGCTCCGCTTTCGCGATTCTGGCAAGCCAGAGACGAGCCTGACGCGGTCGTTGTCGGAAGCGTTTGAACTTCCGCATTGCCCATCGCTGCAAGTGGGCGTCTATCAGACGAAGGGTCGGATAGAGCGCCGACTTGTAGAATGCGCCGAAGTAGCATCCACCCCCGCGCGGCACCGGCCCTGTCGCGAAAGTAAAAACGGGCACTTGCTGGCGCAGTTCGAAGATGTGATTCGTCGGGCGGTCGGGGCAGTCGAGGCCGGCTTGGCAATGGCGTGCTCAGGCACCCGTAAAGTAGCGTGGCCCGAACCATGATCGGCTTCTGTCACTGATGGCGCGGGGTTCCCGCGACCTCGTTCAAGAGATTGAGATTTGCCGTGGTTCCTCCCCGACCCGAGTGAAGCGAAGCGGTCAGAGGAGGGATTTGGATGCCACGCAAGCGCCGACGGTCCGAGAGCCTGCAAGTCGTGAACCGGGATTGTGCCGGGATCGATATCGGCAAGGACGTTCACTATGTCGCGGTCGACCCCGAAAGTTGTTCGGAACCGGTCCGGTCGTTCGATGCCTTCACGCGGGATCTTGAGGAGATGGCGGCATGGCTGTCGTCCTGCGGGGTGAACAAGGTGGCGATGGAGTCGACCTCGGTGTACTGGATTGAGGTGGCGTCGGTTTGTCGGACAGGCTGACGGCGTTTTCAAGGTGTATTCCGGTTGAAGTTTGTGCCGCCAGAATCCTCTTGGATCGATCTTTCTGCTGCTGCTGTTGCGCCTGTGGGTATGTGGTCAAGGCGCGAAGCGGCTTGTCCATCATATCCACAGGCGTGTCGCCCCGGTAGGCCTCGGCCGGCGTCCGCCCGCCGAGTGCCGAGTGCGGTCTCTCGGTGTTGTAGAAGCCGATCCACTGGCCGATGACGCGCCGGGCTGCGAAGCCGTCGGCGATCTCGTGCAGGTAGACCGCCTCGTATTTGAGCGAGCGCCACAGCCGCTCGATGAAGATGTTGTCCATGCACCGGCCGCGGCCGTCCATCGAGATGCGGATACCGGCCTCCCGCAGGCGCGCGGTGAAGGCGAAGCCGGTGAACTGGCTGCCCTGGTCGGTGTTGAAGATCTGCGGGGTGCCATGGCGCGCCAGGGCTTCGTCGAGAGCCTCGACACAGAACCCCGCGTCCAGCGTGTTCGACAGCCGCCAGGCCAGGACGCAGCGGCTCGCCCAGTCCATGATCGCCACCAGGTAGAGGAAGCCGCGCCGCACCGGGATGTAGGTGATGTCGGCGCACCACACATGGTTCGGCCGCTCGATCGCCAGACCCCGCAGCAGATATGGATAAACCCGGTGCCCGAGGTGCGGCGCACTGGTCCGCGGCGCCCGATAGACCGCCTGAAGACCAAGCAGGCGCATCAGGCGAGCGGCCCGCCGCCGCCCGATCCGCACCCCCTCGCGGCGCAGATGCCGAACCATCTGGCGGGCGCCGTAGAACGGATACTTGAGGAACAGCGCGTCGATCCGGCGCATCAGAGCCAGCGTCTCCGCGCTCTCCCCCTTCGGCCGGTCATAGAGCGACGAGCGCCCGATCGACAGCAGACGGCATTGCCGGGTCAGGCTCAACGACGGGTGGCCCCGCACAACCATCGCCCGTCTCCCGGACCGGCTCAGCGACCGGACCCGCGTGACAAAAAATCACGCTCTACGATCAACTCCCCGATCTTGGCGTGAAGAGCCCGGACCTCGCTCTCGTGATCCCGCGCCCGGCGCTCACCTCCACCGGAAAAGACCTCCCCCAGACCCTCCATCGCCTGGCGCTTCCACACACCCACCTGGTTCGGATGCACCTGGTGCTTCGAGGCAATCTCCTGAAGCGTCCGATCACCCCGTAGCGCCTCCAAGGCTATCTTCGCCTTCAGCTCCCCCGAAAACCTGCGTCGCTTGCTCATCCGCATTCCTCCGTCACACGGCGGAATACACCTTGACGACCTGTCCGATTTTGCGACGCCACCTCAGAACCCGAGGCGCACGCACCCGGCGCCAATCCAGCCCCTCGAACAACGCCTCGAACTGGCCCCGGCTGAGACGCAGAACCCCGTCCTCGATCCGGGGCCACGCGAAGCGCCCCTCCTCGAGCCGCTTGTAGGTCAGAACCAGCCCGGTCCCGTCCCAGTGGATCAGCTTCAGCCAGTCGCCGCGCTTCGAGCGGAAGATCACGATCACCCCGGAATAGATGTCCAGGCCGAGCTCCACCGCCGCCGTCGCCGCGAGCGCGTCGTGGCCGCGGCGAAAGTCCACAGGCCGCGTCGCCAGGACGATCCGCGGCGAGGCGCCGGGGATCGTCATGACGCCCGCCCCAGACCCGCCGCGATCGACACGATCCGCTCCGCCGAACTGTCTCCGGGAAGGCTTACGACAACGCCGTTCGCGGCAATCGTCACCGGCCGGTCCGCCGGCGCATCCTCGACCGTCACCGGAACGAAAGCCGGCGGGGTCCCGCCCGACGCCGCCGAAACGCCGCTCCGCGCACGCTTGCGCCAGCGCCCTACCGTGCTCTTGCTGACGCCGAGGCCGCGCGCCACCGCCGCAATCGTCACGCCGGGCCGCTCGCTCTCCGCCACAGCACGGGCCTTCTCGGCCTCGGTCCACCGCCCGACGCTGCCGGAACCCGCCCTGGCAACCGTATACAGCGCCTGGCGCCGCCAGCCGCGCAGCGTGCTCTCGTCGATGCCGTGACGGCGCGCCACCGCCGCAATCGTCACGCCCGGCCGCTCGCTCTCCGCCACAGCCCGCGCCCGCTCCGCCTCGGTCCAGCCGCGCGGCGCAGCGGCCGCGCCGACATCCCCCGAAACCGGCGATCCAGCCGCCCCGGCACCAGAACCGACAGAACCCGCCGCCGTCGAAAACTCCGTCATCGTCATCCCTCCTCCAAAGCCGCCGCCAGGGAAGAGAGTCAGACCGGGAAACACAGCCCGCGAAAGTATGGGGCGCGGCTACCGCTTACTGTTCCTCCGCCCCGCCCGCCGGCGCAACCGATTCGCTCCGCCTGTCGCCCTATGCCGAACCGGCGGCGCGTCCCCAGGCGCGTCCCGAGCCTTTGTTCCGCCCGTCCCTGGAACGGAACCGACACCCCGTCGTTCCGCCTTTCCCTGCCGGGGCGTTCCCCCGACGCCCCCGCGCGCGGGCGGCCAGACCCCGGTCACGCGCGCCCAAACACCTCCCCCACACCGCTCGATATCTCCGGAAAGTGCTGGATATCTACTAAAAATAGTCTCCTTGGACCCGTGCACTCGAAGTGCCCGAATGCGTTACCAATGCGTTACACCGGTCCGGAGGGAGCCCGTGGCCAAGCGCAGGTCGGCCCGACAACGCGAGGCGAAACGACGCCGGGAGGAGATGCGGCGCGAGGCCGCCTTCCCGCGGTGTCCGATCTGCAATGCGAAGATGCCGTCGGTCATCACCGGGCGGCAGGTCACGTGCGGAGCCGACCGGTGTAAGCGGGAGCGCCGGCGACGGATGACGCGAGCGCGGGTCGCCCGTTTCCGGACGCGCCGCCGTGCCCGGGACGTCCCCACGACGCCCTGAGAAGGCCGGTGGCATAAATCGCGACAAGCAGCCGCCTTGAGGCCCCCGGGAAGGTCGAGGGCTGTGGATCCAGTCTGGGCTGTTGCCGGCCTCATTGAAGCAAAGCCGAACGATTCCCCACAGCCATTGTCCGGTTCGGAACATTCCGGGGGGCAACAGGCACCGGGTGGCCGGTTGTTTTGGGTTATGATCGCCTTTGTGAAACCCACGGCTTGGAACTGGAGGACAGGAATGAGCTTTAACCGAATAGCGACCGCCGTCGCGGCCGCCGGTGCTCTGGCGGTCGCGTTCGCGTCGCCCGGCCAAGCGGCGACGCTCGACGACGTGAAGAAGGCCGGCACGCTCAAATGCGGCATCAACACCGGCCTGCCGGGCTTCGCCTTCACCGACGACAAGGGCAGATGGACCGGCTTCGACGTCGCCTATTGCCGGGCGCTGGCGGCGGCCGTGCTGGGCGACGCGAACAAGGTCACCTTCGTCAACCTGACCGGCAAGACCCGCTTCCCGGCCCTGGCGGCCGGCGAGATCGACGTGCTGTCGCGCAACACCACCTGGACTCTGTCGCGCGACGT
Organism: Alphaproteobacteria bacterium; assembly: GCA_965203455.1. GTDB lineage: Bacteria > Pseudomonadota > Alphaproteobacteria > MPNO01 > MPNO01 > MPNO01. The sequence continues at coordinate 538,130 of CBDBCV010000017.1, forward strand.
CGACCTCGGCTTCACCTTCATCGGCGTCAACTATTACGACGGGCAGGGCTTCATCGGCCGCACGGCGCTCGGCGTGAAGAGCGCCAAGGAGCTCGACGGCGCCTCGGTTTGCATCCAGACCGGCACCACGACCGAGCTCAACCTCGCGGACTTCTTCCGGGTCAACAAGATCAAGTACGAGCCGGTGCCGATCGAGACCAACGCCGAGGCGCGCGCGGCCTACGAGGCGGAGCGCTGCGACGTCTACACCACGGACGCGTCCGGCCTGGCGGCGACCAAGGCGACCTTCCCCGATCCCGGCAAGCACATGGTGTACCCGGAGATCATCTCGAAGGAGCCGCTGGGGCCGCTGGTGCGCCAGGGCGACGACCAGTGGGCGGACATCGCGCGCTGGACGCTGAACGCGCTGATCAGCGCCGAGGAGCTCGGGGTGACCCAGGCCAACGTCGCGAAGATGGCCGAGGGGACCGATAATCCGGAGATCAACCGGATGCTCGGCAAGGAAGGCTCGATGGGCAAGATGCTCGGCCTCGACGCCAACTGGGCCGCCCGCGCGATCGCCGCGGAAGGCAACTATGCCGAGATGTTCGAGCGCTATATCGGCCCCAAGACCCCGCTCGGACTGGCGCGCGGACTCAACGCCCTCTACAAGGACGGCGGCATCCTCTACTCGCCCCCGTTCCGGTAGAAACGACGACGCACCGCCCCGCCCGGACCGCCGGGCGGGGCGGTGTCCTTTCCCGTACCCGAGAGCGTTTGCGTTGCGACATGCGGTACGGCGGGGTTCGCGCTTTTCCGATGCGCTGTCGGCCCGGGCCGTTCCATGGAGCAATCCCGCCTCATGAAACCCGGTCGAGAAATCGGATGCGTGTATTCAGCGTGGTGAATCGGGCGCCACGGGGAGCGGGTTGAGTTGAAGACTCGCAACTTGCGAGCGGGGGTCGGTTGAGTGCGCGCAACGGTTTCGGCGTCGCGGCACAGCGCATCGCCCGCGGGTGGCTGCTGAGGGCCGACGTTCCGAGATCTCCGCAACAGTGGGTCACCGGGTGTCTCGCGCCTGCGGACCGCTGCTCGCGATGAGACGCATCACGGCCGCGCGAGCGGCGTACGCCCTGCCGAGACCGACCCGGGTCCGGCCTCCGGGCGCCGCGCCCGAGAATCGGACTGTGGGGCCACCGAAGACGCTTGTATTGCGCACGGTCTTGCCGTACACATGCGGCCATGATCGTCCGTTCGTTTCGCCACCGGGGTCTGCGTCAGCTCTACGAGACCGACTCGCCTCGGCTGCTGAAACAGGACCTGGTGGAGCGCGTGCGCGGCATCCTGGCCGCGCTCGCCATGGCAGAGACCATGGAGGGCTTCATCCGCCAGGCGGCGCCCGGATGGCGGGTCCACCGGCTGTCCGGCGCGCGCCGCAACGAGTGGAGCGTTTCTGTGTCGGGCAACTGGCGGATCACCTTCGAGGAGCGCAACGGCGCCATCGAGCGCGTGAACCTGGAGGACTACCACTGATGAGCGACGGCGGCATCGAGATGGGGATGACTCCCCCGCATCCCGGAACCTTCATCCGGATCGAGGCCCTTGAGGAGCTGGGCTTGAGCGTTGCGGCGGCGTCGCGGATTCTCGGCGTGCGCCGGGCGACGCTGTCGGACCTGGTGAACGGCAACGCCTCGCTGTCGCCCGAAATGGCGCTGCGGGTCGAGAAGGCGTTCGGCCTCAGCATGGACCTGCTGCTGCGGATGCAGGCATGGCACGACGCGACCCAGATGCGCGCGCGCGCCGACGAGATCGACGTTCGTCGCTATCAACCCGCGTGATCGCCTCGCAGCGAATTCTTTTCGATCGCTCCAGGCGCCGCATGTCCCAACCTGCGCACCCTGAGCCACTCAAGTCCATGATTCGATCCAGGAGAATCACGCTCTTCTTCGTGCCTTGCGTTGCCACGGATTGATGTCGTGAACGACCGACACGCGTCGACTGGCGCCGACAAGCTGCACCGCTTCATCGACGAAGCGGCCGGGATTGGCGGTGGAGCCGGCGGGGCCGCGCTTGGCCTCCTTGCCGGCGATCCTGCGACCAGCGTTTTGTTTGGTGGTCTGGCCGCCGCCGCGACCAGCGCCCTTCGCAATGTCGGTCACGATTTCGCCGACCGGGTCCTGGCTCCGCGGGAACGCGCCCGAGTTGGCACCGTGCTGGGGGTAATCGACAGGGATATCCGCCTGCGCCTGGAGCGAGGCGACGAACTGCGCGCGGACGGGTTCTTCGACAGCGGTCCGGAAGGCCGGAGCGAGGCAGCCGAGGTCGCGGAGAGCGTGTTGCTCAAGAGCCAGCGCGAGCCGCAGGAAAGGAAGATCCCCCATATGGGGCATTTCTTCGCCAACGTGGCTTTTCGCCCGGATGTGAGTGCCGCCATGGCGCACCAGCTCGCGAATCAGGCCGAGCAGCTTACCTACAGGCAGTTCTGCATTCTCAGGATTGCAACGGCCCGGGACCGGCGTTTCCGGTTGCGACAGCCAGGATACCGCGATGAGATGACCTACCCTCTCGAACAGCAGCAGGTCATCCATGAACTGTACGATCTGGCCAATCGCCAACTCGTCCACCTCGACGATACCGCCGCTCTCATTCTCGCCGATGCAGTTCCGAGGGCAAGATCACTGCAGGACATGGGAGCAACGCTGGCTGCGCTGCTGAGCGTGGATCTTGTTCCCGATGAGGATGTGGTGCAGATCATCGAATCCTTCGAATGAGGCACGTTCCGACGCGCCGCACGGTCGGGTGACCGCCTTCGGCGACTGCGACGAGGCGCGGCGGGTGTTGGGCGAGGCGGCGACGGCGAGCAGATGCCGGACCAGCGCGCGCTAGGCTCACCTTACCGACGCCCACTCACCGGCGAACCGAGCGGGGAATTTCGCGACATCCTGGGAATGCCCCGCGCCCGCCCTCCAGCCCGCTCCGCTACTCCACCAGCGGCGCGAGAGCGTCGCGGGCGTCCCCGATATGGCGGGTCCCCCGGGACCCGAACGGATACGTAGGCTGTAACCCTCCCGCGTAGGCCGCTTGTTCAGAGTAAGCGGTGTTCAGACCCCATATCGGGTCTGGATTGACAGCGTTTTCTTGAGGGTGGGCTTGGGCGCCGCGATCAGCCGGTGTCGACGTCGGGCTTGGGATCAAAGTTCCACGGCAGCAGCTCGTGGATCCTCGACTGTGGGTGACCCGCGGCGATCTTCTCGAGCGCGCTCCTGAGCCAGGCGTGCGGCTCGACGCCGTTCATCTTGCAGGTCTCGATCAGCGAGGCGATCCGGGCCCACGCGGCGGCGCCCTCGTCGTGGCCCGCGAACAGGGCGTTCTTTGCCGTGAGCTTCAGCGGGCGGATGCGGTTCTCGACGAAGTTCGAGTCGATCTCGACGCGCCCGTCGCGGAGGAACACCAGCAACCCGTCCCACCGGTTGGCGATGTAGGTCAGCTTCTCGCCCAGGCGCGAGCGCGGCGAGACGCGCGAGCGCTGCTCGTCGAGCCACACTCCGAAGGCGTTCACCAGCGGCGCGGACTCCGTCCAGCGCACCGCCTGGCGCGTCGCCGGCGCCGCGCCCCGGATCCTGTCCTCGATCGCGTAGAGCCGCGCGATCCGCTCCAGACCGGCCTTCGCGACCGGCGAGGCGTTCGAATCGAAGATGTCCTTCAGCGCGCGCCTGGCGTGCGCCCAGCAGGCCGAGAGCGTCAGCGCTCCCCCCGGCCGGTCCGCACGGCGCAGCGGGTTGTAGCCGCTATAGCCGTCGATCTGCGCGGTCCCCGAGAACCCTTCCAGCAGCGTCTCCGCATGCTTGCCGCCGCGGCCCGGCGCGTAGGCATAGACCACCCCAGGCGGGTCCGCCCCCGACCACGGCCGCTCGTCGCGCACCATCGTCCACATGTAGCCCGTCCTGGTCCGGCCCCGGCCCGGGTCGAGAACCCGGATCGGCGTCTCGTCCACCCCGAGCTTCGCCGACCGCTTGAGGTCCGCCGCCAGGCAGTCCACCAGGGGGCGAAGATGGAACGTAAGCGTCCGGCGTGACCGCCCCTGCGTGGTCAGTCGGCGGCTTCCCGATCTTCTGCGGGCGCGGTGTTCCACGGCAGCAGATCGTCGATGCGGTTGATCCTGTAGTCGGGGATGCGTTCGAGGACCTGAGCAAGCCAGGCCTGCGGATCGACATCGTTGAGCCTGGCGGTCTCGATCAGGGTGTAGGCGATGGCGGCGGCCCTGCCGCCGCTGGCCGAGCCCATGAAGAGATAGTTCTTGCGGCCGAGCGCGATCGGCCTCATTGCGCGTTCGGCGGGGTTGTTGTCGATCTCGAGGAAGCCGTGCTCGAGATAGGGTCGAAGGCGCTTCATCCGGGTCAGGGCATGACGGATCGCCGCTGCCAGCGGGGTCTTGGCGGAGATTCTGGGCAGCTGCGATTGCAGCCACCGCTCCAGCTCGTCGAGGCACGGCGCGGCCTTGGCCTGGCGGATGGCCGCGCGGTTCTCGGGCGGCTGCCCGCGGGCCTCCTTCTCGATAGCGTAGAGGGCGGCGATCCGTTCCAGCGCCTCGGCGGCGATCGCCGAGCCCTGGGCGGCATGGACGTCGAAGAACTTGCGTCGCACATGCGCCAGACAGGCCACCTCGCGGACCGGCCCGGCGCGCGCCAGCGCACCGAACCCGGCATAGCCGTCCGAGTGCATCCAGCCGGCGAAGCCTTCAAGATGCGCCTTCGGATGCGCCGCCTTGCGGTCGGCCGAGAAGCGGTACCAGGCCGCCGGCGGCGCCTCGCCAGCCCAGGGCCGCTCGTCCCGCACGTAGGTCCAGGCCCGGCCGGTCGCCGTTTTGCCGGTTCCCGGCGCCAGCAGCTTGACCGGGGTGTCGTCGGCGAACAGGGCTTGTCCTTCCAGCACATGGCGCCCGATCGCATCGGCCAGGGGCTCCAGCAGCGCCGTCGCCTTGCCGACCCAGCCGGCGAGCGTCGAGCGGTCGAGCTCGACGCCGTCGCGGGCGAAGATGCGGGACTGGCGGTAGAGCGGCAAGCGAGTCGCGCGGGGGAATCTCACCCCCACGCGCTCCCAGAACCGTACGTGAACCTCTCAGCTCATACGGCTCCCAGCGTCCGGCCCTGCCCGTGCACAAGGGTCCAATGGGCGAACCGCCACGGCTCCGCTTTCGCGATTCTGGCAAGCCAGAGACGAGCCTGACGCGGTCGTTGTCGGAAGCGTTTGAACTTCCGCATTGCCCATCGCTGCAAGTGGGCGTCTATCAGACGAAGGGTCGGATAGAGCGCCGACTTGTAGAATGCGCCGAAGTAGCCGATCCACCCTGCAATTTCGCGATGAAACATGCGGACAAGGTCAAGCAGTGCCTTGTCGCTACGCCGTTGCAAACGCCACTGTCGCACGCGGCGCCGAAACGCCTTGAGCGCAGTCGGGCTGGCAGCCGGAAGGAACGAGACCCCGAACAACCCGCCGCGCCACGCCGCGAACCTTGGCTGGAAACGGTAGCCCAGGAAGTCGAACGCGACCGTCGGGTAGTCCGCCTTGCGGTTGGTATCCTTGCAGTAGACCACCTTGGTCTTCTGCGGATGGACCTCCAGGCCGCACTCGGCCAATCGGTCCGCAACCCGCCGCCAGAGGGTCTTTGCCGCCTCCTCCGTTCGACAATGGCAGATTATATCGTCCGCATACCGTTCGAACGGAACATGCGGCATCGACCTTTTCATCCATTGATCGAACGCATAGTGCAGGAACAGGTTGGACAATACTGGCGAAATTACCCCGCCCTGTGGCGTGCCCCTGTCCCGTGCGACAACGGTGCCGTCCTCCTCGATCACGGGAGCCTTCAACCAGCGCTCGACATAGAGCAGCACCCACCGGCAGTCCGTATGGTGACGAACGGCCTTCAGCAGCAACTCGTGGTCGATGTTGTCGAAGAACCCCTTGATGTCCATGTCCAGCACCCAGTCGTAGCGCCAGCATCGCCGACGCGCTGTCCGGATGGCGTCAATGGCGGATCGCTTCGGCCGATATCCGTATGAGTCCTCATGGAAAATCGGTTCCAACAAGGGCTCCAGATGTCGGCGAACAACCTCCTGAGCGATGCGGTCCGTGACCGTCGGTATGCCCAACGGGCGCTTCCCGCCGCCCTCCTTGGGGATGTTCACCCTGCGAACCGGAGGCGGCATATAGCTGCCTGAGGACATGCGATTCCAGAGCTTGTAGAGTTCCGGACCAAGCCGTTCCTCCAGACTCTCGACCGTCTGCCCATCTACTCCAGCCGCTCCCCGGTTTGCCTTCACATGCTTGAAGGCTTCCCAGACTTCCCTCTTTGCTATCGGGAACGGCTTTGCCCCTGTCATCCGGCTCCTCCTGTCACCAGTTGGCCGACGGCAGCGGCTGAACACCACAGCCCCTTCGGTCCAGCGCCATTACAGCGCCTTCATCCCTACTACGGGCTGTTCTGCCCCTGTGCCCCGCATCGGTACTCTGAGCCTTCCGGGGGCTGCCCGGTTGGCCGTCTCCCTTGGCATCGGGACGACAGGTTCTCCTGTTCCGCAAGAAAGCCTGTTCCGGGTTCACGCCGCCTTCGAGCCGGATGCCGCGTGGGCCGGACTCCAGGACTCCGCCCATGCTTGTCCCGGAGTGACCACCACCCCCGGTTCTGACATCGACCATACGCTTTCGGCAGTTCATCGGCGGTTCGCTTTCGCTCGTCTCCCCGGACCTCACCTGACGAGATCGTCGTCCCGCCGTTTCCACGACGCTCACCACCATCGCTCTTTACGACAGCAGCTCGTGGTGGTTTGAGACCGACGCCTGATCGTCGACCCCGAGGGGCCTACCCTCATCTCTCTTGCAGTTGCGCACCTCCTTTCATGGCGGTGCTTCAGGACACACGGTGATCGCAATACTTCGAGACCAGCACATGCGCCAGAAGGCCGGGGCCCGGTCGGCCGCGCTCGATCGGTCGCGGCGGCAGCGGCGCCTGGTGGAACTTCTCGCAGCCGCCGCAGGCCAGGCGCGGACGGACGATGCGCTTCACCACGAAGCGGCCGGGGATGTACTCCAGCTCCTCCGTCACATCCTCGCCGAGCCGCTTGAGACGGCCGCCGCAGTCCGCGCAGCGCTCGCCCGGCGCGAGAACCGTCTCCTCGCGCGGCAGGTGGTCCGGCAGGGGACGGCGCTTCGGCTGCTTCTTCGTGGCGGGCGTCGGCTCGGTCGGCGCCTCGGCCGCCCGCGCGATCTCCTCGTCCTCCAGCCCGAGCTCAAGCTGGTCGAGGGCCTCCGAGGTGACGCCGAAGCGCTGCCGCCGCAGACCCGCAAGCTGGTGCCTGAGCTTCTCGATCAACAGATCGCGGTTGCGCAGCTCGGCGTCCCGTGCCGCCAGTTCGGCCCGCGAGGCCAGCACCATCGCCTTCAACGCGGCGATGTCGTCGGGCAGGGAATGGGCCGCTTCGAGCATGGCCGCATCCTACCCGAAGGGGCCGACAAAGGGAAGCCCGAATGACAGTCAACCCATTGTTTATAAACGGTGAATCAGCCCGCGGCGATCGTGTCCCGAGCCGTGGTGTAAGAGCCTGGCGGCCGTCGCGGTATCCGGCGGGTAGGGCCGGTAGGCTCAGGCTGCCACGGCGGGCAGCTTGACGGTTGCATTGTCGCTCACGGGAGCGATCGATTCCAGCGTCATGTATCTGGCCCTCTGGACGGCCCATTCGTCGTTCTGCTCGAGCAGGATGGCGCCGATCAGCCGTGTTATGGCGTCCTCGTTGGGGAAGATGCCGACGGTGTTGGTACGCCGCTTGATCTCGCCATGGAGTCGTTCGAGCGGGTTTGTCGAGTGCAGCTTGGGGCGATGCGCGGCCGGGAAGGTCATGTAGGCGAGAACGTCGTGCTCGGCCTCGTCCATGAGAGCGGCGAGCTTCGGCGCCTTGGCCCTGAGCTGGTCGGCGACCTGGCGCCACTGGGCGGAGGCGCTGTCTGCATCCTCCTGGGCGAAGGCGGTGGTGACGAAGGCGGACACGACGCGCCGGCCCTGCTTGCCGGCATGGGCGAGCAGGGTGCGCATGAAGTGGACGCGGCAGCGCTGCCATGTGGCGCCGAGGACGCGCGTTGCAGCCGCCTTCAGGCCCTTGTGGTCATCGGAGACGACCAGCTTGACGCCGCGCAGGCCGCGGCGGGCCAGGGAGCGCAGGAAGGAGGTCCAGAAGGTCTCGGCCTCGGACGCGCCGATCGCCATGCCGAGCACCTCGCGGCGGCCCTGGTCGTTGACCGCCACCGCGATCGTGACCGCGACCGAGACGACGCGCCCGGCCTCGCGCATCTTCACATAGGTCGCGTCCAGCCACAGATACGGCCAGTCGCCCTCCAGCGGGCGGTCGAGGAAGTCGCGGATCTTGCCGTCGATCTCACCGCACAGCCGCGACACCTGGCTCTTCGAGATGCCCGACATGCCCATGGCCTGCACCAGGTCGTCCACCGAGCGGGTCGACACGCCCTTGATGTAGGCCTCCTGGATCACCGCCGTCAGCGCCTTCTCCGCCATGCGACGCGGCTCCAGGAAGCCCGGGAAGTAGCTCCCCTTGCGCAGCTTCGGGATCTTCAGCTCCACCGTGCCCGCGCGCGTCTCCCAGACCCGGTCCCGGTAGCCGTTGCGATGGGTGAGCCGGTCCGGCGAACGCTCGCCGTGTGCGGCTCCCGCAAGGCCCTCCACCTCAAGCGCCATCAAACGCTCGGCCGTGAACCCGATCATCTCGCGAAGCAGATCGGCGTCCGAACTCTTCTCCAAAAGCGCCTGCAGGGTCATCATGTCCTTGGTGGTCATCGTGGTACTCCTCCGGTCGGATGGACTGTAGAAGCCCAACCCTAACCGGCACCGCGATGGCCATCCGCTATGGATAAGTGGCCCGCCGCCGCCAGACGCCACACGGTCGCGGCGGCGGGCCACTTACCCACAGCTACCGATGCTGGCTCCTGCTCCTACACCACGCCTGGGGGCACGACCCCCGCGGCCAGCGGTCTCCAGGTGCGAACCGGCGCCCGCCAGTCGATCCCCTCAAGCAGCATCGACAGCTGCGCCGGCGTCACCGACACCTTCCCTTCCGATGCCGACGGCCACACGAAGCGGCCGCGCTCCAGACGCTTCGAGAACAGGCACGCACCCTGGCCGTCCCACCAGATCATCTTGATCAGGTCGCCCCGGCGGCCGCGGTAGATGAAGAGATGGCCGCAATGCGGATCCGCCTTCAATACCCGCTCCGCCTGCGCCGCGAGACCGGGGAACCCCTTGCGCATGTCGGTCACGCCGCAGGCCAGCCATACCCGGGTCGAGGAGGGAACCGGGATCATCCGCCAAGCGCCCGCACCACCCGGCACAGCGCGTCCGCGTCGAACGACCCGAACGCGCTCACCCGGTGGCCGTTCGACAACGCGATCTCGATCCGACCGTCCGATGCCGCGGCCGGCTCCAACGGCGGCGCATCGGGCACCACCTCCACCGGCAGGAAGGACGGCGCCTCCCCGGCATCGGCCGCCGGCCTGTAACGGGGATCGCGCCGCCAGGTGAAGATCAGGTTGGCGTTGACGTCATAGCGGCGCGCCACAACCGACACCGAGACACCGGGAGCGTAGCTCTGCGCCACGATCCGGCGCTTCTCGTCGTCCGACCAGAACCGGCGTACCCGACGTGGCACCGCAGCCCCCTAAGATAGTGTCCATTAGCCGATAATGGACACTATCGACCTCTGGAACCTCACCACAGACTGCGGCTCCAAGCCGTCTCGCCACAAGGGCGGTCACGCCAGACGCTTACGATGGAACGACGCCTTGCCCACCCAGTCGGCCAGCGTCGCGCGGGGCAGCTCAAGCCCCAGACGCGCGTAGATCTGCGATTGACGGTAGAGCGGCAAGCGAGTCGCGCGGGGGAATCTCACCCCCACGCGCTCCCAGAACCGTACGTGAACCTCTCAGCTCATACGGCTCCCAGCGTCCGGCCCTGCCCGTGCACAAGGGTCCAATGGGCGAACCGCCACGGCTCCGCTTTCGCGATTCTGGCAAGCCAGAGACGAGCCTGACGCGGTCGTTGTCGGAAGCGTTTGAACTTCCGCATTGCCCATCGCTGCAAGTGGGCGTCTATCAGACGAAGGGTCGGATAGAGCGCCGACTTGTAGAATGCGCCGAAGTAGCCGATCCACCCTGCAATTTCGCGATGAAACATGCGGGCAAGGTCAAGCAGTGCCTTGTCGCTACGCCGTTGCAAAGTAAGCGTCCGGCGTGACCGCCCCTGCGTGGTCAGTCGGCGGCTTCCCGATCTTCTGCGGGCGCGGTGTTCCACGGCAGCAGATCGTCGATGCGGTTGATCCTGTAGTCGGGGATGCGTTCGAGGACCTGAGCAAGCCAGGCCTGCGGATCGACATCGTTGAGCCTGGCGGTCTCGATCAGGGTGTAGGCGATGGCGGCGGCCCTGCCGCCGCTGGCCGAGCCCATGAAGAGATAGTTCTTGCGGCCGAGCGCGATCGGCCTCATTGCGCGTTCGGCGGGGTTGTTGTCGATCTCGAGGAAGCCGTGCTCGAGATAGGGTCGAAGGCGCTTCATCCGGGTCAGGGCATGACGGATCGCCGCTGCCAGCGGGGTCTTGGCGGAGATTCTGGGCAGCTGCGATTGCAGCCACCGCTCCAGCTCGTCGAGGCACGGCGCGGCCTTGGCCTGGCGGATGGCCGCGCGGTTCTCGGGCGGCTGCCCGCGGGCCTCCTTCTCGATAGCGTAGAGGGCGGCGATCCGTTCCAGCGCCTCGGCGGCGATCGCCGAGCCCTGGGCGGCATGGACGTCGAAGAACTTGCGTCGCACATGCGCCAGACAGGCCACCTCGCGGACCGGCCCGGCGCGCGCCAGCGCACCGAACCCGGCATAGCCGTCCGAGTGCATCCAGCCGGCGAAGCCTTCAAGATGCGCCTTCGGATGCGCCGCCTTGCGGTCGGCCGAGAAGCGGTACCAGGCCGCCGGCGGCGCCTCGCCAGCCCAGGGCCGCTCGTCCCGCACGTAGGTCCAGGCCCGGCCGGTCGCCGTTTTGCCGGTTCCCGGCGCCAGCAGCTTGACCGGGGTGTCGTCGGCGAACAGGGCTTGTCCTTCCAGCACATGGCGCCCGATCGCATCGGCCAGGGGCTCCAGCAGCGCCGTCGCCTTGCCGACCCAGCCGGCGAGCGTCGAGCGGTCGAGCTCGACGCCGTCGCGGGCGAAGATGCGGGACTGACGGTAGAGCGGCAAGCGAGTCGCGCGGGGGAATCTCACCCCCACGCGCTCCCAGAACCGTACGTGAACCTCTCAGCTCATACGGCTCCCAGCGTCCGGCCCTGCCCGTGCACAAGGGTCCAATGGGCGAACCGCCACGGCTCCGCTTTCGCGATTCTGGCAAGCCAGAGACGAGCCTGACGCGGTCGTTGTCGGAAGCGTTTGAACTTCCGCATTGCCCATCGCTGCAAGTGGGCGTCTATCAGACGAAGGGTCGGATAGTGAGGTGGCGTCGCAAAATCGGACAGGTCGTCAAGGTGTATTCCGCCGTGTGACGGAGGAATGCGGATGAGCAAGCGACGCAGGTTTTCGGGGGAGCTGAAGGCGAAGATAGCCTTGGAGGCGCTACGGGGTGATCGGACGCTTCAGGAGATTGCCTCGAAGCACCAGGTGCATCCGAACCAGGTGGGTGTGTGGAAGCGCCAGGCGATGGAGGGTCTGGGGGAGGTCTTTTCCGGTGGAGGTGAGCGCCGGGCGCGGGATCACGAGAGCGAGGTCCGGGCTCTTCACGCCAAGATCGGGGAGTTGATCGTAGAGCGTGATTTTTTGTCACGCGGGTCCGGTCGCTGAGCCGGTCCGGGAGACGGGCGATGGTTGTGCGGGGCCACCCGTCGTTGAGCCTGACCCGGCAATGCCGTCTGCTGTCGATCGGGCGCTCGTCGCTCTATGACCGGCCGAAGGGGGAGAGCGCGGAGACGCTGGCTCTGATGCGCCGGATCGACGCGCTGTTCCTCAAGTATCCGTTCTACGGCGCCCGCCAGATGGTTCGGCATCTGCGCCGCGAGGGGGTGCGGATCGGGCGGCGGCGGGCCGCTCGCCTGATGCGCCTGCTTGGTCTTCAGGCGGTCTATCGGGCGCCGCGGACCAGTGCGCCGCACCTCGGGCACCGGGTTTATCCATATCTGCTGCGGGGTCTGGCGATCGAGCGGCCGAACCATGTGTGGTGCGCCGACATCACCTACATCCCGGTGCGGCGCGGCTTCCTCTACCTGGTGGCGATCATGGACTGGGCGAGCCGCTGCGTCCTGGCCTGGCGGCTGTCGAACACGCTGGACGCGGGGTTCTGTGTCGAGGCTCTCGACGAAGCCCTGGCGCGCCATGGCACCCCGCAGATCTTCAACACCGACCAGGGCAGCCAGTTCACCGGCTTCGCCTTCACCGCGCGCCTGCGGGAGGCCGGTATCCGCATCTCGATGGACGGCCGCGGCCGGTGCATGGACAACATCTTCATCGAGCGGCTGTGGCGCTCGCTCAAATACGAGGCGGTCTACCTGCACGAGATCGCCGACGGCTTCGCAGCCCGGCGCGTCATCGGCCAGTGGATCGGCTTCTACAACACCGAGAGACCGCACTCGGCACTCGGCGGGCGGACGCCGGCCGAGGCCTACCGGGGCGACACGCCTGTGGATATGATGGACAAGCCGCTTCGCGCCTTGACCACATACCCACAGGCGCAACAGCAGCAGCAGAAAGATCGATCCAAGAGGATTCTGGCGGCACAAACTTCAACCGGAATACACCTTGAAAACGCCGTCAGCCTGTCCGACAAACCGACGCCACCTCACCGTTCGACAATGGCAGATTATATCGTCCGCATACCGTTCGAACGGAACATGCGGCATCGACCTTTTCATCCATTGATCGAACGCATAGTGCAGGAACAGGTTGGACAATACTGGCGAAATTACCCCGCCCTGTGGCGTGCCCCTGTCCCGTGCGACAACGGTGCCGTCCTCCTCGATCACGGGAGCCTTCAACCAGCGCTCGACATAGAGCAGCACCCACCGGCAGTCCGTATGGTGACGAACGGCCTTCAGCAGCAACTCGTGGTCGATGTTGTCGAAGAACCCCTTGATGTCCATGTCCAGCACCCAGTCGTAGCGCCAGCATCGCCGACGCGCTGTCCGGATGGCGTCAATGGCGGATCGCTTCGGCCGATATCCGTATGAGTCCTCATGGAAAATCGGTTCCAACAAGGGCTCCAGATGTCGGCGAACAACCTCCTGAGCGATGCGGTCCGTGACCGTCGGTATGCCCAACGGGCGCTTCCCGCCGCCCTCCTTGGGGATGTTCACCCTGCGAACCGGAGGCGGCATATAGCTGCCTGAGGACATGCGATTCCAGAGCTTGTAGAGTTCCGGACCAAGCCGTTCCTCCAGACTCTCGACCGTCTGCCCATCTACTCCAGCCGCTCCCCGGTTTGCCTTCACATGCTTGAAGGCTTCCCAGACTTCCCTCTTTGCTATCGGGAACGGCTTTGCCCCTGTCATCCGGCTCCTCCTGTCACCAGTTGGCCGACGGCAGCGGCTGAACACCACAGCCCCTTCGGTCCAGCGCCATTACAGCGCCTTCATCCCTACTACGGGCTGTTCTGCCCCTGTGCCCCGCATCGGTACTCTGAGCCTTCCGGGGGCTGCCCGGTTGGCCGTCTCCCTTGGCATCGGGACGACAGGTTCTCCTGTTCCGCAAGAAAGCCTGTTCCGGGTTCACGCCGCCTTCGAGCCGGATGCCGCGTGGGCCGGACTCCAGGACTCCGCCCATGCTTGTCCCGGAGTGACCACCACCCCCGGTTCTGACATCGACCATACGCTTTCGGCAGTTCATCGGCGGTTCGCTTTCGCTCGTCTCCCCGGACCTCACCTGACGAGATCGTCGTCCCGCCGTTTCCACGACGCTCACCACCATCGCTCTTTACGACAGCAGCTCGTGGTGGTTTGAGACCGACGCCTGATCGTCGACCCCGAGGGGCCTACCCTCATCTCTCTTGCAGTTGCGCACCTCCTTTCATGGCGGTGCTTCAGGACACACGGTGATCGCAATACTTCGAGACCAGCACATGCGCCAGAAGGCCGGGGCCCGGTCGGCCGCGCTCGATCGGTCGCGGCGGCAGCGGCGCCTGGTGGAACTTCTCGCAGCCGCCGCAGGCCAGGCGCGGACGGACGATGCGCTTCACCACGAAGCGGCCGGGGATGTACTCCAGCTCCTCCGTCACATCCTCGCCGAGCCGCTTGAGACGGCCGCCGCAGTCCGCGCAGCGCTCGCCCGGCGCGAGAACCGTCTCCTCGCGCGGCAGGTGGTCCGGCAGGGGACGGCGCTTCGGCTGCTTCTTCGTGGCGGGCGTCGGCTCGGTCGGCGCCTCGGCCGCCCGCGCGATCTCCTCGTCCTCCAGCCCGAGCTCAAGCTGGTCGAGGGCCTCCGAGGTGACGCCGAAGCGCTGCCGCCGCAGACCCGCAAGCTGGTGCCTGAGCTTCTCGATCAACAGATCGCGGTTGCGCAGCTCGGCGTCCCGTGCCGCCAGTTCGGCCCGCGAGGCCAGCACCATCGCCTTCAACGCGGCGATGTCGTCGGGCAGGGAATGGGCCGCTTCGAGCATGGCCGCATCCTACCCGAAGGGGCCGACAAAGGGAAGCCCGAATGACAGTCAACCCATTGTTTATAAACGGTGAATCAGCCCGCGGCGATCGTGTCCCGAGCCGTGGTGTAAGAGCCTGGCGGCCGTCGCGGTATCCGGCGGGTAGGGCCGGTAGGCTCAGGCTGCCACGGCGGGCAGCTTGACGGTTGCATTGTCGCTCACGGGAGCGATCGATTCCAGCGTCATGTATCTGAGAAATGTGCGCTGTGGTGATTTTTGGCTGTCGCCGGTTCGATTTTGGCGGTTGAATATCGTCCGGCCCGCTTCCCCACCGGGCAGGATACGGGCTTCCGGGGCCTGACAAATACGATTACCGGAAGATTGTCTGGCGTGCGGGCGTGGCTTCCCCTCTGCCGTCGGGCGGCGGGATCGGGCAGGATTGTCGGGAGGCAGACGAGCGGTCAGCCGGTGTCGAGATACGGCACGGCGCCGACCAGGGAGCGCATGCGCTCGGGGCGGCCGGCGCGGGCCTGGGCGAGAGCCATCGCCATCATCACCGCCAGGGCGAGGCCGAGGCGGGTCTTCATCTTGGCGCGGCCTCGGATGTAGTGGGTCTCGAAGTTGAAGCTGTTGTCGAGGCGGCTGTTGATCCGCTCCATGGCCGAGCGGCGGTTGTAGCCGCGCCGCCATGACGGACTGCCCCAGGGCGTGGGGGTGAAGATGCGCCGGTCGTGGCTGTCGAGGTCGATGCGCAGGATGCGGCCATAGTCTCCGGGCTTGACCCCGCCGGCCCGGTGGCAGGCCCGGCTGCCGGCGCAGGCGAAGCCGAAGGCGGCTGCCGGGCAGCGGTATTTGAGCGTGCCGCAGCGGCCCCGATCAGCCTCGAACCCCTGAAACGCCATAGCGCGGACCTCGCCGGTCCCGGGACAGACGCAGGACACCCGGCCGCGCTCGTCGTGAACGATGACATCGGCGCGGTCGGGGAACAGCGGCCGCGTGATCGGCTGCGCCGGATCGTATCTCGGCTCCTGCTTCTCCACCCGCCACATCAGCCGTGTATCGATCAGCGGGCGGGCGGTCCACCGGTCCCACAGCCGCGCCTTCAGGCGGGCATCGTCGAGACCGCGGTCGGCGCTGAAGTCGGCGCAGCGCCCGGCGATCTCCGGCGCCCTTGCGAACAGCTCCTCCAGCATCCCGGACAGCACCTTGGGTTCCGAGGCCGAAGCGCGCGTCACCTCGAAGGCCACCGGAACCTCGTAATCGGTGTCGGCGATCAGGTGCAGCCCGTAGCCGAACCACGACTTCACCTTCTTCCACACCGCGCCGGTCCTGGCGTCCACCCCGCCCGTCTCGTGCTTGCCCCAGTCGGCGTCGGGGTCCGAGGTCTTGTCCTCGTCCTTGCCGACCCGGCCCGTCGAGTGGCTCGCGATCGCCTTGCCGTCGTAGCCGAGATGACGCCCGAAGTCCGGCAACGCGGCGAACAGCGCGGCGCGCAGGCTCTCGATCATGGCGGACACCAGCCCCTGCTCGTCCTCAAGCTGCACAACACGCCCCAGAAACCGCGAGAAGTTCCAGTGGCTCGGCGCCGTCGAACGAACCCGCGCCGGGCGCGTTACCGCATGCCCGTCGTGAAGCACCGTCACCGGCCCGCTCTGATACGGCAGAGGGTCGAACCCGCAGATCTCCAGCAACGCCGGGTTGCGCCCCAGCTCCCGCAACAGCGACTGCATCGAGGCGTGTTGCAACACCACCCCCGCGATCAGCGCCCGCCACATCGCCCGCACCGGGTAGTCGTTACGGCCCCGACCGCGACACACTTCAAGCGCCGTCACGATCTCCTCGTCGGGAAGCACCGCCAGAACCAGGCGCAGCCGTTCAAGGTCCGGCAGGACTTCGACATCGCGCCACGAAAAGGGTAGCTTCGCCGCCGTCGCCATCGCTGTTCTCCCGACCAGGGGTGGTGGTGGAACAAGGGCCCCAGGGCCCGATGGCGACACCTTCTATCTCATGCGCACGATCAGGGCGCGCGAGGCCGCCGCAGGAAAACCTCGCTGCCAAGACGCCGCGACCAGCGGCGTGGGGTGAAAATCGCCAAAACGACCGCCGCAGCGAAACTGAAACCCCGGATATCAACGACCACCACGGGGTATCAAAAATCTCGCACCTCCGTGAACGCCTTGTAAATCAACCCGTCCCCGACAGCGCAAACGCCTCTATCTGGCCCTCTGGACGGCCCATTCGTCGTTCTGCTCGAGCAGGATGGCGCCGATCAGCCGTGTTATGGCGTCCTCGTTGGGGAAGATGCCGACGGTGTTGGTACGCCGCTTGATCTCGCCATGGAGTCGTTCGAGCGGGTTTGTCGAGTGCAGCTTGGGGCGATGCGCGGCCGGGAAGGTCATGTAGGCGAGAACGTCGTGCTCGGCCTCGTCCATGAGAGCGGCGAGCTTCGGCGCCTTGGCCCTGAGCTGGTCGGCGACCTGGCGCCACTGGGCGGAGGCGCTGTCTGCATCCTCCTGGGCGAAGGCGGTGGTGACGAAGGCGGACACGACGCGCCGGCCCTGCTTGCCGGCATGGGCGAGCAGGGTGCGCATGAAGTGGACGCGGCAGCGCTGCCATGTGGCGCCGAGGACGCGCGTTGCAGCCGCCTTCAGGCCCTTGTGGTCATCGGAGACGACCAGCTTGACGCCGCGCAGGCCGCGGCGGGCCAGGGAGCGCAGGAAGGAGGTCCAGAAGGTCTCGGCCTCGGACGCGCCGATCGCCATGCCGAGCACCTCGCGGCGGCCCTGGTCGTTGACCGCCACCGCGATCGTGACCGCGACCGAGACGACGCGCCCGGCCTCGCGCATCTTCACATAGGTCGCGTCCAGCCACAGATACGGCCAGTCGCCCTCCAGCGGGCGGTCGAGGAAGTCGCGGATCTTGCCGTCGATCTCACCGCACAGCCGCGACACCTGGCTCTTCGAGATGCCCGACATGCCCATGGCCTGCACCAGGTCGTCCACCGAGCGGGTCGACACGCCCTTGATGTAGGCCTCCTGGATCACCGCCGTCAGCGCCTTCTCCGCCATGCGACGCGGCTCCAGGAAGCCCGGGAAGTAGCTCCCCTTGCGCAGCTTCGGGATCTTCAGCTCCACCGTGCCCGCGCGCGTCTCCCAGACCCGGTCCCGGTAGCCGTTGCGATGGGTGAGCCGGTCCGGCGAACGCTCGCCGTGTGCGGCTCCCGCAAGGCCCTCCACCTCAAGCGCCATCAAACGCTCGGCCGTGAACCCGATCATCTCGCGAAGCAGATCGGCGTCCGAACTCTTCTCCAAAAGCGCCTGCAGGGTCATCATGTCCTTGGTGGTCATCGTGGTACTCCTCCGGTCGGATGGACTGTAGAAGCCCAACCCTAACCGGCACCGCGATGGCCATCCGCTATGGATAAGTGGCCCGCCGCCGCCAGACGCCACACGGTCGCGGCGGCGGGCCACTTACCCACAGCTACCGATGCTGGCTCCTGCTCCTACACCACACCACGCCTGGGGGCACGACCCCCGCGGCCAGCGGTCTCCAGGTGCGAACCGGCGCCCGCCAGTCGATCCCCTCAAGCAGCATCGACAGCTGCGCCGGCGTCACCGACACCTTCCCTTCCGATGCCGACGGCCACACGAAGCGGCCGCGCTCCAGACGCTTCGAGAACAGGCACGCACCCTGGCCGTCCCACCAGATCATCTTGATCAGGTCGCCCCGGCGGCCGCGGTAGATGAAGAGATGGCCGCAATGCGGATCCGCCTTCAATACCCGCTCCGCCTGCGCCGCGAGACCGGGGAACCCCTTGCGCATGTCGGTCACGCCGCAGGCCAGCCATACCCGGGTCGAGGAGGGAACCGGGATCATCCGCCAAGCGCCCGCACCACCCGGCACAGCGCGTCCGCGTCGAACGACCCGAACGCGCTCACCCGGTGGCCGTTCGACAACGCGATCTCGATCCGACCGTCCGATGCCGCGGCCGGCTCCAACGGCGGCGCATCGGGCACCACCTCCACCGGCAGGAAGGACGGCGCCTCCCCGGCATCGGCCGCCGGCCTGTAACGGGGATCGCGCCGCCAGGTGAAGATCAGGTTGGCGTTGACGTCATAGCGGCGCGCCACAACCGACACCGAGACACCGGGAGCGTAGCTCTGCGCCACGATCCGGCGCTTCTCGTCGTCCGACCAGAACCGGCGTACCCGACGTGGCACCGCAGCCCCCTAAGATAGTGTCCATTAGCCGATAATGGACACTATCGACCTCTGGAACCTCACCACGAGGCGTTTGCGCTGTCGGGGACGGGTTGATTTACAAGGCGTTCACGGAGGTGCGAGATTTTTGATACCCCGTGGTGGTCGTTGATATCCGGGGTTTCAGTTTCGCTGCGGCGGTCGTTTTGGCGATTTTCACCCCACGCCGCTGGTCGCGGCGTCTTGGCAGCGAGGTTTTCCTGCGGCGGCCTCGCGCGCCCTGATCGTGCGCATGAGATAGAAGGTGTCGCCATCGGGCCCTGGGGCCCTTGTTCCACCACCACCCCTGGTCGGGAGAACAGCGATGGCGACGGCGGCGAAGCTACCCTTTTCGTGGCGCGATGTCGAAGTCCTGCCGGACCTTGAACGGCTGCGCCTGGTTCTGGCGGTGCTTCCCGACGAGGAGATCGTGACGGCGCTTGAAGTGTGTCGCGGTCGGGGCCGTAACGACTACCCGGTGCGGGCGATGTGGCGGGCGCTGATCGCGGGGGTGGTGTTGCAACACGCCTCGATGCAGTCGCTGTTGCGGGAGCTGGGGCGCAACCCGGCGTTGCTGGAGATCTGCGGGTTCGACCCTCTGCCGTATCAGAGCGGGCCGGTGACGGTGCTTCACGACGGGCATGCGGTAACGCGCCCGGCGCGGGTTCGTTCGACGGCGCCGAGCCACTGGAACTTCTCGCGGTTTCTGGGGCGTGTTGTGCAGCTTGAGGACGAGCAGGGGCTGGTGTCCGCCATGATCGAGAGCCTGCGCGCCGCGCTGTTCGCCGCGTTGCCGGACTTCGGGCGTCATCTCGGCTACGACGGCAAGGCGATCGCGAGCCACTCGACGGGCCGGGTCGGCAAGGACGAGGACAAGACCTCGGACCCCGACGCCGACTGGGGCAAGCACGAGACGGGCGGGGTGGACGCCAGGACCGGCGCGGTGTGGAAGAAGGTGAAGTCGTGGTTCGGCTACGGGCTGCACCTGATCGCCGACACCGATTACGAGGTTCCGGTGGCCTTCGAGGTGACGCGCGCTTCGGCCTCGGAACCCAAGGTGCTGTCCGGGATGCTGGAGGAGCTGTTCGCAAGGGCGCCGGAGATCGCCGGGCGCTGCGCCGACTTCAGCGCCGACCGCGGTCTCGACGATGCCCGCCTGAAGGCGCGGCTGTGGGACCGGTGGACCGCCCGCCCGCTGATCGATACACGGCTGATGTGGCGGGTGGAGAAGCAGGAGCCGAGATACGATCCGGCGCAGCCGATCACGCGGCCGCTGTTCCCCGACCGCGCCGATGTCATCGTTCACGACGAGCGCGGCCGGGTGTCCTGCGTCTGTCCCGGGACCGGCGAGGTCCGCGCTATGGCGTTTCAGGGGTTCGAGGCTGATCGGGGCCGCTGCGGCACGCTCAAATACCGCTGCCCGGCAGCCGCCTTCGGCTTCGCCTGCGCCGGCAGCCGGGCCTGCCACCGGGCCGGCGGGGTCAAGCCCGGAGACTATGGCCGCATCCTGCGCATCGACCTCGACAGCCACGACCGGCGCATCTTCACCCCCACGCCCTGGGGCAGTCCGTCATGGCGGCGCGGCTACAACCGCCGCTCGGCCATGGAGCGGATCAACAGCCGCCTCGACAACAGCTTCAACTTCGAGACCCACTACATCCGAGGCCGCGCCAAGATGAAGACCCGCCTCGGCCTCGCCCTGGCGGTGATGATGGCGATGGCTCTCGCCCAGGCCCGCGCCGGCCGCCCCGAGCGCATGCGCTCCCTGGTCGGCGCCGTGCCGTATCTCGACACCGGCTGACCGCTCGTCTGCCTCCCGACAATCCTGCCCGATCCCGCCGCCCGACGGCAGAGGGGAAGCCACGCCCGCACGCCAGACAATCTTCCGGTAATCGTATTTGTCAGGCCCCGGAAGCCCGTATCCTGCCCGGTGGGGAAGCGGGCCGGACGATATTCAACCGCCAAAATCGAACCGGCGACAGCCAAAAATCACCACAGCGCACATTTCTCACCACAGACTGCGGCTCCAAGCCGTCTCGCCACAAGGGCGGTCACGCCAGACGCTTACGTTGCAAACGCCACTGTCGCACGCGGCGCCGAAACGCCTTGAGCGCAGTCGGGCTGGCAGCCGGAAGGAACGAGACCCCGAACAACCCGCCGCGCCACGCCGCGAACCTTGGCTGGAAACGGTAGCCCAGGAAGTCGAACGCGACCGTCGGGTAGTCCGCCTTGCGGTTGGTATCCTTGCAGTAGACCACCTTGGTCTTCTGCGGATGGACCTCCAGGCCGCACTCGGCCAATCGGTCCGCAACCCGCCGCCAGAGGGTCTTTGCCGCCTCCTCCGTTCGACAATGGCAGATTATATCGTCCGCATACCGTTCGAACGGAACATGCGGCATCGACCTTTTCATCCATTGATCGAACGCATAGTGCAGGAACAGGTTGGACAATACTGGCGAAATTACCCCGCCCTGTGGCGTGCCCCTGTCCCGTGCGACAACGGTGCCGTCCTCCTCGATCACGGGAGCCTTCAACCAGCGCTCGACATAGAGCAGCACCCACCGGCAGTCCGTATGGTGACGAACGGCCTTCAGCAGCAACTCGTGGTCGATGTTGTCGAAGAACCCCTTGATGTCCATGTCCAGCACCCAGTCGTAGCGCCAGCATCGCCGACGCGCTGTCCGGATGGCGTCAATGGCGGATCGCTTCGGCCGATATCCGTATGAGTCCTCATGGAAAATCGGTTCCAACAAGGGCTCCAGATGTCGGCGAACAACCTCCTGAGCGATGCGGTCCGTGACCGTCGGTATGCCCAACGGGCGCTTCCCGCCGCCCTCCTTGGGGATGTTCACCCTGCGAACCGGAGGCGGCATATAGCTGCCTGAGGACATGCGATTCCAGAGCTTGTAGAGTTCCGGACCAAGCCGTTCCTCCAGACTCTCGACCGTCTGCCCATCTACTCCAGCCGCTCCCCGGTTTGCCTTCACATGCTTGAAGGCTTCCCAGACTTCCCTCTTTGCTATCGGGAACGGCTTTGCCCCTGTCATCCGGCTCCTCCTGTCACCAGTTGGCCGACGGCAGCGGCTGAACACCACAGCCCCTTCGGTCCAGCGCCATTACAGCGCCTTCATCCCTACTACGGGCTGTTCTGCCCCTGTGCCCCGCATCGGTACTCTGAGCCTTCCGGGGGCTGCCCGGTTGGCCGTCTCCCTTGGCATCGGGACGACAGGTTCTCCTGTTCCGCAAGAAAGCCTGTTCCGGGTTCACGCCGCCTTCGAGCCGGATGCCGCGTGGGCCGGACTCCAGGACTCCGCCCATGCTTGTCCCGGAGTGACCACCACCCCCGGTTCTGACATCGACCATACGCTTTCGGCAGTTCATCGGCGGTTCGCTTTCGCTCGTCTCCCCGGACCTCACCTGACGAGATCGTCGTCCCGCCGTTTCCACGACGCTCACCACCATCGCTCTTTACGACAGCAGCTCGTGGTGGTTTGAGACCGACGCCTGATCGTCGACCCCGAGGGGCCTACCCTCATCTCTCTTGCAGTTGCGCACCTCCTTTCATGGCGGTGCTTCAGGACACACGGTGATCGCAATACTTCGAGACCAGCACATGCGCCACAAGCCCCTCGGTCGGCAGCCCGCCCTCGATCAGCGACGCCGGCGCCGGTGCCTGCACAACCCCGGCGCCCTTGCACCGGTTGCAGGCGTAGCGCGGCCGGACCGTCTCGATCACCACGAACCGCGCCGGCACGATGTCGAGACGCTCGCTGCGGTCCTCGCCGATCTTCGCCATCGCGCCGCAGCCGCACGGGCACAGCCGGCTGGCCGGCTCGATCACCTCCACCCGGCGCTCGATATGGGCCGGGAAGCGGACCGCCGGGCGCCCCGCGCGCCGCCGCCGGCGCGGCGCGGCCTCCCCGGCCGGCGCGTCCGCCGCCGGATCGCCGCCGGCTTCCGACACCGCCGTCCCGAGATCGTCGAACGACAGCTGGCGGTCGTCCGCGCCCAGCTTCTCCGACTTCCTGCCGAACAGAAGCTTGCGAAGCTCGTCGTTGAGATGTTCGAGGCGGCGGTTCTGCTCGGCGATCTCCGCCTTCTCCGCCTCAAGACGCGCCGCCAGCGCCTCCGCATCGCACCGCGCCGACCGCTCTTCCTCCAGACGCCGCTCCAGAGCCGCCAGCGCCTCGGAAACCACCGCCGGCGACGCGGCGGCCTCGGGGACGGGGGCGATCGGGGCGGTGCTCGTCATCGCCGCGATATGGGCCGAATCGCCGCCCCCGCGCCAGACAATAATCCGGCCCGCTCACGCCGCCGCCAACGGACGGCGAACCCGAGGCGCACGCACCCGGCGCCAATCCAGCCCCTCGAACAACGCCTCGAACTGGCCCCGGCTGAGACGCAGAACCCCGTCCTCGATCCGGGGCCACGCGAAGCGCCCCTCCTCGAGCCGCTTGTAGGTCAGAACCAGCCCGGTCCCGTCCCAGTGGATCAGCTTCAGCCAGTCGCCGCGCTTCGAGCGGAAGATCACGATCACCCCGGAATAGATGTCCAGGCCGAGCTCCACCGCCGCCGTCGCCGCGAGCGCGTCGTGGCCGCGGCGAAAGTCCACAGGCCGCGTCGCCAGGACGATCCGCGGCGAGGCGCCGGGGATCGTCATGACGCCCGCCCCAGACCCGCCGCGATCGACACGATCCGCTCCGCCGAACTGTCTCCGGGAAGGCTTACGACAACGCCGTTCGCGGCAATCGTCACCGGCCGGTCCGCCGGCGCATCCTCGACCGTCACCGGAACGAAAGCCGGCGGGGTCCCGCCCGACGCCGCCGAAACGCCGCTCCGCGCACGCTTGCGCCAGCGCCCTACCGTGCTCTTGCTGACGCCGAGGCCGCGCGCCACCGCCGCAATCGTCACGCCGGGCCGCTCGCTCTCCGCCACAGCACGGGCCTTCTCGGCCTCGGTCCACCGCCCGACGCTGCCGGAACCCGCCCTGGCAACCGTATACAGCGCCTGGCGCCGCCAGCCGCGCAGCGTGCTCTCGTCGATGCCGTGACGGCGCGCCACCGCCGCAATCGTCACGCCCGGCCGCTCGCTCTCCGCCACAGCCCGCGCCCGCTCCGCCTCGGTCCAGCCGCGCGGCGCAGCGGCCGCGCCGGCATCCCCCGAAACCGGCGATCCAGCCGCCCCGGCACCAGAACCGACAGAACCCGCCGCCGTCGAAAACTCCGTCATCGTCATCCCTCCTCCAAAGCCGCCGCCAGGGAAGAGAGTCAGACCGGGAAACACAGCCCGCGAAAGTATGGGGCGCGGCTACCGCTTACGCTTCAACACCCCCCGCGCGCGCTGAGCGGGGGGCTCGCCATGCCGGACCGTACATCCCCATCGCAGCGCGCCCGCCAGCGCCGCCGGGCGCGAATCGAACAGGGCTCGTGTGCTAAATGCGGCCGGCGCCCTCCCGATCCCGGCATCACGCTGTGCGGGTCCTGCCGCGAGAAGCACAGGGCCGCCGACAAGGCGTTCCGCGCCAGGAACCGCGGCAAGCTGTATGATGGGCGCGATCCCGGCAAGCGCCGCCGCGCCGACCGCGAACGCGACCGCCGCCGCCGCCGGGAGAGGCGCGCCCAGGGGCGCTGCACATCATGCGGCCGCGCGCCGGCGGCCGAGGGAGGTTCGGTCTGCGAGCCCTGCCGCGAGGCGAGGCGCGCCAGGGAACGCGCGCGCTATGCCGCCCGGCGGGCGAACCGCGCCTGCGTACGCTGTTCCGGACCGGCGGTCGGCGGCTCGTCGCGCTGCGGCCGCTGCGCCACGCTGGAGGCCGAGCGCGTGTCGCCCGAACGCCGGGGCATCGTCAGCCGCAAGCGATACGCCAGACGGCGCGCCCAGAGGCGCTGCACCGATTGCGGAACGTACGCGGCCGGCGCGGCCCGGTGCGACGCCTGCGCGTACCGTTCCAACACCCGCGCCCCGGCCCGGCACGCCGTGTCGGTGGGGCCGCCCTACTACACGGTGATCGAGCTGGCGACCCTGGAGGACCACGGGACCTACGAGACGGAGGCCGAGGCGGCGGCCTGCCTCGCCTTCGCAGGGCTCCGCATCGACCAGGTGGAGATCCTCTCCAACATGCCGCTGATGGGGCTCGCGCCGCCGTAGACGGCCTCCCAGGAAGCGGCCGGCGCCGCCGCTCCCGTCACAGACAACACCACCGGCCGAAGGGCGGAGAACTTGCCATGCCCCGAGACGCATCCGAGCTTTCGCGCCGGCTTGCCCGCGACGCGGAGGCGGTGTGCCGTTTCTACCTCTCCAACGGGCGGCGCGAGGGCCGGTACTGGATGGTGGGCGACGTCCGCAACACGCCCGGCCGGTCGATGTACGTGCGGCTGAGCGGGCCGGACTCCGGTCCCGGCGCCGCCGGGCATTGGACCGATGGCCAGAGCGGGGAGCACGGCGACCTGCTCGACGCGATCCGCGAGAGCCGGGGCTTCACGGAGTTTCGTGACGTGGCCGCCGAGGCGCGGCGCTTCCTGTCGCTGCCCCGGACCGAACCGCCGGCCGCGCCGGGAGCGCCCGCCCCGTCCGGCTCGGCCGGGGCCGCGCGACGGCTGATCGCCATGGCGAAGCCGATCCGCGGGGCGCTGGTCGAGACCTATCTCCGCAGTCGCGGCATCGAGACCGTTCACGACGCGGGCGCGCTGCGGTTTCATCCGCGCTGCCGGTATCGTGGTGACGACGACGATCCCCGCGATCGGGTTCGCGACGCCTGGCCGGCGATGATCGCCGCGGTCACCGATCTCTCGGGCGCCGTCACCGGCGTGCACCGCACCTGGCTGGCGCCGGACGGGCTGGGCAAGGCGCCGGTCGGCACGCCGCGCCGCGCGATGGGCAGTCTCCTCGGCCACGCCGTCCGCTTCGGCGCGGCGGGCGACACCCTCGCGGTGGGCGAGGGCATCGAGACGATGCTGTCGCTGCGGTGCGCGCTGCCCGCCATGCCGATGGCCGCCGCGCTGTCGGCCAGTCACCTCGCCGCCGTTCTGCTGCCGCCGGCGCTTCGCCGTCTCTACGTCGCCCGCGACACCGACGCGGCGGGCGATATGGCGGTTGCGGCGCTCACCGAACGAGCCCAGGCGGCGGGCATCGAGGCGCTGGCGCTGTCTCCAGGGGCGGGGGATTTCAACGATGATTTGGGGGCTTATATCGATTACTTGACGGCCGGCTGTCGGGCGCGGATCGGGGCCGGGGACGCCGTCGCGTCGCGGCGGGCATGGAAACCGCCCAGACTCCCCCCCGTCATGGTCGGCGAAGGCCGACCATCCACGATTTGTTTTTCGTTTCCGGCGCCGCAAAAACTCGTGGATGGTCGGCCTTCGCCGACCATGACGGGGAGGAACGGCCCGCCGGGACCCGAATGCGCCCCGGCGCTGCCCGGAACGCCTGTCAGCCCCGCTCCTGTCAAGTAATCGATATAAGCTCCTTCCGATTTTCACCGCGATCCGATCGTCTGCCCCGGCTGCCAGGCGGTCTACGATCCGCTGGCGACGCTCAGGCCGCGCCGCAGCCGCGCGGCGCCGGTTCCCGCGGCTCCGGCCGCCAAGGCCGCCGTCGAGAAAGAGCCGGACGAGACCGCAGAAGGCGAGGAGGCCGAGGAGGAGGTCGTCGAGGTCGAGGACGACGCGGATATCGACACCGACGACGATGACGATATGATCGACGGCGACGACGACATTCCGGGCGTCATCGCCGACGAAGAGGGGTGAGAACGCCCGTCAAGCGAGGAGAGGCACAGGGGCCATAGCTCAGTTGGGAGAGCGCTTGAATGGCATTCAAGAGGTCGGGGGTTCGACTCCCCCTGGCTCCACCAGAATACCGGGCCCGGTCGGAAACGGCCGGGCCCGGCTTCAGTTCAGCGCGTAGGGCACCTGGTTGGGGCCCGAGCCGGGCTCGCCGTCGATGTCGTTCTCGTAGCCCTTTTGCCCGAAGGTCCCGGTGCGCTGACTGCGGACGATGAAGGCGACGGTCTTGCGGTCGCCGGCATATTCCGAATGGATCTCGTGCGGGGGCACGATGTCGACATCGCCGGGACCGCAATCGATCGACATCGTCTCCGCCAGGTGCCTGATGCCGTCCGCGCCCGTCTCCACGCCGAAGCGGACGATCCGCTCCTGTCCCTCGAGAAGGCCGTACACCGTCCAGGACGGGCCGTGATCGTGGATCATCGCCCGGCCGCCCGGCTTCTTGATCAGCCCGTTGAGCGCGAAGCCGTAATCGGGATCCTCGTAGAACAGGAGATTGTCGACCTTCCTGCCGTCGTATCCGCCGACCGGCCAGTCCCGCGCGTGCGCCTTGAGCTCGGGGTCTTCCAGGAGCACGGAGAGCAGCTCGCTGCAGCGCCGCCAGCGGGCTTCGCCGTCGAGCCCGGCGGCGCAGGCCGCGCGCAGCTCCGCCACGAATTTCTCGACCGCGGGCAGCATTTTCGTCCGTTCCATCGGGCCTCTCCCGGTTCCGGCGAACGATACCGCCGGGCGATTCCCCGGTCAAAGCGGCGCGTTGCCAACCGGGCGGCCGGTGCGTAGTGTCCGTTAGCTAGCTAAGCATCGGCGTTCCGCGCCGAATCCGCCGCGCCAAGCATGAATCGCGACGAGGAAGCGGACGAGGGTGAACTGTGTCTGAAGGCAAGATGGAAACGATAACGCTGCAGGGCATCGATCTGCCCTATGTCCGGCGCGGCAGCGGCCGGACGCTGCTCATGCTGCATGGCGGCGGCGGGCCGGTGGCGCCGATGCCGTTCGCCGCGAAGCTGACGGAGCATTTCGACGTCGTCGCGCCGATCCATCCCGGTTTCGCGGGCACGCGGATTCCGGATCGTTTCGACAACATCCACGACCTCAAGTTCCTCTATCTCGACTTCATCGACGCGCTGGAGATCGAGGATGCCGTCCTGATGGGGTTCTCGATGGGTGGCTGGACGGCGGCCGAGCTGGCGGTGATGACGACCGCCCGTTTCTCCCGAATGGTGCTGGTCGATTCCGTCGGGATCAAGCCGGGCGACCGGGACACGAGAGACGTCGCCGACGTGTTCGCGCTGCATCCGGCCGAGCTCCTCAAGCTCACCTGGCACGACACGTCGAAGGCGCCCAACGTCGCCGAAATGGACGAGGACGCGCTTGCCGCGATGGCCGGCAACCGGATCGCACTCGCGCTCTACACCTTCGATCCCTACATGCACAATCCGAAGCTTCCGGGGCTCTTGCACCGCATCGACATCCCGACGCTCCTGATCTGGGGCGAAAGCGACGGCCTCGTCACGCCCGAATACGGCGCCGCCTTCCGCGACATGATCCCCGGCGCCCGGCTGGTCGTGATTCCCGAGGCCGGGCACGCGCCGCAGGCGGAGCAGCCCGAGGCCTTCGTCTCTGAGATTCTCGCCTTCGCGTCCTAACCGAGGAGCCCGACGTTGAAGACCTGGTTCTTTACCGAAGACGCCTACCCGTATCTGCCCGACCCGGACAGCTACGAGTCGATCCGCGTCAACCTGCCCAACAAGCACTACGACCCCGACATCGGCGCCGACCTCTACCACCGCTATCTCGACATGTGGAACGCGGCCGACGAGATCGGCCTCGAGATCATGCTCAACGAGCATCACCAGACCGCCACCTGCGTGGTGCCGGCGGCGCCGCTGATGCTGGCGATCCTGGCGCGCGAGACCAAGCGCGCGCGGCTGCTGATCCTCGGCAACCCGATCGCCAACCGGAACACGCCGGTTCGCGTCGCCGAGGAGATGGCGATGGTCGACGTGCTGTCGCGCGGCCGGCTGGAATGCGGCTTCGTGCGCGGGGTTCCCTACGAATCCGCGCCGGCCAACGTGATCGCGTTCCGCGGCACCGAGCGCCTGTGGGAGGCGCACGACCTGATCATGAAGGCGTGGACCCATCACGAGGGTCCGTTCAACTTCGAGGGCCGCTTCTATCACATGCGCCAGGTCAATATCTGGCCGCGCCCCTACCAGCAGCCCCATCCGCCGGTCTGGGTCACCATCGGAAGCGCCGGCAGCGGCGTGCAGGTCGCGAAGCACAAGCATGTCGGGGCGGTCTTCCTCGCCGGCTACAACGGCATCCGCACGATCTTCGACGGCTATCGCAGCGGCTACCGCGAGGCGCATGGCTCCGAGGCGCCGCTCGACCGGCTCGCCTATTGCGCGCTGATCCATGTCGGCGAGAACGAGCATCGGGCGCGCGAAGGGGCGGAAAAGATCCTCTGGTACATGACCTCCAACAAGGTCGCCGCGCAGTGGAACAACCCGCCCGGCTACCACCCGCCCCATGTCGCGGCGATGATCATGAAGGGGACGCGCGGCGGCGCCGGCGTTCCGCTCAACCCGCAGCTCGACGACCAGATGGCGCGCGGCAACGTGTTCGCCGGCACGCCCGACAAGGTCTACGAGCAGATCAAGGCGTTCTGGGAGTATTCCGGCGGCTTCGGCCACCTGCTGATGATGGGCCAGGCCGGATTCCTGAGCTACGGCGACACACTGACCTCGATGCAGCTGTTCAACGACGAGGTCTATCCGAGGCTTCGCGAGCTCACCGAGTCGTACGATCCCGACCGCATGGCCTATCTGCGCAACTCGCTGCCCGATGTCGAGGCGACCTCGCTCGGCGATCTCGGCTTCGCTTTCGTCAGGTAGGCCCGATGACGGAGATCGCCAGCAGGTACGTCGACGTCGACGGCATCCGCACTCATTACCTGGAGGCGGGCGAGGGGCCGACCGTGGTCCTCCTCCATTCCGGCGAATATGGCGGCGCGGCCGAGATCAGCTGGCAGTTCACCATCCCCGCGCTGGCGCCCGAGTTCCGCGTCGTCGCGCCGGACTGGCTCGGCTTCGGGCGCACCGACAAGGTGTTCGACTTCGGCGACGCGCGAAGCCGCGTTTACCGCCACATGCAGCGTTTCGTCGAGGTCATGGGGATCGGGGAGGCCGACTTCATCGGCAACTCGATGGGCGGCAGCAATCTCGTGCGGATCGCCGCGACCGAGCCCGACCTTCTGCCGCTGCGCTCGATCGTGCTGTGCAGCGGCGGCGGGTTCACGCCCGAGTCCGACGAACGCAAGGTCCTGCTCGCCTATGACGGCAGCGAGGACGCGATGCGCGCCCTGGTCAAGGCGATGCTGCACGACCCCAAATGGGGCGACGACGACGCCCATATCGCCCGGCGACAGGAATTCGCGCTGATGAAGGGCGCCTGGGAATGCCAGTCGGCGCCCCGCCTGAAACCGCCGGCGGCGGGCACGGCGGCTTCGGGATTCGGCACCCCGGACAACACGCCCTACGAGAACATATCCGTGCCCACGCTGATCGTCGCCGGCGCCAACGACCCGCTGCGGGAGTCGGGCTACGCGCCGAAGCTCGCCGCGCGCATTGCCGGCGCCGAGGTCCATGTCTACGAAAATTGCGGCCATTGCCCCAATATCGAGCACGCCGACAGGTTCAACGCCCAGGTGCTCGACTTCCTGCGCCGGGTCAACGCCGGCTGAGCCGCCGCCCTTCGATACGCCGCTTCGCGGCTACTCAGGGTGAGGGAAAAAGAATGTCCTCATCCGGAGCAGGCCCGTAAGCGCCGTATCGAGGGACGCCTCACCAGGCGGCGACGGCCCCGTTGCTGCGCGGGTCGCTCGCCCCGGACAGGCGGCCGTCCGCGTGGCGGATCGCCACCCCCGCATGGCCCATCACGTCGCTGTGGGCGGGGACCTCGTCGACCTCGTGACCGGCGGCGGCGAGCGCATCCACGGCCTCCCGGCCGAACCCCTCCTCGATGCGGAGCGACGTGGTCTCCTCGCCCCACGCGCGCCCGAGCAGCCAGCGCGGCGCGGCGACCGCCGCCTGCGGGTCCTGGCCGAAAGTGACGATACGGCTGTAGAGCGCGGCCTGGGTCTGCGGCTGGCCCTCGCCGCCCATCGTGCCGAAAACCATCGTCCGCCCGTCGGCGAGGCGCGCGAGCGGCGGGTTGAGAGTATGGAACGGCTTGCGGCCCGGCGCCAGCCGGTTCGGCCCGCCGTCCGCGAGGCTCATGCCCGAGCCGCGGTTCTGCCAGACCAGCCCGGTCTCCGGCAGCACCACGCCCGAGCCGAACTCCCAGTAGAGGCTCTGGATGAAGCTGACCGCCCGCCCGGCCTCGTCGATCGCGCCCATCCAGATGGTGTCGCCGTCCGGCCCCGCCTGCGGCCACGGCGCGGCGGCGCTCCGGTCGATCCCCCGCGCCGTCTCGTCGAGGGTTTCGGGCGCGAGCCAGTCCGCCGCGTCGACCGTCATCGTCGCCGGGTCGCCCAGATGGGCGTTGCGCAGGAGAAAGGCGCGCTTGGTCGCCTCGACGACGAGGTGGACATGCGCGAAACCGTCCGGCTCCTCGTCTCTCAGACCGAGCCGGTCGATCAGCCCGAGGATCATCAGCGCGGTCGCGCCCTGGGTTGGCGGCGGCATGTTGTAGACCGTGCCAGCGGTGAGATCGACCGAGAGCGGCGCGCATTGGAGCGCCCGGTGCCGGGCCAGGTCGTCGGCGCCCACGGGGGCTCCCAACGCTTCCAGGTCGGCCGCAATCCGGCGCGCGAGACCGCCGCGGTAGAAATCGTCGAGACCGTCGCGCGCCAGGGAGCGCAGCGTTTCGGCGAGCGCGGGATTGCGGAACCTGCTCCCGGGCGCCGGCGCCGCGCCATCGACCAGAAAGGTTTGCACGAAGCCCGGAACCGGGGCCAGCTCGTCCGCCTTGAGCGCCGTGGTCGCGGCCTGGTTGTCGCTCGCCGGAAATCCGTTCCCGGCGAGCCAGACGGCGTCTTCCAGCAGCCGTTCCAGCGGCATCCGCCCGCCCCACGCCGCGGCGATTTCCAGCGCGGCCGCCCATCCCGAGACCGTGCCGGCGACCGTGTTGGCAGCGAGCGGGCCGCGCGCTGGAATTTCCGTCAGGCCCCGATAGAGCGCGGGCGCCGCCGCCGCGCCGGTGGCGCCGCAGGCATCGATCCCGATGGGCGCGGCGTTCGGGGCGGCGATCAGCCAGAACCCGTCGCCGCCGAGCCCGTTCATGTGGGGGTAGACGACCGCGATCGTCGCTGCGGCGGCGATCATCGCCTCGATCGCGTTGCCGCCTTCCCGCAGAACCGCAAGCCCGGCCGACGCCGCGAGCCCGTGCGGCGCGACCACCATCCCGCGCACGCCGTCCGTTGCCCTCAGCATCGGTCTCCGCCCATGCGCGAACGGTCGCCCTCGGCGACATGGATCTCGGCTGTCGGGTTGATCCCGTCGGTCCAGCTCGGGTGGCGTTCGAACAGGAGGGGGTCGTGGCCCGGCACGATGCGCTCCACCGCGTCGCCCACCACGTCCCGGATCCGGCGGTAGCACTCGATCAGGTTCCACGCGTCGCCTTGGATATAGGCGGGCGGCCACATGCGCTCGACGTTGGAATACCAGTAGACGCAATCGCCCGCGACGACATAGGGCCCCGAGCGGGTGGAGACCTCCAGCCACTGTGAGCCGAAGGTGTGCGAGTCCCGCGCGAGGCGGGCGAATACGCCGGGAAGGACTTCGCCGTCCCCTTCGAGGAACGCGACCCGGCCGTCCGCGATCAGCCCCTCCAGCACCGCGAAATCGTCCGGATTGATGGAGGAGAGCGGCCATTTGCGGGTGTCGGAGCCCAACCCGTCGGGCAGGGCGAACACGCCTTGCCAGCCCTCGTATTCCGCGCGCTGGACGTGAAAGCGCGCGTTCGGGAACCGGTCGAGATTGCCGGCATGGTCGAAATGGAGATGGGTGAGGATGACGTCTTCCACGTCTTCCGGCGCGAAGCCGATCTTGGCGAGCGTGGTCTCGGGGTGCTCGACCCCTTCGTATTTCTTGCCGCTCGGCGACCAGCCGCCCTTCATCCCGGTGTCGACCAGGGCCAGCCGCTTCTTCCCGTCCGCCGGCCCGCCGTGGAGGGCGGTGTAGATCATCGGGTTGCGAACCGTGCCCTGGTTGCTTTCGAGCAGGGTCCCGCCGAAAAAATCCCGCGGCATGTTGGAGCGCGTATAGGCGAACGCCCAGATCGAATAATCGGTCGGCATCCGCGTCGGCCGGGTCAGGCGTCTTCCGTGCCCGGCACCATGTTGCGGGCGTAGGTCCGGGCGGCGTCGCTGTCGTTGTGGTTGTAGGCGCCGCCGTGGAAGAAGCGGCTCACCTGAGGCAGGAAATAGGGGTGGACGCCGAGCTCGGCGAGCCTGCGGATGTCCACCTTCCGGAACGCTTCCTTCTCCGTCTCGCTCAATCCGTACTCGTCGAACACGGTCTCCATGTCCTGCCGGAAGCGCTGGAACAGCCGCATGTCGCGGCGAACCTCGAAGATCAAGCGGTTCGACGGCAGGGTTCGGTCGACATTGGCGATGGGCATGTCTGCCTCGCTTCAGGGGCGGAGGCCCAAGCAAACCACGCCCCGCGCGGGGCCGCAACGCCTCAGCCCCGGCTGCAGGCGCCTCCGCCGAGGACGCAGAACCGGGCGCAGTGGGGATGGTTGAGCTTCACCTCGCCCGCCGCCTCCGCGATGCTGCGGCCGAGATCGAACGCCCGATCGTAGGGCAGGAGCGTGCAGGAGACCACGCTCGCCGGCTCGCCCCTGCGCTTGACCACCATGCGCTGGCTCGCGCACATCATCGCACCGGGCGAGACGCCGAGGATGTCCCAGCACTGCTCGGTGATCTCCGGCACGTCGGCGGCCTCGTCCATCTCGGGCAGCAGGGTGAGCCTGACCGGGTCCTGGGCGTCGAATGCGATCCCGTGAGCGGCGAACAGCCGCGCAAACCCGGCGCGAAGCGACTCCTCCGACTCGTCCCAGCAGGTGCGGCCGCAGACATGGACGTTGAAGCCGTTATCCACCAGCCAGGCGAAGCCCGCGATGGAGGGCTCCCAGGACCGTTCGCCCCGCTCCATCTCGTGCAGCGCCTGGCCGTAATGGTCGAGCGAGACGCGGATCGTCAGCCGGTCGCCGTAGGCCTTCCTGAGCCGGAGCAGGTCCTCCGCGCGCTTCATCATCGGGCGCATCG
Source organism: Alphaproteobacteria bacterium (assembly GCA_965203455.1). Lineage (GTDB taxonomy): Bacteria > Pseudomonadota > Alphaproteobacteria > MPNO01 > MPNO01 > MPNO01. The sequence continues at coordinate 572,060 of CBDBCV010000017.1, forward strand.
CGTTGGTCAGCACCAGGACCGAGAACCCGCGCTCCAGGCAGGTCTCGACGATCGGCGCGATGTCGGGGTTCATGAAGGGCTCGCCGCCGGTCAGCCCGATTTCACGCGTCGGCAGGCCCGTCCCGGCGATCTCGTCGAGAAAGCCGACGACGTCGGCGAGCGACAGGTAGGCGAGGCGGTCGTTGGTCGGGCTCGACTCGATATAGCAGTTGCGGCAGGTGAGGTTGCACAGCGTGCCGGTGTTGAACCAAAGGGTCCGAAGCTCGTCGAGCGCGACCGAGGCGCGCCGGTCGCCGTCCGCCGTGACGTCCGGGTGGCGAAACTTGATGCCGCGCGGCGCGGCGGCCTCGATCGAGGCGGGTTCTACCCTCATGTGGCTTGGGCTCTTCCCGAAAGGAACAGGATCGTATAACGGACGCTTCCCTGCCGCGATAGAGGCGTTTGCGCTGTCGGGGACGGGTTGATTTACAAGGCGTTCACGGAGGTGCGAGATTTTTGATACCCCGTGGTGGTCGTTGATATCCGGGGTTTCAGTTTCGCTGCGGCGGTCGTTTTGGCGATTTTCACCCCACGCCGCTGGTCGCGGCGTCTTGGCAGCGAGGTTTTCCTGCGGCGGCCTCGCGCGCCCTGATCGTGCGCATGAGATAGAAGGTGTCGCCATCGGGCCCTGGGGCCCTTGTTCCACCACCACCCCTGGTCGGGAGAACAGCGATGGCGACGGCGGCGAAGCTACCCTTTTCGTGGCGCGATGTCGAAGTCCTGCCGGACCTTGAACGGCTGCGCCTGGTTCTGGCGGTGCTTCCCGACGAGGAGATCGTGACGGCGCTTGAAGTGTGTCGCGGTCGGGGCCGTAACGACTACCCGGTGCGGGCGATGTGGCGGGCGCTGATCGCGGGGGTGGTGTTGCAACACGCCTCGATGCAGTCGCTGTTGCGGGAGCTGGGGCGCAACCCGGCGTTGCTGGAGATCTGCGGGTTCGACCCTCTGCCGTATCAGAGCGGGCCGGTGACGGTGCTTCACGACGGGCATGCGGTAACGCGCCCGGCGCGGGTTCGTTCGACGGCGCCGAGCCACTGGAACTTCTCGCGGTTTCTGGGGCGTGTTGTGCAGCTTGAGGACGAGCAGGGGCTGGTGTCCGCCATGATCGAGAGCCTGCGCGCCGCGCTGTTCGCCGCGTTGCCGGACTTCGGGCGTCATCTCGGCTACGACGGCAAGGCGATCGCGAGCCACTCGACGGGCCGGGTCGGCAAGGACGAGGACAAGACCTCGGACCCCGACGCCGACTGGGGCAAGCACGAGACGGGCGGGGTGGACGCCAGGACCGGCGCGGTGTGGAAGAAGGTGAAGTCGTGGTTCGGCTACGGGCTGCACCTGATCGCCGACACCGATTACGAGGTTCCGGTGGCCTTCGAGGTGACGCGCGCTTCGGCCTCGGAACCCAAGGTGCTGTCCGGGATGCTGGAGGAGCTGTTCGCAAGGGCGCCGGAGATCGCCGGGCGCTGCGCCGACTTCAGCGCCGACCGCGGTCTCGACGATGCCCGCCTGAAGGCGCGGCTGTGGGACCGGTGGACCGCCCGCCCGCTGATCGATACACGGCTGATGTGGCGGGTGGAGAAGCAGGAGCCGAGATACGATCCGGCGCAGCCGATCACGCGGCCGCTGTTCCCCGACCGCGCCGATGTCATCGTTCACGACGAGCGCGGCCGGGTGTCCTGCGTCTGTCCCGGGACCGGCGAGGTCCGCGCTATGGCGTTTCAGGGGTTCGAGGCTGATCGGGGCCGCTGCGGCACGCTCAAATACCGCTGCCCGGCAGCCGCCTTCGGCTTCGCCTGCGCCGGCAGCCGGGCCTGCCACCGGGCCGGCGGGGTCAAGCCCGGAGACTATGGCCGCATCCTGCGCATCGACCTCGACAGCCACGACCGGCGCATCTTCACCCCCACGCCCTGGGGCAGTCCGTCATGGCGGCGCGGCTACAACCGCCGCTCGGCCATGGAGCGGATCAACAGCCGCCTCGACAACAGCTTCAACTTCGAGACCCACTACATCCGAGGCCGCGCCAAGATGAAGACCCGCCTCGGCCTCGCCCTGGCGGTGATGATGGCGATGGCTCTCGCCCAGGCCCGCGCCGGCCGCCCCGAGCGCATGCGCTCCCTGGTCGGCGCCGTGCCGTATCTCGACACCGGCTGACCGCTCGTCTGCCTCCCGACAATCCTGCCCGATCCCGCCGCCCGACGGCAGAGGGGAAGCCACGCCCGCACGCCAGACAATCTTCCGGTAATCGTATTTGTCAGGCCCCGGAAGCCCGTATCCTGCCCGGTGGGGAAGCGGGCCGGACGATATTCAACCGCCAAAATCGAACCGGCGACAGCCAAAAATCACCACAGCGCACATTTCTCGCGATAGCCAATATTTCGTGATCGAATGTGATATGGCCCGGGGCGCCCCGGCGTACTAAGTAGAGCACCAGCGTTCGCAATGCGGGACGGGCGGCGAGGAAGCCGCGCCGGGCCGACCGGATCGAAGGAGGAACAGATGACGCTGCGAATCAATGCCGAAGCCCCCAATTTCACCGCCGAGACCACCGAAGGGACGATCGACTTCCACGACTGGATCGGCGACGGCTGGGCGATCCTGTTCTCGCACCCCAAGGACTTCACTCCCGTCTGCACGACGGAACTCGGCTACATGGCCGGTCTGGCGTCCGAGTTCGCGGCGCGCAACACCAAGATCCTCGGCCTCAGCGTCGACCCGGTCGGCAACCACAGGGAGTGGTTCAAGGACATCGAGGAGACCCAGGGCCACGCCGTGACCTATCCGCTGATCGGCGATCCCGAGCTCAACGTCGCCAAGCTCTACGACATGCTGCCCGAGGGCGCCGGCGACACATCGGAAGGCCGCACCGCCGCCGACAACGCGACCGTCCGCTCGGTGTTCGTGATCGGACCCGACAAGAAGATCAAGGCGATGCTCACCTACCCGATGAGCACCGGCCGCAATTTCGACGAGGTGATGCGCCTGCTCGACTCGATCCAGCTCACGGCGAAGCACTCGGTCGCCACGCCGGTCAACTGGAAGGACGGCGACGACTGCATCATCCTGCCGGCGGTGTCCGACGATGCCGCGAAGGAGATGTTCCCCGACGGTTGGGACGCGCCGAGGCCCTACCTCCGGATCGTGCCGCAGCCGCGCTAGGGCGCGCCCGGCGCCGGCGCCGGGCGGGGCGATGGAAGGCGAACGGCACATGCGGCGGGCGATAGCGCTCTCCGTCGCCATGATGCGCGCCGGTCGGGGCGGTCCGTTCGGCGCCGTTATCGTTCGCGACGGGGCGGTGATCGCCGAGGGCTTCAACAGGGTCACGTCGGACAACGATCCGACCGCCCACGCGGAGATCGTCGCCATCCGCGCCGCCTGCGCCGCGCTCGGCACGTTCTCGCTCGAAGGCTGCGAGATCTACACCTCCTGCGAGCCCTGTCCGATGTGCCTCGCGGCGATCTACTGGGCCCGGCTCGACCGGATCTTCTACGCCAATACCCGCGAGGACGCGGCGCGTATCGGGTTCGACGACGACCACATCTACCGGGAGATTCCGCTCCCTCCCGAACGCCGGGCGGTTCCGATGAGCCGGATTCTGGCGGACGAGGCGGCGGACGCGTTTCGCGAATGGGAAGAAAAACCGGACAAGGTGCCGTACTGAACGGGGATCGCGCATGACGCTCACGAGGGCGGCGCTCTCGGCACGCATCGACCAGGCGCTCGGCCGCCGGCCCGCCGACCTAGTGATCAAGCATGCCCGCATCCTCAATCTCGCGACCGGCGCGCTGGAGGAGGGCGACGTCGCGATCGCCGGCGAGCTCGTCGTCGGAACGCACGATTCCTATGACGGAAAGGTCACCGTCGACGGAAGCGGCGCGGTCGTCGTGCCGGGCTTCATCGACACCCACGTCCATGTCGAGAGCAGCGTCGTCACCCCGGCCGAGTTCGACCGCTGCGTCCTTCCCCGGGGAACGACGACGGCCGTCTGCGATCCGCACGAGATCGTCAACGTGCTCGGCGCCGAGGGGCTGGAATATTTCCTCGACTCGGCGGGCGACCTCGCCATGGATCTCAGGGTCCAGCTTTCGAGCTGCGTGCCCTCGACCTCGCTGGAGACCGCCGGCGCCCGGCTGGAGGCCGGGGATCTGCTGCGTTACCGCGACCGCGAGCCGGTCATCGGCCTCGCCGAGTTCATGAGCTTCGGCGACATCTTCGCCCATGACGGCCCAACGCTGGACAAGCTGATCGCCTTCGAGGGCGCCCACATCGACGGCCACGCCCCGCTGCTCTCGGGCTACCGGCTCAACGCCTATGGCGCGTGCGGAATCCACAACTGCCACGAGAGCACCAACGTCGCCGAGGCCGCGGAAAAGCTGAAGAAGGGGTTCCAGGTGCTGATCCGCGACGGCAGCGCCTGCAAGGACGTGGCCACGCTCGCGCCGTTGCTCACCGACGCAAGCGCCCCCTTCATCGCGTTCTGCACCGACGACCGCAACCCGCTCGACATCGCCGAGGAAGGCCATCTCGATCACGTGATCCGGACCGCGATCGCATCCGGCGCGCCGGTGGCGGCGGCGTATCGTTCCGCGACCTGGTCGGCGGCGAAGGGGTTCGGGCTCGACGACCGCGGGCTGGTCGCACCCGGCTACCGCGCCGATCTGGTCCTGCTCGACGACCTGGAAACGTGCGCGGTGCGGAGCGTCATCCGCGCGGGCGCGCCGGTGACCGACGCCTCGTTCCCCGGCCGCGCCGAGGCGCGCAAACCGGTCGGCTACGGATCGGTGAAGCTGGATCCCGTGGACGAAGCCGCGTTCGACGTCCCGTCGAGCGGCCCCACCGGCCCGGTGATCGGACTGGTCCCGGGGACCGTGCTGACCGAACACCTGACGCTGACCCTTCCCTATGCCGGCGGGCTCCGGGAGCGCGACCCCGACGCCGACATGCTCAAGGTCTGCGTGTTCTCGCGCCACGGCAAGAACCGCAATGTCGGGCGCGGCTTCGTCAAGGGGTTCGGGCTCCGGCGTGGCGCGCTTGCCTCCAGCGTCGGCCACGACAGCCATAACGTGATCGCGGTCGGATGCAGCGACGCCGACATGGCGGCGGCGGTCAACCGGCTGATCGAGATCCAGGGCGGTTTCGTCGCCGTCGCCGGCGGGCAGGTCGTCGCCGAACTGCCGCTGCCGGTGGCCGGGCTGATGAGCGACCGGCCCTTCGAGGAGGTGCGCGACGGGTTGCGCGCGCTACGACGCGGGGTGAAGGCGCTCGGCTGTCCGCTCGACGAGCCCCTGCTGCAGCTCGCGTTCCTGCCGCTGCCGGTCATCCCGCATCTCAAGATCACCGATTGCGGGCTGGTCGACGTCGACCGGTTCGAGCTGATCGCGGCGTAGGACTCCGCCAGCCGGGCGGCGAGCGCGCGGGTCTCGCCTTCGAGCTCCGCCGCCGGCACCGCCCGCCCGACCAGCCCCATCGTCACGGCGGCGGGCGCGTCGTAGGTGCGCCCTTCGAGGACGAGCTCGAGGGTGCGGGCGCGGCCAATGACGTTCACCATGGCGGCGACGAAGCCGGTATCGAGGAAAAGCCCGATGGTCCTCGGCGACACCCGGAACAGGGCATCGTCCGCGGCGACGCGCAGGTCGCAGCGGCACGCGATGTCGACGCCGCTCCCCATGCAATAGCCCTCGATCATCGCGACCGTGGGCATCGGCAGCGCCCCCAGCCGGCCCGCCGCCCGCTCGGTGGCTTCGCTGTAGGCCCGCGCCGAGGCGGGATCGCGGCGTTCCTCGGCGAAGCGCGACATGTCGAGCCCAGTCGAGAAGGCCCGCCCGCCCACGCCCCGCACGATAACGCAGCCGATCCCCGGCACCGCCTCGATCTCGGCGACGCGTGCTTCGAGCGCCTCCCAGTCCTCCCGCGCCAGCGCATTGAAACGCGACGGCCGGTCGAGGGAAATGGTCGCCACCGCGCCGTCGAGCGTCAGTCCGATGTTCTCAGTCACGGCGGGAGGCTAGTCGATTCCGGCGCCCGGACGAACCCGCCGGGTCATGATTCTGTCCCGCGCGCCGCAATCGAACTATCATCGCGCCGTGCCAACGGGAACCGGGCCGACATGCCGTTCGCGCATTACCTCATCGACATCGCGGTCTGCCTGCGGCGGTTGACCTGGCTGCCGCTGCCGGCCGATCCGGCGGAAGACGAACGGACGTTCGAGGAGGCGTGCTGGGCCTATCCGCTGGTCGGCGCGGCGATCGGCGGGGTGGCGGCCGTCGCCTGGCTCGCGGCCCAGGGGCTCGGACTCGCGCACGGTGTCGCGGCGGTCGTCGCGCTGGCCGCCTCGATCGCCGTCACCGGGGCGGGGCCGGAGCGCGCGCTGGCCAGGGCCGCCGGATCGCTGATCTCCCCCGGCGGCGAAGACGGCGCGCCGGGCGCCGAACGGACCTTGATCGCGCTGGCCCTGGTGATCCTGTTCCGTGCCACCGCCATCGCCGCTGCGGCGGGCACCGGGGCGGTGGGCGGCGTGCTGATCGGCGCCGCCGCGATCGCCTATGCCTGCCAACTCGCGGCGTTCCACGGCGCGCCCGAAGACGAGGCCGCGGCGGTCGTCCGGCCGCCCGTCGGAGGCGTCGCCGTCGCGCTCGCCATAACGGTGGCGATCTCGCTCCTGGTCCTGCCCCAGGGGTGGCTTGCGGCGGTGATCGTCGCCGGCGCCGCCACCGGCGCGATCGTCTTCGCCGCGCGGCGCCCCGCCACCGCCGCCTCGGGCCGCGCGCTGCCGGCGGTGCTCGCGCTCGCCGAAATCCTCGTCCTCCTCGCCGTCATCGCGTCGTGGTGACGGCGATGGCGAACGCATAGACCATCGCGACCTCCTTGAGCCGGTCGAAGCGGCCCGACGCGCCGCCATGGCCGGCTTCCATGTTGGTGTGCAGGAGGACCGGGTTGTCCCCTGTCTTCAGCCGGCGGAGCCGCGCCACCCATTTGGCGGGCTCCCAGTAGGTGACGCGCGGATCGGTGAGCCCGCCCGTCGCGAAGATCGCCGGATAGTCCCTGGCGGCCACGTTGTCGTAGGGCGAATAGAATGCGATCAGGCGGTAGGCCGCCTCGTCCTCGATCGGGTTGCCCCATTCCGGCCACTCGGGCGGGGTGAGCGGCAGGTCGGCGTCGCACATGGTGTTGAGCACGTCGACGAACGGCACCTCGGCGAGGATCGCGGCGAAGAGGTCCGGCCTCAGGTTCGCGACCGCTCCCATCAGCATCCCGCCCGCGCTCCCGCCATGGGCGGCGATCCGGCCCTTCGCCGTGTAACCCTCGGCGATCAGGCGTTCGCCGGCGGCGACGAAGTCGCGGAACGTGTTGGGCTTCCTGTCGCGCTTGCCGTCCAGATACCAGCCATACCCCCGATCCGCGCCGCCCCTGATATGCGCGATCGCGTAGACGAAGCCGCGGTCGACCAGGCTGAGCCGGTTGGTGGAGAACGACGCGGGCATGGCCATTCCGTAGGCGCCGTAGCCGTAGAGCAGAAGCGGCGCGGTGCCGTCGAGCGGCGTGGTCCGGCGGTGGAGGACCGAGACCGGTATCCCGACGCCGTCATGTCCGGTCGCGGTCAGCCGGCGCGTGACGTAGTCGTCCGGATCGTGCCCGCTCGGCACCTCCCGGGTCTTGCGCAGCGTCCGCTCCCGGCTCGCCATGTCGTAGTCGAAGGTCCGGTCGGGCGTCGTCATCGAGCTGTAGACGAAGCGGAGCGTCGTCGTCTCGAACTCGTAGCCGGGCAGGAGCGAGAGATCGTAGGCTTCCTCGTCGAAAGCGATCTCGTGCGCCTCGCCGCTCGCGAGGTCGGTGACGACGATGCGCGGCAGACCGTCCGCGCGCTCCAGCCGCACGTGATGGCCTCCGAAGAGGCGCTGCGCGCGCACATAGACGCCCTCCTCGTGCGCCAGCCAGCCGGTCCAGCTCGCGCGTCCCGGCTCGTCGAGCGGCGCGGTGGCGATCCTGAAGTCGATTGCCCCGCCCGCGTTGGTCCGGATGAACAGCCGGTCGCCGCGATGGGCGACGTCGTATTCGACACCCGGGTCGCGCGGCGCGACGAGGCGCGGCGCCTCTTCCGGCGCGTCCGCGTCGATCAGCCGGATCTCGGACGTGGTGTGATCGTGCGCGGAGACCGTGACGAACCGCCCGCTCTCCGACTTCCCGATCCCGACGAAGAAGCCGGGATCGGATTCCTCGTAGACGACCGCGTCCCCGTCGCGGTCTCCGATGCGGTGGCAGCGGACCTGCCAGGGCCGGTGGTTGTCGTCGATGACGGTGTAGAACACGGTCGCCCCGTCATTGGCCCAGACGACGTCACCGCGCGCGTCCTCCACCGGCCCGTCGACGATCTCGCCCGACGCGATGTCGCGAACGAAGATGCGGTAGCGCTCGGAGCCGTTCACGTCGGTGGCGTAGGCGAGGCGGCGGTGGTCGGGGCTGTGCCGGCAGGCGGCGATGCGGAAATAGCTCTCGCCTTCGGCCTCCCGGTTGCCGTCGAGCAGCACCTCCTCGGCGCCCTCGCCGTCCCGCGGCGCGCGGCAATGGACCGGATGCTCGCCGCCCTCGACGTGACGCACGTAGTAGAGCCAGTTCCCGTCCGGCGCCGGGACGGTGCTGTCGTCCTCCTCGATGCGCCCGCGCATCTCGTCGTAGAGCGCGGCGCGAAGATCGGCGTAGGGAGCCAGAAAGGCGTCCTTGTATTCGTTCTCGGCCTCCAGATAGGCGCGGATTTCCGGGTCGAGAACGGCCGGGTCGCGCATCACGCGCTGCCAGTCGGGGTCCTTGAGCCAGGCGTACTCGTCCCGCCGGGTAATGCCGTGCAGGGTGGCCGAGACGGGTTTCCGGGCGGCAACGGGGGGCTTTCGGTCGGACATGCGATGGATTTTCCTCAAGTCGTAGGACAGTCGTAGACCAGACGCCCCACGGCGCCCACCCCGCAACGGACTCTTCGGCGCTTGACCGGGGAACGCGCGGCGACAACCTTAGACATGCCGCTGAACACCGGAGAGGTCAGCCGATGTCCCGAGACGACGCGCCCGCGCCGCGCCGCAGGTCGGTTCCCGTAACCGTGGGCGGCGTGCCGATGGGCGGCGACCATCCGATCGTCGTCCAGTCGATGACCAACACCGACACCGCCGACGTAGACAGCACGGCGGCGCAGGTGGCGGCGCTTGCCCGCGCGGGGTCGGAGATCGTCCGCATCACCGTCGACCGCGCCGAGGCCGCCGCCGCGGTGCCGCGCATCCGGGACGCGCTCGACCGGCAGGGCGTCGGCGTCCCGCTGGTGGGCGACTTCCACTATATCGGCCACAAGCTGCTGACCGATTACCCGGCCTGCGCGGAGGCGCTTGCCAAGTACCGCATCAACCCCGGCAATGTCGGCTTCCGCGCCAAGCGCGACACCCAGTTCGCAACCATGATCGAGGTCGCGCTGAAATACGACCGTCCGGTCCGCATCGGGGTCAACTGGGGCAGCCTCGACCAGGAGCTGCTGGCGGAAATGATGGACGCGAACGCGCGGCGCGAGGAACCCGAGGACGCGGCCGGCGTGACCCGGGAGGCCCTCGTCGCGTCCGCCATCGGCAGCGCCGAACGGGCCCGCGAGCTTGGCCTCGGGGCGGACAAAATCGTGCTCTCCTGCAAGGTCTCGGCGGTGCAGGACCTGATTGCGGTCTACCGCGAGCTCGCCCGGCAATGCGATTACGCGCTCCATCTCGGCCTGACCGAGGCGGGGATGGGCTCGAAGGGCATCGTCGCCTCCACCGCGGCGCTCGCCGTCCTCCTGCAGGAGGGGATCGGCGACACCATCCGCATCTCGCTGACGCCCGAGCCCGGCGGCGACCGGACGCGGGAGGTCGTGGTCGCGCAGGAAATCCTGCAGACCATGGGGCTGCGCGCCTTCGTGCCCCTGGTGGCGGCGTGTCCCGGCTGCGGGCGCACCACCAGCACCGTGTTCCAGGAGCTCGCCGAGGAGATCCAGGGCTACGTGCGCGGGCGCATGCCGGAATGGAGCAAGGCTTACGTCGGCGTCGAGACGATGAACGTCGCGGTGATGGGCTGCATCGTCAACGGACCCGGCGAGAGCAAGCACGCCAATATCGGCATCAGCCTGCCCGGCACCGGCGAGGAGCCCGCGGCGCCGGTCTTCATCGACGGCAGGAAGGCGGTTACGCTGCGCGGCAAGGGAATCGCGCGGGAATTCCAGAAGCTGGTCGACGAGTACGTGGAGAGCCACTACGCGCGGCGCTGAACCGGAGGCGGCAATGGCGGGCGGAAAGAAGCGCTACGATCTGATTCTCCGGGGCGGGCGGGTGATCGACCCCGCGTCGGGGCGCAACCGCAAGGCCGATGTCGGGATCGCCGGCGGGCGCATCGCCGCGGTCAAGGCCGGGATCAAGGGGGCGAAGCGGGTGATCGACGTGAGCGGCGGCCTCGTGCTGCCCGGTCTGATCGACACCCACGCCCATGTCTACCGTCACGTCACCGGGGAGTTCGGGCTCGATGCCGATCTCTGCGGCGTGCGGTCGGGCGTCACCACGGTGGTCGACCAGGGCGGGCCGAGCCTGATGACGCTGCCCGGGTTCCGCAAGTTCATCGTCGAGCCCGCGAAGACCCGGGTGCTCTGTTTCCTGTCGACCTACACGGTGGGCGGGCTGGAAGGTCACCGCTACCCCTCGCTCTACGGCCCCGAGCAGGTCGACGTGAAGCGCACCGCCCGGGTCGCCGCCGCCAACCGCGACATCGTCAAGGGAATCAAGGCGCATGCGGAGGTGGGCGGCGCCTCGCGCTGGGGCTGCCAGGTGCTCGAACGCGCGTGCGAGATCGCCAGCCAGGCGAAGCTCCCGGTCTACGTCCATCTCGGCCAGCTCTGGCCCACCGAAGGCACCGACGTGGACCCCGACGCGGTGGTGCGCAAGATGGTGCCCCTGATGCGGAAGGGCGACATCCTCGCGCATCCGTTCACTCGCCATCCCGGCGGCTTCGTCTCGGAGAAGACCGGCAGGCTCCACCCGGTGGTGAAGAAGGCGATCGCGCGCGGGGTGCGGGTCGATGTCGGGCACGGCTCCCATTTCAGCTTCAGACTGGCGCGCGCCGCGCTCGACCAGGGCATCCGGCCGTTCACCCTCGGCGCCGACCTGCACGGCTACTCGATCGCGGTGCCCGAGGACCGGTCGGAAGAGATCGGGCTGCCCGCCAACGACCGGGCGCCGTTCGGGCTGTGCCACGCGATGACCGAGCTTCTCGCGCTCGGCATGGAGCTTGAGGACGTGGTCGCGACGGTCACCTCGAACGCCGCCGAAGCCATCGGCATGGCGGACGAGATCGGCTCGCTGGCGAAGGGGCGCGCGGCCGAAATCACCGTGGTCGACCTCGTGCCCGGGCCGTGGGCGCTACGCGACAATTCGGGCGAGACGGTGACGGCGGACCGGGCCATCGTGCCCCGCTTCGCGCTCAAGGACGGCGTCCGCTACGACGCCGACTCGCCGCTGCTTCCCGAGCTCGCCGCCGCCGCATGACGGAGGAAGCGCGCGGCCGCGTCGCCGGCAAGGCGGTGCTGGTCACCGGCGCGGGCTCGATCGGTCCGGGCTGGGGCAACGGCAAGGCGGCGGCGGTGCTCTACGCGCGCGAGGGCGCGAAGGTGCTCTGCGTCGACAACCGCTTCGCCGCCGCCGAAGAGACCCGCGACATCGTCGTGAGCGAAGGCGGGGTTGCCGTCGCGGACCGCGCGGACGTGACCGACGAGGGCGACATCGCCGCCATGATCGCGACCTGTATCGACGCGTTCGGGCGGATCGACATATTGCACAACAATGTCGGCGGCTCGGGCCCCGGCGCGGCGCTGATGGAGGTGGCGCTCGACGACTGGAACGACACGCTCGCGCGCAACGTCACCGGCGCCTTCCTCGTCATGAAGGCGGCGATACCGCACATGGAGGAACAGGGCGGCGGGGCGATCGTCAACATCTCCTCGATCGCCGGCCTCACCCATATCGGCGTGCCCTCGACCTCGTACTCGGCGGCCAAGGGCGCGCTCAACCAGCTCACGAAGAACATCGCCATCCAGTACGCCGCGCAGAACATCCGCGCCAACTGCGTCGCGCCCGGCCTGATGAAGACGCCCTTCATCCTGCGCGAGAAGGACGGGGTTCCCAACCACATCCGCAAGGGCTATGCGACGCCCGAGGAGTACCACGCATCCCGCGCGGCGACCGTTCCGATGCGCCGCATGGGCGACGCCTGGGACGTCGCCAAAGCCGCCCTCTTCCTCGCCAGCGACGATGCCGCCTACATCACCGGCCAGTGCCTCGTCGTCGACGGCGGCCTGACGGCCACCAGCCCGGGGGCGTGAGGGGACAGGCCGGCGCGCTCCGGTTCAGCGCATCGCCCTGGAAGATCGCCATTCGGTGTCGGCGAGAACCTGCCTGCCGGCGGCGGCGAGGAAGGCGCCGTCGTTCCCGCCGACCTCGCCGCATACCCGGTTCATTCCTTCGGTAACCTCGTCTTGCGCGTGGCGCGCGAGATATTCGCCGAGCGCCGCCGCGTAGACTTCGCTTCGGGACCGCCGTTCCTGCGAGGCCAGCCGTTCGGCGCGTTCGAAAATGTCGTCAGGGATGGATACGGCTGTCTTCATACCCGCAGCATGACCCCTTCCAGTGGCCGGCGGTCAAGGGTTTTCCGGACGACGTGCGCCGCGGCCGTCCCGATGCGCCGCATGGGCGACGCCCGGGACGTCGCCGGGGCCGCCTTCTTCCTCGCCAGCGACGATACCGCCTACATCGCGCGCTACTGCCTCGTCGTCGACGGCGGCCTGACGGCCACCAGCCCGGGGCGTGAGGGGCAGCACATCAGAGACGCATATGCTGAGCGTGCCAATGATCGATTCGTTTTGTTGCTTTTGCTTAGCTTCATCATTTGACCGAGGTAGGCTTGGTTGTCTCGAAATGGCAGGATTTTCTTTACTTTTGGCTGCCATATTTCCAAATATGTCATCTTTTAACCCATATTATAGATGCTATATTCTCTCCCGCGATAAGGGAGACGGTTATGCCCATCGACCCGAAGCGACTGGAGCGACTCCGCAAAGGCAAGCGGCTCTCACGTGGCCGTCTGGCGGAGAAATCGAAAATCTCAGAACGGACGATCGCGCGGCTTGAAAGCGAGGCCGGGCGAGCGACCATTGCGAGAGAGAAGACGGTCAACGACCTCGCCGATGCGCTCGGCGTGGAGCCGGAGGTTCTCACCGGCGAACAGCCGTTGCCTGACGCAACCAAGCATAAGCCCACCGAACAAGGTCAACAACGTAAGGTCAACGCCGACCTGCAACCGGGAGTCAGCCTAGCGTACGTGCTGATCAAGAGGCGGTACGGCCTTAGCCTCACCACGCTCGTCAACGCGGCGCCGCTCATGTTCGTGCTGCTCGCGGAAGGCAGTTTCGTCTGGCGGCGTGAAAAGGCGGAGGAAGCCGTGGAAGCCTCAAACGCTCTCAGGGGCCTAGGGTTGGGAAATCGCAATTTCTGGATCGCCGCCCAAAGAGCCGAGAATGCAGTCATGGAAGAAGAGGATTCCATCGGTCGGCGCGATGTTTTCGGAGAGGATCTGTTCGAACAGGACATTTTCGACGAGGGCTATGACTCCAGCGCCCACAATCCCTTCGCCGACTATTTGCGGGCTCTCGCCAAGAAGATCGACGATCCGGATATCGTTGAAATCGGCGAGGACATAGAAGCTCGCGGTTCGCTGAAGAACTTCCCGAATTTCACGATCTGCAACGGCGACGTGAATGCCTTCACCGGCGGAGACGCTAGGCTCAACTTCGCGCTTCGGATGGGATGGCTACGCGCCGACTCTATTCCCGAAGACCTCTTGGCCGAAGATGCGCTCAAGGAACGACAGGAATGGCTCGAGGAGCAGATTCCCGAGAAGGCCAAGGAACCCCTCGAACGTATAATGTCCCTTGATCTCGGCCCCCCGGAAGCCGACGGCGGGGAGGCCGGCCAATGAGCGCCCTCATCCTCTCGCTCCACGCCGAGTCGCGGATGCGACAGCGCGGGTTTCGCCATTGCGATCTCGATCTCTACTTTCTTTACGCCTCGGAAGCCGGCTGCGACGCCTATTTTCTCGGACGCCGGGATGCGCAGCGCGAGATACGCCACCGTCAACGCGAGATACGGCGGCTGAAACAGTCAGCAGGCCGCGCTCAAAGCAAGCACGTCTCGCATGAAATCCGCCGCCTGAAGCACGAGATCCAGGCGCTTGAGCGGTTGCGAGGCTTGAAGCTCGTCGTCGCGAACGACAACACGATCGTGACCTGCTACCGCCCCAACCGCGGGAATCGGAAACGCACGCTCCGAAGAGGGAGGGAATTCCGATGACACCCTGGATCATCGCCGGCGCGGGGTTCGCGGCGGTAGTCCTGTCCCTCTACCTCGAATGGAGGTCCGGGAATCTGTGACCCTGACCGCCGCAGCGGGGCGCCCCCTACGCCAGCACCGTCCCCCCGTCCACCGATATCGTCTGGCCGGTCACGAAGGCGCTGGCGTCCGACAGCAGCCACATCGCGGTGCCGATCACGTCGTCGGGGGTCATGCTGCGGCGGATGATCTGGCCGTCCTTGATCACGTCGAGCGCGTTGTCGAGCTTGGCGGCGAAGAACTCGCGCGTGCCCTCGGTGATCACCGCGCTCGGCGCCATCGCGTTGACCCGGATGTTGTCGCGGCCGATCTCGCGCGCGAGGCCGCGGGTGAGCCCGACCACCGCCGCCTTCGACGTGGTGTAGTGGAGCGCGTAGGGCATCCCGAACCGCGCGGCGAGCGAGGCGATGTTGATCACCGATCCGCCGCCGCCCTCGCGCATGACCGGCACGACCGCCTTGCAGCAGTTCCAGATCCCCTTGACGTTGATCGCCATCGCGTCGTCCCACTCGCCGGGGTCGATCGCGTCGAACCGCCCGCCGGTGAGCGCGCCGTATAGCGCGGCGTTGTTGATCAGCCCGTCGATCTGGCCGAACGCATCCTTCGCCGCCGCGGCCATCGCCCGGCAGGACTCCTCGTCGCGCACGTCGAGCGGGACGCCGATGCACTCGCCGCCCTTCTCCGCCACCGCGGCCACGGTCTCGTCGGTCGGGATCACGTCCGCCGCCACCACCTTCGCGCCGAGCTCCGCCGCGGCGAGCGCATAGGCTTGGCCCAGCCCCCGCCCGCCGCCGGTGATCGCGATCGTCTTTCCGTCCAGTGCGAACGCCTCGCCCGCCATCGTCAAACTCCTTCGCTTGGGGTTGTCATCGGTTTCCGAGCGGCGCGACGCCGGTCTCTTGCGCGATCCCGTCGAGCGCCGCGCGCAGCGCGCCGGGTATCGGGACGCCGTTCTCCCCGCGGTCCGCCAGCCGCGCGGCGCGGCCGTCGCCCGGCACCCGGACCGCATCGAAGCCCGGCATGGCATCGGAGCCGCGCATCTGGCCGGCCACCCGGTCGACTGCTTGTCCGATCGCCCCGGCATCGCCGAACGCCGCCGGGTCGAGGGCGCAGATGAACTGCCCGGTATTGGCGGCGCGGTCGACATCGGCGGCATAGTCGAGCAGGTCCTCGCCCATCGCCGCGCCGTTGAGCGTGCCCGCGAGCAGCCCGATGACCAGCGCCAGCGCATAGCCCTTGTAGCCGCCCATCGGCAGCAGCAGCCCTTCCGGGGCGCGCGCCGGATCGGTGAGCGGGGCGCCGTCGCGCGCGACCATCCAGCCCTCGGGCATGGCTTCGCCGCGCTGGGCGGTCGCTCTGATCTTGCCCATCGATGCGACGGTGGTCGCGAAATCCATCACCACCGGGGTTCCGTCTCCCGCCGGGATCGCGACCGCCAGGGGGTTGGTGCTGAGCAGCAGGTCGGTGCCGCCCCAGGGCGGCATCTGGTTGCCGCCGCCGACCGCGCCGTAGATGCCGATCATGCCGTGGGCGAGCGGCATCGCGGCATAGACCGAGGCGGCGCCGGCATGGTTGCCGTTGCGCGTGCCGGCCCAACCGATGCCGGTTTCCGACGCCTTGCCGATCGCGGTCCTGACGGCGTATTCGACCGCGAGGTGCCCCATGCCGTTGTCGCCGTCGACGAGCGCGACCGACGCCGTCTCGCGCAGGATCCCGATCTTCGGGGTCCGGTTGATGCCGCCGCTCCGGATGCGCTTCAGGTAGTCCGGCAGGCGGAAGATCCCGTGCGCGTCGAAGCCGGTGCGGTCGGCTTCGACCATCAGCCGCGCCACGTCGGCCGCATCGCCCTCGGGCAGGCCCTCCGCCGTCATCACCTGCGTAATGAAGCGTTCGAGCTCGCCGGCCGGGAAGCGCTCGGTCATCTCGTCCTCCGCGTTTCGCGGTACCAGACATAGAGCCCGCTGCCGGTCACGATCAAGGCGCCGAGGATGCTGAATCCGTCCGGGAAGTCGCCGAACACCAGGAAGCCCAGCGCGGTCGCCCAGATCAGCTGGCTGTAGATGAAGGGGGCGAGCACCGAGGCGGGCGCGCGCTCGAGACCCTTGATCAGCAAATAGTGCCCGAACCCGAACACGCATCCGGTTGCCGCCATCATGACCCAGCCCAGCGCGTCGGGCGCGGTCCAACTGAAGGGAACGATCAGCGACATCACCACGGTGCCGACGGCGGCCGACCAGAACAGGCTGGTCCGCGCGTGGTCGGTGCGCCCGGCGATCCGGGTCAGCACCTGGTAGAGCGCGTAGCAGACCGCGGTGCCGAGCGGCAGGACCGCGGCCCAGTGCATCACCCCGAGGCCCGGCCGGATGATCACCATGACGCCCGCGAAGCCCACCAGGATGGCGATCCAGCGGCGGATGCCGACCCGTTCCCCGAGGATCGGGATCGAGAAGGCGGTCACCAGAAGCGGCGCGAAGAAGTTGATCGCCACCGCGTCCGCCAGCGCGAGGTAGCGGAGCGCGCCGAAGAAGAGCAGCGTGCCCAAGAGCAGGATCGCCGAGCGGGAGAATTGCAGCCACGGGCGGGCGGTGCGCATCTGGGCGGCGATGCCCGAGCGCGCGAAGATCGCGAGGAACACGATGGCGTGGAAGACGTACCGGCCCCAGACGATCTGCACCGTGTCGTAATGCCGCGTCAGCAGCTTGACCACGCTCTCGCCGCAGCCGAACAGCGCGGTCCCGCACAGCATCAGGACGATGCCGACTCGGACGTCCCGCGCCGTGACGCCGCGCGCCGGGGCGGAGG
This sequence comes from Alphaproteobacteria bacterium, assembly GCA_965203455.1. Taxonomy (GTDB): domain Bacteria; phylum Pseudomonadota; class Alphaproteobacteria; order MPNO01; family MPNO01; genus MPNO01. Next base: position 589,327 of record CBDBCV010000017.1, read on the forward strand.
CGTCACTCACCCCGGTCTTGTCCGGGCCATCGAGCCTCTTGTCCGAGTCCGGACCACGCGGCGGGCGCCGAGGCCGCCTCGGCCGCTTCCTTCGGCGGCAGCGAGGGATCCCAGCGGACGCCGAGGAAGCGCCTGCCCGTCACCCCGTCCGAGCCGCGGTCGAGCAGCCAGCGGATCGGCGCGGCCATGACCGAAGGCTGGATCATCGAGTCCCGGTCGGGCGAGGAGTCGGGCGGCACCATCGCGGTGTTGGCGGGCCCGCCCGGGATCAGCACGTTCACCGCGATCCCGGTCCCTTCGAGGTCGCCGGCCCAGATCGCCGTGCACGCCTCGAGCGCCGCCTTGGACGGCCCGTAAGGCGTCCAGCCCGGCCGGGTCATCGTATCCAGGCTGGTGGTGACGTTCACGATCCGGCCCCAGCCGGCTTCCCTCAGATGCGGCAGGACCGCCTTCGCCAGCATGAAGGGCGCCATCGCGTTGGTTTCCACGATGGTCCGCCAGCGCTCATCCGTGACCTCCCAGAACTTCACCCGGTCGACGTAGTAGCTCGCCCGGATGCTCGACTGGCCGATGCCGGCGTTGTTGACCAGCGCGTGAACGGCGCCGAACGCGTCGACGGCGCGTTCGGCGATGCGTGCGCAGGACTCCGCGTCGCGGATGTCCGCCGCATGCGCCGCCACCCGCCCTTCCGGCATCCGCTGCACGAGAGCGGAGAGCGCGGCCTCGTCGACATCGACGGCGAGCACGCGCGCGCCGCCTTCGACGAGCGCTTCGGTCATGGCAGAGCCGAGGCCGCCGGCCGCGCCGGTCACGACCGCCACGACCTGGGAGAGGTTTTCCGGTTTCATCGTCCCGCTCGGGGGGGTGGGAAGGGCCGCGCGAAACTAACCGCGCGTGCGCCCACGGTCGAGACCTCGGGTGGCGCGTCCGGACAGGCAGGGGTGTCGATGCGCGCCCCGCGCTTCCCCCGTCGCTGTCCCCTCCACCGTCATGCCCGGACTTGTTCCGGGCATCCACGCCCCTCCGCCGCCTCGCCCGCTCACGGCCCGCACCGCGATGCCGCAAGACGTGGATGCCCGGAACAAGTCCGGGCATGACGACGGGGGACAATGGCCGCGCATCTGGACAGGCGCCGCGCCGTGGACGATCATCCTCCCGGAGCAGGACAGGAGAGAGCGACATGGCGCTGACCGCCGAAAAGGTGCTGGAACAGATCGACCGGATCCACAAGGCGAAGCCGATCTACGGCCATCCGCTGTGGGCGGGGATGCTGGACGACAGCCACTCGCTGGAGCAGATCCGCTATTTCTGCAAGCAGCACGGCATCCTGCCGCTCAACAACCACAACTATCACGGCCGGCTCTACGTGATCTGCCCCGACCCCGCGTGGCGCGAGGAGATCGCCGAGGTGACCTACGAGGAGGCGACCGGCCGGCTGCACGCGGACGGGGTCTCGCACCACAAGCTCTATCTCAACTACGCGGCCGCGATCGGCCTCTCCAAAGAGGAGATGTACGCGACCAAGTACTGCGCAGGCACCACCGCCTTCTTCGCCTATTTCTCCTATATCTGCGGCAAGACCTTCCTGGAGGGGGTGGCGTCGCACATGCTGGGCGGCGAGGCGCCGATCCCCGGCACCTACGGGCGCATCGCGGAACGGCTCAAGGCGCGCTTCGGGCTCGACGAGAAGGGCGTCGCCTACTGGCGGGTCCACGACACCGCCGACGAGGAGCATTCCGGCGTCGGCAAGAAGCTGCTCGACCAGTTCGCCACCACCCAGGAGGACCTCGGGTTGGTCATCGATACGGTGCAGACCACGGTCGACGTGATGCACCTGATGTATGACGACATCTGGGCGCACATGCAGCGGATCGAGTCCGCCGAAGCGGCCGAATAGGGGGCGATATGGAACGCATCCACCACAAGGGGACCTGGCAGGAGAACCGCTCGTTCTCGCCGGTCGTGACCACGCGAGGCGGGCGCACGGTGTGGGCCGCCGGGCACGGCGCGCCGGTCGACGCCGACGGCAACTCGCTCGCCGGCGATTTCGCCGCCCAGACCCGGGAATCCTTCCGCCTGCTGGCCGCGACGCTGGAGCGCGCCGGCGCCACGCTCGACGACATGGTGACGATGACCGTGTTCGTGATCGACTCGCGCTACGGCACCGAGTTCACCGAGATTCGCAAGGAATTCTTTTCCGACGGCTACCCGGCGAGCGCGCTGATCACCTGCGCCGGTTTCGCCCAGCCCGAGATGATGGTCGAGATCCAGGGCATCGCCGTGGTGGACGACGAGGGAGACTGAGAGATGGCCGACAAGACCCCGTTCCGGAAAGAGCTTGAGGCTGCGGTGCTGGAGCGCCACTGCGCCAACCACCCGATGACCGAGAAATGGGCCGTTGGCGAGCTCGGGCGCCGCGCCTGCATGGGCTGGGCGGTCGAGCACTGGCACTGGATCTCCAACATGGTCCAGGAGGCCTCGTTCAACATCTGCGCCAAGGCGCCGCCCGACGTGGTCGAGCTGGAGCTGGAGAATTTCCACGAGGAGACCGACCCCGAGCATTCGCATCTCGACATCGTGCTCCGTTTCGCCGAGGCGAACGGCGCCGACCTCGACGCGGTCAGGGCCGGGCGCGGCCTGCCGACGACGCGCTCGTGGGTGGCTTGGCTCAAATGGGTCGCCAAGGAACATCCCTGGCATTGCGCGGTGGCGGCGCTCCGCATCGGCACCGAGTCGCAGTCGCCGATGCTCTATTCCAAGGTCCTGCCCGCGCTCCGTGAGGTCTACAAGTACCCCGAGCCCGCGATCGAGCATTTCTGGCTCCACGCCGAGGTCGACATCGAGCACGGCGACCGCGGCTTCGAGGCGCTGGAACGCCACTGCACGACGCGCGAGATGAAGGACGAGGCGATCCACTGGGCGCGCGAGAGCGCCGTCATGCGCTGGTTCTATTTCGACGGCATCTTCCTGCACTACGAGAACGACTACGCGCTGGCGTGAGGCGGCGGTCCCAGCCCCCGCCCCGCCCGTCGCCGTCCCCGCTACCGCCTTCCCACCGTCATGCCCGGACTTGTTCCGGGCCTCCACGTCTTGCGGAATCGTGGTGCGGGCCGGGCGCGGGCGAGGCGGCGGAGGGACGTGGATGCCCGGAACAAGTCCATTGCTGTCCGGTTTAGATGGGGCGGACCGGGTGCAATGCGTTGGTACAAGCGGGTTTCCGGCCCTTCCGCCGGATCGGGACACGGATTGCGGCCCGCCGGTGCGACGTGGTTCGCCGTCCCGTGCCCCCGCGTCATTTCGACCGGAGCGCGAAGCGCGGAGCGGAGAAATCTTCCTGCGCGGGTGTTTCGGCGGCGAAACGGGCAGATTTCTCCGCTCCGCCGACCCTTCGGGCCGGCTCCGGTCGAAATGACGCGGGGGCGGAGACGACCCCGAAGTTAAACCGGACAGCAGTGGAACAAGTCTGGGCATGACGAGGTGTGGCAATGGCGGCGAGATTTCCCGCCTTACAGCAGCGCCAGGCTGAGCACCGGGTAGGCGATGATCAGGATCAGCACCAGCAGCATGATGAAGGCGAAGGGAAACGCGCCGGTGAAGATGTGCGCGAGGGTGATCGACTTGTCCTGAATCGTGCTCTTGATGGTGAAGCATGAGATGCCGAGCGGCGGGGTCAGCAACCCGATCTCGGCGCCGATCACGGTGACGATGCCGAACCAGACGATGTTGCCGCCGAGCGCCTCGACCGAGGTCAGGAACAGCGGCACCACGATGAGGATGATCGAGGCGGTCTCGATGATGGTGCCCAGCAGCACCATCAGGATCACGTAGATCACCATCAGCCCGACCATGTCGAAATTCATGCTGGCGAGCCAGTCGCTGAACTGGGTCGGCAGCGCGGCGACGCCGAGCATCCGGCTGTACATCGAGGCCGCGATGATCAGGAACAGGATCGCCGCCGTGATCTGGCCGGTCTCGACGAGGACGCGCCACAGCCCGCGCCAGGTGAGCCGCCGCTTGAGCACCCCGATGGCGAGTGCCCCGGCCGAGCCCGCCGCGCCCGCCTCCTCCGGCGAGAACCAGCCGGTGTAGATGCCGCCCAGCACGAGGACGACCAGGAAGGCGACCGGCAACAGCAGCCAGCCCATCGCCAGGAGGCTCATCGTCTCGCCTTCGTCGACGATCCCGGCGAGCTCCTGCTCGGAGATGAATTTGGGCAGGACCCGGGCCATCAGGACGATGCCGAGGATGAAGGCGATCGAGAGGATGACGCCGGGGATGAAGCCGGCGATGAACATGTGGCCGACCGACACCTCGGCGACGATGGCGTAGATGATCAGCATCGAGGAGGGCGGGATCAGCATGCCGAGGACCGACGAGCCCGCGACCACGCCGACCGAGAACTGCCGCGTGTAGCCGAAGCGGCGCATCTCCGGCACCGCGATGCGGGTGAACACCGACGCCGAGGCGATCGACGAGCCGGTGATCGAGGCGAACAGCGCGTTCGCCGCCACCGTCGCCATGCCGAGCCCGCCGCGCACCCGGCGGAACATCTGGTCGGCCACCCGGTAGACATCGGCGCCCAGCCCGATTTCGGCGGCGATGATTCCCATCAGGGCGAAGAGCGGGATGTTGGCGAACACCGCGTGCGCGATGGTGTCGTGGGTCGCGGCCGCCAGCAGGCTGATCGCGACGTCGATCGAGTCGCGGTAGATCCAGACCCCGATGAACGAGACCAGGCCGAGCGCCACGGCGACGTGGATTCCCGCGTAGATCAGGACGAGGATTGCGATGACCGACGCGATGCCGACTTCGACGCCCACCGCGCCTCAGCCCTCCGCGCGGCGGACGAAGCTGCGCCAATGCTCGGCCAGCATGACCACGAACTGGACCATGGTGACCACCACGGCGATGACGATGATCAGCGCGACCGGCCAGACCGGGGCGGTGAACATGCCCTCGACCCCGACATAGTAGTCGTTCTCCCAGGACTCGAAGAAGAACGGGACGCTGCCCCAGATGATCAGCCACATGAAGACGGCGCCGAGCAGGAAAGTGACCACGGCCATCGCGTGACCCGCCCGCGGGCTGCGCCGCATCACCTGGTTGAACAGCCCGTCCGAGCGGGTCAGCACGCCCTGGCGGAGCGAATCCGCGAGCTGCATGAAGACGATGCCGATGATCGAGATCTCGATCATCTCGATGACGCCGATGATCGGCGCGTTGAACGCCGAACGGCTGATCGCTTCGGCGTTGATCAGCAGCATCAGCACCACGATCCAGCACGAGCCAGCGGCGTTCATGCCGCCGACCAGCCCGGAGAACGCGCGGGTCGCGGCGCCCAGGGGAGTGCCTCCCCCGGCGCGCCGCGTGCTATCGGTCAAACGCTACTCCTTGTCCCAGTGCCGGATGATCGGCTGCTTGGCCGCCCTCATCTTGTCCATGTAGGCGGACATCAGCTTGGTGCCGGGAAGCCCCTGCTTGTCGAGCTTGCCGGCCCAGTCCTTGGCGATGTTGGGCATCGTCTTCGCCCAGCCCTCGCGCGCGGCCTGCGACATCTGGATGATCTCGCCGCCCTTGGCCTTGTAGTTCGCGTAGGCCTTGTCGGCGTCGTCGATCGCCTGCTGCGCGGTGTGGTCGCGGTAGTCGGCGGACACCGCGTGGATCACGTCGCGCACCGCCATGGGCAGGCGCTTGTAGGACTTCGCGTTCATCGTCAGCGCCTTGGAGTTGGCGGTGCCGATATCGGCCTTGAGCATGAACTTGGCGCCCTCGACCAGCTTGAAGGCCACCGCCGCGTCGGTCCACAGCATCGAGCCGTCGATCGCGCCGGTCTTGAACTTGTTGTAGTAGTGCACCATCGAGCCGATCACCGGCGTCGCGCCGGTGCCGGTCAGATAGCGCATGTTGATCCCGGCGCCCGCGATCTTGAGCCCCTTGAACTGCTCCAGCTTGGAGGCGTTTGCGCTGTCGGGGACGGGTTGATTTACAAGGCGTTCACGGAGGTGCGAGATTTTTGATACCCCGTGGTGGTCGTTGATATCCGGGGTTTCAGTTTCGCTGCGGCGGTCGTTTTGGCGATTTTCACCCCACGCCGCTGGTCGCGGCGTCTTGGCAGCGAGGTTTTCCTGCGGCGGCCTCGCGCGCCCTGATCGTGCGCATGAGATAGAAGGTGTCGCCATCGGGCCCTGGGGCCCTTGTTCCACCACCACCCCTGGTCGGGAGAACAGCGATGGCGACGGCGGCGAAGCTACCCTTTTCGTGGCGCGATGTCGAAGTCCTGCCGGACCTTGAACGGCTGCGCCTGGTTCTGGCGGTGCTTCCCGACGAGGAGATCGTGACGGCGCTTGAAGTGTGTCGCGGTCGGGGCCGTAACGACTACCCGGTGCGGGCGATGTGGCGGGCGCTGATCGCGGGGGTGGTGTTGCAACACGCCTCGATGCAGTCGCTGTTGCGGGAGCTGGGGCGCAACCCGGCGTTGCTGGAGATCTGCGGGTTCGACCCTCTGCCGTATCAGAGCGGGCCGGTGACGGTGCTTCACGACGGGCATGCGGTAACGCGCCCGGCGCGGGTTCGTTCGACGGCGCCGAGCCACTGGAACTTCTCGCGGTTTCTGGGGCGTGTTGTGCAGCTTGAGGACGAGCAGGGGCTGGTGTCCGCCATGATCGAGAGCCTGCGCGCCGCGCTGTTCGCCGCGTTGCCGGACTTCGGGCGTCATCTCGGCTACGACGGCAAGGCGATCGCGAGCCACTCGACGGGCCGGGTCGGCAAGGACGAGGACAAGACCTCGGACCCCGACGCCGACTGGGGCAAGCACGAGACGGGCGGGGTGGACGCCAGGACCGGCGCGGTGTGGAAGAAGGTGAAGTCGTGGTTCGGCTACGGGCTGCACCTGATCGCCGACACCGATTACGAGGTTCCGGTGGCCTTCGAGGTGACGCGCGCTTCGGCCTCGGAACCCAAGGTGCTGTCCGGGATGCTGGAGGAGCTGTTCGCAAGGGCGCCGGAGATCGCCGGGCGCTGCGCCGACTTCAGCGCCGACCGCGGTCTCGACGATGCCCGCCTGAAGGCGCGGCTGTGGGACCGGTGGACCGCCCGCCCGCTGATCGATACACGGCTGATGTGGCGGGTGGAGAAGCAGGAGCCGAGATACGATCCGGCGCAGCCGATCACGCGGCCGCTGTTCCCCGACCGCGCCGATGTCATCGTTCACGACGAGCGCGGCCGGGTGTCCTGCGTCTGTCCCGGGACCGGCGAGGTCCGCGCTATGGCGTTTCAGGGGTTCGAGGCTGATCGGGGCCGCTGCGGCACGCTCAAATACCGCTGCCCGGCAGCCGCCTTCGGCTTCGCCTGCGCCGGCAGCCGGGCCTGCCACCGGGCCGGCGGGGTCAAGCCCGGAGACTATGGCCGCATCCTGCGCATCGACCTCGACAGCCACGACCGGCGCATCTTCACCCCCACGCCCTGGGGCAGTCCGTCATGGCGGCGCGGCTACAACCGCCGCTCGGCCATGGAGCGGATCAACAGCCGCCTCGACAACAGCTTCAACTTCGAGACCCACTACATCCGAGGCCGCGCCAAGATGAAGACCCGCCTCGGCCTCGCCCTGGCGGTGATGATGGCGATGGCTCTCGCCCAGGCCCGCGCCGGCCGCCCCGAGCGCATGCGCTCCCTGGTCGGCGCCGTGCCGTATCTCGACACCGGCTGACCGCTCGTCTGCCTCCCGACAATCCTGCCCGATCCCGCCGCCCGACGGCAGAGGGGAAGCCACGCCCGCACGCCAGACAATCTTCCGGTAATCGTATTTGTCAGGCCCCGGAAGCCCGTATCCTGCCCGGTGGGGAAGCGGGCCGGACGATATTCAACCGCCAAAATCGAACCGGCGACAGCCAAAAATCACCACAGCGCACATTTCTCAGCTTGGTGATCCGGTTGCGGAAGAACATCTGGTAGGTGTAGATCACCGAGAAGCTCGAGAGCAGCACCTGGTTGTATTTCATCCAGGCCTCTTTCATCGCCGGGAACTGCTCGGCGAGCTCGTCGACGGTGCGCGACAAGAGCACCGGGTCGGCGGTCACGAACGGCGTCACGTAGGCGACGGCCTGCATCGGCACCTTGTCCTGGTGGAACACGCTGGTCACCACGCCGATGTCGCCCAGCCCCTTCTGCATGCCGGTCATGACGTGGCGGACCTTGACGATCTGCCCGGCGAAGGCCTTGTTCCAGTTGATCTTGTACTCGCCTTTCGCGGCCAGCCGCTTGTCGACCTCCGGAATCAGGTAGGCGAGGAACGTCCGCACCTGGAGCGCGCGCGGCGGGTAGCCGTCGACCGCGGTGAGCGAAATCGTCTTCTGGGCCTGTTGAGCGAAATCGTCTTCTGGGCCTGTGCGGCGGGCGCCGCGAGCAGAAGGGCCAGCGCCGCGCCCGTAAGCGCCGCCGTCCCGGTGGTTCCCAAACGCATGATCGTTCTCCCTGGATTTATCGGTCGGCCGGAGTGTAGCGGACGCGCCACAGCGCGAACAGGTGGGCGGCCCGTCGGCTACTCCGCCGCCGAATCCAGCACGCTCTGCGGCGTCGAGGAGACGATCTCCGCGTAGGTCGGCACGAACGCGCCCTTGTCGAGATCCTCGATCAGGGTGACGAATTCGAGGTTCATCGCGGCGAGCTGCTGGCGGATCTTCGCATGCACCTCGATGTCCGACCATTCGCCGATCAGGTAGAAATGATCCGGATCCTCGGTGTCGCGGCACAGCACGCCGTCCTTCACCTGGGCCGGCGACTTGTGCATCGGGTTGCCGTCGGAGTAGTCGAATTCGTCGAACTTCTCGATGAACTCGTCCCCGGTGCCCGGCTTCACCCGGAAATCGTAGACGTGGAAGTAGTTCCCCTTGGTGGCAAGCGCGACCAGCGACATGGCCCTCTCCTCCTGGCGTTTTCCGCAGCGAGACTAGCCCATTTCCGCGCGAGGTCGAAATGACGGTTCCGAGGCCCGCTTGTTGACACTCCCGGCGGGCCGCCCCTAGGGTTTTCGCGCCCATCGGCACGGGAGAAATCGCGGTGCTGCTGAAGAACCACTGGTACGTCGCGGCGTGGTCGGAGGATGTCGGCCGGACGCCGCTCGGCCGCGTGCTGCTGAACGAGTACGTCATGCTGTTCCGCGGGCTCGACGGCGCGCCGGTCGCGCTGGAGAACCGGTGCGCGCACCGCAACCTGCCGCTCTCCGAAGGAAGGCTGATCGGCGACGAGGTCGAGTGCGGCTATCACGGGCTGGTGTTCGGCCGCGACGGGGTCTGCACCCACGTGCCCGGCCAGGAGGAGGTGCCGGGCTGGGCGAGGGTGAAATCCTATCCCGTCGCCGAGCGCGACCGCTGGGTGTTCGTCTGGATGGGCGATCCGGACGAGGCCGATCCCGACCTGGTGCCGGACTACCACACCAGGCTCGTCGATCCCGACTGGTACGTGGTCTCCGGCCAGACGCTGGTCAGGGGCGGCTACCGGCTGGTGCTCGACAATCTGCTCGACCTCTCGCACCTCACCTACGTCCACGCGTCGACCACCGGCAACCGCGCGCTCGCCGAGGAGGCGACGCTGATCGTCGAGGACGGCGACGATTTCGTCCGCGTCACCCGCTGGATGGAGGGCATCCCGCCGGCGCCGGCCTATGCCGATTACGGCGGCTACGACACCCCGATCGACCGCTGGCAGGTCTCCAAATACATCCCGCCGTCCTATATCGACATCTGCAACGGCTCGACCGCCGCCGGCGAGGGGCTGCCGCAGGAGGAGCGTCCGTCGAGCCTGGGGCGCTGGGGCTTCGTGGTCTACCACGCGCTGACGCCCGAGACCGAGACCACCACCCATCAGTTCTGGGCGATCGCCACCGCCCGCTCGATGGTGCCGGCGGGCACGGAGGCGACGTTCACCGAGCAGATGCGGGAAGTGATCGCCGAGGACCTTGCGGTCTACGAGGCGCAGCAGCGGGCAATCGACCTCGACCCGGAGACGAGGGGCGAGGACGTGAACCCGCGCGGCACCATCCCGGCCGACGACGCGCTGCTCCGGATGCGGCGCACAATCCGCCGGCTCTACGGCGAAGAGCGACGGGCGTGACCGGGGGCCTCCCGGATCTCGACCACGAACGGTTCCTGCGCCTGACCTTCGCGCTCGCCGAGAAGTCGCGCGGCGAGGGCAACCACCCCTTCGCCGCGATCCTGGTCGGGCCCGACGGCGAGGTGCTGATGGAGCAGACGAACGCCTTCGGCATCGAGGGCGATTCCACCGGCCACGCCGAGCGCGTCCTGATGACGCGGGCCTCGATCGCCTACGGAGCCGAGCACCTGTCGCGCTGCACCCTGTACGCCAACGCCGAGCCCTGCGCGATGTGCGCCGGCGCCGCCTACTGGGCCGGCATCGGGCGCGTGGTGCACGGGATGAGCGAGAAGGCGCTCAAGGCGCTGATCGGCCCCCACCCCGAGAACCTCACCCTCGATCTCCCCTGCCGCGAGGTCTTCGCCGCCGGCCAGCGCGAGGTCGAGGTCATCGGCCCGCTGCTTGCGGAGGAGTCGGCGAAGGCGCATGAGGGGTTCTGGTAGGGTTCGCTTCGGGGTGTATTGAATCCCTCCGAAATCGACCGTAGATTGGTAGCCATGTCGAAGCGCAAGAAGACGGCGAAACCGATGCCGGACGTTCCCGGCCGCCCCAAGGATTGGCGCGAGCACATCAAGGCGGATCTCGCGGCCCAGCTCGAGGCTGGAGGGACGCTGTATGGCGTTCGTTCCGACGGTGCCTATATCGCGCGAACCAAGCACGGCGACCGGGTGATCCGGCCGCCCGCCGACAAGTCCGCCTGATCCCGCCTGCCCGCATTCCCCCTAATGCCGACGCTCGTTGTCGTCGCCGGACCGAACGGGTGCGGGAAGTCGACTCTGACGCGCACCCCGTGGTTCAGCGGGGTAGAGGTGATCGATCCCGACGCGATAGCCGACACTCCCGGGCCGGCGGCCCGCGAAGCGTTGAGGCGCCGGCGGGCGGCGATTGCGGAAGGCCGGTCAATCGCGGTGGAGACCACGCTCGCCGGCTCCGGCCCTCTCCGTCTGATGGAAACGGCGCGGAGCGCCGGATACCGGATCGTACTGCACTATGTGTGCGTCGATTCCCCTGACCAGTCGCTCGACCGCATCCGCAACCGGGTCGCACTCGGTGGCCACGACGTTCCCGAGCCGGACGTGCGGCGGCGCTTTGCCCGATCGCTGGCGAACCTCCCTGTCGCGATCGCGCGAGCCGACGAGGTCGTGCTTTACGATAACAGCGATCCTGACCTTCCCCACCGCGAGGTCGCGATCCTCGCGACCGATACGTGGTGGACCGCGGAAATCCTTCCCGCCTGGGCCTTCACGGCGCTCGCTCCCACTGGATGAGCGCCGGTACAAACCGACAAATCGAAAGGAGAAGACGATGAATCTGCTCAAAGGGCACCGCGCGGCGGTCACCGGCGGCGGGTCGGGGATCGGGCGCGCGATCGCGCTCGGTTACGCCGAACAGGGCGCCGAAATCGTCGTCATCGACATCGACGGCGCGGCGGCGGAGGCGGTGCGGGGCGAGATCGCCGATGCCGGACACGCGGCGCACGCGGTGACGCTCGACGTGCGCGACCGCGCGGCCTGCGCGAAGGCCGCGGCGGACATCGAGAGTTCCATCGGCCCCATCTCGATCCTGGTCAACAATGCCGGCATCAACCGCCGCAACCCGGTGACCGGCGACGCGGCGACCGTGGCCGGCGACTGGGACGACATCATGCGGGTCAACCTCGACGGCGTGTTCAACGTCACCCGGGCCTTCCTCGACCAGCTCCGCGCCGGTAAGGGGCGGGTGGTCAATATCGGCTCGATCCAGTCCTTCCTGCATGTCAGGACGCCGAACAGCATCGCCTACACCACCTCGAAGCACGGCGTGCTGGGTTTCACCCGCGCGCTCGCCGCCGAGCTCGGCAGGGACGGGGTCCGCGTCAACGCGGTCGGCCCCGGGCTGATCGAGACCCCGCTGAACGCCGCCGCCAGGGCGCGCAATCCCGAGCTGGTCCAGCTCTTCCTCGACCACACCCCGCTCGGACGGACCGGCCAGCCCGAGGACATCGTCGGGCCGGCGATCTTCCTCGCCTCCGACCTCGCGGGTTACGTCACCGGCGGGATCGTCATGGCCGACGGGGGGTATCGGGCGATCTGAACGGCATAGGCCACCTCCTGACCCCGCCATAACCTGTCACCGATCTATCCGGTCTGTACCGCCCGATCGCCGAGGCGGACGAGATGGCGAAGCTCCGCCTCGTCGTCGATGTGACGCGCGAGGTCTGGGGCGACGGCTGGCCGGCAGCCAACCGGTCGAAGCGTGATCAGGCGATCTTCGCGTAGCCCGCTTCCTCCGCCGCGCGCTGGCGGTCGATCAGTTCGTCGAACGCCTTTCCCGGCACCGTCTCGAACCGGCTGAGCAGGAGCGCGTCCCGCGTCGCCGCCATTTCCGGCGCCGTGCCGAAGGCGAGCAGCGCGTCGACCAGGCGCCCCCGGTTCGCGTCGTCCGCAGCGAGCGAGGTCACCATGGGCGGGATGGGCGCGGCTTCGGTGGTGGCGATAACCCGGACGCGGCCCGCCGACTCCGGTTCGTGGCGGCGCAGCAGGTCGAGCGCGAAACCGTCCACCGCGGCGACGTCGGCTTCGCCCGCCGCGAGCGCGTCGAGCACCGCGCCCTGGCGCATATAGGGGCCCAGCACCGCGCTGAAGAGCGTCGGCCGATCCGCCGTCCGGTAGGGCAGCAGGTGGTAGCGCGCCGCGTTGTAGCCCGACTGCGAGTGCTCGGTGGAGTAGGCGAAGCGGTGGCCGAACGTCTGCTCCAGGGTCTCGAACGGGCTGTCGGCGGGCACCACGAAGTCGCTGACATAGACCGGCCGGTCGCCGTAGCGCGGCGGCGCCGGCACCGGGGCGGCGAGCAGGCGCGGCGGTTCCTCCGCCAGCACCCAAGGGTAGCCGCACATCGCGACGCAGCCCATGTCGCTCCGCGCCCAGAGCTCTTCGAGCCCCATCGGCACGTCGCGCGGGATGACTTCGTAGGCGACGCCCGCGGTCTCGCTCACCCAGCGCAGCAGGTCGCCCCATGCGGTTCCGAGGCCGGGCGACCATTCGTAGAGCCGGGCCGAGCCGATCAATCCATCCATGACGACACCTCCCCGCGGCCGGGCGGCTGCCTTGCGTGCATTTTTCGGGCGCCGCTAAACTGTTTCAGGCTACAGCAAAGCGTCGGAGAGGACATCATGCAGCCTGACGCCTACGGTCTCCCCCTGTCGACGGGTTCGGGAGACGCCGTTGCCGCGTTCGACCGGGGCGTGAACGGTCTGCTGTCCTGGGACCGCCGGTCGGTGGATTTTTTCCGCGACGCGGCCGCCGACGACGCCGGTCTGGCGGCCGCGCATGCGGGTCTTGCGGTGGCCCATTTCGTCGAGGAAGCGTTTCCCGAGGCGCGGTCCGCGATGGCGACGGCCCGCGCCAATGCCGCCGGGGGAACGGAGCGCGAGCGGAGCCTGGTGGCCGCGCTCGACCACTACGTGAACCTGCGCCCGGCCGATGCCGAGGCGGCGATGCGCGCCCATCTCGGCGTCTGGCCCGAGGATCTGATGATCGCGCAGCGGCTCTACCTGATGTGGTTCTTCCAGGGGCGCTTCGCCGAGATGCGGGAGTTGTCGGAGACGTTGCTGGAGGCGCTGCCCGAGGACTCCTTCGTGCACGGCTTCCTCGCCTTCGTCTTCGAGGAACAGGGCGACAGCGAAGAGGCGGTGCGCTGGGCCGAGCGCTGCATCGCGCGCAACCCCGAGGACACCTGGGGCGTCCATGCGCTGACCCATGCGCTCTACGACCTCGAGGCCTACGAGGAGGCGCTGGAGCGGGTGCCGCCGGCGCTCGATGCCTGCGTCCACATGAACTACTATCGCAACCACATGCTGTGGCACCTGGTGCTGTTCAGGATCGCCGTCGGCGGTTACGACGCGGCCTCGGAGATGTGCCGGGACTGGTTCGAGGCCGAGCCGTCGCCGCGCGGGCTGGATTTGCGCAACACGGTTTCCACGCTGTGGCGCTTCGAGCTCTACGGGATGGATCTGGGCGAGCGGTGGCAACCCTTCGTCGGCATTCTCAGGGAACAGCTCGACCGGCCCGAGGACTCGCCCTTCCACCATTCCCATGTCGGCATGGCGCTCGCGGGCGGACGCGACTGGGAGACTGCGGAGGCGCATCTCGACGTCCTGCGCGCGCGCGGCCGGGCGTCGGGCAACGACATCTGGGCGCGGGTGGTGATCCCGCTCAACGAGGCGCAGCACGCCTTCGTCCGGGGCGAGTGGGACCGGGTGGTCGCGAAGACCGATCCGATCTGGGACGAGATTATCCGGCTCGGCGGCAGCAAGACCCAGCGCGACGCGTTCCACGACACGGCGCTGGAGGCGGCGCTGAGAAGCACCGACACCGCGCGGGCCAGGCGCTATCTCGACGAACGCCTCGCCCGGCGCGCCGAACATTTCTGGAGCAGCCGCAAGCGCGACGCGTGACGCAAGCGGACCGCCCTTCGTTCAGGACATCTCCGGATAGAGCTGTCCCGGCAGCCAGAGGCTGATCTCGGGCACGTAGGTGACGATGGCGAGGCAGAACAGCGCGATCGCGAGCCACGGCAGCACCGCCCGCAGCACCGTGAGATAGGGCTTGTTGAACGTCCCGCTCGCGATGAACAGGTTGAACCCGAACGGCGGGGTGACGTTGCCGATGTCGACATTGACCGAGGTGACGATGCCGAAATGGACGCCGTTGATCCCCGCCGCGGTGACCGTGCCGAGCAGGATCGGCACCAGGATCAGGATGTTCGAGAACACGTCGATAAACATGCCGGAGACCAGGAACAGCCCGTTCGCCAGCAGCAGCACGATCCCCGGCGACTCCTTCAGATCGGCGAAGGGCGCGACGATGTCGCGGGTGATCCCGGACAGGGTGAACAGCCATGACAGCAGGCTCGCGGCCCCCACCATGATCAGGATGCGGGCGCTGATGACCCCGGCCTCCAGGCAGACGAGCATGAGCCCGCACAGGTCGAGCTCGCGGTAGATGAACACGCAGACGAAGGCGGCGTAGATCACCGAGACCGCGGCCGCCTCGGTCGGGGTGAACACGCCGCCATAGATGCCGCCGACGATGACGATCGGAAGGCCGATGCCCCACACCACCTCGCGCGCCGCCTGCCAGCGCTCTTCGAGGGTCGCGCGCGGGCGCCGCTCCACCTGGTTGGCGATCGACCAGACGACGCAGTAGACCCCGTAGAGCAGCGCGAACACCGCGCCCGCCCCGATGCCGGCCATGAAGAGGGCGCCGATTGAAACCCCGGCGACGGCGCCGAACACGATCATCGCGTTGCTCGGCGGGATGATCATGCCGATCAGGGCGGAGCAGGTGATCACGCCGATCGAGAAGCGTTCCGAATAGCCCGCGTGCACCAGCGCCGGGTACAGGATTCCGCCGACGGCGACGATCGTGGACGCGCTGGAGCCGGTGATCGAGGCGAACAGCACGCAGGTCAGCACCACCGTCACGCCGAGCCCGCCCGGCAGGTGCCCGACCAGCGACTCGATGAACCGCACCAGCCGCGCCGAGAGACCGCCCTTGCCCATGATGTTGGCGGCCAGCACGAAGAACGGGATCGCCATCAGCGGGAAATTCTCGATCCCCGCGAAGACGCGCTGCGGCAGGATGGAGAGCGGGATCGGCGTGGTCAGCGCGAACACGACGAACGCCGTGCCGGTCAGCACGATGAACATCGGCACGCTGAGGAACAGGCCGAGCGCGAGCAGCCCGAAGACGAGCGCGGACGTCATGCGGCGGCTCCGCGCCGGCGCGTCCGGACCGTGTCGTCAGTCGGCGAGCGTCTTGGTGCCCGACGCGTCATCGCTCGCGGCCGAGGCCGTGCGGTAGAGGATCTGGGCCGTCCGGATGCCCATCAGCAGGCTGCCGACCGGCATCGCGAGATAGGTCAGCCACATCGGCGCCTCGAGGACCGGCGTGAGCTGACCCGTCGCCATCACCCGCAGCGTATGCAGCCCGCTGTAATAGAAGAAGGCCGCGAAGAAGATCAGCATCGCGGCCGACACGAAGAGCTTCAACCGGCGCTGGCCGCCGGGCGGCAGGGCGAGCGGCAGGAGGTCGATCGAGATGTGGCCGAACATCCGCAGCGTGACGCTGCCGCCGACGAAGACCAGCCACACGATGAGGTACATCGTGACCTCTTCGGCCCAGGACAGCGCCGAGAGGAACACGTAGCGCAGGACGATGTTGACGAACAGGAGGATGCTCGCCGCCGCCATGGCGACGGCGACGAAGCCCGCCTCGCAGAACGAGAGCGCCCGGTCGAGCCGCGCGAGAACCGACCCGATCACCCCGGCGCTCTCCTTCACCGTTTCGGGACGCCGCCCTCCGCGCCGCCGGCTACTTCATGGTGACGGACTTGACCGCCTCGCGGATCAGGTTGAGGGTCCCCGCGCCTTTTTTCTCGGCGTACCAGTCATAGACCCGCCCCGACGCCTTCTGGAACATCGCCCGCTGCTCGGGCGTCAGCTCGATGATCTCGACGCCCGCCTTGCGGAAGGTCTCCAGGTGGCCTGCCTCGCTCTTGGCGATGATGTCGCGCTGGAAGCGGCCCGCGGCGCGCGCCTCGTCGACCAGGATCTTCCGCATGTCGGCCGGCTGGCCGTCGAGGAACGTCTTGTTCATCACGAAGATATAGGCGATGAAGCCGTGGTCGCTCAGCGTCAGGTATTTCTGCACCTCGAAGAAGCGCATCAGCGCGATGGTGGCGATCGGATTCTCCTGGCCGTCGACCACCTTCTGCTGGAGAGCGTTGTAGAGCTCCTTGAAGTCGATCGCCACCGGCGAGGCGCCGAACGCCTTGAACTGCTCCATGATGACCGGCGCCGGCATGGTGCGGATCTTGTGGCCTTCGTAGTCCTTGGGCTGACGGATCGGGAAGTTGCCGGTGAACTGCTTGAAGCCGCTCTCCCAGAACGCGACGCCCTGCAGGCCGGCCTTGTTCAGGGGTTTCAGGATCTCGGCGCCCACCGGGCCGTCGACCACCTTGTAGAGAACCTCGCGGCTCGGGAACAGGAAGGGCAGGTCGAGCACCTGGACATCGGGCACGATGGGGGCGATCCAGGCCGAGGGAACGGCGACCGCCTGGATCGCGCCGGCCTGCAGCTGCTCGACCATCTGCACGCCCGAGCCGAGGATCATGGCAGGGAACGCCTCGATCTTGTAGGCGCCCTTGCTGCGCGTCTCCACGGCCTGCTTCCACTTGAGCACGGCCTGGTGGTGGGTGCTGTTCTCGGGCTGGTCATGCCCGATCTTGATAACGGTCTGGGCGTTGGCGCTGGCCGCGAGGACGAGTCCGGCGGCGGCGAGTGAGGTCTTGACGATGTTCATATCTCATTCCTTGCGTTTCATGTCGACGAAATAAGGACGAGACGCGTCCGATACCTACCGCGCTAACCCGTTCATCGTAACCGCAGGGTGTGTGCCGGGAAAGGACGATCCGGCCGCGGCGTTAATGCCGGCCTTTGTTTCACGCGTAACAACAGGCCCGCGTCACTCCGCGGCGGCGGTTTCCTCGCGGATGTCGTCCTCGACGATGTGCGGCTTGTGGGCGCCGTGCGAGACCGCGCCGGCGATCAGCGTCTTGGGCCGCTTCACCGTCGCCGGGTCGGCCGCCTCCAGCCCGACCGGGCGGGTGCCCTTGATGGTCACCCGGTCCATGGTGCGCACCTGGGGCCAGTAATCGTGCACCGCGTAGTGCTGGACCGAACGGTTGTCCCACATGGCGAGCGTGTGCGGGCGCCAGTGCAGCCGGTACTGGAGCTCGGGGATCAGCGCCTGGTGGAACAGCGTGTCGAGCAGCGAGGCGCTCTCGCGCTCGTCCATGTCCTTGATGCGGATGGTGAATTGCGGGTTGACGAAGAGCACCCGGCGCCCGGTCACCGGGTGGACGCGGACCACCGGGTGGGTCATCGGCGGGTAGATCGCCTCGAACTTCTGCAGCTCCTGGCGGTCCTCGGGCGTGTCCTCGAAGATCGCCTTGAAGGGCTTGATGTCGTGGACCGCCTCGAGCCCGTCGATCAGCGACCGCATCCGCTCGCTCAGCCCATCATAGGCCGCCGACATCGACGCGAACACGGTGTCGCCGCCGACCTCCGGCACCGTCTTGGCGCAGAGCGCGGTCGCCATCGGCGGCGCCGCGCGGAAGGTCTCGTCGGAATGCCACACGTCGGTGCCGAAGGGCGGCGTCTCGGCGTCGTTCTCGAAGCGGATCAGCGCCGGCGTGTCCTCGACATGCGGCGCGAACGGGTGGACCGAGAGCTCGCCGAACCGCTCGCCGAATTCCATCAGCCGGTCCGACGTGATGACCTGGTCGCGGAAGATCAGCAGCTGGTGCTCGGCGAGCCCGTCATGGATCGCGTCGCGGTCCGCGTCGGAGAGCGGCTTCGCGAGATCGATGCCCTCGACCTCGGCGGCGAGGTTGGCGCCCACCCGACGGAAGGTTATGCCCATCGCGGCCTCCCCGGTTTCCCGCCCCGAGACTAGTGCCCCGTTCCGGCAATTTCCAGAAGCCGTGGCCCCCTTACCCTGACCCTCTCCCCCGCGGGGGAGAGGGGATTCCGGCGGTCTCCGCTCATCTTCTCCCCTCCCGCTTGCGGGAGGGGTCGGGGGAGGGCGGTCCGCCTCAGTCGGCCAACAGCGCCGGCATGATCAGGGTCAGCGTCGGGAAGACGATGATCAGCACCACCCGGACCGCGTCGGAGGCGAGGAACGGGACCACGCCCTTGAAGGTCTCGATCATCGGCACGTCGCGCGCCATCGAGTTGATGACGAACACGTTGAGCCCGACCGGCGGGGTGATCAGCCCGACCTCGACCACGATCAGGGTGATGATGCCGAACCAGAGCTTGGTCTCCTCCGGGCCGAGGCCGAAATCGAGCCCGGCGACGATCGGCCAGAAGATCGGCACCGTGAGCAGGATCATCGAGAGCGAATCCATCACGAAGCCGAGCACGAGATAGAGCCCGATCATGCCCAGCAGCACCACCAGCGGCGCGAGGCCCGAGTTCTGGAAATAGTCGGCGGCGAAGATCGGCAGCTGGGAGAAGCCGAGGAAGGCGTTGAACACCGCCGCGCCGAGCAGGATCAGGAAGATCATTGCGGTGGTCTGCGCGGTGCCGAGCAGCGCGTCGATGGTGCCTTCGAGGCGCATCCGCCCCTTGGTCACCGCGATCAGGAAGGTGCCGACGGCGCCGACCGCCGCCGCCTCGGTCGGGGTGAAGATGCCGACATAGATCCCCCCCATCACCAGGAGGAAGATCACCAGCACCGGCCAGATGTCGACCAGCGCGGCCCATTGCGCCGATGCCGCCGCCTTGACGCCCGCCGGCCCGGCCTCCGGGTTGACGCGGACGATGATGGCGATGGCGAGGATGTAGCCGATCGCCGCGAGGATGCCCGGGATGAAGGCGGCCTGGAACAGCGTCGCCACGTTGGCCTCGACCATCACCGCGTAGATGATCAGCACGATCGAGGGCGGGATCAGGATGCCGAGCGTGCCGCCCGCGGCGAGCGCCCCGGTGGCGAGAGAGCCGGCGTAGTTGTAGCGGCGCAGCTCGGGCAGGGCGACCTGGCCCATGATCGCGGCGGTCGCGAGCGAGGAGCCCGAGATCGAGGCGAAGCCCGCGCAGCCGCCGACGGCGGCCATCGCGATCCCGCCGCGCCGGTGGCCGAGCCACGCGTTGGCGGCGTGGAACAGCGATTGGCTGATCCCCGCCTTGGCGGCGAACTGCCCCATCAGCAGGAACAGCGGCACCACCGAGAGGTCGTCGTTGGTGAACCGCCAGTAGGTTTCCGTCTTGAGGTAGGAGAGCAGCGCGGGCGAGCCGGCGATCGACACGTACCCCACCACGCCGACGGTCAGCATCGAGATGCCGATCGGGATCCGGAACGCGAGCAGGAGCAACAGCGCCGCGAACCCGATCCCCCCGATGGCGAGCCCGCTCATCGCCTCAGGCGCCGTCGCCGCCGTCGAGGAAGCGGCCCGCGCGCGCCTCGCGGAAGCTGCGGTGGACGGTGTAAGCCGTGACGACGATCAGGAACGCCATCAGGAGCACCGAGAGCGGGAAGGTGGTCCAGCGCGGGAAGTTGATGGTGAGCGTGAGCTCCGAGTACCGGTACATGTCGATCCCGCCGAACACCATGCGCCAGGTGAGCAGCGCGCCCAGCAGCAGGTAGAGGAGGCCGCCCGCGGCATCGCACAGCGCCTTGGCGCGGACCGGCGCCCGGTCCATGAAGAAGTCGACGATGACGTTGCCCCGGGTGAGCTGGCACCAGGGCAGGAAGGCGAACACGGCGATGCCGGTGCCGATGGCGACGAGCTCGAAATCGCCGCGCACCGGCGCGGAGAAGGCGGCCCGGCCGGCGATGCTCACCGTCGTCAGCAGCGCCATGCCGGCGAGGATGACCCCGCCGAAGATCGCCAGCCATCGGGCGATCCGATAGAGAAGCCGGCCCACCGGATCGGTGGGCCGGCCCGAGCCGTTACCGGGCTCCGCCATCGCCTGGGGCGGCGGCGCCCGCTACTTCGAGTACTTGTCGATCAGCGCGCGCGCGTCGGCCAGCAGCGCCGGGCCGTCGATGTCGAGCTTCTTCATCTCGGCGAACCAGCGGTCGAACACCGGCTGGGCGGCGGCCTTCATCCTGGCCGTCTCCTCGGGCGAGATGGTGTAGAACATGTTCTTCTTGCGCGACTTCACGACCTTGAGCCCGGGCTCCTCGATATCGACCCAGTTCTGGCCCGCCGCCTTGGCGATGTTGCGGCCCGAATTGTCGTCGATCGCCTTCTTCATCTCCTTCGACAGCTTGTTGTAGCTCGCCTTGTTCATCAGGAAGGTGAAGATGTTGGTGCCGAGGCGCGGCTGGTCGCCCGACAGCTTCGAGAAGTGGCTCACCAGGTCCGGCGTCTTCACCGCCGGCGCGATCTCGTAGGGCAGCGTTACCCCGTCGATGACCCCCTTCGACAGCGCGGGCGGGATGCGCGGCAGCGGCAGGCCGATGCCGGTCGCGCCCAGCGCCTCGAGGAGCCACACGCCGCCACGCGAGGCGGCGCGGATCTTGAGGCCCTTGAGATCGGCCATCGTGCGGATCGGCTTCTTGGTCTGGAACAGAAAGCCCTGGTGCACGTGGAGCAGCAGCGGGTGATAGTCCTTCAGGTCGGTGTTCGTCAGGTGCTTCGCCTGGTAGTCCTGCAGCGCCAGCGTCGTCGACAGCGCGTCCTTGTGGACGAAGGGCAGCTCGAACGGCTCGACCCGCGGCATCCGCCCCGGCGTGAAGCCGGGCAGCGCCCAGACGATGTCGACCACCCCGTCGCGCGCCTGGTCCAGCAGTTGCGTCGCCTTGCCGCCCAGCTGCATCGCCCAGAAGGGCTGCACCTTGAGCTTGCCGCCCGAGGCCTCGCCCAGCTTCTTCGCCCACGGGATCAGAAAGGTCTTGGACGGGTTGGCGACCGGCGGGATGAAGGTGTGCATGCGGAGCGTCACATCCGCCGCCCCCGCCTGCCCGCCGAAGCCGATCAGCGGCAGCGCAAGCACCGCCGCGGCGGCCGCGGCAAGTCCGGTTTTCCTCATCGTCGGTTCTCCGTTCGGTTCGTCGTCGGACAAGAACACCAAGCCGCGCCGGGCTTGTAAAGGCGGCAGTTCAAGCCGCCAGCCACCGTCAGCAGCGCGTCCTCCCCCTCACCCCGACCCTCTCCCCCGTGGAGAGAAGAAGACTCGCGGCAGCGTCTCTTCCCTGCCTTCTCCCCTCCCGCTCGCGGGAAAGGCCGGGGGAGGGCGGACCGATTTCAAACCGAGCCGCGATCCTCCGCACGCGCGGCCATCGCCAGCAGCGCGTCCTCCCAGTCGCCCCGGCTGAAGGTCATGATCCGGAGCGGCTCGCCGGGGGTCCAGCAGAGGTCGAGGGCGACCAGCGGCGGCGCCACGACCAGCCGGTACGCGCCGCGCCATTTCGGGTCGCTCGGGATGACCGAGGGCAGCACGGTCTCGCCCGGGATCGTGGCGGGCAGGTCGGGGCCGTCGCAGCCTATGTCGAACGGCCGGCCGTCACGCGTCCCGGTCCGGTAGCGCCAGCCCGCCCCGTCGCGTTCGCCGTCGCGCGCCAGCACCGCGAGCGCCGCCTCGGCCAGCGCGGTCAGCACCGGCGCGGTCGGGGTCGACGTGCCCTCGGCGTCGATGTGGCGGTAGGAGCGGGCGCTAGCGGTCTCCCTTGGGGGTCTTATAGCCCTCCTCCTTCCGGATCTTCATGTACTCGCGGAAGATGCCGCGCTTCTCGGCGTCGCCGTTCTCCTTGTAGATATAGGGGCAGACGTCGACACAGATATGGCAGTAGGCCTCGCGGAAGCGCGAGATCGGGTAGCACTTGTCGATGTCGGTCAGCCAGCGCTTGATGCCCTCGGTGACGATGTAATCGTCCGGGATCGCGTCGCCCGGGCAGTTGTTGCGGCAGAGGTTGCACGACATGCAGTAGTCCTGCACGCCGAACTCGTGGGGCTCGTCATAGGCCACCGGCAGGTCGGTGGTGACGAAGCCCGGGCGGAAATTCGAGCCGAGCTCGGGGTGGATCAGGCTGCCGTGGCGGCCGAGCTCGCCGAAGCCGACCTCGTAGAACACCGGGATCGCCTGGATCTGGAACGACCCGTTATGGTGGGCGATGGCGGGGTAGCCGAGCTCCTCGCGGATCTGGCGGGCGAGCTCGGTCGCGATGTCGGCGCATTTCGCATAGGTGCTCATCGCCTCCAGGTCGACCGCGTCGGGGCTCTCGATCGACTTGCGGTAGTCCTCGTAGCAGATCACCGCGATGACGTTCCTGTGCGGCAGCTCGACCCCGAGCTCGACGAACTCCGGCCTGAGCGCGGTCATGCCCACATCCGCCGCGCCGAGCGCCCGGGCGCGCGCCTTGATGTCCGCGGCCATCGCCGCCTCGTCGGCGACCTCGACGCGCTCCGGGGCGACCGGCCCGTCGCGCAGCGGCACCAGGTCGTTCCAGTGCTTCATCGCCGCGTCGCGCTCGGGGAAGGAGCGCTGCCAGAGCGGCACGTCGTCCATCCCCCGGTCGCGCAGCGCGGCGCAGAGCAGCGCGTCCTGCATGCCCTGCTCGCGTATCCAGCTCGTGCCCTTCACCGCGTTCCTCCCCCGGCCCGGCGGGAATTCTGGCGCGGTTCGGCGGCCCGGACAAGCTTGTCCCGCGCCCGCGCCGTCCGCAGAATGTCCGCCGGACAGGGAGGCCCGGCCATGGCACAGGCGATCTACCGCGACTATCTCGACAGGGACTCGCTCTACGCGCAGTACGACAACCGCGGGATGATCGCGCCCGAGGCGCTCGACGCGATCAAGGCGCGCCAGGCCGAGCGGTCGGACGATCTCCGCGCGGGCGCCAAGCGTGCCGCGCTCGACCTCGCCTACGGGCCGCACCCACGCGAGCGGCTGGACCTGTTCCTGCCCGAGGCGGACGGCGCGCCGCTGTTCGCCTTCATCCACGGCGGCTACTGGCAGTGGAACGACAAGGAGCCCTTCGCCTTCCTCGGCGAGCAGCTGGTGCCGGCGGGCGCGGCGTTCGCCAATATCGAGTACGCGCTCTGCCCCTCGGTGACGCTGACCGAGCTGACCGACCAGATCCGCCGCGCGGTGGCGTATCTCTGGCGCGAGGCGGGGCGCTTCGGCTACGACCGCGACAGGATCGTCGTCTCCGGCCACTCGGCGGGCGGGCACCTGACGGCGATGGCGATGGCGACCGACTGGCCCGCCTTCGGCAGCGACCTGCCCGCGAACGTCGTGGCGGCCGGCCTCCCGGTCAGCGGCGTCTACGACATCGAGCCGCTGCGCCACACCCCGCTCAACGACGCGGTGCGGATGGACGAGGCGGAGGCGCGGGCGCTCAGCCCGATCTTCCTCGAGCCCGCCACGTCGGCGCCGATGGCGGTGGTCGCGGGCGGCGACGAGTCCGACGAGTTCCGCCGGCAGGCCCGCGACTTCGCCGCCGAGTGGGGCAGGTTCGGCGTCGAGTCCGAGGTGCTGATCGTCCCCGGCACCGACCACTTCACCGTGCTCGACACCCTCGCCGAGCCCGGCCACGCGACCGTCGCCGCCGCGAAGCGGCTGCTCGAGCTCTGATGTTTCACGTCAAACGTTACGGCATGGTCCGGCCCGGCCGCGGCCACCCTCCCCCGGCCCCTCCCGCAAGCGGGAGGGGGGAAGAGAAGCGAGGGGCCGGCGGGCAACGCCCCCTCTCCCCCGCGGGGAGAGGGTCGGGGTGAGGGGGCAGCTCGGCGAGGCGGCGAGGACGGCGTTCGCCGGCGCGGCGGTGCTGGGCGAGCGCTGGCGCACCGGGGTGGCCTACAACCCGCTGTCCGACCGCACCGCCCAGGACCCGTACCCCGTCTACGCCGCCCTGCGCGAGAAGGACCCGGTGCACCGCAGCCGGCTGATGAACGCCTGGATGTTCGCCCGCCACGCCGACATCGACGCGATCCTGCGCGACCACCGGAATTTCGGCAGCGACCCGCGCAAGGGCACCCTCACGGCGCGCCAGCAGGCGATGCTGCCGGCGCCGGACGAGCTCACCATGCTGCTGCTCGACCCGCCCGACCACCGCCGGCTCCGGGCGCTGGTCAACAAGGCGTTCACCCCGCGCGCGGTCGAGGCGCTGGAGCCCCGCATCCGCGAGACCCTCGCCGCCCTGCTCGACGACATCGACGACCCCGGCGGCTTCGATCTCATGCGGGCGGTGGCCCATCCCCTGCCGGTGATCGTGATCGCCGAGATGCTCGGCGTGCCGCACCAGGACCGGGCCCGGTTCGCGGTCTGGTCGGCGCAGCGCGCCCGCCTGCTGGAGCCCACCGTCAGCCCGCGTGAACGGGCGGCGGCGGAGGTCGCCACCGCCGAGTTCGACGCCTTCTTCCGGGCGATCATCGAAAAGCGCCGCGCCGCGCCCGAGGACGACATATTGAGCGCGCTGGTCCAGGCCGAGGACGAGGGCGAACGGCTCAACGAGCGCGAGACGCTCAACATGCTGCGCCTCCTCCTGATCGCCGGCAACGAGACCACGACCAACCTGATCGGCAACGGGATGCTGGCGCTCCTGCGCAACCCCGACCAACTCCGGCGGCTGAGGGAGGACCCGGGCCTGATCCCGTCCGCGGTGGAGGAGCTGCTGCGCTTCGACTCCCCGGTGCAGGCCACCTTCCGGCGCGCGCTCGCCGACTGCGAGGTCAACGGGTTCGAATTGCGCAAGCGGGACAATCTGGTCGTCCTCGTCGGCTCCGCCAACCGGGACCCCGGCGCGTTCGCGGATCCCGACCGGCTCGACATCGGCCGCGGCGAGGCCGCGCATCTCTCCTTCGGGCGCGGCATCCACCACTGCCTCGGCGCCCCGCTCGCCCGCCTCGAGGGGCGGATCGTCCTGGAGATGCTGCTCGAGCGTTTCCCGCGGATCGCGCTGCGCGACGACCGCCCGCGCTTCCGCAAGTCTATCGTGCTGCGCGGCCTCCGGTCGCTCCCGGTCCGCTGCGCCTAATGTTTCACATGAAACAAAGGTCAACCGTGTTGACTTATCCAATATCTCAAGAACATGCCGTAAGTGGCAAAGTTGGGGTTTGCGCGCAACATCGTTTCGCGAGACGGCCGGTTCCGCGTCCCCCGGGGACCGGAATCGGGCCCGAAGCGGTCCGGCGGGGAAATCCGGCCCCGGACGCCCGCGCTATTCGCCGTACAGTTTGCAACGAATAGCGGCCGCTACTCCGCCCTCGACCCCGGCTTGTAGAACCCCTGCGCCTCGACGACGAAGGCGCGGTTGAGGCGGGCGCGGTAGTTCTCCATCGCCGCCGTCGCGGCGAGCTCGACCAGCTGGGCTTCGGAGAAGTGGCGGGCGGCCTCTTCGTAGACCGCGTCCGTCACCTCGGCCGGCGTCGCCGTCATCCCCTCGGCGAAGGCGAAGGCGGCCTTCTCCGCGTCGCCGAAGAGCGGGCTGTCGGACCACGCGCCGACCGCGGCGATCTTCTCGTCGGTGCTTCCTTCGGCGCTGCTCCCGGCAGCGTTGGTGTCGATTCAGAACGGGCACCGGACGATCTGCGCCACCCGGACGCAGACCAGGAAGCGAAGCTCGGCCGGCAGCGTGCCGCTCTTCGCCACCGCCGCGCCGAGCGCCCGTCCCGCTTCGAGGATCGGCGGGCAGCGCGCCTGGATCCCGGCGGTGGTCATCGGCGTGTCGAACGCGCGGGCGGCGCGGTCCATCGCCTCGTGCGCGGCCTCCGGCGCCTCGTCGCGGGCGAGCGGCTTCAGTCTCGGCATGGCTATTCCCCTTGCGGATGGCAGGGCCGATCCTAACCGTCCCGCGCTTCCCTTCCCACCCGCCGGCCGCTATTTCCCCTTGACCCGCTCGCCGATCGCCGCGACCGCCGCCCGGGCGGACAGCGCCGCGCCCTCCTGCCAGCCCGGCAGCGCGCTTGTCTGGTCGCCGGCGAAATGGATCGGCCCGTCCGGGCGTTGCAGCGCGTCGGGCGCCTCGTCCGCCTCCGGCCACGCGCCCTTCTGGAACGGCACGTTGCCCCAGGCGCGGCTGACGCCCGCCTCGATCTCCGCCGCGTAGCCGGGATGCACCCGCCCGCCCTCGGCGATCGCCGCCGCGAGCCGCGCCTCCGGGCGCATCGCCTGGAAGCGGAGGCCGGGCTTCTCCCCCCAGATATAGGCGCCGAGGATCACCCCCCTGTCGCGGTGGTAGCCGTAGGGCGGATACCAGATCTGCGCGATGTCCTGGTCGGTCCAGGAGATGCCGCCATAGATCGCCAAGTCGTCCTCCCAGAACCGCCGCCGCGTCTGGAAGGCGATCTTGACGGCGCCGCCGAAGTCGGACGCGGCGATCGCCGCCCGTGTCTCCGGCGCGAAATCGGCGGCGATGTCCTTGAGCACCGGCGCCGGGATCGTGCAGACCGCGAAATCGGCTTCCAGCGCCGCGCGCGCGCCGGTTCGGGCGGAACGGTGGACGACGCGGACCCCGGTTCCGGTTCGGCGGATCTCGTCGACGATGCTGCCGCGGCGGATCGCGCCGCCCACGCGCTTCTCGAACGCGCGTGCGATCGCGTCCATCCCGCCCACCGGCTGCAGCAATGTCGGGTTCTGGTTGAACGAGTCCGCCGTCCGCACCGCGTGGCGCCAGAACCCGGACCCGAGCAGCTCGCCGAAATCGAGCGGGTCGTCCGGGGCGCCCGGCTTCAGCCCGGCATTCACCCGCGCGCCGCGATAGCCGCCGCGCGCGCTGCCCTGGTAGCGGTGTTCGTTGTCGAGATCGCCGTAATCCGCCAGCATCTCGAGCACGCGCTTGCGGTCGTCGGCGGTCAGCGCGCTGTCGAGCGCCGCCGCGCCCGCCGCCTTGGCGAGCAACTCCGCGATATAGCCGCGGATATCGGCGATCGCCCGGCGCGCCGTCACCGCCCGCCCGCCGAAGCGCTCCCTGTGGTGATAGAGCGCTGCGCGGTTGTCGTTGGTGAAGACCTCGAGCGCGACGCCGAACGCCTTGCAGTAGCCGAGGATCGTTCGGTGGTGATGGGGGATCCGCGCGGGGCCGAGATTGGCGTAGAGATGGTCGCCTTCCGCGAATCCCACGCGCTGGCGGTTGTCGAACTCCTCGATCCTGTCGCCGGCGCGCACCGTCAGATTGCGGCCCCCGGCGCGGTCCGCGGCCTCCAGGACGGTGCACCGGTAGCCCGCCTTCGACAGCTCGTAGGCGGCCGTCATGCCGGCGATGCCGGCGCCCAGGATCGCGACGCTCTTTCCCGCGCCCGAGCCCGGCGGCAGGCCGGGCGCCGCCGCCGCGGCGGTTCCGGTTCGGCCGAGGCCCAGCGCCTCCATGCCGCGATGGACCGCGCCCACCCCGGCCGCCGCGCCGACGGCCTGAAGAAAGGCCCGTTTGGATATGGTCGAATTCATCGTTCCCGGGTCTCCTTGCCGGCGAGGCGCCTCACACCAGCCCGGCCTCGACCGCCGTCACCCAGAGGAGGCGGATGCCGAGCGCGGTCACGACGATCCGGAAGACGATGCGGAAGGCGCGCTCCGGCACCCGGTCCAGCGTCCGGCTGCCGACATAGTTGCCGGCCATCGAGACCGCGATCATCGCCCCGATCAGCGGCAGGTAGGCGCCCACCCCGATGCCGAGCGCGCCGAACGCTGCCAGCTTCGCGACATGGACGATGGACATCAGGAAGGACAGCGTCGGCGGCAGATAGCGGCGGTCCTCGGTCGCGCCGGCGACGAAAGGGGCGAGCAGGGTGCCCGTCGCGCTGATGAAGATGCCGAGAAAGGTCATGACGAAGCCGAGCACCGCGAAGCGCCCGCGCTCCGGCCCGAACCGGGTGAAGCTGGGCATCCAGGCGAGGATGAGGATCGACACGCCGAGGATGCCCTGGAGGACGACGCTCGACAGGGTGACGAAGATCTGCGCGCCCGCCAGCGCGCCCACCGCCGCGCCCAGCGCGAAGGGCGGCAGCGTCCCCCGCAGGACGTAGCGCCAGCGCATCGCGGCGAGGCTCGACGACGAGCCCAGCATGACCACCGTGTGCACCGGGATCAGCACCGCCGGCGCGAAGAAGATCGCCATCGCGGCGAGCAGGATCAGCCCCCCGGCGGTGCCGATGGTGGACATGATGAACGCGGTCACGAACGCGAACGCGGTCAGCCCGCCGAACACCCAGGCATCGACGCCCGGCACGCCGAGAAAGGAAGCCTCCATGCCGCCCATGATGACGCACCCGGCCGGCCGCGTCAGGTGGGGCGCCGCCGCGACGGGCGCGAGGCCGAGAGCCGTTTCGGCCGCCGCCACGGCGTATCCGGTTCGCGGCGGACCGTTCCCCGCCGTCGCCCCGCTTTCCCCCCACCACGTCATGCCCGGACTTGTTCCGGGCATCCACGTTCCGCCGCCGCCTCGCCCGCTCCCGGCATGCACCGCGATACCGCAAGACGTGGATGCCCGGAACAAGTCCGGGCATGACGACAGAAGGGAGGGCGGCGGGGGTCGGTCGGGCCGCCCGACCACCCAAACCCCGTGGACGCGCCCGCCTGCTGGCGGCAGAATGGCGCGATGATCGACGATCCGGTGCTGAAGAACGACTGGCAGGCGGTGGGGCGCGCGGCGGACCTCGACGAGGGCGGGGTGATGGCGGCGAGCCTGTTCGGGACGGACCTCGTGCTGTGGCGCTCGGGCGGCGAGGTGATGGCGTGGAAGGATTACTGCGCCCATCGCGGCACCCGGCTCTCGCTCGGCGCGGTCAAGGACGGGCAGCTCGCCTGCCCCTACCACGCCTGGCACTACAACAAGGAGGGCCGCTGCACCTTCATCCCGGCGATGCCCGATCTTACGCCGCCGGCGGGCGCCCGCGTCGAGGCGTACCGCGCGAAGGAGGAATACGGCTTCCTCTGGGTCTCGATGGGCGAGCCCGACCGCGACGTGCCGCCGTTCCCGGAATGGAATGACGGGTCCTACCGCAAGCAGATCGTCGGCCCCTACAATTTCCGCGCCAACCCGTTCCGCACCGTCGAGAACTTCATCGACATCCCGCACTTCCCCTTCGTCCACCCGATGATCAACGGCGATCCGTCGAAGCCCGACATCGTCGAGGATTACGACGTGTTCGAGGACGAGGACGGGATCGGCACCGGGCGGGTGCCGATCTGGCAGCCCTTCGCCGACCACCGGGGCGTGCCGGCGATGACGCACTACACCTATCGCTGCTTCCGCCCGACCACGGCCTATTTCGCCAAGGAGACCGGCGACGGCAACATGTTCTGCATGATGCTGACGGTCACCCCGCTGGCGCCCGACGACTGCCTGGTGTGGTTGCTGGTGGCGATCAATTTCGGCGACCAGGTGACCGAGCAGCAGATCGTCGACCGCCAGGACAAGGTGTTCAGCCAGGACAAGTGGATCGTCGAGAGCCAGCGCCCGGCCGAGATCCCGCTCGACCTCAAGGACGAGCTCCACATCCGCGCCGACAAGTTCTCGGTCGCCTACCGCCGCTGGCTCAAGGGCATGGGGCTCAAATGGGGGGTCGCCGAGAGCGCCCGCGTCGACTGACCGCGCGCACCCGGGAGAAGGATCGATGGCCTACACGCTGGAAGATTTCTGCGCCGACGCGCGGGAAGCGCTCGACGCCGATACCGGACCGGCCGGCCGCGATCGCGTCGCCCGGCACCTGGAAAAGCTGCTCGTCGATCGGGATTTCGTCGCCGCCCATCTCGGCCCCGACAAGCTGTCCGGCGCCGAGACCATCCATGTCGACGAGACGCACGGCTTCCGCGTGATGGCGCACACCAACCGGGGTCCGTCCAACAACACCCCGCACTGCCACGGCCCCTCCTGGGTGGTCTACGGCATGGCGATGAACCATGTCGAGATGACCGAATGGCGGCGCGTCGACGACGGCGCGCGGGAGGGTCACGCCGAGCTCGTCGTCGACCGCAAATACGTGCTGAACGAGGGCGAGGCCCATGTCTACAACGAGGGCGTCATCCACTCGCTCGACCGGCCGCTCGAGACCCGTCTGGTGCGGGTGACGGGCTGCGACCTCGACCGCACGCTGCGCTACCGCTACGACCCGGCGAGGAACGCGGTCCGGGTGCTCGAACCGCGGACGGCGTAGGGCGTTCGGTTTTGGATGGTGTCCCGGCGGATTTCCCCGCGGAGAGGCGTCCCTCGATACGGCGCCGGCGCGCCTACTCGGGATGAGGATGTTTCTCTTGTTCCCTCACCCTGAGTAGCCGCGAAGCGGCGTATCGAAGGGCGCTCCTCCGACGTTGGCCCTGGTTTCCAAACAGGTCGAAGGCGCGCTGTTCATGATCGGCGCGGCGTCGTCGCTGGTGGCGATGGCGCTGCTGATCCGCTTCCTCACCCCGCAATACCACGTCCTCGAGCTGATCTTCCTCAGGAGCGTCGTCAATCTCGGCCTGATGGCGCCCTGGATGCTGCGCGCCGGGCTGTCGGCCGCGAAGACCGACCGGCTGGTCCTGCACGGGTTCCGGAACGGGCTTCTCTATACCGGCAACGTGGCGTGGTTCTTCGGCGTCACCATGGTGACGCTCGCCGAGCTCTCCGCGCTTCAGTTCACCATGCCGATCTTCGTCGTGATCATGGCGGTCGCCGTGCTCGGCGAGCGCGTCGACCTGCCGCGCATCGGTGTGGTCGCGGCGGGGTTCGTCGGCACGCTCATCATCGTCCGCCCGGCCGAGCTCGGCTTCGGCATCGGGCCGATCGTCGTGCTGGCGGCGGCGTTCTTCTACGCCTCGGCCTTCATCGCGACCAAGCGGCTGGCGTCAAGCGAATCCGGCAACGTCGTCGTCTTCTACATGAGCGTCTTCGTGCTGGTTTTCTCGGCGATCCCGGCGGCGTTCGTCTGGCGCACGCCCGAAATCGGGGACCTGCCGGCGATCGTCGGCCTCGGCCTCGCCGGCTACGCGGTTCATTACTGCGTGACGCGCGCGATGGCGGCGGCGGATGCGAGCTTCGTCGTCCCGTTCGACTTCCTGCGCCTGCCGCTCTCGGTCGGCCTCGGCATTGTGCTGTTCGGCGAGGCGTTCGACATGCCGATCCTGATCGGCGCGGTCATCATCTTCGGCGCCGCCTGGTACAACACCTGGCGCGAGGAACGCCGGGGCGGGAGGCTCATCCGGTAGGGCGCCGCCGCGCATTCGCCGCGAACGACAGGAAGGTCATCGCGAACCCCACGACCGGGGCGAAGGCGCAGACCGCGAAGACCGCGGTGAGCGCGCGCCCGACCCTGGCCGGATCGGTCGCATCGCCCAGCCCCGAGGCGTTGGCGACCAGCCCGATCGCCGCCGCGCCGAAGGCGAGCCCCAGCGAGCGGATCGCCGGGATCGCCGACGCCGTCAGGCTTTCCTCGCCCTCGGAGGCGATCGACATCGTCCAGGTGATCGCAAGCACGTTGGATATGCCGATTCCGAGCCCGATGACGACCGACCAGACCGCCAGCAGCCACAGCGGATCGCTCTCGATGCCGACCGCCATTCCGGCGAGCCCGACGGTGGAGACCACGAAGCCGAGCGCGATCGCGCGGCGCGTCGTTTCGCGGCCGGTCACGTGCGCCACCGCGAACGAGCCCACCGACCAGGCGATCGACATCAGCATGTTGTAGTAGCCGACCCAGAGCGCCGGCACGTCGTGCAGCGCGCCCAGCAGCAGCGGCAGGAACACCGACGGCGCGATCTGCGTGAAGGCGAGCGTCATGAACATCCAGTAGGCCGCGCCGACATCGGTCAGCGGCGACAGCGCGCGGCGCGGGAAGAGCGCGTTGTCCGACCCCTCGTCCAGCCGCATGGTGAGCCAGACCAGCAAGCAGGCGGCGATCACCAGCGCGATGCCCGCCGGGATCGACTCGATCTGCCCGGCGGCGGCGACACAGAGGACGCCCGCCGCGACGAGCGCCAGTCGGCGCACCGGAAAGCCCGCCCGCTTTCCCGGCTCGCCCGATGGCGGTACGTAGCGCCAGCCGAGCGCGCAGACCAGCAGCGCGAAGGGGACCGCGACCCAGAAGGCGCCCCGCCACCATTCGATCGCCGCAAAGAAGCCGGCCTCGGCCGGGCCGATCATCGCCGCCGCGACCCAGGTCGCGTTGATCAGCGCGAGGATGCGCCCGCGCAGCGGGCCGTCGTAGATCTCGCGGACCAGCGCCATCGATTGCGACAGCAGCAGCCCGCCGCCGAATCCCTGCAGGAGCTGGCCGGCGAGCAGGAACGCCATCGAGGGCGCCAGCGCGGCGACCGCGCTGCCGGCGACGAAGACGAAGCCCGAGGCGACATACCCGTGGCGCCGTCCGAGGGCGGCGCGCACCGGCGTCCCGCTGGCCGCGCCCACGATGGTGCCGATCAGGTACATCATCGCGGGCCAGGCGTAATAGGCGGCCCCGCCGACATCGGCGATCACCGACGGCATCACGGTCGACAGCACGAAGGTGTTCACCCCGTGCAGGATCACCGCGAGGTTGAGGAGGACCGTGAAGACGCTCCGCCCGCCCCGCATCAGGTCGAGCCAGCCTCCGCGCGCCGCCTCCCCGGTTTCGCTCATCGCGGGTCCGGCGCGGGGCCGCCCCGGTCACCGTCGGGCATCGCCGAACCGGGCCGTTAGGAAGGCGATCGTGCGCCGGTGCGCCGCCTCGGCCGTCGCCGCGTCGTGGCTCACCTGCTCGGGGTTGAAGAACGCGTGGTCGGCGCCCGGATAGACGTGGAATTCGAGCCCCGGATGGGCGTCGCGGATCGCCTCTACCTCATCGAACGGGACCACGGCGTCGCGGTCGCCGTAGTGCAGGATCGCGGGGCAGGAAGGGGCGAGCCCCCGATGCTCGTAGACGTCGCTGCCGTAATAGATCACCGCCGCGTCGAGGGGGAGGCGGGCGGCGGCGATCCACGCCCAGGTCCCCCCGGTGCAGAACCCCAGGACGGCGACCGGTCCGGACGGGCGGAGCGAATCGAGCGCCGCCGCGACGTCCGCCAGCACCGTCGCCTCGGCCAGCGTCTCGCGCCGGGCCATGCCGCCGGCGCGCCCGGCCGCGTCGTAGCCGAAGACGGCGCCTCTGCCCGACCGGTCGTAGAGGGACGGCGCCACGGCCGCGATCCCCGCCTCGGCGTAGAGGTCGCAGACATCCGCCATGTGGGAGGTCATGCCGTAGATCGCGTGCAGCACGACGATCCCGCCGGTCGGCCGGTCGGGGGCGGCGCGCCAGGCGTCGAAGTCGTGCCCGTCTTCGGCGGTCAGGGTAATGCGGTCGGCCAAGGCGTCCTCGTCGGATGCACGGAGGTGGGCCATTCAACGCCAACGCCCATGCCGTGTCACGCGCCCGGCTGGACTCGCCACGCGGGGAGCCCGATATTTCCACCGCCCGCAAGCAACATTCTCGGGAGTCCGATCATGGATGTCCGCGCGATCCTGAAGGCGAAAGGCAGCGATGTCGCCACCGTGCCGCCCGACACGACCATCGCGGCCGCAGTGGCCCTGCTCACCGAGCGGATGATCGGCGCGCTGGTCGTGACCGGCGAGGGCGGCGCGCTGGCCGGCATCATCTCCGAGCGCGACATCGTGCGCGGCCTTGCCGAGCAGGGCGCGGCCTTCCTCGACTGCCGCATCGACACCTGCATGGCGAGCCCGGTCGAGACCTGCGCGCCGGGCGACAGCGACCGGGAAATCCTCGCGCTGATGACCGACCGGCGGTTCCGCCATCTGCCGGTCGTCGAGGACGGCAGGCTGATCGGCATCGTCAGCATCGGCGACGTGGTCAAGAGCCGTATCGATGGGGTGATGGCGGAGGCGGACGCGCTGCGCGACTACATCGTGCGCGGTTGAGCGCATGGCGGACGAACGGGTTCTCGTCGAAGGCGGGCTGGTCTACGACCACGACGGGGACTGCGACCGCCCGGCGGCGCTCGACATCCTGATCGAAGGGGCGCGGATCGCCCGCGTCGAACCCGGCCTCCGGGCGGCGCTCGCAGGCCAGCCGCCCGACCGGACGATCGACGCGCGCCGCCGGCTGGTCGTGCCCGGCTTCGTCAACGCGCATTACCACTCGCACGACGTTCTGCTGAAGGGCGTGTTCGACCCGATGCCGCTGCAGATGTGGTTCGTAAACGCGCTGCCGCCGCAATACCCGATCCGCAGCGTCGAGGAAGTCCGCGCGCGGACCCTGCTGGGCGCGGCCGAGTGCCTGCTCGCCGGGATCACCACCGTGCAGGACATGCTCACCCTCTACCCCTACGACGACGCCCTGCTCGACGCGGTGCTGGCGGCCTATGACGAGATCGGCATCCGCACCGTCTTCTCCCTCCAGATCGGCGACCGGCGCGCGGTCGACCGCATCCCCCGCTGGCGCGAGCTCGTGCCGGAGGCGTACCACGCCTATCTCGGCTCGCCCATCGGGGTGGCGGGAGGCGAAAAGCCGCTCGACATGGTGGCCCGGCAGATCGACCGGATCGGCCTCGAGCGCGAGCGCTTCTCCTGGGCGCTCGGCCCGACCAGCGCCATCATGTCCTCGCCGGAGCTGCTGGCCGGCATCGCCGAACTCTCCGAACGGCACGACCTCCCCGTCTTGACCCACATGTACGAGTCGCGGCCGGAGGTCGTCGCGTCCCGCACCCATCTCGGCGCACACGGAGGCTCGCAGATCGAATACATGCGGGCCGCCGGGCTGCTCGGCCCGCGCCTCGCGCTGGCCCACTCGATCTGGTTCGCCGACGACGAGATCGCCGCCCTCGCCGAGGCCGGCGGGCGGGTGGTGCTCAACCCCGCGAGCAACATGAAGTCGAAGTCGGGCGTGGCGCCGATCCAGCGCTACCGCAAGGCTGGGGTGGAAATCGCGCTCGGCTGCGACAACTGCGCGTGCTCGGACGTGCAGAACATGTTCCAGTCGATGAAGCTCTTTTGCGGGCTTGCGGCGATCAGCGACACCGGGCTCGAGACGCCCGACGCGCCCGAGGCGATGCGCGCGGCGACGCTGGGCGGTGCGGCGGCGGTCGGGCTCGCCGGCGAAGTCGGCGCGCTTCGGCCGGGGATGCGGGCCGATCTCTGCCTCTACGATCTCGACCGGCCGACGCTGCTCCCGCTCAACAGCGCCGCCCGCCAGATGGTCTATACCGAGACCGGCTCGGCGCTCGACACGGTCCTGGTGGAGGGGCGGATCGTGGTCGAGGGCGGTCGGCTCGCGACGATAGACGCCGGCGCGCTGCGCGATTCGGTCGAGGCGGTGATCGACGGGCTGCGCGCCGACCAGCGCGAGGTTGCGGCCCGGTTCGAGACCATCCGCCCCTGGCTCCTCGAAGCGTGGGAAAAGAGCTGGGAAACCGATATCGGCATGGACCGCTATGTCGGCGACGCGGGACGCCCTTCGATACGCCGCTGACGCGGCTACTCAGGGTGAGGGACTCTTTCTTGCCTCCTCATCCCGAGTAAGCCCGAAGGGCCGTATCGAGGGACGCCCCACCTTACGCAAGTTTCATGTTGTGGTAAGATGGGCTTCAGGCTGGCGCGCTATCTCCCGGGGCGAGGAAATCTTCGGGAGAGTGAGCAATGAATGCCTCTTTGACGCTCGACAAGCGAGTCCTGCACCGGGTGGTTCTGCCCGGCGCGCTGGCCGCCGCGATGGTGACCGCGGCGTCCGGCTTCGCGCATGCGCGCCCCGCCCCGGCGAGCTTCGCCGATGTCGCGGAACGGGTCGCGCCCGCCGTGGTCAACATCGCGACCGACCGCGGAACCGCGCCCGCCAGCCTCGGCAAGTCCGACAACATGCCGCGGTTCAACCCCTTCTTCGGGCAGCCCGACGGATCGTTCCGCGAGTTCATGGAGCGGTTCTTCGGCGGCAACATGCCCGATTTCCGCATGCCTCCGATGCGGCCCGACCACCGGATGTCTGCCGTGGGCTCCGGCTTCATCGTCGACCAAGACGGCCACATCGTGACCAACAACCACGTCGTCGCCGGCGCGCGCTCGATCCGGGTCAGGCTGCATGACGGCGACAGCTTCGAGGCCAAACTGCTCGGCCGCGACGCCAAGACCGACCTGGCACTGCTCAAGATCGACGCCGGGCGGGCGCTTCCCTTCGTCGAGTTCGGCGATTCCGACAGCATCCGCGCGGGCGACTGGGTGATGACCATCGGCAACCCGTTCGGCCTCGGCGGCTCGGTGACCGCCGGCATCGTGTCGGCGCGCGGGCGCGATCTGCGCGGC
The DNA here is from genome assembly GCA_965203455.1 of Alphaproteobacteria bacterium. Taxonomy (GTDB): domain Bacteria; phylum Pseudomonadota; class Alphaproteobacteria; order MPNO01; family MPNO01; genus MPNO01. The sequence goes on from CBDBCV010000017.1 coordinate 626,193, forward strand.
GGCTCGCTGGTCGACTTCCTGCAGATCGACGCCCCGATCAACCAGGGCAACTCCGGCGGTCCCGCGTTCGACGCCTCGGGCAAGGTGATCGGCGTCAACGCCTCGATCTACTCGCCCACCGGCGGGAATATCGGCATCGGCTTCGCCATCCCGTCGAACGACGCCAGGCAGGTGATCGCCGCGCTCAAGGCCGACGGCAAGATCGAGCGCGGCTGGCTCGGGGTCCAGATCCAGCCCGTCACGCCCGACATCGCCGAGAGCCTCGGCATGAAGGACGCGCAGGGCGCGCTGGTGGCCTCGGTCGTCGAAAAGGGCCCGGCGCGCGATGCCGGCCTCAAGCAGGGCGACATCATCGTCAAGTGGGACGGCGCTGCGGTCGAGAAGTTCCGCGACCTGCCGCGCCTCGTCGCCGGCACCGAGACGGGCAAGGCCGTCGCGCTCGCGATCCTGCGCGAGGGCAAGGAGATGACGCTCTCGGTGACCACCGGATCGATGCCGACCCCGGAGAAGGTCGCGAGCCTGCCCGCCAAGCCCGCCAGGGAGGGGCTCGCCGGCACCGGCATCACGGTGGCGGACCTCGACCCCGCCGCGCGGTCCCGCTTCGGGCTCGACGAGAAGGCGAAGGGCGCGCTCGTCCGGCATGTCGCGCCCGACAGCCCGGCCTGGTCTCGGGGCGTGCGCGCGGGCGACGTGATCGAGCGCGTCACATACACCCCGGTCAAGTCCGCCGCCGACGCCGTCGAGGCGGTCGAGCAGGTGCGCAAGGACGGCCGCAAGGCCGTGCTGCTGACGATCGACCGCAAGGGCGAGGATCGCATCGTGGCGGTCCGCTTCGCCGACGCGTAGAGTATCGCGGTCAAACGGTCGGGGCCGGGGCCGCGCGGGCGGTCCCGGCTCCCGCCGTTCGGTCGTGCCGGTCCCGCGATGCGCGCATTGATCATCGAAGACGACACCGAGACGGCGGGGTTCATCGCCAAGGGGCTCGCCGAGGGCGGGTTTTCCGTCGATGTGGCCCATGACGGGCGCGACGGGCTCGTCCTCGCGCTCGGCAGCGACTACGACGTCGCGGTGATCGACCGCATGTTGCCCGAGCTCGACGGGATCGCCATCGTCGAGGCGATGCGAAGCGCCGGACGTCCGACGCCGGTGCTGTTTCTGAGCGCGAAAGGCGAGGTCGCCGATCGGGTCGCCGGGCTGGAGGCCGGCGCCGACGACTACCTGGTCAAGCCGTTCGCCTTTTCGGAGCTGCGCGCTAGGGTCGACGCGCTGCTCCGGCGCGGCGCGGCGCCGGTACAGGAAATCGTGCTCAGGGTAGGCGATCTGGAGATGGACCTGCTCGCGCGCCGCGTCACGCGGGCCGGCCGCCCGATCGATCTGCAGCGGCGCGAGTTCCAGCTCCTCGAAAGCCTGATGCGCAACGCCGGCCGCGTGGTCACCCGGACGATGCTGCTGGAGAACGTCTGGGACTACCATTTCGATCCCCAGACGAACGTCATCGACGTCCATATCTCGAGACTCCGCCGCAAGGTCGACGCCGACGCCGACCGCCCCCTCATCGAGACCGTGCGCGGCGCGGGATACAGGCTCCGTGCGGAAGGGGGCTAGTGTCGTGTTTCCGAAGTTTCCATCCCAGACCGCGTCACCCCACCACGTCATGCCCGGACTTGTTCCGGGCATCCACGTCCCTCCGCCGCCTCGCCCGCTCCCGGCCCGCGCCGCGATGCCGCAAGACATGGATGCCCGGAACAAGTCCGGGCATGACGAATTGTGGGGAAGGCGTGGCCCGACAGCGCCGCGCAGGCCCTGACCGGAGCGGGAAATGCGGGCTAAGCTGCTCGGCAGCACGACCTTCCGGCTGACCCTGATCTATTTCGGGCTGTTCGGGGTCTCGGCGGTGGTCCTGGTCGGGTTTCTCTACTGGTCCACCGCCGGCTTCATGGCGCGTCAGACCGACGAGGCGATCGAGGCCGAGATCCGCGGGCTCGCCGAGCAGTATTCGCAGTTCGGCACGATCGGCCTGGTGCGCGCGCTCAACCGCCGCACGTCGCAGGCGCGGGCGAGCCGGGGGCTCTACCTCCTGACCGACGCCAGCCTCCGCCCGCTCGCCGGCAACCTCAGCGCCTGGCCCCGGGAAGATCCCCGGCCCGACGGCTGGATCACCTTCGAGCTCGAATATGCCGACCGGCGCGGCGCCGTCGATCTGGGCCGTGCGCGGATATTCGAGCTCACCGGCGGGCTCCGCCTGCTCGTCGGGCGCGACATCCGGGAGCGGCTGGAAATCGACGCGCGGTTCCGCGAATCCATCGGCTGGGGAATCGCCCTCGCGCTGGTGCTCAGCATCGCCGGCGGGGTGCTGATCAGCCGGCCGATGCTGCGCCGCATCGATGCCATCAACCTGACCAGCCGCGAAATCATGGCCGGCGCGCTCGACCGCCGGATCCCCGTGCGCGGGACGGACGACGAGTTCGACCGGCTGGCCGCGAACCTCAACGAGATGCTCGACCGCATCGCGCAGCTGGTGGCCAGCGTCCGCGAGGTCAGCGACAACATCGCTCACGATTTGCGGAGTCCGCTCGCCCGGCTGCGCAGCCGCCTCGAGCTGACGCTCGCCGACGAGGGCGACGAGGAGGCCTATCGCCGCGCCATCGGCCGGACCATCGAGGAGGCCGACGCGCTCCTCAAGACGTTCAACTCGCTGCTGCGGATCGCGCGGCTCGAAGCCGGGGTCGAGACCGGGCAGATCGAGACCTTCGACCTCGACGGGCTGATCGGCGACGTCGCCGAGCTCTACGCGCCGGTCGCGGAAGAACGCGGGGTCGCGCTCGATGCCGAGCCCGGCGACGCCGGGCGGATCAGGGGCGACCGCGACCTCCTGTTCCAGGCGTTGGCCAACCTGCTCGACAACGCGATCAAGTTCTCGCCGGGCGGCGGGACCGTCGCGATCACCGCGCGCGGTCGGGGCGAAGGCGTCGAGATCGCCGTTTCCGATGGCGGGCCGGGAATTCCCGACGCCCTGAAGGAGCGCGTGACCGAGCGCTTCTTCCGAATCGAGGCATCCCGCAACGCCCCCGGCGCGGGACTCGGGCTCAGCCTGGTCGCGGCGGTCGCGGAACGCCACGGCGGCAGCCTCGAGCTCGGCGACAACGAACCCGGTCTCCGCGTCGCGCTCACCCTGCCGCGGGAGCCCGCCCCGGCCGCCGCCGCCGGCCTTGCCGTCTCCTCCCGGGCGGCCCATATCCGTAGCCACGGCGCCTGACAGGCCGGTTCGCCGGGGGCCCGCGGGACCCGGCGGGAAACGAATGCGCCCCGCTCGCGACGAGGAGGCTCGCAATGACGCGTATGTCGGTGTTCAACAGCCCGTTCCTGCTCGGGTTCGACCAGCTGGAACGGGTGCTCGACCGGGTCTCCAAGAGCGCGGCCGACGGCTATCCCCCATACAATATCGAGCACACCGGCGACGATGCGCTCCGCATCACCCTGGCGGTGGCCGGCTTCCGTCGGGAAGATCTGGCGATCACGGTCGCGGAGTCGCAGCTCACCATCCGCGGCAGGCAATCGGACTCCGACGGGCGCGTCTATCTCCACCGCGGCATCGCGGCGCGCCAGTTCCAGCGCTCGTTCGTGCTCGCGGAGGGAATCGAGGTGATCGGCGCGGAGCTTGCCGACGGCCTGCTCCATGTCGATCTGGTCCGGCCGCCACCGTCGAGCCGCGAAAGGACGATCGAAATCCGCATCGCCGAGGACGGCGAAGCCGCGGAACTATAGCCAGAGCAATATCCTACCGTATGGGTTTGTGACGAGTGGTTCGCCCTCCCCCGGCCCCTCCCGCGAGCGGGAGGGGAGAAGGCAGGCAGGAGCCGCTAGGCGGGTCCCCTCTCCCCCGCGGGGAGAGGATCAGGGTGAGGGGGATCCGGAAATCAGGCGGCGCGAACGCCGTTCTCGGAGGTGAGGACGGTATAGAGCGCGTCGGCGTCCGCGTCGGCGCGCAGGCTGTCGCGGACCGCGGGGTCGCGCATGAGCCGCGAGACCCGGGCAAGGGCCTTCAGATGGTCCGCGCTCGCCCCCTCCTGCGCCAGCAGGAGGAACACGAGGTCGACCGGCCGTTCGTCGATCGAGTCGAAGTCGACGGCGCGGTCGAGCCGGACGAACAGGCCGCAGAGTCCGTCGAGATCCGCGATCTTGCCGTGCGGAATGGCGACTCCCTCGCCGACCCCGGTGGTCCCTAGCCGTTCGCGCTCCAGCAGGACGCTGAACACCGCGCGCTCGTCGAGGCCGGTCATCTCGGCGGCCCGGCGGGAGATTTCCTGGATCACCTGTTTCTTGCTCGCGGCCGGCAGGCGGTCGACCACCCCGTCGCAGGTCAGCAGGTCGCCGATTTCCATCCTAGCCTCTCCGCGGACCGGCTTCTGTCCCGTCCGCGCCCGACGGGTCGAGCCAGCCGAGATTTCCGTCGCCGCGGCGATAGATCACGTTGACGCCGCCATGGGCGGCGTTGCGGAAGACCACCACCGGCTGCGCCGCGAGATCGATGCGCATGACGGCTTCGCCCACGGTCATCGACTCGATTTCCGAAACCGTCTCCGCGATGACCAGCGGACTGTCGCCGTCGGTCTCGTCGTCCGCCCGGTCCCCGGGGTCGGCCAGGATGACGTGCTGCGCGGTGAGCGCCTCCTCGCGCCGCGCCGATCCCGACTTGCGATGGTGGTCGCGCAGCCGACGCTTGTTGCGTCGCAGGCGCTTCGCGATCCTCTCCATCGCCAGGTCGAAGGCGTTCTGCGCGTCCTCCGCCGCTCCGTGTCCCTGCACCTGAATCCCGCGGCCGACATGGACAGAGATGTCCGCCCTTACCAGCGGTCCCTCCGGCTCGAAGACCACGTGCGAATCCAGCGCATGGTCGAAATACTTGGCGACACCGTCGTTGAGGCGGGCTTCGACATGGCGGCGAAGCCGCTCACCCAAATCCATGTGTCGACCGGTGAGTCCGATTTTCAAACGCTTACGCGTCCGTCGTCCGGACGCGCTCCCTTCGGGTCTGCCGCCCCGGCGCCGTTCCCGCCGGATTTGCGCGGGCGCGGAACCTATTGTTCGGCCCGCCGCCGAGTCAAGCGTGCGCGGACCGGAAAAAGAGTCTGCATGCTTTGCCGCCGGTTCGCAACGGAACAACGGGCGCGCGCGGAGGGGAGCTGTGTATAACGGGGAAAGCGCCGCCCGCGTCAGAGGCTGAACCGTTCGCCGAGATAGACGCGCCGGACCTCGTCGTTCGCGACGATCTCGGACGGCGCGCCCTCCATCAGCACGCGGCCTTCATTCAGGATGTAGGCCCGGTCGACGATGTCGAGCGTCTCGCGGACGTTGTGGTCGGTGATGAGCACGCCGATGCCGCGATCCTTGAGATGGCCCACGAGCGCACGCACATCGTTCACCGCGATCGGATCGATCCCGACGAAGGGCTCGTCGAGCAGGATGTATCCCGGCGAGCTTGCGAGAGCCCGCGCGATCTCCACCCGCCGGCGCTCGCCGCCCGACAGCGCCGGCGCGGGCGTGTGCCTGAGATGGGTGATCGAGAACTCGCCCAGCAGCGCATCGAGGCGGCTCTCCCGGAGTTCCGCCGCCGGCTCGGTGACGTCCAGCACCGCGCGTATATTGTTCTCCACCGTCATGCCACGGAAGATCGAGGCTTCCTGAGGCAGGTAGCCGATACCGATCCGCGCGCGGCGATACATCGGAAGCCGGGTGATGTCCTGGCCGTCGAGCGTGACCGCGCCCGTGTCCGGCTGGATCAGTCCGGTGAGGATGTAGAACGAGGTCGTCTTTCCGGCTCCGTTCGGTCCAAGCAGGCCGACGACCTCGCCCCGCTCGAGCCTGAGACTGACATCGCGCAGCACGGGACGTTTTCGGAACCGCTTGCCCAGCGAGAAGGCTTCCAGGCCGCTCGAACGGGAGATCAGGCGGGGTCCGTCGCCGGGGTTCTCGGTCAATTTCCTGTCTTCCCCTTCCGGTCGGTGCCGTTCTCTGGAACGGGCAGGGCGTTCGGAACGAACACGCCCTGCACCCCGCCCTTTCCGCCCAGCATCCGGCTGGTTCCGGTCTTCAAGTCCAGCTCGGCCGACTGGCCCCTGAGTTCGTTGCCGCCCTGGGAGATTCGCACCGAACCCTCCAGCTTGAGGCGTTCGCTGGCAGCATCGAAATCCGCCCGGTCGGCGTGAAACACCTCGTTCGGCGACGTGAAGACGACGCGGCCCACCGCCACCAGCCGCTTGAGCTTGTCGCTTTCCTGTCCGCCCGGTTCGAAGGTCGCGGTGAGCGTTTCGGCCTTGATGGTCCGGTCCCCCCGCACCGCGACCGCGTTGCCCCGGGCCACGGCCCGGTTCCGGGCCTGCGAATATTCCAAGCTCCTCGACGCGCTGATCCGTTCCGCGCCGGGCGTGAACTTCGGCTTGCCGGTCAGCACCAGCAGCTGCTTGTCCACGTCGTAGGTCCCCTTGCGGCCCGTCGCGACCTGGTCGTTACCCGCGATGCGGACGGCGCCCTCCGCGTCGATGCGCCAGATCTCGGTTCCGCCGTCCTTGCCGGTCCGGTAATGCGCGGCGATCGTCTCGGCCCGCAAGGTAACGTCGCCCTGCTTGGCCCGGGCATTGCCGCGGGCGACGAAAACCCGCTTCTTCTGCTGCCACTCGACACTGCCGTCGACGGCGATTTCTATGGGACCGGAACTGTCCCGGAACGGGAGGCCCCCGGTCTGCGCCGTCGCGTCCGGCGCGCCCAGGAGGACGCCGACCAGGACAAACGGGGCGAAGCGCGCTTTCACCGCCGCGGTTCCTCCGCGTCCGGGAAAAGGACGAGATGGGCGGGGCCCGCGAACTCCAGCCGGTCCTCGTCGCGGCTGATGCGGAAACCGGCCGCGTCCACGTTGGCCCATGCCCCTCTGCCGGTTACCGGCGCCGTGCTCCACGCGATGGCCTCGCCGAAATCGATCGTCGCCCGGTCGGTCTGAAACTGGTAGCCCGAATCGTGATAGAAGCTGACATCGCCTTCGAGGTCAACCTGCCGGGCCTCGCGGGCGAACTTGCCGCTGGAGGCGGAAACGGCGATCCAGGCGCCAGCCCCGGTCGTGAAATCGGCCTCGGGACTGTTGAGCATGACCCGGTCCGGATCCGATTTCTGCTGCACGACCGATTCCGCCGCCAGGGTATAGGGGTTCCAATTCCGGTCGGTGCCGGAATACCGAGCGTTGATCATACGGTGGCCGCCCGCCGCCTCGGAAGCGCTCAACTTCGTGGCGCCGATCTCGAACCGTTCCGGCATTCGGTATAGCTGGGACCACGAAAACAGGAGGGCGATCACCACCGCCGCGCCCAGCGGCAGCGCTACTTTCATCACCGCCACGAAACGGGAATAGCCGCTCTCGATCCGCATTGGGGCGATCGTCGCCATGCCCGGTTCCCTCAATCGACTCCGGCGCGGAGGCAATCGTGGATGTGGAGAATGCCCACGGGCCGATCGTCGGTAACGACGAAGAGGCTGGTAATGCTGTTCTCGTTCATCACCCGCAGCGCCTGATCGGCGAGCGCGTCGGGCGGAATGGTCCGCGGACCCGCGGTCATCACGTCCGCCGCCGACATCTCAAGCAGCCGTTCGCCCATGTTGCGCCTGAGGTCGCCGTCGGTGATGACCCCGACGAGCCGGCCTTCGCCGTCCACCAGCCCGATGCAGCCGAAGCTGTGCGACGTCATGATCAGGAGCGCTTCCGACATCGCGATGTCGCGGCGGGCGAGCGGGACGCGGTCGCCCTTGTGCATCAGCCGCTCGACCTTGATCAGCCGCTTGCCGAGCTGGCCGCCCGGGTGGCGCAGCTTGAAATCCTCGTGCGAGAACCCGACACGCTCCAGCAGCGCCACCGCCAGCGCGTCGCCCAGCGCCACCATCATCGTCGTCGACGTGGTCGGCGCGAGATTAAGCGGGCAGGCCTCGTCGGTGTCGGGCAGCGGGATCAGAACGTCCGCGGCGGCCGCAAGCGCGCTTTCCGCGCGCGCCGTCAGCGCCACAAGCGGAATCGCGTGTCGTTTGGTGTAGGCGATGATATCGGACAGTTCCGGCGTTTCGCCCGAGTTCGACATCGCGAGCACCGCGTCCCGGGCGGTAATCATGCCAAGATCGCCGTGGCTCGCCTCCGCCGGATGGACGAACTGCGCCGGCGTGCCGGTCGAGGCGAGGGTGGCGGCGATCTTGCGCCCCACATGCCCGCTCTTGCCCATGCCGGTGACGATCACCCGGCCCCGGCCGTGCACGCGGGACATTATCTCCACCGCTTCCGCGAACGCGAAGTCGACGGAGCGGGCGAGGGCCGCAAGCCCCGCGCACTCGGTCTCCAGCACCCGGCGGGCGACGGCGATGTCCTCGGCCTCCTGCGACCGGGCGGATCGGAACTTCTTCAGTTCGGCCATCGGCACTCCGGCAAACTCTCGCCCGCAGCCGCCTGCGGCTCGGTCCGACAAGCCATCCTAGCCGATTTCCGCGTCCGGTGCAGCCTGACCGGTCGTCTCCGCCGCGCCGGCGTCAATGGGCGAAGATGTCCACGTCGCCCCAGCCGCCGAGGTCGAGCGCGGCCCTGTGCCCGACGAACTCGAAGCAGCGCCGGGCGAGCTCCTCCCGCCCTTCGCGTTCCAGCATCCCGTCCAGCGCGTCCCGGATCGCGTGCAGGTGGAGGACATCCGCCGCCGCATATCTGCGCTGGGCGTCCGTCAGGGTCTCCGCTCCCCAGTCCGAAGACTGCTGCGCCTTGGAGATCTCGACACCGATCAGCTCGGCCGCGAGATCCTTCAGCGAATGGCGGTCGGTGTAGGTGCGGGCGATCCGGGACGCGATCTTGGTGCAATAGACCGGCGCCGCCCGGACGCCGAGATAGCGTTCGAGAACGGCGATGTCGAAGCGGGCGAAATGGAAGATCTTGGTGACCGCGCGGTCTGCCAGCAGCCGTGCAAGCCCGGGCGCGCCGTAGGCGCCGCCGCGGAACCGCACCAGATGGGCGTCGCCGTCGCCCGCGCTCAACTGGACCATACAGAGACGGTCGCGGCCCGGGTTGAGGCCCATCGTCTCGGTGTCGATCGCGACCGCGTCGCCGAAATCGAGATCGGCGGGCAGGTCGCCCTCGTGCATCTCTATCGCCATTGGCGCACCATCGCCGCCCCGTCCGGGCGCCGAGGAACCGGAAGCGCGCGGTCCGGTGGTGCCCAGGAGAAGACTCGAACTTCCACGACCTTGCGGTCACAGGTACCTGAAACCTGCGCGTCTACCAATTCCGCCACCTGGGCCGATCGGCGACCGGACGCCCGCTGCGCGCGTCCGTACGCCAGCCGCCGCCGGCTTGTCAACCGCTTTCGCCGCCGGATCGAGCGGCGCCGCGCCGATGTTGACGGGTCCGGCCCCAGCCGATATTAGCCGCCCGTTCCGGTCGTGCCCCCAGGCGTGGTGTAGGAGCAGGAGCCAGCATCGGTAGCTGTGGGTAAGTGGCCCGCCGCCGCGACCGTGTGGTGTCTGGCGGCGGCGGGCCACTTATCCATAGCGGATGGCCATCGCGGTGCCGGTTAGGGTTGGGCTTCTACAGTCCATCCGACCGGAGGAGTACCACGATGACCACCAAGGACATGATGACCCTGCAGGCGCTTTTGGAGAAGAGTTCGGACGCCGATCTGCTTCGCGAGATGATCGGGTTCACGGCCGAGCGTTTGATGGCGCTTGAGGTGGAGGGCCTTGCGGGAGCCGCACACGGCGAGCGTTCGCCGGACCGGCTCACCCATCGCAACGGCTACCGGGACCGGGTCTGGGAGACGCGCGCGGGCACGGTGGAGCTGAAGATCCCGAAGCTGCGCAAGGGGAGCTACTTCCCGGGCTTCCTGGAGCCGCGTCGCATGGCGGAGAAGGCGCTGACGGCGGTGATCCAGGAGGCCTACATCAAGGGCGTGTCGACCCGCTCGGTGGACGACCTGGTGCAGGCCATGGGCATGTCGGGCATCTCGAAGAGCCAGGTGTCGCGGCTGTGCGGTGAGATCGACGGCAAGATCCGCGACTTCCTCGACCGCCCGCTGGAGGGCGACTGGCCGTATCTGTGGCTGGACGCGACCTATGTGAAGATGCGCGAGGCCGGGCGCGTCGTCTCGGTCGCGGTCACGATCGCGGTGGCGGTCAACGACCAGGGCCGCCGCGAGGTGCTCGGCATGGCGATCGGCGCGTCCGAGGCCGAGACCTTCTGGACCTCCTTCCTGCGCTCCCTGGCCCGCCGCGGCCTGCGCGGCGTCAAGCTGGTCGTCTCCGATGACCACAAGGGCCTGAAGGCGGCTGCAACGCGCGTCCTCGGCGCCACATGGCAGCGCTGCCGCGTCCACTTCATGCGCACCCTGCTCGCCCATGCCGGCAAGCAGGGCCGGCGCGTCGTGTCCGCCTTCGTCACCACCGCCTTCGCCCAGGAGGATGCAGACAGCGCCTCCGCCCAGTGGCGCCAGGTCGCCGACCAGCTCAGGGCCAAGGCGCCGAAGCTCGCCGCTCTCATGGACGAGGCCGAGCACGACGTTCTCGCCTACATGACCTTCCCGGCCGCGCATCGCCCCAAGCTGCACTCGACAAACCCGCTCGAACGACTCCATGGCGAGATCAAGCGGCGTACCAACACCGTCGGCATCTTCCCCAACGAGGACGCCATAACACGGCTGATCGGCGCCATCCTGCTCGAGCAGAACGACGAATGGGCCGTCCAGAGGGCCAGATACATGACGCTGGAATCAATCGCTCCCGTGAGCGACAATGCAACCGTCAAGCTGCCCGCCGTGGCAGCCTGAGCCTACCGGCCCTACCCGCCGGATACCGCGACGGCCGCCAGGCTCTTACACCACGGCTCGGGACACGATCGCCGTTCGAGGGGGGCGCGATGTCTACGCCCACAGCAACAGTGTTCGGCGGTTCCGGCTTCGTCGGCCGCTATACCGTGGGCGAGCTTGCCCGCCGCGGCTATCGCGTCCGCGTCGCCGTCAGGCGCCCGGATCGCGCGCTGTTCCTGAAGCCCATGGGCGATGTCGGCCAGGTCACGCCGATGGCGGCCAATATCCGCGACGACGCTTCGGTGGCGGCTGCCGTCGAAGGCGCCGATGCGGTGATCAATCTCGTCGGCGTGCTCTACGAGGCGGGCCCGCAGCGTTTCCACGCGATCCATGCCGAAGGCGCGGGGCGGATCGCGCAAGCCGCCGCCGCGGCCGGCGTCGAACGCCTGGTCCACGTCTCCGCCATCGGCGCCGCGCCCGACTCTCCGGCGGCATACGCGCGGAGCAAGGCGGCGGGCGAGGAGGCGGTGCGCGGGGCGTTTCCCGCCGCGGTCGTGGTCCGGCCCAGCATCGTCTTCGGAATAGAGGACGATTTTCTCAATCGCTTCGCGTGGATCGCGCGCCTGGCGCCGGCGATACCGCTGATCGGCGGCGGCAACACCAGATTCCAGCCGGTCTATGTCGGCGATGTCGCTTCAGGGGTGGCGCGCATCGCCGGGGACCCCGGAATTTCCGGGCGGACGTACGAATTCGGCGGCCCGGAGGTCTTGAGCTTCCGGGAGCTGATGGAAACGATGCTGCGGCATATCGGCAGGCGGCGGCTCCTGTTGCCCGTTCCCGGCATCCTCGCCATGCTCCCGGCCGGGCTGATGGAGCTCTCGCCTTTTCCGCCGATGCTCACCCGGGACCAGATCCGCATGCTGGCGTCCGACAACGTCGCGTCCGCCGACGCGTCCGGGCTCGCGGAGCTCGGCCTCGAGCCCACCCCGCTGGACGCGGTCGCTCCCGGCTATCTCGCGCGCTACCGCCGCGGCGGCGGCGGGCGCTGATCTACAGGTAAACGATCCCGAGCAGGGCCGCGCCCAGGATCGTCCGGTAGATCACGAAGGGCGCGAACGTCGCCCGTCTCAGCCACCCCATCATCGCCGCGATGGCGATCAGCGCCGCGACGAAGGCGATTCCGCCGGCCAGCAGCGCGTTCGACTGCAGCACCGGATCGCCCGACTCCACGAGTTCCCCGGCGGCGAAGACGCCCGCCGCGACGATCGTCGGAATCGACATCAGCATCGAGAAGCGGGCCGCGTCCCGGCGCTCGAACCCCAGCAGCCGGGCCGCGGTCATCGTGACGCCCGCGCGGCTCGCCCCCGGGATCAGCGCGAGCGCCTGCGCCATGCCGATCGCGAACGCAGACCACATTCCCATGTGCTCGAGCCGGCGCACCGTGAGACCGATGCGGTCGGACAGGTGCAGAAGGAGTCCGAAGCCGAGCGTGGGCCCAGGCGATGACCTCGAGACTGTTGCGCCACACCGTGCCCAGGAATTCGGTTACCGCATAGCCCGCCGCCACGACCGGGATCGTGGCGACCAGCAGGTAAACCGCGAGGCGAACGCCCGGATGGGCCATGCCCGAGCCGAGCCGGATCAGGCCCCCGAGCATGGCGAGGACGTCCCGCCAGAGATAGGCGACGACCGCAAGCAGGGTGCCGACGTGCACCGCGACGTCGATCGCCAGCCCTTGGTCGGGCCAGTCGCTCAGCACGGGGATCAGCCGGAGGTGTCCCGACGAGCTGATCGGCAGGAATTCGGTGATGCCTTGCACGACCGCGATCACGGCCAGCTGAAGCAGCGTCAAGGCCCGCTCTCCCGGTTTGCGGGCCGCCATTGTAGGGGAATCGGCATGGAAAGACCAAAGCCGGAGAAATTAGTCCCATTTTGGAACTAATTTTTTGCATGGAAACGCCGAATGATCCGAAAACGGACCGCGATGCGAAAATTTCATGTGATTTTATGGCAGTATCTATGACCTATCTGGCTTGCCTTCTCCGAATTCCACGCTATATTGTCAGGACAGAGTTTTCGGTCGATGCGCCGCTGCCGACCGGCCGCGCTGGAGTGACGGCGGAAACAAGAACAGGCGCCGCCGCCGAGGGGAGACAGGGCACGCATGTCCGGCCATATGTTGAAGTTCGTCGATCTGCCGCAGGCGACGCCGGAAAAGCGGAGCGCTGAGACGCGCCGTGCCGACTTCGACGAGATCTACGACATCTTCACGACCGACGGCGCGGCGGCGCAGGCGAGCCGCTGCTCGCAATGTGGCGTGCCCTATTGCCAAATCCACTGCCCGGTGCACAACAACATCCCCGACTGGCTGATGCTGACCGCCGAAGGGCGGCTTGCCGAGGCCTACGAGGTGTCGTCGGCGACCAACAACATGCCCGAGATCTGCGGCCGGATCTGCCCGCAGGACCGGTTGTGCGAGGGCAATTGCGTGATCGAGCAGTCCGGCCACGGCACGGTGACGATCGGCTCGGTCGAGCGCTACATCACCGACACCGCCTTCGAGCGGGGCTGGGTGAAGCCGCCGACGCCGCCTCGCGAACTCGGCCGCTCGGTCGGTATTATCGGGGCCGGCCCCGCCGGACTCGCCGCGGCGGAGCAGCTCCGCCGGCGCGGTTACGAAGTCCACGTCTACGACCGCCACGACCGCATGGGCGGGCTGCTGGTCTACGGGATTCCCAACTTCAAGCTGGAAAAGACGATCGTCGCGCGCCGCGTCGCGCTCCTTGAAGACGGCGGCATCCTGTTCCACCGCGGCTTCGACGTGGGCCGCGACGCCAGCCTCGACGAAATCCGCGAACGGCACGACGCGGTGTTGATCGCGACCGGGGTCTACCGGGCCCGGGACATCCAGGTGCCGGGAGGCGGGCTCGGCAACATCGTGCCCGCGCTCGACTACCTGATCGCGTCGAACCGCAAGGGCCTCGGCGACGCGGTTCCCGCCTTCGACGACGGCCGGCTCGACGCGGCCGGCAAGGACGTCGTCGTGATCGGCGGCGGCGACACGGCGATGGACTGCGTGCGCACTGCCGTGCGCCAAGGGGCGAAATCCGTCACCTGCCTCTACCGGCGCGACCGGGAGAACATGCCGGGCTCGCGGCGCGAGGTGCAGTGCGCCGAGGAGGAGGGGGTCAGGTTCTCCTGGCTGGCGACGCCGGAGGCCTTCGTCGGCGACGATACGGTCGCCGGGGTCCGCGCGCTCAGGATCCATCTCGGCGTGCCCGATGCCGCGGGGCGTCAGACGCCCGAGCCGATCGAGGGGTCGAGCTTCGTCACCGACGCCGACCTGGTGATCAAGGCGCTCGGCTTCGATCCCGAGGATCTGCCCGCGCTGTTCGGCGCGCCGGCGTTGACCGTGACCCGGTGGGGTACCGTCCAGATCGATCACCGGACGATGATGACCGCCATCGACGGGGTGTTCGCGGCCGGCGACATCGTCCGGGGGGCGTCGCTGGTCGTCTGGGGCATCCGGGACGGGCGCGACGCGGCCGAGGCGATCCACGCCTATCTGGAACGGCGCGATGCGGCCGCCCATGCGGAGGAAGCTGCGTGAGCGCGGCGGGGAGGATCGAATGAGCGGCGGTTTCGTGTCCGATGGCGTGCGCTCCGTCGCGCTCTGGCGCCGGAATGCCGAGCGCCTCGCCCGCGAGGGCCTCTACGATCCCGCGCTCGAGCACGAGAGTTGCGGCGTCGGCCTGGTCGCGGCGATAGACGGGGTTCCGAGGCGCGACGTCGTCGAGGCCGGGACCGAGGCGCTCAAGGCGGTCTGGCACCGCGGAGCGGTCGACGCCGACGGCAAGACCGGCGACGGCGCCGGCATCCATGTCGAGATCCCGCAGGATTTCTTCGAGGAGCATATCGAGCGCACCGGCCACAGCCTCGGCGACGGGCCGCTCGCGGTCGGCATGGCGTTCCTGCCGCGCACCGACCTGACCGGGCAGGAGCGCTGCCGCTGCATCGTCGAGTCCGAGATCCTCAAATTCGGCTACCAGATCTACGGCTGGCGCCAGGTGCCCATCGATGTCGACGTGATCGGCGAGAAGGCCAACGCGACCCGGCCCGAGATCGAGCAGATCATGATCGCCGGCAACGCCGACGTGCCGCCCGCGAAGTTCGAGACCGACCTTTACATCATCCGCCGCCTGATCGAGAACCAGGTCCGCGCCGAGAACATCAACGACTTCTATATCTGCTCGCTGTCGTCGCGCTCGGTAATCTACAAGGGCATGTTCCTCGCCGAGCAGCTGACCGCCTTCTATCCCGACCTGCTCGACGAGCGCTTCAAGTCCCGGTTCGCGGTCTATCACCAGCGTTATTCGACCAACACCTTCCCGACCTGGCGGCTCGCTCAGCCGTTCCGCATGCTCGCGCATAACGGCGAGATCAACACGCTGAGCGGCAACGTCAACTGGATGAAGAGCCACGAGACCCGGATGGATGCCGAGGTCTTCGAGGGCTACATCGACGACCTCAAGCCGGTCATCGAGCCCGGCGGGTCGGACTCCGCATCGCTCGATAACGTCTTCGAACTGCTGGTGCGCGCCGGACGGTCCGCGCCCCACGTGGGCTCCATGCTGATCCCCGCCGCGTGGTCGAAGAAAACCGACATGGAACCCGAGATCGGGGCGTTCTACAGCTATCTCAACTGCGTCATGGAGCCATGGGACGGGCCGGCCGCGATCGCCGCCACCGACGGCCGCTGGGTGGTCGCCGCCATGGACCGCAACGGGCTTCGCCCGATGCGCTATTCCGTGCTCGACAACGATCTTCTGCTGGTCGGCTCCGAGACCGGCATGGTACGCGTCAGCGAGGCCCGTATCGTCGCCAAGGGGCGCCTCGGACCGGCCGAGATGATCGCCGTCGACCTCGAGGAGAAGCGGCTCCACCACGACCGCGAGATCAAGCACGAGCTCGCGAACGCCTATCCCTACACCGAGTGGTTCGGCAACATCACGGCGCTCGAAGGGCTGATCAAGACCGGCACGGGACCCAAGATCGACTTCACCGGCGACGAGCTGAGGCGTCGGCAGGTCGCGGCGGGCTACTCGCTGGAAGAGCTCGAGCTGCTGCTGCAGCCGATGGTCGAGGACGGCAAGGAAGCGGTCGGCTCGATGGGCGACGACACCCCGCTCGCCGTGCTGTCGGACCATTACCGCGGACTCCACCATTTCTTCCGCCAGTCCTTCAGCCAGGTCACCAACCCGCCGATCGACTCGCTTCGCGAGTACCGGGTGATGAGCCTGCGGACGCGGCTCGGCAATCTCGGCAACGTGCTCGATCAGGACGAAAGCCAGACGCGGCTCCTGCAACTCGACTCCCCGGTGCTGACCAACGCCGAGTTCGCCGCGATGCGCGACTATCTCGGCGACAGCGCGGTCGAGATCGACTGCACCTTCCGCAACAACGACGACGACCTCTCGCTCCGGCGCGCTATGTACCGGATCCAGCGCCAGGCCGAGGATGCGGTGCGGGGTGGCGCGGTGCACCTGATCCTGACCGACCGGAACATCAACCCCGAGCGCGCGGCGATCCCCTCGATCCTTGCCGTGGGCGGCGTCCACAGCCATCTCGTCGCGCAGTCGCTCAGGACCTTCACCTCGCTCAATGTCGAGAGCGCGGAGTGCATGGACGTGCACTATTTCGCCGTTCTGGTTGGCGTCGGCGCGACGACGGTCAACGCCTATCTCGCCAACGACACCATCGCGGACCGGCACCGCCGCGGGTTGTTCGGCGACCGTGCGCTGGAGGACTGTCTCCGGCGCTACCAGGAGGCCGTGAACCAGGGCCTGCTCAAGGTCATGTCCAAGATGGGCATCTCCATCCTGTCGTCCTACCGGGGCGGCTACAAGTTCGAGGCCGTCGGGCTCAGCCGGTGGCTGGTGAACAGCTACTTCCCAGGGATGAATTCGCGCATCTCGGGCATCGGGCTCTACGGAATCCGACGCAAGGTGCTCACGCTGCACCACCGCGCCTTTGACGAGGGGGTGACCGCGCTTCCCGTGGGCGGCTTCTACCGTTTCCGACAGAACGGCGAGGCGCACGCGTTCGAAGGCCGGCAGATGCACATCCTGCAGACCGCCGTCGCCAACGACTCCTTCGCCACATACCGCAAGTTCGTCGAAGGCACGCAGAACGTGCCGCCGATCCATCTGCGCGACCTGATGGGCTTCCAGTTCAAGCGCGAGCCGGTACCTATCGAGGAAGTCGAATCCATCACGGAGATCAGAAAGCACCTGGTCGCACCGGGAATCTCCCTCGGCGCGCTCAGCCCTGAGGCGCACGAGACGCTCTCCATCGCGATGAACCGGATCGGCGCCAAGTCGAATTCCGGCGAGGGCGGGGAGGATCCCGCGCGCTACAGCCCGCGCCCCAACGGCGACAACGCGAGCTCGGCGATCAAGCAGGTCGCCTCGGGCCGGTTCGGGGTGACCGCGGAATTTCTCAACAACTGCCGCGAGATCGAGATCAAGATCGCGCAGGGCGCCAAGCCGGGCGAGGGGGGCCAGCTTCCCGGCATCAAGGTCTCGGAGATGATCGCGCGGCTGCGGCATTCGACGCCCGGCGTGACCCTGATCTCGCCGCCGCCCCACCACGACATCTACTCGATCGAGGATCTCGCCCAGCTCATCTACGACCTCAAGCAGATCAACCCCGACGCCAGGGTTTGCGTGAAGCTGGTTTCCCAGAGCGGCATAGGGACGATCGCCGCCGGCGTCGCCAAGGCCAGGGCGGACGTGATCCTGATCTCCGGCCACTCGGGCGGGACCGGGGCGAGCCCGCAATCCTCGATCAAGTATGCCGGCCTGCCCTGGGAGATGGGGCTGTCCGAGGTCAATCAGGTGCTGACCCTCAACCAGCTTCGCCACCGCGTGATCCTCAGGGTGGACGGCGGGCTCAAGACCGGGCGCGACGTGGTCATCGCCGCCCTGCTCGGCGCCGAGGAGTTCGGCATCGGGACGGCGTCGCTGGTCGCCATGGGCTGCATCATGGTGCGCCAGTGCCACTCCAACACCTGTCCGGTCGGCGTCTGCACCCAGGACGAGCGGCTGCGGGCGCGTTTCACCGGCACGCCCGAGAAGGTGGTCAACCTTTTCAGCTTCATCGCCGAGGAGGTGCGCGAGCACCTTGCCCGGCTGGGCGCGCGGCGGCTCACCGACATCATCGGCCGGACCGAGCTGTTGAGCCAGATCCACCGCGGCAGCGCCCATCTCGACGATCTGGACCTCAACCCGCTTCTCGTGCAGGCGGACCCGGGCGAGGACTCGCATTACTGCACGCTGGAAGGCCGCAACGAGGTTCCCGAGACGCTGGACGCCCAGATGATCAAGGACGCGGCGATCGCGCTGGAGCGGGGCGAGAAGATCCAGCTCGCCTACAACATCCGCAACACGCATCGCGCCATCGGCACCAAGCTGAGCTCGATGATTACCCGGCGCTACGGAATGGACGGGCTGCAGCCCGGCCATATCACGGTCCGGCTGCGCGGCTCGGCGGGCCAGTCTCTCGGCGCGTTCGCGGTGCAGGGGCTCAAGCTCGAGGTCTTCGGCGACGCCAACGACTATGTCGGCAAGGGGCTTTCCGGCGGCACCATCGTGGTGCGCCTGACCACCGCGAGCACGCTGGCGTCGAACGAGAACACGATCATCGGCAACACCGTGCTCTACGGCGCGACCGCCGGCAAGCTGTTCGCCGCCGGCCAGGCCGGCGAGCGTTTCGCGGTTCGCAACTCCGGCGCGACGGCGGTGATCGAAGGCTGCGGGTCCAACGGCTGCGAATACATGACCAACGGCACCGCGGTCGTGCTCGGCCCCGTCGGGGACAATTTCGCGGCCGGCATGACGGGCGGCATGGCCTTCGTCTACGACCCGGACGACAGCTTCGCCACCCGGGTCAACGAGGACACGGTGTTCTACCAACGCATCCAGGTGCCGTACTGGGCCGATATGCTCAAGGCGCTGGTCGAGGAGCATGCGCGGGAGACCCAGTCGCGCTTCGCCGAGCGCATGCTGATCCACTGGGACCGCGAATTGGAACGGTTCTGGCAGGTTGTCCCGTACGAGATGGTCCATCGCTACGACCGCCCGGTGCTTGCCGAGGAAGCGGCCGAAAAGACCGCCTGAGGCCGCGTATCGCGGGAGACAGGGTGTGCCCAGCGCGGCGCGAAAGCTGGTCTGCCTCGGCTTCGGCTATTGCGCTCAGGCCCTCGCGCGCGCGGCCGGCGGCGAGTTCCGGCAGATCGTCGGCACCGCGCGGCGGGCCGAGCGCGCACGTGCCCTTGTCTCGGATGGATTCTCCGTCTTGCCCATCGACGATCCGGGGCTCCTCCAGGGCGCGACCCACATACTGATCTCGGCTCCCCCGGAGGCCGGCCGCGACCCGGTGCTGGCCGCCTGGGGCGATGCCCTCGGCGGGCTCCCCGGCGTCGAGTGGATCGGCTACCTCTCGACGACGGGCGTCTACGGAGACCGGGGCGGCGGTTGGGTGAGCGAGGACGACGCGCCCAGGCCCGGCGAAGAACGCTCCCAGCGGCGTCTCGCCGCCGAGCGCGCGTGGCTTGCCTTCGGCGAGACGCACGGGATGCCGGTCCACGTCTTCCGCCTCGCCGGTATCTACGGTCCCGGCCGGAACGTGCTCGACCGGCTCCGTGACGGAACCGCGCGGCGCATCGTCAAGCCGGGACAGGTGTTCTCCCGGATTCACGTCGACGACGTGGCGGGCGCGCTTCGGGCGTCGATCGCCCGGCCGAAAGCGGGGCGGATCTACAACGTCGCCGACGACGAACCCGCCACCCAGAACGACGTGGTCGCTTTCGCCGCCGAACTGCTCGGCATCGCGCCGCCTCCGGAGGAGCCGTTCGAGACCGCGGAGCTCTCGCCGCTCGCGCGGAGCTTCTACGCCGAGTGCCGGCGGGTCCGGAACGAGCGCATGAAGCGCGAACTCGGCGCGGTGCCGCGCTATCCCACCTATCGCGAGGGACTACGAAGCCTCGCTACGCCGTGAACCGCCGGTATCCACCGCGAGCAGCCGGAACATCAGCAAGGCCATCAGCACGGCCGGAACGAGGTTGAAGCCGAACACGAAGGTCACGGCATCGCCGACCGCTTCGCTGGCCATCGAGTCGTCGAAACCCGCGATCGTCGTCAGCATTCCGGCGAGCGCCGCACCGAAGGCGGTGCCGAGCGAACGCACCGAGGGCAGCGATGCCGCCGTCAGACCCTCCTCGCCAGGGTCTGCCCGGGCGATGGTCCGGGTAATCAGGTGCACGTTGTGGATGCCGACCCCGAAGCCGATGAAGAAGGCCGCGACGGTCAACAGGACCAGCCCCGGCGCCGTGGTCGTTGCCGTCATCAGCGCGAGCCCGAGGACGACGATCACCGGCCCCCACCAGAGCGCGCGGCACTCGCGGCGGCCGGTCCACCCGTTCACCATGAACGTCCCCACCGTCCAGCCGATCGAGAGGACGATGCTGACGAAGCTGACATAGATCGGCGGCACGCCGTGAAAGACCTGGAGCAACAGCGGCACGAATAGCGTGATCGATGTCTGGACGCTGCCCACCAGGAAGTGAATCAGCAGGCCGAGCCCGACCACCGAGGAAAGCGAGAGCGTGCGCGTCGGGAACAAGGGGACCGGCGCTTTCCGGTCCAGCCGGAAGGTTGCCCAGACGAGCGCTATCGCGGCGACGATCAGGATCGCCCGAACCCGGGTGTCGTCTATCGGTCCCGCCGCCGCGACCGCGATCACCCCCGCGGTCAGCACGGTCAGCCGGAAGAAGGGAAACCTCCCGACATGCTCGCCCTTCTGCGGCCGGGTGTCGGGAACCTTCCACCAGATCAGCGCGGCGTAACAGGCGATGAACGGGATCAGCGACCAGAACGATCCGCGCCACCAGCCGATCTCCGCGAACACCCCGCCGAAGACCGGGCCGAGTAGCTGCGCGAACATCCAGACACCCTGGTAGGCGGCGAGAATGCGTGCGCGCAGATGGGGCGGAAAGAGCACGCCGATCAGCGCCATCGAGGCGCCGATGATCAGCCCGCCCGCGAAACCCTGCACGCCGCGCGCGGCGATCAGGGTGAAGATGTCGGGCGCGAGGGCGCAGCCCGCGGTGGACAGCATGAAAACGACCGCGACCGCGACATAGCCCACCCGGCGCCCGACCGCGCGGGTGATCGGCTCCACCGTCGCCGCTCCGACGATAGAGCCCACGACGTAGACGATCGCCATCCAAGCGTAATAGACCGCGCCGCCGAGGTCGACGACGATGGTCGGCATCACTATCGAAATCACCAGCACCTGCAGGGCGTGGAGGAGCGTGCCCAGCAGGACGATGGCCGAATAGGTTCCGTGCTCCTTGCGGATCAGGTCGCGCCAGGGCCCGGCCGCGCCCCTGTCGGGTGCCGCCATGCCGGGGTCAGCTCTCGGCCGAGGTGCAGAGCTCGTCCACCGAGGCCCAGATCCGGGCGAGATCCTGCTCCCGCGCCAGCCTGTGATCGCCGTCCGGCACGAGGAACACCCGGACATCGCCGCTCAGCACCTGTTCGGCGATGCGCGACGCCGTCATCCACGGCACGTCCGTGTCGCGCTTGCCGTGCCACAGCCTGATCGGGCAGTGGATCGCGATAGGCCGACGCAACAGGAGATAGCGGCGTCCCTCCTCGATCAGCCGGTAGGCGATGGGATAGTCCTCATCGTCGTAATCGGACGGCACATGGATGACGCCCTTTTCCTTCAACTCCTCGCGCATGTCCTCGCCGTAGCGGTTCCACATCAGGTCCTCGGTGAAGTCCGGGGCCGCGGCGATCCCGACCAGCCCCGCGATGCGCTCGGGACGCGCGAGCGCCGCCAGCAACATGATCCACCCGCCCATCGAGGAGCCTACGAGGACCTGACGCCCGACCGCCGCCTCGTCGAGCACCGCGACTGCGTCGTCCCGCCAGCTTCCGATGGTGCCGTCGAGGAAATCGCCGGAGGATTCTCCGTGGCCGGAATAGTCGAAGCGGACGAAGGCGTGTCCGGCCGCGCGGCAGGCAGCTTCGAGCGCGGTCGCCTTGGTCCCCGTCATGTCGGACCGGAAACCGCCCAGGAACATCACGCCCGGCTCGCGGCCGTCGAGCCGACGGTAGGCGATTGTGGCGCCGCCGGGGCGTGGTAAGATCGCCGCCGCTTCTGATCCGTCCCCGTTCACAGGCGGATTTCCCGGTTTCGTTGGCCCTTGGGGATCGTCGGCATCGTCGTTTTCCGACCTCCGGACCCTATCACCGAAGCCGAAGCCACGAAAGCTGGCCGCTCTGGACGCGACGGCGCCTGCGGGCGGGTGCGTTCCGGAGTGCGGCCATGACGGATCCGTTCATCATCGCGGCCATTGCGCTCGTTTTCCTCCTCGCCGGGGGCGTCAAGGGGCTGATCGGGCTCGGCCTGCCGACGGTGAGTCTCGGGCTTCTGACCGTCCTGCTCGATCTCACCACGGCGATGGCGCTCCTGACCGTTCCCGCGGCCGCGACCAATGTCTGGCAGGCGTCGGTCGGCGGGCATGCGCGGACGATCGTCCGCCGGCTATGGCCGTTCATGCTGGCGGCGACGATCACGGTCTGGCTCGGCGCACTGGCCCTGACCCGGGTCGATCTTGCGCTGCTGTCCGGGCTTCTCGGTCTGATCGTCTTCGTCTACGCGGCCCTCGGCCTCTGCGGCTGGCGCTTCGCGATACCGGTGCGCGCGGAGGGCTGGGCGGGACCCCTGTTCGGTTCGGTGAACGGCATCCTTACCGGGATGACCGGCTCGTTCGTCGTTCCCGGGATCATGTACCTGCAGGCGATCGGCCTCGGCCGCGACGCGCTGGTGCAGGCGATGGGGTTCCTGTTCGGCGCGTCGGCTCTCGCGCTCGCCGTGGCGCTCGGCGGGTCGGGCCTGTTTCCCCGCGACACCGGGATCGTATCGGCCGCCGCGCTGGTCCCCGCCCTGATCGGCATGGCGGTCGGCCAGCGAATCCGCCGCCGCCTGTCCGAAGAGCGATTCCGACGCATTTTTTTCGTGGGCATCCTCGCGCTCGGCGCCTATATCTTCGCTGCCGCCGTAATGGAACGTCTGTGATCCGCCGCTTGTGACCGGGTCCGGTTTGCGCTAAATGCGCGCGGTTCGTGCGGCAGCGCACTCGCGAAGGGAACCATGGCAACCGTAACGCAACCGGAACCGGCGCGCGTGACCGTCACCCTCCCCGACGGGAGCCGGCGCCCGTTCGATGCCCCGCCGACGGGCGCCGAAATTGCCGCGTCGATCGGCCCCGGCCTCGCCAAGGCGGCGATCGCCGTCAAGGTCGACGGCGAGGTGCGCGATCTCGCCCGGCCGATCGACAGCGACGCGGCGGTGGAGATCGTTACGCGCCGGTCGGACGAAGCGCTGGAGTTGATCCGCCACGACGCCGCCCACGTGATGGCCGAGGCGGTGCAGGAGCTGTTCCCCGGCACCCAGGTCACCATCGGCCCGGCGATCGAGAACGGCTTCTACTACGATTTCGCCCGGGAGACCCCGTTTTCGACCGAGGACCTTGAGGTCATCGAGCAAAAGATGCACGAGATCGTCGCGCGCGACGAGCCGTTCGTCCGCGAGGTGTTGGACCGGGACGAAGCGATCGTTCAGTTCAGGTTGGAGCGCGAGGAATACAAGGCGCGAATCATCGCCGACCTGCCGGAGGGCGAGGAGGTGACGGTCTACCGGCAGGGGAAATGGCGCGACCTCTGCCGCGGCCCGCATTTGCCCTCGACCGGTCATGTCGGCAAGAGCTTCAAGCTCCAGAAAGTCGCGGGCGCCTATTGGCGCGGCGATTCCGACAACGAGATGTTGCAGCGCATCTACGGCACCGCCTGGCGCGACGAAAAGGAGCTCAAGGCCCATCTTCACCAGCTGGAGGAAGCCGAGCGGCGCGACCATCGCCGGCTCGGGCGCGAGATGAACCTGTTCCACTTCCAGGAAGAGGCGCCCGGCTCCGCTTTCTGGCATCCAAGGGGGTGGAGCCTCTATCTTCGGCTGATCGACTACATGCGACGGCGCCAGGACGCGGCGGGCTATGTCGAGATCTCCACGCCCGAGCTGATGGACCGCTCGCTATGGGAGCTTTCCGGCCACTGGGAGACCTTCCGCGAGCACATGTTCACCTCTGAGACCGACGACGGGCGCGTGTTCGCCGTCAAGCCGATGAACTGCCCGGGCGGGGTACAGGTCTTCCGGCAGGGCATGAAGAGCTATCGCGACCTGCCTCTGCGCGTCGCCGAGTTCGGCCGGGTGCACCGCTACGAGCCCTCCGGCGCGCTGCACGGGCTGATGCGGGTGCGCGCCTTCACCCAGGACGACGCGCACATCTTCTGCACGCCGGAGCAGATGGAGGCCGAATGCCGGACGGTGATCGCCCTGATCATGGACATCTACCGCGATTTCGGCTTCGAGGACGTGCGCATCTTGTTCTCCGACCGGCCGGAGAAGCGGATCGGCTCGGACGAGGTCTGGGACCAGCTTGAGGGCGCGCTCAGGGGCGCGCTCGACGGGATGGGCGTGGATTACGGCGTCAACCCGGGCGAGGGCGCGTTTTACGGCCCCAAGATCGAATTCGTCCTGCGCGACGCGATCGGCCGCGACTGGCAATGCGGCACGCTCCAGGTCGACCTCAACCTGCCCGAGCGGCTGGACGCCGCCTATATCGGCGAGGACGGCGAACGCCACCGCCCCGTCATGCTGCACAGGGCGCTGTTCGGTTCGCTGGAGCGCTTTCTCGGCATTCTGCTCGAACACTATGCCGGGCATCTGCCGTTCTGGCTGGCGCCGCTTCAGGCGGTGGTCGCGACCATCACCAGCGACGCCGACGACTACGCGGACGAGGTCGCGGCGGCCGCGAGGAAGGCGGGGTTGCAGGTCGAGCTCGACCGCAGGAACGAGAAGATCGGCTACAAGGTCCGAGAGCACAGCGTCCGCAAGGTGCCGGTCATGCTCGTCGTCGGGCGCAACGAGGTCGAAGCCCGCACGGTCGCCGTCCGGCGGCTCGGCGGCAGGAACCAAGAAGTCCTTGCGCTCGATACCGCGATCGATAGACTTAAGGCAGAAGCTGCCGGTCCGGACCAAGACGCCGACGCGTGACTGCAACGAAAGCCGTAAATTGTTGCTTTATCGGCACGGCCCGCGCCGGGCGGCGCGGGCCGCATCCGTGCCGGACGCGCCGATAACCAGGGAGACCGGTCCATAGCAAGACCACCGATTATGGAGCCGCCCGTTCGCGAGGAACGCGGCGTCAACGAGGCGATCCGGGCGCAGGCCGTCAGGGTCGTCGACACCAACGGCGATGTCCTTGGTGTCTTCCCCACCGCCGATGCCATCGAACTCGCCGCCGAACGCGGCCTCGATCTTGTCGAGGTGTCGCCCAACAGCGATCCGCCCGTGTGCAAGATCCTGGATTACGGCAAGCTCAAATACGAACAGCAGAAGAAGAAGACCGAGGCCCGCAAGAAGCAGAAGACGATCGAGGTCAAGGAGATCAAGCTGCGCCCGGCGATCGACCGGCACGACTACGACGTCAAGATGCGCTTCATCCGGCGTTTCCTCGACGAGGGCGACAAGGTCAAGGTCACCATGCGGTTCCGGGGCCGCGAGATGGCCCACCAGGATCTCGGGCTGAAGGTGCTGTTCCGGGTGCGCGACGAGCTCGAGGAACTGGCCAAGGTCGAGCAGCTTCCCAAGATGGAAGGCCGGCAGATGGTCATGGTGATGGCGCCCAAGTAGCGCCTGCCATCGCCTTGCGCGGGACGGCGCGCGCCGCTATAACCCGCCGTCTGTTTGGGATCGTCCGGCGAGGCGGCCGGGTCCGACCGGATCCGGAACCGCGGGGCATGCCGAGGCGGTCCGCGTTTTCACGTCCCGGGACGGAGGATGAAATGCCCAAGCTCAAGTCCAAGAGCGGGGCGAAGAAGCGGTTTCGCACCACGGCGACCGGCAAGGTGCGGTCGAACTTCGCCTTCAAGCGGCACAATCTGCGCAAGCGCTCGCAAAAGATGAAGCGGAAGGCTCGCGGGTCCCGCATCATGGCGCCGGAAGACGCCAGGATCGTGAAATCCTACCTGCCTTACGCTTGAGGAGCGCGCCATGGCCAGAGTGAAACGCGGCGTGACGGCCCACGCCCGGCACAAGAAGGTTCTCGACCTCGCGGCCGGCTACCGCGAACGCAACCGCACCAGCTTCCGCGTCGCCATCGAGCGCGTCGAGAAGGGGCTGCAATACGCCTACCGCGACCGGCGTAACCGCAAGCGCAATTTCCGCGCCCTTTGGATCCAGCGCATCAATGCCGGCGTCCGCCAGCACGGCCTCACCTATTCCCAGTTCATGAACGGCGTGAAACGGGCCGGGATCGAGGTCGACCGCAAGGTGCTGGCCGACCTCGCGGTGCATGAGCCGGACGCCTTCAAGGCGATCGTCGAGCAGGCGCAGGCGGCGCTCGCCGACTAGGCGGGCAGGGGCCCGCCTGCCGGCGGGCCCGAACCGGCGGGGCTTGGGATGGACGACCTCGAACAGCTTCGTTCCGACTTGCTGACGCGGATCGATTCCGCCGACCTCGACGCGCTCGAAGGGCTTCGCGTCGAAACCCTCGGCCGCAGGGGCCGTGTGACCGCGTTGATGAAGGAGCTCGGCACCCTCCCGCCGGAGGATCGCCGGGCGGCGGGCCAGGCGCTCAACGCGTTGAAGACCGTGGTTGCCGAGGCGATAGACGCCCGCCGCGCCGCTCTCGAAGCCGGAACGCTGGACGCCCGCCTCGCCGAAGAGGCGATCGACGTCTCGCTGCCGCCGAGGCCGGAACCGGACGGGCGCATCCACCCCATCAGCCAGGCCATCGAGGAGATCGTGGCGATCTTCTGCCAGATGGGGTTCACGGTGGCCGAGGGGCCGGATATCGAGGACGACTTCCACAATTTCACGGCGCTGAACATCCCGCCCGAGCATCCCGCGCGGCAGGACCACGACACGTTCTATTTCGAAGAGGGCGAGGACGGCGAACGGCTGCTGCTCCGGACCCATACCTCGCCGGTCCAGATCCGCACGATGCTCGTCCAGGAGCCTCCCATCCGCATCGTCGTACCGGGACGCACCTACCGCGCCGACCACGACGCCACCCACTCGCCGATGTTCCACCAGGTCGAGGGGCTGGTGATCGACGAGGAGACCCATATGGGCCACCTCAAGGGCTGCCTGATCGAGTTCTGCCGCGCGTTCTTCGGCGTCGATGACCTGCCTGTCCGTTTCCGGCCCAGCTTCTTTCCCTTCACCGAGCCGTCCGCCGAGGTCGATATCGGCTGCAGCCGGTCCGCCGACGGGCTCACCATCGGGGCGGGCGACGACTGGCTCGAAATCCTGGGTTCCGGAATGGTTCATCCGAAGGTGCTGGAGAACTGCAACATCGACCCGGCGCGCTACCAGGGCTTCGCCTTCGGCATGGGGGTGGAGCGTGTCGCGATGCTCAAATACGGCATTCCCGACCTCCGGACCTTCTTCGACTCCGACCTGCGCTGGCTCCGCCATTACGGGTTTCCGGCGCTCGATATGCCGAACGTCGCGGCCGGGATAGCGCAGTGAAGTTCACCTTCTCCTGGCTCCGCGAGCATCTTGAGACCGACGCCCCGTTGGAGGCGATCGCGGACCGGCTGTCGATGATCGGGCTTGAGGTCGACGCGGTCGACGACCCGGCGGCGGCGCTCGCCGAGTTCGTGGTCGGCGACGTGGTCGAGGCGGGACCCCATCCCAACGCCGACCGGCTGAGGCTCTGCACCGTCGACGTCGGCGGCGGCGAGCGCTTCGAGGTGGTGTGCGGCGCGCCCAATGCGCGCGCCGGCATGAAGGGCGTGTTCGCCCGCGCGGGGTGCGTCATCCCGTCTACCGGGACGAAGCTCAAGAAGTCGAAGATCCGCGGCGTCGAGTCGAGCGGGATGCTGTGTTCGGAACGCGAGCTCGGCCTGTCGGACGAGCACGAGGGCATCATCGATCTGGCCGGCGACTTCGCGGCGGGCACGCCGGCGGCCGAGGCGCTCGGCATCGGCGATCCCGTCGTCGAGATCGGCCTTACCCCGAACCGCTCGGACTGCGCCGGGGTTCGCGGCATCGCCCGCGATCTCGCCGCGGCCGGGATGGGGCGTCTGAAGCCGCTCGACACCGCGGCGGTCGAAGGCGGTTTTGAGGGCCCGCTCTCCTGGCGGCGCGACTTTCCGGCAGAAGACGGCGATGCCTGCCCCTTCGTGGTCGGGCGGACCTTCCGCAACGTCCGCAACGGGCCGAGCCCCAAGTGGCTGCAGGACCGGCTGATCGCGATCGGGCTCAGGCCGATCTCCGCCCTGGTCGACATCACCAACTACGTCACCTTCGATCTCGCGCGCCCGCTCCATGTCTTCGACGCCGACAAGGTGACTGGCGACCCCACCATGCGTTTCGCCAGGGAAGGCGAGAGCGTCGCCGCGCTCGACGGGCGGACCTACGCGCTCGATCCGTCGATGACGGTGATCGCCGACGACACCGGCGTGCTGGCGATCGGCGGGGTCATGGGGGGCGAGACGACCGGCTGCGGGGACGACACGACAAGCGTGTTCCTCGAGGTCGCGCTGTTCGATCCGGTGCGGACCGCGACCACCGGGCGCAGGCTCGGCATCGTTTCCGACGCCCGCTATCGCTTCGAACGCGGGGTCGACCCGACCTCGGCTCTGTGGGGCGCGGAAGTCGCGGCGCGGCTGATCCTCGACATCTGCGGCGGCGCGGCGAGCGCGCTCACCATGGCCGGCACGATGCCCGACCGCCGGCGCACGATCGCGCTCCGGAAGTCCCGCGTCGCGTCGCTCGGCGGCGTCGAGGTGGACGCCGCCGCCGCGCACCGCATCCTCGGCGATCTCGGATTCGAAGTCGAAGACGCGGGAGACAGCCTGACTGCCTCGGTACCGCCCTGGCGGCCGGATGTCGAGGGCGAGGCGGACCTCGTCGAGGAAGTGCTGCGGATCAACGGCTTCGACGCGATTCCCGCGGTGCCGCTCCGCGCCGCGACCGCGGTACCGGGCGCGGCGTGGTCGCAGGCGCAGACCCGGCGCGGCCGGGTCAGGCGCGCGCTCGCCGCCCGCGGGCTGACCGAGGCCGTGACCTTCTCCTTCATGTCCGGCGAGAAGGCGGAAGCCTTCGGCGCCGATACGTCGCTTCGCCTCGCCAATCCGATCAGCGTCGATCTCGTGCAGATGCGCCCTTCGATCCTGCCCAATCTGCTCGATGCGGCGGCGCGCAATGCCGCACGCGGAATTGCCGATATCGCGCTGTTCGAGATCGGGCCGCAATACGCCGACGGCAAGAACGTGCAATCCCAGGCCGCGTGCGGGCTCCGCATCGGCGGCACCGCGCCCCGGCACTGGACCGGAACACGCGCCGGTGTCGATGCCTATCACGCCAAGGCCGATGCGCTGGCGGCGCTGGAGGCGGCCGCCGTGGCCGCCCACAACCTCCGTATCGGCGACGACGTACCGGGCTGGTACCACCCGGGCCGCGCGGCATCGCTCATGCTGGGCCCCAAGCCGCTCGCCTGGTTCGGCGAGGTGCACCCGGCGATGCTGGAGCGTTTCGATTTGCGGGGTCCCGCCTCCGCGTTCGAAGTCATGCTTGACGACGTCCCGGCCCGCAAGGCGTCGAAGGGGAGTTCGCGCCCCATGCTCCATCTGGCCGCGCTGCAGCCGGTGGAGCGCGACTTCGCCTTCGTGGTCGACGAAGCGATCCCCGGCACGGCCCTGACGACGGCCGCGCGCGGCGCCGACAAGACGCTGATCGCCGACATCGCGCTGTTCGACGTCTATCGGGGCCCGGAGCTCGGCGCGGACAGGAAATCGGTCGCGCTCTGCGTCACCCTTCAGCCGCGCGACGCAACGCTGACCGACGCGGAAATCGAGGCTGTCGGCAAGCGGATCGTCGCCGCGGTCTCCAAGGCGACGGGGGCCGTGCTGCGAGGCTGACCGGGATGACCGATCTCTCGCATATCCGCAATTTCGCCATCATCGCCCATATCGACCACGGCAAGTCGACCCTCGCCGACCGGCTGATCCTGACTTGCGGCGGCGTCGAGGAGCGCGAGTTCCGCGACCAGCTTCTCGATACGATGGAGCTCGAACGCGAGCGGGGCATCACCATCAAGGCGCAGACCGTGCGCCTTCCCTACAAGGCGCGGGACGGTCGGACTTATCAACTCAACCTGATGGACACGCCCGGCCATGTCGATTTCACCTACGAGGTCTCGCGCTCGCTGGCCGCCTGCGAGGGCTCGATCCTGGTCGTCGATTCGACCCAGGGAGTCGAGGCGCAAACGCTCGCCAACGCCTATCTTGCGATCGAGGCCGACCACGAGATCGTCCCCGTCCTCAACAAGATCGACCTGCCGGCCTCCGAGCCGGAGCGGATCCGGACACAGGTCGAGGATGTGATCGGCCTCGCCGCCGAGGACTGCATCTCGGTCTCGGCCAAGACCGGCGAGGGGATCGAAGAGATTCTGGAGGCGCTGATCGAGCGTCTTCCGCCTCCCCGGGGCGACCGGGAAGCGCCGCTCAGCGCGCTCCTGGTCGATTCCTGGTACGACGCCTATCTCGGCGTGATCATCCTCGTCCGCGTGCGCCACGGCACGCTCGCGCGGGGCATGAAGGTCCGGATGATGGCGACCGGCGCGGTCCACCAGATCGACCGTGTGGGCACCTTCACCCCGAAGCGCACCGAGACCGACTCGCTCGGCCCCGGCGAGATAGGCTTCATCACCGCCAGCATCAAGCATGTCGCCGAGACCCAGGTCGGCGACACCATCACCGAAGAACGGCGCCCCGCCGATGCGCCGCTTCCCGGCTTCCGGCCCAGCGTGCCGGTGGTGTTCTGCGGCCTGTTCCCGGTCGATGCGGCGGATTACGAGGATCTGCGCGAAAGCCTGGCCCGGCTGCGGCTCAACGATTCGAGCTTCCACTACGAGCCCGAGACCTCGGCCGCGCTCGGCTTCGGCTTTCGCTGCGGATTCCTCGGTCTGCTCCACCTCGAAATCATCCAGGAACGGCTGTCGCGCGAGTTCGACCTCGAACTCGTCACCACGGCTCCGTCGGTGGTCTACCGGGTCCATACCAATGACGGCGGCATGGAGGAGATCCACAACCCGGCCGATATGCCCGACCCGGTTCGTATCCGGAAGATCGAGGAGCCCTGGATCAAGGCGACGATCATGGTGCCCGACGCCTATCTCGGTGCCGTATTGGCGCTCTGCGAGGATCGCCGCGGCACCCAGATCGAACTCACCTATGTCGGTGGGCGGGCGATGGTGGTCTACCGTCTGCCGCTGAACGAGGTGGTATTCGACTTCTACGACCGGCTCAAGTCGGTCAGCCGGGGGTATGCGAGCTTCGACTACCAGCTCGAAGCCTATGAGGAAGGCGATCTCGTCAAGCTCTCGATCCTGGTCAACGCCGAGCCGGTCGACGCGCTCTCGATGATCGTCCACCGCGGCCGGTCGGAGCAGCGCGGCCGCGCGATCTGCGTAAGGCTGAAGGACCTGATCCCGCGCCAACTGTTCAAGGTGCCGCTGCAGGCGGCGATCGGCGGCAAGGTGGTCGCGCGCGAGACCATCAGCGCGCTCAGGAAGGACGTGACCGCCAAATGCTATGGCGGCGACGTTACCCGCAAGCGCAAGCTGCTCGAGCGCCAGAAGGAGGGCAAGAAGCGCATGCGCCAGTTCGGCCAGGTCGAAATCCCGCAATCCGCGTTCATAGACGCGCTCCGCATCGGCGACGAGTAGGGCGCCCTTCGATACGCGGCTTCGCCGCTACTCAGGGTGAGGGGTAGGCTCTAATTTGGTCCCTCATCCCGAGTAGGCGCGTAAGCGCCGTATCGAGGGACGGTCGGCCCGCTCTACAGCACCGTCAGCAGTCCCGCGGCCGCGCCGAACAGGGCCGCGTCCTCGTTGACGAACCCCATCGCCTGGAGCCCCAGCGGCAGGCCGTCGACCTCCATGACGGGCATCGTCAGGGCGGGGATGCCGAGGAGCGAGGCGGGGACGTTGAACACCGGATCGCCGGTCGAGTCGAGGCCCACCGGCGCGGGCCCGGTGGCGGCGAGGGTGATGCAGATCTCGCAGCTCCCGGCGAACCCGGCCCAGGCGGCGCGCGCGCGGTCGCGGTCCGCCAGCAGTCCGTGGTACTGCTCCTGCGTCATCCCCTCGGCCTCGGCGAGCCGGTCGGTCGAGACCTCGCTCAGCCCCGACCGGTCCATGTCCCTCGCATAGGTGTTGAGCGGCCAGCGGGTTTCCCAGGCGTTGACGCTGCGGGCCAGCGGAACCGCGTCGGCGATCGCGTCCTCGACTCCCGCGACCGTCTCGTCCGAGCGGCGGTCGGCGCATTCGATGCCGGCCGCCTCCAGCCGTTCGCGGACCGACGCGAAAGCGCCTTTCGCCGCATCGCCCGCGACCTCCCAGCCCGCGGTTTCCAGCACGGCGATGCGCCCCGGCCGCCTGGCCGCCGGTCGCACCATGGGACCGGAAACGCCCGGATAGCCCGGGTCGCCACCGCAGCGCGCGGACATCTCCCGCGCCACGACCCAGGTCTCGTCGACGGTCGCGGCGATGGTCCCGGTGCAACTCTGGCTGAACACGTCGAAGCTGCCACCCCGGTTGATGCCGCCGACGCTCGGCTTGAAGCCGAACACGCCGCAATAGCTCGACGGGCGCAGGATCGAGCCGATCACCTGGGTCCCCAGCGCCGCCGGCACCATCCCGCAGGCGACGGAAGCGGCCGATCCGCTGCTCGACCCGCCGGGCGTTCGCGTGAGGTCCCACGGGTTGCGCGTCCCGCGCGGTTCGGTGGCGGCGAACTCCGTGGTGACGGTCTTGCCCAGGATCACCGCGCCCGCCTCGCGCAGCGCCGCCACCGCCGCCGCGTCGCGCTTGCCTTCCCAGTCGGCGAACAGCGGCGAGCCCTGCTCGGTCGCCATGTCGGCGGTTTCCATGATGTCCTTGATGCCGACCGGCATGCCGTCGATGGCGGAAAGCGGCCGTCCGTCCTTCCACCGCGCCGAGGCCTCGTCCGCCGCGGCGCGGGCGGCGTCGGGATTGACGGCGACGAAGGCGCCGACCTCGCCATCGTCCGCTTCGATTTGCGCGATGCAGCGTTCGAGGAATTCGCGCGGACTGTCCTCGCCGGTGGCGAAGGATGCGGTCTGGGCGAAATAGGAACGGGGTTCGGGACGGGTCATTGGGTTGCCTTTCCTTCGGGGACTGCCGCGCTACTCGATCATCCGGTTCGGCAGGAAGAGCGCGATCTCGGGGAAAATAACCAGCACGATCATGCATACCAGCATCGCGCCCCAGAAGGGCAGGATGCCGATGAAGATGTCGCGCATGGGCACGTCCTCAGCGATCCCCTTGACGACGAACACGTTGACGCCGACCGGCGGGCTGATCAGCCCCATCTCAAGCACGATCACCATCAGCACGCCGAACCAGATCGGGTCGTAGCCGAGCTCGACGATCAGCGGATGGACGATGGGAAGGGTCAGGACGAGGATCGCGAACCCCTCCAGGAACGTGCCGAGGAGGATGAACACCGCAAGCAGGATGGCGAGGATGCCGAGCCGGGGAAGCTCGGTGCCGATCAGCAGCTCGGCGAGGTCGCTCGGAATCTGGGTCAGCGCCAGGAACGGGTTGAAGATGTGCGCGCCGATCAGGATCAGGAACGCAAACGCGCTGGTCCGAACGGTCTCCAGCAGGGTGAAGTTGAGCGAGGAAGGCGTGACGCTGCGGCGCGCGAGCGCAAGGAGAAAAGCGAGGAAGGCGCCCACGCCGGCGGCCTCTCCCGCGGTGAAGAATCCGGAATAGATGGGGGCTTATATCGATTACTTGACGGCCGGCTGTCGGGCGCGGATCGGGGCCGGGGACGCCGTCGCGTCGCGGCGGGCATGGAAACCGCCCAGACTCCCCCCCGTCATGGTCGGCGAAGGCCGACCATCCACGATTTGTTTTTCGTTTCCGGCGCCGCAAAAACTCGTGGATGGTCGGCCTTCGCCGACCATGACGGGGAGGAACGGCCCGCCGGGACCCGAATGCGCCCCGGCGCTGCCCGGAACGCCTGTCAGCCCCGCTCCTGTCAAGTAATCGATATAAGCTCCAATAGATGCCGCCGATGGTGACCACGACGATGCCGATCATCGCGCTCGCCCGGCCGGTCGCTCTGAACCGCTCGGCCAGGGGAAGCACCGGCCCGGGCGGGCCGAGCGCGGGTTTGAACCGGGTCTGGATCGCGATGGCGACCATGAACAGCGCGGTGAGCAGCAGGCCGGGGAGGACGCCGGCGAGAAAGAGGCGGCCGATCGATTCCTCGGTCAGGATGGCGTAGATCACGAACCCGGTCGAAGGCGGGATCAGGATGCCGAGCGTGCCGCCGGCCGCGATCGCGCCGGTCGCGAGTCTCGGGTGGTAGGCGTAGCGCCGCATTTCCGGCAGCGCGACGCGGCCCATCGTCACCGCCGAGGCGACCGAGGAGCCCGAGAGCGCGGCGAATCCCGCGCAGGCCGCGATCGTCGCCGAGGCGAGTCCGCCGCGCCAGTGGCCGAACCAGGCGTAGGCGGCGCCGTAGAGGTCGCGGCTCATCCCCGACATCGAGGCGAGATTCCCCATCAGCACGAACATCGGGATGATCATCAGCTCGAAATTGGAGGCGATCACGAAGGGCTCGCTGCCGAGCGTGGAGAGCGCCGCCGGCCAGCCGTTCATCACGGCGATGCCGACGAAGCCCACCAGCATCATCACGATGCCCACCGGCATGCGGACGGACAGCAGTCCGAACAGCGCCAGGATGCCGATGACGCCGATCAGCGAATTACTCATCGGCTCCCCGTCTCGCGATCTCGGGAAGTCCGCATGCGGAGCGGAGGCCGAGGACGACAAGAACGCACGCGAACACCAGCGAGCCGAAGGCGATCACGAAGTAGAACGGGTAATGCGGGATGTCGAGGAGGTTGAAACCGTCCCCGAACTCCAGCGCGTCGAGGCCCTGGTCCAGGCTCTGCCAGGCGGCGACGAGGAAAAACAGCCCGCACGCGATGCGAACCGCGGCGTCGACCGCGGCGAGCCGGCGCCGGGAGACGAAGTTGCCGATCAGGTCGACCGCGATATGCCCGCCGGTCCAGCCGGAATAGGCCATGGCGAAGAAGACGACGATCGTAAGCCCCGCCTCCGACAGGTCCTGGGTGCCGAGGATCGGGTCGTTGAACTTGCGGAGCGTGACCGCGACGACGGTCAGCGCCATCAGGCACAGCAGCACCGCCCCGCCGACGACCGCCATCAGGCGCACGCCGGCGCCGACGGGTCCCGATAGCCGCTCCAGGCTGGCCCGCAAGAACCGCGGCCGGAACTAGCTGCCCGCTACCCCCATCGCCTTGAGAATGGCGCTCGCCGGCACGCCCCGCGAATCCAGCGCCTTGACCTGCGCCGCCCGGGCCGCCATCAGCCGCGCCACGCCTTCCTCCAGCGCCTTGCCGGCGAGCGCGATGACCTCGTGCTTGTCGGATTTCCGCACCCGGTCGAGCCCCCCGTTGCCGGCGCGCATGTAGAACTGCGCCGCGCGAAGGCTCATCTCCCGCCCGGTCGTGCGCTCGACCAGCGCCTTGTGGTCGTCGGACAGCTTGTCGAAGGCCCGGTTGTTCATCACCAGGTAGAACGGCGAGCGGCCGAGCGGCCAGCCGGTGGTGTAGTACTTGGCGACCTCGTTG
Source organism: Alphaproteobacteria bacterium (assembly GCA_965203455.1). Classification (GTDB taxonomy): domain Bacteria; phylum Pseudomonadota; class Alphaproteobacteria; order MPNO01; family MPNO01; genus MPNO01. Next base: position 661,835 of record CBDBCV010000017.1, read on the forward strand.
AACTTGAAGCTGTTGATCGTGCTGGGACCGGTCAGCACGCCGTCGATGACGCCGGTATTGAGCGCGTTGTAGACCCGGTTGATCGGCATGAACACCGGCACCGCGCCGAGCGCCTTGATGGCCTCGCCCTGGGTCCGCGAGGGAACCCGGAACTTGAGGTCCTTCATGTCGGCGACCGAGCGGATGGGCTTCTTGCGGGTCATCAGCACCTGGCGTTCGTTGGTCCAGAGCGCGAGCAGCTTGACCCGGCGGAACTCGGGCGAGAGCTCGCCCATGGCGTTCCACAGCGCGTTGGTCGCATCCGTCGATGTGGCGGCGATGCCCGGCAGCTCGACCACGCCGACCCTGGGGAACAGCTTGGAGGTGAAGCCCGGGAGGCCGAAGGCGATATCGGCAACCCCGTCGACCGCGCGCTTGTATTGCGCGACCGGACCCTTGCCGAGCGCGCCGCCCGGGTAGATACGCACTTTCAGGCTGCCGCCCGAGATCGCCGCCACTTCCTCCGACCACGGCCGCATGATGTGGCGGTCCATCGGGTGCTTGGGCGACATGAAATGCGCGAGCTTGAGCTCGGTGGCGTCGGCGACGGCGCCAAGACCCGACAGCATGCCTGCTGCGGCGGCGGCGAGCACCGCGCCCAGCGAAGCCCGGAACGCGGTGGAAAGTCTCTTCGGCATGGGAATCCCCTTCCTGAACCGCGCAGCGCGCATTCGCGCGACGCGTGCGGGCGATGATCGAACCCGCGGAATCCCCTGTCAACCGCCCGCCCGCCCGCGCTTGCGCCGGGCCGGCCCGATGCTAGAGTGCGCGCGACGGAGGGGTGGCCGAGCGGCTGAAGGCGCACGCTTGGAAAGCGTGTATACCGGAAACGGTATCGTGGGTTCGAATCCCACTCCCTCCGCCAGTCAGCGACTCACCTCGTCTCCAGGATCGAGAACGGAATGTGGACGCCCACCCCGACGAACGTCGCATCCGGGTGCCAGGCGGCTCCGAATTCCCAGATGAGCTCGCTGTCCCGGTCCTTCCACTGCGCGATCGGCAGCGCTCCGGCGCGGAACCAGCCGCGGTTGTAGTTCCCGGCAAGCCCGGCGTTCAGACCCGCGCGCCAATCCTCCGCGATTCCGAACGTGGCGGACAGTCCGGCGTACGGCCCCCAGCGCGCATGGGAGTTCCGCGCCATCCCGGCCCGCCAGCGGAGCCACTCCCCCGTTACGGGTCCGCCGACCCCCGCGGAAGGGTGATTGGTGCTGTAGTCCCGCTTCCGGTCCGAGTCGGGGTGGGCGCTCTTCAGGTAGGCGAGGTTTATCCGGTACCCCGAATCGCCGAGGGCCGGACCGATACCCGCCAGCAGGATTGCGGCGACAAGCACCGGGCGGCACAGCAGTTTGGCCGCGTCGCGACTCACATCCTGAATCCGCCTTTCCATCGTTCCACCTCGCCTCAGAAGGACTCCAACCAGGGCCTGACCTCCACCTCCCAGGTCCAAGCGCTGCGGTGCTGGCGGTGGATGTGGAGATAGGTCTCGGCGATCGCGTCGGGGTCGAGCGTGCCGTCCGGCCCGCGCTCTGTCACCCGCGCGTCGCCCGCCTTCGCGATGCCGCCGTCGATGACGAAATGCGCGACGTGGACGTTCTTCGGCTGGAGTTCGCGCGCGAGGCTCTGGGCGAGACCGCGAAGCCCGAACTTGCCCATCGCGAAGGAGCACGAGTTGGCATAGCCCTTGACGCTCGCCGAGGCGCCGGTGAGCAGGATCGTCCCCGATCCGCGCTCGATCATCTGCCGCGCCGCCTGCTGGGCGACCAGAAAACCGCCGTAGCAGGTGATTTCGATGACCTTGCGCACCTGCTCGGGATCGAGGTCGACGATCGGTCCGCGCGCCCGGTATGACGGGTTGAACACGACCACATCCGGCGCGCCCGTGTCCGCGGTGACCGCGTCGAACAGCGCCGCGACCGAGGCCGGATCGGAGGCATCGCAGGCATGCGCCGAGCCGCCGATCTCGCCCGCGAGGCCGTCGAGCTTGTCGGCGTTGCGCGCGGCGAGCGCCACCGCCATGCCCTCCCTGTGGAACAGCCGCGCGAGCGAGGCGCTGAGCCCGCCGCCGACACCCACGATGAGTGCCTTTTCCCGATCCGCCATGAACAGCTCCCTCGATTCGAACCGCGACCGTACGCCGCCGCGCCCAAATTGAACAAGCGGATCGCCCGACGCCAGCGGAAATTGCGATGACCGTCGACAGGCGGCCTTCCCCGGAGCCCGACAGGTAACGGGTCGCGCTCTTCGGGACGCCGCGAAACGTTCCGCGGAGACGGCGGGATCGGTGGCGTTGTCGCCCGGCGGGCACTATATCCCTGCCGGAAACCGGAGCTCCGAATGACAGACCAGCCGCACCCGGGGGCCGCGCCGACCCTGCCCGAGTGGAACCTCGCCGACCTCTACCCGGCGCCCGACAGCCCGGCGCTCGCGGTCGATCTCGACAGGGCGGAGCGCGACGCCCGGGCGTTCCGACGGCGCTGGAATGGGAAGCTCGCGGCGGCCGACGGCAAGGCGTTCGGAGGCGCCATCGAGGCCTACGAGGCGATCTCGGAGCTGGCCGCCCGCGCCGAGAGCTACGCGCAGCTTCTCCATGCGGCCGATCTCGGCGACACCGCGACCGCCAAGTTCCGTCAGACGGTCCGCGAACGCGTGACCGCGATCACCGGCGAGCTCCTGTTCTTCACGCTCGAGATCAACCGGATGGAAGACGACGAGATCGAGAACAAGCTCGCCGACCCGGAAGCCGCCCGTTACCGGCCGTGGCTGCGCGATGTCCGGCTGTCCCGCCCCCACCGGCTGAACGAGGAGACCGAGCGTCTGTTTCACGTGAAGCGTCTCACCGGCCGGGCGGCGTGGACGCGGCTCTTCGACGAGACCATGGCCGCGCTCAGGTTCCCGATCGGCGGCGAGGATTTGACCGTCCAGCAGGCGCTTCACCTGCTCTCCGATTCCGATTCCGCCATCCGGAGAGAGGCGGCCGAGTCGGTCGGCCGCATCCTCGGGAACAACGTGCGGCTGTTCGCCCTGATCGCCAACACGCTCGCCAAGGACAAGGAGATCGAGGACGGTTGGCGCGGATACGACACCCCCCAGGCCGCCCGCCATCTTTCCAACCGGGTCGAAGCGCCGGTGGTCGATGCGCTGACCCGGGCGGTCACGGAAGCCTGTCCCCGCCTGTCCCACCGCTACTATGCGCTCAAGGCGCGCTGGTTCGGCGTCGATGCGCTGGAATACTGGGACCGCAACGCGCCGCTCCCGGGAGACGAGGACGCCGACATTCCATGGGGCGAGGCGGCGGAAATCGTGCTCGACGCCTATGGCGCGTTCTCGCCGAGGATGCGGGGGATCGGCGCCCGGTTCTTCGACGGGCGCTGGATCGATGCGGCGCCGCGCGCCGGAAAGTCGCTGAGCGCGTTCTCCCATTCCACCGTGCCATCGGCGCATCCCTATATCCTGCTCAACTACCAGGGCGGCACGCGCGACGTAATGACGCTGGCGCACGAGCTCGGACATGGCGTCCACCAGGTGCTGGCCGGCGCGCAGGGCCCGCTGATGGCGGAAACGCCGCTGACGCTGGCGGAGACCGCCTCGGTGTTCGGCGAGATGCTGATGTTCCGCGCGCTGCTGGCGCGCGGCGGGGATGGGGCGCGGCGGAAGCGGCTTCTCGCCGCCAAGGTCGAGGACATGCTGAACACCGTGGTCCGCCAGATCGCCTTCTACCGGTTCGAGAGCATCGTCCACGAGGAGCGCCGCGAGGGCGAGCTGACCGCCGAGCGCCTGTGCGATATCTGGCTCGACGTCCAGCGCGATAGCCTCGGCCCGGCGATCCGGCTCGGCGGCGACTACCGGTACTACTGGACCTATATTCCCCATTTCGTCCATTCGCCGTTCTATGTCTATGCCTACGCTTTCGGGGACTGCCTGGTGAACTCGCTCTATGCGGTGCATGAGGCGGGAGCGCCCGACTTCCCGGAGAAGTATCTCGCCATGCTGGAGGCGGGCGGAACGCTGCATCACCGGGACTGCTGGCGCCGTTCGGGCTCGACGCGTCCGAGCCCGCGTTCTGGGCGAAGGGTCTGTCGCTGATCGAGACGATGATCGACGAGCTGGAGGACGCCGCATGAGGCGCCCGCCGCCCCGCCCCGCCGGCGCCGCGCGCCGCGACGAGGAAAACCGGCTGACCGGGCGGGTCCGGCGCTATACCCGAGTCGGCACCGCGGTCGGCGGCATCGCGGCGCGCTTCGCGGGCGAGCGCTATCTCGGCGTCCGGATGGACCGGGAACGGAACGCCGAGGACCTCAAGCGCGCGCTCGGCGGCCTCAAGGGCCCGCTGATGAAGGTCGCGCAACTGATGTCGACCGTCCCGGACATCCTGCCGCCCGAATACGTCGCCGAGCTCGGCGAGTTGCAGGCGAACGCGCCGCCGATGGGATGGCTCTTCGTCCGCCGGCGGATGACGGCCGAACTCGGCGCCGGATGGGAAGAACGGTTCGCCGACTTCGAACGCAAGGCCGCCGCGGCCGCCTCGCTCGGCCAGGTGCACCGCGCGGTCGGTCTCGACGGGCGCGCGCTCGCCTGCAAGCTCCAGTACCCGGACATGGCGTCCGCGGTCGAAGCCGATCTGCGCCAGCTCCGCGTCGTGTTCGCCGTCTACCACCGCTACGACAAGGCGGTCGATCCGCGCGAGGTCCAGGCGGAGATCGCCGCCCGGCTCCGCGAAGAGGTCGATTACGAGCGCGAGCTGCGCCACATGCGGCTCTACCGGCTGATGCACGCGGACGAAGACGGCGTGCATGTGCCCGAACCGGTCACCGGCCTTTCGACCAGGCGGCTGCTGACCATGACATGGCTCGACGGGCGCAGGCTGCTGGAGATCGCCGAGGAGGACATCGAGACCCGGAACGCCGTCGCGTACAACATGTTCCGCGCCTGGTACGTCCCGTTCTACGACTACGGGATCATCCACGGCGATCCGCATCTCGGCAACTACACGGTGCGGGCGGACGGGTCGGTGAATCTGCTCGATTTCGGCTGCATCCGTGTGTTCCCGCCGGCTTTCGTCAAGGGCGTGATCGACCTCTACCACGCGATGGCCCGGGACGACCGCGCCCTCGCGGTGCATGCCTATGAGAGTTGGGGGTTCGCCGATCTCTCGAACGAGATGATCGACACGCTCAATATGTGGGCGTCGTTCCTCTACGCCCCGCTGTTGGAAGACAGGCCCCGTCCGATCGAGGGTTCCAACAGCCGGGTTTACGGTGCCCAGGTCGCCGGGAAGGTGCATCGCGAGCTGCGCCGGCTGGGCGGGGTGCGCCCGCCCCGCGAGTTCGTGCTGATGGACCGCGCCGCGATCGGCCTCGGCTCGGTCTTCATGCACCTGAGGGCCGAGATCAACTGGCACCGGCTGTTCCACGACCTGATCGCGGATTTCGACACCGATACGCTCGCCGCGCGCCAGACCGAGGCGATGAAGGCGGCGGGCGTGCCGCCCCCGGCCTAGGGAAGCTCGCCCACGACCCGGCGGATCGCGCCGGCCAGCTTGTCGAGCTCGTCGGGCGCGACGACCAAGGGCGGCATCAGATAGACGACATTGCCCAGCGGGCGGATCCACACGCCTTCCTCGACGAAGCGCATCCGCATGCCCGCGAGATCGTCGATCCGGTCCAGCTCGACGACGCCCACCGCGCCCAGCACCCGGACGTCCGCGACCCGCCTCATTGCCCGGCAGGGCTCCAGCGCCTCGCGCAGGTGGGCCTCGATGCGCCGCGCCTGCTCCAGCCGCGGCTCGCGCTCGAACAGGTCCAGCGACGCGTTGGCCGCGGCGCAGCCGAGCGGGTTCGCCATGAAGGTGGGGCCGTGCATCAGGGCCCGCGCCGGATCCTCGCTGTCGAAAGCGCCAAACACCCGCTCGTTGGCGAGCGTGGCCGCGAGGCCGATCGTGCCGCCGGTAAGCGCCTTGGAGAGGCAGACGATGTCGGGCGAAATCTCCGCCTGCTCGAAGGCGAACATCGTCCCGGTCCGTCCGAAGCCGGTCGCAACCTCGTCCAGGATGAGGAGCCCGTCGTGGCGGCGGCAGGCTTCGGCGATCGCGGCGAGGGTTTCCGGCGGATGAAAGCGCATGCCGCCCGCCGCCTGGACCAGCGGCTCGATCACCACCGCGGCGATCTCGCCGGTATGGCGCGCGATGACGCTCTCGAATTCCCGGACCGCCGCGCCGCCGAGCGGCAGGTCGAGCACGATCTGCGACGGCACGTAGTTCCCGAGCAGCCGGTGCATGCCGTCCTCGGGATCGCAGACCGACATCGCCCCCAGCGTGTCGCCGTGATAGGCGCCCCGGAAACAGACGAAGCGGTCGCGGCCCTCGATACCCAGGTTGCGCCAGTACTGGACCGCCATCTTGAGGGCGATTTCCACCGAAACCGAGCCGGAATCGCTGAAGAACACGCGGTCGAGGCCCGAACCCAGCAATCCGGCCAGCCGCCGCGCCAGCCGCATCGCGGGCTCGTGCACCATGCCGCCGAACATGACGTGCGGCATCGCGCGCAGCTGCGCTTCGATCGCCCCGGCGATATGCGGGTGGTTGTAGCCGTGGCACGCCGTCCACCACGACGCGATGCCGTCGACCAGCTCGCGCCCGTCGGCGAGCCGGATGCGCGCGCCTAGGGTGCCGACCGCCTCGATCGGCGGCGGCATGCCCTTCATCGGCGTGTAGGGGAACCAGAGGTTCCCGGCCGTCTCAGCCACCGGGGCGGCCGTCCGCTTCCATCGGCTCGATCCCCAGCCGGTCGAACAGCCCCTCGTCCTCGGGAACCGCGGGGTTGGGCGTCGTCAGGAGGCGCTCCCCGTGAAAGATCGAATTCGCGCCGGCGAGGAAGCAAAGCGCCTGCGTGGCGTCGTCCATCTCCAGGCGCCCCGCCGAAAGCCGCACCATCGAGCGCGGCATCATGATCCTCGCGACCGCGACGGTGCGTACGAACTCCAGCGGGTCCAGCTCGGGCGGGTTCGCGAGCGGGGTGCCGGCGACCGCGACGAGCCGGTTGATCGGCACGCTTTCCGGCGGCTCGGGGAGCGTCGCCAGCGCCACCAGCATGTCGGCGCGGTCCTCGCGTGTCTCGCCCATCCCGAGGATGCCGCCGCAACAGACCGCGATCCCGGCCTCGCGCACCATGGCGAGGGTGTCCAGCCGGTCGGCGTAACGGCGGGTGGTGATTATCTCGCCGTAATAGGCTTCCGAGGTGTCGATGTTGTGGTTGTAGAAGTCGAGCCCTGCGGCGCGCAGGCGCTCGGCCTGTCCCGACTTCAGGAGGCCCAGCGTCGCGCAGGTCTCGAGGCCGATTTCCCTGACGCCCGCGATCATCGCCTCGACCGCGCCGAGATCGCGGTCGTTCGGACCGCGCCACGCCGCCCCCATGCAGAACCGGGTCGCGCCCGCCGCCTTGGCTTTCCGGGCAGCGTCGAGCACCTCTTCAAGGGGCATCAGCCGCTCGTTCTCGACACCGGTGTCGAAATGGGCGCTCTGCGGACAATAGGCGCAGTTCTCCGGGCAGCCGCCGGTCTTGATGCTGAGCAGCGTCGAGACCTGGACCCGGTTCGGATCGAAATGGCGGCGGTGGACCGCCTGCGCCTGGAAGATCAGGTCATTGAAAGGAAGCGAGAACAGCGCAAGCGCCTTGTCCCGCGTCCACGCCACGGTCTCGGACATGGCGCGGACTATAGTGCCGCACCGGAATAGCCGCCAGCATGGAAAAGGCCGCGCAAGGCGGCCTTTCTTCAGCCCGACAAGCGCCGTGGGGCTAGTAGCCCTCGCGCTCCAGGCGTTTTCTCTCGAGCTTGCGCGCGCGGCGGATCGCTTCGGCCTTTTCCCGCGCGCGTCTTTCCGACGGCTTCTCGTATGAGCGCCGCATCTTCATCTCGCGGAAGATGCCTTCGCGCTGCATCTTCTTCTTGAGCGCCCTCAGCGCCTGATCGACATCGTTGTCGCGTACCAGAACTTCCACGGTGTCTCCGTCTGACCGTTGCTTTCGTTCGGCACACTATAGCACGGACCCGCCCAGAAAAGGAATGCCCGTGCGGTCTCTCCGGCACTTCTCTCCCTCCCAGTCGTCATGCCCGGACTTGTTCCGGGCATCCACGTCCCTCCGCCGCTTCGCCCGTGCTCAGCTGGCACCGCGATGCCGCAAGGCGTGGATGCCCGGAACAAGTCCGGGCATGACGGTGGAGAAAAGCGGCGGGGGAGGCGTCGTCGCGCCGAAACTCGCGTCCCGAGCCGACCGATCCGTCGGAAACCCTCCGGTGCGCAGGCCATTCGCCCGGTCGGCCGGAATTAAACCGGGCAGCAATGGGACAAGTCCGGCCATGACGTGATGGGGGCACCTCGCCAATGCGCTCGAACTTCCCGACCGGGGCACTACGAAGAAAAATACTGGGCGAGCCCGACTGCCGCGTCGGACGGGTCGGTGATGATGGCGAAGCGGCCGATTTCGGGCACGTCCATGGGCTCCATGAGGATCTTGCCGCCGAGTTCCGTGCATCTGGCGCAGGCCGCGTCGACATCCTCGACCGTGAGATAGGCCATCCAGTGGGACGGCACGCTCTCAAGCCCCAGGGATTGCATCGACATCATGCCGCCGACCGGACGATCGCCCTGCTTGAAGAACGTGTATATGCCGGCCTCCGCCGTCTCGTTCGTGTCGGTGGTCCAGCCCATCAATTCGGTAAAGAACGTCTCGCAGGCTTCGGTGTCGGTGGTCACCAGCTCGTTCCAGCCGAACGTGCCGGGGGTCATCGGAGGGGTTTCGGACATCGCGCTTTCCTGTCGTCGGTTCGGGCGCCGGATCATAACGATTTTGCCGTCCGGGATACGGGACGCACGGTTTGACACCCGAATCGCCCGCCGATAGGTAAGCGCCGCTATGCGCATCGTCCGCCATCCGTCCGCCATCCCCGACGACGCCCGCGGCGCCGCGGTAACCATCGGCAACTTCGACGGGGTCCATCGCGGCCACGAAGCCGTGATCGGCATTGCCGCCGAGGCCGCCCGCGACCTCGGCGCGCCGCTGGCGGTGGTGACATTCGAGCCGCATCCCCGGCGCTTCTTCCGGCCGGGCGAGCCGCCGTTTCAACTGACGCCGCTGCGCTCGAAGGCCCGCCGCTTCGAATCCCTCGGGGTCGATACCCTGCTGGTTCTGCGGTTCGACGCCGCGATGGCCCGTGTCGCGCCCCGAACGTTCATCGACGAGGTTCTGGTGCAGGGTCTCGCGGCGCGCCACCTCACGATCGGCTACGACTTCGTCTTCGGTCACAACCGGCAAGGCAATGTCGAGACGCTGGCGCGCTGGGCGAAGGCTGCGGGGGTCGGGTTCGAGGTCGCCGAGCCGGTCACCGGCTGGGGCGAGACGGTGTACTCCTCGACGAATATCCGGGCCTGCCTGCGCGACGGCAAACCGGGCGCGGCGGCGGCGCAGCTCGGTCGCTGCTGGGAAATCGAGGGCCGGGTGCGCCAGGGCGACAAGCGCGGGCGGTTGCTCGGCTTCCCGACCGCCAACCTGGCGCTCGCCGAGACGGTCCGCCCCGCGCTCGGGGTCTACGCCGTCTGGGCCGGGATGGAAGAGGACGGCGGCACGGTCTGGCACCCCGGATGCGCCAATCTCGGCATCCGTCCCACCGTCGGCGGCACGGTGGTGGGCCTCGAAACACATATTTTCGATTTCGGCCGGGACATCTACGGGCGCTTGCTGCGGGTGGCGCTGGTCGAGTATATCCGGCCCGAGCGCAAGTTCGACGGGCTGGACCAGCTTCGCGACCAGATCGCCAGGGACAGTGACGCCGCGCGCGAGCTTCTCGCTTCCATCGAATCCGGCGACTCCAGGGCCCCGCAATGACGACCGATTACCGCGCGACCGTCTTCCTGCCCAAGACCGAGTTCGGGATGCGCGCGAGACTGCCGCAGCGCGAGCCCGCGATCCTCGAACGCTGGCAGCGCGACGATCTCTTCGGGCGGTTGCGCGAAGCCGCCCGGGGCCGCGAGAAATTCATCCTCCATGACGGGCCGCCCTACGCGAACGGCCATCTCCATATCGGACACGCCCTCAACAAGATCCTCAAGGACGTCATCAACCGCTCGCAGCAGATGCTCGGGCGAGACGCCAACTACGTGCCCGGATGGGACTGCCACGGGCTGCCCATCGAATGGACGATCGAGGAGAAATACCGGGCCGAGGGCCGCGACAAGGACGGGGTGCCGCTGAGCGAGTTCCGCCGCGAATGCCGCGATTTCGCCGCGCACTGGATCGAGGTGCAGCGCGAGGAGTTCGAGCGCCTCGGCGTTCTCGGCGACTGGGAGAACCCCTACACCACCATGTCCTTCGAGGCCGAGGCGCAGATCGTCCGCGAGCTCGGCCAGTTCCTGATGAATGGCGGGCTCTATCTCGGCGCCAAGCCGGTGCTCTGGTCGGTGGTCGAGAAGACCGCGCTCGCCGAGGCCGAGGTCGAGTATCTCGACCACAAGTCGACCACGGTCCATGTCCGCTTCCCGGTGGTCAGTCCCAGCCATGACGCACTTATCGGCGCATCGACGGTGATCTGGACGACGACGCCCTGGACCATCCCGGGAAACCGCGCCATCGCCTACGGCGAGGACATCGACTACGCGGTCTACGAAGTGACGGAGGTTGCGGCGGACAGCCTCGCGGTGGCCGGCGAAAGGGTGCTTCTCGCCGAAGCGCTGAGCGCGCAGGTCTTCGCCGACACCGGCGTCACCGGGACGAACAGGGTCGCGACCCTCGCCGGCCGGGACCTCGCGGGAACCGTCTGCCGCCATCCGCTCGACGGACGGGGCTACGACTTCGACGTTCCCCTCCTGCCGGGCGGGCACGTCACCGTCGAGCAGGGCACCGGGCTCGTCCACACCGCGCCTGGCCACGGCAGCGAGGACTTCGAGGTCGGCCAGGCGCACGGGCTCGAGGTTCCGCGCACCATCGGCGACGACGGCCTGTTCTACGACCACGTGCCGCTGTTCGCCGGCCAGCATGTCTACAAGGTGGACGGCGCGGTCGCCGACGCGATCGCGGCCGCCGGCAAGCTCATGGCGCGCGGCACCCTGGTGCACGCCTATCCGCACTCGTGGCGCTCGAAGAAGCCGCTGATCTTCCGCAACACGCCGCAATGGTTCATCGGCATGGCGGAGAACGCGCTGCGGCAGAAGGCGCTCGACGCGATCGCGCGCACCGCGTTCTACCCCGAGTCGGGGCGCAACCGGCTCGAAGGCATGATTGCCGCGCGGCCCGACTGGTGCGTCTCGCGCCAGCGCGCATGGGGGGTGCCGATCACGGTGTTCGTCGACAAGAAGACCGGCGAGCCGCTGCGCGACGAGACCGTGCTCGAGCGCGTCGTCGAGGCCGTGGAGCAAGAGGGCGCGGACGCCTGGTTCGAAAGCCCGCCCGAACGCTTTCTCGGCGAAGACCGCGATCCCGCCGATTACGAGCAGGTCACCGACATCCTCGACGTCTGGTTCGATTCCGGCGCGAGCCACAGCTTTACGCTGGAGACGCGCGACGATCTCGTCTGGCCCGCCTCGCTCTATCTCGAAGGATCGGACCAGCATCGCGGCTGGTTCCACTCCTCGCTGCTCGAGGCTTGCGGTACGCGGGGGCGCGCGCCCTACGAGGCGGTGCTCACCCACGGCTTCGTGCTCGACGAGCAGGGACGGAAGATGTCGAAATCGCTCGGCAACGTCGTGGCCCCGCAGGAGGTGATGGAGAAGTTCGGCGCCGACATTCTGCGCCTTTGGGTGGTCGCCTCCGACTACTCGGCCGATCTCAGGATCGGCGAGCACATCATCGACCAGAACGTCGAGGCCTACCGGCGGATCCGCAACACGCTGCGCTACATGCTGGGCAACCTCGCCGACTTCGACGAGCGCGAGCGGATGCCGCCCGAGGCGATGCCGGAGCTGGAGCGCTGGGTGCTGCATCGCCTGCACGCCTTGGATGGCGAGGTGCGACGGGGCTTCGGAAACTTCGACTTCCACCCGCTGTTCACCGCGCTGCACAATTTCTGCGCGGTCGAGCTGTCGGCGTTCTATTTCGACATCCGCAAGGACGCGCTCTATTGCGGCCGCCGAGACGATCCGGTCCGCCAGGCCGCGCGTACCGTGCTCGACGCGCTGTTCTCCTGCCTGACCGCCTGGCTCGCGCCCATTCTCTGCTTCACCGCGGAAGAGGCGTGGCTCGCGCGCTTCGGAGACGATGCCGACAGCGTCCATCTTCGCCTCTTCCCCGAGATTCCCGAAGACTGGCGGGCGGACGAGATCGCCGCGCGCTGGGAGACGGTGCGCACCGTCCGCCGCGTCGTCACCGGCGCGCTGGAACGGGATCGGGCGGAAAAGCGCATCGGTTCCAGCCTGCAGGCGCATCCGGAAATCTTCGTCGGCCCGGAAACGGCGGAAATCCTGGAAGGCGTCGCTTTCGACGAGATCGCCATCACCTCCGAAGCGACGGTCACCCCCGGCGCGGTTCCGGCCGACGCCTTCGCCCTGCCCGAGGTCCCGGGCGTCGGCGTGATCGTCCGGCTCGCGTCCGGCCGGAAATGCGAGCGCTGCTGGAAGGTGCTGCCCGAGGTCGGCACGCTGCCGGATTACCCCGATATCTGCGGGCGCTGCGCCGACGCGGTGGGACAGTTCGGCGCGGCCGCCGAATAGGTCCCGTGTCCCGCGCCATGCCGAGGGCGGGGCTGTCGATCGCGCTCGCCGTCGCGCTCGCCGATCAGGCCGCCAAGTGGACGATGTTGCAGTGGCTTCAGGGAGTCGGCCACAAGCTGACCGTGACGCCGTTCTTCGACCTGGTGCTGGTCTATAACCGGGGTGCGAGTTTCGGCCTGTTCCAGACCGACTCGCCCTGGGGGCCATGGCTTCTGTCCGGTTTCACCGCCGTCGTCATCGCGGGGCTGCTGGTCTGGATGATGCGGACCCGGGAACGCCCGCTTACCCTCGCACTTGGGCTGATCGCGGGCGGCGCGGCGGGCAACCTCGTCGACCGGATCCTGCTCGGTCACGTGGTCGATTTCCTCGATTTTCACATCGGCGCCTATCACTGGCCTGCGTTCAACCTGGCCGACAGCGCGATCACCGTGGGCGTGGCGATCGTTCTCTACGGAAGCTTGATCGGGAAGCGGACTGACCGTACCGTGTCGGACCGCACTGGAGAGTAGGCATGAGGCGTCTCGAATGAGGTTGGCAGGCAAAATCCCCGTGCTGCTGGGAGTCCTTGCCGCGGCGGGAGTCGCCGGGTGCAGCGAAGAGGCGCGCCAGAGCATAGGGCTCGGCTACAAGGCGCCCGACGAGTTCGCCGTGGTCACCCGGGCGCCGCTGGCCTTGCCGCCGGACTACAACCTTCGTCCTCCGGCGCCCGGCGCCCGGCGGCCGCAGGAAGCCGAAATCAGGGACGAGGTGAGGCAAACGCTGGTGCGGAGCGCTTCCGCCGGCGCGGCGCCGGCCGGGAACACCTCGCCCGGGGAAAGCGCGCTCCTCCAGCGCGCGGGCGCCGGCGGGGCCGATCCCGGCATCCGGAGCAAGGTCGATGCCGAGTCCGCCGCGCTTGCCGAGTCGGCGACCGGATTCGTCGACAAGATCGTGTTCTGGCGCGAGCCCGAGCGTCCCGGCGAAGTGGTCGATGCGAAGAAGGAGTCGCAGCGACTGCAGTCCAACCAGGCGCTCGGGAAGCCGCCCGCCTCCGGCAGCACGCCGACGATCGAACGCCGTGAGAGCGGCTTCCTCCAGGGCCTGTTCAACTGACGGAGCTTATATCGATTACTTGACAGGAGCGGGGCTGACAGGCGTTCCGGGCAGCGCCGGGGCGCATTCGGGTCCCGGCGGGCCGTTCCTCCCCGTCATGGTCGGCCTTCGCCGACCATGACGGGGGGGAGTCTGGGCGGTTTCCATGCCCGCCGCGACGCGACGGCGTCCCCGGCCCCGATCCGCGCCCGACAGCCGGCCGTCAAGTAATCGATATAAGCCCCCAACTGACCTCGGGCCGCCGGGTGCGCCCCGTGCCCCGTAGACGCCTGACCGTGTCCCCCGTCTCGCTCGCCCGCCTGCTCGGCGTCGTGCCGCTGTCCTGCGCGGCGGTCGCGGGCACCCCGGTCCAGGCCGGCGTCTTCAACCCCGAGACCTTCACCCTCGACAACGGGCTCCAGGTCGTCGTGGTCGAGAACGCGCGCGCCCCCATCGTCGTCCATACAGTCTGGTACAGGGTGGGCGCCGCCGACGAGCCGGCGGGGAAGTCCGGCATCGCCCATTTTCTCGAACACCTGATGTTCAAGGGAACGCCGACCGTCCCGTCCGGGCAGTTCTCGAAGATCGTCGCGGCGAACGGCGGTTCCGACAACGCCTTCACGAGCCAGGACTACACCGCCTACGTCCAGCGCGTGGCGAGCGACAGGCTCGAACTGGTCATGCGGATGGAGGCCGACCGCATGGCCAACCTTCGCCTGACCGACGACAAGGTGGCGCCCGAGCGGGGCGTGGTGCAGGAGGAGCGCCGGCAGCGCACCGGCAACAGCCCGGCCGCCCAGCTCTACGAGCGCCGCCGCGCGGTGACCTATCTCCGCCATCCCTACAGAATCCCGGTCATCGGCTGGCAGCGGGAGATCGATGGGCTGACGACGGAAGACGCGCTCGCCTTCTACCGCCGGCAATACGCGCCGAACAACGCGATCCTGATCGTCGCCGGCGACGCCACCGCCGCCCGGGTGCGCCGCCTCGCGGAAAAACACTACGGGCCCGTCCCGCGGCGTCCGGTGCCCGAGCGCGTTCGCCCCGTGGAGCCCGACCAGCTCGCCGCCAAGCGGGTCACGATGAAGCACCCGCGCGTCCATGTGCCGAGCGTCTCGATAACCTGGCGCGCGCCGAGCTACGCCGCGGGCGAGACCCGGCACGCCTATCCGCTTCTCCTGCTGTCCGACATCCTCGGCGGCGGCAGCACCAGCCGCCTCCATCGCCGCCTCGTGATCGAGGAAAAGGCCGCGGCGGGCGCCGGCGCCGGCTATCTCGGGATCGCGCTCGACATGGGCGAGTTCTCGGTTTCCGCGACCGCGCTGGCGGGCGGCGACATCGTCAGGATCGAAGCGTTGTTGAAGGAAGAGATCGAACGGGTCGTCGAACACGGGGTCACCGAGGCCGAGCTCGCGCGCACCAGGCGGGCGATGCTGGCGAGCGCCATCTACGCCCGCGACGGTCTGCGCGCCGCGCCTCGCGTGATCGGCCGGGCGCTCACGACCGGCCAGACGATCGCCGACGTGGAGGCCTGGCCCGAGCGGATCCGGGCGGTGACGGCGGCAGAGTTGCAGGACGCCGCGCGCGCGGTCTTCGTGGAGCGGCGTTCGGTCACCGCCGTTCTGCTGCCCGAGACTCCTGGCTAGGGCCGCCGTCGATGCGAAGGGAATGGCCAGCCCGTATCGGAGTCCTGTTCCTTGCGCTCGCCGTCGCCGCCCCCGCGGCGGCGACCGGGATCCAGCGCGTCCGCTCGCCCGGCGGGATCGAGGCCTGGCTTGTCGAGGACGGATCGGTGCCGGTGATCAGCCTCAGGCTCGCATTCAAGGGCGGCAGCGCGCTCGATGCCGAGGGCAGGGAGGGCCTCGCCAACATGGTCTCCGGCCTGCTCGACGAGGGCGCGGACGATCTGGACGCGCAAGCCTTCCAGGAAGCTCTCGACGATATCGTCGCTTCGGTTGGCTTCGACGCGGGCTCGGGCCGTTTCTACGGCTCGCTCAGGACCCTGAGCGAGCACCGCGAGCGGGCCTTCGCCCTGCTGAAGAAGGCGCTGACCGCCCCGCGCTTCGACGAGAAGCCGGTCGAACGCATCCGCCGCCAGATTCTCGCCGGGATCGAGAGCGGCAAGGACAGCCCGAACCGGATCGCGCGCCGTGCCTGGAGCCGACTCGTATTCGGAAACCACCCGTTCGGCCGGCCGCTCGTGGGAACGCGAGACGGCGTGGCGGCGATTACCGCCGCGGACCTGAGACGCTTCGTCCGCGAGCGTCTTGTCCGGAAAAATCTGATCGTCGGAGTCGCCGGCGATATCTCTGCCGATGAGTTGGCGCTGCGACTCGACGAGGTATTCGGGGCGCTGCCGGCGTCCGGCACGCCGGCGGACATCCCCAAGGCATCGCCGGCCGGCGGCATGACGGAAATCGTGCGGAAAACCATTCCGCAAAGCGTCGTTTTCTTCGGGCAGGTCGGGCTCAAGCGCGCCCACCCCGACTACTACGCCCTCTACGTGATGAACCACGTTCTCGGCGGCGGGCGGACATCCCGGCTCAACGAGGAAATTCGCGAGAAACGGGGGCTCGTCTACTCGGTCGGCAGCTACATCAATCCGCTCGGCCGCATCGGGCTGATCGTCGGGCGGCTCGCCACCGCCAACGCGCAGGTCGGTACGGCGCTTGGCCTCGTGCGCGGCGAATGGGAGCGGATGGCGCGCGACGGTGTCGATGCAGACGAGCTCGCCGCGGCCAAGCGCTACATCAACGGATCGTTCCCGCTGCGCCTCGATTCCACCCGAAACATCGCGGGCATGCTCGTCGCCATCCAGCTGAACCGGCTCGGCATCGACTATATCGACCGGCGGCCGGCGCTGATCGACGCGGTGACCGAGGAGGATATCCGCCGGGTCGCGCGCCGGCTGCTCTCGCCCGACAAGCTCGCGATCGTCGTGGTGGGCGATCCCCAGGGGCTCGAATCGACACGGTAACCCGGACCGTGTTCCCGCCGTGGACACGGACTATGATCGGCGCCGCGCCTCCGGTAATGACGACCCGATGCCCTATACCCAGGATCTGACCTCCTGCTTCGCCGAGGCCATCGGGCGTTCCGGCGTGGACCGCGGCGATTTCGAGGCGGTGCTGGCCGCCACGGCGCCCGCCCTCGACGGGATCCGGCAGGCGCACGCCGACGGCAGCCTGCCGCTGCTCCGCCTGCCCGGCGAGCGCGGCGACCTCGAAACGATCTCCCGGATCGCCCGGCGCTACCGGTCCGAATTCGACCGCGTCGCGGTGCTCGGCACCGGCGGCTCCAGCCTCGGCGCGCGCACCCTCTGCGCCCTCGCCGACCGCGGTTTCGGACCGCCGGCCGGTACTCCCGCGATCCGCTTCATGGACAATGTCGATCCCGACACGTTCGCGGCGCTGTTCGTGGCGCTCGACCTGCCGCGCACCGGCTGGCTCGCCGTCTCGAAATCCGGCGAGACGGCGGAAACCGTAACGCAGGCGCTCGCCGTGCTCGACGCCCTCGCGCGGCGCGGCATCGACCCCTCCACCCACATGACCGCCGTGACCCAGCCCGGAGACAGCGTGCTGAGGCGCCTCGCCGGGACCCATCGCATGGCGGTGCTCGACTGCGATCCCGGCATCGGCGGGCGCTACTCGGCGCTGTCGGCGACCGGGCTGTTGCCCGCCATGATCGCGGGGCTGGATGCTCCGGCGGTCAGGGAGGGCGCCGCGTCCGTTCTCGACCCAGTGCTCGCCGGCGCCGCGCCCGACGCGGTTCCGGCGGCCGGGGGGGCCGCGCTCGCCGTCGCGGCTCTCCGCACCCGCGGCGCTTCCCAGACGGTGCTGATGGCTTACGCCGACGCGCTTTCCCCTTTCGTCCTCTGGTTCCGCCAGCTCTGGGCGGAGAGCCTGGGCAAGGACGGCACCGGAATCACGCCCATTGACGCGCTCGGCACCGTCGACCAGCACAGCCAGCTGCAGCTCTGGCTCGACGGGCCGGCGGACAATCTGTTCACCCTGATCGTGCTGGACCGGGCCGGGCAGGGCGCGCGAATCCCCGCCGCCCTCGCCGACGATCCCGGGCTTTCCTATATACGGAACCGGACCCTTGGCGATCTGATGGACGCCGAGCAAAGGGCGACCGCCGAGACGCTGGCGCGCCGGGGGCGGCCGGCACGCGTGATTTCGCTCCCGAAGCTCGACGAAAGGGCGATGGGCGCGCTGATGATGCACTATATGCTGGAAACCGTGATCGCCGCGCATCTGCTGGGCGTCGATCCGTTCGACCAGCCCGCGGTGGAGGAGGGGAAGGTGCTGGCGCGTTCCTATCTCGCGGCGACCGCTCCGGCGGGTGCCCGATGACCATCCGCCGGCTGCCGCCGACGCTGGTCAACCGGATCGCGGCCGGCGAGGTCGTGGAACGTCCCTCGTCGGCGGTCAAGGAGCTGGTCGAGAACGCGATCGACGCCGGCGCCGGTCGGATCGACGTCGTCTTGCGCGACGGCGGGCGGACGCTGATCGCGGTCTCCGACGACGGCCGCGGCATGGCCCCGGACGAGCTCGCGCTCGCGGTCGAGCGGCACGCGACCTCCAAGCTTCCCGACGACGATCTGTCGCGGATCGGCACGCTCGGCTTCCGCGGCGAGGCGCTGCCCTCGATCGGCTCGGTCAGCCGCCTTTCCATCGCGAGCCGCGCCGAGGGCGCAAGCGAGGCCTGCGCGATCTCGGTCGAGGGCGGGGCGATCGGCGAGGTCCGGCCCGCTCCGCTCGCCGGGGGCACGCGGGTCGAGGTGCGCGACCTCTTCTACGCGACGCCGGCCCGGCTCAAGTTCCTCAAATCGGCGCGGTCCGAGTTGCGACACGCGGTCGACGCGGTGCGCCGGCTCGCCCTCGCCGAACCGGGGATCGCCTTCACGCTGGCGAGCGAGGACTGGACCCACATTCGCTACGAGGCCGGGACCGGCGACATGCTGGATGCGGATGCCGGGCGGCTGGTCCAGGTCATGGGCGCCGATTTCGTGGAGAATTCCGTCGTCATCGACGCCGAGCGCGAGGGTCTGAGACTCACGGGCCGGGCGGGACTTCCGACGCTCAACCGGGGCAACGCCCAGTCGCAGTTCGTCTTCGTCAACGGCCGCCCGGTTCAGGACCGGCTGTTCTCGGGCGCGGTCCGCGCGGCCTATACCGACCTTCTCGCCCGCGACCGCCATCCCCTGATCGTGCTGCGGCTGGAGGTGCCGCACACGCTGGTCGACGTCAACGTGCACCCCGCCAAGACCGAGGTTCGATTCCGCGATTCAGGCCTCGTTCGCGGGCTGATCGTGGGCGCGCTGAAGCATGCGCTCGGCGGTGCCGGACACCGCGCCTCGACGACGGTCGCCGGTTACGCGCTCGGCAGGTTCCAGCCCGGCCGCGGGTCGGGTTCGCCCGCGCCCATCACGCCCCATCTCGCCGAGACCGCCGCCCGGTTTCAGGCGCCGCCAAGGTCCGCCGCCGGAGGATTCGCGCCCGCCGCGGCGGCGGAGACGAATGAATCCGCGCCGCAGGATCCGTCCTATCCGCTCGGCGCCGCGCGCGCCCAGCTGCACGGCACCTATGTCGTCGCCCAGACCGAGGACGGAATCGTCATCGTCGACCAGCACGCCGCGCATGAGCGGATCGTCTACGAGCGCATCAAGGCGGCGGTCGGCGCGGGCGGGGCGGACCGCCAGGAACTCTTGATCCCCGAGGTGGTCGAGCTCGGCGAAGCGGCCGCCGACCGGGTCGCCGGCCGGGCGGAGGAGCTTGCCGAGCTTGGCCTGGTCCTCGAGCGTTTCGGCCCGGAGGCGGTGATCGTCCGCGCGGTGCCGGCGCTGCTCGGCGTCAGCGAGGCGGCTGGGCTGGTGCGCGATCTCGCCGACGAGCTTGCCGAGCACGGCACCGGGCTCGCGCTGAAAGAGCGGCTCGACGCGGTGTGCTCCACGATGGCCTGCCACGGCAGCGTCCGCGCCGGGCGGCGCCTGACCGCCGAAGAGATGAACGCGCTCCTGCGCCAGATGGAAGCCACGCCCGGGTCCGGCCAGTGCAACCACGGCCGGCCCACCTACATCGAGCTCAAGCTCGCCGATATCGAACGCCTGTTCGGGCGGCGCTGACACAAGCACGAAGCGTCCCTCGATACGCGGCTTCGCCGCTACTCGGGATGAGGGAAGTTGTTGGTATTTTAAGACCCCCTCCTCACCCTGAGTAGGCGCGAAGCGCCGTATCGAAGGGCGGGCTCTAAAACGGCACGCTGATTCCGTCGTGGACGGCGTCGCAGTCGACCAGATCGACCCTCTTCCAGCGGATCCTGAAGCCGTCCTCCCCGTCGCGCACCAACCGGTGCCAGGTGGTGCCGGCGAAGACCCTGCGGTTGTCCTGGCGGGACTCGATCATCTCGAACTTGGCGCGAACCGTAATCTCGCCCCCGTCTTCCTCCTCGACGGTCGGGTTCGCAACGATGCGGCTGGTGCGCGAGACCGGCGTCTGGGCGTGCAGCGCGGCTTCGGCGAGGCGGCGGATGCGGGTCTCGAGCAGGCGCCGGTCGTCGTAGATCAGCGAGACCGTGTCGCGCGGGTTCGCCTGGCCCTCCTCGAGCGGCACCCAGTACCAGCCGTCCTCGGTGAACAGCGCGAGCCAGTCCTCCCAGCGCCGCTCGTCGAGCAGGCGGGCCTCGGCGATCAGGAAGCTCTCGATCTCCGGCGGGGCGAGCCCGGTCACGGCGCCGCCATGAAACCGAGCCAAGCTTCGTACATGTTCCGGATATAGACCTCGCTGGTCGAATCCACGCCCTCGACGCCGCCCTTGCCGTCCGGGCGGTCGGTCTCGTAGCCGCGACCGATCTCGATCCACTCCGCGCCCTCGGAGGTGACGCCGGCGCCGATCCTCCCGTAGGTCTCCAGATCGTCGGTGAGCACCGGCGAGCCGGTTCCGTTGGTCACGTTGGCGAACGCGACCGTGTCCTCGAACATCCTCGCGGGCGCGCCCTTGAGGCGGAACGCGTAGGTGTGGACCTCGGTCCGGTCGACCGCCACCGGGTGGACCACGCGGAGCTGCCGGAACTGGCTCATGAAGGAGAGGTTGGGCCAGACGTTCGAGTTCCAGCGCGTCACCTCCATGATGCGTCTGGTCTCTTCCGCCCCCTTCTTCGCCTCCAGCGCCGCGAGGTATTTGGCGAACGCCGGATCGCCGCTCGCCGCGACCAGCTTTTCGTCGTCGTGATAGTCGCCGAGGAAGGCGTGCCCGCCCGGGTAGGTCCAGATGCCCACCTGCTCGCGCCAGAACTCGTGCGGCGCGCCGTTCTGGCGCATCTGGCGGACGGCGATCTCGCCCGCGCCCGTCGTATGCGCGGTGTCGTCCTGCGCCCGCGCGGCGTCGATCGAGGAGCGGTGGACGAAGATCGGGTGCGCCGCGTCGCACAGATTCTCCAGGTAGAGCTTCCAGTTGCCGTCATAGGCATGCTTGAACACGCCGCCCGCGGCTTCGATCTCGTCGTCCGGCGCGCGGTCGATCATGTCGTCGAACGAGGTCGTCATGTAGCCCAGGAAATCCGCCAGCGAAGGCCCGTCCGCGGCGAGCGAGGCGAAGACGAAGCCGCGATAGCTCACGACGCGCGGCGCCGCGACCATCGCGGTCCCCGGGTCGTCCGGATCGAAATGGGCGGGATAGCCGTGCCTGAGCGGCACGTGGATCAGCCTGCCGTCGGTGCCGTAGGTCCAGCCGTGGTAGCAGCACTCGAACCGCTTCGCGTTGCCGCTGTCCTTCGCCACCACCATCGCGCCGCGATGGGCGCACTGGTTGTGGATGACGCGGATCGAGCCGTCTTCGTGGCGGACCATCACCATCGGCCGCCGGCCGATCCGGGTCCGGACGAAATCGCCCGCCGCCTTCACCTGGCTCTCGTGCCCGACATAGATCCAGGCGCGGCCGAAGATGCGCGCCATCTCGATCTCGAAGATCGCCGGGTCGGCATAGACCCGGCGGTGCACCCGCCCGGGCCGGATCAGCCCCGCGATCTCCTCACCGGTCGGTTCCAGCATCGCCTCCTCCCCGTCCGTCCCGGTGCGGGCCGACGCGAGCCTCCGCACCTGCGATGCTAACTCTTTGATAACGGGTCATTTTTCCTCCCCCATTCTGCAACCGGGGAGGAGATTGCGCAATACGAAGAAAAACACACGAAGAAAAAACCGCAAAATCTCCCCAACCTTGGGGACGCACGGGCATGCGCGGCTGATCTAGGCTCCTCCGCAATGCGACTTGCGATCGCCGTACGGGCAACAACGGACGGGCGATGTGCCGCGACCGTCGGAAGACCGGGGAACGGGGATAGCTATGCGGCAAGGGACATGGTCTGCAAAGTATCCGGATTTGGGCACACATCCACTGCCCACCGAGCCCTACGTTTCCGAAGAGCATTTCGCGCTTGAGCGCGAGCGGGTCTTCCGCAGGTCATGGCTCCAGGTCGGCCGTGTCGACGAAATACCCCATGCGGGCGACTATTTCGTCCGAGATATCGCCATTTGCAACGCTTCCGTACTGGTCATCCGGGGCTCCGACGGCGTCGTGCGCGGCTTTCACAATGTCTGCTCCCATCGCAGCAACCGGCTGGTGGCAGACGAACGGGGCTCCTGCCGCGGCGCGCTCTTCTGCCGCCTCCACAACTGGGGGTACAGCGACACGGGCGAACTGGTCGCCGTCCCGAACGAAGAGAATTTCTTCGGCCTGGACCGGCGGGATCACGGCCTGACGCTGGTCGATACGGACATCTGGCAGGGCTTCATCTTCGTTCATCTGGCCCCCGACCCCGCCGAGACGCTGCGGGACTATCTCGGCGGCGTCGCCGACCGGCTCGACGGCTGCCCGTTCCACCAAATGAAACTGTCGCAGGTCTACAGGGTGGAGGAGCGCGCCAACTGGAAGGTCATGCTCGACGCCCAGAACGAGGTGTACCATTTGCCGTACCAGCATAGCCGGACGCTTGGCCAGTCGTTCGCGAAGGACGACACCGGGAATTGCTACTTCAAGGAGGTTATTCTCTACGACTATCACAGCTTCTGGTCATGCGATTACCAGTCCTTCCAAAAACTGACACCGCTGAAAATCGCACTCTTTTACGGAGGCGACACCGCCGGGGCTCTCCAGGTTCCGAACATGATTGGCGACCTGGACCACTATCTGCTCTTTCCGAACGGCATTCTTTCGCTGTTCAGGGTCGGTCGCTGGATGGGGTGCATCACGTACATGTTGTGGCCGATCGCGGTCGACCGGACGATCTGGGAGATTCGGATGCACTTCAGTGCGCCCGCAACCCGGCGCGAACGGCTCCAGCAGGAATTCTTCAAGTGCTTCATTCGGGATACGCTTCAGGAGGATACGCTGGCACACGAAAGCATCCATGCGGGCATTGCCTCCCGTGTGCGGAGCCATCTCATCCTGCAGGACGACGAACTGCCGATCCGCCATTTCCACAAGGTCCTGGGCGATTATGCCGGTTACGGTCGATGCGCATGACCGGTCCGGCCGGAAGGCGGCGGGGAGCAGGCGATGAATGAGCCGCTATTGCCCGATGCATTCGGGGAGTTGGCCCCGTTTGCGGACTGGGCGCTGGAGCCGGAGCGCGCCCGGACCGAGAAGAGGGCGGCGGCCTCGATGGACGAAATCCGCGCTTTCTACGATGCGATGATACTGCGGATCGACGATATCCTCGCCTATCTGGAAGATGATTTCGGCGGCGACATGCCGACCGAAGCACGCCGACTCTACCTGATGTCGTTGTCGCTGGTCGAGATCGCTACCCTCGTCGAGTTCTACAAGCGGCGGGAGTCGGTCCACGCCTGCGACCCGCTGCGTTTCGTAGCGCAATGTTAGCCGGGGTATTGTCATGCCTTGAACCTGGGACCAACACTCCAAGCGCCTAACCGTCACTTGCGTCTGTACCCTACTGAACCTGGAGGACCATCTACATGTCAGCTACAGAAAACCGCGTCAGGGAGCTGTTTCGTCAACATCTGGATGCGGACCGTGATCCGGATTTCGATGTCGGATTGGGGGATTCGGGAGTCTCGTCGATGGACGCGGTGAGATTCGTCAAGGAGGTCGGAGAGGCGTTCAACGTGGAAATGCGCGCCGAGGACGTTGCGGAGTTCCGGAATTTACGGGACCTGGTCAACTATCTCGATGCTCGCGGGTGATCGTCTCCGGTTCGGATATCGTTCACAGCGATCCATACCAATGAGGCCAGGGACCCCGGGTTCCGGGGTCCCTGGCACGTTAGAATCGTTCGGGACGGTCTGGCACCGTTGGTGGTTGCGGACGTCCCGGACGCTTCCGCGACCCCCGAGACCGCCATTCGATCGAGGCTCCCGTCCGATCCGTTGCAACCCTTTGTTTTGCTTGAGGTTAATCGGCTAGCCGCAACGCGATCTCAACGCGAATATTGCCATGACGACGTTAGCGTAAACGGCGATCCGCCTTCCGAGCTTCCCTTCCAGGAATGCGGCAACGACCCGTTGCAATACTTCCGCTGCCGCCAACAGACTTGATTCAACCGGCATCCCCGGACTGCTGGGCACGCGACTTCTTGTAGGCGGTCAGACGATCCCGGGCTTCGTCGACCAGCGCCAGCCCGGCTTTCGCATGATCCGAGGTCGGGTCGGCGGTGTGCCCCTCATATTCGTCGAGCCCGAGGACGCTCGGACGATTGCCCAGCGCCTGCCACCATCGAGAGACGTTGGGCCGGAACTCGAACCATATGTCCAGCCACTTGATCATATCCAGCACCTTGATCAGCGGCGCATAACAGCATTCCACGAGCGTGAACCGGTCGCCCATGATCCAGGGTCGATCGTCGGACAGTGTCGTTTCCATTTTGTCGAAAATCCGGTCCCACCCGACCAGTCCGCGCAGCACCCACTCCGAATCCATGCCGTCCTTGATGACCGATTGTTGGCGCAGCGTTTTCTCGAGATCGGGTTGCTTTTTCCACCGGCTTTCCAGCTTCCCGACGTCGATCGCCGAGCGAAATCGCGTCACAAAATTTAATGCAGCGACTCCCGGAAACCCGATTTCATCCGAATCCTTGATCCACTCGCGCATATAGGTCCGCTGGAGGAGGCCGGCCGGTTTGAGGGCCGGTTCCGGTTTCAATTCGTCGATGTAGTCGCAAATGATCGAGGATTCGCGGATCGGGTTGCCGTCGTGAACGAGTGTCGGAACGACGGCCTTCGGATTGATCGCGAGGTAGTTTTCGTCGAAGTGATCTTCATCGAGCAGATGAATATAATGCGGTGTCCAGTCCTCGATCCCTTTTTCGATGAGCGTAATAACCGCCCGGTTCGAACATACGGAATCCGCTTCTTTCAGATAGTAGAGTTCGAGCATTTCGATATCCTCTCGCCGTCACCGGACGGAACCGTCAACATTCTACCGCGCGAGTCATCCTTGACAAGGTCGCGCTCCCCTGTCCTAATGCCTGCTGGAGAGATTTGCCGAATTCCGCATTCGTTCGGAATCGCGGAACAGGACGCGGATTATGGTTGTTGTCGTTCCCGCCAACGAGTCGGTTCTCGAATTGAGGGGTATTCACCTCTATCACGCCAACCGCTCGAACTGCTCGGCGCGTGTCCGATTGCTGCTGGAAGAAAAAGAACTCGACTGGACGAGCCATCACATCGATCTCGGCAAAAAGGAAAACATCTCGGAAGAGTATTTCGGGATCAATCCCAAGGGCGTGGTCCCCGCATTGGTGCATGACGGCACGGTAATTACCGAATCGAACGACATTCTGCTCTATCTCGAAGAGACATTTCCGGAGCCGGGATTTCGAGCGGTTTCGCCGGACCGTCAATCCGAAATCGACTATTGGCTGAAAATGTCCGGCGACCTTCACATACCGGGAATCAAGACCTTTCAGTACTACAAGCTGAACGCGGCGCTTCTGGAGAAGACCGACGAAGAGCTCGCGCTCTACAGCAAGCTGCAGAGCGACCCCGAGCTGCTGGCGTTTCACGGTAAACACAGCGAGGGAAAGAGCTTTTCCGAAGCCGACGCCGATGCGGCCGCTGCCCTGCTCGACGAATCCTTCGTAAAACAGGAGCAGGCGATCGCGGACGGCGGCTGGCTGGTCGGCGCCTCGTACACCCTGGCCGACATCTCGTGGTCGCCGACCGTAACGACTCTGTTGGCCGGCGGCTTCGACTTCGGCAGATACCCCAACATCCAGGAATGGTATGAGCGCATATCCCGGCGGCCGCAGTTCGAAAAGGCCGTCTTCGAATGGCGCAACCAGGCGACTTATGCGGTGACCGATCCGACGATCGCGGGCGCGGCGAATACCGCGTGACGATCCGGCAGCGGCACGGGAGATCCAGGACAATGACCCTCTACGCAGATTCGCAATACCCGGTACGGGAGGATCTCGACGCCGTCCACGCCAAACATCTGGATCAGCTGGCCGACCCCGGCACCTGGGGCACCGGCGCCCAGCGCCTGGCGATCGCGAGAGAGGTTCGCCAGGCGTGTTATGACGCGGGCACGCAGGAAAAACCGGAAGACACCGGCCCGCTGAGCGATGTCGAGCTGCCCGACGCGGTTTGCACGACGGTCCGGCAACTGGCGGTCGCGCCCAAGGACTTCCTCGAGGACTCATACGAAGAGGCGAGGAACGGCGGCCTGAGCGACGAGGAGTATGTCGAGGTCGTCGGCATCGTGTCGCGCCTGACCGACATGGACGTGTTCGCCCGCGGCATCGGCGTTCCCCTGCGCCCCCTGCCGGCCGCGCGCGAGGGCCGGCCGTCGCGGGTCCGCCCCCGGGTCGCAAAGAAGGAAATGGCCTGGGTGCCGACGGTTCCGAATCTCCCCGAGGGCGGCGAGGAAGCCGCGGAGATTTATGGCGAGGACTATCGACCCTACATCATCCGCTCCCTCAGCCTGGTGCCGGACGAGTTGCGGCGGCATCTCGAGCTGGAAGAAGTTCAATACCTGCCGATGAAGAACGTTTTTGTCGCGGATTATCAGCATCACGAGGGGTTCACCCGCGCCCAGGTCGAGCTGATCGCGGGGCGGGTATCCGCCCTCAACGAGTGCTTCTACTGAACGGCGGGCCATGCCTGGTTCCTCCGTGAGAGTGGACGCAAGACCGGCCTCGAAGTCGATTTGGTGGCGCTGTTCGACCCGGATCGGGACAGCGGGGTGCCCGGCGGCAGGGAAATCCTGGCCTTCGCCGACGCCGCCATCGGTCCCGACCGGGCCGCGCTGGACCGGGCGCGGCAGAATCTCGCCGACTCGCTGGGGCCGGCGGCGGTGCCGGCGGCGGCGGCCATCGCCGCGACCTTCACCAAGAACGACCGGATCGCCAACGGCACCGGCATTCCGTCGGAGCTGAGGATGCTGCGGAATTCCAAGGAGATCCGGGCGGAATTCGGGATAAACGGCTACCGTTCGTCGGCCAACACCTTCAGGCACTACCCCGACGAGCGATAGGCGGCGGCAACGCGCCGCCGCCCTCCCCCGGCCGCTCCCGCAAGCGGGAGGGGAGAAGCTGGCGAGGAGCGGACAGGCGCGTTCCCTCTCCCCCGCGGGGAGAGGGTCAGGGTGAGGGGGGAGCCTCCCGGGCTCTACTTGTCGATATAGCCGAGCGTGATCGGGTGCCCCTTTCGCTGTTCTTCCGCGGCCCCGGTGTGTTTCCCCGAGTTCCAGCCAACGGGGCGCAGCACGCGCTCGGCGAAGTCGATCGATTCCTGGTCGGTGACCGTCGCGATGGTATCGTTCCAGCGGTTCAAAAAGCCGCCCGCCGCGATCACCGCCAAGATCTCGATGATCTGCTCGTTCGAATAGTGCTTCCGCAGCTCGACGTAGTTCTCCGGTTCGACGACGTTCGGCGAGACGCCCGCCGCGAAGGCCAGATCGAGGGCCGCCCGCTCGGCATCCGAGAACTCGGGCGAGGTCCGATAGCTCCAGAGCGCCTGGATTTTCTCGTCCGCGACTCCGAGCTTGTGGAGGTGGTAGGAGCCATGGGACTGGCAATGCAGGCATCCGCTTGCCAGGCTCGCGGCGGTGAAGATCAGCTGTTTCAGCTCCCCGTCGATGCCGCGGCTCGGAAAGACGAGCCTCAAGAGATCGTTCACCTTCTCCCGCAGTTCGGGCCAATGGTGCATCTCGAGGTTTTGCCGGCTTTCATATCCTTTCGCTGCCACAAGTTTCCTCCCGGGACCGATTGTCGGCGGCGGGTCCAGTGTACCGATCGAGTGGTTTATTGTAATGCGTTCGCCGGTTGCTGAGGTGGCGTCGGTTTGTCGGACAGGCTGACGGCGTTTTCAAGGTGTATTCCGGTTGAAGTTTGTGCCGCCAGAATCCTCTTGGATCGATCTTTCTGCTGCTGCTGTTGCGCCTGTGGGTATGTGGTCAAGGCGCGAAGCGGCTTGTCCATCATATCCACAGGCGTGTCGCCCCGGTAGGCCTCGGCCGGCGTCCGCCCGCCGAGTGCCGAGTGCGGTCTCTCGGTGTTGTAGAAGCCGATCCACTGGCCGATGACGCGCCGGGCTGCGAAGCCGTCGGCGATCTCGTGCAGGTAGACCGCCTCGTATTTGAGCGAGCGCCACAGCCGCTCGATGAAGATGTTGTCCATGCACCGGCCGCGGCCGTCCATCGAGATGCGGATACCGGCCTCCCGCAGGCGCGCGGTGAAGGCGAAGCCGGTGAACTGGCTGCCCTGGTCGGTGTTGAAGATCTGCGGGGTGCCATGGCGCGCCAGGGCTTCGTCGAGAGCCTCGACACAGAACCCCGCGTCCAGCGTGTTCGACAGCCGCCAGGCCAGGACGCAGCGGCTCGCCCAGTCCATGATCGCCACCAGGTAGAGGAAGCCGCGCCGCACCGGGATGTAGGTGATGTCGGCGCACCACACATGGTTCGGCCGCTCGATCGCCAGACCCCGCAGCAGATATGGATAAACCCGGTGCCCGAGGTGCGGCGCACTGGTCCGCGGCGCCCGATAGACCGCCTGAAGACCAAGCAGGCGCATCAGGCGAGCGGCCCGCCGCCGCCCGATCCGCACCCCCTCGCGGCGCAGATGCCGAACCATCTGGCGGGCGCCGTAGAACGGATACTTGAGGAACAGCGCGTCGATCCGGCGCATCAGAGCCAGCGTCTCCGCGCTCTCCCCCTTCGGCCGGTCATAGAGCGACGAGCGCCCGATCGACAGCAGACGGCATTGCCGGGTCAGGCTCAACGACGGGTGGCCCCGCACAACCATCGCCCGTCTCCCGGACCGGCTCAGCGACCGGACCCGCGTGACAAAAAATCACGCTCTACGATCAACTCCCCGATCTTGGCGTGAAGAGCCCGGACCTCGCTCTCGTGATCCCGCGCCCGGCGCTCACCTCCACCGGAAAAGACCTCCCCCAGACCCTCCATCGCCTGGCGCTTCCACACACCCACCTGGTTCGGATGCACCTGGTGCTTCGAGGCAATCTCCTGAAGCGTCCGATCACCCCGTAGCGCCTCCAAGGCTATCTTCGCCTTCAGCTCCCCCGAAAACCTGCGTCGCTTGCTCATCCGCATTCCTCCGTCACACGGCGGAATACACCTTGACGACCTGTCCGATTTTGCGACGCCACCTCATGCATCGGGGCGATAGTCGGCGGGCGGATCGCGAGCGGCCCGCGGAACGGAGAAACGCCATGGACTACGATCTCAGGATCGTCGGCGGGACGGTCATCGACGGCAGCGGCGCCGAGCGCTTCCAGGGCGACGTGGCGCTCCGCGACGGCCGTATCGCGGCGGTCGGCGCGGTATCGGGGTCCGCCGCGCGGACCATCGACGCGGAGGGGTGCGTGGTCGCGCCCGGCTTCATCGACATTCATTCCCACTACGACGCCCAGGTGATGTGGGACCACATGCTGACCATCTCGCCGTGGCACGGCGTGACGAGCGTGGTCATGGGCAATTGCGGATTCGGCGTGGCGCCGGCGAAGCCCGGCAATCGCCTTCTGCTCATGCAGACGCTCGAGAACGTCGAAGGCATGAGCCTCGCGGCGCTCGAGGAAGGGCTCGACGGGTGGCCGTTCGAGAGCTTCCCGGAGTATCTCGACGCCATCGAGGCGCGCGGCACCGCGGTCAATGTCGGCGCGATGGTGGGCCACTCGGCGGTGCGGCTCGACGTGATGGGGCTCGACTCGACCGAGCGGCCCGCGCGTCCCGACGAGGTCGAGGCGATGGCCCGGATCGTCGGCGAAGCGGTCGCCGTGGGGGCGCTCGGCTTCTCGAGCTCGACCTCGCGGCTGCATGTCGGCTTCGCCGGCAAGCCGGTGCCGAGCCGCCTCGCGGACATGGCGTCGGAGACGATTCCGCTGGCCGAGGCCGTCGGCCGGAACGGCGGCGGCGTCGTGCAGCTCACCAACGGGATCGAGCCCAACTTCGCGGCCTTCGAGAAGCTTGCCCGCGCGGCCGGCACGGTCACCTGGACCGCCCTCCTGACTCGTATCGGCGACGACTCGCTGCACGAGCGGCATCGCGAGCAGGCGGCGCGGCAGCACGCCGACCGGCTGCCCATCTACCCGCAGGTCTCGTGCCGGCCGCTGACGATGGAGTTCCAGTTCGCCGCGCCGTTCCCGTTCGACCGGCTCGATTCGTTTAAGCCGGCGACCGCGGCGGACGCGGACGGCAAGCGGCGGATTCTCGCCGACCCGGCCTTCCGCACGGCGGTCAAGCGCGAGCTCGCCGAGGGCGCGGCGACAGAGCCGCAGACCTGGGCGCTGGTCATGGCGCTCGAGAGCCTCGAGGTCTCGGCCTGCGCCGAACGGCCGGAGCTCGAGGGACGGAACGTGCCCGAGGCCGCCGCCGAGCAGGGCGTCGACCCGCTCGACCTGACTTTCGACCTCGCGGTCTCCTCCCGCCTGGACACCCGGTTTCGCATCCCCCTCGCGAACACCAACGAGGGCGCGATCGCCGCGCTGCTGACCGAGCCGTTCACCGTGCTCGGGCTCTCCGACGCGGGCGCGCACGCGAGCCAGCTTTGCGACGCCTGCTTCTCGACCCACCTCCTCGGGCGGTGGGTTCGGGACAAGGGCGCTCTCACGCTCGAACAGGCGATCGAGCATCTGTGCACCCGTCCGGCCGCGATCTTCGGCCTCGCCGGACGGGGACGGCTGGCCCCCGGCTGGGCCGGCGATGTGGTGGTGTTCGACCCGGAGACCGTCGGGCCGGGGCCGCTCGAACGGGTCCACGACCTGCCGGCCGGCGCCGACCGGCTGATCTCGATCCCGACCGGCGTCCGCGCCGTGGTGGTCAACGGAACCGTCGTGCGCCGCGACAACGAGACCCTGCTCGGCGCGGACGATCCGATGCCCGGACACCTGCTCCGCCGCGCCGTGAACTGAAGCGCTCCCCATCGTCGATCCCGGCGGCCCGCGGCTTCCCGATTCCCCCGATCGAGGCGGTTGGACGCGGTGCCGAACCGTGCCACGCTCCGGCATCCGCCATCGCCAGGGAGGCAGACATGAGCACCGACGCCGCCACCGTCCCGGGGACCGTGATCGAGGACAGGACGATCGAAGCGCGCGGCAATCACGCGTGCGAGGTCAGGAAGGGCGAGGTCTACCGCATCGTCGACGTGGAAGGTCAGCAGGTGGCCGATTTCCTCTGCTTCAACCTGCACCGCCTGGAGGAGAAGCTCTCGCCGCACAACACGCTGCTGCTCAACCGGCAGGTGTTCCCCGGCGTCGGCTACACGCTCTATTCCGACGAGGCCGGCGCGCTGATGACGATGACCGCCGACACCAACGGCACGCACGACATCATCGCGGGCGCCTGCTCGCGTTTCACCAACGAGGTCCGCTACGGCGTCAAGGACACCCCCAACTGCCGCGACAATTTCGCGGCCGCGCTCGCGCCCTGGGGCATCGAATGGAAGCAGATCCCCTACAACATCAACGTCTTCATGAACTGCCCGATCCAGGAGGACGGCACCTTCACCATCGAGCTGCCGAGCTCGAAGGCGGGCGATTACGTGGACTTCACCGCCGAGATGGACGTGCTGGTCGGCATGTCGAACTGCCCGCAGGAACGCAACAAGTGCAACAACTTCAACCCCACGCCGATGCGGGTGATCCACTACCGGCCGGCGTGAGCGGCGTTAGCCGGCCTGCCCTCCCCCGGCCCCTCCCGCAAGCGGGAGGGGAGAAAGTAAAGCGGAGTCGACGCCGCAAGTCTCCCTCTCCCCGCCGGGGAGAGGGCCGGGGTGAGGGGGATCCCGGAGCCGCATGGGCAGGCAAAGCCCCCTGACACCCGGCTGCGCTCGAGCCCGGTCGGATATCGCTCCAGCCTACCCCGTCTCGTATCCCGGGTTGCATTCGGCGAGCCTGGCGGCGTTTCCGCGGGTGAGGAGGGCGTAGGCCTCTTCGCTTCCGTCGAAGGCGCCCGCGCGCAGCCCGGCCGCGAAGGCGCGGTTGAGCGCTTCGAGGTCGCCGTCCTCGCCGAGCAGCCCTGCGAGCGCCGCCCGTTCCGCCTCTTCTGGCCCGTCCCCGGCGGCGAGCTCGCGCGCCGCGGTCGCCATCGCGGCCCCCACCAGATGGGCGCGGTAGCGGTGCTCCGCCGGCAGGTTGGGGAGCAGCGTCTCCATCAGCGTCCCGCGCGCGGTTTCCAGCAGGTCGCGGATATCGGGCCTGTCACGCATCGTCCCGTTCCGGCGCGGTCAGGGAGAGGATTTCGTGCTCGAGCTCGGGGAGGCGGCGGCCGATCAGCGCGAGCTCCAGGTCCGGCTCGGCGCCCGACAAATGGCGCCCGCATTGATGGAGCGCGATCACCGCCCAGCGGACGTGGGCCATGACCTCGTAGAAACGGATCTTCGCCGGGTCGACCCGCCGCCCGCTTTCGGCCTCGTAGCCGGCATAGAAAGGCGCGCGGTCGGCGATGCCGCCGGCCTCGAGCCCATTCGCCCCGAAACGCCAGCACTTCGCGCAGAACCAGGCGACATCCTCCATAGGATCGGCCCAGCCGGCGAATTCCCAGTCGAGGATGCCGGTCAGGCCGCCGTCCTCCACCATGTAGTTTCCGGTGCGGAAATCGTGATGGCACAGCACGATCTCGCCCGGCGGGACCGGATGCGTCTCAAGCCACCTGAGGCCCCATTCGATCGCCGGGTGCGGCATCGGCTCGGCGTCGAGAAACCCGCGATAGAGCGCGATGGCGTCCGTTGCCGGGTCGTCCGGCGGCGGGCCGAGGAAGGCGGGCGCGTCGCCGCCCGGGACGATGGTGTGAAGCCGGGCGAGCTCGCGCCCCAGCCGTTCGGCGAGCGCCGGGTTGGGGCCCAGGCGCACGACGCGGTTGCCGAGCGCCGTCCCCGGAACGCGGCGCATCAGGCAGAAGGGCGCGCCGACTATCCCCGGATCGTCTGACCGCCAGAGCGGTTCCGGCACCGTCATGCCCACGGACCGGGCGAGCTTCAGACAGGCGAACTGGTTGGCGACGGGCTGGCTCAGCGGTACGGAAGACCCGGCCTCGGTCCGGAGCACCAGCGCGTGCCGGCCGGCGTGAGGGCCTCCGGCGATCTCGACGTCGAGCGCCCTGTTCTCCTGGATCGCGCCGCCGGTCAGGCGCTCCTCGTTGACGATGTCGACGGCGTCCGCGCCCGCTTTCTCCCGGATGAACGCGGCCAGGGACTCGCTCACGGCCAGCTCCAGAAATCGACTCCCTCTTCGAGCAGGAAGCGGGACAGCACCATCTTGTGCACCTCGGACGCCCCGTCGACCAGCCGGGCCTGCCGCGCGTAGCGGTACATCCATTCGAGCTTGGTGTCCCGGGAGTAGCCGCGCGCCCCGAGAAGCTGGATCGCCGTGTCGATGGCGTTGTGCAGGGCCTCGGAGACCACGACCTTCGCCATCGAGACCTCCTTGCGCGCGAAATCGCCGGCATCCAGCCGCGCCGCCGCCCGCATGGTGAGCAGGCGCCCGACATCGACCTGCATCGCCGCCTCGCCCAGCATCCACTGCACGCCCTCGTGGCCGGCGAGGCTGGAACCGAAGCTCTCGCGCTCGCGGACATAGTCGAAGGTCTCTTCCAGCGCCCGCTTGGCCATCCCGGTCCAACGCATGCAGTGCGTGAGCCGCGCCGTGCCCAGCCGGATCTGGGTGAGCTTGAGCCCGTCGCCAACCTCCATCAGGCGGTTCTCGTCGGGTATCTCCATGCCGTCGAACCGGACCTCGCAGTGCCCGCCATGCTCTTCCGGCCCCATGATCGGGATGCGCCGGACGATCTCGAAGCCGGGCTGGTCCGCATCGAACAGGAAGGCCGAGAGGCCGCGCCTGCGGTCGCCGGAAGTCCGCGCGATCAAGATGAAGTGCCGCGCGGATTCGGCGCCCGTGATGAACCACTTGTGCCCGTCGATCACCCAGCGGTCGCCCTTCTTCGCGGCCACGGTCAGCATGGCCGACGGGTCGGAGCCCGAGCCCGGCATCGGCTCGGTCATCGCGAAGGACGACCTTACCTTGCCGTCGACGATGGGCTGCAGCCAGCGCTCCTTCTGCGCCTCGGTCGCGACCTTCTCCAGCACCATCATGTTGCCGTCGTCGGGGGCGGCGCAGTTGAAGCAGACCGGACCGTAGATCGAGCGGTTCATCTCCTCGTAGCAGGCCGCCATGCCCACGACGGGCAGGCCCTGCCCGCCGCGCGATTTCGGCATCTGGAGCGCCCAGAGACCCTCTGCTTTCGTCTTTTCCCGCACCGCGTCCAGCACGTCCTCGCGCAAATTCTCGTGCGCGTCGGCGTTCGCCGGATCCTTCTCCAGCGGCAGGATGTGCTCTTCGACGAAGGCGCGGACGCGGCGGCGGTAATCGTCGAGCTCGGGGGGCAGGGTGAAGTCCATGGCCCGTTATAGCGCGGCCGGGAGGAGGAAATCCCGCATCGCGTCCAGCGTTTCGTTGGGCCGTTCGGCGAGCATCATGTGACCGCAGCCGGCAAGCACGACCTCGCGTGCGTTGGGGATCGTGCGGGCGAGGGCGATGCCGCCCTTCATCGGGGTCATCATGTCGCGCTCGCCGAGAATCAGGAGCGTTTCCGCCTCGATCGCGCTGGCCAGCGCTTCGCCGTCCGCGAACGCCGCGCAGGCGGCGAGGCCCGCCGCCAGCACGCCGTCGTCGGCGCGCTCCAGCAGGCGCTGCCCGCCGCCGTTCATCCAGAGCCCCGGGCTCCGGTGGCCGCCGATCTGCGACGCGGCGCTCAGGCCCCAATAGGTGATCAGTTCGATCGCCTTATGGTCGTTGCGCCGCGCCGCGTCGAGCAGGTCGTCATGCACCGGCATCGCGGCTGCCGGGCCCAGCAGGATCAGCTTCTTCGTCGCTCCCGGGTCGTCCGCCGCCGCGCGAAGGACGATCAGCGATCCCATGCTGTGGCCCGCCAGCACCGCGCGCTCCAGCCCGAGCGCCGCGCGCGCGCGGCCGAGCCAAGCCGCCATCTCCCCGACGGTCGCCGGGGGCTCGCCTTCCGACCGGCCGTGGCCCGGCAGGTCGACGGCCGCCACCGAATATCCGTGATGGGCGAAGTGGCGCGCCGGCAGGTGCCAGACGGAATGGTCGTTGGCCGCGCCGTGGACGAACAGGATCGCGGGCCGCGCGGGATCGAAGGGCCGTCCACCGGTCGCCGCGAACGTTCTCAGCCCGTCGACGGCGAATTCCATCCCGCTACTCCGCCGCGCGGGGGGCCGCGGCGCGCGCCGCCCTGAGCGCCTGGTCGAGGTCCTCGATCAAATCGTCGGGGTCTTCCAGCCCGACCGAAAGCCGCACCAGGCCTTCCCCGATCCCGGCCGCCTTCAGCGCCGCCGCGTCCATCTGCTGGTGCGTGGTCGAGGCCGGATGGATGACCAGCGACTTGGCGTCGCCGACATTGGCGAGATGGGAGAACAGCCTGAGCCGCTCGATAAAGACGCGGCCCGCCTCGCGCCCGCCGCCGATCTCGAAGGAGAAAACCGCGCCGCAGCCCTTCGGCAGCAGGCGCCGGGCGAGTTCGCGGTCGGGGTGGCTGTCGAGCTCGGGCCAGCCCACCCAGGACACCGCCCCGTTTCCGTCGAGGAAGGCGACGATCCTGCGCGCGTTCTCGACATGGCGCGCCATCCTGACCGGCAGCGTCTCCACCCCCTGGATCAGGTAGAAGGCGTTGGCCGGGCTCATCGAGGCGCCGAAATCGCGGAGCCCCTCCGCGCGCGCCCGCATGACGAAGGCGCCCGGGCCGAACTCCTCGGAGAAGTTGATGCCGTGATAGCCGGCATAGGGCTCGGTGAGCGTGGGAAACTTGCCCGATGCCTGCCAGTCGAAGGTGCCGCCGTCGACCAGCACGCCGCCGATCGCGACGCCGTGCCCGCCGAGAAACTTGGTCGCCGAGTGCAGCACCAGGTCGGCGCCGTGGTCGAACGGTCTGAACAAAGCGGGCGAGGCGAAGGTGTTGTCGATCAGCACCGGGATGCCCGCCGCGTGCGCGATTTCGGCGATCCGGGGAAGGTCCATCACCTCCAGCCCCGGATTGCCCAGGGTCTCGCCGAAGACCAGCCGGGTCTCGGGCCGGATCGCCGCCTCGAACGCGGCCGGATCGCGCGGATCGACATAGGTCGTCGCGATGCCGAAGCGCGGCAGGGTATGGGTGAACAGATTGTGGCTGCCGCCGTAGATCGACGCCGAGGAGACGATATGGGCGCCCGCGCCCATCAGCGTCGCCACCGCGAGATGCAGCGCGGCCTGGCCGCTCGCCGTCGCCACGGCGCCCACGCCGCCTTCCAGCGCCGCGATGCGTTCCTCGAACACCGCCGTCGTCGGGTTGGAGATGCGGGTGTAGATGTGGCCCGCGCGTTCCAGGTTGAACAGCGAGGCGGCATAGTCGGTGTCGGGGAAGACGTAGGAGGTGGTCTGGTAGATCGGAACCGCCCGCGCGCCGGTCGCCGGGTCGGGCTGCTGGCCGGCGTGCAGGCTCAGCGTGTCGAATTTCGGCAGCTTCGCGTCGACCATGTTCCTGTCCCCTGCCCGCGCTTGGGCGCGAGTGTAGCCGCCGCGTTCGAATTGTCGCCCATTTTCGACGGCGATAGAGTGGCGCTCCGGCGGAGCGAAGGAGGCAGCGCGATGGAAGGCCTGATGATGGGGACGCAGCTCCTGGTCTCGTCCCTGCTGAGGAACGCCGCGGTCAACCATCCGACGACCGAGGTGGTCTCGCGCAGCGTCGAGGGGCCGATCCACCGCTACGGCTATGCCGATCTCGAACGCCGCGCCAAGCGCCTCGCCAACGCGCTCGAGGGGCTCGGCGTCGGCCCCTCCGACCGGGTCGGCACGCTCGCCTGGAACACGTACCGGCATCTGGAGATCTACTACGCGGTCTCCGGTTCCGGGGCGGTGTGCCACACCATCAACCCGCGCCTGTTCCCGGCGCAGATCGCCTATATCGTCAATCACGGCGAGGACAAGGTGCTGTTCCTCGACCTCACCTTCGTTCCGCTGGTCGAGGAGCTCGCGAGCCGGTTCGAGACCGTCGAGGCCTTCGTCATCATGACCGACGAGGCCCACATGCCGGAGACGAGCCTGCCCGGCGCGCTCTGCTTCGAGACGCTGATGGCGGACGCCCCGGAAGACTTCGAATGGCCTTCCTTCGACGAGAACACCGCGTCGTCGCTCTGCTATTCCTCCGGCACCACCGGCAATCCCAAGGGGGTGCTCTATAGCCACCGTTCGACCGTGCTGCACGCGATGTCGGCGGCGCTCCCCGACGTGATCGACGTGTCCGCGCGCGACGTCACGATGCCGGCGGTCCCGATGTTCCACGTCAACGCCTGGGGGTTCCCCTATTTCACCCCGATGATGGGCGCGAAGTTGGTGCTGCCCGGCCCGCTCGCCGACGGCGCCTCGATCCACGAGCTGCTGGAGGGCGAAGGGGTCACCATCTCGGCCGGCGTGCCGACGGTGTGGCTGGGGCTGCTCCAGTACCTGGAGGAGTCCGGCAAGACGCTCTCGACCGTCAAGCGGCTGGTCATCGGCGGATCGGCCGTGCCGAGGACGATGACCGAGACGTTCCTCGACCGTTACGGCGTCGAGGTGCGGCACGCATGGGGCATGACCGAGATGTCGCCGCTCGGGACGATCAACACGCCGGTGCACGGGATGGAGGGCGAGACGCCGGCGCAGTTCTGCGACCGCCAGGTCAGGCAGGGCAGGGTGTTCTTCGGCGTCGAGATGAAGATCGTCGACGACGACGACAACGCGCTCCCCGAGGACGGCGTCGCCTTCGGCATGCTCAAGGTGCGCGGGCCGTGGGTGTGCCGGGCCTACTACAGGGAGAGCGGGTCCGACACGCATGACGGCAAGGGCTGGTTCGCCACCGGCGACGTCGCGACCATCGACCCCCGGCGCAACATGCAGGTCACCGACCGCTCGAAGGACGTCATCAAGTCGGGCGGCGAGTGGATTTCCTCGATCGAGCTCGAGAACATCGCCGTCGGCCATCCCGACGTCGCCGAGGCCGCCTCCATCGGCGTCAGCCACCCGAAATGGGACGAGCGGCCTTTGCTCGTCGTCGTTCGCCGCGAGGGCGCGGAACTCTCCCGGGAGGACCTGCTCGCCTACTTCGACGGCAAGGTGGCGCGCTGGTGGGTGCCGGACGACGTCGTCTTCGTCGACGAGTTGCCCCACACCGCGACGGGCAAGCTCCTCAAGATGCAGCTCCGCGAGGACTACAAGGGCTACGTCCTGCCGACGGCGTAAGGCCGTCCGCCCTTCGACGGGCGGATATGTCGACGCGTTGACGGGCGCGATGTCCATGACGTTTCCTCCCTGTGGCCGGGCGGCGCGCCCGGCAACGGAAAGGGGCGCCGAACTCTCCGGCGCCCCCACTTCCCCACTATGCGAAATATACCCCAAAACGCGTCCCGAGTCAAGGAAAAAATGCCCTTTAAGGATAAATTAGGGGGATTATATACGAAAGTCACCGACAACCGCTAAGCCTCCGGGTCTTCCACGACATTGACGGGGCGGAGCAGGGCGCGGGCGGCTTCCTCCGGCGTCCAGCGTGAGCCGTCCGGCTTGTGCTGCGGAATCGTCTCCTTCATCTCCGCTTTCTTCGGTTGGTAGTTGTGCGATTTTACCCGCACCGTCGGCCGCTTTACCGTCATGGTGTGTCCTCCCCGAATTTGTGCTTGAGCCAATCGAGCGCCGCCCGCTGGTCGTCCTGTGTCGCCCGCCGCAACTGGCCTAACAGCCAGGTCCAGCTAGGCGGCTCCTGGGTGTGATTCTTCGCGCCCTGATTGCAGACGCTGCACAAGGCGCGGAGGTTCGATAGCTCGTCCCTGCCGCCGTGGTCGCGGTCCACGATATGTCCGACATGCAGCCGCGCTCTGCGGCCATCGTCCATTTCGTCGCCAGCGCCGATACCGCACATCTGACAAGTATAGCCGTTGCGCTCCAGCACTTGCGCCCGGAGCCGAGCAGATATGGGCTTCTCGAATCGATAGACCTCCGCTGACGTGGGCGGTGGCGCTTCGAGCATGTATTGCCCCGGCCGCAAGTCTGCTCGGTCATTGTGACTGCTGATCTTCCAACCTTCGGCCCGAAGCTCGCGCAAGCGTCTCGCCCACTCCGCCACGCCGTTCGCAGCTGCCTGCAACTCGGCGCTATTCACGACGACGCCCACCCTGCTTTCCAGATAGGCGCGCAGGGCAGCTTTCGAGCCTATGCGAGGCACCGCGCAATGGCGCAGGCGACCGCGCGGCCAAGGTCAACCGGGAGCGCATTGCCGACTTGCCGGTATCGCTGCGTCTTGCTGCCCGCCAGCTTCCAGCTTTCCGGGAAGCTCTGGAGCCGCGCCGCCATGTCCACGGTAAGGCGCGGAATGCCGTTGAAGAATCGGGGGGGGGGGAATTCGCTATGCCAAGGCCGTCAACACCAAGCGCCGCCCAAGCCTCGCGCGCGCGCGTAGGGCCTAAATCCGGCCCGCCGTGCTTCCTGGAGCCGCCTACAAGCGTCGGAGCGGGTTTGTCGGCCTTCTCCGCCCATTCGTCGGCCCGCTCCCAGCCGTCCGCCGCCATCATGTCCCGAAGGACTTCGCCGACTGTGCTGCCACGAACACCGTTCGGTTCCGGCCACGCGAAGTCCATGCCATCCAGAACGGCGACAAGAAAGGTTCGCGTCCGGTGCTGCGGCGAGCCGAAGTCGTAAGCGTCGAGCATCCGCCAATCAACATTGAAATCGAGATGCTCCAACCGCTCGGTTATCCAGTCTCGGTAGGGCGCAAAGCGCCGCGCCATGAGGCCCCGGACATTCTCGACGACCACGGCGCGCGGCTCGACATATTTGATGAAATGCAACAAGCGCGGGAACAGGTCCCGCTCGTCCGCCGCACCCTTCTGCTTGCCAGCAATCGAAAACGGCGGGCAAGGGATACCGGCCGCGACAACATCCACTTGGCCACACCAATACCCGGCGTCGAGACGGCCTATATCGGCCTCAATGACATTCCAGTAAGGCCGGTTCATGCGGAGTGACGCGCAAGAGTGCGGATCGTTGTCGATGAGTGCCGCATGGTCGAATCCGGCTTGCTCGAAGCCGATAGCCTGCCCGCCGCCTCCGGCACAAAGCTCCAACGCGGCAGGCATCAGCCGCGCGCTCCGCTCGGCAGGCCATTGTCGGCAATCAACTCCCGGTAGCGCAGGCGTTGCCCGACAATCTGCCGGGCGACAATCGCCATTTGGTCTTCGGTGCCCATGTCGCGGACATTGTGCCTGCCAGAGAATTCCCCGACATAGCGGCCAAGGTGCTTCTCGCTGAACTTGTGGTAGGTCCCCTGATAGCCACGCTTGAGCATGGACCAGAACGATTCCATGCCGTTGGTCGAGGCCATGCCGCGCACGAACTCCTTGGCGGAGTGCTTGACCGCCTCATGTTCAAATTCGGGCATTCCGGCATAGGCGGCCGCCTCATCGGTGTAGAGGATCGCGCCGGGCTGCACATGCTCACGCACGAAATTCTGCAACGCGCTGGCGTCGGTTGCTTCCATGCGCCGCGCCACGACCCGGTTGGTCTCCCGGTCTTTCACGCCCGCGACGGCCGCTTTGCCGACCGCGCCCCGGCCCGTGTCCGCCAGCGCCTTGCGCTTCGCGTTGCTCATGTTCCCCCGCTTGCCGCCGATATAGGTCTCGTCCGCCTCCGCCGGACCGGAGAACATGGGGAGCGCCCCGCCCTCAATCGCCTTGCGGATGCGGTGGGCCAAGTGCCATGCCGACTTTTGCGTAATCTCCAAGTCCCGGTGCAGCTTCATGGACGAAACGCCCTTCAACCCGGTCATGGCGAGGTAGATGGCGATGGCCCACTTCTGGTAACCCAGCTTCGAGCCTTCCATCAGCGTCCCGGTCTTGAGGCTGAAATCCTTCCGGCAGTCGCGGCAACGGTGCGTCATGCTCCGGTGCTTCGTCGGGTGCTGGACATGGAAGCTGCCACAATGCGGGCAGTGCGCCCCCTGCGGCCAAATCTGCTTCTCGAACCACGCGCGCGCCCGCTCGTCGTCGGGGAACATGCGCATAAGCTTGGTGAGGCTGATGCCTTCGCGGTCGGCTTTGCCCGGTCCCTTGTGCTTTGTCACGCTGTGCCCCCCCGTTTGGTGACTCTACTATAGCGCAATTCGCGCACCGGTCAAGCGAAAAAGTGACTTTCGTATATAATCCCCATTGGAAACCCTCCAGTACGCGGGCCGTTCGCCCGGTCGGCCGGGATTAAACCGGACGGCAGTGGAACAAGTCCGGGCATGACGGTGGGGGAAAGCGGGGCGACGGAGGGAACGGCGACGGGGGAGACGCCGGCGCGCCGAAATCCGCGTCCCGAGGTCGTGCCCCCAGGCGTGGTGTAGGAGCAGGAGCCAGCATCGGTAGCTGTGGGTAAGTGGCCCGCCGCCGCGACCGTGTGGCGTCTGGCGGCGGCGGGCCACTTATCCATAGCGGATGGCCATCGCGGTGCCGGTTAGGGTTGGGCTTCTACAGTCCATCCGACCGGAGGAGTACCACGATGACCACCAAGGACATGATGACCCTGCAGGCGCTTTTGGAGAAGAGTTCGGACGCCGATCTGCTTCGCGAGATGATCGGGTTCACGGCCGAGCGTTTGATGGCGCTTGAGGTGGAGGGCCTTGCGGGAGCCGCACACGGCGAGCGTTCGCCGGACCGGCTCACCCATCGCAACGGCTACCGGGACCGGGTCTGGGAGACGCGCGCGGGCACGGTGGAGCTGAAGATCCCGAAGCTGCGCAAGGGGAGCTACTTCCCGGGCTTCCTGGAGCCGCGTCGCATGGCGGAGAAGGCGCTGACGGCGGTGATCCAGGAGGCCTACATCAAGGGCGTGTCGACCCGCTCGGTGGACGACCTGGTGCAGGCCATGGGCATGTCGGGCATCTCGAAGAGCCAGGTGTCGCGGCTGTGCGGTGAGATCGACGGCAAGATCCGCGACTTCCTCGACCGCCCGCTGGAGGGCGACTGGCCGTATCTGTGGCTGGACGCGACCTATGTGAAGATGCGCGAGGCCGGGCGCGTCGTCTCGGTCGCGGTCACGATCGCGGTGGCGGTCAACGACCAGGGCCGCCGCGAGGTGCTCGGCATGGCGATCGGCGCGTCCGAGGCCGAGACCTTCTGGACCTCCTTCCTGCGCTCCCTGGCCCGCCGCGGCCTGCGCGGCGTCAAGCTGGTCGTCTCCGATGACCACAAGGGCCTGAAGGCGGCTGCAACGCGCGTCCTCGGCGCCACATGGCAGCGCTGCCGCGTCCACTTCATGCGCACCCTGCTCGCCCATGCCGGCAAGCAGGGCCGGCGCGTCGTGTCCGCCTTCGTCACCACCGCCTTCGCCCAGGAGGATGCAGACAGCGCCTCCGCCCAGTGGCGCCAGGTCGCCGACCAGCTCAGGGCCAAGGCGCCGAAGCTCGCCGCTCTCATGGACGAGGCCGAGCACGACGTTCTCGCCTACATGACCTTCCCGGCCGCGCATCGCCCCAAGCTGCACTCGACAAACCCGCTCGAACGACTCCATGGCGAGATCAAGCGGCGTACCAACACCGTCGGCATCTTCCCCAACGAGGACGCCATAACACGGCTGATCGGCGCCATCCTGCTCGAGCAGAACGACGAATGGGCCGTCCAGAGGGCCAGATACATGACGCTGGAATCGATCGCTCCCGTGAGCGACAATGCAACCGTCAAGCTGCCCGCCGTGGCAGCCTGAGCCTACCGGCCCTACCCGCCGGATACCGCGACGGCCGCCAGGCTCTTACACCACGGCTCGGGACACGATCCGTCCCGAGCCCGCGCATCGGGTAGACAAATCGCTACCGGGTCGACATGCGCATCCCGCGAATGCCGTGCGGAAATGCCGACCTTTGCCGACTCGACCCGCCTGTCGACATTTCCATCGGCAAATGCCGACCGCGCGCCGGCGCCGCCTTTCACGTCCCTTCGAATCCCGCCATTGCCCGCACCTCTTCAGCCGTGCGGCCGCGCTCGCGAAGGGACCGGATCGACAGGCTGTCGTGGCGCTTGGCGAGGCGCTGCCCCGCATCGTCGGTCAGCAGCCGATGGTGCCGGTATTCCGGCGTCTCCAGGCCCAGCAGCGCCTGCAGCAGCCGGTGGATGTGGGTCGCGGGCAACAGGTCCTCGCCGCGGGTCACGAGGGTTATCCCCTGGATGCGGTCGTCGACCGTCACCGCGAGGTGGTAGCCGGTCGGCGTGTCCTTCCGGGCCAGCACGACATCGCCGAAGATCTCCGGCCGCGCCTCCACCCGTCCGCGCTCCCGGTCGTGCCAGGCGAGCGGGCCCGCGGCCGCCGCCGCGCGCGCCATGTCGAGGCGGAGCGCATGGGCTTCCCCGGCCGCGATCCGCGCCCGCGTCTCCCCGCGCGGCAGCCCGCGGCAGAGTCCGGGATAGACCGGCCCGTCCGGCCCGTGCGGCGCCGCGCCGGAGCGTTCGATCTCCGCCCTGATCTCCGCCCGGGTGCAGAAACAGGGATAGACCAGGCCCATCCCGTCGAGCCTTGCCAGCGCCCGGGCGTAATCGTTCATGTGCCCGGACTGGCGCCGGACTCCCGCCTCCCAGCGGAGGCCCAGCCATTCGAGGTCCTGGTATATCGCCGCCTCGTATTCCGGCCGGCAGCGGCCCGGGTCGATGTCCTCGATGCGCAGCAGGAAACGGCCGCCCTCCCCGGCGGACGCCTGCGCGAAGAGCGCCGAGTAGGCGTGTCCCAAATGCAGCAGCCCGGTCGGGCTCGGCGCAAAGCGGGTGACGGCGCCGGGCTGTCGGTCTTTTGCCATGACCGCGGTTCTATGCCATAGAGCGCCGGCCGAAAATATCGCCGACACACCGCTCCGACCCGCCCATGCGCCGCGCCCTGACCAACGCTTCCTATGCCGAGGCGGTCGCCGAACTGTCCGCCCGCGACCCCGCTCTGGGCGGTGTCGTCGCGGCGTGGGGCGCCCCGCCGAGATGGAAGCGCCCCCAGGGGTTCGCGACGCTGGTGCTGCTCATCCTGGAGCAACAGGTGTCGCTGGCGTCGGCCAAGGCGACCTTCGCGCGGCTGGAAGACCATGCCGGCGCGGTCGAGCCGGACGCCATCCTCGCGCTCGGCGAGGCGCGGTTGCGGGAGGCCGGGCTGTCGCGGCAGAAGGCCCGCTACGTTCGCGGGCTGGCGGAGGCGGTCGCGGGCGGGACGGTCGATTTCCGCAAGATCGGCCGCGCCGACGACGAGGCGGTGCGCGCGGCCCTGATACCGATCAAGGGTATCGGCGACTGGACGGTCGATATCTATCTCCTGACCGCGCTCCAGCGCCCGGACGTGTGGCCGGCGCGCGACCTCGCCCTGCAGGAAGCGGCGCGCGCGCTCAGGGGGCTCGATGCGCGGCCCGACGAGGCCGCGATGCTGGACATCGGCGAAGCCTGGCGGC
This sequence comes from Alphaproteobacteria bacterium, assembly GCA_965203455.1. Lineage (GTDB taxonomy): Bacteria > Pseudomonadota > Alphaproteobacteria > MPNO01 > MPNO01 > MPNO01. The sequence goes on from CBDBCV010000017.1 coordinate 706,574, forward strand.
CCTGGCGGTCGGTCGCCGCGCGCATCCTCTGGCACCACTACCTCAACACCAGACGGCGGCGCGGCGCGGGGAACTGAACGGGCGGACGGTTTCCTGCCTGTGGTGCCGGGGCCCTCCATGGACACGCGCCCGGCCCATGTCTAGGTTCCCTCGGTCCGCACCGGAATCCGCCCCTCCACACGGTTTCCGTCGTCCCGCGTCGGCTCTCCGCCACCCACCGACGATCGTTCCCCATGCTTCTGCTTCAGCAACTGATCAACGGACTGATGCTCGGCGGGCTCTACGTGATGGTTGCCGTCGCCTTCACGTTGATCATCGGGATGCTGAACTTTCTCAACTTCACGATCCCGGCCCTGTTCATGTTCGCGGCCATGATGATGTGGGCCACGATGACCGGGAACCTTCCCTTCGGAAACGATTTCCTGTTCGCGGTCTTCGGCGAACACAATATCTGGATCGCCGGCGCGATCGTCTCGATCGTCGGCATTTGCCTCGTCTCGCTGATCATCGAGCGATTCACCTACCGTTACATGAAGGCCAAGTACGGCGACGCCACCGAGCACGCGCTTCCCCTGGTGAGCTCCCTCGGGTTTCTGATCATCTTCGAGCATCTGGTGATCAGCCAGTGGGGGTCCGACCCGTTGCAGATCGAATCGCCGTTCGGCGACGCGACTTTCACCATCGGCAGCCTGATCTTCAGCTACCCCCAGATCATCAGCCTCGCGCTCTCGCTCGGAATCGTGTTCCTGCTGAGCCACGTCATCCGCCGCACCAAGCTCGGCCGCGCGCTCCGCTCGATCGCCGAAAGGCCGGACACCGCGACGCTGATGGGCGTCGACGTGCTCAGGATCGTCCCGGTGGTCTATGTGATTACCGGCCTCCTGTGCGCGATCTCGGGGATCCTGTTCACCATCAACTACACCAGCATCGACGCCTATATCGGCGATACCGTCGCGACCGTCGCCATCGCCGGCATGGTTCTCGGCGGCCTCGGCAATGTCTGGGGCGCGGTCGTCGGCGGCCTTTTCGTCGGCATACTCGAGGTCTTCTCGATCTACATCGTCGGCGCCGATTTCGTGAAGGTGCCGATCTGGGGGCTTCTTCTCCTGATCCTGGTGTTCAAGCCCACGGGGCTGTTCGGCCATACCGCGATCGGCAAGGGCAAGTTCTGACATGAGCGGCTATATCGAGGCGCAGCTCATCATCCTCTGTCTGAGCGTCATCTACGCCTACGCCATCTTTCTCCCGGCGGCCTCGGGACAGCTCAACCTCGGGGCGGCGGGCTTCATCACCCTCGGCGCCTATACCAGCGGCTGGCTGAACGCGTCCGACGGGCTCGGCCTGCCGATGGCGCTCAGCATCGTCCTCTCCATGGCGTTCGTCGGCGCCATCGGCTTCGCGATTTCGTTGCCCATTCTGCGCACCCGCGGCGTCTACATGGTGCTCGCCACCTTCGCCTTCGCCGAGGTCGTGTCCGGCATCGCGATCAACATGGAGTTCCTCGGCGGGGCCGCGGGGATGCCGGTCGAAGCCCACGCGCCGGTGGAAGTCGTCGTTTCCGTCGCGGTCGCCGTCGTCCTGTTCTGCTTCTTCTTCATGTCGACGCGGCTCGGGCTGGCGCTCCGGTCGATCCACGACGACGAAAGCGTTTCGCTCCTGTTCGGCGTCAACGTCCGTACCGCGAAGGTGGTGGCGTTCACCGTCGGCGGAATGCTCGCCGGGCTCGGCGGCGCGATCTACGGACACCATTACAACTACGTCGAGGCGCAGACCTTCAACGTGCTGCTCAGCATCTATATCCTTCTCTACGTGCTTCTGGGCGGCACCCAGACCGCCTGGGGGCCGCTGGTGGGAGCGGCCTTCTTCACCGTGCTTCCCGAAATCTTCCGGCAGCTCGCCATCGAAATGGGGTCCGACTGGCTCGCCGACAGCCGCTTCATCTTCTTCGGCATCTTCATCGTTCTGATGATGGTGGTCCGTCCCGAAGGCGTGGTGACCAGAACGATGCAGGACCGGTGCGCGGGCTTCCTGTCGGGCCGCCGCGCCCGCGCCGTCGCGGCGGGGGAGTAGGACCGGTGGCCGGGAACGTCCTTGCCGTGGCGGGCCTTCACAAGAGCTTCGGCGGTCTGAAGGTCATCGACGATGTCTCGTTTGGCGTCGAGCGCGGCAGCCGCACCGCCCTGATCGGCCCCAACGGCGCCGGCAAGACGACGATTTTCAATCTCCTGACCGGCGTCTACCCGGTGGATGCCGGCACCGTCGTCCTCGCCGCTTCCGACATAACCGACATTCCATCGAAGGACCGCATCATTCACGGCATGTCGCGGAGTTTCCAGAACATTCGCCTGATGCCTCATCTGTCCACGGTCGAAAACGTGATGCTGGGACAGCACGCCCGCGCGCACTCGCTCGGCGACCTCCTGTTTCCCCTGGGCCTCATCTCGAGAAACAGGTGGCGCGCAGAGGCGGAAGCGGCGCTGGTGAATGCCGGCCTCGGCACCTATCCCGGCGAAGTCGTCGCCAACCTGCCCTACGGCGTTCAGAAGCGAATCGAAGTGGTCCGGGCAATGGTTTCGCAGCCCGAGCTCCTGCTGCTCGACGAGCCGGCCGCAGGCCTCAACGACGTCGAGACCCGGCAGTTGCAGGAATTGCTGGAACAGGTGTCGGAGTCCGGAGTCACCATCCTCGTCGTGGAACACGACATGCATTTCGTCCGCAACCTTTGCGACCACGTCGTCGTTCTCAATTTCGGACGGAAGATATTCGAGGGATCGCCGGAGGAAGTTCACCGGTCTCCGGTGGTTCTCGAAGCCTATCTGGGGACCGAGGAATCCGTCCCCGGGGAAGGCGTCGCCAATGCTTCTTGACGCCCGGGAGGTCAATGTCCGCTACGGCCGCAACCATGCCGTCAAGACGGCCAGCGTGAGCCTCGATCACGGCGAGATCGTCACCGTGCTCGGCGCGAACGGCGCCGGCAAGAGCTCCCTGCTCAAGGCGTTGCTCGGCACGGTGCGCGCCGAAGGAAAGATATCGTTCGACGGAACCGACATCTCCGGCTGGGCCGCGCCGAGGCGCGTCAAGGCCGGCCTGGTGATGGTTCCCGAAGGGCGCCAGATCTTCGTCAGCCTGACCGTGCACGAGAACCTGCTGATGGGCGCCTGGTGCCGCAACGACGATCTGGAGACCGAGACCGAGGCGGTCTACGAGCGCTTCCCCAATCTCGCGGAACGCCGCCACATGCCGGCCTCGGTGCTGTCGGGCGGCGAGCAGCAGATGCTGGCGATCAGCCGGGCGCTGCTGGCCAGGCCCAAGCTGATGATGCTCGACGAGCCTTCTCTCGGACTCAGCCCCATTCTGGTAAGACAGCTGTTCGATCTGATACGGGACCTCAACCGCGAAGGCCTGGCGATCATGCTGGTCGAACAGAACACCCGCATGGCCCTGGCGACGGCGCAGCGCGGATACGTGCTCGAGCTGGGTGCGATCGTGTTGAAGGGGCGCGCAGAGGATCTCTCGAGCGACTCCAGGCTCGAAGAGGCGTATCTCGGCGGGAAATCCGACCGGGCGAGTTTGTAACCAGGTCCAGGAAAGGAAATCGAATGAAAGCGCATGTAAGAAACGCGTTGCTGGGTACCGGGGCCGTGGTCGCCGCGATGACGGTCGGCCACGTTCCGGCGTTCGCGCAGAACGAGATCGTGATCGGGCTGAGCTTCGGCAGGACCGGGCTCTATTCGACGATCAACAAGACGACCGAGGTCGCCGTCGACATCGCGACCGAGGAGATCAACGCCGCCGGCGGCATCAACGGCAAGAAGGTGAGGATCGTCAAGTTCGACACCGCCGGCGATCCCAAGCAGGCGGTGGTCGCGGTCCGCAAGTTCGCGCGCGACGACAAGGCGCTCGCCGTCATCGGGCCGTTTTCCTCGAGCGAGGCCCGCGTCGCGTTCGCCGCCGGCGAGCGCGAGAAAATCGTCCAGATCCCCAACGCGTCATCCGCGCCCGGCCTGGCCGACAAGTTTTCCTATGCGTTCCGCCTGACCGAGAGCGAGTACCTCCAGTTCCTCCGCGTGGTGCAGACTCTCAAGAAGCGCAACGCCCTCAAGAAATCGGTGGCGATCATGTACGGCACCGACGACGTCGTGTCGAAAGCGGTCGGCCTCGCGATCATGAAGCCGATCTTCGAGAAGGAGGGCGTGAAGATCACCGGCCCGCTCGGGTTCCCCTCCAAGGCCTTCGATGTCGCGCCGCAGGTCTCCGAGCTCAAGGGCAAGCAGCTCGACTATATCGGGGTCGCCACCATCACCCCGGTTGCCATCCGGGTTCTCAAGGAAATCCGCCGGCAGGGCATCCAGACGCCCCTGATCGGCTCGCAGATCTGGGCCGATCCGGAGATCATCGAGAAATTCGGCAAGGCCGGCGACGGCTCGGTCTTCATCACCTACTTCTACTATGACAGGGACGAGCGCTCGCGGACCTTCTCCAGGAAGTTCGTCGAGGCCGCGGCGAAGCTCGGCATCAAGAAGCCGTTCCCGCACCATGTCGATGTCAGCGCCTACGACACGATGTATGTCCTGAAGTCGGTGATGGAGGCCGCCAAGATCACCGGAGAGCCCGCCAAGCTCGCCGCGGAACGCACCGCGATCCGCGACACGCTCGGCAAGCTGAATTATGACGGTCTCATCGGAAACATCTGCTTCGAGAGCAACGGCGACGCCCAGCTTCCCGGTTATGTCCTGACGATGAAGGACAAGAAGTGGGTGCTGCTCGACGAGCACAAATCGTTGCCCTGCAAGAAATAGCGGCGACTCGTCTCGCGTAGCGGCCGGGCGGGGCGCCACCGTCCGGCCGCGGCAGCCGATCCGGAGGCGGAATGGCGGAGCTTGTCGAGCTTGCGGGGCCCGAGGCCGGGCCCGCATCGGGCGGGACGCCCGACGCGCTGGTCGTGCTCGTGCACGGCTTCGGCGCGGACGGCAACGACCTGATCGGGCTCGCGCCCTATTTCGCGCAAGCGCTGCCCGGCGCCGCCTTCGTCTCCCCGCATGCGCCCTACCGGTGCGAGATGGCGCCGTTCGGCCGCCAGTGGTTCAACGTCTGGAACGAGGATCCGGTCTCGCGGCTGGAGGAGGTCCGGCGCGCCGCCGCGATCCTCGACGCTTTCCTCGACGCGCGATGCGCGGCGCTCGGCATCGCCGACGACCGTCTCGCGCTGCTGGGTTTCAGCCAGGGGACGATGATGTCGCTGTTCGTCGCGCCGCGGCGGGCCGCGCCCTGCGCCGGCGTGCTCGGCTATTCCGGCCGGCTCGAAGGGGCGGACCTGCTGGCCGCGGAAACGGTCTCGCGCCCGCCCGTGGTGCTGGTGCACGGCGATTCCGACGAGCTGCTGCCGCTCCACCACCTGCAGCACGCCCACGCGGCGCTGGAAGAGAACGGGTTCGAGGTGGCCGCCCACGTAAGGCCCGGTCTCGGCCACGGCATCGACGATGCCGGAATAGAGATCGGCCGCCGCTTCCTGGCGTCCCGCCTCGCCCCGGCCTCCTGACCCCGCCGGACGCCGTTGACACCCCGGCGGGCGCCCCACAATGATTCCGCGCGCCGTTCGGAGACGCCGACCATGCCGATCGATCCCGGGGACCGCGAAGGTCCGCTGAACGACTTGCGCGTGCTGGAGATGGGTCAGCTCATCGCCGGCCCGTTCTGCGGCCAGCTGCTGGCCGATTTCGGCGCCGAGGTGATCAAGCTGGAGCAGCCCGGCAGGGGCGATCCGATGCGCGAATGGGGAGCGGAGAAGCCGCACGGCAAGGCGCTCTGGTTCCCGGTGCTCGCCCGCAACAAGAAATCCGTCACCGTCAACGCGCGCGAGGCCGAGGGCCAGGCCATCGTCCACCGCCTGGCCGCGCAATCCGACATCCTGATCGAAAACTTCCGCCCCGGGACGATGGAACGCTGGAACCTCGGCTACGACCGGCTCGCCGAGATCAACCCCGGCATCGTCATGGTCCGCGTCTCCGGTTACGGCCAGACCGGGCCCTACTCCCAGCGCGCGGGCTACGGCGCGATCGGCGAGGCGATGGGCGGGCTGCGCTATGTCGTCGGCGACCCGGCGACCCCGCCGAGCCGGACCGGGATCTCGATCGGCGACACGCTGGCCGCCACCTTCGCCGCGCTGGGTGCGGTGATGGCGATCCACAACCGCGCGCGCAGCGGGCGCGGCCAGGTGGTCGATAGCGCGATCTACGAGGCGGTGCTCGCGGTGATGGAGTGCCTCGTCACCGAATACGACATCGGCGGCTATGTGCGCGAGCGCACCGGCTCGATCCTGCCGATGATCGCGCCGTCCAACGTCTACCCCACCAGGGAAGGCAAGATGGTGCTGATCGGCGCCAACCAGGACAGCGTGTTCGGCCGCCTCGCCGAAGCCATGGGCGAGCCCGAACTCGCCGCCGACGAGCGCTACGCCACGCACACCGCGCGCGGCAACAACCAGGCGGATCTCGACGAGCGCATCGCGGCCTGGACCGCCACGCTCGAAGCGCCGGCGCTGATCGAGCGGCTGAACGCGCACGGCATCCCCAACGGCGACATCTACCGCGCGCCCGACATGCTGGCCGACGCCCATTTCAGGGCGCGCGAGGCGATCGTCCGCATCGCCGATCCGGTGTTCGGCCCGATGCGGATGCAGAACGTCGCGCCCAAGCTCTCCGACACGCCCGGCGCCGTGCTCAGGACCGGCCCCGCGCTCGGCGAGCACAACGCCGAGATCCTCGGCGGCCTCCTCGGCATCGGCGAGGAAGAGAGAACCCGCCTCGCCGGGGCGGGGATCGTCTAGGGCCGGTCCGTTTTGGTTGGAACCGCTGCCGTAGCCGGGGCACGCCCTTCGATAGGGGACCATAAAGACTACTCGATGCGCCGGCTCGGGACGCGAATTCCGGCGCACCGGCGTCTCCCCCGTCGCCGTTCCCTCTGTCGTCCTGTTTTCCCCCACCGTCATGCCCGGACTCGTTCCGGGCATCCACGCCTTGCGGCATCGCGGTGCGAGCCGGGAGCGGCCGAGGCGGCGGAGGGACGTGGATGCCCGGAACAAGTCCGGGCATGACGGAGACGGCGTCGTTGACCTCCCGCTCGTCGACCGGTCTTTGTAAGCGCCCTTCGATACGCCCCCTTCGGGGGCTACTCAGGGTGAGGGAATTTCATAAGCCCTCATCCCGAGTAGGCGCGCCAGCGCCGTATCGAGGGACGCGCCGTGGCCAGGCTGTGCTCTGCAGCTTCCAACCGAGACGGACAGGCTCTAGGCCTTCGCGTCTCGCGTCTCGATCCGCACCAGAGCGTAGGAGCTCGCGAAGATGATCGCGGCGCCGAGCAGCATCCAGATGTCGCTGGTCTCGCCGAACAGGAGCCAGGCCGCGCCGGCGGACAGCGGCAGGCGGAGGAAGTCGTAGGGCACGACCGCGCTCGCGTCGGCAGCGGCGTAGGCGCGCGAGACGAAATAGATCCCGCCCATACCGCCGAGGCCCACGCCGACCATTGCGAGCGCGTCCCACAGCCCCGGCGTCACCCAGACGAAGGCAGCCGGCAGCGCGGAAAGCGGTAGCATCAGGAGACTGCCGTACAGCGTGCTCTGGACCGGCGTGTCGGTGGTCATGAGCCGCTTGATGCAGATATTGGACGCCCCGTAGGCGGCAGCCGAGGCAAGTACGGCGAGTGTTGCGAACCCGATCGCCTCGAAACCGGGGCGCAGGATGACGAGGACGCCCGCGAAGCCGATGGCGACCGCCCGCCAGCGCGCCATCCCGACGGCCTCGCCCAGCAGGATCGCCGCGAGGACGGCGATGAACAGCGGCTGGGTGAAGCTGAGAGCCACCACATCCGCGACCGGGATGTGGACCAGACCGTAGAACAGCCCGAGAATTCCGATATAGGCGAAGGCGACGCGGGTGCAGTGAAGCGGCATGCGGTTGGTTCGGAACACCCCGCCGCCGCTGCGGACCAGCAAGGGAACGATGAATGCCACCGTCACCAGATTGCGGACGAACAGGATTTCGAAGGTCGAATAAGCGTCGCCGAGGGCGCGGACCAGGAGCAGCATTACGGTCCAGTTCACCGCCGCGAGCATCATATAGACGGCGCCCTGGAGCGCCGGCGCAAAGCGCGTCATCGGCGCCGGGCCGGGCTCAGGCGAGCGGCTTCATGATGTGCTCGCGATAGGCGGGCCGCTCCGTCAGGCGCCGGTACCAGCGCTCCAGGTTGCGGAAGTCCTCGCGCTCGATGTCGAGGTGGTACCAGCGATAGGTGGCGATGCCGACCGGGATGTCGCCGACGGTGAACTCGTCCCCCGCCACGTAGTCGGACCCGGCGAGCGCGGCGTCCAGCATGGCGAACAGCCGCGCGGTGCGGTCCCGCGCCGCCGCGATCGACGCCATGTCGCGCTCCTCGGGCGGGGTGCGGACGAGGCCGCGGAACACCGTCACCATCGTCGGGCTCAGCGTCGCGATCTGCCAGTCCATCTAGCGCTCCGCCGAGCCCCGGATGCGGGGGTCGGCCGGCCACAGCGTTCCCGTTCCGTGCGTTGCGGCGAGGTAGCGGACGATCGAGTTCGACTCCCAGAGCGTGTAGTCGCCGTCGATCAGCGTCGGCACGTAGCCGTTCGGGTTGAGCGCGAGATATTCCGGCGTGTCGTTGCCGCCGTACGCCCCTCCGATGTCCTCGCGCTCGAATTCGAGCCCGAGCTCGCCCGCCGCCCACAGCACCTTCTGAACGTTGGACGAGGTGTCGCGTCCGAGGATTCTGAGCATCAGGCGAGGCCGATATCGACAACGTGCCGGGCGAAGGCGGGCCGCGCCGCGACGGTCTCGTACCAGCGCTTCGCGTTGGGATAGTCCTCGCGCTCGAAATCGAGGTTGAACCAGCGGAAGGAGATCACCGCCGGCGGCATGTCGCCCATCGTGACGGAATCGCCGGCGATGTAGGCGCGGTCCGCGAGGTGGGCATCCAGCATCGCCATCAGCTTCGACCAGGCGTCGCGGCCGCGGGCGATGGCGTCCGGGTCGCGCTTCTCGGGCGGCGTGCGGATGAGACCGTGGAAGGCAGGCACATGGGCCGGCGCGAGCGAGCCGAGCGACCAGTCCATCCACTGCACCGCGCGGGCGCGCGCCTGCAGGTCGTCGGGATACCAGCTGCCCGCGGCGTGCCGGGAGGCCAGATACTGGACGCAGGCGTTCGATTCCCAGATCGTGAAATCGCTGTCGATCACCGTCGGGACCCGGCCGTTCGGATTGAGCGCGAGATAGTCCGGCCGGTCGTTGCCGCCGAACGGGCCGCCGATGTCCTCGCGCTCGTAGGGGATGCCGACCTCTTCGCAGAGCCAGACCACTTTCTGGACGTTGGACGAGGTGGCGCGGCCGAGAATCCTGAGCATGTGTTCCTCCGTTTCAGTCGAGTTGCAGGAGAACCGCCTTCAGGTAGGCGCTCTCCGGCAGATAGGGGTGGATCGGGTGGTCGGGTGCCGCGCCGCCGCGGTGGAGCACCCGCCCGCCGCGCCTGAGGCCCCGGAGCGCGCCGCGCAGGGTTTCGGCGAACTGCCCGGCGTCGACCTGCTGCGAGCACGAGGCGGCGAACAGGAAGCCGCCCGGCCGGACGCATCCCGCCGCGAGGCGGATCAGCTTGCGGTAGCCCTTGAGTCCGCTCGCCAGGTCCTTCTTCGACTTGACGAAGGCCGGCGGGTCGCAGACGACGATGTCGAAGCGCCGCCCCTCCCGGCCGAATTCCTCCAGCGTCCGGAAGACGTCGCCGCGCAGGAAGTCGCACGCGCCGGCGACGCCGTTGCGTTTTGCCGACTCTGCGGCGAGGTCGAGCGCCGGTTCGGACCGGTCGAGGCACAGCGCCGAACGCGCGCCCGCCGCCGCAGCCTGGATCCCGAAGCCGCCGACATAGCTGTATGCATCGAGCACGTCCATATCGCGCGCCAGCGCCGCCACCCGGGCGCGGTTCTCGCGATGGTCGTAGAACCAGCCCGTCTTCTGCCCGGCGGCAAGGTCGACGACGAACCGCACCCCGTTCTCGACGATCTCCACCGGCCCTTCGACCGGAGCGCCGGCCTGGAAACTCTCCGACGGCAGGCCCTCGAGGGTGCGCGCGGCGGTATCGTTGCGGAAGACGATGGAGCGCACGCCGACGGTCGCGAACAGCGCCTCCGCGAGGTCTTCGGCGAGGCGGTCCATGCCCGCGGTGTTGAGCTGCGCCGCCGCCGTGTCGCCATAGCGGTCGAGCACGAGACCGGGCAGCCCGTCCGCCTCCGACCAGGCGAGACGGTAATAGGGAGCGTCGAACAGGCGTTCGCGGAGCGCCAGCGCGGCGGCGAGCCGGTCGGAAAGGAATTGCCGGTCGATGGCGGTATCCGGGTCGGACGCCAGGAGCCGCGCGCTGATCAACGGCCGCGGGTTGAACATCGCCGCGCCCAGCGGCCCGTCCGCGCTGTCGAGCAGACGGACGATCGAGCCCGGCGGGAGCGCCTTGGCCTCCCGCGTCATCGCGATCTCGTTGGAATAGGCCCAGGGATGGCCGGCGCGGACCCGCTTGTGGCGGCCGGGCGCCAGCCGGATTTCGGGCCGGTCGGCGGTTCCGTCGATCGCGGGGGCCGGTTCGGGTGCTGCCATGTCCGGGACAATAAAGCATTTCCCCGCCCGCCGCCGAACGCCTCGACCGCCGACGGCGTTTCGCGCGGCGCGAAAAAGGTCTACAACTAGCCCGTCGCGGCCCGCCGGCCATCGCACGCGGCGGCAGAGGCGAGACGAGAGGCTGACATGAGCGTGGCGAGCAGAGGGCAGCGCATGACCGTGCCCGAGCTCCGGGACCGGAAAGGCGGCGAGCCCATCGTGGTGCTGACCGCCTATACGGCGCCGCAGGCCAAGATCCTCGACCCCCATGTCGACGTGCTGCTGGTCGGCGATTCGCTCGGCATGGTGGTCTACGGGCTCGAATCCACCCTCGGCGTGACGCTCGAGATGATGATCGCCCACGGCGCGGCGGTGCGGCGCGGTTCCGAGCATGCCTGCGTCATCGTCGACATGCCGTTCGCGAGCTACCAGGAATCGCCCACCCAAGCCTATCGCAACGCGGCCCGGGTGATGAGCGAGACCGGCTGCGCCGGAGTCAAGCTCGAAGGCGGGGTCGAAATGGCGCCGACGATCGAATTCCTGGTCAAGCGCTCGATCCCGGTCATGGGCCATGTCGGGCTGATGCCCCAGTCGGTCCATGCCTATGGCGGGTTCCGCGTGCAGGGGCGCGGCGCGGCGGACGGCCGCGCCATCGTCGAGGACGCCCGGGCGGTCGCCGACGCCGGCGCCTTCTCCATGGTGGTCGAGGGCGTGATCGAGCCGGTCGGGAGGGAGATCACCGATCTCGTCCCGGTGCCGACGATCGGGATCGGCGCGTCGCCGCGATGCGACGGGCAGGTGCTGGTGACCGAGGATCTGGCCGGGCTTTTCTCCGACTTCACGCCGCGTTTCGTCCGCCGCTACGCCGATCTCGGTTCCGCGCTCGGCGACGCGGCGGCGGCCTACGCGCAGGATGTCCGCACGCGCCGCTTCCCGGGTCCCGAGCACTGCTTCGGCGTGCCCAAGCGTGCCAAGCTCGCCTGACCCCGGCGACGACCGTTTCCGGCATCGGCGAGCGCGGACGGCATGTCTGCATCCGGCAATATCGAGATCGTCCGTGGGATCGGGGATGTCCGCCGCCGGGTCGCCGGATGGCGCGCCGAGGGGCTCTCGGTCGGGCTGGTTCCGACGATGGGCGCGATCCATGACGGCCATCTCGCGCTGGTTCGAGCCGCCGCCGCCGGGTCCGACCGCGTGGTCGCCAGCCTGTTCGTCAACCCGAAGCAATTCGCGCCCGGCGAGGACTATTCGGCCTATCCGCGCGACGAAGCGAGGGATGCGCGCCTGATCGCCGACGCCGGCGGCGATCTCCTGTTCGCGCCCCCCGGCGAAGGCGTCTATCCTGACGGGTTTTCGACCTCGGTCACCGTCCAGGGCCTGACCCATGGGCTGTGCGGCGCGTTCCGGCCCGGGCATTTCGAGGGCGTGGCGACGGTGGTGGCCAAGCTGTTCAACATGGTTCGGCCGGACGCCGCATGGTTCGGCGAGAAGGACTTCCAGCAACTCCAGGTCATCCGCCGGCTCGCCCGCGACCTCGATCTCGGGGTCGAGGTCCACGGCGTGCCGACCGTGCGGGAGCCGGACGGGCTGGCGCTGTCCTCCCGCAACGTCTATCTGACCGCCGCCGAGCGCGCGGCGGCGCCGACCCTCAACCGCGCGCTGCTCGCGCTCGCGGAAAGGGCGGCGGCGCCGGACGCCGACATTCCCGGAGCGATCCGGGAGGCCGAGCGGACGATCGCCGGGGCCGGGTTCGGGACGATCGACTATGTCGCGGTGGTCGACCGCGAAACGCTCCGTCCCGCGGAAGCCCCGATAACCGAAGAGGCGCGCGCGCTCGCCGCCGCATGGCTCGGCAAGGCGCGGCTCATCGACAACGTGCCCGTGGTGCCGCGAGACGGCTGACCGCCGTCTGCTATTTCCCCGTTCCCCCTATCCCGCTATCGTCGCTCCTCGAAATTGAGGACGGACGAGCGCAATGGAAGTTACGGTTGCCGACATCGAGTCCGCGCTCAACGAACTCGGAAACCTTCCGACGCGGGTGAGTGGCTGGTTAGTGGAAACCGGACTCGACTCAACGAACGAACCCGCGGTGTGGGTTTGGGCGCTGCTTGAGGACGACGAGGTCGATTTCGACACGCGGTCCCGGCTGCGCGATATGGTCTTCGACCGGGTACGTAACAAAACGGGACCCTCGACTTGGGTCTATGTCCGTTTCCGTGGCGCTTCCGAGAAAGTCCCTGCTTAGTGAGTCTGCACGACGACCTGTTGCGGCAGGCCGAGCAACTAGAGCCTGTCCGTTTCAGATAGAAGCGCCTTTACCCCGGATCCTCACCGTCACGGTCGGCGCCCCACCCGCCCCCATACCGTCATGCCCGGACTTGTTCCGGGCATCCACGTCTTGCGGCGTGGCGATACGAGCGGGGACCGGCGAGGCGGCGGAGGGACGTGGATGCCCGGAACAAGTCCGGGCATGACGAAGGATGTGTCGTGGTCCTCCCGCCTTTCAAGTAGTCGATATAAGCTCCGAGATATTCAGGGCTGAGGAGTCGCACGACGCCGCCCGGTCCTGAGAGAAAAGCTTCCAGGGTATTCGCCCCGTCAGGCGCTATCGGAGCACGCATTCCAGGCTGTCCGAGAACCCCGCCATGTGGAAGGATGGCGACACGCGACAGCGGAGAGACGCCCCATGTTCTACGAGCCTGGCAAGACCGATCACGGGCTGCCCTTCAACCCCTACAAGTCGATCGTCGTGCCGCGGCCGATCGGCTGGGTGTCCACGCTGGATCCGGACGGCGTGCCCAATCTCGCGCCCTACAGCCAGTTCAACAATCTGGGCTACGACCCGTCCTATGTGATGTTCTCCGCCAGTCCGAAACCGGGCGGCGACCCCAAGGACAGCGCGCGGAACGCGATGCAGACCGGGGAGTTCGTGTGCAACATGGCGACCTGGGAACTGCGCGAGGCGGTCAACACGACGTCCCAGTTCGTCGATGCGGATGTCGACGAGATGGTGCTTGCCGGGCTGGAGCCGGCGCCGTCGGTGCTGGTCAAGCCGCCTCGCGTGGCGGCGTCGCCGGTCCACCTCGAATGCCTTTACCACGCGACCATGGTTCTGCCCGGCCGCACGATCGAGAACACCTCGTATGTGGTGGTCGGACGGGTGATCGGCGTCCATATCGAGGACGACGCGCTGACCGCCGACGGCAAGCTCGATATCGCCCGGCTGCGGCCTCTCGCCCGGCTCGGCTATCACGACTACACCGCGGTCGACAGCATATTCACGATGGCGCCCGGCGGACCCAACGCGGAGCAGCTTCGCCGCGGCATGGCGGGAGAGCCCAAGGTGGAGGCGGCGGAGTAGGGAGCCCGCCGGACCGTTGCCACCGCTGCCGCCAGACTGTATATCGGCGGCTTCGCGCGCCCGTAGCTCAACTGGATAGAGCACCTGACTACGGATCAGGAGGTTGGGAGTTCGAATCTTCCCGGGCGCGCCAGCTTTCCCCCTGAAATGACGCCCGTTTCGCGCGATACTCCCGTTCCCCGAGGTCGGAGGGAAGCGGTCCATTGACGGGTGGGAAACTCTGGATCCGAAACGCCGACGCCGTCGTCACGATGGACGCGGAACGGAGCGAGCTTGCCGGCGCGGACATCCTCGTCGAGGACGGGCGGATAACGGCGGTCGGCGGCGGCGGTCCCGGCGATCCGGCCGGCTGGGACGTCATCGACGCGGGCGGCTGCGTGGCGACGCCGGCGCTGGTCAACACCCACCACCATCTCTACCAGACCCTGACCCGCGCCGTGCCGGCGTGCCAGGACGCGCTTCTGTTCGGCTGGCTCAGGACGCTCTACCCGGTCTGGGCGCGGATGCGGCCGGAGGACATGTTCGTCTCCGCCCAGCTCGGCCTCGCGGAACTGGCGCTCTCCGGCTGCGGGACGAGTTCCGATCATCTCTATCTCTACCCCGACGGCGTCAGGCTGGACGATACGATCGAGGCGGCCGCGACGGTGGGGTTGCGGTTCCACGCGACGCGCGGCGCGATGAGCGTCGGCGAGAGCGACGGCGGCCTGCCGCCCGACAGCCTGGTCGAGCGCGAAGCCGATATCATCGACGACTGCATCCGGGTCATCGACGCCTTCCACGATCCGTCCGAGGCCTCGATGGTCCGGATCGGCATCGCCCCCTGCTCGCCGTTCTCGGTTTCCCGCGAGCTGATGCGGGACGCCGCCGCGCTGGCCGAGGACAAGGGCGTCGGGCTGCACACGCATCTGGCGGAAAACGCCGAGGACATGGCCTGGTCCCTCGAGGCGTTCGGCTGCCGGCCCGGCGAATACGCCGAGTCTCTGGGCTGGGTGGGCGACCGGGTCTGGCATGCCCATTGCGTCGAGCTGAATGCGGACGAGATCGCGCTGTTCGCCCGGACCGGGACCGGCATCGCCCATTGCCCGTCGTCGAACTGCAGGCTGGGGTCGGGCATCGCGCCGCTGCGCGCGATGCGGGACGCGGGTGTCCGGGTGGGTCTCGGCGTCGACGGATCGGCGAGCAACGACTCCGGAAGCCTTCTGCCCGAGGCGCGTCAGGCGATGCTGATGCAGCGCGCGCGCCACGGCGCGGACGCGATGGGCGCGCGCGAGGCGCTGGAGATCGCGACGCTGGGCGGGGCGCAGGTTCTCGGACGCGCCGGCGAGCTCGGCTCCATCGAGGCCGGCAAGCGGGCCGACATCGCGATCTGGGACGTCTCGGGGCTGGGCGCCGCGGGCGCCTGGGATCCCGTGGCGGCGCTGGTGTTCTGCGGCCCGTTCGCCGTGCGCGATCTTCTGGTGGAGGGCCGCGCCGTCGTCCGGGACGGCATGCTCACCGGGCTGGATGCCGCCGACCTCGCCGAGACCGCCCGCCGCCGGGCGGCCCGGCTTGCGTCCTGACGGTCGGGGCGGGCGGCCGGTGCCGGCAAGAAGGATCGTTCTGCTCGACGGGGGCGTGGGCCAGGAGCTGCACCGGCGAAGCACCCGCCCGGCATCTCCCCTGTGGTCCGTCCAGGTGATGATGGACGAGCCGCATCTCGTCGAAGCCGTGCATCTCGACTTCATCGCCGCCGGCGCCCGCATCGTCACGGTGAACGGCTACTCGGCGACGCCGCACCAGCTCGCGCGCGCCGGACGGGCGGAGATGTTCGATGCGCTGCATTCCACCGCCGTCGCGGCGGCGGCATCGGCGCGGGACAGGAGCGGCCGGCAGGTCAGGATCGCGGGTTGCCTGCCGCCGCTGGTCGCAACCTACAGGCCGGACCTCGCGCCGCCGGAAGATGCCGCCCTGGCCGACTACCGGAGGATCGTCTCCGCCCAGGCGCCTTGCGTCGACCTGTTTCTCTGCGAGACCATGCCGTCGTCCGCCGAGGCGCGCGTCGCGACCGTGGCCGCCGTCGAAAGCGGCCTGCCGGTCTGGACCGCGCTCACCGTCGACGATGCCGACGGGACGAGGCTGAGGTCCGGCGAACCTGTCTCCGAGGGGGCGCGTGCCGCCGTGGACGCGGGCGCGGCGGCGGTGCTGGTCAACTGCTCGAGCCCGGAGGCCACCGGCCCGGCGATGAGCGCGCTGGCCGAAACCGGGATTCCGTTCGGCGCCTACGCCAACGGATTCGTTTCGGTCGAAGGCCTCGAGCCGGGCGGAACCGTCGACGTTCTGGAGGCGCGCCGCGATCTCGGTCCGGACGCCTATGCGGATCGCGCCCTCGCATGGGTGGCGTCCGGCGCGGCGATCGTGGGCGGCTGCTGCGAGATCGGACCTCTCCACATCGCCGCGCTCGCCCGGCGGCTCGAGGCCGAAGGCTACGAGATCGCGGCCGATATCGCTTCCTCTCCGCGGCCCCGGACGCCGATAGACCGGTCAATCCCGAGCGCTTGAGATGGGAGAGGACGACACGGCGGAGATCGGCGCCGGGAATGCCGGTTGAGGGAATCTTCATGCCGGAGCCGCACGGAAACCGGGTACGGCCGCGTCCGGTCGGAAAATGCCGTAGAGCCTGCCGTTTCAGATAGAAGCGCCTTTACCCCTGTTTCCTCACCGTCAGGGTCGGCGGAGGCCGACCATGACGGAAGAGAACGGATGAAGCGGTTCCAACTAAAACGGATCCGCTCTAATCCTTCAGATCTTCCCAGAGTCCTTTCACCCTGGAGAAGAAACTCTCCGATTCGGGGCTGGTGGCGTGCTCGGCGCCCTCGCCTTCCTCTTCGAACTCGCGCAGCAGGTCCTGCTGGCGCTGCGACAGGTTGACCGGGGTCTCCACCTGGATTTCCACCAGCATGTCGCCGCGTCCGCGACCGTGCAGCCCGGTCATCCCCTTGCCCCGCAGCCGGAACTGGCGCGAGGGCTGGGTGCCGCGCGGGATGGTCATCTTGGCGAGCGTGCCGTCGATCGTCGGCATCTCGACGGTGCCGCCGAGGGCGGCGGTGGTCATCGGGATCGGCACCCGGCAGAACAGCGTGGTCCCGTCGCGTTCGAACAGGCGGTGCGGCCTCACCGACACGAAAATGTAGAGATCGCCCGGGCTCGACCCCAGCATGCCCGCTTCGCCTTCGCCGGCGAGGCGGATGCGGGTCCCGTCTTCGACCCCCTGCGGTATCGTGACCGCGAGCGTCTTTTCCCGCCGCGTCCGGCCGGTGCCGGCGCAGCTCCGGCACGGATTCTCGATCGTCTGACCGGCGCCTTGGCAGTGGGGGCAGGTGCGCTCGATGGTGAAGAAGCCCTGCTGTGCCCGGACCTTGCCGTGCCCGTGGCAGGCGGTGCAGCTCGTCGGCCCGCTGCCCGGCGCGGCGCCGGAGCCGTCGCACGTGTCGCAGGTGACCGAGGCCGGAATCTTGATCCGCGTCTCGCTGCCCTTGTAGGCCTCTTCGAGAGAGATCTCCATGTTGTAGCGAAGATCTTCGCCGCGCGAGCGGGTATTGCGCCTGCCGCCCATGAAGTCGCCGAACATCTCGTCGAAAATGTCGGCGAAGCCCGAGCCGAAATCGAATCCGCCCCCCGGCTGTCCGCCGGGCGCGCCGCCTTCGAAAGCGGCGTGGCCGAACCTGTCGTAGGCGGCGCGCTTCTGGTCGTCCTTGAGGACGTCGTACGCCTCGTTGACCTGCTTGAATTTGTGCTCGGCCTCGGCGTCGCCCGGGTTGCGGTCGGGGTGGTACTGCATGGCAAGCTTGCGGTAGGCCTGCTTCAGCGCATCGGCGTCGGCCCCCCGCGCGACACCGAGCGTGTCGTAATAGTCCTCTTTGGCCATGCAGCTCGACCCGTTCCAGATGCCGCCGCCGGCGCGGCCCGCGACCTAATGCGCCGGACGCCGCGCCGGAGAGGAAATGGGCTTACGCCGACTTGTCCCTGCGTTCCTCGTCGACCTCCTCGAAATCGGCGTCGACGATCGTCGCATCGTCCTCGTCGGCCTGGTTCGAGGGATCTGTCCCCGGCGCGCCCGCTTCGGCCTGACCGGCTTCTTCTTCCTGCTGGGCCTTGTACATGGCCTCGCCGAGCTTCATCGCCGCCTGGGCCAGCGTCTCGCTCCTGGCGCGAATGTCCTCGACATCCTCGCCTTCCATCGCCGTCTTCAGCGCGGCGATCGCCTCCTCGATTCCGGTCTTCTCTTCCGCCGGCACCTTGTCGCCGTACTCGGCGAGGTTCTTCTCGGTGGTGTAGATCAGCCCGTCCGCCTGGTTGCGGGTCTCGACCGCCTCCTTGCGCGCCTTGTCGTCGGCGGCGTGCATCTCGGCGTCCTTGACCATCTGCTCGATATCCGCGTCCGAAAGCCCTCCCGAGGCCTGGATGCGGATCGCCTGTTCCTTGCCGGTCGCCTTGTCCTTGGCGCCGACATTGACGATGCCGTTGGCGTCGATGTCGAACGTGACCTCGATCTGCGGCATTCCCCGCGGCGCGGGCGGGATGCCCTCCAGGTTGAACTCGCCCAAGAGCTTGTTGTCGGCCACCATCTCGCGCTCGCCCTGGAAGACCCGCACGGTGACGGCGTTCTGGTTGTCCTCGGCGGTCGAGAAGACGTTGCTCTTCTTGGTCGGGATGGTGGTGTTGCGGTCGATCAGCCGGGTGAACACGCCGCCGAGCGTCTCGATGCCGAGCGACAGCGGCGTGACGTCGAGCAGGAGCACTTCCTTGACGTCGCCCTTCAGCACGCCGGCCTGGATCGCCGCGCCCACCGCGACCACCTCGTCCGGGTTGACGCCGCGGTTGGGGTCCTTGCCGAACAGCGACTTCACCGTCTCGACGATCTTCGGCATGCGGGTCATGCCGCCCACGAGGATCACCTCGTCGACCTCTCCCGCCGAAAGCCCGGCGTCCTTGAGCGCCGCCTTGCAGGGTCCGACGGTCCGCTCCACCAGATCGTCGACCAGCGCTTCCAGCTTGGCGCGGGTGATCTTGATGTTGAGGTGCTTCGGCCCGGACTGGTCGGCGGTGATGAAGGGCAGGTTGACCTCGGTCTGCTGGCTGCTGGAAAGCTCGATCTTGGCCTTCTCGGCGGCTTCCTTGAGCCGCTGCAGCGCGAGACGGTCCTGGCGCAGGTCGATCGCCTGGTCCTTTTTGAACTCGTCGGCCAGGTAATCCATGATCCGGCTGTCGAAATCCTCGCCGCCGAGGAAGGTGTCGCCGTTGGTCGACTTGACCTCGAACACCCCGTCGCCGATCTCGAGGATCGAAATGTCGAACGTGCCGCCGCCGAGGTCGTACACCGCGATCGTCCCCGACCCCTTCTTCTCCAGCCCGTAGGCGAGCGCCGCCGCGGTCGGCTCGTTGATGATGCGCAGCACCTCGAGCCCGGCGATCTTGCCGGCGTCCTTGGTCGCCTGGCGCTGGGAATCGTTGAAATAGGCCGGGACCGTGATCACCGCCTCGGTGACGTTCTCGCCGAGATGGGACTCGGCGGTTTCCTTCATCTTCTGCAGGATGAAGGCGGAAATCTGGCTCGGCGAATAGGTCTCGTCCTGGACCTCGATCCACGCGTCGCGGTTGGCGGCTTGAACGATCTTGTAGGGGACGAGGTCCTGATCCTTCTTGATGATCGGATCGTTGAAGCGCCGCCCCACCAGCCGCTTGACCGCGAACAGCGTATTGGTCGGGTTGGTCACCGCCTGGCGCTTCGCCGGCTGGCCCACGAGGCGTTCCTTCTCGTCGGTGAACGCCACCATCGACGGCGTGGTGCGCGTTCCCTCCGCGTTCTCGATCACCCGCGTGTCCGTCCCGTCCATGATGGCAACGCACGAATTGGTCGTGCCGAGATCGATCCCTATGGCCTTGCCCATTTCAGTCCCCAATTTTGCAGCGGACGCCAAAGGCCCATGCCGGCGCCCGCGGCATCCCCGAACGTTTCACGCCTTAACGCGTGTCGATGACTGCGGATATATAGGGTCGGGGAACAGGCGGTACAACCTGTCCCCCCGTCCCTCGAAAGCGCGCCCGATGATCGTTTCCGCGAGCTATCGAACCGACATTCCGGCCTTCTACGGCGCGTGGTTCATGCGGCGGGTGCGGGCGGGGTCCTGCACGGTCGGGAACCCCTACGGCAGGCCCTACACCGTGCGCCTCGACCGCGAGGCGGTCTCGGGCTTCGTCTTCTGGACGCGGAACGCCGGCCCCTTCCTGCCCGCGCTCCGCCGTCTGGCGTCGGACGGGTATCCCTTCGTCGTCCAGTACACGATGAACGCCTATCCCCGCGTTCTCGAAGCCTCCGTCATCGACCCCGCCCGCGCGGCGGAGCAGATACGCGCGATCGCCCGGGAGTTCGGGCCGCGCGTCGTCGTCTGGCGGTACGACCCCGTCATCGTCACGAATGCGACCCCGATGTCCTCCCATGTCGAGCGGTTCGCGCGGCTCGGCGAGTCTCTCGCCGGCGCGGTCGACGAGGCCGTGGTTTCCTTCGCGGGCTTCTACCGCAAGACGCGGCGGAACCTCGACCGCGCGGGCGAGACCGACGGGCTGGACTGGGCCGACCCGCCCGCCGAAAGCAAGCGGGAGACGATCGCCCGGCTCGCCGGAATCGCCGGGGAGTTCGGGATGAGGCTCACGGTCTGCGCCCAGCCGGAGCTCGCCGCCGGCGACGCGGGCGAGGCGAGCTGCATCGACGCCGCGCGGATGAGCGATGTCGCCGGGGTCCCGGTTCAGGCGAAGCTCAAGGGCAACCGGCCGGGGTGCCGGTGCCACGAATCGCGCGACATCGGCGCCTACGACACCTGCCCGCACGGCTGCATCTACTGCTATGCCGTCTCCAGCCCGCGCGCCGCCAAGGCACGGCACGCGCGCCACGATCCCCGGCGGGCCTCGCTCGACTGAACCCTCGGCCAAGGCCATGCCGGTGGAACCTGGCGCGACCTGCGTGCTTGCCGTTCGGCCTGCCGGCCCCGACGCCGGTTCCCGCAGTCGACATAGGCATCGGGTAGACAAATCGCTACCGACACGACATTCGCGTCTTTCAAATGCCGGGCGGGAATGTCGACATTTGCCGACTCGACCGGCCTGTCGGCATTCCCGTCGGCAAATGCCGACCGTCCGCGCGCGGCGCCGGGGGGTCGGCATATCGCAGCGATGCGCGTCGCGGAGCTCCTCCGTCACCGGGGGCGCGGTCGGCGGCCCGCTCCGGGTGATGGCCGGGTTGGTAACAATGGCGGTCGCATGATGCACGATCGTGTCCTCCACAGGGGCGGGCGCGAGACCCGCGTCGTTTCTCTCGAGGCTTGTCCGGACCGCTCGACGGGCGGGCGGCCCGCGACGCCCCCCCACCGTCATGCCCGGACTTGTTCCGGGCATCCACGTCTTGCGGCATCGCGGTATCAGCGGGCGCGGGCGAGGCGGCGGAGGGACGTGGATGCCCGGAACAAGTCCGGGCATGACGACATTGGAACAGGCAGGGCGGTGTGGCCGGCAACGGAAAGGGGCGCCGAAACCTCCGGCGCCCCCACTTCTCCACTCTGGGAAATATAGCCTAAAACGCGTCCCGAGTCAAGAAGAAAGTTCTCTTTCGGGACAAATAAGTTGGCAAGATACGGATTCAACGAGGTTTTTTCTCCCTTCCGATTCCATCCAGAATCCGGCCCCGAAACCCCCGAATCCGTCCCATGCGCGATTCCGGCGGGATTTCCCCCTCACCCTGACCCTCTCCCCGGCGGGGAGAGGGGACGCTACTGCCGACTCCTCGGCTCATCTTCTCCCCTCCCGCTTGCGGGAGGGGTCGGGGGAGGGTCTTGCTACGGTACGGACCGGATAGATCGGCAACGGAAAGGAGCGCCGGTATCTCCGGCGCCCCCACTTCCCCACTGTGCGAAATATGGTATCGAACGTGTCCCCGGTCAAGAGGATTTTTCTCTTTTAGATCATTTTTTTCGGTTTCCGAAAATCCGGGTCAGCCGTTGCGGGCGCCGTAGAACGCGTTGATGCCGAGCGACTCGCGGAATTCCATCGTCACCTGTCCTCCGGCCGCGCCCGCCGGCGGCGTGCCGGTGGCATCGGCGAGGCGCACGAAGCCGTGGAACGCGGCGGCAATGGCCGCCGCGTCGATCATCGCCGGCTCTCCCAGCGCCGCGACGAGGGCGTCCCTCAGCTCCGCCGTCCGCGCGGTATCGCGCAGCGTCACGGCCTCGGCAAAGGCGTGCAGCAGCGTTCCGCCCTCGATTCCCCCGTCGCCGGTCGCCGCGCCGGTGACCGCGTTGAGATCGAACGCGGCGCCCGAAACTTCTGTGCTCGCACGGAGCATGAATGCATGGGCGCTGGTTCAGTAGACGCATTGATGAAGGGCGGAAACCCGGCCGGCCACCAGCTCCATCTGCATCCGGTCGATCGCGCGCACGTCCGTCGCGAAATCGGTCATCTCGCTTCCGGGCAGATAGTGGACCTCCGCGAGGTCCCAGTAGTCGCGCTTGGCCTGCGGGACCAGCGACAGCGCCTTGACCACCGGCGAGGCCGTGGGTCCGTAAAGATCGCCGTCGCTTTCCACGACGTCCTCGGGCTGGACGAGGCTGATCCAGGCGTCGTGGCGCCTCGCGCCCGGGGCGCGGTAGCCCGTCGGCGCGCCGTCCGCCGGCTCGGGAAGGTCGAACGGCGCGAGGTCGAGCGACCGGCGGAAGGTGTCGATGACCATGACGATGCAGACGATGCTGACGATCTCGACATAGACCGCCTCGCTCACCCCGGCGGCGAGGAGACCTTCCGTCCAGGCCCGGCTGAGGCGGCCCGGATCCGTGGTCAGGCGGTGGACCAGCTCGACCTCGGCCGCGCTCAACAGGTCCGTCGCCGCGTGCTCGCCTTCCACCGCGAAGGGCGAGAGCGCCGCCTTCCGTTCGCGGCAGAGAGCGCAGTCCCCGGCCGCGCGGACTTCCGCCGCGACCGCCACGCGGCGGGCGCCGTCGAGCCAGGCGCCGGGCTCGGCGATCCGGCGCCAGGCGATGCGATGCGCCTCGACCAGCGTCTCGCGCACGCGGTAAGGGCCTTCGTAGCCGATCCCCGGCATGGTTCCTCCCGAAACTGCGGCCGTCGGCAGGATTTTAGCATCGGGATCGGCGGCGCCAATGCGCCTGAAAACCGCTTGACCCGGACAATTTCCAAGGACATTTGTGAGTCCGAAGCGGCGCGGATGGCGCCGGATGGAGGGTAACGCCATGGCGACCGGCAAGGTGGAGGCGATCGGCCCGGCCGAGGGCGCAGCCGACGGCGGCGAGGCGCTCGAACCGTCGATCGGCAACGCCCTTCCGCATTACCTGCCCCTCCTGGTCTTTCCCCTCATCGTCGCCGCGGCGATCTACGGCGGCTGGTGGATCGCCGCGCCGTTCGTTTTCTTCGCGCTCGCGGGCCCGCTCGACGAGGCGCTGGGCGCGGAAGAGCGGAACATGGATCCGGCCGCGACGCCGGACAACCGGCTGCTGGCCTATCATCTGCCGGTCTGGCTGTGGGCCGCCCTGTGGCCGCCGACGCTCGTGTTCGGTCTCTGGCAGATCCTCGTTTCCGGCGATCTGTCGGTGTGGGAAGGCGTGCTGATGGCGGTGGTGCTGACGACGGAGGCCCAGGCGGTCTTCATCGTCGGCCATGAGCTGATCCACCGGCGCTCGGTGTGGGAGCGCCGGGTCGGCGAGTTCCTGCTGGCGTCGGCGTCCTACCCGCAATACGCGACGGAGCACATCTACATCCATCACGCCCTCGTCGGCACGCCGATGGATTACGGCTCCGCGCCGAAGGGCCAGAGCTTCTGGAACTATTTCCCGCGCGAGGTGGCGAGCAACTTCACCGGCGCGTGGCGGGTCGAGCGCGAGCGGCTGGCGCGCCGCGGCCTGCCGGTCTGGCACTACGGCAATCCGTTCTGGCGCTACGCGATCGAGACCGGCTTCTGGTACGCGCTGATCTGGTGGATGGGCGGATGGTGGGCCGTGCCGGTCTTCGCCGCGCTTTGCCTCGGCGTGGTCCTGTCGATGAAGCTCAGCAACTACATCCAGCATTACGGGCTGAGGCGCATCCGGCTCTCCAGCGGCCGGTTCGAGAGGGCCGAGCCCCGCCACTCCTGGAGCGCCAGCTGCAAGTTCAGCAACTGGATGTTCTACAACATGCAGCGCCACCCCGATCATCACGCGGCGTCGAACCGGCGCTACCCGGTCCTCCAGCACCGCGGCGAGGACGAATCGCCGCAACTGCCCGGAAGCTACGGCAGGATGTTCGCGCTGGCCGTGTTCCCGCGCCGCTGGTTCCGGACGATGGACCCGCTGGTCGACGAATGGCGCGCGCGGTTCTACCCCGGGATCGAGGACTGGAGCGCTTACGACAGTCCGGCCTTCTACGCGCGCCCGGATTCTTTCGAGGTTATCGACGAGATCTTCTCCGCCGCGCCGCGGATGATCCCCACGGTCAACCGCTCCCCCGAGCTGCTCGACGCCCTCGACGACCGGGAATTCACCGATCTCGACCTTCCCAGGGGTTTCGGACCGGATCCCGAGACCGAGGCGATCGCCCGGCGCGGCCTCGCGCGCCTCTACTGGACGCACGAATACACCGTGGCCGAGATGACGCAGGAGATCGCCGACATCCCGGTCGTCAGCGTGGACGACACGGTGGAGACCGTGCGCAACTGGTCCGACGGCAAGGCGTTCCAGGTGGCCGTCCACGCGATCCGGGACAACCTGACGCAAGCGGAGGCGGCGGTCGCGCTGTCCAATATCGCCGAGGCCTCGATCGCCGCCGTGCTGACCGCCGTCGAAGAGGATTTCGCCGCCCGCCGGAACGCCGGGGCCGGGGGTGGTCTGGCCGTGGCCGTTCTCGGAGACCTCGCCAGCCGCGAGGCGGCGTTCGGCACCCCGATCGACATAGTGTGCGTCCACGACGGCGGCGAGGCGGCGCATTACGAGAGCCTTTGCCGGGAGTTCGCCGATGCGCTCCGGGCGCTGTCCGCAGGCAGCCTGTTCTTCCCGCCGGTTCCGCCGGGGCAGAGGATCAGGCCGGTCCGGTCGCTCGGCGCGTTCGGGGAGCACCACCGGACCCGGGGCATCGCCGGCGAGCTTCTGGAGCTCACCCGGGCGCGCTGCATCTTCACCTGCGGCGACCCGGGGGTCGCGGCCCGGTTCGACGCCGCGCGGCGGGCCGTTCTCGCCGACGCCACCGTGCGCGGGACGCTGGTCGCCGATCTGCGCCAGCCGGCCGGCGACGCGCCGAAACCCGGGATCGCCTCGATCGGGGACATGCGGGGCGGCCACCGCGACATCGAGCGCGCCGCCCGGCTGCTGCAACTGGCGCACGGCGCCGACGACCCGGAGGACCCCGCCCCCACCGCGGCCGCGATCTTCGAAACGGCCGGCAAGACCGGCACGGTCTCCCCGGACGCGGCCGAACGAATGGCCGAGGCCGCGCGGCTCTGGCGGAGCCTGTGGGGCGCGCTCGGCCTCGCCGTCTACGACGGCGCGGCGGTCAGGACGGCGGGGAAGCAGGTCGGCGCCTTCGTCGCCCGGTCCTGCGGGATGGGGGACGTGGAAGCGCTGAGCGCGAGGATCGCGGAGGTCGCCAACTTGGCGGCTGCGGATGTCGGGACGGTGGAAGGGATGGGCGGGAACTAGAGCATTTTCCGACCTTATGGGTTCGCGACGATCCACCCTCCCCCGGCCCCTTCCGCAAGCGGGAGGGGAGAAGGGAAGGAAAGGTGGGGAAGCGTCCCCTCTCCCCCGCTGGGGGAGAGGGTCAGGGTGAGGGGGGATGTCGGAGCCGCACGGAAACCGGGTACGACCGCGTCCGGTCGGAAAATGCCGTAGAGCGTATCCGTTTTAAATGGAACCGTATCGGCGTTGCGTCCCTCGATACGGCGCTTGCGCGCCTGCTCGGGATGAGAGGATTTTCGGTTGCCGACAACCTCTCCCTCATCCTGAGTAGCGGCCCCTCGGCTTCGCTCGGGACAGGCTGCACCGCGTATCGAAGGATGCGCGCCCGCCGCTTCGGCGCGTCTATTTGAAACGGACAGACTCCAGGGTGCCGCAGGAGGTTGCGCCCCTTTCCGTCGTCCCGCACCCGCGCGGGACATTCTTTGGGTGCCATAGCTCATCCGCCCTTGTTTGAACCGCAGCGGTCCTCGCTTCGGTCTCCCCTCTACCTCGTCATGCCCGGACTTGTTCCATTGCTGTCCGGTTCGGCGTTCGGGGGGCTCTGCGCCGAAAGGCGGGGACAAGGTCGGGCGGGGCGGGCATTCTCCGGTACGCCTCTCCCCCCACCCGTCATGCCCGGACTTGTTCCGGGCATCCACGTCTTGCGGCATCGTGGAGCGAGCCGGGCGCGGGCGAGGCGGCGGAGGGACGTGGATGCCCGGAACAAGTCCGGGCATGACGTGGTGGGGAAAGCGGGGCGGTGGAGGGAACGGCGACGGGGGACATGCCGGTGCCCTGAAATTCGCGTCCCGAGCCGCACGATCCGTCGGAAACCCGCTCGTATGCAAACCTCACAGCCAGCCCGCAGAAATTAAACCGGACAGCGGGGTCGTGCCCCCAGGCGTGGTGTAGGAGCAGGAGCCAGCATCGGTAGCTGTGGGTAAGTGGCCCGCCGCCGCGACCGTGTGGTGTCTGGCGGCGGCGGGCCACTTATCCATAGCGGATGGCCATCGCGGTGCCGGTTAGGGTTGGGCTTCTACAGTCCATCCGACCGGAGGAGTACCACGATGACCACCAAGGACATGATGACCCTGCAGGCGCTTTTGGAGAAGAGTTCGGACGCCGATCTGCTTCGCGAGATGATCGGGTTCACGGCCGAGCGTTTGATGGCGCTTGAGGTGGAGGGCCTTGCGGGAGCCGCACACGGCGAGCGTTCGCCGGACCGGCTCACCCATCGCAACGGCTACCGGGACCGGGTCTGGGAGACGCGCGCGGGCACGGTGGAGCTGAAGATCCCGAAGCTGCGCAAGGGGAGCTACTTCCCGGGCTTCCTGGAGCCGCGTCGCATGGCGGAGAAGGCGCTGACGGCGGTGATCCAGGAGGCCTACATCAAGGGCGTGTCGACCCGCTCGGTGGACGACCTGGTGCAGGCCATGGGCATGTCGGGCATCTCGAAGAGCCAGGTGTCGCGGCTGTGCGGTGAGATCGACGGCAAGATCCGCGACTTCCTCGACCGCCCGCTGGAGGGCGACTGGCCGTATCTGTGGCTGGACGCGACCTATGTGAAGATGCGCGAGGCCGGGCGCGTCGTCTCGGTCGCGGTCACGATCGCGGTGGCGGTCAACGACCAGGGCCGCCGCGAGGTGCTCGGCATGGCGATCGGCGCGTCCGAGGCCGAGACCTTCTGGACCTCCTTCCTGCGCTCCCTGGCCCGCCGCGGCCTGCGCGGCGTCAAGCTGGTCGTCTCCGATGACCACAAGGGCCTGAAGGCGGCTGCAACGCGCGTCCTCGGCGCCACATGGCAGCGCTGCCGCGTCCACTTCATGCGCACCCTGCTCGCCCATGCCGGCAAGCAGGGCCGGCGCGTCGTGTCCGCCTTCGTCACCACCGCCTTCGCCCAGGAGGATGCAGACAGCGCCTCCGCCCAGTGGCGCCAGGTCGCCGACCAGCTCAGGGCCAAGGCGCCGAAGCTCGCCGCTCTCATGGACGAGGCCGAGCACGACGTTCTCGCCTACATGACCTTCCCGGCCGCGCATCGCCCCAAGCTGCACTCGACAAACCCGCTCGAACGACTCCATGGCGAGATCAAGCGGCGTACCAACACCGTCGGCATCTTCCCCAACGAGGACGCCATAACACGGCTGATCGGCGCCATCCTGCTCGAGCAGAACGACGAATGGGCCGTCCAGAGGGCCAGATACATGACGCTGGAATCGATCGCTCCCGTGAGCGACAATGCAACCGTCAAGCTGCCCGCCGTGGCAGCCTGAGCCTACCGGCCCTACCCGCCGGATACCGCGACGGCCGCCAGGCTCTTACACCACGGCTCGGGACACGATCGACAGCGGTGGAACAAGTCCGGGCACGACGAGAGGGCCGCAGGGATTATGGCGAGGCGGTTCAATCTGAAACGGACGGGCTCTACAATGTCCCTCCAACCCGAAGGAGACCCCCGATGAGCGAGCCGATCGTCCTTGAGGTGTTCACCGACTACGTCTGACCCTGGTGCTATCTCAGTACCGTGCGTATCGAGAAGCTGCGCCAGAAGTTCGACATCGAGATCAAGTGGGTTCACTTCCCGCTGCATCCGGAGACCCCGGACGAGGGGATGACGCTGGAGACCCTGTTCGCGGGGCGCAACTACGACCTCGAAGCGTCCTACCGGAAGATGAAGGGGCTGATGGACGCCGAGGGGCTGGATTACGCCCGGCGGACCCACACCTACAACAGCCGCCTTGCCCAGGAGCTCGGCGCCTGGGCGGACACGCGGGAGGGCGGCGAGGCGCTGTACGACGCGCTCTACCGGGCCTATTTCGTCGACGGCAAGAACATCGGCGACGAGGAGACGTTGATCGGCATCGTCGAGGACGCCGGGCTGCCGGTCGAGGAAGCGCGGGCGGTGCTGAGCGAACGGCGTTTCCGGGACGCGGTCGACGAGGACTGGGCGCGGTCCCGCAAGCTCGGCGTCAGCGGGGTCCCGACCTTCGCCGCCGGGGGCTACGGCGTGGTCGGCGCGCAGCCCTACGAGACGCTGGAGAAGTTCCTGACCGAGATCGGCGCCGGGTTGCGCGCGGGGAACGGCGGGTGATGGACGACGACACCGAAATCGGCAATGTCGACTACACGCGGATCGACGTCGACAGGACCGCGAGCTATGCGGGCCTCGCGGGCCGGGTCGTCATCGTAACCGGGGGCGGGCAGGGGATCGGGCGCGGCTACGCGCACTATTTCGCCGCGCAGGGCGCGATCCCGGTGATCGCCGAGATCGACGGCGGGAACGCAAGGCGCGTCGCCGACGAGGTCGAGCGGGAGCACGGGCCGGCGCTCGCGCTGGAGACGGACGTGGGGGACGAGGACTCGGTCGCGGCGATGGCGTCGCGGACGCTGGACGCGTTCGGACGGATCGATGTCCTGATCAACAACGCTGCCGTCTTCTCGCGCATCACCATGGCGCCGTTCTGGGAGCTCCCGGTCGAGGAGTGGAAGGCGGCGATGCACGTCAACATCACCGGGTCCATGCTGTGCGCCCGCGCCGTGGTTCCGACGATGATGGAGGCCGGCTGGGGGCGGATCATCAACGTCTCGTCCGGCACCCATGTGAAGGGGCGCCCCAACTATCTCCACTACATCACGTCCAAGTCGGCGATGGTCGGCATGTCGCGGTCGATGGCGCGGGAGCTGGGCGCTTACGGTATCACCGTCAACACGTTCTGGCCGGGGGTGATGCAGACCGAGATCGACCGCCCCTCGGTGCCCCGGCACATGTTCAAGACCATGACCCGGGCGCAGGCGCTGCCGCGCCAGGGGACCATCCACGACCTCGCCAAGGCGATGCTGTTCATCTGCTCCGACGAGGCGGGCTATATCAGCGGACAGAATCTCGTCGTCGATGGCGGGTCGAGCTTCATCTGAGCGGGACGGCTTCATCGCCCGCCACGGGTTGTGGGGCGATGAGCAGGCGGAGGCCGCGTCGGACGTTCTGCGCCGGGCCGAGGCCGACGGCTTCCGGCTGTTCCGCCTCGCCTGGGTCGACAGCCACGGCGCGGTCCGGGCGAAAGCCGTCACTCCCGGCGCGCTCCGCAAGGCGCTCGTCGACGGCTACAACATCAACGTCGCCACCGCGACGCTCGATGCCTCCGGCGGGCGGGTCTTCGCCTCGTTCACGCAGGGCGGCGGGATGGGCCTGGACGAGATGACCGGCTCGCCCAACCTGGTGCTGGTTCCCGATCCCACCACGTTTCGCGCGCT
Organism: Alphaproteobacteria bacterium; assembly: GCA_965203455.1. Lineage (GTDB taxonomy): Bacteria > Pseudomonadota > Alphaproteobacteria > MPNO01 > MPNO01 > MPNO01. The sequence goes on from CBDBCV010000017.1 coordinate 736,555, forward strand.
GCCCTGGGCGCCGGGCGTCGGCTGGATGCTGGGCGATCCGTATTTCCACGGCGGCAAGCCGTTTCCTTTCGCGACCCGCCGGGTTCTGGAGACCCAGCGCGCGCGGCTCGAAGAGCGCGGATGGCGCATGATTGTCGGCATCGAGGTCGAATGGTACCTGCGGCGGATCGAGGACGACCGGCTCTCCGACGCCGAGGTCGCGCACCAGGGCAGGCGCGGGCGGCCGCTTCCCACCACGGCGATCGAGCCCGGCTTCTCGTACCACTCCGAGACCAACCTCGACATCATGCAGCCGGTGTTCGATGCCCTGTTCGACGCATTCGAGGGGCTCGGGCTGAAGCTGCGCTCGCTGGAAAACGAATTCGGCCCGGGACAGGTCGAATGCACGTTCGAGGCCGACGATGCCGGGCGCGCGGCCGACGACATGGCGTTGTTCCGCACCGCGACCCGGCAGGTCTGCCGCCGCATGGGCTACGCCGCGACGTTCATGTGCCGCCCGGCCTTCGATGGCCATTTCGCGAGCGGCTGGCACCTCCACCAATCGCTTGCCGACGCCCGTACCGGAGAGAACCTGCTCGTGCCGGCGGACGGCAACCACGCGCTCTCGCCGCTCGGGCAGTCGCTGCTGGCCGGGCTGATCGAGCACGCCGGCGCCGCCAGCGCCTTCGTCACGCCGACGGTCAACGGCTATCGCCGCTTCCGCGCCAACTCCCTGGCGCCCGACCGGGCCGGCTGGGGGGTCGACCAGCGGGGCGCGATGATCCGCGTGATCGGCGGCGACGGCGATCCCGGGACGCGGCTCGAGAACCGCGCGGGCGAGCCCGCCGCCAACCCCTATCTCTATATCGCATCCCAGATCGCGGCCGGCCTCGACGGCATCGACCGGGGCCTCGCCGCGCCGGCGGAAGACCACGCCCCCTACGACGCCGAGCGCGCGATGCTGCCCGCCGATCTCGATGCCGCGCTTCAGGCGCTCGACGGCTCGACCCTGTTCCGCCGCGATTTCGGCGACCTGTTCGTCGACTATTTCATCGCCCTCAAGCGCGCCGAGCTCGACCGTTTCCGCCAATACGGGCTCGACCGGGGCGGCCACCGGGAGATCAATCAGGTGACCGAGTGGGAGCAGAACGAGTATTTTGACTTCTTCTGAACGCGTCGCGGCGGGGAGAAAGACGATGACCGGGCTGCGATCGATCGACGGGACGGCGTCCGGGCCGGCCTGGGACTACGACAAGCTGGTGTTCGAGGACCGCGTGCATCGCGTCCTCTACACCGATCCCCGGATCTTCGACGAGGAGATGACCAGGATCTTCGGCGCGGTCTGGGTCTATCTCGGCCATGAGAGCCAGATCCCGGCGCCCAACGACTTCGTCGCCACCCGCATGGGGCGGCGGCCTCTCATTCTGGTGCGCGATTCCGAAGGCGTGCTGCGCGCGCTCTACAACCGCTGCACCCATCGCGGCTCGACCGTCTGCCGCGAGGCGCGCGGCTCGGCGAAGTCGTTCCAGTGCGGCTATCACGGCTGGACGTTTCTCAACACCGGCAAGCTGAACGGCGTGCCCTGGCCGGACGGCTACGCGGACAATTTCGACGACGAGAAGTTCAACCTCGCCCAGGTTCCGCGGGTGGAGAGCTACCGCGGCTTCGTCTTCGGCACGCTCAATCTCGATGCGCCGCCGCTCGTCGACTATCTCGGCGGAGTCGCCGGCCCGCTCGACGAATGGCTCGACCGCCACCCCGGCGGCAAGGTGGTCCTGTGCGAGGCCAACCGGCTCAAGTTCAAGGGCAACTGGAAGCTGCTCTACGACAACTCGGCCGACGGCTATCACGTCGTGTTCTCGCACCGCTCGCTGCTCGCGATGGAGAACCGCTTCGACGAGGACGGCGACAAGGGGATGGCGTTCTACAAGACCAGCCCCGACAACGCGCCGATGTATGTGCGCTATTTCGGCAACGGGCACCACTTCAAGGACAAGCGTCCCAACGTCGAGGACCGGCCGGGCGCGCTGTGGGAGATCGAGGGTCCGCACCCCGGCATGGAGCATTTCGAGGCCTCGCTCCGCCAGCGCCTCGGCGACAAGGCCGACCGCGCGCTCGACCTCGCCTCGTCCGAGCCGGTGAACATCAACGTCTTCCCCAACCTCCACATCCTCGGCAACCACATCCAGGTGTCGACGCCCGTCTCCGTCGACGAGACCGATACCACCTGGTATGGCACCGCCGTGGTCGACGAAGACGGCGACCTCGAAGGGACGGTGGACGCCATCAACGCGCTCCGCATGCGCACCCAGGAGTCTTTCCCCAATTTCGGCGAGGTCGACGATCTGGTGAATTTCGAGCAGATCCAGGTGGGCTTCCAGGCCGAGGAGGACGAATGGGTCTACATGCACCGCGGCCTCGGCATCCCGGACCGTTTCCAGGTCGACGACGACGGCGTCATCACGGGACCGCCCACCGACGAGGTGTTCATGCGCGAGCACATGAGGGAGTGGAAGCGGCTGATGATGGCCGAGCCCCGCATCGCGATCGCGCGCGCCGTTTGAGGGGCTGCACGTGGACGCGCCCGACCCGTCGACCAGCTCGTATTACGTCAGCGACGACTTCTACGCCGCGCTGGTCGAGGACTTCTCCGGCTGGCAGGCGCCCGAACGGGCGATAACCGACGCCGCGCTGCGCGATTCGTGCGCGCGTTTCCTGGCCGAGGAGGCGCGGCTCCTGGACACGGATCGGCTCGACGACTGGCTCGGGCTGTTCGCGCCCGAATGCATCTACTGGGTGCCGGGGACGCGGGACGGCGACCCCCGCCGCGAGATCGCCATCGCCTTCGACGACCGCCGCCGGCTGGAGGACCGCGTTTTCCGTCTGCGAACCGGCGAGGCCTGGTCGCAGCGCCCGGGCTCGCGGACGACGAGGATGGTCTCCAACATCGAGCTGTTCTCGACGCCCGACCCGGAAATCGTGATGGTCCGGTCCAATTTCCTGACCGTCGAGTTCCGCGCCGGCGAGACCCGGAGCTGGGCCGGCTGGGCGGGCCACCGGCTGCGCGACATGACCACGCACTGGAAGATCCTGGTCAAGCAGGTCAACCTGATCGACTACGACCAGAACCTCCGGAACCCGTCGATCGTCCTCTGAGACTTAGCCCGCATTTCTCACCGGTGTCACGGCCTGCGTCGAGCCGCTTGCCCGATGTCCCCGCATCGCGCCGCGCGGCTCTCCTGCCCTGTCGGCCGGACAGCGCCGCGCAGGCCATGACACCGGTGAGAAATGCGGGTTAGTCGCCCGCGGCCAGATGGGCGCAGCCGGTCGGGACGACATGCGCCGCGTGCAGATATTGCCTGCCGATCCACGGGATGCGCCGTTCGGCGGCGATCGACATCCGCTTGAGGAGACGGGGCAGGAAGATCGTGTTGCCGTAGATCCGCGTCCAGCGCTGGGTGTGCTCGGTGACCGGCCGCTCGCGCCGCTCCCACGCGCGGAACGCCGAAGACAGGTCCGGCTCCTCGTCGAGCGCGACCGCGAGCCCCAGCGCGTTCATCATCGCGTGGCCCGCGCCCTGCGCCAGATAGGGCGGCATCGCGTGCGCGGCGTCCCCCAGCACCGCCACGCGGCCCTTCCACCATCGCTTGAGGCGGACGGTCTGGAATTGCGCCCAGCGCGCCTCGTCCCAGTCGGCCTGCGCGGCGACGCGGGCGAGGAAGTCGCGCAACCCGGGAAAGGACCGCGACCAGACGTCCGGGTCTATCGGCGTCGCCTTCCCCGCCTCGTCGTCGGTCAGGGAACCCAGCAGGACGTAATTTTCGGCGTCGTTGACCGGGCAGTAGAGCACCCGGCGGTTGTCCGACCAGGCCTCGATCATCACCGTGCCAGAGCGAGCGTCCTCCGCCATTTCCTCTTCCGTGCGGGGGATGGTGACCCTGACCGCGCCGTCGCGCTGCCAGATCTGATGCCTGAGCAGGCCGAGAGAGGCGCGAAGCGACGATCCCGCTCCGTCGGCAAGCACGACGAGATCGCCGCCGGTCCGGCCGCCGTCTCCGACTGTAACGGTCCCGTCGGGAGAGATGCCGGTGACGGGCGAATCCAGCCTGATCTCGGCACCCGCCTCGCCGGCGCGGCGGGCGAGCAGGCGCACGATGTGGCGCCGGTCGATGCGGTAAGGGCTGCGCTCGGTCTTGCGGGTCAGCACCACGTTCCCCGCGCCGTCGAGCGAGTCGCGCCGGTCGATCCGCGCGCCTCCGGCGATCACCTCGTCGGCGATCCCGAGCGCCCGGAAGATCAGCATCATGTTGGACTGGACGGCGATCCCGTAGCCCTCGGCGTCGATGACGCCGCGGCGCTCGTGAAGGCGGACCGACCAGCCGCGCTCCGCAAGCGCCGCCGCGGCGACGAGTCCTCCGAACCCGCCGCCCACGATCTCCGCGTGACCCGGCCGCAAGCCGTCCGTCTCGCGCGGAACGCGGACCGGCGGGAAACCCGGTCTAGGCGGCTTCGACCACGTTGCCGTCGGCGTCCAGGCTGAGGCCGGATTCCGACGCCTGGTCCAGCACGCGCTGGGCCCACGCGACCCGCCCGGCGTCTGTCCCGCCGAGGATCGCCATCAGGTAGCCGTGCTCGTCGCCCACGTTCCGGAAGCCGCGCATGACCTCGGTGGGGACGGAAACGACGTCCCAGGGTTCGAGGATGACCTCGTTCTCCCCCTCGTCGCCCCAGAACACCGCCCAGCGGCCCGACATCGAAATGAACACCTCGACCGTCGTGTGCGAATGCAGCGCCGCCCCCTTGCCCGGGTGGGCGCCGACATAGGTGACGTTGAAGTCCTGCACCGCGGTGATCGCGGGCGTGAGCGAGGGATCCTCGGTCACGCCTTCGCCGATCACGTTGTAGATGTCGCGCTCGTGGCCCGGAATCTTGGTGTCCAGAAACGCCATCTTGCTGGGCTTGAGTTCGTCGAATTTCGCCGTCCGGTCGAGCATTTCGTCCATCGAGACGATGCGCTTCGCCATTTCAACCTCCTCGAGCTTCCCCGTTGGCGTAACACTGCGCCGAAACGGGGCGATTGCCAAGCGGCGAAGCGCGATGCGCTACGCTGCGGCGGATGCGACCCGGCGGTAGCTCAGCGCCTCCGCGATATGCGGACGGCCCACCGCGCCGTCGCCGTCGAGATCGGCGATCGTGCGGGCGACCCTCAGCACCCGGTGATATCCCCGCGCGGTCAGCTTGAGGCCTTCCGCCGCCCGGACGAGCAATGCCTTGCCATCGGCGTCGGGGGACGCCGCGGCTTCCAGGATTTCACCTTCCGCCTCCGCGTTGGTGCGGAGGCCCGCCCCGTCGTAACGGGCTGTTTGCACCGCGCGGGCGGCGCCGACCCGCGCCGCGATCTCGGCGGAGCCTTCGGCGGGCGGGGGCAGGGCCAGGTCCGCGACATCGACCGCCGGCACGTCGATGTGGATGTCGATGCGGTCGAAAAGCGGGCCCGAGATGCGCGCCTGATAGTCCGCGGCGCAGCGGGGTGCCCGGCTGCAGGCCTGCGCCGGATCGTCGAGCCAGCCGCAGCGGCACGGATTCATCGCGGCGACGAGCTGGAACCGCGCCGGGTAGCTGACATGGCCGTTGGCGCGCGCGATCACCGCCTTGCCGGTCTCGATGGGCTGGCGCAGCGCTTCCAGCGCGGGGCGCTGGAACTCCGGCAGCTCGTCGAGGAACAGCACGCCGTTATGCGCGAGCGAGACCTCGCCCGGCCGCGCGCGCTGGCCGCCGCCGACGATCGCCGCGGTGGAGGCGGTATGGTGCGGGTCGCGGAACGGGCGGCTTCGCGACAGCGTGCCGTCCGCGATCGCACCGGCGACGGAGTGGATCATCGAGATCTCGAGCGTCTCCGCGGGGTCGAGCGGCGGCAGTATGCCGGGAAGGCGCGAGGCGAGCATCGACTTGCCCGCTCCCGGCGGTCCGATCATCAGCATGTTGTGCCCGCCCGCCGCGGCGATCTCGAGTGCCCGCTTGGCGGTCTCCTGCCCCTTGATGTCTCGCAGATCGGCGACCGGCGCGGTGTCCTCCGAAAGGCGCGGCTCCGGCGGGGCAAGCACCTGGAAGCCCCGGAAATGGTTGATCAGGTGGATCAGCCCGCGAGGCGCGAGAACGTCGAGGCCGCCCGCGAAGGCCGCTTCCCCGCCCGTGACCTCCGGACACACGATGCCCCGGTCGGACCCGGCCGCGGCCATCGCCGCGAGCAGCACCCCCGCTACCGGCCGGATCGAACCGTCGAGCGCAAGCTCGCCCATTGCGACATAGCCATCGACCGCATCCGAGGGAAGAACCTCCATCGTGAGCAAGAGGCCCAGCGCGATCGGCAGGTCGAAATGGCTGCCTTCCTTGACGACGTCGGCCGGAGAGAGATTGACGATGATCCGCTTGGGCGGCAGCGAGAGCCCGATCGAGGTCAGCGCGGCACGCACCCGCTCCCGCGACTCCGCCACCGCCTTGTCCGGCAGGCCGACGACGACGAAGGCGGGCAGCCCGCTCACTATCTGGACCTGAACCTCGATGTCGAGAACGTCGATACCGTGGAACGCGACGGTGTGGATGCTCGCAACCATGGCGGCAGCATAACGAATTCGTCCGCCACGTATAATTGAATTGATATGCCTGAAGCCCTATCGCCCGTAGAGCGGCGCCTCGCAATCCGACATGAAGGCCTGCTCGGTATACTCGACGAATTCGAGCCGGTTACGGTAATCCCCGCGGTTCCCGATCTCCGACCCGTGGCACAGGAACTTCCAGCACCGGGCGAAGATCCGCTCGCGTGCCGGACGCGGCGGGCAAGGCCAAGACCCTCCCTTCCGCCCGCCCACGGCATTTTCCGGCCGGACGCGGTCGTACCCGGTTTCCGTGCGGCTCCGGCATCCCCCCTCACCCTGACCCTCTCCCCCAGCGGGGGAGAGGGGACGCTTCCCCACTTTTCCTTACCTTCTCCCCTCCCGCTTGCGGGAGGGGCCGGGGGAGGGTGGACCGTCGCGAACCCATAAGGTCGGAAAATGCTCTAGCCGCGCGTCGCCGCGTAGCGGCGCTCGATCGCGTCCCAGATCGTCGCTTCGATCCTGATGCCGTCGAGACGGTTGATCTCCTGGATGCCGGTCGGGGAGGTGACGTTGATCTCGGTGAGGTAATCGCCAATCACGTCGATCCCGACGAAGACCAGCCCCCGTTCGCGCAGCGCCGGTCCGATCTGCGCGCAGATGTCCCGTTCGCGCCGCGTGAGGGTCGTCTTTTTCGCCGCGCCTCCGGCGTGGAAATTGGCGCGCGCCTCGCCCGCCTGGGGCATCCGGCTCACCCCGCCGACCGGCTCGCCGTCGACCAGGATGATGCGCTTGTCTCCGTCGCGGATCTCGGGAAGGTAGCGCTGCACGATGATCGGCTCGCGATAGGTCTCGGCGAACATTTCGAGCAGCGAGCCCAGATTTTCGTCTCCCGGCTTCACGTGAAAGACGCCCGCGCCGCCGTTGCCGAACAGCGGCTTGACCACGATGTCCTCGTGTTCGGCGCGGAAGGCGAGGATCTCTCTCCGGTCGGCGGCGATCAGCGTCGGCGGCAGCAGACCTTCGAAGCGGGTCACGAAGAGCTTTTCCGGCGCGTTGCGCACCTCTGCCGGGTCGTTGACCACCAGCGTCCCGGGATGGATGTGCTCGAGCAGATGCGTCGCCGTGATGTAGGCCATGTCGAACGGCGGGTCCTGGCGCATCAGGACGATGTCGACGGCGGCGAGGTCGAGCTCCGTCTCCTCGCCCAGGGTGAAATGGTCGCCCCGCTTGCGGCGGACGGCGAGCGGCCGCGCCTTGGCGTAGATCCGCCCGTCCCTGAACGCGAGATTGTCCGGCAGATAGTGGTAAAGCGCATAGCCTCGCCCGGCCGCCTCCAGCGCCAGCACGAACGTGCTGTCGGCGTCGATGTCGATCGACTCGATCGGGTCCATCTGGATGGCGACTGTGAGGCTCATCGCGGTCCTTTCGCTTTCAGTCGAGCCGCCCGGCGAGGGGTGACGGGATAGTAGCCCGCCCGAGGATGCCGCTCACCCTGCCTTGCGCCTCTTGTCGCCCTTGAGGATCGCGTGGCTGATCACCCGTTTGACATAAGGGATGTCGCGGGCATGCGCCTTGACGCGTTCGTGCTCGGCCTCGCTTCGGGCGATTCCCATGAGATAGACGGCGCGGCCTACGCAATCGATCGAGTAGTTGATCGAGGCGACTTCCTTGTCGAACAGGATCCTGGCGCGGAGCTGGGCGGTGATCCAGCCGTCGCGCGAGTACTCGTCGATGCCGCGGCTCTTGGCGATCCGGATCTCGTTTATCACCTCCTTGACGCCGTCCACCTTCCAGGCGAGGCGGACCGCGTCGACCCGGTGTTCCGGCTTTTCCACCTGCCCGGCCAGCAGCACCCGGCCTTCGACGACCTCCAGCTGGACCGCGACGAACATGTCCACGTCATGGCCGAACCACCGCGCATTGATCTCCGTGCGGATCGCGGTGTCGCTCACCACGCCCTCGACCCCGCGTTCCTCGGTCGCGGCGGAGGCGGCCGCCGTGCCGGCGGTGATGGCGACCGGAGCGCAACCCGAAACCGGCAGACCGCCCAGCAGAGCGGCGAGCGCGGCGAGGAAGAGCGGGGGTGCGAAGGGCTTCATCCGATCACGGGCTCGTTGGCGGGCATATAGCCCACCGCGGCTAGTCTCGCCAAGCGTCCTTGAGATGCGTCGGGAACGCGCCGGGACGGATCAGGACGACGTCGAAACGCTGATCGCAGGAGGCGAGCTCGGGGCGCAGCTTCAGGAAATGCTCCGCGGCGCGGCGGATGCGCCGGCGCTGGCGGTCGCGCACGTCGACCTGCCCGCTGCGCCGCCCCTTGACCTCGACATAGACCACCAGCCGCCCGCGCCGCGCGATCAGGTCGATCTCGCCCGACGGCGACCGGAATCGCCGGGCGACGGTTCGATAGCCCTTGAGGGCGAGAAAGACTTCCGCGACCCGCTCCGCCCAGCGGCCGAAGCGTTCGGTGGCGCGCGACCCCGTCACGCCGAACGGGAGAGGGCGAGCGCGCGGCGGTACACCGTCCGGCGCGGCGCGTCGGTCGCCTCGGCCACGAGGGCCGCCGCGTCGCGGACCGACATGGTCGCCAGGGCTTCGCCGAGGCGGGCGTCGATTTCCGCCTCGTCCGCCGCGCCCGGCGCCTCCGGCGGGCCGACAAGCACGACGATCTCACCGCGCGGCGGACCCCCGGCGGCGTACCTGGCGGCGAGGGACCGCAGATCGTCGCGCACGACCTCTTCGTGAAGCTTGGTGAGCTCGCGGGCGACCGCCGCCGGCCGGGGGCCCAGGACCTCGTTCATGTCGGCCAGCGACGCCGCCAGCCGGCGCGGCGATTCCAGCAGGACGAGCGTCGCATCGATATCCGCGAGAGAGCGGAGGAAGCGACGCCGCGCGGCCTGGCGGGGCGGCGGAAAGCCCGCGAAGTGGAAACGGTCGGCGGGCAGGCCCGAGAGCACCAGGCCCGCGAGCGGCGCCGAGGCGCCCGGCAGCACGGTCACCGGAACTCCCCGCGCGTTGGCTTCGCCGACGAGGCGGAATCCCGGGTCCGAGATCAGCGGCGTGCCCGCGTCGCTTACCAGCGCGACGACCTCCCCCGCCTCGACGCGCTCGATCAGGGCGGGACCCGCCGCGGCCGCGTTGTGGTCGTGATAGGCGGTCAGGCGGCCCGCTATGCCGTGCGCGGTCAGCAGCTTTCGGGTGACGCGCGTATCCTCGCAGGCGATCGTGTCGGCGGCGCGAAGCGTGTCCAGCGCCCGCAGCGTGATGTCGCGCAGATTGCCGATCGGCGTCGCCACCAGATAGAGCCCGGGCGCGACCGGCCGCTCCGGCATCGCTTCCCGCTATCCCTGAATTCGGCGAGGGGTCATGGCGAAGGAGCGTATAGGGCGCCCTCGGCATGGGGCAAGGACCGGGCGGACGGCGAAGGGAAAGAGGGCCGCGCAAGCAGGGCGCCGAGCACCGCATCGAGCCGCTGACGCCCCGCCGGCGTCGCCCGGATACCGGCATCGTCCACCTCGACGAACCCGCCCCCTGCCATGCGCTCCAGCGCCGCCGGATCGAACGACGCCTCCGGTCCTTGTCCGGTCAGCGCCTCCAGGCGGCGGCGCGGTATGCCGCCGGCGAGGCGGAGCCCCATCATCGCGATTTCCTCGAACCGCTCGGACGGTTCCAGCACCGTCTCCGTCACCGTGGCGTGACCGTCGCTCTCAACCGATTCGCGCCAGGCTTCCGGCGCGCGGCGTTGGGCGAAGGCGGCGGTGCGGCCGTCCCGCGTTATGCGCCCGTGGGCGCCGGGTCCGACACCGGCGTAGTCCGCCGACAGCCAGTAGATCAGGTTGTGACGGCACTCGTCGCCGGGCCTGGCGTGGTTGGAGATCTCGTAGGCGGGGAGGCCCGCCGCATCGAGCGCGGCCTGCGTATCCTCGAATAACCCGGCCTGTTCCTCCTCCGGGGGCAAAGCGAGCTCTCCCCGGCGGTGCAGCCCGTGGAACGCGGTGCCGGGCTCGATGGTGAGCTGGTAGACCGAAAGGTGCGTGCCCGCGTGATCGAGCGCCTTGGCGAGCTCGCGCCGCCATCCGTCGCGGGTCTGGCCGGGCCGGGCATAGATCAGGTCGAACGAGACCCGGTCGAACAGGGAGCGCGCGACGGCGACCGCCTCGATCGCCTCTTCGACGCCGTGCTCGCGGCCGAGCGCCGCGAGCCCCTCGGGTTCGAAGGACTGCACGCCGAGCGAGAGGCGTCCCACGCCCGCCGCGCGGTACGAGGCGAGCCGCGCCGCTTCCACCGATGTCGGATTGGCCTCCAGGGTTATCTCGATGTCTTCCGCCGCATCCCAGCAGGCCCTGGCGGTTTCGATGACCGCGGCGACGGTCTCGGCCGGCATCAGCGACGGGGTGCCGCCGCCGAAGAACACGGTCTCCAGCCGGCGACCCGGCGTCAGCCCGGAGAAATGGCGGATCTCCGCGGTCAGCGCATCGCGCCAGCGCCGCTGGTCGATGGCCGTCTCGACATGGCTGTTGAAGTCGCAATAGGGGCATTTCGACTTGCAGAACGGCCAGTGGACATAGAGGCCGAGGGACCGTTTGTCGGGCATGAAGGCGGAGGTCACGGCGTCCCCGCGAGACAGGCCGCGGCAAGCTTGCCGAACGCGTCCGCGCGGTGGCTGATCGCGTGCTTCGCGCCGGGTTCCATCTCCCCGAATGTCAGCCCGCCGCCTTCCGGCACGAATATCGGATCGTAGCCGAAGCCCCGCGTGCCGCGCGGCGGCCAGACGAGACGCCCCTCGACCCGGCCCTCGAAGATCTCGACATGGCCGTCCGGCCACGCGAGGGCCAGCGCGCACACGAAGGCCGCGTCCCTTGCCGCATCGGGCGGGAGCGCGTCCTCGACCCGTCGCATGGCGAGCGCGAAATCGCGCCGCGGTCCGCCCCAGCGCGCCGAATGGATACCCGGTTCGCCGTCGAGCGCGGCGACCGCGAGCCCGGAATCGTCGCTCAGCGCCGCTTCGCCCGCGACGGAAGCGCTTGCCAGCGCCTTGATCGCGGCATTCTCTTCGAACGTCGCTCCGGTCTCTTCCGGTTCCGGCAGGCCGAGGGTTCCGGCCGAGACGGCGCGGATTTCGTACGGCGCCAGCAAGTCGGCGATTTCGGCCACCTTGCCGGCGTTGTGGCTGGCGACGACGATCCGGCGGCCGCTGAATTGGCGGGCCACCGATTCAGCCTCGTCCGATCGCGGCCATCTGGTGCCGGGTCAGCGCGGCGACGCCCTCCTGGGCAAGATCGAGAAGCGCGTCGAAATCCGATCGGCCGAAGGGCCTCGTTTCCGCCGTGCCCTGGATCTCGACGATCCCGCCCGATCCGGTGAGCACGAAATTGGCGTCTGCGTCCGCCCCGCTGTCCTCCGAATAGTCGAGGTCGAGGCACGGCGCCCCGCCGACGATCCCGCAGGAGATGCCGGCGACGGAATCGGTCATCGGGTCCGTCGCCACGATCTTTCTTTCGAGCAGCGAGTCGATTGCGATGCGGAGCGCGACCCAGGCGCCCGTGATGCCGGCGGTCCGCGTGCCGCCGTCCGCCTGGATGACGTCGCAGTCGAGCCGGATCTGGCGTTCGCCGAGGGTCGGCATGTCGACCACCGCGCGCAGCGAGCGGCCGATCAGCCGCTGGATCTCCAGGGTCCGTCCGCTCTGGCGTCCGCGCGCGGCCTCCCGGTCGGTCCGCTCGTGCGTCGACCGCGGCAGCATCCCGTATTCCGCGGTCACCCAGCCCGCGCCGGTGTTCCTGAGGAACGGAGGGACGCGCTCTTCCACCGTCGCGTTGCAAAGCACATGGGTGTCGCCGAAGCGGGCGAGGCAGGACCCCTCGGCGTGTTTCGAGAAGCCGGGCTCGAGAACGATCCCGCGCATCTCGTTGGGCGCCCTGCCGGATGGTCTCATCGTGCTTCCCTGTTCGCTTCGACAGCCGGCGAGGCTTGTACCAGCAGCGGCTATCCTGCCGCAAATACAAAGGCTTGGGCAGTTTCCGCGGGCCGTCTCCGTTGACGGTGGAATATGCCGTCACTACATTCCAACCGCCCGCAGGGGGACCCATGCAGAGCGCTCCGCCAAGCATCGTCGGCGAACTCAACGAGAGGTCGAGGGAGATCTTTCGGGAGATCGTCGAGGCCTTCGTGCAGACCGGCGAACCGGTCGGTTCGCGCACGCTGTCGCGCCGCCTGCCGCAGCCCCTGTCGCCCGCGACGATCCGCAACGTCATGGCGGATCTCGAGGATATGGGGCTGTTGGATTCGCCGCACAGCTCCGCCGGCCGGCTGCCGAGCGAAGCCGGCTTGCGGCTGTTCGTCGACGGGCTCCTGCAGATCGGCGAGCTATCGGATGACGACCGCACGGCGATCGAGAGCCAGTGCGCGGCGCAGAGCACCAATATGAACCAGGTGCTGAACGAGGCGACGGCGGTCATGTCCGGGCTCGCCGGCTGCGCCGGGCTGGTCGTCGCGCCCAAGACCGACCGTCCCCTGAAGCACATCGAGTTCGTCAATCTCGGCGACGGCCGCGCTCTGGTGGTCCTGATCACGGCGGACGGGATCGTCGAGAACCGGCTGATCGACCTTCCCGTGGGGACGCCCCCCTCCGCCTTGGTCGCGGCGGGCAACTATCTCAATGCCAGGTTGGTAGGCCGCACCGTCGACACGGCGCTCGGTGACATCAAGAATGAAATCGAGGATCGGCGCAGCCAGATCGATTCGATCACCGCCCGGCTGGTGGAGGCCGGCCTCGCCACCTGGGTGGGCGAGCGCAATGCCGGCGCGCTGATCGTCAAGGGCCAGGCCCATCTGCTGGACGATGTCGCCGCGCTCGGCGATCTGGAACGGGTGCGCACCCTTTACGAGGCGCTGGAGACGCAGGAGCTCGTGCTCCGCCTGCTCGACCTCACCAGGACCGGCGAAGGCGTGCAGATCTTCATCGGCTCCGAGAACACGCTTTTCGACATGACGGGGTGTTCGCTCGTCGTCGCCCCGATCAACGACAGCGCGCGGAGCGTCGTCGGCGCGATCGGCGTGATCGGCCCCACCCGGATCAACTACGCGCGCATCATTCCTATCGTGGATTACACCGCCAAGGTCGTCGGCCGCCTGGTCGGCGGCGCCGCGGGCACCGAAATCGAGGCCTGAGCCATGAGTGAGACGGACAAGCAGGAAACGGACCGGGAGGAAGAACCGGCCGAGGCGGAGGCGAAGCCGCAAGAGGCGGAAGACGCCGCGGCGGCGGGCGAGGACGACCGGCCCGCCGAGCCGGAAGAGACCGAAGAAGGCGCGGCGCCGGACGAAGCCTCGCCCTGGGCCGGCAAGCCCGTGGATGCCGAGGAAGCACCCGAGGAGCGCGACTACGAGGCCGAGATTGCCGAACTCAACGACCGGCTTCTGCGTGCCCTTGCCGAGACCGAGAACGTTCGCAGGCGCGGCCAGCGCGACCGCGAGGAGACCGCGAAATTCGCGATAACCGGGTTCGCGCGCGATGTCCTCCCGGTCGCCGACAATCTGCGCCGCGCGCTGGAAGCGCTTCCCGAAGACACGGGGGACAACGAGGCGCTGAGTTCCCTGGTGGGCGGAATCGAGCTCACCGAGCGGGAGCTGGCCGCCATATTCCAGCGCCACGGCGTCGAGAAGATCGATCCGGCCGGCGAGAAATTCGACCACAACCTGCACGAGGCGATGTTCGAGATACCGACCGCCGATGCGGAGCCGGGCACGGTGATGCAGGTGGTCGAGACGGGATACGTGCTGAACGGCCGTCTCCTGCGCGCCGCCAGGGTCGGGATCGCCAAGGCGCCGCCCGAGGCCGTCCCGGAGCCGCCGCCGGAAGACGCCGATACCGCCGCGTGAGGGCCGCGCCGGCGGTTCCGTTGCGCGGCCTAATGCGTTAGCCTCCGCCGCGATTCGCGCAAGCCACGGGGGCGTTCGTCCTTGCATCCCGAAGATCGAGAAGTGTCGCGAGCCCGTCTCGCGCGCCGCTACACCGAAGTCCGAGGTCTGAGCGAGAGCCTGGCCTCGCCCCTATCGCCCGAGGACCAGCAGGTCCAGTCGATGCCGGACGCGAGTCCCACGAAATGGCATCTGGCCCACGTCACCTGGTTCTTCGAGACCTTCCTCCTGTCGCCCTACCTGCCGGGCTACGAGCCCTTCGACCCGGCTTTCGGATATTTGTTCAATTCCTATTACGAGGGGGTGGGCGCGCGGCATCCGCGCCCTGACCGCGGCCTGTTGTCGCGGCCGCCCCTCGCCGAAGTGATCGCCTATCGCGCGCATGTCGACGAGGCGATGGGCCGTCTGTTCGGGACGCTTTCGGACGACGCCTGGGCCGCGCCCGGCGAGCTGATAGAGCTCGGGCTCAACCACGAGCAGCAGCACCAGGAATTGCTGCTGATGGACATCAAGCACGTGCTGTCCCGCAACCCGCTGCGCCCCGCCTACCGGCCGCGCAACGCGCGCGAGGCGGCGGCGTCGCCCGCGATAGGCTGGACCGGGCACGAGGGCGGGTTGGGCCGGATCGGGGATGACGGGAGCGGCTTCGCCTTCGACAACGAGCGGCCGCGGCATCGCGTCGTGCTGGAAGACTTTCGCCTCGCCGACCGCGCGGTGACCAACGGCGAGTACCGCGCCTTCGTCGAGGACGGCGGATACCGGGATCCGCTGCTGTGGCTCGCCGACGGCTGGGCGACGGTGCAGGCCGAGGGGTGGGAGGCGCCGCTCTACTGGCGCGGGACGGACGGCGAACGGTCGGAGTTCACCCTCGCCGGCGAAGTCCCGCTCGACGACGACGCGCCGGTCTGCCATGTCAGCCATTACGAGGCCGCGGCGTACGCGACATGGGCCGGCAAGCGTCTGCCGACGGAGGCCGAATGGGAGGCCGCGGCGCCCGGGGTGGACGAGGAGAACGCCAACCTGCTGGCCGCCGACCGCCTGCACCCCGCCGCCGCGAACGGGAACGGCCGGTCCGCCACGCGCCAGATGATCGGCGACGTATGGGAATGGACCGCGAGCCCGTATGTTGCCTATCCCGGATTCCGCACGTCCCCGGGCGCGGTCGGCGAATACAACGGCAAGTTCATGTCGAACCAGATGGTGCTTCGCGGCGGATGCTGCGCGACCCCGCCGGGGCACATCCGCGCGACCTACCGAAATTTCTTCTACCCCCATCAACGCTGGCCGTTCACCGGAATCCGTCTGGCCGAGGACGGCTAGCGGCACCCGGGCCGATCGTAAAAGGGAGAGCGCCATGGCAGGCAAGGACATCACCTACACCACCCGTAACGGCGAGACCTTCGACGGATACCTGGCCGCGCCCGACGGCAGCGGTCAGGCGCCGGGCCTGTTGCTGATCACGGCGATCTTCGGGATCGACGACGAGATGAAGGAATTGTCGGACGCCTGGGCGAAGGACGGGTTTCTCGTGTCCGTGCCCGATATTTTCTGGCGGGTGATGCCGGGCCCCACGGCCGACATGGAAAAGGCCTTCGAGCGTTACGGCGCGTTCGACCAGGAGCAGGGGATGCTCGACATCGAGGATCTGGTCAGGGACCTCAAGTCGAGGCCGCAATGCAACGGCAAGGTCGCGATGCTCGGCTTCTGCTTCGGCGGGCTCTACGCCCATCTCGGCGCGGCGCGCCTCGGGATCGATGCCGCCGGCTCCTTCCACGGCACGAGGATCGGCGAGGCGCTGGACGAGACGCCGAAGATCAGTTGCCCGGTGAGCTTCCATTTCGGCGACGAGGACCCGGTGGTTCCGATGGACGAGGTGGCCGCCATCCGGGACGCGTATGCCGGCCGCGACAACGCCGAAATCGTCGTCCACCCCGGCGCGACCCACAACTTCGCCATGCCCTACAAGGAAGGCTACCAGGCCGCGGCGGCGACCGCGTCGCGCGCGGCGGTGCTGAAGTGCTTCCAATCGATGTAGCGGTCGTGAATCGCCGGGACGCGGCGGCGGAGCGCCGCGCGTGATCCCGGCCGCGCTCCGCGCCAACCCGTCCGGCTGGCTGGTCGTCGCGTTCTGCTTCGCGGCATTGATGGCGGCCTATGCGATCCGAAGCTCCATCGGGTTGATGATGCCGTTCTGGGAGACCGAGCCGGGCTGGACCCGGGACCACGCGTCGAATGCCGGTGCGCTGGCCCTGCTCCTCATGGCGGTCGTCTCGCCGTTCGCCGGCAACCTGATCGACAGGTTCGGGCCGCGCGCGGTCTGCGCCGGCGGCCTGAGTTGCGTCGCGATCGGCGTTATGGCGACCGCCGCGGCGACCCGCGACTGGCATCTGCCGCTGTTCTACGGCGGTCTGGTCGGGATCGGATCGGGCGCCATCGCGATGCCGATGGTCTCGGCCGCGGTCGCCCAGTATTTCTCATCCGGGCGCGGGCAGGCCAGCGGCATCGGTTTTTCCGGCGCGACCGGCGGCCAGCTCGTGGCGCTGCCGGTGCTGGGCCTCATGGTCACCGCGCTCGGCTGGCGCGGCACCTATACCGCTCTCGGGGTAGCGACGCTGGCGATCGCGGCGGTTGCATGGCTGTTGCTGTGCCGCCGCCCGCAAGCCGCGGCGGAAACCGACGCCCGTGCCCTCGCCCCGGTCGGCGAGCGGCTGCGCTATGTGCTGTCCAGCGGAACGTTCTGGCTCCTCGCCATCGGATTCCTGATCTGCGGTTTCAGCACCGCCGGTGTGATCGAAGTCCACCTGATCCCCTATGCCGAGTTCTGCGGCTTCGCGCCGATCGAGGGGGCGACGGCCTACGGCGTGCACGGCGCCTTCAACATGGTGGGCGTGATCCTGGCCGGTTTCCTGGCCGACCGGCTGCACCGGCCGCGCCTGCTGGCTTCGATCTACTTCATCCGGATCGCGCTGTTCGCGTTGCTGATGCAGGTCTCCGGCAGCCTGTCGCTGCTTTTCGTCTTCGCCGCGCTTTACGGCTTTTTCAACTTCGCCGCGATGCCGGTGGTCGCCCACATCATCGCGAGCCGCATGGGGGTGGGCGTCATCGGGCTCGCCATGGGCCTGATCTTCGGCGGCCACTGGCTGGGGGCGGCGGCCGGGGCCTATCTCGGCGGCGCCTTCTATTCCCTGTGGGCGCGCTACGACGAGCTCTGGATCGTCTCGGCGCTGGCGGTCGCGCTCGCCGGCTGCCTGTCGCTGTTCGTGCCGGAGGACCGGAGAAGAGAGCCGGCGCTGCAGCCGGCGTGACCGACCGCCCAAAGAGCGCGTTTCTCGCCGGCGACGGAATCGCCCACCTGCTGATGGCGCAAGCGGCGCTGATCTTCGCGCTCAACTACGTGATCGGGCGATGGGCGGCGGGCGAGGTCGCGCCCTATACGCTCGGCTTCACCCGCTGGACGGTGGGCGCGCTGGTTCTCCTGCCGTTTGCGTGGCATCTGATCCGGCGCGATCGGGCCTTGCTGCGAAGGCATTGGAAGCTGCTCTGCCTGCTGGGTTTCCTGATGCCGCTGATGGGGGCCGGCATCACCTATGTCGCGCTCAACTACACCACGGCGATCAACGGCGGCGTGATCCAGACCTCGCTGCCGGTGCTGATCCTGCTGCTCGCCTGGATAATCCTCGGCGAGCGCACCACCGGCCTGCAGATCTTCGGCGTCGTCCTCGCCGTCGTCGGGCTCCTCTACATGATCTCGCGCGGCGATCCGGCCGTGCTGCTCGGCCTCGACTTCAACCGGGGCGACGCGGTGCTGCTGCTGTGCAACCTCTGCCTCGCCGGGTACGGCGTCGCGGCGAGGCTGATGCCCAGAGAGGTGCACACGCTCACCCTTCTGACCATGGTCTGCGCGGTCGGCGCGGCGTTCCACGTCCCGTTCTTCGCGGTCGAGCTGATCGAGGACGGGCTTCCTCCCGCGAGCACGAGAGCGATCGTGTCGCTGCTGTTCGTCGCCTTCTTTCCCTCCGTCGTCGCGATCCTCGGCTGGAACGTCGCGATCGCGCGCCTCGGGCCTTCCCGCGCCGGGTTCTACATGTATCTGGTGCCGGTGTTCTCCGCCGCGATCGCCGTTCCCTTTCTCGGCGAGACGCTGAATGTCTATCACCTGATCGGCGCGGCGCTGATCATCGGCGGCGTCACCGTGTCCTCGCGCAGGCCGAAGGCGGACGCGGCCGCATGAGCGCGGGTGTCGCGCCGCGGCCGCTTGTGCGTAAAATCCGAAGGACGATGCAGCCGGACCTCGGCGAGGGAGATGCGCGATGCAGGGACACAAGGACCGGATTCTGACCACCCATGTCGGCAGCCTGCCGCGCACCGTCGAGGTTCTCGACGCGATGAAGGCGAAGCACGAGGGCGAGCCCTACGACGAGGACGACTACCGGCGGAAGATCGGCGACGGCGTCCGGGAGATCGTCAAGCGCCAGGCCGATCTCGGCATCGACGTCGTGGCCGACGGGGAGATGTCGAAGACCGGTTTCTTCGCCTATATCGAGGAGCGGATCGAGGGGTTCGAGCCGCGCCGGGAGGAGAAGTACAATTTGTTCGCGGCCGAGACCGCCGCGTTCCCCGAATACTACGCGGAGTATTTCGCCCGCGTGATGATGGGCGGCGCGATCGTGGCGATGGCGCCGATGTATTGCGTGGGGCCGGTCTCCTACAAGGGCGAGGAAGCGCTCGCCCGCGACCTCGACAATCTGAAGGCCGCCGTCGCCGATGTCCCGTGCCACGACGCGTTCGTCCCGGCGGTCTCGCCCGCGGGCGTCGGATACAACGCCTATTACGGGACCGAGGAGGAATATGCCGGGGCGGTCGCCGATGCGCTCCGGACCGAATATCTCGGCATCGTCGATGCCGGCTTCCTGTTGCAGATCGACGACCCGTTCCTCTGCGACATCCTGGTCGATCCCGCGCTCGACGATGCCGGCAAGGACCGCAAGTGCCGGCTCTATGTCGAGGCGCTCAACCACGCGCTGCGCGGCATCCCCGAGGACAGGATCCGCTACCACACCTGCTACGGCATCAACGAGGGTCCGAGGATCTACGAGGCGCCGATGGACGAGGTGTGCCGGTACATGCTCGACATAAACGCGGGCAGCTATTCGTTCGAGGCGGCGAACGCGCGCCACGAGCACGAGTACCACATCTGGGAGGATATCGAGCTCGCCGACGGGAAGGCGCTGATCCCGGGCGTCATCACCCACGCCAGCAACATCGTCGAGCATCCGGAGCTGATCGCCGAACGCCTCGTCCGCTACGCCGAACGGGTGGGGCGGGAAAACGTGCTGGCCGGCGGCGATTGCGGTTTCTCGTCCCAGGCCTGCTATCACACCGAGGTTCACCCGACGGTAATCTGGGCCAAGTTCGAGGCGATGGCGGAGGGCGCGCGGCTGGCGACGGAGAAACTCTGGTAACGCGGGCTCCGTATTATTGGGGAACCGCTCCCGAAAGCACCATGAACACGTATGCCTTGGCCTGCCGGAGCCGGTCCCCGGATACGACCAGCTTTATGTGGTGGATGCCGCGCAGCATCACGTAGCGCCCGGACTTTCCGAAGAGCGTCGACGGTTTCGAAACCCAGCCGGCAAGCGCCGCGAGCTTCTCCGGAACGACGATGTCCTCGTGGCGCAAGGCATCCAGGAACGGGTCCCAATCGGTTAGCCCGTCGAGCCAATAGCGCGAATCCTTCGTGTATCTCTGCTTGACGATGAGCGTCAGGCCGAGCGTCGGGCCGACACCCTGTTCCAGCACGTCGATATTCGCGCCGGTCCTGACGATATTCACGCGCTCTCGGAAGCGTTCGATCACGGACTCGACCGCGGAGATGTCGCCCGGCCAACCCGTGTCCGTGAGATAGGAACGCAGCTCCTGCCGCGACTTGAAGCCCATGACGGCAAGCCGGATCGCGCGCGAGCGGGACGGGAATATGCCGAACGAATCCATGCGCGTGTCTACCGGCTGCGCCAGGTAGGCGCGGTCGACATTTTTCCGCTCGCCGGTCGTCATTTCCCAGCCGACGCAGGAAACGAGCGCGTCGACCACCGTGCCGACATCGGCTTCCTGGCCGCCGGCGCCGACGATCGGGCGTTCGCCGGGCCGCAGGAAGAGCGCGGGGAACGGGGATTCGCCTGCCTCCGCCGGGCCGATGTCGTATTCCAGCATCAGCTTGCGGCCGACAATCTCACGCAGGGGCGAGATATCGGCATCCATCCGTTCGAACAGACGCACGATCGCTTTCGCCGTCTGGTCCGCCGCGTCGGCCCGCGCGCTCTCTTCGAAGAACGCCGCCGTCCCGGTTCCGCTCGCGAGCGACGCGCCGAAATCCGCTTCCGGATTGCGCTCGTGCAGCGGCAGCTCGAAGCCGAACGGCAGGGCCCCCATCGTGATCGGAAGCCGCCCGGCGCATTCGAGTATGCGCTCCCATTCCGGATCCCCGATGAGAACCAGCGAGATCCTGTTCCGGAAGTGTCGCAGCAATTCGCCCATGGTGTCGCCCTCTTCGGCAAGACGGTCCTGGGTAAGGGCGATTGCGTCGTCGATCTCCATGTCGTTCCTCACGCGACGACAGGGGCGGGATTGAGGTCGGCTTCGGCGAGAGGGCGTGCGCGGCGGCCCATGGCGACCGGCACGTCGTAGAGGCGTCCGGGCGCGAATCTCGCCCAGAAATGCCGCATGCCCGGCACGATGACCCGCGCCACCGGCATGCCGATGTCGGGCCGGGTCTGGTCCAGCACCAGGAACTCCATGCCCCTCGCTTCGACGAGCGCGCGGCAGTTTTCCACATCTTCGCGCGTGTCCGTCGATTCGGTCGCCGGATAGTGCGAAGCGTCGCGCAACGGCTCGTCTTCCGCCGGCGCCAGCCAGGAACAGTCGGCGAGGCGGGCCGTCTTCCACCACCGGAGCGCCATCGGGTCGTCGATCATGGGCCGGCCGTCGCCCTTCCCGGGACGCGGCAGCCAGGTGAGGCACTGGTTCAATTCGCAGATCGCGCGCAAGGCCGCGATGCGCGGGTCGGCATGGGCGCCGGCACCGTAAATGATGTCCTCGGTCTCGGCGTCCGGTCTGCGCGAGAGCGCGACGAACGCGGGAATGCCGATATCGGAGGTCACGTCGAGCATCCACAAATCCCGCTCGCAGCGGGCGTAATAGTCCGGGGCCGAGGCGAGGTACGCATCGTCGAAGCCGGAAATGTCGACCGCCGGCACGCGCAGCCGATTATACCACCAGATGGCGAACGCATCGCGCTCGACCAGCTCGTAGAAGCCCAACCCTAACCGGCACCGCGATGGCCATCCGCTATGGATAAGTGGCCCGCCGCCGCCAGACGCCACACGGTCGCGGCGGCGGGCCACTTACCCACAGCTACCGATGCTGGCTCCTGCTCCTACACCACGCCTGGGGGCACGACCGGGAGTACGTGCGCGGGCAGGCGCACACGAACGGCATGGAGAGCTTCTGGGCCATGTTCAAGCGGGGCTACCACGGCACGTTTCACCAGATCAGCCCGAAGCATCTGCAACGCTACGTCTCGGAGTTCGCCGGGCGTCACAACGTGCGGGACGCGGATACCGTCGACCAGATGGGCCATCTTGTCGCGGCGATGACGGGCAAGCGGCTAATGTACCGCGACTTGATCGCGGACTGACTGGCGGGAGAAACCGCTACCTGCTACAACGGCAAAGCCCCAAGGGACGGCAATCCCAAGGGGCTTTGGTGAAACCCGGCTCCGGCCGCGCGCGCCGTCGCTTTGCCCTCCATAGGCCAAGGCGCGGCGCGTGTCAAGCCGGGGCTCCGAGTTGGAGTCCTAGATGAAACCCACCTGCGAGAATTGCCAGTTCTTCGACGCGGCCGCTGGCGAGTGCCGCCGGCGATCGCCGACGGTCGAAGGCTGGCCGGCCGTCACGGATCGGGATTGGTGCGGCGATCATGCTCCGGTGCCTGTGGTGGCTCCGGTTCCCGATCTGCCGGAGCATGTTCTTCAGGCGATCCGAAGCGCTCCCTGAACACCTTGCGCATGGCGAGCGCAAGCAGGTTGGTTTCCGCCGGCTTCTTGGTCATCGCGGCCGGCCTCAGCGGATGCCGGCGAACGCGGCCTTGAGGCTGTCGCGCACAAGCGTCCCGGCTACGGCCTCGTGCTGACGGCCGACAAAGCCGCTGCGCAGCGTGCCGGTATCTCCGCCCGTGCGGACAAGCCGGTTGCCGTCGACTCTCACGGTGTAGGACAGCTCCCCGTCGCCCCATGGGACGCCGGGGGCGTTGATGTTGGCGAGCAAGTCCCATGCCGTGATGCTGGTAAAGTCCAGCGCGCCGGCGAGGGTGGCCATGTCGAGCGTCAGATACACGTCCGAGCCGACGAAGGCCGGGCCGTCCTCGCCCATCATCGAGCCTCGCCAGCGCGCCGTCCCGGAAAGCGCCCGGTTCGCGGCGAGCTCGCCGGCAGGCGTCGGCGCGAAAGCCCAGGGCTGCAACTCATCGCCCCGGATCGAGTAGCCGAAAGCCGTGCCTGGCGCGTTCACCAGGTCGGCACGCACGTGCGTCCATTCGTCGGCCGCCGCGCCCGTGGTCACTGCAATCGTCGTCTCGAACGTCTCGCGAGGGGCGTAGGTCGCGAGCGGTGTAAGCTGTGCGGCCGGCGGGACGGCCTCGAACGGCCCAAAGCCGAGTGTCGTCGGCCCGGCCGGGGCCTTCGCTCCCCCGCCTCCTCCGCCGCAGGCAGCCAGAAGCAGAAGCATCGCGGTTGCGGCAATCGTTCTCTGAGCTTGCATGGTTCCCTCCCCGTTGCGGCCGGCTGGTGCCGGGCCGTTCCAGTCATGGAACGCGGAAAGCGTGCTACGACCCCGCCTATTCGCCGGGTGCCGGTGATCGGCCGGCACCGCTCGAAGGCTCTGGTATTCAGCGGGCGACCCGACTCAACGGGCCGCGCCCATGACTGGAAGGAAGAGGATCAGCCGCCTAGCGACGGCGTGTCAAGCGTCTCGCCTAGCCTGATCGACCGGCAAAACGCAGCGGCGGCCCGGACGGATAGCGGGCCTTCGCCATGGCAAAGTTCAGCCGAGGTTTTCCTTGATCCATGCCGCGAGCTGCTTCGCCCCCTCTCGCGGCATCACCAGACGCGCCGTCACTATCTTCTGCATTTCCGGGGGGATTTCCGTCTCCCATGGGAGATGCTGGACTACCGTGAAGAGATTCATCTTCACCACGGCCATTGTCTCCGAGCCCATGAAGCCTTCTACCCCGTCCGCGTAGATGATCGGTGCCGTGTTCGTGTTGCTCGCGGTCGGCAGGCTGAACTGGTCGCTGTGCTCGATCTCCACCCGGCTGCCCCTTTTCGGTTGGTCGAGACCCCATTTTGCATCCTCCGCTTCTGGTGAACAAGAACTTATTCAAGTCAGGTATATAATCCCCAAATATTTCGGCCCGCCGGGATCGTGGCTAAGGCCGCCCGTCCCCATGATCGCGACCCGCTCGCCGGCCGGACGGCAGCTGCGCACGATGTCGGCGATCCCCTGCCCCACCCGGTAGCATTCCTCCGGGCCGGGCAAGGGCGGGACGATGCAGTTCATGTGGATCGGGACCAGCGGGACGTCGTAGTCCGGCGTCAGGTAGAGCAGCGGCACCGACCAGTTGTCGTCGAACAGCAGCCGGTCCTTCCAGGCGAGCCGGAGCCCGCGCCGGTCGCCCTCACGGACCAGGGTCATGGCGAGATCGGGATGGCCCGCCACCTCGTAGTCCGGAACGTTGAGCCAGTCGGAGAACCATTCCGCGGGGCCGGTCCAGCGCGCGGCGGTGCCGACGCAGAAATCGGCCGAGGAGTCGAGCGGCAGGTTGAGAAGATGGTCGTTGGCGATGCCGACGATGACGTCGGGCCGGGTCTCGCGCAGCATCCGGCCGAGCCCGTGGAAGCCCCGGGTGAGGTTCTCCTGCTCCTCCGGGCTCGCCCGGTCGAGCCAGCCGGTCAGCCCCGGCGCATGCGACAGCGCGCAGACGGCAACGATTTCGGCCATGACGATCCTCCCCTTCGGAAGCTTAAGGCATAACCGGCCGACATTGAACCGCCCGGGTGCGAACCCGGCCTTGTTCGCTTGGCAACGGACTCGCCGATGCTCTAACCTCAAAAAAACGGGAGGAATTGCAATGCATATCGGAATTCGGGGGATTGCGGCGTCGATCGCCGTCGCCGCCGCCATGGTCGCCGGACCGGCGACCGCCAAGACGTACAATCTCACCTTCGCCGCGCCGCAGGGCGAGCACATGCCCTGGATCTCCCTGACCCGCACCACGTTCATCGCCGGGGTGGACAAGCGGCTCGAGGGAACCGAGCACAAGATCAACTGGACCACGGCCTATGGCGGCACGCTTTCCAAGGTAGGCGGCACGCTGGAAGTGATCGAGGAAGGCATCGCCGATTCCGGCATGCTCTACTCGCTGTTCGAGCAGGCCAAGCTGCCGCTCCAGAACGTCGCCTACATGGCGCCTTTCGGCACCGACGACCTCGGCCTTGCGCTGCGCATCTTCCACGAACTGCACGAGGAACTGCCGGAGATGTCGGGCTCGTGGGAAAAGCACGGCCAGGTCTTCGTCGCCCCGATCGGATTCGACACGTTCTACCCGCTGACCAAGTTTCCGATCAAATCGCTCAAGGACCTCAAGGGCCGCAAGCTGGCGGGTGCCGGGGCGGTGTCGCTCTGGGAGGCGCCGATCGGAATCGTGCCCGTGCAGGGAAACTTCGCGGTCCATTTCAACAATCTCAAGACCGGCGTCTATGACGGGCTGATCGCCTTCACCACCGGCTACTACCCGAACAAGCTGCACGAGATCGCGCGCTACGCCACCAAGGTGAATTTCGGCGCCATGCCGGGCGGCGGCGTGACCGTTAACAAGTCGGTCTGGGGCAAGCTGCCGGATGCGGTCAGACAGGCCATGCGCGAATCGGGGGTCGATTACCGCAACGCCCAGCACGAGAAGATGACCAAGCTGGTCGACACCTTCGAGGCCAAGATGAAGGCGGAGGGTGTGGTGTTCTCGCAGATGCCGCTCGACCAGAAGCTCGCCTGGGCCAAGGCGATGCCCAATATCGCCAAGGAATGGGCGGCCCGGGTCGAAGCCAAGGGTTTCGCCGGCAACAAGGTGCTCAAGGCCTATATGGACAAGCTCCGCGCCAACAAGGTCCCGCTGGTGCGCGAGTGGGACAAGGAATAGGGCATCCGAAACCGTAGCCCGGGGCCGCGCGTGAAGCCGGCGGCCCCGTCATGACCGACCGGGCGAACCCGTCGGACGGTGCCGGCTGGCGACGCTTCCTGACCTTCGAAGCGGCGGTCTCGGCGCTCAACTCGCTGGGCAGTTTGTGGATCGCCGTCCTCATGGCGGTCATCATTGTCGACATCGTCGGGCGGACCGTGTTCAGCATGCCGCTGCGCGGGGTGCCCGAGCTGGTGAAGCTCTCGATCGTCGCCATCGTGTTCATCCAGCTCGGCCACACGCTCCGGTCGGGCCGCATGACGCGCTCGGACGGGCTGTTGCGCATCTTCCGAACCCGGCTGCCGCGGCTCTCGCATGCGATGACGCTGCTCTTCAACCTGATCGGCGTCGGGCTGTTCGCGCTCATCTTCGACGCGAGCTACCCGTTCTTCGTCGAGGCCTGGACGACCGGTGAATATGCCGGCATCCAGGGTTATGTCAGTTACCCGGTCTGGCCGGTGCGGCTGATCATCCTGATCGGCTGCGCGGTCGCCGCGATCCAGTACGGCCTGTTCGCCTGGCGCGACCTCTCGGTGGTGTCGGGCCGGCTGGCGCCCGCCGATCCGGCCGACCGCCAACGGCTCGCGGAGATGCTCAAGTGAGCGGCGTCGAGATCGGGCTGATTTCGATCGGCGCGATCCTGCTGCTGATCTATCTCGGCATGCATGTGGCGGTGACGCTTTGCGTCGTCTCGCTGATCGGCGTCTGGGCGGTCAAGGGCAACGTCACGCTGGCGACCAAGCTGCTGGCCATCGCCGCCTACGACACCGTCGCGGGCTACGTCTTCGGGGTCGTTCCGCTGTTCGTCCTGATGGGGCTGCTGGTCAGCGTTTCCGATCTCGGCAAGGACGCCTATGTCGTCGCCAACATCCTGATGCGGCGGATCCGGGGCGGGCTCGGAATCGCCACGGTCGCGGCCAACGCCGTGTTCGCCGCGGTGACCGGGATTTCGGTTGCCTCGGCCGCGGTGTTCACCAAGCTCGCGGTGCCGGAGATGATCTCGCTCGGCTACCGGCCGCGCTTCGCGGTCGGGGTGGTGGCGGGTTCGTCGGTTCTCGGCATGCTGATCCCGCCCAGCCTGCTCCTGATCGTCTACGCCCTCCTGGCCGAGCAATCGATCGGCGACCTGTTCATCGTCGGCATCGTGCCGGGCATCCTGCTGTCCTTCGCCTTCGCGATCGCCATTCTCGGCATGGCGACGTTTCTGCCGAGGACGGTGATGCGCGAGGACTCGGCCGGCCCGGAAGCGGGCGGTGCGGCTTCCGGCGAACCGGAGGAGTCCGTGGCATCGGCGATCTTCCGCCTGTGGCCGCTGCCGGTGCTGGTCTTCGCGGTGATCGGCGGGATCTATCTCGGCTGGTTCACGCCCACCGAGTCGGGCGCGGTCGGTGCGCTCGGCGCGCTCATCCTGGCCTTCGCCCGGCGCAAGCTCACCTGGCAGAACGTGTGGCAAGTGCTGGTCGAAACGGGCCACGTCACCGTCTCGATCCTGATGCTGATCATCGCCGCCAACATCTACACGAGGCTGCTCGCCCTTTCGGGCGTTCCGGTGTTCATCAACGACTTCGTCAACGGGCTGGAGCTCGGCTTCTTCACGCTGCTGATCTTCTACGCCGTGATCATCGTGATCATGGGCACCATCCTCGACGGGATTTCGATCATGCTGATCATGATCCCGATCTTCCTGCCCCTGCTGGAGGGCTACAGCGTCGACCTGGTCTGGTTCGGCATCGTCACGGTGATCGCGGTGGAGATCGGCCTCTTGACCCCGCCGCTCGGATTGTCGGCTTACGTGATCAAGAGCACGCTGGATACCGACGAGATATCGCTCGCCGACATCTTCATCGGCGCCGCGCCCTTCGCGGTCGTCATGTTCGTCGTGCTGTTGCTGATCATCTTCTTCCCGTGGCTGGTGACCGGCTACGGCTGACGACCCTTTCCACGCAAACGGATAGGAGACCGGATCCATGAATTACCGCGTGACTCCGCTTCTGCTCGGCGATGCCGTGGTTCCGGACGTGCTCGACGTGTTCTGGAGCCTGACCAAGGCCCGCGGGGCGTCGTCGGTGCCGATCCTCGCCTTCCTCATCGAGGGAACGCCGGACGGCCCGCTGCTGATCGACACCGGCATGCGCAGCGCGGAACGGGCCCAGGAGGTCCACGGCCTCGGCCCGCACAACGTGCCGGAGGACCAGACGATCCCGGCGCAGCTCGCCAGGCACGGCTACGCGCCGGAGGACATCAAGTATTGCCACCTCACCCATCTCCACTACGACCACGCGGGCGGTTGCAACCTGCTGCCCAACGCGCGTTTCGTGCTGCAGCGGACCGAGCTGATGGCGGCCGCAGCGCCGATGGGGCCGGAACAGCTCGATATCGGCGGCAAAGGGCTGTTCTTCGACCGCGCGGACGTGGCGGACCTGGTCGATCCGCTATGGAGCCGGGTGGATCTGATGGAGGGGGATTACGAACCCTATCCGGGGATCCGCTGCGTTCTCTACGCCAACTCGCACACGCCGGGCCATCAATGCATCTATGTGGAGACTGCCGAAGGCATCGTCGCGATCATCGGCGACATCGCGCGTAAGCTCGACCTCAACATCGAGCAGGAGATCATGCCCGGCATCTATTACGACCTCGATTCGATGCGCCGGGCGCTGATCGACATCAAGTCGAAGGCGGACGTGATCCTTCCCACCCACGACTGGAACGTGCTCCCCGGCGGCAAGCCAGAAGACGTGGATTAGCGCGTATCGGGGAACCAGCCGGGGCCGGCGAGTTCGGTCGGCAGGTCGCCCGGGTACGTCTCGGCGTTCTCGACCTGCTCGACCCAGTCGAGCCCCATCGCCTTGAAGATCCGGTTGGTCATCACGATCAGCCGCGCCTCGTTGTCGGGGTCGGCGTTGACGTGCTGCTTGATGCAATAGGCCGGGATGAAGACGAAATCACCCCGGGTCCACTCGTACTTCTTCGGCTCCTCCGCCCAGCTCCATGTAAAGTCGACATCGACCTCGAACTGGACGTCCCAGTGGAGGTCGTAGCCCGAGCCTTCGGCGACATAGACGATCTGCTCGGCGAGCTTGCGCGACTTTCCCGACTTCCCGCCGGGCTCCAGAAACTGCATGTAGATGTCGAGGCAGCACTCGGTGGTGTTGAGCTTCTCGTGCACCATGTGCTTCAGGAGCCCGTCCGGCGAGTTCTCGAACGGCATGTCCTTCGCCTTGACCACGGTCAGCCGCTGCCGGTAGTCGGCCCGGAAATCGGCCGATTCCCGCAGCCACTCGGCGTAGATCTCGGCGTTGTTGTCGCCGAGCTTCGCGATGTCCTTCTCGTCCGCCACCGTGGCGCTCTCCTCAGATGTCCTTGGGAGGCGTCCAGTCCTCCCAGCCCGGAACCGCCTCCTTGGGCGGGTACTTGGCGATCTTCTGGAACAGCATGTGCATGAAGAGGAAGAGCGGCTTCGCCTTCATCACCAGCAGCACCAGGTCTTCGTCCTCCGACGCGTTGAAGTGCTGGTGAACGCAGCCGTTCTCGACCACCATGATGTCGCCCGCCTCGTAGTCGAAGCGCCTGCCGTCGTGGATGTCGTAGCCCTTGCCGCGCAGGCAGTAGAAGATCGCCGAGTTCATGTGGCCGTGGCGCTGGCCGGTCCCCTTGGGCGCGATCACCGAGATATGGGTCTCGATCGACTGCGCGATGTCGGTCTTCATGGGATTGACGATGGACTTGTCGAAGAGCTGCGGCCCGCCGCGCCATTCCTGGTCGGTCGCCTTGTAGACCCGGGGCTGGTTGTAGAGCTCCTCCTGGAGCTCGCCATAGGTGCCTTCGAGCGCGCGGACGAAGGTGCGCTTTCTCTGCCAGCGCTCCCAGACGACTTCCTTCGGCCGGTTGTGGCCGATGCCGGCCTCGATGCCGCCCGCCTCCGTCGACCGATCCGCCATCGACCCGGCCCTCCTGAAGAACTGCATTCGCGAAGTCGCTGGATTATATTTGGCGGGGATGGAGTGTCCAGCCGACCGCCGGAGATGGGGATGAGGATTGCGCCGCTTTCCGACGTGCTCGGGGCCGAGATAACCGGGATCGACGTCGCCCGCGACCTCGACGCCGACGCGTTCGACGCCGTGCTCGACGCCTTCCACCGCTATCGCGTCCTGGCGTTCCGCGAACAGTATCTGGATCCCGCCGACCAGGTGGCCTTCGCTTCCCGCTTCGGTCCCCTCGAAGTGCACGACAACCGGCAATACAACCTGCCGGACAACGAGCACGTCATGGTGCTGTCGAACGACCTCAGGGACGGCGAGCCCATCGGCGTGCCGGATGCGGGAGATTCATGGCACACCGACCTCTCGTTCAAGGAGACGCCCAGCCTCTGCACTCTCCTCCAGGCGGTGACGCTGCCGCGCGAGGGCGGTGATACCGCCTTCGCCTGCATGACCAGGGCCTATGCCGCGCTGCCGCCGGACATCAAGACGCGGATCGAAGGCAGGCGCGCGATCCACAACCCGAGCAAGCTGGTCAATCCCCGCGTCGAGATCTCGCCGCTCAGGAAGGACGCGGCCGCTTTCTACGCCGGCCAGAGCGCGCGTTTCGCCGAGGTGTCGCACCCGGTCGTCAGAACCCATCCGGCGACCGGCGAGAAATCGCTCTACGTCCAGCCGCGCTTCACAATCGGCATCGAGGGCATGGAGGACGAGGAGGCCCAGCCCCTGCTCGACACGCTGTTCGCCCACCAGATCCGCCCGGAATTCGTCTATCTCAACAAGTGGCGGGAGGGCGATCTGCTGATGTGGGACAACCGCTGCGTGATCCACTACGCGACCGGCGGCTACGCCTGGCCCGACATCCGGACCATGCACCGCACCACGGTGCTGGGCGACAGGCCCTGGTGAAGCGGGCTTCAGTCCGCGAACTCGTCCCGCAGGATGTGCAGGCGCTTCAGCATCTCGCGATCGGAGACCTCGAACAGCCAGGCGTCGTCGGTCTCCGCGGTGTGGGCGGTCCAGTGGCCGTGCGGCAGGGAGACGATGTCGTGCTTGCGCCACTCGAGCGTCGTGTCGCCGATCGCCGAGTGCCCCTCGCCTCCGACCACGATGAAGGCGGAGTTGCTGTTGGATCGATAGGCGCGCGTCGGCCGGCCCGGAGCGAGCGAGAGTAGCGAGCACTCCATCGTCGCCATGGTGGGACCGCCGGTGAGCGGGTTGGTGTAGAGCATGCGGCGGCTGCCGTCGGGCGCGGACGGGAGCGCGGCCAGGGCCTGGCGCGCGGTCTCCCACGGGTAGAGGAACAGCGGCGAATAGGCCATGTCCGCCGCACCCGAGACGGGCACGAATCCCGGCGCCGCGAAAGCCTCGTCCGGCGGCAGGTCGGGCAGGTCGCGGGCCGGGCCGGGCTCGAATTCGCCGGTGTCGAGATAGTGATGGAACGGCACGTCCAGCACGTCGAGCCAGATCATCCGCCCGTCGCCCTCGTGGACATGCTCGTGCCAGGTCCAGCCCGGGGTCAGGATCATGTCGCCGGGCTCCATCGGGCAGGGCTTGCCGTCGACGATCGTCGTCGCGCCGTCGCCTTCCATGACGAAGCGGAGCGCGTTCATCGAGTGACGGTGCGGGCGCGCGGTCTCGCCCGGCATCAGGATCTGGAGGTTGAAGCCGAGCGTGAGGCCGGAGCCCCGGCTGCGCCCGGACTCCAGCAGCGCCGGGTTGTTGAGCACCAGCACCCGGCGCTCCGCGTTGCTCATCGAGGTCGCCTCGATCGCCGTCTCGAGCAGCGGCTCCAGCGTCTCCCAGCGCCAGATTTGCGGCGGCTCGGGCGGATCGTTGGTGGCGTCCTCGAGCTCCCAGAGGGCGACGACGTTCGCCGCCTTCATCGCCTCGTGGAAATCGGAAAGGGCCACGCGCCGGTTCATCGCCGCCTCCTGTCCCGCCTGGACGCGGGCGATTGTGACGCGAACCGGCGCCGGGGCCAACCGAAACCGCGTCCCTTGATCCCGCCGCCGTAAGCGCATATCTGCCCGCTGGGATGTCCACCCTTCGATACGCCGCTTCGCGGCTACTCAGGGTGAGGGTACAGTTGGATCGGCAAGGAATTTCCTCATCCCGAGTAGGCGCGAAGCGCCGTATCGAGGGACGCACCCCCGCCACTTCGAGAGAGAGAATGACCGACCATCACAGCGCACTGATCTATTCCATGGTCCTCGCCTCCGCCGCCGACCGCGAGATGACCGATGCCGAGCTTCGCCGGATCGGCCAGATCGTCGAACGCCTGCCCGCGTTCGAGGGCTTCGACACCGACACCCTCGCCCGCAGGGCGGCCGAATGCGCGGAGCTTCTGAATGCCGATGACGGGCTCGAAACCGTGCTCGACGCAATCCGGAACGCCCTGCCGGAGAAGCTGCGCGAGACCGCCTATGCCGTCGCCTGCGAGATCGTGGTGGCGGACGGCAGGATCGCGCAGGAGGAGCTCCGCCTGCTCGAAATGCTCGCCCAGAGCCTTCCCATCGACCGGCTGGCCGCGGCGGCGATCGAGCGCGGCGCGCGGGCACGCCACATGACGCTCTGAGCCCCCGGGCGCGCGCGATGCCCGCCCGCGAGACCGACCGCGCGGTCGCGCTGTGGCTCTTCGTCTGCTGCGCGATGGTCTTCGCGATGGTGGTGCTGGGCGGCCTCACCCGGCTCACCGGGTCGGGGCTCTCGATGGTCACCTGGCAGCCGGTCACCGGCTGGCTGCCGCCGCTCGACGCCGCCGAGTGGGAGGCCGTCTTTGCCCTTTACCGCGAAACGCCGGAGTTCAGGCGCATCAATTTCTGGATGACCGTCGACGACTTCCGCTCGATCTTCTGGCTCGAATATCTCCATCGCCTCTGGGGCCGCCTGATCGGCGTCGTTTTCGCCGTCCCGGCGATCTGGTTCGCGGTGCGCGGGCGGATCGGGCGCCGGCTGGGGATCGCGCTTTTCGCCGCCTTCCTGCTCGGCGCGGCGCAGGGCGCGCTGGGCTGGTACATGGTGCAGAGCGGTCTCGTCGACCGGCCGGAGGTCAGCCATTACCGGCTCGCGGCGCACCTCGTACTCGCGCTCGCGGTCTACGCCTGGCTCTTCTGGCTGGCGTTGGGATTGTCGCAGGAACGCGGGGGACAGGGCGCATTGGGCGCACATATCGGCCTGATCATCGCGGGGATCGCGCTCACCGCGATCTGGGGCGCGTTCGTCGCCGGGCTCGATGCGGGCCACATCCATCCGACCTTCCCGCTGATGGACGGCCGCCTTGTCCCCGGGGAGGCCTTCTCGATGGCGCCCTGGACCGCCGATCTGACCGGCAACCCGGTGACCGTCCAACTCGTCCACCGCTGGCTCGCGATGCTCGTGCTCGCGGCGATCCTCGCGCTCTGGTGGCGGGTCCGCCGGCTACCCCCGGCAGAACGCCTGGCGTTCGATCTCCTGGCCGCGATGGGCGTCCTCCAGGCCGGGCTCGGCCTGGCGACCCTGCTGCTCGGGGTGCCGCTCGCCGCCGCCGCGCTCCACCAGGCGGGCGGCGTGGTCCTGCTCAGCCTCGCGGTCTATGCCCTGCACGCGAGCCGCCGGGCGTGGATTTGACATCGAAAACCCCGCCGGACAACCATGAGCCAAAGGCGGGACGGCGATGACGGACGGACCATCCTTCGAGGAAGCGCTGGCGCGGCTCCGCGCGGCGCTCGCCGACGTCGCAAACGGCGATGTGGCCGCGATCAAGGCGCTCTACGCCCAGACCGGCGAGGACACCAGCTTCTACGGCTGGGGCGGCTACGAGAAGGGCTGGGAGCAGGTCTCGCGGCGCTGGGACTGGGCGGGCCGGCAGTTCAAGGGCGGCACCGTCCGCCACGAGAACCTGACCACGGTTGTCACGCCGGAACTCGCCTACACCACCGACATCGAGACCTTCGAGACCGTCATGGACGGGATGGACGGCCCGGCCCGCTGGTCGAACCGGGTCACCCACATCTTCCGCCTGATCGACGGCGAATGGCGGCTGGTCCATCGCCACGCCAACCGCCTCGAAGACCGCTATGAGCCCGCCGGTCGTCTCGCACGGAGATGAAGCCATGAGCGAAAATCCGGAGGCCCGCGCCGCCGAAATCCTCCGCCGGGCGGAAGAGTTGGTTCCGGTCCTCGCCGAACGCGCGGCCGGGACGGAAGCCCGCCGTAGCCTGCCCGCGGACACGATCGCCGATATCCGCGCGGCCGGGCTTCACACGATGGGCAAGCCGCGGAGACTCGGCGGCGGCGAATTGCCCCTCGACGCGATCGTCCAGGTGGTCGCCACGCTCGCGCGCGGTTGCGCTTCGACCGCCTGGGTGTGCGGCGTCTACAGCGACCACGCCATGATCGTGGGCATGATGGACCCGCGCGTGGCGGACGAGGTCTGGGCCGACGATCCGGATGCCCTGATCGCCACCGGTTACTTCCCCTCGGGCACCAACGAGCCCGACGGCGACGGGTGGCGGCTCACCGGCCGCTGGGGTTTCGCGAGCGGCTGCGACTTCGCAAGCTGGGCGTTCCTGGGCAGCATCGTCGCGACCGGGGACGGACCGCCGGAACCCTATCTCTGCCTGGTGCCGATCGACGAGGTCGAGATCGACGACGACTGGCAGGTGATGGGGCTTGCCGGGACGGGATCGAAGACCTTCGTCGCCGACGAGGCGTTCGTGCCGCCCCACCGCATGATCCCGCTCAGGCTGGTGGGCGGCGGCTGGGAACCGCGCGGCAGTCCGGACGTGCCGCCACTCTACCGGCTGCCGCATGTGTGCACCATCCCGTTCCATTTCGCCGCGACCGCGCTCGGGGCGGCCGAGAGCCTGCTGGAAGACGTCATCGCCGAAATCGGGGAACGGCACTCGCTCGGCGCTCCGGTCGCCGAATACGCCACGATGCAGATGCGCGTGGCCGCCGCCTCGGTGGAGCTCGACTGCGCCCGCATGCTGATCGAGCGCGACACGCGGGAGGCCATGGAAGCGATGCGGGAGGGGCGGTCGCTGACGCTCGCCGAGCGCGCGCGCAACCGGCGCGACATGGCCTATGCCGCCCGGTTCTGCCGCCGCGCCGCCGAGGAGCTGTTCGAGGCGGGCGGGGCGAGGAGCGTCTATTCGGTCAGCACCCCGCAGCGCAAGTTCCGCGACGTGCGGGTGGCGGCGAACCACATCATCCTCAAATGGGACGTGGCGGGAACCACCTACGGCCGCGTCGCCTTCGGCCTCGACCCCGCCTCGCCGTTCATTTGAGGGGCGGGCGTCCCTCGATACGCCGCGGCTCCGGTATCCCCCACCTCACCCCGGCCCTCTCCGCCCCGAGGGCGGAGAGGGGGATTCGTTTGCCGAACCCTCCTTACCTTCTCCCCTCCCGCTTGCGGGAGGGGTCGGGGGAGGGTGGGCCTCACGCCCGGAACGCCGGCAGGACTTCCTCGATGCAGCGCTGGAGCTGTTCGCGCGGGCGGGCGGAGACGAAGCGCATGATCGGCATGGTGCAGCCGGCCTCGATATAGGCGGCGAGCTTGTCGATCACCGCCTGCGGCGAGCCGTAGGCGAGCCAGGTCTCGGCCTGGTCGCGCGAGATGTAGCCCGCGCCGTAATAGGCGCCGAGGAAGGTGGTCGCCTCCTCGAAGGCGCGATCGCGGTCCTCGTCGATATTGACCATCATGTGGAGCGAGCCGTCGAAGTCGGACGTGTCGCGCCCGAGTTCCTCGGCGTAGGCGCGGATCCTGTCGAACCGTTCCCGGAACCGCTCGACCGGCGTGCCGTCGGTCTGCCAGCCGTCGGCATGGGTGGCGACGCGCTTCAGGATCCGTTCCATCGCATCCTCCGGCATGTCGTCGCGCTTGGGATTGACGGCGATGTGGATCGGCGGCGGCTTCTGGACCGGTTTGGGCTGGAGGTCGACGTCGGCGAAGCTGCGGAACCGTCCCTCGTGGCTCGCCTTCCCCTCGCCCCACAGCTTGCGGAGGATTTCGATCCCCTCGACGACCCGGGCGGGGCGTTCGTTCGACTTGACGCCCATGACGTCGAGCTCGTGCGCGAATTGCGGCCCGTCGAAGCGCGAGCCCCCGTTGCAGACAGCGAGTATCGTCCGCCCCCCGGAAAGCACGTCGAGACTCGCCCATTGCAGGGCGAACAACAGCGGATCGCGGAACGGAAAGCTCGCGAGGCAGACCGTGCCGAGCCTCACCCGGCTGGTCCGCACGGCCATCGCGGACAGCGTGACCACCGCCTCGACCCGGGGCTTCGACAGCAGATTGTCGCCCACCCAGACGCCGTGGAAGAGGCCGGACTCCTCGGCCGTCTCAGCCATGTCGAGCAGGTCGTCGAGGATTCCCCAGTCGAACAGGATCGCCCGGGTCGACAGCGAAATGCCGAACTTCGCCCGCATCGGAACCGCTTCGCTCATGTCACCCGCCGAGCCAGGAGAGGATCGTGCGCGCCACGACGCGCGCGACACGGTCGAGGCAGGAGAGCGCGACCAGATCGGTTTCGAGCACGCCCGCGCCGCCGGCGACGCCGTACATCACCGCCGGGATTCCGGCCGCGCATGGACCCCCGGCGTCGAACGTCCCCTGCCCGTAATAGGTTCCGGGCGGCTCGCCGTGGACCGATTCATGGGCCTCGGAGAGCAGCCGGACCACGGGATTTTCCGGATCGACCAGGGCGGGCCACATGTGATGGCCTTGTTCGACGGTGACGTCCCAGGGCGAGAGGTCGCCGATCGCCGCCCTCACCTCCTCGGTCGCGGCCGCCGGATCGTCGCCCGGCAAGAGGCGCCGGTCGACGCGCATCCGCGCGGTGTCGGGGATCGTGTGCGGCGCGAGCGGCGAATAGGCGATCTGGTAGGGCAGCACGTGGCGGCCGCCGAGAAGTGGGTGGGTGCCCTCGAAGGTCATTCGCTTGAGGCGGCTCATGACCTCCCACGCCCCGTCGATGGCGCTCAGCCCGGTGTCCGGGACGCTCGAATGGACCGCCTTGCCGCGCACCGTCACGTTGACGTCGACCCGGCCGCGATTACCCATCGAGATCCGCTCGCCGGTCGCGGTCATCAGCAGCGCGAAGTCCGGCTTCGCATCGAGCGCGCCGAGGATCGCCTCGGAGCATTTGTGGCTCGACCGTCCCTCGTTGTTGATCGCGACGTAGAGCGTGCCGGGGAGTTCCGTCCCGGTGTCGGCGAGCAGCTTGAGGATGGCGAGCGCGATCGCCTGGTGCGACTTGTTCTGGCCCACCCCCATGCCGAACACACAGGGCTCGTCGCGCCCCCGGGGGGCGCCGGACGCGATCTTCCCGGACCAGGGATCGTCCATCAGATTGTGGTGCTGGACCGGGGTGTAGACCTGGATCAGCAGCGACTTCCCGCCGGTCCCGGAACCGTGGCGCGCGACGATCTGGTTGCCGGGAACGTCGATCAGGTCGTAGGCGCCGGCGGCGGCGAGCTTCGGCCGCAGGACCTGCTGGACGTAGTGGACGAGCTTCGGGTCGTCCGGCTCGATGAAGACCTCGTGCCCCATCGGAACGTCGGCCGGGACCCGCGCCAGATCGACCAGCGTGTCGATCATAAAACGCCGGTCCAGCCGGTTGAGAAGCGATTCGATGTTCATGCCCGATCCGTTACCTGTCTATCCGTACCGCGCGAGCCACCCTCCCCCGGCCCCTCCCGCGAGCGGGAGGGGAGAAGATAGGGACGAGCGGGCGCCGCGAGTCACCCTCTCCCCCCCGCGGGGGAGAGGGCCGGGGTGAGGGGGGTTCCGTTTCACCCCACATTGACCCCGTCCGAGGTCACCGATCCGCCGAGCGCCCAGGAGCCCCAGGTCTGAAGATGGGTCTTGCGCGCCTGCATCTGCAGCCCCACGGCGCGGATGTCCCGGAACCGGCGCTCCAGCGGGCTCGACGCCATGACCGCGCTGGTGCCGGCGGTATCGAAGAGCGGGTCGACGGCCGACTTCGCCTCGTGGATCGCGTGCGTGCCGGCGAGCCGGATCGTCATCAGCGTGTCCACCGACATGCGGCCCTCGGCGGCGAGGTCGGCGGCGCCCGCCTCTGCCGCCTCGACGAGAAAGGCGCGGGCGCCCCGGATCTTCGCATCGGCGCGCGCCACCTCCTCGTGGACAGCCGGGTTTTCCTTGAGCGTGAAACGTGCGCCGCGCGGCCGCTTGTCCTGCGCCAGCGCGACGAACGCATCGAACAGCCCGCGCGCGAGGCCGAGCGCGACGGCGGCGAAGCCGACCGCGTAGACCGACATCAACGGCATGCCGTGCAGCGAGGAGACAACCGGCCTGTCCTCGATCATGGTGGCGCGAACGACGGTTCGTTCCCCGGGCACGAACAGGTCGTCGCAGGCGAAGCCGTCGCTCCCCGTCCCGCGAAGTCCCACCGAATCCCAGCTATTCGACAGCTCGACCGTCGCCGCCGGGATCAGCATGGTGCGGTTCTCCTGCGCGCCCCCCGCGTCGAGCCTCGGCGTACCGTCGTTCTCGAAGACCATGCAATGGGCGGCGAGCCAGGTCGCGTGGTGGCTGCCGCTCGCGAAGCCGGTGCGGGCGGTGACGCTGTAGCCGCCCTCGACCGCCCGCGCTTCCGCCTTGCCGGGCCCCCAGGCGAGCACGCCGTTCGGGTCCCGCCCCCAGATTTCCTGCGCCAGCGCAGGCTCGAGAAAACCGGAGAGCGAGGCGCATCCGTTGCCCTGGGCGACGCACCAGGCGGCGCTGCCGTCGTGCCGCGCGACCGCCTCGATCACCGGGAGAAAGACCGGCAGCGTCATCTCCGCGCCGCCATAGACCGCCGGCAGGAGGAGCCGGAACAGCGCCTGCGCGTGCAGCGCCGCCATCGCCCCGGCGGTCAGCCGGCGGTTCCGGTCGGCCTCGGGCGCGAGGGATTCGAGCACGGGTCCGGCCTCCGCCACCCGGGCGAGCCAGGCGTCGGCATCGAGCGCGGTCAGATCCTGGCCGGGGGCGTCCATGGGCGCGCCTCCCGCTGCTTCGTTGCGTCCCGATTATGCGGGCGCCGCCTCGGGCTGTCACGGCGCCGCGCTTGACCGGTTTCCGCAATTGCTGTGGTATCGAACCGGGATCGCGGAAGACGATCGGGCACCATCGAAGAAATGCGGAAGGGGAAACCATGCGCAGGATCGGAATCATCGCCGCCGGGCTCGCAAGCGCGGCGCTCGTCCTCGGCACGGCGCAGGCGGCCGAGACAGTTCGCCTGACCATCATCTCGGGCAACAACCACAACTACGCGCCGGTCGGCGCGGCGATCAAGGACTTCGTCCCCAAGGTCGACGAGATCCTCGCCAAGACCGGCAAGTACAAGGTCTCCTGGGTGCAGGGCTTCGGCGGGCAGATCGTCAAGGTGCGCGGCGAGCTCGACGGCGTGCAGACCGGGCTCGGCGATCTCGGCGTCGTGCCGGGGCCGTTCCACCAGTCGGAGCTGTCGCTCTACCAGATCGCCTACGTGACGCCGTTCACCACGCTCGACGTCCAGGTGGCGACCGATGCGATGAACCATCTGTACGGGAAATACCCGGCGATGGGGAAACAGGTGGAGCGCTTCAACCAGTCGCTGCTCGGCATCACCGGGACTGCGGATTTCTATGAGCTCTGGACCAAGAAGAAGATCACCAAGTTCACCGATCTCAAGGGCATGAAGATCGGCGCGGTGGGCGCGAACATCCCCTGGGTGACCGCGGCGGGCGCGACGCCGGTCGTGATCAAGGGCCTGGCGACAATGTACAACGCGCTCAAGACCGGCATCTACGAGGGTGGCGTCCTGTGGCAGCAGGCGATGGCGGGGTTCAAGTTCTGCGAGATCACCAAGTACAAGCTGGCGGCCGGGTTCGGGGCCGTCGCCAACGCGCTGCTGACCGCCAACACGGACTCCTGGCCCAAGATCCCGCGCGAGGTCCAGGCGGCGATCAAGGAAGCCACCGCCACATGGTCGGCAGCCGGCAACCAGAAGATCATCGGTGGCGGCAAGTGGGGCCTCGGGGTCT
Organism: Alphaproteobacteria bacterium; assembly: GCA_965203455.1. Taxonomy (GTDB): domain Bacteria; phylum Pseudomonadota; class Alphaproteobacteria; order MPNO01; family MPNO01; genus MPNO01. Next base: position 776,327 of record CBDBCV010000017.1, read on the forward strand.
GCGAGAAGAAGTACGGCCAGGAGACCCATGAGCTGTCGGCGGCGGAGAAGAAGACCTGGGCCTTCGCGATCCCCAACATCGCGCAGGCATGGGCCAAGCGTCAGGACAAGGCGGGTCTCCCCGGCACCAAGATGCTGGGCGATTACATGGACTACATGCGGGACAAGAAGCAGCTCGTGACCCGCAACTGGGACCGCGAGTAGCGGACGTTTCTTGCGCGCCCTTCGATACGCCGCTCCGCGGCTACTCAGGGTGAGGGATTGTTCGCTTTCCCTCATCCCGAGTAGGCGCCTCGGCGCCGTATCGAGGGACGCCCCGCAACCGCGGTTCGGCCGGGGGCCATGCTGAGAACCCTCGATCGCGCCCTCGGGGCGCTCGTCATCTCGGGCAACAGCCTCGGCTCGGCCTGGATCTTCGTGATGATGCTGGCGATCTCGGCCGACATCGCGATGCGCTTCCTGTTCAACGCGCCGATCAACGGCACCACCGAGCTGGTCACTATGTCGGTCGTGGCCGTCCTTTACCTCCAGCTCGCCTATACCCTGCGCTCGGGCAGCATGACGCGGTCCGACGCCGTGCTGAACCGGCTGGTCGCCCGCTACCCGCGCGTCGGCCACGGCATGTCGGTCGTCTTCTACCTCGCGGGCGCCGCCCTGATGGGGGCGATCATGCGGGGCGCCTGGCCGAAATGGATCAAGTCCTACGAGCTCGATTTCTATGTCGGGGTCGTCGGCGTGTTCACCTTCCCGGACTGGCCGAGGCTGCTGGTCGTGTTCCTCGGCTGCACGCTCACCGGGCTCCAGTTCCTCGCGCTCGCCGCGGGGAGCGCGCGGACGCTGTTCCGCCCGGCGGCGGCACCCTAGGCGGCGCCCGTGGAGGCCTTCGAAATCGCACTGATCTCGGTGTTCGCGATGCTGCTGCTGATCTATTTCGGCATGCACATCTCGGTGACGCTGGCGCTGATCTCCTTCGTCGGCGCCTGGGTGATCAAGGGCAATGCGGCGATCGCCTTCAACCTGCTGCTGATCGCGGCGGAGAAGACGGTGAACAACTTCGTCTTCGCGGTCATCCCGCTCTTCGTCCTGATGGGCTTCCTGGTCGCCGCAGCCGGGATGGGGCGGGACGCCTACGACATCGGCCAGATCATGCTGCGCAAGGTGCGCGGCGGGCTCGGCATGGCGACCGTCGTCGCCAACGCGATCTTCGCCTCGATCACCGGCGCCTCGGTGGCCTCGGCCTCGGTCTTCTCCAAGGTCGCCGTGCCGGAGATGATGCGCCACGGCTATTTCGGGCGCTTCGCCGTCGGAACCGTGGCCGGGTCGTCGGTGCTCGGCATGCTGATCCCGCCGAGCGTGCTGCTGATCATCTACGCGCTGATCGCCGAGGAGTCGGTGGGCGACCTGTTCATCGCAGGCATCGGCCCCGGCATTCTGCTGACCATCGCCTTCTGCGGGCTGATCTACATCATGGCGACGCTGTTTCCACGCCTGGTCCATGTCGACCGGGACGCCCGCGAGAGCGTGGCGGAAGAAGAGAAGGAGGAAACGCTCAGCGCCGGCGATTTGTGGCGCAAGGCGATGCCGATCACGTCGCTGGTGCTGCTGGTGCTGGGCGGCCTCTACGGCGGCGTCTTCACCCCGGTCGAGGCGGGCGCCGCCGGCGCGCTGCTGGCGCTGGTCTTCGCGCTCGCGCGCCGCGCGCTGACCTGGCGCAGCTTCTGGAACGTGCTGCTCGATTCCGGGAACATCACCGCGACGCTCCTCTTCCTGATCTGCTCGGCCAGCATGTACAGCCGGATGCTGGGGATGTCGGGCCTGCCGTCGGAGATGGCGGCGATCTTCGACAATCTGGGCGCCGGCTTCTACGGCATGCTGGCTTTCTACGTGCTGGTGGTCATCATCCTCGGGACGATCATCGATTCCGTCTCGATCATGCTGATCATGGTGCCGCTGTTCCTGGCGGCGCTCAAATTCTTCGAGATCGACCTGGTGTGGTTCGGGATCGTCACCGTGATCGCGACGGAGATCGGATTGCTCACCCCGCCGCTCGGGATCGCGGTCTACGTGGTCCACTCGACGCTGGCGCGCCCCGACATTTCGCTGAAGGACATCTTCGTCGGCTCGGCGCCGTTCGCGCTGGCGATGCTGTTCGTGCTGATCCTGGTCATCGCGTACCCGCCGATCGCGACCTACCTGGTCTCGATCAAGCTCTGACCGCCCTCATTGCAGGCGGTAGCCGACCTCGTAGTGCAGGTTGATGCCGTCCCAGAACATGTATTTGAGGCGCGCGCCCTCGGCCGCGTAGTGCAGCGCCATGTCCTGCTTCTCGCGCGTGTCGCAGTGCTTGACCAGGATCTCGAACGCCCTCCCGCCATGCTCGATATCGGCCTCGGCGTGGACCCACCAGTATTCGAGCTCGTGCTCGGTGAACTTGTAGCTCTCGCGGAGCGCCGGCAGCACCTTGGAGAACAGCCTCGGCTCCTGCGCCTCGCTCGCGATGTGGACGCCGGCGACGCCGGCGATCCAGTGTTGCGTCGCGCTGGTGTTGAGCTCCCAGTTGAGCCAGCACTCCGTCGTCGGCAGGCCGCGTTCGGCGTCGAGCTGCTCGCGCGTCATCCCGCACGCCTCGCAGAACCTGAGCAGGAGCTCGACATGCGGGTTCGCGGGATCGGTCTCCTCGCGATAGTTCTCCATCTCCATCTCGACGATGTCTTCCGGCGCGTTGGCGCAGATGTTGAACAGCGCCGTCGGGATCAGGTTGCCGATCCAGTACCAGTGCTCGCGGATGGCGCCGGCGATCGTCTCCCGCTTCGCTTCGCCCGCCGCCCACTTCTCGATCAGCGGGTGGTCCGCCTGGTGGCGCGCATCCACGACGCCTTGCAGCTCTTCGCGAAACGATCCGGTCATTTCCAGTCTCCTCAGCCCATCAGCCCGGGCAGGAACAGCACCACGTCCGGCACCGCGATCAGCAATGCCAGCAGGACGAAGGCGCAGCCGATATAGGGGAGCCCCGCATAGACGACCTGCGAGAACGTGGTCCCCGGCGGCGCCACCCCCATCATCACGAAAAGCAACAGCCCGAACGGCGGCGTCGTGGTCGAGATCTCCAGCGCCAGCACGACGATAATCCCGAACCAAACCGGGTCAAAGCCCAAAGAGATGGCCAGGGGGAAGAAGATCGGAATGGTCAACATCATCTGCGAGATCTGGTCGACGAACATCCCGAGGAAGAGCAACACGGCGAACATGAAGAGCAGCATCACCAGGCGCGGCATCTCGAACCCGGTCACCCAGTCGACGATCCCCGCGCTCGCGCCGGAGAAGGCCATGATCTGGCTGAAGGTCGACGACGCCATCAGGATCATGAACACCATGGTGGTCACCACCAGGGTGCCCTCGATCGACTTGCGGATCACCCGCCAGTTGAGCACCCGGAAGGCGGCCGCCAGCACCAGCACACCCACCACGCCGAAGGCGGCTGCCTCCGAAGGCGTCGCGACGCCGATCAGGATCAGCCCGACGACGCAGAAGAAGACGAGGCCGAGCGGCAGGATGTTGATGACGGTGAGCAGGATCTTGGTGCCGAAACCGGTGGGCTCCACGTCGTAGAGCGGCGCGGCGTCGGGATCGAACTTGACCTGGACGAAGATCAGCACCGCGTAGAAGGTCGCGAGGATAAGCCCGGGCACGACGCCGCCGATCAGCAGCCGGCCGATGTCGATCGTCGTCAGCGCCCCCATCAGGCTGCCGAGCAGGACGACGAGCGCCGACGGCGGGATGAGGATCGCGAGGCTGCCGGAGCCCAGGATGGGGCCCATCGACATGTATTTCTTGTAACCGCGCCGGGTCATCTCGGGCACCATCGAGGAGCCCATCATCGCGGTCGTCGAGATGCTGGAGCCCGACAGCGCCGCGAAGATCGTCCCCCCCGCGACGGCCATGTAGGAGAGCCGCCCCGGCACCCGCCCGAACACCCGGTCCAGCGTCGAGAAAATCCGCTCGGCGATGCCGCAGTGGAAGAACAGCTCGCCCATCAGGATGAACAGCGGCACCGGGATCAGCAGGAAGTTGGAGATCGACCGGGTCGCGTTGTTGATCAGCTGCTCGATGCCGGCGACGCCCCCCATGAACACCACCGCGCCGACCACGTTGGCGATCAGGAAGGCGAAGGCGACGGGGATCGAGAGCGCCATCAGCCCGACCACCAGGCCGAGCATCAGGATGCCGGCGGTGTACCACTCCATCTCAGAGGCCTTCGGCGCCGGTCGGTTCGCCGGTCAGCATCGAGTCCGGGCCGAACAGGAAGCGGGCGAACTCGGTCGCCAGCAGGAAGAAGGCGAGCGGCACCGGCGCGGTGACGATCCAGCCCGGCATCGCGAAGGAGCGGATGTCCTCGAAGCCCCGGATATATTCGGCGATCACCACGGTGAGCGAGTACCAGGCGAGCAGCAGGCAGATCGCGATCCCCGCGACATAGACCAGCCGCTCGACCCAGAGCTTCGGCGTGCCCCTGAGGCGCCCGACGAAGATGGTGATGAAGACGTGGCTCTTGCGCCGCAGCACCCAGGGCGTCGCGTAGAGCGTCGAGTGCAGGAGCCCGTACTCGGCGAGCGTGACGGTCCAGAGCGGCGAGGGGATGCCCGCCGTCCGCACCGTCACGTCGTAGACGATGGCAAGGAAGATGGCGGCGAGCACGAGGCCGCCCAGGACGGCCAGCCCCGTGATCACCCCATCGTAGGCCCGCGCCAGCCCCCGCATCGCGCGGCGTGCCGGGTACGAGCGTCCGCCGACGCTATTTGCGGAACAGCTTGGACTTGAAGTCCTCGATCAGCTCGGCGGGGATCTTGTTCTTGGCGAGCGCCTGCCACACCCCGATATTGTAGGCCGCGTCCAGATAGATATCCGCCGCCTTGCCCTTGAGGTCGATGTCGGTCATGCCGCGCTTCTTGAGCTTGACCTTCTCGTCGGCGCTCATCTTCGCGAACAGGCTGTGCGCCCAGATCTCGGACTCGATCGCCGCGCGGGTAACGGCGCGCTTGTGCGCGGTCGACAGCTTGTCCCACTTCCCCTTGTTGGCGGCGATGATGATGTCGCCCTGCCAGTACGCCGGGGTCAGCCGGTATTTCAGGAACTTGTCCCAGCCGAAATTGGTCACGCCCGGTCCGATCCACGCCGCGCCCTTGACCAGCCCGCGTTCGAGGCCGGAATACATCTCGGCCACGTGCATCGGGACCGCGCTGCCGCCGAAGCGCTTGAGGAACTCGCGGTAGATCGCCACGCCGCGAATCTTCATCCCGTTGAAGTCGGGCGCCCCGTCGGCGGCGAACTTGGGCTTCTCCGTCAGGTAGACGTAGAACGTGTAGCCCGACCCGTAATAGCCCAGCAGCTCCGCCCCGAGGCGCCGGCGAACCTGCTCGTTCATCAGGGCCAGCCCGCCGGTCGAGCGGACTTCCATCGCGTGCAGATTGGAGCCGTTGAAGGCCTGGATCTCGGGGATCTCGCCGAGGAAATAGGACATCGGGCCGTAATAGACATCGACCACGCCGCGGGACACGGCCTTCATCTGCTGGTCGACCGGCGTCACGTCGGGACCGCCGATATAGTTGATCTTGATCTCGTTGTTCGAGTACTGCGCCGCCCGCTTGGCGAAATCGTCCAGCGGCGGGTTGAAGGGGTGCTTGCGCGGGAAGGCGGTAACCGATTTCCACGACACGCTTTCCGCCGCTGCGGGCAGGGCGGTAAGCGCGAAGGAAAGGATTACGCTCCCGAATACGAGTCTCGCCAGTTTCATGCTCGCCTCCTTGGTCGGAACGGTGGCCGCATCCCTTGCGGGCTGCGGGATTCCAGCAATAATTCTTGTTGTACCGGACCGATCTTCCCGTGCGCCCGAGGGCAAGTCAACCGAACCCCAAAGTGGAGGTCCGATGAGCGAAACCACCGCCTTCATGGCGCTGACCGATCTGGTCGCGTCGTTCGAAACGCAAGAGGTTTCCCCGGTCGACGCGGTCGGGACCGCGTACCGGCGGATCGACCGCTACGAGAGCGATCTGAACGCGTTCTGCCATCTGCTCGACGAGGACGACGCGCTGGCCGCCGCGCGGGAGGCGGAAAGGCGCTGGGCGCAAGGGACGCCGGCCGGGCCGCTCGACGGCGTGCCGATCACCGTGAAGGACGCGCTGCTCGCCACCGGCTGGGCAACGCTGAGGGGCTCCAAACTGTCCGATCCCGACACGCCGGATTCCGAGGATTCGCCCGCGGTCGCGCGCGTCCGCGAGGCCGGCGCCATCGTCATCGGCAAGACCACCATGCCCGAGTTCGGCTGGAAGGGCGTCAACGACAGCCCGCTCAGCGGCATCACCCGCAACCCGTGGGACCTTTCCGTCACTCCCGGCGGGTCGAGCGGCGGGTCGGCGGCGGCGCTCGCCGCCGGGATCGGCAACGCGGCGATCGGCACCGACGCCGGCGGCTCGGTCCGCATTCCCGGCAGCTTCTCGGGCCTGGTCGCGATCAAGGCGTCCTACGGGCGGGTGGCCAACTACCCGTTGAGCGCGGCGGGGACGCTCAGCCATATCGGGCCGATGACGCGGACCGTCGCCGACGCCGCGCTGATGCTGAACGTCATGGCGCAACCGGACGCGCGCGATCCGGCGAACCTGCCTTACGACGGGCGCGACTTTCGCGCCGACATCGAGGACGGGGTGCGGGGGCTCCGCGTCGCCTTCAGCCCCACCCTGGGCTACGCCCGGGTCGATCCGGAGGTCGCGGATCTCGCAGCGAGCGCGGCCGGGGCTTTGGCGGAGCTCGGCGCCGAGGTCGAGGAAGTCGAGACCCCCTTCGAAGACCCGAGCGAGTGCTTCCGGATCCACTTCTTCTCCGGCATCTCGCACGCGCTGAGAAACTTGACGCCGGAACAGCGCGGGCTCATCGACCCCGGCATCCTTCCGATCCTCGAGGCGTCGCGCGGGATTGGCCGCGCCGAGTACATGGAGGCGATCGACTGGCGCGTCGCATTCTCGCGCGCGGCGAAGCGGTTCCTCGAGAGCTTCGATGTTCTCGTGACGCCCACCATGGCGGTGCCGCCCTTCGCGGTCGGACAACTGTCGCCGGAGGGCTACGACCCGGAAAACTGGATGGAATGGTCGCCCTTCACCTACCCGTTCAACCTGACGGGCCAGCCGGCGATATCCGTCCCCTGCGGCTTCACCGAAGCGGGTCTCCCGGTCGGGCTCCAGATCGTCGGCCAGTACCACGACGAGGCCACCGTGCTGCGCGCGGCGCGGGCCTACGAGGCCGCGCATCCCACGACCGACCGCCGCCCGCCGCTTTCCTGACCGGGACGGGTTGCCGGCGCCGGCGCGCCGTCCTATGTGGCTGCGATGGAATTCGAACGGCAAGCACGGGAGTAGCGCCATGCCGGACACCGCCGCGATCGACAGCGTGACCGCCGCGCTCAACTACGTCGTCGATACGGGCGTGAAGCCGGTCAACCGGACGATGGAGGCGGGCAACATGGCCCGCGTCCGCACCGGCACCTACGAGACGCGCGAAATGACGATCCGCAACGGGCGGACGCTGCGCGATACGTTCTCGCTGGAGGAGACCGGGTTCGTCTTCGTCGACCACGAGACCGCGACGGAGGACTTCTTCAACCCCGAGGACCTGGCGTCGACCTACTACCCGGAGGTGGAGAGGCTGATCGCGGAACAGACCGGCGCGAAGCGGGTGCTGATCTTCGATCACACGCTGCGCTCCGGCAGCGAGGAGACGCGCGAGGAGCGCAAGGTTCGCGAGCCGGTCACCCAGGTCCACAACGACTACACCGAATGGTCCGGCCCGCAGCGCGTCCGCGACCTGCTGCCCGACGAGGCGGACGAGCTCCTGAAGCGCCGTTTCGCCATCGTCCAGGTGTGGCGCGCGATCACGAAGCCGATCGAGTCGCACCCGCTCGCGATAGCCGATGCCAAGAGCCTGGCGCCGGAGAACCTCGTCGCCTCCGAGCGGCGCTACCCGGACCGGGTGGGCGAGACCTACCAGGTTTCCTGGGCCCCGGATCACCGGTTGTACTACTTCCCGCGCATGACCCGCGACGAGGCGCTGGTGTTCAAGGTCTACGATTCGGAGAAGGACGGCCGCGCGCGATTCACGGCCCACACCGCCTTCGAGGACCCCAACACGCCCGAGGGCGCGCCGGAGCGGGAGAGCATCGAGATGCGGACTATCGCGTTCTTTTAGGGGCAGTATACGGTCGGGCGCGATCGACCCGGTTGCCGGTGCTCCCCTAACTCCCCCGATTACGGGCTTTTTCTCCCTTCCCGATCTGCCACCAGATCCGCCGCCGCCACCGTCCCCCCACCGTCATGCCCGGACTTGTTCCGGACATCCACGTCTTGCGGCATCGCGCTGTAAGCGGGGACAAGCAAGGGGGCGGACCCACGTGGATGCCCGGAACGAGTCCGGGCATGACGAGGGAGAGGCGGAGGGAAAACCGGAAACGGTAAAAATGATCTAAAAGAGAAAATCCTCTTGACCGGGGACACGTTCGATACCACATTTCGCACAGTGGGGAAGTGGGGGCGCCGGAGATGCCGGCGCCCCTTTCCGTTGCCGGGCACACCGCCCGCCCATGTGGAGGACACGATCGTGCATCATGCGACCGCCATCGTCACCGACCCGGCGCTTCTCGTGACGGAGGGGTTCCGCGACGAGCACCGCCGCGACATGCTGACCTGCGGATCGAATATGCCGACCCCTTGCGTGCCGCGCGCACGGTCGGCATTTGCCGACGGAAATGCCGACAGGCCGACAGAGTCGGCAAAGGTCGACATTCCCGCTCGGCATCGGCGGGACGCGAATGTCGATCCGGTAGCGATTTGTCTACCCGATGCCTATGTCGACGGGCAAAACGCGCAGGACGCCCGCACCGCCCGGCACCTTTGTCTTTTGCGCCGCGGTCGGTTAAGAAAACGCGTGCGCGGTCGGCGCGAAAGGGAGGAAACCGAGATGACGGATGCCCCCAGATTCGAGATGGGCCATATCGGCGTCTACGTCACCGACATCGACAGGATGACCGATTTCTACGGCCGGGTGCTCGGCTTCAAGATCACCGACGGCGGGCCGCTCGGCGAGAACCGGATGGCGTTCCTCAGCCGCAACGCGGGCCACCATCACCAGATCGTCTTCGTCACCGGGCGACCCGAGGAGTCCTACAACACGATCAACCAGATCTCGTTCAAGGTGACCTCGCTCGTCGATCTCCGCGTCTATCACGACGCGCTCAAGGCGGAGGGCGTCGAGGGGTTCGATCCGACCGATCACGGCAACGCGTGGTCGATCTATTTCCGCGATCCGGAAGGCAACCGGCTGGAAGTGTTCATGGACACGCCGTGGTACGTCCAGCAGCCCCAGCGCGAGGTGCTGGACTTCTCGCTGTCGGACGAGGAGATCCACGAGACCACCAGGGCGCGGTTCGGCGGAGAGGAGTCCTTCCGCCCGGTCGAGGAATGGCGGGCGGAGATCGCGCCGACCATTACCTGAGCGGGCGGCCGGCCCTTCGATACGTCGCTTGCGCGCCTACTCAGGGCGAGGGTTTTCCTGTTCCCTCATCCCGAGTAGGCGCGCCAGCGCCGTATCGAGGGACCCTACGCAGGCCGGCCGAGGACGTGCTCGGCGACCCACAGTCCGCATGCGGTGAGCGCCTCGTCGCCGCCGATCCGGCCCATCAGCTGAACCCCGGCAGGAACGCCGTCCACCGCCATCAGCGGCAGCGACAGCGCCGGCGCGCCGAGCACCGAGGACGGCTCGTTGAAGATCGCGCTCCCCTGGTCCATCCCCACCGGGCCGGGGCCGGGCGAGGCGAGCGTCACGAAACCGTCGACCCGGCTGGCGAGCTCCGCGTGGAGGCTCTTCGCATGGGCGCGCCGGACCAGAGCCGCGCGGTAGGTCTCCTGGGTGAGCCCCGCCCCCTCCTCCAGCCCGCGCTTCAGCCGGGGCGGCACGTCGTCCGGATAGAGGGCGAGATATTGCAGCATCGGCCAGCGCATCTCGAAGCGGTAGAGGTCGCGCCAGAGCTCGGGCATTCGCGCGAGCAGCGCCTCGTACGCATCGATCGTCGGGTCGTCGCCGCGGCCGTAGATCTCGACTCCGGCGGAGGCAAGATCGCCGACGACGTCCTCGAAGGCGGCTTTCGTCGCGTCGCCGGTCTCCGCCCAGCCCGCCATTTCGAGCCGGACGAGGCGCATCGGCTTGCGGGGCGCGGGCGGCATGGCCCCGCCATAGAGCCCGGGATGGCCGGGGTCGCCGCCGGCGAGCCGCGCCATGTGGCGGGCGATTATCCAGACGTCGCGGAGCGAGCCGGCGAAGGTTCCGAGATGGTCCATGCTGTCGGCGGCGGAAAAGACACCCTGCCGGTTGATCGCCCCGAAGGTGGGCTTGAGCGCGTAAGCACCGCAAAAGCTCGCCGGGCGGATCGTGGAGCCGCGCGCATGGGTGCCGATGGCGGCGGGGACGGTGGGCGCGCCGACGGAAGCGGCGGAACCGCTCGAGGAACCGCCCGGCGTGCGCCTCGTGTCGTGCGGGTTCCGCGTCTTCGCCGGATCGCCGCCGCCGAAGGTAACGGTGACCGTCTTGCCGAGGATCGCCGCCCCGCCTTCCCTGAGGGCGAGAACGACCGCGGCGTCCTGTTTCGGGCGGTGCCCCGCGAACAGCGTCGAGCCGTACTCGGTCGGCATGTCGACGGTATCGATCAGGTCCTTGATGCCGACCGGGAGCCCGTCGACGGGGGAGAGCGGGGTGCCGTCCCGGTAGCGCGCGGTCGCGGCGTCGGCCGCCTTGCGCGCGCCGTCGAGATCGAGCCGGGCCCAGGCCTTGATCTCGTCCTCGCGCGCCTCGATGGCCTCGATGCAGCGCTCGAGAAGCGCGCGCGGCGTGTCGGAGCCGTCGCGGAAGGCGGCCACGCGGTCGTGGAAAGTCATCAGCGGATGCGTTTTGGGGTCGTAAATTGTCATCTCCCTGGGGTTCGTCGGTTGTGAAGGCCCCGGTTTCTCGCGGAAATCCGGGTCAGTAGATGCCGTATCGGCCCGGCGCAATGACGCCGTTGGGATCGAGAGCGCGCTTGATCGCGCCGCACGCATCCCTGAAGGACGGCATCAACTTGTCCATGTGAAAGTCGTACCAGTCGATCGGCGCCCGGCCGACGGCCACGCCGCGCGCGAAGAAGGCTTCGGCCAGCGCCCGATAGGCGGCATCCGCGCGGGCGCACTCGTCGGGGTCCTCCCGGTTGAACGAGATCACATGAAGGCCGCGGGCGAAGCGCGGGCCGGCCACGTTCATGACCTGGTAGTCGAGTCCGTTGGACTCGTAGATGCCGCGCCCCAGCTTCTGGAACTCGTTGGCGATCCGCCCGTCCATCGGCGTGCCGGGGGTGAACCAGGCATTGCCGCCGCCGGGCCGCCATTTCAGCAGACCGAGCTCGGTATGGGTCGGCTCGCCGGAAAAGGAGGCGATGGCGCATTCCAGCGCCGGCTTCTCCAGCGCCTCCTCGTGCGGGATGTAGGTCGCCTTGCCCCCGCTCCCGAAATGTTCGACCACACGGCCGATCTGCGCCTCCATCGCCTCCATCGACGGCCCGTAAAACGCGCCGGAGACGGTCCAGGCGCCCAGCCCATGTTCCCGCTGCAACGCCTTGCGCGCGTCGTCGCTTATCGACTCCCTGCCCCCGGTCGCCGCATAGGCCGGGCTCGGCACCTCGCTGCCGATCAGGTAAAGGTCGTTGGAGACGCGGAACAGCGTCGGCACGAAGTTCGACATCTTGAGCGGCCGGCACAGCTCGACGATCGCCTCCAGATCGTCGTCGTCCGGGAACGTGAAGTGGAAGGAACGGATCGCCGGCGGGCGCGGCAGCAGCCAGATGCCCAGACGCGTGACGATGCCGTAGTTCGACTGGGCGAACAGCCCGTCAAGGATCGGGCCGAAGGAATATTTCGAGACGTGCCAGTTGATCAGGCTGTCGCCCGCGATCGATCCGTCGCCCGTGCGGATGACATCGCCGGTGCCGAGCACGACCTCCATGCCGCAGCTGAATCCGAAATGGTCGAAATAGGGGCCGTAGCCGGCGCCCTTGTCGAGCGCGTTGCCGATCATCCCGCCCTGGGGCGGCCCGGAGGTGGTGGAATTCATCCACTGGCCGCCCAGCCGCTTCAACTCGTCGGCCAGCATCTGGAAGCTCACCCCGGGCTCGACGGCAGCGAAGCCGAGGCGCTCGTCGATCTCGAGGATCCGGTTCATGCGCCGGCCCAAGTCGAGCACCGCCATGCCCTCGGCCGGCGCCGAGCGGGTGCCGAGTCCCATGTTGTTGCCCGTCGAGGTGGGGAAGAGCGGCACCTTGTGCTCGTTGGCGAGGCGGACCGCGGCGGCGACCTCGCCGGTCGAGCCGGGATAGAGCACCGCCGCGGGCCGTCGGTCGCCGCCCGGCATGGTGTTCTCGGCGTAGCGGGTAAGCGTTTCGTCCGCCGTGTTGACGTGTTCCGCGCCGAGCCCGCTTTCGGCAGCCCGCAGGAAGGCATCCATGCTCATCGCTTCGTTCCCTCTTGCGGCGCCAGATTACCAGATGCCCGGACCCGCAGAATCGGCCTGTTGCGGCGTTCCGGATGGCGCCGGCACCGTATCCGGTTCCGACGCGCTCCGGCGTGGGACGGGCGCCGGCAGTTCGGTGTTGCGCAGCGCGGCCGGCAGCGGCCCGCCGGTCGCCCAGTCCAGCAGCTCAACCGTGTGGAGCAGCGGCAGGGCGGTGAAACGGGCGAGCTGGGCGAGGCAGCCGAGATTGCCGGCGGCCATCGCTGCGGCCCCGGTGCTCTCGATATGGGCGGCCTTGCGGCGGCCCAGGGCCTCGGCCATGTCGGGCTGGAGCATGTTGTAGGCGCCCGCCGACCCGCAGCAGAAATGGCCTTCCGGGACGTCCTTCACCTCGAAGCCGGCGCCGCGAAGCAGGGCGCGCGGCAGCTTGCGGATATTCTGCGCGTGTTGCAGCGAGCACGCATCGTGATAGGCCACGACGAGCGGTATCGCGGTCTTCGTCAGGCGCAGCTCCTCCGGCGCCAGCAATTCGGTGACGTCGCGGGCGATGGCCGCGAACGTCGCGGCTTTGCCGCGCCGCGAAGGATCGCGTTCGAGAACGCGCGCATAGTCCTTGACCACGGTGCCGCAGCCGGATGCGTTGACCGCGACGGCGTCGAGGCCGCCGGCATCGCGCGCGGCATCCCAGGCGTCGACGACGCGCGCCGCGGCGGCCGTCGCCATCTCCGCCTTGCCCATATGGAGGGTCAACGCGCCGCAGCAACCCGCCCCCGCCGGCACCGTAACCTCGAAGCCGTGGCGGGTAAGCAACCGGATCGTTGCGGCGTTGATCTCCGGCGCCAGGACCTGCTGGACGCAGCCTTGCAACAGGGCAACGCGCCGCCGCCGCGTGCCTTCGGCGGGATGGACGCCGGTCAGGTCGGCGGCCGGCGGGAGGGAGGCCGGCGCCAGGTCGACCAGGTTGCGCAGTCGCCGCGGCAGCAGCGTCCGGACGGGCCGGGCGAGGCGCGCCAGACGGGACATGCGCGCAAAACCGGCGGGCTCCGGTATCGTCCGCGCGATCAGCCGCCGCAACAGGCGGTCGCCGAGAGGGCGGCGGTGGTGCGCTTCGATATGCGCGCGGGCTATGTCGGAGAGATGCAGATAGTCCACGTCGACCGCGCAGGTCGTCATGCAACTGTTGCAGGACAGGCAGCTGTCGATATGGCGGACCGTCTTGGGATCGGGCCGACCGCCCTTTTCCAGCATTTCCCTGATTAGATCGATCCGCCCGCGGGGCGCTTCGTTCTCGTCGCGGGTGAGCACATAGGTCGGACAGACCGCGGTGCAGAAGCCGTAATGCACGCAGATCCTCAGAATCCCGTCGGCCGCCGCGATCTCGGGATCGGCAAGCTGTTCGGCGCTGAAGTCGGTCTTCAAGAACGCCCCCGCGTCTGTCGCTCAAGGCTGGCACGCGATCCCGACCGGTGCAATCGGCGCGGAATTTCAGCGTCGATCCCCATGCCGGCAAACCCGCTTCGATGCCGCGATCTGGACATGGCGGGCTTCCCGTTTTACGAACTGTCGACGCGGAGGGTTTCCGGGAGGGCGCAAGCAGGACAATGCCCAGGCCATTGGTCGGCGTTATCGGACACGCACATCTCGTCAACGACCGCTACCCCGCGCAGCTGGTCGGCGAAAAGAACCTTCGCGCGGTAGCGGATGTCGCCGACGCGTTGCCGGTGATGTTCGCGGGCGCGCCGGACATCACGGATATCGGGTCCCTGCTGGACGCCGTCGACGGGGTCCTGCTGACGGGCGGGCGGTCCAACGTCCATCCGGCGCGTTTCAACGTCGAACCCCATCCTAGCCACGAACCCTATGACGAGAACCGGGATGCGGTCGCGCTACGGGTGACGGAGGCCTGCGTCGAGCGGGGCGTGCCGATCCTGGGCCTCTGCCGCGGCATCCAGGAGATGGGCGTGGCCTTCGGCAGCACCCTGCATCCGGAAATCCGCGACCTGCCCGGGCGCATGAACCACCGGGCGATCCGGCTGGAGAACGGGGAAGTCCATCCCGACCAGGCGGTCGTCTTCGCCGACCGCCACGACGTCCGCCTGGCGCCCGGCGGCGTCTTCGCGCGGCTGTTCGGCCGCGAGTCGATCCGCGTCAACTCGCTCCACGGTCAGGGCATCCTGGAGCCGGGGGACCGCGTCGTCGTCGAGGGCGTGGCGGAGGACGACACGATCGAGGCCATCCGGATCTCCGGTGCGACCGGCTTCGCGCTGGGCGTCCAGTGGCATGCCGAGCACGATCCGCAAACCAACCCTGTCAACCGCGCCCTGTTCCGCGCCTTCGGCGAGGCGGTCAGGGAACGCGGGCGGGCGGGACAGGCATTGTGAAGAGGGCCGTTCGCCATGGATCGCGCGACCGGACTTGACGCGCTGATCGTCGGCGCGGGCTTCGCCGGGCTCTACATGCTCCACAAGCTGCGGGGCATGGGGTTCGCCGCGCGGGTCGTCGAGGCGGCGTCCGGCGTCGGCGGAACCTGGTACTGGAACCGCTATCCCGGCGCGCGCTGCGACGTCGAGAGCATGTTCTACTGCTACCAGTTCGACGACGATTTGTCCCAGGAATGGGAATGGACGGAGCGCTACCCCGCGCAGCCGGAGATCCTGCGCTACGCCAATCACGTGGCCGACCGGTTCGATCTATGGCCCGACATCCGGCTGAACACCCGCGTCGCGTCGGCGGTCTACGACGAGACCGCTGCCGAATGGCAGGTCGAGACGGACATCGGCGAGAACTTCCTGTCCAGCCATTGCATCATGGCGACCGGCTGCCTGTCGGCGGCGAACAGGCCCGATTTCCCGGGGCTCGACGAGTTCGCCGGCCGGGTGTTTCACACCGGGCACTGGCCGCACGAGCCGGTCGATTTCAGCGGCCGGCGGGTCGGCGTCATCGGCACCGGTTCGTCGGCGGTGCAGGCGATTCCGGAAATCGCCAAGGAGGCGGCCCGCCTCACGGTGTTCCAGCGAACCGCCAGCTACGTCGTACCGGCGAAAAACCGACCGCTGGATCCCGGCGACCAGGCTGACATAAAGGCGCGCTATCCCGAAATCCGCGCCGCCGCCAGGAAGACGTTCGGCGGGTTCGCGGTGCCGACCGGCCGGGAGTCCGCGCTCTCGGTGTCGGAGGAGGAATGCCGCCAGACGCTGGAACGCGCCTGGAACCATGGCGGGATCGGCTTGCTCAACTCCTATATCGATTTCGGGATCGACGCGGCGGCCAATCTGCGGGCGCAGGCGTTCGTGCGGGACAAGATCCGCGAGACCGTCGAGGACCCCGAAACCGCGGAGAAGCTGCTGCCCCGGCACACGATCGGCTGCAAGCGGCTCAGCCTCGGCGACGACTATTACGCCGCCTTCAACCGCCCCAATGTCGAGCTGGTGCCGCTGGGGGAGGAAGGGATCGGCCGGATCGCGGCGGACGGGCTGACGGCCGCCGGCAGGAACTATCGGCTCGACGACCTCGTGCTCGCGACCGGCTTCGACGCCATGACGGGGGCGCTCGCCCGTATCGACATACGCGGCCGGAACGGGCTGGCACTCCGGAAGGCATGGGAGGCGGGGCCGCGCATGTATCTCGGCCTGATGTCCCACGGCTTCCCGAACCTGTTCACCGTGACCGGTCCCGGCAGCCCGTCCGTCCTGTCGAACATGATGCCGACCATCGAGCACCACGTGGAGTGGATCGCCGCCTGCCTCGGATTCTTGCGCGACAACGGCATCCGCGAGATCGAGCCCGGCCTGGCGGCGCAGGATGCGTGGGTGGCGCACGGCAACGAAGTCGCGTCGAGGACGCTGCGCTATACCTGCAGCTCCTGGTATCTCGGCGCCAACGTGCCGGGCAAACCCCGCGTCTTCATGCCCTATATCGGCGGCATGCCGTCCTACATGAAGAAATGCGCCGCCGTCGCCGCGGCCGGGTACGAGGGCTTCGAGCTGACACCGGCCTGAGGGGCCGTCCCGGGCGGTCACATCTCCAGGACCGGCTTGACCGTCGTGCCCGCCTCGCTGTCGTGGAACGCCTGCTCGATCTCGTCGAACGGGTAGAACCTGACCAGCCGGTCGTACGGAAACACGCCCTGCATGTGGAAATCGACCAGTTGGGGAATGAAGACGTTCGGGTTGCTGTTTCCTTCCGTGATGCCAAGAACCTTGCGGTTCTTCATCAGCGGCCGAAGCGGAACGGTGAGCTCCCCGCCTTCGGTCGGCGCCACGAAGCCGAAGGTGCCGTGGGGCGCCAGGCTGGCGATCGCGTCCAGCATCACCGGGCCGACGGTGGTGGTGTCCAGCGCGAAATCGACCCCGTGGGGGACGAGGTCGAGAATTCGCTCGTGCACCGGCCCGCCATCGGCGCGGATCGCGTGGTCGGCGCCCAGCTCGGTCGAGAGCTGCAGCCGGTTGGGATGAAGGTCGACGGCGATCACCTGCGCGGCGCCGGCGATCCGCGCCGCCATCACCGCGGAAAGGCCGAGGGACCCGGCGCCGAACACGGCGAGCGTCTGTCCCGGCTTCATCTGGAACACGTTGAGCACCGCGCCCGCGCCGGTCTGTATCCCGCAGCCGAGCGGGCCCAGGATGTTCAACGGCGCGTCCTTGCGCACCTTGACGATGCCCCGGCGGCGTCCCAGGGCATGGGTCGCGAAGGACGACTGGTTGAAGAAGTCGCCATGCACCGGGCCGTCGGCGCCGTGCAGATAGTGGGACCCGTCGGGACGGGTGCAGGCGAAGTGGTCGGTGTCGTAGCAATAGGCCGGGCGGGCGCTCTGGCAGCTCGGGCAGTCCCCGCACCAGGTAAAGCTCATCACCACATGATCGCCGGGCTCCAGGTCGGTCACGCCCGCCCCCACCTCCTCGACGACGCCGGCGCCCTCGTGTCCCAGCACCACCGGCCGGGGCGAGCGGCCGGGCGTGCCGGCCGTCTTCAGGTCCGTATGACAAACGCCGGTCGCGGTCAGCTTGACCAGCACCTCGCCGGCGCCCGGTCCCGACATTTCCAGGGTCTCGATGGAGGGCTTGAGGCTGGTATCGCGAAACACCGCCGCCCTGATCTGTGTCATCGTTCTCTCCCGTTGGCGTGAAGCACGATCTCTCTTCCACGATCACGCGAAAGGGTCGGCCGCGCCCTCGGGCAGCGGCGCGTTGAAGGCGTTCAGCGTCATCGCGACCATGGTGTAGAAGCCGAGGATCGCGACCAGGTCGATCATCCGGGTCTGGCCGAGGATCTCGACCCCCCGCCGGTAAGTGTCGTCGGGGATTTCCTTCGACCGGTAGATCTCACGGCTCACCTCGTAGACGATCGCGGCTTCAGGATCCTCGAACCGGGGTTCCTCTCCGGCGCGGATCGCCTCGATGACCTCCCGGGGGACGCCGGCCGCGGCCGCCTGGCCCTCATGCGCGAACCACTCGTAGCGCGCGCCCCAGAAACGCGCGGTGACCAGGATCGCGAGCTCGGAAAGGCGCTTGGAGAGCGACGTGTCGTCGCGCAGATGATTGCCGAACTCGTTGGCCTTCTCCACCAGGTCGGGATGGCGCAGCCAGATGGCGAACGGCCCCCGCACGACCCCGCCGCGCGGACCCGCGATCGCGTCGAACAACGCGCGCTGGCGGTCGTCCATTTCGTCCGGCCGCAGGTCGGGGATTCTCTGCGGTTTCATCGGTCGTCTCCGGCGTTCCGCCCGGCCCTCACCGGCTCGCCGATCCCGAGCGGCTCGGCGTCGATCAGCACGAAGGCGAGGCGGGCCGGTTCGGACGAGCGGTTGACCCAGGAATGGTTGGTGCCGCGCTGGACCATCACGTCGCCCGCCCTCATCGTCACCGTCGAATCGTCCATGTCCATGTCGATCTCGCCGGCGATGCAGATCACGTAGTCGATGGATTCGGTCCGGTGCATGGCGGTCGGCGCGCCGGGCGGGAATTCGATGACGGCGAACCGCGAGCCCGACGCCGGGGGCTGGGTTCCGAGGATGCGCGCGCCCATGTCCTCGAAGTCGGCGCCGATGCGTATGTCCGCCGGCGTCCGGTCGGTGGACCAGATCAGGGTCGAGACGGCGCCGTTGCCGGCCTGCTTGGCGTTGGTGGCGAAGCCGTCCTCGATCACGCGCGCGACGCGGTCCTCGCCGTGACCGGTCACGATGCGGCGGATTTCGGGCGGGTCGGAGATCGTCGTCATCCTGTTTCCTCCGGCGTGCGGTGGCGGCCATGATTGATGGTTCCCGGGTCCCCTGCAACAATCGCCTGACGAAACGCATCGCAGCTCGAGAGGACGCCCGCGTGGAATTCGGGATCTTCGATCACCTGGACACGACCGGGCAGCCGCTCGATGCCTACTATGCCGACCGGCTGAGGCTGATCCGCCTGTTCGAGCGCGCGGGCTTCCGCAGCTACCACATCGCGGAGCACCATTCGACGCCGCTCGGCATGGCGCCGTCGCCCAACCTGTTCCTGAGCGCGGTCGCGGCGCAGACCGAGACGCTCCGCTTCGGGCCGCTGGTCTTCGCGCTGCCGCTCTATCACCCGCTGAGGCTGGTGCAGGAAATCTGCATGCTCGACCAGTTGAGCGGCGGCCGGCTGGGAATCGGCTTCGGCCGGGGCGCGTCGGCGATCGAGTCGGCTTATTTCGGCAACGACCACGCGGAGGCCGAGCCGGTCTACCGCGAGTATCTCGACATCATCCTGAACGGGCTCGCCACCGGCAGGCTCCATCACCAGGGCGAGTATATCGGCTTCGACGACATCCCGCTGCTCGTCGAACCCCACCAGAAACCCCACCCGCCGCTCTGGTACGGCGTCCACGCGACGGAGAGCGCGGCGCGCGCGGCGCGGATGGGAAGCCACATCGTGAGCCTCGACAGCGCGGAGGAAACCGGCACGTTCGCACGCAGCTACCGCGCCGCCTGGGCGGAGGCGCACGGCGCCGACAGCGCCCCCGGACTGGTGGGGCTCGGCATGTTCGTGGTGGTGGGCGAGACCGACGGCGAGGCGCTTGACGCCGCCCGGCGCGCCTATCCCGTCTGGCACGAGAGCTTCAATTACCTCTTCGTCCGCCACGACACCGAACCGCCCAAGCACCAGCGCCCGCCGACCTTCGACGAGATGGCAGGCCAAGGTCGCGCGATCGCCGGCAGCCCGGACACGGTCGCCGCCTTCCTCGGCGAGCGGCTGGCGGTCGCGGAGGCCAATTACATGGTCGGCCAGATGGTCTTCGGCGACCTCACCCTGGAGGAAGCGACCCGGTCGATCGAGCTGTTCGCGGAACACGTCATGCCGGCGCTCCGCGAGGCGTTCGGGCCGCGCCGACAGGGGACGCGGGGCTAACCCCCGCCGGTTTTCGGCGCGTCGTCGAAATCCTCGTAACGCATGTCGGTGCGTTCCTCGATCAGCCGCAGCATCCCGTCGGCGTCCTTCGCGTCGACCAGGATCCGCGAGGCGCGCTTGAAGTCCTCGCCGAACACGCCGCGGCTGTTGAGCGGGCACACCATAAGGCAGATCTTGCAGCCATAGAGCTTGTGGAACCACGGCTCGCAGGCCGGCGTGTCGACATGCCAGCGCTCGATCCCGTTGACGGTCTCCTTGTCGGGCTTGATCGCGTCGCCGGGGCAGAAGCGGGTGCACACCCCGCACTTGGCGCATACCTCGTCGATGCCGAAATCCGTCGGCCCGTCGGGTTGGAGCGGCATGTCGGTGGTGACCGCGCCGAGCCGGAAGGAGGAACCGAGCTCGGGCGAGATCAGCGAGCCGTGCTTGCCGAGCTCGCCGAGCCCCGCCAGCCAGGCCAATGCGGGGAGGGGGATGTCGCCCTCGTTGGGCTGCATCCGGGCCGAGTAGCCGAAGGCGGCGATCTGGTGGGCGAGCCTCACCCCGATATCGTCGAGCGCGTGGTACACCCGGTGCACCTCTTCCTGCGAGCGCGGGCCGATATCGGCCATGTTGTCGTAGGACATGACGATGCCGAACACGACGACCGCGGTGTGCTCCGGATCGCCGGCCTGGGTGAAAGCGAAGCGACGGTCGTATTCGGCGACGCCGACCGCATCCGCCCCCATCTCGCGCGCCATGCGGCAGATTCCGCGCGCGGCCTCGGCGGGGTCGCCGATCTCGCTCTTCTCCGGGTTGACCGGCGGCTCGCGGGCCGGCAGCAGGATCCTGTCGCGGATGTAGAGGCTGCGCTTGGCCGACGGCGGGAAGCGGGCGCGGAACCGGGCGGCGCGGTCCTTGTCGGTGCCGCCGACGCGTCCCCGGGTGGGGCGCTCCGCCTTCTCGATGTCGATCGTGCCCACGTCTCAGACGACGGGGTAGGGGTCGCGCACCGTCACCCGGCGCATCATGCGGCGCTTCTCGGGCGAGAACCAGGTGCGCGCATGGGCCGAGCAGCGATTGTCCCACATGATCAGCTCGCCCACCGTCCACTCGTGCTCGTAGACGAACTCCGGCTTCTCGATATGGGCGAACAGGTAGTCGAGGATTTCGTCGCTTTCCTCGCGGTCGATGTCCTCGATCCAGAGCGTCATCAGCCGGTTGACGTAGATCGCCTTCTTCCCGGTCTCGGGGTGGGTGCGCACCACGGGGTGGACCCATTGCGGCGCATCCGGGTTGATCTCCGACGGGCGCAGCGTGGGATCGCGCTTGTAGTCGTAATAGTGCAGCGCCCGGAGGCCGTCGAGCCGCGCCTTCCAGTCGTCGTCGAGCGCCTCGTAGGCGAGCCGGCAATTGGCGAACAGCGTGTTGCCGCCCTCGTCGGGGACCTCGATGGCGTAGAGCGTCGAGCCGAGCGCCGGGTTCTCGTAGTAGCACTGGTCGTAGTGGAACATCATCTCGCCGTCCTCCAGCGCGGTCGGGCGGCCGGAGTCCGTGACATTGGTGATCATCAGCACCGCAGGATGGTCGCTGGTCGCCTCGCCGGAGCGAACCATCTCGAGCTCGCCGAAATAACGGCAGAACCGTTCCTGGTCGTCCTCGTCGAGCATCTGGCCGGGGACCACGATGATGGCGTGGTCGAACAGCGCGCGCTTGACGGTATCGAAGGTCCCGGGATCGAGATCGCGGCTCAGATCGACGCCTTCGATCCGGGCCCCGATCGCCTCGGAAAGCGGGCTTACTGTGATGGACATGGCTCCTCCATCAGGACTTCTGGCGCGCGCCGGATTAGACGACATTTCGCGCCCCGAAGCTAGGGAAGGAGCTTATATCGATTACTTGACAGGAGCGGGGCTGACAGGCGTTCCGGGCAGCGCCGGGGCGCATTCGGGTCCCGGCGGGCCGTTCCTCCCCGTCATGGTCGGCGAAGGCCGACCATCCACGAGTTTTTGCGGCGCCGGAAACGAAAAACAAATCGTGGATGGTCGGCCTTCGCCGACCATGACGGGGGGGAGTCTGGGCGGTTTCCATGCCCGCCGCGACGCGACGGCGTCCCCGGCCCCGATCCGCGCCCGACAGCCGGCCGTCAAGTAATCGATATAAGCCCCCTAGGGAACCTGGGCGACCACATCGATCTCCAGCAGCATGTCCTCATGCGCGAGCGTCGGAACGCCGAGCAGCGTGCGGGGCGGCATGCGCTCGCGCCCGAACAGCTCCCAGGTGATCTCGTTGAGCGTGTCCTGGTCGCGCATCACATGGGTGAGGTATTGGGTCATCTTCACGATGTTGGTGAGGTCCGCGCCGGCCGCGGCGAGGATGCGCTCGATATTCTCGAAGGTGCGCTCGCACTGGACGCGGAACCCGCCCTCGTACCACTCCGCCTCCTCGGCCGGGTCGTGCGGGTGCTTGTGGTAGATCGGCACCGGCCCCATCCCGGCGAGCCAGAGCGTCCGCCCGCCCTCCACCGAGAACGCCGGCACGAACGGCATGTTGTGCTCCGGCAGCGGCGTGCCGGGATGGACCGGGGTGATTTTCATGGGGTGTTTCCTTCTGACGCTCTATCGGAGACAGGGCCTTTGCAAGCCCTGCCCGCACCCTAGCATCCTCCCGCGGGCCGCCTTATATCTAGCCGAAGATTTGGACTTGGAATTCGCATGAAGACGACGCTGTGGGCCTACAAGGCAAAAGTGCGCCTCAGCGACCTCCTCCTGCGTAGCCTCAGATCGGGGCTGCGAACTGTGCGGCGGGGAGGATTGGCGCCCGCCGCCGCCGGGACCGTCGAACGTGGCCGGCCACTGGAAGAACCAACGCGGCAGAACCTCAAGGATCTCATGCTCGCGGCGGAGGCACGGAGCGACGCGCTCGTACCTGACCGTGAACGCCATCGCCACCGTCGCACACCGGCATTGCAATAGGCCGGACCCGGTCCCAAAGACCCCAAGTGTCAGGCGCGGAGGAGCCGGCTATGATTTGCCCCTCCCGGGGCCGCATCGACAGCGGGAGGCCGAAGGGCTGGAAGGGTATGCCGCTGACAGGCATTTGTTCCGGATATCGCGCCGTCGGTGCAGTGTTGAGCGTCGCCTGCGCTGTCCTCACCTGTGCCGCCGCCGCGGAAACAAGCAAGATAGAGACCGAGCTCTCCGGCCGCCTCGCCATGGAAGGCAGATGGTTCCCCAACGAGGCGGCGCATCGGGGCCAGCGCGACGGGAGCCTGGGCTTTACCGCCGAACCCACGCTCTATCTCGAACACGAGGACGGCGGGAGCTTCACGCTTACGCCGCATTACCGCTACGACAGCGCGGATCCCGACCGCACCAACGCCGACCTGCGCGAGGCCTATCTCCTGTTGTTCGGCGAGCTGGGCGACGGCGAGTGGGAGGCGCGGCTCGGCGTGGACCGGGTGTTCTGGGGCGTCGCCGAATTCCATCACCTGGTCAACATCGTCAACCAGGTCGACCTGACCGACCACCCGAACGAGGAGAGCCGGATGGGCCAGCTCATGGCTCATCTCACCTGGTCCGCGGACTGGGGCGTGCTGGAGTTCTTCGCCATGCCGCTCCACCGCGAGCGGACGCTGCCCGGACGCAAGGGCCGCCTCCGGACGAGGGTCCCGTTCGACCAAAAGCGGGTTTCCTACGAGAGCGCGGCGGAGGAATGGCATGTCGATCTCGCCGCACGCTACAGCCGCAGCATCGGGCCGCTCGACATGGGCCTAAGCGTTTTCGACGGCACCAGCCGCGAGCCGTCTTTCAATCCGGAATTTCATGGCGGATCGCTAAGCCTCGTCCCGCACTACGCGCAGATTCGGCAATACGGACTCGACGCCCAGCTCACCATCGAGTCCTGGCTGATCAAGCTCGAGGCCATCCGCCGCGAAGGCGCCATCAACCGTCCACCTCCCAACGCTCCCTTGGGCAAGGAAGAGGACTACGCCGCCTTCGTGGGCGGCGTGGAGTACACGTTCAGCGGAGTCCTCGACTCGGAGGCCGATGTCAGCCTGCTGGGCGAGTGGAGCTACGACGAGCGCGGGCGCCGGTCGCCCAACAGGTACCAGAACGACGTCTTCTTCGCGGCCCGCCTCGCGCTGAACGATGTCGAGAATACCGAGCTCATAGCGAGCGTCATCGCCGACATGGATCATTCGACGCGTCTCCTCGGCTTCGAAGCCAAGCGGGATCTTTCCGACAGCTGGACCGCGACGGTGGAAGCGGCGGTCATGCTCGATATCGACGAGAAGGACGTGATCCACGATACGCGGCGCGACGGGTACGTCCTGCTGAACGCCACCTACAGTTTCTAGGGGGTCCCCCGAGCCAGCGCGGCGGGGGAGATGGGAATCCGGGCCGGCGCGGCGTCCCAGCCCATCGCGCGGGCGACGGCGTTCCAGATCGCGGCGGGCGGCGCGATGGCCGCGCTCTCGCCGACGCCCCGGATGCCGAGCGGGTTGGTGGGCGACGGCGTGTCCTGCTCGATCAGGCGCGGAGCGAGCACGGCATCGGCGGCGCCCGCGAGATAGTCGGCAAGCGTGAGCGTGAGCGGCTGGCCGTCGGGCGCGAAGACCATCTCGGTCAGGAGCGCGTTCGCGATCCCCTCCGCCGCGCCGCCGGCGACCTGTCCGTCGACGATCATGGGGTTGAGCGCCCGCCCGATATCGTGGCCGACCGCATAGTCGCCGACCTCGACCGAACCGGTCTCGGGGTCGACCGCCACCCGCGCCGCGTGGACCGAGAAGGCGAGCGTCGCCGGCCGGTCGGCGCGCCATACGGTCTCCGCCTCGAACCCCGCGCTCCCGTCGAACAGCGGGCCGCCGGGCGCGACGACGCGCGCCACCTCGCCCAGCGTGAGCACGGTGTCGCCGCCGTTCCGCCGCACGATGCGCCCGCCGACGATGTCGAGCTCGCCGGCCTCGTCCTGGAGGAGTTGCGCGGCGATTTCCAGGGTCCGGACTCGCAACGCTCGTGCCGCCTCATGGACCGCGCTGCCGCCCATGATCGCGCCCCGGCTCGCGAACGCGCCGCGGCCGAAGGAAAGGAGCGCCGTGTCGCCCATCGCGACCGAAACGCGGTCGACCTCCGCCCCCAGCGCCTCCGCCGCGATCTGGGCGAAGGTCGTCGCCTGCCCCTGCCCCTGCGAGCTCATCCCGGAGTGGACACGCACGTCGCCCGAGGGATCGATTCGGACCCGTGCGGATTCGAAGTTGACCACGCCGGAAACGTCGACGCCACCCGCGAGCCCCCAGGCGACTCGTACCCCGTCCGGCCGGGCTTCCACCGCCTCGCCGTAGCCGCTCTCGGCCGTTACCCGGTCCAGCAAGGCGGGAAAATCGCCGCCGAGAAATTCGAACCCGATGCCGCCGAACCCGGTTCCCGTCGCATAGGGCAGGTCGCGGGGCCGTACAAGGTTGCGCCGGCGGAGTTCGGCCGCGTCGATACCGAGCGCGCGGGCGGCGCGGTCCACCAGTGTCTCGACGGCGAGCGCGGCTTCCGGCTGCCCAGCGCCGCGATAGGTGGCGGCCGGGGTCTTGTTGGTGCCGACCGCCAGCACCTCGACGGAGAAGTCGGGAATACGGTAGGCCCCAGGGATCAGGGCGCCGCAGAGCTCGCCCGTCGCGATCCCGCTGGTGAACACGTAGGCGCCGGTATCGAGCGCGACCGTCGCGCGCAGCGCCTCGAAACGTCCGTCCTCGGAGAGCCCGAGCTCGAGGGTCACGTCGATCCCGCGCGAATGGGTCGTCGCCAGCATGTTCTCGCGCCGATCCTCGACCCACTTGACCGGGCGGCCGAGCACCCGGCTCACCTCGGCGAGCACGATCTCCTCGCCGTAGCAGCGCGACTTGGCGCCGAACCCGCCGCCCACATCCTCGCAGATCACCCGCACCGCGCTCTCGGGCAGGTCGAGCAGCGAGGCGAGGTTTTCCCTGACGTTGTAATGCGCCTGGGTCGACAGCCGGACGGTCAGCGTCCCGCGCGACCGGTCGAAATCGGTCACCGCGCCGCGGGTCTCCAACGGCAGCGGGACCTGTCTCGCGAAGCTGGTCTCGTGGGTTACGCGACGCGCCGCCCGTTCGAGCGCACGCCCGGCATCGCCGCGTTCGTAGGAGAACCGGGCGGCGATATTGCCGGTCCAGGAGTCGTGGAGGGCGGGCGCGCCGTCCGCCATGGCCGCCTCGATCCCGGCGACGGACTCGAGCGAGCGGTAGTCGACCTCCACCAGCGAAGCGAGGTCCTCCGCCCGGTAGGGATCGTCGGCGACCACGAGCGCCACCGGCTCGCCCACGTAGCGCACCCGCTCGCGCGCGAGGAAGGGCTGGGTGCCGCCACGGATCGCCGTGTGCCAGTAGCGCACCACGAACGCCCGGTCGGCGAAGGGGAGATCATCCGCCGCAAGCACCAGCCGGGCCCCGGCGTCCAGCGCCGCCGACGCATCGATGGCGCCGATCTCCGCGTGCGGATGGGGGCTGCGCACGAAGACGCCGTGCAGCATGCGGTCGAGGTGGACGTCGTCGACGAAGCGCGCCCGTCCGCGCAGCAGCCGCGCGTCCTCCTTGCGCGGAACGGGGCGACCGATCGGCCCGCCATTCGTCATCGGCGCCTCCGGTGACTTCGTCAGGCCGGCGGAGTGTAGGGTGCCGGCGGCCGGGGATGAAACGGGGAGCGTCGCTTGCCGGGTCTCGACCGCAAACCTATAAGGTCCGGTATGGCGGACGTTCCGGAATACGAGCGGCGCGCGGACGCGCTCCCGGCGGATAGCCGCCGGTGACCCGTCCCATCCGTCCGAGGCGCAGCGCGCTCTACATGCCGGGCGCCAATGCGCGCGCGCTCGAAAAGGGGCGCAGCCTCGCGGCCGACGTGCTGATCATGGATCTCGAGGACGGCGTGCTCCCGGACGCCAAGGTCGAGGCGCGCGGCCGGATCCTCGAATTTCTCGCCGAAGGCGGGTACGGCGCGCGCGAGATCGTGATCCGGGTCAACGGGATCGGCACGCCGTGGTTCGAGGACGACCTCGCCGCCGTGGCGAGGAGCGGCGCCGACGCGGCGATGCTGCCCAAGGTCGAGGACCCGGCGACGGTGGCCCACGCTGCCGCCGTCCTGGAAGCCGCCGGCGCGCCGGCCGAGATGGGCATCTGGTGCATGCTGGAAACGCCGAGGGGCATCCTCGATGCGCGCCTCATCGCCAACGCGCACCCGCGCATGGAGGCGCTGACGCTGGGCACGGCCGACCTCTCGAAGGCGCTTCAGGCCGACCTGCACGCGCCCGACCGGCTGCCGCTCCTGACGAGTATCGGGCTATGCGTGCTGGCGGCGCGCGAGGCCGGGCTCGCGGTGCTGGACGCCCCCCATTTCGACCTGTCGGACGACGAGGGTTTCGAGCGTTCCTGCCGCCAGGGACGATCCTTCGGCTTCGACGGAAAGTCGCTGCTGCACCCCAGGACAATCGCCGTCGCCAACGAGGTGTTCGGCCCGTCGAAGGCCGATATCGAATGGGCCCGACGAATCTCCACCGCATGGCGCGAGGCCGCCGCCGAAGGCAGGGGCGTAACCCTGGTCGACGGCAAGCTGATCGAAGCCCTCCACGTCGAGGAAGCCGAGCGCACGCTCGCGCTGGCGGAGCGAATCGCGGCGCTGGAGCGGGGAGCGGAGGGGAAGTGACCAATATCCCCCGGCCGGATCGCGTCGGGATTACCGACCGCACCGTCAGGGATCAAGCAGCTTGCGCGCAGCCGCCACAGGCAGTGCAAGGACAAGGGGATCGACGGGCGATTCCAGAAAGCCCAGATGTTGGTAGAACCTTGCCGCATCTTCGTCCAGAGCGTGAACGAGCAGCGCCCTGACCCCCGCGATCTCAGCAGCTTTCAGCGTACGCAGAACGGCGTCCCGCAGCAGACCGCGCGCGAGTCCCCTGCCCTGATGGGATCTGGCGACAGCCAGACGGCCCATCAGCATCACCGGAATCGGATCGGGCATGTTGCGCCTGACCCTCCCGGGCACATCCCGGTGCTGCACCGAACCCGCGGCGAGACAGTAATAGGCAATGACGGCGCCGTCGTCGCAGACAACATAGGTCCGCGAAGCTCCGTCCCGCTCGTTCCTGAGGGCACGCCCTGTCAGCCAGTTGTCGAGCGTAGGTTGGCCGCTGTCGAAACCGGCGAGAACGTGGTGGGTGGCGATGGGCTCGGGGGCGGTCGGACTCATGCCCGGGCGATCACTCGCTCCAGGACGGGGCCGTCGTCAGGGTCCGGCGCAAACCTTCGCTCGGCTCGGCGGGTGCATCGAGCATCGCTTCGAACGCCTCGAACGCGGCCTCGTCGAGGACGAACAAACGCTGGTCGAGCAGCACGTTCTCGGACGCTTCCCGCATCGTATCGAGGACGAACTGGCTGCGGGACTTGCCGAGGCGCTGCGCCGCGCGGTCGATCAGCGTCTTCTGCTCGACCGATGCGCGCAGATTGATCGTTTGACTTTGCAGGGCTCGCTCGGGAACCGGCATGGAAGGCCTCGTCTCCAGCGTTGATGTAATGACGATGTATATACGACCGATCCGGCTCCATGTCAACGCGTTGGGGGGATCGCGACCGCGCAGGTGTCTCACCCGCCCCCAATTGAGGCGTTTGCGCTGTCGGGGACGGGTTGATTTACAAGGCGTTCACGGAGGTGCGAGATTTTTGATACCCCGTGGTGGTCGTTGATATCCGGGGTTTCAGTTTCGCTGCGGCGGTCGTTTTGGCGATTTTCACCCCACGCCGCTGGTCGCGGCGTCTTGGCAGCGAGGTTTTCCTGCGGCGGCCTCGCGCGCCCTGATCGTGCGCATGAGATAGAAGGTGTCGCCATCGGGCCCTGGGGCCCTTGTTCCACCACCACCCCTGGTCGGGAGAACAGCGATGGCGACGGCGGCGAAGCTACCCTTTTCGTGGCGCGATGTCGAAGTCCTGCCGGACCTTGAACGGCTGCGCCTGGTTCTGGCGGTGCTTCCCGACGAGGAGATCGTGACGGCGCTTGAAGTGTGTCGCGGTCGGGGCCGTAACGACTACCCGGTGCGGGCGATGTGGCGGGCGCTGATCGCGGGGGTGGTGTTGCAACACGCCTCGATGCAGTCGCTGTTGCGGGAGCTGGGGCGCAACCCGGCGTTGCTGGAGATCTGCGGGTTCGACCCTCTGCCGTATCAGAGCGGGCCGGTGACGGTGCTTCACGACGGGCATGCGGTAACGCGCCCGGCGCGGGTTCGTTCGACGGCGCCGAGCCACTGGAACTTCTCGCGGTTTCTGGGGCGTGTTGTGCAGCTTGAGGACGAGCAGGGGCTGGTGTCCGCCATGATCGAGAGCCTGCGCGCCGCGCTGTTCGCCGCGTTGCCGGACTTCGGGCGTCATCTCGGCTACGACGGCAAGGCGATCGCGAGCCACTCGACGGGCCGGGTCGGCAAGGACGAGGACAAGACCTCGGACCCCGACGCCGACTGGGGCAAGCACGAGACGGGCGGGGTGGACGCCAGGACCGGCGCGGTGTGGAAGAAGGTGAAGTCGTGGTTCGGCTACGGGCTGCACCTGATCGCCGACACCGATTACGAGGTTCCGGTGGCCTTCGAGGTGACGCGCGCTTCGGCCTCGGAACCCAAGGTGCTGTCCGGGATGCTGGAGGAGCTGTTCGCAAGGGCGCCGGAGATCGCCGGGCGCTGCGCCGACTTCAGCGCCGACCGCGGTCTCGACGATGCCCGCCTGAAGGCGCGGCTGTGGGACCGGTGGACCGCCCGCCCGCTGATCGATACACGGCTGATGTGGCGGGTGGAGAAGCAGGAGCCGAGATACGATCCGGCGCAGCCGATCACGCGGCCGCTGTTCCCCGACCGCGCCGATGTCATCGTTCACGACGAGCGCGGCCGGGTGTCCTGCGTCTGTCCCGGGACCGGCGAGGTCCGCGCTATGGCGTTTCAGGGGTTCGAGGCTGATCGGGGCCGCTGCGGCACGCTCAAATACCGCTGCCCGGCAGCCGCCTTCGGCTTCGCCTGCGCCGGCAGCCGGGCCTGCCACCGGGCCGGCGGGGTCAAGCCCGGAGACTATGGCCGCATCCTGCGCATCGACCTCGACAGCCACGACCGGCGCATCTTCACCCCCACGCCCTGGGGCAGTCCGTCATGGCGGCGCGGCTACAACCGCCGCTCGGCCATGGAGCGGATCAACAGCCGCCTCGACAACAGCTTCAACTTCGAGACCCACTACATCCGAGGCCGCGCCAAGATGAAGACCCGCCTCGGCCTCGCCCTGGCGGTGATGATGGCGATGGCTCTCGCCCAGGCCCGCGCCGGCCGCCCCGAGCGCATGCGCTCCCTGGTCGGCGCCGTGCCGTATCTCGACACCGGCTGACCGCTCGTCTGCCTCCCGACAATCCTGCCCGATCCCGCCGCCCGACGGCAGAGGGGAAGCCACGCCCGCACGCCAGACAATCTTCCGGTAATCGTATTTGTCAGGCCCCGGAAGCCCGTATCCTGCCCGGTGGGGAAGCGGGCCGGACGATATTCAACCGCCAAAATCGAACCGGCGACAGCCAAAAATCACCACAGCGCACATTTCTCCAATTTGACTCGACTCCGGTCCCGGTCTAAACTGGGCCGCCGTTCGGCCCGAGGCCTCGTGCCGCCGCATCCAGCAGGGTTAGCGTCGATGAGCAACCAGGACAGGCCGCTGTCGCCCCATCTGCAGGTCTACCGGCCGCAGATCACCTCGGTGCTGTCGATCGCCCACCGCGCGACCGGGATCGTGCTCGCGGCGGGGCTGTTGCTGCTGCTCTGGTGGCTCGCCGCGGTCGCCGCGGGCCCCGATGCGTTCGGGACGGCGCAGGCGGTTGCCGGATCGTTCCTCGGGCGGCTGTTCCTGTTCGGCTGGACGTTCGCGCTGTTCTACCACCTGTGCAACGGCATCCGGCACCTGTTCTGGGACATGGGGCGGGGGTTCGAGCTCGGCACGGTCTCGATGACCGGATGGCTGGCGGTCGGTTCGGCCGCGGTGCTGACCCTGCTGGCCTGGGTGCTGGCCTACGCATCGATGGGAGCGCTCCGATGAGCCTCCGCACGCCGCTGGGACGAGTGCGGGGGCTCGGCTCGGCCAAGGAAGGGACCGCGCACTGGTGGGCGCAGCGCCTGACCGCCATCGCGCTCGTTCCGCTTGTCCTCTGGTTCGCGGTGTCGCTGATCGTGCTCACCGGCGCCGACCACGCGACGGTGGCGGCGTGGTTGAGAGATCCGGTGGCGGCGGTGCTCATGCTGCTCCTGATCCTCGCCGGGTTCCACCACGCCCAGCTCGGCGTGCAGGTGGTGATCGAGGACTACGTGCATGCCGAGTGGCTCAAGCTCGCCCTGGTGACCGCGGTCAGGTTCGCCGCCGTCGCGCTCGGTATCGGCGCTGCGTTCTCGGTCCTCAAGATCGCGCTCGGAGGCTGAAGCGGTGACCGCGGCCTACGAGATCGTCGACCACAGCTATGATGTCGTGGTGATCGGCGCGGGCGGGGCGGGGCTGCGCGCGACCTTCGGCATGGCGGTCAAGGGGCTCAAGACCGCCTGCATCACCAAGGTCTTCCCCACCCGCAGCCACACCGTCGCCGCGCAGGGCGGCATTTCCGCGGCGCTCGGCAATATGAGCGAGGACGACTGGCGCTGGCATTTCTACGACACCGTCAAGGGCGCCGACTGGCTCGGCGACCAGGACGCGATCGAATATATGTGCCGCGAGGCGATCCCGGCGGTGATCGAGCTGGAACATTACGGCGTGCCGTTCTCGCGCACTCCCGAAGGCAAGATCTACCAGCGCCCGTTCGGCGGGATGACGACGCGTTACGGCGAGGGCCCGCCGGCAAGGCGCACCGCCGCCGCCGCAGACCGGACCGGGCATGCGATCCTGCACACGCTCTACCAGCAATCGTTGCGTCACGACGCGGAATTCTTCATCGAATACTTCGCCATCGACCTGCTCACCGACGAGACCGGCGCGGTGCGCGGCGTCATGGCGTGGAACCTCGACGACGGCACGATCCACCGCTTCCAGGCGCAGATGACGGTGATCGCCACCGGCGGCTACGGCCGGTCCTATTTCGCCTGCACCGGAGCGCATACCCAGACCGGCGACGGCAACGCGATGGTGCTGAGGGCCGGGCTGCCGCTGGAGGACATGGAGTTCATCCAGTTCCACCCGACCGGGATCTACGGCGCCGGCTGCCTGATCACGGAGGGGGTGCGCGGCGAGGGCGGCTATCTGACCAACTCGGAAGGCGAGCGCTTCATGGAGCGCTACGCCCCCAACGTGAAGGATCTCGCCTCGCGCGACGTGGTCTCGCGCGCGATGACCATCGAGATGCGCGAGGGCCGCGGAGTCGGCGAGAACCGCGACCACATTCACCTGCATATCGAGCATCTCGACGCAAAGGTGATAGCCGAGCGCCTGCCCGGCATCTCGGAGACCGCGAAGATCTTCGCCGGCGTCGACGTCACCCGCGAACCGGTGCCGGTGCTGCCGACCGTGCACTACAACATGGGCGGCGTGCCGACCAACCATCTGGGCGAGGCGCGCGCGCCGGCCAACGGCACGCTGGAAGCGACGGTGCCGGGGCTGATGGCGATCGGCGAGGCGGCCTGCGTCTCGGTCCACGGCGCCAACCGGCTGGGCTCGAATTCGCTGCTCGATCTCGTCGTGTTCGGCCGCGCGGCTGCCAATCGCTGCGTCGAGATCCTGGAGCCCGGCGCGTCCAAGCCGCCGCTTCCCGCCGATGCGGGGGACCGGGCGCTGGACCGGCTCGACTCCCGCCGCCACGCCAGGGGCGGAACCCCATGCGCGGCGCTCCGCCTCGAAATGCAGCAAGTCATGCAGAGCCACTGCGCGGTTTTCCGCACCGGCGAGATCCTCGGCGAGGGCAAGGACAGGCTCAGGAAGGTGTGGGACGGGCGGTCGGACATGTCGGTCACGGACCGGTCGATGATCTGGAATTCCGACCTGGTCGAGGCGCTCGAATTCGACAATTTGCTGGAGCAATCGGTGGTCAGCGTCGACGCCGCGCTCGACCGCGAGGAAAGCCGGGGCGCGCACGCCCGCGAGGACTTCCCCGAGCGCGACGACGAGAACTGGATGAAGCACACGCTGATCTGGCTCGACGAGGACGGCCGGTCCCGCATGGAATACCGGCCGGTCCACACCAACACGATGACCAACGAGGTCCAGGCGGTGCCGCCCAAGGACCGCGTCTACTGACCCCGGAGCCGCCATGGCCGAGCTGAGGCTTCCCGCCAATTCGAAGATCCGCAAGGGAACCGACCACCCGCCGCCGGAAGGCGCGAAACGGACCCGGACGTTCAGGATTTATCGCTGGGACCCGGATTCGGGTGAGACGCCGAGGATCGACAGCTACACCGTCGATCTCGACGATTGCGGCCCGATGGTTCTCGACGCGGTGATCAAGATCAAGAACGAGGTCGATTCCACCCTCACCTTCCGCCGGTCCTGCCGCGAGGGCGTCTGCGGCAGCTGCGCGATGAACATCGACGGCACCAACACGCTCGCCTGCACGCGGTTCATCTCGGACATCAAGGGCGACGTGAAGGTCTACCCCCTGCCGCACATGAAGGTGGTCAAGGATTTGGTCCCCGACCTCACGGACGCCTACGCGCAATACGCCTCGATCGAGCCCTGGCTCAAGACCGAGACCCCGGCGCCGCCCGATGCCGAGCGGCTGCAGTCGCCGGAGGAGCGCGAGAAGCTCGACGGTCTGTGGGAATGCATCCTCTGCTTCTGCTGTACCACGAGCTGCCCGAGCTACTGGTGGAACGGCGACCGCTATCTGGGGCCGGCCGCCCTGCTCCAGGCCTATCGCTGGATCGCGGATTCACGGGACGAGCACACCGGCGAACGGCTGGATGCGCTGGAGGACCCGTTCCGGCTCTATCGCTGCCACACGATCATGAACTGCACCAAGACCTGCCCCAAGGATCTCAACCCGGCCAGGGCGATCGGAGAAATCAAGCAGCGCATGGTGGCGCGGCGCTGATCCCTATTTCCCGCGCCCGTCCACGAGCCGGAGGACATCGCCAGGCGAGACGGGCAGTTCGGCCGGACCTTCGCCGGACCTGCCGAGCGCGTGGGCTATGGCGTTCGCGATAGCGGCGCCGACGGCGATTATCCCGCCCTCGCCCGCTCCCTTGAAACCGAGCGGGTTCGAATCCGCCGGGTGCGTTTCGAGCGCGACCGTCTCGACGCGCGGGATCTCGACGCTCGCGGGCACCAGATAGTCGGCAAGGTTCGCCGTCAGGAGCTGACCGTCGGCATCGTGGCGGATGCGGTCGAGCAGCGCGCCGCCGATCCCCTGAACCGCCGCGCCGACGGCCTGGCCCTCGGCCATCATGGGGTTCAGCACCCGTCCGAGCTCCTCGACCACGTGGTAGCCGAGCACCGACACCTCGCCGGTCTCGGTATCGACCGCGACATGGGCGGCATGCGCGCCGGAACTCCAGGCGATCCGGCCCCGGTTGTCGAAGCTGGCGGCGGCTTCGAGCGACTCGCCGCGGGATCGCGCAAAGGCGGCGAGCGGCGCGATGCCGATGGTCTCGCCATCGGCCCTTTCGACACGGCCCTCGCGCCAGACGAGGCTGTCCGGCTCGGCGTTCCAGCGGAGTGCCGCGAGCGCGATGCAGCGCTCCCGGAATGCGGCGGCGGCTTCCGAAACCGCGTTCCCCGCCATCACCGTGGTGCGGCTGTGATAGCTGCCGCTGCCGTCGGGCAGCAGGCTGGTGGTGCCGTGGCGGACGTCGATCTTGTCGGGCGCAACGCCGAGCGCATCGGCGGCGATCTGGATCATCCCGGTCTCCACCCCCTGGCCGAAGGAGGACGATCCCACCCGGACCTCGACGCGCCCGTCGGCGTCCGCGCCGATGCGGGCGTGCTCGGGCGGCCCGGCGGCGCTGCTCTCGACGAAGCAGGCGATCCCGAGACCGTGGCGCCGGCCGTCGACGCCGGTTTTGCCCTGACGCGCTCGCCAGCCGTCATAGCCGGCCTCGTCGAGGAGCCGGCGCAGTACCGCGGGATAATCGCCGTTCGAGTAGGCGGTCCCGGTGTCGCCGGGGATCAGCTCGCCGATGTCGTAGGGGAGCTCGTCCGGACCCAGCAGGTTGGCGAGCCGCACCTCGGCGGGGTCGAGTCCGAGATCGGCCGCCATCAGATCGATCAGCCGCTCGCGGAAGAAATTGGCCTCGAAACGGCCCGGCCCGCGATAGGTCCCGGTGGGCGTGCGGTTGGTGACCACGATCTCGGCATCGCAGGAATAGTTCGGAATACGGTAGGGGCCGGGCAGGAACTGCACCGTGCGCACCGGCACGATTCCGCCGTTGGTGCGGGCATAGGCGCCGAGGTCGGCGACCGTCCTGCCGCGCAGGGCAAGGATCGTGCCATCGCGCTCCGCCGCGATCTCCAGCTCACACACGATGTCGCGCGAATGGTTCGCCGACATCAGATGTTCCTGGCGATCCTCGATCCACTTGACGGGACGGCCCGCGCGACGGCTGGCGATGGGAACCAGGTAGTCCTCGGGGTAGAGCTCCCCCCGCACGCCGAAGCCGCCGCCGACATCGAGCTGGATCAGCTCGACCGCATCCTCCGGCAGCCCGAAGGCGCGGACCAGCGCGCGCTTGTTGAAATACGTCACCTTGGCCGCACCCCAGAGCCTCAGCGTTTCCCCGTCGGAGAAGTCGGCCACGAGACCCCGGGTTTCCAACGGCAGGCCGGTCTGGCGATGGGTCCGGAAACGCTCGCGCCGGCGATAGGGCGCGGCGGCGAAGGCGGCATCGGCGTCGCCGCGCCCGACGGTGTAGCGGATCGCGACGTTGTCGCCCGCCTCGTCGTGAACCAGGGTATCGGATTTCGCTGCGGTCTCGGGATCCGCCACCGGCGGGAGGGGTTCGTAGTCGACCTCGATCGCCGCGAGCGCGTCCTCGGCGGCATAGCGGTCGGAAGCGACGACCGCGGCGACGGGCTCGCCCGCGAAACGCGCCTTGGCGGTCGCGATCGGTTGCTGCAGGAAGCGGTCGAAGCCCGAGAGTCCGGCCAGCCGGAACGGGATTTCCGGCAATGGACGGTCGAGGTCGGCGCCGCAGAACGCGTCGATCACGCCCGGCGCGGCGCGGGCGGCGGCGAGGTCCACCGAGCGGATGCGCGCATGGGCGAAGGGGCTTCTCAGAATCGCCATGTGGGCGGCGCCGGGCGGGGCAAAATCGTCGACGAACCGGCCTTTTCCCCGTAGCAAACGCCTGTCCTCGCGCCGGCTCAGCGCGCGTCCGATCATCCTCTCCGCCATCCGACCCGCCGGTTTTGCATCTCCGCCAAGCGGCGCTAGGGTAGGGACGGGAAAATTCCCGCGCAAACCCCGGGCGCGGACCGCGGGCACAGGGAGACGGAGATGGACCTTCAACTGGACGGCAAGATCGCTGCGGTGACCGGCGGGAGCATCGGAATCGGACGGGCGATCGCGGAAAGCCTCGCGACGGAGGGCTGCAAGGTCGCGATCTGCGCGCGCGACAAGCAACGGCTCGACAATGCCGCGGCGGCGATCCAGCAGCGCACCGGCCAGGAAATTCTCTCCATCGCTGCCGACCTCACCAAGCCGGAGGACGCCCAGGCGTTCATCGACGGCACGGTCGAGCATTTCGGCCGGCTCGACATTCTGGTCAACAACGCCGGCGCCGCGCCGGGCGGCGTGCTCGAGGGGCTCTCGGAGGAAGACTGGGCGGCGGCGCTCGGGCTCAAGTTCATGGGCTATGTGCGCTGCACCCGCTACGCGGTCCCGCATATGCGCAAGCAGGGCGGCGGGCGCATCGTCAACCTGATCGGCAATGACGGCATCAAGCACTCCTACTGGGAGGTCGCGCCGGGCGCCGCCAACGCGGCGGGCCAGAACTTCACCATCTCGATCGCCGCCCAGTACGGGCGCGAGAACATCACCGTCTGCGCGGTCAATCCCGGTCCGGTCAGGACGGAGCGCTGGGACGGGCTGGTCCAGGCGATGTCTCGCGACATGAAGATTCCGTATGAGGAGGCCGACCAGCTCGCGCCGCGCGCCATCCCGCTCGGCCGCATCGCGGAATGCGACGAGGTCGCCAACCTCGTCACCTATCTCGCCTCCCCGCTCGCGCACTTCGTCAACGGCACGATGATCGAGATCGACGGCGGCCAGCAGAAGCCGCTGATGGACGCGTTCCGCGACAGGTGATACCGGGCGCCGCCGAGGCTGCACGCGCGATCGCGGACGGCCGCGCAACTTCGGAGGAAGCGGTCGGCGCATGCCTCGCGCGCATCGCCGAGCGCGAGGAGACGGTCAGGGCCTGGGCCTTTCTGGATCCGGACCTCGCGCTCGCCCAGGCCCGCGTCTGCGACGAAGCGGCGACACCCGCCGGGCCGCTCCACGGCGTGCCGGTCGGGATCAAGGACATCTTCGATACCGCCGACATGCCGACGGAGATGGGCTCGCCGATCTATGCGGGGCATCGCCCGACTTCGGACGCGGCGGCGGTGGCGATCCTGCGGGCGGCGGGCGCGGTCATTCTCGGCAAGACCGTCACCGCCGAGTTCGCCGGCACCCATCCCGGACCCACGACCAACCCGCACGACCCGGCGCGGACGCCCGGCGGGTCGTCCCAGGGCTCGGCGGCCGGCGTCGCCGACTTCATGGTCCCGGTCGCGCTGGGCACCCAGACAGGCGGGTCGGTGCTGCGTCCGTCCTCCTATTGCGGGATCGTCGGGTTCAAGCCCACCTTCGGCACGTTCAACCGCGCCGGCATCAAGTTCGCCGCCGAGAGCCTGGACACGATCGGGCTCCACGCGCGGAACCTGGAGGATGTCGTCCTGGTCCGCGACGTGCTGACCGGTCGGGAGCCGGCGGGAATCGCCGCGCTCGCCGGCCCGCCCAGGATCGGGGTCTGCCGCACGCATCTGTGGCATCTGGCGGAACCGGAAACGGTCGCGGCGGTCGAGGAGGCATCGGATGCTCTGGTCCGGGCTGGCGCGGCTGTGGACGAGGTTGCGCTGCCCGCCGCCTTCGAGGCGCTGACCGATGCGCGTCGGGCGATCAACGACTACGAGCGCGCCCGAGCGATGGCGCATGAATGGCGCACCGACCGGGAGCGGCTGAGCCCGGCGATGCGGGAGACCGTCGCGAGCGGCCTCGCGGTTCCCAACGCCGATTACCGCGCGGCGCTCGCGTTGACGGAGGACTGTCGCCGCCTCGTCCACGGGCTGTTCGGGGATCGGGACGCGCTGCTTGCACCCGCCGTCAACGGCGAGGCCCCGCTGGGCCTCGACTACGCGGGGGATCCCGCCTTCCAGGCGCTGTGGACGATGCTGCACGTCCCGGCGATAACGATCCCGACCCATCGCGGCCCCAACGGCATGCCGGTCGGCATCCAGTTCGTCGCCCGCCGCGGCGCGGACGACCGGTTGCTGTCGGACGCGGAATGGATCTGGGCGCACTGCTGCGCTTAACGGAAGGGCCGGCCAGAAATCCGTTTCAGCCGAGCCGGAACAGCGGGCTCATCTGTGGTACCCGAACGGGGCGCAGCAGCGTCGTGGTGCGCTCTCGGAGGATCGGCCTCAGCGCCTCGTTGAATGCGGCCATTGCCTCCCCTGCACCGGCCTCGCGCCGGCGTTCCTCGCGGCCGGCGATGGAAGCGAACAGGCGGTAGGTCGCGACGACATGGAGCCTGCCGGTCATCGACGACCACGTGGCGATCGTGTCGCGGCGGAGCGGTCCGGTGGCCTCCAGCCCGCACGCGGACATCGCCTCCCAGTAGGCGGGCAGCCCGCCGGGCCTGAGCGCCTCCAGCGTTTCCTCGACCACGAGGTCCGGCATCTCCCGCAGGTCCCAGCGCTCCTGCCCCGGTCCGGGAAGCCAGTCGGCCTCTCCGTGCCATAGCGGGCTGAGCTCGGCCAGAGGGGCAGGCTGAAAGAAGGCGGTCTCCTGCCGCTCGACCATCGCCCGCGCCTCGGTGAAGTAGAAGGCGAGCTCCGGTATGGCGTAGAGCCCGTGCAGCTTCTCGATCCAGTCCTCGTAGCTGTCGTAACGGTAGAGGTGGACGATCTGCTCGGGCGTTCCGGTGACGGTCTCGAAATAACCGATCACCCGAGAGATGAAGCCGGCATTGGGCCCGTCGAAACCCCGGCGGTGCTGAAGCGCGATGAAGTCGTCCATCCGCCCGGGCTGGAGGGTGTAGCGGCGGCACTCGAAGATCATTGGGTCGGCCTCGGCCGCGACAGATCGTAGCCCGGCAGCACCGCAAAGGGCCGGAGGCCGAAATTCATCCACCTGAGCCCGTCCCGGATCGCCGGCTTGAGTTCCTGGATGTCGCGCACCACGCGGTAGTTGATCCGCGTGGCCCGGAGCAGCGATTCGGTCATGTCGCCGCAATCGCCGAAGAACTCGGTCTCCCCGGCGTCCCCCCGGTATTCGGTCATCAGCAGCGTCGGGATGCCGAACGTGTAATGCCCGCGCATGAGCTGGTAGGTCGCGGCGAAGACGCCGAAATTCTCGATCACCGCCGCCGGCGTCCTGCCGCCGAGCCAGGCGCCGGCGCAGATGCCGATCCCCGTGCCCTCGTTGGCGACCGCGACATAGTGCATCGACTGGTCGTCCATGCAGCGTTGCAGCGTGTGCGCGAAGCCGCTGCAGGGCAGGCCGATCACGAAATCGACGAAGTTCTCGCGCAGCCCGTCGAACAGCACCTCGCCGAACGGGTCGTCGTCCGCCACCGGGCTGAACTCGGGATCGGGCCTGGGCGGTTCGCCATGCTCGCGCGCCGACGGTTTGAGGATCGCCTTGCCTTCCAGCGCCTCGATATGGCGGACGAAGCCGTACTTGTTCTCCTTGCCGTCGCTGGGCGAGGTGCCGACGAAGGCCTGTTCGGCGCTGGTCTTGGCGACGATGACCGTCGGCCCGTCCTCGCGCGCGAGCCCCGCCGTGACTTGCGCCTCGAACTCCTCGACCGTCCGCACCTCGAAGACGTTGGCAAGGCCGGAAGCGCGCGCGACGCCCGCGATGTCGACGGGCCCGGCGGACAGCGAGGCGACCGACTGCCACTTGCCGGTGGACACATAGCCCCCGTTGTCGAGCACCACGACGCAAAGGTTCTTCGGCGCCGACTGGGCGAGCGTTCCGAGCACGCTCATCTCGAACAGGATCCCCCCGTCGCCGTCGAAGGCGAGCACGCGACGGTGCGGCAAGGCGAGCGCGAGGCCGAGCGCATAAGGCGTCACCATCCCCATGCCGACGAAATAGAGGTTGCCGTCATGCGGGCGCAGCGTGCGCCATTCGGTCGCCGTGTTGGCGAGGTTGGTCACCACCAGGGCGTCGCCGACCCTGGGCGCGACGGCCTTGAGCGCGTCATAGCGGCGCATGGGATTCCTCCTGTTCAGGTACGGGCCGACCCGTTCGGGCCGTCGAGAAAACGCGGCAGGTGCCCGGTTCCGGTGGGAACGCTGAGCGCGGTCCGGATGGTCCCGTCCGACCATATCCGCCCTGCCGTGTCCAGCCGGTCGCGGGCGACTTTGGCGGACATGTCCTGGGTGTACTCGGTCAGCGGCCGTTCCCGCTTCTCCCACCCGGAGAGCGCGTCCGGAACGTCCATCGCTTCGTCGAGCGCGACCGCAAGGCCGAGCGCGTTGGCCATGGCAAGCCCGGCCCCCTGTCCGAGAGAGGGCACCATGGCGTGCGCGGAATCGCCCACGATCGCGACCCGGCCCGACGACCAGCGGGTGAGCTTGCCGGTTTCGTAGGCGTCATAGCGTCCTTCGGCCGACACCCGGCGGATGGCGGGTTCCAGCTGGGGAAACGCCGGCACCCAGATATCGGTGCGGACGGGGACCGCGGTCGCCTCCTCGTCCTCGACCGGCGCCATCATCGCGAGATAGAGGTCTTCGGCGTTGCACGGCACGTAGAGGATGCGGAGCGAGCGGTGCGGCAGATTCCAGAAGTCGATCACCCGGTCCCAGCGCCCGGGGCCGAGCTCGTCGAGGCAGCGCGGGGCGAGCACGCGGACGAGACCGAGGGTGCCGGTGTTGCGCTCCTTCCGCAAGCCGAGCGAGTCGCGGACGCGCGAATGGATCCCGTCGGCGCCGATAACGAGGTCGGCCGCGTGGCGTCCTCCGTCCGCGGTCAGCAGCACACCCTCGGGCTCGGCGCCCACGACCTCGGAACGGGTGAGTATCTCGATGCCCCGGCGTTCCGTCTGGCGGAGAATCGCGGCGTAGAGGGTCTGGCGGGTCATGGTCAGCATGCGGCTGCCCATTCCGATATGGAACGGGGTCTCCGCCACCACACGGTCGCGGTCGCGCACCTCGTAGACCTCGCCGTCATGTGAGCCGGCGACCACGTCGTCATAGGCGCCGATCGCCTTCAGGACCCGAAGACCGTTCTCCCAGATGAAGATGCCGGCGCCGAAGGCGCGCAGCGCTTCCGCGCGTTCGTGCACCCTGACCGTCCAGCCGCGGTCGGCGAGCGCCACGGCGGCGACCAGCCCGGCGAAGCCGGCGCCGGCGATCTCGGCGTGGCGGAGCACCGTCATCCGCCGAGGAAATCCTTCGTCCAGCGCTCGTAGTCTTCGTCGCGGGTGACCCGCCGCATCAGCTCGCGCGACGCGACGCCCTTCAGCTTCGCGGGCGGCGTACCTTCGCGCAGCGCCTTCAGCGACGCATGTACCGCCTCGACCGCGGCCATGAAAGGCTGGTGGCCCTGCAGGCATATGCGCACGCCGTTACTTGCCAAGTAGTCGAGGTCCGCGATCTCCGGTCCCGCAGCGCCGAGAATGACGGGAATGCCGACCGTCGCGCGGATGGTCTCCACCTGGGCGCGGGTCCTGATGCCGGTGAGGAACACAGCGTCGACGCCGGCCTCCTGGTAGGCCGCGATGCGGCGCATCGCATCGTCCATGTCGGCGATGGTGGCGGCGCTGGTCCGTCCGACGATCGCGAGACGCGGATCGCCGCGGGCGGCGAGCGCGGCTTTCATCTTGCCGACCCCCTCCTCAAGCGAAAGCAGGCGCGGGCCTTCGGCGCCATAGGGCGGGGGAAGCTCGGTATCCTCGATGGTGAGCCCGGAGACGCCGGCCGCCTCCAACTCCTCCACCGTGCGCATGACGTTGAGCGCGTTGCCGTAGCCGTGATCGGCGTCGACCATCAGCGGCAGCTCGCCCGCGCGGCAAATGCGGTAGACCTGACCGGCGAACTCGGTCAGCGTCATCACGATCAGATCGGGCGCGCCGAGCACCGCCATCGAGGCGATGGAGCCGCCCAGCATGCCGACCTCGAATCCGAGATCCTCGGCGATACGCGCCGAGATCGGATCGTAGACCGAGCCCGGATGGATGCAGCTCTCGCCCTCGATCACCGCCCGGTAGCGCTCGCGTCGTTCCGTCCAGTCCATCGCCCTCGGCCCCCTCGAAATCGAAAGGCCGGCAAGCTAACGCATTTCGGACGCGAGACGAAACGCGCGGCGGCGCCGGGTGACCGCAATCGGGGCGGGGGCTTGCGCAGCCGCGACCCGGTCGCGGCTGCGCTCAAGAAGCCCTCGACGACCCCTGCGCGCGGATCAGGCGAGGTCGAAGCGATCGAGGTTCATGACCTTGCCCCACGCGGCGGCGAAGTCACGCACGAACTTCTCCTCGGCGTCGCTGCTCCCATAGACCTCGGCGAGAGCGCGAAGCTCGGAGTTGGACCCGAAGATCAGGTCGACGCGGCTGCCGGTCCACTTGACTTCACCGGTGGCGCGATCGCGGCCTTCGAATTCCTCGCCGCTGTCCGAGGTCGCCGTCCACTCCGTCCCCATGTCGAGCAGGTTGACGAAGAAGTCGTTGGTCAGCGTCCCCGGCCGGTCGGTCAACACACCGCGCTGGGACTGTCCGGCGTTCGCGTCGAGGGCGCGCATGCCGCCGACGAGCGCCGTCATCTCGGGCGCGGACAGCTTCAGCATGAACGCCTTGTCCACCAGCAGATGCTCCGAGGAAACCGCATGGCCGTTCTGCAGGTAATTGCGGAATCCGTCGGCGACCGGCTCCAGCACTTCGAACGACTCGGCGTCGGTCATGTCGTCGGTCGCGTCCACGCGCCCCGGCGCGAAGGGAACCTCGACGTCGTGCCCGGCCGCCTTCGCCGCCGCCTCGACGGCCGCGCAGCCGCCCAGCACGATCAGATCGGCGAGCGAGATCCCTTTCCCGTTTGCCTGCGCGGAGTTGAATTCCCGCTGGATCCCCTCCAGCGTCTCCAGCGCCGCCGGCACGCCGGACGTCACGTTGACGTCCCACCCCGCCTGCGGCGCGAGGCGGATACGCGCCCCGTTCGCGCCGCCGCGCTTGTCGGTGTCGCGGTAGGTCGCGGCCGACGCCCAAGCGGTCGAGACCAGCTGGGAGATCGACAGGCCGGATTCCAGGATCCTGCCCTTGAGCGCGGCGATGTCCGCGGCGTCGAGCGGATCGTGCGTGGCCTTGGGCAGCGGATCCTGGAACGGCAGCTGCTCGTCCGGAACCCAGGGGCCGAGATAGCGCGCGACGGGTCCCATGTCACGGTGGAGGAGCTTGAACCACGCCTTGGCGAAGGCGTCGGCGAGCTCGTCCGGGTTCTCGTAGAAGCGCCTCGAGATCTCCTTGTAGGCCGGATCGGTGATCAGCGCGAGGTCGGTGGTCAGCATCATGGGCGCGTGCCGCGTGGACGGGTCGTGCGCGTCGGGCACGGTCCCCTGCGCCTCGGCGTTCTTCGGGGTCCACTGGTTGGCGCCGGCGGGACTCTTGGTCAGCTCCCACTCGTATTCGAACAGGTTCTCGAAGTAGCCGTTGTCCCAGACGATCGGATTCTTGGTCCAGGCGCCCTCGAGCCCGCTGCCGATCTGGTCGCCGGCAATGCCGCTGCCATGGCTGCTCTGCCAGCCGAGGCCTTGATGCTCGACATTGGCCCCTTCCGGTTCGGGGCCCTTGTGACTCTCTTCGGCGGCGCCATGGGCCTTGCCGAAAGTGTGTCCACCGGCGATTAGCGCAACCGTCTCCTCATCGTTCATCGCCATGCGGCGGAACGTCTCGCGGATGTCGCGGGCCGCCGCCATCGGGTCCGGGTTGCCGTTGGGCCCTTCCGGGTTGACGTAGATCAGCCCCATCTGGACGGCGCCGAGCGGAACCGCCAGATCC
Organism: Alphaproteobacteria bacterium; assembly: GCA_965203455.1. Classification (GTDB taxonomy): domain Bacteria; phylum Pseudomonadota; class Alphaproteobacteria; order MPNO01; family MPNO01; genus MPNO01. The sequence goes on from CBDBCV010000017.1 coordinate 820,473, forward strand.
CGATCGCCGCTATAGCGCTCGTCGTCGAGCCATCCCTGCTCCGGGCCCCAGTAGATGCCCTCGTCGGCCGCCCAGATGTCCGGGCGACCGCCGCCGAAGCCGAAGGTCTTGAAGCCCATCGTCTCGAGCGCCCGGTTGCCGGCGAAGATCAACAGGTCGGCCCACGAGATCTTGCGGCCGTATTTCTGCTTGATCGGCCAGAGCAACCGGCGTGCCTTGTCGAGGTTGACGTTGTCGGGCCAGCTGTTAAGGGGCGCAAAGCGCTGATCGCCGCAGCCGCCGCCGCCGCGCCCGTCGTCGATGCGGTAGGTGCCCGCCGCGTGCCAGGTCATGCGGATGAAGAGCGGTCCGTAATGGCCGTAGTCGGCGGGCCACCAGTCCTGGGAGTCGGTCATCACCGCATCGACGTCCCGCGCCAGGGCTTCGAAGTCGAGGCTGTTGAACGCCTCGGCGTAGTTGAAGTCCTCGCCGTTGGGATCGGCCTGGGGGTTGTTCTGGCGGAGAATCCGCAGGTTCAGCTTGTTCGGCCACCAGTGCTGGTTCGCCGTCTCGCCGACGGCCTGGTGGGTGCCGCCCATTACCGGGCATTTCGATGCGGTGTTCATGTTCGCTCCATCGTGTTACGAGATTTTACGCTCTCTTCGGTTTCGTCCCTGCTTTTCCTGCACTTGCGTCTACCGCCGCAGATGCTGGCTTCGCAACGCCTCCTCCGGCAGCCGAACCGACATCGCGTCAGTCCGCCCGCCTGGAGAGCCGGATCACCAGATCGACGCGGCTTATCGCCGTTCCGGCAGGCGGGTCGGGCAGCTTGCCGATCCGCACGGCGCCGGGCTCGAGGTCTTCGAGGCAACCGGTGTCCTGGAAATAGAGGTGATGGTGATCGGTCGTGTTGGTATCGAAGTAACAGCGGTTCGGATCGACCACCACCTCGCGCAGCAGGCCGACGGCCGTGAACTGATTGAGGGTGTTGTAGACGGTCGCCAGGGAAACGCTCGCCCCTTCGCCCAGCGCTTCCTCGTGGAGCGCCTCGGCGCTGACATGGCGGTTGGCACCGGTGAACAGCAGCCGCGCCAGCGCCAGACGCTGGCGCGTCGGACGCAGGCCGTGGCGCTTCAGCAGGTGGGTCAACGGCGCGTCGGGTCGTTGCATCGCCGAATTTCGAAATGGGGGCGCGTCATTGCGCTCCCGCCATGATAGTGACGGCTCTAGTTTGGAACAAGTCAAAAGTATCTGTTGAGAAATGTGCGCTGTGGTGATTTTTGGCTGTCGCCGGTTCGATTTTGGCGGTTGAATATCGTCCGGCCCGCTTCCCCACCGGGCAGGATACGGGCTTCCGGGGCCTGACAAATACGATTACCGGAAGATTGTCTGGCGTGCGGGCGTGGCTTCCCCTCTGCCGTCGGGCGGCGGGATCGGGCAGGATTGTCGGGAGGCAGACGAGCGGTCAGCCGGTGTCGAGATACGGCACGGCGCCGACCAGGGAGCGCATGCGCTCGGGGCGGCCGGCGCGGGCCTGGGCGAGAGCCATCGCCATCATCACCGCCAGGGCGAGGCCGAGGCGGGTCTTCATCTTGGCGCGGCCTCGGATGTAGTGGGTCTCGAAGTTGAAGCTGTTGTCGAGGCGGCTGTTGATCCGCTCCATGGCCGAGCGGCGGTTGTAGCCGCGCCGCCATGACGGACTGCCCCAGGGCGTGGGGGTGAAGATGCGCCGGTCGTGGCTGTCGAGGTCGATGCGCAGGATGCGGCCATAGTCTCCGGGCTTGACCCCGCCGGCCCGGTGGCAGGCCCGGCTGCCGGCGCAGGCGAAGCCGAAGGCGGCTGCCGGGCAGCGGTATTTGAGCGTGCCGCAGCGGCCCCGATCAGCCTCGAACCCCTGAAACGCCATAGCGCGGACCTCGCCGGTCCCGGGACAGACGCAGGACACCCGGCCACGCTCGTCGTGAACGATGACATCGGCGCGGTCGGGGAACAGCGGCCGCGTGATCGGCTGCGCCGGATCGTATCTCGGCTCCTGCTTCTCCACCCGCCACATCAGCCGTGTATCGATCAGCGGGCGGGCGGTCCACCGGTCCCACAGCCGCGCCTTCAGGCGGGCATCGTCGAGACCGCGGTCGGCGCTGAAGTCGGCGCAGCGCCCGGCGATCTCCGGCGCCCTTGCGAACAGCTCCTCCAGCATCCCGGACAGCACCTTGGGTTCCGAGGCCGAAGCGCGCGTCACCTCGAAGGCCACCGGAACCTCGTAATCGGTGTCGGCGATCAGGTGCAGCCCGTAGCCGAACCACGACTTCACCTTCTTCCACACCGCGCCGGTCCTGGCGTCCACCCCGCCCGTCTCGTGCTTGCCCCAGTCGGCGTCGGGGTCCGAGGTCTTGTCCTCGTCCTTGCCGACCCGGCCCGTCGAGTGGCTCGCGATCGCCTTGCCGTCGTAGCCGAGATGACGCCCGAAGTCCGGCAACGCGGCGAACAGCGCGGCGCGCAGGCTCTCGATCATGGCGGACACCAGCCCCTGCTCGTCCTCAAGCTGCACAACACGCCCCAGAAACCGCGAGAAGTTCCAGTGGCTCGGCGCCGTCGAACGAACCCGCGCCGGGCGCGTTACCGCATGCCCGTCGTGAAGCACCGTCACCGGCCCGCTCTGATACGGCAGAGGGTCGAACCCGCAGATCTCCAGCAACGCCGGGTTGCGCCCCAGCTCCCGCAACAGCGACTGCATCGAGGCGTGTTGCAACACCACCCCCGCGATCAGCGCCCGCCACATCGCCCGCACCGGGTAGTCGTTACGGCCCCGACCGCGACACACTTCAAGCGCCGTCACGATCTCCTCGTCGGGAAGCACCGCCAGAACCAGGCGCAGCCGTTCAAGGTCCGGCAGGACTTCGACATCGCGCCACGAAAAGGGTAGCTTCGCCGCCGTCGCCATCGCTGTTCTCCCGACCAGGGGTGGTGGTGGAACAAGGGCCCCAGGGCCCGATGGCGACACCTTCTATCTCATGCGCACGATCAGGGCGCGCGAGGCCGCCGCAGGAAAACCTCGCTGCCAAGACGCCGCGACCAGCGGCGTGGGGTGAAAATCGCCAAAACGACCGCCGCAGCGAAACTGAAACCCCGGATATCAACGACCACCACGGGGTATCAAAAATCTCGCACCTCCGTGAACGCCTTGTAAATCAACCCGTCCCCGACAGCGCAAACGCCTCATCTGTTGGGGCTCGAATGCGCGTCGGTCGCGGCGCCGGCCTCAATCCCCGGTTTTCAGGCGTTCGACGAGCTGGCGGACGGTGGGCACGAACCCGTTGGAATAGAACGGGTCGTCGCGGAACCGGTAGGCGTTGTGCCCGGCGAACATCAGCTGCTCGTCGACCTGGCCGCCATGGGCGATGTCTTGCAGCGTCTTCTGGATGCAGTAGGACCTGGGATCGGCCTTGCGGCCGGTGCTTCCGGCCTCGTTCTGCGACCAGTTGGAGAAGTGGCAGGCCGACAGGCAGCCCATGCAGTTGGCCTGGTCGGTGCGGATCTCGCGCGCCTTTTCCGGCGTGGTGAAGATGATGGTCGAGTCCGGCGTGCGCAGCCCCTCGGTATGGCCTTCCCTCATCCAGCCTTCGGCGCGGGCCTTGTCGTCCGCGGTGACGAAGATGCGCCGTGCGCGCGGGCCGACGAGGAGCTCGGAATCCAGCGCGCCCATCGGCTCGGCGGAGAACGTGATCTGACGCTCCGAGCGTTCCTTCAGCTCGTCGAGGAAGGCGTTGAACACCGCCGATGAATAGAACCCGGTCGGGCTGTACTTGTTGAGCGAAACGTCGCCTTCGCTGAGTTCGAGCAACCGCCGCTTCCATTGCGGCGAGATCGGGCTCTCCCGGGTGAGCAGCGGGCGGGTGCCGAACTGGAAGGCGATCGGGCCGACCTCCGGGTTGTCCAGCCAATCGCCCCATTCGCGCAAATACCAGACTCCGCCGGCCATGAAGATCGGGGTCTCCGCCAGCCCCATTTGCGACATGGTCTCGCGCAGCTCGCTGACCCGGGGAAGGGGCTCCTGCGGTTCGTTCGGGTCCTCGCTGTTCGACAGCCCGTTATGCCCGCCGGCGCGCCACGGGTCCTCGTAGACCACGCCGCCCAGCCACTCGGAAAACTTGTGATAGGCCCGCTTCCAGAGCGCGCGGAACGCCCGCGCGGAAGAGACGATGGGGTAGTAGTGCACCCTGTGCTCGGCCGCGATCTGGGCGATCCGGTAGGGCATGCCGGCACCGCAGGTCACGCCGTGGATCAGCCCCTTCGCCCCGGTGAGCACGCCGCGCAGCACCCGCTCCGCTCCGGCCATCTCCCACAGGACGTTCATGTGGATGCGGCCCTGGCCGCCCGCCATCTCGTGCGCGATCCGCGCTTGGCTGATGCCGCCCTGGATCGCGTAGGCAAGGAGCTCCTCGTGGCGTTCCCGCCGGGTCCGACCGCTGTAGCGGACCGGGATCAGCGCGCCTTCGGCATCGAACGCATCGGCGTTGACGCCCGAGAAGGTGCCGACCCCGCCCGCCGACGCCCACGCGCCGCAGCTCTCCCCGTTGGAGACGGCAATGCCCTTGCCGCCCTCCACAAGAGGCGGAACCTCCTTGCCGGAGATCACAACGGGCCTAAGGTCTCTCAGCTCCCGCCTCCTTCAGCTTGGAACGCGGCAGAACGACCGATTTAAGCCTATATATGACCCGATTCCCAGACGGCCAGCGGAAACCGCCAGCAGGGTGCATTTCGGGCGTCAGCCGCGTCTGGCGGCAGGCTCAGACGCCGCCGGGCACCGCCTCCTTCGGAGCCGCGGGCTTGTCGGAAATGTCCTCCCCGGTCGCCTGGTCGACGACCTTCATCGACAGGCGCACCTTGCCCCGGTCGTCGATACCCAGCACCTTGACCTTCACCTCGTCGCCCTCGTTGACCATGTCGGTCACCTTGCCGACGCGGCGCGGCGCGAGCTCGCTGATATGCACCAGCCCGTCGCGCGCGCCGAGGAAATTCACGAAGGCGCCGAAATCGACCACCTTGACCACCTTGCCGCCGTAGATCACGCCGACCTCGGGCTCGGCCACGATGCCGCGGATCCACTCGATCGCCTTGTCGGCGGCACCGGAATCGACGGCGGCGACCTTGATTGTGCCGTCGTCCTCGATGTCGATCTTGGCGCCGGTCACCTCGCAGATTTCGCGGATCACCTTGCCGCCGGTGCCGATGACCTCGCGGATCTTGTCGCGCGGGATGGAGAAGGCGGTGATCCTCGGCGCGTGTTCGCTGATCCCCTCGCGCGCGCTGGACAGCGCGCGGTCCATGTTGTCGAGGATGTGGAGACGCCCGTCGCGCGCCTGCTCCAGCGCCGTGCCCATGATCTCCTCCGTGATCCCGGTGATCTTGATGTCCATCTGCAGCGCGGTCACGCCGTCCCGGGTGCCGGCGACCTTGAAGTCCATGTCGCCGAGATGGTCCTCGTCGCCGAGAATGTCGGAGAGGACGGCGAAGCGGTCGCCTTCCTTGATCAACCCCATGGCGATGCCGGCGACCGGCGTCCTGATCGGCACGCCCGCATCCATCATCGCCAGCGAGGCGCCGCAGACGGTTGCCATCGAGGACGAGCCGTTGGACTCGGTGATCTCCGAGACCACGCGGACCGTGTAGGGGAAGTCCTCCTTGGACGGCATCATCGCGTGCACCGCGCGCCAGGCGAGCTTGCCGTGGCCGATCTCGCGCCGCCCCGGCGAACGCAGAAAGCTCGCCTCGCCCACCGAGTAGGGCGGGAAGTTGTAGTGCAGCAGGAAATGCTCGCGATATTCGCCCTCGAGCGCGTCGATGATCTGCTCGTCCTGCCCCGTGCCCAGGGTCGCCACCACGAGAGCCTGGGTCTCGCCGCGGGTGAACAGGGCGCTGCCGTGCAGGCGGGGGAGGATTCCGACCTCGGCCCGGATCGGGCGAACGGTCCTGGTGTCGCGGCCGTCGATGCGCGCGCCGGTGTCGAGAATTGCGTTGCGGACGATGTCCTTTTCCAGCGTCTTGAGAGCGTCGGCAACGGCATCGGCGGGGTAGGAGTCGGCGAGCGCCGCCTGCGCGCCGGCCTTGGCCTGGGCGACCTTCTCCACCCGGGCCTGCTTGACCTGTTCCGCATAGGCGTTGCGCAGCGCCGCCTCGGAGATTTCGCGCACTTTCCCTTCCAGCTCGGCCTGCGCCGGGTCGGCGGGATCGAGCGCCCAGGGTTCCTTGGCGCACTCCTCGGCGAGCGAGATGATCGCGTCGATCACCGGCCCACTCTCCCGCTGGGCGAACATCACCGCTCCCAGCATTTCCTCCTCGGACAGCGACTGGGCCTCCGACTCGACCATCAGCACCGCATCGGCGGTGCCGGCGACAACCATGTCGAGCGTCGAGTTCTCAAGTTCTTCGATGCGCGGGTTCAGCACGTACTCTCCCGCGACATAGCCGACCCGGGCGCCGAAGATGGGCCCCAGGAAGGGAATTCCCGAGATGGTGAGCGCGGCCGAGGCCCCGACCAGAGACGGTATATCGGGGTCGTTTTCCAGGTCGTGGCTCAGCACCGTGCAGATGACCTGGGTTTCGTTGCGGAAACCGCTCGCGAAGAGCGGCCGGATCGGCCGGTCGATCAGCCGCGAGGTCAGCGTTTCCTTTTCCGACGGGCGGCCTTCGCGCTTGAAGAAACCGCCCGGGATGCGTCCGGCCGCGAAGGCCTTTTCCTGGTAGTTGACGGTGAGCGGAAAGAAATCGATCCCGGGCCTCGGCGTCTTTTCCGCCACCGCCGTGCACAGCACGGTGGTCTCGCCGTAGGTCACGAGCACGGCGCCGTCCGCCTGGCGGGCGAGCCGTCCTGTCTCGATGACCAGCGGGCGGCCGCCCCAGGTCAGTTCCTTCCTGTGAATCGAAAACATTCGTCCATCCTTCCAAACGACGCGCCGCCCCATGCGACGCGCCCGTCATACGTGGTTATTTCGGTATCGTTCGGCATGCCGGCGCGGACGCCGGCGGTCTCGATCCCGCAGCGGCGGCCGTCACGGGCTTCGCCCCCGACCGGCGCCCGGTTTTCAGCGCCTGAGCCCCAGACGCCCGATAAGCGTGGTATAGCGGGACTGGTCCTTGCGCTTCAGATAGTCGAGCAGGCGTCGGCGCTGTCCCACCATCATCAGCAGGCCGCGGCGCGAATGGTAGTCCTTCTTGTGTTCCTTCAGATGCTCGGTGAGGTTGAGGATGCGTTCCGAGAGGATCGCCACCTGGACCTCGGGAGACCCGGTATCGGTCGGGTTGGTCGCGTACTCGGTGATGAGCTCGGCCTTGCGAGCGGACGTGATCGACATCGTGAACTCCGGGTTACGGGTTGATGACGCGCGTCGGGCGGATCGCTCCGTCCTCGAAGCGCGCGAGCGCGACCAGCATGCCGTCGGCCATCGCAATCACCGTGTCGCCTTCGGCGACGCGCTCGGCCGCGATGACGCCCCGCTCACGAGCGGAAATGCGGACAGGTTGGCCGTGTCTCAGCAAGGAAGCCTGCGAGTCCGAAACGGGCACGGCCGGGATGTCGTCCAGCGCGGCCTCGATCGGCAGCAGGTAGTCCTGCGCGGGTGCACTATGCACCAGCGTCTCGAGGATATCTAGCGGAATCGAATCCGCCTCCGTGAACGGACCGACGGCGAGGCGGCGGATCTCCTCGGCATGACCGACGGTGCCGAGCGCCTCGGCGAGGTCGCGGGCGAGGCTGCGCACGTAGGTGCCCTTGCCGCAGCGCGTCTCGAAAACCGCGCGGTCGGCATCCGGCATGTCGAGAAGGACGAGCTTCCGCACGGTGACGACACGCTCCGGCAACTCGAATTCGACCGCGGCTCGGGCGAGATCGTAGGAGCGCCGCCCGTCCAGCTTGACCGCCGAGAAACGGGGCGGGCGCTGGGCGATGTCGCCGGTGAATCGATCGAGGACGGAAAGTATTGCGGCCTGGGAGGGTCGGAGATCGCCGGTCTCGATGACCGCGCCTTCCCCGTCGTCCGTATCGCGGCGCTCGCCCCAGCGCAGCGTGAACCGGTAGGTCTTGTCGCCGGCCGTCGCCCACGACGCGGTCTTGGTGGCTTCTCCGAGCGCGACTGGAAGAACCCCCGTCGCCAGCGGATCCAGCGTGCCGGCATGACCGGCCTTGGCGGCGCCGACGATCCGGCGGACGCGCGCGACGGCGTGGGCGGACGACATGCCTTTCGGCTTGTCGACCGCGATCCAGCCGTGGACCGGCTTGCCCCTGCGCCTACGCGCCATCGCCGCGGTTCCCGGCGGAGCCGGCGCGCGCCTCGTGCAGGAGCGCCTCGATACGCTCCGCCCGCTCGAAACGCGTATCGGCCGCGAACCGCAATTCGGGCAGGAATTTGAGCGTCACCATCGGACCCAGCATGCGCCGGAGCGCGGGTCCGACCCGGTTGAGCGCCTCCAGGATCGGACCGCGACGCGCTTCGTCCGCACCCAGGGGAAGCACGTAGACGGTAGCGACCTTGAGATCCGGGCTCATCGTCACCTCGGAAACGGTGATCGGCACGCCGGCGAGTTCGGGATCCTTGATGACGTCGCGCTCGAACAGGCGGCTGAGCGCGTGGCGCACCGCCTCGCCCACCCTGAGTTGCCGTTGCGACGGCCCGCGAGCCGGATTGCGCCGCCGTGCCATGGGTCCCGTCCGCTGCCGGTGAGAGCCCGGCTAAAGCGTCCGGGCGACCTCCTCGACGTCGAAGCACTCGATGACGTCGCTTTCCTTGAGGTCCTGGTAGTTCTCGAACGCCATGCCGCATTCGAACCCTTCGCGGACCTCGCGCACCTCGTCCTTGAAACGCCGCAGGCTGGAGAGCGTGCCCTCGTGGATCACGACGTTGTCGCGCAGCAGCCTGACCCTCGATCCCCGGCGCACCAGCCCTTCCGACACCCGGCAGCCCGCGACGCGTCCGAGCTTGGAGATATTGAACACCTGCAGAATCTCCGCGTTCCCGAGGAAATGTTCGCGCGAGACGGGCGCGAGCATGCCGGACAGGACCGCCTTGATGTCGTCGAGCACGTCGTAGATCACGGAGTAGTAACGGATCTCGACGCCGCCCTGGTCGGCGAGCAGGCGCGCTTGCGGGCCGGCGCGGACGTTGAAGCCGACGATGACCGCCTCCGATGCCGACGCCAGCGTCACGTCGGATTCGTTGATTCCGCCAACGCCGGCGTGGAGTACGCGGACCCCGACCTCGTCGGTGGAGAAGCTTTCCGCATTGGCCTGAACGGCTTCGACCGAACCCTGGACGTCGGCCTTGATGACCAGCGCGAACTCCTTTTTCTCCTCGCGGCCGATGTTGGAGAACATCTGCTCCACCGTTCCGCGCGTGGCCCTGGCGGCCCGTGCGTCGCGGTCGCGGCGGACGCGGAACTCGGTGATCTCGCGTGCGCGCGTTTCGTTCTCGACCACGCTGAACTCATCGCCCGCCGAGGGGGTTCCGTTGAGTCCGAGGATCTCGACCGGCATCGACGGTCCGGCCGACCGGGCCTGTGCGCCGCCCTCGTCGACGATCGCCCGCACCCGTCCCCATTCGCTCCCGGCGACCACGATATCGCCGGTCTTGAGCGTGCCCCGCTGGATCAGCAGCGTCGCCACCGTGCCGCGGCCCCGCTCCAGCTTGGACTCGATCACTACGCCGTCCGCGGCGCGCGCCGGATTGGCCCTGAGCTCGAGGACCTCGGCCTGGAGGACGACGGCCTCAAGCAGCTTGTCGAGATTGGTTCCCTCGACCGCGGAGACGTCGATGGACAGCACTTCGCCGCCGAACTCCTCCACCACCAGCTCGTGCTGCAACAGCTCGTTGCGCACGCGCGTGGGATCGGCATTGGGCCGGTCGATCTTGTTCACCGCGACGATGATGGGCACTTCGGCGGCGCGGGCATGGTCGATGGCTTCGACGGTCTGCGGCATCACCCCGTCATCCGCGGCGACCACAAGGATCACGATATCGGTGACGTTGGCGCCCCGAGCGCGCATCGCGGTGAACGCCGCATGGCCCGGGGTGTCGATGAAGGTGATCTTCTGGTCCCCGTCGGGCAGGGTCACCTGGTAGGCGCCGATGTGCTGCGTGATCCCGCCGGCCTCGCCGGCCACCACGTTGGTCTTGCGCAGCGCATCGAGCAGCGACGTCTTGCCGTGATCGACATGTCCCATGACCGTGACCACGGGCGGGCGCGGCTGGAGCTCGGCTTCGGTATCGTCCACGCCCCTGATTCCGATCTCGACATCGGCATCGCTGACGCGCTTGACGTTGTGGCCGTACTCGGCGACCACCAGCTCCGCCGTATCGGCGTCGAGCGACTGGTTGATGGTCGCCATGATGCCCATACCCATCAAGGTCTTGATGACATCGGGACCTCTCTGCGCCATCCGGCCCGCGAGTTCCTGAACCGTGATGGTCTCCGGGATCACGACATCGCGCACGACCTTGGCGATCGGCTCGTCGGACCGCCGCTGGGCCCGCTTCTCGCGCTCACGGAGCCGCCGGAGCGAAGCGAGGCTGCGCTGGCGCTCCTCGTCGTCCAGCGCCTGTGCGATGGTCAGGCGGCCCGAGCGCCGCCGCGGTTCACCGCGCTTGGGCGCGAGCCGGCGGGGCTCCGGCCGGCCGGACCTGCGCCCGCGCGGCCTTTCGGCTTCGCCCTCTTCCGCCTGCGCGTCGGCATCTCTCGCCGGGGTGCGAACGGCAGGCGTCTGCGCGGGCTTGGCCTCGGCGGCATCGCTCGTCGGGGCAGGCTGCGTCGCTGCCGCTTCCGCGGCCGCCTGTGCCGCGTTCTGCTCCTCCAGAGCGCGGGCCTCGGCCTCGACGCGCTCGCGTTCCGCCTGCTCCTCTTCCCTCTGCCGCCGTTCTTCCTCCGCGGCCTTCTCGAGCGCCCTGCGCGTCTCGTCGGCCGCGCGCTGCTCGGCTTCGGTCTGCTTCAGCCCGACCAGGGCGCGGGCGCGCGCAGCTCTTTCCTGCTCGGTCAGCTCGCGCGGCTGGGTTCGCTGCCCTTCCTCGGCGGGCGCGAGGGCGGCGTCGGCTGCGACCGCCTCCGGGGCGACATCCGCCATCACGGGCTCGACTTCGGCGGGGACGGGCTTGACTTCGGTCATATCGCCGTCGGCGGACTGGGCGAAAGTCCGCTTGCGGCGCACTTCGACCGCGACCGACTTGGTGCGGCCGTGCGAGAAGCTTTGCCGGACCTGTCCGGCGTCGACCGTCTTCTTGAGTTCCAGCCGGCCCGGCCGCGACAGGCTGAGCCTCTTCTTCGCGGGCTTTTGTTCGTTCTGCTCGGTCATCTCGTCCAACTCTTCTGCGCCGCCCGGAATCCTGCCAGACGCGCGGCTTCGGTCCACACCCGCCCTTCGAGTCCGCCGGGGCTCAACGCCGCATAGGTCACCGCGTCCCGGCCGAATGCGCCGCCGAGCTCGGCGGAGACCAGCACATCCACGACGCGGTCACGCACCCGCGATAACGGCAAGCGGTCGCGTTGCCGCGCCGAACCATCGGCGGCAACCAGAAGGAGCGCCGCCCCGCCCCGCTGTAGTGCCCGCCGAACCGCCTCGAAGCCCGCGAGCGCATCGCCGGCGCGGCGAGCGAACCCGATAAGGTCGACGCAGCGTCCGGCGATCAGACGCTCTACCTGGTCGGCGAGCCGGTCCGGCACCGTCACGTCACGGCGGGCGGCCTTCGCGAAGGCATTCGTCGCCGCAGCGCGCTCGACTATATCCCGGCGCGATTGGAGCCACAATCCGCGTCCCGGCAGACGGCCGGCGATGTCGGGAACGATTTCCCGGTCCGGTCCGATCACGAACCGCACCATGCGCTCGCGCGGCAGGGTCTCACGGCTTACCAGGCAGCGCCTCGCGTTGCCGACGGTGTCCTGAAGTTTCCGGTGGACCGACACAGTGCCATCTCCGGAACCGCAACGCTCAGGACATCGGGTCGGACGCCGCGGCAGCTTCCGCCTCGACGCCTTCCGCCGTCGCATCGTCCGCCTCGCCCCCCTGGTCCTCGTCATCGAACCAGTGTGCGCGGGCCGCCATTATCAACCTGTTGGCCTCGTCCTCGGTGAGATCGTATTCGCGCAACACACCTTCTTCCCGGTCGATCACCTCATCGGTCGACAGATCGCCGAAATCGTCGAGCGACCGGATCTCGGCCTCGCCCAAGGTCACCGCCATGGCGGGCGTCAGCCCGGAAATCGCGGCGAGCTCATCGGAAACCCCCAACTCGCGGCGCCGGGCGGTCAACCGCGCCTCCTCCTCGGCGAGATAGGCGGTCGCACGGTCGCGCAACTCGTCGGCGAGATCCTGGTCGAAGCCCTCGATCGACAGAAGATCGGTCATCGGCACGAACGCCACCTCCTCGACCGTGGAGAAACCCTCGGCAACGATGAGGTGGGCGAGCACATCGTCGACATCGAGCGCGTCCATGAACATCTGGGAACGGGTCCGGAACTCTTCCTGGCGGCGTTCCGATTCCTCGTCCTCGGTGAGGATCGCGATCTCCCACTGGGTAAGATGGGACGCCAGCCGGACATTCTGTCCCCGTCTGCCGATGGCAAGGCTGAGCTGGTCGTCGGGAACCACGACCTCGATGCGTCGCTGGTCCTCGTCGAGCACCACCTTTGCAACCTCCGCCGGCGCCAGCGCGTTGACGATGAAGGTCGCGGGATCGGGATTCCACTGGATGATGTCGATCTTCTCGCCCTGGAGCTCGCCGACCACGGCCTGCACACGGCTGCCGCGCATGCCGACGCAGGCGCCGACCGGATCGATGCTGGAATCGTTGGACAGCACCGCGATCTTGGCGCGGCTGCCGGGATCGCGTGCGACCGCCCTGATTTCGATGATCTTGTCGTAGACCTCGGGCACTTCCTGGGCGAAGAGCATGGCCATGAATTCGGGCCGGGTGCGGGTCAAAAAGATCTGCGGGCCGCGCGGCTCCGACCTGACATCGTAGATATAGGCGCGTACCCGGTCGCCGGCACGGAACGACTCGCGGGGGATCATCTCGTCGCGCCGCAGCACCGCCTCAGCGCGGCCGAGGTCGACGGTGAGGTTGCCGAACTCGACCCGCTTGACGATGCCGTTCACCACCTCGCCGGCGCGATCCTTGTATTCCTCGTATTGCTGCTGGCGTTCGGCATCGCGCACCCGCTGGACGATCACCTGCTTGGCGGTCTGCGCGGCGATGCGGCTGAAATCGATCGGCGGCAGGGGGTCGACCAGAAAATCGCCGATCGCGGCGTCCGGCTTCCTGTGGCGCGCCTGTTCGAGCGTCAGCTCGGTGACTTCGTTCTCGACCTCCTCGACCACCTCGAGGATGCGGGCCAGCTTGATGTCGCCGCTCTTGCGGTCGATATAGGCGCGCACGTCGTGCTCCTGCCCGTATTTCGACCTGGCGGCTTTCTGGATGGCCTGCTCCATGGCCTCCAGCACCTCGTCGCGCTCGATCGACTTCTCGCGCGCGACGGCGTCGGCGACCTGCAGAAGCTCCAGCCTGTCCATTCCGGCGACCGGTATGGCGTCCATGTCCATCGTGACTACCTACCCCGTCCTTTCATTGCGTCCACGACAAGCGCGTCGGTCAGCATCAGCTTGCCCCGCAGCACCTCTGCAAAGGGGATCGCGTGCTCGACATCCCCGATGGCGATCACCACCTGCTCCCCCCGCCGGCCGACGAGGCGGCCCCGGAACCGCTTGCGCCCGTCGATCGTCCCGCGCGTCTCCACCCGGACCTCGCAGCCGGCGAAACGCTCGTAGTCGCCGGCCCGGACCAACGGACGGTCGAGGCCGGGCGAGGACACTTCGAGCGTGTAGGACCCCGGGATGGGATCGTCGATGTCCAGCACCGCCGAGATCAGACGCGAGATTTCCGCGCAATCGTCGACGCTCATCTCGCGGCGGTCCTTGCGCTCGGCCATGATCTGCAGCGTCGGCACGCCGCCGCCGGTCAGGCGAACCCGCACGAGCTCGTACCCGAGCCCCTCGATGGGCGGTCCCACCAACCGTTCGACCTCGCCGATTGGCTCCAACGCGATGCATTCCTCTCACGCGGCGCCGTGGACAAAAAAAAGCGGGCGGCGTGCCCACTTTCTTCTTGTGCGACGCGAATTTCAGTTGGCGACAAGATAGGTCCTCGCCCCCCTTATTTCAAGCGCCTTGTCCCTCGCGCGCGAGTCGTCGATAGCGGAGATAGGTGCACCGCCTGCCCTCCTTCAGCGCCTTGAGCTCATAGCGCGTGGCGGGCCAGTCGGAGGGGCGGGAGCGCCAGTCGGACGGCGTCCTAGCGGTCCACAGGAAGGCGTCGGACCTCTGGAGATGCTCGAGGATCCAGACGAGGTATCCGCCATCGTCGGTGGCGATCCTCAGCTCCGCGCCGTCCCGCATGACGGCGGCAAGACGCTTTAGCACCGGCCGCGAGACGAAGCGCCGCTTGTGATGGCGGGTCTTGGGCCAAGGATCGGGGAACAGGACGAAGACCCTGGAGAGGGAAGCCTCCGCGAGGCCGTCGATCAGGAGCCGCGCGTCGTCGCGCCAGAGCCGGACATTGTCGAGCCGGGCGTCGAGGAGTCCCCGCACCGTACGGACCACGCCGGTTACGTAGGGCTCGCAGCCGATAAATCCTACGTCGCGGTTGACCGCCGCCTGCGCCAACAGGTGCTCGCCCGCGCCGAAGCCGACCTCGAGCCAGACCTCGCGTACCGGCCGGCCGAACAGGGTTTCCGGCGCGATGGGCCGCGGCGCATCGTCGAACGCGATTTCGAGCCGGGGCACGACATCGTCGAGCAGTTCCTGCTGGCCGCCGCGCAGCTTTCGCCCGCGACGCCGCCCGTAGAGAATGCGCTTCGGCTCTTCCACCGATGGGGTGCGCGCGCCTCTAGGTCAGCGCGCTCCGGAGGTCCTCCACGAGGTCCAGCTTCTCCCAGGAAAAGCCGCCGTCGGGCTCCGGGTCGCGGCCGAAATGGCCGTAGGCCGCAGTGCGGGCATAGATCGGCTGAAGGAGCCGGAGCCGTTCCCGGATGCCGCGCGGCGACAGGTCCATGACCTCCTGCACCGCTCCGGCGATCTTTTCCTCGTCGATCGTGGAGGTTCCTTCCGTGTGGATATAGACCGAGAGCGGCTTGGCCACGCCGATGGCGTAGGAGACCTGGATGGTGCAGCGCGCGGCGAGCCCCGCGGCGACCACGTTCTTGGCCACATAGCGCGCCGCATATGCCGCCGAGCGGTCAACCTTGCTGGGGTCCTTGCCGGAAAACGCGCCGCCGCCGTGCGGCGCCGCGCCGCCATAGGTGTCGACGACGATCTTGCGCCCGGTAAGGCCGCAGTCGCCGTCCGGGCCGCCGATCACGAACCGGCCGGTCGGGTTGACGTAGAACTCGTCCTCCGGACACATCCAGCCGTCGGGCAGGATGGAGAGCACGTGCGGCCGGACCAGCTCTCTAACCGCATCCTGGTCGAGAGCCTCGTCGTGCTGGGTCGAGACGACCACCGAGGTCGCCCCCACGGGCCGGCCGTCCCGGTACAGCAACGAGAGCTGGCTCTTGGAATCGGGGCCGAAGCCGTCGACGTCGCCGTTTCGCCTCGCCTCCGCGATCGACCGAAGGATCGCGTGCGCGTAATGAATCGGCGCGGGCATCAGCGACGGCGTCTCGTCGCAGGCGAAACCGAACATGATGCCCTGATCGCCGGCGCCCTGGTCCTTGTTGCCCGTCGCGTCCACGCCCTGGGCGATGTCGGTCGACTGGGCGTGGAGATAGACCGCGACCTCCGCGTTCTCCCAGTGAAATCCTTCCTGCTCGTAACCGATGTCGCGCACCGCGTCGCGGGCGACCGCCTCCATGTCCTGCGGGTCGACGGGTCCGCGCACCTCGCCCGCGATCACGATCCGGTTGGTCGTCGTGAGCGTCTCGCAGGCAACGCGCGAGTCGGAATCGGCGGAGAGATACGCATCCACCACGGCATCGGAAATGCGATCGCTGACCTTGTCGGGATGCCCCTCCGACACGGACTCGCTGGTGAATACGTAATCCCGTTTCAGCACGCTCTCGCTCCCCCCCACGATTGTGTCGCTCCGCGCGCGACGTTGTCGCAGGGGCAACCCCGCCCCGTCAACCGGTCCGGGCGAGCGGCTAGGCGTCGAGCGCGGGTTCCTCGCCGGCCTCGGCCCGGGCTATCGCCTTGATGAGATCGAACGCCCGCTTCCGGACTCGGGGATCGGCGATGCGGTAGTAGGCGCGGACGAGTTCCAGCGTCTCCCGCTTGACGAGCGGATCGTTCTCGAAACGGTCCTGGGTGTCGCCTACACCGGGCATCACGGGCTGGGGAGCTTCCCGCGCGACTTCATCGGGCATTTCCTCGTAGAAGAACGAGACCGGGACGTCGAGCACGCGCCCGATCTGGAAAAGACGGCTCGCGCTTATCCGGTTGGCGCCGCGTTCGTATTTCTGCACTTGCTGAAAGGTAAGGCCCAGCGCCTCGCCGAGCTTTTCCTGACTCAAGCCGAGCAGGGTTCGGCGCATCCGGACCCTGGCGCCCACATGAACGTCGATCGAATTCGACCGGCCGCGCCGGCCGCGCGTCGAGGAAACCGAAGCGCCTGTCGGATAATCCGCCATATTGAAATCCAATTCTTCTCTTTGCGGTTCGCTACAACGCGAGCGGACACGACGAGATCATATTCGCGACAATGTCTGGAAAACTACGTTCAACGGTCATTTGGTTCCAATAAGGCTTCCCTTACGATCAAACGACCGATCCGATGAAGATGGGGCTCTATACTAAATTATCAATCACGAGTCCATGTCGAGAAATGTGCGCTGTGGTGATTTTTGGCTGTCGCCGGTTCGATTTTGGCGGTTGAATATCGTCCGGCCCGCTTCCCCACCGGGCAGGATACGGGCTTCCGGGGCCTGACAAATACGATTACCGGAAGATTGTCTGGCGTGCGGGCGTGGCTTCCCCTCTGCCGTCGGGCGGCGGGATCGGGCAGGATTGTCGGGAGGCAGACGAGCGGTCAGCCGGTGTCGAGATACGGCACGGCGCCGACCAGGGAGCGCATGCGCTCGGGGCGGCCGGCGCGGGCCTGGGCGAGAGCCATCGCCATCATCACCGCCAGGGCGAGGCCGAGGCGGGTCTTCATCTTGGCGCGGCCTCGGATGTAGTGGGTCTCGAAGTTGAAGCTGTTGTCGAGGCGGCTGTTGATCCGCTCCATGGCCGAGCGGCGGTTGTAGCCGCGCCGCCATGACGGACTGCCCCAGGGCGTGGGGGTGAAGATGCGCCGGTCGTGGCTGTCGAGGTCGATGCGCAGGATGCGGCCATAGTCTCCGGGCTTGACCCCGCCGGCCCGGTGGCAGGCCCGGCTGCCGGCGCAGGCGAAGCCGAAGGCGGCTGCCGGGCAGCGGTATTTGAGCGTGCCGCAGCGGCCCCGATCAGCCTCGAACCCCTGAAACGCCATAGCGCGGACCTCGCCGGTCCCGGGACAGACGCAGGACACCCGGCCACGCTCGTCGTGAACGATGACATCGGCGCGGTCGGGGAACAGCGGCCGCGTGATCGGCTGCGCCGGATCGTATCTCGGCTCCTGCTTCTCCACCCGCCACATCAGCCGTGTATCGATCAGCGGGCGGGCGGTCCACCGGTCCCACAGCCGCGCCTTCAGGCGGGCATCGTCGAGACCGCGGTCGGCGCTGAAGTCGGCGCAGCGCCCGGCGATCTCCGGCGCCCTTGCGAACAGCTCCTCCAGCATCCCGGACAGCACCTTGGGTTCCGAGGCCGAAGCGCGCGTCACCTCGAAGGCCACCGGAACCTCGTAATCGGTGTCGGCGATCAGGTGCAGCCCGTAGCCGAACCACGACTTCACCTTCTTCCACACCGCGCCGGTCCTGGCGTCCACCCCGCCCGTCTCGTGCTTGCCCCAGTCGGCGTCGGGGTCCGAGGTCTTGTCCTCGTCCTTGCCGACCCGGCCCGTCGAGTGGCTCGCGATCGCCTTGCCGTCGTAGCCGAGATGACGCCCGAAGTCCGGCAACGCGGCGAACAGCGCGGCGCGCAGGCTCTCGATCATGGCGGACACCAGCCCCTGCTCGTCCTCAAGCTGCACAACACGCCCCAGAAACCGCGAGAAGTTCCAGTGGCTCGGCGCCGTCGAACGAACCCGCGCCGGGCGCGTTACCGCATGCCCGTCGTGAAGCACCGTCACCGGCCCGCTCTGATACGGCAGAGGGTCGAACCCGCAGATCTCCAGCAACGCCGGGTTGCGCCCCAGCTCCCGCAACAGCGACTGCATCGAGGCGTGTTGCAACACCACCCCCGCGATCAGCGCCCGCCACATCGCCCGCACCGGGTAGTCGTTACGGCCCCGACCGCGACACACTTCAAGCGCCGTCACGATCTCCTCGTCGGGAAGCACCGCCAGAACCAGGCGCAGCCGTTCAAGGTCCGGCAGGACTTCGACATCGCGCCACGAAAAGGGTAGCTTCGCCGCCGTCGCCATCGCTGTTCTCCCGACCAGGGGTGGTGGTGGAACAAGGGCCCCAGGGCCCGATGGCGACACCTTCTATCTCATGCGCACGATCAGGGCGCGCGAGGCCGCCGCAGGAAAACCTCGCTGCCAAGACGCCGCGACCAGCGGCGTGGGGTGAAAATCGCCAAAACGACCGCCGCAGCGAAACTGAAACCCCGGATATCAACGACCACCACGGGGTATCAAAAATCTCGCACCTCCGTGAACGCCTTGTAAATCAACCCGTCCCCGACAGCGCAAACGCCTCATGTCGAGAACCGAAATCGCCGTCCCACGGCCCGCTACGCCGAGGATTTGCACCGCCAGCCCGCGGCCAGCGCGATGGCCGCAAGAGCCAGAAAGACCGACAGGGGTACGTGGCCGAGGCGGGAGAACCCGGTACCCCCGGCAAGCGGAACGGGGAGCGTCGCCTCCAGCACTCCGGCGCGGCCGAGACCGAGTCGCCCGACAACCCGGCCGAACGGGTCGATCACCGCCGATATCCCGGAATTCGCCGCCCTCACGACGGGCAATCCTTCCTCGACGGCCCGCATGCGCGCGGCCGCGAAATGCTGATGCGGACCGGCGCTGTCGCCGAACCACCCGTCGTTGGTCACGTTGAGCAGCCATTGCGGCCGCAGGCCGGACCCGACCACCCGTCCGGGAAAGATTATTTCATAGCAGATCAATGGGCTGAAGGACGGCAATCCCTCCACGCTCAGCGTCCTGGGACCGGGACCGCGACTGAAGTCGAAGCGCCCTCCGGTCACCTGGGTAAAGGCGAGAAGCGGGCGCAGCGGCACGTATTCGCCGAACGGCACCAGGCGCGCCTTGTCGTAGACCGCGACGTCTCGTGCCTCGCCATCGATGGCGATCAGACTGTTCCAGATGCGCGCCGGCCGCTCGCCGGGCGGGCTGGACCGGAGCGCACCGGCGATCACCAGACCGTTCTCCGGTACCGCTCGCGCGACGGCTTCGGCCGCGCCGGGCGCCCGCGAGAGGGCGAATCCGATCGCGGTCTCGGGCCAGACGAAATGGGTTATCCCGGACCCGGCGGCGGCCTCGGTCATGGCAAGGTGTTTCGTGAAGTGGCGCGCCCTGAACCGCGCCCGGACCTTCTCGTGCTGCGGGATATCGGGCTGGACGATGCCGAGCCTGATCCCGGGATGGGCATCGGTGGCCGCGTCTGGCAGGCGCAGCGCGCCGCCGCCCCAGACAGCCGCCAGTGCCAGCGGGACCCCGACGGCGACCGCCACCCCGGCGCGAGCGCCCCGGACCACCAGCGCGGGCGCCGCGGCGAGCGCGACCGTAAGCAGACCGAGACCGAAGACGCCGACCGCCGCCGCCGGCTGCAGCATCTCGGGGATATCGCTCCAGATCGAACCGATGGGATTCCACGGAAAGCCGGTAAAGGCGACCCCGCGGACCATCTCGAGAGCGGTCCAGCCGACGGCCAGGGCCGCAATGCGGGGCCAGCCCGCGCGCATCCAGCGCGCGAAGGCGCAGGCCAGGGCCGGATAGATCGCAAGATACGCCGACACGCCGACCAGGGTCGGCGGAATGAGCCAGGCGTAGCGGTCGGCCTCGACCAGCAATGCGTTCGAAATCCAGTAGGTGCCGGCCATGAAATGGCCGAGTCCGAACCACCAGCCGACGGCGAATGCCGCTCGCCTGGTGGGGATCCCGTCGATCAGCCATATCAGCGCGGGGAGCGCGGCGAAGAGCACCGGGACCCACCCGACGGGAGGCATCGCCAGCACCGAGCCGAGGCCGAGCAGCCAGGCGGCCAGCCAGCGCCGCCAACCGCGCAGCGCCGCCAGCGCTGCCGCAAAGCGGGCCAAACGCGGAGGTCGTCGGGGGTGAGTCTCGGTCAGGCCGTCGGCGCCGGCGGTCGGCATACCCTGAGCCGCTTGATGCGCCGCGGGTCGGCATCGAGAACCTCGAATTCCGCGCCGGAAGGGTGCCGAACGACCTCGCCCCGGGAGGGCACGCGCCCGGCGAGCGTGAACACCAGGCCGCCGAGGGTATCGATATCGGCCTGCCTTTCGGCGGGGGTCAGAAGCGAGCCGATCCTGGCTTCGAAGTCCTCGATGGCGACGCGGGCGTCGGCCTCGATCGACCCGTCCGCGCGGTCGGCCATCAAGGGCGCCACGTCGGGGTCGTGTTCGTCCTGGATCTCGCCGACGATTTCCTCGACCAGATCCTCGATCGTGACCAGCCCGTCGGTGCCGCCGAACTCGTCGACCACGAGCGCCATGTGGGTACGGCTGACCCGCATCTGGAGCAGGAGCTCCAGGATGGGCATCGAGGGCGCGACGAACAGTATCCGCCGCAGAATCTTGGCGATCGTGAAGGTTTCGTCCGAGCCGCGCCAGGCCACCACGTCCTTGATGTGGACCATGCCGACCGCGTCGTCGAGGGTCTCCCGATAGACCGGCATCCGGGAATGGGCCGAGCCGCTCATCAGCGACGTCAACTCGTCCAGGGGGGTGTCGATCTCGACGCCCACGATATCTGCCCGCGGAACCATCACGTCGTTGGCCGCGAGATCGCGCAGTCGCAGGACGTTTCGCAGGAAGACGATTTCCTCGCCCGCCTCGCTGTTCGCGGTATTTTCCTGCTCGATCAGCTCTTCGATCGTGTCGCGCAGGGACTCGCCGCCGTTTCGTTGGCCGAACAGGCGTTTGAGCCAGGGCCG
Source organism: Alphaproteobacteria bacterium (assembly GCA_965203455.1). GTDB lineage: Bacteria > Pseudomonadota > Alphaproteobacteria > MPNO01 > MPNO01 > MPNO01. The sequence goes on from CBDBCV010000017.1 coordinate 841,692, forward strand.
AAGCCCCCGGGTGTGCGTCGATCGGTCTGGGTTGGCCCCGTTCCCACGGGGCTTCCTAGGCTCGGAGGGATCGTTCATCGTCTCACAGGGCGGCCGCGACGGCGTCGCCGTAGGGATCGGCGATCCCGAGCCGCCTCAATATCTCCACTTCCATCGCTTCCATTCGGCTTGCATCGCGCTCGGTCTCGTGATCATAGCCCAAGAGATGCAGCAATCCGTGAACCACGAGATGCTGGAGATGGTGATCGAGACGCTTGCCGGCGCCCGCGGCGTCGCGGGCGCTGGTCTCGAAGGCAATCACGATATCGCCCAGCATCGCGGGCGGCTCCCCGCTCCGCGCCTTTCCGCCGATGGGTTCTCCGCTCGCGAAGGACAGCACGTCGGTGGGCCGTTCGATGCCCCGATAACGTCCGTTGAGCCGCGCCGTCTCCGCGTCGTCGGCAAGCGCGATTCCGATTTCCACGGAACGGCCGGCAATATCCGCGGCGGCAACCCGGCACGCGGCATCGACCGCGCGGCGGCACAGGAGGGGCGCATCCTCCAGCGCTTCGGTCCAGTTCCGGCATCGGATCTGAATGCCCGTTTCCGCGTTCAATGGGCCCTAGTCTTCCTTCATTGGCGCCGATCCCGCCTGGGGATCGTCATAGGCCTGCACGATTCGGACCACCAGATCGTGACGGACAACATCGGAATCGTCGAACTTGACGACCCGGACGCCCTCGATCCGCCTGACCGTATCGACCGCGTGGGCGAGCCCCGACGTCATCCCGGGCGGGAGGTCGATCTGGCTGAGGTCGCCGGTCACCACCATGCGCGCGTTCTCGCCGAGCCGGGTGAGAAACATCTTCATCTGCACCCGGGTGGTGTTCTGGGCCTCGTCGAGAATCACGAAGGCGTTCGACAGGGTGCGCCCGCGCATGAAGGCGAGCGGCGCGATCTCGATCTGGCCGGCGTCGAGCCGCTTGGTCACCTGATCGAAATGCATCATGTCGTAAAGCGCGTCGTAGAGCGGCCGCAGATAGGGATCGATCTTCTCGCGCATGTCGCCCGGAAGAAAGCCGAGCCGTTCCCCCGCCTCCACCGCCGGGCGCGACAGGATGATCCGGTCGACGGCGCCGCCGTTCAGCATCGCGACCGCCTCGGCCACCGCGAGATAGGTCTTTCCGGTGCCGGCGGGTCCTATGCCGAAGACCATCTCGGCTTCGCGGAGCGCGGTCATGTAGCGCGACTGTCCGGAAGAGCGCGGCGTGACATGCCGGCGCGGGGTATGGATTACCGGCGCGTCGGCAGATTCTCCGGCGCCGTTGGCGGCGCCTTCCGCCAGCCGGATCGCGGCATCCACCTCGGCCTGATCGACGCCGAGCCCCCGTTCCAGCCGGCCGTAAAGCGCGGCGAGGGCGTCGCGCGCGATGCGGGCCTGTCCGGCCGGGCCGGTGATCGCGACGGTGTTGCCGCGCGACGACAGGGACACCGCAAGCTGCTGCTCCACCCGGGCGAGATTTCGGTCGAACTCGCCATAGAGCAGCGGAAGCAATGCGTTGTCGTCGAAGCTTATGCGCATGTGCTCCGGCTGCGCCGCGAGGCGGATATCGGATCGGTCGGCGGTCAAGCGGCCGCCCGTCCCGCTCCGGGGGCGCGCCGGGCGCCGGCGAACGGCGGCGTCTCCGCCAGTTCCCCCTTCAGCGAATTCGCGTGCGCTTCCGTCACGATCACGTCGCGGATCTCGCCCATCAGCGACTCCGGATCCTCGCGGGTTACGTGAACGGCCTGCATCGCGGGCGTCCGGCCGGCCAGCTGACCCGGCGTGCGCCCGCGCCTGTCGAACAGCACCGGCACCGTACACCCGACCGTCAGCCGGTTGAATTCCCGCTGCTGGGCGTTGAGGAGGTCCTGCAGCCGCGCCAGCCTGTCCGCCTTTACCGCGTCGCCGACCGGGTTTTCGGCCGCCGACGCGGGCGTCCCGGGCCGCGGGCTGTACTTGAACGAATAGGCCTGCGCGAAGCCGACCGTTCGGACCAGCGCCATGGTCGCCTCGAAATCGGTCTCTTCCTCGCCGGGGTGGCCGACGATGAAATCGGACGACAACGCGAGGTCGGGCCGCGCCGCGCGCAACCGCGCGACCAGATCGACATAGTCCGCCGCCGTGTGACGCCGGCCCATCGCCGCGAGAATCTTGTCGGAACCCGACTGGACCGGCAGGTGGAGATAGGGCATCAGCGCCGGCACCTCGCCGTGGGCGGCGATCAGGTCCTCGTCCATGTCGCGCGGATGGGAGGTCGTGTAGCGAATGCGCGCAAGGCCGGGCAGGTCGGCGAGAGCGCGGATCAGCCGGGCGAGACCCCATTCGGCTCCGCCTCCGGGCGCTTCGCCGTGATAGGCGTTCACGTTCTGCCCCAGGAGCGTGATCTCGCGCGCGCCCCGCCCGATCAGCCGCCTGGCCTCCGCGACGACCGCTGCGGCGGGGCGCGAATGCTCCGCGCCCCTTGTGTAGGGAACGACGCAGAACGAGCAGAACTTGTCGCAACCCTCCTGGATCGTCAGGAACGCCGCCGGCCCTTGGCCGGCGCCTTCCTCGGGAAGGCGATCGAACTTGGATTCGAGCGGAAAGTCTATGTCGAGCAGCCCCCGCTCGCCCGCCTCGGCCCGGCGCACCAGTTCGGGCAGGCGATGATAGGTCTGCGGCCCGACGACGACATCGACCCAGGGCGCGCGGCGCATGATCTCCGCGCCCTCGGCCTGGGCGACACAGCCGGCCACCACGACGATGGGGGCGTTTTCTCCCCCGTTCCGCGACGGGCGGCGGAGCCGGCCGAGGTCGGAAAACAGTTTCTCCGACGCCTTCTCGCGGATGTGACAGGTGTTGAGGACGGTTACCTGGGCTTCGTCGGCGCAATCCGTCCGCGCATAGCCGTGCACAGCCATGACATCGGCCATTCGACCGGCGTCATAGACGTTCATCTGGCATCCATAACTCTTGATGAAGAGCCGCTTTGCCAATGACGCAATCCTAATACCGCGCCGCGCCGCGGGGTCTGGAAGCTAGCACGGGGCGCGGACGAGTCAAGAAACCGGCACCGGCGCGGTCACGTTCGCGCCTTCCCAATCGCCGCCGCGACCCGCATTGGCCGTAGATACTCCGGCGGCGACGACCGCCCGGCAATGGTCGGAGAGCGCCCTGCGCGAGGCGAAGGCATCGTAGCTGACGACGGGATGGAACAGCACTTCGATGGTTATCTTTCCGAGCCCGAGCAGGGCGAACGCGTGCGATGCCATCGACATGTCGCCGTACCAGGCTACGAACGGCTTCAGCGTGCGTCCGAGCGGCATTCCGTCGAGCCCCGTATAGGCAAGCGAGACGGGCTGTATGGGCACCGGCACATCGGCGCCCCCGGCCTTGGCGGCGGAGAACAGCGCGCTCTTGAAAGGCATCACCCGCAAGCCGTCGGAGGTGGTGCCCTCGGCGAACAGCACCAGGTTTCCGCGCTGCTCCAGACGGTCGCGGATGGTTTCGCGCTGGGCGCGGGCGGCACGGCCCCGGCGTTCGACGAAAACCGTGCGCTGCAGCCGGGCGAGCGTGCCGAAAAGCGGCCACGAGGCGACCTCCGCCTTTGCGATGAACGATCCCGGGATCACCGATGCGAGGATCACAATGTCGATATAGGACGCGTGGTTGGCGATGAAGAGCGTGGGCCGCGCGGCGGAGCGGACGCCGCGAACTTTCACGTCGAAACCGAAAATCCTGCAGCACAGGCGGTGGTAGAAGACCGGCAGGCTGACCGCGAGCCGCCAGCCGAGAGCCAGCGCCAGGGCCTGCACCGGCATCAGCGGCAATGTTACCGCCAGATAGACGACGATTCTCGCGACGGCGCGAAGCGGAGAGACCATGCCGGACATCGTCTAACGCCGTTCCCGCTCGTAATGACGCAGGTACTTGTCGGTCACCAGATCCGTTTTCACCACGATCGACACGTCGGTGGTGTTGAATTGGTGATCGACCACCGCGCCGTCCCCGACAAACCCCCCGAGCCGGAGATAGCCCTTGATCAACGGCGGCATGACGGCAAGCGCCGCGCGCGGATCGACCGCCGCGCGCGGCAGCGCCCGCATATCGACGAAGCGTCCTTCGACCGCCCTGGGGCGCAGCGCCGGAGGCGCCAGATGGTAGTAATAGAGATAGGAAAGCGGGAGACCGAGCGCTTCGGGATCGGTGCCCGGAAGGCTGGCGCAGCCGAACATCACCGCGATGTCGTGGTGAAACACGTAGACCGCGATCGCCCGCCACAGGAGTTGCATGGTCGGCCGGTTGCGGTAGTCCCGTTCCACGCAGGACCGCCCGAGCTCGAGGGTCTCGCCGGGATAGTCCTCGAATATCGAGACGTCGTATTCGTCGGCCGAATAGAAACGGCCATGCACCCGCGCCCGGGACCGTCTGAGCAGCCGGTAGGTGCCGACCACGCCGCCGGGCAGGTCGCGCCGGTCCGGATCGATCACCAGCAAATGGTCGCATGCCGGATCGAAGGAATCCGCGTCGCGCCGCAGCACCGCCGTCTCGGCGGAAGGCCTCGCCTTCATTTCATCGTAGAACACGCGATACCGAAGCGACTGGGCGGCTTCGATATCTTCGCCCGTCCGCGCGAGTCGGGCCTTCAGCCCGCCCTGCACCAGCGACAGGAAATCGTCGCCGTTTTCCGTGTTGCGTTCCGGAAGGCCGGACGGTTCGGCCTTTCCGGCCGTTTCGATCTGCCGCATGCGCGGTCCGGCTCCGATGTTCCGGGCTAGTTGGTCTTCGGCCCGCTGCCCGCGGGTACGCCGTAGAGTTCGAGGCGCTCGCCCACCAGATCGAAACCGAGGTCGCGGGCGATCTTGCGCTTGAGTCTCTCGAGCTGTTCGTTTTCGAACTCGATCACTTCGCCGGTTTCGAGATTGATCAGATGGTGATGATGGTGCCGTCCCTCGGCTTCTTCGTAGCGGGCGCGGCCATCGCCGAAATCGAGCCTTTCGAGAATGTTCTGTTCTTCGAACAGGCGTACCGTGCGATAGACCGTGGCAATGCTGACCCGGGGGTCGATTTCGACAACCCGGCGGTGCAACTCCTCGACATCCGGATGATCGTTCGAATCCGACAGCACACGGGCGATGGCGCGCCGCTGCTCGGTCATCTTCATGCCCTTGTCACGGCAGAGTTGTTCGATCCGAGATTCCATTCCGAGCTCCGCCACCGCAACAAAGGGTAGGTCGTCGCGGGGGGATAGTCAAAGTGAGAAATGTGCGCTGTGGTGATTTTTGGCTGTCGCCGGTTCGATTTTGGCGGTTGAATATCGTCCGGCCCGCTTCCCCACCGGGCAGGATACGGGCTTCCGGGGCCTGACAAATACGATTACCGGAAGATTGTCTGGCGTGCGGGCGTGGCTTCCCCTCTGCCGTCGGGCGGCGGGATCGGGCAGGATTGTCGGGAGGCAGACGAGCGGTCAGCCGGTGTCGAGATACGGCACGGCGCCGACCAGGGAGCGCATGCGCTCGGGGCGGCCGGCGCGGGCCTGGGCGAGAGCCATCGCCATCATCACCGCCAGGGCGAGGCCGAGGCGGGTCTTCATCTTGGCGCGGCCTCGGATGTAGTGGGTCTCGAAGTTGAAGCTGTTGTCGAGGCGGCTGTTGATCCGCTCCATGGCCGAGCGGCGGTTGTAGCCGCGCCGCCATGACGGACTGCCCCAGGGCGTGGGGGTGAAGATGCGCCGGTCGTGGCTGTCGAGGTCGATGCGCAGGATGCGGCCATAGTCTCCGGGCTTGACCCCGCCGGCCCGGTGGCAGGCCCGGCTGCCGGCGCAGGCGAAGCCGAAGGCGGCTGCCGGGCAGCGGTATTTGAGCGTGCCGCAGCGGCCCCGATCAGCCTCGAACCCCTGAAACGCCATAGCGCGGACCTCGCCGGTCCCGGGACAGACGCAGGACACCCGGCCGCGCTCGTCGTGAACGATGACATCGGCGCGGTCGGGGAACAGCGGCCGCGTGATCGGCTGCGCCGGATCGTATCTCGGCTCCTGCTTCTCCACCCGCCACATCAGCCGTGTATCGATCAGCGGGCGGGCGGTCCACCGGTCCCACAGCCGCGCCTTCAGGCGGGCATCGTCGAGACCGCGGTCGGCGCTGAAGTCGGCGCAGCGCCCGGCGATCTCCGGCGCCCTTGCGAACAGCTCCTCCAGCATCCCGGACAGCACCTTGGGTTCCGAGGCCGAAGCGCGCGTCACCTCGAAGGCCACCGGAACCTCGTAATCGGTGTCGGCGATCAGGTGCAGCCCGTAGCCGAACCACGACTTCACCTTCTTCCACACCGCGCCGGTCCTGGCGTCCACCCCGCCCGTCTCGTGCTTGCCCCAGTCGGCGTCGGGGTCCGAGGTCTTGTCCTCGTCCTTGCCGACCCGGCCCGTCGAGTGGCTCGCGATCGCCTTGCCGTCGTAGCCGAGATGACGCCCGAAGTCCGGCAACGCGGCGAACAGCGCGGCGCGCAGGCTCTCGATCATGGCGGACACCAGCCCCTGCTCGTCCTCAAGCTGCACAACACGCCCCAGAAACCGCGAGAAGTTCCAGTGGCTCGGCGCCGTCGAACGAACCCGCGCCGGGCGCGTTACCGCATGCCCGTCGTGAAGCACCGTCACCGGCCCGCTCTGATACGGCAGAGGGTCGAACCCGCAGATCTCCAGCAACGCCGGGTTGCGCCCCAGCTCCCGCAACAGCGACTGCATCGAGGCGTGTTGCAACACCACCCCCGCGATCAGCGCCCGCCACATCGCCCGCACCGGGTAGTCGTTACGGCCCCGACCGCGACACACTTCAAGCGCCGTCACGATCTCCTCGTCGGGAAGCACCGCCAGAACCAGGCGCAGCCGTTCAAGGTCCGGCAGGACTTCGACATCGCGCCACGAAAAGGGTAGCTTCGCCGCCGTCGCCATCGCTGTTCTCCCGACCAGGGGTGGTGGTGGAACAAGGGCCCCAGGGCCCGATGGCGACACCTTCTATCTCATGCGCACGATCAGGGCGCGCGAGGCCGCCGCAGGAAAACCTCGCTGCCAAGACGCCGCGACCAGCGGCGTGGGGTGAAAATCGCCAAAACGACCGCCGCAGCGAAACTGAAACCCCGGATATCAACGACCACCACGGGGTATCAAAAATCTCGCACCTCCGTGAACGCCTTGTAAATCAACCCGTCCCCGACAGCGCAAACGCCTCATGTCGATTTCCGGTTCCGCCCGGAAGCGCTCGGGTGGAGAAACAGGTGTATAATCCGATCCGGCGCGGGGTATCGCGGCTATGGAACACTTTCTCGACATCACGGCGGATGTCTGCCCGATGACCTTCGTGCGGACGCGCCTCCTGATCGAGCGTATGGCATCGGGCGATACGGCCACCATCGTCCTGCGCGGCGCCGAGCCGATCGAGAACGTGCCGGCATCGGTAACCGAGCTGGGCCACCGGGTGGTCGCGATGCGCCCGCTGCGGGACGATCCCGCGCGAGAAAGCCTTGCGCCGGACAAGACCGCGCGCGACGGCGACATGGTCCTCAGGATCGCGAAGACATAGCCTGGCGCTCGGAGGTCCCCTGCGGACCTTCGGGGGCGATCCCGGCGGCGAGGCAATCCGGCTCGCAGCGCATCGTGAGCGCGTCCATCGCGACGCCGCCCTCGATTGCGTAATAGCCGGCGCGCCTGCCGACGACCTTGAGCCCGCGACTCTCGTAAAGTCGTCGGGCGGGAGCGTTGAACTCGCCGACCTCGAGAAAGAAATGGCGTACGCGGAGGGCCACGGCCCGCGCCATCGCCGCATCCAGCAACGCCGCACCGATACCCTGCCTTTGGCGGTCGGGGGAGACCCCGAGCGAAAGAAGCTCGCACTCGTCGACGACGATCCGGGCGAGCGCGAAGGCCACGACGGACAAATCGGCGCTTGCCCGCGCCACCAGCCCGAACGCGCCGGCCGTCCCCAGTACGCGGCGGATCATGTCGTCCGACCAGGCATCGTCGAAGCAGGCCTTGTGGATCGCCGCCACGCGTTCGATGTCGCGCGATGCGACGGGCTCGATTGCGATCGCGCTCACGGACGAAGCCGTCCGCCCGCCGGCGGTCTGGTCGCGTCGGGGGCCCGCAGATACAGCGGCCGGACCGGCGGAAGATCCCCGGCATTCCGCGAATACCACCGCTCGGCCGCGATGCCGGCGACGTCGCCGGCATCGGCAAAGCCCTCCCCTGCCGGGCCGTCGAACGCGATGCCGCGCGCGTCGAGGAGAGGAACGAGAGAAGCCGCCGCATCGCCCGCCAGAAGCAGAGGCCCCGCGCCGATGGTGGAGACGAGTCGTTCTGGCATCATCGCAACCGGCAGGGTTCGCGCCGCGCCATCGGGCGCGAAGCGTTGAGCGTATAAGTCGGCCCGGCGCGTATCAAGAACCACCAGACAATCGGCGCCGCTGCGGGCGGCGGCGCGACGGGCCCCGTGCGCCACCGCCTCCAGGGTCGTCACACCGACCAGCGGTCTCGAGAGTGCGAGCGCCAGGCCCCGGGCAGCGGCGATCGCGGTGCGGATCCCGGTGAACGAGCCGGGACCGACGGTCACGGCGAAGCAGCCTATGTCGCCATAGCCCGCGCCGGACTCGGCGAGCGCGTCGGCGATCGTCGGCATCAGGACTTCCGCGTGACCCCGGGCGAGAGGGACGGACCGGGAAGCCTCGATTTTACCCGACACGGCCAGCGCGACCGAACATCGGGGGCCGGCGCAGTCTATCGCGAGCAGGAGCGGTATCGATCTCGATCCGCCGGTTCGACTTGCGGCACGCATCTTCGGTCCGGTCCGGGGACATCCGCGCCGTCTCGCGGATCGCTCCGCATCGCGGCGACAAAGGGGTGGTAAACGATGCGGTCGCAGGATACCGCGCCCGCCCGACGGGCGTAGCCGGAAATCCGCGTTCCGTCGGGCGCCGCAGCGCGCAGGCCCGATTGAGCCGGGATGGGGGCATCCCTATTGTGGCGCCGTCCAAGCGGGGGCGGGCCGCATGACCCTGGTAGAGATCACGCCGGAGGCGTTCGACGTCACGCTCGACATCGCCTATGCGACCGACCGCAACTTCACCGGACGGCCGGTGTACGCGCGGGCGGCATGCTACCTGCACAGCGATGCCGCGGAGGCGCTTCGTCGGACGGTCGATCTCGCGCGCGGCATCGGGCTCGGGATATGTATTTTCGACGCGTTCCGTCCCCGGGAAGCCCAACAGGCTCTTTGGGAGCACACGCCCGACCCGGAATTCCTCGCCGACCCGCGCAAGGGATCCCCGCACTCGCGCGGCGTTGCGGTCGACCTGACCCTGCTGGACGGCGACGGTATGCCGCTTTCCATGGGTACGGCATTCGACGCCTTCACGCCTCTGTCCCACCACGGCTGCACCGACATCGACGCGAAGGCCCAGCGCAACCGGTTCGTCCTGCTGGGTTTGATGACCGCCGCGGGATGGGATTTCTACCGCAACGAATGGTGGCACTATCAGCTGTTCGAGGCGCGCTCGTACCCGCTGCGGGGCGACGCCGATCTGCCGAAACCCATGATGTGAGGCGGGTCGCGGTTCGGGTTGACCCTTGCCGGCCGGCTTGCAAGCGCGCAACATCCGAATCGGTCGAGGCTTGGACGGTGGCCGGTCGCATGCCTTTCGGCAAGCAAGATCGTCTTCGAGGACGGATCCTGGGCGCGCTCGCCGCGCTACCCGTCGTTCTCGGCCCGGTCACGGCGAGCGCCGCCTCCGCCGTCGTCCTCATGTATCAGCGGGTCGGCGAACCGAGCGCATCCTCCACGAACATCCGTCTCGATCAGTTCGACGCTCATCTCCGGGTGATCGTCGAACGCGGCCTCAACGTCATACCCGTGCCCGAAATCCTGACCGCGCTCAAGGCGGGGCGGGTCCTGCCGGACCGCACGATCGGGCTGAGCTTCGACGGCGGGTTCCGCTCCTTCTATACCGATGCTTGGCCGCGACTGCGCGAGGGCGGTCTCCCGTTCACCCTGTTCATCGCTACCGACACGATCGACGACGGCAGCGACGGCTACATGACATGGGATCAGGTCCGTGAAATCGCCCGCGACGGGGCGACCGTGGGAGCCCAGACCGCGTCGCACCGGCTGATGCCGCTCCTCGGGCGCGATGCCAACGACCGCGACATCGCAAGAGCGATGCAACGCCTGGAAGCGGAGCTGGGGCAGCGGCCGCAAGTCTTTGCCTATCCCTACGGAGCCATGTCCCGGGCGGCGCGGGCGGCGGTGGAGGAAGCCGGGTTGGAAGCGGCGTTCGGCCAGCATTCAGGCGTGCTTCACCCGGGATCTCCGTTCCATTTCCTGCCGCGCTTTCCGATGAACGAGGTCCACGGCGGCGCGGAACGCTTCCGGCTGGCCGCCGGCGCGCTGCCGCTGGAGGTCGTGGACGTCACGCCGTCCGAACCTTTTCTCGGGCCCGGCCGCAATCCCCCCATCGTGGGGTTCACGGTGACCGGTCAGGCGTTGCCCCATATCGACCTGCTGACCTGCTATATCTCCGGTCAGGGTAAGGTGCGAATGGAGCGCATCGGCCGGGCGCGCGTCGAACTGAGGTTCGACAACGCCTTCCCGGCCGGCCGTCCGCGCCTCAATTGCACGATGCCGGCCAGACAGGGCCGCTGGCGCTGGTACGGCACCCAGTTCCTGGTGCCGCGTCCCTAGTTGGAAACGCGGAGAGGATCGCCGGCCGGGGCCTCCGCAAACCTGGGGCGTCCGGAATCGAGCCGGAGACGGTCGAACTCGGTGAGCCCGTTGGTCCGGATAATCGCGCGCAGGGTGGCAATATAGGCTTGCCTCCGCTCCGAATACGCCTCGAGGCCAGCCGCCAGGACGAGCGCATCGAAGCGGCGCTTGTCCACCCGCATCGCGCTGCGCGCGGCCCGGAAGGCCCGGTAAGCGGGGTGGGTGTTGAGGTTGGAGGCGTAGGCGACCACGGCGGTGAACAACTGCCCGAAGCTTCGCACCCGGAATCTGTGGCCCTTGGAAATGCGGCTGGGGACCATCCCCTCCGTGCCTCGATATATCCGCTCGCCGAAGAGGGCGTTTCCGTGGCGGACGAAGCGGGAGGTTCCCCAGCCGGACTCTTCGGCGGCCTGGGCGATCGCGACCGAGGGCGGAACGATGTCGACCCGGCGCAACAGTTCGTCGAAGTCGAACGGCTCCACCTTGTAGGCAACGAAGGTCTGCCAGAGCCACCGGACATCCTCGACCGAAAGCGGCCCGTTCCGGTCGCGCGCCGTCCGAAGCCGCTCGATCCGCGCCCGGTCGCGCGCGATCGCCTCGTTGGTCGCGAGTATCAGGGGCAGCGCTATCCGGATGAAGATCGCCTTGCGCCGCTCCACGTCGAGCAGAGCGGGCAGGTCGCCGGGCATTTCGCGAACCAGAAGCCGCGGCACGATCCCACGCTTCCTGACCCCGTCGAGGTGGTAACCGATATGCGCGAAAAGCGCTTCCAGCGCTTCGACCGTGGTGCCGGAAACCGACGATGTCGTCCGCCCGGGAGAGGCGGCGGGCCCGTCGAGACTGGACAACCGGTAGCTCTCGCCGCCGGCGCCGCTCCGGGTCTCCGCGAACGCCGGCGACGCGGCCGCAAGGACCGACAGGCCGACGATCGACGCGCGGGCGGCAATGCGCCGGAAATGCAAAGCTTCCAACACCCCTGCTCTCTTCGGCAAGCGACCGCGTTCGGCGGCCCGGTTTTCCAGCATTGGTGGAGTTCGGTTTCGGGAGAATTAGGTGGGGATTTACCCGAATTGGTCAAGGATGCCTGTGGATAACTCTTGGGGCTTATATCGATTACTTGACGGCCGGCTGTCGGGCGCGGATCGGGGCCGGGGACGCCGTCGCGTCGCGGCGGGCATGGAAACCGCCCAGACTCCCCCCCGTCATGGTCGGCGAAGGCCGACCATCCACGATTTGTTTTTCGTTTCCGGCGCCGCAAAAACTCGTGGATGGTCGGCCTTCGCCGACCATGACGGGGAGGAACGGCCCGCCGGGACCCGAATGCGCCCCGGCGCTGCCCGGAACGCCTGTCAGCCCCGCTCCTGTCAAGTAATCGATATAAGCTCCTAACTCTTTCCCTCAGGCCAGCCCGTCGAGTTGTTCGTCGCTCAAGGTGCCGGGGACGACGGTGATCGGGACAGGAAACTTGCCCGAAAACCGGCCGGCGATCGAGGACACCAGCGGCCCGGGGCCTTTCTTGTCGGTGCCGGCGCCGAGCACCAGGATGGAGATTGCCGGCTCCTCTTCGATCAGCTGGACGATCGCGTCCCTCGGCTCCCCTTCGCGGACGTGGAAAATCGGCGTGCGGCCGGTGATGGCGACGACCTGGGCCGCATGCTCCTGGAGCACCTGCTCGGCCTCCTCCCTCCGCTCCTCCCGCATCTTTTCCGCCACCGACATCCAGTGCTGGAAGTCGCCGGGTTCGATGACGTAGAGCAGCGCCACACGGCCGCCCGAGCGCTGGGCCCTGAGCGCGGCGAAGCGCAGCGCCACCCGCACCTCGTCGCTGGAATCGACGACGCACAGGAAGACCCGCTCCCGTTCGGCCGCCGCTTCGGCGGAGCCGCCGCCCGAATCCCGTTGGTCGGTCATTCCCCCGTTCCCGTCACCGCCGGAAGACGACACCGGCCAGCCATCCGGCGAACACCGCGACCACGATCGCGATAACGCCGTACAACGCCCCCTGCCGGTGGGCGAAGGCGAAGATATCCGCGCCCAGCCCGACCTTCCTCACGACCAGCGTGGACTCCCTTTGCGCCGCCAGCTTACCACGGTCGAAAAGATAGACGCTCACCCGGTAGGGACCGGTCGGCACGTTCGCCGGGAAAGTTGCCGTGGTCCGGAACAGGCGGTCGTCCCGGATCGCGACGCCGCGGGGCTCGTAGCCGTAGAGACCCTGTCGGGTCTTGTTCCGGATCAGCCCGTCCCGGAACGGCGCCCTCCGCGCCGCCGGCACGTCGGTCGTGCCGGCGAGGTCGAGCGTGCCGGCGGCAATGCCGTTCGCGGACAGGATTTCGGGCGGCGCGATATCCTCCAGAGGCCGGCTGGAGGCCACACGGTAATAGGCGGGCACGCCGCGAAAGATCACCGACGCGCCGTTGACCCATACGCCGGCGACGCGCTCGCGCCGCCGCACGACGGCGTCGCGCTCCGGACCGCGCAGCACGACCACGACATCGCCCCGTTGCTCCTTGGTGCCGAACAGCAGCAGCTCGGTCCCGGTGAAGCCGGTGGTGATCGCGATCTCGTCGTCGGAAAGATCGACCAGCAGCTTCTCGGCCGGACGGGCGGGCGAGGCCGCGAGCGCGAACAGCGCGGCGGCAAACAGCAACACGGAGCCGCGGGCCGTCCTCATTCCCGTCCTCCCGGCACGCCGAGCGCGAACATGTCCTCAGGCGTAGCGACCAGCCCCCATGCGACGCGCACGCAGACAGCGAGGACGATCAGGCCGAGCAAAATCCGCAGCTGCTCGCCGCGCAGCCTGCCCGAGACCCGGGCGCCGATCTGGGCGCCGATGACGCCGCCGATCAGAAGGAAGAGCGCGAGAACGATGTCGACCGTCTGGTTGTTGATCGCCTGGAGGAGCGTGACGTTGGCGGTGACGAACACGATCTGGAACAGCGAAGTCCCGACGACGATGGAGGTCGGCATTCCGAGCAGGTAGATCATCGCCGGCACCATCACGAACCCGCCGCCGACGCCCATGATGGCGGCCAGCACGCCGACGAAAAGGCCGATCGAGAACGGCAGAAGCGCGCTGATGTAGAGCTTGGAGGTGCGGAACCGCATCTTCAGCGGCAAACCGTGGACCCAGTAATGCTGGTGGAGTCTCTTTCGCGGCGCCGCCGGGTTGCGCTGGCGCTGCCAGGCGCGGACGCTCTCGACCACCATCAACACGCCGATGATGCCGAGAAACACGACGTAGGAGACGGAGATCACGAAATCGATCTGGCCGATCCCGCGCAGCAGGGTGAACAGCCAGACGCCGAGGCTGGATCCGACAAAGCCGCCGGCGAGAAGCACCAGCCCCATCTTGACGTCGACGTTGCGCCGCCGCCAATGGGCGAGCGCGCCGGAGACCGAGGCGGCCACGACCTGGTTGGCCTCGGTCGCGACGGCGACCGCCGGCGGGATGCCGATGAAGATGAGCAGCGGCGTCATCAGGAATCCGCCGCCCACCCCGAACAATCCCGAGAGAAAGCCGACGCCTCCGCCCAACCCCAGAAGCAGCGCGACGTTGACCGAGACTTCCGCGATGGGCAGGTAGATTTGCATCGCCCGGCCTCAGCGCACCAGGCTCACCGGGCGGCGAGGCCGACGGCCTGGTGGACCTCGTCGAGAACCGGATCGGCGATCGCGGCGGCCCGCTCGGCGCCGGAGGCGAGCACCGAGTCGACATGGGCCGGGTCGTCCATCAGCCGCCGCAATTCGGCCGCGACGGGGGACAGGACCTCGACGGCGAGGTCGGCGAGCGCCGGCTTGAATTCGGCGAAGCCGCGGCCGCCATACTCGTCGAGAACCTCGGCGGCGGTGCGGTCGGCGAGCGCGGCGAAGATGCCCACGAGATTCGCCGCCTCCGCGCGCCCGGCAAGACCGTCGGGCGTCTCGGGCAGGGGTTCGGGATCGGTCCGCGCGCGGCGGATCTTGTGCGCGATCGTGTCGGCGTCGTCGGTCAGGTTGATGCGGGAGGCGTCCGAGCCGTCGGACTTGCTCATCTTGGAAGTCCCGTCGCGCAAGCTCATCACGCGGGTGGCCTCGCCGAAGATCAGCGGCTCGATCAGCGGAAAGACCTCGGTCCCGAAGTCGTGGTTGAACTTCTGCGCGATGTCGCGGGTGAGCTCGAGATGCTGCTTCTGATCCTCCCCGACGGGCACGTGGGTCGCCTTGTAGGCCAGGATGTCGGCGGCCATCAGGCTGGGGTAGACGTAGAGCCCGACACTCGCGTTCTCGCGCTGCTTGCCGGCCTTTTCCTTGAACTGGGTCATCCTGTTGAGCCAGCCGAGGCGCGCGACGCAGTTGAACACCCAGGCCAGCCTGGCGTGGGCGGCGACGCGGCTCTGGTTGAAGATGATGCTGCGTTCCGGGTCGATGCCGGCGGCCATGAACGTCGCCGCGCATTCGCGGGTGTTGCGGGCAAGCTCGGCCGGGTCCTGCCAGACCGTGATCGCGTGCAGGTCGACCACGCAGTAGATGCACTCGTTGCCGTCCTGCAGGCGGACGAAGTTGCGGATGGCGCCGAGATAGTTTCCGAGATGCAGGTTGCCGCTCGGCTGGACGCCGGAAAAGATTCGCATCAAGGCCCGAACTCCAGACCTGCATGTGGCGGGAAGGGCGGGGTTATCCCCCCATCCACGGAAGGGGTCAAGTCTTACGCCGGGCGAGGGCGCCGCGAATTTCGGCAATTTCCGCCGCGCCGAGGGCGAACGCGGCGGCCGCATAAGCCGCCTTGCCGGCGACGATCAGAAGCACGAGCGCGAGCCCCCGCTCGAGCGGGGTGCCCGCCAACGAGGAAGCCAGGGCCTCGATGCCCGCGAGCAGGATTGCGGTCATCGCGGCCGTCGCCAGGACGATGCGCAAGAAGCGCGTCCGCAAGCGGCGGTCGACGGCGAACTGTCCGCGCCGGCGCAGGACGAAGGCGAGCAGGAACGCGTTGAGCCACGATGCGGCGGACATGGCGAGAGCGAGCCCGACATGCTGCAGGGGGCCGAGCAGGGCGATGCTGAGGGCGATATTGGCGGCGACCGAAACGCCGGCGATCTTGACCGGCGTCGTCACGTCCTCGCGCGCGAAGAAGGCGGGCGCCAGCACCTTGACGAGGACGAAAGCGGGGAGGCCCGCGGCGAAGGCGGCCAGCGCCGCGGCCGTCGCCGCGGTCGCGCCGGCGTCGAACGCGCCGCGCTCGAAGAGCACGGCGACGATGGGCCCCGGCATCGCCATGAGCGCCGCCGCCGCGGGCAGGGTGAGCAGCAGCGAGAACTCGAGCGCCCGGTTGAAGCTCTCGCGGCCGCCGGCCTCGTCGCCCTCGCGGATCTGGCGCGAGAGCAGCGGCAGGAGCGCGGTCCCGACCGCGATCCCGATGACGCCGAGGGGGAGCTGGTAGACCCGGTCGGCATAGTAGAGGTAGGAGACCGCCCCGGTCGGGAGCAGCGAGGCGAGGATCACCCCGATCACCAGGTTTATCTGCTGCACCCCGGCGCCGATCGCGCCGGGCAGGATCTTCGCCGCGAGCCGCCTGACGGCGGGGGTAAGGCGCGGACGGGGAAGACGGAAGACCATGCCCGCGCGGCGGCAGGACTCGATCAACCAGAGGAACTGGATGACGCCGGCCGCGAACACCCCCCAGGCGAGCGCATGGCCCGGCGTCTCCAGCATCGGCGCGAGCCCGATCAGGCACAGGATGAGGCTGAGATTGAGCAGGATCGGCGCCGCCGCCGCCGCCGCGAACCGGTCGAGCGCGTTGAGCACCCCACCGAGCTGGGAGACCAGCGAGATGAAGAGCAGGTAGGGAAAGGCGATCCGGGCGAGCTCGACGGCGAGGTCGAACTTGGCCGGATCGGAAGCGAACCCGGGCGCGAAGAGATACATCGCCCAGGGCATCGCGATCTGCATCGCCGTGCAGAAGACGAGCAGCACCACGGTGAGCACCGAAAGCACCCGTTCGCTGAACCGGCGTGCCGCGTCGGCGCCGTCCTCGGTGAGCACCCGGGTAAAGAGCGGCACGAAGGCGGCGGAGAAAGCGCCCTCGGCGAACAGCCTGCGGAAGAAGTTGGGCAGCTTGAAGGCGACGAAGAACGCGTCCGCCACCGGGCCGGCGCCGAGCAGGGCGGCGATCAGGATGTCGCGGACGAAACCGAGCGCGCGGCTCGCCATCGTGTAGCCGCCGACGGTGGCGATGGCGCTCAGGAGTCTCATGCGGCGTCCCGGCGGGCCGCGCGCGGCGGGCGCGGGCTCACGGTCCGGCCGGCGCGGCGGCCTCATGCCCGGTCGGGCCGGCGGTCTCTCCGGCGACCGCGGCGATCGACGACAGCGCTTCGAGCAGCGCCTTGCGGATCCTTTCGAGCTTCGCCTCGTGCTCGATCTTCAGCCCGAACAGGTCCTTGATATAGAACACGTCCACGGCGGACTCGCCGTAGGTGGCGATCTGGGCGCTGCCGATCTGCACGTCCTCCGCGCTCAGCGCGCGGGTCAGCGCGTAGAGCAGGCCGGGCCGGTCGCGGCCGTTGACCTCGACGACCGTGTGGGTCGCGCTCGCCGCGTTATCGATGATCACCCTGGGCTCGACGGTGAACACGCTGTCGCGCCTTTCGCCTTCCTTGCGGATCATGTCCTCGATCTCGCGCATCGGCCGCATCCGCCCGGTGACCGCCTGTTCGATGTTCGTCCGCAGCCGGGCGAGCCGGTCCGGGCCGCCGATCGGCTCGTCGCGGCGGCCCTGAACCCAGAACGTGTCGAGCGCCATACCGTCGGCCATGGTGAAGATCTTCGCATCGACGATATTGCCGCCGGAGACCGCGATGGCGCCGGCGATATTGGAAAACAGGCCGGCATGGTCGGGCGCGTAGACGGTCACCTCGGTCGCCTGCCGGTAGCCGTCGGTGCGCATGTCTATCCTGAGCGGCGTCTCCGATCCTCTCGATTCGCGCACCAGGCGGGCATGCCGGGCATGGGTCTCCGTGGGATGCGAGAGCCAGTAGGCGGGATAGCCGCTTTCGAGATGCGCCTCGATCTCCCGCGGCTCGAAATCCTCGAGCGCGGAGGCGAGCGCGGCCTTGGCCTGCTCGATCCGGCGTCCGCCCCCCGCCGCGGCCATGCCGCCGGTGATCGCCTCTTCGGCCGCGTAATAGAGGTCGCGCAGCAGCGCCGCCTTCCACGCGTTCCACACGCCGGGGCCGACCGCGCGAATGTCGGCGACCGTCAGTACCAGCAGCAGGCGCAGCCGTTCCAGCGACTTCACCGTGCCGACGAAATCGCTGACCGTCTTCGGATCGTTCACGTCGCGCCGGAACGCGGTGTTGCTCATCGCGAGGTGGTAGCGGACAAGCCAGGCGACGGTCTCGGTCTCCTCGGGGCTCAGCCCGACGCGCGGGCAGAGCCGCAGCGCCACCTGCTCGCCGATTTCCGAGTGATCGCCGCCGCGCCCCTTGCCGATATCGTGAAGCAGCACGGCCATGTAAAGGGCCCGGCGGGATTGCACCGTCTTCACGACCTCGGTGGCGATCGGCATTTCCTCGGCGAACACGCCGTCCTCGATCCCGCGCAGGATGCCGATCGCCATGATCGTGTGCTCGTCGACGGTGAACACGTGATACATGTCGTGCTGCATCTGGGCCACGACCCGGCCGAAATCCGGGACGAAACGGCCGAACACTCCGGCCTCGTTGAGCTGCCGCAGCACCCGCTCGGGGTCCTTGGGCGAGGTCAGCATGTCGAGGAACAGCCGGTTCGCTTCCGGGTCGTCGCGCAGCCCGTCGACCAGCCGCAGGTTCCGGGTCATCGCGCGCAATACGCGCGGGTGGATGTCGATTTCGCGGTCCTGCGAAGTATGGAACAGGCGCAGGATGTCGATCGGCCGGTCGGCGAACGTGGCGCCGCGGGCGAGCGCGAGCCGGCCGTTCTCGATCGCCAGCCCGTCGGGCGCGCGCTGCAGCAGGCTGAACCGCGGCCGGGCGAAGCGCGAGCGCCTGCTCTGCTCGATTTCGAGCGCGGCGCAGAAGATCCCGGTCAGGTCGCCGACCTCCTTCGCCGTCAGATAGTAGTGCTTCATGAAGCGCTCGACGCCGCGCGCCCCGGCGTGATCCTTGTAGCGGAGCAGCTCGCCCATCTCGGGCTGCCGGTCGAAGGTGAGGCGGTCGTCGCCGCGCCCCGCCAGATAGTGAAGCTGGCAGCGGACCGTCGACAGGAATCTGTGCGCCTTGTCGAACCGGGCGGCTTCGCCCGCGCGCAGCACCTCGTGATCGACCAGGTCCGCGACCTCGCGCACCGGGTAGAGATACTTGGCGATCCAGAACAGCGTGTGCAGGTCGCGCAGGCCGCCCTTGCCGTCCTTGACGTTGGGCTCCAGCACGTAGCGCGAACCGCCCATACGGTCGTGGCGCTCGTCGCGTTCGGCGAGCTTGGCCTCGACGAAGGCGCGTTCCGTCCCCTTCACCACCTCCTTGCGGAACCGGGTCCGCAGCTGGTCGAAAAGCCGCTTCTCTCCCCAGACGTAACGCGCCTCCAGGATCGACGTGCGGATCGTCAGGTCTTTCCGGGAGAGCCGTACGCAGTCCTGGATCGACCGGGTCGCGTGCCCGACCTTGAGGCCGAGATCCCACAGCATGTAGAGGATGTATTCGATGACCTGCTCGTTGCGGGGCGTGCTCTTGAAGGGCAGCACGAACAGGAGATCGACGTCGGAATAAGGGGCCAGCTCGCCGCGCCCGTAACCGCCGACGGCGGTTATGCAAAGATGCTCGCCGGCGGTCGGGTTGGACGCGCGATACACCCGGTTGGCGGCGAGGTCGTAAATCGCGAGGATCGTCTGATCGATCAGAAAGGACTGTTCCCTGAGGGCCGACGGGCCGCCTCCCGGCGCGGCCTCGAACCGGCCCCGGATTTCCGCCCTTCCGTCCTCCAGGGCGCGCTTGAGAACGGCGAGCGCGTCGCGCCGCTGCGCGCCGGCCGCGAGCAGCGCATCGAGTTCGGCGTTGAGGGCGCCCCGGTCGACGATCGCCCGTTGCCGCGAAATCCGTGTCATGGCCGGACTATAGCGCGTTCGGATGCGGACGGTATCTTTCCGATACCCTCGGCTAGAGCATCGACCGTATCCGGTAGATCAGGTCGAGAGCCTCGCGGGGCGTGATCTCGTCGGGGTTGACGGCCGCGAGCGCCTCTTCGACCGCCGAGGGAGGGGCGGGCGCGGGCGGGACCGCCGCCGAGAACAGCGGCAGGTCGTCGCCGAGCCGGGCGAGCGATCCCGACTGCTCTCCCGTTTCCAGCGTCCGCAGCACCGCCTCCGCCCGCGAAAGGGCTCCCTCGGGCAGCCCGGCGAGCCGCGCGACGTGGATCCCGTAGGACTGGCTCGCGGAGCCCGGCACCACCTCGTGCAGGAAGACGATCTCCGACTGCCATTCCTTGACCCGCATGGTGACGCATTTGAGCGCCTCCAGACGTCCCTTGAGCGCGGTCAATTCGTGGAAATGGGTCGCGAACAGCGCCCTCGCCCGGTTGACCTCGTGCAGATGCTCGAGCGTCGCCCAGGCGATGGAAAGACCGTCGAAAGTGGCCGTGCCGCGGCCGATCTCGTCGAGGATGACGAGCCCCCGCGGTCCCGCCTGGTTGAGGATCGCCGCGGTCTCGACCATCTCGACCATGAAGGTGGAGCGCCCGCGCGCCAGATCGTCGGCCGCGCCGACGCGCGAGAACAGCCGGTCGACGATGCCGATCCGCGCCGACTCGGCCGGCACGAAGGAGCCGATCTGCGCGAGGATGGCGATCAGCGCGTTCTGACGGAGGAAGGTCGACTTGCCCGCCATGTTGGGCCCGGTCACCAGCCACAGGCGCCGGTCCGGACCGAGGTCGCAGTCGTTGGGAACGAAGGCGGATTCGGCATCGCGCTCGAGAAACGACTCCACCACCGGGTGGCGCGCGCCGGCGACCGCGAAGTCCAGGCTGTCGTCGACCGCCGGGCGGACGTAGCGGCGCCGGACCGCGAGCTCGGCGAGTGCCGCCGTCACGTCGATCCCGGCGAGCGCGGTCGCGGTCCGGGCGATCGCCTCCCCGGACGCGGTCACCCTGTCGGAAAGCGCCTCGAAGATGTCGAGCTCCCGGGCCAGCGCCTTGTCCGAGGCGGTGGCGAGCTTCTGCTCGAGCTCGGCGAGCGCGACCGTGCTGTAGCGCCGCGCGCTGGCGAGCGTCTGGCGATGAATGAAGTCCTGGTGCGCCGCGATCGCCGCTTCGTGGGTCGGCGTCACCTCGACGAAATAGCCCAGCACGTTGTTGTGGCGGATCTTGAGCGAGGCGATGCCGGTTTCGTCGACGTAGCGCTTCTGGAGATCGGCGATCAGCCGCCGGCTGCCGTCGCGGAGCTCACGGAGCTCGTCGAGCGCCGCATCGTAGCCGGCCGCCACGAAGCCGCCATCGCGGGCGAGCAGCGGAAGGTCGGGACCCAGCGCCTCGTCGAGGACCGAGATCGTCGCATCGTGTCCGACAAGGTCCGCCGCCCCGCTCTCGACCTCCGCCGGGGAAGCGGCGGACCCGCCGCCGATCCGCCCGGACAGGTCCCGGGCGCGCGACAGCGCTTCGCCGACCGCCGCCAGATCGCGCGGCCCGCCCCGGCCGAGCGCGAGACGCGTCGTCGCGCGTTGCAGATCCGGACAGGCGGCGAGGATTTCGCGGCAGCCCGACCGCAGCGCTTCGTCCGAGACGAAGTGCTCCACCGCATCGAGACGGCGGGCGATGGTCTCGCAATCGGTGGAGGGCGCGCCGAGACGCTCGGCGAGCGCGCGGGCGCCCGCGCCAGTAACGGTGAGGTCGACGACGGCGAGCAGCGAACCCGCGCGTTCGCCGGAAAGCGACCGCGTTATCTCCAGATTGCGTCTGGTCGCCGCATCGATCTCCATCGCCGAGCCCGGCCCCAGCCGGCGCGGCGGATCGATGCGCGGAAGGCGGCCCTGCTGGGTCAGCGCGACATAGTCGAGAGCCGCGCCGCAGGCGGCGATTTCGGCGCGGGAGAAGGCGCCGAAGGCATCGAGGGAACGGACGCCGTAATGGGATTCGAGCCGGCGCCTGCCCGAAACGCTGTCGAAACGCGCGCCCGGCAGGGGGGTGGGCAGCCCGCCCCAGCCTTCGAGCGCGGCACCGATATCCGCGCGCGCCCAGAGCCGGTCGGACAGGATCAGCTCGCCCGGATCGACCCGCGCCATCGCCTCGCCGACCATGCCGGGATCGAGCGGCTGGGCCTGGAAGGCGCCGGTCGAAATGTCGATCCAGGCGAAGCCGAGCACCCCTTCGGCCTCGGCGAGCGCGGCGAGGAAGTTGTGGCTGCGCGCTTCGAGCAGGGAATCCTCGGTCAGCGTCCCGGGCGTCACCACCCTGACGACCTCGCGGGCGACGACGGATTTGGCGCCGCGCTTGCGCGCCTGGGCGGGGTCCTCGGTCTGCTCGCAGACGGCGACCCGAAAACCCTTGCGGATGAGGCGTTCCAGATAGCTCTCGGCGGCGTGGACCGGCACTCCGCACATCGGCACGTCCTCGCCCCGGTGGTGCCCGCGGCGGGTCAGCGTGATGTCGAGCGCCTTTGCCGCCGCGACCGCGTCCTCGAAGAACAGCTCGTAGAAATCGCCCATCCGGTAGAACAGGAGGCATCCCGGATTGGCCTCCTTGACGGCGAGGTATTGCGCCATCATCGGCGTCGCGGCGGAGCGCGGGTTTTTCTCCCCGGGTTCCGCGGCCAGGTGGGTCTCGGGCATCCGGAAACCTATCACGGCTCGCCGCGGGCCAACCAGACGCGCGGCTTGGAGGCGCCCACCGGAATCGTTAGCATCGCGCCCACCTCCGGGGCGACGGGCCGGACCGGCCGGGCGAGGATATGGACAGCCACCAGGTACCCAGGCGCGCGCTCTACTGGGCGCTCGCGGTTCTCGCCGGGCCGTTCGTCGGGTTGCTGCTGATCCTCGCTCTGATCGGTGAAATCGCGCTCGACACGGCAGCCCTCGCGGCCGTCATCGCGGTGGCCGCGCTCTGGGTGCCGGTCAGGGGGCATCTGTCGGGGCTCGCGCTGTTCGTCGGCCGTCTGAACCGCATCGACGCCAACAGCGCGCCGGAAAGACTGCATCTCGAATCTCCGCTGGCGTCCCGCAGGCTGGCCTCCGCGTTCGCGGATTCGACGGCGGCGCTGCACCAGAAGCTGGGAGACCTCGCGGCGAGCGGCGCGTCGGCCGAGGCCGTGCTGGACAACCTGCCCGACCCGGTGATCGCGATCGACGGGGAACGGCGGATCGTGCGCGCCTCGCAAGGCACGACGGCGATCCTCGGCGTGGATCCGGCGGGCGCCGATCTGGTCGCCGCGGTCCGCGATCCGGGCGTCCTCGAAGCCGCGGAACGGGTCATCGCCACCGGCGATCCGGAGGAAGTCGACTTCCGGATCGCGGGCTCCGATCTGGAACTGGCCGCCCGCATCGCCGCGCTGCCGGAACCCGCGCCGGACGGGACGGTCGCCCTGATCGCGGTGAGCGACGTGACCGCGATCCGGCGCCACGGCCGGACCCGGGCGGATTTCGTCGCCAACGCGAGCCACGAGTTGAGAACCCCGATCTCGGTGCTGCTCGGGTGCATCGAGACGCTGCGCGGCCCGGCCCGACAGGACATGGCGGCGTCGGAGCGGTTCCTCGAGATGATGAACGCGCAGGCGGAGCGGATGAGCCGGCTGGTGAACGATCTCCTGTCGCTTTCCAGCATCGAGCTCAACGAGCATTTCCCGCCATCGGCGGCGGTTCCGCTGTCTTCGGTGATACCGCCGGTCGTGGATTCCCTGCAATTCGCGGCGCGGTCGCGCCGCATCGACATGTCGATCGACGGCGATATCGCCGAACCGTCCGTTATCGGCGACCGGGACGAGCTGACCCAGCTCTTCCAGAACCTGATCGACAACGCGATCAAGTACGGCGCGGAAGGCTCGTCGGTCCGGATCGCCATCGGCGACGGCACGATGCCGGGCCCGGCGGACCGGACGCAGGGGATCGACACCGTGCGGATCGCGGTGAAGGACGAGGGCGAGGGCATCCCGCCAGAACACCTCCAGCGGCTGACGGAGCGGTTCTACCGGGTGGATTCGGCGCGCTCACGCGAGATGGGCGGCACCGGCCTCGGACTCGCGATCGTCAAGCACATCGTCAACCGCCACCGGGGCGGGCTCGCCATCGAGAGCGAGCTCGGCGTCGGCAGCGTGTTCACCGTCAGCCTGCCGCGCGCGCCGATAGTGGGCTGACAATGCCGCCGCCCGACCCGAAGATCTACCACATCGTCCATGTGGACCGGCTGGCTTCGATCGCCGCGGACGGCTGCCTCTGGTCGGATGCGGAAGTCCAGCGGCAGGCGCGGCCCGGAACGGCCATCGGCATGAGCACGATCAAGCGGAGATGCCTGACCAATCCGGTGAAGTGCCGCCCCGGGCTGAACGTGGGGGAGTGCGTGCCGTTCTACTTCTGCCCGCGCTCCGTCATGCTCTACCTGATCCACATGGCCAATCATCCCGAACTCGATTACCGCGGCGGCCAAGGCCCCATCGTGCATCTGGAGGCCGATCTCGGGGAGACGGTGGACTGGGCCGACCAGCACGACCTCCGCTGGGCCTTCACCCTCTCGAACGCGGGCTCCGGCTATTTCAAGGACAGGTGCGATCTGGCGCAGCTGGACGAGATCGACTGGAGCGCTATCCGGGCGAGGGGTTGGCAGGCCTGCAAGGAAGGCAAGCAGGCAGAGTTCCTCGTCGAGAGATCGGTCCCGTGGACTCTGATTCGGCACGTCGGAACGCGCAACGCGGATACTCGGAACAAGGCCGTGAAAGCAATGAGTTCGGCTGCTCACCGGCCGACTGTCACGATTGAGCGAGGGTGGTACTATTGATGACACGGAGGCGGCACCGATGATCCGCTTCAAGATCGGCGACATCCTTGCTGAAGACGCCGAGGCCCTGGTTAACACGGTCAACTGCGTCGGCATCATGGGGCGCGGGATCGCGCTTCAATTCAAGAAGGCGTTCCCGGAGAACTTCCGCGTCTACGCCGAGGCCTGTGCGCGGGGCGAGGTGCGGCCCGGCCGCATGTTCGTGTTCGAGACACGCCAGTTCACCAATCCCCGCTACATCATCAACTTCCCGACCAAGCGGCATTGGCGCGGCAACAGCCGGATCGAAGACATTCAAGCCGGATTGAACGAAGGCGCTTCGCGCAGTTGTCGCTTTCGCGGTCTCGGTCTTTTCTGACAATTTGATGTGATGGTGGGGTTTGGTGCCGGTTTCTGCGTCCGGCGGCTGTCCTCGGTTTAGCATCGATCTCTTCGATGGTCCGTCGCCGGAACGGACCGGCGGCGCGCTGTCGTCATCCCGGGAGATCGATGATGACTGCAAGAGCGCACGACCGGGCGCAGGGCAGCCCGCTCCGCCAACGCATGATCGAGCAGATGCGTATCGCCAACCTGGCGGAGAGCACGCAGTACTCCTACCTCTTCGAGATCAGGCGGCTGGCTCAGCACTACAAGGCCTCGCCGGCCGATCTCGATGCCGACCAGCTGCGCGCCTGGGTGCTGAGGCTGATCGACCGGGGCCTCAGTGCGGCGACAACCAATGCCACGCTGTCGGCCCTCAGGTTCCTGTATGTCGAGACGCTGGGCTGCCCCGACCGCGTGGCCGGGCTGCGCAATCGCAAGAAGCCCCACATGCTGCCGCGCCACATGACGGAGCAGGAGGTCGAGCGCCTGATTCTCGCCACGCCCGACCTCCGCCATCGCGCCGCCTTCGTCACCGCCTACGCGGCCGGGCTCCGCGTCTCCGAGACCGTGACCGTCAAGGTCGGCGACATCAAGTCGGACAGGAGAAATGTGCGCTGTGGTGATTTTTGGCTGTCGCCGGTTCGATTTTGGCGGTTGAATATCGTCCGGCCCGCTTCCCCACCGGGCATGATACGGGCTTCCGGGGCCTGACAAATACGATTACCGGAAGATTGTCTGGCGTG
Organism: Alphaproteobacteria bacterium; assembly: GCA_965203455.1. GTDB lineage: Bacteria > Pseudomonadota > Alphaproteobacteria > MPNO01 > MPNO01 > MPNO01. The sequence goes on from CBDBCV010000017.1 coordinate 867,464, forward strand.
CGGGCGTGGCTTCCCCTCTGCCTGGGGCGGCGGGATCGGGCAGGATTGTCGGGAGGCAGACGAGCGGTCAGCCGGTGTCGAGATACGGCACGGCGCCGACCAGGGAGCGCATGCGCTCGGGGCGGCCGGCGCGGGCCTGGGCGAGAGCCATCGCCATCATCACCGCCAGGGCGAGGCCGAGGCGGGTCTTCATCTTGGCGCGGCCTCGGATGTAGTGGGTCTCGAAGTTGAAGCTGTTGTCGAGGCGGCTGTTGATCCGCTCCATGGCCGAGCGGCGGTTGTAGCCGCGCCGCCATGACGGACTGCCCCAGGGCGTGGGGGTGAAGATGCGCCGGTCGTGGCTGTCGAGGTCGATGCGCAGGATGCGGCCATAGTCTCCGGGCTTGACCCCGCCGGCCCGGTGGCAGGCCCGGCTGCCGGCGCAGGCGAAGCCGAAGGCGGCTGCCGGGCAGCGGTATTTGAGCGTGCCGCAGCGGCCCCGATCAGCCTCGAACCCCTGAAACGCCATAGCGCGGACCTCGCCGGTCCCGGGACAGACGCAGGACACCCGGCCGCGCTCGTCGTGAACGATGACATCGGCGCGGTCGGGGAACAGCGGCCGCGTGATCGGCTGCGCCGGATCGTATCTCGGCTCCTGCTTCTCCACCCGCCACATCAGCCGTGTATCGATCAGCGGGCGGGCGGTCCACCGGTCCCACAGCCGCGCCTTCAGGCGGGCATCGTCGAGACCGCGGTCGGCGCTGAAGTCGGCGCAGCGCCCGGCGATCTCCGGCGCCCTTGCGAACAGCTCCTCCAGCATCCCGGACAGCACCTTGGGTTCCGAGGCCGAAGCGCGCGTCACCTCGAAGGCCACCGGAACCTCGTAATCGGTGTCGGCGATCAGGTGCAGCCCGTAGCCGAACCACGACTTCACCTTCTTCCACACCGCGCCGGTCCTGGCGTCCACCCCGCCCGTCTCGTGCTTGCCCCAGTCGGCGTCGGGGTCCGAGGTCTTGTCCTCGTCCTTGCCGACCCGGCCCGTCGAGTGGCTCGCGATCGCCTTGCCGTCGTAGCCGAGATGACGCCCGAAGTCCGGCAACGCGGCGAACAGCGCGGCGCGCAGGCTCTCGATCATGGCGGACACCAGCCCCTGCTCGTCCTCAAGCTGCACAACACGCCCCAGAAACCGCGAGAAGTTCCAGTGGCTCGGCGCCGTCGAACGAACCCGCGCCGGGCGCGTTACCGCATGCCCGTCGTGAAGCACCGTCACCGGCCCGCTCTGATACGGCAGAGGGTCGAACCCGCAGATCTCCAGCAACGCCGGGTTGCGCCCCAGCTCCCGCAACAGCGACTGCATCGAGGCGTGTTGCAACACCACCCCCGCGATCAGCGCCCGCCACATCGCCCGCACCGGGTAGTCGTTACGGCCCCGACCGCGACACACTTCAAGCGCCGTCACGATCTCCTCGTCGGGAAGCACCGCCAGAACCAGGCGCAGCCGTTCAAGGTCCGGCAGGACTTCGACATCGCGCCACGAAAAGGGTAGCTTCGCCGCCGTCGCCATCGCTGTTCTCCCGACCAGGGGTGGTGGTGGAACAAGGGCCCCAGGGCCCGATGGCGACACCTTCTATCTCATGCGCACGATCAGGGCGCGCGAGGCCGCCGCAGGAAAACCTCGCTGCCAAGACGCCGCGACCAGCGGCGTGGGGTGAAAATCGCCAAAACGACCGCCGCAGCGAAACTGAAACCCCGGATATCAACGACCACCACGGGGTATCAAAATCTCGCACCTCCGTGAACGCCTTGTAAATCAACCCGTCCCCGACAGCGCAAACGCCTCGGACAGGAAGTGCCTGCACATCCCGTCCGGCAAGGGCGGCGCCGAGAGGATGGCGCCGTTGCCGGACGGCGTCATCGATTACCTGCGCGGTTACTGGAAGAACATCTGGCCGCAGCCGGCGAGCTGGCTGTTCTACGGCGTCTCGCCAGACAAGCCCCTGTCGGTGGCGGCCCTGCACCGCGCCTTCAGGGCGGCGCGCGACAAGGTCGGCATCGATCCCCGCCACAGCTTCCACAGCTTCCGTCACTCGGCGGCGACGCATCTTCTCGAGCGGGGCGCGGATATGGAGGTGATCCGCGACGCGCTCGGCCATCGAAGCGCCGACACCACCCGCGGCTACGCCCGCGC